>NZ_CP195646.1:11535000-11596698 GCF_051380535.1 Actinoplanes sp. HUAS TT8 | reverse complement strand
ACTACTTTACCCGCCATTCTCAGTTCGTCAAATCCGTGTTTCGCAACCGGATTTTCCGCACCGAGAATTCCCACGACGCTAGATCGTGAGATCTTGGAAGGCTTGGTTTGATTAAAACCGAGCCGGCAGGACGGCCGCTCCGAGCCCCTCGCGGGTCTCGTTCGCTCGCCCGTCTCCCTGGCGGCTCGACAAACATTACTCGCCCGTCCCGGCAACGCCAAATCGGGGCGGGGCGACCACCGTCACACCCGGCAAACACCGGAAAACCTCAGGTCAGAGCCCTGAGAACCGATCATTCGCGCTTCACAAAACTGGACAAAAAACAGCGGCCCGGTCCCCTTGAAGAGGGACCGGGCCGAAAAATGTCAGGCCTGCGAGTACTCCACGCCGGCGAAGGTCCGCTTGCCGCGGCGCAGCACCAGGAATCGGCCGTGCAGCAGGGCCGATTCCGGCACGATCGCCTCACTGTCGGTGATGCGCTCGTTGTTCAGGTAGGCGCCGCCCTCGCTGATCGTCCGGCGAGCCTCGTTGGCCGATGCCACGAGACCCGCGTCCTTCAACAGCGTGCCGACGGGCGGCAGCTCACCCCGTACGGAAAGCAAATTGGCCTCGGCCAGAGCGGCGCGCAAGGTGTCGGCGGACAGCTCGTCGAGCGAACCTCGCCCGAAGAGGGCCTGGCTGGCGGCGATGGCCTGGCGGGACGCCTCCTCGCCGTGCACCAGGGTGGTCAGCTCCTCGGCCAGCGCGCGCTGCGCGAGCCGGGCCTGCGGGCGCTCCGCGGTTGCCTTCTCCAGCTCCTCAAGTTCCTCGCGGGTCTTGAAGCTGAAGTACCGCATGTACTTGCTGACGTCGCGGTCGTCGCTGTTGATCCAGAACTGGTAGAAGCTGTACGGGCTCGTCATCGTCGCGTCGAGCCACACCGCCCCGCCCTCGGTCTTGCCGAACTTGGTGCCGTCGGACTTGAGCACCAGCGGGGTGACGAACGCGTGCACTGGGCCGGCCCCGCGACGGCGGACGAAGTCGACGCCGGCGGTGATGTTGCCCCACTGGTCGGAGCCGCCGAACTGCAGCTCGCAGCCGTTGCGCACGTGCAGCTGGTAGAAGTCGTTGGACTGCAGCAGCTGGTAGCTGAACTCGGTGAAGCTGATGCCGCTCTCCAACCGGTTGCGCACCACGTCGCGGGCGAGCATCTTGTTGACCGGGAAGTGCTTGCCGACGTCGCGCAGGAAGTCGATGACCGAGGTCGGGCCGGTCCAGTCCAGGTTGTTGACCAGGGTGGCGGCGGTCTCGCCGGTGTAGGTGACGAACGGTGAGAGCTGCTCGCGGATGCGCTGCACCCAGCTCTCGACCACCTCCGGCGGGTTCAGGGTGCGCTCGGCGGACTCGCGCGGGTCGCCGATCTGCCCGGTCGCGCCGCCGACCAGCAGCAGCGGCTTGTGCCCGCCCTGCTGCAGGCGCCGGGCGGTGCAGACCTGCATGAGGTGACCGACGTGCAGCGAGGCGGCGGTGGGGTCGAAACCGACATAGAACGTGATCGAGCCGCCGTCGAGGGCTTTGCGCAGCTCGTCGGCATCGGTCGAGTCCTGGATCAGTCCACGCCACATCAGGTCGTCTACGAGAGTCACGCACGGATTCTCCCGCACGGCTCGGTGCGCGGCACACCGGGTTTCGGGGATGCTGAACGGATGGGTCACCTGGGTAGCGCGAAACCACCGATCGAGATCAGCAAGCGCAAGGCCGAGGCGCGGCTGGTCGAGGCGCAGGAGCGGCTCCTGCGGCTGCGGCTGACGCTGGGCGGTCAGATCGGCGCGAAGAAGATCGGGCCGCCGCTGTGCGTGCTGTTCGAGGGGTGGGACGCGTCCGGCAAGGGCGGGGCGATCAAGCGGCTGGTGGCGCCGCTGGATCCGCGGCACGTGCGGGTGTCGCAGTTCGCCGCTCCGACGTACGACGAGAAACGCCACCATTTCCTGCAGCGATTCTGGAACGTGTTGCCCGGTTCGGGCGGGATGACGGTGCTGGACCGGTCCTGGTACGGGCGGGTGCTGGTCGAGCGGGTCGAGAAGTTCGCCACCGACGAGCAGTGGAAGCGGGCCTACGACGAGATCAACGAGTTCGAGCGGGCGCTCACCGCCGAGGGCATGATCCTGATCAAGTTCTGGATGCACGTGTCCGACGAGGAGCAGCTGAAGCGGTTCGAGGACCGGAAGAACGACCCGCTGCGCACGTGGAAGCTGACCGACGAGGACTGGCGGAACCGGGAGAAGCGGAAGGCCTACTCCGAGGCGATCGAGGAGATGCTTTCCCGTACGGATCAATCGCGCGCCCGCTGGCACGTCATCCCCGGCGACGACAAGGGTTACGCCCGGTTCGCCGTCGTCGAGCAGGTCTGTCACATCGTCGAGAAGCGGCTCGCCAAGCTCGGAGCGTTAGCCTGATTTAGGGGTAATTGCCCGATATCGTAGGTGGCATGAGTAAGTTGCTGTTGAGTCTTGCCGCCGTCGTGGCGGGTGTGGCGGGCACGGCCGGAGCCGCGGTCGCCACCGAGCCCGCACCGCAGGCCACGGCCGCTGTTCCCGCCGCCGCCCCGGCCGCCGTCCCCGTTGCCGTCCCGGCCGCGGCCAAGGCGAAGCGCGCGATCGCGGTCGTCGTCGTCCGCACCCGTTCCGGTCAGGTCGGCCAGTCCGTGTTCACCCTGGTCGGTGCGTCGAATCGCCAGCAGGCGGACGTGCTGCGGCTGGCCTCGACGCCGGCCTTCCAGGCGCTGCGGCCGACATACGCGCCGGCCAGTACTCGGGGGCGGTACACGTACCGGGTCGAGGCCGGTTATCAGGACCGGAGCAAGAAGCGGGTGACCGTCGTCGAGGGCGCGCCCGGCACACCGCAGGTGGCGCTGGACGTGATCCGGATGATGACGGACATGGACGCGCCGAACGTGTCGGTCAACTTCCCACCCGGTTTCCCGTTCAACTGACGTGGGACGGCCTCCGCACCGGCGGAGGCCCCCCACACGACTAGAGAACCAGCTTGCGCGCCGATACCGCGTCCGGTGCGGCGACCGCCGTCTCGGCGAGACGAACACATTCGGCGTACGTGTACCGCGCCAGTGACGCCCGCACCGCCCCCAGGGCCCGGGGCGACATCGACAGGCTGCTGATCCCGAGCCCGGCCAGCACCGGAGCGAGTCCCGGGTCGGCCGCCGCCTCCCCGCACACCCCGACGGGTTTGCCGCTCTCCCGCCCGGCCGCCCCGCAGATGGCGATCAGCTGCAGCAGGGCCGGCTGCCACGGGTCGAGCAGGTCGGCCAGTTCCCCGCACATCCGGTCGGCCGCGAACGTGTACTGACTCAGGTCGTTGGTCCCGATGCTGAGGAAGTCGACCACCCCGAGCAGGTCCTTGGCCCGCAGCGCGGCGGCCGGCACCTCGATCATCACACCGGCCCGGGGCAGCCCGGCCTCGTGCACGGCGGCCGCGAACTCGGACGCCTCGGCCAGGGTCGACACCATCGGCGCCATCACCCAGACGTCGGCCTCGCACTCGGCCGCGGCCTGGGCGATCGCCTCCAGCTGGGTGGTCAGCACCTGGGGCCGCTGCCGGGCGACGCGCAGGCCCCGGACGCCGAGGGCCGGGTTCGGCTCGCCGTCCTGGTTCAGGAACGGCAACGGTTTGTCGGCGCCGGCGTCGAGGGTGCGGATGACGACCCGACGGCCGGCCATCCCGCGGAACACGTCCCGGTAGGCCGTGACCTGCTCGTCCTTCGTCGGTTCGGAGGTGCGGTCGAGGAAGAGCAGTTCGGTGCGGAACAGGCCGATGCCCTCGGCGTGGGCCTCGTCGGCGGCCGGTACGTTCTTCACCGAGCCGACGTTGGCCAGCAGTTTCACCGCGTGCCCGTCGGACGTGCCCCCCGGACCCGAAATTTCCGACGAAGTCCGATTTTCCGCACGCAGAACTGACGAGCCAGGCCCGACCTCGCCCGTTGAGCCATCCACCTGGATCAAAGTGCGTTCCGGAATGTCCAGCACGCCCCGGCAGGCAACCACCGCGGGCAGCCCGAGCGCCCGCGCCAGGATCGCCGTGTGACTGGTCGGCCCACCCACCTCGGTCACCAGCGCGAGCACATACTCCGGATCCAGGTCGGCGGTGTCCGCCGGCGCGAGGTCCCGAGCGGCCAGAACATACGGATGTCCCGGCTGCGGCACCCCGGGCATCGGCAGCCCGAGCAGCACCGCCACCGCCCGGTCCCGCAGGTCGTCCAGGTCGGCGACCCGTTCCGCGAGATAGCCGCCGGCCTCGGCGAACATCTCCCGGAAGGTCCCGAAGGCGGCGTCGATCGCGTGCGGCGCGTCGGTGCCGCCCTCGATCTCCTCGCGCACGGCGTCGCGCAACTCCTCGTCGTCGGCCATCAGGGCCTCGGCCCGCAGGACCTCGGCCACCGTCGACTCCTGGGCCCGGTCGGCGCGGCGCCCCAGTTCGGCGACGACCTCGGCGAGCGCCGCGAACGCGCGGGCGATCTCGGACTCGGCGTCGGTGACCGGAGCGGGCGGGGGCAGGGCCGGGGCCGCCGCGATCCGCAGCAGCGGACCCGCGGCGACTCCCGCGCTCACCCCGATCCCGGACAGGCTGTCAGTGGGCATCGTCGGCGTCCAGGTCCTGGGCGAGCAGCGCGGCCAGCCCGTCCAGGGCCTCGTCCGCGCCATCACCGTCGGCCTCCAGGATCACCTCGGTGCCCTGCTTCGCGCCGAGCGCGAGCACGGACAGCATGCTCTTGGCCGGGACCGGCTTCTTCTCGCCGACCCGGATGGTGACTTTCACCGGCGCTTTCGCGGCCGCCTCGACGAAGATCTTGGCGGGCCGGGCGTGCAGCCCGCTGGCGGAACCGACCGCGACCGTACGCGTGGGCATGACGACTCCTAAGGCTCGATGGTGACCTTGATGGCCTCGCCGCGCTCGACGATGCCGAACGCGTCGATCGCGCGGTCCAGCGGCAGCCGGTGCGTGATCAGGTCCGCGACCGGGACGGCGCCGGTGGCGACGAGTTCCAGGGCCTGCTTGTTGTGGGCCGGGCTGGACCCGTTGGCGCCGATGATCATCAACTCGCGGTAGTGCACGAGGTTCGAGTCGCAGGTGATGGTCGGCTTGTCCTTGGGCAGGCCGCCGAAGAAGCTGATCCGGCCCTGCCGGGCGGCCATCTGGATCGCCTGCTCCTGCGCCTTGCCGGAGGCCGCGGCGGTGATGATGACGTCGGCGCCGCGCCCGTCGGTCAGCTTCAGGACCTCCTCGATCGGGTCGACCTCGGCCGCGCAGATCGCCGCGTCCGGCTTGACCAGGTTGGCGGCCATCTCCAGGCGCTGCCGGCTGAGCTCGACCAGGAAGACCCGGGCGGCGCCGCGGGCCCGGGCCAGCCGGACGTGCAGGCAGCCGATCGGCCCGGAGCCGATGACGACCACGTCGTCGCCGTCGCCGACGCGGGCCAGATTCTGCGCGTTGAGGGCGCAGGCCAGCGGCTCGGCCACGGATGCCTCGGCGAACGACACGCCCTCCGGGATCCGGTTCAGACCATCAACCTTCAAGACCTCCTTGGGTACGACCATGAACTGCGCGAACCCGCCCTCGAAGTGATAACCCATCGAGACCTGGTTGGGGCAGATGGTCATCCGGCCGCGCACGCACTCGGGGCACACGCCGCACGGGATGGCGGCGATGACCTGCACGCGGTCGCCGGCCTGCCAGCCCTCGACGCCGTCGCCGACGGTGACGACCTCACCGGCGATCTCGTGGCCCATCACCCGCGGCGGGTGGATGTGGTGGTGGCCGAACTTGGAGATCTTCACGTCGGTGCCGCAGGTGGAGCAGTTCCGGACCCGGATCTTCACCTCACCCGGGCCGGCCTCGGGCTCCGGCACGTCCTCGAAACGGACGTCGCCGGGAGCGTGGAATCGCACGACCTTCATGAGCTGCTTTCCTCTTCTTTCAGGGCCCCGAGCAGCCGGATCACGGTCTCGGGATCGGTGGCCTCGCGCAGTTCACGGGCCTGGTCCTCGTCGAGCAGGATCTCGGCGAGGGCGGCGAGCAGCTCGACGTGCCCGTCCCCCTTGGCGGCGATGCCGACGCACAGCGTCACCGGCTCGCCGTCCCAGTCCACGGTGTCCGGGAAGCGCAGGAACGACAGCGCGTCCCGGTGCACCAGTTCCTTGCCGCCGAGGGTGCCGTGCGGGATGGCGACACCCTCACCGACGTACGTGGAAATGCTCTGCTCGCGGGCCAGCATGGTGTCGACGTAGCCGGGCTCGACCGCGCCGATCGCCACGAGCGCCTCGCCGGTGCGGCGGATCGCGTCGTCGCGGTCCGCCGCCTTCTCGGCCAGTTTGATCGCCCGGCGGTCCAGCAGCTCAGACATTGAGGTCGGTGCCCTGCTGGATGGCCTTGACGACCTTGGTGACGGCCGGGTCGCCCAGGAAGATCTGGAACGGCACGATCGGCTTGCCGGGCGCGATCGAGCGGGCCCGGGCGGCCAGGCCACTGTGGCAGACGACCAGGTCGGCGTCGGCCGGGATGGAGTTCACCGGGGTGTGCTCCACGGTGACGCCGGTCTTGCCGAGCTGCTTGCGCAGGGTGCTGGCGAGCATGACGCTGCTGCCCATGCCGGCGTCGCACGCGACGACGAGCTTGTGAATGTCCTTGCCGTTGATGGTGGCCATGGCCGGACCTCCGTTCGGATCTGGGGTGGCCGCCCGTGCGAGGCGGCCACCCGCGGGCTTGTCAGGCGGTTTGTTCCTTGGGGGTGCTGGTGGCGGTGGTCTCGACGGCGACCGGCTTGCCTTCGGCGGCGGCGTCGGCGGCCGCTTCCTCCTCGGCGGCCTCGTCGATCTCCTGGTCGGACTTGAGCTTGCCGAAGCCGAGCAGCGCCGAGGCGACGCCGAAGGTGACCGCGGCGGCGATGACGACGCCGAGGATCATCCCGAAGTAGCCGTCCTTGGCGGTCACCGCGAAGTAGGCGAAGATGCTTCCGGGCGCCGGGGTGGCGACCGTACCGGTACCGGTGATCATGAAGGTGGCCACGCCGGACATGCCGCCGGCGATCATCGCGAGGATCAGGCGGGGCTTCATCAGCACGTACGGGAAGTAGATCTCGTGGATGCCGCCGAGGAAGTGGATGATCATCGCGGCCGGGGCGCTGGGGCGCAGCGACTTCGGGCCGAAGAGCAGGTAGGCGGTGAGCAGGCCGAGGCCGGGGCCGGGGTTCGACTCGATCATGAACAGGATCGACTTGCCGTGCTCCTGCACCTGCTGCACACCGAGCGGGCCGAACACGCCGTGGTTGATGGCGTTGTTCAGGAACAGCACCTTGGCCGGCTCGACCAGGATCGAGGCGAGCGGCATCAGGCTGTGGTCGAGCAGCCAGTCGACGGCGTTGCCGGCCGCCTTGGTCAGGCCGTCGACGACCGGGCCGATGGCCAGCTTGCCGAGGATCGCGAACGCGCCACCGATGATGCCGGCCGAGAAGTTGTCGATGAGCATCTCGAAGCCGGGCTTGACCTTGCCCTCGATCGCGCCGTCGAACAGCTTCAGCACGTACGCGGTCAACGGCGCGATGATCATGGCGCCGAGGAACATCGGCACGTCCGCGCCGACCACGACGCCGAAGGTGGCGATCGCGCCGACCACCGCGCCGCGCTGGCCGTGCACGATGCGACCGCCGGTGTAACCGATCAGCACCGGCAGCAGGTACTTGATCATCGGGTCGACGAGCTGGGCCAGGTTCTCGTTCGGGATCCAGCCGACCGGGATGAACAGCGCGGTGATCAGGCCCCAGGCGATCAGGGCACCGATGTTGGGCATCACCATGCCGGCCAGGTAGCCGCCGAGCTTCTGCACTGAAGCCCGGAAACCGCCGCCGGTGACCTCGGGTGTGTACGAAGAGGCCATGAGGATCTCCATTTCATTGGACTGGGGTCGTGCCACATCCCCCGTACTGAAAATCGATATTTGTTACTGAATTTCGGGTTTGCTGCGGGTAGAGCTTCGCCGCGACCTCACGGCCGCTTCGTCTTTTGCCAGGTACGGCCGGTCTAGTGCGAGCCGAGCGGACGGGCCGGGTCGGGGTGGGGATCGATGCGGACCGTCGAACGGTCGACGTCCTGTGGTCGCGGCATCCGGCTACCGGGCAGGCTCACCGCGGCCGCGCCCCAGGCCAGGCCCTCGGTCAGCGCCGCCGGACCGTGGGCGCCGGCCGCCAGGAACCCGGCCAGCAGCGCGTCACCGGCACCGACCGTGCTGCGCGGATTGGTCACCGGCGAGATGCCGGCCAGCACGCCGGACTCCTCGACCAGCACCGCGCCGTCCGCGCCGAGGCTGGCCAGCACCGTGCCCGCGCCCGCCTTGCGCAGCCGGTCACAGGCCTCCAGCACGTCGCCGAGCGTCCGCAGTTCGGCGCCGACCGCCTCGGCCAGCTCCTCCCGGTTCGGCTTGACCAGTGCCGCGCCGGCGTTGACCCCGGCCAGCAGGGCCGGGCCGCTGGAGTCGACGGCGAGCCGGGCGCCGGCCGCGACCAGCCGCTCGCAGAGCGCCGCGAACGCCGGGACCGAGGGGCCGGGCGGCAGGCTGCCGCAGATCACCACCCAGTCGGCGTCCGTCGCGGCGGCCAGCACCGCGTCGCTGACCTGCTCGAACTCGTCGGTGGAGAGCACCGGGCCGGCTTCGTTGATCTTCGTGACCGTGCCGTCGGGCTCGGCCAGGGTGATGTTGGAACGTGTCCGCCCGGTGATCGGGACGGCCACCAGGTCGACGCCCTCCCCCTTGAGGAGGTCGACCAGCTGCTCGCCCTCGGCCCCGCCGGCCGGGACGACCGCGGTGGAGCGGACGCCGTTGGCCAGCAGTGCGCGGGAGACGTTGACGCCCTTGCCGCCCGGGTCGATGTGCGAGTCCACCGCGCGCAGGACCGCGCCGCGCAGCAGCTCGTCGACCTCCAGGGCCCGATCGACGCTGGGGTTGAGCGTCACCGTGAGGATCATGCCTTCACCAGCCGGACGCCGGTGGCCTCGACCTCGGCGGCCAGTTCGTGGTCCAGGCCGGCGTCGGTGATCAGCAGGTCCAGCTCGGCGAGACCGCCGAACCGGGCCAGATAATCGTTGCCGATCTTGGTGTGGTCGGCCAGCAGCACCACCCGGCGGGCCGCGGCGATCATCGCCCGCTTGACCGCCGCCTCGGCCGGGTCCGGAGTGGTCATGCCGCGCTCGACCGAGCAGCCGTTGGCACCCATGAAGGCCACGTCGACGTACATCTCGGACAGTGGCCGCAGCGCCCAGTCGTCCACCGTGGCCAGGGTCTTGCCGCGGACCCGGCCGCCGAGCAGCAGAACCGTCAGGTTCGGCTTGAGGCCGAGCATCGCGGCCAGCACCGGGGAGTTGACCACGACCGTGAGCTCCCGGTCGGCCGGCAGCAGCTGGGCCAGACGGGCGGTGGTCGTCCCGGCGTCCAGGATGATCGCGCCGTCCTCCGGGACCTCGGCCAGCGCGGCCTTGGCGATCCGCTCCTTCTCGCTGATCAGCACGGCGTCACGGGTCGCGAGGGCGGGCTCGAAGCCGAGCCGCTCGACCGGGATCGCCCCGCCGTGCACCCGGCGCAGCACGCCGGCCCGTTCCAGCACGGTCAGGTCCCGCCGGATCGTCTCGGCCGTGACCGTGAAGCTGTCCGCCAGCGCCACCACGTCGACCCGGCCCTCGGCGCGGGCGCGCCGCACGATCTCCTGCTGCCGTTCCTCCGCGTACATCCACTCACCGCCCTGGCATTGATTTTGCTTTGTCTTTGTTTACGCCCGCTTCTGTCCGAGCGCAATATGTCAAAGAGATTTCGGTCTCCTTACATCGGAAGTCGTGGGTGACCAATGTGGTGAATACGGTGATATCCCCCGCACCCGGCGTAAGCCGCGAAGAGTTCAGCGATGCCCGCTTGTGTTGGTTTCCGGCAGCCGATCGTGTGGGTTTCACCGACCGGCCCACTCAATCGGCGGTCAGCGCGGCGATCGTCTCGCGGACCCGGGCGCGGAGCCAGCGGTGGGCGCCGTCGGCCTCGTAACGCTGATGCCAGGCCATCGCGATCTCCTTGGCCGGCAGGCCGAACGGAGGCTCCAGCGCCCGCAGGCCCAGGGCCTCGACCGCGCGCCGGCCGAGCCGGGCCGGCATCAGGCCGACCAGGTCGGTACGGGCGACCACGACCAGGGCGGCGCCGAACGTCGGGACGGCCATCGCCACCGTCCGGGTCAGGCCCAGCCCGGCCAGGACGTCGTCGATCGGGCCGGTCAGCCGGCCCCGGCGGGACGCGCTCACGTGCGCCGCGGCGGCGAAACGCTCCGGCGTGAGGTCACCGGCGGCCAGCGGATGGCCGGCCCGGACGACCGCGACCATGCGGTCGGTGAACAGGGGCTCGACGACGATCTCGGGCAGCGCGTCCTCGACCACGCCGATGTCCAGGTCGACCCGGCCGTCGCGCAGCCGCGCGGCCCCGTCGGCCGCCGGGTCCTCGCCGAGGAAACGCAGGCTCACGCCGGGCGCCTCGGCCCGGACCCGGTCCAGCAGCTCCGGGCCGAGCGCGATGGCCACGTCGTCGGCGAGCACGGTGAACACCCGTTGCAGCGTGGCCGGCTCGGGCGGGCCGGGCCGGGTGAAGACCGCGCGGGCCCGCTCGACCAGGGCGTGAACCTCGGTGCGCAGCTCCTGGGCGCGCGGGGTCAGGACCATCTGGCGGCCGGAGCGCACCAGGATCGGATCGCCGACGGCCGCCCGGATCCGGCCCAGGGCGCGGCTGGCGGCCGGCTCGGACAGGTGCAGGCGACGGGCAGCACCGCCGACGCTGCCCTCCTCCAGCAGGGCGTCGAGCGCGATCAGGAGGTTGAGGTCCAGGTTCATATGCGTCTGACGCAACCTTCCCCTGCAAAGCATGCATTTGACGTTAGATATGGCCGATCCTAGCGTCGATCACATGAGACGCGAGAACTCCACCCTGGCCCTGATGTGCCTGACCGTGCTGGCCCTCCAGTCGCTGGTCGCGGGCATCAACCTGGCCATTCCGCAACTCGCCGCGAGCGATCTGCACCCGGGCGCGAGCGATCTGATCTGGATCGTCGACGCGTACGTGCTGGCCTTCGCCGGACTGCTCATCCCGGCCGGCGCACTCGGTGACCGGATCGGGCGCAAGGGCGTGCTGATCGCCGGGCTGGCCCTGTTCGGCCTGGCCAACCTGATCAGCGCGCACGCCCCGAACGTGGCCGTGCTCCAGGCCGGACGTGCGCTCGGCGGCGTCGCGGCCGCACTCGCCCAGCCGGCCACGCTCGCGCTGCTGCTGCACGCGACCCGGCCGGAACGGCGCCCGCACGCGATCGCCCTGTGGACCGCCTGCATGGGCCTCGGCGGCATGGTCGGCAACCTGGTCGCCGGCGCGGTGCTGCAGTACCTCGACTGGCCCGCCCTGTTCCTGACCTTCGTCCCGGTGGCCGTGCTGCTGGTCGCCGGGGTGGCGGCCTGGGTGCCGCGCGCGCCCCGCCACGACGCGTCGGTCGACCCGATCGGCACGGTGCTGCTCACCGGTGGGCTGTTCGCGCTGCTCTACGGCATCATCGAGGGCCCCGGGAGGGGTTGGACCGACACCGTGGTGCTGGCGTCCTTCGGTGCCGGGCTGCTCGTCCTGGCGACCTTCGCCGGGCACGCCCTGCGGTCCCGCAAGCCCCTGCTCGATCCCCGGGTCTTCACGATTGCTTCGGTACGGGCGGGCGCGCTCGGCGTCGGTGCCACGTTCTTCGCGCTGTTCGGCCTGTTCTACGTCAACGCGCAGTTCCTGCAGGACGTGAAGGGGTACTCGACGCTGCTCACCGGGGTGGCGATCGGTCCCCTGGCGATCGGGATGGGAGTCGTGTCGCGGCGGGCCGTGCCCCTGACCCAGAAGTACGGGCCCCGGCCGATCATCGCGACCGGACTGTCCCTGATCGTGGCCGGCCTGGCGCTGCTCTCGACCGTGCGGGCGGGGACGCCGTACCCGGTCTACGCCGCCTACCTGCTGCTGATGGCCGCCGGGATGGGGCTGTGCGCGCCCGCGCTGACCGGTGGGATCCTCGCCGGGCTGCCGGCCGGCAGCGCCGGGCTCGGCTCGGGGCTGAACTCGGCGGCCCGGGAGGTCGGGGCCGCCCTCGGGGTGGCCGTGATCGGAACCGTGCTGACCTCGCACCACGCGCTGCGCTCGGCCGACGACTTCATGGCCGGGCTGGCCGTCGGCTACCGCATCCTGGCCGGCGTCCTCCTGCTCGCCGCCGTCGTGGTCGTCGCCACCTGGCCCGCCCCCACCTCCACCCGCGAGCCCGTCCCGGCGTGAGCATCCGGCTGGTGCTCAGGGCTGTTCCCGGGTGCCGGAGGCAGCCGTGAGCACCAGCCGGAGCCCGGGGGCGCGGCCGGGGCCTCGACCCGGGGCCGGGTCGCGGGCCATCCGCTTTCGCCGGATGGGCGCCGGGCGGCCCGGCAC
Source organism: Actinoplanes sp. HUAS TT8 (assembly GCF_051380535.1). Classification (NCBI taxonomy): domain Bacteria; kingdom Bacillati; phylum Actinomycetota; class Actinomycetes; order Micromonosporales; family Micromonosporaceae; genus Actinoplanes; species Actinoplanes sp. HUAS TT8. The sequence continues at coordinate 11,584,194 of NZ_CP195646.1, read as the reverse complement.
CGGGATCACCTCGCGGCCGTGGACCAGGGGGCCGGCCTTGCGGTTGGGGGCCGGGCTAGGACGTACCTCTGACTGATTTTGATCTATTTGTGGTCCGGCGCCGGGAGGTAGGCGGGGAGGCCGAGGGTCTTGCGGATAGCGTTCTGGACCTCGTCGACCGGGGGGCGGCCGTCGACGTCGTGGACGACCTCCTTGCGCTGGAACAGTTCGAGGACCGGGCGCGTCTTCTCGTGGTAGTCGCGCAGGCGCGCTTCGAGGGCCTCGGGCGTGTCGTCGGAGCGGGTGACCAGCTCGTGGCCGCAGATGTCGCAGCGGCCCTCCTGCTCGGGGCGGTCGGCGATCAGGTTGTAGTCCATGCCGCAGCTCGGGCAGAGGCGGCGGCTGAGCACGCGGCGGCGCACCTCGTCGTCCGGGAGCTCCAGGTGGATCACCGCGTCGATGTCGTAGCTCTCCATGAAGAACTCGGCCTGGCGGCCGTTGCGCGGGAAGCCGTCGATGATGAACCCGAAGTTCCAGTCGTGCTGGTCGAGGCGGTCCCGGACGACCGACTCGACGACGTCGTCACCGATCAGCTCGCCGGAAGCCATCGTGCGGCGGACCTGCGCGCCCATCTTGGTGTGGTTGCGCACGTTCCAGCGGAAGATGTCGCCGACGCCGATGTGGACCAGGTCGAGGTCGCGCGCGAGCAGCTGGGCCTGGGTGCCCTTGCCGCTGCCCTGCACTCCCATGATCACGTACTTGCGCATGTCGGGGTGCCTCTCAGTCCGCCGCGCCGATCCGAAGCGGGCCGGGCGCGGGCCCGGTCAGGGTGGTCGGGTCGATGCTCCAGGCGCCGGCCACCCGGAACACGTCGCGCTCGGAGACCAGGATCGTGGACTCCTCCGGATCGAGCTCGCCGGGCAGGCCGGCCTCCCGCTCGGCCGGACCGGGCTCGCCGAACCACGAGGTGACCTCGCCGGTCTGGCCGACGTACCCGAAGGCGCGCACTAGATCACCATTCACCGCGCGCTGCCATCGATGCAACTCCGTCACCCGATGTGTGGCGAAGTACTGAACTTCGGTCCCCAGCGTCGCCGACAGAGCGACCACATCCGGGCCCGGGACCATCAGCCGGCGGCCCAGCGCCAGCACCCACGAGGTACCTCGGGCGCCGGGCAGCGGCGGGGTCACCGCCACCCGGTCGCCGTTGAGGTGGGCCACATCCAGGCCGTCGCGCCAGCGGACCGGGCCGAGATCACGCAGGCCGAGCGCGGCCAGGACGGCCCCCGGTTCGGCCTCGGCCACCGCCAGCCACGCCTGTTTGCCGCCGAAACCGGCCATGACGTCCGTATCCATGCCCGCAACGCTAGCCCGTTGTCCGATTATGCCCAGCCGTAATCCCGCTGGAGCGTCTCCGCCACCCGATCGAAGCGGCCCCGATCGAGGATCGCGCCCTCGCGGCGGATGCCGTCCTGATCGACCTCCAGGACCCGGTCCAGGCGGATCCAGCTCGGGCGGTCGCTGCGGTCCCAGTCGCCGGCGCCCAGGGCCAGCCAGTTGCGCTGGCCGTCGCGCTCGCTCTGGCTGGAGAGCATCAGGCCCAGCAGCGTCCGGTCGTCGCGGCCGACGACCAGGACCGGGCGGTCCTTGCCCTGGGCCGGGTCGTCCTCGTAGGGGACCCAGGTCCAGACGATCTCGCCCGGGTCGGCGTCGCCATCCAGGTCGGGGGCGTAGGCGATGGTGCGGCGGTGGTCCTCGGTGGGGACGTGCCTCGGCGGGCGGGGCTTGGGGGCCGCGGGATTCGGCTGGTGCGGCGCCTGCCGGGGCGGCGTCGGCGTGGGGTGGTGCGGCGCGCCCGAGCGCGGGTGCGCGGACGGCTTGTGGGGCTTGGGGGACACGCCCGGGCGCGGGGGCGCGGCGGGCTTGGGCGCGGGCCGGGTGCGCGCGGTCGACCGCGACTCGGGCGCCCCGAACAGCCTGCGCAGCAGGGAGATCAGCATTTCGAGCACGGCTGAACCTTAACGGCCACCCAAAACTGTACGGCCATACAGTATGGCGATACAGTCCCCGGCAGCACCATCAGCCGGGAAGGATGCAGAACATGACGCGCTATGGACCGATGTTCGGGCCGGACTACACGTTCCTCGGGGTGCCCGCGTGCGACTGGCGGGAGCCCGCCACGTACGAGGAAGCCGACGTCGTCATCATCGGCGCCCCGTTCGACGGCGGCACGTCGCACCGCCCCGGCGCACGGTTCGGACCGCAGGTCATCCGCGGCACCGACTACCTGGCCCACGACGGCACCCGCCCGCACATGGCGATGCGGGTCGACGCGCTCGGCGCCGACCTGACCGTCAAGGACGCCGGTGACCTGGAAGTGTTCAGCGGCGAGATCCAGCGCAGTTGCGCGGCCATCGAGGAGGGCGTCGGGTTCATCGCCAGGCACGGCGCGATCCCGCTCGTCCTCGGCGGCGACCACACGGTGACCTGGCCGGACGTCGCCGGCGTGGCCGGCGCGCACGCGCCCCAACGGATCTCGGTGATCCACTTCGATGCGCACGCGGACACCGGGGACATCGAGTTCGGCTCGCTCTACGGCCACGGGCAGCCGATGCGGCGGCTGATCGAGTCCGGCGCCGTCCGGGGCGACCGGTTCCTGCAGCTGGGCCTGCGCGGATACTGGCCCGGACCGGACGTCCTGGACTGGATGGCCGACCAGAAGATGAACTCGTTCCACATGAGCGAGATCGTCGAGCGCGGGCTGGACGCGGTCCTGGACAGCGCGTTCGAGATCGCCATGGACGGGTGCGACGGCGTCTTCCTCTCGGTCGACATCGACGTCTGCGACCCCGGGCACGCGCCCGGCACCGGCACGCCCGAGCCCGGCGGGTTCACCGCGCGGCAACTGCTCGACAGCGTGTCCCGGATCTGCCACGAACTGCCGGTGGTCGGGATGGACATCGTGGAGGTCTCGCCGCCGTTCGACCACGCGGAGATCACCGCGATGCTCGGGAACCGGGTGGTGCTCGAAGCACTGTCCGGGATGGCGCGGCGGCGCAAGGACGGGGACGGGCCGCGCTGGAAGCGGTCGACGCCCCTGCTAGAGGGTCGGGGCACGTCCCAGCAGACGGCCTAGCGCATCCTCCAGCAGGTTTCGGGCGGCGGCCCGGTCGATGGCCGGGTCGCCGAGGACCACCGGCAACGCGAGGCCGTCGATCAGCGCCAGGACCTGCCGAGCATCCGCATTCTGCGGAAATTGCCCATTTTGTACGCCGTGAGCAATGTTCTCCCCGATCAGCTCACGCCACCGGGTGTAGTCGTTCAGCACGTCGGCCCGGACCTCCGCGTCGCGCGAGGCCCACCGCCAACTCTCCACCCACAGCCGCCAGGTCGTGTCGTTGCCCAGGTGGCCGACGATGGCCAGGAGCCGCTCCCACGGGTCGGTCAGCGGTTCCAGCGCGGCGTCGACCAGCTCGAACTCCCGCTGCACGGCGTGCCGGAAGACCGCGATCAGCATGTCCTCACGGGTGCCGAAGTAGTACTGCAGCGTGGAGACGCCGACGCCGGTCGCCGCGCTCACGTCGGTGAAGCGGGTCGCGTCGGCACCGCGCGCCGCGACCACCTCGCCGGCCGCGGCGAGCACCTCGACCCGCTTAGCCGCCGACCGCCTCACCCGGAATGTCTACCACCCCGCCGGTCAGCCCACGAAGTCCTGGGTCATCCAGGTCACGCCCTTGCTGTCGCGGATGATGCTCAGGCCGATCCGCTTGAAGCCGGTGCTGAGCAGGTTCTTGCGGTGCCCGTCGTTCGGCGCCTTCTCGGCCAGCATCGAGTCGGTCAGCCCGTTGGCCGCCTTGATCATGGCGGAGGCGCTGCTGCCGCTGGAGCCGTAGCCGATGTTCTCCCCCGCGCTGCTCCAGTCGACGTCCTGCGCGCTGAACCGCTTGCCGATGTCGCCCTCGCCCGAGCACTGGTGGGACAGCCCGCAGCTGTTGATCATCAGCTTGTTGTGCAGCTCGGACGCCTTCGACAGGTCCTCGTCGAGCTTGAGCGCGGACAGGCCCTCGTCGGCGCGGGCGGCATTGATGTGCGCGAGCACCTCGGTGAGGATCTGCTCGTCCGGGCTCTGGGTGGACACCTTGGTCGTGACCGGCTTCTTCTTCGGGGTCGCGCTGGTCTTCGTGACCTTGGGTGACGGCGACGGGGACGAGGGCGCTGCCTTGGGCTTGGCCGACGGTACCGGGACGGCGCTCGGGGACGCGGGCGCGGCCAGCGGGACCTCGGCCGGACGGGGGTCGGCGGAAGCCTGCTGACCCAGTCCCATCACGATGAATCCGGCGCCGAGAGCTACGGCCGCGGTGCCCGTCACCATCGTGTAGCGGAAACGACGGGCAGCGGGGAGCGACACGGATATTCACCTCGGTTGGCCGGACAGGGGGACGACGCCCCATGACTATGCGCGACCGGCCGGGTGAGCGGAGTGCCGGAAAGGATTCCTTAAGGAACGGCTCACGGACTCATAAGGGTCAACGTGCGCCGACGTCGAACTCGCCCGACCGGACCCCGTCGAGGAACGCCTGCCACTCGGCGTGCGTGAAGATCAGGATCGTCCCGTCCGGGTCCTTGGTGTCCCGCAGCGCCACGATGCCCGGAAGATTGCCGGCGACCTCGACGCAGTCGCCCCCGTTGCCGCCGCTCCGGGTGCTCTTGTGCCAGACGGCACCGGTCAGGTCAGCCATCGCTCTCCTTGATGATCGCGCCGATGAGGTCATCGGAATCGGACTGGCTCAGCGCCGTGGCATCGAGCGTCGCCCAGATGTTCTCGTAGGTCTCGACCTCGGCGAGCTTATCCAGGTAGAGCGCGCCGGTGAGGTTCTCGCAATAGATGGTGGTCGGCTCCGGCGAGGCCGTCCCGACCGCCGGGAACTCCAGGACGGTGAACTGCCCGGAGCTGGACGCCTGGTGCGGGCCGGCCGCGAACGGGACGACCCGGACGCTGATGTCCGGCCGGGTGGAGACGTTGACCAGATGGGCCAGCTGCTTCTGCATGCCCAGGGTGTCCGGAACTGATCGGCGCAGCACGCCCTCGTCGATGATCACTTCCAGCCGGGGCGCCTTCGGGCGGCTGCGACGCAGCAGCGACTGGCGTTCCAGCCGGACGGCCACCGCGTTCTCCACCGCCACCGGGTCGTCGCCCAGCCACCGGCCGAACACGAACTCCGCGTACTCCCTGGTCTGCAGCAGGCCGGGGATCACGCTCGGCGCGAACAGCCGCAGGCGGGACGCGGCCTGCTCCATGCCGACGTAGAGCTCGAACCAGGCCGGGACGACGTCGCCGTACGCGTGCCACCAGCCCTTCGCCTTGGACTCCTGGGCCAGGCCGATCAGCACCTCGGTCATGTGGCCGGGCGCGCCGTACACCCCGCACATGGCGATCACGTCGTGCTTGCGGACCGGGACCTCACCGTTCTCGATCCGGTACATCCGGGCGCGGGAGAACTCCAGCTCCTGCGCCGCCGCCATGAGCGAGATGCCGGCCTGCTCGCGCAGCTGCTTGAGCAACCGCCCGACCTGCCGTCTCGGTACCGTCGACCCCGTCTCGGACATGCCGGCGACCTCCTCCCGCTGGCACCCCGCCCCGCCTGGCGGTGTGCTGTCGCCTCGCCGCGGCGTCGAGGGAGGCCCCGACCACCGGCGGATGTCTCGAACGAGACGATCCGAACGACTGCATCGAGACATCGGGAATCCATTTCTGGGATTCTCGCTACCGCGGCTTGAGCCCGAGCCTAAAGCACGCAACGCTCCATTGTGTAGTCGTCGGATCGCGGAAGGTAAGGTTCAGCATGCTCGTGCCGCGGACCGAACACGTCGGTGAGCGCCCCACGTGGGACTGCCGGGTCTGCGGTCAGCCGTGGCCGTGCGCCACCGCCAAGGTCGAACTCGCCGAGCAGTACCAGAACTTTCCGCACGGCCTCTCCGTCTACCTCGGCTCATGCCTGATCGAGGCGATCGACGACTGGGCCGCCGGCTCCGGCGGCCCACCGGCCGACCTCTACGAACGCTTCCTCGGCTGGGCGGCCTGACTCACTTCACTTTCGCCTGCAACGCGCGGTAGAGCTGAGCGTCGTCGACGGCGGTGTAGAGAGTCGGGTCAGAACCGGTCACAACGACCCAGGGGCAGGCCTTGCCGGTGCCGTTCAGGCTGGACTGGGCGAGCTTGCGGCCGGTGGACACCTCGTACACGGTGAGCCGGTACCGGCCGACCATCAGCGGCATCTTGGGCGACGCGGCGACGTCCGTCTTGCAGTCCGCGACCCTGGCCCCGCCGCCGATCAGATCCAGACACGCGACGACCTGAACCTGCTTCGCGGCCGGGGCCCAGGTCTTCTTCGCCGCCGCCGAACCGGAATAGGCGTAACGGTTCAGGACGCGGGCCGAGCGGCCGTCCAGGTCGAGGCGGTCCCGGGCGCTGATGACGACCGGGTGCGGGCCCTTGGCCGAATACTTCGGCGCGGTCGGGAAATAGGTGTTCGCGCAGACCGCGTCCAGATCACCGGCGGCACGGACCGGGCCCGACGCGGGCTTCGGGGCGGCGGGCGTCGGGGACGCGGCCGAGGTGCCGGCACCGGGGCCGGTCGGGAGGTCAGCGAGGGGGATGCCGGTCTCGGCGGGGGCGCCTCCGAAGACGCCGCTGCAGGTCAGGGCGACGAGAACCACCAGGACCGATGCGACGCCGGCGGCGATTCCGGTGGTGAGGCGAAATTTTCCCGTACGGAGGAAGCGGCGCACGCCCGTCGCCGGTGCTCCCTCCGCGGGCCCGCCCGTGGGTCGGGCAGCTTCCGTGGCTCGGGCGGCTGCCGTGGGCGGGGCGCTGGGTGTTTCGGGAGGTGCTTCCTCTTTGGTCGGATTCACCTGGCTCGGGGCTGCCTTACCGGGGGCTGCATTACCGGGGGCCGCTTTGGCCGGGGCCGCTTTGGCCGGGGCCGCATTGCTCGGGGGCGCGGCTGGTGGGGGCGCCGTGGGGGCCGCCGCGCGGTTGCGGTCCGCGGCGGCGGCTCGTAGCGCGTTGATCACGGTCGGGTCGAGGACGCGGGTGACCTCCGTGGAGTTCGCCGCCACTATTTCGGACTTTTCCCGATTTTGTGGGGCGTTGTCCGGAGCCGGCTCCTCGTTGCCCTGCGGCTCGCCTGCCTGCACCATCGCTCGCTCCCCAGCCCGTACCGACGGCGGCGAACTATACCGATCAGTAACACGCTCGTCACCAGGAGCGCCGCGTCCGTCCGGAATGGATCAGAACGAATACGGACCGAACCGGCCCCACGCCACCACCGCGGCCAGGATCAGCAGGATCAGACTGGGCACGCTGGCCTGGTTCTCCTTGCGCCGGGCGTGCACCACGATCGCCCCGACCATCGCGAGGGCCAGACCGGTCGCGGCCAGCGGAACCAGGATCGGGGCGATGTCCAGCGCCGCCGGCAGGACCAGGCCGATCGCGCCGAGCACCTCCACCACGCCGATCAGCTTGACCTGGGTGTCGCTGAAGTCCCCGGCCCAGCCCATCCCGGACGCGATCAGCTTCTCCTTCGGCTGGAGCGCCTTCATCACGCCGGCACCCAGGAAGGCAACCGCGAGCAGGCCCGCGATGATCCACAAAACGACGTTCATGATCCCTCAATTCACTTCAACAGTTGAGGGAAAGCTAGACCTCATGACTTAAACATGCAAGCGATGATGGGTTAAATGCTTGAGCTATGCTCGGGGGCATGGAGACGTCCGACCCACAGTGGCTGAGCAGCGAGGAACGCGAAGCCTGGCTGGTCCTGATGAGCCTCTTCATGCGGCTCCCGTCCGCGCTCGACACACAGCTGCAGCGCGACGCCGGCCTCAGCAATTTTGAGTACGGGATTCTCGCCGGCCTCTCCGAATCCCCCCAGCGGACCCTGCGCATGAGCACGCTCGCCGTCCTCGCCGAGGGCTCCCTGGCCCGCCTCTCCCAGGCCGTCGGCCGCCTGGAGAAACGCGGCTGGATCCGCCGCACACCGGACCCGGACGACGGCCGCTACACCCTCGCCGTCCTCACCGACGACGGCTGGGACAAGGTCGTCGAGACCGCCCCCGGGCACGTCGCCGAGGTCCGCCACCTGGTCTTCGACCAGCTCACCAAGGCCCAGACCCGCCAACTCCGCGACATCGGCCGCCGCATCATGCACGCCGTCGACCCCACCGACCCCTGCGGCACCACCCGCCCCACCTCCCCCCTCCACCCCACCCCCGCTCCCACTTCAGCTTCCGCTTCCGCCCCCACCTCCGGTTCGCGCGCCGCCCCCACCTCCAGCTGACGCTCCACCTCCGGGTCGCGCTCCGAAGCCGGCCCCCGAACAGCCCTCAGCACCAGCCAGACGAACCCAGCTGGCGGTCAGGGTCGTCTCGCAGGCCCGGAAGCAACCGTCAACACCAGCCAGACGAGCTCAGCTGGCAGCCACGGCTGTCTCGCAGACCCGGAAGCGACCGTCAGCGCCAGCTGGGTGGTTTCGGCTGGTGGTCACGGCTGCCGGGGAGGCCGTTGGCTGGTGGTGGGGACCCCTGGAGGGGGTTGGGGGTGGCGGTGATTGGGTGGAGAGGTGACATACGGGTGGATGGAGCTGCCGGCGGAAGCCGTGGACGTCGCCGCGCGGGAACTGCTCGGCTGGCGCCTCGCCGCGAATGGGGTGACCGTGCGGCTGACCGAGGTCGAGGCGTACAGCGGGCTCGGCGCGGATCCGGCCAGCCACGCCCACCGCGGGCTCACCAATCGGAACGCGGTGATGTTCGGGCCGGCCGGGCACCTCTACGTCTACCAGATCTACGGCATGCACTTCTGCGCGAACATCGTCTGCGGCGAGGAGGGCCGGGCCGCGGCTGTGCTACTCCGGGCCGGTGAGGTGGTCGACGGCCTGGAGGTCGCTCGGTCCCGGCGCCCGGCCGCGCGCCGGGACTCCGATCTGGCCGCCGGCCCGGGCAAGCTGATGCAGGTACTCGACCTGAATCGGGCCGCCAACGACACCTCGGTCGTCGACGGTACCGGCCCGGCGACGCTCGCCCCGCCGGACACCGAGGTCGGGGAGATCGAGGCCGGGCCACGGGTCGGGGTCACCTCGGCTCACGACGTTCCTTGGCGGTTCTGGCTCTCGGGGGATCCGACGGTCAGCGCGTATCGCCGCCACACCCCCAAGATCCGCCCGCCTCGCGTGCGGTGACGACCCCGCCCAGCGCCTAGCACATCTCCCTGCTCATCCGAGGCTTTCCACACTGGCCGGTTGTCCACAGGCCACCGGCATGATCTTGGCAATTCGGACTACCCTGGCCCGGTGGCGGTAAGCCCCCTGAGGTGCGGCGGGGTCTGTTGACGTGGGGCCGGGTCTGTTGACGTGGGGCGGGGGCTGTCGCATCCGGGCGAAATCCACCGATACCGCCAGGGACCGTCGGCGGGAGCAGGGTCGGTCGCCCATGCCGGATCCGCCGGCGCGCGATCAGGGATTGAGCAGGGTGAAGACGCCCAGGCGCTGGGTCGGCCGGGTCAGGGCCACGTAAAGATCGTTGGCTCCTCGGGGTGAGTCCTTCAGGATGTCGGCCGGGTTGACGACGATGACCGTGTCGAATTCCAGGCCTTTGGACTGGGTGACCGTGAGCAGGACGGCGTGGTCTTCCAGGTCGGGTGACGGTCCGGTGGTCAGGCCGGGCAGGGCGGCGCTGAGCGGCGCGATCTGGGCGGCGGGGGCGATGACGGCGAGGCGGCCTTCACCGGTCAGGGCGATTTCGTCGACTGTCCGGGTGGCCAGTTCGGGCAGGGTGCCGGTGGTTTCCCACGGGTCGGTCCCGGTGGTGCGGACCGGGCGGGGCGGGTTGATGGCCGGGTCGGCGGTGGCCAGGGTGCGTCGGGTGTAGTTCATGATTTCGGCCGGGGTGCGGTAGCTGACGGTGAGTTCGGTGAGGTGCCAGCGGTCGGCGACGTACGGGGCGAGCACGTCGGCCCAGCTGGTGGGGGCGCCGAGGGCGCTGGACTGGGCGAGGTCGCCGACGACGGTCATGGAGCGGCTCGGGCAGCGGCGCATGAGGAGGCGCCAGGCCATCGGGGACAGTTCTTGGGCTTCGTCGACGATGACGTGGCCGAAGACCCATTCACGGTCGGCGGCGGCACGTTCGGCGGCGGAGCGGATTTCGTGCTCGTCGAGGTGTTCGGCGAGCATGTCGGCCTGCATGATGTCGGCGATGTTGGGGATGGCGGCTTCGTCGTCGTCTTCGAGTTCGTAGGATTTCGAGCCTGCGGTGATGTCGAGGACCCCTTGCGCGTACGCGAGGCGCCGCCGTCGTTCGCGGGCCGCCGCGGCGGTGCGGGCGCTGTTGTCCTCGCCGAGCAGTTCGGCTGCTTCGTCGAGCAGGGGGACGTCGGCCGGGGCCCACCCCGAGCCCGGTTCCCGGCGCAGCAGCGCACAGTCGTCGGCGCTGATAAAGGCGCTGATAGAGCCGACAGAACCCGGATCATGCGCCCGGCCTGACAGCGCCGACGGGGCGGCCGCTGATTCCAGGGCGCCGGGAACCCCGTACAGGTCAATGAGTAGTTGGTTCGGGGTGAGCACGGGCCAGAGTGAGTCGATGGCGGCCCGGACCGCGGGATTGCCGGCGAGGTCGTCGCGAATGTCGGCCCGGTCGCTGTCGTCGAGCAGGTTGGGTGAGGTCAGTGCGTCGTCCTCGCCGAGCGGGTCGTCCCAGTACGGGTCGTCGCCGATCCGCTCGGCGATCTGGGCGGCGAGGACGTCGAGGATTCCGGTTTCGAAGATCGGGCGGGCCAGGTTGTGCTTGAGGCCGGATTCGCGGGCGCGTCGCCGGGCGGGCGCACAGTCGGCCGCGGTGAGGTGCAGGATGTGCCGGTCGACCTCGATCTCCAGGGTTTCCGCGGGTACGCGCTGACGGTCGCGGACGGCGGCGGCCAGCAGGTCGGTCATGACCGCGCGGCCTTTGATCTCGGTGACTTCCGGGGCTTCGGCACTCCGCGCGGTGATGCCCGGGTGGAGGTCGCCGAGCGTGGCGAGCAGGACGCCGGTCTCGGCCAAAGACGGCAGGACCTGGGAGATGTAGCGCAGGAAGGTGGCGTTCGGGCCGACGATCAGGACGCCACGGGCGGCGAGCTGTTCACGGTACGTGTACAGCAGGTACGCGGCGCGGTGCAGCGCGACCGCGGTCTTGCCGGTGCCGGGGCCGCCCTGGACGACGAGGACGCCACCCGGTTCGGCGCGGATCACCCGGTCCTGTTCGGCCTGGATGGTCTGGACGATGTCGCGCATCCGGCCGGTCCGGTTGGCGGTCAGTGCGGAGAGCAGCGCGGCTTCCCCGACCAGGGAGCCGGCCGAGGACCCGGTCCGGGCGGCGTCCAGGTCGAGGATCTCGTCGTCCAGTTCGACGACGGTGCGGCCCCGGGTGCGGATGTGCCGCCGCTGGACCACGTCGTACGGGGTGATCGCGGTCGCCACGTAGAACGGCCGGGCCGCGGGCGCCCGCCAGTCGATGAGCAGCGGCTCGCCGGTGTCGTGGATCCCGATCCGCCCGATGTGCCGGCGCGCGCCGTCGCGCAGGTCGAGCCGTCCGAAGCAGAGGCCCTCTTCGACGGCGTCGTACCGGGCCAGGCGTTCGGCGTACATGTGGGTGGTCACGTCACGCTGGTACAGCCCGCCGGCGGAGCCGGTTCGCGACTCGGTCAGGCGGTCCCGGGCCTGCGCGCGGAGCTCGTCGAGGCGGCCGTAGATCGTGTCAAGGTGGGATTGTTCCTCGGCGCGGCTTGACAGACTTGACACCCTTGCCCCCAAGGCTTATTCTGAAGATGGATTTCTCGGCTCTAACGCGGTCAAGACGTAGCGATTGTCGATCGTAGCAGCGCGTGGCCTCTGACGGCCATGCGAAAAGCCGTCCAAAGCCCCGTGAAGCGCCATGCCGAAACCGGCACCGCGGCCGACGGCCGGGCATTAGCGTCTCCGGTGATGATGTCGCGTCGTGGGCTGCTGCTGTACAGCGTGCTGTGCGGGGCCGGGGTGCTGTGGGCGGGCGGGCTGATCGTCGCGCTCGGGCTGGGCCATCGGCCGGTGGACAAGGTCGTCGCGGTGGGGGTCGCCGCGCTGCTGACCGTGCCCGGGTTCGCCGCCGCGATCCTGGCCAACCGGCGCGGCTATCGCACCCGGCAACCCCGCCGGCTGTGGGCGCTCGCCTCCTGGGTTCCGCCGCACGTCCCGATCTGGGCGGCGATCGCGGCCGGGGTCGCCTTCTTCGGCTTCTGGCTCGCGATCGTGCTCGCGTTCGTGACTTTGAAAGGCAATCCGGAGGTACGGGCGGACGGCGCCTACGTCCTCGACAAGACCACCGTGGTCAGCCGGGAGACGTACGAGCGGCAGGTCGACCACGAACAGCAGATCTCGCTCGGGGTCCTCGGCGCCTTCGCGGTCGGCGGCACGTTCCTCTGCGCCGCGCGAGCCACTGACCACGAACCGGCCTGAGGTCCTATAGTCACGGGATGCGATGGCGGCCCATCCTTCTCGGCGCTGCCGTCGTCGTGCTGATCGCCGTGGCCGGCGCGGTCGCGGTCCGGGCCGGCACCGGTGCCGACGACGGTCCCGAGCTGCACGTCACCGCCACCGCCGAGCAGTGGCGGGTCCACGAGGTGAACCGGCAGCTGGCGATCGCCCTGCACAACAACGGTGACGTCCCGGTCCACGTCTCCCGGGTCGAGCCGGTGCTGCCCGACTTCGACGGCGCGGCCGCGGCCGACACCGACGCGCTGCTGCCGGTCGGCGGCCTGCGGGTGGACGTCCCGGTGTCGTACGGCACCGGCAGTTGCGCCACCACGGCGGCCGCGTCCCACGTCGTGGTCTGGGCCCGCGCCGAGGGTTCGACGGTCGTCGAGAAGCTCACCGTGCCGCTGCCCGACCCGAATCCGCTGCTCGACAAGCTGCTGCACGCCGACTGCGCGACCCGGACCATCGAGCGCAGCGTGGGTCTCAGGTTCGGGCCGTGGACCGATGCCGGGGCGGCCGGGTTGCACGGCAGCCTGGAGGTGACGCGCAACAGCGGCACGGTCCGGGTTCTCGAGCTGGACGGCAACGTGATGTACGCGCTGGACCTGGCCGCCACGACACCGCTGGCCGAGGTGTCGGCGAGCACGCCGGCGGCGTCCGTGCCGCTGACCGCGAGCCCGGCGCGGTGTGACGCGCACGCGCTGGCCGAGATCAAGAAGCCGTTCGAGTTCCTGGCCACGGTCACCCTGGACGGCGGCGACAAGCTGGTCACGGCCGTCCCGGTGACCGACGCCGACAAGAAGGCCCTGGACACGATGCTGCGCCGGATCTGCAAGCTACCGCCCGCATCCTGAAGCCGATTTCAGGCTGCCCCGGGGAGCTGCTGGCAGGATGGCCGCGTGCGCCTGCTGATTGTCGAGGACGAGCGTGAGCTGGCCGAGTCGTTGCGGCGCGGGCTGGTCGCCGAGGGCTACTCGGTGGACGTGGTCCACGACGGGCGGACCGGGCTCGAGTTCGCGATGACGCACGGGTACCAGGCGGTGATCCTCGACCTGATGCTGCCGGGGCTGAACGGCTTCCAGGTGTGCGCGCGGCTGCGGGAGCAGCGCGTCGGCACACCGGTGCTGGTGCTCACGGCCAAGGACGGGGAGTACGACGAGGCCGAGGCCCTGGACACCGGGGCCGACGACTACCTGACCAAACCTTTCTCGTACGTCGTCCTGCTCGCCCGCGTGCGCGCCCTGCTGCGCCGCGGCGGCGAGCCCCGGCCGCCCCGGCTGAGGGTCGGCGACCTGGTCGTGGATCAGACGCAGCGCCGCTGTGCGCGCGGGACGACCCCGATCCGGCTGACCGCCAAGCAGTTCGCGGTGCTGGCCTGCCTGGCCCGCCGGGCCGGCGAGGTGGTCGGCAAGGCCGAGATCCTGGACGAGGTGTGGGACGCGGCCTACGACGGGGACCTGAACATCGTCGAGGTCTACATCCGGGCGCTGCGCCGGGCCATCGACGAGCCGTTCGGCGTGCAGACCATCGAGACGATCCGCGGCGTGGGTTATCGGCTGGTGGGCGACCGTGCGTAGGCCACGGCTGGCCTCGGTGCGGGTGCGGGCGGCGGTCGCGGCGGCGCTGGCGGCGGCACTGTGCTTCTCCGGCGGGGCGCTCTGGCTGCGCCACGTGATCTACACCAACCGGATGGAAGCCTCGATCGAGACCGCGCAGAAGGAGGCCCGGGGAATCGCGGCGACCTACGACACCCCCGAGGCGCGACTGAACGCGGAGTCGGGGGCGCTGGCCCGGCAGGTGACCGAGGAGGAGTCGGAGAGGCTCGGCAAGCTGAGCCTGGGGGCTCAGTTCCCCTTCTACACCGACTCGTACGCGGTCGTCGACAACCACGGCAAGCTGCTGCTGGCCCAGGAGCGCCTGGCCTATTACGTACGGGAAAGTGGTTTGACCTTTCCTTCCTCTCCCCCGGAGATGGACGGCTGGACCGGGCAGATCACCGTCCTGCTGCGGCCGTCGTTCAACGGCGAGCGGGGGCACAAGCTCGACGGCCGCGAGGTCATCCTGGTGGCGGCCAACATCGGCGGGCCGAGCAGCGGGGACGTCAAAGCGACGGCCTACGTCCTCGCGACGCCGCTCGACGCCGACAATGCGGTGGGGGCGGTCGACCCGTGGCTGATCGGCGGCCTGCCCGCGGCGGTCCTGCTGGTGGCCGCGGTCGCCTGGTGGGCCGCCGGGCGCGCGCTCCGGCCGGTCGAGCGGATGCGCGCCGAGCTGCAACGGATCACCGCCGCCGACATGAGCAGCCGGGTGCCACGACCGGATACCGGGGACGAGATCGCGCAGTTGGCTGTCACCATGAACGAGACGCTGGACCGGCTGGCCGACGCGGCCGAGCGGCAGCGCCGGTTCGTCGCCGACGCCGCCCACGAGCTGCGCAGCCCGCTGGCCGGCCTGCGCAACACGGTCGAGGTCGCGCTCGCGCACGGCGACGCGGCCGACCCGGCCGTCCTCGACGTGACCACCCGGCGGTTGCAGCGGCTCACCGACGACCTGCTGCTGCTGGCCCGCCTGGAACGGACCGCGCCGGCCACCGGCAAGCCGGTCGACGTGGCCGCGCTGGCCGAGGAACTCGTCGGCGAACGGCTCTACCGGATGCCGCCGGACGAGCGGTTCTCCGTGCTCGCGCCCGAGCCGGCCCTGGTCCTCGGGCGTGAGGAGGAACTGACCCGGCTGCTGACGAACCTGCTGGACAACGCCGCCCGGTACGCGGCCGGCCGGGTCGTCGTCACCGTCGCGCGACCGGAGCGGGGCCTGGTGCGGGTGGCGGTCCGCGACGACGGTCCCGGCATCCCGGAGGCCGACCGGGAACGGGTCTTCGAACGGTTCGCGCGGGTCGACGAGGCCCGGGACCGGGGTGACGGCGGCGCCGGGCTCGGGCTGGCCATCGCCCGGGACATCGCCGTCCGGCACGGCGGCACCCTGTACGTGGCCGACTCCACGAGCGGCGCCCGCCTCATCGCCGAACTGCCCGAAGCCGAACTGCCCCAAGCCGAACCGCCCGAAGCTGAACAAAATTCAGATTGATTCAGTGGCGGTTCAGCCGCGGCGGTCGAGCATCGCCGCGTGCTCACCACCACTGAACGCCCGCCGGGGAGGACGCGCGTCGCCGCCGCGCCGTACGTGCTCGCCACCGCCCTGTTCCTCGCCTACGCGGCGTGGTCGCTCCACCGGCATCGGGGGATCCGGACCAGCGGCTACGACCTCGGCATCTTCGAGCAGGCGGTGCGCGGCTACGCCGGGTTCGGAGCGCCCGTGTCGACGCTCAAGGGACCGGGGTTCAACCTGCTCGGGGACCACTTCCATCCCGTTCTCGTGCTGCTCGCCCCGCTCTACCGGCTGTTCCCGGGCCCGGTCACGTTGCTCGTCGCCCAGGCCGCCCTGATCGCGGTGTCGTCGATCCCGATCACCCGGCTGGCCGGCCGCGTGGTGGGTCCCGGGGCCGCGGTGAGCGCCGGAACGGCGTACGGAATGTCCTGGGGTCTGCAGTCGGCCGTTGACTTTGATTTTCATGAGGTTGCCTTCGCCGTCCCGATGCTGGCGTTCAGCCTGGTCGCGGTCGCCGAACGGCGGTGGATGGCCGCCGCCGGATGGGCGCTGCCGCTGATCGCGGTGAAAGAGGACCTTCCGGCGACCGTGGCGGTCATCGGGTTGCTGCTCGTGCTGCGCGGCCGGCGGCGGCTGGGCGCGGTGACGATCGCGGTCGCGGTCGGCGCGGGGCTGCTGATCGTCGGGGTGATCCTGCCGGCGCTCCATCCCGAACACGTCTACGCCTATGCCGGCAGCGCGGGCCTCGACGGGCCGGATCCGCTGCATCGGCTGGTGTTGCCGGGCGTCAAGGCGCACACCCTGCTGTGGCTGCTCGCGCCCACGCTGTTCCTGGCCGTGCGGTCGCCGCTGCTGCTCGTCGCCGCGCCGACGCTGGCCTGGCGGTTCTGGTCGACCAACCCGGCCTACTGGGGCACCGGCTACCAGTACAGCGCGGTCCTGATGCCGATCGTGTTCGTGGCGTTCCTGGACGCGCTGCCCCGGGTCACCACCATGCCCCGGGCCCGCGTCGCCGCCCACGCCACCTGCGTGCTCGCCGTCGCCGCGACGCTGCTGGCGCCGCTGCCACTGCGCGGGCTCCTGACCCCGAGCGGCTGGACCGTCCGGGCCGAGGCCGATCAGCTGCGGCTCGCGCTGGCCGGCATCCCGGACGGTGCCCGGGTCGCCGCCGACAACCGGCTGGCGCCGCAGCTCACGTCCCGCTGCACGGTCTATCTCTTCCCCGCGTTTCCCCAGGCCGGGCTGCGTCCCGAATGGGTCGCCGTCAGTGATCCGACCGACGTCACGATGGCGGCCGAGGTGACGATGAAAGAGGCGATCAACGACCTTCCGACGTACGGATATCAGGTCGTTCTCCGCACCGGCGGCGTGATCGTCTTCCACGGGTGACATCGCGGCCCGGCGACTTGTTAGCATGCCGCGCACATAGATCGAACGGGGTCACGTTGCGCAGACTTCCTCTCCTGGTCGCGGCGGTCGTCACGCTGCTGCCGGTCACCCTTTTGAGCACCACCTCCTCGGCTTCGGCCTCCACCGGCAAGCTCACCGTCAAGACCTACGACCGGTCCGGGGCGACGTTCCGCACCAAGGTGCAGATCATCAACCTGGCCAGCAACTCCAGCTACACCGCGACCAGCTTCACCGCCAAGGCGCTGCCCAAGGGGCGGTACGCGGTGATCACCGACATCTGGAACACCCGGGACAACACCGACACGCTCGGGGCCAGCATCGTCACCGTCCCGGCCGGCTCGGTGAGCGCCACCATCGACGCCCGCAACGGCCGGGCGGTCACCATGAACCTGGACAAGAGCCCGGGCGCGAACTTCACGCAGACCATGCGGGCGGCGATCTGCACGGTGGACAACGGCGCGCCGATCAAGATCGACGCGTGGAACTCCCCCGGCAAGCTCTTCGTCATCTCGAACAACTCGACCAACCTGCGGTTCTCCTGGTCGTCGATCTGGCAGGCCGAGGGCTCGGACACGTACATGGTCGCGGGCGGCCCGACGGCCAAGGTGCCGGCCGGGTTGCGCGGCACCGTCAAGACGTCCTCCCTGGGCACGGTCAACGCGTGGGCCCGGCGCGGGCCGGCCGGCAGTGACCAGGCGAGCATCACGTTCGAGGAGAACAACGACTGTCACGCCGGGTACGGGGTCGGCGTGTGGAGCGGGCAGACGCCCGGCTCCGCCAAGATCCACGCGAACGCCGGCAAGTGGAAGGTCGACGCCGACTGGTCGGCGATCGAGACGGACGGCAGCCCGGCGTCGCTCGGCTTCGACTGGCGCAACGTCACGGTCGCGGCCGGTAAGACGTACGCCACGACGTTCTTCGCCTCGGCCTGGGGCCCGGCCTTCCACGTGCCCGAGATGACCGGCAACGGCCTGGTCTTCGACACGTCGAACATGTTCCGCGACCCCGGCAACTACAACTCGTCCGAGGCCAGCGAACTGTCCCGGGTCATCCTCACCAACAGCAAGAACAAGGTCCTGAAGTCGCAGTGGCGGCAGGACTGGGCCGGCGGCGACCCGGTCTTCCTCGGCAAGGTCCCGGCCCGGGACTGGTACACCCTGCAGGTCAACGCCCGTCGTTACCGGCCGGGGATCAAGTACCCGTCGGACATCCTGTCCAGCAGCGCGCAGATCACCTTCAAGATGCGGCTCGACCCGAAGGCCAAGCCGCGGCTCACCGACGTGCTGCTGCCCAAGATGACGCCGGGCGGGCTGAACCTGCGCAACCAGGCCAAGGCCGGCGCGACCACGACGGTGCGGATCTCCACCGACCGGCGTAGCTGGAACCCGGACATCGCGATCGGCACGGCGACACCGCGCAGCGTCTCGCTGCTGGCGTCGTTCGACCAGGGCAAGACCTGGAAGTCGATGCCGGTGAAGAAGAGCGGAACCGCCTGGCTGGGCACGGTCACCAACCGGGGCGCCGGCACGGTCTGGCTGCGCAGCCGGGTCACCAGCACCACCGGGGCGTACGCGCAGGTCACCATCGCCCGCGCGTACGCCGTCGCCTAGCAGCGGGTCACGAGGTCGGCGCGGACTCCTTGCGGATCTTCGAGGAGCCGCGCCCGACCGACCAGCCCTGGACCCACTTGGCGGTGCTGTCCTTCCTGGTCCGGTCGGCCAGGTGGTACCAGTCCATCCGGCACCGGCTGCGGGTGATGTCCAGGACGCCGAAGCCGTGCCCGTCCGTCTCGACCCACTTGACGTGCGGGTTGGTGGCCCGGATCAGCCCGGCGGCGAGCAGGCTGAGCGGCCCGCCGGCGCCGGTGCCGAGGTAGTCGTTGATGTTGTCACTGGTCACCGACGGGACGACGAACTCGGCCGCGGCGGGGTCGGCCGTCCCGGTGTCCTTGGTGGTCAGCTCGTTGGCCCAGCTCGTGTGGATGTCCCCGGTGATGAACACGACGTCCTTGGTCCGGTGCGCGCGCAGCGTGTCGACCAGGCGCTCCCGGTCGGCGTTGTAGCCGTCCCACTGGTCGGCGTTGAGGACCACGCCGTTCTGCGGGACGCCGATCAGCTCGCCGAGCGGGCCGAGCAGCCAGGCCGGGAGGGCGAGCACGTCCAGGCGGGAGATCATCACCGGGTTGCCGACGATCTTCCAGAGCGCGGTCGAATTGACCAGGCCGTCGGTGAGCCAGGACATCTGCGCGGCTCCGGCGATCGTGCGGGACGGGTCGTCGACCTCGGCCCCGCCGGCCTGCTCCGAGCGGTACGTCCGCAGGTCCAGCATGGAGAGCTCGAACAGGTCGCCGTAGCGCAGCCGCCGGTAGATGTGGCCGTCCTCGGCCAGCCGGACCGGCATCCACTCGGCGTAGGCCTGCCGGGCGGCCGCGACCCGCGCCGCGAAGTCGCCCTCGGTGGCCGGGGTGTGGTTCTCGGCGCCGCCGCTCCACATGTCGTTGGCCACCTCGTGGTCGTCCCACGTGATGATCCACGGGACCGAGGCGTGCAGGGCCTTCAGGTCCGGGTCGCCCTTGTGGAGCGCGTGCCGGATCCGGTAGTCGGCCAGCGTGACCGTCTCGTGCTCGGGGGCGGTCTTGCGGACGACCTTGCCGCCGGCGGTGAACTCGCCGGTGCCGTACTCGTAGATGTAGTCGCCCAGGTGCACGACCAGGTTGAGGTCGCCGCGCTCGGCCAGGTGCCGGTACGCCGAGAAGAACCCGGCCTCCCAGTTCGCGCAGCTCACCACCCCGGCCCGGAGGCGGGCGACGGTGTCGGTGGCGGCCGGGGCGGTCATCGTGCGGCCGACCGGCGACCAGGTGCCGTTCAGGCCGAAGCGGTACCAGTACGTGGTGGCGGCGCTGAGCCCGCTCACGTCGACCTTGACCGTGTGGTCGCGGGCCGGGCCGGTGCTCACCGTGCCCGACCCCACGACCGTGCCGAACCCCGCGTCGGTGGCGATCTGCCAGGTCACGTCGACCTGGGGACCGAGGCCGGAGGCGGGTGCCGACTCGGCGGTGGGGGTCACCCGGGTCCAGAGCAGGATGCCCCCGGGGAGCGGATCCCCGGAGGCGACTCCGTGCTGGAAGAGCGAATCGGCGGCGGACGCGCCGGAGGGCAGTGCGGCGGCCGCGACCGCGCCAGCGCCGGCGGACAGACCGGCGAGCAGCACGGTACGGCGATCGACCGCGGCACGTGGGAGGACAGTCATGAGGTTCTATCTAGCAAGAACCGCAGAGGTCAGGGCGGCTGTCCGGCAGATGTTCGACCGGGCTTCATCGATGTCGCCCCTTAGTTAACTCGCCGGTAGCTTCCGCCCGTCAGCAGGCGGCCTCGCTCAACAGTGCGGGGCCGATGCCGCGGCCCGGCTCGCCCGGGACGGGGCCGGTCGGGGTGGCGAAACCATCGCGCGCCGGGGCCACGAACTCCAGCTCCCGGGCGGTCCTCTCGCCGATGGCCACGCCGGCCGACGTCGCGAACTCGTCCGCGATGTCGATCGCCTCCAGCACGAGGCCCCGCCGCTCCCCCAGGCGGACACATCGAGCGGCGGCCAGATCGGCGCGCAGCGTCATCAACTTGGAAAGACAGTCATCCAGCAGGCCGAGCACCTGATCGTGCATGGGAGCGCCTCCATCAACCCGTACCGCGAGCGGGCCGCCCCCCACACGGCGGCGGCGGCCCGACGCGCATCACTTCTTCTTCTTGTTCTTCTTGTCCTTCTTCGACTTCTTGGACTTCTTCGCCATGGTCAGCCCCCTTCGTCAACGACGAACAACAAGGCTCGATCGTAGGCTCGGCGGTGAGCCACAGGGAGGCTTTCGGTAACTCCGGGTCGATCCTACGTTTACTTTTTGTTCTTGCGGTTAGCGCTTTGTGAAATCCCGACTCGCGGGACGCATCCCGACAACGCGGACACTGGGAGCGCGCCCAGGCCGCGACCCGGATGTGCCAGAAACACGAACGGCCGGCCCGATCGGGCCGGCCGCGAGTCCGCGGTGGAGGGTGGTCAGCCGAGGTCGGCCAGGGCCGCCTCGATGGCGTCCCCGGCGGCCGGGGCGTAAAGATTATCGTCACTTCGCGGACACAGCCCGGTGGCTTCGAGCGCCTGCCGGACATGGCCCTCGGCGTTGACCACCTCGTACCCGTGGCCGCTGCGCATCGCCCGGGTGTAGCCGACCAGCAGGACCTCAAGGCACTCGCTGCCGATCAGGTCCACACCGGCCATGTCGACCACGACCCGCGCGCCGCGCGCCCGGTCGAAGGCCTGTCGCATCTCACGGCGCAGGTCGGCGCTGGACTGACGGTCGAAACAGCCGTCCAGGTGCAGGAAGACCGTCGAACCGGACTTGCCCGGATTGCGGTGGATCACACAGCGCACTTCGCCCATACCGTCAGGTCTATCCAAGAGATGTGTACATACGACCAACAGCGCGATAAGACGTAATCGTCGGGCTATGAGGGCTGCGTCACTGTCGGCTTCCGGTCCCGGTGACCGCCCCCACCCCGTCCGGCCGCCGAGCCGTCTACCGTGTGGCGGTGGAGATCGAACTCTGGTCGGTGGTCGCCGAACCGGAGGCGCTCGCCCTGGCCGGACCGGGGGCGACGCTGCTGACCGGGAGCGACACCGCGTACGCGGTCGGCTCGGACACGATCGTGGTCGTCTCCCCGGAGAGCGGCTCCGACGAGCTGGTGCTCTCCGGCCCGTTCCCCGAGCTGGTCGAGGAGCGCCTGGCCGGGGTGCTGCGGCCGCCGGTGCGGGCGTTCGCCCGATTACCCGAGGGGTGCCTCACGCTGGGCACGGCCCGCTCGACCGAGCTCGGCTACCGCCGCGGGGCGCTGCACGACATCCGGCTCACCTTCGAGGCCCCGATCCCGCCCGATCTGCTCGGCCAGGTCGCGCCCGGACTGGACTGGCTGGCCCGGGCCGGGCACGACCCGGTCGCGGCGATGGAACGCTTCATCGCCGGGTGGTATCACGACGTACCACATGTCAGTGAATTTGATGATTTTCTCGGTCCACCGGCTCTGCGGGCTTTCTACCGGGCCGCGGCCGGACGCCCGGAGGTCCTCGGTGTCTCCAGCGTCGTCCTCCCCGAGCCGGTGCCCGGACGCCCGGACGGTCTGCTCACTTTCGGACACGAGGGCGACGGCGTCTTCACGCTGGTCATGGAGGCCGACGAGAAGGACCCCCGGATCTGGTACGACGGACTGAGCGACCGCCTGCTCCCGGAACGCGAACGCCTCAGCGGCTACCTGCTGCAGTCCACCCTGGCGCGGGCCGCGATGGACGGCCCGTTCGGCGGGATGGCGTTCGTCGACCGGCCCCAGGCGCGGCGGATCATCGCCCCGCTGCGCCGGGTGCCGTTGCGCCCGATGCGCTGGCCGTCGCTGTTCACCCGCTGTTACGCCGGTCCGGGCACGGTCGTGCTGATCGGTGAGGACGACGCCGACTGGTTCGAGATGTACGTCGGTGTCCGCCACCCCGGACTGCTGCGCCGGCTGCGGAAACTGGGCCTGGACTGGGAGTCGTTCACCGACTCCTGACCAGCAGCCCGTCGCGGGCCGCGGTCAGCTCCTCGATCGCCGCGTCGAGCGAGTCGGCGCCCGGCCCGTCGCCCGACACGCTCCGCGCCGCGGCGAGCAGCCGCAGCGTGTCGGTCATGTTGGCCGCCGCGGACTCCACCCGGCGGGTCAGGTCGTCACGCATCATGTTCAGCAGAGGCTCGTCCACGGAGGGTCAGATCGGCCGGTCGCGGGGTTAATGAAGACCCGGGTTTCACTTCATCGTCCGCGGATCCGTCCGATGAACGAACCATGCCCGTACCGGACCGTGTCCCGCGCCGGATCGACCTCCCTTCGGCGGTCGCCCTCGGCCTGCTCGCGTTCGTGATGGTCTGGTTCCTGATCGGTCTCGGACACGCCTGGTCGCACCCGATCGTCGGCTGGCTTCCCCTGCCGGTCATCGCCGGGATCTTCGTCCGCGAGTGCTTCCGGCTGTCCCGCGCCGAGGGCCTGGACAAGGACACCCGCCGGTTCTGGGGCCGGATCGGGCTGTCGTCGGTGGTCCTGCTCCTCGCCGTGGTCAGCAACATGGACGACGCGCTCGGCGGCCCGGAACTCTCGCAGAGCTTCAGCACGCGCACCGAGGTGCTCCTCGGGCTCGTCGTCGGGATCGTCCTGTGGTCGCTGCTGCGCCTGCCGGCCTGGCAGCGCTCGGGCAGCGACTGGCTGCGCTTCGCCCTCGACACGGCGATCGTCCTGATCACCGGCGGCGTGCTGGCCTGGCACTTCTGGCTGGGCCGGGCCGAGTTCACGAACTCGCCGACCGGCACCCCGGTCTCGGTCCTCGGCATCATCGTCGCGGCCACGATCGCGCTGGTCGCGGTCCTCAAAGTGGCCTTCGCCGGGGCCGGACAGCTGGACCGCCGATCGCTGCACATCGTGTCGGCCGGCATCGCCGTCGCCGCCGTGACCGGCGGGATCGCCCCGCTGCTGGTCGACCGGCCGTGGCTCTGCACGACGCTCATCGCCCTGCCGGCCTCCCAGGTCAGCGGCGTGCTGGCCGCCCGCCGCCAGTGGCGGCGGCGGTACGCGGCCCCGGTCGAACGGGCCCGGACGCGGCGGTTCAGCATTCTTCCGTACGTCGCCGTCGCCGCCCTCTACCTGACCATGCTCGCCACCGAGCTGCCCGAGGGCGGCCACGAGGCGGTCATCGCGCTCGCCGCGACCGGGCTGACCGTGCTGGTCGTCGTGCGCCAGATCAGCACCCTGCGGGACAACGCGGGACTCCTGGACACGGTCGACGCCAGCTTGAGCCAGCTGCGGGCGTACCAGAAGGAACTGGATCACCAGGTCAACCACGATCCGCTGACCGGCATCACCAACCGGCTGGCCTACCACGAGCGCCTGGCCGCGCAGCTGGCCGGCGACGAACCGTTCGTGGTCGTCCTGCTCGACCTGGACGACTTCAAGGTGGTCAACGACCGGCACGGGCACGACACCGGCGACGCCCTGCTGCGCGCGATAAGCACCCGGCTGCGGCAGAGCGTGCGCGCGCACGACACCGTGGCCCGGCTCGGCGGCGACGAGTTCACCCTGCTGCTGCCCGGCGCCGACCTGGACGGCGCCGAGGAGCTGCTGCGCGGCCTGCTGGCCACCGTGCAGCGGCCGCTGATGCTCGGCGGGCTGGAGATGACCCCGCGGCTGAGCATCGGCGTCACCCTGAGCCGGCCCGAGGACTCGGCCGCGGAGCTGGTCCGCCGGGCCGACGTGGCGATGTACGCGGCCAAGACGGCCGGTGGCGGCCGCTGGACCTGGTTCGACCCGATCATGGACTCGCGGGCCGACACCGACGCGCGCCTGAGCGCCGACCTGAGCCACGCCGTCGCCCGCGACGAGCTGTTCCTGCTCTACCAGCCGATCGTCGAGCTGCCGACCGGCCGGCTGGCCGGGCTGGAGGCGCTGGTCCGCTGGCGGCACCCGGAGCGCGGGCTGGTCTCCCCGGCCGACTTCATCCCGCTGGCCGAGCGCAACGGGCAGATCATCGAGGTCGGCCGGTGGATCATGGAACGGGCCATGCGTCAGATCGCCGAGTGGCAGCGCGAGTACGGCGCCGGCGCCCCGGAGAAGGTCTCGGTCAACGTGTCGGCCCGGCAGCTCAACGAACCCGGCTTCCCCGACGAGGTCGCCGCGCTGCTGGCCGCGACCGGCCTGGACCCGGCCAAACTGGTGATCGAGGTGACCGAGACCGCGGTGCTGGGCACCGGCGGGGCCCTGGAGGCGGTCCGCCGGCTCGACGAGCTGGGCCTGAAGATCGCGCTGGACGACTTCGGCACCGGCCAGTCCTCGCTCAGCCTGATCGTCGACACACCGGTGAGCTGGCTCAAGGTCGACAAGTCGTTCGTCGACGGCGTGACCACCCGCAGCCCGCAGGCGGTCATCGTCGACGGGCTGATCGGGATCACCCGGGGCCTGCAGATCCAGGCCGTGGCCGAG
This sequence comes from Actinoplanes sp. HUAS TT8, assembly GCF_051380535.1. Taxonomy (NCBI): domain Bacteria; kingdom Bacillati; phylum Actinomycetota; class Actinomycetes; order Micromonosporales; family Micromonosporaceae; genus Actinoplanes; species Actinoplanes sp. HUAS TT8. The sequence goes on along the minus strand of NZ_CP195646.1, from coordinate 11,559,128 downwards.
GGTGTGGAGACCGCCGAGCAGGCCGAACGCCTGCACCAGGCCGGTTACCGGTTCGCCCAGGGCTACCACTTCGCGCGCCCGATGGCCGACAGTGACGTGGCTCTCCTGCTGGATCGTCCCGACGTTCGCGATACTCGACAAAGTCAACTGATTCAGTAGACAATCGCGCCATGGATCTCACCATGGCGCTGGCCGGGGTCGCCGTGCTCGTGGCGATCGTGCTCGGCGTGGTGTCACGGCGGTGCCGGTCCGAGCCGGCCGAAATGGAACGCGAGAGCGTCCCGGTCTGACTCATCTACCCGGCTCCCCCGCCGATCTATGACAGGTCAGCGGGGGAAAGGGACGGATGAACGTACGGCAGAAGCTCCTGGGCGGGTACCTGGTGGTGGCGCTCATGGTCGCGGCGACCGCGCTCATCGCCTGGTACACCGACCAGACGTCGGCCCGTCGCGCCGCCGCCCTCGAAGCCGCCCAGGTGGCCCGGGGCATCGGCAAGGACATCGCGTTCGGGCTGCCCGCCTACCACGTGGGCGAGCTGGAGTCCCCGCTCTACTACAGCCCGACGGCGCTCAACAACTACATCAAGCGGCTGCACGACTCGCAGCACCGCAGCGTGGTCGCGGTCGACTACGAGAAGTACATCATCGGTGACGTCGACCCGGCCAACGTCAGCACCAAGTACACCCACGACAGGGGCGACGAGGTCACCAAGACCATCGCGGACGGGAAGTCCCGGGTCTTCGTCGAGACCAGCGCGGCCCACCCCGAGGGCATCAAGCAGGTCGTGGTGCCGATGATCGGCAGCTCGCACACGGTGCTGGGCGCGGTCATCGTCGAGTACACGCCGCTCTACCAGATGATGATGAACGGCGCCCGGGACGCGCAGACCATCCTGTTCATCTCCGCCGGCATCGCGTTCGTCCTGGTCCTGGTGCTCGGATACCTGCTGGCGACCTCGGTCACCCGGCGCATCACCAAGCTCACCACCGCGGTCGGCGTGATCCGCACCGGCGACTACACGCACCGGCTGCCGGTCACCGGCGGCACCGACGAGACGGCCCGGCTGGCCCTGGCCTTCAACGCGATGGCCGAACAACTCGACCGCTCGGCCCGGGAGATCCTGGCCAAGGAGTACACCGACAGCATCCTGGCCAACGCCGGCGAGGGCATCTGCGGGCTGGACGCCAACGGGCGGATCGCCTTCGCCAACGCGGCGGCCGGGCGGATCACCGGCCTCGGCGTGGCCGGGCTGCTGCAACGCGACGCCTCGGTGCTGCTGCCCGCGGGCCTGGAGGCGACCCCCGGCACGACCGAGGGACGCTTGCAGCGTCCGGACCATTCGACGGTACGGATCGAGTACACGATCAGTGAGATCGACAAGGCCGGCCGCCGGCTCGGGGCGGTCATCGTGCTGCGCGACGTCAGCCGGCAGCGCGCCCTCGAGTTCGACCTGCGTCACCAGGCGCTGCACGACGCGCTGACCGGGCTCCCCAACCGCAAGCTGCTGATGAGCCGGCTCGCCGAGGCCCACGAGTGCGCCCGCGCCGGCGGCGACCCGCTGGCCGTGCTCTACCTCGACCTGGACGGTTTCAAGAAGGTCAACGACAGCCTCGGCCACAACGCCGGTGACCTGCTGCTGCAGTCGGCCGCCCAGCGCCTGAGCGGTGCGCTGCGCCCGCAGGACACCGTGGCCCGGCTCGGCGGGGACGAGTTCGCCGTACTCATCGAAGGCGCCGCCCCGGACGTGGTCGAACGCCTCGCCCAGGCCTGCCTCGACGCGCTGTCCCGCCCGTTCGTCCTGAACAACTGGGAGGGCCTGGTCTCGGTGAGCATCGGCGTGGTGCCCGACGCCGCCGTCTACGCGGACGCCGACGAGGCGCTGCGCAACGCCGACGTGGCCATGTACGCGGCCAAGGGTCAGGGCAAGAACCGCTGGCTGATCTTCGAGGAGCAGATGCACGAGCGGTTCGCCGTTTCACCCGGCTGACCGGCCCCGGCTCAACTTCGGCCCGCCCCGGCCGATCTTCACTGGGGAGGGCGGATGAACGTACGCCGGAAGATCCTGGCTGGTTATCTGGTGGTGGCCTGCCTGGTGGCGGCCACCGCGGCCACCGCCTGGTTCGCCGACATGTACTCGGCGCGGCACGCCGCGGCCAAGGAGGCCGCCCAGGTGGCCCGCGGCCTCGGCAAGGACATCGCCCTCGGGCTGCCGGTCGACACCGACGGCGAGACGCCCGCCCCGCTGTTCAACCGGCCGAAAGTCCTGGCCAACTACATCGAACGGCTGCACGACAGCCAGCACCGGGACATCGTGGTGGTGGACACCGCCAAACGGATCCTGGGCGACGCCGTACCGGAAAATGTCGGTTCGCTCTTCGACCACGACACCGGGAACGAGATCGGCCGCACCCTCGCCGACGGCGAATCCCGGGTCTTCGTCGAGCAGAGCGTGGACTACCCGGCCGGCATCAAACAGGTCGTGGTGCCGATGCGGGACAGCGGCGACCGGATCATCGGCGCGATCATCCTGGAGTACACCCCGCTCTACGACGAGATGCTCGGCTCCGCGCGGCGGGCCCAGATCGTCATCCTGGGCGTCGCCGCCGGCGCGTTCCTGCTGGTCCTGCTGCTCGGCCACCTGCTGGCCCGCTCGCTCACCGGACGGATCACCTCGCTGACCACCGCGGTCGGCGTGGTCCGGACCGGCGACTACTCGCACCGGGTACCGGCCGACGGCGACGCCGACGAGATCGACCGGCTCGCCCTGGCCTTCAACGCGATGGCCGAACAACTGGACTCCTCGGCCCGGGAGATCCTGGCCAAGGAGTACACCGACAGCATCCTGGCCAACGCCGGCGAAGGCATCTGCGGGGTCGACCCGGCCGGCCGGATCGCGTTCGCCAACACCGCCGCCGGACGGATCACCGGCCTCGGCGTCGACGGCCTGCTCGGACGCGAGGCGGCAACTCTGCTGCCGGAGACCGGTGAGGTGACCCTGCAACGGCCGGACGGCACCAGCGTGCAGGTCGAATACACCATCGGCGAGATCGAGAAGGCCGGCCGGTCGATCGGCGCCGTGATCGTGCTCCGGGACGTCAGCCGGCAGCGCGCCCTCGAACACGACCTGCGCCACCAGGCCCTGCACGACGGCCTGACCAACCTGCCCAACCGCAAACTCCTGCTCGACCGGCTGGAACACGCGCTCGCCCGGGCCCGGGCCACCGGCGGACCGCTGGCCGTGCTCTACCTCGACCTGGACGGCTTCAAGAAGGTCAACGACAGCCTCGGCCACAACGCCGGCGACCTGCTGCTGCGGACCGCGGCCGAACGGCTGACCGGTGCGCTGCGCCCGCAGGACACCGTCGCCCGGCTCGGCGGCGACGAATTCGCCGTACTCCTGGAGGACGCCGACCCGGCCACCGTCGAACGGCTCGCCCGCGACTGCCTGACCGTCCTGTCCCGCCCGTTCCTGATCCACAACCGGGAGGCCCAGGTCTCGGTGAGCATCGGCGTGGTGCCCGACGCCGCCGTCTACGCGGACGCCGACGAGGTGCTGCGCAACGCCGACGTCGCCATGTACGCGGCCAAGGACCAGGGCAAGAACCGGTTCCTGACCTTCGAGACCCAGATGCACGAGCAACTGCTCAACCGGCTCGACCAGGAAACCCGCCTGCGCGACGCCGTCCACCGGGGCGAACTGCGGCTGCACCTGCAACCGGTCGTCGGCGTCCCGGCCGGGCAGATGGCCGGCGCCGAAGCCCTCGTCCGCTGGCAGGACCCCGACCAGGGCCTGCGGATGCCCGGCTCGTTCATCCCGCTCGCCGAGGAGACCGGCGCCATCGTCGAGATCGACCGCTGGGTGCTGCTCGAAGCGTGCCGCACCGTCAAACGCTGGCAGGACGAGGACCCGGCGACCGCACCGGCCTGGGTCAGCGTCAACCTCTCGGCCGCCAACCTGGAGGTCACCGACCTGACCGACCAGGTGGCCTACGCCCTGTCCAGCACCGGCCTCCCGGCCCGCTGCCTGGTCCTGGAACTGACCGAGACCGTGCTCATGCGCGACCTCGCCGTCACCTCGGTCCGCCTCGACGAACTGCGCGAACTCGGCGTCAAGATCGCCATCGACGACTTCGGCACCGGATACTCGTCCCTGGGCTACCTGCGGGACATCCCGGTCGACATCCTCAAGATCGACCGCTCGTTCATCGACGGCATGGCCGGCAACGGCCGCCAGCAGGAACTGGTCAACGCCGTGATCCAACTCGGGCACACCCTCGGGCTGCGCGTCGTCGCCGAAGGCATCGAAGACGCCTCCCAGCTCAACCTGCTGACCGTGATGGGCTGCAAATTCGCCCAGGGCTACCACCTGGGCCGGCCCGAACCGGCCGGCGACCTCTACACGCGGCTGTCGACACCCGCCCTGAACCCCGGATAGAGATCGCGGAGCAGGGAGATCTCGGCGCCGTGATGGATCACCTCACGGTTGATGTGCAGAATCAGCTCGGCCAGCGAATGCTCGGCCCACGGGCCCTCCGACGGGCCCACCGGACGGGCCAGATCACTGTCGGTCAAAGAATCAACACCGGAGATCCATTTCCCGTACGCCTCGTCGAGCTGAACCAGAGCGCCGGAAGCCGACCCGGACCACCGGAAAGTCTGATAGTCCAGCGGCGGCCCACCGAAATGACTCGCCACCCGCATCCCGAGCACACCGACAATGATGTGCCCCAGCCGCCAGGCGATCGTGGTGACCGGAGGCGGCTCCGGAGCCGGGAACGCCCAGTCGATCGTGAAACCGTCCCCGGACGGACGCAAGGTCCAGGCGTCGGGGGTGGGCTCCCAGAAATACTCGTCGTCGGAGAGGCCGGTGAGCCTGGGCCACAGCTGGGTCCGCCAGTGGAAGTCGAGCTGGTCGCTGAGCAGGGTGTTCCACTCCATGCCGGTCAGGCTAGTCGTGGGAGGTGGGGTGAGCCGCGCGAACACCCGGCGGGCCGAGGCGAACCGCGCGAACACCCGGCGGGCCGGGGTCAGCCGGGCAAACGCCCGGCGGGCCGGCCTGCGCCCACCAGCCAGTCCCCACTCCAGCCAGTCCCCACCCCAACCATGGGGGCTTACCGCCCACCGACCATTGTGGCGGAAATCGGGTGATCTTGCGGCGCGGCCTGTGGACAACCTCCCGCTGTGGACAACGCCCGGGCGACCCCGGCTAGGCGCTAAGGTCGATCCCGGTGCCGATGCCGCGGCGCCGGGCCTCATCGATCAGCAGGCGGGCGGCCGCCAGGTCCTGCAGGCCCACACCGACCGAATTGAACAATGTGACCTGCTCCGCGGATTGCCGGCCCGGAGCACGGCCGGCCAGCACATCGCCCAGTTCCAGGTGGAAGTGCTCGGCGGTCACCGCGCCCTCGGCGATCGCCTGCACGGCTTCGCCGGATTCGTGTACGGCCGTGGCCGACGAGTCGACCACGACCCGGGCCCGCGCGATCCCGGCCGCGTCGATCTCCCGATGGTCCGGGCGGGGCGGCGCGCCGACCGCGTTGACGTGCAGTCCGGGTAGGAACCAGGCCCCGCGGACGATCGGGTCGCGGGACGGGGTCAGCGTGCACAGCACGTCGGCCGCGAGCGTGACGTCGCGCGGTTCCGGCCTGGCCTCGGCGGGCAGACCGAGTTCGGTGGTGATCCGCGCGGCCAGTTCGGCGGCCCGGGCCGGGGTGCGGCCCCAGAGCACGACCCGGTCGAACTCGCGGACCGTCCGCAACGCCTGGACGTGCGCCCAGGCCAGCGGGCCAGTTCCGATCAGGCCGAGCACGCGGGAGTCCGGGCGGGCGAGGGCGCGGGTGGCCACCGCGGTCGCGGCCGCCGTGCGGAATCGGGTGAGGGCGCCGCCGTCGATCACCGCGGCGCAGGCGCCGGACTCGGCGTCCACGGCCAGGACGGTGGAGCGCTGACGGTTGCCGGGCAGGTCGGCGAGCAGTTTCACGGCGGCCAGGCCGGCCGGGGCGGAGGCCGCGGTCATGGCCAGGAACGTGGCGCCGCCGAGCTGGGCGGTGGCGGGGGCGGGCAGTGCCGCCCGGCCGAGGGCCAGGTCGCGGTGGGCCTGCTCGACGGCGGCGATCACGTCCTCGAAGCGGAGGAGTTCGAGCACGTCGGAGCGGGTCAGGATGAGAGTCATCGTTCTCCGGTTCGGTGGAGGTCCCGGCTGGTTCTCGGGGTGCCTCAACGTGCGCGAGGCACCCCCGAGAACCAGCCGAGGAGGGCAAGGCAGCCAGGCCGGCGGGCCAGCGGCTCGGCAGGGCGGCGGCTCGGCAGGGCGGCGGCTCGGCAGGGCGGCGGGTAAGCGGGCGGCGGGTAAGCGGGCGGCGGGTCAGCGGATTAGTAGGTCAGTAGGTCAGCGGGTCAGCGGGTCAGCGGGTGAAGGGGACGGTGAGAGAGGACGGGGAGAGGCTTCGACCGACCAGGCCGCTCACGGCCAGGAGAGCTATCACGTACGGAAGGGTGACCAGCACCGCCGCCGGCAGGTGGACGCCGACCGCGGGCGCCGCGAACTGCAGCGACTGGGCGATGCCGAAGAACAGGCAGGCCAGCATCGTCGGCCACGCCCGCCACCGCCCGGCGATCACCGCGACCACGGCCAGGTAGCCGATGCCACCGGTGATGTTGTCGCTGAACGTGTGCACTTCGGCCAGTGCGAGGTCGGCCCCGGCCAGGCCCGCCGTCGCGCCGGTCAGCAGGACGGCGCAGTAGCGGATCAGACGTACCGGTAGCCCGAACCGGTCGGCGATCACCGCGTCCTCGCCGGTCGCGTCGACCGCGAGCCCCCAGGAGGTCCGGCGCCCGAGTCCGACGGCCAGGCCGGCCGCGACCACGAAGGCGAGGTAGCCCAGCGCCGTCTGCTCGAACAGTGCCGGCCCGACCAGCGGGATCCCGGACAGTACGGGGATCGGCAGCGGGTCGAAGCCGGGCAGAGTGTCACCGCCGGTGAAGAGCAGCCGGGCGCCGTATGTGGTGGCGCCCAGCGCCAGGGCGTTCGCGGTGATGCCGGTGACGATCTGGTCGGCGCGCAGGGTCACGCTGAGCAACGCCTGCAGGGCGGCCACCAGCAGGCCCGCGACCAGGGCGCAGACCACACCGGCGACGGCGCTTCCGGTGATCATCGCGCCCGCCGCGCCGGCGAACGCGCCGGTCAGCATCATCGCCTCGACGCTGAGGTTGAGGACGCCGGCCCGCTCGCTGATCAATTCTCCGGCCGAGGCGAGCAGCAGAGGCGCGGCCAGTCGCACCCCTCCGGAGACGATTTCTTCCAGTACGGCGGTCATCGCGTCCCTTCCGGGCGGGTCCAGAGCATGGCCGCGGCGATCAGCAGGACCAGCAGGCTCTGGACGACCTGCACCGAGGCCGCCGGTACGCCCGCGGCCAGCTGCAGGTTGATGCCGCCGTTGGTGAGCGCGCCGAAGAGCAGTGCCGCCCCGAGCACGGCGGTCAGCGAACCCCGGGCGAGCAGGCCGACGACCAGCCCGGCGAACCCGTAGCCGGAGGTGAAATGCTCGGCCAGAACGTACGGGGCGGTGGCCACCAGGGCCGCGCCGGCCAGCCCGGCCAGGCCACCGGCGACGGCCAGCCCGCCGACCTCGAGCCGCCCGACCGGAAGTCCGAGCCGGGCCGAGGCCGCCGTCGAGTGACCGATCGCGGTCAGGCGCAGCCCGGTCGCGGTGTGCCGGAGGACCAGCGCGGTGATCACCGCGGCGACCACGGCCAGCGGGACGATCAGGGTGGCCGGGGATGTGATCGGGCCGATCAGCGGGAGGCGGGCGCCGACCGGCAGCGGCGCGGACTGCGGCAGTGTCTCGGCCGAGGTGATCGGCTGCCTGAGCAGGGATTCCTCGTGGACGCTGAGAGCGACGAGCCCGGCCCCGACGAAGTTCAGCAGCAGCGTCGTGATCACCTCGCTGGTTCCGCGACGGGCCTTGAGCAGGCCGGCGATCCCGGCCCAGGCCGCGCCCGCCGCGAAGCCGGCGAGCAGGACGAGCGGGACGCCGAGCCAGGCCGGTACGGACTCCGGGAGGGCCAGTCCGGCCGCCGCGCCGGCCACGCCACCGACGCTGAGCTGGCCTTCTCCACCCACGTTGACCAGGCCGGCCCGGTAGGCGACGGTGAACCCGACGGCGATCAGAGCCAGGACGGCGGCGGAATTCAGAGAACTGCCTATCGCGTACGGCGTTCCGGCCATCCCCTCGGCCAGTGCGGAAACCGCCGTGGCGGGCGAGGTGCAGGCGCCGGCCGCGAGCAGCAGTCCGACCACGGCCGCGACCACGGCCGCACCGGCCGCAACGGCAAGCGGATGCCGCAGCACGGCCGCCCCCGGCCGCCGATCCGAATCGGTCACCACCGCGGTCACGCGACCACGTCCCCGGAGCACGCCTCGCCGACCGTGCGCGCGGCGCCGACCATGTGGGTGACATCGACCGCGTCGGTGGCGTCGACCACATCGGTGGCGCCAGGCGCGCGGGTGGTGCCGAGCATCAGGTGGGCGATGCGGTCGTGGGCGTCCGGGTCGGCCGTGTCGATCGGCTCGGAGAGGGTTCCGCGGTAGGCGACGACGATCCGGTCGCACAGCGCCAGCAGTTCCCCCAGTTCGCTGGAGATGATCAGGACCGCCGCCCCGGAAGCGGCCGCCGCGCGGATCCGGGTGAGGACGGCGTCGACCGCACCCACGTCGAGACCGCGGGTCGGCTGGGCCGCGGCCAGGCAGACCAGCGGATCGAGAGCCAGTTCCCGGGCGAGCACGACTTTCTGCTGGTTGCCGCCGGACAGCGCGGACATCGGGGCGTCCGGGCCGGGCGCGCTGATGCCGTGCTCGGCGATCGTCGCGGCGGCGGCCGACCGCATCCGCCGCCGGTCCAGCCGGATCCGATGCCGCCGGAACTCGCGCAGCCGTCCGAGGTAGAGGTTGGTGGCCACGTCGAGCGGCGGCAGGCAGCCCTCGTGATGACGGTCCTCGGGTACGACTCCGAGTCCGGCCGCGGTCCGTCGTGCGGGTCCGGCCCGTGTGATGTCCGCACCGGCCAGTTCGACGGTTCCGGAGTCCGCGGCCGTCGCACCGCTGAGCACGTGGATCAGCTCGGACTGCCCGTTCCCCTCGACCCCGGCCACGCCGACGATCTCCCCGGCCGCGATGTCGAGCCCGACGTCATCGAGAAGCAGCCCGCCCCCGGCGCCGCGCACCGAAAGCCCCCTGATCCGAAGAGCCACCCGGTCCGAAACTTCGGCCGAGGGACGCCCCGAAGTGGGGCGTGAGGCTTCGTCGAGGCCGAGAGCACCGGCGAGGACGGGAGCGAGTGAGTCCGCCGGCCGGCCGATCATGAGCGGGACCAGCACGGACGGGCTCAGGTCGGTAAGGCCCGAGCCGGCCACGCGGCCCTGGCGCAGGACCGTCGCCACGTCGGCGACACGGGCCACCTCGCCCAGCTTGTGGGTGACCAGGACCACCGCGCGGCCCGCGTCGGCGAGTTTGCGGCAGGTCGTGAGCAGCGCGTCCACCTCGGCCGGGGCGAGCACGCCGGTGGGTTCGTCCAGGACCAGCAGGCGGGGTTCGCGCAGGAGCGCCTTGACGATCTCGACGCGCTGCCGGGCGCCGACCGGGAGATCACCGACCGGGGTGTCCAGCGGGACCCGGAGTCCGAACTCGTCGGCCAGCCGGTCCAGCCGGGACGGGAGGTCGCGCAACCGGAGCAGGCGCAGGTTCTCGGCCACGGTGAGCGTCGGCACGAGGCTGAAGTGCTGATGCACCATCGCCACCCCGGCGACCAGGGCTTCTTTCGGACGGCGCGGGGAGAACGCCGTACCGAATAATTGCATTGATCCCGAGGAAACCGTGACCGAACCGCCCACCGCATGGCAGAGGGTTGATTTTCCGGCGCCGTTCTCGCCGAGCACGCAGTGCACGGTTCCGGCTTCGACGCTCAGGTCGACGCCGTCGAGTGCGCGGACCGACCCGTACACCTTGGTCAGGCCGGTGATCTCCAGGGCGGTCACAGCGTGGCGGTCTTCCCGGACGCCACGTCCGCCTTGATCGCGTCGAGTTTCGCCTGGACGGCGGGGTCGGCCGTGCAGAGCGTGATGTCGTTCTGCGGCTTCTCCGCGGTCAGGCCGAACTTGACGTTCTCGGCCTTCCAGGTTTCCGCGGTCAGGTGCTCGATCGCGTATTCGATCTCGGCCCCGATGTCGGTCCTGACGAATCCGGCGTACGCGGAGTCGGCCCCGCAGTCGTGTGCGATCGGCCCGCCGATCAGCGTGGTCCCGGTCTGCGTGGCCGCCTGCGACATGCCCTTCTTGCCCAGGTTGACGATCTGGCCGAGCACGTCGGCCCCGGCGCTGTAGTCGGCCAGCGCGGACTGCTTGGCCTTGGCCACGTCGTTGAAGTCGCCGACGTACTGCGGGGCCAGGACCTGCACGGACGGGTCGGCCGCGGTGGCACCGTGGCCGAACTCCTCGGCCGCGTTGACGATGGCCGGCAGTTCGGCGCCGCCCACGAAACCGACCTTCTTGGTCTTGCTGAGCAGCGCGGACGCGGCGCCGGCGAGGTAGGCCGCCTGGGCCTGCTGCGGGTCGTAGAGGGCCAGGTTGTCCAGCGGCTTGCCGTCGGCCGGGCCACCGATCTCGACGAACTTGACCTTGGGGAAGCGCGGCGCGACCAGCCGGACCGCGGCGTCGGTCTGCCCGCCGAGCGAGATCACCAGGTCGGACGTGCTCGCGAAGCGGACCAGGGCGGTCTCGTAGTCGGCGGTGGCGACCTGCTCGGCCTTGCTCAGGGTGACCTTTCCGCTGTACGTCTTCTCGGCGCGCTGGTAGCCGAGGTGGGCCGACTCCATGAAGCCGTCGTCGGAGAGCGAGCCGGGGAACAGGACGCCGACCTTCACCGCGCCGGGCGTCGACGAGTCGGGTGTGGAGCCGGGCGAGGAGCAGCCGGCGATCGACAGGGCCGCGGCCAGGGCGAGAAGGGGAACGGTACGCGTCATCAGAACGCCTCCGGGGGAAGTTAGTGGTATACCGTTACGGAGGACAGTCTCGGAGCGCCCTGTTTCACGCTTGTTAGCTCGCGGTTAGCACTCGCACACCCGATTAGGGTGGGAGCGCGACACGAAAGGGGCCGCACGTGGCATCACTGCGCGACCGGGCGTACGAGGAACTCCGCCGCCGGATCCTGACCATCGAACTGGCTCCGGGCGAGCGGCTGGTCGAGCGGGACCTGGCCGCCGAGCTGGAGGTGTCCCGGATCCCGCTGCGTGAGGCGTTGCGCCTGCTGGAGGCCGACGGTCTGGTGCTCCAGGTTCCGAACAAGGGCGCTCTGGTGGCGCCGTTCACCCCCGCGGACGTACGGGATCTGTTCGACGTCCGGGAATCGTTGGAAGCGCTCGCCGCGCGGCTCACCGCCGAACGCCGCGACGACACCGGCCTGGCCCGGTTGCGGGAGCGGCTGAGTGCGGCCCGGGCCGCCACCGCGGCCGGGGACGAGGCCGGCATCGCCGCGGCCAACGCCGGTTTCCACGCCGACATCGTCGAACTGTCGGCGAATCCGCTGCTCAGCTCACTGATGCGGCCCCTGCAGGCGCGGACCCACTGGTTGTTCCGGCTGACCGCCCAGCGTGACCCGGCCCGCCAGTGCGCGGAACACGAGGAGCTCTACGAGGCGTTCGAGGCGGGCGACGCCGAGAAGGCGGCCGCCCTGGCCCACGAGCACGTGGCCAGCGGCCGCGACACGAGCCTGCGCCTGGCCGAGCAGTGGACCCACCCGGACGTCGACCCGGCCGCGGTCGCCGCCCGTCGCCGCCGGCGCAAACCCCCGGCCGGCCCCGCCCTCCCGGGCTGAAACGGGTGAGCGGGGCCGGGGTTCCGGAGAGTGGTCAGCTCTGGACGAAGACCGAGACGGTACGGGCGGGGACGGTGAACGTGCCGGTCGCCGGGGCGAACGACGCGGTCCGGACGACCGGGTCGGCCGACGCCGCCTGGACCGGGTGCAGCGACACCCGGGCGCCGGCCAGCGACGACACCTTCTGGGTGGCGGCCGAGGCCGTGGAGTTGAAGACCACGGTGATCGACTTCCACTTGCCGTCCAGGCCGCGGGCGTCCAGCGTCATCGTGATCACGCCGGGTGTCTCGTCCTTTCCGGAGAGCGGGAACGCCACCCGCTTCTGCACCTGGGCACCGGTGGCCAGTCCGAACACCGGCGACGACTTCCGGATCCGCAGCAACTCCTGGTAGCGGGTGTCGGCCAGATTGATCGCCGCGCAGTCGGCCTTGAGGGCCGGGTCGGCCAGCAGCGGTTTCGCGTACGGCCACTTGGCCTGGTTGTCGGCCGCGGGCGGCAGCCCCTTGCCGAAGCCGTTGCCCCGGGTGCAGTCCCATCCGATCTCGTTGAACCAGTCCCCCGAGTTGAACGAGTTCCGGTCCAGCGACTTCGAGCGCAGCCGTTCGCTGCCGGCCGCGGTGAACCCGACGCCCTGCCCGAGCACGGTGGTGGCGAGCGCCACCGACTGCGATCGGGCCCGGTCGGCGGCCGTGGTGGCCTGCGGCAGCTTGTACGTCATGGCGTCGTACAGGATCTCGTTGTCGTGCGCGTCCACGTAGGTGATCGCCTCGTCCGGCGCGGCGGTGTAACCCGCCGGTGAGCCGTTGTAGTCGACCTGCGATCCGGTGACGACGTTGCCCGACGAGTCGGTGAACGAGTAGTCCTTCAGGTTCCCGGTCAGACCGACTTTGATCAGGTCCTGGTAGTGCAACAGCCGCGCCCGTCGCGAAGCGGCGTCACCGTTCACCGCGTCACCGTTGGGCTGGTCGGCCAGCCCCGACGCGAAGCCCTGGACGCGCGGGTTGTCGTCGAACGGGCCGCCGCCGCGGACCGCGTCCCGGAGCCGGTCGTTGAACGTGCCGATCCCGGTGCCGGCCATGTTGGCCTGCGTCGCCTGGACGAACCGGGCGTTGCCGGCCACCTCGCCGAAGTTCCAGCCCTCGCCGTAGACGTAGATGTTCTTCCCGTCCACGCCGTCGTGCTTGAGGGTGAGCTTGTCCAGCGCCTTGCGGACGGCCAGGATGTTGGCCTTCGGGTGGTGACCCATCAGGTCGAAGCGGAATCCGTCGACCTTGTACTGCTCGGCCCAGGTGACGATCGAGTCGACGACCAGTTTGCCCATCATCGCGTTCTCCGGCGCGGTGTTGGCGCAGCAGGTCGAGTTGGCCACCGTGCCGTCGGCGAGAAGCCGCTGGTAGTAGCCGGGCACGATCTGGTCGAGCACCGATTTGTCGTCGACGCCGGCGGCCGACGTGTGGTTGTAGACGACGTCCATGACCACGCGCAGGCCGGCCTTGTTGACCCCGGCGACCATGGAGCGGAACTCCTTGGTGCGGTTGTCCGGGTCGACCGCGTAGCCGCCCTCCGGGACCGTGTAGTGCAGCGGGTCGTAGCCCCAGTTGTAGCCGTCGGTCGCGGCGACCGCCCCGACGCAGGCCTGCTGCTGATCGGAATCGGGCGGCAGGGACGTCAGGTCGCACGCCGGTTGAGCCTGGTCGGCCCGTTTCTCCGGGATCGTCGCGAAGTCGAACACCGGCAGCAGGTGCAGGTGCGTGACGCCGGACTTCCCCAGCTCGGTCAGGTGTTTCATGCCGGCCGAGGAACCCGTGAAGGCCTCGTACGTGCCCCGCTGGGCGGCGGGCACCGACGTGTCGGCGATGGAGAAGTCCCGTACCGAAAGCTCCTGGATCTGAATCTTGGCCGGCGCGGTCGCGGCCGGCTTCTTCAGGGAACTCCAGCCGGCCGGGGCCAGCGCGGGATCGGACAGGTTCAGGAACTGGCTGAGCTTCGAATCGGTAGAGAGAGCGACCGAGTACGGATCGGTCACCGACGCCGTCACGATCTTGTCGACAGCCGGCTGCCAGGCGGTGACCCGGAACTTGTAGTACTTGCCGTAGTCACCCCGGGGAACCGCCAGCGACCACACGCCGGTCCGGTTGTCCCTGGTCATCGGCTTGAGAACGGCGCTCGACCCGACCGCGGCGTAGACCTCCAGCTCGACGCCGCGCGCCGTCGGAGCCCAGACGGAGACCCGGCCGTCGGCGTAGCCCAGATCAGCATCGGTCGCCGCCGAGTAGACGTCGTCGAGCACGCCCGCGGTCTGCACCCCGGTCGCCGCGAGCAGCTTCCCGGCCGCGTCCCGCTCGGTGACCACGACCTGGCCGCGCAGGATGTCGGCGACGTTGCGGGCGTCGAGCTTGAACGCCCCGTACTGCCAGAGGTTGGGGAATCTCGCCCGTTGCGCCTCGGTCAAGCCGTTGCGCCGCGAGCTGAGCCGGACCGACTGATAGGAACCGGTCAGCTGGCCGTCGGCCACGCCGATCCCACCGGTCGGCGAGTACACCAGGTCGTAGACCTTGCCGTCGGTGCCGGCGCCGACCTCCTGCAGCGTGGTGCCGGTGCCGGTCTGCCACGCGATCGTCGAGCGGTCCATCCAGACCGCCGACTCCTTGGTCAGGTCGGTCGAGCCGGTGCCGCCCGCGGCCTTGACCAGGGGAAGCAGTCGCGTCTCCTGCCCGGCGAGCAGCCACACCTCGTGCCCGGCCGAGGCGAGGTCCAGCTTCTGGTCGGTCGGCAGGTCCTTGGTGTCGCCGTTGTGGATGATGTAGCTCAGCGCGGTCGCGCCGTCGGCCAGCGGAACCTCGAAGACCGCGCCGTAGGAGTCGATCCGGGTCGGCTTGAGCGGGCTCCCCCAGTCGGTGCCGGTCGCCGCGCCGTCCCAGACGTGCAGCCCCCAGCCGTCGTAGTTGCCGTCCGCCTTACGCCAGTGGATGACCGCTTTCGATTGGTCCGGCGTCACGGCCGGCGGGGTCGTGTAGATCGTCGGATCGCCCTGCTTCAACCAGACTTCCGGGTTCTTCGTGGGATCGAGCGAGCGGTCGGCGTCGGTGTCCTTGACGCCGTCCTTGCCGACCACGATGAAACCCATGCTCTTGGCGTTCGGCGCCAGCTTCACGTAGGCGAAACGGCCGTACGCGTCCTCGCCGACGAACGGCTGCCCGTCGGGCCAGGTCGTGGACATCGACGGGTCGACGTCGCCCCAGGTGTAGAGGCCGTAGTCGTCGTAGCCGCCGGCCGGGCGCTGGTAGTGCACGATCGCGTAGCCGACGGTGGACGGTGCCACCGCCGTACCCACCGTGATGTTCGTCGACGACGAGGCGAGCCGGCCCCTGCTGTCGCGCACCACCGCCTTGTACTTCACCGCGGTGCCGCCGGCCAGCCCGTCCAGGTCGTGGTAGATCCGGTAGGGCGCCTTGTCGGCGGTGCCGAGCAGCTTCCAGGGACCGCTGCCGACCTGCGCCGCGAACGTCACCGTGGCGAGCGGGTCGCCGGTGGTCTCCGCGGTCAGCTCGGTCCGTGTCGCCACCGAGGTGCCGGCGGCCGGCTTCAGGGTCACGGTCGGCGCTGCCGACGACGTGGCAATTCCCGACCCCGATTTGAGTACGACGGTGGACAGCGCCGGCACGGTGACCGTGATCCGCCCGGTCGCGTCGGCCGTGACCGCGCCGGCCCCACCGTAGATCCCGGTGAACCGGGCCCCCGGCGACGACGTCGCGAAGCTGACCGTCTGCGTGGTGGTGGCGTTGTTGGCCGCGACCACGTACTCGTTCCGCTTCGACGCGTCGATCCGGGAGACCGCGAAGACCCCGGCCCCCTCGGCCGCGTAGCGGGTCGTCTGCACGCCGTCCACCAGCGCCGGGTTCGCCTTGCGGAGCTTCGCGAGGGACGAGATCGCCTGGTAGAGCGGGTGCGAGGTGTTGTAGTTGTCGACCGCGTGGGTGCGGTCGGTGCCGATCAGGTCGTCGTCCAGATAGTCGGCCGACTTGCTGGCGAACATGTCCTGACGGGCGTCCTTGTCGCCGCCCGGCCCGGTGAAGCCCTGCTCGTCGCCCGAGTAGACGACCGGCTGCCCGCGGGTCAGGAACATCAGCTCGTGGGCCAGCTGGTCCCGCTTGAGCTGGGTGTCCGCGGTCGAGGCGGCGGCGATGAACGAGCCGATCCGGCCCATGTCGTGGTTGCCGAGGAACGTCGGCAGCCGCTCGGCGCTCGTCGTCGCGGTGGTGTACAGGTCGTCCTTGGCGTAGACGTCGGACAGCCCGGTGGCGTTGCCGGCGCCGGTGACGAACGCCTGCGCCGCGGCCTGGAAGGAGAAGTCCAGCGTGGCCGGGAGTTCACCCTGCCGTACGTAAGTGGATTCGATCTCCTGATCGGCGCTGTAGACCTCGCCGAACATGAAGAAGTCCTTCTTGCCGGCCTTGTCGGCCGCCTTCTTGATCCCGGCCGCGAACTGCGGCCAGAAGTCCAGGTCGGTGTGCTTGACCGTGTCCAGGCGGTAGCCGTCGATGCCGGTCGAGCCGATCCAGTCGGCGTAGATCTTGGTCATGCCCTGGACGACCTCGGGACGCTCGGTCCACAGGTCGTCGAGGCCGTAGAAGTCGCCGTACTCGCTGTTCTCGCCGCTGAAAGTCGAGTCGCCGCGGTTGTGGTACATGTTCACGTCGTTGAGCCAGGCCGGAACCTTGACCGTAGCGTCCGATTTGTCCGGAAAAACCGGCGTATAGGGATAACTCGTGGCGTCAACCGCCGGGAAGCCGCTCCCGCCCGCCGCGTAGTTCCGGTCCTCGAAGGGCTGCCCCTCGGTGTCCGTGTACGGCGAGGTCGTCTTGTCGACGTACGAGTACTGGTTCTCCTTGTACTTGATCACGTCAGCCGTGTGATTGACGATGATGTCCAGGAAGATCTTCATGCCCCGCTTGTGCGCGAGTGCGACCAGCCGCTTCAGGTCCGCGTTGGTGCCGAAGTGCGGGTCCACCTGGGTGAAGTCGGTGATCCAGTACCCGTGGTAGCCGGCCGAGATGTCGCTGCCGCTGCCCTGCACGGGACGGTTCTTGAAGACCGGGGCGAGCCAGATCGCGGTCGTGCCGAGCCCCTGGATGTAGTCCAGCTTGTCGATCACGCCCTTGAGGTCGCCGCCGTGGTAGAAGCCCTTGTCGGTGGGGTCGTACCCGGTGGCCAGCCGGTCCCCCGTCAGGCCGCCCTGGTCGTTGGACCTGTCGCCGTTGGCGAACCGGTCCGGCAGGACGAAGTAGTACTGCTCCTCGGTCCCGCGCGGCTGGTCGGCGCCCCAGTTCGCGATGACCGCGGCGCTCGGTTCCGTCGGAGCCGCGGCCACCGCCTCGGAGGCCGGGACGGCGATCAGTGGGAGGAGAAGGCTGAGCAGCGCGGTCCCTATCCGCGTTTTACTCGATGCCACGGTGCACCCTTTCGATGGACGTCTCGCAGGCAGATTGAGTGTCGTGAATTCCGATCGATCTGGCTATCCCTTGACCGCACCCGCGCTCAGGCCCTCCACGATGTAGCGCTGCAGGTACATGAAGACGCCGACGGTCGGGATCGCGGTCAGCAGCGTGCCGGCACAGAAGATCCCGAAGTTGGTGTTCCGGTCCGAGCCCTGGACCAGGCCGTACAGGCCGACCGCGAGGGTTTTCGAGGCGCCGTCGCGCAGGAACAGGTTGGCCAGCAGGAACTCGTTGATCGTGCCGATGAAGGCCAGCAGGCCGGCCACCGCGATGATCGGCGAGACGAGCGGCAGCAGGATCTTGAAGAAGATCCCGGTGTGCGAGGCCCCGTCGACCGTCGCCGACTCGTCGAGCTCCTTCGGCACCGTGTCGAAGAACCCCTTCATCAGCCAGGTGTTCACGCCCAGGGCCCCGCCGAGGTAGAGCAGGATCATGCCCCACCAGGTGTTGAAGCCGATCCCGGGCCACAGGTCGGTGATCGTCGAGAAGATCAGGAACAGCGCGACCACGGCCAGGAACTGCGGAAACATCTGGATCAGGAGCAGGAACAACAATCCCGTACGGCGTCCGGCGAACCGCCGGCGGCTGAACGCGAACGCGGCCAGCGCGGACAGGAAGATCGAGAGCACGCTGGCCAGCCCGGCGATCATCACCGAGTTGAGGAACCAGTGCGGGAAGTCGGTGTCGGAGAACAACCGGGTGAAGTTGTCCAGCGACGCCCCGCTCGGGATCAGGGTGCTCGACGAGAGCGTGCCCAGCGGGTTCAGCGCGGCCGAGAGCACGAACAGGATCGGCCCGAGCGAGAAGACCACGGCGAGGATCGCGACCAGATGCCGCCAACCGGTGTCACGGAACCATTTCACGAGTAGACCTCCTCCTGCGCTCGGGTGCGCCGGAAGCTCACCGCGGAGACCACGGCCACGATCAGGAAGATGAAGATCGAGATGGCCGCGGCGAAGCCGTACTGGGCGCCCGACCCACCGAAGGCCAGCCGGTACGTGTAGGTGATGAGCAGGTCGGTGGCGCCCGCGTTCGGGTTGTCGGCCGGGAACGGGCCGCCCTCGGTGGTCAGGTAGATCGCGTTGAAGTTGTTGAAGTTGAACGCGAACGACGAGATCAGCAGCGGGGTCAGCGCGACCAGCAGCAGCGGCAGCTTGACCGCGCGGAACGCCTGGAACGGCCCGGCGCCGTCCACCCGGGTCGCGTCGGTCAGCTCACCCGGGATCGCCTGCAGCGCACCCGTCGTCACCAGGAACATGTACGGGTAGCCGAGCCAGAGCTGCACCAGCAGCACCGCCACCTGCGCGGTGATCGGGGTGCCGAGCCAGTCGACGTGGATCCCGAGCACGCTGTTGATCAGGCCGAAGTCGGTGTTGAACATGTCGCGCCAGACCAGCAGCATCGCGAACGACGGCATCGCGTACGGCAGAACCATCAGCACCCGGTAGAGGCCGCGGAACCGCATGCGAGTGGACTGCAGCGCGATCGCGCAGAACATGCCGAGCAGGAACGTGCCCCCGGTCGACCCGATCGCGAACAGGAAGTCCCAGATCAGCGTGCCCAGGAACGACGACGCGATGGTGTCGTCGGTGAGCACCCGGGTGAAGTTGGACAGTCCGACGCCGACCTTCCAGCCCTGGGCCAGCCGGTCGCCGTCCCCGGCCACGAACGAGCCGATCGCCGGGTCGGCCTTCCACACCTTCCCGGTGGTGGTGTCCCGGATGCTGTCCGTCTCAGGATCAAAAGCACGAACAGCCTTTCCCTCGTACGCGCGGGAAAGCCCCGACGACCGGATGGCACCCGTGCCGGTCGGCACCGCGAAGTCGGTGATCTCCTTGCTGCGGGCGCTCGCCTGCCCGGCGGTGAGCACGGTCCAGCCCGCCGGCGGGTTCGCGTCGGCCGGCTTCAGCCCGTCGGCGTCACCGATCGACACCTGCCCGCTCTTCGGGTCGGTGATCAGGAACGCCAGCGCGTCACCCTTGGTGATGATCTTCAGCTGGTACTCGGTGGAGCCGGGCACCCGGGTCACCGAAGCGGTCTGGATGGCGGTGATCGCTTCGGCCTTGGTGCCGCGGTGGCCGTCCCCGAAGTTGGTGAACGCCGTGCTCGCCGTGTAGAGCACCGGGAAGATCTGGAACACGACCAGGAAGATCGTGCCCGGGACCAGGTACTTGGCCGGGACGTGCCGCGGCGTGACGTACAGGTAGAGCAGCCCGGCCGTGGCCGCCCCCAGCAGGCCCAGGCCGGCCCAGTACCCGCCCTCCACCAGGGGGAACGCGGCCCACACGGCGATCGCGACGACCATCCCGAGCAGGACGATCCGGATCGCCTGGCCCAGCGCCGAGGTGGTCTTCTCCTGCGGGGCGGGAAGGGCCCGCGTGGCGGGCCCTTCGAGCAGTGTCGTCATTACTTGTTGATCGCGGCCGCGATGGTCTTGGCCGCGGCGTCGACCGTCGACTTGGCGTCGGCGCCACCGATGACGGCGGCCTCGGCCTTGCCGAACGGTTCCCAGATGGCGGCCATCTCGGGGATCGCCGGCAGCGGGATGGCGTTCTTACCGGCGTCGGCCCACTTGGCCACGTCCGGGTCGGTGCCCTTGACCTGGTCCAGGGCGCTGGTCAGGGCCGGCGGGCGCGGGTCGGCCTGGTAGAGCGCGACGGCCAGCTCCGGGGTGGTCACGTAGTTGGTGACGAACTCCTGGGCCAACGCCTTGTTCTTGCCCTTGGACGCCACGTAGAAGGTCTGCACGCCCAGGAACGGGGTGGCCTCCTTGCCGCCCTTGAACGGCGGGACGGCGGTGATGTCGTACTTGATGCCGGCCTTCTTGGCGTCCGCGGTCGCCCACGGCCCGGAGACCAGGAACGCGCACTTCTTGCCGGTGAAGGTGGCGACCGCGTTGTCCGGGGTGATCGAGCGCTTCAGGGCGCCGTCACCCTTCTCGCCCAGCGCGCGCAGCTTCTCGAACGCGGCGACCGAGCCCGGCTTGCCGACGCCGACGTCCTTGGCGTCGTAGTCTCCGCCGGCGGTGGTGCCGAACAGGTAGCCGCCGGCCGAGGCGTACAGCGGGTACGCGTGGTAGGCGTCGCCGGTCGGGCCGGACTGCAGGCAGAGGATCTCCGACGCCTTCTTCTCGGCGACCAGCTTCTTACCGGCCGCGACCAGGTCCTCCATGGTGGCCGGGGCGGCCGGGGCGAGGTCGGTGTTGCGGATCAGGCCGATGTTCTCGGTGGCGTACGGAACGCCGTACGTCTGGCTGTTGAAGGTGACCGCCTTGAGCGCGCCGGCCTGCAGGCCGGTCTTCTGCTCGTCGGTCAGCTGGACCGGGTCGATGGCGCCGTTCTGCACCAGGTTGCCGATCCAGTCGTGCGCGCCGACCATCACGTCCGGGCCGCTGCCCTGCTGGGAGGCGGTGAGGAAGGTGGTCTGCTGGTCCTTGGAGATCGCCTGGATCTTGACGGTGACGCCGTTCTCGGCGCCGAACTTGTCGGCGAACGGCTTGAGGGCGGCCGAGCGCTTGTCGTCGGCCCAGATCACCAGCTCGCCGCCGGCTGCTGCTTTCTCGGCGGACGGGTTGCTGGTGGGTGTCTCTTTGCTGTCGCCACAGGCGGCGGCGCCGACCAGGCAGAGCATGCTGGCCGCGATCACTCCGGCAGTGCGGATGCGCATGGTGAAGCTCCCGTTCTTATACGGATTCAGCGCTTTAAAAGGGATGACCAGGGCGCGGACATAGCTCGGCGCCCACAGGATCGGTAAGGTGTCGTCCTTGTTGCGGGGACGTTAGCAAGCTCTTGCAGTCAATGGAAGGGCTTGCAGGGCGCTGGCCGGAAACAGCACGGCACTACAGTGGCAACATGCGCGCACGGATGGCGGACATCGCCCGTCAAGCCCAGGTCAGCGAGGCGACGGTCTCTCGCGTCATCAACGACCGCCCCGGTGTCTCCCCGGAAACCAGGCAGGCGGTCCTCACCGCCCTCGATGTGCTCGGCTACGAGCGCCCCGAGCGGCTGCGCAAACGCAGCGCCGGCCTGGTCGGCCTGGTCGTGCCCGAGCTGGACAACCCGATCTTTCCCGCGTTCGCGCAGGTCATCGAGTCGACGCTGGCCCAGCAGGGGTACACGCCGGTGCTCTGCACCCAGTCACCGGGCGGCGTCACCGAGGACGAGTACGTGGAGATGCTGCTCGACCGTCAGGTCTCCGGCATCGTCTTCGTCTCCGGCCTGCACGCCGACACCACCATGGACGTCGAGCGCTACCACCGCCTGATCGCCCGCCCGCTGCCGATCGTGCTGGTCAACGGGCACACCGACGGCCTCGACGCGCCGTTCGTGTCGTGCGACGAGCAGCTCGCCGGCGACCTGGCCGTCGGGCACCTGGCCTCGCTCGGCCACCGGCGCATCGGGATGATCTCCGGGCCGCACCGGTTCAGCCCGGTGCAGCGCAAACTCGCCGGGTACCGGGCCGCCATGCAGCGGGAACTCGGCGTTCCGGCCTCCGAGGTGGATGATCTCGTCGAGCTGACCCTGTTCGGTGTCGAGGGCGGCGAGGTGGCCGCCGAGCGGCTGCTGAACAAGGGCGCGACCGGGATCATCTGCGGGTCCGACCTGATGGCACTCGGTGCGATCCGGGCCGCCCGGCGCCGCGGGATGAGCGTTCCGACCGAGGTGTCGGTGATCGGGTTCGACGACTCGCCGCTGATGGCGTTCACCGATCCGCCCCTGACCACCCTGCGCCAGCCGGTGGCGGCCATGGCCGTGGCCGCCGTGCGGTCACTGGTGGACGACATCAACGGGCACGGTTCGCCCAGGTCGGAGTACCTTTTCCGGCCCGAGCTGGTGGTGCGCAGCTCGACGGCGATGGCGCCGGCGCGGCGCGCTCTGACCGCCCAGTCCCCGGCCGCCTGACCAGCCCGACCGCCTTCTGTTCGCTGCTCCTTGAAGAAACTTGCTGCAACTTCTTGCAGGATCTGCGAGACAAATTTGCGGACGTGAGTGGGAGAGCGTGTTCTTGGACTCCTTCGCGCGGATGGCGTCGGTGCAGGTTGGGACGGCATGCCCGGAAAGATTCCAGGAACTCGCGACGTATTCGGTCAACGGCCGCAAGGACATGCGCTCTTCTTGCAACGGCGAGTGACCGCAGCCGCCGCTCGCCATCACTCTTCGCAACTTTTCCTGTGTGACCCGCGCCACCACAGACACAAAAAGCGGGACCGGCAGTCGCCGGCCCCGCTCTCCGCGCTTGATCAGCGGGGAACGACCTTCTCCACCGCCCACTGCCGCCAGTTGTCCAGCTTGTGCTGGACCGTCCCGAGCTGATCCCGGACCGGCCCCGGCCCGGTCGACCCCGGCGTCTTGCGCGCGGCCAGGGCCGACGACACCGACAGCACCTCACGGACCGACGGGTCGAGGTGGTCGCTGACCGTCGTCAGGTCGTCGTCGGTGAGATCGTCCAGCTCGCACTCGCGGGCCGAGCACAACGCCACCAGCTTGCCGGTGATCTCGTGCGCGTCCCGGAACGGCACACCCCGCCGGACGAGCCAGTCGGCCACCTCGGTGGCCAGCGAGAACCCGACCGGGGCGGCGGCCGCGAGCCGGTCCACCCGGACGGTCATCGTCGAGATCATCCCGGCCAGCGCCGGGAGCAGCAGCTCAAGGGTGTCGACGGCGTCGAAGGCCGGCTCCTTGTCCTCCTGCATGTCCCGGTCGTAGGTCAGCGGCAGACCCTTGAGCATGGTCAGCACCGCGACCAGGCCACCGATCAGCCGGCCGCTCTTGCCGCGGGCCAGCTCGGCGATGTCCGCGTTCTTCTTCTGCGGCATGATCGACGACCCGGTGGCGAACGCGTCGTCGAGCTCGACCCAGCCGAACTCGGTGGACGTCCAGAGCACCACCTCCTCGCCCAGGCGGGACAGGTGGACGCCGATCAGGGCGGTGATGAACAGGAACTCGGCCACGAAGTCCCGGTCGGCGACAGCGTCCATCGAATTCGCCGCCGGGGCCGAGAAGCCCAGCTCCTTGGCGACGGCGGCCGGGTCGAGCGGGAGCGACGAACCGGCCAGCGCACCCGAGCCGAGCGGGCTGATCGCGGTCCGCACGTCCCAGTCCCGCAGGCGCTCCAGGTCACGCAGCAGCGGCTGGACGTGCGCCAGCAGCCAGTGACCGAAACTGACCGGCTGCGCGTGCTGCACGTGGGTCAGGCCGGGCGCCGGGGTGTCGACGTTGCGGGACGCCTGCTCGGTGAGCGCGTCGGCCAGTTCGATCAGCGCGACGGCCACCCCGCGGGCGTGATCGCGCAGGTAGAGCCGCAGGTCGGTGGCGACCTGGTCGTTGCGGGACCGGCCGGCGCGCAGCTTGCCGCCGAGCGCGCCGAGACGCTCCAGCAGGCCGCGCTCCAGGGCGGTGTGCACGTCCTCGTCCTCGATCGTGGGGCGGAACTCGCCGGTGGCGCAGGCCTGCTCCAGATCGTCCAGCGCGGCCAGCATCCGGCCCAGCTCGTCGGCGTTCAACAACCCGGCGTTGGCCAGCACGCGGGCGTGGGCCCGGGAGGCGAGCAAGTCGTACGGCGCCAGGCGCCAGTCGAACTGGACGCTGACACTGAGCCGGGCCAGGGCCTCCGCCGGGCCGCCGGCGAACCGCGCACCCCAGAGCCGGGTCGGCTCGTCACTCTCCGGCACACCTACTCCTCGTTCGATCATGTTGCGCTGCCCTGCCGACCCTATCGCCGCGAGGGGTGCGGGGACGGGGCACTCAAGGCCGTACGCATAATAA
>NZ_CP195646.1:11077500-11532500 GCF_051380535.1 Actinoplanes sp. HUAS TT8 | reverse complement strand
AGACCCGCTGCTCGCCCACACGGATGGGGAATTCGTGCCGATTCCGGAGATTCGGGCGGCTTTGCACAATCTGACTACTTGGCTGAGCTGAACGACAAGCCTTTCCCCTTGCGGTCCGCTGCTGGTTGCGGCCGCAATTGCTTCGGTACGGAGGTGGCGGGCGGCGAGTAGGTTGACGGGCGTGACCGACGCGGAGGAGACCTGGGCGGACCGCATCGTCGCCGAGTTCGGTGACGGCCATCCTGTGGAGGCGATCGCCGCGCGGTACGGGATCACCGTGGCGCAGGTGTATGCGGTGGTCGAAGGGGAGGTCGGGGCGGCCGGGCAGTCCGGGTACGGGGCGCCGGGCGGTTATTACGCGCCCCCACCCGGTCAGTACCCGCCGGGTGGTTACTATGCGCCGCCGGGTTATGGCGTGCCCCAGCCTCCGGGGTATGGGCCGCCGCCCGGCGCTCAGGGATACTACGCGCCGCCGCCAGCGCAGCCGGGGTATGGCACGCCACCACCAGCACAGCCGGAGAGCAACACGCTGCCGCTCGACCCGACCGCGCCGCCACCGGTAACGCCGCCACCCCCGATGCCGACGCCGATGCCATTGCCGTCGCCCGAGCAGGGATATCCGGCATATCCGGGATATCCGCCGCAGCAGCCTTGGGCGGCGCCCTACGCACCGCCGCCCGCCTACGCACCGCCGCCCGCCTATGTCCCGCCGGTTTACGGCCCCCAGGGCTACCCGCCCCCGATGCCGTTCCCGAACGAGGACGCGATAGTCGCCGAGTACGCCGACGGCCACGACGTCAACGGCATCGCCCAGCGGCACGGCCTCACCCCGAACCAGGTCTACGCGGTCGTCCAGCGAGTTCTGCACAACAACCCGCAGCCACCCACCACCCCCGAGTAGCCCAACGGCACCGCTGCAACACCACAGCACCGCCGCGCACCCGGACCGAATGCCGCAGAGCAATACTTCCGGCACTATCTCTTGCCGACACGAGGGCGAGCCAAATACTCCGTCCCCGCGCTGGCAGGAAAACACAGACGGGCGTATCGTGGGCGCCGCAAGGAATTACCAACCCGAAGCGCCCAACCAATATCAACAAAGAAACGACGTCAATATAATTTTCTGTAACCTCAGGCACAGAACGGTGACCCAAGCAAACCCGCCGGCATCGAACATCATCGAGTTCCACCGCTACCATCGCCATACGGTGACCAAACTTAATCAATAACGACCCACCTCGACCCAGCCGAAGCCCCAGCACCCCAAGCGACCTCGATCCCGCCCCCCACCGACGGTGGAGTTGCAGGCCGCTGAAGCGCGGCGGCAGGTTCCGAGGCCAGGCCCACAGGCCGAGTCGTCGAGGCCGCGGGCTGAAAGGCCACTGCGTCGAGGTTCGTCCGGTCGCCCCCGAGGGCGGCCGCACCCCGGACGGTTTCCGCATCCCCGAGGGCAGCCGCATCCCGGCTGGTGGGCGCGCCCCGGACGGCGGGCGCATCACGGGCGACGGCCGCGCTTCGGACGGCGGGCGCATCACGGACGGCGGCTGCGCCTCGGAGTCCAGCCGCATCCCGGACGGCGGGCATGTCCCGAACGGCAGCCGCATCCTGGACGGCGGTCGGATCCTGGAGGGCAGCCGTGGCGCGTCCGGCGGAGTCGCCCTGTCGCAGGCGACGCAGCTTCTCGGCATGGCGGCGCTTCAGACCCCAATTCCGGCGAATCTGCTGCTCGCGACGGAATTCATCACGCTCGGCCGAATAATTGCGTGCCCGGGTCCGATCGCGCATCGCGGTCGTTTCCGCTCGACCGAACAACGACAACTGCCCCATACCAAAAATTGTCTCAGACCCAAACGCCACCGTGTCAGCAAATGATCATGCCAAAATAGATCCCCAAGCGACAATCAATTGCTTGATCGACACGACAAATCCGCGACACCGAAGAGCCGCAACAATGGCAAAAGGTTCAAAGGAAGCGCACCTCACAAAGCTGGGACGCTCGCCATCGAAACGCGAGCGCCCCAGCAGAAAATCACGGGCCAAGCGCCCCGCGAAGGTCAGGAGCGCAAGCACCCACCGCGAAGCAAGCCAGCACCACAAACGCCGCGGCAAGTCAGGACCAACGGCAGGTCAGGACAGCGGCAAGTCAGGACAGCGGCAGATCAGCTCATTCCACCGGCTGCCCGGCGATCCGCGCGATCGTCCCCGGCATCGCATACATGTGCGCGAATGCCCGAGCCTCTTCCCCGGTCCAAGCCGACGACCCATGCCCGTAGACCACCCCTTGACGGGTGGCCGCATCCAGCAGGCTGTACGGGCTCTTGCTCCCCAGCAGCACAATGTTCCCCTTGTGCAGCAGGACGCGAACGGTCCCGCTGACGCGCCCCTGGCT
The DNA here is from genome assembly GCF_051380535.1 of Actinoplanes sp. HUAS TT8. NCBI lineage: Bacteria > Bacillati > Actinomycetota > Actinomycetes > Micromonosporales > Micromonosporaceae > Actinoplanes > Actinoplanes sp. HUAS TT8. The sequence continues at coordinate 11,530,111 of NZ_CP195646.1, read as the reverse complement.
GGAGTCCAGGAAGGCCCGGAAGTCGTCCATGATCGGGTCGAAGTAGACGGCCTCGTGGAGCAGGTCTCCGTACGTGTTCCCGAGGGTCGCCTTGGTTGCCTGCTGCCGGTTGGAGAGGACCAGTTTTTCCAGTTCGCGATGGGCGGCGATGAGGATCAGCATGCCGGGTGCTTCGAAGCCGACGCGGGCCAGGTTGCCGACCATGGTGGAGCCCATGTGGATGCCGCGCCCGACGCCGTGTTCGCCGCCGAGGACGTTGAGCGCGGACAGGATCGCGAAGTTGGGTGCGTCGTCGGCGACCAGCGAGTCACCGTCGGCGACCCGGGCGGCCACGACCTGGCCCTTTTCGAAGGTCAGGTGCAGTTCGACGCCGGCCGCGGGGGCGTCGGCGATCGACTTCGTGTAGGTCCAGGCGTCCTCGGGAAGGTAATCCCAGCTCCCGTACGTCTCCTCGCCGCCGATCGACGTACCGATGAGGCCTTCGTTGATCGAGTATTTTTTGACCTTCTCGCTGACCGCGAAGCCTCGGCTGCGCAGGAATTCCGCTTCTTCCTCGCGGACCAGGCGCTCGTCCCGGACCGGGGTGATGATCTCCAGGTGCGGCGCGAGGGCCCGGATGACCGCGTCGTAGCGGACGTGATCGGCGCCGGCGCCCGTCGAGCCGTGTGCGATCGCGTCCGCGCCGACCTCCAGCGCGACCTGCACGACTTTCTCCGCCTGGATCAGCCGCTCGGCGCCGACGCACGACGGGTAGGCGCCGTTGCGCAGGTAGTTCGCCTTGATCGCGTACGTCACGACGCGGTCGTAGAGCTCGGCGCGCGCATCGACGACGTGGTGCTCGACCGCGCCCAGTTCTTCGGCGCGGGCCGACACGATCTCGGCCTCGCCGCTGTGCAGGCCGCCGGTGTCGACGTTCGCGGTCACCACGTCCCAGCCCTTCTCGCGGAAGTCCACGAGGGCGTACGAGGTGTCGAGCCCCCCGGAGAAGGCGAGAACGATCTTGCGCTTGGTCATCGGGACAGTTCCTTCTGAAGAATCGGCACGTAGGTCTTGCCATCCTGGATGACGTGGCCGGGCGGCAGGACGTAAAACTCGGCGCGGCCGGCTTCGATCGCCCGCTGCATCTCCTGCTGGCGCTCGTAGTCGAACGGGTCGAGCAGGAACGTGGGCGCCGGGTTGAGGAATCCGGCCGGCAGGGTCAGGTCGCTCTGGTAGACGAACGAGCCCGGCGAGGTGTGGAACGGCACGGTCGCGACCAGGACTTTCAGCGCGCCGAACTCGGTGTGGACCTTGAGCGCGCTGTTGTCGTACTGGGTGACGCCGTCGAGTTTCTGCGCCCGGTAGGCGGACAGGGCGAGCGCTTTGGCGGCCTTGCCGAGCCCGACGGCCGGCATCAGCGACCACAGCGACCAGCCGACCCAGCGGCCCGGTTCGGCCGACGGCGCCGCGCAGTAGCCGCCGACCGGCACCGGACCGGTGTAGCCGCTGGCCCGCATGTCCTCCTGCACCTTGCGCAGCAGTTGCTTGACGTCGGTGTCGAACCGGAACGTGGACCGCTCGACCATGGCCGCGAACTCGTCCTGGGGCAGGCCGGCGATCAGGGCCGCGGCCGGCATCAGGATCAGGTCGACCATCACCCACTGCGGCATCGGAATGCCCCGGTCACCGAAGGCGATGCCGTTGATGACATTGAAGAGATTCAGGAATTCGCGTACGGACCAGTCGCGCTCGGACGTGTCGGTGAAGTCCAGCCAGTTCAGCTTGTAGCCGTACGGCAGCTCGTTGAGCTGGGGCCGGACCGTCTCGTTGGAGGCCAGGAAGAACTCCACGCCGAGCCCGGCCAGTTTGCCGGTGTGGTCGGCGAAGTCCGGGAACCGGGTCTCCACCGAGGGTGAGAAGGTGGTCATCGGTCCTCCTGGGTGTTGGTGTCCGCGCGGCTCCAGTTGTCGAGCTTGGCGGCGAGGGCGGCGCCCGACTCGGGCCCGTTGTCGCGGGCCACGACCAGGATCGTGTCGTCGCCGGCGATGGTGCCGACCACGTCGGCCAGGCCGGACCGGTCGAGGGCGCTGGCCAGGAACTGCGCGGCGCCCGGCGGGGTGCGCAGGACGGCGATGTTGCCGCTGGAGTCGACGCCGGTGAGCAGTTCGCGGAGCAGCCGGATCAGCCGGGCCGGGCCCTGACCGGTGGTCTCGCGCAGGGGGCGTTTGCCGTCCTCGGGGATCAGGTAGGCGCCGCTGACCTTGACCGCGTTCAGCTCCTCCAGGTCACGCGAGAGCGTGGCCTGGGTGACCTGCACGCCCTCGCCGGCCAGGAGATCGGCCAGTTCGGTCTGGGAGTGCACCGTGCGGCTGCGGATCAGTTCGACGATCCGGGCATGCCGCCCCGCGCGCGTCACCGGTGAGCTCATTTCGACGCTCCACTTCGTTCCGCGCCAAAATGATCAAAACTGAGCTTGATGATGGACTCCCTACGGTCGCCCATTATTAACCGCCAGTAACCAGCCCAGCAGGGCCTTCTGGGCGTGCAGCCGGTTCTCGGCCTCGTCGAAGACGACGCTGTGCGGGCCGTCCATCACCTCGTCGGTGATCTCCTCGCCGCGGTGCGCGGGCAGGCAGTGCAGCACGATCGCGTCCGGCGCCGCGACCTTGAGCAGCTCGGCATTGATCTGGTACGGCCAGAACGGGGTGAGCCGGTCCTTGCCGTCCTCCTCCTGACCCATCGACGTCCACGTGTCGGTGGCGATCACGTGCGCGCCGTCGGCCGCCTCGCGCGGGTCGCGCAGCACCTCGACCGAGCCGCCGGTCCACGCCGCGATCTCGGACGCGCGCCCGACCACGGCCGGGTCCGGGTCGAAACCGGAGGGGCCGGAGACCCGCACGTGCAGACCGGCGGTCGCCCCGGCCAGCAGGTACGAGTGGGCCATGTTGTTGGCGGCGTCACCGACGTACGCAAGAATTTTGCCCTTTGTGGTTCCGAATCTCTCCCGGATGGTCAGGAGGTCGGCGAGCAGCTGGCAGGGGTGGTAGCCGTCGGAGAGCGCGTTGATCACCGGCACGTCGACCCCGGAGGCCAGCTCGGCGAGCCGTTCGTCCTCGTAGGTGCGGTAGACCATGGCGCTGACGTAGCGGGAGACGACCCGGCCGGCGTCGGCCAGGCTCTCGCCCCGCCCGAAGTGCGTGTTCTGCGTGTCGACGATGATCGGCTGGCCGCCCAGTTCGGCGATGCCGGCCTCGAAGGACAGCCGGGTGCGCAGGCTGGCCTTGTCGAAGAAGACCGCGACCGAGCGCGGGCCGGCCAGGGGCGTGAAGCCGAACCGGTTGGCCTTCATCTCGGCGGCCAGGTCGAGGACGTCGGACTGCTCCTGCGGGGTCAGGTCGTCGTCGCGGAGGAAGTGGCGCAGGGTCACCGGATACCGTCCAGGGCCGCGATCAGGGCGTCGGCCTGATCGGAGGAGATGATCAGGGGCGGGGCGAGCCGGATGACGTCCGGTTTCGCGGCGTTGACCAGGAAACCCGCGTCGCGCAGCCGCGCTGCGATGTCGGCCGAGTTCGGCTGGTTGAGCACGATGCCGAGGAGGAGCCCGGCGCCGCGGACATTTTTCACGTACGGGTGGTTCAGGCCCTCGATCCCCCGCCGCAGCTGCTCGCCGATCCGCTTGACGTGGTCGAGCAGCCCTTCGCCGGCGATCGTGCGGACGACCGCGAGACCGGCCGCGCAGGAGACCGGGTTGCCGGCGAACGTGCTGCCGTGCAGACCGGGCGTGAGCAGGTCGGCGGCCGGGCCGAAGGCGATGCAGGCGCCGAGCGGCAGGCCACCGCCGAGGCCCTTGGCCAGGGTCACGATGTCCGGTTCGACACCTTCGCTCTGGTGGTGGAACCAGTGGCCGGTGCGCCCGATGCCGGTCTGGATCTCGTCCAGCACGAGCAGGGCTTTGTTGCTGGTGCAGATCTCGCGGGCCGCGCTCAGGTAACCGGGCGGGGGCACGACGACGCCGTTCTCGCCCTGGATCGGCTCCAGGATCACCATGGCGGTCTCGGAGGTCACGGCGTTCCGGAGCGCCTCGACGTCGCCGTACGGGATGTGGGTGACGTCGCCCGGCAGCGGCCGGAAGGGATCCTGCTTGGCGGGCTGGCCGGTCAGCGCGAGCGCCCCCATGGTCCGGCCGTGGAACGCGCCGTTGGTCGCCACCACGTGGGTGCGGCCGGTGAGGCGGGAGATCTTGAAGGCGGCCTCGTTGGCCTCGGCGCCGGAGTTGCAGAACAGCACCCGCCCGGGGCGGCCGGCCAGCGCGAGCAGCAGCTCGGCCAGGGCGATCGACGGCTCGGAGACGTAGAAGTTGGAGACGTGACCCAGCTGCTGGATCTGCTGGGTGACGGCGGCGACCACGGCCGGGTGGGCGTGGCCGAGGGCGTTGACCGCGATGCCGCCGAGGAAGTCGACGTACTTCGTGCCGTCCTCGGCCGTGAGCACCGCGCCCTCGCCCTTGACCAGGCCGATCGCCGGGGTGCCGTAGTTGTTCATCATGGACTGCGACCAGCGCTCGGACAGCGTGCTCATGAGGGGACCACCATGGTTCCGACTCCTTCTTCCGTGAAGACCTCGAGCAGCGTCGAATGGGCGACCCGGCCGTCGACGACGTGCGCCGAGGGGATCCCGCCGCGCACCGCGCGCATGCACGCCTCCATCTTGGGCACCATCCCGGACTCCAGGGACGGCAGCAGTTTCTCCAGCGCGTCGGCGTCGATCTCGCTGGTCAGCGACGACGTGTCCGGCCAGTTCGTGTACAGGCCGGGCACGTCGGTCAGCACGACCAGCTTGCGGGCGCCGAGCGCGACCGCGAGGGCCGAGGCGGCGGTGTCGGCGTTCACGTTGTGCAGCACGCCGTCGGCGTCCGGCGCGACGGTGGCGATCACCGGGATGCGACCGGCCGCGATCAGGTCGTCGACCGCCGACGTGTCCACCTTGTCGACGTCGCCGACCAGGCCGATGTCGACCTCCTCGCCGTCGATCAGGGCCCCTCGGCGTACGGCGGTGAACAGCCCCGCGTCCTCGCCGGAGAGCCCGACCGCGTGCGGGCCGTGCTGGTTGATCAGGCCGACCAGTTCGCGGCCGACCTGGCCGGTGAGCACCATCCGGACGATCTCCATCGTCTCCGGGGTGGTGACCCGCAGGCCGCCGCGGAACTCCGATTCGAGGCCGACGCGCTTGAGCATCCGGCTGATCTGCGGGCCGCCGCCGTGCACGACGACCGGCTTGATCCCGACGTGGCGCAGGAAGACCATGTCGGCCGCGAAGGCCTGCTGCAGCGTCGGATCGATCATGGCGTTGCCGCCGTACTTGATCACGATCGTCGCGCCGTGGAACCGCTCCAGCCACGGGAGCGCTTCGATCAGGATTTCGGCCTTTTTATGCGCCTTCACGAGGAATATGCCGAATTCTCGTGAACGTAGGCGTGGGAAAGATCGGTGGTCCAGATGGTCGCGCTCATCTCACCCTCGCGCAGGTTGATCACGACCTTGACGTCGCGTCCGGAGAGGTCGACCTTGTTCCGGTCCTCGGCCGCGGCGCCGTTCTTGCACACCCAGACACCGTTGATCGCGACGTCGATCCGGTCCGGCTCGAACGCGGCCGTCGTGGTCCCGACCGCGGCCAGGATCCGCCCCCAGTTCGGGTCGTTGCCGAAGAACGCGGTCTTGACCAGGTTGTTCCCGGCCACCGTGCGACCCACCAGCACCGCGTCGGCCTCGCTGGCCGCGCCGGCCACCTCGATCGCGATGTGCTTGGTGGCGCCCTCGGCGTCGGCGATCAGCTGCTGGGCCAGGTCGTGGCAGACCTCGGTGACCGCGGCGGTCAGCTCGGCCAGGGTCGGCTGCCGGTCCGAGGCGCCGCTGGCCAGCAGCAGCACGGTGTCGTTGGTGGACATGCAGCCGTCGGCGTCGATCCGGTCGAAGGTGACCCGGGTGGCCGCGCGCAGCGCCGCGTCCAGGGTCTCGTTGTCGGCCGAGGCATCGGTGGTGATCACCACGAGCATGGTGGCCAGGGCCGGGGCGAGCATGCCGGCCCCCTTGGCGATGCCGCCGACCGACCAGCCCTCACGCTGGGCGACCGCGTTCTTGGCGACCGTGTCGGTGGTCATGATCGCCTCGGCCGCCTTCGGGCCACCGTCCGCGGCGAGCGCCTTGACCGCGGCGTTGACGCCCGGCAGCAGCTTGTCCATCGGGAGCAGCTCGCCGATCAGGCCGGTCGAGCAGACCGCGATGTCACCGGGGCCGATCATCAGCTTCTTCGTCGAGCGCAGCACCGACGCGGTGTGCTCGGCGGTGGCGTGGGTGTCGCGGAAACCCTGCGGGCCGGTGCAGGCGTTGGCGCCACCGGAGTTGAGGACGACCGCGCGGATCACCCCGCCCTTGAGCACCTGCTGGCTCCACAGAACCGGCGCGGCCTTCACCCGGTTACCGGTGAAGACGGCCGCGGCCGTGTAGTCGGGGCCGTCGTTGACGACCAGGGCGACGTCCGGGTTCCCGCTGGTCTTCAGGCCGGCGGCAACACCAGACGCTTTGAAGCCCTTGGGGTGGGTAACAGTCACGGGGCCACTCCGAAGACGCTGAGGCCGGCCGTCTCCGGCAGGCCGAACATGATGTTGGCGTTCTGCACCGCCTGGCCGGCGGCGCCCTTGCCCAGGTTGTCGAGCGCGCTGACCACGATGATGCGGCCGGAGTCGACATCGACAGTGGCCTGCAGGTGGCACGAGTTGGAACCGGACGTGGCGGCCGTGTGCGGCCAGGCCCCCTCGGGGAGCACGTGGATGAACGGCTCGTCCGCATAAGCCGCCTGGAGCGCCTCGCGCGGGTCGCCGCCGTTGCGCCGCTTGGCCGTGATCGTCGCCAGGATGCCGCGCGGCATCGGCGCCAGGATCGGCGTCATCGACAGCGAGGCGGCGCCGGTGGCCTGCTTGATCTCGGCGACGTGCTGGTGCCGGCCGACCTTGTAGGGCGACAGGTCACCCATGATCTCGCTGGCCAGCAGGTTCACCTTGGCGTTGCGCCCGGCGCCGGACGTGCCGGAACTGGCCACCACCACCACGTCCTCCGGGTCGGCGACGCCGGAAGCGATCAGCGGGGCCAGGGCCAGGATGATCGTGGCCGCATAACAACCCGTGTTGGCGACCCGGTCCGAGCCCTGGATGGCGGCGCGGGCACCGGGCAACTCGGGCAGCCCGTAGGTCCACGTGCCGGCGTGGCCGCCGCCGTAATAGCGCGTCCACTGCTCGGCGCTCTCCAGCCGGAAGTCGGCGCCCAGGTCGACCACCCTCGTACCCGGTTTCAGCTGCGCCGCGACCGACGCCGACTGACCGTGCGGCAGGGCGAGGAAGACCAGGTCAGCGTCACCGAGCGTCTCCGCGTCGGTGGTGCCGAGCGTCAGATCGAGCCCGGTCAGCTGAGGATGGACGGACGTCACGTGCTGGCCGGCCTGGCTGTGCGCGGTCGCCGCGATCAGGTCGAACTCGGGGTGCCCGGCGAGCAGGCGCAGCAACTCCCCGCCCGCGTATCCACTTGCTCCGGCGACCGCTACCCGGACTCCCATAAGAACACCTACCTCCGCATGACTATGCAAAGAACCGTATCAACTCGCATTGCCGACGGCAACCGTGGCGTGCCCGGAGTCACGATCGCGCTTGAACGGGCGTCGCACCGGATAAATACGGATTTAGTGGGTCAGGTGCCGTCGTCGGCGCCTCGGGCGACACGACCACCCGGCCGCTGCACCGGTCGCGATCAGCGCGCCGGGCGGTTCCAGCGCGCAGCGCGGTTCCACAAGCGGTTCAAAAGCGACGGGGTTCAGGAAGCGGCGCGGTTTCAGCGCGCTCGCCGCGCCCACTCACCCCAGAGCGACAACCAGTGATCATCAGCCTGCGCGGACGCCTCCACCGCGGGACGCGGCGCCAGCCGCCGGGTCCCCTCCCGCTCCTGCCAGGCCTCCTGCGCCGGCCGGCTCGGCACGTCGACCGACAGCCCGGTCGCGAACAGCAGCGTCTCGCTGATCGCCCGCTCCCGCAGCCGCTCGTCCTCCCGGAACCATCCGGCATCCGACTGCAGGCTGGTGAGCTGCGACAACAGGCTCTGCACGGCACTCTCGGCGACCGCCTCGGACTCGCCCGACAGGTCCGCCTGCCGGCGGATCGCCGACCGCCAGATCTCCGGCCAGGTCACCGGCATCCGCGGCGCCGGACCGCCCTCGTCGAGCCAGACGACCTGCTCACGGGCACTGCGCAGGACCAGGTGGACCAGCCGTCGATGCGGCTCGCCGCCGGGATCCTCCGGTTCCCGGGACAGCTCGGCCTGCGGCCATTGCTGCCGGGCCAGGGGTGCGTTCAACATCTCCGCGACGACGGCGTCCGGCAGGCCGACGATGCGAGGTTCGAACGCTTTCCGGTACGCGACCAGGCCCACCTCGAGCTCGCCGAACGCCCCGCCGTCGAACACCACCCGCGCCGCCCACCAGTCGTCGCCGGCGCGCATCACCCGGGCGGTCAGCTCGCGCCCGTCCACGACGATCGCCGTCTCCGACTCGTCCCAGGTCACGTCCGCGAACCGCACCCCGGCCAGCCGCAGATGCTGCCGCAGTGTCTCCCGCAGATCGGGCGTGGACCGGATCGTCCCGTCCCACCGCGCCGTCTCCACCTCGAGCCAGGCCAGCGCCGGGTCCCCGTATTCCACGGTCACCGCGACGAGCAGGTCGTCCGATGTCTCCCACCCGCCGAACCGCCCGCCGGCGCGGTCACCACCCGGCCCGCCGAACCACTCGTCGGACCGGTCGCCGGATCGGTCGCCGGCCGGATCGGGCAGGCCGAAGACCGGCAGCCGCCCCTCGGTGAGTCCGCGCCGCAACTCGGCGCGGAGATCCCGCCACCCGGGCCGCCGCGGCGCATCGAACCTCATGTCCCCATCCTCACGGACAATGGGAGCCGCGTCACCCTCCGGCCGGTCGACATCGACACCCGGCACCGGGTAAGCCGGACGCATGACCGACGACACCATCATCGCGCTGCGCGCCGCCGCCTCCGCCTACGCCGAGGCGGTCCGCACCACCCAGCGCTTCTTCGACCGCGTCGAGGACGCGGACGACCCGTCCGTCCTGGCTGAGTACGCCGCTCTCGCCGAGCAGGAGAAGATCGCCGCCGAGAACCGTCTCGACGCCCTCGAAGCCGCTGGCCTCGCCGTCCCCAGCATCGACAACAGCCCCGAGTAACCCCCAGCACCAGCCCAGACCAGCCGGCCGGCGCTGGCGGCTGCCTCAAGGGCCTCGACACAACCGCCAGCACCAGCTGGGACCGCGAGCCGCGCCGCGGACCGGGACCGGCCGCGGCGCCCGGTCCCGGCTGGTGCTCATGGCTCTTTTTCGGGCTGCGGGCAGCCCTCAGCGCCAGCCGGACGCGGGAGGCGCGGCCGGGGCGGGACCGGCGGCGGAGGTCGCGCCGGGGCCGCCACGGGCGCGGGCCATGGACGTACGCGCTAGATCGTCTCGGCCTGGGCCAGGGCGAGGCCGAACCAATCCTGGGGGTCGGACCACCAGTGGCGGAGGGCGAAGCCCGAGGCCGCGAGTTCGGCGGCGAGCCGAGCCTTGCGGAATTTCGCGGAGATCTCGGTGCGCATCTCCTCGCCGGCCGCGAAGGACACATCAAGATCAAGTTCCTTGATGCGTACGACCTGGTCCCGCACCGACCGCAGCCGCATCTCGATCCACTCGTGGGCCGGGTCCCAGACCGCCACGTGCTCGAACGCCAGGGGATCAAAATCGGCCGCGAGCTCCCGGTTGATCACGTGGAGCACGTTCTTGTTGAACTCGGCCGTGACCCCGGCCGCGTCGTCGTAGGCGGGCACCAGCATCCCGGGGTCTTTCACCAGGTCGGCGCCGAGCAGCAGCCACTCCCCCGGGTGCAGGACGGCCCGCAGGTCGCCCAGGAACGCGGACCGCTCGGACGGAACCAGGTTGCCGATCGTCCCGCCCAGGAAGGCCACCACCCGGCCGTCCCCGTCGGGCAGATGCCGCAGGTGGCGGGTCATGTCGCCGACCACGCCGGTGATCGCCAGGCCGGGGTAGGCCGAGTTCAGCGACTCGACGGCTTCGAGCAGGGCGGATTCGGACACGTCGAGCGGCACGAACGAGCCGAGCGTGCCCCGTTCGAGCATCGCGTCGAGCAGCAGCCGGGTCTTCTCGGACGAGCCGGAGCCGAGTTCGACGAGGGTCTTGGCGTCGGTGATCCGGGCGATCTCCTGGGCGTTCTCGGTCAGGATGGCGCGTTCGGTACGGGTCGGGTAGTACTCCGGCAGGCGGGTGATGTCCTCGAAGAGCCGGCTGCCCCGGGCGTCGTAGAACCACTTGGGCGGCAGCCGCTTCGGGGTGGCCGCGAGCCCTTCGCGCACGTCGGCGCGGAGGGATCGGGCCAGGTCACGCTCGTCGAGGTGCTTCTCCAGCGAGGTCATACCTCTCCCATGGTCAGGTCGGTGAGGGTGGCGGTCAGCAGGCGCCGGTCGGGCACCGCCCGCCACGCGGGGTGGTCGTCCGGTGGTTCGGAGGCGACCAGGACGGAATCGGTCAGCACCCGGATGGAGAGCGAGTGACCGACGGTGGTGGCGACGATCTGTTCGCCGTCGGTGAGCAGCAGATTCAGCCGGGAGTCGGGCGATACCCCGGAAACGTCGGAGACGACCGACGCGACGGCCTCGGCCGCTGTCTTCCCCGCTCGGAGCTGATGGCGGACAAGGGCGAACAGGGCCGCGGAATCGGTCGGTGCCTCAAGGGTCAGAAGATCCTCGACCGGCAGGGCGGAGGCGAGCGACGCCAGAGTGCCGGGAAAGCCCCGCACGACCCCGTTGTGGCTGAACAGCCACCGCTCGTACTGGAAAGGCGCCGCCGCCGTCTCGATCACCGGCATCCCGACGGTGGCCGACCGCACCGCCGCCAGCACCGCCCCGGACTGAACAGAAGCGGACAGCCCGGGCAGTGCCGCGTCGGTCCAGATCGGCATCGCGCTGCGGTACCGGAGCGGGTCGCCCCCGCCGGCCGGAAACCAGCCCACCCCGAAACCGTCCGCGTTGATCGTCCCGCCGCCGCGCATGTCCCGCGGCGCCCACGCCTGATGGACCAGCCCGTGCCCGGGCTCGAACAGCAGCGACGCCAGTGGCACGGGCGGCCCGAGGTAGGCCAGGTGGCGACACATCAGGCGAGGTCCCGGGCGCAGCGGAAGCCGCTGAAGATCTGCCGCCGGATCGGGTGGTCCCAGTTGCGGAACGTCCCGCGCACGGCGGCCGCGTCGGTCCCGAACGACCCGCCGCGCAGCACCTTGTAGTCGCCGCCGAAGAACACCTCGGAGTACTCCGCGTACGGGAAGACGCAGAACCCGGGATAGCCGTGCCAGTCGGACGACGTCCACTCCCAGACGTCGCCGATCAGCTGGTGCACGCCGAGCGGTGACGCCCCGGCCGGATAGGCGCCCACCGGGGCCGGCGTGAGGTGCCGTTGTCCCAGGTTGGCGTGGTCGGGCCCGGGCGGGTCGTCGCCCCACGGGAAGCGCCGGGAGCGTCCGGTCTCCGGGTCCCAGCGGGCCGCCTTCTCCCACTCGATCTCGGTCGGCAGGCGTTTCCCGGCCCAGGTCGCGTACGCCTCGGCCTCGAAGTAGCCGACGTGCACGACCGGTTCGTTCCCGGCGATCGGGTCGACCCGGCCGAAGCGCCGGTGATACCACTGCCCCTGGTCGGAGAACCAGTGCATCGGCGCCACCAGCCCGGCCTCGTTCCGGTGGGCCCAGCCGCGCTCGGACCACCATCGGGGATCGTCGTAGCCGCCCGCGTCGATGAAGGCGGCGAACTCGGCGTTGGTCACCGGCGCCGCGTCGATCAGGAACGCCGGAACGTCGACGACGTGGGCCGGCCGCTCGTTGTCGAGCGCCCACGGGTCGGTGTCGGTGCCCATCGTGAACGGTCCGCCGGGGACGAACACCTCACCGCGGACCCTCGTGAAGGATCGCGGAGGCGGCGGCGCCGACAGCACCGGGCCGCCGGAGCGCAGCTGGTGGGTGGCGAGCATGGTCTCGTCGTGCTGCTGCTCGTGCTGCACGATCATCCCGAACGCGAACCCGCCGGCGAGCAGCGGCCGCTCGTCCAGCCGGACGTGGTCGAGCACGTCGAGGGCCTTGTCCCGGACCTGCGCGATGTACTTGCGGGCCTCGGCCGGGTCGAGCAGCGGCAGCGCCGGCCGGTCCCGGCGGGCGTGCTTGAACGCGTCGTACAGATGGTCGATGTCCGGCCGCAGCGGCTCGCGCCCGCCGACGTCGCGGACCAGCCAGATCTCCTCCTGGCTGCCGACGTGGGCCAGGTCCCAGATCAGCGGGGACATCAGCGGCGAGTGCTGCCGCAGCAGGTCGTCCTCGTCGACCGCGTCGGTGAGCAGCACGGTCCGGGCCCGGCTGCGCTCCAGCTGCGCCGCGATCGCGTTCTTGTCAGGGGTCGTCATCGTGCGCTTCCCTCCACGCCGGTTCTCGTTCGCAGCCGCCGGGAAATTCCGGCAAAGATCATTTCCCGTACGGGTTCGGCCAGCCCCGTCCGTCCGAAGTTCTCGCAGGCCAGCTCGGCCAGCCCGGCCGCCGCCGCGTGCACGACGGCATCGCCGAGCCCGTCCCGCGCCGCCTGCTGCCAGCGATCGGCGGCCGGGGCGGCGATCTCCCGGGCCCGTCCGGTGATCGTGTCGTCGGCCATCAGCGCGGCGACCACGGCGACCGGGGCGATCCACTCGTCCCCCGGCTGGGTGTCGAGGTAGCGGACCTCCAGGTAGCCCCGCGGCCGGACCGGCGGGAACAGGGTGTTCAGGTGGTAGTCGAGGTCGGCCTCGGTGGGGGCCCGGCCGATCGGCCCGCTGTCGGCCAGCCAGTCGGCGAAGGTGAACCCGGGCGGGGCGTCCCAGTCGTCGCCGTCGCGCCGCACGCAGAGCAGCGGGGCGTCCAGCGCGTAGCGGGCCCAGTCCTTGGCCGGGTCGTGCCCGCCGTTGAGTGCCGGGGCGGTGCGCCGGCGGTCGATGCCGTACCACGCGGCCATGCGGGCCGAGGCCCAGCCGGTGTCCCGGCCGGCGTGCCGGCGGGAGTTCGCGAACAGCGCCACCAGCGGCGGCCCGAACTCGTGGAGCGCCGCCCAGCGGACGGCGACCGAGCCGGACTCCCCGGCGTCGAGACAGACCTGGAGACCGGCGGTGCTGCCCATCATGGTCCGGCCGGCGTGATCGAAGGATCGTTCCATCGCGGCGTAGCGCGGGGTCTCCAGGATGCGGCGCGGTTGCCGTTGCGGGTCGATCCCGCGCTCCCCCAGCTCGATCCCGCTGCGGGCCAGCAGGCCGGCGAGGTGGGCGTGATCGGCGGAGACGGCGGCGTGCAGGGCGACCAGCGATTCCGCGGGTGCGGAGGAGATCTCGACCTGGCCGCCGGGCTCGACGGTGACCGTGCCACCGGCGGGCAGTGGCTCGGGTTCCGGATTCCCGAGGCTGGCGGGCGCGTGCCCGCCGAGTGCGGCGCTCAGTTCCGCGGGCCGCAGGTACGCGGCCGGGTCACCGGCGCGGTGGGTGGTCCATTCCAGTTCGGCCCCGATCCACCGAGGTGGACCGGTCTTGAAGCAGATGCCCTCTATGTGTTCGATGGCTTCGGCGGCGCCCTTGAGCGCCCTTTCTGTCGAGCTCATTCGTTCCCCTCGCGGTGTCGGACAATCACTTATAGTGATCGAAGAACTCCGATCCGTACGATCTTCTCCGACCCTACCCGGATCTACGCCGGATTGCCGCTTCGGTTCACGCGGTTTCCGGATGTTTGCCGTATGGTCAGCCGACTCTTAGGGGATCTAAAAGTTCCGGAACCGGGGCGGGGTGCCGGAACCGGTTCCGGACTGGAAGACTCCGTGACGTTCGTGTTTCGCAGACCGTGCTTCGCGGTCATGACGACCGGAGGCCCGCGTGCCTGCAGACTTCCCCTATCTGGACCCCGCTCTCGCCGTGGATCAGCGCGTCGACGACCTGCTCAGCCGCATGACGCTGCCCGAGAAGGTGGGCCAGATGCTGCAGCTGGACGCCCGGCAGGACCTGGCCGAGATCATCCAGGACAAGCTGGCCGGATCCATCCTGCACACCTCGCCGGCCAAGCTGATCGAGGCGAGCGAGCTCCTGGCCCGGACCCGACTGAAAATTCCGCTCCTCACCGCGGAGGACTGCATCCACGGGCACTCGTTCTGGCCCGGGGCGACGATCTTCCCGACCCAGCTCGGCATGGCCGCCTCCTGGGACCCTGACCTGCTGGAACGCGTCGCTCGGGCGACCGCCGTGGAGGTTTCGGCGACCGGTATCCACCAGACCTTCTCGCCTGTGTTGTGCATCACGCGAGATCTGCGCTGGGGCCGGGTCGACGAGACCTTCGGTGAGGATCCACTGCTGATCAGCGACCTGGGCGCGGCCATGATCCGCGGCTACCAGGGTGACGGCCTGACCGACCCGACCGGCATCCTGGCCACCGCCAAGCACTTCGCCGGGTACTCGGAGACGCAGGGCGGGCGCGACGCCAGCGAGGCCGACATCAGCCGCCGGAAGTTGCGATCCTGGTTCCTGCCGCCGTTCGAGCGGGCCGCCAAGGAGGGCTGCCAGGTCTTCATGCTGGGCTACCAGTCGATGGACGGCGTGCCCATCACCGCCAACAAGTGGCTGCTCAACGACGTGCTCAAGGGCGAGTGGGGCTTCACCGGCACGCTCGTGACCGACTGGGACAACGTCGGCCGGATGGTGTGGGAACAGAAGGTCTGCGCCGATTACGCCGAGGCCGCCGCGGTCGCCGTCAAGGCCGGCAACGACCTGGTCATGACCACACCACGGTTCTTCGAGGGCGCTCAGGAGGCGATCGAGCGGGGCCTTCTCACGGAGTCCGACATCGATTCCGCCGTACGCCGCATTCTTCGTCTGAAGTTTGAATTGGGCCTCTTCGAGAACCCGCGGACGCCGGATGCCGACCGGCAGCGCGAGGTGATCGGCAGTGCCGAGCACACCGAGCTGAACCTTGAGGTGGCCCGCCGGTCGCTGGTGCTGCTGCGCAACGACGGCACCCTGCCGATCGACCCGTCGGCCGCCGCCCGCCGGATCGCGGTCCTCGGGCCCAACGCCCACGACGTGTCCGCGCAGCTCGGCGACTGGGCCGGCGACTCCGGGCAGGTCAGCTGGATGCCCGACGGGCACCCGCGCGAGCTGACCTCGACCGTGCTGGACGGCCTGCGGGCGACCGTCCCGGGCGGCTGGGAGATCGTCTACGAGAAGGGCGCCGACATCGAGCGCCTGGTCCCGGACCCGGAGGGCGAGACGTTCCCGGACGGGCAGCCCCGCCCGCCGATCTCCGAGTCCGCGCCGGTGGACACCGCTCGGATCGAGGCGGCCGCCGCCCTGGCCGCCGAGTCCGACTACGCGGTCGTGGTCGTCGGCGACACCGTCAACCTGACCGGCGAGGGCTGCTCCACGGCCACCCTGGAACTGCTCGGCGGGCAGATCGCCCTGCTCGACGCGGTCGCCGCCACCGGCACGCCGATGATCGTCGTCCTGATCAACTCGAAGCCGCTGTCGCTGCCGCCGTCGGCGCTCGGCGCGGCCGCGATCATCCAGGCGTTCAACCCGGGCATGCGCGGCGGGCAGGCGCTGGCCGAGCTGCTGCTCGGATTCGTCGAGCCGAGCGGGCGACTGCCGATCTCGGCGGCGCGGCACGTCGGGCAGCAGCCGGTCTACTACAACCAGCTGCGCGGGCAGCACGGCACGCGCTACGCCGACCTGACCCAGGACCCGCTGTTCGCGTTCGGCGAGGGGCTCAGCTACACCACCGTCGTCTACGACGGGCTGGCCATCGGCGAACCCGACGTGCCGGCCGACGGCGTGGTGCGGGCGACCGTGCGGCTCTCCAACACCGGGACGCGGCCGGCCCTGGAAACCATCCAGGCCTACGTCAGCGACCTGGTCACGAGCGTGACCTGGGCCCACCGCGAGCTCAAGGCGTACCGGCAGGTGACCGTGCCGCCGGGCGAGAGCGTGACCGTGGAGATCGAGATCCCGGCGGCCGACTGCACGCTGGTCACCGCCGACGGCCGCCGGGTCGTCGAGGCCGGGGACTTCGAGCTGCTCGTCGGCCCGAACTCGCGCCTCTCGGCCCTGCAGTCGGCCAAGTTCCGCATCAGCTGACCGATCCGGGCCGGGAGGCGTGTCGTCCTCCCGGCCTAGATCTGCCTGGCCGCTGCCACTCGCCGCAATTCAAGACCCAATTTGGTGTACGTCGCCACAGCCGCGACATTCGCGTAATCCACGATCAGGGCCACCCGCTCCCGGCCCGCCAGCAGGTCGTCGGCCGCGAACGCGCACAGCCTCGCGGCCAGTCCCCGGCCCCGGGCCTCCGGGTGGGTCGTCACCCCGGCCAGGAACCCGATCTCCCCCGTCGACCAGGCGTCGGCGGCGACCGCGAGCAGGCGGCCGTCGACGTCCCGCAGGCCCGCCCACTTCCGGACGCCGGGGGCGCCGGGCCGGGCGTACGAGTCCGGGAACGAATCGCCCAGCAGGGCCTCGACCTCGGGCCACTCGTCCTCGCCGAGCCAGTACGGTTCCTCCGGCGAATCGACGGCGTTCATCGGGCTGACGACCTTTTCGGTGGTGTCCATCCAGGCGAACCGGGCGGTGGCCGCCAACTCGGGCATCCGGGCGACGACGGCCGCGACCAGATCCTCCGGCCCGAACGGGCGGAACGTCGGACCCACCTCGGGCATCACCGCACGCAGCAGGACGGCCAGCTCGTCCGGGTCGCCGCTCAGCACCAGCCGGTCCCAGTGCGCCAGGTCGGCGCAGGACACGACCGTCGCCCCGGGCCGCTGCCACACCCGGGCGCCGTCGGCCGCGGCGGCCCACCGTACGTATAAATCTTGTTCGACCACCCGCCCATGCTCCCCTGCCCCCGTCGGCACGGATCGGGGAGGTCGGGCTCGCCGGAGTCTGCCAGAGTGGCCGCGTGCCACTCCTCGCCCGGCTCCGCCGAACCCTCCCGCTCCGCCGCCTGATCATCCTCGGCGGCCTGGGCGTCGCCCTCGCCGTCACCGCCGTGGCAGCCACCAACCTCTGGGTCCGCGAGGAATCCGCCGGCCACATCCACACGGCCGCCGACGTCCCCGCCGCCCCGGTCGCCCTGGTCCTCGGCGCGCAGGTCAACCCGGACGGCGAACCCTCGGCATTCCTGGCCGCCCGACTCGACATCGCCCGCGACCTGTACCGGTCCGGCAAGGTCAAGGCGATCCTGGTCTCCGGCGACCACGCCGAATGGTCCTACGACGAACCCGGCGCCATGCTGGTCTACCTGGTCGCCCGCGGTGTCCCGGCCGACAGGATCGTGATGGACCACGCCGGCTTCGACACGTACGACTCGTGCGCCCGCGCCAACAAGATCTTCGGCGTGCACCGGGCCATCGTCGTCACCCAGTCCTTCCACATCCCCCGCGCCGTCGCCCTCTGCCGCACCCTCGGCATCGACGCCACCGGCGTCGGCGACGACACCGCGCGCATCTACAAGCCGCTGTGGTTCCGCGGCCAGACCCGCGAATGGGCTGCCGCCCTCAAAGCCGCCTGGGACGTCACCACCCGCCGCGACCCCGTCTTCCTCGGCCCGCACGAGACCGGCGTCGAAACCGCGGTAGCACACGGCTGACCGTTCCGGCCGTTGTCCACAGAACCGGGCTGTCCACAGGGTGCCCGCGGGCGTCCCGAAATTCGCGGATAATGGTCGGCGGGCGGTCTGCCCCCTCGGTCGGGGTGGGGTCCGGGCAGTGGCCGGCGGGCAGTCACGGCTGCGGCCTTCGCTCACTCGCCGGGCCGGTCCCGGCCGCTGACACCGCGATGGGTACGGGCGTGGCTCCCCGAACAACCGCACCGACCCGGCGCCACCAGCCGAACCCTCACGCCACCAGCCGAACCCCAACTCGCTGGCACCCACGGTCGCAAGCCTGGCCGGGAACAGCCTCCAGCACCAGCCGAAACCCGCCAGCTGGCACTCACGGTCGAAAACTCGGCCGGGCACAGCCACCAGCACCAGCTGAAGCCTGCCAGCTGGCACTCACGGTCGAAAACGGCTCCGGAAACAACCGTCAGCACCAGCTGAAGCCTGCCAGCTGGTGCTCACGGTCGAAAACCGCGCCGGAAACAGCCGCCAGCACCAGCTGAAGCCTGCCAGCTGGTGCTGACGGTCAGGGACGGCGCCGGAAACAACTGTCGGTGCCGGCTGGAGCGCGGCGGCTGGCGCTGAGGGCTGGGAGTCCCGGCGGGACGTGCCGTGGGAGCCAGGCCGCAAGCTGGCGCCGCAAACGGGCGGGTACTGGCGAGCCGGAGACCGCGGCGGACGCGGCGGCGGCCAGCAGGCGGGGCGCGACGGGCCACGGGCCGCGGTGGGCAACGGGTAGCGGCAGGTGGCGATGACGATGGCGGTGAGTGATGGCGACGGCGGGTGATGGCGGCGGGCGGCAGTGGGAGGGGACGGGTGGGGGACGGGTGGGGTGGTCAGGGGGTTGGGGTGAGGGAGCGGCGCACGGCGGCGGGGGCGTCGGCGGCCGGGCCGCGCCAGGCAATGTGGCCGTCGGGGCGGATCAGGGTGGCGTCGGGGGTGGGTTCGGCCGGCGGGACGACATGGACGCGTACGCCGTACGGCGAAGGCAGTTGAATTTGATCTTGGGTGATGAGGATGAACCGGCCGGTGCGGAGCGCCTCGTAGAGGCGGGTGCCGTCGCCCAGGACCACGTCGGCGGCCCGGGGCGCGCCGGGGTAGTCGATGCCGATGCCGGAGAGGAGGCCGGCGGCGCGGTGCATGACCGGCGGCAGTGACATGAGGGCGGAGCCGGCGGTGTCGCGGGTCCAGCGGCCGCCGGCCGAGCGGATCATCGCCAGGCGGATGATGGCGCCGCTGCTGCGCAGGACCATCTTGCCGACCGGGTGACGTTCGCCCTGGTAGGTGTCGAGCAGGCCGGGCGGGGCCCAGCCCTGGACGGTGGCCGCGAGTTTCCAGCCGAGGTTGGCCGCGTCCTGCAGGCCGGTGTTCATGCCCTGGCCGCCGGCCGGGGAGTGGACGTGGGCGGCGTCGCCGGCCAGCAGGAGGTTGCCGGCGCGGTAGGCGGGGGCCTGGCGTTCGTCGCTGTGGAAGCGGGACATCCAGCGGCTCTCGAGGATGCCGAAGTCGGTGCCGAGGGCGCGCCGGGTGACGTCGCGGATCTCGTCGAGGGTGACCGGTTCCTGGTCGCCGACCTGGTGGCGGCGGTCCCAGGCGAAGATCCGGTGCCAGCCGTCGCCGAACGGGGCGACGAACGCGAACGCGTCGCCGACCGCGTTGACGGCGAGCACGTCGTCGGGCGGGTCGGCCAGGCGTACGTCGGCCAGCATGATCGAGGTGAGCACGGAGCGGCCGGGGAACGGCAGGCCGGCGGCCTCGCGGACGGCGCTGTGGACGCCGTCGGCCCCGATGATCCAGTCGGCGTCGATCGCGGGGTCCGGGTACGACACGCCGCGGACGATCCGCGCGCCCGCCTCGATCGCGCGCTCCTCCAGCAGCCGCTCCACGTTGCACTGCGGCGTGATCAGCAGGAACGGGAAGCGCGTGGGCAGGTCGCTCAGGTCGACCCGGATGCGGTCGAACAGACGCAGCCGCTCGACCTTGCGGCCGGTGGCGATCAGTTCGTCGGCCAGGCCGCGGGCGTCGAGGACCTCCAGGGTGCGGGCGTGGACGCCGAACGCGCGGGTCAGGTTGGACGTGCCGGTCCGGCGTTCGAAAACGGTCGTCTCGATCCCGGCCCGGGCGAGGTCTCCGGCGAGGAGCAGCCCGGTGGGTCCGGCTCCGACGATCGCCACGGTGCTATGCATTGATCTTCTCCTGTCAACAACTGTTGGCCAACGCTTGTTGACAACATAGCAGACGTCAACGCTTGTTGGCATGATGGGCGCATGACAGCACCACGCCGCTCCGACGCCACCCGGGCCGCCATCCTCACCGCGGCGCGCGAGCGCTTCGCCGCCGACGGTTTCGAGCGGGCCACCATCCGCGCCATCGCCGCCGACGCGCGCATCGACCCGTCCCTGGTGATGCGCTACTACGGCAACAAGGAGAAGCTCTTCGCGGCCGCCGCCGAGTTCGACCTGCGCCTGCCCCCGCTCACGCAGACCCCGGTCGAGAACCACGGCGCCGCACTCGTGGAACATTTCCTCGACCGCTGGTCCGAGGACGAGACCCTGCTGGCGCTGATCCGCGCCGCGGTCAGCCACGAGGCCGCGGCGCAACGGATGCGGGAGATCTTCGCCGCCCAGGTCGGCCCGATCGCGGCCCGGCTGGCCCCCGATCCGTCGTCGGCGCCGATCCGGGCCGGGCTGATCGCCACCCAGATCCTGGGGTTCGCCCTGTGCCGATTCGTGCTGCGGGTGCCGCCCATCGTCGACCTGGACCGCGAGGCCGCCATCGCCTGGCTCGGCCCGACCGTGCAGCGATACCTGCACGGCACCATCTGACATTGACGAACATGGACATCTCGTCCAGAGTGGACGAGAGTGTCAGGCATGACGAGACGGCGTGTGCTCCTGTCCGCCGCGGTCGCGGCACCCCTGGTCGCGCCGGCGCGGGCCGCGCAGGCGGCCGGCCCGCGCCGGCGCCTGCCCGATGCCGGGCTGCGGGCCATCCTGCGGGAGATCGACGAGAAGAAGATCGAGGCGACGGTACGGCGACTGGCCGCCTTCGGCACCCGGCACACGCTCTCCGCGCAGGACGACCCGGTGCGCGGCATCGGCGCCGCCCGCGACTGGATCCATGAACAATTCCGGACGTACGCCGAGAGGTCGCACGGCCGGATGACCGTCGAGCTGCAGTCGTTCGTCCAGCCGGTCTCGCCGCGTGTCCCCACGCCCACGGTGATCACCAACGTGATCGCCACCCTGCGCGGCAGCGTCACCCCCGAGCGCATCTACGTGGTCACCGGCCACTACGACTCCCGCGTGACCGACGTGCTGGACTTCACCAGCGACGCCCCGGGCGCCGACGACGACGCGTCCGGGGTCGCCGTGATCCTCGAACTGGCCCGCGTCCTGGCCGGCCGGGAGCCCGAGGCGACCCTGGTGTTCGCCGCGGTGGCCGGCGAGGAGCAGGGACTTTACGGCTCCGACCACATGGCCCAGGCCTTCAAGGACGCCGGCGCCGACGTGCAGGGCGCGTTCAGCAACGACATCGTCGGAACCGGCGACGCGCACGACGGCAGCCGCCCCGATCCGCACACCGTCCGGCTCTTCGTCGAGGGTGTGCCGACCGCGGAGACCGCCGCCGAGGCCAACACCCGGCGCAGCGTCGGCGGGGAGAACGACGGCGCGTCCCGGCAGCTCGGCCGCTTCGTCGGCGAGGTCGCGGCCAACCCGCGGACCGGCATGGACGTCCGGGTCGTCTGGCGGCGCGACCGCTACCTGCGCGGCAGCGATCACGTGTCGTTCCTGCTCCGGGGCTATCCGGCGGCCCGCTTCACCGAGCCGCGGGAGAACTTCGCCCACGAGCACCAGGACGTCCGGGTGGTCGACGGCGTGCAGTACGGCGACCTGGTCGAATTCTGTGACTTCGGGTACATCGCCGGGGTCGCGCGGGTCAACGCGGCCACCCTGTGGAGCCTCGCGAACGCCCCCGGCACGCCCAAGGGGGTGGTCATCGACACGACCCTGCTGACCAACGAGACGACGCTGCGCTGGACCCTCGGCACCGAGCCCGACCTGGCCGGATACGAGGTCGTCTGGCGGGAGACGACCGAGCCCGACTGGACCCACGCGGTGACCGTCGGCAAGGTGGCCACCGCCACGGTCGACATTTCCAAGGACAACGTGCTTTTCGGCGTACGGGCGGTCGACACCGCCGGGCATCGGAGTCCGGCGGCCGCGCCGAAGCCGTCGGCCTGATAGATTCTGACCGCGATCCACGCGTCAGGCGTGTGACCACGAGCGCTCGAACGAGCTCGAAAGAGTGAAGCCAATGATTGCCCCGTCGCGCACCAACGGCTTTCCGCTTCTCTTTTTCGATCTCGTGCCCTCGGAAGGGTCAACCCACCATGGATCTGCGCATTCAGCGCTCTGTCGTCGCCAATCTTCGTAACCGGCCCGACGCGGTCGAATCCGGGCCGTTCGTGCTCGGGCTGGATCTGAGCACCGACAGTCCCCACATCAACTACGCGACGCCGGTTCCCGGCGCCGAGATCACTCCGGCCGACGTACGCGGCCTGGTCCAGGCTTTCCAGGCTTTGAAACCCCGCTTGGAGTACGTCGTCAGCTGCGCTCCCGAGCTGGAGAAACTGCTGCTGGACGCCGGTTTCGCGGTCGAGTCCCGCAACGAGTACCTGATCTGCACACCGGAGACGCTGGCCGTCCCGCCCGCGCCCGAGGGCTTCGAGCTGTTCGAGCCGGAGACCGACGACGAGCTGGCCGGCATGATCGCGGCGCAGAACGACGCGTTCGGCGGCGGCTTCACGTCGACCCCGGCCGACGTCGAGCGCTACCGGCGCAACCGTGCGAAGGGTGCGGTGCAGGTCGCGGCCCGGACGGCCGACGGGCAGTACGCCGGCGGCGGGACCGCGGTCGCGCCCAACGAGGGCCTGAGCGAGGTCGGCGGCATCGCCGTCCGCCCGCAGTTCCGCCGGCGCGGCCTGGCCGGGGCGATCACCGCGGCGATCACCGAGCGGCTGTTCGCGGCCGGCGGCGACGTGGCCTGGCTGGAGGCGTCCGGCGACGACTCCTGGCGGGTCTACGAGCGGGTCGGCTTCCGGGCCGCCGGCCAGCGCCTCTACATCGCCAAGTACTGAGCCAGGGAACCACTGTCCATCTGAGTGATGTCCCCGCCGTTGTCCAGGGCGCCCTCCAGCAGGGCGGCCAGCGAGGTCGCGTAGACCCGGGCAGCGGCGGGGTCGTCCGCCATCACGTCGCCGAGCCAGCGCGCGACGAACCAGTAGCGGCGCTCGCTGCCGAACTCCCCGGCCACGGACACGGCCCGGCCGTCACCGAGCTCGAAGATCGGTGAGGCCCACCAGTCCCCCGCGCGGTCCGCGTCGAACCTCCCCACGTCGACGAACTCGCGCAGGTGCCAGCCGCCGTCGAACAGGCTGCCTGATCCGAATCGGCCGTACAGCGCGCTCAGGTCCATCGAGCCGACCCACGGCAGGTGCTGGGCGGGCTCGCCCATCCGGCCCTCCCGCTCGACCCGGTCCAGCACGGCGCCCAGGTCGGAGACGTCACGAACGAGATGGCAGCCGACGACCGGCCGCAGCGAACCGTCGCCGCCCTGAGTCACCGCGACGATCCCGGCATTCAGGGCCAGCACGGTCTGCTCCCCGGTGAGCAGGTTCTCGTAGAGCAGCTTCACGCGGGAGAGGGTGGCCGCCACGGTGTCGGTCAGGATCCCGGGACCAGTGACGTCGTCGATCGGAAGGTCGAGCAGGGGATTGGGCTCGTCGTCCTCGCCCAGGTACGGGTAGAACCGGGTCACCCAGCCGGGCGCCCGGTCGCCCCCGGACTCCTGCCGCAGTTTGAGGATCCGCGGCCAGAAGGCCGGGTCGGCGTCGCCCTCGGCGGCCCGCACGAAGTGATCGGCGATCGGGGCCAGCGAACGGCACCACGTCTCCAGGCCCAGCCCCATCCCGGCGAGGCGGTCCACCCGCTCCCGGATCACGCGCCAGTCCCCGGCCGTCCCGGTCAGCGTGATCGACGGGATGCCGCAGAGCGTCTGCAGACGAAAGGCGAAGTACGGCGACCAGGCGTCCATCAGCACCACCCGGCCGGCCATCCGGTCCAGGGCCGAGCTGGTCGAGAAGTCGAGGGCGAAGACGTCACCGAACGCGGCCGGGAGCTTCCGCTCGAACTCGGCCACCACGTCCGGCCAGACCGGCGGGCCGTCGACGACGACGTTCAGCAGCTCACGGCCCTGATGATCGACCAGCCGGTCCCGCAACTCGTCGGCGTGCACCCGGATGTGCCGCGCGACCCCCTGCAGCACGGTCAGCCAGACCACGTCCGGGGACAGGGTCAGCGGGCGATGGTCGGCGAACGCCCGGGTCACCGCGCCGAGCAGCGGGTGGACGCCGGTCGGCGGCAGCACCGGCAGGTCCGGGTCGCCGGCGGTCCACAGAGCGTCCTCGTGCAGCGAGGAGAGCGGGCGGGTCGGCAGGGCGCCGAGGGCCGGCTCGACGTCATCGACCGGGAACGTGATCACCGGACCATGGTGGCAGCGCGACGACGACCGGCGCAGGCCGGAACGGCCGAAAAGTGTCGGACCCGGTGACTAGCGTCCGGGGCATGTTCTTCAGGAGGCGGAAAGACGAAGCGCCGGCCCTGGCGAAGGATCCGGCCCGGGGTGCCTGGCGCTCGGCGCAGGGCCTCTCTGGGTCAGCCGGAACCCGGTCCGGTCCGGCTGGTGGGGCGCGGTGCACGCGCAGTACGGGAGCACCGGGCTGTGGCCCGTCTTCCTGGAGGGGATGGGCGACACCTTCCGGCCGTGGGAGACCGACGAGCTGCACCCGGAGCTGGTCCGGACGAAACCCGGCGATCACGACGTGGGGGCGCTGCTCCGGGACTGGTTCGACGGGCAGGTGCCGCTGGGCGAGGACTTCGACGAGATGAGCGAGGTCATCGCCCCGTTCCTGGACGGGTGGCCCGGGCTGGCGCCGGCCGGGGTGGGCGGCGGACCACCCGGGGAGCATGCCGCCGCGCTGGCCGAGACGCTCGTCGGCCTCGGCCGGGTCAAGGGCGCCCGCCTGGGGCTGGTCGCCTGCGAGCGGAGTGCGGACGCGCCCGCGCTGATCGGCTGGTCCGGGCCGCTCAACCACGAGAACGACACGGCCATGATCTCCGCGGTGCTGCGCAGCTGGGAGGAGAGGTTCGGGGCACGGCTGGTCGGGCTCGGCTTCGACACGATGGTCCTCGGTGTGGCCGCACCACCCCGGGATCTCGATCATGCGCGGCGGGTGGCGGCCGAGCATCTGGGCTTCTGCCCGGACAACATCACGCAGGGCTCCGGGTCGCTGGAGGAGTATGCGGCCGAGCTGGTCGGCGCCGACCGGTGGGAGTTCTGGTGGGACTGAAATTTATTCAGTCTGGACTGGTCAGTTTTAGCTGAAGGATTTACCGTTGGACGCATGAGCGAGATTCCCGCGTCCGCGAGCCGGGCCGCCGGTGAGATCCGGGTGGCCTTCAGCCGGCTGCGCCGGCGCCTGCGCGAGGTGGCCGCCCTGGGCGACCTCACCCCGTCGCAGACGTCCGTGCTCAGCCGCATCGAACGCGGCGGTCCCGCCTCGATGAGCGACCTGGCCGCAGCCGAGCGGGTCCGGCCGCAGTCCATGGCCGCGATCCTGGCCGCGCTCACCGAGCACGGGGTGATCCAGCGGGCGCCCGACCCGACCGACGGGCGGCGTCAGCTGATCTCGCTCACCGAGGGCGGGCGCGAGGCGATCGCCGGCTCCCGGCGCCAGCGGGAGGAGTGGCTGGCACGGTCGCTGGCCGACCACTTCACCGAGGCCGAGCGGCAGACGCTCCTGGAGGCGACCGCCCTGATGGACCGGCTGGCGGAGCTGTGACCAGCCCGACTCCGAGCGGGTCGACCGGGGCGGCCTCGGACAGCCCGGCGCCGGCCGACCCGATCCCGGGCGGGGCGCCGGCTTCGGACGGGACGGCTTCCGGCGCGGCGGCGGCTTCGGGCATGGTGGGATTCAACCGGCGGCTGATCACGCCGATGGTGCTCGGGTCGATTCTGAACCCGGTCAACTCGTCGATGCTGGCCGTGGCCCTGATCCCGATCGGCATCGCGTTCGGCGCTCCCCCGGCCGAGACGGCCTGGCTGGTCTCCGGGCTCTACCTGGCCACGGCCACCGGCCAACCGGTGGTCGGCAAACTCGTCGACCGCTACGGCGCGCGCCGGCTGCACCTGCTCGGCTCGGCCCTGGTCGGGCTGGCCGGGCTGCTCGGCACCCTCGCCCCCAGCCTCGGCGTGCTGGTCCTGGCCCGGGTCCTGCTCGGCCTGGGCACCTGCGCCGGCTATCCCGCCGCCATGTACCTGATCCGCAGCGAGTCCCGGCGCACCGGCATCGACAGCCCGGCCTCGGTGCTGACCCTGCTGTCGGTCTCCGCGCAGACCATCGTGGTGGTCGGGCCGACGCTGGGCGGCCTGCTGATCGGGGCCGGCGGCTGGCGCACGGTGTTCGCCGTCAACATCCCGATCGCGCTGGCCACGTTCGTGCTCGGCTTCATCTACCTGCCGCGGAATCGGCCGGCCCCGTCGGCGGCGTCGTTCGACGTTCCGGGGATCGGGTTGTTCGCCGGGGCGCTCACGGCGCTGATGCTGTTCCTGATGGGGCCGTCCGTCACCCACCTGTGGATTCTGGCGGTGGCTGTTGCCGCCGGGGTTGCTTTCGCCGTACGGGAAATGCGGGTTTCTGATCCTTTTATCGACCTGCGGGTCTTCGGGGGCAATGCGCCGCTCATCGCCACCTATGTCCGGTCGCTGCTGGCGCAGACCATCGCGTACGCGGTGATCTACGGTTTCACCCAGTGGCTGGAGGCCGGCCGGGGCCTGTCGGCGTCGCACGCCGGGCTGATCCTGCTGCCGATGTCGCTCGTCGCGATCGGGGTGTCGACCGCCACCGGGCGCCGGGCCGGCTTCCGGGCGAAGCTGGTCGTCGGCGCGGTCGCACAGATCGTCGCCGCGTCCCTGATGCTGATCCTGAACGGTCACAGCCCGATCTGGATCACCGTGGTGATCTCGCTGATCTGCGGTCTGCCGCAGGGTTTGCACAGTCTGGCCAACCAGAACGCCGTCTACTACCAGGCCGATCCGGCTCGGATCGGGGCGTCGGCCGGGCTGCTGCGCACGTTCAGCTACCTGGGCGCGATGGTCGCGTCGGCCGCCTACGGCGCGTTCTTCCGCGACGGCGCCGACACCGCCGGCCTGCACGAGGTCGGAATCTTCCTGATCGTGGTCGCCGTCCTGCTCCTGATCCTGATCATCGCCGACCGTTCCCTGAGCCGCCTACGGCCCTCACAAGAAGCGGACCGTCCGCTCACCGCACCGAAAGGCACCCCCGCATGACCGTCTCCACCATCGACCCGAAGACCGCCCTGGTCGTCATCGACCTGCAGCACGGCATCGTCACCCGCCCGGTCGCCCCGATCCCGGCCGCCGACGTCGTCGCCCGCACCGCCGAACTCGCCGCCGCCTTCCGCGACCGGAACCTGCCGGTCGTCCTGGTCCGGGTCGCCTTCGCCGCGGACGGATCGGACGCCCCGCACGGCCGCACCCAGGCCCAGCGCCCGGCCCCGAGCACTCCCCCGCCGGCCAACTCCAGCGAGATCGTCGACGAAATCCGCGCCGACGGCGACATCATCGTCACCAAACGCAACTGGGGCGCCTTCCACGGCACCGACCTCGACCTGCACCTGCGCCGCCGCGGCGTCACCCAGGTCGTCCTCACCGGCATCGCCACCAGCATCGGCGTCGAGTCGACGGCCCGGGCCGCCTACGAGCACGGCTACAACGTGACCCTCGCCACCGACGCCATGTCCGACCTCACCGCCGAAGCCCACGCCAACAGCCTCGACCGCATCTTCCCCCGCCTCGGCGAACTCGGCACCACCACCGAAATCCTCGATCTGCTGGACAAAACCCACCCGGCCTCCTGACCTCGCCCGGGCCGATCTCCCCCGAAACCCCCAAGATCAAATTCATCATGTCCTAGGTGGGCCGGGGTACAGACCGTCGCTCCCGCGGGGACCCTCCCGACCCTCGCAGGCCGCTGGCGCGGCCAAAACGCGAGGCCCGAAAGGGCGACGTGGTCAGTCGGTAGCGGTCAAACCAACAAACCCGCCCACAACGTTGCAGCCATCAGCACCAGCCGCCCTCACGCAGCTGGCACTCACGGCTGCTCCAGCGCGGATTTGCAGCCGTGAGCACCAGCTGGCCACGCGCAGCTGGCACTGACGGCTGCTCCAGCGCGGGCTTGGAACCGTGAGCACCAGCTGGCCACGCGCAGCTGGCACTGACGGCTGCTTCGGCGCGGGCTTGGAACCGTGAGTGCCAGCTGGCCACGCGCGGCTGGTGCTGGTGGCTGCTTCGGGGTGGGTTTGGAGCCGTGAGTGCCAGTTGGGGGGGTGGGGCGCGCTGCGGGGCTGGCAGCGGGCAGGGTGGCGGAGGGAGGGGTGGGGCGGGGGCTTGCGACGTACCGAATGGGGAAGGCCCGCGGCTTGGGGCCGCGGGCCTTCCTGGGGATGAGCGGATCAGGCGCCGCGGAGCGTGGCGCCGAAGCGGGAGGCCGTGACCGCGACCGCGGCGTCGCGGGCGGCGATGGTCTCCTCCGAGGTGAGCGTGCGGTCCGGAGCGCGGAACGTCAGCTTGTAGGCCAGCGACCGCTTCCCCTCGCCGAGCTGCGCAGACTCGTACACGTCGAAGAGCGTGACCGATTCCAGCAGCGAACCGGCGCCCGCGGCGAGAGCCGCACGGACCTCCTCGGCCGGGACCGAGGCGTCCAGGGTCAGCGCCACGTCGATCAGGGCCGGCGGGAACGTGGAGATCCGGACGGCGTCGACGACCGGGGCGTCCGGGAGGGCGTCCAGGTCGAGCTCCATGGCGGCGGTGCGCTTGGGGAGCTCCAGGGTGGAGATGACGGCCGGGTGCAGTTCGCCGGCGTGGCCGACGACCGTGCCGTCGACGACGATCGCGGCGCAGCGGCCCGGGTGCCACGGGGCCTGCTCGTCCGCGCGGACCGTGACGGACGTGTCCGGAACACCGGCCGCGCTGAGCGCGATGCGGGCCGCCTCGATGGCGTCGGCCCAGGTCGCGGGGCGGCCGGCGCCCCACCAGCCGGACGGTTCGACGTCGCCGGCGAGGACCGCGGCGAGGTGCCACGGCTGCTCCGGGACGATCTTGTTGGCCTGCGCCCACTCGTCCGCGGTGGGGCTCCGGTCGACGCCCAGCGGCTGCGGGGCAGCGGCCGTCAGGTGCGGCCGGAAGACCGTGCCGGCCTCGAACAGGGCGACGTCGCGCTGACCGCGGCCCAGGTTGCGCTTGAGCGTGCCGAGCAGCGGGCCGATCAGGGCGGTCCGCAGCAGCGGCTCCTCCTCGGACAGCGGGTTGGTGAGCCGGACCGCGCTGCGGCGCGGGTCGGCGGCGGGCAGCCCGAGCTGGTCGGCGGCGCCGGGTGCGACGAACGGGTAGGACAGCACCTCGACGTAGCCGTTCTCGGCCAGCGCCCGGCCGACCGAACGGCGACGTCGCTGGGCCGCGGTGAGGCCGTGGCTGGCACCGGTGGGCGGCAGCACGCTCGGGATGTCGTTGTAGCCGCCGAGCCGGGCCACCTCCTCGACCAGGTCGATCGGGGCGAGCAGGTCGGGCCGCCAGCTCGGCGGGACGACGTCGCTGCCGGCGACCGTGCAGCCGACCGCGGTGAGCAGTTCGGCGATCCGGTCCGGGGCGTAGGGCAGGCCGATGATCCGGGACGGCAGGTCGGCCGGCAGGTGGATCGCGACCGGCGGGACGACGTGGTCGTGGTCGAGGACCCGCGCGTCCGGGGTGCCGCCGGCGTGCTCGGTCAGGATGGCGACCGCGCGTTCCAGTGCGGCCAGGGTGACCTGCGGGTCGACGCCGCGTTCCCAGCGCTTCGCGGCCTCGCTGAACAGCTTGTGCCGGCGGGCCGTGCGCCCGACCATCACCGGGTCCCAGTGCGCGGCCTCCAGGAGCACGTCGACCGTGCCCGGCTGCCACTCGCTGGTCTCGCCGCCCATGACCGCGGCCAGCGAGATCGGCCCGGTCTCGTCGCAGATCACCATGTCCTCGGCGTCGAGCACGCGCGCGACACCGTCCAGGGTGGTCAGCTTCTCGCCCGGATGGGCGCGGCGCACGACCAGGCCGCCGCGCAGGCGCTGCAGGTCGAAGACGTGCATCGGCTGGCCGAACTCGAGCATCAGGTAGTTGGTGATGTCGACCGGCAGCGAGATGGCGCGGATGCCGGCCTGGATCAGGCGGCGCTGCATCCACTCCGGGGACTTGGCCTCGGGGTCGATGCCGCGCACGACGCGGGCCGAGAACCGGTCACACCCGACGGTGTCCTCGATGGTGACCTCGTAGGGGGATTCGGCGGTCCGGCCGGCGAATTCCAGAGCGGCGGGATCCTTGTACGCCACCCCGAAGTGCGTGGCCAGTTCCCGGGCGATGCCGCGGACGCTCATCTCGTAGCCGCGGTCCGGCGTGATCTCGACCTCGACCAGCACGTCGTCGAGCCCGACGACCGGGCGCGCGTCGGTGCCGGGCGCGGGCGCGTCGGCGGGCAGCACGATGATGCCGTCGTGCTCGTCGGAGATGCCGAGCTCACGGGCCGAGCAGATCATGCCGTTGGAGTTGCGCCCGTACGTCTTGCGGGCCCCGATCTTGAAGCCGCCGGGCAGCTCGCCGCCGGGCAGGATGACCACGACGAGGTCGCCCTCGGCGAAGTTGCGGGCGCCGCAGACGATCTCCTGGGGCGCGTCGCGTCCGACGTCGACGGTGGTGAAGCGGATCGGCTTCTTGAACCCGGTCAGTTCCTCGATGGTCAGCACCCGGCCGACGACCAGGTCACCCTGGATCGTCGCGGACTGGTCGACGATCGACTCGACCTCCATGCCGAGGTTGGTCAGGGCCAGGTCGAGCCGCTCGGCGGTGAGGTCCGCGGGCAGCGCGACGTACTCACGCAGCCACGACAGTGACGTCTTCATCGCTTCAGGACTCCATTCCGAAGTTCGTGGTGAACCGCACGTCGCCCTCGACCATGTCGTGCATGTCGCTGACGCCGTTGCGGAACATCAGGGTCCGCTCGACACCCATGCCGAAGGCGAACCCGGAGTACTTGTCCGGGTCGATCCCGCAGGCGACGAGCACCCGCGGGTTGACCATGCCGCAGCCGCCCCACTCGACCCAGCGCGGGCCGTCGCGGTGCTGCGCGAACCAGACGTCGAACTCGCCCGACGGCTCGGTGAACGGGAAGTAGTGCGGCCGCCAGCGGGTCCGCGCGTCCGGCCCGAACATCGCCCGGGCGAAGTGGTCCAGCGTGCCCCGCAGGTGGGCCATCGTGATGCCCTCGTCGATGACCAGGCCCTCGATCTGGTGGAAGACCGGGGTGTGGGTGGCGTCCAGCTCGTCCGTCCGGTAGGCCCGGCCGGGGCTGACGACGCGGATCGGCGGCTTGCGGGACAGCATCGTGCGCACCTGGCCGGGCGACGTGTGCGTCCGCATGACCAGGCCGGGCAGGTCCACGAAGAACGTGTCGGAGGTGCCGCGGACCGGATTGTCCGGCCCGATGTTGAGCGCGTCGAAGTTGGCCCACTCCAGCTCCAGCTGGGGACCGTCGACGATGTCGTAGCCCATGCCGACGAAGACGTCGCCCATGTGGTCCATCAGTGTGGTCAGCGGGTGACGGGCGCCGCGCGGGCGGCGACCCCACGGCAGGGTGACGTCGACCCGCTCCTCGACCAGCACCCGGGCGGCGCGGTCGGCCTCGAGCTCGACCTGGCGGGCGTCGAAGGCGCCCTGGACGGCCTGACGGGCCACGTTGACGCGCTTGCCGGCGTCGGATTTCGCGGCCGGGGGCAGCGAGCCGATCTCGCGACGGGCCAGCGACACCGGCGAACGGTCACCGAGATGCGCGGGCTTCAGCGCCGCGAGCGCGTCGAGATCGGTGGCCTGCGCGAACGCCTTCTCGGCGTCGGTGACGGCGGCCTCGAGCGACTCGGGCGCCAGCAGGACGGCCTGCTTCGGATCGTACGGATCGTTGCGGTAGGACATGGTCGGGCGAACTCCCTCACACCGGATGAGCCATCGGGCAGTGTAGTGAGGCACGGCTGGGCCGCAGCCCGCCGGTCACGGGGAGTCGCGCAGATGTGTCAGATCCGGCGCCCGCGACCAGCGGGCCGGATAAACAGTTCCCTCGGACCTGACATGGCGGCCAGTCTACCTCTCAGCGTTGGGCGCGAGCACTCGCATACAGGCAGACGGCGGCCGCGGCGGCCAGGTTCAGGCTCTCCGCGCCACCGTAGATCGGCACCCGGACGCGGCGGTCGGCGGCCTGGAGCAGCTCGGCCGGCAGTCCGTGCGCCTCGGAGCCGAACAGCCACGCGGTCGGTGCACCCAGGAGACCGCCGTCGAGCAGCGAGTCGACGTCGTCGTCACCGGTGCCGCTGGTGGCCAGGACCTGCAGGCCGCTCGCCTGGAGCAGATCGAGCACGTCGAGCGGGGCGCGGACGACGTCCACGTGGAACAGCGAACCGGCCGAGGCCCGGACACATTTCCCGTTGTACGGGTCGACCGCGTCCCCGGCGAAGATGACCGCGCTCGCCCCGGCGGCGTCGGCGGTGCGCAGGATCGTCCCGGCGTTGCCCGGGTCCCGGATCTCGGCCACCACGGCGACCAGCTGCGGCTGTTTCGCCAGCGCCTCGCCGATCGGCACGTCCACCTGCTCGCAGAGCGCGACCAGTCCCTGCGGGTGCACGGTCTCGGTCAGCGCTTCGAGGGCCTCCTCGGTGACCGGGGAGACCTCGGGCGCCTGGGCGGTCAGGTCGGCGTGCCGTTCGAGGCCGGCCGGGGTGCCGAACAGTTCGAGCACGACACCGGCGGCGAGCGCCTCGCGGACGGCCTGCGGGCCCTCGGCCAGGAAGCGCCGGGCCTGGTCTCGGTCGCGGCGGCGTTGCAGGCGCCGGGCGGCGACGATTCTGGGGGTACGCGGTGTGAACATGGCTCCTGACCTGTAAAGCAAGACGCCCCCCGATCGCTCGGGGGGCGTCTCGTGAAGAGAAACTCAGGCAGCCTGAGCGGCCGCGCCGCCGGTGCCCTCGGCCGCGACGGCCGCGCGAGCGATCTCGACGATGCCGGCGAACGCGGCGGCGTCGTTGACCGCCAGGTCGGCCAGGATCTTGCGGTCGACCTCGACCTCAGCCAGCTTCAGACCCTGGATGAGGCGGTTGTAGGTCATGCCGTTGGCCCGGGCCGCCGCGTTGATGCGGGTGATCCACAGCTGGCGGAAGTCGCCCTTGCGGTCACGGCGGTCACGGTACGAGTACTGCATCGAGTGCAGCACCTGCTCCTTGGCCTTGCGGTACAGGCGGGAGCGCTGACCGCGGTAACCGCTCGCGGTCTCGAGCAGAGTGCGGCGCTTCTTCTGGGCGTTTACCGCCCGCTTGACGCGTGCCATTTCAAGTACTCCTTACAGGGGAACGTGTCAGGCGCGCGTCAGCGGCCCAGAAGCTTCTTCACTCGCGGGACGTCGACCTTGGCCACAACCACAGTGCCGGTCATCCGACGGGTGACGTGGGAGGACTTGTGCTCGAGCAGGTGGCGCTTGCCGGTCAGCTCCCGCACGATCTTGCCCTTGCCGGTGACCTTCACCCGCTTGCCCATGCCGGTGTGGCTCTTCATCTTCGGCACTTAAAACGCCTCTTTCTGATCTTTCCCCGCGACCAGGGGGACACGGGGAAAAGCTGACTACTGTGCGGTGGTCTCGACAGACTCGGCCGGCGGAACCTCGGTACCCTCGCCCTCACGCGGCTCCCGGGCGGGCTTGGCCCCGGCCGCGGTAGCGGCGACCGCGGCGGCCTTCGTGGCCCGGTGCGGTGCCAGCACCATGATCATGTTCCGGCCGTCCTGCTTCGGGCTGGCTTCCACGAACCCGAGCTCGGAGATCTCCTCGCTGAGCCGGCGCAGAAGCCGGAACCCCAGCTCGGGGCGGCTCTGCTCACGACCGCGGAACATGATCGTCACCTTGACCTTGTCGCCCGCCTTGAGGAACCGCACCACGTGACCCTTTTTGGTCTCGTAGTCGTGCGGGTCGATCTTCGGCCTGAGCTTCATTTCCTTGATGACGGTCTGCTGCTGGTTGCGCCGCGCTTCGCGGGCCTTCAGTGCGCTCTCGTACTTGAACTTGCCGAAGTCCATGAGCTTGCACACCGGCGGCCGCGCCATCGGAGCAACCTCGACCAGGTCCAGATCGACATCCGCGGCCAGTTGGAGCGCGCGCTCGACCGGCACGATGCCGACCTGCTCACCCTCCGGACCGACCAGACGGACCTCTCGTGCCCGGATCTGTTCGTTCACGCGTGGTTCGACGCTGATGGGGCCTCCTCAGAACGTACCTATATCTGCCAATGTCGGTCGGCCCCGGTTCCCGTTCCCCGCAGACGGCGGGAACGGCCGGGAAAGCAGAAGGCCTCGGCACATGTCCTGAACCAAAAGCTCAGGCGCGCATGCCAAGGCCCGCTCGACCGGTCATCGGCGTCCAAAGGGAGGACGCGCCCCGGGCAGGAAATATTCCCTGCTCGGATGACCGGACCCAGTCACGTCCGTGACTCGGGTGGGAACCAGCGGGCTCCTCTTTCGCGCCGTGCAGTGCCTTTTCGAATTCAGAGGCACGGCATGGCGTGGTCGACTGCCCGCAAGCTTACCAGGCCCTGCGTCACCCCTGACGCAGAGCCTGGTCTCAGGCTTGTGCCGCCGCCGAGTGCAGCGCCCGGAGCGCCCGCACGCCGTCGACCGCGTAGTCCTTGTCGACCGCCTGCAGCGCGTGGATCGACACCTGCTCGTCGTCGAGCAGCTCCAGCTGCGCCCACGGCGAGTTGCGGTCGAACCGGACCGCGCGCACCACGTTCCACGGCAGGTCGTAGCCGCCGACCACGTTGCGCACGTGCACGCCCTGGTCGTCGGCGACCACCCGGGGACGGCAGAACGTGAGGATGCCGAGACCGAGCAGGACGCCCAGCCCGATCATCGCGGCCTGGTCACCCCGCTGGAAGCTGCCGGAGCCGACCTGGCCCGCGTTCTCGAAACCGGCCTGCCCGTGCAGCCCGAAGCTGAGCACGGTGAAGAACACGACCACGACGGCCGCCAGCACGCCGGCGACCCAGCGGATCTTCTGCGGACGAAAGCTCACGTCAGTCATCACAACCTACAGTTGGCGATATCCGTCACCAGGATGGCACGAGCGCCGAGCTCGTACAGCTCGTCCATCACCTTGTGCACCTGGCTGCGCTGGACCATCGCCTCGACGGCGACCCAGCCCTCGCGGTGCAGCGGCGAGACCGTGGGCGACTCTATTCCCGGGGTCAGGGTGGTGGCCTGGTCCAGCAGGTCGGCCCGGACGTCGTAGGCCAGCATCACGAAGTTGCGGGCGACCAGCACACCGTTGAGTCGTCGCAGCAGCTGGGCGCCACCGGCCGGCGGCTCGGCCTGCCGCCCGATCAGGATGGCCGACGAGCGCATCAGCGGCTCGCCCAGCGTGACCAGGCCGGCCTGGCGCAGCGTGGCGCCGGTCTCGACGACGTCGGCGATCAGGTCGGCGACCCCGAGACGGACGGCGTTCTCGACCGCGCCGTCGAGGCGGACCACGTCGGCCTTCAGCTCGTGCTCGTCCAGGTAACTGCCGACCAGGCCGGGGAACGCGGTGGCGATCCGCTTGCCGCCCAGCTGATCCACCGAGGTCAGCGTGCCGGCCGGGGCGGCCCAGCGGAATGTGGCCCCGGCGAAGTTCAGGTCGAGCAGTTCCGTGGCCGGGACCCCGGAGTCGACCAGCAGGTCCCGGCCGGTGATACCGAGATCCAGGTCACCCGAACCGACGTACGTGGCGATGTCGCGCGGCCGCAGGTAGAAGAACTCGACGTTGTTGGCTTCGTCACGACAGACCAGGTCTTTCGGGTCGGTGCGCTGACGGTAACCGGCGTCCTTCAGCATCTGCGAGGCCGGCGCGGAGAGGGTGCCCTTGTTCGGAATGGCGATACGCAGCATTGACGTGCTCCTTCGTTCTCTCGGACGGGTCAGGGGCGCACGTCAGAGATGTCGGTACACGTCCTTGAGCTCGAGACCGGTGGCGATCATCAGGACCTGTGCCTGGTAGAGCAGCTGCGAGATCTCCTCGGCGGCCCGTTCCGGGCCCTCGTGCTCAGCCGCCATCCAGGACTCGGCCGCCTCCTCGACGACCTTCTTCCCGATGAAGTGGACTCCGCGTTCGAGCGCGGCGACCGTGCCCGAACCGGGGGTCTGTTCCGCCGCCTTGCGCTGCAACTCGGCGAACAGTTCTTCGAACGTCTTCACGGGAGACGATTGTTGCAGCTCATTACGGTCCGACTACGAACGGCCCCAGCCCGTGGGACGTCTTTTAAGCTGCGGCCATGGTCAGCCGTTTCACCCCCATCCTCATCGGCGGCGCCGCACTGGCGCTCGCCTCCGTCACGGCCTGTTCCCCGGTCGAGGACGACACCACCACGTCCGCATCCCCCTCGGCGTCGGTCGACGCCTGCCCGTCGGGCGCTCTCGGCGGCACCGTGGCCGCCGGCAAGCTCACGATCGGCACCGACAATCCGGCCTACGAGCCGTGGTTCAAGGACAACAAGCCCGCCAGTGGCGACGGGTTCGAGTCCGCGGTCGCCTACGCCGTGGCCCAGCGTCTCGGCTACACCAAGGACCAGGTCGCCTGGACGTCGGTGACGTTCAACAACGCGATCGCGCCCGGGCCGAAGACGTTCGACTTCGACATCAACCAGTTCTCCATCACCGACGAGCGCAAGCAGGCGGTCGACTTCTCCTCGCCGTACTACCTGGTCCGGCAGACCGTCATCACCACCAAGGGCTCCAAGATCGCGAACGCCAAGACGCTGGCCGAACTGGCCGGCGCCAAGCTCGGCGCCCAGGTCGGCACGACCAGCTACCAGGCGGTCACCGACATCATCAAGCCGACCACCAAGCCGTCGGTGTTCAACACCAACGACGACGCCAAGGCGGCCCTGGCGAACGGCACCGTCGACGGCATCGTGGTCGACCTGCCGACCGCGTTCTACATGACCGCGGCCGACCTCAAGGACGGCGTCATCGTCGGCCAGCTGCCCCAGGTCGGCGTGCCCGAGCAGTTCGGCCTGGTGCTGGACAAGGGCTCCAAGCTGACCGGCTGCGTCAGCGGGGCGGTCGACCAGCTGCGCCAGGACGGCACCCTCGCGGTGCTGGAGAAGACCTGGCTCTCCGACTCCGGGGCGCCCGAGCTCAAGTGACCCACGCACCGAGTCCTCGGCAGCAGGAGCGGTTCGCCTTCCGTCGCCGGCAGGCGATCCGCTCGGTCCTGCTCGCCGCCCTCTCCACCGTCGTCGTCGGCG
Source organism: Actinoplanes sp. HUAS TT8 (assembly GCF_051380535.1). Lineage (NCBI taxonomy): Bacteria > Bacillati > Actinomycetota > Actinomycetes > Micromonosporales > Micromonosporaceae > Actinoplanes > Actinoplanes sp. HUAS TT8. The sequence goes on along the minus strand of NZ_CP195646.1, from coordinate 11,492,887 downwards.
TGCTCCTGGCCGTCGGCATCACCGGCTCACCCGGATGGCCGCGGGTCAAGCAGTCGTTCTTCAACCTGGACACGGCCACGAAGTACCTCCCGGACGTGCTGGAAGGCTTCTGGCTCAACGTCCGGCTGTTCGTGATCTGCGCGCCGCTCGCGCTGGTGCTCGGGATCGTCGTGGCGATCCTGCGCACCTCGCGCGGGCCGGTCACGTTCCCGGTGCGGGTGCTGGCGGGCGGATACACGTACACCTTCCGGGGTCTGCCCTTGATCATCACGATCTATCTGTTCGCGTTCGGGCTACCCGGGCTGCGGCTGCAGGGCACCCCGGACGTCGTGGTGCTCGGCGCCGCGGCGATCGTGATCACCTACGGGGCGTACCTGGCCGAGGTGTTCCGGGCCGGCATCGAGTCGGTGCACCCGAGCCAGGTGGCGGCGGCGCGGTCGCTCGGGCTCACCTACCGGCAGGCGATGCGCCACGTGGTGCTGCCACAGGCCGTCCGGCGGGTCACGCCGGCGCTGCTCAACGACGTCGTCGCGCTGCAGAAGGACGTCGGGCTGATCTCGCTCGCCGGGTCGATCGACGCCATCCGCGCGGCCCAGATCGGCGCGGCCCAGAGCGCGAACTTCACGCCGTACGTCGTCGCCGCGGTGCTCTTCATCCTGCTCGCACTGCCGCTCATCGCGATCACCGACCGGGTGACGCTGCGGGCGATCCGAGCCCAGAACGCGGGGAACTGACGTGCTGCTCTCCTGCACGAACGTGCGCAAGGTGTTCGGTGACCACGTGGTCCTCGACGACCTCAGCCTGGACGTCGGCGAACACGAGGTGGTGGCCCTGATCGGCGCCTCCGGCTCGGGCAAGTCGACGCTGCTGCGCTGCGTGAACCTGCTCGCCGAGATCGACGACGGGGAGATCCGTCTCGACGGCGAGGAGATCACCGACCCCAAGATCAACCCCGATCTCGTACGTCGGAAGATCGGTCTGGTTTTTCAGAGTTACAACCTGTTCCCGCACATGACCGTGCTGGACAACATCACGCTGGCGCCCACCAAGGTGCACAAGCGGGCCGCCGCCGAGGCGCGCGAGAAAGCCATGACCTGGCTGGAGCGCGTCGGGCTGGCCGACAAGGCCAAGGCCTACCCGGACCGGCTCTCCGGCGGGCAGCAGCAGCGCGTCGCGATCGTCCGCGCGCTGGTCAACAGCCCGCGGCTGCTGCTGCTCGACGAGGTGACCTCGGCGCTCGACCCGGAACTGGTCGGCGAGGTGCTCACCATGATCCGGGACCTCAAGGGCGAGGGCATGACGATGGTGCTGGCGACCCACGAGATGGGCTTCGCCAAGCAGGTGGCCGACCGGGTCGCGTTCCTCGACAACGGCCGCGTCCTCGAACAGGGGCCGCCGTCGCAGGTGCTGGGCGACCCCGTCGAGCCACGAACGCGTCAGTTCCTGTCCCGCATCATCGAAGCGGGACGGCTCTAATACTTCTGGACCTCGCGGATGGCGAGCGCGGCGTCGAGAACCGCGACCGTGCTCTGCCATCCCTTGTCCTCGATCGAGTCCTCCAGGCCGGCCCGGTCGCGGGCCTGCCCGAGGCTCTGGACGGTCAGCACACCGTGCGCGACCGGCGTCTGCTCGTCCAGCGCGACCCGGGTCAGGCCGGACGTGACGGCGTCGCACACGTACTCGAAATGCTGGGTCTCGCCCTTGATGACCACGCCGAGCGCCACGACGGCGTCACAGCGCTTCGCGAGTGCCTGCGCGACCACCGGAAGCTCGACCGAGCCGGCCACCCGGGACACGACCACGTCGGTGACGCCGCACGCCTCGGCCGCCGCCCGGGCCCGCTCGATCATGTGGTCGACCAGGTCGTTGTGCCAGCGTGAGCCGACGATGCCGAGCCGCAGCCCGGCCGCGTCGACGGGCTGGGTGTGTGGATCACCGAAGCCGGCCATTGGAATCCCCCTTTGTCGTCATCTTCCGCCTGTCCGGGGCGCCGGTCAGCCCAACGCCTCGAACAGGTGGCCCATCCGGTCCCGCTTGGTCCGCAGGTACCGCACGTTCTCCGGGTGCAGGCGGACCGGCAGCGCCTCGCGGCCGGTGACCCGCAGGCCGTAGCCCTCCAGCCCGGCCCGCTTGGCCGGATTGTTGGTGAGCAGGCGCATCGAGCGCACGCCCAGGTCGTAGAGGATCTGCGCGCCGACACCGTAGTCCCGCGCGTCGGCCGGCAGACCCAGCTCCAGGTTCGCGTCGACGGTGTCGAAGCCGCGGTCCTGCAACTGGTACGCCTGGAGCTTGTGCAACAGCCCGATGCCGCGCCCCTCGTGACCGCGCATGTAGAGCACCACGCCCCGGCCGGCCGCCGCCACCTTCTCCAGGGCCGCGTCCAGCTGCGGGCCGCAGTCGCAGCGCCGGGAGCCGAACACGTCGCCGGTCAGGCACTCCGAGTGGACCCGGACCAGCACGTCCTCACCGTCGGTGAGGTCGCCGTAGACCAGGGCGACGTGCTCGCCGTGGTCGGCCTCGGAGCGGTAGCCGACCGCGGTGAAGACGCCGTGCTCGGTCGGCATGGTGGTCTCGACGACCCGCTCGACCTGCCGGCCGTCCCGCTCGCTCAGGTAGGCCACCAGCTCGGCGATGGTGATCAGGACCAGGTCGTGCTCGACGGCGAACTTCTCCAGGTCCGGACGGCGCTGCATGGTGCCGTCGTCGTTGACCATCTCGCACAGCACACCGGCCGGCCGGCACCCGGCCAGCACCGCGAGGTCGATCGCGGCCTCGGTGTGCCCGGGACGGCGCAGCACGCCACCCTTCTTGGCCCGCAGCGGCACGACGTGGCCCGGGCGGTTGAAATCGGTGGGCTCCGAGGACGCGGCGGCCAGCAACCGGATGGTCCGGGCCCGGTCGGCGGCCGAGATGCCGGTGCTGACGCCGTGCTTGGCGTCGACGGTGACCGCGTACGCCGTTCCCCGGGCATCCTGGTTGGTGTGGTACATCGGGGGCAGTTCGAGGCGGTCGGCCTCGGCCTCCGGAAGCGGGACGCAGATGTACCCGGACGTGTAGCGGACCATGAACGCGACCAGTTCCGGGGTGGCGTGCTCGGCCGCGAAGATGAGGTCGCCCTCGTTCTCCCGGTCCTCGTCGTCCACCACGATCACCGGCCGGCCGGCCTTGATCTCGGCGATCGCGCGCTCGATGCTCTCAGACATTGCGGCTCCCCAGCATCTTCTCGACGTACTTGGCGATCACGTCGACCTCGAGGTTGACCGGCTCGCCGATGGCCTTGCTGCCCAGCACGGTGTGCTTGGAGGTGGCCGGGATCATCCCGACCGAGAACGTGTCGTCCGTGACCGCCATGACGGTCAGGGAGACACCGTCGACCGTGATCGAACCCTTCTCGACCACATATCTCGCCAGCTCGGCGGGGAGTGAGAACGTCACGACCTCCCACTGGTCGGCCGGCTCCCGTGCGATCAGCTTCGCGACGCCGTCCACGTGACCCTGCACCAGGTGACCGCCGAGACGGCTGCCGAGCGCGGCCGCCCGCTCCAGGTTCACGTTGCTGCCGACCTTCAACGCGCCCAGCGAGGAACGGCGCAGGGTCTCGCCCATCACGTCGGCGGTGAACACGCCGTCGACGTTGTCGATGACGGTGAGACAGACGCCGTTGACGGAGATCGAGTCGCCATCGCCCGCGTCCGAGGTGACCAGCGGCCCCCGGACGGCGATGACGGCGGAGTCCTCGGCGCCCTCGGTGAGACGGACGATCTCACCCAGTTCTTCGACGATGCCGGTGAACATTCCTCAGTTCTCCTTCGAACGGAGCGTGGCGGTGAAGCGCAGGTCGCCCCCGATCTGCGCGATGTCGGTGAAGTCGAGCTCCAGGGCGTCGGCGATCGTGCCGATCCCGGCGTCGACCAGGGCGGTCCGGCCGGCGCCGAGCAGTTTCGGCGCGACATAACCGATAACCCGATCGACCAGGCCGGCCGCGAGGAAAGCGCCGGCCAGGGTCGGGCCGCCCTCCAGCAGGACGTTGCGGACGCCGCGCTCGTACAGGCCGGTCAGGACCGCGGTCAGGTCGACCCGGTCGTCCGGGCCCCGGCCGGCCTCGGCCACCGTGACGATCCAGGTCGGTGCGGCGGCATCACGGACACGGGCGTTCTCCGGCGTACGCCCGTGGGAGTCCACGACCACACGCAACGGCTGCTTGATCGCGAGCGACCCGTCCCGCAGGTCACGGACGGTCAGCTGCGGGTCGTCGGCGAGCACCGTGCCCGCCCCGACCACGATCGCGTCCACCGTGCTGCGCAGCTCGTGCACGTCGAAACGGGACTCGGCCGAACTGACCCACTGACTCGTCCCGTCCGCGGCGGCCGACCGGCCGTCCAGCGTGGCGGCGAACTTCCAGGTCACGAACGGGCGGGTGCGGCGCACGGCGGTCAGCCAGGCGATGTTGCCCAACTCGGCCTCGGGACGGCGCAGGCCGGTCTCGACCTGGATCCCGGACGCGCGCAGCGTCGCGGCACCACCGGAGGCGATCGGATTCGGATCGTCCACGGCGATCACGACCCGGCGCAGGCCGGCCTGGATCAGCGCCTCCGAGCAGGGGCCGGTGCGGCCGGTGTGATTGCACGGCTCCAGAGTGACGACGCAGGTGCCGCCGCGGGCCCGCTCACCGGCCTGGGCCAGCGCGACGATCTCGGCGTGCGGGCCGCCGGCATACGCGTGGAAGCCCTCGCCGACGACCTCGCCGGTCGCGTCGAGGAGCAGGCAGCCGACGACCGGATTCGGGCTGGTCGTGCCGAGGCCACGGCCGGCCAGCGCGATCGCGCGGCGCATCGCCTCGTCCTCGGTCACCATCTGCGTCTCGTCCCCTCACGCGGTGCGCCACGCGAGGGCATCGCGCGGCTCTTACCGACCGCGCGAGTAACGCCGCGCGGCTGTTACCGGCCGCGCGAGGGCATCGCGCGGGCTGTGCTCACCGCGCGAGGGCATCGCGCGGCTCCTGCCGACCGCGTGACGTGAGTCGCGCGGGCCGTGCCGACCGCGCGAAGGGCATCGCGCGGCGAGCGACAGCCGCGTGACGTGAGTCGCGCAGCCGTCCCGGTCGCGCAAGAAAGTCGCGCGGCCATCCCAGCCGCGCAAAAAACAAACTGCCACGCGGCCGTATCACGCGCGGCGAGCTTGAGAGGGAGAAAACGCCAGGAAAAGGACACCGAGGGTACGCTTCGCGCACCCCGGACTGGATGAGGCCCGGACAGCGGCCCCCTCCGGTGGATGTGGCCGTCGAGGGCACACCCGTCCGATTCCGCGCGCTGTCTCCCATCCGGACTGTCTGACCGAGCTCACGCCCGATCAACCGTCGGCCCCGGAATCTCACCAGGTCCACCGGCCGCCATGGTCATGACGTCCGGGTCGCGGGCTTACCGCCGCTTACGCAGCAGATCACCGCCGGTTCGGAATTTCACCGAGTCCCGCCAGCGCGTGGTGGGTTACCTCCGAGTCTTGCACGCGATCGCGGATTTGCCACCCCGCGAGTCTGCGATGTCACAACCTCTTATCGATCATGGCTCCGACCAGGGCCGCGGCGTGCTCGACCTCGTCCTCGGTGTTGTAGTAGTGCGGCGAGAACCGGACCATCGGCGGCAGGTTCCGATCCTCGGTGTCGAACTGCTGGTGCGCCGGCACGGTGCTGGTCACGTTGACCCCGGAGTCGGCCAGCCGGGTCACCACCTCGGCCGACTCCACGCCCTCGACGGTGGCGGTGACGATCGCGCACTGCCGGCGCCCGAGGTCGTGCACGGTGATGCCGGGAATGTCCTCCAGGACCCCGCGCATCCGGTCGCCGAGCTCCGAGGTGCGCTTGCCGATCTCGTCCAGCCCCAGGTTGAGCGCCTGATCCACGGCCGCGCCGAGGCCGAGCACCGCGGCGTAGTTCATCTCCCAGGTGGCGAACCGCTGCGCGCCCGGCACCCAGTCGAAGCCGCGGGCCCCGTCCCAGTCGGCCGACTCGATCTCCACGATGTGCGGGTCGAGCCGGTCCAGGATCCCGCTGCGCACCCACAGGAAGCCGGTGCCGCGCGGCCCGCGCAGGAACTTGCGCCCGGTGCCGCAGAGGAAGTCGCAGCCGATCTCCTCGACGTCGACCGGGAACTGGCCGACCGACTGGGTGGCGTCGAGCAGGAACGGCACGCCGGCCGCCCGGGCGATGCGCCCGACGTCGGAGGCGGGGTTGACCAGACCACCGGCGGTCGGCACGTGGGTCAGCCCGATCAGTCTCGTGCGCTCGTCGATCAGGCCGGCCAGGGCGAACGTGTCGATCTGCCCGTCTTCGTCGTTCGGCACGACGACGACCTCGGCGCCGACCCGTTTCGCCGCCTGCAGGTAGGACAGGACGTTGCTGCCGTACTCGTTGCGGCCGGTCAGCACCCGGTCGCCGGCCCGCAGCGGCACCGCGTAGAACGCGGCCTGCCAGGCGTGCGACGCGTTGTCGAAGAGGGCGAACTCGTCGGCCCGGCCGCCGAGCAGCTCGGCCAGTCCGGAGTAGACCGCGGCGACCCGTCCGGCGGCTTCCCCGGCCGCCTCGTAGCCGCCGATCTCGGCCTCCCGCCGCAGGTGCCCGACGACGGTGTCCAGGGTTTCCTGCGACATCAGGGCCGCGCCCGCGTTGTTGAGATGAATCCGATGGCGGCACCCGGGAGTGCCGGCACGAAGCGCGTCGACGTCCATGCCCCGAGAATTTCAGACCGGACGCGTCCGCGCACCTGTCGTAGACAGTGTCTACGCGCTCTGGTAGACACTGTCTATGCCCCCTGACGACGCGTTACGTGATCGACTGGTGCGAGTCGGGGCCGAGTTGTTGCGCACGGAAAGTCCCGGCGCCCTCTCACTGCGTGAGATCGCCCGCCGCGCCGGGGTCTCGCACGGCGCCCCGCGCCGCTACTTCCCGACCCACCTGACGCTGCTGTCGGCGATCGCGCGCTCCGGCTTCGCCGACTTCTCCGAGCAGGTCACGGCCGCCCTGCGGACCACTCCGGAGGATCCGAGAATCAAAATCACGACAATTGCTTATCTGTACGTACGATTCGCCGCCACCAACCGCAGCATGTTCGAGCTGATGTTCCGGCACGATCTGCTGACCAGCGGTGGCGAACTGGGCCTGCGTGACGCTTCCCTCCCGCTCTTCCGGCAGCTCACCGGCCTGGTCGCGGCCGCCCGCCCGGACTCCGGCGTGCCGCCACGGGTGACCGCCGCGGCGATCTGGGCCGCCCTGCACGGCACGGCGCAGCTGTGGAACTGGGGCTCCCTGACCCTGGCCACCGACGCCACCGACCCGCTCCCGTTCGTCGACGCCACCCTGACCGCCCACCTGGGCCCCCCATGAATCCCTCCGACGCGCACCCGGAAGGTCATCCATGAACCGCATGCCACCCCTCTACGCCGGCGCGCACCGCACCCTGGGCACCCTCTTGCGCACGCTCTGGCCGACGACCGTGACGGGCCTGGAGAACATCCCGGGCGACTCGGGCGCGATCCTCTGCTCCAACCATCACGCCATCGCCGACCAGCTCTTCCTCGGCGTCAACACCCCGCGGCACGTCGCGTTCTGGGCCAAGGCGGAGTACTTCCGCTCCCCCGGCCTCCGCGGCAACCTCACCCGCCGGGTGGTCACCGGCATGGGTGCCATCCCGGTCGAACGGGCCGGCGGACGCGCGGTCCTCACCGCCTTCGACGCCGCGGTCCCGATCCTCAGGGCCGGCGGCCTGGTCGCCGTCTTCCCGGAAGGCACCCGCTCCCCGGACGGCCGCCTCTACCGTGGCCGCACCGGCGCCGTCCGCCTGGCCGCCCAGGCCGGAGTCCCGGTGGTCCCGGTGGGCATCACCGGCACCGACCACATCCGCCCGGCCGGGCACCGGTTCCCCCGCCCGCGCCCGATCACCCTGACGTTCGGGCTGCCGATTCCGGTCAAGGTCGAGTCGGCCAAGGATGCCCGCCATCTGACCGACGAGCTGATCTCCGCGATCCAGTCCCTGACCGGCCAGGAGTACGTCCCGTCCTACGCTCCGCCCCGGGCCGCCTGATCACCTCAGCCGGGGAGCACGCCCACCCCGGGCCGCCCACCCACGGGGCATGCTTTCGCGCCGGGTTGCCTGACCGGGGTTTTTGCCTTGACCGCAACCACCCACGGACATCGCCCTTTCGGGCTGGGCGTTCTGGGCGCGCCAGCGCCCTGCTCAGCCCGGAAGGGTCCCCGCGGGAGCGACGGTCTGTACCCCGGCGGACCTAGGACATGAAGAATTTGATCTTGATCTTATTCGGCCTCGGAACGACGCCGGTCGATGGCCACGTAGGAACCCGGCTGCGACTTCGCGACCTTCTTCATCTCGGAGGCGACGGCGATGACCATGCGGGGGTCGGCGAACTGGCGGCCGCCGGCGGTGGCCTGGGCGACGCCGATCGAGAGCGTGACCAGGGCGGCCCGCTGCTTGTTGCCGCGGCGGTCGGGGACCTCGATGTAGCCGCGCTGGGCGTCGCGCTGGTCGTAGAGACGGTCGGCGGCCGACTCGAAATCGGTCACCATGCTCTTGGTGAGCGGCAGCACCTGGTCGGGGTGGCAGATGAAGACGAAGTCGTCGCCGCCGATGTGGCCGAGGAAGATCGACGGCTTGCCGGTGGAGGCACTGGCGCGCTGGAGGCTGCGGGCCATGGCGCCGATGAACTCGTCGCCGCGGTCGAAACCGTACACGTCGTTGACGCTTTTGAATCGGTCGATGTCGATGTAACCGACCGAGTAGTCGCCGCCCGTGCGGATCCGGTCGGCGATCTCGCGGCGGACCCGGGCGTTGCCGGGCAGGCCGGTCAGTGGGGAGACCTCGCGGAACTCCTTGTTGCGCTTGAGCGTGGTGGAGACCCGGGCGATCAGCTCGGCGGTGTCGAACGGCTTGGTCAGGTAGTCGTCGGCGCCGGTGGTCAGGCCCACCACCTTGTCGCCGGTCATGCTCTTGGCGGTGAGCATGATCACCGGGAGGGCCGAGGTCAGCGGGTCGGCGCGGAGCGCGCGGATCAGCTCGACGCCGTCCATCCGCGGCATCATCCAGTCGACGACGGCCAGGTCGGGCCGGTGCGTCTCCATCAAGTCGAGCGCCTCCTGCCCGTCGCGGGCGCGGATCACCTCGAAGCCCTGGACCTTGAGGTTGAACTCGACGAAGCTGGCGATGTCCTGATCGTCGTCGACGACCAGGATGAGATCGGGACGGTTCTCGTCGTCGTCGAGCCCGAGGTCGTCGACCACGGGCCCCGGCTCGGCGTTACTCACATCGAGTTCCCCATGCGCTCGGCGGCCAGTGCACGAAGCTTACGCACGGCCTCGGCCGGATCGGCAGCCCCATAGACGGCGGTGCCCGCCACGAACGCGTCCGCACCGGCCTCGGCGGCCTGCTCGATGGTGTCCGCGGCGATGCCGCCGTCGACCTCCAGGCGGATGTCGAGATGGCCGACGGAGATGCGACGCCGCACGTCACGCACCTTGTCGAGCATCTCGGGCATGAACTTCTGCCCGCCGAACCCGGCCTTGATCGTCATGATCAGGACGGTGTCCAGATAGGGCAACAACTCCAAGTACGGCTCGACGGGGGTATCCCGGTCGATGGCCAGGCCCGCCTTGGCGCCGGCCGCGCGCAGCGTCTTGGCCAGCGCCACCGGGTTGTCCGCGGCCTCGGCGTGGAACGTCACGTTGTACGCCCCCGCCTCCGCGTAGCCCGGGGCCCAGCGGTCGGGGTCGGTGATCATCAGGTGCACGTCGAACGGGATGTTCGTCGCCCGGCGCAGGCTCTGCACGATCGGCAGGCCGAGCGTGAGGTTGGGCACGAAGTGGTTGTCCATGACGTCCACGTGCACCCAGTCGGCGGCCCCCTCGATGGCGTGCACCTCGTCGGCGAGCCGGGAGAAATCGGAGGCGAGGATGCTCGGCGCGATGATCGGCGATGACGTCACCGCTGAAGTGTAAAACCTCGGCCCGGACCGGTCGGCAAGCCTGTGGACAAAGGCGGGGCCTGTGGAAAGGCCGCCGGGGTGGGCCCGGCGGCCTTCTCGGATCAGCTCGTGCGGCGCAGGACCGCCAGGAACATCGCGTCCGTCCCGTGCCGGTGCGGCCACAGCTGCACCGTCGGCCCGGCGCCCAGCCCCGGCATCCCCGGCGGCAGCAGCGGCCGGGCATCGACGAAGTCCACCTCGACGCCGCTGCGCCGGGCCCCCTCGCTCACCGTCACCTGGGTCTCCACCATATGCGGCGAGCAGGTCACGTAGGCCACCACGCCGCCCGGCCGGACCGCCCGCAACGCCGCCACCAGCAGTTCCCGCTGCAGACGGGTGAGCGGCGGCAGGTCGGCCGGCTGGCGGCGCCAGCGCGACTCGGGACGGCGCCGCAGCGAGCCCAGCCCGGTGCACGGCGCGTCGACGAGCACCCGGTCGAACGCCTCCTCGGGCAGGTCGGGGTCCCGGCCGACCGAACGCCCGTCCATCGGGAAGACCGTCACCGGCATGCCCTCGGTGGCCTGCTCGACCAGGCGGGCCCGGTGCTCGGCCACCTCGACCGCGGTCACCTCGGCGCCCCGGCCGGCGGCGATCGCACCGATCAGGCCGGTCTTGCCGCCCGGGCCGGCGCACAGGTCCAGCCAGCGGGTGTCCCGGCCCTCGATCGGGGCGGCCAGCAGCGCGGCGGCGACCAGCTGGGAGCCCTCGTCCTGGACGTGGGCGCGGCCCTCGCGGATGGCGGCCAGGTCACGCGGGGCGCCGCCGCTCAGGTACACCGCGTACGGCGAGAACGCCCCGGGGACGCCGCCGACCTCGTCGGCCAGCTCGATCGCGTCGGCCCGCCCGGGACGGGCGCACAGGTGCACGGCCGGCGGCTGGTTGTCCTCGATCAGCAGCCGCTGGGTCTCCTCCAGGTCGCCGCCGAGGGCCTCGGCGAATGCGCGGACGATCCACTGCGGATGGTGGTGCTGGGCGGCCAGGTTGCCGACCGGGTCGTCCTCGTACTTCGGGGTGACCCGCTCCAGCCACGTCTCCAGGGTCGTCTCGGAGATCGTGCGCATCACCGCGTTGGCGAAACCGGACGCGGCCGGGGCCACCGAACGGACCAGGTCGACCGTCTGGTTGACCGCGGCGTGCGACGGGACCCGGGTGTAGAGCAGCTGGTAGGCCCCGAGGCGCAGCGCGTCGCGGGCCGGCGGGTCGATCCGCGCGACCTCGCGGCCGGCGGCCTGGGCGATGATCAGGTCGAGGGTGCCGAGCGCCCGCAGCGTGCCGTAGGTCAGCTCGGTGGCGAACGCCGCATCCCGCCCCTGCAGTCCGAATCCGTCGATGATGTCGGAGAGGACCAGATTCGCGTACGCGTCGTCGCGGTTGACGGCGGCGATCGCCTCATACGCCGCCTGGCGAGCCGGGTCGGACGGCGGGCGACCCGCGCGCGGCGCCCGGCCACTGCGCTGATCGCGATGATCTCCCGGCCCGGACGGCCGTCGTGGGCCGGCGCTGTGCGGCCGTGAAGCCCTGTGTTCCGTCACGCGAGCTTCTCCCCTGGTTCGATACGCATGCCCCGCGCCCAGTCGGTCGCGGCCATCGGTTTCTTGCCCGCCGCGCGGACCTCACCCAGCTGCACCGGCGTCGTCGCCGTGCCGGCCAGCACCTGATTGCGCTCCACCCGCAGCTCGCCCGGCGGCAGGTGCGGCGCGTTGGCCACCGGCCGGACCGGGCCCAGCTTCAGCCGGTCCTCCCGCAGCGTCGTCCACGCGCCCGGGGCCGGGGTGCACGCCCGGATCCGCCGGTCCACCGCGAACGCCGGGTCCGACCAGCGGACCCGGGCGTCGTCGGCGGTGAGCTTCGGGGCCAGGCTGACCCCGTCGTGCGGCTGCGGATGGGCCCGGGCGGTGCCCGCCTCGATCGCGTCGAGCACGGCGACGAGCAGCCCCGCGCCCTCGTGGGCGAGCCGCCCGAGCAGGTCACCCGAGGTGTCGTTGAAACGGATCTGGTCGGTCAGCGTGCCGTAGACCGGGCCGGTGTCCAGCCCCGCCTCCAGCTCGAAGACGCTGGCCCCGGTCACCTCGTCGCCGTGCAGGACGGCGTGCTGCACCGGCGCCGCGCCGCGCCAGGCGGGCAGCAGTGAGAAGTGCAGATTCACCCAGCCGTGCTTGGGGATCTCCAGGGCCGAGGGCGGGACCAGGGCGCCGTACGCCACCACGGGCACACAGTCGGGGGCCAGCTCGCGCAGCCGGGCCTGGAACTCGGGCTCGCGCGGCCGCTCCGGCGTCAGCACCTCGATGCCACGCTCGTCGGCCCACGCGCCGGCCGGCGAGCGCACCAGGCGACGGCCACGACCGGCCGGGGCGTCCGGGCGGGTGATCACGGCGATCAGGTCGTGCCCGGACGCGGCGATCGCGTCCAGGCTGGGCAGCGCCACCTCGGGCGTGCCGGCGAAGATCAGGCGCATCGGGTCACCGGCCCAGCCCGAAGATGCCCCGGCTGTGCGGGCTCTCCTTGATGGTGGGGGGCTTGGCCGCGTCGTACCACTCGGCCGAGCGGATCTGCTTCATCGCGTCCTTGCGGGAGGCCGAGTCCAGCCGGTCCAGGAAGAGCACGCCGTCCAGGTGGTCGGTCTCGTGCTGCACACAGCGGGCCATCAGCCCGGTGCCGACCAGCTGGATCGGGTCGCCGTGCTCGTTGAAACCGTTCGCCACCACGTTCTGCCGGCGCTTGGTGTCGATGTAGATGCCCGGGATGGAGAGGCAGCCCTCGGGGCCGTCCTGCTCCTCCTCGTCCGGGAACGACAGCACCGGGTTGACGATGTGCCCGACCACGTCGTCGACGTCGAAGGTGAACACGCGCAGGCCGACGCCGAGCTGCGGGGCGGCCAGGCCGGCACCGCCCTCGTCGAGCATGGTGTCGGTCAGGTCCTTGACCAGTTTGCGCAGTTCCTTGTCGAAATCGACGACCGCGTCGGCCTCAGTGCGCAGCACCGGGTCGCCGAAGAGACGGATGGGCTGGACGGTCACTCGGCGGTACTCCTAGAGCAGTGGGAAAACGACTGCGGAACAGTCTACGGACCCGGGTTCCGCCTCGTGGAACGCGCCGGAGGAGGGCCGGCCTCAGAAGAGCTCGGCCGGGTCCACCTGGATGCGGACGGCGACCGCCGCTTTACGCGCGCTGCGCACCCCGGCCGCCACGTGCAGCGCGTGGGCCAGGCCGGCGGCCCCCGACCGGGACACCCGCAACAGCATCCGTTCCTGGTCGTCGCGGGCCGGGACCGGGCCCAGCTGCTCGGTGCCGTCCGGCAGGTCGGCGATGGTCAACAGCTCGGCGACGGCCGGCGCGGGGCCGGTCACGCTGGCCATCCGGGCGGCCGGGGGGAAGCCCAACTCGCGGCGTTCGGCCAGCTCACGGGCGGCGAACCAGCCCGGGTCCCAGCGCAGCAGGGCCTGCACCGGGGCCAGCGAACCGTCCGCCACCACGATCACCCGGCCGCCCTGCCCGCCCGGCCGGGCCAGCGCCGACGCGTTCAGCCAGCGCCGCATCGTCTCCTCGGCGGCGCGCAGGTCGGCCCGGCTCAGCAGCGCCCAGGTGTCGAGCAGCAGCACCGCGCCGTACCCACCCTCGGCCACCGGCTCGGCCCCCGGGGTCGCCACGACGATCGCCGGCTCGCCCGGCACCGTGTCCAAGATCTCGTCCCGGCCGGATGTACGGATCGGCACACCGGCGAACGCCCGGCCCAGCTCCTCGGCCGTCCGCCGGGCGCCGATCACCGAGGCCCGCAGCCGGCGCTCCCCGCAGTTGGGGCACGCGTAGGCGGCCGAGCCGCGCCCGCACCAGTGACAGATCGGGACGTCGTGCGCGCCCTGCAGGCCGAGCGGCCCGGAACAGTGCGGGCAGCGGGCCGGGGTGCGGCACTCGGCGCACGCCACCGACGGCAGATAACCCCGGCGCGGCACCTGGACCAGGACCGGATGGCCCTCCTGCAGCGCCTGCTTGGCGGTCAGCCAGGCCAGGCTGGGCAGACGGGCGGTGACCGCGCCCGGGTCGCGGGCCAGCTGCGGGTCGTCGCCGGTCGGCGAGATGGCCGGCTGGCGGCGCCGCAGCACGGCCCGGTCGGCGACGATCTCCCTGGCCCAGCCGGTCTCCAGGAGCAGCTGGGCCTCCCCGGTCCGGGCGAAGCCGCCGACCAGGGCGGCGCAGTCGGCCAGCCGGGAGCGGGTGAGGAGCACGTCGCGGGCGTGCGGGTAGGGCGAGCGGGGCTCGGAGTGCAGGTCGTCGCCGTCGTCCCAGATCACCACCAGCCCGAGGTCGGCGGCCGGGGCCCACATCGCGGCCCGGGTGCCGGCGACCACCGGCACCTGGTGGCGGCTCGCGGCCAGGAAGCGCCGGTATCGCTCGGCCGGGCCGAGGGCCGCGTTCAGCGCGACGTGCCGGCCCGGGCCCAGGGCGGCGGCCAGCGCCCGGTCGACCCGGTCCAGGTCGCGGGCGTCGGCGACGACGATGACCACGCCGCGGCCGCCCTTGACGGTGGCCGCGGCGGCCTCGGCTATCCGGGCCGGCCAGTCCTCGCCCGGCAGGGCCGACCAGACGGCCCGGGCGGGGCGGCCCTCCTCCAGCGCTTTGAGGTAGGCCGGGCCGGCCGCGTACGAATCCCAGCCGCCGGCCGGCGACGGGACCGGCTCGGGGTCGACGGCCGCAAGGGCCTGCGCCTCCACCCGGGCGTGACGCGGCGGGACGGCCAGGCGCAGCACGTCGGCCAGGCTGCCCGCATAACGATCGGCCACCGCCCGCGCCAGCCGCACGACCTCCGGATCGAGCACCCGCTCGGCCGAGACCACCTTCTCCAGGAACGCCAGCTTGCCCTGATGCTCGGAAAACTCGACCCGCTCCAGCAGGAACCCGCTGACCAGCTGCCCGGCAAACCGGACCTTGACCCGCACCCCCGGCTGCGCGGCCTCGTCGTCGGCGCCGGCAACCAGGTAGTCGAACGGCCGATCCAGGTGCGGCAGCTGAAGGTCGACACACACTCGCGCCACCGGCAGACGTTCCGCCGGCTCCCGTTCCGCTCGCACACTCTTGGCCACCATCGCCGAACATTCTGCCCGCACCCCCCGACAAGATCTTTCGGGCGAGGCCGCCCACCGCCGCCCGGACCGCTGCGATCCTGGGCACATGCTGGTATCGGTGCTGCTGGACCAGGCGATCGGCGTGCATTACGGCTTCCTCGACCTGAGGTCGGCCCAGGCCGACGACGGGCAGCCCGGGGACGAGGACGCCCCGTGGCGCGGCCAGATCAACGGCCTGCTCGGGGCCGCCGATCCGGAGGTGCTGAGGATCCGCACTCGGCTGCACACGGCGAACGTCCCGGTCCGGGTCGAACTGCACACCGACGCCCCGGAGCCGGGCGACGAGTGGACCGAGATCGTCGAGGCCGGCTTCGCCACCTGGGTGGACGATCTGTGGCTGAGCGGGTTCGACCAGTCGGCCGGTCCGCTCGACCTGCCACCCGGCTACTACCGGGTGCGGTACTCGTCGCGGGGTGACGGCGAGACCGAGGAGTGGCTGCTGCTGCAGTTCTGGCCGGCCGACGACGACCGGGTGGTGCGCCAGACCACCGGCGACGCCGCGTACTGGCACCGTACGGGGGTGGTGGCCGCGCTGACCGCCGAGGAGATCACCGAGGCCGTCGAGGAGCTTCGCGAGGTACGGGAGTCCTGGGTCGACCCGGAGGACCCGATCTTCGATCGCGAACCGCTGCGGGGTACGGACGGCGTGCTCACCCCGCTGCGCGACCTGCCGGAGCGGGTTCACCTGATCGCCGAGGTCGACAATCAGGTCGCCACCGGCCTGGCCGCGGCCGACCCGCCCGTCCTGCGGGCGATCACCCGGTGGGCGGCCGATCTGGTGCTGACCGCGGCCGGGATCCGCGAGATGCCCGAGGTGGCGGAGGCGATGGCCGCCCTGTACCGCGGCGAGCCGCTGCCGCCCGGCACCCGCGAACGGATCGAGGCCCGGCTGCCGCCGATGCCGACGATGCCGGCCGAGGTCACCGGGGCCTTTCTCGCCGACCATCGGGAGACGCTCGCCCGGCATCACGCCGTGCTCGTTCTGCAGGTCGCGGCCGACCCCGGGACCGATCCGCTCGACGCCGCCTGCAGCATGCTGTGGCTGGCCGGCGGAGCGGTCGGCGGCGGGGCCGGATGGATCATGCCGGTGCTCCGGAAGGTCTTCCCGGCCCTGGTCCCGGCATGATCCGGCGGCTCAGCGGGCCGGGCAGCTTCGCGTAGGCCGGCGCGGTCCCATGCGAACCTTACGCAAATCCTCGATGAGCCCGATCGGGCTCAGGGGCGGAACGCAGAACGGCGCCCGTTGCGGGGCGCCGTTCCGGAGGAAAAAGCCGTCAGGAAGCGGCGTTCTTCAGATCCTGGGCGCGCTCGGTGCTCTCCCACTTGAGGTCGGGCAGCTCGCGGCCGAAGTGACCGTACGCAGCGGTCTGCTGGTAGATCGGGCG
This sequence comes from Actinoplanes sp. HUAS TT8, assembly GCF_051380535.1. Taxonomy (NCBI): domain Bacteria; kingdom Bacillati; phylum Actinomycetota; class Actinomycetes; order Micromonosporales; family Micromonosporaceae; genus Actinoplanes; species Actinoplanes sp. HUAS TT8. The sequence goes on along the minus strand of NZ_CP195646.1, from coordinate 11,476,356 downwards.
CAGCAGGTCCAGGTCGCGGATGATCGCGGCCGGGCGCAGGTCGAAGACCTCCTTGATGGCCTTCTCGATCCGCTCGACCGGCACGTTCTCGGTGCCGAAGGTCTCGACGAACAGGCTGACCGGGTGGGCCTTGCCGATCGCGTAGGCGACCTGGGTCTCGCACCGCTCGGCCAGACCGGCGGCGACGACGTTCTTGGCGACCCAGCGCATCGCGTACGCCGCGGAACGGTCGACCTTCGACGGGTCCTTGCCGGAGAACGCGCCACCACCGTGACGGGCGTACCCGCCGTACGTGTCGACGATGATCTTCCGGCCGGTCAGGCCGGCGTCACCCATCGGGCCACCGATCTCGAAGCGACCGGTCGGGTTGACCAGCAGCCGGTAACCGTCGGTGTCCAGGCCCAGGCCCTCCAGCTCGGGGCTGATCACGTGGTCCCGCACGTCCGGGGTGAGCAGCGACTCCAGGGAGATGTCGGCCGCGTGCTGGGAGGAGACGACCACCGTGTCCAGACGCACCGGGCGCAGACCGTCGTACTCGATCGTGACCTGGGTCTTGCCGTCCGGGCGCAGGTACGGAATCGTGCCGTCCTTGCGCGCCGCCGACAGCCGGCGGGCCAGCCGGTGCGCCAGCGCGATCGGCAGCGGCATCAGCTCCGGGGTCTCGGAGCAGGCGAAACCGAACATCATGCCCTGGTCGCCGGCACCCTGCTGGTCCAGAACGTGCTCGGAGTCACCCTCGCGCAGCTCGATCGCGCTGTCCACGCCCTGCGCGATGTCCGGCGACTGCGAGCCGATGGACACGCTCACGCCGCAGGAAGCGCCGTCGAAGCCCTTCTTCGACGAGTCGTAACCGATCCGCAGGATGGTGTCGCGCACGATGCTGGGGATGTCGGCGTAGGCCTGGGTGGTGACCTCGCCCGCTACGTGCACCTGGCCGGTGGTGATCAGGGTCTCGACCGCGACACGGCTGCGCGGGTCCTGCGCGAGCAGGGCATCGAGAATCCCGTCGCTGATCTGGTCAGCGATCTTGTCCGGGTGGCCTTCCGTGACCGACTCGGAAGTGAACAGGCGGCGTGCCACGGTGCTCCTCAGTTGTCGAAAACAGGTAACGGCGAAGTGTAATCAGAGCGGTTGACCGTCGCCGACCTGGGTTTCCAGCCGGTCCACGACGTGGTCCAAGATCCTACCCGCCACATCGTCTTTGGAGAGTTCGGCGAGGGCCTCGGTGAGGCCGTCCGCGCCCAGCACAGTGACCGTGTTCCGGTCCTGGCCGAAGACGCGATCGACGCCGACTTCGTTGACGATGATGAGGTCTGCCCGCTTTCGGGCCATTTTCACCCGGGCGTGTTCGATCGCGTCGTGCGTCTCCGCGGCGAACGCGACGAGCAACTGGCCGGGACGTTTGGCGGCGCCCAGTTCGGCGGCGATGTCCGGGTTCGTGACCAGGGTGATCGGCGCCGGCGTACCGTCGTCGGTCTTCTTGATCTTCTGGTCGGCGACCGTCGCCGGGCGGAAGTCGGCCGGTGCGGCGGCCATCACCACGACGTCGGCCGAGGCGAACGCCTCGACGGTGGCCTTGCGCAGTTCCTCGGTGGTGCCCACGCGGATCAGATCGGCACCGGCCGGGTCGGGCAGCGTCACATTGGCCGAGACGAGCGTCACCCGGGCGCCCCGGGCCAGCGCGGCGCGGGCCAGCGCATAACCCTGTTTTCCGGACGATCGGTTCCCGAGGAAGCGCACCGGGTCGAGCGGTTCGCGCGTCCCGCCGGCGGTCACGACCACGTGCCGCCCCTGAAGATCTTTTTCAAGACCATTCCTGAGTACGCCCATCGCGTACTCGAAAATCGCCGAAGGCTCCGGGAGCCGGCCCTTGCCGGTGTCCTGACCGGTCAGCCGCCCGACCGCGGGCTCGATGACGATCGCGCCGCGCGAACGCAGGGTCGCGACGTTGGCCCGGGTCGCCGGGTTCTCCCACATCTCGGTGTGCATCGCCGGGGCGTAGACGACCGGGCACGTGGCGGTCAGCAGCGTGTTGGTGAGCAGGTCGTCGGCGATGCCGTGGGCGGCCTTGGCCAGGATGTCGGCGGTGGCCGGGGCGACCACGACGAGCTCGGCGGCGCGGCCGATCCGGACGTGCGGCACCTCGTGCGCGTCGTCCCAGACCTCGGTGGCGACCGGGCGGCCGGAGAGCGCGGCCCAGGTCGGCGCGCCGACGAACTTGAGCGCCGAGGCGGTCGGCACCACGCGGACCCCGTGCCCGGACTCGGTGAACAGCCGCAGCAGCTCACAGGCCTTGTACGCGGCGATCCCGCCACAGACGCCGAGCACGACTTCAGTCACGTCACGACTCCAGGTTCACGAGACCGGCCGGGTTCCCGCGGGCCCGGGTGGATACGCGGAGTGCCCCCGGTTCGCGTCGTCCGCGAACAGAGGGCACCGGAAACATGCGGTCCTACGGGTGGTCGGTCGGCTCGGCGGTCAGCAGGCCGGCGTTGATCTCGCGCATCGCGATGGAGAGCGGCTTCTCCTGCGGCGTGGTCTCGACCAGCGGCCCCACGTACTCCAGCAGGCCCTCACCGAGCTGGCTGTAGTAGGCGTTGACCTGGCGGGCGCGCTTGGCCGCGAAGATCACCAGCGAGTACTTCGACGAGGTCTTGTCGAGCAGCTCGTCGATCGGCGGGTTGGTGATGCCTTCGGGGTTCGCGACAGTTCCCACTTTTCAGAATTCCTTAATGCTAGCTGGCGCTAAGAATGACGAACCGAGCAAGCCTACCAGCTCATCGGCCGCCCGCTCGACGAAGTCGTTCACCACGGTGTAATCGAACTCCGACTCGGCGGCCAACTCCTCGTCGGCGTGGGCGAGGCGGCGACGGATCGTCTCCTCGTCGTCGGTGCCCCGGCCGATGAGCCGCCGCTGCAGCTCCTCCTTGCTCGGTGGCGCGAGGAAGACCAGTTGGGCGTCGGGCGTGGTGGCCCGCACCTGACGCGCTCCCTGCAGGTCGATCTTCAACAAAACGGGCCGGCCCTGTTGGAGCCAGCCCTCGACCTGCGCGCGGGGCGTCCCGTAGAGGTTGCCCGCGAATTCCGCCCACTCCAGCAGCTGTCCGCCATCGATCAGCCGTTGGAACTCGGACCGGGTTACGAAGTGATAGTGCTCGCCGTCGGTCTCGTAGTCGCGTTTCTTGCGTGTCGTGACCGACACCGACAACCGGATCCAAGGCGAGCGCGCCCGGATCAGCTCGATCACGCTGTCCTTCCCGACCCCACTGGGGCCGGAAAGGACGGTGAGGCGTGCTGCCGGGCGCGCGTCGTCATCCATGCTCACGGCTCATTCCTACACGAGCCGATGAGTCAGTTCGCAGCGAACTCCCCCAGGAGGGCCTTACGCTGCTGGTCGCCGAGACCCCGGAGCCGGCGGCTCTCGGCGATCTTCAGCTTCTCCATGATCTGGGTCGCACGGATCTTGCCGATGCCCGGCAGCGCCTGAAGCACGGCCGAGACCTTCAGCTTGCCGACGACCTCGTCGCCCTCCGCGCGGTCGAGCACGGCGGCGAGGGTGGTCTTGCCGGACTTGAGCTGTTCCTTCAGCTCAGCCCGAGCCTTGCGAACTTCCGCGGCCTTCTCCAGCGCGGCAGCGCGCTGCTCGGGGCTCAGTGACGGGAGCGGCACCAGTTCTCCTCAGGTCCCTATCGCGGCGGCAGGTCAATACCGCCGCTTCTGTGAAACGTGGTGTGCCAGGGAACCAAAGGGGCATGTGGTTCCCGGCGCCGGGAAAACTAGCGGTCATCGGCGCGTTCGGCAACGTGGGGGTACCCCGGTGCCCGGCCCGTTACGCAGGCGCTTTCACCCGAGCGCGGCTCGGCAGTCGTCCAGAACGCGGTCCGCGGCGGCCCGCAGACCGGCGATCTCCGGCCCTTCCGAAAGAACTTCGCGTGAGTAGGACGGCAACACGTTGTGCAGGCTGTCACCGAAGACGGAACGCAGGTCATCGGGCGTCCCGCCCTGCGCTCCGAGGCCCGGAGCGAGCAGCGGGCCGTTGACGCCGGCGAGGTCGTGGCCGGTCCTCCCGATCGTCGCGCCGACCACCAGCCCGAAACTTCCGAGAGGGCTCACACCCGCGTTGAGCTGGGAAATCTCGTCGATCACGGTCTGCGCGACGGTCCTCCCACCAGGGCCGACGGCGTGCTGGACGGAAGCGCCTTCCGGATTCGAAGTCAGCGCGAGAACGAAAATTCCGGCCCCGGTTTCGGTCGCGAGATCGAAGGCCGGCCGCAACGAGCCGACGCCGAGATAGGGACTCACAGTAATCGCGTCGGCGCGGAGAGTACTCGCCGGATCGAGATACGCAGACGCGTACGCGGCCATCGTCGAGCCGATGTCGCCACGCTTCACATCGAGAAGGACGAGAGCGCCGGCTTCGCGAGACTGTCGGATAGTTGACTCAAGAATCGCGACGCCACGTGACCCAAATCTCTCAAAAAACGCGGACTGCGGCTTCAGAACAGCCACCCGATCGGCCAGCGCCTCGACCACCGTACGGGCGAAGCGTTCCAGGCCGGCGACATCGTCGGTAAGGCCCCACCGGGCGAGCAGACCCGCGTGCGGATCGATGCCGACACACAGCGGTCCCCGTTGATCGATTGCCGCGTGCAGCCGTTCGCCGAACGTTTCCATCGCGCAAATACCCCTTCGTGTCAGCTAGCCGCCACCGCGGCGGCGATTCCCGCGGTAATGCGGGCCACGTCCGTCTCGTCGGTCACATAGGGCGGCATGGTGTAGATCAGGTCCCGGAACGGGCGCAGCCAGACGCCCCGGGCCACCGCGGCCGCCGTCGCCCGCGGCACATCGACGTCGCGGTCGAGCTGGACGACGCCGATGGCGCCCAGGACACGGACATCGGCGACGCCCGGAACCTCGCGAAGTGGCTCCAGACCGTCTTTAAGACCGATTTCGATCATCCGTACGCGATCCGCCCACCCGCCGTCGGAAAGCAGCCCGAGGGACGCGTTGGCCACCGCGCAGGCCAGCGGATTGCCCATGAACGTCGGCCCGTGCATCAGGCCGCCGCCCTCCCCGGCCGAGATCGCGCCCGCCACCTCGGCCGTGCACAGCGTCGCCGCCAGGGTCAGGTACCCCCCGGTGAGCGCCTTGCCCAGGCACAGGATGTCCGGGCTCACGCCGGCGTGCTCGGCCGCGAAGAAGCGGCCGGTCCGGCCGAACCCGGTGGCGATCTCGTCGAAGATCAGGAAGATCCCGTGCTCGGCGGTGACCTCGCGCAGGATCCTCAGGTACTCCGGATCGTGGAAGCGCATCCCGCCGGCGCCCTGCACCACGGGCTCGACGATCACGGCGGCAAGATCGGCCTCGTTCTCCGCGATCATCCTTCGCAGTGTTTCGGCGTAGGAGGGGTCGAAGTCGACCGGCGGCGGGCCGGCGAAGACCTGCGCGGGCAGCACCCCGGTCCAGAGCGCGTGCATCCCGCCCTCCGGGTCGCAGACGCTCATCGGGTGGAACGTGTCGCCGTGATACCCGCCGCGCCAGGTCGCCAGCTTCTGCCGCCCGGGGCGGCCGAGCGCCCGCTGGGCCTGCAGCGCCATCTTGATCGCGACCTCGACCCCGATCGAGCCGGAGTCGCACAGGAAGACGTGCTCCAGGCTGGCCGGGGTGAGGTCGACGAGCGTCGTGGCCAGGGTGATGGCCGGCTCGTGGGTGAGCCCGCCGAACATCACGTGGCTCATCCGGCCGGCCTGGTCGGCCAGCGCCGCGTCCAGCACCGGGTGGCGGTAGCCGTGCACCGCCGCCCACCAGGACGACATCCCGTCGACCAGCTCACGCCCGTCGGCCAGGCGCAGCCGGACCCCGGCCGCGCTCTCGACCAGGTAGGGGTCGCTGCGGCCGGGCATCGGACCGTACGGGTGCCAGACGTGCGCCCGGTCGAGCGCCAGCAGCTCGCGCCCGGCCGGGGTCATCGCGCCGCGTGCGTCCGGGCCGGCCGGGCGCCCTGCGCGACCGCCCGGACCAGGTCCGGCCCCTTGTAGATGAACCCGGAGTAGAGCTGCACCAGGGTCGCGCCGGCGTCCAGCAGCCGGGAGGCGTCGTCGGCCGACATGACCCCGCCCACCCCGATGATCGGCAGCCGCCCGCCGGTCTCGCCGTGCACGAACCTGACCACGGCGCGGGCCCGCTCGGTCAGCGGCTTGCCCGAGAGCCCACCGGCCTCGACGGCCAGGTGCTGGTCGCCGGGGGCAAGACCGTCGCGGGCGAGCGTGGTGTTGGTGGCGATCAGGCCGGCCGCGCCGTGCTCCAGGCAGACCTCGAGAAGCTCGGCGATGGCCGGTTCGGTCAGGTCCGGCGCGATCTTCACCAGCACCGGCACGTCCCCGTTGAGCGCCTTGAGCAGCGTCGTCAGGAAGTCGCGGTCCTGCAGGCTGCGCAGGCCGGGCGTGTTCGGCGAGGAGACGTTGATCGCGATGTAGTCGGCGTACGGGTGCAGCAGCCGGTACGACTCCAGGTAGTCCTCGACCGCCTCGTCGAGCGGGGTGACCTTGGACTTGCCCAGCGAGATGCCGAGCGGCACCCCGATCGGCCCCAACTCCTCCAGGCGGGCGGCCAGGGCGGCCGCGCCGGCGTTGTTGAAGCCCATCCGGTTGATGATCGCCTCGCTCTCGCGCAGGCGGAACAGCCGTGGCTTGTCGTTGCCCGGCTGCGGCTTGGCGGTGACCGTGCCGACCTCGACGAAACCGAACCCGAGGGCCGGCCACGCCGGCAGCGCCAGGCCGTTCTTGTCCATCCCGGCGGCCAGGCCGACCCGGTTGGGGAACCGGATGCCGAACGCGTCGACCGGGGCCGAGAACGCGTACCGGCGGCGCATCACCTCGCGGGCGGCCGGGGGCATCGAGGCGAGCCGGTCGAGCGTCCACTCGTGCGCGGACTCGGCGTCACCGCCGCCCAGCCGGAACAGGACCGGCCGGACGGCGCTGCGGAAGAGGTTCATGCCAGATCGTCCCGGAGCATCTTGTGCAGATCCTGCAGCGGACGGACAGCCATGTCGCCGCGCATCAGGGCCTCGATGCCCATCACCGCGGCGGCCGCGCCGGGCACCGTGGTGATGCACGGGATGTCGGCGGTGACCGCGGCGCTGCGGATCTCGTACCCGTCCTGGCGGGCGCTGGCGCCGGAGCCCGAAGGGGTGTTGATGATCAGGGCGATCTCGCCGGCCAGGATCAGCTCGACGGCGTTCTTGCCCGGGCTCTCGTAGTGCTTGGGGACGACCTCGCAGTCCACGCCGTACCGGCTGAGCACCTCGCCGGTGCCGGCCGTGGTGACGATCGTGAAGCCCAGGTCGGCCAGCCGCTTGACCGGGAAGATCATCGACCGCTTGTCCCGGTTCGACACCGAGACGAAGATCTTGCCGCTGGTCGGCAGCGACCCGTACGCCGCGGCCTGCGACTTGGCGAACGCCTGGCCGAACCCGGTGTCGATGCCCATCACCTCGCCGGTCGACTTCATCTCGGGGCTGAGCAGGCTGTCCACGTTGTTGCCGGCCAGGGTGCGGAACCGCTTGAACGGCAGCACCGCCTCCTTGATCGCGATCGGGGCACCGGCCGGGACCGAACCGCCGTCCCGGTCGGCGATCAGCACGCCCTCGGCCCGCAGCTCGGCGATGGTGGCGCCGAGCATGATCCGCGCGGCCGCCTTGGCCAGCTGCACGCCGGTCGCCTTGGAGACGAACGGGACGGTCCGCGACGCCCGGGGGTTGGCCTCCAGCACGTAGAGGGCCTCGTCCTTGAGCGCGTACTGCACGTTCATCAGGCCGCGCACGCCGATGCCCCTGGCCAGGGACTCGGTGTAGCGGCGCACCTCGGCCAGGTGCGAGGCGGCCAGGGTGATCGGGGGCAGCGAACAGGCCGAGTCACCGGAGTGGATGCCGGCCTCCTCGATGTGCTCCATCACGCCGCCGATGTAGACCTCGCCGGTGGCGTCGCAGAGCGCGTCCACGTCGATCTCGACGGCGTCGTCCAGGAACCGGTCGACCAGCACCGGGTGGTCCGGGGAGATCTCGGTGGCCCGCTCGATGTAGCCCTTCAGGGTGGGCTCGTCGTAGACGATCTCCATGCCCCGGCCGCCGAGCACGTACGACGGGCGGACCAGCACCGGGTAGCCGATCGTGTCGGCGATCGCCTTGGCCTCGTCGAACGAGGTGGCGGTGCCGTGCTCGGGCGAGCGCAGGTCGTTCTCGGCCAGCAGCGCGCCGAACAGCCCGCGGTCCTCGGCCAGGTCGATCGACTCGGGTGAGGTGCCGACGATCGGGACGCCGGCCGCCTTGAGCCGGTTGGCCAGGCCGAGCGGGGTCTGGCCGCCGAGCTGGACGATCACGCCGATCACGCCCGGTCCACCGGCCGCCTTGCCCGAGCTGTCCTCGGCGTGGAACACCTCGAGGACGTCCTCGAAGGTGAGCGGTTCGAAGTAGAGCCGGTCGGCGGTGTCGTAGTCGGTCGAGACCGTCTCCGGGTTGCAGTTGACCATCACGGTCTCGAAGTCGACACCCCGCAGCGCCTGGACGGCGTGGACGCAGGAGTAGTCGAACTCGATGCCCTGCCCGATCCGGTTCGGTCCGGAGCCCAGGATCAGCACCTTCGGCCGATCGCTGGGGGCGACCTCGGTCTCCTCGTCGTAGGACGAGTAGTGGTACGGCGTGTTGGCCGCGAACTCGGCCGCGCAGGTGTCCACGGTCTTGTAGACCGGGCGGATCGCCAGGCGGTGCCGCAGCGCTCGCACGCCGTCCTCGCCCGCGAGTTCCGGCCGCAGCGCGGCCAGCTGCAGGTCGGAGAGCCCGGAGCGCTTGGCCTTGCGCAGCAGTTCCTCGTCCAGGACCGGCGCGGCCAGGATCTCGGTGCGCAGGTCGACCAGGGCCTGGATCTCGTCCAGGAACCACGGGTCGATCCGGCCGCTGGCCGCGTGCACCTGCTCGACCGTCGCGCCCAGCCGCAGCGCGGCCTCGACCGTGTAGAGGCGGCCGTCGTGCGGGATCCTCAGGGCTTCCAGGGCCTCGTCGACGTTCTCGAAGGTCGGCGCGGTCCAGAAACCGGCCGCCTTGGTCTCCATCGAGCGCATGGCCTTGTTCAGCGCCTCGGCGAAGTTGCGGCCCAGGCTCATCGCCTCGCCGACCGACTTCATCGTGGTGGTGAGTTCCTTGTCCGCGCCCGGGAACTTCTCGAACGCGAACCGCGGGATCTTGACGACCACGTAGTCCAGCGCGGGCTCGAACGCGGCCGGCGTCTTCAGCGTGATGTCGTTCGGGATCTCGTCCAGGGTGTAGCCGATGGCCAGCTTCGCGGCGATCTTGGCGATCGGGAAGCCGGTGGCCTTGGACGCGAGCGCCGAGGAGCGGGAGACCCGCGGGTTCATCTCGATCACGATCATCCGGCCGTCGTCCGGGTTGATCGCGAACTGGATGTTGCAGCCGCCGGTGTCCACGCCGACCTCGCGGAGCACCGCGATGCCGAGGTCGCGCAGCTTCTGGTACTCCCGGTCGGTCAGCGTCATGGCCGGGGCCACGGTCACGCTGTCGCCGGTGTGCACGCCCATCGGGTCGACGTTCTCGATCGAGCAGACGACCACGACGTTGTCGTGCTTGTCGCGCATCAGTTCGAGCTCGTACTCCTTCCAGCCGAGCACGCTCTCCTCGATGAGGACCTCGGTCACCGGGGACGCGGCCAGGCCGGCGCCGGCGATCAGGGCCAGGTCCTCCTCGGTGTGGGCCATGCCCGAGCCGAGGCCACCCATGGTGAACGACGGGCGGATGACGACCGGCAGGCCGATCTCGGCGACGGTCGCGCGGACCTCGTCCATCGAGTGGCAGACCCGCGAGCGCGGGGTCTCGCCGCCGGCCTTGGCGACGACCTCCTTGAAGAGCTGCCGGTCCTCACCCTTGCGGATGGCCTCGACGTTGGCGCCGATCAGCTCGACGCCGTACTTCTCCAGGACGCCGTTCTCGTGCAGCGCGATCGCCGTGTTGAGCGCGGTCTGGCCGCCCAGGGTGGGCAGGATCGCGTCCGGCCGCTCCTTGGCGATGACCAGCTCGACGAACTCCGGGGTGATCGGCTCTACGTAGGTGGCGTCGGCGAACTCCGGGTCGGTCATGATCGTGGCCGGGTTGGAGTTGACCAGCGAGACGCGCAGCCCCTCGGCCCGCAGCACCCGGCACGCCTGGGTGCCCGAGTAGTCGAACTCGCAGGCCTGGCCGATGACGATCGGGCCGGACCCGATCACCATGACGTGCTTGAGATCCTCACGCTTCGGCATCTGGCCTCAGCCCTTCTTCTCGACGAGCTCGACGAACCTGTCGAACAGGTAGTCGGCGTCGTGCGGGCCGGCAGCGGCCTCGGGGTGGTACTGGACGGTGAAGGCGGGCACCTCGATGCCGCGCAGCCCTTCGACCACGTTGTCGTTGAGGCAGACGTGCGAGACCTCGACGCCGCCGAACTCGGTGTCGACCACCTTGTCCAGCGGGGCGTTGACCGCGAAGCCATGGTTGTGGCTGGTCACCTCGACCTTGCCGGTGGTCTTGTCGAGCACCGGCTGGTTGATGCCGCGGTGGCCGTACCCGAGCTTGTAGGTGCCGAAGCCGAGCGCCCGCCCGAGGATCTGACTGCCGAAGCAGATCCCGAAGAGTGGGACCTGGCGGCGCATGACCTCCTGCGCGAGCGCGACCGGACCGTCGGCGGTGGCCGGGTCACCCGGGCCGGGCGAGAAGAACACCGCGTCCGGGCCGACCGCCAGCAGGTCCTCGATCGAGGAGGAGGCCGGGAAGACGTGCGTGGTCACGCCGCGGGCGGCCAGCCGGCGGGAGACGTTGCGCTTGATGCCCAGGTCCAGCGCGGCGACCGTGTACCGGTGCTCGTCCTCGGCCTCGACGGTGTACCGCGCACCGGTGGTGACCTGCGCCGAGAGGTCGGCGCCGAGCATCTGCGGCTGGGCCTTGACCCGCTCCTGGAGAGCCTTCGGGTCGAGGTCGAGCGAGGAGATGCCGACCCGCATGGCGCCGCGTTCGCGCAGGTGGCGGGTGAGGGCGCGGGTGTCGATGCCGCTGATGCCGACGATGCCCTCGGCGGCCAGGCGCTCGCCCAGGTCACCCTTGGCCCGCCAGTTGGACGGGCGGCGGGCCGGGTCGCGGACCACGTAGCCGGAGACCCAGATCCGGTCCGACTCGTCGTCCTCGTCGTTGACGCCGGTGTTGCCGATCTGCGGCGCCGTCTGCACCACGACCTGCTTGTGGAAGCTGGGGTCGGTGAGGACTTCCTGGTAGCCGGTCATACCGGTGGTGAAGACCGCCTCGCCGAAGGTCTCCCCGACAGCGCCGTAGGCCGTGCCGGAGAAGCTCCGCCCGTCCTCCAGCACCAGAATCGCCTTGGTCACTTGACTGCCTTCCCGTCGAGCACTGTTGCTTCGCCCCGCAGGAAGGTCGCGACGATGCGACCGGGCAGGGTCAGACCCGCGTACGGCGTGTTCCGGCTGCGGCTGGCCAGCCCGGCCGGATCCACGACCCAGGTGGTCTTGGGATCCACCAGCGTGAGGTTGGCCGGGGTGCCGGCCTTCGTGAGGTCGCCGCCGTGGCCGGCCAGTCCCGCGATGCGGGCGGGCGCGATCGACATCCGGTCGGCGATCAGGTCCCAATTCTCACCGAAGACGCTGAGCACGACGGGGAGCGCGGTCTCCAGGCCGAGCATGCCGGGGCGGGCGTACGACCACTCGCACTCCTTGTCCTGCACGGCGTGCGGGGCGTGGTCGGTGGCGACGACGTCGATCACCCCGTCCAGCAGCGCCTGGCGCAGGGCTTCGACATCTTTCGCCGTACGCAATGGGGGGTTGACCTTGAAGACCGGGTCGTAACCGCCGGCCAACTCGTCGGTCAGCAGGAGGTGGTGCGGGGTGACCTCGGCCGTCACGCGGACGCCGCGGGCCTTGGCCTGGCGCAGCACCTCGACCGAACCGGCGGTGGAGACGTGGCAGACGTGCAGTCGGCTGCCGACGTGCTCGGCCAGCAGCACGTCCCGCGCGATGATCGCCTCCTCGGCGACCGCGGGCCAGCCGGTCAGCCCGAGCCGGGTGCTGACCTCGCCCTCGTGCATCTGCGCGCCCTCGGTGAGCCGCGGCTCCTCGGCGTGCTGGGCGATGACGCCGTCGAACGCCTTCACGTACTCCAGGGCGCGGCGCATCAGCTTCGGGTCGGCGACGCAGAAGCCGTCGTCGGAGAAGATCCGCACGGTGGCGGCCGAGGTGGCCATCGCGCCGAGCTCGGCCATCTGCTTGCCGGCCAGGCCGACCGTGACCGCGCCGATCGGCTGGACGTCGACCAGGCCGGCCTCGCGGCCCAGGCGCCAGACCTGCTCGACCACACCGGCGGTGTCGGCGACGGGCGACGTGTTGGCCATCGCGCAGACCGCGGTGTAACCGCCCAGGGCGGCGGCGCGCGAGCCGGTCTCGACCGTCTCGGCGTCCTCCCGGCCGGGCTCGCGCAGGTGGGTGTGCACGTCGACCAGGCCGGGCAGGGCGACCAGCCCCGTACCGTCGATGATCTCGGCGCCCTTGACCGGTTTGTCGGAGATGACGCCATCAGCGATGAAAAGATCGGTCGGCGCGGCGCCGAGAATCGAGACGCCCTTGATCAGGTACGCCATCACTTGCCTCCCAGGAGCAGGTAGAGGACGGCCATCCGGACGCTGACGCCGTTGGCGACCTGTTCGACGATCGTGGAGCGGGGCGAGTCGGCCACCTCGGGCGCGATCTCCATCCCGCGGTTCATCGGGCCGGGGTGCATGACGATCGCGTGCTCGGGCAGCCTCTTGAGCCGCGGCACGTCGAGCCCGTAGCGGCGGCTGTACTCGCGCGCGGACGGGAAGTACGAGTCCTGCATCCGCTCGGTCTGCACGCGGAGCATCATCACCACGTCGCTGTCCGGCAGAACGCTGTCCAGGTCGTAGGTGACCTGGGTCTTCTCGGAGAGGGCAGCCGCCACGTCCAGGGGAATCAGAGTGGGCGGGCCGACCACGGTGACCTGCGCGCCGAGCGTGGTCAGGAGCAGCACGTTCGAGCGGGCCACTCGGCTGTGCAGCACGTCGCCGACGATGGCCACCTTGAGGCCGTCGAGACGACCAAGGCGAGAACGCATCGTGTACGCGTCCAGGAGCGCTTGCGTCGGGTGCTCGTGGGTGCCGTCGCCGGCGTTGACCACCGAACCCTCGACCCAGTTGGCCAGCCGGTGCGGGGCCCCGGAGGCCGAGTGCCGGATCACCACGGCGTCGGCGCCCATCGCCTGCAGGGTGAGCGCGGTGTCCTTCAGGCTCTCACCCTTTGAGACGCTGGAGCCTTTGGCGGAAAAATTGATCACGTCGGCCGAGAGGCGCTTGGCCGCTGCCTCGAAGGAGATCCGGGTGCGGGTCGAGTCCTCGTAGAAGAGGTTGACCACGGTGCGGCCGCGCAGCGCGGGCAGCTTCTTGACCTCGCGGCCGGAGAGGGCGGCCATCTCGGCCGCGGTGTCCAGAATCAGCGTCGCGGTCTCGGCGTCCAGATCCGCGGCGGAACGCAGGTGCTTGATCACTGCAGGCCCCCGATCAGTCGTACCTCGTCGGCGCCGTCGACCTCGGTGACGGCGACCTTGACGCTCTCGCTGAGCGCGGTGGGGATGTTCTTGCCGACGTAGTCGGCGCGGATCGGCAACTGGCGGTGACCGCGGTCGACCAGGACCGCGAGCTGCACCGAACTGGGCCGGCCGAGATCCTTCAGCGCGTCCAGCGCGGCCCGCACCGAGCGGCCGGAGAAGAGCACGTCGTCGACCAGGATCACCCGCAGGCCGTCGATCCCGCCCGGCGGCAGTTCGGTCCGGCCGAGCGCGCGGGTGGCCTTGAGCCGCAGGTCGTCGCGGTAGAGGGTGATGTCGAGGGACCCGACCGGGACCTCCACGCCCTCGAAGGCGTGGATGCGGGCGGCCAGCCGGTGCGCGAGGGGGACACCCCGGGTGGGGATGCCGAGCAGCACGGTGCCGGTGGCGCCGGAGGTCTTCTCGAGGATCTGATGGGCGATGCGGTCGACGACCCGGGACAGGTCGGACCCCGCCAGAATGATCTTGCTGGGCGCGTCTGCGCGTGGCTGCGCCACGGCGGACCTCCTTCCCCGCCTCACTGGACGGGTCGTTAAAGGACGTCTGAACGGGCCGTCACCGGCCCGTTGGCTGACGCTACGTTACCAGTGGATGAAGCGGTGACCAGGGTGACCTGCCCAACCCACGGACAAACCCGACAAACCCAGCAACTAGGGATACAGCCGGTAACTTTGGTGCGGCCCGCACGACTCATCGGTAACCAACACTTGACCGGCGCTCGCAAACTCCGTACCGTCACGCAGCGTAGCGATCCGTGAGGAAGAACCCTCCGGGCCGAGCACAGTACTGGGAGTGTCCGAATGCCGTCTGAGTACGCGAAGTCGCTGGGCGCTCGCCTGCGCTCCATTCGCCAGCAGCAGGGCCTGTCCCTGCAGGGCGTCGAAGAGAAGTCCAACGGTCGATGGAAGGCCGTCGTGGTCGGCTCGTACGAGCGCGGCGACCGTGCGGTCACCGTGAGCCGTCTGGCCGAACTGGCCGACTTCTACCGTGTCCCCGTCTCCGAGCTGCTGCCCGATGGCAGTGGCATCCGCCTCGAGGCGACCAACAAGATCGTCCTGGACCTCGAGAAGCTGTACGACACCACCGGTGAGGACCTCGCCTACGTGGCGCGGTACGCCCGGGCAATTCAGCAGCAGCGTGGCGACTACAACGGCCGGGTGCTCTCGATCCGCGCCGACGACCTGCGGGCCCTCGCCATCGTGTACGACATCTCACCGTCCGGCTTGATCGAGCGTTTGACCGAGCAGGGCGTGCTGGTGGCCGACCCCCGGGCGTTCTTCGCCAGCTGATCTCGGCCGCACCACCGGCTGAGAACCGCACCGCAGAAAGAAGAGCCCGCGTCGGCCCCCCAAGATCGACGCGGGCTTATTTCATGCCCGGAACCCGGCACCACCCCGTTGAGCCGCAGCCCGCCGGTGAGTCCACCCGGCGCCCTGGCCGGCATCGCACGAGACTTCCCGGCGCCACCCCCGGCCGCGCGAGACCTCCCGGCCCCGCCTTCAGCCGCGTGAGACATTCAGCCCCGCCGCACACCCGGCCGGCCGCCACTGCGCGCGACGAGTGAACGCGCGGCTCACCACGTACCAAATCGGATTTTTCATCTTTTGAAACCCGAAACGGCCCGGACCGAGGCGGTCCAGGCCGTTTTGCGCGTTTGTTGCTTTTTATCGCGTAGCGAAGCGCCCCTCAGCGGGTCGCGAACGCGGCGATCCGGTCCAGCAGACCGTTGAGGAAGCGCGGGCTGTCGTCGGTCGACATCTCCTTGGCCAGCTCCACCGCCTCGGTGATCGCCACCGGATCGTCCACCTCGGGCTCGAACAGCAGCTCGTAGACGGCGATCCGGGCCAGGTTGCGATCGACCGCGGGCATGCGGTCGATCGTCCAGCCCTCGGCGTAACTGGCGATCAGCTCGTCGATCCGGTCCAGGTGCTTGGCGACGCCCTCGATCAGAGTGACCGCATAAGCCAGGTGCTCGGGATGCGGCTTGGCGATCCGTTCGAGGTACGTGACAAGCACCTGGGTCGGCGGCAGATCGCGGAGGTCGGCCTCGAAAAGGACGTCCAGCGCCCGCTTGCGCGCCTTGCGACGCGCCAGCCGTTCCTTCTTGGGACCTTCAGCCATCAGCTGCGGCCGAGGTAGCGGCCGTCGCGGGTGTCGATCTTGACCTTCTCACCGGTGGTGATGAAGAGCGGAACCTGAACTGTGGCACCGGTCTCGACGGTCGCCGGCTTGGTACCGCCGGTCGAACGGTCGCCCTGCAGACCCGGCTCGGTGTAGGTGATCTCCAGGAACACGCTGGTCGGCAGCTCGATGTAGAGCGGCACACCCTCGTGCAGCGCGACCGTGGCCTCAGCCTCGGGCAACAGGTAGTTGGCGTTGTCACCGACGGTGGCGCCGGGGACGTGGATCTGCTCGTAGGTGTCCAGGTCCATGAAGACGTAGTCGTCCCCGTCCTGGTACAGGTACTGCATCGTGCGCTTGTCCACGGTCGCCGTCTCGACCTTGGTGCCCGCGTTGAAGGTCTTGTCGACGACCTTGCCGGACAGCACGTGCTTCAGCGTGGTCCGCACGAAGGCGGGACCCTTACCCGGCTTGACGTGCTGGAACTCAACGACGGACCACAGCTCCTTGTCGAGGTTGAGAACCAGGCCGTTCTTCAGGTCGTTGGTGGAAGCCATGTCCTGCCTTGATCTTGACGCGAATCGGTGACCGAACCACTTTACCGGCGAAGCCCTGGTGAGAGCGAATCGGGTCTACCGCGCGATATGTTCCAAAGCCAACCGGTAGCCGTCGAACCCGAGACCGGCGATCACACCGGTCGCCACGCCCGAGATCACCGAATGATGCCGGAACTCCTCACGGGTGTGGACGTTCGAGATGTGCACCTCGATCAGCTTGCCGCGGAGCATCGCGCAGGCATCCCGGACCGCGATGTTGTAGTGCGTCCACGCGCCCGGGTTCAGCACCACGTCGGCCCCCTCGTCGGCCGCGTCGTGCAGCCAGCCGATCAGCTCGTGCTCGGCGTTGGTCTGCCGCACCTCGACGTCGATCCCCAGGTCGTCGGCGGCCGTCCGGCAGATGTCGACCAGGTCCTGATAGGTCGCGCTGCCGTAGACGTCCGGCTCGCGGGTGCCCAGGCGATTCAGGTTCGGCCCGTTCAACACGTAGATCATCGGGCCACCGCCGCCCAGGCGCCGCGCAGCAGGTCGTCGCTCGGGCCGGCCAGAATGCCCGGCTTCGCCAGGCCGTCCAGAACCACGAACCGCAAGGTTGCGGCCCGCGTCTTCTTGTCGACGCGCATTCCGGCTTCCAGCTCGGTCCAGGCATTTTCGGCGTACGCCGTGGGAAGGTCCAGTTTCTCCAGGATCGTTCGGTGGCGCGCGGCGGTCTCGTCGTCCAGCCGCCCCGACAGACGCCCCAGCTCGGCCGCGAAAATCATGCCGACCGCGACCGCGTGCCCATGCTTCCACGTGTACTTCTCGCGGCGCTCGATCGCGTGCCCCAGCGTGTGCCCGTAGTTCAGGATCTCCCGCAGGCCGGACTCCTTCAGGTCCACCCCGACCACGTCGGCCTTCACCTGGATCTTCCGCTCGATCAGCTCCCGCAGCACGTCACTGCGCGGATCCAGGGCCGCCTCCGGGTTCTCCTCGACCAGCTCCAGGATCCGCGGATCGGCGATGAAACCGCCCTTGACCACCTCGGCCAGACCGGCCGCGATGTCGTCCCGCGGCAGAGTGTCCAAGGCGTCCAGATCACAGAGGACACCGGCCGGCGGGTGGAACGCGCCGACCAGATTCTTCCCGGCCGCGATGTTGACCGCGGTCTTGCCGCCGACCGCGGCGTCGACCATGCCGGCGACCGACGTGGAGACCGGGATCCAGCGCACACCCCGCAACCAGGCGGCGGCGACATAACCGGCGAGATCCGTGGTGGCGCCGCCACCGACACCGACCACGACATCCGTACGGGTGAAGCCGGCCGCGCCGAGCTCGTCCCAGCACCGGGCGGCGACCTCGACGGACTTGCCGCGCTCGGCGTCCGGCACCTCGATCGGGATCACCGTGCCGGCCCCGGTCGCCGCGGCCACCGCCTCGGCCCGCTCCCGCAACGTCGGCGGATGGATCACGGCCACCCGGGCCGCGCCGTCCAGCATCGCGGGCAGCTCATCATTCAGACCACGGCCGACGACCACGTCGTACGGACGGTCACCGTTCACCGGAATTCGCGTCACCACGCGCGTCACCCTATCCGCGTCCGGACCGTCCGGACGCGCCGCTCCGCCCGGTTCCGCCAGTTGGTCTCCCCACGGTGGCCGGCTGGCGCTCACGGCTCACCCGGCGCCGCCGAACCAGCCGTCAGCACCAGCCGAAAGCCCCCAGCCGGCGCTGACGGCTGTTCCCCGGCCGCGAACGAACCCTGAGCACCAGCCGACAAGCCGCAGCTGGCAGTCAGGGCTGTTCCCACGCCGCGGACGAACCGTGAGCGCCAGCTGACAAGCCTCAGCTGGCAGTCAGGGCTGTTCCCGGGCCGCGGACGAACCGTGAGCGCCAGCTGACAAGCCTCAGCTGGCAGTCAGGGCTGTTCCCGGGCCGCGGACGAACCGTGAGCGGCAGCTGGAGGCGGTGGGGTGGGGCTTCAGGGGGTTAGGAGGGCGGCTACCTCGGGGGCGATCTGTTCCGGGTCGCGGCCGTCGGTGATCACCGTGTGGGTGGCGACCTCCAGGTAGAGGGGGCGGCGCTGCTCCAGGAGGAACTTCAGGGTGGCCCGCGGGTTGATCGCCAGCAGCGGGCGGCCGGCGCCGAGGCCGACTCGTTTCAGGGCGTCGGACAGTTCGACCGAGAGGTAGACGACCGTGTGGTCGGCCAGGAGTTTGCGGGTGGTGTCGTCGAGGATGGCGCCGCCGCCCAGGGCCAGGACGCCGTCGAAGGACTCCAGGGTGGTGGCGACGACCTCGCGTTCCAGGGCGCGGAAGGCGGCTTCGCCCTCGTCGACGAAGATCTCCGGGATGGGCTTGCCGGCCCGGGCCTCGATGATCGTGTCGGTGTCGGCGAAGGGCAGGCCCAGCGCCTCGGCGACGGCGGCGCCGACGGTGGTCTTGCCGGCGCCCATCACCCCGACCAGGACAGCGGCCGGCGCCATCAGCGGATCACCAGGTTTTCCAGGTAGGACGTGAGGTTGCGGCGGATCTCGGGGACCGAGTCGCCGCCGAACTTCTCGGTGGCGGCCTCGGCCAGGACCAGGGCGACCATCGCTTCGGCGACGACCGCGCCGGCCGGGACGGCGCAGACGTCCGAGCGCTGGTTGATGGCGGTGGCGGGCTCGCCGGTGGTGATGTCGATGGTCTGCAGGGCCCGGTTCAGCGAGGAGATCGGCTTCAGCGCGGCACGGACCCGCAGCGGCTCACCGTTGGTGATGCCACCCTCCAGGCCGCCGGCCCGGTCGGTGACCCGGCGGACGCCGTCCGGGGTGGGGATGATCTCGTCGTGGGCGACCGAACCGCGGGAGCGGGCCTGGGTGAAACCGTCACCGATCTCGACACCCTTGACCGACTGGATCGACATCAGGGCGGTGGCCAGGCGGGCGTCGAGCTTGCGATCCCACTGCACGTGCGAACCCAGACCCGGGGGAACCTGGTAGGCCAGGACCTCGACGATGCCGCCGAGGGTGTCGGCGTCCCGCTTCGCGGCGTCGACCTCGGCGACCATCCGGGCGCTGGCCTCCGGGTCCAGGCAGCGCAGCGGGTCGGCGTCGATGCGGTCGAAGTCGTCCGGGGTGGGGATCAGGCCGGACTTCGCGGCGACCGAACCGAGCTCGATCACGTGCGAGACGATCTCGATGCCCAGCGCCTGACGGATCAGCTGCTTGGCGACGACACCGACGGCGACGCGGGCCGCGGTCTCGCGGGCGCTGGCGCGTTCCAGGATCGGGCGGGCGTCGGTGTGCCCGTACTTCTGCATGCCGGCCAGGTCGGCGTGACCGGGGCGCGGGCGGGTCAGCGGGGCGTTGCGGGACTGCTCGGCCAGCACGTCCGCGTCGACCGGGTCGGCCGACATGACCGTCTCCCACTTGGGCCACTCGGTGTTACCGACCCGGATCGCGACCGGGCTGCCCAGGGTGAGGCCGTGCCGGACACCGCCGATGAACTCGACCTCGTCCTGCTCGAACTTCATCCGGGCGCCGCGACCGTAACCCAGGCGGCGGCGCACGAGGTCACGGGTGATGTCCGCCCTCGTCACCTCCACGCCGGCGGGAACACCCTCCAGCAGCGCGACGAGAGCCGGGCCGTGCGATTCACCTGCGGTAAGCCAGCGCAACACGGTTCACAGTCTGGCACGGCGGCGAACACGGTCCGGCAGGTGGTACGTCCCATCCCGAGTTCCGGACACTCACGCCGATGCTTCGAGGGGTTGAGGCGGCTCGGAGAACCAGCGCGGGTTTTGTGGTTTGACCGCAACCGACCGACCACGTCGCCCTTGCGGGCTGAGCGTTCTGGGCGCGCCAGCGCCCTGCTCAGGTCGGAAGGGTCCCCGCGGGAGCGACGGTCTGTACCCCGGCGGAGATGGGCAATGAAGAATTTGATCTTCGGTTCAGGGGGTTCGGGTGCGGGCGGCCTCGTCTAGAGCGGCCCGCATCGCCTCCTCGGGCGCCTCGGCGACGCCGGTGAACTGCTCGAACTGACTGAGGGCCTGGGCCAGCAGCAGGTCGAGGCCGGAGACGACGGCGACCTGGGCGGCGGAGGCGGAAGCGGCCAGCGGGGTGGGCCACGGGTCGTAGATGGCGTCGAACAGGACCGTGCCGGAACGCCAGGTGACCAGGTCGGCGAGGTGGTCGGCGGCGCCCTTGGGGACGGTGGAGATCACCGCGTCGGCGTCGAAGGCGGCCGGGGCGTCGGACCAGGCGGCGCCCTCCAGCTTGAGGCCGAGCGCGCCGGCGACCGGTTCGAGCTCGGCGATCGCCTCGGGGCGGCGGGCGACCACGATGACGACCTCGGCGCCCAGTTCGGAAGCGGCGGCGAGCGCGGCGCGGGCGGTGCCACCGCCGCCGAGCACGGTGAACCGGGGCGGCGCCTCCTTGGCGGCGTGCCGGCCGGTGCTCGCGCCGACGCCCGCCTCCCGCAGCACGCGGACCATGCCGGGAATGTCGGTGTTGTCGGCGTGCCAGCCGCCGTCCGCGTGCCGGATCAGCGTGTTGGCCACGCCGGCGGCGATCGCGACCGGGGTGGCCGAGGTGGCCAGCTTGAGCGCGGCCTCCTTGAGCGGCATGGTGACCGACAGGCCGGCCCACTCCGGTCCGAGGCCGGCGACCAGGGCGGGCAGCTCGGACTCGGCGCACTCGATCGCGTCGTAGGTCCACCCGGTCAGGCCGGCGGCCTCGAAGCCGGCCCGGTGGATCACCGGGGAGAGCGAGTGGGCGATCGGCTTGCCGAGGACGGCCGCCCGTCGCGAACTGGTGGTCTGCACGGCGATCCCCGTCCTCGTCGTCGAAAGGTGGCCGCCGTAGTCTACGGAGTCCGCGCCCCGGGACGGTTCGACCCGCCCCGGCGCGCGACGGTGATCAGAGCTTGACCGAGCCCGAGCAGTTGCCGACGCCGGTGCGGCAGATCCGCACCGAGGAGCCGGACTGGGCGATGCCGGCCAGGATCTCCGTGCTGCTGCAGGCCGAGTCGCCGGTATACGACCAGCCGCTGCCGGTGTTGACCTGCCAGCGGGCGCAGTGGCCGTCGGTCAGCGGGTCGTGCGCGTAGAGCAGGTAGGTGCCGTTCTCGAAGTACTTGGTGCGCCCGGAGGCGCCGGTGGTCGACAGCGTCGCCGCGCTCGCCGGCAGGGAACCGGCGACGAGCGCGACCGCGGCGGACGCCGCGACGACGGAGGACCTCAACAGCCATTTCTGAGCACGCATCGTTTTACCTCCACTGTGGTCGGTGTTGACGCGCGCGTCAGGTTAATAGATCGCCGTCGTCGCCCGCGACCCCGTCAGCACAGCGGGATGCCGTTCTGGCAGGCCAGAAGCCGGTTCTTGTCGTGGTCGGCGCCGGTCTTGCCGTACGCCATGGTGCCCTTGGTGTCGATGCTGATGAAGTAGTAGTACGGGAAGTTGTTGGTCGGGCTCATCGCGCCCTTGAGCGCGGCCGTGCCGGGGTTCCCGATCGGGCCCGGCGGCAGACCGGGCTTGTCGTGCGTGTTGTACGGGTTCTTCGGGTTGTGCAGCTCGGCGTTGGTCAGGTGCTCGGACGCCTTGGTGCCCTTGCCGGTGATCCGCAGCCAGTAGTTGACCGTGCTGTCCAGGCCCAGGCAGTGGCAGTCGAAGTCGCCGTAGGCCCGGTTGTAGACGACCCGGGACACCTTGGGCATATCCACGTCCTTGAGCGCCTCGGCCTGCGCGATCGAGGCGACGATGAGCGCCTGGTACGGCGTGACTCCCCCGCGCGTCTTCTGCACCGTGGAGACGAACTCCATCGCGTCCATCTGCTTGTTGAAGTTCGCGATGATCGTCTTGAGGATGCCGGTCGCGTCGGCCTTGGGCGACAGCTCGTAGGTCGCCGGGAACAGGAAGCCCTCGATGTCGGTCTTGTCGGCCTTCTTGCCGTCGCTGCGGGTGAACCACGACGGGTCGATGCCGAGCCCGACCGGGTCCTTGGCCGCCTTGGTGAAATCGGCCACCGGGATCTTGGTGGCCTCGGACAGCTTCTGGAACGTCTGCTGGAAGGTCAGGCCCTCGGGCAGGGCGACCTTGGTGACCCAGCGGGCGTTCGGGTCGAGCAGCAGGTTGACCGCGTCGGCGGCCTTCATCTCGACCTTCAGCCGGTACCACCCGGCCTGGATGTTCTTGCTGCGGGTGTTGTCCTTGGCGGCGCTGACGAACGCGTCGACCGAGGCGACGACCTTCTGGTCGTAGAGCGTCGTGCCGATGTCGGTGGCCGACTGGCCGGTCTTCACCTCGACGATCGCCTCGGCCCCACCCGGGCCGGCGTAGTCGTCGTCGACGAAGAAGCCCTTCACCTTGCTGTACGCGTACCACCCGCCGCCGGCCAGCAGGCCGAGCAGGACGAGGGTGAGGAAGAACGCGATCGTGGAGCGTCCGCCGCGGCCCCGGTTCCGGTGCCGTGGTTCGCCCTCTTGCGCCAGCTGTTCTTCCTCCAGCACCGAATCCAGATCGTCGAGCATTACCGCCTCCGCTGAATGTCCAGCATGTCAAGCCCCCGGCTGGAACTACGAGGCGAAGGGTGCCATGGATCGACCGAAGGCGCTACCTCATGGCGACGGCCGGCGGGTTTTCACCCACCGGCCGCCGATCTGGCACACGTCCCGTTCAGCAGATCGGGATGCCGTTCTTGCAGGCGATCAGTTTGTTCTTCTCGTGGTCGTCGTTGGTCTTGCCGTAGGCCATGGTGCCCTTTTTGTCGACCGTCACGAAGAAGTAGTAATCGCTCTTCGGAGCCTCGATCGCACCCTTCAGGGCGACCTCTCCGGGGTTACTGATCGGCCCGACCGCCATGCCTTTGACGTCATAGTTGTACGGGTTCTTCGGGTCGTGCAGCTCGCTCGCGAGCAGGTGTTCCGACGCTTTCGCGTCCTTGCCGCTGATCCGCAGCCAGTAGTTGACCGTGCTGTCCAGCTGCAGGCAGCCGCACGGGAACTTCCCGGTGTAGGCCCGGTTGTAGAGGACCCGCGCGACCGGACCCATGTCCTCGGGCAGGAGCGCCTCGACCTGGGCGATCGACCCGGCGACCAGAGCCTCGTACGGCGAGATGTTGAGCTTGGCCGCCTGGTTGACGAAGTCCAGCTGCTCCATCTCGGCGTTGAAGTTCTTGATGATGATCTTCAGAACGTCCTCGGCCTTGGCGTCCTTGGGAAACTCGTAGGTCGCCGGGTACAGGAAGCCCTCGATGTCGGACGCGACCACCTTCTTGCCGTCCTTGCGCTTGAACCACAGCGCCGGCACACCCAGCTTCTGCGGGCTCTTCGCGGCCGTCTTGAAGTCGGCGACCGGGATGCCGGTCGCCTTCGACAGCTTGTCGAAGATCTGCAGCGAGATCAGGCCCTCGGGGATGGTGATCTTGTTGACGTTCTTGTTCTTGAGGTCGAGCAGCATGGTCAGCGCGTCGGCGGCCTTCATCTCCTTCTTCAGGAGATACGATCCGACCTGGATGTCCTTGCTCTTCGGGTTGTCCTTGGCCGCGTCCACGAAGGCGGCCGCGCTCTTCACCACACCCGCCTTGTACAGCGTGTTGGCGATGTCGGTCGCGGTGTTGCCGGACTTCACCTCGATCACGGCCTCACCGGCACCCGGCCCGGCGTAGTCCTCGACGCTGAAGAAGCCCTTGACCTTGCCGTAACCGATGTAGCCGACGCCGCCGAGCGCGCCGAACAGCAGAAGAACCAGAGTCAAGGCCAGGAACGTACGGCCTCGGCGGCCCTCCTTCTTCCGATGTCTCCAGCGGCCGGGATCCTCGGCGCCCGCGAACGCTAAATCCAGGTCGTCGTCGCTCAATTAAGTCTGCCTCCGCTGCGCGTCCAGCCAGCCCTGCAGGATCTCCACGGCGGCCGCCTGATCGACGACCGCACGCTGCCGACGCCCTCGAACGCCCCGCTCGCTCAGCCTACGACTGGCGACGACGGTCGACATCCGCTCGTCGGAGAGCACGACCGGCCGGGGCGCGACAACCGCGCTCAGCCGTTGCACATACGCCCGGACGTGGCCGGCCGCCACACCCTCACGCCCGTTGAGCGCGACCGGGAGACCCACGACGACCTCGACGGCCTCGTGCTCCTCCGCCAGCCGGGCCAGCTCGGCCATGTCGGCGGGGATCTTGTCCTCGCCGGCCTGCTGGTCCCGTGCCACGGTCACGACCGGGCTGGCCAGGATCCCGTCCGGGTCGCACTTGGCGACCCCGACGCGCACCTGGCCGACGTCCACCCCGAGGCGCACCCCCCGGGTGAAGGCGTGCGTCACGCTCTCTCCCTGCCCACCAGCAAAACCGCGTCTCCTTGTCCCCGAACAGGCTTCGTCTTACGATCCGGTCATTTATCGACCTGCGACGATAAATGGCTCCCGATCGCGGGCAAAGCTTAACCGCTCCGACCCCTGATACAACGGCCCCCTGTGCCGAGGCTGGGAATTCTCAAGGAAAAGGAAAGGATCCGTCGCACTGGGCGACGGATCCATTACCAGCACATTGTCAGGAAGCCTCGGACAACGCCTTCTCAATCGACGCCAGCAGGTTCGGCGCCTCGGCCGCCGCAACGCCGCCGCCCTGCGCCAGGTCGGCGTTGCCGCCACCCCGGCCGGACAGCGCGCCCTTGACCAGATCGCCGGCCGACAGGCCCCGGCCCTTGGCCGCCGCGTTGATCGCCACGATCAGCGAGGCCTTCCCGTTCGACCGGGACGTCACCGCGACGACCGCCGGACGCGCCGGGTCGAACTTGCCGCGGATGTCCTGAGCCAGCGTGCGCACGTCGTTACCGGCCGCGCCCTCCGGCGCCTCGGTGCCGACGAACGCCACCCCGCGCAGATCCTTCGCCTGGTCGACAAGCGCGCCGGCCCCGGCCAGAACCATCTGCGCCCGCAGCTTCTCCAGCTCCTTCTCCGCGTCGCGCAGCGCCGTGACGGTCTGCTCGACCCGGTCGGCGACCTGGTCACCGGGGACCCGGAACATGTCGGCCAGACGGGACACCAGCAGGTGCTCCTTGGCCAGGAAGCCGAACGCGTCGATGCCGACCAGGGCCTCGACCCGGCGGACGCCCGAACCGATCGACGACTCGGTCAGGATCTTCACCAGGCCGAGCTGGCCCGAGCGGGCCACGTGCGTGCCACCGCAGAGCTCACGGGCGTAGTCGCCGACCTCGACGACACGGACCTCGTCACCGTACTTCTCGCCGAACAGCGCCATCGCGCCCAACCGGCGGGCCTCCTCCTGCGAGGTGGTGAACGCGTGCACCTCGAGGTCACGCAGCAGCACCTCGTTGATCTGCTGCTCGACGTCGAAGAGCACCGACGGGTTGATCGCGCCCGGCGTGTGGAAGTCGAACCGCAGCCGGCCCGGCGCGTTCAGCGAACCCGCCTGGGTCGCCGACTCGCCGAGGAAGTTCCGCATCGTCTGGTGCACCAGGTGCGTCGCCGTGTGCGAACGCGAGATCGCCTTGCGGCGGGTCACGTCGATCTCGGCCAGGCCGCTCTCGCCCGACCGCACCTCGCCCTGGATCACCCGGGCCTTGTGCACGATCAGGCCGGGCAGCGGCTGCTGCACGTCGACGACCTCGAGCCGGCCGCCGCCGACCTTGATCACACCGGTGTCGGCCTGCTGGCCACCACCCTCGGCGTAGAACGGGGTGGTGTCGAGCACCAGCTCGACGAAGTCACCCTCGCCGGCCACCTCGATCCGGCCCTTCTCACCGATCAGGGCACGGACCCGGGACTCCCGGACGACCTCCTGGTACCCGGTGAACTCGACCGCGCCGCCGGCGTCGAGCGCCGAACGGTACGCCGACAGGTCGGCGTGACCCGTCTTGCGCGCCTTCGCGTCGGCCTTCGCCCGGTTCCGCTGGTCGGCCATCAGACGGCGGAAACCGTCCTGGTCGACCTGCAGGCCCTGCTCCTGGGCGATCTCCAGGGTCAGGTCGATCGGGAAACCGTACGTGTCGTGCAGCTGGAACGCCTGCGAACCGGACAGCTGCTTCGCGCCGGACTGCTTGGTCTCGGTGATCGCGGTGTCCAGGATCGTGGTACCCGCCTTGAGCGTGGAGAGGAACGTGTCCTCCTCCGCGTACGCGTACGTGGAGATGCGCCCGAACTCCTCGGCCAGCTCCGGGTAGGACGGGGCCATGCAGTCCCGCGCGATCGGCAGCAGGATCGGCAGCGCCGGCTCCTGCCAGCCGAGCAGGCGGATCGCCCGGATCGCCCGGCGCATGATGCGACGCAGCACGTAACCGCGGCCGTCGTTGGCCGGCACCACACCGTCGCCGATCAGCATCAACGCGGTACGCACGTGGTCGGCGATCACCCGCAGGCGCACGTCGTCCGGGTGCGACTCACCGGCGACGTGGCCGGAGTGCGCGCCGTACTTCTTGCCGGTCATCTCGGCCGCGCGGGCCAGGATCGGGCGGACCTCGTCGATCTCGTACAGGTTGTCGACGCCCTGCAGGATCGACGAGATGCGCTCCAGGCCCATGCCGGTGTCGATGTTCTGCTTGGGGAGGGCGCCGACGATCGTGAAGTCCTCCTTCGACTTCACGTCGGTGATCTCGTACTGCATGAAGACCAGGTTCCAGAACTCCATGAACCGGTCCTCGTCGACCTCGGGGCCGCCGTCCCGGCCGTACTCCGGGCCGCGGTCGTAGAACAGCTCCGAGCACGGGCCGGCCGGGCCCGGGATGCCCATCGACCAGTAGTTGTCCTTCTTACCGCGGCGCACGATGTGCGCTTCCGGCACACCGATCTTGCGCCACAGGTTGAACGCCTCGTCGTCGTCCAGGTACACCGTCGGCCAGATGCGCGACGGGTCCAGCCCGAAACCGCCCTCGGCCACCGGCTTCGTCGACAACTCCCAGGCGAGATTGATCGCGCCTTCCTTGAAGTAGTCGCCGAACGAGAAGTTGCCGTTCATCTGGAAGAACGTGCCGTGCCGGCTGGTCTTTCCGACCTCGTCGATATCCGGCGTGCGGATGCACTTCTGCACGCTGACCGCGCGGTTGAACGCCGGGGTCTGCTGGCCCAGGAAATAGGGCACGAACTGCACCATGCCGGCGTTGATGAACAGCAGGTTCGGGTCGTCGATGGCCGGCAGCGGGGCACTCGGGACCACCGTGTGCCCGTTGGCCTCGAAATGCGCCAGATAGCGCCGCTTGACTTCCGCCGTCTTCATCGAATTCCCTCCTGCGAACCGGGCTGCGAATCGTCGCGCAGCTCGGCGAATTTATCCTCGTACAGAACCCCTTCGGCGAACGCCTCGTGGATCTGTTCCTCCCGCTCGGCCATGCCGTCGCGGACGTCCTCCACGAAGCTACGCACCGACTCGACCAGCCCGCCAGCGGATTGCGAGAGCGACGTGGCAATACCGGTCGGGGTGAACTCGTCGGCCTTCTGCGTGAGCTTGCGCACCACCAGGGCGCCGACGGCCAGACCGACACCGAGCCAGAGCAGGCGTTTCATGACGGCGATCCCCTCTCAGCGACCGGCGCGGCGGCGCCGCTGCTTGATCTCGGTGCGCACCTCGCGGTCCTCCTCGGCGGCCCGCCGGGCGGCGGTCGCCTTACGCAGGCCGTACCCGAACGAGGCGACCTTGACCAGCGGGTTCGCCGCGGCGGCGGAGACCACGGTGACCAGGTTGGCGACGTTGGCGGTGATGTTCTGCGCGTGCTCGGTCATGGTGTCGACCTTGGCCAGTTGCAGGTTCACGCCGTCCAAAGAGACCTGAACCTGGCCGAGCGCGGTGTTCACGTTCTCCACCGTGGTGTTCACGTTGCCGAGCAGCGGGCCGGTGCGGTCGACCACCTCGTTGATCCCGCGGGTGGCGGCATCGATCGTGCGGCCCAGCTTCAGGATCGGGAAAGCGAGCACGACGACGAGCATCAGGAAGGCGCCCGCCGCGATCAGACCAGCGATTTCTCCGGCGTCCATTAAGCGCGTCTCCTCTTCGGGTGGTCACGGATTCGGCGGGGACAACGTGCAGACCCTACCGTCCGTGACCACCGTCCGCTTCACGACGCCTGGGGTGTCGGATCCAAGAGCGGATCGTTCTCGTTCAGGACCGGATCCGGCGTCTGACCGACCGGCCCCGGATTCTTGTCCGTCTTCCCCCGGTCGTCGGCGATCGCGATCCGCACCTTGATGCTGACCGTCGATCCGTCCGACGGCTCACACGGGGTCGCGCCCGACTGCCCGGCCTCGGCCGCGTCCGTGCCGGCGGCCGGCAGCGCGTCCTGCGCCACCTGGTCGACCGCGCAACCGGGCAGCCCGACGGCCAGGTCCAGAGTGAACTCGTCCCGCCGGAAACAGGAGTAGGTGCCCTGGTCGGGCGTCACCGGCGACTCCGGGCAGTCCCCCACCTTCCACGGCGTCCAGCCGGCCGCCTTCAGCGCCTTCGTGTACGCCTCGGTGGTCTCCTTGAACGGCCGCTGCGACTCCACCGTGCGCTCCCGGAACCGGCACTCCAGGAAACACCAGCGGCTGCCGCTGCCCTTGTCGTCCGGCTTCTCGGCCGCCCAGGACGGGACGTCGAGCGCATTCAGGGACGCGAAGACCGGATCACTGCTGACCGCCCGCAACCCGAACAGCGCCGGAAGCACCAGCAGCACGATCGCGGCCAGGGTGGAGAGCGTGATCAACCGGAGGCGGCGCTGGGTGCGCAGCTTCTGGCGGAGCTCGGCGAGAGCGCCCTCGGCTTCCTCGTCGAGAGGTTCAACACCATTTTCCCGTACGGGGGTGGCCGGGGTTCCGGCCTTCGGGGCGCCGGCTCGGGCGACCGCGATGGTGCCGGTGCCGTGGCCGAGATCGTCGGAGGGGCCGTTGCCGCCGCCGAATCCGTTTCCGGGGTTGTTCCCGCCCGGCCCGTTGCCGCCCGGGCCGTTCACGCCCGCGCCTGGTCCGTTCGGACCCGGTCCGTTGGGGCCCGGTCCGCTTCCGGGCGGTCCGTTCGGGGCCGGGACGTTTGCCCGGCCCGGCACGGAGGCGGTGCCCGGGACCGAGGCTGAGCCCGCGCCGCGGGGGGCCACGGCGTTGCCGGGCACGGCGGCGCCGCGGACCGGGCCGGCGCCGCGGTTGTTCCCGGGGGCGTTGTTTCCGGGCATGGCTACGGACGCCGCGCCTCGCGGGAGGCCCTCCGGGTCGCCCTGGCCGGGGACGGAAGCCGCCCCTCGACCGGGTCCACCGGTTTCCGGCCCGTTCGGCGGAACGACG
Source organism: Actinoplanes sp. HUAS TT8 (assembly GCF_051380535.1). NCBI lineage: Bacteria > Bacillati > Actinomycetota > Actinomycetes > Micromonosporales > Micromonosporaceae > Actinoplanes > Actinoplanes sp. HUAS TT8. Next base: position 11,446,802 of record NZ_CP195646.1, on the reverse strand, counting down.
GCCGCGCCTCGGCGGGTCTCGGGTCCGTTTCCGGGCACGCCGGCCGCACCGCGGCGAGGAGGCCCGCCCGCGTCCGGTCCGTTCCCGGGCACCGGGGCCGCGCCGCGCCGCGGGGGGCCACCGGGTTCGACATCGCCAGGAACGCCGCCCTGGCCGGGGATCGGCACGGAAGCCGCGCCACGCCCAGGACCGCCAGGGCCGGCCGGCCTGCCTCGGCCGCCAGGTCCGCCGGGACCGTTCGGCCCACCAAGACCGTTCGGCCCACCAGGACCGCTGGGCCTACCGGGACCGTCCGGGCCGTTGGGACCTCCGGGGCCGCCCGGCCCGCCGAGGCCGCCGAGGCCGTTGGGGCCGTTGGGGCCGGCCGGGCCGCCGGGGCGGTTGCCGGGCACTCGGGCCGAGCCGGTCCCGGGTCCGCCGGGGACAGATGCGGCACCAGCGGCGCCGGTCCGGGCCACTCCGGGCACGGAAGCGCCACCGCGTGCCGGTCCGCCACCACGAGGGCCGGCGGCCGGCGAGACCGGGCCGGTCATCCCACGATCCGGCCCACCGGCACCGGCCGGGAAAGCCTGACTCTGATCCGGACCGGGCAGGCCGCGACGACCCATCCCCGGACCGTCCGTCCCCTGATCCGGTCCGGCGCCATGACGGCCCGTGGCCGGACCGTCGGGACCGGCACCACGGCGACCCACCGGACCGTCCGGTCCTGTCCCGCGACGGCCCTGCTCCGGACCACGAGGGCCGGAACCCGGGCCGCCCGGCGGGAAGCCCTGCTCGGGACCGCGCCCTTCACCCGGGCCCTGCTCCGGGGCGGCTCGACGGCGACGACCCCGTGAGGTCGGCTCCGGAGCACCCGTCCCGGCCGCGAAACCCTGGCTCTGGTCCGGGCTACCCATTCCGGCTGGGAAGCCTTGACTCTGCTCGGGACTGCCCATGCCGGCGGGGAGGCCCTGGCTCTGATCCGGACGGCCCATACCCGCCGGGAAACCCTGACTCTGATCCGGTCGACCCATGCCCGCCGGGAAACCCTGACTCTGATCCGGGTGACCCAGGCCGGCCGCGAAACCCTGGCTCTGGTCCGGGTGACCCATACCCGCCGGGAAGCCCTGGCTCTGATCCGGACGGCCCATACCGGCCGGGAAGCCCTGGCTCTGGTCCGGACCGGCCGGGCCGCGCCCGCGTCGGCCGGGACCGGCCTGGCCGGGTACGACCGCACCGGTCTGGCCGGCCTCCACGGCCCGCCGGTCGGCGGTGAAACCGTCCTCGTCCGGCTGCAGCTGCCCGTTGCCGGGGCGCGGCGCGGGACGCTGGATCACTCCCGACGTGCTCTCGGCCATCGCGCCGGCCCGTCCGGGCATGGCCGGGGAACGCTTCCCCTGCCGTCCCGGAACCACCGGCGGCGCTACCGCCGCGGCCGCCCGAACCGGGCGCCCGTCACCGGGCCCGATCCGCCGGGGCCCGGGAACTCCGGGTCCGCCCGCGCCCGGCCCGGGTGCCTCTTGCCCAGGCACATCCGACCCGGGAACGCCCGGCCCGGGGCCGGCCGGTCCAGGCATACGCGGCCCCTGCCCAGGAGCACCCTGTCCGGGCACGGCGCGGCCCGGCACACCTTGCCCTGGACCACCGCGCCCCGGCGCGCCCTGCCCCGGCATACCCTGCCCAGGACCGCCAGGACCAGCCATGCCCTGGCCCGGACCGCCCTGTCCGGGCGCGCCCTGTCCCGGACCACGCCGTCCCGGAGCACCCTGTCCGGGGCCACCACGTCCAGCAACGCCCGGCCCGGCCTGTCCGGGCATGCCTTGTCCCGGACCGGCCTGTCCGGGCATGCCCTGGCCGGGAACGCCGGGTCCACCGGCGGCTTCGTGCCGCCCGGTCCCCTGCTCCCGCGGGCCCGGGCCCGGTCCTCGGCGCCCGGCCGAGACGTCCTGCGACAGGCCGAACCGATCCTCCGGCTGCGCGTGCGCGCCCGAGGTCGGCCGCGCGGACCCGCCGCCGGCCCGTGAGTGCGCCGGCCCGTCCGGGGCGGCGTGTGACGCGGGCCCACCCGACGTCGGCCCGCGCCCCGCGAAACCGTCGGGCGCCGCGTGTGAGGTGGGCGCCCCCGAGACCGGTCCGCCCCCGAAGTCGCCGTCGGGCGCGGCGTGGGACGCGTGCGCGCCCTCCTGCTCGGGCCGGCCCCGCCGGTTGCGCCCGCGGGAACGGCGACCGGCGTCATCGTCGCCGCCCGGGATCGGGCCGGTCTGGTACACGCTCGGCGGCACCGGGTCGTTCTGGTAGACGATCGGCGGCACGGTGTCGGCGGGCGGAATCGGCCCGGTCTGGTAGACCGACGGCGGAATCGGCCCGGACTGCTGCGCGTCGACCCGGGCCGACGCGGCGTCCGCGCGGAAACGATCACGGGCCGGCGCGGCCGGCGACGTCGGACGGACCCCGGGCGAGACCGGGCGCACCCCGGCGCCGGGCACGTCGGGTGCGTTCCCCGTGCGCGGAACCGTTTGATCCGGATAACCCGGCCCGGCGAGATCGACCGGGCGGCGTCCGTCCGGAGGCACTGACGCGCCCCGGCGCCCCGGCGGCACCGCAGCCGGCGGAACCTGCCCGGGCAACATCTGCCCGGCCCCGGGAACACCACGCTGACCAGGAGAAACCGGGCCGGCCGACCCGCCTCGCGGACCAGCACCCGGCGGCATCTGCCCCGGCCGTCCGGCACCGGGGCCGGGCGGCATCGCCCCTTGCGGCATTTGTCCAGGCATCTGACCAGGCGGCACCTGACCGGGCGGCATCTGACCAGGCCCCGCCGGCCCACCGGGCATCGGCCCACCACGCTGACCGGGCGGCACGGCTCCGGGCGGCACGGCTCCGGGCGGCATCTGCCCGGCCTGCACCGGCCCACCACGCTGACCAGGCGGCACAGCCCCGGGCGGCATCTGCCCAGCCTGCACCGGCCCACCAGGAACCGGGCCACCGGGAATCGGACCGCCGCGCTGGCCAGGAGCACCCGACCCCGGCCGCTGACCCGCCATACCGGACCCGGGCATCCCTGGACCCGCCATGCCAGGCCCGGCCATCCCGGGACCAGGCCCGGCCATCCCGGGCGCCGAACCACCGGCGGGGCCGCCGGAAGGACCGCCGACCGGGCCGTCACCAGCGGAATCGTCCGCCTCGAAGCCACCGCCGAAGACCGGCCCGGCATCGTCCGGTTTGTCGTCGGGACCGGGCGCGCGGCGACCGGACTTGCTCGTGCGGGCCTCGCCGGGAGCCACGCCGGGCCCAATCGCGTTGCCTTCCTGCTTCGCGGTACGCAGGTCGTCGAGCCAGCCGGTCTCCTCGCGCGGGATCTCGATCGGTTCAGCCGGCGCTTCGGCGCGGCCGCGCCCGAAGCGGCGGCCCTTCTTGCCGCCGCCCTGCCCGGCCTCGTCGTCGGGCCGTTCGGCACCGCGCGGTGTCACGGCTGTTCCTTCCCGGCGGCGTCGCCGCGCACGTCTGACCGTTCCTCGTCACTGCCGGATCCCGCCCCCGCCGGACCCGAAGCCTCTGAAACCGAAACCTCTGCGACCGAGGCTTCCGGGGCACCAGCCGCCCCCGGCGCATCAGTCACCGGAACAACGGCCGCCGAGGCGACCGGTTCCGGGGCGCCCGCCGAAACGGAGGCCGCCGAAGACTGTGACGCATCCGGGCCCGGAGCACCACCCGCCGCGCGGTCCGCCCCGGTCGCCGAAGCGGCACGGCCGGCGAGCCCCCGCACGATCCGGCGCAGGCGCGGCACCCGTTCGCCGACGGCCCGCTCGGCCCCGTGTTCGGTCGGCCGATAGTAGTCGGTGCCGACGAGATCGTCGGGAACGTACTGCTGCCGCACGACGCCGCGGGCGTCGTCGTGGGGATATCGATAGCCGCGACCGTGACCAAGGCCACGTGCCCCGGAGTAGTGGGCGTCACGCAGATGCGCCGGGACCGCCCCGCCGCGCCCGGCCCGTACGTCGGTCATGGCCGCACCGATGGCCGTGGTGACACTGTTCGACTTGGGGGCGGTGGCCAGGTGCACGACCGCCTGGGCCAGGTTGAGCTGGGCCTCGGGCATGCCGATGAGCTGCACCGCCTGGGCCGCCGCGGTCGCCACGAGCAGGGCTTGCGGGTCGGCCATGCCGACGTCCTCACTCGCGAAGATCACGATGCGCCGGGCGATGAAGCGCGGGTCCTCCCCGGCCACGATCATCCGGGCCAGCCAGTGGAGGGCCGCGTCGGGGTCGCTGCCGCGCATGCTCTTGATGAACGCGCTGATGATGTCGTAGTGCGCGTCGCCGTCCCGGTCGTAGCGCACCGCCGCCACGTCGACCGCCTGCTCGGCGGTGGCCAGGTCGATCTGCTCGGCGCCCTGCGCGATCGCGGTGCCGGCCGCCGCCTCCAGCGCCGTCAGCGCCTTGCGAACGTCGCCGCCGGCAAGTCGTACCAAATGGTCCTCGGCATCGTCGGCCAGGGTGACCGCGCCGCCCAGCCCGCGCTGGTCGGTGATCGCGCGGCGGATCAGGGCGCGCACGTCGCTCTCCTCCAGCGCCTGCAGGGTCAACAGGACACAGCGCGACAGCAGGGGAGAAATCACCGAGAAGTACGGGTTCTCGGTCGTCGCCGCGAGCAGCGTGACCGTCCGGTCCTCGACGGCGGCGAGCAGCGAGTCCTGCTGGGTCTTGCTGAAGCGGTGCACCTCGTCGATGAAGAGCACGGTCGGCGGCCCGCCCCGGCGGCGCTCGTTGCGGGCCGTGTCGATCACCGCCCGCACGTCCTTGACGCCCGCGGTCAGCGCCGACATGGCGATGAACTTGCGGTCGGTGGCGTGGGCGACCAGGTGCGCGATCGTGGTCTTGCCGGTGCCGGGCGGACCCCAGAGGATCACCGACATCGGGCTGGAACCGGTCACGAGCTGCCGTAACGGGGCTCCGGGGGCGAGCAGGTGCTGCTGGCCGACGAGCTCGTCGATGCCGGCCGGGCGCATCCGGACGGGCAGCGGCGCGTCGGCCGCGGGCGTGCCGAAGCCGGCGGCCGGAGCGGCGTGCTGAGGCGCCGACAGGTCCGGCTGCGCGAGGGAGAAGAGCCCGTCCGTTTCCATCGCAACCGACAGTACCGGCCATCGGAGGCCGATCCGAAATGCGACCTCACCGCCTGTGGACACGCTCCCGGCCCGCGAACGCACCATCACTGAGCGTGCGTGCGCGGGCCGGGGAGGAGCGCGGAAATTCAGCCGCGGCCGGGGCGACGGCCGTAGAAGCGGCGGCCGGTGCCCGTCCCGCTGCGCGGACCGCTGCCGACGCCGGCGAGGTACAGGGAGATCAGCAGGAAGCCGATCGAGGCCATGGTCGGGAAGTTGATCAGATCGGGGGCACCGAAGTTGGTGTCCAGCAGATCGGAGATCAGGTAGATACCGAAAACGACAGCGGCTGCTATGGCGAGCATCAGATTCCTCCGGGGGTGAGAGCCGATGTCGGGCTGGTACCCCCGTCGATGGGTTCCCGAAACTTGGGCTTCACCAGGTAGAGCGGGGCGGCCGCGGCGAGGACCACACCCCCGACGACGATCGCCGCGCTGACACTCACGCTCTGCGCCAGAGAGGTCAGCAGGATCGCGCCGATCGCGAAGCCGGGCTGGCCGACCATCGAGTTGAGCGAGAGCAGACTCGTCCGGTACTCGCCCTCGGCCTGCCGGTGCAGCAGTCCGGCGTGGACCGGATTGGCCGCGCCGTGAACCCCGTACGTCAGAAGGAAGCCGGTGATCACTCCGGCGGGGCCGGCCAGCAGTCCCATCACGAGGATCGTCAGTCCCTGCAGGATCCGCAGCGCGAATCCGGTCCAGGGGGCACCGATCCGCCGGATGAGCAGCGGGATCAGCGCCGCGCCGGCCGCCGACATCGCCCAGCCGGCCGAGCTGACCGGGCCCATCAGCGCCGCCGCCTCCTGCTTGTCGGCCAGGACCTCGCTGAGCCGGATCGGCATCAGCTTCTCGAACGTGATCATGCCGAAGCTCCACAGCAGCTCGACCATGATCAGCGCGAACACCACCCGGGACCGGCGGACCAGGCCGAGCGCGGAACCGATCGCCCGCGGCACCCCGCGGATCGAGGCGGACCAGGCGGCCAAGCCGCGCGCCGGCCGCTCCTCCTTCATGAAGAACACGATCGCCAGCGTGCTGACCCCGCTCAGGATGACGGCGCCGATCAACGGCACGGTCAGCGCGCTGAGCGAGCCGATCGGGCCGAGCCAGATCAGACCGCCACTGAGCAGGGCACCGGCGGCGATCGCGAGACTGAGCGCGACCGAGCCGTGGCTCAGGCCGGTCTCGATGTCGGCCCTGTCGTCCGCGGCCAGGGACTCGTCGACGAACCAGGAGTCCAGCGGCCCGCTGTCCAGCGCCCGGTAGATCCCCTGCAGGAACCAGGCCAGGGCGAACACGGCGACCGTGTCGGCGAAGGTCATCACGGTCAGCGAGACCAGATTGATCGCCCCGGCGATCAGCAGCACCGGGCGGCGGCCGAGCGCGTCGGCCAGACCACCGGTCGGCAGCTCCAGGAACAGCACGGTGATGCCCTGGACCGCGGAGGCCACACCGGTCTGCGCGATCGTCAGCCCGCGATCCAGCAGCAGCAACGGGAACAGCGGGATGATCAGCCCGACGGGCAGCCACCGAAGAGCGATCAAGAGCAGATACCGAAACCTGATTTCCCGTACGGCCATGGTCATGTCACGTCCTCCGAGGTCTCCATCACGTCCCCGATCCGCGGCAGCGCGGCCACGTAGAGCGCGACCAGGCGCGCGTCGGGGCCCGGCTCGTCCTGGCCGAGGCGCCGGTACCGGTCGATCACGTCCTCGATCTCGCGCAGCAGGGCGGTGGTCTGCTCCGAACCGAGGTGCAGCATGTAGTCGGAGATCTCGGCGGTCTCCTGCCAGGCCGGGGACTCGTCGGGCAGCGCGCGCCGCCAGTTCTGCGCCAGCTCGGCGAAGTGGCGGACCTGGAACGCCTCCAGCCACTCGACCGCCGCGGTGGCCTCCGGATCACCCTCGTAGTAGCTGCGGCGGAAGCTGGACATGTCGTGCGCGGCCCGCCACCAGCGCTGCCGGCCCGACCCCGGACGCTCCTCCTCGACGACGAGCCCGACCTCGGCCAGCTGGCGCAGGTGATAGCTGGTCGCGCCGGTGTTCGTGCCCAGCGCGGCGGCGAGGCTGGTGGCGGTGGCCGGACCGGTCAGCCGGAGCTGGCCGACGAGCCGCAGGCGCAGCGGCTGGGCGAGCGCGCGGATCTGTGGACCACTGAGATGTACCTGGGTGACGTCGTCGGCCATGGATACACAGTAACTGTGCACAACTTCTGTGCACAGCTATTGTGCACGATCGGCATGAATGCCCTGTGAACTGGGCATTCATGAGGCTTGACGTGAACCAAGGTTCAGGTAGCAAGCTCGTGAGCATGGCAAACGAGACGCTCGACGAAGCTCTGCTCCGCCTCCATGACACCGGGCCGGAATTCGACGGCTGGCTCTCCAACCACGCCCCGATGGCCGCCGAGGCACTGATCCGGAACGGGCACGCCGACGACGTACACCGGTGGATCGACAAATACCTCGACCGCCTCGAAGAGACACCGCGCGGCATCGCGCCGATCGCACGGGACGGCTGGCGGGAACCGCTCGGGGACGTCGCCCGTACCGGAGACTGGTTGATCTTCTTCAACCGCGAGACACGGACCGAGCCGTGGCGGGACATGCTCGCGACCTGGTGGCCGCGACTGCTGCCGGGCATCGCCGCCGGGGCGACCCACGGGGTGATCCGGGTCGGCCACGCCGTCCGGGCGCTGCTCGAACAGGAAACCCCGGAACGCGTCGCCGAGCTGGGACAAGGACTGGCGTACTGGGCGGCGCGCTGGCAGCCCATCGCGCCCGCCGGGCAGGGACCGTACCGGAACTCCGACCCGCGGGGCGCGCTGGACGCCGTGCCGCGCGTCCCCGACCAGCGGCTCGGCATCCGCAGCCGGCTGGCCCAGCTGGCCGACCTGCCCGACTGGGCGTCGTCGTCGGGAGCGGTACCGGGCGACGGACCGGAATCGGAGCGGCTCCGGGGGATCGTGGGCGCGGCGGTGCGGCGGCATCTGGACTACGGACACGGCAGCCCGATCATGATGGTCCACGCGGCGACCGCACCGGCCGCGGTGCTGCGGACACTTCCGGCGCTGCCGGCGGCGCTCGCGGGGCCCAGCCTCGCGGCGGCCTGGGCGGCGACCGCCGCCGTGACCGCGGCCTACTCGCCGTCCGAGCCCGGCCCGAGGCACTCCGCCGGCCCTGGTCAGGGCCCCGCCCCCGCCCCCGCCGCCTCCTCCGATACTGCCCTGCCGGTTCGGCTCGACCCCGCCGAGGTTTTCGAGCACGCCGCAACCTCAGGCGACGCCCACGCCATCAAGTTCGCCGACGCCGCCATCGAGGCCTGGCACAGCAGCCCCGATCCCATCCTGCTCCGCGCCGCCGTCCACGCCACCGACCTGATCGGCCCGGCCTGACCGCCGCCGGCCACGCCCCACCGACCTGAGCGGCCCCGGCCGACCGCCGCTTCCGGGGGTGGATGCTCGCCGCGGATGCCGTCGTGCACAACGGTTTCCGCAGTCCGGCCTCGGTGCTTTCGATGCCGGCGTCGACCAGGGAACGAGCGGCTTCAGGATCGGTGACCGCACTTCGGTGACCGCCCGCCCCGGCCCGGCGCACGCCGGGCGGGCCTTGACCGGCCGGGGCCTCGCGCGGTGACGACGGGACCGGGACGCTGCGGTTGCCGGAGGCTCATGACGTACGGGAAAAAGTAAGAAGGAGCCGAGCAGAGCCGGCGCCGGACCGCGGTTTCGGCGCCGGGTCAGTCGGCGAGTTTGAACAGCAGCACCGTCTCCCATTTGTGCATGTCCGGTTGTTCGGCCGGGCTGGTCATCAGGATCTCGAGTCGCGCATTCCACCGCTCCCCCGTCGGGGTCGGTGTCATGTCCCAGGTCAGGCCGTTGCGCTGCCCCCAGTCGAGGAGTCGCGCGGTGATCCCCATCAGCTGGTCGGGGTGGCCGACGTGGCTGACCGTGGCGTAGCGGCCGGCGGGCAGCGTGTCCATGAAGTCGGGTGGCTCGACCGGGACGCGGCCGGCGACGGGGATGCCGGCCTCGACCACCATCTCCGCCGCCATGTCGATCACGCGGTAGCGGAAGAAGGGCGCACCGGTGACCTGGATGCCTCGTTGCGCGAGGCCGGAGAACATGGTGGGCAGGTGATCGGCGATGCGCGCGAACTCGGTCATGGTGATCGATTCGCGGCGGCCGACATACAGCTGCTCGGCGCATTGAACGATGGTCGGCTCCACGCGGACCAGTCTCACAGGATCGGCGGTCCCGCGCACGCCGGGTTGTCGGACCTGTGGATTGTGGATAACGCACGGCCCCGGCGGGAAGTTCCCGCCGGGGCCGTGACCTGCTTTTATGTCAGTTGGAGCGCTCGACCGGGGCGGCTTGGCCGTCGGTGCCCGGCGTGCCGGCGTTGGCCTTCGGCTTGGCGTCGACGCCGGCTTCGAGGCGCTGCTGGGCGGTGATCGGGGTGGGTGCGCCGGTCAGCGGGTCGAAGCCGCCGCGGCTCTTCGGGAACGAGATGACCTCGCGGATCGAGTCGAACCCGCCGAGCAGCATGCAGGTCCGGTCCCAGCCCAGGGCGATGCCGGCGTGCGGCGGCGGGCCGTACTTGAACGCTTCGAGCAGGAAGCCGAACTTGTCCTGCGCCTCTTCCGGGGTGATGCCGAGCAGGTCGAAGACCCGGCTCTGCACGTCGCCGCGGTGGATACGGACGGAGCCGCCGCCGATCTCGTTGCCGTTGACGACGATGTCGTACGCGTAGGCGAGGGCCTTGTCCGGGGCGGACTCGAAGTTGTCCAGCCACTCGTCGTTCGGCGAGGTGAAGGGGTGGTGGACGGCGGTCCAGCCGCCTTCGTCGGTCTTCTCGAACATGGGGGCGTCGACGACCCAGCAGAACGCCCAGGAGGATTCGTCGATCAGCTTGGCGCGCTTGGCGATCTCGATGCGGGCGGCGCCGAGGAGTTCCTGGGCCTCGCGGCGCTCCGCACTCGCGGCGAAGAAGATGGCGTCGCCGGGCTTGGCCCCCACCGCATCCGGCAGTCCGGACAAGTGGTCGGATGAGAGGTTCTTTCCTACCGGGCCGCGCGGCTCGCCGGTCTCCGCGTCCAGAACCACATAGGCGAGACCACGGGCGCCTCGCGCCTTGGCCCAGTCCTGCCAGCCGTCGAGCTCCTTGCGGGTCTGTGACGCGCCGCCCGGCATGACGACCGCGCCGACGTAGCCACCGGCGTCGATCGCGCCGGCGAACACCCGGAACTCGGTGCCGCGCAGGTAGTCCGTGAGCTCGACCAGCTCGACCCCGTACCGCAGGTCGGGCTTGTCGGAACCGTAGCGGTTCATCGCGTCGGTCCAGGTGATCCGCGGGATCGGCAGCTGCACCTCGTAGCCGGCGAGCTCGCTCCACAGCTTGGCGACGATCTCCTCGCCGAGCGCGATGATGTCGTCCTGCGTGACGAACGACATCTCGATGTCGAGCTGGGTGAACTCGGGCTGCCGGTCGGCGCGGAAGTCCTCGTCGCGGTAGCAGCGGGCGATCTGGTAGTACCGCTCCATGCCGGCGACCATCAGCAGCTGCTTGAACAGCTGCGGGGACTGGGGCAGCGCGTACCACGAGCCGGGCTGCAGGCGGACCGGGACCAGGAAGTCCCGCGCGCCCTCGGGCGTCGACCGGGTCAGGGTCGGCGTCTCGATCTCGTTGAAGTCGTGCGCGTGCAGCACCTCACGGGCGATCTGGTTGGCCCGGCTGCGCAGGCGCAGCGCCTTCGACGGGCCGGAACGGCGCAGGTCGAGGTAGCGATACTTCAAGCGGATGTCGTCGGACGCGGTGACCGCGTCGTCGATCGGCAGCGGCAGCGGCGCGGCCTCGGAGAGCACGGTCAGCTCGCTGGCGACGACCTCGATCGCGCCGGTGGCCAGCTCCGGGTTCTCGTTGCCGTCGGGGCGGGCGTTGACCTGACCGACGACCTTCACGCAGAACTCGTTGCGCAGCGCGTGCGCGTCCTCCTCGCGGAAGACCACCTGCACCACGCCGGAGCCGTCCCGCAGGTCGACGAAGATGACACCGCCGTGGTCCCGCCGGCGGGCCACCCAGCCCGCCAGCGTCACCGTCGTGCCGGTGTCGGTGGCACGCAGACTGCCGGCGTTGTGGGTCCTGATCACGGAAACGTCTCCTAACCGAGTTTCGCGGGGCGCACCCGACATTCTGTCAGGGTCGCCCCGTGCCACGTGCCACGGGCCGGTTTGCCGGGGTTGGTCCGCTATTGCCGGCCACCCGTTCGCCCTTGTCGCCGGGCCGGCCTCTGCTATCGGGCCAGCCAGGAGGTCGCGCGCAAACCCGCGGTTCCGGTCGCGCCCACGTCGGTGATCTCCACCAGGACCAGCTTCGCCGGTTGGGCCGCGGTCAGCACACACATCGCCGACCCTTTCCTCACCGGCACCTCGGCCCCCGGCCCGAGCGGACCGTTCCTGATCGCCCGCTGACAGTCGTCCGCGTCCAGGTCCGCGGTGGCCACGCTGCTGCCGGCGGCCGCGCCCGGCCCGAGCGACAGGCGGGCCGGGGTGCTCCCGCATTTGCTGTCGTACCGCAGGTCGGACACCTGCTGTGCGGCGCCGGCGCGAGGTTCGTCGAGGTCCAGGTAGACCAGCGCGGAGCAGCCGATCCGAATATCAAGAGCCTCTTTCGCGTACGTCACGGGGAGCCCTGTACTCGACGCCGCGACCGTTTCCGGTCGCTCCGGCCGGGCCCCGGCGCCCTCATGCAACCGATAGAGCAGCACAGCCCCCGCCCCGGAGGCCACCAGCGCCACCAGACTGATCATCAGTGCGGTCAGCGCGATTCCCCGACCAGGCGGCTTCGCTCGATCCGCTTTTTTCCAACCCTCTTCGCGTACGTGTGAGGAAGCCCCCGAATCGTCGGCCGCCCGGTCGGCCCCGGGTGGCTCCGGAGCCGCCATGGGTGGCACGCCGATCCGGGTCAGCACGCTGGTCGCCGGCGGCGTATCAGCAGTCCACACCGGGTCCTCCCCAGCCGGCACCGTCGTAGCCGCCCGGTCCACCGGCGTGGTCGCCCCCTGGCCCATCGCCGCGGCCGGCGCCCTATTCGCCGGCCCGGCCGTCGTCTGGGTCCCCGAGCCGACCGGCCCCTGGTTCATCGCCGCACCCGTCACATGCCCCACGGACCCGGTCGGCGTGTGCCCCGTGGACCCGGGCGGCGCATACCCCAGCGGCCCGGCTGCCCCATGATCCACTGCCGCAGGCGAACCGTGGCCGCCCGACACGCCGGGCGCGCGATTCACCGGCCCGGCCGGGTTAGGACGCACCGGCCCGGCTGACATCGGGCTTGCCGGCCCAGCCGGGGTCGGACTCAGGGGCCCGGCCGACATCAGGCTCACCGGCCTGGCCGGGGTCGGGCTCAAGGGCCCGGCCGACATCGGACTCACCGGCCCGGTCGGGGGCGGGTTCACCGGGGCGGCCGGGGCCGGGTTCACCGGCGCGGGCGCGGTGGCAGGCGACTGGTGACGGATCGGCCGGGGTGAGGGCGCCTGATCACGAACCGGCCGCGGAACCTTCCGCTCCTGGTCAGGCCGCGCCTCGCCAACCCTGTCCGGGGAGGTGCGCGAACGCACGACAACGGGCGCCTCCCCCACGAAACGCTCCCGCTGCCCCGACGCGGTCCGCTCCTCACCCCCGGGCGGATCACCCGAACCGCTGTCAGTGGTGTTGCTGGCGTAGCTGGCAGCACGAAAAACCGGCATATAGGTCTCCAGCGACGAAGTGGGAGAAACTCCCCAGAACGCTAAGACCCATGATCGTCGGACAACATCCCCCACCGAGGCGACTAGGCATCCGGGCGACACCGATCCCCACCCCGAACCAGCCCACCAGCAGCACCTCCACTACTCAGACGCTCAACCTCCGCCGAGACGAACGCCCCGATACCAACCGTCCTGAAGCACCGGCACGACCTCGGTCGAGTGGATCTCCCCCGCAACCGCGACATCCCCGGCAAACCCGATCGCGCTCAGCTCCCGCCCCGAAGCCGACGCAGCCAGCGCCTCGGGAACCCGATCCGCCACCGCCCGATACGCCGCCACCGCCATCTCCGCCTCGGGCGAAAGATCGTCAAACCCGTCCAGGAACGCCCCCGCACCCCAAAGGTCCTCAACCGCAGGCCGCAACCCACCGCCCGGCCGCAGCCCACTCTCCGGTCGCAGCCCACCCTCCTGTCGCGGCCCGCTCTCCGGTCGCAGCCCACCATCTGACCGCAGCCCACCGTCCGGCCGCCGTTCGCCTGCTGGCTGTGGCCCACCGTCCGGCCGCTGCTCGCGTTCCAGCGCCCGCTCGCCTTCCGGCCACTGCTCGCCGGCCGCGACCACCGCGACGGCCTGCCCGTCAAGCCGAGCCCGAACCCATTCACCGGCCGCCTTGGCGTTCCGCAAGCTGACCCCGATCACCGTGACCCCGCCCGCGGCGAACCGTGCAGAGATAGCCGACCCGTTCGGCGACGGCAGCACGAGCCGCCCCACCGGCCGCTCTGCGATCACGCGTCGGAGCGCCGCCGGAGACAGACTGATCTCATCGGGCCGCGCCACCTTCCGCCCCACCGCCAGCTCAGCCCCGTACCGCTCAGCCACTTCCGCCGCGCTGCCGTCCCGCCACCGATACGGCATGACCGCGATCCCGTGCTCCACCGCCACGCTGAGCGTGGTCGTGAACGACAACACGTCCACCACCACGACAAACCCCGCCCCGGCGGCGATCGCCTCAGCCCCGGACACCCCCCACTCGAACCGCCCCCGATAAGCCTCCTGCCCAAAAACACCCACCAGACCCGCCGCCGTCACGCGCCCTCCCCAGCCGGATCACCCTCAGCCGTCCCGCACCGACCAGCCGGGCCGCGTCCCATCGCCGGACCGCGCTCCGGCGCCGAACTCCGCGACGGTCAGCGGAACTCGCGGACAACCTCGATCGTGCCGACGATGTGGTCGTTGAACTCCTCCAACTCCTCGGCCGGAACCCAGAGCTCGAGAATCGTGTCCCCGCCGGCCTGCCGCACCGGGTACCGAGCCGCGAACTCCGCCTCCACCTCGAACCGCGTCACATACCCCACCCCCGAGGCCGGCACATTCCAGTCCCGCGCGATCCGCACCGCGTAGTCCTCGTTGAGCACCGGATAGAAGATCGGCTGGTCCGGCAGCCGCGCAGGCCACCGCCGCCAACCCGAATCCCGCACCAACTCGAGCTCCTCGGGCCCGGTCGGGCGCCACAGCACCAACGTCTCACTCATGCCACGCAGTCTCCCCAGATCAACTCCACCCCCGCCACTCCGTTTCCGCACCCCACTTCGCACCGCCCAGCCGCCCCGCACCCCAAGCGGCCCAGCGCCCCCGCAGCCGGAACCCCAGGTCCGTGTCTCCATGGCACCCGGCGTCCAGCGGGCCCCGTCCGAATCAGCCCGTGTCGCCCCACCGGCGAAACCGCTGATCTCAGCGTTCGACGGCGAAACAGGCCCGCCTGCCGACCGAGCCGGAGCAATCCTCAGAAGTAGGTGTGCAGCACATCCACCACCCGCCGCTCCTCGTCCACCACCGGTATCTCGCGCCATTTGTCGAACGCCGTGCACGGGTGGGAGATCCCGAATCGCACCAGATCCCCCGGTGTCACCTCGCTGCCCTCGGCCACCTCCAGATAGGTGTGGTGATCGTTGAGCCGGCTCACCCGCAGCCCGTCAGCCGGCCCGGTCGTCCCGTCCACCCGCCGGACCTCCATCGGCACCGGTAGCCCCTCGTCGAACGGCGCGTCCCGTTTGCCCATCCCGGCCAGCGCCAGCCCCGGTTCCGGCACGGACAGAACCTGCGCCCAGATCTCCAGCGCCGCCGCGAGTGGCCCTTCCTCGGGCACCCTGGTGAACGGCGTCCGTTCCCGGTAGAACCCGTCGTCATGGGTGACCGAGGCCCCGCTGCGCAGAACGAGCCGGGCCCGCTGATCCAGTCCGGCGAGACGATCACCGACCCGGTCGAACCATGCACTGCCGCCGGCCGACACCAGCGGTTCCTCGGATAGCAGTCCGGCCGCCGACAGCCGTTCGAACCCCTCGACCAGCCGATCCAGATAGGCGTCCACCTCGGCCCGGTCGGCGAGCTGCCCCTCGTATCCGGTCACGCCGGCCAGCTCGACCCCAGGGGCGTCGGCCGCGGCTCGCGCGACCTCTTCGAGCTGCTCCAGCGTGCGCACACCGGTCCGTCCACCCGGATGGCCCAGCTCGACGAGCACGCGAGCATTGCCGGCCGCGGCCGCCGCCCGTACGCCGGCAAGGGAATCGATCTGGAAATAGACCTCCCATCCCGCCGTGCTCTCGGCGGCGAGCCAGCTCAGCGCGGTGGGATCGAGCACCTGATTCGCGATCAGCACCCGCTCCACCCCGAGCCGACGCAGCACCAGCGCCTGGTTGGCGGTGGCCACCGTCATCCCCCACGCGCCGGCCCGCAGCTGGGCCTCGATCAGGCCGGGCGCCATGGTCGTCTTGGCGTGCGGGGCGAAATCGAACCCGTGCCGCCGGCACCAGGCGGCCATCGTGGCGATGTTCGCCTCCGCCGCCGCGCGTCGCACCACCAGCACCGGCCAGGTGAAACCTCCGCCGAACAGGCTCGGACGATCCCGTGCGATCTCCTCGGCCGTCCGTGCGCCGTGGGGCAGCCAGAATCCTTTGCTCCGCCAGTCGATGGTCATCCGCGGTCTCCTTCGGTGCTTGTCTCGTCGTTGTCCGCCGGGCTGCTCGCGCCGTCGAGGCAGTCGCCGGCGGCGGCGTTCATGCGGGTTCCCGTTCCAGGTCAGCGGTCATTTCACGCAATTCCGAGAGACGATCCTTGAGCGTACGAGGGTTACCCGGCGCGTCCGGTCGTGAGTCCCACGGCCGGGGCCCGGTCTCGGGTCGATAGTTCACGCCGAGCGCGTCGAGCCGTTCCAGGTGGAGCGGCAGCCGCGCGGAGAAGTCGGTGAAGTCGCGCCCGGGCGGACTCCAGACGGTCTCGGCGAACGCGCAGAGCCGTGGAAAAGCCTGGTAGTCGACGCGCCGCGCGGACTCCATGTGCTCGGTCCAGAGGTTCGCCTGCCCGCCGAGCACCAGCCCGGCCGCGGCTTCGGCCTCGGCCTCGGCCTCGGCTTCGGCTTCGGCTTCGGCTTCGGCTTCGGCTTCGGCTTCGGTGAGGCCGGGCGGCACCGGGTCGAAGGCATAGATGTCGGCCAGCGTAAGGAGTGTGCCCACCGGCGTCGGTTCGCCCGGGTCGTCGGACTGGCGATAGTCCAGGTAGACCGACATATCGGGGCAGGAAACCACCGAATGCCCGGCGCGCACCGCGTGAGCCGCCGGCCCGGGACCGCGCCAGGCTGCGATCACCGCCCCGGCCGGTGCGCCGCCGGCCAGGATCTCGTCCCAGCCGAACACCCGGCGGCCGCGGCGAGCGAGATGCTCGGCCATCCGCGCGGTGAACCAGGACTGCAGCCGCTCGGGCCCGGCCAGTCCTTCCGCCTGGATGCGGGCCAGCGCGGCCGGGCTGTCGCGCCACTCGTCGGCCGGGCACTCGTCCCCGCCGATCCCGATCAGCTCGCCCGGGAACAGGTCGCAGAGATGGTCGAGCACGGCGCGACAGAAGTCGAGGGCCTCGGGGCCGAGGTTGAGCACGTGCGGGGAGATGCCCCAGGAGGTGCGGACCGGGCCGGACCACCCGTTGCCGAGCTCGGGATAGGCCGCGATCGCCGCCTGCATGTGGCCGGGCATGTCGACCTCGGGCACGACGGTGATGTGGCGTTCCGCGGCGTAGGCCACGATCTCCCGCAGATCGTCACCGGAGTAGAAGCCACCGTGGGGCCGGTCGTCATAGCGCTCGTGCTGCCGGGAGCCGAGCATGGTGGACGACCGCCAGGCGCCGACCGAGGTGAGCCGCGGCCGGCCGGGCACGTCGAGACGCCAGCCCTGGTCGTCGGTGAGGTGCAGGTGCAGCACGTTGAGCTTGTGGAACGCGATCAGGTCGATCAGGCGCAGCACGTCGGCGACCGGCATGAAGTGCCGGGCCACGTCGAGCATCACCCCTCGCCAGCCGAAGCGAGGCGCGTCCCGGATCCGCCCGGCGGGAACCGTCCAAGGGCCGTCGGACAGCCGTGCGCGACGTAGCGTGGCCGGGGGAAGCAACTGCCGCAGGGTCTGCGTGCCGTAGAAGACGCCCGAGTCGGAGCCACCCCGGAGGTCGATGCCGGTGTCGTCGATGACCAGTTCGTATTCCTCGGTGGCCAGCGTCTCGTCGACTTGCAGGCGGATGCCGCCGGGGCCGGCCGGCAGATGGCAGCCGGTGGCCGGGCCCAGGGTGCCGCGCAGCCAGGCAGCCACCTCGGTCAGGCCGGGAGCGGCGTCGAGCGGCGTCGCCGCGTCGAGGCGGAAGCCGCCCTCGGCCGGCTCGGCCAGGGCCGGGCGTGGAATGATGTTCGGAAGTGGCTCGCTCATCGGACCTCCTTGACCTGGCGGGCGATGTCCTGCAGGCTACTACGAGCCACATACGAACCACCAGAGGGAGGCAGCGATGACCATCGGAATCGTGGTCCACTCCGGTCAACAGGGCCGTTTCGCCGAGGCGGCGCGCACGCTGACCGGCGTCTCCTTCGCCTGGGCGGTCTACGAGCGGGAGGAGGAGATCCGCGACCGGGTCGGCGATCTGCTGTCCACCGGCTCGCTCGACGGTCTGCTCCTCGGGCTGGTCCCGCACGCCCGGGCGGCCGACCTGTTGCCACCCGGCCTGCCCGTGGTGATCACCCGATCGGCCGCGCTCGACCTGGCCCTGGCCTGGGCGCGCGCCCGGGGCAACGGCTGGCCGGCCACGCCGGTGAGCATCGACACATTCCCCGACGAGACGATCACCGAGGTCGCGGCCGCGCTCGGCCTGGACCGCGCGTCGATCGCCACGCTCCCGTTCCGCCCCGAGCAGCCGATCGCCGAGGTGGTGGCGTTCCACCACGAGCATCTGGAACGCACCGGCGCGCCCTATGTGATCACCGTTCGCACCGGGGTGGCCGCCGCTCTGGACGGGCGGACGGCGGTGCTGCCGGCGATGGCCACGCCCGGCACGATCCGGGCCGACCTGCACGATCTGGTCTCCCGCGTGCGCAGCCAGCAGGCCGACGAGCAGAGGTTCGCCGCCGCGGTCTTCCGCGCCCCGGAGTCCAGCACCCGGGAGGCGTTGCGCCAGACCCTGGCCGAGCTCCCCCAGCTGGCCGACGCGTGGATCGACGAGCACGGCCCGCGCGGGGTGATCGCGTTCGCCCCGGCCGTCGTCTTCGAGACGCTGACCCGGCACTGGGTCAGCCTGCCGCTCGACGAGACGACCGGCTTCCACCGCAGCGCCCCGGGCGGCGACGGTGCCGAGTCGCCACCATCCCTGGGGCCCGCGGTCGGTTTCGGCATCGGGGCGTCCGCCCGCAGCAGCGTCACGCTGGCCGAGCAGGCGGCGGATCGCGCCGAGCGGGACGGCACCGCCGCCGGTTATCTGATCACCGAGGACGGTGTGATGATCGGCCCGATCGGCGCCGCCGGGCCGCCCTTGACCTATACCTACCGGGAGCACGGCGGCCTGGAGGAGGTGGCCGTCCGGGCCGGGTTGAGCGCCGCCACGATGTCCCGGCTCGCCGCGCTGGAACGCTCCCTGGCCGGGCGGCCGATCACCCCCGGCGAGCTGGCCCGCGCGCTCGGGATCACCGACCCGAGCGGTCGCCGGCTCATCCGCAAGCTGGGCGAGGCCGGGCTGGTCGTCGCCGAGGGCAGCGCCCAGCCGCATCACAAGGGCCGGCCCACCCGGCTCTACCGGCTGGCGATCCAGGCCGCCCTGGCATCAGGTGGTGAGTGATGAGGTTCGACCTGCTCCTGGCCGGCGGCACACTGATGACCGCCGCCGGCCCCACGGTCACCGAGCAGCCCGGGGACGTCGGGGTCCGGGACGGGCGCATCGCCGCGGTCGGCCCCGGCCTGCCCCACGACGCACACCGGGTCGTCGACGTCTCCGGTCGGCTGGTCACGCCCGGCCTGATCGACCTGCACACCCACGTCGGGCCGGGCTACTGGGGGATCGACCCGGATCCGGTGGCCTGGCACTCGGGGGTGACCACATGGGTCGACGCCGGGTCGGCCGGCGCGTTCACGCTGGACGGCCTGCGCCGGGTCGCGGCCACGTCCGGCGTCCGGGTGCCCGCGCTGCTCAACATCTCCGCGATCGGCCTCGCCGGGCGCACCGGCGAAAGCCGTGACCTGGGCAACTGTGACGTCCCACTGGCCATCGACACCATCCAGGCGAACCGGGAACTGATCCGCGGCGTCAAGGTTCGCATCGACCGGGAGACCGTCGGTGACAACGGGGTCGAGCCGCTGCGCCGGGGCCTGGCGGCGGCCGAGGCCTGCGGCGTGCCGGTGATGGTCCACATCGGTACCACGCCGCCCGCCCTCGACGAGGTGCTCGACCTGCTGCGGCCCGGCGACATCGTCACCCACTGCGCGAGCGGGATCGCCGCTCCGCTCGGCCCGGCAGTTCATGCGGCGGCCGGGCGTGGGGTGCGGCTGGACATCGGGCACGGCTCCGGCGGGTTCGCGTTCGACGTGCTCGAGGCTCAACTGGCTGCCGGGCTGCGGCCGTCCACGATCTCCACCGACCTGCACGCCCGCTCGCTGTACGGACCGGTCTTCGACCTGCCCACCACGATGGCCAAGCTCCTGGCGGCCGGCCTTCCCCTGCCCGAGGTGATCGCGGCGGTCACCGTCCAGCCGGCCCGGCTGCTGGGCCTGCCGGGCGGGACCCTCGACGTCGGTGCTCCCGCCGACATCGCGATCTTCGACGTACGGGACGAGGAGTTCCCGGTCGTCGACGCGCACCGGCAGGTCCGCACGTCGCCGGTGCGACTGGTCAACGAGGCGACCTACGTGGCCGGCCGGCTGCTCCCGCCACGGCTGCCCGCGCCGCCGCCGCCGTGGATACCGCTCACCGACGCGCAGCGTGCCGCGCTGGACGGCCGTGCGCGCCACCTCCGTGACCTGCTCGCCACACCCCTGGTCGGGGCGGGCGGGCTGGCCGAACAGTTCCCGAGACACCAACCGAGGAGTTCCTGATGCCCAAGCGCGCTGTGATCACCGACAAGGCCGCGCCCGCCGGCGGGCCGTACTCACATGCCGTCGTCGCCGGCGACACCATCTACCTGGCCGGTGCCATTCCCGCGCGGCCGGACGGCACGCGGGTCACGGGCAGTTTCGCCGAGCAGGCCCACGCCGCTTTCGCGAACCTGGCCGCGGTCGCCGAGGCGGCCGGTGCGAGCCTGGACGACGCCGTCCGGGTCGGCGTCTACCTGCGGGACTTCGGCGACTTCCCCGAGCTCAACGAGATCTACCCGCAGTACATCAAGGGTGAGCACCTGCCGGTCCGCACGACACTGCCGGTCCCGCTGGTCGGCTTCGACATCGAGATCGACGCCATCCTCTACGTCGGAGAGTGACCCTCGCACGGCGCCGACCCGGCACGTCCCCGCCGACGCCGGCCTGAACCCGCGACCCGGCGTGGCTGTGGTGTGCAGTCAGTCCGCGGCCACGCCCGGCACGGCTCGGGAGGCCACGCAGCCGACCCGAGCGGCAAGGCCTGCTCAGGGCGGCTCGGCGCGGGCGGCGCGGCTCGGCGGCTCAGCGCGGGCGGCGCGGCTCGGCGCGGGCGGCGCGGCTCGGCGCGGGCGGCGCGGCTCGGCGCGGGCGGCGCGGCTCGGCGCGGGCGGCGCGGCTCGGCGCGGGCGGCGCGGCTCGGCGCGGGCGGCGCGGCTCGGCGCGGGCGGCGCGGCTCGGCGCGGGCGGCGCGGCTCGGCGGCTCAGCGCGGGTGGCGCGGGGCGGTGGCGCGGCACGGCGCGGGGCGGTTCGGCCCGATGCCGGGCGAGGCGGCGCGGTCTGACGTGGGTGGCGCAGGGCGGAGAGGGCAGAGAGTGCGATGAATGCGTGGCAGCACCGTGCGTATGCGGTGGGGAAACGCTGTGCGGGGTGAGGCGCGCGAGGGGTGAGGTCGTGGCGGGGTAAGGGGGTGGGGTTCCGGGACGGGGCGGGAAAGGGGATAGCCGGGGACGGTCCTGGGTAGAGGAAGGCCTATGCCTGATCCCGGAGAGTTGCTCGGTGGGCGGTACCGGATGGACGACCGGATCGCGGCCGGTGGCATGGGTGAGGTCTGGGCGGCGACCGATACCGTGCTGGGCCGCCCGGTCGCGGTGAAGACGCTGCTGGGTGGGCGCGGGAGCGATCCCGGGTTCCTACGGCGGTTCCGGCACGAGGCCCGCACGATGGCCGCGCTGCGGCATCCGGGTGTCGTCGCCGTGTACGACTTCGGGGATACCGAGGACGACGGCGCCTACCTGGTGATGGCGCGGGTCGACGGGCAGCCGCTGAACCGGGTCATCGGTGATCGCGGGCAACTCTCGGTCGGCGAGACCATGTCGATCGTGGCGCAGGCGGGCCGGGCGTTGCAGGCCGCGCACGAGGCCGGGGTGATCCACCGGGACGTCAAACCGGGGAACCTGATCATCGAGCCGGACGGGACGGTGGTCCTGGTCGATTTCGGGGTGGCGCGGTCGGCGAACTCGGTGACCCTGACCGGGGCGCGGGAGGTCGTGGGTACGGCGCTGTACATCGCGCCGGAGCAGGTGTCGAAGCGGACCACCGGGCCGGCGGCGGACATCTACGCGCTGGGCGGGGTGGCGTATCACTGCCTCACCGGGCGGCCGCCGTTCCTCGGGGACAATCCGCTGGCGGTCGCTCTGCAGCACGTCACCGATGAGCCGCCGGCGCTGTCCCGGGACATTCCGCGCCTGGTTCGTGACCTGGTCGGTGTGGCGCTGGCCAAGCAGCCGGAGGATCGTTTCGCGTCGGCCGCCGCCATGGCCGCGGCCGCGGAAGCCGCCGTCGCCGAGGACACCGGACTCCCGCCCGTCGCCGCCACTCTCACCAACATCGCCGCAGGCACCGGAGCCCGGACCGCCACCGCCCGGGAGGCGGCGAGCAGCGTGGCGGCCAACGGCACACACGCCGGTGAAGCCAACGCCCCAGCCACGGGCGAAATGTCGAGTTCCGGCATCCCGGCGCAGGCCAACCGGACGGCCCAGACCAGCGGAACTGCACAGACCACCGGGTCGGCGCAGGCCGGCGGAACAGCACAGACCAGCGGAACAGCCGATGGGTACGGCACGAGCGTGGACCGGAACGCCGCCACCCAGGCCGTCGCAGCCGGCGCGTTCGCCGCTCGGGCCATGGTCGGCGCCCCACGTCTCGACGAGCTTCCGCCCGCCGGCCCGGTCCAGGACGGTCACACGATGGCCGACGGCAGCTTCACCGCGCTCGACGCACCGCCTTTCGGAGCACCGGAGCCCGGCCGCGCAACCAGACCGACCAGGCCCGGAGGCGCACCCGGGACAGCGGGCCCCGGGATCGCGACAGGACCGAGCGCAACCGGATCCCCCGCGATCGCCGACTCACCCCGGCCCACGGGCACTCCCGAGAAGCGCCGCCGCCTCCTGATCATCGCGGCGACCGTCCTGGTCCTGCTCGGTCTGGGCACCGCTTTCGCCCTGGCCGACCCGCTCGGCCTGTTCGGCGACGAGCCCACCGGCGGCACTACTCCGGACACCGGCAACTCGGCTCCGGCGGTCGTGACCAGCCCGACGCGCAAGGGCGACGACAACAAGGGCGGGACCGGCAACAACAACAAGCCCCGCGAGTCGACCACCCCGAAGAACCAGACCTCGACCCGTCCGGCCGCGACCTCCCCGGCCGCCACCGCGACAGCCACGGCGACCGCGACGGCCACGGCGACCGCCACCCCGACCGAGGAGCAGACCACGACGGCCCCGACCCCGACATCGGGGGAGAGCGCGGCCGGCGACAACAGCGGCCCGGGCAGCAACAACAGTGGTCCGGGCAACAGCAACGACAACTGATCTCCCGCGCCCTCACCCGGCGTGCGGCCGTTCCGTGTTTTGATCACTGTGGCGTCATAACAGAGAAACACGGAACGGTTACACGTCGGAAACTTCCAAATGCAAGCATCTCCGGGCGCACCCAGGAGGTTCCTTTGTTCCTCAGCCAGCACGAGCAGGACCGACTGCTCATCCACGTGGCTGCCGACGTCGCCCAGAAGCGGCGTGACCGTGGGCTCAAACTGAACTACCCCGAGGCCACCGCGATCATCACCGCCTTCCTCCTGGAGGGGGCCCGCGACGGCCGTACCGTCGTCGATCTGATGGATGCCGGCCGGCGGGTGCTGACCCGCGACGACGTTCTCGAGGGCGTGCCCGAGATGCTCGCCGAGGTGCAGGTCGAGGCCACGTTCCCGGACGGCACGAAGCTGGTCACCGTCCACGGGCCGATCTCATGATCCCCGGCGAGGTCTTCTTCGGCGCCGGCGAGATCGAGATCAACCCCGGCAGATCAACGACCAACTTGACGGTACGGAACACCGGCGACCGTCCGGTGCAGGTCGGCTCCCACTTCCATTTCGCCGAGGCGAACGCGGCCCTGGAGTTCGACCGCACCGCCGCCTGGGGTCACCGGCTCGGTATCCCGGCCGGCACCTCGGTCCGTTTCGAGCCGGGCATGCCGCGCGACATCGTGCTGGTCCCGCTGGCCGGCAACCGGATCGTGCCGGGCCTGCGCGGCCTGGCCGGCGGCGTGCTGGACGCGCTGCCCCCGGCGGCCGACCCGGATCCGTCCGACATCGAGCCGGCCGGTTCTCTCGACGAGGACACCGGTGAGGCGCAGCCCAACGGCGACAACGGGAACGGGAGCCCACGGTGACCGGCGTGGCGATCGGAGAAACGGCATGACCTCGTCCCTGGAACGCAGCCGGTACGCGGCTCTCTACGGACCGACCACCGGCGACCGGATCCGGCTGGCCGACACGAACCTGCTGCTGGAGATCGAGGAGGACCGCAGCTCGGGCCCGCACCCGGGCGACGAGGTGGTCTTCGGCGGTGGCAAGGTCATCCGCGAGTCGATGGGCCAGTCCCGGGCCACCCGGGCCGAGGGCACCCCGGACACCGTGATCACCGGTGCCGTGGTCGTGGACCACTGGGGCATCGTCAAGGCCGACGTCGGGATCCGCGACGGCCGGATCGTGGCGATCGGCAAGGCCGGCAACCCCGACACCATGGACGGCGTGACGCCGGGCCTGGTCATCGGCGCCAGCACCGAGATCATCGCGGGCAACGGCAAGATCCTCACGGCCGGGGCGATCGACAGTCACGTGCACCTGATCAGCCCGACCATCCTGGACACGGCGATCGCGTCCGGCATCACCACGATCATCGGTGGCGGGACCGGTCCGGCCGAGGGCACGAAGGCGACCACCGTCACCCCGAACTCGTGGCACCTGGCCCGGATGCTCGAAGCTCTGGACACGTACCCGATCAATGTCTTGCTTCTCGGCAAGGGCAACACCATGTCCGAGGAGTCCATGTGGGAACAGCTGCGCGGCGGGGCCGGCGGTTTCAAACTGCACGAGGACTGGGGCACGACCCCGGCGGCGATCGACGCGTGCCTGAAGGTGTGTGACGCCTCCGGTGTGCAGGCCGCGATCCACACGGACACGCTGAACGAGGCCGGTTTCGTCGAGGAGACGATCCGCGCGATCGGCGGCCGATCCATCCACGCCTATCACACCGAGGGCGCCGGGGGCGGGCACGCGCCGGACATCATCACGGTGGCCTCGCACCCGAACGTGCTGCCGTCGTCGACCAACCCGACCCGGCCCTACACCCGCAACACCCTGGCCGAACACCTCGACATGCTGATGGTCTGCCACCACCTGAACTCGGCCGTGCCGGAGGACCTGGCGTTCGCCGAGAGCCGGATCCGGCCGTCCACCATGGCCGCCGAGGACCTGCTGCACGACCTCGGGGCGATCTCCATGATCGGCTCGGACTCGCAGGCGATGGGCCGGGTCGGCGAGGTCATCCTGCGGACCTGGCAGACCGCGCACGTCATGAAGGCGCGGCGCGGCGCGCTGGCCGGCGACACCCAGGCCGACAACAACCGGATCAAGCGCTACGTCGCGAAGTACACGATCGCGCCGGCCATCGCCCACGGAATGTCGGCCCAGGTCGGTTCGATCGAGGCCGGCAAACTCGCCGATCTCGTCCTCTGGGATCCGGCATTCTTCGGCGTACGTCCATCTCTGGTCCTCAAGGGTGGAATGATCGCCTATGCCCAGATGGGGGACGCCAACGCCTCCATTCCCACACCGCAGCCGATGCTTCCGCGGCCGATGTTCGGCTCCTACGGTGTCGTCCCGGCGCAGACCTCGGTCGCGTTCGTCGCCCCGGCCGCCATCGACGCGCTGCTCAGCGACCGGATCGGCGTGAAACGCGCGCTCGTCCCGGTCGGTGACACGCGATCGGTCGGCAAGGCCGACATGCCGCTCAACGACGCGATGCCGCGCATCGAGGTCCGGGCCGACACGTTCGAGGTGCGGATCGACGGCGAGGTCGTCGAACCCGATCCGGTCACCGAACTGCCGATGGCGCAGCGGTACTTCCTGTTCTGATGGGTCTCGCCACACTTCTGCTGCTCGCCGACGGGCGGCTGCCGTCCGGAGGTCACGCGCACTCGTCCGGCCTGGAGGCCCAGGTCGCGGCCGGGCGGGTGCGGGACGTGGCGTCGCTGGAGGGTTTCCTGCGCGGGAAACTGGCCACCGGCGCGCTCGTCTCCGCGGCGTTCGCGGCGGCCGCCTGCACGCCGTCGGCGGACCTGGCCGCACTCGACGCCGGGCTCGACGCCCGGACACCGTCGCCCGCGCTGCGGAAAGCGTCGCGGGCGCAGGGGCGGGCGCTGCTCCGGGCCGGCCGCGCGATGTGGCCGGCCACCGCCACCGCGGCCGTCGGACGAGACCCGCATCAGCCGGTCGCCCTCGGGGTGATCGCGGCCGCCGCCGGACTCACCGCCGCGGAAACCGCGGTGGCGGCCGCGCACGGCACCGTCACCGGACCGGCCAGCGCGGCCGTCCGGCTGTTAGGACTTGACCCGTACGCGGTGCACGCGCTGCTGGCGCGGCTCGCACCCGAATGCGACCGGATCGCGGAACTCGCCGCGAAACGGTCCGGCGACCCGGTCGACGAACTGCCGGCCGCGGGAGCTCCACTGCTCGACATCGGCGCCGAGCACCACGCCACCTGGGAGGTGCGTCTCTTTGCATCCTGAACTGCACGAACACGGCCCCGATGAGGTCCCGCACACGCACCCCGATCCCGGCGTCGACCCGCACGCGCCCCTGCACAGCGGCCCCCGGGCCCTGCGCATCGGCATCGGCGGTCCCGTCGGCTCCGGCAAGACCGCCCTGGTCGCGGCCCTGTGCCGGGCACTCGGCGACGAGCTGCGGCTCGCCGTCGTGACCAACGACATCTACACCACCGAAGACGCCGACTTCCTGCTCCGCAACGGGGTCCTCCCGGCCGAACGGATCCGCGCCGTCGAAACCGGCTGCTGCCCGCACACCGCGATCCGCGACGACATCTCGGCCAACCTCGACGCCGTCGAAGACCTGGAGGCGTCCCTCGGCCCGCTCGACCTGGTCCTGGTCGAGAGCGGCGGGGACAACCTGACCGCCACGTTCAGCAAAGGCCTCATCGACCAGCAGATCTTCGTGGTCGACGTCTCCGGCGGCGACAAGGTCCCGCGCAAGGGCGGCCCCGGCGTCACCACGGCCGACCTGCTCGTGATCAACAAGACCGACCTGGCGCCGCTGGTCGGGGCCGACCTGTCGGTGATGGACCGGGACGCGAAAGCGCGCCGGCACGAACTGCCGACCGTGTTCCTGTCGCTGGCCGAGGACAAGGCGGCGACACCGGTCGCCGAGTGGATCCGGGGCCTGGTGGCGGCCCGGGTGCCGGCCTAGACAGACCCTCACCCCTCGGTGGATCTTGGCGGGCTCCGGTTGATCTCGGCCCAGCCCGCCAAGATCCACTCCAATGCGGCCCCCACCCGCCCAGGGGGGCGACCCAAGAACCATTATCCCCGATCTCGCGGCCCAGCGCCGAACCCCTGTGGACAGACTCCCAGTGTGGACAACTCCCGGGCCGGCCCGGACGGAGCTATAAATGGAGCGCTGGCGTGAAGGCTGAAGCAAGGGTCGTCGCCGAATCGGACGGCCTCGGCAACACCCGGCTCACCGTGTTGCGGGGGCAGTCACCGCTGCTCCTGCGCCGGACAGGGCCGCGCTCGACCGGCGGTGTCACCGTGCATCTGGTCGGCGGAGCCGCGGGCCCGTTGCGCGGCGACGAGTTGCGGCTGGACATCGAGGTCGGTCCGGGGGCCCGGCTGGAGATGCTCAGTGTTGCCGCGCAGCTCGCCCTTCCGGGGCGTCCGGCGCCGGCGTCGCGGTTGACGGTCACCGCGACGGTCGCGGCGGGCGGGTCGCTGCGCTGGCTTCCGGAGCCGCTGATCGCCGCCGCGGGCTGCGATCACGTCGCGATCACCCGGGTCACGGTCGAGGCCGGTGGGTCGCTGCTGTGGCGCGACGACCTGGTCTGCGGCCGGCACGACGAGGATTCCGGCGACTTCGTCGCTGACACCCTTATCCGGTACGGCGGTAGCACGCTCTACCGGCACGAACTCGCCGTGGGCCCGCGCGCGCCGGGTTGGAACGGTCCGGCGGTGCTCGGCACCGGCCGCGCGATCGGCACGGTCATCACGGCCGGCCCAGGCGCCACGGCCGGCCCGGGCGCCACGACCGGCCCGGACGCCACGACCGGCCCCGGCACCGCGACCACGAACCCCGCCGGCGTGACCGCGCACCCCGGCTCCGCGACCACGAGCCCGGGCTCCGCGACCGCGGGCGTGGCCGGGCCGGACGCCGCGGTGATGCCGCTGGCCGGTCCGGGCCTGCTGGCCACGGCGGTCGGTGCGGACATCCGCGCGGTCCGGGCGGCGCTCGACCCGTTCTGCGCCGCGCACCCGTCGGCCCACCTGCCCGCACCGGCCGCACTCCTGGTCCCGGCCTGACCCTCGCCCGGCCGGCCCGGCGCTCGGCGCCCCGCTGCTGTCGACTGTGCCCTTTTGGTCGCGCTCATCGCCGTACGCAAATCGGGTTGGAAATGGCGAAGGGCGGACCGCAACCGGTCCGCCCTCCTGGTGTTCCATCGGTCTTATGCCGCTACCGCGATCGGCACCCCATGGCTGTCGGTCAGGGCCAGCCGGGTGTGCAGATTCCCCTGTTGCTGAACCTTCGCGAAATACTCGCTGCGGCGCCTTTGCAAACATCCCTTTCGCGTACGGGGCCCGCCGGCCGCCACCGTCAGCAACTCCGGTGCGAGCGAGCTGTTCAGGCCCTCCCGCAGCAGCCGCAGCGCCTCGGTGCGCAGCTGGGAGATCCGTGACTCGGTCACGCCGAGTCGCTGCGCCACCTCGCTGAGCGGCTGCTCCTGCAGGAACGACTCCTCCACGACCTGGCGCAGCCTCTCCGGCAACGCCTGGATCGCCTGATGCAGGTAGCCCAGGCGTTCCCGCTTGAGCAGCAGATCCTCCGGCCCCTCGGACAGCTCCGGCACCATCTCCTCGGCCGCCCCGGTCGGGAAGCCTTGCAGGCTGAGCAGTGATGCCTTCTGCACGTCGTCCTCGACGCTGGCCAGTTCGGAGACTCCGATGCCGAGCATCTCGGCGACCTCGGCGTCGCTCGGGGTGCGCCCGAGGGCGGCGGTGAGCTCCTGGCGGGCGGTGGCCGCGCGCCGGGCCCGGGCCCGCACCGATCGGCTGGCCCAGTCCTGGCCACGGAGTTCGTCCAGCAGAGCACCACGGATCCGCACGGCGGCGAAGCGGTGGAAGGGGATTCCGCGGGTGACGTCGAAGGAGCGGGCCGCTCCGAGCAACGCCGCGAAACCTGCTGACGAGAGGTCGTCCGAGTGGACGTGGCCGGGCACCCGGTTGAGCAATTCCCTGACCAGATGGCCAACCATCGGCATGTGTTCGCGGATCAGGTCCTCGATGTCGCGCCCGGAGGGCACGTCGTGGTGGATGCCGATGGTGGCGGGGAGTTCGGTCGTGAGGGTCACGTAGTCCTCCTCGCTCGTACGAACCGGCTGGTGAAACCGGCTGACGAGAAGAAGACTGGTGGCCGTCGGGTGCAGCGGCGGCGGAACTCGGTTGCTTTTGTGGAGTTTTTTCACATAAAGCCTCAGGTCAACGGCTGACCCGGGCCCGGAGACGCGACGATCCGCTCCGACCGCGATGGTCGAGCGGATCGTTGCCGTTCAGGGGATCAGTGCAGGACCGGGGCGCGCATCATCACGACCTCGGCCAACTCCGTCTGCACCCAGCGCATGCGGCGGACGGCCACATCGGGGTGGTCACCGAACTCGGTGGCCACGCCGGCGGCGCATCCGTCGCTGCCGTGCCGGAGGATCATGGTGGTGATCGCCTCCTCCACGGCGACCCGGCTGGGGTCCTCGGACGGCTGCAGACACGAGACGAACAGCGCCTCGGCTGCCAGATCCTTCACAGTGCTGATCATTGTCGAACTCCCCGTTGCGACGACCTGCTTGGTTGTCCGGCCGGCACTCGCAGCCCACAAATCCATCATCGCCGCGAGTAGCCCACCGGTCGGCAGCCACGCCGTGCGAAAGTCACCGCAGTCCCGGCTGAGGACCGGGGGCGGAATCGAAGCAGAGCGCCTGTCGTTCTCGTCTTCACCGTAACGCGGCGAGCGCCGGGAGAACCTCTGATTTTTCCGGCTCGACCCTTGTGTACCCAGCATCGGGGCGGGCAATCACGCCCGGCCCCGATGCTGGATCACGTCAGCAGTCGATGTCCTCTTCGCAGCCGATGACCGAGGTGCCCGGCGGTGGCGGCGTGTCCGAGGTGATCGGGTCGCTGACCGTCGCCGACTGGCTGGGCGGCGGGAACGACGGCGGCGGCGGCTCGATGCTCTTGGTGACCCCGCCGTCCGGCGACGGCGACGTGCTCGTCCCGGTGTTCGGCGAGCTGCTCGTGCCGCTGTTCGGGGTGCTGCTCGTCCCGCTCTTGGGCGTCGCGCTGGTCGGCGTGATGACCACGATGCCGTGCGGGTCGACCGAGATGCCCGGCACCGGGGACTCCGACGCCGGGGCGCCGAGCCGGGTGGTGCCGTCGGCGAGCTGCTCGACCGAGCGCGACGGCTCGCCGGGCTCGCTCGACACGTACGTCTGGCAGCTCTTGCCGTTGAGCTGGAAGATCATCGGCGCCGCGTTGCTCTTGGTGTAGCGGCCGGTGATCTCCAGCGTGGTGTTCTGCTGCGGCTTCAGCACGGCCGCCGACTCGACCGTGACGGCCCGGTTCTGCTGGGTCAGCACGACCGTCTTCGGGTTGGAGAGCACCTGGTCACCCGACATCAGGAACCACAGCTTCCAGTCCTCCACCGGCTGGTCGCCGCGGTTGGCCAGGATCACCTGGGCCTTGAACCGGTTCTTCTCCTGGGAGAAGACGGCGTAGCTGACGATGCAGTTGCCCGCGGCCGGGACCACGGCCGGGCCGGTCACCGCGGTGTTGGCCTGGCTCTTGTCGGTCGGCGGGGCGGCCAGGCTCCAGCCGTAGGTCAAGCCGCTGAGCAGGGCCATGGTTCCAAGAACAACCAGGACCCTTCGCGTACGGACCTGCTTGCGGCTGCGGGCCGGCGGCCGCGAGTCCTTCGGCGCGGACGGAGCGCCCGCCCCCGGGCGCAGCTGCGGCACCGCCTGCTCGGAGGCGTACGACGTGGCCGCCGCGGCCGGTCCCATCCCGGCGTACGGATACCCGGACGGCAGGATCGTGGTGTCCTCGCCGCTGTCCCCCCAGTCGGCCTGGTAGCCGCCGGACTGGGCCACCGGGGCACCGGCGGCGATGATCGCCAGCACGTGCGCGACCTCGGCCGTCGGCGGCCGGTCGGCCGGGCGCTTCTCCAGGCAGCGGCCGACCAGGGCGTCCACCTCGTGCGGCAGGCCCTCGACGGGCGGGAGCGGCTCGGGTTCCACGTACTGGTGGGCGCGCAGCAGCGCGGTGGTGGTGCCGACGTCCCACGGGAGCTGGCCGATCAGCATGCGGTAGATCAGCAGGCCCACGGCGTAGACGTCGGTGGCCGGGCTGACCTGGCCGCCCTCGAGACGCTCGGGCGCCAGGTAGGCCGGGGTGCCGAGCAGGCTGCCGTCCGGGTCGGTGTCGTTCTCCCCGATCAGGGCGGAGATGCCGAAGTCGACCACCTTCGCCCCGGACGAGGTGAGCATGACGTTGGCCGGGGTGACGTCGCGGTGCACGATCCCGCGCGCGTGCGCGGCGGCCAGGGCCGCGGCGACGTCGGCGCTGATCCGGACGGCGGCGTCCCACGGCATGGTGCGGACCCGGGCCAGCACGGCGGCCAGGGACTCGCCGTCGACGAGTTCCATGACGACGTACGGCACGGGTTCACCGTCGACCGTGGTGGCCTCGCCGTAGTCGTACACGTTGGTGATGTGTGGGTGACTGAGCCGCGCCGCGGCCTGGGCCTCCGCTCGCAGTCGTCGCCGGAACGAAGGATCGGCACTGGTGGACGGTGGCAGGACCTTGACCGCGACCTGACGCCCCAGCACTTCGTCGAACCCTCGCCAAACCACTGACATCCCGCCGGCTCCGAGGCGCTCGACCAGCCGATATCGACCGGCGAGCAGACCCGAACCGGGCAGGTCCGTCGTGCTCATGTGCCCCCACATGCGCGCTTCGAGGAAAAACGCCGGACCGCACCGCCATGCTGACCGACGCCGGGCGAGTCGGGACCCGACCAACGGATCCTGAGCATCCCCCATCGACGGCGAGGATGTTAGTACCTATAAGGCGTTAGTTCGACCCACGCACCATGCGATCTACCAGGCACTCATCACACTGAGTTGGATCAGCCGAGCGGCGCGTAGAGCTGGCCGAACGGCCAGGAAAGCGCTTTCTGTTAACAATCCGTCACGGTCCGCCACGACCCCACTGAGGGATTGCCCGCTTCGTCGGAACTTGCGGTTTCAAGTTTCACGTCGGTCCACGATGGAGCCATACACGACCGGTCAGGTTTCCGCTACGCAGAGAGATCATGAATGTCCATGATCTGTCACACTGCTTGACCCGTTCGTGGGCTCGTGGTCAGGTTTCGCGCGAGTTGCGGTGTGGCACGAATCGCGGGTGAGATCGGGATCACCGGATGGGCGCCGGCCGGAATCGCACCCAGCTCGCCGAGGAACGCCCGCATCGGCCCCCACTTCTCGTAGTTCACCAGCAGAACCTCGCCCGGGGCGGTCATCGCCAGCGCGGTCGTCACCGCCTCCCGGAAGCCGTCCGCCCGGACCGCCCGGATCTGCGGCCGGCGGGCCCGCATCTCCCGCTCGACGAGCGCCGACACCTCACCGGCGGGACGCCCCCGGGTGTCCCGGTCGTCGTAGAGCACGGCCCGGGTCAACCCGTCGGCCAGGATCTGCGCGGACGCGGCCAGCAGGTCGTCGCGGCGGTCCGGGGGCAGCGTCACCGCGGCCACGCAGCGGTCGGCGCCCCACAGCCGGTGCAGCGTGCGCAGGGTGGTGGCGAGCGCGGCCGGGTTGTGCGCGTAGTCCAGGAAGATCGAGACGTCGCCGAGCCGCAGGAGCGTGCCCCGGCCCGGGTTGTCGATGTTCGCGTCGAACTCGCTCAACCGGCCGGCCACGGTCTCCGGGCGGGCGCCCAGCGCGCGGGCGGCGGCGATCGCGGCCAGCGTGTTGGCCGCGGTATGCAGGGCGGCTCCGCCGTACGCGCCGGGCACCTCGGCCAATCGCAGCAGCGGCGTACGGCGAGCGCCGGTGGCCTGGACCAGCCAGCCGTCGTGCAGGACGTACGCCGTCCCGCCCTGCCCGAGATGCTCGGTCAGCACCGGATGCGACGCGTCCAGCCCGAACCAGACCAGGCGCTTGCGGTCGGCCCGCACCCGGGGCCGGGCGGCCAGGCTGCGCACCCACGGGTCGTCGGCGTTCAGCACCAGCGTGCCGCCGTCCCGGACCCGCTCGGCGACCACGGCCTTGACGTGGGCCAGGTCCTCGATCGAGCCCAGCCCGTCCTGCCCCAGGTGATCGGCGGTGATGTTGGTGACCACGCCGACGTCCGACCAGTCGTAGCCGAGACCGCGCCGCAGCAGCCCGCCCCGGGCCGTCTCCAGCACCGCCACCTCGACCTGCGGATCGCCCAGGACCTGCTGCGCCGACCGCGGCCCGGTGGCGTCGGCCAGGTGGACCGCGCGGCCGTCCACGTACACCCCGTCCGTGGTGGTCACCCCGACCCGCCGGCCGGCGCCGCTGAGCAGATGCGCGGTCAGCCGGGCGACCGTGGTCTTGCCGTTCGTGCCGGTCACCGCGACGGTCGGGATCCGCCCGTCCGAGCCGCCGGGGAACATGGCCCGGACGATCGCGTCGCCCACGTCCCGGGCCCGGCCGCGCGCCGGGGCCAGGTGCATCCGCAGCCCGGGGACGGCGTTCACCTCGATCACCCCGGCCGTCGGCTCCTCCTCGCCGGTCGGTGGCAGCGGCGCCGCGATCTCCGGCAGCCGTAGATCGATCCCGGCGATGTCCAGCCCGACCAGGGCGGCCACCCGCTGGCAGAGCCGGGTCACGTCCGGGTGCACCTGGTCGGTGACGTCCCGGCTGGTCCCGCCGGTGGAGAGGTTGGCGCACTCGCGCAGCCAGACGGTCTCGCCCTCGGGCGGAATCGCGGTCTCGTCGAACCGGGCCCGGTCCAGCGTGATCCGGGTCAGCACCCGTGAGTGCCCGACCCCGCGCCGCGGATCCGCGTTGACCTGGTCGACCAGCTCCTTGAGGGTGGACCGCCCGTCGCCGACCACGTGCGCGGCGATCCGCTCGGCCGCGGCCACCACCTCGCCGGCCACCACCAGCACCCGGTAGTCCCGGCCGCCCAGCTGCCGTTCGACCACGACGTCCCCGCCCGCCTCGGCGAACGCCCGCTCGACCGCCTCGGGCGTGCTCAGGCCCAGCGCGACGTCGCGCCCGTGCCGGCCGTGGCGGGGCTTGACCACGACCGGGGCGCCCAGCTCGCCCAGCAGCCGGACCGCCTCCTCGGCGGTGGCCGCCGCTCCCCCGGCCGCGACCGGGATCCCGGCCTCGCCGAGCAGCCGCCGGGTGACGTGCTTGTCGCCGGCGATGTCGATGCCCACCCCGCTGGTCCGGTCGGTCATCGCGGCCCAGGCCATCCGCCGCCGGGTGCCCCAGCCGAGCCGGACCAGGCTGAGATCGTCGAACCGCTCGACCGGGATGCCCCGGCGCCGGGCCGCCGCGATGATCGCCCGGGTGCTCGGGCCGGTCGCCTCCCGCTCGGCGAACGCGGCCAGCTCGGCCAGCCGCGCGTCCGGCCGCCCGCTCACCTGTCCGGCGTGCACGGCCAGGACCAGGTCGACCGCCGCGTCCAGCAGCTCACCGGGCACGCGGGAGTCGGGCGACTCGTCGACCGGGCACTCCAGGATCACGTCGTAGAGCCCGCTCTCGCCGGCCGAGACGGTCCGCCCGAAGCTCACCTCGCGGCCGATCAGCTGGGACAACTCCAGGCACACGTGCTCGGTGACGTGGCCGAAGTAGGTCCCGCCCCGCAACCGGCTCACGAACCCACCCGGCGCACCGGCCGCGCAGTGGTGCTCGGCCAGCCCGGGCAGCGCCCGCAGCAGCCGCTCGGTGAAACCGGTGACGTCAGAGGTCTCCCGGCCGGTCAACTCCTCCAGCCGGAGCCGGGCCACCACCGCCGGCCGGGACAGGTACACGTTCGGGCCGCGGAGGCGGCGCAGGCTCTCGATCTTCATACGAGTCGTCCCCGATCCCCGGCCGCCGGCCGGTCAGGTGGAAGGTGTGGCCGGCCGGCAGCACGTGGACCAGTGCGCCGGCCAGCGCGATCGGGCCGCTCGGCGGGACCCGGATGTCGGTGGCCGCCCCGGCGTCGACGACCGTGACCGCGCCGCTGCCGAGTACCTCGAAGCGGTCGCCGTCGGTCAGGATCGCGGTGTCCTCGTCGATACCCAGGCCGAGCTCGTGCGGATACCGGGCGACCGCGCTGAGCAGCCGGTTCAACCGCCCGCGCTGGGCGAAGTGCTGATCGATGAGCACACCCGGAAGAAATTCAAGACCAGGACCGGTGCGTACGGCGTCAGCGGACACGCCCGGCTCGTCCCCGCCGACGATCATGGTGGCCGACATCATCGCCGCCCCCGCACTCGTCCCGCCGAGCACCACCCCGCCGCCGGCCACGAGTTCCTGCAGCAACGAGTCGGTGGCCGTGCCGCCCAGCACCGTGGTGATCCGCTGCTGGTCACCACCGGTGAAGAAGACCCCGGTGGCCGCGCGCAGCACCGCCGTCGCCCCGGGTGCGTTGGCCTCGGCCCGGGTGCTCAACCGCAGGGCGCGAACCGAGCCCGCGCCCAGTGCGGTGAACGTGCCGACGTAGTGCGCCTCGGCGGTCTCCGGGATCTCACTGGCGGTCGCGATCACCACGATCCGGGCCGACGCGGCCCCGGCCAGCTCCACGAACCGGACGAGCAGCGCCGGTCCGGCCGCGCCTCCGATGATCAACAGCCGGGCGTCCACCGCGCCTCCTCAGCAGAGAACCCTTTCGGGCCACTGTTGAGGTTAATCGGAACAAAACCGAAACATCCGGCTAATCGGAATGCTTGGCGGGCAGCAGATGGCGGACCGCCGGCGGGCCCTCGGCCAGCGCGATCGCCCGCTGCTCGGCCTGCTCGTCGTCGCCGGTCAACCGGCCCTCGTGCTGGCGCAGGTGCTCCTCCCAGGTCGGCACCAGGTAGACCTCGACGAACTCGGACGGCACGGCGCCGTCCTGGAACAGGCCCCACTGGGTCGCGCCGGTCCGCTGCCGGGAACCCCGCAACTCCTCCATGGCCGCGACGAACTCCGCGGTGTTCGCCGCCGGGACCGAATAGGTGGCCGAGACCAGGACCGGGCCCTCGTCCAGGTGCGGTTGCAGCATGAGATGCGGTTCGGCCCAGAAGACGGCGGGCGAACGGTCCTCGTCCTCGTGGGTGTGGACGGGCCACAGCCGTACCGTCAAAGTGCCCGCCAGCATCAAACCCGCCGCCAGCCCGAAGGTCGGCCGGAGGCCGAAGGCCTCGGCCGACTGCCCCCAGGCGAACGCGCCGAGCGCCTGCCCGCCCGCGAAGACCAGCTGGTAGATCGCCAGGGCCCGGGCGCGGACCCAGTTCGGCAGGTTGAGCTGCATCGCCACGTTCATCCGCGACACCAGCATCATCCAGGCCAGACCGGCCACGACGAGCGCCGGCGGGACGACCAGGCGGCTCGGGACCAGCGCGGTCAGCAGCAGCGCGACACCATAGGCAGAACCGGTCACGGCGATCATCTGGTCGGTCCGCAGCAGCTTCCGGGCCCGGGGCATCAGCAGCGCGCCGCCGATCGCGCCGAGACCGAGCGCGGCCAGCAGGATGCCGTAACCACTGGCCCCCATCCCCAGCTCCCGGCTCGCGACCAGCGGCAACAGGCCCCAGACGACGCTGCCGGGCAGCACGAACAGCAGCACCCGGCCGAGAATCCGGCGGATCACCGGCGACCAGCGGACATAGCGGCCACCGGCCCGCAGCGCCGACGCGAAGTGCTCGGGACGGCTCACCGGCGGCTTCCTCGGACGCCGCCAGCGCAGCAACGCCACCGCGAAGACCGCGAACGACAGCGCGTTGACCCCGAACACCAGGGCCGACCCGAACTGGGCGACAAGCAGGCCGGCCAGCGCCGGACCGGCCGAACGGGCCAGGTTCGTGTTGACCGCGCCGAGCGCCGACGCCGACGGCAGCTCGTCGTGCGGCACCACCTCCGGGATCACCGCCTGCCAGGACGGCAGCGTCAGCGCCTGCCCGCAGCCGAGCAGAAACGTGAAGATCAACAACGTTCCCGGGCCCGCCTCCCCCAAGGCCGTCAGAACGGTCAGGGTTGCTGCGATCAAAAACAGACTCAGCTGTACGGCGATGAGCAGCCGACGCCGATCCAGGGCGTCCGCGATCGTGCCGGCCGGCAGCGCGAACAGCAGCACCGGCAGGGTGGTGACCGTCTGCACCAGACTGACCCAGGTCGCCGCGTTCGCCTCGTGCACGACCAGCCACTGGGCGCCGACCGTCTGCATCCAGGTGCCGACATTGCTGGCCAGGACGCCGATCCAGAGAGCGCGGAAGACCGGCTCCCGGAGCGGGGATCGATTCTCGGACACCCTCAGCAACTTAGATCTCTGCGCCCGGTCGCCCTCGCTCAGGCCGGACTTACCTCGGCGTTTTACCTCCGCCGCGCTCCCGGGCCCGGCCGGGGCAGGACGTCGCGCCGGTCGGACACCTCGTGCCCCTCGGCGCAGCGGAGCTCGACGTGCAACTCGGCCGTACAGTCCCGATGGACGAACTGGATCGGCGGGCCCTCCGGATCCGCGAGATACCGGTTCCCCCAGTCACCGAGGGCGATCAGCACCGGATAGAGGTCGAACCCCTTCTCGGTCAGCCGGTACTCGTGGCGGACCCGGGCGCCCGGCTCCTGATACGGCTCCCGGCGCAACACCCCGGCCTCCACCAGCGCGACCAGCCGATTGGCGAGCACCTGGCGCGGAACCCGGGTCCGCACCCGCATGTCGTCGAACCGCCGGATCCCGGAGAAGATCTCCCGCAGCACCACCATCGTCCACTTCTCGCCGAGAATCTCCATCGCCCGGCTGACGGTGCAGTTGTCCACGCCCCAGTCGAGCGCTTCCGGCCGTGCCGACCCCTCGGCCTGCACCGCTGCCGGCACTCCTGCCTGCGTTCCTGTCGGTGCTCCTGGTGTGACATGTCCGACCATCGGCCCAGGCTAGGTCTCGTTGACAGACGCAGCAACCCGATGCCAGCCTGGGTCCATGACCCAGACCCAGGCCCGCTCCCGTACCTTCACCTGGACCGACCCGGCCGAACACGCCAAGCTCTTCATCGAGCGCAGCGGCCTGGACGTCCTGCGCGCCATGGCGGCCGGCGACGTCCCGCCCCCGCCGATCTTCCAGCTCATCGACGGCCACCGCCTCCAGGTCGAGCCGGGCACCGTCACCGTCACCCTCGACCCGCAGGAGTTCCACTACAACCCGATCGGCACCGTCCACGGCGGCATCATCTCCACCCTGCTCGACACCGCCGCCGCCTGCTCCGTCCAGACCACGCTCCCGGCCGGCGTCGGCTACACCAGCATGGACCTGAACGTGAAGTTCCTCCGCCCGATCACCGTCGCCACCGGCCTCATCACGTGCACCGGCGCCGTCCTCCAGCAGGGCCGCCGCACCGCCCTGGCCGAAGCCCGCCTCACCGACGCCCGCAACCGCCTCCTGGCCCACGCCACCTCCACCTGCCTCCTCTTCGACCTCCCCACCCCCTGACCAAACGCCCCTCCCCACCGGCCCGGCGCTCAGGTCCCCCCAACCCCCAGCCGGCCCCTCCCCGAGCCCCCACCAGCCGCCGACAGCCAGCTGGCACTCACGGCTGCTCCTGAGCCCGCAAGCAGCCACCAGCACCAGCCGCGGACAGCCAGCTGGTGCTCACGGCTCCACCCAGCGGCAAAAACAGCCACCAGCGCCAGCCCGCAACCCCCAGCTGGCCCTCACGGCTGCTTTCAAGCCCGCAAGCAGCCACCAGCACCAGCCGCCGAGAGCCAGCTGGCGCTCACGGCTCCGAACGGGTCGCCACGGTCCGGGCGGGGCTCATGGCTGTGGATACGGC
The DNA here is from genome assembly GCF_051380535.1 of Actinoplanes sp. HUAS TT8. Lineage (NCBI taxonomy): Bacteria > Bacillati > Actinomycetota > Actinomycetes > Micromonosporales > Micromonosporaceae > Actinoplanes > Actinoplanes sp. HUAS TT8. The sequence goes on along the minus strand of NZ_CP195646.1, from coordinate 11,407,907 downwards.
GGCCGGTGAGCCGGCGGGTTGTCCACAGGCCGGAAACGGCGACGGCGCGAATCGCGCGATCCTGTCGCCGTGACTCCCGCCCTGTCCTCCACCCCGGACGAACTCACCAGGATCCCGTTTCGCGGCTCGGTCGCGATAGCCGAAGGCCGGACAACCAGAGGCGCCCTACGCGGCAGCGCCTGGCGACGCCTTCTCCCCGACGTGTACGTGCACCGTGATCTGCCGATCGATCACCGCGTCTGGTGCGCGGCGGTCGGGTTGGCCCTACCCGCGGGCACCGCGATCGGCGGCCCCAGCGCCGCCCATCTGTGGGGTGCCGAGCTGCTCCACCCGGATCCCCCGGTGTCCGTGGTGGCACCCCGGGATCGATGGACGAAGCGGAACCGCCGGATCATGACGCACCACACCGTCCTCGCTCCGGAGGACCTCACCGTTCTCAGCGGCGTACCGATCACGACACCCACGCGCACCGCATTCGACCTGGGCCGGCGCCTGTCGCGGACCGATGCGGTGATGCTGATCGACGCGATGCTTCGCGAGCGGACCCTGCAGGCCGAGGCGGCCGCCGGATTGGCGCGACAACGTCCCGGATGGCCCGGAGCAGCGCGGCTGCGTGCGGTGTTGAGTCTGGCCGACTGCCGGGCCGAGTCACCGATGGAGACGCGGCTGCGCCTCCTGATCCACGATGCCGGAATCGCTCGTCCCCAACCTCAGTTCGAAGTCCGCGACCACCTCGGAAGGTTCGTCGCCCGGGTGGATCTCGGCTGGCCCGCGGCCCGCGTGGCCGCCGAGTACGAGGGTGATCACCACCGGGAACGCACCCAGTTCCGTCGCGACGTCCACCGGCTGAACGCGCTGCGCGACGCGGGATGGACGGTTCTGCGCTTCACCGCGAACGACGTACTCCGGGCCCCGCACAAGACCGCCCTCACGATCGCCACCGAACTCGCCCGGCACCAGCCGACCCTCACAACAGCCCCCAGCACCAGCTGACCACCCACAGCTGGCACCCACGGCTGCCGAAGAGCAGGCGACACAACCCCCAGCACCAGCTGACCACCCGCAGCTGGCACTCACGGCTGACGGAGAGCACACAGCACAGCCACCAGCACCAGCTGACGACCCGCAGCTGGCACTCATGGCTGATGGAGGGCAGGCGACGCAGCCCTCAGCGCCAGCCGACTGCTGCCAGGTGGCCGGATGCGCGACGTGAACCGGGTGGAGATGTGCGTCGGCGCCCCATAAAGGTGGGACGCCGATCGCCGTACTGTCAGATGCCGGTGATCGCCGGGTGGAGGTCGGCGACCGGCGGGGTCCAGGTCGCGGCGTCGGCCTCCACCTGCTCCCCCGACCGGATGTCCTTCACCGTGTCCGGCGAGCCCGGGAACCAGACATACGGAATCCCGCGCCGATCCGCGAACTGGATCTGCTTGCCGAACTTGGCCGCGGTCGGCGCCACCTCGGTCGGGATGCCCCGCCGGCGCAGCGCGGACGCGATCCGGTCGCACTCGGCCCGCTGGTCGTCGCTGGGCAGGGCGACGACCACGCAGGTCGGCACCGAGCGGGAGACGGTCAGCGCGTTCTGCCCGAAGAGCAGGCCGAGCATCCGGGACACGCCGATCGAGATGCCGACGCCGGGGAACCGCGTGTTGCCGACCGAGGCCAGCGTCTCGTAGCGGCCACCGGAGCAGATCGAGCCGGCTCGCTCGTACCCCTGCAATTGGGTCTCATAGACGGTGCCGGTGTAGTAATCCAAGCCACGGGCGATCTTGAGTTCGGCCCGGATCAGTCCGGGCGTGTGCTCGTTGGCGGCCTCGACCACCTGGAGCAGCTCGCTCAGGCCTTCGTCGAGCAGCGGGTCGCTGACGCCGAGGGCCCGGACCGCATCGACGAACGACCCGTCGGTGGTCGAGATCTCGGCCAGTTTCAGGCAGGCCGCGGCCTGCGCGTCGGTCGCGCCCGCGGTCTCGACCAGGGCGGCCGCCACCTTCTCGGGCCCGATCTTGTCGAGTTTGTCGACGGTCCGCAGCACCTGGGCCGTGTCGGCCAGGCCGAGGCCCCGGTAGAAGCCTTCGCAGACTTTCCGGTTGTTGACCAGGATCGTCGCCGACGGGATGGGCAGTGACCGGAACACGTCGCCGATGACCAGCGGCATCTCGGTGTCGAAGTGGAACGGCAGCGTGTCCCGGTTGACCACGTCGATGTCGGCCTGCAGGAACTCGCGGTAGCGGCCCTCCTGCGGGCGCTCGCCGCGCCACACCTTCTGGATCTGGTACCGCCGGAACGGGAAGGTCAGCTTGCCGTGGTTCTCGGTGACGAAACGCGCGAACGGCACGGTCAGGTCGAAGTGCAGACCCAGTTGATCATCGGCCTTCGAGGACGACTCGGGGTCTTCCTGGAGGCGGCGCAGCAGGTAGACCTCTTTGGACGTCTCGCCCTTGGACAGCAGCGTGTCCAGCGGCTCGACGGCCCGCGTCTCGAGCGGGGCGAAGCCGTACAACTCGAAGGTGGAACGGATCTTGTCCAGCACGTACTGCTCGATCATGCGCTGGGACGGCAGCCATTCAGGGAAGCCGGAGATGGGCACAGATGCTCCTAAACGAACTAAAGGAAGCGACCGGGCGCCGCGGTCAACTCCCGCAGGTACGGGTTCGACGCGCGCTCACGGCCGATGGTGGTGGCCGGTCCGTGGCCGGGCAGCACGACGGTGTCGTCGGCGAGCGGCAGGATCTTGTCCCGCAGCGACGCCATCATCGTCGGGGTGCTGCCACCCGGCAGGTCGGTGCGTCCGATCGAGCCCGCGAAGAGCACGTCTCCGGAGAGACAGAGTTCCTCCGCGTCCCAGGAGGAGCCCTCGCCCGGCAGGCGGAACAGCACCGACCCGCCGGTATGGCCCGGTGCATGGTCGACAATGACCGAAATGCCGGCAATGTTTAAAGTCGCGCCGTCCACCAAAGAAGCGACGTCGTCGGGCTCGGTGTACTGCATCCGGCCACCGAAGAGCGAGTTCAGATCGGCGCTCAGTCCCTTGGCCGGATCGGCCAGCATCTCCCGGTCGTCCGGGTGCACGTAGGCGGTGATGCCCCGGGCGCCGCAGACCGGCGCGACCGAGAACGTGTGGTCCAGGTGACCGTGCGTGAGCAGCACCGCGGCCGGGGCGAGCCGGTGCTGCGCGAGCACCTCGTCCAACTGGTCGAGCACACCGATACCGGGGTCGACGATCAGGCACTGCTCGCCCGGGCCCGCGGCCACCACATAACAGTTGGTGCCGAAGGCCTGCGCCGGAAAGCTGGCGACGAGCACTGGCCGGTCCCCCTCATCGAGAACTCACAGAAAAACAGGTGCGAATCGTAACGAGCCTAGCTGGGCAGCCGCACACCACTTTCTCAGGAGGTACCCGTACACTCTCCCGAGCGTGTGGCGTGCCGCACCCCTTGACATACACCGGGAAGGACAGCGTTAGTGGCTCCCAGCAAGGACCGGCAGCGCAAGCTAGCGCGCGCGAAATTCGATCGCCAGATGGCCCGCAAGGCCGTCCGGGAGCGCAAGCGTCGCCGCGTCCTGGCCGGCGTGGGCACGGGGCTCGCGGTCCTGCTGGTCGCGGTCGGCGGCGCCTGGATCGGCGGTGCCTTCGACAGCAAGGACACCACCTCGACCGCGGCCGCCGACATCTGTCTGTGGTCGCCGAGCGACACCTCGGCCAACAAGGACCTGAAGGACGTGGGCACACCGCCCACCAAGGACCTTCCGCAGACCGGCACCGAGGCCATGACGATCACCACCAGCCTGGGTGCTCCGATCACGGCCACGCTCGACGTCGCGAGCGCCACCTGCGCCGCCGCGAGCTTCTCCTACCTGGCCGGCAAGCAGTTCTTCGACAACACCGACTGCTTCGAGATCCTGGACATCGGCGCGGTGCACTGCGGCGACCCGAGCGGCACCGGTCAGGGCGGCCCGGCCTACAGCTTCTACGACGAGAACACCCCGGCCGCCGCACCCCAGCCGTCGGCCAGTGCCGCCACCGCGGCCAAGCCCGCGGTGCTCTACCCCTCCGGCACCGTCGCGACGTTCGGCAACCCGCCCGGCAGCAACGGCAGCCAGTTCCTCATCTTCTTCAAGGACTACGCGCCGACCACCGACCCGATCTACTCGATCGTGGGCCAGGTGACCGGCGGGCTGGACACGTTGGCGAAGATCGGCAAGATTCCCACGGTGACCGATGACGCGGGAGACAAGGTCAAGCCCAAGGAGAAGATCACCATCAAGAGCCTGACCGTCGCCGCCGACACTGTCGCGGCAGCTCCCTCGGCGAGCGTGCAGTCGTGAGCACGGAAGAGACCAGGGAAGAGACCAGCAGGAGGAACGACGTGTCGTCGATCAAGGACCGGCAGCGCGCGGCCGCGCGAGCCCGGCTCGAGAAGGAGATGGCCGAGCGCGCCGCGTCCGCGCGTAAGCGGCGGCAGCGCCAGGCGATCATCGGTTCGGCCATCGCCGTCGTGGTGATCGCCGGTGCGGCCGTGTGGATCTTCAGCGCGTTGAAGAAGGACGACAAGAAGACCACCGCGGGCAGCGCCACCGCGGCCGGCACGGTCGCCTGCACCTGGACGCCGGCCGACGCGAGCGCCGGCGGCAAGGTCAAGGACGTCGGGACCCCGCCCGCCAACGTGCCCAACACCGGCACCAGCGTGCTGACCCTGGACACGAACCTGGGCCCGATCGAGGCGACGATCGACCTGAGCAAGGCGCCCTGCACCGGCGCCAGCTACAAGTACCTGGCGTCGAAGAAGTTCCTCGACAACACCAAGTGCCACCGCCTGGTGAACGAGGACAGCTTCAAGGTCCTGCAGTGCGGCGACCCGTTCGCCACCGGCAAGGGCTACCGCGACACCGACGGCACCGGCGGCCCGAGCTACACGATGGCCGAGGAGAACCTGCCGACCGACACGAACAACCCGTACCCCGCGGGTTCGATCGCGATGGCGAACACCGGCCAGCCCGGCTCGACCGGCAGCCAGTTCTTCATCTGCTCGGAGGACACCAAGCTCTCCGCGAACTACACGCTCCTCGGCAAGATCACCAAGGGCCTGGACCTGGTCAAGGACGTGGTCAAGGCCGGCGACGACGAGGCCTTCAAGGCGTCCGCCGGCGGCGGCCACCCGAAGAAGGAACTCGACATCAAGACCATGACGGTCTCCTGACCCGAGCTTTCCGGAAGGAGGGCGGCCCGCTCCGGGTCGCCCTTTTTCTTTTTCCGTACGGACGTCGGAGTCCCCGGGCAGCCCCACGTCGCCAGGCCGCTGCACTCCAGGTCCGCCTCGGCGACTTGCGCATTCGTGGCCACTCACCCTCGCGACCCCCGCCTCACTCCGGCCGGCAACGCGGCTCCCGCCCCCCGGCTGGTGCTCAGGGCTGTCTTATGGCATCAAAAACAGCCCTGAGCACCAGCCGGCCGCCGCGCGACGACGGCTGGCGGGCGACGACGGCTGGCGGGCGACGACGGCTGGCGGGCGACGACGGCTGGCGGGCGACGACGGCTGGCGGGCGACGACGGCTGGCGGGCGACGACGGCTGGCGGGCGACGACGGCTGGCGGGCGACGACGGCTGGCGGGCGACGACGGCTGGCGGGCGACGACGGCGAACGACGAGCGCCGCCCGGGAAAACCCGGGCGGCGCTCGTGTCGCTTCAGCTGTGGGTCAGGCCCCGGAGGTGACCCGGTAGGCGTCGAAGACGCCGTCGACCTTGCGGACCGCCGCCACCAGGTGACCGAGGTGCTTCGGGTCGGCCATCTCGAACGTGAACCGGCTCACCGCCACCCGGTCCCGCGTCGTGGTCACCGTCGCGGACAGGATGTTGACCCGCTCCTCGGAGAGGACCCGCGTCACGTCGGCCAGCAGCTTGTGCCGGTCGAGCGCCTCGACCTGGATGGCGACCAGGAACGTCGACGCGGACGTCGGCTTCCAGCTCACCTCGACCACCCGCTCCTCCTGCTCGCGCAGGTCCTGAGCGTTGGCGCAGTCCTCCCGGTGCACGCTGACCCCGCCCGAGCGGGTGACGAAACCGAACACGGCGTCGCCCGGCACCGGGGTGCAGCAGCGGGCCAGTTTCACCCAGACGTCGGAGACACCCTTCACCACCACGCCCGGATCCTGCGCGGTGCTGCGGTTGCGCGGCGGGCGGGTCGCGACGGCGGTCTCGGCGATGTCCTCGACCGCGCCCTCCTCGCCGCCGAAGCCGGCGACGAGTTTGGCGACCACGGACTGGGCCGAGACGGTGCTCTCCCCCACCGCGGCGTAGAGCGAGGTGACGTCGGGCAGGTGCAGGTCACGCGCGATCGTCGTGAGGTTCTCACTGGTCAGCATGCGCTGCAGGGGCAGACCCTGCTTGCGCATCGCCTTGACGATCGCGTCCTTCCCGTCCTCGATCGCCTCCTCGCGGCGCTCCTTGTTGAAGAACTGCCGGATCTTCGTCCGCGCCCGGGGGCTCTTGACGAAGCCGAGCCAGTCCTGCGTCGGGCCGGCCGTGCTGGACTTGGACGTGAAGATCTCGATCACGTCGCCGTTGGAGAGCGTCGACTCCAGCGGCACCAGTTTGCCGTTGACCCGGGCGCCGATGCACTTGTGCCCGACCTCGGTGTGCACCGCGTACGCGAAGTCGACCGGGGTCGACCCCGTGGGCAGCGGGATCACGTCGCCCTTGGGCGTGAAGACGTACACCTCCTGGCTGGAGAGGTCGAAGCGCAACGCGTCCAGGAACTCGGACGGGTCGCTCGCCTCCCGCTGCCAGTCGAGCAGCTGCCGCAGCCAGGTCATCTCGTCGATGTGAGCCGGCGGGCCGACGATCGTCGCGCCCTTCTGCTCCTTGTACTTCCAGTGCGCGGCGATGCCGAACTCGGCCGTGCGGTGCATCGCGAACGTCCGGATCTGCATCTCGACCGGCTTGCCGGTCGGACCGATCACGGTCGTGTGCAGCGACTGGTACATGTTGAACTTCGGCATCGCGATGTAGTCCTTGAACCGGCCCGGCACCGGCTGCCAGTTCGCGTGGATCACTCCGAGCGCGGCGTAGCAGTCGCGGACCGTGTCGACCAGGATGCGGACGCCGACCAGGTCGTAGATGTCGTTGAAGTCCCGGCCCCGGACGATCATCTTCTGATAGATCGAGTACAGGTGCTTGGGGCGGCCGGTGGTCTCGGCCTTGATCTTCGCCGACTTCAGGTCGAGGCTGACCCGGTTCGTCACCTGGCGCAGCAGCGCCTCGCGCTGCGGCTGGTGCTCCCCGATCAGGCGGTTGATCTCCTCGAACCGCTTGGGGAACAGGGTGCCGAAGGCCAGGTCCTCCAGCTCCCACTTGATCGTGTTCATACCCAGCCGGTGGGCCAGCGGGGCCAGGATCTCCAGCGTCTCCTTGGCCTTCTGCTCCTGCTTGGCGCGGGGCAGGAAGGTCAGGGTGCGCATGTTGTGCAGCCGGTCGGCCAGCTTGATCACCAGGACGCGCGGGTCCTTGGCCATGGCGACGACCATCTTGCGGATCGTCTCGGCCTTGGCCGCGTCGCCGAGCTTCACCCGGTCGAGCTTGGTGACGCCGTCGACGAGCAGCGCCACCTCGGCGCCGAAGTCGTTGCGCATCTGTTCGAGGCCGTAGTCGGTGTCCTCGATCGTGTCGTGCAGCAGCGCGGCCACCAGCGTGGTGGTGTCCATGCCCAGGTTGGCCAGGATGGTGGCGACGGCCAGCGGATGCGTGATGTACGGATCGCCGGACTTCCGGTACTGCCCCGAGTGCCAGCGCGCGGCGACGTCGAACGCCTTCTGCAGCTGGCGCACGTCACCCTTGGGGTGGCTGGCCCGGTGCGTGGCGATCAGCGGTTCGAGCACCTCGCTGACCTGCGTGCTCTGCCAGGGCGCGTTGAACCGGGCCAGACGGGCGCGAACCCGCCGCCCGGTGGGCGCGCTGGCGAAGCCGAACCCGGTGGTCTCACCGGTCGAGGATGGCTGAGCGAGCTCCAGTTCACCGGAGACCGCCGGTGCGGCTCCGTTCCCGTTGACAGAGGTCTTCTCGTCCACGCCGGGCTGGTCAGCGGGCGGAACCTCGCCCGTGCCGCTCCGCGAGTTGTGGGTCGGTTGCACCGTGCCCTCCGCCGGAGGGACGACGTCGCTGGACACCGGCCTCCCCATCACCTTCGCCAAGTTGAGTAACTCCCCAGGGGGTGGGCCCTCTGGAACGACCATCCTACCCGCACCGACCTCGCGATTGCCCTGGCTGAACCAGCGGATTCAGGTGGACCGACCGGTCGAAACCCAGCGAAGCCGGGTCAAACGGTCAGCAACGCGTGCACCGTACGGGGACCGAGTTTTTCCCGTCCGTCCAGGAAGCCCAGCTCCATCAGGACGGAGAAGCCGGACACCGTGCCCCCGGCCCGTTCCACCAGGTCCATCGCGGCCGCCGCGGTGCCCCCGGTGGCGAGCACGTCGTCGACCACCAGGACGCGCTGTCCGGCGATGAACGCGTCCTCGTGCACCTCCAGGGTGGCCTCACCGTATTCCAGCGCGTACGAGGCGGACAGCGCCTTCCGCGGCAGCTTCCCGGCCTTGCGGATCGGGACCACGCCGGTGCCGGTCGCGTAGGCCAGCGCCGCCGCCACCACGAACCCCCGCGCCTCCACGCCCGCCACCACGTCGAACGACGCACGCCCGTGATGAGTGACGATCGCATCGATCACCTGGCGGAACACCGCGCCGTCGGCGAAGAGCGGCATCAGGTCCTTGAAGACGACGCCGGGCTTCGGGAAATCCGGCACGTCGATGCTGACGCCGGCCACCAGGGCCGCCACCTCGGGCCCGCTGTCCCCGGTCACGGGGGCGTTCTCGCTAGTCACGGCGGACAGCCTAAAGGCCCGCCACCAGGACATGGTGACGGGCCTCAGGTTCGAGCTGAGTTGCTAGCGCTTCCCACTGAGCCTTTTGGCTCCGCTTCGCTGCGCGGGCGATCGCCTGGTACCCGATGAGATGACTCGTGGGTTTCCGGCGCCCGCAAACCCCACGGCCACCGAAAACCCTCGTGTCATCTCATCGGCGGCGATCGCCGGGGCGGTTGTTGTTGTTGCGCCGGGCCTGCGGGCGGGCGCCCGGGCGCGGGGTGGTGCTGCCGGCCATGGCCGGGACGTCCGAGTCCGTCGCGTTGGCCGGGCGGCTCCGGTCGCCCTTGGCGACGTCGTCCGACCGGGTCGTGCGCCGGGCCAGGACCCGGGCGTTGTGCGCCTTGATCTTCGGCTCCTGGTCCTTCAGCGCGCTGAGCACCGGCGCCGCGAACAGGATCGAGGAGAGCACGCCGAAGCCCATGCCGACGAAGAGCACCAGACCGAGGTCCTTCAGCGTGCCGGCGCCGAGCAGGCCGGCACCGATGAAGAGCAGACCGCCGACCGGCAGCAGAGCCACCAGACCGGTGTTCAGCGAGCGCATCAGCGTCTGGTTGACGGCCAGGTTGGTCGCCTCCGAGTAGGTGCGGGTGCTGCCCGCGGTGATCCCGCGGGTGTTCTCCTGCACCTTGTCGAAGACGACGACCACGTCGTACAGCGAATAACCGAGAATCGTCAGGAAGCCGATCACCGTGGACGGCGTCACCTCGAAGCCGACGAGCGAGTAGACGCCGGCCGTGAGCACCAGGTCGAGCAGCAGCGAGGCCAGCGCGGCGATCGCCATCCGCAACTCGAACCGGATGATCAGGTACGCCACCACGAGCACCAGGAACACGATCAGACCGATCACGGCCTGCCGGGTGACCTGACCGCCCCAGGCCGCCGACACCTGATTGTCACTGATCTTGCTGGCGTCCACCCCGAGGTCCTTGACCAGGGTCGCCTTGGCCTCCTCGGCCTCGGACGGGCTGAGGGCGGTGGCGCGGACCGTGTACGTGGCGTCCTTGCCGTCGCCGACCTTCTGGGCGGCGCCGATCGAGGCCTCCGGGTTGGCCGACTGGACGGCCCGATCGACCGCGGCGGCCACGTCGTTCTGGGTCAGCGTCTTGCCGGACGCCGAGGCCGGCACGCTGAACGACGTGCCACCGGCGAACTCGATGCCGAGCTCGAACTGCCGGATCACGAAGCTGCCGATCGAGATCAGCACCAGCGCGGCCGCAATCGTGAACCACATCTTCCGGCGGCCCACGATGTTGATGTTGGCTTCACCCGCGTAGAGGCGGGACGCGAGACCGGAACTGGCCATCTCAGGCCTCCTTCACACGCGAGGAGACGGACTCCTCGGTCGAGTTGCGGCGCAGGACGCGGCCCAGGCCACTGACCCGCGGCGACAGGAACGCCTTGGTGTTGGCGAACATGGTCATGATCGGGTGCCGGAAGAGGAACACCACGAGCAGGTCGAGCACGGTCGCGAGACCCATCGCGAAGGCGAAGCCCTGGACCGCGCCGATCGACACGATGTAGAGCACCACCGCACACATGATGGTGATCGTGTTCGCCGAGATGATCGTCCGGCGGGCCCGGTGCCACGCCCGCGGCACCGCGCTGCGTGGCGAACGGCCCTCGTGGATCTCGTCCTTGAGCCGCTCGAAATAGATGACGAACGAGTCGGCGGCGACACCCAGTGACACGATGAACCCGGCGATACCGGCCAGGGTCAGCGTGTAACCGATGGTCCGCCCCAGGAAGATCAGCGCACCGAAGGTGAGCAGACCGGACAGCAGCAGGCTCAGGAAGATGACCGAGCCGAGCAGGCGGTAGTAGAAGAACGCGTACACCGCCACCAGCGCCATGCCGATCGCCGCGGCGAGCAGACCGGCCTGCAGCTGCTGCAGACCGAGCGTCGCCGAGATGGTCTGCATCGGGCCGGCCGAGAAGGTGACCGGGATGGCACCGAACTTGAGCTGGTCGGCCAGCTGCTTCGCGGTGACCGCGGTGAAGCTGCCGGTGATCTGCGAGGAACCGGTCAGCACGGCCTGGATCTGCGGCGCCGACAGGATCTCCTTGTCCAGCATGACCGCGACCGCGCAGTGCTCGGCCGAGCCGTAGAGCGCCTGGACGGCGGTGTAGCAGGGGTCGCTGGAGGTCGCGTTGTACGCCACCCGGGTCAGGTCGGCCCACTTCTTCTGGCCCTCGCTCTTGAAGTCGAGCGAGACCACCCACTGGCCGTTCTGGCTGTCGAGCTGCGGGCTGGCGCTGGAGACGTCGTCACCGACGACCTTCGCCTTGTCCATCAGAACCTTGGCCTGGCCGCTGTAGCAGGCGACGACCTGCGCGTCCGGGTTGTCGATGGAGCCGTTCGGCCGCTTGTCGAGCTGGTCGCAGCTGATCGTGGGGATGTTGAACTGCATCTCCGGGCTGAGCGCGGCCACCTCGGCCGGCGACAGCGCGTTGAACGCCTTGTAGGCCAGACCGGCCTTCGGGTCGCTGGTCAGGTCGACCGGGGCGGTCAGCTTCTGGGCCTGCGCCCACAGCGGCGCGCCGACCTTCTTGGCGATCGCCTCGCGCTGCTGCTCGACGCTCGCGGTGACCGGAGCCTCCGAGGCCGCGGCGCTCGGGGTGGCGGCCGGAGCCGCGGCCGACGGGGCCGCGCTCGGGGTCACCGACGGGGTGGCGCTGGGCACCGCCTCGCCACCGCCCTGGCCACCGGTGCCGGCCGACGGGCCGGAGGTCACCGACGGGGCGCTCCCGCTGGTCACCGGGGCGACCGAGCCGGACGGCGCGACCGACGGGGCGGCACCGCTGGGCGCGACGCTGGGCGACGGCGACGCCGGGTTCAGCGCGCTCGCGGCCACGTCCCCGGTCGTCCCGATCAGGAGCCGGAACCGCATGTTGGCGGCGTTACCGAGGTCCTTGAGCTGGTCGTCGGCCTTGCCGGCGAGGGAGACCACGATCGTGTTCCGGCCCTGGACCACCACCTCGGCCTCGGAGACACCGAGCGCGTTGACCCGGTTCTCGATGATCTGGCGAGCCTGGTCCATCGCCTCCTGCGTCGGATCCCCACCGGCCTGAGTGGCGATGTAGGTGGCCTGCGTGCCGCCGACCAGATCCAGGCCGAACTTCGGCTTCAGGCGTTCGGTGAAGCTGCCCTTGGCGTCACCGGCGAAGAAGACCAGCAGATACAGGACGACGAAGATCAGGCCGAGCACGCCGAGTTGGCGTCCAGGATGCATCTGTCCCTGTGGTGGTCGTGCCACGGCGTTAGGTCTCCCTGTGTTCGGCCGCGACCCGCGCGGCGCTGTCGATCGATGGCCGGCCGTCGACGGTCGGACGGCGGCCGGAGCGGACCGGGCCCGCCGGCAGGGAAGCCGGGGCCGGTCCGAGGTGGATCTTGTCAGTCCTGCTTACGGACGTCGACGACCGGGTTCGGCGTCTCCTCGATGACGGGTTCCGTGCTGGTGACGGGTTCCTCGTCGGCCTCGGTGACCGGCTCGTCGGCGCGGGTGACCACGCGGGCGATGGCCGGGCGGGCGAAGCGAACCTGAACCTCCGGAGCGATCTCCAGAGTCACCACGTCGTCCTCGATGCCCACCACGGTGCCGTGCAGGCCGCCGATGGTGACGATCTCGTCGCCGGGGCCGAGCTTGTTCTGCAGCTCCATCGCCTCACGGCGCCGCTTCTGCTGCGGCCGCATCACCAGGAAATACATCACGCCGATGATGAGGACGAAGGGCAGGAACAGGCTCAGCGGGTTACCCCCGCCGGCGGACTCGGCCACGCTAAACACGAGAAAAGCCTTCCGTAGGCCCCCGGGATCCCTGTGGAGATCGTGCCGGGGCGTCAAAACATCCGGGTTGAAGCGGGGGCGAGTCTAATCGGTCAACCTGGAGACTACGAATGCGGCACACGTCACGTTCACATCACGAGGGATATTTATGTATCTCGTGCGAACAGGTCCCCCTGAAACACCCCGGACCTGCCGTCTTGGGGTGGAGTCTTCCCGAGATGCGCCCAGCCCGCTTCGGTGGCGACCCGGCCCCGCGGAGTCCGCGCGAGCAACCCGGCCCGCACCAGGAACGGCTCACACACCTCCTCCACGGTGTCGGACTGCTCACCGACCGCGACGGCCAGGGTGGAGAGACCGACCGGACCGCCCTTGAACGACTCGATCAGCGCCCGCAGCACGGCACGGTCCAGCCGGTCCAGGCCGAGCGCATCGACGTCGTACACCTTCAGCGCCGCCTTGGCGATCTCGACGGTGACCACGCCGTCGCCGCGCACCTCGGCGTAGTCCCGGACCCGGCGCAGCAGCCGGTTCGCGATACGCGGCGTGCCCCGGGAGCGCCCGGCGATCTCGGCGGCCCCCTCGGCCGTGATCGGCACTCCGAGGATCCGCGCCGTACGGTGCAGCAGCGCGTCCAGATCGGCCGGTGAGTAGAAGTCCAGGTGCGCGACGAAACCGAACCGGTCGCGCATCGGACCGGTCAGCAGGCCGGCCCGGGTGGTCGCGCCGACCAGCGTGAACGGCTCCACGTCGAGCGGGATCGCGGTGGCCCCCGGCCCCTTGCCGACCACCACGTCGACCCGGAAGTCCTCCATCGCGCTGTAGAGCAGTTCCTCGGCCGGCTTGGCGATCCGGTGGATCTCGTCGATGAAGAGCACGTCGCCCTCGGAGAGCCCGGTCAGGATCGCGGCCAGGTCACCCGAGCGCTCGATCACCGGGCCGCTGGTGGTCCGGATCCCGGTGCCCAGCTCGGCCGCCACGATGTTGGCCAGGGTGGTCTTGCCCAGGCCGGGCGGGCCGGAGAGCAGGATGTGGTCGGGCGGCGTGCCCCGGCCCATCGACGCTTTCAGCAGCAGTTCCAGCTGGTCACGGACCCGATGCTGGGCGATGAAGTCGACCAGCCGGCGTGGCCGGACACTGGCCTCGGCATCCAGTTCCTCGTCATGAACATCCGGAGACAGATCGCTCATCGCGTCTTGCCCAGCAGCCGGATCGCCTGACGCAGCAGCATCGGCACCGGCGGCACCTCACCGTCGATCGTCTCGCCGATCGCGGCGACCGCCTGATCGGCCTGGCTCGCGCTCCAGCCGAGCGCGAGCACGCCCTGCCGGACCTGGTCCTGCCAGCCGCCGGCGAGCACACTGGTGCCCGCCCCGTCGCCGAACCCGATCGGGCCGATCTTGTCCTTCAGCTCCACGATCATCTTCTCGGCGCCGCGCTTGCCGATGCCCGGGACCTGGGTCAGCGCCGCGATGTCACCGCCGCCGATCGCACGGCGTACGGAATCGGGTTGATGAACCGCGAGCACCGCCTGAGCGATCCGCGGGCCGACCCCGTTGGCCGTCAGGAGCAGCTCGAAGAGCTGCCGTTCGTCGTCGTCGGCGAAACCGTAGAGGGTGAGCGAGTCCTCCCGGACGATGAGCGTGGTGGCCAGCCGCGCCTCGGCCCCGGAGCGCAGCGAGGCCAGCGTGTTCGGCGTGCAGAACACGCGCATGCCGACACCGCCGACCTCGACCACGGCACTGTCCGGAAGGATCGCGGTGACCACACCGCGCACGCTGGCGATCATCGGCTGCTCCTGCGGGCGGCGGCGATCGCCGCGGCTTGGATCTTCGCGCGGGTGCCCCCGCGCCAGATGTGACAGATGGCGATGGCGATGGCGTCGGCCGCGTCGGCCGGCTTGGGCGGCGCGTCGAGCTTCAGCAGGCGGGTGACCATGGCCGTGACCTGTGCCTTGTCGGCGGTGCCGGACCCGGTCACGGCCGCCTTGACCTCACTCGGGGTGTAGGTCGTCACCGGCAGGCCGGCCCGCGAGCCGGCCAGGATCGCGACCGCGCTGGCCTGCGCCGTGCCCATCACGGTACGCGCGTTGTGCTGCGAGAACACCCGCTCGACGGCCACGCTCTCCGGCTTGTGCCGGGCCACCAGCTCGCCCAGGCTCCGGTCCAGGTGCAGCAGTCGCAGCGCGATGTCCTCGTCCGGTTCCGAGCGGACCACGTGATACGCGATCAGCGTGCCGGGACGGCCGGGCACCCCCTCGACCACACCGACGCCACACCGGGTGAGACCCGGGTCGATGCCGAGCACGCGCACACGGCCTCCCCTCACGTACGTGTGTTCGACACCCTAGTACGCGGCCCTCTTGCGCCCGCCGCCGACACGCCTCGACGATGGGCGTGGGAGGTCACCATGTACCTCATTCCGCCGATGGACGAGGATCCGCCACCGGAGTTCGTCGATACCGTCGCCGCCCACGAGCGCGAGCTGCGGCACGCGGCCCTGCGCCTGACCGGCGGCAATCCGGTCGGCCACGAGATCTACCAGGAAGCGCTGATCGACCTGGCCGCCCACTGGCGCCGCCTGCACTTCTGGGGCCGCCTCACGGATTCCGACGCCCCCGGCGTCTACCTGCACAAACGCATCCTGAAACGCACCAAGGCGTGGCGCGACGACCAGGTCTACGAGGTCGAGGTCCGCGTGCTCCGCACGCCGGAAAAACAGTTGGTCCAGGTGGGCGGCCCGGCCGCCAGCATCGCTTTCCACAAGGCCGCTCTGATTGACAGTACGGCCCGAGCAGGTTTACTCACCCTCGCCGACGCGGCCGTGGCCTGGTGTCACGCGTGGCGCCGCTCCGAACACCGCCGTATAGCCCGACTCGTCATCGGCAGCCTCGCACTGGTCGGCGCCACCATCCAGTGGATCTCCTGGCTCGCATCTCCGGGCGCGTGACGCCGACGGACGGCCACAGGCGCGCGGACCGGACGGTCATGCCCCGGCGCTGAGCCGCTTCGGCCGGAACCGGAAACGCGGACGGGCCGGTCCCCGCGCATTTCCAGGATGCACCCGGGAATGCACGAGGACCGGCCCGTCCGACCCTCGGATCACTCAGCTTCGAGCTTGGCCATGACCTCGTCGGAGACGTCGAAGTTGGCGTAGATCTCCTGCACGTCGTCGCAGTCCTCGAGCGCGTCGATCAGCTTGAGGACCTTGCGGGCGGCGTCCTCGTCCACCTCGACCGTCATGGTCGGGATCAGCGGGGACTCGGCCGAGTCGTAGTCGATGCCGGCGCCCTGCAGCGCGGTGCGCACCGCGACCAGGTCGGTCGGCTCGCTGATCACCTCGAACGTGTCGCCCAGGTCGTTGATGTCCTCGGCGCCGGCCTCCAGCACCGCCAGCATGATGTCGTCCTCGGTCAGCTCGCCCTTCGGGACGATCACCACGCCCCGGCGGTTGAACAGGTAGGACACCGAACCGGCGTCCGCGAACGTGCCGTTGTTGCGGGTCAGCCGGGTGCGCACCTCGGTGGCGGCGCGGTTCCGGTTGTCGGTGAGGCACTCGATGAGCAGGGCGACACCGTTCGGCCCGTAACCCTCGTACATGATCGTCTGCCAGTCGGCGCCGCCGGCTTCGAGGCCGGAGCCGCGCTTGACCGCGTTGTTGATGTTGTCGTTCGGAACCGACGACTTCTTGGCCTTCTGGATGGCGTCGTAGAGCGTGGGGTTACCGGCCGGGTCACCACCACCGGTCCGGGCCGCGACCTCGATGTTCTTGATCAGCTTGGCGAACATCTTGCCGCGCTTGGCGTCGACGACAGCCTTCTTGTGCTTGGTCGTCGCCCACTTGGAGTGGCCGGACATGCGTAACCTCCGTGTCTACCGTGCGGGTGCGGCCTGGCGGACCATCTCGACGAAGTACCGGTGGACGCGAAGGTCGCCGGTCAGCTCCGGGTGGAATGCCGTGGCGAGCAGGTTCCCCTGCCGAACGGCGACAATCCTACCGTCGGCGGCGCCGGAAGCGACGCGGCCCAGCACCCGCACGTCGGGGCCGACCTGCTCGACCCACGGGGCGCGGATGAAGACGGCGTGAAACTCGCCGCCCTCGATGCCCTCGATCTCCACCGGCGCCTCGAACGAGTCGACCTGCCGGCCGAAGGCGTTGCGCCGGACCGTCATCTCGATCCCCTGGAAGGACTCCTGATCGGGACGGCCGTCCAGCACCGTGGTCGCCAGCATGATCATGCCGGCGCAGGAACCGTACACCGGCATGCCGTCGGCGATCCGCTTCCGGATCGGGTCGAGCAGACCGAAAGTGATCGCCAGATTGCTCATCGTCGTGGACTCGCCGCCGGGGATCACCAGTGCGTCGACCTCGGCCAGCTCCTCCGGGCGGCGGATCGGACGGGCCAGGACGTCCGACTCGGCCAGGGCGGACAGATGTTCGCGCACGTCGCCCTGCAGGGCCAGCACTCCGATGTTCACGGCACCAACTGTAGGACGCCCCGGACGAGCTAATGCAGGCCACCAGGGGGTCGATTGGCTATCGAGGCGTTCGCACGCCGCTTCGTAGGATCGCCGTACCGAAATCGCGCACGAGGAGTCGCATGTCTGAGAACCAGCCCGCCGTCGGAACCGCCCGCGTCAAGCGCGGCATGGCGGAGATGCTCAAGGGCGGCGTGATCATGGACGTCGTCACCCCCGAGCAGGCGAAGATCGCCGAGGACGCCGGTGCCGTCGCCGTCATGGCGCTGGAGCGGGTCCCGGCCGACATCCGCGCCCAGGGCGGCGTGTCCCGGATGTCGGACCCCGACATGATCGACGGCATCATCAACGCCGTCTCCATCCCGGTCATGGCCAAGGCCCGGATCGGCCACTTCGTCGAGGCCCAGGTGCTGATGGCGCTGGGTGTCGACTACATCGACGAGTCCGAGGTCCTGACCCCGGCCGACTACGCCAACCACATCGACAAGTGGCAGTTCACCGTGCCGTTCGTGTGCGGCGCGACGAACCTGGGCGAGGCGCTGCGGCGGATCACCGAGGGCGCCGCCATGATCCGGTCGAAGGGCGAGGCCGGCACCGGCGACGTGTCCAACGCGACCACCCACATGCGCAAGATCCGCGGCGAGATCCGCCGGCTGCAGACCCTGCCCGAGGACGAGCTGTACGTCGCCGCCAAGGAGCTTCAGGCGCCGTACGAGCTGGTCAAGGAGGTTGCCGAGGCGGGCAAGCTGCCGGTCGTGCTGTTCACCGCGGGCGGCATCGCGACGCCCGCCGACGCCGCGATGATGATGCAGCTGGGCGCCGAGGGCGTGTTCGTCGGCTCCGGCATCTTCAAGTCCGGCAACCCGCAGCAGCGGGCCGAGGCGATCGTCAAGGCCACCACGTTCCACGACGACCCGGACGTGATCGCCAAGGTGTCGCGCGGGCTGGGCGAGGCCATGGTCGGCATCAACGTCGACGAGATCCCGCAGCCCCACCGGCTGGCCGAGCGCGGCTGGTAACGAGCACGTCGGAAAGGGCCGTCCCGCCGGGGCGGCCCTTTCCTGTTCACACGGCTTGGACCGGCAGCGCCTCGGACGAGGGCACCGGGGCCGGCGTCGGCAGCGGGGGCATCACCGGCTCGACGATGTCGAAGTAGCGGGGTCGCGGATACCGCCCGGGCAGCCGCAGCACCCGCACGAACTTGCGCCGCCGCGCGGTCAGAGCGTCCCGCACCAGGTCGGTGTGCACCTGCCGGGCCAGCACGACCCGCCGGCTGCTGACGATCAACGTGCGGGCCGCCGGGTCCCCGGGGTCGAGGTCGATCCCCTGCAGCTGGCGGGTCAGGTCGTTCTCGGCCGATTCGCGTTCGTCCGGTTCGGCGTCCAGGGCGAGCCGGGCCGCGGCGTAGAGCTCGACGGATTCCAGGTGTTCGGCGACGACCGCGGCGGCCGCGGCGCGGCGCAGCAGGTGGGCGTCGAGGGCGCGTTCGGCCGACTGGGCGCGGGCGTGGACCCGCTCGACCCGCTGGGCGGTCCAGCCGAGGTACGCCGAGAAGATCGCGGCCAGCACGACGACACCCACCACCCACCACATGCGGGGCATCGTAGTGCCGGATTGTGTCGGACCGTCACCTGCCCCGAGCCGATCAGGCCCCGTCGTCGTCGAAGACGCGCCCGTCGGTGGCCTCGATCGCCGTGGTGTAGACCTCGAGGACCCGCCCGGCCACACTCGGCCAGTCGAACGTCCCGACGGCTTGACGTGCGCAGGAGGCCAGGTCGGCCCGGCGGGCCGGGTCGTCGAGCAGGTCGCCGAGCAGTTTCGTGAGGGCGGACGCGTCGCCGGTGGGGAAGAGCGCGCCGGCCCGGCCTCCGTCCAATACCCGACGGAACGCGTCGAGGTCGCTGGCGGCGATCGCGGCGCCGGCGGCCATCGCCTCGGTGAGGATCATGCCGAAGCTCTCGCCGCCGGTGTTGGGGGCGACGTAGACGTCGACGCTGCGCAGCATCCGCGCCTTGTCCGGCTCGCTGACCAGGCCCAGGAACTCGACCCGGGAGTGCAGTTCGGGCGGGATGTCGTCGAACAACTCGTCGCGGTCGCCCGGCCCGGCGACCAGCAGGCGCAGATCGGGCCTTTCCGCGGCGAGCGTGACGAACGCCGTACGCACAAGCGGGAAGCCCTTGCGGGACTCGGTGAAGCGGCCGAGGAAACCGAGAGCACCGCCCTGGCCGGGCCATCCGGGCAATGGCGAAGCCGAGGCGAATTTGCGGACGGCGACGCCGTTGGGGATCTCGACGGCACCGCCGCCGAGGTGTTCGACCTGGACCTTGCGGGCCAGTTCGCTGACCGCGATGCGCGCGGTGATCTTCTCCATCACCGGCTGCAGGAAGTTCTGGGCGACGGCGAGCGCCCGCGACCGGGTCATCGCGGTGTGGAACGTGGCGACGACCGGGCCGCGTGCGGAGATCACCGCGAGCAGGGAGAGGCTGGGCGTGAGGGGCTCGTGCACGTGCAGGACGTCGAATTCGCCGCGGGCCAGCCAGCGACGCACCCGGGCGGTGGAGACCGGGCCGAACGCGATGCGGGCGACCGAGCCGTTGTACGGCAGCGGCAGCGCCCGCCCGGCCGGCACCAGGTAGTCGGGCAGTTCCGCGTCCTCGTCGGCCGGGGCGAGCACGCTGACGTGGTGACCGAGTTCGATCAGCGCCTCGGCCAGGTCCATGATGTGGTTCTGCACACCGCCGGGGACGTCGAACGAGTACGGCGAGACGATCCCGATCCGCACGCGCCGCCCCCTAGACCCAGAGTTTCTGGAGCATGTGCCAGTCCTGCGGGTGTTCGGCGATCCCGGCCGCGAAGGCGTCGGCCATCAGCTGCGTGGTCCGTTTGACCCGTTCGTCGAGCGGGCCGTCCTCGGGCGGGGTGATCTTCCGGAGCCGGGCCTCGACGCGGTGCTCGGAGAACCAGCAGTCGACCGCGTACATCGGCGCGCCGGTGCGGATGGCCAGGATGGCCGGGCCGGCCGGCATGCGGGCGGTGCCGCCGAAGAAGTCGACCGGGACGCCGCTGCGGGACAGGTCCCGGTCGGCCAGCAGCGGGACGACCCAGCCCTCGGTCAGGCGCTCGGCCAGCACGTCGAGCGGGGGCCGGTCGCCGCCGGTGAGCGGCAGCACGTGCATGCCGAGGCTCTCGCGGTAGTCCAGGAACTTCTTGTAGACCGACTCGGGTTTGAGCCGCTCGGCGACGGTGATCATCCGCCAGTCGTGGGAGACCACCCAGGCCGCCGCGGCATCCCAGTTGGCGACGTGCGGAAGGGCCAGGACCAGGCCTTTCCCGTCCGCGATGTCCTTCTTCATGGCCTCGTAGGAGTCGGTCTCCATGAAGAACCCGGCCGCGTTCTGCGCCCGGTTCTGGGACGGCAGGCGAAAAGCCTCCATCCAATATCTGGCGTACGAGCGCAGCCCGTCCCGGACCAGGGTCTCCGGCATGTCGGCGCCCACCACCTGCTGGTAGTTGCGCCGCAGCCGCTGGGTGCCCTTGCCGTTGGCCTTCCAGGCCCGGTCGGCGGCCCGGGTGAACAGCGCCCGGGCCATCGGCAGCGGCATGGCCCGGACCAGGCCCCACCCGGCGGTGTAGCCGAGCGCGATCAGCCGGTCCTTCACTCGGGGAGTTCCTTGACCTCGGTGCGGGCCGCGTGGATCAGCCGCTGGAAGACGGTGACCAGGGAGAGCGCGGCGAGCACCCAGAGCGCCGCGGGCAGGCCCCAGTCCAGTCCGGCCGCGCCCAGCAGGCCGCCGACACCGACGATGAGCAGGCGTTCGAGGCGCTCGGCGAGGCCGACGTCGGCGTTCAGGCCGAGGCTCTGCGCCCGGGCCTTCACGTAGGAGACGACCTGGCCGGCGACGAGGCTGATCAGTGCGGCGATCGTTCCGCCGTACGGATTGCCCTTCCCGGCCATGTAGAAGACGACGGCTCCGAAGACCGCACCGTCGGCGAGGCGGTCCATGGAGGAGTCGAGGAGTGCCCCGAATTTCCCGGTTCCGCCGCGCATGCGGGCCATCGTGCCGTCGAGCGCATCGGTGAGAGCGAAGGCGGTTACGATCACGGTGCCTGCGAGGAGATGTCCTCGCGCCCCGAAATAGGAACCGATGAGCACACCGACGGTGCCCGCGACGGTGACGGCGTTGGGTGTAACGCCGATCTTGAGCAGGAAACGTGCGACCGGGTTGACGCCGTACGAGACGACGGCACGGGCCGTTACTTGAACGATCTTTGCCATGGCCGTCCCACCATAACGGCGCGCGCCTGATCACGGTACGGCTCGCCCCCCGGTTGGCCGGATCGTCACCATCCGGCACCTCTGGTGCCCATCGGTCCTTGCGACCGGGACGTCCCCGGGTGTGGGATTTGTAGAACAGCGGCGTAACAAAGAAGAAACGACAGGAGCGCTCGGCATGGCGCAGAAGACTTCGGAGAAAGGGCTCTCCGGCGCGGCCGCGCCGGTGGTGACCGAGCCCGGCAGGGTACGCAACGTGGTGCTGGTCGGCCACTCCGGTGCCGGGAAGACCACGCTGGTGGAGGCCCTGCTCGCGGCCACCGGCACGATCTCCCGGGCCGGCACGGTGGCCGACGGCACCACGGTGACCGACAACGATCCGGCCGCGGTCCGGCAGCAACGTTCGGTGGCGCTGTCCTGCGCCCCGGTCGTGCACCAGGACGTCAAGGTCAACCTGCTGGACACGCCCGGGTACGCCGATTTCGTCGGTGAACTGCGGGCCGGGCTGCGCGCGGCCGACGCGGCCCTGTTCGTGATCTCCGCGGTGGACGGCGTCGACGAGGCGACGGTCGGGCTGTGGGAGGAGTGCGCCGCGGTCGGCATGCCGCGGGCGGTCGCGATCACCCGGCTGGATCACCCGCGGGCCGACTACGAGCAGACGCTGCAGGACTGCCAGGACGCGTTCGGCGAGAACGTGATGCCGATCTACCAGCCGATGCTGGGCGACGACGGCCAGTCGGTGGTCGGACTGATCGGCCTGGTCTCGCTGCGGGTGCTGGACTATTCGCAGGGCTACCCGCCGCGGGTCGGCGAGGCCGAGCCCGAGCACCTGAACCCGATCGCCGACGACCGGAACCAGCTCATCGAGGGGATCATCGCCGAGAGCGAGGACGAGACCCTGATGGACCGCTACATCGGCGGGGAGCTGATCTCCACCGAGGCGCTGATCCCGGACCTGGAGAAGGCGGTCGCGCGGGGCAATTTCTACCCGGTCGTGCCGGTCTGCGCGGGCACCGGGGTCGGGCTCGACGCGCTGCTGGACGGCCTGGTCAACGCCGGCCCGTCGCCGCTGGAGCACGACCTGCCGGTGGTCACCGGGGTGGACGGCGCGCCGCGTCCGCCGCTGATCTGCGACCCGGACGGTCCGCTGGTCGCCGAGGTGGTCCGTACCACGATCGACCGGCACGTGGGCCGGGTGTCACTCGTCCGGGTGTTCTCGGGCACGCTGCGGCCGGACCAGACGCTGCACGTCTCCGGTCACGGGCTGGCCGAGCGCGGCCACCCGGACCACGACGCCGACGAGCGGGTGGCGCACGTCTACACCCCGCTCGGCGCGACGCTGCGCGAGGTCGGGGCGTGTGTGGCCGGTGACATCTGTGCGATCACCAAGTCCGGGTCGGCCGAGACCGGGGACACCCTGTCCGGCAAGGACGACCCGATGCTGATGGCGCCCTGGTCCATGCCGGAGCCGCTGCTGCCGATCGCGGTCGTCGCCAAGACCCGTTCCGACGAGGACGCGCTGGCCAAGAACCTGGCCCGGCTGGTCGCCGGTGACCCGACGCTGCGCCTGGAGCGCAACCCGGACACCCACCAGCTGGTGCTCTGGACGATGGGCGAGTCACACGCCGACGTGGTCCTCGACCGGCTGCGCTCCGGGGGCGTCGAGCTGG
Organism: Actinoplanes sp. HUAS TT8; assembly: GCF_051380535.1. NCBI lineage: Bacteria > Bacillati > Actinomycetota > Actinomycetes > Micromonosporales > Micromonosporaceae > Actinoplanes > Actinoplanes sp. HUAS TT8. Next base: position 11,384,789 of record NZ_CP195646.1, on the reverse strand, counting down.
ACACCGAGCCGGTGAAGGTGTCGCTGCGGGAGACCTTCGGGGCCAAGGCCAAGGGGCACGGGCGGCACGTCAAGCAGTCCGGCGGCCACGGGCAGTACGCGGTCTGCGACATCGAGATCGAGCCTCTCCCCCGCGGCAGCGGCTTCCAGTTCGTGGACAAGGTGGTCGGTGGCGCGGTGCCGCACAACTACATCCCGTCCGTCGAGAAGGGGGTCCGCGCGCAGTTGGAGAAGGGCATCGTGGCCGGTTACCCGGTCGTCGACCTGAAGGTCACGCTCGTCGACGGCAAGGCGCACAGTGTGGACTCCTCGGACGCGGCGTTCCAGACCGCGGGGGCGCTGGCGTTGCGCGAGGCGGCCGGCGCGGGCCAGATGACGCTGCTGGAACCGGTGGACGAGATCGTGGTGCGGGTGCCCGACACCTACGTCGGTGCCGTGATGAGCGACCTGTCCGGGCGCCGGGGACGGCCGCTCGGCACGGACACCGAGGACGGTGGCGGGCACAGTCTCGTCCGGGCCGAGGTGCCGGCCATCGAGCTGGTCCGCTACGCGGTGGAGCTGCGGGCGATCTCGTCCGGGGCGGGCACGTTCTCCCGCTCCTACCTGCGGCACGAGCCCATGCCCGGACATCTCGCCGAAGGGGTCAAGAAGGAGCACGCCACCCACTAGACGGTGATCGCGTTGGCCGCCTCGTGCATCGGCGCGAGCACCTTGTCGATGACCTTCTCCTTCTGCGGGTGGAACCTGAGGGTCCGCATCCCGTAGTTGCGGAAGGCGATGTTGAGGCGGCCACCGGGCACCATGTCCTTCACCATCTTCCGGCCGAAGGCCAAATTCTTTTCGACGTACGTCCGCATGGCGCTCTCGTAGGTGGCGAAGCCGTCCGGCTCACCGAGGTGCTGCCCCAGCACATACGCCCCGACCAGCGCGAGTGACGTGCCCTGGCCGGAGGCCGGCGAGGGGCAGTGCGCGGCGTCGCCGAGCAGCACGACCCGCCCCGAGGACCAGGACGGCAGCTCGACCTGGCTCATCGAGTCGAAGTAGAAGTCGGGCGCCTGGTCCATCGCGTCCAGGAACTCGTCCGAGCGCCAGCCCTGACCGGCGAACGCGTCCCGGACCAGCTGCTTCTGCGCCTCGGGGTCACGGCGGTCGTAGGCCACCTCGGGCGAGGCGAAGACCATGCCGACGCGGGCCGGCTGGTCGGCCTCCATCGCGTAGGCGAAGATCAGCCGCCCGGGCCGGGAGTAGAACAGCTCCTCGCGGACGACGCCCAGGTCGTTCGGGACCGAGAAGATCGAGATGTACGCACCCAGGTGGTTCAGCGGGGTGTCGCCGAGAACCGTGCGCCGGGTCAGCGAGTGCAGCCCGTCGGCGCCGACCACGTAGTCGAACCGGCGGGGCGCGCCCTTCTCGAAGGTGACGTCGACACCGTCCGGCCCGTCGGTGAGGCCGGCGATGGAGTCGCCCCACACGTATTCGACGTCGCCCTCGGTGGCGTCGTGCAGGATGCGGCTGAGGTCCCAGCGCATGATCTCCAGATCGTCGCCGCGGCGGCCCATCAGCAGGTCGGCCGGGAGTTTGGCGATCGGGGCGCCGTCCTTCTTCACGTAGGTGATCTGCTGCATGCCGGTGTCGGCGGCCTGGGCGGCGGCCAGCAGGCCCATCTTGCGCAGCACCTCGGTGGCCGAGCCGCGCACGTCCACCTTGTAGCCACCCTCGCGGGGCTCGGCCGCGCGCTCCACCACGGTCACCTCGAAGCCGCGCTTGACCAGCCAGAAGGCGAGAGCAGGACCGCCGATGCCGGCGCCGGAGATCAGTACCCGTGAGTTCGTCATGCGAGTTACTATACAAACGTATTAGACGTTTGTATAGAAGTTAGGATCTACAAACATGGGGCATCGCGAGGAGCTGCTGAAGGGCGCCAAGAAGGCGCTGCTGGAGAAGGGTTACGCCCGCACCACGGCCCGCGACATCGTGGCGCTGTCCGGCACCAATCTGGCCTCGATCGGCTATCACTACGGTTCTACGGACGCGCTGATGACCGCGGCGATGCTCAGCGCCATGGAGGAGTGGGGCGACACCCTGGGCCGCGCGCTGGGTGAGCCGGGCGAGCCGGAGGCTGATCCGATGCTCGACTTCTGGCGCCGGGTGATCCGGTCGATCCAGACCGACCGGGGCCTCTGGCTGGCCAGCGTCGAGGTCGCCCTGCAGGCCGAGCACAACCCCCAGCTGCGCGAACAGCTCGCCGGCGGGGTCCGGGCGGGCCGTTCCGGCATGGCCGCGATGCTCAGCGGCATCCCGGAGGATCAGCTCGACGACGCGACCGTGCGCTCGCTCGGCTCGGTGCAGATGGCACTGATGTCCGGCGTGCTCACCCAGTGGCTGACCGACCCGGAGAACGCGCCGAGGGCCGAGGACATCGTCGCCGGGATCCGGGCGCTCAGTGCCCTGACGCGGGCCACGCCTCCGCCAGCATGACCCGGGTCTCGGCGAGCAGCTGCGGCAGCACCTTGGTCTGACCGATCACCGGCATGAAGTTGCCGTCGCCGCTCCACCGCGGCACCACGTGCTGGTGCAGGTGCTCGGCGATCCCGGCACCGGCCACCGCCCCCTGGTTCATCCCCAGGTTGAAGCCGTGCGGCCGGCTCACCGCCCGGATCACCCGCATCGCCGTCCGGGTGAACACGGCCGTCTCGACCGTCTCGTCCTCGGTCAGGTCGGTGTAGTCGGCGACGTGCCGGTACGGGCAGATCATCACGTGACCGGGGTTGTACGGATACAGGTTCAGCACCGCGAAGACCAGCTCACCCCGGGCCACCACCAGGGTCTCGTCCTCGGGCAGATCCGGCGCCAGGCACAGCGGGCAACCGCCCGGGGCCCGCTCGCCGGTGATGTACGGCATCCGGTGCGGGGTCCAGAGCCGCTCCAACCCGTCCATCCTCGGCATCCTATGCGGTGGCAGCCCCGAGATCATGTACGTGATAGCGGCCCGACCCGGCCCGCTTGGCCACGTACATCGCCGCGTCGGCGTCGCGCAGCACGTCGTCGGCGCCCTGACCGGGGCCGGACAGCGCGATCCCGATGCTGGCCGGCGTGCACAGCACGTGCCCGTCGACCACCATCTGCTCGTTGAGGGCCTGGACCACGCGCTCGGCGATGACCCGCGCCCCGGCCGGCTCGTTCAGGTCCTCGGCCAGGATGACGAACTCGTCGCCGCCGAGCCGGGCCACCGTGTCCTCGGTGCGCACGCAGGTCCGCAGCCGGTCGGCGACGATCCGCAGGACGGCGTCGCCGACGTCGTGGCCGTACGTGTCGTTCACCGGCTTGAACCCGTTCAGGTCGAGCAGCAGCACGCCGACCCGCCGGTCGGTGCGCCGGGCCCGGGCCAGCGAACCGGTCAGCCGGTCCCAGAGCAGCGCCCGGTTCCCCAGCCCGGTGAGCATGTCGTGCATGGCCCGCCGGGTCAGTTCGGCGGTCAGCGCCACGCTGTCCAGCGCCAGCGACACCTGGGTGCGCAGGGTCCGCAGCGCGGTCACCACGTCCTCGGGCAGGGTGTGCTCGGCCCCGACGACCAGCAGGCCGAAGAACCGCGACCCGTTGAGCAGCGGCAGCAGCATGACCGGCCGGTTGCCCAGGGCGTCCATGCCGCTGAGCCCGAGCGCGGCCAGCGTGCTCCCGGCGATCACCTCGCCGCCGGCCAGCCGGACCAGCAGCGACGCCGGGACCGCCTCGCCGGGCAGGCGGAACCCGGCCACCGTCTCGGCGCCGGACCCGGCCGCCTGCAGCACACTCCAGTTGTCCGGGTCCTCGGGGGTCACGCTGACGATCACGGTCCGGGCCCCCGGGTACCCCTCGACCAGGGCCGCCGCGGCGGTCGCGGCCAGCCGCTGCACCTCGGCGGCGTCGGTGGTGGTGAGCAGGCCGGTGCCGAGCTCGTTGAGGATGTGCTCGCGGGCCATGGCCTGGCGCAGCGCGCCGAGGCTGGCGTCCACCCGGACGAGCAGGCGGCTGTTGTCCCGCAGCGCGATCACCTGCCGGGTCACGACCAGGCCGGTGAGCAGGATCGACCCGGCCACGACGGGCCAGGACCGGGCGGTGAGCCCGTGCAGCAGGGCGCCCAGCAGCAGCGCGCAGGCGGCGCCGACGGCGAGGTAGGGCACCAGGCTGGACGGCCGCTGCTCGGTCACCGCCTCCTCGGCCGGGTCCTCCCCGGCGGCCGCCCGCAGCTGGGTCCGGCCGGCCGCGATGATCAGGGCGGCGAACACCAGCCAGACGGCCTGGGTCCAGTGCTGTTCGTCCCCGGCCAGGACCCGCTGGCCGATCGAGACGAGCATGCTGCAGAACGCGGCCAGGCCGGAGAGGACCAGCGTGCGCCGGCTCACCTCGACCGGGCCGCCGAGCACCAGCCGGGCGATCGCGAAGAGCACGACCAGCAGGCCACCCGTCTTGATCATCACGATCGCCGGGACGAACCCGCCGTGACCCATCAGGTGCGGGTAGATCAGGAAGTACCAGATGAAGAGCATGCCGGCGACCTGCACGACCGCCATGTCCAGCACCAGCCGGGCGTTGCTGGCCGACCAGCGGGCCCGGATCGGCACGGCCAGCAGGCCGGCCAGCACGAGCAGCATCACCGTCACGTCGCCGACCCACACCGCCGGGCTGGGCGACGGGTAGACCCGATCCCCGCTGATCAGCATGTAGGCCAGCGCCCAGCCGGTCGCCGCCGTCATCACGGTCCAGGCCAGCGCGGTGATCGTCGAGTAGCGGCGGGCGCCGCGGAGCCGGGAGCGCCGGGCCGCCCGCCAGCAGAGCACGGCGGCCACCGCGGAGAGGACCGGTGCGAGCAGACGGAAGGCGATGATCACGACAGGACCGCCTGGTGGGCGTGGTAGCGGCCGCCGCCCTGACGCTTGGCCACGTACATCGCGGCGTCGGCCTCGCGCAGCACGTCGTCCGGCCCGTTGCCGGGGGCCGACAGCGCGATCCCGACGCTGGCCGCGGTCCGCAGTAGGTGCCCGTCCACGGTCACCGGCTCGTTCAGCGCCTCGATGATCCGTTCGGCGACCACCACCACGTCGCCCGGCTCCCGCAGGTCCTCGGCGACCACCACGAACTCGTCGCCGCCGAGGCGGACCACGGTGTCCTCGGTGCGCACGCACGTGCGCAGCCGGTCGGCCACGACCCGCAGCAGTGTGTCGCCGGCGTCGTGCCCGTACGTGTCGTTCACCGTCTTGAACCCGTTCAGGTCGAGCAGCAGCACCCCGACCGGCCGCGCGGTCCGCCGCGCCCGGGCGATCGCCCCGGTCAGCCGGTCCCGCAGCAGCGCCCGGTTGCCCAGGCCGGTGAGCATGTCGTACATCGCCCGGCGGGTCAGCTCGGCCGTCAGGGCCACGCTCTCCATGGCCAGCGACACCTGGATGCGCAGCGCGAGCAGCGTCTTGACCACGTCCTCGGGCAGCGGCTCGTCGGTGCCGACGGTGAGCAGGCCGAAGAATCGTTCGCCGTTGACCAGCGGCAGCACCATCAACGGCCGGCCGTCGAAACCTTCCAGCCCGGTCAAGCCGAGCGCGGTCCAGCCGTCGTCGTTGATCAGCACCTCGCCGCCGGCGAGCCGGGTGATCAGTGACGCCGGCACGTGGATCCCGGGCACCTCGACCCCCTGGAGGGCCTCGCTGTCGTGGCCGGAGACGTGCACCACGGTCCAGACGTCGCGGTCGCCCGGTCCGGCGACGACGATCGAGGTGCGGGCGTTCGGGCAGCCGGCCACGATCGCGGCGGCCGCGTCGGCGGCCAGCCGGTGCACCTGCGCCGCCTCGGTGCTGCCGAGCATTGCCGTGCCCAGTTCGCTGAGCACGTGTTCGCGGGCCATCGCGCCGCGCAGCGCCGACATGCTCTCGTCGAGCCGGGCGACGAGCAGTTCGTGCCGCCGCCAGCCGGCCCAGGCCAGGCCGGCCACGAGGACGGTGAGCAGCGACACCAGCACCGGCAGGTCCCGGGCGGCCACGATGGGCAGCACGACACAGGCGACGGCCAGGGCGTACCCGGTCAGCGCCGGTCTCGGCGTCCGGAACCGCATGACCACTCCGCTCCCGCCGCCGCACCGAGCAGAGGCATGTCCGCCGTTACGTCGGTCGGCGGGAGCCGGAGTTGAGGTCAGGCCGCGCTGGGCCCGGTGTTAACTCGGGAGCGAACCACCTCGACGACGTGGGCGACGGCCTCGTCGATGGTCACGCCGTTGCGCTGCGAGCCGTCCCGGTAGCGGAACGACACGGTGCCGCCGTTGACGTCGTCGTCGCCGGCGATCGCCATGAACGGGATCTTCTGCTGCTGGGCGGTGCGGATCTTCTTCTGCATCCGGTCGGTCGAGTAGTCCACCTCGGCGCGGATGCCGGCCTTCTTCAGCTTGTCGACGAACTCGGCCAGGTAGTCGGCGTGGTCGTCGCGGATCGGGATGCCGACCACCTGCACCGGCGCCAGCCAGGCCGGGAACGCGCCCGCGTAGTGCTCGACGAGCACGCCGAAGAACCGCTCGATCGACCCGAACTTGGCCGAGTGGATCATCACCGGCTCCTGCCGGGTGCCGTCGGCCGCCTGGTACTCCAGACCGAAGCGGGCGGGCTGGTTGAAGTCGTACTGAATGGTCGACATCTGCCAGGTCCGGCCGATCGCGTCCTTGCACTGCACGCTGATCTTCGGGCCGTAGAAGGCGGCGCCACCCGGGTCGAGCACGAGCTCCAGCCCGGACTCCTCGGCCACGTCGGCCAGGACCTTGGTCGCCTTCTCCCACTGCTCGTCCGTACCGATGAACTTGTCGCTCTTCGGGTCCCGGGTCGACAGCTCCAGGTAGTAGTCGTCCAGGCCGAAGTCGTCGAGCAGGGAGCGGACGAAGTTCAGCAGGTGCTTGATCTCGCCCGGGGCCTGCTCGGCGGTGACGTAGGAGTGCGAGTCGTCCTGGGTCAGGCCGCGCACCCGGGTCAGGCCGTGCACCACGCCGGACTTCTCGTAGCGGTAGACCGTGCCGAACTCGAACAGCCGCATCGGCAGCTCACGATAGGACCGCCCGCGCGACCTGAAGATCAGGTTGTGCATCGGGCAGTTCATCGCCTTGAGGTAGTAGTTCGCCCCCTCCAGCTCCATCGGGGGGAACATGGTGTCCTTGTAGTAGGGCAGGTGTCCCGAGGTGTGGAACAGCCCTTCCTTGGTGATGTGCGGGCTTCCCACGTACTGGAAACCCTCCTGGATGTGGCGGGCGCGGACGTAGTCCTCCATCTCGCGCTTGATCACCCCACCCTTCGGGTGGAAGACCACCAGACCCGACCCGATTTCATCGGGGAACGAGAAGAGATCCAGCTCGGTGCCCAGCTTGCGGTGGTCCCGGCGTTCGGCTTCGGCCAACCGATTGAGGTACGACTTGAGCTCGTCCCGCGACGGCCACGCCGTACCGTAGATCCGCTGGAGCTGGGGGTTCTTCTCCGACCCGCGCCAGTAGGCGGCGGCCGAACGCATCAGCTTGAACGCCGGGATGAGCCGGGTCGACGGCAGGTGCGGGCCGCGGCACAGGTCGCCCCAGACGCGCTCGCCGTCCTTGTCCAGGTTGTCGTAGTGGGTCAGCTCGCCGGCACCGACGGCCGCGGCCTCCTCGTCCACGTCGCCCTTGATGTCGACCAGTTCGAGCTTGAACGGCTCGTCCTTCAGCTCGGCCTTGGCCTCGTCGAGCGACGAGTATTCCCGGCGGCGGAAGGTCTGGCCGGCCTTGACGATCTCCTGCATGCGCTTCTCGAGCTTGCCCAGGTCGTCCGGCTGGAACGGCTTCTCGACGTCGAAGTCGTAGTAGAAACCGTCCCGGATGGGCGGGCCGATGCCGAGCTTGGCCTCCGGGAACACGTCCTGCACGGCCTGCGCGAGCACGTGCGCGGTCGAGTGCCGCAGCACGTCGAGACCGTCCGGCTCGTCGAGGTGGACCGGGGTGACCTCGGTGTCGGCGGCCGGCGCCCAGTTCAGGTCGCGCAGCCGGCCGTCGGCCTCCCGGACGACGACGATCGCCCGCGGACCGTTCGCCGGGAGCCCGGCCGCGGCCACCGCGTCGGCCGCCGTAGTCCCGGCCGGGACGACTAGTGGGTCGGCCACAGCGGGTGTACGGGGTGCAGACACGGTGATCTCCATTCGGAAAGTGACTTGGTGTCCTGATGTTATCCGCCTGCGGATTACTCTCCGCTCGCGGCGGCCAGCCACGCCGGGAGCGGCTCACGGTTGGCCAGCCACGCGTTCGGGACGCCTTCGATTCCGGTGTACGCGGCCACGACGCCCCCGGCGATCGCGGCCGTGGTGTCCACGTCCCCACCGGCCACCACGCACGCCGCCACCGCGGCCGGATAGTCGTCGAGGTAGCGATCGGCCACCCAGAGCGCGAACGGCACGGTGTCCTGCGCGGTCGCCTGCCCGCCGTTGCCCAGCCGGGCCGCGGCCTCCTCGACACCCCGGATCGGCACGGCCTCGGTCAGCCCGTCGCGGACCACGCTGGGCGCGGTGTGCGCGGCCGCGGCCCGCAGCAGCTGCCCCGGGTCGGGCCGGTGCCCGTTGAGCCGGGAGGCGGCGGCGAACGCGGCGGCCACCGCGACCGCCACCCCACCGGCGATGCCCTCCGGGTGCGCGTGGGTCACCTCGGCGGCGCGGACGCCCTGGGCCGCCGCGTGCGCCAGGGAGTCGGCGTGCCACGCGCCGAGCGGGGCGGCCCGCATCGCCGCGCCGTTGCCGCACGACCCCTGGCCGTTGAACGCCGCGGCCGCCGCGATCGGCCACGGCAGGCCCTCACGGATCTGCCGGAGCATCACGACCGCCCCCGGCCCGTACCCCCGATAGGGTTCGAAAACACTGCCCAGGCGCTCGGCGAACGCATCGCGGTCGAAGTCCCCCTCGTCGAGGGTGGCGACCAGGCAGCAGGCTTGCTCGGTGTCGTCGGTCCAGTCCCAGGGCGGGTCGGGGACACAGGCGTCGAGGAGGTCGGCGGGCTTGTTGCCGGGCACGAAGTACTGGGCGCCGAGCGCGTCGCCGACGCTGAGGCCGGCCAGGCTGTCCAGGGCCAGCGCGAGTCTCGTACCGGGGAAAAGAGTGAATGACATCGGTAACTCGGATCGTATTCCATCACTGAGGGTCATCAAAGCATCTCACTCCATGACCCTTTAGGTTCTGCCCGCCGGAGCCAGTACGGTCTTCGCATGGCCACGGTGTTGCTCGTCGAGGACGACCATGTCGTGCGCGGCGCCATGCTCCGTTCGCTAGCCGACCGGGGGCACGCCGTGCACGCCGTCGGCACCGCCCTGGAGGCGCTCCGGCGGGTCGCCGCGGAGACGCCCGACCTCGTCGTTCTCGACCTCGGGCTGCCCGATCTGGACGGTTCGGACGCGCTGCGCATGCTGCGCGGGATCACCGACGTGCCGATCATCATCGCCACCGCCCGCGACGACGAGCAGACCGTCGTGCGGCTGCTCCGGGCCGGCGCCGACGACTACATGGTGAAGCCGTTCACCGGCGCCCACCTGGACGCGCGAATAGCCACCGTGCTGCGCCGGGTCGGCCGGGCCAGCCGCGCCGCCCAGCCCGCCGTCCACGAGGTCGGCGAGCTGCGGGTCGACGTGGGCGAGCGCAGTGCCAGCCTGGGCGATCAGCCGCTGGCGCTGACGCGCAAGGAGTTCGACCTGTTGGCGTACCTCGCCGCCCGCCCGGGCCGGGTGGTTTCCCGTCGTGAGCTGTTGGAGGAGGTATGGCGGCAGCCCTCGGTCGGCGAGGACCAGACCATCGACGTGCATTTGTACTGGCTGCGCCGGAAACTGGGCGAGTCCGCGGCGAAGCCCCGTTACCTGCGCACCGTGCGGGGGGTCGGATTCCGGTTGGTGGCGCCGGACTGAGGTTGCGGCTGGCCTACACGACCGCCGCCACCACCGCCGTCGCCGCCCTGGTGTTCCTGGTGCCGCTGGGCTGGGGCCTGCGCTCGGACCACCGCGAGGAGGCTCTGTCGGCCGCCGCGCGGGAGACCGCCACGGTGGCCGGCGCGCTCGTCGCCGGCGCCGGTGACAAGGGCGTCGCGGCCGCGAAGGCCTCGGTCGGCAACCCCGTCGTGCACACTCCCGGTCTCGCGCCCAGCGACGGCGGCCGGGTCACCGCGGCCGAGATCGACAAGGCCGCGACCGCCGGGAAGGCGACCCTGGTGGACGTCGCCGGCGGCATCGCCCGGCTGGAGCCGGTCAGCGCGAACGGCAAGGCCTGGGTCGTCGAGGCGTTCGTGCCGGACGGCGAGCTCGGCGCCAACACCGCCCGCGACTGGTGGCTGCTGCTCGGGCTGGCGATAGTGCTGGTCGGCGGTTCGGTGATCGTGGTCGACCGGCTGGCCCGGGGCGCCGTGGACTCGGCCAACAACCTGGTCGAGGCCGCTCTCGCGGTCGGCGACGGGGACCTCGGCGTGCGCATACACCCGTCGGGCCCGCGCGAGCTGGCCGAGGCCGGGTACGCGTTCAACCGGATGGCCGACCGCCTGATCACGTCCCGCACCGACGAGCGGGAACTGGTCGCCGACCTGTCGCACCGGCTGCGCACCCCGCTGACCGCGCTGCGGCTGGACGCCGAGGCGCTCGACCCGGACGACACCCAGATCATCGACCTGACCGCCGAGGAGGTCGACCGGCGGCGTGGCATCCGGCGCATCCGGCAGGCCATCGCCTCCCTCGACGACGAGGTCAACTCCCTGATCAACACCACCCGCCAGGCGGTCGCGGCGCAGGTCGCGTCCACCCCGGAGGAGGGTCTGTGCGACGCCAGCGAGGTGGTCCGGGAACGCATGACGTTCTGGTCCGCGCTCGCCGAGGACCAGGACCGGCAGTACCGGGTGATCGGCGCTCACCTGCGCATCCCGGTGCCGGTTCCGCGGGCCGAGCTGGCCGCCGCGCTCGACGCGGTGCTCGGCAACGTGTTCCGCTACACCCCGCAGGGCACCGCGTTCGAGGTGGCGCTCTCGCGCCGCGACGGCTGGGTGGCGCTGCGGGTGGACGACGCCGGCTCGGGCATCCCGGACCCGGAGAAGGCACTACGCCGCGGCCAGAGCCAGCAGGGCTCGACCGGTCTCGGCCTGGACATCGCCCGGCGGATGACCCAGTCCACCGGCGGCTCGGTCAGTCTCGACCGGGCCACCCTCGGCGGCGCCAGCGTGGTCATGCTGATCGCCGACGCCGAGGCGACCCCCAAGACGCCCAGCCGCTTCGGCCTGGTCGGCCGGGGTGGCCGCCGTTGGCAGAGGTCGAACTGATGCGCAAGCCCACTCCCCCGTACGGAACAGAAGTTGCTTAGATCTGTTTTAAGAGTGTTCCCCTGGCTCGCCCGGACTGGCAGTGTTCGCTCCGATCCCATCCGGCTCCCCGGCTCGCTCACAGCACGTCCCCATCGCCGCGGCCGGCGGAGCCCCGGCGCGGTGGGAGGCGGGCACCCCATGGCCCCCTCCCACCGCGCGCCGGCACGACGAGCGCCGGCCGCTCGACAAGGAGACGCTTTGTCCGCGCATCGCCGGTCAGCGTTCCGCGGGTCGCCCATCGGGCGGCGCCGTGCCGGCGGCGAACAGGACAAGTCGACACGCTCCGTGACCAGTCGATTTCTTCCGGTTGCGCTGGGGCTGGCCCTGCTCGGGGTCGGCGGCGTGGTCGGGCCCAGCGTGATCGGCGGGTCCTCGAAGGACGACGACACCAGGTACCAGCTGACCGCGCTGCCCAAGGACGCGCCGGACCAGGGCCTGGTCTACGAGGGTCTGAAGCCGGCCGCCTCCAACGCGCTCTGTTCCGGCTCCTACCTGCTCTTCGACGAGACGTGCACGCACGGCCCGGACCGGGCGCCCACCGGCCTGAGCGTCCGCAAGGACGTCGCCCCGGTCACCGCCGCCACCCAGCTGCCCAGCACGGTTCGCACGATGCAGCCGGTGGTCGTCCCGACCGACGCCGAGATCGCCCGGGACCTGGGCGGCAGCGCGCTCACCCCGGACGCGCCGGCCCTGATCGCCGACCCGGCCCCGGGCAACGCCGACTTCGTGCTCGGCCCGGCCGGCGTGGCCTGCGCCGACGACGGGCAGAGCGGCAAGCGGGTCCAGCTGCTCTACCTGTACGCGGCCGGCACCGCCACCCGCTACAACAAGTACGTCAACTCGTTCCGCACCTGGGCCGCCGGCGTCGACACGATCTTCGACGCGTCCGCCGGCGAGACCGGCGGATCGCGGCACGTGCGCTACGTGACCACTCCCGAGTGCACGGTCGCGGTCTCCGAGGTGGAGCTGCCGGCCGGCTCGCTCGACTCGCTCGCGGCGACCGTCAAAGCGCTCGGCGACCTCGGCTACAACCGCGCCGACCGCAAGTACCTGATGTTCTCCGACGCCAACGTCTACTGCGGCATCGGCACCTACGTCGACGACAACCGCCCCGGCCGCACGAACCGCAACAACGGCGGCCCGGCCTACGCCCGGGTCGACTCCGGCTGCTGGAGCTCGGCGATGGCCGCGCACGAACTCACCCACATCCTCGGCGCGGTGCTCAACGGCTCCCCCAACAGCACCGGCACCGGCGGCTGCACGGACGGCTACGACCTGCTCTGCGGGCCGGACCGCTCCGGCAAGTCGGTCAAGCAGACCTGCCCGAAGGCCCACGAGGTGCGGCTGGACTGCGGTCACGACGACTACTTCAACACCAACCCGGCGCCGGGCAGCTACCTGGACACCCACTGGAACGTCGCGCTCAGCGACTTCCTGCTGCGCAGCGACGGCGGCGACGACATCCCCGACGTTCCCGGCGCGGTCCCGGCCGCCCCGGGCGCCGGCCCGAGCGCGTCCGCCCCCACCGGGCCGGCCCAGACGCCGCCGTCCAGCGGCCCGCCCAACCCGTCACCGAGCGTCGGCGCGGCCGAGGCGGACGGCCCGAGCCCGGCCCCCAGCGTCTCCACCGCCCCGCTGCCGGGCGCCGGCGTCGGCCCGTCCAGCGGGCTCGACGCCGAACAGGCCGCGTTCCACGCCGAGACCGGCACCGGCTCCTCCGGCGACCAGGACGGCGGCGCACCGTCCACCGGCGACGGGCAGGCCGCCCTGGAGATCCGCGACGCGACGAGCATGTCGGCCCGGCTGACCTGGAGCGCGGCCTCCGACACCGCGGTCTACCAGGTGTCGGTCGGCGGCAAGCCGGTCGCCACGACCAAGGCGACCCGGGCCCGGCTGATCGGGCTCAAACCCGATTCGACGTACGAGGTGGGGATCACCAGCAAGACCGGCGGTTACCGGGTCAAGGGCACCGTGCGGACCGCCCCGGCCGCCCGCCCGGTGCAGAACTCGTGGTTCGTCCTGACCAACTCGCTCACCGGCGGCGCCGCCGACCTGTACGCGGCCCGCGCGGCCGACGGCACCCCGGCGACGCTGAGCACCGCCGACGGCGGCAACCAGCAGCAGTGGCAGCTGGCGCCGGCGGCCGACGGGGACAACACGTACACGTTGATCTCCCGGGCCAGCGGTAAGTGCCTGATGCCGCTGGGCGGGACCCCGGTGGCCGGCGCGCCGCTGGTGCAGGGCGACTGCGCCGCCGCGGGCACCCGGTGGCGGCTGCAGGCGTCCGCGTTCGGCTTCACGCTGCGCAGTGAGGACGGCGACCTGGCCGTCGGCGTCGGCGGGCAGCGCTTCGGCTGGCACCGCGTCCTGGCCCTGGAGCCGGACCTGGGTCAGCGTCACCAGAGCTGGACCGCCGTGCCCAGCTGACCACCCCGTCCCGGACCTCGACCCCTCCAGCCCCCGACCCCTCAACCCGGATCTCCCGGCTCGGATCCCTCACCCGGATCCGGTCGGCGAGAACCGGCGGAACGACAGGAGAGAAGCGATGCGCGACGTGCTGAGCCACCTGGAGACCGACGAGGAGGAGCCGCCGGCGCGCTTCAACCGGCGCCGGCTGATCCGCTGGGCGGCCATCCTCACCGTCGGCACCCTGGTCATGCTCTTCTTCTGGCAGGACCCGCTCTACCCGTAACCGGCCGCCGCCGGCGCTCAGCGCTACCTCAGACACACCCGGCACGACCAACTGGCCGGCCGCGCGGGGTGTGTCGGGTGTGCCTGAGGTCAGGCGGTGTAGGTGTCGATCTCGGCGAGCAGGGCGGACTTGCCGGGGGCGGAGAGGAAGCTGTGGCGGACGGCGTCACGGGCCAGTTCCGCGACCCCGGCCGCGTCCAGGTTCAGGAGGTCGGCGGCGACCGCGTACTCCTGCTCCAGGCTCGTCCCGAACATCGGCGGGTCGTCGGAGTTGATGCTCAGCGGCACCCCGGCCGCGACCAGCTTCCCGATCGGGTGTTCGGCCAGGTCGGCCACGGCCCGGGTGCGCAGGTTGGAGGTCGGGCACACTTCGAGCGGGATCTGGTGCTCGGCCAGGTAGGCCATCAGCTGCTCGTCCTGCGCGGCGGCGATCCCGTGTCCGATCCGCTCGGCTCCCAGGGAGCGGATCGCGTCCCAGATCGTCTCCGGCCCGGTGGTCTCCCCGGCGTGCGGCACGCTGTGCAGCCCGGCCGCGCGGGCCTGGTCGAACCACGGCTTGAACTGCGGCCGCGGCACCCCGATCTCCGGCCCGCCGAGTCCGAAACTGATCAGCCCGTCGGGCCGTTCCTCCAGTGCGATCCGGAGCGTCTCCTCGGCCGCCGGCAGCCCCGCCTCGCCGGGGATGTCGAAGCACCAGGCCAGGTCCACCCCGAAGTCGCGGCGGGCCCCGGTGCGCGCGTCCTCGATGGCCTCGCAGAACGCCGGCGCCGGGATGCCACGGCGGACGCTGGAGTACGGCGTGACGGTCAGCTCCGCGTACCGCACCCGCTGCCGGCTCAGCTCCCGCCCGATCTCGTAGGTGAGCAGCCGCACGTCCTCGGCGTCCCGGATCAGGTCGACCACGCTCAGGTAGATCTCGATGAAGTGCGCGAAGTCGCGGAACTCGAAGTACTTGGCGAGCAGGTCCGGGTCGGCCGGCACCGGCGAGCTGCCCTCGTGCCGGGCGGCCAGCTCGGCCACGATCCGCGGGGAGGCCGACCCCACGTGGTGCACATGCAGTTCGGCCTTGGGCAGGCCGGCGATGAACGAGGTCAGGTCGCTCAAGAACATCTCCTCAGATAGAAGCCACCACGAAGATACGGCGGAACGGGAACGCCACGCGGCGGTGTCCGGCCGGGTACGCCCCGGCGAGGCGTCCGCCCAGCTCAGCCCGGAACTTCGCCCAGCCCGGCTCGTCCAGCGCGGCCCGCACCGGCCGCAGCGCGGTGCCCTCCATCCAGCGCAGCACCGGGTGGTCCGGCCCGTCCGCCGGCAGCAGATGCAGATAGGTCGTCTCCCAGGCGTCCACGTCGGCACCGGCCAGCAGCGCGGCGTAGTCGGCCGGGTCGTCCACCGGGGACTCGCGCAGCACGTGACCGACGCCGAACTCCCCGGCCACCTCGCGCAGCAGCCGGTGCGAGGGGGCGTCGAAGTTCCCCGGGACCTGCATGGCCAGCCAGGCGCCGGCGGGCAGCGCGGCCACCCACCGTACGAGCATGTCCTGATGCCCGGGCACCCACTGCAACGCCGCGTTGGTGACGATCACGTCGGTGTCCGGATCCGGGTGCCAGCCGGCGATGTCACCGACCCGGAAGTCCCCGTCGCCGGCCTTGGCGATCATCTCGGGCGAGGAGTCGATGCCGGTCACCCGGGCCTGCGGCCAGCGTTCGGCCAGGGTGCGGGTGAGTTCGCCGGAGCCGCAGCCCAGGTCGGTCACGGCCCGCGGTGCGGTGGCGCCGATCCGGGCGGTGAGGTCGAAGAACGGACGGGAGCGCTCGTTGCCGAAACGCCGGTACACGGTCGGGTCCCACATGACACCCTCCAAGGCTGCAAACCGTACGTACGTTTTGCGAAAACGATATCAGCTTGGCGGTAGGGTCTCCACGTGGAAAAACGAAGCTTTCGACGGATGGGCCGCGACGCGTCGGTGATCGGCCTCGGTGCGTGGCAGCTCGGCGCCGACTGGGGCGAGGTCAGCGAGGCCGACGCGCACGCCACCCTCCAGGCCGCGGTCGACGCCGGGGTCACCTTCATCGACACCGCCGACGTCTACGGCGACGGCCGCAGCGAGCAGATCGTCGGCTCGTTCGTGAAGGACAAGCCCGCCCTCACGGTCGCCACCAAGATGGGCCGCCGCCTCCCGCAGGAGCCGGAGAACTACTCGATCGACAACTTCCGCGCCTGGACCGACCGCTCCCGCACCAACCTCGGGGTCGACACCCTCGATCTGGTCCAGCTGCACTGCCCGCCCACGCCGGTGTTCCACAGCGACGAGGTCTTCGACTCCCTCGACACCCTCGTTCAGGAAAAACGCATTGCGGCGTACGGCGTGAGCGTCGAGAAGGTCGACGAGGCGCTCGCCGCCATCGCCCGCCCAGGCGTCGCCAGTGTCCAGATCATCCTGAACGCGTTCCGGCTCAAGCCGCTGGAGCGGGTGCTGCCGGCCGCCGCCGAGGCCGGGGTCGGCATCATCGCGCGGGTTCCGCTCGCCAGCGGTCTGCTCTCCGGGCGCTATGACGAGAACACCACGTTCTCCGCTGACGACCACCGCAACTACAACCGTCACGGCGAGTCGTTCGACGTCGGTGAAACGTTCTCCGGAGTCGACTTCTCTACCGGATTGGAAGCAGTTCGCCGGCTGCGGCCACTCGTTCCGGATGGCGCGACGATGGCGCAATTCGCACTACGCTGGATCGTCGAACAGCCGGCCGTCACCGTCGTGATCCCGGGTGCGCGTAATCCCGAGCAAGCGCGCGCAAACGCGCACGCGGCCGATCTGGCACCGCTTTCGCCGGAAACTCTGGAAAAGATCGCCGCGGTCTACGATGAGCTGATTCGCCCCCAGGTGCACGACAAATGGTGAACAATGAAACCGACGCACCGGCCGACCCCACCCGGTTGCGTGGCTGGCTGACCATGTCACTCGGTCTGCTCGGCATCGTGCTGGGCGCGGTGTGGACCCTGCAGGGCCTGAACGTGTTCGAGAACGAGCTGATGAGCAATCAGCCGGTCTGGGCCGCGGTCGGCGGCGGGGTGGCCGGGGTCGGCCTGGCGCTGATCGTGATCGGGATGCGCCGTCGCACCAGCGGCAAGCCGGCGGTCTGACCAGCAAGAACGCAACAAAAGCGACGACCCGGTCGCGCTCGGACGACCGCCTCTGGGTAGGCGGGCGCCGCACGTAACCGGGCCGTCAATAAATTGTCGAAAATGCGGTTCGAACAATGGGCCGTACAAAAGAGGCCCCGCAACCTCGGCGAGGGTGCGGGGCCACGGTCAGGCCGGCCTCCGCCAGGCGGCCGGCATGCCGGCCTCGCGACCGGCGGATTGGTCTCAGAGCGGGCGAACCTGCTCCGCCTGCGGGCCCTTCTGGCCCTGGGCGATCTCGAACTCCACCCGCTGGTTCTCCTCCAGAGTGCGGTAGCCGCTCGTCTGGATGGCCGAGAAGTGGACGAACACGTCAGCACCCCCGCCGTCGACGGTGATGAAGCCGAAGCCCTTGTCTGCGTTGAACCACTTCACGGTTCCTTGCGCCATGCTGAACTCTCCTTCTGAAAATGCCGGCCCACCCTACGCGGCAGCGGAGCGCGGGGCCGATGACCGTTTTCGAGCAGCGGCGCCGCGAGGCGGCCCTTTCAGAGGACGTCCCCTCCGTTCGGCTTTGCGACACCTGTGGCCCTCCCGGGATCGGGCCGGTGTCGCGCCGCCTGGCGGAAGCAGCGAACCACGTACGCAAAAACTGGCCACACTGTACCCGAAAAACAGCCCGCAAAGCTGCCCCTCGTAAGAATCCAATAAAGCGTGGCAGATATGGAAAAGGCTCCCCACTTCATGCTTACGAAGTGGGGAGCCGTCAAGACTCCTGTCTATACCGGTGATGATCTAGTCAGGCCAGCGACCGGTCACACGTTTGGTGCCGATCGCGCCGCCGCGATGGACGGCCGCCTTCACCACCGCGAAGATCGCACCCTGCAGGGCCGCCGCGGCGAGCACCTCACCCCAGCCGCGATCCTCGTCGCCGGCGTCGGGTGCGTCGTCCTCCCCGGCGGCCAGCTTCCACACCTGCTTGAAGAGCATGCCGGCGACCGCACCGGCGGCGATGCCGAGCGCCACGTTGACCGGTTTCAACGCGACCTTCTCCAGAATCCGCGCCATCAGCGCCGCCCCCGCACGATCAGGATCACGCCGACCACCGCGGCCAGACCGGCCGCGATCAGCACCACCGGCAACTGGTTGTTCCGCACCCGCACACCCACCTCGTGCGCGGCGTCCCCGGACACGGCGGCCGACTGGCCGGCCACGTCCCTGACACTCGCGCCGGCGTGCCCGGCCGCGTCCTTCACACTCGCCCCGGCGTGACCGGCCGCGTCCCGCAGCCGCCCGGTGGCGACCGAGGCCTGCTCCAGCAGCCGCTGCCGGGTCTGCGCGACCTGCTCCCGGGCCCGCGCCTTCACGTCCGCCTTGGCGGCCAGCGCCTGCACCGTCTCCCCCAGATCAGCCCGGGTCTGCTTGATCTCGGCGCGCAACGCCACCAGATCCGGCTTCCCGTTCGTCGTTCCGTTGCTCTCGCTCATGCCCGGCCTCGCTCCTTGACCGCCTGCTTGACCTCGTCGACATCGGCCTTCAAGCCCTCGATCGCGGCCTTCGGCTCGGGCGGGACAGCGCGGCGGATCTGCGATCGGCCGATCAGCGCCAGCACACCCGCCACCAGGAAGATCGCCACGGTGATGACCAGGCTGGCCAGCCAGAGCGGCCAGACCAGGCTCAACGCGATGATCGCGGTCGCGATCGAGGCACCGACACCGTACATCGCGAGCACGCCGGCGCCGCTGAACAGACCGACCCCGATACCCGCGTGTTTGCCCTTCTCCGCCAGTTCCGCCTTGGCCAGCGTCAGCTCGTCCCGAACCAGCTTGCTCAGCTGTTCACTGGCGCGCTGAACCAGTTCCGCGGTGGATTGATCGGACAACGGCCGGGCCTTGCCGTTGAGCACATCGGCCATCGTGTCCCCCTTTCGCTGTGTCCGGTGTATGCCCTGATCACCTGTCACTCAATCCTTCCGGACGCGTCACCGCCCGGTCGGGACCGGGTCGCCGGGCGACGGCACGTGTCCGTCCACGCCGCCGAACGCCGCGCCCCGGGCTTCACCGTCGTCGCCGCCGCTGAACACCCGCGCGTCCGGGGACGCGTCCCTACGAGACTGCCGCACCGGCGCCACCCCGTCGTCCGACTCGTCGAGCTGGGTGCGCATCCGGGGCAGCGCGCCACGCTGATTCGCCCACATCCAGCCGACCAGGCGCTCCCGGACCAGGCAACGCAGATCCCACAACGCGCCCGCGTCGGCCGCGCTGACCAGGGCCCGCAGCCTTATCATCCCGCCGGTCGCCTCGGTCACCTGCAGCACGCAGACCCGCTGGTCCCACAACTCCGAACCCTCGCAGACCCGGCGCAGCTCGGCCCGCAACGGCTCGATCGGCGTCGACCAGTCCACATCCACCTCGGCCGTGCCGAGCACCGCCGACGTGTTGCGGGTCCAGTTCTGGAACGGCTTGGTGGTGAAGTACGACGTGGGCAGGATCAGTCGCCGGTCATCCCAGATCTGCACGGCGATGTAGGTCAGGGTGATCTCCTCGATCCGGCCCCACTCGCTCTCCACCACGACCACGTCGTCCACCCGGATCGCGTCGCTGAACGCGAGCTGGATCCCGGCGAACACATTGCCGAGCGTGCTCTGCGCGGCCAGCGCGGCGATCACCGACACCAGACCGGCCGAGGCGAGCACGCTGGCGCCGAGCGCCCGGATCCCCGGGAACGTCATCAACATGACCCCGGCCGTGAGGATCACGATCGTCGCCACGGTGACCCGCCGCAGCATCACCACCTGAGTCTTGATCCGGCGGCGGCGCAGATTGTCCGGCACGTCGGTGCTCCACCGGGCCAGAGCCATGTCCTCGCACACCAGCAGCAGCGCGGCCACCAGCCAGGCGAACGCGGCAATACAACCCAGGACGAGCGCGTGCACGACACCGGCGCGGCCCGGGAACTCCCCGCCATAGACGCGGATCGCCTGCTGGACCGCGATCAGAGTCAGGGTCACCAGAAACGGTTTGTGCATGGTCTTCGCCAGATCGGCGGCGAGAACGGATCGGCGACCCACCCGCATCATCACCCAGTGCGACGCCTCGACGATCACGATGGCCGCACCGGCGGCCACTGTCACACCGAGCACGGCAGTCAGAACGCTGGACACGTACTTTCCTCTCCACGATCGGATGCTGTGCCAGCGCACCAACTTGCCCGATCCGGCCACCGGCACACACCCCAAAGGCGGATGTCGGATACAGCTCACACCAGCGCGGCCCCGAAGTCAGTCAGATCTCACCGATCCTCGTGACATCGGGGCCGCCATGGCCGTACGCGCAAATCGTCTTTTGAATCTAGATCTTGCGATAGCGGGACTGGGCGAAGCAGTAGACGCCGAACGCGGCGATGCCGACCGCGATCAAAGCCAGCAGCCAGACACCCCACGGATGCCCGGCGAGAGTCTTCAGAGCGGCATCGAGGCCGCGCGCCTTGTCCGCGTCATAGGTCACCGCGGCGGTGACGAACAGAATGCCGGAAATCGTGTACGCGACACCCTTGGCCATGTAGCCGGCCATGCCCAGCCGGACGATCGGCTTGCGGGTGCGCAGCGGCATCTCCTGCGTGTTCAAGTGCTTGGTGAACTTCTTCAACAGGCCGTAGACGAAAATCCCGACACCCACACCGAGCACCACCACACCGGCCAGACCGACAAGCCAGCGGCCGCCGGTCGAATGCATCAGACCGGCCGACTTGCTCTCCGAATTGTCGCCCATCGACGCGTTCGCGCCCTGGACCACCTTGATCGCGACCCAGCCCAGATAGACGTAGAGAATCGCGCGGATGCCGGACATGACCCGCTCGGCGATCGCACCCTTCGTCTGCTCGCCGCTCTCCCCGACGATCGCCTCGAAAAGCTGCCAGATCGCCATCGCGAACAAGCCCACCACGATGATGACCAGCAGGGTCTTGCCGTAAGGCTTACCGGCCAACTCCTGCAAGGCACCGGACTGATCGCTCTCCTTGCCCGAGCCGCCGAAGGCGACCTGCAGCGCGATCCAGGCGAAAAGCAGATGGATGATGCCGTAACCGACGAAGCCGCCCCGGGCCAAATACTCCAGAGGCTTGCTGTCCGCCGCGCGGGACGCGTGGTATTTGACGTTCGAGGCAGTCGAGGACATGCCCCCAATGTGACCGGACGCGGCGATCGTCAAACTCCGGACGTCAACGTGACACCTGCACCTGGATCGCGCTCGGCGTCACACTCTCCAACGACAACTGCAGACCGGCCACCTCCACCGCCTGCTGGCCCTTGGTCAACGTGACATTCTGCCCCGCCACCTGAAGCGTGACCGAACTGTCGTCGGCACTGACGAACTCGGCCTCGACACCGAGAACCTCGACACTGGCATTCGTCTCCCGCTGAATCGTCACCGTGCACTGATCGACCCCGCAGTTGACACCGTCACTGCTGCAACCCGACAGCAGCGCCGCACCGAGCACCAGAGAAACAAAAAATCTTGAGATCAACACCCGTTTCACGGTACGGGGCGAGAGCCACCCTAAGCTGTGGATCGATCCCTGAGGAGGGCCCGTGAGCGACCACCAGGTCCACGACAACGTTGCGGCGCACCGGTTCGAGCTGGCGGTGGAAGGGGAAGTGGGAGCGCTGGCCACCTATCGGATGCGGGGCGAAGATGTGGTCGTCGTGCTGCACACCGAGACACATCCGGACATGCGGGGGAAAGGGCTGGCCGGAGAGTTGGCCCGGCAGACGCTGGAGCAGTTGCGGGAGCGGGGGCAGAAGATTGTGCCGGCTTGTCCGTTCTTCGCCCACTACATCAGCGAACACCCGGAGTATGCCGACTTAGTAGCCCACTAACCCCAACTCGACGGCCCCCACCCGCCCTGGGGGGCGACCCAAGGACATTGTCCCGCGGATTCCCAAGATCATGCCGGGGCCTGTGGACAACCCGCCAGTGTGGATAACCGGCGGGCGGGCGTTGAGATGTGCTACCGCGGCCGCGGCCCAGCCATGAGGACCAGCTGAGCGCGGCCGGCTGGCGTTCAGGGTCGGATCCGGCCCCCGATACAGCACTCAGCACCAGCTGGACGCGTGCAGCTGGCGCTCACGGTCGCATACGGCCCCGAACACAGCACTCAGCGCCAGCTGGACGCGTGCAGCTGGCGCTCACGGTCGCATACGGCCCCGAACACAGCACTCAGCGCCAGCTGGACGCGTGCAGCTGGCGCTCACGGTCGCATACGGCCCCGAACACAGCACTCAGCGCCAGCTGGACGCGTGCAGCTGGCGCTCACGGTCGCATACGGCCCCGGATACAGCACTCAGCACCAGCTGGAGGCATGCGGCTGGCGCTGAGTGCTGTATCCGGAGACTGGGTGCGGCGTTCGGCGCCGGAGCAGCCGGACAGGCGAACCCGCGGCTGGCGGGTCCGGCGAGTTCGCGACCGACGGGTCCGGCGGGTGCTGCGGGTACACGCCTGGCGGGTGCGGCGAGCGCGCGGCTGACGGGTGCGGCGGGGTGCGCGGCTGACGGGGTGCGGCGGGGTGCGCGGCTTGTCGTCTGGTGGGTGCGGCAGGTGGGCGGGCGGGGTGGGTCAGGCGGGTACTGGCTGGGGGATGTTGGCGCCGGCGATGAGTTCGGCGGCGGCCTGGCCGCAGGCGCGGGTGGCGCCGAACGTGGCGATGTGGACGCCGCCGAGGATCTTCTCCGGGATGCCCATCTCGACGACGATCGCGTCGGGGCGGGCTTCCAGGACGCCGGCCAGGGTGTCGGCGATCCAGCGGTGCCGGTGCACGTCGCGGACGACCAGGACCAGCGGGCGGCCGGCGGCACCGGCCAGGACGAGGCTTGCCGGGTCGGCCAGGTTGGACAGGTCGTCGGCGGTGAGGCGGATCGCGGTGGTGCCGGGCAGCAGGGAGGCGAGCGGCGCACCGATTCCCCACGGGGTTTCCTCACCGATGGCGATGTTGCGCGGCGGGGCGAATTCGACGACGTGCGGGACACCGGCGATCGGCAGTTCCGGGCCGTTCTCGGCGCGGGTGACGCGGACGGCCCGCCGGGCGGCGGTGAAGCCGATCTCCGACGCGGGTTGCGGTCCGCGGATCACTCCGGCTTCTTTTTGCGTACGGGTGGTCCACGCCCCGAGCGCACGCACGCGCGCGACGGCGTCGCGCAGCCGGGCTTCGGGCAGTTCGCCGGAGAGGACGGCGGCGACGATGGCGTCGCGGAGCCGGAGCGCGGTTTCCTCGTCGGCGTGGTCGCCGCCGACGCAGATCGCGTCGACGCCGGCGGCGAGTGCGCGGACGGTGGCGCCGGCGAGTCCGTAGCGGCGGCGTACACCCTGCATCTCGATGCCGTCGGTGACGATCAGGCCGTCGAAGCCGAGTTCTTCGCGGAGCAGTCCGGTGAGGATGCGCCGGCTGAGGGTGGCCGGGAGTTCGTCGTCGTAGGCGGGGACGAGCAGGTGGCCGGTCATCACGACTTTGGCGCCGGCGGCGATGGCCGAGCGGAACGGGACCAGTTCGTTGGCGGCCAGTTCGTCGGCGGTGCGGTCGATCAGCGGTACGTCGTGGTGGGAGTCGACCGCGGTGTCGCCGTGGCCGGGGAAGTGTTTGGCGCAGGCGGCGACGCCGAACGTCTGGAGGCCGCGCACGAACGCGGCGGTGTGTCGCGCCACGAGGAGCGGTTCGGCGCCGAATGCCCGTACGCCGATGACGGGGTTGTCGGGGTTGTTGTTGACGTCGGCGTCGGGGGCGTAGTCGAGGGTGATGCCGGCCGCGGCCAGTTCGCAGCCGAGGTCGCGGGCGACGGCTTCGGTCAGCAGCGGGTCGTCGATGGCGCCGAGGGCCAGGTTGCCGGGGCGGGAGCTGCCGAGCCGGGACTCGAAGCGGGTGACGTCGCCGGCTTCTTCGTCGATGGCCACGATCACGTCGGGGCGTTCGGCCCGCAGTTGGGCGGTGAGCGCGGCGACCTGGGCCGGTGTTTCGACGTTGCGGGCGAAGAGCGCGACTCCGCCGAGGCCTTCGGCCAGGCGCCGGAGGATCCAGTCGGGCGCGGTGGTTCCGACGAATCCCGGTTGGAGAACCGTGCTGGCAAGTTCCGGCAGATCGCCGTGCTTCGTCATGGCCCCCGTACCCCCAAATGCATATACGAACGTCTATGTGAACGTTCTCTCCCCGTTCGGGGACCAATGGTCACACCACTCACCGTCATTAGTCAACAAACCTTTCTATTAGCTGTGGCCGATACCCGATAGAGTGGCGGCGTGCCGCCCACCCCCCTCGCGGAAGCCACCGTCGACTGGTCCGAGGTCCACGCCGTCAAGCTGCTCGGCGTCGCGCTCGGCCTTCTCTTCCTGCTCTGGGCGATCCGCCGCATGTTCGGCGGGAAATAGGGGTATCCAGGCGCCCCGATGAGACTCCCGATCTACGGCCCCCGCCTGCGCAAGGTGGCCCGCACCCACTTCGGATGGCCGTCCCTGCGCCCCGGCCAGTTCAAACCGATGCGCGCCGTGCTGCGCCGCAAGGACGCGCTCGTCGTGCTTCCGACCGGCGCCGGCAAGTCCGCCATCTATCAGATCCCGGCCGTGCTGCTCCCCGGCCCGACCGTGGTCGTCTCCCCCCTCCTCGCCCTCCAACAGGACCAGATCGCCGCGCTCAACGAGCGCGACGACCCGAAGATCCGTGCGGTCCGGGTCAGCTCGGCCGAGACCCCGCGCGAGCAGCAGGAGGCGATCGCCGAGCTGCGCGCGGGCAAGGCCGAGTTCCTGTTCATCACCCCCGAGCAGCTGGCCAACCCGGAACGGCTGGCCGAGGTCAAGGCGCTCAAGCCGGGCCTGGTCGCGATCGACGAGGCGCACTGCATCTCGGCCTGGGGCCCGGACTTCCGGCCGGACTTCCTGGCCCTCGGCGACATGATCAATCAGCTGGGCCGCCCGCCGGTGCTGGCCCTGACCGCGACCGCCTCGCCGCCGGTCCGCGAGGACATCATCAACCGGCTCCAGCTGCGCGACCCCGAGATCCACGTGTCCGGGCTGGACCGCAAGAACCTGTTCCTCGAGGTGACCTACTGCCCGGACGAGGCGTACCGGTGGCGACGGCTGACCACGATGCTCGACGAGGGGCAGCGGCCGGGCATCGTCTACGTCGCGACCCGGCGCGCGGCCGAGGAACTGGCCTCCAAACTGACCGACGCCGGATATCCGGCCGAGTACTACCACGGCGGGATGGCCGGCGGCCTGCGCGAGCAGCGGCACGAGGACTTCATCGCCGACAAGGTCGACATCATGGTGGCCACGTCGGCGTTCGGCATGGGCATCGACAAGGCGAACATCCGCTGGGTCGCCCACATGGCGCTGCCCGACTCGCCGGACAGCTACTTCCAGGAGATCGGCCGCGCCGGGCGGGACGGCGCACCCGGCCGCGTGCTGCTGCTGTGGCGGGCCGAGGACGAGGCGATCCAGCGCTTCTTCAACGGCGGCGGGCCGGACGAGGACGAACTGCGGGAACTCGCCGGGGCGCTGCACAAGGGACCGACCACCAAGACCGCGCTGCAGAAGGAGACGGGCGTCGGGCCCCGCCGGATCGGGCAGTACCTGGCGCTGCTCGAACAGGCCGGAGCCGTCCGTACGGGAAAAGGCAGTAAGTTGGTCGTCCCGGCCGGCGCACCGCTCCCGGCGGCCGCCGCCCAGGCCGCCGTCGCCGAGTTCGAACGGCAGCAGGCCGTGATCAAGTCGCGCACCGACATGATGCGCGGCTTCGCCGAGAGCCGGCAGTGCCGCACGGAGACGCTGCTCGCGTACTTCGGCGAGGAGATCCGGCGGATGTGCGGGCACTGCGACAACTGCGCCGACGGGAGCGCGGAAGAGGTCAACGCGGTCGAGGAGGAAGGCCCGTTCGCCGTCCACAGCAAGGTTGTCCACGGGGAGTGGGGAACCGGGATGGTGATGGGCTACGAGGAGGAGAAGATGACCGTGCTCTTCGACACGGTCGGTTACAAGACTCTCTCCGTCCCCGTGGTGGTCCAGCAGCAGTTGCTGACCATCGAGAAGCCGACGCCGGCGAAGCGGGCCGGCTGGGCGAGGAACGGCCGGAAGCCGATCACTCCGGAGTGATCGCCGCCTCGCGGAAACGGGCGGCGGCGCCACCGGAGATGGGCCGGCCGTGGCCGAAGACGGCGTGGTCGAAGTCGTGTTCGGCCAGGCGGGTCAGGCTCTCGGCGGCCCGCTCCGGGTCGGCGATCGTGCGCGGGTCGAGCCCGGCCAGGCTGCCGTCCTTGCCGGTGGCGGCGGCGTCCCCGGTGAACAACACACCGCCGGCCCGGTCGAGCAGGAACGACAGGTGGCCGCGGGTGTGCCCCGGCGTGTGCACGACCGTGAACCCGGGGATCGGCTCGGCCCCGTCCCCGGCCAGCTGGTCGATCTTGGTCGGTTCGACCTTGGCCAGCCGGCGGAAGAGGAACTTGCGCAGGCGGCCCTCCGGTTCGGCCGCCTCGAAGTGACCGGTCAGGTACGGCGCCTCGGCGGCGTGCGCGATCAGCCGGGCGCCGGTGCGTTCACGCAGGGCGGCCGCGCTGCCGGCGTGGTCCGGGTGGTGGTGGCTGAGCAGGATCGCCCGCAACCGGCCGAGGGGGCGCAGCGAACGCTCGATGACCGCGGCCTGGCCGGGCAGGCCGGTGTCGACCAGGACCACGCCGTCGTCGGTGACGACCAGATGGACGTTTACCACTCCGAGGCGGAGCTCGAAGACTCCGTCGACCACTTCCTGCACGCGGACATCCTCTCAAGCCCCGTCCCGGTACCGGGCGACGGCGTCCCGGCGGGTGCGGACGCCGAGCTTGGCCAGGACCGCGGCGACGTGCGCGTCCACGGTCCGGACGGACAGGACCAGCTCGGCGGCGATCTGCGGGTTGCTCCGGCCGGCGGCGAGCAGGCGCAGGACCTCCAGCTGACGACCGGTCAGCCCGGCCGGATTGTCGCGCCTCGCCGATCCGCAGCGCGGTCTCCCAGGCCTCGGCCAGCAGTTCGTCGCCGCCCGGCCGGCCGGTCCGCACCCGGGCCAGGCCCTGCACGACCAGGGCCGGGCAGCGCATGTCGGGCGGTGCGCCGAGCGCCCAACCGGCCTCGCGCTCGGCGTCGGCCCACTCCGAGCGGGCCAGGTGCAGGCGTCCGCGGGCGACGTGCAGGTAGCGCAGGAAGCCGAGCCACCTCGTCGTCGCGGTACGTCAGCACGAGCACGGCCGGGAGGGCGGCGATCCGCCGTACGAGAAAAAGCAGAACGTCGAGTGTGGCCTCGTCGGCCCAGTGCACGTCCTCGATCACCAGGACCGTGGGGTGACCCAGCCGGTCCAGCTCGGCCCGGAACGCCTCCAGCACCGCACCCCGGTCACCGGCGGCCAGCGCCCCGGTCAGCGCCGTGCCGACGCGGCCGGTCAGATCGCGCAGCGGGCCCAGCACCCGGGGCGTGGCCAGATCGTCACACCAGCCGGTGAGCAGCCGCCCCTCGGCCGGCAGCACCGACCGG
Organism: Actinoplanes sp. HUAS TT8; assembly: GCF_051380535.1. Taxonomy (NCBI): domain Bacteria; kingdom Bacillati; phylum Actinomycetota; class Actinomycetes; order Micromonosporales; family Micromonosporaceae; genus Actinoplanes; species Actinoplanes sp. HUAS TT8. The sequence goes on along the minus strand of NZ_CP195646.1, from coordinate 11,357,096 downwards.
GCCGCCTCGACCACACTGGACTTGCCGATCCCGGCCTCGCCGGTCACCAGCACGACCGAGCCGCGCCCGGCCAGTGCCGCGCGGGCCGCGGAGGCCAGCTCGGCGAGCTCGTGGTCGCGCTCCAGCAGCGCCATGCGCGGAGTCCAGGTGCGGAAGTAGGTGGATCCGCTCGTCAAGGTAGGTAGCCGACACGGATTCGGCCGGAACGGCCCGACCGTAGAACGGATGCATGGATGAGAACAGGCTGATGGAGTTCGTGCACAAAGCGGGGGCCGTGCGCGACGCAGCGTGGGCGGCCCGGTGTGGGCGCCGCGACGTGGGCGGCCCGGCGCAGGGCGCGTGGCGCGGCGCGGGCGGCGTCGGGCGGCGTCGGGCGCCGGCGTCCGTCACTCGATCGGGCCATGCTTGCGGATCGCCACGGGGTCGCCACGGGGTTGGCGGGACGGCAACAGCGACTTAACACAGGGGCTGGGGTGAGCAACGACATGATCGGGTAGAGGGGTGGTGAGAACGGCTCCGGCACCGTGGTGCGTAAGAATGCGCTGTCGGCCGCCGACGGAAGCGAAAGGAAACCCCGAGTGACGGACGAACCGCTCTACGCCCAGCTGGGCTTCACCGACGCCGAATGGGGGCTGCTGGTCGGCCTTCCGCACGCGGTGCTCACAGCGGCGAGTGCCGCAACCCATGACAGCGCCCGCAAGACCCGGGCCGAGAGCGCGGCCGGCCTGGGCCGCATCTCCGACGCCCGCGCCTCGGCCAGCACCCTGGTCACGGCTGTGGCCACGGCCGCGGTGGCCGAGGCGGGCGACCCCGAACTGGGCGAGGAGCCGCCGGTCATCGAACCCGCCGACCCCGCCGCCTACGCCAAGGATGTCCTGGGTCGTGCGGCCGAGGCCGCCACCCTCCTGTCGTCCAAGTCCTCGGTCGCGGACGCCGAGACCTACCGCCACTGGCTGCTGGAGGTCGCCGACGCGGTCGTCGGCGCCGCCTCTACCGGCGGTCTCCTCGGCATCGGCGGCGAGGCCGTCACCGAGGACGAACGCTCGTTCCGCGACCACCTGGCCAGCGCCCTGGCCGCCTGACGACACGGCCCGGCCCGGGGCCCCACGGCCCCGGGCTACCGCCGCCGGCACCAGCCCGGACCCAGGCCCACCCCAGCCGACCACCCCACAGAAAACCGCAGCAGCACGGCAGCACGACGACAAGGGTCAGCGCGGGGCGCCGCGATAGGTACCGAAGGCCCAAAGGTTCCCCTCCGGGTCCCGAACGGCGAAGTCACGCGACCCGTAATCCGTCTCGAACGGCTCCTTCACCACCTCCGCCCCGGCCGCCCGGGCCCGCTCGAACAGCTTGTCGATCTCGTCGGTCACCACGTACGCCCCGAAGGTGCCCGGCGGCAGCGCGAACGGATCGCCGGCCGGATCCCGGGTCGAGCCGAGCATGATCCCGCCGCCCGGCGGCCAGGCCATCTCGCAGTGGTCAACCCGCTCCCCCTCGCCGTAGGTGACCCTCTCCTCGAACCCGAACGCCTCCACCAGGAAGCGGATCAGCGTGCGAGCGTCGTCGGCCCGCAGCGAGGGCCACACCTGCGGGGCCGGTGGTGTCTTCTGATCAGTCATGCACCTCATCGTCGTCGTGGGCCGCCGCGGCCGCTTGGACGAAACCGAACTCGTCGGCCAGCCACCGGGACGGCGCGCACCCGGCGAACGCCTGAAAGTCCCGCACCAGGTGGGACTGGTCGGCGTAGCCCTGCTCGGCGGCGAGGTCGGCCAGCCGCACTCCGGGTCGCAGCGCCCGGCGGGCCCGGTCGAACCGGGCGATCCGCGCCGCTTCTTTCGGCCGGAGCCCCACCTCGGCCCGGAAACGGTCGGTGAGGTGCCGCGCGCTCCAGCCGACCTCCCCGGCCAGTGCGGCAACCGGCGTGTCCCCACGGCGCAGCCCACCCCACACGTGAGCAATCCGTTCCAGCCCCGCCCCGCCGCGGTCGCCCGCTGTGAACAGCCGACGGCCCAGCACCTCGTCCAGAACCGCGAACCGCGCCGGCCAGTCCGGCGCCGCGCACAATCTCTCCCGCATCTGGGCCACGAGCCTCTCCCCGAGAACCGCCGCCGGGTCCACGTCGAGATCGGCCAGCTCGGCCGCGGGCAGCCCGAGCAGTTCCCGGCACCCCAGCGGATGCAGCGCCACCTGCACCCCCGACTGGCTCCCGTCGTGCGTGATCATCGCCGGCTGCCGGTGCAGCCCGCCGAGCAGCGCATCGTACGAACCGGGGGCCTGCCGCCGATCCGGATGCTCGGTGATCACCAGCGGCTCGTCCATCGTGAAGATCAACGTCAGGTACGGCGAGGGCAGCCCCCGATGTCGCCCCGGTGACAGCCCGTGTTGCCGATATCCGGAGTAGAACGCGACGTGCCCGCGCAGCCCCGGAGCCGGTCCGGCCTGCGCATAGTCGTTCACCACCACGGGAATCGCCTCCTCCGGCCCGTCCACTACCAAGGCTGCACTCCGCCCCAGGGGCCGAGTCAAGCCCCGCCGAGCGCTCAATCCCGGCCGAGCAACCCTCGCTCGAAGGCCGTTGCCACGGCCGCGGCCCGATCCCGTACCCCCAATTTGGCGTAAGCGTGCAAAAGGTGCGTCTTCACCGTCGCTTCGCTGATGAACAGCTTCCCGGCCGTCTCGCGATTGCTGCAGCCCCGCGCGATCAACGTCAGCACCTCCAGCTCGCGCTGGCTGAGCGGTTCCTTGTCCGGCGCCGGCGCCCGCAGCCGGCCCATCAGCCGCCCGGCCACCGACGGCGACAGCACGGACTCGCCCCGGTCGGCGGCCACCACGGCACGGAACAATTCCTCGCGCGGCGCGTCCTTGAGCAGGTATCCGGTCGCTCCGGCCCGGATCGCCGGCAGTACGTCGCTGTCGGTGTCGTACGTGGTCAGCACCAGCACCCGGGCCGCCGATCCGCTCTCCTTGAGCGACCGGATCGTGCTGACCCCGTCCATCACCGGCATCCGCAGGTCCATCAGGATCACGTCGGGGTTCACCGCGGCGGCCACGGCCAGCGCCTCCCGCCCGTCGCCGGCCTCGCCGAGCACGGTGAACCGTTCGTCCCCGGCGAACATCCCCCGCAGCCCGTCCCGCACCACGGGGTGGTCGTCGACGATGAGCAGCCCGATCACGCCACGCCGCCGATCACGATGGCCGGTACGCAGGCCGACAGCGCGGTCCCGCCGCCCGGTTCGGACTCGACGGCGAGAGTTCCGGCGATCCGGGCCAGCCGTTCCCGCATCGCGCTCAGCCCGAATCCGCCGCTGGCGGTGAGCTCGCGGGGCTGTTCGGGTTCGAAGCCGTCGCCGTCGTCGCGCACGTCCAGGGTCACCATGTCCTCCATGTAGGAGAGGGTCAGTCCGACCCGTCCCGCGTTGGCGTGCCGGGCCACGTTGGCCAGGGCTTCCTGGGCCGTACGCAAAAGGGTGGTCTCGATCTCGGGAAGCAGTCGCAGCGCCGTGCCGGTGGTGATCAGGTCGGCCCGGACCCCGTGCCGACCGGACCAGGTCTCGACCACCTCGCCCAGCGCGGCCGGCAGTTCGGCGCCGTCGAGCTGTTGCGGGCGCAGCGCCTGGACCGACCGGCGGGCCTCGGCCAGGCTTTCCCGGGCCAGGCGTTTCGCGGTGGTCAGGTGCCGTTCGCGTTCTTCCGGGTGTCCTTCGGCGGCTTCGAGCTGGGTGACGATGCCGGTCAGGCCCTGGGCGAGCACGTCGTGGATCTCGCCGGCCATGCGTTGCCGTTCGTCGAGCACGCCGGCCTCGTGGGCCTGGGCGAGGAGCTGGGCGTGCAGGCCGGCGTTCTCCTTGAGCGCTTCTTCCAGCTTCGCGTTGGCCTGGGCGAGTTCGTCGATCGTCTGGTTGCGATGTTCGGCGGTGCGCATCTTGCGGCCCTCCAGCACCGTCATGGTGGCCGAGATTCCGGCGTTGAGCAGGAACAGGACACCGAACAGGATGATCCCGCCCCGGCTCTGCAGGATCACCCAGCCGCCGGACTGGGAGGCCGCGGTGGTCACCGCGACGAACGCGGCGCCGACCACCTGCCACCGGCCGGCCATCGCGTAGACCGTGTAGAGGTAGCCGGTCCAGACGAAGAATCCGTAGAGCGGGCTGCACCAGACCAGGGCCGCGCTCAGCAGGATCAGGAATGCGAAGAGCACGGCCGTCGGCCACCGCTGGTAGAACCTGATCGGCAGGAGACGGAACGCCAGGACCCAGAGCATGCTGAGCGCGGCCACGATCAGGGTGGTCGGCATCGCTTCCTGGTTCAGCCCGGAGTCCTGGGCGATCCAGGCCAGCAGGGTCGCGGCGGCCAGCAGGGCGAACGAGACCGAGGTGAGTCGCTGCGTGTTCCACTCGGTCCGGATGCTGTCTTCCATCGACGCTCCCCCTTCGTCCGATCCAGTCTGTCAGCTCCAGCGGAAGAAACGCGCGGCCCCGAGCCCGAAGACGACCAGGTAGCCGAGCAGGACGACCGCGGAGAGCCCGTTCGGCCAGGCCCCGCTCATCGCGTCGTGCAGGGCCCGTTCCCCGGCGCCCATCGGCGTGAAGTCACCGATCCGCTGCACCCAGCCGGGCATGAACTCGCGCGGCGTCCACAGCCCGGCGAAGAACATCGACGGGAAGAACAGCAGGGTCCCGACGGCGTTGCCGGCCTTGCCGGTGGGGACCAGGGCGGCGACGAACAGGCCGATCGCGAACACGCCGAGCGCGCAGAGCAGGAAGGCCAGGACGAATCCGGGGAAGTTGCCGGCGAGCCGCACGTCGTAGGCGAGGTAGCCGACCGCGATGCAGAGCGCCGAGGACACCACGGCGATCAGGATCGAGGCGGTCATCTGGGCGGCGAGCAGGGTGATCGGCCGGACCGGCGTGGTGGCGATGCGCCGCAGCACACCCCGTTCGCGATAGGTGGCGATCACCATCGGCAGCACCTGCAGACCGATCATGGCCAGGGTCAGGGCGACCGCGATGCCGACGTAGACGTCGATCGTGCGCAGGCCGTTCAGCTGCGGCGACGGGTCCCGGAAGATGGGGATGCTGCCCAGGATCACGACCAGGATCGTCGGGAAGAGCAGGGAGAAGAAGGCGCCGACCGGCTCCCGGAGGAAGAGCTTGATCTCGGTACGGGTGAGCTTGGCGAAGACGTTCATGGTCACTCCCCGTCGGTGTGGGCGGTCAGGCGGACGAAGGCGTCGTCGAGGCTGGCCTGTTCCAGGCGCAGGTCGTTGGCGACGATCTGGTGGACGGCCAGCACCGTGCTCACCGCGGCCAGCAGGTTGCCGGTGCCGACCACCTCGACGCGGCTGCCCGTGCGGCGCACCTCACGCACCTCGGGAAGCACCGTGAGCAGCGCGTCGTCCAGCGGCTGGGACGGCCGGAAGCGGATCGTCTGCTCGGCCGCGGCCCGCTCGACCAGCCCGGCCGGCGTGTCCAGCGCGACGACGGAACCCTTGTCGATCACCGCGAGCCGGTCGCAGAGCCGCTCGGCCTCCTCCATGAAGTGGGTGACCAGCACGACCGTGACCCCGCGGTCCCGGACCGACTCGATCAGGTCCCAGGTGTCGCGGCGGGCCGCCGGGTCCAGCCCGGTGGTCAGCTCGTCCAGGACGGCGATGCGCGGGTTCCCGATCAGTGCCAGGGCGATCGAGAGTCGCTGTTTCTGACCCCCGGACAATTTCCCGTACGGGGTCCGCAGCTTCTCGGCGAGCCCGAGCTCCCCGGCGAGCGTCCGCCAGTCGGCCGGGTCCGGGTAGAAGGTGCTGTAGAGGTCGAGCGCCTCCCGGACGGTCAGCTTCTCCTGAAGCTGCGACTCCTGGAGCTGCACGCCGACCTCGGTGCGCAGCGAGGGGTCCCGCGGCGGCCGGCCGAGGACCGTGATGTCGCCGCCGTCCGGTGTCCGCAGGCCCGCGACGCACTCGACCGTGGTGGACTTGCCGGCGCCGTTGGGGCCCAGGATGCCGAAGATCTCGCCGGCCTCGACGGCGAGCGACACGTCGCGCACGGCGACGGTCTCCCCGTAGCGCTTGCTGAGGTTGCTGACTTCGATGACTGCCATGCACCCAGCGTCACGGATCGACCGGGGTGCCCGAATCGACCGGCGAGCGAACTCCTCCATCCACCGGTCGGTGGATGGAGGAGTACTACGCGACCGCTTCCGGTTCCGCCTCGGCCGGGCGGCGCAGACCGGTCACCGCCGCGTAGACCGAGCCGACCTGCGCGGCGACCCGCTTCCAGGAGTACGCCTGGCGGGCCCGGTCGAGCGCCGCCGTCGCGTACGTGAACCGCCGCACCTTGTCGTTGATCAGCCGGCGGACCGCGCCGCCGAGCGCCCGGGGATCGCGGGCCGGCACCAGGTCACCGGTCAGGCCGTCGACCACGGTCTCGGTCAGGCCGCCGACCGCGGTGCCGATCACCGGCACGCCGCAGGCCATCGCCTCCAGCGCGGAACGTTCGAACTGTTCCTCCCAGGGCGCGGCGACCAGGAGGTCGGCCGAGCGGTACCAGCTCGGCATGTCCCGGTGCGGCACCGCGCCGATCAGCCGGAACCGGTCGGCGACCTGGAACTTCTCGGCCAGCGCGCGCAGCGACCGGGCGCCCGGGTCGGCCCGGAGCTGGTCGGCCGGCGGGCCGCCGACGACGACCACCTCGGCGCCGGGCACGTACCGCATGGCCTGGATGACGTCGCCGTACCCCTTGTGCTCGACGAGTTTGCCGACCGAGAGGATGCGCGTGCGATCGGGGTCGCGCGGGGCCATCGGGCCCTCCGGGCTGAACCGTTCGCTGTCCACGCCGGCCGGGACGACGGTCAGCTGCGCCCGCGGCACCCCGATCCGGACCAGGCCCTGCAGCTCGTCCTGGGTCTGGGCGACGACCCGGTCGACGGCGCGGCCGAGCGCCCGCTCGTAACCGGTGCGGGACGGGCCGGCGGTGCTCGGCCCGAGCGTGCCGATCTCGTGGAAGGACTGCACGACCGGGATGTCGATCTGCTTGGCGGCGGTCACCGCGGCCAGGCCGCTGGTCCAGAAGTGGGCGTGCGCCACGTCCGGTGTCCAGCCGTCGCGCTGCCACAGCTCGCCGAGCAGACGGGCGAACTCCGCCATGTGCGGCAGAAGCTCCTCGGGCGGCACCGGGCGGGCCGGGCCGGCCGCGATGTGAATGACTCGCACACCGTCCGCGACGGGAACCACGTCGGCCTGACCGGGATCGGTCCGGCGGGTGTAGACCCGCACCTCGTGCCCGAGATCGGCGAGCGCCTTGGACAGGTCGGCGACGTGGGCGTGCTGGTCACCCACACCGAGCGGGCTGGCGTGCTCGGAGATCATCGCAATCCGCACGGGGTCTCCTCAGACGATGTGAAAGAACAATGGGACAACGGCGTGTTTCGTTGCCCGGCTGCCCCCAGCGTAAACATCGTGGCAGGCCGGACACCCCTGGTTACCGCTCAGCCGTCGGCGACAAACCGTTACGACACGAAAGCGCAGGGTATTGCGATCGTGTGGCTACCGTGACCCGCTCCGTCCAGGCCCCGCCCGAACGTGTCTTCGCCGTCCTCTCCGACGGCTGGTCGTACAGCGACTGGGTGGTCGGCACCTCGCACATCCGCGACGTCGAGGCGTCCTGGCCGAGCCCGGGCTCGCGCCTGCATCACAAGGCCGGCCCGTGGCCGCTCTCGCTGCACGACTCCTCGACCGTGCTGGAGTGCGTCCAGGACCGCGAAATCAAGATCAGGGCCGGGTTGTGGCCGCTGGGCGAGGCGATCGTCGACATCCGGCTGGAACCCGAGGCCGGCGGCACCCGGGTGATCATGCGGGAGGACTTCGAGTCCGGCCCGCTGATGTGGGCCCGCAACAAGATCAACGACCTGGTGCTGCACCAGCGCAACGTCGAGGCCCTCCGCCGCCTGGCCGACATCGCCGAGGGCCACCGCTGACGCCGGCATTCACTGCAGATCAAACCCCCGATGGGGTACGTCGTGAGCCGATCACCGGTAGACGGCCCGCTGCGCCCCGCTCACCGCCAGCCGATACGCCCCGCCGACCAGACCACGGTCCCGGGCCAGCGCCGCCCGTGCCGCATTCGCCCCCGGCGCCCCGTGCACCCCGCCGCCCGGATGCGCCGCCGAGCTGCCCAGATACAACCGGTCGACCGGGGTGTCGGCCCGCCCCAGCCCCGGGATCGGCCGGAAGAACAGCTGCTGGAACGCCGCCGACGTCCCCCCGCCGACGGCGCCGCCGACCAGGGACGGGTTCTCCCGCTGCAGGTCACCGGGCGCGAACACGTTCCGGCCGACGATCAGCCGGCGGAATCCGGGGGCCTGCTCCTCGACGACCGCCTCGATCCGCTCCACGTGGGCCGCGATCTCGTCGGCGGCCCAGTCCGGCCGGTGCGGAAGATGCGTGTACGCCCAGGCGCTCTCGGTCCCCTCCGGCGACCGGGTCGGATCGGCCGTCGTCATCTGCCCGAGCAGCAGGAACGGATCCTCCGGCACCTCGCCGGTGGCCAGTTTCGCCGAGTACCGCGTCAGCCCGTTCATGTCCGCGCCGAGGTGCACCGTTCCGGCCGTGCCGACCTCGGCGTTCCGCCACGGGATGGGCCCGCCGACGGCCCAGTCCACCTTCACGGTCGCCCCGTCCCAGCGGAAGTGCGCGAGGTCCTCCAGCATCCGCCCGGGCAGCCAGCCCGGCGCCACCAGGTCCAGGAACAGCGCGGGGGCGGGCACGTCGGCGATCACCGCGCGCCGGGCCCGCCAGTCGCGCCCGTCCGCGGTCCGCACGCCCATCGCCCGGCCGCGAGCCACCAGGATCCGGCTCACCGGGGCCCGGTAGACGATCTCCCCGCCCCGCGCCCGGAGTCGCTCCACCAGCGCCGCGGTGAGCTGCCCGGCCCCGCCGACCGGCACCGGCCAGCCGAGCTCCTGACCGATCATGGTCAGCAGCCAGCCGTACACCCCGCCGCCCGCCTCCTCCGGCGACAGGTCGGTGTGCAGCGCACATCCGGCGATCAGCGCCCGGGCCCCCTCGCCCTGGAACAGCTCGGACCCCAGCTCCCGCGCGGAGAGCACCAGCCGTCGCGCCAGCCGCAGCGCCTCACCGGTCCCGAGCTGCCGCAACAGCCCCAGCCCGGCGCGGACGGGCGGGAACGGGCGCAGGATCGTCTCCAGCATGCGGCCCGAGACGGCGGCCCAGTCCTCGTACGCGGAAAGCCATCGCTGCCCGTCGCCGGGCGCGAACCTCTCCATCGACGTCATCGTTCGCTGCAGGTCGCGGCTGACCGTCGCGGCCCGCCCGTCCGGCAGCAGGTGACTGAAAACGTTCGGCGCGTGGGTCCAGGTCAGCCCGAACCGATCGAGCCCCAGCTCCCGCAGCACCGGCGAGGCGTACCCGAGCGGGTAGAACGCGCTGAACAGGTCCGACAGGTATCCGGGCGCGGTGATCTCGCCGGAGCGCACCGCCCCGCCCGGATCGCCCGTCGCCTCCAGCACTCGCACCGACCAGCCGGCGTCGGCCAGCAGATTCGCCGCGACCAATCCGTTGTGCCCGGCACCGACGATCACCGCATCAACCGTGTCCACATTCGCACGTTAGCCACGTTTGGCCGCCGACGACGAGGGCACGAGTTAATCATGGAAGGGGAAGTGACGTTCCCGTACGCAGATGAAGGAGGAACCGCGTGAGCACGGTCACCGAGTTCGTTGACGTCAACGTCCCGGTCCGTACCTGCTACGACCAGTGGACCCAGTTCGAGGAGTTCCCGCGCTTCATGGAGGGCGTGGAGGAGATCCAGCAGCTGGACGACACCCATACGCATTGGAAGACCAGGATCGCCGGCATCGAGCGCGAGTTCGACGCCGAGATCACCGAGCAGCTCCCGGACGAGCGCGTCGCCTGGACCGCCACCGAGGGCGAGAAGCAGGCCGGTGTGGTCACCTTCCACCGCCTCGACGACACGCACACCCGCGTCACCGTCCAGCTCGACTTCGACCCGCAGGGCTTCATGGAGACCGCCGGCGACAAGCTCGGCCTGGTCGACCGCCGCGTCAAGGGCGACCTGCACCGCTTCAAGGAGTTCATCGAGAGCCGCGGCGGCATCACCACCGGCGGCTGGCGCGGCCAGGTCGACCGGCCCGGCGCCTGATCCCCGCCCCCGTCGAGACGGCCGCCCTTCCGGGGGCGGCCGTTTTTTTCGATCAACCCCATTTGCGCGTACGGCGTGAGCGGCGCGCTCGCCGTTCCCGCCCCTCACCCGCTCGCGCGCCGGTTCTTCCGCTCGCCCCGTTCGCCCGCCGGTTCTTCCGCTCACCCCGTTCGCGCGGGCCGCCGGCCGTTTCGCCGGGCACCACACGGGTACGCGAACGTCATGACCGAGCTGAGTGCAGCAGTGTTCGCGGCCGGACCGGCCCGCTCCGGCGCAGGATCACACTTCCCATCCCGGCCGCCGCGTGGACCTCGTACCGATCGGCGGCCCGGCGCCAGCCGTCCTCCTGGAGGACCCCGCCCGCCGGCGTCCCGTTGTTCATGGTCCACGGGGTAACCACCGACCCGGCACCCCGATCCAGCCGCAGCCGGAACGGGGCGGCCGGTCGCGCCCGGCACGGAATCCCGCCACAGCCCGAAGCCCCGCCCGCGGTCAGGATCGCGGTGCCCACCCCACCGGTGAACGTCACCGGCAGGGTGCCGGCCGGCTCCGGCAGCCAGACCTCGGCCAGCCCCGAGGTCCCCAGCTCGACGTGACCGACCCGCCCGCCCCGCAGGTTCAGCTGCTGCTCGCCGGCCCCCGCGGGCAGCCGGATGTCCCAGCGCACGTCCTGGTTGAGCACGATGCGTACCTCGTCCAGACCGTCACTCCCGGTAGCCCGCAGGCGCACCACGACCCGGCCGCCGCGCCGCGTGACCACCGGCGCCACCCCCGCGTCGGACGCCGAACTCACCCGGTAGAGCAGCCCCGGCAGGGCCGCGGTCCGCACCTGGACCCGGCTCGCCGGGTCGGTCACGGTGAGCCAGGCCCCGGTCCGCTTCAGCAGCGCGCCGGACTGAACCTGTTCGGTCACCGCCGGTACCGGCACGGTCACCGGAGCGGATTGCCGCAGGAAACCCATGAAAACCGCTCCCACCAGCGCAGACGCGCCGATTACGGCAGCTGTTGAGCGGCTCGGACGCAAGGCTGAGGGCACCATCGGACAACGGAGAATCGGCCGAACGGGTGACGGCGATCCGGACTTATCGCGCCAGAATTTCCGGGTGCGATCTGCCGGATTCCTGTCTGAACGTCAGCGCCGCCTCGCTTGGGTGGGCTTTTTCCTAGCCGCCTTCCAGGCCCCGCTGGCCGCCAAGCTCATCGACGACGCCTCCTGGTTCTTCGCCGTCGTCGTCGCTCTCGTCGTCGCGACGGTCATCATCGCCGACGACGCCCAGCGTCGCCGCCCCGAGCCAGCCGACTACCCGGAGTAGTCCCTCAGCCGGTCTCCCGGCTCACCGCCCCACCGGCGCGGCCGCACCGGTCCCACCCGGCGTGGCCTCCACCGGTCCCACTCGGCGTGGCCCCCGCCGGTCCTACCTTGGCCGCGCCCTGCCCGGAGCGCCCTTCCGACGGTCTCGCCATGTCCGCGTCAGTGACCACGACCAGCCCGGACCTCGCGCGAACCGGAAAGCGGGATTCGGCGGGCGCGGCTTCAACCGAGCTGCACCAGTTCGAGAAACCGTTCGTCACCCTGGCGTCTCTAACTTTTCTCCTCATGAATGGTCTGTTCAGCAACGCCGCCGCCCGCGCCGCCCTCCGCTCCGCGCACGCCTCGCTCGCCGACCTCACCGCCGCCGTCGGGGTCAGCGGCCTCGCCGCCGCCCAGTCCTCACCCGGCCTGATGTCGGTGATCGACCAGCACGCCGCCGGTGTGCGCGACAGCCTCAACGCCGACACCCGCCCGCTGACCCCGATCCTGCTCGCCGCCTACGCCGAGGGTGTCCGCGACGCCGCCTTCCAGCACGGCTGGGTCGCCCCGGACGGCGAGATCGACTGGACCGAGAACGACTGGGTACTCCGCCGCCTCCTCGCCGTCTGCGAACTGGCCCGCACCCTCCCCGCCCCCCGCTGACGACCCGCCCTCGCCCGCGACTGCGCCAGACCGTTCAGCGAGCCCGGCCGCCGACCATCCGCGGCTGAGCCTTCGAGTCACCGTCCAGCCGATCTCCAGGGCCGGCATCGCTTCGCGGTGCCGGCCCTCCGCTTGTTCAGCGACCCGGGCTGGTCGGATCGTCGTCCTGAGACGCGGACGCCGGCTTCGTCCGTTCGGCGGCCGGAAGCGGAACCACCTGCGTCCGATCCCCGTCCTTGCTGCCGTCGATCACCAGCGTCCGGTCCGAGCCCGGCGACGGGATGACCGTCGTCGTCTCCTCCCCCGACCCCTGCGTGATCACCGTCGTCACTTCCTCGCCGTCACCCCGCCGAACCTCCGCGCCCTCGGCCGGAACGTCGTCACCCCGCCGGGCCTCCCCGCCCCCGTCCGGCGCCGCGGCCGCGCCTCCGCGCTCTTCAGGACCGGTGTCGGCGGCCTCGCCGCCTGCGGTGTCCGGCTTCGCGGAATCGGTCGGCTCGTCGAACACGGTCGTGTCGTAGTCCGACGAGCCGCCCCGGATCAACGACCGCCCACCACGACCGGGCCCGCTCAACTCGGTCGCGTCGTGGATGATCACCGACTCGTCCGTCGGAGAGTCGTCGGCCGCAGCCTCCGCGGAACGACCGGCTCCCTCCGGCCGAACCCCCGGCGTCAACACCGTGGTCTCCCCCGACGAGGAACCCGGGGCCGAAGCCGGGGCCGAACCGAGAGCCGACCGCGGCCCCGGATCGGTCGGTTCGTCGTCCGGGCCCACGCCGAACCCGTCCCGCCCGAAGCCGGGGATGAAGTGCAGGGCGTCATCCTCGGGCGCAGCGATCACCTGGGTCTCGTCGTCCCCGGGATCCGCAGGTCCGGTCGCCCGATGGTGCGAGGCGGCCCACCGCTCGGCGGCCACCCGCCGCTCCTCGGCGACCCGGCGTTCCTCGGCGACCCGGGCGGCACGTTCGATCTCGGCCCGCCGCGCCTCCTCGGACCGGCGCTCCTCTTCCACCCGCCGCGCTTCTTCGGCCCGGCGTTCCTCTTCCAGCCGTCGGGCCTCGGCGACTTTGCGTTCTTCGGCCTTGCGAGCCTCGGCCGCCCGGCGTTCCTCGGCCTTGCGAGCCTCAGCGGCCCGGCGTTCCTCGGCCTGGAGGGCTTCGGCGGCCTTGCGCTCCTCCTCGGCCTTGCGCGCTTCCTCGGCCCGGCGTTCTTCGGCGAGCCGGGCCTGGCGCTGCTCTTCGGCGAGGCGGGCCTGCCGTTCCTCCTCGGCGAGCCGGGCCTGGCGGGCTTCCTCGGCGAGGCGGGCCTGCCGGGCCTCTTCCGCGCGGCGTTCCTCCTCGGCGCGTGCGGCGGCCTGGCGGGTGCGCTCCTCCGAGTACGCCCGGGCCTGTTCGCGGATCACCGCGGACTCCACCGCGGCGCGGTCCAGCCAACCCTCCCAGCGCTGCTGCATCGGGCGGATCAGGCCGCCGCCGACGCCCACGATGATCACGCCGGCGACGGTGACCAGGACTGTGATCAGAAGCGGACGGGTGACGGTGGTGGCGATGCCGACCTGATCCAGCCCGGCGATCACGCCCAGGGTCACGATCACGGCGGCGACGACCTTGGCGATCAGCCGGGCGTAGCCGAGGTCACCCAGGGCGTTGCCGACCAGGTCGTGGGCGGCGCCGGCCACGGCCACGGCGACCACCACGATCACGATCGCGATGAAGGCCTGAGGGAGCCAGGCGATGAGGGCGTTGAGCAGGGCGCTCACCTGGTTCGGACCCCAGAGGCCGAAGGCCAGCTGCAGGGCGATGAGCATCACCGCCCAGAACGCCAGCCGGGCCAGGAGCGCGATCGGATCGGTGCCGCGCAGCAGGCGGCCGGCCGTGCCCCGCTCGACGGCCCGGTCCAGGCCGACGCGCCGCAACGCCTTCGCGGTGATGGTGCGGACCAGGCGGGCCAGCAGCCAGCCGATCAGGAGCACCGCGAGGAACGCCAGTGCGACTGGCACATTCAGCACCAGGGATCGCCACATGTCGCTGAGCCCACGGTTCAGTCCGTCGCCGGTCATCGGCCACCCTCCGGTCTCGTCGCCCTCCCACGAACCTTAGGACTCGGGTGTACCACCCGCCTCCGACAAGACATCGCGGCGACGAAAGGCGGGCGACGAACGAAGATCCCGGCGCGGCGGCAAACGGACACCGGCCGAGGAGGATCGGCCGCGGCCGAGAGGGTGGCCCACGACAACGGATGACCGGCGGCGACCGAAAGGGGTCACCCGGGCGATCAGGAGCAGGCGGCCCCGTTGACGGCACACCCTCCGGGCGCGCTGGAAGGCGCCGTGGCCAGCGAGAACCCGAAGCTCACGGACCCACCGGGGGGCACCGGTCCCCCGCTGGGCCGGAAGGTCACCGACGACCCGGACTGCGACACCGACACCGCCCCCGAGCTGACCGAGACCGTCTCCCCGCCGGGCACGTTCAGGGTCACGGTCCAGTCCTGGGCCGCGCCGTCCCCGCTGTTGACCACCTGCACCGACCCGCTGAACTGGGTGTCGTCGTAGTGATAGACAGCGGACAGCTCCGGTTCCGGCGTCGAGGTCCTGCCCGGTGTCGTCCGGCCGCCGCCCGGGTGGGGTGTGACGGTCCGCGGCCCGTGCCCGATGGTCAGCAGCGGCAGCACGGTCGCCGAGGGCGAGGCCGACGAGCTGGCCGACGGGCTCGGCGTCGGCGAGACGGAGACCTCGGTGGTGGCGATCGCGACCGGCTTGGCGTTCTGCACCGGGTGCTGCTCGGGCGCTGTGGCCACGGGGCCGGTGGCGGCGGCCGCGGTGGTGGTCACGGGCGTCTTGTCGGTGCCGCCGGCCAGGGCGAACGCGCCGCCGCCGACCAGGATGACGGCCAGTCCGGCGCCGGCCAGGAGCGCGACGCGGCGACGTGCGGGGCGGGCTGCCGCCGTACGCGAAAGGTCTGAATCTTCTGGTGAAGCGGATGACGGCGTCTCGGGCAAAATCTCCGAGTGCGCGACCACCAGCCGTCGCTGCGGTGCCGCCGGATAGGGGTCGGCCGGTGGCGCGGCCGGCACCGGCGGAACCGCGGACATCGTGATCGTCTCCGCGGACTGCGACCACCCGTCGAGTTCCACGTACCGCCGCTCCGCGAGCACATCCTCGACCGGCGTTTCCGAGCCCTGCCCGGGCACCCGGATCGGAAGCGGCTCGCTGTTCTCGCGCATCACGGCCGCGACTATAAATGATCAAGAAATACGCAGGTGGCTACCGATGATCACATACCGTGACGCAGTGCGGGGGCGGTACCTCGCACACCGTCAAGAATCGGACGGTCGGCCGGTGCGGCATCGTACAAACGGCCCACTCGGGATAGGCTTTCCGCATGGTCGGCTCGGGAGGTGCACGCCCGCCAGCGGTCTCCACGCTGCCTGTGCAGTCCGCGGGCGCGAAGGGCTGCGCCGCCATGGTGCAGGCCCTCGACTGGTCGCGGACGTCACTGGGGTCCATCGATCGCTGGGATTCCGCCGTGCGCGCGACCGTCGATCTCCTGCTGGAGTCGCCGGTGCCGATGATGGTCCTGGCCGGCCCCGAGTGCGTGGTCCTCTACAACGACGCCTACGCCGAGGTGCTGGGTGGCCGGCATCCGGCCGCGCTCGGCCGCCCGGCCGTCGAGGCGTTCGGCGAGGCCTGGGATCAGCCCGGGATGAGCGACGTGATCGGGCGCGTGTTCCGCACCGGCCAGCCGGTGCTGGAGCCGGAGAGCCAGGTGACGCTGCGACCGGGCGGTGCCGAGCCGGCGTTCTACACGCGCGGGCTCTCGGTGGTGCGCGACTCGCGGGGCGCGATCGCCGGGGTGCTGACCGTGGCCGCCGAGACGACCCAGGTCGTGCACCGGCTGCAGAGCCTGGGTGAGCTGACCGCGCGGCTGGCCGGGGCGCTGACCATCGACGATGTCACGCGCGTCGTCCTGACGTACGCGATGGCCTCTTTTGATCTTGATCATTGTGTGCTCGCGGTGGACGACAGCAGTTCCTACCGGTTCGTCCGCCGGATCCGCGGCGAGATGCTCGACGAGGCGGATGAGCGCCTGCCCCCGGTCTGGCGGCGGGTCGGTCCGGATCCGGCCGCGCCCCTGGTGGCGGCGGCCGAGACGGGCCGGGCGACGTTCGTCGCCGACGGCGAGCCGCTGGCCGCGGTCGCTCAGGACCGGCACGAGCGGCGCGTGCGGTCCCTGGCCGCCCTCCCCCTGCGCACCCCGTCCGTGCGCGGCGCCCTGACCATGGGTTTCCGCCGGGCCCACGTCTGGCTCCCGGCCGAGCGGGCCCTGCTGCGGGCCGCCGCCGAGCTGGTCGCCCAGGCCGCCGAGCGGGCCCGCCGGTTCGAGGCACAGCACGGCACCGCCCAGTTGCTGCAGCGCAGCATGCTTCCCGAGCATCTGCCCGAATTGGACACGTTCCGCATCGCCGCTCGCTACGACGTCGGCGTCGACGGCAACGCGGCCGGCGGCGACTTCTACGACGCGTTCCGGCTGGCCGACGGCCGGCTGGCCATGGTGCTGGGTGACGTGGCCGGGCACGACGTGCGCGCGGCGGCGGTGATGGGTCAGGTCCGGGCGGCGCTGCGGGCACTGGCGCTGACCGATCCGGCCCCGCCGGGCGTGCTGGCCGGGCTGGACCGGCTGGTCGGTTCGCTGGGGGCCGAGTCGCGGAACGAGGAGATCTTCGTGACCGTGGTCTACGGCGTGCTCGATCCGTCCGACGGGTCGATCACCCTGGCCAGTGCCGGTCATCCGCCGCCCGTGCTGCGCCGCGCCGGGCTGCGGGGCGAGCCGGCCACGGCCGAGCTGGTGAAGGTGCCGCCGGGTGCCCCGCTCGGGCTGGGCGGCCGCTGGCAGACCGGTTCGCTGGTGCTGGAGCCGGGCGACACGATCCTGATGTACAGCGACGGTGTCGTCGAGCGCCGCGGTCAGCCGCTCAACACCGGGCTGGACGCGCTGGTCGCCGCCGCGGCCGGTTCGGCCAGTGGCGATCCGCGGAACATGTGCTCGCTGGCCACCGCGGCGGTCGAGGGCACCACCGACGACGACGTGGCGGTGCTCGCGGTCGAGCACGCGGTGGCGATGAGTCGCTCGGCGACCATGCACGTGGCGGCCGAGCCGACCGGGCCGAGCCGGGTCCGGCAGTGGATGAGCACGCGGCTGCGCGAGTGGCAGGTGCCCGAGCCGGTGATCGGCGCGGCCATTCTCTGCACCAGCGAGCTGACCACGAACGCACTGCTGCACGCCGGCACCCCGGCGCAGGTGCACATCGACCTGAACGCGGAGCGGCTGCTGGTGTCGGTGGCCGACACCGGCACCCGCGGCAGTGTGATCCGGGCCCGGGCCGACGCGATGGCCAGCCGCGGTCGCGGGCTGGGTCTGATCGAAGAGCTCAGCGACTCGTGGGGCACCGACCCCACGGTCCGTGGCTCCACTGTCTGGTTCGAGATGTTGCTCAACAGAGAGTGACAACGCGTGCTCTCGATGCGAGCCGGGAGCGCGCCCAACATGAACGATCTTTCACATCTGCGCATATCGGCCGACGAGGATCACCTGATTCACTTGACCAGTTACTGTAGGTAGTTTAATTCTGCTCTAAACCGGACAATGAACCGTGTGGTGGTGACGAAGCGTTATCAGTGCCGTAGAGTGCTCAAGCAACTGGGGACGTCCATACTGGAGCGGCACATGCGGATCAGAGGCTATGCACCACTGACACCCAACTGGGTGGAGCTGGCGAGCGCGGACCCTGCGCGAGCGGCTCAGTTCTACGGAGAGTTGTTCGGCTGGGAGTCAGCCGGTGATCGTTTCAAGCTCGGCGGACGGGCCGTCGCGGGCCTCACCCGCAGCCAGGCCGATCGGCCCGACGGGTGGCTGACCCACCTCAGCACGCCCGACCTCGACGAGACCCTGGAGCAGGTCGCCCTGGCCGGCGGCTCCTGCCTGACCCACCCGGCCGAGGCGCACGGCGGCCGTCGCGCCATCATCACCGACCCGGCCGGCGCGGTGCTGGGCCTCTGGGAGCCGACCGACTTCGCGGGGGCGCAGGCGGGCGGCGAGCCGGGCACCATGTCCTGGCCGGAACTGATCACCGACGACCCGAACGCCGCGGCCCTGTTCTACGGCTCCGCGTTCGGCTGGCTCCTGCGTCACGACTTCGGCGTCGGCGAATGGCTCAACCAGGCCCACGACGCCATCGCCGGCCTGGCCGCGGGCTACCGGGGCGCCTGGTGGCGGTCGGCCTTCCAGGTCGAGGACATCGCCGAGACGGCGGACCGCTGCGAGCGGATGGGCGGCGCGCTCATCTCCGAGCCGGCCGAGGCCGGCCTGACCGAATTCGCCGAGCTGCGCGACCCGTTCGGCGCCCGCTTCACGGTCGCCGCGCCGGTGCACCACCCGGTCGAGCTGACGGTTTCACTGGGATCACTGCCGGCTTTCGAGCGGTTCGGGTCCTTCTGAGGACAGAGATCTGCGGAAAGGCCGGCCCTTCGGGGCCGGCCTTTCGCATGCGGCCAGGTCCGGGCCGCTTCGGGTCCTTCTCACCGATGCGACGGTACGGAGGTGGCCCGCCCCCTCAACCGCATCCGCACCTCACCGCCGACCGCCCCGGCGCCGGTCGCAGCCGGGCCCGGATCACGTGACCGTGCTCACGACGTACGCGCAAGGGGTTCTTGAAGGTTTTAAGTTTCAGATTTGAAGGAGTATCTTTCTGGGCATGGCCGAACCGCTCAGTGGGACCCAGCTGCAGCACTGGCGCACGTTCATCGAGAGCTCGTGGGCCCTGCACACGAAACTCGAAGACGAATTGCGCGCCGCCACCGGGCTGAGCATGAACGACTACCACGTCCTGGTCGCGCTCGCCGAAGCACCCGGGCGGCGCATCCGGATGGGCGAGCTGGCCAGCCGCATGGTCTTCTCGCCGAGCCGGGTCACCTACCAGATCAGCTCCATGATCAAACGTGGCCTGGTCGAGAAGGAGAGCTGCCCCGACGACAAGCGCGGCTTCGAGGCCGTGCTGACCGAAAAAGGCCTGACCGCGTTGCGCGAGGCCGCCCCGGCCCACCTCGAAACCGTCCGCGAGAGCTTCATCGACCACCTGGACGACGAGGAACTGGCCGTGATCGGTCAGGCCTTCGCCAAGATCAGGAAGGCGTGACCGCGCGGATCACGCGGTGACCTTGTCCTTACCGGCGCCACCGTAGACCCGGTCCCGGCCCGGGCCACCGATCACGGTGTCGTTGCCGTTACCGCCGTGGACGTAGTCGTTACCCGCGTAGCCGTCCACCCAGTCGTTGCCGTTACCGCCGTAAAGAACGTCGTTGCCCTCGTCACCGGCCAGCGCGTCGTTACCGCCGTTGCCGTAGATGCGGTCGTTGCCGGTCCCGCCCAGCAGCCGGTCGACGCCCGCGCCACCGATCAGGGTGTCATTGCCGGAAGCACCCTCGGCATACATCGGGATCGAGGTCCGGTTCGTCACCGAGTCACTCCGGTCACCGAGATAGACCTCGACCGCGGTCGGCTTCCGGGCGGTCACGCACCGCACCTTGGTCCGGTCGCCGCGGACCGCCACACAGCCCTTGCCGGCCTTGATCGCGACCTTGTCGTCGAACGTGACCGTGCGGCCGGAGACGGTGATGACCAGCGAGTTCACCTGACCCGCGCCGGCCTTGAAGAAGACGCCGCTCCGAGCCGTACCGATCAACTCGGCCCGAGCCGAGGTGGCGGCCTGCGCCGGCGCGGCGAACAGGGCGACCGAGGCCGCCGTCGTGGCGAGCAGACCGATTCCGGCCAGCAGTCGGCGATTGCGCACGTCCATGAGAACTTCCCCCGTTGTCAGCTGATCGCAGTGTGTTGCTCACTGCCTGTGCCGGAATCCTATGTAGAGGCGACTGGGGCGCATCTCCCGTTTTCGTGCCGCCCGCCCGTCGATCTCTGACGCGGGTCGATAGATCGACGGACGGGTCGATCCGCGAGATCGTGCATCCAGACCGACGATTCCGGCTGGGCCCTCGCGACGTTCTTCGACGCGAGCCGCCTTGACGAAAGCCCTGCCGGTGACCGTTGCCGTCGTCGCCGGTCGTCGCCGGGATGGCGTGAGCTTCGCCGACGCGGTCGGCCACTTCCTTCGCGACAGCCCTGGGCGAAGCAGCCCGGTCAACGCGCATCAGCGGGATGACGTGGGTCACTGGTTCTTCAGATTTGAAGCGAACCACTGGTATTTCAGATTTGAAAGAGCTACTCTGAAGACCTCGAAGTCAGGAGGGCTTGAAATGCCTGCTATCACCGTCGATGACGTCCTTGTTCTGCCCCGTCTGCCGAAGCTGGACCCGGTCGCGACGGATTTTCGGCCGGTTCGCCGCCTGACGACCGCACCGAGTGGCTACGAGGGTGAGGGCTTCCCGGTCCGCCGGGCGTTCGCCGGCGTGCCCCTGTCCGAACTTGATCCCTTCATCCACCTGGACCAGATGGGTGAGGTCGACTACGCGCCGGGCGAGCCGAAGGGCACCCCGTGGCACCCGCACCGAGGATTCGAAACGGTCACCTACATGATCGACGGGATCATGGACCACCAGGATTCGCTGGGCAGCGGCGGCTCGATCGCCAACAGCGACACGCAGTGGATGACCGCCGGTTCCGGCATTCTGCACATCGAGGCGCCGCCGGAGCATCTGGTCACCAGCGGCGGCCTGTTCCACGGCCTGCAGCTCTGGGTCAACCTGCCGCGCGTCGCCAAGATGATCGACCCGAAGTACCAGGACATCCGCGGCAAGGAGTCGGCGCTGCTCACGACGCCGGACGGCGGTGCGCTGATCCGCATCATCGCCGGTGAGATCGCCGGGCACGCGGGGCCGGGGTCGACGTTCACGCCGATCAACCTGGCGCACGTGACGATGCAGCCGGGCGCGCGGCTCGACCTGCCGTGGCAGCCGTCGTACAACGCGCTGGTCTACGCGCTCTCCGGCGAGGGGTTCGTCGGCACCGACATGCGGCCGATCAGACTCGGTCAGCTGGCCACGTTCGGGGCCGGTGACGCGGTCCGGGTCGAGGCGAAGACCGAGCTCGACCTGTTCATCATGGGCGGGCAGCCGATCCGCGAGCCGGTGGCGCATTACGGACCGTTCGTGATGAACACGCAGGCCGAGCTGAAGCAGGCGTTCGAGGACTTCCAGAAGGGCCGGCTGGGCACGATTCCGGCGGGCCGACTTCCCCACACCGATTAATTGATTCGGTACGTCGGGAGCACGGCCCCCGCGGCCCGGCGGTCGCGAGGTCGGCGATCCGTCCGGGCCGCTCGGCGGCGCCGGGCGGATCGCGCCGTTGCGGTGGACCCGGGGCCGGCTCCCGCCGTACGCGCAAATCGGGAAATGCCGGAGCACGGCGGACCGCAAGAAATGCGCGGACCGGGACCACCTGGTCGAACTCAGGTGATCGCGCCGGCTTCCAGCGAGCGGGTCAGGTCGGCGCGGAGGCGGTCGAAATCGACCTCACGGTCGGCGAGAATGCGCATGGCCAGGCCGTTTCCCTCGCGGATCACGCCGAGCAGGATGTGTTCGGGCGCGATGAATTTGTGGTTCAGCCGCAGCGCCTCGCGCAGGGACAGTTCCAGCACTTTCTTGTTCCGCTTGGAGAACGGGCTGTGCCCGTCGGAGTAGAGCTTGCCGAAGATTCCCCGCCGCTTCGGCGCGGGGTGCGGCAGGTGCAGTGCGCCGGCGCCGAAATTCTCCTCGATGGCGGCGCGCACCGCGTCCAGGTCGATGCCGATCGCTTTCAGCGCGGCGGCGTCCTCGGCGTCCCGGTCGGCGGCGACCGCCTCGTCGCCGCGGTCACCGACGTGTCCGATTATGGCCGCCCTCACCGACTCGCGGTCGACGCCGGCGTCCCGCAGCACGACGGCGGCGCCGCTTTCGGTGGTGAGCAGTGCGAGCAGCACATGCTCGGTGCCGATCACGGGATGGCCCAGGTCACGGGCCTGCTCCCGGGCGCCGGTCACGACGGCCCGGGCGCTCTGGGTGAATCTCTCGAACATCTCAACCCTCCCGCGGGTCGGTCATCGGCATCAGGCGGGCATGTTTCTTGTGTACGCCCTGGCGGGTCACCTCGAGCGCGTCGGCGATCTCCTGCCAGGACCAGCCTTTGGTGCGGGCGTTGGCCACCTGGAGGTGCTCAAGGCCCTCGAGCAGGCGGCGCAGCGCGACCACCGCGCGCAGGCCGACCCGGGGGTCGGCGCTGCCGGCGGCAGCCGCGAGGTCGGTTGCCTCGGTCATGACGTCAACCTACGTTGACAGTATCCACATGTCAACCCCGGTTGACGGATCGGCGTTCTAGGCTGGCCGCATGGATTGGATCGAGCGCTTCGCCGACGTCGTCGTCCGGGCCGGGGTCAACGTGCAGCCCGGGCAGGGAGTCGTCCTCAACACCGACACCGCCCATCTGGAGATCGCCCGCGCGGTGGTCGAGGCCGCCTATGCGGCCGGCGCCGCCTGGGTCGAGCCGATCTGGTCCGACGGCCCGATGCGCCGCTCCGAGGTCGACCACGCGAGCCTGGAGCAGCTGCGCGCCAGCCGGCCGTGGGCGCTGGCCCGGACCCGTGAGTGGGGCGAGCAGGGCGCGGCCTGGATCACCCTGGTCGGCGACGCCGACCCGCACGTGCTCGACGGCGCCGACCCGGCGAAGGCGTCCGCCCGCCGGGTCGAGGAGTCGTCGGTCCGGCGTGACGCGGTGATGGGCAAGTTGCGCTGGACGGCGGTCGGCGCCCCCAATCCGGGCTGGGCGGCGCAGGTCTTCGGCGAGCCCGACCTGGAGCGGCTGTGGCTGGCGGTCGGCACCGCGATGCGGCTCGACCAGGCCGATCCGGTCGCGGCCTGGCAGCAGCGGGCGGCGACGCTGGCCGAGCGCGGCGCGGCCCTGGACGCGCTGGACCTGACCGAGGTCCGCTATCGGGGCGAGGGCTCCGACCTGACCGTCGGACTGATCCCGGGCTGCCACTGGACCGGTGGCGGGATGGTCGACGACGCCGGCATCGCCTACATGCCGAACATTCCGACCGAGGAGGTGTTCACCAGCCCCGACCGTCACCGGGCGGAGGGCACGCTGCGGGTGACCAAACCCCTCGTGCTGGCCGGCCACTTGGTCACCGGTCTGCGGCTGACGTTCGAGGGCGGGCGGATCGTCTCGGTCGCCGCCGACGAGGGCGCCGAGATCGTCGAGGCACAGCTGGCCACCGACGAGGGCGCGCGCTATCTGGGTGAGGTCTCGCTGGTCGACCGGGACAGCCGGATCGCCAAGGCCGGGATCGTCTTCCACAACACGCTCTTCGACGAGAACGCGGCCTGTCACGTCGCCTGGGGGCAGAGCTTCCCGTTCGCGATCCCGGGCGGGGTGGCGATGAGTCAGGAGCAGCGGACCGCGCTCGGGCTGAACACGTCCGGCGTGCACACCGATGTCGTGGTCGGCGGTGAGGGGATGACCGTGACCGGCACCGGTCCGAAGGGGACGGTCGACATCATCCGTGACGACGAGTGGGTGCTGGAGTAAGAGGGGCGATCCCGGACACCCGTCGCGGGGTGTCCGGGGCCCGGAAAGTCAGGACATGAACAGGATCGCGGTGGTTCCGAGCAGCACCAGCAACAGCATGGTGACGAGGAGTCCGGCCTCGGCCGACTCGGTGGTTTCCGGCACGGGAGTGGTGGTCAGCGGCTCGCTGCTCATGACGGTGCTCCTCCGCAGGGTGAAACGCACGATCGGGGAAGGGGATGGCGATCGGGGGATGATCGCCTGGAAGTGCGCGCGGCGGTCCAGGGGCTTACGGTGAGGGCGTCGTCGACCTCAGAGGGGTTGCCTGTGCCATCGGAGGACTGGCTGCTGACCGCCGCAGAACGCGGCAACCCACACACAGATCTACCCAACTGGTGCGGTGGAAACACAGCTGAATCACTTATTCACGGAAAAACGTACTTCTCCCGACTTACCACGGAAGTGGAGAAGCTCGAAGCCGGTGATCATCTGTTCTTCACCGACTGGCGGGGCGACCCGGACGAGCTCGCGGTCGACGGCGGCCCGACCATCGCCGACGTGTTCGCGGCGGCGGCCCGGCGCGGGGTGATCGTCAAGGGGCTGCTGTGGCGGTCCCATATGGACAAACTCGCGTACAGCGAGGAGGAGAACCGCAACCTCGGCGACCACATCCGCGAGGCCGGCGGCGAGGTGCTGCTCGACCAGCGGGTCCGGCGCGGCGGCTCGCACCATCAGAAGCTCGTCGTGCTGCGGCACCCCGGCCGGCCCGAGCTCGACGTCGCGTTCGCCGGCGGCATCGACCTGTGCCACAGCCGCCGCGACGACGCCGATCATCACGGCGATCCGCAGGCGGTGCAGATGGCCGCGGCCTATGGTCCGACCCCGCCCTGGCACGACGTCCAGCTGGAGCTGCGCGGGCCGGTGGTCGGCGCGCTCGACCTGACGTTCCGCGAGCGCTGGTGCGATCCGGCGCCGCTGGACCAGCACGGCCCGATCTCCACCGTGGCCGACAAGCTCAAGCACGCCGACCTGCACGCCGATCACCTGCCGCCGCAGCCGCCGGACCCGCCCGAGTGCGGCCCGCTGACCGTGCAGGTGCTGCGGACCTATCCGGCGATGCGCCCGAAGTATTCGTTCGCGCCGCTCGGCGAGCAGACCGTGGCCCGCGGCTACACCAAGGCGATCAAGCGGGCGCGGCGGCTGATCTACCTGGAGGATCAGTACCTGTGGTCCAAGGAGGTCGCGCAGCTGTTCGCCACGGCGCTGCGGGCCAACCCCGACCTGCACCTGATCGCGATCGTGCCCCGGCACCCGGACGTCGACGGCGCGTTCGCGCTGCCGCCCAACCAGGTCGGCCGGGAACAGGCCATCGAGCTGTGCAAACACGCCGCCCCGGACCGCGTGCACATCTTCGACCTGGAGAACCATGAAGGCACGCCGATCTACGTCCACGCCAAGGTCTGTGTGATCGACGACGTGTGGTGCAGCGTCGGCAGCGACAACTTCAACCGTCGATCGTGGACCCACGACAGCGAGCTGTCCTGCGCGATCCTCGACACGACGGTCGACGAACGCTCGCCGCAGGACCCGGCCGGGCTCGGCGACCAGGCCCGGCGTTTCCCCCGCGAGCTGCGGCTGGCGTTGATGCGCGAGCACCTCGATCGCCACGACGATCAAGACCTTTTGAACCCGACGGCGATGGTACGGGCGATGACCGCCGCCGCCGAGGCACTCCGTGACTGGCATGACGGCGGCCGCCGGGGCCCACGCCCACCGGGCCGGCTGATCCCGCACGAGACGAAGCATCTGCCCTGGTTCCAGCGGTTGTGGGCGACTCCGGCGTACCGGCTGATCTACGACCCGGACGGCCGCCCGTGGCGGGATCGCCGGGCCGGCCGCTGGTGAAAGGTATGCCTGGGTATACCTGGATCCGGTGGACAGCCGGGTGGGCCGTGACGCCCCCGCTGCCTACGGTGAATCCGTGTCCACCACAACCTTGACGGCGGCCCTGCGCGACCGCCGATACCTGCTCACCGCCTGGCCGTGGCGCTCCGCCGCGTTCCTGGCCACCACCGCCGTGATCGCCGCCCCGCTCTCCTTCGGGCTCTGGATCCTGCTGCTGCCGCTGCTGGTGGCCGGGCGGCGGATCGTCCACGGCAACCTGCCCAGCCCGGCCGTCGTCGTTCTGATCGTGATCTCGATGGCGATGATGTTCGTCGGCGCCCCGCTGGTCGCCGCGCCGCTCGCCGCCCTGGAACGCCGCCGCCTGCGCCTGGTCGACCCGCGCCCGCTGCGCGGCACCCGCAAACTGGGGGATCTCACCGCCCTCTACCGGGACGAGGCGACCTGGCGCGCGGTGCTCTACGCGGTGCTGCTCGCGCTGCTGGCCCCGCCGGTCTTCTTCGCCCTCTTCATCGGGCTGCTCGCCCAGATCCTGCTGGTCGCCAGCCCGTTCGGCGTCGGCACCTGGCAGTTCGGGGACTACGAGGTGCACAACGGCACGCGCAGCGTTCCGCTCATGCTGGTCGGCCTGATCCTGCTGCCGGTCTGGCCCTACCTGGCCGGGGCCCTGTCGGCCGGGCACGCCCTGCTCGCGCGGCGGCTGCTCGGCGCCGGCGATCCGCTGCGCGACCAGCTCACCGAGGTGTCCCAGTCGCGGGCCCGGCTGGCCGACGCGTTCGACGCGGAACGCCGCCGCATCGAACGGGACCTGCACGACGGCGCTCAGCACCGGCTCACCAGCCTCACCCTGCACCTGGGCATGGCCCGGCTCGACCTGCCGGCCGACTCCCCCGCCGCCGAACCGCTCGGGATGGCCCACACCCAGGCGAAAGAGCTGATGGTGGTGCTGCGCGACCTGATCCACGGCATCCGCCCGCAGGTGCTCACCGACCTCGGGCTGCCGGCCGCCCTGCGCGAACTGGCCGCGAGCTCACCGGTCCCGGTGACCGTCGAGGCCACGATCGCCGCCCGGCCACCGGAAAGCATCGAGACCACGGCGTATTTCGTGGCCGCCGAGGCCCTGACCAACATCGCCAAGCATGCCCACGCCACCGCGGCCCGGGTCCGGGTGACCGGCGACGGCACCCGCGTCGAACTGGAGATCGAGGACAACGGGCGCGGCGGGGCCGACCCGCGGATGGGCAGCGGGCTGACCGGCCTGGCCGACCGGGTCGGGGCCGCCGGCGGGCGGTTGCTGCTGGCCAGCCCGGCCGGCGGTCCGACCCTGCTGCGGGTGGAGCTGCCGTGTCCACGCGGGTGATCCTCGCCGAGGACGGTGTGCTCCTGCGTGAGGGCCTGATCGGGGTGCTCGGGCGGTTCGGCTTCACCGTGGTGGACGCGGTGGGCGACGCCGAGCAACTCGTCCAGGCGGTCGGCACGCACACCCCGGACCTGGTGATCACCGACATCAAGATGCCGCCCGACTTCCGGGACGAGGGGCTGCGCGCGGCGGTGCGCCTGCGCCGGGAGCGGCCCGGGTTGCCGGTGGTGGTGCTGAGTCAGTACGTGCAGGAGGAGTACGCGTCCGACCTGATCGGCACCGGCGACGGGGTGGGCTACCTGCTCAAGGACCGGGTGGCCGACATCGAGGACTTCATGGCGGCCCTGCGGACCGTGCTGGCCGGCGGCACCGTGGTCGACCCGGAAGTCGTCCGGCGGCTGCTGCACCGGCCACGGGATCCGCTCGCCGGCCTGTCACCCCGGGAACGCGAGGTGCTGGGGCTGATCGCGGAGGGGCGGTCGAACTCGTCCATCGCGGGCGCACTGTTCGTCAGCGAGACCGCGGTGGGCAAGCACGTCGGCAACATCCTGGCCAAGCTGGGCCTGCCCCCGACCGACGACACGAACCGGCGGGTGATGGCGGTTCTGACCTATCTGGGCGCCCGCCCCTGACCTGGATTCACCCGGGAACGACCTGCCAGGTCCGCGGGGCCCAGATCGGAGCCGACGGGTCGCCGCCCAGGGCGAGGCCGACCTGCCAGGCGCGCATCGGCGGGCGGCCCAGATCCCACCAGCGGTCGATCACGGAGGTGGCGATCTCCGCGTAACGGTCCGCCTCGTCGCCGCCGGCCAGCACCGAACCGTCCGGCAGGATCATCGCTCCGCCGGTGTCGCTCTCGTCGAGCAGAGCCAGCCGGGCCTGCTCGAAGTCGGACAGGTTGGCGAGGGTGGCGCGCCGATGCCAGGCACCGGCGGCATACCAGAGGTCCCGGTACGCGGCCGGGTCCAGCGACGGTTTCCACCGGGCCGGCGCGGTCTCGACCAGCTCCGGCACCGCGGCCCCGGCCGGATCGTGGCCGGTGTGCCGGGCGCCGAGTGCGGGCGGTGGGTGACTCCCGGCATGGCGGACGCCGAGGGGGCCGGCGGCGGCCATGAAGCCGGCCGAGCAGACGACCCGCGCGGTCACCGCCGCCGTTCCTGGCACCGGCGTCGACGGTCCGGTGGAAGTCGCCGACTCGCCCGAACCGGCCTCCGGATTGCCCGGGCCACCCGAACCGGCCACCCGATTGCCCGGGCCGGCCGCTGAGTTGCCCGGGCGGGCGGCCAGGACCGGGTGGTGGCCGGCGTGCTCGACCGGGGCGACCACCAGGCCGTCCGGGGTGAGCTGCTCGAACCAGTGCGGCGAGAGCCCGGTGACGCCGACGGTCACGATGACCCGGTCGTACTGTTCGCCGGGGTCGCCGAGATAGCCGTCCCCGGCGACGACGCGCACACCGGCGATGCCGGACCGGACCAGCGCCGAACGCGCCCGGTCGGCGACGTCCTCCTGAACGTCCACACTGGTCACCGTCGCACCGAGGGTGGCCATCAGCGCGGCGTTGTAGCCGGTCCCGGCGCCGATCTCGAGAACCCGCATCCCGGGCCGGACATCCAGCTCCCGCAGCATGATCGCCATCAGCGACGGCTGGCTGGACGAGCTGACTGGCCGGTCCCCGTTCAGCTTGGTGACCAGGACGTCGTTGCGGTACACGGTGGGCAGGAAATCCGGGTCGCCCGGCGCCACCCAGCCGCCGTCACGACGGCGGAACCCCTCCGGCACGAACAGTTCCCGCGGCACGCTCCCGAAGGCCGCGGCCAGCTCCGGCGTCATCCGCACGCCGTCAAGCCGGATCAGGTCGAGGTAGTGCCGCCGCGCATCCGCCATGCCACCACGGTACGCACCTTTATGAATGTCTTGGCCGGCCCGCACGGTCGTGATGCGCCCGAAAATGAGCAGTGCGCACCAGCCGGCCCGGACCGGGCGCTGCGAAGCGACCGCCCGCGGGGCCGTCGAGCGGCACGAGGTGCGTGAGGGCGGTAGTCAGGTGGTCAGGGCTTGGTGGAGGCGGCGGCGGTGAGGCAGTCGGGGACGTCGTTCGCGTGGTAGGGCCACTCGGACTGCTCGATCCGGGACAGGAAGCCGGCATACGTGGCCGCCGACAGCAGCGAAGCGACCGGCCGCAGCAGGTCGACCGCACGTTCCGGGTCGCTGCCGGGAACGGTCCGGCGCCAGCGCCGCGCCCAGTCCGTGATCAGCGGCTCCGGCGAGTCCAGGCCTTCGGTGAGCCGCAGCAGGTCGAACGCCGGGTGGCCGATCGCCGAGTCGCCCCAGTCGATGATCACCGGCCGGCCCGACCCGTGGGTGCGTACGTTGCCCGGGTGCAGGTCGCCGTGGATCAGGGTGTCCGGCAGACCGCACTCGGCGACCGCGGCCAGCCGGGTCGGCAGCCCGTCGATGAGGTCGGCCAGGCCGGGGATGTCGCCCAGGTAGGGCGCGGCCACGTTGACGAAACGGTCCACGTCGAGACGCTTGTCCGGGATCGCGGCCAGTTGGTCGAGATGACCGGCGAAGTGCTCCTGGACCGGGTGGAACGCCTCGGCGACGGTCGCGCACAGCTCGGGCCCGGCGCCGTACCGGTCGTCGCCGGGGACGTGCGCGAGCAGCATCCGCCCGGCCCGGCCGGACGCCATCACGTACGGCACCAGGTCCGGCGCGACACCGGCGACCAGCCCGAGGACGGTCGCCTCGTGGTCGAAGAAGCCGGGCACCTGCTTGAGCCAGGCGATCGGGCCGGCCGGGCCGTCCATCCGCCAGATCGCCGACAGGTTCCAGGTGCGCCGCTGGTGGGCGGTCACGCCGGGGAAGCCGAGCCGGTCCAGCGCCCCGGACGCCCAGGCCAGGGTGGCGCCGGGCCCGCCCGGCTCGGCCCACGGCGCGCGCAGCGCGTGCGGCACCAGGTCGGCGCCGAGCGGGGTCAGCCCGTCCGGCCGTTTCCGGGTCTCGGCCAGATAGGTGACGTGCCCGCCGGGCGGGGCCGCCCGGTCCGCGTGCAGCAGCCGCAGCACGGTGACGTCGGTGCCGGCGTGGGCGACCACCTCGGTCACGTCCTGCCACCACGGGCTGTCGACCGGGAACGGCGGCAGCGCACCGAGCAGCTCACCGGCCGGATCGACGAGTACCAGGGTCACGGTTCGAGACACTGCCTCATTCTCGCCCATAGGTGATCGCGATCGGCGCGTCCGTGCAGACGCAGCCGGGCCATCCCGCCGTCCGGATAGATGTCGAGCCGGGCGTGGGTCACCTCCGGACCCTTGAGCAGCGGGAACCGGTGCGGGGTGTCGGGGCGCAGGGCGATCCGCGGCAGCAGTTCGACCTGATCGCCCTCGGCGGTGATGCCGGTCAGCCGGGCCCAGCCGGGCGCGTTGCCCTTGAAGTGGCTGGTGTCCAGGTCGGCGAAGCGCAGTTTGGCCGGGGCGGCGAGCTGCACCAGCACCCAGTCGTTGGCGTCGTCGCGGCGGCGGGACGTCTCCCAGCCGTCGCCCATGTTCTGCGCGAGGCCGGGCATCAGCATCCGCTGCGGGCGGCCGTAGAACATGTTGCTGCAGTCGACGACGCGACCGCCGTACTCCGCCGCGGCGACGTCGAACACCTTGGGCAGCAGGTCCGGGTCGGGCACGACCTCGCCGTGGACGCGGAGCCGGGCGACCCCGCCGTCCGGGAAGATGTTCAGCCGCACGTGCGTGTAACGCCGGCCGTCGCTGATCGCGAACACGTTGCTGCTGTCGCCCTTGAGTTCCTCGCGGGCGAGGATCTCGACCCACTCGGCCCCGGCCAGCTCGTCCGGCCCCGGATACCCGGGCCGAGTGGTGGCCTCGATCGACGCGAACGGCGGGAAGTTGCCGGTGAAGAACGCGGTGTCGATGTCGACGCCGTGGATCACACCGGGGGCGCCGAGCCGGACGATCGCGAAGTCGAACCCGGGCGTGCGGCGACGGCGGGTCTCCCAGCCGTCGTACACCTGGCCCTTGTGGTCGAAGGTCTTCGGCGCGTGCCCGGGTGCGGACGGCAGCACGAGATGGTCGGCGGCCGCGAAGAACTCGTCATTGGCGTGCACGACGCCGCCGCCGAAAGCCCGCGACGCGAGGTCGGGCAGTGCGGTGAAGTCCTCCATCAGCTCTCCCTCGTCAGAAATCGACCGGCTGGTTCCGCGCCCGTGACCCGGGAACCGCGCAACCAGGTGGTGCGCACAACACCCCGAAGGGCCTTTCCCGCGTACGGCGTCACGGGGTTCTTGTGGTGCAGGGCGTGCGCGTCGACCACGAACTCGGCGTCCGGGTCGAACGCCACCAGGTCGGCGTCCGCCCCGACGGCGATCCGGCCCTTGTGTGCCAGCCCGACCAGATCGGCCGGCCGGGTCGCCATCCAGCTCACCACATCGGCGAGCGAATGCCCACGGGCCCGGGCCGACGTCCAGATCACCGGCAGGCCGAGCTGCACTGAGGCGATGCCACCCCAGGCCGCGGCGAAGTCACCGGTGTCCTGCCGTTTCAGCTCCGGCGTGCACGGCGAGTGGTCGCTGACCACGCACGTGATCAGGCCCTCGGCCAGCGCCGCCCACAGCCGGTCGGCGTTGGCCGAGTCACGGATCGGCGGGCAGCACTTGAACTCGGTCGCGCCGTCCGGGATCTCGGCCGCGTCCAGCGTCAGGTAGTGCGGGCAGGTCTCGGCGGTGACCCGCACGCCGTCGGCCTTGGCCTGGGCGATCAGCGGCAGCGCGGAGGCGGCCGACAGGTGCAGGATGTGCACGCGCCGGCCGGCCGCGCGGGCCACCTCGATCGCGGTGGCGACGGCGGCGTGCTCGGCGTCGGCCGGCCGCGAGGAGAGGAAGTCGGCGTAGGCGGCCGAGCTCTCGGCGTCGCGCAGGTGCTCCGGGTCCTCGGCGTGGACGACGAAGAGTGCGTCGGCGGCGTCCATCGCGGCGGCGAGCTGGGCGCGGTCGACCGGCGGGAACTCCGGGACGCCGGAGTCGGCCAGGAACGCCTTGAAGCCGAAGACACCGGCGGCGTGCAGCCCGGGCAGGTCGGCGGCGTTGCCCGGGATCGCGCCGCCCCAGAAGCCGACGTCGACGTGGCACTGGCCGGTGGCGGCCGCCTGCTTGGCGGCCAGGGCGGGCTCGTCGACGGTGGGCGGGAGGCTGTTGAGCGGCATGTCGATGATCGTGGTGACGCCACCGGCGGCTGCCGCTCTCGTCGCGCTGGCGAAGCCTTCCCACGCGGTCCGACCTGGTTCGTTGACATGCACATGAGTGTCCACGAGGCCCGGTAGCAACCAGGTGTCAACGAGATCGACGTCCGTGCTTGCGGGCACTGTCACCTCGTACGGGAAAATTTCTTTGATCTTCCCGTCCTTGACCGCGACCGCGGCCGGGACCTCGCCCTCCGGCAGGATCACCCTCCGGGATCGCACCACAAGATCAAACATGGTCAGACCCTAACCGCGGTTTGTTTCACGGGACGCCCTTCGCGGCGTAGCCTTCCGGCATGATGCGACGGTGGGGACTCGCCCTCCTCAGTGCGGCCTGTGGCGTGCTCGTCGCCGCCCTCAAACTCTCCCAGGGTTCGACGGTCGGCGCGGCCGTCCTGCTGGCATTGTTCCTGTTCCTGGCCGTGGTGACGTCCCCGCTGGTCTTCCCGCGCGGGGTGCTCGCGGCCGAGGCCGTCGCCGGGAATCTCCCGATCGTCTACTGGCGTCCCGGCTGTCCCTATTGTCTGAGGTTGCGGGCCCGGCTCGGCCCGGAGGCGGACCGCCTGCAGTGGGTCGACATCTGGAAGGACCCCGAGGCGGCGGCGATCGTCCGCAGTTTCGCCGACGGCAACGAGACCGTGCCGACGGTCGTCATCGGCGGCGAGGGATTCGTCAATCCCGATCCGCAATGGGTCCGGGAAAAACTGCAAACCGCTTAGGGGTACGAGGTCACGCGCCCAGCGCGGCCAGTTCGCGCGACGACCGGCGGGTCGACGGGCGGGCGTGGATCCAGCGCAGGAACCGGTCGAACATCTCGTGCGGCGGCCGTTTCGGCAGGTCAGCGACGGCCTGTTCGAGGTGGCCGGACATGTAGAGGGCGAGCGAGATGCGGTCCGACTCGGCGGCCAGGATCACCCGGGCCGGCTCGCAGGGCCACGGCCGGCCGCAGGAGCGGCACTCCCAGGACGGGCGCTCCCAAAGGTGCTCGGCCGTGCCGTCGTGCGTCTCGTCGTGATCGTCGTCCAGGTGCAGGCTGCGGGTGACCGCGGGCGGCGGGATCGTCGCCGCGTCCGGGCACGGGTACCAGGCGCACCCGCACGAGCATCGTTGTCTCCATGGCTGATACCAGGTCCGTACCGGTTCGTGTCGCACCGTCATCGCCTCCCGGCTATGTGGTGTTGTACGTATCCGGCGGCGCGTAGTTCGAGGTCATCGGCAATTCGACGAACGCTAATGTGTCACCTTATGAACGAACGCTCCCGGACGAGCCCGCTGACCGTGCTCACCGCCGTCCTGATCGGCCTGGTCCTGGCCGCGGTGGGCCTGGTGGTCCTGTTCGTGGTCAGTCCGGCCTCCGGGATCAGCCTCCTCCCGGACGCGCTCACCGGCGGCGGCCGGTCCACCACGGTGCTCGCCGGTGGTCTGGTGGTCGTCGTCCTGCTCGTGCTCGCGGTGATCAGCCGACGCCAGGGGCGCGGGCGGGCGTCCGGTGTCCTGATCTCGCTGACCGTCGCGGCCGGTCTCCTGACCGCCGTCTCCCTGGCCGGCCGCTTCCAGCACGACTCGACGAAGCCGGATCGGGGCTGCGTGGTCTTCGTCGGCGGGTCGGAGGGCTGCGACGCCGACCACACGCCGCCCGCCCCTCGGCCCGGCGGCTGATCAGATCAGCGCGGTCAGCTGCTCGCGGGGGAAACCGGCGTCGGTCAGGGCGCCGCAGTCCAGGCCGCGCAGCAGATATCCGGCGAGCGCGCGGGCGGTGGCCGGCTCGTCCATGATGCCGCTGTCCTGCCGGTCCAGGTATCGGCGCAGCCGGTCGACCGCGGTGTCCCGGCCGTCGCGGAAGAACGCGTAGGTCGCCGCGTACCGGCTCGGCAACTGGGCCGGATGCAGGTCCCAGCCCTGGTAGTAGCCGCGTTCCAGGGAACGCCGGACCAGGCGGTGGTGCAGCTGCCAGGCGGCGTGGACGTCGTCGCGGCCACCGACCGGGAGGACGTTGGTCGAGCCGTCGGAGAGACGCACGCCGGTCTGGGCCGCGGCCGCCTGCATGACCGCCTTGGCGTAATCGGCCGCCGGGTGCTCCATCGACTGGTAGGCGGCGGCCACACCCGCGGCGGCACTGTAGTCGTACGTCCCGTAGTGCAGACCCGTGCAGCGCCCACCGGCGGCCGTGATCAGCCGCGCGACGGTGGCCGTGCCGTCGGCCGCGAGCACCGCCGAGGGCAGCTCGACCTGGATCTCGAAGGTCAGGGAACCGCCGATGAGGCCGTACGCGCTCTCCAGCTTCTCGCAGAGGGTGACCATCGTCTCGACCTGGACCGGACCGCTGACCTTGGGCAGCGTGATGTTGACGATCTCCTGGTAGGAGTCGAGGAACAGGTCGAGCGTGCGCAGCGCCCGGTGTCGCGTCGCCGCCTCGAACGACTTGATCCGCAGGCCGAGGAACGGTGGCCGGGGGCCGTCGCGCAGGATCGCGGCGGCCTTGCGGACGGCGGCGTCCTCCTGGTCGTCGTCGCGGACACCGTATCCGTCCTCGAAGTCGACACGCAGGTCCTCGATCGGCTCGCGGGCCAGCTTGTCGCGGACCGCCGGATCGGACCACGGGAAGTCGTGCTGATCCATCGTGGACAGCGCGATCGTGCCCCAGTCGCGGAACCCGTCCAGTTTGTCGGCCGGGACGTAGACCGTGTGCACGGGTTGCCGACCGGCGCGTTCCCCCGGGTATCGGGCCCGGAGGAACGCGTCGTGAGCGGACAGGCGCCCGTCGATCTCGGAGTAATCATGATCGGACAGGCGCATGGAACCCTCTCTCAGTCGATCGAGTCGTAGGCGGCGGTGGTGAGGAAGTCGGCGAAGTCGTCGGCCAGGGCGACCCGCTCGAAGAGCTTGCGGGCGTCGTCGAAGCGACCGCCCTCACCCGCGGTCTCCTTGATCTTGGCGAGTTCCTCGTCCTCGATCCGGGCGACCAGCTCGGCGGTGATCGGCGTGCCGTCCGGCAGCTTCACGCCGTTGTGGATCCACTGCCAGATCTGCGAGCGGGAGATCTCCGCGGTGGCGGCGTCCTCCATCAGGTTGTGGATCGCCACCGCCCCGTTGCCGCGCAGCCACGCCTCCAGGTACTGCAGGGCGACGTTGACGTTGTTGCGCAGGCCGGCCTCGGTCACCCGGGCGTCCAGCGAGGCGACGTCGAGCAGGTCACGGGCGTCGACCGCGACGTCCGGGCGCTGCCGGTCGAGCTGGTTCGGCTTGTCGCCGAGCACCCGGTCGAAGATCGCCTGGCAGACCGGCACCAGGTCGGGGTGGGCCACCCAGGAACCGTCGAAACCGTCGCCGGCCTCGCGTTCCTTGTCCTCGTTGACCTTGGCCAGCGCGACCTCGTTGACCTGCGGGTCGCGACGGCTCGGGATGAACGCCGCCATGCCGCCCATCGCGAACGCACCCCGCTTGTGGCAGGTCGAGACCAGCAGCTCGCTGTAGGCGCGCATGAACGGCGCGGTCATCGTCACCGCGGCCCGGTCCGGCAGGATCATCCGCGGGTTGTCGCGGAAATACTTGATGATGCTGAACAGGTAGTCCCAGCGGCCGGCGTTCAGGCCCGAGATGTGCGGGCGCAGCGCGTGGAGGATCTCCTCCATCTCGAACGCGGCCGGGATCGTCTCGATCAGCACGGTGGCGCGGATCGTGCCGACCGGAACATCAAGAGCTTCCTGCGCGTACGTGAAAACGTCGTTCCACAGGGCGGCTTCCTTGTGGGACTCCATCTTCGGCAGGTAGAAATACGGCCCGCTGCCGCGTTCGAGCAGCTCCTTGGCGTTGTGGAAGAAGTACAGGCCGAAGTCGACGAGCGCACCGACGGCCGGCTCACCGTCGACCGGCAGGTGCCGCTCGTCGAGGTGCCAGCCGCGCGGGCGCATCACGATGGTCGGGTAGGGGCCACCGTTCAGCTCGTACGTCTTCTTCTCGGTCTCCAGGCTGATCGTGCGCCGGATCGCGTCGAAGAGGTTCTGCTGGCCGTCGACCACGTTGGACCAGTGCGGGGTGTTGGCGTCCTCCAGGTCGGCCAGCCACACCTTGGCCCCCGAGTTCAGGGCGTTGATGGTCATCTTGCGCTCGGTCGGCCCGGTGATCTCGACACGCCGGTCCCGCAGGTCGGCCGGGGCCGGCGGGGCCGACCACTCGGCGGCGCGGATGTCGGCGGTCTCGGCCAGGAAGCCGAGGCTGGCCCCGGCGGCGATCTCGGCCCGCCGGGCGGCCCGCGCCCGGAGGAGCTCGTTGCGGCGCGGCCGGAACCGACGATTCAGGTCGGCGACGAACGCCACAGCCTCGTCGGACAGGATCTCAGTCATCGTTGACGGCTCCTCTCGGTGTGGTTACTCCCGCGTAGCGTAATGGCGGTGCCGCCCCACGTCAGCGGCCATGAGAGCCAAGAAGATCACACTTGGCACATGACCGTCATCTATTCCTAACGTTCCGCATTCGGCACGCGACGGTGCGCTTCCGGCCTGGGCCGCCGTCAACGGTCCGCGTTCAGCAGACGCCGGTGCGCCTTCCGGGCCTCCCTCGTCAGGGTCTCCTCGTCCGCGTTGACCAGTTCGCCCCGTTCGACCACCGGACGGCCGCCGACCAGCGCCAGCTCGACCCGGGCGGGCGGGCCGAAGACCAGCGCCGCCACCTTGTCGTCGATCCCGTCGTGGCCGAGCCCGTCGAGCTTCCACATCACCAGGTCACCGAGCTTGCCGACCTCGATCGAACCCAGATGGTCCTGCCGGCCCAGGCAGCGCGCGCCGCCGATCGTGCCGAGCCGCAGCGCCTCCCGGGCATCCATCGCCCGCGGCCCACCCCGCTGCCGGGCGGTGTAGAGCGCCTGCCGCAGCTCCGCACCCAGGTGCGAGACCTCCTGCGACGCCGCGCCGTCCACACCGAGGCCGACCGGCACACCGTTGTCGACCAGCTCGCGCACCCGGGCCATGCCCGCGCCGAGCCGCGCGTTCGAACTCGGGCAGTGCGCCACACCCGTGCCGGTCGCGCCCAGCTTGGCGATGGCCGAGTCGTCCAGGTGCACGCCGTGCGCGAGCCACACGTCGTCGCCGAGCCAGCCGACCCGCTCCGCATACTCCACCGGGGTGCAGCCGAACTGCTTGAGGCAGAACTCCTCCTCGTCGTCGGTCTCGGCGAGGTGCGTGTGCAGGCGGACGCCCTTGCGCCGGGCCAGCACCGCGGCCTCCTCCATCAGCCGGGTGGTGACCGAGAACGGCGAACAGGGGGCGACCGCGATCTGCAGCATCGCGTCCGCTGACGGGTCGTGCCAGCGGTCGATCGCCGCCTCGGTGGCGGCCAGGGCCTCGTCGGTGTCCTCGACCACGTTGTCCGGCGGGAGGCCGCCGTCCTTCTGGCTCAGGTCCATCGAACCCCGGGTCGGATGGAACCGGACGCCGATCTTCCGGGCCGCCTCGATCTCGGCTCCGAGGACGTCGCCGCCGTCACGGGGGAAGACGTAGTGGTGGTCCATGCTCGTGGTGCAGCCGGACAGGGCCAGCCAGCCGAGGCCGGCGCCGGCGGCCGCGCCGACGACCTCGGCGTCGAGGCGGCCCCAGATCGGGTAGAGCGTGGTCAGCCAGCCGAACAGGGTCTCGTCGAGGGCGAGGCCCCTGGTCGCCCACTGATACAGGTGGTGGTGGGTGTTGACCAGCCCCGGAGTGACGAGGTTGCCACCCGCGTCGATCCGCTTTCCCGGCAGGTCCGATCTACCGGATCCGACGGCCTTGATCAGGCCGTCGTCGCCCACCACGACGTGACCGTCGGTGAATTCCGTGCCGGCCGCGTCGACAGTCGCGATCGTGGCGTTCTCGATGACGATCACAGGTACCACTCCGAGGTCGCCGGCGGCACGTCGTCGCGGGTCACGGTGCCTTCGATCAATCCGTACGGCCGGTCGCCGGCGATGAACACCTCGTTCGGATTCTCCAGGTCGAACACCGAGAGATCGACCAGGTAGTGATGCTTGTTCGGCAGGGTCAGCCGGATCTCGGCCAGCTCCGGGCGGCTCGACAGCACCGTCGTGCCCATCGACATCAACGTCTGCTGAAGCGAGAGACTGTACGTGTTCACGAACGCGCCGGTCATCGCGTCGACGGCACCCTGGAACGACTTGCCCCAGTCCGCCTCGTCGCTCAGGTGGCGCCACTTCGCGTCGACCGCCGTGGCCAGGATCCGGTCGGTGGTCTCCGGCAGCGTGGTGTACCGATCCTTCACGAAACCGCCGAACTCCGACGCCGTGGTGTTCATCAGCACCAGGCCGCTGAGGCCGGAGACGACCTGAACATCCTCCCCGGTCACGGTGACCGTGGTGGTGCGCGTGTAATCGCCCCGCTTCTGGAACGAGTGCGGGCCGAGCCGGTCCCACGCGAACGACTCGATGCTCACCCGCGCCGAGTCGACCTGGCCCTGCGTCGTCACGAAGTGGCGGGCCAGGAGCAGCGCGAACGCCTCCGGCTCGCCGACGCCGTGCTGCTTGGCGAACGCGTACACGGTGTTCTTCATCGTGTCGGTCGGCAGCACGCCCGAGTTGTCGCCGGTCAGGTGGGTCGCCGTCAGGTCGCCGGAGAGGGCGACGCCGACGTTGAGGTCCACCAGGCCGTGCGTGTCACCGTCACGGTGGACGCGGACCAGCCTGGTCTCCGCCTTGCCGTAACGGTTCGGTCCGAGCACGATCGCCAACGGGGTTCAGCTCCCTCGATAGGTGGTGTAGCCGTACCGGCTGAGCAGCAGCGGCACGTGGTAATGGCGTTCCGGGTCGTGCACGTGGAAGGCGATCGTGATCTCCGGGAAGAAGGCCTCCTTGCCGAGATACGGCTCCACGTAGAAGAGCAATCGGTAACCCCCGGCCTGCCAGTCGCGGACCGGCACGCGATAGCGCAACCGGCCGTCGGCGTCGGTGCGCCCCTCGTCGAGGGTCCGCCAGCCGTCCGCGTCGCGACGCTCCAGCCGCACGTAGACATTCCCGGCCGGGTCGCCGGTGACGGTGTCCAGGATGTGGGTCGAGATCCGGGCGTGGAACTCGGCTGCGGTGCCGTCGTCAGAGGGCATCGAGCACCCGCTCCAGCCGCAGCCCGGCGATCTTGCGAAGCTCCTCGGCGACGATCGCCCGCTCGGTCGCCTCGTCGTTGCCCAGCCGCTCGCGGGCCGCGGCCAGGATCTCGGCCTGGCTGCGACCGCTCGCGAAGATCAGGAAGACGTGGCCGAACCGCTCCTCGTACTCCCGATTCGCGGCGATCAACGCCTCTTTCGTCTCGTCGTCGGCACTGCGCGCCGCGGCCGACTGCTCGGCGCGGGACCAGGCCGCCTCGCGGGAGTCACCGGCCGCACGCTCGCCGATGCGGGGATGCGCGGACAGGCCCTGCAGAACCTCGTCCCAGGTCAGGCCCCGGGCGGCGGCATCGGCCGCGACGACGATCGCGTCCCGGTCGGCGAACGGCCGGCCCGCGGCGATCCTGTCGCCCCAGGACGGCGTGGCCAGGCAGGCCAGCAGCTGCTCCGTCAGGCGCTCGGCCGGCAGCGCGTTGAACGACTGCACCGCACTCATCGCCTCACCCCCTCTTCCGTGTTGATCAGTCAAGCAGGCCCGCTCCGCCGCGGGCACCGGCGGAGCGAAGAATTAACACGGCCACCTTGCCACGATCCTCCGGCCGAAACATGGGCCTGTGGACAACGCCGCGGTTGTCCACAGGCCCGAAAAAGTTGTCGGTGGGATCGGCAAGACTTGGCGCGTGCTGATCCCCGCCGAGAACCTGCCCGATCTTCCGGTCCGCGACCTGCTGCCGGAGTTGACCACCACGCTGGCCGAGGCCGGCGCGGCGGTCCTGGTCGCTCCGCCCGGCACCGGCAAGACCACCCTCGTGCCGCTCGCGCTGGCCGGTGCGGGCTGGGCGTCGGCCGCTCTCACCGGTGGCGGCCGGGTGCTGGTCGCCGAGCCGCGGCGGGTCGCGGCCCGGGCCGCCGCCCACCGGATGGCCGCGCTGCTGGGCGAGCCGGTCGGCGAGCGCGTGGGTTATGCGGTGCGCGGCGACCGCCGGGTCTCCCGGCGCACCGTCGTCGAGGTGGTCACCACCGGCCTGCTCGTCCGCCGTCTGCAGCGCGATCCGGAGCTGGGCGGCGCCACGGCGGTGATCCTCGACGAGTGCCACGAGCGGCACCTCGACTCCGATCTCGCCCTCGCCTTCCTGATCGACGTGCGCAGCGTGCTCCGGCCCGAGTTGCGCCTGCTGGCGACGTCGGCGACGGCCGACTCGGACCGGTTGGCGCAGGTGCTGGGCGGGCCGGTCCTGACCGCGTACGCGCGAACTCATCCGATCGAGGTGATCTGGTCACCGCCCACCGGCCCGATCGCCCCGCCGCTCGGCCTGCGCGTCGATCCGAAACTGCTCGACCACGTCGCCGCGACCACCCGTCGCGCGCTCGCCGACGGCGACGGTGACGTGCTGGTCTTCCTGCCCGGCGCCCGCGAGATCGAGACGGTCGCCACCCGGCTGCGCGGCCTGGACGCCGACGTGGTGCCGCTGCACGGCCGCCAGTCCGGCGCGGCGCAGGATGCCGCGCTGCGGCCCGGCCCGCGCCGCCGCGTCGTCCTGGCCACCGCGGTCGCGGAGAGCAGCCTGACCGTGCCCGGGGTGCGGGCAGTGGTCGACTGCGGTTTGAGCCGGGTGCCCCGGATGGATCACTCGCGTGGCCTGGGCGCACTGGTGACCGTTCCGGTGTCCCGATCCTCGGCCGTGCAGCGCGCCGGCCGGGCCGGTCGCGAGGCCCCCGGGCGAGCCTATCGGTGCTGGTCAGAGGCCCAGCACGACCGTCTCCCGGCGCAGCCCGAGCCGGAGATCGCAGCGGCCGACCTGACCGGTTTCGCCCTCGACCTGGCGCTCTGGGGCGATCCCACCGGCAGCGGCCTCGCCCTGCCCGACCAGCCGCCCGCCGGCGCCCTGCGCGCGGCCACCTCGACGCTGCACGATCTCGGCGCGGTCGACGACGCGGGCCGGGTGACCCCGCGCGGACGCGCCCTGGCCGGTGCGGGCCTGCATCCGCGCCTGGCCCGCGCACTGCTCGACGGCGCCGGGCTGGTCGGCGCCCGGCGGGCCGCGGAGATCATCGCGGTCCTCGACGACCCCGGAAACGCGACCGACGACCTGGTCGCGGCCGTTCGGCGGGCTCGGGCCGCCGGTGGTTCCGCTTTCCATTCCGAGGTACGTCGTCTGACCGCGGCCGCCTCCACCGAACCGCCCGCCGCGGATGCCTCCGACACGCCCGCCGCGTCCACCGCACCGACCGCCTCCGCCACCGCACGGCCCGCCGCCTCCGCCGAGCCGTCCGTCGTGGCCGCGTCCGGGTCGGGCGGTGTCCGGGGGGCGCGGGATCGGGTACCTGATGACCTGGCCACCGGGCTGGTGGTGGGGCTGGCCTTTCCGGAGCGGGTGGCGCTGGCCCGCGAGCCCGGCGGCCGGGCCTACCTGATGGCCGGCGGCACCGCGGCCGACCTGCCACCGGGAAGTGCGCTGGCCGGCACGCCGTGGCTGGCCGTGGCCGCCGCCGACCGGGCCGCCGGCGCGCGGACGGCCCGGATCCGCAGTGCCGCTCCGCTCGACGAGGCCACCGCCCGCGAGGTCGCGAGTGCGCTGCTCAGCGAGGAGACCGAGGTCGGCTGGATCGACGACGACGTGGTCGCCCGGCGGGTCCGCCGGCTCGGCGCGATCACCCTGGCCAGCGTCCGGCTGACCGATCCGGAGCCCGCCGCGCTGCGCGAGGCCCTGCTGGCCGGGCTGCGCGCGACCGGCCTGAGCCTGCTGACCTGGAGCCGCACGGCCGAGGAGCTGCGCGCCCGGCTGGCGTTCGCGCACGCCGCGCTCGGTGATCCCTGGCCCGACGTCTCCGACACCGCCCTGCTGGAGCACGCCGAGCAGTGGCTGGAGACCGGAAAGGCCCGCCGCCGGTCCGACCTGGCGAAACTCGACGTGGCGTCCGCCCTGCGACGGCTCCTGCCGTGGTCGGTGGCCGGGCGGCTGGACGAGGTCGCCCCGGAACGACTACCGGTGCCGAGCGGCTCGCAGATCCGGGTGGACTACTCCGATCCGGCCGCGCCGGTGCTCGCGGTCAAGGTGCAGGAGGCGTTCGGCTGGCGGGACGCGCCCCGCCTGGCCGACGGGCGGGTCCCGGTCCTGCTGCACCTGCTCTCCCCCGCGGGCCGGCCGGTGGCGGTCACCCGCGACCTGGCCTCGTTCTGGGTGCAGGGATATCCGCAGGTCCGCGCCGAGATGCGCGGCCGCTATCCGCGCCACCCGTGGCCCGAGGACCCGATGAGCGCGCCGCCGACGCGGCGGGCCAACCCCCGTTCCCGATGAAGGAGATCACCATGTCGACCACGTTCGTCCCGGCCGAGAAGACCTGGCTGGCCCGCATGGGCACGCTGCGCCAGGTGGTGCGTCAGGAGGTGGTGGCCGCCCAACTGGCCGAGCACCTGAAACCCGACGCCCCGCGGGTCCTCGACGTCGGCTGCGGGCAGGGTACGCAGGCGTTGCGGCTGGCCCGGCTCGGCTACGACGTGACCGCGCTCGACTCGTCGGAACAGATGCTGGAGTCGTTGCGGCGCTCGCTCGCCGAGGAGCCGGCCGAGGTCCGTGACCGGGTCCAGATCGTCCGGGCCGACGCGACGCGGCTGGGCGGGACTTTCTCGCCGGGCTGCTTCGACGCCGTGCTCTGCCACGGGCTGCTGATGTACTTCGCCGACCCCGGCCCGATCCTCACCGACCTGGCCCGGATGATGGCTCCCGGCGGCGTCCTGTCGCTGCTGGTCCGCAACGCCGACGGCTTGGCCATGCGGCCCGGCCTGCTCGGGGACTGGTCCGAGGCGCTGAAGGCGTTCGACGATCCGGCCTACGGCAATCGCCTGGGCATCCCGGCCCGCGCCGACCGGCTGTCCGACCTGACCGCGGCCTTGAGCGGCCGCGGGCTGGAGGTCTTCACCTGGTACGGCGTCCGCGTCCTCACCGACACCGTCCCCGACGACGCTCCCCTGCCCGGCACCGAGGAGCTGACCCGGATCCTGGCCGCCGAGACCCGGGCCGGATCCACCGATCCGTATCGGGGCGTCGCCGCCCTGACCCACGTCTTCGCCCGTCGCCCCTGATCGCAGACCCGCCGGCAGAAGGAAGGAGGCTCCGACCAGGCCGCCCGGAGGCGGCCAGAAACCGCACGGCCAGCGACCCACCGACCGCCGCGGCCGACAGCTGGGCGGCGCGGCCGGCGGCTGAGCGGGGTCAGGGGTTGGGTTTCGGGGCGGGACGGCCGAGGTCGGCCAGCCGCGCCGGCGGCCCGAACAGGTAGCCCTGGCCGAGCGGGCACCCGAGCTCCGACAGCGCGGCCGCCCGTTCAGGGGTCTCGATCCCTTCGGCGACCACGGTGATGCCGAGGTCGGCGCAGATCGCGAGTACCGAGCGGCAGAGGGCGCCGGCCCGGTCCGGGGCGGTGTCCACGTCGGTCAGGGTCGAGTCGAGTTTCACCGTGTCCACCGGCATGCCGTGGAGTTGGGCAAGCGCGTTGTACCCGCTGCCGAAGTCGTCCAGGGCCACGCGCACGCCGCGGGCGCGGAGGCGTTCGACCATGGCGGCGGCGCGGGGCAGGTCGGGGATG
This sequence comes from Actinoplanes sp. HUAS TT8, assembly GCF_051380535.1. Lineage (NCBI taxonomy): Bacteria > Bacillati > Actinomycetota > Actinomycetes > Micromonosporales > Micromonosporaceae > Actinoplanes > Actinoplanes sp. HUAS TT8. The sequence continues at coordinate 11,313,245 of NZ_CP195646.1, read as the reverse complement.
CGGAGGGTTTCGGTGATCTCGACGATCAGCCGGTCCGGGGGCATGGCGTGCCGGGCCAGGGCCGCTTCGACCGCGTCCTCCAGGCTCTGCTGGCCGAGCCGGCCGGCCGAGACGTTGACGTGCACGCCGATCGGGCGGCCGAAGCGGTCGGCCAGGGCCTGGGCGTCGGCGCAGGCCTGGTTGAGCACGAAGTCGTCGATGGCCGAGACCAGGCCGGTGCGTTCGGCCATGGTGACGAAGACGTCGGGGTGGACCGGTCCGGCGATCGGGTCGGTCCAGCGGGCCAGTGCTTCGACGGCCACCGTCGCGTGGTCGCTGAGGCGGACTATCGGCTGGTAGAAGACTTCGAACCCGGCCGCCGCGGGGCTGCCTCCGCTGAGCGCGCCGGCCAGCAGCTGCGGCAGGTCGGCGTTCGGGCCGTGGACCGGTCCGGTGTAGCGGATCAGTGCGCCTTTGCCGCGGCGCTTGACCGCGTACATGGCGGCGTCGGCGCGGCGCAGGAGCAGGTCGGCCGAGAGCCGGTCGCCGGGTTCGGCCACGACCAGGCCGATGCTGGCGCCGACGCTGACCGCGCGGCCGTCGATCAGGTACGGCTCGCGGAGCGCGGCGAGCACCCGTTCCCCGATCCCTTCCGCTTCTTCGACCCAGGCCCGATCCTCGGCCGACGCCGCGTCGAATTCCGGAGTCTCCACCGATCCGGCGGGCCGGGAGGCCGCCGAAAAGGAGGACCGAGGCGAGGGTGCCGAAACCCCGGACACCCGCCCGTTCAGAACGACCCCGTTGGACGCGGACCCGGAAGACACGGGCCCGGAGGCTACCGGCGCGGAAGGTACAGGCGCGGCAGGCGCGGGCGCGGGAGGCGCGAGCAAATCGGTCCGGCGACGAGCAGGCGGCCGAGCCCCACCCGGCCAACGCCCCGCCCCTCCCCCACGGGACACCTTGATCCCGGCCGCCGACAGCACATACCGCCGCTGCCGCCCCACCACCCGCCGCAGCATCGACTCGGGTGCGGCCGGCGTCGGCGCCACCACATCGCTCTGGTCGAGCACGACGGCGAACTCGTCCCCGCCGAGTCGGGAGACCAGGTCCTGCGGCCGCACGGAGGCCCGCAACCGTTCCCCGATCGCGTGCAGAACCCGATCGCCCAGCGCATGCCCGTACGTATCGTTGATCAGTTTGAAGTCGTCCAGGTCGGCGAAGAGCACCGCCACCGGCGTACCCCGATGCTGGTTGGCGTCGAGGGCCAGCACGAGCCGTTCCCGGAACAGTGCGCGGTTGGCCAGCCCGGTCAGCGGGTCGTGGTACGCCTGGTGGTGCAGCCGCCGCTGGGTTTCCGCAACCCGCCCGAGCAGCACGGTGTTGTCCAGGATCGTGATCATCTGCCGGGTCACCACGAGTCCGAGCCCGAGCCACCCCAGGTACGCCTGGAAGGGGGTCAGCGGATTCCCGGTCGCCGTGCGGACGAGCAGCAGCACCCCGGTGACCAGCACCGGCACGTACGGCAGCAGCAGGTGGAACCAGTCCCGCTGCAACGCGCTCACGTCCCGGGGCAGCGGCGACGGCCGGGCCGGGCTGAGCGCGGCCAGCGCGATGAACGCGGGCCCGAGCAGGTGACCGCTGACCTGCAGCCACGACGGCCCGATCCCGAGCAGCCGTACGGTGTCGGCCGTGCCGAGCGCCAGCAGTGCCGCCCCGATCAGCATCAGCGGCCGCCGCCCGGCGGGCGAGTCGGGCCGGGTGGTGAGCAGCAGCACCACCATGGTGAACAGGATCAGGTCGGCGATCGGGTATGCGGCCACCCACCAGGCCAGCGAGTCCCAGTCGGCGACCGCGTTCAGGCACGACGACGTCCAGCACAGCGCCAGCACCGAGCCGGTGATCAGCACGCTGTCGATGACCAGCGCGATCTGGTCGCGACGGGGTGAGGTGGGCACCGGCCGCGGTCGCGTCCGGGTGACGCCGAGCAGGCCGAGCAGCATGCAGACGGGCAGCACCACGAAGCCGATGTCGAAGACCGACGGGTCGGCCAGCCGGTCGTGCCCGCTCAGGTCCTGGATCACCCACCGGACGCGGACCGCCGACCAGGCGACGAGCCCGCCCGCGGCCAGGAACCGCCAGTTGCGGGGGATGCCGGCCCGGCGGCGGGCCGCGACCAGGCACGCCCAGGCCGCGATCGCTCCCGCGGCGAGTTGCGCGGTGTCGGTGTAGAGCCGGGGCGCACCCACGAGCTCACCGACCGCGACCACCGCGAGGGCGAGCGCCACAGTCCCGATCAAGCGCGCCGTCGTGATCACCACCAGTGTCCGGGCCGCGGGCATGATCCACGGCCGGATGAAAATACCGGCTCAGTCCCCGTCGGTCACGTCGGCGATGACCACCGTGACGTTGTCCGGCCCCCCGCCGCGCAACGCGAGATCGACAAGCCTCTCCGCGCACGCCTTGGGATCGGGAACGATCCGCATCTCTTCTTCGATGGTCGCATCGTTCACGACGCCCGTCAGTCCGTCGCTGCACAGCAGCCAGCGGTCGCCGGCCTGTGGCTCGACGATCACGTAGGCCGGGCTCACCGGCTCGCCCTGGAGCACCCGCGTCACCACCGCACGACGCGGATGCCCGGCCGCCTCCTCGGGCTTGATCAGGCCCTGGTCGACGAGCATCTGGACGTACGTGTCGTCCTTGGTCAGCTGGTTCAGCCGGCCGTCGCGCAGCAGGTAGGCCCGGGAGTCGCCGACGTGGGCCATGGCCGCCCGCTCGCCGTTGAAGAGCACCGCCGTCAGCGTCGTGCCCATCCCCTGGAGCGAGGGGTCGGCGGCCACGGTCTCGGCGATCCGCCGGTTGGCCAGCTCGAGCCCTTTGTGCAGCGCGTCCATCTGATGTTCGGTGTCGATCGGCGCGTCGAGCGAGACCATGGACTCCACGGTGATCCGGCTGGCCAGATCGCCGGCGGCCATGCCGCCCATGCCGTCGGCAACGAGGAGGAGCTGGTCACCGGCGTAGTGACCGTCCTCGTTGTTGCTCCGGACGTGTCCTTGGTCGGTGACGGCCGCCCAACGAAGGTGCAAGGTCATGGCGTGCAGCCTGCCAGGTCGATGGCTGGCTGTCTGCACGTGGTGGGCGGCATGTCGCACATGTCGTCGCCGAAAATACCCTCAGCCCGGCACATTGGGCCGCCCCAGACACCTTGAATCGATTTCGGTCACCTTCCGTGTCGGTGCGATCCATTCGAGTACGGTCGTCTCCACCGCCCAGCCGCGGACGGCCACGGCGCTCTCCGGTGGCCGCACCGGTTCGGGGCAGAGGGTCTTCGACCGTACCTCGCCGTTCGACACGAACTTGACCTCGCCGGTGGCCAGCAGCATCGTCGTCGAGGTGTCGTCGACGGCGATCATCTGCCCGACGATCACCTCCTGGATCGGGCCGCCCTCGGGGCCGACCTCGATGGCGCTGCTGGGCAGCACCGGCGCGCGCAGGAAGACGACGCCGACCACGATCGGCAGCGCCAGCGCGGCCGCGGTGGCCGGCCAGTGCGTGACCAGTCGCGCCCAGCCGGCCGGGACCGGCCCGGTCAGCAACGGTCCGAGCAGTGGCGGCACCCCGAGCAGGATGGCCGTGCCGAACTCGCCCTCGTGGATCGCGGCGACCACCCCCGGCCAGACGAAGACCCAGGTGAGCGCGCCGATGAGGATCGGCACCCAGAGCGTGATCCAGGCCATCACCCACGGCCCGGCCCGCAGCCGCTGCACCGCGGTCAGCCCGAGCACCGCCACGATCAGCATCTGCAGTGTCGGGAGCAGACGCAGCTGCCAGGTGAAACCGGCGATCAGGATGGCGATCAGCACCACCCAGTCGGGCATCCGCAGCGCGGCGACCGCGATCGGCGAGCGCCCGGCGTCGTCCGGTTTGCTGACCAGCAGGATGCCGCCGAGCACCCGCAGGGTCAGGATCACCGCCGGGATCGCCCAGCTCAGCGTGATGAAGAGCGCACTGATCATGCCGAGCGGGCTGATGTACTGCACCAGCAGCAGCATCGTCGGCAGGTCCTGCCGGCTCAAGTACCACAGCCGCAGCACGAGCAGCATCAGCGGGAACGCCGGCAGCACGGTGAACAGCCAGTTCAGCTGCGACCGCCGGCGCCGCGGCGCGATCACCGGCCCTTTGGCGAAGATGTCGCTACTCATTGAGCAGGCTTTCCCACGGCAGCTCCCGCACGTTCGGCCGGGTCACTCGCGGCTGTTCGGCGACCGCTATCGGAATTTTCCCGTTCTGCGCGGTCTCGACCTGCAGATTGTCCTGGTAAGCCTTCTCCCACCGCTCGTCGTGCGGGTCGGCATAGGACCGGTAGAGCGTGATGTCGACCAATTCCTTCAGCGCGGGATTGTTCCCCACGTTGACGCCCCAGCGCTCGATCGCGTCGAGGCCGAGGTCCCAATGTTCGTACTTCTCGGGGAATTTCGCTTTCCACCCGGCCAGGATCGCGGCGTCCGTGCTGACCGCGTCCACCTCATGGTTGTCCAGCATCGTGAAGCATTCCGAGACCCGGTTCTTCCGGAAGGTCTTGGCGTTCGCCTTGTCCAGTGCGCTCTCACTCGTCGAGGTGGAGAGCGTGCAGACGCGTTGACCGGTCAGATCCTGCAGCGCGGAGACCGAGGAATGGCCCTTGAGTGTTATCACCGACTGCTCGGTGTCGAGGTATTCCTGCGAGAACGTAACCCCGGCGGCCTTCCGGTCGGCGGTGATGCTGTAACTGGCGATCACCATCTTGACCGGCACGCGTTTGCCGTCGACGTCGTTGGCCTGCATCCGTGCCCGGTCCTCGGACTCCATGCCGTAGAACCGGACCTGGTCGCGCCGGAAACCGAGATCCTCGGCGATCATGTACGCGATGTCGATGTCGAACCCCGACCAGATCTTCTTCTCCCGGTCGTAGTACGCCGTCCCGTACTGATCGTCCTTCACGCCGATGTCGAGCACCGGCCAGCTGTCGACCCCGGCCTGCGCGCGCAGCTCGTCGATCGACGGCGGCCCGCCGACCAGCAGCCGCACCAGCGTCAGCCCCATCGCCAGCACCAGCGCCAGCCCGAGCCCGGCCAGCCGCAACGCGGCCAGGTTGAACCGCTCGGGCGGCTCCGGCAGCGCCTCCGGCTCGCGTAGCGTCTCCGGCTCGGGCGGCAGCGGCAGCCGCCCCTCGTCGACCGCCTCGTGCACCGCGATGTCCCGCGCGGCGATGTCCTCCAGCGTGCGTTTCCGCAACTTCCACACCCGGCGCAGCTGCGGCGGGATACCGGCCCCGAACGACGCGCCGGCCCGGACACCCTCGCGCCCCGGATCGGCCGCCGGCGCCGCCGGAGAAGAGGGCGGCAAAGGGCTCGAATCAGACCCGCGCGAGGTCCCGTCCACAGGCTCCCCCATCGGCCCTCCCCAACGTTGCGATCGGGCCATCGTGCACCATCCGGGTCACGGCACGGGATCCCCCGTCCCGAGTGGAACCCGCGGACCACACCGGCGAAGACGCGCGGCGGCCATCCGCAGGCCCCGGCCGAGTCCGTACCTCTGAATGGCCTCCAAGGCATAAGCACTGCACGTCGGCCGGAATCGGCACCGCGTGGGAAGGCGTGGCGACACTTTCCGATATCCCCGAATAGCGGCGACGACCGCCCGTTCCGCGGGCCGCGCGGTGGACCGATGCCCGAGCAGCGCGACAACGGTCAGCAGCGAGCTCAACCGGAAGAAATCGCACCCGGGAACATCGCAGTCACAACCCGGAACATCGCAATCCGGCAGATCACAACCGGGATTGCAGTCGCAGTTGTTGTACCAGGGGTCTTTCTTCTGCTCCGGATCCTCCGGAGGCTGTCCCAACAGATCCCCAGGCACGTTTTCCACCGGCCCATAGTGCCGGACGCCCTCAACCCGGGCTCTCCCCCGAAAAGATCAACTTCAAGATCTTTCATGTCCTATCTCCGCTGTGGTCAAGACCGCCGCTCCCGCGGGGACCCTTCCGACCCTCGCAGGGCGCTGGCGCGCCCAGAACGCGAGGCCCGAAAGGGCGACGTGGTCGGGTGGTTGCGGTCAGAGCAACAAACCCGCCCACGGCGACATGGACGGGTTCGGAGCGGAAACCGGTCAGCGGGACGTGCGGACCACCACAGCACTCTCCGGCGGGAGCAGGACCCGGTCGCGTTCGAGGACCACGCCCTCGGCCGTGGCCAGCAGCACCGCCGACGGCACGGCCCGCAGGCTGACCGTCTGCGGCGTCTCGGCCAGGTTGGCCGCGACCGCGTGCCGCCCGCGACGGATCACCACGAACCGGTCCCCGTGCCACACCTCGACGTCGGACAGCCACGGATCGGTCAGGTCGGGCATCTCACGGCGCAGCCGGATCAGCTTCTTGTAGAGCGCCAGCATCTCCGCGTGCCCGGCCTTGCCCAGCTCCGACCAGTCCAGCTTGGAACGCTCGAACGTCGCCGGGTCCTGCGGGTCGGGCACCTCGGTCTCGGCCCAGCCGTGCCGGGCGAACTCGCGGCGCCGCCCGTTCTGCACCGCGGCGGCCAGCTCGGGCTCGGGGTGGCTGGTGAAGAACTGCCACGGGCTGGTCGCCGCCCACTCCTCGCCCATGAACAGCATCGGCGTGAACGGCGACGTGAGCAGCAGCGTCGCGCCGACCCGGAGAAGCCCGGGCGAGAGCGTCGCGGTCAGCCGGTCCCCGATCGCGCGGTTGCCGATCTGGTCGTGGTTCTGCAGGAACGCGACGAACCGGTGCCCGGCGGTGCGCTGCCGGTCGACCGGGCGACCGTGACGCCGGCCCCGGAACGACGACCAGGTCCCGGCGTGGAAGAACGCGCCCTCGAGAACCGTCCGCAGGCAGTCCAGCGACCCGAAGTCCTCGTAGTACCCCTGCCGCTCGCCGGTGAGCAGGGCGTGCAGCGCGTGGTGGACGTCGTCGTCCCACTGGGCGCCCAGACCGTACCCCCCGGCCTCGCGCGGGGTGATCAGCTTGGGGTCGTTGAGGTCGGACTCGGCGATCAGCGACAGCGGCCTCCGCAGCGCCGTCGACAGCGACTCCACCTCGACCGCGAGCTGCTCCAGCAGGTGCACCGCGCCCTCGTCGTGCAGCGCGTGCACAGCGTCCAGCCGCAGCCCGTCCACGTGGTAGTCGCGCAGCCACATCAGCACGCTGTCGGCGATGTAGCGCCGCACCTCACCGGACTCGGGACCGTCCAGGTTGAGCGAGCTGCCCCAGGTGTTGGAGCCGGTGCTGAGGTAGGGGGCGAACATCGGCGCGTACGCCCCGGAGGGCCCGAAGTGGTTGTAGACCACGTCGAGCACCACGCCCAGGCCCTTGCCGTGGGCGGCGTCGACGAAGCGCTTCAACCCGTCCGGCCCGCCGTAGCGCTCGTGCGGCGCGAACCAGCAGACCCCGTCGTAACCCCAGTTGTACTCGCCGTTGAACGCGTTGACCGGCAGCAGCTCGACCAGGTCGACCCCGAGTTCCACCAGGTGGTCGAGCCGCTCGACGGCCGAGTCGAACGTGCCCTCCGGCGTGAACGTCCCGATGTGCATCTCGTAGAGCACCGAGCCGGGCACCTGCCGCCCGCTCCACGACCGGTCGCTCCAGGTGAACGCGTCGTGGTCGTAGAGCCGGCTGGGCCCGTGCACGCCCTGCGGCTGCCAGGCCGACCGCGGGTCGGGAACCGGGTTCTCGACGTCCTTCAACACATACGCATAGTCGGTGCCGGGACCGGCGTCGGGCACGTCCAGGTGCCACCACCCGCCGTCGCCCGGCTCCATCTCGTGCTCCCGGTCCCCCAGGCGCAGCTTGGGCGACTTCTCCGGCGCCCATACCTCGAAAGTCGTCATTCCTTCACCAACAAAGCGACGGGATAGGTCTGCAGAAGATCGGCGACGGCCAGACGATTGCCACCGTAGCTGGCGTTCGTGAACACTTCCGTCCAACTGTGGCCGTCGAGTGACAGCGTGGTGTCGTGCCATCCGCCGTGGCGTGACAATCCGACCGGGAGCCGGGTGGCGACCGCCACCACGCCGCCCCGGTCGAAGGCCAGGACGTGCTCGCCGACGCGGCCTTCGGCGAAGACCGGACGGTACGACGTGAACAGTTCCGGACGCTGGCGCAGCAACCGCAGCGTGCGGCTGATCACCAGCAGCTTGGCCGCGCCGGTCTCGTCGACCGGGGGCAGCCAGCCGTCGTCGAGGCGGGCCAGCAGCTCGCGGCGGGCACCGAAGTCGACGGGCCGGCGGTTGTCCGGGTCGACCAGGGACCGGTCCCACAGCTCGGTGCCCTGGTAGACGTCGGGCACACCGGGCATGGCCAGCTGCACGAGCTTCTGGCCGAGCGAGTTGGACCAGCCGGGCGGCGTGATCGAGGCGGCGAAGTCGGACACCTCGCGATGCAGCGCCGGGTCGTCGTAGATCTTGTCGATCATCGCGCGCAACGCGTTCTCGAAGGACTCGTCGGGGTGCTGCCACGTGGTGGCGACCCCGGCCTCGCGGGCGGCTTTCACCCCGTACGCCAGCAATCGTTCTTTCTCGATCGGCCACGCACCCACCGCGACCTGCCAGATCAGATGGGCCAGGGAGGGGTCCGGTAGCGGAGCGATCCGGACCCAGCGGCGGACGACCTCGGTCCAGTCGCCCGGCACCTCGGACAGGACGGCCAGGCGGGCCCGGACGTCCTCGCCGCGCTTGGTGTCGTGGGTGCTCAGCGACGTCATGGTGTCCGGCCAGTCCTGCCGGCGGGCCTGCGCGCACTCGTGGAACTCGTCGGCGCTGACGCCGAACTTGGTCGGCTCGTTGCCGACCTCGTTGCGGGCGGCGAAGCGGGTCCAGCGGTAGAACGCGGTGTCCTCGACGCCCTTGGCCATCACCGCGCCGGTGAACTGCTGGAAGCGGATCGCCAGTTCGTCCTCCGGGTTGCGCAGCCGGCCGAGGAGCTGATCGAACACGCTGATCAGTTGCGGACGCCGGCGCCCGGCCTCGGAGCGGGCCTGGGCCAGGTGGCGACCGCCGACCGGCAGGTAGGAGCGGTAGACCGGAAAGCAGGCGGCCAGCTCGGCCAGGGCCCGGGGCGCGGCCTCGATCTCCGGGACCAGGCGGGCCAGCCGGCCCAGCTCGGCGGCGAGCATCCGGGTGGCGACGTCGTGCTTCGTGTCGTGGACCAGGTTCTGGTACGAGGTCGTGCCGCCGGTCAGGTAGTGGTCGAGGGTGTCGAAGAACGGTTCCGTGCCGGGGTCCACGAAGACCCCGTTGACCTCGGCCATCGCCTCGTAGCCGGTGGTGCCGGCGACCGGCCAGCGGGGCAGGTGCTCGCCCGGCTCCAGGATCTTCTCGATCACCAGCCAGGCGTCCGGGGCGGCGTCGCGCAGGCGCTGCAGGTACGCCGCCGGGTCGCGCAGCCCGTCCGGGTGGTCGACCCGGATGCCGTCGGCCAGGCCCTCACGGATCCAGCGCAGGATCTCGGCGTGGGTGGCGTCGAAGACCTCCGGGTCCTCGACGCGCAGCCCGGCCAGGTCGGTGATGGCGAAGAACCGCCGGTAGTTGATCTCGGAGTCGCCGCGGGTCCAGTTGGCCAGCTCGTAGTGCTGGCGGTCGTGCACCTCGCGGGCCGAGCCCTCGCCGGTGCCGTCGGCGATCGGGTACCGCTTGTCGAAGTAGACGAGTTCGTCGCCCTCGACGGTCAGCTCGTCGAGCGCGTCGGGGTCGTCGGCCAGCACCGGGAGCAGCAGTTTCCCGCGCGACCAGTCGATGTCGTAGAACTTCGCGTACTCCGACTTGTCGCCGTTCTTGAGTACGTCCCACCACGTGGGGTTCGCCTTGGCGACGGCGACCCCGGCGTGGTTGGGCACGATGTCGACGACCAGGCCGAGCCCGGCGTTCTTCAGCGCCTCGGACAGGGCCCGCAGCCCCTCCGCACCCCCGAGCTCGGGGTTGACCTGGGTGTGGTCGACGACGTCGTAACCGTGCTGCGAACCGGGCGTCGCGGTGAGCAGCGGCGCCGAGTAGAGGTGGCTGACGCCGAGATCGGCCAGGTAGTCGGCGAGCTCGGCGGTGGCCTTCAGCGGGAAGTCGGGACGGACCTGAACTCGGTAAGTACTGGAAGGACGGCTTTTATTCCGTTTTAGGGCGGTGGTGGGGTGGTCGGATGTGGGCATCACACAGTCCTGTCCAGCACGATGAGGGACCGGTCCGGCACCCAGATCTTGTGGCCGGCCTCCACGACCGACGGGCTATCTGGGGACGGCTCGGCGGTTTCGATGACCTTCTCCCACTTCTCCCCGTACTCCGCGGGAGGCGTGGCGAACTCGATGGGCGCGTCGTGCGCGTTGAAGCAGAGCAGGAACGAGCTGTCGACGTGGCGCTGGCCGTACTGCCCGCGCTCGCGGATGCCCTCACCGTTGACGAAGAGCGCGACCGCCCGGCCGAAGTCGTTGCCCCAGTCGTCGCCGGCCATCTGCCGCCCGTCCGGCGTGAACCACTCCAGGTCGGGCAGCGGGTCGCCGCCGCCGCGGGCGGTCACCGGCAGCCCGGTGAAGAAGCGGCGGCGCTGGAACACCTGGTGGCGGTGGCGGAACGCGGTCAGCTTGCGGGCGAACTCCAGCAGATGCTCGTCCGCGTTCTCCCAGTCGATCCAGCTGATCTCGTCGTCCTGGCAGTACGCGTTGTTGTTGCCCTGCTGGGTGCGCCCGAGCTCGTCGCCGTGCGAGATCATCGGCACGCCCTGGCTGAGCATCAGCGTGGCCAGGAAGTTGCGGCGCTGCTTGGCCCGCAGCTCCAGCACCTTCGGGTCGTCCGTCGGGCCTTCGATGCCGCAGTTCCAGGACCGGTTATGGCTCTCGCCGTCCCGGTTCTCCTCACCGTTGGCCTCGTTGTGCTTGTCGTTGTACGACACCAGGTCGTTGAGCGTGAACCCGTCGTGCGCGGTGACGAAGTTGATCGAGTGGAACGGCTTGCGCCCGTCGTCCTGGTAGAGGTCGGCCGACCCGGTGATCCGGGACGCGAACTCGGCCAGCGTGGCCGGCTCGCCGCGCCAGAAGTCGCGGACCGTGTCCCGGTACTTCCCGTTCCACTCGGTCCAGTTCGGCGGGAAGTTGCCGACCTGGTAGCCGCCCGGGCCGACGTCCCACGGCTCGGCGATCAGCTTGACCTGGCCGACGATCGGGTCCTGCTGGACCACCTCGAAGAACGTGGAGAGCCGGTCGACGTCGTAGAACTCGCGGGCCAGCGTGGAGGCGAGGTCGAAGCGGAAGCCGTCCACGTGCATCTCGGTCACCCAGTAGCGCAGCGAGTCCATGATCAGCTGCAGGCTCTGCGGGCTGCGCACGTTCAGGCTGTTCCCGGTGCCGGTGTAGTCCATGTAGAACTGCGGCTGGTCCTCGACGAGCCGGTAGTACGTCCGGTTGTCGATGCCCTTGAGCGACAGCGTCGGCCCGAGATGGTTGCCCTCGGCGGTGTGGTTGTAGACCACGTCCAGGATGACCTCCATCCCGGCCGCGTGCAGCGCCTTGACCATGCCCCGGAACTCCTGGGTCTGCTGGCCGAGCGTGCCGGTCGACGAATACCCGTGGTACGGCGCGAAGAAGCCCAGCGTGTTGTAGCCCCAGTAGTTGCGCAGGCCCAGGTCGTGCAGGCGATTGTCGTGAACGAACTGGTGCACCGGCATCAACTCGACCGCGGTCACGCCCAGGCTCTTGAGGTGCTCGATGGTCGCCGGGTGACCGATCGCCGAATACGTCCCGCGCATGTCCCGGGGAATCTCCGGGTGCCGCTGGGTGAGCCCCTTCACGTGGGTCTCGTAGATGACCGAGTGATGGTACGGAATGTCCGGCCGGCGGTCGTTGCCCCAGTCGAAGTACGGGTTCACCACCACGCCCTTGGGCATGTACGGCGCCGAGTCCAGATCCGACATCTGATCGGGGTTGTCGAAGTCGTACGCGTACATCGACGGGTGCCAGTCGATATCCGAGTCGATGGCCCGCGCGTACGGGTCGAGCAGCAGCTTGTGCGGGTTGCAGCGCAGCCCGCGGTGCGGCTCGTACGGCCCGTACACCCGGTAGCCGTAGCGCTGCCCCGGCTCGACTCCCGGTAGGTACGCGTGCCAGACGAACGCGTCCTGCTCGTGCAGCAGGACCTTGCGCTCGTTCCCGGAGGCGTCGAAGAGGCAGAGCTCCACCGCCTCGGCCACCTCGGAGAAGATCGCGAAGTTGGTGCCCGTCCCGTCGTAGGTAGCTCCCAGCGGGTACCGGTGACCAGGCCAGACCTGCATCTGTTGCGCTCCCCTCGGCCTTCGGTCGTCACGACCGGCCCGCGGTTCATGCCCCTCCGCGGGATGCGTTAATCCTGTCCGGCCGCGTCATCAGCCATTCTCCCGGGAGGGGCTGATACCGTCGGCGCGACTGTCCGATTAGGCGCTGATTTATCCCCTTACGGGGGTTTAGCATGTTCAGGATCGAGCATAGGGACGACGTGCCGCGGATTGACCCACTGATTCTCGGGCCGCAGCTCTGCGGCGTCCCCGCGACCGACGCCGGCGCGGGCCGGGAATGGCTGGTCACCGACGGTTTGGGCGGCTGGGCGAGCGGCACCGTGAGTGGCCTGCGGACCCGCCCCGAGCACGCCCTGCTGACCGTCGCCGGGCCCGGCCGGACCCCACATGTGGCCTTGGCCGCACTCGATCTCACCGTGACGCTTCACACAGGGACCAAAGTTCCGCTGTACACCCATGCGTGGCAGTCCGGCCGGCTCGACCCGCACGGCCACCGCCTGCTGGAGACGTTCACGCTCGCCGACGGCCTACCCCGCTGGCGCTGGCGGATCGGCGACGTGGTGATCGAACGCGAGCTGGCCTTCGGCTTCCGGACGTCCGCGCTGGCCGTGGTCCACCGGGTGCTCAGCGCCCCCGGCCCGGTCGGCCTGACCGTCGCCGCGATGTGCACCTGGCGGGTCGCCGACGGCACCCGCCGCGCCGACGGACCCGGGCTGCGGATCGAACCGGTGGCCGACGGCGTGATCGTCGACGGCGCGTACCGGCTGGCCGGACCCGGCTGGCAGCCGGCCGGCCGGTGGCACGTGGGCGCCCACGCCGGCGACCGGGCCGAGGACCTCTGGCACGCCGGCACGTTCGGCGCTCAGGCCGGTCCGGGCGAGACCCTGGCCGTCTCGGCCTGGGCCGGGAACCTGGCCGAACGGCCGCCGGCGCCGCCGGTGGTCCTGGCCGCCGCGCGGGAGCGCGCTCACCGGCTGGTCACGACGGCCAAGGCGGAGGGGTACGCCGCGACGCTCGCCCTGGCCGCCGACACCTTCGTGATCCAGGCCGCCGACGGGCCCGCGCTCGCCGACGGCTACCCCTGGTCCGGGCGGGCCGCGCCGCTGGCCGCGTACGAGGGCCTGATGCTCGACACCGGACGCGCCGACGAAGGCCGCGAACTGCTGAAAGCCCTGGTCGAGCGGCCGTCCGGCACTCCGCTGTGGCTGATCCACGCGGTCGACCGGCACGTCACCCGCACCGGCGACAGCGACCTGGCCCGGCGGCTGGCCGTCCCGCTCGGGCGCCTGCTGCGGCAGTCCCTGAACGACGGCGGCCCGCTCACCCTGGACCCGGCCGACGGCCTGCTCACCCTCGCGGCCGGCGACACTCCCGCGGCGCGGGTCGGGAAGCTGGTGGAGATCAACGCGCTGTGGGTGAACGCCCTGGCCGCCCTGGCCGACCTGCTGGCCGAGGGCGGGCGCGACGACACCGAACCCCGGGAGCGGCACACGCGGGCACGGGAGTCGTTCCTGCGGCGCTTCCCGGCCCCCGAAGGCTGGCTGCACGACGTCGTGGAGGGGCCGGCCGCGCCCTACCCGCTCGGGGCGGGGACGTCGCACGACGATCCGACGCTGCGGCCGTACCAGCTGCTCGCCTGGTCCCTGCCGCACGGCCCGATGCGCGGCGACCCCGGCGCGGCCGTCCGGGCCTGCGGCGAGGCCCTGCTCACCCCGCTCGGGTTGCGGACGCTCGCGCCGGACGAGTACGGCTACGACGGCACCGGCCCCGACCAGGGTCTCGTGCGTCCGTGGCTGATCGGCGCGTGCGCGGATGCCTGCGCGGCCACCGGCCGCCCGGTCGACGGCCTGCTCGACGGCCTGGCCGCCCACCTCGGCGAATGGGGCGTCGGCTCGGTCGGTGAGGCCGCCCACGGCGACGCCCCGCACCCGGCCCTCGGCCGCCCCTTCGACGCCCTGGCCGTCGCTGAGACGCTGCGAGTCGAGACGAGGTATTTCCCGTGAGCCGGATCCTGATGCTCTCGTGGGAGTACCCGCCGCTGCTCGTCGGCGGTCTGGGGCGGCACGTCCACGCACTCACCGGCGCCCTGGCCCACGCCGGGCACGACGTGACCGTGGTCACCCGGCATGCTCCCGGTGCGCTTTTCGAAGAACACACCGAGGGGGTACGGGTGATCCGCGCCCCCGACGACCCACCCCGTTTCGACTCGGCCGGCGGCAACCTGCTCCCCTGGGCGACCGCGTTCAACCACGCGCTGACCCGGGCCGCCCTGCGCGCCGCCCGCGCCCACCGCTTCGACGTCGTCCACGCCCACGACTGGCTGGTCGCCCACACCGCCACCACCCTGCGCGACCACCTCGGCGTCCCCCTGGTCGCCACGGTCCACGCCACCGAGTCCGGCCGGCACCAGGGCTGGCTCCCGGCCGCGCACAACCGCACCATCGACGACGTCGAACGCTGGCTCTGCACCGAAGCGGCCCGGGTGATCGTCTGCTCGGAATACATGCGCGCCGAGGTCACCCGGCTGTTCGCGATCCCGGCCGCGCGCACCGAAGTGGTCCGCAACGGCGTCGACGCGCTGCGCTGGCGGGCCCGGCCCCGGGCCGTCGCGGCGGCCCGCCACCACTACGCCGGCGACGACGGTCCCCTGGTCAGCTTCGCCGGGCGGCTCGTCTACGAGAAAGGCGTGCAACATCTGCTCGCCGCCGCGCCCGCCCTCCGCGCCCGCTTCCCGGGGCTTCGCCTGGTCATCGCCGGCGACGGCCCGTACCGGAAAGAACTGGAACTTCTCGCCGAACCCTGGGTGACCTTCGCCGGATTCCTGACCGGCCACGACCTGACCGCGCTGATGGCCGCCTCGGACTGCTACGTGGTGCCGAGCATCTACGAACCGTTCGGCATGGTCGCCCTGGAAGCGGCCGCCGCCGGCACCCCCGTCGCGGTCGCGGCCACCGGCGGGCTGGCCGAAATCGTCGAACCCGGCGTCACCGGCGTCCACTTCCCGCCGAACGACCCGGCCGCCCTGACCGACGCGGTGTCCGGGGTGCTCGGCGACCGCGACCACGCCCGTCACCTGGCCCAGCAGGCCCGATCACGGGTGATCGACGACTACAACTGGCCGTCGATCGCCGACCAAACGGCGGCCGTCTACCACCAGGTACGCCCGGCGACCGACCGCGTGATCGTCGCCACACCTCGTGTCCCGGTCGGCTGACCGGGGCGGCCCAGCCGGTGCTTCAGGCGCCGGGGAGAGCTCGGCCGGCGGTGTAGACGCCCAGGTTGGTGCGGGCCGCGCCGAGCAACGGCACCGGGACGCCGTGCCGGGTGGCCTCGGTGACCAGGTCGCCGACGATGGCGTCGGCCTCGACCGGGAGTCCGGCGATCAGGTCGCGGTACATCGACGACGTCGTCGGCTCGGTGCTGCCGATCGTCGCGTCGAGGAGTTCGCGGGCCCGCGGCCGGGGTGGATGGCCGGCCGCGGTGGCGACCGCGACCACCTCGTCGGCCAGCGCGCGGAGGAATTCCGGGCCGCCCGGTGCGGCGTTGATGGCGCCGATCGGGCCGCGCATCAGCGTGGTCGCCGCCCCGAGCGTGGACAGCAGCACCCATTTCTCCCACATCTCCGCGAGGATGTGCCGGGACGGGCGGGAGTCGAAGCCGGCATCGCCGAGCGCGGCCGTGACCGCGTCGAGCCGGTCGTCCGGGCCGCCGTCGAGTGGGCCGAACACCAGCCGGGCCAGGCCGGTCATCTGGACGACGTCGCCGTGCTCGTCGAGCGTCCCGTGGATCATGCAGAGGCCGCCCCAGACATGCCCGGCGCCGAGAGCGCCGGTCAGGACGTCGAGGTGGCGCAGGCCGTTGAGCAGTGGGATCACCACCGTGCGGTCGCCGGTGGTGGCGCGCAGCGCGGGGGTCACGGCGTCGAGCGCGTGACTTTTGACGGCGAGGAGCACCACATCGTACGTACGATCGATGGTCTTGATGATTTTCGGCGTCAGCCGTGTCTCGCCGGTCGGCGTGCGGATCCGCAGGCCGCGCTCGGCCAGTTGCGCCGCCCGGCCCGGCCGGACCAGGAACGTCACGTCCCGCCCGGCCTCGGCCAGCCGTCCGCCGAAGTAACCCCCGGTGGCCCCGGCCCCGACGACCAGGATTCTCATCCGAGCCTTTCGTCGTCGAAGCACCAGCGCCACGACTCGCCGGGCTCGAACGAGCGCATGACCGGGTGCCCGGACTCGGCGTGGTGGGCCGACATGTGCCGGCGCGGCGACGAGTCGCAGCAGGCGACCAGGCCGCAGGTGAGGCAGACGCGCAGGTGGACCCAGTCGCTGTGACCGTCGGCCACGCACTGCGGGCAACCGTCCTCGTACGCGCTCAGGGGTGCCGGCTCGCCGGATTCCTTGAGATGCTCGCAGATCACTCTTCACTCCGGTGCAGCTGGGATTCTTCCAGGTCGAGCTCGCGCTGGGCGCGGACCAGCACCTCCTCGGCGATCCGGCCCTCGTTCCGGGCGATCTTGAAGACGTGCCGTTCGGCTCTGATCATCTCGCGTCGCAGGCGTCCGTACGCGGCCGAGGGGGTTTCCTGCTGCTGGCTGCCCAGACGTTCCCAGGCGTTGTTGGACCGGCTCTCGACCAGCCCGCGCAGCCGGTCGACCACCGAGGCGGGCGCGCCGTCGGCGTTCTCCTCCAGCGCGGCCAGCGCGGCCCGGCCGGCCGCGTGCTGAACCCCGGCCTCGGCCAGGGCGTCCTCGGCACTGGTGTCCTCGCGCACACCCAGCCGGACGGCCAGCGTGGGCAGCGTGGTGCCCTGGATCAGCAGGGTGAGCACGATGATCGCGAACGCGATGAAGATGAACAGGTCACGCGGGTAGTCGGGGACGTTGTCCTCGCCGGGCAGCCGCAGGGTCTGCGCGGCGGCCAGGGTGACCACGCCGCGCATCCCGGCCCAGGCGACCACGGTCGGCACGCTGATCGGCACGCGCGGGCCCTTGGCCCGGACCCGGGGGAAGAGCCGGCCCAGGTAGGAGGCCGGGTACATCCACAGGAAGCGGACGGCCACCAGCAGGCCGAAGACCAGCGAGGTGACGCTGATCGTGGTGGCCATGCTGGTCTCGATGTGCTCCACGACGGTCCGCAACTGCAGGCCGACGAGCAGGAACACCACACCTTCGAGGAGGAACGTGGTGAGCTTCCACACCGCGTCCATCTGCAGGCGGGAGGTGGCCGAGAGCAGGTAGGGAATCCGGTGCCCGAGGTAGAGCCCGGCGATCACGACGGCCACCACGCTGGACGCGCCCAGTTCCTCGGCGACGATCACCACGACGAACGGCGTGAGCAGCGACACAGCGTCGTCGAGGAGCGGGTCCTCGATCCACTTGTGCAGCTTGGCCGCCCCGATCGCGAAGATCATGCCGAGCACGATGCCGCCGCCGGCCTTCAGCCCGACCTCGCGGGTGATGTCCCAGAACCCGACCGTGGCCCCGGCCAGCGCACTTCCGGCCACCCGGACCAGCACCAGCGCGGTCGCGTCGTTGAGCAGGCTCTCGCCCTCCAGGATGGTGACCACGTGGCGCGGCAGACCGACCCGGCGGGCGATCGCGGTGGCCGACACCGCGTCCGGCGGGGCTACGATCGCGCCCAGCGCCACGCAGGCCGAGAGCGGCGCCTGCGGCAGCATCCAGTGCACCGCGAACCCGATCACGAACGCGCTGAGCAGCACCAACCCGACGGCCAGGAACAGGATCGGGCGCAGCGCGTTGCGGAACGCGGGCACCGAGGTCTGCAGCGCGGCCACGTAGAGCAGCGGCGGCAGGATGCCGATCAGCACCAGCTCCGGCTTGAGGTCGGCCTCCGGGAAACCCGGCACGTACGACAACCCGAGACCGGCCACCAGCAGTACCAACGGCGCCACGAACCCGAGCCGGCGGGCGAGTGCCGCGCCGACAACCGATATCGCCACGAGCACGACCGTGTCGACGATGCTCTCCATGGCCGGAAAGCTTATGTCAGGCCGTGGTCACCACGCCGGAGCGCGCCACCGTGCGGGTGTAGGTGCCGTCGACGCCCTCCCGTTTCCACATGCCGTCGACCGAGAAGACGTACGGCGTCCCCGGCGTCAGCCCGGTCACCGTGCCGGTCATCCAGCCGCAGCCGGTCGGCGTGACCGTGACCCAGCCCGGCACCTCCGGCTGGGCGCCGTACACGAGCTTCTGACTCACCGCCAGGATGTGGTAGTCGACCAGCTCCGGGTTGCCCGGGTTGAACCATTTCACGACCGCGCTGGTGCTGCTCGCGGTCACGTCGGCCCCGTTGATGTCGCCGCCCCGGAACCCGGTGGTCCCGCAGGCGCTGCCGCTCGGCGTCGGGGTCGGTGACGTCGAGGGGGTCGGCGAGAGCGTGGCCGCGGCGAACGTCGCCCGCGGCGAGAAGCTGGCCGTGGGCGACGGCGGGACGCTGCCGGCGGTCATCATCAGCCAGTTCGTACCGGTCGGCGTCGGTGTCGCGGTGGCGGTGGTGGACGAGGCGCACGCGGCCAGCAGCAGCGAGCCCGCGAGCACGGGCAGGACGACGGCGGTAGCTTTCCGGATCCCCAGCACGTCCTTCAGGTTCGGGCGGACCCGCGTGCGGCTTAGCCGTTCCGATAGTGCTCCTGGGATCGCCGGGCCAGGTCCTTGGTGGCGGCCGAGTTGACCCACGTGCCGAGGATCACCCCGGCGCCGGGCACCACCTTGGCGAACACCTTCCGGGCGGCGCGCACCCCGGCCATCCGGGCCAGTCGCAGGCTCAGCTTGATCAGCGTGCCGCCCTCGGGCCCGGCGAAGAACCGGCTGGCCCGCTCGCGGCCGGCGGCCACGCCCAGCGCCGTCCGGGCGGTCTCGGCGACCTTGTGCACCCGCTGCAGCACGAGCAGGTCGGTGGCGCGTTCCGAGGCGGCCGGGTCGGCGCCGTGGGCGGCGGCGATGTGCAGCACCATCCGCGCCTGGGTCCAGGCCAGGACGCCGACGTCGACGACCGCGCCGGGCAGGCCGGTCACGCCCGACAGCGCGCCGGAGAGCCGGGCCAGGGTGGTGAAGTGCTTGACGGCGAGCGCGGCCAGCTCGTCCGGGGTGAGATCGGGGCGCTCCTCGCGGATCCGGGCGGCCCACTCGGCGGCCTCCGGCCCGAGGCGGCGGACGGCTTCCAGGGCGAGGTGCTCGGGGGCGTACTGCGGGTCGGCCTTCATCCGGGCCCAGAGTGATCCCGGCGGGGCGGAGGCGTCGATGTCGAGATGCTGATTCAAGATCTCTCCCAGGGGGGTCTACCCACATAGTGGCGTGGCCGCGCACTTCGGTTGCCCGGGTGTGTGAGATTTTCGTGTTGACTGTCACTGGCGGCCCGGAATGAACTCCGGATACTCGCTGTTACGGCCGGAAAGCCCTTGTCTCGAGGAGGACTGCAGCGTGCTCGACCCACACGGGCTGTACGAGGTGACCGGGGAGCTGCCGACTCTGGACGAGCCGGTGCTCATCCAGGCGCTCACCGGGTTCGTCGACGCGGGCAGCGCGATCCAGCTCGCCCGGGAGAACCTGCTGGAGAACCTGGACAGCGAGGTCGTCGCGACCTTCGACATGGACCAGCTGCTCGACTACCGCTCCCGTCGCCCCCCGATGATCTTCGTGGCCGACCACTTCGAGAGCTACGAGGAGCCGGTCCTCGCCCTGCACCTGGTCCGCGACCAGCTGGGCACCCCGTTCCTGCTGCTCACCGGCCCCGAGCCGGACCTTCAGTGGGAGCGTTTCATCGCCGCCGTGACCGAGCTGATCGAGCGGCTGGGCGTCAAGGTCACCATCGGCCTCAACGCCATCCCGATGGCCGTGCCGCACACCCGGCCGGCCGGGATGACCGCCCACGCCACCGACAAGAGCCTGCTCGGCGACCACGAGCCGTGGCTGCAGCGGGTGCAGGTGCCGGCCAGCGTCGGCAATCTGCTGGAGTTCCGCCTCGGGCAGAACGGGCACGACGCGCTCGGTTATGCCGCTCACGTCCCGCACTACCTGGCCCAGACCGGCTATCCGGCCGCGTCCGAGCTGCTGCTCGACTCGGTCTCCGGCAACACCGGGCTGGCGCTGCCGACCGGCAAGCTGCGCGAGGCGGCCAAGCTGGTCCGCGAGGAGGTGGACAAGCAGATCGCCGACGACGAGCAGGCCGGGCGGCTGGTCACCTCGCTCGAGGCGCAGTACGACGCGTTCCTGCGCGGCCGGGCCAACAGCCTGCTGGTCGACGAGGACACGGCGCTGCCGACGGCCGAGGAGCTCGGCGCGGAGCTGGAGCGCTTCCTCGCCGAGCAGACCCGCGACGAGGGTTAGTTCTTCCCGAGCATCCAGTCGAGGACGACGGGGAGCTGGGCGTCCCAGTAGGGCCAGGCGTGTTCGCCCGGCCCGAAGACGGAGTTCAGCTCCACGCCGTTGGCCCGGCAGGCCGCGGTGAAGCGACGGTTCTGCGCCAGCAGGTGATCCTCGGTGCCGCAGCGCAGCATCAGCCGCGGCATCCGATGCGGGTCGCCGACCCGCAGCAGGTGCAGCAGATCCTCGTCGCTCCCGGCCACGACCCGGTCGGCGAACACCCGGCCGACCAGGGCGCGCATGTGCGGCCTCAGATCATGTTCCTGGATGTACGCGAGGTCGAGCGCCCCGGACAGCGTCGCCGCCGCCGCGAAGCGCTCCGGTTCGCGCAGAGCCCACTTCATGGCCCCGTAACCACCCATGGACAGGCCTGCGACGTACGTGTCCTCGCGCCGCCCGGAGATCCGGAAGAACTGCTTCGCCTTCTCCGGCAGCTCGGCCGAGAGGAAATCCCAGAAGCGCATCCCGTACGCCTCGTTGGCGTAGAAGCTCCGGTGCACCTGCGGCATGATCACGGCGAGCCCGTACTCGGCCGCGTACCGCTCGACCGAGGTGAAGCGGCTCCACGCGGAGTGGTCGTCGGTCAGCCCGTGCAGCAGGTAGAGCACCGGCGGCGGTGCGTCCCCGTCGCGGTCGGGAAGTATCACGGTCATCGAGGTGCGCAGTTCCAACGCCTCGGAGTCGAAGTCACACCGGATCAGGGCCACGCCGCTCATTCTGTGGCATCCGGCACACCGAGCCACTCTGCCGTCCCACCTCGTGGCGCCCGCTGGGCACTTCGTGTGTCCGATCCGCGGACAGCCGGCCATCGGCCGCGGCGCCGGCCAGGTGCGAGACCGTTGCGCGCGGACGACTGCGGTTCGTCCGTCCGGATCTAGTCGGCCGTTTCCTGGCTCGGCTTTCCCGCCGGAAGCCGCTTCCAGAACTGCCGCGCCGCGAACCCTTCACGGCGAAGCCAGTGCTCGGTATAGACGATCCGGTTCGGCTCGATCACGACGAGTGTGTCGCTCGGCGGTTCAGCAACCGAGCGGCCTCGTTCGGCGTGCTCGTTCTCCCAGCGGAACGCGTCCCAGTAGTGACCATGGTCGGGATCTCCGGGAGGTAGCACCCGGGCTTCGCCGAACAGCTGTGCGCCCCGGCTGCTGGCCAGCCCGACCAGCGGCGCGAAGATGCCGACGGATGCTCGAGGGTCAGCGGCCATGTTGCGCATTTTTGGTGACCGGGGCGCGGCAGTGAACATGACCGCGAAGTCGAGGGAGTAGTAGCGCACCGGCGTGGCCAGGGGCCCTTCCGGTCCGGCCGTGGCGAGCACGCACATGTTCTGCGAGGACAGCAGGTTGAGGATTCGCTCTTCAAGTCGCGGCCGAGGCAGTTGGTGAGCCGGCATGGGATCCGAGAGCCACAGATTCGTCAACGGCATTCGAGCTTCGTCCTCACGTAGTGACCTTGTTCAGTGTCTGAGGATGACATTTGGTCGGACGCCGGCTGGCAGCGCGAGTCCGAGAAGCGCGGCCGGGGACAGCTTGGAGGCATCAGCGAGCGGCTGCGGATGTCCGGTGCGCGGACGTCGAGGGGTGGGACGGCCGGGGCAACTTCGTCGATGCTCCGGCGGTTGGGAATGTCGTACCCGTCGATTAGAATGTATGTACGAAAGAGGGGCCCTGAGCTGCTGATCTTCGAACAGTTTAGAACACCTGTTCGAGGCCCGGCGGCGCGAGTGAGGAGACCGACGTGACCACGTCCACCCTGTCCACGATCTCGACCAACCCCGTGCCCGTCATCCCGCCGTACGCGACGATGCTGGGCTTCACCCGGTATGTCTCCCGCACCGGCCCCGCGAAGGCGACGTTCGTCGGCGGGCTCCGCAAGCAGCGCGAGCGGCGCAGCGGCTTCAACCCGCACGGCCAGCTGGTCAAGGCCTTGAAGGCGGACATCGCGTTCCGCACCGGCGGGAGCTATCTGACCGGCGTCGTCGACCTCGTGAAGGACCGGTGGAAGCCGCTCTACGAGTCGCTGCGCGCCGGCGCCCGGACCTATCTGGCCTCGCTCGGCGACCCCGAGCGGATCACCCTGATCCAGACGCGGGACGCCCTGGCCAGCGTCGGCCCGCTCGCCGTGAAGATCAACCCGCACTTCGGGCTGCGCTTCGAGGACGGGCATCGCGAGGCCGTCCGGATCCACTTCGACGAGGAGCCGCCGAGCCCGGAGCTGGTCACCGCCATGCTCCACCTGATGGCCCGGCACATGGACCAGATCCTGCCCGACGCCGATCCGGTCCTGGTCGACCTGCGGCGCGGCGTCACCCACCGCCTCAACCCGTCGACCCGGCCGGGGGATGTCGAGAGCTGGCTGGCCGGGGAGGCGGCCGCGTTCACGGCGATGTGGTCGGCCACCGCGGCCTGACCTCGGTCACGGTCGGCCCTCACCTCTGAGCCCGTTCCCCGGCGCGCTGCCCCGCGCCGGGGAACGGCCCTCCTCCGCCTGCCCGCCGCCCTTCCACGGCGCCCTGCGTGCCGCGCGCCGCTCACCGACGCGCCGCCCGCCGACGCGCCTGCTCGTTCTCGCTGGTCGGGAGCGGATCGGAGCCCCGCCGCCGGTCGGTTAGGGTGGCCGCGTGAGTCCGTTCCCCGGCGTTCTTCCGCCGCCCCGCGTCTGAGCGGGGTGTGAGCCACACCGTCCGAGCCTGACGCTCGGCCGGTGATTCCGTGCTGCGCTCCGCCGCCGATCCCACCGGACCGACTCACTCACGCGGAGCGTGCATGTTCTCGTTTCTCTCGCCCAGCGCCCCGGCCGGGGCCCGGCTGAGCCTTCTTCAACTGTCCGTCGCCGGCATCCTGTGGGGTACCGCCGGTGTCGTCGTCCAGGTCGTCGCCGGCCGCACCGGCCTGGGGGCCGTGGCGATCGGTTTCTACCGGCTGCTCTTCGCGGCCGCCACCATGCTGATCATCGGGTTCCCGGCGCGCCGGCAGATCTGGGCGGCCGTGCGGTCGGCCCCGGCCGCGGTCGTCGCCGCCGGGGTGGGCCTGGCCGCGTACCAGGCGCTGTATTTTGTCGCCGTGCGCCTGACCGGCGTCAGCATCGCCACCGTGGTCAGCCTCGGGCTCGCCCCGGTGCTGCTCAGTGTCTGGGAGACGATTCGCACCCGGCAGCGGCCGGGCAACGCCGAGCTGGCCGCCTCGGCCGCGGCGATCGCCGGCCTGGTGCTGATCTCGACGGTCACCGGGGGCGGCGCGACCGCGACCGGGCTCGGCCTGCTCGCGGCGGTCGGCTCCGGCACGGTGTATGCCGCGTCGACCGCGCTCAGCCGGCGGACCACCCAGGGCGTGCCGCCGATGATCCTGACCACGGTGTCCTGCACGATCGGCGCGATCAGTCTCGCCCCGATCGCGGTGGCGCAGGGTGTGGTGTTCACCCCGGAGTTGAAGCCGATCGCGTTGCTCGCCTATCTGGGCGCGATCACGACGGCGCTCGCCTATGCCTGCTTCTACACGGGGTTGCGGCACACCACGGGCAGTGTCGCCGTGGTCGTCACCCTGCTGGAGCCGTTGACCGCGGCGCTGCTCGCGGTCGTGCTCATCGGCGAGCCGCTGGCCCGGTCGACCGTCGTCGGCGGGTTGTTGCTGCTCGGCGCGGTGACCACGCTGTATCTGGGCGCCCGGCCGGCCGTGGAACAGCCGCTTCGGTCAGCGGACGTCTAGCGGCAACCGGACCAGGACCGTGGTCCCGGCGTCGTCACCGGTCAGCTCGATGCTGCCGTGATGACGCTCGACCACGGCCCGGCTCAGTGTCAGCCCGAGTCCACTCCCCGGCAGGGTCCGATCGTGGCCTCGGCTGGTCCGGTAGTGCCCGGTGAACAGCTGTTCCCGTTCGGCCCGGGGCACGTCCGCCGCGGCGTCCGAGACGGCCAGTTCGGCGGCCCGGCCGGCGCGGCGCAGGCTCACTTCGACGTGCCCGCCGTCCGGGCTGTAGCGGATGGCGCTGCCCAGCAGGTTCTCCACGATCTGCCGCAGCCGGTCCCGGTCGCCGGGCACGATCAGTTCGACCGGCAGGTCGGTGTCGATCACCACCGGGGCGGCGCCGATCGCCGTCCGGGTGCGGTCGACGACGTCGCGCACCACCTCGGCCAGGTCCATCGGCGTGCGCCGGACGTCGGCGTGCCCGGCGTCCAGCGCGGAGAGTTCCAGCAGCTCGTTGATGATCTCCCGGAGCTGCAGCGCATTGCGTTCGACCACGGCGATCAAACGCGGACCTTCCCGTACGAGGGTGGCCTCGTCCGCCTCGCGAAGCAGCTCGGTGTACGCGCTTATCGACGTCAACGGCGTGCGGAGCTCGTGCCCGATCAGCGCCAGGTACTCGTTCTTGCTGCGTACCAGCTGGCGTTGCAGGTCCTCGACCCGCTGCCGTTCCACGAACTGTCCCAGGTGCGCGGCGATCCCGGACATCAGCGCGACCAGTTCGTCCTCGGGGTCCTCGACCGCGTCGGCGAAGACGGTGAGCACCCCGATCGTCCCGGTCCCGTCGTGCACCGGGATCGCCAGCGCGGTGTGCAGCCGTTCCCGCGTGGTGTCCGGGGAGATCAGGCTCTGCGGCCGGCCCACGTCCCGGATCCACAGCGGCTTGTCGACCTGCCAGGCCCGGCCGGCCAGCCCCTGCCCGTAGGAGAGTTCGTCCGGCACCGGGATCCCGGTCGCCCAGCCGGGCGTGCTCCAGCGGGCCGCGGCCCGGATCGCGCCGGCCGCCGCGTCGACCATCCACAGCTCGGCGTGCACCCAGTCCAGGGTCGCGACGACCGCTTCCAGGACCCGGGGCCCGGCCGCCTCGATGCTCGGCGCCTCGGCCAGCGCGGTGGTCACGGCCAGTTCGCACGAGCGGAACCGTTCGGCCCGCCGCTGCCGGGTGACGTCCTGCATGGCCTGGACCGCGCCGACCACCCGGGCGTCCGGCCCGAGGATGGGTTGCGCATCCATCAGGTAGTGCCGGGTCCGTTTGGTCCGGCCGGGTCGCGCGACCGGCTCGTCCCGCAGCCGTTCCCCGCGCAGGGCCCGGAACAGTCCCGGCTCCTCGGCCCTGTCGGCGTCGTCGGTCCAGAGGCGCCGCATCCGCTCGTTCGCGAAGACCACGTGCCCGTCGGCGTCGCACGCGGTCACCCCGTCGTGCAGGCTCTCCAGCACCGCGTCCAGGAAGCGGTGCTGCTGTTCCAGCTCGTGCCGGGCCAGCTGCTCGCCGATCAGCAGCGTGGCCACCTCGGCCGCCTCGGCCACCGCGGACATCTGATCCGGTGTCCATTCGCGCGGCCGCAGGTCGTAGGCGCAGCATACCCCGAGCACCCGCCCGAGCCGATCGTGCACCGGATACCCCAGGTAGGCGCCGCCGTGTTTGCGGACCACTCCGGGCGGCACCCGTTCGTCCATCGTCGCGTCGTCCACGATCACCGCCCCGGCGCCGCGGACCACCAGCCCGCCGAGGGACCCGTCCAGAGCGGTGTCGGCGATCGCGTCCCAGTCGGCGGTGACGCCCCAGCTGCCGTACAGCCGAAGCCTTTCGCCCTCCACGAACTGGATGCACGCACTCGGCGTCTGCGCCCCGCGCGCGGTCAGGGCGGCCAGCTGATCCGCGGTTCCGCTGGTCAGCACCCCCCGATGCAGAACCGCACCCCCGAGCACGTCCCGCAACGCCTCGGCCGGCGACTCCCCGCCGACCCGGGCCCCGCGCCGCGGATCCGCTCCCGAACCCGCCCGCGTCTCGACGGCCGCCCCTGGTAGACCCGCCCGCGTCTCGACGGCCGGCCCCGGCCGACCCGCCCGCGGATCACCGGCACCTCCCGGCATGTTCGGGCGCGGTTCGACTGCGGCGGACGGTGGATTCGGGCGGGGGCCGATGGCGGCCGCCGCCGAGCTTGGATGCTCGTCGACGGCCGTCCCCCCGTAAAGATCGGCCGGGCGTGCGATGGCCGCGGCATCCGCCGCCCGAGCCCTTCCGGGCCGTCCGGCGCCACTGCCGCCGTCTTCTCGCCGCATGGCCGACCTCCACGGTTCAGCCTAGAGGCGCGAAAACCCTAAAACCGGCAAATCCCTCGGCCAGGCGACCTTTCTTCCCACCCCTTTTTTCCCGTACGGCCGCAGCCCCGCCCCACCTCTCCGACCCGCCCCGCCGCACCCCGCCCGCAAGCTCCGTCCAGCTCCAGGCCGACTCGCGCCTCCCGCCTCGGGCTGGTGCTGAGGGCTGTCTCAACGCCCTTGGGACAGCCGTCAGCACCAGCCCGAAGCGGGAGGCGCGCAGCGGGCCGGAGGTGGGCGGAGGTCGCGGAGGGGTGGACCGGGGGCGGGGCTACGGCCGTACGCGCAAGGTTTTAGATCTTGGTGAAGCGGAGGTCGCTGATGGGGCGACCGGCGGCGGTGCCGCGACGCTCGAACTTGGTCTCGGGGCGGGCGTGGGGTGTGTCCGGGAGCCGGCGCAGGGCCGGGTCGGCGGTGAGCGTCTCGGCCATGGCCTGCGCGTATTCGGGCCAGTCGGTGGCGCAGTGCAGGACGCCGCCGGGGTGGAGGCGGTCGCGGAGCAGGGCGACGTTGGCCGGCTGGATCAGGCGGCGCTTGTGGTGGCGGGCCTTGGGCCAGGGGTCCGGGAAGAAGACGTGGACGGCGTCCAGCGAGTCCGGGGCGAGGCGGTGGACGAGCTGCATGGCGTCGCCGAGGGCAACCCGGACGTTGGTCAGGTTCAATTCACCGACCAGGGCCAGCAGGTTGCCGATGCCGGGGGTGTGCACCTCGATCGCCAGGTAGTTCCGGGCGGGGTCGGCGGCGGCCATCTCGGCGGTGGCGTCGCCCATGCCGAAGCCGATCTCCAGGACCGTGGGTGCGTCGCGGCCGAAGAGTTCCGGCAGGTCGAGCCGGGTGCGGTCGCCGTCGAGGACGGTGAGGCCGTAGTGCGGCCACAGGGCGTCGTGGGCGTCGGCGTGACGCAGGCTCATCCGCCCCCGGCGCGGGTGGAATGTCCGGATCGGGCGACTCTCGGCGACGGAGTGAAGTTCAGGAGCGGTCTCAGTCATGGCGGCGACCACGATACGGGCGGTTGCCGGAGGCGGCCAATCTCAACGCCGGGCGGCCGAGGGCTGGGAGCCGGGGCGCAGCAGCGTGCGGGCGCCGGTCCGGAGGTCGATCAGGGTGACGCCCGAACCGGACCTGGACCGGGAGGTGACCAGCGCCCGGTTCGCGTCGAGGTAGGTCGGCTCGCGGTCCATCGGCGCGCCGATCGTGCGTTTCGCCCCGGTGCGAAGGTCGAGCTCGACGACGTGGACCGGCTGGTTCCCGGCCGCGGTCTCGCCCTCCTGGTAGGCGGTGTAGGCGAGCTTCGTCCCGTCCGGGCGCCAGGCCGGGATCACGGCGAAGCCGCGGTTCTGCAAGCTGCCGCCGCCGTAGGCCGCGATCATGCGTTCGGCTCCGGTCGCGATCGTGCCGACGGTCAGGCAGGCGTCGTAGACCGAGTCGCACTCACCGCCGCGGAAGGCGATCTGTTTGCCGTCCGGCGACCAGGCCACCGCGTCGTCGACCCGGAGACGGTCGGTCAGCGTCCCGGTCACCGGTTCCGGGGCGGTCTCGGCCGGCAGGTCCTCCCCGCGGCAGTCCCGCGGGAACAGCACCTGGGGTTTTCCGCCGGTGGCGGCGACGCGGTAGACCCCGGGGCCGCCGGTGCAGGACAGCGACGCGAACGCCAGCCATCTGCCGTCCGGGGACCAGGACGGCCCGGCGGCCGGACGGGTGGTGATCCGGCGCGGGCCGGTCCCGTCCGCCTTCATGGTCCACAACTGACCGTTCCTGATCGCGGCCAGTTGCCTGCCGCCGGGGGCGAACCGGGGACGGGCGTACCCGCCCCCGGTGGTGAGCCGCTTCTCGGTGGAGCCGGTGCTGACGTAGAGGTCGCCGCTACGGACGTACGCGATCGGGTTGGTCATGGAAACGACCGGCGCCGGGATGAGCATGAGAGCGGCCAGAACCGCCGTCGTCCCGATCATGACCGACCGCCTTCCGATGATTCCTGCCCGCGCTTACGTCCTGCACCATCGTCGCTACCGGCCCGCACCTAAGCCGTTCTCAACCGCGTGGACGGACCACCGCGGCGGCGCCACCGCCCCGGCGGACCGGTTCGGCGACGGCCAGCTGGCCGCCGTGCCGGGTGAACTCGATGGCGGTCGCGGCCCCGATCTCCGGCGCGTCCGGCCCGAAGACGTGTCCGAGACTGGTCAGCGCCGGCCCGTACGTGGTGTGGAAGGCCGGCTCGGCCTGGATCCCCGCGGTGTTGCGCTGGGCCGCCCGCGGCGCGGCGAGCGCCTGCGGCAGGGTCAGTCCCAGCCCGAGGCGACCGTAGATGATCTGCAGAACGGTCGTGATGATCGTCGACCCGCCGGGGGCGCCCACGGCCAGGAACGGCTTGCCGTCCCGGAGCACGATCGTCGGCGACATCGAGCTGCGCGGCCGCTTGCCGGGCCCGGGCAGGTTCGGGTCGGCGAACGTGCCCTGCGTCCCGGTGAAGTTGAAATCGGTCAGCTCGTTGTTGAGCATGAAGCCGCGCCCGGGCACGACCATGCCGTTGCCGCCGAACTGTTCGAGGGTGAGCGTGTACTCGACGACGTTGCCCCACCGGTCGGCGACGGTCAGGTTGGTGGTGCTCATCCCGGTGTCCGGGGTGGCCGCGGTGACCGACGGGGTGCAGCCCGACGGGCCGGGTGCGACCGGCTTGGTCAGGGCCCGGTCCGGGGAGATCTGGCAGGCCCGCTGCTTCGCCCACCGGTCCGAGAGCAGTTCGCGCAGCGTGGACTGCGGGGTGTCGGCGCCGATGTAGCGTCCCCGGTCGGCGAAGGCCAGCGCGGACGCCTCAAGGTAGTAGTGCAGCTTCTCCACCGTGGAGGCGGAGTCGAGCGGCGACGCCTCCAGGATGTTCAGCGCCTCGCCGACCGTGGTGCCGCCACTGGACGGGGTGGACATGCCGTAGACGGTCAGGCCCTGGTAGTCGGCCCTGGTCGGGGCCGGGTGCCGAACCTGATATCTCGCCAGATCAGAAGCGGTCAGCACACCGGGCCGGATCGGGTAGGCCCACGGTGAGCTGGGACTGTCGGAGATGGCGGGATTTTTCACGGTCTTCAGAAGGTCGGCACCGATGGAGCCGCGGTAGAACGCGCCGGTCCCCTTGCGCGCGATCTCGCGATAGGTGGCGGCCAGATCAGGGTTGCGGATCGTGGTGCCCACGGCCGGCGGCAGCCCACCGGGCAGATACAGCGCCTTGGTCGCGTCGAACTGCCCGAAGGCGCCCGCGTTCTCGGTCACCTGACGCCGGAACTCCCCATCCACGACGTACCCTCGATCGGCGACCTTGGCCGCCTCGGTGAGCGCGCTCGACAGCGACCGCGTCCCCCACTGCTCGGCGGCGGATTTCCAGGTCGCGAGCGTGCCGGGCACCCCGACGGACAGGCCGCTGACTCGCGCCTCGTCGAACGCGTAGGGCTGCCCGGTCGCCGGGTTCACGAAATACGCCGGAGTCATCGACGCCGGTCCGGCCTCCCGGCCGTCGATGGTGAAGACCTTGCGCGTACGGGCGTCGTAGTACACGAAGAATCCCCCGCCCCCGATCCCTGAGGCGAACGGCTCGGTCACGCCGAGCGTCGCCGCGGCCGCCACCGCGGCGTCCACCGCGTTGCCGCCGCGGCGCAGCACCTCCAGGCCGGCGGCGGTGGCCGTGGCATCGACGGTGGCGATCGCGCCGCCGTACCCTTCGGCGGTCGAGCTCTTGGCGGGCACCGCCGCGGATGCCGGCGTAGCGAGCCCGAGAGTGGTCAACGAAAGCGCGGCCAGCGCTGTAATGAACCGCATCGGCCCTCCAGACAGGACAGTGTCGGTTGTCGATCCCTGCCTACCGCTGAACCCGGCCGGGCACAACCGTTACCACGGCTACCCGATACCGAACGGCTCGGGTTCGACGGCCGGGCACGTCGTCCCGACCGGGGGCAGGGTCAGGTCGATCAGGTAACGCTCGACCGCCGCTTTCACGCAGGGGCTGTGCGAGTACGCGACGTGCCCCCACCCCTGATAGGTCAGCAGTCGCGCCGACGGCCCGAGCTGGACGGCCACCTGCTGCGCCCAGGCGTGCCCGGTGGCCGGGTCGTGCAGCGCGTTGACCAGCAGCATCGGCATCCGGGCGGGGGCCAGCCGGTGCTGCGGGCTGGCCGGCGGGTGCGGCCACCCGACACAGCCGGCGGCCGCCGAGAGCGCGATCGGCGAGGCCCGGACCTGCGGGGCGATCCTGGCCAAAGCATCAATTCTTCTTCGGTACGCGGTGAAGTCGCCCACCGGCAGCGACCAGTCCCCGCAGAACACCGCCGGGAAGCTGTTGGGCGTCAGGTCGATCGGCGGGACCGCGATGCGCCCGGCCGCCTGCCCGGGTTCGGCCGCGTCCTGCAGGTAGTGGGCGAACGAGAACCACTGCGGGTCGTAGAACGCACTGAACGCGGCCGAGATCAGCTCCCAGACGCCGAGTTTGGCCGGCGGGTCGTACGGGTCCTCCAGCGTCCCGGCCGCCGCCCGCTGCATGAGCGTCGCCCACAGCGCCGGGATGTCCTGGCCGCGCAGCACGCACCGGGCGTCCCGGGCGCACCACTTCACGAACTCGTCGAACGAGTCCTGCACCGACGCCGTCTCCTGGGACAGGAACGCGTCCACGTCCGCGCTGTGGTCCATCACGCTGTCCAGCACGGCCGCGCGCAGCGTTCCCGGGTACGTGTCGCCGTAGAGCTCGCCGATCATCGAGCCGTAGGACGCGCCGAAGATGCTGACCTTCGGCTCGCCGAGCGCGACCCGCAGCGCCTCGACGTCGCGGACCACGCTGCCGGTGTCGGCATGCTGGACCACCGGCCCGCTGCGCGCGGTGCAGTCCGCGGCCAGTCGCCGGTTGTAGTCGGCCAGCGCCCGGAACCCGGCCTCGCTGCCGACCAGCGGCGACGGTTTCGCGTCGACCAGCGCCTGGGAGCACAGCACCGGGGCGCTGCGGCCGACCCCGCGCGGGTCGAGCCCGATGATGTCGAACCGTTTCCGCAGGTCGGCGCTGAAGAAGTCGCCGTCCAGGGCCATGTTGACGGCCGAGCCGCCGGGGCCGCCCGGGTTGACGATCAGGACGCCGAGCCGGTGAGCCGGGTCGGTCGCCTTCCGCCGGGCCATCTGCAGCTCGATCGTCGGACCGTAGGGGCTGGCCCAGTCGGCCGGGACCCGCATCCGCCCGCACTCGACCCGGGCGTCCTCGGGACAGACGGCCCAGGTCACCGCCGGGTCGGCCCGGGCCGGCCGGGCGAACCCGGTCAGGGTGGCCAGGACGAGGATCGCGGCCGTGGCCGGCCACCGCAAAGCTCGCAAAACCCAACTCTCCGCCCTGCGCGGCGGGAGTCGGCCGCGCGGCCCTCATCTTGGGCCGCGGTTGCGCAACGATTCCGGAGAATGCCCGATTTTGCATCATATGGGGCATTCCTACGTCGATGGACATGGCAGGGTGGAATGATGCCGACCGTCACACGACTCGCCCTCGCGGCAGCCGGCGCCGCGCTGCTGACCGCCTGCTCACACGACGAGCCCACGGCCGCCCCGACGGTCGAACCGGTGCCCGCGATCTCCGCGGCCTCGTCCCCGGCCTCGTCCGCGCCGAGACCGGCGGCCCGGACACCGGATCTGAGCGCCGAGCCGGAGACGATCGCGACCGGGATCAAGGTCCCGTGGGGGCTGGCCTTCCTGCCCGACGGCAGCGCGCTCGTCGCCGAGCGGCAGACCGGCGACATCTATCAAGTCCGACCGGGTGCGGCCAGGAAGAAGGTCTACACCGTGCCCGGGGTGCGGGCCGGCGGTGAGGGCGGCCTGCTCGGGCTGGCGTATCTCAAGGGTGACGTGTTCGCGTATTTCACCGGTGACGACGACAACCGGATCGTCCGCTTCGCGCTGAGCGGCGGCGACCCGGTGGTGATCTTCAAGGGGCTGGACCGAGGATCCCGGCACAACGGCGGGCGGCTCGCGTTCGGGCCGGACGGCATGCTCTACGTCGGCACCGGGGACGCCGGCGACGAGCCGCAGTCGCAGAACCGCGACGATCCGAACGGCAAGATCCTGCGGATCACCCCCGACGGTAAACCGGCGCCGGGCAACCCGTGGCCGGGCTCACCGGTCTGGAGCATGGGCCACCGCAACGTGCAGGGCCTGGCCTGGGACGCGCAGGGGCGGATGTACGGGATCGAGTTCGGTCAGGACACCTGGGACGAGGTGAACATCATCCAGCCCGGCAAGAACTACGGGTGGCCCGAGGTCGAGGGCAAGGCCGGCGACCCCCGGTACACCGACCCGATCGTGCAGTGGCGCACCGACGACGCGTCCCCGAGCGGGGCCGCGGTCGCCGGCGACACGCTGTACGTGGCCGCCCTCAAGGGCGAACGGTTGTGGGCCGTCCCGCTCGACGGCGGGACGGCCAAGGCGGAACTGGACCGGAAGTACGGGCGTCTTCGCACGGTCGCCGTGGCCCCCGACGGTTCGCTGTGGCTGACCACCTCGAACACCGACGGCCGCGGCGATCCGCGCGACGGCGACGACCGGATCCTTCGCTTCCCGGCCCGATGACGCTTACCGGTGGGTGTTGGGCGGGATCTCGGGCAGGGCGGAGATGGCTTGTGCGTAAATCGCCATCTGCTTGACGTTGGGGACCACGCCGTAGACCCGGAGCTGGTCGGCTAGCGCCTGTTTCACCTGGTCTTCGGCTTGGCCGCGATGGGTCTGGGCCACCCGGTTGACGACGTAGTCAACTCGTAGTTGCGCCTGCCAGCCAGCTGAGCGCTGGCCGCCGGCTGAGGCGAGGCTGCTGATAGAGGCGAGGGGTTCCATGCCCAGGTGATCGGTCGCCGGTGGGTACCTCTTGAAGATATGAGGACCCTGTGCAACGCGATGACAACCAGGGCACACCGGACCGGACATCATTCCGCCTGGTCCGGCGCCTCCTCGGGCTCCTCGGCCACCGGCTTCGGCGGGTTGAGCCGCAGCCAGAGCAGCATGAGCAGGCCGAGCGCGAGCATGGCCAGCCCCATCCACAGGTTGATCCGCACGCCCTGGGCCTTGTCGATCTCCGACGGGCTGTCGAAGAGGCCGATGATCGTGACGATCACGCCGTACAGGGTGAACATGCCGCCGATGACGGCGCGTAGGTCGAAGAGTCGATTCATGCCAAGCTCACCCTCACTCACCAGAACGGGATGTAGAGAACGACGGCCAGGACCACCGCGATCGTGCCGAGCAGCACCGGGTTGCGCCACCAGACCTTGTCGGCCGCGATGATCACGTCGGCGCCGGTGCTCGGACCGGCCAGGCCGTAGACCAGGCCGTGCAGCTCCTCCTCGGGCTTGGGCGGGGTGAACAGGGTGACCACGATCGCGACCACCACTGCGGTGACGAACGCGGCGCCGGCGCCCCAGAAGCTCTCCTCCAGGTCGGAGTTGAACGTGAAGACGTCACCGAGGTAGCCCAGGTAGAGCGTCAGCGAGGCGAGGAAGCCGAGCACGAGCGAGTAGAAACCGGCCCACGCGGACATCCGCTTCCAGAACATGCCGACGATGAACGTGGCGAACAGGGGCGCGTTGAACAGCGAGAACAGCGCCTGGATGTAGTTCATGATGTTGTCGAAACCGGCCGCGATGAACGCGGTCCCGATCCCGATGATCACGCCGACGATCGTGGCGATCCGGCCCACCCGCAGGTAGTAGCCGTCGGGACGGTCCTTGCGGATGTAGGACTGCCAGATGTCGTACGTGAAGACGGTGTTGAATCCGCTCACGTTGGCCGCCATGCCGGCCATGAACGACGCCACCAGGCCGGTGACGGCGACACCGAGCACGCCGTTCGGCAGCAGGTCGCGCATCAGCAGCGGGATCGCGTTGTTGTAGGTCAGGTCCCCCTCCTTGGCCCCGAGCCCCTGCACGGTGACCAGGGCGATCAGGCCGGGGATGACGGTGACCGCGGGGATCAGCAGCTTCGGGAACGCGCCGATGATCGGGGTCCGCCGGGCCGCGCTCATGTCCTTGGCGCTCAGCGCGCGCTGCACCTCGGCGAAGTTCGTCGTCCAGTAGCCGAAGGAGAGCACGAAACCGAGACCGAAGATGATCCCGATCCAGTTCGCCCCGAGCGGGTTGTCGCTGCTCGCCGTGTTGCTGAAGGTGTGCAAGGCCGAGTCGCCGATCGGGCTGGCCTGCACCTTCTCGACCAGGCCGTGCCAGCCACCGACCTTGACCAGGCCGATGATGGTGATCGGGATGAGACCGGCCAGGATCACGAAGAACTGCAGCACCTCGTTGTAGATGGCCGAGGAGAGACCGCCGAGCGTGATGTACGACAGCACGATCGCCGCGCCGATCACGATGGACAGCCAGAGCGGCCAGCCGAGCAGCGCCTGCAGGATGAGCGCCAGAGCGTAAAGGTTGACCCCCGCGATCAACACCTGGGCAATCGCGAAGCTGACCGCGTTGAACAGGTGGGTCGGCCGGTTGAACCGTCGCCGGAGGAACTCGGGAACGCTGCGGACCTTGGATCCGTAGTAGAACGGCATCATCACGATGCCGAGGAAGACCATCGCCGGTACGGCCCCGACCCAATAGTAGT
This sequence comes from Actinoplanes sp. HUAS TT8, assembly GCF_051380535.1. Taxonomy (NCBI): domain Bacteria; kingdom Bacillati; phylum Actinomycetota; class Actinomycetes; order Micromonosporales; family Micromonosporaceae; genus Actinoplanes; species Actinoplanes sp. HUAS TT8. The sequence goes on along the minus strand of NZ_CP195646.1, from coordinate 11,277,928 downwards.
GCAGGGTCATCATGCCGTACTGGGCGCCGTTGGCGGCCATGCCGATGATCTCGAGGGCGCCCAGGTTGGCCGAGACGAAGGCCAGACCGGTCACCCAGGCCGGCATCGACCGGCCGGAGAGGAAGAAGTCGGAGCTGTTCTTGATGGCCCGCCGGGCCATGAAGCCCACACCCAGAACAGTGATGAAATAGATCGCGAGGATCAGATAGTCGACGAAATCGACGTCGAGCCGGAGTCCGCTCACGGGCCCACCTCCCAGGTTCGGCCCGGACCTACCCGAATCGAAGATGTTTCACACGCGTTGCGTGATCAACGTCTCCAGTCCGTCCAGAATGCGCTCCAGTCCGAATCGGAACGCCTGGTCGTGGCCACCCTGGACGGCCATGTCGGCCAGCGCCGCGGAGATCGCCGGGAAACGGGCCGCGTGCTCGGTGATGGCCTTGATCAGGCCGCCCTCCGAGGGTTGGACGACCAGCGCCCGGACCTGGCCGGCGATGACCGCGACGGTGTCCATCCGCTCCGCGCCGGTCAGCCCCTCGGGTAGGACGGCCAGGGCCGCTTCCATCCAGCCCAGTTCATTCGGCCCGACCGGACGACTGCCCGCGGAGGCTTCGATGGCCCACGGGTGAGCGACAAAAACGGATATGAGCGATTCGGACCACGTGGTCAGTGCCGCGCGCCAGTCCCCCGCGGACAAGACGGGCGGGCTACCCATTCCGCGCTCCAACATCACGGCCACCAATTCGGCCTTACCCGGCAAATACCGATACAGCGCCATCTTGGTGTAGCCGACATCAAGAGCGACCCGCTGCATCGAGACCGCGGCCAGTCCTTCCGCGTCGGCCACCGCGATCGCCGCATCCGCGATCGCGTCCAAGGTCAGCGCCTTTTTCGGCCCACGCCGGCCGCCCGAGTTCTCCTGCCACAGGAAATCCATGTTGCCCTCCACCGAAACTGCGTCTACCGTACACAGAAATAACTGAGTCCGATGGACACAGTTTCAAGCGTTGGAGGAGACATGGACGTCCTGATCTCGGGCGCGAGCATCGCCGGCCCCGCCCTCGCCTACTGGCTGGGCCGCTACGGCCACCGGGCGACGATCGTCGAGATCGCCCCCCAGCTGCGGACCGGCGGCCAGGCCGTCGACTTCCGCGGCCCGCTGCACATGGGCATCCTGGAGAAGATGGGGGTCGTCGGCGAGCTGCGCGCGGTCGAGACCCACGGCACCGCGATGCGCTTCGTCGACGAGCACGGGGCACGGCTGATGGAGTGGCCGGCCGGGCTGGCCGGTGGTGATCTGGAGGTGCTCCGCGGCGACCTGGCCCGGATCCTCTGCGACGCCGGCAAGGAGACGGAATACCTGTTCGGCGACCGGATCACCGCGATGACCGAGACGCCGGCGGGCGTCGACGTCACCTTCGCCTCCGGCCGGGAGCGCACGTACGACCTGGTCGTCGGGGCCGACGGGGTGCACTCCGGGGTGCGCCGGCTGACGTTCGGGCGTGAGGAGCAGTTCGTCAAGCACCTCGGTTACTACGTCGCCACCTGGCCCGTCGCCAACGAGTGGGGCCTGGACCGCACCTCGCTGCTGCACAACGCGCCCGGCGTGATGATCAGCGTCGGCGGCGACCACCAGGACCCGTCCCGGGCCGGCGTCTTCGCCGCCTTCGCCTCACCCGAGCTGCGCTACGACCGCCGCGACCCGGACCAGCAGAAAGCGATCCTGCGCGACCGCTTCGGCGGCCTGGGCTGGCTCGCCCCGCGCCTGCTGGACGAGCTCGACCGCGTCGACGACCTCTACTTCGACCAGATCTGCCGGGTCGACGCCCCGGAGTGGACCCGCGGCCGCGTCGCCCTGCTCGGGGACGCCGCCTGCGGTGCCACGATCGGCGGCCAGGGCAACGGGACGGCCGTCGTCGCCGCCTACGTCCTGGCCGGCGAGCTCGCCCTGGCCGGCGGCGACCACCGGATCGCGTTCCCGCGCTACGCCGAGCGGATCCGCAAGTTCGCCCGCGGCACCCAGAAAGGCGGCGACACGACCGGCCGGTTCCTGGCCCCGCGCACCGAGCGCGGCATCCGGATGCGCAACTGGATGAACAACCAGGAGTGGATCCTGAACCTGACCTTCAAGCTCGCGGCGGACCGCAGCACCAACCTGGCGCTCCCGGCCTACCCCCTCTGATGCGCTCAAGACCGCTGCGCGCCTTCCGGTTCCCGGCTGGCACTGAGGGCTCTTTCCCGTACGTCATGACAGCCCTCAGCACCAGCCGAGCCCCCGAGCCGCGCCGCGGGCCGGCACCGCGCGGACCTCGCGCAAGCGGTTGCGCGGACCGGGGCGGGCGGTTGCGCGGGCCGAGGCGGGCGGTTGCGCGGACCGGGGCGGGGCCGGCGTTTTTGATCACAAGTTGGGTGGGGTGGTGCACGAAAAGGGGGCGAGCGGCGTCTGAGTCGCCGTGGAACAGCGTGAGGAAGAGCCGGCCGGGAACGGACGGCACCGGGCGTCCGGCGCTCTGACCGGCGAGACGGTCGTCATCCGTACCTCTCAGGCACCGACCGGAAAATTCGCGGCGCTGAAGCCGGAGGCGCTACGGCAACCCACCGCCCTGCTGTCCGCGGTGCCCGGCCGGGCGGCGCAAGCCGCGAAGGCCGGCGCCGAGCCCGACGCCGCACTGGGCGCCGCGATCGTCATCCCCACCACACCGACCGACGAGCCGGACGAGGCGGACGAGGCGCCGAAACGTGGCGAGCGGGTGGTCAAGCTGCGGGCGAAGCAGACCGAGGACGGCTATCAGAGCGTCTACTCGGAGCTGACCCGGCCGACGCTCACCTCGCGCATCCGGGGCGGCATCCGGGTCTCGGGCGAGCTGGCGATCACGTTCGGCCTGGTCGTGATGCTGTTCGCGGCGTACGAGATCTGGGGCAACGGCGCCGAGGTGCAGGCCCACCAGGACACCCTGTCGAGCGAGCTGGACCAGCAGTGGGACAACCCGGCGCTCGCCACCACGCCGAAGGGCCCGGCCGCGCCGGGAAGCAGTCTGATCGGGCGGCTCTACATCCCGAAGCTCGACAAGGAGTGGGTCGTCGTCGACGGCGTCCGGGACATCGACATCAAGTTCGGCCCCGGGCACTACCCGGGTTCCGCGATGCCCGGGCAGATCGGGAACTTCTCGGTGGCCGGGCACCGGATCCCCAAGACGTTCTGGCGGATCGACGAGCTGAACACCGGTGACGTGATCGGCGTCGAGACCCAGAATTTCTGGTACGTGTACCAGGTCTACGGCGACGAGACGGTCAAGCCGAGCGCGGTCGAGGTCGTCGCCCCGGTCCCCGACCGGCCCGGCGTCACGCCGACGAAAGCGCTGCTCACCCTGACGACGTGCACGCCCAAGGGCAGTCACGCCAAGCGGCTCATCATCCACGCCGAACTCGTCGCGAAGACCCCCCGCGACGAGTCCCGGCCCGGAGCCGGAATTCCGGCCGTGCTGGGTTAGGCGGCGTCCGGGCGCGGCCGGGACACCGGTCGCGCCCGGTCACGCCGGGCCGGGGCGCGGCCGGGGACATCGGTCGTGCTCGGGCTACGCCGCGTCCGGGTGGGCGTCGGGCAGGGCGGCGACGACCCGGAGCAGGTCGGCGACCGAGATCGTGCGGTCCCGGTCGGCCGAGGCCAGCCCGGCCAGCACCCAGTCCCGCATCAGGGCGGTCGGTTTGAGGCCGCGCTCGGTGGCGACCTGGCGCAGCTGCTGGTACGCCTCCACGGGGAGGCGGAACGAGCAGACCACCTTGGGTTCGGTGTCCGGCGGCGGGGGCAGCTCGGTGGGGCCGCCGTCCACGAATGTGATCTCACCGTTGGCCACGGCGTCCACGGCCGCGGCCAGGTCCTTCTCGGCATATGACTTCATGACTGACCGGCCTCCCACTGCTCGAACCGCACGAGCTGCTTCTCGTCCATCTCGCGAGCTCCGACGATGACATAGTCGAAGTCGCCGACCTGGCGAATCACCACGATCAGGGGCCGGCCCATCAGGGTCCGCCCCCAGACGGTGAGAAGCAGCACTCCGGCGGCCTCGGCCGGCACCGGGCGGCGTCGCCTGGCACCGAGCACCTGTGTCACCTCGGCGGGATCGATGCCTCGCAGCGCCTGCAGGGCCACTTCGAGCCATTCGTATCCCACGGCCCCAGCGTATTACGCGCGTAATACGCCGGGAAGCCTCCGAGCGTGCCGTCTCCACCACGATGCTCAGCCGGGCTGAGCATCACCGAAGGGCGGCGACCGCCTCCGGGGTGACCTCGGTGACCGACTTGACCACCAGCGAGGCCTGGGCCAGCGCGTCCTCGGCGGGCGGGTAGACACCGTGCGGGACCGCGATCACGGCCAGACCGGCCGCGCCGGCCGAACGCAGACCGTTGCTGGAGTCCTCGATCGCCGCGCAGACCGCGGGCGTCAGACCCAGCCGCTCGACCGCGGTCAGGTAGACGTCGGGCGCCGGCTTGCCCCGCGGCACCTCCTCGGTCGAGAGCGTGACCTCGAACTCCGCGGTGATCCCGGCCTTCTCCAGCACCTTGTCGATCAGGATCCGGGCCGACGAGCTGGCCAGCGCGAGCCGGTAGTGCTTCCCGAGCGCCCGGACCGCCTCGACCGCGCCCGGGATCAGGGGCAGCGACTCCTCGTAGCGCGCCGCCATCCGGCCCAGCACCGCGGCCGCGACCTCGGTCGCCGGGAGCGGCACGCCGACCTCGTCGGCCAGGTGGGCCGACCACTCGGCGGTGTTCATGCCCATCATCCGGTCCTGCGTGTCCGGGAGGAACTCGCGGCCGTGCTCGGCGACGAACCCGCGCCGCACCTCCTCCCAGACCTCCTCGGAGTCGATGATCACGCCGTCCAGGTCGAAGACGATCGCCGTGATGCTCACAGGGCCTCCGCCGCCGGGATGATCTCGTCCCGGAAGATCTCGAACTTCTTGGTGTCCCAGGCCTCGGGGACCCCGCCGTGCGTGACCGCGAAGCCCATCGCGGCGAACCGGCGCATGTCGTCGATCACCTCGCCCACCTTCTCCCCGCGCTCGCCGATCGCGAACCGGTAGATCACGGTCTTCTGGATCTCGTCGTAGTCCCGCCCGACCGTGTCGCAGTGCCGTTTCAGCACGTCCAGCTTGTGCTGCAGCTCCGGGCCGGGGAACAGGTTGCAGGCGTCCGCATACTTGGCGACCAGCAGCAGCGTCTTCTTCTCGCCGGCGCCACCGATCAGGATCGGCACCCGCGGAGCGGCCAGCGGGAGCGGCGAGTTCAGCAGGCGGGAGAGGCGGTAATGCGTACCCTCGAAGGGGGTTTCGTCGCCGTCGAACATCTGCCGGCAGATCTTGAGCGCCTCCTCCAGCCGCTCGAACCGCTCCTTGGTCGACGGGAACGACAGGCCCAGGCCGCGCGACTCCTCCTCGTTCCACGCGGCGCCGATGCCCAGGATGGCCCGGCCCCCGGAGAGCACGTCGAGCGTGGTGACCGCCTTGGCCAGCAGACCGGGGTCACGGTAGGTGACGCCGGTGACCAGGGTCAGCAGCTTGGCCCGGCGGGTGTGCGCGGCCAGGAAACCGAGAGCCGTGTAGGCCTCCAGCATCTCCAGCTCGGGCGGGCCGTTGACCCCGATCTGCCAGACGTGATCCATCACGCTGATCCGTTCGAAACCCGCCTCGTCGGCCGCCGACGCGATCTCGGCGAGCGTCGGCGCGAGCTTGGCGGGGCCGTCCGGCCAGGTGAAGTTCGAAATGTGGAGCCCAAGCTTCATCACGGACAAAACCCTATCTCTTTCGTACGGACGGTGACCGCACCCGACGACCCGAACCGGGCCGCGAAGATGATCGTGATCCACCGAACTGATGAGTTGCCAGCAGGTTGCGAGCCGGTAGCTTCGTGCCCTAGCACCGCACCCGACCTGGGGAGCCGCACCTCATGCCCGTTCCACCACTCCGTCGCTCGTCACCGTCCGTGAGCGTGATCATCCCGGCCGGGACCGCTGCCCTGCCGGTCCTGCTCGCTGCCCTGCCCGCGGTCGACGAGGTCATCGTGGTGGTCGGGCGGGACGACGACACCACCAGAGCCACGCCCCGGGCGGCCCGGGTGATCCGGCAGACCCGGACCGGCGTCGGCAACGCGCTGGCCTGCGGGGTGGCCGCGAGCACGGGCGACATCGTGGTCACCGTCCCGGGCGACGGCGGGTGCGACCCGGCCGAGCTGCCCCGCTACGTGCGGGCGCTGCTGGACGGCGCCGACGTGGCTCAGGGCACCCGGTTCCGCGGCGACGGGCGGGACCTGGCCGGCACGTCCCGGACCGGCGTGCGGATCGTGCTGTGGCTGATGGCGGTGCTCTTCGGGGTCCGGCGCACCGACCCCGGCTTCGGATTCCGGGCGTTCTGGCGGGACGTGGCCGGGGTGGCCGGGCTCCCCCGGGTGTCCGGCGTCGAGGCCGTACGCGGAGATGGTGTTGACATTGAACCTCTGCTGACCGTGCGGGCGGCCCTGAACGGGCTGACCGTGGCCGAGGTGCCGGGTGTGGCCCGGCCGCGGACCGCGCCGGCGTCACGGGCCGGGCTGCTGGAGGCCGGGCGCGCTCTGCTCGGCGAGTACTTCGACCGGCGCCGGGCGGCCCGGGAGTCGACGGCCGACAGCATCGTGGTGATGACCGGGCGCCACCCGGCCGACGAGCTGCGGCGGACCGGCACCGACGCGAGCATGATCAACCCGGGGGTCCGGCGGCAGCACATTCCGGTCGCGCCCGGCGCGGCGACCGTCCCGCTCGCCCCCGCCGGTGGGGAGCGGCGACTCGGGCCGCGACGGTTCGCGGGCGAGGGCCGCACGCTCGGCGAGACCACCACGGTTCGCCGGCAGTGGCGGGACAACCCGGTGGGCGACGTCGGGGCGGGGCTGCGGCGCGTGCAGGGGCGACCCAACCTGCGGGTCATCAACGGGGAAGGGGGCGGCGGATCCCGTACCGGAAAATTGCGGGCCGTGCCGCCCAGCGACCTGGAGCAATAAGCAGGATCGCCGGGCGGCCGGAAGGCCGCTCAGCCCCGCAGGCGGGGCAGGATCTCGGTCGAGTAGAGGCGCAGGAAGCGCTCCTGGTCCGGCCCGGGCGCGTGGAAGACCAGGTGGTTGAAGCCCATGTCCAGGTATTCCTTGACCTTGGCGGCGTGCTCCCGCGGGTCGGACGAGACGATCCACCGGGTCGCGGTGCGCTCGACCGGCAGGGCGTCGGCCAGGCGCTGCATCTCGACCGGGTCCTCGACGCCGGTCTTCTCCTCGGGCGAGAGGGCCAGCGCACCCCAGTAGTGGGTGTCGTTGCGGGCGCGGTCGAGGTCGTCGTCGAAGGAGACCTTGACCTCGATCATCAGATCCAGGTCGTCGATCTTCTTGCCGCCCTTCTCCGCACCCTCCTTGACCGCGGGCAGCAGCGTGTCGGTGTAGAGCGCGTGGCCCTTGCCGCTGGTGGTGATGAACCCGTCGGCGATCCGACCGGCCAGCCGGGTCGCGGCCGGCCCGGACGCGCCGATGTAGATCGGCACCTGGGTCTCGGGCTTGTCGTAGATCGTCGCGTTCTCGGTCCGGTAGAACTGGCCCTCGTAGGTCACCCGGTCCTCGGTCCAGAGCTTCTGGATCAGCAGGACCGCCTCCTTGAGCCGGGCGAACCGCTCCTTGCCGTCCGGCCACGCGGTGCCCAGCGGCACCTCGTTGAGCGACTCGCCGGAGCCGACACCGAGGATCGCGCGGCCCGGCGCCAGGCAGCCGAGGGTGGCGAACGCCTGCGCGACCACGGCCGGGTGGTAGCGGAACGTCGGCGTGAGCACGCTGGTGCCGACGAGGATCCGCTCGGTCCGCGCGGCCAGCGCCCCGAGCCACGGGAGCGCGGCCGGGGCGTGGCCGCCGTCGTGCCGCCACGGTTGCAGGTGATCGCTGACGAAGACCGAGTCGAAGCCGAGCTCCTCGGCCAGAATCCCGTACTTGAGCAGTTCAGCCGGCGCGAACTGCTCCGCCGACGCCTTGTACCCGAACCGAATCATGAATCCGAGACTAACCCGCCGCGCGGTACGCCTTACCCGCCTCCGTGGGGCTGTCGCCGTCTTTGTAGAGACCGAAGTCCACGCTGTCGCCGACCGCGGGCAGACCGAACCAGGCGTAGCGCTCGACGAACGACCGTTTCTCCAGGCCGGCGGTGGTGCCCTTGATAAACGTGACCTTCTGCGCGTCGGTCGGGTACTTTGGCGTGCCGGAGAAGTTCATCAGGCCGAACTCGGTGATCCAGATCGGCTTGCCGTAGCGCTTGTGCACCGCGTCGACGTACCCGAGGAACTGGTTGACCGAGGCGGCACTGAAGTCCGAGCCGTACCAGTGCAGGGCGATCGCGTCGACCCGGTAACCCTTGCTCTTGGCGCCGGTCATGAACCGGTCGAGCCAGCCCCCGGCGGTGTCGCCGCCGTAGGCCACCGCCGGGCTGACCAGGCGCATCCCGGTCGCTTCGAGCTGCGGCCAGGCGGCCAGGGCGTCCTCGACGCTCATGTTGGCCTGCCCGCCCATGTCCGGCTCGTTGAAGCCGAGCAGCACCTTCCCCTCGGACTTGGCCTCCTTCAGGGTGGCGCTGGTGACGTTCTGCTTGCCCCAGATCATCGGGACGAACTCGACGCCGGTCGGGCCGGGGATGTCGTTGTTCTGCGACGCCCAGTCGTAGTACCAGCCGGCGCCCACGTCCTTCAGCGCGGCCTTCGACCCGGTGAACTTCCAGACCCCGACGCCCTTCTTCGCCGAGATCTCGGTGACCGGGACCACAGGCTTCGCCGACGATGACGTACGGCGGGGAGCCGGCGACTTGCTGGTCGGGGCCGGTGACGGCGGCAGCACGAGCGCCGACGGCGACGGCGCGGCGATGACCTGCGGGGCGGCCGTGGCCGGCTCGTTATCGGCGCTCAGCGCGTAGACCGCCGCCGCGCCGCCCCCGCCCACCACGCTCACCGCAAGCGCGGTGACCAGCACCTTCTGCGCGACCCCGGCCCCGGCCTTGACGGCCAGTTTCCCGGCCATCGCCTTGCCGGTCGCGTACGAGTACGAGGAGGCGGCCGTGCCCGAGGTCAGCCCGGCGGTGATCGTCGACGACGGCACCAGCAGCGCCAGGCCGGCCAGCAGCCGCTCGGCCGCGACCAGGTCCTGCCAGGCCGGGGCACAGAGCCGGCACTCGCGGGTGTGCCGCGCGATCCGCTTGCGCCACAGCGCGTTGGGCCGGTGGTCCCACGGCTCGATCACCACCGCCAGCTCGGGGCAGATCGGGTGCCGATGCAGCGCCCGGACCACCGCCCGGGCGGTCTCCAGCTGGCCCTTCATCCGCTGGATGCGGACCGCGGCGTGCTGCCGGTTCAGCCCGGTGCCGTCCACGATCTCGTCGCGGGTCAGCTCGCCCGAGGCCTCCAGCCACCACAGCGAGAGCAGTTCCCGGTTCTCCTCGTCGAGCCAGCGGGTCGCCTCGGCGGTCTCCCGGCGCTGGCCGGACAACTCCAGGCGGGTGATCGCCAGGTCGGTGAAGTCGGCCCCCGGGTCCCGCAGGTCGGGGTCGAGCGGGGTGTCGGCCGCGGCGTTGCGCAGGCGGAACCGGTCGCGCACCTGGCGCACCGTGATCGCCACCAGCCAGGAGCGGAACGCCTCGGGCTCGCGCAGCTCACCGAGGTTGCGCAGGACGCGGATCATGGTCTCCTGCACGACGTCGTCGACGTCGGCGTGCCCCTCCAGTGCCCGGCCCACGATGGTGTAGACGAGCGGGAGGTAACCGGCCACGAGCCGGTCGATCGCGACCGGATCGCCGGCTCGCGCGGCCACCACCGTAGCGGTGTCGGGTTGGTTCGCCATCTTCTGCCCTTTCCTCCGGCGCCGGGCGCCAGGAAGGGAGACGGGCGCGAGGAACATGGATAACACGAATCGGGGACGCGGTGTCCCTCCACACGGTTAGCCCCTGCGGCGATCGGGCACAGAAAATGGCATGCGTATGTCGGTTCGGCTCAACCTTCCCCGCGAGGTGGACAGCGTTCCCGCCGTGCGCCGACTCCTGCGCTGCGCGCTGAGCACCCTCGAGATCGACGGTGAGGCCGGCTCCGACCTGGAGATCGCCCTGACCGAGGCCTGCGCCAACGTGGTCAAGCACGCCACCGGCGCCCAGGGCTACGAGGTTCACCTCGACGTCGGTCAGGACCGCTGCTCGATCGACGTCGTCGACGACGGTGACGGCTTCGAGCCGGACACGGCCGCCGAGCCCGCCGACTCCAGCGAGCACGGCCGCGGCCTGTTCCTGATCCGGGCCCTGGCCGAGAACGTGCGGATGCAGTCCAGCCCGCGCACCGGCTCGCTGATCCACTTCGAGAAGTCCTTCGCCTGACGGTTCATGCCGCCCCACGGCATGGCGGTCTGCCCATGGGTCAATTATTTGCCGTATAACAAATATTGTTCCCGAGAGGAGTCCAGGTGTCCGACCGACCGGTCCCCGTCGGCGCGCTGCTGCGCGCCGCGGCGCCCGACCGTCTGCCGGAGGTGACCGCCGACCACCTGCGCCGGCACTTCGCGGCCGAGCGCGTCGAGGTGCTGGTCACTGATCTCACGTTACGAAGACTCGCGCCGCTGCTCGGCCCGCCCGGGCCGGACAGCGACCCGGGCGCGCTGCGCTGCCTGGGCAGCCAGCGACCGGGCACCGAGACCGACATCAACGGCCGGGCCCGCCTGCACCTGCCGCTCTCCTGCTGGGGTGAGCGGCTCGGCGTGCTGCGGGTCGACCTGCCCGGGCGGCCCGAGCCGGAACAGGCCGACCAGCTCCGGGCCATCGCCGACGAACTGGCGGTGGCGCTGCGCGCGGCCGACCGGATGACCGACCGGTACCGCCGGGCCCAATGCCTGGAACGGCTCACCATGGCCGCCGAGATGCAGTGGGACCTGCTGCCCGGACGCTCGTTCACCGACGACCGGTTCCAGCTGGCCGGGCAGCTCGAACCGGCGTACGACGTGCGCGGCGACCATTTCGACTGGGCGCTCGGCGGCGATCGACTCACCATCACCGTGCTCAACGGCGCAGGCGACGGTCTGGAAGCGGCCTTGCTGACGGCCGCCGCGGTGAACGCGATGCGCAACGCCCGGCGCTGCGGCTCGGACATCGTCGAGCAGGCCGAACTGGCCTCCGACGCGCTGCACGCCCGCTACGGCGGCAGCCTGCACGCGGCCACCCTGCTGCTCGAGATCGACCTGGTCAGCGGCTGGGTCGACGCCGTCGACGCGGGATCCCCGCACTGCCTGGTCGGCCGGGGCGGCGAGGTCGAACAGGTCCGGCTGGAACAGCAGCTGCCGCTCGGCATGTTCGGCGAGGCGCGCTACGAGATCGAGCGATTCCGGCTCGAACCGGGCGACCGGCTGCTCGTCGTCAGCGACGGGGTGCACGCGGCAGCACCCGGAGGGGGGACCACATTCGGGGAATCCGCCCTGCTCACGGCGTTGCGCCGGACTAGGTTGCAGCCCGCCGGGGAGGCGGTCGGTACGGTGATGCGGGGCCTGCGTGAGTTTCACAAAGGCACCGAGCCGGAGGATGACGCCGTGACCGTGTGTCTGGATTGGCGCCGATGACAAGGTTTGGTAAGACCTCTGGTGGGGTAATACGCAGTTCTTTGTACGGGATCCGCGACCTCGCGACGGGGAACGCCATGGAGCACGCCACCGATGTCGCCGCGGCAATCGAGTCGTCGGTGGAGTCGCTGGCCGCTGTCCTGGAACGGGCGAGACTGGCCCAGACCCCGGTCATCCCGCCCGCCCAGCTGCGGGTGCTGACCATCGTCGCCGAGAACCGGCACACCAACATGAGCCGCCTGGCCGAAGCCCTGGACGTGGTGCCCTCGTCGGCCAGCCGGCTCTGCGACCGCCTGGAGGCGACCGGCCTGCTGCGCCGGGTCGCCGACCCGCGGGACCGGCGCGAGGTGCGCCTGCTGCTGACCACCGCGTCCCGGCGCCTGCTGGCCGACCTGCGGGAGCGCCGGCGGGCCGCGCTCACCGACGTCCTGGAGCGGATGCCGGTCACCGCCCGCCAGGACCTGGTCCGGGCGTTGCGGGCGTTCGAGGCGGCCGCGGCCGACCCGGCCGACACCTCCGCCGGAGACGATCTCCGCACCGCCTAGGCTGGCCGGATGCGTTTCGGCATCGTGATTCTTCCTGATCAGCGCTGGTCCGAGTCGGCCAAGCGGTGGCGCCTGGCCGAGGAGTTCGGCTTCGACCACGCCTGGACCTACGACCACCTGGGCTGGCGTGACCTGATCGACGGCCCATGGTTCGACGCGGTGCCGACCCTCACGGCGGCGGCCATGGTCACCGATCGGATCAAACTCGGCACGTACGTGGCCACCCCGAACTTCCGGCACCCGGTGCACTTCGCGCGGGAAGCCACCGCGCTGGACGACATCTCCGGCGGCCGGCTGATCCTCGGGCTCGGCGCGGGCGGGATCGGATTCGACTCGGCGGTGCTCGGCGGGGACGAACTGAGCCCGCGCGAACGGGTCGACCGGTTCGCCGAGTTCCTGGAACTGTTCGGCACCATCCTGGGGCAGCCGACGACCACGTGGTCCGGGTCGTACTACTCGGCCGTGAACGCGCGCAGCATCCCGGGGCCGGTGCAGCAGCCCCGGCCACCGTTCGTGATCGCCGCCAACGGGCCGCGCGCACTGCGACTGGCCGCACGGCACGGCGACGGCTGGGTCACCACCGGCCCCCAGGCCGAGACCACCGAGGAATGGTGGCGGGCGGTCGCCGAGAGCCGCGACCGTTTCGAAGCCGCCCTTGTCGCGGCCGGGCGGGCCCCGGAAACGGTCGACCGATACCTCAATCTCGACTCGTCACCGGTGTTCTCGATGAGCAGTGTGGACGCGTTCCAGGAAGCGGCCGGCCGGGCGGCCGCTCTGGGATTCACCGACGTGATCACGCATTGGCCGCGCCAGTCCAGTTGGTATGCGGGCGACGAGAAGGTACTGGAAGCGGTGGCCGCCGAGCTGCCGCGCCTGCGCGCGACTATTTGAAACCATCCAATTCGGACGGAAGTGCAATTCCGCCGTCGGGTTCCGCCGGACGGAAGGAACCCGGGGTCAGCGGGCGTGCGCGGCCCGATAGGCGTTGCTGACCTCCTGCGGAATGCGGCCCCGCTCGGAGATTTTGCGCCCGTTGCTGATGGCCCACTCGCGGATCAGCCGGTTCTCGTCACGGGAGCCGGCCGTCCGGGCCGGGGCCGCGCCGCGCGCCGGGATGCGACCGGCGGCGGTCCGGCCCAGGCGCGTTCCCGCGTTGATGTACGGATCCAGTGCCTTGCGCAGCTTTCCGGCATTGGACTCGGAAAGGTCGATCGTGTAGCTGACTCCGTCGAGACTGAACTCGACGGTGCGATCCGCCTTCTTGCCGTCCAGATCGTCGATCAGGGTGGTGATTACCTGCCGCGCCATAACGACTCCCGAGAGAAATCAATTCGCCCGCGGACAGTCTGGCCCCCGAACGGCATGCGGCGCAACTCCCCGGCACGATCCGGCAATTCTTCGCTCCCGTTGCCAGGAACCCTTATCAGAATGTGCTGAGAACATTCGCGCCGAATCGAAGAGAAAACCCGGTTGGCCTCCGGCCCGGCCCTCACGTTAGGGTCGGCGCCATGCAGGAGGAGCACGCCGACTGGCTGGCGCATCACCGGCAGGCCGTCGCCGGTCGCGCCGCCGCGCTGGACGCCGGGCGCAACGCCGAGGCCCGGCACGCGGCCACCCTGCTCGAGGATTTCGTCCGCCGGGCCGGCGAGCGCGGGCTCGCCCCCCACCCGCTGAGCGCGACCACCTACGACGGCCGATGGACCTACAAGACTCACGTACGCGGGTGGTACCTGAAGTCCAACCGGTCCGTCGCGGTCGGCGAGGACGGGGAGTACTACGTGCTCACCGTCCCGGCGTCGCTGCGTTCCCGATTCACCGGCGCCGACCTGTCGCCGAGCATGCCGCGCCTGATCGTCGGGGCCGGTGGCGGCGACGGCGAGACCGTGCCGCTGGAACATCTGCTGGAGCGCCGACTCGAGGCAGGAGCCCGCTGGCCGTGACGATCGCCCGCCCCGCCGCCGCCCTCGCCGCGATCCTGCTCGTCTCCGCGTCAGCGGTCCTTCCGCCCGGGCCGGCGAGCGCGGCTCTCCCCTCTTCCTCTCGGCTTTCCTCTTCCTCGCGGCTGACGGGTGCGGGCCTTCCCTCCGGGCTGACCGGTGCGGTCCGGGCCGGTAACGCGGCCGCCGCCGAGGTTCCCTGCCCGCGGCCGAAGATCGTCAAGCCGAGCGCCCCGCCGCGCCCGGTCCCGCCGGCCGACGACCCCGAGGCGATGAAGGTCGGCGGCGGCGACCTGGCCACCCACGGGCTGATCGTCCCGGCCGGGGCGAAACAGCCGCCGGCCGTCACCGCGACCACGTGGATCGTCGCCGACCTGGACAGCGGCGAGGTCCTCGGCGCCTGCGGCCCGCACGTCTACCAGACCCCCGCCAGCGTGCAGAAAACCCTGCTGGCGGCCACCGCGATCGACAAGCTCAACCCGAAGCAGAACGTCAAGGTCGTGCAGAGCGACCTGGACATCGAGGAGAACAGTTCGGCCGTCGGGATCGTGGTCGGCGGCACCTACCCGGTCTCCACCCTCTGGCTCGGGCTGCTGCTGAACTCCGGCAACGACGCGGCCAACGCGCTGGCCCGGATGGCCGGCGGGGGCGGCGCCGACGGGGTCGCCAAGACGGTCGCCGCGATGAACGCGAAGGCGGCCGAGCTCGGCGCGTTCCAGACCCACGCCGTGACACCGTCCGGCCTGGACGGCAAGGGCCAGTTCACCAGCGCGTACGACCTGGCGCTGATCGCCCGGGTGGACTTCGCCAACGCAGACTTCCGCAAATACGTGCTCACCAAGAGCGCGCAGATGCCGGCCCAGAAATCGCCCAAGGTCGGCGGTTTCCAGTTCCAGAACGAGAACAAGCTGATCTACAACTACCCGGGGGCGATGGGCGGCAAGACCGGATTCACCACGGTCGCCCGGCACAGCTACGTGGGCGCGGCCCAGCGCAACGGGCGACGCCTGGTCGTCACCCTGCTCGGCGCCGAGGCCCGGCCGATCCGCGGATGGCAGCAGGGGGCGGCGCTGCTGGACTGGGGTTTCGCCCAGCCGGCGGGCTCCTCGGTGGGCCACCTGGTCACCCCGGCCGAGGTGCAGGCGTCGGCCCAGGCCACGGCCGCGACCCCGGAGAAGGCGACCACCGGTGGCCTGGCCGGAGTCGCCGCGAAGCCGGCCGCCAAGTCCGGTGGCCTGTCCGTCCTGGCCGCGGGCACGGTAGCCGTGGTCTTGGCCGCCATGCCCCTCTCCCTCCTCCTCGTCCAGCGCCGCCGCCGTCGCCTCGCCCGCGACTAGCAAGCCCCGACCCCAGCTGGCGCTGACGGCTGTCTTCGGACCCTCAACACAGCCCTGAGCACCAGCCTGGCCCTCGCCGCCCGCGCGCCGAGCCCGGACACCGCGCGGGTCACGGTCTCAGCTGGCGCTGACGGCTGCCTTCGGGCCCTCGACACAACCCTCAGCACCAGCCGGCCCCCCGCACCCGCGCGCCGAGCCCGACCACCGCGCGGGTCCCGATCCCAGCTGGCGCTGACGGCTGCCCTCAGGCCCTCAACACAGCCCTGAGCACCAGCTGGGCCCCGCCGCCCGCGCGCCGAGCCCGGACACCGCGTGGGTCACGGTCTCGGCTGGTGCTGAGGGCTGTGTCGGGGGCCTGGATACAGCCCTCAGCACCAGCCGGGGGCAGGGGGTGCGGCTGGGCGGTGTGTGGGCTGTGGGGTTGCGTGGGGGCTGGGCGTGGGGGCGTGGGGCTGGGCGTCGCGGGGTGGGTGGGTTTGTTGGTTTGAGCGCAACCCGAAGACCACGTCGCCCTTTCGGGCCTCGCGTTTTGGCCGCGCCAGCGGCCTGCGAGGGTCGGAAGGGTCCCCGCGGGAGCGACGGTCTGTACCCCGGCGGACCGAGGCAATAAAGAATTTGATCTTGGGTTAGGTGATGATCAGGCCGAAGATCCAGACGACGGCGATGGCGAGGGCGGCGGCGAACTCGACGAGCAGGGACAGGCCGACGGCGGCGAGGGCGCGGCGGGTCGAGGGCCAGGCCTGGTCGACGCCGAGGCGCGCGGCCTCCATGGCGTAGATGCCGAGCAGGAAGCCGAGGAGCAGGCCGACGATCGGGACCACGAAGAAGCCGATCAGGCCGAGGATCCCGCCGACGAGCAGGCTCGGCAGGGGCACTCCGGAGTCCTTGAGCTTGCGGCCCGGCCACAGGAACTTGATCACCAGGCCGAGTGCGGCGATCACCGTGGCGACGCCCAGGATCACCCATTTGACCGTGCCGCCGGTGTCCGCGAGCAGGGCCCAGACCAGCACTCCGGCCCAGCTCAGCAGCAGTCCCGGAATGATCGGCAGGATCACCCCGATCACCCCGGCGACGATCAGTACACCGGCGATGACGTTGACGGCTGTGCCGCCGTCGCTCAGATCCATGCGGCTCACCCTGCCGTACGGCCGCGGAAACTCTCAAGCGGAGGCCGGCCCCGCCGATCGACACGGGCATCACCGGGCACCGGTTTCGGAGCAACCGGCAAGCAACTGTCCGTGACCTTTTCCCGCACCTTCCGAGCTTCAAAGTTTCTCCCTGTCAGCCGGTGCCACCCAGCCAAGGGCGCCGACAACAACCGGGGGAAACGACATGACCAGCACCGTGACGACCGCTGCCGACCTCGCCGCCGACACCGCTCCCGCGACGCCGGTTCTCTCCGGTGCGGAGCAGGAAGAACTGATCCGCACCCACATGCCGCTCGTCGGCCACCTGGTGCGGGACATGCTCAGCCGCATCCCCAACCACATCCACCGCGACGACCTGACCAGCGCCGGGCTGCACGCGCTGGTCACCGCCGCCCGCGGCTGGGACCCGGAGCGCGGCGTGCCGTTCCACCGCTTCGCCGGCACCCGGATCCGCGGCGCCCTGCTCGACGAGCTGCGCTCGCTGGACTGGGCGACCCGCTCGGTGCGGTCGAAGGCCCGCAGCACCGACACCACCCGGCAGAGCCTGACCACCAGCCTCGGCCGCACGCCGACGCCGGAGGAGCTGGCCCAGGCGCTCGGCACCACCACCACGGACCTGCACCAGACCGACACCGACGTGCAGCGGGCGACCGTGCTGTCGCTGCAGGGCTTCACCACCAGCAGCGCCGACGACCTGGTCACCGAGCGCACCCCCGGCCCGGAGGAGATGCTGCTGCGCCGGGAGCAGATCGGCTACCTGCACCACGCGATCGGCTCGCTGCCGGACCGGCTGCAGACCGTGGTCACCGAGTACTTCCTGCAGGAGCGCCCGATGGCCGACATCGCCAAGGACCTCGGCGTGACCGAGTCGCGCGTGTCGCAGCTGCGGGCCGAGGCGCTGTCGCTGCTGCGCGACGGCCTGAACACGCACCTCGACCCCGAGATGGCGCCGACCCCGGAGAACCCGGACAGCATCACGGCCCGCCGGCGGGCGTCGTACTACGCGAGCATCGCCAGCAACACGACGATGCACAGCCGGCTGGCGATGACCAACAGCCAGGGGCACACCGCGATCGGCCGCGGGGCGCGTCAGGCCGCCTGACGGATCAAAACCATGCGGGAGGGCTCGGCGTCTGCGGACGCCGGGCCTTTTTCCCGTACGGACATTATTGTCACGTTATGGGCGAATTCTCCATAACGCCGGCCAGCCTCGACGACATGGGCCTGCTCGCCGAGTGGGCCACCGCCGAGGGGTGGACACCGGGGCTGGGCGACGAACGGCTGTTCTTCCCGGTCGACCCCCGCGGCTTCCTGGTGGGCCGGCTCGACGGCCGGCCGGTGACGTCGATCTCGGCGGTCCGCTACGGGGTCGGTCACGGCTTCATCGGCTACTACCTGACCGTTCCCGGGCTCCGCGGGCACGGCTACGGTCTGCGCACCTGGCAGGCCGGCATGGAACGGCTGGTCAACCGGGACATCGGGCTCGACGGCGTGGTCGCCCAGCAGGAGAACTACCGGAAGTCCGGATTCCGGCCGGCCTGGACCAACGTGCGGTTCCGCGGCGTCGCCCGGGTCGACGTGACCGCGTCCGACCTGACGCTGGTCGACGCGCGGCAGCTCGGGTTCGGTGCGCTGACGCTTTACGACCAGCGATTCTTCCCGTCCGACCGGGACACGTTCCTGGCGTTGTGGATCTCCGCGCCGCGACGGCACGCCCTGGCCGCGCTGCGCGACGGGACACTGGCCGGCTTCGGGGTACGGCGGCCGGCCGCCGACGCCGTCCGGATCGGGCCGCTGCACGCGGACTCGCCCGAGACCGCCGCGTTCCTGCTGGACGCCCTGGTCACGGATGACCTGGACGGCCGGGCGACCGAGGTCGTGCTGGACGTGCCCGACGTGAACCCGGACGGGATCGCGCTGGCCGGACGGGCCGGGCTGACGCCGGTGTCGGAGACCGCGCGGATGTACACCGGCCCGCGCCCGGCGATCGACGTCGGGGGAATTTATTCGGTGGCCAGCCTGGAACTGGGCTGAGTAGTTTCCCGGCATGCCGGACGCCCTGTTCTCCGATCCGCGACTCGCGGCGCTCTACGACGTCTTCGACAGTGATCGGGGGGACCTTCCGGCCTATCTGGCGATCGTGGAATCGCTGCGACCGGAACGGATCATCGACGTGGGCTGCGGGACCGGGACCTTCGCGGCGCTGCTGGCCGAGCGCGGGTACACGGTGGTCGGGGCGGATCCGGCGGGGGCGTCACTCGACGTCGCCCGGGGGAAGTCGGCGGCGGTGACCTGGGTTCACGCCGGGGCGGACGAACTGCCGGAGGTCGGGGCCGACCTGGCCTTGATGACCGGGAACGTGGCTCAGGTGTTCGTCACCGACGAGGAGTGGGCGGGGGCGCTCAGGGGGATTCGGGGCGCGCTGCGCGACGGCGGGCATCTGGTGTTCGAGGCTCGGCGGCCGGAGTTCCGGGGCTGGGAGGAGTGGGCCCATGAACCGATTTTTGATGAAGAATCGGGCGTCGAGCGGCGGTTCACGCTCGGGGCGGTCGATCTGCCACTTGTGTCATTTCGCTACGAATACCACTTCGACGCCGATGGGGCGACGCTGACGTCCGAGTCGACGCTGCGATTCCGGTCCCGGGAAGAGATCGAGGAATCATTGCGTACGGCGGGATTCGAGGTTCTCGAGGTTCGCGACGCGCCGGACCGCCCCGGCCGGGAGAACGTCTTCATCGCGACGACGCTCCCCTGACCAGGGCGACATCTCAGGCCGGCTCGGCTTCTGGTCAGGCCAACGAGGACAGGACTCCCGGCAGCGGGGCGGTGTGCAGCACCCCGAGGCGCTGGGTGGCCCGGGTGACCGCCACGTACAGATCGGACAGCCCCCGCGGGCTCTCCGCGATGATCTCGTCCGGGCAGATGACCAGGACCGAGTCGAACTCCAGCCCCTTGGCCTGCCGCACGGTCATCAGCACCACGTGGTTGAGCAGGTCGGGCTGCTCCCCCACGGCCGCGCCGGGGACGGCCGCGACCAGGGCGGCACCGAGCGTCTCCTGCAGCCGGGCCGGGACCAGGACGCCGACCCGGCCGGACTCGACGGCCGCCGACTCCTTGCGGACGTCGGCGATCAGCTCCTCGGCCAGCCCGTCGACCGGCACGGACCGGGCCCACGGGGTGACCCCGGCCGAGCGGACCGAGCGCGGCGGTTTCAGGGCCGGGCCGACCTCGGCCAGCACGTCCGCGGCGACGGCCATCACCTCGGCCGGCGTGCGGTAGTTGACGCTCAGCTCGACCAGGCGCCAGCGCTGACCCACGTACGGCTCGAAGACCTGTTCCCAGCTCGTACTGCCGGCCGGCTCGGACGTCTGCGCGACGTCGCCGACCACGGTCATCGACCGGCTCGGGCAGCGGCGCATCAGCAGCCGCCAGGCCATCGGGGACAGCTCCTGCGCCTCGTCGACGATCACGTGCCCGAACATCCAGGTCCGGTCGGCGGCGGCGCGCTCGGCCGCGGTCCGGGTGTCGATCACCTCGTGCCGCTCGACGAACGCGCTCGCGTCGACCACGTCGATCGCCGAGAGGATCTCCTCCTCCTGGTCCTCGAAGTCGAGCGAACGGGAACCCTCGACGATCTCCAGGACGCCCTCGGCGTAGTCGATCGCGGCCTCGCGCTCCCGGGCCGCCTCGCGCTTCTTCAACGTGTCGTCGATGCCGAGCAGTTCGGCCAACTCGTCCAGCAGCGGCACGTCGGCCGGGGTCCAGCGGGCGTCCCGGTCGCGCAGCAGCGCCGGCGGCAGACCGGCCGACTCCAGCCGGTCGGCGTCGGTGAGCAGGTCACGCAGCACCTGCCGAGGCGTCAGAACCGGCCAAAAATCAAAGAGCATTTGCTGTACGTCGATGTCCTCCCGCAGCTCACGACGGGTTTCCGCGAGGTCGGCCTCGGACAGCAGGTTCTCCCCGCCGAGCGGATCGGCGCCGATGCGCTCGGCGATCTGCAGCGACAGCGCGTGGATCGCCTCGGTCACGAAGACCGCCCGGGCCACGTTGTGCGGGCGGCCCGACCGGCGGGCGACGGCCCGCGCGTCCTCGATCAGCGAACGCTCGATCCGCAGCGGATAGCCGTCGTGGTCGACCTCGGCGAACGCCGCCGGCACGGTCTGCCGGTCGGCCACCGCGTTCTCCAGGGCCGGGATCATCAGGTCGACGTCGCCCTTGAACGCGGCCACGTCGTCCGGCTCGTGGCCGCGGGCGCGCACACCCGGGAACATGTCGCCCAGGGTGGCCAGCAGGACACCGGTCTCGGCGAGCGACGGGAGGACCTGGGAGATGTAGCGCAGGAACGTGAGGTTCGGGCCCAGGATCAGCACGCCGGAACGGGTGAGCTGCTGGCGGTAGGTGTAGAGCAGGTAGGCCGCGCGGTGCAGCGCGACCGCGGTCTTGCCGGTGCCCGGCCCGCCCTGCACGACCAGCGCCCCGGCCAGACCGGAACGGATCACCTCGTCCTGCTCGGCCTGGATGGTCTCGACGATGTCGCGCATCCGGCCGGTCCGGTTCGCGGTCAGCGCCGAGAGCAGCGCCGCCTCGCCGGTCACGTCCTCACGCCCGGTGCCGTCGCCGGCCTCCAGGTCCAGCACCTCGTCGTCGACGCCGGTCAGGGTCCGGCCCCGGGTGCGCAGGTGGCGCCGCCGGGTGACCCCCTCCGGGTTGACCGCGGTGGCCAGGTAGAACGGCCGGGCGGCCGGGGCCCGCCAGTCGACCAGAAGTGGATCCTGGTCGCGGTCCTCGGCGAAGAGCCCGATCCGGCCGATGTACTGATTCGACCCGGTGGTGTAGTCGAGACGGCCGAAACAGAGACCGTTCTCGACGGAATTCATCTGGGCGAGCTGCTCCGCGTAGTGGGCGCGGGTGGCCTCACGCTGGGCGCGGCCCTGCGGGGTGCCGCCGGCCTCCAGCAGGATCGCCTTGAGCCGACTGTCGGCCTGGTCACGCAACTGATCCAGCCGCTGGTAGAGCGCGGTCAAGTACGCCTGCTCGGAATCGATGTCGGCGTTCGAGCTTGACAAAATCGCCCCTTTTCGTGCTATCATTCCGGCCGCTGGCAACCAATTCTCATTGGTTGCCTTTTCTGTTTACGGCAAACGACCAGAATAGCTGACCGCCCTGGGTCGGGCTCGTGACTCCCGTGGGAGCGAGGCGAGGTCCAGGTGGTGGCTGACGTCGACCGCGGAGCGGTCGCATACCGGGGTTGTATGTGGCCGCTCCGCGGGCGCCGTCAGGCGCCGCCTGGGCCACGCCGCAGCCCCGCGGGGGTCACGAGCCCGACCCAGCCGGGTTACGGGCTCGCGGGACAGTGTCAGGAAGCCGTCAGGACACGCCGGAGCCGTTACGCGTGACCCCGTGGCCGCATTAACCAGGCCATGGACATCAACACCCCGTACCGACGTATCGCCGTCCTCGCCCTGGCCGCCGTCTCCACCCTCGGAGTCACCTCCGCCTGTTCGTCCGACGACGACGCCCCGGCCGGCAACGCCGCCGCGGCCGCCGCCGGTGGCCCCGAGCCGAAGACCATCGACGGTGCGAAGAACGCCGCGCAGACCGTTTTCGATCGGTTCAGCGGGGGCGACTTCGCCGGCGCCTGGGAGATGTACACCTCGGCCGGCAAGCAGGCGATCAGCAAGGACGACTACGTCAAGCTGAACCAGGCGTGCTCGCGCAAGGGGCTGGCCATCCAGCTGACCAGCGCCCGCATGGAGGGCACGGACAAGGCCATCGTGATCGCGAAGCAGCTGGTGGCCGCCCAGTCGTACACGATGATGTACGAGAAGGACGCGTGGAAGCTGGAGCCGGCGGCCGAGGGGCTCGCGCTCTACAAGATGGGGGCGGTCAAGGCGATCACGGCCCAGAAGAAGGCCGGCACCTGCGCCAACAACTGAGCGGTGCACCGGCCGTACCAAATCGGGCTTTTAATGGTTTTTGGGGCCCGCCGCGAACCGCGACGGGCCCCAGCAATCCTGCGAAGCCCTCAGGCCGCGACCGGGAGACCGTCCGGGCCGGTGAGCTCCAGCCGGGTGCGCAGCGTGCCGCGGCTGGCGATCCGGTCGTAGTAGGCGGCGCGGCGCCGGGCCACACAGCCCTCCTTGGGCGGGTTCTCGGCGGCCAGCGCCGGATCCAGGTGGGTGTTCAGCCCGTCCCGCAGCAGCACCAGCGCCTCGGCGCGCAACTGCGACACCCGGGACTCGCTGACACCCAGATCGGCGGCGATCTCGGCCATCGGCCGCTCGTCGAAGAAATAGCCCTGGACCACCACCCGCAACCGCTCCGGCAACGCGTCCACGGCGTGCCGCAGGTAGCCGACCCGCTCCCGGCGGATCAGCATCTCCTCCGGCCCGGCACCCGGCTCGGTGACGATGTCGTCGGCCGTGGCCGTCGCGAAACCCTGCAGGCTGAACACCGTGGCGCGATGCACGTCGTCCTCGGCGTGCTCGATGTCCTCGACCGTGCAACCGAGCCGCTCGGCGATCTCCTGCACGCTGGGGGTGCGGCCGAGCTCGGCGGTCAGCTCCTCCCGGGCCGCATCGGTGCGCCGGGCCCGCTGGCGCACCGACCGGCTCGCCCAGTCCAGCCCGCGCAACTCGTCCAGCAGGGCGCCACGCACCCGGGCGGCGGCGAACCGGGGGAACGGGACGCCCCGCTCCGCGTCGAAACCGCGCGCGGCGGCGACCAGGGCGGCATAGCCGGCGGACAGCAGGTCGTCGCGGTTGACGTGGGCGGGGACCCGGGCCAGCATCTCGCGGACCAGATGCCCGACGAGCGGCATGTTCGCTCGCACGATGTCCTCACGACGCCGATCGACGGCGGGTGCCTCACCGTTCATCAGGGGTCTCCTCAGTACCTGGCCGGAGTGGGGGCGTCCGGCGCTGAGGAAAAAGATCTGCGAGGCTGAGTGCTACCTGGTTCCATACCGGGTGCAGAGTGGTTGCCATGGGTGACCGGTAGGATGATCTCCAACTGACCTACGGAGAGTTACCCCCTTTGACTTCGTTCATCGAGCTAGGCGTCCCGGCCGTTCTGACCGGCGCCCTCGCCGAACTCGGCATCACCACACCGTTCCCGATCCAGGCGGCCACGCTGCCGGACTCGCTCGCCGGGCGCGATCTGCTCGGGCGTGGGCGGACCGGATCCGGGAAGACGTACGCGTTCGTGCTGCCCGTCGTCGCGCGTCTGGCTGTCAGCCGGAAGCCGCGCCGCGCCGGCCGTCCACGTGCCCTCATCCTCGCGCCGACGCGGGAACTGGCCACCCAGATCGAGGCCGCCCTGCGCCCGCTCGCCGAGGCGATGGGGCTCAACACCCTGACCGTCTTCGGTGGCGTCGGGGCCAACCCGCAGATCGCCGCACTGCGCAAGGGTGTCGACATCCTCGTCGCCTGCCCGGGCCGGCTCGACGATCACATCCGCAACAACCACGCGTCGCTCGACGCCGTCGAGATCACCGTGCTCGACGAGGCCGACCACATGGCCGACCTGGGCTTCCTGCCGGTCGTCAAGCGGCTCCTGGGGCAGACCCCGGCCGGTGGCCAGCGCCTGCTCTTCTCGGCCACCCTGGACAACGGGATCGACGTCCTGGTCCGGCAGTTCCTGCGCAAACCGGTCACGCACCACGTGGACTCGGCCGCGCAGGCGCCCATCGAGATGGATCACCACGTGCTGCACGTACAGCACGACGACCGGTTCCCGGTCCTGGTGGAACTGCTCGCCGCGCCCGGGCGCTCGGTCGTGTTCACCCGGACCAAGCGGCGGGCCAAGGTACTCACCCGGCAGCTGATCCAGGCCGGGGTGCCCGCCGTCGAACTGCACGGCAACCTGGCGCAGAACGCGCGGAACCGGAACCTGTCGGCCTTCTCCGACGGCACCGCGGAAACGCTCGTCGCGACCGACATCGCGGCCCGCGGCATCCACGTGGACGACGTCACCCTCGTGGTGCACGCCGACCCGCCCGTGGAGCACAAGGCCTACCTGCACCGGTCCGGGCGGACAGCTCGGGCGGGTGCGCGAGGCACCGTCATCACCCTGATGACCGACGATCAACAGGCTGACGTACGGGATCTGACGCGCAAGGCCGGGATCCGGCCGATGACGCGGCGGGCCCGGCCCGGGGACGCGCTGCTGGCGGAACTCGCGCCCGGGGAGCGGACGTTCGTCGCGCCGTCACCGGTCGTGGCGGCGCCCGAGTCGTCCGGGGACGGTACGGGCCGATCCACCTCGCGCCGCCGTCGCGGCGGTGGCGGCGGGGCCGAGCCGGCCGCCGGGGGAACCCGTGGTGGCGGGGCCGCTGGTGGGACCCGCACCGCTGGGGCCGCTGGTGGGACCCGGGGTGCCGGAGCCGCTGGTGGAAGCCGGGGCGCCGGGGCTTCCCGGGGGGCCGCGGCCGCCGGGGGTGGTCGGCCCAAGGCTGACAAACCGGCCTCGTCCGGTCGTCGCCGTCCCGCCGCGGACGGCAGTGGCTCGGCGCGGACGGCCTCGCCGGCTCCGCGCAACGGTGGCGGCACGCCCCGATCGGGGCAGTCCCGGTCCGGGACGCCGCAGCCTCGTCCCGCCGGTGGCGGGGGCGGCGCGGCCGCGTTCTCGGCTCGGGCCGGCGGGCGCCGGTCCGGTCGCTGATCCACGATTTCCGAGGAGCGCTCCCGGGTTTCCCGGGGGCGCTCCTCGCTTTTCAGGACCGCGAGCACCCTGGGGTGCCGATTCCGCGTCCGCGTCCCGCAGAGGCCGGCTCAGACCCCTTGACGCCCCTCCCGAGATGACGCCGGGACGTCAGCCGGCGTTCAGGGCTGTCTCACGGCCCTCGACACAACCCTCAGCACCAGCCGGGACCCGCACCCGGCGGGCGACCGTGCCCGGCGGCGAGGCGGGCCGCGGTCGGCGGGTCAGCCACGGGCCGGCCGGGGCGGGGTCAGCGGGCGGGGCGGGCGGTGTCGGCCTCGGGGACGCGGACCGAGATCTCGTCGCCCAGGAGGAAGCCGGCGTTGAGCTCCAGTTCGTCGCCCGACCAGAAGCGGCCCGGGTCGTACCAGTTGGCTTTCCGGTTGTGCGGCAGCAGCCCCATGTCCTCATACGTGACCGCGACCACCTCCGCGCAGTACGCCTTCTCCAGGGTCACGTCGGACGCCTCGGACGGCTTCCACGGCGGCCGGATCTGCGGGACCCGGCCGCGGGCCCAGCGCCACGCGAGCTGGGAGGTGGACGGGAACGGGGTGCCGTCGAGACGGGCGACCGTTTTGAGCGCTTTGTCCTCCATGGCGCGGGTCGCACCCGGTTCCAGCTGGCGCAGCCAGCCGCGCTGGCCGTAGCGCCGGGCCCAGACGGTGACCGCGTCGCGCAGGTCGTGCAGCTGGACGCCGCGCTGGAACGTGCCGGACCACATGTCGGGCAGGGACCGGCCCAGTTCGGCGTGCCACATGAGGGGTGGCATGTCCTCGATCACCAGGGACATCCCGACATGGTTCACCGGGCTGTTGGTGAGGGTCTGAATGGCACGGTCCGGGCCGGAACGACCGCGGAAGATCCAGATGTCACCCGTACGGGTCAGTTCGATGGCCTCGTCGAGGCTGATGTCGGCAACCACGTGTCTATTCTCAGCAGATGCGGTGGTGGAAGGTAGCGGGACTGGCGGGGCTGGCGGGAGTCGCGGCGACCGGGGTGGTGATCGCGCGCGCCGAACGCAAGCGCCGGGCATACACCCCGGACGAGATCCGGGACAGGTTGCACAACCGGGTGGCCGAGGCGGCCAACCCGCCCGAATAGCCTCTCATTCGGCGAGATCCGTGTCTCGCAGGAGAGACCACAGGCCGGCGCCGTCCGGCGCGGCGAACCACGTCTTGCCGCCGGACGGCACGGCCTCGGGTGTCTCGGTCGGGCCGGGCACGGCGCCGGCCAGCACCGCCTGGGTGGGCGAGAGCCGGCGGATGGCGACGGCGGCCACGTTCTCCGGGTGCTCGCGGGCGAACTCGGAGTAGATCTCCTGGTCGTGCTGGCCGTCGTCGCCGACCAGCAGCCATTTGATCTCCGGGAACTCCTGGGCCAGGCGGCGCAGCGAGTTGCGCTTGTGTTCCTGGCCGCTGCGGAACCACCGGTCCGGCGTGGGACCCCAGTCGGTGAGCAGGATCGGGCCGGCCGGGTAGAGGTGCCGGCTGAGGAACCGGGTCAGGGTGGGCGCGACGTTCCACGCCCCGGTGGAGAGATAGATCACCGGGGTGCCCGGGTTGGCGTTGATCAGCCGCTCGTAGAGCACCGCCATGCCGGGCACGGCCATGCGCGCGTGCTCGTCGAGAACGAACGTGTTCCACGCGGCGAGCAGCGGCCGGGGCAGCGCGGTGACCATCACGGTGTCGTCGATGTCGGAGATCAGGCCGAACTTGACGGCCGGGTCGATCACCCGGATCGGCGCGTCGACCGGGGCGGCGCCCTCGCAGTGCAGCCGGACGCTGGCCCAGCCGGGCTCCAGATCGCCCTTGACGCGACAGTCCACGTACCCGCTGCGGTCGGTCCTCGTCTCGGTGACGCTGCCGCCGACCTCGATGCGCACGACCGCGTTGCTGACCGGGGTGGTGGTGAAGCTGCGCCAGCCGCGCAGTTTCTCCCGCTTGCGGCGGACCAGTCGTGGACGGGAGAGCAGCACCCGGGCCATCACCCGGGCCCAGCCGGGCGCGCCGTAGCCGGTATAGGCCGTGATGTACGGCTTCCAGCCCCGGTTGCGCAGGTTGCGCTCGATGACCTGGTGAACGGCGTCCTCGACCAGGGCCGCCCGATGCATCCGGGTCATGGCCTTGGACGTCTCCGCCGGTGTTACCGCCACCATCTCCTCCTCGCCGTTCCGGTCCCGCCGCCCCGCCGCGCCAAACGTTACCGGGCCGGTACGACAAGC
Organism: Actinoplanes sp. HUAS TT8; assembly: GCF_051380535.1. Lineage (NCBI taxonomy): Bacteria > Bacillati > Actinomycetota > Actinomycetes > Micromonosporales > Micromonosporaceae > Actinoplanes > Actinoplanes sp. HUAS TT8. The sequence goes on along the minus strand of NZ_CP195646.1, from coordinate 11,250,409 downwards.
CGCTCACGAACGTGAGCCGGGTCCAGGATGGACATCACGCCGCAGCCGGGAATTCGGCCGTCGTCCATTGATCGGCCCACCACTGCTGGTCGGCCTGTTCGGGCACGTCCACCCGCAGCGGCGCGGCCATCGCCTCGGCCCGCAGACCGGCCAGGGTCTCGCCGGCCGCCTCCATGCCGCGCCAGGCCGCCCGCTCCCGGTCGACGGCGTCGCGCCAGACGGCCATCCGGTGTGCGCGGGCGGCCTGGGCGAGCACGGCCTCCTGCTGGACCGGGTGCAGCCGCGGATTCCAGCCGCGGTGCGCGAAGACGTCGTTGAGCATGTCGATGGAGAGGTCCTGGGAGCGGCACAGTTCGCTGGCCGCGCGGTGCAGGTACCGCTGGCGGTCGACGTTCTCGCCGGGCTTGCGGCGCCGGCTCATCAGTGGATAGGCACCGGCCGACGCGATGCGGCGACAGGCCAGATCGGCTTTCTCGTACGAGATCCAGGCCTCGTCGACGGCCGACTGGGCCGATTCCCACTCGGTGCGGCGCCGTTCGGCCGCGACGGCGGCCTGCGCGGCGGCGACGGCCACCTCGTCGGCGTACCGCTGCCGCTCGGCCGCGTCGGGCGTCGGCTCGGTCAGCACGCGGGGAATCGAGACGGTCGCGGCGGCGACGGCGAGGAGCAGCACGATGATCAGCCAGATCGCGACGGCTTGCGGGATGGAACTCAGGAAGGCGGAATCCACGGAACACCCCCAGGGCAGCGAGACGGGAAGAGCGAGCTGACGGGTGGAGAGGAGGGGTCAGCGGGTGGGGGGTGCGCGGGAGTCGCCGGCGGCCGGGACGACACCGTGCAGAACCGGGGCCGGGAGGGCCACCGGCGGCGCCGGCTCGGTGTGCGACGGCCACTGCTCGAGGGTGACCTCGGCGACCTCGACGGTCTCGGCGACGCTGGTGACCTCGGTCACGGCGACGGTGACGGCGGCGGCCGGCGGGACCGGCTCGGCGGCGGCCACGGGACCGGACAGGCGCAGGGTGACCGCGAGGGCCAGAAGGGCCAGGCTGGTCAGGAACCGCAGCAGGCGTCGACCGTCCCACGGACGGTCCGCACCATGCGCCACAGCGGTCACACCGGTCAACCTACCGGGGCGCAGGTCAACGCGCACCGGTGGACGCGGTTACGGCCACCGGATGGAGGTCACACGCGGTCACCCGGACGAGGGACCATGGGTGTCATGGACTTCGAGGTGGTCGAGCAGGTGGCCCGGCTGGACGGGTGGCTGGGCGAGGGCGGCGTGGTGGTGCTGAGCGGCGCGGGCCTGTCCACCGACTCCGGCATCCCCGATTACCGGGGGCCGTCCGGTTCGGCCCGGCGCAACACTCCGATGACGTATCAGACGTTCACCGGCGACCCGGTGGCCCGGCGGCGTTACTGGGCCCGCAGCCACCTCGGCTGGCGCACGATCGGCCGGGCCGCTCCGAACGACGGGCACCGGGCCGTGGCCCGCTGGCAGGAGCGGGGGCTGCTGCACGGGCTGATCACGCAGAACGTGGACGGGCTGCACCAGGCGGCGGGCGCCCGCGACGTGGTCGAGCTGCACGGCAACCTGGCCCGGATCACCTGCCTGGACTGTGGCGGGCTGAGCGGCCGGGCCGATCTGGAGCACCGGCTGACCGCGGCCAACCCGGACTTCAGCGCGGTCGCGTCGGCGGTGAACGCGGACGGTGACGTCGAGCTGGACGACGCCGAGCTGGACGGCTTCGCGGTGGTGGACTGCCTGTCGTGCGGCGGGACGCTGAAGCCGGACGTGGTGTATTTCGGCGAGACCGTTCCGGCCGACCGGGTGTCCCGCGCGTTCGAGCTGGTCGCGGGCGCGCGCACGCTGCTCGTCCTGGGTTCCTCGCTGACCGTCATGTCGGGTCGCCGGTTCGTGTTGCGGGCGGTCAAGCAGGGCGTCCGGGTGGCGATCGTGAACCGTGGCGTGACGCGCGGGGAGCCGTACGCGGACCTGTTGATCGATGCCCCGCTCGGGGTCGTTCTTCCGAATCTTGCCCGTGAGACCGAAACGTACCGATTGTTGCGTCAGTAAACGAACCCGGCTTCCCCTGGTTACCGGAATGAAACCTAAATAGATCTCGGCCCCATTGACGTGACTGCGCTCACTGCGGTTGACTGCCGAAACCGGTCCCGAAACCGGTTCCGAACCTCCGGCGCAACCAGCCGGAAACAAAAATCTCGGAGGAGCTGTGCCGATCACCATCGCCGACGTGGCGGCTCGGGCCAAGGTCAGCAAGACGACCGTGTCCCGGGTTCTCAACGGCAAGGGTGAGCTGGACGAGTCGACCGCCGCCCGGGTCCGGGCCGTGATCGACGAGCTCGGCTACGTCCCCAGTGCCCGCGCGGTCAACCTGGCCCGCGGCCGCACCCGGGTGATCGGCATGCTGGTGCCCTCACTCACCTGGCCCTGGATGGGCGAGGTGCTGCAGGGCGCGGTCGACGTGCTGGAGGCCGAGGAGTACGGCCTGCTGCTGTTCACCTTCAACCGGGGCGACGACTCGATGCGCCAGTTCGCCGCGCAGGTCGCCGCCAAGTCGTTCGACGGCCTGCTGGCGATCGAGCCGGAGGGCACGCTCAGCTACCTCGCGACCCTGCACAGCCGGGGCCTGCCGATGGTGCTGATCGACGACCGGGACCAGATCTCCGGCGGCCAGATCCCGACCGTCGGCACCACCAACCACAGCGGAGCGGCCGACGCCGCCCGGCACCTGCTGGGGATCGGGCGCCACAAGCCGCTCGTCATCACCGGCCCGTCCCGGTTCGGCTGCACCGTGCAGCGCACCGACGGCTTCTCCTCGGTCTTCGCCGAGGCCGGCCACCCCATCCCGGACACCTACGTGCTTCCCGGCGACTTCACCGTCGCCTGCGGCGCCGACGGGGTCAAGCAGGCGATCGCCGGCGGCCTCGACTTCGACGCCGTCTTCTGCCACAACGACCTCTCGGCCTTCGGCGCCGTGCAGGCCATCCAGGACGCCGGCCGGCGGGTGCCGGAGGACGTCGCGGTGGTCGGCTTCGACGACATCCCGATGGCCGCGCACCACCAGCCGGCCCTGTCCACAGTGCATCAGCCGATGCGCGAGATGGGCGAGGCCGCGGCCCGCACCCTGCTCGCCCACTTCGAGGGAACCGCGCTCCCGAACCGGCCGACGGTGATCCCGGCGACGTTCACGGCGCGGGCCTCCACTCAGCCTTAGCACCCACAAGCACCACAGCTCGACCGGCCACCGGGCCGGTCGTGCGACCCCGCGCGCCTCGGGGCCGGCTGCCGCCGGTCACGCGATGCCGCACGCCCTCTGGGCACCCCTCTCACCCGAAATCCCAATCGAGGAGATTCTCCGATGCAGAGAAGGAAGCTGTTCGCGGTCGCCCTGGCCGGCGTGCTCGCCACGGGCGGCCTGGCCGCGTGCGGTGACTCGCCGAACGCCAACAAGGACGCGAGTAACAGCAAGGGCACCGACTTCCTGTCGATCGGCATGCCGAACGGCACGGTCAGCGAGAACAACAACCCGTTCATCGGTACGTCGGCCGGTGCCTCGCTGGGTTACCGCTGGACCATCTACGAGCCCCTCGGCATGTGGAACAACGTCAAGCCGGCCGACCCGGCCAAGCCGTGGCTGGCCAGCGACATCAAGTGGTCGACGGACTACAAGCAGCTCGACGTGACCATCCGCGACAACGCGACCTGGTCGGACGGGCAGAAGCTGACCGCCGACGACGTCGTGTACACGTTCAACCTGATCAAGTCGAACGACGCGCTGAACATCTTCGCGCTCCCGATCGACCAGGTCACCGCGGCCGGCAGCAAGGTGACCATCACCTTCAAGTCGTCGCAGTTCACCACGTGGCACAAGGTCATCAGCCAGATCCCGATCGTCCCCAAGCACCTCTGGGAGAAGATCTCGGACCCGGCCACCGACCCGATCAAGGCGCCGATCGGCTCGGGCCCGTACACCCTCAAGACGTTCAGCCAGCAGGGCATCGTCCTTGAGCGTCGGGAGAGCGGTTACTGGCAGGACAAGCCGGCCATCAAGGAACTTCGGTACACGTCGTACACCGACAACAACGCGCAGACCACCGCGCTGGCCACCGGCCAGGCCGAGTGGAGCTTCGTGTTCATCCCGAACTACCAGCAGACCTTCGTCGCCAAGGACCCGGAGCACTTCAAGGTCTGGGCGCCGGGCGTGCTGGGCATCCACGGTCTCTACATCAACACCACCGTGGCGCCGTTCGACGACCCGAAGCTGCGCCAGGCGATGAACAAGGTCATCAACCGGACCGACATCTTCAACCAGGCCGAGGCCGGTTACTTCCACCCGGAGCTGAAGAGCGTCACGGGTCTGCCGGAGGGCGCCGGTGACGCGTTCATCACCGACGCCTACAAGGGACAGACGCTCGCGGTCGACGTCGAGGGCGCCAAGAAGATCCTCACCGACGCCGGCTACAAGCTGGACGGCACGACGCTGAAGGACAAGGCCGGCAAGCCGGTCACCATCAAGCTGAGCGACCCGGCGCCGTGGTCGGACTACCAGACCACGCTCGAGATCATCAAGAGCAACCTGGCCGAGATCGGTATCGCGGCCACGGTCGAGAAGCCGAACCAGAACGTCTGGGACCAGAACGTGCAGAAGGGCGACTTCGGCGCCGTCATGCGCTGGACCAACGGTGGCTCGACGCCGTTCGACATCTACCAGACGGTGATGGACGGCGACCTGCTCAAGCCGATCGGCACCGCCGCCCAGCAGGGCAACTTCGGCCGCTTCAAGAGCCCGGAGGCGACCGCCGCGCTCAAGGCCTACGCCAACGCGACGAGCGACGCCGACCGTACCGCCGCCCTGGCCACGATCCAGAAGATCTTCGTGGAGCAGGCCCCGATGCTGCCCGTCGGCTCGGACAACGTCGGTGGCGCGTACAGCACCAAGAACTGGGTCGGCTGGCCGTCCGAGGCCGACCAGTACGCCCCGATGCAGCCCACCCAGTCCGGCGCGCTCGACGTGATCATGCACCTCAAGCCCGCCAACTCCTGATCGCCTGAAAGCGGGCGCCCCGGTTCTCCCCGGGGCGCCCGCGCTCCCCTGTTCGCTGCTTTGTAAGGAACCCGGCATGACGTCGATCCCCGACGCGAAAGCGCCGGCCGGCGAGGTGGTGCTTGAGGCGATCGGCCTGACCAAGCACTTCCCCGTCCGCCGGAAGCTGCGCGACCTCTTCTCCAACCGGAAGGATGCGGTGCACGCCGTCGATGACGTGCATCTGACCCTTCGACGCGGAAAGGTGGTGGCCCTGGTCGGCGAGTCCGGCTCGGGCAAGTCCACGATCGCCCGGCTGCTCGCCCAGCTCTATCCCCGCACCGACGGGGACATCCGGCTGCACGGCGAGACGACCAGGGTCAAGGGAGGGGCGGCGTTCCGCCGATACTGCTCCCAGGTCCAGATGATCTTCCAGGACCCGTTCGCGTCGCTGAACCCGACGCACACCATCCGGTACCACCTCACCCGGTCGTTGAAGATCCACGACAACGCCGGGAAGACCGCCGAGGACCTGGAGCGGTCCCTGAACGAACTGCTCGAACGGGTGCAGCTGACCCCGCCGGAGCGCTACCTCGACAAGTTCCCGCACGAGCTCTCCGGAGGCCAGCGCCAGCGCGTGGCCATCGCCCGGGCGCTCGGCGCGCAGCCCGAGGCACTGCTGGCCGACGAGCCGGTGTCCATGCTGGACGTCTCGATCCGCCTGGGCGTGCTGAACCTGCTGCGCGACCTGCGGGACCGGCTCAACCTGGCGATCCTCTACATCACCCACGACATCGCGTCGGCCCGCTACTTCGCCGACGAGACGATGGTCATGTACGCCGGCCGGATGGTCGAGGGCGGCGACAGTGAGACCGTGACGCAGTCGCCGGCTCACCCGTACACGAAATTGCTCATCGACTCGGCGCCGGACCCGGACCGCCTGGTCGGCGACGCCGCCGCTGTTCATAAAAGTGATGGTGAGCCGCCGAGCCTGATCAACCCGCCGTCCGGCTGCCGGTTCCACCCGCGCTGCCCGGTCGCGATGGACCGCTGCCGCACCGACCTGCCGGTGCCCCTGGAGATCGGCGACGCGCCCGGCCACTGGGCGGCGTGCTGGCTGTACGACAGCAATGAGGTGGCCAAGTGAAGTACCTGCTGCAGCGCATCGCGTTCTACCTGTTCACCGCCTGGGCCGCGATCACGCTGAACTTCTTCATCCCGCGTCTGATCCCGGGCGACCCGGTGCAGGCCCTGATCACCAAGTACCAGGGTCAGCTCAGCAGCCAGGCCATCGACTCGCTGTACGTCCTGTTCGGCCTGGACAAGAACAAGAGTGTCTGGCAGGAGTACCTGGACTACTGGAACCAGCTGTTCCACGGCGACCTGGGCCTGTCCTTCACGTTCTTCCCGACCCCGGTCTCCGAGATCATCTCCAGCGCCCTCCCGTGGACGCTGCTGCTGGTCGGTATCACCACGATCATCAGCTTCTTCCTCGGCACCGGCCTGGGTGTGCTGGCCGGTTGGCGGCGCGGCTCGTGGGCCGACGGCCTGCTGCCGGTGACCACGTTCCTCTCCTCGGTGCCGTACTTCTGGCTCGGGATCATCGCGATCTACCTGCTGACCGGGCCGGACAGTTTCTTCCCGTCGTCCGGCGGCTTCGACAACGGCCTGGTGCCGGCGTTCGACCAGTACTTCCTCCCGAGCGCGCTGCGGCACAGCCTGCTCCCGGCCCTGACCATCCTGATCTCCTCGGTCAGCGGCTGGATCCTGAGCATGCGCAACATGATGGTGACCGTGGCCAGCGAGGACTACATCACCGTGGCGCACGCCAAGGGGCTCTCGGATCGGCGGGTGGCGCTGAGCTACGCGGCCCGCAACGCGCTGCTGCCGAACGTGTCCGGCTTCGCGCTGTCGCTCGGCTTCATCGTCGGCGGCACGCTGCTGGTGGAGATCGTCTTCTCCTACCCGGGCATCGGCTTCCAGCTCTTCCAGGCGCTGGGCGCGCAGGACTACCCGCTGATGCAGGGCGTCTTCCTGATCATCACGATCTCGGTGCTGGTGGCGAACCTGATCGCGGACGTGGCGTACCTGCTCCTCGACCCGCGTACCCGCAAGGAGGGCTGAACCGATGACCATTCCCACGTCGAGCATCGAGCAGGTCATCCCCGGCCAGGGCTCGATGGCACAGCCGGAGACCGCCAAGAAGGCCAAGCGCCAGCGGTTCCGCTTCATCAGCAACAAAAAGGCGGCCACCGGCCTGGTCCTGCTCGGTATCTACCTGCTCTTCGCGATCATCGGGCCGTGGGTCGCCCCGTACGACCCCGACGCGCGCAGCAACGCCCTGGTCCAGGGTCCGTCGGCCGACCACTGGCTCGGCACCACCCACCTCGGCCAGGACGTCTTCAGCCAGCTGCTGATCGGCACCCGCAGCGTGATGTTCGTCGGCTTCTTCGCCGGCACCATCGCCACCGTGCTCTCGGTGCTGATCGGCGTGACCGCGGGCTACCTGGGCGGCAAGACCGACGAGGGCCTGTCCGCGCTCTCCAACGTCTTCCTGGTCATCCCCGCGCTGCCGCTGATCATCATCATCACGTCCACTCTGGAGAACGCCGAGGACTGGCTGATCGCCCTGGTCATCGGCCTGACCTCGTGGTCCTGGAACGCCCGGGTGCTGCGCGCGCAGACCCTGTCGCTGCGCCGCCGGGACTTCGTCGACGCGTCCCGGGCCACCGGTGAGAAGACGTGGCGGGTCATCGTCTTCGAGCTGATGCCGAACCTGACCGCGGTCATCGCGTCCGGCTTCGTCGGCACGGTCATCTTCGCCGTGCTCTCCGAGATCACCCTGGCCTTCATCGGCGTCACCTCGGCCAACACCTGGAACTGGGGCACCATCCTGTTCTGGGCCCAGGGTCAGCAGGCACTGGCTCAGGAGGCGTGGTGGTGGTTCATCCCGGCCGGCCTGGCCATCGCGCTGCTGGGCACCGCCCTCTCGCTGATCAACTTCGGCATCGACGAGTTCGTCAGCCCGCGTCTGCGCAGCGCCGGAAAAACCAAGATCAAAACAATTGACGGACGTACGGTCCGGATGCGCATCGGCTTCACGCCCGTGCTGAGCAATTCCCCGGAACCACACACCCGCGCCACGACCGTGCCGACCCCTGTGATCAAGAAGGAGGTGGCCCAGTGAACGAGCCGGTTCTGGAGATCAAGAACCTCAACGTCGAGTACGGTCTGGGCGACCAGGCGGTCCGCGCCGTCCGCGACGTGAACCTGACCCTGCACCGCGGTGAGGTGCTGGGCCTGGCCGGCGAGAGCGGCTCGGGCAAGTCGACGCTGGCCTACGGGCTGACCCGGCTGCTCCCGCCGCCCGGCGTGATCACCGGCGGGCAGGTCACGTACCACCCGGAGAACGGCGACCCGTACGACATCCTCAGCCTCTCCGACCGGGAGCTGCAGGCGTTCCGCTGGGCCGAGACGGCGATCGTGTTCCAGGGCGCGATGAACTCGCTCAACCCCGTGCACAAGATCTCCACCCAGCTCACCGACGTTCTCAAGGCCCACAAGCCGGAGATGTCGGAGGCCGCCCGCAACGCCCGGGCCCGGGAGATGCTCAAGCTGGTCGGGATCGCCGCCGACCGGATGGAGGCGTACCCGCACCAGCTCTCCGGCGGCATGCGCCAGCGCGTGATGATCGGCATGGCGCTGATCCTGCAGCCGCAGGTCGTGATCATGGACGAGCCGACGACCGCGCTCGACGTGGTCATGCAGCGGCAGATCCTCGGCCAGCTGATCGAGCTGCGCGAGCGACTGGGCTTCTCGGTCATCTTCATCACGCACGACCTGTCGCTGCTGGTCGAGTTCTCGAACCGGATCGCCATCATGTACGGCGGCCGGATCGTCGAGGAGGCACCGGCGGCGGCGATCTACAAGGACTCGCTGCACCCGTACTCGAAAGGTCTGCTGGGGTCCTTCCCGGCTCTTCGCGGACCTCGTCGTGAACTGACCGGCATCCCGGGCTCCCCGCCCGACCTCAAGGGGATGCCGAGCGGATGCTCGTTCCACCCGCGCTGCGCGAAGGCGTTCGAGCCCTGCTCCGGGCACATCCCGGTGCTCGGCCGCCCGGGGACGCCGGACGGGCCGACCCGGTCGGTGGCCTGCTGGCTGCACCCGACCGAACAGCCCGTCGGATGAGACAGGCGGCCGGCCCCCTGCCGTCGGGGCCGGCCGCCATTCTTCTTTTCACCATGGGGGACATCTCGTGACATTCACCTGGGGCGTCGCCACCTCGGCCTACCAGATCGAGGGCGCCGCCGCCGAGGACGGGCGCACACCGTCCATCTGGGACACGTTCGCGCACGACGTCGTCGGCGAGCACGGCGACGTGGCCTGCGACCACTACCACCGGATGCCGGACGACGTGCGCCTGATCAAGAGCCTGGGCGTGGACGCGTACCGGTTCTCGGTCTCCTGGCCGCGGGTACAGCCGGGCGGGCGCGGGCCGGCCAACGAGGCCGGTCTGGACTTCTACGACCGGCTCGTGGACGAGCTGCTCGGCAACGGGATCACGCCGTGGCTGACTCTCTACCACTGGGATCTGCCGCAGGAGCTGGAGGACGCCGGCGGCTGGCCGAACCGGGACACCGCCTACCGGTTCGCCGACTTCTCCGGCATCGTGGCCGACCGTCTGCGGGATCGCGTCAAGAACTGGCAGACCCTGAACGAGCCGTGGTGTGCCGCCTACCTGGGCTATCAGCACGGGGTACACGCACCCGGGCGCCGCGACCTCCAGGCCGCCCTGGACACGACCCACCACCTGCTGCTGGCGCACGGGCTGGCCGCCTCGGTCGTGAAGAAGCCGGACAACTCGGTCGGCATCGCGCTGAACATCGGCACGGCAACGCCCCACACCGACGACCCGCTGGACATCGCCGCGGCCCGGCGCGCGGACGGCAACGTGACCCGGATCTTCCTCGATCCCCTGGTGCACGGCCACTACCCCGAGGACGTCCTGGCCGATCTCGCCGCTCAGGGCCACACCCTGCCGATCCAGGACGGCGACCTGGTGATCATCAACCAGCGGCCCGACGTCCTCGGCGTCAACTTCTACTTCGGACAGGACTTCGCCGGGCGCGACGAGCACGGCAACACCCACGACGAGCACGGCCGCCCGATCGTCCGGGAGATCCAGCCCGACGTGCCCAAGACCGCGATGGACTGGCCGATCACCCCGGACCGGTTCACCACGCTGCTGCTGCGCCTGCACCACGACTACGGGGTGCCGCTGGCCGTGACCGAGAACGGCGCGGTCTACGACGACGTGCCCAACGCGGACGGGTTCGTGGCCGACGAGGAGCGGACGGCGTACCTTCGCGATCACGTCGAGGCGACCCTCGCGGCCCGGGCCCGGGGTGCCGACGTACGCGGATATTTTGCCTGGTCCTTGATGGACAACTTTGAATGGGCGGAAGGTTATCGGCGGCGGTTCGGCCTGGTCGCGGTCGATTACGAGACCCAGCGGCGCACGCCTAAACAGAGTGCGCTGTGGTTCCGGGACCGCATACGCTCCGGCGCGTGAGCGAATATCTGACCGTCAACCGCGCCAACTGGGACGAGCGCGCGCCCGCCCACGCCGCATCGCCGGACTACCGCGTGGCCCGCTTCGCCGAGGACCCCGAGTTCCTCAGCGACGTGGTCCGATTCGACCTCCCGCTGCTCGGCGACATCGCCGGGCAGCGGGCCGTGCACCTGCAGTGCCACATCGGCACCGACACCGTCTCGCTGTCCCGGCTCGGCGCGAAACTGACCGGACTGGACTTCTCCGGCGAATCCCTCAAGCAGGCCCGGATCGTCGCGGAGAACGCCGGCGCCGACATCCCGTTCGTGCAGAGCGACGTCTACGACGCCCGGGCCGCCCTCGACGGCGAGTTCGACCTGGTCTACACCGGCATCGGAGCGCTCGGCTGGCTGCCCGACATCGCGCGCTGGGCCTCGACCGTGGCGTCGCTGCTGGCGCCCGGCGGGCGGCTGTTCATCCGCGAGGGTCACCCGATCCTCTGGTCCCTCGAATACGAGCGCACCGACGACGTGATCGCGCTCTCCGAGCCGTACTTCGAGCACGCCGAACCGCAACGCTACGACGAGCCCGGCACCTACGTGGCGACCGACCACGAGTTCAAGCACACGGCCACGCTCGAATGGAACCACGCGCTCAGCGAGATCGTCACCGCCGTCCTGAACTCCGGACTGACCCTGACCGGGCTCGTCGAACACCGGAGCGTGCCGTGGAACGCGCTGCCCGGCCGCATGCGCCAGATCGACAACGGGGAATGGCAGCTGGCCGAGCGCCCCGAGCGCCTGCCGCACACCTACACCCTTCAAGCCCGAAAACCGATTTAGACGTACGGCGTCAGCGGCCGCCCCCACGCCCTCGTGGAAGGGGGTGGCTCATGGCCGTACGCGCACATGCTCTTGATCGGTTTTGACCTGATCGCGACCGGAGCGCTTGGCCTGGTAGAGCAGGTCGTCGGCGCGCAGCAGGGCGTCCTTGCGATCCTCGCCCGGCCGGATCTCGGTCACGCCGATGCTGGTGGTGACCGTGAGCCCGGCCGCGATCGCGTCCCAGGCGTGACCGGCGATCGCGGCGCGCAGGGCCTCGCAGTGGGCGCTCGCCTCCGCACCGGCGGCCGGGAAGACCAGCAGGAACTCCTCGCCACCGTGCCGGCCGGCGAACCCCGGCACCGCGCCCAGCAGCACCGCGACCTGCCGCAGAACCTCGTCGCCGACCGCGTGCGAGAACGAGTCGTTGACCCGCTTGAAATGGTCCAGGTCGAGCAGCGCCACCGCCACCGGACCACCCGTGGCCAGCGCGTCGGTCAACTCCACGTCACAGCGGCGGCGGTTGCCCAGACCGGTCAGCGGATCGCGCTCGGCCACGTCCCAGGCCTGCTCCAGGGCGAACTGGGCGTGCGCGAACCGGGCCGCGACCGCGCTCTGCCGCGTGCGCCGCGCCTCCCACGCCTCGTGGAACTCGCACATCGTCCGGTACGCGGCCTCGAAGTCCCCGGCGTCGGCGTGACACGCGGCCAGCGCACGCAGCGCCTCGGCGTCGGTCTCCAACCGGTCCCGCTCGGACGCCAACTCCCGCACCCGCTGCAACGTCCGCACCGCGCCCGCGAAATCGCCCTGCCGGCGCTCGATCTCGGCCAGCGTCAACATCGCGGCCGGAGTCGCGTCCGAGTCCGTGGCCGGCGCGTTCTCGATCGCGTCGACGATCACCTGCTCGGCCTCCTCCGGGCGGCCGATCTCCAGCAGCACCCGGGCCACCGTGTCCGCGCACGAACAGTTCAGCGACTGACCCGCCGACGCCGCCAGAACCCGCATCCGGTCGACCATCGCCCCGGCCGTCACCAGATCGCCACCCACGTAGGCGCACCACGCCCAGTTGTTCAGATTTGCGATCTCCAGCGTGGCCTCGCCCGACGCCTCGGCCTCGACCTGCGCGGCCGCGAACTCGTCGGACAGGAACGAACCCAGCCGCTCGTCGTTCACCAGCACGGCCAGAATGATCGCGTGATCGGCGCGGATGGCCGGCGGATCCTCCGGGCGCAACATGAGCATCGACCGCAACGAATGCCGGACCGCGGTCGCGCTGTCCCCGATCCGCCACAGACCGCCCGCGATGACCGCCTGCGCATGCGCCCGGACCAGGTGATCGTCGCTGGCGTCGAGCAGGGTCCGGGCCGTCGCGACCGCCTCCGGCACCCGGCCGTTCCGGTTGTCCAACTCGGCCCGGACCAGACGGGTCAGATCGGCGCTGCGCGAATCCCCGGCCGCCTCGGCCGCCACGATCAACGCCTCGGCCCGGCCGGCCAGCCCGTCGTGCGACCTGTACGTGTCCACGACCAGGCGCTCGACCTCGGCGAGCAGGCTTGATTGCGGCGGTGACGGCACGTCGCGTCCCATCGCCACGGCGGGTTCGCAGTTTAGGGAACTGACCCGTTCGGGTATCTGCCGCGCATCCCCGGTTCCCCCCGGCTTAGGAGGCTCTCGATGCGCGCAGGCGCTGTCATCATCGTCATCTGGCTCTTGCTCGGACTTGTCGCGTCTTACCAGCGCGGCTACTTCAAGGACACCGGCGACACGAGTTGCGCGGAGGCCGGCACGGTGATCGTTACTACGGTGGCCGGCCCGCTGAACTGGCTCGGGGTCAACCCGAAGATCAAGTGCGAGGTGCCGCCGCCGTCGAAGTGATCCGGATTTGAGCCCGGGCCTTTTCGGCTCGGGCTTCATTTTCGGGGTTGAGCTGGAGCGCGCTCCAGGTCCTAGCGTCCTGGTCATGGAGCTTCGTAACTTCGGACGACTCGGGCAGATCAGCGCACTCACCCTGGGCGGCGGCGGCATCGGCGGTGTCTGGGGCACGACCGACCGGCGCGAGGCGGTGGCCACCGTGCACGCCGCCCTCGACGCCGGCATCACGATGCTGGACCTGGCACCGGCCTACGGCACCGACTTCGAGGCCGAACGGGTGGCCGGCGACGCTCTTCGCACGTCCGGACCGGACGTCATGATCACCTCGAAGGTCGGCCTGCCGGACGACGACGAGCGCAACTTTGCGACCCGCATCCGGCGCAGCCTCACCGCCAGCCTGAACCGGATCGGCCGCGACCACCTCGACCTCTTCCTGCTGCACACCCAGATCCGTACCGCCGTCCCGGCCCGCGAGACCATCGGCTGGGACGAATATCACGAAGCCGCGGCCGAATTCGAACGGCTGCGCGACGAAGGCCTGATCCGCGCCTGGGGCATCACCGCGGTCGGCCACCCGGACCGGGTCATCGCCGCCCTCGGCGACACCCCCCGCCCGGATGCCGCCCAGGTCGTCGTCAACGCGCTCGATCTGCAGGCCGACTGGTACTTCCCGGGCGTCCGGCCGCAGAGCGACGACATCGTCCGCGCCGCGAACGACCACGACGTCCGGGTCATGGGCATCCGCGCGGTCGCGGCCGGAGCCCTGACCGGCGGCATCGATCGCACGACGGACCCGTCCGCGCCGATCGCCGCCGACTTCACCCGCGCCGAACCGTTCCGGAAGCTGGCCTCGGAGTGGGGCACCTCCCCGGCGGCGCTGGCCCACCGATGGGCCCTGTCCGTACCCGGCGTCGCCACCGTGGTCCTCGGCGTGAAGAACCGCACCGAACTGGCCGAATGCCTGGCCGCCGAGGCCGCCGGTCCGCTCTCTCCGTCCGAGATGGACGCGATCTGGGCCCTGCGGACCGCCCTGGCGCCCCTTCTCAGCGAACCCAGGGCGGACTGATCACCGAGCCGTCCGGGAGGGTGGCCTCCAGCCCGACGCTGGTGGTCACCCAGGCCTCGGCGTCCTCGTCGCTCTCGATCCCGAACTCCGCACCCACCGGCACCCGCAGCACGTCCCCCGGCCCCATCTCCTCGACGACCCCGTCCAGGTAGACCTGGATCCGGCCGCTGAGCAGCAGGAAGACCTCCTCCCGGCCCACCCGGTGCCGCACTCCCGCGGTCCCGCCGGCGATCTCCAACCGCCAGGCACAGAGCTCCTGGCTGCCGCTGGACGGCGCCACATACGAATGAAAGACCGAACCGTGCAGACGATGCGAAACCGCATCCCCTGACCGAAGAACCGACATCTTTCCTCCCTCACTTTGGTCAAGCAGATTGACCAAATAGTCAAGCAACTTGACCGCCATGTCAAACTCCTTCTGTGCGACGTGATCTCCTGGACCTGCCGGTACTCCTCCTGGGCGCCGCATCCGCCCTGGTCGAGGGCATCAACGAACGGGTCCGCGCCCGCGGTTTCCCCGACATGCGCCCGGCCCACGGCTTCGCCTTCGTCCGCCTGGCCCCGGACGGCGCCACCGTCATCGAACTGGCCGAACACCTGGGCGTCACCAAGCAGGCGGCCAGCCAGATGGCCGACGAACTGGTCCGCAAGGGCTACGTCGAACGCCGCCCCCACCCCACGGACGCCCGGGCCCGCCTCCTCACCCTGACCGACCGCGGCAGGGCCTGCACCCGAGCCGCCGACGAGGCCGCCACCGAGGTACTTCTCCCCTGGGCCGATGCGCTCGGCCCGGCCCACCTCGCCACCGTCCGCTCCGCCCTCGCCCACCTCACAGTCCCCGGCCGAATCCGCCCAACCTGGTAACCCACCAGCCCGCCACAGCCCCCAGCACCAGCCAACCGCCGCCAGCTGGCGCTCAGGGCTCTTCCCAAGGCCAAACCCAGCCCCCAGCACCAGCTGACCGGCTTCAGCTGGCACTGAGGGCTCTTCCCGCGGCCGGACACAGCCCCCAGCACCAGCTGACCGGCTTCAGCTGGCACTCAGGGCTCTTCCCGCGGCCGGACACAGCACTCAGCGCCAGCTGGGCGGCTTCGGCTGGTGCTGAGGGCTGCTTTCGGGGGTGGGGACAGCACTCAGCACCAGCTGGGGTGGAATGCGAACCGCCCGCCGGGAGGATCCCCCGACGGGCGGTAACGGTGCAGGGCGGTCAGTCGCGTTCGATGTGGTGGCCGATCAGCTGCGGGCCCATGATCACCGCAGCGCCGGAACCGTCACGGCGCGCGTCCGGCTCGGGCAGTTCCACCGGGTCACCGGTGGAACTGGCGCCGACCGGCCGCGGCCCGACCCAGGCCACGACCAGTTCGGTTTCGCCCTTGAGGAACCGCTGCACCCGTACCCCTCCGGTCGCCCGGCCCTTGGCCGGGTACGACGCGAACGGTGACACCTTCACCTGGGTGCCGGTCGATGTGACCACCATCGGCTCGCCGTGGGACGCGTCGGCCGTGTTCACCACGTTGAACGAGATGACCGAGGCCTCGGCCGTGAGGTTCACCCCGGCCATGCCGCCACCCTTGAGTCCTTGCGGCCGGACCAGTTTGGCCGGGAACCGCAGCAGGCTCGCGTCGGACGTGACGAACACCAGCGATTCGGCGCCGTCGACGAGCCACGTCGCCTGCAGGACCTCGTCACCCTCCTTGAGGGTGATCACCTCGAATTCGTCGGACCGGACCGGCCACTCGGGCGCGCAGACCTTGACCACGCCCTGCCGGGTGCCGAGCGCGAGGCCCGGGGAGTCACCGGCGGTGAGGGGCGCGAGCCCGACAACCTTTTCCCCCTTCTCCAGGGGGACCAGTTCGGACGCCGACATCCCGCCGCGCAGTGACACCGTGCCGGACGACTCGGGCAGCACCGGCAGCGGCAGCACGTCGGTCTTGAACGCCCGGCCACGGTTGGTGACCAGCAGGATCCGCCCGCGGGCGGTGGCGTGGATGATCGCGCGGACCGCGTCGTGCTTGACCCGTCCGCTGCGTTTGCGCGCCTCGGCCGACTCCTCGCTCTCGGCCGCGGTGCGGGCGATCAGCCCGGTGGCGGACAGGATGATCTGGCACGGGTCGTCGGCCACCTCGAGCGGGCCGGCCGGCGCGGACGCGGCCAGCACCTCCTTGAGGTCGCCGTCGATCAGCGTGGTCTGCCGGCGCCGGGAGAACTCGCTGGTCACCTCGGCCAGTTCGTCGGAGACGACCTGCTTGAGCACGTCCTCGTTGTCGAGGATGCGGCTCAGCTCGGCGATCTCGTTGCGCAGCCGTTCCTGTTCGGTCTCCAGCTCGATCCGGTCGAAGCGGGTGAGCCGGCGCAGCGGCGTGTCCAGGATGTAGGTCGCCTGGATGTCGCTGAGCCCGAACTCGCTCATCAGGGAGGCCTTGGCCGCCCCGGCGTCGTCGCTGGCCCGGATGATGGCGACCACCCGGTCGATGTCGATCAGGGCGATGAGCAGGCCGTCGACGAGGTGCAGGCGGTCCTGACGCTTGGTCCGCCGGTATTCGGTACGGCGGGTGACGACGTCGTACCGATGCTGGACGAAGACTTCGAGCAGCGCCTTGAGGCCCAGCGTGCGCGGGTGTCCGTCGACCAGGACCAGGTTGTTGATGCCGAACGAGCTCTCCAGCGGGGTCAGCCGGTAGAGGTCGGCCAGCAGGGCCTGCGGGTTGACGCCGACCTTGCACTCGATGACCAGGCGGGTGCCGTGCTCACGGTCGGTGAGGTCCTTGACGTCGGCGATGCCGGTCAGTCGCGCCGCCTGCCGCTGCCCACGCTTCGGACCCGACGTGATCAGCTTGCCCTTGACCTCGTCGGTGATCGCTTCGATGATTTTTTCGGTGCCGATCCCGTACGGCAATTCGGTCACCGTGATCGCCTGCCGCCCGCGTCCACCTTCGAGGAGCCCGGTCTGCGCGCGGGCACGGATGCGCACGACGCCACGGCCGGTCTCGTACGCCCGCCGGACCTCGTCGAGGCCGAGCAGCTGCCCACCGGTGGGCAGGTCCGGCCCGGGAACGAAGCGCATCAGCTCGTCGAGGTCGGCCTCGGGGTTGGTGATCAGGTGCCGGGCGGCCGCGACGACCTCGCCCAGGTTGTGCGGGATCATGTTGGTGGCCATGCCCACGGCGATCCCGGACGTGCCGTTGACCAGCAGGTTCGGGAAGGCGGCGGGCAGCACCTTGGGTTCGAGGTCGGAGCCGTCGTAGGTGGGCTTGAAGTCGACCGTGCCCTCGCCCAGCTCGCCGACGAGCAGCATCGCCTCGCGGGACATCCGGGCCTCGGTGTACCGCGCGGCGGCCGGGCCGTCGTCCGGCGAACCGAAGTTGCCGTGGCCGTCGATCAGCGGCGTGTTCAGCGAGAAGTCCTGCGCGAGGCGGACCAGGGCGTCGTAGATCGCGACGTCGCCGTGCGGGTGGTATTTACCCATCACGTCGCCGACGACGCGGGCCGACTTCACGTAGGCCCGGTCGGGCCGGTGCCCCTGCTCGGACATCGACCAGAGGATGCGCCGGTGGACCGGCTTGAGGCCGTCCCGGGCGTCCGGCAGGGCCCGCGAGTGGATCACCGAATACGCGTACTCCAGGTAGGAGTCCTCGACCTCGGTGGTCAGCGGGTTGTCGATGACGTTGGCGCCGGCCTGGTCGAACGCGGAAAGGTCGACGCGGTTCTCGGTTTTGCGGCGTGCCATTGGTAGCGGACCTCTCAGGCGTCGATCGTCTCCTGGTCGATCCGGCCGGCAGCCTCGATCAACCAGTTCTTCCGGGGCTCGACCCGCTCACCCATCAGCAGCTCGAGGGTGGCCTCGGCGCGCTCGGCGTCGTCCAGCGTGATCCGCCGGACGGTCCGGGTGGCGGGGTTCATCGTGGTGTCCCACAGCTCGTCGGCGTCCATCTCGCCGAGACCCTTGAACCGGCTCACCGGGGCCAGCGACTTGCCCTCCCGCTGCAGCCGGCCGAGGGTGGCCTCCATCTCCTGCTGGGTGTAGGTGAAGAAGGTCTCCGAGTTGCGGCCCTTGGTGGTCAGCTTGTGCAGCGGGGGCATCGCGGCGTAGAGCCGGCCGTCCTCGATCACCGGGCGCATGTACTTGGCGAACAGGGTGATCAGCAGCGTACGGATGTGGGAGCCGTCGACGTCGGCGTCGGCCATCAGCATGACCCGGCCGTACCGCATCGAGCCGATGTCGAAGGTCCGGCCGGAGCCGGCGCCGAGCACCTGGACGATGGCCGAGCACTCCACGTTGTCCAGCACCTGCTGCATGCTGGCCTTCTGCACGTTGAGGATCTTGCCGCGGATCGGCAGGAGCGCCTGGTACTCCGACGAGCGGGCCATCCGGGCGGTGCCGAGCGCGCTGTCACCCTCGACGATGTAGAGCTCGCTGCGGGCGATCCCGGTGGTGCGGCAGTCGACCAGCTTGGGCGGCATCGACGCGCCCTCGAGAGCGGTCTTGCGGCGGGCTGCGTCCTTCTGCTGCTTCTGGGTGAGCCGGACGCGGGCCGCGTCGACGACCTTCTGCAGGACCGTGCGAGCCTCGGTCTTGGTGCGACGATCGTCGATCCAGGCTTTGACGTACGTCTCGACGAGGCTCTGGATCACCCGGGTGATGCCGGCCGTGGACAGCTCGTCCTTGGTCTGCGAGGTGAACTGCGGCTCCGGCACCCGTACGTGCAGAACCGCGGTCATGCCCTCCAGCAGATCGTCCAGGACGGGCGGCTCCTCCTTGGGTTTGAGCAGGCCGCGGGCGTTACGGATGGCCTCGGTCAGGGACCGGACCAGGGCCCGCTCGAAGCCCTTGCGGTGGGTGCCGCCGTGCACGTTGCGAATGGTGTTGGTGAAGCACTCGACCGTCCGCTCGTAGCCGGTGCCCCAGCGGAAGGCGATCTCCACCTGGGCCTCGCGGATCACGTTGGACTGCATGACGCCGTTGGCGTCGGCCGCGTTCTCCTTGTACGTCCCCTCGCCGGTGACCAGCAGGATCCCCGAGACCGGCTTGTCCGAGGCCGGGGTCATGAACTCCACCATGTCGGTGAGCCCGTTGGGGTAGTGGAACGTCTCGGTGGCCGGCTCCTCGGCGGTCGCGTCGAAGAGCGTGAACTGCACGCCGGCGACGAGGAACGCGGTGTTGCGCAGCTTGGTCCGCACCGCCTCGACGTCGAGCCGGGCGCCGGTCTCGAAGTACCGCGTGTCGTACCAGTACCGGGTCGAGGTGCCGGTGGGCTCGCCGCGCTTCATCCGGCGGGCGATCCGCAGGCCGGCCTGCGGGGTGAACGGCGCCGACGGCCCGGGGCCGTCGAACACGCCGGGCACGCCGCGCTGGAAGGAGATCTCGTGCACCTTGCCGTCCCGCTTGACGGTGACGTCGTAGCGCAGCGAGAGCGCGTTCACGGCCGAGGCGCCGACGCCGTGCAGGCCGCCGGACGCCTTGTAGCCCGAGCCGCCGAACTTGCCGCCGGCGTGCAGCCGGGTCAGCACCAGTTCGACGCCGCTCAGGCCGGACTTGGCGTGCACGTCGGTCGGGATGCCCCGGCCGTCGTCGTCGACCTGCACCGATCCGTCGCTGTGCAGGGTCACCGCGATGCGGGTGGCGTGGCCGCCGACACCCTCGTCGGTGCAGTTGTCGATGATCTCGTTGGCCAGGTGGTTGATGCCCCGGCTGTCGGTGGACCCGATGTACATGCCTGGGCGTTTCCGGACAGCGTCCAGCCCTTCCAGGTGCGTGAGGTCGTCAGCCCCGTACAAGGTCTCTGGCTGTGCGGTCACGAGTGTGGCTCTCCCGGTCGCCCATCAGTGGTCAGAACGGCGCGAGCCTACCCGGCCCCTCCGACACTTCTGCCCCAGGCGAGCCAGGTCATGGCCCGTCAGCCCGAAAATTCGGGTAAAAGGTTACAAAAAACAGCTAGCGAGCCCCGACCAGGCCAGCCGGACGCGCAGACTGGGAATGTAGCGCACGCCACAGGTCGAGCGGGTACGACTTGCCCGGCACCGACACCGGGGGCATCTCCTGATAGGCGATCAGCTCGTCGGTGACCTCCCGGGTCGCCGAGCAGACCACCACCGTGTCGTGCGGCGCGTAGGCCTGCAACCGGGACGCGGTCGCCACCACACTGCCGCTGATCATCCCGTAACCCCCGTCGAAGGTCATCAGCGGATCCACGATCACCTCGCCGGTGGCCAGGCCGACCCGGGTACGGACACGGTGCCTGCCGGCCAGGAGACGCCCCCTCAACGCCTCCTGGACCGACAGGCCCGCGCGCACGGCCGAGGCGGCTGCCTCCGGCTCGAAGCCGTCCTCGCCCGCGCCGAAGACCGCCATCACCGCGTCACCGACGTACTTCTCGACGATGCCGCCACACCCGCGGACCACCCCGGCGACCGCCGAGAAGTAGTCCCGCTGCAACGCCCGCACCTCCGCGCAGTCCAGCCGGTCCACCAGGGCGGTGAAGCCCACGATGTCGATGAACAGCACGGTCACGGTCTGGCGTCGCTCCTGAATGGTGTCGATCGTGATGGTGGTCATGTCTCACGCTCCCCCCAGAGCACTGCGTTGACCGGGAGAACGGTGCCAGCCGGGCCGTACGTGCGGATCCGCAGAACGACGTATCTCTGACAGCATCAACACTCGTCATTTTTGTGACGCAGAACAGTCCGAACCGACGACAACGTGGTACGTCCTTTCGCATTAGGCTGCCGGACATGGCCAGCCAGGGGGACGATGGGCCGCTTGTCGGGCGCACCGGCACGCTGGCCGACATTCAGTCGAACCTGCGCAACGTCGGTCCCGGTGGGACAGCCGCGGTGTTCCTGACCGGAGAGAGCGGGGTCGGCAAGAGCCGGCTGCTGCGGGAGACCGCCGACGCGTTGCGCGGGACGGGATTCGCCGTGCTCTTCGGCACCTGTCTGGACATCGGCGACGCCTCCCCGCTGCACCCGGTGCTGCAGGCGCTGCGCCGGCACGACAGCGCTTCGGCCACGCCCGCCGACGACGCCGGCGCCCTGCTCGACCGCGTCTCCCGGGACCTGCGCGCGATCGCCGGTGACCAGCGGCTGCTGCTCGTCCTGGACGATCTGCAGTGGGCCGACCGCAGCACCCGCCAGCTGCTGCTCTACCTGCTCGCCGGCCTGGGTGACGTGCGCGTGTCGGTGCTCGCGGCGATCCGGGCCGAGGCGCTGCACGGCACCCACCCGCTGCGCCGGGTGCTGGCCGAGCTGCGCCGCCTGCGGTCGGTGCGCGTGGTCGACCTGGCGCCGCTGAACCAGGAGCAGACCCGCGAGCTGGTCGGCGCGATCGTCGACGGCGACGTGGCCGGGGAGGACGCCGAGCGCGTCTACAAGCGCAGCGGCGGCAACCCGTTCGTGGTCGAGGAGCTGGCCCGGGATCTGCGCGACGGCCGGGTCGAGCTCTCGGACACGCTGCGGGAGATCTTCCTGGCCCGCATCGACGAGCTCCCGCCGAACGCGCACTCCGTGGTCAACGCGCTGGCCGCCGGCGTCGAGCCGGTCGAGCACGCGGTCCTGGCCCGGGTGGTCCGCCTGCCCGAGGACGAGCTGCTGGAGGCGATCCGCGCCGCCGTGGCCTACCGGTTCGTGGTCGGCGACGGCGAGGGTTACCGGTTGCGGCACCGCCTGGTCGCCGAGGTGCTGGAGCAGGAGGTGCTGCCGGCCGAGGCGATCGCCCTGCACCGGCGGTACGCGGAGGCCCTGGAGGCCTGCCCGGAGGAGGCCGACCACGCCCGGCTGGCCCACCACTGGCAGCGGGCCGGGCTGCCGGCCCGGGCGTTGCCGTCGGTGGTCGCCGCGGCCCGCTCGGCCGAGGGGATGTACGGCTTCGCCGAGGCCCACCGTCACTGGACGCTCGCCCTGCGGCTGACCGGCGAGGACTCCGCCGACCGGACCGAGTTGCTGGCGCACGCGGCCGAGTCGGCCCACCACTGCGGTGAGCATCTGCTCGCCCTGGCCCGTCTGGAGGAGCTGGCCGGCCGCAAGGACGCGCCCAGCGAGTGCGAGCTGCACCTGCGCCGCGCGCGGTACCTGGCCGCGGCCGGCCGGTCGGAGATCGCCGAGCAGGAGTACGAGCTGGCCCTGCGCTCCCCCGACTGCACGCCCCAGCTGCGCGCCACCGCCGCCGCCTTCCTGGCCGAGCTGCTCCTGCACCTGGGGCGGTATGCGGACGCCAACCAGCACGCGCGGGACGCTCTGGAGCTGGCCGCGATCAACGGTTCGACCGCCGACCTGGTCCGGGCCAGTGCCGCGCTGGGTTTCAGCGCCGCCTTCCGGGAGGATCCGGACGCCGGCCTGGCCGTCATCCGGCACGCCGTGGAGATCGCCGAGCGCTCCGGCCACCCGGACGACCTGGGCGTGGCCTACCTGCACCTGGCCGAGCTGCTCACCGGCCCGCTGAACAGCATCGAGGAGGGCGTGCTGGTGGCCCGCCGGGGCGCCGATCGGCTGGCCTCGCGCGGCGTCGGCCGTACGTATCAGACCCGGCTCCTGGCCATCGCCGGCAACGGCCTGTTCCGAATCGGTCAGTGGGCCGAGGCCGACTCGGTGCTGGAGCAGGCCATGCGGCACCGCCCGTCCGGCGCCGACGCGGTGGAGGTGCTGCTCGCCCGCAGCCGCCTCTGGGTCGGCTTCGGCGAGATCGACAACGCCCGCCGTGACCTGGACGCGGCGGCGACGCTGCTGGCCGGCGGCGGGGCGCGGCACGTGCTGCCGATGCTCACCCTGCGGTCGGGCCTGGCCATGTGGCAGAAGGAGCACGCCGACGGGCGGGCCGCGGTGCAGCGTGGCCTGACCGAGACCCGTTCGGACGACCTGGTCCTGCTCGGGGTGCTGGCCTGGCACGGCCTGCGGGTCGAGGCCGAGGCGCACGCCGACGGCGCCCCGGTCGACCCGGGCGCGCTGCGCCGGCTGCGGACCGTGGTCGGCCGGATCGAGGCCGGGGCGAACGCCGCGCCCGAGGTCCGGGCCGTGCTCGACGGCTATCTGGCGCTGTGCACGGCCGAGCTGAGCCGGGTCGAGGACCGGCAGGACCCGGAGCAGTGGGCCCGCGCCGCGGCGATCTGGGACCGGCGCGAGCAGCCCTACCCGGCGGCATATTCACGGCTGCGGCACGCCGAGGTCGCGCTCGGCCGCCGGGCCCGGCGCACCGCCGCGGTGACCGGGCTCCGCCAGGCGTACGCGACGGCGGTCGCGATGGGCGCCCGCCCGCTGGCCAACGAGATCAAGGGCGTCGCCCAGCGTTTCCGGGTCTCCCTGGCCGTGGACGCGGCCACCGTGCTGATGGCCGCGCCCGAGCCCGATCCCGGCGATGAGCTGGCCGTTCTCACCGGGCGCGAGCGCGAGGTGCTGGCCGCGGTCGCCGAGGGCCTGACCAACCGGGAGATCGGCGAGCTGCTGTTCATCAGTGAGCGGACGGTCGGCGTGCACCTCGGGCACATCTTCGACAAACTTCAGGTACGTACCCGCGTACAGGCCAGTCGGGTTTATCTGACAGCGGCGTGACCAGGAGATCGTTATCTCGCCGTGACATACGTACGCGGAATACGTAGTTCTACCGATCCCCTCGCGCGACCGCGGTGAAAGGCTGTGGGCACGGGGGAGCACCGCCCGGTGGTCATCTGCCGCCGGGCGGTGCTGGGGGCCCTCCGCACATCAGCAAGTCCGTGGAGGATCCGATGACCCAGCCGATCTGGGGACCAGTGCAATCCGAGATGTCCGCGATCCTGCAGGAGCACCCGGACGACGTGCCCGCCGTCGTCGCCCAGCTCAGTCAGCTGCAGGACGTTCTCTGCCAGGTACCCCCGCTGTTGAACGGCAACCCGCTCGCCGATTTCAACAAGCTGTACCTGACCATCACCGAGAACGTGCTGGACCGGCTCTATGCGGGCAAGTTCAAGGACCCGGCGTTCCTGTCCCGGCTGGACGTAGAGTTCGCCGCGCGGTATTTCGACGCCCTGCGCTACTGGACCGAGGGCAGCCCGGCCTGTCCCGGCGTCTGGGCCGGCCTGTTCCACCGCATTCCCGGGCCGGATCCGCGCCCGCTGCCGTCCGCGGTCGCCGGCGTCAACGCGCACATCAACTTCGATCTGCCGTTCGCGCTGGTCACCACGTTCGACCACCTGGGCTCGGACCCGATCGACGGCAGCGACCAGCACCACGACTACCTGCAGGTCAACGACATCTTCGCCGAGGAGATCCCCGGCCTGCGCCGGGGCTACCTGGACCGCTGGCAGCTGCTCATCGACACGATGAACGGCGACCTGGACGACTGGTGGCAGGGCGAGATGGTGGAGTACACGCGGAATGTCGCCTGGCGCAACGCCCAGAAGATCTGGGCGATCCGGCACGACCTGATCGCGCTCGACTCGGAGCGCCGCCGGCTCGACCGGACCGCCACCGGCCTGGGGAAACTGCTGCTGTCGCCGTTCGCCGACTTCCTGCAGTGACTACTTCGACTACTTCTTGACGACGATCAGCCGGGCCGCGGTCGCGTCGCCGTTCTTTACACCACCGACGCCGACCTCGGCGCCGGTGGTGAGCGCGGTGCGGTCGACCGCCTTGCGCTGCTGCACGATCCGCAGCGGGTCACCGTAACTCCAGGTGAGCTTGAAGCCGTCGGTCGACTCGATCGTCAGGCTCTTGTCGTCCACCGCGGTGATCTTCCCGCGCTGCACCACGATGACCTTCGTACCGTCCTTGACCTGCACCGTGATCTCACCGTGAAGCGCGTTCCTCCGCAGCACCTTGCGGACCACCCGGGGGCGGACGCCGTCCGGCGTCGTCGCGCTGGGTGACTCGTCGGTGGTGAATCCCACGGTCTGCAGGGCGACGGCTTCGGAGGCGACGTCCCCCAGGGCCGGGGATTCCGGCGCGGCTGCGCCGCATCCGGCCAGGGCGAGGGTCAAGGTCGCGGCGGCGATGAGGGCTTTCCCGCTTCGATTCATGGGTACGAGGGTGAGCCCGGCCCGATCGGCGAACGTCAGCCGATTGTTCGAGTTCGGTAAGGAAGCTCGACGCTGAACATCGCCCCGCCCTCTGGGGCGTGCCCGGCCTCGATCCGGCCGCCCAGCCGTCCGACCAGGCGCGCCGCCAGCGCCAGCCCGAGCCCGCTGCCGACCTTGCGGATGCCCCGGTAACGACGGTTCAGCGCGCCCCGCTCGAACGCCACGGCCAGATCGTCGTCGGTGAAACCCGGCCCGCCGTCACGGACCTCGACCACCCCGCCCGACTCCCCGGCCCGCACGGCCAGGACCAGCGGCGCACCGGCCGGGACGACGCGCAGCGCGTTCTCGCACAACCCGTCGAGCACCTGCCGGATCCGGCCCGGGTCGGTCTCCACCGTGACCGGGGCGTCCGGCAACTCCACGGTCAGGTTCGGGCCGTCCGGAGCGCAGCGCGCCGACCAGGCGACACAGGCGTCCCGGACCAACGCGGTCAGGTCGACCGTGACCACGTCCAGCGGCAGGTCGGCGGCCTCCAGGCGGGACAGGACGAGCAGATCCGAGATGAGCCGGTCGAGGCGGTCGGCCTCGGCCAGCATGGTCGCCCCGGCCTGCTCCGCGCCGTCCGCGCCGACCACACCGTCGGCCAGCGCTTCGGCGTAGCCACGGATCGTGGCCAACGGCGTACGCAATTCGTGGGAAACCGACAGGAGGAAGTCGCGCTCCCGGCCCTCACTCGTCTGCAACGCCGCGGCCAGCTGATTCACCGACTCGGCGAGACGGACCGCCTCGGCCGGACCACGACGGGCGATCCGCACCGAACGATCACCGGCGGCCAGTCGCCCGGCCGCCGCGGCGGCCAGCTCGATCGGCTTGGTCACGAACCGGGCCAGCAACGCGCCGGCCAGGATCCCGCCGAGCAGACCGGCCAGCAACGCCCACCAGACACTGCCGACCACCCGCAGGCCCAGGCCGGACGCGGCCGGACGGGTCAGCACCACGCCGGCGTCGACCCCCGGCAGCGGACGACCGGCGATGAACGAGGCCCGGCCGCCGACCCGCCCCCGCACGTCGACCAGACCACCCCCGGTCACCTGGGCGATCACCTTCGGCGGCAGGCCCTGGTGATCGGGGACGCCGCGGCGGATCAGATAGATCTCGATCTGGTCGGCGCGCAGCCGCTGGGCGATCTTCTCCCGGGCCGCCGGGCGCTCGTCGGTCAGCAGCTCCACGGTGATCGCCGACTTCTCCACCAGCTCGGCGCGGACCTGCGTGTTCACCGAACGGACGGCGACCGGGATGGCGACCAGCGCGGTGACGATCACCGAGACGACCGCGGTGGCGGCCGTGACCAGCACGGCGCGACCGGTCAGGGTGCGGAAGAAGTCACGCATCGGCGGTGTACCCGACGCCGCGGACCGTGCGGATCAGGCCGGCCGCGTCACCCAGCTTCGCGCGGACCTGGGCGACATGCACATCGACGGTACGGGTCCCGGCGTGCGACGCGTAGCCCCAGACCGCGGCGAGCAGCTCCTCCCGGGTGAAGACCCGGCCGGGGCGTCCGAGCAGGTGCGCCAGCAGGTCGAACTCGGTCGCGGTGAGAATCAGCGGCTGGTCCCGGACGGAGGCCGCGCGGCGGCTCTGGTCGAGGGTGAGAGGGCCCAGCGTCCGTACGCGATCGGTCTCGGGCGGACCCGCGGCCCGGCGCAGCAGGGCCTTGACCCGGGTGACCAGCTCACGCGGACTGAACGGTTTCGTCACGTAGTCGTCGCCGCCCAGCTCCAGGCCGAGGATGCGGTCGACCTCGTCGTCCCGGGCGGTCAGGAAGATCACCGGGGTCCAGTCGCCGTCGGCCCGCATCCGGCGGCAGATCTCCGTGCCGTCCAGACCGGGCAGGGCGATGTCCAGGATGCAGGCGACCGGGCGCATCCGCCGCGCCGCGCTCAGGCCGGCCGCGCCGTCGTGCTCGACGTGCACGCCGAAGCCCTCCCGGGTCAGATAGAGCCGGACCAGGTCGGCGATCGGCCGCTCGTCCTCGACGACCAGCACGAGCCCCTTCGACGCGTCAGTCACGGCACACATCATGCCGCCGGCCGGCGGGCTCGAATGTTCGGGCAACGTAAGGGATGTCGCCGGGTCGGGTGAACCCCTGATCGAGCGACTTGATCACTCTCGGTCGGTGCGGGTAACGCTCACCAGCCTGGGTGCGCTCCCAGGTCGCCCGGCTGGTATCGGAAAGCGCTCTCCTGACGTGCTATAAAGGCGCAGGTCCAGCAGCGGGCCGCGCCGTGGATTCCACCCGGTTCGCTGCGGCGTGCCCGGAATGCCCGGCCCCCGAGCCGGGCGAGGCGTCGCACACGGGGGGATGCCTCGCCCACCAAGCCCCACCACGGCCGCCCGCCCCGCGGGCGGCCCCCTCCCCCACCGCCCGACTCCCCGGCCGCGCGGCGTGGGCTTCTCCCGATCGCAGGACCCCCCACACACCCTCCATCACCAGCCGAGACACCTCAGCCGGCTTTCTGGAGTGCCTCGCCCTTGTCGACACACCCTTCACGCCCAGCTGGCGGCCGGGGCCGGCGCGCGGGAGGCCGGCTGGCACTCACGGTCGTCAAGCGAGCGCGAAACAGCCGCCAGCACCAGCCGAGACCAACCAGCTGGCACTCACGGTCACCAAACACGCGCGAAACAGCCGCCAGCACCAGCCCAGACCAAGCAGCTGGTGCTCACGGTCGTCAAACGCGCGCGCAGCAGCCGTCAGCACCAGCTGGGGGCGGGCGGCTGGTGGTCACGGTCGTCAAACGGGCACGCAGCAGCCGTCAGCACCAGCTAGGGGTG
This sequence comes from Actinoplanes sp. HUAS TT8, assembly GCF_051380535.1. NCBI lineage: Bacteria > Bacillati > Actinomycetota > Actinomycetes > Micromonosporales > Micromonosporaceae > Actinoplanes > Actinoplanes sp. HUAS TT8. Next base: position 11,222,240 of record NZ_CP195646.1, on the reverse strand, counting down.
GGGCGAAGGGCTGGGCGGGCGGCTCGGGGGCCGTACGGGAAGCGGAATTTGAAATTGAATTCGGGGGTTTAGCGGGGGCCGGCCAGGAGGGCTTCGAGCATGGTTTTGTAGGCCGTCGTGGTGACGATCGGGATGCCGTATTGGCGGGCCAGCTTGGCGACGCCGGACAGCGAGTCGGGGTCGGCGGCGACGAGCAGCCGGGTCTGCTTGGTGACCTTGCGGGCCGTGCGCAGGCCGTGGGTCAGCGCATCGACCTCGAGGTGTTCGCGCGGCGGGTTCAGCGGGCCGGTGAAGACGATCTGGTCGCCGGGGGTGAGCTGCCACTGCGCGGGCTGGGCGGACGGCCCGGCCAGGGCGCGGTCGACGTCGGCGCTGGTCAGGCCCAGGAGTTCGGCGACGCCGTCGAGGTCGAGGCGTTCGGCCGGGGTGAGGATCTGGTCGGCCAGGGCGACCGCGGCCAGGCCGGACAGGTAGCGGTGGTGCAGGAGTTCGGCGTCGGCGCGCGACAGTCCGAGCTTGCCGGCGATGGTGACCAGCTGATCGGCTTCGCTGGCCGAGATGTGCCGGTCCAGCATGACGCCGTCGAGCAGCGCCAGGTACGCGTCGGCCTTCGGGTTCAGCTGGCGGGGCAGGCGGTCCACCAGGCGGGTCAGGAAGTGCGGCTCGCGTTCCTCGGGGCGGCGGCGCGGCACCGGGGCGACGGCGGTCACCGGCAGCGCCGGCCATTTGGCGTGCTGGGCCTCGTCGAGCAGGGCGGCCCAGGGCGGTGGATCGCCGGCGCGCTCCAGGTAGTAGGCGAGCAGTTCGGCCGCGGCCCGGGCGCCGTGCAACGCCGAGTACTCACGGTGCGGGCCCAGGCCGGCGGCCGAGCGGCACGCCTTCAGGCTGCGCGACGCGGTCGGCAGGAAATGCCCGGCCAGGCGCATGGTGCACAAACCGAGGTCGTCGTCGACCGGCACCGAGACGCCCACCTTGCCGAACTCGGCGGTCAGGAAGCCGGCGTCGAACAGCAGATTGTGCGCCACCAGAAGATGCCCGGACAGGCGCTCGGCGACCTGACCGGCCAGCTCGGCGAAGACCGGCGCGCGGCGGGCCTCGGCCCCGGTGATGCCGTGCAGCTCCTGCGGGCCCAGGTCACGGTCCGGGTTGACCAGCGTGCACCACTCGTCCAGCACGCGGCCGGACTCGTCCAGGCGCACGATCGCGATCTCCACGATCCGGTCGTGCCAGCTGGTCTTGGTGCCGGTGGTCTGCAGGTCGACAACGGCGTACATGAAAAAGAAAACTAGGCGACGGGCTGCTTGCCGCGCCAGCGGGTCCGGATCAGACGGTGCACCGGCCCGCTGAGGAACATCAGGAACAACGCCCAGAAGTTGACCCGCGGGAACACCGTGCCGATCACCAGGGCGAGCAGCAGTGCCACGACGACCGCCAGATTGCTGATCACCTCGTCCCGCGGGAGCGGCGTGCGCCCGGCACACAGCTCCGGATGGCGGTAGACGTAGATCGACAGGACGGCCAGGGAACCGCTGGCCAGCACAAGGTTTCCGCAGTACAGCGCCACGGTGCCGCTGGACGTGTCGAAGTGGGTGATCAGCGCGGTCTGGATCGGCAGCATCACGATCGCCAGCGTCCACAACCCGCTCCAGTAGACGATCGTCGGCCGCAGCCGCGAGACGTGCCCGAACACACGGTGGTGCCCCCACCAGAATCGGAAGATCACGGCGAATCCCAGCAGGAACGCGGCCAGCCCGGGCAGGTTCTCGTGGATCAGCTCGGGCAGCGTCACGTCCGGCTCGATGTCCGCCAGCGTTTCCAGCAGCGGCAGGATGAGCAGGGTGATCGCGATCGCGGCCACCGCGTCCGTGAACAGCACGAGGCGTTCCGGGGAAGTGGCCGGTTCTTCCGGTTCGGTCATGCGCGACATTATCAAGTTTCCCGATGCACGATTGTCGGTATGAGCTCCGGCGAGTACACCCGTGACCAGCGTTACATCGCCACGCGCATCACCGCGGACGGCCGCGACGGCTACCCGGTCGAACCCGGTCGCTATCGCCTGGTCGTGAGCCGGGCCTGCCCCTGGGCCAACCGGGCGATCATCGTGCGCCGGCTGCTCGGCCTCGAGGACGTGCTGTCGATGGGCGTCGCCGGGCCGACCCACGACGAGCGGAGCTGGACCTTCGACCTCGACCCGGGCGGGCGCGACCCCGTCCTCGGCATCGAGCGTTTGCAGGAGGCATTCTTCAAACGATTTCCGACGTACGAGAAGGGAATCACCGTGCCCGCGATCGTGGACGTGTCCAGCGGGGCGGTGGTGACCAACGATTTCGCGCAGATCACCATCGATCTGTCGCTGGAATGGGCCGCCTTCCATCGTCCGGGCGCCCCGCAGCTGTACCCGGAGTCGCTGCGCGCGGAGATCGACGAGGTCAACGAGGTCGTCTTCAAGGACGTCAACAACGGCGTCTACCGCGCCGGATTCGCGTCGTCGCAGGACGCCTACGAGAAGGCCTATCAACGCCTGTTCGACCGCCTGGACTGGCTGTCGGCCCGATTGGCCGACCGGCGCTATCTCGTCGGTGATTCCATAACCGAGGCCGACGTACGTCTTTTCACCACTCTGGCCCGCTTCGACGCGGTGTATCACGGGCACTTCAAATGCAACCGGTCCAAGCTGAGCGAGATGCCGGTGCTCTGGGCCTACGCCCGCGACCTGTTCCAGACGCCGGGGTTCGGGGACACCATCGACTTCGGTCAGATCAAGGAGCACTACTACGTGGTCCACCGCACGATCAACCCGACCGGCATCGTCCCGGTCGGCCCGGACCCGACCGGCTGGCTCACGCCCCACGGCCGCGAGTCCCTGGGCGGCCACCCCTTCGGCGACGGCACTCCCCCGGAGTAGCCGCCACCGTCAAACGCCGCGTATCCGATTCACCAGCGGCCAGATGCCCGAACTGGGATTGGCGCCCGCCGGCGACCCGTCACCCGCGTGCTTCTCGTCCAGACGCACAGCACGCCGGACGGCGTCCTCGTGGCGGGCCGCCATGAGCTCCAACGCCGTTTCCGAAAGCGTCTTTCCGCACTTCAGATGCCCCTGCGCGAGACTTTGCGCGGCGTGCCGATCCAGATAGGCCGATCGGTCGGTGAAGTGCAGCAGAAACCACAGTTCCAGACAGGGATTCGAGATCGCCAGTCGAATGCCGTGCTGACCGGCCAGCGTCTTCGCTGTCTCCAGATGAGGGTGCTCGTCGACGTCGAAGACGCACCAGACCTCGTCGTACCCTTTTCCCTTTCCTCGCTTGGCCTCGCGAGTGCTGCGTTGGACGGCGGTGACCGCGTGCTCGACGAGGGAGAGTGGGGTGCGGCGGAACGGATCGATCCGCACCAGCACACGATGACGATGGAGTCGGGCCCAATACGTCAGATACCGCTCCTCGGTCTCCAGCCCCTCGACGAAGACCAGGATCTCAGGTCGTTGCGCCGCCGACGTCACCCGACGAGACGGCGCACCTCCGCGGCTCATTCGTCGACCGAGTTGCCCACAGCCGCGACGAACTGGCCGTGGGACAGGATCGGAACAGCTCCATAACGGCCGGCCAGGTATCGTTTGCCGATCGCCTCGTCTTTCCGGGGCGCCAGGTCCGACAGCGGGTAGAGGCGCGAGGCGCCCTCGGACTTCTCGGTGAACCAGATCTGGTCACGGCCGAGCACCGATTCGGCGCCGGCGTCGCCGAGCAGCGCGGCGTCATGGGAGTTGAAGATGAGCTGGGCTCGGCGTGGGTTGCTCCGCTGATCATGAAACAAACGGACCAGTTGGGCGACCAGCGCGGGGTGCAGGCTGGAGTCCAACTCGTCGGCCAGAAGTACCGCGCCAGTGGACAGCGCGGTGATGACCGGCCCGACCAGCCCGAACCACACCATGGTGCCGAGCGACTCGTCGTTCACATCCAGCTCGGCCTCGGTATCGGCGCCGCTGTGCGTCATCGCGAGGCCGAATGAGGAGATGTCCGTATCCGGCGGGCTGCCCGGCTCCTCTTCCCGGCCGAGGATGATGTGCAGGGCACGCTGCATCCGTTCCTTGGTCGCCGGGTCCGGCTCGACCCGCCGCACGCCGGTGATCCCCAGGTCAGCGGCCCGGAGCAGGTCGAGCACGCGCTCACGCGTCGACGCATCCTCCATCAGCTGTGTGGTGAGCGACTGACGGAACAGACGGCTGCCGGCCTCAGCCAGCAACAGATTCCGCTCGAACCACGCGTAAAGCGGCAGCAGCGTGCCATGGTTCGCCGCGGCCGCGGTGGAGAGGAACAGTGCGTTGGGTCGGAGCAGTTCGAGGACGGCACGTCCCTTCGCACGCTCGACGGCTCCCAGCTCGACATCGTCCAGCCGCCGGTGGAAGAGCATTGCAGGACGACCGTGCGGCGAGCGATAGGCCCATTCCTCGATGATCCGAGAATCGTCGAGCACGAACCCGTACTCATGGCGGACCCCGTGCAGGACGAGATCGATCTCGAACCGGGTGGGCGACGCGCGGTGGGCCGAGTCCAACAGGTAGGGGCGCCGGGCGATGCCACCGGTCGGATTGCCGGACCGGAACGAATGCAGCACATGTGCCCGCATGTCGTTCATCGCCCGCAGGACGTTGCTCTTGCCCGACGCGTTCGTCCCGAAGATGCCGGCTGCGGGCAGGACCCCGATCGCTTGGCCGCCCTGTCGCCACGCCACCTGGCGCACGTCTTCTTTTTTCGCCAGAGCCGTGGCGAGCAGGCTCAGCTCGAACCGATCGGGGAAGGAGCGGACGTTCTCAGCACGGAACGCTAACAGCACCGACGCGCCAGAACTCACCAAACCCTCTGTCACAATCGAATTTTTGCAGCATCGCCACAAATTTGCCAGTCAAATAGGTCTCAGATACCTCTTAGAAGTGCCCTCAAAAGGTCGTCGAGTTGGGACTGCTGGGTTGGGGAGAGGTGGGCCAGCAGGCGTTGCTGTTCGGCCAGGCCGGCCGTCACCGCCTGGTCGGCGACGGTGCGGCCCTGGTCGGTGAGGTGGACCAGGATCGCGCGGCGGTCGGACGGGTCGGGTGAACGGGCGACCAGGCCGGCTTTCTCCAGGCGGTCGAGGCGGGCGGTGGTGCCGCCGGTGCTGAGCATCATCGACGCGGCCAGGGCGCCCGGCGAGAGTTGGTAGGGCGGGCCGGACCGGCGCAGGGTGGCGAGGACGTCGAATTCGGGGCGGCCGATGCCGTACGTCGCGTAGGCCCGCTCCTGGGTGTCGCCGGCGATCCGGGCGATGCGCTGGATGCGGCCGAAGACGCCCATCGCGGTGGTCTGCAGGTCGGGGCGCTCGGTGGCCCACTGGGCCAGGATCCGGTCGACGCCGTCACGTTCGATCATGCCGACATTGTCACGCACTCAAGTTTCTTGATGACGAACTTCTCGACGCGAGTTATCTTGATGTCGAGATACTTTACGTCGAGGGAGTTGCGATGCGAGTCCTGCTGGTCACGGCGCTCACCCCGGCCGTCTGGGGCACCACCTACGCGATCACCACCGAACTCCTGCCGCCCGGGCGACCCCTGCTCAGCGGGGTGCTGCGGGCGCTGCCGGCCGGATTGCTGCTGCTCGCGATGACGCGGAAACTGCCGCGCGGCGCGTGGTGGTGGCGGTCCGCGGTGCTCGGGGCGCTCAACATCGGGTTCTTCTTCGCGCTGCTGTTCGTCAGCGCGTACCGGCTGCCCGGCGGGATGGCGGCCGTGCTCGGGGCGGTGCAGCCACTGCTGGTGGCCGGGCTGTCGGGGCTGCTGCTGGCGGAACGGGTCTCCCTCCGTACCGTGATCGCGGGTTTGATCGGCGCCGTCGGCGTCGCCCTGGCCGTGCTGACCGCGGCCGCCCGCCTCGACCCGATCGGGATCGCCGCCGGGCTGGCCGGGGCCGGATCGATGGCCGTCGGACTCGTGCTGACCAAACGGTGGGGGCGGCCGGGAGTCTCGCTCCTGACCGCGACCGGATGGCAGCTCACCGCCGGCGGGATCGTGCTGATCCCGATCATGTGGCTCGGCGAGGGCTTTCCGGCGTCATTGACCAGCAAAAACCTTATTGGGTACGGATATCTGTCGCTGATCGGGACGGCACTCGCCTACACGTTGTGGTTCCGCGGGCTGGACCGGTTGCCGGCCGCGCGGGTGTCGCTGCTGAGCCTCCTCTCGCCGGTGACGGCAACGGTGATCGGATGGGCGGCGCTCGGGCAGTCCCTGACCCCGGTGCAGGTCAGCGGGATGGTGGTGGCGTTCGGCGCGGTGCTCCTCGGCCAGTCGCCGAACCTCCGCCTCCGCGCGACTCGGATCGGCCGATCGCCGCGCCCGCACGCCGACGCGGCTCGGATGGGCCCGCCGGTGCGCCCGCAGGCTGACGCAGTTCAGATCGGTGGGCCGGGGCGTCCGCACGCTGATGCGGCTCGGGTCGGGGTGTCAGCGCATCTCCTCACTCGTCACGATGTGGCGGGGGAAACCGGTGCGGGCGGCGCGGAGCATCGCGCGGCCGATCGCGTCGGTGGCGGTCACCTGACCGGGCGCGACCCGTCTGAGCAGCGGCAGCAGCGGAGCCGTGACGGTGTAGACGGCGTTGTACCAACCGGTCTTGGAACGGGCGCCGTGCGTCGGCTGGATGAAGCCGGGACGGAACGCGTAACCGTTGTGGAAGAGCGACAGCACCTCATCCTCGGTGCGGGCCTTGACCCGGGCCCACATCTGGCGGCTGCCCGCACCGGTGCCGGCACCGGAGACGTAGACGAAGGTCATCTCCGGGCTGAGGTCGGCCAGCGTGCGGGCGGCGGCGATCGGGAAGTCGTAGGAGACGCGCGTGTAGGCGGCCTCGTCGAGCCCGACCGCGGAAACACCCAGGCAGTAGAAACAGGCGTCGTAGCCGGCCAACTCGTTCTTGACCGGGCCCAGGTCGGCGAAGTCGGCGATCGTCAGCTCGCGCAGCCTCGGATGCCGCACGCCGGTCGGTGACCTGGTCACCACCAGCACCTCGGTCACGTCGGGGGCGAGCAGGCACTCCCGCAACACACCCTGCCCGACCATCCCGGTCGCTCCGAACATGATCACCCGCATGCCCGCACCTCCTGCCCCACAGTCTGCCCCGCCCGCTCGCCCGAAGGCCGGTTATCCACAGCGGGCGGTTATCCACAGCCGATCCGGGGCGGCGGCGAAACGTCGTACCCCCGGCCTAGGGTCGTCTCGTGCCAGCAGAACGATGGTCCCTCGCCCAGGCGGAGTCGCTAGCTCCCGACGCCGCCGCGCTCAAGCGTGCCCGCGGCGTGTCCGGGCAGTTCGGCCCGACCGGGCTGCTCGACGACATCCTATGGGGACTGTGCCGGGGCTATCAGGTCGCCGTCGACCTGGCCGGGCCCGCGTTCAAGTGCTCCTGCCCGAGTTTCCAGGCGCCCTGCAAACACGCGGTCGGCCTCCTGCTGCACTGGGCCGACTCCGGCGCTGGCGACGCGGCGGCCCCCGAATGGGTGACGAAATGGCAGGCCGTGCGGGCCGCCCGGGCCAAGCCGAAAGAGCCGTCCACGCCCGATCCGGTGGCCGCCGCCAAACGCGCCCGCGAGCGGGCCGAGCGGGTCAGCAGTGGCCTGACCGAGCTGCGCCGATGGCTGGACGACCAGGTCGGGCAGGGTCTGGCCGGGCTCGGCAAACGCGGTCATCAGACGTTCGAGCCGGTGGCCGCCCGGCTGGTCGACGCGCAGGCGCCGGGCGTGGCGGGCTCGGTCCGGCGGCTCGGCGAGATCGCCGGCATCGGCCCGCAGTGGGCCGACCGCCTGCTCGGCGAGCTGGCCATGCTGCATCTGCTGGTCGCCGGGCACGAGCGGCTCGACACGCTCGACCCGGCCACAGCCGCGACCGTCCGCTCCCGCATCGGGTTCCCCACCTCGGCCGACGACGTGCTGGCCGGGCCCCGGGTGACCGACCGCTGGCAGGTGCTCGGGCAGCACGACACCGACGACGGCGCGCTGACCACCCGGCGCACCTGGCTGCACGGGTCGGCGACCTCGCGGTTCGCGCTGGTGCTGTCGTTCGCCGCGCCCGGCCAGTCACTCGCCGCCGACCTGGTGCCCGGCACCGAGTTCCGCGGTGACCTCTGCTTCTATCCGGGTTCGGCGCCGCTGCGGGCGATTGTCGCGTCCCGCGACAGCGCCGCCGAGCCCTTCGGCTCACCGGACGGCGGCGGGTCGGTGCGGGCGGCCCTCTCCCGCTGGTCCGTGCTCCTGGCCGCTGAGCCTTTCCGGTACGACGGACCGATGCTCCTGGCCGCCGTCACCCCCACGCCGGACGGCTGGCTCGTCGACTCCTCGGGTGACGCTCTTCCCCTGGCGGCGGGCCATCGGGAGCCGTGGTGGCTGCTCGCCGCCGCGGGTGGGCGGCCGGCCGCGGTGGCCGGCGAGTGGTCACCGGGCGGGTTGCGGCCGCTGGCCGCCTGGGTGGACGGGGAGTTCGTGCCGGCCGGGGCGGCCGTGCCCGATCCCGGGGCACCGCGGGAGGCCGAGCTGCCGGCCGAGATGTTGGCGGCGGCGCTGGTGGGTACGGCTCGGCGGCCGTGGTCGGGGCAGTCCGTCCGGGTCGGCGCGAGTCAGTTCGACCTGGTCACGGCCGATCCCCCGATTCCGTTGGGGGCTGGGCTCGACCGGGATTCGGGTGGGCATTCGTCGCCGGCCACGGCTCTGTTGGATGCGGCGGCTGTGGCGCTGGCCGCGCGGCGGGCCGGGGTCGAGCCGGACCGGAGCCGGACGCCGGTGATGGCCGCGCCTGAGGAGACTGCGCCGCCGCTGCCCGTCGCGGCCGGGGTGCGACTGGGGCGGATCCTGCGGGGTGGCGCGCCCGGTGGCGCCCACCTGGAGCAGGAGCTGCTGGCCCAGTGGTTGTCCGCGGCGGTGGCCCGGGGCGGGGTGATCCCACCGGTGATGCTGCCGGCGCTGCTGGACGCGGCCCGGCGCAACACCACGGTCCGCGGCGCCGTCGCCCGGATCGCCGGGCGGCGCGGCGGGTGGCTGGCCCGGCAGCGGGCGGACTGGCGCTGGCTGCTCGACGAGGCCGCCCCGGTCACCGTCGTCGACTGGGCGACCGCGACCACCGCGGAACGCCTCGGTCACCTGATCACGCTGCGGCGGGCCGACCCGGCGCGGGCCCGCGAGCTGGTCGAGAGCACATGGACCACCGAGTCCTCGGAGAACCGGGCCCGGTTCCTGGGCACGTTCACCGACGGGCTCTCCCCCGGCGACGAGGACCTGCTGGAACGAGCCCTGGACGACCGGCGCAAGGAGGTCCGCCAGATCGCGGTCGAGCTGCTGCGGCAGTTGCCCGGGGCGGCACTCGGGCAGCGGATGCGGCAGCGGGCCCACGCCGCCGTGCGGCTGGTGCTCAGCGACCCGGTCCGGCTGGCCGTCCAGCCTCCCGCGGAGCTGGACGCGGCGCTGCGGCGTGACGGGGTCGGTGCCACTCCCGCGCACGGCGCCGGCACCGGCGCGTGGCTGCTGGAGGAGGTGATCGCGGGCGCGCCGCTGAACTCCTGGACCGAGCTGGAGCCGAGCGGCTATCTGGCCCTGGCCAGGGGAAACGACTGGGCCGGGCCGTTGCTGCACGGCTGGGCCAAGGCGGCCATCACCCAGGGCGACGCGCGCTGGGCGGCGACGCTGCTCGCGACCGACGCCGGGGTGCTGCGCGAGGCGGTGCGCTGGGACCTGCACCTGGTCCTGCCGCCGGACGCACTGGCCCGGCTGGCCGCCGAGGCGCTGCGGGCCGAGGACGGGTCGGCGCACCGGCTGCTCGCGCTGCACCCGGGGCCGTGGCCGGAGCCGCTCAGCGTGACGGTTCTGGAGACGATCGCGCACCGGGCACGGACCGATCGGCACACCTGGCAGCTCGGCGAGCTGTGCCGGACGGCCGCGCTGGCCATGCCACCGGAGTATGCGGATCTCACCGGCCGCCTGGCCGCCCAGCTGGAGCCGGCGGTCGACCCCAGCCGGGTCCGCCCGGTCGCGGATCTGGCCCGCACGCTCACGTTCCGTGAGGAAATGGTGCGCGAGTTACGAGATCCGGTGGCGTCCGAAAATGTCACACCTCGGCGGTAGCTTGCTTTCGAGTCACCAACCGGTCAGGCCCGAGGGCCGGCCCGGCGAACCACGCCGGTCAGGTCCTAGACGATTCAGGAGTTCGAGTTGACCGCACTGCGACCGCACGCCGAGGATCAGTACGCCGACGAGCTGGCTCTCCTCGCCGCCGCCGACGACCGTCCCCGGCCGCCCGGGTGGCGCCTGTCGCCGCAGGCCGTGGTGACCTACCTGCTGGGCGACGGCGCCAAGATCACCCCGAAGTACGTGGGGCCGCGCCGCCTGATCGAGGTGGCCGTCTCCACGCTGGCCACCGACCGGGCGCTGCTGCTGCTCGGCGTGCCCGGCACGGCCAAGACCTGGGTCTCCGAGCACCTGGCGGCGGCCATCTCGGGCGACTCGAAACTGCTGGTCCAGGGCACCGCGGGCACGGCCGAGGAGGCTATTCGGTACGGGTGGAACTATGCCCGCCTGCTCGCCGAGGGCCCGACCGACGCCGCCCTGGTGGCCGGCCCGATCATGCGGGCCATGCAGACCGGGGCGATCGCCCGGCTGGAGGAGCTCACCCGGGTCCCGTCCGACGTGCAGGACGCGCTGATCACCATCCTGTCCGAGAAGACGCTGCCCGTCCCCGAGCTCAACACCGAGGTCCAGGCCCAGCGCGGCTTCAACCTGATCGCCACCGCCAACGACCGCGACCGCGGGGTGAACGAGCTGTCCAGCGCGCTCCGGCGGCGTTTCAACACGGTCGTGCTGCCGATGCCGGCCAGCGCGGACGACGAGGTCGAGATCGTGGCCCGGCGGGTCGCCCAGCTCGGCAGGTCGCTGGAGCTGCCCGAGGTGCCGGCCGCCCTGGAGGAGATCCGCCGGGTCGTCACCGTCTTCCGGGAGCTGCGCAGCGGGCTGACCGAGGACGGGCGCACCAAGCTGAAATCGCCGACCGGGACCCTCTCCACGGCCGAGGCGATCTCGGTGATCACCAACGGGATGGCGCTGGCCGCACACTTCGGTGATGGGACGCTGCACGCCGGTGACGTGGCCGCCGGGATCACCGGTGCGGTGATCAAGGATCCGGTGTCCGACGCCGTCGTCTGGCGGGAATACCTGGAGACGGTCGTCCGCGAGCGGCCCGACTGGCTGGACTTCTACCGGGCGGCGCGTGATGCCTGAGAGGTTCTACGGGATCCGGCATCACGGGCCCGGGTCGGCCCGGGCGGTGGTGCGGGAGCTGGTCGCCCAGCAGCCGGAGATCCTGCTGGTGGAGGGGCCGCCGGAGGCTGACGAGCTGGTCCGCTGGGTGGCCGACGGCGGGCTGGAGCCGCCGGTCGCGCTGCTCGGCTACGCGGCCGATGATCCGGGGCGGGCGGCGTTCTGGCCGTTCGCGGTCTTCTCGCCCGAGTGGCAGGCGATCCGGTGGGCGGTGGAGAGCGGGGTTCCGGTCCGCTTCTTCGACCTGCCGTATGCGTATCGGGTCGGGGCGAGCGACGGGGCCGCACCGGGGACACCGGCCGACGCCCCCGTGGGACCTGTCGACACCGAGGCGGCGGCACCTCCCGGCGACGAGGCGGCGGGGCGTGCCCAGGCGCAGCCGGCCGGATCCGACGGCAACGGACCCGGCGGCGCGAGAAACGGTGCGGACGGCGAGGCGGCGGTTTCGGGCGACGAGGAGGTGGCGGCTCGGCGGCCGGTGGATCCGATCGGGGAGCTGGCCGCGGCGGCCGGGTATGACGATCCGGAGCGCTGGTGGGAGGACGTCGTCGAGCATCGTGGGGTGCCGGTCTTCGAGGCGATCGCGGAGGCGATGGCGGCGATCCGGGAGGGTGCCGCCGAGGATCCGGATGATCTTCTGCGGGAGGCCTACATGCGGGGCGTGCTGCGGGAGGTCCGGCGCAAGCACGAGAACATCGCGGTGGTCTGCGGGGCCTGGCACGTGCCGGCGCTGACCCGGAAGATTCCCGTCAAGGACGACACCGCCCTGCTCAAGGGGCGGCGCAAGGGCAAGGTGGCGTTCACCTGGGTGCCGTGGACGTATGGGCGGCTGGCGTCGCGGTCCGGGTACGGGGCCGGGGTGAGCTCGCCGGGGTGGTATCACCATCTGTTCGCCAGTGCCGATTCGGTGGTGCCGCGGTGGCTGGTGGACGCGGCCGGGGTGCTGCGGGCCGAGGGGGTGCCGACCTCGTCGGCGCACGTGATCGAGGCGACGCGGCTGGCCGAGGCGCTGGCCACGCTGCGGGGGCGGCCGCTGGCCGGGCTGGCCGAGGTGACCGAGGCCGCCGAGGCGGTGATGTGCGACGGGGAGCCGCTGCGCACCGAGCTGATCAACCGGCGGCTGGTGGTCGGTGAGCGGCTCGGCGCGGTGCCGGACGAGATGCCGGCCGTGCCGCTGGCCAAGGATCTGACCGCCCAGCAGCGGACACTGCGGCTCAAGCCGGAGGCCACCGAGCGCGAGCTGAAACTCGACCTGCGTAAGGACATCGACCTGCGACGCAGCCGGCTGCTGCACCGGCTGCGGACGCTTGACGTCCCGTGGGGCGAGCCGGCCGCCGGGCGGCGCGGCACCGGGACCTTCCGCGAGGAATGGGTGCTGCGATGGCAGCCGGAGTTCGCGGTGCGGCTGGTCGAGGGCAGCATGTGGGGCACGACGGTGGCCGCCGCGTCGACCGCGCGGGTGATCCGGCGGGCGCGGGCGGCCACGACGCTCGCCGAGGTGACCACGCTGCTGGAGACGTGCCTGCTGGCCGAGCTGGCCGAGGCGTATCCGGAGGTTCTGGCCGCGCTGGACACCCGGGCGGCGCTGGACGCCGACATTCACCACCTGATGGCGGCGCTGCCGGCGTTGGCGCGGACCTTGCGGTACGGCGACGTTCGGCGTACGGATGTGGCCGGCCTGGCCACGGTGACGGCCAGCCTGCTGAAACGCATCTGCGCCGGGCTGCCGTCGGCGGCCGGGTCGCTCTCCGACGACGCCGCGAAACAGTTGCGCGACGGGCTGGACGGCGTGCATCAGGCGGTCAGCCTGCTCGCCGACGACGAGCTGCGGGAGTTGTGGCTGGCCACCGTGGAGTCGCTGGCCCGCCGGCCGGATCTGCACGGGCTGCCGGCCGGGCGGCTGACCCGGCTCCTGATGGACGCCGGGCGGCTCGACGGAGTGGAGGTGCGGCGCCGGTTGCGGCTGCCGCTGACCGTGGGTACCCCGCCGGCGCACGCGGCCGCCTGGGTGGAGGGATTCCTGGCCGGGGGCGGGCTGCTGCTCGTGCACGACGAGGCGCTGCTCATACTGGTGGACGAGTGGCTGGCGGACGTGCCGGCGGAGGCGTTCGAGGATGTTCTGCCGTTGTTGCGGCGTACGTTCGGGACCTTCGAGGCCGGGGAACGACGGGCCATCGGTGAGCGAGTGGCCGGACCGCGGGCGGGAGTGACACGCGCCGGGGTCACCGTCATCGACGAGGAACGGGCGGCTTCGGTGCTGCCCGTGCTGAGCGCTCTGCTAGGGCGCAAGATCCAGGTCCGGGAGGACGCATGAGTGATTCCGAGCTTTTCTCGCACTTCGCGGATCCGACGCCGTCGGGTGAGAACGCGGCCCAGCCGGCCGCGCTGACCTTCTCGCATCCGACCCAGGAGGCGGCCGACGGTGCCCGGCCCGGCCCGGCAGTGCCGGCCGGGCGGATCTTCTCGCACCCGAAGAGCGGTGCCGCGGCGGAGTACGACGACGGGCCGGAGCCTTCGCGGCGGGCCGCATCACCCGGTGGTGCGCGCAGGCCGGCGGCCTCCGGTGACGGGCGCGGTGGGGCCGGTTCCGGCGGGGCCGGGCGAGGCGATCGGATGAGAGGAGGTGGCCGGGGTGGCCGGGCGGATGACGCTGCTCAGGGTCGGGAAGGTCGCCGCCGGGACGCGGGTGGACGCGGCCGCTCGGGAAGAGCCGATGGCTGACGAGGACGCGGCCGGGCGGGAGACGCCGGGGGCAGGCGCGACCGAGCCGGCGTGGGAGACGCCGGGGGCGGACGGGGTGGCTCGGGAACGGCTTCGGCGGTGGCGGCTTGTGCTCGGCGGGGCGGCCGAGGAGTCGCTGGGTAAGGCCGAGGGGCGCGACGGGGCGATGGACGGGGCGCTCGCGGCGCTGTACGACGCGGCCGGGGACGGTGACGGGACGGCGGTGAAGCGGTCGGCCGGGCTGGGCGGTTCGGCGCCGAAGGTGGCGCGGTGGCTCGGCGACATCCGGGAGTACTTTCCGAGCACCGTCGTGCAGGTGATGCAGGCCGACGCGATCGAGCGGCTCGACCTGACCCGGCTGCTGCTGGAACCCGAGATGCTGGCCGCGGTCGAACCCGACGTCCACCTGGTCGGCACGCTGCTCTCGCTGAACCGGGTGATGCCGGAGGCCACCAAGGACGCCGCGCGGCAGGTCGTCCGGACCGTGGTCGAGCAGCTCGAACGCCGGATCGCGCAGCAGACCCGGGCCGCGGTGTCCGGGGCGCTGAACCGGGCCGCCCGGATCAACCGGCCCCGGCACGCCGACATCGACTGGGACAAGACGATCCGGGCGAATCTCAAGCACTATCAGGTCGCGCACCGGACGGTGATCCCGGAGCGCCTGGTGGGGTACGGGCGGCGGACCACCGCCGTACAGCGGGATGTGATTCTTTGTGTGGATCAGTCCGGCTCGATGGCGGCGTCGGTGGTGTTCTCCGGGGTGTTCGCGGCGGTGCTGGCGTCGATGCGATCGCTGCGGACGTCGCTGGTCGTCTTCGACACCGCCGTGGTGGACCTGACCGAGCAGCTCAGCGACCCGGTCGAGGTGCTGTTCGGCACGCAGCTGGGCGGCGGGACGGACATCAACCGGGCGATCGCCTACAGCCAGCAGCTGATCACGCGGCCGCGGGACAGCATTTTCGTGCTGATCAGCGATCTGTACGAGGGTGGCGTGCGGGACGAGATGCTGCGCCGGGTGGCCGAGATGACCGCGGCCGGGGTGCAGGTGGTGGCGTTGCTGGCGCTGTCCGACGAAGGGGCGCCCGCCTACGACCACGAGAACGCGGCGGCGCTGGCCGCGCTCGGGGTGCCGGCGTTCGCGTGTACGCCGGACGCGTTTCCCGAGCTCATGGCCGCGGCGATCGAGCGGCGAGATCTCCAGGCGTTCGCGGAGCGGTTCGCCGGCCAGCGGGCGGCCGGCTGAGCGCCACCCGACCGAGGAACGCGCCGCACGACCAGGGAGCGCCGCGCAACCTGGGAACGGCGCACGATCAGGGAGCCCCGCGCGATCGGGAACGGGAACGGGCGCGGAACTCGTCGGTTCCGCGCCCGGTCATGCCGCTGGGGTTCAGACGGTGACGACGCCGTTCTTGGCGTTGACCGCGCGCACCTGGCTGGGCAGGGTGAACAGGTCGATCAGGCTGCCGATGCCGAGGCAGCCCAGGGTGAACAGGTAGAGCAGGCCACGGCCGGTCTTGCCCAGGTAGAACTGGTGGACGCCGAGGACGCCGAAGAAGAACCAGAGCACGTAGGCGATGCCCACCTGCTTCGGGTTCCGGGTCGCGACCGCCTGGGTCATGGGTTATCTCCTCAGAAGCGTTATATCCAGGGAATACGTCGAAGTTGATCATCGACGCGGGGACTGAGGATACGGGAACGGTCGATGGTGCGGAACATCGACCGGATGGCCGGCCGATGACGGGCCGGCCGCCATCCGGGTACGTCCACCGGCGATCCCTGAGCGGACCGCGAATCGATGCCCGCGAGCGGTGGCGCGGCGGGCCGGATGTAACTAGCGTGATGCCTATGACTGCTTACCTGAACAACGCCGATACCTGGCAGGAGTCATGGGATCGGCAGCAGGAGGGGTTCCTGCCCGACCGGGAGCATCGGTTCGACGCGATGCTCACCGCGGTCGCGGCGGTGACCGACGGCGCGGCGCCGAAGGTGCTCGACCTGGCCGGTGGCACCGGGTCGATCTCGCTGCGGGCGCTGGCCCGATTCCCCGGGGCGCGGGTGACCGTTCTCGATCAGGATCCGGTGCTGCTCACGATCGCCGCGGCGTCGCTGGACGGGCGGGGCGACGTGGTCGACGCCGACCTGGGTGATCCGGGATGGCGGGCCAAGCTGCCGTATGAGGAGTTCGACGCCGTGCTGACCGCCACCGCGCTGCACTGGCTGCCGGCCGATCGGATCGGGGCGCTCTACGCGGAGGTGCGCGACGTGCTGCGGCCGGGCGGGATCTTCGTCAACGCCGATCACATGCCGGACGAGGGGCTGACCGGGTTCTCCGCGCGGCTGCGGGATCACGCGCGGGCCAAGCGGAACGCGCGGTACCAGACGGGCGCGGCGACCTCGTGGCCGGAGTGGTGGGCGCGGGCGGCGGCCGACGAGCAGTTGGCGCCCAAGGTGGTGGAGCGGCAGCGGATCTACCCGGGTGGGCATGCCCAGGAGTGGAATCCGCCGGCGGCCTGGCATCTTGACGCGCTGCGGGCGGCCGGGTTCGGGGAGAGCGGCGTGCTCTGGCGCGGCGGGACCGACGCCGCGGTCATCGGCGTGAACTGACCTCACCGGCCACGGCGGCGCGCAACTCCCGGCCGGCCGATCGGCGCGCCGCTCCCGATCAGGCGGTTGGCGCCGCTCCCGGTCAGACGGTTGACGCGCCGCTCCTGACCGGGCAGCGCGCCGCCGTTGACCGGGCGGCGCGCCACCCGCGGAGAAGACAAAAGGTGGCTCAGCCGCGTCGGCCACCCGCGTCGACGTAGCCGGCCATGCCCAGGGCCTCGGCGGCGTCGCGCAACATCTGGCGGTGGCGCGCGATGATCGGCGTGGCGTTCTCGGCGAGGGCCTTGACCGGCGCCGCCGACCCCTTGTCGGACTCCTCACCTGTCAGCTTGAGGGCCGCGCGGTGGGCGGCCAGCTGGGTCGAGATGAAGTACTCGTCGAAGGTGTCCGGGCCGGCGATCGTGTAGCGCTCGGCCAGCGCCTGCTGCTCGACCGTCGGCGTGCCGGGCAGGAATACCCGCAGCTTGCGGGCCGTCTGGTAGAGCTCGGCGTCCATCCGGATGTGGTCGCGCATGAAGGACGCGGCCAGGCTCTTGATCCCGGGGTTGCTCGATTTCGTCCAGGCGATGCGGCCGGCGGCGATCTCCGCGAGGTTCGCCTGGTGGGCAGCCTGCAGGAACTCGGCGTCCGGCCCGGACGCCACCGCGGCGGGCTCGGCAAGAGCCGAAACAGCAGCCGGATCAGCAGCCGGCGCGACGGCAGCGGGCGCAACAGCAACAGGCGCAACAGCAGCGGGCGCGACAGCGGGCACGGTAGGGGTGTCGGCCCAGGCCGGGGCCGCGGTGAGGAAGGTCTGCGCCGCGGGGAGAGCCAAGAGCCCGGCCACACCGAACGCCACGGGAATTCGCCGGAAAAGCATACTCATCTCCTCGAATAGGTCATCTACACCCTAGTCAAGAAGATACGGAGATTATTCGCTTTCAGCCCAGAACGGCCACGTCACTGCGTCCAGCGCAGAAAGCGATTGAACAACTCCGGCGCCGCCGCCTGCGGCATGTCCCGGGCCGCTTCCTCGAGGTAGTTCCACATGAGCACGGCCAGATCCATCCGGCTGTGCTTGCGGGTCAGGTCTTCCTGAGCCGGCCCGCACGGCCACGCCCGGCCGCACACCCGGCAGTCCCACGACGGCCGCGCGGGGAGATGCTCCGCTTCCTCGGCCACCGTGGCCTCCCTCCGAACGGATCCGATCGGATCGAATCGGATCCGGACGCGACGGGACGGCCCCGGATCCGTCCGCCATCGCACCCGTGACCCACACGATGCGCGCGCCACCCACCACGGTCAACCGCCGGAGACCCACGCCCCCTCTGCGGGTGACGCGACCGACCGATAGCCGACAGAGCCCCCGCGGAGCCCGGTGGAAAGAGGCGGAAGAAAGCCCGGTATATCCCGATCTTTGGAAACATGAGATCGAGACGTGACTCGGAGGAGGGGGAGATGACCGATCAGGATCAGCACGACCGTACGCACACCGGCAGCGTCTACGCCTCCGCCGCGGCCGTCGCGCCCCGGCGCAGCCACCACCGCAGGCAGGTCGTCATCGGCGTGACCGGCGCGCTCGCCCTGCTGGCCGGGGCCTATCTGCTCACGACCCAGGTGATGGAGGCCGACCAGGACACCCTGCCCGAGCCGGCCGCGCTGGCACCGCTGACCACGGCCGCGACCACGCCCGGCATCGACGGGACGGGGCTTTCCGCCGTACCGGGAAATTTGCGGGCCTCTCGCACGACGCACCCGGCGCAGGCAGCGAAGCGTGCCCCGTCGCCGACGCCGTCGGTTCTCGCCTCGGCGCCGTCGGCGACGGCGGCGGCATTTCCGCAGGCCATGGTCACCCGCCGCGTCGAGACGGTCAGGAACGGGACGGTACGGGTGTCCAGCGCCCGTTTCGACCTCACCGGTCAGAGTGACCTGCTGCTCGCCGCCGACGCCGGTCACGACGAGGGCGACGGTGTCCGGTGCACGAGCCGGGTGCGGTTCGCCGCGAGCGAACCGGTCACCGATCGTGACGGGCTGCTGCTGTGCTGGCGCACGTCGGACGACCGCAGCGTGGTCACGATGGCCGTCGCCGCCCAGGGCGCACCGGATCCCCAGGACAGCATCCTGATCATCGACCAGGAATGGGCGACGCTCGACTGAGCGCCGCCCATCCACCCTGTCCAGGAGACGGTCAGCCGACCACGGTCTCGCTGGTCGCGCCCGCGACCGTCGCGGTCGCCGGAACCACCACGCGGTACTGCTGACCGGTGCTCAGCCCGTTGATCGTCACGTTGGTCGTCGTGCCGCTCGCGGTGAACTGCAGCGCCTTCGTCCAGGTGCCGGCCAAGTTCTGCTGCACTTCGACGGTCAGCCCGGCCGGCGACGCGAGGCTCACCGTCATGACGCGGCTGCCGGTCCGGGTCGCCTTGGCCGTGCTGCGCACGCTGTAGGTCGCGGTGCCGGTCGCCGCCTCGTTGGCGTCGGTCTCGGCGATCCGCAGCTGCAGCTGGTAGCCGCCGGTGGCGACCCGGTTCGCGCTGACCACGCCGGTGGCCGAGGTGATCACGTCGACGCACTGGAACGGCTTGCCGGTCTCGGCGACGCAGAGCTGGGCGTTCTTGCGGACCCAGGGCTGCCCGGCCGCGGTGACGGTGAAGCTGGTGATCGTGGTGCTGTTGTAGGCCAGGTCGGCGGTGGTGACGTTCGGGGTGATGACCAGCTTGGCCTTGGTCGACGGGCTGGTCGAGACCGACGGCGAGCCCGAGGTGGGAGCGGTCGTCGGGGCGGTCGTGGGCGTGCTGGTCGACGGCGCGGCCGACGGGGCCTTCGAGGTCGGGGCGGTGGTCGGCGCGGTGGTCGGGGCGCTGCTGGTCACGGCCGCGAGTGCGGCGACCGCGTCCACCCGCCCATACCCGTAGTCGTTGTCCCGGCCGGCGGTCCCGAGGTCCACCGCCGACTTCTCGATCGCCTGCTCGATCTGGTCCGGCGTCAGGCTCGGCTGCGCGGCCTTGAGCAGCGCGGCCAGCCCGGCCACGTGCGGCGACGCCATCGACGTGCCGCTCATCGTCGCGTAGCTGCGCCCGAGCGCGGCCGGGTACGTGCTCAGGATGCTCGACCCGGGCGCCGCCACGTCCACGTAGCTGCCCGCGTTCGAGTAGGACGCCACGTGATCGGACGAGTCGGTCGCCGCGACCGCGATCACGCCGGGGTCGGCCGCCGGGTAGCTGACCGGGCTGCCGCTGCCGCGCTCGTTGCCGGCCGCCGCGATCACCGTGACACCCTTGCTGCGGGCGTACGCGACGGCGTTGCTCACGGCTGTGACCTGCGAGGACGACCCGAGGGACATGTTGATCACCTTCGCGCCGTTGTCGGCGGCCCAGACGATCCCCTCGGCGGCGTCGGACATGTAACCGCTGCCGTCCTGGCCGAGAACACGTACGGGAAGGATCTTGGTGTCCGGAGCGACCGAGGAGATGCCGATCGTGTTCCCGGTGACCGCGCCGATCGTGCCCGCCACGTGGGTGCCGTGCCCGTTCGGGTCGGTGTTGCCGCCGGCCTTGTCGGTGGTCGCGTCCCAGCCGGTGAGCACCTTGCCGGCCAGGTCGACGTTGCTCGCGTCCACGCCGGTGTCGATCACCGCGACGGTGACGCCCGACCCGGTCGACTTCTTCCAGGCGTCGGCGGCGCGCATCGTCGCGAGGTCCCACTGCTGACCGCGGTAGAGGTCGGTGCCGTTCGGCGCGTCCAGTGCGACGGCCTTCGCGTCGATCTCGACGCCGACCGCGTTCGCCGCCTTCTGCGCCTTCTCGACCAGCTCGGTGGCGCTCTTCCGGTCGGTCGCGGTCTTGACCGTGACGACCGGCTTACCGCTTTTGTCGATCGTGGTGGAGACGACCCGGGCCGGCTCCTCGGGCGTGACCGTGGCCGGGAGCAGCTGGTCGGCGCTCTCGGTGAGGCCGTAGGTGACCGGGGTCCAGTCCGCGGTGCCGGTGGGCAGGGCGACCGCGGCGACCGCGGCCAGGGCAGCGGTGGCAACGGCTCCGACGGCGTACCGGCGCAGAACAACCTTCATCGACCACAAACCTCCAGCTCGAAGACGTGTACTACGTTCTCCGGCTGGAGTTGTGACTTGAGGATTCGCCCGGTTGCGGCCTAGGAGCAGAGACCTACATCAAATTCTTCGGTACGGGCCCACGACTTCTTCAGTACGGGCCCACGACGAAAGCCGAGCCACTGCTGACGATCGTCGGATTGGCCGTCGACCCCGCGCCCGTGCTCCCGTCGGCGACCACGGTCAGGATGTACGCGTCCTCCGGGATCGGCGTGCCCACCAGCGGCGCGCTGGTCGTCGGGCTGAGCGCGTCGGCCGACAGGTCGAGCGTGCAGACCAGTTCGGTGTCGCTGACCGCGGTGACCTTGCCGCATTCGGCCACCCCCCGGTTGGTCGCCGAGTTGTAGGCCCCCCGGACCAGGAACACGTGCGCGTGGCTGTTGGTCGGCGTGCCGGGCGTGGTGTCGAACAGCAGTTGGGAGAAGCCGGCCCCGGTGACGTCGACGGTGACCGTGGACCCGGCCGCCGCGGTGTTCGGCGCGATCGTGATGCCGTTGCTGTAGCTGAACGGGATCGCGTCGACGCCGCTGCCGTCGTTGTTCGGGTCGAGGCTGCTCACCGTGCCGCCGGGCGTGGTCACGCTCAGAGGCAGGCCGGTCGCCCCGCCGCGCGGCGCGGTGGTCGCGGTGAAGCTGTTGCCGTTGGCCGCGACCTTGACGTTGGTCAGTGCCGTCCCGCCGATCGAGGCGGTGATCGCCGTGACCGAGCCCGAGCCGAACCCGACGCCGTTGACCGTGATCGTCTGGCCGCCGCCGGCCGGGCTGCTGTCGGGGGTGATCGACGTGATCGTGGGGCGCGGCACGATGGTGTACGACGACGAGGCCAGCAGGGTGCTGGAGGTGGTGGAGTCGCTGTCGTAGACGCAGACGTACCACTTGGCGGTGATCTGACCGCCGGTCAGCGCGAGCCCGCCCGTGTTCAGGCCGTTGCCGGACGGGAACTCGCCGGACGGCACCTTGAACGCGATCTTCGTGCTGGTGATCCGGGTGACGTCGGCCGGGTCGACGGTGACCGCCCCGGCCGTGGTGGCCGTGCCGGTCACCGCGATCTGGGTGATCGTCTTGGCCATGGTGCTGCAGGCCGCGTACTGGAACTGGACGGTCGGCGTGGCCCCGGCCGGGAAGACCGACGGGTTGACGGCGCTGTTGACCACCGTGCCGATGACCGTGTTGCCGCCCCCGCTCGGCCCGGCCGGGTTGCTCAGCGTCATGGTCACGGCGGCGTGCGCCGGGACGCCGGTCCCGGCGAGGACCAGCGCGGTGGTGGCGACCGAGATCCCGCAGGCCCGGCGGACGCTTCTCATCAACAAAACCCCCTGGTCAGTACGGCGCGACGGTGAAGGTGGCGCCGCTGTTGACGACGCTGGGCGCGGCCGCGTCCCCCGCGCTGGTCGATCCGTTGGCGACGAGGGTGATGGTGTACGTGCCCTCGAGCACCGGGCTGTCCGGCACCGCCGCGCTGGTCGTCGGGTCCAGGCGGTTCCCGCTGAGGTCGAGCGTGCAGACCAGGTCGGTGTCCTTGGCCACCAGGACCTTCGTGCACTCCTGGACCCCGCGGTTGCTGGCCGCGTTGTATCCGTCCTTGACCAGGAAGATGTGCGCGGTGGTGGACGTGGCCGTGGCGGTGTCGCTCTTGTCGAAGGTCAGCTGGGTGAAGCCGACCCCCTTGATCAGCAGGTCGACCTTCGTACCGATGGCCGCGGTGTTGGGGGTGACCTGAATGCCGTTGCTGTACGTGAAGGTGATCGGCGCGTCCGCGGTCGTGTCGTCCTCGTCCTGCGGCAGCCCGTTGTTGTCCGGATCGGTGCTGGCCACCGGCCCGCCCGGGGTGTTCACGCTCAGGGTCAGCCCGGTCCCGGCGGCCCGTGACCCGGTGGTGGCGACGAAGCTGTTGCCGTTGCTCGCCACCTTGATCCCGGTCAGCGCCACTCCCCCGATGCTGGCCGTGGTCGCGTTGCTCGCCGTGGAGAACCCGGCCCCGGTCACGGTGATCACCTGCCCGCCGAGCACCGACCCGCTGCTCGGGATGATCGCCGTGATCTTGGGCCGGATCCCCAGCGTGTAGGGGGCCTGGGTGATCAGCGTGCTCGTAGTGGTCGACTCGCTGTCGTAGACGCAGATGAACCACTTGGCGCTGGTCTGCGTCCCGGCCAGTACCAGCCCGCCGGTGTTGATCGTGCTCGGGTTGGCCGCGACCACCTCCGGGTACGACGACGACGGCACCTCGAACGCGATCTGTGTCCCGGACACCCGCTTCACGTCGTCCGGGTTCACGGTCAGCACCCCGGCCGACAGCTTGTCGCCACTGGCCGCGATCTGGGTGACCGTCCTCGCCTTGGCCGCGCAGGTCGTGTACTGGAACTGCACGGTCGGTGTGCCGCCGGCGACGAACGGGCTCGGGTTCGCGGCGGTCGCGGTGACCTTGCCGATGATCGTGTTCCCGCCGCCGCTCGGCCCGCTGGCGCTGCTCAGCGTCATGACCGCCACCGCGGCGTCGGCCGGGGCCGTTGCGAGGGCCACGACCAGGACCGTCGTGGCGGCCACGGCCAGGCACGCTTTTCTCATCGCGGAAAACTCCTGGTCAGTAGGGTGCGACGGTGAACGTGGCGCCGCTGCTGATGATCGTCGGGTGGGCCGCGTTCCCGGCCGCGGGATCACCGTTGGCCACGACCGTCACGATGTACGCGCCGTCGGTGATCGGCGTGTTCGCCACCACCGAACTGTCGGTCGGGTCCAGTTGGTCGGCCGACAGGTCGAGCGTGCAGATCAGCTCGCCGTCGTCGACCACCGAGGCGACCACGCACTCGGCCACACCCCGGTTGCTGGCCGCGTTGTAGGCGTCCTTGACCAGGAACACGTGCGCGTCGCTGTCGGTCGGTGTGGTCCCGGCGCTGAAGGTGAGGGCCGAGAACCCGGCGCCGATGACGTCGAGATCGACCGAGGTCCCGCTGACCGCGTTGCCCGGGGTGACCGTGATGCCGTTGCTGTAGCCGAACGGGATGGCGTCGCTGTTGTTGCCGTTGTTGTCCGGGTCGAGGCTGCTCACCGAGCCGCCGATCGCGGTCACGACCAGGGCCAGCCCGGTCCCGGCGGCGTGCGGCCCGGTGGTCGCCGTGAAGCTCAGACCGTTCGGGGCGACGGTGACGTCGGTCAGCGCCGACCCACCGATCGTGCCGCTCACCCCGGGCCCGGACGTGCTGAAACCGGTGCCGTTCACGGTGATCGACTGGCCGCCGACCGCCGGGCTGCTGGCCGGGACGACCGAGGTGATGGTCGGGCGGGGTGCCACCGTGTACGCCGCCGTGGCCAGCAGCGTGCTGCCCACCGTCGAGGGCGTGTCGTAGACGCAGACGTTCCACCGGGCCGACGTCTGCGCGCCGGTCAGGACCAGCCCGGTCGGGTTGATCGTGCTCGGGTTGCCGTTGCCGTCGTTGTCCGGATAGGCGCTGTTCGGGACCTGGAAGGCGACCTTCGTGGTCGAGAACCGCTTCACGGTCGAGGGCCGGACGGTCAGCACACCCGCGGTCAGGGTCGTGCCGCTGACCGCGATCTGATCCACGTCCTGGGCCGACGCGCTGCACGTCGTGAACTGGAACTGGATCGTCGGCGTGGTGCCCGCCGGGAAACTGACCCCCGAGCCGGCCGGGATCGTGCCGGTGACCGTGGCGCCCCCGCCACTCGCGCCGGTCGTCGAACTCAGCGTCATCGCCGGGGGCGTGGCCTCGGCCGGCGCGCTCAGAACCACCGTCACCAGCGCGGTCGCGGCGGCGGAGGCCAGAACGGCCCGGCCGGATCGTCGGAGCATGACGGCAGCCTAACGATCCGATTGCTCCGCATTCGCGGAGATCAGGAAACTCTCAGGTCGCGATTGCCGGATCTAGCACGGTTTTTCCGCTTGGTTGAAAACATGGGGTTTCCGACAACCGCGAATCCTGACGAAAGAACCGATCATGACCAGGAGAATCGATCAGCCGTACGGCCGTCGGTCCCGCACCGCCGCCGGGATGATCGGCCTCGCCGCCGTCCTGGGCGCCGGCGCTTATGTCACCACGTCCCTGCTCGTCGACGACGACACGGACACCGCCCAGGAATACCGCGTCGTAACCCCGGCCACCACACCACCGTCGTCCTCACCTGCGGTTTCCTCACCCGCGGCGGCCGCGGCCACGTCGGCCGGCACGCCCTCGGCATCGACCACCACCGATCAGGCCCGGGTGCGCCAGGAGATCATGGCCGCGCGCAAGGCCGCCGAGAAGGACGGGTTCCCGGTCGAACGCCCGATCGAGGAGCAGGTCGGCCATGCCGTCGGCGCGTCCTCCGAGACCACCCGGTCCCTGCCGGGCGGCGGAACCATGAAGATCACTACTGCCGCGTACGACCTCAGCGGCCGCCGGCCGTTGAACTGGGCCGCCGACCAGGGCACCGATGTCGACGGATCCAAGTGCACCCAGAAGTTCCACTTCAGCCAGGGCGACCCGGGCGGCCTGCGCCCGACGATGCTGCTCTGCTGGCGCACCTCGGACAAGCGCAGCGTCGCCGTCCTCTCCGTCACCCCGAACGGCAAGCCCTCGATCGCGGACAGCACCGCCACTGTCGACAGCGAGTGGAAAAAGCTCGGCTGACCCTGAAAGAAGGACCAGATGCGACACGCTGATCTCCTCCCCAAGCGGGCGGTCCTGGGCCTCGCCGGCCTCGCCACCGTTCTCGGCGCCACCGCCTGTCAGTCGCCGGGTTCCACTCCCGAACCGGCCGCGGGGAAAGCCCCGGTCGCCGCCACCTCATCTCCGCCCGCCGAGCAGCAGGTGGTCGGCAGTGTGCAAGGCATGTCGGCGCCCGAACGGCCGATGGGCCCGGTCGCGCCCAAGAGCACGTCCGAACGGCTGAGCGACGCCCGCGGCGCCAACGAACGCCTGGGCACGACCGTCCGCCGTCCCCGCGAGAAGGCTCCGACCGCGGTCGACCCGTCCAAGGTCCGGCGCGTCGAGATCGGGAGCGTCCAGAAGGACAAACACCTGATGCGGATCGTCTCCAGCAAACAGGACCTCTCCGGCTACGCCGAACTGGCCTGGGTCGCCGACAACGGCGAGCCGCACGGGGACGCGAACTGTTCACGGATGATCCAGGTCAGTGACTCACCGCCGAAGGCGAAGCCGACCCTGTTGATCTGCTGGCGCCTCACTCCGAAGAAGAGCGTCTACACGGTCGCCGTCGACCTACGGACGAACCCGACAGCGAAGGCGAGCGTGACCGCCCTGGACAGGGAATGGAAAAGGATGGGCTCATAGCCTCGCCCGGAAACGGTAGATGCCCGGTCCTCGTGGACCGGGCATCTACGCGAACAGAGGCTGTTTACATCAGACGAGCGTCGTGTAAAGCACGATGCCACCCGGCGTCGGCACCAGGGCCGGAGCGCTACTGGTCGACCCCACGGCCGCCGGCGTGAACGTCACCGGTGCGACACCCGACGTGGGCGGGGCGGTGACAACGATGTGGCAGTAGGCGGTGGTGTCCGAGATGGTCACGCATGTCTCGGCGACGTTACCGCCAGCCCCGTCGAAGCTCCACGCGGTGGCGCCGGACAGACCCTTACCGGTGATCTTGTAATCAGCGGTGCTGGCGGCCGCACTCGGAGCGGTGGCCGAGCCGGTGCAGGTGGGGAACGTCGTGGTCGGGCTGGAGATGTACGAGCTGATGTCGGCGGAGCAGCTGTTGATCTGAGTGATCACGGCCGGGTACTTCAGCGAATCGACGTCCGCAGTGCCGGTGATCCCGTCGTGGACGAGCATCACACCGGCGTAGTCGCCGGAGGCGCCGCTGGGCGGCACGGTCACGGTGACATTGGTGGCATCCTTGAAGGCCACCGTGGCCTGGGAAACCTGCGGCGAGGTCTGACCACTGACCACACTGCTGACGTACGCGGTGATCTTCTCTTGCGGGAAGGTGGTCGCGGTCAGGGCCGCCACACCGGAAACGCCGACGGTGATCGCGCCGCCACCGTTCGGGTTGGCGTTGACGGCGGCCGGGCTGATGGCCGCGGTCAGCGGTCCACGGTAGAAGACCTCACTCGCTGCCGACGCGCTGATACCACTGGACGTCCCGTTGGCTGTGGTGTTCACCACCTGGACCTTCATCGAGCCGGTACCAGCGGCCGGCGAGCCGGTGGTCCCGTCGACCGGCGTCACCGTCGGCACCGTGGCGTAGATCGTCGTGTCGTTGATGACGCTGTATCGCGTCGCAAGGGTGAAACCGGCGGTCGTGGTCGCACCCACACCGTTGAACCGCACCTGGGAGCAGCTCGACGGGGAAGCCGGCCAGACGGCGGGCGCCGTGGTGCTGCACGATCCGGCCGTGTCCTTGTTGTCGACCATCCCGCTGAAGCCGGTGCCGGTGATCACGACGGTGGATCCGGCGGTGACCACCTTGTTCGTGGCCGAACCAGCCACGGAGACGCTGGTGATCGTCGGTACCGCCGCGTAGGCGGGACTGGCCAGCGCAGCCGTCCCGCAGGTGGCGACCGCGGCCACGACCAGCGCCCGGGTGCCGTGACGACGCACGGCTGCCCTACGTCCTTCTTTCATTGAGTCCTCCACGTTGAGGCAGGGCACACAGCCCCGACTTAGTGACCGAATTGGGTGCGCAGAAGATCGGCGTCTCCGATTTCGCGCCGGCGTGATGGGACTGCGAATGATTCCGCTGCCACCGGGGCCGATCAGAATTCTTTCAGGGACAGCCCCGGGCATCAGACGATTCGCCAGGCCGAATAAAGGTCGGAAGTATCGCCCGGAAATGGCGGTGGACCCGGAATCGACTCCGGGTCCACCATTCCATTTACCGATCAGTAGTCGGCGACGGTGAAGGCCGAGCCACTGGAGATGATCGACTGCTGGTAGCCGGCGACAGCCTGCGCGGCGACGGCGCCGTTGTTGACCACGGTGATCGTGTAGGTTCCGTTCGACACCGGGGTCGACGGGGTGACGACGATGTCACTCAGAGTACCGGCGGAGCCCGTGCCGGCGTCGCTCACCGTCGCGGTCGTCCCGTCAGCTCCGACGGCGACGATCGTGGCGTTGCTCGGGAACGTCGCGGTCGCGCTGCTGACCGCCCGGCCGACGTCGGCCTGCGTCCAGCCGGTCAGACCGGTCAGGCTCTTCTTGTCCGAGGCCAGCGTGCCGGTGAGGGCCGTCTTCGGACCGCCGACGGAGAAGTCGGCGACGGTGCCGTCAGCCGTCGAGGCCACGGACACGGTTGCCTGCGTGGCGCTCTGCACCGACGCGACCACCGCGCTGGCGCCGATACCGGTACCGCTGACCGGCAGCCCCACGTCGTTCTGCGTGAAGGCCGCGTCGGTCGACGTGATGGTCGTGGAATTGTTGGTGGTGGTGACGTGAAGCGTGCCCCGAGCCGCCGAGGTGGTCAGCGCCGCTGCCGCCACACCGGTGTAGGTGTGGTTGAGCGGCAGCGAGCAGAGCAGCTCGGTGTTGGTGATCACCAGGACGTTGACGCACTCACTCAGCTGCGGCGTGGTCTTGTTACCGGTGAGACCGCTACCGGTGGTGCCGTACGGGTTGTAACCGGTCGACGGACTCAGGTAGACGTGAGCCGTGCTGCCGTTCGGGGTGTTACCGGTGGTCGCGTCGAAGGTGTAGTTCGCGAAACCGACACCCAGGACGTCCAGGTCCACGCTGCCCTTGTAGTTCGGCGCGGTGTTCGGCGAGGCCACGATGCCGTTCGTGTAGTTGAACAGGCTGGCCTTGGTCGTGGTGGCGCCGAGCGTGTTCACCGTGCCGCCGGGCGTAGTGACGGCCAGCAGGAATGGACCACCGGCGGTGTGCGCCGGCGTGGTGGCGGTGAAGCTGTTGCCGTTGCCCGCGACGGTGATGTTGTCCAGGGGAACGCCGTCGATGCTCGCCATCGTGTTGGTCGCGGTCGCCGTGTTGGCGACGAAACCGGTGCCGGTGACGGTGACGCTGGTGTTACCCAGGGCCGGACCGCTCAGAGGAGCGATGCCGTTCACGGAAGCGATCGTGGGCTTGGCGCCGACGGTGTACTGAGCGCTGGCGATCAGGTTCGCACCCGAGGTGTTCGAACCGAAGGCACAGACGGCGTACCGGTAGACGCCACCGGCGGTCACGATGACGCCGGCCGGCACCGTGACAGCGATCTTGTTGGTCGCCAGCACCTTCACCGCCGGCGAACCCGTCGCCACCAGGTTGGTGGCCGGGGCGGTCGACGGATAGGTAGCCGGGCAAGTCGCCGAAGTGGCGGTCGAGGCCGCCGCGGCAACGAAGTACACGGCGGTCGTCGAGGTGAACGACGTCGGGTTCGGCGAGGTCGGAGCGGTCGCGATGGTCGCCACGATGGTGTTGCCACCGGCGGTCGGGCCACCGGACGAGCTCAGGGCGAGCGTGCCGGCTGCCGCGTAGGCCGGAGCCGCGCTCATCGCGGCGAGGAGTGCGGTGCTCGCTCCCGTCGCAAGGCCGGCGCGGCGGAGCCGGCGCCGGATGGTGCTGGACTTGGTCTTGCTCATGCGAGGTCCTCCTACGGGTCCTGTCGGACCGCGTCGCTGGATGTGGATGGGGCCCTGCGTCCGGAGAACCGTCGCGGGCCGTCTCGCCGGAAGCGTAACTATTCGTGACGGCCTGGTACCACAAAGTCAGAAACATCCGCATAGATCAGACATCAGGTGCCCCAGGGGCTAGGATTCGGCGCCTCAAACATGCGATCAGCGACATACATTGCGGCGATCAATGCTGCGCAAGAATTACTTAGGCACGCCTTACCTAAATAGGGTCGCCTAACAATTCCTGCTTTTCGAAAATTAACCGCGAAAAACGTGTATGACGGCAAACAATGGTTACATTCGGGGGCGAGCAAACCGGGATTCGAGGGAGGGACGCGCGATGACTCAGATGATGAACATGCCCATGGTCCAGACCTGCACGGTCACGGACTGTGGCTACAACCACGACGGATGCACCGCGTTCGCGATCACGATCGGGGACATGAACGCGGAGTGTGACACGTTCATCGGGTCCGGCCTCAGTGGCGGGATGGGTGTGGCGACCGCGCAGGTGGGTGCCTGCAAGCGGGCCGACTGCAAATACAACAACGATCTGGAGTGCCGAGCCCCGGCGATCACCGTGGGCGCCTCCTCGGACCGGGCGGACTGCCTGACGTACGAGAAGTAAATCCACCCGATCAACGAAGAGCCCGCCCTGGTGGCGGGCTCTTTTGGTGCCCGGCGTTGACAGGGGCCGATCGAGCGCGCTAGGTTCATCTCACATCGAGTAAAACTCACAGTGAGAAGGACGGCGACGATGACCGACGAGGCGAGCTTCCTGGACGGATACGACCCCCGGGACTACCCCGCCGTCGCCGTGACCGTCGACGTCGTGGCGCTGACGATCCGGGACGGCGCGCTCTGCGTCCTGCTCGTCGAGCGCGGTGAGCAGCCGTTCGCCGGCCGGCGGGCGCTTCCCGGCGGCTTCGTCCGCGAGGAGACGCTCGACACCGCGGCGCTGCGCGAGCTGGCCGAGGAGACCGGCCTGACCGCGGCCGACATCGACGAGCGAGTCCATTTCGAGCAGCTCAAGACGTACGGAAATCCTGGTCGTGATCCTCGGATGCGCATCGTCTCGGTCGCCTATCTGGCCTTCGCGCCCCACCTGCCGGAGCCGGTCGCCGGGAGCGACGCCGCCCGGGCCTACTGGGTCCCGGTCGACGAGGCGAAGGATCTCGCCTTCGATCACGACCTGATCCTGGCCGACGGCCTGGAGCGCGCCCGCGACAAGTTGGAGTACACGCCGCTGGCCACCGCTTTCGTCGGCGACGACTTCACCATCTCCGAGCTGCGCCAGGTCTACGCCGCGGTGTGGGGCGAGGAACTGCACGCCGGGAACTTCCATCGCAAGGTGCTGTCGGTGCCGGGGTTCGTGGAGAGCACCGGCGAGACCGCGTCGCGCGGCGGCGAGCGCGGCGGGCCGAAGGCGCGGCTCTACCGGGCCGGGGACGCGCGGCTGCTGCACCCGGCGCTGCTGAGGCCGACACGGGAGGACAGAGTCCGATGAACACGGGATTCGCCACGACGTTCGAGGAGGCGGCCGCCCGGATCGCGGCGGCCCGCACCTTCGCCGACCTGCTCGACGAGACCGGGGTCGGCATCGAGCGGAACGCGTACCGGAAACTCGCCAAGATCGTGCACCCGGACACCGCCGACGCGGCCCGCCGGGCGCCCGCCAACGAGGCGTTCGCCAAGCTGAACGCGCTCTACCACAAGCGAGCCGACCGGGCGGACCGCGAGCCCGCCCTCAAGGGTGACCTGGCCGACCTCTTCGAGGATGGCAACGCGCTGGTCAAGGTGGTCCGGAACCGGGCCAACAACGATCTGATGCGCACCGAGGCGACCGCGCTGCGCCGGCTGTGGACGCACGGCGACCCGAGCTACCGCGCCTACGCGCCGGAGCTCAAGGACACGTTCGACTACCACAGCCGTACGGCGAATGTGGTGAAACGACAGCGAGGTTTCCGCAACCTGGCCGAATCGGCGGACCTGGAGGCGGCCGATCTGGTCTGGATCTGGCGGCGGCTGCTGGCCGGCCTGGGCTGGGCGCACCGCGCCGGCATCGTGCACGCGGCGGTGTTCGAGGAGCACGTGTTGATCGACCCGCGGGTCCGCGGGCTGGTCCTGGTCGACTGGTGCTACTCCGCCCCGATCGGCGCACGACCGAAAGCGCTCATCGCCAGGCGGGAGTTGGAGTACCCGCCGGAGATTCCCGAGGCGCGCCGGGTCACCGCCGCCACCGACCTCCATCTGGCCGCCGGCCTGATGAAGCGCCTGTTCGGGCCGGACATGCCGCTTCCTCTGCGGCGGTTCGCCGACGGCTGCCTGTACGACGCGCCTCGGATGCGCCCGCAGAACGCGTGGCTGCTCCTGGCCGAGCTCGACGAACTCATCCCCCCGCGCTACCGAAACTGATCAGGAGACCATCATGGGAAGCGGACGCTGGTCCACCGATGTCTACACCGCCGCCGAGAACTTCCGGGCCGCCACCGGGCAGAGCGCCTTCGCCTACAGCGACAGCGGCGCCCGGAAGGCGCACCCGGAGCTCGACCCGCAGGGCGTCTTCATGCGCGAGTCCCGGGACAACGACGAGCACCCGGCGAGCACCCCGATCGTGGTGATGTTCGACGTCACCGGCTCGATGGGCAACGTGCCGCGGGTGCTGCAGACGAAACTGCCGCAGCTGCTCGGCCTGCTGACCCGCAAGGGGTACGCGACCGACCCGCAGATCATGTTCGGGGCGATCGGCGACGCCACCTGCGACCGGGTGCCGCTGCAGGTCGGCCAGTTCGAGTCCGACAACCGGATGGACGAGGACCTGTCCCGGATCGTCCTGGAGGGCGGCGGGGGCGGGCAGAAACGGGAGTCGTACGAGCTCGCCATGTACTTCCTGGCCCGGCACGTGGTGACCGACTCGATGGTCCAGCGGCAGAAGAAGGGCTACCTGTTCCTGATCGGCGACGAGCTGCCGTACCGGAAGGTCAAGCCCAAGGAGGTCAAGCAGGTCATCGGCGACGACCTGCGCGAGGCGATCCCGGTCGAGTCGATCGTGGCCGAACTCAAGCGCAGGTTCGAGGTGTTCTTCATCCTGCCCAGCGCGTCCGGCTACGGCGGGGACCGCGAGGTGCTGGACGCCTGGCGCGACCTGCTCGGGCAGAACGTGCTGGAGCTCGACGACCTGAACGCGGTCTGCGAGACGATCGCGCTCACCGTCGGGCTCGGCGAGGACACCGTCGACCTGGACGAGGGCCTGGACGACCTCGCCTCCTACGGTTCGGCCGCCACCGGCTCGGTCGCCGGCGCGCTGGCCCCGTTCGCGGATCGGACACCGCAGATCAGGAGGCTGTGATGCCCGAACACACCGCGGTCGTCGACCTGGGTTACGGCGACGCCGGAAAAGGCACGGTGGTGGACGCCCTCTGCGGGGAACAAAAGGTACGAGCGGTCCTGCGCTTCAACGGGGGAGCGCAGGCCGCGCACAACGTGATCGCGGCCGACGGCCGGCACCACACGTTCAGCCAGTTCGGCGCCGGAACGCTGCGCGGGGTGCCGACCCACCTGACCCGGTTCATGGTCGTCGACCCGCTGGCCCTCTCGGCCGAGGCGGCCGCCCTCGGGAACCCGTACGACCTGCTCACGATCGACGGTGACGCACTGCTCGCCACGCCGTGGCATCGCGCCGCGAACCGGCGCAAGGAACGCTCGAACCGGCACGGTTCCTGCGGCATGGGCATCGGCGAGACGATGGCGTACGCGATGAGCAACCCCGACGCCCCGCGGGTCGCCGACGTGCTCTCCCCCGCACGACTGCGGCGCCGCCTGGAGAAGGTCCAGGAGGCCTACGGCTTCGCCGACGCGCCGATCGACGACGTGGTGGACGCGTTCACCGCATTCGGCCGGGCCGTCCGGATCGTCCACGAGAGCCACACGATGCGGCTGCTGTCCGAGGGCCCGTGCGTCTTCGAGGGCGCCCAGGGTGTCCTGCTCGACGAGTGGCGTGGCTGGCACCCGCACACCACCTGGTCCACCACGACGTTCGACAACGTGGCCGAGCTGTGCCCGTCGTTCCGGCGGCTCGGCGTGGTCCGGACGTACACCACCCGGCACGGCGCCGGTCCCTTCGTCACCGAGAACCCCCTCCTCGACCTGCCCGAACACCACAACGGGCACGGCGAGTGGCAGGGCGCGTTCCGGACCGGGCACTTCGACGCGGTCGCCCACCGCTACGCCGTCGAGGTGGCCGGCGGCATCGACGAGCTCGCCGTCACCCACCTCGACACCCCCAAGATCAACAAACAATTGCGCATCTGTACGTCGTATCGGGTCGACGGCGAGATCCACGACCGCATCGTCCCCGGCCCGCACCGCGACCTGGAACACCAGGAGCGCCTGACCGCGTGGCTGACCCGGGCCCGGCCCGCCGAGCTGCACCGGCCCGCCGACTGGGCGGGCGAGATCGGCGCACTCCTGGGCGCACCCGTAACCCTGGAGTCGTACGGCCCGCGCAGCACCGACAAGCGTTTTGTCCCCCATGCGGTCCCGGTGGGAGTACAACGCCCGCCGGGGATACGACTGTCGTCGTATTGCCTGGTCTGACCGTTGAGAGAACGCTGAGAGCATCGGTTTTGAAGGGGGAGAGCCCGATGCGTTCCGCTTATCGCGTCCTGTCCGGTCTGATCACACTCGGCGTCGTCGTCCAGTTGGCCGCGATCGCCGCCGCCTGGTTCCTGGTGCTCAACGACGTCGACAACGGCGGCGTCTTCGACAACAACACCCGCAACTGGGGTCACAACCTGCACAGCACCGTCGGCGCGATCGTCATCCCGTTGCTGGCCGTCGCGCTGCTCGTGGTCTCGTTCTTCGCCCGGATCCCGGGCGGGGTGAAATGGGCCGCGCTCACGTTCGGCGCGGTCGTCCTGCAGATCGCCCTCGCGTTCGCCAGCTACGCCGTGCCCGGACTGGGAGCGCTGCACGGGCTCAACGCGCTCGCGGTCGCCGGGCTGGCCCAGATGGCCGGGCAGAAGGCCAAGACCCCGGCCGCGCCGGTCGCCGTCGCCTGATGCGCACCTCGATCCGGGCCGCCATCGCCGTGGTGGCGGCCCTGGCCGTGCTCGGGCCGGTCGGCTACTTCTGGTACGACAGCCTGGTGCCGGGCACCTACGACATGGCGGCGACGGGCTACCCGGACTACGGCGGCGGCACCGTCGTCTCGCACGATCACACCGCGGGGATGTCGGTCGCCGACCTCAAAGGGCCGAGCGGCCCACCCGACGTGGCGGTGACGCTCACCGCCCGCAAGGAGGGCGGCCGGTACACGCTGAACGGCGCCACGCCCGGGCCCGAGATCCGGGCCGAGCAGGGACAACTCGTGCAGGTGACGCTGGTCAACGAGTCCGTGCCGGACGGGGTGACCCTGCACTGGCACGGCGTGGACGTGCCGAACGGGGAGGACGGGGTCGCCGGGATCACCCAGGACGCGGTGATCGCGGGGCAGAGCTTCGTGTACCGGTTCATGGTGCGGGACGCGGGCACGTACTGGTACCACTCCCACCAGGTCTCCCACGAGCAGGTCAAGAACGGTCTGTTCGGCGCCCTGATCGTCACCCCCCGCCCGGCACCCGCCGCCGAGCCGCCAACCGATCCCGTAACCTCCGCGGCTCCGGTGACTTCCGCAACTTCTGCGACTTCCGCAACTATTGCGGCTCCGGCGACTTCTGCGGCGAAAGGCCCGGGCGACGCCGTGGATCAGGTGGCGATGGTGCACACCTACCAGGGGAAGCGGACGATCAACGGCACGCCCGGGGTCTCCGCGCTCACCGCCGACCACCTGCGGCTGATCAACACCGACGCCGGCCCGATCCGGATCTGGGTCAGCGGAACCACCTTCCGCGTCACCGCGATCGACGGCCACGACGTCAACGAGCCGCCCGCGATCACGGACCAGGCCGTCCTGCTCACCGCCGGCGGCCGCGTCGACCTGCAGCTCGACGCCCCGGCCCGGGTCGACGTGGGCGGCGGCGCGGCGGTCGCGGCCACCGGCACGAACCCCGGCCCGCTCCCGACCGGCACGGTCGACTTCCTCTCGTACGGGAAAAGCGCTCCTCTCGGTTTCGACCCTGACAAGGCCAACCGCAATTTCCGGTACGACATCGGCCGCCGCTTCGGGTTCCTCGACGGCCGCCCCGGCATGTGGTGGACCGTGAACGGCCACCTCTTCCCGGACGTCCCGATGTTCATGGTCAAGACGGGCGACGTCGTCCGGATGACCCTGCACAACGGCAGCGGCGAGGTCCACCCGATGCACCTGCACGGCCACCACGTCGTGGTCCTGAGCCGCGACGGCGTCCCGGCCACCGGCAGCCCGTGGTGGACCGACTCCCTGGACGTCGGCGACGGCGCCACCTACGTGATCGCCTTCGTCGCCGACAACCCGGGCATCTGGGCCGACCACTGCCACAACCTGGAGCACGTCCCGGAAGGTCTGGTCGTCCACCTCTCCTACGCCGGAGTCCGCAGCTCCTTCCAGGTCGGCGGCCCCACCGGCAACACCCCCGAGTGACACCGAGCCCGGTCTCGCGGCGATCGGCCGGGAGCCCTCCGGCAGCGACACCGGAGACTGACGGTCAGCACTCCCGCGGAGACACCGGAGGTCGACGGTCAGCACTCCCGGCGGCGGCGACGCCGGAGGTCGGCGGTCAGCACTGCCAGGCGTGGGGGCCGTCCGGCAGGGTGCCCACCACCAGGCCGGTGTCGGACAGGTCGGCCATCTCGGCGTGCGGGTCACCGGCCGGGGCCGCGTCGGCGCCGTCGGTGGTTCCCGTGTCGAGGTCGTGCCAGTTGTCGACGAACCAGCCGGAGGTGTTGACCGCGATGCCCGAGTGGAACTCCCCCGGGATCTCGGTCAGCGCCCCGGTCGACAGATTCCACAGCGCCGTCGTGGTCGCCCGGCCCGGGAGTGCGATGCTGCCGACCACCCAGTCGCCGCGGACCGCGTGGGCCACGGTCTTGGCCCCGGCCGGTGTCGGCAGCGCTCGCCCGGGGCCGCCGGCGGCCCAGATGTAGGCGACCTTGTCCACCGCGCCCACGATCGTGCCGTCGTCGGCCAGGTCCTCGGCCAGGGCACCGGTCGGCAGCGGCAGCGGATGGGCCTCGGGCTCCCCCGCCCGCCAGATCATGGCGATGGTCCGGTCGACGGCCGGGGTGACGCTGAACAGCACGTCACCGGCCGCGTTGATCACCGGGTCGGAGGTCGGCGCCCCGGCGTCGAACACCTTCAGGGCACCGGCGTCACCGGGCGGGATCTGGACGATCTCATCGCCGGAGACCCCGACGACGGTGCCGGCCGAGTTCACGTCGGTCGCCCGGGTGGAATCGTTCCGATACCCCAGGCCCTTGGGCCGGCCGTCGGTCCAGAGCACGGGCCGGGATCGGCCGCCGACGGTGCTGTTGCCGACGATGTACCGCCCGGACGGGTCGACGGCCACCGGGTCCAGCCCGCTCATCCCGGTCTGGGCCAGTTTCACGTCGTGACAGTCGGCCGGGGGCCGGGCCGGCGGGAGTGACGGCGTGGCCGGCAGGACGGGCGCCGCGGATCCTCTGAGCAGTGCGGGTGTCGCCACCAGGGCGCCGAGGGTCAGGGCGACACTCGTCCCGGCGGCCCACACCGCTCGCCGCCGGCGCCGGGCCCGCCGCCCCGCGGGCAGCACCCAGTCGATCGTGACCGTGCTCGGCGGGGCCGGAATCTCCTCCAGCAGGTCCCGCAACGTCTGTTCCTGTTCCACGCCGTTACCTCGCTTCCTGGAAGGTGCCGAGCGCGGTGCGCAACGCGGCCAGGCCACGCGCGCACTGGCTCTTGACGTTCCCCACCGAGCAGCCCAGCGCCTCCGCAGTCGCCTCGACCGAGAGGTCGCTGAAGAAGCGCAGCACCACCACGGCTCGCTGCCCCCGTGGCAGCGAGCGGAGGGCGGTCATCAGGGCGTCCCGTTCCTCCACGTCGGCCGCGGCCGGCGCGGGACGGTCGGGTATCCGGTCGCCGAGCAGCACCCGCGACCAGCGCCGCCGGCGCTCGTCGAGATACCGCCGCACCAGGATGCGGTGAACGTACGCGTCCAGGTCGTCGGCCCGGACCGCCCGTCTCCAGTTCAGGTAGAGCGAGGTCACCGTCGCCTGGACGATGTCGTCCGCCTGGTGCGGATCCGCGCACAGGAGATACGCCGCCCGATGCAGCCGGGACAATCTCCCGGCGACATAGTCGGCGTACTCCTTCTCGTGATCAGAACGCATCCCGTTCCCCCGTCAGTGGTTCCGTCCACCCTTTCTGTCGTGGGTGGACGGCCCCGGGGTTGCACGGTTCTACAAATACATTCCGGTCGGCGGGGCCTGCTTCGGGACGGTGACCGGTTCGGCGCCGGTCTTCAGGGCGTAGAGCTCGGCCAGGGTCGCGCCGTCCGGCCCGACCCCCTTGGACGTGCCCAGCCAGCCGACCGCCTCCTGGTACGGCAACCGGCCCACCTCGATGCTGGCCAGGCACCGCCCGGGCCGGACCACGGCCGGGTGCAGCGAGGACAGGTCCTCGTTGGTGGTGATCGCGATCAGCGCGTTGCGCCCCTGCCCGAGCAGCCCGTCGGTCAGGTTGAGCAGGCGGGACAGCGACTGGCCGGCGCTGGCCTTGGCGTCCCCGCTGATCAGTTCGTCGCAGTCCTCGAGCATGAGCAGACGCCACTTCGGCTCGTCCTCGTCGCCGCTGCCCAGGGCCACGCTCATCAGGTAGGCGGGGTCGCCGAACAACCGTTCCGGGTCGAGCACACAGTCCACCTGGCACCAGGTGCGCCACTGCTGGGCCAGGGCCCGCAGCGCGGTGGTCTTGCCGGTGCCCGGCTCGCCGTGCAGCAGCAGAAGGCGGCCGGTGACGCTCGTCCCGTCGATCGCCATCAGCTTCTCGAGGGTGTCACCGACCGGGCGGGCGTAGTTGCGCTTGATCACGTCCCACGGTGCCGCGCCGATCTCCCGCTGGGTGCGGCGCGGACCGTGCGGACCGTAGTGCCAGAAGCCGACCGGCACGCTGTCGTCGGCCGGGGCCGGTTCCTCGACCGCGTCGGCGGTGACCGTGGTGAGGATCGTCTCGGCCAGTTCGCCGCTGACGGCGGTGACCGTGACCCGGGCCCGGCGGCTCTGCTTCCAGCGCATGACGTGCAGGGTCCAGCCGTCGCCGACGCTGAGCCGGCCGTGGCCGTCGTCCTCCACCGCGTCCCGCACGACACGTGCGTCCGGGATCGTCAGCGGCGCGTCGGCGCGCAGGTTCTCCAGCCAGGTGGTGCGGCCGAAGGGCTCCCGCCCGGTGACGAACGGGTCGAGAGCGATGAGATCGACGAGATCCACCAGGCGGTCGCCGTCGTCGACGGAACCGGACATCGGCATGGTCGCCGCGGGCGGGTTGACGGAAACGGGCGTGCGGGCGGCCGGGACCGCCGTGCCGTTGGCGCGGTCGAGGGGCTGGTGGGGGGTCCGCATAATCCCATGATCGCGGCCAACTGGCCTGGTGGCATCCTCTTTTTCCGCGCCATCCGCGCCCACCGGGTGGGTTGCGTCCCGGGTGCCGATGGGTTCCGTCCGGGGGCTGGGCAGGCGATCCGTGTCTCGGCCGCCCGCATTTTCGGCGTACGTCGTCAGAGTCTCGTCAGCAGGAAGACCGGGATCTGCCGTTCGGTCTTGGTCTGGTACACCGCGTAGTTCGGGAACGCCTCGACCGCCCTCGCCCACCAGACCTCCCGCTCGGCGCCGGAGAGCTCCCGGGCCGTGTAGTCGTACCGCTCCGCGCGGTCCTGCAACTCGACGTGCGGGTTCTTGCGCAGGTTGTAGACCCACACCGGATTCTTCGGGGCACCGCCGAGGGAGCCGACCGCGAGGTATTCACCCTCGTGCTCGACCCGCATCAGCGGGGTCTTCCGCAATTTTCCGCTCCTCGCCCCGACGGAGGTCACCAGGACGATCGACATCCCCTGGATGTCGTTGCCCTCGACGCCGTCGGTCGCTTCGTACGTCTCGGCCTGCTCGCGCGCCCAGCTGGAGGTGCTGGGCTCGTATTCACCGGTCAGCGGCATGGGTCCGAGTCTAGGTCCTGGGTCGTGGATCGCGTGGGAGCGAGGCGAGGTCCAGGTGGTGGCTGGCGTCGGCCGGAGGAAGGTCGCATACCGGGTTTGTATGTGGCCTTCCTCCGGCTGCCGTCAGGCGCCGCCTGGGCCACGCCGCAGCCCCGCGCGATCCACGACCCAGGACCTACCGATCAACGGCTCCCGAACCGCACCCTGCGGCTGACGGGATCGCACTTCATCACACGGACCTTGTCCTCAAGGCGGTCGACGAGGAAGTGGGACGGGATGACGGTGTCTCTGCGCGGTAGGGCGTTCGCGATGGCCTCGACGGCGGCGGTGATCGCCGGGCTGGGCGCGCTCGCGCTGCCCGCCGGCTCGACCGGGTTGCGGCCGGAGACGTACGCGCTGGCCGCCGGTCCGGGCCTGTACGCCATGGCCGCGCCCACCCTGGCCGCCGATCCGGCCGAGATCCTGCCCGCCGAGGTTTCCGCGGCCAAACCGGCCCGGGTGGTCGGGACCGCCCTGGACGCCGACGGCCGTCCGGTGATCACCGTGCACGAGGCCCGGGACCGGGCGACCGCGACCCGGCTCGTGGAGCAGGCCCAGCGGGCCGACAACGCGCTGGGTGTGGAGGTCGACGGCGTCGTGCACGCCCTGGAGGCGCCGAGCGGCTCGGATCCGTACCGGAGCAGGCAGTGGGATCTGAGCAAGATGAACGTGCCCGCGGCGTGGACGACCTCGACCGGTGCCGGCGTGACCGTCGCGGTGATCGACACGGGCGTGGACGCGTCCCACCCGGATCTGGCCGGGCAGGTGCTGACCGGCTACGACACGACCACCGACACGGTCGGCGGCAATGCCGACCCGCAGGGGCACGGCACCCACGTGGCCGGCACGATCGCCGCGCTGACCGGTAACGGGATCGGCGTGTCGTCGATCGCCCCGAACGTCAAGATCCTTCCGGTCCGGGCCCTGGGCAAGGACGGTTCGGGCGACATGTCGGACACCGCGCAGGGCATCGTCTGGGCCACCGACCACGGCGCCAACGTGATCAACATGTCGCTCGGCAGCTCCGGGCAGTCCAGCGCGGTCAGCGTCGCGATCACCTACGCCCGGAGCAAGGGCGTGGTCGTCGTCGCCGCGGCCGGCAACGAGCGGGCCAAGGGCAGCCCGGTCAGCTATCCGGGCGCGGACGCGGGCGTGATCGCGGTGGCCGCCACCGATTCCGGGGACGCCGTCGCGTCGTACTCGAACGCCGGCAGTTATGTCGATGTCGCCGCGCCCGGCAGCGGCATCCTGAGCACCTATCCGACGGCGCTGGCGGCGAGCGGGACCGGCTACGCCACGATGAACGGCACCTCGATGGCCTCGCCGCACGTGGCCGGGACGGCCGCGCTGCTGCTCGCGGCCCACCCGGGCCTCACCCCGGACCAGGTCGAGTCGGCGCTGGAGAGCACCGCGGTCGACCTGGGCCCGACCGGGCGGGACAACGACTACGGGTACGGGCGGATCGACGCCGCCGCGGCCCTCGCCGAAGTCGCCTCCACCCCGTCGACCGCCCCGACCACGAGCCCGACCGCGACGGTGAGCCCGACCCCCACGCCCAGCGCCACCAGCACCCCGGTCGTCGTCCACCCCACCGTCTCCACCAGCGTGACCAGCCGCTCGGTCGCCTACGGCACGAAGACCAGCACCACGTTCAAGGTCACCTCGTGGGCCGGCAAACCGGCGACGCTCTGCGTCTCGGTCGCCGGCGGCGCCTGGTCCTGCAGCGCGGTGAAGACGAGTTCGGCCGGCACGTACACGCTGTCCCGGGCGGCCACCGCCTCGTTCCGGGCCCGCCTCTCCGTCGCCGCCACGAGCACGAACACCGCGGCGTCGGCCACCACGACGTACACCGTGAAGGCAGTTGTCTCTTTGAGCAGGACGGCGAAGAAGACGCTGACCGTGAAGGTGACCGGCGTGGCCGGGCAGAAGCTCACCGTGCAGCGGTACCTGGTCAACCGCTGGGCCACCGTGAAGACCTACCCGGCGACGAGCAGCCGGACGGTGACCGGTCTGGTCAGCGGCGGCGCCTACCGGGTGGTGCTCGGATCGACGAGCAAGGTGGCCGGTGTCACGAGCAAGACGGTGAAAGCCTGACCCGGTATGAGGTTTACTCATA
The DNA here is from genome assembly GCF_051380535.1 of Actinoplanes sp. HUAS TT8. Lineage (NCBI taxonomy): Bacteria > Bacillati > Actinomycetota > Actinomycetes > Micromonosporales > Micromonosporaceae > Actinoplanes > Actinoplanes sp. HUAS TT8. The sequence continues at coordinate 11,180,695 of NZ_CP195646.1, read as the reverse complement.
GCCCATGGGCATCATCTCCCGGGGCTTCGGCGGGCGGCGGCGTGACTCCGCGCCCGAGTTGCCGCCCGGCCAGTACCTGACACACGACTTCCCGGTGCTCTCCGCCGGTCCGACGCCGCGCATCCCGTTGGACCGGTGGAGTTTCACCATCACCACCGAGGCCGGCCAGAAACACGCGTGGAACTGGGCCGAGTTCACCGCTCTGCCGTCCGAGGAGTTCACCAAGGACATCCACTGCGTCACCAAGTGGTCCAAGCTGGGCACCACGTGGAAGGGCGTCTCGCTGGACACGCTCTTCGAGGACGTGGAGACCGCGGCCGACTACGTGATGGCGCACAGCAAGGGCGGCTACACGACGAACATCCCGCTCGAGGACCTGCTGGACGGCAAGGCCTGGATCGCCTACGAGTTCGACGGCGAGCCCCTCGACCCCGAGCACGGCGGCCCGGCCCGCCTGCTGATCCCGCATCTGTACTTCTGGAAGTCGGCCAAGTGGGTCAACGGCCTGGAGATGATGCACGAGGACGAGCCCGGCTTCTGGGAAGCGGCCGGCTACCACATGTACGGAGACCCGTGGCTCGAACAGCGCTACCAGGGCGACTGACCTGGCAGGCGGCGACGGTCACGGCCGTGCGCCAGGAAACCCCGTCGGCCCGCACGCTCGTCCTGGACGTCCCCGACTGGTCCGGGCACCTGCCCGGCCAGCACCTCGACCTGCGGCTCACCGCCGAGGACGGGTATTCGGCCCAGCGCAGCTACTCGATCGCGTCCGACTGGCCCGGTGACGGCCCGGTCGAGATCACCGTGCAGCGGCTGGCCGACGGCGAGGTCTCGCCGTACCTGACCGACGTCGTCGAGGTCGGCGACAAGATCGAGTTGCGCGGCCCGATCGGCGGCTGGTTCGTCTGGCGGTCGGCCCAGCCGGCCCCGGTCGTGCTGATCGCCGGCGGCTCCGGCATCGTGCCGCTGATGTCGATGATCCGCGAGCGCGGCCGCCTGCGGGCCCGTCAGCTCTTCCGGGTCATCTACTCGGTGCGCACGCCCGAGGACGCGTGCTACGCCGACGAGCTGAGGCGCCGCGTCCGCGACGATCCGGGTCTGGACGTGCACTTCGTCTACACCCGTAAGGGCCAGGAGCAGCCGAAACGGATCGACGTGGCCACGGTCAACAGCCACGGCTGGCCGCCCGACTTCGCGCCCGACGTGTTCGTCTGCGGCCCCACCGGGTTCGTCGAGACGGTCGCCGACATCCTCGTCGCCCTCGGCCACGACCCCAAGAAGATCCGCACCGAGCGTTTCGGGGGCAAGTGATGGAGATCGACGGGAACGCCCTGGCCGGTGACCTGGCCGAGGTCTTCGCGGTGGAGATGACGGCCGCCCGCTTCACCTGCGCCGGTTGCCGGCACGCGGACGCGATCGCCACGCTCCGCGTCTGGACCCCGGTCCCGGGCGCGGTCGCCCGCTGCCCGAACTGCGGCGACGTCGTGCTCAGCCTGGTCCGCACCCCGACCCGTGTCTTCCTCACCCTGACCGGAACGGCTCGCCTGGAGATGCCCGTCTGACGATCAAAGACGATTGCGGCGTACGGCGGTGAAGGTCACGTCCGCAGGTCACGCCCCGCGGCCCACAGCAAGATCGCATAGAGTCGACGGCTGTGGCGGCACCGGCGGTATTGAGGGACGTTTTTCTCGCACATCAGAAGCACTGGGGTGAGGAGGACGGCGGCTTCCTCTTCGAGGACCCGGCCGGCCCGCTCCCCCGGATCGACGTGCTGATCTACCGCCCGACCGCCCGGATCGGCCTCACCTCGTTCACCACGATCGGTATGGCCGGCCGCCCGATGCCGTCCACCCCCGGCCCGGGTGCCAGCGGGCGGCTGGAGCTGTCCGGCCCGGGCGGCAGCGGGCGGGCCGAGCTGCAGTTCTCCCGGCGCGGAGCCCTGACCGAGCGGGCCGAGAACGAGATCGCCCGTCAGCTGGCCAACCTCGCGGTCCACCCGTTCCGGGCCGGCACCCAGCTCGACTGGGGTCACCTGATCGGCCTGGGCCAGGAGTTCCCGACGTTCCCCGGCTGCCACGCGGTCTTCCTCTCCGGCCCGCTGACCGAGAACGCCCGCGACTACATCCGCACGGTCGAGGGCCCGGTCCGCATCCTCAACGTCATCCCGATCACCGACCAGGAGCGCGACCTGGGCCGGGCCCTCCCCCCGCTCGACTTCGTCCAGACCCTCCTTCAGCGGGTCGACATCCTCGCGGAACGCCCCTCCTGAGTCAGCGCAGGCGGGTGACCTCCGGGGTCAGGGGGCCGGCGACGTAGCCCGGGATCGAGGAGGCGTCGGTGGTGGCCAGGGCCAGGTAGGCGCCGGTGCCGGACAGGACGGCGTTGTCGGTGACCCGGCGGGTGCCGGTGTAGTCCAGCGGCAGCGACGCGCGCCACGGGCCGACCCGGACGGACGCGCCCGTGGACGGGGTGACCGCGAGCAGACCGGCCGCGTCGGCCGACGGGTCGAGCGGGTTGCTGTGCTGGACGGCGATGACGACCTGGGTGCCGTCCCCGGAGATGCGCCCGCCGGTGACCCGGTCGGCGGTGAACGCGGCGCCCGGGTCCCGCGAGGCGACCCGGGTGGTCCCCGCGGTCAGGTCCCGCCAGTACGCCTGGGTGTAGATCGCCCCGACGTCCCCGGCCAGCTGGTCCATCGACGTGAGCAGCACGTACCGGCCGTCGGCGGACATGTCGAGCAGTTCGCCCCAGGTGTCCGCGGTCCCGTCGGCGCGGGCCGACACCATCCGGGTGGTGCCCGCGGTCAGGTCCCGCCGGTACGCGTGGGCCGCGTAGTTGTTCGCCGGGGTGGCGCTGCTCAGGGCGCTCGCGGACGAGGTGAAGGCGACGTACCGCCCGTCGCCGGAGAGCACCGGGCCGCTGCTGGACGAGTCGGCGCGCCGGCCGGCCGTGGTCACGCTGGCCACCGTCTGGGCGCCGGTGGCGACCGTGGCGACCAGCACCTGGTCGGTGATGGCCGGTTCGGTGCCGCCCCACAGCGCGGGCGCGGAGGACACGTAGGCGACCCGGGTGCCGTCCGCGCTGACCGACGGCGACTCGCTGTATCCGGCGGCGGGCTTCCCGGCCGGGCGGCTGATCAGTTTGAGCGCACCGGTGGTCCGGTCGGCCAGGTAGACGTCGGACGTGTCGTTGACGTCCTCGGCCGTGAGCCGCGCCGACGAGGTGAAGGCGATCCAGCGACCGTCGGCCGAAATGTCCGGTTCCCAGCCCGGGCCGACCGGCGTGGTGGTCGCGGTGGCCAGGTCGGTGATGAACACGCCGTCGGCCGCGGATACGAACGCCGCGTACCGCCCGTCGGCGCTCAACGACACCGCACCCGCGTCGCCCGACGGCTGGCCGCCCCCGGTCGCGCGCAGCACCGGCAGGAACTCGCCGACGGCGGGCAGCGCGGGGGTGCGGACGGCCAGGGTGACCACCGAGGTCGCGGTGCGCCCGCCGCTGTCGCCGACCCGGACGGTGACCGGGGTCGCGGCCGTCGCGGCGCTCGGCGTCCCGCTGATCCGGCCGGCCGCGCTCAGCGTCAGCCCGGCCGGCAGGGTCCCGCCGGTGACCGCCCACGTGTACGGCCCGACCCCGCCCGTGGCCGACAGGGTCGCCGCGTAGGCCTGGCTCACCAGCGGGTCGGGCAGTCGCCGAGTGGCCGGGGTGGCCAGCGGCAGCACCGTCGTGAGCGTGCTGACCAGCAGGTTCGGCGTGTCGCCGGGCACCCCGCGGACCGCGCCGGGGGTCGCCGACGAGCTCAGGCGGGCCGCGACCGCGGCCGGGGTGAGGGCCGGTTCGCGCCCGAGCATCAGGGCGGCGGCGCCGGAGACGTGCGGGGTCGCCATCGAGGTGCCGGACATCGTCGTGCTCGCCGTGTCCGACCAGGTGGTGGCCGACAGGATGCCGTCGCCGGGCGCCAGCAGGTCCACGCACGGTCCCCGGTTGGAGAACGACGCGAGCGTGTCGTCGCGGCTGGTCGCGCCCACGGTCACGGCGGCCGGCACCCGGGCCGGGCTGTGCCCGCAGGCGTCGCCGCTGTCGTTGCCGGCCGCGGCGACCACGGTGATGCCGTCGGCGATCGTCGCGTTGACGGCCTGTTCGAGGGCTGGTGACGGGTCGCCGCCGAGGCTCAGGTTGACCACGGCCGGTCCGCTGACGTGGTTGGCGATCACCCAGTCGAGCCCGGCGATCACACCCTCGTCGGTGCCCTCGCCCATGCAGTCGAGGACCCGGACGCCGACGATCTTCGCCTTCTTGGCGACGCCGTAGGTGGCCCCGGCGACGGTGCCGGCCACGTGCGTGCCGTGCCCGTTGCAGTCGGTCGTGCCGAACGGGTCGTCCACCGTGCTGATCGGCACACTGGCCCGGCCCTGGAACTCGGTGTGGCTCGCCATCACCCCGGTGTCGACCACGTAGACGGTCACGCCGGCGCCGCCGCCGGTCCAGGTGTACCTGCCGTCCAGGGGCAGGGCGCGCTGGTCGGCCCGGTCCAGGCCCCAGCCGGCGCCGGTCTGGGTGTCGCTGATCCGGACCCGGCGGACCGGCTCGACCGAGGCGATCGCCGGGTTGCGCCGCAGGCGGGCCGCCGCGGCCGGGGTGAGGTCGGCGCTGAAACCGGGCCAGGCGGCGCCGAACCGGCGGTGGACCGGGCCGCCGACCGAACTCGGCGACGTGCTCCCGGCCTTCAGCCGCACCAGGTATCGATCACCGCGCCCGGCGGCCGAGGCCGGCGCGCCGAGCGCGGTGGTGACGAGCAGTCCTGCCAGCGTAAAGGTGATCCATCGCCGAACCATGCCGATGCCTCCCCCGGTGACCACAGTGGAGTGTCATCGTCACCGACGGTGTCAACCGATGCGCACCAGCGTGAACAGGGCGGCCTGTTCGGGAACCAGCAGCGGGGCCGGGAGGCCGACCTCGGCGAGGATCCGGCCGGTCAGTTCGACCCCGTCGGCCGGCCACGGCGGCGGGGCGTCCTGGACCACCCGCGGCGGGTCGCCCCAGGCCGTCACGCGATAGGTGGCTTCAGCGTCGAGACCCGGGAACCGGATCGGCGGCGGGAGCGCGGCGGCCGGAGCATCGAGCGTGACCAGGGCGAACAGCGCCGACGAGCGGTCCTGGGCGACGACGCCGTGCAGCAGCACCGCCGGGTCGGGCGTGTCCGCGCGAACCACCCGGCCCGTGTGCAGAAGCGGACGCCGGCGCCGATACTCGTCGGCCCATCGGGCGATCAGCGCGCGGTCCTCCGGGCCGGCCCGGGAGACGTCCCACTCGATGCCCGCGTGCCCGAACAGGGCCGTCGCCAATCGAAGACCCAATGCGGAGGTACGGCCGGTGACGTGCGCCGTCCCCGCGCCCAGGTGCCCGCCGAGCATCTCCGGCGGTACCAGCACGCTCGTCCAGCGCTGGATGTGCTGCCGGTCCAGCGGATCGTTGGTGTCCGATGTCCAGAACCGGTCGACGAGCGGCAGGATCCCCAGGTCGATCCGGGCCCCGCCGGACGCGCAGCTCTCGATCTCCACGTCCGGGAACGCCGACCGCAGCGCACCCAGCAGCCGGTAGAGCGCGGTGGTCTGCCGATGGGCCGCGCCGGGTTCGAGCAGGTCCCGGTTGTGGTCCCATTTGAGGAACGCGATCGGGTATTCGCCGAGCAGATCGGTGAGCCGCCCGAGAACGTATTCGTAGGCATCGGGATTCGCCAGGTCGAGCACGCGCTGGAATCGCCACGTCAACGCCGGATCCGGGCCGAGAATCCAGTCCGGATGCGCACGGGCCAGGGCCGAGTCGGGGCTGATCATCTCCGGTTCGACCCAGAGCCCGAAATCCATTCCGGCCGCGTGCACGCGGGCGATCAGCGGGTGCAGGCCGTCCGGCCAGACGTCCGGATCGACATACCAGTCGCCCAGTGCCCGGCGGTCGTCGCGGCGTCCGGTGAACCATCCGTCGTCGAGCACGAATCGTTCGACGCCGACCTCGGCGGCCGCGTCGACCAGATCGGTGAGCCGGTCGAGGGACTGGTCGAAATAGACCGCCTCCCACGTGTTCAGCACGACCGGGCGTGGTTTCGTGAAAGCTTTCTGCTGCCGGATCCACGGGTGCAGACGGTCGGAGAGGCCGTCGATCCCGGAATCGGAGAAGACCGCGATCGCCCACGGGGTCGCGTAGGACTCGCCGGGCGCGAGCCGGATCTCGCCCGGCGCGAGCAGCTCACCGGCGCCGATCACCGACCGGCCGAGCGCGGAACGTTCCGCCCAGATCCGCTTGTCGCCACTCCAGGCCAGGTGCAGCGCCCAGATCCGGCCGCTGCGGAAACCGAAGCCGGGCTCACCGGTCATGAGCAGGAACGCGTCGTCGTGCCCGGGCCGGCCGTGCCGGCTCTCCCGGCTCCACACGCCCTGCCTCAGGGGCGAGCGCTGAGGCCGGCGCTCGTGCGCCCACAGGCCGCTGAAGTCGAGCAGCTCCTGAGCCTCGTACGGAATCGGCAGCAGCACGTCCAGGGCGGACAGTTCGAGAACGCGCGGATCGTGATTGGTGAGCACGTGCCGGATCCGGAGGACCCCCTGCGCCGTCAGCTCGATCTCGGTGGACGCGGAAATGCTTCTGTCGGCGCTTTCCGTCCGTACCGTAATCGTGTTTTCCGAAAGCTCGACCCCGGCGGCCCGCAGCGTTCCGGCGGGTTTTCCGTCGTGATGGCCCGCCAGGGCCGGACGACCACTCCATCCGTCGCGCAGACCCGCGAGCAAAGGCAATTGCAGCGGTACGTCGACCGAGCTCGGCGAGATCGCCGGAACCTGGGTCCCGGCGAAGGAATCCGGCAGTTCCCCGAGATCCGGACCCCAGTGCAGAACGACACCGCGGGCGTCCAGCACGAAGCTGACGCCCGCGGCGCGAAGGTGATACAGGGTCACTCGGCGACCGGGATGCTCTGCGACTTGAGATTGTCGATCGTCGACGTCTGGGCCTTCTTCAGCGCGTCCGAGAGCGTGCCGCTGCCCGAGACGGCGGCCTTGAAGCCGTCCGACGCGGTGGCGTAGGTCGAGGTCATCGTCGGTCCCCAGGTGAAGTCGGGGGTGACCTCGGTGGCGGCCTCGGCGAAGACGTCGTAGATCTTCTGGCCGCCGTAGAAGTCGACGCCCTTGCTCAGCGCGGCCAGCGAACCACCGGTCTTGGTGGCCGGGTAGAGGTTGGCCTTCTCGTTGAGCAGCGTAAGCGCCTCCTCGGAGGTGTTCAGCCAGATCGCGAACTGCGACGCCTCGTACGGGTGCTTGGAGCCCTTGAAGACCGCGGTCGACGAGCCGCCCCAGTTACCGGCGGTCTTGCCCCCGGCGGTCCACTGCGGCATCGGGGCGACCGCCCACTTGCCCGAGGTGTCCGGCGCGCCGGAGGAGATCGAGTTGGCCCCCCAGACCGCGGAGACCCAGGTCCAGGCCTGGCCCTTGTTGTAGGCGCTGTCCCACTCGGTGGTCCACGGCGGCACCGCCGAGACCAGCTTCTTGGCGATCAGGTCCTGCCAGTAGTCGGCCACCTTGGTGGTCGCCTCGTCCTGGAAGTTCACGGTCCACTTGCTGCCGTCGTTGCTGAACCAGTGGCCACCGGCCTGCCAGGCCAGACCGGCGAACTGGTTGATGTCGCTCTGCGAGAAGTTGGTGATGTAACCGCCGGCCGCCTTCACCTTGACGGCGTCGGCCGCGTACTCCTCCCAGGTGGTCGGCACCGGGATGCCGGCCTTCTCGAACAGGTCCTTGCGGTAGAACAGCGCCATCGGGCCGGAGTCCTGCGGCACGCCGTAGACGGCGTCCTTCTCACCGAACGACACCTGGTTCCAGGTCCAGTCGATGAACTGGTCCTTGGCGTCGGTCACCGGCTTGCAGCCGGCCAGGTTGGTCAGGCCGTCCTGGACGCGGAAGCTGGGCAGCGCGTCGTACTCGATCTGGCCCAGGTCGGGGGCGTTGCCGGCCTTGAGCTGGTTGAAGAAGTTCTGGTAGGTGCCGCCGTTGCCGTTCGGGCCGGTCTGGACCTTGACCTGGATGTTCGGGTTCTTGGCGTTCCAGACCTTGACGACGTCCTCGATCCCCGGGATCCAGGAGGTGAAGTTGAGGGTGACCGGGCCGCTCGACGGGGCGCAGCTCGCGGCGCCGGGGGCGGTGGCCGAGGTGTCGTCGTCACCGCCGGAGGAGCAGGCGGTCAGGGCCAGCGAGGTGGTCAGCGCGAGGCCGAGGATGGCTTTCAGTTTCATGGGAGGACCTATCTCTAGGTTTTTATGGGAGGGGATTTTTCGGATTTTTCCGGCGCTGATGCGACATGACGTTCCAGCGCCGGACGGTGAGTTACTTGACGGCGCCGGAGCCGAGGCCACTGCGCCAGAAGCGCTGGAGCAGCAGGAACGCCACGACCAGCGGGACGATCGAGACCAGAGCGCCGGTGAGCACCAGCATCCGCAGCTCGGGAAGCTGGTTGACCTGGGTGTTCCAGGAGTAGAGGCCGAGCGTCACGGGGAACAGCCGCTCGTTGCCGAGCATGATCAGCGGCAGCAGGAAGTTGTTCCAGACCGCGACGAAGTGGAAGAGGAAGATGGTCACCAGGGCGGGGAACATCAACTTGGTGGAGACGGTGAAGAAGGTGCGCACCTCGCCCGAGCCGTCGAGCCGGGCGGCCTCCAGCAGTTCGTCCGGAACACTCGCGGTGGCGTAGATCCGGGCCAGGTACACCCCGAACGGGTTGACCAGGCTGGGCAGGAACACCGACCAGAAGGTGTTGGTCGCGTTCAGCTGCGAGAAGATCAGGAAGAGCGGGAGGGCCAGCGCGGTGGCCGGCACCAGGACCCCGCCGAGGACGACGTTGAAGATCGCCTCCCGGCCGGGAAAGTTGTACTTGGCCAGGGCGTATCCGCACATCGCGGCCAGGATCGTGCCGAGCAGCGCGGCCCCGCCGGTGTAGAGGATGCTGTTCAGCATCCAGCGCAGGAACACGCCGTCGCGGTAGTGGAACAGCTCGCTCAGGTTCTGCCCCAGGTTGAAGTGGGCGAACCAGAGCGGGGTGGTGTTCGAGAAGTCCGAGCGGGACTTGCTCGCCCCGACGAACAGCCACCAGATCGGGACCAGGAAGTAGAACGTGCAGATCCCCATGATCGCCATGGCGGCGGATTTGGACTTCACTTGTCGCCTCCCCGCTGGGTGACCTTGAGGAAGGCGAACGACAGGATGCACGTCGCCAGGGCCAGGACCACCGAGAACGCGGCGGCCAGGTTGAAGTTCGGGATCGACGAGGTGCTGTAGACGGTCAGGTTCGGGGTGTACGTGCTGGACACCGCCGAGCTGAACGTGCGGAACACCTGCGGCTCGGCCAGCAGCTGCAGCGTTCCGATGATCGAGAAGACCGTGGTCAGCACGATCGCGGGCATGACCAGGGGGATCTTGATGGACCAGGCGGTGCGGAACGGGCCGGCGCCGTCGAGCTTGGCCGCCTCGTACACCTCCTGCGGGATCGCCAGCAGGGCGGAGTAGATGATCAGCATGTTGTAGCCGACGTACACCCAGGTCACGACGTTGGCCATGGCCCAGAGCACGAGATCCGCGGAGAGCAGGTCCCAGGTCTTGGTGACCGCGGTGAACGGCGACAGGTTCGGTGAGTAGAGGAAGCCCCACATGATCGCGGCGACCACACCCGGGACCGCGTACGGCACGAAGAACGCCAGCCGGAAGAACGCCCGCCCCTTGACCAGCCCGGAGTCGAGCAGCAGGGCCAGCAGCAGCGCCAGCCCGAGCATCACCGGGACCTGCACCACGCCGAACAGCAGCACCCGGCCGATCGACTCCCAGAACGGCCCGTTCTGGAACACACGCTGGTACTGCTCGAAGCCGCCGAAGACCTCGTGCGCCGGCCCGAACGTGCCGGTGCGGGTGACCTTGTAGAGGGACTGCTTGATCGCGTACCCGATCGGCGCGAGATAGAACGCGATGAACAGCAGCCCGAACGGAAGAACGAAGAAGAGGATCGCGGTTATCGGCTTTTTCCTGGTCATGCTCGTGCCTCCTCCCTGACTACTGCGACTCCGCCGCCCTCGACGCACAGCGTTGGGCCGACCGGTTCATTGGTGATGAGGTTGTGGCCCGTCGCCGGGTACTCGACGGGATTCGCGCCGTGGTTCACGACGAAGAGGTAGCTGCGGTCGTCTCCGCTGCGGCGCACGACTTCGACGTCCGTTTTTTCGTCGACCTTTTTAAGATCAACTTCCTGATTTGGTACGACATTTCGCACGAATTCCTGCATGGCAGTGTCATCGAGGGCGGTCGCCAGGTACCACGCGACGCCGTCACCGAACTCGTTACGCGTGATCGCCGGGGTCCCCGGGAGCGGGCCGTCGAGATAGCTCGCGATCGTCGCCGCCGACGTCGTGCGCAGCCGCTCGGTCCAGAGCGACCCGGTCGCGCCGTTCGTCAGGTGCACCTCGTGACCCGGCTTGAGCGGGGCGAACTCCTCGGTGCGGACGCCCAGCACGTCCCGGAACGCGCCCGGGTAACCGCCCAGCCGGATCCGGTCCCGCTCGTCGACGATCCCGCTGAAGAACGTGACCAGCAGGTGGCCGCCGTCGGCGACGTACTCGGTGATCCGCTCCGCCGCCGCGTCCCCGACCATGTAGAGGCACGGGACCACGACCAGCTTGTACTTCGACAGGTCGGCCCCGGGCGGGACGACGTCACAGGTCACGCCCAGCCCGCGCAGCGCCCGGTGCGTCGCGTGCACCTGGTCGAGGTAGTTCACCGCCTGCGACGGACGGGCCTCCCCCTCGGCCGACCACCACGACTCCCAGCTGAAGACCAGCGCGACGTCGGCGTCCACGGTCGTACCGGCCACCTCGCCGATCGCGTCCAGCGCGGCCGACAGACGCAGCACCTCACGCCAGGCCACGGTGTCGGTGCCGGCGTGCGGCAGCAGCGCCGAGTGGAACTTCTCGGCCCCCTGCGCCGACGCCCGCCACTGGAAGAAGCAGATCGAGTCGGCGCCGCGGGCCACATGCGTCAGCGTGTTGCGCAGCATCTCGCCCGGCGCCTTGGTCAGGTTGTACGGCTGCCAGTTGACCGCACCGGCCGCCTGCTCCATCAGGATCCACGGCTTCCCACCGGCCAGACCCCGGGTCAGGTCGGCCGCGAAGGACAGCTCCGCGACCGGGTCGCCGAGCCGGTGGTCCAGGTAGTGGTCGTTGGCGATCACGTCCATCTCGCCGGCCCAGGACCAGTAGTCCAGGTTGCGGATGTGCGCGGTGACCATGAAGTTCGTGGTGACCGGGGCCGACGAGTGGGCCCGCAGGATCGCGGTCTCACCCCGGTAGTAGTCCAGCAGCTCGTCCGAGCTGAACCGGTGGAAATCGACGATCTGCGCCGGGTTGCGGATCGACAGCGCGGCCCGCGGCGGCTGGATCTCGGCCCAGTCGCCGTAGCGCTGACTCCAGAAGGAGGTGCCCCAGGCCTCGTTCAGGGTCTCGATCTTGCCGTACCGGCGACGCAGCCAGGAACGGAACGCCTCGGCGCTGGTCTCGCAGTAGCAGAGCGCATTGTGGCAGCCCAGCTCGTTGGAGACGTGCCAGAGGGCGAGCGCCGGGTGGTCGCCGTAGCGCTCGGCGACGCGGCGGACCAGCTCGTACGCCCGGTCCCGGAAGATCGGGGAGCTCGGGCACCAGGCCTGCCGGCCGCCGGGGAAGCGGGTGGTGCCGTCGGCGGCGACCGGGAGCATCTCGGGATGCCTGGTGGTCAGCCACGGCGGCGGGGACGACGTACCCGTGCCCAGGTTGAGCTTGATGCCGTTGGCGTGCAGCAGCTCGATGACCTCGTCGAGATCGTCGAACGAGAACCGCCCGTCGGCCGGCTCGAGGTTGGACCACCCGAAGATGTTGACCGCGACCAGGTCGACGCCGGCCGCCCGCATCAACGCGACGTCCTCACGCCAGACGTCGGGCGTCCACTGCTCCGGGTTGTAGTCGCAACCCAGAATGATGCTGTTCATAAAACTCCTGGTCACGAGTGTGTGCACGTGCACACATTTCGCTGCGCCTAAATGGGCGTTACGGATGTGTGAACGTGCACACAGTAGGACTGGGTTGGCGCGAGGTCAATAGCGTCGGCCGGGCTATCGTGAAGCGCATGTCCCAGCCCAAGCCCCCGAAACGCGCCACGGTGCACGACATCGCGGCCGCCGCGGGCGTGTCCCGGGGCACCGTCAGTCGCGTCCTCAACGGCGGCTACGTCTCCGCCGAGGCCCGCGCCGCCATCGAAGCCGCGATCACCGAGGTCGGTTACGTTCCCAACACGGCCGCCCGCGCCCTCAAGATGCGCCGATCAGAAGCGGTCGCGTTCGTCGCCCTGGAGCCGCACTCACTCTTCCTCGACGACCCGAACATCGGCGCGATCATGCTCGGCGCCAACGCGGCCCTCTCCCTGGCCGACCACCAGATGGTCAGCCTGGTCGTCGAGTCCGGCCGCGACATGGAACGCGTCGCCCGCTACCTGAGCGGCGGCTTCGTCGACGGCGCGATCGTCGTGTCGGCCCGCGCCCACGACCCGATCATCCAGGTCATCGGCGACCTGCGGCTGCCCGCCGCCTTCGTCGGCCACCCACCCGACCTGGACGGCACGATTCCGTACGTCGGCATCGACAACGCCGGATCCGCCCGCGACGTCACGGCCCGCCTGGTCGCCACCGGCCGCCGCCGCATCGGCATGATCGCCGCCGCCATGGACCGGGACTCCGGCATCGACCGCCTGGCCGGCTTCCGCACCGCCCTCGGTCCCCTGTTCGACCCCGAACTGGTCGCGGAAGTTCCGCACTACGACTACGGCTCCGGCGTCAAGGGCATGCGGCTGCTCCTGGAACGCGACCCGCACATCGACGGCGTCTTCGCCGCCTCCGATGCCATCGCCGCCGGCGCCCTCGAAGCGCTCCGCGAAGCCGGCCGCAACGTGCCCCGCGAGGTGGGAATCGTCGGCTTCGACGACAGTACGTGGGCGGTGCGGACCCAGCCCCAGCTGTCCACGGTGCACCAGCCGGCGAAAGAAATAGGAGCCGTGGCCGCCCAGCTGATCCTCCGCCAACTCCGCGGCGAACAGATCGAAACTCTCGGCCAGCTGCTCCCCACCCCGGTAATCTGGCGCGACTCCGCCTGACCACCCCCAGCTCCCTGACCCACCCCCAACTCCCCGAGCCCCCCGACTCCCCCAAGCCCCCGACTCTCCCAAGCCGCCCGACTCGCACGGTCCGCCCGACTCGCACGGTCCGCCCCGCTCGCACGGTCCGGCGCCGCGAGGCACCTCTCACCACCAGCCGCACTGCTGGGGGCTGGCGATGCGGGCCGCCCCAGCTCTTCCAAGACATCCCCACGACCAGCCGCTCAGCTCGCGCGGGCACCGGCTGGTGTTGAAGGCTGCCCCAACCCCTCGAAGACAACCCTCGGCACCAGCCGACCAGCACGCGCCGCGCAGCCAACCCCGCACCCAGCGAAGGCCGCGGCCCGGCTGGCACTCAGGGCTGCCCCAACCCCTCGAAAACAGCCCTCAGCACCAGCCGCGCCACCCCGGCTGGCACTCAGTGCTGTCTCGCACCCTCGGATGCAGCCCTCAGCACCAGCCGACCAGCACGCGCCGCGCAGCCAACCCCGCACCCAGCGAAGGCCGCGGCCCGGCTGGCACTCAGGGCTGTCTCGCACCCTCGGATGCAGCCCTCAGCACCAGCCGGCCGGCGTGCGGCGCGGGGCCGAGCCTGCGCCCGGCGGGGGTCGCGGGCGGGCTGGTGCTCAGGACTGCGTCGGCGCTCGGAGACGACCCTCAGCACCAGCTGGGCGGGCCACGGCGCGCGGCCGAGCCTGTGGCCGGCCGGCCGGCGGGCGGCGGGGCGGGCGGGAGTCAGGCGCCGAAGGTGGTGCGGAGGCGCTGGGCGAGACTGGGCGGTGGGGGTGGCGGGGTCGGGCGACGGTTGGACGTCGGGGCGGACCGGCCGATCGGCTGGTCGTAGTCCGCCGCGGCCACCGCGTCGATGATCTGCTCGTCGGTGAACTGTTCCGAGCCCGGGATCGACGGCACGAATCCGACCAGGATCCCGTCGCGCATGACCTGCGCTTCGAGCCCGGCGGTCCCGTCGTTGTCCCAGATGGCCTCGCGCCCGTCGGGCAGGACGACGCGAATCCCGTACTGCGTGAGGCCGGCGTGGGGGAGTTTCAGATGGGCGAAGACGTTGCGCCCGCGCAACCGCTCGACGACGCGGCGAGCCCGGTTCTCTTCCATGCGCCCGAACGTAACGCGCTTTTCTGGAGACACGCTGAAGACCCGCTCGACAGCGGTTGAGAACCCGTCACAAAGCGCCCATGTAACATCACCCAGGGCCATAACCCCAGGTCACATCGATGCATGTTACTCCCTTGTAACAGGAAAATCACCGGATTCCATTTCCCACCACCCTGACTTACTGTGCGGTAACCGAAGCGCTTCGGCCCCAGAGATCCGCATATGGATATCGGAGGCCACCGATGAGTAGGGCTACCGTCCTCGCCTGTCTCGTCACCTCGTCCGTCCTCGCGCTCACTGTCGCCGCCGCATCCCCCGCTCAGGCGGCCGGCGTCGACTACGTCGCCCTCGGCGACTCCTACTCGTCCGGGGTCGGCGCGCCCGGACAATCCGGCAGCTGCCTGCGCAGCAACTACAGCTACGCGGCGCAGTGGGCGGCCAAGAACGGTCCGGCCACGTTCCAGTTCCTGGCCTGCAGCGGCGCGGTCACCGACGACGTCCTCAAGACCCAGGTGCCGGCCATGGCCAGCGGCGCCGACCTGGTCAGCATCACCATCGGCGGTAACGACGCCGGCTTCGCGCCGACCGTGATCACGTGCCTGACCAGCAGCGATGCCACGTGCACGGCGAAGGTGAACGCCGGTAAGGCGTATGTCGCGAACACGCTCCCGGGCAAGCTCGACGCGACCTACAACGCGATCCGGGCGAAGGCCCCGGGCGCGAAGGTCGTCGTGCTCTCCTATCCGAACATCTTCGACACCTCGGCGTCGATCTGCGAGATGAACACGACCAAGCGCAAGGCCCTGAACAGCGGCGCCCAGGTCCTCGACGACATGATCAAGGCGCGGGCGGCGGCGGCCGGCTTCACCTACGCCGACGTCCGGGACAACTTCGCGGGGCACGGCGTGTGCGCGTCCAAGCCGTACCTCAACGGATTGACGATCATCCCCCCGCAGAACTCCTACCACCCGAACACCAACGGCTACACCCTCGGCTATCTGCCCGCTCTGACCAGCGCCGTCTCCTGACCGACGGCCGGGCGGCGGGTCCGCGCGACCCGCCGCCCGATCCAAAGACAGAAGATCAAAAACCAGAAGATCAAAAAACGCATTTGCGCGTACGGCGTCAGCCCCGCCCCGGAGGGCGCAACCCGGTCGCAACCGACGGGGAACGTGGTGGCTGCCCGCACTGGGCAGGATCCCTGGGCATGGCCCGAGTGAACACGCTGCTCTTTCTCGTCACCGTCGCGCTGACCGTGGTCGCGGTGATCGACTGCCTCGCCACCGAGCGGGATCGTGTGCAGCACTTCCCGCGGGGTGCCTGGCTGGTACTGGTGATCGTCTGCCCGCTGGCCGGGGCGATCGCCTGGTTCCGGGCCGGTCGCGCGGCCCCGGGCGCGGGCCGACCGGCGGTTCCGGGGTGGGCGGTGGTGCCGGCGGCGCCGATCGGGCCGGATGACGACCCGGAGTTCCTGCGGATGCTGGCCGAGAAGATCCGCAACCGATGACGTGACCTGCCCGAAGCGCCCGTTTCCCACCGGAAGCGGGCGCTTCGACATTTCTACGTGAAGAGCGGATGCCAGATGTGACGGCGTTTGTACGTGTCGGCACCGGCCAGGAATTCGGTCAGCAGACGGGCGGCCTCGCTCAGGTCGGTCGTCTCGGTCCGGTAGTGCCGGTCCGGGTTGCCCTCCCGGTACTCCAACGCGTACCGCCCGGGGTCGGTGCCGGCCGCCGGACCGTAGCCGACCTGCACGAACCACCCGTCGGAGCGTTCCAGGATGAGGAAGTGGTTGTCCGGCCCCAGCCGCCGGACCCGCTGCTCGATCCGCTTCTCGGTCGGATCGGGCACGTCAGGCCCGGCGGCCGAGGTGAGCGTGAACCCGGGGATGTTCCCGGCCGCGTTCGGGTTCAACAGGTGGGACTGCGGCTCGTAGCAGACCAGGCCGTGTTCCCGGGCCAGGCCCACGACGGCCGCGCCCACCTCGCCGGCACGGGACCAGGCGACGCTCAGGGCGAGGACGGTATCGGACGGATCCGGCGCGACGCTCCAGACGCCGGAGTCCGGCGGGAAGCGGCCGAGCAGGTCCGTGTGCAGCGCGAGCACCCCGGGATGGGCCCGGAACACACCGGGTTCCTCATCCCGCCAGCGGCGCAGTTTGCTCTCGGCGAGCCCGGGCGTGATCGCCTCCGGCTCGTGCCAGACGTACAGATCAAAGCTCATGACGGAAGCCCCCTCCCGGCGTATCGATGGATCTTAGTGGGCTACGTCACCAGGTGAAGACTCGACCCCTCGCGACACTGGTCGCGGTGTGGCCGTCGCGCTCGTAGCGGAACGCCATCACGACCGTGTAGTTGCGTCCCCGCCGGGGCCGGACGCCGGCCGGACCGCACGCCTTGGTCATCGCCCCCGGCGTGAACGTGAGCCCGTCGCACGTGGTCGGACCGGCCACGGTGCGCCCGGTGTCGGCGTCGCGCAGGGTCACCTCGATGCGCCCGCGCCCGCCGGCCGGGGCGGTCAGCGACGCCTGGTACCGGACGTCGCGGCCGATCGAGTGGCACGGTTTCGGCGCGAGCGGGCTGCGGGTGGCCAGGTCGATCATCAGGCCGGGCGCGCACTGCCACGGGCCCCGCACGTCCCCCTCGGGTTGCGGGGAGCGTGTCTCGACGGCGTGCTTCGTCCGTACCTTAATCGGCTTTTTGGTCGGGGAAGCGGCCTTGGGCCGCGGTTTGGCCGTGGGGGACGGCTTCCTCGCGGCCCGGGAAGCGGCGGCCGAGGCGGCGGCCCGCAGCGGAGGGCCGGAGAGCACGACACCGTGCGGCGGCGGGGCGGCGCGCTGGTCCGGGGCGAGACGCCAGACCGAGGTGGTGACCCCGGTGGCCAGCAGGATCCCGGCCAGGACGGCGACCGTCGCGTTGGACCGGGCCCAGCGGTAGCTCGGAGCGTTGTTGCGCGGACGGCGGACCGGCGGCACCGCGTGGCGGCTCGGCGAGCTCGGCACCTGTACGGCTTCGCGCAGCTCGGGCGGGTCGACGGCCATGTCGTCGGGGTCCACCGGGGGCAGGCTGGGAGCCGACGGCGGGGGCAGCGCGGCCAGCCCGGACAGTTTGCGGGCCAGCAGCCGCAGGTCGCGGACGAGCGCGGGCGCGGCCGGCCGCTGCCGGGGCTTGGCCGACAGGCACGACCTGATCAGTTTCCACAGTTCGTCGGGGATGCCGGGGCGGCGTTCGGGGCGGCCCTCGGCGTGCATGCGCATGAGTTCGGGCACCGAGTCGCTCATGTACGGCGGCTGCCCGGAGACCAGCTCGTAGAGGAGAACGCCCAGCGCGTACACGTCGGTGGCCGAGCTCGGAGTGACCCCGTGGAACGCCTCCGGCGCCATGTAGTGCGGCGTCCCGACCACCGCGTTGGGGGTGGTCATGCTCGGCACGTTGAGGATCCGGGCGATGCCGAAATCGGTCAGCCGGGTGTCCAGCTTCCCCTCGCGTTCCAGCACCAGGATGTTGTCCGGTTTCAGGTCCCGGTGGATGATGCCCAGCTCGTGGGCCTCGGCCAGCGCGTCGGCGACCTGCGCGGCGAGCCGGGCCGCCTCGGCCGGGGCCACGGTCCGCACGCGTTCCAGGTGGTCGCGCAGGCTGCCGCCGGCCACCAGGTCCATCACCAGGCCGAGGGTCTCCCCCACGCTGAACAGGTCGCGGACCCGCACGACGTTGCGGTGCCGCAGCATCAGCAGGATGGTCCGCTCCTGCACGAACCGGGTGACCAGCCGCGGCTGGCGCAGCAGGCTCTCGTGCAGCAGCTTGACCGCCACCGGCTGCCCGGAGGCATCGACGCCCTCCCAGACCGTGCCGGTCGCGCCCTGGCCGATCGGTTTCACCAGGCGGTAGGAATTACCGACACTCCGTCCGGCTAGGGGCTCACTGTCCGTGGAATCCTGCATTACTCGGGGATCCTTCCGCCTGACGGCAATGCCCCGAGATATTGCGATTTGTCCGTACGAACTGGCAAGTCCCAGCGCTCAGATTCGCACGGTCCGGGAGGACTGACTCCCGGACCGTCACGATCAAGCGCCGGCGTCGTTCAGACGTTCGGACCCGACGGGGCCGGCTGCGGACCGCACAGCGACCGGATCGCGCCCAGCAGCGTCGACCGGGTGAACGGCTTCTCCAGCAGCATGCTGTTCTCGTCCAGGTGCAGCTGCGGCCCGAGCGACGCCGCGGTGTATCCGGACATGTACAGCACCGGCAGGTCGGGCTGGTGCGTGCGCAGCGCCCCGGCCAGCTCCGGGCCGGTCATGGTCGGCATCACCACATCGGTGATCAGCAGGTCGGGCCGGGCGCCCGAGGCCACCTGGGTGACCGCGGTCAGCGCGTCGGTGGCCACCGCGATCTCGTAGCCGGCCGGCGCGATCAGCCGCTGCACGAGCTGGGCCACGTCCGGCTGGTCCTCGACGATCAGCACCCGGCCGATCACCGCCGACTTGTCCTTGCGCTCCCCGGCCGGCTGCTTCTGCTCCTCGGCGGCCGGCAGGTAGATGTGCACCGTGGTGCCGATCCGCGGACGCGACTCCAGCTCGATGTGCCCGCCCAGGTTCTGCACGATCCCGGCGGTGGTGGCCAGGCCCAGGCCGGCCGCGGTGGGCCGGGTCGTGAAGAACGGCTCCAGCGCGCGCTTGCGGATCTCCTCCTCCATGCCGACCCCGGTGTCGGTGACGACCAGGTGCACCAGCTTGCCGTTGGGCGCACCCTCGGCGAGCTGACCCGGCTCGACCACCTCGTTGGTCGCCGCGACCCGGACCATGCCGCCGTGCAGCATCGCGTCGCGGGCGTTGGCGGCCAGGTTGACCAGGGCCTGTTCGAGCGGGCCGCGTTCGGCCTTGACCGGCCAGACGTCCGGGCCGAAGGTCAGGTCCAGGCCGATGCGCTCGCCCAGGGTCCGGGAGAACAGCGACTGCACGTCGGTGAGCAGATCCGGGATCGGGATGACCTCGGGCCGGTTCCCCTCGCTGCGGCCGAACGCCAGCAGCTGGTGCGTGAGCGTGCGCCCGGTCGACACCGCCTCCATGATGTCCTTGGCCAGCTGGTGCGGCGACGAGTCCTCGTCGGTCTGCGACAGGATCATGTCGGCCGAGCCGGCGACCACGGTCATCAGGTTGTTGAAGTCGTGCGACAGGCCGCCGATGAGCTGGCCCAGGCTGTCCAGCCGGCGCAGGTGGTCGAGCTGCCGTTTGAGGCCACGGGCGTCGATGTGGTCGGTGGTGTCGGTGATCATGCAGAGCACGCCGCCGAACTCGCCGTTGTCGTCCCGGACCGGCATCATGCTCATCCGCACGCTGCGCCGCGAGCCGTCGGCCCGCATCAGGCGGGTGGCGCCGACCGTGGACCGGCCCTGCCGGCACTCGGTGATCCGCCGGTCCAGCTCCTTCTGCCCCTGGTTGTCCAGGAAACCGCGCAGCGACACCCCGATCAGCTCGCTGCGGGGCATCCCCAGGACCACACCGATCGGCTCGTTGGCGTAGGTCGCCACGCCGTCCGGGTCCAGCTGCAGCACGCCTTCCGGGATCGTCTCCAGCACCCGGCGGTAGCGCTCCTCGGCCGCCCGCAGCCGTTCCTGGGCCCGGGAGCCGGCCACCGCCAGCGACAGCTCACCGGCGATGTCCCGGGCCAGTTCGACCTCGGGGGTCGAATAGAAGGCGTCCGGTGTGTGCCGGGTCAAAATCAAATAGCCCGCGTACGTGTTGTCCACGATCACCGGGCTCAGCACCGCGGCCGTGATCCCGTGCTCGGGCGGGGCCAACGCTGCCGCCGAGTCCCCGGCCAGCACTATCGGGCGGCGACTGGCGGCGAGCGTGGTCGAGTACTCGTCGTCGGGTGCGTGACCGGCGCGGTCCAGGGCCCGGGCCAGCGGAGCGGAGCGCGCGTCCTCCAGATGGTGGTACGCGATCTGTTCGTACGGGCCGTCGTCGCGGAGCAACTGCACCCCGGCGCCGTCGCCGATCATGTCGGCGGCGGCGCGGGCCGCTGTGGATCGCACCTCGGCCGGATCCGCCGCGGCGCGACTGAGCGCGAGGGCGAGATCGGCGAGCGCGTACCGGAGGGGGTAAGCCATGACACCCATGTGCACATTTTTCGTGTCATGGGACGTGCGTGAGGGGTGTTCGGCGGAATCCGGCCCGGATGTTCACGACCGGACCGGATTCCGGGCGGTTCTTACTGGAAGAGGGCGCTCACCGACTCGCCGTTGTGTATACGCCGCATCGCCTCGGCCAGCGCCGACGCCACCGAGATCACGGTCAGCTTCTCGTGCCGCTTGGACGGCGGGATCGGCACCGTGTTGGTGCAGACGATCTCCTCGATCTCCTTCTCCGCGGCCAGGCGCTGCACCGCGTCGTTGGTGAGCAGGCCGTGCGTGCAGGCCACCCGCACGCTGCGGACGTTCCGCTCGCGCAGCCGGGCCAGCAGCTCGAAGACCGTGCTGCCCTTGGCGATCTCGTCGTCCAGCACGATCACGTCCCGGTCGCCGACCTCACCGATGATCGAGTTGATCACCACCTTGTCGTCGGCGAAACGCTGCTTGGCGCCGGCCGCCACCTCGATGCCGAGCAGCCGGGCGAAGGCCGCCGCCTCCTTGGCGTTGCCCAGGTCGGGCGAGACCACCACCGTGTTGCTCAGGTCGTAACCGCGGAAGTGGTGGGCCAGCTCGCGCAGCGCGTGCAGGTGATCCACCGGGATGCTGAAGAAGCCGTGCACCTGCGGGGAATGCAGGGTCATGGCCAGCACCCGATTGGCGCCGGCGGTGGTGAGCAGGTCGGCGACCAGGCGGCCACCGATCGAGATGCGCGGGGCATCCTTCTTGTCGGAGCGGGCGTAGGCGTAGTGCGGCAGGACCACGGTGATCCGGCCGGCCGACGCGCCACGGGCGGCGTCGAGCATGAAGAGCAGCTCGGCGAGATGCTCCTGGGTCGGAGGGACCAGGGGCTGGATCAGGAACACGTCCCGTTCCCGGCAGTTCCCCTCCAGTTGCACCTCGATGCAGTCGTTGGCGAACCGGGAGATCCGGGTCGGCAGGAGTGGCACACCGAGGTGCTCGCAGATCTCCGCGGCCAGTTCGGGATGGGCGGATCCGGTGAAAACGGCGATGTCACGCACGGCCACATGCTAAGAGGCGGGCGTACGGGGTCGTCAGGACACCTCCTCCGACGTTAGCGTGCTCTCATGAACGGACTGGCGGTCGCGTGCCGGCGGGTGGTGCACATCTACCGCGCCGAGGCCGGGGACGTGGTGGCCCTGGCCGGAGTCGATCTCTCCATCGCCCCGGGCGAGACGATCGCCCTGGTCGGGCCCTCCGGCTCCGGCAAGTCCACCCTCATCGCGCTGCTGGCCGGGCTGATGCGCCCGTCGGCCGGCCGGATCAACGTGGGTACATACGACCTGGGGAAGCTGGCCGACGGCGAGATCTCCCGGCTGCGCGGCACCGAGATCGGCGTGGTGCTGCAGGGCGCGGCGCGGAACCTGCTTCCGTACGCGACCCTGCACCGCAACATCTGGCTCGCCCAGCGCCGGGCCGCGCACACCCGGGGCATCAAGCTGGACGATCCCGACCGCATCCTCGATCTGGTCGGATTGCCTGGTCAGGGCCGTCGCAAGCTGGCCGACCTGACCCCCGGCGGCCGGCAGCGGGCCGCCCTCGCGGTCGGCATCGCCACCGGGCCCGGACTACTCCTGGTCGATGAGCCGACCAGCCGGCTGGACACCGCCGGGCGGGACGAGGTTCTTGATGCACTCGAAACGGTGAACCGGGAACGGGAGACCACGATCGTGGTGGTCACCCACGACAACGAGGTCGGCGCGCGCCTCGGCCGGGCCGTCACCATCCGGGACGGGCGGGTCGGCGCCGAGGGGCGCGACGGGCAGGACTTCGCCGTGGTCGCCGGCGACGGGACCGTCCAGTTGCCGCCGGAGGTCCTCGGCTCCTACCCGCCGGGAACCCTGTTCACCGTCCAGCACATCGACGGCGAGGTCACCCTGGTCCCCGGCGGCACCGAACCCGTCACCTGACCCCGCCCGCCAACTCCCGTCGCCAGCCCCCGTCCAACGGCTCCCGTCCGACGGCCCCCGACAGCAGCGAGCGCCAGCTGCGGGTTGCCAGCTGGCGCTCACGGTCCTCCTGGACGGTTTTCACAGCCCTCAGGGCCAGCCGGTCAGCATCAGCTGGCGCTGACGGTCCTTCCGGCGGGTTTTTGCAGCCCTCAGGGCCAGCCGGTCAGCACCAGCTGGCGCTGACGGTCCTTCCGGCGGGTTTTTGCAGCCCTCAGGGCCAGCTGGTCAGCACCAGCTGGTGCTGACGGTCCTTCCGGCGGGTTTTTGCAGCCCTCAGGGCCAGCTGGTCAGTAGTAGCGGCGACGGCGGCGGGGCTGCTTGGGCCACATCTTGCGGGTGATCAGGAAGGCGACGCCGAACGCCGCGACCACCACGACCGCCACCACCGGCGTGGTCACCTTGGACGACTGATCGCTGACCGCCGACTGGTTGGCCGAGAGCACCGTGTCGGTCTTGGCCGGCGCCGTGGTCGGCGGCGGCGCGGTCGGCAGCTCGTTGAAGTCGACCAGGTTGCTGCTCTCCAGCAGCGTCAGGTGCGTGGCCACGAACTGGTTGGTCCGCTGAGCCAGCTTCCGGATCGTGTCGTTGCGGGTGCTGGCCCGGATCGTCGCGATCGCCGGGAAGATCTTGCCGTGCGCGGCCCGCAGCCGGTCCACGAAGATCTGGTCGAACTCCTTGCCCTGGGCCGCCCGCATCTCGCCCAGCCAGCCCTGCTGGTCGGCGTTCGGCTTGTTCGGCAGGTCGATGTCGAGCTTCTTGGCCGCGGCCCGGACCAGCTGGTCCAGCACGGTGTGCTGGGCCGCGATGTCCTTGCCGATCTGCTGGATCCGCGGGTCGTCGGACTTCTCCTGGGCCATCTGCCCGGCCGGCATCTCCCACAGCCCGGCCAGCCGCACCTTGGTCGCGAAGTCCCGGTCGGCCGCCGAGACCTCGCCCTCACCGGTGTCGGTGATCAGCTGGTTCGGCGGTACCGGCACGCCCGGGTCGTCGGCCGCCAGCGCCGCACGCGGTTGCATAAGCACCAGCGCCACGACGGCTACAGCGACCCCGGTCAGATGGCGTAGGCGCGATCCCAGTTCGACGGCGACCACACGAACCTCCTCCACAGCTCCCGCACAGCTTGTTCATGCACGAGAACGGATCAGGAGCGCCGGTGGATCAATGTCGCCAGGGTCTTTCGGCCCTGGTGCGATTTTTTCGTACGTGATAGACCCCTCTCAGCCCACCCGGCGACGCAGGTCGCGGCCGCCGAGCACGGCCGCCACCAGGTACGGAACCAGCACCGCGACCGCCCACCACAGCAGCACCCCGGCCCGTGGCCACCCCGGCAGCGGCAGGTCCGGTGGCTTGATCCCGGCCAGCGGCAGCGCCCACCCGGTCAGCCACCACCCGGCCAGCGCCACCAGCATCCCGGCCAGCACCGCGGCCGTGACCAGCACCGGGTACGTCCAGAAGGTCGCCTGCCCGGCCGTCCCCCGCCGCAGCCCCTGCACCCGCATGGCCACCAGATCCTCGGTGCGGCGGCCCCGGTCCACGGCCACGGTCAGGACCAGCGCCCCCACCCCGAGCAGCGTCGCCAGCCCGGCCGCGAGCAGGTAGAAGCCGAGCGACAGGGCCGGGCCCTGCCGCTCCAGACGTTCCTGGACAGCGGCCTTCCCGGTGTCGTCGACGACCGAGAGGCCCTGCGCGGTGAGCCGGTCCACCGCGTCGGCCGGGGCCGACCGGTTCAGCCAGACCTGGGTCGACGACGCGCGCCGGGTGCTCGACGCCAGCAGCCCGGCGTAGCCGAGATCCATCATCCAGGCCTGCCGGCCCAGGCTCGGCACCACCGGCAACGCGACGGCCGGGGCCACCGGGACCGCGTCGTCGGCCAGTCCCCGGATCAACTCGGGGGCCGTTCCGGTGTGCGCCACGGGCAGCGGAGCCGGCACCCCGGACGGATGCAGCCGGGCGACTTCGGCGTAGGCCGGCGACACGTCGACGTCGAGCGCGATGCCGTCCGGCCGGACGGTCAGCCGGCCTCGCTGAGACACCGCCCACCGATCGCCCAACGAGTGGATCACCAGATGAGCCTTGACCTGGTCGCGGCTGCTCCCGCCGACCTGGACGCTGTTGATCCGGCAGCCGGTGGCGCAGACGGTCGCCGACTGCCGGTACGTCGCCCGGCCCACCCGCATCCGCCCGAAGTCGACGAGGGCTTCGCCGGAGGCCGACGAGACCGACATCGCGAGCTGCAGCTTGTCGCTGCCGCTGGTGACGTCGACAGCGATTTCCGGCCCCGTGACCATGGTCGGCTCCACATCGGCCGGCCGGATCCGTTCCGCGACCAGGCCGGCCGAGGGCCCGTCCCCCGGCCAGATGGCCACCGCGGGCAGGGCCCGGGTGTCCACGGCCAGGCCGGTGGTCGGCTCGTTCCCCCCGCTGGAGATCTGGGTGACCGCCATCGCCCAGGTGCCCTGCGGGTCGGCGGCCCGGACCGCGTCCAGCAGCTGGCGTCCGGAGACCGGCTCGACCATCAGGACCCGCTCCGCGCCGGCGCCGAGCCGGGCCTGGGCGTCCCGGTCACGCACCCCGGTGTCGACCGCGCACCCCGCGTACCCGGCCACCGCGGTCGCGGCCGTCAGCAGCGCGAACAACCGTGAGGCGCCGGGCCGGCGGGTCAGCTGCAAGCCGGCCAGGGCCGGCCCGAGCCGCCCGCGACGCAGGGCCCGGGCCGCGATCCGGCCGATCACCGGCAACAACGCCCGTGACAGCAGCAACGCCAGTACGAGCAGCACGAACGCGGGCGCGAACAGTCCGATCCCGGTCAGCGTGCCCTTCGAGAGATAGAGCTGACCGGCGGCCAGCAGCGCCAGCGCCAGCAGCACCGCCTCGCCGAACGGGACCCGGCCCGTACCCGGCGCGGGGATCCGCCGGAGCAGCCCGGCGACCGGGCGGGTGAGCTGGCGGCGCTGGGCGGCGACCGCGGCCAGCAGCGCGATCAGGGCGGCGACGGGCGCGTAGCGCAGTGACGACCAGTCGGCCGTCTGGCTGACGCCGGGGAAGCGGACCGCGGCCACCACGTCGATCAGCAGCTGCCCGGCCAGGCAGCCGGCGATCGCCCCGGCCAGCACCGCGATCAGGCTCTCCCCGGTGGCCAGCCACCAGCGGGACCACCAGCGGGCGCCCCGCAACGCGACCACCGCCAGTTCGTTCTGCCGGCCCTGGGCGCCGTACCCCACGGTCAGATAGATGCTGAAGCAGGCCAGCAGAACCAGCGGTACGGCCAGCACCGGAACCAGCAGCCGGGCGGACGCACGCCCCTGGTCGATACGGTCGAGCAGGTACGGGATGTCGGTGTCGATCTGCAGAGTCGCGTCGAGGTCGCCGGCCGCCTGGTTCAACTTGTTCAACTCGGCGCGCAGCTGGGTGATGCGGTCGATGTCCAGGGTGCTGGGGCCGGCGAGGCCGTCGATCGCCAGCGTGGTGCGGGTGCGGTCCATCGCCGGGAACGTCATCGCCATGGTGAAGAGCGGCTCGCCGGAGCCGACGTCCGGGCCGCTGACGAAGTAGCCGTGCCGCCCCCAGTACGTCTCACCGGGTTGTGGCACGCGGTACGTCCCGGCGACGACCAGTGCCTTCGGTTTGCCGGCGGCCACATACCGCGGAAGGCCGGTCGAGTTGTCGGGGATCGCGGCCGCAAGGGTGATCGCGTCACCCGGCGCCAGGCCGAGCCGTTTCGCGGTCTGCTCGCCGATCAGCACGTCGCCCTCGCCGAACATGCACCGCCCGGCGACGATCTGCAGGTGCGAGCAGGCATCCTGCCGGAAGACCAGGCGCGACGGATACCTGTCGGTCTTTTCCAGCCCGACGGTCGGCACCTCCTGCGAGTAGATGTACCGGAAGCCGGGCAACGCGATCAGCGTGCCGCCGATCTCGGCGAAATCCCCGTCGGAGCCGCCGGCCGACGGGTCCTGCGAACCGCGGACGGTCAGGGTCAGCTCGCCGGTGGATGCGGTCGCGATCTGGCCGGCCGCCACCGCGCGTTCGGCGGCCACCAGGTACGCCGGGGCGGCCACCGCGGACGCCACCGCCAGCAGTGACAGCAGAGCGAGTGTGATCGACTGGCCCCGGCGGTGCCAGACCATCGCGAACACCAGCGCCATCATCGGTGCAACCCCCTGATCAGGGGGCGCAGCGACAGCCAGCCCACCAGTCCGAGCAGGATCAGTGCGGCGACGGTGGCCAGGGCCACCGTTCCCGGCGGCAGCGGCGCCTGGCCGGGCAGCACTCGCCAGCCGTCGGTGAACTCGGGCACCGGGCTCCCGGTCGCCAGAACGCTCAGGTTCGCGGCCACCACCCCGGTCAGAACCCCGGTCACGACCAGGGCGGCGGTCCCCGCGGCCCCGGCCGCCGCCGCGACCGGGGTCGGCAGGCCCTGGCGGCGCAGCGCGTTCAGCTGGGCGCCGAGTGATCGCCGCTCGGCGACCACCCCGACGGCGACGGTCACCGCGGCCAGCAGCAACGCGGCCACGCCGGCCAGCAGCGCGAACCGGACCACCGCGGCCGGTCCCTGCTCGCCGAGCCCGTGCGCGCGCCGAGCCGCCGTCGTGTCAGTTCCGACCGTCAGACCCGCGGCGGTGAGCCGGGCGACGATCCCGGGCGAGGCGCCGGGGGCAAGCCAGACCTGGAACTGCCCGCCCGCGTCGGCCACCCCGGCCAGGCGGCTGGTGACGCCCAGGTCGGTCATGACTCCGTTGCGCCCGACCACCGGCAGGGCCGCAACGGTCGCGGTCACCTGGACCGGTGCCGGTTCCCCGTACGCCGTGAGCAGCGCATCGGAATACCGCCAATCCGCGGGCAGGGCGCCGGCCAGCACCACCGGGACCGGTCCGCGCGTGCCGGCCGCCCACACGTCGACCCCGACATGCGGCAGACCGCCGGTGTTCGCGTCGGTGACCAGCCGCAACGCGCCGTCGGCGGCGGCCATGTCGAGTGCCGAGCCGACCGTCCCGGGCCGCCAGCGGGCGATGTCGGCGAGTGTCGTGCCGTCCAGCACGACCGGTTGCGCCCCGTCCTGGCGCAGCTCGCGCACGGCGATCCCGGCGCCCTCGGGTGGCGGCCGGGTGCGCCCGTCGGCGTCCGGCGGGGTGGTCATCGACCAGTTGACGATCCGGCAGCCGGGGGCCGACCGGCAGCCCTGGACCGGTGCGGTCGCGGTACCCCGGCCGGCCGGCAGCGCGCCGAACGACACGGTCACCGGCGCCCCGGTCGCCTCGTGCCGCAGGGTCAGGGTCAGCGCGACGGCGGCCGGGCCGCTCCGCTCGTAACTCACGGTGAGCCGGTCCCCGGTGATCGGCGGCAGGCCGGGCTCGGCCACCGCGCCGGTGGCGTCCGGCAGGGTGGTGACCGCGCCGTATTCCGGGCGCCAGGCGGCCACGGCGGCGAGCCGGGAGGTGTCCACTTCGAGCACCCGCACCTGGTTGTCGAGGCTGATCACCGCGGCCATCGCCTCACGGCCGCCCGGATCGGCCCGGCGGACCGCATCGAGCAGCGCGGTGCGGTTGGTGCCGGGCACCGTGAGAACCCGCACCGCGCCGAGGTCGGCCGTGCTACGGGCGTCCCGTTCCGCCCTCTCGGCCTGCTGGCCGCCGAACGCCGACAGGAACAGCGCAACCCCGACCACGACCAGCGCGAACAGGCGTTCCGCGCCGGCCGAGCGGGAGATCTGCAGGGCGCTCAGACCGAGGCGCAGCCGGCCGGAGCGCAGCGCCACCCGGCCGGTGCGGGACGCCACCCGGCCGAACAGCCGAGCCGCCAGCAGACCCACCGCGAGCGTGACCAGGGCCGGGGCGGCCGCGTCGACGCCGATCACCGGGCTACCGGCGCGAGCCTGGAAGAGCGCGGCCGCGGCGACCGTCAGCAGCAGCGCGTCAGCCAGCGCGGACCACCACGGGCTGCCGCCCGGGGCCGCCGGGCGCAGCAGGACCGCCACCGGGCGACCGAGCAGGGACGCCTCCACCGCGGCGAGGACGGCCAGGCCGCCGAGCAGCACGGCGCCGGCCCCACCGGCCGACCAGATCAGCGCCGCCCGCTGGTCACCGGCGCCGAAAGACGTGCCGGCCAGGGCCCGGGCCAGCAGGTATCCGGCCGGGGCGCCGAGCAGCAACCCGGCGACCAGCGGCACCAGGTGCTGCCCCCAGGCCAGGCGCAGAGCGCCCCACCGGCTGATTCCCCGCAGCTTGAGCAGCGCGGCGTCGGCCCGGCGGTCACGGGACGTGTAACGCCCGGCCAGGCCGATCGCGAACCAGGTGAGGACGACGATCTGGACGCCGGTGGTGAGCACGCCACGCAGCACGGTGGACCGGTCCCGGGCGATCGTCGACAGCAGGTCCCGTGAGTTGACGTCCAGTTGCACCTCGTCGGCGCCGAGCCGGTTGTCCGCGGCGGTCAGCTTCGCTGTCAGGTCCCGGTCGTCGCGGATCAGATCGTCCGGCAGAACGATCTCGTACGTGCTGATGGGGTTCCACAGGGGTTTGGCCCGGAACTGGGCGATCGGGACGAACACCGGGTCGAGACCGGCGGCGGAGCGGTAGACCTCGCTCGCCCAGTAGGGCCCGTCCGGGTCCAGCCGCGTGTACAGCGCGACCACCCTGATCGAAACGATGCCGCTGACCAGTGACGACGACGTCGCCACGGTCGAGCCGCGGGTGAGACCGAGCCGCCGGGCGGTCTCCACGCTGATCGCGCCCTCGCCGGGCTGGGCCGGACACGGGCCGTCAAGCTGGACGTGGTCGCAGAACCCCTCCCGGTAGGCCAGGCGGATCGAGGTGCCGGCGGTGCTCTGTCGCAGGGTCATCGAGGTGAACAGCCCGGAGGTCGGCTCGCTCGCCGGCAGCCGCAGCGCCTCACGCACCCGGCCGGCGAACTCCTCCGACGCGGCGCCCGGATCGCCGTTGGTGCTGACCGCCTGCTGGGCGGTGACCAAGCGTTCCGAGGCGCCGGCGGCGGCCAGGTCGGCCCCGGCGGACCGGCCGGCCGCGGCGAACGCGAACCACGGGCCGGCCACCGCGACGGCCGCGGCCAGGGTGGCCAGCACGAGGATGGTGAGCACCTGTGCGGTCCGGGTGCGCACCGCGCCGAGTACGAGCGCGAACATCGATCCTCCCCCGTGGGTCATCGGGGAGGTTACGCCCTCATCGCGCTCCGTGGTGACCGGAAGTTTCGGCCTGTGGACAACGTCCGGTGGATTTCAGGGCCGGGCCCAGCCGGCGACGCCGTCGGCCAGGTGCACCTCGCGGTCGCAGGCGGCCGCCGCCTCCGGGTCGTGGGTGGCCAGCACGACGGTCGCGCCGCGGTCGGCCTCGGCCCGCAGCAGCTCCAGGACCTTCTGCCGGTTGGCCGCGTCGAGCTCGCTGGTGACCTCGTCGGCCAGCACCACCCGGCCCCGCAGGGCCAGCCCGCGAGCGATCGCGGCGCGCTGCTGCTGGCCGCCGGAGAGCTCCTCGATCAGCTGGTTGGCCTGGCCGGCCAGGCCGACCGCGGCCAGCGCGTCGGCTGTCCGGCGGCGGGCGTCGGCCGGTGAGCCGCCGGTGGCGATCACCGCGACGGACACGTTCTCGGCCGCGGTGAGGATCGCGGCCAGCCCGTTCTCCTGCGGGATCAGCACCACGCCGCGGCCGACCGCGTCGTCCCGGCCGCCGAGCACCGAGCCGTCCACGGTGACCGTGCCGGCGCGTGGGGCGAGCAGCCCGGCCATGGCGTTCAGCAGTGTCGTCTTCCCGGCTCCGGAAGTTCCGGTGACCGCCAGCACCTCGCCGGGGCGGGCGGTCACGGTCACCCCGCGCAGCACCGGGTCGCCGTTGGTGTATCCGAGATCAACCGATGACAGTTCCATGTATTCGCTACCCCCGATCGATGGGGGACGTTACTACAGCCAGCCCCGCTTCTTGAGGTAGAAGTACAGGGAGGTCGCCATGACGACGATCAGCACCGAGCTCATCGCGAAACCCCAGGGCTGGGCGTAGCCGGGATAGGGCAGGTTCTGCCCGAAATAGCCGGTCAGCGCGGTCGGGACGGCGATGATGGCGGCCCACGCGGCGAGTTTGCGGGTGATGTCGTTGAGGATGTTGCTCTGCTCGTTCAGGTCGGCGTCGAGCAGTTCGGTGATCCGGGTGAGCGAGTGCTCGATCGACTCCAGGGCGCGTTCGGCGTGGTCCTCGACGTCGCGGTAGTACGGCCGCAGGTCGTCGTCGACCAGGTCACCGTCGGGCCGGAGGATCTCGGCGACCACGTCCTCCATCGGGGCGACGGCGCGGCGCAGCTGGGCCAGCGTGCGGCGCAGGGCGAAACCGTGCATACGCACCGGGCGGGGCGCGCCGCCCTCACCCAGCATGGCGTCCTCGATCTTGTCCATCGCCTCGTCGATGCGGCGGGCGGCGTCGTACTGGCTGTCGACGACGACGTCGAAAAGTCCGTACAGAAGGAAATTGATTCCGCCGGAGGCGGCCAGATCTGGATCTTGATCCCAGCGTTGGGTGAGCTTGTCGACGTCGCCCGCGCCCTTGTGCACGGTGATCAGCACGCGCTTGGTGACGAAGGCGCTGATCTCCACCTTGTGCGGTTTCTCCTCGGCGTGCGGGACCGAGACCGCGTAGACGTTGACGAACAGGTGATCCGGGTAGCGATCCAGCTTGGGCCGCTCGTGGTCGGCCAGGGCGTCCTCGATCGCGAGCGGGTGCAGTCCGTACTCGGCGCCGACGGTGGCCAGGTCCGGCGCCGACGGTTCGAGCAGATCCAGCCAGGCCACGGCGTCGGGGTGGTCACGCAGAGCGGCGGCCAGATCCCCGTACGCGAAATCCTGGTTCATCACCCGGCCCTCCGAGTACAGGCGGATCTGAACGGGAC
The DNA here is from genome assembly GCF_051380535.1 of Actinoplanes sp. HUAS TT8. Classification (NCBI taxonomy): domain Bacteria; kingdom Bacillati; phylum Actinomycetota; class Actinomycetes; order Micromonosporales; family Micromonosporaceae; genus Actinoplanes; species Actinoplanes sp. HUAS TT8. Next base: position 11,149,401 of record NZ_CP195646.1, on the reverse strand, counting down.
AGGAGATCGCGGTTGTCACCGTCTCACTATGCCCGGGCGGAAACCGGGCGGAAACTCCGCTCGGCCTACGATGAGTCGTGACTTGGCTCGATGACCTGCTGACCGCGTTCTACACCGCGAAGTGGCAGGTGACCGCCGATCAGGCGATCTACTGGCGGGAGATCGTCGGCAACGCCTTCGGTCTGGGCTCGGCGCTGTTCGGGCTGCGCCGCAGCGCCTGGGCCTGGCCGGTCGGGATCGTCGGCAACATCCTGCTGTTCACGGTCTTCGTCGGGCAGGCGGTCGGCAACGATCAGGGCACCCCGCTGTACGGGCAGGCCGCCCGCCAGGTGTTCTTCCTGATCACCAGCGTGTACGGATGGTGGCTGTGGCGCCGCAACCGCCGCCGCGGGCAGGGCGCCGCCGTGGTGCCGCACTGGGCCGGCCATCGGCAGCGGCTGGTCTTCATCCCGGCCGCGCTGCTCGCCGTGGCCGGCTGCTTCTTCGTGTTCCGCCAGGTCGGCGCCGGTTTCCCGGTGCCCTGGTGGTACTACCTGGCCGACTCGTGGATCTTCGTGGGTTCCATGCTGGCGACGTACGCGATGGCCCGCGGCTGGGTCGAGTTCTGGCTCTGCTGGATCGCCGTCGACCTGGTCGGCGTCCCGGAGCTGCTGCACTTCGGCTATTACCCGTCAGCGGTGCTCTACGCGGTCTACGCCGGCTTCGTGATCTGGGGTTTCGTGGTCTGGCTGCGCATCTCGCGCCGCCCGCTGCCGCCGCTGCAGGACAAGGTGCACGCCCACGCCGGCAATTAGGCCCCAGAACGCCGAGCCGACGTGCGCCACGGTCATCCCGGACGCGGTCGCGGCCAGCGTGACCAGGGCGCCCTCGCGGGCCGGCTTGTCGTCGAGCGCGCCGGCCAGGCTGTTGAGCAACGCGCCGAGCAGGGCCACCCCGCAGACGGCGGCGACCAGCGGTTTCGGCAGCGCGGTGAAGAAACCGACCAGGCCGGTGCCGAGGAAACCGCAGACCAGGTAGAAGAAACCACAGGCCACTCCCGCGACGTACCGAAATCTGGGGTTGGGGTGGGCTTGTTCTCCCGTGCAGATCGCCGCGGTGATCGCGGCGAGGTTGATGCCGTGGCTGCCGAACGGCGCCAGCAGCACCGAGACGATGCCGGTGCCGCCGAGCAGCAGTCGATCATCCGGCTGATAGCCGCTCACCCGGAGTACGGCCAGACCGGGCGCGTTCTGCCCGGCCATCGTCACGATCAGCAGCGGCAGACCGACGCTGACCAGCGCCGACCAGTTCAGCGTGGGCACGGTCAGGTGCGGAAGGGTGAGCTTGGCCGAGACCCCGCCGAGATGCAGCTCGTGCTGCAGCGCCGCCACCAGCGACCCCGAGCCGAGCCCGAGCAGCACGGCATAGTTCGGCATGAATCGACGACCGATGAAGTACGCGATCAGCACGGTCAGAACCACCGCCGGGGCGCCCGGGAGCTGCCGGAACGCGTCGAGCGCGAACGGGAGCAGGATGCCCGCCAGCATCGCCGCGATGATGCCCGGCGGGACCTTGGCCAGGATCCGGCCGAAGAGTCCGGAGAAGCCGAGAATCGTCATGCCGACCGCGGCGAACAGGAACGCGCCGACGGCGTCCGAGTACTTGTACGCGCTCAGCGAGCCGACCAGCAGCGCCGCGCCCGGCGTCGAGAAGGCGGTGATCACCGGCTGCTTCGTGACCAGGCTCAGCACCAGACCGGAGAGGCCGCTGCCGATGGCGATGGCCCAGACCCACGAGGTGGTCTGGGCCTCGGTCAGGTGCGCGGCCGACGCGGCGGTGAGCACCACCGCGAACGGGCCGGAGAACGAGACCAGGACGGCGACGAGGCCCGCCACGATTGCGCTCGGTTTCACCATCGACGTCACTTTTGTCTTCGTCACCGTAGTCACCCGAGGAGTCGACCACGGACGGCCGACCCCTCGACAGGCGGCTCTCAGACCATCTCAAGCACAGGGACCACCGGCTCCGGCCCGACCGGCTTCGCCTTGCGGAGCATCCAGAGGCTGAGCGGCACGCCGACCAGGATCAGGATCGAGGCGACGACCAGGGCGGTCTGGTAACCGACCAGGTAGCGGTGCAGTTCGGTGCCGGTCGACGCGCCGGCCCGGTTGCTCAGGATGGCGCCCAGCACGGTCACGCCGAGCAGGCCGAACACCTCGCGGGAGACGTTGAGCATGCCCGAGGCGATCCCGGCCCGCTCGCTCGGCAGGGCGCCCAGCACCACGTTGCTCAGCGGGATGAGCAGGCCGCCGCCGACGCCGTAGAGGGCGAACCAGGGCAGCAGGTCGAGGTAGTGGGTGCCCTCGCCGTACTGGGCGATGCCCAGGATCGACGCGCCCATCACCAGCAGACCGAAAGCGGTCACCCGGGCGACGCCGAAGCGGGCCTCGAACCGCGGGGCCAGAACGGCGCCGACCGCGGTGATCAGCGCGAGCGGGACGAAGCCGGCACCGGCCTCGGTCGGCGAGAAGCCGAGCACGTTCTGCAGGTAGATGGCCATGTAGAAGTAGATGCCGAAGACCCCGAAGGCCCACAGGCCCATGGCCAGCAGACCGCCGGTGAACATCCGCAGCCGGAAGAACGCCAGATTCACCATCGAGTCTTCGGTACGGCTCTGCTGGACCACGAACGCGGTGGCGGCCACCGCCGCGACCGCGAACGATCCCAGGATCAGCCCGGAGGTCCAGCCCTTGGCGTCGCCCTCGATCAGGCCGTAGGTGAGAGCGAACAGCGCGACCGAGGACGTGATCAGGCCGATCGGGTCCATCCTCCGGAAGAAGTTGGCCTGCCGGGTGGCCTGACCGCGCGGCATGGTGATCATCGAGAGCGCGAACGTGGCCACGCCGATCGGCAGGTTGATCAGGAAGATCCAGCCCCAGGAGACGTGCTCGGCCAGGACGCCGCCGGTCAGCGGGCCGACCGCGAGGGCGAGCGCGCCGACCGCACCCCAGATGCCGATCGCGGTGCCGCGCTCCTTCGGGTCCGGGAAGAACTCCTGGATCAGGGCGAGCGCGGCCGGTGACAGCAGCGCCGCGCCGATCCCCTGGGCGGCCCGGGCGCCGATCAGCAGTTCCTGGCTGCCGGCCAGACCGGCCGCGACCGACGCGACCGTGAAGATCCCCAGGCCGGACAGGAAGACCATCCGGTGGCCGACCACGTCGCCGAGACGACCACCGGCCAGCAGAAGACCGGCAAAGACCAGGATGTACGCGCTGGTGATCCACTCCAGTCCGGAAATGGTCAGGCCCAGCTCGCGCTGGATGCTCGGCAGCGCCACATTGACGACGTTGTTGTCGAGGTACGTCATGAAGGTGCCGAGCGCCACCGCGACCAGCGCCCACCACCGACGGTTCTTCTCCATCGCTCCCCCTCGTGTACAGCGTACTTGTACGACGTACATGTACCTCGTACATGAGACCTGTACGTTGTATGGTTGTCAAGTGACCCCAGCTGAACGACTCACCAAGGCGGCCGTCGCCGAGCGGGCCCTGCGCCTCGCCGACGAGGAAGGCCCGGACGCGATCACCATCCGTCGCCTGGCCAAGGAGCTGGGCGTCACCCCGATGGCGCTGTACTGGCATTTCAAGAACAAGGACGAGCTCCTGCTCGGCGTCGTCGACCACGTGCTCAGCGACGTCCGGGCCGACCGGACAGCCGGCGATCCGTGGCAGAAACAGCTCCGCACGATCGTCGAAACTGTGGTCGGCGTCATGCGCGCGCACCCGAGCCTGCCCGAGCTGCTGCACTCCACCGACAAGACGCAGACACCGAGCTTCACCCGCGCCACCAACGACACCCTCGCGCTGCTGGCCGACGCCGGCTTCGACGTCGAGGAGTCCTACTGGATCGCGATGTACCTGCTCAACGGCGCGATGGGCCTGGTCGCGGGCCAGCCCGGCTGCCCGGCGACCGTGCCGCCGGAAAAGGCCGAGGAGTGGCGCCGGCAAAAACGCGTCCAGATGGAATGCCTGCCGGCCGACCGCTTCCCGATGATGATCGAGTTCGCCAAGACGTTCGAGCGGGCACCCGACCTGGAGCGGTACTACGCGTTCGGCCTCGACCTGCTGATGTCCGCGGTCGAGACGATGGCAGTCTCTCGTTAACCCGGGCCGCCCCGGCCCTCCATCTGCGACCGCTTGGCTGGACCGTCATGCGGGGGATTCCCAGAACGGCGACAGCACTGCTGTGCGCCGTGACAGTCATGACAACCGGAACGCCGGCCTTCGCCGGGACGTCCACCAGAATCACCGGCGCCGGGGACACCGGCAGCGCCAACGCCGTGGACTGGTGGTCGGCACAACGGCCGGGCGGCATGGTGATCAACTACGACGGCGTCGGGTCGACGGCCGGCCTGAACCACTTCGCGAACGGCCTGGTCGACTTCGCCGTGACCGACCTTCCGTACGACACACCGCCGGCCTCGGCTTTCACGTACGCCCCGCTGGTCGGCGACGCGGTCGACTTCGCCTACCGGCTGACCGCCGACGGCCGGCGCGTGACCGATCTGCGCCTGTCCGAACCGGTCCTGGCCGGGATCTTCACCGGCACGATCACCCGCTGGAACGACCCGGCGATCGCCGCCGACAACCCCGGCGTCACGCTGCCCGGCACCGCCGTCCGCCCGGTGGTCCGCGCCGACGCCAACGGCACCACCCTGGCCTTCACGTCCTGGCTGGCCACGCGCCGGCCCGCACAGTGGGCCGAATACTGCGGGTCGTGCGGGGCGACCGCGCTCTACCCCGTCAACGGCGGGAACTTCGTCGGGTTGGCCGGAGCGCTGAACACGGCCGGATTCGTGGAGAACAGCGAAGGGTCGATCGCCTACGTCCCCCACCCCTACGCCCTGAGCACCCGCAACACCGTCGCCGAGATCCGCAACGTGGCCGGCTTCTGGACCAGGCCGACCGCGACCAGCATCACCATCGGGCTCACCCGGGCCGGCCGGACACCCGACCTGACACCGGCCTTCGCCAACCCGGACCCGCGGGCCTACCCGGTGCCGTTCTATCACTACCTGGTGGTGCCGACCGCGACCACGGCACGGTTCACGGCCGACGCCGGGCTCGGCGTGACCCGCTTCGCCGGGTACGCCATCTGCGCCGGTCAACAGCAGGTGGATCTGCTGGGATACGCGCCGATCCCGCTCAACCTGACGACCGACGCCATGGAACAACTGCGGCGGGTGCCCGGGGCCGACACGTCGGTACTGCAGGTAACGGGCTGCGCCAACCCGACCTTCCGGGCCGACGGAACCACGATCCTGGACACCGCGCCCTACCCGACCGCGCCAGACCCGACCGAGATCATCACGACGACCGTGGAACCGGGAACCCTCACCGTCTCGGTCGAGACCGGGGACGTCGTCCTTCCGTCGCCGGTCCTCTCGCCGGACGGAGAGACACTCGTCACCTCCGGCGACATCCGGACCGTGACCGTGGCCGACACCCGCGCCGGCAGCCCCGGATGGAACGTCAGCGGGCAGATCACCGACTTCACCGACGGGGCGTCCCACAGCATCCCGGCGGGACGCCTGACCTGGACACCGGCCGTGCTCGACGCCGGGCCGGCCCAGCACGTCACGGCCGGGCCGCCGGTGACGCTGGACCGGGCCGCGACGCTCGGATCGGGGGACGTGGGGACCGCTCGGCTCGGTGCGCATCTGGTCCTGAACGCGCCGACATCGACACTGCCGGGGACTTACTCGGCGGTCCTGACGTTCACGGCCATCTAGCATCGGTCCTCGGGTACACCGAGGTGTCGGTGGCGGCGGCGACTCAGGCTCACGCCGAGATGTCCGTGGCGGCGGCGACTCGGGATCGTGCCGAGGCGTCCGTGGCGGCGGCGACTCGGGATCGTGCCGAGGGTCGGTCGTGCCGGTGCCTCGGTTTCGCACCGACGTTGGAGGAGGTCCGATGCGGCAGGCGCAGCGGCTGAAAAGTGTCCGGTACGACATCCGCGGCCCGGTGCTGCGCCGGGCCCAAGAACTGGAGGCCGCCGGTCACCGGATCCTCAAGCTGAACCTGGGCAACCCGGCGCCGTGGGGGCTGGCCACGCCCGAACCCATCGTGGCCGACGTGGTGCAGAACATCGTGGCCGCCCAGGGCTACAGCGACGCGCGCGGCATCTACTCCGCGCGGGTCGCGGTCGCCCAGCACTACCAGAACCTGGGCGTGACCGGCGTGCAGCCGGACGACGTACTCCTCGGCAACGGCGTCTCCGAACTCATCGTCATGGTGCTGCAGGCGCTGCTCGACACCGGCGACGAGGTGCTCGTCCCCAGCCCCGACTACCCGCTCTGGACCGGCGCGGTGAACCTCTGCAGCGGACGCGCGGTGCATTACCGCTGCGACGAGAGCGCCGGCTGGGCGCCCGACCTGGAACACATCGCGTCCCGGATCACCGAACGCACCCGCGCCCTCGTCGTGATCAACCCGAACAACCCGACCGGCGCGGTCTACTCCGAAGAGGTCCTGCTCGGCATGATCGAGCTTGCCCGCAAACACGGTTTGCTGATCTTCGCCGACGAGATCTACGACAAGATTGTGTACGACGGAGCGACGCACCACACGCTCGCCGCCCTCGCCCCGGACGTTCCGGTCGTCAGCATGGGCGGCCTGTCCAAGGTCTACCGCGCCGCCGGTTTCCGCTCCGGCTGGCTCGCCACCAGCGGATTCAGCAGCGGCGGGGACTCGGATTACCTGGACGGGCTGCAACTGCTGGCCAACATGCGCGTCTGCCCGAACGTGCCGGCCCAGCACGCGATCCAGACCGCGCTCGGCGGATACCAGAGCATCGAGGAGCTGACCCGCCCCGGCGGCCGCCTGCTGGAACAGCGCGACCACGCCTGGCAGTCCCTCGTCGACATCCCCGGCGTCGACTGCGTCAAGCCGGCCGGCGCCCTCTACCTCTTCGCCCGCCTCGACCCCCAGGTCCACAAGATCCACGACGACGAGCGCCTGGTCATCGACCTGCTGGAACAGCAGCATCTGCTCATCTCCCACGGCAGCGGCTTCAACCTGGACACCCCGGACCACCTGCGCCTGGTCTTCCTCGCCTCCACCGACGTCCTCGACGACGCCGTCTCCCGAATCCGCACCTTCCTATCCACCTACCACCAGTAGCCCCACCCACCCAACCGCCGCCGCACCACACCCAGCGGCCGCCCGCCCGGCGGCGCCCGCCCAACGGCCGCCCGCTGGGTGGGCGCCGCCGCTCCGGGCACTGCACTCCCCAACCGGTAAACCGCACCGCCACCGCGTGCCCATCAGGCAGCCGCGCCGCCACCGGCGTCTCACCACCGGCGTTTCACCGCGCACCCGCCGACCGGGTGGCCGCGCCGGCGGATGGCCCGAGCCTCACCCCGCTCGGGTGTGGCCCTCCTCGGCGAGCCCGTTGTCCCGCACCCAGTTCGTGATCGCCACCCGATTGGGCAGCCCGAGCTTGCTCTGGATCGCCGCCACGTGCCCCTTCACCGTGCTGAGCGTGATGAACAGGACGGCGGCGATCTCCGGGTTGGTCCGGGCGCGGGCGATCTCCCGGGCCACCGCCAGCTCCCGATCGGTGAGGCTGTGCCGGATCGGCCCGGACGCCGGCCGCGTCGCATTCAACTGGCGCACCAGCCGCGCCGCCACCGCCGGCGAGATCAGCGACTCCCCGTTGTGCGCCGCCCGAACACCCTCGATCAGCAGCTGTCTGCTGGCCCCCTTGAGCAGGAACCCGGTCGCCCCGGCCCGCAGCGCCCCGTCGACATACTCGTCCTCGCCGAACGTGGTCACCACCACGATCCGCAGCGGATCCTTCACCCCGGGCCCGGCCAACGCCCGAGTCACCTCGACACCGTCCATCCTGGGCATCCGGATGTCGATCAGGCAGACGTCCGGCCGGAGCCGCCGCGCCAGCGTCAGCGCCTCCAGCCCGTCCCCGGCCTCGGCGACCACCTCGATGTCCGGCTCGTCGTCCAGGATCACCCGAAGGCCTTTCCGAACCATCTCCTGGTCATCAGCGATCAACACCCTGATCGTCACGTCGGTCCCCCTAAACGGCCACCGTCACGCCCCACCCACCAGCACCACGCCCACCCACCGGCGCCGCCCTCGCCGGGCAGCATCACGCTCACTCAGCGGCACCCCACTCGCCGGCGACTCCACGCTCACCCACCGCCACCACGCTCACCCACCGCCACCACGCTCGCCAGGCGGCGCCACCCTCACTCGGCGGCACCACGCTCAGCCACCGCCACTACCCTCACTCAGCGGCGCCACGCTCGACAGCCGCTGGTCATGCGTCGACCGTTGCCGGGAGGGTTGCGGCGACCACCCACCCCGCGCCGTCGTGCGGACCGGCCCGGAAGGTGCCGCCCAACGCCTCGACCCGCTCGCGCATGCCCACCAGACCGTATCCCCCGCGCCGGCCCGGCCGTGTCGCCTGCGGCCCGTCGTCCGTGATCCGCACATGCACATCCTCCTCGTCGCGCCGGACCGTGACCGCGACCTCGCTCGCTTGTGGAGCGTGCCGCGCGATGTTGGTCAGTGACTCCTGCACGACCCGCTGCACCGTGCCGGCCACCTCCGGCGGCCAGGGCATTGGATCCGCCGGCAGGTCGAGCCGCACCGTCGGACCGTGCCGCTCGAACTGCCGGACCAGCTCACGCACCTGCTCCGGCGGCGCGGCCAACGCGTCGTCGCTGTCGCGGAGAAGCCCGACCACCCGGCGCATCGCGTCCAGCGCGTCCGCCCCGGCGCTCTCCACCGCTTCCAGCGATCCGTCCAGCTCGTCGGGTCGTTTCCTGGCCAGAATGCGCGCGCTCTGTGCCTGCACGATCAGCCCGGTCAGGTGATGAGCGGCCACGTCGTGCAGCTCGCGGGCCAACTCCAGGCGCACGTCACGACGTACCTTCTCAGCGGTTTCCTTCTTGGTTCGATCGGCCAGCCGCAGCGCGAGGCCGGTCGCGATCGCCCCGGCCCAGCCGATGGCGTTGAGCGCGGCCACCAGGTTCACCTGGCCGCCCACGGGTTGACCGGCCAGGAAGACGAGCAGAACGACCGTCAGCGCCCCGGCGACGACGGCGACCGCCTTCGAGTACGAGCTGCGGCGCACCACCATCCCCACCAGCACCGCGAGCGCGAGGATCCCGGCCGGACCGGGCTCCCGCGGCAACCCGGCGAGACGCGCGATCAGGGCCGACGCCATCGCCAGCACCAGACCGAGAGTCGCCGCCGCGATCGGGGCCCGCCGCCGCGCGAGCGCGATCGCGCCCAGGCACAGCCCCATCGCCGCGCCGAACAGCCAATACCACCCGCCCCAGCTGGTCGCGATCGCCGCGGCGGTCAGCGCCACCGCGAACACCAGCGCGGTGGCGAGCACGAACTGGATGAGTCGTTCCCGCATCTCCACAGCGGACACGGTACGTCGGCGGCCAGGCCGCCGTACCGGCCGAAAGTACTGCTCGCCCCTTCTTTGGAAGGGTGTGCGCGAACGCCCGGATCAGCACGATGGTCGGCATGTCCTCCGTGCTCAAGGCCATCGGCCTCACCAAGCGATACGGCAAACATCTTGCCCTGACCGACTGTGATCTGGACGTGCCGGCCGGCCGTGTGACCGGCCTGGTCGGGCCGAACGGTGCCGGCAAATCCACTCTGCTGCAGCTCGCCTGCGGCCTGATCGAGCCCACCGCGGGCACGCTGGAGGTGCTCGGCGGCCGGCCCGGCGCGACCGCCGCCCACCTGGCCCGGGTCGGCTTCGTCGCCCAGGACACCCCGATCTACACCTCTCTTACTGTCGAGGAGCATCTGCGCCTCGGCGCCCGGCTCAACCCCGGGTGGGACGCCGGTCTCGCCCGTCGCCGGGTGGAGCGGTCCGGTCTGCGTCCGGGGCAGCGGGCCGGGCGGCTCTCCGGCGGTCAGCGCGCTCAGCTCGCGCTCACCCTGGCCGTCGCCAAGCGCCCCGACCTGCTGATCTTCGACGAGCCGGCGGCCGCTCTCGACCCGCTCGCCCGCGACGCGTTCCTGCGTGACCTGCTGGAGTCGGTGGCCGAGCTGGGCGCGTCCGCGGTGCTCTCGTCCCACCTGCTCGGCGACGTCGAACGAGTTTGCGACCACCTGATCGTGCTGGCCGGCGGCCGGGTCCGGGTCGCCGGCGACGTGGACGCACTGGTCACCGGCGCGCATTCGCTGGAGTCGCTCGTGCTCACCCATCTCAAGGAGGCGACTCGATGATCTGGCTGAGCTGGCGACAGTTCCGGGTTCAGGCCCTCGTCGCGGCGGTCGCGCTTATCCTGCTGGCGGCCGGTCTGGTGGTGCTCGGCCGGCAGATCCGTGACGGCGGCTATTCCGGCGCCGAGCTGCGGGAACACTTCCAGGGTCGCGTCTATCTGCTCGACGCGGTGCTGCTCCTGATGCCGGCGCTGATCGGGCTGTTCTGGGGTGCGCCGCTGGTCGCCCGGGAGTTGGAGGCCGGCACACACCGGCTGGTCTGGAACCAAAGCGTCACCCGGCGGCGCTGGCTGACCGTCAAACTACTGCTCACCGGCCTGGCCGCGGCTGTCGCCGGCGCGCTCACCAGCGCGTTGCTGACCTGGGCGGCCAGTCCGCTCGATCGGTTCACCGGCGACAGATTTTCCACGATCTTCTTCGGTACGAGGAATCTGGCGCCCGTCGCGTACGGAATCTTCGCCCTGGTCCTGGGCATCGTCGTCGGTCTGCTGATCCGGCGGACGGTCCCGGCCATGGCCCTCACCCTGCTGGCCCTCGTCGTGACTCAGGCGCTGACGCCGAACCTGATCCGCCCGCACCTGATGACCCCCGAGCACATGTCCGCACCGGTCACCGCCGAGGTGGTGCGCAACCTGACCTTCCTCGGGCAGCAACCGGAGATCTCCGGCCTGAAACTGCCCGGCGCCTGGGTGATCAGCACCAGCCGGCTACGCACGGCCGACGGTGCAACGGTCCCGGCCGACGCGTACGGCAGGTGCGTCGCGGGCTCCTTCGACAAGGCCGCGGACTGCCTGGGCGCGCTGAATCTGCACGTCGACATCGACTACCAGCCGACAAGTCGCTATTGGACCTTCCAGTGGCTGGAGTCCGCCCTCTATCTGGGGCTGGCCCTGCTCCTGACGGCACTGGGCCTGTGGCGGATCCGCACCTCCGCCGACTAGGACGCCGGCATCCCACCGGGGCGCGCCGGAGTAGGACGCCGGCATCCGCCGGAGCGCGCCGGAGACCGCGCTCGCACGCCCGGCTCGCGAGTGCGCGAACCGGGGATCGAGTGGGCGGGCTTTCTCTAGGCGTCCTCGGGGACCGCGGTGACGTCTACCGCGTTCTCCTTTGCCCGGAGGGCCAATTCGACGGCTTCCGCGATGCGGGCTTCCTCGCGGGCCTTGCGGCGGGTGCGGGTGCGGCGGCGCAGCCAGATCAGGGCGATCAGGGCGGCGATCAGGACGATCAGCAGCACGGTCAGAGTCCAGGGGAGGGCCCAGACATGAGCAGTTCCGGTGACCGATGCGAGGGCCGTCGTCGAGCCCGAGTCGTCGGTGACGAGTGGGGTCAGCTCGGCGGTGGCGGTGAGCAGGACGGCCGGGGCCACGCCGTGTACGGGGACCGATACCTTCCAGCTCTCGCCCGGGAGCAGCTCCGGCGGTGCGGCGATCGCGGCGGCGTCGGTGCGGAACCAGCCGAACGGGCCGGAGAGCGACACGGCCTGCTTCGCGGATTCGACCGCGTTGCCGGTGTTGTGGATCGTGTAGGTGACCGTAGCGTCGCCGCGGGCGAAGGCCGCGCCGGACCAGTCGACCTTCAGGTCCTCGACGGCGAGGGACGGTACCAGCGCGCCGCCGACCCGCAGCTTGATCTTGATGCCGAGGCGGCGCTCGACGTTGACCTGGGCGTTCGAGTCGGGTGCGGTCAGCGAGGTGACGATGCCGCCGACGTAGTCGCCGGGGGTCGCGTTCGCCGGCACGGTGACCTTGAACGGCACTTCGACGATCTTGCCGGCGGGCACGGTCACGGTCTGCGTGTCCGCGGTGACCCAGACGCCGACGCCCTTGGACTTCTTGTCCCGCGCGAGCAGGTCGAGTTGCCCGGTCGAGGTGGTCAGGCCGTCCGCGGCGTAGACCTCGAGCTTGAGCGGGGTGGCCCCCTTGTTGGACACGACCAGCCCGTCCTCGGCCGACCCGCCGGGGTTCACCGAGTAGCTGTAGCTGGACCGGTCGTTGCCGTAGGTGTTGGAGGCGGTCCGGACCGCCCAGGTGACGTCGTCACCCTCGGCCAGCGCGGGCGCGCCACTGAAACCGACGACCGCGACGGCGGCCACCAAGCTGAGCCCGACCACCGTGGACACGGCGGCGGGGCGGAGGCCGATCACCGCGGTGGCGGCTTTCCGGAGTGCGGGGGCCCGGCCGGCGAGACTGAGACGCATGTCGAAATCCTTGAGGGGGTACGGCGGAGCGGGCACCGCTTGGCAAAGCAGCGCCCGCTCCAACTTCCGGTCGAACGATCAGCTGCTCAGCGCGGTGATCGTCAGGGTGGTGCGGTAGCTGCCCTTGTCGACGCTGTCCGGAACCTTGAAGTTCAGGGAGGCGCCGAGGGTGGCCGAGCCACGACCGTGGCCCTGCGCCGCCGAGCCCAGCACGCTGGACTCGGACAGGCCCTTGCCCTGCTCGGTGGCGTTGGCGACCGCCGGGCCGGGGTTCGCACCGGCGCCGGAGGCGACCAGGTACGGGGTCCAGCCCAGGGCCGACGCGGCGATGGTCTTGCCGGCGTCCTTGAAGTCGCCCACGGTGGCCGAGATCGACCACGGCGAGAGCGTACGACGGCTGTCCGTCACCTTGATCGGGTTGATCTTGCCGGTCGCGGACAGGTTGTAGGCCTGGTCCTCGGTGGCGGTGCCCAGGTCGACGAGGCCGTTCTGGCCGTCGATGGTCCAGCCGAACTCACCCGGCGCGAGGGTCGGGACGTTCACCTGGATGTCCTGGCTGTCGCCGTGGTACGGGTGCACCGTGACCTTGTCGACGACGGTGCCGACACCCTTGTCCGAGCCGTTCGAGCACGAGGTGCCGAGCTCGACCGACGCGTTCGGGGCGGCGCAGGTGCCGCTGCGGACGTCGGCCACGACCAGCTTGTCGTTGCGGACCTCGACCTTGATGTACGACCGCACGTGCTCCTGGTTCTGCACGGAGTTGTACCAGTAGTTCTCCGGCTTCAGCGGGTCCGGGCCGTTGCCCGCGCCGCCGACGCCGGTGTTGTCCGGGTTGGTGATGTCGTAGTACTTCGAACCCGAGGCCGAGTTCGCGGTCACGTACAGCACACCGCCGGGGCCGGCGAAGACCTCGGACTGACCCGGCTGCTCAGCCGCGTCCGCCTTCTGGCCGTTCTTGATCAGGTAGCTGCGGGTGTACACGTGGTCGTGGCCCTGCAGAACCAGGTCGACGCCGAGCTTGGAGAAGGCGGTCGGGAAGTCGACCCGGCGCACCTTGTTGTCCGCGTCCTTGGCGTGCGACGCGGCCGAGTAGATCGAGTGGTGGTAGACCAGCACGGTCCACTTCGCGTCGCCGCCGTGCTTGTTGACCACGTCGGTCACGTAGGCGACGTGGGCCGCGTCGCCGCCACCCTTGTTGCTGTCGTAGGAGTTGCTGTTCAGGTCGATGAACAGCGTGTCCTTGTAGATGTACCAGTAGTCGCCGCCCGACGTGGTGGCGCCGGAGCTGTCCGCGTAGTAGGCGGTCGACCGGTCGGTGTTGGGCGTGTACAGGTGCTGCTCGTACGCCTTGCCACCGACGTCGTGGTTACCGATGGTCGCGGCCCACGGGTACTGGCGCAGCTTGTCGGAGGCCAGGAAGGCGTTCCACTGCGACTCGGTGTTCGCGGTCTCGACCTGGTCGCCACCGGAGACCAGCAGTTCGGCGTTGGGGTTGGCGGCGGTCGACACGGCCAGCGTGTCCTCCCAGCCGGCCTGGTCCTTCGCCACGTTGCCGGAGGCACCGATCTGCGGGTCGCCGTAGAACAGGAAGTCGTAGTCGCCTTCGAAGTCCTGCGTCTTGAACTGGTACGCGTTCGACCAGGCGCCCTCGGCGCCCACCCGGTACGAGTACGCGGTGTTCTCCTGCAGACCGCTGATGGTCGCGTGCCGGTTGTACCCACCGCTGGTGGCGATGTTCGCGGCGCCGGTCGCGGCGAAGGTCACGGCGGTCGCCGGGAACTCGCCGTTGACCAGGGAGGCGGTCGGGGCGACCTGGACCTGCTGCGCGGTGTCCACGCTGGAGTACCAGGTCACGATGCGCTGCGCCTCGTTGGCGCCCACACCGAGGATGATCGCGGAGACCGAGCTGTCGGCCGCGACCGCAGGGGTGACGAGGCCGCTGCCGAGGGCAACGGCCATGCCGAGGAAGACCGCGGTGGCCCCTGCGGCCACACGGTTCCGAGCAAGCCCGGAGGCCTGCTTCGAGTGGTTGGTTCTCATCGGTGTCCGTTCCTTGTTCCGGATGAGAGAGAGATGGCTTCCCGCTGTGAAACTTCTGGGAGGCGTGATCAAGCTGGTCCCGCCGGATGAACCGAGCGTTAACAAGATCAAGAGGATCGGTGGCACCCACCGGAAGACCTCAGCCCTGCAGCACCCGCTGCACGAACCAGATCATCCCCATCACGGACACACCCGCCGAAATGATCCCGGTGGTCCACAGTCCAGCCCGGGGTGACCTACGTCGCAGGACGATGAGCAGCGGAAAGACCACGGCGATGATCCCGAGTTGAACGGTCTCGATGCCCACGTTGAACACCAGCAGCGACCACAGCAGCGTCCAGGAGAAGGCTTCGTCGATGCCGAGTGCCCCGGCGAACCCGAGCCCGTGCACCAGACCGAAAAGGAACACCACGCCGAGCCGGGTCCAGCCGGCCCGGTCCAGGCCACGGCCGGGCGGCAGGTCGGGCACGTGGGTCCGCAGCCGCCACAGATGCCAGGCCGCGACCACCGCGATGGAGAGCGCGATGATCGGTTCGACCACGGCGGCCGGCACGCTGACCAGGCCCAGCGCGGCGAGCATGAAGGTCACCGAGTGGGCCGCGGTGAACGCGGTGGCGGCCAGCACGATCTCGCGCAGCCGGCGCGAGCCGGCGATCAGCGCCACCAGGAACAGGATGTGATCGATGCCGGTGAGCAGGTGTTCGGCGCCGAGCAGGAAGAACTCGCCGAACCGCTGCTGCCACGACTGCCCGGTGGAGAAGGTCGGCTGGTTCGCGTCGAGCGCGGCGCTTCCGGTGCGGCCGTCCAGTTTGTAGGTGACGATGGTCTTGACGCCCTTGACGTAGGTTTCGCTGTCCGGAAACAGCGCGCTGCGCACCTCATGCGCATCCGAGGTCTTCGGGCAATTCCAGTCAAGGACCAATTTCGCGTACGGAACGGATTCGCGCACCTCCATGACGAAGTCCCCGACCGGCGTGGCGGTGCAGTCCTGGCCCGCCGATCGCACGCCGAACCGCCCGGTCAGGTACCTGACCGCGGAGTCCTTGTGCGAGGTCAGCGCCGCCCCCATGGCGGTGTCGTCCTCGGCGTCGAACGCGTCGGTGCCGGCCCGGAACAGCGGGTCGTCCTTCTCGTAGTCGGCCGCCGAGACGATGAACAGGTCGTACTCCAGCTCGACGGTCGTCCGGACGTGACCGGGGTCTCCGGCGGTGACGTCGACGTAGACGGTCGAGCTGAAGCCGTGGGCGAGTGCCGGTCCGGCACTCAGCAGGACGGCCGCCGTGGCGGCGGCCCCCAGGACGGCGGCGGCGATGGCACGGCGCAACACGGTGGCTCCTTCAGATATGGCCTGAGCACCGTGCACGCCCCCGGTGAACAAGATCAAGACGCTAGGCGAACCGCTGGCGACAAGGTGGTCCCCCGGTCTTGAAACCGGCCGGATCCGGTGTAGGAAGGGGGCGATCGGGCCGGCGGCCGGGCGCGCGGACGCGTCGCCCACGGCGCCGGCCGCCACCCCCACCACGAGGTAGACCCCCTTGCGCCACCCGTTCCGGGCCGTCGCCACGCTCGCCGCGGCCGCCATGTTGATCACCGGGTGCGGCTCCGGCGACGACTGGTCCGAGCCGCACGCCGCGCCCACCCCGGTCGGTTCTCTGGGTCCGGGTTTCCTGGCCCCGTCGGCGAGTCCGGCGCCGGAGAGCACGATCACGCCCGCGCCCGGTTCCTGGTCCGGCGTGCACCCACCCGAGGGCTATCGCGTGGTGCTGCTCACGATCGGTGACGACGCGCCGACCAAGGCCCTGGTCACCGCCGTGAACGATTGGGCCAAAACCGAAAAAGCCGATTTGCGTACGGTGGTGGCCAGCGCTCACGACCCGGTGGCCAGTATCAGCGCGGCGATCCAGCTCAAGCCCGACCTGATCGTCAGTGCCGGCGACTCCCTGGTCGACCCGCTCGCGATCGTCACCGCCAGCCACCTCGACCAGCAGTTCCTGGTCGTCGGCGCCGAGCTGGCCGAGCCGACCGGCAACGTCACCGCCACCGACTGGGCCGGCGCGTCGTTCCGGGGCGAGGGGCTCGGCTCGGCGTCGACCTACGATCCGGCCTCGTTCACCGCCGAGCGCTGCGGCAACGCTGTCCGGGCGGGCGTCGCCGCCGTGCTCCACCGGGTCACCGGCGTGATCGTCTGGTTGAGCTGATGCACATCCCCATCGACCCGGACTCGCCCACCCCGCCCTGAGCGATCGGGGTCGCGCGGCTCCGCCCGTACCCAATCGGGATTTTGATCTTTAAAAAGCCCTGGTCAGCGGGAGTGGCCGGTGGCCAGCACCCGCGCCGGGACGTCGATCTGGTCGACGTCCTCGGTCGCCTCGTCGAGCGCGGCCGGGTCCGGTTCGACACCGATGCCCGGCTTGTCGGGTACCTGGATGTAGCCGTCCCGGTCGACCACGACCGGCGGCGTGATGTCCCGCGTGAAGAACCGCTCGGATGCCGACAGGTCGCCGACCAGCGTGAAGTGCGGCAACGCGGCCAGAGCGACGTTGGCCCATCGGCCCAGGCCGGTCTCCACCATGCCGCCGACCCAGACCGGCACGTCGCGCTCGGCGCAGACCCGGTGGATCTCCCGGGCCTCCAGGTAACCGCCGACCCGGCCGGGCTTGATGTTGATGATCGCGGCGGCGCCCCGGTCGATGGCCTCGATCGCGTCGGCCGTGCAGGTGATCGGCTCGTCCAGGCAGATCGGCGTCGTGAGCTCGCGGGCCAGCTTGGCGTGCCCGTCGAGATCGTCGGCGGCGAGCGGCTGCTCGATCATCAGCAGGTCGTACCGGTCGAGCTCGGCGAGATGCTGGGCGTCGTCCAGCTTGTACGCCCCGTTGCCGTCGACCTGCAGCGGCACCCTCGAACCGAACGTGTCCCGGACCAGGCGCACCGGCTCCACGTCCCAGCCAGGCTC
Organism: Actinoplanes sp. HUAS TT8; assembly: GCF_051380535.1. Lineage (NCBI taxonomy): Bacteria > Bacillati > Actinomycetota > Actinomycetes > Micromonosporales > Micromonosporaceae > Actinoplanes > Actinoplanes sp. HUAS TT8. Next base: position 11,131,958 of record NZ_CP195646.1, on the reverse strand, counting down.
GATCTTCAGCTTGATCCGCCGGTAACGCTCCTCGACCAGGTAGCGCCGGACGGTGTCGATCAGGTCCTTCTCCGGCATGATGCCGACCGAGACGCCCGCCTCGACCCGGGTGCGCTTGGCGCCGAGATACTCGGCCAGGGAGCGGTGGTCCAACCTCAACTGGGCGTCCAGCAGCGCCATCTCCAGCGCCGCCTTGGCCATCGGGTGGCCCTCGGCCCGGGTGAACGCCTCCTTGGCGCCCTCCGCGGTGACCGACTCCATCTCCAGGACCATCGGGATGAGCGTCCCGCGCAGCATCTTCACCGCGTCGTCGATGGTCTCGGGCGAGTAGACGTCGACCTCCATGGCCACGCACTCGCCCCAGCCGACCACGCCCTCCTCGGTGCGGAGCCGGACCAGCAGGGCGTGCTTCCAGTCCTCGGTGTAGCGCGAGGTGCGGAACGGCGTGACCAGCGGCAGGCGCACCCGGCGGAGCTCGACCTCGGTGAGCCTCATGCCGCGGACTCCGAGGCGTCACCGGGCACCAGAACGTACTCCCGGGACTCGCTCATGCCGGCGACCCGGTAGCCCTGCGTCAACAGCGACTGGAACTGCTTACGCACGGTCAGCCGCTCCTGCTGCGCGGCCTCCGGGTCCTTCTCACGCAGCATGGTGATGTCCTTCGGTACGGAGATCAGCTCCGCGCCGGGCGTCGCCACGGCGTGCCGCCTCGCCCCGATGCCGTCTCCACTCATGGCCCGCTCCACCCACGGGTCGTGGAGATCCCACGTGACCAGCAGACGGTCGGTGATCTGGTCGGTGTTGGCACCATCGTCCATCCGGCCGTAGAAGTCCGGTTCGTAGGAGGTCACCGTGGCGCCGAGCTTGCACAGATTGAAGTACGCGTTGCGGGACACCAACGGATCGAAAGTCCACACGATAGTTGGCAAACCCCGGGCCAGTGCCCACAGACGCTGGTGCCGCTTCATCGCGTAGCCGACACCGTGATTACTCTTCGTAGCGTCCACACCGGCGATATAGGACTGCAGGTAATCCGGCGGGCCGTCGTCCGAGCTGGAGGCGAATATCCCGACCGTGCAGCCGATGATCTCGCCCTGGGAATCGAAGACTCCGGCCACGTAGTTACGCCCGTGGCTGAGGGTGCGCAGCAGGACTCCGCTGATCACCTCGTTGCGTTCGCTCCCGTCACGGGCGCCCCACACGTTCCACAGAAGCTCGGCGGCGGCGTTCAGATGCTCCGCGGTGTGCAGCATGACCACATCGGCGTCGATGCCGTTCGTGGTTTGCCGCTCGACCACGGCGCCTCCGGTTCTGACCACCGCTACCGCTACCTACCCGTCCGTCAGGCTGAACACGAGAGGTTTTCGTGTCAGTCGGAATCCGGGCTCCGGAGTCGCTGCCCGGCAAGCGTTCTGCGCGAAACCGAAGCGGACCCTACCACCGATTGAGGCTGTAACTAATAACCCTACCGCGCCCCGGTGTCGAGCGCCGTAACTTGCGAAATTGACACGCTCGACGCGTGAAACCGCAGCAAGAGGCCCCGAAGAAGAGGATCAGATCGTCTCCCCGGAAGCCTAACCACTATGGATCTCGTAATCACCCGAAAGCGCTACACAAAGAATTTTTCGTCACCGGAAAAGCTGTGCTTTCTCGGGTGGTCGATTGACCAGGGCGGCCGCCATCGCCATCTGATCACGAACACGCTGGACCGAGGCTTCCCATTGTTTGGACAGTCCGGCCCGGGCCTCCAGTTCGGCCCAGACCTCGTGGGCCGTCTCGCCGAGCCGGGCCGCGGGCATCCACAGGTGCAGCAGATGATCGACGGCCGGCCGGAGCCGCAGAACACTCTGCGCGGGCTGCTCCACCCCGATCTGGCTCTGCTCGATGACCAGCAGCAGCGCGGTGAGGAGCCAGTCGTGCAACGCCAGGTCCTCACAGAGCTCCACGACGGAGTCGATGTCGGAGGGCTCGGTGCCGTAGGCGACGCGGAGGGTGCGCAGCCCGTCCTCCCGGACGTAGAGGTTGACCCGGACCGCGCCCGGGTCGACGTTCCCGTCGACCGTGGCGGCCCAGCGCATCACCGTCCGCTGGGTGCGCAGCGGCGGCCGCTGGTCCAGCGCCGGCGAACCCTGCACCTCGGTGAGGAGCCGAACGCAGAACGCGCCCATGCCCATCGTGGAGGTGGTCCGGTCGGCGCCCAGGTGCGCGGCCAGGATGCCGGGCAGATCGGCCCTGCCCAGCGCCTCGACCACTCCGAGCCGGGCCAGGTAGTGCGACCACGGGCGCCGGTGGCCGCCGCCGACCGGGTCGATCCGGGCGACCGTGGAACCCTGCAGGACCCGGCCGCCGGTCAGGCAGGCGCGGCCCATCAGCGTGCCGACGCCCCGCACCTTGGGGCCGGAGCGGGCCACGATCCGGCAGTCCACCCCGGTGTACGTCTTCGGGCTGACCGCGTGGCTGATCGGCCGCTCGAAGACCCGGACCCGTTCGCCGGCCAGCAGCGCCAGGGCGGTCTCGGCGAGTTTCGAGGGCATGCCGCCGGAGTGGCGCAGCGCGGCGGTCTGCACCTCACCCAGGACCAGCACCGCGCACCGGTCCGGTGTCCACGAACAGGTACTGGATCCGGTCGACCACCTCGGGCGGCAGCTTGATCCGTTCCCCGTCGGCCCGCGCGTCGACCTCGGCGAGAACCGCCGGGTCCACGGCCACCTGCTGCAAGATCGTGCGGACGGCGCCCTCGATCGGCAGGAACAGCGGGGCGCAGATGGTCATCGCCCGGTACGCGTTGAACGGCGCCGCGCGCTTGTTCAGCTGCAGGACCATGGGCAGCGCCCGCCAGCTGTCCGGCAGCTCGGCCGGCGGCGGTTGCGGCTTCGCGACCCAGCGACCGTTGTCCCGCAGCACGCCCAGCCGCAGGAGCTGCCACACCGCCGCGAGCATGGCGCAGGACCAGACCCGGCCCTTCTTCGGATCGTCGCTCCACAGTTCGATGTCGGCGAAGATCGAGTGGTTGACCGCCGCGTTCTCGGCCGGCGGACGCCACTGCGTCGGCCGCTTCATCGCCTCGTGGGTCTCGGTGGCCGGCGACCGCTGCCCGTTGCAGAGCCAGCCGGTCTGGCGCACCGGCGGCCGGGCGCCGGTGGTCTCCGGCGGCGGGTCCTCGACCAGCCGGGCCTCGACCAGCTCGGCCAGGGACAACCCGGGCGGGCCGCTCTCGGACGTCTCGGCCTGATCGGCGTCGACCGGCACGGTGTGCGCGCAGCCGGACTCGCGTACCAGATAGTCGATCTCCAGATCGGCCTTGCGGGCGGCGTCGATCAGCTTGTCGACCAGGGCCTTCGGCGGGTCGAGCTTGCCGAAGTAGTCGTCGATCAGGACGCACGTGCTGATCCGCGGGGTCACCTTGAGGCCGGACGTCTCCAGGGCCGTCCGGGCGGCGCTGTACCAGATGCCGATCTGCCGGAAGTGGTCGATGAAGAAGTCCTCGTTCTGCCGCAGGTCGGGCGCGTAGAAGTGACCGAGCTCGACCGAGAGGTGGGCGAGCGGGATCGACGCGTTCCGCGCATCCGCGGTCGACTCGTGGAAATCGGCCTGCGCCTTCATGCGCCGCTCCACTCCTCGTCCGTGGCGATCTTGCGGGCCAGCTCGTCGAAGGCCTCGACCGTCGAGTTGTTGGCGATGTCCCGGGCCACCACGTCGTTGTCCGAGATGAGCTGTTCCCGCCACTGCAACACCGGGTCGAGCGGCACCGAACCGAGCATCGCGCTGCGGCCGACCTGGTGCACGGCGGCCAGCCGGCGCAGGTCCTCGTCACAGTCGCGCAGCCACGCCACCTGCGCCGGCCGCAGGCCGCTGAGCTCGATCGAATCGGGGTCGACCACGGCCGTACGCACGAATTTGATTGCCGCTTGAAGCTTTTCCCGGTCGTGCCCGGCGCGCTCGCCGACGTCGAGGATGCCGTCCCGGCCGAACACCAGGCCGGCCGCGGCCGGGATGTGCTGCCGGGTCCACCGGTGGAAGATCAGCCAGCGGGCGGCCACCCCGCGCAGGGCCGGATCCGAGGTCGCCTCCAGGACCAGTTGCGTCGCGTAGGACCGACCGGCACTCAGGTCGATCAGGCACATGTCGAACTCTTCGTCCAGCGCCTGGAGCAGCTGCACGCAGCGGCGCAACGCCTCCTTGTCCGGCCCGAACTCGCCGCCGTCCTGATCGCCGGGGAAGAGCATCAGCTTGCCCGAGCCGGGTGGGCGCTGCCGCAGGCTGGCCCGGGCCGAGCGGCTCCAGACGTCGATCCGCTGCGGCTCGCCGGTGGCGACCACGTCCGGCTCCAGCAGGTAGGTGTGCAGCCCGCCGCCCTGCCGGACGCCGCGTGTCGCATCGGCGATCTGAAAGATCGAGCCCGCGGTCGGGGATCCGAAGTCGAAATCGAGGTAGCAGACGTCGGCCCCGGTGAGGGCGCTGCGATAGACGACGTTGCAGCTCGTGACCGACCTTCCGGTGCCTCCCTTGTCGGAGGCCGCGAAGACCAGCACCCTAGTCTCCAGCCTCGAATTCCCGGGCCGCCGCGAGTTTGTCGAGATCTCGCAGCACCTCCAGGAGGATCGAGGCGGCGGTGCCGGGCCGGGTCGGCATCATCTGGCGGGCTCGCCGGAGGCCGATCGACTGCCGGTTGAGGCTGTCCCGCAGGGCCGGGCCGCCCTCGCCGGAGCCGCGCAGCTGCTCCTCGTCGAAGACGTCCTCGGCCTCGATCAGCAGCTCCGAAGCCATGTCCGAGAGCATCGAGCCGGGCGGCGGCTCCCCCTGGATGAGGTCGGCCGCGGTGCCCATGCACTGGACCACGCGAGTCGTGTGGTACCAACTGGGCCGGTCCCGGTGGGGCAGGGTCGGATAGACGTTGGCCGGGTCGTCCCACAGGCCGGCGCCCTTGCCGTCACGCAGCCGGCGGCGCTCCAGGTGCCGCCACGTCTCGTCGGACAGACGCAGCAGCCGGGCCCGCTCGCGGTGGTCGTTGACCTGCGCGGCCAGCGCGAGCGAACGGCCGAGCAGCAAGCTGGACAGCTCGCCGAGACGCCAGCCGATCCTCGGCGCGCCCGGGCTGATCTGGTCGGCGCCGACCAGGTTGACCCACCGGCCGGGCTGGTGCAGCGTGAGCGCCGGGTCGTTGGAGAGCGGGCGGCGCCGGATGCGACCCCGGTCGGCCAGGTCCTCCAGGACCCGGGTGACCCGGGCCAGGTCGGCGTCGGGGGCACCCCGGTCGGCCAGCGAGTGCCGGACCAGCGAGACGACCAGCAGACTGTAGTAGTCACTCTCCTGGTCGTCGGTGGTCCGCCAGGGCAACTCCTCGACCGGCCATCTCTGGTCGCCCATGGTCGCGATCGTCGACCAGTAGCGCTGGGCCAGGTCCCACTGGAGATTCAGGACCCGGGCCAGTTGCTGCTGGTCCTCGTTGAGCAGACCCATCAGGCGGGTCTCCTGGGAGAACAGGTCACGAATACCGTCGACCGCCACCACGGTGAAGTAGAGGTAGGGGAAGGACTCGGCGTAACCGGGCTGCCCGTACACCGCCGAGGCGGTCTTGACCTCGTCCGACCCCTGGACCACGCCCCAGGACCAGCCGCACTCGAAGAGCTTCTCCCGGTTCTGCAGCAGGTCTTCGACCTGCTCACCGGCGATGCCGAGCTCGCGGAGGCCGGCCATCACGTCGCGCAGCGAGCTGCGGATCCGCGCGACCAGGTCGCCCGAGAAGTTCGACCCGGGGTAGACCGTCTCGCGCAGCACCCGGTGCTCCAGGTCGTCCGGCTCGAAGATGCTGATGGTGAAGCTGCGCTGCAGGCCGGCCATCGCGGCGGTGAGCCGCCGCTGCGTGTCCTCCTCGACCCGGGCGATCTCCTCCAGGTGCACCTTGCGCTGCACCTGGGGGCGGTAGCTGCGCAGGAACCGGATGACCGCGGTGCAGAACACGATCGAGGTGGAGAAAGCGTCCACCACCTCCAGCTCGAACTGCTCCGGGGTGGGCTCGGTGTCGTCGTCGGGCGCGGTGGTCAGGTAGTTGCCGCCGGCGAAGATCGGGAGCTGGGTCTTCGGGTCGCTGTACCGCGTCAGGTACTGCCCGATGAGGCCGACGATGCGCTGCGGGATCTCGACCGGGCCACCGAAGGCCGCGAGCGCCAGGCAGACGTCGGTCTTGGTCTCGTCCGGCCGGTCGAAGCGGATGGCCGGCAACTTCTGCGGCGGGAGCAACAGGCAGAGCAGCAGTTCGGCGTCGCTGATCGAGTTGCTGCCGCCACGGTCCGCCCAGTTGAAGGACTGGACCGGGCCACACCACTTGGAGATCGCTTTCCACACCGACAGCAATTCCTGGCGCGGCTGAAGTCTCATCGGTCGGCTACCACCGTTCATTCATCCTGGTCAATGTCGACACGGTGAGGCCGCCACCGCCCGGCACACTCAGGAAATAACCGATCTTCTGCGGCGTAGCATATCTCGTCACATGTCCAGCGGGGACCCCGAACATTATGGACAATAACCGACTTAACCCTCTTAAGGGAAGGCTGCTGTTTTCGATCATCATTGTTGATAGTCTCGTGACTCGCATGGTCGTCTGAGATCGCTCCGGAGAACCTCGCGCATCCGGAGAGGGCTCCCGCAGGTGGGGAGATCACCGGTTAACGCCTCGTCGCCGATCATGATCCTGCACTGCCGGGACCTTCCGGCCCTGATGCGGTCCCCAGCTGCGGGAACGCTATCTCCGCACGAGCTCGCGGGCAATCTTGTAAATGATCTCAAAGCGTCCGGCGGTGCGACCGGACCCGATCTGATAATGATCAGCGGGAATCTCGCGGAACGGGCGACCTCGGCCGAATACGAGCGGTCTCACCAGTTCCTCAGCGCACTTCGGGAAAATCTTCGCATCGAAAATCAGCGAATTATTCTGGTGCCCGGCAGTCTCGACGTCAACCGCGGCAAGTGCGAGGCCTACTTCCTTCAGTGCCGGGCCGACGAGACCGATCCGGTGCCACCCTTCTGGGAGAAGTGGCAGCCGTTCTCCACGATGCTGCGCCGATTCCAAGGGGCCGAACTCCCCAAGGACCAGCCGTGGTCCCTGACCGAATACCCGGACCTGCGGGTGGTGGTCGCCGGGCTCAACTCCACGATGGCCCTCACCCATCAGGAACAGGACCGGGCGGGCGCGCTCGGCGACCCGCAGATCGACTGGTTCGCCGACCGGCTCAGCGCCCCGCCGCGCCGGGACTGGCTCCGCATCGGGGTGATGCACCACCGGCCCGAGGGCGTCGAGGCGATCACCGACGCCGAGCGGTTCGCCGACGTGCTCGCCCCGCACCTGGATCTGCTGCTGCACGGGCAGCCGGGCGAGCCGGCGGTCACCCGGCTGGTGGACGAGGGCACGCCGGTGCTCGGGAGCCGGCGCGCCTGGCAGATGATCGAGGCGCGGGCCGACCGCGTACGGCTGAATTCCGGAGCCGAACCGATCCCGCTGCCGCATCCCCTCCCGCGGCGCTCGGTGCCCCGCCCGCGCCGGCCGGAGCCACCACCGGCCCTGAGCCGCCTGACCGCCCGGGTCACCGACGTGTGCCGGCTGCGCAACAAGGGCGCCGAGGTGGTCTCGAACGGGCCGGAGAACTCGGAGCGGGTCGCCTACCTGCGGGTCTCGCCGGCCCGGTCCCGCGGCGACCACGGGCCGGTCGAGCAGTACCCGGTCGGGATCTGCGCGGCCGAGCCCACGCGGGCCGACGTGGACTGGTTCGTCGACGTGCTGGCCCAGTTCCGCACCAGCGGTTCGGACCGCACGGCCGAGCTGGTGCACGACGGCGAACCGGCCGGCCGGGAACTGCGTGACTGGGCCGAGAGCCGGGGCGTCTTCCTGGTCACCTTCGCCGACTTCCAGATCGGCCCGGACCTGGCCTCGTTCGCCCGTAACCAGGCGGCCGCGCTGGAGGCCGACCCGGTCTACCGGTCCGACCTGTACGTCCCGCAGCGCTACACCGAGTTCGTGACCCCGTCGGCCGTGGCCTCCGAGGAGTTGCCCGCCACCGACCTGCTGGCCTGGCTGCGCCTGTGGGTCGGCAAGCCGGCCGGGCGGCTCGTGGTGGTGCTCGGCACCTTCGGGCACGGCAAGACGTTCCTGCTCCGGGAACTGGCCCGGCGGATGACCCGGGAGGGCGCCCGGACCGTGCCGGTCCTGATCGACCTGCGCGAGTTCGAGAAGGCGTACAGCCTGGACGAGCTGATCGCGGTGCAGCTCTACCGGCAGCGCCAGCGCAAGTTCGACCTGGACGTGATCCGCTACCTGTGCCGCGAGGGCCGGGTCACGCTGCTCTTCGACGGCTTCGACGAGCTGGCCACCCGGGTCAGCTACGACCGCGCGACCAACCACCTGGACACCATCGTGCAGGCCGCCGAGGACCGGGCCAAGGTCGTCGTCACCAGTCGCGACCAGCACTTCCTGACCGACACCGACGTGCTCACGGCGCTCGGCACCCAGCTCGGCACCGACCGGCGGGTGGTGCGGCTGGCCAACTTCGACGACGAGCAGATCGTCGCGTTCCTCACCAACAAGCTCAACGACGCCGAGGGTGCCCGCGCCCGGTTCGAGCTGCTCAGCGAGGTCAAGGAGCTGCTCCCGCTGTCCCGCAACCCGCGGATGCTGGGCTTCATCACCGAGCTGGTCGAGGAGCCGCTCGGCGTGGACGCGACCGGCGGCGACCCGATCACCGCGGCCCGGCTCTACCGGCGGGTGCTGGACCGGTGGCTCGACTACGAGGCCCGCCGGCTGGAACGGCTCGGCCCGGGCGCCCCCGACCGGGCCGACCTGCTGGTCGCCGTGACCCACCTCGCGCTGCGGCTGTGGGACCAGCCGAACGACAGCCTGAGCCTGGAGGACCTCGGCGAGGCCGCGCGGGCCCTGTCCCAGCTGACCACGACCGGCGCCGGCGACACCACCGCGCTCGAACCGCAGGAGAGCGCCCACGTCCTGGGGTCGAGCACGCTGCTGGTCCGCTCCGGGGACGAACGGTTCACGTTCGTGCACGACTCGGTCCGCGAGTGGCTGATCGCCAACCACCTCGCCGCGCAGCTGCCCGGCAACATCACGGCCGGCATGATCGGCCACAAGTGGCAGCCGCTGATGATCGAGTTCCTGTGCGGGCTGGCCGGCAACGACGTCATGCGCGACTGGGCCGAGGAGATCCTGGCCGGGCGGCCCACCTCCCGGGTGGTCGGCAGCAACGCCGTCAAGGTCCTGCGGCACCTCGGCGTGGACAGCTCGGCCACCCCGCTCAACATGGCCGGGCTGGACCTGCGCGGCTACGACCTCTCGGCCCGCTTCCTGATCGGGGCCGACCTGAGCGAGGCCGACCTGACCGACGCCAGCCTGGTCGGGGCCGACCTGACCGACGCCAAGGCGATCGGTGCCACCCTCACCGGCGCCCGCCTGGACCGGGCCACCCTGCGCGGGACCGACCTCACCGGCGCCGACCTCAGCGGGGCCCGGCTGCTCGGGACCGACCTGACCGGGGCGGCGCTGAACGGCGTCCGGCTGCGGCGGGCCGCCCTGGTGGCCACCACCGGCATCGCCGACGGGGCGCTGCGCGAGGCCGACACGCTGGGCGCGGCGCTGCCCGGGGCCGGCCCGCCGGAACCGCAGATCGCGTCCACCTCGGTGATCCGGGCGGTCGCCGTCGTCTCCGGCGTGCGGCTGCTCGCCGGGGCCGGCGCCGACGGCGTGATCCGGATCTGGGACGCCATCAACGGCCGGCCGCTGCGCATGCTGCCGGGGCACACCGGCGCGCTGTGGGCGATCGCGTTCAGCGCCGACGGCCGGTACCTGGCCAGCGCCGGCGACGACGAGTCGGTCCGGATCTGGGACACCACCGGCGGGCGGACCGTGCACACCCTGGTCGGGCACATGCTGCGGATCCGCGCGCTCGCGTTCAGCCCGGACGGCAAGCACCTGGCCAGCGCCGGCGACGACGAGGACATCCGGATCTGGGACACCGACAGCGGCCTGGTCGTACGCACCCTGCACACCGGGGGCGGGCGGATCCACGCGCTCGCCTACCAGCCCCGCGGCGGGCATCTGGCCAGCGCGGGCGACGACGAGGCGGTCACCGTCTGGGACACCGGGACCGGCCAGGCCCTGCACACGCTGACCGGGCACACCGGCACGGTGCACGCGGTGGCGTACGCGCAGGACGGCAATCGGATCGCCAGCGCCAGTGACGACCGCCGGGTGCTGATCTGGGACGTCGCCGGCGAGACGGTCGAGCACCGGCTGACCGGGCACACCCAGTGCATCCGGGCGATCGCCTTCCACCCGGACGGGCGCCGGGTGGCCAGCGCCGGGGACGAGGGCGTGATCCGGGTCTGGGACAGCCTGGCCGGCACCTCGCTGCGGCCGCTGACCGGGCACGACGGGCGGGTGCACACCCTCGCCTACTACCCGGACGGGGAGCATCTGGCCAGCGCGGGCGACGACCGTACGGTCCGGATCTGGGACACCGCCGACCGCCGCCCGGAACGGACACTGCGTCCCGCCGGCGGCAACTCGCAGGCGCTCTGCTTCGCGATCGGGCCCGGCGACGAACGAACCGACGACGCCCGCGACGACGACCCGTGGCTGGCCGTCGGCTCGGGCGACGGCGCCGTCCGCCTGTGGAGCCCGGAGGCCGGGGCCGAACCGCGCGTGCTCAGCAAGCCGACCGTGACCGAACCGAACGTCCCGCCCCAACCGGCCGTCACCGCCGTCGCCGCACACGGCGAGCGCCTGGCCACCGCCACCGCCGACGGCGGCATCCGGATCTGGAACACCCGGGCCGGCACGCCCGGCACCCGGATGACCGGGCATCGGGGCCTGGTGCACGCGATCGCCTTCGACCCGGCCGGGCGGTACCTGGTCAGCGCCGGGGCCGACGGGACCGTACGCCTGTGGGACGTCGCCGGCACCGAGGAACCGCGCCCCCTGGCCGGCCAGCGCAGCACCGCCACCGCGGTCGCGTTCCGGACCGTCGCGTTCACGCCCGACGGGCAGTCGGTGGCCGGCGGCGGCACCAACGGGGCACTCCGGATCTGGCACCTGCCCACCGGAGAGTGGGAGAGCCTGGCCGGGCACACCGGCACCGTACGGGCGATCGCCTTCTCCCCCGACGGCCGGCAGATGGCCAGCGCCGACGAGGACGGGGTGATCCGGTTGCGCAGCTCCGTCGGCGACCCGCCGATCGTGCTGACCGGGCACACCGGGGCGGTCACGGCGATCGGGTACTCGCCGGGCGGCGGCCACCTGGCCAGCGGCGGCACCGACGGCACGGTCCGGATCTGGGACAACGCGGCCGGGCGGCCGACCAACACGCTGACCGGGCAGTCCGGCTGGATCCGGGCGCTGAGCTACACCCCGGACGGGCGGCGGCTGGCCGCGGTGGGCGGCGATCACGCCGTCCGGATCTGGGACACCAGCCGGGCCGTACCGCACGCGGTGCTGGTGCCGCTCGGCGACGTCGGGTCGGTGGTGCTCTTCCACGACCAGCGGTACGTGCTCAACGGGCGGCCGGGCGACGAGTACTGGTACGCGCTCGGGATGTGCCGCTTCGATCCGGGCGACCTGGACCCGTACGTCGCGGCCCTGAAACCGGCCCGGCCCGGCGAACGCCTCTGGTGACGCCGGTCAGCCCAGGTGGGTGAGGAGCCGCGCGGCGACGTGCCCCAGGCCGGCCGGCGCCGCCCGCGCCCACGCCCGGACCCGGTCGTGACCGCCCAGGTCGCAGACGAAGTCCACCATCAGCGGTGACAGCTCCCGGCCGAGCAGTACGTCCGGCCCCGCGGGCGACCCCATCAGGTTCGCGATCTCCCGGGCCACCAGCCACTCCATGACCGACCGGTCGGCGAACTGGAACCGGTAGTACGGGTCGCGCAGCACCAGCGCGCTCCCCCGGACGTCGACCATCCGGGCCAGCGGCTCGGCCGCCGCGCCCAGGGCCGCCCCGCCGAGCGCGTTCTCCCCGGACTCCCACAGCCGCCGGGCCAGCTGGGTCGCCGCCGGCCACAACTCCGGGTCGGTGCCCAGCCACCGGTCGGCCAGGGCCTGGTAGAGCGCGGACGCGGTGACCCGGCCGTCGCCCGACCCGGCGGCGAGCAGCCGCTGGTCGTCGATGTCGGCGATCAGCGCCAGCATCCGCGGGTTGCCGGCCATCCGGAGCGAGCCGTCGACCCGGCCGAGCAGTTCCAGGCGGGCCCGCGCCGGCTCCGGGCCGAGCCGGCGTTCCAGCAGGTCGAGGATCTGGGCCGGGCCGAACGGGTCCAGATGAAGACGCTCGACCCGGTCCGAGCCCGGCCCGATCGGATCGCGGCTGACCAGGATCAGCGAGGTCGGGCCGGACCGCTGCCAGTGCCCGAGCTGTTCCCGCAGCGCCTCGCGGGCGGCGATGTTGTCGATCCCGTCGCCGAGCAGCACGAACCGGCCGGCGTTGAGCAGGTAGCGGATGTGCCCGGAGTCCAGCTCGCGGATGCCGCCGCGCATCAGCCGGACGACGACCAGTTCGACGAGCCGGGCCCGCCAGTCGTGCTCGGCCAGGTTGATCACGATCGGGATCACCGGGTCGTGATCGGCGTGCAGGCGGCGGGCCAGCTCCCGCAGCAGGAACGTCTTGCCCGCGCCGGACTCGCCGGTGACCACGATCGTGCGGCCGCCCGGTTCGGACAACCGGGCGCGCAGGGTGGCCAGCGCCGGGGGCGGCACGTACAGCTCCGGCCGGTAGGCCGGGTCACCGCCCAGCCGCTCGGCCTGCTCCCGGGCGAACGCCAGCACGTCGTCGCCGAGCTGGAAGTCGGCGAAGTCGACGACCCGTACGCCGCGGGACAGCGCCCACCGCCGCAGCGCCCGCGACGGCGCCGACCGGCAGACCAGGGTCGCGTCCCGGCCCGGCCGTTCCCGCCGGACCACCCGGTCGAGGAACCCCTCCACGATCTCGGTGGACGGCGGCCCGTCGGCGACCCCGATGCAGTGCCGGTCGCCGGTCGGCGCGACCAGCAGGTATCCGTCCCGCTCGACCATCACCACGCCCGGGTGCCGGGCCCGGTACGCCCGCGCGACCAGCCCCAGCAGGTCGGTCCGCCCCGGGTCGGCCGGGTCGTCCGAGACGCGCGGGGGCGGCGGCGACCGGTCCTCGGCCAGCCACCAGTGATCCCCGTAGGCGTGCGCCACCCCACCGGCCAGCAGCTTGCCCGGCCGCAGGTCGACCACCTGGGCCGGGTCCGGGGTGCCGATCGCGGGCACCCCGGTCAGGCCGATCTCCCGGACCCCGCCCGCCTGCCCGTGCAGCACCACGTCCAGGTGCGGGGCGAGGGCGGCCACCTCGGCGGTGTCGTGGTGCACCACGCCGATCCGCAGCCAGCCGCGGTCCTCGTAGTCCCGCAGCCGGTCGGTGAACCAGGTCAGCTGGGCCGGGCCGAGACCACCGGCGGTCCGTTCGCCCGGCAGGTGGCTGACCGGGACGGTGGAGTTCAGCGCGGCCACGACCGTGCGGAGCGCCGGGATCGCGTACATCTGCCAGGGTTGATGGGGTTGGAAGTTGCTGCCGCCGGGCAGGCGCGCGGTCAGCGCCGCGAACGGCTCCCACTTCGGCCAGTACGGCGGGACCGGTTCGAGTCCGTCCGCGGCCTGCTCCAGGAAGTACGCCCGGCACAGGCCCTCGTTGACGTCGGTGAGCCCCGGCGTCACCACGATCCGCCCGACCGGCAGCCGCAGCGAGGCGCGCAGCTTCTCCAGCCGGGTGTACGCGGTCCGGTACTCGGCCGAGGTCGCCCGGCGGGCCACGCCCCCGGTGACCACGACCAGATCGGGCCCGACGTCGGCCGGCAGATCGGCCGCGGAGATCGGTTCGCGCAGGTGCAGCACGGTCAGCCGATCCCGGACCCGGCGCAGCGGCAACCCGCCGCCGCTGGTGCCGCCGACGAACCGCCGCAGCACATCGGCGCCGATGTCGGCGAAGGCGTCGGCCGCCCCGGGCTCGCCCGGCTCGTCCGCCGGAGCGGTGGCCAGCGCGGTGAACAGCGCGCCGAGCCGCTCCGGATGCTGGTCGAGGTGGCGGGACACGTCGGCGAAGACCCGGTCCGGGTCGGACGCCTCACCCGTCGCCCGCAGCGCGTGCCGCACCCCGGGCAGAAACTCGAAGTGCTGCTCGTCCGGGAAGGCCGGGGAGACCGGGGAGACCGGCCGCAGCAGACCGCCGAACAGCACCTCGGACAGGTGCGACAGCCCCGACTCGGGGGCCATCACGGTCTGCAGCAGCCGCATCACGGCCAGGTTGAGCGGCTTGGCCACCGACAGGTAGCGGGCCAGGCCGGACGCCTCGGGCGACGCCCCGGCCCGGAAGTCGCGCACCCGCTGCCCGGCCGACGGCTCGGGACCGGGTTCCCCGCTCCGGCGTGTCCGCGGCGCCGCCCCGGCCGGGGTCACCACCGCGTCGATCCCGCCCGGCGCCCGGCCCGCGACGAGCCGCGCCCACGAGCCCAGCCAGCGCGGATCGATCTCCAGGATCGGCACCGGCACGCTGCCGCCGGCCAGGCCGCGCCGGCGGCGGGCCGGTTCGAAGGTGTACGCCGAAGCCGGCGCCCCGGCCCGCGGCGCGTGCAACCGCCCGGCCCGCGGTGACAGTCCGGTGCGGGACCAGAGCCGCTCGGGCAGCGGCTGCAGGATCGCCACCGGCGCCCGCCGGCCCCACCGAACGAGCAGCCCGGACATCCGCCCGTCGTGCCAGGGCTCACCGACGCCGTCGCTGAGCACCAGCAGCAGGTGTTCGCCGGGCCGGTCGGCCAGCCGGTCCAGGGACGGCCGGGCCCCGGCCGGCCGGATCACCCGGGGTGCGCCGTCGTCGCCCAGCCCGAGGTGCAGGACCCGCATGGTCCGGAACGCGCCGAGCCGTTCCAGCAGGGTGCTGACCTCCTGGCCGAGCCGGTGCAGGACGCCGTGGACCGAGGTGTCGTCGAGCAGCAGGGTCAGGTGCAGCCAGCGTTCCGGCGCGGGCCGCCAGACCGGGGTCCAGAGCCGGCGTTCGGCGATCTGCCGGGCGGTGGCCTCCTCGTCGATGACGACCCGGCGGGTGGAGGGCAGCCGGCGTTTCAGCGGGCGCAGCGCGTGCATCGTGCGGCCGCTGTTGGGCAGGGCCCCCGGGGTGGGCACGCGCAGCGGCCGGCCGGGCACGGTCTCGAACGTGACCCGCGCGTCGGCCGGGACCGTGGCCGTGGCCTCGGCGGTCACCGGTTCGGGCGGGTTCTCCTCGGGTTGCGCGGGCAGCCGCAGGCCGACCCGCTCGGCCGGGATCCGCGGCGTCTCGGGCAGTGCCGGCGCGGGCGTCTCGCCGGGCGGCTCGGGCGGCCGGTCGGACAGGTCGAGCCGGGTGGCCAGCCAGAGCGCCTCGGCCGCCTCGGCCGGGGTCAGCTCCACCCCGGCGGCCCGCAGGACCGCCAGCCACCGGTCGATCGGGGCGGTCACGCCGGCCCGCTCAGCTCGCGCAACACCACCTCGACCAGGTCGTCCCGGTCCGGCTGGCCCTCGCCGCCGGCGTCGTGCAGCAGGTAGGCGGCGTTGAGCAGCTGGTCGGTGGCGAGCGACGACCGATCGCGGCGGGCCAGGAACTCGTCGATCAGCGCCTCCGAGGCGGCCAGCGCGTCGGCGCCCAGGTGGGCCTGGATGATGGCCCGCAGGCGGGGCTCGTCGGGCGGTGCCAGGTTCAGCCGGACACAGCGCCGCAGGAACGCGGGCGGGAACTCGCGCTCGCCGTTGCTGGTCATGACCACCAGCGGGAACTCCCGGCAGCGGACCCGGCCGTCGTCGACCGACACCCGCTCGCCGTCGTCGGACGGGCGGACCCGCACCTGCGGGACCCGGTCGGCGACGCGTTCCAGCTCGGGGATGCCGTACTCGCCCATCTCGAAGATGTCGAGCAGCTCGTTCGGCAGGTCGATGTCACCCTTGTCGATCTCGTCGATGAGCAGCACGCGCGGCAGGTCGTAGGGCGCGAACGCGGTGCCCAGCGGCCCGAGCCGCAGGAAGCGGCCGATGTCCGGCTCCTCGCCCGGCCGCAGGCTCGCCTCCTCGATCCGGCCGACCGCGTCGTAGTGGTAGAGCCCCGAGATCAGCGTGGACCGGCTGGTGATCGGCCACCGCAGCACCCCGCCGAGTCGCAGCTCGTGCGCGACCGCGTAGGCGAGCGTCGACTTGCCGGTGCCCGGGTCGCCGGTGACCAGCAGCGGGCGGCGCAGGTGCAGCGCGACGTTGACCATCCGTACGGTCTTCTCGTCGGCCTGGTAGGGCGCGACCCGGGCCCGGTCGGGCAGCCGGCGGCCGACCGGCGCGTCCCGGTCGAGGGTGGTCGCGGGCCCGCCGTCGAACTTGCGCCACGGTGGTGGCTCGGCCCGCCGCCGGATCCGCTTGCCTCCGGTGTCCACCGTTCCCGTGCCCTGGTAGATCCGGAACTCACCCACCTGCGTCCCTCCTCGGTGGCGTCATCAGCGCCCAGTTCAGCCGGCGTCCCGGGTCGTCCCAGAACAGAACGACGTCGTTCCCGCAGTCCGGACCCTTCTTGGCCGCCGCCTGTTGCCGCATTTGCAAGATCTGCTCCGGTACGTCGTTTCGCCGCACCCCGAGAAGCGCCCCGCTCACCGCCTCGCCCAGTTGGAAGCCGGCGCACTCGTCGTGGGCCACCCCGGCCCCGCCGCCACAGCCGTTCCGCCGCCACACCATGATCGGGATCCCGCTCTCCAGGCCGACGCCGAGCACCCGGCGCAGTTCGGCCCGCCGTTGCGGGGTGTCGGGCAGGATCATCGTGCTCAGGCCGGGGTCGAGCGCGATCTCGGCGAAGAGCGCCGACTCGTCGCGTTGCTCCTGGCAGTCCACGGTCATCACGGTGGCCGGGCCGATCCCGATCCGGCGCCCGGCCAGCCGGTCCCAGCGCTCCTGCCAGCTGGCCAGCATCTCCTCGTCGTCCGGGTCGTCCGGGTCGAGTTCGAAGCGTTCCAGCGCGCGGACCACCACCGGGTTGTTCACGCCGAGCACAGAGACCACGTGCCGGCCCCGGCGCGGCCACTGCTCGACCGCCTCGTCGAGCAGGTCCTCGGGCAGCACCAGCTCGATCATCGGCGGCCGGTCGCCGGCCGTGCCCCGGCGGGCCCACCGGGGCAGGTGTTCGCGCAGGTGGGTACGGAGTTCGTCGGCCGACCGGTCCGGCCCGCCGGTGTCCAGCGCGGTCACCGTGGTGCCGTCGTGCTTCCAAATCTCGCAGCGGTAGCGCTGCCGGTTCGAGCCGAGCGGCCGCACGTAGACCAGCACCGACGGGAGCCCGGCGACGGGCGGGGTGGTGGCCGGGCCGGATCGGGCGGCCTGCACCCGCTCCCAGTCCTCGGGGGTGTGCGCGGCCATCGACGCCCACTGGCCGATCTGCTCGGCCAGCGGGTCACCGGCCGAGCGGGCGCGCAGCAGCGCGTAGGCCAGCACGGGCGGCAGCCGGTCGGCCGGTCCGGCCCGCCCGGCCAGTTCGGCGACCACGTCGCCGTGGTCGAGCAGCGGGTGCGGCACCTCGGCGCCGGGGTCGCCGATCACCGCCCGGAAGTCGGCCAGGTGCTCGGCGTGCCCGATCGGCGGCAGCAGACCGAGGAGTTCCCGCAGGTGCCACTCGCCGCGGCTCTCGCTGACCCCGTTGCCGGCCAGGCGGAACCAGGCGCGGTTGCAGCGATGGTGGGCCTCGTGACGGCGGCGCAGATCGCGGTACTCGTCGGGCGGCATGATCAGGCGCAACGCCCGGATCAGCACGGCCACACCGCCGGCCGGCTGCCCCTTCTGCCGGGCCGCCTTGGTGATCCCGCAGACGCCGCCGGTCTCCAGGTTGAGCACCGGGCCGCCCGACATCCCCGACTCGACCGTGTCACCGGCCAGCCGGATCATCTCGGCGTACTCCCCGCCGTGCGTGTACCGGCCGGAATTGCGCTCGGGCGACGTCCCGAACACCTCGGCGTGCCCGACCGCGACGAACTCGGCGCTCGACGCCGGCCGGTGGTCGTCGAGCCACACCACCGGCTGCCGGCTGCCTTCCGGCAGTTTCACTTCGACAACCGCCAGATCCGGGTACGGCGTGATCCCGCGCCCGCCGCCCGGCTCCGAACCCCACTTGACCACCCCCGGCAACGGCTGCCCGTGCCAGGTGATCGTCACCGGCCGGCCCGGCCCACCGGCCACGTGCGCGCAGGTCAGGATCGTGTCCGGCGCGATCAGGAACCCGCTGCCGGTACCGGCCCCGGAGATCAGGACCAGGCAGCTCCGCAGGTGATCGATGAGCTGGTCGATGTCGGAGGGACCGGCCATGCCGTCACCGGGGCTCGTCGGCCGGTGACTCCGGTGTCTTGCTCTTCTCGGCCGGCCCCCAGGTCAGCGTGACCTTGAGTGCCCCCTTGGCGCCGGCGCCGCCGAGCGCCGCGACCAGTCCGCGATTGCCCACGCTGAGCTCGACGTTGACCTCGACGCTGATCGAGTCCGGCCGGGCCCGGCGGGCGCCCTCGGACACGTTGGTGGTGACCCACTCGACGATCTCCGGGAGGCCGGGCAGTCCGGCGAACTTCTCGGACAGGCCGACGTCCGCCGCCTCCTGATCGGACTCCACTGTGGCCCACATGGTCTGCCCGGACGGAAGCTCCACCTCGACCAGCTCGCGCACGCCGTGTCCCTCCGCTTCGATGAGGTGACCCTTCGTGCAACCGTAGTGCCCCGGACACAGTGGGCAGAAGGCCCGGACGGGGATAAGCCCCGTCCGGGCCGGTACTTTCTACGCCGGTTCGAACCCGGTCAGGTGCAACGAGAACGCCCGGATCGAACCGAGGTCCGAGCCGGCCCGGTCGGCGACGTGGAACGTCCACGTCCCGTCGGCCGGGGACACCCGCAGCGCGGAGAGCGGGTCGTTCGGCTTCCACGAGCCGGTGAACGGCGCGTTGGCCGACAGCGCGTCGGAGAACGGCGTCGCCGCGGCGTCGTCGAACACCACCTGGCACAGGTTGTTCCCGCCGCCACCGCTGCGCGAGAACAGCGTCGCGGTCCGGCCGTCGGGCGCGGTGAGCGTCCCGATCAGGTCGCCGACGAACGTGTGGTCGATGCCCACGGTCGCCGAGGCGGTGTCGGTCGAGCAGGTCGTGCCGTCGATCGAGAACGTCAGCCCGGACGCGTAGCCGACCCCGCTGACCGCCACGGTGGCCGACACCCCGGTCGGGTCGTTGTCCGGGATCGCCACGGCCGGGCCGGCGTAGGCGAAGTCCCGCGCGACGGCCGACGGCTGCCCGGTCGGCAGCACGACACTGCTGGTGGTCGGGGACAGATAGCCGGCGAAGGTGATCTTCACCGACAGCGTGACCGGTTTGCCGAGCGGATAGTCGGCGGCCAGTTCGAGCGTGAAGTTCTTCGACTTCGAGGCGCCTGCGGCGAGGTTCCCGTACGACGCGGCCCGCGGCGTGACCGTCGCCCGGCTGTCGTCGCTGGTGACCACGACGCTGACCCCGGTGGCCGTACCGTCACCGACGTTGACCGCCGGCAACGCCACCGTCGCGTTCTCGCCCGGCTCCAGGTAGGTGTCCCCGTCCCCGCTGGTCGGCGTGACCACCGGGGTGCCGGCCCGCACGAGCGGCTGCGGGGTCGCGCCGGTGTTGCGCAGCAGCAGGTCGGCCCGGATCACGCCGTTGCCGGTGCGGTTGTCGTAGCCGGTCGGGGCCAGGTCGAGCGCGGTCCCGGTCAGCGCCGAACGGATCTCCGCGTTGCTCATCCCCGGGTTGCCGGAGAGCGCCAGCGCGGCGATCGCGGCGGCGTGCGGTGCCGCCGCCGAGGTGCCGAAGAACGGTGAGAAGTCCGGCACCGACGTGACCACGCCGTCGGCCGCGGTGATCTCCGGCTTGTTCCGTACGGTTCCGCCCGTCGAGCTGAAGTTCCCCGGGGTCACCGGCGTGCCGTCGGCCCCGAAGAAGACCCGCCGCGGACCGTCCGAGGTGAACCGTTCCGGCTTGGACTGCTTGGTGAACACGTTCGGGTACGGCCCGGCCGGGTTGGCCGGGTCGCCGTCCTCCAGGTCGAACGGCAGCGGCTCGGCGGCCGGCGCCGCGGCGACCGAGAACGCGCCGACGGCCGCGCTGTGCCCGCGGGTGATGCCGGGCGTCGAGAACGCCTTGAGCGTCCCGTCGGGCGAGTCCGTGAACCGCCCGCGGAACACGCTGAGCTGGAAGTACCGGTCGGCGCCGGAGTACTTCACGACGGCCAGTTTCTGGTTGCTCCCGGCGCCGGTCGCGAGGATCTCGAACGGGTCGTCGTTCCCGTCCTGGGTGTCCTGCGAGAAGTCCGAGACGTTGCCGGCCGCGTCGATCAGGTAGAGGTCGTAGTCGTTGGCCGAGGCGCCCAGCGGATCGGCCCACCACAGGGTCGTCACGCAGTTGGCGCTGTTCGGCGAGAGCGGGTCGAAGACCTGCACGCCCGCGCCCGGGTCGAAGTCGTGGG
The DNA here is from genome assembly GCF_051380535.1 of Actinoplanes sp. HUAS TT8. Lineage (NCBI taxonomy): Bacteria > Bacillati > Actinomycetota > Actinomycetes > Micromonosporales > Micromonosporaceae > Actinoplanes > Actinoplanes sp. HUAS TT8. The sequence continues at coordinate 11,111,428 of NZ_CP195646.1, read as the reverse complement.
CCTGACCGGCGAACTTGCCGATCCCGCGACCGGAGTCGACGAAGTCGCCCTCCCAGTTCCCGGAGGTGCCGTCGAGCTTGTTGCCCTCGTTGCCGGCCGAGCTGAAGTAGAACCCGCCGTCCGCGATCACGGCGTTGACCGCCTGGGCCGGGAGTCCGTCCTGGAACGGGCTCTCGTGGTAGTACACGACGTCGTCCACGATGATGTCGCAGCCCGCGGTGAAGCGCAGCGCCCGGATGTTGTCGGCGAAGCTGACCTCGCTGGTGAACGCGGTCGCGAAGCCGAGCCGGGCGTTCGGCACCAGGTCGTGGATGATCTCCAGCATGGCCGTGCCCTCGTCGCCGTCACCCTCCTGCCCGGTGAGCACGTCGACATCGGCCGGCAGGTCGCCACTGGCCTGCGAGGCGGCCAGCGAGTCGACACCGTCGGACAGGGCGCAGACCTTCACGCCGGTGCCGGTCACCTTGTAGCGGGTCCGCGCGGTGTCGGCCGCGTGCGCCCGGTCGCCTTCGGAGACCACCGATCCCTGGCTCGCCGTCACCGCCGCGACCTTGGCCGTGGCCGCTCGGACCGTCTGCTCGACCCGGGCCTCCCGGGCCTCTTTGGACTCCGCGGCCGGTTTGCTCCGCGGATCGGTCTCCCGCGCGCTGATCAGCCCGTGCGCGATGCCGACCCGGGTCACGTCGGACCATCCGGCGATCGTCGTCAGGGCCCCGAGCGGGGCCTCGACCAGCACGGTTCCGGTCGCGGCGGACGGGTACCGGATCCCGGCCCCGACCTTCCGGAGCCGGCCGAGCAGGTCGTCGCCGATCTTGCCTGCGTGCACCTCGACCTGGGTCGTCCCGGACTTGGAGACCTCGACCCCGGTCGACACCTTCGGCAGCGCGCTCGCCGCCACCTTCCCGGTGCGTTGACGAAGCTCGACGGCGAGCCGGCTGTCCAGCTTGCGCTCGGCCCCGGACAACGACTTCTTCAGCTGCTGCAACGCGCCGATCTGGTCATAGGCCCGGCTGGTCGCGTCCTCCGGGCCCTTCGCGCCGGCACCGGGCGCCCAGACGCCCACGACCAGCACCGCGGCGGCCACTCCGGTCACGACACGGCGCGGCCCACTTCCCCTGATTCCCAAGACAGCCCCCCACACTGACAAACATCAATTTGATGTACGTGGATGTTAGTCATCTTGAGAGATCAACAGAACGTATCGAGACCGATCACTCTCGGTCCGGCCCGGAAAGGCGCGAGCCCGCCCCACCGGAAGCCGGCGGGACGGGCTCTCACAAGGTGCGAGCCTCAGCAGGCGTGCGCGACCACCTTCGGGTCGTCGTCGACGTTCTTCGGGAGGGTCACGCAGGCGACACTCTTGCCGGAGGTGACCTGGGCGACCCCGGAGCGCACGACCTTCACCGTGACGCCCGGGATGGTCATCTTGGCCGCGGCCTCCTTGAGGTGCGCGGCCGGCTTGCCGTCGCTCAGGGCGAGCAGCATGGCCTGCGAGCCGAGCAGGTCGGCCCACTCCCCGGCGCCACCGCCGGAACCACCCAGCGCGTCCACGTCCGGCTCGGCGAACGAGCCGGCCAGCTTGCTCAGGTCGATCTTCTTGGCGCCGTCCGGAGCCGCGATGTCGGCGCCGGTGGAGAGCTCGACCCGCAGGGCCGCCCGGCCGGTCGCGCCCGCCGAGAACTGCAGCAGGTTGATCTCGAACGCCTTGAACCCGTCGTTGTCGATCCACACGTCGAGGACGATCGGCTTGTCGGCCGGCGGCTTCTCCATCTCGGAGTCGAGCGCCTTGCCGACCGCGTCGCCCCCGGCCGCCCCGCCGAGCTTGGAGACCGACTCGGCCAGTTGCTTGCCCTGCTCGTACGCCTTGACGGTGGACGTGGTGACGACCAGGTGGGTCTTGTCCTTCTCGTCGCGGACCACGTCGGCGCCCTCGATCAGCTTCTGCATGCCGCTCGTCAGCTCGTTCGCGATCTGCTCGTTCTGCGCCGGGTCGGCGCTCGGCGTGACGCCGGCGACACCGCCGCCGAGCTTCTGCAGGTCGGTCAGGGAGAGCGAGACCCAGCCCCCGTCGAGCAGCGTGTCGACGCCGTCGACCGAGGCGCCCAGCTCCTTGCGCATCGCGTCGACGTCGGCCGCGGACGCCCCGAACTTGGTGGCCAGGTCCTTGACCGGCGCCTTCACGTAGGCGACCTGGTCGACGACCCGGATCTCGGTGCCGGCGACCCCGTCGATCACCGCGCTGACCGAGCCCCGGTCGTCGGTGGCCCCGGCGCCGGCCTTGTCCCAGCCGAAGGTGAACGAGGAGTTGTAGAGCTTGCGGATGACGTCGGCGTCCTCGTCGGTGAACGCGTCCTCACCGGTGCCGGACTCCTTCTTGGCCAGGGCGATCAGGTCGTCGACGCTGCCACCGGCCTTCAGGGTGAACCCGGCCTTGCCGGTCGCGCCCAGGGCGTCGGCCGCCTTCTTGATCGCCAGCTTCGGTTCGAGCTGCTCGATCTGCTGGGCACAACCGACCGCGAGAGTGAGGGTGACACCACCGGCGAGGGCGCCGGCCAGAAAGCGCTTCATGCGCGAGAATCTCCTGTTTTCAAGGGGTGGCGGCACTCCCCCGGTGCCGCGGCCCGGAAGTGTACGACCCTCGATCAGCCCCCGTCTGCCGATATCCACGCCGATCGACTCCCCAAGGTCAGGTGACGCTCACCCTCCGTACCGGAAAATCGGGCGAAGCCCCTAAAAAACCCGCACCGGCGTGACCATTCCCACGCGGGGTGACCGGGATCGGGCCGGGACCGTATGATCGCGCGGTTCAACGGCATGGGGGGACTTCATGAATGGACCGCGTCGTGGCTGAGCCGAACGATGTCAGCCCTAAACGGTCACGGCTGACCGCCCTGGACGGGCTGCGACTGGTCGCCGCCCTGATGGTGGTCCTCTACCACTACACCGGGCAGATCAGCAACGCCTGGAGCAAGGGCACCGACGAGCTCTTCCCGCGGGTCCACCCCTACTCGTCCTACGGCTGGACCGGCGTCTACCTGTTCTTCATCATCAGCGGTTTCGTGATCTGCATGAGCGGATGGGGCCGGTCGCTGGGCGGCTTCTTCATCTCGCGCGTGGTCCGCCTCTACCCGGCGTACTGGTTCGCGATCATCGCGGTCACCGTCGTCACCACGTTCTACCCGGCCATCCAGGAACGGGCGGAACCCTCCAAGATCCTGATCAACCTGACGATGCTGCAGGTGGCGCACCGCGTCGGCGACATCGACGCGGTCTACTGGACGCTCTGGGCCGAACTGCGGTTCTACCTGCTGTTCGCCCTGGTGGTGTGGCGCGGTCTGACCTATCGCCGGGCGGTCGCCTTCTGCGTGCTCTGGACGGTCGCCGGGCTGTTCGCCGGCGGCAGCTCGGACCCGATGATCCGCAACCTCGTGCAGGCCGACACGTCGAGCTTCTTCATCGCCGGCATCGCGATCTACCTGATGCATCGATTCGGGCCGGACCTGCTGCTCTGGTCGATCATCGGGATGTCGTTCCTGCGCGGGCAGCTGTACCTCACCAAGTCGCTCACCGAGATGCACAAGAACACGCATGTGTACGGCAACTGGCGCTGGACCACCGGCCTGCTCCTGGTCTTCTACCTGCTGGTCATCGCGGTCGCGCTGGGGCATCTCTCATGGGCCCGGTGGCGGTGGCTGACCACCGCGGGCGCGCTGACCTACCCGCTCTACCTGCTCCACGAGGTGCTCGGGTGGACCGTGATCGAGAAGTTCCGGGACAGCGTCTCGCCGCGGAACCTGGTGCTCGGCCTGATCGCCGCCATGCTGCTGCTGTCGTACCTGGTCAGCCGGTTCGTGGAACGACCACTGGCCAAGCCGATGAAGCGGGCGCTGGCCAAGGCCATGAGTCGCGTCACCAACGACCTCCGGGACAAGGTGGCACCACCGGATCGAACACCGAAGAACGACGACCGGCCCCCTCCCGGCGTGACCGCGGACGACGCGCCCACCCAGGGGATCAGCGTCGCGGCTCAGCGCGTCTGAGCGCCCGGCTCGTGGTCCGGTCCGATTCCTCCGGCAGCGACCCCAGCAGGGCCAGCGCGTCGGCGCTGGGCGAGCCCGGCTCGGCCCGGTAGACGACCAGCAACTGTCCGTCGGTGTCGGTGACCGCGAACTTGTCGTAGGGCAGTTCGAGGTCACCGACGATCGGATGACGCATCCGGTGCACGCCCCCGCCCACGTGCGGTTTGGCGTCGTGCCGGGACCAGAGCCGGCGGAACATGTCGCTGCGCACCGACAGCTCGCCGACCAGCTCGGTCAGCCGCGGGTCGTCGACGTCCGGGCCGGCCATCGCGCGCAGGGCGGCGACCAGGCCACCGATCCGGTGCTGCCAGCCCGGCAGGAACTCCTGCACGGCGGGGTCGAGCAGCACCGACCGCAGGATGTTGGTGCCCGGCGTGAAGATCGGGGCCAGCGCGACGGCCAGACGATTGGCGGCCAGGACATCCTGGAAACGACCCTGGACGTACGCCGGAGTGGTGTGCCAGGCGTCCAGCAGAGGCTGCAGACCCGGCCGGAGCCGCTCGGGGCGCCGCTGCCGGGACGCCGCCGGAACCCCGAGCGCGTGCAGGTGCGCGGTCGCGTCCTCGTCCAGGCCGAGCGCCCGCGCGATCGCCCCGAGCACCTGGGGTGAGGGCCGCCGGTCGCGCCCCTGCTCGATCCGCGTGTAGTACTCGGTGCTGATCCCGGCCAGCATGGCCAACTCGTCACGTCGCAGCCCGGGCACCCGCCGATGACCGTTGTCGGGCAGCCCGACATCCTCGGGCCGGATCAGCTCACGCCGGGCCCGCAGGTACTCGCCGATCAGGTTCACGCCCCGACCATAGGCCGGTTCACCGTCCCGCCGGGTAGCCCTGGCAGCACCCCCCTCACCAGGGGAATGGCTGACCCGCCGGGTCCGCCGCAGGCTGTCGGCATGACTTCACGAACCTGGCTCGTCACCGGCGCCAACAGCGGTTTCGGCCGCCACCTGAGCGAGCAGCTCCTGTCCCGCGGCGACCGGGTCGCCGGCACCTTCCGTACCCCCGGCAGCGTCGACGACCTGTCGGCCCACTGGCCCGATCGGTTCCACCCGGCCCGTCTCGACGTCACCGACCCGGCGGCGATCATCGCCGTGGTCGACCAGGCCTGGACCGCCCTGGGCCGGATCGACGTGGTGGTCAGCAACGCCGGGTACGGCCTGATGGGCGCGGCCGAGGAACTGACCGATGACCAGATCACGCACCAGATCGCGACCAACCTGACCGGCTCGATCCGGCTGATCCGGGCCGCCCTGCCGCACCTGCGCCGGCAGGGCGGCGGCCGGATCCTGCAGCTCTCCTCGGTCGGCGGGCAGGCGGCCTGGCCGGGCGGATCGCTCTACCACGCCACCAAGTGGGGCGTCGAAGGGTTCGCGGACGCGCTGGCCGGCGAGGTGGCGTCGTTCGGCATCGGCGTCACCATCGTCGAGCCGGGCAGTGCCCGCACCAACTTCCGCTACGGCAGTTCCGTGCTGGCCGACCGCATCGAGGCGTACGACGCCACGCCCGTGGCCGGGGTCCGCCGCATCCTGACCGAACGCACCACCGAGGGCCTCGGCGACCCGGCCCTGATGGCCACCGCGATGATCGCCAGCGTCGAGCAGGACCCGGCGCCGCGCCGGCTGGTCCTGGGCAGCGACTCGTACCGCACCATCGAGAACACCCTGGTCACCCGGCTGGCCGACGTCCGCTCCCAGCGCGAGTCGGCCGGGGCGACGGACGCGCCCCTGGAGGGCGTCGCCACGTCCGGCCCGGCCGACCTGACCCCGGCCGTCCGGGACCGGTAGTCCCGGACGGCCGCCGCGGTGGTGTGCGCCTAGGAGCACACCACCGCGTTGAGGTCGACGGCGTAGCCGCCGTGGTTGCGGTAGTAGGTGAGCACGCTCTTGAAGTCGGCGCAGCGCGCCTTCAAGGTGGCCGCCGACGCCGCCGTGCCGTTCACCGCCCTGGTCACCTTGCCCATGTCGAGCCGGTCGGCCGGGGTGTTGAGGTCGTGCGTGACGGTCCAGAACCATCGGGCGATGTCGGCGCTGTAGGCCACCGACCGGACCTCCTCCCGGTTGGTGACGAAGTCTCGCTGGAAGTACTTCCCGGCCGCCGCGTAGTTGCCCTTGAGCGTGAGCTGGACGTAACCACGCCCGCAGTACGGGTAGTACGACTTCGTCGAGGCCGTGCAGCCGACCTCCAGCCGGTTGTACTGGACGCCGCTCTCCGCCTTGAGAGTGGACAGGAACGCGGCGATCCGGGCCGGGCTGTTGATGTTGCCCCGGCGCATGGCCGCGTTCAGCGAGGCGAGCCCGTCGGTCACCGCGGCCGACGACGGAATGCCGAGAGCCTCCTTGAGCAGGGCGGCGGTGACCACGGCGTCGGCCGGCAGCTCGGAGCCGTCGGCCCCGGAGTAGACGACCCGTCCGAAGTAGCCGGCCGCCCCGAACGCGAACACCCCGCCGTCGGCGCCGATCATCAGGTAACCGTCGTTGCGGATGACGGTCAGTCCGATCACCGGCTTGACCAGCCGCTGCCCGCCCATCGACCCGTAGAAGCGGGCATCGCCGTACGCGAAAATGCCCCCGTCCCCGGCGACCAGCCAATATCCCTTGCCGGTGGGCGTGGCCGACAGGCCCGCCACCGGCGAGTTGAGCGCCTTGCCACCCATCGAGCCGTAGAACTGCGCGTCACCGAAAGCGAAGACACCGCCGTCGGCGGCCACCATCCAGTAGCCCCGGCCGGTCGGAGTCGCGGCGATGCCCTTGACCGGGGCGTTGAGCGCCTTGCCACCCATCGAGCCGTAGAACTGCGCGTCACCGAAGGCGAAAACCCCGCCGTCGGACGCGACCAGCCAGTAACCCTGACGGCTGGGTGTGCCGGCGATCCCGACGACCGGCGCGTTGAGCGGCTTACCACCCATCGAACCCTTCGAGGCGGCGTCACCGAACGCGAACACTCCCCCGTCCGCGGCGGTCAGCCAGTAGCCGAGACCGGTCGCGGTCGCCGCGATGGCGACCACCGGCGCGTTCAGGGCCTTGCCGCCCATCGACCCGTAGAACCGGGCGTCGCCGAAGCTGAACACCCCGCCGTCGGCGGCGGCCACCCAGTAACCGAGACCGGTCCTGGTCGCGGCGATCCCGACCGGCGGTTTCCGCGTGGTCGTGTCGGCCGCCCGCGCCGCCGTGGGCAGGACCAGGGCGGCCAGCACCAGCGCGGCCGTCATCAAGCGTTTCATCAGTTGTCTCCCGTCAGAACTGGCCGGTGAAGCCGGTGGGATTGCCGAGGAACGGCACCGAGCCGAAGGCGTAGTGGGCACCCGTACGGCTGACGACCAGGTAGCCGGGGCTCATGCCGGGCAGCGCGTAGCTGATGTCGGCCGCGTCCCCGGCGATGCTCGGCACGTTGCCGAAGTAGCTCGCGTCGCCGAAGGCGTAGACCTGACCGGTCACGCTGACCAGCACGTATCCGTTTCCGGGGGTGCGCGACATGCTGACGATCGCCCGCTGGAAGCCGGTGGCGTTGCCCCGCCACTGCGCGTCGCCGTACGCGTAGACCTGCCCGGCCGAGGTCAGCAGCCAGTAGCCGCGGCCGGTGGTGGTCGACTCGATCGCCACGAACCGGCCCGCGTAGCCGGTCGGGCTGCCGCCGTAGTAGGGATTGCCCGCCGGATAGGAGTACACCTGCCCGGCCTCGGACATCAGCCAGTATCCGGCGCCGTCGGGCCGCGCGGCCATCGACACGATCCGGCCGCTGAAACCCTTCGGACTGCCCCCGAAGTACGGGTTTCCACCCGGGTACGCGTACACGTGCCCGACCGAGTCGGTCATCCAGTACCCGCCGCCGTTCGGGGCCATAGCCACATCGGTGATGCCGGTGTTCCCGGCCGGCTGGCCGCCGCTGTAGGTGCCGTTCCAGGCGTAGACCTGCCCGATCGAGCTGACGTCCAGGTACGAGCGCGGCCCGGCCAGCCGCGAGCCACCGCCGTTCACCACGTCCGGATAGCCGGCGCTGCCGCCCGACCCGGTGCCGCTGTTGCGGTTGTCCGGGTCGTGCACGATCCCGGCGACCTGATGCGTCGACCAGAACGAGTCGACCGTGCCCGCGTGCCAGCGGGCGGCCTGCCGGACCACCTTGGCGTTCTGGTTGACAGTGCTGAGCGTGCGTGAGCCGTCCGCGTTGACGGTGACGCCGTCCACGATCGCGACGTGACCGGCGATGCGGCCGTCCGACAGCCTCGTGCTGCCGCCGGAGAGCACCAGCATGTCGCCCGGCACCACCGTGGTGATCGCCCCCTGGGCCTGCCGGGTCATGCCCAGCCCGGCCGCGTTGGTATAGATGTCGATGGCGCCGGCGACCCGCGGGAAGTACCCCCGATACCAGCCTTTCGACTGGTAGAAGCGCTGGGCGAGCTCCACGCACTGCCCGGCCGAGCCGACCGCGGCCTGCCCGCCGCAGGTGCTCCACGTCGGATTGCAGACCGGCACGCCGGCGCCGCCGAACCACTGGTTGCCGGCCAGCAGCACGGTGCCCGCCGCCGCGGCCGCGGGTGCCGCGGGCAGGGTCACGACCCCGGCCGCCAGGGTGAGGCTCATCAATACGGAACGAATGCGGAACATGGGTCTCCTCGGTGCGGGGGGAACGCTTGACCGGGAGCAAATACACCAAATTCGGAGGCCTGCCGACAGGGGCGAATAACACTTATGGCCGCACGGTCGGCGATACCGGACAGCCCGTCGGGCGACCCGGCGTCCGGCCGACCCCGGACGATGGCGTCCGGACAGTCGTTTCCGGGGTCAGCCACTCGGCCGAGGCGAAGCGGTCCGGACATGACGAAGGGCCCCGGTTCGCACGTTCGCGAACACGGAGCCCCAGGTGTTTGGTGGGCGATACTGGGATCGAACCAGTGACCTCTCCGGTGTGAACGGAGCGCTCTCCCGCTGAGCTAATCGCCCTCAACGAGAAGGAACTCTACCGGACGCCGGCCCGGCCCGGAAAACCGGGGGTTCCCACGCCCCTAATTCCGGGCGAGGAAGTCGCGGGCTTCCTGGATCAGGTCGATCCCGAGACTGAGGCGCACCGCGAAGTAGACGATGAACGCCACGAACACCATGCACGCGACCCCGATCACCGCCCGCATCACCAGACTCTGCCGCCCGATCCAGTGCGTCCACGACAACACGTGGCGTTTGGTGAAGTCGAGCAGCCGCTTGGCCCAGGTGAATTCCACGGCCCAGATGGCCAGGCCGAGGATCACGATGGCCCACCCCGGGCCGGGGAACGGGATCAGCACGATGCCCACGGCGACGACCAGGGTGCCGAGCACCCCGATGCCGATCTTCAGAGCGAGCCGCCCGGTGGGGTTGGAACGGATACGGTCGAGCAGACGCACGTCGGAAGCCTTGTCGTCCGGTTTTACACCCATTTCATCCCCCAGTGTCCCGGGGCCCCGTCACCGCCCGGGACGAATGGACGTTACCGGAGTAAGTCAACTGCTGGACCACCCGACGCCGGGCGGAACCGAGTACTTGGGCATAACAGGACAAGATATCTTTTTGCGTTCTGTGCGGATGGGTTTTCGGAACCGTCTTCCCACTACTGGGTGAGATCAGCGTATGGCGGAGCGTAATGACAGGGATCACCTGAGTATGGGAAACGCGGGGTTCACCAGCCTCGCAGCGGTGCCGGGGGGAGTTCGTCCATGAGTACCATTCGTCCAACGACCGTCGAGGTCGAGACCTCGCTGCGGCTCGTAGCGCCAGACGCGACGGCACTGCCGGTGCGCGCCAGTCTGCGCTACGACCCGGCGGACCCGTATGCGGTCCATGTGTTGTTCCATGCGGAATCAGCCGGTGGGGAAGCCGTGAGCTGGTCATTCGCAAGGGAACTGCTGGTCACCGGCCTTGACGAGCCGGCCGGTATCGGCGATGTCCGGGTGTGGCCGTGGGCCACACCGCGGGGGGACTTCGTCGCTCTGGCGTTGTCGTCACCTGACGGCAACGCGCTGTTCGAGGTACCGCGCAGTGTCCTCGTCCGATTCCTGCGGCGCACCTATGTGGTGGTGCCGCGTGGACGGGAATCAGAACATCTGGACGTGGATGCGGCGGTCAATCGGCTCCTGGCGGGCCGATGATCTGAAGCAGTTGAAGGGCGACCCGCGCGGACTCTGCCGATCCGCGCGGGTCGCCCTTTTTCGGGGGAAAGTCTGGATCTCCGAAAAGGAATCGGAATCGGACGTATAGCGAATACCGAGGCACGAAACAGACAAATAGCCCGGTCGGTGCAGTAAGGGATGCGTTGACGTCCATCGACGGTTACCGTCAGGCACGATGCCAGCACTCATTCACCGCGCCGAGCGCGCGACCAGTGCCCCGACCGAGTGGTCGGGGGTCGGCGCCTGCGCCCTGCCGGTGGCGGCGGGATCCGCCACCGGGTTGCTCGAGTGCCATGCACTCGTTCTGACCACCACGGGGCCCATGCATGCCGACGTAGATTTCACCGCGCACCTCGCCGGTCCGGGAACGCTCCTCTGGGCGCGTCCGGGTCAGGCTGTCCACTTCGAGACGGGCAGTTCGCCGTCCGGAACCGCCACGGTCGTCTTCCGGCCGGGGCTGTTCGGGCCGGAGGAACTTCCCGGGTTGTACCCGGACGATCCGGATGGGCCGGGCCGGACACCGATCGTCCTGCCGGACCCGGACGTGTTCCGAGCCGTGTTCGATCACATCGCGACCGACGCCACCGGCCCGCCGGGCAAGGTGGCAGCCGCCCTGCTGCGCCATCAGCTGGCCGCGCTCCTGCTGCGGATCCAGCTGCTGGACGGCGCCGGCGACGACTCGGGCAACGTGGAGCGGCGGACCTTCGAGAGGTTCCGGCGCCGCCTGGAGGACGGTTATCCGCACAGCCGCCGGGTCGAGGACTACGCGGCCGAGCTCGGCTGCTCGGTCCGCACCCTGACCCGGGCCAGCCTCGCGGTGACCGGCCGGACCGCCAAACAGGTGGTCGACGACCGCGTGGCCCTGCAGGCCCGCCGGCTGCTCGCCGCCACCGATCTGTCGGTGGCCGAGGTGGGCCGGAGTCTGGGTTTCGCCGAGCCGACCAACTTCGGGCGGTTCTTCCACCGGGAGACCGGGTTGAGTCCCGGACACTTCCGGGGCGGTCCGGCCGAGCACTCCGGAGGCATCCCCGGACAGCGACTCCCCGCTGACTGAGGGTTAATTCCCACATCGCCCTGGGGTATGTGCATCCCGGATGCGGCGGCGAGGCAGAATAGTCGCGTGCAGATCTCCGCGCGCGGCGACTACGCGGTCCGGGCAGCGCTCAGCTTGGCGCAGGCCTACCCGGCACTGATGTCCGCCCAGGCCATTGCCCAAGACCAGGAAATGCCCCGCAAGTTCCTCGAAGCGGTGCTCGCCGATCTACGTCGCGCCGGGGTGGTGCGGGCGCAGCGCGGCGCCGAGGGTGGGTACACGCTGTCCCACCCTCCACGGGACGTGACGATCGGCCAGATCCTCCGGGCCGTCGACGGCCCGCTCGCCGGTGTGCGCGGCCTCCGTCCGGAGGAGACGCAGTACACCGGTGCCGCCGAGAACTTGCCGAACCTGTGGGTCGCGGTCCGGGCCGCGGTCCGCGAGGTGGTCGACGAGGTGAGCCTCGCCGAGCTGATCAGCGGCCGGATGCCGGCCCACGTCCGGAAGCTGACCACGCGTCCGGACGCCTGGCAGCCACGCTGACGTTTGTCGAAGCGTCCGATCGGGAAACACGCTGTCATCGCACAGCTGTTCCCCCCGAAGGAGACGTTCCGATGGGCCTCGTATTCCGTAGCCGCAAGAAGTTCGGTCCGCTGATCCTGAACTTCACCGAGAACGGTTACTCGTCGTGGAGCTTCAAGATCGGCCGCTGGTCGTGGAACTCCAAGACCCGCGCGCACCGCGTCGACCTGCCCGGCCCGCTGTCCTGGAAGCAGGACAAGTCCCGCTCCCGGTCATGACGCGCTGATCAGCACGTCCCCGCCGAGCCGGCCCGATGCCGGATCGCGAGTGACCAGGCCGGCGTCGAGCATCAGATGCAGGACACGATTCGCGTCCGCGGCTCGATAGACCGTCTCGGTCAGCGTGAACGTGCGCAGGTCGCTCACCGTCGCCGCACCCACCTCGGCCAGGTACGCCAGGATCTCCCGGCGTAGCGGGCCGGGGTGCGGCTGCAGCGAGATGTCGATGAGGTGCCGTTCCGGGTCGCCCGGGTCGCGCAGCCGCACCCCGGCGAACTCGTCGACCGCCCAGAGCGCCTCCTTGAAGGACTCCAGGCTCTTGCCCGACCCGGTCACGAACACCACCACCTGCCCGGGCTCCTCCCCCACGGCCAGCTCAGCCGCGGTCACCAGCGGGAACCCGGCGTCCCGATAGGGCGCCACGTCCGATCCCGGCGGCAGCACCAGCAGCGCTTCGGCCGGCCGCCCGGCGGCCAGGGCCGCCACGGTGGTCACGGCGGGCGGTTCGCTCGCGCTTCCGGCATCAAGAAAACCCAGCGTGGGTACGTTTTTAGCCCCGGCCGCCCGCAGTGCGACGTCGCCCGGCGCGTTGATCGCGAGCACCGACAGCCCCGCCCCGGCACCGGCCTGTTGCTGAACCTCACCGAGCCGCGTGGTGATTGTCGTCATGTCGTCACCGACGGCCACCATGGACAGCTCCCGCCCGCGGGCCAGATCCGGTAGGTCGGCGAGCACCCGGACCGCCGCCTCGGCACTGGCCCCCGCGTCCGCGTCGGCGTATCCGTGCAGATAGATGGCCCGGCGACCGCGGTGCAGGGCCGCCGGCGCCCATGCCTCGAGATGGCGGATCAGCAGTTCGCGTTTGACCGTCGTGACTGACATGCGGAAGTTCTACCCCGTCCACTCGGTACCGGCCGTCACACCCCAACACTTGTACCTAGGGTATTCACACGAGCACTATGAGGTACGTGGCTCCTCCGCTCGCCGAACTCACCGCCCAGGCTCAGACCCTCTCATCAGCCGGCGATCTCACGGGCGCTCGTGCCGTTCTCTCCGAGGTCCTGCGCACCGCGGACGCCGACCCCCGCCGCGCCACCGCCGAGCTCGCCGTCGCCGCCGCCCTCTTCGCCCGCGTCCTGATCGCCCTCGGCGACCCGCAGTCGGCCCGGCTCTGGGCCGCCTTCGCCCACGCCGCCGAGGAGCAGCTGCACGGCCCGCGCGACGAGCGCACCATCGCCGCCGCCGCCACCCACGCCGCGGTCCTGCACCGCATCGGGCAGTACGGGCGGGCCGCCCTGGTCTACCACGACCTGGTCGGCGAGCTGTCCCATCTCGACGATCCGGAATCACCGCGCGTGCTGGCGGCCGAGGCCGACCTGGCCACCGCCGAGCACGCAGCCGGGCACTGCGCCGCCGCCCGGGCCCGCCTGACCGGCGCGTGGCGGCGCCACCAGCGCAAATACGGGGAGTCGGCCCCGGCCGGCATCAAGATGCTGGCCCGGCTCGGCGCCATGGAACGCGAGTGCGGACGCGACGCCGCCTCCCGCGACCACCTGGCCACCGCCCTGCGGCTGAGCCAGGAGCACCTGCCGGCCGACCACCCGCTGACCCGCCAGGCCGCCGCGCTCGTCGACGGCGAACGTTCGGGCCGGCACACCTGCGGGCGGATGACCCGCCCCGGCCGCGACGACGACACCGAGCTGCGGCCGGGCGGCTTCCGGCCCTTCCCGCGCCGGCCCACCGTCCCGGACCCGGGCGGACGCAAGCCGACCACGAAATATCCCCCGGCGCCGGACGACACGTTCGACGACGCCACCCAGCCCCCGCCGGACAACCTGACCACCGACCCCAACGGCACGGTCTACCAGCAGCCGTTCTACCTGAGCGACCTGAACCTGATCGGCGACCCGACCGGCCGGCACGCCCGCGCCGACACCCCGCCCCCGCGGCCCGGCCACCGCGCGCCGGAGTACGGGCCGGTCGGCTCGGCCCGCGTCGCCACCGCCGAGCCACCGCCGAACAGCCCGGCCGCCCCCGCGGCCCGGCGCCGCGGTCACCCCGTGCTGCTCGCGGTCGCGCTGGCCGGCGGCGTGGCGATCGCCGCCGCCGTGGTCATCTCGACCCTGCCGGACGCCGACGGTGCCACCACCCCGGCCGCCGTCCCGACCACCGCGGCCGGACCGACCCTGTTCACCGCCCGCCCCGGCGCGTCCGGCTCGCCGGAACGCGTGACGCTGCGGGACAACGGTGACAGCGTGTCGCTGACCTGGACCAATCCCGCCTCGGCGACCGGCCCGGTGGTGATCTCGGGCGGGCGGGCCGGGCAGCCACCGGTCGAGTTCCAGCGGCTCACCGCCGGCTCGGTCGGCTACGAGGTGTACAACCTCGACGAGCAGCCGGACTACTGCTTCACGGTCGCCGTCCAGACCACCGGGGGGAAACTCGCCTCCTCGTCGCCCGTCTGCACCGCCCGGTGAGCCGGTCCGTCCCGCCCGGCGAACTCGCAACCACTTCGCACCCGGCCGGGACCCGTTCTGCCACCGCCGGGCCGGAATCTTGGTCGTCACGGCGACTACAGGAAGTAGGGACAGTGACGACCGAAACGGCGAACTGTGTCCCCACCGGGCTGGACGAGCTCGGTGCCCTCGATGCCGCCGTGGCGGAACTCGAGGCCCGCCCGTACTCCCAGTTCCGGACCGTGCGCGAACCGGCCGTCGACATCCGCCGGCGCGCCCAGGAACTGGGCTCCGACCACCTCTACCAGCGCGCCGAGCTGCTGCTGGCCTCGGTCGACCTGCGCGAGGGCAACATCGGCACCGGTGGACAGGCCGCCCATCGGGTCTGCGCCTGGGCCGAGGAGCACAAGGCGCACTACCTGCTGGCCCGGGCCCACCGCCAGCTGTCGCTCTTCTACCGGTACGTCGGTGACTCCGCCGACGGCCTCAAGCACGCCGTCCAGTCGGTGGCCCACATGCGCCCGGACTGGCCGGTCACGCTGCGGGCCCAACTGTTGATGTCGCTGTCGGTGGCGCTCGACGAATCCGGTTCCCGGGTCGAGAGCGACCGGCGGGCCCGCGAGGCCCTGGCCCTCACCGTCGCCGCCGGCGACTACGAGATGACCATCCTGACCCTGAACAACATGGCCTACAGCGCCTACGAGAACGAGGACGAGCCGGCCGCCCGGGCGATCGTCGCCGAGATCCACGAGATCCAGGCCCGGACCGGTTACCGGTTCAGCGCCAACGAACTGGACACGATGGCCCGGGTCGAGCTGATGGGCGGGCACTACGACGAGGTCGAGCAGCTGCTCACGCCGGTACTGGCCGATCTGGTCGCGGCCAACGAGGGCGACGCGATCGCCGAGTGCCACCTCACCCTGGCCCTGGCCCGCCGGCTCGCCGGGCACTACCCGGAGGCGCAGGCCGCCCTCGACGCCAACCTGCGCATCTGCGAGGACCGGGGGCTGGCCGCGGTCCGGGCCCGGCTCCGCGAGGAGCAGGCCGCGCTCTACGCCGCCACCGGCCGCTACGCCGAGGCGTACGAGGAGCACCGCGCCTTCCACACCGAGACCACCGCGCTGCTCTCGGCCCAGCGCGACGCCCGCGCCCGCGCGCTGCAGGCCGTCTTCGAGGCCAACGAGGCGCGCCGGGCCAGCGAACACTTCCGGGAGATGGCCCACCGGGACGCGCTGACCGGGCTCTACAACCGCCGCTACATCAACGAGCGGCTGCCCGCACTGCTCCTGGAGGCGGCCGCCGGCGACGGACCGATCTCGCTCGCCATCATCGACCTGGACCACTTCAAGCGGGTCAACGACACGCTCTCGCACGCCACCGGCGACACCGTCCTCCAGCACGTGGCCGAACTCCTGGAGGAGGCCACACCCGGGTCGGCGCTGGCCGCGCGGATGGGCGGCGAGGAGTTCCTGCTGGTCTTCCCCGGCCTCGGCCCGGAGGAGGTCGCGGTCCGCTGCGAACGCCTGCGCCTGCGCATCCGCGCCCACGCGTGGGGCCCGATCACCGGCAGCCTGCCGGTCACCACGAGCATCGGCATCACCACGTCCCTGGACGGCCACGGCACCGTGAAGTCCCTGCTCTCCCAGGCCGACCGCAACCTTTACGCCGCCAAACGCAGCGGCCGCGACCGCGTGGTCGCCGACACCGTCATCTGACCCCGCCGCCGCCCGCTCAGGACTTGATGTGGTGGTCCTCGGTGCGCTCCTCACCCCGGCGGCGGAGCAGCTTCAGACCGGGCAGACCGGCGATGGCCAGGTGCAGATCCTCGGTCACCTCAAGCAGCTTGTGCAGATCCGGCCCGACCTGGTCAAGCTTGTTGAGCAGCGGCATCACGTCGTTGACCATGTGATCCCGCAGCGCCGGAAGCTCGTCCACCATCTTGATCGCCGCGGTCACCTCCTCCGGCGTCAGCTCCTCGACGAACCGCGCGGCCAGCGGCGACGCCTTACGCAGCGTCGGCGCATACCCGTCGAGCAGCTCGGTGGCCACCCCGGCCGCCTGGTCGGCCCGCGCGACCACCGCCGACGCCCGCCCGGCCACGCCGGCCGCCTCGTCCACGATCCCCCGCGCCGCCGCACTCACCGCCCCGGCCTCAGCCACCAGCTCGGCCGCGGACGTGGTCAGCGACCCGGCCTCGATCACAATCGTCCCGGCCGCGTCAGCCGTCGTCGCGGCCCGCCGCACCACGTCACCGGCCGCGGTCGAGATCGCCCCGGCCTCGTCCACCGTCAGAGCCGCCGCCGTCGTGATCGCCCGAACCTCCCCGAGCAGCCCCTCGGCGGCCGCGGTGATCGTCCGCACCTCGGCAACGGTCTCCTCGGCCGAGGTCGTCACCGCGGTCACCCGCTGAATCAGGTCCTCCACCTGCCCGACGGCCAGCCCGGCCCGGTTCACCAGCAGCTCGGCCTGCCCGAGCAGCCCGAGCGCCCGCACCGGAACACTGGCCACCACCCCCGCGGTCTCGATCACCTGCCCGATCGCGGCACGCGTGAGGTCAGCGGCGACGGCCGGCGCGGACAACGCGACGCGGGACATCTGGACGGCTCGGGACACCAGTGACGCCATTTCCCCATTCTGCTCTCCGCGAGCACCCCCGGCCCGCCGAGCGCCCCAGCCGAGACCAACAGCACCCCCACCCCACACCCCCCAGCACCAGCCCACCCACCCCAGCTGGCACTCAGTGCTGCATCCGGCACGGTTTTCGACCCTGAGCACCAGCCCACCCACCCCAGCTGGCACTCAGTGCTGCATCCGGCACGGTTTTCGACCCTGAGCGCCAGCTGGCCGGGCTCGGCTGGCGGTGAGGGCTGTCGGGGCGCCGCAGCTGGAGCGCAGCGGCGGCGGTGGCTGGTGCGGTTGGGTTCGGAGGCTGAAGGCGTACCCAAGCGGGTTGGAAACCGCGAGCAACAGCGGACAGCTCGCGGCGGCCGCAACAGTGACCCGAAGCGGATGCCTGCTGGGAAGCAACACCGCAACCACCCAGCAGCCGCAAGCGGACAGCAGCAACCTCGGACAACCGGGCGCACGCCGAAGGCGGCGCAAGCAAGCGGCCGGGCGGCGCTGACGGCACAGGAAGCGGCGACGCGAGCAAGCAATCAGGCGCGAGCCGCGGCGGTAGCGCAGGAAGCGGCGGCGCAGGAGCTGGCAGCGGCGGCGCCGGAGGTGACGGCATCGGCGAGCGGCGGCGCAAGCGGCACCGGCAGCAGCGGAGGCAGCGACAGCGACAGCGGGCACGATCCGATGACCAAGAGTTGCCGGGTCGCATCGCACGGTGGAAATTCGGATATTCCTGCATGATTCACAGTTGTCATCGACACCAACCGTCGCCCGGACAGGGCATCATGCTTCCGTGCGACGTTCCCCGAAGTGGCTTTTGACGATGGCGGCCGTGATCGTCCTGGGAGGTGTGGCCTTGCTAGCCAAGGGCGTGATCGGCAGCGACAGCGCCGCGGCCACGTTCCTCACCGGCAACACGGCGTCGCCGTCGCCGACCGGTCCGAGCCCGGAGGAGCTGGCCCGGATCGCGTGGGAGAAGAAGGTCAAGACCTTGGACGCCGCTTTGACGAAGTATGCGGCGACCGCCCCCGAGTTCTCGCTCGCCGTTCTCGACAAGAAGACCGGTCTGACGTACGCGTTCCGCGGGGACCAGAAGTTCGAGACCGCCAGCATCGTCAAGGTCCAGGTCCTGGCCTGCCTGTTGATGACCACGCAGGATGCCGGCCGCAAGCTCACCTCGCAGGAGGACGCGCTGGCCAAGAACATGATCCGCAACAGCGACAACGACTCCACGACCTCGCTGTTCACGAAGCTGGGCAAGCAGTCCGCGGTTCAGAAGTGTGACAAGCGGCTGGGTCTGACGCAGACGACGGTGAACAGTTCGTGGGGCCTGACCAGGACCACGGCCAAGGATCAGGTGAAGTTGCTGGCCCAGTTGGTGTCCGACAAGAGCCCGCTGACCGCGAGTTCCCGGAAGTACGCGCACACGCTGATGAGCACGGTCAACCCGGCCCAGCAGTGGGGTGTCCCGGCCGCGGCCAAGACCGGTGAGGATTTCACGGTGAAGAACGGCTGGCTGGGCCGCTCGACCGAGAACGGTCTTTACATCATCAACTCGGTCGGCCGGATCGTCGGCGACGACACCGACGTCTCCATCGCCGTGCTCTCTCACCTGAACAAGTCGGAGGCGAGCGGCCACAAGGTGGTCGAGACGGCGGCCAAGATGACCCGGACCTACCTCAAGTACTAGCCGCGGCGCGCTTGTTCCACCAGCCCACGGCCTGGTTGACGACGAGGATGAGCACGATCGCGGCGATGATGCCCTGCCACGGTTTCGGGAAGATCGAGCCGCCGGCCACCCCGATCCCGGCGTAGACGGCCGACCACAGGGCGCAGGCGGGCAGGTTGGCGGTCACGAAGGTGCGCCAGGGCAGGCCGGCGAACGCGGCGGCCAGCAGCACCGGCACGCGGCCGCCGGGGATCAGCCGGGACACCAGCAGCACCTGGATCTCGTGGGCCTTCAGTTTGTCCTTGACCGAGGCCAGGTGTTCCTCGTCGCGCAGCCAGCGCAGCCGCCGGGCGAGTTTCTCGCCGCCGAACCGGCACATCGCGTACATGGCCAGGTCGCCGACGTAGGCCCCGGCCGCGCCGGCGGCGATGACCAGCACGATGGTCACCGGGTGGTGTTCGTGGAAGGCGAGCGCGGCGGCGCTGCTGACCGCCGCCCCGGTCGGCACGATCGGGATGATCGCGCCGAAGCAGACCACGCCGAACAGCCAGGCCAGCGCGCCCAGCGCCCCCAGGGTGGCGATCACGCGGCCGGTCCCAGGGTCAACGTCTCGCCCTGTGTCAGCACCCGGACGCGGGTGTCGGGTGAGGTGCGGGCGGCCAGTTCGGCGAATCGGGGGCCGGGTTCGGCGAACATGTGCTGCCGCATCCGGCCCATCCCGATCGGCCAGAGCGTGCCGTAGTGCACCGGCACGGCCCAGGCCGCTTTGACCCGGCGCAGCGCCTCGGCCGCGTCGGCCGGGTCCAGATGCCCGTGCGCGCCGAGGGACGGACCCCAGCCGCCGACCGGGATCAGGGCCAGGTCGAGCGGCCCGAACTCGTGCATCCGGTCGAACAGGCCGGTGTCGCCCGCGAACCAGGTCCGGGCCTCGCCCTCGACGACGAATCCGATGGCCTCGGCCCGGTCGCGGGACCACGGACCGCGTCCGCCGTCGTGCTTGGCCGGGACGGCCCGCACCCGGACGGCGCCGACCTCGACCTCCTCGCCGGGCGCGACCTCCACGCAACGCCGGGCCGCGGCCGCGCCGAGAGCTTTCGCGGCGAACGCGGCGGCGCCGCGAGGCACGATCAAAAGAGGATTTCCCGGTACGGCCTTGAGCGACGCCACATGGAAGTGGTCCGCGTGCAGATGGGACAGCAGGACCGCGTCCGGTGCGCCGGGCAACCGTGGGGGCGGGCCGACCATCCGCCGCAGGTGCGCGAGCCGATCGGTGAGCACCGGGTCGGTCAGCAGGGTGACCCCCGAGTCGGCCAGCCACACGGTGCTGTGTCCCCACCAGGTGACCGTCGTCGTGCTCACCGGCTCACGGTACCCAGCCGCCGCAGTACCTGTCCGCACCGGTGCGCGTAGGCGCGCTGGACCAGCACCGCGAACGGCCCGGCGAGTCGCATCAGGGCACCGGCCGGGCGACTGAAAGCGGTCACCGCGAACCAGACGTCGTCGCGCTCGTCGCGTTCGACGACGAACGCCTCCTCGCCGCTCGCCGGGTGACCGGGCAGGGTTCCGTACCCAAATCCGATCTTGTTCTGGTCTTGGGTGATCCAGACCACTTCGCAGGGTGCGCTGACCGGTCCGAGTCCGATCGAGAGCCGCACGCCGGGGGCGGCCCGCTCGGCGTCGGTGCGGACCTTCGCGCCGGTCGCCCGGTGCATCCGGAAGGTCAGGACCGCCTCTCCGGCGGTGGTGAAGACGGTCTCGCCGGAGCCCAGGCGGGTCCGATGGCGCAGGTGGCGGTAGCCGTCCGGCAGTGGTCCGGTGCGGGTCAGCCCGACTTCGGGGTACGTCAAGGGAGTCACCCGTGAAAGTGTGCCCTTCCCGGGCCGGATTGATTCCTGAGTCGCAGCTGTGACGTTGCTCGGGCAAACTGTGGCCGTGACAGGACCCCGCTCGGCCGTTGTGGTGAACCCCGCCAAGGTGACCGATCCCGATCAACTCCGGAACACGCTCCGGAACACCCTCACCAGGGCCGGCTGGCCCGAGCCGGAGTGGTTCGAGACGACTCCCGAGGACCCGGGCCGGGGCCAGGCCAAGAAGGCCGTCGCGCGGGGCGCCGAGCTCGTCTTCGCGTGCGGCGGCGACGGCACGGTGACCGCCGTGGTGACCGCGCTCACCGGCACCGGCGTCGCGCTGGCGGTGCTGCCGGCCGGCACCGGGAACCTGCTCGCGGCCAACCTGGGGCTGGGCACCGACCCGGCGGCCGGGCTGCAGGTGGCGCTCGAAGGTGGCCGCCGCCGGATCGACGTCGGCGTGATCGGCGACCAGTGCTTCGTGGTGATGGCCGGGATGGGCTTCGACGCGAAGATGCTGCAGGACACGTCCGAGCGGGCGAAGAAGCACATCGGCTGGCCGGCCTACCTGTTCGGCGCGGCCAAGCACCTGCTGGACCGGCCGATGCGGGTGCGGATCCGGCTCGACGGCGGCCCGCCGATGCCCCGCCACCCGCGGACCGTGATCGTCGGCAACGTGGGCCGTCTCCAGGGCGGGGTGCGGCTGCTCAAGCGGGCGGTGCCGGACGACGGGCAGCTCAACGTGGCCATCATCAGCCCGAACAACCTGTTCCACTGGGCCGGGCTGATCGCCGGGGTGGCCGGGCGGCGCGAGCGCGTGCCGCGGATGGAGACGTTCACCGCCTCCCGGGTGGAGATCTACAGCAACCACGCCCAGCCCCGCCAGCTGGACGGCGATCTCATCGCGCCGGGCAAGGCCATGAAGATCTCCGTACGTCATAAGGCTCTTCTGCTCTGTGTTCCGCAACCCGACGCGGACCCGGACCTGGCCTACGACGCCAAGGCGGTCGCCAAGCGGGCCACTTCGCGGTGAGCAGCACCGAACCGGTCCCCGAGACGCGCACCATGGGCGGGGACGAGCTCTCGGCCGACGACGCGTACCTGGCGCTGCGCAACTACGGCGGCTGGCCGCTGTTCCGGGACGCGTTCATCCGCTTCCGCTACGGCGACGGCTTCAGTCACGCCCGCGCGTTCGCGCTGCAGCTCTGCCTGGCCATCGTCCCGTTCCTGATCGCCCTCTCCGGTCTCGCCACCGACCTGGGCGTGGAGTCGGGCGGTGAGGTCGTGGCCGACACCGTCATCGCGCTGACCCCGGGCGCCAGCGAGCCGGTGGTCCGCGAGCTGCTGATGGACGACGACCGCACCGAGGATGCCGGCGAGCTGGCCCTGGTCCTCGGTCTGATCACCGGCCTGATCGCCCTGACCACGGCGATGGCCCAGGTCGAGCGGGGCGCCAACCGCATCTACGGCGTCGAGCGGGACCGGCCGGCCCTGCCGAAGTACACCCGGGCCACGGTCCTCGCGTTCACCGCCGGGCTGCCGGCCCTGTTCGGCTTCCTGATCCTGGTCGCCGGGCGGGCGGCCGGCGAGTCGGCCGAGCGGCGCTTCCACATCGAGGGCTGGATCCGGGTCGGCTGGGACGTGGTGCGCTGGCCGCTGAGCCTGATCCTGATCGTCTACGCGGTCGGCGCGCTGTTCCGCCACGCGCCGCGACGCCAGCAGCCGGCGCTGTCCTGGCTGCTGTTCGGCGCCGTGGTGGCGACCGTGCTCTGGTGGGCGGCGAGTCTGCTGCTGGCCGGGTACATCCGGGTCAGCGGGAGCTTCGGGGCGACGTACGGGCCGCTCACCGCCATGATGGCGCTGCTGCTCTGGGCGAACCTGACCGGCCTGGCGTTCTTCCTCGGCCTGGCCTTCGCGGCCCAGCTGGAAGCCCGCCGGGTCGGCGCGAAACCCGCCCAGCCGGACCAGTGGGAACCGCACCACGACGTGCCCGCCCAGCGCACCCCGGGTGTACCGACCGACTCCGCGGGGTAAGGAACGCGGCACCCCCGACCACTTGGGAGCGTGCTGTGTCACAGGACAACCGAGTTGTGGAACGGTCCGGCTGGGCGCCGGTCCGGCACTTCGCCGAGCGCAGTGTGCTGGGCCTGATCGCGGTGATCGCGGTCGGCCTCGGCTTCGCGGCGCTCCTGCTGCTGGTCCGGTTCCACTGGACGCCGCTGCAGAACCTGGACCACCGCGTCGCCGAGGGGCTGAACCATCGGGTCGCGGCCTCGGACCTCGCGGTGAAGGTGTTGCAGCAGATCTCGACGTTCGGCGGGCGGGTCTTCATGATCTCGCTGGTCGCCGTCGTGGTCGCGATGCTGCTGATCCGGCGGCGGCCGCGGCTCGCGCTCTACCTGGTCGTCACCGGGGTCGGCGCGATGATCCTCGACCCGTCGCTGAAGGTCCTGGTCGGACGGGTCCGGCCGGTGCTGGAGACCCCGGTCGCGCACGCCCCCGGCAACAGCTTCCCGAGCGGGCACGCCCTCGGCTCGATGATCGTCTACGGGATGCTGGCCCTGGTGCTCCTGCCCGGTGTCCGCCGCCGTTGGCGTCCCCTGTTCCTCGGCCTGATCGGGCTGATCGTGGCGCTGATCGGGTTCAGCCGGATCGCGCTCGGCGTGCACTTCCTCTCCGACGTGCTGGCCGGGTGGCTGCTCGGGATCGCCTGGATCAGCACCACGGCGTACGCCTTCCGGGTGTGGCGCCGCGAGGCCGGGCACTCGTCCTCCCCGGCCCGGGAGGGACTGGAACCGGAGGCCGCCACCGACCTGCGGCTCGCGCCGGCCGAGGAGGCCGTCCTGCCGCACCCGTGGGCCAAGGCGGCGGAGATCCTGGTCGGCTGGGTGCTGACGTTCGGCCTGCTCTACGTGGCCGGCTACAGCTTCACCAGGTGGAACCCGGCCTGGGACGACGGTTTCTGCCGCTGGCTGCAGACGTTCCGCACCCCCGGTCTGGACCAGGTGAGCTGGCTGTGGAGCAAGGCCGGGGACACCCACGCGATTCTCACCGTCTCGCTGATCGTCTGCCCGCTCGCGCTGGCCCTGTGGCGTCAGTGGCGTCCGGTGCTGTTCCTGGTCCTGGCCATGGTCGGCGAGCTCACCCTGTTCCTGACCAGCGCGGCCGCGGTCGGCCGACCCCGCCCCGGGGTCGAGCAGTTGGACGGGCAGATGCCGACGTCGTCGTTCCCGTCCGGGCACATCGCGGCCACCATCTGCCTGTGGAGCGCGATCGCGATCATCGTGATGGCCCGGGTCCGTAAGCCCTGGCGCTGGGTTTTCCCGGTGCTCGCGGTGGTCATGCCGCTCGGCGTGGCGCTGTCCCGGATGTACCGTGGGATGCACCACCCGACCGACGTCCTCGGCGCCTGCCTGCTCGCCGCGGCCTGGCTGTCGGTGCTGTGGTGGGTCGTCCGGCCGAACGCGCACGCGGTCACCGCCGCCGAGGCCGCCGTGGAGAACCGGCAGTTGGTGGTCGCCTGATGCGCTTCATGACCTGGAACATCAAGACCGGTGGGGTGGACCGCGGTCAGCGCTTCCGGCTGCCGTCCGTCGCCGAGGTGATCTCGGCCGAGAAACCCGACGTCCTGGCCCTGCAGGAGCTGCGCGACTTCCACCGCAACGACGGCCGGCGGATGACCGAGCTGGCCGGCGCCGTCGGGATGACCGCGCACCTGGCCCGGTCCCTGATCGGCATGCCGGTGGCCGTGCTGGTCCGTGAGCCGCTGCGGATGACCCACACGGCCAGCGTCACCTGGCGGCTGCACCACGCGGCCTCGGTGGCGGTGATCGCGACCGGATCCGGGCCGCTCACCGTGGTCAGCGCGCACCTCAACCCGTTCTCGCCGTACCGGCGGATGCGGGAGGCCCGCTGGCTGGCCGCCCGCTATGTGAGTTCTTCACCGCGGATCGTGGTGGCCGGGGACCTGAACGGCCTCGACCCGGACAGTGACCACACCGAAGCCCTGGCCAGCCAGCCCTCCATGTTCCGCAAACGCCACCTGCACCGCGACGGCACGGTCGACAGCCGTGCGGTGGCCGCCTTCGGCCTGATCGACCTGTGGGGGCGGGCCGGCGAGGGCGACGGGCGCACCGTCCCGACCACCCAGGGCGGTGGCCGCGAGTTCGGCGGCATGCGCCTCGACTACGTCCTGGCCTCCCCGCCGGTCGCGGCCACCGCCCACGACATGCGCGTCATCCGGGGCGGCCCCGCCGAACACGCCTCCGACCACTACCCGGTCCGCCTCGACCTCGACCTCTGACCCACCCCCACCGGGGCCGAGCCCGGCGCCGCCCCACTGAAGCCAGCTGGCGCTCACGGCTGATCCCAGCCCGTTTTACGACCGTGAGCACCAGCCGGCCAACCGCAAGCCGCGAACCCCGCCGGGGCCGAACCGGCACCGCGGCCCGGCAAAGCCGGCTGGCGCTCACGGCTGCTCCCAGCCCGATTTACAGCCGTGAGCACCAGCCGGCCCACCGCGAGCCGCGAACCACGCCGGGGCCGAGCCGGCGCCGCGGCCCGGCGAAGCCGGCTGGCGCTCAGGGCTGCTTCTGGCCCGTTTTACGACCGTGAGCACCAGCTGGACCCTGCGCGAGGCGCGAGGTGGGCTGGAGGGGAGCTTCGGGGCGGGCGGCGCGGAAGATGGGTTTTAGGCGTCGACCGGGCGGTGGGCCGCCGGGCGGGTCGCGTGACCGCCGCCGCCGCTGTGACCGCCGGTGACGCCCAGGTCGTAGGCCGACTCGCCGTGCACGGCCAGGTCGAGTCCGCCGTGCTCGTGCTCGGCGGTCACCCGGAATCCGACGGTCCGGTTCAGCACGGTCGCGATGATCCACGTCGCCCCGAACGAGAAGGCCGCCACGGTCACCGCCGCCAGCGTCTGCCGCCCGAACAGCGACAGCCCGCCCCCGAAGAACAGTCCACGCGGCCCTCCGGTGGCCGTCGCCGTGGCCAGCAGACCGATGAGGATCGTCCCGAGGAAGCCACCCACCCCGTGCACTCCGGCCACGTCGAGCGAGTCGTCCAGTCCCAGCCGGTGTTTGAGCCCGACCACGTATCCGCACAGTGCACCCGCGGCCACGCCGATCAGCAGGGCGCAGAACGGGTTCACCGACCCGCACGCCGGGGTGATGGCGACCAGTCCGGCCACCGCCCCGGAGGCCGCGCCGAGCGTGGTCGCGTGCCCGTCGCGCAGGCGTTCCACGATGAGCCAGCCGGCGATCCCGGCCGCCCCGGACACCTGGGTGTTGAAGAATGCGAGGGCGGCCGACCCGTTCGCGGCGAGGGCTGATCCGGCGTTGAAGCCGAACCAGCCGAACCACAGCAGTCCGGCCCCGAGCACGACCAGCGGCATGCTGTGCGGGCGCATCGGGTCGGAGCGGAAGCCCAGCCGCTGTCCGAGAACGATCGCCAGGGCCAGCCCGGACGCCCCGGAGTTGATCTCGACCACGGTGCCGCCGGCCAGGTCGAGGATGCGCAGGTGGGCCGCGATCCAGCCGTCCGGGGTGAACACCCAGTGCGCGATCGGCGCGTAGACCAGGGTCACCCAGATCGCCACGAAGATCACCCAGGTGCTGAACTTGGCCCGGTCGGCGATGGCTCCGCTGAGCAGCGCGGCCGTGATGATCGCGAACATCATCTGGAAGGCCGCGAAGACGAGGGTCGGCGTCGAGCCGGTGACCGAGTCCGGTCCGATGCCGGCCATCCCGGCCAGGCTCAGGTTCCCGATCAGCCCGTGCCCGGTGTCCGGCCCGAAGGCCAGCGAGTACCCGTAGGTCACCCAGATCACGCTGACCACGGCCAGGCAGGCGAACGTCATCATCAGCATGTTCAGGGTGCTCTTGATCCGCACCATGCCGCCGTAGAAGAGCGCCAGGCCGGGGATCATGAGGAGGACCAGCGCGGCGCTGACCAGCAGCCAGGCCGTGTCCCCGGAGTCCGGAACTGCGGGCATGCGACCTCCAGGGCCGTGGAATCGGATCGGGCGGCCCCGTTGCCGGAGATCAGAGTCGCCACGGCCGGTTTCACCCCGGGAACCCGTGGGTTTCGGACGTGTTACAGAAGAATCTCCGAGGTGATCTCGTCATGGAAGGGAAACTCGGCGCGATCCGGCCGCCGGCCAACCCGCATACTCGCGACATGACGATCGAGTTCCCGTCGCCGACCCGCCCCGCCGCCGGCACCGCCGACGTCTTCACGGGCTACCTGTCGTACTTCCGCGAGACGCTGCTCGCCAAGGTTTCCGCGCTTCCCGAGGGTGAGCGCCGGACGAGCCGGCTGCCGTCCGGTTGGACCCCGGTCGAGCTGGTCAAACATCTGAGGTTTGTCGAGCTGCGCTGGATCGAGTGGGGTTTCGAGGGTGTCGCGTTCGACGACCCGTGGGGTGACCGCAACGTCGACCGCTGGTATGTCGCCCCGGAGGAGAGTTTCGCCGAGCTGGCCGACGCGCTGCGGGCGCAGGGCGCGCACACCGACAAGGTGGTCGCCGAGAACGATCTGGGCGCGGCCGGTAAGCCGGGCCCGCGCTGGGACGGTGCTGAGCCGCCGACTCTCGAGCGCATCCTGTTCCACCTGGTCCAGGAGTACGCCCGTCACGTCGGCCACGTCGACGTCGTGGTCGAGCTCGCGGTCGGCGCGGTCGGGGAGTAAGAACTTCACGATCAAAAAGGCCCGATTTCCCCGTACGGGAAAATGGTTGTGCGGCGAGGCCGCTGGAGAGCGACCCCGCCGCACGGACCTCAGGCACCAGCGGCCCCGCGTCGGAGAGTGTGGGCTTCGGACAGCGCCGATGGCACCGGAGGCGGGCAGTGGAGCGCCGGCCCTCGGGGAGAGAGCCGGCGCCCGCGGTCGGTCCGGTGGATCAGAAGACCGAGACGCCGTAGACGCTGAGCGGCTCGACGACCGGCTGGAAGTAGGTGACGCCGCCGGAGGTGCAGTTACCGCTGCCGCCCGAGGTCAGGCCGAGCGCGGTGGTGCCGGAGTAGAGCGAGCCGCCGCTGTCGCCCGGCTCGGCGCAGACGGTGGTCCGGATGAGGCCGGAGACCGAACCCTCCGAGTAGTTGACCGTGCTGTTCAGCGCCGTGACGCGACCGGAGTGGATGCCCGTGGTGGAGCCGCGGCGGTAGACCGTGGCGCCGACCGCCGGGGTGCCGGCCGAGGTGATGTCCTGGGAGCCGACCGCGCCGCTGATGGTCACCGACGTGGTCGTGTACTTCACGATGCCGTAGTCGTTGCCCGGGAAGCTGGTGCCGGCCCGGGTGCCCAGCGTCGTGGAGCCGTTGGTCCAGGTGGCGCCGACGTTGGTGCAGTGACCGGCGGTCAGGAAGTACTTCACGCCGGAGCTGCTCTGCACGTTGAAGCCGAGCGAGCACCGCGCGCCGCTCACGTAGATCGCGTCGCCGCCGGAGATCCGGGTGCTGATCTTGCCGGAGATGGTCTCGATCCGCGCGCTGTCACCCAGCTTGGCGACGGTCGCCTTGACCGCGGCCAGCTTGGCACCGGTCACGCTCTCGTCGACGCTGACCACGACCTGGTTGGTGAGCGGGTCGACGGCGAAGGCGGTGCCGGGGGTCTTCAGGTTGGTCTTCAGGTTGGCGTCGGCCGCCGCGAGGGTGGCGCCGCTGCGGGCCACGTAGCGCGGGGTGGCACCGGACGCCGTCACCTCGGCCGCGGTGGCCGCGTCGGTGACGTTGACCACCAGCTTGCCCGAGGCGTCCAGGTAGGACCCGGCGTCACGGGTGCCCAGCTGGGTGTCGAGCTTGCTGGCCAGCGCGGACGGCGCGAACGACGCGTCACCCACGGCCGGGGCAGCCGTGGCGGGTGACGTGGCGAGCAAGCCGCTGCCGACAAGAATGCCGACCGCCAGGCCGACGATCGGTCGGCGAAGCTTCGGGTTGAGCACGGTTCCTCCCAGGGGGATTGGGTAGGTGGCGTGCCGGTCCGGCACACCCGTGCTCGCAAGTATTCAAAGTGATCGATGATGTGGCAAGGACCGGTCAATCCGGAACAATAGTGATCAAGTGACCGCTGACCTGCGGAAACGTCGGCCCCATAGTGCCCGGGTTATGACCCTTTCGGGATGAATCCCGATCACCGATCCTGTACGGCGATGGGCGCGTCATCGGCGAGCCGGTAGCCCAGCCCGTACACCGTCGTGATCAGCTCCGGGTCGTCCAGCTTGGTCCGCAGGCGGCTCACGTGCACGTCCACGGTCCGGTTGGTGGTGTGCCGGTGCCCCCAGACGTGGGTGAGCAACTGGGTCCGGCTGAACACCTGGCGCGGGTGCTGGGCCAGGAACAGCAGCAGGTCGTACTCCAACCGGCTCAGGTCGAGCCGCTTGCCGTCCCGCAGGGCGGTGCGCGCCCGCGGGTCCAGGACGATCTCCCCGTCCCGCGAGTCGGCGACCTCGGGCAGGTCCACCTCGACCGCGGCTCCCGGACCGGCCGCGTCGACCAGCTCACGCAGCGCGGCCAGCACTCGATCCCGGCCCCCCGTGCCCCCGGCGATGCTGATCGTGACCGTGACCGGCGCCTCTTCCTTCTCCAGATCGGTCTTTCCCAGATCCGGAACCGGCCGCAGGCTCGGGCGGGTATGGGTGGCACGCGGATGAGCGATGGCGAGCGCGGACATGTGCGACTCCTTCGACGGCGACTGCCACCGGATCCGGTGGCACCTGGCAAGGATATAATTCCTATCTGTTAGATAGGCATACCGCATGCTAGTCATGCACGCCACATCACACCAGGCCCCACGCGACCCGATCCTGCTCAGCGCGGTTCCGGTTACGCTCGGGGCGACCGTCCTACCTGGCCAGATACCCACCTAGCCCATCTTTTTACTAGGATTTGGGATCGCCGTTGACCAAAGGCAAAAAACCCCGCAGGGTGAAGCAGCACGAGAAATTCTCAACTGGTGGACATCTGAGGAGAGGAGGCGCGGCGCTCACCGGGCCGCATCCGGTCCGAACGCCGCCAAGCCGATGACCAAAATTGTTGTGGTGTCCGGCAATCCCCGCGCCGGTTCCCGGACGTCGACCCTGGCCATCGCGGTCGGCGAGGCCGTCGCGGCCCGACTCGGCGCCCCCGCCCCGGCCGTCATCGAGGTCGGCGAACTCGGCGCCGGCCTGCTCACCAAGGGCGACGAGCCCACCGCGGCCGCGGTCGCCGCCCTGAACGAGGCCGACCTGCTGGTGGTCGCCACCCCGACCTACAAGGGCAGCTACACCGGCGTCCTCAAGGTGCTCCTGGACCAGCTGCAGAACCAGGCCCTGGCCGGCAAACGCGCCGTCCCGGTGGTCACCGCCGGCGTCGCCCCGCAGGCCGCCGCCGCCGAGGCCCTGCTCCGCCAACTGCTCGGCGAGCTCGGGGCCACCGTGGTCGAGCCGGGCCTGCCGGTCGTCGAGGCCGACCTGCCGGACACGGCGGAGATCGCCCAGAAGTACGCGGCCCTGTTCGCCTGACCAACGCGGTGGGCCCCGGCACCCGGCCGGGGCCCACACGTTCAAGTCGTCAGACGCCCGGGTCGATCCGGATCGTGAACTCCTGCGCGGCGCTGCCACCCCACAGGTCGGCGAACCCGACCGTGAACGTCGCCGTCTCGCCCGCCGACGCCGTCGGCACCCCGCTGATCGCGCCGGTCTCCGAGTCCAGCATCAGCCCCTCGGGCAGCGCGCCGGCGGTCACCGTCCACGTCCCGTTCCGTGCGTCCACGGTGCTCAGCTGCCCCTCGTAGTCCACACCGGCCTGCCCGCTCGGCAGCATCGCGTCGTCGATCACCGGCGCGTCGGCCACCACCGGGATGACGATGGTCTGCGTCACCGACTGCGGCACGAAGTCGGTGAACCGCACGCTCACCGAGAACTCCCCCGGCTCGGTCGGCGTCCCGGTGATCACACCACCGCGGCTGAGCTCCAGCCCGGGCGGCATCTCCCCGCCCGCCATCGACCAGCTCCCGATCCGGCCGACCTTCAAATTCACCCTTCCGGCGTACGGCGTACCGACCGTCCCCGCAGCAGCCCGGGTCGTCGCGATCACCGGCTTGGCCGGGGGCGCCGTCACGAACAGCAGCCGGTTCGGTGACCCCTTCCGGTCGGCCACCTTGCCCGTCGTCGCGTTCGCCTTGAGCCGGCTCTGCACCTGCGCCGGCGTCAGGCTCGGGCTCGCGTCCAGCAGCAGCGCGGCCGCACCGGCCACGTGCGGGGAAGCCATCGAGGTGCCGCTGTAGACGGCCGTGGCCGTGTTGCTGTCGGCCACCGACGACCGGATGTTCACCCCGGGCGCGAAAAGGTCCACCACACTGCCGTAGTTGGAGAAGTAGGCCCGCTTGTCCTTCCCGTCGGTCGCCCCGACGGTGACCGCCGCGGCCACGTCGGCCGGGCTGCTCCAGACCGCGTTGGTGTTCTCGTTGCCGGCCGCCACCACGTAGGTGACACCGGACGCGATCGACTGCTGCACCGCCAGATCCAGCGACGGGCTCGCATCGCCGCCCATGCTCATGTTCGCCACGGCCGGCTTGACCGCGTTCCGGGTGACCCAGTCCACCCCGTCGATCACGTCCGACAGGTAGCCGCCGCCCTCACAGTCCAGCACCCGCACGGCCACGAGCTGCACCTTCTTGGCCACACCGTAGTGGGCGCCACCGATCGTCCCGGCCACGTGCGTGCCGTGCCCGTTGCAGTCCGCGGCGTTGCTGTCCCGGTCGGCGAAGTCGTACCCGTAGGTGGCCCGCCCCCCGAACTCCTGATGCCCGATCCGGATCCCGGTGTCGATCACGTACGCGTGAACCGCCGAACCGTCGTCGGTGGCCGTGTAGCTGTTGGACAGCTTCACCGCCCGCTGGTCGATCCGGTCCAGCCCCCAGGTCGGGTTCTTCTGCCCGGCAACCCCGATCCGCTGCGCCCCCGCGGCCCCACCCAGCCCCGCCGCGCTCAGCGCCGATGTCCCAGCGGCCCGGGCCAGCCCCGTCGTCCCGGCCGGCTGGGCCGGGCTCGGGCTCTCCGCGCCGGCCAGGTGGACACGGCGGTCCTGCTCGACCGAGCGGACCGACGGGTCGGCGGCCAGTCGCCGAGCCTCCACCGCGGTCAGCTGCGCCGCGTAGCCCGGAATCCCCTGGAAGCTGCGAATCACCTTTCCGGTCCCGAGGCTGTGCACACTCGGGGCGGTCCCCCGGTTCTTGAGAGTCACGATGTATCGCCCCGGCACCGCACCGGGCGCGTCGGCCCCGATCACGGTGCCGACAGCAAACGCGGGGGCAGGAGCAGCCAGGGCCGCCGAGGCGGCAACCGCCGAGGTGACAATCGCACCGAGGGTCCACTTACGCATGCCCACCGAGATCGGTTGTCTGATCGTTCGGTTGAGGCCCCGGATCACCCGAACCCGTCTGCCACCGAACCGCGCCCGTTCCCGGCCGCCCCCGTTCCCCGCCGGCCCCATTCTCGGCCGCCCCTGTTCCCGGCAGGTCCCGTTCCCGGCCTGTTTTCGGGTTGTCGGCCTCAGGGGCCGGCATCACTCGATTGGCCCCTGAATTCGGGCAAAAGAAAAGGCCCACCCCGTATGGGGTGGGCCTAATCTGTAAGTTAAGTCCGGCGGCGTCCTACTCTCCCACACCCTCCCGAGTGCAGTACCATCGGCGCTGGAGGGCTTAGCTACCGGGTTCGGAATGTAACCGGGCGTTTCCCCTCCGCTATGACCACCGAAACAACTGTCAGCAGAACCAACCAGCAACCCGTAATCACTTACAGGGTGGTTGTTCGTTTGCTGTGAATCACACAGTGGACGCAAGTAAAATGTTTAGGGTGGTTAAGCCCTCGGCCTATTAGTACCGGTCAACTCAACACGTTACCGTGCTTACATCTCCGGCCTATCAACCCAGTAGTCTAGCTGGGAGCCTTACCCACTCAAGGTGGTGGGATACCTCATCTCGAAGCGAGCTTCCCGCTTAGATGCTTTCAGCGGTTATCCCTTCCGAACGTAGCCAACCAGCCGTGCCCTTGGCAGGACAACTGGCACACCAGAGGTTCGTCCGTCCCGGTCCTCTCGTACTAGGGACAGCCCTTCTCAAGTATCCAACGCGCACGGCGGATAGGGACCGAACTGTCTCACGACGTTCTAAACCCAGCTCGCGTACCGCTTTAATGGGCGAACAGCCCAACCCTTGGGACCTGCTACAGCCCCAGGATGCGACGAGCCGACATCGAGGTGCCAAACCATCCCGTCGATATGGACTCTTGGGGAAGATCAGCCTGTTATCCCCGGGGTACCTTTTATCCGTTGAGCGACACCGCTTCCACACGCAAGTGCCGGATCACTAGTCCCGACTTTCGTCCCTGCTCGACCCGTCAGTCTCACAGTCAAGCTCCCTTATGCACTTACACTCAACACCTGATTGCCAACCAGGCTGAGGGAACCTTTGGGCGCCTCCGTTACCCTTTAGGAGGCAACCGCCCCAGTTAAACTACCCACCAGACACTGTCCCTCGACCCGATCAGGGCCGCAAGTTAGATACCCAAACCCAACAGAGTGGTATTTCAACAATGACTCCACCCGAACTGGCGTCCGAGCTTCACAGTCTCCCACCTATCCTACACAATCGAATTCAGATACCAATGTCAAGCTATAGTAAAGGTCCCGGGGTCTTTCCGTCCTGCCGCGCGTAACGAGCATCTTTACTCGTACTGCAATTTCGCCGGGCCTGTGGTTGAGACAGTGGGGAAGTCGTTACGCCATTCGTGCAGGTCGGAACTTACCCGACAAGGAATTTCGCTACCTTAGGATGGTTATAGTTACCACCGCCGTTTACTGGCGCTTAAGTTCTCCGCCTCGCCCCGAAGAGCTAACAGGTCCCCTTAACGTTCCAGCACCGGGCAGGCGTCAGTCCATATACATCGTCTTACGACTTGGCATGGACCTGTGTTTTTAGTAAACAGTCGCTTCCCCCTGCTCTCTGCGGCCATACCACGCTCCACCAGCAAGTGGCTTCACGCGTCCGGCCCCCCTTCTCCCTAAGTTACGGGGGCAATTTGCCGAGTTCCTTAACCACAGTTCACCCGTCGCCTCGGTATTCTCTACCTGACCACCTGTGTCGGTTTAGGGTACGGGCCGCTCGAAACATCGCTAGAGGCTTTTCTCGGCAGCATAGGATCAATGACTTCACCAGAACGGCTCGGCATCACGTCTCAGCCTATTGCCATGCGGATTTGCCTACATGACGGCCTACACGCTTACCCCGGCACAACCACCGGCCGGGCTCATCTACCTT
>NZ_CP195646.1:9097500-11072500 GCF_051380535.1 Actinoplanes sp. HUAS TT8 | reverse complement strand
CCGGGGCGGAAGCAGGAGCCGGGGCAGAGGCAGGAGCCGGGGCAGAGGCAGGAGCCGGGGCAAAGGCAGGAGCCGGGGCAGAGGCAGGAGCCGGGGCAGAGGCAGGAGCCGGGGCAGAGGCAGGAGCCGGGGCGGAAGCAGGAGCCGGGACGGGCGCTGAAGCAGAAGCGAGCAACACCGGCGACGCGCCGGGAAGGCTTCCGGGCAGCATGGTCGCCACCCGCCAGCCCGCGCCGGAGGGCCCGACGCTGAGCGTCCCGCCGAGAACTGCCACTCGCTCTCGCATTCCGGTGAGCCCGTGCTCGCCGCCGGGAACGGACGGTGCCGAGGGCGTTCCCCGGCCTCCGTCGTCGGTGACCGACCAGTGCAGGTCCGGCCCGTCCATTGCGACGCGCAGGGAGGCCCGCGCTTCCGGTCCGGCGTGTTTGGCCACGTTGGTCAGCCCCTCCTGCGTGAGTCGGAGCAGTGCGAGTCCCCGGACCGCGTCCAGGGTCACGATCGCCGGGTCGATCTCGGCCTCGACGATCACCCCGGAGCGCCGGGCGGTCTCGACCGCCCCGTCCAGTGCGGCCGGCAGCGCGGTCGGGTCGATCGCGGTGAGCGCGGCGTCGCCGCGTACGCGATCGGGGTCTCTCAGCACCGCGACCAGTCGGCGCAGGTCGGCCAGTGCGGCCGTCCCGGTCCGGTGGACGTCGTCGAGGACGTCGGTGACGCGCGGGTCGGCCTCGGGCATGACGTGCCGGGCGACGCCGACGCGCAGGACCATGGAGGCGACGTGGTGGGCGACGACGTCGTGCAGTTCGCGGGCGATGGCGCTGCGTTCGTCGGACCGGGCCGCCCGTTGTTCGGAGAGGGCGCGGCGTTCGGCTTGGACGCCGAGTTCCCGGGTGGTGCGCACGACGAGGCCGAGCAGGATCGGCAGTCCGAGATTGATCACGAGGCCGACGACGGATTCGAGGATCTGGTCGGTCTGCTGCGGGAGGTCGCACACGACGTAGACGGCGGTGACCAGGCTGACGCCGGCGACCAGGTAGCGGGCGCGGGGGGCCCAGAGGGCGAGTTCGCCGATCGCCCAGGCGGTGCCGACCTGGTTGATGGTCGAGTCGTCGAGCACGACCATCGCGACCGCGAAGAACGCGGTCTGCACCAGCAGGTTGATCGGCGGGCGGCGGTGCAGCAGCAGCGCGGAGAGGAAGGCGGGCACGGCGAGGGCCCATTGCAGTGCGGTCGGTGGGTGGTCGCCGTGGCTGATGACGAGCAGGTACCCGACTCCGCTGGCGTCGAGCAGCACCATGCGCGGGAGCGTGTCCCGCGCGTCGAGGAACCTGGCCATGGCGCTCAGCGTAGGACCTTCGTTTCCGGTACGGGGGTCACGATTTCCCGCGTTCCGAGGTAGGCGGCGAGCCCGAGCGGCCCGAGCAGGATGGTCAGGAGCAGGATCGGGGCGACGACGGCGTGCCGCAGGCCGCGTTCGCGGGCGTCGAGCCAGATCCAGCGGCCGACGAACAGGTCGAAGGCGATCATGTGGGCCCAGCCGGCGGCCGCACCGTTCGCGGTGCCGAGGAGTTCGCGCACGCCGCCCAGGGTGGGGTTGGTGACGGCCGGCAGGACGTCGCCGAACGCCGGGACGACGAGCAGTGCGTAGATCAGCACGACGGGCAGCGCGATCAGTGGCGAGGCGACGATCCGGCGGGTCCAGGACCAGCCCGGGAGCAGGATCATCAGCGCCCAGAACGGCGCGGCGACCAGGAAGGTGAGGGAGAACAGGGCGCCGGTCATGCCGTCACCATCGCGGTCCGACGGCGGCGTGACAAGACCAGGCCGAGGCCGGCCAGTGTGGCCGCGGCCAGGCCGGCGAACGCGAGCGAGGTCGTCGCGTCCGGTTCCAGCAGCGGTTGGGCGCGCAGGGCCTGCCAGGTCAGGAGCAGCACGAGTACGCCGTAGCCGAGTCCGGTCACGAGCACGAGCCGGGCCCGGGTCAGTTCGTCCAGGCGGTCGCCGGCCCAGCGGCCGAGCGCGTACGCGAGCAGCGGCAGCGCCTGCAGTGCGTGCAGTCCGACGAAGTGCCCGATCCGCAGGTCGCCGCCGACCGTGCTCCACCCGGTGAGCGGCATTCCGGGTCCGCCGTCGGGCACGCCGACGCTGTGCGCCCCGGCCACCCCGTCGATGCCGGTCTGCTTGCTGGTCATCGGGAACGCGACGGCCATGCCCAGCAGGGAGAGAAAAAGGCCGAGGCGGATCGCGTACGCGGTGGGCCGGTCCGGGATCCGCTGGATCAGCGCGACGACGCCGATCGCCAGTTGGGCCAGGAACAGCACCATGATCGATGCCCCCATGATCGACCAGAGGGTCGCGTTCAGCGGCGTCGACTCGTTGTAGTGGCTGGTGGTGCCCCGGATCACCTGGGTCACGATGACCACCATCTCGGAGATCAGCATGCCGACGATGATCGTCCCGGCCCATTCGGCGACCCGGCTGCGCTTGGGCAGGACGGAGAGCATCCAGGACAGGGCCCAGGTGTAGACGACGAACGAGACGGAGAACTTGAACGGTTTGAGCCAGATCGGCACCCCGGTCAGGATGCGGGAGTCGGCGAGCAGGCCGACCGCGGTGATGGCCACGAGAGCGACGGACGCCCAGGTCAGCAGCCTCAACGGTCGGTGCCGGCGGGGCGGGTTCAGGACTTCGAGGACTGTCATGTCGACAGACTCGTATGTCCGGGCGTTCGAATCGCCCGCCCACCGGCCGCACCTGCCGCCGATGAGCCGGAGGGGTCTCCTACCGCGGTAGGAGTAGCGGCCCCTAGGGATACTGGCGCGGTGCACCCCCACACCCCTGGCGTGACCGATTTCCCCACCGACTCCGAAGGGCGTCGCAGCAGTGCGGCGCTGGGCCGCGCGGTGGTCGCCGACGCGCTGCGCCCGGTCGACCCGGCGGCCGCCGCGGCGGCCGAGCGTGAGACCGATTGGCGGCGCGGCTACCTGCGCCATTTCCGTGCGCTGGTCGAGGCCGGGCTGAGCGCGGACGGCACGGCCGGTTACGAGATCGCCGAGGCCGGGCTGCTGTCGCTGCACGCGCGGATGCGGTACGTGCGCCCCGACGGCGAGTTCACGCTGGCCCAGGCGCTGCCGGGTGAGCCGGACCGCCCGTACGGGAAGATCGAGGTTCTTGGTTCTGAGAAACCGGACCGCGAGCTGGACCTGGTGCCGAGGCTGGACGCCTGGGTGGCGGCCGGGGTGATCGAGGAGTCGTGCGCGGAGGCGGTGCGCGAGGTCGCCGCGAATCCGGACTGGCTGGATCTGGGTGACCTGACGTTTGCGATGCTCGGGGCGGGCGCCGAGATGGGCCCGCTGAAGTGGCTGCTGAGCTGGGGCGCGACCGTGCTGGCGGTGGATCTGCCCCGGCCCGACCTGTGGGAGCGGATCGCCGGGGTCGCGAGGGCGTCGGCCGGTCGGCTGATCGCCCCGGTGAACGCCGACGGGACGCCCGGCGCCGATCTGGGCGCCGAGTTCCCGCAGGTGGCGAGCTGGTTGCTCGGATTCGAGGGGCAGTTGGTGCTCGGCAACTACGGGTACGCGCCCGGTGGCGCCTATCCGAGGCTGGCCGCGGCCGTCGACGCGCTCGCCGTGCATCTGCGGCAGCAGCGGCCGGACACGGCGCTCGCGGTGCTGGCCACGCCGACCGACGTCTACGCGGTGCCGGAGGAGGCGGTGCGGCAGTCGCGGGAGCGGTTCGCGACGCGTGGCCTGCGGGCGAAGCTGGCGAGTGGGGTGCTGCGGGCGAACTATCCGCTGCCGGCCGTGCCCGGGATCAACGACAGTCTGGTGCCGCAGCAGGGGCCGAACTACGCGCTGGCCAAGCGGATCCACCGGTGGCGGGCGACGCTCGCGCGGCGCGACGGGGTGGTGAGCTTCGCGGTGGCGCCGCCGACGCGGACCCGGTCGGTGCTGCAGAATCGGCTGCTCAAGGCCGCCTACGCCGGGGCGCATCTGTTCGACGTCGAGGTTTTCGACCCGGCCACGGCGAGCCGGTTGATGGCCGTGCTGATGATTCATCAGATCCGCAAACCGCGGGCGGCCGACCCCGCGGCGTGGCGGGACGAGACCGTTGCCGCGGCGCACGGCGGGCTCTGGCGCACGGCCTATTTCCCGCGTACGGCGTTGCCGCTGGCTGCCGTGCGAGGTTTCCTGTAACAGACGAGGGCACCACGCCGGTAACACGACCTGGCTAATGTCGGGGGATGATCACGGCCGGTCTGGTGCTCGCGGCCGGGGCGGGACGCCGGTTCGGGATGGCGAAGGCGCTCGTTCCGTACCGTAATCGGCTCTTGGTGGAACACGCGGCCGAGACCCTCGGGAATGCCGGATGTGGGCGGACCCTGGTGGTTCTCGGCGCTCGCGCCGAGGACGTGCTCGCGGCGGCGAGCCTGCCCACGACCGTGATCAACCCGGATTGGGCGACCGGCATGGGCTCGTCGCTGCGCGCCGGCCTGTCGGAACTTTCCGCGGACGCGGCGCTGGACGCGGTGGTGGTGCTGCTCGTCGACATGCCCGGCGTGACGGCCGAGGCGGTGCGGCGGGTGGCCGCCCACGCGGCCCCGGAAGCGCTGGTCATGGGCGGTTATCAGGGGCGGCGCGGGCATCCGGTGCTGCTCGGCCGTGAGCATTGGGCCGGGGTCGCCGCGAGCGCGACCGGTGATCGCGGCGCGCGGGATTACCTGCGCGCTCACGAGGTACTGGTGGTCGACGTCGGTGACGTGGCCGACGACCGGGATGTGGACCGCCCGGAGGACCTCGATGCGTGACGTGCTCGACGACCTGCTGCGCTGGTGGTCGGCGGGCACGCCGGCCGGGCTCGCGATCGTGACCCGGACATGGTCCAGCGCGCCGCGGGCGGCCGGTTCGGCGATGGCCGTCGGTCCGGACGGTGTGGTGGTGGGCAGCGTGTCCGGCGGGTGTGTCGAGGCCGCGGTCTACGACCTGTGCCTGGAGGTCGCGGAGAGCGGCGTCGCGCGGACGGCCAGTTTCGGGGTGGCCGACGATCTGGCGCTGGGCGTGGGCCTGCCCTGCGGCGGCACGATCGACCTGACGATCGGGCGCGTCGACCGGTCGACATTTCCGGATCTGCCGGATCTGGTGGAAGCGGTGTCGGCTGAGCGGCCGGTCACGCTGATCGTCGGAGAAAACGGATATTCCCTTTCAAAAGACGATGTGGACGTACGGACAAGCCAGACGGTCATCGCCTTCCTCCCACCCCCGCGCATGCTGGTCTTCGGCGCCACCGACCACGCCGCCGCCGTCGCCCGGATCGGCGCGTTCCTCGGCTACCGGGTCACGGTCTGTGACGCCCGTCCGGTCTTCGCCACCGCCCGCCGCTTCCCGGGCGCGCACGAGGTGGTCGTCGACTGGCCGCACCGCTACCTGGCCGCCGAGGCCGAGGCTGGCCGGATCGACCGGCGCACGGTCCTCTGCGTGCTCACCCACGACCCGAAGTTCGACGTGCCCACGCTCGAACTCGCGCTCCGGCTGGACGTCGGTTACGTCGGCGCGATGGGTTCCCGGCGCACCCACGGCGAACGGCTCGACCGGCTCCGCGAGGCCGGCCTGTCCGAGCCCGAGCTGGGCCGGCTGTGCTCGCCGATCGGCCTGGACCTGGGCGCGCGCAGCCCCGAGGAGACGGCGGTGAGCATCGCGGCCGAGATCGTCGCGCTGCGTCACGGCGGCTCGGGCGTGCGGCTGTCGGCGTCCGACGGGCCGGTCCACAAAAATTCTTCGACGGCGAGCAACCTTTCCGGGGCGTTCGATCACTGAGGTGGTGACAGTTCCCCCACCCCCGAAGGATTCCCTGTGTTCAAGAATCTGCGGAAGCGCTGGCGCGCCGGCCTCGTGGCGATCACCGCGGTCGGGCTCGGCCTCGGCGCGGTCGTCTACACGCAGGGCGCCTCGGCGGCGACCTGGCCGACCGCCACCGGCACGACCAAGCTCACCGCCACCAAGGCGGTCTCCGGCACGTTCGACGGCGGGTTGAAGCGGTTCGTCGGCAGTGGCGCGCTCGGCACCGACTCGCAGGACGAGGACCAGGACCCGCTGTTCGAGCTGGCCGACGGCGCCACGCTGAAGAACGTGATCCTGGGCGACCCGGCCGCCGACGGCGTGCACTGCAAGGGCTCCTGCACGCTGACCAACGTGTGGTGGGAGAACGTCGGCGAGGACGCGGCCACCTTCAAGGGCGGCACGTCGGCGGTCTACACGGTCAGCGGCGGCGGGGCCAAGGGCGCCGACGACAAGGTGTTCCAGCACAACGGCGGCGGCACGCTGACCATCAAGAACTTCCAGGTCGACGACTTCGGCAAGCTCTACCGGTCGTGCGGTAACTGCAAGACGCAGTACAAGCGCAAGGTCGTGATCGACAACGTCACCGCCACCTACCCGGGTCTGTCGCTGGTCGGCATCAACTCGAACTACGGCGACACGGCGACGCTGTCCAACATCACGATCGTGAACGACACCAAGAAGAAGCTGGCCGTCTGCATCACGTTCAAGGGCAACAACACCGGCGCCGAGCCGACCAAGTTGAAGACGTTCACCGGCGCGACCGGTGGCGACGGCGTCAACTGCAAATTCACTGCCGCCAATGTGACCTACAAGTAGTCGGTCAGTTCGCGCAGCGAGCGGATGCGGTGCGGTTCGTCCATCGGCCCGATCCCCGGCCGGTCCAGGTGAACCGCCCGCAGCCCGGCCGCGCGAGCGGCCAGCACGTCCAGATCATGCCTGTCCCCAAGACTGAGGACCTCCCCGGGCCTCAGTCCCCAGCGGGCAACTGCCCCGCGGAACGCGCCCGGATCGGGCTTGGCCATCCCCAGATCATCCGGGGTCCACACAGGCCCCAGATCGGCCAGGCCCATCCGGGCGAGTTTTCCCTGCTGCTGTTGCGCCGAACCATTCGTGAGAACGGCGACCTTCAGATCCCGCTCAGCGATTTCCGCCAGCGCCTCGGTCACGTCGTCATAGGCGTGATAGGCCTTCTCGTACTCGACGAGATAACCGGCGAAAATCTGATCGAGAGCCGGATTTCCGTACGCGAATCCGAGGTCCCGCAATCGGCGGCGGCGCTGCTCCGGATAGTCGACCTCGCGGCGGCGCCAGGCGGCCAGATGCGTCTCCGCGACCTCGTGCCAGCGGGCGATCGTGGCGTCGTCGGCCACCATCCCGACGGTCGGCAGCCAGGCCGTCAACGCCGTGGCGACCGACGTGTCGTGATCGCCGAGCGTGCCGTCCAGATCGAAGAGCACCCCGGTCAGTGTCACGTCACCCTCGCTCTCAGCCGGCGCAGCATGCGCGCGTCGCCGAAACCTACCGCGCGGGCGGCCGCCTCGATCGTCGTGCCGTGGCCGATGAGATATTCCGCGCGCTCGACCCGCAGCGTCTGCTGGTAACGCAGCGGCGTGCGCCCCGTCGCGGCGGTGAAAAGCCTGGTCAGAGTGCGTTCGCTGACGCCCGCGGCGGTGGCCAGTTCGGCCAGCAGCAGCGGCTCGGCGAACGACGCGTCGATCCGGTCCTGCACGCGGTGCACCACGTCGGACAGGTGCGCGCGGTACCGCAGCATCGCACTGGCCTGCATCTCGTCGCCGTTGCGGCGGGCGTAGACGACCATCTCCCGGGCCACCTGGGCCGCCACCGCGGGGCCGTGCCGGAGCGCGACCAGGTGCAGGGCCAGGTCGATACCGCTGGCGATGCCGGCCGAGGTGACGACCCGCTCGTCCGACACGTAGAGCACGTCGCGGACGACACCGGCGCGGGGATACGTACGCGCGAGAAGGTCTTGAAGATCGTGGTGGGTGGTGCATCGCCGGCCGTCGAGCAGTCCGGCCCGGCCCAGCGCGTCGGCGCCGGCGCAGACACTGGCGACCGTGCCGCCCTCGTCGTGGTGCCGGCGGATCCGCCGCAGGGTCTCGGCGCCGAAATAGCCGTAACCGTCGCGCCAGCCCGGAACGACCACCAGATCGTCCGGGCTCAGCGCGGGCCACTCCAGGTCGGCCTGCAGGATCACGCCCTGCCAGGTCGGGATGCTCGGACTCTCCCCCACGTAACGCTGCGTGTAGCCGGGGGCGGTGGAGAAGACCTGGGCCGGACCGGCCAGGTCGAGCAGGTGGACCTGCGGCGTGAGCACGAAGACCACCTGACTCACGATCCGGTCACCCCTTCTCGACCTCGGCGGTGGTTCTGATCGTCGCGAAACGGCCGGCCAGCGCGAACTCGGTACGGGTCACGATGTCCGCCGCCGCGAGCGTACGCGGGTCGGCCAGCAACTCCTCGACGGTCCGGTCCTCCGGGGCGTCCCGATGCGGGATCGGGAACGTCGCCGTGGCGTCGGTGACGTAGGTGACCTCGTAGCCCAGGTCGGACGCGACCCGGGCGGTGGTCTCCACGCACTGCTCGGTCCGCAGACCACACACGGTGATCTTGCGGACTCCGGCCGAGGTGAGACGGAACTGCAGGTCGGTGGTGGTGAACGCGTTGTGCACGAACTTGATCAGGGTGGGCTCGCCGTCGGCCGGGACCAGCTCGTCGACCAGGCGGACGAAACCGTTGGCCGGGTCGAACGTGCCACCGCTGCCCGGCTCCGAGTGCAGCACCCAGATGACCTGCGTGCCGGTGGTGC
Source organism: Actinoplanes sp. HUAS TT8 (assembly GCF_051380535.1). Lineage (NCBI taxonomy): Bacteria > Bacillati > Actinomycetota > Actinomycetes > Micromonosporales > Micromonosporaceae > Actinoplanes > Actinoplanes sp. HUAS TT8. The sequence continues at coordinate 11,063,839 of NZ_CP195646.1, read as the reverse complement.
GGGCGTGGTCGACCAGGCGCTGCACGTTCGCGATCACGTCGGGGTTGTTCAGGGTCGACCAGAGCGGGCGGGCCCGGAACGATTCCTGCATGTCGATGACGATCAGGGCTTCAGTCATGTTTCCATTCCACCCCCGCCGGGCGGGCCGGGACAGGCATCATCCGGACCGCGGCCGGAACGATCTGGTCAGCGAACGGGCGTGGGCGCGGGCGATCAGATCGTCGGCGGTGCCCGGGCCCGGGACGACGATCGACCCCCAACCCTGGACCGCGTAGACCGGATGCGGGAACCATCGATCGGGCGTGGCGAAGTCGATACCGGACTCGTGGGCGGTGAACTCCTCCGGGCCGTACCCGAAAAGGTCCTTGAAGGTCGCGCGCCCGAGCTCGACGTTGAGCCGGAACACGCCCGGCCGGTCCAGGCCGGAGCGCTCGTCGAAACCGGGCACGTTGCGGACGACGATCGTGGCGAACGGGCGCATCCGCTCGTCGCCGACGAAGTAGAAGCGATCGCCCCAGCTCAGCTCGGGCGCGCCGGTGCCCGGGCCGGCGATCAGCTCGAAGACGTCCGGGAGGCGGCGGATCGACGCGGAGAGATCTTCGAGCGCGTCGGCGTGGCGATCAGTCATGACCTCCACCGTATCGTTGACTGACCCGGTGAAGGTTCAGCCGAGAAAGGCCTGGACGGACGTGCCGAAGCCTCAAAGCTATCGCCCGGTGGACCTGGCCCGCCGGCACGGCCTGTCCGCGCAGGCGATCCGCAACTACGAGAGCGACGGGGTCATCCCGCCGGCGCAGCGCACCGCGAGCGGCTACCGCACCTACGGCGAACGGCACATGGTCGCGGTCACCGCGTTCCTCTCGCTGGTGTCCGCGTACGGTCACGGCCCGGCCGGCACGATCATGCGGGCCGTCCTCGACGGTGAGCTCGACGTCGCGTTCGCCACCATCGACGCCGGTCACGCCGCACTCATCCGGGACCGGGAAACCCTGGCCGCCGTCGAATCCACCGCCGGGCTGCTCACCCGCCCGGCCCGCGGCACCGAACGACCGCTGCCGGTCGGCGCGCTCGCCCACCGGCTCGGAGTCACCCCGGCCACGCTGCGCAAATGGGAAGAGGCGGGCATCCTGGTGCCGGCCCGGGACCGGGCCAGTCAGCAGCGCCTCTACTCCCCCGACGACGTCCGAGACGCCGACCTGGCCCACCTGCTCCGGCGCGGAGGCTACGGGCTGGCCCACATCGCGACGGTGCTGGGCCAGGTGCGCACCGCCGGGAGCGCGGAATCGCTGGCCGCGTCCCTGGCCGCATGGCGGACCCGGCTGACCGGCCGCGGGCAGGCCATGCTGACCGCGGCCGCGCGCCTGTCCGACTTCCTCACGACATAGAGCCGCCCCCGCCCGTGGGGGTCCGGGCGGGGGCGGCGGGCATCATCCGCGGATCAGCGCGGGTAATCCCGGTAGCTGCCGGTGTAGTAGTCGCCGACCTGCTCGCGGTACGAAGCAGTCTCGAACGTCTCCTTGTCGTACTCCGGAGACGACTTGATCTGGTCCTTCGTCCGGTCCACGTAGACCTTGCGCTCGCTGTGGTCGACGTTCTGCACCGTGCCGGCCGGCAGCAGCACCTTGCGGCCGAAGATCCACGGCCCGGTGTCCACCACCAGATAGGAGCTTCCGACGTCGTAACTGGCCTGGTCGATCGAGCCGATGTGACCATCGGTGGCCTCGACCTTGAAACCGACCAGATCCACGCCGATTCGCCCGGCCTCGTCGACCACGTCGGCGTCGACCGGCTCGTATCCGCCGGACAGACTGGACGGATCACGCCAGGACCACGGAGTGAACGGCGTAGGTTGCATCACGGCCTCCTCGAAATCGATGAAATTGCCGCTCCTCTTTGCCTACCCGTTCCTCGCCCCACCAATCACACCTGGCACAAACCGCGTCCCGGCTGGCGCTCAGTGCTGTCCGGAAGCCCCGAACCCAACCCTCAGCACCAGCCGGCCGACCGCAACCCCCGCCGCTGCCGCCGGCCCGGGCGGACCGGGCTCGGCGGTTCTGAGCAGCGGGGTGGGGTCAGCGGTTGATGTCGGCGCCGGTGAGGGCGGCGAGGTCGGATCGGGTGGGGGCGCCGTCGCAGTCGCCGGGGACCGTGACCGCGAAAGCGCCGGCGGCGATCGCGGTCCGGAGGCGGTCGGCCGGTGGGGCGCCGAGGAGGCGGTCGGCCAGGTAGCCGGCCACGAAGGCGTCGCCGGCGCCGACCGGGTCGATCGCCGTCACCGGGAGCGCCGGCACCGAGTAGGGGACGCCGTCGATCAGGGCGGTACAGCCTCGGGGACCGTCCTTCAGGACGACCTCGGCCGGGCCCAGCTTGGCCAGGGCTTCCAGCGGGGCGGCCGGGTCGACGAACAGGGCGGCCTCCTCGGGACCGGCGAAGACGATGTCGGCCAGGGCGGCGAGGTCACGCAGCACCGGGGCGGCATCGAAACGGGACCAGAGTTTGCCGCGGTAGTTGACGTCCAGGGAGACCGGGACGCCGGCCGCCCGGGCGGTCTCGACGGCGGCGAACACCGTGGCGCGAGCGGTGTCGCTCAGGGCCGGGGTGATGCCGGTGACGTGGAGTACGCCGGCCGCTTCCACGTCCGCGCGGGGCAGATCGGCCGGGGTGAGACGGGAGCCGGCGCTGCCCGCGCGGTGGTAGTCGGCGTGGATGAACTGGGCCGACCGGCGGTAGCGGATCATCAGGCCGGTGGGGGCCTCGTCGGGGACGGCTACCACCCGTACGCCGGAAGCTCTCAAACGCCCTTTGATCAGCGACCCGGCGGAATCGGGACCGAGCCGGCCGAGCCAGGCGGCGGAGCCGCCGAGGCGAGCGACGCCGACCGCGACGTTGCTCTCGGCGCCGCCCATGGCCAGCGTGAATCCGCGGGCGTGCTCGATCGGGCCGATCCCGTCGGCCACGAAGACGCCCATGGCCTCACCGAGCGTGAACAGCCCCCCGGAAGCCGCCCTCTCCGACAAATCGGAAATGTCGCCCGGGCCGGAAGCAGCCCCGGGAGTAGGCGAGGAAGCAGCCGAGCCGGCTGACGGCGGCGTCATGGACGTCATGAGCGGGCGAAAGCGACAGCGTCGACCGCCCGGCGAGCGCGGGTCGCCAGCGCGGCCAGGCTGCCCCCGGTCGCGGCGTCCCCGACGAGCGGCCCACCGAGTCCGACCGCCGCCGCCCCCGCTCCCAGCCAGTCGGCGATGTCGTCCAGGTTGATCCCCCCGGTCGGCATGATCCGCACCTGCGGCAGCGGACCGCGGAGATCCTTGAGGTAGGCCGGCTTCAATCCCCCCGCCGGGAACAGCTTGACCAGCGGCGCCCCCGCCCGATGGGCGGCGTAGACCTCGGTCGGCGTGTACGCCCCCGGATAGCCGGGCACGCTCGCCCCGCCCAGGGTGTCCAGCACCGGCGAGACCAGGAAGGATGCCCCGGCGTCGATCGCCGCCCGGGCGTCGTCCGGGGTGAGGACGGTGCCGGCGCCGATGACCGCGCCGGGCGGGAGTTGCCGGCGCAGCCCGGAGATCGCTTCGAGCGCGCCGGCCGAGGTCAGTGTGACCTCGATGGCGGTGATGCCGGCGTCGACGAGCACGTCGGCGACCGCGGCGAACCCGCCGGCGGACGGGGCTCGGAGGATGGCGACGATGCCGCTGTCGACGATGGCGGCGGAGACGGGATCAAGCGTGTCGGTCACGCCTTCGATCCTGCCCGATGGATTGCCCCCAAGACCAGAGGAAAGCGCATTCCCGCTGCTCGATCACCGATGCTCGACGTCCGGGCGGCTGATCGGGTCCTTCCGCCGGATCTTGCCGTTCGAGGTGTGCGCGAGTGCCGCCGGCGGCTTCTCCTCGATGCCCAGCTCTTCCCGGACGGCCGCCTCGAACTGCTGCATGACCAGCGGAACCTGGGCCAGCAGCTCACGGAAGTGGGTCTCCGGCCGGACGCCGCTGACGGCGGCCGGGTTCATCTGGCCGTGCAGCCGTTCGAGCTGGAGGTGCACGGCCAGGGCGGCGCTGCGGACCGGTCCGGAGGCGAGCAGCCGCACCGGCATCAGCGCCGGGCCGATCTCGTCGACGTAGGCGAGCAGCGTCGGCGGCTTCTCCCCGGCCTCGAAGGTCGCCCGCAGCCGCACGGTGGCGCGCTCGAAGCCGGCCAGCAGAGTGACGTACGCCTCCTTGCGTTCCTCGTACCACCGGCGGGTGCGTCGCCGACGGCTCAGCAGAAGGTTGTCACGAGCGGCCACGTAACGGACCGCAGCGGCGCCGGCCAGGGCGAACACGGCGGCGACCAGGGGCAGCCCCCACCACGGGATCTGAGACACCCGCATACCGTATCGAGCCCGCGCCGTGCGGTCTGTCAACCACACCCCCGTCCGTCGATCCAGACGCCGATGCCGTCGAGGAATCGCGCCAGTCCGAACTCGAAGAGCACTTCAAGATCAAATTCGAAGTCGGGCGTACGGAGGAAGAGCTCCTCGTACGTCGGCGACGGGTGCTCGGCCACGAACCGATGGAACACCGCCTCCTGGGTCTCCATCCACTCGTCGCCGGTCAGCCCGGTGTCGCGCATCGCCTCGGCCTCCGGCTGGATGGCCTCGGCGATGCCGCGCACGAAGCTGAACAGCAGCACCTGCACGAGCATCCGGTCGCCCGCGCCCAGTCCGGTCCGGGTCAGCGACCCCATGATCCACTCGCCCAGCCGCATCCCGTTCAGCGACAGCTGCGGCCGGGTCAGCGACATCGTCGCGCCCAGCCACGGGTGCCGCTGGAACAGCTCCCACATGACCCGGCCGCACTGTTCCAGGTCGGCCCGCCAGTCGCCCGAGTACCGCGGCGGCACCCGCAGCTCGCCCAGCGCCGCGTCGATCATCGCCACCTCCAGATCCTCCCGGCTGGGCACGTGCCGGTAGAGCGACATGGTGGCGACGCCGAGGTCGGTGGCGATCCGGCGCATCGACAGCTCGGCCATGCCGTGCCGGTCGGCGATCCCCATCGCGGCCGTCACGATCCGTTCCAGGCCCAGGTCGGTGTCGTGGCGCACGGCCGGACCGGCCACCACGGTGCCGACGCCCGGGCGGGCCACGGTCAGCCCCTCGTCGCGTAGTACGGCGTGCGCCTTGGTCGCGGTCGCGATGGCGACACCCCACTCCCGCGTGATCGCCCGCGCGGACGGGACCCGCTGGCCCGGCCGCAGCTCACCGGCCTCGATCCGGCGCTTGAGCTCGGCCACGATCCGCGTGTACGCCGTCTCGGCCACCTAGTACACCCACTCTCCCGTACTAGTGCACTTTGCCCTGGTCAGAGCGGCGCGCCTACCGTCCCTAGTACATCGATATACAGAGTACGCAGAGGAGCGGGGAGATGCGGGTACTGATTTCCGGGAGCAGCATCGCCGGGCCGGCCAGCGCGTTCTGGCTGCACCGGATCGGCGCCGAGGTGACCGTGGTGGAGAAGTCCCGGGCGCCGCGTCCGGGCGGGCACGCGGTCGACATCCGCGGCGTGGCCCGGCAGGTCGTCGAGTGGATGGGGATCCGCGAGGCGATCCGGGCCCGGCAGGTCGACGAGCGCGGCTGGGCCCTGGTCGACGGCCGGAACCGGGTCATGGGCCGGATGCCGGCCGAGGCGTTCGGCGGCGAGGGCATCATCGCCGAGATCGAGATCTCCCGGGGTGACCTGGCCGAGGTGCTGCGGGACGTGACGACGGGCTTCACCGACTACCGGTACGGCGACCGGATCGCCGAGCTGTCCCAGGACCCGCACGGCGTCGACGTCACCTTCGCGAGCGGTCTGAAGGAGCGCTACGACCTGGTGATCGGCGCCGACGGCGTGCACTCCGGGGTTCGCTCGCTGGCCTTCGGCCCGGACTCGGACTATGTCCGCTACCTGGGCCTCTACGCGGCCTACTTCACGGTGACCGATCCCGGCGACCTGGACAACTGGTACCAGATGTACAACGAGCCGGGCATCGTCGCCGGCCTGCGCCCGGAGCGCGGCGGCACCGCCAAGGCCCACCTCGGTTTCCGCGAGCCGCAGGCCCGGTACGAGCGCCTGACCCGCGACGAGGAGAAACGGGTGATCGCCGAGCGGCTGGCCGGCGCCGGCTGGAAGGTCCCGGAGCTGCTGGCGCAGATGCCGGACGCGCCGGACTTCTTCTTCGACTCGCTCAACCAGGTGCACGTGAAGCGCTGGTGGCGCGGCCGGGTCGCGCTGGTCGGCGACGCCGGTTACTGCGGGTCGCCGCTGGCCGGGCTGGGCACCAGCATGAGCCTGGTCGGGGCGTACGTGCTGGCCGGCGAGCTGGCCGGCGGCGCCGACCCGGAGCGGGCGTTCGCCGCGTACCAGAACGTGATGGCCGATTACGTCGCCGAAGGCCTGAAGCTGCCGCCGGGCGGGGCGGCCGGGATGGCCCCGAACAGCCGGCTGCTGATCCGCACCCGGGGCCGGTCGATGGCCATGATGACCCGCTGGCCGCTGCGGGACATCATGGCCAAGCAGTTCGCCAAGGCCGACGCGATCACGCTGAAGGACTACGGCGTGGCCTCCCTCACCTGAGGCTGGCCAGACCGTCGACTATCACCGTCGGCCGGCCGCTCGTGCCCTCCGGTTCGACCCTGACCGTGCGGGTGGCCGAGTCCGGCCAGGACTTGCTGAACACCAGGCGGCGGTACTGGGGCGAGGACGCGCGGAGATCGACGTACCCCATCGACTCGCCGTCGACCGAGACCTTGACCCGGCCCGAGGTGGACGACCGGGCCGCGATCAGGCCGACCGAGCGGCCGGTCACGGTCCAGGTCAGCGCCGATCCGGCCGTCGCGGCGGCGACCGCCGCGCCGCCGAGATGATTTCCGTCCGCGACCGCCCGCCAACTCCCGGTCCGCGTCGCCTCGCTCTCCGGCAACACCTCCGGCGTACGGCTGACCGAGGCCGTACGCCGGTTGCCGGCGTGATCGGTCACGGCGACCGTCCAGGTGCTCTCGGTCCCGACCGGCGCCGACCCGGTCAGGCTGCTGACCGTCCCGCCCAGCAGCGCGGCTCCGGCCCCGCCGACCTGGGCCGAGCGGATCCCGGAGGGGTCGGTCGCGGACCAGTCGAGCCGGATCGGCGCGGTGGTCCCGACCGTGCCCTCGGTCAGGTAGGCCTGGGGCGGCGAGGCGAACACCGGCTCCTCGGAATCCACCACCACCTTCGCGTACGCGGTGGCGGTCCGGCCCGACAGGTGCCGCGCCCGGACCTCGATCCGGTGCAGGCCGGCGCCGAGCCGCAGCCCGGCGCTGCGCATCGCGCCGGCCCGGGACGCGGTGAGCTCGCCGTCCACGTACACGTCGAATCGGTCGATCATCCGGCTGGACGTGGCCAGACGCCAGAGCGGGACGATCCCGCCCTGCGCCCAGTAGGTGCTTCCCCACGCCTGCGCGCCGGTCAGCCCGGTCACCCGCAGGCCGGCCGGCGCCCCGCCGGCGATCTGCCGGATCGCGGTGAGCTGGCGGTACAGCGCCGTCCCGGGGCATTCGGTGAGCCCGGCGTCGCGGTGCCCGGAGATCCGGTTCAGCAGCACCCGGCGGCCGACCGCGAACTTCGGGCCACCGCCCGAGGTCAGCGCCACCCGGCTGTACGGCGCGTTCCCGGCCCCGCCCAGCTTGTAGGCCGCCAGCTGCGCCACCGACAGCCGCGCGGCCGCCGAGATCGGGGTGGACCGGAAGTCGCCGATCACCGCGACCGCGCTGGCGTTGGTGTTGAAGCCGAGCGTGTGCGCGCCGAGCACGTTGCGGTCCACGCCGCCCCGGCGCCCCTCGAAGATCGTGCCGCACTTGTCGACCAGGAAGTTGTAGCCGATGTCGTTCCAGCCCTTGCTCTTCACCTGGTACGCCTCGATGCCGCGGACCACGCCGGTCGAGGACTGGCAGCTGTAGTCGTTGCCGGTCGCGGTGTGATGCACGAAGAAGACCTGGACCGGCCCGGTGTAGGTGGGCGGCTCCTTGACCATGCTCTCGTCGGCGCCCCACGCGGCCCGGGTCATCAGCCGGGGCACCGGGCGGGCCGGTATCTCCACACCATTGACCCGTCGCGGCCGTTCCAGCGCGGCCGGGACCAGGTCGGGGCGCGGGGTGCCGACCACGTCCGGGTTGATCAGGTCGACCCGCATCCCGGCCGGCAGCGGCCGTACGTCGTCCCCGGTGACCACCCGGGCCTGCACGCCGTCGGACGGGCCGGCCCAGAGCGGGTCGCTCGCGCCCCGGGTCGGGCCGCCGTCGGCACCGCCGGACTCGTCGGGCGCGTCGGTCTCCAGCGTCTGCCAGGGCGCCCAGCTCCGGGCGCCGACCGGCCGGGTCCGTACCTGGATCGTCCCGCCGGCCACCGCCCGCGGGTCGTCCCAGGTGACGCCGACCAGGCTGAACCGCTTGGTGTCGCGCTCCGGGACCACGGCCGCGACCTCGTCGGCGCCGGTCTCCGCGACCAGTCGCAGCCCGGCGCCGGTGGCGCTGAACGGGAAGGTCTGGAGCACCGGGCCGGCCTCCGGTGACCGGTTCAGCCCGGCCGCGACGGCCAGGGCGATCACCGGGGTGGCGGCGATCGCGGCGGTGACGAGGCGGTTGTTCCGGCGCATGCGAAGACTCCCCGGCCACCGGAGGAAGGGGTCAATTCGGGATTGAACCGGCGACCATCTGACACCTTGCCGGGGACTTGAGTGGCTTGTGGGGTTTTCTGTGAAAAAAGCTCCACTTACCCGCGCCGGGCCTGTTCGACCAGACCGGTGATCATCCAGTCGGCAATGGTCCGGAAGTCCGGTGGTGATCCGCCGCCCTCGGCGAACGCTCCGGCCAGTTCCGGGAAGTCGCCGCTGGCCACGGCCAGGCCCAGTTCGGCGGCCACGTCGTCCGAGGCCCCGGCCAGTTCGCTCGTCACGTACGAGGCGACAAAACCGGTGACCAGGCCGAGCAGGGTCATCTTGGTGATCCCGGACAGGCCGGCCGGGGCCAGCGCGCGCAACCCGTGCTCCAGGAAGCTGAGCAGGTTGCGCCCGGTCAGCCGGCGACCGGCCAGCACGTACGGCAGCCACGGGTGGGCCAGCATCAGCTCCCGCTGCACGGCGGTCAGGGCCAGCAGGTCGGCCCGCCAGTCGCCGGTGACCGCGGGCGGGACCGGCTCGCCGGCGACCCGGTCGACCATCAGATCGATCAGGTGCTCGCGGTCCGGCACGTACGTGTAGAGCGACATCGCTCCGGCGCCGATCTCGGTGGCGATCCGGCGCATGGTCACCGCTTCGAGTCCCTCGGCGTCGGCCACGGTGACCGCCGCGGCCAGGACCTGGTCACGCGTATAGGCCGGTGGTCGCCCTCGCGGCATCGACGTTCCTCCTGCTAATATTTTTGGTACAACGTACGGGAAAGGGGTTTGATCGATGAAAGAGCTGCCCTGGTCTCTCCGGATGCTGCGGCGAAGGACCCGGAAAGGCCCCGCCGCACGGTACGACGTCCGCTGGGAACCGGCCGTGCCGGTGCCCGGAGCCGACGGCACCACGCTGCTCACCGACCACTACGCCCCCGTCACCACCGAGCCGTGCCCGACCGTGCTGATCCGCGCGCCGTACATTCGCGGCGGTTTTCCGTGGAACTGGCTGTTCGGCGTCCTCTTCGCCGAGCAGGGCTACCACGTGCTGATGCAGAGCAGCCGCGGCCTGAGCGGGTCCACCGGCGAGTTCGTCTTCTGGCACAACGACGGGCCGGACGGCCAGGCAAGCGTCGAATGGCTCCGCAAACAGGAGTTCTTCACCGGCGACCTGTACACCGTCGGCGGCAGCTACATGGCCTACTCCCAGCTCGCCCTGGCCGAGCGGCCACCCCCGGAGTGGCGGGCCGCGGTCATCCAGATCGCGGTCGCCGACCCGCACCGGTTCTACTGGACCGGCGGGCAACTCGCCCTGGAACGCTCCCTGGTCGGCGGCCTCATCTTCGCCCAGTCCCGGACGTTCCGGGCCAGCCTCGGCGCCATGGCCCGGATGCAGATGCACCTGCGCGGGACACTACGGCGCGTGCCGCTCATCGACGCCTACCCGTCGCTGTTCGGCGGCCGGCGCCGGCCCGACCTGGAGAGCGTGATCAGCAGCCCGTCGGCCGACGACCCGTACTGGGCGGGCGCCGACAAGACCGATTTCGGCGCCACCCTGCCGATCCCGGTCAGCCTCTCCACCGGCTGGCACGACCTCGCCCCCGAACAGACCATCGAGCTGTATCAGCGACGTCGCGCCGCCGGCCTGGAAACCGACCTGATGATCGGCCCGTGGACCCACACCAACGGGTATGAGCGGGACTGGGAGCGATACATGACCCAGGCGCTGCGGCGGCTGCGCGGCGGCTCCCCCGAACTACCCGTCCTCGTCCACGTCGGCGGCGCCGACGAATGGCGCGAGCTGCCCGACTGGCCACCGCCGGGCGTCCGCCCGCATCGCTTCCACCTCGGCCCGGCGGCCCTCACGCTTTCCCCGGGTCCAGGTTCGAGCCGCTTCCGGTACGACCCCGAAGACCCGACCCCGTCCATCGGCGGCGCCCTGCAGTCACCCACCCAGGGCACCCGCGACATGGCCGAGTTGGAACGTCGCGACGACGTGCTGGTCTTCACGTCACCACCGCTCACGGGGGCGGTGGAGGTGATGGGCCCGGTGCGCGCGACGTTCGACGCCACCACCAGCGCGGCCGACGGCGACCTGTTCGCCCGCCTGTGCGACGTCGACCCGTCCGGAAAGTCGATCAACATCTGCGACGGCCTGGCCCGGATCACACCGGACGGGCCGACCGCGGTGGAACTCGGCCCCACCGCCCACCGGTTCCGCACCGGGCACCGGATCCGGCTGCTGGTGGCCGGCGGATCCTACCCGCGCTGGATGCGCAACTACGGCACCGGCGAGCCCGCGGCCACCGCAACCAGGATGGTCGCCGGCGAGACGACGGTCCAGCACAGCTCGACTTTGGAACTGACCGTGGTTTAGCACCTCGAAGCCGTGGGGTAATGCGTCGCCGCCCCCATCCCCACGGCTTCGAGGAGCACCAATGTCCACTCAGGGCGTCTTCTATCTCATCGCGGTGATCCTGCTGGTCCTGGCCGCGCTGCCGATCCCCAGCCGCGGGTTCAGCCTGGCGCTGCTCGGGGCGGCGTTCGCGCTGCTCGCCTACTCCTGGCCCACCCTCACCGCCTAACCCCCGGACCGCCGGACAGCCGGACCACCGGACGTCGGACCACCGGACGTCGGACCACCGGACGTCGGACCGCCAGACCGCCGGACCACCGGATGTCGGACCGCCAGGCCCCGGCCCCGGCCCCGGCCCCATGGCCCCGCGCGACCCCGGCCCCGGCCCCGACAGCGACCGCCAGCACCAGCCAGGCACGATCGGCTGGCGCTGGCGGTCGCTTTTCACGCGCCCAGCGACCCTGAGCACCAGCCGGCATCCACGTCCGCCGACGCCGCTCCACAACAGCCCTCAGCACCAGCCGCGCACCGCCAGCTGGCAATGACGGCCGCTTCCCAGACCACGAGACAACCACCAGCACCAGCTGAGCAGCGCCAGCTGGCGCTGAGGGCTGATCCCGGGGCCGGGAGGCAACCGTCAGCGCCAGCTGCGGGCCGCCAGCTGGCGCTGGTGGCTGCTTCCCGAGCCGGAAGACAACCGCCAGCGCCAGCTGCGCGCCGCCCGCTGGCCGGCTGGGGCCGCTTCCCGAGCTACGGGCCGCCGGCTGGCGCTGAGGGCTGCTTCCCGAGCCGCGAGACAACCGTCAGGGCCAGCTGCGGGCAGCGGCCCGCGCCTGCTCCGCTGCCTGTTCCCGCTCACGCCGCACACGCTGACGTTCCCGGGCCCGGTCCTGTTTGGCCCGCTTGAATCCCGGATGACGCCACTCATAACCGGTCTTACGGTTCACGCCGACCAGACGACACGCCTCGTTAGTACCCGTACCCGCAGCCACAAGATCCAAGAATGCCTGCCGCCGGCCCGCCCCCACTGGCCCGGTTCCCTGACCACCCACACGATCCACCACACGAACACCCCAAGAACAATCAGGTGTTGCGACGATCGCTTGAAACGAAGCCCCGGGGGGGCCACCGCCTCAGCCGTAATTGTGGCGGGGAAACCGCGGGGCGCGGGGACGCCCTGTGGACAACCCGTCAGTGTGGATAACTCCGCTTGTAGATCACGGCCTGCCACGGGGCAAGTGTCAGCGCGCTCGACGACGCTCCCGGCAGGTTGGTGAGCAGCAGTTCCGCGCCCGACCAGCTCGCCGCGTCCTCGATCTCGGCTTGGACGCTCTCGCCGGTGAAGTTGCCGATCACGAGGAGTTCGGTGTCGCCGAGGCGCCGGGTGAAGGCGTACAGCCGCTCGTCGTTGGGCAGGAGCATGGTGAAGTCGCCTTCGGCGATCACCGGTTCGCGGTGCCGCAGGGCGATCAGTTGCCGGTAGTAGTGGAAGACCGAGTCCGGGTCCTGGCGCTGGTCGGCCGCGTTGATCTGCGGGTAGTTCGGGTTGACGGCCAGCCACGGTGTGCCGGTGCTGAAGCCGGCCTGGGCCGTGGTGTCCCACTGCATGGGGGTGCGCGCGTTGTCCCGCCCCCGGGCGCGCAGCACGGTCAGCACTTCTTCCGGTGTGCGTCCTTCGAGTTCGAGGGCTTGTTTGTACTGCCCGAGCGCTTCGATGTCGCGGAAGTCGGCGATGCCGCCGAACGGGTAGTTGGTCATGCCGAGTTCTTCGCCCTGGTAGACGTAGGGCGTGCCGCGGTGCAGGTGGAGCACGGTGCCGAGCATCTTGGCCGAGGCGACCCGGTGTTCCGGCGAGTCGTCGCCGTAGCGGGAGACGATCCGCGGCTGGTCGTGGTTGTTCCAGTAGAGGCTGTTCCAGCCGACTTCGGCGAGTCCGGCCTGCCAGCGGCCGAGGATCGCTTTGAGGTTGGTGAGCTGGAGTTTCTGCAGCAGCCAGGGGTCCGGCCCGCGGTCGGCCCAGACGTGGTCGAACTGGAAGACCATGTCGATCTCGTGCCGGTCCGGGTCGGTGTGCAGTTTCGCCTCGTCGACGGTGACGCCGGGCATTTCGCCGACGGTCAGCAGACCTTCACGGCCCTCGAAGACCTCGCGGTACATCTCCTGGAGGTATTCGTGCAGGCGGGGGCCGCCGACGAAGCCGGCCGAGCCGTCCGCGTACGCGGATCCGGCCGAGAGCCGCCCGTCGGGCAGGGGCACGACCTTGGAGATCATGTTGATGACGTCCATCCGGAAGCCGTCCACGCCCCGGTCCAGCCACCAGCGCATCATCGTGTAGACGGCCTGCCGCACCTCCGGGTTCTCCCAGTTGAGGTCGGGCTGTTTGCGCGAGAACAGATGCAGGTAGTACTCGCCGGTCTTCTCGTCGAATTCCCAGGCCGGGCCGCCGAAGACCGAGCCCCAGTTGGTCGGTTCGGCGCCGGGCGTGCCGGGGGCCATGCCGTCGCGGGCCGCGCGCCACCAGTACCAGTCCCGTTTGGGGCTATCCTTGGCCGCACGGCTTTCCAGGAACCACTCGTGCTCGTCGGAGCTGTGGTTCACCACCAGGTCCATGATCAGTTTCATGCCGCGCTGGTGCACGCCGGTCAGCAACTCGTCGAAGATCTCCAGGCTACCGAAGAGCGGCTCGATGTTCTGGTAGTCGCTGATGTCGTAGCCGTTGTCGTCCTGCGGGGAAGGGTAGATCGGGGACAGCCAGAGCACGTCCACGCCCAGTTCGGCGAGGTGGTCCAAGTGATCGATGATCCCCCGCAGATCGCCCATGCCGTCGCCGTCGGAGTCGGCGAAGCTCCGTGGGTAGATCTGGTAGACGACCGCCTTCTTCCACCACGTTTCCGTCATTGCTCTTCTCTAACACGAGAACGCGTCCAGGAACGGGCAGGCATACTATCCACGTGTTTATTACCGGAAAATCGGTTTTGTCATGAAGGTGGCATTGCTGGGGCCGATCGCCTGGCGAACTCCCCCGCTGCACTACGGACCCTGGGAACTGATCACCAGCCTGCTGGCCGAGGGTCTGACCGAGCGCGGTGTCGACGTCACGCTGTTCGCCACTCTCGACTCGGTCACCAAGGCCACCCTGGACGGCGTGGTCCGGGCCGGTTACGAGGACCACGACGACATCGACGGCCGGGTCTGGGAGGCGATCCACGTCAGTCACGCACTGGCCCGGTCCGGTGAGTTCGACCTGGTCCACAACCACCTGGACTGGCTGCCGCTGGCGTTCTCGGCGCACTGTGCGGCACCGATGCTGACCACCATTCACGGCTTTTCCGGACAGAACATCCTGCCCGCGTACGGGAGGGCGAAGTCGCTCTTCGTGTCCATCTCCGACAGCGACCGTTCGCCCGAACTGGACTACGTGGCCACCGTGCACCATGGCGTGGACGTCAGCGGGCTGCCGTTCCGCGCGGACGGCGGGGACGATCTGATCCTTTTCGGCCGGATCCACCCGGACAAGGGGACCGATCTGGCCATCGAGATCGCCCGGCGGGCCGGTCGGCGGCTGGTCATCTGCGGAATCGTGCAGGACCGGGCGTTCTTCGAGGAGCGGATCGAACCGCAGATCGACGGGGATCGTGTGGTCTACCTGGGGTCGGTGGGGCCGGACGAGCGCGGGACGATCCTCGGCTCGGGCGCCGTGCTGCTGCATCCGATCCGGTTCGCCGAGCCGTTCGGGCTCTCCGTGGTCGAGTCGATGATCTGCGGGACGCCGGTGGTCGCGTACCGGAAAGGCTCGATGCCGGAAGTGGTGGACGAGGGCGTCACCGGGCGCCTGGTCGATGGGGTGGACGAGGCGGTGGCCGCGATCGACGAGGTCGCGCGGCTGGATCGCGGAGTCTGCTCGGCCCGCGCGCGGGAACGGTTCTCGGCGGATCGGATGGTCGAGGAGTACCTGGCGATTTACCGAAAAATCGTCAGTTGAATAGCTTGATCTTGTTACGGTCCCAATGTGAATTGCGCGTTAAACGGGGGTAATTCCCGGAACGCCTTTACGCCGTTCACGCGCGGTGCCCGTCGTGATGCCCGCGCGCGGTGTCCGCGCTGCGGGGAGGCAGCCGGCCAAAGAGAGAAAGGCCAGTCATGCCCGCGACATATGGGTTTTTGAGTACGTATCCGCCCACTCAATGTGGTTTGGCGACATTCAATGCCGCACTCGCCACGCACCTGACCGCCGGAACGCCCGGGGCGACCGTCGGATCCGGCGTGGTGCGCCTGCTCAGTCAGGACAACACCAGTGGCGGAATCGCACTCGACCGGGCCGCGCCGCGCGTCGTGCACACCTGGCACACCGACCGCCCCGGCGGCTGGACCGGCGCTGCCGCCGCGCTGAACCGCTTCGACGTGACGATCATCCAGCATGAGTACGGCATTTACCCCGGTGACGCCGGCGCCGAGGTCCTGCCGCTGCTGCGCGCCCTCAAGAACCCGGCCATCGTGGTCCTGCACACCGTCCTCACCCAGCCCGACGCGCTGCAACGCGCCGTCCTCGAACAGATCGCCGACCTGGCCGCCGCGATCGTGACCATGACCGACACGGCCCGGCAGCGGCTGACCGCGAACTACGACGTGAACCCGCGCAAGATCACGGTGATCCCGCACGGCGCGGCCAGCCACGCCGGGGTGCCCCGGGAGGACCACGACCGGCCCAACCTGCTCACCTGGGGACTGCTCGGGCCGGGCAAGGGCATCGAGTGGGGACTGCGGGCCCTGGCGCTGCTGGCCGACCTGCGACCGGCCCCGATCTACACGGTCGCCGGGCGGACCCACCCGAAAGTGCTCGAACAGCAGGGCGACGTGTACCGGTCGTCGCTCGTCGACCTGGCCGAGGAACTGGACGTGACCGACTCGGTACGCTGGGTCGACGCGTACCTGGAGCCGGCCGAGCTGTCCCGGCTGATCCGCTCGGCCGATGCGGTGGTGCTGCCGTACGACTCGACCGAGCAGGTCACCTCCGGTGTGCTGATCGAGGCCGTGGGCGCCGGGATCCCGGTCGTGGCGACCGAGTTCCCGCACGCCGTCGAACTGCTGGCCAGCGGGCCCGGGCTGCTCGTGCCGCACCAGGACCCGGAGGCGATGGCCTGCGCGATCCGGCATGTGCTGGCCGAACCCGGGCTTCCCGGGCGGCTGGCCGGGCTGGCCGGCGGGCCGACCCTGCGCTGGCCCGCGGTGGCCGCCCGGTACCAGTCCCTGGCCGCCCGGCTGCTGGCCGACCGCGCGCCGCTCGCCTCGGCCACCGTCCCCGCATGAGCCAGGGGTTGCGGCTGATTCCGCCGCCGATCCGGCTCACCGACGTTCCCGAACCCCGCTTCGACCACGTGCTGCGGCTCTCCGACGACACCGGTCTGCTCGAACACGCCCGGAACGCGATCGCCCGGCGTGAGCACGGCTACTGCGTCGACGACGTCTCCCGCGGCCTGCTCGTGGTCAGCCGCGAACCCGCCCCGGCGCCCGACGTGCTCCGGGCGGCCGAGCGCTACCTGGCCTTCCTCACCCACGCGCAGGACGCCGACGGCGCGTTCCGCAACCGGATGAGCTACGACCGGCGCTGGCTGGACGAGCCGTCGCTGGGCGACTGGTGGGGCCGGGCGCTGTGGGGGCTGGGAACGGCCGCGGCCCGCTCCGGCTCGGGGTGGATCCGGCGGGAGGCCCGGCACGCCTTCCGCCTCGGCGCCCGCCGCCGCTCCCCGTGGCCGCGGGCGATGGCCTTCGCCGGACTGGGCGCGGCCGAGGTGCTGCGGGCCGACCCGCGCGACCGGGAGGCCGCCGAGCTGCTCGGCGACGCGGCCACGGTGATCGGGCTGCCCGGCTCCGACCCGGACTGGCGGTGGCCGGAGCGTGAGCTCACCTACGCCAACCCGGCGCTGGCCGAGGTGGTGATCGCGGCCGGCGACCTGCTCGGCGACGAGGCACTGCTCGCCGACGGGCTGCGGATGCTGGCCTGGCTCTGCGACACCCAGGAGCACCAGGGTCACCTGTCGACCGTGCCGGTCGGCGGCTGGCGCCCCGGCGTACCCAAGCACCGTTACGACCAGCAGCCGATCGAGGCGGCGGCCACCGCGGACGCCTGCGCCACCGCCGCCGCGGTCACCGGCGACGAACGCTGGGACGCCCCGCTGTTTCAGTCGATCGCGTGGTTCCTGGGCGACAACGACACCGGAACGGTGATGTACGACAGCGAGACTTGCGGTTGTTGTGACGGATTGACGGTTGATGGCCCTAATCTGAATCAAGGAGCCGAATCCACCCTCGCGCTCGTCTCCACGCTGCAGCATGCCCGCACATTGGCGAGCCGGAGCGCGACCCGACCGTCAGGCGGTCCAGCGTGACAGCGACTGTGAACTCGACCGACATCACCCGCCACAACATCACCATGCAGCCCGACGGACGCCGTGTGGTCGTCAAACTGTTCGTGCCCGGCGAGGACGCCCACGCCACCCACAACCGCGCCGCCTGCATGATCGAGCGGATGCTCCAGCTCGACGAGACCGACATCACCACGTTGCTGGACGACGTGCTGAACCGCTTCGCCGGGCGGCATCACGACATCCTGTCGGTCTTCCAGCACCACTACGAGGTCGTCCAGCACCGCGTGCCACCCGAGATCGAGCTCTCGCCACAGGCTCGGACGCTGATCGGGGCCTACTTCAGCCACGAGTTCTCGGTCGAGGCGGCCGCGCTCTGCAACCCGTCGATCATCCCGCACCCGGACCAGAGCGACCTGGCCCCGGGCGAGCTGCGGGCGGCGCTGAGCCTGCGGCAGATCGGCGAGGGGCACATCTCGTCGATCGGGTTCTGCAGCGTCATCCTCGGGCCGGGCGCGTCGATCCGGCTGGAGGACCGGGAGGGTCCGCTGGCGATCGGCACCCGGGTCGGCGCCAAGCACATGAAACACCAGCTCTTCGCCGCGCTCGGGGACGAGGACATCGACAACGAGGCGTCCGCGTACATTCTCAACGCCCTGCCCGACCGGTACGACGACGCCGAGTTCGAGGACATCCTCAGCCACCTGCCGCACGAGCTGGCGGCCCGGCCGACCACGCCGATGACGATGGACCTGATCCGGCGGATCGTCGGCGACGACTACGCGGTCACCTTCCCGGCCACCATGCCGCTGCACCAGCGGGTGCTCTGGCCGGCCACCCCGAGCGAGAGCCGGGGCATGGAGGACGCGCGGTTCGTGCAGGTCATCGACCCGGACGGGCGGCCCGCCTATCAGGCCACCTACACCGCGTACGACGGGTTCAACATCTCC
Organism: Actinoplanes sp. HUAS TT8; assembly: GCF_051380535.1. Classification (NCBI taxonomy): domain Bacteria; kingdom Bacillati; phylum Actinomycetota; class Actinomycetes; order Micromonosporales; family Micromonosporaceae; genus Actinoplanes; species Actinoplanes sp. HUAS TT8. The sequence continues at coordinate 11,045,526 of NZ_CP195646.1, read as the reverse complement.
GGGCGGGTCATCTACAGCCGCGACCTGCGGCACTTCGAGGTGACCGCACTGCACGGACCGGCCGCGCGGAACAAGGGGATGGCGCTGTTCCCGCGCTACATCAAGGGCCGGAAGATGGCGCTCTGCCGTTCCGACGGCGAGACGCTGGGCCTGGCCGTCCGCGACGACCAGCACCGCTGGCAGCCGGCCGGCCCGCTGCTCGTGCCGCACCGCGGCTGGGACCTGATCCAGGTCGGCAACTGCGGGTCACCGATCGAGACCGAGGCCGGGTGGCTCGTGCTCACCCACGGCGTCGGGCCGATGCGGCGGTACGCGATCGGGGCCATGCTGCTCGACCTGGAGGACCCGTCGCGGGTGATCGCCGACCTGCCGCAGGGCCTGATCGACCCGGACGAGATCGAACGCGAGGGGTACGTGCCGAACGTGCTCTACTCCTGCGGCGGGATGGTGCACGACGGGCGGTTCTGGCTGCCCTACGCGTCCAGCGACGTCCGCATCAGCTTCGCCAGCATGCCGCTCGACCGCCTGTTGCACCGCATGGTCCCGATCGAGCGCTAGACGACCCCGGCGACGACCCAGATGGTCAGGACGGCCAGGAAGTCGCCGCGGGCGCCGGCCGCCTCGACGTGGGCCAGCCACTCCTCACGTAGTCCCGGCGGTGTCCGCCAGGCGGCCGCCGGGACGCGCGGATTGACCATCGGGAGCACCACGGCGGCCGAGTCGGGGCTGCCGAACAGGCACGTCACCGGGGTCGCGGTCAGGCCGGACAGGCCGGCCGCGACCAGCCGGCGGCGCAGGGTCCGGCCCATGTCCCGGGCCGGAGGCATGAAGTGGCCACCCGCGTACGCCAAAAGGGTGTTCTGAAGAGCACGCGGAACCCCGTCGAACGCCAGGGACTCCCAATCGGTGTCGATCAGGCAGATCCGGCCGCCGGGACGGGTCACCCGGCGCAACTCGTCGATGGCCTGATCCGGGTCGTCGACGTGCTGCAGCACCCGCTCGCACCACACGCCGTCGACCGAGTCGTCGGGCAGGGCCAGCGCGCCGATGTCGCCGGTCACGTACTCCACGTTGCTGTTGTCGTGCCGGGCGGCCGCGACCGCGCTGATCGCCGCCGACTGGTCCAGCGCGATCACGTCGCCGCGCGGGCCGACCTCGGCCGCCAGCTTCCGGGCCATCTCCCCGTTCCCGGAACCCGCGTCCAGCACCCGCGCGCCGAGAGCCGGCTTGAGCGCGTCGAACCCGGTGCGGCGCACCCGCCGGATCTCCGGGTGCCGGCCCATCTCGATCAGCGCGGCCAGCACGACCTCCGACATCTCGGTCGTCAGGCCGTCGATGTCGGAGAACGGCGTACGTTCCTTCTGAGCGGGTTCCATGCCGCGATTGTTCTCCGGGCACACAGCGATGCGCAGTCCTCGTCATCCATCCGACAGGGGGCTCCACCTGCTTTTCTTTTGATCCGTTCCAGTACCGTGAGGCGCTTGTGAACGAGGAGCCCACGATGACCACACCCCAGCCGGCGCCCGAGATGCCGGCCTGGATCACCTGGCCGATCCGGGCGATCGCCCTGATCGTGGTGTTCCCTTTCCGCCTGCTCTGGGAGCTGGCGGTGCTGGTCAAGCGGTTCGTGCTGGTGCCGGTCGGGCGGGCGCTGGGCTGGCTGATGCGTACGTTCCTGCTCGCGCCGCTGCTCTGGCTGGTCCGCCAGATCCTGCAATGGGTGCTGCTGCCGATCTGGCACGCGCTGCGCTGGACGGCCGCCGCCCTGGTCACCGGGGTCGCCTGGGTTCTCCGGATGCTGCTGCGTCACCTGCTGCGGCCGGTCGCGATGGCCGTCGTCGCGGTGCTGGTCCTGCTCGGGCGGTGGGTGCTGCTGCCGGTCGGGCGGTTCGTCTACAACTGGGTGCTGGCGCCACTCGGGCGGGGGTGCGCGTGGCTGCTGATCGCCCTCTACCGGTGGGTGCTCACCCCGCTCGGGCAGGCGATCGTGTGGGCGTCGCAGGCGTCGTACCGGTGGATCCTGCGCCCGGCCGGGCTGGCCGTCGTCTGGCTGATCCGGGCGATCGGCCTGGGCATCGGGTGGACGGCCCTGGCCGCGTACCGGTGGATCCTGCGCCCGATCGGGCTCGCCGTCGCCTGGTCTGTCCTGGCCACGTACCGCTGGATTCTCCGCCCGATCGGACTCGCCATCGGCTGGGCCTCCCGGGTGATCTACCGCTTCGTGCTGCGGCCGATCGGGATCGCCGTCGCGTTCACCTGGCGGTACACGTTCGGCGCGCTGTTCCGCGGGATCGCGGTCACCGGCCGCTGGCTGCGCGACGAGATCCTGCGCCCGGCCGGGACTGTGGTGCGCGCCGCATTGGGACTGCGCCGCTGATACCACATTTCGTGACGCCACGTCATGCGGCCGTTATCACAAGTAACGGCCGGGTGCACCCGTAACGGTCCGGCAATCGATGTGAAAAACTTCCGGCATGATCGAGCAGGTGCGGTTCGGGCTGGTGGGGTACGGCAGCGGTGGGCGGATCTTCCACGCCCCCCTGATCGCGTCGGCGGCGAACATCGATTTCGCCGGTGTCGTCACCACCGACGAGGAGCGCCGCAAGCAGGTCGCGGAGCAGCTCCCCGGCGTCGGGACGTATGACTCGCTGGCCGCGATGGCCGCCGACGGGGTGCGCGGTGTCAGCATCTCCACGCCCGCGGCCACCCACGCCGACCTGGCCCTCGAAGCCATCCGGCTCGGGCTCGCGGTGGTCGTCGACAAGCCGTTCACGCTGGACGCGCCGACCGCGCGCGAGCTGGTCAAGGCCGCCGAGGCGGCCGAGGTCCCGCTGACCGTGTACCAGAACCGGCGCTACGACTCGGACTACCTGACCATCCGCAAGCTGATCGAGAACGGTTCGCTCGGCACGATCCGCCGCTTCGAGTCCCGGATGGAACGCTGGGCGCCCGACCGTCTGCCCGGCGCGGCCGGCGGCGGCACGCTGCTCGACTTCGGCTCGCACCTCGTCGACCAGGCGCTGAAACTGCACGGGCCGGCCCAGCGGGTCTACGCCGAGATGCGCGGCGACACCGAGCTCGACGACGACTTCTTCCTGGCCATGCACCACCTCAGCGGCGTCGAGTCGCACCTGTGGGGCAGCTGGCGCCAGGGCGGTCCGGGCCCGCGCTTCCGTGTGACCGGCACCACCGGCACGTTCATCTCCCCCGAGCTGGATGGCCAGGAGGAACTGCTCAAGGCCGGCAAGACCCCGGCCAAGCTGGGCGACCGCTGGGGCATCGAGCACCAGCACCGCTGGGGCCACCTGTGGCGGGGCACGACCGGCGCCCCGGTGGAGAGCTGCCGCGGCCGGTGGGACTCGTTCTACCCGGCGATGGCCGACGCGATCCTGGGCAACGGGCCGCTCCCGGTCGACCCGTGGGACACGGTCCGCGCCATGGAGGTCCTCGACGCCGCTCGCGTCAGCGCCTCCACGGGCCGCTCGGTCACCCTCTGACGCACGCCCGGCCCCGGCGGCGGCTCGCCGTCGCCGGCTGGCGCTCACGGCTGTAAAAAGCCCGGAACACGACCCTCAGCACCAGCCGGCCACCGCGCGGCGCGCTGCGAGGCCGGCCAGGGCGGGCCTCGCGTGCCTGACGCTGTGGCGGCGGCGCGCTAGCGGCCCGGTGGGAAGCGGCGTCGCGGACCGTGGTGGTGGTTCGCGGCTGGGGTTCGGGCCGGTCATCTCGTACTTATATGGGGTAAATGGTTGTGCCCGCGGCCGGACGGCGACCGCGGGCACAGGCGTGCTGACTACACAGGGTTAGTTACGGTTGATGGTGAACGTCGAGGTCGGGTTCTCGATGTCCTTGTAGTTGTTGCTCAGGGTGAGGTTGGCGAAGGTGGCCGAGCCGACCGCCGGACCCTGACCGGCCTCGGGCAGCGGGTTGGCCCAGATGCCGTAGCCGGACTTGGCGTCGTAGGCGTCGCCGCTCTTCTGCGCGCCGGTGATGCTGACGTTGGTGAAGACCGAGTCGGTGATCGGGTTGACCGGGTTTCCACCGATGTACTGGGTCTGGAACATGATCCCGGAGTAGGTCGGGTCGACGATGTCGACGTTGCTGACCCGGATCCCCTGGAACACCTTGGACGCGCTGAACATCCAGATCGCCGGGAAGACCTGCGCGCCCCAGAAGTGGCCGCCGGCCCGGACGATCGAGATGTTGTCGAAGACGGTCGGCGGGTTGGCGCCGAAGCCGTTCATCGGGTATCCGAAGTCCAGCGAGCTGATCGTGATGCCGGAGTAGACCAGCGTGTCCGCGATGTAGATGTTCTTGAACGTGTTGGCGTAGCCGCCGTAGACGGCGACGCTGGCGGCCCGCCAGGTCAGCGTCGACGACAGGTTGGAGAAGGTGTTGTTGATCTCGTCCGAGCCGCCGGCGTCGATCGCCGAGAACAGCGCGAACGAGTCGTCACCGGTGGCCCGGGCGTCGTTGTTGTCGACCAGGTTGCCGGTGCTGCCGTTGGTCATGTTGATGCCGTCGGCGAACGTGTCCCGGATGCGCGAGTTCTTGATCACCATGTTGTCGGTGTTCGCGCCCCAGTACAGGCAGACCACGTGCTCGGCCCAGATGTTGTCGATGGTGATGCCGGAGACGTTCGCGAAGTCGAACACCTTGCCGGGCCCGTCGATCCGGATCGTGTAGTTGCCCCAGAACGAGAAGTTGGCGAACGTCGAGCCGTTGGCCGTGGCGTCGGCCCGGAAGCCGGCGTCGGTCTCGGTCTGCGAGTCGGGCGTGTGGAAGCGGGTGTACCAGGGTCCGGCGCCGACGACCTTGAGCGCCTTGCCGTACACCTGGAACTTGTTCGACGTGGCGTAGTCGCCGGCGGGCAGGTAGACGCCGACCTTGGTGCTGTCCTGACGCGCGGTGTCCAGGGCGTTCTGCACCGACTGCTGGTCGAAGCCGGCCGGGACCACGTACTTGGTCGGGTCCGGGTTGGCGATCTGGTCGGCCTGCTCCAGGTTGATGAAGTCGATCGCGATGCTGCCGCTGTTGGCCGAGTCCTTCTGCAGCTTGATCGTGCTGCCGGCCGGGAACGAGCCGGTCAGCAGGGTGTTGGCCTCGTCGTAGATGTGGCGCGGCCCGGTGCCGGAGTTCTGCGGCGCCGTCTCGTTGCCGTAGAGCCACGCGTACTTCGAGGTCAGCGGCAGGGTCTTGTTCAGGGTGCCGTTGACGTACACGTTGATCGAGCTGGTCGTGCCGTCCGGGATGGAGAACCGCGCGACGACCGTGTTGGTCGGGTTGCGGGTCGTCCACTGGACGTACGAGCCGGTCTGGTTCAGCGTGACCGCCTTGCGGCCGGACGCCTCACCGGCCAGGTCGCCGACCGTGCGGTTGGGGCCGACGACGGCCGCGCCGCCACCGGTGGTGCCGTCCTCGGCCTCGTACATGTCGTACGGCATGTTGGCGCCGCGACCGACGAAGAACGACTTGTCACTGGTGTTGTTGGCCTGCTTGACCGGCAGCTCGTTGGTGTCGACGGCGACCACCGTGTGGACGGTGTACTTGCCGTTGACCGCGGTCCAGGTGCCCAGGCTGATCGACGGCGAGGAGGCGCCGGCGGCCAGGGTTCCGGTGTACGACCCGGTGAACGTCTTGACCGTGGTCGACCCGTTCAGGACCGTCACCGTCACGGTGTGCGCGCCGCTGCCGGACGCCGCGGTGCCCTGGTTCTTCAGGATCGCCGAGAAGCTGACCGTCTGACCGGCCGACGGGTTGCCGGGCGACCAGGAGACCGCCGAGGCGACCAGGTCGGAGCTGCTGACCGGGGCGACGACCAGGCTGGTCGGGCTGTTGTAGGAGTTGTTGGCGTCGTTCGTCTCGACGACCGTGTTCGCCTCGTCGACGACGGCGCTGACGGCGTAGGTGCCCGCGTCCTTGGCGCCGATCGACGCCGAGACGGTCGAGCTGGCCCCGGCCGCGAGAGCGCCGACCGATGCGGTGCCGACCTTGGTCGTACCCAAATAGAAGTTGACGTTGGAGGCCGGCGAGGCGGCCGTGCCCGCGTTGCGGACCGTGGCCGACAGCGTGATCGCGTCGGTCTCGACCGGCGACGCCGGCGAGGTCGTGATGCCGGTGACGGTCAGGTCCGGGTTCGGCGCGGGGGTGCCGATGACCTGCAGCTCGGCGACCTGGCCGCTGGGCGCGCCGGTGTTCGCGGTGAACGACAACCGGACGTCGGCCGTGGTCGCGGAGACCGGGATGGTCACCGTGTTCCCACCGGCCGGGTTGAAGGTGTACGTCGCCGAACCGACGATCGTGGTGTAGCTCGACGAGGACTGCTCCCGGCCGAGCACCGAGAACGTCTGCTGCCGGGTCCCCCAGTCGGTGCCCGGGTTCAGCTTCACGACGACCGAGGAGACGCTCGCGTTCGCGCCCAGCTTGACCGTCAGGTTCGCCGGGTAGGCCGAACCCTCCCAGTAGGTGGCCGTGTCGTTGTCGTTCGCGTTGGTGGCGACGAACGTGAACACCGTCGACGAGGCGTCGATCGGCTTGCCGACCGCGAGGTTCGTGCCGGTGCCGGGGTTGCCGGTCCGGGTCACGGTGTTGCTGGCGGCCGACTCGTTGCCGGCCGCGTCGCGCGCCTTCACGTAGTAGGAGACGGTCGCGGTGTCGGCCTGGCTGTCGGTGTACGTCGTACCGGTGACCGTCGTCTTGAGGGTCCCGTTGGCGTACACGTTGTAGCCGGTCACGCCCACGTTGTCGGTCGACGCACCCCAGCTGAGCCGGATCTGCCCACTGGCCGGCGTCGTGTAGGACAGCGTGCCCGGCGTGGTCGGCGCCTGGGTGTCCCCGGTCGCGCCGGTACGGGTCACGGTGTTGCTGTTGCCGGACACGTTGCCGGCCGCGTCCTTGGCCCGGACGTAGTAGGCCACGGTCGCCGAGTCCGGCTGGCTGTCGGTGTAGGTGAGCACGTTGCCGGCGACGCTGGTCCGCAGCACGCCGTTGGCGTAGACGTCGTAACCGGTCACGCCCACGTTGTCGGTGGACGCGTTCCAGTTCAGCCGGATCTGCCCGCTGGCCGGCTGGGTGTAGGTCAGGCTGCCGGGCGCGCTCGGCGCCTGGCTGTCCCCGCTGACCGGGCCGTAGACCTCCAGCTCGGAGAGCTGACCGGCCGGCCACGCGGTGTTCCCGGTGAAGTTCAGCCGCACGAACCGGGCGCTGGCCGCGGTGAAGTCCACGGTCACGGTGTTGCCGGAGGACGGGTTGAACGTGTAGCCGGCACTCGACTTCAGGTCGCTGAACGAGGTGCCGTTCGTGCTGCCCTGGATCGACAGCGTCTCGGTGCGGGTGTTCCAGGCGGTGGCCGGCGGCAGCTTGAGGACGGCCTGGTTGACCTGGGTGGCGGTGCCCAGGTCGACCTGCAGCCACTGCGGGAACGCGTTGTTGTTGCTCTCCCAGTACGTGTTGGCGTTGCCGTCACCGGCGTTGCCGGCCGGGTAGACGTCGGTGTAACTCGAAGCACTGAAGGTCTTGCCGGCGGCGAGGTTGGGTCCGGCGGCGAGTGCCGCCGGCGCGTGGACGAGGGCGGCGACCACGCTCGCGGCGGCCGTGGCCGCCACTAAGAGCCTGATTCTGGACATGCGGGAGCGCACCTTTCTGCCATTCGGGAACCGGCGGGCGAACCTGGTGGATGGCCGCCCGCCGGGGTTTCTCAGGAGGCGTAGGCCTCGAACTCGGAGAGCTGACCCGCGGGCCAGCCGGTGTTCCCCGTGAAAGTGAGTCGCAGATAGCGCTGGGTGGTGCTGACCGGGATGGTGACCGTGTTGCCCGACGCCGGGTTGAACGCGTAGCCGGCGCTCACCTTGACCGTGCTGTAGCTCGACCCGTCGGTGCTGCCCAGGACGGACAGGGTCTCGGTGCGGGTCGCCCACGCCGTGGCCGGCGGGAGCTTGAGCACGACTCGCGCGACCGTCCGGCTCTGGCCGAGATCAACCGTGACCGACTGGGGGAACGCGTTGCTGCTGCTCTCCCAGTAGGTGTTGGCGTTGCCGTCGGTGACGTTGGCCGGGGCGTAGACGTCGGCCTGGCTCGTCGCCGTTGCGGACTTTCCGGCCGCGAGGTTGCCGGTCGGAGCGGGGGTGGTCGAAGTGCTCGGTGACGGCGTCGGGCTGGTGGTGGTGCCGCCCGATGCATAGAGCTCCAGCTCGGAGAGCTGCGCGGCCGGCCATCCCGTGTTGGCCGAGAAGGTCAGCCGGACATAACGGGCGGTGCTGGTCGGCAGTCCGATGGTTGCGGTGTTGCCGCCGGCCGGGTCGAGGACTACTCCGGTCGCCCCGGCCAGCGGGGTCCAGGAAGACCCATCGGTGGATCCGCTGATCCCGACGGTCTCGGTCCGCTTCTCCCAGCCTGCCGGCAGCTTCAGTACGGCCTTACCGACCGTCTGAGCCGAGCCGAGATCCACGGTGTACGTCTGCGGGAACGTGCTCCCCGCGCTCTCCCAGTAGGTGGCCGCGTTGCCGTCCACCGCGTTCGCCGCCGTGTACTGACCGTTGGCCGAGGTCGCGGTCACGGTCTTGCCCTGCGCCAGGTTGCCGTTGGACGGCGGCGGCGTGGTGCTGGTCGACGGCGAGGGCGTCGGCGACGAGGTGGGAGGGTTGGACGGTGTCGTGGTCGTGTTGCCCCACTTCGGTGCCGGCCACGGACCGCAGTACGGCGTCGCCGTCTGCCACCCCGAGTTGCCCCCACCGTCGGTGATCGCCAGCCCGGCGCCCGTGCAGTTGTAGGTCGGCGGGTTCTGGGCGATCCCGCTGGCCTTGACGTTGGTGAACGTCGCGGTGGCCGGGGCCTGCGCCTGCAGAGCGAACGTGCCGGCACCGACGATGTTCACGTTGGTCAGGTTCAGCCCGCTGGTCCCGTTGCCGATCCACTGGATCGCCGAGTACGAGCTGTCCAGGATGTCGGTGTCGGTGACGTTGAGGGTCGCCCCGCTGATCGCCCCCGAGTCCGGCCAGAACCAGAGCGCGCCGATCCCGAAGTTCCAGTTGTAGTCGGAGTTGCCGGTGCGGATCAGGGTGTTGCGGGCCATCGTCCAGGTGCCGGCCACCGCGGTCGGTCCCTGGACACCCGGGTACCGGTTGCCGACGTGCAGGCCACCGCCGTTGGACACGGTCTCGGCCATCACGTTGTCGCTGATCGTGATGTCCCGGCCGCCGTAGCTGACGATGTTGTTGGCCAGGATCGGCGCGACCACGGTGTTGTGGGTGAACGCGTTGCCGACGTTCGGCGTGTTCTCGGCCCACATGGCCAGCCCGTCGTCACCGGTGTTGCGGACGAACGTGTTGGTGACGGTCGAGTTGGTGACGCCGATGTGGAAGTTCACGCCGTCCGCGGTCTGGTCCAGGATCCGGCTGTTCTTGATGGTGAACCTGTCCATCGGCCCGTCCATCCAGGCCCCGACCTTGGTGTGCTGCATCCACACGTTGTCGATGGTCGAGTTGGACATGGCCCCGCCGAACGCGTTGACCTGGTCCTCGTCGACCCGCTCCTGGATGTCGCCGATGACCGCGAGGTCCTTGACGGTGACGTTCTGGCTCGGGCCGCCCTGGCCGACGTACTTGCCGTAGATGCCGGCGGCCAGGTTGCGCTGCGTGGGGTGGCGCCCGCCGAGCACGGTGTACCAGGGTCCGGCCCCGGCCAGGGTGACCCGGTCGACGATCACGTGGCTGTAGAGCGTGAAGTTGCCCTGCGGGATGTAGACGACCCGGCCCGCGGCGGCCCCGGCGTCGACCGCGGCCTGGATCTTCGCGGTGGAGTCGGTGGCGCCGGTCGGGTCGGCGCCGTAGTCGGCGACCACGTCGATCGCGCCGGACGGCTTGGCGATCGCGGCCGGCACGTTCTCGAAGTCGGCCAGGTCGATCGTGAAGCTGGGCGACTGCGCGGTCGAGCTGACCTGGATCCGGATCTTGGTGCCGGCCTGGTACGTGGTCCCGAACATCGCCCGGGCCTCGTCGTAGAAGTGGTGCGGCCGCCCGTCACCGGGGTTGTTGGTGAACGGGTAGTAGCCGTAGTACCAGCTGTACTTCGAGGTCACCGGCACGGTCTTGATCAGCGTGGACCCGGTGCGCAGGTCGAGCGAGGCGCTCTTGCCGTCTGGGACGCTGTAGCGGAAGGTGACCGCGTTGGCCGGCTTGGTCAGGGTGAACTCGACGTACTCACCCGCGGCGTCGAGGGTGACCGCCTCCCGGCCGGAGGCCTCGGAGGAGAGCGTGCCGTAGGTCCGGTCGGTGCCGGTGGACGTCCCGTTGGTCGCGGCCTTCTCGGCCTCGATCTCGGTGAACGGCACGGTCGCGCCCCGCCCGGCGACGTCGAACGGGGACAGTCCGGCGGCCTGCGCCGGGGTGGATTGCCAGGTCACCACCGTGGTGACGGCAGCCGCGAGGACGGCGGCTGCTACAGCGAGTGGGGCGGTGCGGTTGGCCATGGGTCCCTTCCTTGGTGTGGCCAGCCCCCGGATATTTCTCCAGGCGCCCCCGGCGGTGGAACCGGAGGCGCCCATCGCCTACAGCTGCAGCCAGACCGCGGTGTCCTGGGGGAGGAGGTCACCGTCGAGAGGGCCGCTGGCGAGCAGGATGGTCCGGTGCTCCGGCAGGGGAACGGGAGCGCCGGAGAGGTTCAGCAGGCAGGCGAAGTCGTCGCCGCGGGTGAAGGCGAGAACCCCTTCACCCCTTTCCAACCAGGAAAAACCCGCTTTTTGCGTACGCCGTAGCCGGATCGCCGAGCGATACAGCTCGAGCATCGAGTTGGGGTCCCCGGTCTGTGCCTGGACCGTGCGGTCCTTCCACTCGGCCGGCTGGGGCAGCCAGGGGGTGGCGGCGCTGAACGCGAACGGGGGCTCGTCACCCGCCCAGGGAATCGGCACGCGGCTGCCGTCCCGGGTGTGCCCACGGCGTACGTACATCGGATCCTGAATTTGATCTTCTGGAATGTTCTCGTTCTCCCAGAGACCCAGCTCCTCGCCCTGGTAGACGTAGGTGGCGCCGGGCAGCGAGAGCGAGAGCAGGGCGGCCGCGCGGGCCCGCCGCGTGCCGAGTTCCAGGTCGACCGGGGTGCCGTCAAGGTTGTTGTCGAAGCTGAACGTGGTGTCGGCGCGCCCGTAGCGGGTGACGTGCCGGGTCACGTCGTGGTTCGACAACACCCAGGTGGGCGGCGCGCCGACCTTCGCGTGCGAGTCCAGGGTCCGATCGATACAAGCCTTCATCAGGTACGGATCCCAAGCGCACCCGAGGAGCTCGAAGTTGAACGCCGCGTGCAGCTCGTCCGGCCGCAGGTAGTTCGTGAAGCGCTCGACGTCCGGCATCCAGACCTCGCCGATCAGCGCGCGGCCCTCGTACTCGTCGGCGACCCGGCGCCAGGCCCGGTACACGTCGTGGACCGCGTCGAGGTCGTGGAACGGGTGGGGCTCCCCGTCCCGTACCTCGGGAAGGTCGGTGTCCTTGAAGAGCAGCGCGGCCGAGTCGATCCGGATCCCGTCGGCGCCCCGGTCGAACCAGAACCGCAGGATGTCCTCGAACTCGGCCCGGACGTCCGGGTGCTCCCAGTTCAGGTCCGGCTGCTCGGGGGTGAACAGGTGCAGGTACCACGAGCCGTCGGGCGCCTTCGACCAGGTGGTGCCGCCGAACTCTCCGGTCCAGTTGGTCGGCATCGCCTCCGACGCGGGCCGGAACCAGAAGTAGTCCCGCTCGGGTGCGTCCGGCGAGGCGATCGCGGCCTTGAACCACTTGTGCTCCGAGGAGATGTGGTTCGGCACGATGTCGACGATCATCCGGATGCCCGCCGCGTGCGCCTCGGCGATCAGCGCCTCGGCCCCGGCCAGCGTGCCGAAGGCCGGGTCGATGTCGCGGAAGTCGGCCACGTCGTAGCCGGCGTCGGCCATCGGCGACGGATACCACGGGCTCATCCAGATCGCGTCCACCCCGAGATCGCGGAGGTGGCCCAGGTGCGCCCGGATGCCGTCGATGTCGCCGACGCCATCACCGTCGGAGTCGGCGAAACTCCGGGGGTACACCTGGTAGATGACCGCGTCGCGCCACCACGCACTGTCTTTTGCGGACACGAAAACTCGCTTTCTGCGTATTATTGCAGCATTTTTTGCGCTTCAATGGGCTTTCTCAGGGGCGCTCGGCGCCTCCCGGTCAGCCCTTGACGCTGCCTGCGGTCAGGCCGGACATGATGTTCCGCTGGAAGATCAGGAAGATGATCACGGTCGGGATGGCCGCGATGACCGAGGCCGCGATGATCTCGTTCTGCGACGAGCCGCCGGAGAAGGCGTAGATGCCGACACTGACCGTGCGCGTCTCCGGTGACGGCATGACCAGCTTCGGCCAGAGGAAATCCTTCCAGACGTACGTGACCGCGAAGATCGACACGACGCCGAGGATCGGCCGGGACATCGGCAGGATGATCGACCAGAGCGTGCGCAGCGGACCCGCGCCGTCGACCTGCGCGGCCGCCATCAGCTCGTCCGGGATCGAGTCGAAGAACCGTTTCAACAGGAAGATGTTGAACGCGTTGGTGACCAGCGGCAGCCAGATCGCGAACGGCGAGTCGAGCATGTTGATGTGCAGGACCGGCAGGTCGATCACGGTCACGTACTGCGGGACGACCAGGACGATGGTCGGGATCATCAGGGTGGCCAGCATCGCGCCGAGGATCACGTTGCCCAGGGCCGGGCGCAGCTTGGAGAACGCGTACGCCGCGGCCGTGTCCAGGACCAGCTGGAACAGCACCGCGCCGGCCGCGTAGTAGAACGTGTTGAACAGCAGCTTGGACAGGTTCAGGTTGTTCCACGCGCTGACGTAGTTGCTGAAGTTCGGGTGCTTCGGCCACAGCGTCGGCGGGGTCTGCGCGACCTCCTGGCCGGTCTTCAGCGCGCCGGTGACCATCCAGTACAGCGGGCCGATGAAGACCAGGGTGAAGCCGAGGACGACGAGCGCCAGCAGCGTCCAGTAGATGTACTTGCCCTTGCCGCGCTGCAGCTGGGCCGCCGAGATCAGCGTGCGGGAGCCGGAGTCTTGTGCCATCGATCCGTCCGTCCTCAGTCGTTCTTGGTGGTCAGGCGCAGGTAAACGGCGGAGAAGACGGCCAGTGCCCCGAGCATGATCACCCCGAGCGCCGCGGCGCCGTTGAGATCGTTCTGGAAGAAGCCGTGCTGGTAGATCAGGTACGCCACGGTGGTCGCCGAGTCCTGCGTGCCGGCCCCGTTGGCCAGGATCAGCGGCTCGACGAAGACCTGCATGGTGGCGACGATCTGCATCATCGCGAGCAGGCCGAGGATCAGCTTGGTCTGCGGGATCGTCACGTTCCAGATCCGCCGCCAGAGCCCGGCGCCGTCCAGCTCGGCCGCCTCGTACAGCTCGCCGGGGATGTTCTGCAGCGAGGCCAGGTAGATCAGCACCGCGCTGCCCATGTTCATCCAGGTCGAGGCCAGGACCATGGCCGGCATCGTCGCGCTCGGCGACTGCATCCACTGCGAGGTGGGCAGGTGCAGGAACTTGAGGATCGCGTTGAACAGGCCGGCGTCGCTCGGGTCGTACGCGTAGAACTTGAACAGGAAGAGCGCGGAGGCCGGGGGCAGCATCACCGGCAGGTAGACCAGGATGCGCAGGTAGCCCTTGGCGTGGCGCAACTCGTTGAGCAGGATCGCCACGAAGAACGGCACCGCGTACCCGACGATCAGGGCCAGGACGGTGAAGTAGACGGTGTTCTTCCAGGCCGGCCAGAAGCTCGGGTCGGCGAAGATCCGGGTGTAGTTGTCCCAGCCGACCCAGGTGGTCACGCCGCGCCGGGTCTTCTGGAAGCTCATGATGATCCCGCGGATCATCGGGTACCACGTGAAGACGGCGAAGCAGAGGATGGCCCCGGCCAGGAACGCGTACCCGGTGATGTTGTCGCGGATCTTGCGCCCGCGGCGGGCCCGGGCCGGCGCCTCCGCCGCGCTGCGGCCCACCGGTCGGGTGGCGGTGATGATCGCCAAGGGAAGACTCCTGGGATAGACGGGGACGGGGGCCGGGGCCCCCGTCCCGCTCGGATCAGCTACCGGCGGCCAGCAGCTGGTTGACCTTCTCCTCAGCGGTCTTGAGCAGCGCGTCGACGTTGGCGTTGGGGTCGGTCAGGACCCCCGACATCGTCGAGTCGAGCACCGCGTAGATGGCCTGCGCGTTGCGCGGCTCACCCTTGATCGGCAGCTGCTGGTTCTCGAACTGCGAGTAGATCGCCGGGTCGACGTTCGCGTTCGCCTTGCGCAGGTCGTACTCGGCCTTGGCGGTCGCACTGTCCTTGGTGAACAGCAGCGGCTGCGGCACACCGACCGGGTAGTTCTGCGGCTTGGCCCGCGGGTAGTCGAACTGGCCCTTGCCGACGGTCAGCTTCTCGTAGGCGACCCACTTCAGGCCGGCCTTGACCTGCGCGTCGGTCAGGCCCTTCTTGAAGAAGTAGCCCTCACCGCCACCGAGGGTGGCCTTGCCCAGACCGTCCTGGCCGGGCAGCGGGGCCACGGCCCAGTCCTCGTACTTGCCCTTGAACTGGGAGACGATCGCCTGGGTGGCGTCGGGCGCGCCGACGAACATGCCGACCTTGCCGGCCGCGGCGTTGGTCAGCAGGTCGCCCCACTGGAGCAGCTGGCGGCTGCCCATCGAGTTGTCGCCGTACCGCATGTCCTTGAGGTTCTGCAGGACCTGCTTGCCCTGGGCGTTGTTGAAGTCGGCCTTCTTGCCGTCCTCGCTCAGGATCTGACCGCCCTGCGAGTAGATCTCGGCGGTGAAGTGCCAGCCACCGGTGTTGCCGGCGCTGTAGTCGGCGTAACCGGCGACGCTCGGGTCGGCCTGCGCGATCTTCTTGGCCGCGGTGCGCACGTCGGCCCAGGTCTTCGGCGGGTTGGCCGGGTCGAGACCGGCCTTCTGGAACAGGACCTTGTTGTAGACCAGGCCCATCGAGTAGTTCTTCACCGGCACGCCGTAGACCTTGCCGCCGTCGGTGAAGACGGTCTTCAGCGCCGGGTCGACGTCGTCCCAGGTGGGAATGGTGTCCTTGTTGACGTAGGACGTGATGTCCATGGCCTGGCCCGAGTCCAGCACCTGCTGCAGGTCGGTCATGTAGCCGTAGAAGACGTCCGTGGTGGTGCCACCGGCCAGCCGGGCGGTGAAGTCCGGCGGGTTGTTGCACTGGGTGCCGACGCTCACGCTCTTGATCGTGATGTCGGGGTTGTCCTTCTGGAACGCGGCGACGTCCGCGTTCCAGTTGGCCAGCAGGTCCTTCTCGGTGCCGACCGGCATGCAGTCGACCGTGATGGTGACCTTGCCGTCTGCGCTGGTGTTGTCGTCGTTGCTCTTCGTGGAGCACGCCGCCAGGCCAAGTCCCAGGCCGGCCGCCAGCGCGAACGCCGCGACCCTCCGGTACTGCGGTGCGGACATCTGTCCATCCCTTCGGGAACGGTTCTATCCAGGACGTTCATTGATCTGCTTCGGGGTGTCACAGCCGCCCATCGGCACTCGCCGTGGTCAGCTCTGTGAGTGGAGTCACCGTAGCGAGGCAGACTCATTTCCGCAAGGTTTCGATCGTGCGCTGAAAAGACACGACAATGAGGTGGCAGATGTTGACCGTTTGCTGATTCAGGTAGGGATGTCAGGTTTCGACCGACCTGCGGACACGAAAAAACGGCCGGGTACCGCAAAGTGCGGTACTCGGCCGTTCGGTTTTTGCAGCGCTTACCGGGGTGCGGGTCCGGTCGAACCCCGGACCACCAGCTCCGGCTCGAAGAGCAGCTCGTCGTGCAGCACGCCGGCCTCCTCGATCTGGCTGACCAGGATGTCGACGGCCGACTGGCCCATCGTCTCGATCGGCTGCCGGACCGTCGTCAACGGCGGATCGGTGCAGGTCATGAACGCGGAATCATCGAAGCCGACCACCGAGACGTCGGCCGGCACCGAGCGGCCGAGCCGGCGGGCGGCCCTTATCGCCCCCAGGGCGAGCACGTCGCTGGCGCAGATGATGCCGGTCGCGCCGCGCTCGATCAGCTTGGTCGCCGAGACCCGGGCGCCCTCCATGGAGAAGCTGGAGCGCTCCACCCAGGCGTCGTCACCCCAGCCGGCGACCTGGATCATCGCGGCCATCTTGCGGCGGGACGGGATGTGCCCCTCCGGGCCGAGCACCATGCCGATCCGCTCGTGACCGAGGGACTTCAGATGCCCGTACGCCTGCTCGACGGCGACCGCGTCGTCGGTCGACACCCGGGGGAAACCCAGCTCGTCGACGCCCGCGTTGACCAGCACGACCGGCAGGCCACGGTCGGTCAGCCGGCGATAGTGCTCGTGCGAGGCGTCGGCCAGCGCGTACGACCCGCCGGCGAAGATGACGCCGGAGACCTGGTGGTCGAGCAGCATCTCGACATAGTCCGACTCGGGGACGCCGCCGATGGTCCGGGCGCACAGGGCCGGGGTGAAACCGCGCTGGGCCAGCGAGGCGGTCACCACCTCGGCCAGCGCCGGGAAGATCGGGTTCTGCAGCTCGGGCAGCACCAGGCCGACCAGCCGGGCTCGCTCGCCGCGCAGCTTGGTGGGCCGCTCATAGCCCAGCACATCGAGGGCGGTGAGGACCGACGCCCGGGTGGCCTCGGAGACGCCGTCGCGCCCGTTGAGGACCCGGCTGACGGTCGCCTCACTGACCCCGGCCTTCTTTGCCACCTCGGCAAGACGTTTGGTCACGACGGAATCCTACGTCAAGTCCTTGCAAAAACTGAACCATGGTTTGCACCATCTTTTGAAATCGATGACAGTGCTTACTGATCCTTGCAGGAGTCTTAACTGTTGTGCGCCCAGGTTTCGGCGATGTTTCACGCCTGGTGACCGCCGCTCCCGAACTTACCCGGTTCAGTCGTCGCGCTTCGTACTGACCGGGCTTACCTCACGCTTCCATAACGGCGCCCGGCCGGGACCGGCCCGTCCCGACGCCCCACCAGATCAGGGAAAACGCTACGCGACGGGTGCGCCGGGTGGGATGTTGTGAGCTACCGGTAAGAAAGGGATCACTACGACATGACCGACTGGGATCAGAACAACAACTGGTCGTCCGGCAGCGGCGGCGGCCAGGAGGACTGGTCGGCTCAGGACCGGCAACGCGACTCGGTGCACCGGTTGGCCAACGTCAGCAACGACATGGCCACCGCCACCCAGGCCGCGGTCCGGGCGGCGGAGACCGCCGTACAGGTGATCCAGCGACTCGAGGCGAGCAGCACCGAGATCGGCAAAGTGGTCCAGCTGATCGCCACGATCGCCAAGCAGACGAACCTGCTGGCGTTGAACGCCACCATCGAGGCGGCCCGGGCGGGCGAGGCCGGCCGCGGCTTCGCCGTGGTCGCGAGCGAGGTCAAGGACCTGGCCAACGAGACCGCCACGGCCACCAGCGAGATCGGCACCCAGGTCGGCGGGATCCGCAACGACACTCAGAACGCGGTCGACGCCATCGAGGAGATGCAGGGACTGATCGAGGAGTTGGACCGCTGCCAGAAGGTGATCAGCGGGATCGTCGTGGAGCAACAGGCCGGCTGAGGAAGACTGTCCGGCATGGCTGGCAAGCGAGCTCCCCGCGCGAGAGCGTGCCCGTGCGGTTCACCGACGTACGCGCAATGTTGTGGACCCCTGCATGACGGCAAGCCGGCGGAGAACCCGCAAGCTCTGATGCGATCGCGCTTCAGCGCGTTCGCCCTTGATCTGACCGATTATGTTCTCGACACCTGGCATCCGGACACGCGCCCGGCGACGCTCGAGAGTGATCCCGGCCTGCGCTGGGTACGCCTGGAGGTGCTGGAGAGCACCGGCGGCACCCTGTTCGACGCCGAGGGGACCGTGACGTTCCGGGCCCATTTCCGGGACGACGGCACCCCCGGGGTGCTGGACGAGACGAGCAGATTCGTCCGGCACAACGCCCGATGGGTCTACCACGGCCCGATGTGATCTCCTGGTCCAAACGAGGTAGGTGATCACATGTCGGCAACGAGGCCGATCGAGGACGGGATCGTCCGTGACTTCAAAGTCAATCTCTCGTACGGGGAGTACCTGCACCTCGACGAGATCCTGAACGCCCAGCACCCCGTCAGCGTCCCCGAGCACCACGACGAGCTGCTCTTCATCCTCCAGCACCAGACGTCCGAGCTGTGGCTGAAACTGATCATCCACGAGCTGCGCGCGGTGCTGGCCCATCTCGGCAAGGACGAGCTGAAACCGGCGCTCAAGGGGCTGGCCCGGGTCAAGCACATCCAGCGCACACTGACCGAACAGTGGTCGGTGCTGGCCACCCTCACCCCGACCGAGTACGCGCAGTTCCGCAGCTTCCTCGGCACGTCGTCCGGCTTCCAGTCCTACCAGTACCGGGCGGTCGAGTTCCTGCTCGGCAACAAGGACCGGCACATGCTGGCCATCTTCGACGACCAGCCGGCCGCCCGGGCCCTGCTGGAGGACCTGCTCGGCACGCCCAGCGTGTACGACGAGTTCCTGCGCTACCTGGCCCGCCACGGGCACCCGATCCCGGCGCCGATCCTGGAGCGGGACATCACCGAGGCGTGGTCGTTCGCCGAGGACCTCGTCCCGGTCTTCCAGACCATCTACGAGAAGGCCGAGCAGAACTGGGAGGCCTACGAGGCCTGCGAAGAGCTCGTCGACCTGGAGGAGAACTTCCAGCTCTGGCGTTTCCGGCACCTCAAGACGGTCGAACGCACGATCGGTTTCAAGCGCGGGAGCGGGGGCTCCAGCGGGGTCTCGTTCCTGAAAGCGGCTCTCGATCTGACATTCTTCCCCGAGTTGTACGCCGTACGCACCGAGATCGGAGTCCCGCGTTGAGCCTGCTCGCCCGCGCCGAGGCCCTGGACGCCGCCGACCCGCTGGCGTCCTACCGGGCCCGGTTCCTGCCGGCGCCGTCGGTCGTCTCCTACCTCGACGGGAACTCGCTCGGCCGCCCCCTCGCGGCCACCGCCACCCTGATGGACGAGTTCGTCCGCGACCAGTGGGCCGGACGCCTCATCCAGGGCTGGACCGACGGATGGCTGGAATGGCCGCTCACCCTCGGTGACCGCCTCGGGGAGATCGCGCTCGGCGCCGCACCCGGCCAGACCGTGGTCGCCGACTCGACCACGGTGCTGCTGTACAAGCTGGCCCGGGCCGCGGTCGACGCCCGGCCCGGCCGCCGCAAGGTCATCCTGGACACCGACAACTTCCCCACCGACCGGTACGTGCTGGAAGGCATCGCCGCCGAACGCGGCCTGCACCTGCACTGGATCGACACCGACCCCACCACCGGTATCCACCCCGAACAGGTCCTCGACGCGGTCGACGAGGACACCGCCCTGGTCCTGTTCTCGCACGTCGCCTACCGCTCCGGCTGGCTGGCCGACATCCCGGAGATCAACCGCATCGCCCACGAGGCCGGCGCTCTGACCCTGTGGGACCTGTGCCACTCGGCCGGCTCGGTGCCGATCCGGCTCGACGAGTGGGGCGTGGACATCGCGGTCGGCTGCTCGTACAAGTACCTCAACGGCGGGCCGGGCGCGCCCGCGTTCGCCTACCTGAACAGCTCGCTGCAGTCCTCGGTGCGCCAGCCGATCCAAGGCTGGATGGGCCACCGGGCGTCGTTCGAGATGGGCCCCGGGTACGAACCCGCCCCCGGCATCCGCGCCCTGCTCAGCGGCACACCACCGATCCTCGCGATGGTCCCGATGCACGCCAACCTGGACGTGCTCGCCGCCGCCGGCATCGACGCCGTCCGCGAGAAGTCGCTGCAGCTCACCGAGTACGTGCTGGACCTGGCCGACGAATGGCTGACCCCACTCGGCGTCGAAGTCGTCAGCCCCCGCGACCCGTCCCGCCGCGGCGGCCACGTGACGCTGCGCCGCCCCGGCTTCGAACAGCTGCTGGAACCGCTGTGGTCCGCCGGGGTCATCCCCGACTACCGCCGCCCGGACGGCCTCCGCATCGGCCCGGCCCCGTTGAGCACCAGCTTCACCGAGGTCCACCAGGGCCTGTCGGTCCTCCGCGACCTGGCCGAGAAGCACCGGTGACCGGCATGCCGGACTCTCCCCTCTCCCCCGCGGCCCCCACATCCTCAGCCGCTCCATCCGCCGCCGACCCGTCCTGCGCCCCCACCACCAGCCCCTGTGGCGGCGCGGGCTGCGGCGGCGAGGCCTGCTTTTCCCGTACGGCCCGAACGCCGCGCCCCGGCGAGCCCCGCCCCACGGTCACCCGGGCGCCGGAGCCACCCCGCATCGCCTGGCTGGCCGCCGACTCGATCTGGTGGGGCGGCCGCCTCCGCAAGGGCGCGGCCCTCCGCATCGGCCCGGACGGCCTGGCCAAGCCCGTCCCGGCCGAACTCGCCCCGGCCGACGGGGTCCGCCGCTTTCCCGGGACGCTGCTGCCGGGGCTGGTCGACGCCCACGTCCACTCGGCCCTGGTCGACCTGCCCACCGTCCGCGCCGGTGGTGTCGCCGGAGTCTGGGACCTCGGCGGCGTCCCCGCCGTCCTCCGGCAGCTGGCCGCCCGGGCCGCATCAGTCGACCCGGCGCTGACCGGCAGCTCGCCGGCCGTCACCATGCGGACCGGCACGACATCGACCGCCACCACGCGGACCGGCACCACATCGACCGGCACCACGCCGACCGGCGGCGAGCCGACCGTCACCACGCCGACCGGTGCCGAGCCGCCGAAGCTGCCGCGGATCCGGTATGCCGGGCCGTTCCTGATCGCTCCCGGCGGCTACCCGAGCGACCGCGCCTGGGCCCCCACCGGAAGCTGGCGCGAGATCACCTCCCCCGCCGACGCCGGCGCCGCGGTGGCCGAGCTCTGGTCGGCCGGCGCCACCCTGATCAAGGTGACCGCCCACGCCGGCGGACCGATGCTCCCCCAGCCCACCTTGCGCGCCCTGGTCGACGCCGCGCACGCCTCCGCACTTCAGGTGGTCGTGCACGCCGAAGGCCCGGGCACGGTGGCCTCAGCCTTCGAAGCCGGCGCAGACATGCTCGCTCACACCCCGTGGACCGAGCCGCTCCCGGACAACCTGATCCGCGCCTGCGCCACCCGGATGACCTGGATCAGCACCTTGGACATCCACGGCTACGGCACTCCGGACCCGGCCCAGGAGATCGCCATCGACAACCTGAGGCGTTTCGTCGAGCACGGCGGAACCGTCCGCTACGGCACCGACCTCGGCAACGGCCCGCTGCCGCTCGGCGTGAACCCGCGTGAGCTCCGCGCACTACGCGCAGCCGGGCTGACCCCGGACGAGATCCTCCTCTCCATGACCGAAACCGACAGCCCCGCGATCACCTGGATCCCGAGCGGCCTCGACCTGTCCCCCGACGCGTTCGCCGATGTCCTGGCCACCGCCCGCGTGGTGGACGACTCAACCCACCCCCGTCCGCTCTGACGCCCACACGGTAGACACCCCCGTTCCCTTTGACCGCCCGCCGGCCGGATCCGTTCGACCCGGCCGGCACCTCGCCCGGCTCTGCGAATTGCTCCCGGAAATGCGGAGCCGGCCGAGGCGCCCATCGTATGCCCATTCCAGTGATCAATTTAGTTATCCACAATGGCGGGTTATCCACAGGCCGCCTGCGGGATCTTGCGCTTTTCCGGGATAATGGTCGGTGGAGGTCAGCCCCCTGAGGAGGGCGGGGTCCGTCTTGGGGCGGGCGGGGTCCATCTTGGGGCGGGGCGTGGAGATGACCAGCGCCGACGTGCGCGAACATGGCATCACGACCCCGGCAAACCGCATCGGCGCCCGCCCCGAACCATTCCGGGGCGGACGCCGATTACCGAACCCAGCTCAAGCAGCCTTGGTATGCACCGGCCGATGCCCCCCAAGAATCGGGTCCACCTCATACATCCGGGCTTGCGCGATATCAAAATACATTCCGGTCAGCCGCAGATTCCCGGCCGCTTCGGCCGCCTGCACCACCGGATAGGTCCGCAGGTTGGCCATCTGTTGAACCACATTGTCCACGCAGCACCGTTCTTCATCGTCGGGTTCGGTGAAGTGGACGCCGGACAGGCTGAGCCAGTCTCCGAGGGAGGTTCCGGGTGTTCCCGCTCCGGACATCAGGGCCCGGACGGCCCCGCATCCGGAGTGTCCGCAGATGGTGATCGTGGTGACGCCGAGTACGTCGACCGCGTATTCGACGGCTGCTCCGACGGACGCGTCGCCGACTTCGGGTGGTCCGGATTCGCCGGGTGGGCGCTGGGCGCCGGCCGTGTGGTGGGCCGGGACCAGGTTGCCGACGTTGCGGACGCAGAACAGGTCGCCGGGGCCGCTGCCGGTGATCAGATTCGGTACGAGTCGGGAGTCGGCGCAGGTGATGAAGAGTTGTTCGGGGCGTTGGCCGTCGCGGGCCAGGGCGGCCAGGTGGGGCCGCACCATGGGGGCCACGTTGCGTTCGAATTCGGCGATGCCGGCGGCCATGGCGCCGCGGCGCTGTTCGTTGATGCCCTGCCAGCGGGACCAGGAGCCGAGCAGGCGGGGTGTGCTCTTGCCGCCGCCGAGCCGCCCGGAGGTGGCGCGGTGGAACCACGAGTCGTGGACTTCGTGGATGCGGACGCGGCCGCCCGCCCGTACGTATGCGTCTTCCCAGGTTTTGATCGTCTCGAAGGCGCCGTGGTCGAGGTAGTCGAGGTGCAGTTCGACGTCGACGTGGCCGCCGGGCGGGACGGCGCCGAATTCGCGGGTGAGGCGGGCCGATTCGATGAAGGCGAGCGTGCCGCTGATCGTTATCAGCCACTCGCCGGGGCCGCGTTCGACGGTGTGGATCTCGCAGCGGGTCAGTCGCCACAGGATGAGCACGGACGCGGTGGCCATGCCGAGCGCCACGCCCGTGAGGAGGTCGACAAAGACAACACCAAGGGCGGTGACGACGTACGTGGGTAGTTCTCCGTGCCGAGCGTAGGTGCGGATCTGCGCCAGGTTGATCAGCTTCACCCCGACTACGATCAGTACCGCGGCGAGTACGGCCATCGGGATCATTTCCAGCAGTGACGCGCAGAGCAGCACGAACACCGCGATCCAGACGCCGTGCAGGATCGCCGAGGCGCGGGTTTTGGCGCCGGCCGCCACGTTGGTCGAGCTGCGGACGATGACGCCGGTCACGGGCAGGCCGCCGAGCAGTCCGGAGACGGTGTTGGCGGCGCCCTGGGCGACCAGTTCCTTGTTGAGTCGCGCGCGCGGGCCGTCGTGCATCCGGTCGACGGCGACGGCCGAGAGCAGCGATTCGACGCTGGCGACGAGCGCGATGGTGAGCACCGCGACGGTGATCTTGTGGATCGGGGCGTCCGGCCAGACCGGGGTGATCAGCTCGGCCAGGGGCTCCTCGGGCAGGTTGACCCGGACCACGTCGGCGCCGGTCACCGCGGCCAGGGTGGTGACGCCGACGACGGCGACCAGGGCGGCCGGCAGCACGGAGATCTTCACGACCCGGGGCCAGAGCACGAGTATCGCCACGGTGAGCAGACCGAGCAGGGCGGCCAGGCCGTGGTGGTCGGCGATCTGGGCGGGCAGCTGCCGGAGGTTGTCCCAGGCGTTGCTGTGTGGTGCCCCGCCGAGCAGCACGTGGGTCTGGCTCAGGGCGATGACCAGGCCGATGCCGGCCAGCATGCCGTGGACGACGGCGGGTGAGAGGGCGAGGGCGGCGCGTCCCAGGCGGGACACGCCGAGCAGGATCTGGACGATTCCGGCGACGGCCACGATTGCCGCGGTGCCGGCGAACCCGAAGTCCGCCACGGCTCCCGCCACGATCACGGTCAGACCGGCGGCCGGGCCGCTGACCTGCAAGGGGGCGCCGCCTAGGGCGCCCGCGACGATGCCGCCGACAACTCCGGCGACCAACCCCGCCAGCAGCGGGGCCCCGGATGCCGCGGCGATACCGAGCGACAACGGGATGGCGATCAGGAACACGACGATGGACGCCGGCAAGTCCCGGCGCAACAACTGCGTCAAGTCGGACATTAGGTAAAAATACCTAAAAATCATTAACCAGGGATTAGCAGACGCGCACTTCCAGGTAAACCACAGCGAATTGCCGACACATTCTCAGCCAGTGAGAGAAAGTCGCACACCGTGTGCGCTACCGCGGAAAAGATGCTCCGGAAATAAGAAAAGGGCCTCGCGGCCCTTTTCGCAGCGGAATCCGGGAAAGTCCCCGGGCAGCCCCGCCGGCTTGTTACGGCCCTCCTACGGTCAGGCCTTCCAGACGTCCTGGTTCGCCTCGTACATCTCGCGCAGGATCGCCGGGACGTCGTAGGTCAGCTTCCACTCCGGGTAGTGCTCCTCGAAGCGGGCGGTGCTGCTGATCCACCACTGGTGGTCGCCCATCCGGCTCTCGTCGACGTATTCCGTCCGCGCCTCGAGACCGGTGATCTCCTCGGCGATCTTGAACGCCTCGATGTGGCTGCAGTTGGAGAACCGGCCGCCGCCCATGTTGTAGATCTCGGCGACCCGCGGCGCCCGCTGGAACGCCTCGAACGCGGAGACCAGGTCGTGCGAGTGGATGGCGTCGCGGACCATCTTCCCCTTGTAGCCGTAGATCTTGTAGAGCCGGCCCTCCATGACGCAGCGCATCACGTACGCCAGGAAGCCGTGCAGCTCGGCCGCCGAGTGACCCGGGCCGGTCAGCGTGCCACCCCGGAACACGGCGGTCGGCATGTCGAAATACCGCCCGTACTCCTGGACCATGACGTCGGCGGCGACCTTGCTGGCGCCGAAGACCGAGTGCATGCTGTTGTCGATCGTCATCGTCTCGTCGATGCCACCGAACCACTTGTGGTCCTCGGGCAGTTCCCAGCGCGTCTCCTTCTCGACCAGCGGCAACGAGTTCGGCGTGTCGCCGTACACCTTGTTGGTCGAGGTGAAGATGAAGGGCGCGTCGATCGCGTGCCGGCGGGCCGCTTCGAGCATGTTGAGCGTGCCGACCGCGTTCACGTCGAAGTCGGTGAACGGCTCGCGGGCGGCCCAGTCGTGGCTGGGCTGGGCGGCGGCGTGGACGACCAGGCCGATGTTCTTCCCGTACTCGGCGAAGAGCCGGCCCAGACCCTCACGGTCGCGGATGTCCAGCGAGTAGTGCGTGTACTTCGCGCCGATGTCCTTGGTCAGGCGGTCCAGGTTCCACTTGGTGGAGCCGTCCGCGCCGAAGAAATAGCCGCGCATGTCGTTGTCGACGCCGACCACGTCCATGCCGAGGGCGGCGAAGTGGCGGACCGACTCGGATCCGATCAGACCGGCCGAGCCGGTGATGACGACGACGCTGCCCATCAAGACCTCCGCTGGAGTGGTGCCGACGCCCGAGGTTACCGGTAGCGACGAACCTCACCGTCCACCGGTCCGGGCGACAGCGATCACGATGCTTGGCGAGTGCGGGAAATGGGCACGTCACACATCTGCCACATGAGGTGTAAACGCTAGACCGGACTCTAGACAAAGGCGGTCACCATGACGGAGTCCCTTCCGGCGCTGGAATCCCCCCTGCCCGACGATCTCGGTTCGCTCACGCTCGGTGCGGAGGAAGAACTCCATGTGGTCGATCTGGCCACCCGGGAGCTGGTGCCCCGCGCGCCCGAGATCCTCAGCCGGCTCGACCCCGAACACTTCTCGGCCGAGCTGCACCGATCCGTGGTGGAGACGAACACCCCGGTCAGCAGCACCCTGGACGGCCTGCGCGAGGGCATCGAGGCCCGCCGCCGTACGGCCGTCGGGGTCGCCGAATCGCTCGGGCTGGGCCTGGTCGCGGCCGGTACGGTGCCGCTGGTCGACCTGGACGCGCTGCCGGTCACCCCGACCACGCGGTACCGGCGGATGCTGCACGAGTACCAGATGCTCGTCCGCGAGCAGCTGATCTGCGGCGCCCAGGTGCACGTCGGGGTGCCCGACCGGGACGAGGCGGTCTCGGTGGTCCAGCGGGTCGCGCCGTCGCTGCCGGTGCTGCTGGCGCTCTCGGCCAGCTCGCCGTTCTGGATGGGCGAGGACTCCGGGTACGCCAGTGCCCGCTCCCTGGTCTGGACGCGCTGGCCGACGGCCGGCGACAGCGGCCGGCTGAACTCCGCCGAGGAGTTCGACATGCTGGTCAACGACCTGATCGCGTCCGGCACGATCAGCGATCCGAAGATGGTCTACTTCGACGTGCGCCCGTCCGCGCACGTGCCCACCGTCGAGCTGCGCGTCACCGACGCCTGCCCGGACGTGGACACCGTGGTGCTGCTGGCCGGCCTGTTCCGGGCGCTGGTCCGGCGGGCCCAGCAGGAGCATCGGGCCGGGGTGCCGCTGCCGGTCGCCCGGCCTCCGCTGCACCGGGCCGCGATGTGGCGGGCCGCGCGTTCCGGCCTGGAGGGCGACCTGCTCGACCTGCCCCGCTCGCCGGTGCCGGTCCCGGCCGCGCTCGCCGTCGAGCACCTGATCGGCGAGTTGCGGCCGCATCTGGAGGCGCTCGGCGACTGGGAGCAGGTCGTCGACCTGTCGGCGCGGGCGCTGAGCGCGGGCAGTTCGGCGTCGCGGCAACGGCGGGCACTGGCCCGGCGCGGCCGGATCGCCGACGTGGTGGACCTGCTGGTGTCCGAGACACGGGGCGGCACCGCGGTGCACACCCCGGTGGCGCCGACCCGGCTCAGCCCGTACGGGGTGGAGGGTGACGAGGCGTTCCCGGTGGAGACGGTCGCGCCCGACTACACGGCCCTCGTGCCGGTGCTGACCGCGCTCGGCTCGACCGGCCTGCGGCACCGCGAGGACGCCCGGGACGAGGAGCAGCGGGCCAACGGTGTCACGTTCAGCGTGGCCGGCGAGGCGGCCACCCGGCTGTTCCCGTTCGACCTGGTCCCCCGGGTCGTCCCGGCCGACGACTGGACCGCGCTGCAGGGTGGCCTGATCCAGCGGGCCCGGGCGCTCAACGCGTTCCTGACCGACGTCTACGACGGGCGGCAGATCGTCGCCGACGGCGTCATCCCGGAGTGGGTCATCGACGGTTCGCCCGAGCTGCGGGCCAGTGGCGCGCTCGTGTCCGATACCGCGATCCGGGCCCAGGTGGCCGGGGTCGACCTGGTCCGGGACTCCGACGGCAAGTGGTGCGTGCTGGAGGACAACCTGCGGGTGCCGTCCGGGATCGCGTACGCGATGCAGAATCGACGCCTGACCGAGAGCATCCTGCCCGAGCTGCCCCGCCCGGAGAACCTGATCCCGGTCGAGGACACCCCGCGTCTCCTCAAGGAGGCACTGCTGGCCGCCGCCACCTGTGACGATCCGGCGCTGGTGGTGCTCAGTCAGGGCCCGGACGACTCGGCCTGGTTCGAGCATCGGATGCTGGCCGAGGCGATGGGCGTGCCGGTGGTGCGCAGCACGGAACTGTTCGTCGAGGACGGCCGGGTGCAGCGGCTGCGCGACGGCAAGCGCTACCCGGTGGACGTGATCTACCTGCGGATGGGCGAGGACAGCCTGGTCCACTCCCCCGGCGCGGACGGGATGCCGCTGGGCCCGAGTCTGGTCGCCGCCCTGCACGCGCGGACGATCACGCTGGCCAACGCGCTGGGCAACGGGATCGGCGACGACAAGGCCGTCTACGCCTACGTGCCCAAGATGATCGAGTTCTATCTGGGCGAGAAACCGCTGCTGGCCGACGTGCCGACCTACCTGTGCGGGCTGGCCGAGCAGCGGGCCGAGGTGCTGGCCCGGCTCGACGAGCTGGTCTGCAAGCCGGTCGACGGCTACGGCGGGGACCGGATCGTGATCGGCCCGCACGCCTCGGCCGAGGAGTTGGACGCGCTGCGCCGGCAGATCCACACCGCCCCGCACCGCTGGGTCGCGCAGGAACTGGTCCGGCTCTCCACCCACCCGGTCTTCGACGGCCACCAGCTGGCGCCCCGGCACGTGGACCTGCGGGCCTTCGTCATCTCCGGCGCCGGGCAGCCGGTCGTCGCGCCGGCCGCGCTGACCCGGGTGGCCCCGGCCGGCTCCATGATCGTCAACTCGTCGCGCGGCGGCGGGTCCAAGGACACCTGGCTTCTGGGAGGCGAATGATGTGTGGCATAGCCGGAGATATCCGGTACGGGGAGCGGGCCGCGGACGTCGAAGCGGTCCGCCGGATGTTGCCCACCATGGAGTCCCGCGGGCCGGACGGTTCCGGCATCTGGGAGCACGGGCGGATCGTTCTCGGTCACCGGCGCCTGAAGATCATCGACCTGAGCGAGAACGGCGCGCAGCCGATGATCGACGACGAGCTCGGGCTGACCGTGGTCTTCAACGGGTGCATCTACAACTATCGGGAGCTGCGCGAGGAGCTTCAGGGGCTGGGCTACCGGTTCTTCTCGACCTCGGACACCGAGGTGATCCTCAAGGCGTACCACCGGTGGGGTGCCGACTGCGTCACCCACTTCCTCGGGATGTTCGCCTTCGCGATCGCCGAGCACGAGAGCGGGACGGTCATGCTGGCCCGGGATCGGCTCGGGATCAAGCCGCTGTACCTGGCCGAGACGCCCGGCGGGGTGCGCTTCGCGTCGACGCTGCCGGCGCTGCTCGCGGCCGGCGGGGTGGACACGACGATCGACAAGATCGCCCTGCAGCACTACATGACGTTCCACTCGGTGGTGCCGGCGCCGCGGACCATCCTCTCCGGGATCCGGAAACTTCCCCCGGCGACGGTACGGGTGGTCAAGGCCGACGGCTCGGTCACCGACCGCTGCTACTGGGAAGCCGATTTCCGCCGTACGCCATCGATCGCCCAGGGTGATTGGGCCGCAGCCGTGCGGGAGAAACTGGATCTCGCCGTCCGCCGGCGGATGGTCGCCGACGTGCCGGTGGGCGTGCTGCTCTCCGGTGGCCTGGACTCCAGCCTGATCGTGGCGCTGCTGGCCGGGCAGGGCCAGCACGGGCTGACCACGTTCAGCATCGGATTCGAGGCGGCCGGCGGGGAGAGCGGTGACGAGTTCGCCTATTCGGATCTGATCGCCAAGCAGTTCGGCACCGAGCACCACCAGATCAGGATCGGACAGGACCGCTTCCTGCCGGCGGTCGACCGGACCGTGGCGGCGATGAGCGAGCCGATGGTCAGCCACGACTGCATCGCCTTCCACCTGCTCAGCGAGGACGTGGCCAAGCAGGTCACGGTCGTGCAGTCCGGGCAGGGCGCGGACGAGATCTTCGCCGGTTACAGCTGGTATCCGCCGCTGGCCGGGGTGCCTCGGGAACAGGCCGTCGACGCGTACGCGAAAGAATTCTTCGATCGGCCGCACGGCGACCTGGCCCGGCAGCTCAACCCGGCCTGGTTCCTCGACCGGGACCACGGGCGCGAGTTCGTGGCGGACAGTTTCGGACGCCCCGGCGCCGAGACCTCGGTCGATGCCGCCCTGCGGATCGACTCGCAGGTGATGCTCGTCGACGATCCGGTCAAACGGGTCGACAACATGACTATGGCGTGGGGACTGGAAGCGCGCGTACCCTTCCTCGATCACGAGCTGGTCGAGCTGGCCGCGGCCTGCCCACCGGAGTTGAAGCTGGCCTCGGACGGCAAGGGGGTGCTCAAGGACGCGGCCCGTGGCCTGGTCCCGGACGAGGTGATCGACCGGACCAAGGGCTACTTCCCGGTTCCCGGGATCCGGCATCTGGAGGGCGAGATGCTGTCGAGGGTGCGCGACGCCCTGCACGCGCCGGCCGCCCGTCATCGCGGGCTGTTCCGGCCGGAGTACGTCGACGCGCTGCTCGCCGATCCGAACACACCGCGGACCACCCTCGGCGCGAACCAGCTGTGGCAGCTGGCGCTGCTGGAGATGTGGTTGCAGGACAAAAAGCTTTAGGAGGTACGTCTTGGAGGGTCAGCTCCACCGCGTCGACGTGACCGTGCTGCCGGTCTTTCTGCACCCGGCCGCCGAGATCGCCGGGAACTGGTCGGCGGCGCTGTCGCCGGACGGCCGGCACGCCGCCTACGTCTCCGATCGCAGCGGGACCCCAGCGGTATGGGTGCAACCGGTCGGCAGCGAGCTGGCCTTCCAGGTCGCCTTCCCGGAACCGGTCACGGCGGTGGCCTGGTCGTCCGGGGGCGGCTGGCTGGCCTGCCAGATCACCCCGGGCGGGGCGCCCCGGCACGAGGTGTGGCTGGTCCGGCCGGACGGCTCGGACCCGCATCAGGTGGCCGGGTTCGGCGCCGACACCGCGGAGAACATGCGGTGGCTTCCCGGGCGCCCGGTGCTCGCACTGACCGAGAACCTGACCGCCGCCGTCCTGATCGACGTCGTCGCCGGGACCAGGACCGTCGTCGCCTCCGGGGACCTCATCTCGCTCTGCGACGTCGACCCGGCCGGCCGGTTCGCGTTGCTGCGCCACGGTCCGCGCGGTGCTCGCCAGATCTTTCTCAAAGACCTGGTTTCCGGTACGGAGGAGCAGGTCACCCGCGGTGAGCACGCAATCTTCAGCCCGGGTGGCGGCTGTGTCTACGCCCGCGACGAGACCGGCGAGTTCCCGGCCCTGATCCGGATCACCGGCGACACGTCCGAGGTGATGGCCGGGGAGTCGGCCGAGGTCGAGTCGTTCGCCGTGACCGCCGACGGGCGCACCGCGGCCGTGCTCTGGAACGTCCGCGGCGGCGAGTCCGTCCTGGAACTGTTCGACCTCGACCACAACTCGCCGGTCGAGAGCCGGACCGTGCCGCTGCCCGGAACCGTGGCCGCCGGGCTCACCTGGAGCTTCGACGGCTCCACGCTGGCCTTCACGGCCGAGGGCCCCGGGCAGCCGCAGGGCGTCTGGGCCTGCGACCGGGACGGGTCGGCCGTGCGCGCGATCTCGGCCGAGCCCGCCGCCGGCGGCACCGTACGCCCGACGCTGGAGAAGTTCAGCGCGCACGACGGGCTCCCGCTGACCGGGTGGCTGTTCACGCCGGCCGGCGACGGGCCGCACCCGGCGGTGATCTGGCTGCACGGCGGCCCCGAGGCGCAGGAACGCCCCGGGCACGGTCCGCTCTTCCAGTCGCTGGTGGAGCGGGGCATCGCCGTGTTCGCCCCCAACGTCCGCGGCTCGTCCGGCTTCGGGCACACGTTCGTGAACGCCGACAACGGGCCGCTGCGCCACGACGCCATCGAGGACGTCCGGTCGTGCGTCGGCTACCTGCGGGACTCCGGGATCGCCGGGCCGGTCGGGGTGATGGGCCGCTCCTACGGCGGCTACCTCACCCTGGCCGCGCTCTGCGCCTTCCCGGAACTGTTCGACGTCGGCGTCGACATCTGCGGGATGTCGGACTTCGCGACCTTCTACGAGCACACCGAGCCGTGGATCGCGGCGGCGGCGATCAGCAAGTACGGCGACCCGGTGGCCGACGCCGAGCTGCTGCGGGAGCTGTCACCGATCCACCGGATCGACCGGCTGCGGGCGCCGCTGCTGATCGTGCACGGGGAGAACGACAGCAACGTGCCGGTGATCGAGGCCGCGCAGGTGGCGGCCGCGCTGGCCGCGCGGGGCGCCCCACACCGGTACCTGCTGTTCCCCGGCGAGGGGCACGATCTGCTGCACCGGTCGTCGCGGGCCGAGTTCCTGCGCGAGACGGTCTCCTGGCTGGTGACCCACCTGCGCTAGAGTTGCGGCTTTTGCGGCTTTTGCGGCGCCTCACTCGCCGCCCG
Organism: Actinoplanes sp. HUAS TT8; assembly: GCF_051380535.1. Taxonomy (NCBI): domain Bacteria; kingdom Bacillati; phylum Actinomycetota; class Actinomycetes; order Micromonosporales; family Micromonosporaceae; genus Actinoplanes; species Actinoplanes sp. HUAS TT8. Next base: position 11,013,877 of record NZ_CP195646.1, on the reverse strand, counting down.
GGGCCAGGCGCTGCTCCAGGCGCTCGATCCGGGCCAGCAGCGGCTGCAGAGCGGTGGCCAACAGCTGGGCCGGGTCGGCGTTGCCCGCGTTCCGCAGGTCGGAGTAGCCCGAGGCGGCGGCCGTGTTGGCCTGCAGGTGGCGGTAGCCGGCCAGGGCCGAGGCGACCGCGCGGCGGGTGAGGCGGGGCTCGGCGCCGGCCGCGCGCAGGACCTGACCGGCCACCCCGTCCGGCTCGGCGGCCAGCCCGAGCAGCAGGTGCTCGCAGCCAACGTAGTTGTGCCCGAGGCCGACCGCCTCGCCCACGGCCAGCTCCAGCGCGCCGGCCGCCGGGACGCTGAAGTGCACGCCGGCGCCCGGGCCGGCCGGCTCCTCGCCGGTCGCATGCTCCAGGTCACGGGCGAGCCGGGCCGGCTCGATCTCCAGGGCCTGGAGCACGTGCATGGCCAGATTCGTCCCCTCCTCGATCATCGCGCCGAGCAGGTCGCCGCTGCCGACCGAGGCCCGGGAACCGCGGGCGGCGCGCTCGACGGCCAGGCCGAGCACCGTACGGCTGCGGCCGGTCATCAGCGGGAACCGCTCCTCCAGGTCGGCGCCGGAGAGCTCGGCCAGCGAGGTCTCCCGGATCGCGGTGACCCGGCGGACCGCCTGCTCCAGCGCCCGCTGGCAGATCGCCGAGACCGGCAGCCCGGTCTCGCGGACCGCCTCGGCCAGCTCGTCCGGCAGATACACATTGATCTTCGGCATCGCGCACACCTCCGTCAGGCTTGGGGTTACAACGCTATACCCCCATTGGGGTTACTTGCAACGGGCTCAGTGGGCAAACGCACGTTGCAACGCGCGGAGCTGCGGAGAAGGCTTGGAGACACAAACGAGTGGAAGGCGCCACATGTCCCTGCGACCCGGAGCCCGGGCCTGGGCGGTGTGGGCCGCCGGCCTCGCCGCGTACGTCATCGCCGTTCTCAACCGCACCTCGCTCGGCGTCGCCGGGCTCGACGCGCAGCACCGTTTCGACGTCGGCGCGAGCGCGCTGGCCAGCTTCGCCGTGCTGCAACTGCTCGTCTACGCCGGCCTGCAGATCCCGGTCGGGCTGCTGCTCGACCGATTCGGATCACTGCGGCTGGTCGTCTCGGGCGCGCTCGTGATGGCCGCCGGGCAGACCCTGATGGCGTTCACCGACGGGATCACCGGCGCGGTCGTCGCCCGCGTCCTGGTCGGCGCCGGCGACGCGATGACCTTCATCAGCGTCCTGCGGCTGGTCCCGCGCTGGTTCCCGGCCCGCCGCGTGCCGGTGCTGACCCAGCTCACCGGCATCGTCGGGCAGCTCGGGCAGGTGCTCTCGGCCGTGCCGCTGGCCGCCCTGCTGGCCGGGCCCGGCTGGTCCACCGCGTTCCTCGCGGCCGGCGGCGCCGGGGTCTTCGTCGCCCTGGCCGCGCTGGCCGCCCTGCACGACACCCCGGAACGCCGGATGACCAGCGGCGACCCGATCAACCTGCGCAAACTCGGCACGGACGTGGCGATCGCCTGGAAGCACCCGGGCAACCGGCTGGGCCTCTGGACCCACTTCACCACCCAGTTCACCGGCACCGTCTTCGCCCTGATGTGGGGCGTCCCGTTCCTGATCGCCGGCGAGGGCGTCAGCCGGGGCACGGCGAGCACCCTGCTCACCCTCTTCGTGCTGGTCGGCATGGTGACCGGCCCGGTGCTGGGCGCGCTCGTGCAGCGCTATCCGCTACGCCGGTCGCTGCTCGTGCTCGGCATCGTCGGGATCAACCTGGGCGCGTGGGCCCTGGTCATCCTCTGGCCCGGGCGGGCGCCGCTGCCCGTCCTCATCCTGCTGGTCGTGGCGCTCGGCTCCGGTGGTCCCGGTTCCATGATCGGTTTCGACTACGCGCGTACGTTCAATCCACCGCACCGCCTCGGCACCGCGACCGGCGTCGTCAACGTCGGCGGGTTCGTCGCCTCCCTGCTGACCATCGAGCTCGTCGGGCTGATCCTGGACGCCCGCACCGGCGGCAGTGCCGACTATCACATCGCCGATTTCCGGGTCGCCATGTCGGTCCAGTTCCTGATCGCCGCGATCGGCCTGACCGGCATCCTTCGCAGCCGGAAACTGGCCCGTCGCCGCCTGGAGGAGGAAGAAGGCATCGTCATCCGCCCGCTGCGGGTGGTCATCGCCGAGCGCCGGGGTTTGGCGATCGGCCGTGGGGTTAAGGCTCAGAGCTGGCGCGACTGAGAGGGGGCCCATGACTGACGACGCGCAACCCCGCCACATCGGCGGTATCGACATTCCCAAAACCATCGCGGGCACGCTGGCCGCGGTCTCGGCCGCCGTGGTCGGCTCGTTCCTCGGCGTCGCCGGCACGATCGTCGGCGCGGCAGTGGCCAGCCTGATCAGCTCGGTCGGCACCGAGCTGTACCACCGCTATCTGGACCGGGGCACGAAGAAGCTGCAGGCCGCGTTCGTGACCGCGCCGGCCGCGGTCGGCACACCCGAGGTGGCCGCCGCACCGGCCTCCCCGGCCACCCCGGACACCGAGGTCACCGACTCGGGATCCTCCTCCGGGGCCGGGCTCAAGACGATCCGCTGGAAGCGGGTCGCGACGGTGGCCGGCGCGCTGTTCGTGCTCGCGATGGGCACCCTCACCGCGGCCGAGCTGCTGGCCGGCCGGTCCGCGGCCGATGCGACGAGCGGGCGGGACGGCGGGGCGCCGACCGTGTTCAACTGGACCGGCAACCACTCCGACAACCGGACCCCGGCGCCGGCCCCGTCGGCCACGACGGACACGCCGGCCAAGGCCGACCCGACCGCGACCACCACCTCGACCCCGGGCGAGTCCGGGACGGCGGCGACGACCGAGCCGACCCAGCAGCCGACCACCGAGGCACCGGCCGACCCGCAGCCGACCGGCGGCACCGACACCGGCGACACCGGCGGCGGGACCGAAACCGATCAGGGCACCGACACCGGCACCGGCACCGGCACGGACACCACCGACCAGTCGCAGAAGTAGGAGGAGATCGAGAATGGACGCGAAGGGCGTACTCGAAGAGGCATTCGGGCGGGTGCCCGACCTGATCGACACCGCCATCGGCGGCCTGAGCCCGGAGCAGCTCCACTGGGCGCCGAAGCCGGGCGCCAACTCGATCGGCTGGCTCATCTGGCACCTCACCCGGGTGCACGATCATCACGTCGCCGAACTCATGGGCAGCGAACAGATCTACGTCGGCGGCGACTGGGCCGGCCGGTTCGGCCTCAAGCCCGATCCGTCCGAGACCGGCTACGCGCACACGGCAGCCGACGTCGCCGCGGTCGTGCCGGAGAGCGCGGCGGCGCTGACCGAGTACTACCGGGCCGTACACGAAAGGACCGTGAATTTTGTTCGTGGCCTGACCGAAGCGGAACTGGACCGGATCGTCGACCGCCGCTGGGATCCGCCGGTGACCATGGGCGTCCGGCTGGTCAGCGTCTACGACGACTGCGCCCAGCACGCGGGCCAGGCCGCCTACGTCCGCGGCCTGCTCCCCTAGGCCTGCTTCCCAAGGCCTGCTCCCCAGGCGGCGACCTCGACCATGACCTGGCCACCGAGCTGGAGGGCGGGCGTTGATCCTGCGGGAGATCGTGGCGTGCATCGAGTGACAGGTGTCAGCGGTCCGGTGGGGCCGCACGGGCTACGGTCGGGGTCATGCCCGAGTATCAGGCGAGTCAGACCGCGGTCCTCGTGTGCCAGGGGCGGGCGGTGGCCGACGGACAGGTCACGGCCGGGCGGTATGCCGATCCGACCGCGCGTGTCCTGCTCCGGGACGATGAACTGGAACTGGTCGACCAGGTGCTGGCGGGCAAGGAGCCAACCGATTGGAACGACCGGTTCGGGTACGAGATGGTGCTGCGCTGCGGCCAGATGATGGTCCCGCGGACGGTGGCGATCGACGACGCGGTGCGAGAAAGCCGTACCCCGCAGGTGGTGATCCTCGGCGCGGGTCTGGACGGACGCGCCTGGCGCATGCCCGAGCTGGCCGACGCGGACGTCTACGAGGTCGACCAGCCCGCCTCCCAGCAGGACAAACGCGACCGGGCGGCGGCTCTGGAGGGCAAACCGCCGACGTTCGTGCCGGTGGACTTCGCGCGGGACCGGCTCGGGGACGCGCTGGCCGCGGCCGGGCATCGGGGGGCCGAACCGACCACCTGGGTGTGGGAGGGCGTGGTTCCCTACCTGACCCGGGAGCAGGTCACCGCGACCGTGCAGGCGATCGCCTCGCTGTCCGCGGCGGGCAGCCGGCTGATCGTCAACTACCAAGCGGTGTCGATCTCGGCGCGGGCCGGGCGGTTCGTCGTGCACACGCTGGCGCGCATGTCCGGGCGGACCAGCCCGTGGACAGCCGAGCCGTGGCTCTCGACCTGGACGCCGGAGTCGATGGGCGGGCTGCTGCGGCGGCATGGTTTCACCGTGATCCGTGACAACCACCTGCTCGACCTGGCCGCCGGGATGCTGGACGCGACCTCGGACACGATCTCGTTCCGCTCCGGCCACGTCGCCGTCGCCGACATCTGATCCACCCACGCCGCCGTCGCCGACATCTGACCCGGCCACCTCGCCGTCGCCAGCATCTGACCCGCCCACGCCGCCGTCGCCGACATCTGACGAGCCGCCCGCTCAGCCCGCCACCGGCCGCCGCGCGCGCCCGGGTTCCGGCTGGTGCTCAGGGCTGTCTCGGGCCGGTTGAAGCAGCCGTGAGGACCAGCCGGTCAGCGTTCCAGGACCGCTTTCATCTCCACGATGCCGCGTTCGACGCGGGCCTGGACCGCGCCCGCGAGAGCGTGCGGCAGGACATCGGTGGTCCAGATTATTTGAGTACGCCCGTCGACCTCGACCACCTGGAACGCCGCGTGGTGATAGGTCAGCGGCATGGCCTGCCCCTCGATCACCGAGTAGGCCAGCCGGCGCAGCTCATGGTCGATCGCGATGATCAGCTCACGGATCCGGGCGCCGCCCGGCATCGTCAGGATCCGGATGTCGCCGTCGATCTCGGCCGACGCCACCCGCCCGGGCAGCAGCCGCTCGTGCACCGCGCCCACATCGGCGATCGCCTCCCAGGCCTGAGCAGCGGGAACATCCACGAACGTCGCGACCGACACGGTGGCCAAGAGGTCGACTCCAAGGTGAGGGCGGGCAATCCGACCGAGCACCAGCCGTCGACCCGGCGTCGCTGATGGCGGCGATGGGCGGAGAGCCGCGGCGCTATATTTCGTTTTCAGCGAAGGAAGAGAAGGAAGCGCCGCGAGGAGCCGCCCATCGCACGACCCCGATCCTAGGGGGCGGCGACGAGCGACTCCAAACGACTTACGCCGACGCGGGCTCGCTCATCGGCAGCCGCACCAGGAACCTCGTATCACCGGGCGTGGACTGCAGCGAGATGTCGCCGCCGTGGCCGTTGACCACGATGCGGTACGAGATGTCGAGCCCGAGCCCGGTCCCCTCACCCACCGGCTTGGTGGTGAAGAACGGCTCGAACACCCGCTTCTTGATCTCGTCGGGCACGCCGGGACCGGTGTCCCCGACCGAGACGACGACGCGTTCGTCCTCCTCGTACGTCCGGATCGTCAGCGTTCCCGCCCCGGACATCGCCTGGACGGCGTTGTCGATCAGGTTCGTCCACACCTGGTTCAGCTCGGCCGGGTGGACCGGGATCTGCGGCAGCGACCGGTCATACTCCTTGACCACCCGGATCCCGTCGCCGATCTTGTGGCCGAGCATCACCAGGGTGCTGTCCAGCCCGGTATGCACGTCGATCCACTGGTGGGCCGAACGGTCCACGTGCGAGTACTGCTTGGCCGCGTTGACCAGCGACGACACCCGGCCGGTGGCGTCCTCGATGTCGCTCATCAACTGCTCGGTCTCCAGGGCGTAGCCGATCCAGTGGATCGCCTGGTCGAGCAGTTCCGGCGACTCCAGCCGGGACTCGATCTCGGTGAGGCAGTCGGTGTCGATGCCGCCCTGGGCGAAGATCGGAGCGACGTCCCACCCGCCGGTGACGCCGTGCTGCTCCATCCAGTCGCCGAGCTCGTCCTCCAGGTCGGCGATCTCCATCGCGGTGCGCACCGGTGCCTTGGCCGCCCGCTCGATGACCTCCTCCTGGAGGTTGAGCAGGGCGATCAGGCGGTCCGGGGGGACCTTGCCCTTGGCCAGCTTGCCGAGTTTCATCCGCATCCCGGCGACCCGCTCGCGCAGCGCGCCGGTGGCCCGGGACGCCGCCGCGGCCGGATTGTTCAGCTCGTGCATCAGGCCGGCCGAGAGCGCCCCGAGCGCCTGGAGACGCTGCCGCTCACCGATCGCCGCCTGGGAGCTGCGCATGCCCAGGGCCAGGCCCTCCAGCAGGTGGGTGGCCATCGGGAACCACTCGCGCATGATCCGGCTGAAGTCCCGCTCGGAGAGCACGAAGAACTCGGAGTCGGAGAGCGCCCGCATCGAGCCCATGTAGTTGCGGGGCACGCCGTCGTCGCGCAGGTACGCGTTCGTGGCGCCCATGTACACGCCGCGCTGCTCGGTGCGGCTGGTCTGCACGTCGTCCTGCCCGACCCGCCGGCTCAGCGCGATCGTGCCGGTCAGCAGCACGAAGAACTGCGTGGCCGGGTCGCCCTCGCGCAGCACCAGGCCGCCGCCGGGAACCCGCATGGTGCAGCCGTGGTCGGCGATCCAGGCGAGCTGCTCGTCGGTGAGCTTCTCGAACAGGAACAGGGTCTTCAGGTCGGCGGGGGTGAGCCGGCCGGGCTCGCAGGGTTCGAGCCGGATCTCTTCGGTCTCCGTGGTCATGGTTACTGCGCCTCCAGGTAACGATGGACCAGCGCGACGGCCATCGCGCCCTCACCGACCGCCGAGGCCACCCGCTTGATCGAGTTGGCTCGGACGTCGCCGGCGGCGAAGATGCCGGGAACACTGCTCTCCAGATAGAACGGATCGCGGTCCCGATCCCATCCCCGCGGGCGCTCACCGTTTGCGAGGAGATCCGATCCCGTACGGATGAAGCCCTTACCGTCCCTTGCGACGGCGTCACCGAGCCAATCGGTCCGTGGTTCCGCCCCGATGAACACGAAAAGGTAGCCGCACTCGACCGTGGCCTTCGTGCCGTCCTTGCTGTCGCAGATCGTGATCGCCTGCAGGTGCCCGTCGCCCTGCGCGCCGATCACCTCGCACCGGGTGCGGACCTCGATGTTCTCCACCTGGGCGAGCTGCTGGATCAGGTAGAACGACATCGAGGACTCCAGCGAGTCGCCGCGCACCAGCAGCGTGACCTTCCGCGCATACCTCGAGAAGAAGAGCGCGGCCTGGCCGGCCGAGTTGGCCCCGCCGACGATGTAGACGTCGCTGCCCGAGCAGGCCGGGCCCTCGGTCGCGGCCGAGCCGTAGAAGACGCCCGAGCCGGTCAGGTCGGCGACACCCTCGGCGACCAGGGGTCGATACGAGACGCCGGTGGCCAGCAGGATCGCGTGCGCGGAGATCTCACCGCCGTCGGCGAACGTCAGGGTCCGCGCCGAACCGTCCGCCCGCAGGCCGACGACCTCGCGGGTGTTCAGCGTCTCGGCGGCGAACTTGTCGGCCTGCCGGCGTGCGCGGTCGGTGAGCTGAGCGCCGGAGATCCCGTCCGGGAAGCCCAGATAGTTCTCGATCCGGGAGCTCTGACCGGCCTGGCCGCCGACCGCCTGCCGCTCGATGAGCAGCGTCTTCAGCCCCTCCGAGCCGCCGTAGACCGCGGCGCCCAGCCCGGCCGGACCGCCACCCACGATGATCAGGTCGTAGAAGTCGCGGCCCGGGTTGGTCGACAGGCCGGCCGCCTCGGCGACCTCCTGCACGCTCGGGCGGGGCAGGGCGCGCCCGTCCGCGGTCACCACCAGCGGGATCGACTCCGGCCCGGCGTCGGCGGCCTCCATCAGGCGGCGGCCCTCGGGCTCGTCGGCGCCGAAATACTTGTACGGCACCAGGTTGCGGGCCAGGAAGTCACGGATCTGGAAGGACGGCTCGCTCCACCGGTGCCCGACCAGGCGGATGTCCGGCAGCTCCTGGTCGCCGGTGGCCTGCCACGCGTCGAGCAGCGCGTCCAGCACCGGGTAGAGCTTCTCCTCCGGCGGATCCCAGGGCTTGAGCAGGTAGTGGTCGACGTCGACCACGTTGATGGCCTGGATCGCGGCGTCGGTGTCCGCATACGCCGTCAGGAGTGCGCGGCGCGCGTGCGGGAACAGGTCCATCGCCTGCTCCAGGAACTCGATGCCGTTCATCTGCGGCATCCGGTAGTCGGCCAGCATCACGGCGACGCGGGCGCCACGCAGTTTCAGCTCCTTGAGCACGTCCAGCGCCTCGGAGGCGCCGCCGGCCCGGATGACCCGGTAGTGGTCGCCGTAGCGCCGGCGCAGGTCACGCGCGATCGCGCGGGAGACCGACGGGTCGTCGTCGACGGTGAGGATAGCGGCTTGGCCCATGTCGTTACCTCAGCTCCACATCGTTCAGCTCGGGGTGGCGTTCCAGATAACCGGCCACGAACGGGCAGGTGGCGGTGACCGGGAGGGACCGGGAGCGGGCATCGGCGAGCGCGGCCGCGGCCAGCCGGCCGGCCAGCCCGCGCCCGGAGAACGCCTGGTCGACCTCGGTGTGCAGCAGCTCGACGCGGTCGAGCTGCCGGCGGTAGTGCAGCATCCCGGCGACCTCGCCGCCGACCAGCACCTCATATCTCTGCTGCTCGAAGCTGTCGACCACGGACGCGTCGGAGGCGTCGAAGTCGCCCGCCTGGGCGCTGCCCTCGACCCGCAGCTTGCGCCGGGCCCGCTCGTAGAACGAGGTGCGGCCGAAACGGATCACCTGGGCAGCGGCCGGGATCGGCTGGATCTCGACGGCGTCACCGGCCTCCGCATAGCCCTCGATGATGCCGTCGACCTCGATCGCCAGGCGGCCGCTGGTCGGCAGCACGTCCAGGCTGAGGTGCTCGGACGTGTCCAGGACGAGCGAGCGGTTGAACGACGAGTGCGCGGCGGCGGCGCTGACGATCAGGGCCTCCACGTTCGGCGAGACGATCGGGCCGCCGGCCGAGAAGCTGTACGCCGTCGAGCCGGTCGGGGTAGAGACCAGGACGGCGTCGGCCGCGTAGTTGACGAACCGCTTGCCCTCGACCCGGATCCCGACCGCGGCCAGCCCGTGCCCGGGGACCCGGACCAGGGCGATGTCGTTGAACGCGGTCACCGTGCGCCCGTCCGGCAGGACCGTGCGCACGGCGGTGCGCGACTCGATCCGGTACGAGTGGTCGTCGATGGCCGACAGCGCGTCCTGCAGATCGGGCAGGTCGACCTCGGCCAGGAAGCCGAGACGACCCACGTTCACCCCCAGGACCGGGGTCTTGCGGCCCTCGACCAGTCGCATGCTGCGCAGCATGGTGCCGTCGCCGCCGAGGCTGACCAGCAGGCCGGCCCGCTCGACCATCTCCTCGGACGAGACCGCGACGGCGCTGCAGTCGATCCGGGTGATCTCGTCGGGCAGGCCGAGCACGGTCACCCCGCGCGCGGCGGCCCAGGACACGATGGTGTCGACCGCCGAACCGCAGTCGCGGCGCGGGTGCAGCACCAGGCCGACAACTTTGATCATGCCCATCCGCGTCCCCCTTCGTTCGGTGCCAGCCTTCCATGTCGTACGCAAGATCGGCGACCTTCGCCAGCGTGGCGGGAAGCACTTGAAAATCTGTGGGCGGGCGCAACCCCGTACACATGATGTTGAATGCCCGTCATGACTCAGTGGCGTGCGGTGGTCACAGATCTGGACGGCACGGTGGTCGGACCGGGCGACGAGGTGAGCCCGGCCACGCTGAACGCGGCCGCTCAGCTGCGCTATCGCGGGGTGCCGCTGCTCGCCGCGACGGCCCGGACCCGCAACGGGGTGGAGCGCCTGACCGGGCTCGTCGGGCACCTGGCGGTGGCGGTCGGGCACAACGGCGCGCTCGGCTGGTCGCCGTCCGAGAACCGGACGCTCTGGCAGCGCACCCTGGAGGTCGGCACGCTGCGCGACCTGGCGGCGTACGTCCGCACCCGGCCGGGGATGGGACTGGCCGTCTTCGGGGTCGCCTCCTGGGACCTCACGCCGGAGTACCTGACGCTGCGCGGCCGGCCGCCGGCCGAGCCCTGGCGATCGGTCACCATCGAAAAAATCGCCGACCAGCCCGCGTACGGCGTGGCCATCCGTCACGCGACGCTGACCTCGGACGAGATGATCGCCGAACTGTCCGCGGCCGGTTTCGCCGAGCGCGCCACGCTGACCTACTCGGCGCCGCACCTGATCGAGGCCGGGCCGCTCGGGGTCGACAAGGCGGCCGGGGTGTCCCGGGCCCTGGACTGGCTCGGCGTCTCACCGGCGGAGACCGTCGCGTTCGGGGACATGCCCAACGATCTGAGCATGTTCGCGCTGGTCGGGCACGCGGTCGCGATCGGCTCGGCCCATCCGGCGGTGCTGGCCGCGGCCGGCGCGCACGTGCCGTTCGGCGACTTCGCCCGCTACCTGACCGAGCTCGGCCTGATCAGCGCCTAGAGCCGGGTCGACAGGGCCAGGAAACGGTCGTCGCCGTCCTCGTACGCGGTCAGCACCCACCCGGCGCCGGCCAGCAGCGGGGCCAGACGGGCCTCGGCCAGCGCCTCGTCCGGTCGCAGCGTCCGCCCGTGCCGGGTCGCCAGCGCCGCCCGGCCCACCGGGTGGAACATCGCCAGCGTGCCGCCGGGGCGGGTCACCCGGGCCAGCTCGGTCAGCCCGGCGGCCGGGTCCGGCAGGTGGTTGACCAGGCCGGCCGCGAAGATCACGTCGATCGCCGCGTCCGCGATCGGCAGCCGGCGCGCGTCGCCGACCAGCAGCGTGGCCGCGCTGTCGCGCCCGGCCCGGGACGCCTCGGCCAGCATGTCCGGGGTGAAGTCGAGACCGATCACCCGGCCGTCCGGCCCGACCGCCCCGGCCAGCGCCGGCAGCGCCCGGCCGGTGCCGCAGCCGACGTCGAGAACCACGTCGCCGGGGCGTACGCCGGCCTCATGGACCGCCTTCGCGTACGCCGGAAGATCGTCTCCGAATTTGACGTCCCAATTCGCGGCCCGGGCGGTGAAGAACGCCCGGCTCTCCGACAGGTACCACCGATCCGGGTCGGCCAGCGACGGATGCAGGTGCCGGATCACCGGCCAGTCCGGGTCGCGGTGATCGATCACCACCTGGGCCCGGCGCTCGCCGTCGCCGCCGCCGAACCGGTTCCGCGGGCCGCCGCGCAGGTAGACCAGCACCTGATCGGTGGCCGGTTCGAGCACGTTGAGCGCCGAGTCGACCCCGCCGCCGCCCGGCCCGGTCAGCCCGAGCACGGCGTCGATGCTCCACGCCCGGGAACTGGCCGGGAAAGCCGCGGCGAGTCTGGCCGCGAAGCCGGCCGCCGCGCCCGGATCACCGCCGTCGACGATCACGGTGAGCGGCGCCCGCGGCGCCAGCACCTCGGCCAGCAGGGCGGTGACTTCGCTAATCCGTTCCGGCACGCCCACCAGGATGCAGCTCACATGTGACGTGCGCAACGTTTCACTCATTCAACTACGCCGGTGTGAGCTGCGGGAATCCGCGGCTACCGTTCCCGGCATGGAGTCACTGGAGCTGGCCGATTTCCGGGCCGTGGTCGCCCGCAACTACCTCGACGCGGCCGATCTGTCGGATTTCCGCACCCGCCGCGACGAGCTCTTCGCCACCCACCCGCAGTCACCGATCCCGGCTTCCGAGCGTGCCGGATTCGCCGGCCTGCGGTACTACCCGGAGAACCCGGACGCGATCATCGACGTGCCGGTGCGCCCGGCCGAGGGCGAGCTGACGATCGACACCGGCGGGCCGGACGGGGTCGTCCGCTATCACCGATCCGGAATCCTGGAGACGCCCTACGGTGAGCTCACGCTCTGGTGGATCGCCGCCTACGGTGGCGGCCTCTTCCTGCCGGTCCGCGACGGGACATGCGGCACCGAGACGTACGGCGGTGGGCGGTACCTGACCGACACGGTCAAAGGCACCCATGGGCGGGGCGTGGAATGGCTGGGCTCGGATCGGGTCCGGCTCGACTTCAACTATCTCTACAACCCCAGTTGCGCGTACGACCCGGAGTGGGCCTGTCCGCTCGCCCCGCCGGAGAATCGCATCACTCACGCGCTGGAAGCGGGCGAGAAGACCTACCACTAGCGGGCAGGCCCGGCTGAACTCGCCGGCCGACGCCGCTCCCGGCCTCAGCCGGCACTCACGGCCGCCACACGACCACCAGCACCAGCCGACAAGCCTCAGCTGGCGCTGACGGTCGCTCCGACCACCTGGAACCAACCGTCAGCACCAGCCGACAAGCCTCAGCTGGGGCTGGCGGTCGCTCCGACCGCCGGGAACAACCCTCAGCACCAGCTGGGAGGGCTCGGCTGGGGCTGGCGGTTGGCTCCGACCCTCTGGGACGACCGTCAGCGCCAGCTGGGAGGGCTCGGCTGGGGCTGGCGGTTGGCTCCGACCCTCTGGGACGACCGTCAGCGCCAGCTGGGAGGGCTTGGCTGGTGCTGGTGGTCTGGGGGCTGGTCGTGGTGGGTGGACCAGGAGCGGGCGGTGGTGAGGTTGGTGGCGCCGCCGGTGCGGACGGTGGTGAGGACGGCCCGGGACATCGGGGCGCCCCAGTGGGAACGGGGACCGCCGTAGGCCGCGGGATCGCCGGTGGCCGGGCAGAGCACGCAGATCGCGTCGGTGGCCGTGCCCGTGGCGGACAGGCCCAGTTCGGACAGGGCCTGGACTTTCGCCTCGGTGGCGGTGGCGACGGTGTTGATCAGGGCTCCGGCGGAGAGACGCTGGGGGATCCAGATGACGATGTTGATGGTGCCGGGGCGGTGGGCGAAACCGGTCACGCCGGGTTCGGCGGCGCGGATCGGGGCGCCCAGGCCGACCGTGGCGTAGACGTGTACGCCGTCCTCCGAGGCGGACACCACGTCGTGTACGTCGACGCCGGTGAGCAGGCCGATCCCCGGGCCGGTGAGGTCGAGGGCGGTGGCCAGCTCGGTCAGGTGGGTCTCCGGGTCGGGGCGGGCGTACGACATCGGGACGCTGGCGTTTATCAGCCACTCGCGGGGGCCTACGCCGCCGCCGAGGACTGCGCTGGAGGCCGCGAGGACCGGTTCCGGGAAGCGCCAGAGCAGGAGCGGCACCTCGGCGCCGTCCTCGGTGCGGTGGGTCAGGGACGGCTCGGCGAACACCCGGAAAGCCTATCGGGGGGACCTCGGAAACCCGGCGGGCCTGGCTGTCGAGGCGGAGCAGATTGCGTGGTTCACCCGGTTTGCGGAGCGGGCGACTCGGGCGGGCGGCTGCGGAGCGTTCGGCGCCGGGGGACGGGTGATTTCGGCGGCGGCTGCGACCGGCCATCGCGGGAGGAAATCGCGGGAGGAAAAGGCGGCTGCGGGATGGGCGGAAAGCCGGTGGGGGCAGGGTGGGCGGAAAGCCGGTGGGGGCGGGACCTTTGGCCTTAACGGGGTCCGGCCGGCGCGGTGACCATAGGGTTATGAGCGAGGTCAAGCAGGCACTGGCGCAAGCGGCGGACGCGGCCCGGTACGCCCCGTCGATCCACAACACCCAGCCGTGGCGGTGGGTGGTCCGGGGCGGGCGGCTGGAGCTGTTCGCGGTGACCGGACGGCAGCTCCGGGCGCAGGACCCGGAGGCCCGGATGCTGCTGGTCAGCTGCGGCGCGGCGCTGCATCACGCCCAGGTGGCGCTGGACGCGGAGGGCTGGGGGTACACGGTTGCTCGGCCCGGTTCCCTGACTTCGGACGCGCCGCTCGCGGTCATCACGCCCGGTGAGCGCCGGACGGCCGAGCCGGAGGCTGTGCGGCACCTGCAGATGCTTCAGGTACGACGTACCGACCGGCGGACCGTCCGTGACGAACCCGTGCCCGAGCCGGTGCTCGACGAGCTGGTCAAGGCGGCCGAGCCGGCCGGGGCGCGACTGCACCTGCTCGGCCGGGACCAGGTGCTCGACCTCGCGGTGGCGGTGGAACGGGCCCAATCGGCGGAGGACGCCGACGATCGGGCCCGCGCCGAGCTGGCCGGCTGGGTCGGCGGCGAGCGGCCGGACGGCACCGGCATCCCGTCGTCGGCGCTGCCCGCGGAAGTGCCACTGACCACGGTCGCGGAGCGTGACTTCCAGACCGCCGGTACGGTCGCTGCGGGCGACGGACACGACAATTCAGCGGTGTACGGCGTTCTCCACGGCCCCGGCGACGCCGAGTCCGACTGGCTGCGGGCCGGTGAGTCGCTGAGCCGGTTGTGGCTGGCCGCCACCGAGCACGCGGTGAGTGTGCTGCCGCTCAGCGGGCCGGTGGAGGTGCCGTTCACCCGGGCCGCGCTGACCCGGATGCTCGGCGGTACCGGCGTTCCGTACCTGGCGCTCCGCCTCGGACTCCAGGATCCGGCCCAGGCCGCGCCCCCGCACACCCCGCGCCTCCCGGCCACCCAGGTGATCACCGTCGAGGAGTAACCCCGGCTCCCTCTGGGCTTGGTCGAAAGGATGCGGGCGTGGGCGGGTTTGTTGCTCTGACCGCAACCACCCGACCACGTCGCCCTTGCGGGCCTCGCGTCCTGGGCGCGCCAGCGCCCTGCGAGGACCGGAAGGGTCCCCGCGGGAGCGACGGTCTGTACCCCGGCGGACCGAGGCAATGAAGAATGTGATCTTGATTTTGAGGTGAAGGACGAAGCGAACTCGCGCCTGACTAATGGGGGTCGCCCTCGGGGCCGAAGGCGGTCAGGAAGCGGTCGCGGAATTCGTTCATCGGCCAGACCGGGGCGTTCGGGGCGGGTTTGACGCTGCTGGTCCAGCCCCAGGACGTGATGCGGTCGAAGACCTTGGGGTCCTTGGCGACGATGGTGATCGGGACGTCGTGGGTGGCGTTCTGGCCGACGACGACCGAGGCGGGCTGGTGGTCGCCGAGGAAGACCATGACCAGGTTGTCGTCGCCGTACTTGGTGGCCCAGTCGATCAGGCTGTCGACCGAGTAGGCGATCGAGCGGGCGTACTCGGTCTTGATCTTGCTGTCGTCCTTCCAGACGGTCTTCGGGTCGGTGGTCCTGGCCTGCGGGCCGTAGACGCTGCCGTCGCCGAGCTGGTCCCAGTCGAGCATGCTGGGGACCGGGGCCCACGGGGTGTGGCTGGAGGTCAGGGTGATCTCGGCGAGCAGCGGGCCGCGGCCGGCGCGGGAGTACTCGTTCTTCTGGAACTGGGCCAGGGCGTACTGATCGGGCATCGGTGACCAGCTGAACTGCGGGCCGTGGTAGTTCAGCGCGGCCTTGTCGTAGACCTGGTCGTAGCCGTAGAACTGGCCCTCCGGCCAGGCGTAGATGACGCCCGGCTCGATGCCGACCGTGCGGTACCCGGCGCTCTTGAACGTCTTGGTCAGGGTGAGCCGGTCGGTGGCCATCAGGCTGCGGTAGCGCGACTCGTTGTTGACCCACATCCCGGACAGGAACGTCGAGTGGGCCAGCCAGCTGCCGCCACCGGCGGTGGAGGACGTGAGGAAACCGCTGCGGGCGGCGAAGCCGGCCTTGGCCAGTTTCTGGTCACCGTCGGCCAGGGCGGTCAGCACGGAACCGTTGAACGCCGGGTTCTCGACCGCGTCCCGACCGTAGCTCTCGATGAACGAGATGACCACGTCCTTGCCGCGCAGGGCGGTGAGCAGCTGGTCGCCGGGGCGGTCCCGGTACGCGTCGTTGTCGACCTCGGCGACGAACTTCCGCTTGTCGGCGAGGTCCTTGGGCAGCGCCAGCGCGGTGTCCTGGGCCAGGTCGGAGGCGGCGTGGGCGGCGACCGGGATGCCGCCGATCAGCTGGTAGCTCATGGTGAACAGGGCGACCCAGGCGACCGCGGCCGCGCCCAGGCCGCTCCAGGCGATCCGGCGGTGACCGATCGCGACCACCGTCAGGCGCATCAACGCCCAGGTCATGCCCACGATCAGCAGGACCGCGAGCAGGATGGCGCCGATCGCGACGCCGATCGACGACGCCTTGCCGATCGAGTCGATCAGGAAGTTGAAACCGTCGTCGAAGAGCGTCCAGTCCAGGACCGGGTCGAAGCGCCGGGCCAGGACGTAGAAGAAGCCGATGTCGACGAGCTTGATGACGGTGAGCCCGCCGAGCAGGACGCCCAGGCCGGCGGCCAGCCAGCGGCGCCACTTCCGGGGAGTGACCAGCAGAACCGCGCCGGCGATCAGGCCCTCGACGGGGATCCGCACCAGCGCGGTGTACCAGTGATTGCCCGGCGGGAGACGGGTGATCTGGTCCGGCAGGATCAGCGCGAGGAAGACGAGGACTGCGGCGAAACCCGTGGTCACATGGCGGATGACCCGGCGGTACGGCTTGCTTGGTTGGCTCACGTTTACTTGATACGCCCTCGTCCCGGTTCTGGTTCGACAGGGGCCCCATGACAAAAGTCAGTGGATGAGTGAGTGCTCGCTCATTAGGCTGTGCGCCGTGGAGAACAGACGCAGACGGCAACCGGCCCTGGCGCCGGACGAGCGGCGGGCCGCGTTGATCGCCGCGACCATCCCGCTGCTGCACGAGCATGGGGTCGAGGTGAGCACCCGGCAGATCGCCACCGCGGCCGGGGTCGCCGAGGGCACCATCTTCGGCGTCTTCAGCAACAAGAACGAGCTGGTGGTCTGCTCCGTGGTCAAGGCGCTCGACGTGCAGCCGACGCTCGACGCGCTGGCCGCCATCGACCCGGCGGCCGCCCTGCGGGTCCGGCTGCTGGCCGCGGCCGAGATCGTGCACGCCCGGTTCACCGAGAACGCGAGCTTGATGCACGCCGCGCGCCGGCTGATCATCACCGGCGACAGCAGCCCGGAGGCGCGGGACCGGATGACCTCCACCCGCGGGCAGCTGATGACCGCGGTGACCGAGGTTCTGGAGCCGGACGCGGCCCGGCTGCGGGTCTCACCGGCCAAGGCGGCGCGGCTCCTGCTGCTCTACTGCGGCGCCAACACGTTCGGACCGTTCGGCGACAGCGAGCAGTTCAGCGGCTCGGAGCTGGCGTCGTTGCTGCTCGACGGCATTCTCATCGACGAGGGGGAGCAAGCGAAGTGCTCATGAAACTGCTTCGCGTCCATCTGCGGCCGTACTGGAACACGATCGGCCTGATCGTGCTCTTCCAATTCCTGCAGACGCTCGCGACGCTCTACCTACCAACCCTGAACGCCGACATCATCGACAAGGGTGTCATCGCGGGTGACACCGGATACGTGATGCGGGTCGGCGGCGGGATGCTCGGCATCACCGTACTGCAGATCGCGGCGCAGGTCGTCGCCGTGTATTTCGGCGCGCGCACCGCCATGGCGGTCGGCCGGGACGTCCGCGAGTCGATCTTCAGCCGGGTGCAGACGTTCTCGGCCCGCGAGGTCGGCCAGTTCGGCGCGCCCTCGCTGATCACCCGGACCACCAACGACGTGCAGCAGATCCAGATGCTGGTGCTGCTCACGTTCACGCTGATGGTCTCGGCGCCGATCATGTGCGTCGGCGGCATCGTGCTGGCGCTGCGCCAGGACGTGCCGCTCTCCTCGCTCCTACTGGTGATCATCCCGATCCTGATCGGCGTGGTCGCCCTGATCATCAGCCGGATGCGGCCGCTCTTCCGCAGCCTGCAGGTCAAGCTCGACCGGGTCAACCAGGTCATGCGCGAGCAGATCACCGGCATCCGGGTGATCCGGGCGTTCGTCCGCGACGACCGGGAGAAGGCGCGCTACGAGGTCGCCAACGACGACCTCACCCAGGTCTCGCTGAAGGCCGGCAAGATCATGGCGCTGATGTTCCCGACCGTGATGCTGATCGTGAACATCTCCAGCATCGCTGTGCTCTGGTTCGGTGGGCACCGGATCGACAGCGGCCACATGCAGGTCGGCGCGCTCACCGCGTTCCTGAGCTACCTGATGCAGATCCTGATGTCGATCATGATGGCCACCTTCATGTTCATCATGATCCCGCGGGCCGAGGTCTGCGCCGAGCGCATCCAGGAGGTGACCGGCACCGACACCTCGGTGACGCCGCCTGCGGCGCCGATCACCGAGGTGATCAGACATGGCGAGTTGGAACTCAACGATGTCAGCTTCCGCTATCCCGGGGCTGAGGCCGCAGTGCTTTCCGATGTACGTCTCATCGCCCGGCCCCGCGAGGTGACCGCGATCATCGGGTCCACCGGCAGCGGCAAGACCACCCTGCTCAACCTGATCCCCCGGCTGTTCGACGTCAGCGAGGGCTCGGTGCTGGTCGACGGCGTGGACGTGCGCGAGCTCGACGTCGACCTGCTGTCCCGGCTGGTCGGCATCGTGCCGCAGCGGCCGTACCTGTTCACCGGCACGATCGCCACCAACCTGCGCTACGGCAACCCGGACGCCACCGACGAGGACCTCTGGGAGGCCCTGGAGATCGCGCAGGCCAAGGGTTTCGTCGAGGCGATGGACGGGCAGCTCGACGCCCCGATCGCGCAGGGCGGCACCAACGTCTCCGGCGGCCAGCGGCAGCGGCTCGCCATCGCCCGGGCGCTCGTGCACCGGCCGGAGATCTACCTGTTCGACGACTCGTTCTCGGCGCTCGACTACGCCACCGACGCCGCGCTGCGGGCCGCGCTCACCGAGCACATCGCCGACGCGACGGTCGTCATCGTCGCGCAGCGGGTCAGCACGATCCGGGACGCCGACCGGATCGTCGTGCTCGACGACGGCCGCGTGGTCGGGACCGGGACGCATGAGGAACTGATGGACGGCAATCCGACGTACCGGGAAATCGTTCTTTCCCAGCTCACCGAGCAGGAGGCCAACGCATGACCGCGCCCAACCGGCCGCCCGCGCGACCGATGGGTGGCCCGCCGGCCGCCCGGATGATGATGGGAGCCGGCGGTCCGCCGGAGAAACTGCAGGACTTCAAGGGCTCGACCAAGCGCCTGCTCAAGATGCTCGCGCCGCAGCGGATGCTGGTCGGCCTGGTGCTGCTCTTCGGGGTGGCCTCGGTCACCCTGTCGGTGCTCGGGCCGCGGCTGCTCGGGCACGCCACCGACGTGATCTTCAACGGTGTGCTCGGCAAGAAGCTCGGCGAGTCGCTGCCGCCCGGCACCACCCGGGAACAGGCCGTCGAGATCCTGCGCCAGAGCGGTCAGAACAAGATGGCCGACCTGCTGGCCGCCACGAAAGACGTGGTCCCCGGACAGGGCATCGACTTCGACAAGCTGATGCACGTGCTGGCCTGGGTGGCCGTGATCTACCTGTTCGCCTGGGTGTTCGGCGTGTTCCAGGGCCGGGTCACCGCCCGCGTCGTGCAGACCGCCGTCTTCGACCTGCGCAACCAGGTCGAGGCCAAGCTGTCCCGGCTGCCGCTGTCCTACTTCGACAAGCAGGCGCGCGGCGAGGTCCTGAGCCGGGCCACCAACGACACCGACAACATCGCACAGACCCTGCAGCAGACGTTCGCCCAGCTCATCACCGCCCTGCTGACGGTCGTCGGCGTACTGGGAATGATGTTCTGGATCTCGCCTCTGCTGGCCCTGATCGCGCTGATCACCATCCCGGTGTCGTTCTTCCTGACCAAGGCGATCGGCAAGCGGGCGCAACCCCAGTTCGTCGCCCAGTGGAAGACCACCGGCCAGCTCAACGGGCACATCGAGGAGATGTTCACCGGGCACTCGCTGGTCAAGGTGTTCGGGCGCCAGCACGAGGCCGAGGCGACGTTCCGGGAACACAACGACAAGCTGTTCGCGTCCAGTTTCCGCGCGCAGTTCATCTCCGGACTGATCCAGCCGGCCATGATGTTCATCAGCAACGTGAACTACGTGCTGGTCGCGGTCGTCGGCGCGCTGCGGGTGACCTCCGGGTCGCTGTCGCTGGGTGACGTGCAGGCCTTCATCCAGTACTCGCGGCAGTTCAGCCAGCCGCTGACCCAGGTGGCCAGCATGGCGAACCTGGTGCAGTCCGGCGTGGCGTCCGCCGAGCGGGTGTTCGCCCTGCTCGACGCCGACGAGCAGACCCCGGACCCGGATCCGGTGGACATCCCCCGGGTCGAGGGGCGGATCGCGTTCGAGAACGTGTCGTTCCGCTACACGCCGGACAAGCCGCTGATCGAGAACCTGTCGCTGTCGGTCGAGCCCGGACAGACCGTCGCCATCGTCGGGCCGACCGGGGCCGGCAAGACCACACTGGTCAACCTGCTGATGCGGTTCTACGACGTGACCGGTGGACGGATCACCCTGGACGGGGTGGACATCGCGACCATGCCCCGTGAACAGCTGCGCGAGCAGATCGGGATGGTGCTCCAGGACACGTGGCTGTTCGGGGGGACGATCGCCGAGAACCTCGCGTACGGCGCCGACTCCCACGACCAGGAGGAAGTCGTCCGGGCGGCCGAGGCCGCGCACGTCGACGGGTTCGTCCGGATGCTCCCCGAGGGCTACGAGACGACGATCGACGAGGAGGGGTCGAACGTCAGCGCCGGTCAGAAACAGCTGATCACGATCGCGCGGGCGTTCCTGGCCGAACCCAGCATCCTGATCCTGGACGAGGCGACCAGCTCGGTCGACACCCGCACCGAGGTGCTGATCCAGCGGGCGATGAACACGCTGCGGACCGGACGCACCAGCTTCGTGATCGCGCACCGGCTCTCCACCATCCGCGACGCCGACCTCATCCTGGTGATGGAGAACGGGACGATCGTGGAGCAGGGGACACACGATCAGCTGATCGAGGCCGAGGGGGCGTACGCGCGGTTGTACTCGGCGCAGTTCGCCCAGGCCGTCGCCGAGGTGGACTGACATGGAACGGGGGCGGCCGTGAGGCCGCCCCCGTTGTTTCGGGTCAGTTGATGCTTACTTGATGGTGATGGTCTTCGTGGCCGAGTAGCCGGCGTTGATGCCCATACCGGTGTTGCCGGAGACCAGGGCCCGCAGCGTCAGCTTGGTGCCCGACCGGAAGCTCCAGGTCCCCTTGTAGCCGGTCGCCGTGGTCTTGCCGGAGGCGACCGTCACCCACGAGTTGCCGCTCTTGCGCTGGATGGTGACCGTCTGGCCGGAAGCCTTCGGGTTACCCGCCACCGCGGCGGTCAGCTTGCCCTTGGTCGTCGACACGGTGAGTGCCGGCGACTGGGTCAGCTTGATCGTCCGCAGCGAGGTGGTCCAGTCCCCGGTCCGCACCCAGAACGACCAGCCCGAGGTGATCGCCCGCGGCGAGAACCGGAAGTTGCCGTCGTGGTCGGCCATGGTCGTGGCCAGGACCTTCATGCCCTGCTTGTCCATCGCGGGCAGTGCCGCGCCGTGCAGTTCGACCTCGGAGCCCGGGGTCGCCCGGCCCCACGCGGTGACCGAACCGGTGCCCTTCGCCGGACCGGTCAGGGTCAGGGTCGGCGCGATCGGCGGAACCGTGTCGTCCGACTTGATGGTGACCGTCGAGTCGCCGTTGATGATCTGCGCGCCGAGCGGGTTCGGGTTGCTGATCCGGACCGAGAACGTCTCGTCGCTCTCCTGGTCCATGTCGTCCAGCAGCGGAACCTTGATCCACGCCTTCATCGTGCCCGGCGGGACCGTCAGGACACCCTTGGTCAGGACGTAGTCCTTGCCCTGCTTGGCCGAGCCGTCCGCGGTGTTGTACTGCAGCGTCACGTTCTGCGTGGTCGACGTCGCGTCACCGGTGAAGCTGAGGTCGACCGGAACCTGCGCCCAGCCGTCCTTCTCGTTGGCCGTCACGTCGCCGATGGTGGACGCCGGCGGAGTGTCCAGCGGGTCGTCGGCGATCTTGTAGGTCCCGATGGCCGGCGCGAAGCCGGTCAGCGCACCGGTGATCTCGTTCGCCGTGACGATGAACGACTCGGTCGGCTCGTCGATCTGGTCTTCCAGGGTCGGCACCGTCCAGCTGTAGGTCGGTGTCGTCGCCGGCGTGATCTCGGTCAGCGCACCCGAGTACCCACGCGGGATGCTGAGCTTGGTGGCGGTGAGCGAGTCGGGCGCCTTGAAGTCCGCGCCCGGCGTGGCCGGGTCCTTGTCGGCGCCGCCGACGGTCAGACCCAGGATGTACGGGTACTCGGAGACACCGACGATCTTGCCGGTGACGGTGAGGTCCCCGCCCTCGGTCACGTTGCTGTTGTTGAAGGTCAGGGTCGGCAGCGCGTCGTCGTTGCCGATCGTGACCACAGCGGTGTGCTTGACGTACGGCGTGCTCGCGAAGTCGACGTCGGAGCTGCTCGTCGCCACGAGAACGCTCAGCGACTGGTCCTTCTCGTACACCGTGTCGCCGTTGATCGGGATGCTCAGCGTCCCGGTCTTGTCACCGGCCTTGATCACCACGGTCGTGGCGGACGGCTGGTCGTAGTCCTTGTCACCCGCGAGGCTGCCCGTGGACACCGCGGTGTCCGCACCGTTCGGGAAGCTGTAGGTGAACGTGGTGTCCGACGCGGACGGCGCGCTCAGCGTGATCGGCACCTGGGCCAGCGTGGTGCCGCTGTTGCCCTCCTTGACCGAGACGTCACCCACGTTGAACGTGGGCTTGGCGTCGGCCTCCCCGGCCTCGGTGATGCCGATGGTGGAGTCCCCAGCGTTGCCGATGGTGCCGGTCGAGCTGGACAGCGTGATCTTGAAGTTCTCGGGACCCTCCAGGACCGTGTCGCCCAGGATCGTGACCGGGATGTAGTCGGCCCAGTTGGTGGTGTCCGTGTTCGCGGGGATGGTGATGCTCCCCGAAGCGGCCTTGTAGTCCGAGCCGGCCTTGGCCGTGCCGTCCTTGGTCGTCCAGTCGATCTTGATCGGGACCGGGTAGGTGCCGGCCGCGGCCGTGACCTTGATCTTCTGGACCTTCTCGCCCGAGTCGCCTTCCGGCAGCGGGTCACCGTTGTTACCCGGAGCCGCGATGACGGTCGCGAGGGTGATGTTCGGGCCGGCCGTAAGGTCGTTGATGATGCCGACACCGGAGGCCTTCGTGGTGCTGACCGTCAGGTCGGTGACCGGCGCGGAGAGCGTCAGCTTGGTGTTCTCCGCACCCTCGAACGCGCTGTCCGTGGCCGTCTTCACGGAGATGTTCCGGCCCGGGGCGTACGCCGGGATCGGCGCCGCGTGCGGTGCGCTGCTGATGTAGGTGCTGTCCGGCGTGTCGAGGTCGGCCAGGGCGCTCGCGTTCGAGCCGGTCATGGCCGTGCCCGGCGAGTTGTAGTACGACACCGACAGGTTTGGCGAGTCGGACGGGTGATCCAGGGTCACCGGGTAGGTGAGGTAGCCGCCCTCGTCCGCCGGCGCGGTGGCATCCCCGACCGAAGCCACCGGCGGGTCGTCATCATCGGTGATGGTGATGGTGCTCGTGTCCGTCGTGGACGGCGTGGTCGCCAGCACGGTCGGCGTGCCCGCGGACACGACGGTGAAGGTCTGCCCGCCGACGTTCGTCTCGTCGACCGCGTCGTCGTAGAGCTGAACCGAGGTGCTGCCGGTGTAGGTGAAGGCCGGAATGGTGATCGTCGCGGTGGCCGGAAGCGCGTCGAAGTCGCGCAGTTCGCCACCGGCGGACGTGGCGCCCGTGATACCGGCGGGGCCGTCGACCGTCTTCACCGGGAGGGTGACCGGATGCGGCAGGGGGCTGGTCAGCTTCGCCGTGATGGCGACGGTCTTCTGGACCAGGGTGCCCGACGAGTTCTTGGTCGCCGTCTCGGCGACGGTGGACGTCACCGGCGACAGCGCGAAGGTCGGATAGCTGCTGGCCGCCCAGATCGTTCCGGTACCGGACTTGTTGTTACCCAGCGTGTCGGTCGCCACCAGGCTGAACGTCTCGTCGGCGGTGTCCGCGTCCTTCTGGGTGTCCGCGGTGATCGTGATCGTGTTGGACGTGCCGGCCGCCGTCCCGGGGAAGGTGATCGTCCCGGTCCGGCTCAGACCGGTCAGGTAGTCGTTCGTGCCGATCGAGGAACTGCCGCCCGCGTAGGAGGCAACGCCCAGAGCGGTGCCGTCGGCGGTCGCGAATGTGAAGTCACCAGGAGCTGAACCCGTGTAGGTGACAGTGAAGGTGATCTTGCCACCCTCCCAGTTGCCGGCGTCGCTGATCGTCAGGTTGTCGACGGAGGACGCGTTCGCCGCCAGCGCCGGAGTCGGCACCATGACAACGGGCATCAGACCCGTCGCGGCGGCAGCGACGGTCGCCAGAACTGTCCGGATCCGCTGCCGTCCCCAGAACGTGAGCGGCACTCGCTCGTGCGGCGCCGTTTGGATTGGTCGATGACGCATTCTCTTCCTGTCTCCTTCGGCGGCTGGGCAACCTCCAGCGGGGAGGCCCCTGGCTTTGCGTCCTCGTCACCCGACGAGGTTGCCTGTTCGGTACCGCACCTTGGGGCGGTCGGGGCGCCGGCGAAACCGGCCCTCAGCAGCGCAAACACGGGACTGTCGAGCCACGTGAGGCGGAGCCATCCGTAATCTAACCGGCATAACGGACCCTTTTTGGCGGAACGCCTTTTTCCGGCGAACAATCCGAGAAACCATCACTTGCCCCGGCGAAGCGCACCGGCCGGCCGCGTGAACCCGTCCCCCGAACCGTCCCGGTCAGCGCTCTCGGCCGCCGCCCGGCTCCGCCCCGGCGACCAGGCCGGCCTCGGGAACGGTCACCGAGACCCCGGACCACGCGGGCGGGACAAACACCGCCGAGCATGCCGGAAACACCACGACAACAACAGCAAAAGCCTGACCGATTCGCGCCGGCTCATCCATGGGAGAACTCTCCTGACAGGCCTCTGAGCTGCGAGAACAGACGAATCCCGGTAATTATGGACGCCCGCTGGACCACATATCCGGCTATTACCGGTTTCTCTCGTTCATCGATTTACCTGCGCGCTGCGCCGCCCGGAAAAAATCTTTATGTCCCAGGTCCGCCGGGGTACAGACCGTCGCTCCCGCGGGGACCCTTCCGGGCTTCGCAGGGCGCTGGCGCGCCCAGAACGCGAAACCCTCCAGGGCGACGTGGTCGGTTGGTCGCGGTCAGAGCAACAAACCCGCCCACAGCCGGGAGCGGCCGGTCAGAGCAGGTCGTGGCGCATGGCCGTGGTCACGGCGGCGGTGCGGTCGGCGACGTCGAGCTTGTTGAAGACGCGAAGCAGGTGCGTCTTGACCGTGGCTTCGGAGATGAACAGCCGTTTGCCGATGTCGGCGTTGGTCAGCCCGGCCGCCACCAGCTTCAACACCTCGGTCTCGCGGGCCGACAGGGCCGGCGGCGCCGGGCTGCGCACCTGCCGGACCAGGGTCGACGCCACGCTGGGCGCGAGCACGGTCTCCCCGCGCGCGGCCGCCCGCACGGCGTCGGCGAGTTCGGCCGGGGACGCGTCCTTCAGCAGGTATCCACTGGCGCCGGCCTCGATCGCGCGCAGGATGTCCCGATCCGACTCGTAGGTGGTGAGCACCATCACCTTGATGTCCCGGTTCCCGGCGAGGATCCGCCCGGTCGCCTCGACCCCGTCCCCGCCGGGCATCCGCAGGTCCATCAGCACGATGTCGGGTCGTTCTCGCAGCGCGATCTCGGCGCCCTCGGCCCCGTCGGACGCCTCGCCGATCACGGTCAGGTCGGGTTCGGCGTCGAGCATGCCGCGCAACCCCATCCGGACCACCGGGTGATCGTCGACCAGCAGGATCCGGATCATGCGGGCACCTCCAGTTCGATCGTCGTGCCGGTGTCCGGGTCGCTGCGGACGGTGAGCGTGCCGCCGACCTGCTCGGCCCGCTGGCGCATCCCCGGCAGCCCGAACCCGTCGGTGCCGTCCGGGTCGAACCCGCGGCCGTCGTCCCGCACGACCACTCGCGCGGAAACCGGAGAATACGCGAGCAGCACGGCCACCTCGTTCGCGTGAGCGTGCCGGCGCACGTTGGTCAGCGCCTCCTGGGTCGCCCGCAGCAGCACCACCTCGACCGGGGTGGGCAGGTCACGCGGTTCACCGGTGACCCGGAAGCCGGCCGGCACGCCGGTCTCCTCGGTGAAACGGGACGCTTGACGCCGTACCGAATCAAGCAAACCGGAAGCCAGAGCGGAGGGTGAGAGGGCAGCGACGATGGCCCGGCTCTCGGCCAGATTCTCTTTCGCGGTGCGCACCGCGAGCGCCAGCCGCTCGTCGCGCAACTCCGGATCGGACGCCTGGATGAGCGTGATGATGCTGGTGAAGCCCTGGGCCAGGGTGTCGTGGATCTCACCGGCCAGCCGGGTGCGCTCGGCGGTCACCCCGGCCTCATGGGAGAGCCGCTGCACCTCGGCCCGGCTGGCCTCCAGCTCGGCGATCAGTTTCGCCCGCTCGGTGCTCTGCTGGATCACCCGGATGATCCACATCCCGAGCCAGATGCCGGCCATCGCGGAGATCGCCGAGATCACCAGGTCGTGCTTCAGGTCGCCCTGCCCGGTCACCAGGTCGACCATCGACGGAACTAGCGTGACCAGCACAACCGCGCCGATCGCGACTCGGACCGGGGCCATCTGGAAGATCAGCGGGATCATCGCGAACAGCAGCCAGGACGCGGCCGGAACGGTCGACGCGGCCACCACGAAGAGCCCGACCTGCACGGCGAGGACAGTGATCGAAAGCGGACCGTCGGGGCCGCGGGCCACCCGCCAGCCGATCGTCGCGTGCACGACCGCCAGGGCCACGATCGCCGTCCCCGCGGCCACCACGTCGCCGATCGGCTCGCCCGAGGCGAGAACCGCGGCCGCGTTGGCGGCCGCGATCACGAAGAAGTAGACGTCCCACAGGCGCGAATAGGCGACGTGGACCTCGGCCGACTCGCTCATCGGTCCTTTTCGCTCCACCGGAAGGTCGCCAGGCACAGCACCAATCCGATCACACACCATGCGCCGATCACCAACGCCGTCCGGCCCAGCTCCCACGCCCCGGCCGCTTCCAGGGATTTCATGCTGTCCGGGAGGAACACGTACCGGAAGCCCTGGCCCATCCATTTGATCGGGAAGAACGACGCCACGGTGATCAGCCACGACGGCAGCTGGGTGATCGGGTGGATGAAGATGCCGGAGATGAACTGCAGCGCCACCACCGGCACGTTCAGGATCGCGCCGGCGCTGCGGGCGTGCTTGACGATCGCGCTGACCGCCACCCCGAGCAGCGAGCACGCGGTCACCGACAGGATCATCAGCCAGGCGAACGTCAACCAGTGGCTCGCGTCCGGCAGCGGCATGTCGAAGACGAGCGTGCCGACCAGGATGAGCAGCGCCGCCTCGGCGATGCTCAGAACCAGAACCAGAATCAACTTCCCGATGAGGTACGACGTCACCGGCAGAGGCGTTCCGCGCAGGCGTTTGAGCGTGCCGTCCTCCCGGTCCAGCGCCAGCCCCGTGCCCATCGTCACGAAACCGGTGGTCAGGATGCCGTAGGCCAGCATGCTGGCCGCGTAGACCTGACTCGCGTCGACCCCGGTCTGGTCGTAGGAGTCCCCGAAGATCGTCCCGAACAGCAGCAGGAGCATCGCCGGGAACAGGAACGTGAACACCACCGCGGTCCGGTCCCGGAAGAACTGCCGCACCTCGACCCGGCCGCGGCTCAGGCTCATCGTCGTGACCGGCACCCGCTCGACTGTGGTCGTGGTCGTCATCGCCGCGCTCCGATCAGGGTCAGGTAGATGTCTTCCAGGGTCGGCCGGGTGACCGTCAGGGTCCGCAGGTCGGTGCCGTCGGCGGCCAGCTTGCGGATCAGGTCGCTCGGGTCGGCGAGCTGCTCGGTGCGGGTGCGCCCGTCCTCCTGCCAGGACACCTTGGAGCCGGCCGCGGCCCGCCCGCCCAGCGTGGCCGGGGTGCCCTCGGCCACGATCCGCCCGTCGGCCAGCACGGCCAGCCGGTCCGCGAGCGCTTCCGCCTCGTCCAGGTAGTGCGTGGTCAGCAGGATCGTCGTGCCGTCGCCGGCCAGGGTACGGATCAGGTCCCAGAACTGCCGCCGCGCCTCCGGGTCGAACCCGGTAGTCGGCTCGTCCAGGAACAGCAGCTCGGGCCGCCCGACGATGCCCAGCGCCACGTCCACCCGTCGTCGCTGTCCCCCGGACAACGTGCGGATCTTGCTGTCCCGTTTCGGGGTCAGCCCGACCAGCTCGATCAACTCGTCGGCGCCCCGCGCGTGCGGGTAGAACCCGCCCACGTGCCGCACCATCTCGGCCACGGTCAGATCGGCCGCGTCGTCGGCGTCCTGCAGCACGATCCCGATCCGGCTCCGCCAGTCCCGCCCGGCCGTGCCCGGGTCCTCCCCGAGCACCCGGACCTCCCCGCCGTCCCGCCGCCGGTGTCCCTCCAGGATCTCCACGCTCGTGGTCTTCCCGGCCCCGTTCGGCCCGAGCAGCGCGAAGATCTCCCCCCGGGCCACGACCAGGTCGATCCCGCCGACCGCTTCCCGGCCCCGGTAGGTCTTCCGGAGTCCGGTCACCTCAATGGCTTCCATGCCGACGATCGTCCCGCCCGCAGCCCCTCCCCCGGAACGACCACGCGACCGTCACCCCGTGTCCACCGATCGATGGACACGCCGCTCCCCCCGGGAGGCGCGCGCGGGCGCGGAGGGCGCGGGCGCGCAGGGCGCGAGCGCGCAAGGCGCAGGCGCGCGGCGCGCAGAGGCGGAGGGGCGCCTCAGCGGCGGTGGGTCACTCCCAGCGGAACTTGCGGGCGGCGATGGTCAGCCAGACGACCGCCCACGCCCCCAGCGCCAGCCAGATCGACAGTGGAATGCTCGTGCCGTTCATCAGGGTGTCCCGCAGCGCCTGCGCGTGCGCGGCCAGCGGCAGCAGGAACCAGCCGACCGTGCCCAGGTCGGGTGCGGCGAACATGATCCCGCCGACCGAGAGCATCAGCACGTAGATCAGCGTGGCCGCGCCGGTCGTCGTCTCCGGCTTGAGGACGCTGGCCAGGAGCAGGGCCAGCCCGCTGTACCCGGCCGCGGCCAGCACGGTCACCCCGGCGGCCGGAAGGATGTCGCCGAACTGCGGCCGCCACCCGACCAGCACCCCGACCAGCCCGAGGAACAGCACCTGCAGCACGATCTGGACCAGGATGGCCGCGACCTTGGCCAGCAGCAGCCCGGGCCGGGTCAGCGGGGAGGCGCCGAGGCGCTTGAGCACCCCGTAACTCCGCTCGTAGCCGGTCGTGATCGCCTGCCCGGTGAACGCCGTCGACATCACGGTCAGCGCGAGCACCCCGGGAACGACGAAGCCCAGCCGGTCGTCGGTCGGCAGGTTCGTCGCGTGGGTCAGGCCGGCGCCGAGCAGCACCAGCAGTGGCACGCCCATGGCCAGCACCACGGCCTCCCCGCGCCGGGCCGTGAGCAGCAGCTCCATCCGGATCTGCTTGCCGATGATGGTGCGCATGGGCGCCCGCCCGGGCGCCGGGGTGAAGGTTCCGACGCTCATTTGGTGGCTCCTACGGCAGTGCTGTGCTGGCGGGTCAGGGACAGGTAGACGTCCTCAAGGGTGCGGCGGCGGCTGCTCACCGCGGTCACGTGCGCGTCCGCCGAGGCGAACCAGCCCAGGATGTCGGCCAGGGCGTGGGTGTCCAGGGCGCCGGTGATCGCATACTCCCCCGGGGAGGTCTCGGTGACCTCGTGCCGCGCCTTCAGCGGGACCAGGTCCAGCCCCGGGTCGGCGCGGACCTCGAGCAGGTCGATGCCGGCCGCCGCGGTCAGCTCGGCCGGGGTCCCGGTGGCCGCGACCTCGCCCGACCGCATGATCACCACGTCGTCGGCCAGGCGCTCGGCCTCGTCCAGCAGGTGGGTGGTGAGCAGCACGGAGACGCCGTCGCCGCGAAGCTCCTCGATCAGCTGCCAGGTGGTGTGCCGGGCCTCGGTGTCCATGC
This sequence comes from Actinoplanes sp. HUAS TT8, assembly GCF_051380535.1. Lineage (NCBI taxonomy): Bacteria > Bacillati > Actinomycetota > Actinomycetes > Micromonosporales > Micromonosporaceae > Actinoplanes > Actinoplanes sp. HUAS TT8. The sequence continues at coordinate 10,984,025 of NZ_CP195646.1, read as the reverse complement.
CGGCGGTCGGCTCGTCCAGGAACACCAGCTCGGGGCGCCCGACCAGCGCGACCGCGAGGCTGAGCCGCTGCTGCTCGCCGCCGGAGAGGCGACGGAACCGCGTCTTCTCCACCTTGCGGAGGCCGAGCCGGTCGAGCAGCATGTCCGGGTCCAGCGGGTTCGCCGCGAACGAGGCGAACAGGCGGAGGATCTCCCCGGCCGCGGCCCACGGGTAGACGCCGCCGGACTGCAGCATGATGCCCAGGCGCGGCATCAGCGCGTCGTGCTCGGCGACCGGGTCCAGCCCGAGGATGCGGGCCGTGCCGGCGTCCGGCTGGCGGAAGCCCTCGCAGACCTGGAGCAGGCTGGTCTTGCCGGCGCCGTTGTGCCCCAGCAGGGCGAGCACCCGCCCGCGCGGGGCGCACAGCGACACCCCTTTGACGGCTGTCGTGTCGCCGTAGCGCACCACGACGTCTCGTACCTCAACCGCGGCCACGTCGCCACCCACCATGAGCTCCGCCCATCCGATCCGCCTCCGGCCACGATACGGCGGCCGTGACCGGGGCCCGCCCGGGGCGGCCCGTGGATGGCCTCTCTCACTCGTCACGTGCCTTCACCCCCTCGATGTCTGCCACCACTCTTCTCCTCCGGCCGCGCCGCCGCGCCCTACCGAAGAACCCCCCACCCGTACTTTCGGCCGGTCGCCCTCCTTCTCCGGGCCGGCGGTTTCGATAGGGTTCGCGGCATGAGTGAGCCGAGCCACGTCGTCGAGATCTACACCGACGGGGCCTGCGCGCCGAATCCCGGACCGGGCGGCTGGGGTGCGGTCCTGCGCTGGGGCAGCGCCGAGAAGGATCTGTGCGGCGGCGAGGCGACCTCGACGACGAACAACCGGATGGAGCTGATGGCCCCGATCCGCGCGCTGGAGATGCTGAACCGCGCCCCGCTGACCGTCGACATCTACACCGACAGCGTCTACGTGCGGGACGGCATCACCAAGTGGGTCGCGCGCTGGCGGGCCAACGGCTGGCTGACGTCGGCCCGCCAGCCGGTCAAGAACGTCGACCTCTGGCAGCGTCTCGACGAGGCGGTCCGCCGGCACGAGGTCCGCTGGCACTGGGTGAAGGGGCACGCCGGCCACCCCGAGAACGAGCGCGCCGACCGCCTCGCCGCCCGCGGCCTCCAGGAAGCGGTCGCCGCCGCCCGCTGACCCACCGAGCCCACGGCCCGGGAAGAGCCACCCACCGCTACGGCGTGAAAAGCTGCGCGGATGGCTAGGGAAGATCTCGGCGCGATGGCGGCCCGGCTCGTGCGCCGCCTGATCGCGATGGAACAGCCGATTCTGGCTCGCCACGGGGTGACCATGTGGGCCTACGTCGTCCTGAACGGGCTGGCCGAGGGCGCGGTCCGGACTCAGGCGGCGCTCGCCACGAGCATCGGCGCGGACAAGACCCGCCTCATCCCGGTCCTCGACGACCTGCAGAAACGCGGGTTGATCGAGCGCGAGCCGGATCCGGCCGACCGACGCGTCCGGCTCCTCGGCCTGACTCCGGAGGGCCGCGACGTGCATCGGGCGATCCGGCAGGAGATCCGGGCGGCCGAAGACCTGCTGATGGTCACCGTTTCCCAACCTGACAAAGACGCCTTCTTGCGTACGTTGTCCGCCCTGGCCGACCACCCAGCCACCTGATCGCGGCGCCTTCACGAGGTTGACTAATCGTAGGCACAGGTAGATCGTAAGCTCATGCCTACGATTACTCCGGAACTCCACGCCTCCGTCGTCCGCGCCACGATCGACCTGGTCGCCCGGGCCACCGTCGCCGACCTGACCCGCCCGACCCCGTGCACCGGCTGGGACCTGGGCGACCTGCTGGCCCACATGACCGTCCAGCACCTGGGCTTCGCCGCCGCCGTCGAGGGCCACGGCCCCGACCTCGCCCGATGGAAGCCGGTCAGGCCGGGCGCCGATTTCTCCGACCGGTACACCGAAGCCGCCGAGACCGTATTGCAGGCCTTCGCCGCCCCGGACGCCCTCGACCGCGAGGTCCACCTGCCCGAACTGAGCACCGACCGCACTTTCCCGGCCCGGATGGCGCTCGCGTTCCACCTGGTCGACTACGTCGTCCATGGCTGGGACGTCGCCACCACGCTGTCCCGGCCGTTCAGCCCGCCCGCCGAGGTCCTGGCCACCACCCTCCCGATCGCCCGTTCCGTGCCGAACGGCCCGGAACGGCTGGCCCCGGGCGCGGCCTTCGCCCCGGCCCACCCGATCACCCCCGGCACCGACCCTCTCACCGAGATCCTCCTGCTCTTGGGCCGCCGGCCCTGACCAAAGCCGGCCCCGACCAAAGCCGACGCTGGCCAAAAGCCAATCCAGATCAGCGGCCGGGAAGCCTCACTGCCCGCGCGGACGCGGCACCGGCGGATCGGCCGGATCCTCGGGCCGCCGCACCTTGGCCCGCGCCACCCGATCAGCGGCCAGCTTGTAGGTCGCCGCCTGCACCAGCTCGTCGGGCACGGTGTGCCGCCCGCCCCGCTCCGGCTCGGCCGAGTGCCGCGCCCGAGGCTGCGGCACCGACGCCCCACCGTCAGAGGCCGGAACGGCCGACTGCGGCGAAGAAGCCGGCAGGGGCGTGGATTCCGCGGACCACTGCGGATCCGGCAGCGACGAGTAGCTCACCCCACCCTCCGCGGCCGGAACGGGCAGCCCCGGAACCACATGCGGCGCCGGTGCCGGAAACCCGAAGCCCGGCGGCATCCCCACCGGCCCGGCCGCAGCCGAGCCGGGAGCGGGAGCCGAGGGAGAGGCCGGAGCGGGAGCCGAAGCGGCCGGCATGGGCGCCGACACCTCCTCGACGGGCTCCGATTCACCCGATCGGGCACCCTCCTCCCCCACCACCGCGGACGCCCGGACCGCCCCGCGCCGCCGGGGCCCGGCCACCCGGGCCGCCATGCTGAACACCCTGCGGGCGGCATGGTCATACCCGTCCCGGTACGCCTCTTCCCGCTCCTCCCCGCTCATCCGCCGCTCGTGCAGCCGCCCCAGCGCATACCCGGCGCAGCCCATGAACAGGCCGACCAGGACGAGCAGGATGACGGTGTTCCCCGGTGCGCTCATGCGGGAGATTGTGCCGATGGGATAGACCACGAGCTATGGCCCGTTTGAATTACCCCGATGGAATTAGCTTGTCGGCTCAACCGTGGCGAGCCATCCGGCGATCTGGGTCCGCCGGGCCACGCCGAGCTTGGTCCGGATGTGTTCCACGTGGGCGGCCACGGTCCGCGGCGAGATCACCAGCTGCCCGGCGATCTCCCGGTCGGTCCGCCCGGCCGCGACGAGCCGCGCCACTTCGAGTTCCCGGGCCGTGAGCAGGGACGATTCGGTCGAGTCGGCGGCCGCCGGGGTTCCGGCGAGCCACGCCGCGGGCAGCACCCCGAACGTCGATCGGGCGGCCGTGACCAGGGCCGCCGCTTCGCCCGGCCGCCGGGACCGGTGGGCGCATCGGGCCTGGTCGAGCCGGACCGCGGTGCCTTCCCAGAAGCGCCGGCGGGCGGTCCAGAACTCGGCCGCCGCGGCCAGTGCCGTGCGGGCTTTCCCGGTCTGCCCCTCGGCCAGGTGGATCAACCCCCAGGCGTGGTCGAGCGCGCCCAGGGTTCCCGGAATCCCCCGTTCGAGGAGCGGTTCCGACACCCGGGTGACCCACTCCCGGGCCGCGGTGGGTCCCCCACTCCCCAGGTATGCCCGGGTGCCGGTCACGACGTACGGGAAAAGGTAGGAAGCGTCCCCGACCGCGGCCGAGGCCGCCCAGCCCTCCTCGCACCGGGCGATGGCCGCGCCGGGGTCGTCGGCCAGGAGCGCCAGCTCGGCCAGCCCCCACCAGGCCGGCGAGACGCGCTGCAGCTCGCGCATGGCCCCGCCGAGCTCAGCGGCCTCGGTCAGGGCGGTCCGGGCCGCCGCCGGGTCACTGACAAGAGCGGCATATCCCAGTACGTGCAATGCGGTGATCCGGGTCGTGATCCCGCCCCGCCCGTCGGCCAGGGCGGCCCGCGCCTGCGTCTCGGCACCGGCCAGGTCCCCGGTCGCCCAGCGGACGTGGGCCAGGTGGGCGGCCATGTAGTGCCGGTCGTTGAACCGTTCGACCCGTTCCGCGTAGGCGATGCCGGCGGTCAGCCAGCGTTCCGCCCGGTCGTATTCGACCAGCACCGACGTGGACGAGCCGAGCATCCGGTACGCCCGCGCGGCCTCCCGTTCGAGGTTGGCCGCCCGCGCCCGCTCGATGACGCTTTCCAGCAGCTCACAGCCTTCGTCGAGGCGGCCCAGGAAGAGCAGCACGGATCCGACCGTGGCGTCCAGGTCGAGGTCCGGGATGGCCCCGTAGAGCCGGCGAGCCATCGAGCCGTCGGCCAGCGCCTCGGTCAGCCGCCGGTCCAGCATGTAGGCCGCGGCCAGCGCCGCGTGCAGGCGGGCGCGGGTCACCCCGGCCGACTGTGCCAGCCCGGCTCGCAGGGCGGAGACCCGCTCGTCGAGGCCGTCCCCGAGCAGGTGCCGCACCGCGACCCAGCCGGGCAGCAGTCCCGCCGCCGCGTCCGGGTCGCCCGCTTCGATCCACAGTTCATGAGCTTGTGAGTACGCCCGGTCGGCGCCGAGGTTGTCGTCGATCGCGGCCAGTTCGGCGGCGTAGGCGGCCAGCAGCGACGCCCGGTCGGCCCCGGGGGCGGCGGTGCGCAGCGCGCGGCGGTAGAGCTCGGCCGCCTCCTGGTGCGCGAAGAGCGCGGCGGCCTCGGCGGCGGCGCTCACCGCGTACGGGAAAGCGTCGGGGAATCGTTGTGCGCGCTCGAACTGGTCGCTGACGAAGGCCGCCGCGAACCCGGCCCGGACCGCGGCCTCGGCCGCCTTCCCGTGCAGGTCACGCCGCCGCAGCGGGGTGAGGTCGGCGTAGAGCGCGTCCCGGATCAGCGCGTGCCGGAAGTCGTAGGCCAGCCCGTCCCCGCGCGCCTGCACGAAGAACCGTTCGCCCAGCTCACGCAGCGCCGCGTCGATCGTCGCGGGCGCGAGACCGGTGATCGCCACCAGCAGGTCCAGGTCGAACGACCGGCCCAGCACCGACGCCACCCCGGCCAGTTCGCGGGCGTCCGGGCCGAGCTGCTCGGCGCGGAGCAGAACGGCGTCGGCCAGGGTGTCCGGCACCCCGTCGGGCGCGGCCAGGAACTCCTCGACGTGCAACGGGATGCCGTCGCTGCGGTCGAACACCGTGGCGATCCGGGCCGGGATCGTGCCGGTGATCGCGGCCGCCAGTGCCGCGGTGTCGTCGCGCCCGAGCCGCGGCAGCCGGATCTCCTCGGCGTGACGCTGGGTGAGCAGCCGGGTCCGCCACATCCGCATCGGCACGCGCGGGTACAACTCGTCGCTGCGGTACGTCCCGACCAGCAGGATCGGCAGCGCCCGGGCGCGCGTGGCCAGCCGGGCGAGCACGTCCAGGGTGAGGTCGTCGGCCCAGTGCAGGTCTTCCAGGGTGATCAGCATCGGACGCGGGGCGGCGGCGACCCGCTCGATCATCTCGGTCAGGTCGGCCACCAGCAGCCGCCGGTGGCGTTCCGGGTCGCCCTCGGCGCCGTCGCGTAACCGGAGCCGGATCCGGTCGCCCGTGGCCGCGGTCGACGGATCCCGTCGCAGGGCGGCGCCGAGGTCGGTGAGCAGGCCCCCGGCCACTTCGGTGTCGCCCGGGACGGCGGCCGCGCCGAGCACGGTGAAGCCCGCCGCGCCGGCGCGCCGGCTGATCTCCCGGAGCAGGCGGGTCTTGCCGATGCCGGCCTCGCCGGCCAGCAGGAGCAGCTCGCCGCGGCCCTGGGCGGCTTCGGACAGTCGCCGGTCGGCGAGTTCGAGCAGGTCGTTCCGTCCGATCAGGACCGGACTACTGAGGGTCACAGCGGAACTTTAGGAGGCGAACTTCGGCTTCCTAGGTGTTATGACCGATGTCCGACGGCGCCGCCGGGGGCAGGCTGTAGCGACAGGCACAACGCCACAGCGAGGGGATGTTCCGATGGCGAAGTTCATGGACGTGCACGACGGTTTCTTCGGGGTCACCGCCGAGCAGCTGAACGCGGCGCACGACGCCGATCTCAAGATCGAGGGTGAGGAGGGCGTGCACTTCGAGCGCGCCTGGCTCGACCCCGAGGCCGGCAAGGTCTTCTGCCTGAGCACCGGTCCGAGCAAGGAGGCCGTGATGCGCGTGCACGAGCGCGCCGGCCACCCCACCACGCAGGTCTTCGAGCTGACCGCCGAGGTCTGAGTGGGATGACCGGGACGCGGGTTCGCTTGGGGGCCGGCCCGCGTCCCGGTTTTCACGATCAAAACAATTATCGGGTACGTCGTGAGCCCGTCACCAGCTGAACGGGTTCCACCAGTGCCGTTCCTTCTTCTTCTGCGGCTGCTGCTGCCTCCCGGTCGGCTTCGGAGCGGCGGCGGTCCTGGTCGCGCTCGCCGTCGCGCTGGCGGACGCACCGGCCCTGGTCGACGCGCCGGCGCTCGCGCTCGGCGACACGCTAGGCGCTCCCGAGGGCGGCGCACCGGACGGGGCCCCGGAGGGCGGCGTGCCACCGCTCTGCTCGGTCCCGGCCGGGTCGACCGCGGCGGTCAGTCTCGCCACGAAGCCGGCCGAGACGCTGCCGGTGACGGTGGCCAGTTCCCGGGCCGCCGAGTCGTCGCCGAACACGTTGTCCGTGGCCAGGGTGACCTGGCTGAGGTTGGTGACGCTCCTGCTGTAGCCGTCGGTGGCGTAGACCAGGTCGGCGAACTCCTCCGGGATAGCGATCTGTGAGGTCTTGACGATCGGTCCGTCGCCGCTCGTCGCGTTGGCCAGTGACGAGTACACCTCGAAGTGGATGTGCGGCCAGCGCCCCGAGTAGCAGGCCGGGAAGATGCTGGTGAAGGTGACCGTGCCGGTCGAGTCGGTCTCCTGGATGCCGCGCAGGTAGTTCTCGCCGGTGATCCCGGTGGAGTAGAGCGAGTAGTTCCCGTCCCGGTCGCAGTGCCAGGCGTAGACCGCCGCCCCGGTCACCGGCGCACCTTCCAGGTCCACCACGGTGATCGAGAACTCCAGCGGGACGCCCTCGGCCACGGTCGTCGAGGTGCCGAACGACGACCGGATGTCGCTGCGGACGATGCCGGACTCGGTGCGCACGTCGACACCGTTGGAGCCGTCGGCCGGGTACGGCCCGGCGGTCTCCGACTCGACCTCTTCGAGGGTCGCCGCCGAGGCCGTCCCGGACGTGCCGACGATCGCTCCGGTGACCATGACGGCCGCGCCGGCGCCGCCGATCAGGGTGAGCATCCGCCGCCGGTTCATCGTGCCGAGGTCGAACGCCAGACCCTTGTCGTGGACCTCGCGAACGTAGGCCGCGTTGTCCTGCTCCTGCTCAGTCACGAGTGTGCCGCCTTTCCTGAATGCCGCCTGAGATGACGCCGGAAAGCGAAACATCGACATTTGTGCGAGCACTGTCATGTACCTATGTCCGGGATAAGCCCGGCGTGGACATCTTTGTCAACAACTCCCGGATTAGTAAAGAGCTGTTGCGCAACAACTCTTTACCATGCATGCTGGCGTCATGGCTGAGATCAGAGACGAGGCCGCGCTCAAGGCCGTCGCCCACCCGCTGCGCCGCCGGCTGCTCGACGCGATGCGGGTCGACGGCCCCTCGATGCCCAGCGCCCTGGCCCGCGCCACCGGTCAGGCGGTCGCCAACGTGAGCCACCACCTGCGCGTGCTGGCCGAGGCCGGCCTCATCGAGGAGGCCCCCGAGCTGGCCCGCAACCGCAAGGAGCACTGGTGGCGGATGGCCGATCCGCGCATCGAGTGGAACCCGGCCGACTTCTCGCCGGAGGCCGCCGACGCCGCCGACGCGATCGGCCTGCAGCGCCAGCTCGACCTGATCCACTCCTGGATCGGCAGTCCCGCGTCGCGCACCGAACCGTGGGGCACCAGTTCGTTCGCCACCGACGCCTGGCTGCGCCTCTCCCCCGAGGAGCTGGCCGAGCTCGGCGACGAGATCAACGCGCTGCTCACGAAGTATCGGGGCCGCCCGGAACGGGAGGACCGGGAGCCGGTCTTCGTGCTGGGCCGCGGATTCCCGGCGAGGCCGTGATGTCGCTGCTCGCCGACAACGACTTCCGCAAACTCTGGGGCGGCCTGACCGTCAGCCGGCTCGGCAGCGCGGTCGCCTCGGTGGTCACGCCGCTGATCGCCGTGCAGGTGCTGGACGCCGACGCGCTCACGGTCAGCCTGCTCACCGCCGCCGCCTGGCTGCCCTGGCTGCTGATCGGCCTGCCGGCCGGCGCCTGGGTCGACCGGGTCGCGAAACGCCCGGTGATGCTGGCCTGCGACGTGGTCAGCGCGCTGCTGGTCACCAGCGTCCCGCTGACCGCCTGGGCGGGCCGGCTCACGATCGTCCACCTGCTGATCGTCGCGCTGTTCACCGGCGTCGCGGCGGTCTTCTTCGAGGTCGCGTACACCGGCTATCTGCCCGCCATGTTCGGCCCGGACCAGCTGATCCAGGCCAACGCGCTGGCCAACGGCAGCAGCTCGGCCGCCCAGATCGCCGGCCCGGCGCTCGGCGGGCTCCTCGCCGCGACCGCCGGCGCGGTCACCGGCCTGGTCATCGACGCGGCCAGCTTCGCCGTCTCGTTCCTCGGCCTGGTCGCGATCCGCCGCCCCGAGAAGCCGGTCGCCCGGGCCGCCCGGGACGGCATCGCCCGCGAGATCCGGGCCGGCCTGCGCTGGCTCGGCCGGGACCGCTACCTGCGCAACCTCATGACGCACGGCGCGGTCAGCAACCTGGCGCTGAACGGGTACGGCGCGATCATCGTGGTCTTCCTGGTCCGCGACGTCGGTGTCAGCACCGGCACGGTCGGGCTCCTGCTGTCGGCCTCCGGGCTGGGCGGGGTCGCCGCCGCGAGCGCGGTTCCCTTCCTGGTACGGCGTTTCGGCGCCGCCCGTGCCCTGCGCGCGGTCAAGGCCGCGGCCGGCTTCTCGTCGCTGCTCATCCCGTTGACCGGCCCGGGCGCGGGGCTGACCGCGTTCGCCACCGGGACGGCGCTGATCGCCGCGTTCGTGGTCGCCGGCAATGTGATCGCGGGCAGCTTCCGGCAGGCCTACGTGCCGGCCGAGCTGCTCGGGCGGGTGCTGACCGCGATGCAGTTCGTCAACTTCGGCACGATTCCGCTCGGCGCCGTCCTCGGCGGGGTGCTCGCCACGGCGTACGGAAATCGGGTCTCGATCTTGATCATGACCGTGACCTATGCGCTGGCCGGCCTGATCATCCTGCTCGGGCCGTTCCGGGGCCGGCGGGATCTTCCGGCGGCCGTCTCGGGTGCGGCGCTTTTAACCGTTCGGTAATACTCTGGGCGGCATGCGTATGGTGGCCGTTATCGCAGCAGCCGCGCTGCTGACCGCCTCCGCCTGCGGCTCGGGCAAAAACGACACACCGCCGCCCGCGACCGTCGAGGTGTTCACCTGGTGGGCCGAGGGCGGGGAGAAAGCCGGGCTGGACGCGCTCGTCGCCCGGTTCGACGCGGACTGCCCGGGCCAGCGCTTCGAGAACGGCGCGGTGGCCGGCGGTGCCGGGGTCAACGCCAAACAGGAACTCACCCGGCGGATGGCCCGGCACGACCCGCCGGACACGTTCCAGGCCCACGCCGGCGCCGAACTGCTCGACTACATCGACGCCGGCCAGGTCGAGGACCTGACCGCCTACTACGAGAGCTGGGGCCTGCGCGACGTCCTCCCGGCCGGCCTGATCGACGACCTCACCGTGCGCGGCAAGATCTACTCGGTGCCGGCCAACATCCACCGCGCCAACGTCGTCTGGACCAACCCGGCCGTGCTGGCCGGCGCCGGGATCACCACACCGCCCAAGGACCTGCCCGCGTTCATCGACAACCTGGCCAAACTCAAAGCGGCCGGGGTCGAGGCGCCGCTCGCCCTCGGCCGCGACTGGACCCAGCTGATGCTCCTCGAAGCAGTCCTGATCACCGACCTCGGCCCGGACAACTTCGCCGGCCTCTTCACCGGCCGCACCGACTGGCGCGGCGCCCCGGTCACCAAGGCCGTCAACGACTTCACGACCCTGCTCGGCTACGGCAACCTGGACCGCGACACCCTCGACTGGCCGCAGGCCGAACGCCTCCTCATCGACGGCAAGGCCGGCTATCAGCTGATGGGCGACTGGGCCGCCGCCGACCTGGAGGCAAAGAACTTTCCCGGGTACGGATGGTTCACGTTCCCCGGCAACGGAAACACCTTCCAATGGCTGGCCGACTCGTTCACCCTGTCCACCGGCGCCTCCAACATCACCGGCACCGAGTGCTGGCTGAAAACGGTCAGCTCGGCGACCGGCCAGCAGCTGTTCAACGAGGCCAAAGGCTCGATCCCGGCGCGTGTGGACGTGCCGTCGAGCGGCTTCTCGCCGTACCAGCAGTCGGCCATGACCGACTGGAAGTCGGCCACCCAGGTGCCGTCGTGCGCCCACGGGTCGGGCTGCTCGCAGGCCTGGCAGAGCGCGGTCAACGCGGCCCTGCGCAGCTATTCGACCAGCCCCGACCCGGCGACGCTGCAGGCCGCGCTGGCCCAGGCGGCCACCCAGTTCGTCCGCCCCTAGGACTCCGGACTCGGCGGCCACCGCGAGGGCGAGAAACGTTGAACGGGCGGGCTTGGACGCCGTACCGGAGAATGGGCTTGATCTTGAAAGGGGTCAGCCGGCGCAGCAGGCGTCGGGGGTGGGCATGGGTTTGTCGCCGACCGGGGAGTCGGCCTTGACCACGTAGACCTCCCACGGCTCGGTGCCGGGGCCGCGCACCCACACCTTGTCCTGCAGTGCGTAGCAGCACTCGGTGTCGTCCTCGGTCAGGGTGATCAGGCCGGACTCGGTCAGACGGCGGGTCGCGGCGTCGACCTGGTCGGACGTCTCGACCTCGACGCCGAGGTGATCCATCACGGTCGGGCGGCCGGGCTCGCCTTCCAGGAGGACCAGCTTGAGCGGGGGCTCGGCGATCGCGAAGTTCGCATATCCGGGGCGGCGTTTGGCCGGCTCGGTGCCGAACAGTTTGGTGTAGAACGCGACCGACGCCTCCAGGTCGGAGACCCGTAGCGCGAGCTGGACACGGGACATCTCACACCTCCACTTGTCTAGATGACTCTCTAAGCAGCTTGCGTCACTGCCTAGAGATCTGTCAACCTAGAGGGGTGTCTAAGCAAGAGAAGCCGGATTGCTGCGAGCCGACGGTCAGCGAGGCACTGTCCCCGGACGGCGCCGCCGAGCTGGCCCGCTCGTTCAAGGTGCTCGGCGACCCGGTCCGGCTGCGGGTGCTGTCGCTCATCGCGGCCCGTAAGGGCGGTGAGGTGTGCGTCTGCGACATCACCGGCGCGTTCGACCTGACCGGCCCGACGATCTCCTACCACCTGCGTCAGCTGCGCGAGGCCGGCCTGGTCGACTGCCAGCGGCGCGGCACCTGGGTCTACTACTGGATCATCCCGGCCAAGCTCGCGCTGCTCTCGCAGTTCCTCGATCCGGCCGTCGAGACGGCGAGCGCGTGAGCCTGGCCCGCCGCGCCAGTGCCGAGCTGGCCGGCACCGGACTGCTGGTCGCCGCGGTGATCGGCTCGGGTGTCGCCGCCGCCCGCCTGTCACCGCAGGACGTCGGCGTGCAGCTGCTGGAGAACGCGATCGCGACCGCCCTCGCGCTGGGTGCCCTGATCCTGACCTTCGGGCCGGTCTCCGGTGCTCACTTCAATCCGGTCGTGTCGGTCGCCGACTGGTGGTCCGGGCGCCGCGCCGGCGCCGGGCTGACCGGCCGTGACCTGGGCGCCTACGTCGCGGCGCAGACGGCCGGGGCGATCGGCGGGGCGGTCCTCGCGAATCTGATGTTCGGCCTGCCCGCGGTCTCGCGGGCGGAGACGGCGCGCGCCGGCGCGCACCTCTGGCTGGCCGAGGTGGTCGCGACGTCCGGCCTGGTCCTGCTCATCGCCGCGCTCAACCGGTCCGGCCGCGCGAGCGCCGCCCCGGCCGCGGTCGGCGCCTACATCGGTGCCGCCTACTGGTGGACGTCCTCGACCAGTTTCGCGAACCCGGCCGTCACCGTCGGCCGGATGTTCAGCGACACCTTCGCCGGTGTCGCGCCCGCGTCCGTCCCCGGATTCGTCGCCGCGCAGCTCGTCGGCGGGATGCTCGCCCTGGCCGCGGCCGTCTGGTGGTTCCCCGAGCCGGAAAGGGTCACGTCATGATCGGGATCGTCGCGATGACCGATGAGCACGCCGCTCAGGTTCTGGAGATCTACCGGCTCGGCATCGCGACCGGTAACGCCACCTTCGAGACCGAGCCACCCACCTGGGATCGGTTCACGGCCGCTCGGTTGCCCTCGTTCCGCTTCGTCGCCCTCGATAGTGGCGGGGAGGTGCTCGGCTGGACCGCTTGCAGCGCGGTCTCCGACCGCTGTGTCTATGCCGGCGTGGTCGAGCACTCCGTCTACGTTCACCCCGATCACGGCGGGAGCGGCATCGGGCGGGCCCTGCTCGGCGCGCTGATCGGTGCGACCGAGGCGGCCGGGATCTGGACCGTTCAATCCGGGATCTTCCCCGAGAACACGGCCAGCCTCGCCCTGCACGCCGCCTGCGGCTTCCGCGTCGTCGGCACCCGCGAACGTGTCGGCCGGCATCACGGCACCTGGCGAGACGTCATCCTCGTCGAGCGCCGCAGCCCCCTCATCAGCTGAAACCGACGTCGAGCACCACCCCGTCGTCAGCTGAAACCGACGTCGAGCACCACCCCATCGTCAACCGAAACTGCCGACTGACACCGGAGAAGAGATCGTGACCACCAAACCCAGCGTCCTGTTCGTCTGCGTCCACAACGCGGGCCGCTCGCAGATGGCCGCCGGCTGGCTGCGCCACCTCGCCGGCGACCGGGTGGAGGTCCGCTCGGCCGGTTCCGAACCGGCCGAGCGGATCAACCCGGTCGCGGTTCAGGCCATGGCCGAGGCCGGCGTCGACATCACCGGGGAGCAGCCCAAGCGGCTCGATCACGCCGCGGCCGAGGCCAGCGATGTCATCGTCACCATGGGCTGCGGTGACGCCTGCCCGTTCTTCCCGGGCAAGCGTTACGAGGACTGGAAGCTGGACGATCCGGCCGGGCAGGGCCTGGACGCCGTCCGCCCGATCCGCGACGCCATCCGCGTGCGGATCGAGCAGCTGCTCACCGAGCTGGGCATCACGGATCAGTCGCCCGGGCGGTAGGGCGGGGCGACGCCCCAGCCCCAGTGCGGGACCGGCGCCTGCTGGATCACGTCGGCGCCGGGGGCCGAGTTGGCCAGGGCGATGCGGGTGCCCCATTCGACGTAGCCGACGAACGCGGCCCGGAATTCCGGGTCCGCGGGCAGGCCGGCGTCGTCGGCGGCCAGGCTCATCAGCGAGGCGAACCGGAAGCGCTGCTCGGGGGTGATGCCGAGGCCGACGTGCTTGTTGACCATGCGGTGGTAGCCGCCGAGCTCGTCGGTGTAGGTGGCACGTCCGCCGAAGACCTCGATCCACCAGGCGGTGACGTGTTCCCGATGCTCGGCCGAGACCCCGCCCGGGAACAGGGATGAGATCAGGTCGTCGTGCTCGACCCGGTCGTAGAACGCGTTGATCAGGCGTTCGAACGCGGCGTCGCCGCCCGCCCAGGTGTGAAGACTCGGAATCTCGGACACCTGTAACACTGTAATCATCACGGGCCGTGATCGCTGTCCCGTGTCAGGACGCCAGGGCGCTCCAGAACGGAACGGTCGGGCGGACCCGTCGGGCGGCCGGGTCACCCAGGCCGAACTCGCGGTTCAGCCAGTCCGGGATGTCGACGCCGTAGCAGAGCACATCGGTCTGGTAGATCGAGAGCACCGGATGCCCCGGGATGGCCGCCGGCAGATAGCGGTGGGCGTAGAGCGGAATCATCCGGGGCGCGATCATCAGCCCGGCGCGGGCCGTCGCGACCCGGTCCCCGTACGGGGCGCCCCACCCCTCGTACCAGAAATCGTTCTCGGCCACGTCGAAGAGGACGCCCTCGACCGGCGCGGTCAGGGCCGAGCGCAGCGCGGAGCGGTCACGACCGCGCCAATCGGGCCAGCCGATGCCGGTGGGCAGGCCTGCCGCGAGGAATTCGCGGTGGTCGGGCGCGAACGTGAAGCCGAACTCGGCCTCCACGTCGGTGAGTTCGGAATCGGTCAGGCCGGGCGCGATCGGGAAGCGGCCGGAGGCGGCGAGCAGTTCCGCGGCGGTCACTCGATTACCTTAACCAGAGGGACCGCATACATCGAACGGTGTAGCTCGTACGCGGGAGGAGTCCATGCGGGTGACAGCGGCTGGACGACGCGGCGGGCCCGGTCCGGACCCTAGCGTCCTGAGCATGAACTTCATCTATATCGGAGCCGCCGCGACCCTCCTCGGGGTGCCCGCCGGCCTCGCCATGACCGGCGGCAACGCCCAGACTGTGATGACCGTCTCACTGGCCGTGTTCCTGGCCGGGCTGGTCTTCGCGGCCCGCCGTTGGCCGCGTTCCGTGCTGATCCTCTCGGTGCTGACGATCGCCGCCTGGCGGCCGGCTCACCTGATCGAGGCCGGCTGGGTCTGGCCGGCCACCGCCGCCCTGATCCTCACCGTCCTGGCCGGTCACGTGCGCACCGCGGTGATCACCGGTGCGGCCGCGATGACCTGGGGGCTGCTCTGGGACTACGGGGCGACCCAGCGCTCCTCGGACTGGGTGTTCGCGCACTGGTGCGGCGAGGCGCTGTGGGTCGGCGCGGTGCTGGCCGCGGCGATCACCTGGCGCAACAACGCCCGCTGGCAGGAGCTGGAGCTCGGGCGCAGGCGGGCCGAGGAGCGGGTGGAGATCGCCCGTGACCTGCACGACGTCGTCTCGCACACGCTCGCCGTGGTCGGCGTCCATCTGAACGTGGCCCTGGACGCGTTCGACGACGACCCGGAGGAGGCCCGCGCCTCGCTGCGACTGGCCCAGCAGGTCCGCGGGCAGGCCATGACCGACCTGAAGTCGCTCGTCGGCGTGCTGCGTGAGGGCGAGGTGCCGAGTCTGGCCAGCCTGGAACGGCTGGCCGATCAGGTGCGGGCGGCCGGGCTTCCGGTGACCGTGAACGAGTTCGGCGACCCGGTCGAGGTGCCGGCGCCGGTGGCCACCGCGGTCTACCGGGTCGTGCAGGAGGCGCTGACCAACGCGGTCCGGCACGCCGGGGCGACCCAGGTGACGGTCACCCTCCGTTACGCCCCGGACGAGGTGCTGGTCGACGTGCGGGACGACGGGCCGGGGTCGGAGGCGGTCCCGGACGGGCACGGGATCGCCGGGATGCGCGAGCGGGTGGCGGCGCTGGGCGGGGCTCTGACCGCCGGGCCGGACGAGCGGGGCTTCGTCGTACGCGCAAGCCTGCCTTTGATCAGATCGTGAACGACGACCTCAGGGACCGGACATGCCCATCACCGTGCTCCTCGCCGACGACCAGCAACTGGTCCGCGCCGGTTTCCGCAGTCTTCTGCGCCGGGCCAAGGACATCGAGGTCGTCGGCGAGGCCTCGACCGGCGACGAGGCGGTCCGCACGGCCCGCGCGCTGCGCCCGGACGTCATCCTGATGGACATCCGGATGCCGGGACTGGACGGCATCGCCGCCACCAGGGCGATCCTGGCCGAGGATCCCACGCCCCGGATCGTCATCCTGACGACGTTCGAGACCGACGAGTACGTCTTCGCCGCCCTGGCCGCCGGGGCCAGCGGCTTCCTGACCAAGGAGATCGACCCGGACGGCCTGCGCACGGCGGTCCGGGTGGTGGCCGGCGGCGACGCCCTGCTGTCACCGAGCGTGACCCGCCGGGTGGTCGGCCAGTTCACCCACCGGCCGGTCCCGTCGACCGGCACGAGCGATCGCCTGTCGGTTCTCACCGAGCGTGAGCGCGAGGTCGTCGAGCTGGTCGCCCGCGGCCTCTCCAACGACGAGATCGCGTCACGCCTGGTGATCAGCCCGCTGACCGCGAAGACCCACATCACCCGTGCGATCGGCAAGCTGGGCGTCCGCGACCGGGTCCAGCTGGTGATCGTCGCGTACGAGGACGGCCTGGTGTAACCGCATTGCACCCGCCCGCTTCCTAATACCGGAACCCCGCAGCCCGATGCTCCCGGTTGATCACATTTTGAGGGCGGAGGCGTCGAGATGAACATCGACAACGCGGAGGGACCGGTGGACATCCGCCACTGGCTCCGGGTCTGCATCGCCGTCGCGTCCGTCCTCACCGTTCTCGCCGTGCTGATCGGCGCCGAAGTAGGCGGTCCCGACGTGGCCAACGACATATCCACCTGGGCTCTGACGATCCTCCCGCTCGCGGCGGCGGTCACCTGTCTGGTGCGCAGCCGCCGCTACACCGGCCGGCACCGCTGGGGCTGGGCGGTCCTCGGGGCCGGGGTGCTGAGCTGGGGCCTGGGCCAGGCGTACACGCTGGCCCAGACCTTCCCGCACGGCGGTGACCTGCCGGTCCCGTCCCTGGCCGACGCCGGCTACCTGGGCATGATCCTGCTCGTCCCGGTCGGTCTGCTGATCCTGCCGAGCGCCTCGCAGCCGCTGGCCAACCGGGCCCGCAGCATCCTCGACGGGCTGCTCGTGGCCACCTCGCTGGTGCTGGTCAGCTGGGTGTTCGTGGTCGACCCGCAGTACGGGCCGGGCGACACCGGGCTGGCGTTCTACATGAAGCTGATCTACCCGCTGGGCGACATCGTGATCGCCACGATGATCGGTTACATGCTGCCGCAGCGGCGGGCCCGGTTCCGCTGCTCGGCCGACCTGATGTTCTTCGGGCTCGGCGTGATCGGCTTCGCGTTCTCCGACATCGGTTACGCCTACCTCGGCATGATCGACGACTACCGGTCCGGCATGATCGTCGACCTGGGCTGGATGTTCGGCTTCGCGCTGGTCATCGTCGGGGCCGCCCGCCCCAAGGACGCCGAACCGCTGAAGAGCGAATTCAGCAGCCGGATGCAGATGAGCGGGGTGATGCTGCCCTACATCGCGGTCGGGGCGGCGCTCTTCGCCAGCGTCCTGTTCCACATCGCCACCGGGCACAGCAGCCCGTTCGTCGCGTACAGCCGATCGGTGTTGATCCTGCTTCTGATCGGCCGCCAGGTGCTGACGCTGCTGGAGAACCGCGACCTGACCCGTGGCCTGGAAGCCCGGGTCGAGGAGCGGACCGCCGAGCTCTACGCCCGTGAGCAGCAGTTCCACGCACTGATCCGGCACAGCTCGGACGTCGTCACGGTGCTCGACGCGGGCGGCACGGTGACGTTCCAGAGCGAATCCATGCAGCGCGTGTTCGGCTACCGGCCCGAACTGTTCCTGGGCCGGCACTACACCGAGGTGCTCGCCCCCGAGGTCGCCATCCGGCTCTCCCAGGCGATGCGGCAGGTCGCGGTCCGGCCGTACTCCTCGGTCACCCTGGAGATCATCCACACGCACCAGGACGGCCGGAAGCGCCCGTCCGAGATGATCGTCACCAACCTGGTCGACGACCCGCACGTGAACGGTTTCGTGCTCAACACCCGGGACATCAGCGAGCGCAAGGAGCTGCAGGAACAGCTGATCCACGAGGCGTACCACGATTCGCTGACCCAGCTAGCCAACCGCGCGCTGTTCCGCGACAAGACCGCCGCCGCGCTGGAACGGACCGACGGGCTGACCGTGCTCCACCTGGACCTGGACGGCTTCAAGCGGGTCAACGACAGCCTCGGCCACCTGGCCGGCGACCAGCTGCTGGTGCAGGTCGCGGACCGGATCAAGGGCTGCGTACGCGGCGAGGACGTGGTCGCCCGGTTCGGCGCCGACGAGTTCGCCGTGCTGATCGAGGCCGCGTCCAGCGAGGAAGCCGAATTCGTGGCCCGTCGCATCCTGGACGACCTGGAACTGCCGGTCGAGGTCGGTGCCCGCAACATCCACGTCCGGGCCAGCATCGGCCTGGCCCAGGCGGCCCTGCTCGACGACGAGGACGAGGACCGCGCCGAGCAGCTGCTGCGCAACGCCGACCTGGCCATGCACCACGCCAAGGCGGCCGGCGGCAGCGCCTTCACCAGCTACCGCACCCAGATGCGGGACGGCCTGATCGAACGCCTCGAACTGGAGAACGACCTGCGGGCCGCCTGCGAGAACCACGACCTGCGCCTGCACTACCAGCCCACCATCGACCTGGACACCAACCAGGTGGTCGGCTTCGAAGCCCTGGTCCGCTGGCCGCACCCGACCCGCGGCATGATCAACCCACTCGACTTCATCCCGATCGCCGAGGCCACCGGCCTGATCGTGCCGCTCGGCCTGTGGGTCCTCCGGGAAGCCTGCCGCCAGGCGGTCGAGTGGAGCGAAGCGGCCGGCGGACGCCCGCTGAAGATGTCGGTGAACGTCTCGGTCCGCCAGTTCGACCAGCTCGACTTCGCCGAGACGGTCGCCGCGGTCCTGGCCGAGACCGGCATGCCGGCCGACCGGCTCTGCCTGGAAATGACCGAATCGGTGCTGATGACCGACACCGAGGCCAACCTGGAACAGCTCGTCCGCCTCAAGGCGCTCGGCCTCACCCTGGCCATCGACGACTTCGGCACCGGGTACTCGTCGCTGGCCTACCTGCGCCGCTTCCCGGTCGACACGCTGAAGATCGACCGCTCGTTCGTCGAACGCCTCGGCGTCATCGGCGACGACACCGCCCTGACCGACACCATCGTCCGCCTCGGCAAGAGCCTGGGCATGTCCACGGTCGCCGAGGGCATCGAGGAGTTCGGGCAGCTGGCGGCGTTGCGCGAGATGGGTTGCATGTTCGCCCAGGGCTACTACTTCTCCCGGCCGGTGCCGGCGGCCGAGGCCGGTCGCCTGTTCCTGGAGGGCGCCGAAGCACCCGTCGCCTGATCACTTCCGGACCGGCCGGCTCTCGCACCTGCGAGGGCCGGCCGACCCAACTTCAAGATCAAGACCGGTTTCCCGTACGGCGTCCAAGCCCGCCCGTTTCATTCCGGTCGCCATGAGCCGGGTCTGGCGCGGCCGGATCTCGCCCATCGCGCCTATGAGGTTCTGTACGACTGGCGTAGATGCCCGGGTGCCCGCGCGGATGGAACCCTTGACGCGGGTTTGCTGCATCGGTGGGTCGAGGACGCCCGCAACCAGTTGAGCACCCTCGGCCGACAGCGAGCCGGCGACAGCCAGATCGGACAGATTCTTGCCTATGCGCCTCCGGACCCTGACGGCCTCTTCCCACCGAGGCTGATACGCGAACTACTCGAAAATCTCCGCAGCGATCCTCTGATGAACGGCCTGCACACCGGCATCTACAACCAGAGAGGTGTCACCAGGCGGGGCGTCTACGACGGCGGTGACCAGGAGCGGCTGCTGGCCAAGGATTACCGGTGTCAGGCCGGCGAAGCGGCGGCCTGGCCTCGGACCAGAAAACTGCTGACCTCGCCGGCGGAGTCCTACGAGCGGGACGCGCGTGGATACGACGTGGAAGCCGAGCGCGTACGCCGCGGATTACACGGATGATCCCGATCATGCACAGTTCGGCGGTGACCACGTCTGACTTCCGATCACACCAGATCCGACCCGCTCATCGGCGGTAGCTTCCCTTACCGGCTGGTTGCATCTCCCTGTTCAGAGGCCCTATGGTCCGGCGGTGCACAGGCCCCAAAAGGTCGTCGCCTACATCGTCCGGGACGACCGGCTCGTCGTTTTCCGGCACGCCGACGACGATGCCTTCGATCAGTCCGGACTTCAGGTCCCGGCCGGAACCGTGCGGGCCGGCGAACTCGCCGATGCGGCCGTGCTCCGCGAGGCCGTCGAGGAGACCGGCTTGCACGGTCTACGGGTGGAGCGTTACCTCGGGTCGAGCGAGTTCGACATGCGCCCGTACGCCGACGCGATCCACGTCCGGCACTTCTACCACCTGTCGGTCGACTCGCCCGAGGTTCCGGCGCGCTGGTTCTCGGAGGAGCGGGGTGACGGCGACAGCCCGCCGATCCGTTTCGAGTGCTACTGGCTGCCCCTGGCCCAGGCTCACGTGCTGGCAGCCGGCCAGTCGGCGCTGATCGGGCGCCTGTTCGACCGGAGCTAGACCGCGTCGCGTTTGGCCTTGGCCCGCCGTTTTCCCTCGTGCATCGCCTGGACCCGGGCCACCGGGATGGTGTGTCCCTCGGCGATCAGCCCGGCGTCGAGTTCCTGTGCCGCGGGCATCGCCGCCGCCCACGGATCCCGGTCCCCGAGCAGGCCGGGCGCGGTGTGCACGGTGAAGTCGCCGGGCGTCACGTCGTCGAGGTCGTCCCAGTCCACCGGGAACGAGACGGGCACGCCGGGCCGGATCCGCGGGCTGTAGGCCGCCGCCACGGTGGCCCCGCCGGCCCGGGTGGCGTCCAGGAACACTTTCCCGTGCCGGTCCTCCCGGATGAACGCGGTCGTCGCCAGTTCGGGGTCGAGTTTTTCGGCGCGGGCCGCCACCGCCCGCTGGGCCGCCGCCACGTCTTCCGGCGCCGGGTCCCCGGCCAGCGGCACGAACACGTGCACGCCCTTGGACCCGCTGGTCTTCACCGCCCCGCTCATCCCGGCCCCGGCCAGCGCTTCCCGGACGAGCCGGGCGGCCCGCACGGCCGAGCCGAACCCGCCCCCTTCGGGCGGATCCAGATCCATGATCAGGTGGGTCTGCCGATGTGGTGTCTCGGCGAGGGCCAGCGCCGGGTGGAACTCGACGGCACGCTGATTGCCGAACCAGAGCAGTGTCCGCCGGTCATCGCCGAGCGCGTAGACCACCTCGCGGTGCGACGCCTCGGCCCACACCGAGGTCCGGGGCACCCAGTCCGGCGTGTATTTGGGCAGGTTCTTCTGCATGAACTGATCCTGGCCACGCAGCACCCGGATCACCGACAGCGGCCGCCCCCGGAGCACGGCCACGAGCCGGCCGGACATCACGTCGACGTAGTCGACGAGGTCCCGCTTGGTGGCCCCCGCCCCCGGGAAGAGCTCCTGATCCAAATTGGTCAGCGGAACACCGTCCCGCTCTTCCTTCTCAGCCGCCATGCCGTCCATCATCCACCGGGACAGCGCGTGTCGCCCCCGCTGAACTCGACACAGTGCGAAACTCGCGGCGTGGGCACGACCTCGGCCGGCCGGGTGATCGCCCCGGTCTCCTGCAGCCCGCGGACCGCCACCAGCCCGCCGAGCACCAGCCCGCCGAGGGCGAGCACGGCGCACACCCCGGCATACACGTTCTGCCCGCCCGAGGCGCCGATCACGGTCGCCGCCAGAGGGGCCACGACCAGCAGGAACGCGCATCCGAGCAGGAACCATCCACCGCGTACGGCATGGGCCGGAGGCACGTCGTCGAAGGTGACCAGATCCCGCATCCCGAGCAGGAACAGCAGGATCGACCCGGCCACCCACACGCCGAGCAGCCTCGACATCCGTCGCACGACCGGCGTCCGGCCCCACTCGGCAGTCTCCGGCGTCGATGTCACGCGGCCACCCTAACCTCTGCCGGCGAACCGCTCGGCGAGGTCGCGGTAACGGGCGACGGCCTGGGCGGCATCCTCCGCGGTCACGTTCAGACCGGGCGCGAGCCCGGCCCCGGGCGACATCCGGAACAGGTTGACCAGCTGATCCGCGAACTGGCGATGCTTGTCGCTGGCGAACTCCCGGCACGGCAGGCACGTCACCCGTTCCGGATGCGGCGACGTCATCACGAACGCCACCCGCTGACCACAACCGGTCTCGACCTCGGCCGGCAGGTCCGACACCAGCCCGAACGTGGACGCCAGCAGATTCCGGACGTCCTTGCCGGCCCGGACGACGTTCACCTCGACGTGCACATGGGGATCCCAGCCATCGCTCACGCCTGGCAGTTTCCCACCATAAAAAGATCAACCCCAATTTTTCCGTACGGCCGAAGCTTCTCCTTCTTGAGGAACAGGAGGCTTTCGCGTACGGCGAAGCAGCACCACGATCGCAGCCGGCACCGCGACACCGACGAGGTACCACGCCAGATCGGACGGGTCGAAACTCACGCCGAGCACCAGCCGGGCCACCACACTGCGCGCCGAAAGCTCCGCGGGCACGCCGGTGAGCTGCAGAAACTCGACCGCCCAGCAGTAACCGGCGGTGATCAGCGCCACCCATCGGACGGGCATCCGCGGCCACAGGACGATGACGCCGCAGAACACCGCCGCGGCGTACAACGCCGTACCGCTGGCCTGCTCGACCAGACCGGTGCTGAGCAGCGGGCTGCCGGTGAGGATCCGGATCCCGAACGCCAGCAGCACGCACCCGACGGCGGCGGCCAGCGCCGCCACCCGGACCCGCAGGCCGCGGATTATGGATAGACCCTGGTCGGGCGCACCAGAACCGCGGTCCGGCGCTCGGCCACCATGGCCCGGTCGTAGGCGTCCCAGTCGTCGTGGGTGCCGCCGGCCGCGGTGAAGATCTCGCGCAGCAGCCGGCGCAGGCGTTCCGGGTCGAGCCACGGCTGCGGATCGTCCGGACCGGCCAGCTCGGCGCGGCCCTCGACGGTCGCGTAGCGCCAGCCGCTGCGGAAGGCGATCGCCAGATCGGGGCGGTCCCGCAGGTTACGAAGCTTCACCGGCCCGTAGGTGACGAACGCCAGCACCGGCCCCCCGTCCCCCGGGTGGTCGATCAGACCGGTGTTGACCAGGGTGGACTGGACGGTGCGGTCGGCGCGGGCGGTGGACACGATGGCCAGGCCGGTGTCGCTCCGGCTCAGTTCCCAGGCATCGGCGAGAGTGGTCACGGCCCCAACCTACCCGGGCCTGTCGCTCGGTCGGGGTATCCATTTCCGCGCGGATCACGGGAATCATCGGTGGTCGCGAAAGGAGCGCGCGATGACCGATCCGACCACCGTCCCACCCGCGGCGACGGTCGATCCGCCGATCCGGGCGGTGACCACGCCGGTGCCGATCCGGTCGGTCCCGGCCCGGGCCTGGCCGCCCACGCCCCGGGAACCGTCGGCCGATCCGGACGACGAGCACTAGCCTGCACCCATGCTGATCAGTTTCGGTTGCCCGGTGTCGGGCGCGTGGGCGCGGCCGGAGACGCTGACGTCGATCGCGCAGCGGGCCGAGGAGCTCGGCTATCACGGGTTGTGGGCGTTCCAGCGGCTGCTCGTCGGCCGGGATCAGCACCTGGCGCCGATCTATCAGAGCGTGCTCGACCCGATCGTGGCGCTGACCTGGGCCGGTGCGGCCACGTCACGGATCCGGCTGGGCGTTTCGGTGATCAATCTGCCGTACGTCGCCCCGGCTTTTCTCGCCAAACAGGTCAGCACCCTGGACCGGCTCACCGGCGGGCGCTTCGATCTGGGGCTGGGCACCGGCTGGTCGGAGCCGGAGTTCGTGGCGACCAACGCCGACCCGAACCCGCGGGGCCGCCGGACCGAGGAGTACCTGGCCGCGCTGCGGACCCTCTTCGCCGACGAGGAGTCCGACTTCGCCGGGAAGTACTACCGGGTGCCGCCGAGCCGGATGCGACCGCGCCCGGTCCAGGCCGGTGGGCCGCCGATCCTGCTCGGCGGCACGGCCGAGATCGCGCTGCGGCGGGCCGGCCGGCTGACCGACGGCTGGGTGAGCAGCAGCCGCGCGAGCCTGGCGGACATCGAGCGCGGCGCGCGAGTGGTCCGGGAGGCGGCCGCCGAGGCCGGGAAGAACCCCGCGGAGGTACGGATCGTGGTCCGCGCCGTGGTCCAGCCGGGTGATCGGGATCCGGCGATCGCGCTGTCCGGCTCGTGGGCCGACATCCGGGCCGGCGCCCGGCGCTACGCCGAGGCGGGTGCGACCGAGCTGTTCTACGAGCCCAACTGGGATCCGCGGATCGGCGGACCGGACGCGGATCCGGAGCTCGCGGCCCGGTTGGGTACCGAGATGATCGAGGCGCTGGCTCCCGGCGGAAACGGCTGACTACCCTTGCCGGGTGGATCAGCGAACTCCGACCGTCTACCGCACCCGTAGCTGGACGAACCGTAACCGCGCATTGATCGGCGTGGGGGGCCTGGCCCTCCTGCTGGTCGGCTACGGCATCGGCCGCTGGCAGGACACGCCGTCATCGGCCGCGTCCGCTGCCGGACCGGTCGCGCCGCCCTCGTCGGCGGCGCCCTCGGTCCCGGCCGAGCCGACACCGACCACGCCCGCCCCGACCCCGGTGAAGTACCAGGTGCTGCAGGCCGAGTCGGCCAACGAGCTGGCCGGCATCCAGGCCCAGGACACCGAGGACGAGGGCGGCGGGCAGAACGTCGGCTGGATCAACCGGGGCGACCATCTGCGCTTCGACAACTTCGTCTTCGGCGACGTGCCGGCGACGAAGGCGAAGTTCCGGGTGGCGTCGGCGGCCGGGGTGTCCGGCCGGATTCAGGTCCGGCTGGACACCCCTGATGCCGATCCGGTCGGCGAGCTGTCGGTGAGCAACACCGGCGGGTGGCAGACGTGGCGCACCGACGTCGCCGCGCTGACCCCGGTGACCGGGACGCACACGGTCTACATCACGTTCACCGCGCCCGACGACAGCGAGTTCATGAACGTGAACTGGATCCAGTTCGACCACTAGGCGGTCGCGACGACCTCGATCTTGCGGGGCTTGCGCTCCTCCAGGACCGGGATGCTCAGCGTGAGCACGCCCTTGTCGTACTGCGCCTCCAGTCGGTCGGTGTCCAGCTTGTCGGAGAGCTGGACCTGACGGCTGAACGCACCCACCGGACGCTCGGCGATCACGTAGCGGACGCCCTCGCGCGCGACGCGCGTGCGCTCGGCGCGAACGGTCAGGACCTTGCCGTCGACGGTGATGTCGATGGAGGCCGGGTCGACACCGGGCAGGTCGATGTCGATGAAGAAGGTGTCGTTCTCCCGGTACGCGTCCAGGCGCGCGCCCGCGGTCCGGGTCGAGCTCTCGAAGACCCGGGCGGTCAGACGCTCGAGGTCGCGGACGGTCGGAGTGGTGAGCAACATGGGTGGTTCCTCGTTCCTTACTTGAGCGTGGGTGACTCAACTTTAGAGAACCGGGAATCTCGCTCGGCGATTCCCGGGGCCGAATGTGACCGCGCATACCCCCGACGTTCGAACATATGTACTAGGCTCGGTCGCGTGATCCTGCATGCCGACCTGGACTCGTTCTACGCGTCGGTCGAACAGCGCGACGACCCCGCGCTGCGCGGCCGGCCGATCCTGGTCGGCGGCGGCGTCGTGCTCGCGGCGTCGTACGAGGCGAAGGCCTTCGGCGTGCGCATCCCGATGAGCCTGGCCCGGGCCCGGGCGCTCTGCCCGCACGCGGTGGTCGTGCCCCCGCGGATGGGGGCCTACTCGACCGCCAGCAAAGCGGTCTTCGCGGTGTTCCGGGACACCACACCGATCGTCGAGCCGATCTCCATCGACGAGGCGTTCCTGGAGGTCGAGGGCCTGCGACGGATCAGCGGCCCACCGGAGGAGATCGCCCGCCGCCTGCGGGCCGAGGTGCGCTCCCGGGTCGGCCTGCCGATCACGGTCGGCGTCGCCCGCACCAAATTCCTGGCCAAGGTCGCCAGCGGCGTCGGCAAACCGGACGGTCTGCTCGTCGTCCCACCCGGCGCCGAGCTGGAATTCCTGCACCCCCTCCCGGTGGAAAAACTGTGGGGCGTCGGGCCCAAAACCGCGGCCCGCCTCCGGGAACGACAGATCCACACGGTCGGGCACGTCGCCCGGGTCGGCGAGGCCGCACTCGTCGCCATGCTGGGCGCGCACGCCGGGCGGCACCTGCACGCGCTCGCCCACAACCACGACCCGCGGCGGGTGACCACCGGCGCGCGACGCGGATCGATCGGGGCGCAGTGCGCGCTGGGGCGCGGGCAGCGCTCGTTCGCCGAGGTCGAAGCCGTGCTGGCCGCCCTCGTCGACCGCGTCACCCACCGGATGCGCGGGGCCCGCCGGCCCGGGCGGACCATCACGGTGCGACTCCGGTTCGACGACTTCGAGCGGGTGACCCGCTCCCGCAGCCTGCTCAAAGCCACCATGCAGACCGGCGCCATCCTGCGCACCTCCGTCGAACTGCTGCGCGAGGCCCGCCCGCTGATCGACCAGCGCGGCCTGACCCTGGTCGGCGTCGCCGTCAGCAACCTGGACGGCGACGGCGCGGTCCAGTTGGAGCTCCCGTTCGACCCACCCCGGGAGGACGGCCTGGACGCGGCCGTGGACCGGGTCCGCGACCGCTTCGGCGCCCTCTCCCTGCGCCGCGCCGACATGCTCGGCCGCGAGATGCACCCCTCCGTCCCGATCCTCCCCGATTGAGCCATCCTGCCCCTGACAAACTCCGCCTCCGTCTCCGCCGCCACCACCGCCACCGCGACCCCGTTGTCACCGCCTCCTCCACCTCCACCGCATCGTCACCGCGACCCCACTGTCACCGTCACCGCGGCCCCGCCGTCAACCCACCGCCGCCGTCACCGCCCAAGTCACCAACCGGGCGGGTGCATGCGTGCGGAGGCATGCGCCCGTCGGGCGGTCAGGCCGGTCCCGGTCTCACCCGCGCTGATGGCAACTCCCGCCCGACACCCCGGGTAGCTGCCGGGCGCCGGAACCCGCTGCGAGCGGCTCGCCCCTTCACGGGGAGGGGCGAGCCGCTCCACGCGCGCACAACCGGGAGGGGCGAGCCGCTCCACGCGCGCGGAACGGGGTGGGGCAGACTCAGTGGGTGCGGAAGATCTACGTGATCGGGATCGGTGCTGGCGACCCGGACCATCTGACCCTGCAGGCGGCCAAGGCGATCGGCCGGACCAACGTGTTCTTCCTGCTGGACAAGGGCGAGACCAAGCAGAGCCTGATCGACCTGCGGGAACGCATCATCCGGGCGTACTCGCACCCGCACAAGCGGATCATCGAGGGCCACGACCCGGACCGCGACCGCACCCCGGCCGACTACACCGGCACGATCGCCGACTGGCGCACCCGCCGCTCCCAGGTGATCGAGGACCTGATCAGCCAGAACCTCAAGGACGAGGAGACCGGCGCCTTCCTGGTCTGGGGCGATCCGTCGCTCTACGATTCCACGATCGCCATCCTGGAGGAGATCCTCGAGCGAGGATCAACGACTTTCGCGTACGAGGTCATCCCCGGCATCAGCAGCGTCTCCGCTCTCGCCGCGAAGCACCGCATCGGCCTGAACAAGGTCGGCCAGCCTTTCCAGGTCACCACCGGCCGGCGTCTCGCCGAGGGCTGGCCCGACGGCGTCGACGACGTGGTCGTCATGCTCGACGCCCACCAGACGTTCACGAAATATCCGGACGCCGACATCTTTTGGGGCGCCTACATCGGCACCGAGGACGAGCTGCTCGCCTCCGGCCGGGTCGCCGACGTAGCCGACGACATCGTCCGCACCCGAACCGAAGCCCGGGAACAGCACGGCTGGATCATGGACACCTACTTGCTCCGCCGCCCCACCGACTAGCCCAGAAACCCCAGCCCCAGCCCCAGCCAGCCAGCTGGCACTCAGTGCTGCTCCAACCCGCCCAACACAACCCTCAGCACCAGCCGAAGCCAGCCAGCTGGCACTCAGGGCTGCTCCAACCGGCCCGACACAGCCCTCAGCGCCAGCTGGAGCAAGCCGGCTGGCACTCAGGGCTGCTCCAACCGGCCCGACACAGCCCTCAGCGCCAGCTGGAGCAAGTCGGCTGGTGCTCAGGGCTGGTTCAGCCCGCCGGACACGACCCTCAGCGCCAGCTGGAGCAAGCTGGCTGGTGCTCGGGGCTGGTTCGACCGGCCTGCATGGGGTGGCCGTTGGGGGCGGCTGGTGGTGGGGGTGGTCAGTTGAGGAGGCTGATGGTGATGGAGGCGTCGGGGTTGGCGATGGCGTCGAGGGCGATGATCCGGTCGCCGGCGACCGTGAAGCAGAGCGCGATCGTCACGCCGAACGGGGTGTGGACCACAGCGCCGGGGGCGCCGTCGATGGTGGCCGGCTTCGCGCCGTGGGCCCGGCCGGCGAAGAAGCGGGCGGCCTGTTCGGCCGGCGTGCCGTCGCCGAGCTGCGCCGCGCCGTCGCCCATCCGCAGCACCACGTCCGGGTCGAGCAGGGTGAGCAGTCCTTCGAAGTCGCCGCGGCGGGCGGCGGCCAGGAACGCGTCGACGATCTCGCGCTGATGGGCGAAGTCGGCCGCGCCGGCCGGTGAGCCGCCGTGGACCCGGCGCCGGGCGCGGCTGGCCAGCTGGCGCGCGGCGGCCGGGGTGCGGTCGACGACCAGGGCGATCTCGTCGAACGAGACCGCGAACATGTCGTGCAGGACGAAGGCGAGCCGCTCGGCCGGTGTCAGCATCTCGAGCACGACCAGCAGCGCCGCCCCGACCGAGTCGGCCAGCAGTGCTTCTCGTTCCGGGTCTTCGGCGCCCGGCGGTTCGGCCACCGGCGGTTCCTCGCGGCGGGACGCCCGGGAGCGCAGCATGTCCAGGCAGACCCGGCTGACGACGGTGGTCAGCCAGGCCGGCAGGTTGTCGACGGTCTCGCCGCCGGTCCGGTTCAGCCGCAGCCAGGTTTCCTGCACCGCGTCGTCGGCTTCGGCGCCCGAGCCGAGCATCCGGTAGGCCACCGCGCGCAGCCGTCCCCGGTTGGTCTCGAACTCGGCCGCCAGCAGCTCGTCGAAGGAATCCATCGGCCCCCCTGTCACATTCTCGCGATCCGGTGCGTCACGTGCTCGACGGAGCAACACCCACGGATGTGACAGGAGAAGATCATGAGTTCACGACTCACCAACGCGGCCGGTCCGCAGGAGGACGTGGTCAAGGCGGTCAACCTGCTCTACAAGTCGGCGCACTCGGCCGGGGTGCCGGACGCCGTGCTGGAGCTGGTGCACCTGCGGACCAGCCAGATCAACGGCTGCGGCCCGTGTGTCGACGCCGGGGCGAGGAGCCTGCGCAAGGCCGGTGAGTCCGACGACCGGTTGTTCGCGGTGCCGGTCTGGCGTGAGACGCCGTACTTCACCGAGCCGGAGCGGGCCGCGCTCGCCCTCAGCGAGTACGCGACCCGGCTGGCCGACAACCCGGACCCGGTTCCGGACGCGATCTGGGACGAGGCGGCCAAGCATTTCACCGAGGATCAGCTGGCGGCGATCGTGTTGTGGATCGCCACCAGCAACTTCTTCAACCGGATCAACGTGACCACCAAGCAGCAGGCCCCGATGAACTGGGGCTGACGGGTCCCGGAAATCAGTTGTCCTCGAGATCGCCTTCGGTCTCCAGGTAGAGCTGCTGGAGTGCGGCCAGCGTCTCAGGCGTCGGGGAATCCCACAGCTTGCGGTCGGCCGCCTCCAGCAGGCGCTCGGTGATGCCGTGCAGCGCCCACGGGTTCGACTTCTTCATGAACTCCTGGTTCTCCGCGTCCAGCGCGTACGTGGTGGCCAGTTGTTCGTACATCCAGTCGGTCACGACGCCGGCGGTGGCGTCGTACCCGAACAGGTAGTCGACGGTCGCGGCCAGCTCGAACGCGCCCTTGTAGCCGTGCCGGCGCATGGCCGCGATCCAGCGCGGGTTCACCACCCGGGCGCGGAAGATCCGCGCGGTCTCCTCGGTGAGGCTGCGGGTCCGGGTGGCGTCCGGGTTGGTCGAGTCGCCGATGTACGCCGCGGGGGCCTTCCCGGTGAGCGCGCGCACCGTGGCGATCATGCCGCCGTGGTACTGGAAGTAGTCGTCGGAGTCGGCGATGTCGTGCTCGCGGGTGTCGATGTTCTTGGCGGCGACGTCGATGCGGCGGTACGCGTTCTCCATGTCCCCCCGGGCCGCCACCCCGTCCAGGTCACGGCCGTAGGCGAAGCCGCCCCAGACCGCGTAGACCTCGGCCAGGTCGGCGTCGTCCCGCCAGTTCCGGCTGTCGATCAGGGGCAGGATCCCGGCACCGTACGCCCCCGGCCGCGACCCGAAGATCCGCATGGTGGCCCGCCGCCAGTCGCCGTGCTCGCCCTGATCGCGCAGGGCGTGCTCGCGGACGTAGTTCTCCGGCTCGTCGAGCGCCGCAATCATCGTGAAGGCATCGTCGAGCAGGGCCACCACGTGCGGGAACGCGTCCCGGAAGAAGCCGGAGATGCGGACCGTCACGTCGATCCGGGGCCGGCCCAGCTCGGCGCGGGTGATCGGTTCCAGGCCGGTGACGCGACGCGAGGCCGGATCCCAGATCGGGCGGACACCGATCAGCGCCAGCACCTCGGCGATGTCGTCACCGGCGGTGCGCATCGCGCTGGTCCCCCAGGCCGAGAGGCCGACCGATTTCGGCCAGTCGCCGTAGTCCTTGCGGTAGCGGTCGAGCAGCGAGTCGGCCATCGCCTGGCCGGTCTCCCAGGCCAGGGAGCTGGGGATCGCCTTCGGGTCGACCGAGTAGAAGTTGCGGCCGGTGGGGAGCACGTTGATCAGGCCGCGGAGCGGGGAACCGCTGGGACCGGCCGGGACGTAGCCGCCGTCGAGCGCGTGGAGCACGTTGGTGAGCTCGTCGGTGGTCCGGGCGAGCCGCGGCACCACCTCGGAAGCAGCGAACGCCAGCACCCGCCGTACGTCAGAATTGTCGGTTATGTTGGGAATTTCTGTCGGCCAGCCGGCCTCTTCCATGGCGGTGACCAGCGCGCGGGCCTGCTCCTCGATCGCGTCGGTCTCGGCGGTGGACGCGTCCTCGGACAGGCCGAGCGCCTCGCGGAGACCGGGCAGGGCGGCGACCTGACCGGCCCACATCTGGCGGGCGCGGAGCATCGCGAGCACCAGATTGATCCGCGCCTCGCCCTCCGGAGCGGCGCCGAGCACGTGCAGGCCGTCGCGGATCTGCACGTCCTTGACCTCACACAGCCATCCGTCGATGTGCATGATGAAGTCGTCGAACTGCTCGTCGTCGGGCCGATTGGACAGGCCCAGGTCGTGATCCATCTTGGCCGCCTGGATCAGCGTCCAGATCTGCGCGCGGATCGCCGGGAGCTTGGCCGGGTCGAGGGTGGCGATGTTGGCGTGCTCGTCGAGGAGCTGTTCGAGGCGGGCGATGTCCCCGTACGACTCGGCGCGCGCCATCGGCGGGATCAGGTGATCGACCAGCGTGGCGTGCGCCCGGCGCTTGGCCTGCGTGCCCTCGCCCGGGTCGTTGACCAGGAACGGATAGATCAGCGGCAGGTCGCCGAGGGCCGCGTCGGTGCCGTCGGACGCGGACATGCCCACGTTCTTGCCGGGCAGCCACTCCAGGTTTCCGTGCTTGCCGACGTGCACGACCGCGTGCGCGCCGAACTCGTCGGCCACCCAGCGGTAGGCGGCCAGGTAGTGGTGGCTCGGCGGCAGGTCCGGGTCGTGGTAGATGGCGACCGGGTTGGCACCGAAACCGCGCGGCGGCTGGACCATGACGACGACGTTCTCGTCGCGGAGGGCGGCCAGCACGATGTCGTCGTTGTCGACATACAGCTCACCGGGGGGCGGGCCCCAGTGACGCTCGACGCTCTCCCGGAAGTCGGCCGGCAACGTGCTGAACCACGACTTGTAGCGGGACGCCGGAATGCGCACGGGATTTCCGGACAGCTGCTCCTCGGTGAGCCAGTCCGGGTCCTGTCCGCCGGCCGCGATCAGGGTGTGGATCAGGCCGTCGCCGTCGTACTCGGTGAAGTTTCCGGTTTTATAGCCCTTCTCGCGCATCGCGGCGAGCAGCGCGACGGTCGACGCCGGGGTGTCCAGGCCGACCGCGTTACCGATGCGCGCATGCTTGGTCGGGTAGGCCGACAGCATCAGCGCGATCTTCCGCTCAGCCGGCGGGATGTGGCGCAGACGCGCGTGAGCGGTAGCGATACCGGCGACGCGGGCGGCCCGCTCGGGATCGGCCACATAGACCGAAAGGCCGTCGGGGTCGATCTCCTTGAACGAGAACGGGACCGTGATGATCCGGCCGTCGAACTCCGGGATCGCCACCTGCGTCGCCGCGTCCAACGGGGACAGGCCGTCGTCGCTCGCCTCCCAGACCGCGCGGGAACTGGTCAGACAGAGACCCTGCAGGATCGGCACGTCCAGATCGGCCAGCACACCGACATCCCACGCCTCGTCGTCGCCGCCCGCGCTCGCCGTGGCCGGGCGGGTGCCGCCGGCCGCGAGAACGGTCACCACCAGCGCATCGGCCTTGCGGAGCTCGGCCAGCAACTCGGGCGAAGCGGTGCGCAGGGACGCCGTGAAGATCGGCAGCGGGTGGGCCCCCTTGGCCTCGATCGCCTGGCAGAGCGACTCGACGAAAGCGGTGTTGCCGGCCATGTGGTGGGCCCGGTAGTAGAGGACGGCGACGGTGGGCTTCTTCTCGGCCGGCCGGGCCTCGCGCGGCAGGATGCCCCACTGCGGACTCTCGGTCGCGGGCGCGAAACCGTTGCCGGTGAGCAGCACCGTGTCCGAGAGGAAGTCGTGCAGGGCGGCCAGGTTCTCCGCGCCGCCCTGAGCCAGGTACGTGTGCGCGTCGGCGGCGATGCCGGCCGGGACCGTCGACAGCTTCATCAAATCGGCGTCCGGCAGCATCTCGCCGCCCAGGACCAGCACCGGGACCTCGCCGCCGAGCAGCGTGTCCAGGCCCTCCTCCCAGGCCCGACGGCCGCCCAGGATGCGGACCACGACCAGCTCGACCCCGTCCAGCAGGGCCGGCAGATCGTCGACCCCGGTCCGGGCCGGGTTGCCCAGCCGCCAGGCCGAACCACTCGCCCGGGCGCTGAGCAGGTCCGTGTCGGACGTCGACAGCAGCAGAAACACGCGTGCGCTCCCCCTCGGGGTCCGCGCCCCGGGTCATCACGGCGACCGGAGTTCCTGGCTCCCGGGCTGAGCTTCGGCCGGCTCAGACCGGTGACAGTGGCGGGACCGCGTCGGACTCGCACCGGCTTCCTCCGCGGCGTCGCCGCTCGAATTCACTTGTTGCGCCACACGCTACTCGACCGTTGTGGGCGGCCGGGTTGTGATGCTGCCGACCCGAGGCGGCGGTTCTGTCGGGGGCCGCCCGTAGTATCCGGGCCGTGGCAAACCTTCGTCAGTCGGACACCGACGCCTGCCCCGGCGCGCTGCGGCTCCACGCCGCGGCCGACGGGCTGCTGGCGCGTGTCCGGCTGCCCGGGGGTCTCCTCGGCGGGGCTCAGCTGCGGTCGCTGCGCGAGCTCGCCGAGGAGTTCGGGGACGGTCGGCTGGAGCTGACCTCGCGGGCCAACCTGCAGCTCAGGGCACTTCCAGCTGATCGGGTGGAGACCTTGGCGGGCCGCTTGCGCGCCGCCGGCCTGCTGCCTTCGGCAACCCACGATTCGGTACGGAACATTGCCGCCCCGCCGCTCGCCGACGACCACCTTCGTCGATTGGTCGAGGGGTTGGACGCCGCGATCTGCGCCGATCCGGGGTTGGCCGCGTTGCCCGGCAAGTTTCTGTTCGCCATCGGTCACGTGCCCCTCGCCGCGGACGTGGCCGCCGTCCCCGCGCCGGGGTCATCCGGGCCCGGCCCAGCCGGGGCGAGCCCGGCCGCGTCGGGGGCGCTCGGGGCGGGGTCGTTTGCGCTGCGGTTCGGGGGGCATGACACCGGGCTGCGGGTGCCGGCCGGGCGGGCTGTCGAGGCGCTGATCGCGACCGGGCACGCGTTCCTGGCCGAGCGGTCGGAGCAGCGTGGGCCGGGCAGCGCTGCGTCGGCCGGCGGCGGATCCGCCTGGCGGTTGCGGGAGCTGGCCGACGGGCCCGCGCGGGTGTCGGATCGGGTCGCGACGGCGCTGGGGATCACGGCGGTCAGCGTTCCGGTCGTGAGCGCGGCCGAGGTGGTGGAGCCGGCGGCGCTTGTCGGCGTCGTGACCGGAAATGGTCAGTTCGCGGCGGGGGCGTCGGTGCCTCTGGGACGGCTTGAGGGCGTACAGCTGAAGGCTCTTGAAGACGCGGAGCGTCTGGTTGTCACGCCTTGGCGTGGGGTTCTCGTGCCGGGCCTTGACGAGGCCGCGGCCGGGGCCTGGGTCGAGCGTCTGGCCGCGGTGGGTCTGGTGGTGACCGGCACCTCGCGGTGGACCGGGGTCAGCGCGTGCGCGGGGCGGCCCGGCTGCGCGAGATCCCTGGCCGATGTGCGGGCCGACGCCGACCGGGCGACGCGGTTCGTGGATGGTCTTCCGGTGCATTGGGTGGGCTGCGGGCGTGCTTGCGGGAGTCCGGCGGCCCCGCACGTCCGGGTCGAGGCGACCGGCGGCGGCTATGAGGTGACCCGCCGGGCCGCCGACGGCACGGTCGAAAACGGAGCCGGCGGCGGGACGGGTGCGGGCTCGGGGGACGTGGCTCGGCTCGGTGAGCTGGTGGCGGGGGCTAGGAGAGGCTGATGGAGTACGAGCGGGACGGCGCGGAGATCTATCGGCGGTCGTTCGCCACGATTCGGGCCGAGGCGGATCTCGGTGGGCTGCCGGAGGATGTGGCCCGGGTGGTGGTGCGGATGATCCACGCCTGCGGGATGGTGGATCTGGCAGGGGATGTCCGGTTCAGCCCCGGAGTGGCCGTCGCGGCGCGCAAGGCGCTGGTCGGTGGGGCGCCGATTCTCTGTGACGCCGAGATGGTGGCGTCCGGGGTGACGCGGGCGCGGCTGCCCGCCGGGAACGACGTGGTCTGCACGTTGCGCGATCCGAGCGTGCCGGGGATCGCCGCCCGTATCGGGAACACCCGCAGTGCCGCGGCGATGGATCTCTGGGGTGATCGGCTCGGTGGGGCGGTGGTGGCCATCGGTAACGCGCCGACCGCGCTGTTCCGCCTGCTGGAGATGGTCGCGGCCGGGGCGCCGAGGCCGGCCGCCGTGCTCGGGATCCCGGTCGGGTTCATCGGGGCGGCCGAGTCCAAGGAGGCGCTCGCCGAGTCCGGCCTGGAGTATCTGATCGTGCGCGGGCGCCGGGGCGGCAGCGCGATGACCGCGGCCGCGGTGAACGCCCTGGCCTCGGAGACCGAATAACGCGCCGGACGAGAGCGGCGACGCGCAGCCCGGAAGCGGCTGGGCGCGCACGGATGCAGCCCGGGACGCAGCTGGGTGAGAGCGGGACGGAAGCCCGGCAACGGCCGGGGTGAGCGGCGACATGAAGCGGAACCAGGACGATGACGAACGACGTGGTGGCCGGGCGGCTCTACGGGGTCGGGCTCGGGCCCGGCGACCCCGAGCTGGTCACGGTGAAGGCGGCCCGGCTGATCGAGGGCGCCGACGTGGTGGCCTACCACGCGGCCCGGCACGGGCGGAGCAATGCGCGGGCGATCGCGGCCGGGTATCTGCGGGACGGGCAGGTCGAGGAGGCGCTGATCTATCCGGTGAC
Source organism: Actinoplanes sp. HUAS TT8 (assembly GCF_051380535.1). Lineage (NCBI taxonomy): Bacteria > Bacillati > Actinomycetota > Actinomycetes > Micromonosporales > Micromonosporaceae > Actinoplanes > Actinoplanes sp. HUAS TT8. The sequence goes on along the minus strand of NZ_CP195646.1, from coordinate 10,948,723 downwards.
CACCGAGACCACCGACCATCCGGGCGGCTATCAGGGCGCGATCGACGAGTTCTACGAGCAGGCCGCGGCCCGGCTGGCCGCGCATCTGGACGCCGGGCGCGACGTCGTGGTGCTGGCCGAGGGTGACCCGTTCTTCTACGGGTCGTACATGCACATGCACAAGCGGCTGGCGCACCGCTACGAGACGACCGTCGTGCCCGGTGTGACGTCGGTGAGCGCGGCCTCGGCGGTGCTCGGCCGGCCGCTGATGGAGCGTGACGAGGTGCTGACCGTGCTGCCCGGCACGCTGCCGCCGGACGAGTTGGCGCGCCGGCTCGCCGACACCGATTCGGCGGCCGTGATGAAGCTGGGCCGCACGTTCACCGGGGTGCGGTCGGCGCTGGAGAAGGCGGGCCGGCTGGGGGACGCCTTCTACGTGGAGCGGGCGACGATGGCCGCGGAGCGGTCCGGCCGGCTGTCCGAGATCGATCCGGCCACGGTGCCGTACTTCTCGCTGGCTCTTCTTCCGAGTCCGGCGGCGACGGCGTTCGTCCAGAACTCTCCGCGGGCGGAGAGGCCGGGCGGGGTGACCGTCGTCGGGCTGGGCCCGGGTGCGCCGGGGTGGCTCACCCCGGAGGCGCGGGAGGCGCTGGCCGAGGCCGACGATCTGGTCGGCTACAAGACCTACGTGGACCGGGTTCCGGTCGACCCGCGCCAGACCCGGCACGCCTCGGACAACAAGGTCGAGGCCGAGCGGGCCGCGTTCGCCCTGGATCTGGCCCGGCGCGGGCGCCGGGTGGCGGTGGTCTCCTCGGGTGATCCGGGGGTTTTCGCGATGGCCGCCGCGGTGCTGGAGGTCGCCGAGGATCCGCAGTGGAAGGACGTGCCGGTCCGGATCGTGCCCGGTCTGACCGCGGCTCAGGCCGTGGCGAGCCGGGCGGGTGCGCCGCTGGGGCACGACTTCTGTGTCATGTCGCTCTCCGACCGGCTCAAGCCGTGGTCGGTCATCGAGTCCCGGCTGGCCGGCGCGGCCGCCGCCGACCTGGTGATCGCGATCTACAACCCGGCGTCCCAGACCCGCAAGGAGCAGCTGGTCCGGGCGCGCGAGGTGCTGCTGGAGCACCGCGCGGCGACCACCCCGGTGATCGTCGGGCGCGACGTCGGCGGCCCGGAGGAGTCGGTGCGGATCACCACATTGGGGGAGCTGGATCCGGCGACGGTCGACATGCGCTGCCTGCTGATCGTCGGCTCGTCCCAGACGAAGGCGATGACCAGGGGAAATGGTCAGACGATCGTGTACACGCCGCGGCACTACCCGGCTTCGTAGTCTCCGCACCGCGGCGGCCGACCATCGGCCGCGCCGAAGGAAATGAATCGTCCGCTCCCGAACCGCAACGAGAGGCAACCGCACTGCATCGACGGGTTACCTGATGGCAACGTGCCGTCGCGCCGAATGGAGGGGCCACCCAAGGCAACCGTTGTGAAGGGCTCCCCCCATGTCTTTCGGCCGTCGACGCGCCGCCATCCTGGCCTCGTCACTCGTCCTGTCGGTCCTGACGCCGGCCGGGGTGGCGTCCGCCGCGGCGAAACACGCCGCGGCGCCGGCGAAGAAGTCCTCCCCGACGGCCGCCATGGCCGCGGCCAAGCTGCCCACCACTCCGGCCAGGAAGCCGGTGAAGAAGGCGACCGCGCCGACGCTGGCCGGCCGGCTGGCCGATGTGCGGAACGCCCGGACGATCAACTACTACCCGTCGAACGCGGGCTGGTCGGCGATGTGGACCAACTTCGACGCGGCCAAGATCGAGGCCGATCTGACCAAGGCGAAGGCGCTGGGCGCGGACAACGTGCGGGTGATCGTCTTCCCGGGCACGTTCGGCTATCCGACGCCCAAGGCCGACTACGCGGCCAAGCTGGCCAAGCTGATCAGCATCGCGGACGGTCAGGGGCTGACCGTGAAGCTGACCATGTTCGACTGGTGGGAGGGCTACACCGACACGGCGGGCAGCGCGGCGTGGGCGAAGGCGGTGCTCACGCCGTACGCGAATGATCCCCGCGTGCTCGCGGTGGAGGTGCAGAACGAGTTCGACCCGACCGATGCCCGGGCCGTGGCCTGGGCCCGGAAGATCATCCCGGCGCTCCGGGCGGCCGTGCCGACGATGCCGCTGAGCATGTCGGTGTCGGGCACGAACGGCTGGAACGGGCTGGCCCAGGTCCGCACCACGTTCGCCGCCACCCCGCTCGACTTCCTGGACTTCCACTTCTACGGCAATTCGGAGCGGGCGCTGGCCGACATCCGCCGGGCGCAGGCGGCGGCCGGTCCGCTCCCGATCGTGATCGGCGAGACCGGGCTGAGCACGTCCGGCGCGAGTGAGGGCGACCAGGCGGCGTACCTGGCCCGGGTGTTCGCGGCGGCCAAGGTGGCCGGGGTCGGCTCGGTCGCGCCGTGGACGCTGTCGGACTTCGCCAACGGCGCCATCCCCAGCAATTCGGCGGTGTCCCGGATCCCGGCGCAGTACAAGTTCGGCCTGTACCGGGCGGACGGCACGGCCAAGGCGGCGGCGGCCGTCGTCAAGACGTACTGGTCGGGTCAGTCCCTCACCAACAGCGTGCTCGACCTGGGCTTCGAGGCGAGTGCGACCAATTCACCGTGGCGTCCGTACCTGGCCGAGCAGGGCGGGGCCGAGCGGGTCACCGGGGCCGCTCACAGCGGCGCCGGGTCGGTGCGGTTCAGCGGGACCGGCCGGACCGACAGCGGCCTGCCGTCGATCCGGACCGCGCCGGTCAGCCCGGTGCAGGGCGGCCAGCGGTGGCACGCCGAGGCCTGGGCCAAGGGGCAGGGCCTGACCGGCACCACCGAGATCGCGCTGAGCTGGTTCGACGCCGATGACCGGTGGCTGGGTCAGGCCCAGTCGAGGCCGCTGGCGACCGGCACGACCGGCTGGACGAAGCTGACCGTCGACGCGACCGCCCCGGCCGGGGCGGCCGGCGTCCAGCTTCACCTCAAGTCGGGCGACAACAAGGGCACCGTCTGGTTCGACGACGTGGCGTTGTCCTGACCGATGCCGATCCGGTCGAACAGGCGGGCGTAGGCGTCCGTCGTCCGGTCCCACGATGACGGATCCGCATGCCGCCGGCCAATCAGGCCGGCGGCATGGCCGATTCCGGCGGCGAGTTCGGCCGGGTCACCGGGAGGGACGAAAACCGTTCCCGGGTACGGGCCTGCCGCCTCGACCAGGCCGCCGACGGAGGTGACGACGACGGGCAGGCCGTGGCTCATCGCGATGTGCAGGGGGCCGCTGGCCGAACTGCGGCGATAGGGCAGCACGACGGCGTCGGCGGCCGCGAAGTACTCGTTGACCTCGGCGTCCGGCACGTAGCGGTTGACGAACGTGATCCGGTCGCGGGCCGGGGACGCGGCGATCAGGTCGGCCGGCAAGGTCCAGCCCTCCCAGGTCTCCCCCACGACGGTCAGCTGGTAGCCGGGCCCCACCGCGGCAAAGGCTTCGATCAAATCCTCAAGGCCCTTGTACGGGCGAATCGTCCCGAAATACAGGAGCCGCACCACCCCGTCGGGCCGCGTCGGCCGATCATCGAACACCACGTGATGGTCGAACGGCCCGTGCAGCGCGATCTCGGCCGGCACCCCGCCCAGGTCGTACGCCGAGGCCAGCGCCTCCCGATCGAACGCCGAGTGCACGACGACCCCGGACGTCCGGGTGAGCAGCGGCCGGATCGCCCCGCGCACGTACCGGGCGGCCCATCGGTGCCGCAGCTCCGCGGTGTCCTGCACCTCGTGGAACTCGATCACCACCCGGATCCCGAGCCGCCGGGCGGCCATGGCGAGCACCAGGTACGAGTGCAGGACGGCGCCGGTCCACCACTGCAGCACCAGCACGTCCGGCCGCTGCTCGCGGAGGAAGGCGACGGCCCGGGCGAGGCTCGGCAGCCCCCACCAGTCGACCCCGTCGAAGACCGGGACGCTCTCGTCGTACCGAAGATCGCTCAGTTGTTGCCCGACACGATCGCGTCCGGGGTACAGGCGCTCCGGCAGCAGCCGCCGCATCAGGATCGCGCTCACGTCGAAGCGCTCCTGGAGCGCGTTGCTGAGCCGGCACGTGTAATAGCTGATCCCGGAGAGGAAGTGCCACCCGGAACCGGCGACCACCACCCTAAGACGCCGCGATGCAGGCACGGTAGACCTCCTCGATCTGCGGGACGACGCGGGCCGCGGTGAAGTCGAGCCCGCGCTGCCGTCCGGCGGCGCGCAGCCGGGCGGCCAGGTCGTCGTCGGTGAGCACCCGCAGCAGCGCGGCGTGCAGCGCGTCCACGTCGCCGGGCGGCACGAGCAGGCCGCTCTCGCCGTCCTGGACCACGTCGGTGAGCCCACCGGCGGCCGAGGCGACCAGCGGCGCGCCGGCCAGCATGGCCTCGACCGCGACCTGGCCCATCCCCTCGTTGAGCGACGGCACCACGCCGACCGCGGCGCCGTGGAAGGCGGCCATCACCTGCGGGTGGGCCACGTCGTGGCGGATCACCGTGCCGGGCGGAAGCGGCGGCGTGTCGTCGCGGCGGGTGCCGAGGCAGACCAGTGCCGGGGCCGGGCGGGTCCCGGTCCAGCCGTCGACGAGTTTCCGGTACGCGTCGAACAGCACCCCGATCCCCTTGTGCGGCCCGAGCGCGCCGACGAAGAGCAGGTAGTCGCCGTCCGGCAGCCAGTCCGGCCGGGGCGTGTCCCGGGCCAGCGTGTCCAGCCCGTCCGGGACCAGGCTGGAGACGACCTGGACGGGCAGGTCGCCGGGCAGGTTGGCCTGGCCCAGGGCCCGGGCCACCGAGGTGGAGATGGCGGTGAGCGCGTCGATGCCGCGGTGCCGGTGGGCGTGCAGCCCGGCCGTCAGCACCAGTGAGCGGGGGCCGCCGTACTGGGCCGAGGCGCAGCTCACGCACCGGGCCAGGCTCGGGCCGGGGCACGGCCGGCCGTCGCGGGCGAACGTCTTGCGTACGCAGGTCAGCCCGAAGTCGTGGGCGGTGTGCACGTGCGGCCGGCCGAACCGGGCCCGCCGCAGCGGGAGGTAGCTGTACATCAGCCAGTCGTGGCTGTGCACCACGTCGAAGTGCTCGGTCCGCAGCAGCCGGGCGATGCCGGTCGAGGTCAGCGGGTCGGGCAGGGTCGGGTGGAACGGCTTGCGCGGGTCCTCGTTCAGCCCCGGGACCAGGGTGTTGGCGACGCTGCGGACGCGGTGGACACGTACCCCGTTGATGGTTTCGTCGCCGGCGGCGGCCGGGGTCGCGAGGGTGAGCACGGTGACCTGGTGGCCACGCCGGACCAGCTCTTCGCTGCTGGTCGCGATGCTGCGTTCGAGACCGCCGATGACCGGCGTGTACAGGTTGGTGAGCTGCAGGATCTTCATGCGGGAGCGGCTTTCTTGAGACTGAGGGCGACCGCGCCGACGAGCAGCGCCGAGACGGCCTGACCGGCCAGCCAGGCGATGCCGGCCCCGGTCACCCCGGCGCCGGGCAGCAGCAGCCAGGAGAGGGCGAGGCAGGTGACGGCCCGGGCCACGTTGAGCCGCCGGCAGAGCCGGAACTCGCCCTGCGAGCGCCAGTGCGCCACGGCCAGGTTGGTGATCGCGTCCGGGATCGCGGCCAGCACCAGGATCTTCAGGAGCAGCCCGCCCTCGGCCGCGTAGGCGGCGCTGAACAGGGCCAGGATCCGATCACCTTCGGTCAGCAGCAGCGCCGCCGGAACGCCGACCATGGACAGGACGACGGTCGCGGCCCGGCGCAGGCCGACCCCGGCCGCGTTGGTGCGTTCCGCGTAGAGCGCCGAGGCGACCGCCGGGGAGACCATGAACAGCATCGACGCGGTCATCCAGGCCAGGTAGAAGTGCGCGTTGGCGCCGGCCCCGAGCCGGGCGGTGACCAGCACCGGCAGCAGCGCGGCGGGGCCGGCCTGGGTCAGGTTGATCAGGTGGTGCCCGGTCAGGGCGGCCCGCAGGTGCGGGAGCTCGGCGGCCAGACCGGTCAGCCGCAGCCGGGCGCCGGGCCGCAGCCGGCCCAGCCCGAAGAGCACGGTGGCGGCGCTGACCAGCAGCGTCGGCACGGTCCAGGAGAGGACCACGGCGCCCGCCGAGTGCGCCCCCAGGCCGAGGATCGCGACCAGGGCGACGATCTTCCCGGCGGCCAGGACCAGATTGCGTACGAACATGCCGTGCCCGGCGCGATGGGCCACGTAGACGTTGTCGAGCAGCGTGGTCGCGGTGATCGCGGTCGCCGCGCAGACCAGCGCCACCGCGCCGGCCGGGCGCTGCAGGAAGCCGAAGTTCGCGGCGGCCATCGGGACCAGCACCGCCCCCGCGGCGGCGGCCGACGCGGTCGCCAGGCAGCCGGCCAGCAGGCCACCGCCGACGATCCGGGCCCACCGGCCGGGGTCGCTGCCGGGCAGCCGCTGGATGAACATGTGCCCGGCGCCCAGGTTGGCGATCATGCTGAGCGCGGTGGCGGCCGAGATCAGTGCGGTGGCGGTGCCGACCTGCTGGGGTGCGACCGCGCGGGCGGCCAGCATCCAGTAGACGTAGCCGAGACCGCCGTTGACGACCGTGGTCGCCATGATCAGCAGGCTGTTGCGGGCCAGCGAGTCGTTCATGACCCGCCGGGTCGCGGTGATCAGCACGCGGTGCGCCCCCGTACGGTCTGGGCCCGGGCGTAGAAGATCGTGCCGGCCGAGCCCACGCTGATCCCGATCGGACGCGCGCACCCGTCCGGCGGCAGGGCCGGGACGCGGACGCTGAGCGCGTAGACCTTGCCGGTCATCACGGTCACCGGCCGGGTCGCCACGACCGAGCCGCCGACCCGCAGGCGCAGCATCTCGGTGCTGGTCGGCAGTCCGGAGCTGGTGATCCGGACCGGGACGGACAGGCCGTGGGCCGGCACGGCGACCGGGTCGGTGATGCCGGCGGCCCAGCCGTTCAGCGCCACGGTCAGGTAACCGGGCAGTTCCGGGTGCGCGCCGCGCTCCACCGTGCGGATCGCGACCCCGCCCACCACCAGGGACAACGCGATCGGGATGAGGATCGCCGCGGCGGTCCGGGCGGTGGCTCGCGCCCGCGTCCCGGTCGCCTCCGGCCGCGGCCCGGCCACGCGCTGGGCCGGGACGCCGGGCTCGTCGTCCGCCTCACCGCGATCGGCCCGGCGGCTGACGTAGAGCCGGAGCAGACCGATCGCCGCCAGCACGGTGGCCAGCAGCGCGGTTCCGGCGATCAGCGGGACCGGTTCGACCCGCGCGCCGAGCGGGTGCAGCAGCAGCGCCACCGCGGGCAGCGTGAGCAGGCCGGTGAGCACGACCAGACCGGCCCGGACGGCCGGGATGCCGGACTCGGCCGGGCGGCCGGTGACCGCGCGGACCCAGAGCTCACCGACCGCGAGCAGGCCGATCAGGCAGGCCGGCAACAGCAACGGCCAGGGCAGCCCGGCCGCCGGGAGAAGGACCGAGAGGCTCGCGTACGCGGTCACGAGCGGCCGCAGGATCGTCCTCATCATCGGGCTCCCCCCGGGGCCGGCTGCTCCAGGCGGCCGAAGTCGAACCGGTAGATCGCCAGGTGCGGACCGTCGTAGACCTTGATCAGCCAGGGCATGGTGTCGAACTTGGTCAGCTGCGCGCGGTCGAAGGCGGGCACCCCGTCGTGGCGCAGCGGCTCGTTCGTCTCGAAGTAGATGTTGATGTCCGGCACCTGTTCGGCCATCCGGCGGTCCACGACCAGGAACTCGAAACGCCAGTCGCGCAGCTGGGCGAGCAGCTCGGGCGAGATCGGCTTGCCGGGCTGAGCGCGGTAGAGGTCGTACGCCGGGAAGCTCTCCGATCCGGTGGTCGGCTGCTGCTCCCCGAAAGAGCCGAGGATGAGCCCGGAATAACGGTCGGCCACCAGGCGGATCCCGCGGCCCTGGGTGTCGAGCAGCCAGTGCGCGGCGGCCAGCACCTCCGGCGTGGCCGCCCGGGTGTCCGAGCCGTAGACCGGCGGCCCGGGGAAGCGGTAGGACGGGTTCATCCCGGCCGCGTTGTTGCCGACCAGCAGCACCGAGCAGATCGCGGCCAGCCCGGTCCCGGCCGCGGCCATCCCGGCCGTCGACATCCGGGGCCGCAGCCGGCTCACCCGGTCGATCAGCGCCACCGCCACCGGCGCGGCGGCGATGGCCAGGCCCAGGTAGCTGAACGCCCAGGAGCGACGCGCGCCCTCGGCCCCGGCCGGGGTGAGGATCAGCAGCGTCGCCGGGAAGTAGAGCGCGGCCACCATCAGCATCGCGGTGGTCGCGGCGTGCGTGACCGGCTCGTCGGTGTGGCGGCGGCGCCACCACAGGATGATCGCGGCGACCATCGCGATCAGGGCGAGGCCCGGGGCGATGTAGGCCGCGGTCTGCTCCCACCAGGGCAGCACCGACTTGCTGAACAGCTCCCGGCCGCCGTCGTCGCCCCCGGCCAGGCCGCTGATCTGGTCAAGAGCCCTTCCCAGGTACGGATCCAGGTAGTCACTGGTCCGCGGCGCGACCAGGCCGAGCCAGCCGGCCACGATCAGCGCCGTGCCCGAGGTCAGCGCCCAGGCGGCCCGGGCCGGGGTGATCAGTTCCCGCGTGGCGATCGAGTGGATCGTGCAGACCAGCGCGAACAGGCCGATCACGCCGGTCAGCCAGAGTGCGGTGAGGTGGTGCGTGGCGGTGGTCGCGACGGCCAGCAGCAGGGTGAGCGCGGACCAGCCGAGGCGGGCCGGCACGGTGGTGGCCCGCAGCGCGCGGACCGCGGCGGCCAGCGCCCAGACCAGGATGCCGATGGCCAGCGACTCGTAGCCGAGCTGGGTGTCGAAGAACAGGAACGAGCTGTTCAGGCTGTAGCCGATGGCGGCCGCGGCGGCGATCCGCGGGTCCGGCCGCAGCTGCCCGGCCAGCACCGCCACCCCGAGGGTGAGCAGCACGTGCGCGGTGGTCAGCACGAACAGCGCCGCCTGCCAGATGCTCAGTCCGGTGAGCAGGGCCAGCGACGCGACGCAGGCGTGCAGGCCGGGGTAGTCGCCGATGACCCGGACGATCGGGTTCATCTCGAAGAGCCGGCCGTCGACCAGGATGCTGTGGCTCTGACCCCAGTGGGCGTACTCGTCGTGGTAGAGCGGGCCGCTCGGGTGGCGCAGCATCTTCGGCAGGTACGTGAAGGCGCCGTAGCCGATCAGCACGGCCAGCCGCAGCCGGGCCGAGGTGCCGCGGCGCAGCGCCCAGTACCCGGCCGGGAGCGTGAACAGCAGCATCCCCGCCCAGAACCAGCCGAACTGCCCGCTCCGGCCCCACTCGGCCCGCTGGTAGGCGATCACGATCGCCGCCGCCCCGGCCGCCCCCGCGGCGGTCAGGGTGGTCGCGCACCAGGCCGCTTCGGCCAGGCGTACGCGCGAGTCGCCGCGCCACGACCCGGTGAGTCCCGGCGCCGGCCGGGCGGTGACCGCGCTCACCGGCCTCCCGCTCCCGCGCGGATGGTCGGCATCCCGGTGATCGCCGAGTACACCTCCCGGGTCGCCGTGACCACGTCGTCCCAGGTCGGCAGCGGTGCCGGGGTGGCCGAGCGACCGGCCGCGACCGCGTCGCGCAGCGCGTCGGCCAGGGCCGGCCCGTCCTCCGGGTCGGCCAGCCGCACCCAGGCCGAGCTGCCGGCCATCGCGGCCAGTTCCCGGTGGGCCGGGATCGGCGCGGCGACGGTGGGGATGCCGGCGGCGAGCGCGTCGGCGACGGTCATCCCGAACGCCTCGTGCGCCGAGGCCGAGACCGCGGCCGACGCCCGGGCCAGGCAGCCGGCGAACGCGGCGTCGTCGAGCCGCCCGTGGAAGACGACCCGGCCGGCCACCCCGAGGCGGCCGGCGAGCTGCCGGAGCGAGGAGGCGGCCGGCCCGTCGCCGACGATGTCCAGGCGGTATGACGGTCCGAGCGGTGCCATCGCCCGGATCACCCGGTCGATCCGCTTGTAGTGCTCCAACCGGCCGACGCAGAGGATGCCGCGCACCCCGGCCCGCTTGCCCGGGACCACCGGGCGCGGGTCGGTCCCGTTCGGGATGACCATGACCCGGCCGTGCGCTTCCGGGAAGTCGCGCAGGACCAGGTCACGTTCGGCGGCGGTGACGCAGATGATCCGGCCGGCCCGGCTCATGATCCGCCGGCCGATCGGACGGTACGCTGGGTGTAATGCGGCTCTAATACGGGTATGCCCGGTTCCGTGATAGTGCGGGGTGAAGACCAGCGGCGTCGGGTGCCGGACCAGGGCGGCGCCCAGCGACACCAGCGCGTGATAGCTGTGCGTGTGCAGGACGTCGTACTCCACCGCGTGGTCGCGGACCCATCGCCACAGCGGCAGCGAGACCCGGTAGTTGCTGGCCGGCACGGTCAGCGGGAAACGCCGGACCAGCACGCCGGCCTCGGTCCCGGTGGGCCTGGTGGCGTGCTGGGTGAGCACCTCGACGTCGTCGCCGGCCGCGACCAGCCCGTCGCACAGGCGCCGGACGTGCGTCTCCACCCCGCCGATGTCGGGGTGGTAGGCGTTGCTGACGACGCCGATCCTCATCGTGCGGACCGCCCGGCGACCTGCCGGGAGCCACGCTTGAATCCTCGCGGCCACTCCCGGGCGATGGTCCGCAGCACCCGGATGCCGTCGGTGAACGCGTTCAGGTTGCTCACCCCGTGGATCCGGTTGTGCTCGAAGCTGGACACCTCCTCGATGGCCAGGCGGGCCCGCGCGGCCCGCAGGTTCAGCAGCGTCTCGATCTCGAACCCGTCACCCCACAGCCGCCCGTCACCGCCGGCCGGCAAGGGCGAGGTGCTGTCCAGGTCGAAGACGTCCAGATGACACGACCAGAACGCGTTGTAGCCGTAGCAGAGGTCGCTGTACCTCGTACCGAAAAGCATGTTGACCAGGACGCTGAGCATCTTGTTGCCGGCCCGGCGCAACCGGGTGATGTCGGCGCTGCCGCCGCCCGGGCGGAAGCGCGAGCCCTTGGCGAAGTCGGCGCCGGCGCGCAGCGCCGCGATGAAGCTGGGGATCTCGCCCGGGTCGGTCGACCCGTCGGCGTCGATCATCACGATGATGTCGCCGGTGCACGCGGCGAATCCGCAGGCCAGGGCGTTGCCCTTGCCTTTGCGGTTCTGGGTGACGACGCGGATGTCCGGGCGCAGGCGCCGCGCCACGGCCACGGTGTCGTCGATGGAACCTCCGTCGACCAGAATCACCTCGTCCACCTGCGGAAGTCGTTCGAAGACGTGCGGCAGGTTGCGAGCCTCGTTGAGCGCCGGTACGACGACGCTCACGATCGGCTCGGGCTCGGACTCGGGTTGAACCGGCGGCACGACGGTGATCTGTTCGGTGCCGGTCTCGGTGGGGAGCACACGGTCGACCGTGGGCATGGGTGTCTCCGATCGAACAGGGTGGAGGCGGCCTCGGCGGGCCGGGCGCATGGGTGCGGGTCGCACAAGATTCCGGGCGATCGCCCGGGAGAGGGGCAGCCGGCGCCGCGGTGAACGGCGCCGGCGGAGGCGTCACGCCTTCGGCGCGTCGACCGTCCAGTCGTAGACGTCCTGGTGCGAGACCCGGTCACCGGTCGCACCGGTGAAACCGATCCAGCCGTCCCGGATGCCGGCCCAGTGCGCGACGTCGACCTGGTCGTCGAGCATCAGCTTCTCCTTCGCGGTCCGGTAGAGCCCGCGAACGTAGACGCGCAGCCGGTGGGTGCCGGCGTCGTAGCTGATCCGCGCCGCGAACGGCTTGCCGTAGAGCGGGATCGACGCGGTCGCCGTCTTGTGGTGCCGGTCCGGGTTGCCGCCGAGGACCACCGCGAGGTGGTTGCTGTTCGGGTCGGGCGAGTTCTGGTACGTGTCGAACTCGACGGCCACGCTCCGGCGCAGGCCGCGGTAGCCGAGGCCGCCGCCCCAGCCGCCGAGCGCGCGCGGGCCGTACCCCTGGGCCAGGAACGCGATGCCGTCCCCGCCCGGCCGGTTGTGGTGCAGGAACGCCTTGAACGAGGTCTCGAACGAGCGGTCGAGGCCGATCCGGTCGGCGGACCAGGCCGACCCGATCTGCTTGTAGCCCCCGGTGGTCAGCTGAATGACGCGCTTGCCGGTGCTGGTCCGGGTGGTCATCGAGGCGGTGCCGTTGAGCTCGAGGTTGTCCCCGCGCCCGTCGGTGATCGGATGGGTCGGGTGCGGAGCTCGGGGCGCGGCGGCCGCGCCGGTGGACAACGCCGAGGCGAGTATGGACAGCACGGCGGAGGCCACCAGGCCACCCCGCGCCATTCTCGAGCGACCAGAGAGACGCACGACATGCTCCATTTCAGTCGATTTGCCCGACTAAGACCTGGCCTAAGCTAGGACAGTCTTTGGAGCCACGTGTGCGAGTTGTGGTTATTTCTTCCCTTTGAGCCGATCCCGAACCCACTGGTGGAAGTTCGCGATATGGTGCTCGCTCGGAACCAGCACGCCGCCGTCCACGTAAGCCCGAGACGACATTCCCGGCTGGCATCGCTCGCAGGCGTCGAAATCCTGACGATTCACCCGATCGAACAGCTCGACCGACGGATCCAGGTCGACGCCCGAAGCGACCACATCCGGGCGGAACAGCCAGTCGCACTCGACGACCGTACGGTCCGCGGCCAGCGGATACATCCTATGCACGATCGCGTGGTCGGGTACCAGATTGACGAAGACCTGCGGACGAATGGTGATCGCGTAGTAGCGGCGATCCTGCTCCGGGGCGAGCGTCTCGATGGCCGCCGCGCCCGCACTGCCGTCGACCGTGAACCCGGCGATGTCCGGGCCGAACTCGGCGCCGTGCCCGACGTAGTACTGCGCCGCGTAGCCGCCGGCGAACTCCGGGAGCACGTGCACCAGCTCGGGGTGGATCGTCGAGCAGTGGTAGCACTCCATGAAGTTCTCGATGATCAGCTTCCAGTTGGCCTGGACGTCGTACCGGATCCTTTTCGCCACGGCCAGGGCCGGCAGCTGGTAGTTGTCGATCGAGGCCAGATCGCCCAGGCGCTCGACGCACGCGCCCATGACGTCGTCCTCGAACGACGGCGGCTGGTCGGCCAGACACACCCAGACGTAGCCGAGCCACTCCCGGACGTGGACCTTGCGCAGGCCGTACTCCACCCGGTCCACGTCCGGCATCTTGACCAGGTTGGGCGCGGCCACCAGCTTGCCGTCGGTGTCGTAGGCCCACGCGTGGTACATGCAGCGGAACGTGCGCTTGACCGAGCCGGACTCCTCCGCGCACAGCTGCGCGCCGCGGTGCCGGCACACGTTCAGGAAGGCCCGGGCGGCGCCGTCGCTCCCCCGGGTGACCAGGATGCTCTCCCGGCCGACGGTCACCGTACGGAATTGGCCGGGATTAGCGACGTCCGAGCCGTGAGCGGCGCAGAACCACATCCGTTCGAGGATCAGCTCCTGCTCGGCCGCGAAGATCGAAGGGTCGGTGTAGTAGCGGCCGGCCAAGGTCGGAAGCAGCGACGTCATGAGAACCGCCCGGGGTCGAAGAGGCCGATGTCGTGCGCGGTCGTGCCGGTGGTGGCCAGATCGGCCAGGATCTCCCCCACTACCGGTACGAACTTGAATCCGTGCCCGGAGAACCCGCAGCCCACGGTCACCGCCTCGTGCGCCGGGTGCCGGCTGATCACGAAGTGCTCGTCCGGGGTGGTGCTGTACATGCACGGTTCCCCGCGCAGGTGCTCGCCGGGCAGGTCGGGCAGCACCCGGCCGGCCGCCGCGGCCATCTCGGCGATCTCGCCCGCGTGCACCCCGGTGTCCAGGGTGTCCGGCGTGGTCGGGGTGCCCTTCCGGAAGAACGCGATCTTGGCGCCGCCGTCCGGCCCGTCGATCGCCGGGAAGCCGTAGACCTGCACCCCGGACGCGTCCTCCCAGATGTAGATCGGGTGCCGCTCGGGCCGGAACGCGTCGACGCCGCCGCGCGGCTGGAACCAGTGCTGCACCTGCCGCTCAATAGTGAACGGGACGCCCAGGTCGGCCAGCAGCTCCGGGGCCCACGGGCCGGGCGTGATCACGAGCTGCCCGGCCGAGTAGACGCCGCTGCCGGTGATCACCCGGACGCCGTCGCCGGCCGGCTCCCAGGACAGCATCGGCTCGTGGAAGCGGAGCTCGGCGCCGTGCCGGTCGGCCAGTTCGAGCTGGGCCAGGACGGTGCGCTCGGGGCGCACGAAGCCGGCCTTGGCCTCGTAGAGCGCCACCTCGTCCGGGTGCGGATTCGTGGTCGGGAAGCGTTTGCGCAGGTCGGTGGCGTCCAGCAGCTCGTGTTCGAGCCCCCACTGCTCGGCGCTCGCGCGGGCCCCGGCGACCGTGCGGCTGTCCGGGAGGCCGGCCATGATCCCGCCGGTGAGCGTGATCACGTCGCGCTCGGAGTCGGTGGCCAGGCGGTCGTACAGCTCGTAGGCGCGCAGCAGCAGCGGCACGTACTCCGGGCCCTCGAAGTAGGACTGCCGGGTGATCCGGGAACCGCCGTGGCTGGCTCCGTGGTCGTGGCCCGGCCCGTACTTCTCCAGGCCCAGCACCCGCAGTCCGCGGGCGGCCAGGTGGTGGACGGTGGCACTGCCCATGCCCCCGAGTCCGGCAACGATCACATCGAAGGCGGGCATGCTCAGCTCCTCAACCGTTCGTGCAACGGATCGAACAGTGGCTCGGCCGCCACCGTGGCGGTCAGCCGCCGATCGAAGTATCCGATCTCCACCTCGGTGCCGGGCACGGAAAGACCGGCGGGCAACCAGGCGTACGCGATCGGCGCCCCGACCGTGTGCCCGAACGCCGCGCTGGTCACGTGCCCGACCGCGGTGCCGTCGGCGTAGACCGGCTCCCGGCCCACCGGCACCGCGCCCACGTCGGCCAGCACCAGGCAGGTCAGCCGCCGGTCGGGCTCCGGCCCGGTCGCCAGCCCGGCCTGGTAGGGGTCGTCCTCGGCGGTCATGTCCACGCCCCAGGCCCGGTAGCCCTTCTCCAGGCGCAGACTCTGGAACGCGGCCCGGCCGGCGGCGATCATGCCGGGCCCGCGACCGGCCGCCCAGAGCGTGTCCCACAGCTTGAGGCCGTGATCGGCGCGGGCATAGATCTCCCAGCCCAGCTCGCCGACGTAGGAGAGCCGCAGCATGGTCACCGGGACCGTGCCGATGAACCCCTGACGGCACTGGAAGTAGCGGAACGCCTCGGGCGACACGTCGATGTCGGTCAGCGGGGCCACCACGTCCCGGGCCAGCGGTCCCCACAGCCCGATGCCGCAGGTGCCGCCGGTGATGTCGGTGACCCGGACGTCGTCCGGGGCGTGACGCAGCAGCCAGTCCAGGTCCAGCGGGCCGTTGACGCCGACCTGCCAGCGGTCCTCGGCCAGCCGGGCCACGGTGATGTCGCTGCGGACACCGCCGGCCTGGTCGAGCATCAGCGTGTAGACCACGCGGCCGACCTTGCGATCGACGTTTCCGCTGGTCAGACCCTGGAGGAAGGAGACCGGGCCGGTGACTTCGAGGCGGGTGAGCGGGGTCATGTCATACATCGCGACGCGCTCGCGGGTGATCCGGGCCTCGGTCTCGGCGATCGGGGACCAGTGCCGGGACGACCACTCGTCGCGCGGGCGGGGTGCTTGCGGGGGCGGGTTGGTCGCGTACCAGAGTGGTCGTTCCCAACCGGAGGCCGCCGTCTCGCCGAAGACCGCACCGAGCTCGACCTGCCGGGCATGGAACGGGCTCACCCGCACGTTCCGCACCGACGGCGGGTCCAGTGGATGCACGATGTCATAAACCTCGACAAAACTTCGAACCGACCTTTCCCGTACGTACGCGGGCGCCAACTGCGCCCGATCGAACCGGTTGAGGTCGCATTCGTGCAGGTCGAGCGCGGGTCGCCCGGTGACCATCCACTCGGCCAGGGCCCGGGCGGCTCCGGCCGAATGGGTCACCCAGATCGCCTCCGCGGTCCAGAACCCGGGCACCTCCCGGGACTCCCCGAGCAGCGGGAACCCGTCCGCGGTGAACGAGAAGACCCCGTTGAAACCGTCCACGATCTCCGCATCGGCCAGCCCGGGCAGCAGATCGGTGGCGGCGGCCCACGACTCCAGAAACTTGTCGGGGGTGAAGGGCATCATCGACGGGTGGTCACCGCCGGGCAGGTCGGCGAGGTCCACCGGCATGGGTTCGTGCAGGTAGGAGCCGATGCCGAGCGCTTCGCCGTGCGCCCGGAAGTAGAGGTCACGGTCCTGGTGGCGGAGGATGGGGAGGTTGTCATGAGCGCCGGTGTCGTTGGTGCGGACGTACTGGTGGGCCATCGGGAGCAGCGGGATGGTGACCCCGGCCAGCTCGCCGATCCGCGGCCCCCAGAAACCCGCGCAGCTGACGACGACGTCGGATCGGTAGACGTCGTTCGTCGTCCGCACGCGGCCGGGCGAGATCTCGATGACCTCCTCGTGCGGGATGAACCGGGCACCCCGCTCGATCGCCCGGGCCGCCTGCGCCTGGCCGGCGGCCACGGCCAGGGCCAGCCCGTCACTCGGCACGTGCAGCCCGCCGAGGATCCGGTCCTTGTCCACCAGCGGGAACATCCCGGCGGTGGTGGCCGGGTCGAGGATCGTCGACGCGATCCCCCACGACTGGCCGAAGCCGAAACGCCGATGCAGCTCGGCCAGCCGTTCCGGGGTCGTCGCCACCTCCAGGCTCCCGACCGGACGGAAGCAGTCCAGTGCGACATATTTCTCCACGGTGTACCGGGCCATCCGTGCCATCGTCCGCGACGGGTTGGTCTGGAAGACCAGCCCCGGGGCGTGCGAGCTGGACCCGCCGGTGACGAAGAGCGGCCCGCGTTCCAGGACCGTGACGTCGGTCCAGCCGCGCGCGGTCAGCTCGTCGGCCAGGGCGCAGCCGACGATGCCGGCCCCGATGATCACGACTTTCGGCCCGGTCATCGTTCAGCTCCCGGCCGGAATCCACGCCTTCCAGGTGGACTCGTGCTCGTCGACCCACTTCTTGGCCGCGGCGTCGGCGTCCATGCCCTGGTTGGTGAGGTAATCGGAGACCAGGTTCTGGTCGTCGTTGGTCCAGCTGAAGTTCTTGATCAGCTGGTAAGCGGTGCTGTTGGTGTCGGCGAACTTCTTGCTGACGATCTTGTCCAGCTGGTAATCGGGGTAGTCGCAGGCGATCTTCTTGGGGTCGGCGTCGCACCCGGCGGTGTACGCGGGCAGCTTGACCCGGACGTACTTCTCCTTGGCGAACAACCACTGCGGCTCGTAGAAGTAGAAGAGCAGCGGCTTCTTCTGCGCGGTGGCCTGCTGGGCCGCCTTGATCAGCGCCGCTTCGCTGCCCGAGTAGACGACCTTGTAGTTCAGCTTCAGGTTGGCCACCAGCGCCTCGTCGTTGGTGACATAGGACGGGTCACCGTCGAGCAGCTGGCCCTTGCCGCCGGACTCGGAGGTCTTGAACAGGTCGGCGTACTTGCCGAGGTTGTTCCAGTCGGTGATGTCGGGATACTTGTCGACCATCCACTGCGGGACGTACCAGCCGATCACCCCGGTGTTGCCGGTCGGCCCGGCGCTCACCGCGACCTTCTTCTCGTCGATGTAGGTCTTCTTCAGGTCGTCGTGGCCCCAGTTCTCCACGACCGCGTCCACCTCACCGGTCTCGAAGCCCTGCCAGGAGATCTCCTCCTTCAGGTTCTTCTTGGTCACGGTGTAACCGAGCTTCTTCTCGAGGAGGTAGGCGATGACGTCGGCGTTCGCCTCGTAACCGACCCACGGGTTGACCGCGAGGTTGACCGTGCCCTTGCTTCCGGCCGCGGGCGCGGTGCCGCCCGCATCGGATTTGGCGCCGCTGCAACCTGCGAGCAGCAACGCGACGACAACAGTGAGGGAAAGGGGTTTGGTTCTCATGAGGAAGGACCCTTCTTGCGATGGAACCCTTGAGTGAGGCGGTCGAGCAGGACGCCGAGCAGCACGATGGCGAAGCCGGCGGCCAGGCCCCGGCCGAAGTCCTCGCGCTGGGAGAACCCGGCGACCACGTCGTATCCGAGCGCGCCGGCCCCGACCAGGCCGCCCACCACCACCATCGCGAGGACCATCACGATCCCCTGGTTGGCGGCGAGCAGCAGGCCGGCCCGGGCCATCGGGAGTTGCACTTTCCAGAGCAGCTGCCCCGGGGTCGACCCGGCCGAGAGCGCCGCCTCGACGACGGTGGCCGGCACGTCCCGGATCCCGCGCTCGACCAGCCGGACCACCGGCGGGACGGCGTAGATGACCGCCGCCACGATCGCGGTGAAGCGGCTGGCGCCGAAGAGCGCCACGGCCGGCAGCAGGTAGACGAACGAGGGCATGGTCTGCGCGGCGTCCAGTACCGGCCGGGTGACCGCGGCCAGCCGGTCGTGCCGGGCGCAGAGGACACCCGCGGCGATCCCGAGCAGCATGGTCAGCACGGTCGCGACCAGCACGGTGGCCAGCGTCTGCATCGAGTGCTGGTAAAGCCCCAGCCCGGTCAGCCCGGCCGCGGCGGCACCGGCGATCAGGGCCGCCCGCCAGCCCGCGAGCAGCAGGCCGAAGGCGAGCACGACCAGGGTGAAAAGCCACCACGGCGTGGTCGTCAGGAGGGTTTCGAGGGGGTTGAGCAGCACCGTGCTGGCCGTGTTCTTCAGCCACTCGGTCGCGTCGTACCAGTGCAGTTCCATCCAGCCGGTGGCGTCGTTGACCGGTTCGGCGAAGGAGAGGCCCGGCAGCTCCAGCCCTGGTCTCACGACCGCGACCGCCGCGCCCGCCACCAGCACCAGGGCGGCGATCCGCCAGTCCCGGTGACGTCGCCGGGCCGCGGCCGTGGTGACCCGGTCCAGCACGATCGCCATGATCACGATGGCCAGCCCGGCGTCGAAGGCGGCGCCCACGTTCACCCGTTCCAGCGCCCGCAGGATGTTCACACCCAGACCGGGCGCATCGATGAGCGCGGTCACCACGACCATCGAGAGCGCCATCATGATCGTCTGGTTGACCGCGAGGACCAGGGTCGGCCGGGCCATCGGCAGCCGGACCTTGGCCAGCAGCTGCCACGGGGTCGAGCCCTGCGCGGTCGCCGCCTCGACCGCGCCCGGCGCCACGCCGGCCACACCCAGCTCGGTGATCCGGATGGTCACCGGCACGGCGTAGATCAGCGTGGCCACCACCGCGGCCGGCGAGCCGATCAGGAAGAGCAGCGTCATCGGCGCGAGGTAGGCGAAGGTCGGCAGGATCTGCATGACGTCGAGCACCGGCCGCAGCACCGCGCCCACCCAGCGCACCCGGGCGGCCAGGATGCCGAGCGGCACCCCGATCAGCACCGAGATCAGCACCGCGGTCAGCGTGAGCGCGAGCGTGTCGACACTCTCGTCCCAGAGCCCGAGCACGCCGAAACCGAGGAAGCCGGCGACCGCCAGCAGCGCCGGGCGCCAGCCGCCGAGCACGAACGCGATCGCGCCGGCCACCGCGACCAGCCCGGCGAGCCCGAGGCCGGTCAGGCCGGCCTGGATCGTGTCGACGAGGACCCGGATGCCGAGGCGGAGGTAATTGACGCCGTAAAGGAAGACCGGATGCGTGTCCCGGTTCGCGTCGACCCAGTCGCGCACGTCGCCGAGGACCCGGAAGGCCGCCGCGTCGGCGTCGTCCGCGGCCGCCGTCGTGCGGAAGCTGAGATAGGCGGCCACGGTCGCCACGATCAAAACCGCGATTACGGTACGGCGTTGAAGCGTCCCGCCGGCACGGCGCCGCCCTGGCTCGGGTTCGCTCGCCCCGGCCGCCGCCTCCGCCACCCGGGCGACGACCGCGGTCATGGTGAGCCCTCCTCGGCCGGCCCGTCCGGCCCCCACGTGCGACGCCGCCGCTCGGGGCCGGACAGCCGCTCGGGGCCGGACAGCCGCTCGGGGCGGGCGGTCATGCCGGGACCTGGCGGCGGTGGCCGAGCAGGGCCGGGAGCAGGCGTTCGGCGTCGACCACGCCGACCCGCTTCGTGCCGTCGACGACCGGGACCGGGCGGCCGGCCCGCAGCACCCGCGGCACCGCGTCCCGGATCACCGTGTCCTGCGGGAGCGGCATGTCCTCGCACTCCTCGCCGTCCTCGGCCGGGCGCATGATCCAGCGCAGGGTGAGCACGTCGGCCCGCGGTACGTCCCGGACGAAGTCCTCGACGTAGGAGTCGGCCGGCGCCCCCACCAGCTCCTCGGGCGTGCCGACCTGCACCAGCTCGCCGTCGCGCAGCACCGCGATCCGGTCACCCAGGGTCAGCGCCTCGGCCAGGTCGTGGGTGATGAAGACGAGCGTCTTGCCCACCTCGGCGTGCAGCCGGCGCACCTCGGCCTGCATGTCCCGGCGGATCAGCGGGTCGAGCGCGCTGAACGGTTCATCGAAGAGCAGCACCTCGGGGTCGGTGGCGAGCGCCCGGGCCAGGCCGACGCGCTGCTGCATGCCGCCCGAGAGCTCCTCGGGCAGCTGCTGCTCGTGCCCGGTCAGCCCGACGAGTTCCAGCACGTCGGCGGCCCGCCGGTGCCGCTCGGCGCGGGCCACGCCCTGGATCTCCAGGCCGTATGCCGCGTTGTCCAGGACCGATCGGTGCGGCAGCAGCCCGAAGTGCTGGAACACCATGGCGACCCGATGCCGGCGCAGCTCGCGCAGCCGCTTGGCGTTCATCGCCCGGACCGCCTCGCCGTCGATCTCGATCTCGCCGCCGGTCGGCTCGATCAGCCGGGTCAGGCAGCGGACCAGGGTGGACTTCCCGCTGCCGGAAAGTCCCATGACCACGAAGATCTCGTTGCGCTCGACCTCGAAGCTGACGTCGCGGACCGCGGCCACGCAGCCGGTCCGCTCACGCAGTTCGGCCCGGGGCAGCTCGGCCAGGGGCGACCCGGGGACCCGCTCGGGGCGTGGGCCGAAAACTTTCCACAGATGGCGCACGGCGATCATCGGGTCACCTCGGCCGGATCAGGTCGGCGGCCCGCTCGCCGATCATCAGCACCATCACCATCGGGTTGACCGTGGGCATGGTGGGGAAGATCGAGGCGTCCGCGACGCGTACGTTGTCGAAGCCGCGCAACCGCAGGTCGGGGCCGACCACGGCGCCCGGGTCGTCGGCGGCGCCCATCCGGCACGTGCCGGCGGGGTGGTAAACGGTGTGGTGCGCCGCTCGGCCGTACGCGGAGAGTTCCTCGTCGGTGCGCAGCAGCGGTCCGGGGGCGATCTCGCGCCCGATCCACGACGCGAAGGGTTCGGTCGCCGCCACCTCGCGGGCCAGCCGCAGCCCGTCCACGATGGTCCGCTCGTCGTAGCCGTCCGGGTCGGTGAAGTACCGGAAGTCCAGCAGCGGCTTGGTCGACGGATCAGAATCGGCCAGCGTGAGACGCCCGACGCTGCGCGGGCGCGGCACGTTCGGGGTCATCCCGAAGCCGTGTTCGGGCACGTCGTACCCGAGTCGCTCGGTGTTGAACGTGAACGGGATCTGGTAAAGGTGGAACATCAGGTCGGGCCGGGTCGCGCCCGGATCCCGGCGGATGAAGAGCCCGGCGTCCGCGTCCATCACCGACATCGGTGGCAGCGGGCGGCTGGCCTCCCAGAGGATCAGCGACTCCGGGTGGTCGAGCAGGTTCTCGCCGACCCCGGGCAGGTCCAGGCGCACCGGCAGACCGAGCCGCTTCAGGTCGTCGGCCGGCCCGATGCCGGAGAGCAGCAGCAGGCGCGGCGTGTCGACGGCGCCGGCGCAGAGGACGTACTCGTGCCGCGCCTTGATCAACCGGTCCCCGTCGGCCGTCCGCACGGTGACGCCGCGCTCCGGGTCCAGGTGGTAGGCCCAGGTCTCGGTCATGATCGTCAGGTTCGGCCGGTCCAGGTGCGGGTGGAGGTAGGCGACCGACGCCGACGATCGGTACCCGGTCTCCGGGTCGTAGCCGACCGGCAGGAAGCCGGTGCCGTCGGTGAACGGGCCCGCGTTGAAGTCGTCGAGCACGGGCACGCCGAGCGCGGTGTGGCAGGCGGTCACGAAGTCCTCGGCCAGCGGGTTGCGGTCCTTGTCGGCGACCCGCGTGATGGTGATCTCCAGCCGCTGCCAGTACGGGGCCAGCGCCTCGGACGACCATCCCTGCGCCCCGGCCGCCACCCAGTCGTCGAAGTCCTCGGCCGGCGGCCGAAAACTGATCATGGTGTTGTGCGAGGAGCATCCGCCGAGCACCCGGGCCCGCGAGTGCCGGATGTGCGAGTTGCCGCGCGGCTGCGGAACGGTCGGATAGTCGTAATCGAATTCGGTCTCCAGCAGATTGATCCAGTTCCGGAGACGCAAAACTCGCTCATCGCCCACATCGGACGGTCCGCCCTCCAGCACACACACGCTGAGCTGCGGGTCTGCGGACAGACGCGACGCCACCACCGAACCGGCCGTGCCGCCACCGACGATCACCACGTCGTACTCGAGCGTTTCCAGTTCGCGCCGCCCTCCACCGTGCCGTCGACCAATGATCATCATGGCAATGTCGGCGGTCAATGGGGTGAGGTTTCTTTTACGTCTGTGCAACAACCCCGGCATACTGCCCATGTGGATCTTGCATTTCTGGACGGGCCGCGACCCCGCGCGTTCGCCCACCGCGGCGGGGCCGCGGAGGGCGACGAGAACACCGCCGCCGCGTTCGAGCGCGCGGTCGCGATGGGCTATCGGTACGTCGAGACCGACGTGCACGCCACCGCCGACGGCGTCCCGGTCGTCATCCACGACGCCCGGCTGGACCGCCTGGCCGGCCGGCCCGGCCTGGTCGCCGACCTGACCTGGGCCGACCTGGCCACGATCCGGGTCGGCGGCGAGTCCGCGGTCCCGCGCCTGGACGAGGTCCTGGACGCCTGGCCGCAGATCCGGTTCAACATCGACGTGAAGTCCGACCCGGTGGTCGAGCCGGCCGTCACGGCGATCCGGCGGGCCGGTGCCGGTGACCGGGTGCTGCTCGCCTCGTTCAGCGACGCCCGGCTGACCCGGGTCCGGGCCCTGGCCGGCCCCCGGGTGGCGACCTCGCTCGGCCTGCGCGGCGTGGCCCGGCTGCGCCTGGCCTCGATCGCCGGGGTGCCGCTGCGCCTGCCCGAATCGGTGGCCGCCGTACAGATCCCGGTCCGCCACGGCCCGGTCACCGTGCTCACTTCGCGCTTTCTGAAATATGTCCGCAGAATCGGCCGGGAGATTCACGTCTGGACGATCGACGATCCCGCGGAAATGCGCAGGTTGCTGGACATGGGCGTGGACGGCATCATGACCGACCGCGTCGAGGTGTTGCGGGACGTTTACTCTGAGCGAGGGCTATGGTTGAGTTAGTCCAGGTCAGCGAAATTTCGACGAAGATCGTTGAACCGGGGACATCATCCGTTCGGCTGATGCCAGGGGGTCACGTACCCTCGCATATTTTTTCTTTAAGTTTTGATTCCAAAAACCTTAAATGTGGTTCCGGAATTGATTTCTGTGAGAGCTGCTCCTAACGTCTGGGCGTCGGCGCCACACAATGGCGAACACAGAAGTCGAAAGGCACGCCATGGAGAGCACGGGTCACCGTCGTTCCGGCCCCGCAGCCGCCGGATCGAAGCGCGGCCGGCTGCTGGCCGTCGGGGCCGTGGTCCTCGCTGCCGGCGGGGCGATCGGGTTCGCCCAGCTGTCGCACGCCGACGAGACGCCGCAGACGAAGGCCGCCGGCCAGAGCGGCGCCGGCAAGATCGTCAACGGGCAGGCGATCCTCACCGACACCTGCATCGACAGCAAGCTGCCCGCGCACGACGGCTTCCAGAAGGGCGACCGTTGCGTCTCCACCGAGTTCGGTGAGGTGGCCTCGGCCGCCAACGACGCGTCCCTGCTGATCCTCGAGGCGCCGACCGACGTCGCGCCCAACACGCCGTTCACGCTCAAGGTCGGCACCCGCAACCTGATCCGCGACCGCTTCCTCGCGGCCGGCCAGGGTGGGTACTACGTGGAGTCCAGCGTCCTGCAGAACGGCATCGTCCGCGGTCACTTCCACACCGCCTGCCGGATGCTCGCCAGCACCAAGGAGGCGCCCGACCCGGCGCCGGTTCCCGCGTTCTTCGTGGCCACCGAGGACAGCAAGGGCGGCAAGACGCCCGACTCGGTGACCATCCAGGTGCCGGGGCTGCCGACCGAGGGCACCGCGCAGTGCGCGTCGTGGGCCGGTGACGGCTCGCACCGTACGCCGATGATGGAGCGGGCCAACCAGACGCCGGCGATCGACGCCGTGCGGATCACCGTCCGCGCCGCCGGTGGCGGCAACAACGGTGGCAACCAGGGCGGCAACAACAACGGCGGCGGCAACCAGGGCAACAACGGCAACCAGGGCAACAACGGTGGGAACACCGGCGGCAACACCGGTAACAACGGTGGCAACAACACCGGCGGGAACAACAACGGCAACCAGGGCGGCAACAACAACACCGGTGGTAACAACAACACCGGGGGCAACAACAACGGCGGCAACACCGGCAACAACACCAACGCCGGGACCGTGACCGCCACGCCCAAGGCCACCGCCACCGTGAAGTCGACGGTCAAGCCCAGCACCACCGTCGGCGCCAACGGCGGCGAGTCGGGCTCCGAGACGACCACGAAGAGCACCACCAAGCCCGCCACCACGACCACGACGCAGCCGGCGACCACGACCACCACCAAGCCGGCCACCACGAAGTCGACCAAGTCGACCACCAACTCCGGCACCGCCACCAACTCGGACTCGGACACCTCGTCGTCCTCCGGCGACACCCCGACCGAGGCCACGCCGGAACCCCAGACCACCGACTCGCCGCAGGCCCAGGCCGCGGCCGACTACGGCGTCGACGTCGGCGCGCCCGACAACGCGGCCCCGACCAGCACCACCGGCGACCAGCTGGCCGAACCCCCGGCAAGCTCCACGGGCGGCCCGTTCACGCTGGTCAGCGAACACCCGGCGATCTTCGGCGGCGGCGCGGTCATCGTCCTGCTGGCCATCATCGGCTTCGCCTTCACCCGGTCGCGGCCCCGCCGCTACTGACCGACAGGCTCCGAGGGCGGCGCCCCGGCCAAACGCGAAGAACCATTTCGCGTACGGCCGGGGCGCCGCTCCCGTTCCCGGCCACCCCCACCCTGCGCGCACGGGTGCCTCGCGCCGGCGGGCGCCTTGCGGTCGAGCGGAGCTCGGCGGGCGGGAGCTCGGCGGCTGGGCTGGGTGGGCGGGAGCTGCGAGGGGGCGGGGCTCCGGCCGTACGGGGAAATTTGGGGTTGGGGTTTCTAATCTTTTGGATGGTTCTGGGTCGTCCGGGCGGCCGTTTCGGATGGGCGACGGGACTCTGACCAGAGGTGCTCTGAGCAGCGGGGATATAGTCGCGGCGGAGCGCTTGGCGCGATCTTGGCAACCTGGTCGGGAATTCCGGAACCGCGAGACGGGGACGGATGAACGCCAGGAATAAGGGTAGCCTTACTTGCCGAAGATCCTCCCACCGGCAGTGAGGTGCAGACATGGCGAACAGACCGGCGCGACCTGCCCACGAAGGCGTGGTCACCCGGGTGGAGCAGCTCACGCCGCACATGGTGCGGGTGGTGATCGGCGGCGACGCCATCGCCCGGATCGATGCGGGCCGCTTCACCGATCACTACATCAAGGTGCTCTTCCCCCAGGCCGGCGTGGCTTACCCGGAGCCGTTCGACATGGGCAAGATCCGGGAGAGCATGCCGCGCGAGACGTGGCCGGTCGTGCGGACCTACACGGTTCGCAAGTGGCTGCCCGAGATCCCGGAGATGTGGGTCGACTTCGTGGTGCACGGGGACGAGGGCATCGCGGGGCCGTGGGCCGCGCGGGCCAAGCCCGGCGACGTGTTCCGGTTCATGGGTCCGGGCGGCGGCTACACGCCCGACGCCGACGCCGGCTGGCACCTGCTGGCCGGGGACGAGAGCGCACTGCCGGCCATCGGCGCCGCTCTCGCCGCGATGCCCGAGGGCGCGCCGGTGCGGGCGTTCATCGAGGTCGAAGGCCCGGACGAGGAGCAGAAGCTGGACGCGCCGGCCGACGCCGAGATCACCTGGCTGCACCGGGGCGCCCGCCCGGTCGGCGAGGCGCTGGTCGACGCGGTCCGGACGCTGGAGTTCCCGGCCGGGCGGGTCCAGGCGTTCGTGCACGGCGAGGCCGGGTTCGTGAAGGCGTTGCGGGCGTTCCTGCGGGTCGACCTCGGGCTGGGCATGGACCAGTTGTCGATCTCGGGGTACTGGCGGAACGGCCTCAACGAGGACGGCTGGCAGTCGAGCAAGCGGGAGTGGAACGAGCAGGTCGAACGGGAACAGGAGCCGACCGCCACGCCGGCCTGATCGCCTCGGCTCGATCGTTCGCGCGGGCCTCGACGCGGCCCGTGTAACGACCGGAAGCCGGATGGGACATATGCCCCCTCCGGCTTCTTCGCAGGTGGCGGAACGTGTACCCCGGTTCGCGTTCATGTGCCGCCGGGACCATGATGGTGCCGTGGCCGTGCTCGAGAAACAACTGAACCCATCGCGCCGCGGGCGGGCCTTCACCCTCGTCGCGCTCGTGCTGGCCGCGGTGAACCTGCGTCTCGCGGTGACCAGCGTCGGCCCCGTGCTCACCGAGATCCGCGGCGGCCTGCACATGAGCGCGACCGTGGCCGGCCTGCTCACCTCGGTGCCGGTGCTCTGCTTCGCCTCGGTCGGCCTGCTCGCCCCGCGCATCGCCCGCCGCATCGGCACCACCCCGGTGATCGCCGGCGGGCTCGTCCTGCTCACGGCCGGGCTCGCGACCCGCGCGTTCGCCCCCAACTCGGCCGTGTTCCTGCTGCTCAGCGCGATCGCGCTGGCCGGCATCGCGCTGGTCAACGTGCTGCTGCCGTCGATCGTCAAGGACCGTTTCCCGGACCAGGTCGGCCCGGTCACCGGCATCTACACGGTGGCGCTGAACCTCGGCGCGACCGTGGCCGCCGCGGCAACCGTGCCGCTCACCGACGAGTTCGGGGACTGGCGTCTCGGCCTGGCCTGCTGGGCCCTGGCCGCCGTGGTCGCGCTGCCGCCGTGGCTGCTGCTGGCCCGCGAACGCGGCTCCCGCGGCACCACGGTCACGACCGCCCCGCCGGTCCGGGTGATCCGGCAGCCCATCGCCTGGGCCCTGGCCGTCTACTTCGGCATGCAATCCACTTCGGCGTACGTGATCATCGGCTGGCTGCCGCAGATCTACCGCGACGCCGGGCTGTCGGCCGAGCTCGCCGGCGTGCTGTTCGCGACGACCTCGCTGCTCGGGGTGCCGCTCGGGCTGGCGCTCTCCGCACTGGCCGGTCGGGTCCGGTCCCAGAGCGGCATTGCCGTCGGTCTCGGGCTTTTCGGTATTGCCGGTTATTCCGGTCTGTGGGCTGATCCGGCCGCCGCGCCCTGGCTGTGGGCCATCCTGCTGGGCATCGTGAACACGGCATTCCCGCTGGTCCTGACCATGATCGCGCTCCGCGGGCGAACGCCGGCAACCGTCGTCCGGCTGTCCGCCTTCGCCCAAGGGGTCGGCTACCTGATCGCCATCCCCGGGCCCATCCTGATCGGCGCGCTGCACGACGCGACCGACGGGTGGAAGGCGCCGCTGGCCATCATGATCGGACTGATGGTTCCGCAGATCATCGCCGGCTACTTCGCCGGTCGCGACCGCCAGATCTGAGCTCGGGTGCGGCTCGGACCTATGCTCACGGGATGGCGGACATTCCGTGGCAGGCCGGCGACGCGTACGAGGCCTACATGGGTCGCTGGAGTCGCCACGTCGCGCAACTTTTCGTCGCCTGGCTCGGCGTTCCGGGCGGACGGCGGTGGCTTGACGTGGGGTGCGGGACCGGGGCGCTCTCCGCGCAGATCCCGGAGCCGGCCCTGATCGTGGGCGTGGACAGGTCACACGGCTTCCTCTCGGCGTGGCAGGGCGGATCCCGCCCGCCCGCCGACAAACACCAATCACGGCGCGACACCGCCCGAACGCAGGCCGGCCCAGCCCCGGCGCAGGCCGGCCCAGCCCCGGTGCAGGCCGGCCCGGCCCCGGCGCGGGCCGGCTCACCCGAGGTGCAGGCCGATGGGCGCCGGGTGCAGGGCGGTGGGCGGTGGGGGCTGGTCGGGGACGCGGCCGGGTTGCCGCTGGCCGATGCCCGTTTCGACGCCGTGGTCAGCGGTCTTGCCCTGAACTTCGTGCCCCGTCCGGAAGCCGCGGTCGCCGAGCTGTCCCGGGTGGCCGCCCCGGGCGCCGTGATCGCCGCCTACGTCTGGGACTACGCGAACGGCATGCCGATGATGCGGCACTTCTGGGCGGCCGCCGCCGAACTCGACCCCGGCCTGGGCGAACGTGACGAATCCCTCGGCTACGCCTTCTGCCGCGACGACGTTCTCGCCGGCTGGTGGTCCGACGCGGGGCTGCACGCCGTGACCACCCGCCGGATCGAGATCCCCATGTTCTTCCGCGACTTCGACGACTTCTGGACCCCGTTCCTGGGCGGTCAGGGCCCGGCGCCGGGCTACCTCGCCTCCCGCAGCCCCGCCCAGCAGCACGACCTCCGCGAGTCACTTCGCCACCGCCTGCCCGTCCGCGCCGACGGTGCGATCGCCCTGACCGCCGCCGCCTGGGCCGTCCAAGGCCGCAAACCCGGCTGAGCAGCACAACCTTGTTAGCCGGCAGCAGTGCCTGCCGGGCAGCGCGGCCCGGCTCGGCGCCGGGTGCAGAGGCGGCTGTGCGGTGGCGCTAGGCGGCGGGCATCGGGTCGGCGAGGCGGAGACGCTGCATGACCGGGGCGAAGTCCTCCATGAACTGACCGTTCACCGCGTAGTACGAGAAGCCGCCCTCGGCCCGCCGCCGCAGCAACTCCTCGGCGGCCTGTTCGGCGTCACCGATCAGGAAGGCCGCCGCCCCGGACGCCGCCATCTCCCTCGGGTCGCCGCCGACCTGGCGGGACAGCCACTCCGGCAGCGCGAAGATGTTAGGGGCGAAAGCGGTCACCCCGACCAGCAGCTCCACCTGGTCGGCGCGGCTCGTCATGCCCCGGAAGGCTTCGGCCGCGCGGAACAGTTCGCTCGGCGTGGTGGTCGGCGGCAGCCCGAAGGTCACCACGTCGGCCTGCTCCGCGGCCAGCCGCGTCATGCCCGGCTTGGACGCCGCGACCAGCACTTTCGGCGGCACGGGCAGGCCCCGGGCGGCGGCGATGGTGTCCGCCGTGCGGCGCAGTCGCTCGACCGGCGTACCCCACAGCCCGCCGAGCGCGGCGGTGTCCGCCTGCCCGTTGGGCCGGCCGCCGCCGACCCCCAGCTCGAACCGGCCGTCGCTGATCGTCTGCAGACTCCGGGTCTCCCAGGCGACGTGCGCGGGTGTGCGGTTGGGCGCGTTCAGGACGTAGGTGCCGACCCGCAGGGCGCTGGTCGCCGCGGCGGCCGCGGCCAGCGCCGCGAACGGCGACAGGGTGAACAGGGTGTCCGGGATGAGCAGGATGTCGTAGCCCAGCTCTTCGGCCCGCCGCGCGGTCGCCACCCATTCCGCGCCGGTGCGAGCCTGCCCGGCGATGACCCCGAATCGAAACGCACGCTCAGTCATCCGCTCACTCTCCCGGACGCGGCGCGAGGCCGCGTCCACTCCAGGACGACTTCCGGCGTACGCCCGCAGGCGTACCCGATCCACGTTCCTGCTCC
This sequence comes from Actinoplanes sp. HUAS TT8, assembly GCF_051380535.1. Lineage (NCBI taxonomy): Bacteria > Bacillati > Actinomycetota > Actinomycetes > Micromonosporales > Micromonosporaceae > Actinoplanes > Actinoplanes sp. HUAS TT8. The sequence goes on along the minus strand of NZ_CP195646.1, from coordinate 10,919,045 downwards.
CCCGGTCTCACCCACGACCGCCGAGCCGCCCCGGGCCCGGTGTCACCTCACCCGGTCAGGAGTAGTGCTGAAGCGTCGGCCACAGCTCACGCCACGGCGTGGTGGGACGGCAGACATAGATCCGGGCCTCCTCGCTCTCCTCGTTCTCCACCCCGGCGGAGTTGGTCAGTCGCCCGTGCTCGACACAGGGCCCGAGCAGCTGGCCGACCCGAGCCGGGTTGCCCTGCATGACCCCGACCACCACCGTCTTGTCGTCCGGCGGCGGCCCCAGGTTGTAGAGCTCGTTGTGTCCGCTGTAGACCGCCGGCAGCCCCAACGGTCGGCCGTACCGATCCAGCGCCCCGGCCTCGCCGTAGTTCGACGTAAACAGGACCGCGCGGGACTGCTCGTCGGCCGGCAGCGACCGATAGACGGCCGCGACCTGCGCCACATATTCCGGCCAGCCGATCTGGTCGGCGATCGTCCCGTTGGCCTCGGCCACCCCCGAGTCGGCCAGACTGCTCTCCGGGATCACCGGCAGGGAGGTGAGAACGCCCATCGCGCCGAACACCGCCACGCCCGCCAGCAGCCAGATCCGCCGGGACAGGCGACCGTCGAGCCAGCGCACGGTGGGCACCGCGCCGATCGCGAACAGGGCCGTGAGCAGGCCCAGCGGATAATAAGGCTGCCCGGCGATCACCAAAATCAGGATCAACATCAGCGGGTACGCCATGGCCAGCGCCCGGATCGGTCGCAGCCGCGGATCGCGCAGCAGGGTGACGACGCCGGCGATCCACACCGGAGGCAGGCCGACCAGCAGGAACTGGAACGGCACGAGCAGGATCCGGGACTCCTCGCCCTTGTCCTCCGCGATGGCGCGGGCCATCTCCGCCTGCGGGAAGTGCTCGGCCACCTGATAGATCAGATTCGGCAGGCCGACGACCAGGGCGATCGCGAGCCCGCCCCACAGCCACGGCGAGCGCAGCACCCGGCGCGGCCCGGTGATCAGCAGCGCGGCGGCCAGGCAGAGCAGGAGCAACGGGACCAACAGCTTGTTGTAGAGGCCGAGCCCGGTGATCAGGCCGGCCCACAGCCAGGCGCGGGGCTGCTCGTGCAGCAGCGCGCGAATCACGAACAGGATGACGCCGAGCCAGATCAGCAGGTCGATCGCGGCGGTGGCGCCGACGTGGAAGGCCGTGAGCGGGAACGTGCCGAGGATCGCCGTGGCCGCGAGGGACTGAGCGCCCGCGCCGCCGCCGACCTCCCGCGCGACCGCGGCGATCAGCAGCGTGGCCAGACCGATCAGCAGAGCATAGGGAAACCGGATGGCCCAGATCGAGTCACCGAGAACGCTTATGGCGAGATGGTCGAGGAGCGGGGTGAACGGGGGCTGGTCCACATAGCCCCACGCGGGATGGCTGCCGAGCATCCGGAAATAGAGCTCGTCACGGTGATAGTCGTAGTGGCCGGCGGTGGCCAGCAGGGTCAAGGTCGCAGCGGCGGCGATCAGGGAGACCGGCGTCCAGGCCATCGGCCGGCGGCCGATCCCCCCGGGCTGCTTCAGCGTTTCGGTCACGCAGCCAACGTACGCAGCCCGCACCGCCGCAACACAGTACTTAAGTACGGTCTTCGCCCGCCGTGATTCCGGTGGGTCGCCTCGCGATGCCATCATGGGGCCCTCAGCGACGTCGATGTCGATCTCCACGTAAGCAACGTCGAAGTCCACGAAGGACGGCCGCCGTGCACGAGCCCGAAAACACCCCCGAGCCGGCCGAGCGTGCTCGGCGCGGCGTGCGGTCCTGGGTCCGGGAGACCGGCCGGCGCGCGCGGGATCGGGCGCGCGGCGCCAGTCCGTACGCGATCCTGGCCTTTCTCACCGCCTCGGCGGTGGCCCCGATCGCCGGGGCCGGGCTGGGCGTCTCGGCCGAGTTCGCCGTGGCCCTGGCCCAGCTCGGTGGTCTGGGCAGCAACTTCCTGGCCGACTCCCTGGCCGGCACCGCCCAGCGGCTGCGCGGGACCGGCCCGATCACCGAGCAGCAGTGGCGCGACGCGGTCGCGGCCGATCTGATTCCGCTGCTCGACGCCGGTGACACCCGCAGCCGGCAGTTGCAGGCCGAGGTCTCCGCGGTGCTGCACGAGATCGACGCGGTCGCCACCGCGCTGACCGAGGCCGCCACCTCGGACGAGGATCTGCGCCGGCAGCTGGAGCAGGTCTTCGAGGAGCTGGGCAGCGACGTCGGGGCGCTGCACTGGATGGTCGGTGACGTGCGACGGTCCATCGACGACCTGCGGCAGCAGTTCGCCGGGCAGACGTTCCTGTTGCATCAGCAGCTGGAGCAGGTCCGGCGGCAGCTCGTCGCGGTGAACCGGGAGCCGTCCCCGCCCCCGCCGATGACCGCTTCCGCCGTGTCGCCCTATCCCGGGCTGGCCGCGTTCCAGCCGTCCGACGCGCCGCTGTTCCGCGGGCGCGAGGCGCAGGTGGCCGCGTTGCTGGCCCGCCTGAGTGAGCAGGTCGTGGGCGGTCCGGCCCTGGTCGTCACCGGGGTCTCCGGCGCCGGGAAGTCCTCGCTGCTGCGCGCCGGTCTGCTTCCGGCGATCGGCGCGGGCCGTCTGGGTCCGGACGCGGCGACCTGGCCCTGGATCCTGTTGACGCCCGGCCCCACTCCCCTGCGCGACCTGGTCAGGGAAGTCGTCGGCGTGGCCGGGTTCGAGACCGCCACCCGGGGCAGAGAAGCGGCCCAGGCCGAGGAGGCGGCCCAGGAAGAGTCGCCGGCTCGGATCGAGAAGCTGGTCGAGGAGGTGCGGCGGGAGCCGGCGCGGCTCGGGAAGCTGACCGGCGAGCGACGGCCAGTGATCGTCGTCGACCAGTTCGAGGAGCTGTTCACCCAGTGCCCGGACCCGGCCGAGCGGCTCGCCTTCGCGGCGGCGCTGACCCGGGCCGCGCCCGCGCTGGTGGTGATCGCCGTCCGGTCGGACTTCTATCCGGCCTGTGTCGAGCTGCCGCCACTGGCCGAGCTGCTCGCCGCCGGCCACGTGGTGCTCGGGCCGCTGGACGCCGAGGAGCTGCGCCGGGCCGTGGTCGAGCCCGCCGAGCAGGCCGGCCTCAAGGTCGACCCGGGCCTGCCCGAGCTGATGCTGCGGGATCTCGGCCAGGATGCCCTGGACACCACGACCGCCGCCGGGAGCTACGACCCGGGCGCGTTGCCCCTGCTGGCGCACGCATTGCGGGCGACCTGGGAGCGCCGCGACGGCGACCGGCTCACCGTCGATGCCTATCGGAAGACCGGCGGCATTCGGTACGCGGTGGCCGAGACCGCCGAGCGCATCTACCTCGACCTGGAGCCCGGCGACCGGGCCGCCCTGCGCGGGGCGCTGCTCTCGCTGGTCACGGTGACCGGCAACGGCACGGTCGTCCGCCGGCGTGGGGAACGAACCTCCGGCGACTCCCGGGTGCTGGACCGCCTGGTCGCCGAGCGCCTGGTGACCGCCGGGACGGACACCGTCGAGATCAGCCATGAGGCGCTGCTGACCGGCTGGCCGCGGCTGGCCGGCTGGGTCGAGGAGGCCCGGACCGACCTGGCCCTGCGGCAGCGGGTCGTCGAGGCCGCCGAGGACTGGGATCGTTCCGGCCGCGACCCGGATCTGCTGCTCCGGGGCTCGCGACTGCTGGCCGCCCGGGAGCGTTTCACCGACGCGAGTGTGCTCCCGGCTCCGGCCCCGGATTTCCTGGCCGCCGGCACCGAGGCGGCCGAGCGCGACGAGTCGGCCCGGCGCCGGGCCACGGGACGGCTGCGCCGCCTGGCCGTGGGCTTGACCGTCGCGTTGCTGCTGGCCGTGGCCGGTGGCCTGGTCGCCGTCGACAAGCAGCGGGTCGCCTCCGAGAAACAGCGGGAAGCCCAGGACAGCCGCCGGGTGACCAGCTCCCGGCAGTTCGCCGCGGAGTCGGTCAACGCGCTGGACCGGGACGAGATCCTGGCCGTGCGGAAGGCGCTGGACGGCTGGCAGGAGTCGCCGACCGTCGAGGCCCGGGGCGCGCTGCTCTCCGCGCAGATGGTCAACTCGCTCGGCACGCTCGGCTCCGAGCACGGCGGCACGGCGGCGGCGTTCAGCCCGGACGGCAAGCGGATCGCCATCGGCTATCGGGACGGGGTCGTCCGGCTCTGGGACACCGGGACGTATGAGCAGATCGGTGAGCCGATGGTGCCGCCGAAGAAGGAGGTCCAGCGGGACACGGCGTCGGTGGCGTTCTCCGCGGACGGCCGGTTCCTGCTCTCCAGCACTCTCGCGATCAGCGGCCTGCAGGTCTGGGACGCCACGAGCGGCAAGCTGCTCCGGACCCTGCCGGGCGGCGCGGCGGCGGCCTGGCTGCCCGGCACCTCGACCCTGGTGGCGACCCGCACCGACACCACGGCGGCCGACTTCCAGCTGGGTTTCTGGGATGCGGCCACCGGCCGGCTCACCAGGTCGATGCCGGTCGGTAAGTACTTCGCCTACGACCTCGCGATCAGCCGCGACGGGAAGTATGTGGCGGTCGGTAAGGACATGCAGTCCCCGGCCCAGGTCTGGCGGTTGAGCGACGGGCGCCTGGTGACCACAGTTCCGGACACCGTGCACGTCGCGTTCGCGCCGGACGGCACGCTCGTCGGCGGCAACCGGCTCGGTCAGCTCGCGCAGTGGGAGATCCCCTCCGGCAAGCGGCTGCGCACGATGCTGCCGGACACCGACACTCCGGGCGCCAGCCGCATCGTGGTCACCGCCGACAGCCGGGTGGTCGTCAACAACGGTTTCCGGACGGTCGCGATGTTCTCGCTGACCGACGGTTCGAAGACGATCCAGGACACCGGGCTGGCGACGTATCCCGTCCCGGCCGCCTCACCGGACGGCAAGCTCGTCGCGGTGACCGGGGTGGACGGGCCGACCGCCGTGTTCCGCCGCGCGACGACCTGGCTGCCGCACGACGGGCTGGTGCTCGGCAGCGCGTTCTCGCCGGACGGCCGGCAGCTGGCCACCGCCGCCGACGACGGCCTGGTCCGGATCTGGGACGTGACCTCCCGGAACCTGGTCCGGGCGGTCAGCACCACCGGTAAGCCGGGCAAGGTCGCCTTCGCGGCCGGCGGCACCCTGGTGGACGCCACCGGGGACCATCGGCTCGAAGTGCGGGAGGCCTCGACCGGACGGCTGCTGGAGACCGTGCCCCTTGCCGGGCTGCAGTCCGATCTCGTCGTCTCGCCGGACGGTTCGCTGGTCGCGGTCTCGACCACCCAGTCCCCGGCCGACGTCTTCGTTCCCGGCGCCGACCCGCTGCAGTCGAGGCAGATCCTGGTCTACGACGTGGTCCGGCGGGAGGTGCGCGCCCGGTTCCAACCCCGGCAGGACCCGTACGCGCTGGCGTTCAGTGCCGACGGCACCACCCTGATGGCCACGCTGACCTCCCACGGCGGCGACTTCGTCTTCGCGTCGGTCCTCCAGCTCTACCGCGTGGGTGACTTCGCCGAGGCCCGCGCCTATAAACTCGGGAACTATCAGGCGCTCGACCTGTCGGTCTCGGCCGCCGACGGGACGGTTGCGGTGACCGGGACGAGCGGGTTCGTGGAGGTCCGGAGCGCGGACGGCGCCCGATCGCTCTGGACGACCGCTACGCAGGTTCAGCAGGTCGACGCCGCCGAGTTCTCGCCGGACGGGCGGACGCTCGCGTCGACCGACTTCAACGGGCGCGTCCACCTGTGGGACACCCGCAGCCGGTCGCCGATCGCCACGCTGACCGGGCACGGCGACCGTTCGAGTTCACTGTCGTTCTCGCCGGACGGCAAACTGCTGGCGAGCTCCGGTTTCGACTACACGTTCGGGGTCTGGCGGCTCGACAACGCCGAGGTCATCGCCGATCTGTGCCGGATCGCCGTGGTCGCCTCCCGCAACGACGGGGGGCGACTCTCACCACTGTGCGGCTAGGCCACAGTGAGCCGGTCCACGCTGTCGCGACATTCGTCCCGATGCTAGGTTAGCCTAACCTAACAGTGAACGGAGCCGATGGCATGACCGTGCCCTTGGACGGAAAAAAAGCATGAGCGCGTACGGGATGTCCGGCCGCACCGCGATCGTGACCGGCGCGGCACAGGGCATCGGTCGCGCGGTCGCGCTGGCCCTGGCCGCCGAGGGCGTCCGCGTGCTCGCCGCCGATCTCCGCAAGCCCGAGCCGAGGGACACGCCGATCAGGCCCGAGCCGGGGAGCGCGCCGCTCAGCCCCGAACCGGGGAGCGCGGCGATCGAACCGGGGCTGGAGGACGCGCTGATCGAGCCTGGGCCGGGGAGCGGGCTGATCGAGGCGTACGAGGCTGATGTGACCGATGTGGATCAGGTGCAGGCCATGGTCGACAGCGTCGACGGGCCGATCGATCTGCTGGTCAACGTGGCCGGTGTTCTGCACCTGGGTGACGTGGTGGACCTGGCCGACGACGACTGGGCGCATACGTTTGCCGTCAACACGACCGGGGTGTTCAACGTCAGCCGGGCGGTCGCCCGGCGGATGAAGCCCCGCGGCGAGGGCGCGATCGTGACCGTCTCGTCCAACGCGGCCGGGGTGCCGCGTGCCGGGATGGCTGCCTACGCCGCGTCCAAGGCTGCGAGCACGATGTTCACCAAGTGCCTCGGGCTGGAGCTGGCTCCGCACGGGATTCGCTGCAACGTGGTCGCGCCCGGCTCGACCGATACGCCGATGCAGCGGGCGCTGTGGGACGGCGATGACGCCTCGGCGGTGCTGACCGGGAATCCGGGGGCGTTCCGGGTGGGGATTCCGCTGGGGCGGATCGCCGAACCGGAGGACGTCGCCGAGGCGGTGCTGTTCCTGGCCTCCGATCGGGCCCGGCACATCACCATGCATGACCTCTATGTGGACGGCGGCGCGACGCTACGCGCCTGACCGACCAAGCACCGTGTCACATAAAGAGTCGCGTCCGGGGAAGGCGCATCACCGAGCGCTGAACCGGCCGATCGGAAAGGCTGACCATGCTCCCCCGCATCAATCCCTACCTGGTGCCGTCCGGGTTCTCCCGGGCCGGCGGCAAGGTCCAGTGGCGCGTCGAGCCGGCGAGGGCCGCGCTGCTCGTGCACGACATGCAGAACTACTTCCTGGCGCCCTTCGGGACCGACAACGCCCTGCTCCGTCAGGTGGTCGCCAACATCGCCCAGCTGCGTGAGTACGCGGGGCGGGCCGGGATCCCGGTCTTCTTCTCGGCCCAGCCGGGCGGGCAGAGCCGCGAGGAGCGCGGACTGCTGCAGGACTTCTGGGGCGACGGGCCGCCGGCCGATCCGAAGGGCCTGGCGATCACCGGTGAGCTGACGCCGGGGCCGGGCGATGTGGTGCTGACCAAGCGGCGGTACAGCGCGTTCGTCGGCACGGACTTCGCCGACCAGTTGAAGCAGCGCGACCAGCTGATCATCACCGGGGTGTACGCGCACATCGGGGTGATGGCGACGGCGCTGGACGCGTTCATGCGCGGCATCCAGCCGTTCGTGGTCACCGATGCCGTGGCCGACTTCAGCCCGGCCCATCACGCCGACGCGCTGCGTCACGTGCAGACGCGCTGCGGCGTGGTCGCGCCGACCGCCGAACTCACGGCCGATCTGCTGGCCCCGGCCTGAACCGCCCGGTCAGGGCGGCACCGAGCCCGAACCGGCCGGCCCGCCGAACGGATCCGCCGCCCTGACCACGCCCAGCCCACAACCTGGACGAACAGCACTGCCCTGACCGCGCCCACCCACGGCTCGGGTGCGGAGCGACTTCGGCCGTGGGCGGGTTTGTTGCTCTGACCGCAACCACCCGACCACATCGCCCTTGCGGGCCTCGCGTTCTGGCCGCGCCAGCGGCCTGCGAGGGTCGGAAGGGTCCCCGCGGGAGCGACGATCCGGACCACGGCGGACCTGGGCAATGAAGAATTTGATCTTCAAAAAGCCGCCGCCGACGAAAGCGCCGCCCGATCAGATACGGACAGCGGTGACGATCAGCCCTTGGTCGATCAGGAAGCGGCCGGGCATCTCGCGCAGCGAGGGCGGCGCGTCGATCAGCACGTGCCCGACGAACGTGCCCGCCTCCGGATCGATGGCCAGCGATGCATCCTCGAAGCCCAACCACCGCCCGGTCAGCGGAAACCACGCCTTGTAGATCGACTCCTTGGCGCTGAACAGCAGGCGATCCCAGTTGATCTCCGGGTGGCTCACCGCGAGCCGCGCCAGCAGATCGCGGTCGGCCGGCGTCGTCACCGACCCCAGCACTCGCGGCGGTAGCGGCTCGTGTGGTTCGGCGTCGATGCCGAGGCTGGAGATCTCGCTGGTCCGGGCGACGGCGGCGGCCCGGAAGCCGGCGCAGTGGGTGATGCTGCCGGCCACCCCGGAGGGCCAGAGGGGTTCGCGGCGTTCCCCGCGCAGGATCGGCCCCGGGGCATGACCAAGAGCGGTCAGCGCCTCGCGGGCGCAGCGGCGCGCGGTCAGGATCTCGCGGCGGCGACCGGGCGCCGTGTTCGCGATCAGCGACTCCTCGCCGGGGTAGCAGGCCTCGTCCGGATCGTCGGCGAAGGCGACCGCCGAACGCACCGGGTGGGGCAGCAACTGATCAAGCACGGTCTCATCTTTCCAGGGCGACGGACGAATCCCGGATCACCAGCCGGGGCGGATGCCGGTGCAGGCCGGGCGCCGGGTCGCCGTCGATCGCGGCCAGCAGCAGGCCGGCGGCGGTCCGGCCGAGCCCGGCGAGGTCCATGTCCACACTGGTCAGCGGCGGCCGGCTGGCTTCGGCGATGACGTCCCAGTTGTCGAAACCGGTCACCGCGATGTCCCGCCGGGCCTCCCGGAACGCCTCGGCCAGACCTCGCGCGATCTGGTCGTTGCCGCCGACCACGCCGTCGAAGTCGAGGCTCTGGGCGAGCAGCAGCCCGGCCGCGCGCCGGCCCCACGCCTCGCTCCACTCGCCGAAGAGCGGCGCGGTCGCCAGATCGGTGAGGGCCGCGGCCCGCACCCGCGCCGAATGGTGGTGCTCCGGGCCGGTGACGTGCACCAACCTGGCCCGGCCGGCGCTGCGCAGGTGGTCGGCGGCGAGCCGGATGCCGGCCGCCTCGTCCGGGACGACCGAGCAGTCGGCCGGGTCGGTGGAGCTGATGAACGCGTAGACCACCGGCACCGGCAGGTCGGTGCCGATCGGCGGCCGCGTCCCGGCCCGGCGGCCGGTCACGACGATCCCGTCGACCCGGCGGCTGAGCAGGACCCGCAGGTGGTGCCGCTCCCGGATCGGGTCGTCGCGCGCATCGCAGAGCAGCACCGACACCTGGCCGGCGCCGAGGATGTCCTCGGCGCCGATGAGCAGCGGGATGCTGAACCGGCCGATGGTGTCCGTGGTGATCATGCCGACCGTGTACGTCCGGTCGCCGTGCAGGCTGCGTGCCGCCTGGTTGGGCCGGAAGTCGAGCTGCTCGGCGGCCTGCCGCACCCGGGCCACGGTTTCCGCGCGCAGCGAGCCGCGCCCGTTCAACGCCTTGGAGGCGGTCCCGACCGAGACTCCGGCCAGCGCCGCGACATCACGGATGGTGGCCGGCCGGGGAGGGGACATCAGAGGAACCTACTACGCTGCCCGGTCCCGGGTTGCCCGGCCGTGCACCTACCCTGACATCCGTGATCCGCGCCGTGGTCGTCGACGTCGACGACACTCTCTGCCTGACCGAAGCCGCCTCGTTCGCGCTGGAGAACGACGTCCTGGCCGCGATGGGCCGCCCGCCGATGCCCCGCGACGTGCACCTGGCCACCTGGGGCGAGACCCTGCTGGACGCCATGCCGCACCGCTCCCCCGGCGTCGACCTGGACCGTTTCGCGGGCCTTTTCCCGGAGTGGCACCAGCGGTATCTTGCCGACGGCCGCCTCGACGTCATCCCGCCGGAGAACCTCCAGGCCCTCGACGAACTGATCCGTAACGGTCACACGGTCCTGCTCCTGACCTCCCGCACCGCGTCCGAGGTCGGCCACCTCCTCGACCCCGGCCACGTCCTCGCCGGCCGCGTCACCGGCGCCTACCACCAGGGCAACACGCGCTTCCGCAAACCCGACCCGCGCGTCTTCGACGAACTGCTGGCCGAGACCGGACTCGCCCCTGACCAGTGCGTCTACGTCGGCGACTCCCCCGGCGACGCCCTCGCCGCGGGCGGCGCCGGCATCCGGTTCATCGCCTGCCTGCAGAGCGGCGTGCGCCGCCTCGCCGACTTCCGGCCCGACTACGTATCCGCAGCGGTCGACACGTTCCCGGAGATCGTTTCCGCGATCAAAAACCTCTGAAAACCTTTTATTGCCTAGGTCCGCCGGGGTGCAGACCGTCGCTCCCGCGGGGACCCTTCCGGGCTTCGCAGGCCGCTGGCGCGGCCAGAACGCAAAGCCCTCCAGGGCGACGTCCGCGGGTGGCTAAGCTCAGATCTTGCTCCGGGCGGGGATATCGTTGCGACGTGGCAGAGATTCGTACCGTTACCGTGCCGATCGTGGTCGAGCAGGACGAGGACGGCGTGTGGTGCGCGCACGCCCAACTGCGCCCCGGCGTCGGCGCTCACGGGGAGGGCGACACCGAAGAGGCCGCCCTCGACGACCTCCGCGAGGCGCTCCTCGGGCTTATCGAGGAGTTCGGCGTCCCGCGAGAGCTGTCCGTCACCGTGGCCGCCTGATGCCGCCGGTTCCGTCGCTTCCCGGCACCCGCATCGTCCGGGCGCTGGAGCGGCACGGCTTCAAGGTCGCCCGGATCAGCGGCAGTCACCACATCCTGCGTCACCCGGACGGACGCGGCACCACGGTTCCGGTCCACCACGGCCGGGACGTCGCCAAAGGCACCCTGCGCGGCATCCTCAACGATGTCGGCCTTTCGATCGAGGAGCTCGGCGCCTAGCCCCGGGGGCGGGTCAGCGGGTGGCGGTGGACTCGCGGGGGACGAGGCGGCCGGGGCGGGTGATCGGGCCGTGGGCCGGGTGGCCGTTGATGGCGGCCAGCAGGACTTCGGCGGCGGTGCGGCCGATGCCCTCCAGGTCCATGTCGATGCTGGTCAGGGCCGGGCGGCAGGCGTCGACCATGACGTCCCAGTTGTCGAAGCCGACCAGGGCGACCTGGCCGGGGACGTCGCGGCCGGCTTCGCGGAGGCCTTCGGCGACGCCGCGGGCTATCTGGTCGTTGCCGCAGAAGACGGCGTCGAAGTCGACGCCGCCGGCGAGCAGCATGCCGGCGGCCTGGCGGCCCCACGCCTCGGTCCATTCGCCGTGCAGGACCGGGGCCGCGAGGTCGACCTGGGAGGCGGCGGCCGCGGCGCGGACCTGGGCCGAGTGGTGGTGTTCGGGGCCGGTGACGTGGGCGATCCTGCGGCGGCCGGTGTCGAGCAGGTGGCGGATGGCGCGGCGGGCGCCGTCGGCCTCGTCGGGGACGACCGAGCAGTCGTCCGGGTCGGTGGAGCTGATGAACGCGTAGACGACCGGCACGGGTAGTCCGGCCCCGATCGGTGCGCGCGCCTGGGTCCGGCGGCCGGTCACGATGATCCCGTCGACCTTGCGGCCCAGCAGCGTCCGCAGGTAGTACTGCTCCCGGATCGGGTCGTCCCGGGCGTCGCACAGGAACACCGACATCTGTCCGGCCCCGAGCGCGTCCTCGGCGCCGATGAGCAGCGGGATGCTGAACCGGCCGATGGTGTCCGTGGTGATCATGCCGACGGTGTACGTGCGCCCGGTCTGCAACGACCGCGCAGCCGCGTTGACCACGAATCCGAGCTGGTCAGCGGCTTGTTGCACGCGTTGGCGGGTCTCCGGGCGCATGGTTCCGCGCCCGTTGAGCGCCTTCGAGGCCGTACCTGTGGAAACCCCCGCGAGGGCGGCGACCTCGCTGATCGTGGCGCCGCGTCGATCGATGCTCAGAGTTTCCTCCCAGGTTTCCTTCGCCCCGTGTAATGCGACGGTAACTTCCTATTGACAGGCCCGCAAGGTCGTCCTTAGCGTCTAGGCAATCGTTTTCCTTGAGTTTCCCCCACCACGCTCTCGAGGGGTAACAACCATGAACATCCGAGGCCTCGGCGCCGCCCTCGCGGTCACCTCCTGCCTGCTGACCGCTTGCTCGTCCGGCGGAGACGGCGGAGACGCCACTTCGTCCAAGGCGACGAACTACACGATCTGGGACCCGTACCCGCAGTTCGACGACAGCTCGGACTGGGTGAAGCTGCTGACCAAGTGCGGCACCGACGCCGGGGTCACGGTCAAGCGCACCGGCTACGACACCACCGACCTGACCAACAAGGCGCTGCTCGCCGCCCAGCAGAACAACTCCCCGGACGTGCTGATCGTCGACAACCCGGTGGTCTCGACGCTGGCCGAGGCCGGGGTGCTCACCACCACCGACGAGATGAAGATCGACACGTCGGCCGTCTCGCCGAACCTGCTCGCCGCCGGGCAGCAGGGCGGTAAGACGTACGGGATCCCGATCGGCGCCAACACGCTGGCGCTCTACTACAACAAGAAGGTCCTGGACGCGGCCAAGGTCGACCCGTCGACGATCAAGGACTGGGCGTCGCTGACCGCCGCGCTGACCAAGGTGAAGACGGCCGGCAAGAAGGGCATCACGTTCTCGGCGATCGGCACCGAGGAGGGCAGCTTCCAGTTCCTGCCCTGGTTCTGGGGTTCCGGCGCGAACCTGACCCAGCTCGACTCGCCGCAGGGCGTGGCCGCGCTGACGCTCTGGACCGACTGGCTGAAGAACGGCTACGCGCCCAACTCGGTGCTCAACAACACGCAGACCACCAGCTGGCAGGAGTTCGCCGCCGGGGACTTCGCGTTCAGCGAGAACGGCACGTGGCAGCTGGCCAATGCCAAGAAGACCGGTTTCGAGTACGGGATCATCCCGATCCCGTCGCAGGCCGGCGGCACCGCCCCGGCACCGACCGGTGGCGAGTTCGTCACCGCGCCGGTCCAGTCGGACACCGGCAAGTACGCCACCACGCAGAAGATCGTCTCGTGCCTGACCAGCGCCGACAACGCCCTGACGACGGACACGACGCTGTCCTACGTGGCGGCCACCGACGCCGTACAGCAGAAGCAGGTCGCGGCGAATCCGGAGCTGAAGGTCTGGGTCGAGGCGGTGCAGGCGGCCAAGGGCCGGACCAGTGACGACCTCGGCACCAAGTACCCGAAGATCTCCCAGCCGATGTGGGGCGCGTTCCAGGCCGCACTCTCCGGATCGAAGAACCCGCAGCAGGCGATGACCGACGCCCAGGGCGCGGCGGGCAAGTGACGACGCACGCGGAAACGCTCGTCCGGACCCGGGGTGCCTCCCGGGTCCGGCGGGCCCGGGGACAGTGGGCGGCCTGGGCGTTCCTCGCCCCGGTGATCATCTACCTGGTCGCGTTCTACGCCTACCCGCTCTACCGGAATCTCGACCTGAGTCTGCGGCACTACACGGTCCGATCGTTCGTGCAGGGGGACGCGCCGTTCTCCGGGGCGGACAACTATCGGACCGTCTTCGACGACTCGACGTTCCTGCCGGCACTGCTGCACACGATGATCTTCACGTTCGCCAGCATCGCGGTGCAGTTCGCGCTCGGGCTGGCGCTGGCGGTCTTCTTCACCCAGCACTTCAAGCTTTCGGCGACGTTGCGGGCGTTGTTCCTCGTACCGTGGTTGCTGCCGTTGATCGTCTCGGCGTCGACCTGGTCCTGGATGTTGAACAGTGACTCCGGGATCGTGAATTACGCCCTGAACCTCGTCGGCGTGGACCAGATCAACTGGCTGACCTCGCCGGACTGGGCGCTGACCAGCGTGATCATCGCGAACATCTGGATCGGGATCCCGTTCAACCTGGTGATCCTCTACAGCGGGCTGCAGGGCATCCCGGGCGAGATCTACGAGGCGGCGGCCCTGGACGGCGCGAGCGGCTGGCAGCGGTTCTGGCGGGTCACGTTCCCGCTGCTGAGGCCGGTCTCGGCGATCACGTTGCTGCTCGGGCTGGTCTACACGCTGAAGGTGTTCGACCTGATCTGGATCATGACGAAGGGCGGGCCGACCGATGCGTCGACGACCCTGGCCACCTGGTCCTACCGGCTGTCGTTCGGGAACCTGCTGCCCGAGTTCGGGCCGGGCGCCGCGGTCGGCAACCTGCTGATCATCATCGCCCTCTTCTTCGGGCTGCTCTACATCCGGAGGCAGCGCCGTGACTAAGCCCCTGAAGACCGTGATCGGCGTGATCCTGACGGCGATCATGCTGTTCCCGGTCTACTGGATGATCAACGTGTCCTTCACCAAGGACACCGACATGCGCGCCGACCCACCGCATCTGTTCCCGTGGAACGGGACCCTGGAGGGCTATCGGGCTGTGCTGGACCAGCAGATGCCGTACCTGGGAACCAGTCTTTTGATTGGTCTCGGCACCGTGCTCTTGACCTTGGTCCTGGCCGCGCCGGCCGGATTCGCCCTGGCCAAGCTGCGTCCGCGCGGCACCGGGGCGCTCAACTTCGTGCTGCTCATCGCGCAGATGATCCCCGGAATCATCATGGCGATGGGGTTCTACGCCATCTACCTGCGGGCCGGCGTGCTCAACACGGTGCCCGGGCTGATCCTGGCCGACTCGACCATCGCGGTCCCGTTCGGCGTGCTGATCTTCACGGCCTTCATGTCCGGCATCCCGGACGAACTGCTCAACGCCGCGTCGATCGACGGCGCCTCGAAGTTCCGGACGTTCCGCTCGGTGATCCTGCCGGTGTCACGCAACGCGATCGTCACGGTCAGCCTGTTCGCCTTCCTGTGGGCCTGGTCCGACTTCGTCTTCGCCACCACGCTCGACGGCGGCGGTGAGTACCAGCCCATCACGCTCGGCATCTACCACTACATCGGCAACAACAACCAGCAGTGGAACGCCATCATGGCCACCGCCGTGATCGCGTCCATCCCGGCGACGTTGCTACTCATCGTCGCCCAGCGTTACGTCGCCGCCGGTGTTACCGCCGGCGCGGTCAAGGATTGAGGAAAACCCCGTGATGGACGCTTCGTACGGCCCCGTCGTGCCCACCTCCCGTGCCGTCTCCGCGCTGCGGCCGCTGCCGCGCGACGCGGTGGCGCTGCGGCCGGAGAGCCTGTTCGGCGGCTGGCAGGCCCGTAACGCCGCCGCGACCCTGCCGCACTGCGTCTCGCAGCTCGACGAATACGGCAACCTGGCCAACCTGCGCCGGGTCACCGGGGACAGCGGTGCGGAGTTCCGCGGGTTCTGGTTTGCCGACTCCGATGTGTACAAGACGCTGGAAGCGGCCCTGTGGCTGGGCGACAAGTCCGGATTTGTCGCTGAAATCGGTGCCTTGCTGGAAAAGGCGCAGGACGCTGATGGCTATCTCGACTCGTACTACCAGGTCGACAACCGCGACAAGCAGTGGAGCGAGCTGCACTTCAGCCACGAAATGTACTGCGCGGGGCACCTGTTCCAGGCCGCCGTCGCGGCGGCTCGCAGCGACGATTCCGCCGCTCCGCAAATAGTCGGAGTAGCCCGGAAATTCGCGGACTTGCTGGTACGCCGGTTCGGCGACTCCCCCGAGGTCGACGGCCACCCCGAGGTCGAGACCGCGCTCGTCGAGCTCTACCGCGTGACCGGCCACCGGCCGTACCTCGATCTGGCCGCCCGGTTTGTCGAGAACCGCGGCCACGGCGTCCTCGGCGAGGGCCGTTTCGGGCCGCGCTATTTCCAGGATCACGAACCGCTGAGAGACACGGCCGAGGTCACCGGTCACGTCGTCCGGCAGGTGTACCTGCTGGCCGGCGCGGTCGACGTCGCCGTCGAGACGGGCGACGCCGCGCTGCTGGAGGCGGCCGAACGGTTGTGGGACTCGGCACTGTCCAGCCGCACCTACATCACCGGCGGCCAGGGCTCACGCCACCGCGACGAGGCGTTCGGCGACCCCTACGAGCTGCCGCCGGACCGCGCGTACGCGGAATCCTGCGCCGCGATCGGCAGCTTCCAGTGGGCCTGGCGGCTGCTGCTGGCCACCGGGAAGGCGAAGTACGCCGACGAGATGGAACGGCTGATCCACAACGGCATCGCCGGGAGCACGGGGCTCGACGGCGCCACCTTCTTCTACTCCAACCCGCTGCAGCTGCGGACCGGGCACGACGGCTCCCACGAGGACGCCCCCTCGCAGCGTCTGCCCTGGTACTCGTGCGCCTGCTGCCCGCCCAACCTGGCCCGGCTGATGGCCTCGCTGGACAACTACGCCGCCACCGGCGACCCGGGCGGGCTGCAGCTGCACCTGTACACGGCGGGCACGTTCCGGGCCGGCGGCCACGCGGTCGACGTGCGCACCCGGTACCCGTGGGACGAGACGATCACGGTGACGATCACCGAGGTCGGGCCCGGCCCGTGGACGCTGGCGCTGCGGATCCCGGCCTGGTGCGGCGACGCCCGGCTGACCGTGAACGGCGAGGTGGTGGCCGCCGAGGCGGGATACGTCCGGCTCACCCGGACCTGGCTGGTCGGTGATCGGGTCGAACTGACCCTGGTCATGCTGCCGCGCCTGATCGCCGCCCACCCGCGGGTCGACGCCGTCCGCGGCTCGGCCGCCGTCGTCCGCGGCCCGATCGTCTACTGCCTGGAACACGCGGACGCCCCCGAGGGCGTGGCGTTCGAGGACCTGGAACTCGACACGTCCGCCCCGCTGCAGGTCAGCCGCGATCCGGACGGCCTCGCACCGGTGCTGCTGAAGGTTCCGCTGCGCGCCCGCCCCACCGACACCCCGCATCTCTACCGGCCCCTCCCGGCCCCGGCCCGCGCCACTGCACCGGTGGCCGTGACCGCCATCCCCTACTACCTCTGGGCCAACCGGGAGCCGGGTCCGATGCGGGTGTTCATCCCCCTATCCGAGAGGTGACCCATGCGCCGCTCCGTAGTACCCGTCCTGCTACTCGTCGCCGCCGGGCTGTTCGTCCCCAGCCCGGCGTCGGCCGCCGGTAACACCCTCACCGTCAACGTCGGCACGACCGTCCGTCCGGTCACGCACGTCGCCTCCGGTGGTCTCTACGCCGTCAGCGCCTCCACCCAGGTTCCGCCGGCGCTCCATCTCAACCATCTGACCCAGCCGCCGTACGGCGTCCAGCAGCTCGGCAACGGCGCGACCGTCCCGTGCTGCGACGGCCTGGAGGTGGCCGGCAAGGTGACCAGTGCCGGCGCCCAGCAGTTCTGGCGCCTGCCCGACATCTACAAGGACTTCCCGTACCGGTGGGTGAGCTGGTCCGACTGGGAGTCGAAGGTCCGCACGATGGTCAACGCGCGCCTGGGCGCCACGACCACCACGAACATCGACGGCTACGAGCTGTGGAACGAGCCCGACTGGACCTGGAACACCGGCTCGGCGGGCGCTTTCAACGCCGGCTGGACCCGCACCTACCAGCTGATCCGCACGCTCGACACGGTCACCCCGATCGTCGGGCCGAGCTACTCGACCTACAACCACGACTGGATGGTCGCGTTCCTGACCAACGCCAAGAACACCGGCACGCTGCCCGACGTGACCGTCTGGCACGAGCTGGACGTGCACAGCTACAACAACGTGGCCGCGCACGTGGCCGACTACCGGGCGATCGAATCGTCCCTCGGCATCTCGGCGCGACCGATCTCGATCAACGAGTACGCGTCGCCCGACCAGGTCGACATCCCCAGCGTGGCCGCGCACTACATGGCCGTCTTCGAGCGGAACGGGATCCGGGACGCCGAACGCGCCTACTGGTACGAGGCCGGGACGCTGAACGGGCTGCTCTACAACAACTCGCCGACCGCCACCTACTGGGCCTACAAGTGGTACGGCGACATGGCCGGCACCATCGTCCAGACCGTCCCGCAGTCCTGGCTGGACGGGGTGGCCGCGTACGACAGCACCCGCAGGATCGTGAACGTGGTCTTCGGCGGTGACAGCGGAGCCAACACCGTCAAGGTCAACGGGCTGGCCGCGCTCGGCTCGCAGGTCAGCGTGACCCTGTCCCGGACCGGCACGACCGGGCGGACCACGGCGTCGACCGCCTCGGTGGTCTCGACCACGACGTACACGGTGTCGAACGGCAGCATCACGGTGCCGGTGTCCGGAATGGACGCTCTTGCCGCTTACCAGCTGCTGATCACGCCGACGTCCGGGGTCTCCACCTGGCAGCAGCGCTACGAGGCGGAGAACGCGACCGCGGTCAACGCCAACCGCTTCTCGTCGTCGTCGGCCTCCAACGGTGGCTACGTCGGCCAGATCGACGGATCGGCCAACATGCGCAACCAGTCGTTCGTCGACTTCGTCGTCAACGTGCCGGCCGCGCGGGCCTACACGATGACCATCGGGTACGCCAACGCGACCGGGGCTACCTCGACGCAGGGGCTGGCCTGGAACGGCGGGGCGTTCCAGACGATCTCGTACCCGCCGACCTCGGCCTGGGGCGTCTTCGGCTCGACGGTCAGCACCTCGGTGACGCTCAAGGCCGGGTACAACGTGATCCGCCTGGCCAAGGGGTCGCCGAACTTCGCCGGGGGCACCGGGTACGCCGAGCTCGACTACATCAACCTGGCCTGACGATCCCCCTGTACGCCGGGCCGGGCGGTCCGGCGTACAGGGTCATAGCCGACGAAATCGACCCGCCGGCCGAACGCCGGACGCCTACGATCAGGGGAACGGCAACCGTCGTGAGCGAGGAGAACGATGCTGCGCACCGCAGTGCCGGTCCTGTCGGCCGCCACGTTGCTGCTGACCGGGGCGACGAGTGCCCGGGCCGATGGCCAGGCCAGGCTTCAGTGCCCGGAAGTGAGCAACGAGCCGGCCTACACGGTGACCGGGACGCCGTATTTCCTGCAGGACAACAGCAGGACGGTGTCGACCTACCTGTATCCCAACCAGTCGATCTCCTGGCGCGGGGTCAGGCCGCTCACCTTCATCTGGGAGATCGGGGACGTCCCGGTCGAGGAGGCCGCCGCCGTGCTCGCCGCCGCCAGGTTGAAGCTGGATCCGACGATCAGCGATTCCTACACGTGGATCGGCGACAGCACGGTGACCGAGAACAACACCTCGAGCACGGCATACGTGGCGCGGCTCGGCCAGATGGGCTGGAAGATCACCGCCGTGAAGAGCTGGGTGGCGGCCCCGTGCACACCCAGGACGACGACCTTCGTCGTCAAAGCGCCACACCGCGCCGGGCTGGCCGTCGGGCGCGAGCCCGTGTGCCCCGAGCCCATCGGCACGGCCCCGTGCGGCGCGGCCTGCACGATCCGGCCCTGCTGAACGGCGACGCGCCGGCCATGGCCGTACCAAATCCGGATTTTTCCTGGCGAAGCGGACCGCGAGGTGAGGCCGCTAGCTGGTGGGGAAGAAATTGCCGTAGACGTCGAGCTGCTGGCCGGACCCGGTGGTCGCCGTCGCCTCGTAGGTGTCGCCGCCCGCATTGCGGCCCCCGGCCGGGTACGAGTACCTGGCCGTGAACGTGTACGTCCCCGGCGCCACCTCGTCGGCCGAGGCCAGCGTGAACGTGTAGAGCAGCGCGTCCGTTTCCGCGGTCACGGCGCTGGTCACGCTGGCGCCCGGAACGGATTTGGTGCCGCCGCGGGAGACCAGACCGGGCGTCTCGGCGACCCGGACGGTGACCTGCAGCGCGGTCAGTTTCTCGGTCGTCTTCAGCGTGATCACCCCGGCGCCCTGGGTGTCGCCGCTGGCCGGGTCGATCGAGCCGTCCGACCAGAGCGGGCCCTGCTGGACCTGGGTGTTGCCGGGCTGCCCCTTGGTCAGGGCCGGTGCCGGTGAGGTCGGCTTCTGGCTGGTGGGCGCGGTGGTCACGACCGGCGGCCGGCTGTGGGCCGGGGAGGCCGACGAGACCGCGGCCGAGGGAGACGATGACAGCGCCGTCGTCGGCGACGGCGCGACCGTCGTCGGTGTGGTCACCGGAACCGGGACGACCGGGGTCGCGTCGTTCCGGTCGGAGGAGCCGGCCAGCGCCCACTGCGCCGCGAATCCGCCCCCGCCGAAGAGGGTGACCAGCCCGGCGACGAAGGCCAGCCGCAGCTTGCCCGACCGCCGGGCCGGGGCCGGGTCGGTCATG
This sequence comes from Actinoplanes sp. HUAS TT8, assembly GCF_051380535.1. NCBI lineage: Bacteria > Bacillati > Actinomycetota > Actinomycetes > Micromonosporales > Micromonosporaceae > Actinoplanes > Actinoplanes sp. HUAS TT8. The sequence continues at coordinate 10,898,982 of NZ_CP195646.1, read as the reverse complement.
GCGGCCGACGTGATCCGGGCCAGCATCACCTCCCGGTCGGGCTGGTGGAGGGCCGCCTCGGAGCGCAGCAACGACCGCAACTGGTCATCGGAAAGACTCATCGGGCCGCCTCCCATCCGTCGAACCGGGCGACCGATCCGCCCAGCAGTTCGGCCAGCTGCTTCGCACCCCGCGACGTGGCACTCTTCACCGCGCCGACCGAGATGCCGAGGGTCGCGGCGACCTCCCGCTCGGACAGGTCGAACGCATAGCGCAAGACTACGCAGGCCCGTCGCCTATGCGGTAATTTGCGCAGCGCGCCCCGGACGTCGACGATCGCCGGCACGTCCCGGGCGTCCTGGTCACGGCCCGAGGTCCCGAACGAGAGCAGCCGTTCCCGGGATCGACGCCGGACCCACTGGCGGGCCAGGTTCATCAGGATGCCGTGTCCGTAAGCGATCGGGTCGTCGGCCGCCTGTACACGTTCCCAGTGCCGCCAGACCTCGGTCAACGCGTCGGCCGCGAGGTCGTCGGCGGCGGCCGACTCCCCGGTCATCAGGTAGGCCAGTCGCGACAGCGAGGCGTGATGGCGCTCGAAGTACGCGCGGAACGCGTCGTCGCGCATCAGCACCCCTCTGAAAACTTTTTCCGGACCGGCCGACGGTAGAGATCAGGATGCTGCGCTGGCAAGCTCTGACCGGCCGATGAGACGTGATCATCAGGCCGGATGCGGGGATGACGCTTTCCCGCCGGTCCGGCCACTGTCCCGAGGACACCGACCCTTGTCAATCTTTGCCGGTGACTTCCCGACCGCCGTACCTATAGATAATCTTCGACGCGTGAAGCGAATGATCGCCGCGATGGGCGTCCTGGTCCTGGGTCTGCTGGTGACGCCGTCGGTGGCGAGCGCGGCCGACGCCTCCTACCGGACCTTGAGCACGGCGAGCCACCCCGACTGGATGCGCGCCCTGCCCGATTCCCGCAGCCTGGCCGCCCTCTCCATCCCGGGCACCCACGAGACGCTGGCCATCCACGGCGGCGCCTGGACGCAGACCCAGGAGGACTTCGGCGACAGCGCGGCCACCCTGACCGCGCAGCTCAACGCCGGGATCCGCATGATCGACCTCCGGGCCCGGGTGAACACCGGCAACACGTTCACCATCCACCACGGCGCGACGTACCAGAACGCGAACTTCGACGACGTGCTGAACAAACTGGCCGCGTTCCTCGGCGCGCACCCCGGCGAGAGCGTGGTCGTGCGGTTGAAGCAGGAGTGCACGGGCGAGATCGGCTCGTGCACCGACGCGTCGGGACAGTCGGGCTTCGCCGACATCTTCGACGCGTACGTGAGCAAACGCCCCACCCTGTTCTGGACGCCGTCGGTGACCAGGTCGGCCGGCGCCGCCACCCCGGCGCTCGGGCAGATCCGCGGCAAGGTGGTGCTGGCCGTGCTGAACGGCCCGCGCGGCGGCGTGATCGAGCACTACGGGCTGGCCCAGTTCGCCGGCTGGCACGACGGGTCGTCGACGTACGTGCAGGACGAGTACAACGTGCCCAACCTCGGGGCGATCGCCACCAAGCGCGACCAGGTCCGCCGTTTCCTGGACGCGACCAGCGCGGCCGACCCGTCGCTGATGTACGTCAACTTCGCCAGCGGGGCCGGCGTGTTCGCCCAGCCCCAGTCGGTGGCCGGCGGATCGCTGGGGGTGCAGGGCGTGAATCCGTTCCTGCTGACCTATCTGAACGAGGGTCCGGAGGTGCACACGCCGGTGGTCCGCACCGGGGCCGTCATGCTCGACTTCCCCGGTGGCGGACTCATCGACAAGATCCTGACCTACAACTAGCTCTCGCGCGGAACCGCGACCGGCTCCACTCGCCAGATCCGGGCGGCGTAGTCCGCGACCGTCCGGTCCGACGAGAAGAACCCGCTCTGCGCGGTGTTCAGGATCGACATCCGGGACCAGCGGGCCGGGTCCCGCCAGGCCCGCTCGACCTCCTCCTGAGCGTCCAGGTAGGACCGGAAGTCGGCCAGCGTCAGGTACTCGTCCCAGCCGAGCAGCGATTCGGCCACCTCCCGGCCGACCCCGCCGAACGTGCCGGCCAGGATCGAGTCGATGGCGTTCTTCAGTTCGGTGTCCCGGTCGTAGTGCTCGCGCGGCCGGTACCCGGCGTTCTGCACCTCGGCCGCTTGGAACGCGTCCAGCCCGAAGAGGAAGAAGTTCTCCTCGCCGACCCGGGCCCGGATCTCGATGTTGGCCCCGTCCAGCGTGCCCACGGTGAGCGCGCCGTTGAGGGCCAGCTTCATGTTGCCGGTGCCGCTGGCCTCCTTGCCGGCCAGCGAGATCTGCTCGCTCAGGTCGGCCGCGGGCACGATCTGCTCGGCCAGGGTCACGTTGTAGTTCTCGGCAAAAACGATCTTGAGGTACGGCGCCACGACCGGATCGGACGCAATGGTCGCCCCGACCGCGTTGATCAGCCGGATGATGCTCTTCGCGGCGTGATAGGCCGGCGCCGCCTTCCCGGCGAACAGCACGGTCCGCGGCACCCAGTCCCCGGTCGGGTTGGCCCGGATCCGGTGGAACATGGTGATCACGTGCAGCAGTTTGAGCTGCTGCCGCTTGTACTCGTGGAACCGCTTGATCATCACGTCGGTGAGCGAGTCCGGGTCGCCGGCGCCCAGATCCACCTTGTTGGCCCGTTTCACCGCCCGCCAGCGCTCGACGAACGCCGCGTCGTCGGCCAGCCGTTCCAGCCCGGCCAGGCGTTCCAGGTCGTTGAGCCAGCCGTCGTCGCCGAGCCCGTCGGTGATCAGATCGGAGAGCCGCGGGTTGGCCAGCTTGACGAACCGGCGCGGCGAGACCCCGTTGGTGACGTTCTGGAATTTGGCCGGCCACAGGGCCGCGAAGTCCTGCAGCACGGTCTCCCGCAGCAGCTTGGAGTGCAGTTCGGCGACCCCGTTGACGGCCTCGGTGCCGACCACCGCGAGATGCGCCATCCGGACCCGGCGCTCGTTGCCCTCCGAGATGATCGACATCCGCCGGATGCGGTCGACGTCGCCCGGGAAACGCTCCTCGACCTCGCGCAGGAACAGCATGTTGATCAGGTAGATGATCTCCAGGTGTCGCGGGAGCAGCCGCTCGAACAGATGCACCGGCCAGGTTTCGAGCGCCTCCGGCAGCAGCGTGTGGCACGTGTAGGCGAACGTGCTCCGAGTGATCGCCCAGGCCCGGTCCCAGTCCAGCTCGTACTCGTCGACCAGCAGCCGCATCAGCTCCGGGATGGCGATCGTCGGGTGCGTGTCGTTGAGCTGGATGACCGTCTTCTCGGCGAAGTCGTCCCAGCCCTCGTTGCGCAGCCGGAACCGCCGGATGATGTCCCGCAGCGAGCACGAAACCAGGAAGTACTGCTGCTTGAGCCGCAGCTCACGGCCCAGTTCGGTGCTGTCGTCGGGGTAGAGGACCTTGCTGATGTTCTCGGCCCGGACCGCCTCCTGGACGGCCTCGGCGTACTGCCCGGCCGAGAACCGCGACAGGTCGAACGACGCCTCGCTGCCCCGCGCCCGCCACAGCCGCACGATGTTCACGGTCTCGGTCCCGTACCCCGGAACCAGCATGTGGCTGGGCTCGCCGAGCACGATCTCGCCGGGCACCCAGCGCTTGCGGATCTCCGAACCGGCGACCGGCTCGGTGTGACCGTAGAAGTGCACGATCTGCCGATCGTCGGGGGCCGGGAACTCCCACGGATTGCCCTGGAAGGCCCAGTCGTCCGGCCGCTCGGCCTGCGCGCCGTCCTCCAGGGACTGCTTGAAGATGCCGAAGTCGTAGCGGATGCCGTACCCCACGGCCGGAATGTCCCGGGTGGCCATCGAGTCGACCAGGCAGGCGGCGAGCCGCCCGAGACCACCGTTGCCGAGCCCCGGCTCCACGTCCAGGTCGTCGAGCTCCTCCATCGAACGCCCGAGCACCTTGATCGCCTGGGCGGCCAGCTCGCCGGTGCCGGAGTAGAGCAGATTCTGTTCCAGCTGGGCGCCGAGCAGATATTCCGCGGACAGGTAGTAGACCCATCGAGGATTGCTGGCGAAGTGCGCCGCCGCGGTGCGGGCCCGGCGATCGGCCAGCCGGTCGCGGACGGTGAGGGCCAGCGCCTCGTACGCGTCCCGCGGGCTGGCCGACTCCACCGTGGTGCCCCTGCGGTAGTAGAGGCTGCTCAGCAGATCCTGTTGGAACTCGTCCGCGGTGGTGCCCAGTCGTCGCAGACCGATGCCTTGGCGAAGATCCATGCGGCCCATTCTGCCGCGACGACGTTTCCAGTGGCTGACGTTCCCCATTCCACCGGAAGAAGCTCAACCCCAGAAGATCAACTTCAAGGCCTTCATTGCCTGTGTCCGCCGTGGTCAAGACCGTCGCTCCCGCGGGGACCCTTCCGGTCTGAGCAGGGCGCTGGCGCGCCCAGGACGCTCAGCCCGAAAGGGCGACGTGGTCGGGTGGTTGCGGTCAGAGCAGAAAATCTCAGAAGGTGTGGAAGCCGATCCCGCGGGTGACCACGAACGTGGTGGTGGTCTTGCCCTTGCCGTAGGACCGGATCACGACGTCGGCCGCCGGGACCCGGACGCCGAAGGCCGGGAAGTGCCAGCCGCCGATCGGACTGGTCTTGCCCCGGACGACGCCCGACACCCGCCCGGTCGTGGTCACGGTCAGCAGGTAACCGGCCGGGTTCCGGAACGTCAGCTTGGTGCCGCCGGCCTTCCCGGACTCCAGTGTCCAGCTCGGGTCGAGATGCCAGTGCTGCTGCCAGGAGCTCACCCGGGAGAACAGGTCGGTCACCACCATGCGGTGCGCGTCCCGGTTGACGTTGACGTTGCGCGAGTGCGGCGTGTTGTAGATGTCGTCCACGATCGTCCAGGCGTGCGCGGAGGCCTGCACGGTCGCCGCCGACAGCCGCGCGGTCTTGCCGGACTTCACCGCGCCCCCGGTCGGGATCGCCACGTTGTGGCTGGCCGGCCCGATCTGCCAGGTGTTCCAGGCCGAGGTCCGGTCGTAGTTGTACTTGCCCGGCCCGACGAGCACCCGCGTGCCCAGGGTCGACCAGGTGACGCCGCCGGCCCGGTCCTCCTGGCCGTGCGCGCGGCGCGGCGGCCCGTAGCGGACCGTGTAGTAGCTGGTCACCCGGTCGGTCCAGGACCACCGGCCGATCACGGTCCCGGTCTGGTCGTCACGCAGCGTCCGCGCCGTCGAGTTACCGGCCCGGCCGGGGCTCTCCTCGGAGTCACCGATCTGCACGATCTTGCCGTCCGGCTCGGTCTCCCAGGCGAACGCGTTCCAGGCCGCGTCGACCGCCTTCTGCAGCGTGGCCGCGGCCGCCGCGGTACCGGGCGACGCGGCCAGCACCGTGGCCGCCTGCCCCCACAGGTTCGCGTTGACACCCTGGTAGCCGGAGGCCTGCTCGTACGACAGCCCCATCTTCGAGAAGGCCAGCGGCGCCTCCGCGGTCATCCGCCTGACCGCGGTCGCCTTCCAGTCCGCCCGGCCCAGCAGGTCACCGGCGCGGACGAGCTGCAGGTTGGCCATCAGCCCGTGATTGTGCACCGGATAGTTCGGCGGCCCGTAATAACGCTTGCCCAGCAGCACCGCCGCGTCGGCCGCCATCCCCGGCGCCAGTTCGTCGGCGTGGGTCAGGGCGTACAGGCAGTTCTCGCTCTCCAACCGGCGCAGCGCGGTCCCCTCGTCCCAGCCCGACGCGTTCGTCCCCGGGTCCGGATCGGCCCGGTGGAACTGCACCGCCTGAGCCACCAGCGCGGCCAGCGACTGCTGCTGATCATCCTGGGCGGCCCGCCGCGCCAGCGACTTCATCCACATCAGACCCTGGAAGTCAAGCCGCCAGGACGGATCCGCGACCGGCGGATTCTTCCACGTCGCGGCACTGACCTGACCCACCGTGAACGGCGCCGCGGTCCCGATCCGGACCACGATCGGCACACCGTCCGGCACCGGATCGGAAGCCGCCGCCCCGCAGCCGGCGGTTGAGGTCGGATCGTCCGGATCAGCGGCGATCCCGAACGCCGGCCCGATCGCGGTCAGATCGTCGTAGGTCGCGGGATCCACCGGCATGACGTGTGGATCGTCGGCCCGAGCCGCGACCGGATCCACGAACACGACGCCCACGGCCAGCGCCACCGTGACCAGCGCCCGGATTGTCCTCATCTGGCATCCACACACCGTTCCGCCTAGCGGCGACCGGCATCCCCGCCCGTTGTCGATCGCCTCCCGGCCGCCATTGCACCAGGAGGATATTCATGAATTCAAGATTTCTTATGCCCCACGGCCCTAATACTTCCGTCCATTTCTTGCCCCCGATCATCCGATCCCGGCCCGACGCCACCATCATGCCGAGCAGGCCCCGGCCGCGCAGCGAGATACACGGGCGCCGATGGGCGGGTGGCGATGCTAAGTGGTCATGCGGCGGGTGAGCTCGGTGGCTCGGTACTGCTGGACGGAACGGGCCTGATTCAGCACGAAGCGGCGCAGGCCGAGCGGCGCGGTGACCGCGATCGACTCGGTGACCTCGGTGCCGGCGACACCCGGAACCAGGGCGACCCGGGAGTTCAGGGTGACGAAGCCGGGGCTGCGGACCGCACTGGTGATCGTGTGACCGTCGGTGGAACCGGTCATGGTGACGCGGATCGGGTTGTTCCAGTGGAACGGGCCGAAGTCGAAGCGCTCCACCGCGACGTACGCGATCGAGGAATTGCTCGGACGGATGTCGCGAACCTCGACGACCAGCGGCGACAGCCCGATGTAGCTGCGCGGATCGATCAGGTGGGCGTAGATCCGGGCGGCCGGCGCGGCGACCGTGAAAGAGTGCGCGAACTCCATGATCGCGCACCCTAACGGATCGGCCCTCCAGGGTCAGGACTTGACGTATTCGGCCAGGTGCTCGCCGGTCAGGGTGGAGCGGGCGGCGACCAGCTCGGCCGGCGTGCCCTCGAAGACCACGCGACCGCCGTCGTGGCCGGCGCCCGGACCCAGATCGATGATCCAGTCGGCGTGGGCCATCACGGCCTGGTGGTGTTCGATGACGATGACCGAGCGGCCGGCGTCGACCAGGCGGTCCAGCAGGCCGAGGAGTTGTTCGACGTCGGCCAGGTGCAGTCCGGTGGTCGGCTCGTCGAGGATGAAGACGCCGCCGGTCTCGCCCATGTGGACGGCCAGCTTGACCCGCTGGCGCTCGCCACCGGACAGGGTGGACAGCGGCTGGCCGAGGGTCAGGTAGCCGAGTCCGACCTCGAACAGCCGCGCCAGGATCTTGTGGGCGGCCGGGTTCTTGCCGTCGCCGGCCGCGAAGAACTCGACCGCCTCGGCGACCGGCATGGCCAGAACCTCGCTGATGTCCTTACCGGCGAGCTTGTAGTCGAGCACCGACGCGTCGAAGCGCCGTCCTTCGCACACCTCGCACACGGTGGCCACGCCGGCCATCATGGCCAGGTCGGTGTAGATCACGCCGTTGCCGTTGCAGTTCGGGCAGGCGCCCTCCGAGTTCGCGCTGAACAGGGCCGGTTTCACGCCGTTGACCTTGGCGAACTGCTTGCGGATGGGTTCCAGCAGTCCGGTGTAGGTCGCCGGGTTGCTGCGCCGCGAGCCCTTGATCGACCCCTGGTCGACCGCGACGACCCCGTCCCGCCCGGCCACCGAGCCGTGGATCAGGCTGCTCTTGCCGGAGCCGGCCACGCCGGTCACGACGACCAGCACACCGAGGGGGATGTCGACGTCGACGTTCTGCAGGTTGTGCCGGCCCGCGCCGCGCACCTCAAGAAAATCGGAGGGCTTGCGTACGTCGTCCTTCAGCGCGGCCCGGTCGTCCAGGTGGCGTCCGGTGAGCGTGCCGCTGGCGCGCAGCCCGTCCAGGGTGCCCTGGAAGACGACCTCGCCACCGGCCGCCCCGGCGCGCGGCCCGAGGTCGACGACGTGGTCGGCGATCGCGATCGCCTCCGGCTTGTGCTCGACCACCAGGACCGTGTTGCCCTTGTCCCGCAGTTGCTGGAGCAGCTCGTTCATCCGCTGGATGTCGTGCGGGTGCAGGCCGATGGTGGGCTCGTCGAACACGTACGTGACGTCGGTCAGGGACGACCCGAGGTGCCGGATCATCTTGGTGCGCTGCGCCTCGCCGCCGGAGAGGGTGCCGGCCGGACGGTCCAGGGACAGGTAGCCGAGACCGATCTCGATGAACGAGTCGAGCGTGTGCTGCAGCTTTTCGAGCAGCGGGGCGACCGACGGCTCGTTCAGCCCGCGCACCCAGACGGCCAGGTCGCTGATCTGCATGCGGCACGCGTCGGCGATGCTGACACCGTTGATCTTCGAGGAGCGGGCGCCCTCGCTGAGCCGGGTCCCGTCGCACTCGGGGCAGGTGGTGAACGTGATCGCGCGGTCGACGAAGGCACGGATGTGCGGCTGCATCGCCTCCCGGTCCTTGGACAGGAAGGACTTCTGGATGGACGGGATGAGCCCGCTGAAGGTCAGGTTGATCCCGTCGACCTTGATCTTCGTGGGTTCCCGGTGAAGCAGGTCGTGCAGCTCCCGCTTGGTGTACTTCTTGATCGGCTTGTCCGGGTCGAAGTACCCGCAACCACGGAAGATCCGGCCGAACCAGCCCTCCATGCTGTAGCCCGGGATGGTGAGCGCGCCCTCGTTCAGCGACTTGTTCTCGTCGTACAGGGCGGAAAGGTCGAAATCGGTGACCGCGCCGCGCCCCTCGCACCGCGGGCACATGCCACCGGTGATGCTGAAGCTGCGCCGTTCCTTGGTCGTGACGCCGGCCTTCTCCATGGTCACGGCACCGGCGCCGGAGATCGAGGCGACATTGAACGAGTACGCCTGCGGGGAGCCGATGTGCGGATCGCCGAGGCGGCTGAAGAGGATCCGCAGCATGGCGTTGGCGTCGGTCGCGGTGCCGACGGTCGATCGCGGGTCGGAGCCCATCCGCTCCTGGTCGACCAGGATGGCCGTGGTCAGGCCCTCCAGCACGTCCACGTCGGGGCGGGCCTGGGACGGCATGAAGCCCTGGACGAACGCGCTGTACGTCTCGTTGATCATCCGCTGCGACTCGGCGGCGATGGTGCCGAACACGAGCGAGCTCTTGCCCGAGCCGGAGACTCCTGTGAACACGGTGAGCCGGCGCTTCGGGATCTCGACGCTGACGTCCTTCAGGTTGTTGACGCGTGCACCGTGCACGCGGATCAGGTCGTGGCTGTCGGCGGCGTGCGTCTTCTCCATGGCGGAAAGGCTAGTTGCGGCGTACCGCGGCTGCTTCTTCTTTCCTGACCGAAATACCGCGGCAAGACGACGCGGCACGGATGCCCGGCTCACTAACGTGGGCGGCATGTTCCTGGGCCGCCGCTGGTCAGCCGGGCGGCCACTGATCGCCGACGGCCTCATCGCCGTCGCGGTGGCCGGGGTGAGCGCGTTCGCCTATCTGGCCGGCGCCCGGCGCCACGCCATCCCGGGTCTGGGCTGGGCCGACTACGCGGGCCTGGCGGTGGCGGTCGGCGCCATGACGGTACGCCGGCGGTGGCCCCGACAGGCGCTGGTCGTGACGACGGCCGCGATCATCGCGTATACCTGGGAGCGCACCGACCGGCATCCCCTGCTGATCCTGGCGGCGGGGATGTGCGCCTACACGATGGCGACCCGGGGCACGCGGCGCGACACCTGGCTGTCCTTCGCCGGATGCGGCGTCGCGCTGTATCTGGGCGACGTCCTCTCGGGGAGGTATCCGCCGTTCACCGCGGCGACGATCCCGGTGCTGACGTTCGTCGGGATGGCCACCGCGTTCGGGGACGCGACCCGGAACCGGCGGGCCTACCTGGCCGAGGTCGAGGAGCGGGCTCGGCGGGCCGAGCAGACCCGTGAGGACGAGGCCCGCCGCCGGGTCATCCAGGAGCGGCTGCGCATCGCCCGGGAGCTGCACGACGTGGTCGCACACCACATCGCCGTGATCAACGTGCAGGCCGGGGCGGCCAGCCACCTGCTGGACCGGCGGCCCGAGCAGGTCCGGCCGGCCCTGGATCACATCCGGCACGCCGGGGACACCGTACTCAAGGAGCTGGCGTCGATCGTCGGCGTGCTGCGCCAGTCCGACGATCCGGACGCCGGGACCGAGCCGACCCGTGGGCTGGCCCGCCTGCCCGAGCTGCTGGACACGGTGACGGCGGCCGGGCTGGTCGTGCGGTTCCAGCAGGCGGGCTCGGAGCGGGAACTGCCGGCGATGGTCGACCTGGCGGCCTATCGGATCGTCCAGGAAGCCCTGACGAATGCCCATAAATACGGCACGGGTGACGCCGAACTGACCGTCACCTACACGCGCGAGGGTGTCGAGATCGAGGCGACCAACCCCGCACGGATAAATCCCGACAAGTCCGGTTCGGGATACGGGATCGTCGGCATGCGCGAGCGCGCGGCGGCGGCCGACGGCACGCTCACGACGTACGAGAAAGCCGGATTTTTCCATGTCAAAGCCCAGCTCCCAGCACCGATCGAGGGATCATGATCCGGGTACTTCTCGCTGACGACCAGGCGCTCATCCGCGCCGGCTACCGGATGATCCTCGACTCCGAACCGGACATGGAGATCGTCGCCGAGGCGGTCGACGGCCGCCAGGCGGTCGAGCTGGCCCGCACCGAGCGCGCCGACGTCGTCCTGATGGACATCCGGATGCCGGTGATGGACGGCATCGAGGCGACGCGCCGGATCGCCGACGACGACGACCTGGCCGGCGTCCGCGTCCTGGTCCTGACCACGTTCGAGCAGGACGACAACGTGATGCTCGCCCTGCGCGCGGGCGCCAGCGGTTTCCTGGGCAAGGGGGTCGGACCGGACGAGTTGATCACCGCGGTCCGGGTGGTCGCCTCCGGTGACGCGCTGCTCTCCCCCAAGGCCACCCGGGGTCTGCTCGATCACCTGCTCAGCCAACCGGAGGCGGGTCCGCCGCCGGCCGCCCTGGACGAGCTGACCCAGCGCGAGCGCGAGGTGCTGGTGCTGGTCGCGCACGGGATGACCAACGAGGAGATCGCCGAGCGGCTGTTCCTGTCCCCGCTGACCGCGAAGACGCACGTCAACCGGGCGATGGCCAAGCTCCGGGTCCGGGACCGCGCGCAGCTGGTCGTGGTCGCGTACCAGAGCGGTCTGGTCCGCCCCGGGAATCCGCAGCCGAAGTAGCCGGCGGGCCGCGACTACCGCAACCGTGGTAGCCGGACGGACCGCCGACGGACGACGCGCCGGGACCGCCCGGCGGCCGAGACTTCCCCCGTGTCTCTCCTGTCCCGGATAAGTCTCGCCAACCGCAAGCTGGTGGCCCTGGTCGCCGCGCTGGTCGTCGCCTTCGGCGTCTACGCCGCGACGTCGCTCAAGCAGCAGTTGCTGCCCGATCTGTCGTTCCCGGCCGTGACCGTCCTGGCCACCTACCCGGGCGCCGCCCCCGAGGTGGTCGAGGAGCAGGTCACCACGCCGATCGAGGACGCGCTGAAGGGCGTCACCGGGGTGGAGACGACCACCTCGACCTCGCGGCAGGGGTCGGTGACGATCACCATGTCGTTCGGCTACGACACCGACATCGACGGTGCGACCGGCGACGTCCAGGAGGCGCTGGCCAAGGCCCGGCTGCCCGAGGGCGTCGACCCGCAGGTGCTCACCGGCAGCACCGGCGACCTGCCGACGATGACCCTGGCGGCGACCGCGGACGGCGACCAGCGCGCCTTCGCGGCCAAGCTGACCTCGACGGTCGTGCCGGCGCTGCAGGCGGTCGACGGCGTCAACGAGGTCTCCGTCTCCGGCACCCGTGACCAGGTCGTCACGGTCACCCCGAAGGCGGGCGCGGGCGCCTACCAGCAGTCGATCATGACCGCGCTGAGTTCGCTGGGCGGCACGTCGTCGGCCGGCCAGATCACCGCCAGTGGCAAGAATCTGAGTCTCGCGGTCGGCTCGGCGGTCACGTCGCTCGACCAGATCAGGAACCTGTGGCTCTCCGGACCGAAGGCCGTCCAGCTCAAGGACGTCGCCTCGGTCACCCTGGCCGACGCCCAGGTCACTTCGATCACGCGTACGGATGGAAAGCCTTCCCTGGGAATCTCGATCACCATGGATCACAACGGGTCGTCGTCCTCGATCTCCGACGACGTCCGCGCGAAACTGGCCGACCTGCAGGGCTCGCTCGGCGACGGCGCGCGGCTGACCGTGGTGTCGGACAGCGGGCCGCAGGTCAAGGACTCGGTCGACGGCCTGCTCGAAGAGGGCGCGCTCGGCCTGCTGATGGCCATCGTGGTGATCGTGCTGTTCCTGCGGTCCGGCCGGTCGACGCTGGTCACCGCCGTGTCGATCCCGCTGTCGCTGCTCATCGCGCTGATCGTGCTCTGGTGGCGCGACTACTCGCTGAACATCCTCACCCTGGGCGGCCTGACCATCGCGGTGGGACGCGTCGTCGACGACTCCATCGTCGTCCTGGAGAACATCAAACGCCATCTGGGGTACGGCGAGGACCGGCGCCACGCGATCATCACCGCCGTGCGTGAGGTGTCCACCGCCGTCACCTCGTCCACGCTGACCACGGTCGCCGTGTTCCTGCCCATCGCGTTCGTCAGCGGCCTGGTCGGCGAGCTCTTCGGGGCGTTCTCGATCACCGTGACCGTGGCCATGCTGGCCTCCCTGTTCGTGTCGCTGACGGTGGTGCCGGCGCTGGCCTACTGGTTCCTGAAGTCACCGGTGGTCACCGACGACGCCGAGGCGTACCGCGAACGGGTCGAGGCCGAGGAGCGGCGCGGCCTGCTGCCCCGGATGTATCTGCCGGTGATCACCTGGTCGGTCCGCCGCCGCAAGACGGTGCTGGCCGCGGCCGTCCTGCTGCTGATCGGGACGGTCGCGATGGCCGGCGCGCTGAAGACCAGCTTCATCGGGGACTCCGGCTCGGACAGCGTCCGGGTCAGCCAGACCCTGCCCGCCGGCACCGACCTGGCCACCACCGACCGGGCCGCCCAGCAGGTCGAGAAGGTGCTGGCGACGCTCGACGGGGTCGAGTCGTACCAGGTGACAGTCGGATCGTCGGGCGGGTTCTTCGGTGGATCGGGCGGCAGCGAGAAGGTCGCCTACACGATCGACGTGAGCGGGGACGCGGCGGCGGTCGAGGACGAGCTGAACGACAAGCTCCGGCCGATCACCGGCGCCGGGGAGATCACCGTCGGGGGCGGGGGCGGCGGCTTCGGCAGCAGCGGCATCGAGGTGTCCGTGCGGGCCGGCGACGACGCCTCCCTCAAGGCCGCGACCGAGCAGATCCAGCAGGCCCTCGGCCGGGTCACCCAGGTCACCGACGTGAGCAGCGACCTGAGCGAGAGCGCGCCGCAGATCAGCATCGTGGCCAAGGGCGAGGAGGCCGCGAAGTACGGCCTGAGCGACCAGACGATCGTCTCCGCGCTGCGTACCGCGGTGCAGGGCGCGACCGCGGCCCAGGTCGCCCTGAACGGCGCCGCCCACGACGTGATCGTCCGCACCAGCGCGACCGCGCCGGACAGCCTGGCCGAGGTCAAGGCGCTCACCGTCATGACGACCACCGGCCCGGTGCGGCTGGACAAGGTCGCCACGGTCACCCAGGTGAACGGGCCGGTGCAGCGGGTCCGCGTCGACGGCGACCGCACCAACACGGTCACCGCCACGCCGGCCGGGGACGACACCGGTGCGGCCAGCACCGCGGTCCGGACGGCGCTCGACGGTCTCACCCTCCCGGCCGGGGCCACGTACGAGATGGGTGGGGTCACCTCGCAGCAGAACGAGGCGTTCTCGCAGCTCATCCTCGCCATCCTGGTCGCCATCGGGCTCGTCTTCCTGATCCTGGTGGCGGTCTTCGGCAGCATCCGGCAGACGTTCATCCTGCTGGTGTCGATCCCGTTCGCCTTCGTCGGCGCGATCGCGCTGCTGCTGATCACCGGCACCCCGATGGGCGTGGCCGCCCTCATCGGCCTGCTGATGCTGATCGGCATCGTGGTGACCAACGCGATCGTGCTGATGGACCTGATCAACCAGTACCGGGAACGGGGTGTGCCGGTCGCGCAGGCCGTGGTCGAGGGCGGGCTGCGCCGGCTCCGGCCGATCCTGATGACCGCGCTGGCCACGATCTTCGCGCTGCTGCCGATGGCGCTCGGGATCACCGGGTCGGGCGGGTTCATCTCGCAGCCCCTGGCCGTGGTGGTGATCGGCGGCCTGGTCACGTCGACGCTGCTGACGCTGGTGCTGATCCCGACGCTCTACACGATGGTGGAGACCCGCCGGGACCGGAAGCGGGCGGTCGCCGCCCCGGCCCCCGAGCCGGCGCCGGAACCGGTCCCCGTCGGCTGACCGGTTTCCCGATCGCTCGAACCGCCGCCCGTCACGGATCGTCCGTGCCGGGCGGCGATTTGCTAAACGCCGCCGTCCACGTGCCGATGATCTGCACGAATGACATCTGGCCGGCGGCCGGATGTCCCGCCGTGATGGACGGGGAAGCATGCGGGAGAGCGCATCGGCAGGTGACGGGGACGAGGGCTTCAGCCTGGTCGAGATCCTCGTCGCGCTGGCCATCATCAGCACCACCCTGCTCGCCAGCACCCCCTTCTTCATCGCCAGCCTCAACAACGTCAACGCGCAGCGGGGCCGGCAGGCCGCCATCGAGGTCGCCAACACCGCGATCGAGCAGGTCCGGGGCCTGCAGGGCAGCGCGCTGCTGAGCGGGCGCAACAAGAAGGCGACCCAGGCCCAGTTCGACGCCGCCCCCACCTCCGTCCAGTCCTACCTGGCGACGATGGCGGTCGAGGCCGACGCGACGATCTCCGACGAGACCACGGCCCTGGGCGCGGACGCGGCGATCCCCACCTCGCCCCAGTCGCTCTCGGTGGAGGGCGTCACGGTCACCCAGAACATCTACGTCGGCGCGTGCGAGATCTACCTGACCAAGACCAGCACCGGCGAGTGCGTCTATCCGCTGGCCGACGCCGACAAGCCGGCCGACAGCACGAAGATCCTCCGATTCTTCCGCGCGGTCGTGCTCGAGACCTGGCCGGACAAGGCCTGCAACACCAGCAGCGGTCTCCGCGTGTGCGAGTACATCACCTCGACGCTGGTGGCCCGGGCCCCCGAGCCGAACTTCGACTTCCACCGGGCCGCCCCCAAGGTCCTCACCACCGTGATCAACTTCTACAAGGACGTGGAGTTCTCGTTCCAGCTGGAGGCGCGCGGCGGCTACCTGCCGAACACCTGGTCGCTGGCCACCGGCAGCCCCAAGCTGCCGGCCGGGCTCTCGATGACCGCGTACGGCGTGATCAGCGGGACCGCGACCGCCGTCAGCAGCACCAAGCTGAGCATGACGGTCACCGACAATCAGGCCCGTTCGGACACCGAGCCGATCACCCTCAACGTGGTGCTGCCGCCGACCGTCACCGTGCCGGCCACCACCAGCCGCATCGGGGACGTGGTCAACCTGCAGGCCACCGGGGCCAACGGGGTGACGCCGTACATCTACACGGCGACGAACCTGCCGCCCGGACTGACCATGGCCCCGAAGACCGGGCTGATCACCGGCAGCCCGACCACCGTCGGCACGTACACCGTGGCGCTGAAGATCACCGACGTCAACGCCGTGGTCGGCACCTCGACCTTCACCTACGTCGTCACGCCGGCCATCGTGCTGGCCACGATCCCGGCCCAGACGATCAACCTGGGTGACAAGCTCGACTTCACCGCGGTCGCGTCCGGCGGCGACGGCAACTACACCTACAGCGCCACCGGCCTGCCCACCGGACCGGCGGTCAACATCAACAAGAACACCGGCGCGGTCTCCGGCAAGCCGACCGCGTCCGGCCGGTTCCTGACCACGATCACCGCCACCGACGGCACCGGCGCCACGGTCAGCCAGCTGGTCGTCATCATCGTGAACACCACGACCTCGCTGGTCTTCACCGCGCCGCCGCTCACCGCGCCCGACCAGAGCACGGTCAAGGGCACCGCGACGTCCCTGGCGCTGACCACCAACGGCACGCTGCTCGGCCTGGCCCCGGTGCTGACCGCCACCGGGCTGCCGCCCGGCCTGAGCCTCAACACCCTGACCGGGACCATCTCGGGCACCCCGACCACGGCCGGCACCTACACGGTCACCGTGACCGCGACCGGCGCGTCCAGCAACCTCAGCGTCCTCACCCTCGTCTGGAAGGTCACATGAACGACGACGGGAACACCGAACGCGACGCCGGCTTCACCCTGATCGAACTGCTGGTCGGGATGGGACTCATGAGCGTGGTGATGGTGATGGTGCTCAGCGGGGTGATCGAGGTCTACTCCAGCGTCAACCGGACCGACGGCCTGGCCAACACCCGGGAGCAGATCACCACCAGCTTCCGGCGCCTGGACAAGGACCTGCGCTACGCGAGCTGGGTCGCCAAGGTCGGCAAGGTGAGCGGCAACTACTACCTGGAGTACAACACGCCGTCCGGGTGCCGCCAGCTCGCCTGGAAGAGCGGCGTGCTGACCGTGGCCAGCTGGAAGTCGACCGCCACGAACACGCCGGGACCCCCGACCACGATCGCGACCGACCTGAGCCTGACCGGGACCACCGACCCGTTCACCGTCATCCTGCCCGGGGACAGCCCGTACGCCACGGCCAGCCCCGGCACCACCGGCACCGGCACCGGCTACTCACCGCAGCACAGCCAGGTGCGGCTGCGGTTCACCAGCAAGTTCGGCAACACCACGATGCCGGTGGACGAGCTGTTCACGGCTCAGAACACGACGTCGTACAACGTCTTCGGCAACAACCGGGAACTCCTGGACAACGACTGCAGCAAGGGAAGGCCGTCCTCATGAGGCTCACGACGCTCCGCAAGGACGAGGGCTCCCTGCCGATGGCGATGCTCATCGTCACGGTCGTACTGTCGATCTCCGCCGCCCTGGTCCCGGTCGTGGTCCGACAGACCAAGGCCACCCAGAACATCGCCGAACGCACCACCACACTGGACTCGGCCCAGGCGGGCATGGACGTGATGATGGCCCGCGTGCGCGCCGCCGCCGACCTGACGACCCACGACGGCTACCTGGAGAACATGCCGCCGTGCACGCTCGGCGGCGACGCCGGCGTCAATGCCACCACCGAGCGGCTGGCCTACCAGGTGACGGTCACCTACTACGACTCGGACGGCGCGGCGATGACCTGCCCGGTCACCAACGTCCCGACCACCGCCAAGGTCGTCTCGATCGGCACCGTCGGCAACGTCAAACGGACCCTGACCGCCACCTACGTCTTCTCCACCAGCAACACCAACATCCCCGGCGGCCAGATCCGGATCGCCAGCTCGACCCTGGGCAACCAGTGCCTGGACTACTCGGGGACGGCCAAGCCCCCGACCGCGGGCACCGCGATCATCATGGCGACCTGCGACAACAGCAGCCGGCAGCAGTTCGGGTACACCACCGACCTCTACCTGAAACTGATCGGCTCGGAACAGAACGGCGCCGACGACGGGATGTGCCTCTACGCCGGTGCCACCCACGCCAGCGGCAACGGACTGGTCTTCCAGCCCTGCCCGGCGACCACCCCGGCGACCTCGACCTACCAGTGGAGCCTCGACGGCAGCAGCCTATTCCACTCCGCGAACTCGTCCAAAGCCGTCGAGTCGTTCTGCATCAACGTCACCAAGCCGGGCGTCGCCGCCAGCCCGGTCGCCCTCGGCGGGTGCAGCACCGACACCACCAAGACGGTGTGGCGCTCGGCCCCCGGCGTGGGTGCGGGCATGGCCGGCGACAGCACCAACCAGCTGGTCAACTACGCCCAGTTCAGCCGCTGCCTGGACGTGACCAGCAAGTCGACCAGCGCCACGTACATGATCGCCTGGTTCTGCAAGCAGGCCCCCAACGGCGTGGTCGACTTCAACCAGCAGTGGGTGCACCCGACGCCGGGGCCCAAGGACGTCTCGGCGACCGGGCCGATCATCGTCAACAACTACACCGCCACCAGCAACTCCAACAGCGCCTGCGCGACCAGCAGCGCCGCGGGCTGCGCCAACAACTACTGCCTGAAATCGCCGGGCACGGTGACCGCCAGCTCCTGGGTGACGGTGGAGAGCTGCAAGACCGCCGCCGTGCAGGCCACCACCGCCTACCAGTGGACCGTCTACCACGACACCGGTGACTACGCGACCAGCTACCGGATCAAGGACTACAAGGGCAACTGCCTGCAGCCGACCCGGCAGACCGACACGTCGTACACGGCACCCAGCACCGACCTGCACAGCGACGGCACCAGCAAGGTCAAGGTGGCCACCTGCAGCTCGTCCGAGCTGCAGAAGTGGAACGCTCCGGCCAACATCAGCAAGCCGACGCCGCTGACCGACCTGACCGAGGACTGAGATCCGACCGGCCGCGTGCCCTCATTCGAGGCGCAGGCGGCCGGTCGGGCCGTCCCAGTGGAAGGCCAGCAGCCTGCGCAACGACCGGGAGCAACCGACCACGTCCAGCCGGTGGCCGCCGCTCACGGCCGGCTCCAGCAGGATCCGGGCGGCCGCCGAATCGGCGAACCGCAGGTCACTCAGGTCGAGCGTGACCGGCTCCCGGTCCGCCGCCTCCTCCACCAGGTGCTCGACCATCGCGCGCAACGCCTGCCGGTTGGAGAGATCCGCCTCCCCGGACAACCGCAGCCCCGACCCACCGGTCCGGACCACACGCAGCAGCGGAATCCGCGACGGATCGGTGTACCGGGTGATCGTCGACGGGTGCGTCCGCGTGACCCGCCGCAACTCCGGCTCACTGAACTCGCGCCGATCGTAGAGACACACCCCGGTCGTGTAGCCGTCCACACAGATCCGGTTGACCCGCGCCTCGTACCAGGAGAGCTGGTCGATCCGCACATCCCGCCGGGCCCAGGTCATGTCCCCGATCCCGCGCATCCCGTGATACCCCTGCGCGCGGGCCGTCGCCACCTCGCCCGCCCAGGCGGCCAGGCTCGCCTCCGGATCAAAAACACCATCCGGGAGGTACGCCGCCTCGACGCCCGCCACCGTCAACTGTCCACTGCTCAAGGCCATCGTGATGTCCACACCCTGGCCGGCCAGCACCGACGGCAGGCGCTCGGCGTCCGGCCCGCAGTACACGATCCGGTGGTGCCGGCGCAGCCCGGACCGGACCAGCGACGCCACACTCCCCGCCCACAACGGCTCGTCGTCGTAGACCAGACAGGCATGATCACCCGGGCCCAAGTGGTCGAGCAGGCTGGCCTCGGCCATCGTGCCCCCTCAGTGCTCCCACCCCCGCGACGGTTTGTCGGTGCTCACCGTAACCACGGTCACACGCCCGTACCATCGCTGAATCGGGTGCGCCGAAACCTTTGGAGTACGCATGACCGTCACCGATCCGCTCGAACTGCTCGACATCGCCGGACTGCTCAGCGACGAGGAACGGCAGATCCAGGAGACCGTGGGCCGGTTCGTCACCGACCACGTCCGGCCCCACGTCGCCGACTGGTTCGAGGAAGGCACATTCCCCCGCGAAATCGCCCTGGAACTGGGCAAACTCGGTGTGCTGGGCATGCACCTGGAGGGTTACGGGTGCGCCGGGACGAGCGCCACCGCCTACGGCCTGGCCTGCCTGGAACTGGAGGCCGGCGACTCCGGGCTGCGCAGTTTCGTGTCCGTACAAGGCTCCCTGGCGATGTTCTCCATCTGGAAGTACGGATCGGAGGAGCAGAAACTCGAATGGCTGCCCCGGATGGCGGCCGGCGAGGCGATCGGATGCTTCGGCCTGACCGAACCCGACTTCGGCAGCGACCCGGCCAACATGCGCACCCGCGCCGTCCGCGACGGCGACGACTGGATCCTCACCGGCGCCAAAATGTGGATCACCAACGGCAGCATCGCCGACATCGCCACCGTCTGGGCGCAGACCGAGGACGGCATCCGCGGCTTCCTCGTCCCCCGCGGCACACCCGGATTCACCACCCGCACCATCAAACAGAAACTGTCCCTGCGCGCGTCCATCACCGGCGAACTGATCCTCGACGAAGTACGCCTGCCCGACACCGCCCGGCTCCCCGGCGCGCGCGGCCTCGGCGCCCCGCTGAGCTGCCTGAACGAGGCCCGCTTCGGCATCATCTTCGGCGCCACCGGTGCCGCCCGCGACTGCCTGCGGACCGCGCTCGACTACGCCGGCAGCCGGGTGCAGTTCGACCGGCCGATCGCCGCGTTCCAGCTCACCCAGGAGAAACTGGCCAACATGGCGGTCGACCTGAACACGGCCGCGCTGCTCGCCGTCCACCTCGGCCGGTTGAAGGACGCCGGCACGCTCAAGCCGCACCAGGTGAGCGTCGGCAAACTCAACAACGTCCGCAAGGCGCTGGCCATCGCCCGCGAATGCCGCACCATCCTCGGCGGCAGCGGCATCACCCTTGAGTACTCTCCCCTCCGCCACGCCAACAACCTGGAGTCCGTCCTCACCTACGAGGGCACGTCCGAGATCCACACCCTGGTCATCGGCCAGGCCCTCACCGGCCACTCCGCCTACCGCTGACCCCGCCCCCACCACTCCACCGCCCACCACTCCACCGCCGACCGACCGCCACCGCCAGCTCAGCCCCAACTGATCGCCGCCAGCCCAGCCCAGCCCGATCGACCGCCACCGCCAGCCCAACCCCAACCGATCGCCGCCAGCCCAACCCGATCGACCGCCCAGCCCTCACCGGGGGCGGCCGACCGCAGATCGCCGCCAAACCAGCCCCGCTACGACCGGCGGCAAGCAGCCCGGAGGAGGTGAGGGCTCGCCGCCTCCGCGGCCATCTCCACGGGCAGAGCGGTGGCACAGCCGTGGCAGGCGCGGCAGGCCCACCGGGGCAAAGCCGTGGCAGATCCGGCGGCGCAAGCCATGGCGCGGCCGCGGCGGGCACGGGCGCGTCGCGGGCGCGAGCGTCGCGGGCGTGGGCGTCGCGGGCGCGGGCGTCGCGGGCGCGGGCGTCGCGGGCGCGAGCGTCGCGGGCGCGAGCGTCGCGGGCGCGAGCGTCGCGGGCGCGAGCGTCGCGGGCGCGAGCGTCGCGGGCGCGAGCGTCGCGGGCGCGGGCGTCGCGGGCGCGGCGCGGGCGCGGCGAGCGTGGGCGCGGGCACGGCGGGCGCGGCGGGCGCGAGCGTGGTGTGGCCGGGCCGCAGCGCGCCCGCCGGGCCCCGGCTGGTCCCCTGGGCTGTCCCGCACCCGCGGGAGCAGCCCTGAGTGCCAGCCGCGGCCGGCAACCGCGCTGCGGCCCGAAGCCGTGCATCCCGGGATCCTCACTCCCGGGTTCGAGCCGCCGGATCACGCGGGGCTGCGGCGTGATCCGACAGGACAAACGTAGGGTCTGCCCTTGGGGCAGAGTCAAGGCTTCCGAAGAGTTCGCAGCGTACGACCGGTAGCCCGCTTGAAGAGGTACTCGGCCCGCTCGTAGGAGAGCCGCCGCCGCCCGGTTTCCGGGCAGAGATCGCCGGCCCGTGGTCGCCGAGCCGGCCCCGGCCGCCGGTCGGAGAGGAAGAGCGGCCCGCGGGCTCGTCCGGCGATCAGTTCCGGCAGGAGCGCCGCGGTCTCGTCCCGCCAGGTCACCCCGGGCCCGGTCCGCCCGGCGAGATCCAGATCCTGGACGTCGAGCGCGAGCACCGCCCCGATCGGCGCCCCCGATTCCCGAACCATCAGCCACAGAACCCGTTCCCGCACCGGAAACCCACCGAATTCCCCGGCCGCCGGCGCCCCCGATCCCGGCCCGGCCAGGCCACCCGACACTCCGGGCACACCCGAGCTCCGAACGGATTCCAGGGCGACAAGAGCACCCTTCGGCGGCAACGGCCGATTCCGCAGCTCAGCGGCCAGCGCAGTAACCCCGGCCCACCCCGCGAACGACCGGAACGCCGCCAGATGCCGATTCCACCCCCGCGGTGCCGCATCGACCCAGAGCGAATTGACCGCCGCGGCCACCCCGGCCGCGTCGAGATCCGCCAGCGGCGTCCGCTCTCCCAGCGCCCGCCTCATTCGCCCGAGCGATTTCCGATAGGCCCCGGCGGTCCCCGCCCCGAGTCCGGCCAGGAATTCGTCCACCGCTTCCCCGAGATTGGGTCCATTCTCGACCGCTCCGGCCGATGCGGCCCGAGCCCGGAGAAAGTCCCGTTCCGCGGCGTTACGCGTCAGCGAGGCGGCCCGCTCCCATTCCCGCCGCGCCTCCGCCCCACGCCCCATCCGCAGCAGCAGTTCGGCGCGAACCCCGGGCAGCAGGTGGTAATCCCGCAGCACCGGGTCGGCTCGCAGCCCTTCGACCAGCGCCAACCCGGCTTCCGACCCCTGGGCGAACCCCACCGCCACCGCCCGGTTCAATCGGACCACGGGCGTGGGCAGATGCCGTTCCAGCGCCTCGTAAAGCGTCGCGATCAGTTCCCAGTCGGTCTGTTCGGCGGTTCGCGCCTGTGCGTGACAGACCGCGACGGCCGCCTGCAACACGTACGGCCCGGGCGCTTTCCCGGCACCGGCCGCGCGGGCCCGCAGCATCGCCGCGAACCCGCGGTTGATGAGCAGGCGGTCCCATTTTCCCCGGTTCTGTTCGTGCAGTTGAACCGGTTCGCCGCGCGCACCGATCCGGGCCGCCGATCGTGATTGTTGAATCTCCATCAGCGCCACGAGTCCGTGTACTTCGGGATCGTCGGGCGCCGATTCCGCGAGCAGCCGCCCCAATCGGAGTGCTTCCAGGCACAGTCCGGGACGCATCAGGTCGTCACCCGAGGTCGCCGCGTAGCCCTCGTTGAAGAGGAGATACACGACTTCGAGTACGGACGTGAGCCGCCCGCGCAATTCCGCCCCGGCCGGAAGTCCGTACGCGACGCCCGATTCGGCCAGGGTCCGTTTGGCGGCGGCGATCCGTTGGGCGATCACCGGTTCACCGGTGAGAAAGGCGCGGGCGATCTCCGCGGAACTGAGTCCGGCCACCACGCGCAGGGTCAGCGCGGCGCGCGATTCCCGGCCGAGTACCGGATGGCACGAGATGAACATCAGACGCAGTACGTCATCGTTGCGTTCCGCGGTATCCGCGGGTTCCACGTCCGTACTGTCAAATCGGGTTGAACGTCGTAAATGGTCGACCGCCCGGCGCCGCGCGACGGTTGTCAGCCACGCGCCCGGGTTGTCGGGGACACCGGCCTCCGGCCACTGCTCCATGGCTGTGACCAGGGTGTCCTGTGCGATCTCCTCGGCCAGGCCGACGTCGTGGACCATCCGCAGGAGCGCCGCGACGATCCGTGCGGACTCCTGCTTCCAGACGACGCCGACCGTGGCCCGGACATCGATCATGACGTCAGCTGAAGACCTGGTGGACGTGGCTCTCGCCGTCCCCGACGATCTTGAGGAATCGGCGGCCGAGCTCGATCGCCTCCTCCTTCGACCGCACCTCGACCAGCGCGAACCCGCCGAACGCCTCCTTGGCCTCGGTGAACGGCCCGTCGGTGACCGTGACCTCGTCACCGGCCGACTCGATCTTGAAGCCGGCCGTGTCCAGGCCGCCGGTGGCCAGCAGCACGCCGGACGCCGACATCTCCTCGATGAACGCCGCCATCTCGGTGAAAAGCCGCTCGTCGGGCTCGTTGTCCTTCGTCTTCGAGAGCATCAGGTAACGCATCGGATTCTCCGTTCTCGTCATTTCGCTTACGCCCCTACGTCGCCCGGGCCCATGTGACAGGTAATCACGCTTCGCCGGCCGCCGCCGGGTCCGCTTCACCAACTCTCACTTCACATTTCCGCCGTACGGCGTGAGCCCCGCCCCCGCGGCCCGCCCACCGGTCCCGCCGACGGCTCCGGGCGGCCCGGCCGCGCTGACCGCCCGGCCGCACGCGAGTCGGTCCCGCGAGCCGCGCCCAGCCGGCCGGAGATCCGTGACGGCCGCGGGCGATGCGGATCACTGCGGCTTGGGATGGCGACCCGCGCGCGGGCAGACTGGTTCCCGGAAGACGCCGGACCTGGGGGAATGCGCGGATGGAACTCGGCTCGGACGCCACCACCCTGCTCGGCCGGGCCGCGGTGTGGGCCGAGTTGACGACCCTGCTCGACCGAAATCTCCCGGAGCCGCCCGCGCCCGCCGCCGCGCGGCTGGACCGGGACCCCGGGCCGGCCGGGGCGCTGCTGGTCGGGCCGGCCGGGATCGGAAAGACCACGCTGGTCGAGCGGTTCGCCGCGACGGCTCGGCGGCTCGGTTTTCCGGTCGCGCAGGCCACCGGGGTGGCCGGTGCGGAACCGTACTCGGTCCTGCGGGTTCTGACCGCCGGCGCCGACCTGGACGAGCTGCCGACCGGTCAGCGGCAGGCCCTGCGGACCGCCCTCACCGATGCGGCCGCCCCGGTCGATCTGCTGGCTCTGCGGGCCGCCGTGTGCGCGGTGTTCGCCCTGCTGGCCGGCGAGTTCCCGCTGGTGCTGGTGGTCGACGACGTGGATCGGGTGGATCCGCCGACCCTGGACCTGCTGCTGACCGTCACCTCGGTGCTGACCTGGCGGCAGGCGCCGGTAGTGGCGCTGTTCGCCGCCCGGACCGAGCGGGTGCCGGTCGAGCTGGCCGATCTGCTTCCGCAGGTCACGGTGACGCCGCTCGACGTCCGCGAGGCCGAGGAGCTGCTCGATCGGGTCGGCGCCCCGACCGGTTCGGCCCGTTTGGAGATCCTGCGGCGAGCGGCCGGCAATCCCCTGGCCCTGCACGAATACGGCACCTGGCTCGAACCCGACGACGGCCCGACCAGGGCGGACGGCAGGGTCGAGGCCGACGGCGGGACCGCCGACGTGGACGGCGGGGTGGCTGAGGTGTTCGCTCGCCGCGTACGGGAATTGCCGGAAGTTTCCCGCCGGGCACTGACCCTGGCCGCGGCCGGGGAGCGCAACGTGGCCGTGCTGTCCCGGGCCGAGCCGGCGCTGACCCTGGCCGCGTGGCAGCCGGCCGAGGAGGCCGGGCTGGTCACGATCTCGGACGCGATGGTGCGGTTCCGGCATCCGCTGGTGGAGTTCGCGGTGCTGGACGCGGCCGGGGCCGGGGCGCGCCGGCGGGCGCACCGGGCGCTGGCCGAGGCGACCGCCGATCCGCGCCGGGCGTTGTGGCATCGCGCCGAGGCCGCCGACGGCGTCGATCCGGAGCTGGCCGCCGCGCTGATCGCCGCCGCCCGCCCGCTGAACGGTGCCGCCGCGGTGACCGCGGTCGGCCTGCTCGAACAGGCTTGCGACCTGCTCCCGCCGGCCGATCGGGCGCCGATCCTGCTGGAGGCGACGGCCCGCGCGGCCGCGGTCGGCCGGATCCGCTGGGCCGCCGACATCGCCGCCCGCGCCCGCGCGGTCCTGCCCCCGGGCTCGGGTCTGGACGCCGACCTGACCATCGTCACCTCGTGGGTCCTGAGCATGCGCGGCCGGGTGAACGACGCCGCGGCCCTGCTCACCGCCGCCCTCACCGGATACAACGCCGCAGCCCGCACTCCCCCCGAAGCCCCAGCCCACGGCAGCGGAACGGCGGAGACGCCGGTCGGGCTGATCGAGACCGGGACGCTGCCGGGGTTCCTGCTCGGTGAGGGGCCGCTGACCGAGGCCCTGCGCGGCGCCGTCGCCGGGAGGAGACAGGCCGTGCTCTTCCCGCGGGCGCTGGTCCGGCCGGACGAAGATCTCCGCCGGGAGATTCTCGCGGTGCCGGAGCCGACCACGCCCGCGGAGATGGCGCGGGCCGCCGCCGCGGGCGCCGGCGCGATGCTGATCGACGAGCCGGAGCACGCGTTGCGCCTGCTCGGCCCGGCGGTGAAGGCGGCCATCGACGGGACGGCGGCGGCCGCGTTCCTGGCCGCGCCCAGCGCCGCCTGCTGGTCGCTCATCGACACGGGCCGCTGGGTCGAGGCCGAGCAGTGGCTGGTCCCGCTGCTGTCCTCGCCGGTGATGGCCGAGGCCGGCATGATCCGCGGCGGCGCCCAGGCCCAGCTCGCCGTGATCGATCTCGGTCGCGGACGCGAGCCGGGCGCCGGCGGCCGGCTCGCCGGGAACGGCCCGCTGCCGGCCGAGCCGGCGTTGGCGCTGCGGGTCGGCTGGGCCCGGGGTGTGGCCGCGGCGGCCGTCGGGGAGCACGACGAGGCCTACGGTTGGCTGAGCGCCGCGGCCGAGATCCGGCATCCCTGGCAGCCGCTGGTGTTACCGGATCTGATCACGGCGGCCGGCCACACCGGCCGCACGGCCCAGGCCCGGGCGACATACGAGAAGATCCTTTCCGCGTACGGGGATTCCTGGCTGAGCGACCGCAAACGCTCCCGCCTGGCCGCGTCGGCCGCCCTGCTCGACCCGGATCCGGCGCGGCTGGCCGCGGTGGTCGACGCGCCCGGCGCGCAGCGCCGGCCGTTCGAACGGGCGGTTCTCGCGGTCGAGCTGGCCGACCGGCTGCGCCGCGCCCAGCAACCGGCGAAGGCCCGGGAGGTGCTGGTCAGCGCGCTGGACACGTTCGATCGGCTGCGGGCCGCGGCCTGGACGGCCCGGGTGCACGCCGAGCTCCGGATCGCCGCGCCACCCGCCCCGAGCGCGCTGACCGCCCAGCAGGAGCAGATCGTCCGGCTGGCCGCGCGGGGCTTGACGAACCGGGAGATCGGCGAGCGGCTGTTCCTGTCGCCGCGGACCGTCGGCTCCCACCTGTACCGGCTTTTCCCGCAGCTCGGGGTCACGAACCGGGCCCAGCTCGGCGATCTGGTGACGACCCTGGATCGCCGTTCCGCCTCGAAGGATTCGCTGTGACCGCATTGGACGATGCCGCGCGGCGGCTGGCCGAGGGGGCGGCGCACCCGCCGTACCTCTATGCGATGGGTCCTGATGACGCCCGTCTGGCGCTCGGGTTGATGCAGGCGCCGCCGGACGTCCCGGACGGTCTGGAGCATCGGACCGCGCTGGTCGACGACGTCCCGGTGCACCTGGTGATTCCGGCCGGGGTGGTCGACGCGCCGGTCGTCCTGTACGTGCACGGCGGCGGCTGGGTTCTCGGCGGCTGGTCGACGCATCATCGTCTGGCCACCGCTCTGGCCCGGGAGGTCGGCGCGGTGGTGGTGATGCCGGAGTACTCGCGTGTCCCCGAAGCCCGCTATCCGGTCGCGGTCACCCAGCTCACGGCTGTTCTCGCGGCGATCCGGGCGGGCGTTCTCCCGATTCCGGCCGATCCGCGCCGGATAGCCCTGGCCGGTGACTGTGCGGGGGCGACGCTGGCGTTGACCCTGGCCCTGCGCGACCGGGAGCTGGTCGCGCAGGCGCTGCTCTATCCGATGGGCCGGCCGCTTCCGGACGATCCGTCGGCGATCGAGTTCGCCACCGGGGCCGCCCTGCGGCTGGCCGATGTCCGCCGTCTCTGCCACGAGTACGCGCCTCTCGGTGAACCCGGCGCCGATCCCCTTCAGGCCGAGACGGGCCTGGCCGGTCTCCCGCCGACCCTGCTGATCACCGCCGAGGCCGACGTCACCCGGGACCGCGCCGAGCACTTCGGGCGGCGGCTCCGGACGGCCGGCGTCCCGGTGACGGCGACGCGCTACCTCGGCACGGTCCACGACTTCGTCGTCCTCGACGCGCTGCGCTGGACCTCGGCCGCCCGGTCGGCGATCACGCAGGTCACCGACTTTCTCCGGGCCGCCTTCGGGGCCACCGGGACGGGCTGCCGGTGACGTGGGCCGCGCGCTCGGGCCGGCCGCAGCTCGTCGGACGCGACGGTCAGCTGGACGAGATCGCCGCCGCTCTGCGGGACGGCTGCTCGGTCCGGGTCGCCGGCGAGCGGGGTACCGGCCGTTCGGCCGTTCTGGCCGAGGCCGCCGCCCGTCAGGCCGCGACCGGGGTCACCGTTCTCGCGGTCCGCGCCCTGCCCGGTGACGAAGCCCTGCCCGGGGCCGGTCTGCAGCGGCTGCTCACCCCGGTCCAGCGAGAGACCGCCGCGCTCCCGCCGACGGCCGCGGCGGCGTTCGCCCGGCTCTTCGGGACGGATGCGCCCGACGTCACCCCGATCCCGCTGCCCCGGGCGGTGGCCGTGCTCGCCGAGCACCTGGCCGCCCGGGGCCGATGGCTGTGGTGTGCGGACGACGTGGATCGGCTGGACCCGCTCACCCGTACCGTGATCGCCGCCCAGGCCCACATCCCGGTCCTCGCCGCGAGCCTCCGGCAACCCACCGCCTGCCTCGCGAGGGTGGTCCGGATCGGACAGTTGAGGCGGGCCGAGGCCGAGCGCGTGCTGGCCGCCACACCGGGCGTGCGGGCTCATCCGGGCGCCCGATTGGTGCTTGCGCAGGCAGCCGGGAATCCGCTCGCGCTCACCGAGCTGGCCCGCCACCTGCCGCCGCCGGCCGAGCTCACGCCGACCACCACCGAGCTCCCGGTTCCGTCCCGGCTCCGTCGCGCCCTGGCCCCGGCCGTCGACGCCCTGGACGAGTCGCATCTTCACGCCGCCCTGCTGGCCGCCCTGGCCGCCGAGACCCCCGGCCGGTCCGTCGCCGCGGCTCTCGACGTCGCCGCCGA
Organism: Actinoplanes sp. HUAS TT8; assembly: GCF_051380535.1. Lineage (NCBI taxonomy): Bacteria > Bacillati > Actinomycetota > Actinomycetes > Micromonosporales > Micromonosporaceae > Actinoplanes > Actinoplanes sp. HUAS TT8. Next base: position 10,870,474 of record NZ_CP195646.1, on the reverse strand, counting down.
CCGGGCGACGTGGACGGATCTCGTTGATCTGGGGCTGCTCCGGCCGGGCCGCGCTCGCCGTTTCCGCCACCCGGTCGTGCGGGCGGCGGTCCTGGACCGCGCCGACTCGGCCCACCGCCGCGAGGCCCGCCGCGAACTGGCCCGGATGCTTGCCGGGTCGCCTCCGGACGAGAAGCTCGAACCCCGCCGTGCCTGGCACCTGGCCCGCGCCGATCCCACTCCGGACGAAACCCTTGCCCACCAGCTCGAACGGGCCGGGACCGAGCTCACCCGAACGGGACGGACCAAGGCCGCCGCCTACGCCCTGGCCCTCTCCGCCGCCCGCACCCCGGACCCGGCCAAGGCCCGCACCCGCCGGCACCAGGCCGCCCACCACGCCCGCCTCTCCGGCGAGCCGGCCTGGGAGAACCAGCTCGGCACCGCCCTGGAGAACCTTGGGCAGCAGCTGAGGGCGGCCTGGCTGAGCGGCGACAACACGATCCGCCCGGAGAAGCCGCCGAACGAGTTGATGGCCACCTGGGCCCAGGCCGTGCTGCACGACACCGACCCCGGCGGCACCGTCCAGCGTCTGATCAACGAGGACAACCGGCTGGCCCCGGACGAGCGGTCGATCGTTCTGGGCACGATCGCGGTGGCCCGCCACGAGACGACGCTGGCCGTCCGTCACCTGACCCGCGCCGCCGATCTGGCGCCGCCCGGCGGGCTGATCCGGCCGATCGCGCTCGGGGCGCTGGCCTGGTCGTACTTCGACAGCGGCGACCTCGACGCGGCTCGGGCGGAGGCGGTGAACACGATCCGGGCCGGTGACGCCGACCGGCACGGCGTGGCCACCGCCGACACCCGGGCCGGGGCCCTGGCCACGCTGGCCGCGGTGGCCGTGCTGCGTGAGGACCCGGACGCCGCCGACCGGCTCGGTGACGCCCGTGACGCGCTCCGGCCCGGCCACCACGCCCTGCACGACCTGCGGCTGGACCGCGCGCAGGGCCTGATCGCCGGGATCCGCGGGGAGCATGCGCTGGCCGTTCACCGGCTGCGGCGCCACTACGACGAGAGCGGCCGGCCGATCCATCACCGGATCTCCGACCTGTGTCTGGGTGATCTGGCGTCGGCCGGGGCGGCTCTCGCCCGTACGGAAGCAATTGAAGCTCTTGTCGCGGCGGCCGAGAGCCGGGTGCGGACCTTGCGCTCAGCCCGCCTGTCCGCGGTCTGGCACCGGGCGCGAGCGCTCCTGGCCGGCGCGGATCCGGCCGCCGAGACGTTCTTCCGGCTGGCGCTGGCCGACCCGAGTACCGACCAGTGGGTCTTCGAACGGGCTCTGACCAGGATGGACTATGCGATCTGGCTGCGCCGGCGGCAGCGGCCGGCCGAGTCGCGGCCGTTGTTGAGCGCGGCCCGGGACGTGTTCGCGGCAGCGGGTCTGGACGCCTGGCGGGAGCGCGCCGAGGCCGAGTTGGCGGCGGCCGCGGCGCCGAGCAGCGCGAACGACGACGTGTTGACCCCGCAGCAGCGGCAGGTGGTGACGCTGGCCGCCCAGGGTTTGACCAACGCGCGGATCGCGGCCCGGCTGGGCATCTCGGCGCGGACCGTGGGCACGCATCTGAGCCGCGCCTATCCGATCCTGGGGGTGACGCGGCGCACGCAGCTGGCCGCGGTGCAGTCATTCGACGGACGACGCCCGGGCCGGGATCCGGAAATCTGAGGTCATGAGCTATCCGAAGCCCGTCCTCGAACCGGCCGCCGAGCAGTTCGCGCGCGACTCCGAGCACCCGTTCGACGGTGATCCGGCCCGGATGCGCAAGGTTCTCGAAGCCGCGCAGACCCGCGACGGCGTGCCGCTGCCGGAGGCGGCGATCGAGGAGCTCACGATCGCCGGCGGTCCGTCCGGCCGGGTCCGGATCCGTCTCGTCCGTCCGCTCACCAGCCAAAATCAAGATCAAATTCCGGCGATTCTGTACGCCCACGGCGGCGGCTGGGTCGTCGGTGACGCCACCACCCACGAGCGCCTGACCCGCGATCTCGCCGTGCAGTCGGGCGCCGCCGTGGTCGTCGTCGACTACAGCCGCTCGCCCGAGGCGCGCTACCCGATCGCGGTCGAGGAGGTCTACGCCACCCTGGAGTGGGTGGCCGTGCACGGCGCCGGTCACGGGCTGGACCCGTGCCGGATCGCGATCGCCGGCGACTCGTCGGGCGGGAACCTGGCCGCCGCGGTGACGATCATGGCGAAGCAGCGGTCCGGGCCGATCCTCGCCGGTCAGGTGCTGTTCTACCCGGTGACCGACGCGAGCTTCGACACCGACTCGTACCACCAGTTCGCCGAGGGCTACTGGCTGCGGCGGGACATGATGCCGTGGTTCTGGGAGCAGTACGCGCCGGACGTCCCGGCTCGCGCCGAGATCACCGCGTCGCCGCTGCGGGCCACCACCGGGCAGCTCGCCGGGCTGCCGCCGGCGCTGGTCATCGTCGCCGAGGCGGACGTGCTGCGGGACGAGGGCGAGGCGTACGCGGCCAAGCTCCGGGCGGCCGGCGTCCCGGTGACCGCGGTGCGCTACCAGGGCACGATCCACGACTTCGTGATGCTCGACGTGCTGCGGGAGACGGCCGCGGCGAAGGCCGCCACCTCGCAGGCGGCGGCCTTCCTCCGGGACCGGTTGTTGCTTCAGCGGCCGGCCATCGCCGACGCGCGGTAGATCGTTCCCGGTCCCGTCCCCGCACCGGTGACCGGTGGGGCGGCCGCCTCCCGCACCGGCCGGCTCGGCCAGGGCAGGAATCGCAGGCGGCGCCGGGCGGCCAGATCCTCGACCCAGCCGAAGATCAGAACCGCATCGGCCAGCAGGGCAAGGGCGATCGTGACGTAGCCGACCTCGAAATACTTACCGAGCCGCCACACCTCCAGCGCGTCACCGACCGGGTAGCAGAGCGCGATCGCGACGTTGTTCCACAGGTAGATCGTGACCGCCCGGGAGTTGATCAGCGACACCCAGCTGTCCAGCCCGGTCCGCTTGATCAGCCACTCCATCCGGGGCCGCCACCGCAGCAGCACGATGACGAATCCGGCGTTGTAGATCGCGTACGCGATCGGAAGGTATTTGATTCCCCCGGCGTCCGGATGCAGATGGCTCCAGGCCAATCCGCCGGCCACGCAGACCGTTCCCAGAATCGCGACGAGGAACCCGGGAATCCGCCGCAACGAGCCGTCCCGATGCGCGAATCCGAGAATCCAGCAAGCGGCAAAAGTCAAAAGATCAGTGCCGACCTCCTGTACGGCGTCGACCGGGATCAACGGCATCGCCAGCAGCGCGACAATCGGCGCCACGATCGTCACCAGTCGTGCCCGGCGATACAACCACAGCATCACCGGTGACAGCGCGACCAGCCACAGATAGGTCACCAGGTACCACAACACCTCGGCCGGCTGCTCGCCGAACGTGCTCGCCGGCGGGTCCGCGAACGGCACCACCCAGGCCACCAGATGCCACCACGCCGGCCGCTGCTCCCAGCCGACCAGGAACATCGCCGGCACCACGACCGCACCGAGCACCCACAGCGCCGGCAGCAGCCGCCGGACCCGGCCGTAGATCACCCGCCCGGCGCCCTGCCGCATGAGCGAGTTGGCCATCAGCGATCCACCGAGCGCGAACATCACGCCCATGGAAGGAAAAGCCAGCTCCAGGACGGCGAACGGGAACATGTGGAAAACCGAGACCCGCACTATCGCCAGCACTCTCAGCAGATCGAAATAACGATCCCGCCCCACGACTTCTGCCTCAGCCACCAGCTCCTCCAACGCTCGCACAAAGCGGCTGCTCAGCCGCTGGCTCACGCTAGGACGCCACCTTTTGCCCCACCTGTGGCCGCCCTGTCATCTCCTCCGGAAAGGACCACCCACATCAGGCATCGGAGATCCACGGTGACCGATCGACCGAGACGGTTTTCACCTCTTCTCGGTTGAACCGTCACCGGACGACCGACGGCGGACATCCCAGCCTGGCCGCCGGCATCAAAAGGCACCGAGAGTCGTGCCGGTCGCGACCGCGGCTATGGTCGCCCACACGGTGCCGTCCGGCCCGACCGCGACTCCGGTCGGACTGTTCATCGGAGTCCGAGAAGCCGGGACATCCTCCCTCGCCGCCCCGCGATCACCACTGCCGGCCACCACCGTGATCTCCGCCCCGGACGAAGCGATGGGCGACGGTGCGGCCTCTGATGGCGTCGCCAGACCGGCAACGGCCGCTGCCGCCGCCGCCACCGTCCGTCGCGCCCTGGCCGGATTCCTGGACCTCTATCGATACCCCGACATTCGCAGATCCGGTTCACGACCCCGGTTCGATGACACAGGGAGTGAACATCCGGGCGAACCCGGTCGACTGGCATCAGCACCGACGCACGCCCGGAGGCTCCACATGATCCAGATCGAGGTCGCTCGGGTCGAGAACTTCGATGCTGACGACGTCGGTTCCGGCCGGGTCGAGGTTCAACCAGATGACATCCAGGCCGTCTCGCTCCAGTCCGAGCACATACGGTCCGGGCGAACCGGGCAGCGCGGTCAAGATGTTGCCGCAGCCGGCCGTGCAGGTGCAGCGGCCATGGAATCGCCGGACACCTACCGTGCCGATCAGCTGGTCAAGTGGATCGTCGAGCCCCAACAGGCGGTCGATCTCGGCAACGAGTTCAGGAAAAGCGTCGGACATCAGCGGGAGTTCCGCCTTCGCCCCGGCCCGGCCGGGTTCAGCCCCATCGACCATGCCGCAAGCCTACGCAGTGATGTCCCGGCCGTGCCGGGCCATGGCGTGCACTCCGCTGGTCGACGCGATTCAGATGCACGGCACACCGCGCCGCGCCGGCATGGTCGTCTAGCCGCGTTCCGGGCGCCGACCGAGGCTCTCCAGGGTGTAGCGCACGCCGGTGAGCTCTTCGGAGACCGTCCAGAGACGGGTGCCCAGCGCCGTGTCGTGGGCGTCGGCCGACGGCTCGACCAGCACCGGGTCGCCGCGCAGCTCACCCGCCCCGGACGGGCCATAGAACTCTCCGCCGTGGACCGGTTCGGCGGTCGCGGCGTGCAGGATCGGTAGCGCGCCGCGCTCCGGACTCTGCGCCATCAGCGGAGTGGTCAGGCGCAGCATCAGCCGGTTGACCCCGACGGTGCCGGCCTGTTGCAGGCCGGTTCTGGCGAAGCCCGGGTGGGCGAGCACACTGCGGATCGGCGACCCGGCCGCGGCCAGCCGGCGGTGCAGTTCCAGGCCGAACACCGCGTTGGCGAGTTTGGACCGGTTGTAGGCGGTCATCGGCTGGTATCCGGCCGCGCCGCTGAGGTCGTCGAATCGGAGCTTGCCCTTGCGGTGCAGGTGCGACGAGACGGTCACGACACGGGGTTCGTGACCGGCGGCGAGCAGGTCGAGCAGCGGGCCGGTGAGCGCGAAGTGGCCCAGATGGTTCACCCCGAATTGCAGCTCGTGGCCCTGGGCGGTCAGGGTGCGGGGCATCCCCATCACGCCGGCGTTGTTGATCAGGAGATCCAGTCGGTGGTGATCGGCCCGCAGGTCGGCCGCGAAGGCGCGGACCGAGTCGAGGTCGGCCAGGTCGAGGCGGCGGGCCTCGGCTCCGGGAAGCAGACGGGTGGCCCGGGCCGGGTCGCGGACCGCCGCGATGACCTGGTGTCCCTGGTCGAGGAGAGCACGCGCGGTGGCCAGGCCCAGCCCGCTGGTGGCGCCGGTGATCAACGATACCGTCATACGACACATGCTGCCTTCCATGGCACTGAGTGTCAACGTGGGCGCGTAGTATCGTGACGTGGTGGCGAGCATGGCGGAGCGCAAGCGGCAGCTGGTGGCCGCCGAGATCACCGAGGCCGCGCTGCAGCTGTGCGCGGTGAAGGGGTTCGACACCACGACGGTCGACGAGATCGTGATCGCCGCCGGCGTCTCCCGGCGCACCTTCTTCCGGTATTTCTCCTCGAAGGAGGACGTGGCCATCCAGCTGCTGGCCACGCTCGGCGCCGACATGCTCGACGAGCTGCGCGCCCGGCCGGCCGGCGAGCCACCGGCCACCGCGCTGCGCCACGCCGTGGGCATGGCCATCGACCACTGCGTCGACGAGCCGCTCAAGTCGTTGCGGGTGGTGCAGCTGATTCTGCGTACGCCGGTGCTGCATGCCCGCATGCTGGAGCGCCAGGCCCAGTGGCGTGAGGGGCTGACCGCCGAGCTGGCCGTCCGGCTCGGACGGGATCCGGCCACCGACCTGTTCCCGGAGATGGCCGCCGGGATGGCGCTCGCCGCGTTCGAGGCGGCGATGCGGCGCTGGAGCATCAGCGACGGCGTCAGCGACCCGCACGACCTGACCGACCGTGCGTTCGCCGTGATCGGCCCCGCGCTCGATCAGGCTGGATAGGCGCTGCGACGCATCGGGGTCGGGCCCCGGTGCAGGCCGGCTTGCGCTTGCTCAGCCCCACCCCGAACCAGCGGACGATCGGGCCGTGGGGCCGACCGGGCGAGACATAACCGCAGGTCAAAGCCGTGGAAAAAGAGCGAACCGAATACCCGGGACGGGCATTCGGTTCGATAACGACTGCTGGTGGGCGATACTGGGATCGAACCAGTGACCTCTTCCGTGTCAAGGAAGCGCGCTCCCGCTGCGCCAATCGCCCGCACTGTGTAATTCGACAGCAAAGCGAGGTGGAGACGGGATTTGAACCCGTGTACACGGCTTTGCAGGCCGTTGCCTCGCCTCTCGGCCACTCCACCGAGCCGGCCGGTGCCACGTGGAACCGCAACAGCCTCTCCGAGCGGAAGACGGGATTCGAACCCGCGACCCTCACCTTGGCAAGGTGATGCGCTACCACTGCGCCACTTCCGCGTTCTGCCGCCCGGTCTCCCCGGCGACGAATGAAACCTTAGCCGAGCCCCCGGCCCCATGCCAAAGCGGGGTCACCGCGAGTGGCCGGAAATTCCCGGACACTCGCGGATCCGCTGGTCAGAGCGGCCTTGTGAGCCAGAGCCGGCCTCTGAGCGCTCACCCGGGTGAGCGCTCAGAGGATCTCGCCGAGCAGACGGCGGACCTCGGCGACCAGTTCGGCCTGGAACGCCGCGACACTGCCGTCGACCACGCCGATCCGGTAGTCGGATCCGGTCGCCGGGTCCTCGGCCAACTGCGCGTCACGCAGCCCGGCCGCGCCGTCGGCGTGACCGGTGTTGTACGCCACCAGGGCTTCTTCCATCATCGGGGCCTCCTCGAACACGCGCGCCAATCTCGCATGACTACGGATCTCGGCGGGCCATCCGTTCGACCGGAAGCCGATCATTCCAGGCCGGAGCCGTTCAGCCCTTCAGCCGGACCTCGTGGAACGCGCGCAGGACGAAGGTGGGCCGTTGCACCGGTTCGGCGGCCAGGGACAGGTCCGGGTGGCGGGCGACGAGCGCGGTCAGGGCGGCCCGCATCTCCAGCCGGGCCAGTGGGGCGCCCAGGCAGAAGTGCAGGCCGGCGCCGAATCCGAGGTGCGGGTTCGGGTCCCGGGCGATGTCGAACACGTCCGGTTCGGCGAAGACCAGCGGGTCCCGGTTGGCCGCTCCGAGCAGGGCGGCCACCTCGGCCCCGGCCGGTACGGTCACGCCGCCGACGACCACGTCGGCGGACGCGGTCCGGACGAACAGGTGCAGCGGGGAGTCGTACCGAAGGAATTCCTCGACCGCGGTCGGGACCAGGCCGCGGTCGGCGACCAGCCGCCGCCATTGATCGCGATGGCGCATCAGGGCCACCAGGCCGCCGCCGAGCGCGTTCACGGACGCCTCATGACCGGCGTTGAGCAGCAGGATCGCCGAGGCGACGAGTTCCGGGCCGGTGAGCTCGGACTCGGCCAGGTGGCTGATCAGGTCGTCCCGCGGCGACGCGCGGCGGGCCGCGGCGAGGTGGTCGAGGTAGTCGGCGAACTCGCGGCAGGCGGTGAGCGCGGCCTGTTCGTCGGCGGCGGTGCGGGACACCTCGTACATCCGGACGATCGCCGCCGACCAGGGTCGCAGCCGGTGCCGATCGGCCTCGGGCACGCCCAGCAGTTCCGCGATCACGGTCACCGCGAGCGGCTCGGCGACGTCGGTGAGCAGGTCGAACTCCGGTCCGGCGGCGTCCAGCAGCGTCTCGGCCCCGGAGGCGATGGCCGGGCCGAGCCGCTCCACGTGACCACGCGCGAACGCCCGCGCGACCGGCCCGCGCAGCCGGGTGTGCGCGGGCGGCTCGTTCTCCATCATCTGGTTGCGGTGCAGCGCGTTGAACGGCTCCCACACGCCGGCCGGTTCCCGGTCGGTCCAGAAGCGGCCGAGCCGCCGGTCCCGCAGCACCGCGTTGGCCTCGGCGTGCCCGGCGGCCAGGAACCGCCCGGTCGGCTCGTGCCAGCTCAGCGGCGCCCGGGCCCGCAGCTCGGCCAGGGCCGGATACGGGTCGGCCAGGAACCCGGGATCCGCGAAGTCGATCTCCATCCCGGAAAGGTACTGGCCGGGAGTTACATCTCCGGGACTTCCAGCTCCCCGGCTGGTGCTCAGGGCTGCTTCAACGGCCGGAAGACAGCCCTGAGCACCAGCCGGCGGCGGTCAGCGGCGGGCCGGGCCGCGGCTCCACCAGAGGGACAGGGCGAGGCCGGTGAAGACCAGGACCGCGCCGGCCAGGACGAACCAGAAGCTGATCTCGACGTTCTCCTTGTGCAGGCCGATCTCCTTGGGCAGGTCGCCGAGCACGCCGTTCAGCTCGTCGGCGTCCTGCGCCTTGAAGTACTGCCCGCCGGTCAGGTCGGCGACCTTGGTCAGCGCGTCCTCGTCGATCTCCTGGACCCGGCCGCGGCCACCGCCGCCGAACCCGCCGCCCCCGCGGAAACCGCCGCCGCCCATGAACGAGTCCCCGCTGACCTGGTCGGCGGTGCACACCATCTGGGACGGGGTGGTCGTACCGAAACCGATCGTGAAGACCCGGACCTTGCGGGCCGCCGCCTGCTCGGCCGCGGTCACCGGGTCGACGCCGGTGGTGTTCGAGCCGTCGGTGAGCACGACGATCGTGTCCGGCTCGTAGTCGCCGGCCGTGTTCGGCGCGGCGTCACCGAGGTCGGCGCCGGTCGCCGCGACGTCCGGGTTCATCTCGGCGATCGCGTCGATCGAGGTGAGGATCGCCTGGCCGATCGCGGTGCCCCGGGCCGTCTTGAGGGTGTCGATCGCGTCGAGCAGTTTGTCCTTGTCGGTGGTCGGGGTGACCAGCAGACCGGCGATCCCGGAGAACGCGACCAGACCGATCTTCGTGCCGTCGCCCTGCGCCTTCACGAACTTGCGGGCCGCGTCGACCGCCGCCGAGAGCCGGTTCGGCTGGACGTCGGTGCTGCACATCGAGCCGGAGACGTCGATGGCGAGCAGGATCGAGGTGTTGTTGGCCGGCACCGACAGCCGGGCCTGGGGCCGGGCCAGCGCGCCGCTCAGCGCGACCAGACCGGCCAGGAACAGGTAGACCGGGATGCGCCGGCGCCAGGCCGACCGGCCGGGCAGCGCCGCCCGGATCAGGGCGACGCTGGAGACGGTCACCGCGGTCCGCTTGCGGCGCCGGTTCAGGAACCAGCGGACCAGCAGCAACAGCGGCACGACGAGCAGCGCCGCCAACGCCCACGGCCAGTGGAACGACATCACACGATCCTTCCGTGCCAGCGGGTGCCGAGCATCCCGCCGAGCGCCAGCAGCAGCAGGGCGGCCCCGGCGAACGGGGCGGTCAGCTCCAGCGGCTCCTTCTTCGTGGTCAGCCGGAGGTCGATCGACTTGGTGGTGTCGTTGAGGGTGTCGGCGTCCCCGGCCGCGTGGTACGCCCCGCCGGTGACCTGGGCGACCGCGGTCAGCGTGCTCTCGTCCAGCGCGGTGTTCAGCTGGTAGCCGTCGACCTCGACGGTCGCGCCCTTGGCCGTGCCGACGCCGACGGTCTGGATCCGTACGCCCGCGGCGGCGGCCAGTTCGGCGGCGGCCTCGGCGTCCGGGCCGCCGGTGTTCTCCCCGTCCGAGAAGACGACGATGGTGGCCGACGGCCAGTAGCCGAGGGCGCTGGTGTCCGGGGCCGAGCCGTCGGCCGGCAGGCTCACCGGTTTGCCGGTGATCGTGCCCAGCCCGACCAGGATCGCCTGGCCCAGCGACGTGCCGCCGCTGGCCTTGACCCGGGCGATCGCGGCCGTCGCGGCCGTGTGGTCGGCGGTCGGCGCCTGGGTGAGCAGCGCCTGGTCGCCGAAGACGAGCACGCCGACGTCGACCGTGGACGGCTGCTCGTCGACGAACTTCGTCGCCGCGGCCTGCGCGGCGGCGAGCCGGGTCGGGGAGACGTCGGTCGCGGCCATGCTGTTCGAGATGTCGAAGGCCAGCAGCACGGTCCCGGAGACGCGCGGGACCGCGACCTGCGCCTGCGGCCGGGCCAGACCGACGAGCAGGATCGGCAGGGCGGCCAGGAGCAATGCGTACGGCAGATGGCGCCGCAGGCGTCCGCCGATCAGCGTGCCGAAACCGGCCGCCTTGAGGGCCGCGGCCCGGCGGCGCTGCAGGGACACGTAGGCGGCGATCGCCGCGCCGGAGATCAAGACCGCGACGACCAGGACGTACGGGTACAGGAAGCTCATCGGCGGGCCTGCCCCGACGACTGGACCATCTGCACCAGCGCGGACATCAGGTCCTGATCCGTGGTGATCCGGTGCGCGGCGACGCCCGCCTTGCGCATCGCCTCGGTGAGCTCGGCCTCCCGGGCGTCGACCTGGGTCGACAGGCGGCTGCGGAGCAGCGGGTCGCTGGTGTCGACCAGGATCTGCTCACCGGTCTCGGCGTCCTCGACCAGGATCACGCCCAGGTCGGGGAGGTCCAGTTCGGCCGGGTCGACGACCCGCACGCAGACCACCTCGTGCCGGTGGGTGAGCATGCCGAGCGGCCGGTCCCAGCCCGGATCCCCGATGAAGTCGGACATCACGAAGATCAGGCTGCGCCGCTTGGCCGTCGTCACCGCGGCCAGGTTCAGCATCGCGGCGAGATCGGTGGTGGCGGCCGGCTCCTTGCCGCGCTTCTTCGCCGGCTTGGCCGCCGGGGCGGCTTTCAGCAGCTCATGACCGATGCGCAGGATCTGGTCGCGACCACCGCGGGGCGGGATCACCTTGTGCGCGGCGTTGTCGAACAGGATCGCGCCGACCCGGTTGCCGCCCTTGGACACCAGTTTGGCCAGGCTGACCGCCAGTTCGGTGGCGACCGAGTCCTTGCCGTCGTGGCCACCGAACCTCATCGACGCCGACTTGTCGATCACCAGCCAGGCGGTGAGTTCACGATCCTCCGTGTACTGCCGGACGTACGGCTCGTCCAGTCGCGCCGTCACGTTCCAGTCGATGTGCCGGACGTCGTCCTCCGGCGTGTAGGCGCGCAGGTCGGTGAAGTCGATCCCGGTGCCGTGCCAGACCGTGCGGTAGGCGCCCTGCAACCGCCCGTCGAGTCGGCGGCCGAGCCGCCACTCCAGGCGCCGCAGCAGCCGGTCGGAGGGTGTCGCCATGACTCAGCGGCCCCGGCCGGTGGGCTCCGGGAACGACAGATTCGCAATGATCTTGGAGAGGATCAGGTCGGCCGTCACGTCGTCCGACAACGCCTCGTAGGAGAGCACCATCCGGTGGCGCATCACGTCGAGGGCCAGGTCGGAGAGGTCCTCCGGAACAACATATTCACGACCTCGGATGTACGCGAGACCGCGCGCGGCCAGCACGAGACTGATCGAGGATCGGGGGCTGGCGCCGTACGTCACGTAGCGGGCCAGGTCGGTCAGACCGACCCGGGCCGGATCGCGCGACGCGTTGGCCAGCTGCACCGCGAACTCGATCAGCGACGGATCGACATACACCTGGTCGGCGGCCTGCTGCAGGGTGACCAGCGTCTCCGGGTCGATGATCTTCTGGATGACCGCGGCCGGGGCGAGCGCCCGCTCGACGACCACGAACTCCTCGGTCGGGCTCGGGTAGCCGATCACCACCTTCATCATGAAGCGGTCGACCTGGGCCTCGGGCAGCGGATAGACGCCCTCGTTCTCGATCGGGTTCTGGGTGGCCATGACCAGGAACGGGTTCGGCAGCTTGTGCGTCTCCCGCCCGATCGTGACCTGCCGCTCCTGCATCGTCTCGAGCAGCGCGCTCTGCACCTTGGCCGGCGCGCGGTTGATCTCGTCGGCCAGCAGCAGGTTCGTGAAGACCGGGCCGAGCTGCACCTGGAACTCGCCGGACGGCTGGTGGTAGACCCGGGTGCCGACGATGTCGGCCGGAACCAGGTCGGGAGTGAACTGGACCCGGTGGAAGTCACCGCCGATGGCCTGCGCGAGCGACTTCACGGCCAGGGTCTTGGCCAGCCCGGGCACACCCTCGACCAGGATGTGGCCGCGCGCGAGCAGGGCCACGATCAGCCGCTCGAGCAGGATGTCCTGGCCCACGATGGTCTTCTTGACCTCGTAGAGCACCTTCTCGATCGGTCCGGCGGACGCCGGCGGGGCATCGGTCCAGCTCATGAATCCCGTCCTTCTCTTTAAAGGGGCGGCGCTCGTCCGTCGCCCTCGTCGCCGCCGCCCAGCGCGGCGCCGATCGGGACGGCGAACCCGATGCCGATGAACGTGCCGGCGTCGGTCGGATTGGCCAGGGCGACCACGATGCCGACCACCTGGCCCTGGTCGTTGACGAGCGGGCCACCCGAGTTGCCCGGGTTGACCGCCGCGTCGAACTGGATCAGCCCGGCTATGTCGTCCCGCGCCTCCCGGGTCAGCTCCCGGTCCAGGCCGGAGACGACGCCACTGCTGGTGGAGTCGACCAGGCCCAGCGGGTTACCGATCGCCACGACCGTGTCGCCGACCTGCACGCCGCCGCCGAGCACGGCCGGGACCAGCGTCTCGGGCAGCTTGGCCGGGGTCAGGGTGGCGATGTCCTGCGCCGCGTTCGCGGTGGCGACCTTCGCCGGGCTGGTGGTGCCGTCGGCGTACGTCAGCTTGATCGTCTCGGCGCCGTCGACCACGTGATTGGCGGTCATCACGGTGCCGTCGGCATTGGCGATCACGCCGGTGCCGGTGGCCGACTCGACCGCCTTCTTCGCGTCGTGGCCGGTCGTCTGGATCAGCACCACCGACGGGAGCAGCGTCTGATAGATCTCGGAGACCGCCAGCGGCCCCTTCGACGCCGACGGGGACGGCTTGGGCGCGGCCGCCTGTGGACTCTCCCCACTGCCGCCACCACGGGTGAACGCCACCACGGTGATCACCACGGCCCAGAGCGCGACCAGGGCGATCAGGGCCTTGCGGCGCCGGTCCGGAGTGTTCCACCGGGCCACTCGGCTGGGGGTCGGCTCCTCCGGGGCGGGTTCCGAGGGCTCGGAGCCGTCCGGGCGGAGCACGGTCATCACGGCACGACCGCCACACTCAGCATTCTTCGACCCTAGAAGCGATTTCTAAGAATTCCCCGTGAGTCCTCTAATGGTTTCCGGTACGCAAGATCGCCCATCTGCCGCCAAAGCGGGAATTTCGTTGGGTTGTCAGGTTGCGCCAAGAGCACGGACAGGTGACGCACAGGCGGTGCGGGCAGGCTTCGCGCACGCGTATCCGTTCTCCCCTCTTCAGCAGCCGCCCTCTTCAGGAGTAGCCGATGAGTACCGGACACCCTGCCCCGGTGCCCGCATCCGAGCCCGCCACGGCTCCGATCCCCGCCGAGCCGTCCTCCCCGCCGCCCGGCCCGGCATTCGTCTCCGGGGCCGACCTCCTGGACGGACCGCCGCAGCCGTGGGCACCGCCCGCGCCTCGCGCGCCAGGTGATCCGGGCACGCCGAGCTTCAAGCGGACGCTGATCACCGCGGTCCTGGCCACCGCCGTCGCCAGTTCCGCGCTCACGGCCGGCATCATGGCCGCGCTGAACAGCGACAACAGTTCGTCCGGGGGCGGCCTTGGTGGGCCGCCGGGCACCAGCCGGCAGGGCGGTCCGGGCGGCGGCGGCTTCGGCCGCGGCAACCAGAACGGCGGCGGATTCCCCGGTGGCAACCAGAACGGCGGCGGATTCTCCGGCGGCACGCAGAACGGTGGCGGCGCCCAGAACGGCGACACCTCGCAGAACGGCGGCGGGTTCCCCGGCGGTGGCTCCGGCGACCAGCCGCCCACCGCCGCGCCCGGCGTCGGAACCTGACCGGCGGCCGCGCGGTTGACAGGAAAGGCCTACATCGGGGACAGGGTCCACATAGTCCGGGACGCCACGATTTGCTCACCGCGATGAGCCGAGGAGTCGCCGCATGAGCAAGAACGAAGAATCCGGACTACCGACCACTACGACCGCGCCGCTCACCGAGCCGGCCGGGGCGGTGGGAACCCTTCAGCCGAGTGACCCGTGGTCGGAGCCGGCCACCGCCCACGAGGAGACCGAACCGCCCACCGAACTGGTCCCGATCCAGGCCGACGTCCCGTCCAGCGCGATCCCGGGGCAGGCCGACGGCCCGTCGACCGCGGTTCCCGGGCCGGGCGACGGTCCGCACGGCTCGGCGGTTCCGGGGCCGCCCGCCGGGTTCGGGGCGATCCCGGGGCAGCCGGTCGGTGGGCCGCCCGGGTCCTGGGTTCCGCCCGGGCCGGCCGCGAAGTCCAGAAAACCGCGCAGCCCGAAGACCATCCTGGTCGCCGCGGTCCTGGCCACGGCCGTGGCCAGCTCCGGCATCACCGCCGGGATCATGGCCGCGGTCGGCGGTGACTCCTCGACCCCGGCCGGAGTCTCCCAGCAGGGCGGCCCCGGCGGCGGAGGGGGCATGCGCGGAGGGGGCGGCGGTTTCGGCGGCAACATGGGCGGTGACCAGAGCGGGCAGACCGGCCAGCAGGGCCAGACCGGCACCACAGGCCAAGGGGGCACCACCGGCCAGGGTGGGACCACCGATCAGAACCAGGGTGCGACCACCCAGAGTGGAACCACCGGCACCGGCACCTGACCACGGGCACAGGGAGAAGGCGCATCCATCCCCGGATGCGCCTTCTTCATGGGGTGACTTCGCAGCCTCCCGCGGGCACGGTCGCGGTGCTCACGCCGTACCAAATCGGGAATTTTGGTTTTAAGCTCCGGAGACCTCGCCGAGGTAGGCAGCTGCCTTCTCCGGGTCGACGAACCAGTTGAGCAGGTCGTTCGGGTCGACGAAGCCGTAGGCGAAACGGCGGGCGATCTGCTCGTTGGCGGTGGCGGCGCCGAGAAGCTGCTGGACGTGCGGGGGCAGCGGCTGCAGCATCGCGTTGGTCCAGCCGGTGACCGCCATGCCGTGGGCGGTCCAGAACTGCTCGAAGGTGTCGGTCATCCACCGCTCGTCGAACGGCTGGTCACCGCGGGCCAGGATGGCCTGGAGGTAGTGGTGGGCCGCCTTGGCCGCGGTGTTGCTGCCCTGACCGGTGATCGGATCGTTGGCGATGACCACGTCGGCCAGGCCGAGAACCTTGCCGCCGCCGGGCAGGTGCGCGACCGGCCGGCGGACCGTCGGGGTGTAACGGCCGTGCAGGGTGGCCTTGGCGTCGGTGAGCCGGACGTTCCCGGCGCGCGCGGCAACCCAGGGCAGGTGCTCGCGGATCAGGTCGAGGGTGAGTTCGAGGTGCTGCTCGGGGGCCATCCGGCCGGTGTTGCCGGCCCAGCGGTCCAGCGGCCCGCCGGGAATCGCCTCCCAGAACAGGATGTCGCACGGGCCGGTGTGGGTCAGGCCGGGGATCACGAACAGTTCGCCCAGGCCGGGCAGGGCGTGGAAACCGACGTGCGGCTCGGGCCACTCCGGGTCCGGTTCGAGACCGTGGACGTAGGCGACGGCCAGGCCACGCTGCGGCTCGGTGTACGGCGACCGGTCCGGATCACGGTCGAACATCGCCACCAGGTCACCCTTGCCGGCCGCGACGATCGTCAGGTCGTAACGGCCGATCTGGGTGATCGCGTCCAGATCCTGGGTGGTGGCCGCGTTGTAGATCACCTCGACGCCGCGCTCCTCGGCGTCCTCCAGCCAGCGGGCCATCTTGACCCGCTGGTCGGTGGACTGGGCCGGGCGGTCCAGCGGCGCGTTGAACGCCAGCGCCAGCTGTCCCTTCTCGACCGAGAGCTGCGGCCGCAGCCCGTGGATCGGTGGGACCTCGGACTCCCAGTGGTTCAGCCCGTACGCCCGCTCGGTGCCCAGGGCCAGGTCGAACATGGCCTGGGTGGAGGTGGGCCAGCCGGTGCGGATCTCCGCCGGGGTGCGCGCCGACATGAGAGTGACCTCGTAGCCCTCGGCCCGCAGGGTGAGGGCGAGCTGGAGGCCGGCCTGACCGGCCCCCACGATAAGGATCTTGCGCAAAGTGGTGCCTCCTGTGCAACTAGCCGACGCCGGTGGGGGCGAGGGCGGTGGCGCGCTCCGTCGCGTGGTTCACCACGGCCAGCAATGCGTGCGCGACGTTGCGCGGCTCGCGGATGTCCGCGGCGATCAACGGGACGTGCGGTGGCAGCGTGAGTGCCTCCCGTACCTCGGAAAGCTCGTGGGTCTGAACGCCGTGGAAAAGATTGACGCAGACGATCCACGGCACGTCCGCGTCGTTCTCGAAGTAGTTGACCGCGGCGAACGAGTTCTCCAGATGGTTGGTGTCGACCAGGACCAGGGCGCCGACCGCGCCTCGGACCAGGTCGTCCCACATCGGCCAGAACCGGGGCTGACCCGGCGTGCCGAACAGATAGAGCACAAGAGAATCGTCGATGGTCACCCGGCCGAAGTCCATCGCCACGGTGGTGGTGACCTTGTCGATGCCCGGATCGAGGCGGTCGATCTGGGCCGCCGCCGCGGTCATCCAGGACTCCGTGCGAATTGCCGGAATTTCCGAAATGGCCTCGACCGCGGTCGTCTTGCCCACGCCGAAACCCCCGGCGATCACGATCTTCGCCGAGGTCATCTCGGTTCGGTGCGAGCTTTCGGCTCGGTACGAGCCTTCGACAGCGCTGGCTCTGTGTGAGCCGTCATCGGCTCTGCGTGAGCCGTCATCGGCTCTATGTGAGCCTTCGGTTCTAGGTGAGCCGGAGGAGGCCTGCACGAAGTCTCTCCAGGAGGGCTAGATCTTGCGAGGGGCGAGCGTCATGCACGACCAGCTGACCGATTTTGAGCAGGTCGTTGATCAGCAGGCGGGTGAGGCCGAGCGGCAGATTGCAGGCCGCCGACAGCTCCGCCACCGAACACATCCGGCGGGCCTGCTCGTAGAGCGACCGGGACGCCGGGGTCATGCTGGCGGCGAGGACCGGGTCGTACCGGTTGCCGGTGGAGACCAGGGTGTGGATCAGCAACGGGCTACGCCCGCTGGTCCGCCCCCGCGCGGTCATGTACGGGCGCACCTTCCAGTGCAGTCCCGGCCTTCTAGCCATCGGTGGCCTCCGGATCAGCGGGCCGGCACGGGCAGGGTGCCCTGGTGCAGGGCGTAACGCGTCGCCGGGGTGAGCGCGTGCCCGACGGCCTGGCTGAACGTGGTCATCGCGTACCCCAGCTGGCCGATCTGGGTCTGCGGCTGCGCCGACACGAGCAGCGCGGCGACGAACTCGCCGGCCGGATCGTCGATCCGCAGGAACGCCAGGTGACCGTGCGGGTAGCGGATGCTCAGGTTCTCCGGGGCGCCGAGCTGCAGCAGGCCGCCGAGCTGGCCGGTGATGCCGAGGAAGCCGGCGGCGAGCGCGGCGACGCTCTCCGCGTGCTCCCGGCTCAAGTGGCCGGAAGAGGCGAGCTGCAGGCCGTCGGCCGAGACCAGGACGACCGCGGTGATCGTCGGCACCTCGCGGACGAGTTGCCCGATCAGCCAGGAGACATCCGGTTTGTCAGTCATGGGGGTCCTTCGATTCTTGCCGGGGGGCGGTGCTCGTTCTTTGCTGGGGGGCTGCGCCCGCTTGCTGGGGTACTGGGTTCGTTTGCGGAGGCGCTGGGGGCGCCTTGGCCCGGGCCGCGTCCACGCCCGCGTTGAAATCGGCCGCGTCGTCGTGCCAGGCGGTGTGGTGGACCTCGGTGGCGACCGGGGGCGGCGGCACACTCGTCCGCACACTGGCCGGAACCCGGCGCGGCATCGGCTTCTGCACGGCCGGAAGCACCATGGTCACGTCGTTGCGATGATTCTGCGGGGGCGGCGGCTCGGGCATCGACGGCGCCGACGACTCCGGATCGACCCGCGGCGCCTCGCACAACAGATCGGCGCCGATCAGCAACATGGCGACCGTGCCCTGCGGCCGGCGCGGCACCACCCGCACCCGCAACGAGCTGTGCCGGCGGGTCAGCACCGAAGCCACCGTCAGACCCAGATGCGCCGGCTGCAACTCGCCCTCGGCCGGCCCGTTCTCCAGCATCGCCTCGATCCACGGCACGTGCGCCGGATTCAGGCCGATCCCGTTGTCCTCCACCCGGATCACCACGTCACCGTCACCGGTCAGGTGCGCGGCGACCGCCACCGGCTCGGTCGGCGGCGAATAGCGATCCGCGTTGTCGATCAGCTCGGTCAGGATCCGGATCACGTCGTCGGCGGCGCTCGCGGCCACCGCCAGATCGGCGATCGGCCCGAAGTGCAGCCGCTCGTAGTGCTCCACGGCCGCGCCGGCCGCGTGCGTGACATCGTGCAGCGAGGTGATCTGCTGATCCGGGTCGTCGAGCGGCTCACCGGTCAGCACGCGCAGGTTCTCGGCCAGGCGCCGCACCCGGGTCACCGAATGGTCGATCCGGAACAGGATCTTGCGACGCTCGGAGTCCTGCTCGCGGAACTCGGCCTCCCCGATGTGGTGAACGGCCTCCCACGTGAGGGTGAGCAGCCGCAGCGCGAACTCGCCGGCCACGGGTCGCCACGGGTCCGGTTTCTCCGGTGGTGGGGCGGGCTCGCTCTCCCGTACGGCCTCGGATTCGCCCTGCTCGTGCCGCCGCCCGCGCAACCAGCTCATCCAGCGGCCTGCCTCGGGCATCGATTGCTCCCCCATTCGCCTTCGCTAGTAGAAGATCACCGACTAGGAGATTTGTACCGTACCTGCCCGATTGACGGACTGGCTATCGGCGATACCTCACAGACGGCCCCTGAAATGGGAACGTACGCCACTCCATAGTGGATCATGTCGCACCGGGAGTGCGCTCCGTTCAGTGCGCGCGAGGTAACGGCCTGTCATGGCGTACTGATTAGCGTCATTCGCACAATCCTGGCCGAGCCATCACCGATCGGCGGTCCAGCCATCACCAGTCATCACTGCCCAAACCCACCCAAGCAGCCGTACGGATTCAGCGCCCCGGCAGCCGTCAATCAACCGCGACAACCCAGCCGAGCCACAGCCGTTCGCAGCCGGCCGTTTGTTACGTCACCACGAACCGGCCAGCGGGCCAAATCACCGCAACCGTCGCACCGTGGGGTCCGCGGGGGCTCGGCCCCGGCGGCCAAAATGACAAGCGCCCCCGGTCCGCGCTTTTCGCGGACAGGAGGCGCCGTTAGATCGTGGGCGATACTGGGATCGAACCAGTGACCTCTTCCGTGTCAAGGAAGCGCGCTCCCGCTGCGCCAATCGCCCTGGCTTGGCTTCAAAAAGAAGCATTGCGAGGTGGAGACGGGATTTGAACCCGTGTACACGGCTTTGCAGGCCGTTGCCTCGCCTCTCGGCCACTCCACCGAGCCAGCCCCGCACGTGTACCTGTGAAGGCCCTCTCCGAGCGGAAGACGGGATTCGAACCCGCGACCCTCACCTTGGCAAGGTGATGCGCTACCACTGCGCCACTTCCGCGTTGCCGCTCGGTCTCCCTGGCGACGGACAAAACCATAGCCGGTCACCTGGGACTTCTCCAAACCGGGGTCCCCCGGCGTGTCGTGACCTGGGCAGACGCCGAGTTATCCACAGGCCCGGAATTTGGCTCGCCGGACGGGCCGGGGTTTGGGTTGGATGTGAGGCATGGAGATCCGGCAGGTGACCACGGACGAGCGCGTGACGACCACGTTCCCGCTGCAAGCCTATGCGTTCAGCCCGTCCCCCGGGCCCGACGACGAGGCCGAGCGATATCAGCGACGGCAGCGATTCTTCACCACGGCGACCAGTTTCGTCGCCGAGGAGGCGGGCGAGACCCTGGCCGGGGCCGCCTCCCTGCCCATGCGGCAGAACGTGCGCGGCCTGGTCCACGACATGGCCGGCGTGGCCGCGGTGGCCTCGCACCCGTCGGCGCGGCGCCGGGGCCTGGTGCGTGAGCTGATGACCCGGTTGCTGCGGCACACGCGCGAGCAGGGTTGCGCGGTGAGCGCGCTCTACCCGTTCCGCCCGAGCTTCTACGCCCGGTTCGGCTATGTCGGCATCCCGAAGACGCGCAAGGCCCGTTTCGCCCCGGAAGGCCTTTCCGAGCTCCTGCGGCGAGACCTTCCCGGTTCGGTCCAGCGGCTGCCCATCAAGGAGGGCTTCGCGGCGTACGAGGCGTTGGAGCACCGTCTCCTCGCCCACCGCCACGGGTTCGCCGTGTTCGACGAGACCCGGTCGGCCGAGTTCCGGGAGGAGAAGGCCTGGGTCGCGCTGGCCCGGGTCGACGGCGAGGTGGTCGGCGCGCTGCGGTATCGGATCGACGGCCACGGTGGCGATCTGCTCGGGTCGAGCCTGTTCAGCACCGGTCCGCTCGGGCGCGCGCTGTTGTTGCAGTTCCTGGCCCGGCACGTCGACCAGGTCTCCGCGATCGAGGTGTACCTCGGGGCGGATGAGCTCGCCGAGCTGTGGGGCACCGACATGACGGTCACGACCAGTGCGGCGGTGGACAGTCCGACGCACAACGCGCCGATGGTCCGGGTGCTGGACGTGCCCGCGCTGGCCGGCAGTCGCGTGGGCCGGGGTGGGATCACCGTGGAGATCGTCGGCGACGACCTGATCGGCGGGGTCTGGCAGTTCGGCGCCGACGACGGGCAGCTCACGGTGAAGCCCGGCGGCGTTCCGGAGGCGACGTTGACGGTGGGCGGGTTCAGCGCGCTGGTCTACGGGGCGCTGGATCCGGTCGAGGTGTTCACGCGCGGCCTGGGCGATCTGGACGCGGAGGCGATGGAGCGATTGGGGGTGCTGTTCCCGACCCGCATGCCCTACATGTTCGCCGACTTCTGACCAGCGCACCGAGCAGCCCGCAGCCGGGCAGGCGCGCGGGCACGCAAGCGCGCGGGCAAGCAGGCGCGCGGGCAAGCAGGCGCGCGGGCAGGCAAGCGCGCGGGATGGCTATTCGTCGCGGGTGACGGGGAGGCCGGGTGAGGTGAAGGCGCGGCCGTCCTCGGTCACGGCGGCGGATTCGTAGCCGTCGGCGACCCGCTTGGCCAGCCAGGCCAGCCCCGGCTCGCCCATGGCCAGGGCCGCGGTGGCGTAGGCGTCGGCCACGGCCAGGTCGGGCCCGGCGACGGTGACCGAGCGCAGCCCGGTCGCGGCCGTGCCGGTGCGCGGGTTCCAGACGTGGGCGCCCCGCTCGTACGTGCCCGAGGTGGCCACCGCGCCTTCGCCGACGGCGAGGACCCAGGCCAGTTTGTCGGCCTGCCAGGGGTGCCGGATGCCGACCCGCCAGCGCCCGCCGCCCGGTGCGGTGCCGCGCATCCGGATGTCGCCGCCGGCGTTGATGTGGTGCCGGGTGGAGCCGGCGGCGGCCAGGCGGGCCGAGGCCTCTTCGACGGACCAGCCTTTGACGTATCCGGACGGGTCGAGCGGCCCGGTCGCGTACACGTCGAAGTAGCCGTCGGTCTCCCGCCACAGGTCGGCGCAGCGGTCCAGGACCAGGCGCAGGTCGTCCGAGCAGTTCTCGGCCCGGATCTCGCCGCGCCGCAGCCGGGAGACCTCGCTGTCCTCCTTGTACGTGCTGAACCGTGCGTCCACCTCGTGCAGCCACGAGCACGTCGACGCGATCAGTTCCCGCAGCCGTTCCTCGGGGAGGTCGTCGGCCAGTTCGATGCTGACGACCGTTCCCATCACCTGCTCGACGTGGCGCACGGCCCGACCCTACGCGCCGGCGGCGTCCAGGGCGGCCTGGAGGGAGGTCACATACGACTGGCTGGTGAACGTGGCCCCGGAGACCGTGTCGACCTTGGCGCTCTGCGCGGTCAGGGTCTCCTTGTTGAGTTTGGTCACCGCGTCCGGGTTGATCGTCGCGCTGAAGCCGGTCTTCGGGTACGTGGCGTCGGCGCTGGAGATCTTGCCGCCGCTGACCTTGATGGTGACCTGGACCGTGCCGTACGGGTTCTGCACGGCCTTGCCCTTGTAGGTGCCGGCTTTGAGCCCGCCGGCCTCCTCGGTCGGCTTGGCGCTCTCCTTCTTCTTCGAGGAGGGTGAGGTGGCGCCCGTGGCCGGCTTCTTCGCGCCCGCGGAGGTCTCGGCCGGGGCCGGCTCCTCGGTCAGTTCCTGAGCGGCCGGCGCGGCTTCCGCCGGTGCCGCCGGCGGCTGCACGCTCAGGCGGACCCCGAGGATCAGGGCCGCACCGGTGAGGGTGCCGACTGCTGCTGCGGTACTACGGCGCATGGCAAAACTCCAGGTCGTAGGGGGAACGTGGGGGTCAGAACTCGAAGGGGTCGAGGTGAAGCTGGCTGTCCGGCACCTCAAGCTGCTTGAGGGTGCCGACGGCGGCTTCGACCAGTCCGGGCGGGCCGCACAGGTAGACGTCGCGCCGGTTGACGTCCGGCACCAGGCCGCGCAGGCCGTTCGGGGTGAAGAGGCGGCGCGGGCCGGGGTCGCTGCGGGAGCCGACGATGTACCGCACCCAGGCGTCGCGTTCCTCGGCCAGTTCTTCCAGCTCGGCCCGGAAGACGAGTTCGTCCGGGCGGCTGGCGCGGTAGATCACGATGGTGTCGGACGGCATGTCTTCGAGCAGCGCCCGGATCGGCGCGATGCCGCTGCCGCCGGCGATCAGAAGAGCCCTTCGGCGGGTACGCCGTTGCGCGGTGAACGTGCCGAACGGTCCTTCGGCCCAGACCGGTGTGCCCGGTCGCAGCTCACCCAGTTTGGAGGTGTGCCCGCCGGCGACCGTGACGGTCAGGCGCAGCCATTCGCGGTTGGGGGCGGCCGAGAGCGAGAACGGGTGTGACTGCCACCAGCCGTTGCCGTTCAGGAACCGCCAGCGCATGAACTGGCCGGCCTGCGCGGGCAGCTTGTCGAGGTTCTTGGCGGCGATGTAGATCGAGAACGTGTTGGCACCCTCGGCGACCACCTCGGCGACGCTGAACCGGTGCCGCGCGTTGAGCCAGAGCGGCTCGACGATCCGGCCCCAGACCAGGGCGGCGATGACCAGCGCGCCCAGGCCGGGCCAGAAGTAGGAGGCGAACCGGCCGCTCAGGTCGGCGCCGGTGGCGAGCTGGTGGCCGTATCCGAGCAGCAGGACCACGTAGCCGGTGAGGTGGATCAGGTGCCAGAGCTCGTACGGCAGGTGGGTGCGCAGCCACCGGATCGAGGTGAACGACAGCAGCACGAGCAGGCCGGTCGCGACCGTGGCGCTGATCATCTCCGGGAACGTGGTGATCACGCTCCAGGCCTGGTCGACGACGCCGGTCTGGGCCAGCAGCGCGTACCCGTAGACGATGGTGACGATGTGCGCGAGCACCATGACCAGCAGCGACGTGCCGAGCCAGCGGTGCCAGCGGAGCAGGTCGCGCGAGCCGACCCACTCCTCCAGCCAGGAGACCCGGCTCATCATCAGCAGCTGGATGAAGAGCAGGTAGCCGGCGATCAGGCCGGAGACCCGGCCGACGGCCAGCATCATCGTCGCGGTGTCGTTGACCGCGCCGGCCTGGGTGTCGAACAGCCAGAGCGAGATGCTGGTGGCCAGCCCGGAGAAGAACAGCA
The DNA here is from genome assembly GCF_051380535.1 of Actinoplanes sp. HUAS TT8. Taxonomy (NCBI): domain Bacteria; kingdom Bacillati; phylum Actinomycetota; class Actinomycetes; order Micromonosporales; family Micromonosporaceae; genus Actinoplanes; species Actinoplanes sp. HUAS TT8. Next base: position 10,846,686 of record NZ_CP195646.1, on the reverse strand, counting down.
TGACCGTGAAGAGCCGGTTGCCCGAGGTGGCCTCGGCCGGCGGGCGGTCGTCCTCCGGCACCGGGACGCCGGTGCCGACCTTCCAGCCGGTCGGCGAGGTGTTCGACTCGACGACGATGTCGCCGCGACGGTACGGATCGGCCGGGCGGCCCTGGGGCGCGGGCTCCGGTTCCGGCATCGAGTCCCAGGTGGGCGCCGCGTGCGACGGCCCGTCCCAGGACGGCCGCGAGGACTGGGACGGGGAGTCCCAGGACGGGCGCGGGGCGGTGTCGGTGCGGGCGGAGGACCGCGACGGCGAGTCCCAGGACGGACGGTCGTCCTCGTACCGGGAGTCCTCGTACCGGGAGGCCGCCCGCGTCGAGCTGCGCGACCACGAATCGTCGGTGTCACGCGGTTCCGCGCGCAGGCCGGCGAAGTATCCGTCGTCGTCGTCCGGTAGCTCACGCTGGTCCTGGAAGGCCGGTATGGCCATCATCCTCACCTGCTCACCAGTCGTCTATCGGCGCCCGCCACCCCTGCGGCCGACGTGACGACCAGGTCTCGGTTCAAGGCCGTCAGGAATGCGTACGCACGCCGTCGCCGGATGGCTCAACCTCCCACCGAGAAATTCCGGATCCCGGGACGGGATAGGTTCACCCGGTGCGATCAGAAACCCCTCCGTCGGTCACGGTTGTCGGCATCGGCGCCGGGTGGTTTCAAGACCTTTCCCGTACGGCCACAGCAGCGCTCCACGACGCCGATCTGATCTTCGGGAGCGCCCGGCAGCTGGCCCTGCTCCCGGGTTCGGTCACCGCGGAAAGACGCGCCTGGCCGAGCCCGATGCTCCCCGCGCTCCCCGGCCTGTTCGAGGATGCCCGCGACCGCCGGATCTGCGTCCTGGCCAGCGGCGACCCGATGTTCCACGGCATCGGCGCGACCCTCGCCCGCGTCCTCGGGCCGGAGCGCCTGCGGGTCCTGCCCCACCCGTCGTCGGTCTCGCTGGCCGCCGCCCGGCTGGGCTGGGACCTGGCCCGCACGGATGTGGTGAGTCTGGTCACGGCCCCGGTCGCGGCTCTGGGTCGCGCCCTCAACCCGGGTCGCCGGATCCTGGTTCTGTCCTCGGGCGCGGACACCCCGGCGGCGGTCGCCGGATACCTGACCGGACGGGGCTTCCCGGATGCCTTGATCACCGTGCTGGAGCAGCTCGGCGGGCCGGACGAGCGTCTGGTCACCGGTGCGGCCGGCGACTGGACGATGCCGGCCGGCGACCCGCTGAACGTGATCGCGGTCGAGTGCGGCGACGGCCCCCGGCTCCCGGTCGTGCCCGGCCTGCCCGACGACGCCTTCGCGACGGACGGCCAGCTCACCAAGCGCGAGGTCCGCGCCGTGACCCTGGCCGCGCTCGCGCCCGCCCCCGGTGAGCTGCTCTGGGACGTCGGTGCCGGCTCGGGCAGCATCGGCATCGAGTGGCTGCGCGCCCACCCGGCCTGCCGCGCGGTGGCCGTCGAGCCGGACGCCGCCCGGGTCGCCACGATCACCGCCAACGCCGCCGCGCTCGGCGTGCCCCACCTGCGGGTCGTGCACGGGCGCGCCCCGGAGGCGCTGGACGATCTCCCGGCCCCCGACACGATCTTCATCGGTGGTGGCGTGACCCGTCACGGCGTACTGGAAAATTGTCTTGAAAGGTTGAAGCCGGCCGGGCGGCTGGTCGCGAACGCGGTGACCGTGGAGTCGGAGGCCGTGCTGGCCGGGGCATACGCGAGACTGGGCGGCGAGCTGACCCGCCTGACGGTGCAGCGCGGGTCGCCGGTGGGTGGTTTCACCGGCTGGCGATCCTTCATGCCGGTGACGATCTGGACGATGACCCGATGACCGTACATTTCATCGGCGCCGGGCCCGGCGCCGCCGACCTGATCACGCTGCGCGGGCACCGCTTGATCAGCAAAACACCGATCTGCCTGTACGCGGGCAGCCTGGTCCCGCCCGAGCTGCTCGACGCGTGCCCGCCCGGGGCCAGGCTGGTCGACACCGCGAACCTCACGCTCGACGAGATCGTGGCCGAGATGGTGGCCGCGCACGCGAACGGTCAGGACGTGGCCCGCCTGCACTCGGGCGACCCGTCGGTGTTCAGCGCGGTCGCCGAGCAGATGCGCCGGCTCGACGCGGCCGGCGTGCCCTACGACGTCACCCCCGGCGTGCCCGCGTTCGCCGCGGCCGCCGCCGCCCTGAACCGCGAGTTCACCGTGCCCGAGGTCGCGCAGACGGTGATCCTGACCCGGACGGCCGAGCGGGCCACCGCCATGCCGCCCGGCGAGGACCTGGCCACGCTCGGCCGCAGCCGGGCCACGATGGTGCTGCACCTGGCCGTGCAGCGGATCGACGCGGTCGTCGCCGAACTCGTCGGCAACTACGGCGCGGACTGCCCGGTCGCCGTGGTCGCGCGGGCCAGCCGTCCGGACGAACTGGTCGTGCGGGGCACCCTGGCCGACATCGCGGACCGGGTCAAGGCGGCCGGGATCCGGCGGACCGCGGTGATCGTGGTCGGGGCCGCGCTGACCGCCGGCCAGTTCCCGGACAGCCACCTCTACTCCGCGGACCGCTGCCGTCCGTGAGAGTCCTGATCCTGGGCGGCACGACCGAGGCCCGTGAGCTGGCCGGGCTGATCGCGGGCGAGCACGAGGTGATCACCTCGCTGGCCGGGCGGACCAGTGCGCCCCGGCTCCCCGCGGGCGAGGTCCGGGTGGGCGGATTCGGCGGCGTGGACGGCCTGGCCCGCTACCTCGCCGAGCGGCGGATCGACGTGCTCGTCGATGCGACCCACCCGTTCGCGGCGCGGATCAGTGCGAACGCGGCGGCCATGTCCGTACCCACGCTGTTTCTGCGAAGGCCGGGGTGGGTCGCGTCGCCGGGCGATGATTGGCACCGCGTCGCGTCGGTCGAGGAGGCGGCGGCCCGGCTGACCGATGAGCGCGTGTTCCTGACCACCGGGCGGCAGACCATCGGGGCGTTCGCGCACCTGGACACCGGCTGGTTCCTGGCCCGCTCGGTCGAACCGCCCGAGCCGCCGATGCCGCGACGCCTGGAAGTGCTGCTGGACCGGGGGCCGTTCACCGTCGAGGGCGAGACGCGGCTGCTCGCCGAGCATCGGATCGACGTGCTGGTCACCAAGGACAGCGGCGGGGCCGACGCGAAGCTCGTGGCGGCGCGGGCCCTGGGCGTACGCGTGCTGATGATCGATCGGCCGCCGCTGCCCGCGGCACCCGGCGTGACCAGCGCGGAGGCCGCGGCGGCGTGGCTCAGACGGCTACCGTCTCGGTGACGCCGTAGCGGACCACGCGGTTCTTGCCGCCCGCCTTGGCGCTGTACATCGCCTGGTCGGCCCGGCGGAGCAGGTCGGCCACGGTGACACCGGGCTCGGCCGGCGCGACACCGACGCTCGCGCCGACCCGGACCGTGGCCGCGCTCAGCCGCACCGGCTCGCAGAGCTCGGCACAGAGCCGCTCTGCCTGATCGATCCCGGTCGGACCGGTCAGCAGCAGAGCGAACTCGTCGCCGCCGAAACGCGCCGCGATCCCGTCCCGGCCGGCCGCCGCGCTGATCCGCTCGGCCACCGCGACCAGCAGTTCGTCACCGGCCGCGTGCCCGTGCTGGTCGTTGACCCGCTTGAAACCGTCCAGGTCGATGTTGAGCAGCGTGACCGGCCCACCGCCGTCGATCGCGGACGCCGCCGCCCGCAGGAACTTGGCCCGGGTCGGCAGGCCGGTCAGATGATCGTGGTGCGCGCGGTACTCCAGCTCGGCCCGGGCCAGCTGCGCCTCCTCGGCCAGAATGACCTGGTAGGACAGGCTGCGGAAGGCGTCCCGGACCTCGTCCGGCACGGCTCTGCGGCCACCGACCACCATCAGCAGCGGTGCCGTCGCCGGCTCCCCGCCGAGCGGGTCGACCTGCCAGTTCCCGAAGCCCGGGATCAGCGCCGACAACTCGGCCGGATCGGGTGTCGAACCGGTCAGCAGCCGGCCGGACACGCCCTCCGGAGTGCCCGCCCCGAACGAGATCGTCAGCCCCGGCCGGTCCCGGGAGACGATGAGCAGAGCCACCCCGGGATGCGTCCGGACCAGTTCCTCGGCGGTCCGCTCGCCGATCCGGCGGATCTCGGCGTTCTCGGTCACCGCGAGCAGCTCGTGGCCGGCCTGGGTCAGCGTGGCGTCCCGGGCCGCGGCCCGCTCCTGGCGCAGCAGACCCAGGTAGAACGCCCGGGTCAGCACACCCATCAGCAGGATCTGCGGGAGCAGACCGAGCACCGACGGGGTGTGCCAGGACGTCGCCTGGGCGACCACGTCCGGGGAGATCGCGACCGCGACCGGCATCGCCACCAGCGCGCCGGCCATCCGGGCGAACCAGCGCCGGTTGGTGTCGTACAGCGAGCAGACGATCAACGTGGACAGGGCCAGCGAGGTCCCGCCGAGCGGATCCTTCAGGCCGGCCGCGCCGACCGCGACCAGGGCCGGGACGACCGGAACGGTCCACCACGAGGAACTCTTGCGGCGGAGCATGTCCATCATCAGGACGACGAGCAGGAGCACCGAGATCGTCGACAGCCGGATGAACCCGGGCGAGCGCAAAGCGTTGCCGACCTGCCCCAGCTGCAGAAGCATGGCGAGGCTGCCGATACCGGCGGCGGCGAGCCGCGTACGGTCGACCGTCCGGACCGGCAATTCTCTGAACACGGCGGAACGATCGGTCGGGCGCCCGGGGACCTGAGCATTGCGGAAACCCGACAGTCCGCAACCGCCGGTTCGGTGCGACGCTGCAGGTATGCCGCCGGTCCGTGCGCTGCCCGCCGAACTGGACGCCGTGCGCGCGCTCATCGCCGACGGATTCGCCGAGGTCGTCCGGGAAGCCGACGACCTCGACCAGTTCTGGATCCGCTCGGCCTGCGCCCGGCTGGCCGCGGCCGACGCCGAACTGGCCGGGCTGCTCGGCCGCCGATCACCGCTGGTGTCGGTACTGACCACGACGGTCGTCACGGCCGGAGTGGTGGCCGGGTCGGCCGCCCTGGCCCGGGTCACCGGCGGCGGCCTGCCCGCCGCTCTTGCGTTCGCCGGTCTCCTGCTGATCATGGCGCTGCACCTTGCCGGAGTGCTGCGCCGCCGCGGTACCGCCCCGGCGCTGCCGGTACCACCCGACCGGCCCGGACCCGGGCTGGTCGAGGTGCCGTTCGCGCTGGAGCGGGCCCGGGTCCGGCTCGTCTCAGCCGGCCTGCGGCGAGCCGGGCGGGCCAACTGGCGGGCGCCCGCGTTGCGGCGGGCGTTGAGCGGGGATCCGGTGCTGGGGCGGGTGGCTCGGGCCGATCTACTGCTCTGCCAGGCGATCGACTGCCTGGAGCGATACCTGGACGACCTCTCGAAGGGCTGGCCGTGACCGTTCTTCGGGGGACCTCGTGACCAGGGACGATCCGTTTGCCGGAGGTGTCGCGCCTCGGCTGCGCGGGCTCGACCGGGAACTCGCCGCCGCGATCGTCGACGCGCAGAGCCGGGACTGGACGGCCGACCGCCCGGACCGGGTCGGTTTCGCCCGGCTCGGCCAGGTCCGCCACGACCTCGGGAACGCCGCCGCCCGCTACCGGGCCGCCCCGACCGGGACCGGCCACACGACGGTCCTGGCCGTACTGCTCGCCGCTCTTCTGGTCGGGCTTCCCCCGCTGCTCCTGGTGCCGGACCCGGCCCGCCCGCCGGTGCTGACCGGGATCGCCGTCGCGGGCGTCTGGGCCGCCTACCTGATCCGCGCCGGGCTGCGCCGGCTGCGGATCCGCCGGGCCCGGGGTGCGCCGGACCGCTCAGCGCCGATCGACGATCCGTTCCTGTACGCCCGGGCCCGCCGCACGATCGAGGCCTGTGCCGCCTCGGCCCGCGCCGACCGCTCCTACCGGCGCCGGGCCTCGGCCGCCGATCTGGAGTACGCCCTGGACTGGCTCTCGGCCGCGCAGGAGGAACTCCCCCGCATCTAGAGCCACCGGTCGAACCACGCGCGGGTCCGGTGCAGCAGGTCCAGCCGGTGCTCGCGCTCCCCGATCCGGTGACCCTCGCGCGGATAGATCACGAACTCGTGCTCGACACCGAAGTGCCGCAACGCGCGGTGCAGGTACACCGCCTGTCCGATGGGGACGTTGGTGTCCTCGGCGCCGTGCACGAGCAGCACCGGCGTGCGGATGCTGCCCGCGTACGAGATCGGGCTGACCTCGTCATGCGGATGCGGACCGATCCCGGACCAGCCGTCGCTGCCGCCCAGCGCGGCCTCGAACCGGCCGTTCTCCCCGGTCGCGGCCAGCATGCCCCAGTCGGTGACCCCGGCCCCGACCAGCGCCGCCCGGAACCGATCGGACTGCCCGACCGCCCAGGCGGCCATGAACCCGCCGTGACTCCACCCGGAGATGCCCAGCCGCCCGGGGTCGGCGACCCCCCGATCGACGAGCAGATCGATTCCGGTCAGGATGTCGGTCCACTCCTCCCGCCCGACCCGGCCCGCGACCCGCGCCGCGAACGCGTGGCCGTGCCCCTGACCGCCCCGCGGATTGGGCAGGAACACCGCGTACCCGGCGGTCGCCAGCCACTGCGGGTTCGGCTGGAAGTCGTCCGCATAGCGGTGGTACGGGCCGCCGTGCACGATCGTGACCAGCGGAAACGGCCCTTCGCCGGACCCGGGCGGGAGAACCAGCAGTCCGTCCAGGTCGAGGCCGTCGGCGGCGCGGTAGGTGAACGGCTCCTGCCGGCCGAGCGTGACACCGCCCAGCTCCGGGTGCAGGTCGGTGACCCGGCGCAGCGGGCCGCCCGGTGATCCGATGTGGACATCGGCCGGCCGATAACGACTGCCGGCCAGCACCGCGATCTCCCCGCCACCCGGCGTGGAGGTCAGCCCGTCGAGATTCCCCGGATGCCGGGACAGCGTGGTCAACCCGGCCGGATCGAGCCGAGCCAGCGTCGAATCCAGGCCGTCGGCGAACACGACGAGCGGGGCGGCGCCGGTCTGACAGAGCTCGGCCGGACACATCTCGGTGCCGGCGGTCCGGTTACGGCGGAACCCGCTGGTCAAGGCCAGGTCGAACACGGCGGTGCCGGCGTGCAGGACGGGCGGGGTGAGCGCGATCCAGCCGAGGTGCCAGCCGTCCTCCTCCGGCCACCAGGCCAGCGAATCGGCGTCGGGTTCGATCGGGCCCAGATCCTCGGCCGCCCCGGTGACCGGATCGAAGACGTGCAATGCGCAGGTACGGGGGCCGAGGTCGCTGTCCGCACTGGCCCGGGTCAGCACCGCCAGCGGGCCGCCGTCCGGCCGTTGCCGCAGCTCCACGACGTGCCGCCCGGCGAACACCTCCGGCGTGGTGATCACGCCGGTGCCCGGGTCGAGCAGGCGCAGCCGGGCGAACGGCTCGTCGACACCGGCGACGATCGGGTCCCGCACGACCGGCTCGTCCTCGGCGATCAACGCGATGAGATCGGAACCCGCGAGCGGCCGGTGGTCGACGATCTCACCCGGCCAGTCGGACAGGACCGTCACCGCGTGGTCGGCCAGGTCGAGCCGGTGCACCTGCCCGGACAGGAAGAACAGTGCGGACGAGTCGGCCGACCAGCGCGGCTCCGAACCGTCGACCGCCCATGACCCGTCCCCGCCGGCCGGCCGGATCTGGTCGCCGACGACGTACGCGACCAGCCGCCCGTCCGGGGAGATCACCGGAGTCCGCGGACCCCGGCCGTCAACGATGATCTCGGCCGTCAGTCCCGTCATCCGGCCATTATCGCCAGCCGTCTCCCGCCGCCGCGAGTGCTCCGGGCCGACCTCGGAGACGAGGGTGGGGGCCCACAGCGTGTGCCGTGGGCCCCCACCTGTTAAGACGTCAGCGACCAGCCACCAGGATCGAAGCCGGAAGCGGCGCCACCACCGGCGGCAGCCGCTTGCCCGCCGTGGCGGCCATCGTCGTGGCCACGGCCGGCGCGTCCCCGCCGTCGATCGGCTCGGTGAACGGCTGGTGTTCGGCCGCGCACACCGTCCCCTTGGCCGGCACCGTCACGCTCAGCAGGTAGTTGTCGATCGCGTCGGTCGCGCAGACCCCGGTCCCGTACGCCGTGTGCCCCCAGTTGTCGCTGCTCAGCAGCCGCGAGTTCGGCAGCACCCGGCTCATCGCCACGGACGAGTCGTAGTTGGTCGCCGGGTCCCAGTAGTTGCCGACGATCAGCACGGGCGCGGAGGTCCGCTTGTTGAACGGCCCCCGGTACGCGTCCTCGTCCCGCACGGTCCACGTGTCGCGGGCGCACGGCGCGTCGAGGTAACCCCACACCTTCCCGAAGTACGGCGCCTGCCGGTCCCGCACGTCGGTGGCGGCGGCCCAGCTCGCGGCGTTGCGCGGGTGGGTGCCGTCGGTGCAGACCACGCCCATCGTGGATTCGTAGCCGTTGTCGTACGGGAAGTCGTACCCGACCTTGGCCGCCCGGATTCGTTGCAGCACCGAGGCCCGGGCGTCGGTGGCCGGCGCCCCGCCCTTGATCAGCGCGGCGACGTCGGCCGCCAGTTGCATCGTGCCCTCACCGGCGTAGGGCGAGTAGAGCAGGCTGAGCACCCCGCCCACGAACGCGGCGTACGTGATCTCGTACGTCCCGCTCTCGTCGGTGACCACCAGCGGCTTGGCCTTGAGGCTCTTGGCGATCGCCGCGAAGTTCGCCTCCGGGTTGCCCGCGGCGAACGCGCAGTACTCTTCCCCGGCCTGGTCGCAGCGCTTGAAGATCTCCTTCAGCGCACGGTAGGCCCCGTCGGCCGAGTGCAGCCGCGCGTCCAGGATCTGGTCGCCGGCCTTTCCGGCGCCGACCCACGAGCGCGGGTCGAGGTTGCCGTCGATGGCGAGGGCGCGAATCCGGTCCGGGAACAGGTTCGCGTAATACTCCCCGAGGGCGGTGCCGTAGCTGAAGCCCAGGTAGGTGAGCTTCTTGTCGCCGACCGCGCGGCGGATGACGTCCATGTCCCGGGCGACCTCGGTCGTGGACATCGAGCCGGAGAGCGGCTTGCCGGTGGACGAGCACGCCTTTCCGAGCTCGCGCGACCCGGTCGCGTACGTCGCCTCTTCCTTCTTCCCGACCGGGAAAGCGACGTTGAGCTTGTCGATGACCGCGGTCTGCGCCTTCACCGACTTGAAGCATTTGATGTTGGCACTGGCGCCGATGCCGCGCGGGTCCACACCGACGACGTCGAACTTCTGCAGGACGGCGTCGCTGAGGAAGTACGGCGCGTTCAGCGCGAAGTCGGTGGCCGAGCCGCCCGGCCCGCCCGGGTTGACGAACAGGCTGCCGATCTTGTGTTTCTGGTCCTTGGCCTTGACCCGCAGGACCGCGATCTCGGTGGTCGCCCCCTTGGGCTGGTCGTAGTCGAGCGGCAGCCGGACGGTGGCGCACTCGGCGATCTCGTAGCACTTGTACCAGCCGAGTTTTGGCGTCGGCACCGCGTCGACGCCGGTTTTCGCAGCGGCCGAAGCCGGGACGGACACGCTTGCGGCCAGAGCGATACCGGCGATTCCGGCGGCCATGAAGCGTGATCTGGAGAGGTGCATGCAGAGCCCCTTTCTCACGAAGCTCGCATCGTAGGACTCCGATGCACGTATCCCCCGAATCCCCTCAAGATCGTCACGAGCGGCACCCCCGCGAGTGACACCCGGCCCGCCGCATTTGGCACAGTGGACACATGCTGACCGACGTGGACCTCCCCGCGCCCGGACTGCTCTGGACCCGCTGGGCGGCGTTGAGCGCCGCGATGACCGGTATCGACCGTGGTGAACCGTGGTCCGTCGACGAGCGCGGCGCCCGGCACGACGACCCGGCGACCGGCTGGGCCCGCTTCGCCCTGCTCGACGGACGCCGCGCGGTCCTGTACGGCGCCCACCGCGACCATCACGCGGCCGTCTCCTCCGACCCGGCGGTGGATCCGCTCACCGGCGCGCCGGACTGGCTGCCCTGGGCCGATCTGACCCCGCTGGCCGAGACCGATCAGCTGGGTTTCGTGATCTGGCACGAGAGCGGCCGCTGGTCCCGGGTGCGCTACCAGCACCGTACCGAGGACGGCCTGACCGAGGTGATCGCGCCGCTGCTCTCCGAGGAGCAGACCGCCGCCGTGCTGCGCGGCCTGAACACCACGGCCGACCGGCCGACGGCCCGGGAGATCGCCGCCGACCTGCTGCACGCCGCCGTCCGCGGCGAGGTCGACGCCGGCAGTCTGGGCGCGCTGCTCGGCGACGCCGCCGACCTGGACGCGGCGCTGGCCGCGGCCAACCGGGGCGGCATCACCCCGGGCACCCGTCCACCGCGAATCCCGCCGGGCACCCGCCCGCCGATGCGCCGCGTCCGCCGGATCAGTCAGGGCGAGCACGACCGCCTGGTCTGGTCGGCCATGCACGAGGCCACCGAGCTGCGCCGCCCGTCCCCGCCGGACACCGACGAGCTCGCCGAACTGGTCCGCTGGCTGCGGGAACGGGCCCCGGCGGGCGACGGCCGCTGCTCCCTGCTGATCTACGCCGACGCCACCAGTTTCAGCTCCCAGCCGGGCGAGCACCCCCCGGGCGACCGCCCCGGCGAGGAGCGCTACTTCGCCTTCCGCCGCCAGACCGAGCTGGTCCGCGCCCTGCGCCGCGCCGAGTCCGACCCCCGCTACGGCCGCTGGCTGTTCCTGCGCGTCGAGACGACGGCGACCGGCTACGAGATCGACCGCTGCTACGACTCCTGGCCCGCCTGGTGGCACGACGACAGCGTCTCCGGCCCCTGGCGCACCAACCTGCAGGAGGAGGTCGAGGCCCGCCACCCCAGGTGGCGCCCGACCTGGACCCCGCTGCTGGACCCCGAGATCGCCTACCGCCCCACTTCCTGAGATCAACTTCACATTCTTCATTGCCTCGGTCCGCCGGGGTACAGACCGTCGCTCCCGCGGGGACCCTTCCGGTCCTCGCAGGGCGCTGGCGCGCCCAGAACGCGAGGCCCGCAAGGGCGACGTGGTCGGGTGGTTGCGCTCAAAAGAACCCCGCAAGGCTCCGGCCCACCCAAGCCCCAGCCGCGACCCGCGCTAGTCGGCTGGTGCTCACGGCTGTTCTCAGCCCGTTTTACAGCCCTGAGCGCCAGCCGGCGAGCGCGGGTCGCGGGCGGGCCTTGACCCGGGATTTCCTCGCGGGGCCGGGCCTTGGCCCGGGACTCCCTCGCGCGTCGATGGGCCGGGGTCAGCCGATTCGCCAGAGGGGCTTGTCGGCCCAGGCCCCGGTGATGGCGACATCGGCGTCCTGGCCGCGCATGCGGGCGAAGCGCAACGCCAGCAGCTGCAGGCGGACCGTCATCGGGATCTGGGCGAGGATGCCGGGGAGGCCGGTGTCGGGTTCGGTCAGGGTGGCGACGTGGATTCCCTCCTGCCGGGCCGCTTCGGTGACCGCGGCGGTCAGGCCGTCCGGGTCGGCCGAGGGCTGGAGGGCGAGCAGCGTGTCCGCGGCCGTGTAGGGAACCGCGGCGCCGTGCAGAAGACGTTCCGGGTCGAAGCCCTCGCACAGGATGCGGGCGCCTTCGCGGATCTTGAGGGCACCTTCGCGGGCGGTGATCGACCAGGGGCCGGGGGCGGTGATGGCCATCGCGCGGCCGGGGATCGGGACTCCGGTGAGGCCGGGGTAGGCGAGCACCGTGGCGACGCGGTCGGCGGTGGTGCGGATCGCGTCCGGGCCGAGGCCGGGGGCGCCGAGGTGGTGGGCGAGCTGGGCGAGGACGGTCAGCGCGGTGGTGTAGCTGACGGTGTACGTCTCCGAAGCCTCGACCACCGGTGTACGGATCACGTCGGTGAACTGGGCTTCCGGGCCGGCGACGGTGACCAGGGGCAGCCCGGCGTCCTGGGTGATGCGGCGGGCGCGCAGCGCGTACGGCGTCTCGCCGGTGTGCGTGATCACGACGACGGCGTCTCCGGCACGGAGCAGGCGTGGTGTGAAGTGAGCGGCCGGGGTGGCGCGGGCGTCGCGGCCGGCGTCGAGCAGCGCGTTCGCGCCGAGTTCGGCGGCGTGGTGGCTGGTGCCGGTGCCGACCAGCCAGATCCGGGACGCCGGGTCGAGCTGCGCGGCCGCTTTGGCGGTCGGCTCCGGGTCGGCGAGGGTTTTCAGGGCGGTCGGCTGGGCGGCGATCATCGCTTCGAGTGCGGTGGTCATCCCGATCTCCTGCTGCGGCGGATTCGGTTGATTTACAGGGTTGTGGCAGGTGAACGCGTGCTACCGAGGTCGGTGCAGCGCTGAAAACGTACGATAGCCCGCCCGCCCGCGTTCGCGCAGTCCCGCTCAAGAAAAAATCATGCGGGAAAGTGTTATCCATTCCCGGGAAAGTCGTCGACGTTAAAGGAACCTTAAACGACAGGCGTGATTCCGGGGCGGCTTCCCATAATGAAGTCTCCCCGTCGCCTATCCCCGGAGGCAATTCCTGATGCGCCGGAAAAGAACGTTGCTGTTCGCCTCGCTGGCAACCGTCGCGGCGGTCGCGACCGCCTGGATCGCGCTGCCCGCTTCGGCCGCAGCGGCCACGGCGACCCTGCGTACGGTGTCCGACTGGGGCACCGGCTGGCAGGACGAGGTGGTGGTGAGCAACGCCGGAACGGCCGCGTTGACCTCCTGGAAAGTCGAATTCGATCTACCTTCCGGGGCCACGATCGGCAGTTTCTGGGACACCGATATGGCGGTCAGCGGCAGTCATCGGACATTCACCAATCGTAGTTGGAACGGTGCTGTTCCGGTCGACGGAAAGGTGACGTTCGGGTTCGTCGGGTCCGGGGGGCAGCCGGTGAACTGCAAGCTCAACGGCCAGCCGTGCGGCACCGGGGCCACGACCGCCCCGACCACGCCGGCGACGGTCGCCCCGACCACGGTCACGCCGACCAGGACGGTGACGACCACCGCTCCGACGCCGACGAAGGCCACGACAACCACGGCAGCACCAGCGGCGACCACCGTTCCGCCGAAGGAAGACCTGCTCCCGGTCACGGTCACCAACAAGACCGGGCGGGGCGACGCCGTTCACCTGTACGTTCTCGGCGTCAACCTGGACACCGGCAAGCTCGGCTACGTGAACAGGACCGGCGGGTTCACCGCGTGGACCGGCGGCGCGGCCACGCCGGTCCCGGCGCCCGACGTGTCGATCGACGGCCCGGCCAACGGCGGCAGCACCACGATCCGGGTGCCGCGCAACCTGTCCGGCCGGCTGTACTTCTCGTTCGGTCAGAAGCTCGACTTCCGGCTGACCACGGACGGACTCGTCCAGCCCGCGCCGTGGGCCGGCGGCGACCCGAACCACGACATCCTCTTCGACTGGAGCGAGTTCACCGTCAACTCGTCCGGCCTGTGGCTGAACAGCTCCCAGGTGGACATGTTCGCGGTGCCGCACATCGTCAGCGTCACCGGCGGCAGCGGCACGACCAGCTCGACCGGTGAGGTCGTGACCGGCGGCCGGCAGAAGGTCATCGACGCGATCAAGGGGAACGCCGACTTCGCGAAGAGCGTGGTGACCCGGGCCGACGGCACGGTTCTGCGGGTGCTCGCGCCGGGCAAGGCGGCCGATGCCGGCCTGATGAGCCCGACCTATCTGGACTCGTACATCACGTCGGCCTGGTCGGCGTACACGTCGAAGAATCTGACGGTGACGCCGTTCACCGACCAGCCGGCCGTCAAGTACACCGGGCGGACCTCGGGTGACGTGATGAGCTTCACCGACGGCACGGGCAAGGTGGTGGCGTCGTTCACCAAGCCGTCCACGGCCAACGTCTGGGGCTGCGACGGTGCCCTCGGCGCGCCGAACGACCAGGTGGTGGGCCCGATCGCGCGGACCCTGTGCGCCGCTCTGCAGCGGACCACGCTGGGCCGGCTCGACGTCCAGCCCAGTGGCACGGCTGCGGACTTCTACCAGGGCGATCCGGCCAACGTCTACGCCCGGGTGATCCACGCCAACATGGTCGACGGGAAGGCGTACGCGTTCGCCTTCGACGACGTCCAGAACCAGGAATCCCTGGTCCACGACGGCGACCCGCGCACCGCCGCGATCACGTTCACCCCGTTCTGACCAGCGTTTCCTTGAGGCCCGCCGCTTTCTCGCGGCGGGCCTCAACCCCATTCAAAACACCATTCGCGGGTACGGCGACAGGCCCGCGCCCGTGGCCCGCCCGCCCAGACCTCCCCGCCCGCCGACGCGCGGCCGCAGCCGTTCAAGCTCGCAGCCGCGCCGCGGCGCGAACCAGCTGGTGCTCAGGGCTGATTCGCAGGCACTGCAACAACCGTGAGCGCCAGCCGAGGGGCGCGAGTCGCGGCTGGGGGCTGCGTGGGTGCGGCCTGGCGGCGTTGTGCGGGTAGCGCTGGGCGTATCGCGATCGGCTTCGGGCCGGCCCGACAGCGAGCCGAGCGGGCCCACGCGGCGGCGCGCGGGGCGAGCCGGGGTGGGGTGGGGGTTTGGGTTGACCGTGACCAGAAGACCACGTCGCCCTGGAGGGGTGAGCGTTCTGGGCGCGCCAGCGCCCTGCTCGGCCCGGAAGGGTCCCCGCGGGAGCGACGATCGGGACCACGGCGGACCGAGGCAATGAAGAATGTGAAGTTGAACTGATCCTCAGGGACACGTCCCGCCCCGGTTCGCGGCCCTGAGGATCAGCGTCTTTCACCTGGTCAGGCGCAGGGCCGTCCAGGAGACGGCGGGCAGCGAGAGGGTGACCGTGCTGCCTTCGGTGGCTACCGCGCCGCCGGGGATTTCCGGGGTGGGGCGGAGGGTGACGCGGTCCGGGGTGTCCTTGGTGTTGGTGGCCCGGACGTCGTCGTCGGTCAGGGTGTCCGAGGAGGCGACGGCGAGGCCGGGGCCGAAGGCGGACAGGTCGATGGTCAGGTCGGCCTGGTCGGTGGTAGAGCGGTTGACGACGAAGACGGTGACGTCGCCGGTGGCCGGGTCGTGGGTGGCGACGGCGTCGATCAGCGGGGCTTCGCCGTATTTGGCGGTCTGGTAGCCGGGCGTGTCGATGCGGGTTTCCAGGACGTCGCCTTTGGCCAGGGCCGCGGTGCGGGCGAACGGATGGAAGATGGTCTGGCGCCAGGCCGGGCCGCCGGGTTCGGTCATGATCGGGGCGATGACGTTGACCAGCTGGGCCTGGCAGGCGGCGGTGACGCGGTCGCTGTGGCGGAGCAGGGAGATCAGCAGGTTGCCGACGACGACGGCGTCGGCCACGTTGTACCGGTCTTCGATGACGCGCGGGGCGACCTCCCACTCGTTGGGGAGCGGGGCGTTCTGGAAGCGGGACAGGTACCAGACGTTCCACTCGTCGAACGAGAGGTTGATCTTCTTCTTGCTCTTCAGGCGGGCGCCGACCGCGTCGGCGGTGGCGACGATGCTGTTGACGAAGTGGTCCATGTCGACCGCGCTGGCCAGGAAGCTGCCCAGGTCGCCGTCGTGTTCCTCGTAGTAGGCGTGGCAGGAGACGTATTCGACGACGTCGTAGGCGTGCTCCAGCACGGTCGACTCCCAGGCGCCGAACGTGGGCATGGTCGAGCTGGAGCTGCCGCACGCGACGAGTTCGAGATCGGGTTCGGCCGATTTGAGGGCACGGGCGGTGGAGGCGGCGAGCAGGCCGTACTCCTCGGCGGTCTTGTGTCCGGTCTGCCAGGGCCCGTCGAGCTCATTGCCGAGACACCAGAGCTTGATCCCGTACGGTTTCTCGGCGCCGTTGGACCGGCGGCGCTCGGAGAGTTCGGTGCCTTCCGGGTGGTTGACGTATTCGTGGACGTCCAACGCCTCCTGGACGCCGCGGGTGCCGAGGTTGACCGCGTACATGATCTCGACGTCGGCCTTGGTGGCCCATCTGGCGAATTCGTCGATGCCGACCTCGTTGGTCTCGATGCTGCGCCAGGCCAGGTCACGGCGGCGCGGGCGCTTCTCGACCGGGCCGGTGCCGTCCTCCCAGCGGTAGCCGGAGACGAAGTTGCCGCCGGGGTAGCGGATCATGCTGACCCCGAGTTCGCGGGCCAGGGCCAGGACGTCGGTGCGAAAACCGTCCTCGTCGGCGCTGGGGTGGCCGGGCTCGTAGATGCCGGTGTAGACGCAGCGGCCCATGTGCTCGACGAACGAGCCGAAGGTCCGGCGGTTGACGGGGGCCACGACGGCAGCCGGATTCAATGCGACATGCGCACGAAACATGTGTTTTCCCTTGAAAATGGCTACTTGACGGCGCCGATGGTCAAGCCACCGCGCCAGTAACGCTGAAGAAGGAGGAAGGCGGCGATCAGGGGCACGATGGCCACCAGCGCACCCGTCACGATGACGTTGAACAGGGCCTCGCCGCCGTTGCCGAGAGTCGCCGACATGTACCAGGTGCGCAGGCCGACCGTCAGGGGGAAGAGATGGTCGTCGCTGAGCATGACCAGCGGCAGGAAGAAGTTGTTCCAGGACGCGACCATCGAGAACAGCAGCACGGTGACCAAGGCCGGGCGCATCGCCGGGAGCGCCACGCTGGTGAACACGCGCAGTTCGCCGGCGCCGTCGATGCGGGCCGCTTCGAGCATCTCGTCCGGCACCGACTCGTGGGTGTAGACCCGCAGCAGGTAGACGCCGAACGGGTTCAGCAGCGACGGCAGGATCACCGCCCAGATCGAGTCGACCAGCCCGGCCTGCGACATCAGCAGGTAGGTGGGGAGCACCAGCGCGGTCGCCGGGACCATGATCAAACCCAAGAGCAAACCGAATAATTTGGTACGGCCGGGAAAGCGCAACTTGGCGAACGCGTACCCGGCGAGCGCCGAGACGGCCGTCGCGCCGACGCCGCTGACCACCGCGTACAGCGCGGAGTTGCGCAGCCAGACCAGGTAGATCCCGTTCTCCTGGGAGAACACCGTCTTCAGGTTGTCGATCAGGTGGAAGTCGGAGAACCACAGCGGGGCGGAGAGGAACAGCCCGTCGTTGTCCTTGGTCGCGGCGACCAGCAGCCACCAGAACGGCAGCAGGAAGTAGATCGCCATCACGCCCATGACGAGGTGCGGGACGACCCCGGCGCGCTCGGTCTTGCTGTTCACAGCGCGCTCCGTTTCCTGGTGGCGAAGAGGAAGATGTACGACCCGACGAAGACCACCGCGCCGAGCAGGAACGAGATCGCGGCCGAGTAGTTGTACTGCTGGAACGAGAAGGCCTGGTTGAACGCGTACACGTTCGGGGTGTAGTGCTGGGTGATCGAGCCCGGGTTGAGCGGCTGCAGGATCAGCGGCTCGGTGAAGAACTGCAGCGTGCCGAGGATCGTGAAGAGCGTGGCCAGGATGATCGCCGAGGAGATCATCGGGGTCTTGATCCGCCACGCGATCTGGGCCGGGCCGGCGCCGTCGATGCGGGCCGACTCGTAGACCTCCCGCGGCAGGCCCTGCAGGGCCGCGTACAGCACGATCATGTTGTAGCCGGCCCACTGCCAGGTCACCACGTTGCCCAGCGAGGCCAGCACCACGCTGCTGGACAGGAAGTCCACGTGCAGCAGCGAACTCAGCGGGCCGGTGTCCTTGCTGTAGAGAAAGCCCCACATCAGCGTGCCGATGACCACCGGGACGGCGTACGGGACGAACGCCGCCAGCCGGAAGAACCGGGAGAACCGCGAGGTCGCGTGGTCGATCAGCAGTGCCGCGAGCAGCGCGATCCCGATCATCACGGGGGTCTGCACCAGACCGAACAGGATCACCCGGACCACCCCCTGGCGGACCAGCGGGTCCTTGAACGCCTGGGTGTAGTTCTCGAAGAGCGCGAAGTGCTCGCCCTCGATCAGGGTGGAGCGGTACAGGCTGAGCTTGAGCGCGTAGGCCATCGGCAGCAGCAGGAACGCGACCAGGAGCACCGCGAACGGGAGGACGAAGAGCCAACCGGTCGCGGCTTCCCGGCCTTTCTTGAAACGGGGCGCGGGACCCGCGACCGCCGGAGCGGTCGCGGACCGGGTTTCCACCTGGGTCATTACTGAACCTTGAAGCCCTGCTGGGTGGCGTACTGGTTGATGTTGGTCTGGGCGGTGTCGAGCGCCGCCGTCCAGGACGTCTTCTTCTCGATCGCGCCGTTGATCCCGGTCGTCAGCTGGTTGAAGTTGTAGCTGTTGAACGGGCTCCACGAGAACGGGGAGATCTGCTTGTAGGCCGGGACGAAGACGTCGTTGACGGTCTGGCCGCCGAAGAAGTCGTACTTCTTCTTGAGGAACGTGTCCGACTCCAGGACCGGGGTCGCGGTCGGGAACAGGTAGGCCTCGTCGATGCCAATCTTCCAGGCGTCGGTGTTCTTGGCGCCGTAGATGTCCATCGCGACCTTGGTCGCGGCCTCCGGGTTCTTGGCCTGGTCGGTCACCGCGAACGACGAGCCACCCCAGTCACCCTGCACGTTCGCGCCGGCGGTCCACTGCGGCAGCGGGGCCGCGCGCCACTTGCCCGCGGTCGTCTTGGCCACGCTGGCCAGGTAGCCCGGGCCCCAGCCGGCGGCCAGGTAGGTGACGTACTTGCCGGAGCCGAGACCGTTGTAGAAGTCGGTCGTGCCGTACGCCTTGGTGTCGGCCAGGCCGGAGTTGACCATGCCCTCCCAGTACGTGGCGACCTGCTTGGCGCCGGCGTCGTTGACGGTCACGCCGATGTTCGACGGGTTGGCCGGGTCGTAGGTGTACGGCTTGCTGCCGGCCTGCCACATCAGCCCGGTCATGAAGCCGCCGTCGTTGCCGCCGAAGTCGGTCATGTACGCCTTGCCGGCCGAGGCGGTTTTCAGCTTCTCCGCCTGCGCCTTGTACTCGTCCCAGGTGGTCGGGATGGTCAGGCCGTACTGCTTGAACAGGTCCTCGCGGTAGAGCATGGCCATCGGGCCGGCGTCGACCGGGATCGCGTACACCTTGTCGCCCTGGCTGACCTGCTTCCAGGCCCAGTCGACGTAGCTCGACTTGAGGTCGTTGGCGCCGTACTTGCCCATGTCGACCAGGTGCTTGGTGAGCTGGTAGGTGGGCAGCTCCTGGAATTCGAGCATGACCACGTCGGGGGCGCCCTTGCCGGCCTTCAGCGCGGTCTGCAGCTTGGTGTACTCGTCCTGGCCGGCGCCGGCGTTGGTCCACTCGATCTTGATGTCGGTGTGGGTGGAGTTGTAGAGGTCGACGACCTTCTGGAAGGACGGGTACCACGCCCAGACCTTCACGGTCACCGGGCCGTCGGACTTGCCCGCGTCGGCGTCCGAGCCACCGCTACAGGCGGTGAGAGTCAGGGCGGTCACAGCCGCGATCACGGCTGCGGCCGACCGCCGTACACTAAACTTTCTGACGTTCACTGGGTCCTCACAAGATTAGTGATGGGTCAGAGGCCGGCCTCCGGTGCTGGCACACCGGGGGTCGGCAATCAGCTCTTCAGTTCGCGTTGGTCTTTGTTGCTACGCTTTTGCAGCGCTGCAAAACAGCATGCACGGGCGTCCAAACCACGGCAAGGGGTAACCTGCCGGAAACTTGGCGCGGGCAGAGGGGGCACATTGCGTCGAGAAGTCACGCTACGTGACGTGGCGGAACTGGCCGGGGTTTCCAGCCGAACCGTCTCCAACGTGGTCAACGGGTATGCGAACGTCACCGAGCGGACCCGGGTCCGCGTGCAGCGTGCGGTGGAGGAACTCGGCTACCGCCCCAACGTGCTCGCGCGCAACCTGGCGCAGGGACGGTCCGGTCAGATCGCCCTGGTGGTGCCCTACCTCGACACGCCGTACTTCTCCGAGCTGCTGCAGAGCGTGATAAGAGCGGCCCGGGAACGCGGCTATAACGTTTTGATCGACCAGACCGACGGCGACCCCGAACACGAACGCGCGTTCATCGCCCACGGCTCCCGCCGGCTCCTCTTCGACGGCGTCATCTTCAGCCCCCTCGGCCTCGACCAGAAAGCCCTCGCCGACCACGACCCGAACCTGCCCCTGGTCGTCCTCGGCGAACGCTCCAGCGACGGCACGTTCGACCACGTCGGCATCGACGACGTGGCCGCCTCCCGCCAGGCCACCGAACACCTGCTCGACCTGGGCCGGCGCCGGCTGGCCGCGATCGGCGACCAGCCGTACGCGACCGGCGAGGCCGCCCAGCTGCGCACCCGGGGCTTCCGGGAAGCGCACGAGGCGCGCGGACTGACCGCCCGGGAAGACCTGATCATCGGGACGCCACGGTTCAACCGGAAGGACGGCGCCCAGGCCATGGCGTTCCTGCTGGACCGGGAAGACCCGCCGGACGCCGTGTTCTGCTACTCCGACCTGGTCGCCCTCGGAGCCATCCACACGCTGATCGGGCGGGGGCTGCGGGTGCCGGAGGACGTGGCCGTGATCGGCTACGACGACATCGAGGACGGCGCCTACTCCAACCCGTCGGTCACCACGATCTCCCCGGACAAGGAGATGATCGCGACCAGCGCGGTCGAGCGCCTGCTGCTGCGCATCGGCAGCCCGACCCCGCCGGCCGCATTGGAGATCCGGGCCCCCCACAAACTGATCGTCCGAGAGAGCACCACCGGCCGCCATTGACGACCGCAGGCCGGCCATCGAGCCCACCTGCCTACGCAGAACTGCGCAAGGCTGCGCAATGGACTGCGCATCTCCGTTGCGCAGTGCGCAGTCAAGTGCTGAGATGGCCCTATGAGTGCGGAGGAAGTGCTGGAAAACCCTCGCCACGCTGCGGAGGATCGGCTGAGAGCCCACCCGCGTGGAGGCTAAGAGAGCTTCCGGGGGGTTACCGAAGGCAATCCGTGAGACGTTGTCCGCTTTCTCGAACACCGATGGCGGGACGATCCTGCTGGGCGTCGACGAGCAGACCGATTTCAGTGTCGTCGAACTGGCCGATCCCTCTGCCCTGCGGAACAGCCTTGTTCAGATGTCGCGCGATGACATAACGCCCTCACTTCAGATCAGCGCCGAGGTCGTCGAGGCGGAAGGTCACCGGCTGGTGGTCGCTGAAGTGCCGCCTCTGTCGGCAGACCGGCGACCGGCATACGTCACCGCACAGGGCATCTCAGCAGGGTCGTACCTGCGCGGCGGAGACGGCGATCGCCATATGGCCGAGGCTGAAATCGCCATGGTCATGGCCGCCCGTACTCAACCTCTGTACGACCGTGAACCTGTCGACGGCACCTCGGCGCAGGATTTGGACGATGAGGCGATCCGGTCGACCAGGATCTGGCCGTCAAGGAGGGCGGACGGCGATATGCGCGGTACGTCCTCGATCCCAGGATTTCTGGCCGCGCGGAGCAGCCCGATCTTTTCTCCGCGCTCCCTCCGGCTCAAGTGGTGCCCAGCGTTGGCGACGTGCTCAGCAGCCGCGGCGAGGCCACTGTCATCGAGCTCGTCGAGATCACCGGCTGGTCTCGGAGAACAATCCATAATCACCTGCGCGAGCTGATCGATACCGGAGCGGTCGACGTCATCGGGCCGGCCCACAGCCCAAAACGCCGCTACCGCTGGGTCGGGACCGGCCCCACGGCATAACGCTCCCACGATCACTGCTCGGCTGGTGTTTCCAGGCCGGCCCGCTCGTCGCGGTCGGCCCATTCCAGCAGCGTATCGAGGGAGTGGTGGGTGTCATCGATGGTCGCGTGCAGGTCGCCGAGTTCGGCGAACCGGGCCGGGACCGTTCGGATGGTGAACGCCTGCGGGTCGACGCCGGGGATCTCGTCCCAGGTGATCGGGGTCGAGACGGTGGCCGCCGGGACGCCGCGGACCGAGTAGGCGCTGGCGATCGTGTGGTCGCGGGCGTTCTGGTTGTAGTCGATGAACAGCGCTTTCGGGTCGCGGTCCTTGCGCCACCAGGTGGTGGTGACGTCGTCCGGGGCGCGGCGTTCGACCTCGCGGGCGAACGCGAGCGCGGCCCGCCGTACGTCGGAGAATCCCCAGCTCGGCTGGATCCGGACGTAGATGTGCAGGCCCTTGCCGCCGGAGGTTTTCGGGTAGCCGACGATGCCGAGCTCGTCCAGGACCGAGCGGACGACCGGGGCGACGCGGCGGATCGTGTCGAACGGGCAGTCCGGCATCGGGTCCAGGTCGATGCGCCACTCGTCCGGCTTCTCGGTGTCGGCCCGCCGGGAGTTCCACGGGTGGAACTCCACGGTGGACATCTGGACCGCCCAGATCACGTCGGCCGGTTTGGTCACGCACAGCTCGTCGGCGTGCCGGTGGTAGCGCGGGAACGTGACCCGGACCGTCTCCAGCCAGGGTGGTGCGCCGTTCGGCACCCGTTTCTGGTGCACCTTCTCCCCGGCCAGGCCGTCCGGGAAGCGGTGCAGCATGCACGGGCGTTCGCGCAGTGCGCGGACTATCCCGTCGCTCACCGCCAGGTAGTACTCGACCAGGTCGAGCTTGGTGGCGCCGAGCTCCGGGAAGTAGATCCGGTCCGGGTTGGAGACGCGGACGTCGTGGTCGCCGACTTCGATGACGGTGGCTTTACCGGCCATACAGCGAACTTAGCCCAACCAGGCGTCCTCAAGGTCGAGAAGGAGGGTGTCACCGGAATCGAGCAGGTCCAGCATCGGGCCGATGCGGGGCAGTTCGTGGGTGATGAAGTACCTGGCGGCGATCCGCTTGCCGTCGTAGAAGTCGCCGTCCCGGCCGGACGCGGCTTCGAGCTGGGCGAGCCACATCCAGGCGATCACCAGGTGGCCGGCGGCGTCGAGATACGCCGTGGCGTTGGCCAGCGCCCGGTTCGGGTCGCCCCCGGCCCACAGCTTGGCGGTGGTCGCGGCGAGGCGGTCGCAGGCGGCCAGGACCGGGGCGCCGAGATCCGACTTGGTGGCGGTGGCGCGGATCCGGTCCAGGAGCAGGGCCAGGCCGGCCCCGCCACGCTGGGTGACCTTGCGGCCGAGCAGGTCGAGGGCCTGGATGCCGTCGGTGCCCTCGTGGATCGAGTTCAGCCGGTTGTCGCGGTAGAACTGCTCGACCGGGTACTCCCGGGTGTAGCCGTAGCCGCCGTGGATCTGGATGGCGTGGTCGTCGGCGAGCCGGCACCACTGCGACGGCCAGGCCTTGACGATCGGCGTGAGCGTGTCGAGGAGCAGGTCGTTCTCCGGGGACGGTTCGTCCAGCAGTTTCGCCGAATAGAGCATAAGAGCCAAACCGCCTTCGACGTACGTCTTGCTGGCGAGCAGCATCCGCCGTACGTCGGCATGGTTGATGATCGGCACCGGAGGTGCCGTGGGGTCCTTGGCGTCGACCGGGCGGCCCTGCAGCCTCTCCCGCGCGTAATCGAGCGCGTGCAGGTAACCGGTGTATCCGAGGGCGACCGCGCCGGACCCGACGCCGATCCGCGCCTCGTTCATCATGTGGAACATGTACTGCAGGCCGCGCCCCTCCTCGCCGACCAGTTCGCCTTCGGCGTCGTCGAAGGCGAGCACGGTGTTGGTGGTGCCGCGGTAACCCATCTTGTGGTTGAGCCCGGCCAGGGTGACGCCGTTACGCTCGCCCGACTCCAGCTTCTTGGGCACGATGAACAGCGAGAGGCTCTTCACCCCGGCCGGAGCGCCGGCGACCCGGGCGAGCACCAGGTGGATGATGTTCTCGCTGAGTTCGTGGTCGCCCCCGGAGATCCACATCTTGCCGCCGCTGATCCGATAAAGACCAGATTCTTCGCGTACGGCCTTGGTGGTCACGTCACTCAGCGACGAACCGGCCTGCGGCTCCGAGAGGCACATCGTGCCCGTGAACCGGCCCTCCAGCATCGGGTGGACGAACCGCCGGATCTGGTCCTCGGTCCCGTGCGCGAGCAGCAGGTGCGCGTTGCCGCCGGTGAGCATCGCGTAGGCCGACGTGGCCGTGTTGGCCGCCTGGAACCAGAGGAAACAGGCGCGCTGCACGACGTGCGGCAGCTGCAACCCGCCGTGCTCGGCGTCCATGGTCGCGCCGAGCAGCCCCGACTCGGCGAACACCCGCAGCGCGTGCGACACCTCGGGGATGATCGTCACCCGCTCGCCGTCGAAGGTCGGCTCGTTCAGGTCGTTCTTGCGGTTGTGCGGCGCGAAGTCCCGTTCGGCGATCTGCTGGGAGACGTCCAGGAAGGCGTCGAACGTCTCCCGGGAGTGGTCGGCGAACCGCTCACGGGTGGTCAGCGACTCGACGTCGAGCCATTCGTAGAGCAGGAAGTCGAGGTCGCGCCGCGACAGAACCTTGGAATTCATGCACCTAGTGTGCACTAACTTCAGTCCCGGGCGCGGTGCCGTCCGATCGTCTCCAGGACCCGATTCAGCCCACGGCTCCCGCCCGAACGCTTGATCTCGTACATCGCGTGGTCGGCCGCCCGCAGCGCCGAGTCCGGGTCCGAGGCCGGGTTGGCCAGGTGGACACCGACACTCGCGCCGATGTTGATGTGCTGACCGGCGATCCGGAACGGCATCTCGACCACCATCCGGACCCGATTGGCCATCGCCTCGACGTCGGCGGGCCCGAGCACACCGGGCATGAGCACCACGAACTCGTCGCCGCCGACCCGGGATAGCACGTCACCGGCCCGGATGCAGCCGCTCAGCCGCTCGGCCACCTGGCGCAGCAACTCGTCGCCGGCCTCGTGGCCGTACTTGTCGTTGACCGGCTTGAACCCGTCCAGGTCGACGAAGAGCACCGCCACCGGGTCGCGGCGCAGCGACGAGCAGAGCGCGTCCTGCATCCGGCGCCGGTTGGGCAGACCGGTCAGCGGGTCGTGCTGCGCCTCGTGGGCCAGCCGCTCCTGGAACGCCCGGTTCTCCGAGATGTCCCGGGCGTTGATCACCACGCCGTTCAGGGCCGGGTTGGCCATCTGGTTGGAGGCGGTGAAGTCGAACCAGCGGTAGTGGCCGGTCGACGCCCGGACCCGGCACTGCAGGCGCAGCACCCCGGCCGGGTCGGTCAACAGCGCGCCCAGCCGCTCCCGCATCGCCGGCTGATCGTCCGGGTGCACCAGCTCGAAGACGCTGTGCCCGGTGAGCATGCCGTGCTCGAACCCGAGGATCGCCGCCGAACTGGGACTCGTGAAGATCATCCGGCCGTCCCGGTCGATCACCGTGACGATGTCCGGGGCGTGCTGGAACAGCGCTTGGAAGCGCTCGTCGGCGCGGCGCCGCTGGACCTGGGTGCGATAGCCGAGCACCGAGATGCCGACCACGCCGATCAGCAGCATGACGAGCAGCGTGATGTTCACCGTCTGGCTGCGGCGGTGCACCGCGCCGTCGAAGGTGGACTTGGTCTGCGAGCGGACATAGGAGTAGCCGCTGGGCAGGCCGCCGACCACGACCGCGATCATGGCCGTACTGCCCGACCGGTACTCCACGAACTGGGTGCCGTTGGTGCCCAGGTGGACCGCGATGGCCGGGTCGATCCGGCCGCCGATCAGGTCGGCGACACTGCTCGCGGCCACGACCCCGGAGCTGTCGACCACATCCGTACGGTGATTGTCGCTGGCCAGCTGCACGGTGTACTTCTGCAACGGGGTGATCGCGACCTGGTTGAGCCCGATCAGGTACCCGGCCGTCTCGCCGCCGATCAGGATCGGCACCCCCACCCCGGCCAGCGGGATGTTGTCGACGGTCATCACCGACGAGAAGCCGACGTCGGCGCCCGCGGTGAGCTGCTTGCGCATCGGCGCCCAGCCGGCGTTGTCGGCGTCGGGCAGGCCGGCCGTGCGGCTCGCGTTCAGGACGTTGCCCGCCGAGTCGGCGATGAGCATGCCGTACTGGAAGGTGGTGCTCTTGGACGCGGCGAGAACCAGCAGGGCATGGTCGGTCGCGTCACCCTTGGCCATGTTGAGCGGATGCTCGGCCAGCACCTGGGCCAGCTCCTGCGCGGAAAGCAGTTGCAGCTGACCGGTCAGGGTCGCGTTGTTGGTGCCCAGCTCGGTGCTGTCGGTGCGGTGCACCGCGTCCGCGGCGCTCAGCGCCGAGCGGTTCACCACGATGGCGACTCCGCCGGCGGCTGCCAGCAGCAACAGGCTGACCAACACCGCGATCCAGTTCCGTACCCGCATCGCGTCCCTCCCTCACCGCATGTCATCGGCAGGAGATCGCCCGGCTGAATGAACCTGTGGCACAAAACCCCCCGAAAACGGGGAAGCGCATGAACCCATCGACCCCCGATGATGAGGAGGTACCGACCCGACGCCCCCGTCGATGATCGGAGCTTGCATGCGCAACGAGGTTGTCGCACCCGCCGCGGAGAAATTCGGCGCGCGGATTCCCCGGCCCAGGCGCTCACCGGAAAATCTTCGGCCCCGGATCATGCGGGCCCCGCTCAGTCTCACCGGGGCCGGGCTGGCCGCCCTCTTCTACTGCCTGGCCTTCACCCCCTCGCTGCTCCCCCGCACCGGGATCCTGCAGGGCGCTGTGGCCGGCATCACCGCCACGATGGGGTACGCGCTGGGCACCGCGATCGGCGCGCTGATCCGTCTGCGGTTCCGGTTCTCGGCCCGGGCCGTCCGGATCTGGTGGCGTGTACTGGCCGTCCTGCTCATCCCCATGATCGCCACGTGCCTGGTGCTCGGCGTCCGCTGGCAGCGTGAGCTGCGACTCCGGTTGGGGATGGCACCGGCCCAGGAGTACGACATCGTCCGTACCGTCGGAGCCAGCCTGCTCACCTTCGGCCTGATCCTGCTGGTCGCGCGCGCCCTGCGGCTGGCCACGCACGGCTGCGCCCAGGTGTTCCGGCTGATCGTGCCCGAACGGGCGGCCTACTGCGCCGGCACCGTCGTGGTGGCCGTCCTCAGCTACAGCGCCTTCGACGGACTGCTCGTCGCCCACCTGTTCGCGGTCGCCGACCGGTCCGCCGCGGTGATCAACAACGGGACCGGGAACGGCGTGCACGTGCCCACCTCGACACTGCGGTCGGGTGGGCCACAATCGCTCGTACCCTGGGACACCCTCGGCCGGCAGGGCCGCAACTTCGTGGCCAGCGCACCCACCCACGAGGAACTCACCGCGTTCGCCGGGCGGCCCGCCGTCGAACCGATCCGCCTCTACGCCGGGCTCGCCTCGGCCGACACCATGCAGGCCCGGGCCGACCTGGTGGTCCGCGAGATGGACCGGACCGGCGCGTTCCAGCGCGACGTGGTCGCCCTGTTCCTGCCCACCGGCACCGGCTGGGTGGACAACAAGGTGACCCAGTCGCTGGAATACATGTACGCCGGGAACACCGCGCTGGTGTCGGTGCAGTACTCGTACCTGCCGAGCTGGATCTCGTTCATCGGCGACCGATCCGACGTCGCCGACGCGGCCTCCGCCCTGATCACCGCCGTGCAGCGGCGCTGGGCGGCACTCCCCTCCGACCATCGGCCCAAGCTGCTGCTCTTCGGCGAGAGCCTCGGGACGTACGGGATCGAAGCCACCTTCGGCACCGCGGAAGCCCTGGCCGCCGGGGCCGACGGGGTGCTCATGGAAGGGCCCACCTTCGCCAACCCGATCCACCAGCAGCTCACCCGGGAACGGGCGGCCGGCTCACCGGTGTGGGACCCGGCCTACCCCCGGCTGCCCATCGAATTCGCCGACACCGCGACCGAACTGCGCGACCGGCCCGGGGTGCGACCCAAGGTCGTCTACCTGCAGAACTCGTCCGACCCGATCGTCTGGTGGAACTGGAGCCTGCTCTGGCAACGCCCGGCCTGGCTGCGCGGCGAACGCGGGCCGGACGTGATGCCGTCCATGCACTGGTTTCCGTGGGTGACGTTCTGGCAGACCACGTGCGATCTGGTCTTCGCCAACAAGGCACCGACCGGGCACGGGCACGTCTACAAGTCGTCGACGGTGGACGGGTGGGCCACCGTGGCGCCGCCGTCGGGATGGACCGTGGCCGACACGATCCGGTTGCGGGACCGGCTCGGCAACTAGGGCGCGACCCTCGCCCTCTTCGGATTATTGGCGTTTTGTGGGCTTTAGTCGGTTTTTATTTTGGGCGCTGCCCGGTCAGCCAGGGCTGGAGGGCTCGGGTGACCCTCGGCAGAACGAGGTAGGTCATGATCGGGGTCAGGATCAGCGTAGTGATCATGGTGCGCAGGATCAGGTGCAGGCCGGTCAGATGCGGGGCCAGCAGCCAGCCGGCGAGCAAACTGACCGGGAAGAAGCCGAGCCAGATGGTCACCGCCTGCTTCCAGCGCGGCGGCGCCTTCACCTCCGGCTTGACGTGCAGGTCACTCGGCGGGAGCTCACGCGGCGGATCGAACCAGCCCTCGATGCCGGTGCGCTTCTCCATCCGGGTGTGCTCGACGAAACCCTCGGCCGAAGTCAGCCACCACAGCCGCTGCGGCGACTCCTCCCACTCCCGGAGAGCGTCCGCGGTCGCGAACCGGTAGAGCATGTGCCACTCCGGAGAACCCGGGGCCGGGCGCACCCAGCCCGTGCCGAGAAAGCCCGGGAAGTCCTCGGCGAGCGAGGCCCCGGCGCGCACCCAGGCGGCCATCTCCGCAGCTCGCGACGGATCAGCGCGGCGAGTGATGGCGACGGTGACAGCGGATTCCATGTCCCACATTCTGGTACGCGGGTGTTTCGCCCCGATGGCGTCCCGCCAATCAGTGCCGTGCCACACACCCGGCGACCCGGTATGTTCTGCGAACATGACGATCAAGCGAAGGTTGTCGATTGTTCTGCTGGCGCTCGGGACGGTGGCCGCCACGAGCGGGTTCACCAGCACGAGCCCGTCCGGCCTTCCCTCGGGCTTGTCCGGCGCGGCCACGGACTTGTCCGGTGGGGCATCCGGCTTGTCCGGCGGGCATGATCCGGTTTGGCGGCTCGGTGACACCGGGACCACCGCGCGTTTCCGTGGCCTGGCACCGGTCAGTGCCTCGGTCGCCTGGGTGGCCGGAAGCGCCGGAACCGTCCTGCGCACCGTCGACGCCGGCCGCACCTGGTCCTCGGTCGGCCCAGCGGACGCCGCTGAGCTGCAGTTCCGCGACATCGAGGCGTTCGACGCCCGGCACGCGGTGGCCCTGACCATCGGCTCCGGCACCGACTCCCGGATCTACGCGACCGCGGACGCCGGACGGACCTGGACCCGCACGTTCCAGAACGAGGACGCGTCCGCCTTCTACGACTGCATGACCTTCCTCGACCGTAGGCACGGCCTGGCCCTCTCCGACCCGGTCAACGGAAAGTTCCGCATCCTCGCCACCCGCGACGGCGGCCGCACCTGGTCGGTCCTCCCCGACACCGGAATGCCGGCCGCCCTGGACGGCGAGTTCGCGTTCGCCGCCAGCGGCACCTGCCTCACGTCGTCCTCCGGCCGCGCCTACTTCGCCACCGGCGGCGGCCCGGCATCCCGGGTCTTCAGCTCGAACGACCTCGGCCGCAGCTGGCGCGTCACCGAAACCCCCATCCCGAGCGGCCCGAGCGCCGGCATCTACGGTCTCGCATTTCGCGACCCGGCCCACGGCCTGGCCGTAGGCGGCGACTACACCGTCCCCGACTCCGCCCCCGCCGGCGCCGCCGTCACCCGCAACGGCCGCACCTGGTCGGCGTCCACCACTCCCCCGGGCGAATACCGTTCCGGCGTGGCCTGGTCCGGCCGCGCTGCCATCACGGTAGGCCCCACCGGCAGCGACCTCTCCCACGACGGCGGCCTCACCTGGCGTCGCTTCGACACCGGCAGCTTCGACGCCGTCGCCTGCGTCGCCCACACTTGCTGGGCCTCCGGCGAACAGGGCCGGGTAGCCCGCCTCACCACCCCCTTCTAACCAACCCGTTCCCACCCCCAGTTCACCCCCAACCCCACTCCACTCCCGCTTCACCCCCTCGACACACCCGTGATCGCCGGCCGAGAGATCCCGGCTGGCGATCACGGTTGCTTCGCAGGCCCTGAC
Organism: Actinoplanes sp. HUAS TT8; assembly: GCF_051380535.1. Lineage (NCBI taxonomy): Bacteria > Bacillati > Actinomycetota > Actinomycetes > Micromonosporales > Micromonosporaceae > Actinoplanes > Actinoplanes sp. HUAS TT8. The sequence continues at coordinate 10,816,899 of NZ_CP195646.1, read as the reverse complement.
ACAACCACCACCACCAGCCAACCGAGCCCAGCTGGCGATCACGGTTGCTTCGCAGGCCCTGACACAACCACCACCACCAGCCAACCGAGCCCAGCTGGCGATCACGGCTGCTTCGCAGGCCCTGACACAACCACCACCACCAGCCAACCGAGCCCAGCTGGCGATCAGGGCTGGTTCGTGGGCACCGATACAGCCGTGAGCACCAGCTGGAAACCGCGCCCCGCCCCGGCAACCTGGAGTGGGCCGCCACGTCGCGGAACGGTCGGCCAGCAGCAACGCGTCGCGGGAGCACCCGGCCGGCGGCAACGCCGCGCGGGACGGTCCGTGAACAGCAACGCACCGCGGGAGAACGCCCAGCCAGCGGCAACGCCGCACGGAACAGGTCCGTGGACGGCAACGTGCCGTGGGAGATGGGGCGGCAACGCTGTGTGGGGCGGTCGGTGGGCAGGAAGGCCGGGAGGGGTGGGGTGGTCGGTGGCAGGGAGATCGGGAAGGAGGGAGGGGTGGGTCAGGGGTTGAGGTAGGTGAGGACGGCTAGGACTCGACGGTTGTCGTCGTCGGACGGGGGGAGGTCGAGTTTGGTGAAGATGTTGTTGATGTGTTTGCTGACCGCTTTCTCGCCGATGAAGAGTTTGGTGGCGATGGCGCCGTTGGAGCGGCCTTCGGCCATCAGGCCGAGTACTTCGCGTTCGCGGGCGGTGAGGGCGGAGAGTGGGGATTGGCGGCGGGCCAGGAGTTGGTAGACGACTTCGGGGTCCATGGCGGTGCCGCCGGTGGCGACGCGGCGGACGGCGTCGATGAACTGGGCGACGTGGGAGACGCGGTCCTTCAGCAGGTAGCCGACGCCGCCGGTGCGGTCGGAGAGCAGTTCGCGGGCGTAGAGCGGCTCGACGTGCTGGCTGAGCACGAGGATCGGCATGCCGGGGATCTTGCCGCGGGCCGCGATCGAGGCTTGCAGGCCCTCGTCAGTGAACGTGGGCGGCAGGCGTACGTCGACGACCGCGATGTCCGGGCGATGCTCCATCAGGGCCGGGAGCAGCGCCGGTCCGTTGTCGACGGCGGCCACGACCTCGCAGCCGTGCGCGGTCAGCAGGCGGGTCAACCCGTCCCGGAGGAGGGCGTGGTCTTCGGCGAGAACGACGCGCAAGGCAGCTCCATGGTCACGACGGTCGGTCCGCCCGGTGGGCTGGACAGGCTCATCGTGCCATCGAACGCGGCAAGACGGCGTTCGATGCCTCGCAGGCCGCTGCCCCCGGCCGGGTCGGCGCCGCCCAGCCCGTCGTCGCTGACCTGCATGATCAGCAGCGTGCCGCTGTGCCGGAGGTCGACCCGGGCGCTTGTCGCATAGCTGTGCCGGGTCGTGTTGGCCAGGGCCTCGGCGACCGCGAAGTAGGCGGCCGACTCGACCGGGGTGTCCAGCCGCCCGGGCAGCGCGGTCTCGACGGTGATCGGGATCGGCAGGGCCAGGGCGAGCGCGCGGACCGCGCCGTCCAGCCCGCGCTCGGCCAGCACCGGTGGGTGGATGCCGCGGACCAGGTGCCGCAGGTCGGCCAGCGCGGCGGTGCTGGTCTCCCGGGCCTCGGCGAGCAGTTTGCGGGCGCCGGCCGGGTCGGACTCGACCATCTCCTCGGCCAGGCCGATCGTCATGCCGAGCGACACGAGCCGGACCTGGGCGCCGTCGTGCAGGTCACGCTCGATCCGGCGGAGCTCGGCGGCCTGCGCGTCGACCGTGTCGGCCCGGGTGACGGTGAGCTGGCTGACCCGCAGGCGCAGCTCGGCGTTGCGGGTGGGCCCGAGCAGCAGGCGGGCGAAGAGCGCGTCGAACCGGCGCAGGTGGGGTGCGCCGGCCACCCCGATGGCCAGGATCAGCACGCCCTGGGGCAGGGACAGGAACGCGTCGCCGACGGTGTCGAACGGCCAGATGGCACCGTAGCCATACCACCCCGTGCCGAGCCAGATCCACAGCGGAACGAGCAGGACGCCCTCCAGCCCGTAGAGCGGAACGGCAAGTATCAGCGCGCCGAGGGCGATGCCGATCACGGCGCCGGGGACCAGCCAAGCGAAGTCGCGCCAGGTGGCCGGGTCGGTGAGGATCCACCTGTAGTAACGCCACGGGCCGACCCGGCCGCTCTCCGGCAGTGGGCGATAGGGCCGGGCGATCGGCACGCCGGATCGCGCGGCGAGCCGCCGGGCCAGGTCGGCATGCGCCCGGACCAGGAGCGTGACCAGCGGGAACAGCACCATGCCGAGGAACGGCACCACGCCCAGGACGAGCGTGGCCACGGAGAGCACGAACAGCGGCAGGTTCAGCGCCGCGAGCGGGATGGCGATCAGCCCGCCGAGGACGGCGCGGAGCCCGCCCCGGATCCAGTCACGCGAGTCCATGACCCCATCCTGCCCACCCTTCGCCCGCCTGTCGGTAGTGCCAGCACTACCCCCGCACCGGGGGTCTTCCCGGCCCCGGTCGGGGGGTCTGCGCTCCTGTGCCGGCGCCGCCGAACCGGTTGGCTGAGAGGCATGACGACCATGACGGAGCGGCCACGCGCCGCCGGAAGTGACTTCGCGGAGCTCAACCGACGGATCAACGCGGCCGGGCTGCTCCGCCGGAGGCCGGGTTACTACGCGCTCCGCCTGAGCCTGGTGGCGCTCGCCCTGATCGGCGGCTGGACGGCGTTCTTCCTGGTCGGCGCGTCGTGGTGGACCCTCGCGGTGGCGGTTTTCCTGGCCGTGGTGTTCGCGCAGGTCGCGCTGGTCGCGCACGATCTCGCGCACCGGCAGGTGTTCCGCACGAACCGGCCGAGTTCGCGGGCCGGCCTGATCGCCGGCAACCTGGCGATCGGCATGTCCTACGGCTATTGGATGGACAAGCACACCAAGCATCACGCGAATCCGAATCACGACGACCTGGATCCGGACGTCGGGCCCGGTGTTCTGGTCTGGTCGCGGGAGCAGGCCCGGGAGCAGGGCGGATTCCTGGCCAGGCACCAGGCCTGGCTCTTCTTCCCGCTGCTCACCCTGCTCGGGATCTCGCTGAAGCGGGACAGTGTCCGCGCGCTGATGAACGGGACGGTGAAACGGCGTGGAATGGAGTGGGTGCTGCTCGGCGCGCACTTCGTGGGATATCTCGCGGCGCTGCTGCTGGTGCTGAGCCCGCTGCAGGCTCTGGCGTTCCTGGTCGTACACCAGGCGCTTTTCGGGGTTTATCTGGGAATGACCTTCGCGCCCAATCACAAGGGCATGCCGCACCCGGACGGAACCGAGGATTTCTTCCGTAAGCAGGTTCTGACGTCACGCAATGTTCGCGGCGGCCTGCTCACCGACGCGGCGCTGGGCGGGCTGAACTATCAGATCGAGCATCACCTTTTCCCGGCGATGCCGACGCCCAATCTGCGCAAGGCCCAGCCGATCGTCCGGGATTACTGTGCGGAGATCGGGGTTCCTTACGAGATGACCGGTCTGTTCGATTCCTACCGGCAGGCTCTGCGCCATTTGCACGAGGTCGGCGCCGACCTTCGGAGCTGAGGATCAAGGCCGCCCCGGGGCGCGCGGTTCGCGCGCCCCACGGCCGCATCAAAAAACTAAAAACAATTTCGCCGTACGGCGATCAGCCGATCCCGATGTTGTTGTGAGCGCTGACCGGAGCGAAGCGCCGGTTGCCCAGCCACACCGCGTCGTATCCGTTCACCAGCAGGTTCGCCAGGGAGACGGGCGGCGGGACGGGGCCGTTCTTGCACTCGGCCCAGCCGCCGAAGTCGGTGGTCGCCTCACAGAGCGGGAAGCGCTCACCGGTGGTGGTGAACTGGATCGGCAGGCCGGCCACCGGGTGGCCGTCCCAGGTAGTGAAGTGGGCCTTGAGCCCGAGCGTCTCGCGAGCGATGACGTCGAGAGTCCCGTAGTAGGCGGTCGCGTTCATGCGAACGGGACCGAATCGTGGTGCCGAGGGGGCCGCCTGAGCGGGGCTGGAGGCGGCGAGGCCGGCCAGCGCCGCGGCTGCTGCGAGCCACCGCATGGTCGTTTGCTTCATGGCGCACAAAACTAGGCGAAGCGGGCGTTTTTCCCAAATCGACACACTCACGGGTGACGGAAATCCTCCCCGACCTGCATGGGGACAACGCGCGAGCGGCCCCGACCGCGACACGGGGGTAATGCGAAGGGGTGATCCGGAGTAAAAGATCACACCGCCCGGCCCGGCGTTGCTCTAACTTTTGAGAGGAAGCCGCAACAGGTGTCTCGTGAAAACGCCGAGACAGCTTCCATCCTTTTTCCGCGCGTCGTGCGTTAGCCTCTGCGGACGAAGCGCATCTGCCGACGATCATCCATCGGCTTGTCCCGCGCTTCCCCGGTCGCCTTACGGCGGACCTTCAGGCACGCAAGCATGGGGAACATTCATTGGACATTGCCATCGTCGGCCTATCCTGCCGTTTTCCGGGGGCGCGCGACGTGGTCGAGTTCTGGGCGAACTCACTGGCCGCCGCTCATCAATTCCGGCCCGTACCGTCGACACGTTGGAATCACGAAACATTCTATTCGACGAATTTTCGTGACACCCATTCCACGTACACCGACCGGGTGGCCTTTCTTGACGAGGTCGAGAAGTTCGCCGCCCTGCACCACCGCATCCCACCGCGGCGTGCCAAAGCCATGGATCCGCAGCACCGCCTGCTCGTCGACCTGGCCCGTGAGGCGGTCCAGGACGCGGGCTGGGAGCGGCGTCCGTTCGATCGTTCGACCACCGGTGTCTTCGTCGGCCTGAGCACCGCCGACTACAAGGACATGACCGGGGCCCGGCTCACCGCGAGCCTGCTCGCGGACGGTTCGTTGTCGGCCAACGCCAACGACCCGGAGCTGCTGAAGGCCATCGCCGAGGCGGCCAAGGCGGCCATCGACCCGCCGCAGTCGTTCTCGATGGCCGGCTCGCTGCTGAACATGGCCCCGGCCACCGTCAGCGAACTGCTCGACCTGGGCGGCCCGTCGTTCGCGGTGGACGCGGCCTGCTCGTCGGCGCTGGTGGCCATGCACGAGGCGGTCAACCACCTGCGCGCCGGCTCGTGCAGCGCGGCCCTGGTCGGCGGGGTGTTCGTCAACCTGACGCCGAACGCGCTGGTCGGCTTCTCCCGGGTGGGCGCGCTGTCGCCGGCCGGGGTGTGCCGGCCGTTCGACACCCGGGCCGACGGCTTCGTGCTCGGCGAGGGCGGCTCCCTCGCGGTGCTGCGCCCGCTGGACGACGCGCTGGAGGCCGGCGACCGCATCTACGCGGTGATCAACGGCATCGGCACGGCCAACGACGGCAAGGGTGCCGGCCCGATGACGCCCCGCGCCGAGGGCCAGGAGCAGGCCATGCGAGCCGCCTACCGGGACGCCCGCGTGGAGCCGGGGGCGATCGACTTCCTGGAGGCGCACGGCACCGGCACCACCGTCGGCGACAAGGTGGAGATGGAGGCGGTCCGGCGGCTGCGGGCCAAGTCCGCGGACCGGGCCTGCTACCTGTCGTCGGGCAAGGCGACCATCGGGCACACGCTGCCCGCGGCCGGCGCCGCCGGTGTCCTGCGGACCGCGCTCGCCCTGCACCATCGGACCGTCCCGCCGCAGCCGGCGAGCATCGACCCGCACGCCGAGCTGCCGCTGGCCGAGTCGGGCCTGACCATCGCCACCGAACCGCGGCCGTGGGAGCAACCGGCCGACGACCGGCGGCGGGCCGGGGTCAGCTCGTTCGGGTTCGGCGGCACGAACGTGCACGCGGTGCTCAGCGAGGCGCCGGAGCCCGAGGAGGACGGCGACGACGCCGACCGTCCGTGGGTGGTGCTCCTCTCCGCCGACAACGGGGAGCTGCTCACCTCGTACGCGCAAAGGTTGTCGGGTCTGATCGCCGCGAACGCGGCGCTGACGCCGGCCGCGGTGGCCCGGACGATGGCCAGCCGGACCCTGCTCACCGCGCGGCTCGCGGTGATGTGCCGGACCCGCGCCGAGCTGGCCGAACGTCTCGCCGTGGCCGCCCGGGAGCTGGCCGCGGGGGCCACCGGACGGCTGGCCGCCGGGCTGTACGCGAGCCTCGCCCCGCTCGCGCCGGAGCAGCGCTCGCTGGCCTTCCTCTATCCGGGTCAGGGCTCGCTGCGGCCCGGCGTGCTGCGGGACCTGGTCGCGCGGTTCCCGGCGCTGGCCGAGCACGTCCGCCCGCTGGCCGACCGGGTCGACGAGCGCACCAAGACCCCGGTCACCGACCTGCTCTGCGACACGCCCGGACCGGGCGACGAGGACCTGGTCAGCGCCACCCGGATCTGTCAGCCCGGCCTCGGCGTGACCGGGATCGGGATGACCCAGCTGCTCGCCGACCTGGGCGTGACCCCGCAGGTCACGCTCGGGCACAGCGTCGGCGAGCTGGCCGCGGCGGTCGCGGCCGGGTCGCTGACCCCGGACGACGGGCTGGAATTCCTGATCGAGCGCGGCGCCGCGGTCACCGCCGGCCCGGAGCCGGAGCCCGGCACGATGGCCGCGGTCCGGATCGACGCGGCCGGCTTCGAGCAGCTGCGCGCCGGCATCGAGGGGGTCTGGGCGGGCTGCTACAACCACCCGACCCAGATCGTCGCCAGCGGGCACCGGGACGCGGTCGACCGGCTGGTCGAGCGGTGCCGGGAGCGCGACGTCCCGGTGGTGCCGCTGCGGGTGTCGCACGCGTTCCACTCGCCGCTGATGTCCGAGGTCGACACCCGGGTCGCCGAGCACCTGGAGCGGCTGCCGGTGCGCAAGCCGATCCGGACGTTCGTCTCCAGCGTGGACCCGTCGGCCGCGGCCGATCCGGAGACGCTGCGTGCGCTCTGGGCCCGGCAGGGTTCGGCGCCGGTGCTGTTCCGCGACGCGATCGACAAGGCGATCGCCGGGGGCGCGAAGATCCTGGTCCAGGTCTCGGCTGGGGACGCGCTGCTCGGGATGGCGGCGCAGACGCCGGCGGCCCGCGGGCTGGACTCGATCGCGCTGATGCCGTCCGAACCGGACGAGGGCTACGCGCTGCTGGAGGGCCTGGGGCGGATCGCCGTCGCCGGTGCTCCGGTGGATCTCACGCCGCTCTTCGAGGGGCTGGGCATTCCGCTGGTCACGCTGCCGCCGTCACCGCTGGCCGAGCAGCACTACTCGATCCGGCGCACTCAACCGGGCGCAGCCCCGGCCCGATTTGTCCGGACAAGTGAAGATCGTCACACCCGTACCCCCGTAACCCCGGCGCGCGAGGCGCAGCCGGCCGCCGCAAACAGGAACGGAGAGCAGATCCCGGTGAACGACGTCATCTCCCTGATGCGCGAGCAGCTTGCGGTCCTTCGCGGCATCGGTGCCGAGCCGGGCGCCCTTCCGGACGCCCCGGTCAGCCCGGCCGTCCCCGCCGTCCCGGCCCTCCCGGCCGTGGCCGCCGCCGAGGCCCCGGCCAAGGCCCAGCCGGAGATCGCCCCGCCGCCCGCGGCCCGCGTCGCCGTCCCGGCCCAGAAGCCGGCGCCCTCGAAGGTCGACGACCGGCAGATCTTCGCCGAGCTCGCGGCCATGGTCGGCAAGATCAGCGCGTACCCGGCCGACATGGTCCGGCCCGAGCAGTCGTTCGCGACCGACCTGGGCTTCGACTCGATCATGACGGCCGAGCTGATCGCCGCGGCCAAGCGCCGCTGGACCGACCTCGACATCGCGCCCGAGCAGGTGTTCGGCATCGCCACGGTCGGCGAGCTGACCCAGCTGCTGGCCCGGGCCCTGGGCGGCGGTGCGGTCGCTCCGGCGCCGGTCGTGGCCCCGGCACCCACGCCCGAACCCGAGCCGCAGCAGTCGCTCGTCCCGCGGTCCGACACCCGCCGGCCCGAGGTCGCCGACATCACCAAGCTGCCCGAGGTCGTGCAGTTCGAGTCCCGCGGCAACATCCTGGAGCGGGTCGGGGTGGCCAACCCGTACTACATCGTGCACGACAGCGTGATCAACGCCCGGACCTCGGTGCACGGCCGCCAGCTGATCTCCTTCTCCAGCTACAACTACCTGGGCCTGTCCGGGCACCCGATGGTCAACTACGCGGTGAAGGAAGCGGTCGAGCGCTACGGCTCCTCGGTCTCGGCCGCCCGCATCCTCTCCGGCAACCGGGCCCTGCACGACGAGCTCGACCGCGGGCTGGCCGCGCTGGTCGGCGCCGAGGACGCGATCTCGCTGCTCGGCGGGCACTCGACCAACGTCGGGATCATCGGGCACATGGTCGGCCCGGAGGACCTGATCGTGCACGACGCGCTCGCGCACGACAGCATCCTGCAGGGCTGCCGGCTCTCCGGGGCCAACCGCCAGCCGTTCCCGCACCAGGACCTGGCCGCCCTGGACGCGCTGCTGACCCGGATCCGCGACCGGTACCGCCGGGTGCTGATCATCGTCGAGGGCGTCTACAGCATGGACGGCGACATTTGTGACCTGCCGGCCCTGATCGCGCTCAAGAAGAAGCACGGCGCGCTGCTGATGGTCGACGAGGCGCACAGCATCGGCGTGCTCGGCGCCCGCGGCGGCGGGGTCGGCGAGCACTTCGGGGTGGACCGCCGGGACGTCGACATCTGGATGGGCACCCTGTCGAAGTCGCTGGCCAGCTGCGGCGGCTACATCGCCGGCCGGCACGAGCTGATCGAGTACCTGCGCTACACGCTGCCCGGTTTCATCTTCAGCGCCGGCATGAGCCCGGCCAACGCCGCCGCCGCGCTGGCCGCGCTGCACATCCTGCGGGAGGAGCCGCAGCGGCTGAAGGTGCTGCACGACCGGGCCGCGACGTTCCTGCGGTTGTCCAAGCAGGCCGGTCTGGACACCGGGCCGAGCCTCGGAACCCCGGTCGTCCCGTGCATCACCGGCGACTCGGTCAAGGCGTTGAAGCTGGCGGACGCGCTGCTCAAGAACGGGGTCAGCGCGAACCCGATCATGTACCCGGCCGTCAAGGAGCAACTGGCCCGCCTCCGGTTCTTCATCACCGCCGAGCACAGCAACGAGGACATCGAGACGACCGTGGACCTGTGCGCCCGGTTCCTCGACCCGGCTCGGGTGCCACAACCGGCCTGACCAGCCTGAAAGCAGATCATGACCTCTCTGACACGCACGCCGCCCGTGGCCGGGGACGACCAGCCGGTCGTCCCCGGGCCGGGGCCCGTCGTCCGGTTCACCGCCCGCCGCCCCAAGCTCGTCCTGCTCGTCGCGCTGCTGCTGGCCGGGCTGGCCGTGGCGTTCAGCGGCGACGTGGTGACCGCTCTGAAGACCGGCGGTTTCGACGATCCGGACTCCGATTCGGTACGCGGACGGCAGGTGCTCGCCGAGCACTTCCGTACCGCCGACCCGAACCTGGTGGTGCTGATCTCGAAGCCGGGCGGCAGCGTCGACGACCCGGACGTCCGGGCGGCGGCCAAGCGGGTCACCCAGCACCTGGCGGCCGACCCCGGGGTGACCGTGGCCGGCTCCTACTGGGCCGGCGGGCCGCCGCAGCTGGCCGGCCGGGCCCACGACAAGGGCATGATCCTGGTCCACGTAGACGGCGACGACGACACCAGCGCCGACCGGGCCGCCGTCCTGCACGACCAGCTCGCCGTCGACCAGGGGCCGATCCAGGTCCGGTTCGGCGGGTTCACCCAGATCAACAACGACATCAACGACCAGGTCACCAAGGACCTGGCCACCGCCGAGTCGATCGCCATCCCGATCACCCTGGTGCTGTTGCTGCTGGTCTTCGGGACGGTCGGGGCGGCCGGGGCGCCGCTGCTGATCGGCATCTTCTCGATCGTCTCCACGCTGGGCACGCTGCGGCTGCTGGCGGCGATCACCGACGTGTCGGTCTTCTCGGTCAACATGGCGACGGCGCTGGGGCTGGGTCTGGCCGTCGACTACAGCCTGCTGTTCGTCTCCCGGTACCGCGAGGAGCGGGTCCGGGAGGCCGACCTGGCCGTGGCGCTCGGGAACACGATGCGGACGGCCGGGCGGACCATCCTGTTCAGCGCCGCGACCGTGGCCGTGGCGCTGTGCAGCCTGATGGTGTTCCCGCAGTACTTCCTGCGCTCGTTCGCGTTCGCCGGCATCGCCGTCGTGGTGACCACCGTCGGCGCCGCCATGCTGGTGCTCCCGGCGCTGCTGGCGCTGCTCGGGGCCCGGATCGACAAGTGGTCGGTGTGGAAGGTGCGGGCCGAGTCGACGTTCTGGGCGCGACTGGCCGCCTTCGTGTTGCGCCGGCCCGTCCGTACGGCCGCGCCGGTGATCTTGATCTTGGTTTTTCTCGCTCTTCCCTTCACCCATGTGCGTTTCGGCGTGGCCGACGATCGCGTGCTGCCGCACGAGGCCGAGAGCCGGGTCGTCGCCGACACGCTGCGCAACGAGTTCGCCGACACCGGCAGCGGGGCGACGGTGGTGGTGGCCGAGCATTGGGGCGGCGGGACCGACGCGCGGATCCGGTCGGCCGACTACGCCGCGCGACTCTCCGAGGTGCCCGGTGTGACCCGGGTGGACAGCATGGTCGGCACGTACCAGCACGGCGTGATCGTGATCGCCCCGGGCCACGCCGACCCGCGCTTCACCGAGGGTGACGCGACCTGGTTCTCGGTGGTCAGCGAGGTGGAGCCGTACTCCGACGCGGGCGCCGACCTGGCCCGCGCGGTGCGTTCGGTGCCGGTCCCGGCCGAGGTTCCGGTGCTGGTCACCGGCCCGGGCGCGCAGCTGGTGGACATCACCGGCTCGATCGGCGGGCGGCTGCCGATCGCCGCGATCCTGATCGCGGTCACCACGTTCATCCTGCTCTTCCTGCTGACCGGCAGCGTGCTGCTGCCGATCAAGGCGCTGCTGCTGAACACGCTGACGATGAGCGCGGTCTTCGGCGTGGCGGTCTGGGTCTTCCAGGACGGCCACCTCTCGTCGGTGCTCGGGCAGACCGGGGCGCCGCTCGCGGTGGCCATCCCGGTGCTGCTGTTCTGCGTGGCCTTCGGCCTGTCGATGGACTACGAAGTGTTCGTTCTGTCCCGGATCATCGAACGCCGCGAGCACGGCGCCGACCTGCACACCGCGGTGGTCGAGGGGATGTCCAAGAGCGTCCGGGTGATCAGCGCGGCGGCCGGCATCCTGTCGGTGTCGTTCCTGGCCATGCTCTCGTCCGGCGTGTCCCTGATCCAGTTCTTCGGGCTCTGCGCCAGCCTGGCCATCATCCTGGACGCGCTGCTGGTGCGGCCGATCCTGGTGCCGGCGTTCATGCGGGCGGCCGGGCGGTGGAACTGGTGGGCGCCGCGACCGCTGCGGGCGTTGCACGCGCGGCTCGGCCTCAAGGAGAGCGCGTGAGGGTTTCCCTGGCCGAGATCCGCGAACGTACGTACAAGCCGGTCGACGCCTGGTGGACGGTGCTCCTGGTCGATCCGCTGGCGTCCCGGCTGGTGCGCCTGGTCGCGCCCTGCCGGTGGATCACCCCGAACGGGCTGACCCTGGTCGCCACCGTGATCGGCGTCGGCGCGATGGCCGCGTTCGCCCAGGGTGACCCGCGGTCGCTGGTCCTCGGCGCGGTCCTGTTCCACCTGAGCTTCGTGGTCGACTGCATGGACGGCAAGATCGCCCGGCTGAACGGGACCGGCACGGTCTTCGGCCAGTGGCTGGACTTCGTGCTCGACCGGGTGCGGGTCTTCTTCTGCGCGCTCACCCTCTTCGGCGGGCAGTACCTGCGGCACCAGGACGTGGCCTACCTGTGGCTGATGGCCGTGGCGATCTTCCTGGACCTGATCCGTTACCTCAACGGCAGCCAGGTCGCCAAGGTCCGCCAGGTGATGACCGACGAGCTCGGGCCGGCCGAGGACGATGCCGGCGGAGCCGGGCGCACCGCGGCCTGGCTGGGGCGCCGCCGGATCCGGACGCATCTGTTCAGCGGGATCGAGTTCGAGATGTTCGTCTACATCATCGGCCCGCTGACCGGCCTGATCTTCCCGGTGACGATCGTCGCGGGGGCGGCCCTGCTGCTCTTCGAGTTGATCGTGATCATCCGGCTCTATCAGGCGGCCCGGGAACATCCGGCTCGGCTCGCGGCGGCCCGGGAGCGGCTCGTCTCCAGCGGGGTCTGACCCCGGGGACAACCCCGGGCCGGGGTTATGGCCTACCTGGTGGCGGGGCTCAGTCGTGGGGAGCAGACTGACGGGGCCGCTAGGAGGGGACACATGGCTGACAGCTTTCGGCAGGCGCGGGACTTCCTGCTCGCTCACCGCGAGGACTACACCTTCGCGTACGAGAATTTCGCCTGGCCCGAGTTGGAGGAATTCAACTGGGCACTCGACTGGTTCGACGTGATCGCCGCGGGCAACGACCGGCCCGCGCTCTGGATCGTCGAGGAGGACGGCTCCGAGCAGCGCCTCTCGTTCGCCGAGATGTCCGAGCGCTCCAACCGGGTGGCCAACTGGCTGCGTGAGCAGGGCGTGCGGCGCGGCGACCGGATCGTGGTCATGCTCGGCAACCAGGTCGAGCTCTGGGAGACCGTGCTCGCCGGGATCAAGCTGGGCGCCGTGCTGATCCCGGCCACCCCGCTGCTCGGCCCGGCCGACGCGGCGGCCCGGGTGGCCCGCGGCGGCGCCCGGCACGTGATCGCGATGGGGTCCGCCGCGGCCAAGTTCGAGCAGGTCGATCCCGCGGTCACCCGGATCGCGGTGGGTTCCGCCGAGGGCTGGCAGGACTTCCGCTCGGCGTACGGGGCGAGCGCCCAGTTCACGCCGGACGGCGTCACCCGGGCCGACGAGACGCTGCTGCTCTACTTCACCTCGGGCACGACCGCGCAACCCAAACTGGTCGAGCACACCCACGTGTCGTATCCGGTGGGCCACCTCTCGACGATGTACTGGATCGGTCTGCAGCCGGGCGACGTGCACCTGAACATCTCGTCCCCGGGCTGGGCCAAGCACGCCTGGAGCAACGTCTTCGCGCCGTGGAACGCCGAGGCCTGCGTGTTCATCTACAACTACACCCGGTTCGACGCCGGGCGGCTGATGGGCGAGATGCAGCGCTGCGGGGTGACCAGCTTCTGCGCGCCGCCGACGGTCTGGCGGATGCTCATCCAGGCCGACCTGACCGAGCTCAAGACACCGCCCCGGGTCGCCGTCGGCGCCGGGGAGCCGCTCAACCCCGAGGTGATCGAGCAGGTCGCGGCCAGGTGGGGGGTCACCATCCGGGACGGGTTCGGGCAGACCGAGACGTCCGTGCAGATCGCCAACTCGCCGGGGCAGCCGGTCAAGTCCGGGTCGATGGGCCGGCCCGTGCCCGGGTTCACGATCGCGCTGCTCGACCCGATCACCGGGCTGCCGGCCGAGGAGGGCGAGATCTGCGTGGCCATGGAGCCACGGCCGGTCGGGCTGATGGTCGGCTACCACGGCGATCCGGAGCTGACCGCCGAGCGGATGGTCGACGGGTTCTACCACACCGGGGACGTGGCCTCGCGGGATCAGGACGGCTACATCACGTACGTGGGGCGGACCGACGACGTCTTCAAGGCCTCCGACTACCGGATCTCGCCGTTCGAGCTGGAGAGCGTGCTGATCGAGCACGAGGCCGTGGTGGAGGCCGCCGTCGTGCCGTCGCCCGACCCGGTGCGGCTGGCCGTGCCCAAGGCGTACGTGCTGCTCGCGCAGGGGTGGGCGGCCGACGAGAAGACCGCGGCGGCGATCTTCGAGCATGCGCGGGAGCACATGCCGCCGTACGCGCGGATTCGCCGGCTGGAGTTCGCCGACCTGCCCAAGACGATCTCCGGGAAGATCCGGCGGGTCGAGCTGCGGGCGGCCGAGCTGGAGAAGCACGCCGACCCGGCCGCCACTCCTGCGGGCGAGTACACCGGCTGATCTTTCCGGCTATCTTTGCCCGATGCCGAGACGACGCCTGTTGTATCTGCTCGCCGTCGTCGCGATTCTCGGGCAGATGGCGTTCGCGATGGTGACCACGGCGATGCAGCAGACGCCGACCATCGACGAGCCGGTCTACCTGGCCACCGCCGAGGTGTACACGCAGCAGCACAGCCTGCGGTACAACCCGGAGCATCCGCCGCTGGGCAAGCTGATCATGGCGGCCGGGCTGGCGTTCGGGGGCGCGCACGAGCTGGATCCGGCGTATCCGGGCAGCCAGACCGCGCTGGGGCGCACGCTGCTCTACGAGAGCGGGAACAACCCGTTCCGGCTGCTGATGGCCGCCCGGCTGCCGATGATCCTGCTGACGTTGCTGTTCGGGCTGGTCGTGCTCGCGTTCGCGCGGGACGTGGCCGGGCCGGCGGGCGGGCTGGTCGCGCTGGCGCTGTACGCGTTCTCGCCGGACGTGATCGCGCACGGGTCCCTGGCCACGCTCGACGTTCCGGCCGCCGGGATGCTGCTCACCGCGTTCTGGCTGGCCTGGCGGGGGCGGAAACGGCCGTATCGGTATCTGCCGTTGGCCGGGCTCGCGCTCGGGGCGGCGCTGGCCACCCGGGCGAGCGCGCTTCCGGCCGTACCGTTGCTGGTTCTTCTGGCGGCCTGGTCCATGTGGCAGGCGCAACGGGCCCGCCCGGCCGAGGCCGAGGTTTCTGCCCCGCCCGCTGACGCCGCGGGTACGGACGAGCCCGCCGGGGTGGCGGTGGCGGACGAGCCGCGGTCCGGGCCGGGGCTTCGGGGGCGGCTTCTGGCCAGTGCCGGGGCGGCGGTGGGGACCGGGCTGATCGCGGTGGCCGTGGTGTGGGTGGTCTACCTGGCGGTGGACCCGCATCTGCGGTGGACACCGCCGGCGAACCTGCCGCACCCGGGCGGGCTGAAGGGGCTGGCCGTCGACTGGCTGCCGTTCCCGCAGGCCTACCGGGACGGCATCCTCATGCAGTTCAAGCTGGAACTGAAGACCTACAACGGGTTCCTGTTCGGGCACGCGTACAAGGGAAATCTCTGGTTCTACCTGCCCGCCGCCCTGCTGATCAAGACACCGCTGGGGATGCTGGTGCTGTGGGCCGTCGGCGGGCTCACCATGATCTTCATCCCGCGGCTGCGGGCGGCCGCGCTCTACCTGCTGCCGGTCTCGGTCGTGCTGCTGGTGATCGCGATGACCGGTTCCCGGGACTACGGCACCCGGTACGCGATCTTCCTGCCGATGTTCCTGGCCGTGGCGGCCGGCACGGTCACGCTGATCCGGGTCCGCTGGGTGCAGGTCACGACCGCGCTGCTGGTCCTGTTCGTGGCGGTGAGTTCGCTGCGGACGTTCCCGTACTACCTGCCCTACTCGAACGAGGCGTTCGGCGGGACCGCGAGGACGCACCTCAACCTGCACGACTCGAACGTGGACTGGGGGCAGGACCTGGCCCGGCTCAGCCAGAAGCTGAAGACCGACTATCCGGGCGAGAAGGTGTGGCTGATCTACAAGGGCAGCGGGGTGCCGGCCTACTACGGCATCCGGTCGAGCGATCCGTACACGGTCGCGCCGGAGCAGGTCCACGGCATCCTGGTCGTCTCCGACTCGCGGGTGGCGCTCGCGACCGTACGTCTGCGGGCATTGCTCTCGACAAGCACCGAGATCGATCAAGTCGGATATTCCATGACGATCTACCGGCGCTGATTTCGCCCCTGGACGTTACTGGCGAGTAATGCTTAGGTGAAGCGATGACGGATTACGACATCGTGATCGTGGGCAGCGGCTTCGGCGGCAGCGTCAGCGCACTGCGCCTGACCGAAAAGGGCTACCGGGTCGGCGTGCTCGAAGCCGGTCGCCGCTTCACCCCGGAGACGCTGCCGAAGACGTCATGGGACCTGAAGAACTTCCTCTGGGCGCCGAAGCTCGGCATGCGCGGCATCCAGCGGATCACCCTGCTCAAGGACATCATGGTGCTGTCCGCGGCCGGGGTCGGCGGCGGTTCGCTGGTCTACGCCAACACGCTCTACCAGCCGCCGGCGCCGTTCTTCCAGGACCCGCACTGGGCCGGGATCACCGACTGGGCCGACGAGCTGGCGCCGCACTACGACCAGGCGTCCCGGATGCTCGGCGTGACCGAGCAGCCGACCATGACACCGTCCGACGTGGTGATCAAGCAGGTCGCGGATGACATGGGGGTGGGGCACACGTTCCGCCGTACCCCCGTGGGGGTCTTTTTCGGAGAGCCCGGCAAGACCGTTCCCGATCCCTATTTCGGCGGCGCCGGGCCGGACCGCACGGGCTGCGTCGAATGCGGGAACTGCATGATCGGGTGCAAGGTCGGCGCCAAGAACCGGCTCGACGTGAACTACCTCTACCTGGCCGAACGCAGGGGTGCCACGGTGCACCCGGACACCGAGGTCACGGCGATCCGGCCGGACGGTGACGGCTGGCGGGTCCAGACGCGCAACGGCACGTTCACGGCCCGGCAGGTGATCCTCTCGGCCGGCGCGCTCGGCACCCAGCGGCTGCTGCACGCCATGCGCGACACCGGCGTCCTGCCCCGGATCTCGCCCCGGATCGGCTCGCTGACCAGGACCAACTCCGAAGCGCTGCTCGGCGCGGAGACCAAGAAGGTGCCGGCCCAGCCGTTCAGCCGCGGGGTGGCGATCACCTCGTCGTTCCACCCGGACCCGACCACCCACATCGAGCCGGTCCGATACGGGCCCGGCAGCAACGCGATGGGCCTGCTCTCGACGCTGCTGGTCGACGGCGGCGGGCGACTGCCCCGGCCCCTGCGCTTCCTGCTCAACTGCGTGCGGCATCCGATGGTGCTGGCCTACTCGCTCTCGGTGCGGCGGTGGAGCGAGCGCACGATCATCGCGCTGGTCATGCAGACTTTGGACAATTCCTTGACGGTACGGCGGACCAGGCGCGGCCGCCTGACCACGAACCCCGGGCACGGCGACCCGAACCCGACCTGGATCCCGGTCGGCCACGAAGCCGTACGGCGGATCGCCGACCGCATCGACGGGTTCCCCGGAGGCACGGTCGGTGACATCTTCAACATCCCGATGACCGCGCACATCCTCGGCGGGGCGACCATCGGGGCGACCGCCGAGTCCGGGGTGGTGGACCCTTATCACCGGGTCTTCGGTCACCCCGGGCTGCACGTGGTCGACGGGTCGGCGGTGCCGGCCAACCTGGGGGTCAACCCCTCACTGACGATCACGGCGATGGCCGAGCGGGCCATGTCGTTCTGGCCCAACAAGGGTGCGGCCGACGGGCGGCCGGCCCTGGGGGCCGAGTATCGGCGGGTGGCGGCGGTGGCGCCGGAGTCACCGGCGGTCCCGGCGCACGCACCGGCGGCGCTGCGTTCACCTGCCGGAGGATCCGGGGCCTGACGCTTCCCGAGACGACGGCGGCCGGATCGGCACCCTGTCCACACCGAACGCGGTCGTGGGCCCCGAACAGGTGACAGCCGGCGGCGCCGCTCTCCGGCTGGTCCTCAGGGTCGTCCCGGCGGCGGCAAGGCGGCACTCAGCGCCGGCCGGGACCGTCGGGCTGGTTCTCAGGGTTGCCCCGGCCGCTCTGAGGCAGCACTCAGCGCCGGCCGGGGATCTCGCGCGGCCGGGTTGGACGAACCGCCCCGGCGTCGGAGAATCGGCGACGGGGCGGCTCGGGAATGAGACGCCTGGTGGCGAGGGGGAGGCCGGTCCGAGCTGCTGGGAGCGCTCCCAGCTGCGACGTTACCGTACATTCACGAGTTCGAAAAGAGTCTGCGGGACACGTTTCCGACCAGCGTCGACCACCCTCCGCTGCCGGGTGGATGCGCAGAGGAATTGCGACATGCCAAGAGACGCAATTTGCAATAGCTACCATGTGCGCGACACAATGAATGCGACGACGACTAATCGCGGCACCCCCATCGCTCGCGTACAGCCGTCACCCGAATGACATCGCTGTAGGAGCGAACACAACATGGCCAAGCAGATAATTACCCTTCTGACCGACGACCTCGACGGCGGGGAGGCCGACCGCACCGTCGAATTCGGACTCGACGGCGTGAACTACACGATCGATCTGTCCGAGAAGAACGCCGGCAAGCTGCGCAAGGCTCTGGAACCGTTCCTCTCCGCAGCCACCCGGCTCGGGCGTTCCGGCGTCACTCCGGCGGTTGCCCGGCGGGCCGCGCCGGCCGCCACCAGCCGGTCCAGCCGCGACCAGAATCAGGCCATTCGCGAGTGGGCCAACAAGAACGGGTACCCCGTTTCCGAGCGTGGCCGGATCCCGAGCAACGTCGTCGAGGCGTACCACGCCAAGCGATAGTCGGACCGTCCGTTGTAAACGGCGTCACCGGATCCTCCGGTGGCGCCGTTTTCGCATGTATCCGCAGGTCACGACGCTTGTCCGCGGAACCGGCGGGCCGGAACGGGCCGCCGGGCGGGATGACTGCTGTCAATCCGGGCGGATTTCGCGGATCGGGCGGACAACCCACGTTCATGATCGAGAACGGTGCCGGTCCGGGGCCAATTCGGCGGCGGGTGCGGAATGACCGGCCGATCCTCGCGGTATCTGAGCGCGAGCTGTGAACCTCGGGCGGCTTGCCGGTCGAATCGCCGGCGGGCGGGCGAAGACCGTACCGGAAAGCCGAACGAACCGTGCGGGAAAGCGACGCCGGACGTCCGGGAAAACGGTGACGCCGGGCCGGTACCGAGTCGACCCAACGTTCCGGCGGCGGACCGGCCGCTCGGAAACTGTGCGTTCCCATCGGGCCGAAACGGCGCCGGGAAGGGCAAAAACCAGCACGTGGACGGCCGGAAACCGGCGCGTAGAGGGCCGGAAACCGGCGCGCGGAAGTGCGGAAACCGCGCGGGCCGAGAACGAAAACGCCGGGCCCGAGGGGCCGTCGAGCACCGCTCCGCGCCGAAACCCGAGCCGCCGGCCGGGCCGAATCCCAGGGGCCGGTGAGCCGTCGCCGGAAACCGGGAACGGGCCGAATAGCGGCCGGAATCTGATTCGATCGCGCCCGGGCGGGTACGCCTTCCGGCATGCGTGTCGTCATCGTGGGCGCGACCGGCAACGCCGGCACCGCGCTGCTGCGCCGCCTCCGTACGGAGCCGGACGTCGAGGTCATCGGGATCGCCCGGCGGACCCCGTCGGACAGCGGGCCGTACGCCGACATGGAGTGGCACTCGGTCGACATCGGGCGGGACGACGCGCTCGATCACCTCACCCAGGTCTTCGACGGCACCGACGCGGTGGTGAACCTGGCCTGGCAGATCCGGCCGAGCCACGACACCCGGCGGCTGTACCGGACGAACGTGCTGGGCAGCCGTACGGTGTTCCGGGCGGCGCTGCGGGCCGGGGTCGCCACCCTGGTGCACACGTCGTCGGTCGGGGTCTACGGGCCCGGCCCGAAATGGGCGTTCGTGCGGGAGACGTGGCCGCGGACGGGCGTGCCCGAGTCGTCCTACAGCCGGCACAAGGTGCTGGTCGAGCGGCTGCTCGACGAGATCGAGTCGGACCATCCGACGCTGCGGGTGGTGCGGCTGCGACCGGGGTTGATCTTCCAGCGGGACGCCGGGGCGGGGATCGGGCCGCCGGTGCCGGCACGACTGCTGCGCCACGGGTGGATCCCGGTGCTGCCGGCCACCCCCGGACTGCGGTTGCAGGCGGTGCACGCCGACGACCTGGCCGAGGCGTACGTGCGGGCGCTGCGGGCCGACGTGCAGGGGGCGTTCAACATAGCGGCCGGGCCGGTGCTCGACCCGATGACGCTGGCCCGGGCGTTCCACGGGGTGCCGATCCCGGTGCCCGGGTTCGCGCTGACCGGGGCCGCGTCGCTGAGCTGGCGACTACGGCTGCAGCCGGTGGACCACGGATGGGTGAAACTGGCCCTCAAGGCGCCGCTGATGTCCTGCGATCGGGCCAAGACCGAACTCGGGTGGCGGCCGGAGCGGGACGCGGTGGCGGCGTTGCGCGAGGCGGTGGACGGGCTGGCCGAACGGGCGGGACGGGACGACGAGCCGCCGCCGGACACCGCGGCGAGCCGGCCGGGGCGTTTCGGTGGACTGTTGCGGGGGCGGTTGCCCGGCTCCGGGGACGCCTCCTGACGACGTACGGGAAAATCGTCTGGTGAAAGGTTTTTCAGACGGCGACCGAGGAGCTGGTCATCCAGGCGAGCACCTCGGTCGGGCCGAGCGGGCTGGAGAACAGGAATCCCTGGCCCAGCGGGCACCCCATCCGGATCAGCAGATCGCGGTGCGCCATGTCCTCGATCCCCTCGGCGACGACCACCAGCTGCAGTGATCGGGCCAGGCTGACGATGCCGCCGACCAGTTGCGGGCTGTCGACCATGTCGTCGATGAACGTCTTGTCGATCTTCACGATGTCGATCGGGTGCTGGCGCAGATAGCCCAGCGACGAGTACCCGGTGCCGAAGTCGTCGATGGCGATCCGGATGCCCATCTCGCGCAGCACGCCGAGGTCGGCCCAGATCCGCTGCTCATCGTCCTTCATCAGCAACGTCTCGGTGATCTCCAACATCAACGACTCCGGGGGTACGCCGGTGTGGTGCAGCGCGTTGCGCACCTGGTCGACGAATCCGGCCTCCCGGAACTGGCGGACCGACACGTTGACGCTGACGTAGGGCGCGCGCCCCGGCGGCAGGATCCGGCGCCACTCGGAGACCGTGCGCAGCGCCTCCTCCAGGACCCAGCGGCCCATCGGCACGATCAGCCCGCTCTCCTCGGCGACCTCGATGAACTGGTCCGGAGTGATCACGCCACGGTTCGGGTGGGCCCAGCGGACCAGCGCCTCGAAGCCGACCGGGTAGCCGTTCACCAGGTCGACGATCGGCTGGTAGTGCAGCAGGAAGTGACCCTCGTTGACCGCGTGGTCGAGGGCCGAGCGCAGTTCCAGGCGTTCCACCATCTCGTCGTGCAGGTGCCGCTGGTAGCGCCGCCACTGGTTCTTGCCGGCCCCCTTGGCCACGTAGAGCGCCAGGTCGGCCTGGCGCAGCAACTCGTCGCCGTCGGTCGCCTCCAGCGTGGTGGTGATGCCGATGCTGGTCATCGCGTGCAGCGGCTTGGCGTCGGTGTCGATCGGCGAGGCCAGCGCGTTCAGGATCCGGGTCGCGGTCTCCTCCACGGCCAGCGGGTCGTTGACGTTCTCGATCAGGGCGGCGAACTCGTCACCGCCGAGCCGGGCCGCGGTGTCGTCGGCCCGCAGCGAACCGGCGATCCGGTTGGCCACCTCGATCAGCAGCTGGTCGCCGATCGCGTGCCCGAGGGTGTCGTTGACGATCTTGAAGTCGTCCAGGTCGATGAAGAGCACCCCGACCACCGAACCGTCCCGGGCGCTGCGGGCCAGCGCGTGCTTGAGCCGGTCGTGGAACAGCACCCGGTTGGCCAGTCCGGTCATCGCGTCGTGGAACGCCTGGTGGACCAGCTCCTCCTGGAGTTTGCGCTGCTCGGTGACGTCGCGCATGGTGATGACCAGCCCGGCCACGCTGCGGTCGGCCCGCAGGTCCCGGCAGTGCAGCTCCAGCAGCAGGTCGGTGCCGCGGGCGTTGAGCGCCCGGAAGTCCAGCTGCTCCGGGTCCTCGGCGCCACCGCGCACCCCGGCCAGCAGGCTGACCAGCCGATTCCGGTCGGCCGGCTGCATCACGTCGGGCAACCGCACCCCGGTCGGGTCGGCGCCGAAGACCCCGAGGGCGGACGGGCTCGCGTACCGGATCCGGTCGTCCTGGTCGAGGATGGTGATCACGTCGGCGGTGTTCAGGATCAGGGTCCGGAAGTACGCCTCGCTGTTGCGCTGGGCCACCTCGTGGCTGAGCGCGATCCGCTCCAGGGCCAGCGCCACCGGCCCGGCCAGCACCTCCACCGAGCGCCGCAACTCCCGCAACGCCCAGCCGGGCGCACCCACGTGCAGCACGCCGACCAGCGAGTCGCCGTGCGGCCGGTCCTGCAGCACCATCGGACAGCGCAGCGTCTCGGCGAACTGGGTCAGCCGGACCGCGACCGCCCAGTCCACGTCCCGGGTCTGCACCAGCCGCGCCGCGGTGCCGGTGGCCCGGTCCACCGCGGCCTGCGCGGCCGCCTCGGGCGACTGCGGCTCGACCTGGGCGATGCTGATCGCCAGGACCACGCCGTGCGGCACGTCACCCGGCAGCAACTGGGCCACCGTGGTGCGCACGGCCAGCCCGACCGCCTCGGCGTCGGCCGCCGAGACCAGCGCCGCCGACGCCTCGCGCAGCGCGCGCTCACGGCTCATCGCCTGGCGGTGACTGGCCATGATCCCGGACATCCGGGCCAGCACCAGCATGAGCATCAGCAGACTGAGCACGGCCACCAGGAACAGGCCGGCCACCTGGCTGTCCTGGAACAGCTTGACCATCAGCACGCTCGGCGCCACCAGGGCGGCGACCGCGAGCAGGGCCAGGCGTCCACGGCTGGTCTCGGACGGCGGGGCCGACGTCTGCCGGGTCAACTCGGCCATCGACGGGATCAGAGCCGCCATCGCCGCTGTCGCATAAAGAGCCATTTGCCCGTACGCCGAGGACCGCGTGACGTCGGCGATCAGCATCGCGCCGGTGCCTGCACCCAGCCAGTACCCGGACGCGACGAGCCGTCCCGGGACCACGGCCAGCCGGATCAGCAGACCCAGACAGAGCAGGTCGGCCACCGGCAGCAACTGCTCCAGCCCGCCCACACTCAGGTCGGACATCCGCGGGCCGACCACGAACGTCCACACCAGCAGGGCCGCGCCCGAGGTGACGATCGCGGCGTCGAGCAGGCCCGGCACGTCCCGGGCCGAGCCGGTGCGCCGGCGGGTGAACCGGGACAGCGCGACCGCCAGCAGCGGATAGGAGGCCAGCAGCAGCCCGGTGCCGACCGGCTCCAGCCACAGCAGCCAGTTGGTCAGGAACGACGGGGCCTGGGCGATCGCGGCACCCAGCCCGGACAGCGCGGTCGCGCCGGCCAGCAGCCACCACGGCAGGCGGTCGTCGGGCTGACTGCGGTACGTGCCGACCAGCACGGCCACCGCCGCGGACAGACCACCGGCCAGAATCAGCCAGCCGTGCACGGCGGGAGTGAGCGCGTAGACGACGCCGAGGACCACGATCCAGGCGCCGAAGAGGGCGGCCGGCCACCGCGTCGGCATCCCGTCACCCTCCCGACTCACGCTCTTCTGACCGACTCTTCGGCTGGTAGATCACCGATCTGAGGGAAAGGGCACAATCGTCGGGTGCTCCTCGATTTCGTACGTGCCCACACCGTCCTGGCGCCGGTCGCCTTCGTGCCGGAAGTTCGACTCCGGCAGGCCGAGGAACCGATCGCGCTCTGGGAGGCCACCGAGGCGGGCGGGGCCGAGCAGCCGCCGCCGTTCTGGGCGTTCGCCTGGGCCGGCGGGCAGGCGCTGGCCCGGCACATCCTGGACGATCCGACGCTGGTCGCCGGGCGCAGCGTGCTCGACCTGGCCACCGGATCCGGGCTCGTCGCGGTCGCGGCGGCGGTCGCCGGGGCACGGCCGGTGGTCGCCAACGACATCGACCCGCTGTCGCTGGCCGCCGCCGCGGCCAACGCCGAGGACAACGGGATGGCGGTGGAGACCGTCGAAGCGGACCTGCTGGACACGGACGAGAAGTACGGGGTGGTCCTGGCCGGCGACGTGTTCTACAGCCGGGAGATGGCCGCACGGGTGCTGCCGTATCTGCGGCGGGCGGCCGGGCGGGGGTCGCTCGTGCTGGTCGGGGACCCGGGGCGGGCTTACCTGCCGCCGGGGCTGGTCAAACGGGCCACGTACGACGTGCCGGTGACCGAGGCGCTGGAGAGCTGCACGATCCGCCGTACGTCGGTGTGGCAGGTTGTCTGATCTTTTTACTCCGACAGAAGACCAATCAAGCCGAAGCCGTCCTCGACGATCACGTCCGGCTCCGGATCCGGGGACTGATCGACCCGGCCGGAAGGCATCTGGATCGCCTTGGCGACGTCGGCGCGACGGGCACAGGCCACATCCCGCCGCCGGCTGTCACCGACGAACCAGCAGTCGGCCGGCGGCACCCCGAGCGCGTCGGTCGCATTCCAGATCATCTGCGGATTCGGCTTCCGGACACCGGCCTCGTCGCTGTACACCTGCACCGCGAACAGGTGCCCGACACCGACCTTGGCCAGGAAATCCCGGTGGGCCGCGCCGCACAGCGTGTTGCTGACCACGGCCAGCGGGACACCCGCCGCCGTGAACGCCTCCAGCGCCTCCGGGATACCCGGCCGCAACGCCCAGTCGTCCCGCCAGGCCCACTCGTAGCTGAGCTTCGCGATCGCGCCGCGCACCGGAACCGCCGCGGCCGGCGGCCACTTCCCGATCACGAACCGCTCCCAGACCTCGGCCTGCGGCAACTCGTCCGGAGAATCCTCGTCGCGCCAGCGCGCATACGCCGCGGCGCCCTCGGTCAGCGCCGCCTGGATCTCCCCCGGCGTCATCACACCCCGGGTCAGGTTGTAGATCCGCAGGACGATCTCGGGCGGCGCCGCCCGGAACGGCCGAGGCGAATCGGCCAACACACCACCGAAATCCAGCAGAAGCGCGGCCGGGATCATCGCTGCCCCAACGTCCACGCGCGCACACCGCCGACGATGCCGGCCGTGTTCGGCACCACGACCACGTCGTCACCCATCCGGGCCAGCTGGGCCGGAGTGATCAGGCGCGAATTGCCGCCACCCAGATAGACCCGGTCCCACAGGAAAACCGGTCGCAGCCCCTCGATCACGTTGCGAACCCGGCGCGACCAGAGCGCGTCACCCAGGCGACGCCGCTCATGCTCCCCGATGTACGTGTCGTAGGACATCCCCCACCGCACCGGCGCCTGCGACATCTCCAGATGCGGGGCCAGCTCACCACCGTCGAACAACGCGCACCCCAGCCCGGTCCCCAACGTCAGCACCAGCTCGCAGCCGGTGCCCGCGACCACCCCGGCCCCGTGCACCTCGGCGTCGTTGAGCACCAGCGTGGGCAGCCCGAACGCCTCGGCCAGCGCGGTCCGGGCGTCGAAACCGCGCCACGCCTCGAACAACTCCGGATCCACCTTGGTGCGGGGGCCGCTGCGGGTCACGTAGTGCGGGGTCGCCACCACCACGCCGTGCCGGATCATGCCCGGCATCCCGACCGTCACCCGATCCGCGTTCGGCAACTGGCCGGCCAGGTCGACCAGGGTCTTGACGAACAACTCGGGGGGCAACGGGTACGGCGTGGGGACCCGGATCGGGTGCGCCCGCATCGTCCCGGCCTCGTCCAGCACCGAGCCCTTGATGCCGCCGCCGCCACAGTCGATGGTCAGCGTGAAGATCGGGTTGCGCCCCAGGGAAACCGGCGTCGCCAGGTCTTCGCTCGTCATCTACGAACCCTCTCGACTGTTCACGATCCCGCCTGCCCGGTCAGTCCCGCACTGTTCGACGGTGCCGCCGCCGGCCGCGGATCAGCCCGCTTCCTCGGCCCACACCCGCCAATTATCCAGCACGCCGTGCAGGGCCGGGGTGAGCCAGCCCGGCGCGGAACGCCGGAAGACACCCGGATCCATCGATCCGGCACCGGCCGGCAACGCGCCGACCAGGTGCGGGACCAGCTCGCTCAGATTCGCCCAGTGGACCAGCTCGGGATCGGCCGGCCAGGCGCCGAGAATCACCCGGGCCCGCACCCCGCGACGGCTCAGCGCCTCCAGGGTGAGGGCGGTGTGATTCAGCGTGCCCAGCCCGGCGCGGGCCACCACCAGCACGTTCGCCGCCAGGGTGGTGGCCAGGTCGGCGAACGTCCAGGCCTCGCCGGAGGGACGCACACCCATCGGGACCAGCAGACCGCCGGCGCCCTCGACCAGGACCAGGTCGTGCTTGTCGGCCTCGGCCCGGATCGCGTCGACGACGTCGAACAGCTCCAGCGGGGGCAGCTCGGCGACCTTGGCCGCGGCCAGCGGGGCCAGCGGCTCCGGATACTCGGCGAGGGTCTTCACCGTGTCCGGGCCGGCCAGGCGGGTGATCACCTCGGCGTCGGTCGGGGCGCCGGTGATCGTGCCGGTCTGGCCCGGCTTGAGAACCGCGACACGCAGCCCGGCGGCCTGGGCGGCGGCGGCCACGGCGGCGGTGGTGATGGTCTTGCCGACCTCGGTGTCGGTGCCGGTGACCAGGACGATGCCGTGCCATTCGCCGTGCTCGGGGGTGCGGCGGGGCGCGGCCTGCACCCCGGGCGCATCGCCGGGAGACGTCGGCGCATCGCCCGGAGGCGCGGGAGCATCGTCGGGCGCCGCCTGCGGCGGAACGCCCGGGTCGCTGGTGGTCGGGCCGGGCTCTTCGGCTTCCGGCTCGGCGGGCGGCGCGGTCACAACCGGCGACGGTACGCCCTCCGGCCGCCCCTCGTCTCCCACATGGTGTCCGCCGCCGTGAGCCAGCAGCGGGTCGACCGGGTCCAGCACCCGGACCGGCGTGACGATCGGCAGCCCGTGGCCCCCGCTGCGCCAGCCCCGGGGCAGCGGGGTGACCGCGACTCCCGGGTACGACGGGGTGGTCCGGGGAGGGTTGGCGTTCATGGTGCGCACTCCACGATCACGTCCAGAGCCCGGGCGAAGTCCGCCTCGGGCACGCCCGCGTTGACGGTCAGACGCAGGCGCGAGCTGCCGTCCGGGGTCGACGGCGGCCGGAAGCAGCCGACCGCCACCCCGCGATCCCGGCAGTCGGCGGCCCAGCCGACGGCCGCCTCCGGGCCGGGCGCGGGCACCGACAGCACCCCGGCGGCCGGGTCGGTGACCGCGAACCCGGCGGCCCGCAGCCGCGCGGCGATCCGGGCGCCGCGCTCGAACAGCGTCGCGCGCCGGTCGTCGGCGGCCCGGGCCAGGTCGACCGCGGCCCGCACGCCGGCCACGACGGCGGGCGGCGGGGCGGTGTCGTAGATGAAGGTGCGGCCGGTGTCGACCAGGTGCCGGATCAGCGCCTCGGCACCGGCGACGACCCCGCCGGCGCCGCCCAGCGACTTGGAGAGCGTGGCCGTGACGACCACGTCGGGGCGCCCGGCCAGGCCGGCCGCGGCCACACCACCGCTGCCGGACGGGCCGAGCAGGCCGAGCGCGTGCGCGTCGTCGACGATCAGCAGCGCGCCCCGGGCCGAGGTGACCGCGTAGAGCTCGTCGAGGGGGGCCAGATCGCCGTCGACCGAGAAGACCGACTCGGTGACCACGGCCGCCGTGCGGCCCGGACGGGCGTCCAGGATCGCGGCGACACCGGCCGGATCGTTGTGCGGCGCGACCGTCACCGGCAAGCCGGAGATCTTGCAGCCGTCGATCAGGGAGGCGTGGTTGTACGCGTCGGAGACGACCAGTTCGCAGACCGTGGCGGCGGCGCGGATGACGGCCAGGTTGGCCAGGTAACCCGACGAGAAGACCAGGGCGGCCTCGGTGCCGAGCCACGCGGCCAGGGACGATTCGAGCTCGGCGTGGGCGTCGGTGCTGCCCCGGACGAGTCGTGAACCGGTGGCTCCCAACCCGTACGCCTCAAGGGCTGATCTTGCGGCCGAGACCACCGCGACGTGATCGGAAAGCCCGAGGTAGTCATTGCCGGCGAGGTCGACGACGGAGTCGTCGGCCGGCCGGGGCCTCAGGTGACGGGTGAGTCCCGCCTTGGCCCGCTCACGGGCCAGGCGATCGAGCGACTCCAGCCAGTCCGCCAAAACGCCCCCAGAGATCACGAGAACCGGAAACTACCACCCACCTCCGACAGTCCCAGCCCGGAAGGGAAGTCTGTAGGGTACGGACATGCCTCAGATCCTCGACCGGGCCCGTGCCCGGGTCCTCGACGGCGGCGCCGGCCTCGATCAGGCCGAGATCCTCGAGATCCTGCGACTGCCCGACGAGGACCTTCCCGAGCTGCTCCAACTCGCCCACGACGTCCGGATGAAGTGGTGCGGCCCCGAGGTCGAGGTCGAGGGGATCGTCTCGCTGAAGACCGGCGGCTGCCCGGAGGACTGCCACTTCTGCTCCCAGTCGGGGCTGTTCTCGTCGCCCGTCCGATCCCTCTGGCTGGACATTCCGTCCCTGGTCAAGGCGGCCGAGCAGACTGCCGCGACCGGTGCCACGGAGTTCTGCATCGTCGCCGCCGTCCGCGGTCCCGACCAGCGTCTGATGGATCAGATGCGCGAGGGCGTCAAGGCGATCAAGGAGGCGGTCGACATCCAGGTCGCCGCCAGCCTCGGCATGCTCACCCAGGAACAGGTCGACGACCTGGTCGACATGGGCGTGCACCGGTACAACCACAACCTCGAGACCTGCGAGTCCTACTTTCCGAACGTGGTAACCACCCATTCGTGGGAAGAGCGCTGGTCCACGCTGACCATGGTCCGCGAGTCCGGGATGGAGGTCTGCTGCGGCGGCATCCTCGGGCTGGGCGAGTCGATCGAGCAGCGGGCCGAGTTCGCCGCGCAGCTGGCCCGGCTGGACCCGCACGAGGTCCCGCTGAACTTCCTGAACCCGCGGCCCGGCACGCCGCTCGGCGACCGGCCGGTGGTCGAGGGCAAGGACGCGCTGCGCGCCATCGCGGCGTTCCGCCTGGCCATGCCCAAGACCATTCTTCGGTACGCGGGTGGGCGCGAGATCACGCTGGGCGACCTGGGCACGCGGGAGGGGCTGCTCGGCGGCATCAACGCCGTGATCGTCGGGAACTATCTGACGACGCTGGGCCGGCCCGCCACCGCCGACCTGGAACTCCTGCAGGATCTGAAGATGCCGGTCAAGTCGCTGTCGGCGACGTTCTGATGGCGACCGTGCTCGGCTCCTACTGCGACCGGTGCGGCGAGCCGGCCGCGGCGGGCGACCACACGGCCTGCGCGGCGGCCCGCGAGCTGGAGCCGCCCCGGTTCTGCCCGGACTGCCGACGCCGCATGAAGGTCCAGGTCGTCCCGACCGGCTGGACCGCGAAGTGTGTGGAGCACGGGCTCCGCACGAGCTGACAACCCTGGGTGACGGCGGGCCCGAACCGGTACCCGCCGCCACCCCTCTCACCCGGCTACCCCGAGGTAGCGGGAGTCTCCTCGCCGACCGGCTGGGGTGCCGCCGGCAGCGTGACGCTGACCAGGGCGCCGTCACGATCCATCGGGCCGTGGCCGAGGCGGCGCAGCGTGCGCAGCATCCCCACGTTGTCGGCCGCCGTGTGGGCGACCAGCGCCGCGAACCCGGCCCGCTCGGCGTGGGCCCGCAGCCGCCGGAGCAGGGCGGTGCCCAGGCCACGACGCTGCCACGCGTCCTCGACCAGGACCGAGACCTCGCCCAGGTCGCCCTCGGCGAGCAGGCTGGCCATCGCCACCACGCGCCCGCCGCCGGCGACGGCGAGCAGGGTGACCCCGCCGGCCGGTTCCAGCAGGCGGCGCAGCCGGGACTCGACCGGGGCGCCGCCGCCCAGGTAACGTCGGCGCAGGGTGGTGGCCGAGCAGTGGTCGTGCAGCTCGCGAACGGCGGCCAGATCGTCCGCGGCGGCCGGCCGCAGGGTGACCTCGGCGCCGTCCGGCAGCATGAAGGTCACATTCTCCCGCTGGTGGCGGGTGACCGCGGCGGCCAGCTCGACCAGGGCCTGGGCCCGCGCGTATTCGGCCGGGGTGAAGGCGGGCAGCGCCCGGAGCACCTCGTAGGACCCGCCGGCCGGGTCGGCCAGGGTCATCCGCCCACCGTGGACGCCGGGCTGGTCGTAGGCCGGGTGCGGACGCCAGCGCACGTCGGTCGCGTCGAGCAGGGTGGCCAGGGTCTCGCCGAGCGCGTCGGGCTCGTGGACCAGGCGGCCGGCCATGGCCAGCGCGCGGGTCGGCTGGTCGGCCAGGCCCTGGGCCTCGGCCCGGGTGACGTAGGCGTCCCGGCCGCGGCCCTTGGCCACCGCGGCCAGCACGTCGGCCTCGGTCATCGCGTCCGGCGCGTCGACCAGGAAGTCGTCGACCGCACCGCCCTCGGTGGTGTGCACCTGGACGGCGAGGATGTTCACCGATTTCAGGGCGAGACTCGCGGTCAGCACGGAGAGGTAGCCGGGGCGGTCGTCGACCGTCGCCCGGATTCGCCACAACGCCACGCGGGGCACTCCTTTCGCTCCTGGACGCCGCCCCGATCCCACCGGATCCACCGGACGAGCCCTGACTCAAGAGTGCCCCGACGTTGTTGCCGTCTTATTGCCTGAGCTGCGATTTCTCCGTTAAGACGATCACACCTGGGCGATCGTGGCGGGCGTCACGGAGTCCAGCCGGTCGCCCAGGATCACCGCGGCCGCGCGCACCAGCTGGGCCACCCGGTCCACCTCGGTGACGTGGAACGCGGCGGCCTGCAGGTCGTCCTCGTCGGTGCGGGCCACGAGCAGGACCAGGCCGCCCCGGCCGAACGGGGCAACCGCGTACCGCGGGCCACCCGGCTCGGCGAACGGGCGGGCCCGCAGCGGGGTGACCTCGGGCAGGTGCAGCGGGGACGGGGCGCGCCAGCTCGCGTACGCCACCTGGGGTTCGTGGTTGACGCCGTTGGCGCCGTTGCGGGCGGCCCAGTCGGCCGGGACCACCGCGGCGGCCGCCCAGTCGGCCGCGAGCAGCCCGGGCACGGCGTCGACCAGGGTGGCCAGCCCGTCGGCCGGGTTGGCCGCGACCTGGGCCAGCAGTTCGGCGTCGTGACCACCGCTGACCGGTGCTCCTATCGCCTTCCACACCCCGTCGACCTGCACTCCCGGGATGGCGGCGAGCCCGGCCAGGAGGCGTTCCACGCGTGCCGCGCCCGGCCAGACGACGGTGAAGTCGTCCACGGCCCGGCCGCCGAGGCGTTCCAGCACCACGACCTGGACGATGTCCGCGCCGGCGACACCCAGGGTGCGCGCGACCTGGCCGAGAGCACCGGGACGGTCCGGCAGGGTGACTCGAACCCGCAGCAACATGTAACTCCTCCCGTCGCGACGGCCGGTGACGCCGTCCTGGTGAACAACAGTGCCCACCCGGCGTTTCCGAGCCGTTGCACGGCCGTGTCCCGGCCGTCAAGCCGGGCGGGATATGCCAGATTTCACAACTCAGAGTAGGCAACGAAGGGTCCGGCTTCGCCACCGCCTGTCGCCTGTCGGACAGACCTCGTACCTCTAAAATTGCGGAATGATTTGCGTGGCTTGCCGGGATCAGCGGCACGGGGAGTGCAAGGGCGGGTCGTGGTGCGACTGCCAGCATCGGGAACCCGAGCCGGTTCCACCGGTGACCGGGCCACCCGGCCCGTGAGCACGCTCCCCACCGGTCGCGACGCGCTGGCCGGCCACTATCCGCGACTACCGGAGCCCACCCTCCGGGTGAACTTCATCGCCAGCGCCGACGGCGCGGTGAGCGTCGACGGTCTCTCGGCCGGCCTGCAGGGGCCGGGCGACAAGGAGGTCTTCGACACCCTCCGGACGGTCTGCGACGCGCTGGTCGTCGCCGCCGGCACGGTGCGCGCCGAGCGTTACGACGCGCTTCGCCTCACATCGGAAGACCGCGCTTGGCGTACGGCCATGGGACTCCCCGAGTTCCCGCTGATGGTGATCGTCTCCGGCTCGCTCGATCTCGATCCGGCCCAGCTGATCTTCTCGGACGCACCGGTCCGCCCGATCGTGCTGACCAGTCGCGCCGCCCCCTCGGACAGCCCGATCGCCGAGGTCGCCGAGCTGGTCCGGGTCGGTGACCAGCAGGTCGACCTGGCCGCCGGGATCGCCGCGCTGCACGAGCGCGGTGCCACACAGCTGCTCTGCGAGGGCGGTCCGGGCCTGCTCGGCTCGATGATCGCCGCCGACCTGGTCGACGAGCTCTGCCTCACGGTCGCGCCGCTGCTGGCCGGGGGTTCGGCCGGGCGCATCGCGCACGGGCCGGGGACGCCGCCGCGGCGGATGGCGTTGCGGCACGCGCTGACCCGGGAGGACATGTTGTTCCTCCGATACGGGCGCCCGCGTGTCTGACGCTCTCGATCAAGATCTTGTGCATAACTCTGTGGATGAACCCCAGAAGTTGTGGAAAACCCGAAAGAGGGAAGATCCCGTGGGGATTTTGTCGTACCTCTGAGGCACCATGATCGACGTGTCTGACGAAACTTCCCCCGTCGGGCGGGTGCTTGGTACTGCCGACGCGACCCCGCTCCAGTTCTGGACGGCCGTCGCCCCCGGCAGTTACCTGCAGCTCGACGACGTCGTGACCACGAAGCGTGACCTTCCGGACCGGGAGCCGGTGACCATCTCCGGCGTGGTCACCCAGGTCCGGGCCCGGCACGAGGGCGCCCAGTTCGACTCGGACGTGTTCGCCATCGCCGACGGCACACTGCCGGCCATGGTCCAGGAGGCGGCCGAGATCACCACCACGCGCGTCGACCCGGAGCTGTATGTTCCGCCCGCTCCCGGCGCGATCGTGCACCGCGCCACGGGTGAGGACCGCGACGCCGCCCTGCACTTCGACCGCATGGAGCGCCGCGTGCCGATGGGCACCGGCCGCGACGGCGTCCCGGTCTTCCTGAACGCGGACTTCCTGGACGGCACCCGCGGCGCCCACGTCTCGATCTCCGGCATCTCCGGCGTCGCCACCAAGACCAGTTTCGCCACGTTCCTGCTCTACTCGGTGTTCCGTTCCGGTCAGCTGGGCGCCGACGGGGCCAACGCGCGGGCCCTGATCTTCAACGTCAAGGGTGAGGACCTGCTCTTCCTCGACCACCCGAACACGAAGCTGGACGAGAACACCCGGGCCAACTACAAGCTGCTGGACCTGCCGGACACCCCGTTCACCGACGTCCGGGTCTACGCGCCGCCGCGGGCCAACGACCCGTCCGGCGCCCCCGACGTGAGCGGCCGGCTGACCGGGGTCGACTCGTTCTACTGGACGCTCGACGAGTTCTGCTCCCTGAAGCTGTTGCCGTACGTGTTCGCCGACGCCGACGACGAGCGCCAGCAGTACACGATGGTCGTCCACTCGGTGACCGCCCACCTGAACCGTTACGCCGTCCCGGCCGAGGGCGGCATCAGCATCGACGGCCGCCGCATCGGGTCGTACGGTGATCTCGTCGACCACATCGTCGAGCAGCTCACCGACGACGAGACCCGGGGCACCTGGGCCGGCAGCGCGGTCAACATGGGCACGGTCAACGCGTTCGCCCGCCGCATGATCAACAGCAAGCGCGACCTGTCCCGGCTGATCCGGGGCGACCTGGCCCAGCGCCGCCCGCACCAGATCAAGACCGCCGACAGCGCCCAGGTCACCGTGGTCGACCTGCACAACCTGCCCGATCGCGCGCAGCGGTTCGTGGTCGGCGTGACGCTCAAGACCGAGTTCGAGGAGAAGGAGAAGGCCGGCACCGGTCGTCCGCTGCTCTTCGTGGTCCTCGACGAGCTGAACAAGTACGCACCTCGCGAGGGTTCCTCCCCGATCAAGGAGGTGCTGCTGGACATCGCCGAGCGCGGCCGCTCGCTGGGCGTGATCCTGATCGGCGCGCAGCAGACGGCCAGCGAGGTCGAGCGGCGCATCGTGACCAACTCGGCGATCCGGGTCGTCGGCCGGCTCGACCCGGCCGAGGCGTCCCGGCCGGAATACGGTTTCCTCCCCCCGGCCATGCGCCAGCGGGCGCTGCTGGCCCGCCCGGGCACGATGTTCGTCAACCAGCCGGACATCCCGGTCCCGCTCTGCGTCGAGTTCCCGTTCCCGGCCTGGGCCACCCGCAAGTCCGAGTCCGGTCCCCCACCGGCCGAGACGCAGCGCTCGATCGTGCAGGGCGCCGACCCGTTCGCCGTCATCGGCGGGCGCGCCGGTGGCGACGACGACATCCCGTTCTAGGTCTAAGGTTCTGCGATGCGCATCCTGCACACCTCCGACTGGCACGTCGGCAAGGTCCTCAAGGGCCGGAACCGCTTCGAGGAGCACACCAAGGTGCTCGCCCAGGTGATCGAGATCGCCCGGGCCGAGAAGCCCGACCTGGTCATCGTCGCGGGTGATCTGTACGACAGCGCAGCCCCCACGGCCGAGTCGACCCGCCTGGTCACCCGGGCGCTCTCCGCGCTGCGCAACACCGGGGCCCGGGTGGTGGCGATCGGCGGCAACCACGACAACGGGAACGCGCTGGATGCGCTGCGCCCGTGGGCCGACGCCGCCGGCATCGAGTTGCGCGGCTCGGTCCGGGACAGCCTCGGAGATCTGCTGATCGAGGGGACGACGGCGAGCGGCGAGCGGTGGAAGCTGGTGGCGTTGCCGTTCCTCTCCCAGCGCTTCGCGGTCCGCGCCGCCGAGATGTATGAGCTCACCGAGGCCGAGGCCAACCAGACCTATGCCGATCTGATGGCCCGGCTGATCGCCAAGCTCAGTTCGTCCTTCGACGAGCCCGGCGTGGTCAACCTGGTCACCGCCCACCTGACCCTGGTCGGGGCCAGCACCGGCGGCGGTGAACGAGAGGCGCACACCATCATGGGATACGCGGTGCCCTCGACCGTCTTCCCGCCCAACGCCCACTACGTCGCCCTCGGTCACCTGCACCGGGCGCAGCGGGTGATCTCCCCCTGCCCGACGCGGTATTCGGGCAGTCCCCTGGCCGTCGACTTCGGCGAGGAGGAGAACGTCAGCTCGGTCGCGATCGTCGAGGTCGGCGTCGACAAGGCGGCCCAGGTGCGCGACGTCCCGGTGACCGAAGCGCTCACTTTGCGAACTGTCAAAGGAACCTTGGAACAGCTCGCGACGGTGAACCTTCCGGATGCCTGGCTGCGTGTCCTGGTGCGCGAGGCACCCCGCCCCGGCCTGCGCGAGGACGTGCAGGAGCTGCTGCCGAACGCCCTGGAGGTCCGCATCGACCCCGACATGCTGCCCGACCGCACGGGGGCCCGCGCCGCGGAGCGCGCCGGCCGTTCCCCGCGCGAGCTCTTCGGCGACTACCTGGACAGTCGCGGCAACGCCGAGGAGGGCGTCCGCGAGCTCTTCGACGAGCTGTACGACGAGGTGAGCAGCAACCAATGAGGCCCATCCGGCTGGACATGTCCGGGTTCACGGTCTTCCGTGACCAGACCACCGTGGATTTCACCGACGCGGACTACTTCGCCCTGGTCGGCCCGACCGGTTCGGGCAAGTCGACGGTGCTGGACGCGATCTGTTTCGCCCTCTACGGCCAGGTCCCGCGCTGGGGTGGCGTCCGCGGCATCGGCAACGCGCTGGCCCCGTCGGCCGTCGAGGCCCGGGTCCGCCTGGTCTTCGAGTCGGCCGGCGACCGGTACGTGGCGACCCGCGTCATCCGGCGCGACGGGCGGGGCAACGTCAAGACGTCCGGCGCCGGGCTGCAGCTGATGCCGCCCGGCTTCGACGTCAGCAAGCTGGACACCGGCATGGACCTGGAGGATCTGGGCGAGGTCCTGGCCGGCGTCCCGGCCGAGATGGACGCCGCCGTGCTGCACGCCGTCGGGCTGCCCTACGAGCAGTTCACCAGCTGTGTGGTGCTGCCGCAGGGCCAGTTCGCCGACTTCCTGCACGCCAAGCCGGCCACCCGGCAGCAGATCCTGATCAACCTGCTCGGCCTGCAGATGTACGAGCAGGTGCAGGTCAAGGCGGCCGAGCGGGGCAAGACGGCCGAGGCCAAGCTGACCGTGGTCGACCAGTCGCTGGCCGCCCTGGAGGACGCGACCGAGGAGGCCGTCGAGGAGGCGGCCGCCCGCCTGGCCCGGATGCGGGAACTGACCGCCGACGTCGAGGCCGCGATGCCCGGCCTGCGGGCGGCGCGGGCGGCCGAGGAGGGCGCCCGGAGCACCCGCGACACCCTGGACTCCGAGTTGGGGTTGCTGTCCTCCGTCCGTACCCCCCAAGGTTTGTCGGAAGCGACCGGAGCGGTCCTGGCCGCCCGCGACGCCGCCGCCAAGGCGGCGGAAGCGGTGCACGAGGCCGAGGAGGCCGAGGAGAAGGTCCGCGGCGAGCTGACCGCGGCCGGCGACCCCGGATCGCTGCGGCTGGCGCTGGACCGGCACACCGAATGGGAACGTCTCACCGAGCAGGAGGCGTGGTTCGCCGGCAAGGTCTCGGTGGCCGAGGTCGAGTGCCGCGACGCCCGGACCTCGGCCGACCTGGCCGAGTCCGAGCACACCGGCGCCCAGCAGCTGCTGGAACAAGCCCGGCAGGACTATCGGGACGCCCAGCAGCGGGATCGCGCCACCGCGCTGCGCGGGCACCTGACCGCCGGGGACAACTGCCCGGTCTGTGAGCAGACCGTCACCGTGGTGCCGGAGGTGCCGCGCGAGTCCGCGGTGCGGCTGGCCGAGGCCGCCGGGGCCGCCGCGCGGGAGGCGGCCGAGCAGGCGACCGCCCGCTGGCAGCAGCGCGACGCGGTCGCCCGCAACCTGGAGAGCGACCTCGAACGCAAGCGCGGGCAGTATGAACACCATCTGACCCGGCTGGCCGAGGTTCGCAAGACCGTCCAGGGCCTGCCCGGGGTCGAGGCGATCAAACAGCAGCTGGCCGAGTTCGGGCGCCTGCAGGGCCAGCTGGAGGACGCCACCGCGGGCGTCCGCTCGGCCCGGGACACGCTGCGCTCCGCGCAGACGTCGGTCCGGGCCGCGGAGGAGCAACAGCGATCCGCCTGGCGGAAATTCGATGCGGTACGGGACGGGCTGGCCCGTTTCGTACCGCCGCCGGCCGACCGGGACGACCTGGCCGCCGCCTGGCACACCCTGGTCGACTGGGCCCGGGGCGAGCACGCCACCCGCTCCGACCGGCGGGCCGAGGCCGAGGCGGCCGTGCGCGCGGCCCAGCAGTCGACCGCCGGGGCGCACTCGGCGATCGTCGCGCTCTTCACCGCGGCCGGGGTGCAGCCGCCGGCCGCGTCCCCGGTCGACGCCGAGTCCACCCTGATCCGGGCCGCCGCGGTCACCGCCGAGCGGGCCGAAGCGGCCTGGCAGCGGACCGTCGAACGTCTCGAACAGGCCCGCGAACAGCAGGAACAACGCATGACGCTGGTCCAGGAGAGCCGGGTCGCCAAGTCGCTGGCCGGTCACCTGCGGGCCAACAACTTCGAGCGCTGGCTGCTCGAGGAGGCGCTCGACATGCTCGTCGACGGCGCGTCCCGGATCCTGCGCGAGCTCACCGGCGGGCAGTACGAGTTGATGCACGACAAGGGCGAGTTCTACGTCATCGACCACCACGACGCCGGGCTGCGGCGGGGCGTGCGCACCCTCTCCGGCGGCGAGACGTTCCAGGCGTCGCTGGCCCTCGCCCTGGCCCTGTCCGAACAGCTGGCCGGGATGAGCACGACCGCCGCCAGCCTGGAGTCGATCGTGCTGGACGAGGGCTTCGGCACCCTGGACGCGGCCACCCTGGACGTGGTCGCGGCCACCCTGGAGAACCTGGCCGCCCGCGGTGACCGGATGGTCGGGCTGGTCACCCACGTGCACGCGCTGGCCGAACGGGTGCCGGTGCGGTTCGAGGTGCACAAGGACGCACGGACGGCGTACGTCGAAAGGGTCGGCCTGTGACACGGATGTTCGTCGACATGTGGGACCCGGCGTACGGGGCCAGCTTCGAGGGCGGGGACGGCGAAGGGCCGGCCTCGCCCAGCAGCGCCCAGGTCGACACCGATGTGGAGGTGCCGGCCGCCGAATGGGCGCCGATCGACGTACCCTCCGGCGCCCGCCCGCCCGACGTGGTGTTCCTGGTCGACGGCGTCCGGCGCAACGACGCGCAGATCTGGACGGCGGAGGACGACGGCACCTCCTTCGCCGGGCTCGCGGCGTCCTTCGCGGCCGGCGTCGTCCGGTGCGACCTGAGGAACGGCGTGGCCGACCTCGTCTCCGCCCGGGTCGGACGCGGGCTGTTCACCGCCAGCCCCTCCGTTTCGGATCTGCAGGCCGGCACGGTCCGGTACGAGATCCACCGGATCAACGGCAGCGGCGAGGCCAGCAAACTCCCGGCCGCCGTGCAGGGGCCGCTGACCGCACTGGAGATCGAGATCTCGAGCGCGGCCCGGGACACCGGGTCGGACGGCGCCGACCTGCTCATCGTGGACGGTCCGCTGCGCAACCGGCGACAACTGCCACGCACCATCGGGTACGTGAAGACGCAGCAGAAGCAGTACCTGCCGGCCGCGCTGACCACCGTGGTGACCACGCTGCGGCCGGCCCAGCGGACCCCCGTCTTCCACCTGGGGACGGTGTGGGGCGGCTGGTCGTGGTACCTGCGGCTGCCCGGGGCGACCGGGGCGCCGTGGTCCGGGATCGTGCGGGTCGAATGCTCGCCCGATCTGACCGTGGAGCAGGCGATCGAACTGGCCGCGCAGTCCCAGGCGACGCTGCCGCGGTTCGCGTCGGCGTCGTACAAGGATCCGCGCGCCCCGCAGAACCTCGTCCCGATCGCCGGGCTGGAGCGGCGGTTGCGCGGCATGCTCGGCGACTCCCGGGTCCTGCACCGCGCCCTGGCCCTGGCCACCTCCCAAACCCGCTGACCCCACCCCGAGCCCACCCGAGCCCACCCGAGCCCGCTCGCGGTCGCTCGCGGTCGCTCGCGGTCGGCCCGGCCGCGGGGCTGGGCATGCCGGACACCGCGGGCAGCCCGGCTGGCGCTCAGGGCTGCTTCGGCCGGGTTTTACAGCCGTGAGCACCAGCCGGAGACCGCAAGCCGCGCCGCGGACAGCAAGCAGGCCGCCAACATCGCGTCGGCCCAGCACACCGCGCGGCACACACCGCCGGCTGGCGCTCACGGCTGATCCCACCGGGTTTTACAGCCGTGAGCACCAGCCGCAGACCGCAAGCCGCGCCGCGGGGGTGAGTGGGGCGGGGGTCGCGTGGGGGCGCGGCGGCGTGCAATGGCCACGGGCAGGGCGGGTCGCGTGGAGGGCCGGGTGGGGAGCGGCGGGTTTGGGTGGGCGGGGCTGTGGCCGTACGTCTCAGGCGGTTGGTTTTGGGTGGGTGGAGCCGGCGGCGGCAAGCGGACCTCGCGCCGGCTTCGGGACGCTGTCTCACTTATCGGGATGCGAGCCCGCATATCGGAACACTTCGACCAACTAAACGAATTTAGTCGGAGTGGCTCCATAACTGGTCCGGACCAGCCGGAAAAGCACCGCCCCCGCGCTCCGGACCAAGATCTGGTAAACAGTCGCTTACAAGATCCAGAGGCGCCCCAGCAGCAAGATCAAGAAATGGGAGCGCTCCCCACCGGGTGTCGCCCGAAAGGGTCCAAGAGATATCCGGGCATCCCCCGAACGGTTCGGCGGCCACGCCTTTCACCACACATTACTCATCCGTGCGCACGCAACGGAATCACGCGTTCACGGAGCGAGATCACGCTCTCTTCGGTCGGGGGAAATTATTCTCAGAGCCATGTCTCGGTCCCGATGTCACTGAGTATCATTCCGCCTTACCTGGCGTCCGAATCGGCGTAGATCAATCCCCCCGTGATCCGCGGCCCGGCACGCCCACACGATCGTCACCACAGCGGAGGACCCTTGAGACCGCGTGTCCCGGAAAATCTCGCGCCGGCTTTGATCCCGGCCGGGCCCCCCAGCCGTATCTCAGGCGACGGGGAAAGGTCCGGGCGGAGGAATCGATGCATGCGGTGGCCGAGAAGCGGCTCACGCCGGAGAGGGTGCGTGTGATGGCGCGACACTCCGGAAGCAGGTGGCAGGCGGTCGACGGAGGGCGCGGTGCGCAGGATGACGGTTCGGTGATTCCCCGCCAGCAGTCGGCTCGGCACGGAGCCCAGCCGGATACCGGTGCCAGCCATGAGGACACTCTGGTCAAGCTGCTCTACGAAGAGCACGCGGGACCGTTGCTGATGTTCGTGCTGCGACTGACCGGCGGTGACCGGCAGCGCGCCGAGGACATCGTGCAGGAGACGCTGCTGCGGGCCTGGCGCAACGCGCACCGGCTCGGCGCGCAGGGTCAGCAGTCGCTGCGCCCGTGGCTGGTCACGGTCGCCCGCCGGATCGCGATCGACGAGCACCGCAGCGCCAACGCGCGCCCCGCGGAGACGTACGATCGGGAGCTGGAGAGCTTCCCGAGCACGGCCGACGACACGGACCGCGTGCTGCAGTCCATGACCGTGTCGGACGCGCTCCGTCAGTTGAGCCATTCGCACCGGGAGATCCTGATCGAGACGTACTTCCGGGGACGGACCGTGCCCGAGGCGGCCGAAACTCTCGGCCTTCCGTTGGGTACCGCGAAGTCGCGGGTGTATTACGCTCTGCGTGCGCTGCGTACCGCTCTGCAGCAGCGGGGGGTGACGGAATGACCCAGGAAGAGCACTACGACGTCGCGTCGTACGCCCTCGGCGTGCTCGACGACCGTGACGCCGGCCGCTTCGAGGACCACCTGATCGACTGCCCGCAGTGCGCCTACGAGCTGGAGTCGTTCGTCCAGGTCGCGGACGTGCTGGCCGACGTCGACGCGGAGGCGTTGCTGGCCGCGGAGAAGTCGGAGAAGGACGCGCTCCTTCTCACCAAGATGATGCACGAGGTGCGCTCCGACCGGAGCCGGGCCAACAGCCGCCGGCTCTACTCGCTGGCCGCCGCCGTGGTCATCTTCGCGATGCTCTCCATCGGCGCGCTCTTCGCCGGCGGCAAGTGGCTCGGCGGCGACTCGGCGACCACCAACCCGGGCACGACCGCCCAGCGCGGCAGCGACCAGCTCGACCCGCTGCCGGACAGCAACGGGGTCGGCATCGGCGGCACCCGCCTGCCGGGTGAGAACTACAGCGGCACCGACACCCGCACCAACGTGAGCGCCGCGGTCGGCCTGGAGAAGAAGGACTGGGGCACCCAGATCTCCTTCGCCGTCTCCAACCTCAAGGGCCCGAAGACCTGCGCGCTGACCCTGGTCCACACGGACGGTACGTCCGAGCGGGTGGCCAGCTGGACGATCGGCGAGAAGGGCTGGGGCACCGCGGCCAACCCGGCACCCCTGCTGCTGCAGGCGGTCACCGGCACCCCGCGGGACGACATCGCCCACGTGCAGGTTCAGGAGCTCTCGGCCGGCGGCACTTCGGAGACGCTGGTAAGCATTCCGTAATCGTACGAACACGAAAAGGGCTCAGCCGATACCGGCTGGGCCCTTTTTCGTCGTCCGGGCCATTCCTTTACGTACGCGACCCGGTGGAGGGTTCAAACAAAAATTCCCCAATTTGATCGAGCCGAATATTCAACCGCTACCGCACAGGTCCCGTACTACTGCGCGGAAAAGGCTAGAGGTTTCGATCAGCTGGAGGAGCCCAGTGGCACCGGACAAGCGCAAGTTGATGGTCGCCAGCGCGGCGCTGGCGGCACTGGTCGCACTACCCGGCTGCGCCCCGGCCAGCTACAACGCGGCCGACTACGGCAACGCCGCCGAGCCCGCCGCGGCCGACGTGGCGGCGACCCCGGGCGCCGAGTCGACCGCGGGTGCGGTCGACCCGAACGTGGCCGACCCCGCGTCCACTGCCGAGCCGGCCCCGGCCGACAGCGGCACCAAGGTCGCCGAGAACCTGGTGACCACCTCGCTCACCGGCACCTCGGTGCCGAAGATGGGCAAGGTCGTGGAGAACCAGAAGGGCTTCGTGCTCTACCGGTTCGACGACGACGGCGACAACCCGAGCAAGTCCAACTGCAACGGTGACTGCGCCAAGATCTGGCCGCCGGCGCTGACCAACGACGCCAAGCCGACCATCAAGGGCGTCGACTCCAAACTGGTCGGCACGGTGACCCGGGCCGACGGCACCAAGCAGCTGACGCTCAAGGGCTGGCCGCTCTACGGCTACGTCGGTGACAAGAAGGCCGGTTCGTGGAAGGGCCAGAACGTCAACGGCAAGTGGTTCGTCATCACTCCGACCGGCACGAAGAACCTCACCTGCCTTCCGAAGATCTCGAAGCCGGTCGCGCCGCCCGCGGACTCCGGCGACTCCAGCGGCGACATTAGCTACTGATGGTGATGGGTGTGAAGATTAAATCCTGGCTGGTCGGCGCCGCGGCGGTGACGCTGGCGTTCCTTCTGACGCCGGCCGCGCCGGCCCTGGCCGCCGACGACCCGGTTCCGGTTCCCCCGAACACGGGGCTCACCGACACGGCCAAGGGCGCGATCAGCCCGGCCGACATCGACTTCGTGATCAAGGTCCGGCTGGCCGGGCTCTGGGAGATCCCGGCCGGCAACATGGCCCAGGAGAAGTCGAACGACCCGAACGTCGTCAAGATCGGCAAGTCGATCGCGGCGCAGCACGTCTCTCTGGACAACCTGGACCGGGCGGCGGCCAAGAAGCTCAACATCGAGCTGCCGAACCAGCCCAACGGTGACCAGCAGGGCTGGCTCAACGAGATGAAGAACGCCTCGGGGGCCCAGTTCGACCAGATCTTCGTCGACCGGCTCCGCGCCGCGCACGGCAAGATCTTCCCGGCCATCGCCAGCATCCGGGCCGGTACGCGCAACGACACGGTCCGCAAGCTGGCCCAGCAGGCCAACCAGTTCGTGATGACACACATGACTCTGCTGGAGAGCAGCGGCGTCGTCGACTACGGCGCGCTGCCGACGGTGGCCGCGCCGGTCAACCCGGCCCAGAAGGGTCCGGTCCCGATCGACAACCAGATGATCCAGGCGGCCAGCAACGGCGGCGGAGTGCCTGGTCTCAGCAACACGGTAGTCCTGCTCGTCCTTGCTGCCGCACTGGTGATCGGCGTGATCACCACCATGCGCATCTTCCGTTCGCGGTAGCCCCGAGAGATATCGCCCCGACGGCGACGAAGAAAGGTGTCACCCATGCGAAGGTCCAAGTACCGGCGCGCTAACGACTCTAAGTGGTTCAGCGGGCGTCGCCGGATCATCGCCGTGGCGGCCACGCTGGCGGCGTTCGGCGGCATCGTGACGGTTACGCAGATCTCCAGCGCGAGCACCAACGACGGTCAGAAGACCGCGCTCGCGGCCTGCGACAACCTGAAGGCCGGTGGTCAGACCAAGCTGTCGACGAACACCCGCCGGACCGACTACACCACCAACAACGGCACGGTCACGCAGCACCCGGACGACGGCGCCGCCAACGTGGCGACCACCGAGCAGGTGCGCGCCCGCTGCCGGGACTGGGTGATGAAGAACGTCGCCAACACCCAGAAGGGTCGCGGCGGCAAGAACAACAACGGCGGGAACAACGGCGGTAACAACGGCGGGGCGGCGAGCAGCGCGCCGTCGGCCGGCGCCAGCAGCGCTCCGGCCGGTAACAACGGTGGGAACAACAACGGCAACAACGGCGGTGGCAACAACAACGGTGGTGGGAACAACGGCGGCGGCGCGACCGCGGCCCCCAGCACCGCCCCGCCCGGCGCCGGCCTCGGCATCCTGACCAACAGCTGCGCGACCAGCAACCTGCCCGCCCACGACGGCTTCCAGAAGGGCGACCGCTGCGTCAGCACCGAGTTCGGTGAGGTCGGTTCGGCCGCGAACAACCCGTCGCTGCTGATCACCCAGGCGCCGCGTCAGGTCAACCGGAACACCGCGTTCACCCTGCAGGTCAGCACCCGGAACCTGATCCGCGACCGCTTCCTCGCGGCCGGCCAGGGCGGCTACTACGTCGAGTCCAGCGTGCTGCAGAACGGCCTGGTCCGCGGCCACTTCCACACCGCCTGCCGGATGCTCACCAGCCTGACCGAGGCTCCGGCCCCGGACCCGGTGCCCGCGTTCTTCGTGGCGACCGAGGACAGCAAGGGCGGCGCCACCCCGGACACGGTCACCATCCAGGTGCCCGGCCTGCCGACCGCCGGCACCGCGCAGTGCGCCTCGTGGGCCGGTGACGGCTCGCACCGTATCCCGATGATGGAGCGCGCCAACCAGACCCCGGCGTTCGACGTGGTCAAGATCCGGGTGCGCTGACCCTGTAAAGCCCGCGGAGCACAGCTGTTCGGCGGGCCCGAACCGGAGAGGGCACATTCCCACGGTGTCCTCGCCGGGACCCCCCTTCGGGCCCGCCGACCGTCCTTCCCCCTGCCGGACGGAACCACAGTTGCCCGGCCTCCACCCGGGGCACCGCTCCGCAACCGGGTGATCGAGCCTTTCTCGGGTGTTCGATCACCGTCCGATGGCCCTGACCCCC
The DNA here is from genome assembly GCF_051380535.1 of Actinoplanes sp. HUAS TT8. NCBI lineage: Bacteria > Bacillati > Actinomycetota > Actinomycetes > Micromonosporales > Micromonosporaceae > Actinoplanes > Actinoplanes sp. HUAS TT8. The sequence goes on along the minus strand of NZ_CP195646.1, from coordinate 10,773,018 downwards.
AGCACCGGGGACAGGGCCATCGGCTTGTCCGGCAGTACAGTTCAGCGGTGACTTCCGAGGTGACCCGCCGGCTGACGCCCCCCGAGCGGTATCAGTTCGGCCCCTCGGTGCGACCGCTGCTGGTCCCCAAGCACGATCCCTGCGGAACGATCCTCGACGGCGCGTTGTGGCTGGCCATGCGCACCCCGGACGGCGCCGCGACGCTTCGCCTGGACCGTGAGCTGGTCGCCACCGGTTTCGGCCCCGGGGCGCGGTGGGCCGTCGAGCAGGCCGACGCGATCGCCGGTCTCCGCGACGACGTGAGCGACTTCCCCGAGCTGGCCCGGCGTCATCCGGTCGTCGCTCAACTGGCCAAAACCTTTTCCGGCGTACGGATCCCGAACACCGGCCGTGTCTTCCCCCGTCTCCTCCGGGCGATCCTGGAGCAGAAGGTCACCGGCAAGGAGGCGCACCGGTCGTACCGGGCGATCTGCCGGCACTTCGGTGAGCCCGCGCCCGGCCCGGTCGAGTTGATGCTGCCGCCCGACCCGGCCGCGATCGCCGCCAGTGCGTACTGGGTGTTCCACCCGCTCGGCGTCGAGCAGCGCCGCACCCAGGCCCTGCTGCGCGCCGCCGCCGTCGCCGACCGGCTCGAACAGTGCGCCGACGCCGCCGAGGCGACCACCCGGATGACCGCGCTGCCCGGGATCGGGCCGTGGACCGCGGCCGAGGTGGTGCGGATCGCCTTCGGTGACCCGGACGCGGTGAGCGTCGGCGACTACCACATCCCCAACACGGTGGCCTTCGCGCTGGCCGGTGAGCCGCGCGGCACCGACGAGCGGATGCTGCAGCTGCTCGAACCGTTCCGCGGTCACCGCGGCCGGGTCTGCGACCTGCTCGCTCTGGGCGGCCTGATGGCGCCCCGCTACGGCCCGCGGATGCCGGTGCGGTCCTTCGCCCGGTTCTGAGGAGCCCGATTCGGGTAACGGCTCCACATGCGAACCCCCCGCACGATCGCTGTCGTCGCCCATCAGAACAAGACCCTCGGTGGTGGCCTGGACGAGCTGCGCCGGCTGCTCACCGATCACGACATCAAAGACCTGATCTGGTACGAGGTACCGAAGTCCCGCAAAGCACCCAAGCTGGTGCGCAAGGCCCTCCGCGAGAAGCCCGACCTGCTGGTGGTCTGGGGCGGTGACGGCATGGTGCAGCGCACCCTGGACGTGGTCGCCGGTTCGTCCGTCCCGGTCGCGATCATGCCGGCCGGCACCGGGAACCTGTTCGCCACCAACCTGGGTATCCCGGCCGACCTCCCGAAGGCCGTCGAGATCGCCTTCGAGGGCGAGCACCGCCGCCTCGACCTGGGCAAACTGAACGGCGAGCACTTCGCCGTGATGGCCGGGGTCGGCTTCGACGGCGCGATGATCAAGGACGCCGACGGTGACCTGAAGGATCGGCTGGGCAAACTCGCGTACGTCTGGACCGGCATTCGCCACGTCGGCGGCGACGCGCCCCGCACGAAGATCAAGGTGGACGGCACGACCTGGTTCGACGACGCGGCCAGCTGCGTGCTGATCGGCAACGTCGGCACCATCACCGGCGGCATCCACGCCTTCGACGACGCGTCGCCGGACGACGGCTGGCTCGACGTCGGCGTGGCCACCGCCCAGGGCGCCATGCAGTGGGCCCGGGCGCTCGGCACGATGGCGGTGAAACGGTCCGACAGCTCGCCGTTCGTGCGGACCACGAGGGCCCGGAAGATCGAGGTCACGCTGGAGTCGAAGCTGGAGTACGAGCTCGACGGCGGCGCCCGCACCCGGACCAAGCACTTCCGGGCCAAGGTCGTGCCGTCGGCGGTGCGCGTCTGCGTGCCCGCTCGGTCCGACGATTCCAGTGACCGATAAGCGACAGCGAGGTTCATCGCCGTCCGCCACGTTTTTGCCGGTATTTGCCCATGAATCCACTGGATTGTGGCGGGCGGCTGACCCCAGACTGGCGTTTCACATCCGCCTCTCGAAGGGGTCCACCATGACGAGGATCATCGGCAGCCTGCTGGCCGCCGGCACCGTGCCGTTCCTGGCCTACCGCGTCGGTCGCGCCCAAGCGGCCTGGCAGGACGCGCACAACGCGAAGCGGTCGCTGCGCCGGGACCGCCGGACGGCCTGGGGTCACACCGCCCGATTAGCCGCCGGCGCGCTGCTCCTGCTGATCGGCCTGACGGCCGCCGCGTTCGACCTGGCTCGCTGATCACTTCCGGTCGCTTGACTCCAGGCTCCGGCCGATTCGCGCGTACGGCGTGGTAAATGCGTCGCGTGACGCCCACGCCCGCCGTTAGCGTCGCGCGGTGCACTACGAGCGCTTCGACACTCCTCTCGGAGCGTTGCAGCGTGGGCTCGGGCGCGGGTTCGTGCAGGCCCGATCGCGGCACGCCACCGAGGACGTACTGGCCTGCCTGACCCGGGACCACCGCTGGTTCCGGTCGATCGACAGCCGCGCGATCTACCTGGCCAAGCTGGTCCGTGGACTGGAGATGCCGATCGGCCCGCTCGTGGACGTGCTCCTCGACGGCGGCGACGCCTTCGACAACATCCTCGACGTGCTGGTCGTGCTCGGCCGCGACGACGACCCGGCCGCGGTCGACGGCCTGCGGCGGTATGTGCGGGACGGGCCCGCGTACACGGACGTCCTGGAGACGATCGCCCGTGAGTGGTCCCGCCCGCACTGGGACGACCTGAGGCCGATCGCCCGGAACCGGCTCGACGCCGAACCCACCAGCCTCTTCCCCGGGCCGCCGTGGACCGTGTGGGCCGAGACCGATCCGACGATCGCCGCCCGGATCCGGCCTCGCCCCGGCCCGGGCCGGCGCCCGCCGCTCGACCGCACGACCGAAGACCTGCTGGCGTCGCTGCCGGGCGGCGACACGTCATCCCAGCGGCGGGCCCTGCGCGAGCTCAACCGGCGCGGCGCTCACCCGGAACTCCTGGAGATCGCCGAACACCTGCGCCACGACGAACTGGCCGTACCCGTCATCGACGCCTTCCTGCGGCTCGGGGCGGCGGCCCTCCCCACCGCCCGGGCCTGGGCGGCCACCGAGAACGGGCCCATGCGATGGCAGTCCTGGCTGATCCTGGCCGAGATCGGCGACGAGACCGACCTGCCCGCGCTCACCGCCGCATGGGACTGGCTGGACGCCCGCCGCGGCGACCGCTGCGGCTACTACCGGCTGGCCGCCGGCGCCGCCCGCCTCGGCGGACACGACCTGCTCCCCCGGATCCGTCGCGCCTGGTACAGCCCGCACAGCTACGAGCGGGCCGCCTGCCTGCGCGCCATCCACACCCTGGACCCCTCGGCGGCCACAAAATTCCTCGTCGAAGGCCTATGGGACGCCGAGACGGACGTCCGCACATTCGCCGCGGAACACGTGGATCTCGACGAACGAACCCGATCCGCCCTCCGATGGCTCCACGATGATCCCCTGGAAACCCCGGAAGTCCGGGCCGCCGCGGGCACCCGCCTCTGACACCGCACGACAGGAGCACCGATGGCGGTCAGGCACGTCACCACCGCAGCCCCCACCCCATCCGACTCGACTGCCACCGGCGTTCCAGCCCTCGTTGGCTCGGCACCAGCCGATTCGGCCTCCACCAGCCCGGCCTCCACCAGCTCTGTCTTCCCCGCCGCCGCGCTCTCCGGCCGCGGCGAGATCAGCGGCCGCCCGGTCCGCTGCGAAGCCCCGGCCTGGGCTGTCCAGTGGCACACCGGCTACCCACCCCGCGCCGCCGACCGCCACGACGTCCCCCTCCTCTGCAAACGCTTCGGCCTCCCGCTCCCCACCCCCTTCACCTGACGGACCCCGCACCCTCGAGGCCGGACTCGCAGCCCCACGCCACTCCAGCCCCACCCGCGCCGCCCAGTCCTCCAGCTGGCGCTGAGGGCTGCTTCGAGCCCCGCGAGACAACCCTCAGCACCAGCCGAGCGGCTCAAGCTGGCGCTGACGGCTGCCCCGCAAGGGCCGAAGCAACCCTCAACGCCAGCCGAGCGGCAGGAGCTGGTGCTGAGGGCTGCTTCGTGGGGTTGAGGCAGCCCTCAGTGCCAGCTGGTGACCGTGCGGAGCGGGTGGGGCTGGAGTGGGGGCGGGCTCGCGTGGGGGCACGCGCGGGTTCGGGGTTGGGGCTGGAGGGGGTGGGTGGGTTTTTTGCTCTGAGCGCGACCAACCGACCAGATCGCCCTGGAGGGTCTCGCGTTCTGGGCGCGCCAGCGCCCTGCGAGGCCCGGAAGGGTCCCCGCGGGAGCGACGATCTGGACCACGGCGGACCGAGGCAATGAAGAATTTGATCTTGGTTTGGGCCCGGGCTGACCGGAAGATCAGCCCGGGGATCGCGGAACCCGGCGCTCGGCCTTATTACCACGGCAAGCCGGCCGGGGCTCGGTCGTGGTGCCGCGGCGAGGCAGTCGGGGCTCGGTCGTGGTGCCGCGGCGAGGCAGTCGGGGCTCGGTCGTGGTGCCGCGGCGAGGCAGTCGGGGCTCGGTCGTGGTGCCGCGGTGGGCCGGAGGGCGCCGAGGGGCGGTGGGGGTCGGGCGGGCGGCTGCGGCGGGTGGTGGGGTCAGGCGATCTGTTGCCACCAGCCGTCGACCGGGGGCGGGTTGTCGACGTCGACGCGTTCGCCGGGGCGGGGGACGGCGAGGCGGACGCCGCGGGCTTTGGCTTCGCTCCAGGTGCGGTCGGCGGGTTCGGACCAGTCGTGCAGGGCCAGGTTGAAGGTGGCCCAGTGGACCGGGATCATGAGGCCGCCGCGGACGTCGACGTGGACCGAGACGCCGTCTTCCGGGATCATGTGGATGTCCGGCCAGGCGTCGCCGTAGGCGCCGACCTGGACCAGGGTGACGTCGAAGGGACCGTGTTCGGCGCCGATGTCGGCGAAGCCGGGGAAGTATCCGGTGTCGCCGGAGTAGAAGGCGCGACGCGTGGGGCCCTTGATCACCCAGCTGGCCCAGAGGGTTTCGTCGCGGTTGAAGCCGCGGCCGGAGAAGTGGCGAGCCGGGGTGGCGATCAGCTCCAGGTTGCCGATCTTGTGGCTGTCGTTCCAGTCGAGCTCGATGATGCGGGTCTCGGGGACGCCCCAGCGTTCGAGGTGGGCGCCGACGCCGAGCGGGACCAGGAACGGGGCGGCCTGCAGGTCGACCAGGTTCTGGATCGACTCCATGTCGAGGTGGTCGTAGTGGTCGTGGGAGATCAGGATCGCGTCCAGCGGGGGCAGTTCGCGCAGCGGGGCCGGCGGCTGGTGCAGGCGGCGCGGGCCGGTCAGCCGGGACGGGGAGCAGCGTTCGCTCCAGACCGGGTCGAGCAGCACGCGGCGGCCTTCGATCTCGACCATCGCGGTCGAGTGGCCGTACCAGGTGACGTGCAGACCGTCTGCGGGCGCGGGGGCCGGGGTGACCACCGGGACCGGCAGGTGCGGGCGGCGGGTGTCACGGTCGGTCATCGCCGCGACGAACAGCCGGGGCATCGAGGCCGCGGCGACCTCGGTGGCCGGGACGGTGTTGCGGAACTTGCCGCCGGAGAACTGCGGGGACGACTCCATCCGGGCGCGGCGTGCGCCACGCGCCTTGGCGCCCATCTGGGCGGGCAGGTCGCGGGCGGCCCAGACCGCCGCGGCGCCGAGTGCCAGAGCAACGACTGTACGGGTACGAACACGCTTCGCCATGCGTCCAGTCTGAACCGATCCGGCCCTCCGCGCCCACCGCCTCCCTGAGGCCGCCCTCAGCTTGTGACCGGTATGACACACTGCCGCCGTGACGATCGATATTCTCCAGCAGCAGACGCAGCTCATCGTGCGTCAGCGCATTCGTTTGATGGTGAATCAGTACGAGGTGCACGCGGTCGGCCCGGACGGGCAGGAAGCCGGTGTCCTGGCTTTCGCCCAGCAGAAGCGGCTGGCGTTCAAGGAGCAGGTCACCCTCTACACCGATGACACCAAGCAGGTCCCGGTGCTGGGCTTCAAGGCCCGTCAGGTGATCGACCTGGGTGCCACCTACGACGTGTTCGACGCGGCCGGCACCGGCATCGGCCTGTTCCGCAAGAAGTTCGGCGCCTCGCTGCTGCGGTCCACCTGGGTGGTCGAGCAGCCGGGCTGGCCCGAGATCGTCGGCCAGGAGCGGAACTTCTTCGTGGCGCTGCTGCGCCGCTTCATCGACTACCTGTCCTGGTTGCCGTACCACTTCGACTTCGAGATCGACGGCCGCGTCGCGTTCTCGGTGGAACGCAAGTGGGGCCTGCGGGACACCTACAACGTGACCATCAACGAGCCGAACCTGGACCGCCGTCTGGTCGTGGCCATGGCCGTCGGACTGGACGCCCTGCAGTCCCGGTAACCTTCGCCGCATGGACGATCCGCGTGCTCAACGCCTCTTCGGAGACAGCACGGTAGCCCCCGGCGATCTTGCTTTCAGCCCCTTCCGGGTCGACCGGGACCGGATCGTGAGCTCACCCTTCTTCGCCCGCCTCGCCGGGGTCACCCAGGTGATCAGCCCCGGCGGGGCCGGCTTGCTGGTGCACAACCGGCTCACCCACAGTCTCAAGGTCGCGCAGGTGGCGCGGGCCATCGCCGAGCGCATCCAGGCCGGCGACCCGGGCCTGGCCGACAAGCTGGGCGGCTGCGACCCGGATGTGGTCGAGGCGGCGGCGCTCGCACATGATCTGGGTCACCCGCCGTTCGGGCACCTCGGCGAGCGGGTGCTGGACCGGCTGGCCCGGCAACGGCTGGGGCTGCGCGACGGGTTCGAGGGCAACGCCCAGTCGTATCGGATCGTGACCAGCACCGAGATCCGCGGGCAGGCCACGATCGGGTTGAACCTGACCAATGCCGTACGGGCGGCGATCCTGAAATATCCGTGGACCCGCCACGGGCATCCGGAGCCGCATCCGCGGTTCATGGATCCGCCCCCGCGCGGCGCCGCGGCCCACGCCGAGGATCCCGACGGCGGATCGGCCAAGTTCGGTGCCTATTCGACCGAGATCAATGATGTACGGGCGGCTCGCGCCCCGTTCACCGATCGCGTCGCCGACTGGCAGCAGACCGTCGAGGCCTCGGTGATGGATACGGCGGACGACATCGCGTACGCAATCCATGATCTTGAGGATGTGCACCGGGTCGGCGTGCTGCAGCAGGGCGCCGTGGCCACCGAGCTGATGGCCTGGCAACGCTGGGGCGCGTCGACCGATCTGAAACGGGCCGGCGGCGCGATCGAGTCACTGCGCCGCAGCCTGCACCGCAAGGAGGGCTGGATCGCCGACGACGGCGCGTTCGCCGATGCGGTCGAGCTGGTCCGGGCCGAGCTGGTGGACGGGTTGCTGGCCCAGCCGTTCGACGGGTCGGTGCAGTCCGAGGCCCGGGTCGCGGCGTTCTCGGCGACCTGGACGCGCCGGCTGGTCGACTCGGTGGAGCTGACCGAGCAGGCGGCCATCCGCAGCGGGCACGCGCAGCTGGCCGTGGCGCAGTGGCACGAGGTGCAGATCCTCAAGTTCGTGCAGAACACGTTCGTGCTGGCCCGGCCGGATCTGGCCCTGCACCAGCGCGGTCAGGGGCGACTGCTGGCCACGCTGGTGGAGGCGTTGCTGGCCTGGCTGACCGACCCGGACGAGGAGGATCGGCTGCCGCGGCGACTGCGTGACCTGGTGGAACTGGCCGAGGCGGAGCTTCCGGAGGGTACGCCGGAGCGGATCGGGCGGGCCCGCGGGCGCGCGGTGATCGACTTCGTGGCGGGGTTGACGGACAGTCAGGCCGTGGGGCTGATGGACGCGCTGTCGGGGCGGTCGCGGCAGTTGTGGACCGATACGTTCGTGCTGTGAGCCTCGCTACTTCTTCCCGGCTTTCTTGAGGCGGGAGCGCAGGACCCGCGTCGCCAGCGGGCCCAGCTCGTCCATCACCTCCACCAGCACCGCGAGCTGATCGATCGCCTCCAGGGCCCGCTGCCCGCCCTCGGCGTCGATCCCCTCGAAAAGCTCCAGCCCTACGAACGCCGACGAGATCGCCCCGGCCAGCCCCGGCACGTCCGCCACCTCGGCGATCGGCGACCCGGCGAGCACCCGGCGCAGCACCTTCTCGATCTCGTCGGTCCAGAGCTGGAGCGTCGCCCGGATCGACTCGGCCAGCCGCTCGTTGCTCTGCGCGGCCGCCAGCGTCTGCGCCAGCACCGACACGTTGCCCTCGGCCAGCTCGGTCGCGTGCAGGTCCCGCCCCACCTGCAGCAGATCGCGGAGCGAGGTGACGGCGGCGAACCGGTCCGCGTAGAACGCCACCCGCTGCTCGGTCGCCTGCCGGCAGGCCGCGCCGAGCAGCTCGTCGACCGACCCGAAGTGGTAGAAGACCAGAGCCTGGTTGGCCCCGGCGGCGGCGGCGATGGTCCGGGCCGACGCGCCGGTCACGCCGTGCTCACGCACAGCGGCCAGCGCGCCGTCGAGCAGGCGCTGCTTGGTGTCACTCACCGTAGTCCTCCGATTCGGGCGCGGCCCAGTCCCACATGATCGAACGCGGACGCCCCGCCCGCCACATCCCGGGCGGAGTATCCACCGGCTTCACCGGTTTCACCGTTGAAGATCAAAGACGATTTGCGCGTACGGACGTGAGCGGGGCACCCAGGAGCGAACCTCCCGCCGATAGTCCAGCCACGCCGCCCCGTGCCGCCTCCCCAGGTCACACCGCTCCTGCCGAGCGGCGACGACGATCGAGAAGAGCACCGCCCCCACCATGGCCACGCCCAGCGCCGGACTGTGCGCGACCAGGGCCAGCAGGCCCAGCTCGGCGACCATGCTGACCTGCATGGGATTGGCGACACAGGCGTACGGCCCGGTCGTCACCAACCGCACCGGCGGATCACACGGGAACGGGGTGCCGCCACCGCGCACCGCGAACTCCCGGACCGCGGCCACCGTCGGCAGCCCCAGCAGCGCCGCGATCGGCAGGAACACGACGGCCCGGGCGGGGTCGGGCCAGCCGCCGTTGCCGACGGTGAACGCCACCATCGGCACCAGCCACAGAAACAGCCCGGTGAACACGATCGCCTGGAGCGTCGCCCGGCCGTACAGGTGACGGCCGGTCGCGGTCCAGCGGCCGAGCAACTGGGCCGGGAGGGCGACCAGCGCCAGGCCGAGAAGTTCGCCGTGCAGCCAGTGCGGGCCGAGCCGCACCAGCGGATCCAGCGCGGGCATGGCCACCAGGTCGATCCCGAACAGCCCGGCCAGCGTGACCGGCACCGACAGTTGACGGCTGAGCAGGACCGGGAGGGGCAGCTCTCGGCGAGGCAGGCCCGGGTGCGGCTGATGGCGGCGGCCCGGGCCCGAGATTGGCAGGTGGCGGCTGAGCAGGACCGGGAGTGGACCCCAGAGGGCGGCCCAGGCCAGCCAGAGGTCGACCGGCATGCCCCGGTAGTCGAGTCCGCCCGGGGCGAATCCATACCACCCGGCGATCCCGGCCAGCTCGTGCAGAACCGCGACACCGAGCACGGCGACCAGGAACGCGAGGAACGCGCCCGCCCGCTCCCGTCGGCCGCGGCCGGCGCCGAGCAGGATCGGGGCGAGGAGCAGAAGAACGCTCGCCCCGTGCGCGATCACCGATACCAGCGACGTTGCGACGATCCGATCCATCGCCATCCGCATCTCACCCCGTCTCGCTCGTTTCCTGAGCGGTCACCCCCCGTTTGAGCGACCGCTCAAAACTGAGGCTAGACGGATTTGAGCAACCGCTCAAGTCTTTCGCGAAACGGCTCACCCGCTTTGTTGGCGGCTTACGTGATTGCGGTGTAAGCATGTAATCACTGCAATGACCGAGGAGGTCGTCATGCGTTTTCGTCCCACCCCGCCCGGGGCACGCACCGAACCACCACCCGCTGACGACGCCGCCGCCTGGGTGACCGGTGCGGTGCCGGACGGCTGGTTCGTCGAGCCGCCCGAGGTCGTCGTCGACCGCGACGAGATCATCATCTGGGGCCGCCTGCCCGAGCCGGACCTGGCCGCCGACGCCACCGACGCCGACCGGGCCGCCGCCCAGGGCGGACGCGTCACCCAGTTCCGGGAGAACACCCGCGACGACCGGATCCGGGTCGCCCGCCAGGTCGAGCACCGCTACCAGCGCAAGGTCGCCTGGGGCGCCCGCTGCGGCGACACGTCGGAGCTCTACACCCACCTCGCCGCCCCGGTCATGACCCGCCTGCGCCAGCCCGAACGCCAGGTCCTGGACACCCTGGTCGACGCCGGTGTGGCCCGCTCCCGCTCGGACGCCCTGGCCTGGTGCGTCCGCCTGGTCGGCCAGCACACCGAGGACTGGCTGTCCGACCTCCGCTCAGCCATGACCAAGGTCGACGAGCTCCGTCGCCAGGGCCCCAACACCCAGTAACCCCGGCGCCGAGCAACCCCGACACCGTCCGCTGCCAGGCCCCACCACCCTGGCAGCGGACGACCCGACCCGCACCCCGCCGCAAGCTACCTCCACCCGGTGGCCCCCAGCGCCCCAACCGCAAGCAACCACTCCCGCGGTGAGCCCCAGCACCCGCACCGCAAACAACCACCCCCGCGGTGAGCCCCAGCACCCGCACCGCAAACATCGCCCCCGCCGGTAACCACCCGACACCCATGCCGCGCCCACCGTCCGCGCGCCGCGGACCGGTTCCACGGTGAGAGCCCGGGCGAGAGCGGCCGGGCGAATACTCGGTAACCGCCGGGGCAGGGCACCGCTAGGGTGATCGGGTGCTGCGCGAGGTCACCGCCATTCGTTATGTCACCCCTCTCAGAGAGGGTGGCTCGCTGCCCGGCGTCGTCGAGGCCGACGACCTCGGGACGTATGTGGTGAAGTTCCGCGGCGCCGGGCAGGGCCCGAAAGCCCTGGTCGCCGAGGTGATCTCCGGCGAGCTGGCGCGGCGGCTCGAACTGCCGATGCCGGAGCTGACCCGGGTGGAGCTGGACCCGGTCGTCGCCCGGGCCGAACCCGACGAGGAGGTCCAGGAGCTGATCAAGGCCAGCGCCGGCGGCAACCTGGGGATGGACTTCCTGCCGGGCGCGCTCGGCTACGACCCGAACGCGCACCCGGTCGAGGCCGGACTGGCCAGCCGGATCCTCGCCTTCGACGCGTTCGTCGAGAACGTGGACCGCAGCTGGCGCAACCCGAACCTGCTGATCTGGCACGGCGGCCTCTGGTTGATCGACCACGGCGCCACCCTGTACTTCCACCACAACTGGGCCCGGGCCGAGAGCGTCGTGCACCGGCCCTACAAGTGGGACGACCACGTGCTCAAGCCCTACGCCACCCAGCTGCCCGTGGAGGGCCCGGCCCTCGCCGCCCGGATCACGCCGGAACTGCTTACCGAAGTGATCGAGCTGGTCCCGCAGGACTGGCTGGACGACGGCGACCGCAGCGCCTACCTCGACCATCTCGTGCGCCGGGCCGCGCAGCCGGAGGCGTGGCTGCCATGAGAATCCCTTACGAGTACGCCGTCATCCAGGCCGTCCCCCGGATCGAACGCGGTGAACTGATCAACGTCGGAGTCCTCCTCTACTGTCACCGCCGGGATTTCCTGGCCGCGCACACCCACCTGGACGAGCCCCGCCTCCTCTGCCTGGACCCGGCCGCCGACGTGACCGCGGTCCGCGCCGCGCTGGGCTCGTGGGAGACCACCTGCACCGGCGGCGGCGCCTCGGCCGGCATGAAACTCGGCGAACGCTTCCGCTGGCTGGTGGCCCCCCGCAGCACCATCCTCCGCGCCGGCCCGGTCCACATGGGCCTGGCCGAAGACCCCGCCGCCGAACTCTCCCGCCTCGTCGACCTCCTCGTCCGCTAACCCACCCGAAAGCCCCAACCCGACCCACCAAGCGGCCCGGCCCGGCCCGGCCCGGCCCGGCCCAGCCCGGCCCAGCCCGGCCCAGCCCGGCCCAGCCCGGCCCAGCCCAGCCCAGCCCGGCCCAGCCCGGCTCGGCCCAGCCCGGCCCGGCCCGGCTCGGCTCGGCTCGGAACGAGGTTGTGGCTACGTGAGGGATACGTCGTAGCGGGCGCCCCGGGGCGACACGCACCGGACCGTCGCCCCCGGATGCAGTCGGTCGTCCTCCCGGTATCGGGCCTCCAGCTTCCGCTCGGCGGCCTCGTCCCCCGCGTCGGCCGCCAGCAGCAGGTCGGCGATCTCGTCCTGGAGGCTCAGGTCCGCGGGCAGGTCGGCCGGGAGCTCGGACCACTCGCGATCCGCGAACGGGATGCCCTGCCCGAAGATGTCCCAGAGCAGCACCTCGTCGCCCATGCGGTGGGCCAGTTCCAGCAACAGGTACTGCAGGAGCATCCACGGGCCGCTGATCTCCTGGCCCGGACCCACCCCGTACGTCGAGGGGTCGATCTCGCCGCGGCGCATGGCCACCCAGCTCTGGGCCGCGGTGTGCAGACCGGCCGGGTTCAGCGCGACCTCGGGCAGGCCGACGCCGGAGTCCGTGCCGATCCAGCGGGTGCCGTCGTGATATTCGGCGATCACGTGGTCGACGTGGTAATCCGGCGCCAGGTAGCCGGCGAAGCCGACCCGGCTGCGGGCCGGAATGCCGTGCGCCCGCAGGGCCGAGACCGTCAGCAGGGTCTCGTCCCGGCAGCAGCCGACGAGTTGTTCCGCCTCGGGGCGCGGGGTGTCCAGGGGCGCGCCGGCGAAACGTTCCTGGTCCAGGTCGAGCATGCGGCTCACCCAGCGGGTGTCGATCTCGGCGAGACGCTCCGGCGGGAAGTCGATGCCGGAGGCTCGATAGTGCACGGTCAGGTTGCGCACGGCCGCGCTGATCGCGGCCACGTCGGCGGGCAGCGCCGCGAGCCGGTCGTGGTGGCGGCCGGGGTCGGAGAATCGGGTCTGTCGTGTCCAGTCCATCGTTGTCGTCACTCCTCGATCGGTTGGGCGACCAGGGCGAACGGGTCCTCGCCGGTCAGTCGCTCCCAGTGGTTGAGATAGATCTCCCGGGGCGGGCCGGCCGCGACCAGCCCGCCGGTGGTGATGTGTCGCTGCACGGCCTCGTAGGCGGCCGTTATCCGCGGGTAGAAGCAGTCGTCGCGCAGCACCGTCGCGAACGCCACGAGCCGGCCGGGCTCCAGCCGGAGCGCGATGTCCCGAGCCGGCTCGACCGTCCCGGAGAACGGCACGCAGACCTCGACGGTCGCCTCGGCGTCGGGCGTGACCAGGCCGTGGTAGATCACCCAGTGCTCCGGGCCGTGCACGGCGCCCTGCTCGTCGAGGTGCGCCCGGATCGTCCACTGGGCGGTGCCGATCGCCGGCACCAGGGACTGCTGATCGACCTCGACCCGGATGGTGGCGACCTTGCGTTCGGCGCGGTGCTCCGTCCGTACCGAATAAATTCTTTCGGGGTCGTCGCCGTGGGCAAGACTGGTGCGTAACCAGTAGTAGGTCGACCGGCGGGCCTCCATGGCCGCGTCCTCCCCCGCCCACCAGCGGTCGAGGCGGGTCACCACCTCGGCGTCGCGCAGCGCCAGCATCTCGTGGATCACCGCGAGCGGCACACCGAGCCGGCGCAGCAGGCTGACCCGCCGGGCCGGCTCCAGTTGCTCCGGCCGGTACCGCCGATAGCCGCTGAGCTCGTCGACCGCAGCGGGTGGCAGCAGGCCGGACGCGTCGTAGAGCCGGAGGGCCTTGATCGACAGCCCGGCGAGGCGGCCGAACTCGGCAGTGGACAGCGAATCGGTGGAATCGGCCGATGGGGAAGCGGACGGGGAACCGGTGGACGACCAAGGCTCGCTCATGCGATCGATCGTGGGGTCTGCCCCAGGGGCCGAGTAAAGGGCTTCCCCGAGACAATTTTCCCGGCACACTGAGCGGATGCAGCTGCCGATCCACCATCCGGTCAAGCCGATGCTCGCCAAGCCCGTCGCCGAGATCCCACCGGGGCAGATCTACGAGCCCAAATGGGACGGGTTCCGCTCGATCATCTTCCGGGACGGTGACGAGGTGGAGATCGGCAGCCGCAACGAGAAGCCGATGACCCGCTACTTTCCCGAGGTCGTGCGGGCCGTGCTGGCCAATTTCCCGGAGCGGGCGGTGATCGACGGCGAGGTGATCGTCGCCGACACCGGGCGCAACACGCTCGACTTCGAGGCCCTGCAGCAGCGCATCCATCCGGCCGCGAGCCGGGTCAAGCTGCTCTCCGAGCAGACGCCGGCCGGTTTCGTGGCCTTCGACCTGCTCGCGCTCGGCGACGAGGATCTCACCGAGCTGCCCTTCGAGACCCGGCGGGAACGGCTGCGGCAGGCGCTGGCCAAGGCCGAACCTCCGGTGTACGTCACCCCGGCCACCGATGACATGACCACCGCGCAACGGTGGTTCGAGCAGTTCGAGGGCGCCGGGCTGGACGGGTTGATCGCCAAGGGGCGTGATCTCACCTATCAGCCCGACAAACGGGTGATGTTCAAGATCAAGCACAAGCGCACGGCGGACTGCGTGGTCGCCGGCTACCGGGTGCACAAGTCGGGCGAGAACCGGATCGGATCGCTGCTGCTCGGCCTCTACGACGAGCGGGACGTGCTGGTCTCGGTCGGCGTGATCGGCTCGTTCCCGATGAAGGTGCGCGAGGAGCTGTTCGAGGAGATGCAGCCGCTGGTCACCGAGTTCGAGGACCATCCGTGGAACTGGGCCGCCCACCAGCAGGGCGAACGCACCCCGCGCAAGAACGAGGTGAGCCGCTGGAACAACGGCAAGGACCTGTCGTTCATCCCGCTGCGCCCGGAGCGCGTGGTCGAGGTCCGCTACGACTACATGGAGGGCATCCGCTTCCGGCACACCGCCCAGTTCGAGCGCTGGCGTCCCGATCGCGAGCCCCGGACCTGCACCTACGACCAGTTGGAGCGCCCGGTGAGCTTCGATCTGGCCGAGGTGCTCACCAGCCGCTGACCGCGGCTGTCGGACCCACCGGCTAGCCTAGGGCGCGCTCCGCAAAACGCTCGTCGAAAGGTCGCGCCGTGCCCCGTCGATCGCGTTCGGTCATTGCTCTGCTGGCCACGCTGGTCATGACCCTCGGGGGTTGCACCCTGCCCGCGTTCGCCCCGGAGGGCACGGACGAGCCGGCCGGTGCGACCGGCAGCCGGCCGACCACCGGCTCCACGCCGGGCGCGGCCGCCCAGTGGTCACCCTGCGACGACGTGCCCGAGAAGCTGGTCGGCCGGGGCGCCGCCGGGATGAGCTACGACTGCGCCACCGTGTCGGTGCCGCGCGACTGGGCCCAGCCGGACAACGGCGAGACCTACGACATCGCGATGATCCGCATCCGGTCCCGCACGCAGAAGCAGCGGATCGGCTCGCTGATGCTGAACCCGGGCGGTCCCGGCGGTTCCGGCATCGACCTGGCCGTCTACCTGTCGTTCGGCCCGCAGCTGGGCGGTCTGCCGACCGAGATCACCGACCGGTTCGACCTGGTCGGCTTCGACCCGCGCGGGGTGAGCCGGTCCAGCCCGGTCAAGTGCATCAGCGACAGCGATCAGGACGCCAGCTTCGGCGCCGACCCCGACCCGGTCAGCCAGGCCGAGTTCGACGAGGTCGCGGCGCTGAACAAGAAGATCGCCGCGGGCTGCGGCCAGAAATACGGCGACCAGCTGCCCAAGTTCGCCACCGAGCAGGCCGCGCGGGACATGGACGCGCTGCGCGCCGCGGTGGGCGACAGCAAGCTGACCTACCTGGGCTTCTCCTACGGCACGCTGCTCGGGGCGACCTACGCCCAGCTGTTCCCGCAGAACATTCGCGCCCTGGTGCTCGACGGCGCGGTCGACCCGACCGAGGATTACATCCAGGGCTCGGAGACGCAGGCCAAGGGCTTCGAGCGGGCGTTCGGCAACTTCACCACCTGGTGCAAGGCGAATGCGGCGAAGTGCCCGATCTCGGCCGACCCGCGCGGCGCGGTGACCGACGCGCTGGCCAAGGCCGAGAAGTCCCCGATGAAATACAAGGACGGGCGCCAGGTCACCGCCGGCTGGATCTTCGTCGGGCTGATCTCGTCGCTCTATACCGAGACCGGCTGGACCTCGCTGGCCGAGGCGATCGCCGACCTGGCCGACGGGGACGCCAAGGGGATCATGGACCTGGCCGATCAGTACGCGGAGCGCAAGACCAACGGCACCTACTCCAACCTGTTCGACGCCAACCTGGCGGTGAACTGCGCCGACACCGAGGACGCGCCGACCGCCGAGCAGGTCCGCAAGCTGCAGTCCGAGTGGCGGGCGAAATATCCGATCTTCGGGGCGCCGCTGGCCATGGGGATGCTGCCGTGCACGTACTGGCCGGGCAAGCGGGATCCGTATCCGGCCGGCAAGGCGAACGGCGCGCCGCCGATCGTCGTCGTCGGGACGACCGGGGACCCGGCCACGCCCTACGAGAACACCGCCCACCTGGCCACCATGCTGGGCACCGGGCACGTGCTGACCTGGGAGGGCGAGGGCCACACGGCCTACCCCTCGACGGACTGCATCGTCAAGGCGGTCGATGGTTACCTGATCGATCTGACCGTGCCGAAGGAGGGGTTGCGCTGCCCGGCCAAGTAGTCAGCACGATGCGCCCGGCGCGGCTGACAGAATGATGATCATGGAATTCCGGATCGCCGAACGTGAAGATGTCCCCGCCGTGCTGGCGCTGCTCGCCGACGACGCGATCTCGCATCAGCGCGGGTTCGGTGACGTTCCGGACGAGGTCGCGCCGGCGATCCAGGACGCGTTCACGGCGATCACCGACGACCCGAACAACGAGCTGATCGTGGCCGTCCAGGACGGGGTCGTGGTCGGGACCTGCCAGCTCACCTACCTGCCCGGGCTGAGCCGCGGCGGTTCGTGGCGGATGCAGATCGAGGCCGTCCGCATCCACTCCGGCCTGCGCGGCAACGGACTCGGCGCGGAGATGATGCGCTGGACGATCGAGCGCGCCCGCGCCCGAGGCTGCCGGATGGTCCAACTCACCTCGGACAACCAGCGCACCGCGGCGCACCGCTTCTACGAGCGGCTCGGCTTCACCGCCTCCCACGTGGGCATGAAACTCACCCTCTGAAACCAAGATCAAAACCGCTTTGCGCGTACGGCGGGTGAGCGCCCCCGAAGGCAAGCAGCGGCACGCGCGACGGCGGCGCCCACGGAATACCCCCGGCAAACGCTGCGGTGACGACTGCCCGGGGAAGTGGCGCGCGACGGGTGCGGCGGCCTCGCCGGGTCGGCCGTGGCGCCCCGCCCGACCGCGCGGCGGCGCCAAACCGTGACGCCGTCGCGACGCGGGGCGCGGGTGGGACGGCCACGGCGCGGGTGGGCTAGGAGTCGGTGGTCCAGTTGGCGTGGTTCTTCTTGCTGGGCTGGACCCGCGGCGGCTCGCCCGGCATCTTCGGGTGGTCCGGCGGGTACGGCATGTCGCCCACCCCCGCCTTCTCGTCACGTTCCACCCATTCCAGCAGCGGCGTCAGGTCATGGGCCACGTCGTCGATCCCGGCGTGCGGATCGCCGATCTTCGCGATCCGCACGGGCACGGTCCGCAGGTCGAAGTCGTCCGGTTCGACCTGGGACAGTTCGTCCCAGGTGACCGGGGTGGACACGGTCGCCCGCTGGTTGGCCCGCAACGAGTAGGCGCAGGCGATGGTCCGGTCCCGGGCCATCTGGTTGAAGTCGAGGAACACCTTCTGCCCGCGTTCCTCTTTCCACCAGGCTGTGGTGATCCCGGCCGGGTTGCGCCGTTCCACCTCGCGGGCCAGGGCGATCGCGGCCCGCCGGACCTGCACGAAGTCCCATTGCGGGGCGATCCGCATGTACACGTGCACGCCGCGCCCGCCGGACGTCTTCGGGTAGCCGACCCAGCCCAGTTCGTCGAGGACCTCGTGCACGACGCCGGCCGCGGCGGTCACGTCGCGGAAGGTCAGGCCGGGCTGCGGGTCGAGGTCGATGCGCAGTTCGTCCGGGTTGTCGGGGGCGGCCCCGCGGACCGGCCACGGGTGGAACACCACGGTGCCCATCTGGGCGGCCCACGCGACGTGCGCCAGGTCGGCGACGCACAGCTCATCCGCCGTACGCATCGAAGGGAATTTGATCTTTGCCGTGGTGATCCAATCGGGGACACCGCGGGTGGGGATGCGCTTCTGGAAGAACGCCTCGCCGTCCAGGCCGTCGGGGAAGCGTTGCAGCGTGGTGGGCCGGTCCCGCAGGGCGCGCAGGATGCCGTCGCCGACCGCGAGGTAGAACTCGAAGACGTCCCGCTTGGTGTAGCCACGCTCGGCGAAAACGATCTTGTCGGGGCTGCTCAGGCGCACGGTGTGGCCGGCGATGTCGTGCTCTTCCGCGGCGGCTTTCGGCATGCCTCCGACCCTATGCCACAACGAGCGCGGCAGCCTTCACCATGTCCTCGACCCCGCGCCGCAGCAGGCCTGCCCTCGCCCCCGCGCCACCACGAACAAGCCATGACAAGAGCGGGCTGCGACGACAGAGACCGCAAAGACGACAGAGCCCATAAAAAGGTGAAGGCCACCCGACATAACCGGGTGACCTTCACAAATCGGACATAGGCTCAGATCAGGCGGTCTTGCGGCGACGCGTGTACCAGAGCGCACCCGCGCCCGCAGCCACCAGAACCGCGCCGACCCCGACGGTCGCCCCGACCGGTCCACCGGTCAGCGGCAGCGAGCCGGAGCTGACCTGAGGCGTGCTGCTGACCGACTCGCTCGGCGACGGCACGGTCTCGTGGTTCACACCGTTGCCGGGGACGGACTGCGCCCCACCGCTCGGGCCGGCGCTGATGGAGGCGCTGTAGCCCGGGTGCCCGCGAGTGGCACCGGTGGTGTCCGGGCTCACCGACGCCGACGGCGTGACGGCCGGCGGCGGGGTGGTCGTCACGACCCCCGTGGTCGGCGGGGTGGTGGGCGGCGACGGCAGCTCGCCGTTGCCGTATCCGGTGTTGCCCCGGTCCGGGCTGGCCGCCACGACCGGGTGTGCGGCCTGGGCGGCGTCGGCGGCCGCGAGGGCCGGCGACGCGATGGTGAGCGCGGCAAAGGCGGTGACGCCGGCCACGGGGAGACCCAGGGCCAGCCGACGAACAAAGCTCATGAGGAGTATCCGTTCTGTTGCTGTTAGGTACGATTGCATGGTCGCACGGGAGCTTAGCAGGAATTGCCCGTTTTACCCGAAAACATCCCGCCGCGTGTCTTCAGCCCGGAAGACCACCGAAACGGTGACTCCGCCACAAATGCGACAAAGCAAACACCTTGAGCTCGAACTGGGGGTCGGCCGCGAACAGACCCCCGCTGTACGGGGCGGTGAGCTGCACGCTGGCACCCGAGTCCAGGTAGACCGAGACCACGTTGCGGCGCCCCCGGCGCTCGGCCCGCAGGTCGACCACCCGGTTCCAGGGCACCTCACCCTCGCCGAGCAGCGACGACGTACGGATCTCGCGGCTGCCCACCTCGACCCCGGTGCGCCGCCCGGACATGATCCCGAGCGCCACCCCGAGCATCAGCGGCGCCAGCACCAGCACCGCCCACGACCAGGCGGGCGGACTCGCCGGCCCGGGCCAGACCATGGTCGCGATCACCCCCGTGGTGACACTCGCCACGGCGCTCAGCGCACCGAGATAGAGGCCGTGGCCGAATGCCTGCTGGAAGGTCGGCCGGAACGTCGGGGATGCAGCTTCCATAGACGGCTCAACGGCCCGCCCGCGAGCGGCGGCGCACCCCGGGTGCGACGTACCTTTGAGGGCATGGCAATCGAAGAGACCACCCTGCCCACCACCGAGGACGAGTGGCGGGTCCGGCTCGACCCGGCCGAGTTCCGGGTGCTCCGTCAGGCCGGCACCGAGCCCGCCTGGACCGGGGAGTATGTGGACACCAAGACCGAGGGCACGTATCACTGCCGCGGCTGCGGCGCCGAGCTCTACCCGAGCACCACGAAGTTCGACTCACACTGCGGATGGCCCTCTTTCGACGACGCCATCCCGGGCGCGATCAAGGAGATCGAGGACCGCAGCCACGGGATGACGCGGGTCGAGATCCGGTGCGCGCGCTGCGACGGGCACCTGGGCCACGTGTTCCGCGGCGAGGGCTTCACCGACAAGAACACGCGGCACTGCGTGAACAGCCTGTCTATCCGGCTCGACCCGAAGTAGCGATCAGGTCCTCCACCACGTACCGGACCCCGTTCGGTGCGGTGATCCACCCGGTGGAGGCGGTCACCGCCCACTCCGGGCCCAGCTCCGGGGCGTAGGTGTCGCCCTCCACGTCGAGATCGATCGTCGTACGCACGATGTGGTCCGCAACCGGCAGGAACGCTGCGTAGATCGCCGCTCCCCCGATGACCCAGAAATCGTCTTCGACGATCAGATCCGGATTTGGTACGGCCTCAGCCCCGTCCGCCCGCCACGAAGCGTCCCGGGTGAGCACCACGTTGCGCCGCCCGGGCAGCGGCCGCCGCGGCAGGGAGTCCCAGGTGGCCCGGCCCATCACGATCGTCGCGCCGGCCGTCCGCTCCTTGAAGATCGCCTGCTCGCCGGGGACCCGCCAGGGGATGCTCCCCCCGGCGCCGATCACCCGGCGACGGGCCTCGGCCCAGATCAGGTGCACGCTCACGCCCGCCCCTCGGCCCGGCCGCTACGACCGCTTCGACCCCTTCGACCGCTTCGACCGCTTCGACCGCTTCGACCGCCCCCGGTGTCGCCGCTCATACCGCGACGGGCGCCTTGATCGCCGGGTGGTGCTTGTAGTCGACGACCTGGAAGTCGGCGAACTCGTAGTCGAAGAGGCTCGGCCGCGCGGCGATCTCCAGAGTCGGGAACGCGAACGCCTCCCGGCTCAGCTGCTCGGTCACCTGCTCGACGTGGTTGTCGTAGATGTGGCAGTCGCCGCCGACCCAGATGAAGTCGCCCGGGATCAGGCCGACCTGGTCGGCGATCATGCGGGTGAGCAGCGCGTACGACGCGATGTTGAACGGCACGCCGAGGAACAGGTCGGCGCTGCGCTGGTAGAGCTGGCAGGACAGCTTGCCGTCGGCCACGTAGAACTGGAACATCGCGTGGCACGGCATGAGGGCCATCTCACCGAGTTGTCCCACGTTCCAGGCCGAGACGATCATGCGGCGC
Source organism: Actinoplanes sp. HUAS TT8 (assembly GCF_051380535.1). Classification (NCBI taxonomy): domain Bacteria; kingdom Bacillati; phylum Actinomycetota; class Actinomycetes; order Micromonosporales; family Micromonosporaceae; genus Actinoplanes; species Actinoplanes sp. HUAS TT8. The sequence continues at coordinate 10,751,940 of NZ_CP195646.1, read as the reverse complement.
GAGTCCGGATTTTTCCGGAGAGTGTCCAAGATTTCGGAAATCTGATCGACGGAACCGTCCGGCGTCGGCCAGGACCGCCATTGATAGCCGTAGACCGGGCCCAGCTCCCCCGTCGGCGAGGCCCACTCGTCCCAGATCGTCACACCCTGGTCCCGCAGCCACTGCGTGTTCGTCTCGCCGCGCAGGAACCACAACAGCTCCACCGCGATCGACTTGAAGTGCACCCGCTTCGTCGTGACCAGCGGAAACCCTTCCGACAGGTCGTAGCGCAGGCGCTCACCGAAGAGACTGCGGGTGCCGGTTCCGGTGCGGTCGCTCTTCGGCGTCCCGGTCTCCAGCACCCGCCGCAGCAGGTCCTCGTATTGCGTGTCGACGGCCATGGCGAAACGGTAACGCCTCGCCCGCCGTGATCAAGGACCGCCTAGCCGCGCAGTTTGCCGCCGATCGAGACGATTCGCCGGGCCAGGTGATCGAGCGCCGCGTACTGGACGTCGGTCAACGGCGCGTCGTTGGTGCCCCCGGTGACGTGCGATACACCGTAGGGGTTGCCGTCGGAGAACTTGAGCGGATCCGTGTAGCCGGGCGCCACCACCACCCCGCCGAAGTGGTAGATCGTGTTGTAGAGCGCCAGCAGCGTCGACTCCTGACCGCCGTGCTCGGTCATCGACGCGGTGAACCCGGCGTACGCCTTGTTGGCCAGCTGCCCCTGCGCCCACTGCGGGCCGAGCGTGTCGATGAACTGCTTGAGCTGGCTGGTCACGTTGCCGTAGCGGGTGGGCGTGCCGAACAGCACGGCGTCCGCCCAGACCACGTCGTCCGCGGTCGCCCGCGGCTCGTCCTTGGTGGTGTCGAAGTGCTGGCTCCACGCCGCGTTCGAGGCGATCGCCTCGGGCGGGGCCAGTTCGGCGACCTGGCGCAGGCGCACCTCGGCGCCCGTCTTCTCGGCGGCCTCGCTCAGCCGGCGCGCCATCGCGTGCACGGTGCCGGTCGCCGAGTAGTAGATGATCGCCAGCTTGACGTCTGCCACGATGTGCCCTTCGTCGAGGATGCACTTGCCGGACTCCAGCAAATCGTCTCGACGGGTCGGCCGAATCGTTTATAGGCGGAGTTCGCTGCCCTCGGGGTCGTCGAACCAGACGCCGCCGGTGGCCAGGTAGCGGAACCGGTACTCGCCCGGGTCGAGCGGGACGCTCACGGTCCGGGTGCCGTTGCGCCGCACCTGCAGCTCGTGTTTCCCCGGCTGCCAGTCGTTGAAGGTGCCCACCACGCTCACCACTCCGGACGGCTCTTCGGCCGGCAGGGTGAAGGTCACCCGCGTCTTGTTGCCGAACAGTTTGCTGCGTTTGATCATGGCGTCCTCCACCGGCCGTAGCCTCATCACTACAACAGCGGTACCGGCGACGGAGTGACGACGCGCCGCTCTACGCTGTGCCGATGCACCCCGTACACGACGACGAGTTCCGCGCGGCCTCGTTCCGTGACCTTCCCGCCGCGACGCTGTACGACATCCTTCGTCTGCGCAGCGACGTGTTCGTGGTGGAGCAGGAATGCCCCTACCCCGACCTGGACGGTCGCGACACCGAACCCGGTACCCGACACCTATGGTTCTCCCATGATCGGGAAGTTCGGGCCTATCTGCGGATTCTCGACGACCATGGGGTCGAACGGATCGGCCGCGTGGTCACCGCGAAGTCGGCCCGCGGCGCCGGCCTGGCCGGCCGCCTGATGGATCACGCGCTGGAGATCATCGGTTCTCGTCCGGCCGTCCTGGACGCCCAGTCCTACCTGGTGAGCTTCTACGCGAAGTACGGTTTCGAGCCGTCCGGCCCGGAGTTCGTCGAGGACGGCATCCCCCACACCCCCATGGCCCGAAAACCCTGAAACCCCCGATTCGGTACGGCCATGAGCCCGCGCCCGCCGCGCGAGGCCCGGCCGGCACCCCTGGAGAACCAGCCGGGGACCGAGGGCGCGGCCGGGCCGCCGGTGGCAGCGCCTCGCGGGCGGGGCATGTGCTCGTCGGCGCGGCCGATGACCGGTTTTCTGCTCTGACCGCAACCACCCGACCACGTCGCCCTTCCGGGCCTCGCGTTCTGGCCGCGCCAGCGGCCTGCGAGGCTCGGAAGGGTCCCCGCGGGAGCGACGATCCGGACCACGGCGGACCGGGGACATGAAGATCTTGAAGTTGATCTTCAGGGGTTGTTCAGGGCAGCGACGCGGTGATCTCGGCGATCGAGCGACGGCGGCCGGTGTAGAACGGCACCTCCTCGCGGACGTGCCGGCGCGCCCGGGACGCCCGCAGGTCGCGCATCAGGTCGACGATGCGGTGCAGTTCGTCGGCCTCGAAGGCCAGCATCCACTCGTAGTCGCCCAGCGCGAACGACGCCACCGTGTTGGCCCGCACGTCCGGGTAGCCGCGGGCCTGGCGGCCGTGCTCGGCCAGCATGTCGCGCCGCTCCTCGTCGGGCAGCAGGTACCACTCGTAGGAGCGGACGAACGGGTAGACGCAGATGTACGGCCGCGCCTCCTCACCGGCCAGGAACGCCGGCAGGTGGCTCTTGTTGAACTCGGCCGGCCGGTGCAGCGCCATCTGCGACCAGACCGGGGTGAAGTGCCGGCCCAGCGCGGTGCGCCGGAACAGCGAATACGCCTCCTGCAGCGCGTCCGGGTCGCTGGAGTGCCACCAGATCATCAGGTCGGCGTCGGCCCGCAGCCCGGACACGTCGTAGGTGCCCCGGATCGTCACGTCCTTGGCCGCCAGCTGCTCGAAGAGCGCGTCGACCTCACCGGCCAGCTCGTCCCGCAGCGCCGGCAGCGGGCTCGACGCCCGGAAGACCGACCACATCGTGTACCGGATCGTCGCGTTCAGCTCGTTGATCCGGGCCGCGTTGGTCTGCTCGCTCATGCTGCCTCCAAATAACTGTTCACATCGTCGGCCGCCCGCTCGCCGCCGGCCACACAGACCGGGATGCCCACGCCGTCCAGCGCCGCGCCGGCCACGGCCAGGCCCGGGGGCAGCGCGGCCCGCGCCGCGGCGACCCGATCCGGGTGGCCGGGTGCGTACTGCGGCAGGCCGCCGCCCCAGCGCTGGATCCAGGCCGCGGCCGCCGGGGGCAGCCCACCACCGGCCAGCTCGCCCAGCTCCCGGTGCGCGATCTCGAGCAGCGCCTGGTCGCTGAGGTGGAGCCGCTCCTCCTCGCCGGCCCGGCCCAGCGACGCCCGCACGATCACCGGCCCGTCGGGCCCGGCCAGGTGCGGCCATTTGCGGGTGAAGAAGGTGGCCGCCTTGACCAGGGTGCCCTCGCCCGGCGGGACCAGGAAACCCGACAGCTCGGGCAGCGGGGTGCCGGGCGGCAGGGCCATCCCGACCAGGGCGACGCTCGCGTACTCCAACCCGCCGATCGCGGCCGCGGCCTCGGGTGCGACGTCGATGAGCAGGCGGGCCGCCGGTTTGGCCGGGACGGCCAGGATCACGGCGTCGACGTCGTCGGTCTGCGGTTCCGGGGCCGGGCCGAGCACGAGGTGCCAGCGGTCACCGGTGCGGACGATCTCACGCACCGGCAGGCCCAGGCTGATCCGGGCCCGGGCCGCGGTCGCGGCGGCGCCGATCAGCCGGCTCATCCCACCGTCCACGGCCGCGAACACCGGTTGACCAGGGGTTCGTTTGCTGAGCGCCTGGGCGGCCCGGACCGCCCCGCGCAGCGTGTGCTCGGTCTCGGCGGTGCGGGCCAGCTGCGGCATCGTGGCGCGCAGCGAGAGCCGGTCGGCGCGGCCCGCGTAGACCCCGCCGAGCATCGGGTCGACCAGCCGGTCCACCACCTCGGCGCCGTAACGCGACCGGACCAGCGCGCCGACCGCGATGTCAGCCCCGGGGGCGAGCAACGGGTGGCCGTCGTCGGAATCGGCATCGGTGTCCGGCAGCGCGACACCGTCCAGCGTCGACAGGTCGCCGGGCACACCGACCAGGGTGCCGGCCGGGATCCGGGCCAGTCGCCCGCCGATCGCCAGCGCGGCCGGCTGAGCCGCCGGATGCACCAGCGCGTCACCCAGGCCGAGCCGGCGGGCGAACGTCACCGCGGCCGACTCGCCGCCGTCGGGCGCACCGAACAGGAACGACTCGGCGCCGCGCTCGACCGGGACACCGGCCAGCTCACCGGTACGCAGTTTGCCGCCCAGGGCGCCGCTCTGCTCGTACACGATGATCTCGGTGTCGGCCGGTGACACGTCCCGCAGGCGCACAGCCGCGGCCAGGCCGGCGACACCCCCGCCGATGATCGCGATCCGCTTCCGCACGTTCCCCACCCTCCCAGGCCCCGCGCCCGCTCGCCCAGCCGGGTCCCGCGGGTGTGAGCTACCGAGCGGAGACCTCGTGCACCAGGGCGGTGAGCCGGGTGAGAATCTCCGGATCGGTCTCCGGCATCACGCCGTGACCGAGGTTGAACACGTGACCGGGGGCCGCCTGCCCCTGCGCCAGGACCCGCCGGGCCTCCCGCTCGACCACGTCCCAGCCGGCGAACAGGATCGCCGGGTCCAGGTTGCCCTGCACCGGCTTGTCCGGCCCGATGCGCTTGGTGGCCACGTCCAGCGGGGTGCGCCAGTCGACCCCGACCACGTCCGCGCCGGCCTCGCCCATGGCCTCCAGCAGCACGCCCGTACCCACCCCGAAGTGGATCCGGGGCACCCCGGCGTCGTCCAGGCCGCGCAGCACGCTCGCCGAGTGCGGCATCACGAACTCGCGGTAGTCGGCCTCGGAGAGCGCGCCCGCCCACGAGTCGAACAGCTGGACGGCGCTGACCCCGGCGTCGATCTGCGTGCGCAGGAACGCGAGGGTGATCCCGGCCAGGCGGGACAGCAGCGCGTGCCAGAGCTGCGGATCGCCGTACATCATCGCCTTGGTCTTGAGATAGGTCCGCGAGGGACCGCCCTCGATCAGGTAGCTGGCCAGGGTGAACGGCGCCCCGGCGAAACCGATCAGCGGGGTGGCCCCGAGCTCGGCGACCAGCAGCCGGACCGACTGCGCGACATAGTCCACGTCGTCCGCGGTGATCGGCCGCAGGCGCTCCAGATCCTTCTCGGTGCGGATCGGGTCGGCCACGACCGGGCCGGTGCCGGGCACGATGTCCAGGTCGACGCCGGCCGCGGCGATCGGCACCACGATGTCGCTGTACAGGATCGCCGCGTCCACGTTGTGCCGGCGGACCGGCTGCAGGGTGATCTCGGTGACCAGATCGGGCCGGCGGCACGACTCCAGCATGGCGATGCCCTCGCGAACCTTCCGGTACTCCGGCAGCGACCGCCCGGCCTGCCGCATGAACCAGACCGGCGTGTGCGAACCGGGCAACCCCCGGCACGCGCGGACGAAAGCGGAATCCTCGAGAACCGTCACCGGGTCATCGTGCCACGTGAGTGAAGAGCCTCCGGCGGCGCGGCGACGGCGGCCGGGGCGTAGATCGGCATACTCTTCCCCCATGGCGTCCCCCTCCGCTGTTCCCGACACGTTCACCCGTGCGGTGGCCGCGTTGCGCGCGGACTCGCCCCGGCCGGAGATCCTGCTCGAGGAGATCGCCGCGCCGCAGCGGCTCGCGCCGTACTCGTTCGCGCTCAGCGCAACCGTCCTCCGATCCGGCGACGAGGTGGCCAGCGGCCGTCTCATCCTCCTGCACGACCCGGCCGGGCACGACGCCTGGCGCGGCGACCTGCGGCTGGTCACCCTGGTCACCGCCGAACTCGAACCCGACCTGGCCACCGACCCGCTGCTCCCGGCGGTCGCCTGGACCTGGCTGACCGACGCCCTGGAACAGTTCTCGGCGTCCTACACGGCGATCGGCGGCACGGTCACCGAGACCGCGTCGACCCGCTTCGGCGAACTCGCCGGCCCGGCCCCCACGGCCGACCTGGAGGTCCGCGCCTCCTGGACCCCGACCTCGGACGACCTCGCCGCCCACCTCTGCGGCTGGTGCGCCATGCTGGCCTCCACCGCCGGCCTGCCCCCACCCGGCGTCGCCTCCCTGGCCGACCGCCACCGGGCCCCGGCTTCCTGACGAAAAAACCCCTTCGGCAGTACGTCCTAGCAACCCCCCAACCGCAATCCCCCAGCCCCTGGTCCGATCACGCGAGCTCGTCCCGGTGCCGGGCCGCCCGGCGACCACCGGCGAAAGTGGATGGCCCGCAAGGTCGTCCCGGGTCCGGGCCCCGGCCGCGTCTCCCGCCGGCCGGCTGGCACTGAGGGCTGTTCCGAGGGCCCCGATACGACCGTGAGCACCAGCCGAGGGCCGGCGGCGCGGCTGGGGGCGGGAACGCCGGAGCCCCGCGCGAGATACGCACGGGGCTCGGGCCGGGTGGGCGACTCGCGGGCTTCAGCAGACCTTGAAGGTGTCGCAGGCCGTGGTGATGGTGATGGCGAGGCCGATGCCCTCGGCGTCGCGGGCCTTGGCGGTGGCCAGGCCGACGACCTGCTTGGAGGCGTTGACCACCGGGCCGCCGGAGTTGCCCGGGTTGATCGGCGCGTCGAACTGGATCGTCGGGCCGTCGGCGTCGTCCTCGCGGTAGGCGCTGATCGCGCCGACCGTGACCGTGTCGTCGAGGCCGAGCGGGGCGCCGACGACGACCACCTGCTGACCGGGTTTGACCGTGCCGGTGAAGACGGCCAGCGGCTTGATCGTCTTCTTGGCGACGAGCAGGGCCAGGTCCTTGCCCTCGTCCACCTTGACGATCGTCGCGTTGATCTTGGTGGTGCCGCGTTCCAGGGTGACCGCCTTGTTGCCGGCCTTCCAGATGGACTCGACGACGTGGAAGTTCGTGAACAGGTTGGCCGTGCCGCCCGCGGCCTTGGTCCCGACCGAGAACGCGGTGCCGGTGAAGTCGCCCGCACGCACCCGGAAGACGCTGGGCAGCGTCGCCGAGGAGATCGACTCCGGGTCGAAGACGTTGGTGAGCTGCTTCTCCAGGTCGGCGCTGCGGTCCTTCTCGTTGGTCACGGCCGAGGCCAGGTCGTTGCTGCTCTTGATCACGCTCTCGATGCGGTACGCCTGCCAGCCGATGACCGCGAGCAGCACCACGACCAGCCCGAGAATGATCGGCTTGGCGCGACCCGGACGGTTCGCCCGGACGGCCGGCGGCGCGGACGCCTCGTAGGCCGGGGCGGAGTACGCCGGGGCCGTGTAGGCCGGCGCGCTGTAGGACTGGGCCGCGAACTGCTGCGACGGCTGGTCCGACCAGCGCGGAGCCGGCTCCGGGTCCTGCCAGGCGGGCGCGGCCGGCTGCTCCCAGGACCGCTGCTGCGGAGCCGGTTGCGCCGCCCACGGATCCTCGGCCCGCGCATAACGGTCGTCGTAGCGCGTGTCGTAGCGCTCCTCCTCCCGCGGGTAACGCTCCTCCTGCGAGGCGTAACGCTCATCCTGCCGCGAGGCGTAGCGGTCCCGGCGCGGTTCGGGTGAACCGGCTGGGGTGAAGGGCTCGTAGGTGGCGGTCATCCGCACGGCCTCCCGGTGTCTCGGCGTGGCACCCGGATATACGGAGCGAACCGCGCAATGGTTGAACCCGGAACCTGTGCTTCCGCTATGAGATCCGGACCGGAAGTCGATCGAGAAATCGGCGCGCCGGGACCCGGCTGCGCACGGCAAGGGTGTGACCCCCGTACGGTTACGGAGTGACCGACGAAACACCCCTGCGCCGTCGGGACACGCCAGAGCCAGCAGGGGACGGACCGCACGAAGTGCCGCCCGACCCGAGTTCTGGCGGTTCCGAGGCTGTTCCCCTGACCGCGCCCCGCGACGGCACCCCCGCCCCGGTGGAGACCTCGGCCGAGCTGGCCGAGGTCGTGGCCCGGCTGGCCGCCGGCACCGGCCCCGTCGCCGTGGACGCCGAGCGTGCCTCCGGCTACCGCTACACCCAGCGGGCCTACCTGGTGCAATTGCGCCGGGCGGGCTCCGGCACGGTGCTGCTCGACCCCCTCCCGCTGGACGACCTGCGCACCCTGGACACGGCCCTGGCCGACACCGAGTGGGTGCTGCACGCCGCCAGCCAGGACCTGCCCTGCCTGGCCGAGCTCGGGATGAAACCGCGCCGGCTGTTCGACACCGAGCTGGCCGCGCGGCTGGCCGGGTTCGAGCGGGTCGGTCTGGCCGCGCTCACCGAGAGCCTGCTCGGCTTCTCCCTGGAGAAGCACCACTCGGCGGCCGACTGGTCGACCCGGCCGCTGCCGGAGTCCTGGCTGACGTACGCGGCGCTGGACGTGGAACTGCTCACCGACCTGCGTGACCTGCTGGCGACCGAGCTGGACCGGCAGGGCAAGGCGGCCTGGGCGGCGGAGGAGTTCGCCGCGCTGGTGGCCGGCGCCGACCGGCCGCCCCGGGTCCGCGCCGACCCGTGGCGCCGCACGTCCGGCATCCACCGGGTGCGCGGGGCGCGGGCGCAGGGCCGGGTGCGCGCGCTCTGGTACGCGCGGGACGGTGTCGCCGCCCGCCGGGACTCGGCGCCGGGCCGGGTGCTGCCCGACTCGGCGATCGTGGCCGCGGCCGAGGCCGACCCGAAGGACGAGCGGACCCTGCTGGCCATTCCCGGGTTCGGGGGGCGCTCGGTGCGCCGCCTGGCCAAGATCTGGCTGGACGCGTTGGACCAGGCGCGGGCCCTGCCGGACGACGCGCTGCCGGTGAACCAGCCGGTCGAGGGGCCGCCCCCGCCGCACCGCTGGGCCGAACGCGACCCGATCGCGGCGGCCCGCCTGGCTCGTTGCCGGGCGGTCGTGGTCGGCACCGCCGAGACGCATCGGCTGCCCCCGGAGAACCTGATCAGCCCGGACTACATCCGGCGACTGGCCTGGTCCCCGCCGGATGACGTCAGCGCGCAGACGGTCAGCGACACTCTGCGTGGTTTCGGGGCCCGCAACTGGCAGGTCAGCCTGATCGCCAACCAGCTGGCCGCAGTCTTACCCTCCCCGCTCACCGACTGAACGGGGTTTGACCGCAACCACCCACGGACGTCGCCGTTTCGGGCTGAGCGTTCTGGGCGCGCCAGCGCCCTGCTCAGACCGGAACGGTCCCCGCGGGAGCGACGATCGGGACCACGGCGGACGTAGGCAAAAAGGCCCTTGATCTTGGGTTTCTTGATCTGCTGGGGCGTCCGCGGAAACAGCGCTGTGACATTTCGGCCAGGGCATGGCGGGCGCTAGTTACCGGCGAGTAGCATTCTCCACACATTTGGGTTCACGCCCGCAAGGAGGCTTGCTGTGCCCCGTGAAGTACGCGAGGTCGTCTTCGTCGACGGCGTCCGCACCCCGTTCGGCAAGGCGGGCGGCATGTATGCCGAGACCCGCGCCGACGACCTGGTGATCCGCTGCATCCGAGAGCTGATCAAGCGCAACCCGCAGCTCCCGACGGACCGGGTGGACGAGGTCGCGATCGCGGCCACCACCCAGATCGGCGACCAGGGCCTGACCATCGGCCGGACCGCGGCCCTGCTGGCCGGCCTGCCCAAGACGGTGCCGGGCTACGCCATCGACCGGATGTGCGCCGGCGCGCTGACCGCGGTGACCAACGTCGCCGGCGGCATCGCGATGGGGGCGTATGACCTGGCCATCGCCGGTGGCGTCGAGCACATGGGCCGCCACCCGATGGGCGAGGGCGTCGACCCGAACCCGCGGATCCTGACCGAGAAGCTGGTCGACCCGTCGGCCCTGGTCATGGGCTCCACGGCGGAGAACCTGCACGACCGGCTGCCGCACATCACCAAGGAGCGCACCGACCGCTTCGGGCTGAACTCGCAGCTCAAGACGGCCAAGGCGTATGCCGACGGCAAGCTCCAGCCGGACCTGGTCCCGGTCGCGATCCGCAGCGCCGAGCTGGGCTGGGGCCTGGCCACGGTCGACGAGGCGCCCCGCGAGACCTCGATGGAGAAGCTCGCGACGCTGAAGACCCCGTTCCGCCCGCACGGCCGGGTCACCGCGGGCAACGCGGCCGGCCTGAACGACGGCGCCACCGCGGCCCTGCTGGCCGACGAGGCCACCGCCCGTGAGCTGGGCCTGCCGGTCGCCATGCGGCTGGTGTCGTTCGCCTACGCGGGTGTCGAGCCGGAGATCATGGGCTACGGCCCGATCCCGTCGACCGAGAAGGCGCTGAAGAAGGCCGGCCTGACCATCGACGACATCGGCCTGTTCGAGCTGAACGAGGCCTTCGCCGTGCAGGTGCTGGCGCTGCTGGACCACTACGGCATCGCCGACGACGACCCGCGGGTCAACCCGTGGGGCGGCGCGATCGCCATCGGCCACCCGCTCGCCTCCTCCGGCGTGCGCCTGATGACGCAGCTCGCGCGGCACTTCGCCGAGCACCCCGAGGTGCGGTACGGCCTCAACGCCATGTGCATCGGTATCGGCATGGGTGGCACCGTGATCTGGGAGAACCCGAACTGGGAAGGCTTCGCGAAGTGATCGAGAACCCGAACGAGGTCGTGACCAAGGCGCTGGTGCGCGCCGTCCGGGTCCCCGGTCTGGACAAGCCGGTCGCCCTGATCACCCTGGACAACGGCTTCGACCACAAGAAGCCGAACAGCTTCGGCCCGGCCGGTCTGAAGTCGCTGGACGAGGCGATCACCGCGGCGACCGCGGCCGACCCGGCGTTCATCGCGATCACCGGTAAGCCGTACATCTTCTGCGTCGGCGCCGACATCACCGGTATGCCGCTGCTCTCCACCCGGGAGCAGGCGGTCGAGCTGGGCGAGCTGGGCCACCGGGTCTTCGCCCGCCTGAAGAACAGCACCATCCCGACGTTCGCGTTCGTCAACGGCGCGGCGCTCGGCGGCGGCCTCGAGGTCGCGCTGCACTGCCACTACCGCACGGTCTCGACCGGTGCCGCCGCGCTCGGCCTGCCCGAGGTCGCGATCGGCCTGATCCCCGGCTGGGGCGGCTCCCAGCTGCTGCCGAACCTGATCGGCATCCCCGGCGCGGCCCAGGTCATCCTGCAGAACCCGCTGACCCAGAAGGTGCTGCGCCCGAAGCAGGCCAAGGAGCTGGGCGTCGCCGACGCGCTGTTCGAGGCGGCCGACTTCCTGGAGGACTCGCTGGCCTGGGCGGCCGGGGTCGTCAAGGGCGACGTCACGGTCGAACGGCCGGAGATCGACCGGGACATGTGGGACGGCGTGCTCTGGTTCGCCAAGAACCAGCTGGACGAGAAGCTGCACGGCGCCGTCCCCTCGGCCAACAAGGCCCTGGAGCTGCTGGCCCTGGCCAAGGACGCGTCGTTCGAGGACGGCACCGCGGCCGAGACCGAGGCGCTGGCCGACCTGATCATGGGCGACGAGGCGCGGGCCAGCCTGTACGCGTTCGACCTGGTGCAGCGCCGGGCCAAGCGTCCGGTCGGCGTGCCCGACCAGTCGCTGGCCCGCAAGGTCACCAAGGTCGGCATCGTCGGCGCCGGTCTGATGGCGTCCCAGCTGGCCCTGCTCTTCCTGCGCCGCCTGCAGGTCCCGGTCGTGCTGACCGACCTGGACCAGGAGCGGGTCGACAAAGGCGTGGCCTACGTGACCGGCGAGATCGACAAGCTGGTCGGCAAGCGCCGCCTGGACGAGGGCACCGCGGCCAAGCTGCGCGGCCTGATCAGCGGCTCGGTCGACAAGTCGGTCTTCGCCGACGCCGACTTCGTGATCGAGGCCGTCTTCGAGAACCTCGACCTGAAGAAGCAGATCTGGGCCGACTTCGAGAAGATCGTGAAGCCGGAGGCGATCCTCGCCACCAACACCAGCTCGCTGTCGATCACCGACATGGCGGCCGACCTGGAGCACCCCGAGCGGGTGGTCGGCTTCCACTTCTTCAACCCGGTCGCCGTCCTCCCCCTGCTGGAGATCATCAAGGGCGAGAAGACCGACGACGCCACGCTGGCCACCGCGTTCGCGGTCGGCAAGGAGCTGAAGAAGTCCTCGGTGCTGGTCAAGGACGCCCCGGCGTTCGTGGTCAACCGGGTGCTGACCCGCTTCACCAGCGAGGTGTTCAAGGCGATCGACGCCGGCACCCCGCTCGACGTGGTGAACGAGGCGTTCGACCCGATGGGTCTGCCGATGCGCCCGATCGCGCTGCTGCAGCTGGTCGGCCCGGCGGTGGCCTACCACGTGGGCGAGACGCTGCACCGGGCGTTCCCGGAGCGGTACGTGGACAGCCCGAACCTCAAGCGCATCGTCGACGCCGGCCTGCCCCTGCTGGTCGACGACGAGATCAACGCCGAGGTCGTAAAGCTGCTCGAGGTCGGCGACACCGTGCTCACCGGCGACCAGGTGCGGGCGGCGGCCCTCGCGGCGCTGGCCGAGGAGATCCGCATCATGCTCGACGAGGGCGTGGTCGCGGAGGCGCAGGACATCGACCTGTGCATGATCCTCGGGGCGGGCTACCCGTTCCACCTGGGTGGCGTGACGCCGTACCTGGACCGCAGCGGCATCGCCGAGCAGGTCACCGGCAAGCGTTTCCTGCCCTCGGGTCTGGCGAACGTACGCCGCTCCTGAGCGTGATTCCAGCGACGCCCTCACCCGTCATCCGGGTGGGGGCGTCGCTTTTTGTCATACCGCGCGGATAGGCTGCGGCGCGTTACCCCTGATCCTGGAGTCCGTCGATGTCGCAAGACCCGTACTCGGGCCCGCCCTACCCCGGCGTGCCGAATCCCAACGTGCCCGGGCCCGATCCGGCGCAACCCTTCCCTCCGGCCCAGCCCTTCCCGCCGGCCTACGGCCAGCCCGGACAGCCGGCCTATGGGCAGCCGTCGGCCCCGCCTGCCTACGGTCAGCCGCCGGGCTACGTGCCGCCGCAGCCCGACGGCTATCCGCAGCAGCCGGCCTATGGTCAGCCCGCCTACGGCCAGCCGGTCTTCCCGCAGCAGCCGCAGTTCGCGCCGATCCCGCCGGGGCCGCCGAAGAAGTCGTGGACCCTCCCGATCGTCCTGGTCTCGGTCGCCATCGTGATCGTGCTCTGCATCGGCGGTCTGGCCGTGGTCGGCATGGTCTACGGCGACGACCAGGCCAAGGACACCGCGCAGAGCTCCACCAGCGCCGACCCGGGCAGCGGCCCGGCCGAGAGCACCACCGCGCCGAAGACCGCCGACATCACCGTCGTCGAGCCGAAGACGCTGAACGGCCGGCCGAAACTGGACACCGCCGCGTTCGCCGAGGTCACCAAGACCATGGAGGACGGCCTGCTGACCTCCTACCCGGGGGCGACGAAGTCGTTCGGCGCGTTCTACGGCACCCCGGCCAAGAAGAACATGGTGATGGCGATCGCGGTCGCCGCCCCGATCCCCAACCCGGCGCTGGAGCTGGACAAGAACTTCACCAACGCGGCCCTGACCGGCCTCGCGGTGGACGACGTGGCCCCGGTCGACACCGGCACGCTGGGCGGCTCGGCCAAGTGCGGCAACAGCGAGTCGTCCGGCATCGACCTGGCCGTCTGCGTCTGGGCCGACGAGGGCAGTGTCGGCATGCTGGTGTGGTACTACTCCTCGGCCACCAAGGCGAAGGCGGAGTTCCCGAAGGTGCGGGCCGAGATGGAGCAGATCAAGTAACGCCCGGGCTCTAGGTTCGCGGGACGCTGGCGGTCGCGGCCACCACGGGAGTGGTGTCCGCGGCCGGCAGCGAGACCGTGACCTCCAGCCCGCCGTCGGCCAGCGCGATCGCCGAGACCGTGCCGCCGTGCGCGTCGCACACCGCCCGGACGATCGACAGCCCCAGCCCGGAGCCGCGCGACCCGGTCCGTTCCCAGCCGCCCCGGCGGAACGGCTCGAACAGCCCCGGCACCTCGGACTGCTCGACCTCGTGCCCGGTGTTGCCGACGATCAGCCGCGCCTGCCCGTCCACCGACGTGGTGCGCAGCCACAGCCGCCCGAGCAGGTGGTTGTAGCGGATCGCGTTCTCGATCAGGTTGCCGGCCAGCCGGTCGAGCAGGCTCGGGTCGCCGACCACCGGGGCCGCGGCCAGATCCGTGGTGATCTCCAGCCGCATCCGCTCGGCCTCGTCCTTGACCGCCGACAGCGCGTTGTAGGCGCTCGTCGCCAGGTCGGCCGGCACCTTGCGGACCAGCCGCCGGCCGGACTGCGCCTCCGAGCGGGCCAGCACCAGCAGCGCGTCGACCAGCCCGTTCGCGCGGCTCGACGCGTCGCGCACGACCCGGGCCATCCGCCGGTACTCGGCCAGGTCGGCCTCGGGGTCGCTGAGCGTGACGTCGATCTCGGTGCGCATCACCGCGAGCGGGGTGCGCAGCTCGTGCGAGGCGTTGGCGACGAACCGTTTCTGCGACTCGAACGCCTCGGCCAGCCGGTCCAGCATGGCGTCGAACGTCCGGGCCAGCTCGGCCACCTCGTCGTCGGCCCCCGCGTACCGGATCCGCTGGTCCAGCGTCTCCTCACCCAGCCGCTGGGCGGTCTGCGTGACCGTGTGCAACGGGCGCAGTGCCCGGCGGGTCACCAGGTAACCCCCGGCGATGCCGATGATGCCGATCGCCACCAGCGCGCTCAGGCCCTTGACGAGCAGCTGATCGGAGGCGGCGTCGATGGTCCGGGTCTGCCAGGCGCGCGCCTCGCGGACACTGCCGTCGTTCAGGGTGACGGTTGAGCCGGGCCGCAGCTCGTCGGCCGGGTGCAGCGACTCGTCGACCAGCAGCCAGGCCAGTACGACCAGGACGGCGCCGGCGGCGACGAGCAGGATCCCGTTCAGCAGGGTGAGCCGCAACCGCAGGGTGGGTCGCGCCAGCCGGCGCAGCACACCCGGCCGCCGGGCCGGCTGCTGGCCCTGTCCCTGGTAGACGGTCAATTGTTCACGACCCGGTAGCCCGCGCCGACGACCGTCTCGATCAGCGGCGGGTCCCCGAGCTTCTTCCGCAGGGTCATCACGGTGACCCGGACGGTGGTGGTGAACGGGTCGGTGTTCGCGTCCCAGACCCGCTCCAGCAGCTCCTCGCTGGAGACCACGGCGCCGCTGGCCTTGAGCAGCACCTCCAGCACCCCGAACTCCTTGTTGGTGAGATCCACCGGGGACTCGCCGCGGGTCACCGCGCGGCGGCCGGGGTCGAGCACCAGGTTCCCCACGCTGAAGACCGGCGGGGCGGGCGGCGTGGCCCGCCGGCCCAGCGCCTGCACCCGGGCCACCAGCTCGTCGAAGGCGAACGGCTTGGGCAGGTAGTCGTCGGCGCCCAGCTGCAGGCCCTCGACCCGGTCGGCGACCGAGGCGCTGGCGGTGAGCATCAGCACCCGGGTCAGCGCGCCGGACTCGACCAGGGCGGCGCAGATCTCGTCGCCGTGCATGCCGGGCAGGTCGCGGTCGAGCACGACCACGTCGTAGCGGGTGACGTAGGCCATCTCGTGGCCCTCCAGGCCGTCGTAGGCCACGTCGACCGCCATCCCGTGCCGCCGCAGCCCCCGGGCGATCGCGTCGGCCATCGTCCGCTCGTCCTCCACCACCAGCACGCGCATCGCAGACCTCCGTACCCCGCCGCCCGGCCCCGGCGGCCGTAGCTGAAGGCTACCGAAGCCGCCAAACCCCGACGTTCGCATCGATCTTGCGGCAGACCAGCACGTCGTCGGCGATCAGGCACTCGTCGGTGACCCCGTCGGCCGCGAGGAGCGGCCGGACCCGCAGCCGGGCCGGATCCAGGAGGCCGAACCACAGCCGGCCGCCGTCCTCCTTGTGCCGTACGTAGAAGTCCTCGCTCGTCGCGGCGGCCAGGGTCCAGCCGTCGAGCTGCCCGGCGTCCCGGCCGGTGACCGGATCGGATCGCCGGATCCGGGGCTCCGAGGTGGTCTCCTCGATCGCGAACAGGTAGCCGCTCATCCACAGCGAGTACTCCGCGTGCTCGACCGACCACTTGTCGGCCAGCGTGGCCGGGTCGATGCCGGTCAGGCCGCCGCCCGCGGCGTACGCGCAGATCAGCTCCCCGCAGGGGTACCCGTCCAGGTACGCGGCCAGGCTGTGGACGGTGTGCGCGGACGGGGTCAGTCCGGCCGCGGTGCTGAAGATCGTGGTGCCGGTCGCGTCGCTGCTGACCAGGAGCCGGTCGCCGAGCGGCCACAGCGCGGACGTGTCCGGCCGCAGCCCGGGCAGGGGCACCTCGGCCGCCGGCCGGCCGTCCCGCATGTCGTACGAGGTCAGCCGCCCGGCCCGGAGCACGTAGAGCCACCGCGGGTCGCCGCGCAGCGTGTCCGGCAAGGCCCGCTCCCCGGCCGACTTGGTGACGGTCCACGTGGTCGCGCCGGTCGCCAGGTCGACCCCGGTCCACTCGACGGGGCCGTCCGCGTCGTCGCCGACCAGGATGTCCGCCCCGAACACGGCCGGGCCACCGGGCGTGACGCCGACCAGGATCCCGTCCCGCCGCCAGAGCGGCTCGGCCGTGCCCGGCCGGATCGCGATGATGCTCCGCGCGGCCTGCGTGTAGCTGCGCTCCTCGACGAGCAGCAGGTCGTCGCTGACCGGCCGGACGTCGATGATCTCCCCGGAGACGGTCACGGTCTGGTCGAAGAGCGGCCGGACGTCGGGCAGCGAGTACGCGTGGATGACCTGCTGCCGTTCCGGGGCGCCGACCGGCCGCCCGGCGTCGACCACGAACAGCCGGTTCGCCCGCACCACCACCCGGCCGTCGACCGCGGCCGCAACGATCTTCGGGGGCGCCGGCCGGGTGGCCGTCGCCGCGCCGCCGAGCAGGAACAACAGTCCGGCCGCGACGACCGCGGCCAGCGGCCGGAGGTACTGCCGCCGGGGCCGCGGTGGGATCGCCGCCGGTTCGTCGGGGACTACACCGAGGTCGATCAATACGTCGGGCACACCGAACAAGTTAGATGCGATAGGCCCAGATGCGTAGCCCGCCGGACGACCGGCACACCAGGTACCGACCGTCCGAGTCGCAGTCCCCCGACCCGGTGGTGGCCACCCCGAGCCGGCGGATCTCCGCGTGCCCGGGCACCACCGCCGCGAACGCCTGCCCGCTGCTCTCCCGGCGGCGCAGCACCAGCGGCTCGTCGGCCGCCCCGGCCACGTCCCCGGTCCAGCCGGTCAGGTCGGCCCGGGTCGCCCCGGTCCGCGGGTCGGCCAGCCGCACCGGCTCGTCCGAGGCCGCGTCGGTCTCCAGCACGTACCCCGCGCGGACGGTCAGGTCGACGTCGTCCTTCACCCGCCACCGGGTCAGCCCGGTCACCGGGTCGAGCACGCGCAGGTCACCGTGCCCGCCGTCGCAGAGCACGCCCTGGCAGTCGGCCGGGTCGGCGACCATGTCGGGCACCTTGCGGTTCCACAGCTGCCGCAGCGTGCGGGCGTCGAAGGCGATCTGCCGGCCCGGGCTCTGGTAGCTGATCAGCGCGACGTCGCCGAGCAGCGAACCGCTGGCCGGCCCGTGCCCGGAGAACTGCGGCAGCGGCGTGTCCCGCAGCAGCGTGCCGGTGTCGCCGTCGACCAGGGTGAGCCGCTCCGACGAGGTGATCAGCACGGCCGGGTCCTCGCCGGGCACCCCGTCGACGGTCACCGAGCCGCCCGGCGCGGTCGTCCACAACGTCTTCCCGTCGCTGAGCCGCAGGCCACGGACGTCGGTGCGCAGCGGCGGCTCGGTGTGTGGCTCGCCGCTGGCCGAGAAGTAGAGCGGGCCCGGATCACCGGACTCCTGGTCGTACTCGGTGCCGGGCCGGAACACCCGGTCGACGGTGACACCGATGCCGCTGCCCGGCAGCACGGTCACCGCGATCGGCGAGGACCAGCGGACCCGCCCGGTCGCGGTGTCGACCGCGGTCGTCGCGACCCCGGCGGTCAGCAGGGTCATCTCACCGGCGGCCCGGACCGTCACCGACCCGGCCGGGATCACACTCTTCTCGTCCCCGACCGGCAGCCGGACCTCCCAGAGCCGGACCGGCGGGCTCGCCGGGCTCCACGCGGTCACCACCGGCTCGGAGCCGCCGGTGTCGACCGTGTAGACCTGGCCGTCGACCAGCTCGAAAGGAACGTCCGGGCCCGGCGCCGGGGAGATCGCGCCGAGGTAACGCCAGCCGATGCCGGCCGCGGGCACCGCGCCACCCACGACCGCGAGCAGGAGCACGGCCAGCAGCAGGCCGCCGCGACGATAGGCGGAGATCGGAGGACGCGAGGCCGGCGGCGGGTCGAGGTGGGCTTCGCGGTCCAGCTCGATCAGCGTCACACGACACCCTTTCCCGTACGGGGATCAGCCCGCGCCCGCCGCCTCGTCGTAGGCCCACACCACCAGCTCACCGGTCGTCGACCGGCAGACCAGCCGGCCCGGGGCGGCCTCGCAGTCCCCGGTGTCCTCGGGGAGCAGGGCGATCGGGCGCACGCGGCCGGCGACCTGGTCGGCGACCGCGACCATGGTACGCGCGCCGGCCGGCACCTCCCGGGTGACCAGCAGATCGCCGGAACTGTCGGACCCCGGCATGGGCAGCCAGCCGCGCAGGTCGACCCGCACCCGGCCGGTCGCGCTGTCGACCAGGCCGACCGGGCGGCTGATGTCCGAGTCCGGGTAGGCCAGCAGCGCCGAACCGCGCTCGGTGACGGCCTGCCAGCCGGCCTCGGCCCAGCGCCGGTCCCCGGTCGACGGGTCGACGGCCGACACCCCGTCCTGGCCGAGGAAACAGGCGAGCAGACCGCAGGAGCGGACCTCGTACGTCCCGTCGGCCGGCATGGTCCACAACTCGCGCAGGGTCACCGGGTCGTAGGCCGAGACCTCCATCCCGGACGGCCCGGGATGGCGCAGCAGCACGACCCCACCGGCCACGACCGGGTTCTCCGGGCCGTAGTTGGCCGCCGGCAGCTCCCGGACGTTCATCTGCCGCCCGTCCGACAGGTCGAACAGGCGCGCGGTCCGGTCGTCGCGGACCATGAGCATCCGTGTGCCCGAGTCGGCCGGCCCGGGCACGCCCAGCACCACCGCGGTCGACGGCACCCGGACCTGCCAGCGGGCCTGGCCGGTGCCCGGGTCGAGCACCTCGATCAGGCCCTGGACACGGCGATTGGTGCCGGAGAGGCTGCGGGTCCCGGTCACTGCGAGCAGCGTGTCACTGCCGGTGAAGGTGATCACGCTGCGCGGGTTGTCCCACACCTTGGCCCCGGTGGCCACCGAGATCGCGCTGGTGCTGTCCGAGGCGCCGGTGGTGGTCCACGGCTGCATCAGCACCAGGCCCTCGCCGATGCGCAGCCGGTAGACCGGGGTGGACTGGCCGGCCTGCCAGCGCAGCGTGCCGGTGCCCAGGTCGTACGCGGTGATCAGGCCGTTGGTCTGGGTGAGCAGCCGCCCGGCGCCGGTGATCAGGTACGGATCGGCCGGGCCGAGGGTGATCCGCAGGAGCGCGCTGAAAGGCGGCTTGGCCGGGGCGGCCGACGCCCCCGAGCCGAGCAGCAGCAGGACGACGACCAGGACCGGCGTGAACCAGCGCGGCACCGTCTCCCGCCACGGCCGCTCATAGGCGGCCTCCGAGTCGCCCCGGCCCAGGCCGAGGTCGATGACGAACGCCTCCGCTCCCATCCATCGAATATAACGATGTAGTAACGGAGGCGCTTGTCACAGTTCTGCCAATGTCAGAGGGCGGGTTCCTCCACGGCGGCACCGGCGTCGATGCGGGACACCCACTCGGTCACGTCCCGCGCGATGTCCTGCGCGGTCAGGCCCAGCGAGGTGAGGATCTCGGCCCGGGTGCCGTGCGGGTGGAAACCGGCCGGCACACCGAAGTCGCGCAGCGGCACCGGCACCCCGGCGTCCCGCAGCGCGGCAGCCACCGCGTCACCGACGCCACCGGCGCGGATGCCGTCCTCCAGGGTCACCACCAGGCGGTGCTCGGCGGCCAGGGCGACCAGCTCGGCCGGCACCGGGCGGACCCAGCGCGGGTCGACCACGGTCACGCCGTAACCCTGCTCGGCCAGGCGCTCGGCCGCGTCCAGCCCCAGGCCGACGAACGAGCCGACCCCGACCAGCAGGATGTCCTTCTTCTTGTCCTCACGCAGCACGTCGACCGGGCCGACCCGGCGCAGGGCCGGGGTGTCCGGGGCGACCGAGCCGGTCGGGAACCGCACCACCGTCGGGCCGTCGTCGACCGCGACCGCCTCGCGCAGCTCCTCACGCAGGGTGGCGGCGTCACGCGGGGCGGCCAGCCGCAGCCCGGGGACCGTGCCGAAGACGCTCATGTCCCAGATGCCGTAGTGGCTCGGACCGTCCGGACCGGTGATGCCGGCCCGGTCCAGCACGAACGTGACCGGCAGCTTGTGCATCGCCACATCCAGCAGGACCTGGTCGAAGGCGCGGTTGAGGAACGTGGCGTAGATCGCGGCCACCGGGTGCAGGCCGCCCATCGCCAGGCCGGCGGCGCTGGTGACGGCGTGCTGCTCGGCGATGCCCACGTCATAGGTCCGCTCGGGGTACTTCTTGGCCAGCGCGGCGATGCCGGTCGGCTCGGCCATCGCGGCCGTGATGCCGACGATGTCGGGTCGCTCATCGGCGATCGCCACGAGCTCCTCGGCGAAGATCTTGGTCCACTTCACGGCCGAGGAGGCGACCAGCTTGCCGGTGGCCGCGTCGAACGCGCTCGGGCTGTGCCAGCGGTCGGCCTCGTCCTGCTCGGCCGGGCTGTAGCCGAACCCCTTGCGGGTGACCGCGTGCACGATGACCGGCGCGTTGAAGCCCTTGGCCCGGCGCAGCGCCGACTCCATCGCCTGCTGGTCGTGGCCGTCGACCGGGCCGATGTACTTCAGCCCCAGGTCCTCGAACATCGGCTGCGGGCTGATCGCGTCCTTGATACCGCGCTTGACCGCGTGCAGCACCTCGAAGACCGGCCGGCCGACCACCGGGGTCTGGCCGAGCGCGTCCTTGACCAGGTCGAGCACCTTCTCGTAGCCCGGATTGAGTCGCAGGGTGGAGAGGTGGTCGGCCAGGCCGCCGATCGTCGGCGCGTAGGACCGGCCGTTGTCGTTGACGACGATGACCAGCTTGTTCTTCGTGGCGGCGATGTTGTTGAGCGCCTCCCAGCACATGCCGCCGGTCAGCGCGCCGTCACCGACCACGGCGACCACGTGCCGGTCCTCGCCGCGCAGGGCGAACGCCTTGGCCAGGCCGTCGGCGTAGGAGAGCGCGGTGGAGGCGTGCGAGTTCTCGATCAGGTCGTGCTCGCTCTCGGCCTGGCTCGGGTATCCGGTCAGCCCGCCACGCTGGCGCAGCAGATCGAAGCCCTCCTGCCGGCCGGTGAGAATCTTGTGCACGTACGACTGGTGGCCGGTGTCGAAGAGGATCTTGTCCCGCGGGGAGTCGAAGACCCGGTGCATCGCCAGGGTCACCTCGACCACCCCGAGGTTCGGACCGAGGTGCCCCCCGGTCTTCGACACCTTGGTCACGAGGAAGTCACGGATCTCGGCCGCGAGCAGGGTCAGCTGCTCCGCGGACAGTCGCTTCAGATCACCCGGGGTGGTGATGGTCGTCAGCAGGCCGGCCGGGGTCGAGGGGGAGTCGCTCATGAGGCACGAGTCTATCGGGGTGGCGGGCGGGCGCGACCTGGAGCGAACGGACAGGCCGGAATCCTCCACAGCACCTACACATTCCCCGGTACGGGGGAGGTTTGCGCGCTGACCTGTGACTCAGATCACGAGCGGGAGTACCGTCGATGCATGTCTGTCGATGCCGAGGCCCCGCGGCGCCGGGACCGTAGCCACTTCCTCTACCTCGCCGTGCTCGTCGCGATGGCCCTCGGGATCGCGGTGGGGTTCCTCTTCCCGGACTTCGCGGTCGAGCTGAAACCGCTCGGCACCGGGTTCGTGAACCTGATCCGGATGATGATCGCCCCGGTCATCTTCTGCACGCTCGTGCTCGGCGTCGGCTCGATCCGGCGGGCCGCCCAGGTCGGCCGGGTCGGCGGGCTGGCCCTCGGCTACTTCCTGATCATGTCGACCGTCGCGCTGGCGATCGGGCTGGTGGTCGGCAACATCCTGCACCCCGGCTCCGGCCTGCACCTGAGCCAGGAACTCGCCAAGACCGGCACGGCCCAGGTCAGCAAACAGGCCGAGGGCGGCGTCGACTTCGTCCTCGGGATCATCCCGGACACACTGGTCTCGGCCCTGACCAGCACCCAGGTGCTGCAGACGCTGCTGGTGGCCCTGCTCGTCGGGTTCGCCGTGCAGTCGCTGGGCGACCGGGGCGAACCGGTGATCGCCGCGGTCGCACTGATCCAGCGGGTGGTCTTCAAGATCCTCGCGATGATCATGTGGCTGGCGCCGGTCGGGGCCTTCGGGGCGATGGCCGCCCTGGTCGGGGCGACCGGGTTCGACGCGCTGAAGAGCCTGGCCGCGATCATGGTCGGCTTCTACATCACCTGCGCGATCTTCGTGTTCGTGGTGCTCGGACTGCTGCTCCGGCTGGCCGCCGGGGTGTCGATCTTCCGGCTGCTGCGGTACCTGGCCCGGGAATTCCTGCTGATCCTGTCGACGTCGTCGTCCGAGTCGGCGCTGCCCCGGCTGATCGCCAAGATGGGCCACCTCGGGGTGAGCCGGCCGGTGGTCGGGATCGTGGTGCCGACCGGGTACTCGTTCAACCTGGACGGGACCGCGATCTACCTGACCATGGCGTCGCTGTTCATCGCCGACGCGCTGGACCAGCCGCTCTCGGTCGGGCAGCAGATCGGGCTGCTGCTCTTCATGATCGTGGCGTCCAAAGGGGCGGCCGGGGTCACCGGGGCCGGGCTGGCGACGCTCGCCGGTGGACTGCAGAGCCATCGGCCCGATCTGGTGCCCGGGGTGGGGCTGATCGTGGGCATCGACCGGCTGATGTCCGAGGCCCGGGCCCTGACCAACTTCGCCGGGAACGCGGTCGCGACCGTCCTGGTCGGCACGTGGACCCACGAGATCGATCGGGAACAGGCGGCTCGGGTGCTGGCCGGCGAGGCCCCGTTCGACGAGTCCAGTTTCGACGACGACCCGCACGGCGACCGTGCGGCCGAACCCGCCACGGCCGGCACCCCGGTTTCCGCCCCACCGGCACGCCCGGCCGAGCCCGGCTGACCGGCCTGCTCCCGCTCCCGCCGGACCCGCCCCCGCCCACCGAGCCGGCCGACCCTCGCCCACCGAGCCGGCCAGCCCTCGCCCACCGCGCCGGCCGGCCCCCGCCCGGCGATACCGTCGGGGCATGCCGCTCGGCGATCTCGTCGCGCCCACCCTCGGGGTGGGGTTCGTCATGGCGGGCGCCCTGCTGGTCGTCCGGCTGCTGATGGCTCGGGCCCGGCGGAATCCGGGCGCCCGGCATCACCTCATCCGGTACGACCCCGGCAACCCGGACCTGCTCGTCCCCGGGGCGCTGGGCCGGATGACCCTCAATTTCGGACAGCCGGCGAGCTTCTGGATCCTCGCCGGGATCCTGCTCCTGGTGCTGGTCGCCACCGACGTGACGCTCGCATCCGGTTGGTTGTGATCTTCGGGGTAACCGCAACCACCCGACCACGTCGCCGTTCCGGGCTGAGCGTTCTGGGCGCGCCAGCGCCCTGCTCAGCCCGGAACGGTCCCCGCGGGAGCGACGATCGGGACCACGGCGGACGTAGGCAATGAAGAATTTGATCTTGATTTTCCGGACCCCCGCCGCCTCGCGGATCGGTCGCGTCCGGCATCCTGGAGGGCAAGCAGCGACTGGCGGCTCGGGGATGGTCGAACCATCGGGGAGCTCGTTCACGGGAGTCGACCGCCTGGGCTCCCGGCCAAGGAGCAAAGACATGACCAGCGAAAACAGTGGCGCCCGCCTCCTGCCCGGCGCGCCCGTGGCCGAGGCCGTCCTGGCCGATGTCCGGGAGCGGGTCACCGCGCTGAAGGCCCGGGGCATCCGGCCGAGCCTGGCCACCATCCTGGTCGGCGACGACGACGCCAGCGCCGGGTACATCCGGATCAAGCAGAAGCAGGCCGCCGAGCTGGGCTTCGAGTCGCCGCACGAGCACCTCAGCGGGGACGTCACGCAGGCCGACCTGCTCAAGGTCATCGCCGGGTTCAACGACGACAAGGGCGTGCACGGCGTCCTGATCCAGTACCCGATCCCGGCCCACCTGGACTACGACGCGGCGCTGATGACCCTCGATCCGGACAAGGACGTCGACGGCATGCACCCGCTCAACATGGGCCGGCTCGCCGTCGGGCTGCCCGGGCCGCTGCCGTGCACGCCGGCCGGGATCGAGGCGCTGCTCGCGCACCACGGCATCGAGATCTCCGGCCGGGAGGTGGTCATTCTCGGTCGCGGGGCGACCCTCGGGCGGCCCCTGGCGATGCTGCTGGCGCAGAAGCGGCCGACCGCGAACGCGGCGGTCACCGTGGTGCACACCGGGGTGAAGGACTGGCCGCGGTACACGCAGCGGGCCGAGATCCTGATCGCGGCGGCCGGGGTGCCCGGGATCATCCAGCCGGAGCACGTGAAGCCGGGGGCCACGGTGATCGGGGCCGGGGTCCGGTATGAGGGCCGGCGGCTGCTTCCGGACGTGGACGAGTCGTGCGCGGCCGTCGCGGGGGCGATCACTCCGCGGGTCGGGGGTGTGGGGCCGACCACGGTGGCGATGCTCTTCCGGAACGCGGTGAGCGCCGCGGAGCGGGCCAACCCGTAGTTTCGGCGCGCGGCCGTCCTCGGGTCTCGGGGGCGGCCGTCCTGGGGTTTCGGGGGTGGCCGCGCGTTTCCGATTTCGGCGCGCGGCCACCGCTTTCCCGACATTTCCGAAATGTCGGTCGGGGCGGGCGTCATCACGGTCCGGCCGGGCCGGCTCGGGGCGCTGGACAAACTCGGTCAGCGCTCAGGCGGCTACGCTGAAACCTGACGTTGACGTCAGAGGCAGAGTTTCCCGGGAGGTGTGAATTGCGCATCGGTGATCTCGCGGCGCGGGCCGGCGTCAGCGTCCGCTCGGTTCGCTACTACGAGGAGCAGGGCCTGCTCAGCAGCGTCCGCAGTCCCAGCGGCCAGCGGCACTACACCGAGGAGGAGGTCGACCGGGTCGGCTTCATCCAGCGGCTCTACGCGGCCGGGCTCTCCAGTCGCACCATCGCCGAGCTGCTGCCCTGCGTCGACTCCCCCAGTCTGGAGAATTCCGACGCGGCCATGACCCGGATGCGCGAGGAACGCGATCGCCTTTCCACCCACATCGAAGACCTGATCCGTACGAGGGACGCCCTCGACCACTTGATGTCCGCCGCCGCGGAGTATCGCGACCACTTCTGACCCCACCGCCCGCACCCGGCCGTCGCCCTACAGCCGTGAGCACCAGCCGAACAGGCCGAGCTGGCGTTCAGGGCTGCCCCAGCGCTGTTTTACAGCCCTCAGCACCAGCCAAGCCGGCCGAGCTGGCGCTGAGGGCTGCCTCGGCGCTGTTTTGCGACCCTCAGCACCAGCCGAACGGGCTGAGCTGGCGTTCAGGGCTGCCTCGGCGCTGTTTTACAGCCGTGAGCACCAGCCGAACGGGCTGAGCTGGCGCTCAGAGCGCTGGGAGGAGCAGGGCTACGCACTCCACGTGCTGGGTCATCGGGAAGCAGTCGAAGGCGCGCAACTCCGCCAGCTCCCAGCCCAGCGACCGGAACGTCTTCACGTCCCGCGCCAGGGCCGCCGGGTCGCAGGCCACGTACGCGACCGCGCGCGGCGACGAGGCCACGATCCCGCGCACCACCCGGGCGCCGGCGCCGGCCCGGGGCGGGTCGAGCACGACCAGGTCGACCGGGCCGGTGATCCGGCGGCGGCTCAGGGCCGTCTCGACCGCGGCCTGCACGACCTCGACCTGGGGCAGGTCGGCCAGGTTGGCCCGGGCCGCGGCGACGCCCGGGGTGGAGGACTCGACGACGGTGGTCCGCGCCCCGGTCACCTCGGCGACGGCGGCGGCGAACAGGCCGGCTCCGCCGTACAGGTCCCAGGCGACCTCGCCCGCGGCCGGTCGCAGCATCTCCAGCACGGCGGCGGTCAGGGTCGCCGCGGCCTCGGGATGGACCTGCCAGAAGCCTTCGGGTGCCACCTGCCAGGTGCGGTCGCCGACCGTCTCGGCCACCTCGGCCGGGCCGCTGAGCCGGACGAGTCCGGTGCCGCCGGGCTCGTCGGTCGGGTCGCCGCCGGACGAGCCCGAGGTTCCGGCCGGGCGTTCGAGCGCGACCACGTCACCGCCGCCGGACGCGACGGCCTGGAGTGCCGCCGATTCGGGCCAGGTACGGCTCAGCAGGTCGAGTTCCTGGATGGCCGGGTGCGCGATCAGGCATCGGTCGACCGGGACGACCTGGTGCGACCGGTGCTGGAGCAGGCCGGGGCGGCCGAGCGCGTCGACGGCGTACCGGACCCGGGTGCGCCAGCCCAGCGGGCCGCCGGGGAGGGGCTCCGTCCGTACGAAAACCTTGTCCTGATCTTCTGGGGTGAGCCCGCCCAGACGGCCCAGCTGTTCCCGGACGACCTGGGTCTTCCAGCGCAGCTGGGCCTCGGGCGTGACGTGCTGCAGGTCGCAGCCGCCGCAGCCGCCCGGGTGGGCGAAGCGGCAGGGCGCCTCGACCCGGTCCGGGGACGCCTCGTGGATCTCGACGGCGTCGGCACGCAGGTAGCCACGGTGGCGTTCGGTGATCTCGGCGGTGACGCGTTCGCCGGGGAGGGCGTGCCGGACGAAGATCACCCGCCCGTGTTCGCCGCCGAATCGGGCGACGCAGTGGCCGCCGTGGGCGGGTGCCCCGACGACCAGCTCGATCCGGTCCCCCTCGACGAGATCATCGGCCGGGGACAGCGGGGCGAAGTCGGGAGATGTCATTTCTTGTCGGCGCCTTCCTGATCGGGAACGGGCGCCGGCTCCACCGGATGGAACCGCGGCCCACGAGCCGGCGCCCGGCTCAACCCGCGGTCCAGCCGGTCGAGATCGCGATCCTGGCTGGACCTCAGCTGCCACGGCACGCTGGTCACCATGACTCCGGGCTCGAACAGCAGCCGTCCCTTGATCCGCAGCGCGCTCTGGTTGTGCAGCAGATTCTCCCACCAGCGGCCGACGACGTACTCGGGAACGAAGACCGTGACCACGTCCCGGGGCGACGCCCGGCGCACGCCCTTCACGTAGTCGATGATCGGCTTGGTGATCTCCCGGTACGGCGAGTCGATCACGGTCAGCTGCACGGGCAGCTCGCGGCGCTCCCACTCGGCCTGGATGGCCCGGGTGTCCTTGTCGTCGACGTTCACGGTGACCGCGGTGATCGTGTCCGGCCGGGTCGCCTGGGCGTAGGCGACCGCCCGCAGCGTCGGCTGGTGCACCTTGCTGACCAGGATCACCGCGTGGTTGCGGGACGGCAGCACCGGGCGTTCCTCGGTGGGCTGCAACTCCTCGGCGACCCGCGTGTAGTGCTTGTGGATGGCCAGCATCAGCACGTAGAACAGGATCATCGCGGCGATCGCGATCCAGGCGCCGAGCAGGAACTTGGTGATCAGCACGACGATCAGGACCGCACCGGTCAGCCCCATGCCGAAGGCGTTGATCGCCCGGGAGCGGATCATCCGGCGCCGGCGTTCCGGGTCTCGCTGGATCTTCAGCAGCCGGTTCCAGTGCCGGATCATGCCGCCCTGCGACAGGGTGAACGACACGAACACGCCGACGATGTAGAGCTGGATCAGCCGGGTGGTCTCCGCCCCGAACGCGACGATCAGCACCATCGCGGCCCCGGCCAGGAAGACGATGCCGTTGCTGAAGGCCAGCCGGTCGCCGCGGGTGTGGAACTGGCGCGGCAGATAACGGTCCTGAGCCAGGATCGAGCCGAGCACCGGGAAGCCGTTGAACGCCGTGTTCGCGGCCAGGAACAGGATCAGCGCGGTGATCGCGCCGGTCAGCAGGAAGAGGAACGAGCCCGAGCCGAACACGGTCTGCGCCAGCTGGGCGGTGACCGTCTTCTGCTCGTAGAACCCGGGGTTGGAGACGATCTGGGTGGTCGGGTCCTCGACGTACTGCAGGTGGGTCATCCGGGCCAGCAGGACGATGCCGGCCAGCATCACGATGGCCAGGCCGCCCAGCAGCAACAGTGTGGTCGCGGCGTTCTTGCTCTTGGGCGGCTTGAACGCGGGCACGCCGTTGGAGATCGCCTCGACGCCGGTGAGCGCGGCACACCCGGAGGAGAACGTCCGCAGCAGCAGGAAGACGAAGGCGAAGCTGGTGAGGTGATGCTCCTCGGCCGAGATGACCAGGCCGGCGCTGGGCGCCCGCAGGTCCTGGCCGAGGATGAAGATCCGGAACAGGCCGGTCGCGATCATCCCGAGGATGACGATGATGAAGAGGTACGTCGGGACGGCGAACGCCACCCCGGCCTCGCGCAGCCCGCGAAGGTTGAGCGCGGTCAGCAGGGCGACCGCGGCGATCGCGACCCCGACCCGGTTGTCGGCCACCCAGGGCACGACCGACCCGAGGTTGTTCACCCCGGAGGAGACCGACACCGCGACGGTCAGGATGTAGTCGACCAGCAGCGCGCTGGCCACCCCGAGCCCGGCCCGTGGGCCCAGGTTGACCGTGGCCACCTCGTAGTCGCCACCGCCGGAGGGGTAGGCGTGCACGTTCTGCCGGTAGCTGGCGACCACGGTCACCATCACCACCGCGACCGCGAGCGTCACCCAGGGAGAGATCGCGAAGGCACTGGCCCCCGCGATCGAGAGGGTCAGCAGGATCTCGTCCGGCGCGTAGGCCACGCTGGAGAGAGCGTCGCTCGCGAACACCGGCAGGGCGATCCGCTTGGGCAGCAGCGTGTGCTGCAGCTTGTCCGAGCGGAACGGCCGGCCGAGGAGCAGCCGCTTGGCTAGGGAGGTGGTACTTGCCACGGTTGCCAAGGGTACGGCCGGGCGACTTCAGCCGTTGCCCGCCCCGGACACCGTGCGCCAGAGCGGCATGGGACGCTCATCCCGGGACGGTAGGCGATCGGGGAGGACACAGACCGTGCACGTGGTGATCATGGGGTGTGGCCGGCTCGGATCCACGCTGGCGCAGAGCCTCGACTCGGGCGGTCACCAGGTGGCCGTGATCGATCAGAACGCGGACGCGTTCCGGCGCCTGGGCTCGGACTTCGGCGGCATCACGGTCAACGGGATCGGCTTCGACCGGGACGTGCTGCGTGCCGCCGGCATCGAGCGGGCCGACGCGTTCGCCGCGGTCTCCAGCGGGGACAACTCGAACATCATCTCGGCCCGGCTGGCCCGGGAGACGTTCGGCGTCGCACGCGTGGTCGCCCGGATCTACGACGCCAAACGCGCCCAGGTGTACGAGCGTCTCGGCATCCCGACCATCGCCACCATCCGCTGGGCGGCCGACCGGATGTTCCGCCTCCTCGTGCCCGACTCCCAGAACGAGGTGTTCCGGGACCCGACCAGCGTGGTCAGCATTCTCGAGGTCCCGCTGCACGCCGACTGGGTCGGTCAGCCGGTGAAGTCGCTGGAGGACGGCACCGGCGCCCGGGTGGCCTACCTGTCCCGGTTCGGCATGGGCGCGCTCGCCCAGCCGTCCACCGTGCTGCAGGACGGTGACCAGGTCTTCATGCTGGTCACCGACGAGACCGCGAACAAGGTTCTGGACATCGCCGGGCGCGCCGGGAACGAGGGGCACTGACATGCGCATCGCCATCGCGGGAGCCGGCAACGTGGGCCGCTCCATCGCTCAGGAACTGATCGGCAACGGCCACGAGGTGATGCTCATCGAGCGGCAGCCGCGCCAGCTGCGTCCCGAGCGGGTGCCCCAGGCGCAGTGGATCCTGGCCGACGCCTGCGAGCTGAGCAGCCTGGAGGAGGCCGACGTCGCGTCCTGCGACGTGGTGGTCGCCGCGACCGGCGACGACAAGGCCAACCTGGTGGTGTCGCTGCTGGCCAAGACCGAGTTCGCGGTCGCCCGGGTGGTGGCCCGGGTGAACCGGGCCGAGAACGAGTGGCTCTTCACCGAGCAGTGGGGGGTCGACGTCTCGGTCAGCAAGCCGCGCCTGATGGCCGCCCTGGTCGAGGAGGCGGTGACGGTCGGCGACCTGGTCCGGCTGATGACGTTCCGGCAGGGTGAGGCCAACCTGGTGGAGATCACCCTGCCGAGGAACGCGCCCTACGAGGGCCAGCCGCTGCGGTCGGTGCCGATGCCGCGGGACGCGGCGCTGGTCGCCATCCTGCGCGGCAAGCGCGTGGTCGTGCCGACGCCGGACGACCCGCTGGAGGCCGGCGACGAGCTGATCTTCGTGTGCACCACCGAGGTGGAGGACCAGATCCGCGCGGTCGTCCTGGGGAACGCCTAGTTTTTTTCCGCCGAGTTGATGCGGTGGATGAACCAGGCGGTGAAGGCGAACGTCGCGGCGTAGATCGGCCAGCTGATCAGGATCCGCACGACACCCAGAGCGTTCGCCTCGCCGAGCTTCCACAGGTAGAACTGGATGCCGGCACGCGCCGCCAGGGAGACCACCCAGAGCAGGGTGAGCCATTGGAAGGCGCGGAACAGCCGCGCGTTGCCGAACCAGTCCTGCCGGCCCTTGTTGGCCATGATGCCCCAGGCGTAACCGATCAGCGGCTTGCGGAACGCCACCGACACCAGCAGCACCGCCGCCTGCCCGAACGTGAGCAGAATGCCCGGCAGGTAGAAGTTCTTCGCGTCGCCGCTGCGCCAGGCCAGCCACGCACCCAGCGCGATGCCGAACAGCCCGTTCACCGCGTGCCGGACCGGCTGCTTGCGGGCCAGCCGGACGGCGCCGATGGCGACCGCCGAGCCGACCGAGCCGATGATCGCCCAGAGCAGCGCGGTGCGCTTCTCCAGCCCGATCACGGACTCGCCGAACAGCACGTTGAACAGCACGAAGGCGAGGACCGGGACGCTCGACTCGATCAGGCCGCGCACCCCGCCCAACTGCTCGGCGATCTGCTCGCTGAGCGGCGGGAGCGGCTCCTCCTCGTCGTCCTGAGGAACCGGGTGCAGGTCGAGCTCCTCGACGACTTCCTCGGCGAGCCGCTCCTCGACGGTTTCGTGCGCCACGTGGCGCGGCTCGTTGCCGGGTGTCACCGCGGCGCCTCCAGCTCGTAGTACGGGTTGTAGATGACCTTGCGGTCGTCCCGGATGGCGATCCGGCCACGCGCGGTGAGCTGGCGCCCGGGCTCGATGCCGGCGATCGACCGGCGACCCAGGAAGACCAGCGTGACCACGTCACTGCCGTCCCAGAGGTCGGCCTCCAGGGTCGGCAGGTTGGTGCGTGGAGTGTACGCCACGGTGCGCAGTCGCCCGGACACCGAAACGACCTGGCCCCGCCGGCACTGGCCGGCGGGCATGGCGCCGCACTTGGCGGAATCCCGCTGCAGCTCCTGAGCGTCGAGCTCGGAGTCGGTGGCGGTCAACCGGTCAAGGAACCGGCGCAGGCCGGTGCGCTCGTCGGTGGTCATGAGTTCACGGTAACCCGATCGGGGCTCAAACCTGCTGTGCGGGGTTCTGTTCGGCCATCTCGCGGGGCAGTCGCAGCGGCAGCGGCTCGCGCACCGGGCGCGGCTCGTCGTCGCGGATCACGACCAGGCCCTCCAGCGCGACGCCGAGCACACCCTCGCGGGCCGGGTCGGAGGCGGCCGCGCCCTGGAACAGGGCCCGGACCATCCAGCGGGGGCCGTCGACGCCGACGAACCGGACGTCGGCCGGGCCGTCCGGGGTGTTGACCCGGGCGATCAGCTCGGTGCCGTACCGCCCGGTGACCTCGCGGGGCTGCACGCCGTCGTCGCCCATCGCGGTGGCGATCTCCTCGCGCACCTCGTCCCAGATGCCCTCGGTCTTCGGCGCCGCGAACACCCCGAGCTGCAGAGCGCTCTCGCCGTCGACCAGGACGACCTGCTCGATGCCGCCGTCCGGGTTGGCCTGCACCCGCACCTCGACGCCCTCGATGGCCGGGATCTGCAGGCTGCCCAGGTCGAGCCGCTGCACGTCGCCCGGAGCGTGCCGGACGTCCCACGGGCCGAACTCGGGCGCCGGGGCTTCCCCGTCGGCCGCCAGGCTCTGGGCGAGCGCCTTGGAGGGCGGCGCGTCGGCGGAGCGTACGTGCTTGGCGCCCTCGCGCTTACGGGAGAACATCACTGCCAGCCTTTCTTACTTTTCAGGGCTCAGAGGGCCTGGTGGCCGCCGGTCGAACCGTGGCCGCCCGCGCCGCGCGAGGTGTCGTCGAGGGTGTCCACCGCGTGGAACACCGCCCGCTCCACCCGCTGGACGACCAGCTGGGCGATCCGGTCACCACGGGAGATCTTCACGGTCCGGGCCCGGTCGTGATTGATCAGGTTGACGAGGATCTCGCCACGGTAACCGGCGTCGACCGTACCGGGCGCGTTGAGCACCGTCACGCCCAGTCGCGCGGCCAGTCCGGAACGGGGGTGGACCAGCCCGACGAAACCCTCCGGGATGGCGATCGCGATGCCGGTCCGGACCTTGACCCAGGTGCCCGGTTCGATCTCCGCGTCCTCGGCCGCGACCAGGTCGGCGCCCGCGTCGCCCGGGTGCGCGTAGTCCGGAAGGGGGAGATCCGGGTCGAGCCGGCGGACCTGGATGACTACCTCGGTCAAGAAAACTTCCTCACATACGTACGGGCGGAGTCGGTGCCTACCCTGCCATCCTGCCGCGCCCCGCAGCGGAGGCACGCCGTACCCTTCGAGGGTGACACCCCAGCCCCCGGCCCGCACCGCCGAGACCTACCAGGAGCGCCTCGGCCTGCCGTGGTGGGCGTGGCCGTCGAGCCTGCTGACCGGCGCCGTCGTGGCCACCGAGCTGACCCTGGGCGTGCCCGACCTGCCGGCCTGGTTGCCGTACGCGATCCTGCTCCCGCTCTCACTGCTGCTGATCTTCCCCCTGGGGCGGCTCCGTGTCGCCGTACGGGATGGTGAATTCCTGGTCGACGACGCGCGTCTGCCGACCTCGGTGATCGCCGGCGTGGTCGCTCTGGACGCGGCGGGCAAGCGCGAGGCGCTGGGCGTCGGCGCGCACCCGCTCGCCTTCGTCGTCCAGCGCCCGTGGATCGGCACGGCCGTGCAGGTCCTGCTCGACGATCCGGCCGACCCGACCCCCTACTGGGTGATCAGCAGCCGGCGGCCGGTCGAGCTGGCCACCGCGTTGCTCGAGGTCAGCCGTCGAGAGCGCGCCGCTCAGGCGTCTTGAGCGCCTTCTTGCGCAGGTCGTCGCGCACCTTGTCGCCGATCGCGCGGGTGGCCCGCCGGTTCAGGTAGCCGGCGACGGCGGCCCCGGTCAGCATCGGGCCCATCGAGGTCAGGTTGCGCCCGAACCGGCGCAGCAGCATCTTCTGCAGCTCACCGCGGGCGGCAGTGCCCAGCACACTGGCCACGCCCGTCCCCGGCACGAGCGGGTTCACCCCGCGCTGCCCGGCCCAGGCCTGGATCAGCGCCAGGGCCCGTTCGGTGCCGTTGCCGACGATCGGCGCACCGTACACCTCGTGCAGCTCGCCGATCAGCTTCATCTCGATCGCGACCACGGCGATCGTCTCCGCCGACAGCAGCACCGGGGCGGAGAGCAGGGTCGGCGCCGCGGCCCACTCGACGGCGGCGACACCGCCGCCGGCCGCACCCACGCCGGCCGTCGCCCGGGCGGCGTTGCGGATCAGTCGGTCCGCGAGGGCGTCGTCGTCCAGGTCCGGGAAGTGCCGGCGCAGCGTCTCCCGGCTGCGCACCGGGACGTGCGGCGCCACATCGGCCACCACGTCGGCCATCCAGCGCAGAGCCGCCTTCGGCTTGAACAGCTGGCCCACGCCACGACGGCGCACGTCACCGACCAGCCGGCCGAGCAGGCGCCGCCGGCCTGACGGCTCCAGGTCGTCCTCGGTCAGGGCCGCCACGGTGCGGCCCAGTTCCTCGTCGGCCCGCGCCTCGGCGGGTGTCTCCGTCGGGTCGGTGCCGATCGCGGGCGGCTCGGAGCCGGTAACGCGGTCCGGTTCAGTCATCGTCCGTCCTCCCCGTCTTCGTCACCGGTACCTGTGCCCGGTTCAGCGTCAGGGTCAAACCCCGTGTCAATGCGAGCGCCCCGGATCAGGCGCACTCGCGGCAGATCAGCTCCCCGTTGCGCTCGGTCGCCAGCTGGCTGCGGTGGTGCACGAGGAAACAACGCGAGCATCGGAACTCGTCGGTCTGCATCGGCAGAACCTTGACGGTCAGCTCCTCGTCGGCGAGGTCGGCGCCCGGCAGCTCGAAGCTCTCCGCCACCTCGACCTCGTCAACGTCCACCGAGCCGGACTGGGAGTCAGCACGGCGCGACTTCAGCTCCTCGAGGCTGTCCTCGCCGAGGTCGACCTCATCGCGACGCGGGGCGTCGTAGTCGGTGGCCATCGGTCTTCACTCTCCTGTATCGATGTGTCACTTGGCGTTAGTAACGCCAATGGCATGGTTTCGGTTCCCGGTTCCGCCAGACGATTTCTGACACTCGCTCAAACATCGAGCACCGGCCTGGCGAGCGCGGAACCTTACCGCTGTTGCGGCAGAGTTGTACGCCCACTGGCGGCACATTGTTCCCGATGTGACTGAGGCGACATCAAAGTAGGGGTACCAGCCTCTGGATCATCGTCGGCACGCCGGAAGCATTCCCTGTTTCCGCGCGCCTGGCGGACAGACGTTAACCTCTCGACAGGCCCGGCGACCTCACCGGGACCTGTCGTCCGATCCTGGAGCCAACCCCATGAGCTTTGCGCGCGTCCGAGCGCTTGTCGTCGTCGGCGTGCTCGCCGTTGCCGCGATCGTCTTCGTCGTCGTCGCCCTGGTGCGCGACAAGCAGGCGGACATCGCCAACGGCGCCAACTGCCCCGACGGCGCCCCGCTGGCCGACGTGCAGCTGCCGGACGACCCCGCCGAGGTGACTCTGAAGATCCTCAACGGCACCGCCCAGGTCGGTCTGGCCGACAGTGTGACGACCGAGTTCAAGAACCGCCGGTTCACCGTCCAGCCGTCCGGCCAGAGCAAGACGAAGTACAAGGGCGTCGCCGAGATCCGCTTCGGCCCGGACGCGGTCGGCAAGGCGCAGCTGGTCCAGGCATACTTCCTCGCCCAGTCGGACATGGTCTACAACGCCAAGCGTAAGGGCGCGGTGGTCGAGATCGTGATCGGAAGCAAGTTCCAGTCCCTCGCGACCACCACCGAGGTCAACCAGTCCCTGGTCGAGATCGGCGAGCCGACCCTCCCGCCCGGCGCCTGCGTCAAGCCGGCCACCAAGAAGCCCGAGGACGACTGAGGCGTACGGGTCGGCCCCACACTCGCACCGAGGCCGCCGGCGCCCCCCAGCGGGGCTCTGAGCGGCCTTTACGGCCCACCGGCGGCGTCCAGCTCGACCAGCAGGTCGTGCAGTTCCGGATGAAGCGCCGGTGGGGCCAGCAGCACCATCTCGACACCGGCCGGGGCACCGTTCAGGCCGGAGACGACCATTCCGGCCTCGGCCGCGATCAGCCCACCGGCCGCATGATCCCACGGGTTGAGACCTTTCTCGAAGAAGGCGTCCAGTCTGCCCTCCGCGGCCAGGCACAGGTCGAGGGACGCCGCGCCCAGTCGCCGGATGTCCCGCACACGGGTGATCATCCGGGCGAAGACCTGCCCCTGATGGGCCCGCCGGCGGGGGTCGTAGCCGAACCCGGTGCCGATCAGCGCCTGCCCCAGCGTGGTCTCGGTCGAGCAGGTGATCCGCCGGCCGTCGCGCCAGGCGCCGCCGCCGCGGGTCGCCGTCCACTCGTCGCCGGTGGCGGCATTGCGGACCACCCCGGCCACCACCTCGCCGTCGACCTCGGCGGCCAGGGAGACCGCGTACTGCGGCAGGCCGTACAGGTAGTTGACCGTGCCGTCGATCGGGTCCAGGATCCAGCGGACCGCGCCCGGCGCGGCACGGTCGGCCCCGCCGTACTCCTCACCGAGCACCGTGTCGCCGGGGCGCTCGGCCAGCAGCGCCTCCACCACCTGGCGCTCGACCGCCTTGTCGGCCGCGGTCACGACGTCGGTGTCGGTGCTCTTGGTCTGCACGTCGCCGATCGCCTCGTCCCGCATCCGGCGCGCGGTGGCCGCGGCCTCCCGGGCCACCCGGACGGCGATCGACAACAGCTCCTCGGGCGACGAGCCCGGAGAAATCTCGCTCACGTTTGCGTCCTTTCCGCCGATACGATTCTCGCCCGGAGCGTCTCCGACGAGGTCGTCGGCCCCCGGCGGCGTGCTGCGGGGGGAGGATCTCGGTGGACGGCGCTACAATTCACCCCTGCCCACGCTTCACGGACACTCACTGCGCTCCACCGAACAGGCCGCAGTGGGACTGTCCATGACCCGGGGGTTCCCAAAATCGACTCCGGCGAGACTCGCCCCCGCGTGCCTGCGCTGGACATGGCCGTGCCCAACCTCATCGCCTCCGGAAGGTCATTCGTGACAGAAGCCCACCAGAACGGTGCCGACGTTCGCTCTCTCACCGAGGCTTTGATCACCCATGCTCAGGGTGCGGGCGGGCAGCTCACGTCGGCACAGGTCGCGCACACGCTCGAGTCCGCCGCCGTCAACCCGGCGCAGGCCAAGAAGATCCTTCGCGGTCTGGTCGACGCGGGCATCACCGTCGTCGTCGACGGGTCGGCCAGCACCCGCCGCCCCAAGGTGGCGGCCGCACGCTCCGCCACCCCGGCCTCGAAGGCGACCACCGCCAAGACCGCCCCGGTGAAGAAGGCGGCGCCCGCCCCGAAGCAGGCGGCCCCGTCCGCCGACGCGGCCGGCAAGCCCGCCCCGGTCCGCAAGGCCACCGCCGCCGCGGCCAAGGCCGTCCCCGCGAAGAAGGCCGCCACGACCGCCAAGGCGGCGCCGGCCAAGGCCGCCAAGCCCGGCGAGGAGGGCCCCGAGGGCGAGGAGATCGACCCCGAGGAGCTCGCCGCCGAGATCGAGGACGTCGTCGTCGAGGAGCCGGCGGCGGTCGTCGCGGCGGCCGCGGCCGACGCCGCCAGCTCGGCCACCGACGGCGACTTCGAGTGGGACGACGAGGAGTCCGAGGCCCTCAAGCAGGCCCGCCGCGACGCGGAA
Organism: Actinoplanes sp. HUAS TT8; assembly: GCF_051380535.1. Lineage (NCBI taxonomy): Bacteria > Bacillati > Actinomycetota > Actinomycetes > Micromonosporales > Micromonosporaceae > Actinoplanes > Actinoplanes sp. HUAS TT8. The sequence goes on along the minus strand of NZ_CP195646.1, from coordinate 10,714,994 downwards.
CTGACCGCCTCGGCCGACTCGGTCCGCGCCTACCTCAAGCAGATCGGCAAGGTTCCGCTGCTCAACGCCGAGCAGGAGGTCGAGCTGGCCAAGCGCATCGAGGCCGGCCTCTACGCCGCCGAGCGGCTGCGCGCCGCCGAGGAGGGCGAGGAGACGCTCGAACGCAACTTCGAGCGCGACCTCAAGTGGATCAACCGGGACGGCGAGCGGGCGAAGAATCACCTGCTCGAAGCCAACCTGCGGCTCGTCGTCTCGCTGGCCAAGCGCTACACCGGTCGCGGCATGGCGTTCCTGGACCTGATCCAGGAAGGCAACCTCGGCCTGATCCGCGCGGTCGAGAAGTTCGACTACACCAAGGGCTACAAGTTCTCCACGTACGCCACCTGGTGGATCCGCCAGGCCATCACCCGCGCCATGGCCGACCAGGCCCGCACCATCCGCATCCCGGTGCACATGGTCGAGGTCATCAACAAGCTCGGCCGCATCCAGCGCGAGCTGCTCCAGGACCTGGGCCGTGAGCCCACCCCGGAGGAGTTGGCCAAGGAAATGGACATCACGCCCGAGAAGGTGCTGGAGATCCAGCAGTACGCGCGTGAGCCCATCTCCCTGGACCAGACGATCGGCGACGAGGGCGACAGCCAGCTCGGTGACTTCATCGAGGACTCCGAGGCGGTCGTCGCGGTCGACGCGGTGTCGTTCTCGCTGCTGCAGGACCAGCTCCAGCAGGTGCTGCAGACGCTCTCCGAGCGCGAGGCGGGCGTCGTCCGGCTGCGGTTCGGCCTGACCGACGGTCAGCCCCGCACGCTGGACGAGATCGGCCAGGTCTACGGCGTGACCCGCGAGCGGATCCGCCAGATCGAGTCCAAGACGATGTCGAAGCTGCGGCACCCATCACGGTCGCAGGTTCTGCGCGACTACCTCGACTAGGACTTTCAGTCAACTTTACGTGTCCATTTGGTCACCACCCGTACATCAACGGGTGGTGATCAGACCGTTGTGCAGAAGTGATCGTTGACGTGGCACCCTGGGATCACGGCACACTAGTCGGAACCGGTGTGACCTCGGTCCCCCCGGGGCACTTTGGGAAGGCTGCAAGGGTGCAGGGTGTTGCACGATGTGTGAGCAGTAGCCGAGGAACATGTTCATCGGTGACGAACAGAGGAGGAAGGCGATGACCCCGACTCTCACGCCGCCAGCGGGAAGCCTGGCCGGCACAGCAGCCGATGAACGGTGCGACCGCTGCAATGCAGCAGGGAAGCTCCGTTTGACCCTGGCGGGTGGAGGTGACCTCGTTTTCTGTGGCCACCACGCCAACCGTTACGCCGAGGACCTGGTGAAGATCGCGGTGCAGTTCTCCGCCGATCCGGAATTCACCTGGCGCGGCGCGAACATGATGTCGAACTCCAGCAACTAACAGCAGCAACAGCGGTCCCCCAAAACTGAAAAGACGTGGTCAGGGGCGTCTCCAACGAGGCGCCCCTTCACCATGCCCACCCAAAATCAAGATCTTCATGGCCTACGTCCGCCGTGGTCCAGACCGTCGCTCCCGCGGGGACCCTTCCGGGGCTCGCAGGGCGCTGGCGCGCCCAGAACGCGAACCCCTCCAGGGCGACGTGGTCGGGTGGCTGAGCTCAACCCAAAACCCACCCCCGCGCCGCCCGCTCTCCAGCTGGCACTCACGGTCCTAATTCCGGGAAAAAACAGCCACCAGCACCAGCCGACGACCGCGCTGCCGGCCGGCACTTCGCGAGGTCGCCGCCATGCACCGCCCGGCCGCGGCTCACGCCCTCGGCCCGCTCTCAGGAGCGCGACCCGACCGGGGTCAGGCGGCTCGGGGGTGGGCGGGGAGTTCGGCGAGGTGGAGGGCGTCGCCGCCGCGACGTTTGATGCGGTACATGGCGTCGTCGGCCCGGCTCATCAGGTCGGGCAGGTCGGTCGACGGGCCGAGGGCGACGCCGACGCTGACCGTGGCGATGCAGTCCGGGATGTCGCGGACGGCCTGGATCATCCGCGTGGCCACGGCCGCGGCCTCGGCAGCGGACGCCCCGGGGAGCAGGGCCGCGAACTCGTCGCCGCCGAGCCGCGCGACCACGTCGCCGGGGCCGACCTGGGCCGACAGCGCCGCGGCGATCGCCCGCAGGGCCTCGTCGCCCGCCGCGTGCCCACGCGTGTCGTTGATCACCTTGAACTTGTCGGTGTCGACGAGCAGGACCGCGACCACGCCGGGCCGGTCGGCGACCAGGCCGGTCGCGCGGTCGAAGGCCCGCCGGTTGGCGATCCCGGTCAGCGGGTCGAGGTCGGCGGCCCGGGCGACCTGCTCGTGCTGTGTCCGCAGGATCGCCAGGTCGTGCATGGTCCGGGCCGCGTGCAGGGTGTTGAGCCGCTGCCGCCAGAGCGCGGTGGCCAGGCTGTCCCCGTAGGCGAGGGTCGACCGGGCGTCGGGTGACCCGAGGTGGGCCAGGAGCACGGCCCGGGTCCGGTGGGTGCTGGCCGACACCAGCCAGTCGGCGTCGGGCGGCAGTTCGGTGGCCGCGTCGGCCAGGACGGTCAGGGCCGCCTGCGGCTGTCCGGAGCGTTGCAGGGCGACCGCGTAGAACGGCCGGCTCAGCGCCAGCGCGTCCGGGGTGAAGCCCCGTTTGCGCAGGTAACCGGTGTAGAGCTCGATGTCGACGGCGGCACCGGCCGGGTCGTGCCGGTCGGCCCGGGCGCACGCGGCGTAGAGCAGCGCGTTGTCGCGCCACACGACCGCGTCGTCGCCGGAGACCTCGGCGGCGGCCTGGGTCGCGTACCGCTCGGCCTCGGCCGTGTGCGCCTCGGCCTCGGTCACCCGGTGGATCTGGTAGAGCTCAAGCGCCCACCGCAGGTGCATCTCGGCCAGGTTGATCAGCCACATCGCGCGGTTGCCGTTCTGCTCGCCGTCGGCCGCGCTCATCTCGTACGCGCTGCGGAATTGTGGTTCCACCAGCTCGTACAGTCGAAGTTCGTAATAGCCGATGGCGACCGCGACCCGCGAGTTGACCGCGGCCACCGGGTCGGCCTCACCGGCGGCCAGCATCTCGGCGGCGACCAGGTCGTGCAGCACGCCGTCCAGGTCGTGTTCGGTCGCGTCCAGCTCGCCCAGGCGCAGGCGCTGCCAGGCCCGGCTGGCCAGGGCGCACGCCTGCCAGCCGCCGCTGTCCTCGCGGACGGCGGCGGTCAGCATCGGTTCGACGGCGGCGATGGCGCCTCGCGGGTCGGAACGGGCGATGTGCGCCACGACCCGGACGAAGTGCATGCAGGCGGGACCGTCCACGAGGTCGCCGGTGGCCGCCCGCAGGACGGTCTCGGCCTCGGCCAGCGCACCGTCCGGATCGCCGGTCTGCGCCCGCTCCAGCAGGCGTACCGCGTGCTGCGTGATCTCCCGCATCGGCACCTCCTCGGGGCCTTATCGACCGGGAGAGGCGCCAGGCGAGAGAACTACAGCGTCTGGATCGTCGCGATCCGCTCTTCGAGCTGTTCGATCGTGGCCTGCGCGCTGGGCGGGCCGCCGCAGAGCCGCCGCAGCTCGGCGTGGATCTTCCCGTGCGGCAGGTTGGTCCGGTGATGGTGGGCCGCGACCAGGGTGTTCAGCTGCCGGCGCAGGGTCGCCCGGCGCTCCCCCGCGCTCATCGGCACGACCTTCTCGACCGGGGCCGGTTCCGGCGCGGTCTTCTCCTGGCGTTTCTGCGCGGCCATCTGCTCGGACTGCCGCTTGTTCAGCAGCATCGAGACCTCGTCGGGGGTGAGCAGGCCGGGCAGGCCCAGGTAGTCGGCCTCCTCGGCGGTGCCGGTCTGCGCGGGCAGGCCGAACGACGCGCCGTCGTAGATGACCTCCTGCAGCTCGGCCGTCGCGGACAGCGCCTCGAACTGCTTGTCCAGGTCACCGAGTGCGTCCTCGGACTTCTGGGCCCGCTCCAGCATCTCGTCGTCGAGCCCGTCCTTCTCCTTGGGGGCGCCGAGGACGTGGTTGCGTTCCGCCTCCATTTCGCTGGCCAGCCCGAGCAGGTGCGGCACGCTGGGCAGGAAGACGGTGGCGGTCTCGCCCGGCTGCCGGGACCGCACGAACCGGCCGATCGCCTGGGCGAAGTAGAGCGGGGTGGAGGCGCTGGTCGCGTAGACGCCGACGGCCAGGCGCGGGATGTCGACGCCCTCGGACACCATCCGGACGGCGACCATCCAGAGCTTGTCGGAGGCGGCGAACTCGGCGATCCGGCCCGAGGCGCCGTCGTCGTCGGAGAGGACCACCGTCGGAGCCTCGCCGGTGAGGTCGTGCAGCAGCTTCGCGTACGCCCGGGCGGCGGTCTGGTCGCTGGCGATGACCAGGCCACCGGCGTCCGGCATGCCCTCACGGACGCGGCGCAGCCGGTTGTGGGCGGCGCCCATCACCTGGGGCATCCACTCGCCCCGGTGGTCCAGGGCGGTCCGCCAGGCCTGCGCGATCAGGTCCTTGGTCATCGGCTCGCCGAGGCGGGCGGCCAGTTCGTCACCGGCGTTGGTGCGCCAGCGGGTCTCCCCCGAGTACGCCATGAACATGACCGGCCGCACGACCCGGTCCTTCAGCGCGTCCGCGTACCCGTAGACCGAGTCGGCCTTCGACCGCTGGACCCCGTCCATGCCCCGTTCGTACTGCACGAAGGGGATCGGGTTCTCGTCCGAGCGGAACGGTGTCCCGGTGAGCAGCAGCCGCCGCTCGGCCGGCTCGAACGCGTCCTTGACCCCGTCACCCCAGGTCCGCGCGTCGCCCGCGTGGTGGATCTCGTCCAGGATGACGAACGTCCGCCGGGTGATCGTGCGGCGCTTGTGCACCTGGGGCGCCATGCCGACCTGGGCGTAGGTCACCACGGCACCGTGGAAGTCCCGCGAGGAGTGGACGTCGGAGTTGCGGAACTTCGGGTCGAGCTGGATGCCGACCCGGGCCGCGGCCAGCGACCACTGGGTCTTCAGGTGCTCGGTCGGGCAGACCACGGTGACCGCGTCGACCGTTCCGTCGTTCAGCATCTCGGCGGCCAGCCGCAGCGCGAACGTGGTCTTGCCGGCGCCGGGCGTCGCCACGGCCATGAAGTCCTCGGAACGGCGGCGCAGGTACTCCACCATCGCCTTGCGCTGCCATGCCCGCAGGGGCGGGAAGGTCTCCAGGTTCGGCGCGGTCGGGCTCAAGCTCCGGTGATCCCTTCAATCCATGGAAAAACCTCCGCGGCACAGGTCGCGGAGGCGAGGCTCCAGCATAGCCACGGACGGGTGCGATCGCGGGTTACGGCACCGCGACGGGCGCCGACCATCGACGGTAGAGCGCCACCAGGCGCAGCCCGGTCATCAGGGCCGAAGCGCCGACCAGCGAGATCAGGCCGGTATGACCCAGCCGCTGGAGAATGGTGACAAGAATCGCCCCGCCCAGGGCGACGATCGCGTAGATGTCACGTTGCAGCACGATCGGGATCTCCCCGGTGAGCAGGTCGCGGGTCAGGCCACCACCGATGGCGGTGAGCATGCCGATCAGGCACGCGCCGACCGGCGGCACCCCGGCCGCCAGCGCCTTCATCGTGCCGGTCACGGTGAACAGGCCGAGGCCGGCGGCGTCCAGGACGAGAACGGTCCGCCGCACCCGGTTCAGTTTCGGGTGCAGCCAGAACACCGCGATCGAGGCGAGCACCGCGGTCACCGCGTACCGCCAGTCCGAGAAGGCCAGCGGAGGGACCGCGCCGATCGTCAGGTCGCGCAGGATGCCACCACCCAGTGCCGCCGCGAAGCCGACGAACGCGACCCCGAACAGGTCGAGGCGTTTCGCGACGCCGGCCGAGGCGCCCGAGGCGGCGAACACCGCCACCCCGATCAGATCCGCGACGAGCAGTCCATATCCGCCCGCCACGCCCCGATCAGGCCTTCATGGCTTCGTAGATCTCCTTGCACTGCGGGCAGACCGGCGAGCCCTTCTTGGGGGTCTTGGTCACCGGGAAGGTCTCACCGCAGAGGGCGACCACGTGGGTGCCCATGACCGCGCTCTCGGCGATCTTTTCCTTGCGCACGTAGTGGAACATCTCCGGACCGGTGTCGGCATCCTTGGTTTCCGGACGCTCCAGGATCTGGGTGCTCACGGGTATCTGCCCTTCAGGAGATCGTTTAGTCACGGAGCAAGCTCCGACCGACAAGTCTGACACCTCACGCCGGGTCGGTCCAACGGCAACTGCGCTGGTCCGCACCGTAACGTTGGTCAACGTGACTGACTTCGTAATTCAGTACGGCGAGCACGTGACCCGGGCCCGCCGGGACGGCCGGCCCGTGGTGGCCCTGGAGAGCACCATCATCTCGCACGGCCTGCCGCACCCGGACAATCTGCGGGTGGCCCGGGAGATCGAGCAGACCGTCCGGGACAACGGCGCGGTCCCCGCGACCATCGGCATGATCGGCGGCGAACTGGTCGTCGGCCTGGACGACGCCCAGATCGAGCACCTGGCGCTCGCCGGCGACGTGGCCAAGCTGTCGGTGCGGGACCTGGCCATCGCCGCCGCCAAACGGGCCGACGGCGCCACCACGGTCGCCGCCACCAGCGCGGTCGCCGCCGCGGCCGGGGTCGGCGTGTTCGCCACCGGCGGCCTGGGCGGGGTGCACCGCGAGGCCAACCTCACGTTCGACGAGTCGGCCGACCTGACCGCGCTGGCCCGGACCCCGATCGTCGTGGTCTGCGCCGGGGTCAAGTCGATCCTCGACGTGGGCGCGACCCTGGAACGGCTGGAGACGCTGGGCGTCTCGGTGGCCGGCTACGGCACCCGCCGCTTCCCCGGCTTCTTCATCACCGACGGCGGCTTCGACGTCGACTGGCAGCTGGACACGCCCGACCAGGTCGCCGACTTCATCCGGGCCCGCCGCGACCAGGGTGTCACCGAGGGCGCGCTGGTGCTGGCCAACCCGCTGCCGGTCGACGAGCAGCTGGACCCGGCGCTGCACGACCGGACCCTGGAGTCCGGGCTGGCGCTGCTGGCCGAGCAGGGCGTCACCGGCAAGGCGGTCACCCCGTTCCTGCTGGCGCACTTCCACTCCAGCACCGACGGGCAGAGCCTGGCCACCAACGTCCGGATCATCCTGCGCAACGCCGCCCTGGCCGCCAAGATCGCGGTGGCCGAGAACACCGGGTCGTCGGCGCCGGTGGGCTTCGCCGTGCCGGCCTGATCCGTGGGCGCCGTGATCGTCGTCGGTGACCTGGTCACCGACGTGCTGGTCGAACACGACGGGCCGATCCGGCCCGGCTCGGACACCGCCGCCGCCATCCGGGTGAGCGGCGGCGGCCAGGCGGCCAACACGGCCGCCTGGCTGGCCCACTCCGGGCAGGCGACGGTGCTGGTGGCCGCGGTCGGGGACGACCCGGCCGGCCGGGACCGGGTGGCCGAGCTGACCGCGGCCGGCGTCGGGGACGCGATCCAGGTGCAGGCCGGGGCGGTGACCGGCAGCGTCGTCGTGCTGACCGGCGCCGACGAACGCACCATGATCACCGATCGGGGGGCCTGCCTGCTGCTCGACCCCGGGCACGTGACCGCCGCGGTGCGGGCCGCGGCGCCCGGGAGCCATCTGCACCTCTCCGGTTATCCGCTGCTGCACGCCGGGTCCCGGCCGGCGGGCCTGGCGGCCCTCACGGCCGCCAAAGAACAAGGAATCACGGTGAGCGTCGACGCGGCCTCCGCTGCCCCCTTGCGCGATGCGGGGGCCGAGGTCTTCCTTGCTTGGGTACGGGATTCCGACCTGCTCCTGTGCAACGCCGACGAGGCGGACGTCCTCGCCGGTCCGGGTCCCGCCGCCGACCAGGCGGCCCGCCTGACCGCTTTCGTCCACCACGCCGTCGTCAAGCAGGGCGCCGCCGGCGCGGTCTGGGCCTCCCGCGACGGCTCGTCGTGGACCGCCCCGGCCGTCCCGGTCCCGGTCAAGGACCCCACGGGCGCCGGCGACGCCTTCGCCGCGGGCCTGCTCGCAGCCTGGCTGTCCGGAACGTCACCGCTCGACGCACTCGCGGCCGGCGCCACCCTCGGCGCCGCCGCCGTCCAGCGAATCGGCGCCCGCCCCACCCCATAACCTCCCACCCAGCGCCGCCCCAGCCGGACCTTGCGTGGCAGCCACATCGCGGCGTTGACGCCGGTCCGGCGTCGCGGCGCGGGTCACAGACCCAGCTGGTGCTCAGGGCTGTTTCCGGCCGTTTTTACAGCCCTGAGCACCAGCCGAGCCCGTGAGTCGCGGCTGGGCCTTGCGTGGCAGCCACGTCGCGGCGTTGACGCCGGTCCGGCGTGGCGGCGCGGGTTGCGGGGCTCGGCTGGTGCTCAGGGTTGTGTCTGGCCGTTTTTGGAGCCCTCAGGGCCAGCCGAGCGGCGGGGGCGCGGCTGGGGGTGGGGTGGGCTGCGGCCTTGCGTGGGACGGCGGGCGGGACTCTGGTGGGTGGGGTTGTTGGTTTGAGCGTGACCAGAAGATCAGGTCGCCCTTTCGGGCCTTGCGTTTTGGCCGCGCCAGCGGCCTGCGAGGGTCGGAAGGGTCCCCGCGGGAGCGACGATCGGGACCACGGCGGACCGGGGCAATGAAGAATTTGATCTTACGGTTTTGGGTCTCGGTCGATGATTTCGGCGTCGATGGTGATCGGCTCGACCGGGTCGGGGGTGGTCTCGGTCAGGGACATCTGGTGGCGCTCGCGGGCGGCGGCGTCGGCGGCGCGCTCGGCCTTCGACTTCGGTGAGCGGTCGTTGGCGATGAGCACGGCCATCCAGGGCAGCAGGACCATGCCGATGACGCAGAGGGTGAGCCAGAGCGGCAGCCACGGCGCGTTGACGCTGACCAGCACCCCGCCGATGATCAGGCAGGCGACGCGGGCGCTCATCATCGTGACGTAACGGATCTCGCGGCTGCGGAGCTGGTCACCGGGGCTCGGGGCGGCGTCGGTGATCACCACCGAGGGCTGCTTCTTCACAGGGGTCTCCGTCCGACCCTGCCATCCTTGCACAGGAACGGCGTCACCCCTTCGCGGCCTTGGCCTCCGCCTTCGCCGCCTTCTTGTATTCGCGCACCTTGGCCAGGGATTCGTCGTCGACGATGTCGGCGACCGAGCGGTAGGCGCCCTCGTCGCCGTAGCCGCCGGCGGCCTCCCGCCAGCCGGCCGGCCGCACCTCGATCTGCTTGCCGAGCAGCGCGACGAAGATCTGCGCCTTCTGCCGGCCGAAGCCGGGGAGCGCGAAGATCCGCTTGTAGAGTTCGGCGCCGGTCGGGGCGTCCTTCCACAGGGCGGCGACGTCGCCGTCGTACTGATCGGCGATCACCCGGCAGACCTCCTGCACGCGGGTGGCCATCGCCTTCGGGAAGCGGTGCAGCGCGGGCGGGGTCGCGAAGTGTTCGAGCAGCGCCTCGGGGTCGAAGTCGGCCAGCTCGGTCGCGGTCGGCTCGTGGCCCAGCCGCTGGGCCAGCACGAGCGGCGAGGTGAACGCCTTCTCCATGGTGATCTGCTGGTCCAGGACCAGGCCGAGCAGCACGGCCAGGGGCGAACGGTCCAGCAGCGCGTTGGCCTCGGCCGGGATGGGCAGGGAGAAAGTCATGCCGTCATGATGCCGGTTCGGCGTGCTCCTCGATGCGGCGGATCGTCCGGTCGGCCATGTCGGCCAGATATTCGACGTCGGCGTCGGTGAAGCTGCGGCGGCGCAGGTCCAGGGCGCACAGGCCGCCGACGACGTGGCCACCCGCGGTGATCAGCGGGGCGCCGATGTACGACCGCACGCCCTCGACGATGACCAGGGGGTTGTGCCGGTACCTGGGGTCGCTGGTGAAGTCGTCGATGACCCGGGGCACGCGGTCCTGGACGAACGGCGCGCAGAACGCCCATTCGATCGGGGTGCCGCCGGCCTCGTCGAACCACTCCGGGACCGGGCCGCACCCGGCCAGGAACACCTGGGCGTCGTCGAGCAGGGCGTCCACGATCGCGAACGGGGTGCCGAGGCGGTTCGAGACCGTCTTGACCACGTCGGTCAGGTAGTCCCGCGGGCCCTCGCGGTCGAGCCCGAGCCGGGCCACCTCGCGGAGGCGGACGGGGTCCCGCACCTGGGCGGGTGAGGTCACGACTGGACCGTCCGGGCCAGGGCCTCGTACGTGATCAGCCGCACCTTCAGCGAGCGCCCGGCCACCCGGCTCAGCTCACCGACCTCCATCACGTGCTCGGCCACCTTGCGCAGGTCGCCGGGGTCGGTGACCGGCCGTTCCAGGCCGAGCGACTGCACGGCGAGGCTCCACAGCCCCTCGGCCATCCTCGGACCGACCAGGTCAGCGAAGGCCTTGACCGCGTCCTCCTCGGTCGGCACCTCCTGGCCGTAGTCCTCCATGCGAGCCATCGCGACGCCTCTTCCCTCGCTCAGAACAGTTCGATTAACGGTTCGTCCGCGGTCTGGTCGTCCGCTCCGGTCTGCGTGGCATGTGTGAACCGCTGCCGGGCCATCACGTGCTTCGCTCGCAGATCATCGACGTCGATGGCTCGTTTCCGGACCTCTTCCTCGGTGATCTCGCCCCGGGCGTACCCGGTGACCGTCTCCGCCTGCCCAGAGATGTCGGCCACCGCGTCAGCAACATGTTCCAGCATCTGGCGGCTGATGTCCTGGAACTGGACATGTCCGACAGCTCCGGTGGTCTCCGAGATCAGCACGTCCGAACTCTTCTGCACCTGGCGCGCGGCTTCGACGGTGTCCCGCAGGATGCCGCTGACCATCTCCGACATCTCCCGCTGGGCGCTGGCGATGCCACCGAGCCGGCGGGTCATCGCGGTGTCCTGGTCGCCGACCGGGAAACCCTGGGCGCGATCGAACTGGGTGTCGTCGGAGAGTACGCCGTCGAGCTTGGCGGTCAGGTCGGCGATGCTGCTGCCGATGCCCTGAGCCGCCTCTGACGAGCGGTGGGCCAGTTTTCGCACCTCGTCGGCGACGACCGAGAAGCCCTCGCCGGCCTCACCGGCCCGGACCGCCTCGATCATCGCGTTCAGGGCGAGGATGTTGGTGGCCCGGCTGACCTGCTCGATCTCATTGACGTGCTCGTTCAGGTCCCGCATCTGGTCGACCAGGGCCCGGATCTGATGATCGCGGTAGATGAAGTACGAGATCAGACGGCCGACCAGTTGATCGTTGGACGAGCTGACCTGACTCAGCTCACGCTCGGTACGGCTGAGGGTGCCGGCAAGCCGGGACACGTCGCCGGACATCACCTCAGCCAGCGAGTCGACCTTCACCATCTGCTGGACGATCGCCGTCGCGGCGTCACCGGTCTGTTCGATCACGTCCCGCACGTGGCCGTCGATCACGTCGCAGTACGCCGGGACCGGGCCCAGCGCGTCGGCGACGACGTCGCCCCGGACGCTCTGCCCCGCCATCTGATCCGGACCAGGCGTCGGCCTGCGGAGCAGGCTGACCATGCGATACCTCCGTTGCGTGGGAACGCGCCCTCAGGCGCCGGGCAACACCTGCTTGATCACACCGAGCAACTGGTCGGGCCCGACCGGCTTGACCAGCCAGCCAGTGGCACCGGCGGTCTTCGCCTCGGCCCGCTTGGTCTGCTCCGACTCGGTGGTCAGCATCAGGATCGGGGTGAACCGCATACCCGGGGTCTTACGCGCCTCACGGGCGAAGGTGATCCCGTCCATCTGCGGCATGTTGACGTCACTGATGATCAGGTTCGGCTTGACCCCCTTGCCGAGCTTGTCCAGCGCCTCCTTGCCGTGGGCGGCGGTCTCGACGGCGTAACCGGCCTTCGTCAGGATCGACTTCAGGCTCATCAGCATCGTGGCCGAGTCGTCGACGAGCATCACGGTGGTCATGGTGGTTCGGTCCCCTGTCGGCTGGTGTCCCCGCCGGCTCCGGTGAGCAGCGGCAGCACCTGATCCGCCAGAAAGGCGTCCTTCGGTGCCGCTGAAATCTTCGGCCGGAAAAGCAGCATCGCCTGGAGTGCGCCGGTATGGAGATGGTTGCATCGACGCAGGCTGACCCGTGGGCGCCGGCAGGAGCGCAGCCAGCCGACGAACTGTTCCACCTCGTCGACCGTCACCACCCCGATCAGGGTGGCGTTCTCGTCATGCAGTTCGAGCGGCAAGGCCGAGCACCTCCTTCAGGTTCAGTACCAGCAGAACCAGGCCGTCGCCGAGCAGTGCGGTGCCGGAGAACTCGTCGGCGTAGGCGAGCAGACCCTCCATCGGCTTGAGGATCACGTCGACCTCGCGGTGGAACTGCTCGACCAGAAGGCCGATTCGCTGTCCGTTCACCGACGCGATCAGTACCGCACGATCCCGGTCGGCCGCCGGCGACCACGGCATCTCCAGTGCCCGGGCCAGGTCGATCACCGGCACCACCTCACCGCGCATCACCACGACGTCCTGGTGCAGGACCCGGCCCATCTCAGCGGCCGGCACCCGGACCGTCTCCACCACCAGATCCACCGGGACACCGAAGCGCTGGCCGGCCACACTGACCACCATCACCTGGGTGACCGCCATGGAGAGCGGCAGCCGCAACCGGGTGACGGTGCCGCCGCCCAGCTGGGAGCGCATGGTCACGGTGCCGCCGAGCTTCTCCACGCTGGCCCGGACCGCGTCCATCCCCACGCCGCGTCCGGAGAGGTCGGAGATCTGGTCGGCGGTCGAGAAGCCGGCCCGGAAGACCAGGTCCACGGCCTCGCTGTCGCTGAGGGCCTCCAGTTCCTCCTCGGAGATCAGGCCTTTCTCGTACGCCTTCCGCTTCACCCGGGCCGGGTCCACGCCCCGCCCGTCGTCCGAGACCTCGACCAGCACCGCGTCCCCGTCGGCGACCGCCGCGAGGGTGAGCCGCGCGGTAGCCGGCTTGCCGGCGGCAACGCGCTCGTCGGAGGTCTCGATCCCGTGGTCGAGGCTGTTGCGGACCAGGTGCACCAGCGGGTCGCCGAGGGCCTCGATGACGTCCTTGTCGGCCATCGTGTCGTCGCCTTCGGTGACCAGTTCGATGGACTTGCCGAGCCGGCGGCTCAGGTCCCGCACCAGCCGGGGGAAGCGGCCGAAGGCGACCGAAAGCGGCAGCATCCGGACGTCCATGACGGCCGCCTGCAGCTCTTCGGCGATCCGGTGCAGGCCCGCATACTGGTCCTTGATCCGGCGGCTCAGCGCGCGGCTGCCGTACTCCTCCTCGGCTGCGGCGGCCAGGAAGGTGAGCCCATTCTTGGCCACGTTCAGCTCACCGACCAGCTCCATCAGCCGGTCCACCTTCTCCTGGTCAACCTTGAGTATCCGGGTGCCGACCTGGCCGCCGGGATCGTCGGCCCGGGCGACCGGCTCGGCCGCGGCCGCGCTCCCGGCGGGCGGCGCGACCAGCGCGGCGAGCACGGGCGAATCGAGGGCGGGCGGGGTCGCGGCCGGCTCGACCGGCGCGCGGCCCAGGACACCCTCGACAGCGGCGTTCACCGCGGCACGGTCGGCGCCGCTCAGATCGAGCGGGACGCCGAGCGCATCCGCGGCCGAGGTGACCGAGCTGATCAGGGCGAGCAGCTGGGTGCCGGCCGGCTCGCCGACGGCGAGGGTGCGGTGGGCGGCGATGAGCACGGCCCGGGCGTCGGCGGCCAGTCCGGCGTCGACGTGCAGGGGCTCCACGACCACGGGCGGCGCCACCGGCCCGGCCCCGGCTTCGGCCAGGTCCTCGTCCTCCAGGTGGCGGGTGATCGCCGCGCCGTCCAGCTCGACGACGCTGATCTGGTCCGAGACATAGCGGAACAGATAGTCCAGCTCGCCGATCGAGGCGCGGGTGGCGACGACAAAGGAGACCAGGCAGGCGTACTCGTCGTACTCCTCGCGCGGCGGCCACTGTTCGGGGCGGATCACCACCATCCTGGCCAGGCCGGGCACCTGGCGGATCAGATGCAGCGGGTCCTCGGCGCGGAAGAAGCAGTCCTGATCCGGCCGGTACCGGACGAACCGCAGTGTGGACCTGGTGATGGTGAGCCAGCCGGCGGTCTCGATCAGCCACTCCGTGCCGAGGTGCGCGAGCCATTCCGGGGGTGGATCCGACCGCCGTACGACGGAAGGCCCTTGACCTTGATCAACGGCCTCGGGCTCGCCGAGCGGAGCCCGCAGCCGGGTGATCAGACCGGCCGCGTCCTGACCGGCCGTGGCGGGCAACCGCTCGTGCGCGGTAACGTGCGCGAGCCAGCCGCGGATCAGGTCGAACGCGGCGAGCAGGTCGTCGGCCATGCCGGAGTCCAGCGCCAGCCGGCCGCCGCGTACCGAGTCCAGGAGATCCTCGGCGGCATGGGTGAGCCGGGTCAGTTCCGGGAAGTCGAAAAGCCCGGAGGAGCCCTTGAAGGTGTGCGCGGCCCGGAACACCTCGTTGACCAGCTCCGGGTCGCCGGGATTGCGTTCCAGCTGCAGCAGGCCGTCGTCGACCGAGGCGAGCAGGTCGCCGGCCTCGGCCAGGAACTGGGCGAGCAGCGGATTCATGCCGCCGGGCCCCTTCCCGCGGTAAGCATGGTGGCGACCCGGACCAGCCGCTCGGCGTCCACCGGCTTGACCAGGTAGAGGTTGGCCCCGGCCTGATATGCCCGGTCGGCGTCGCCGGGCCGGTCCTCGGTGCTGATCATCAGCACCGGCGCGGCCGTCCCGACAGCCTCCGAACGCAGCGTCTCCACACAGGTGTAGCCGTTCATCTTGGGCATGTTCACGTCCACCACGAACAGGTCGTAGGACGCGGTCATGGCCGCCTCGACGGCCTCCAGCCCATTCGCCGCCTCGGCCACCTCGAAGCCGGCTTCCTGGAGCAGGCTGCAGTGATAGAGACGCACGGTCGCGGCGTCGTCCACTACCAAAACTCGGGTCATCACTTCGCTCCGGTCGGTCGCTGGTAGACGATGCCCTCCGGCAGGCGGGTCGGGGTGAAAATCGGCGAGATCCGGCTCATCGACTCGGAATGCCCGAGGAAGAGGTAGCCGCCGGGACGCAGCGCGCCGTAGAGGTTCTCGGCGGCTCGCCGGCTGGACAGCTCGTCGAAGTAGATCAGCACATTGCGGCAGAAGATCAGGTCGAAGTCGCGGAGGGCACGCATCGCCGTGGTGTCGCAGACATTCATCTTGTGCAGCGTGACCGCGCTACGGATGCCCTCGTCGACCTGGTAGCGCCCGGAGCCGACCGCGGTGAAGTACTTGTCCACCCAGGCACGCGGCACCCGCGACAGCGACCGTTCGCCGTAGCTGGCGTGCGCCGCCTTGGCCAGCACGTCGCTGTCGATGTCGGCCCCGTGGATCTCGACGTCGACGTGGTCGATCTGATCCCATTCCTCGAGGAGGCGCAGGGCGATCGAGTACGGTTCCTCGCCGGTCGAGCAGGGCAGCGAGAGGATCTTGACGGGGCCGGTCATCCGCGCCGGTCCACCCCGCGCCACCAGGGTATTCGGCAGGACCGTGCTGAGCATCGCGTCGAACTGGTAGTCCTCACGCAGGAAGTACGTCTCGTTCACGGTGAGCTGGTTGATCAGCTCCTGGAGCATGTCCGGCTTGTCCATCCGGAGCGCGGCGAACCAGGTCGTGAACGAGTCGTAGGGCGAACTGCGGACGCACGTCTCCACACGCTTGTCGACGAAGTACCGCTTGCCCGTCGTGAAGTGGATGCCGGTGCGTTTGTAGAAGTACTCGGTGAACCGGGTGAAGTCAGCATCGCTGAGGCCGGAACCGGTCGTGGTGGCGCCGGCCATCACGCCGTACCGGCCAGCCGTGGCAGTGATACCCGGACCGTGAACTGGAGGAACGGATCGTCCGGGAAGCGATCGGCGGCCGCCTGGAGGACCGGGACATGATCGCTCGTGGCGGACGGCAGGAACGCGTCGATCGCGGCCGTCACCACGTTGGGATGGTCGTCCTCGGTGATCATCCGGATCAGCCAGTCGTGTGCGGCCGGGTCGGCGAGGTCGGCGAGGACCATGGCGGTCATCACGCGTACATCGTGATCGGGCGCCGCGACCAGGCTGGGAAGAAGCGCCGGGACCGACCGCGGCATGGTCGCCAGCGACTCGGCCACCGCCGTCCGCAGCCCGGCATCGTCACTGGCCAGATGGACCGCCAGGCCGGCCGCGACCACTTCCGTGTCGTGCCCGGCGAGCGTGGTCAGCACCGCGTCGCGCACCCGCGGCTCGGACTCCAGCCCGGCGCGGGCCAGCAGCTCCGGAACCGCGTCCGGCACGTCGGCCAGATCGAGTGCGGCCTCGCGGCGGCGCTCCGGATCCGAGTCGTCGAGCTGGCGGATCAGCGCGCCCGGGTCGAGCGCGCGTGGCGTCTCCGGCTCGGCGGCCTGTTTACGGACCAGTCCCATGCCCCTCAACCTCTCTCAGCGCACCCAGTCGACAAGCCGGCCGGCGATCTCGTACGCCGGCAGCACCTCGGTGGCCCCGCCCCGGCGGACCAGTTCGCCGGGCATTCCCCAGACCACCGCGGTCTCCTGGCTCTCGGCGATGGTCCGGCCGCCGGCGATCCGGACCGCGGCCATCGCCGCGGCGCCGTCGTCTCCCATGCCGGTCAGCAGCACGCACACCAGCCGCTGGGGGTCGGCACAGCGACTCGCCGACTGCACCAGCCGGTCCACGCTGGGATGCCAGCGGTACTGCGGGTCAGCCGGCGAGGACTTCACGATCATCCCGTCGGCGCGCCGCGCCACCAGGACGTCGGCGCCACCACGGCCGATATAGACATTCCCGCGGCGGAGCGTCATGACCCGGTCGACCTCGTGCACCCTCAGCGAGCAGGCGTCGTCCAGCCGGCGGGCCAGGGGCGCGGTGAACGAGGCCGGGATGTGCTGAGCCACCACGACCGGTGCGGCCAGCGTGCCGGGCAGCTGTGGCAACAGCTCGGAGAGCAGCGCCGGGCCGCCGGTGGACGAACCGATCAGGACCAGGTCCACCTGGTTCCTCTCGGAAGAGAGGTGCTCCCGTACGGGCGGTGCAACGCCCCGCCGGGCCCGTTTGATCCTCGCTTTCGCCGCGCCGCGCACCTTGTTGACCAGCTCGGCGGCGACCTCGTCGATGTTGAGGGAGACCGTGCCGCCCGGCTTGGGCACGTAGTCGACCGCGCCCAGCTGCAACGCCTCCAGCGTGACCAGGGCGTTGTGATCAGTCAGGGAGGAGACCATGACGACCGGGGTCGGATGCTTCGCCATGATCTCGGCCAGGCAGGTGAGTCCGTCCATCTCCGGCATGTTCACGTCCAGGGTGACCACATCTGGGTGGACGCGATCGAGCTGGTCCAAGGCGTCCACCCCGTTGCGGGCGGTGTGCACCTCGAAGTCGCCCGCGTCCACGAGCATGCCCTTGAGCGCCCGCCGCATCAGCGCCGAGTCGTCGACAACCAGGACCGAAGTTGCCATCGTGCTCAAACCCCGGCGAGTGCCTCGTCGGCGGTCTCCTCGCCCAGGCGCGCCGCCACGACGGCCTGCTCGGCCGCGAGTAGCTGATCCACCTGTACGAGCAGCAGCATCCGTTGCTGCTCGGGCAGATTGGCGACCCGGGACACCACGCGTGCCTGCTCCTCGGAGAGCTCCGGGGCCGGTTCCAGGACGTTGCGGCCGACCCGGGCGACCTCGGCCACCGAGTCGACGATGAAACCGGTCCGGACCCCGCCGATGATCAGCACCACGATCCGCTGCCGTTCGTCCCGGTCGGTGCGGACCAGGCCGAGCCGGGTCCGCAGGTCCACCACCGGCAACACCGTGCCGCGAAGGTTGACCAGGCCCTCTACGAAGTCGAAGGACTTCGGCACCCGGATCAGCGCCTGGGGCACCCGGATGATCTCCTGCACCGCGTCGACGTCGACCGCGTACTCCTCGTCGTCGAGCCGGAAGACGACGAACAGTTCCTCGTCACCGCGGCCGTCGTCGGCCTCGCCTGGACGGTCCATGGTTGCCTCCTGGGCGTCGTCCCGGTACTCGGCGATCTCGTCGCGTACCTCGGGCGAGTCGAACATCCGGTTCACGCTCAGCACCGAGACGAGCCGCTTGCCGTCCTCCAGGCGGCACACCGACTCCACCTCGGTCCGGCCGCGTGCCCCGGCCACCACGCTCGGCAGCGGCGCGACCAGCTCGTGCGGGACCCGCAGCACCTCGCGCACGGTGTCCATCACGACGCCGACCACCCCGTCCGGCAGGGAGACGACGACGATCCGGTTCTGCGCCTCCAGCGGTGTGACCGGCAGCCCGAAGACCCGGCGCATGCTCACCACCGGCAGCAGCCGGCCGCGCAGGTCGATCACGCCGAGCACCTGGCCGGCCGCGTTCGGGACGTGGCTGACCGACTCCGGGGCCTGGACGATCTCCTGCACCTGGTCGATCGGCAGGGCGTACTCCTGGCCCTCGACCGCGAAACTGACCAGTTCCAGCGTGTCGTCCGACTCGGCGTCCGGATCCGGCTCGCCGGACATCCGGGACACCGCGGCGTCCCGGCCACCGCCGCCGCCGCGTCTCTCGGCCAGCCGGGTGAACTGGGTACCGATCAGCTGATCGACGTCGAGAACCGTGGTCATCTCCCCGCCATCCGATTTGATCACGCCGACCAGCACGTCCGAACGGACCGTGGCCTGCACCGCCTCGGCCGGTTCGAGCGCTTGCGGGTCGACGCTGATCACGCTGGCCACCCGGTCCACCACGAAGCCGAGCGGCACCCCGCCGTCGACCACGATCACTCGGGTGGTCTCGTCGTGCTCAGCCTGCTCCAGCGCGCAGCATTGCCGCAGGTTGACCACCGGCAGGACACGGCCCCGCAGGTTGGCCAGCCCTTCCAGGGACGGTGGCCCGAGCGGGACCTTCACCACCGACGGCATCCGGATGATCTCCTGTACCCGGCGCATCGGGAAGGCGTACCGCTCTCCCACCATGTCGAAGGTGACGTAGTCGGAGGAGTCCCCGTCCTCGCCCAACTCGATGTCGTCCATGATCAGCCCGCATTCTGCAGCTCGTCGGCGAGTGCGGCGATCTCCTCGACGGCGGCGGCCAGTTCTTCGGCGCCCTGGGCCTGCTCGCGGGCGGCGGTGGAGGCCTGCGCGGCGAGCTGCTCGGCCTCGCTGGCGGAGCCGGAGATCTGTTCCAGGCCGATCTTCACCTCGCCGAGCACCTTGGCGATCTCCTCGGCGCCCTCGCTCACCTCCTGGTTGCCGCCCCGCACCTGTTGCATGTCGCGCTCGATCTCGTCCAGCCGCGCGGTGGTGGCCTTCGCCGCTTCCGCCTCGGCCAGCGACAGGCGACTGGTCTCCTCCAGATCGCCACGGACCTCGACGATCCGATCCTGAACCGACTTGACCAGATCCTTGATCCGGTCGGCGTTGTCCGCCGAATCCCTGGCCAGGTTCCGGATGTCCGTGGAGACCACGGCGAAACCCTTGCCGAACTCGCCCGCCCGGGCCGACTCGACCGAACCGTTCACGGCCAGCATGTTGGTCTGGATCGACACGTTCGCGATCGCGTCGACGATCTTGTCGATCCGGCGCGAGATCTGTTCCAGCTCGCCGACCTTCCGGACGTTGTCGATGCCCTCCCGGGCGGCCCGGCCGATCGCGTCGATCATCGAGTCGACCGCTTCCTTGTTGGTGGCCAGCAGCTCCAGGATCGCGTCCGAGCGCTCCACCGCGGTGTTGCCGCGCTCCGCCGAGAGCTGCGCCCCCTGCTCGATCTCGTTCACCAGCACGGCCGTCTGCTCACCCTTCTCGGCGGCCGTCCGCGCTCCGGCGTTGATCTCCTTGATCGCGATGTCGATCTGGCTGGCCGCCCGATTGATCTCCTCCACCGCCGCGGACAGCTCTTCGGCCGTCGACGCCACGTCCTCGGCGCTCTTCGCGATGTCGGTGCTGCTGCGCAGCGTCTCGGAAACCTCGGCCAGGGCCTCGGCCGCCTCCTCGCTCTGCCGCAACGCCTGGGTCTGCTGACCGACCGTCTGCAACGACTCCTCGCACGCCGCGGATTGCTGCTCGGCCGCGGCGGCGATCTCCTCGGACCGCTGTTTGGCGCTCCCGGCGGAGCGCTTGGCCTGTTCCGCCACGGCGGCCATCTCGGTCGCCGCCGACATGATCGAACCCATGTCGGCCCGGATCGTCTCCAGTTGCGAGGTGATCGCCTTGCCCTTCTCCGCCTCGCCCCGGGCCATCTCCGCGGAGCTCTGCACCGCGCCCGCGATCTCGGTCACCGAATTGCGGACCTCGTCGATCAGGTCCCGGATCTGCCGCGCGCTGCGCTCGCTGGTCTCGGCCAGCGTGCGAACCTCGTCGGCGACCACCGCGAAGCCCTTGCCGTGCTGCCGGGCCCGGGCCGCCTCGATCGCCGCGTTCAGCGCCAGCAGGTTCGTCTGGTCGGCGATGTGCGCGACGGTCTTCACGATCTCGCCGATCTCGTCCGCCTGCTTCTCCAGCTCGGAGATGGTCACGACGGACGCCGTCTGCCGGGCGGACGCGCTCTCGACGTTGGTCAGCAGGCCGACGATCCCGGTCCGGGTCTCGTTCAACAGCCCCTGCAAGGCATGGCTGAGGTCGGCGACCTGACGGGTGGTCAGCTCCTGACGGCCGACCCGGTCCTCGATCTGGTTCATCGCGGCCAGGCTCTGCTGGGTCGCGCCCGAGGCCTCCTCGGCGCCGGCGGCGATCTGTTGCATGGACTCGGTGAGCTGGCGCGACGCCTCGGCGGCCTCGGCGTTCTGCGCGGAGATCTCGGCGGTGGCGGCGGCGATCCGCTCGGCCGCCTGCTGCTGCTTGGCCACCGACCGGGCCTGTCGCCGGGTCGCGTCGCTGTCCGGCCCCCGAGCGCTCCGGGCGGCGGTGGCCGGAGCGGCGGGTGAGCGGGCCGGCCGGGTCTGCTCGGTGCTCCGTCCGTTCGCAGTACTGGTGAGGGGCATGGGTGGTCTCCCGTCTGAGTCCGGTGGCGATCCGGCCACCCTCCCCAGAAAATCGAACGTCCGGTGGCCCCTCCGCCCGGCACCAATTCTTGGCATCCTCGCCGCCTCGGCGAGGGAGTATGCGGCCAGTTCGATGTTTTAGGCTGCGCGGCATGCGGGCTTTGGTGCAGACGGTGAGCCGGGCGAGTGTCACGGTCGACGACGAGGTGATCGGGAAGATCACCGACGGGCTTCTCGTGCTGGTCGGGGTGACCCACGACGACACGCCGGCCACGGCGGCGGAACTCGCCCGCAAGACGTGGGAGCTGCGGATCCTGGACGGGGACCGGTCGGCGTCGGACGAGGACGCCCCGCTGCTGGTCGTCAGTCAGTTCACGCTGTACGGCGACGCGCGCAAGGGTCGCCGGCCCACCTGGAACGCGGCGGCGCCCGCCGAGGTGGCCGAGCCGCTGGTCATGGCGTACGTGGAAGCACTGCGCGCCCGGGGAGCGACCGTGGAGACCGGTCGCTTCCGGGCGCACATGCTCGTCGAATCGGTGAACGTCGGACCGCGGACGATCCTGTTGGAGCTGTGAATCAGGAGGGCGGGATCTTGCCGCTGCAGGTGTCCCGGACCTTGTAGAAGTTGGTCAGGTACTGGC
Organism: Actinoplanes sp. HUAS TT8; assembly: GCF_051380535.1. Classification (NCBI taxonomy): domain Bacteria; kingdom Bacillati; phylum Actinomycetota; class Actinomycetes; order Micromonosporales; family Micromonosporaceae; genus Actinoplanes; species Actinoplanes sp. HUAS TT8. Next base: position 10,693,474 of record NZ_CP195646.1, on the reverse strand, counting down.
GGTGGATCTCCGCGCTGCGCACCCGCACGATCGTCTCGTCGGCGTTGCGCAGGGCCGAGTACGAGTAGTTGTGGCTACCGGTGAAGACCCGCGGGATCTGGTCGTCGTCGTACTGCCCGTCGATCAGCATGTACTTGCTGTGCGGCTTGAGGGTCCGCCCGTCGTAGGCCACACCGCAGCTGTGCAGGCCGAGCTTGGTCCCCGCGCTCTTCAGCTCGTTGACCACCCGCTCGCTGGCGTAGGCGTAGGGGTCCGACGACGGCCCGGCCGCGTAGACGACATCCACCCAGCAGCCGGCCTTGGCCAGCGCCGACAGCTTCTTGGCGACCTCGATCCGGGTGAAGCCCCAGACGACGACCCGGATGTCGGTCTGGTGGGTCAGCCCGTCCGTCTCGCCCTTGTACGAGCAGGTCACCGAGTTCAGCACCGAGATCATCGTGTCGGTCGAGGTCTGGTTCGGGTCCCCGTCGGTCTCCATCCGCGGGAAGAAGTGCGTCTTGTAGACGTCGTCGGTCGAACCGGTCCGGTAGTAGTTGTCCACCCCGGTGGCGAGCGGCCCGTACTTCTTCTGGTCGGCGAAGTAGTTCACGTAGTTGGTGTACGAGCTGAGCTCGCTCCACGTGATCGAGTTGTTGTACGCGGACTCCGCGTCCCACACCGTGAGGTTGCCGGACGACTGGAACGCCACGTTGCTCACCGAGGCGCCGCTGTTGAGCACCACCCGCGAGGCGAGCAGGAACTTGTTGTGGTTGTAGGCCAGCACGTTGTAGACCGAGCGCTTGGCGATGCAACCGGCCCCGTCCCGGCAGAACATCACGAAGGACGACGCCGCGGCGTTCGTGCCCAGCTCGGCCGAGAGGGCCACGCCCGGGTAGATCCGGGTGCCGGCACTGTCGTCGTACGACGAGTAGTTCAGGATGATCTGCACGTTCACACCGCGCTGGTGAGCGGTCTTGAGCCGCTCGACCAGGTTGGGCCGCTCGGCCGTGTCGGCCTCACCGGCCGCGACCGGGTTGGAGAAGTCGAGCCACGACATGCGGATCGTCTCGCCCGCCGGCACCCGGTCGATGATCCGGGCGATCTGCTGGTAGATCGCATATTGCGAGGTCTGGGCCCCGGCCGGGTTGTTGAAGACGGCGCCGCCGATCACCGGATCGGGCTCGGCGGCACTGGCCGGGGATGGAGACGGCACGGCCGCGACCACCCCGGCGACGATCAGTGCCACGAACGCGGTCAGAGCTCTTCGCATTTAAATATTCCCCCGTGTAAATGAATGGCAGGGGAATATTAGACGATCAGAAGCGGAAGCCCCGACGCGAGGCCGACTGGCGCAACCACTCGTCGAGGCGGCCGATCCAGTCGACCTGGTCCACGGTCGCGTAATCGACGTCGAAGCTGCCGAACGCGTCGTGCCCCTCGGTGAACAGGCCACCGCGCTTGTCCAGCTCGAGCACCACCTGCAGCTTGCGCGGCGTGGGCAGGAACGTCAGCTCCAGCTGGGTGATGCCGGCGGCGAACTGCGCCGGCGGGTAGAACTCGATCTCCTGGTAGAACGGCAGCTCCTGCTCCACCCCGTAGACCCGGCCACGCTCCACGTCGGCCTTGTGGAAGCGGAAGCCGAGCCGCAGCAGCGCCTGCAGGATGCGCTCCTGCGCCGGCAGCGGGTGGACGTGCACCGCGTCCAGGTCGGACTTGTCGACCGCGCGGGCGACCTCCAGCTCGGTGGCCAGGCCCATCGTCATGCCGTGCAGGCGCTGCCCGTACACCTCGGTGATGGGGGTCTGCCACGGCACCTCGAACCGGAACGGGACGTCGTGCCGGGCCCCGGCCTCCAGGCGGAACGAGCCGGTCAGGCGCTGGCGATGGAACTCCTGGTTGGTCTGGTACTCACTGTCGCCGCTCTCGACCTCGACCCGGGTCATCAGGCCGACGGCCACATATTCCACGTCGACCGCGTGGTCGCCCCCGACGACGTGGACCTGACCCTCCAGGGAACCACCGGGGCGACAGTTCGGATTCGTCAGCACGGTGTCGACGGACGGGCCACCCACACCGAGTGCTTGCAACATCCTTTTGAAGACCACGCCTGCACATTATCCCCGCGCGGCAAGGATGATCGTCCGTTTCACCCAGGCTTGTCGGCTTGCCGACGTCAGGGTTCTCCCTGATTCATGCCACCTGGACGCTGGCCTCACCTCCGCTTAACGCGTCTGCGACGAAGCTTCTCGTCACCGGCACGGAAGTGGCTGGCAGGCACGACAAACGGGGAGGGGCTTCCAGTGGTCCTGGAGACGACGAAGGCGACGGTTGAGGACAGCATGACCGACTCTGTCGAGCCGGAGGCCGACCTAACGACCGGCGATGTCGAGCCGACGATGGCTGACCTCGACGCGACGGACGAGCGGGGCGTCTCCGCCGACCTGGTCCGGGCTTACCTCAACGGCATCGGCCGCACCCGCCTGCTCACCGCGGTGGAGGAGGTCACCCTCTCCAAGCGGATCGAGGCCGGCCTCTACGCCGAGGAGAAGCTCCCGACGGCCGGCGACGAGCTGGCGCCGCTGCTGCGGGTCATCATCGCCGAGGGCCGGGCCGCGAAGAATCACCTGCTCGAAGCCAACCTGCGGCTGGTCGTCAGCATCGCCAAGCGCTACACCGGTCGCGGCATGGCGTTCCTGGACCTGATCCAGGAAGGCAACCTCGGCCTGATCCGCGCGGTCGAGAAGTTCGACTACACCAAGGGCTACAAGTTCTCCACGTACGCCACCTGGTGGATCCGCCAGGCCATCACCCGCGCCATGGCCGACCAGGCCCGCACCATCCGCATCCCGGTGCACATGGTCGAGCAGGTCAACCGGATGGTCCGGGCCCGCCGTGACCTGGCCACCCAGCTCGGCCGGGAGCCCAGCGTCGCCGAGATCGCGGTCGCCATGGCGGTGCCGGAGTTCCAGGTCATCGAGCTGATCTCGTACGACCGCGAGCCGGTCAGCCTGGACCAGGCGGTCGGTGAGGACGGGGAGAGCGCGCTCGGTGACTTCGTCGCCGCGGTCGACCCGAACCAGCCCGGCGAGGGCGTCGCCCAGGGCGAGCTGCGCGGCCAGGTCGAGATCGTGCTGGCCACGCTCTCCGAGCGGGAGTCGGCGGTGATCCGGCTGCGCTTCGGCCTGGACGACGGCCGGCAGCGCACGCTCGACGAGGTGGGTCGCGAGTTCGGCCTCAGCCGGGAGCGCATCCGCCAGATCGAGAAGGTCACGATGCTGAAGCTGCGTGACCCGGAGCGGGCGTCCCGCCTGGAGGCCTACGCGGTCTGATCCTCAGTGCAACCTGCGGGGCCCGGTGTCCGGACGGACGCCGGGCTCGCCCAGTTCCGCGGCCGCGTGCAGCACCGAGAAGCCGTCCGGCCGCATCAGCACCGGGTTGAGCATCAGCGACCGCACCCGCGGGTGCTCGTCGGCGAGCCGGCCCACCCGCAGCAACAGGTCGATCAGCGCGGCCCGGTCGACCGGGGTCGACCCGCGGTAGCCGTGCAGCAGCGGGGCCGCGCGGGGCTCGTCGACCAGCGCCTCGGCCGCGCGATCGGTCAGCGGGGCGGCCCGCCAGGCCAGGTCGCCGAGCAGTTCACTGGCGACCCCGCCGAGGCCGAAGCCGACGACCGGGCCGAACGCGGGATCCTCGATCACCTCGACGACGCAGGCGACGCCGGGGGCGACCATCGTCTGGACGAGCACCTCGGGGCCGAACGTGCCGGCGAGTTCGCGGTAGGCCGTACGCAAATCCTCTGGGTTGTGAAGTGCCAGCCGGACCGCGCCGAGGTCGATGCGATGCCGTAGACCGCCACCGGCCGCCTTGAGAGCGACCGGGTAACCGAGCTCGCCGGCGGCGGCGACCGCCTCGTCCGCTTCGCGGGCCAGGATCGACGGAACGACCTCGATCCCGTACGCGGTCAGCAGTTCCGTGGCCGACGGGGCCGACTCGGCGGCGGGCGGATCAATTCCCGACAGGGCCGGCATCAGTCCCGGCGGCCGGCGCAGCCACTCCGCGTAGTTGACGACCCGGGCCAGCGCGCGGACCGCCTCCTCGACCGAGGCGTAGACCGGCACGCGCGGCGGCACCCGGCCGAAGACCAGCGTGGCCACCGTCGGTTTCTCCCCGGCGAGCGCGACGCTGGCCAGCGCGGCCGCGAAATCCGCGTCCTCCTCGGTGAGCTGCTGGCCGGGCACGACCGGCGCGAAGACCACGACCAGGGCGTCCACCCGGTCGTCGACCGCGGCGTCGGCCAGCGCGTCGGCCAGGTCGTGGGCCGAGGCCATCGGGCTCAGGTCGTGCGGATAGCCCTCGGCGACGACCAGGCCAGCCGCGCGGCAGGCGACCTCGGCCAGGGCGGCCAGCGCCGACGAGTTGCCGACCACGGCGACCCGGCGACCGGCCGGCAGCGGCTGGTGGGCCAGGAGCATGCCGACGTCGAAGAGCTCCTGCACGGTGTCGACCCGGATCACCCCGGACCGGGCGAACAGGGCGGTGACCGCGTGCGCGTCCGGCCCCGGGAGATCACCGGCGAGGCCGGGCGGGCGGGTCGCCGAGGCGACCGCGACCACCGGCTTGACCCGGCTCATCCGGCGGGCCAGCCGGGCGAACTTGCGCGGGTTGCCGAACGTCTCCAGGTAGAGCAGCACCACGTCGGTGCCGGGATCGTCACGCCAGTACTGCAGGAGATCGTTCCCGGACACGTCGGCCCGGTTGCCGGCCGAGACGAAGCTGGACAGGCCCAGGCCGCGCCGGTCGGCCTCGGCCAGCAGGGCCACGCCCAGCGCGCCGCTCTGCGCGAAGAAACCGACCCGCCCGGCGGCCGGCAGGCGCGGCGCCATCGTCGCGTTCAGCCGGACCTCCGGGTCGGTGTTGGCGATCCCGAAACTGCTCGGGCCGACCACCCGCAGGCCGGCCGCGTGCGCGGTCTCGATCAGCTGCCGCTGGCGGGCCACGCCCTCGGCGCCCGACTCGGCGAACCCGGCCGAGCCGATCACCACGCCGCCGGCGCCGGCCGACGCCGCGTCGGCCAGGGCCTCCGCGACCTTCTCGGCCGGCACGGCGATCACGGCCAGGTCGATCGGGGTCCGGGCATCGGACGCTTTCCGGTACGCGGTGAGCCCGGCCACCCGTTCGGCCGACGGGTGCACCGGGACGACCGCGCCGGTGTAGCCGCCGTCGCGCAGATTGCCGAGCATGGCCGCGCCGATCCCGTGCCCGCTCGCGCTGGCGCCGTAGATGGCGATGCCGCGCGGGGCGATCAGCCGCGCGATCGAGCGCGACTCGGTCAGGTGCTCCCGGGACTCCTGCACCTCACGCGATTTCTCGGTGGTGGCGATCGGGAAGTTCAGGTGGACGACGCCGTCCGCGTACCGGCGCTGCACCTGGTAACCGGAGTCGCCGAAGACGCGCAGCATCCCGCCGTTCTCCGGGAGCACTTCGGCCACGAAACGGCTGATCCCGTGGTCGCGGGCGGCCTCGGCCAGGTGTTCCAGCAGCACCGAGCCGATCCCGCGGCCCTGCTGGGCGTCCTCCACCACGAACGCGACCTCGGCCTCCGGGGAGTCCGGGCCGAGACGTTCGTACCGCCCGACCGAGGTGATCCGGCCGTCGGCGGTGACCGTGACGAACGCCTCCCGGTCGCGGTGGTCCACGTTCACGAACCGGTGAAGGTCGCGCTCCGGAATGCGCGGATAGGGCGAGAAGTAGCGCAGGTACCGCGTCCGGTCGCTCATCCGGGAGTGGAACTCCACGATGGCCGGAGCGTCCTCGGGACGGATCTGCCGCAGGTGCACGGCGGTGCCGTCGGCCAGGAGAACGTCAGCGCTGCGTTCCATGTCAGTCTCGGGGGTCGTGCGGGTCGAGCCCGTGCAGGGGGAAGACCGCGAGGCGGGTGGCGAGGATCGCGCGGTCGACCGGGTCGCTCTCGGTGCCCGGGGTCCAGGGTTCGTCGACCAGCACGGCGTCGTCACCCATCGTCTCCGGGACGGCGGCCCCCGGTCGACGGTCGGCGGCCATCTTCCGCCAGGCCTTGGGGGTACGGATCCCTGGGTCCAACGGCTCCCCGGTCGCCACCCCGAGCAGGTGCGACCACGCCCGGGGCACGACCTCGACCAGCGCGTATCCCCCACCGCCGAGCGCCACCCAGCGGCCGTCGCAGAGCTCGTCGGCCAGCTCGCGCATCGCCACGTAGGCGGCCCGCTGGCAGTCGACCGACAGCATCAGGTCGGCCAGCGGGTCCAGCCGGTGCGCGTCCGCCCCGCACTGGCTCACGATGATCTCCGGCGCGAACGCGCGGACCACCGACGGCACCACCGCGTGGTACGCCTTCAGCCAGCCGGCGTCCCCGGTCCCGGGCGGCAGCGGCACGTTCACCGCGGTGCCCTCGGCGCCCGGCCCCCCGGTCTCGTCGCAGAAGCCGGTGCCCGGGAACAGGGCCAGCGGCGTCTCGTGCAGGCTGACCGTGAGCACCCGCGGGTCGTCGTAGAACATCGCCTGCACCCCGTCGCCGTGGTGCACGTCGACGTCGATGTAGGCGACCCGCTGCGCGCCGTGGTCCAGCAGCCAGGCGATCGCCACCGCCGGGTCGTTGTAGACGCAGAAACCGGCCGCCCGGGCCGGCATCGCGTGGTGCAGGCCGCCGGCCACGTTCACCGCGCGGCGGGCCGAACCGTGCCAGACGGCCTCGGCGGCGGCGATGCTGGCGCCACAGATCCGCGCCGACGACTCGTGCATCCCCTCGAAGACCGGATTGTCGGAAGTGTTCAGCCCCCACCCGAGGAAGAACGGATCGATCGGAGCCTGACGTACGGCATCGAGGTAGTCCTCCCGGTGGACCCGGGTCAGCTCGGCCTCGGTGGCCGGCCGCGGCGTGATCAACTGCACACCGGGACGGTCGAGCACCCCCAGCTCACGGGCGAGCGCCATGGTCAGCTCGACCCGTACCGGGTTGAGCGGGTGATCGCCCATGTCGTAGTCGAGCAGGGCCTTGTCCCAGACCACCGCCGTCGTCTCGTCCGCCATCCCGACATGCTCCCACGGGGTGCCTAAGGAGGCACTCGTCACGCCGCCTCCGGTAGGGTCTCCTGGCACTTGCTCGGGGCGGATGTCAACCCCCCGCCACGCGGTAACATCGCTGCTGGGAGGACCGCATCGTGAACGACCTTGTCGATACCACCGAGATGTATCTCCGGACCATTCTCGAACTCGAAGAAGAAGGCGTGCCTCCGCTTCGGGCTCGCATCGCCGAGCGCCTGCACCAGAGCGGCCCCACGGTCAGCCAGACAGTCGCCCGCATGGAGCGGGACGGTCTGCTCACCGTCGAGGGCGACCGCCACCTGGTGCTCACCGAGGAGGGGCGGGCCACCGCCGTCTCCGTCATGCGCAAGCACCGCCTGGCCGAACTACTACTGGTCAACGTCATCGGCATGCCGTGGGAAGAAGCCCACGAGGAGGCCTGCCGGTGGGAGCACGTGATGAGCGACTCGGTCGAGCGCCGGGTCTACGAGCTGCTGAACAAGCCGACCCGCTCGCCGTACGGGAATCCGATCCCCGGTCTGGAGCAGCTCGGCCTGCCCGAGGACGACAACACCGACCCGTTCGGTCACGGTGAGCGCAACCTGGCGTTCCCCGGGCTGACCGGCAGCGTCGTCGTGTCCCGGATCTGCGAGAGCGTCCAGACCAACGCCGACGTGTTGCGGCAGCTGCACGCGGCCGGCATCGATCCGGGTACGACGGTGACCGTCGCGCAGGAGCGGGACGGCGTCACCATCGACAAGTCGGGGGACAAGATCCGGCTGCCCCGTGAGGTGGCGTCGCGGGTGTTCGTCGCCGCTCGCTGACCCGTCTCGGCTCGGCCGGGCTTGTGGACATCCGCCGGCGGCGATCAGCCGTCGGTGGTGTCCATCGCCTTGGCCAGCTCGAACAGGCCCGCGTTCATCCGGGTCACGGCCGCGTTGGTCGCGCCCTTGGCGAACGTGAACTTCAGCGTCTGGAGCTGGTCGGCCTCGCTCAGCCAGCCGATCTCCACCGACGGGCCGTGGCCAGAGGCGGCCGCCGAGTTCAGCCGATAGCCGGCCTGGCCGAGCCCCTTGAGCTTGGTCGCCTTCTTCGGCATCCGGGTGGCCAGGAAGATCTTGGCGTCGGCCTTGGTCTGCTCGACCACGGAGAGTGAGAGGTCGGGCCACGAACCGTCCACCGTCTGCACCACGCAGGTGGACGTGTCGTCGACCTGGTCGGAGGCGGCGACCGAGAACTTGACGCCGATCTTCTCCTGGATGAACGACCAGTCCCAGAGGATGCACGCGCCACCGGCGGAGGCGGCCGGCGCCTCGGCGATGGTGACCGGCGGCAGCTTGGCGGTCGTCTCCGGCTTCTCGTTGCAGCCGGAAACGGCGAGCAACGCGACGACGCCGAACACGGCTCCGACTGTTCGCACCAGTGCTCCTCCCGGGTTTCGGGCCACACCCTATTGCCCGGAGGGCGCTTCACGGAAGCCAAAGATTATTCGCGTACGGAGGGTAGCCGTAAGGTGTGCGCCACGGTACTTGACGGTCGATGTCAAGTACCGGCAGGATGGCGCGGTGACTTCACCTCTCGCCGAGCAGATCGTCCGGCTCGTCGACGCGCGCCTGGCCGACCCGCTGGAAATCCTCCTGGAGGGGGACCGCAGTGTGGACGAGGTCCGCCGGCGACTGCATCGACGGGCCCTGGACTGGGCTTTCGTGATCTCGTACGGGCCGGAGCCGGAAGCCGTGGGGACCATCGCGCGACTGATCGCGACGCTCTACCCGGACGATCACGCGTTCGCGCCGCCCCCCGAGTGGTGGCAGACACCGCTCGGGCAGGTCGTGGCGCGGCGGGTCGGGCACCCGTTCGTCACGTCGGTGTCGCTGGCCACCGCCGGCGCCATGCTCGGGATCAGCCGGCAGGGAGTGCACGACCTGGTGCGGCGCGGGAAACTGCCCCGCCACCCGGACGGTGGGGTACTGGTGAGCGCGGTGCGGGAACGCCTGCTCGCCTCGGACGACTACGGCTTCGACGTGGAGGGGCAATGATCAACGACAGTCTTGTCGACGTGGGGAACGTGCAGCTCGCCGTTCGCGACTTCGGGGGTGACGCGCCACCGCTGCTCCTGGTCCACGGCGCCGGGGGCAACCTCGCCCAGATGACCGGCCTGGCCCGGGCGCTGCGCCCGAGCCACCGGGTGGTCACGGTCGACCTGCGCGGCCACGGCCGCTCCGCCGACGGGCCGTGGAGCTGGGACAACGCACTCGGCGACCTCGCCGCGGTCTGCGTCGAACTGGAACTGGAACGCCCGGCCGTCGTCGGGCACTCGCTCGGCGGGATGCTGGCCGCACTCTGGGGCGAACGCCACCCCGAATCCCCCGGCGTCGTCAGCCTCGACGGGAACCCGCCGCCGACCGGCCCGGCCCAGCTGCCCGGCCTCGACCCGTCCACCGCGACGGCCGAGCTGGAACGGCTGGCCTCGGTCTTCGACATGGTGGAGGCCGCCGCCGGGCAGACCGTGGCCGCCGAGGAACTGGCCGACCTGGTGGAACGGCAGCGGATGGCCGCTCGGGACATGGGGGCCAACGAGAAGGTGTGGATCGAGGGCTTCCGGCGCAACCTCGTCCACGGCAAGGACGGGCGGACGACGTTCCGGCCCTCGTTCGAGACCGTCACGCAGCTGCGGGGGCTGATGAACTCGCTGGACCTGGGGCCGGTCTACGCGGCGATCAGCTGCCCGGCCCTCGTGGTGCTGGCCACCCGGTCGCTGCCGGAACAGGAGTCGTTCGCGGATCTCTACGCCGCGCACCGGCGGTTCCTGCTCGCCCAGGTGCAGGCCGTGCCGCACGTGCGGCACGTCGAGCTGGCCGACGCCTCGCACGCCATGGTCATCGAGCAGCCGGCGCTGCTGGCCGCCCTGATCACGGACTTCCTCACCAAACCCTGAAAACCTTTTGCGCGTACGTCGCGGCCTCCGCCGTCCTCCGGCCCCCAGCGCGCCGCCGGCTTCTCCGCCGGAGACACCCCTGAGCACCAGCCCTGGGGCTCGGGCCGTGGTCGGGTTGTTGCTCTGACCGCAACCACCCGACCACGTCGCCCTTGCGGGCCTCGCGTTCTGGGCGCGCCAGCGCCCTGCGAGGGTCGGAAGGGTCCCCGCGGGAGCGACGATCTGGACCACGGCGGACCGAGGCAATGAAGAATTTGAAGTTGATCTTCGGGGCGGACCTGACCACCTGCCTCGCGTGATCAGAAGCGGACAGTGGCTGGCTCTTGGGGGATGGTGGTCAGGGGGTGCGGAGGGGCTTGGCGGCGTGCGAGGCGGCCAGGCCGAGGAGGAGGGCGGCGAAGACGCAGAGGAGGCCCTTGAGGATGCCGAAGTGCTCCGAGAGGAAGCCGATCAGGGGCGGGCCGGCCAGGAAAGCGCCGTAGCCGACCGAGCCGGCGACCGAGACGCGCATGGCGGCATGGATCGGGTCGTCGGCGGCGGCGCTCATGCCGATCGGGAAGCCGAGGGAGGCGCCGACACCCCAGAGGAGGGCTCCGGCCAGGGCGAACTCGATGGAACCGCCGAAGACGACGAGCAGGACGCCGGCCGCGGCGGAGACCGCCGTCAGGCGGAGGACGGGGACTCGGCCCCAGCGGTCGGCGGCGGCGCCGCCATACATGCGACCCAGGGTCATGGCCGTGACGAATACACCGAAGCCGATGGCACCGAGGGTGTCGCCGGCGTGGTATCCATCGACCAGGCTGATGGCCAGCCAGTCGTTGGCGCTGCCCTCGGTGAAGCCGAAGCCGAGCAGGATCAGGCCGATCAAAATCGTCCTCGGCTCGCGCCAGGCCTGACCGGCGGTCATTGCCGGCTTCGTGCCCGGCTCGGGCTCGACGTGCGGGAGGAAGCGGCGGACGACGGCGAGTTGGACGGCGACGACGATCACCGTGGTGACGTAGAGCTGGGCCCAGATCGGCACGCCGATGGCCGAGGCGGCCGCACCGACGCCGGCGCCGGCGACCGTGCCCAGGCTGAAACCGGCGTGGAAGCGCGGCATGATCGTGCGGCCGATGCGGCGCTCGACGTCGGCCGCCTCGACGTTCATGGCGACGTCCCAGGTGCTGGTGCCGAAGCCGCAGAACAGCAGGGCGAGACCGGCCAGCGGAACCGAGCTGATGAGCGTGGCGGTGGCCAGCAGGGCCAGGCCGAACGCCTCGGCCATGCTGGCGATCAGCACCGCGCGGGCCGGGCCGACGCGCTGCACCAGCGGGCCGGCCAGCGGGATGGACGCGACCGACGTGCCGGACATGCAGAGCAGCAGCAGGCCGAAACCGGCGACCGACAGCTCCAGGCCGTCGCGGATCGCGGGGGCCCGGGACAGCCAGCCGGCCAGGGCCAGACCGTTCATGGCGAACGTGACGCCAACTGCGATCTTGGCCGTGTTCACCCGGGCGGGTACGACGTCAACGCTGCTCACCAGCTCAACTTACACGTTAAAGCCGATCGGGTCATCGAGGTTTCGCGGCCGGGCCGGAAGCGGGCGCGCTCCGGGCACGTCCCACAATGGGCGTCGGCGTCGTTCCCCCCGGCGTCGATGGATACGGAAGGAGAGCGGCATGGACCGGCCCGAGGAACTGCAGGCGGAGGCACGTTCCGTGCTCGCGCTGCTGGAGCCGCTGGGACCGCTGCTCCCCACGGGCAGCTACGTGTCCGGGCTCATGGTCTGGCGCGACCTTGACGTGATGCTGCTCGGCGGGCCCGGATTCACCCCGTCGGATGTACTCGCACTGCTCGGCACGGTGGTCGCGATCCCGGGCGTGACCGGTTTCGCCTACCGGGACGAGCGCGGCGGGGAGAAGCGGGACGAGCGGTACCACGTGACGATCACGCTCGGCGAGTGGCGGGTGGACCTCTCCATCTGGCTCAACGAGGACCACGCGGACGTGAGCGAGTGGCACCGGAAGTTGGCCGGGCGGCTGACCGAGGAGGAGCGGCAGGCCATCCTGGCCATCAAGACCATGTGGCACCAGCGGCCGGAATATCCGGACGAGGTGTGCGGGTGGGACGTGTGCACGGCGGTGCTGGAGCACGGGGTGCGAACGGCCGTGGAGTTCGGGGTGTGGCTGCGGGACGAGGCGCCGAAGAAGCGCTGACCGCCGTACGCGACAGCGGGCGGTGAGCTTCCCGCTCACCGCCCGCCCTCACATCTTGATGATCAGCTGCAGCCGGAGGTCGAGCCGCAGCCCTCGCACACGTAGCAGCTGCCGGCCCGGCGCATCTTGGTGCCGCAGGTGAAACAGAGCGGCGCGTCCGCGGCGTGACCGGTGACCAGTTCGAGAAGCTCGGTCGAGGAACCGGCCTGTTTCTCCGGGGTGGCCGCGGCCCGCACCTCGGCGACCGTGACCGTCGTCGTGACCGGAGCCGTGACCGGCACCGACACGGCCAGGTCGGCCGCGGCCTCGGCCGCCGCCTCGGCCTGAGCCTGCGCGGTGCGCTCCTTGGCCGTGAAGATGCCCAGCTCGGCGCGGGTCTCGTAGGGCAGGAAGTCCAGCGCCAGGCGACGGAAGATGTAGTCCATCACCGAGGACGCCATGCGCACGTCCGGGTCGTCGGTCATGCCGGCCGGCTCGAAGCGCATGTTGGTGAACTTGCTGACGTACGTCTCCAGGGGGACGCCGTACTGCAGCCCTATCGAGATCGCGACCGAGAAGGCGTCCATGACCCCGGCCAGGGTCGAGCCCTGCTTGGACATCTTCAGGAAGACCTCGCCGAGGCCGTCGTCCGGGTAGGACGACGCGGTGAGGTAGCCCTCGGCGCCGCCGACCGAGAAGGAGACCGTCTCGGACGTGCGCTTCTTCGGGAGGCGCTTGCGGATCGGCCGGTACTCGACGACCTTCTCGACCACGGTCTGCACGGCCGGCTCGACGACCGCCGGAGCGGTCTCCTTGGCGCCCTTGCCGGCCGACAGCGGCTGGCCGACCTTGCAGTTGTCGCGGTAGATCGCGAGCGCCTTCAGGCCCAGCTTCCAGCCCTGGTAGTGGATCTCCTCGATCTCCTCGACGGTCGCCGTCTCCGGCATGTTGACCGTCTTCGAGATGGCACCGGAGATGAACGGCTGCACCGCGGCCATCATCTTGACGTGACCGATCGGGGAGATCACCCGCTCGCCCATGGCGCAGTCGAAGATCGCGTAGTGCTCGGTCTTGAGGCCGGGCGCGTCGACCACGTTGCCGTGCTCGGCGATGTGCTCGACGATCGCCTCGACCTGCTCCTCGGGGTACCCGAGGCTGCGCAGCGCGCGCGGCACGGTCTGGTTGACGATCTGCATCGAGCCGCCGCCGACCAGCTTCTTGAACTTGACCAGGGCCAGGTCGGGCTCGATGCCGGTGGTGTCGCAGTCCATCATCAGGCCGATGGTGCCGGTCGGGGCCAGCACCGACGCCTGGGCGTTGCGCCAGCCGCTCTTCTCACCGATCTTGTTGCCGTTCTTCCACTGCTTGGTGGCCTCACGGACGATCTCGGTGGCGACCGGGCCGACGGGACGGATCTCGTCGTTGGCCGCGGCGTGCTTGCGCATCACGCGCTGGTGGGCGTCGGCGTTGCGGGCGTAGCCCTCGTACGCGCCGACGACGCCGGCCAGCTCGGCCGAGCGACGGTACGCCGTACCGTTCATCAGCGAGGTGATCGCGGCGGCCAGGGTGCGGCCGCCGTCCGAGTCGTACGGCAGGCCGGAGGCCATCAGCAGCGCGCCGATGTTGGCGTAGCCGATGCCGAGCTGCCGGTACGCCCGGGTGGTGACCCCGATCTTCTCGGTCGGGAAGTCGGCGAAGCAGATCGAGATGTCCATCGCGGTGATGATGAACTCGACGCTCTTGACGAACTTCTCCACCTCGAAGCCGCCGTCGGCCTTGAGGAACTTCATCAGGTTCAGCGAGGCCAGGTTGCAGGACGAGTCGTCCAGCGACATGTACTCCGAGCACGGGTTGGAGCCGGTGATCCGGCCCGTCTCCGGGTTCGTGTGCCAGTCGTTGATGGTGTCGTCGTACTGCAGGCCGGGGTCGGCGCACTCCCAGGCGGCCTGGGCGATGTCCCGGAACAGCTTGCGGGCGTCGATGGTCTCGATGACCTCGCCGTTGAGCCGGCCACGCAGACCGAACTCGGTGCCGTTCTCGTACGCCGTCATGAACTCGTCGCTGACGCGGACCGAGTTGTTGGCGTTCTGGTACTGCACCGAGACGATGTCGGTGCCGCCCAGGTCCATGTCGAAACCGGCGTCCCGCAGCGCGCGGATCTTGTCCTCCTCGCGCGCCTTGGTCCGGACGAACTCCTCGATGTCCGGGTGGTCGACGTCGAGGATGACCATCTTGGCCGCGCGCCGGGTGGCGCCGCCGGACTTGATGGTGCCGGCGCTCGCGTCCGCGCCGCGCATGAAGCTGACCGGGCCGCTCGCCGTTCCCCCGGACGACAGCAGCTCCTTGGACGAGCGGATGCGGGACAGGTTCACACCCGAGCCGGAACCACCCTTGAAGATCAGGCCCTCCTCCTTGTACCACTCGAGGATCGAGTCCATCGAGTCGTCCACGGAGAGGATGAAACATGCGCTGACCTGCTGCGGCGACTTGGTGCCGACGTTGAACCAGACCGGCGAGTTGAAGCTGAACACCTGGTGCAGCAGCATCCAGGTCAGCTCGTGGTCGAACACCTCGGCGTCGGACGCGCTCGCGAAGTAACCGTGCTCCTCGCCCGCCTTGCGGTACGTCTGGACCACGCGGTCGATCAGCTGCCGCAGCGACTGCTCCCGCTCGGGCGTGCCGACCGCACCCCGGAAGTACTTCGTCGTCACGATGTTCGCGGCGTTCACGCTCCAGAACGCCGGGAACTCCACACCACGCTGCTCGAAGTTGATCGAGCCGTCACGCCAGTTCGTCATGACGACGTCGCGGCGCTCCCACTCGACCTCGTCGTACGGGTGGACTCCCGCCGTCGTCCACACCCGCTCCACACGCAGCCCCCCGGCCGCCCCGCCACTGGAACTTGCCCTGCTCCGCTGGCGACCCGCTGTCACGCCGTCTCCGGCCATATGAACGTGCTCCCCCTCGTAGTACTGCTGACAGGTGTAGCTCTGATGCGGCCGGGTGTGCTCAGCCGTTGATCTTGGGTGGGCGGGCCGAACCGGACCGCGGCGCGACGGCATGTCGCGTCCCGGCGTCCCGGACCGGCGGCGCCTCACGGAGCGCGGCGATCTCGCTCTCGAACTCGTCGAGCGAGTCGAAAGCCTTGTACACGCTGGCGAACCGCAGATAGGCGACCTGGTCGAGTTCACGCAAGGGCGTGAGAATCGCCAGACCGACCTCGTGGCTCGGAATCTCCGCGGCGCCGCGGGCCCGGACGGTCTCCTCCACCCGCTGCGCGAGCAGCGCGATCGAGTCCTCGTCGACGGGCCGGCCCTGACAGGCCTTGCGCACCCCACTCATGACCTTGGTCCGGCTGAAGGGCTCGGTGACGCCACTGCGCTTGACCACCGCGAGAATCGCCTCCTCGACCGTGGTGAACCGCTTCCCGCACTCGGGACACGACCGTCGGCGACGGATCAGCTGACCGTCGTCGGCCTCCCGCGAGTCCACGACGCGCGAGTCGGCGTGCCGGCAATACGGGCAACGCACCGCGATCTCCCCCTTCGCCCCACCCCGGCCTTGGTCCAGACATGGCGAAGCCCAGCCTCGCAATGTACTAACCCATCGCGCGACTGCGGCCGAACCTGCGGAAAACCGGGGAGGAGAAACCCAACCTGTGGATGACTTACATCTCTGTAACCACTAGATGTTGGGGACGACGCTATGCCGCAGCCGACGCCGATGCAAGTTAAGCGACGTGCCGACGCGCCGTAATTCGCACCTCAACACGCTGGGGTGACGGTGCGATCACCTGGCGCGTCGGGAAACCGGTTGCCGGGGCGTCAGGCCCGCGCGGCAGTCATGAACAAGACAATGCTCGCCAGCGCCGCCGACGCGAAGAAGAGACCGAGAACGACCACCCGGCCGCGGCGAGTCAGTCGCAGGGGCGGCGCCGTGTGCCGAGCCCCACCGGTGACCACCATGACAAGCTCCCTCTCTCTCGGACACCCGTTCGATAGAACGCCCGTACGACGGTCTATCAGAACGGGAGTACGAAAAT
Source organism: Actinoplanes sp. HUAS TT8 (assembly GCF_051380535.1). Lineage (NCBI taxonomy): Bacteria > Bacillati > Actinomycetota > Actinomycetes > Micromonosporales > Micromonosporaceae > Actinoplanes > Actinoplanes sp. HUAS TT8. The sequence continues at coordinate 10,677,282 of NZ_CP195646.1, read as the reverse complement.
CCAGTCTTCCGGGGCGACACGCCGGTGAAACCTCGTACAGATGTTTGAATATGTCGGCCCCGCCCACTACGGTTTCCTGTCAAGAGGGGTCAGCCGGACAAACGCCATCCCCACGGCGCGTCCGGCTCCGCGACGCACCACGTGCCGACAGGCACTGGCCGACAGGGAGGGCGGACGTGTCGACCGACGACCGCAAGCAACCGATCAGGCAGGACTCCGCTCTTCGCCGCCGCACACCGGGCCGGGCTCGCTCCGCCGACGCCCCGCAGCTGCGGTCGGTGACCGCAATCGGCAGCGTGACCGAACCGGTCACCAACGACCTCACCGCCCGCCAGCGGCGGATCCTCGACTTCATCCGCGAGTGGGGCGAGAAATACGGTTACCCACCCAGCGTCCGTGAGATCGGCGAGGCCGTCGGCCTGGTCTCCCCCTCCTCGGTGGCGTACCAGTTGAAGGCCCTCGAGACCAAGGGCTACCTGCGCCGCGACCCGAACCGTCCGCGCGCCGTCGACGTCCGCTCCCCCGGCGAGCTGGTCGACGACGACGCGCTGCGGGCCGCCCGGCCGCAGCCGGCCTACGTGCCCCTGATCGGCCGGATCGCCGCCGGTGGCCCGATCCTGGCCGAGCAGTCGGTCGACGAGTTCTACCCCCTGCCGCGCGAGCTGGTCGGCGAGGGCGAGGTCTTCATGCTCGAGGTCAAGGGCGACTCGATGATCGACGCCGCGATCTGCAACGGCGACTGGGTCGTCGTGCGCCAGCAGCCCACCGCCGAGGCCGGCGACATCGTCGCCGCCATGATCGACGGCGAGGCGACGGTCAAGAGCTACCGGCAGCGCGACGGGCACGTGTGGCTGATGCCGGCCAACCCGGCCTTCGACCCGATCCCCGGTGACGACGCCAGCATCATGGGGAAGGTGGTCGCGGTCCTGCGCCGCGTCTGAAAATCCCTTTTGCGTACGCCGGTGAGCACCCGCCCGTCCCCACGGTCCGCGGCGCCGCCGCTCCACCATCCCCGGCCCGCGCCGCCGGGGATGGCGGGCCCTCACCACGCAAGGCCCGCCCAACTCCAGGCCACCCCGCCGCCCCGGCCCGCCAGCTGGCACTCACGGCTGCATCCGGGACCCCGAGACAGCCACCAGCACCAGCCCACCACCGCCAGCTGGCACTCACGGCTGCGCCCGGGGCCCCGAGACAGCCGCCAGCACCAGCTCACTGCCGCCGGCTGGAACTCACGGCTGCATCCGGGACCCCGAGACAGCCGCCAGCACCAGCTCACTGCCGCCGGCTGGAACTCACGGCTGTATTCGGGGCGCTGAGGCAGCCGCCAGCGCCAGCTCGCCGCGGTGGGCCGGCGCTGACGGCTGGATGCGGAAAGGCCGGCACCCCTGCGGATGCCGGCCTTCGCGTTCGATTCAGGAAGTCAGCGGCGGTTGAAGCCGTTGTCGTCGCGGTTCTGGGGCGGACGCCCACCACCGTAGGTCCCGCCCTGCCGCTGCTGCTGGCCACCGCCCTGCGGCGGACGCTGCTGCCCACCGTAGACCCCGCCACCACCGCCGGGCTGCTGCCCACCGGCGGGGCCGCGCTGCGGCTGCTGCGGACCACGCTGCGGCTGCTGGGGCCCGCGCGGAGGCTGCGGCCCACGCGGGGGCTGCTGCTGCGGACCGCGCGGCGGCTGCTGCTGGGGCCCACGTTGCGGCTGCTGCACCTGCGGGCGCGGCGGCTGAACCTGGGGCCGCTGCTGCGGATTCTGCTGGGGGCCGCCGGGGCCACGCTGCGGACCGCGCGGCGGCTGCCCGCCACCGGGCCCAGCCGGCCGGCCGTACTGCCCGCCGCCCTGACCGCCACTGCCCTGACCGCCGCTGCCCTGACCGCCGCCGCCGTAGGCCGGGGGACGCTGCTGCTGGCCACCCCCGCTGCCGTACACCGGACCGTTGCCGCCACCGCCGGAACCGTAGGCCGCGCCGCGCTGCGGCCCGCCCCCGCTGCCCACGCCGATCAGCTCGGTCGCCGGGTCCACCTTGTCGATGCCCCCGCTGGGCGCTTCGTCGACCACGAGCCCGGCCGGGTTGCGCTTGCGGAACCGGACGATGCCGATGACGCCGATCGCGACCAGCACCAGGCCGATGACGCCGACCCCTCCGACCAGCTTCGTGATGTCGCTGATGCTGAGGTTCGAGTACCACGAGTCGCCGGTGCCGCCGGCGCCGTCCTGCTTCTTGGAGACCACGGCGACCTCGGTGGCCGGCACGTACTGCTGGATCCAGTTCTCGGTGTCGTGGTCGCCGTTCATGTCCGACACGGTGTAGAACGTCTTGCCGTCCGCGCTGTACGAGATCGCCTCGCCGAACGTCTCGTTCGGCAGGCCCGTGGTGCGCGGCTTGGTCTTCAGCGCGGCCAGCACGTCGCCGTTCGTCACGTCCCACTCGGACGCGTCGGTGTACGTCCGCAGCACGACCTTCTTGCCGCCGGGCGCGATCGCCCCACCGGTGATCACCCGGTTGAAGATCTTGGCGAAGGCGTTGCTGGTGGTCTCGGTGGCCGGCAGCGCCAGCTCCCCGACCCGCTTGAGCGGGACGGCGGTGTCGCTGTTCTTGACCGCCGAGGCCGGCTTGTAGATGTAGGCGTTGCCGAGTTCCTTGGTCACGATGATCGGCGTGCCGTCACCGTCGAGCAGGAGCGCCTCGGCGTCGTGCAGGTCCCCGTCCGGGTACGTGAACCGGTGGAGAGTAGCGTCCTTGGTACCGGCCAGCGGCATGCTCCACAGCACGACCGACGTGCGCACGTCGCCGCCCTTGAGGACCTCGTTGTCGCCGGTGTCGGCGATCCACAGGGTCTTCTGGTCGGGCGAGAGCACCATGTCCTCGGTGTCCCGCGGCGGGCTACCGAAGTTCCGGGTGCTCTTGATCTTGCAGTTCTTGTCCAGGAAGAAGATCTTCTTCTTGGCGTCCTGCGTGCTGCTGTCGTCGATCACGATGAAGCCGGAGCTCGTGGCGACCAGGCCGGAGAGCTCGTCGAGCTTCTCGTCCTTGATCTGACAGATCTTCTTGCCGGGCGTCGCCTTCGCGCTGACCGTCGCCGTCGGCGTCGGGTCAGCGGCCGACGCGCCTGTACCGCCAATCGCCACCAGGCCCACACCCAGCACGATCGAGAACACGAGACGCCGCATCCGCACAGTGTCGCATGCGGCGTCACCCATCGGTGTAACGCGTGGATCAACCCTGGTCAAAGCTCACCAGGTGTCTGATTTCGCGCCTAGACACAGGTAACTCTCAGCAACGGAACTGTTCCAGGTCGGCGGCGAGGTGCTCACCGACCCGGACCTGCATCTCCGTACCGTCGTCCAGATGACGGGATTGAAGAACCTGCCCCGTCCGGTGCACCCGGGCGACCAGATCGGCCCGTGAATAAGGCAACAGAACCCGCAGATCCACGGCCGGCCGCGGAAGCCGTTCCGCGATGGCCGCCTTCAGCTCCTGAATGCCCGAGCCGCTCCACGCCGAGACGAACACGGCATCCGGCCACGCCCGCTTGAGACGCAGAACCGTCTCCTCGTCGGCCGCGTCCATCTTGTTGATGACCAGCAGCTCGGGAACCCGGTCGGCCTCGACCTCGCTGAGCACCTCGCGGACCGCGCTGACCTGGCCCTCCGGGTCCGGGTGGGAGCCGTCGACGACGTGCACCAGCAGGTCGGCCTCGGCCACCTCCTCCAGCGTCGAGCGGAACGCCTCGACGATCTGGTGCGGCAGGTGCCGGACGAACCCGACGGTGTCGGAGAGCGTGTAGACCCGGCCGTCCTCCGCGGACGTGCGCCGGGTGGTCGGGTCCAGGGTGGCGAACAGTGCGTTCTCCACCAGGACGCCGGCCTCGGTCAGGCGGTTGAGCAGGCTGGACTTGCCGGCGTTGGTGTAGCCGGCGATGGCCACGGCGGGCGTGCCGCTGGACTGGCGGCGGGAGCGCTTGGTCTCCCGTACCGTCCGCATGGCCTTGATCTCCCGGCGCAGCTTGGCGATGCGCTGATTGATCCGGCGACGGTCGGTCTCCAGCTTCGTCTCACCGGGACCGCGCGTGCCCACGCCGCCGCCACCGGAACCACCGCCGGCGCCACCGCCCTGCCGGGACAGCGAGTCACCCCAGCCGCGCAGTCGCGGCAGAAGGTATTGCAGCTGGGCCAGCTCGACCTGGGCCTTGCCCTCTTTGCTCTTCGCGTGCTGGGCGAAGATGTCCAGGATCAGCGCGGTCCGGTCGACGACCTTGACCTTGACCTGCTGCTCCAGGTTGCGCAGCTGGGACGGGGACAGCTCGCCGTCGCAGATGACGGTGTCGGCGCCGCTGCTGAGAACTACGTCACGCAGCTCGTCGACCTTGCCCCGGCCGATGAACGTCGCCGCGTCGGGCTGCCGGCGCCGCTGGATCAGGCCCTCCAGGACCTGGGAGCCGGCGGTCTCGGCGAGCTGCGCGAGCTCGGCCAGCGAGTTGTCCGCGTCCTCGACGCTGCCCTCGGTCCAGACGCCGACCAGGACGACGCGTTCCAGTCGCAGCTGGCGGTACTCGACCTCGGTGATGTCGGTGAGCTCGGTGGAGAGACCGGCCACCCGCCTGAGCGAGTGCCGCTCCTCGAGCTCGAGATCGCCGGTCGTCAGATCCGGCTCGTCAAGGACGGGTGTCTGGTACGTGTTTCGCAAAAGTGACCTCCTACGCCCGATCGTGGCACGTCACGCGGGCGAGCGCATCCACATAAGCGTGGCTGACTCACCAGTAACCACCGCAAGGCGATCGAACATTCCGAGCGAGCGACAATTTGTTCGATCACCCCACCAACGTCGGAGGGACAACCGTGGTGACCACCCGCCTGCCGAGCGCAGGATTCTCGATCACGATCCGCATCGCTGTTACCGCGGACGCGTCGTCCATCGGCCGCCTCACCACCTGCGTCGGCGAGGCCGGTGCGATCGTGACGGCTTTGGACGTGGTGGACTCCGACCCCAGTCACGTCGTCGTCGACCTGACCTGTGACACCGCCGACTCCGCGCACGCCGACCAGGTCGTCAAGCAGCTCGAGGACCAGGACGGCGTCGACGTCCGGAAGGTTTCCGACCGTACGTTCCTGCTGCACCTCGGCGGCAAGATCGAGGTCAGTTCGAAGGTCGCGCTCCGCAACCGTGACGAGCTCTCCCGGGCGTACACGCCGGGTGTGGCCCGGGTCTGCATGGCGATCGCGGAGAACCCGGCCGACGCCCGCCGGCTGACCATCAAGCGCAACACCGTGGCCGTGGTCAGCGACGGCTCGGCCGTGCTGGGCCTGGGCAACATCGGTCCGGCCGCGGCGATGCCGGTCATGGAGGGCAAGGCCGCGCTGTTCAAGCGCTTCGGCGGCGTCGACGCCTGGCCTGTGGTGCTGGACACACAGGACACGGACGAGATCGTCAAGATCGTCAAGGCGATCGCGCCGGCCTACGGCGGCATCAACCTGGAGGACATCGCGGCGCCGCGCTGCTTCGAGATCGAGGCCCGGCTGAAGGAACTGCTCGACATCCCGGTCTTCCACGACGACCAGCACGGCACCGCGATCTGCGTGCTGGCCGCGCTGACCAACGCGCTGCGCGTGGTCGGCAAGCGGATGCAGGACGTCAAGGTCGTCGTCTCCGGTGCGGGCGCGGCCGGCACGGCGATCATGAAGCTGCTGATGCGTCAGGGTGTGGGCGACATCATCGCCTACGACCGGAAGGGCGCCCTGCACCGTGGCATGCCCGACCTGAACGAGTCCATGCAGTGGCTGGCCGACCACACCAACAAGGCGAACTACGCGGGCGACCTGCCCGGGGCCATCGCCGGCGCCGACGTCTTCATCGGCGTCTCCGCCCCCAACCTGCTGACCGGCGACGACATCGCCAAGATGGCCGACCGGTCGATCGTCTTCGCGATGGCCAACCCGGACCCGGAGGTCGACCCGCGCGAGGCCCGCAAGCACGCCGCGATCGTCGCCACCGGCCGCTCCGACCAGCCCAACCAGATCAACAACGTGCTGGCCTTCCCCGGCGTGTTCCGCGGCATGCTGGACGCCGCCGCCGAGGAGTTCACCGAGGAGATGGCCCTGGCCGCAGCCCGCGCCATCGCCGACGTGGTCGGTGAGGACAAGCTCAACCCCACGGTGATCATCCCCAGCGTGTTCGACCCCCGCGTCACCCCGGCCGTCGCGGCCGCCATCCGCGCGGTCGTCCGCGGCGGTCCGATCCCGGCCAACCCGGCCGCCGCCCCGGAGTCCGAGCTCGACAAGGCCCCGGAAGGCATCTTCTAGGGTCCCTCAGGGGTGTGACTTCCGGGTCACACCCCTGAACCCCAAGATCAAATTCTTCATTGCCCCGGTCCGCCGTGGTCCCGATCGCCGCTCCCGCGGGGACCCTTCCGACCCTCGCAGGCCGCTGGCGCGGCCAAAACGCAAGGCCCGAAAGGGCGACCTGATCTTTGGGTTGCGCTCAGAGCAACAAACCCACCCACGCCCGAAACCGCCCACCAGAGTCCCGCCCGCCGTCCCACGCAAGGCCGCAGCCCACCCCACCCCCAGCCGCGCCCCCGCCGCTCGGCTGGCCCTGAGGGCTCCAAAAACAGCCAGACACAACCCTGAGCACCAGCCGAGCCCCGCAACCCGCGCCGCGACGCCTGACCAGCGTCAACGCCGCGACGTGGCTGCCACACAAGCCCCAGCCGCGGCTCACCGGCTCGGCTGGCGCTCAGGGCTGCAAAAAGCGGCCGGAGACAGCCCTGAGCGCCAGCTGGACAGGTGGTGGGTCAGAAGGGGAGGGCGGTGAGGTCGATCTCGCCGGAGGCGACCAGGACGGCCGGGCCGGCCAGCCACCACGCACCCTGCTCGTCGCAGGTGATCACCAGGCGTCCGCCGAGCACGTCGACCGCGACCGAGCCGCCGGTCAGGCCGGCCTCGCGCAGCGCGACCGCGCCGACCGCGAGCGCGCCGGTGCCGCAGGACATGGTCTCGCCCGACCCGCGCTCGTGGACGCGCATCGTGACGTGCCGGTCGCGCCCCTCGACGGGCTCGGCCGCTTCGACGAACTCGACGTTGACCCCGGCGCTGAACAGGGTCTTGTCGACCAGCGGGGCGACGGTCAGGTCGAGCCCGGCCAGGGCGACACCGTCGTGCAGGCCGCAGACCAGGTGCGGGTTGCCGCAGTCGACGGCGATGCCGGGAACGGTCAGGGAGCCGACGGTGGCGGTGCTGGCCGCGTACACCCGGGGGGTGCTCATCCGTACCGAAATGATGTCGGCCTGGACCACGGCGTGCATGATCCCGGCGCGGGTGGCCACCGGCAGGCCCGCAGGGCCGGGCGTGGCCAGGTCGTTCTCCACCAGGTAGCGCGCGAAGACCCGGACCCCGTTGCCGCACATCTCGGCGATCGAGCCGTCACTGTTCCAGTAGTCCATGAACCACTCGGCCTCGGCGGCGTGCTCGACCGCGGCGGGGTGTTTGGCCGCGCGCACCACCCGCAGCACACCGTCGCCGCCGATCCCGCGCCGCCGGTCGCAGAGCGCGGCGACGAGCGCCGGCGTCAGCTCCAGCTCGCCGTCGGGGTCGGCGAGGATGACGAAGTCGTTCGAGGTGCCGTGGCCCTTGGTGAAAAACACGCGGTCCATCATCGCGCAAGGACCAGGGCATCGGCTACGAGCGTCGGGGTCGCGCCGTCCAGCCAGGCGATGTTCGGGTCGCGGCGGAACCAGGAGCGCTGCCGCCGGACGAACCGCCGGGTGCCGCGGACCGTGTCCTCCTTGGCCTCGGCCTCGGTCGTCGTGCCGTCCAGCTCGGCCAGGGCCTGCTGGTAGCCGAGCGCCCGGGAGGCGGTGCGCCCGTCCCGGATCCCGGCCGCGTCCAGCGCGCGCACCTCGTCGAGCAGGCCGGCCGCCCACATCAGGTCGACGCGCCGGGCGATCCGCTCGTCCAGCTCGGCCGGGTCCCGGTCGACACCGATCTGCACGGCGTCGTAGTACGGCTTCGGGTCGGGCAGGGCCGCGGTGAACGGCAGCCCGGTCAGCTCGATCACTTCGAGGGCGCGGACGATGCGGCGGCCGTTGGACGGCAGGATCTTGGCGGCGGCGACCGGGTCGCGCTCGGTCAGCCGGGCGAACAGCGGAGCCGGACCGGTCTCGGCCAGTTCCGCCTCCAGGCGCGCCCGGATCGCCGGGTCGGTGCCCGGGAACTCGAACTCCTCCAGCACCGCCCGGATGTACAGCCCCGAGCCGCCGACCAGCACCGGGACACGCCCGCGGGCGAAGATGTCGTCGATCGCGGCCCGGGCCAGCGCCTGGTACTCGGCGACGGCCGCGGTGACCGTGACGTCCCAGATGTCGAGCAGATGGTGGGGCACGCCGTCGCGCTCGGCCACGCTCAGCTTCGCGGTCCCGATGTCCATCCCGCGGTAGAGCTGCATCGAGTCGGCGTTGACGACCTCACCGCCCAGTTCCTGGGCGATCGCGATGCTCAGGGCGGACTTGCCGGCCGCCGTCGGCCCGACGACGGTGACCACACGGAGACCCGGACTTGACGGCACAAAGCAACCGTAGGACAAGGTTGTGTCACGGTCGTCGGCGGGAGCTTTCCCCTGACCGGGTTGGACCTGTGACAATGCGCGAGAAAGAATGCCACTGAGAAGGTTGGCATTCCACTGCGCTGTGGCGGTGGCCGGGGACCGGAGTGGTCCGGCGGCGCCGGGAGAACGAGGATGAGCTGATGAGCACCGACTGGACTGCCTTCGGGCGCGTGGATGCCGACGGCACCGTGTACGTGAAGACCGCCGAGGGCGACCGGGTGGTCGGCTCGTGGCAGGCCGGGACTCCTGAGGAGGGCCTCGCCCACTTCGCCCGGCGATTCGAGGACCTGCTGACCGAGGTCGAGCTCGTCGAGGCCCGGCTCAAGTCGGGTGTGGCCGACGCGGCCCACTCCCTGAGCAGCGTCAAGCGGCTGCGCACGCAGCTCGACGAGGCGCACGTGGTCGGCGACATCGACGGCCTCACGACCCGGCTGGAGCGGCTCGCCGCGCTCGCCGACGAGAAGGCGGGCGAGGCCAAGGCCGCCCGCGAGGTCGCCCGGACCGAGGCCCTCGCGCGCAAGACCGCGCTGGTCGAGGAGGCCGAGAAGCTCGCCGCCGAGGCCACCGGGTGGAAGTCGGCCGGTGACCGGCTCAAGGAGATCCTCGACGAGTGGAAGACGATCCGCGGCGTCGACAAGAAGACCGACGGTGAGCTGTGGAAGCGGTTCGCCGCCGCCCGGGACGGTTTCACCCGGCGCCGGGGCGCCCACTTCGCCACCCTGGACGGGCAGCGCAAGCAGGCCCAGACCGCCAAGGAAGACCTGGTCAAGGAGGCCGAGGCGATCTCGGGCTCGGACGAGTGGAACACCACGGCGAACCGGCTCAAGGAGCTGATGACCGAGTGGAAGGCGGCGCCGCGCGCCGCCAAGGAGGCCGAGCAGCGCCTCTGGGAACGCTTCCGGGCCGCTCAGGACGCGTTCTTCACCCGGCGCAGCGAGGTCTTCTCGGCCCGCGACGCGGAGTACCAGGGCAATCTGGACCGCAAGCAGGCGATCCTGGCCGAGCTGGAGGCGATCGACGTCGACGCGGACGCCCGCGCCGCGCAGAACAAGCTGCGTGACGCCCAGGCCGCGTGGCACGACGCCGGCCGCGTGCCGCGTGAGGCCGCCGCCGGGCTGGACCGCCGCTGGCGGGCCGCCGAGGACCGGATCCGGGTCGCGATGGACTCGGCCTGGCGCAAGACCAGCCCGCAGGACAACCCGCTGCTGCGTCAGATGCGTGACCAGGTCGCCGAGGCCGAGCAGCGTCTGGCCCGCGCCCAGGCGGCCGGCGACAACCGCCGGATCAAGGAGGCCGAGCAGGCGCTCGCCTCCAAGAAGCAGTTCCTGGCCCTGGCCGAGCAGGCCAACTGACGCTCTGTCGGTGACAAGGGCGGTGGATCGATCGATCCGCCGCCCTTTTCGCGTTCCCACCGCCGCGACCGGTGCGCCATCATGGGATGGGCCGACCGGAATGGTGGTGCGCACCCGTGAGGATCGAACCGCGGCAACACCTGCTGGAGACGTGGAAGGCGACAGTCGCCACGTCGTGGCGTGACGGGGCCTGGCGCTGGGGCGGTCGCGACGGCGCCAACTCGATAAGCGACGCCGAGCAGTTGCTCTGCATCCTCCGGCCGGCGACCCAGGTCATGCCGTTCGCGGTGGACCGTCCGAACGTGACCTCGGACGAGATCCTGCAGGCCCTGGCGCCGCTGGGCAACGAGCGGACCGTTCCGGTGCGCCTGGTCGAGATCGCCACCGAGTATTTCGAGCGGTACCGGGACGAGACCGGCCGGCCGACGTTCGCCGGTGGCGACTACTACTCGGCCGACGAGAGCGAGACCCTGACCGACGATCAGCGCGGGCGGGACATCGTGGACTCGTTCGCCATCTCGGTCACCCTGTCACTGGCCACGATCGGGTTCGTCCGGATCTTCCGGCAGGCGGTCAGCCGGGCCGAGCTGCGGGAGCGGCTGCGCCGGTTGGAGCGGCTGGCCGGCGGCCGGCTCACCGCCGCCATGATCGGGTTGCTGCGCAGCTTCTCCACCCACGTCTTCGACGCCGGCAGCGAGCCGGGCCGGACCCTGGTCGCGACGCTGAACCCGGCCGGCCTGCCGTCGAGGCAGGTGGTCGCCCAGTTCCAGCACGCCCTGCAGGAGACGATCGCGTCGTTCGGCGAGGTCCTGATCGGATCCGGGCAGACGAGTCAGATGCAGGGCGCCGATCAGCTCTTCGAGTGCGGCTGGTCGTGGAGCGTCGTCAAGGACGCGCCGACGGTGGCGGTCGCCGCCGAGGTGGACGCCAGCGACCCGGCCGACGGCGGCGCCCAGCCGGAGGGTTGCGCCGAGAACAAGCCGTACCTGTACTTCACCGTGATCGCCGTCGACGCCATCGAGGACCTGTTCTCCGAGCGGACCCGCGTGCTCGGCCTGCTCAGCGAGGAGCAGCAGCGGCTGGCCCGGGCGCTGCAGCTGCGGTGGGACCTGACCCTGACGTACTGGGCGACGGTGGCCACGTTCGGCGACGGCTCGGTCTGGCCGCTGGAGAATCCGCCCTGGCAGACCACCGACACCCGGCGCAGCGAGTACTACACGCTGCTGGTGACCTCGATCGTGGCCAAGGACCTGGTCCGGCGCCGCGGTTCGGACACTCAGCTGGGGCGGATCGGCGCGGTCCTGGCCGACCTGGCCAACGAGGCCCGGGTGACCCGCCAGCACCACAGCGAGGACTCGGCGATCCGACTGCACGAGCCGGGCCTGCTGGTTCCCCTGGCGGTCGCCGCCGACGCGGACGACGAGCCGAAGTCGACACCGTGGTGGAGCGTCGGCGAGTTCTCCACGCTGCTGCTGCGCCAGTGCCTCACGGTGGCCGCGCTGCTGACCGAGCCGGAGTCCCGGGCCCGGATGCTGCGGCTGGCCGACCGGGTGTGGGACCACATCGCCCGGCGCCGGTTCACCGACGGTGAGTTCCGCGGGCTGTGGGATCAGCCGTCCCAGGTGTTCGAGACGGTGCCCGAGCATGCCGGGCCGTCCTGGTACCACACCGAGCGGGTGGTCCGGGGCCTGGTCGGCGCGGCCGGCCTGGTCAGCCAGGAGCCGCTGGTCAACGACCGGCTGGTGGGTCAGGCGTACGACCTGCTCTACGAGGCCGAGCACCTGTACGACATGGAACTCATGAGAGGCTCGGCCGGCGTGAGTCTCGGATTGAAGGATCATTTGACCGAGATCCGGACCAAACTCGAACGGGCCCGCGCGATCGCCCGCACCCGCCCGGCCGTGGCCGTCGCCTCGGCCAGTGCGGCGCTGGAGATGCTGGGCAACCTGGACGCCGCCCGCGACTCGTCGAACACGGTGCTCTGATGTTCGTCTTCGCCGCGTCCGACAAGGGTGGCACCGGCCGCTCGGTGACCAGCTGCAACCTGATGTACCGGGCTGCCCTGGACGGTCACGACGTCTGCTACCTGGATTTCGACTTCGGTTCCCCGACGGCGGGGGCGGTTTTCGGCCTGGAGCGGGCCGAGAGCGGCACGATCGGTGGGGCGGGCCTGCACTCGTACCTGAACGGCACGGTGGCGCAGCCGGAGCGGATCGACGTGTGGGAGGAGACCGGTTTCAGCACGATCCGGGACCGGCCGGTCGGCGCGGGTCGTCTCGTGCTGTTCCCGGGTGATGTCGGGGGCGCCGATTTCCGCGGCGACAGTGCCGAGCTCGCCGAGCGCTGCGAGAAACTGTTCCGCCGGCTGAACGACGAGTTCTCGATCTGTTTCGTCGATCTGAGCGCCGGCCGGAACCTGGCCGTGGAGCTGGCGCTGCGGGTGACGGCGATGCCGTCGATGCGCAACGTTCCCGCCCGCTGGCTGGTCTTCCACCGGTGGACCAGGCAGCATGTGATAGCCGCGGGCAACCTGGTCAACGGCCCGCGCGGTCTGCTGCCGGTGGCCAAGGAGTTCGGGCACGATCCGAGCGCGTTCGCCGGCCGCCTGCGGTTCGTCCGGACCGTGGTGATCAACCCGGACTCCCTGGGCCAGCGCGGTCTCAGCGTCGAGCAGACCGTCTGGCTCCAGCAGTGCGACTGGCGGCTGCTGCGCCTGGCCGACAGCCACCAGCTGGGACGCAACGTCCTGTTGGGGTCGATCCCGACCGATCCGGTGCTGCAGTGGCAGGAGCAGTTGATCACCGACAGCGACGTGGTGCTCGGCGTCGCCAATGTGGAGACCCGGGACGCGTTCATCCGGCTCGCGCGGGACCTGGTCGACGACGACGCCTGGGAGACCCTTTGACGGCCGGCTGCGTCTTCCGGACAGCCGATGCGCTTTCCGGCTGACCGGCGCCGCGTGGATCAGGAGGCCTGGTTCGTCGCCGGGGTGCTCGTGTCGGCCCAGCGGCCCAGCCAGGACGAACGGACCGGGGCCGCCGCGACGAGTGGCTCGGCGGGCAGGCGCAGCGCTCCGACCGGCCAGACCACCTCGACCGGCCGGCCCTGCTCGCGGGCGAAGGCCACGGTCGCCGCGGTGCCACCGCGCAGGCCCTCCTCGCCGCCGTCCCAGATCGCGACGAGCACGTCGCTGCGCAGGACCACCTCGCGGCTGGCCGCCTCGTACGACGCCTCGGGCGGGCCGGGCACCGTGATCTTGGTGACGTCGGTTGCATACTTCAGAAGTTCTCGCAGGTCACGGTCTTCTTCCGGCGCCGCCGAGATCTCCGGGACCGGCAGGACCGCCTCGAACGTGCCGCGGCTGTCCCGCACCACCTCGGCGAAGATCCGGTCGGCCCCCTCGGCCAGACAGGTCACGCCGTGGATGCCGGAATAGCCCCGGAGCAGCCGTCTCAGCTCCCGGGTGATCAACCGGTGGGCCGACGGCTGCAACCGGACATGGCCCGTCACGCCGATGCGCACCATCGCTCCCCCTTGCCTTACGCCGGGTACAAGGCCCGGCCGGCCTCAGTGTCCGCCAATCGGACAACCTGGAAGCCAGCCTCGCCTAGAATGTCTGGAATGTCACGGATTGCCGCTCGACACTTCTCCTGCCCGTCAACCGGCAGGTCGTCCCAGTCGCGCAGGTAACGGGCCGTTTCCTCGTCGATCGGCCGGCCGTGCTCGCGGGCCTCGGCCTCGGTCGCCTCGACCCAGCGGCGCGACTCGTGACGGGCCAGTTCCTCGATCTCGTCGTCACGGAAACGGAAGACGTCGCTCGATCCGTCGCTCGGCACGATCGCGCAGTGCGCCCGGTGCAGCTTCGGACCGATGTCGGCAGCCTGCAGACGGTTCGAGCGACGCAGTGACTCGGGCAGATCGGACCAGGTCACGGCGGCGCGCCGGTCGCCCCGGGACTGGCCCGCGACCACGTACCGCTCGTGGATCAGGCGGGCCAGGCGCTCGGAGAGATCCTCGGCGATCAGCTCCGGATCACCGCCGGCCGCGACCGGCGAGAACAGCCGCAGGCGACCGCCCAGCGGATCGAGCAGCGGCGGTGACCGGCGCGGGCTGAACACGTCGGCCAGCTCGGCCAGCCCGTCCACGGCGACCACCACGTCACCGTCGACCGCGTGCCACAACCGGAACTCGGAGAGCGCCACCTGCAGGCCGTAGCGCTCATCGGTGAAGCAGAGAAACGCCCGGTCGTAACGGGACTCCCTCGAGATGACCTCGAAGAGCATCTCCTCGTACGTCGTGATCCGGCACCCGTCCCGCAGCCCCGGATGCCGCCGGGCCAGCTGTTCCACCGCCCGGGCGGCGTCCGGCGCCACGAAGTCCACCTCGACCCGGCTGCCCGGGACACGCCGGTGCAGCCGCCAGTGCCGGGCCAGCTCGACCAGCAGCGACCGGGCCAGCGACGAATCCCCGGCGACCAGCACCCGGGGCACCGACCCGTCCGGCCGGACGAGCAGCGGCGACCGGGCCAGCAGCACCCGCACGGCGAGCTCGTCGAGGTGGAAGAAGTCGAGTCGCTGGGCGGCCACGTCGGGCACCCCGAGCCGCCGCGCCTGCAGGGTCAACGCCCAGTCGGGCTCGTGGATCTGGGCGTAGATGGCCAGATCGGAGCGGCCCGGCGGGGCCAGCCGGGACACCGCCGCGGCGATCGCCAGGTTGGCCGCGCTCTCCCCCGTGCACAGGTAGACGACCGCGGCGTGCCCGGCCGCGGCACCGCGCAGCACGTCCGGGTCGCGGGCGTCGCCCTGCACGCCGAGCAGGGTGCGCCGGCGCAGTTCGAGCGGGCCGATCGGCCGGGTCCGCACCCAGATCACGCGACGGCCGGCCCGGTGCAGCCGCTCGGCCAGCGTCCGGGCCACCGACGTGTCGCCGCAGACGACCACGTGACCGCGGGAGCGGCGGGCCCGCCAGCGGCGCAGCTCGGCCGCCAGCAGCACCCGGCCGGCCTCGAAGAACGCGTAGAGGGTGACGGCCGGCGCGGCGAACCGGGCGATCTGCAGCGCGAGCGGGATCCGCACCGCGTCCTGCAGCGGGTCGGCCCCGAGGACGAAGAGCTGCAGCGTGTTGTAGGTCAGGTTGAGCGGGTCGCGGGTGTGCGGGTCGGACGCCCCGGCCAGGTACTGATCGAGGCCGGCATAGCCCAGCACCAGCGCAGCCAGCCCGGTCAGGGCGAACAGCAGACGGGTCGCGGTGACCGCCGGCCGGCGCCGCTCACCGCGCAGGGGCAGGGGCGCGCGTGGGAAGTTGACCATCGACACCTCTCGACAGATTCCAGTGTGACAGCCCCATCACCGATCGATCAACGTGGACAGCTCGGCCGCGTCGGCGTTGCCTCCGGTGCAGACCACCGCGACCGAGCGCCCGGCGAACAGGTCCGGCCGGCTCGACACGGCCGCGACCGCGGCCGCCCCGGCCCCCTCGGCCAGGGTGTGCGCGGCGGTCGCCAGCAGCCGCCGCGCGGCGCCGATCTCCTCGTCGGTGACCAGCAGGAAGTCGGCCAGCCGGGCCCGCATGACCCGCTGCGGCAGCGCGAACCCGCGACCGGTGGCCAGCCCGGCCACGGCGGTCCGGTTGGGCCGGGCGAGCAACTCGCCCGACCGCCACGAGTCGTGCGCGGCCGGCGAGGCCGAGGACTGCACGCCGATCACCGCGCAGCCCGGCGCCAGAGCGGCCGCGACCAGGGCGGCCGAGGCCGCGCCGGTGCCGCTGCCGACCGGCACGACGATCGCGTCCAGCTTCGGCGCCCGCTCCAGGATCTCCAGGTAGAGCGTGCCCACGCCGGCCAGCAGCTCCGGCGTGTCACCCGGGCTGACCAGCCGCGCGCCGGAGTCGGCGGCCAGCTTCTCGGCGTGCCGCTGGGCGTCCTCCAGGGAGTCGCCGGTCAGCACCGCGCGGCCACCCCAGGCCTCGACCGCGGCGGCCTTCGACGGGCTGGCGGTCGACGGCATGACGACCGTGCACGGCGCGCCGTAGAGGCGACTCGCGTAGGCGATCGACTGCGCGTGATTCCCGGTCGACCAGGTGACCGTGCCCCGGGCCCGGTCGGCCGGCGGCATGGCGTCCAGCAGGGTGAGGCCGCCGCGCACCTTGAACGCGCCCACCGGTTGCGTGTTCTCGTGCTTGACCAGGACGTTCGCGCCGGTCGCGCGGTCCAGCAGCGGGTAGTTCCACAGTGGGGTGGGCGGCAGGTGGCGGCCGACGACGTCGTGGGCGGCACGGAAATCCGCGAGGGTCAGGTCCATGCGGTCGATCCTCGGCCGGGCCCGACCCATCGGTCCAATGCCGGAATTCGGATAGACTCATAGGCCGCGTTGATAGGTTGCCCCCATGCTCGACGTGACTCGTCTGCGGGTGCTGGTCGCCGTGGCCCGGCACGGATCGGTGACCGCCGCCGCGGCCGCGCTGCACTACGCCCAGCCGTCGGTGAGCCATCACCTCGCCCGGCTGGAGGCCGAGACCGGCAGCCGGCTGATCCAGCGGGCCGGGCGGGGCATCCGGCTCACCGACGCCGGGCGGATGCTGGCCGAGCGGGCCGAGGAGATCCTGGGCCGGCTCGACGCGGCCGAGGCCGAGCTCGCGGCCCACACCGGGCTGCGGTCGGGGCGGGTGCGGCTGGCCGCTTTCCCGTCCGCGCTGGGGACGTTCGTGCCGGCCGCGGCGGCCGGGTTCGTGACCGCTCATCCCGGGGTCGACCTGCGGTTCACCGAGGCCGAGCCGCCCGAGGCGGTGCGGTTGCTGCGCAGCGGTGAGGTCGAGGTCGCGCTGCTGTTCACCTATCCCGGCGAGCCGGTGCCCGCATCGGATCAGTCGCCCGGCGACCCGGCCGCCCGGATCGCGCCGGACCTCAACGGGTTGCGACACGAGCTGCTTCTCGAAGAGCCGCTACACCTGGTGACCCCGGCCGGCCACGATTTCCTGCCCCCAGCCGGCCGCGATCTCGCGCCTCCGGCCGGCCACGATCTCGTGACGCCCGCCGACGGGAACGAGGGGACGCCGACCGACGCCGGCGGCGGGATGCCGGGTGGCGGGGAGGGCGGGACGCTCGCCGACTATCGGGAGCGGCCGTGGATCTCCGGGTGTGAGCGCTGCCGCGGGGAGCTGCTGCGGGTGTGCGCGGCGGCCGGCTTTCAGCCGGACATCCGCTTCACCACCGACGACTACGTCGCGGTGCAGGCGCTGGTCGCGGCCGGCTTGGGGGTCACGGTCCTGCCCGGGCTGGCCTTGGCCGCACACCACAATTCGGGGGTACGGACATTTCAGCTGCCCGCGACGAGCCGGAACGTCTACGCCGCGGTCTACGGGGACACGCCCGACCCGCCCGGGACCTCCGCGCTGCTGCGTCAGCTGCGGGCGGTCGCGGGCTCACCGCCGTACCGCCGAAGCGGTTGATGTTTGGATCTTGAAGTTTTAGAGAGCGCAACCGTCCGCGGCCGGGGGCAGCGGGGCGGGAACGCCGATCGTCGGCAGGCCGAGCGAGACACCCTTGAGTTTCGGCGTGACGCCGGCCTCGAAGGCGTCGCCGGCGCGGGTGCGGCGGTGGCTCAGCGGGTCACCGTCGGCGTTCAGGTGGTGCGGCGCGGCGTAGGTGATGACCGTCTCGACGATGTCGCCCGGGCGCGGTGTGAGCGTGCCGGTGGCGAAGTGGACCAGGCGGCCGTCGCGGGCGCGGCCGCTCATCCGGCCGGTGCGCTCGTCCTTGCGGCCCTCGCCGACCGCGACCAGGACCTCGACCTTCTGACCGACGAGCTTCTTGTTCTCGGCCCAGGTGATCTCTTCGAGGGTGGCGATCAGGCGCTCGTAGCGGGCCTGGACGACCTTCTTCGGGACCTGGTCCTCCATCGTCGCGGCCGGGGTGCCGGGGCGGATCGAATACTGGAACGTGAAGGCGCTGGAGAAGCGGGCCTGGCGGACGACTTCGAGGGTCTGCTCGAAGTCCTCCTCGGTCTCGCCGGGGAAGCCGACGATGATGTCGGTGGTGATCGCCGCGTCCGGCATCGCGGCCCGGACCTTCTCGATGATCCCCAGGTACTTCTCCTGGCGGTAGCTGCGGCGCATGGCCTTGAGCACGCGGTCCGACCCGGACTGCAGCGGCATGTGCAGGGAGTGGCACACGTTCGGCGTCTCGGCCATCGCGGCGATCACGTCGTCGGTGAAGTCCTTCGGGTGCGGGCTGGTGAAGCGGACCCGCTCCAGGCCCTCGACCTCGCCGCAGGCGCGCAACAGCTTGCCGAAGGCCAGCCGGTCGCCGAACTCGACACCGTAGGAGTTCACGTTCTGCCCGAGCAGGGTGACCTCGGACACACCCTCGGCGACGAGCGCGCGCACCTCGGCCAGGACGTCACCCGGGCGGCGGTCCTTCTCCTTGCCCCGCAGCGACGGGACGATGCAGAACGTGCAGGTGTTGTTGCAACCGACCGAGATCGAGACCCATCCCGCGTACGTCGACTCGCGCTTGGTCGGCAGCGTCGACGGGAACACCTCGAGCGACTCGAGGATCTCGACCTCGGCCTCCTCGTTGTGCCGGGCGCGCTCCAGCAGTGCCGGCAGCGAGCCGATGTTGTGGGTGCCGAAGACCACGTCGACCCAGGGCGCCTTCTTGACGATGTCGCCCTTGTCCTTCTGGGCCAGGCAGCCGCCGACCGCGATCTGCATGCCCGGGTTCTTCATCTTGGTCGGGCGCAGGTGGCCGAGGTTGCCGTAGAGGCGGTTGTCGGCGTTCTCCCGGACCGCGCAGGTGTTGAAGACGACCACGTCGGCCGCGTCGGCGTCAGCGGCGCGCACGTAGCCGGCGTCCTCCATCAGCCCGGAGATCCGCTCGCTGTCGTGCACGTTCATCTGGCAGCCGTAGGTGCGCACATCGTAGGTGCGCGCGGCGCCCTGCATCTCGGTAGTCATGGCAATTGACCAGGGTACTGCCATCGGCGCGGGAAACCGATCGGGCGGGTGGCCGGTAGCGCCACCCGCCCGAACACCTCAGGAGACCGTGAACGCGTACAGGTCGCCGCCGGTCTGGGTGAACCGCAGCCGGATCGGGCCGGTCGGCAGGGTCGTGCCGGCGGCCCAGGTCACCCGCGCACCGGGCGCCCGGGCATCGGTGGTGATCGGGGTGACGTCCGCCGCGCCGTACCCGGGGAGGACGGTGCCGTCGACGCCGAGCACCTCGACCACCAGGTGGTCACCGCTCGCCCCGGGGGCGTAGTTCACGGTCAGGCCGGTGCCGGCCGGGGTCAGCGGGCGGGTGGTCACCGTGCCCGTGCCGTGGAACGACGCGAACCGATCGGCCGGCCAACTGACCATGCCGACGTTGGAGTTGCCGGCGCCGTAGAGGCAGTCGCCGGCGGTGACGTTCGCCGCCGAGCAACTGTGCTCACCGCTGAACGAGCCGTAGTAGAACCGGGTCTCGGGCTCGCCCGCCGCATTCGTCACCGTGACGAAGTTGGTGCCGCTGAGCTGGAAACCGTAGTCCCACGAGCCGGCGGCGCCCGGGGTGACCAGGTCGCCCCGGCTCGGCCGGCTCCAGTTGACCAGGTCCCGCGACGTGGTCAGCTCCAGGTGGCTGCGGCCCTTGTCCGGGCCGTTGTCGCCGGCATCCCGATTCGGGCTGTACGTGATGTCGAAGATCCACGGTGTGCCCAGGTACTGGTCCCCGTAGCGGATCGCCGGCATGCCGTAGACCTCGCTCCACGGCGTCTGGCCGTGCCGGCCGGCCCCGGTGATCAGCTCGTCGTCCAGCCCGTCGGTGGCGAACGACGGCCGGGGCGTGCTCCACTGCACGAAGTTCGTGCTGGTGGAGACCCAGGTGGTGCGCGGGCCGAGCGGGATGCTCAGGTGCCGTTTGATCTGCGCGACGTAGAGCTTGGCGATCGGGTCGTAGGTCACGGTGGCGACGTCGAAGCCGGCCAGCGGCGTCGAGCCCGGCACCTCGGTCCAGGCGATGCCGTCGGTGGACTGCACCCAGTAGTACTGGTTCGCCGGGTCGGTGCGCTTGCCCAGGCCGAAGTAGCGGGGAACGCCGGCGCCGGCGCTCCAGGCCGGGTTGGCCACCACACCGCCCAGGCCGGGCGTCCCGGTGACGACCGCGACGTGCTGGAAGGTCAGCCCGTCCGCGCTGGTCGCGTATCCGGAGTTCAGCCCGTCCTGCGGACTGCCGGCGAACCACATCTTCCAGGCCGGCTCGCCGGTCGCGCCCGGCAGCACGGTGCAGGGGCACCGCGGGTTCGCGGTGTAGGCCGCGGTGCCCTTGCCGAGCACGATGCCGGTGGCGCCGGCCTTGGTCCCCGGGAAGACCCGATGGGCCACGCCGCTGTACGACTCGATCCGCTCGTCCCCGGCGAACAGCACCTGCTGGCCGGCGCCGAGCGCCGGGGCGTACGAGGTGTCCGCGCCGGACCGCAGCCGCACGTCGTCCCAGGTCGTGGTGCCGACGTCGCCGAGCAGGTTGTAGAGCCGGACGGTCAGCGTGGTGGTGGCGGCCGGCGCGGTCGCCGTGACGCTGACCCGTTGCCAGCCGCTCCCGGCGGAACCGGGGGTGGCGGTGGTGGCGCCGATCCGGTCCCCGTCGGCGTTCCGGAACTCCAGGTAGAGGGTGGCGCCGGTGCCGCTGAGCGGGTTCGCCCAGGCGGACGCGGTGATGCTCTCCCCGACCGCGACCGGGACGGCCTTGCTGAGCACCGAGACGGCGTCGGTGGTGCTGGTGTCGGTGATGCGCACCGCGGTGTCACCCTCGAAGGCGGCGGCGTCCCGGACCAGGCTGACCCCGGTCTTGTCGGTCGCCCACTGGGTCGGGTAGGTCGCGTCGCGCTGCTCCTCGAAGCCCGCGTTCGGCACCTTGCGCAGCGGCGCCGGCAGCGCGCTGACCGCGGCGTCGTCCCAGTAGGTGGTACCCGAGTCGGCCAGCGACGAGTAGGCCAGCACGTTCGCGGTGACCGCGTCGTCCGGCACGTCGCCGACCACGGTCAGCTGCTGCCAGGCGGTGCCGGCGACGGCCGCCCGGGCCAGCACCGGGGTGGTGCGGCTGCCGTCGGCCCGCCGGAACTCGAGATAGAGCGAGCCGCCCGCGCCGGCCACGGCCTGCTTGACCCAGATGCTCGCGGTCAGCCGCTCAGCCGGGACGACGGCGAGCCGGGCGCTCCGGACGCTGACGCCGGTGGTGGTGCTGGAGTCGACGATCCGCACCGCGCCGGAGCCGGTGCGGACGGTATCGGTGGTCGCGGTCGCCGCGGTGCTGTCGGCGGTCCACGAGGCCAGGCCGGCCTCGAAGCCCGGGTTGGGCAGCAGGCGGGCGGCGCTCACGGCGGCGGCCTGGGCGGCGGTGGCCGGAACGAGCAGCGCGGAGCTGAGTAACGCCGCGGCGGCCGCGGCTCGTAGAAGTGATCTCACTCGATGACTTATATGCGGGCCGGATTAACATATGCCCAGTTCGCAAACGCCATGTGATGTACCGCACGTCCATTGTGGAGGTTGTTCACCCGCCCTTCTCCCGCCATTAACCCGCGACGCTCAGGCCGCGGCGGAGCGGCCCGGGTCGCCGCCCGGCCGGAAGCGGGAACGGCTGCAGCCCGGGCCGGTGGCACACGCCGGGTCGACGCCGGTGCACGGGCGGGCGTGCCGTCGCTCGGCACCGTCGTCGGTCTCCTCCTCGTCCACGTGCACGGCTCGCAGCGTCCCGTCCGGCTCGGCCAGCACGTATCTCGTCGGGTTGAGCGTGTCGTCCGGGAGCAGGAGCGCGGCGCCCAGCCGGACCGCCACCGCGCTCGCGACGATCTCCTCAGCGACGTGCTCGGGCGCAAGAAATACATCGATCAGTGTCGGAAAGTCGCCACCGACGTGGTAGACGTCGCACATCAGCGCGCCCGGGCCGACGTCGGGCAGCTCGCCCACCGGCGACTCCAGCGCTCCGGCCAGCGCATTCCGCACCCGATCGGGCTCGATCAGCCCGGCGGCGGACCAGTTCCAGAGGCCAGACATAACCACCATGGTGTCGGCACCTTTCCTCCCGCGCTCGCTGCGTTACGGCTCCGTGACCATTCTCGTCACCTTCCGATACACATGTCCCCCTAGGGTGGCTGCCAACAGCTGGCCCGGCTGGCGGATGGACGCCGGGCGGATGGGCGGGGATGGGATGGGGATCAGGTGGCAGGCGAGGCTCTGATCGTTCTGGAGAACGTGAACAAGTGGTTCGGTCCACTGCACGTGCTGCAGGACGTCGATCTGTCCGTCGAGCGCGGCGAGGTCGTCGTCGTGATCGGACCGTCCGGATCGGGCAAGTCCACGCTGTGCCGGGCGATCAACCGGCTGGAGCCCATCGACTCCGGCACGATCACCTTCGACGGGACGCCGCTGCCCGCCGAGGGCCGGCCGCTGGCGCGCCTGCGCAGCGAGGTCGGCATGGTCTTCCAGTCGTTCAACCTGTTCGCCCACAAGACGATCCTGCAGAACGTGACGCTCGGCCCGGTGAAGGTCCGCAAGGAGAAACCGGCCGCCGCCCGCGATCGCGCGATGGCGTTGCTGGAGCGGGTCGGCATCGCCAGCCAGGCCGACAAGTTCCCGGCCCAGCTCTCCGGCGGCCAGCAGCAGCGCGTGGCGATCGCCCGGGCCCTCGCGATGCAGCCCAAGGCCCTGCTTTTCGACGAGCCGACCAGCGCCCTCGACCCGGAGATGGTCGGCGAGGTGCTGGACGTGATGACCTCGCTGGCCCGGGAGGGGATGACCATGGTGGTCGTCACCCACGAGATGGGCTTCGCCCGGCACGCGGCGAACCGGGTGGTCTTCATGGCCGACGGCCAGCTGGTCGAGCAGGCTCCGCCCGCTGAGTTCTTCGCGAACCCGAAGAGCGACCGGGCCAAGGACTTCCTTTCCAAGATCCTTACGCACTGAGTAACCCCAATGACCGGCCCCCAAGCCGATTCCAGTCACCACTGGAGCAGAGGAGAGAGTTGATCATGGGCATGAAGCGGGTAGCGGTGTTCGCCACCGCTGCGGCATTCGCCTTCACGCTGACCGCGTGCGGCAAAGAGGGGACCCCCACGGCCAGCGGCGACGGCGGGGCCAGCGGGGCCGCACCGGCCTCCGACACCTGCGTGTCGTCGGGCGCGACCTTCACGGCGGACAGCGCCGCGGCGGTCGCCGGCAGCACCACCTTCGACAAGATCAAGTCGGCCGGCAAGGTCGTCGTCGGCGTCAAGTTCGACCAGCCGAACCTGGGCTACAAGGACACGTCCGGCAAGCGCTGCGGCTTCGACATCGAGATCGCCCAGTACATCGCGTCCAAGCTGGGTGTCGACCCGGCGAAGATCGAGTACAAGGAGATCCCGTCGGCCAACCGCGAGACGGCGATCAAGGGCGGGGAGGTCGACTACTACGTCGGCACCTACTCGATCACCGACAAGCGCAAGGCCGACATCTCGTTCGCCGGGCCGTACTTCGTGGCCGGCCAGGACCTGCTGGTCCGCAAGGACGAGTCGGCGATCACCGGCAAGGACACACTCAAGGGCAAGAAGGTCTGCTCGGCCACCGGCTCGACCCCGATCCAGCGGGTCAAGGACGAGAAGCTGACCGAGCCGGAGAACATCGTCGAGTTCAAGACCTACTCCGAGTGCGTCTCGCAGCTGCTCGACAAGAAGGTCGACGCCGTCACCACCGACGACGCGATCCTCAAGGGCTACGCCGCGCAGAACTCGACCGACCTGAAGGTCGTCGGCCAGCCGTTCAGCACCGAGAAGTACGGCATCGGCCTGCCGCACGACGACAAGGCCCTGCGCGACTACGTCAACAACGCGCTGGAGGCCGCCTTCAAGGACGGCACCTGGCAGAAGATCTACGACGGCACGCTGGGCAAGTCGGGCTCGCCGGCCACGCCGCCGGCCCTCGAGCGGTACTGATCCACATCATCATGAGCCGGGGCCGGGCGGATCACTTCCGTCCGGCCCCGGCCGGTGGGACCTGAGGACGGGGAATGACGGAGTTCCTGCACGTACTGACGGATCACTGGAGCCTGTTCGGTGAGCACTTCTGGAACACGGTCAAACTGTTCCTGATCGCCGCCGTCGGTAGCCTCGTGGTCGGCATCCTGATCGGCTCGTTCCGGGTGTCCCCGATCCCGGCGTTGCGCTGGTTCGGCGCGACCTACGTCAACCTCGTCCGCAACACGCCGCTGACGCTGGTCTTCGCGTTCCTGGTCTTCGCCGCCCCCAAGCTCGGCCTGAACCTGGAGTACTTCACCGCGGCCACGGTCGCGCTGACCGTCTACACCGGCGCATTCATCTGCGAGGTGGTCCGCTCCGGCGTCAACACCGTCCCGCCCGGGCAGGCCGAGGCAGCACGGGCGCTCGGCCTGGGCTTCGGGCAGGTGCTCACCCAGGTGGTGCTGCCGCAGGCGCTGCGCGCGATGGTGCCGCCGCTGATGAGCGTCGAGATCGCGATGCTCAAGAACACGACGGTGGCGGCCGGCTTCTCGGTGCTCGAGGCCGGCGCGATCCCGTCGTACATGTCCGAGTTCGGCGAACCGCAGTTCTACGTGCTGCTCTGGATCGTCATCGGCTTCCTGATCCTGATCACTCCGCTGGTGGTGCTGCAGCGGGTCCTCGAGCGCAAGTTGGCGGTGGCGCGATGAGAGAGCTTGCGAACGAATCCATAGGCTCAGTCGTCAGCCCATCGTGGCGCCGGAGCGAAGCGGAGGCGACACGATGAGCTCCTCGGTTCTGTATGACCTGCCGGGGCCGCGCGGGCGTCGGCGCAATCTGATCATCGGCGTTCTGGCCTCGCTGGCCATCGTCGCGCTGATCGCCTGGGTGATCTACCGCTTCAACGCGACCGGGCAGTTCGAGCAACGCCGCTGGGTGCAGTTCGAGTACAAGGCGGTCCAGACCGAACTGCTCGACGGGCTGCTGTCGACGCTCAAGGCGGCCGGCATCGCGACCGTGCTGGCGCTGCTCTTCGGGTCGGTCTTCGCCGCCGGGCGGCTCAGCGACCACGCGATCCTGCGCGCGCCGTCGACCGCGGTGGTCGAACTGTTCCGGGCGATCCCGCTGCTCATCCTGATCTTCTTCGGGTACTACGTGCCCCTGCAGTACGGCTGGTCGATCAGCAACCTGTGGGCCCTGGTCCTCGGCCTGACCCTGTACAACGGGTCGGTGCTGGCCGAGATCTTCCGGGCCGGCATCAACGCCGTGCCCCGGGGGCAGACCGAGGCGGCGTACGCGATCGGGCTGCGCAAGAACCAGGTGCTGCGGATCATCCTGCTGCCGCAGGCGGTCCGGACCATGCTGCCGGCGATCGTGAGCCAGATCGTGGTGCTGCTCAAGGACACCGCGCTCGGGTTCATCATCACGTACCCGGAACTGCTGACCGTGGGGAAGACGATCGGTGGGCGGCTCGCCTTCGGGTTCCCCTACGTGCCGGCGTACATGGTGGTGGCGGCGATCTACATCGGGATCTGCGGGCTGCTGTCGGTCTTCGCGTGGTGGCTGCAGCGGCGGCTGACCCGGGTGCGGACGACGGCGGCGAAGCCGCTGCCGGTGAACTCGGTGGACCGGCAGGTCTGAGGCTCCGGCCGCGCGCCCCCTGCACCTCGCGTTGCCACAGCGCGGGAGGGGGTGGGCGCGTTCGGCCGGGCCGTGGGGACCGGTCGGCCGACGTACAAAAATAGGATTTTGAGGGTTTTAGCGGGCTAGTTCCGTCACGCGGGACTCGCGGACGACCGTGACCCGGATCTGGCCCGGGTAGGTCAGCTCCTCCTCGATCTGCTTGGCGACGTCGCGGGCGAGGACGGCGGCGCCGATGTCGTCGATGTCGTCCGGGCGGACCATGACGCGGATCTCGCGACCGGCCTGCATCGCGAAGACCTTCTCGACTCCGAGTTTGCCGCCGGCGATCTCCTCGATACGTTCGAGACGCTTGACGTACGCCTCCAAGCTCTCCCGCCGAGCGCCCGGCCGACCCCCTGAGCAGGCATCCGATGCCTGGGTCAGCACCGCCTCGATGGTCTGCGGGGGCACCTCGTTGTGATGCGCTTCGATGGCGTGGACGATGTCCTCGTGCTCGCCGTACTTGCGGGCGATGTCGGCGCCGATCAGGGCGTGACTGCCCTCGACCTCGTGCGTCAACGCCTTGCCGATGTCGTGCAGGAACGCCGCGCGCTTCATCGTCGGCACGTCCAGGCCCAGCTCGGCGGCCATGATCCCGGCGATGTGAGCGGTCTCGACCAGGTGCTTGAGCACGTTCTGGCCGTAACTCGTCCGGTACCGCAGACGACCCAGCAGCTTGGTCAACTCGGGGTGGATGCTGGTGATGCCGACGTCGACCAGCGCCTCCTCGGCGGCGCGGTCGCAGAGCCGCTCCACCTCGTTCTTCGCGCTGTCGAAAACCTCCTCGATCCGGTGCGGATGAATCCGGCCGTCCAGCACCAGTTTCTCCAGCGTGAGCCGGCCGACCTCGCGGCGGACCGGGTCGAAACAGGAGAGCAGCACGGCCTCGGGAGTGTCGTCGATGATCAGGTTGACGCCGGTGGTCGACTCGAACGCGCGGATGTTGCGGCCCTCACGGCCGATGATCCGGCCCTTCATCTCGTCGCTCGGCAGGTGCAGGACGCTGACCACGCTCTCCGCGGTCTGCTCGCTGGCGATCCGCTGAATCGCGTCGACCACGATGTGCCGGGCCCGGGTATCGGCGGTGTTCCGCGCGTCCTGCTCGATGTCCCGGACCAGGATCGCCGCCTCCCGCTTGGCCTGGCCCTCGATCGAATCGATCAGCTCGGTCTTCGCGGTCTCGACGGTCAGACCGGCGATGCGTTCCAGCTCGCGGCGCTTGGTCTCCTCGTTCTTGGCCAGATCGGCCTCGCGCTGAGTCAGGAGCGCCTGCTTCTTGTTCAGCTCCGACTCCAGCGTGCCCAGCCGGCGCTCCCGCTCGACCAGGCGCTCCACCTCCTCGGAGTGCAGACGCTCCCGCTCGTCGATCCGGGCGGCACGGCGCTCGACCTCGGCCGCCTGCTCCTTCACGGTCGCGTTGAGCAGGGCGATCTCGCGCTCACCGGAACGGCGGGCGGCGGTCCGCAACTGCTCGACGTCGGTCTCGGCCTGCCGGTGGGCGTGCTCCAGGATCGTGTCGGCCTCGCTGTGCGCGTTCTCCAGCACCCGGCGGGCCTCGGCGCGGGCGGCCGCGGCCTCGGCCTTCGCTGCGGCGGCCTCGGCCCGCACCGAAGCGGCCTTGGCGTTCGCGTCGGCCACCTTCGCCTGGGCGACGCCGACCTCCTGCTCCTGCCGGTCCTGGGCGTCCTGCCGCTCGGTCCGGAACTGACGCAGCGCACGGGCGCCGAGTGTCATGCCGACGATCACCGTCACGGCGAGCACGACGACCGCCACTACCAACACCCAGTCCTGGGGGGCCATCTCGCCGCGTCTCCCTTCGCCGCCGGCGCGGTGTGCACGCGCGCGGGCTATCTGCGGGATGCCCGACCAAGGCAGATGACCGGCTCACACGCTCCGCCCTAACGACTACCAGCTTCGCCTCTCGGAGAGGCCGGTTGCCGCCTGTTCCGGCTTCCGGATCGGTTTACGCCGCTCCGGCCGGTTCGTCGTTTCTCTGACTCCGGCTGGTTTATGGAGGTGTCGTCGGGGCCGTTCCGGCATGTGGTGCCGTGGTGGCCGATTTCCGGCTTGCCTTCAGGTCCCTGCGTTCGGGGGTTCCCCAGCTGGTTTCGGTGGTTGGTCCGGGGTGGGCGGATTGCTGCTCGGCTTCTTGGCTTCGCTGCTTGCTGCTCGGCTCGGTGGCTTTGCTGCCTGCTGCTCGGCTCGGTGGCCTCGCTGCCTGCTGCTCGGCGCTTCGGCTTTGCGGCTTGCGGCTTGGCGCTTCGGCTTTGCGGCGGGTTTGGCTGATTCCGGTCGGCCTGCGTCGCGGGGATCCGCGGTGCCGGTCGGCCGGGGGCCGATCCGCTTTGCCGGTCCGAAGCCTGCTCGGGTCGGCGCTCGACGGCTCGTCGCACGGCCGGCTTCACGGTTTCCGCAGTGCCGGTCGTGCCATTCGCCGTTCCGCATCCCGTGCAACCTGGCGACCCGGCGTGCCCTATCGGCCCGTCGTGCCCCCTGGCCCGTTCTCGGACTGTCGTGCCGACGACTCGGCCGGGCGGCCCACGCGCATGATTGCGGGAGTCGCTCGCCCTGCCGTCGTCAAGACCGGTGCCGCGCCACGTGAACGGCCGGCTCTCGATCGTCGGCTCTCGTGAACGACACACCTCTCGGTGTCGGCTTCACGATCGTCGACCTGCTCGATCGCCAGCTCTCACCATCGTCAACGGAGTGTGACAACGCCTCGTCCTCAAGGCGCTGCCCGGCCCGCTGATGGGTGTGGGCGGCTTCCGAATCCGGGTCGGCTGCTGATGGCTCGGATCAGAGTGTGTGGAGTTGTGGGGTCGACCGCTGTTATGTCTCACCGTCCACCGCGCGGTCAGCGGTAGGCGACGTCTGCGGCATCCTCTGACGGGCCGGACCCGTCAAGTGATGCCGTAATGTAATGCGATCTATGTTGTGTGTGTTGCTTGCGATGGTCGAGCAAACCTTGTGTAACGCGAGGCTAGGTCGCAAGTGCCGCTTCGGTCAAGGACTCATGATTCGGCAGCGGATGGGACGTAGGGCACAGACCCACTTACGCCCAGCTCACGATATCGCCCGGATATTTCCGACGTGCCGTAACATCGAGCGCTTCAACGGGCGCTCCGAGCACGTCGACTGATGCCCGTCCAACCATTATTCCGCGGCCCGGCGAGCGGCCGCCCACCCCACCGAGCGTGACGAACACCGGGTCGGTGGACACCGATCCGGAGGTTCCCGTCGAATGGGTGGACTTCCTCACATCCGGACTATATAGGTCCGACGCCTTGAGATCGTCACCAATGCCACCTCGTCCGGGTGGCCCGCCGAAGCCCGGAACCGAGAACCACGGAGGCCGCCGGGGTGCGGGGCGATCGGCTTGACCGGGTCCGGGGGATTTCTCTGCGCTCATGGGCACTTGTTACAAAGCGCAACCATGGGCAATCTTCGCTCGGCGGGCTGGGAACGTGCACACAGCCACGGCCGGGTGACGTGGGGTGTTCAGCTGGGCAGCGAGGATCGGCTCTTCTCGCCCGGCTCGGCGGCGAGGATCGGATCTTCTCGCCCGGCTGGGCAGCGAGGATCGGATCTTCTCGCCCGGCTGGGCAGCGAGGGTCAGGAGAGCGGGTCGGCCTGGTCGGCCAGGGCGTCGGCGTCCACGTTCTCGGCGAACTCGGCGGCCTCCTCGTCCCGGGCGGCCAGCGCATCCTTGACCGCGCGGATGGCGATACCCGCGGGGTAGCCCTTGCGGGCGAGCATGCCGACGAGCCGCCGGAAGACGGCCTCCGGCGTGCCGGTGGCCGTGCGAAGCTTGCGATCGACGAGAGCGCGGGCGGTTTCCGCCTCGGATTCGTCGTCGACGGACTCCAGGGCCTCGCTCGCCACCTCGGCGTCCACCCCGCGCTGCCGTAGCTCGTTGGCGAGCGCCCGGCGGGCCAGGCCACGCCCGTGATGCCGGCTGGACACCCAGGCTCGGGCGAACGCCGCGTCGTCGATGATGCCGACCTCGTCATACCGGTCCAGGACCTCGGCGATGACCTCCTCGGAGATCTCCTTGCGGGCCAGCACCTTGGCCAGCTCGGCCCGGGTGCGCGGACGGGTCGAGAGCTGGTTGAGACAGATCTCCCGGGCCCGCTCCGACTCGGTCTGCTCGGGCGGCGCGGGCTTCCGCGGCTCGTCCCGTGAACCGCCTCGCCGGCCCTCCCCCGCCCGGGAATCGGCGGCCCCCGAACCGAACCCCCGGGCCGCCCGAGGATCGGCCGCACCCGAGCCGAAATCGCTGGTCAGCCCTGAGCCACGGTCGGGCCGGGCCGATCTGCTCACGCCGCCGCGTCCGAAGCCGCCATCCGGTTTCCCTGCCGCGCTGCGCTCGCTTCTCGGACCGCGTCGGGCGCTCCCCTCCGAGGTGTCGTCGGGCGCAGTCGCCTTGCCGAGGCCACTCGCCTCGCTGGGCTCACTCGGCTCACTCGGCTCGCTGGAGGAACCGAACGTCTGCCAGAGCCCCTCTTCGGTCTCGGGACGGCGGCGGCGCGCGGAGGCGCCACGCCGCCCGAAGCCACGCCGGGGCTCTCCCCGGGCAGGCTCGCCCGGGGTCTCGCCATCCGGTTCGTCGGCGCCGGCCCGGGGCGGGATCGCATCCCACCCGCGCCCGGACCGGGCACCACGTCGTCCGGCCATCTCGGCTTACCGGATCAGAAGTCGACCGGCGGCAGCTCGGGGCCGCCGGTGGCGTCCCCGGTGGTCTGCCCGACGCCGAGCTTCTCCAGGATCTTCTTCTCGATCTCGGCGGCGACGTCCGGGTTCTCCTTGAGGAACTCCCGCGCCTTCTCCTTGCCCTGGCCCAACTGGTCGCCGTCATACGTGTACCAGGCACCGGACTTGCGGATGATGCTCTGCTCGACGCCGACGTCGATCAGCGAGCCCTCGCGGGAGATGCCCTTGCCATACATGATGTCGAACTCGGCCTGCTTGAACGGCGCCGCGACCTTGTTCTTCACGACCTTGACCCGGGTGCGGTTACCGACGACGTCGGTGCCGTCCTTCAGCGCCTCGATGCGGCGGATGTCGAGCCGGACCGAAGCGTAGAACTTCAGCGCGCGACCACCCGTCGTCGTCTCCGGCGAGCCGAACATGACGCCGATCTTCTCGCGCAGCTGGTTGATGAAGATCGCCGTGGTGCCGGTGTTGCTGAGCACGCCGGTGATCTTCCGCAGCGCCTGGCTCATCAGGCGGGCCTGCAGACCGACGTGGCTGTCACCCATCTCGCCCTCGATCTCGGCGCGCGGCACCAGCGCGGCGACCGAGTCGATGACGATGACGTCGATGGCGCCGGAGCGGATCAGCATGTCCGCGATCTCCAGCGCCTGCTCACCGGTGTCCGGCTGGGACACCAGCAGCGCGTCGGTGTCGACACCGAGCGCCTGGGCGTAAACCGGGTCGAGCGCGTGCTCGGCGTCGATGAAGGCCGCGGTGCCGCCGGCCTTCTGCGCGTTCGCCACCGCGTGCAGCGCGACGGTCGTCTTGCCGCTGGACTCCGGTCCGTAGACCTCGATGACCCGGCCGCGCGGCAGGCCGCCGACGCCGAGGGCCACGTCGAGCGCGATGGAGCTGGTCGGGATCACGGCGGTCTGCACGACCGGCCGCTCACCGAGCCGCATCACCGAGCCCTTGCCGAACTGCTTGTCGATCTGTGCCAGCGCCAGTTCGAGCGCCTTTTCCCGGTCCGGTCCTGCCACCATTGCCGCCACCCCTGTATTGGACTTCGCGTTCTTCGCCACGGCCGACACGGTATGCGGTGGGTATGACAAAAATCCTCCACCCCACCGAGGGCTGTGGATGGCCGAGCCGCTGTGGACAATAGCCGAACACTTGTACTACATCGAGCGACACGCCAGAACAAGCGTACGAAAAATGACTCAATGCAGCCGGGACGGCACCCGATCGGGGTATGCGGCCACCACGGAACGCCAGATAGTAGCCGTTTCGACACCGTCGGCAATGGCTTGGTTGATGGTGCGTCCGCCCAGGTCACCGAAGGCGTGGTCGGCCGCGATGCTGCGGGCGTAAGGTGCCCCGAACGCCTGCTCCAGGCGTCCCCAGAAGTCCGTCAATCGCACGACCCGAGCGTACCCACGGGACTCCGGAGTGACTCCTTCCGCAAAGCTGTGCAGCCGTTTGTGACGTGCGGCACTCAGGGGCGGGGGCGCCGGCGGAACACGGTGCGGGGCACATTCCGTACGCGCGAAATCTCTTCCGAATCAGGCGGCGATCGCCGCGGCGGCGACTTTCAGGTCGTCGACCAGGCCGCGGTAGGCGATCTCGCGGTTGTCCGCGCGCAGGACCGCCGACGGGTGGATCGTGGCCAGCGCTCTGATCTCGGTCACCGGGAAGTCCTCCGGGTGCTCGGCCGAGCCCGGCCAGGGCATGAGCCGGCCGCGGGAGCGGTTGACGCGGAACGACGGCCCGAGCAGCGCCTTGCCCGCGGTCGCACCCAGGATGACCACCAACTGGGGCTTGAGCAGCGAGAACTCCGAGACGAGCCAGGGCCGGCAGGCGGTGATGTGCGCCGGGCCGGGCGTCTGGTGGACCCGCCTCGTCCCCCGCAGCTCGAAGCGGAAATGCTTCACGGAATTCGTGATGTACAGCTCGGCCGGGTCGATGCCGGCGTCGTCCACGGCCTCGCGCAGCAGCCGACCGGCCGGGCCGACGAACGGCAGGCCCTTCTGGTCCTCGATGTCGCCGGGCTGCTCACCCACGAAGACGATCTTCGCGTGCGGAGCGCCCCGGCCGAAGACCGTCTGGGTCGCGTGCTCGTGCAGCTCACAGCCGTGGCAGTCGGCGGCGGCCTGCTTGAGCTCGTCGATGCTGTGCGGTCGTGGCGGCACCCACTGCTGAGCGCCGACCGGCGCTTCGGTCCTCGGCATCCCTCCGTTCTACCCGGGGTGACCCGCGTCACGCCGACCGGCCCACCCATCCGAAGGACATCACCGCATGACGATGCCGACGGCCGGGCGGACGGCGGCCACCACCGCCTGCGCGAGCGCGGGAAGATCCAGCTCGTCGAGCGGGCTGACGGTGATCCGGACGCCGGGCGGCGAGGAGATCCGGAACCGGGCGCCGGGAGCCACCGCGTAACCCGAGTCACGCAGGGCGGCGACCGCGTGGGTCTCGTCCGGCACCGGGACCCAGACGTTGATGCCGGCCGCGCCGGACGCCGCGACGCCCTGCACGCGGAGCATGTCGATCAGGGTGGTGCGCCGAACCCCGTACGATCGGGCCGCCTCTTTGATCAGCGCGGTGACCGCCTCGTCCCGCCAGAGCTGGAGCAACAGCCGCTGGGACAGGGTGGAGACCCAGCCCATGCCGATCCGCATCCGGCCGGCGACCCGGGCCACCGACGCCTCATCCCCGGCCAGCACCGCGATGCGCAGGTCGGGACCGAACGGTTTCGACGCGGATCGGACGAAGGCCCACCGCCGGGTCACCGGGCCGACCACCTGAGCCGGCTCGACGGCCAGCTCAGCCGCATGATCATCCTCCACCAGCAGGACCTCGGGATGCTCCGCGAACAGCTCCCGCATCGACGTGGCCCGGGCCGCGCTGACCACGGCGCCGGTCGGATTCTGCGCGCGCACGGTGATCACGACGGCGCGGGCACCGGCCCGCAGCGCGGCGGCCAGCGACTCGGGCTCGGGCCCCTCCTCATCCATCGCGACGGGCACCGTCCGCATACCCAGAGCCGCGACCAGATCCAGCAGATTCGCCCAGCCCGGATCCTCCACCGCGACCGCGTCGCCCGGTCTGAGATGAGCTATGAGCAGGCGCTCGATCGAATCCAGCGTGCCGGCGGTGACCGCGATCGCCGCACCGTCGACCGGAATGCCCTCCTCCGACAGGCGCGCGCGAGCCGCCTCGATCAGCTCCGGCATGGTCACCGCCGACGTGTAGCCCTGCGGCGGCCCGACGTGCTCGGCGACCGCGCGCAGAGCCGGACCCAGCGGCGGGAGAAGTCGCAGGTCGGGCTCGCCAGAAGAAAGATCGAGAACATTTTCCGGTACGGCGAGACGCAGCGCTGACCGGGACACCTCGACCGGGGGCCGGGCCCGGATCCGAGTGCCGCGCCGGCCCTCGGTCTCCACGACACCGCGTTGCCGCAGCTCCTGATACGCCTTGGCGACCGTGGCCGGACTGACGTGCAGAGCGCCGGCCAGGACCCGCACGGGAGGAAGGGCTGCCCCGAAGATCCAGTCGCCGCGGACGACGCCGGCCTCGATGCTCGCCGAAATCTCGGCGGCAGTGTCCCCGCTGACCTGATATTGTTCTGCCACAGCCGAGATTCTGTACTAGTACAAGCTCGAAAGCAAGTGGAACAACGCCACCCGGGGAGGCCCTGATGACCGATGTCTACGCCGCTACCGACCGCACCACCGCGACCCGCACACGGGAGCGCATGCATTACGAGCGGGAGGCCGCGCATGCCATTCTCGACGAAGCGTTCGACTGCTCGGTCGGCTTCGTGGTGGACGGTGAGCCCCGCGTGCTCCCGACCCTGCACGTCCGGGTCGGCGAGACGCTCTATCTGCACGGGTCCACCGGCGGCCGGATGGCGCTGGGGGCCCGAGGCGACGGCGTCTCGGTCTGCGTCAGCGTGACGCTGCTCGACGGCCTGGTCTACGGGCGTTCCCAGTTCCACCACAGTGCCAACTACCGCTCGGTGGTCGCCCTCGGCGTCGCCCGGCCGGTCACCGACCCGGCGGAGAAGGCCGAGGCCATGCTGGCCCTGGTGGAGAAGACCGGCACCGGGCGCGCGGCCGGGAGCCGCCCGCCGACCAAGCAGGAGATGGCGCAGACCAGTGTGCTGGCTCTCCCGCTGGTCGAGGTGTCGGTGCGGGCCCGGTCCGGCGGGGTGAAGGACGACGAGGCCGACCTCGGCCTGCCGCACTGGGCCGGCGTCCTGCCGATCCGCCGGGTGTCCGGCCCGCCGGAAACCGACGCCGGCGTCGCGCTGCCGCCGCCGGCCTATCTGCCCGGCAATCCGGCGACCGCCTGGCAGACCCCGGTCCGGCTGGAGGGCCGGCACGTGCGGCTGGAGCCGCTGTCCCCCGCGCACGCGCCGGGGATGTTCGAGGCGCTGGACGACGAGGAGGTCTGGCGGTATCTCCCCACGCCGCAGGCTCGCTCGGTGGACGACACGGCGGCCGACATCGCCGAGGTGATCCGCGGGCAGTGGCGGGGCGACCGGTCCGGCTGGGCCCAGGTCGACCCGGTGACCGGCGTCGTGATGGGCCTCACGACGTATCACGACGTCGATCCGGTCCGTCGCTCGGTCGGGATCGGCCACACCATGCTGGGCCGCAAGTGGTGGCGGAGCGGGGTCAACACGGAGGCGAAGCTGTTGCTGCTGGAGCGGGCGTTCGACGTGCTCGGCGCGGCCAAGGTGTTCTGGTACACCGACATTCGCAACGAGCGGTCGCAGCGCGCGATCGCCCGGCTCGGCGCGAGCCGGGACGGGATGATCCGCAGGCAGCGGCTACGGCCGGATGGCAGCTGGCGGGACACCGTAGTGTTCGCGATGACGGCGGACGAGTGGCCGGCCGCGGCTCAGCGCCTGCGGGACCGGCTCGCCGCCGGTTGATCAGGGCTGGGGAGGCGTGACTCGTGCTGGGCATAACTGACTTCTGGACGTACGTGCTCGGTGTGGTGGCCATCATCCTGCTGCCCGGGCCGAACTCGATCTTCGTGCTCTCGGTGGGGGCGCGGCGCGGCGTGCGAGTCGGGTATCAGGCCGCTTGCGGAGTGTTCCTCGGCGACGCGGTCTTGATGATCTTGTCCGCGACCGGGGTGTCCTCGCTGCTGGGGGCCTATCCGCCGCTGTTCCTGGTGTTGAAGTATGCGGGTGCGGCCTACCTGGCCTGGGTGGGCGTGAACATTCTGCGCGGCGCCTGGGGCCGGTGGCGGAACCGGGGCGAGACCGTCGCCAACGCGGTCGAGGAAGAACCCGCTGAAATGCAGCGGCCGTTCCGGCGGGCGCTGGTGATCAGTCTGCTGAACCCGAAGGCGATCCTGTTCTTCGTCTCGTTCTTCATCCAGTTCGTCCAGCCGGGATATGCGCATCCCGCGCTGTCGTTCCTGGTGCTCGGGGCGGTCGTGCAGTTCTTCAGCGCGCTGTACCTGACCGCGCTGATCTTCGGGGGGCGGTTCCTGGCCGGGCAGTTCCAGCGGCGGCGCCGGCTGGCGGCTGGGGCGGCTACCGGGGTGGGCGCGCTGTTCGTCGGCTTCAGCATCAAACTGGCCACCGCCAGCCTGAGCTGACCGCGGCGCGGCGCGGCGCGGCCCTGCCCTACCCTGCGCGGCGCGGCGCGGCGCGCTCCGGCGCGGCGCAGCGCAGTCCGACGGCTGCGCGGCACGCCAGGTCTCGGCGCGAGGCGGCGGGGTGGGGCGCGATTCTGCACGCGCGGTGGGTGCGGCATCGCGCAGTGCGGCATCGCGCAGTGCGGCGGCGCGCAGTGCGGCGGCGCGCAGTGCGGCGGCGCGCAGTGCGGCGGGGTGGTCAGCTGCGGGTGGGGGTGGTGGACGGGGTGTCGGTGTAGAAAGTGGCTCGGACCATCTGGATCTTGCTGAGCTCGGTGGCCCAGGCGGCTTCCGGCGTGGCCCAGCCGAGGGCGTAGGCGTGGCCGCCAAGAGCGAACCACCTGGTGGTGGCGCGGCGGAGCACGCCGGCGGCGGTGCGGTACCGGTAGTCCCAGTCGGCGGCCTCGTGCAGCAGCGTGACCGGGGAGATCGCGATCGGCGTGTAGTCGCGGATACGGGTGGATGCCCGCAGGCGGCGATCCTCGGCACGGCACCCCTCCTGCGGGGCGGTGCCGGTGGGGCGGCCGACGTCCAGGCTCAGTACCCGGGCTCCGCGCGGGTCACGGAAGCAGTAGGTGGTGCCGATCCGCTGGTAGGTCCAGCCGTCCGGGATCGGGATGTGGAATCCGGTGCCGTCGGTGAAGTAGGACCAGCCGGCCTGCAACTCCCAGCCGTTGACGCCCCGGGCAGCATCCTCCTTCGGGGTGATCGGCACGCGGGATGGCGGCCGCACATCACAGACGACCGGCGAGAAACCGGCCGCCGGGGACGAACTCGAACCGGACGCTGCCGCGGAACCGCGCGACGACGCCGGGCCAGGGGACGAAGCCGAGCCCGGCGCTGACACCGATCCCGGCACCGGCACCGAACCTGGAGACGCCGAGCCCGGGGCGGAAACCGCTGGTGACGCGGGACCTGAGGGCTGCGCGGAACCAGGCAGGGCCGCGGCGGAGACCGACGGCGAGGCACGCGGTGACGACTGAGTGGACGGGGTCGGGGGCACGCCCACCTCCGGCGCGGAGTCCTCCTGGGCGATCAGCCGCATCCCGACCAACCCACCACCGAGCAGGACAGCCACCACGAGGGCGCCGAGGATCAGCCGGGTACGGCCCGGGGTCGCCGGCCGGGAACGTCGGGACCAGCGGCCCGGCGGGGGCTCGTTCGCGGCGAGCGGGCCGGACACCGGTGACCGCTGCGACGGGATCGCACCCAGCAGCACCTGGTTGCCCCGGCGGGCCGAGGGACTGGCCGCGGGTTCTCCCGCGGCGGACGGCCGGCGATTAGGACGGGGCCTGGGTGAGGCGGCACCGCGGGTTTTGCCCTCGCCGGCCTTTCTCCCGGTGACGCCCCCGGGTTCGCCCAGAGGATGGGCCTCAGCCCCGCCCCGATCGCCGACGACATGGGCTCCGACCTGCGAGAAGACTTCAACGTCGGTGAACGTGCCCTCGATGTAGCCGCTCCGGGACAGGTCGTCGTCCGAGGACCGCCACCACTCGTCGGAGTCGTCGATCGCCGCCGACGGCTCGTCGGCGGGTTGCGGAGCGCCGCCGGCCGGGTTCCCCAGAACACCGGCCGGGAGTTCCCGTGCTCCTACGAAGAGAACCGGCAGAAGCGACTGATCAGACTCGGTCAGATTCGGGGTGTCAAGATCGGCCGGACTCACCGGTCCCCCGCCCAGTTCCTCGGTGTTCTCGGCGACCGGCTCGACGCTCGGCCGCGCGACGCCCACGTCACGGCGCGTCTCCGCGGGTTCCGCTTCCAGCACTGCCCGCAGTCGCCGTTCGACTTCGCGGGCGCTCAGCCGTTCGGCCGGCTCGTACCGGAGCAGCCCGTCCAGGATCGGCCCGAGCGGCCCGGCCCGGAACGGCTGATCAGGGGGTTCGGTGGCCAGGGCGGCAAGGGTCGCCATCGCACTGTCCCGTGCGTACGGCGACTGTCCCTCGACCGTGGCGTACAGCGTCGCCCCGAACGACCACAGGTCGGACTCCACCGTGGAGGCGCCGTCGCGGGCGCGCTCCGGTGACACGTACTGCGGAGATCCGACGATCAGACCGGGTGTGGTGATCATGCCGTCGTCGACGAACGTGGCCAGGCCGAAATCGGTCAGCAGAACTCGGCCGTCGGAGCCGATCAACACGTTGTGCGGCTTGACGTCGCGATGCAGTACGCCGGCTCGGTGGGCCGCCGTGAGCGCGTCGAGCACGGCCAGGCCGATCCGGGCCGCCGCGATCGGCGGGTACGGCCCTTTGGTGGTCAGCACCTGGTAGAGCGACCGGGACGCGACGTACTCCATCACGATCCAGGACAGCCCCTCGGCGTGGACCACGTCGTAGACGCGGACCACGTGCGGATGGGTCAGCCGGGCCGCGCTCCGGGCCTCGCGCAGGGTCCGGCTGTGCAGCCGGTCCTTCTCGGCGTCGGACATCCAATCGGGCGGGACGATCTCCTTGACCGCGACGTCCCGATCCAGCATCTGATCGCGGGCCAGCCAGACCCGACCCATTCCACCGGCGCCGACCGGTTCCAGAAGACGGTACCGGCCTGCGACGAGCATCTGCCTGACCGCCATCGGCAACCACCCATCACGTCGGTCATCAGGATAATCAGGTACAGACCGCCCACGGAATGACGATCACCCGGGTTCCGCGTGGGGCTCGGCGAGGTTTTTGTCGTACCCCCGGGGAGGGATGGATGGCGTGCGAGAGGTGCTCGAGAAATTCGGTCCGGCCACCCGGGAGTGGTTCACGGCCGCGTTCGCCGCGCCCACCGCCGCTCAGGACGGCGCGTGGCGGGCGATCGGGGCCGGCCGTCATGCGCTCGTGGTCGCGCCCACCGGTTCCGGCAAGACCTTGGCCGCCTTCCTGTGGTCACTCGACAAGCTGGCCCGCGAGCCGGTCCCCGAGCAGGTCCGGCGGCGATGCCGGGTGCTCTACGTGAGCCCGCTGAAGGCCCTGGCCGTCGACGTGGAGCGCAACCTGCGCGCGCCGCTCACCGGCATCCGCCAGGCGGCCGGCCGGCTCGGTCTGCCCCCGCCGGAGATCACCGTCGGGATGCGCACGGGGGACACGCCGGCCGACGAGCGGCGTGGCTTCGCCCGCACCCCGCCGGACATCCTGATCACCACTCCGGAGTCGTTGTTCCTGCTGCTCACGTCCGCGGCGCGGGAGTCGCTGCGCGGCGTCGAGACGGTGATCATCGACGAGGTGCACGCGGTCGCGGCCACCAAGCGCGGCGCTCACCTGGCACTTTCTCTGGAGCGGCTGGACGCGCTGCTGGAGCGTCCCGCGCAGCGGATCGGCCTGTCCGCGACGGTGCGGCCGATCGAGGAGACCGCGCGGTTCCTCGGCGGGTCGCAGCACGTGGAGATCGTCCGGCCGCCCAGTGCGAAGACGATCGAGATCTCCGTCCAGGTGCCGGTCGAGGACATGACCCGGCTGGACGAGCAGCCCGCCGACGACGACCTGGAGGGTGGGCGGCGCACGCCGTCGATCTGGCCGGCCGTCGAGGAGCGGGTGCTCGACCTGATCGAGGCTCACCGATCGACCATCGTGTTCACCAACTCACGACGCGGCGCGGAACGCCTCTGCGCCCGCCTCAACGAACTGTCCGCGGAGCGCGCCGAGCTCGCCCGCCTCGACGAATCCGGGGAGCGTGCCGACTTCGCCCGCCTCGACGAGTCCGGCGGAGAGCCCGGCGACCCGGCCGGCTTCGCCACGACAGACCCAAACCCAAACCAAGACCAAGACCAAGACGCTTGGCGTACGACGGAGCCCCGCACCGAGCCGGACCCCGCCGAGGGGGGACGGGGCTATGGCCGTACGGCGAACGGGTTTTCCCTCGGCGCAGTGCCGGAAGCCGCAAGCGCAGCTGAACCCGGCAGAATCCCGCCTTTGATCAGGGGAAACGGGGCCGCCGGAATGCCCGCGGCGATCATGGCGCAGTCGGCTGCGGCCCAGGGCGCGCCGCCGGTCGTCGCCCGCGCGCACCACGGCAGCGTCTCCCGTGAGGAGCGCAAACAGATCGAGGAGGCGCTGAAGTCGGGCCGGCTGCCGGCCGTCGTCGCCACGTCGAGCCTGGAGCTCGGCATCGACATGGGCGCGGTCGATCTGGTCGTGCAGATCGAGGCTCCGCCCACGGTCGCGGCCGGGTTGCAGCGGATCGGCCGGGCCGGGCACCAGGTCGGGGCCGTCTCGCGCGGTGTCGTGTTCCCCAAGCACCGCGGTGACCTGCTCTCCTGCGCCGTGGTGGCGGAGCGGATGAGTGCGGGCGCGATCGAGGAGTTGCGCTATCCGCGCAATCCGCTCGATGTGCTGGCCCAGCAGGTGGTCGCGATGGTGGCGCTGGACGAGTGGCCGGTCGACGAGTTGGCCGGGCTGGTCCGGCGGGCCGCCCCGTTCGCCGAATTGCCGGAATCCGCGCTCCACGCGGTGTTGGACATGTTGTCCGGGCGATATCCGTCGACCGCGTTCGCCGAGTTGCGGCCGCGGCTGGTCTGGGATCGCGGCACCGACCTGCTGACCGGGCGTCCGGGCGCGCAGCGGCTGGCCGTGACCAGCGGCGGCACGATTCCGGACCGCGGAATGTTCGGTGTCTTCCTGGCCGGCTCCGAGCGGGCTTCCCGGGTCGGTGAGCTGGACGAGGAGATGGTCTACGAGTCCCGCGTGGGTGATGTCTTCCTGCTCGGCTCGAC
This sequence comes from Actinoplanes sp. HUAS TT8, assembly GCF_051380535.1. Lineage (NCBI taxonomy): Bacteria > Bacillati > Actinomycetota > Actinomycetes > Micromonosporales > Micromonosporaceae > Actinoplanes > Actinoplanes sp. HUAS TT8. Next base: position 10,636,658 of record NZ_CP195646.1, on the reverse strand, counting down.
CTCCTGGCGGATCGAGGACATCACGCCCGACCGGGTGCTGGTCTCCCCCGCACCCGGTGCCCCGGCGCGGATGCCGTTCTGGAAGGGCGACTCCCCCGGCCGGCCGATCGAGCTGGGCCGGGCGATCGGGGCCCGGCTGCGCGCGCTGACCAAGGCCGGCGACGAGGGTGCGACCACGGCGCTGCGCGAGTCCGGTCTGGACGAATGGGCCGCCGCGAACCTGGTGAACTACCTGCGCGAGCAGCGCGAGGCCACCCGGCACCTGCCCGACGACCGGACCATCGTGGTCGAGCGTTTCCGCGACGAGCTGGGCGACTGGCGGATGACCGTGCACTGCGTACTCGGCGCCAAGGTCAACGCGCCCTGGGCGCTGGCCATCGGCCGGCGGCTCAGCGAGCGCTACGGGGTGGACGGCCAGGTCATGCCCTCCGACGACGGCATCGTGATCCGGCTGCCGGACACCGCCGACGAGCCGCCCGGCGCCGATCTGGTGGCGTTCGACCCGGAGGAGATCGCCCAGATCGTCGAGGAGTCGGTCGGCACGTCCGCGCTGTTCGCATCCCGGTTCCGGGAGTGCGCGGCCCGGTCGCTGCTGCTGCCGCGCCGCGATCCGCGCCGCCGCCAGCCGCTCTGGCAGCAGCGGCAGCGGTCCGCGCAGCTGCTCGACGTCGCCCGCGAGTTCGCCGACTTCCCGGTGACCCTGGAGGCGGCCCGCGAGTGCCTGCAGGACGTCTTCGACGTGCCCGGCCTGTCCGGGCTGATGCGCGAGATCGGCGGCCGCAAGGTGCGCCTGGTCGAGACCGAGACCCCGCGGCCCTCCCCGTTCGCCCGATCACTGCTCTTCGGATACGTGGGCGCTTTCCTGTACGAGGGTGACGCGCCCCTGGCCGAGCGCCGCGCCGCCGCCCTGGCCCTGGACGCGACCCTGCTCGGCGAGCTGCTCGGCCGGGTCGACCTGCGGGAGTTGCTCGACCCGGCGGTGGTCGCCGAGACCGAGGCCCAGCTGCAGTGGCGCACGACCCAGCGCACCCCACGGGACGCCGAGGACGCGGCCGAGCTGCTCCGGCTGCTCGGCGATCTCTCCGCGGCCGAGCTGGCCGAGCGCGGCGTGCCCGAGGAGTGGGTGGTCGCGCTGGAGACGACGCGGCGGGCGGCCCGGGTGCGGGTGGCCGGCCAGGAGCGCTGGATCGGCATCGACGACGCCGGGCGCTATCGGGACGCGCTCGGCGTCGCCCTGCCGGTCGGCATCGCCGAGGCCTACCTGGAGCCGGTCGCCGACCCGCTCGGTGACCTGGTCGCGCGCTATGCGAAGACGCACGGGCCGTTCCTCGCGGCGACCTGCGCGGCCCGGTTCGGGCTCGGCGTCTTCGTGGTGGAACAGGTCCTCAAACGGTTGAGCGCGACCGGACGGGTCACCTCCGGCGAGTTCTCACCGGACGGCGCGGGCACCGAATGGTGCGACGCCGAGGTGCTGCGGATGCTGCGCCGGCGGTCGCTGGCTGCACTGCGCCGGGAGATCGAACCGGTGCCGCCGAAAACGCTTGCCGCGTTCCTGCCCCGCTGGCATCAGGTCGGCGGCAACGTCCGCGGGGTGGACGCACTGGCCGCGACGATCGAGCAGGTGCAGGGCGTCGCCGTGCCGGCCTCGGCCTGGGAACGACTGGTGCTCCCGGCCCGGGTCGCCGACTACACGCCGCCGCTGCTCGACGAGTTGTGCGGCAGCGGCGAGGTGCTGTGGGCCGGTTCGGGGTCGATCGCCGGCGGCGACGGGTGGGTGACGCTGGCCTACGCGGACAGCGCTCCCCTGCTGCTCCCGCCGCCCGACGACGAACTCGCACTCACCCCCGCACACCAGGCGGTGCTGGACGCGCTGGGCGACGGGCAGGCACTGTTCTTCCGATCGCTTTCGGACAGAGCGGGCTCCACCGACGACACCGAACTGGCCGCGACGGTGTGGGACCTGGTGTGGGCCGGGCACCTGACCAACGACACCTTCGCGCCGTTACGGGCGCTGCTCAGCGGCAGCGGCGCGCACAAGGCCAAGGCCGCCCCGGCCCGCAGCCGGTACCGGCGGCCCGGCCGGGCGACCATGCCGTCCCGGACCGGTCCGCTGAACATGGCCGGCCGCTGGTCCCGCCTGCCCGAACGCGATCTCGACCCGACCCGGCGGGCCGCCGCCCTCGCCGACCTGCTGCTGGAACGACACGGCGTGGTGACCCGCGGCGCGGTGATGGCCGAAGGCGTGACCGGCGGGTTCGCCGCGGTCTACCCGGTGCTGAGCGCGCTGGAGGAGCGCGGCGCGGCCCGGCGGGGCTACTTCGTCGAAGGGCTCGGCGCGGCCCAGTTCGCGGTGCCCGGGGCGGTGGATCGGCTGCGAGCCCTGGCCGAGCCCGCTGAACTGGCCAAACGTACCGGGTCGGGTGCGCTGGTGCTGGCCGCGGCCGACCCCGCCAATCCGTACGGTGCCGCGCTGCCCTGGCCGGAACGGATCATCGACAGCGGCGACGGCGAACCGGTCGCCAAAGCCGGGCACCGCGCCGGGCGGAAAGCGGGGGCGCTGGTCGTGCTCGTCGGCGGTGAACTGGTGCTCTATGTGGAGCGCGGCGGGCGGACCCTGCTGTCGTTCGCCGACGATCCGGAATCGCTGCTGGCGGCCGGGCAGGCGCTGGCCGGGTCGGTGCGGTCCGGGGCGCTGGGGGCGATGTCGGTCGAGCGGGCCGACGGGGAGTCGGTGAACGCCTCGCCGCTGCGGGACGCGTTGCAGGCGGCGGGGTTCCGGGCCACGCCGCGCGGGCTGCGGCTCCGGGGGTGACCGCAGCCGGAGGCCCGGGCCCGGGCGGCGACGCGGCTCTGTCCACAGCGACGGGTTTCTCCACAGCGACGGGTTTCTCCACAACGACGGCTTGTCCACAACGACGGCTTGTCCACAGGCCGTCGGCACGATCTTGGCGTTTCGCGGGACAATCGCCTCGGGGGGCGCCCCTGGGACGTGCGGGCGGCGGCCGCCCGGTCGAGCGGCCGCCGGGACCGGTCACACGTGGGGCAGCACGTCCGAGGCGACCAGGTCGATGTGATCGATGTCGGACAGGTCCAGCACCTGCAGGAAGAGCCGGGACGATCCCGCCGCCGCGTACCGCTTGATCGTCTCGACGGCCTCGGCCGGGGTGCCGACGACGCCGCCGTTCTCCCGCATCTCCTCGACCTCGCGGCCGATCGCCGCGGCCCGGCGGCGCACCTCGGCGTCGTCGCGGCCGACGCAGAGCACGGTCGCCGCACTGAACGCCGGCGGCTCGGCGCGACCGGCGGCTGCGCTTGCCGCGCGGACACGCTCGTACTGTGCGGGAATGTCCTCGATCTTGGAGAACGGCACGTTGAACTCGGCCGCGAAGCGGGCGGCCAGGTCCGGCGTGCGCTTCTTGCCGTGGCCGCCGATGATCACGGGCAGCGGCGACTGCACCGGCTTGGGCAGCGCCGGCGAGTCGCTGACCTGGTAGAACTTGCCGTCGAAGTCGAAGGTCGAGCCCTCCGCGGTCTTCCACAGGCCGGTGATGATCTCCAGCTGCTCCTCCAGCCGGTCGAAGCGCTCGCCGACCGCCGGGAACGGGATGCCGTAAGCCTTGTGCTCGGCGTCGAACCAGCCGCCGCCGAGCCCGAACTCGACCCGGCCGCCGCTCATGGCGTCGACCTGCGCGACCGCGATCGCCAGCGGCCCGGGCAGCCGGAACGTCGCCGAACTGACCAGCGTGCCCAGCCGGATCCGGGAGGTCTGCACGGCCAGCGCGGCCAGCGTGATCCAGGCGTCGCTCGGCCCGGGCAGGCCGGGCCCGTCGCCCATCTTCAGGTAGTGGTCGGAGCGGAAGAACCCGTCGAAACCGCCGTCCTCGGCAGCTTTCGCCACTCGCAGCAGGTCGTCGTGGCTCGCACCCTGCTGGGGTTCGGTGAAGATCACAAGACGCATGGGGACAACCCTGCCAGATACGCGGCGCGCCCGGCCCGCATCCGGCCGCGGCTGCCAGTAACGTCGCCAGCATGCCCGGTTATGGATGGATCAGCTTCACCACCGACTATGGCACGTTCGACGGCTTCGTCGCGGCCTGCCACGGCTCGATCGCCCGCATCGCGCCGGATGCCCGCGTGATCGATGTCACGCACCACGTGCCGCCCGCCGACGTGACCCGGGGTGCCGCCGTGCTGGCCCAGACCGCGCCGTTCCTCCCCGCGTCGGTGCACCTCGCGGTGGTCGACCCGGGCGTCGGCACGGCCCGCCGGGGTGTGGTGCTGGCCACCCCCAACGGCGTGCTCGTCGGCCCGGACAACGGCCTGCTGATCTGGGCGGCCGACGCGCTCGGCGGGATCACGGCGGCGCACGAGCTGACCAACAAGGACTGGACGCTGGGCGACGTGTCGCGCACGTTCCACGGGCGGGACGTGTTCGCCCCGGCCGCGGCCCGGCTCGCCGCGGGTGCGGAGATCTCCGACGCCGGTCCGGCCGTCGAGCCGGGCGCGCTGGTCCGCCTCCCGGCCCCGGTGACCAGCATCGGCGACGGGTGGATCGAGGCCGAGGTGCTCACCGTCGACCGTTTCGGCAACGTGCAGCTGGCCGCCGACGGGGCGATGCTCACCGGGCTCGGCTCCGAGCTCACCGTCAACGGCACCGTCCGGGCCCGCCGGGGCTCGACCTTCGCCGACGTCAACGCCGGCGAGCTGCTGGTCTACACCGACTCCGCGGACCGGGTCGCCGTCGCGGTCAACAACGGCCGCGCGGTCGTGGTCCTCTCGGTCGTCCCCGGCGACGTCATCCGCATCGCCGAGCGTCGCTGACCGATCAAATTCCTTTTCCCGTACGCCGTGAGAAGCCGCCCGTGGCAGCCCCTCGCGACGCGTTGCACGAAGCCACCCGTGACAGCAGCCCCACGCCAGGCGTTGCGCGAGGCCGCCCGTGGGCCGGGCCGCGCCACCACGAGCCCAGCTGGTTCTCAGGAGTGCCTCAGAGGTGCTGAGGCACTCCTGAGGCACAGCCAAACCCCGCGTCTGCGCCGTCGGCCTCCCAGAGTTGGTGGCCCGGCGCCAGTCCCGCTTTCCGGCTGGCGCTGAGGGTCGTAAAACGCCCGCGAGACAGCCGTGAGCGCCAGCTGGCAGCGGGACCCGCGCAGCGGCCTGGACCAGCGCCCGGGGTCGCGGCCTGCGGTGGCGGCCGCAGAAGACGGGCCGGGGAGCGGGTGAAGCGGCACGGAGAGGTGGAGCGGGGCGGGGTGGGGGTTGCGGGAGGGGGAAGCGGGGCAGGATTGGGGGTATGCCGGAGGGGGACACCGTTTGGAACACCGCTCGCGTCGTCGAGCGGGCGCTGGCCGGGCAGGTGCTGACCGGGTCGGACTTCCGGGTGCCGCGGCTGGCCACCGAGGATCTGAGCGGGTGGACGGTGGCCGAGTCGGCCAGCCGGGGGAAGCATCTGCTGCTGCGGCTGGAGCGGGACGGGCGGGACGGGCTCACGCTGCATTCGCATCTGCGGATGGAGGGGGCGTGGCGGACCTACGGGCCGGGTGAGCGGTGGACCGGGCGGCCGGCGCATCTGATCCGGGTCGTGCTGCGGTGCGCGAAGGCCGTGGCGGTGGGGTATCACCTGCATGATCTCGAACTGGTTCCGACGGCCGAGGAGGAACGGCTCGTCGGGCATCTCGGGCCGGATCTGCTGGGGGCCGACTGGGATCCGGCCGAGGCGGTTCGGCGGATCGGGGCGCGGCCGGAGGCGACGATCGCCGAGGCGCTGCTCGACCAGCGGAACCTGGCCGGGGTGGGGAACCTCTACAAGGCGGAGACGCTGTTCCTGCGCGGGCTGTGGCCGTGGACGCGGGTGGGCGCGGTCGCCGACCTCACCGGGACCGTGGCGCTGGCTCAGCGGCTCGTGGCGTCGAATCGGGGGCGCTGGACGCAGACCACGACCGGGTCGCTGCGGCGTGGGGAGACGAGCTATGTGTACGGGCGGCGGGCGCAACCGTGCCGGCGCTGCGGCACGGCGATCCGGAAGGCCGAGAACTCCCCGTTGCTGCCGGGTGGACAAATCGCCCACGGGCCGAGCGGCCGAGCACGGTCGGCAGGCGCAGACGTCAGAGCGGCAGCGCCGGGAGGTGCGGGCTTCCGAGGAGCGGCATCGTCGAGGGGCGCGAGCTTCCGAGGAACGACAATGCCCAGAGGCGCGAACAGAGGTGCGGACGCCAGAGCGGCCGGCAGCGCCGGCCAGAACGCCGCCCCCGACTACCCGGCGCTGCCGCGAACAGCCGGCCGGATCGGGGAGAAAGCCGAACTGGAGGACCGCATCACTTACTGGTGCCCGCGCTGCCAGCCTGAGCCTGCCGAGGCGGCGTAGACGTGAATCGCGCCGTCTGGTCCCGCAGCTCGGCCAGCCCGTCCGCGATGCCGCGCAACCGCTCGGCGGCCTCGACCAGGCCGAAGAACGCCGGGTGGCGGGAGTCCGCGACCGGGTGCCCGTCCTCCGCGACGTAGCTCGCCGCGGCCGCCACCAACTCTTCGAACGCTTCGACACCCTCGACGAACTGGTCGGCCAGGGCGCCGTGTGACTGTTCCAGGCCGGCGCGCTGGGTGGACTGGGCGAGCGGGATCGCCCGCTCGACGCTCGCCACCCGCCGGCCCAGGTCGCGCAGCCACTGCTCGGCCGTGGCGGCTTCCAGCGCGGCCGTCTCGCCGGCCGCGTCGAGGCGGCCGGCCAGGCCGAGCATGGTGGCCGAGGCGCGTTCCAGACGGTCCCAGGCCTGGGCGATGACCGAGCCGCGCAGGGCGTACCGGTTCTTCTGCCGGCGGACCTCGTGCAGGACCGTCCGGCCGACCTCGGTGCGTTCCAGCGCCGCGGTGAACCGCGGGCCGGGCAGGACCGGTTCGGGGGCGGGCTGGGACGACAGCTCGCGGTAGTCCCGCCAGCGCCAGCGGGCCAGGACCACCGAGGCGCCGGCCCCGGCGGCCCAGGCCGCGTCCGCTATTCCGACCCCCGCGTACGGCACGAGCACCACCGTCGCCGCCGCCAGACCGCCACCCAGCACGCTCCACCGGCGCGCCGAGCCGCGCAGGCGCTTCAGCCGGCGAAAGTATTTACCGCGCTCGTCCATGACATGCCCGCGGATCAGCCGGCGGCCGAGGTGTCGCCGCGCTTCTGGTTCATGCTGGCGCGGATCTCGTCGAGCCGCGCGACACCGGCGGCGTCAGCCGCGGTGGCGTTGTCCTGCCCGCTGACGGCGGGCTGGGCCGCGGCGCCGCCCAGCTTCTCCCCGGCCATGCTGGCGCGGATCTGCTCCAGGCGGGACGAGCCGGCCAGGTCCAGGCTGGACTTCTGCACCTCGAGCATGCGGCCCTCGACCGAGTTGGAGGCCAGCTCGGCCCGGCCCATCGCGTTCGCATACCGCTGCTCGATCTTGTCGCGCACCTGGTCCAGCGACGGGGTGTTGCCCGGCGCGGAGAGCTGCGACATCGATTCGAGCGACTTGGCCACGGTCTCCTGCATCTTGGCCTGCTCGAGCTGGCTCAGGAGGCGGGAGCGCTCGGCGATGCGCTGCTGCAGGACCATCGCATTGTTCTCGACGGCCTTGCGGGCCTGGCCGGCGGCGGAGAGCGCCTGGTCGTGGAGGGTCTTCAGGTCCTCCATCGACTGCTCGCCGGAGACCAGCTGGGTGGCGAGCGTCTGCGCGGTCTGCTCATACTTCCCGGCCTCGGCCTCGTCGCCGGCGGCGCGGGCCCGGTCGGCCAGCACGAGTGCCTGACGGGCCATGCCCTGCAGCTTCTCGACCTCGGACATCTGCCGGGACAGCTTCATCTCCAGCTGCCGCTGGTTGCCGATGACGGCGGCGGCCTGCTGGACGAGCGCCTGGTGCTGTCGCTGAGCGTCCTCGATGGCCTGCTGGATCTGCACCTTCGGGTCGGCGTACTCGTCGATCTTCGCGCCGAAGAGCGCCATCATGTAATGCCAGCCCTTGACGAACGGGTTCGCCATCTCGCGGTATCCCCTCAATGTCGCTCGGTCGGTGGCGTCATGGCGAGACGGGTCTCGTCACCGACGCGAAACCATCGTGTCAGCCCGACGCCAGCGGCGTCACGTGACCTACGGGGGATCTCAGGGTCACCCCTAGCGACGAGCCTGCCCACGAGGCTACGCCCCTCAGGGGACACGTGCGATACGCGGAAAGGCCCGGGCAGCACAAAGCCGGGCACGTCAAGAAGACTGCCCGGCTTTCGGCCAAATTCGAGCGGCGGCGGGATTCTTATGCCGCGTAGATCACATCTCGCTTCTTGTTCCGCGTCGCGTGCAGGGTCGCCTTCAGCGGGGACTCCTGGCGCACCGACACCGACACGTTGCCGTCCATGGCGACCTGGCGCTTGGACTCGGAGCTCTGGTCATCGACCGGCACGAGCACGCCCTCCATGTTCTCCGCCAGGGACAGCGTGCTGCTGACCTCGCCGAGGAGTTCGGAAAGACGCGCGCCGAGCGCTTCGCAGATGGCCGCGAGCAGCTCGCTGGAGGCCTCTTTCTGGCCGCGCTCGATCTCGGACAGATAACCCAGGCTGACGTTCGCGGCGGTCGACACCTCGCGCAGCGTGCGGTGCTGTCCCTGCCGGCGCGCACGAAGTGCGTCGCCGATAACCCGGCGTAGCAGGACCATGGCACCTCCTCCTGCGGGCGGGGCCGCCGGCAACACGCCGGAGGCTTCCCGCAACCGTACCTGCCGCGAGCGACGGCGACATCCCGCCCCGCCGAATTCCTCAGCGGGCCCACCCGCGGCACTTCCCGACAACCAGCCCGACACGGGTGGTATTCCCAGGTCAGACCCGGGCCGGTGTGGTACGGAGAACGTCGGCGAGCAATTGCAGGACGGCCGTCACACTTTCGGTACGGATAGCCGCCCGGTTACCGGTCAGTTTCAATTCGTCGACCCGGGTTCCGGTGGGTCCGGCGACCGCCACATACACCAACCCGACCGGCTTGCCGTCCTGGGGATCGGGGCCGGCGACGCCGGTGGTGGCCACGCCCCAGTCGGCACCGCAGCGTTCCCGGGCGCCCTCGGCCAGTTTGCCGGCGACGTCCGGGTCGACCGGTCCTCGCTCGGCCAGCAACTCGGCGGGGACGCCCGCAAGGGTTCCTTTGAGCTCGGTGGCGTAGACGACCAGCCCGCCGCGGAAGACCGCGCTCACCCCGGGAATCTCCACGATCGTCGCCGCCACGAGTCCCCCGGTGAGCGACTCCGCGGTCGCCACCGTCTGGTGGCGCTCGACCAGGGCGTGGACGGCCGCCGCGGCGGCCACCGCCATCTCCATCAGGCTCCTCGTCGCAGCCGGAACGCCTCGATCACGTAGTCCACCCCGGTGGCCAGGGTGACGGCCAGTGCGGCGTACATCACCCAGGTGCCGACCACGTCGAACGGCTCGGGGACGGGCCACAGGTACCAGGCGATGGCCAGGGTCTGCAGCCCGGTCTTGAGCTTGCCACCCCGGGAGGCCGGGATCACGCCGTACCGGATCACCCAGAAACGCATCGCGGTGATGCCCCACTCGCGGACCAGGATGAGCAGGGTGATCCACCAGGGCAGCGCGTCGTAGGCCGAGAGCAGGACCAGAGCCGTGCCGGTCAGCGCCTTGTCGGCGATCGGGTCGGCGATCTTGCCGAACGAGGTGACCAGGTGCCACTTGCGGGCGATCCAGCCGTCCACGAAGTCGGTCGCCGAGGCCACGCAGAAGGCCACGCAGGCGCCGATGCGCCAGTCGTGGTCGGTCATCCCGGACGCGACCACCATGGCCAGGAAGACCGGGACGAGGACGAGCCGGACCACGGTCAGCGCGTTGGCCGCGTTGTAGAGCGACACCACGCGCGGCGCGGCCACCGGAACCGGCTCGTCGGTCACCGGTCGACCCGCGCCGCGGAGATCATCTCGGTCGGCACGGCGATCAGGTCGACACCCTCGGTGCCGGTGACCGTGGCCCGGACCAGGTCGCCCGGGCGCAGGGCGGCCAGGTCGACACCCTTGTCACCGGTGACGAGCGTGGTGGAGCCGTCGACCTCGGGGGCCTGGTGCTCGGCGCGGCCCTCGATCTCGCCGTCCTCGACGGTGTCGACCAGGACCTCGATCGTGCTGCCGAGCCGGTCCTCGGCGCGCTGGGCGCACAGCTCCTCGGCCAGGGCGACGACCTTGTCGTAGCGCCGCTTGATCGTTTCGGCGCGCACCTTGCCGGGCAGGCCGGCCGCCTCGGTGCCGTCCTCGTCGCTGTAGTCGAAGATGCCGATCGCGTCGAGCCGGGCCTCGGTCAGGAAGCGGACCAGCTCGTCCACGTCCTGCCGGGTCTCGCCGGGGAAGCCGACGATGAAGTTGCTCCGGGCGCCGGCCTCGGGGGCCAGCTTGCGGGCCGAGTCGAGCAGCTCCAGGAAGCGCTCGGTGGAGCCGAAGCGGCGCATCCGCCGCAGCACCGGCTCGCTGGAGTGCTGGAAGGACAGGTCGTAGTAGGCGGCGACGCCGGGCGTGGTGGCGATCGCCTCGACCAGGCCGGGGCGGGTCTCGGCGGGCTGCAGGTAGCTAGCGCGCACCCGGACGATGCCGTCGACGGCGGCCAGCTGCGGCAACAGCTTCTCCAGCAGGCGGGGATCGCCCAGATCCTTCCCGTACGACGTCGAGTTCTCACTGACCAGCACCAGCTCGCGCACGCCGGTCTTGGCCAGCCACTCGGCCTCAGCCAGAAGCTCCTGCGGGTCACGGGAGACGAACGCGCCGCGGAACGCCGGGATGGCGCAGAACGCGCAGCGCCGGTCGCAGCCGCTGGCCAGCTTGAGCGAGGCGACCGGGCCCGAGTCGAGCCGGCGGCGCAGCACCTTGCGCAGGTGGGCCGGGGTGTGCTCGTCGACCGTGGCGTGGCCGGGCACGACCACCTTGGCCGCGTGCCGCTGCACGGGGGTGATCGGGAGCAGCTCGCGCCGGTCCCGCGGGGTGTGCGAGTCGAATTTCTCACCGGCCAGCACGCCGTCGAGCCGGGCGGCGATGTCGGTGTAGTCGTCGAAGCCGAGCACCGCGTCGGCCTCGGGCAGGTTCTCCGCGAGATCCTTGCCGTAACGCTCGGCCATGCAGCCGGCGGCGACGACCTTGGCCCCGGTGTCGGACGCGGCGAGCAGGGTGTCGATCGAGTCCTGCTTCGCCTTCTCGACGAAGCCGCAGGTGTTGACGAGCACCACGTCGGCCTGGGCCGCGTCGGTGCCCACCTCCCAGCCCTCGGCGTCGAGGCGGGCGGCCAGCTCTTCCGAGTCGACCTCGTTACGGGCGCAGCCCAGCGTGAGGAGGGCGACACGGCGAGAGGAAGCAGGAGTTACAGACACCCGCCAAGGTTACCGGGCCGCCTCGGGTTGCCCGTCCCCCGGACAGCCAAGCTCTAGTGCCAAGTCCCGTTGACAATACGATTGCCGGGTGACGACTTCGGAAGACCTCGACGATCTCGACGCGCTGGCCAGTCTCGCCGACCCGGTGCGGCGGCGGGCGTACCGGGTGGTGGCCGACGGGACCGGGCCGATCGGCCGGGACGAGGTGGCCGAGGCGCTCGGCGTCGGGCGCACGCTCGCCGCGTTCCACCTGGACAAACTGGTGGCGGCCGGGCTGCTGGACATCTCCTACGCGCGCCGGTCGGGCCGGACCGGGCCGGGGGCCGGGCGGCCGGCGAAGTTCTATCACGTGGCGACCGCCGAGCACGCGGTCAGCGTGCCGCCGCGGGCCTATCGGACCGCGGCCGAGCTGCTGGCCGAGGCCCTGGAGGAGGCCGGCGCGGAGAACGTGCTGAACCGGGTGGCCCAACGGCACGGGAAGCGGGTCGCCGGGGACGGTGACGTGGTCGAGGTGCTGACCGGGCACGGTTACGCGCCGGTGGCCGACGGGCCCGGGCGGATCGAGTTGCGGAACTGTCCGTTCCATCGGCTGGCCGAGCAGTTCCCGCCGGTGATCTGCGGGATGAACCTGGCCATGGTCGAGGGGCTGCTGTCCGGGGCCGGGCTCGACGACGCCTGGGAGGCCCGGATGGATGCGGCGCCCGGACGGTGCTGCGTGGCCGTCTGTTCTAAAAATCAAAACGATTGACATTAGAGTACGGGGCTGGTCATGCTGGACGGCATGACCGACTTCCACCTGGCCCAGTTGAACACCGCCCGGCTCCGAGCGCCGCTGGAAGACCCGTCGATGACCGAGTTCGCCGAGGGCATCGCGCTGATGAACGCGCTGGCCGACCGGTCGCCGGGGTTCGTGTGGCGGCTCGCCGAGGAGGCGGGCGACGGCACGGTCCACACCGAGGCCGACCCGAGCCGGATCTACACGCTCTCGGTCTGGGAGTCCGCCGATCACCTGCGGGCGTATGCGTATCAGAGCGAGCACCTCGACTACCTGCGGCGGCGTCGTGAGTGGTTCCATCCGCACGGGCCCGAGGCCGCGCTGGTGATGTGGTGGCTGCCGGTCGGCGAGATCCCGACGCTGACGCAGGGCATCGCCCGCCTCGACCGGCTACGGGCCAACGGCCCGGCCCCGGAGGCCTTCACCTTCCGCGAGACGTTCCCCGCGCCGGTCTTGATCTGAGGCTCTGACCGCGACCAAAAGACCACGTCGCCCTTGCGGGCCTCGCGTTCTGGCCGCGCCAGCGGCCTGCGAGGGTCGGAAGGGTCCCCGCGGGAGCGACGGTCTGTACCCCGGCGGACCGAGGCAAAAAAGAATGTGAATTTGATCTTTTAATCGACCCGGAGGGACGCGAGCGACTCCTCCAGCTCGTCCGGTTTGATCAGGACGTCGCGGGCCTTGCTGCCCTCGGACGGGCCGACGATGCCGCGGGTCTCCATCAGGTCCATCAGGCGGCCGGCTTTCGCGAAGCCGACCCGCAGCTTGCGCTGCAGCATCGACGTCGAGCCGAACTGGCTGGTCACGACCAGTTCGATCGCCTGGATGAGCAGGGCCAGGTCGTCGCCGATCTCCTCGTCGATCTCCTTCTTCTTGCTCACCGGCGCCTCGGTGACGTCCTCGCGGAACTCCGGCTCGCGCTGGTCCTTGCAGAACTTGACGACCGCGGCGATCTCTTTCTCGTCGACCCACGCGCCCTGGATGCGCGTCGGTTTCGAGGCGCCCATCGGCAGGAAGAGGCCGTCACCGCGGCCGAGCAGTTTTTCCGCACCGGGCTGGTCGAGGATGACCCGGGAGTCGGCCAGCGACGACGTCGCGAAGGCCAGTCGCGACGGCACGTTGGCCTTGATCAGGCCGGTGACCACGTCGACGGACGGGCGCTGGGTGGCCAGCACCAGGTGGATGCCGGCGGCGCGGGCCAGCTGGGTGATGCGGACGACCGAGTCCTCGACGTCGCGCGGGGCGACCATCATCAGGTCGGCCAGCTCGTCGATGATCACCAGCAGGTACGGGTACGGCTTCATCACGCGCTCGCTGCCCGGCGGCGCGACGATCTCACCACTGCGGACCTTGCGGTTGAAGTCGTCCAGGTGCCGCACCCCGTTGGCGGCCAGGTCGTCGTAGCGCATGTCCATCTCGCGGACGACCCACTCCAGGGCGTCGGCGGCCTTCTTCGGGTTGGTGATGATCGGGGTGACGAGGTGCGGAATGCCCTCGTAAGCCGTCATCTCCACCCGTTTCGGGTCGACCAGGAGCAGGCGCACCTCGTCCGGCGTGGCGCGGGAGAGCAGGCTCACCAGCAGCGAGTTGAGGCAGCTGGACTTGCCCGCGCCGGTCGCGCCGGCGATCAGGATGTGCGGCATCTTGGCCAGGTTGGCCACGACGAAGCCGCCCTCGATGTCCTTGCCGAGCGCCACCACCATCGGGTGGTGATCCCGGGTGGCGACCGGGGACCGCAGCACGTCGCCGAGCGACACGTTCTCCGGGTCGGTGTTCGGGATCTCGACGCCGACCGCGCTCTTGCCCGGGATCGGCGAGAGGATCCGCACGTCCGGGGACTTCACCGCGTACGCGATGTTGCGCGACAGCTGGGTGATGCGCTCCACCTTGGTGCCCGGGCCGATCTCCACCTCGTACCGCGTGACCGTCGGGCCCCGGGTGAAGCCGGTGACCATCGCGTCCACGTTGAACTGGTCGAACACGCCGGTGAGGGCGGCCATGATCTCGTCGTTGGCGCGGCTGCGGGCCTTGGCCGGGGCACCGACCGACAGCAGATCGGGCGGCGGCAGGTGGTAGCCGTTGCTGTCGACCGTGGAGATCTCCAGCTGCTCGGCCTGCACCGGGGGCGCCGAGTGGCCGGGCGGCGGCTTCTTGCGGCTGGCCGGCACCTTCGGCAGGGCGACCGTGTCGTGCAGGATCAGGTCCTCTTCGGGCTCCTCGGGCTCCAGCAGGTCGTCCAGCGGCGTCGTCGTGGCCGCCGCGGCCTGGCGGCGACGGGCCGGGCGGCGCGGCTTGACCGGCGCCTCCTCCGGCTCCTCGTCGTCGTCATCGGCTTCGAGGACCGGACGGGGGCGCGTGTCCGAACCGCGGCCCAGCACCATGTCCCCGAGCAGCATGAACCGCTCCGGGATCTTGTTGATCGGCGTCGCCGTGATCACCAGAAGACCGAAGACGAAGAGCAGGATCAGCAACGGTACGGCCACCCAGGCGCTGACCGCGCGCTCCAGCACCGAGCCCACGCCGTAACCGAGCAGGCCGCCGTTGCCGGTCAGGGCGATGTCGTCGCGGGGGTCGTCGGAGATGTAGAGCAGGCTCGCGGTGGCGATGATGACCGCCGACCAGCCGACCGGATTGCGGCCGCGATGCTCCGGGTCGACCGGCTCGCGCATCAGCCGGATCGCGCCGTAGAAGAACAGCAGCGGCAGGAAGATCCCCAGACCGCCGAAGAACAGGTGCACGGCGTCGGCCAGCCGCTGACCGACCGGACCGGCGCTGTGCGCCCAGACGGCGACCGCGGTCAGGATCGAGAAGCCGAGCAGGAGCAGGCCGGCGCCGTCACGGCGATGCTCCGGGCCGATGTTGCGGGCGTTGCGCCCGGCGCCGCGGGCGACCCAGCCGACGCTGTGGGCCAGGCTCATCCAGATCGCGGCGACACCCCGGGTGACCCCGGGACCGATCGCGGGCGGTGCCTTCTTGGCGACCGGACGCTTGCGCGCCGCCGCCGTGGTCTTCTTCACCGGGCGCGCCGCCGGTTGCCGGGCGCGCGTGGTCGCGGCGCCGCGCGTGGTCGACGCGGCGCGGCCCCGGCCCGCCGGAGGAGTACGGCCCGCCATGGGAGACACCGTAGCCGGACGCGCCCAACCCATCGAGACGGCACACCGTGACGAGTCTTCGCTTTCTGGCGATTAACATCACGAGGTGGAGACACTCGACAACGAGATGATCAAGGCCGCGATGGACGCACGCGGGTTCGCGTACTTCGTCGATGCGGACGGCGACATCGCGGGCAACTTCCAGGGCAATCTGATCTACTTCTTCCGGCTCGGCCAGAACAAGGAGATGCTGCAGATCAGGGCCATGATGCAGCACATCTTCACGGTCGAGGACGTGCCACGGCTCTACGAGTTCTGCAACACCTGGAACCGTGATCAGCTCTGGCCCAAGGCGTACGTGCAGGTCACCGACGACGGGACGGTCGTCGTGGTCGGCGAGGTCTCGACCGACTTCGAGCGCGGCCTGACCATGGAACAGCTCGACCAGGTGCTGCTCTGCGGCATCGCCACCGGCTGCCGGCTGGGCGAGTCGCTGGGCGAGCTCAAGAACTGATCATGGCCGGGACCATCGTGGTCCCGGCCATGTCACATCGCTTCGTTACTGGACGTTGAAGCCCAGCGAGTAGTCGCCGCTGCCGGACGAGTCGACCACGACGTACCGGAAGGTGCCGGACCGCTGGTTGACGCTGAGCGTCTTGTCACCGGTGCCGGTGGCCTTCGCGACCGTCTTGAAGCCGTTCTTGGTCTGGCGCTGCAGGACCAGGTCGAAATCGGCCCCGTCGGGCACGGTCAGGCAGGCCACGTGCTGGCCGGCGCGGGCCCGGAAGGCGCCGCCGTCCGGCTGGATCTGGCCGGTGCCGGACTTGGCCAGCGAACCGCTGCGCTGCACCGGCAGGTCGGCGCAGGCGTTGTCGGCCGGGGCCGCGGCCGACCCGGTCGGGGCGGCCGTCGCCGAGTCGGTCGGCGCCGCGGTGGCCCCGCCCTCCTCGGCCCCGGTGGTCACCAGGGTCAGGTTGTTCTCGGCCAGGATCTCGTTGACCGGCTGGAAGAACGTCTCGCCGCCGACCGTGCAGTCACCGGAACCGCCCGAGGTCACACCCTGGGCCTGGTCGCCGGAGAGCCACGGGCCGCCGGAGTCGCCGCCCTCGGCGCAGACGTCGGTGCGGGTCAGGCCGGTGACCGTACCCTCCGGGTACTGGACCGTCTGGTTCTTGGCCAGGATCGTGCCGCAGAACGTGCCGGTGGTGGAGCCGGAACGGCACACCGCGGCGCCGACCGGCGCCTCCGTGTTACCGGCCACCGGGAGCTCGTTGCCCTTGAAGTCGTTGACCACCGGACGCGGGGTCCAGTCGCCGTTGACCTCGACGAAGCCCATGTCGGCGTCACCGGGGAAGACACTCGCCTTCACCACGCCCTGGGCCTCGTTGTTGAAGCCGGTGGTGGTCGTACCCGGCGTGCCGCAGTGGCCGGCCGTGACGAAACCGCCCTCGACCGAGAAGCCGATCGAGCAGCGGGCCGTGCCGCCGTCCAGCGAGATGAAGTACGGGTCGGCACCGCGCACGTCGAAGAGCGGCTTCGGCTTGCGGTTGCTGATCTGCACGGTCACCGAGTCGGTGGAGACGCCGGCCTTGCGTGCGAACGTCAGCGCGTCGGCCTGGTCGCCCGGCTGCGCGACGATGACCAGCTTGTTGCTCGGGGCGTCGACGTACCAACCGGTCAGGTCGCCGGCCGACTTCACCTTGGCGTCCAGTTTGGTCTTGGCCGCGTCGAGCTCGGCCTCGCTGCGCTTGACCAGCACCGGCACGGCGCCGGCGGCCTTCACCTGGGCGGCCGCGTCCGCATCGGTCACCGCGACCTTCAGGGTGGTGCCGTCCTTGGCCAGCCACGCGCCGGCGTAACTGTCGCCGGTGGCCGCGGCCAGGGTCGCGGTGACCCCGCCGGCCCACTTCGAGCGCTTCAGCCGGGTGGTCGCCTGTGCGGCGTCGAGGCCCAGGTCACGCTTCATCGCCGCCAGCAGGTCGGGCGAAACACCCCCGGCCCCGCTCGCCTTCGTCGAGCTGCTGCCACTCTCCGGCGTGGTGCCGGCCAGTGACGGCAGAGTGAAGGCGACCGCCGCCGCGGTCGCCGCCACTACCGCCGCAGCTACGGCGATCGATCTGCGCTGCATCTGGAGTACTCCCTCCGCCACGGGCGCCGTGGGGGCGGCGCCGTGCCAGGGAATACGCACCTCGTCCGAAGAAGGTTGAAACGGACGAGGCGTAAATCGACTTTCACAGGTTTCACAGCAATTACTAAGAAACCCTTAAACCTTTTGCTTTCGTACGGCCGTCAGACCTCGACCACCGTCGGAACGATCATCGGGCGGCGGCGATAGGCGTCGTTCACCCAGCGCCCGACCGTCCGCCGAACCACCTGCTGCAGCTGGTGGGAGTCGGTGATGCCGTCCTCCGCGGACCGGTGCAGCGCGGCCGTGAGCAGCGGAATCACCGGATTGAAGGCGTCCGGGTCCTCGGAGAAGCCCTTGGCCGAGATGCTCGGCTCGCCGACCACCTTGCCGGTCACCGAATCGATGATCACCGTGGCCGAGATGAACCCGCCGTCACCCAGGATCCGCCGCTCGGTCAGCAGCGACTCACTGACGTCACCGACCGCGAGACCGTCCACGTAGACATAGCGGCTCTTCACCCGGCCGACCACGCGAGCGTGACCCTCGACCAGGTCGACCACGTCACCGTCCTCACAAAGGACCACGCGGTCCGGCGCGACACCGGACTCGATGCCGAGCTGCGCGTGCGCCCGCAGGTGACGCCACTCGCCGTGCACCGGCATCAGGTTGCTCGGCCGGGTCACGTTCAGCAGGAACAGCAGCTCGCCGGCGGGCGCGTGCCCGGAGACGTGCACCTTCGCCGTCTCCTTGTGGATGACCGTGGCGCCGGCCCGGGACAACTGGTTGATCACCCGGTAGACCGAGGTCTCGTTGCCCGGCACCAGCGAACTGGCCAGCACGACCGTGTCACCCGACTCGATGGTGATGTGCCGGTGATCGCCGGTGGACATCCGCCCCAGGGCGCTCATCGGCTCGCCCTGCGACCCGGTGGACATGAAGACGATCTCGTCCGGCGGAAGGTGGGTGGCCTCGTCCAGGCCGACCAGCAGCCCGTCCGGGATGCGCAGCAGACCCAGGTCACGGGCGATGCCCATGTTGCGGACCATGGACCGGCCGATCAGGGCGACCTTGCGGTCGAACTCCCAGGCGGCGTCCATGACCTGCTGGACCCGGTGCACGTGGGAGG
Organism: Actinoplanes sp. HUAS TT8; assembly: GCF_051380535.1. NCBI lineage: Bacteria > Bacillati > Actinomycetota > Actinomycetes > Micromonosporales > Micromonosporaceae > Actinoplanes > Actinoplanes sp. HUAS TT8. Next base: position 10,618,184 of record NZ_CP195646.1, on the reverse strand, counting down.
CGAAACTGGCCACGATGATCCGGCCCTTGGCCTTGCCGAAGATCCGGCTCAGCACCGGCCCGATGTCCCGCTCGGGAGCCACGAAACCGGGCACCTCGGCGTTCGTCGAATCGGAGAGCAGCAGGTCGACACCCTCGGCCCCGAGCCGCGCGAAACCGGCCAGGTCGGTGATCCGCCCGTCCAGCGGGACCTGGTCCATCTTGAAGTCGCCGGTGTGCAGGATCAGCCCGGCCGGCGTGCGCACGGCGACCGCCAGCGCGTCCGGGATCGAGTGATTGACCGCGAAGAACTCGCACTCGAACGGCCCGAGCCGCTCGATGCCGCCCTCGCGGACGGTCAAGGTGTACGGATCCAGCCGCCGCTCGGCCAGCTTGGCCTCGACCAGGGCGAGCGTGAACTCGGACCCGACCAGCGGGATGTCCGGCTTGTGGGCCAGAAGGTACGGCACCGCACCGATGTGATCCTCGTGACCGTGCGTGAGCACGATCGCCTGGATGTCCTCGAGACGGTCCAGAATCGGCGCGAAGTCCGGCAGGATCAGATCCACACCGGGTTGCTCGACGTCGGGGAAGAGCACCCCGCAGTCGATCACCAGCAGTTTGCCGTCGAACTCCAGAACCGTCATGTTGCGGCCGATGGCGCCCAGCCCACCGAGCGGGATGACGCGCAGGGCGCCCTCCGGCAGCGGCGGCGGCGGACCCAGCTCCACGTGAGCTTGACTCATTCGCCTCTTCCTGTCAGAGCACGATGCCGGCCGCCGCGGCGTCCTGGCGAAGTTGCTTCAATTCCTCGTCGCTCGCGTCCACCAGCGGCGACCGGACCGGGCCCGCGGGCAGCCCCTTCGCGCTCAGACCGGCCTTCACCAGGATCGTCCCCGGTGAACGGAAGATGCCGGTGAACAGCGGTAGAGCCTGCCGGTGGCGAGCCAGCGCGGTGATCGTGTCGCCCGTCTCGTACGCCTCGATCATCTCCTTGGCCGGCACACCGGTGAAGTGTGACGACGTACCGACCAGGCCGACCCCGCCGATCGACAGCAGCGGCAGAGTGGCCGCGTCGTCCCCCGAGTAGTAGGCCAGATCGGTCCGGCTCAGCACCCACGAGCTGGCGATCAGATCGCCCTTGGCGTCCTTGACCGCGACGACCCGCTCGTGCTCGGCGATCCGGCACATGGTCTCGGTGGCGATCGCCGTGCCGGCCCGGTGCGGGATGTCGTAAACCATGATCGGCAGGCCGGTCGCGTCGGCCACGGCCCGGAAATGCCGCTCGACACCCGCCTGCGGGGGCTTGTTGTAATACGGCGTCACGACCAGCAGACCGTGCGCGCCCGCCTTCTCCGCGGCGTGGGCCAGCTCGATGGTGTGTGCGGTGTTGTTCGTCCCGACACCGGCCACGACCTGGGCCCGGTCACCGACCGCCTCGATCACGGCACGCAGGAGAGACTCCTTCTCCGCGTCGGTCGTGGTCGGGGACTCACCGGTCGTGCCGCTGATCACGAGCGCGTCGTTGCGCTGCTCGTCGACGAGGTGCGCGGCCAGGCGGGCGGCGCCCTCGAGGTCCAGGGAGCCGTCCGGGGTGAACGGGGTCACCATGGCGGTCAGCAGCCGTCCGAAGGGCCGCGGGTCGTGCGTCATACCTGACAACCTATCGGACGCCTCGGTCACACGTAGAAAGCGGTGAACGGAGCCCAGGGCAGGTTACGCAGCACGCTCCAGACCGCCCACACCGCCATGAAGGTGATCATCGCGCCCGGAGTGATCGTCAGCTGCGGAATCCGCCACCGGAAGAGTTTCCGGCCGGCCCAGGCCACGTACATGTACAGCAGGAACGGCACCGCGAAGACGAAGATCGCGTGGTGCCGGGCCGCCGCCGGGAGATTGCCGTGCAACAGATACCACGCCGCGCGGGTGCCGCCGCAACCCGGACAGACGAAACCCGTCGTGTACTTCAACAGGCAGGTCGGAGCGTCACCGGCACCCGCGTCGACCGGGTCGGTGATCAACGTGTAGCCCACCGCGCCACCCATGCAGGCCAGCACCGCGAGCGGGGCCAGCCACATCGGGGAACGGGCGGCGATCCGGTCGAAGAAACGGGTGATCCGGTCGGTCTCGGGAGGCTCGTAGAACCTGTACGCCGGCCAGTCCGGGGGCACCGGAGGGCCCTGCAGCGGCTGAGACTCCAACCAGGCGCTCATGGGCGTCACGCTACACCTCAGAGCGCTTTCAGCGCCGCCGCCAGCGGGCCCGCGAAATCGCCGGCGACCGGGGCCGCGATCGACCCCAGACCCAGCCAGCCGGCCAGGCGACGCAGCTCGGCGGCCAGGGCCTGCGCCGTCACGTCCTGGTCGGCGCTCGGCTCCAGCCACGCGGCCGGGACCTCCAGGACACCGGACTGCCGATTCGCCTTCAGGTCGACGCGGGCGGCGAAACGGTCGCCGAGCAGGAACGGGAGGACGTAATAGCCGTACAGCCGCTGGGGTTTCGGCACGTAGATCTCGATGCGGTAATTCAGGTCGAACAGGCGCTCGGTGCGATCCCGCTGCCAGATCAGCGGATCGAACGGGCTGATCAACGTCGCCACGTCGACCCGGCGGGGCACCTTGGCCTCGGCGTGCAGATAGGCCGTCGGCTTCCAGCCGCGGACCGCGACCGGGCGCAGCACCCCGGCCTCGACCAGCTCGGCCACCGCCGTGCGGGCGGCCTGAGTGGGCAGACGGAAATAATCCTTCAACTCGGCCTCGGCAGCGACCCCCAGCGCGCGGGCCGAAAGCTCGACCAGGGTGCGGAACGCGTCGGCCGGCTCCGGGGTCGGCGCATTCAGCACCGCGGGCGGCAGAACCCGCTCGGGCAGGTCGTAACGCCGGGCGAACGAGGTGGTGCGCTCGGCCGCGGTGACCTGACCGCTCCAGAACAGCCACTCCAGCGCCTGCTTCACGACCGACCAGTTCCACCCCCAGTTGTCCTTGCTGCGCGGGGCGTCGTGCTCGATCTCGTTCGCCGTGATCGGACCGCGCTGCCGCACCTCGTCGAGCACCCAGGCGACCAGATCGGGCTGCTCGGCGACGATGCGGCGCATGCCGCCCCACGCATACTCACCGGCCCGGGCCATGCGCCAGCGGAACAGCGGCTGCAACTCGGCGCGGATCAGCGAAGCCTCGTGACCCCAGAACTCGAAGAGCTCACGCGGCTTCTTGTAGGCCGCGCGCTCCAGCAGCGCCGGCGGATACGGCCCGAGGCGGCTGTAGAGCGGCATGAAATGGGCGCGCTGCAACACGTTCACCGAATCCATCTGGATCAGGTGCAGGCGGCGCAGCACCCGGCGCAGGTGACGCAGGTCGGTGGCGCCACCCGGCTTCGGATCGGTGAAACCCTGAGCGGCCAGGGTGATCCGGCGGGCCTGAGCGACGGAGAGCGATTCGAGCGTGGTCATCGATCAGCAGAGTAGAACAGGGGTATGACAGAGTCGGTGATCCGGGCCATGACCTCGGCAGACTTCGACGCGGTGGCCGAGGTGCACGTGCGCAGCATCCGGGCCAGCTACGCCGGGCTGATGCCGGAAGCCCACCTGGCGACCCTGGATCCGGCACTGTTCGCCGGGCGGCGGCGGGCCACCCACGGGCAGCCCGGATGGCACACGGTCCTGGCCGAGCGCTCCGGGGTGCTCGTCGGGCACGCGACCTGCGGACCGGATCGGGAAGACCCCGGAATCGGCGAGCTCTACTCGATCTACGTGGACCCGCTCGCCTGGGGCACCGACGCCGGATGGCGGCTGTTCTCCGCGACCGTGCGAACCCTGACCGGTGAAGGCTATCCGGAGATGCGGCTGTGGGTGCTGGCGGCCAACTCGCGGGCGCGGCGATTCTACGAACGGGCCGGGATGAACACCGACGGGGTGACCGCGACACACCGGATCCTGGACGCCGGGATCGAACTGCCGAAACTTCGGTACACGCGTCCTCTGTAGGCTGCCGCCATGGCACTCGGCTTCGTCCGTCCCGCGCGGCCCACCGACGCGGCGGAGATCGCTCGCATTCAGGTCAGCACCTGGCAGACCGCATATCGGCGGATGTTCCCGGCGCATGTGCTCGCGCAGTTGGACGCGGGGGTGCTGGAAGAGGTCTGGAGTTCGGCCATCGTGGCGCCGCCCTCGTCGCGGCATCGGGTGCTGATCGCGGTGGAGCAGGCTGAGGACGCGGAACATGTCGTGGGGTTCGTGGCTTCCGGGCCGGCTGATGAGCAGGCCCTGGCGCCGGAGGAGCCGCCGTTGCCGGTCTCGGTGGCGGCGATTACCGATCTGCTGATCGAACCCCGGTGGGGGCGGCGGGGGCATGGGAGCCGGCTGTTGGCGGCTGCGGTGGATCTTTGGCGGGAGGATGGATTCGGGGCGGCGGTGGCCTGGGTCTATGACACCGATGCGGCTATGCAGAAGTTCTTGGCGTCGGCCGGGTGGGAGCCGGATGGGGCTGGGCGGGCGTTGGATGTGGACGACATGCTTGTTCCGCAGATGCGGGTGCATGTGGCGCTCTAGCTGGGCCCCTGGGGTCGCCCTCTGCATCCCAGCCACCATCCCCGCTGCTCACGGTTGCTGCCGCCGGTCACGGCCGACTCTCGGTCACTCTCTGCGTCCCAGCCACCATCCTCGCTGCTCACGGTGACTGCCGCCGGTCGCGGCCGCTTTCGCTCGGGGTCATTTCCCGCGGTACGGCGGTGGGCCCTCCCCGGCGGGCGCTCACGGCTGGTCCGTGGCCTCGAAGCAGCCCTCAGCACCAGCCGAGCCCAGCGAGCTGGCGCTCACGGCTGCAAAACCGCCCCACAACAGCACTCAGCACCAGCCGAGCCCAGCGAGCTGGCGCTCACGGCTGCAAAACCGGCCCGCAACAGCACTCAGCACCAGCTGAGGGTGGTGGGCTGGCGCTCACGGCTGTGGAAGTGCCTTGGGGCGGCACTCGGCGCCGGCGGGGGGTTGCGGGGTTTGGAGCTCGGCCACCTGACCACGTCGCCCTGGAGGGGCTCGCGTTTTGGGCGCGCCAGCGCCCTGCGAGGCCCGGAAGGGTCCCCGCGGGAGCGACGGTCCGGACCACAGACCCGCTGGGAAATGCTGAATTTGATCTTTAAGAGAGCAGGTCGTCCAGGCCGAGGGTGAGGCCGGGGCGGCGGACCACCTCGCGGACGGCGAGGATGACGCCGGGCATGAAGGAGGAGCGGTCGAGCGAGTCGTGGCGGATCGTCAGGGTCTCGCCGGGGGCGCCGAAGAGGACTTCCTGGTGGGCGACCAGGCCGGCGGCGCGGACGGCGTGGACGTGGACGCCGTCGATGTTGGCGCCGCGGGCTCCGCCGAAGTCTTCCGTCGTGGCGTCGGGCATCGGGGGGCAGTTGGCGGCCTTGCGGGCCTCGGCGATCAGGCGGGCCGTGTGCATGGCGGTGCCGCTGGGGGCGTCGAGCTTGCGGGGGTGGTGCTGTTCGATGATCTCGACCGAGTCGAAGTAGCGGGCGGCGCGGGCGGCGAACTGCATCATCAGGACGGCGCCGATGCCGAAGTTGGGGGCGATCACGACGCCGACGCCCGGGTTGGCCGCGAGCAGGGTGCGGACCTCGGTGAGGCGTTCGTCGGTGAAACCGGAGGTGCCGACGACGACGTGGATGCCTCGCTCGACGGCCCAGCGCAGGTTGGGCATGACGACGCCGGGGTTGGTGAAGTCGACCAGGACCTGGGCGGTGGCGGCGGATTCGAGCGGGTCGCCGGAGTTGACCCGGGCGGTCAGGTCGAGGTCGGGGGCGGCGTCGACCGCCTTGCACACCTCGAGACCCATGCGGCCGCGGGCACCGAGGACACCGACGCGAAGCAGTTCAGTCGTCACCCGCTGAACCTAACCTAGCCTGCCACCAGCGCTCGGCCCGGCCCACGACGAGGAACACGGCGGCGACGTAGAGCCATCCGACCAGGACGTCGATGACGTAGTGCTCGCCGGTGTAGACCAGGGTGAACGTCATGGCCAGCGGGTACGCCAGCAGCAGCGGCCACCAGCGCCGGCGGACCATGGGCAGGAAGAACGCGACGGCCATCATCGCCCACGCGGTGTGCAACGAGGGCATCGCCGCGACCGGGTTGGACTGCTCGACCTGCAGCGCGTTCAGGGTGTTGCCGGCGCCGTGCAGGCCGATCACGTCCCAGCCGTTGGTGGAGATCCGGGCCACCGGCTCGGTGAGATAACCGTGCTCGTAGGCCCACCACGGCGGGGCGGCCGGGTAGAGGAAGTATGTGATCAGGCCGAACACGCACAGCGTGATCCAGCGGCGCATGAAGCGGGCCCACGGCTCCCGGGCCCGCACCCAGAGGATCACCGCGATGGTCGGCACGGTCAGGAAGTGCGAGACGTAGACGAGCGTGACGATCGCCAGCCACCACGGGGTCTGCCCGGAGTGGTAGAGGTGATGCTGCAGCCACGTGGTCGGCACCTGACCGCCGGTCAGCCAACCCCAGAATGCCTCGTCGGCGCGGATCAGCGGGGTCACGTGCGGGGCGAAGAAGTCGTCGGCCCAGCTGCGGGAGATGTTGTAGGCGACCAGCAGCAGCGCGATCGGCAGCCAGTCCCGCAGGAAGAGCAGGTGGGTGCGCCACGGGCGGTCGTTGCGCCACGCGATGGTGGCCAGCCACAGCCAGCCGAACGCGATGAGCGGGTCACTCGTCGGCACCCCGATGAACCAGACCCCGACGGCGAAGACCACCCCCCAAACCAGCATGCCGATGGTCCGGCGCCGCCGAAGCGAGCGGGGTGGGGCGGTCTCCGACGTCGGTGTCACAGGACCCAAGGTTAACCAGAGGGAAACGCGCCCTCGTCGAACGGACCGACCACGGCCAGGGATTGTTTGCGGGACAGCAGGTCGGTGGCAACCTGTTCGACATCTACGGTCGTCACGGCGTCGACCCGCGTGAGCAGCTCGTCGACACCCATAAGGTCACCGTGCAGAAGCTCGGACTTGGCCAGCCGGCTCATCCGGGAACTGGTGTCCTCAAGGTTCAGGACGTACGCCCCCTTGACCATGCCCTTACCCCGAACGAGTTCATCGGCTGTGATTCCGCTCTCGGCCACCCGGGCCAGCTCGGCGCGGATCAGGTCGAGGACCTCGGGCGCCTTGCCGGGGGCGCAGCCGGCGTAGACGCCGAACAGGCCGCTGTCGGCGTACTGGCTGCCGTACGAGTAGACCGAGTAGGCCAGGCCCCGCTTCTCCCGGATCTCCTGGAAGAGCCGGCTCGACATGCCACCGCCGAGCACGTTGTTGAGCACGCCCAGGGCGAACCGGCGCTCGTCGTAGCGGCTCAGGCCGACCGTGCCGAGCACGATGTGCGCCTGCTCGGTGTCGCGATGCAGGACCACGGTGTGCGGCTTCTGCACCCGGACCCGCTTGTCGGCCGGTCGCGGGGCGGCCGGGTCGGCCGGGCCGGTGTCCAGCGGGGTGCCGGCCAGTGCCTTGCGCACCAGCCGGACCACGGTGGCGTGGTCCAGGTTCCCGGCGGCGGCGACCACGATCTCGGGTGCCTTGTACCGCTTGCGGTAGAAGTTGTTGATCTGGTTCCGGGTCATCGGCGTGACCGACTCCGGGGTGCCCGAGATCAACCGGCCCAGCGGGTGGTCACCGAAGATCGCCTCGGCGAAGACATCGTGCACCTCGTCGCCGGGCTCGTCCTCGTGCATGGCGATCTCCTCCAGGATCACGCCACGCTCGGTCTCCACGTCCGACGGCTCAAGGATCGAGTCGGCCACCGCGTCCACCAGTACGTCCACCGCGAGCGGCAGATCGGTGTCGAGCACCCGCGCGTAGTAGCACGTGTACTCCTTCGTGGTGAAGGCGTTGGTCTCGCCGCCCACCGCCTCGATCTCGGCCGAGATCTGCAGCGCGGTGCGCTTGTGCGTGCCCTTGAAGAGCAGGTGTTCCAGGAAGTGGGAGGCGCCCGACATGGCCGGGGTCTCGTCCCGGGAGCCGATGCCGACCCAGACGCCGAGAGCGGCGCTGCGGGTGGTCGGGATCGCCTCGGTGATGATGCGCAGACCACTGGGCAGAACGGTTTTCTTGACGCCGTCCTGCAGGGTCCTGGTAGAAACGCGGGCCGGCCTCTCGGCCGGCCCGCGGTCGTTCGCTGTCACTCAGTCGCGGCGTTCGCCGCGGTCGCCCGCCGGGCGCGAACGGCGCCGGCGAGGCTCGCCACCGCCGCCACCACCCTCGGCCCGCGGAGCGCGGTCCTCACGGGGCTTGCTGTCCGAGGCGGCCGGCGCGGCGGCCGGAGCCTCCTCACCCTCCGGGCGGACCTTGTCCAGGTAGATCTTGCCGCGCTGGTCGATGTCGGCGATCGAGACCTCGACCTTGTCGCCGACGTTGAGGAAGTCCTCGACCTTCTCGACCCGCTTGCCGTCGCCCACCTTGGAGATGTGCAGCAGGCCGTCGCGGCCGGGCAGCAGCGAGATGAAGGCGCCGAACGCGGCCGTCTTCACCACGGTGCCGAGGAACTTGTCGCCGACCTTGGGCAGCGTCGGGTTGGCGATCGCGTTGATCCGCTCGACCGCGGCCTGGGCGGCCGGGCCGTTGGTCGCGCCGACGTAGATCGTGCCGTCGTCCTCGATGGAGATGTCGGCGCCGGTCTCGTCCTGGATCGCGTTGATGGTCTGGCCCTTCGGGCCGATCACCATGCCGATCTTGTCGACCGGGATCTTCACGCTGGTGACCCGCGGCGCGTACTCGCTCATCTCGGCCGGGGCCTCGATCGCGGCGTTCATCACGGCCAGGATCGTCGCCCGGGCCTCGTGCGCCTGCTGCAGCGCGCCGGCCAGCACGTCCGACGGGATGCCGTCGAGCTTGGTGTCCAGCTGCAGGGCGGTGACGAACTCGCTCGTGCCGGCGACCTTGAAGTCCATGTCGCCGAACGCGTCCTCGGCACCCAGGATGTCGGTGAGCGCGATGTACTGCGTCTTGCCGTCGACCTCGTCCGAGATCAGGCCCATCGCGATGCCGGCGACCGGCGCCTTCAGCGGCACACCGGCGGCGAGCAGGGCCAGCGTCGAGGCGCAGACCGAACCCATCGAGGTGGAGCCGTTGGAGCCGAGGGCCTCGGAGACCTGACGGATCGCGTAGGGGAATTCCTCACGCGACGGCAGGACCGGGACCAGCGCCCGCTCGGCCAGCGCGCCGTGACCGATCTCGCGGCGCTTGGGCGAACCGACCCGGCCGGTCTCACCGGTCGAGTACGGCGGGAAGTTGTAGTTGTGCATGTAGCGCTTGGTCTTCTCCGGGGAGAGAGTGTCCAGCGCCTGCTCCATGCGCAGCATGTTCAGCGTGGTGACACCCAGGATCTGGGTCTCGCCCCGCTCGAACAGCGCCGAGCCGTGCACCCGCGGCAGCACGCCGATCTGCGCGGTCAGCGGGCGGATGTCCCGCGGGCCGCGGCCGTCGATGCGGATCTGCTCGCGCAGGACGCGCTGACGAACCTCGGACTTGGTGACCGAGCGGAACGCCGCGCTGATCTCCTTCTCCCGGCCCTCGAACCGCTCGTCGAGCAGCTCGTGCGCCTTGGCCTTGACCAGGTCGAGAGCTTCCTCGCGGTCCTGCTTGGCGGCGATCTTCAGGGCCTCGGCGGTCTCGGCGCGCACCGCGTCGCTGACCGCGGAGAACACGTCGTCCTGGTAGTCCAGGAAGACCGGGAAGTCGGCGACCGGCTTGGCCGCGATCTCGGCCAGCTCGCTCTGCGCGCGGCAGAGCTCGCGGATGGCCGGCTTGGCGGCTTCGAGGCCGCTGGCCACGATCTCCTCGGTCGGCGCGACGGCACCGGCGGCGATCAGCTTGACCGCCTGCGGGGTGGCCTCGGCCTCGACCATCATGATCGCGACATCGCCCTCGGCGGTCACGCGACCGGCGACCACCATGTCGAAGGTGGCCCGCTCGAGCTCCTCGATGGTCGGGAACGCGACCCACTGGCCGTCGATGTGCGCGACCCGGGTCGAGCCGACCGGGCCGCTGAACGGCAGGCCGGAGAGCTTGGTCGACATCGACGCGGCGTTCATCGCGACGACGTCGTACGGGTGAGCCGGGTCGAGCGCGAGGACGGTCTCGACGACCTGGACCTCGTTGCGCAGGCCCTTGGTGAACGACGGGCGCAGCGGCCGGTCGATCAGGCGGCAGGTAAGGATGGCGTCCTCACTGGGACGACCCTCGCGCCGGAAGAACGAGCCGGGGATGCGGCCCGCCGCGTACATCCGCTCCTCGACGTCGACGGTCAGCGGGAAGAAGTCGAAGTGCTCCTTCGGCGTCTTGCTGGCCGTGGTCGCGGAGAGAACGGTGGTGTCGCCCAGCTGGACGATGACCGAACCGGCGGCCTGCTTGGCCAGCCGTCCGGTGGAGAACACGATCTCACGGGTGCCGAACGACCCGTTGTCGATGACTGCCGTGCGAGATTCGGTTCCGAGAGCGGTCTGCTCTGTCAAGTGAGGTACTCCTCATTCGTCGAGGACCCGGCGGTCTACAGCGCGTTTCAACATGGCCGGTCTTCGATCGAAGTACCCAGGTAAGACTGCCTGGGAACCACTACCGGAGACCGGTGCTGCCGGTGTGAGCCGCGCGGGTCCGTGGGGTGGTGAAACGCGGGGAGCGGCCGAAGCCGCTCCCCGGTGAAACTTATCGACGCAGGCCGAGGCGCTCGATGAGCGTCCGGTAGCGGGCGATGTCCTTCTTCTGAACGTAGTTCAGCAGGCGGCGGCGCTGACCGACCAGCAGCAGCAGACCACGACGGCTGTGGTGGTCGTGCTTGTGCACCTTGAGGTGCTCGGTCAGATCGGCGATCCGCTTGGTGAGCATCGCGACCTGAACCTCGGGCGAACCGGTGTCGCCCTCCTTCGTCGCGTACTCACCCATGATCTTGTTCTTGGTGTCCTGGTCGAGCGCCATATTCTCCGAACTTCTGTGTTGCCGCTTCAAGGAATTTTCCGCAACCCGCGGCGTCGGGCAGGCGTGGCGGAACACTTGAACCCTACCAGGGGGTCACCGAAGCAACACTCGGGTCTCTTCCACGTCAGCCTGGATCTGCGCGATCAACGGTTCGATGGCGTCGTATTTCCGCTGCTCGCGGAGATGCGCCACGAAATCGAGGCTGACCCGCTCGCCGTAGAGGTCACCCGAGAAGTCCAACGCGTACGCCTCGACCCGGCGTTCCCGTCCGTCGAACGTCGGGTTGGTGCCGATCGAGACGCTCGCCGGCCATCGGCCGGCATTCTCCCCGCCGCGCGTCAGCCAGGCCGCGTAGACGCCGTCGGCCGGCACCGCCGCGTACCGGTGGGTCATCAGATTCGCCGTCGGGAAGCCGAGCTCGCGACCGCGCTGATCGCCCCGGATGACCACGCCGGCCAGGCGGTGCGAGCGGCCGAGCGCGGCGGCCGCGGCGCGCACGTCCCCGGCGTCGACACAGCTGCGGATGTACGTCGACGAGAACACTACGCCGTCGGCCGAGACCAGCGGGGCCTCCTCGACCGTGAACCCGAACGTGCGGCCCAGGCTCTCCAGCAGCGTGACGTCACCGGCCGCCCTGTGCCCGAAGCGGAAGTTGTCCCCGACCACCACGTCGGCCGCGTGCAGCGCCTCGACCAGGGCGTCGTGGACGAACGCGTCCGGGCTGAGCCGGGAGAACTCCGGCGTGAACGGGACCACGCAGAGCGCGTCCACCCCGAGCTGCTCGATCAGCTCGGCCTTGCGCACCGACTCGGTCAGCACGGCCGGGTGCGAACCCGGGCGGACCACCTCGGAGGGGTGCGGGTCGAAGGTCATGACGACCGACTGCAGGCCCATGTCCCGGGCGCGCTTCACCGCGTGCCCGATGATCGCCTGGTGTCCGCGGTGCACGCCGTCGAAGACGCCGATGGTCACGACCGAGCGGCCCCAGCCACCCGGAACCGATTCCAATCCCCGCCACCGCTGCATCGAAAAGCTCCTCCGCCTCGTTGTCAGCCATAGCGTATCGATCGCGTATTCCTTCTGCGACGCGCCCGGATCGGTACGATTGAGACCGATATGAGCGTCGGGTGGACCTACCTCGTCCTGCTCGCCGCGGAGATCACCTTCGCGGTGCTCTTCCTGCGCGCTCTCTTCGGCTATCTGCACCGCCGCGACGCCATGCAGGGCAACCTCAGCCTGGTCTTCGGGACGTGCGCGCTGGTCTGGACGATCGCCGACGACCCGGCCCGGACCGGGGCCCTGACCGCGCTGTCGCTGATGGCCCAGCCCTACTTCATGCTGCGCCTGGCCGCCCGGCTGCGACACGTGTCCCGCGCGCTCATCGCCGGCGCGGTGCTGGGCTGGATCGCGCTGGCCGTCCCACTGGTCGTGGCGCCGCGACCGCTGCCCCGGGCGCTGGCCTTCACCGCCGCCGTCTACTTCCTGGCCACCGAGATGATCGCCGCCGGTCTGCTGTTCAGCAAGGCCCGCGCCCGGACCGGGACCAACCGGGCCCGGCTGATGATCGCCGCGGTCGCCACCCTCACGTACGCCGTGATGGTCATGCTGATCGGCGCGGCGGCGGCCGGCGGCAGCCCGGACCTGCGCCCGGCCAGCCGGATCCTGGCCCTGGTCAGCGGGGTGGGCTACCTCATCGCGTTCGTGCCGCCGCGCCGGCTGCGGCAGCTGGCCTCGGGGTCGGCGGCGCACTCGATCACCGAGCGGCTGCTGCGCGCGCCGGTCGACTCGCCGGAGGAGGTGTGGCAGACGTACGCCGAGATCATGCGCGTGCAGACCGGCGCCGACGCGGTCGCCGTCCTCCTCCCCCGCCTCGACGGCACGCTGGAGCAGGCCGGCTACGCCGGTCCGCCGATCGATCTGCCCGACGAGCCGATCCAGGCCGACCCGTCGGCGCTGATCCGGCCCGGCCGCCCGGCCCGGCTGCGCGAGGGCGAACCGGCGCTGCTGCGGCACTTCGGCCAGCAGCTGCGCGACGACTACGTGACCGTGCTGCGGATGCCCGTCCCGCCCGACGTCGAGGGCTGGGTGCTGCTGTTCAACCGGCACCGCAACCTGTTCAGCGACGACGATCTGCGCCTGCTGGCCGAGCTCGGCGGGCAGGCCGGGATCCTGGCCGAACGGCAGGCGGTGACCGTGCGCGAGCGCCGGCTGGCGTCCGAGCTGAGCCATTCGGTCGAGGCGCTGACCCGGGCCAACGAGGCGAAGAGCAATTTCCTGGCCAACATGAGCCACGAACTGCGTACGCCGCTCAACGCGATCATCGGGTTCAGCGACCTGATGCGGCTGGAGGAACCGGAGGGCGACCGCCGCCGGGTGCCGGCCGACTGGGTCGACCACATCCACAGCAGCGGGCGGCACCTGCTCGGCCTGATCAACGACATCCTGGACCTGGCCAAGGTCGAGGCCGGCCGGATGGACCTGCGGCTCGCCCCGGTCCGCGTCGACACCGCGATCGAGGAGCTGCTCACCTCGCTCACCCCGCTCTTCGCCGAGAAGCGGCTCACCGTGCGGACCGACCTGGCCGCGGTCACCGCGCTGGCCGACCGGCTCCGGCTGCGGCAGATCGTGGAGAATCTGCTCTCCAACGCGATCAAGTTCACCCCGTCCGGCGGCACCATCACGATCACCGCGACCGGGACCGACCTGGACGTGTGCGTGACCGTCACCGACACCGGGGTGGGCATCGCCGACGACGACGCGGAACGGGTCTTCGAGGAGTTCCAGCAGGTCGGCGACCCGGATCGGCGGCAGGCGGGCACCGGGCTGGGGCTGGCGCTGACGCGCCGGCTGGTCGAGGCCCACCGCGGCGAGATCACGCTGACCTCGGCGCCGGGGCAGGGCAGTTCCTTCGCCGTACGGATGCCGGCCGCGCCCGTGGCCCGGCCCAGCGCGGCCGGGGCCGCCGACGCGCCGTACGTCCTGCTGGTCGAGGACGACCCGCACTCGGCCGAGCTGATGCAGACCCAGTTGAGCAACGCCGGATACCGCGTCGAGGTGGCCGGCACCGGTGAGAGCGGCCTGGCCGTCGCCCGCGCCCACCGCCCGGACGCCATCGTGCTCGACGTCGAGCTGCCCGGCATCTCCGGCTGGGAGGTGATCCGCCGGCTCAAGGCCGACGCCGCGCTCTCCTGCGTGCCGGTCTTCTTCGCCAGCATCCTGGACGAGGCCGCGGCCGGGCTCGCGCTCGGCGCGCACGACTACTTCATCAAGCCGGTCGACCAGCCGGCCCTGCTCAGCGCCCTGTCCAACGCGATCGCGGCCCGGCCCGCCCCGCGGGTGCTGGTGGTCGACCACGACGACGCGGTCCGCCAGGCCATCGAGGACGGGCTGCGGGCCGGCGGCGCCGACGTGGTGGCCTGCGCCGACGGGCGGGACGGCCTGGCCCGCAGCCGCGCCGAGAACTTCGACCTGATCGTCTGCGACATGCAGTCCCCGTCGGCCGACGGGTTCAGCCTGCTCGCCGCGATCGAGCAGGACCCGTCCGGGCGGCACACGCCGGTGCTCGGGCTGAGCGCGGCCGCGCTGTCCGAGCGCGCACCGGGCGACACCGCCCCGCTGATCGCCACCGCGATGGCCGGCGGGGTGGTCGCCGAGGCGATGGCCGGGGGTGCCGGCTGGGACAGTCTGGCCCCGCTGCTCGGGCATCACCCGGCGTCGCACCACCCGGCCATCCCGCATCACCCGGCGCATCCGGCGGCCCGGCGTACGAGCGGCGGCGCGCACCCGCCGGCCACCGCGATCCAGCTGCGCAGCCCCGTGCCCGCCGGCGTCGAGCTGAAGGAGGACCAGTGAACGATCCGCACCGCATCCTCCTGGTCGAGGACGAGGAACTGAACCGGATGCTGGTCAAGGCCGTGCTCTCGCGCGCGGCGGTCGACGCGGTCCGCAGGGCCGAGCTGGTCGACGCGACGACGCTGAAGGAGGCGCGGGAGAGTGTGCGGGCCGGCGGGTTCGACCTGATCCTGCTCGACCTGAACCTGCCCGACGGCAACGGGCTGACCCTGGCCCGGGAGCTGGCCGCGAGCGAACCCGATCCGGGCCGGCCGAAACCGGTCGTGGTCGCGGTGACCGCGAGTGTGCTGCCGCAGGATCAGAAGGCGGCGCTCGACGCGGGCTGCGACGACTTCCTGGACAAGCCCTACGCGGCGGCCGACCTGGTGGCGACCGTGGCCCGCCACCTCAAGGATTGACCGGCCGGGGTCCGGACGAGCTCGGGCCGCCGCCGGGTGGCAAGATCGTGCCCCATGATCGTTGATCAATTGGTGGGGGCGCCGTGAGAGCGGTCATCGTCGCGGCGGCCGTCGCGTTCATCATCTCCCTGCTCATCACGCCGGTGGCGATCCGGGTCTTCACCGCGCTCAAGGCCGGGCAGCCGATCCGGTCGCTCGGGCTCGCCTCGAACGAGGGCAAGCGGGGCACCCCGCCGATGGGTGGTGTCGCGTTCATCGTGGCCACCCTGGTCGGCTACGTCGCCGGGCACATCGCGCTGACCACGCTGCCCGAGCGGCAGATCGCGCAGGAGAAGCCGACCATGACGGCGCTCGTCCTGCTCGGCCTGTTCGTCTTCTGCGGTGCCGTCGGCTTCGTCGACGACCTCCTCAAGGTCCGCAAGCGCAACTCGGACGGCCTGTCGGCCAAGGGCAAGCTGCTCGGCCAGGCGCTCATCGGCACCGGGTTCGGCATCGCCGCCCTGTACTGGGCCAGCACCAACGGCCAGACCGTGGCCAGCGAGCACATCTCGTTCATCCGGGACGTCAGCTGGCTGGACGTCGGCAAGGTCGGCTCGGTGATGGTGTTCGTCTTCGTGATCACCGCGATGTCGAACGGCGTGAACCTCACCGACGGCCTCGACGGGCTGGCCACCGGCGCGTCGATGCTGGTGCTCGGCGCGTACGCGCTGATCGGGTACTGGCAGTACCGGCACTGGTGCGCCGACACGACCTACGCCCGCGCGAGCGAATACTGCTACCAGGTCCGGGATCCCCTGGAGATCTCGATGATCGCGGCGGCGGCGGCCTGCGCCTGCCTGGGCTTCCTGTGGTGGAACACGTCCCCGGCGCGGATCTTCATGGGTGACGTGGGCGCGCTCGGGCTCGGCGCCCTGATCGGCGGGCTCGCGGTGGCGACCCGTACCACCCTGCTGTCGATCCTGATCTGCGGTCTCTTCTTCATCATCACGATCACCTGGGTGATCCAGATCGTCTCGTACCGGACCACCGGCAAACGTGTCTTCCGGATGGTGCCGCTGCATCACCACTTCGAGCTGGCCGGGTGGAGCGAGGTCAACATCGTGGTCCGGTTCTGGACCATCGCCGGTGTCTGCGTGGCGGCCGGCCTGGGCGTGTTCTACTCGGACTTCCTGGCCGCGGTCGGCTAGGAAGTCCAGGGGGTCAAGCGGCGGCCGCCCGCTTCCGGGCGGTCTTCTCCGCATACATCGCGGCATCCGCGTCGGCCAGCAGATGATCCGCGTTCGGCCGCTCGATCGGCGTCCACGCCGACACACCGACGCTGACACCGAAGAACAGCTTCTCGCCCTGCCAGACCACCGGCTCCTCGGCCAGATCGCGGAGCCGGTCGCCGAACATCCGGGCCTGGTCGCAGTCGTCCGGGCCGGTCGCCAGGACGACGAACTCGTCCCCGCCGAGCCGCGCCGCGGTGTCCCCCGGGCCGATCGCCGCGATCAGGCGCCGGGCGAACTCGACCAGGATCACGTCGCCGGCCGCGTGCCCGTACCGGTCGTTGATCTGCTTGAACCCGTTGAGGTCCATGTAGAAGACGACCGGGCCGAACCCGGCGGCGCGGAACAGTTCGAGCTCCAGCTGGGCGTGCAGCGCGGCCCGGTTGGCCAGCCCGGTCAGCGGGTCGTGCTCGGCCTGATGGGCCAGCGCCGCCTTCATCCGCTCCTGCTCACGGACCACGAAGACGAAGCGGACCAGGATGAACGTGGTCAGCATCATGATCGAGACGAGCAGCGAGACCCGGCTGACCAGCGTGCCGAACGAGTGCAGTCCGGTCACCGTCGGCAGCACGACCAGCGCGATGCCCAGGAACACCACCCGGGCCGGGTGCAGCCGCTGCGCGGTCAGATTGTCCGGTTGCGCGGCGCGAGCGGCCGAGCGATGCACCACCCCGGCCGCGAGCAGGCTGTTGGCCAGCAGGAGCAGGCCGTCGAACCGGTCGGCCTGGCCCGAACGGGACAGATCCGGGAACAGCGTCGGCAGCAGCGAGATGCTGATGTCGCCGATCAGGGTCAGGACCAGCGCCGAGACCAGATAGCGGCCCGGCCCGCGGGTCGCCCCGGGCGCGAAGACCAGGATCGCCGTGCCCGCGAAGAACATCACGTCACCGAACGGGTAGGCCGCCCCGATGAACGTGGCCAGGGTCAGCGACTGGTTCTCGAACGCCGGCAGGATCAGGAACTGCCAGAACAACCAGGCCACCACGGTCGTCAGGGCGGCCGCGTCGAGCAGGCCGTCACGCAGCCGGCCGGGCGCCCGCAGCCGGACCAGCTTGACCATGGCGGCCATCAGCAGCGGATAGCCGGAGAGCCAGAGCACGTCCGACGGGGAGACGTCACCGAGCGGACCGGCCACCCGGTTCAGCACGTCGTACAGGACGTCACCGGCCAGCCAGACGGTGAGGGCCACGGCGATCAGGCGATAGGCGCCCCGGCTCGGGCCGGTGATCGACCGCAGGCCGTACCAGGCCGACGCCACCACCACGGTGAAGCCGACGAGGTAGGCCAGGTGGGCGGCGTCGGTGCCCGGCCAGAAGACCGAGACCGAGCCGGCCAGCACGGCGAACGCGGGCACCGCGGGAGCCGGGACACGTCTCATGCGCTGCCTATCGGCGCGCGAGGCCCGGTCTTCAGGCCGGTGCGAGCACGATTTCGGCGCGGGCGCGGCCGTCACGCTCGCGGACGATCGCCAGGACCTCACCCTCCGGGGAGAAGACCGCATACGGCCCGTCGATGCCGGCCGCGCTCAGCGGGCCGCCGTGACGCAGCGTGCGGGTCTCCTCCTCGGTCGCCGTGCGCTGCGGAAACGCGCGCCGGGCGGCCTCGGACATGGGCAGGCCGACGACGTCCGGGGCACGCTCCTCGAGCTGCTCCAGGGTCAGGGCGGTCTCCAGGGTCATCGCGCCCACCGACGTGCGCCGCAGGGCCGTGAGATGGCCGCCGACCCCGAGAGCCGCGCCGAGGTCACGGGCGATCGCCCGGATGTAGGTGCCCGAGGAGCACGTGACGTCGACATCGACGTCGATCACGCCATCCCCCCGCCGTACATCAAGAACGTCCTGCTTGTAGATGGTCACCCGGCGCGACGGGATCTCCACGGTCTCACCGTCACGAACCCGCTTGTAGGCCCGCTCACCGTTGATCTTGATCGCGCTGACCGCGCTCGGAACCTGATCGATCTCACCGGTCCGGGCCGCCAGCTGCGCGCGGATCGCCTCCTCGGTCACCGCACTCGCCGAAGTCGTCGCGGTGACCTCGCCCTCGGCGTCGTCGGTGATCGTCGACTGACCCAGACGGATCGTCGCGGCATAGCTCTTCTCCGCGCCGATCACGTAGGTGAGCAGGCGCGTCGCCCGATTGACGCCGATGATCAGAACACCGGTGGCCATCGGGTCCAGCGTGCCACCGTGCCCGACCCGCCGGGTCTTGGCCAGACGCCGGATCCTCGCGACGACGTCGTGCGACGTCATGCCCGCCGGCTTGTCCACCACAATCAGCCCATCCACCAGACAACCCTATGCGGCCGGCACGGAGCGATCCGACGCGGGCGCCTTAGAAGATCAACTTCAAATTCTTCATTGCCCCGGTCCGCCGTGGTCCCGATCGTCGCTCCCGCGGGGACCCTTCCGACCCTCGCAGGCCGCTGGCGCGGCCAGAACGCGAGGCCCGGAAGGGCGACGTGGTCTTCTGGTCGCGGTCAAACCGCAAACCCCGTTCCCGGCGCGGTCAGGAGCGGGTGGCGCCGACGATCGCCCAGCGCGGGGACCGCCAACGGGAGACCGTCGCGATCAGGCGGACCAGGATGAACAGGGCGAGCCCGGCCCAGACGCCGCCCAGCCCGAGGTCGAACGCGTAGGCCAGCCAGATCATCGGCAGGAACCCCAGCAGGGCGGCCAGGATCGTGGTCACCCGCAGGTAGGCGACGTCCCCGGCCCCGATCAGGACGCCGTCCAGCGCGTAGACCACCCCGGCGAACGGGAGCAGGCCGATGAACCACGGCCACACGATCGCCGCTTGATCGATCACCGCGTGATCCTGGGTGAACCAGCCCGGGATGACCGGGGAGCCCAGCGCGACCAGGGCCGCGAACCCGACCGCGGCCACTCCACCGGCGATCGTCACCCGGCGGGCCACGTCCCGCGCCTGATCGACGTCGCCGGCCCCGAGGGCAGCCCCGACCAGGGACTGGGCGGCGATGGCGACCGCGTCCAGGGCCAGCGCGGCGAAGAACCACAGTTGCAGCGCGATCTGGTGGGCGCCGACCGCCGCGACCCCGAAGCGGGACGCCACCGCGGTCGCGGAGAGGAAGCAGGCCTGGAACGCGGCACCGCGGATGAGCAGGTCGCGTCCGAGCACGACCTGGCTGACGATCACCGACGGCACCGGGCGCAGCTGTCGCGTCTCGCGGACGAGTGCGATCAGGAACAGGCCGCCGCCGATCGACTGGGCGGTCACGTTGGCGATGGCCGAGCCGGTCAGGCCCAGGCCGGCCGGGAAGACCAGCACCGGGCAGAGGACGGCCGAGAGCACGTTGGCGCCGAGCACGATGAACAGCGGGCGGCGGGTGTCCTGGACGCCGCGCATCCAGCCGTTGCCGGCCGCGGCCAGCAGCAGCCCGGGGCCGCCGAGGGCGGCGATCCGCAACCAGCCGGCGGCGGCGTCGGCGGTCTGCGGGTTGCCGGCCAGCGCGTGGGCGAGCGGGCCGGCCAGGGTCAGGCCGAGCACGGCGAGCACGAGGCCGACGCCGAGCGCGAGCCAGGACGCCTGGACCCCTTCGGCGACGGCGGCCGGGCGGTCCCCCGCGCCGAAGCGGCGGGCGGCGCGGCCGGTCGTCCCGTACGCCATGAGCGTCCCGAACCAGGCGGCCACCGACATCACGGTGCCGCCGACCGCGACCGCGCCGAGCGGGATCGACCCGAGGTGGCCGACGACGGCGGTGTCCACGAGCACGTACAGCGGCTCGGCGGCCAGCACCACGAGGGCCGGCAGGGCGAGCTTGGCGATCTGGCGGGAACCGGTGCGCGGCTGGGCAGACGGGCTCATGGTGTCCCATGATGCCCGCCCAGCGGTAAGGGTTACAAGCGGGTCCCGAGCCTTACCTTACTGACGCGTGTCGAGCGAGGTCTGCAGCGCGCGGCGGGCCTGCTCACGGGCGTCGTCGGTGGGCTGGGGCTTCGGCTTGGCAGCCATGAGAGGGTTCCTTCCACGAATGTGGTTCGGGCGCTTCGCGCCTGCGGAGCGCCCAGAATCGGTCGAGCGGGCGTCACAGAGGGCCGGTCCGGGATCGCCGGACGCCTGGCGAGGTGACGCGACCCGGGGTGGTGACCCCGGGCGGCTCGCAGGTCTCGCGGAGGCGGAGGTGTCAGCCGCGCGAAACCAAATCACCGTTCAGGACCCAAACTAACGTTCAATCAGCCCATCGCACGGCCGGTTCCCGCGATCCGGGAAGAAACATAGGGGGCCGCCCGTTCGGGCGACCCCCTATGAGCTGTTGAAACAGCGTCAGTTCAGGTAATCGTCAAGTAGCCGACGCACCGTGTCCACCACATCACCGGGCTCGCCGTAACCGGTGAAACCGGCGGCCAGGCGGTGACCCCCGCCACCCTGGGACATCGCCAGGCGGCTCACGTCGACCGCGCCCTTGCTCCGCAGCGACACCGCCCACTCCCCCTCGGCGACCTGCTTCACCAGCACGGTGACGTCGGCCTCGGCGACCGAACGGACCGGGTCGATGAGCGTGTCCAGCACGTACGGCGGCTGGTCGTGCCGGGCCAGGTCGGCCAGCGTCGCGTAGGTCCACACCAGCCCGCGCCCGCCGGCCGCGGCCGGCTCCAGCTCGGCCCGGCCCAGCACCTCGCCGGCCAGCTTCATCGCCCCGAACGGCCGGGTGTCGAAGATCCGCCGGGAGATGTCACCGGGTCGCAGCCCGGTGGCGATCAGCCGGGCGGCCAGCTCGTGCACGGCCACCGTGGTCACGTCGAACTTGAACGACCCGGTGTCGGTGGCCAGCGCCACGTAGAAGCACTCGGCGATCTCGGCGTCCAGCGGCACCCCGAGCCGGGCCACGAACTGCTCGGCCAGCACCGAGGTGGCCGCGGCCCGCGGGTCGACCAGCCGGATCGTGCCGAAGCCGGTGTTCGACGCGTGGTGGTCGAGGAGCACGCTGACCGGCGCGGCCACGACCCGGTCGGCCAGGCCGCCCAGCCGCGACTCGGCGGCCACGTCGAAGACCAGGACGAGCGCGGGGGCGGTGTACGCCTCCGACTCCGGGACCAGAAGATCCATACCGGGCAGATCCGCGTACGGCGTCGGGACGCGGAACTCGCCCGGGAACGTGGCCCGGACCCGGGTGAACCCGAGCCGCCGCAGCCCCAGACCGAAGCCGAGCATGCTGCCGAGCGCGTCCCCGTCCGGGCTCACGTGACAGATCAGCTGGACCTCGGCGTCGCCGCCGAGCGCGCGGACCGCCGCGACGGCGGCCTCCCACTGCTCGGCGGCGGGCTCGGTCGACGCATTCGTCACCCGAGGTCCTCGCGGGCGCCCACCCGCTCGGTCTCCTCGTCCTCGTCCTCCGGCTCCTCGGACTTGTACGGGTCCGGGTCGCCGGCGTACTGCTTCCCGGCGGCCAGGCGCTGGACCTCCTCGTCGCGGTGCCGGGCCGCGGCCAGCAGGTCGTCGATCTCCTTCACGTTCTCCTGCACGTTGTCGAGCACGAACGCCAGGCTCGGCGAGTGCCGCAGCCCCAGCGCGTGCCCGACCCGGCTGCGCAGCATGCCCTTGGCGCTCTCCAGAGCCGCCGCCGTCGAGGACTGCTCGGTCACATCGCCCAGGACGGTGTAGAAGACGGTCGCCTCCCGGAGGTCACCGGTGATCCGGGCGTCCGTGACCGTCACCATGCCGAGGCGGGGATCCTTGATCTCCCGCACCAGCGAGGCCACCAGCTCACGAACACGCTCAGCGTGCCGCCGCGTCTTGGCCGGATCCGACATCTCGCCCACCTCCGACTGTGAAACCCGCGGGTCAATATTCCCCCGCCCAACTTGGTGAAGCGTACCCAGACGGTTTTCAGTCGTCGTCGCCGTAGAGGCGGCGCTTGACCGACAACAGTTCGATCTCCGGCCGTCCGGCCATCTGGTTCTCGCAGGTGTCGATCACCGCACGGGCCTGTGCGGGATCGGGGGCGACGACGGCCACCCCGATCTGGGCCCGGCCGTGCAGGTCGTGGAAACCCACCTCGGCCGCGCTGACCTCGAATTTCTTCAGCATCGCGATGATCGGTCGGACGTACGAACGCTTCTGCTTGAGTGATTGAGCGTCACCGGGCAGGAGCAGGTCGAAAACTGCGGTCTCGGTATACATCAGCGGGAAAGGTTACGCCGCCCTCCCGCCCTGGTCAGCCCCTTTTTCAGGGCCGCTTCCAGGCGACCACGACGTCGCGCTCGATGCCCTGGTCGACGCGGTGCTCCAGATATCCGTACTCCACCAGCTCCAGGCCGGCGGCGAGCAGGATGTCCTCGGCCTGCTCGCGGCGGGCGACCTTGGTGTTCCAGGACAGGCCGATGGCGCCACCCGGGCGCAGCAGCGGCATCCACTCCGGCACGGCCCGCTCCAGCAGGTCCAGCGGGCGGCGGGAGATGCCGCCGGCGTCGTCGTAGGAGCCGTGGGCCACCCCGTACGGCAGGTCGGCGACGATGACGTCGGCCACGTTGCCCCGGATCAGCCCCTCCAGCCCGGTGGTGTCGGCGTGCAGCACGGTCAGCTTCTGCACGGCGCCCGCCTTGTGGTCGTCCTTGCTGGCGGCCATCGTGACCTCGAGACGGCGGGCGGCCCGGCGGCCCTGGCGGCGCACCGGCACCAGGTCGGCGGTGTGCTTGAGGCGCTTGCGCTTGAGCCAGGTCTGCAGGAACAACTTGTACGCCTCGACGTCCTTGCCGTCGATCTCGATGCCGAGCGCGTCGTAGCCGTACATCAAAGCCTGGTTGAGGGTTGTCCCCCGCCCGCACAGCGGGTCGAGCACGGTGAGATGGCCGTCGAGCATCTTGTCGGCCGAGGCCGAGCCGAGCAGGGTCAGGTTGAGCACCAGCTTGGTGAACTGCTCGTTGGTCTTGCCGGCGTACTTCGGGATGGTGATCAGGTCGCTGTCGTAACGGGCCAGCGGGTTCAGCCCGATCGGGCGCAGCAGATCACCCTCGACCAGCTCGAACAGTGCGTACGCGGAGGAGAGGTTGGAGATGAACGCGATGTCGCGCGCGCTCAGCTCGGCGGTGAACGTCACATACTCCACCCCGCCGATCTCCGCGACGCCGATCTCGCTCAGCTCCGAGGAGAGGACCGGCTGGAACGCGGCCAGCTCCGCCTGGGACATGCGCGACGCCTGATCGGCGTAGACGCGGTTGGCGGACGGGGCGAGCAGCATGGCGTAGCGGGACATGCCGCCCATCTTCCCAGCGTGGAAATGGGGCGGCCCCGGCGGGTAACCCGCCGGGGCCACTCACAGCCGGGGATCAGGCCCGCGGCTTCTCACGCATCTCGTAGGTCTCGATCACGTCGCCGATCTGCGGCGAACCGAAGCCCTGGAGCGTCAGACCACACTCGAAGCCCTCGCGGACCTCGGTCGCGTCGTCCTTGAACCGCTTGAGCGAGCTGATCGTGACGTTCTCGGCCACCACGGTACCTTCGCGCAGGATTCGCGCCTTGGTGTTGCGGCGGATGAGACCGGACCGGACCAGACAGCCGGCGATCAGACCGATCTTGGACGAGCGGAAGACCTCGCGGATCTCCGCCGTGCCCAGCTCGACCTCTTCGTACTCCGGCTTGAGCAGGCCCTTGAGCGCCGCCTCGATCTCCTCGATGGCCTGGTAGATCACGCTGTAGTAGCGGATCTCCACGCCGGCGCGGTCGGCCATCTCCTTGACCTTGTTGGAGGCCCGGACATTGAAGCCGATGATCGTCGCGGTCTGCTCCGACGAGGCCGACGCCAGGTTGACGTCGCTCTCGGTGATCGCACCGACGCCGCGGTGGATGACCTTGAGCTGGATCTCGTCCGGAATCTCGATCTTGAACAGCGCGTCTTCCAGCGCCTCGACCGAACCCGAGCTGTCGCCCTTGATGACCAGCGTGAGCGAGGTCTTCTCGCCCTCCTTCAGCTGGGCCATGAGCGTCTCGAGCGTGGCCTTGGCCCCCGAGTTGGCGAACGCGGCCGCACGACGGCGGGCCTGACGCTGCTCGGCGATCTGGCGGACCGTGCGGTCGTCCTCGGCGGCCAGGAACGTGTCGCCGGCGCTGGGCACCGACGTCAGACCCAGGACCAGGACCGGACGAGCCGGACCGGCCTCGACGACCTGCTGACCGTTCTCGTCGAGCATGGCCCGGACGCGGCCGTGCGCGCCACCCGCCACGATCGAGTCGCCGGCCCGGAGCGTGCCCTTCTGCACCAGGACGGTGGCGACCGCACCGCGGCCCTTGTCCAGGTGCGCCTCGACCGCGACACCCTGAGCGGGGCCGTCGATCGGAGCGGTCAGCTCCAGCGAGGCGTCGGCAGTCAGCAGGATGGCCTCCAGGAGGTCATCGATGCCGATGCCGGGCTTGGCCGCGACGTTGACGAACATCGTGTCGCCGCCGTACTCCTCGGCGAGCAGGCCGTAGTCGGTCAGCTGCTGCCGGACCTTGTCCGGGTTGGCGTCCGGCTTGTCGACCTTGTTCACCGCGACCACGATCGGCACCTCGGCGGCCTTGGCGTGGTTGAGCGCCTCGACCGTCTGCGGCATCACGCCGTCGTCAGCCGCCACCACGAGGATGACGATGTCGGTGACCTGGGCACCACGAGCACGCATGGCGGTGAACGCCTCGTGACCCGGGGTGTCGATGAAGGTGATCGCCCGCTCTTCGCCCTGGTGCGGGACGACGACCTGGTAGGCACCGATGTGCTGGGTGATGCCACCCGCCTCGCCGGCGACCACGTTGGTCTTGCGGATCGCGTCGAGCAGCTTCGTCTTACCGTGGTCGACGTGACCCATCACCGTCACGACCGGGGGACGGGTGACCAGACGGTCCTCCGCCACCTCGGCGTCGAGGTTGATGTTGAACTGCGCGAGCAGCTCACGGTCCTCGTCCTCGGGGCTGACGATCTTGACGTCGAAGCCGAGGTGCTCACCGAGCAGCAGCAGCGTGTCGTCGGAGACCGACTGCGTCGCCGTGACCATCTCACCCAGGTTGAACATCTCCTGGACGAGCGAGCCCGGGTTCGCGTTGATCTTGTCGGCGAAGTCGGACAGCGAGGCGCCACGCGACAGCCGGATCTCCTGACCCTGGCCGCGCGGAGCACCCGAGCTCATCTGCGGAGCCGACAGGTTGTCGAACTCCTGACGCCGCTGCTTCTTCGACTTCCGGCCACGGGTCGGCCGGCCGCCCGGACGCCCGAAGGCACCCGCCGCGCCACCGCCACGACCACGGCCACCGGCGCCACCGGGACGACCCGGAGCACCGCCGACGGGACCGCCGCCACCGGCGCCGGGGCCACCGCCACCGGGACGGAAGCCGCCACCGGCGCCACCGCCACCACCGGGACGGAAGCCGCCACCGCCGCCACCGCCACCACCGGGACGGAAGCCGCCACCGCCGCCACCGCCACCACCGGGACGGAAGCCGCCACCGGCACCGCCACCCGGACCGCCACGGCCACCGCCGGGACCGCCGGGACGACCGGCACCGCCACCCGGACCGCCACGACCGCCGCCGGGACCGGCGGGGCGCTGCGACGGCATGGAAGCGGGGCTGGGCCGCGGCGGCATCGACGCCGGGCTCGGGCGCGGCGGCATGCCGGCCTGGTTCGGACGCGGCATCGAGGACGGCGAGGGACGCGGGCCGCCCGCGTTGCCGGAGACGCCGAACGGGTTGTTACCGGGACCACGCGCGGGCGGACGCGGAGCGCCGCCGGCCGGACCCGGACGAGGACCGCCCTGGCCCTGACCACCCTGGTTGCCACTGGGGCGGGCGGCCGGGGAACCCGGACGAGGAGGCATGCCACCCGGACCCGGGCGCGGGCCACGCGGGCCGGCGTCGGTCGGGTTCTGCGGGCTCGGGCGACGCTCGGCGTCCCGCGTACGGGCAGCCTGAGCGGCCTGCGCCGCCTTGACGGCGGCCTCCTGCTCGGCCTTCAGCGCCGAGGCGCGCGCCTCGGCGGCCGCCACCTCGATGTCGTGCGCGCTGGCCGGCTTGGCGATCGGGCCGGGACGCGGGCCCGGACGGCCGGGAACCGGCGCGTTCGGACGGGCGGTCGGCCCGGCCGACGGAGCCGGCGAAGTCGGTGCAGCGGACGGGCCGGGACCGGGCGTGGGCCCGGGACGGCGCGGAGGCTGCGGACGGACCGCCGGCGGGCCGGGACGCGGCGACGCGGACGGAGTAGGGGCGCCACCGGACGGGGCCGAGGGCGATGCGGCCGGAGCGGACGGAGCCGCCTGGACGCTGCCGCTCGCCTCGAGGGCGCCGCGGAGCCGCCGGGCCACGGGGGCCTCGACGGTGCTGGATGCGGACTTAACGAACTCGCCCATGTCCTTCAATGTGGCGAGCACGGTCTTGCTGTCGACCCCGAGCTCTTTGGCGAGCTCGTGAACGCGGGCCTTGCCTGGCACTGCACTCCTCATCTCGAGGTCGTGCGAGCAGTACCCGCAGCGACCTCACTCGTGCACTAGAAGCCTGGTCATTTCAGGGACTTCATCGAGTGCTCATCTGGGTCGTCCTACCTTGCTGGGTCGTGACGGGGCGAAGACGCCTCGCCATCAGTGGTTCCGGACGGCACGGAGACCGTTCGGATGTGCTCGGCAAGCAGTCCGGCGTCAGCAACACCGGTGAGACGCAACGCACGCCCGAAAGCGCGACGTCGCTCCGCCTGCCCGAAGCAGGCCGGATCGGGATGCAGATGTGCTCCCCGGCCCGGCAGTCGGCGGCTTGGATCGGGCAGAAGCCGGAGGTCTTCCCCGGATCCGGCCGCGACGAACCGCAGCAATGATGCGGCCGGCGCGCGTTTGCGGCAGCCGACGCAGGTTCGCGTCGGGCCGACCGAGGACAAGTCTACCCCTCGATCGCGGCGACCGCGTATCCGGTCAGTTCCCCGCCTCGGCCGCATCCCGGTCCACGACTTGAGCGGGTTCGTTGTCCGGACGGATGTCGATGCGCCATCCGGTGAGACGGGCGGCGAGACGGGCGTTCTGCCCCTCCCGGCCGATCGCCAGGGACAACTGGAAATCGGGCACGGTGACCCTGGCCGTCCGGGTGGCCGCGTCCACGACCTCGACGCGCAGCGCCTTGGCCGGGGACAACGCGTTCCCCACGAACTGGGCCGGGTCGTCCGACCAGTCGATGATGTCGATCTTCTCACCGTGGAGCTCGCTCATCACCGCGCGGACCCGCTGGCCCATCGGGCCGATGCAGGCGCCCTTGGCGTTCACGCCCGGCACGGTGGACCGGACCGCGATCTTCGTACGGTGACCGGACTCACGCGCGATCGCGGCGATCTCCACGGTCCCGTCGGCGATCTCCGGCACCTCGAGGGCGAACAGCTTCTTCACCAGGGCCGGGTGCGAGCGGGACAGGGTGATCTGCGGACCGCGGAAACCCTTGGCCACGTGCACGACGATGCAGCGCAGGCGGGACCCGTGCTCGTACGACTCCCCGGGGACCTGCTCGGACTGCGGCAGAACCGCCTCCAGCTTGCCCAGGTCGACGATCACGATGCCCTTCTCGGCCCGTGCGGCGTCGGCCTGCACCACGCCGGTGATCAGGTCACCGTCGCGGCCCGCGTACTCACCGAAGTGCTGCTCGTCGGTCGCCTCCCGCAGCCGCTGCAGGATGACCTGCTTGGCCGTCATGGCGGCGATCCGGCCGAAGTCGTGCGGTGTGTCGTCCCACTCCCGGACGACCGTGCCGTCCGGGTCCAGCTCCTGCGCCAGCACCGAGGCGACGCCGGACTTGCGGTCGATCTCCACCCGGGCGTGACCTTCCGCGCCGTCGGTGTGCCGGTACGCCGTCAGCAGCGCGGTCTCGATGGCCGCGATGATGGTCTCGAACGGGATCTCCCGCTCGCGCTCCAGGGCGCGCAGCGCCGCGAGGTCGATGTTCATTCCTCGCCCTCCCCTTCGTCTTCTTCGTCGGCTTCGTCTTCGTCTTCGTCGCCGAAATCGGCTTCGTCCATGCGCTTGAACTCGATCTGGACCAGGCCCCGGCCGAGCTCGGTGTAAGCCAGCTCACGCTCGGTGCCGTCCACGTCGAGGGTCACGCCGTTCTCATCGGTGCGCAGCACCCGGCCGGTGAGGCCGTTGACCGCGACCAGGCGGCTGATGTTGCGGCGCCAGTGGCGGGGCTCGGTCAGCGGCCGGTCCACCCCGGGCGAGCCGACCTCCAGTTGATATTCCCCCGCCAGGAGCTCGGTGCCCTGCTCATCGACCGCATCCAGGGCCTCGGAGATCTCCCGGGAGACCACGGCCACATCGTCCAGGCCGACGCCGCCGTCCTTGTCGATGAGCACCCGCACCACGAACCGGCGGCCGGCCCGGGTCAGGGTCAGGTCCTCCAGGTCGTAACCGGCCTTGGCGACCACCGGCTCGACGACCTCGCGCAGGCGGGTGCGGGCCGCGGTCAGGTCGATCCGCGGAGCGACGGGAGTGCTCCGGGTCTCCGCCTCCGGCCGGCTCCGCCGGCCACTCGGGCGACCACCGGGCCGGGCCCCGGCGCGACCACGCTGCGTCATCGGGCTCGACCTCTCCCTCATTTTTATGCTGCAACGACCAAGTTCTTATGCTGCAACGACTATATGCCGCCGGGCAGTGCATGGCCCCGCGGCTGACGCAGAGCGTAACGCGCCCGCCCGTCAGTCTGAGCAGCGCAGCGCCAAAACCACCTGATCCGCAGGTCAACGGCCCGGCAGTTCATCCTCGAAGGGGATGGTGTTGACTGGCGCGGTGCGGATGAGCGATTCGGGACACACCCGCCGACGGGTGCTGGGCGCCGGTGGCGCGCTGGCCGGCCTGGTCACGCTGAGCGGCTGCGGGCTCTTCGACGACGATCCTGAGCCGCCCAAGGGGCCGGACGCGCTGCAGCCGGTGCTGACCGAGGCGCTGACGCTGGCCGCGGCCTACGACCGGGTGATCCTGGCCGACCAGTCGCTCAGCGCCCGGCTGACCCCGCTCGCCCAGGCCCACCGGGCGCACGCCGCCGAGCTGGCCAAGGTGATCGGCACGACACTGCCCAGCGGTGCCGCGGCGCCGTCGGCCGCCGTCGGCACGACGGACACGGTGGCCGGCCTGCGCGCGGCCGAGCTGGCCGCGCAGAAGACCGCGGTGGCCGCGTGCAAGGCGGCGCCGGCCGCGCGGGCGGCGCTGGTCGGATCGATCGCCGCCGCGCGTGCCACTTTCGCCGAGGCGTTGCGCTAACTTCCTGAACGTGAAAGAAGAACTCGCCTCGGCTCTGGCCGCCGAGGAGGCCGCCATCTGGGCCTACGGACTGATCGGCGTCCACCTGAAGGAGGGCACCGAGCAGGACCAGGCCCGGGCGGCCGAGGATCTGCACCGGGTGCGCCGCGACAACCTGGTCGAGCAGCTGGCCGGCCTGCAGGCGAGCACCGCGCCGACCCCGGCCGGCTATGAGCTGCCGTTCCCGGTGACCGACCGGGCGACCGCGCTCAAACTGGCCGTCCAGATCGAGGACGGGGTGGCCCAGGCCTGGCGGGTGGTGCTCCCGGTCACCGAGAGCACCCAGCGGGTCGACGCGCTGTCGGCTTTGACCGACTCCGCAGTTCGCGCGACCAGGTGGCGCAAGCTCGCCCAGGTCACACCGCTGACCCTGATCTTTCCGGGCCGCCCGACGGCCTGAGGCCACAGAATGGGGTGGTGATCGACGCGATCGACACCACGTCCCCGCGCGGCAACCTGGCCGTCCGGCTGGCCGACGCCGTGCAGCGCCGATGGCCGTCCGAGGTGCAGGCGGTCGGCGTCCGCGGCTCGGTCGCGCACGGCGACGACGCCGACACCAGCGACGTCAACCTGGTGGTGCTCACCTACCGCCCGCGGACCGGTCCGCGGCCGACACTGCGCAAGGTCGAGGGCATCCCGGTCGAGCTGGAGGTCCTGGCCGCCGAGGACGCGCTGGTCAAGGCCCGGCAGCTGACGCCGCGCTGGCCGCTGCTGGCCGACCGGTACATGACGACGTTCGCGCTGCACGACCCGAAGGAGTGCTTCACCGAGCAGCGTGAGGCCCATCAGAATCTGCTCGGCGAGGCCCGGCCGGCCGAGTTCACCCAGCTGGCCCGGCACAACTGGGCGACCGCGAACGGTGCCCGGCAGCGGGCGATCCGGCTCACCCAGTGGTATGACACGGACGCCGCACTCGTCATGATCGCCGACGCCCGGGTGCACGCGGCGCTGGTCGCCGGGCTGCTGACCCGCACCTGGTTCCGCAACACGGCCGACGCGGTGAAACGGACCGGGGTGGCCGCGGCCGACATGCAGGAGCTCGGCGCGATCCTCAAGTACCAGGCCGACGAGCTGGCCGCCCGTGGCCGCCCGGTCGACGGCACGGTCGGCGCCCTCTTCGACTGACCCCGGCCACCCTTTCGACCGAGCCCGAGCCGTAGCCCGAGCCCGAGCCCGAGCCCGAGCCCGAGCCCGAGCCCGAGCCCGAGCCGCGCATTTTGAAGATCAAAACCCTTTGCGCGTACGGCGTGAGCCCGGTCCCGTGGCGCCCCCCGCGCAAGGCCCGCGGGTGGTCTCGGCCGCGACGCGCCTCCCTGCCCCGGCTGGTTCTCACGGCTGCCTCAACCCCACTGACACAGCACCGACGACCAGCTCGCGGCCCCCGGCTGGTCCTCAGGGTCGTTTCTGGCCCTCGGAGACAGCACTGAGCGCCAGCCGAGCGGCGGCGTCGCGCTTCGGGGTGGGCCACGGCGGACGTCGCGTCGGTGGCCGGGTGCGGCGGGTGGAGTCGGGCATCCGACCGGATTCGGCCCGGATGGTCGCCGGGCGGCCCGGCACCGGGATCCGGTCGCGTGATCGGTGACGGGACCGCGGTTGTTGCGGTTGGGGGAGCCGAACCCACGTACTGCTGAAGTGTGGTTTTAAGGAAGGGTCAGGATCTCGAAACCGTCGTCGGTGACCACCAGGGTGTGTTCGAACTGGGCGGTCCACCTGCGGTCCTTGGTGACGACGGTCCAGCCGTCCTTCCACACCTCGTACTCATGCGTGCCGAGGGTGATCATCGGCTCGATGGTGAACGTCATGCCCGGTTCCATGACCGTGTCCAGGCGCGGGTTGTCGTAGTGCGGCACGTAGAGCCCGGAGTGGAACGTCTCGCCGATGCCGTGGCCGGTGAAGTCGCGGACCACGCCGTAGCCGAAGCGCCGCGCGTAGGCCTCGATGACCCGGCCGATCGCGTTGATCGGGCGGCCCGGGGCGACCGCGCGGATGCCCCGCATCATCGCCTCGTGGGTGCGCTCGACCAGCAGCCGGGCCTCCTCGCTGACGTCGCCGACCAGGAACGTCGCGTCGGTGTCGCCGTGCACGCCGCCGATGAACGCGGTGACGTCGACGTTGACGATGTCGCCGTCCTCCAGCACGGTGGAGTCCGGGATGCCGTGGCAGATGACCTCGTTGAGCGACGTGCAGCAGGACTTGGGGAAGCCCTTGTAGCCCAGCGTCGACGGGTAGGCCCCGTGGTCCAGGATGAACTCGTGCACCACCCGGTCGATCTCGTCGGTGGTCACGCCCGGCTTGCAGTGCTCGCCGGCCAGCTGGGTGGCCTGGGCCGCGATCCGGCCGGCGATCCGCATCCTCTCGATGATCTCGGGCGTCTGCACGTGGGAGCCGCGCCACTCCTTGGGGCGCTTCTTCCCGACATACTCAGGACGGGCGATGCCGGCCGGGACCGATCGCCACGGTGACTGCTTACCCGGCACGAGAGGCGTACGCACGGTCATGGAAACAGCCTAACCGCCGCGGGGACCCGTCCTTGCCGCCCCCACGGGCGCTGTGAAATCGTATGTTGGTGGATCAAGAGGGCCAGGACCCGACTTTCTCGGCGACCGGTGCGGTCTCCGGCGACCGGGTCACCGTGACGGTGACCGGTGAGGTGGACATGTCCACGGCCGCCGCCCTCTTCCAGGCCGCCACCCCGGACCGGATCACCGGCGCGACGATCGACCTGCGCGCGGTGACGTTCTTCGACTCGGCCGCCATCCACACGCTGATCCGGCTGGCCGAGCGGTTCCCGGGGACACTTGAGGTGATCCCCTCCGAGCGGGTCCGGCGGGTGCTCGACATCTCCGGCCTCGGCGGCCAGCCCTGGCTCAGGTAACGGGCCGTCGCAGGGTGACCGCGGTGCCGTCCGGCGAGCGGTGCACGGAGAGTTCGGTCAGCGCGCCGATCAGGGCGAGCCCCCGGCCGCGGAAACCGGCGTCACCGGCCGGGCGCCAGTGTCCGGTGTCACGAACCGTCACCACTATCGCGTCGGCGTGCATCGACGCCTCGACCGTGATCCACGGCTCGGCCGGCTCGATCGGGTGCTCGATCGCGTTCGCCGCCGCCTCCGAGACGGCCACGGTCAGGTCGAACACGTCCTCGTCGGGGACGTGGTGCGCGGCCAGGAAGTCCTCCAGCCGTTGGCGCAGCACGCTGAGCCGGGTCGGGTCGGCCGGCAGTCGCATGACGAATTCGCGCGGCTCGGTCACCTCCAGCGCGACCATCGCAATGTCGTCGCGCCGCACCTGCCGGGCCGCCTTGGCCAGCAGGCCGTCGAGCAGATCCTCGATGTGCTCGGCCGGTTTGGCCACGTCGGCGGTCAGTTCGGCCAGCCCGGCGTCGATGCCCTGGCTGCGGTCCTCGATCAGCCCGTCGGTGTAGAGCAGCAGCCGGTCGCCCGGGTCGAGCGGCAGCTCCCGGGTCGGGTAGGGCACGTCGCCGAGCGCGCCGATGGGCGGGCCGAGCGCCGTCCGGTACAGGAATGTGCCCAGCTCACCGGGCTTGATCCGGACCGGCGACGGGTGGCCGGCCGACGAGTAGCGGATCACCCGCGTGTGCGGATCGAAACGCAGACAGAAGACCGTGGCGAACTGGCGCCGCCCGAGAGTGTCGACCAGACGATTGAGACGGCTCAGAGCCGGACCACAATCAAAACCTTCGAGGACGTACGCCCGTAAAGCGTTCCGCAGTTGGCCCATCGCGGCCGCCGCGGCCACTCCCTTGCCCACCACATCGCCGATGACCAGGTACAACTGGCCGTCGGGGGTGGCGATCGCGTCGTACCAGTCGCCACCGACCCGGGCCTCGCTGCTGCCGGCCACGTACCGGCTGGCCACCACCGCGCCCGGCACCCGGGGCAGCGACTGCGGGAGCAGACTGTGCTGCAGGGTCCGGGCGATCCGGTGCTCGGTCTCGTAGAGGCGCGCGTTGGCCAGCCGCAGGCCGATCAGCCGGGCCAGCTGGGTCAGCACGATCGGCTCGACCGGCCCGCCCGCACCGGCCCAGACCCGCAGCTCACCGAGGACCGCGCCGGCCGTGTCGGGCAGCGCCATCACCAGGTCGGGCTCGGCCGTCGGGTCGGCGCCGCCGTCCTGCTCGGCCCGCGCGTCCGGCGCGGTCAGCACCACCCGGCCGGCCGACGTCATCGTCCGCACATGGCGGGCCGCGACGTCGAGCACCTCGGCCGGGCCGGTCACCGAGTTCAGCGCGACCGCGGCGTCGACCAGGCCGCGCAGCCGGCTCACGGTTTCCCGGCGCAGCTGGCCGAGCTCCACATTGGCCCGTACGCGAGCCGTCAGCTCGCGCGTCGAGAACGGCTTGACCAGGTAGTCGTCGGCGCCGGCGGCCAGGCCCTCGACCGCCGACTCCTCACCGGCCCGGGCCGAGAGCACCACGATCGGCACGTCCCGGGTGCGCTGGTCGGCGCGGAGCGCGGCGATCAGGCCGAAGCCGTCCAGCCCGGGCATCATCACGTCGGTCAGCACCAGGTCGAACGAGCCGGTCCGGGCCAGCTCCGATGCGGACAGTCCGTCGGCCGCGGTGACCACTTCCCAGTACGGCCGCAGCAGCCGGCTCACGTGTTCCCGCAGATCAGCGTTGTCGTCCGCGAGCAGGATCCGGCCGCCGCCGCCGCCCCCGGGCACCGGCCGGCCGGTCTCGCCGTCCCCGCTCCACCAGGCCGCCTCGTCGACCCAGAGCCGCGGGTCCACACCGGCCGGCTCGTCGCTGACCCGGTCGGCCGGCAGGTGCGCGGTGCCGAACGGGATCCGGACCAGGAACGCGCTGCCCCGGCCGGGCTCGCTGCGCACACTCACCGAACCGCCGTGCAGCTCGGCCAGTTCGCGGACCAGGGCCAGCCCGATGCCGGTGCCCTCATGGCTGCGCGACCAGGTGCCGGTGACCCGGTGGAACCGGTCGAACAGCAGCGGCTGCTCGTGCGCGGCAATGCCCACGCCGGTGTCGCGCACCACCAGCTCGGCGTGCCCGTCGTCGACGTGGACGCCCACCTCGACCCGGCCCTCGGGGGTGAACTTCACCGCGTTCGAGAGCAGGTTGAAGACGATCTTCTCCCACAGTTCGTGGTCCACGTGTACCGGTACGGGCGTGGACGGCGTCTCGATCACCAGATCCAGGCCGGCCCGCTCGGTGGCCGGGCGGAACGACGCGGCCAGCCGGGCGGTGTGCGCGGCCAGATCGGTCGGGCGGAAGGCGGCCCGCATCCGGCCGGACTCCAGCCGGGAGAAGTCGAGCACGGTGTTGACCAGCTTGAGCAGGCGCAACCCGTTGCGGTGCACCGGGTCCAGCCGCTCGCGCAGGCCGGGGCCGGTGGCCGGGTCGTCCAGCAGGTCCTCCAGCGGGCCCAGGATCAGGGTCAGCGGCGTACGGAACTCGTGGCTGACGTTCGAGAAGAAGTCGGTCTTGGCCTGGTCCAGCGCGGCCAGCTCGGCGGCCCGGCGGCGCTCGGACTCGAAGGCGCGGGCGTTGGTCACCGCCCGGGCGATCTGCGCGGCCGCCAGCTCCAGGAACGCGCGGTAGTCGTCGTCCAGCGCGAGGTGCGGGCTCACCCCGACGACCAGCGCCCCGACGGTGTCGACCGGGAGCACGACCTCGCCCGCCGCGGCTCGCGGAACCGGGGCGTCGAGCACCAGCCGGGCCCGGGGAACGTCGGCCGGGTTCTCACCGAGCACGGCGAGGGCCTCGGCGGCCGGATCGGACAGGTCGGCCAGGCGGCGGCCGAGCGCGGAGAGCGTACGGACCCGCCGCTCCCCCAGCACCCGGCCGGTGGTCTCGGTGACGATGCAGATCACCCCGGAGACCGAACCGTCCTCGGCACGCAGCGGGTCGTACGAGATGTCGAAGTACGTCTCCTCCAGGAACCCGTGCCGGTCGATCATGAACAGCAGGTCGCCCGCGTAGGCCGCCTCGTTCGTCTCGGCCACCCGGTCCAGCAGGCCACCGATCAGATCCCAGGCCTCGGCCCACAGCTCGCGGCCGGGGCGGCCCAGGTGATCCGGGTGCTTGGTGCCGGGAACCGGGATGTACGCGTCGTTGTAGAGCACGACGTGCTCCGGGCCCCAGAAGATGCAGATCTGCGTCCGAGACGCCAGCATCGTGATCACCGCGCCGGTCAGCTCCGGCGGCCAGGTCGACGGGTCACCGGCGGGCGAGGCCGACCAGTCCAGGGCGGCCATCCGCCGGCCCATCTCGCCGCCACGCTCGAAAGCGATGCGCAGCCGGGCCGGCAGGGCGCCCATCAAAAGCCTCCCGTGGGGGTCGGGTGACCGGGAGAAAGCCGGCCCGGTGGCACGTTAACACCGGCCCGGTGCGACTACACGGCGGCGGCTCCCTCCCGGTGGAGGATCGCGGCCCGGTTCAGGGCGGCGAAGACGCGGAGGTCGGCCGTGCGTTCCGGGTGCCACTGCACGCCCAGCGCGAACGTACGGTCCGGATGCTCCAGGATCTCCACGATCTTGTCCTCCGGGCACCAGCCGGTCGCCACGAACTCGCCCGGATCGTCGACCGCCTGGTGGTGGAACGAGTTCACGGTGAGCTGCCGGCCGAGCAGGGTGTGCGCGCGGGACCCGTCCGCGGTCATCACGTCGTGCCGCCCGTAGTCACCGGCACTGGCGGCCAGCGGATCGGTGCCGGCGTGGGCCCGGTGCCGGTCGTGGTTGATCAGGTCGGGCACGTGCTGGTGCAGGGAGCCGCCGGTGGCCACCGCCATCACCTGGTGCCCCCGGCACACGCCGAGCACCGGCAGGTCCAGGTCGAGAGCCGCACGCATCAGCAGGATCTCCGAGGCGTCCCGCACCGGGTCCACCTCGGTCTCCGGGTGCGGCTCGGCACCGTAGTTGGCCGGGTCGACGTCGCCGCCGCCGGTGAACACGATGCCGTCCAGGGACTCCAGCACGTCGGTGCCCGGGTCGTCGGGGGTGATCAGCACGGCCCGGCCGCCCGTCGCGTGCACCGCCTTGACGTAGGTCATCGGCAGCATGCCGGCCATCATTTCGTTGCGGCCGAAGAGCACGTGCTGGGCGTACGAGGTGAGGCCGATCAGCGGTCTGCGCATGAGGGTGCGTTTCTCCTTCAGCTCCGTGCGGCCGCCGCCACCAGGGCCCCGAAGAGCCGGGAGTCCCGGCTCACCTCGGGGTGCCACTGCACGCCGAGCAGGAACCGCCGCTCCGGGTCCTCGACCGCCTCGGGCAGACCGTCCTCGGCGCGGCCGGTGACGGTCAGTTTCCCGGGGTCGGCGACACCCTGGTGGTGGAAGCAGTTGATGGTCACGTCCTCACCCATGAGCCCGGCGATCCGGCTGCCGGGGGTGAAGACGGCTTCGTGCTCGCTGTACACCGCCGGGGCCACGCGATGACGCTCGTGACCGAGCACGTCGGGCAGGTGCTGGTGCAGGGTGCCGCCGTAGGCGGTCACCAGCAGTTGCATGCCCCGGCAGACGCCGAGGACCGGCAGGTCACGGTCGAGCGCGGCCCGCAACAGGGTCAGCTCGCCGGTGTCCCGTTCCGGTTGGGTGACGGTGTGCGGGCCCGGCTTCTCACCGTACAACTCGGGTGAGACGTCCGGACCGCCGGAGATCAGCAGGCCGTCCAGCACCCGGAGCACGTCGGCGTCCTGATCGTCGGGCGGCAGGAGCACGGCCCGCCCGCCGGCCAGGGTGACGGCGGCGGCGTAG
Organism: Actinoplanes sp. HUAS TT8; assembly: GCF_051380535.1. Lineage (NCBI taxonomy): Bacteria > Bacillati > Actinomycetota > Actinomycetes > Micromonosporales > Micromonosporaceae > Actinoplanes > Actinoplanes sp. HUAS TT8. The sequence goes on along the minus strand of NZ_CP195646.1, from coordinate 10,580,768 downwards.
TCGTGCGGCAGCAGGGTGGTGGGGAGGTCACGCCAGACTCCCCAGGAGGCGGGCATCACGTACGTCGTTATCCCGATGATCGGACGCATCGCACCACCGTAGTCACCACTTACCGCATCCCCCCGCACAGGCGCGCGGCGCCGGACAACCGGCGCCGCGCGACGGGCCCTTCTGTCCTGTCCCGGACGAGGACCAATGCCCGCCCGACCAGGGATTCGACCCCGTTCCCGATAATGGCGTTCCCCGGCCGGTCAGGACTAAACGTTTACAGCGGCGTTACATACGCGCCGGTGATGCCGCCGTCGACGACGAACTGGGACGCCGTCATGAACGACGCGTCGTCGCTGGCCAGGAACGCCACCGCCGAGGCGATCTCCTCGGGCTCGGCGAACCGGCCCATCGGCACGTGCACCAGGCGGCGGGCAGCCCGCTCGGGGTCCTTGGCGAACAACTCCAGCAGCAGCGGAGTGGCCACCGGGCCGGGACAGAGCGCGTTGATCCGGATGCCCTCGCGGGCGAACTGCACACCCAGCTCCCGGGTCATGGCCAGCACGCCACCCTTGCTCGCGGTGTACGCGATCTGCGACGTCGCCGCCCCGAGCAGCGCCACGAACGAGGCCGTGTTGATGATCGAGCCCTTGCCCTGCCGCTGCATGTGCGGGATCGCGTACTTGCAGCAGAAGAAGACGCTCGTCGTGTTGACCTTGAGGACCCGCTCCCACGCGTCGATCCCGGTGACCAGGATCGAGTCGTCGTCGGGCGGGGAGATGCCGGCGTTGTTGAACGCGATGTCCAGTCGGCCGTGGCGCTCCACGACACCGTCGAAGAGGGCCTTGACCTGCTCCTCGTCGCTGACGTCGCAGGCCACGAACTCGCCGCCGACCTCCTCGGCGATCGCCTTGCCCGCCTCGGCGGAGATGTCGACGCACACCACGAAAGCACCCTCGGCGGCGAACCGCCGCGCGGTGGCCAGGCCGATACCGCTGCCGGCGCCGGTGATCACGGCGACCCGGTCCTGTAGACGCTCCACTATCAATCTCCCGTAGCCAGGAACACGTTTTTCACATCGGTGAACGACAGCAGCGCGTCCGGACCCAGTTCGCGGCCGAGGCCGGACTGCTTCATCCCGCCGAACGGGGTCCAGTACCGCACCGACGAGTTGCTGTTGACACTGAGCGCGCCGGTCTCGACCGCGCGGGCCGCCCGCAGCGCACGGCCGACGTCGCGGGTCCAGATCGAGCCGGACAGGCCGTACTCCGTGTCGTTGGCCAGGCGGATGGCCTCGGCCTCGTCGCGGAACGGGAGGACACTCACCACCGGGCCGAAGATCTCCTCGCGCCAGTGGCGGTCGTCGGCACTCGAAGCCAGGAGCACGGTCGGGGGGAACCACCAGCCTTCGCTGTCCGGCTTGTCCCCGCGGAACGCGACGTCAGAGCCGTCCACATAAGACGCCACCGTCTCCCGCTGACCCGCGGAGATCAGCGGCCCCATTTCGGACAAATCACTGGAAGGGTCCAATACCCGAAATTTCGTGACCGCCGACTCGAACAAGCCGAGGAACTTGTCGTAGACCGAAGCCTCGACCAGCAGGCGCGACCGCGCACAACAGTCCTGCCCGGCGTTGTCGAACACGGCCCCCGGCGCCGCGGCCGCCGCCTTCTCCAGGTCGGCGTCGGCAAAGATCACGTTGGCGCTCTTCCCGCCCAGCTCCAGCGTCACCCGCTTCACCTGGTCAGCACAGCCCGCCATGATCGACTTGCCGACCGCGGTGGAGCCGGTGAAGCAGACCTTGCGGACCGCCGGGTGCGTCACGAACCGCTGTCCGACCACGCTCCCCTTGCCCGGCAGCACCTGGAACACACCCTCGGGCAGGCCGGCCTCCAGGGCCAACTCGCCGAGCCGGATCGCGGTCAGCGGCGTCAACTCGGCCGGCTTGAGCACGACCGTGTTGCCGGCCGCCAGCGCCGGGGCGAAACCCCAGCCGGCGATCGGCATCGGGAAGTTCCACGGCACGATGATCCCGACCACGCCGAGGGGCTCGTGGAACGTGATGTCCACGCCGCCGGCCACCGGGATCTGCCGGCCGGAGAGCCGCTCCGGGGCACCGGCGTAGTAGTTCAGCACGTCGCGGACGTTGCCGGCCTCCCAGCGCGCGTTGCCGATGGTGTGGCCGGCGTTGCGTACCTCTAATTGGGCCAGCTCTTCGAGATGCTCCTCGACCACCGTCGCGAAGCGGCGGAGCAACCGGGCCCGGTCGCCCGGCGCGATCGCGCGCCATCCCTCGAAAGCCAGCTGGGCCCGCGCGATCGCCGCGTCGGTCTCGGTCAGATCCAGCGACGGGACGGTCGCGAAGACCGCCCCCGTCGCCGGATTGATCACATCAGTTGTCCCCACGCCAAGATCCTCACACTCACAGGCGCTCAAATCCACGACGTAGTTCCCAGTCGGTCACCGCCGCGTCGAAAGCCGCCAGCTCCACTCGTCCCATGTTGGCGTAATGGGCGACCACATCCGCTCCGAATGCGTCTCTGGCCTTTTGTGATGACTCCCAGAGGCCGGTCGCCTCGCGCAGCGTTCCCGGCACGCGGTCCGCCGCGGGATCCAGGTAGGCATTTCCGGCAAATTCCTCTTCGAGCGACAATTCGGATTCGATGCCGTGGACCGCGCCGGCGACCAGGGCGGCGATCGCCAGGTACGGGTTCACGTCCCCGCCCGGCACCCGGTTCTCCACCCGCATGCCCTCCCCGTGCCCGGCGATCCGCAGCGCACAGGTCCGGTTGTCCACACCCCAGCGCAGGGCGGTCGGCGCGAACGATCCGGGCTGATACCGCTTGTACGAGTTGATGTTCGGCGCGAAGAGCAGGCTGAACTCGCGCATCGTGGCGAGCAGGCCGGCCAGCACCCGCTGCCCGGTCACGCTCAGGTGGGCCGGCCCGTCCCCGAGCATGGCCGACTTGCCGTCCGGACCGCGCAGCGAGAAGTGGATGTGACAGGAGTTGCCCTCGCGCTCGTTGGGCTTGGCCATGAACGTCAGCGCCATGCCCTCCTGCGCGGCGATCTCCTTGGCGCCGTTCTTGTAGATCACGTGGTTGTCGGCCGCGGCGAGCGCATCGGCGTACCGGAACGCGATCTCGTGCTGCCCGAAGTTGCATTCGCCCTTGGCGCTCTCGGGGAGCAGGCCCGCGCCGTACATCTCATTGCGAATTCTGCGAAGCAGCGGCTCCACGCGAGCCGTGCCGAGCAACGAGTAGTCCACGTTGTACTGATTCGCTGGAGTCAGATCCCGGTAACGCTTGTCGAACGCCTGCTCGTAGGTGTCCTTGTACAGGACGAACTCCAGCTCGGTCCCGGCGAACGCGGTCAGCCCGTGCGCGGCCAGCCGCTCCAGCTGACGCTGCAGGATCTGCCGCGGAGACGCCGTGACCGGCGCCCCCGCGGTGTCGAACAGATCCGCGAGCACCATCGCAGTGCCCGGCTGCCACGGAACTTTCCGCAGCGTGCCGAAGTCCGGCCGCATCACGAAGTCGCCGTAACCGGTGGACCAGGAGGACATCTCGTAGCCGTCGACCGTGTTCATGTCGACGTCCACCGCCAGCAGATAGTTGCAGCCCTCACTGCCGCCGCCGACCACCTCGTTCATGAAGTACTGCCCGTGCAGCCGCTTGCCCTGCAGCCGCCCCTGCATGTCGGTGAGCGCCAGAAGAACGGTGTCGATCGAGCCGTTGCCGACCGCTACGTCCAGGTCCTCGAGATCCATGGATCAGTCCTATCAGTCGTTGGGCGTCGGCATGGTCTGCTCGCCGTGCGCGGCGGCATCCAACAGGTTCGACTTCGGCCCGGTGAACCACTTGCGGGCACTCGCGAACCACCAGATCGTCGCCCCGCCGACCACGATCGCCACCGCGACGATCGTGTAGTTGAAGTTCTTCGCGGTGATCGGGCCGGCCGTCGGCAGCACGAACAGCACGCAGATGATGACTACCCAGACGATCGAGATCCACCCGACCGGCGCGCTCCACTTGCCGAGGTTCCACGGCCCGACCTGGAAATCCTCCTTGCGACGACGAAGAAAAACCGGTCCGACGTACGCGATGTAGAGGCCGATCACGGCGATCGAGGTGGCCGCCGCGTACGCGGTCGTGTTCCAGAGCGACGGCAGCACGAGGATCGTCGAGATCGTCACGCACAGCCAGATCGAGTTCGTCGGGGTTCCGGTCCGCGGGTTGACCTGCTTCCACAACCGCGAGCCGGGCAGGGCGCCGTCGCGGGCGAACGCGTACGACATGCGCGAGTTCGCGGTCACCGACGCCATCCCGCAGAACCACTGCGCGACCATGCAGATGAACAGCAGGAACGTACCGGTGTTGTGCCCCACCGAGTCGATGAAGATCTGCGCCGGCGGCAGCCCGAGCGACGTGGCCGCCTCGGCGTCGTAGTCCTGGATCGACCAGGTGATCGCGAACAGCAGCACGAACCCGGCGATCACCGACACGACCACCGACATCACGATGCCGCGCGGCGCCGCGTTGGCCGCGTCGTGCGTCTCCTCGGCCACGTGGGCCGACGCGTCGTAGCCGGTGTACGTGTACTGCGCCATCAACAGTCCGATCAGGACGGCGTAGACGGTCGCCCCGGTGAACCCGAACCCGGTCGTGTTACGAACCTCGAAGAACACCTCGGAGATCGGCTTGTGCTGGTCCGGGATCACGGCCAGCAGCACCACGATGATCCCCACCCCGACCAGGTGCCACCAGGCGCTGACGTCGGACAGCACCCGCACCAGGTTCACGCCGAACGTGTTCAGCAGACCGTGCACGACGATGATGACCAGGAAGATCAGGAAGGTCTTGCCCGGCGTCACCTCCATGTCGAAGGTCAGACTCAGGAACGCCGCCGTCGTGATCGCCGCCCCGAAGTCGATCGCCGCGGTCACCGCGACCTCGCCCAGGAAGTTGAACCAGCCGATGAACCAGGCCCACGCCGCCTTGTTCTGCTTGGCCAGCGCCGCGGCCCACCAGTAGAGCGCGCCGGCCGTCGGATAGGCCGAACACACCTCGGCCATCGCCAGCGCCACCAGCGTCACCATGATGCCGACGAAGAGCCAGCCGAGCGTGATCGCGGCCGGCCCACCGGCGTTCATGGCGATCACATAGGACGTGATCGCACCGGCCAGAATCGAGATGATCGAGAAGGAGACGGCAAAATTGGAGAAGCCGGACAACCGGCGGTGAAGTTCCTGCTTGTATCCGAGCTGAGCGAGACGTTCCTCGTCAGTGCTGGTGACGGCGGCTGGTTCAGTGCTCATGCGCGAGCTCCCTATGCCGAAGGTGTGACCTGAGCCACGGGTTTCGGTGATGATCGCTCCGCTGTGTTACGGCCGTCAATGATCAGAGTTAATTGCGTTGCCGGTTGTCGCGGCCGGTGCGAGCCTTGGTGACAACAGGGCGGTTCCCTCGGCAGGTTCACCGCCCGGGTTGTCGACAACCCTCCCGCGGCGATGCGGGGCGCGGTCACCTCTCTCTTCCCGCACGCGGTCGGCACGGCCGCGAGCGCCCGCCCCGCATCGCCGCCCCAAAAAACCCCTTTGCGCGTACGTCCTAGCCCTGCGCCCCAACCGCAGACCCGGAGCCCCTGGTCCACGCCCGCGAGCTGATCCCGGCACCGGACCGCCCGGCGACCACCGGGCTGAATCAGTGGCCCGCAAGCCAATCCCGGCTCGATACCCGGCCGCGCCCCCCGCCACCAGCTGGTGCTCACGGCTGAAATCAGGCCCGAAAACAACCCTGAACGCCAGCCGAGCCGCGACTCCCGCCGGCGATGCCCGGGCCGGTCAGTAGCCGGGCGCGCCGACCGCGGCGCAGGCGGCGTCGAGGCGGTCGTCGGCGGCGTCGGGTCCGGCACCCTCCGAGGCGGCCATCGGGTCCTTCGCTGCCGCCGCCTTCGTCACCGCGGCCGCGAACTGGCGCATCGCCGCCGTCACCGCGGTCTTGCCGCCGGTGGCGGCGGCCGCGGACAGCGCCCGGGCGAACTTCTTGAAGGCCGGCCCGGCGATCTCGGCCGGAACGTCACCGTTGTCGTCCATCTCGGAGAACAGCGTTCCGGCCAGGTCTTCCTTGGCTCTGGTCACCGCGGCGCACAGCTTTCGGTCGCTGACCACCGGCTTGGTCGACGTCCTGGTCGCGCTCGGGCTCTTCGACGGTGTCCGGGACGGCTTCACGGACTTCGACGGTGACGCCGAAACCGATGACGGCGACGGCGAAACCCGCGCCGGGGTCGCGGCGACCGGCAGGCTCACGGTGGACTCGGCGGCCGCCGGGGTCACCCATTCCTCATCGGCCGTCCCGGCCGCGCCGCACCCGGTCAGCGCGATCGCCGGCAGCAGGAGCAGAGCGGCGGGAACCAGCCTCATCGGAGTCACGGGGCGTGAGACTACCGGCACACATTTCCATGATCAAATGCGTGGGCGGGGCTCGTGAGGTGTCGTCACGAGACCCGCCCACGCCGTACGGGAAAATCAGGCTTTTCGCAGTGCGGCCATGAAGTTGGTGCGGACCTGGGTCTTCAGCAGCGACCCGGAGTAGACCCGCGCCCCCACCCCGAGCAGCGCCACCGCCGTCCCGGCCAGCAGGATCAGTGCAACCGCCGGCTCCCAGCCCGCCGCTTCGCCGTCGAAGAGGCGGATGGGCATGGCGATCGGCGACGAGAACGGGATGTACGAGAGGACCTTCATCAGCACCCCGTCGTGGGGCACGCTGATCGCCAGGAAGAACGGGATCAGCACCAGCATCTGTACGGGGACCGTGGTGCTGGTCAGTTCTTCCTGCCGGGAGGCGAGCGCGCCCACCCCGGCCCAGAGCGCGGCCAGCATGACGAAGCCGAGGACGAAGAACGGGACGAACCAGCCGACGGCCGGGAGGACCGCGGAGACCAGGCCGGGGGCGGCGTCGGTGGCGCTCATGCCGACGACGGCGACCAGGGCGAGCAGTGCCACCTGGGCGAATGCGAGCAGGGTGAGTGCCGCGACCTTGCCCGCGAGCAGGGCACGGACCGGGACGCTGGAGACCAGGATCTCGACGATCCGGGTTTGTTTCTCCTCGACGACGCTCTGCGCGATCTGCATGCCGAACGTGAACGAGGTGAAGAAGAACAGCATCGCGAACGCGATCGGGACGATCACTTTGAGGAACGGGTTGACGGCGCTGGTTTCGAGCAGCCGGACCGTCGGCTCGGTGCTGAGCGCCTGGACGACGTCGCCCGGGCGGTCGTCCTTGGCGACCACTTCGGGGCCGGGCAGCACCGCGGCGTCGACGTCGCCGTCCCGGACCAGGCGTTCGGCGGTGGCCTGGTCGGCGACGGTCTGCACGTCCAGGCCGTCCGCTCTGAGCGCGCTGATCGAGGTGTCGCCGACGACCGCGACCTTGGTGGCGCCGCCGTTGAGCAGCGACGGCAGCATGATCGAGGCGAGCACGATGATCAGGAAGAACACCGTGCTGAAGAGGAAGGCCTTGTCGCGCAGCTTGGTCCGGATCTCCCGGGCGGCGACCAGTTGGGCGGCCTCGAACGTGGTCACTGGATCACCTCTCGGAAGATCTCGGCGAGCGAGGGGCGGACGGGGCCGAACGCGTGGACCGGGCCTCGGTCCAGGGCGGAACGCAGGATCGACTGGTCGGAGACTTCCGGGTCGAGGTCGAAGACCGCGTGCCGGCCGTCCAGGTCGATCAGGGTCACGCCGGGCTGGTCGCGGAGCCAGCCGGCGTCGCCGCCGACCTCGATCGTGTAGCGCGGGAGGGCGTACTGCTCGCGCAGCCCGGCCCGGTCGCCGGCGGCGCGGATCGTGCCGTCGGCGATGATCACCAGGTCGTCGCAGAGGCGTTCGACCACGTCGAGCTGGTGGCTGGAGAAGAGCACGGCGGCCCCGGCGGCGGCCCGTTCGCGCAGGACCGCGACCACGGTTTCGACGGCGAGCGGGTCGAGGCCGGAGAACGGCTCGTCCAGGACCAGCAGTTCCGGGTCGTGGACGAGGGCGGCGGCGATCTGGGCGCGCTGCTGGTTGCCGAGGGACAGTTTCTGCACGTGGTCGTTGGCGCGTCCGGCCAGCTCAAGGCGTTCGAGCAGGGCCATGGTGCGGCGGCGGGCCCCGGCCGCGTCCAGCCCGTGCAGCCGGCCCAGGTAGACGATCTGGTCGAGGACGCTCATCTTCGGGTAGAGGCCGCGTTCCTCCGGCATGTAGCCGAAGCGCTGCCGGGTCTCCCGGTCGAGCGGCTCGCCGCGCCAGGTCACCGTGCCCGCGTCGGCGGCCAGCACGCCCAGGATGATCCGCATGGTGGTGGTCTTGCCGGCGCCGTTGGCGCCGACGAATCCGGTCAGCCGGCCGGCCGCCACGGTGAAGGACACGTCCTTGAGGACCTGCCGATCGCCGAACGACCGGTCGACCGCGTCGACGGTGAGGACGGTGTTCATGCCATTGACGCTAGTCATCCCGATCGCCGCGGGCGTCCGGCTCGCGACGGACCCGTCGGGTCATTCCCGAGAAGGACGAACCACACCCATTTCGTACGCGAGGACGACCGCCTGTGTGCGATCGCGCGCGCCGAGTTTCATCAGGACGCGGCTGACGTGCGTCTTCACCGTCGTCTCGCCGAGGTGCAGGGCGGTCGCGATCTCCGCGTTGGTCGCCCCGCCGGCCAGTTCGACGAGGACCTCGTGTTCACGCGGGGTCAGTTCGCCGAGGCGTACGCCCGGTTCCGGCGACCGCTGGCGGGGTGCGCTGAACTCGGCGATCACCCGTCGCGTGACCGCGGGCGCGAGCAGCGCGTCGCCCGCCGCGAGGACCCGCACGGCCTCGGTCAGCGCCTCCGGCGTGCCGTTCTTCAGCAGGAATCCGCTGGCCCCGGCCTGCAGAGCCTCGAAAAGATAGTCGTCGCGATCGAAGGTCGTCAGGATCAGCACCGACGGGCCGCCTTCGGCCGCGATCCGCCGGGTCGCTTCCAGGCCGTTCATCTCCGGCATTTCCACATCCATCAGTACGACGTCGGGTCGCAGCCGCAGAGCGAGCTCCACCGCCGCGGCACCGTCGGCCGCCTCGCCGACCACCGTGATGTCGTCCTCCATCTCGAGGATGACCCGGAAGCCGGAGCGGACCAGCAGATGGTCGTCCGCAAGGAGGACCCGGATGGTCACGCGTCGCTCCCGACCGTCGTCGAGGTGTACGGCAAGCGGGCGCGGACGCGGAAACCGCCGCCACCGCGCCGCCCGTGTTCCAGGGTTCCCTCGTGCACCGCGACCCGCTCCCGCATTCCGATCAGTCCCATTCCGCTGCCGGCCGCCCCGGCGCCGCCGTGCCCGTCGTCGGCCACGTCCAGCTCCAGTTCACCGGCGAGGTAGCGGACCCGGATGTCGATCGTGGCGGCCCGCGCGTGCTTGAGGGTATTGGTCACCGACTCCTGCACGATCCGGTAGGCCGCCCGGGACAGCGAATCCGGCAGGGGCGCCGGAGTCCCGTACGTCCCGAAGTGAACCTCGAGGCCGGCCTCCCGGGCGCGTTCGGCGATCTCCTCGATCCGGTCGATGCCGGCGCCCGGCGTGATCTCGGTCTCCGCGTTCGTCGCGCGCAACGCGCCGAGCATGCGGCGCAGCTCGTCGACCGCGGTGCGCGCGCCCTCCTCGACCGCGGCCAGCGCGGTCACCGCCCGGACCGGATCCTTGTCCAGCGCGCGACGGCAGGCCGAGGCCTGAATGCCCATCACCGACACGTGGTGGGCGACGACGTCGTGCAGCTCACGCGCGATCCGCACCCGCTCCTGCAGGACCGCGCGGCCGGCCGCCACCTCCTGCGCGGCCCGTAACTCCTCGGCCTGCTCCTCCAGCCGGTGCCGGCGATGAACCGCTCGCCAGGCGGCATCGCCCATCAGGTAGGTGAAGGCGAAAAAGACGGCGTTCTGCAGGTACGACGTGAAGATCATCGACGGCAGCGGCGGCAGCTCGCCGGACGCGCCGCTCATCTCGGACACCACGAGTACGTCGTGATACAGCGCGAACGAGAGGGTCAGCCAGGCGAACATCCCCCCGATGATCACCAGCCGGAGGGTGCGGGCGCGACGCCGGTCCGGCCCCCACGCGCCGAGCGTGTAGATGGCCGCGAACAGCGCGTACGTCGTGATCATCTGTTCCTGCGACAGCCGGTACTGCCCGGCGATGAACGCCACCGAGATGATCACCGCGACCAGTTCCGGTGCGCGGCGGCGCCAGGCCAGCGGCAGCGTCGTCACCACCGCCCAGAAGATCTGCTCGACGACCGGCGGCGCGTGCTCGGTGTGCCAACTTCCGTAGCTGCGCTGCAGGTACAGGCTGAAGACGGCGACGGCGGCAACCGCCGACCCGGTCCACAGGTCGCTGCGGCGCTGCTTGACGGTCGGTCCCGGCCGTCGCCACTCCTCGATGTTCCACGATGGCATGCAGAGAGGTTTACATGTTTTGTCGAGCCGCGGTGTCGCGGCGGGTCTGCATCGGGATGGTGGCATCCTCGCCCGGACCCAGCTTGCCGCCCAGTTCCAGGATCCGCCGGTGGGCGGCGGCCAGGCGATCCTCCAGGGTGACGATCCGGACCGCGGCGGCGAGCAGGAAACCCTCGTCGAGCAGGACCCGGACGCGTCCGGCGAGCAGAAGTTGGTGGCGGGAGTAACGGCGGTGGCCGCCGGTCGACCGTTCGGGCTCGATCAGACCGGTGCCGTCGAGACTGCGGAGAAAAGCCTGCGTGACGCCGAGCACCTCAGCGGCCCGGCCCATCGAATACGCCGCCAGATCAGCGTCGTCCGGAATCCTGGGCATGGTCCCCTTTAACGCTTTTGCACTTGTGGCCGCTACTACACAGGCCAGAGCCCCGGCGGGTAACCGGGGCCCTGGCTTTTCAATTCTTGTGCCGGCTCACTGGGCCGGCGCATGTGGTCGACCGGCTGCGTGCCGCTAGCAGTCGACCGGAGTGATGGGCATCGGCTGCGATCACCTCTTGTCGGGTCGGGGACGTCGTGATTACGCGTTGCTGCGGTATCTCGTCCTCCTTCTCCAACTCAGCGTCTGTGCCAGTTGCTGTGCCGGCCGAAGCCGACCTGGAAAACATATCCCCATTCCCCACCAATTTCTAGAGTCGCCGCTGTAGATTTTTTCGGCCCGTCCGGGGTTGACCTGCGATAACGCAAGCCCCCGTCAATCCCTGCAACGTCATGCACCCCCACGTGCCGCCTCCCGTCATCCCCCGTCATCCACCCCAACCCCAAACCCCCAAAACCACTTTTCCCGTACGACCTCCGCCCCACCCACACACACAAAAAATCCACCGGAAGCCGGCCGGCCGGACAACCGTGGGGCCTGGGTGGTCAGTCGACCAGGGATTGGGTGCCCAGGACTATGGCCAGGGCCAGACGGTCGGCGTCCGGGGTGCGAGGCTCGGCCGAGTAGACGGTGATGCGGAGGTCGTCGAAGGCGACCACCAGCGTGTCGCAGTCGAGGGTGAGGCGGCCGACCGCGGGGTGGTCGATGACCTTGCGTCTGGTGGGCTCCGGCATCGGCGGCGGTGCCTCGGCCTCCCACAACGACGTGAAGCGCGGGCACCCGGCGGCCAGTTCGGTGACCAGCCGCTGGAGGGAACGGTCGGCCGGATAGCGGGACGCGGTCAGGCGCAGGTCGGCGACCAGGCGAGCCTCGTGATCGGCCTGTTCCTGCGCGGTGTGGACGACCCGGGACGTCCGACCGGCGAGGTTGCGCCAGACCGCGTTGCGTTCCAGGCCGCGCCAGCCGGTGGTGTCGCCCATCAGCGCGTCGTAGGCGGCGTTGGCCAGCACCAGCGTCCAGGTGGCGTCGTAGACCACGACCGGGTTGGCCGACAGCCGGTCGAGGAGCCGCTGGACGCTGGCGGTGACCCGGGACGAGACGACGTCGTGGCCCGGCGCGGCGTGGCCGGCCAGCTGATAGAGCAGGTCACGTTCGGTGTCGGCCAGGCGCAGGGCCCGGGCCAGGGATTCCACGACCTGCGCGGACGGCGCCGTGGCCCGGCCCTGTTCGAGTCGGGTCAGGTAGTCGGCCGAGATGCCGGCCAGCCCGGCCAGCTCCTCGCGGCGCAGGCCGGTGGCGCGGCGGCGACGGCCGACCGGGATCCCGGCGGCCTCGGGTGTGACCCGGTCCCGCCAGCGGCGCAGCATCCGGCCGAACTCCCACGACTCCACATCCCGAGTCTGCCCGCGCCCGGCCGTGTTGTCGTGGCCCTGCCAGTCCTACGAAAAGCAGACGGCTGGTTGACCACGCGACGTTCTCCGAAGCTCGACGGCATGACAAGCGTTCTCATCACCGGCCCCACCAAGGGTCTGGGCCGGGTCACCACTCTCGCCCTGGCCGCCCGCCCCGCGAAGCCGGACCTGCTGCTGGTCGGCCGGGATCTGGGCGGGGTCGCCGCCGAGGCCCGGGCGCTCGGTGCCACCGTGCACGAGATCGGCGCCGACCTGGCCCGGCTCGCCGAGGTGCGGGCCGCCGCGGCGACCGCGCGGAAACTGGTCGAGTCCGGGACGGTACGGCCGTTGGGCGCCGTGATCGGCAACGCGGGCGCCATGTCGGCCGACACCCGGCGCGCGTCGGCCGACGGGTACGAGCTGACCTTCGCGGTCAACTATCTGGCGCACGCCCAGCTCATCGGCGACCTGGCCGCCACGATCGCCGAACCCGGACGGATCGTGCTGCTGGGGTCGAACACGTACCGTCAAAATTTCTGGCGGAAGCTGTTGAGCGTGCCCGAGGCCCGGTGGCGCGACCCGGTGGAGATCGCCCGGCCGGCCGCCGAGTCGGAGAAGCCGGGGATGGAAGCTTCCGGGGTCGCGTATTCCAACGCGAAGCTGGCGATCCTCTACTACGCCCATGAGCTGCAGCGACACCTGCGGCCGGGCATCGGCGTGACGGTGTTCGAGCCCGGCTGGATGCCCGGCACCAGCCTGGGCCGTTCCGCACCGGAGGCCGCTCAGGCGTTCATGCGTGGGCTCGGGCGGATCCCCGGGGTGTCGACGCCGGAGAAGTCCGGGCCGTTGCTGGCGTCGGTCGCGCTCGACGCGAAGTGGGCGCACCTGCGGGACGGCGCGTTCGTGCTGAAGGACCACGTGATCCAGGCCGCCCCGGTCGCCCACGACCGCGAGCGGGAACAACGCCTCTGGGCGGCCACCGGCGAGCTGCTGGCGAGCAGCTGAGACCGGTCAGGCCACCCGGCGGACGATGGCGAGCATGGACTCCTCGACGTCCTCGATCGGGCGGTCCGGCTGGAAGACCAGCCAGTCCACCGCGACGACCAACCCCACCCCGAACAGGGCGGCCGACGCGACCCGCACGTCCAGGTCGGAGGGCAGGGCACCGGAATCGACCCCGGCCTGGACCGTCTCGGCGATCACGCCGATCGCCTGCTCGCGGAGCAGGACGAGGGTCTGCTGCCACTCCCGGTTGGTCCGCCACATCTCGGAGACCAGCAGCTGCGCGAACGCCCGGTACTGCTGGATGTAGGCCAGCTGGGCCCGGACCAGCGCCCGCACCGCCTCGCGCGGGGGCAGCCCGTCCACCGCGTTGCGGAACTCGTCGGTGAGCAGCCCGATGCCGTGCCGCAGCAGCTCCTCGAACAGGTCGGACTTGGACTTGAAGTTGTAGTAGACGGTGCCCTTGGCCACGTTCGCCCGCACCGCGATGTCGTCCACCGTGGTCTCGTTGAAACCCTTTTCGGCGATCAGCTGCACGGCGGCCTCGTACAGCTTCTGCCGGGTGTCCTCACGTCGCCGGCTCCGCCCGTCACTCGCCACCAGCCAAGGCTAGAGGACCAGTTCGGGATGCAGGTCGGTGGTCCGCATGCGGCGTTTCCGGCCGGCGATGACCACGGTGAGCAGGAGGGCGACGAGGCCGAAACCGGCCAGCACGATCGAGCCGTGCACGATCGGCCCGGACTCCCCGCCGTCGATCGCGTGGCGCATGGCCTCCACCACGTACGTCATGGGTAGTAATGGGTGAATCGCCTGGAAGAACCCGGGCGTGGTCTGCACCGGGTAGGTGCCACCGGACGAGGTCAGCTGGAACATCAGCAGGACCAGCGCCACGATCCGCCCGGGTGCGCCGAGCGCCGCCCCGATCAGTTGCATGATCGCGGCGAAGACGCCCGCGGTGCCGAGCAGCAGGCCGAGGCTGATCCACGGGTGGACCGGGGACAGGCCGAGACCGAAACGGACCACGCTGAACAGCAGCGTCGCCTGGATCAGGCCCATCAGCACGCCGGGCAGCAGGCCGGCCAGGGCGACCCGGTGCGCGGGCGCGCCCGACGCCAGGTAGCGGCGGTTCAGCGGCCGCAACAGCATGTAGTTGATCATCGCGCCGACCCAGAGGGCCAGGGCCAGGAAGTACGGGGCGAAACCGACGCCGTACGTGCCGGCCGGGTTGCGGACGACCCGGTCGAGCGAGACCGGGTCGGCCAGGATCCCGGAGCGCGCCGACGCGTCGTCGTACGCGGGAATCTCCTTCGCCCCGTCGGCCAGCTTGTCGGCCAACTGCCCGGCGCCGTCCTGCAGGTCGGTCAGGGCGTCGGCGATCCGGTGCCCGCCGTCGGAGAGTTCGGCCAGCCCGCCGTCGAGCTGCCGGGCACCGCTGGCCAGCCGGTACACACCGTTCTTGAGATCGGTCGCGCCGTCCGCGGTCTGCCCGAGGCCGGTCTTCAGCTTCTTGGCGCCGGTGGCCAGCTGGTCCAGGCCGTTCGACAGCTTGTCCACCTGCGCGCGGGCCTTGGCCACGTCGTCGGCCAGGTGCGGCGCGGCCGCGGCGACCGCGCGAGCGTCCTTCGCGACCTCGCGCAGGCGGGTCCGCAGCGCGTCCAGGTCGGCCGCGTCCACCCGCTGCTGGATCCGCTCGGCGTCCGCGACCAGCCGGGCGGCCAGGCGTTTCGCCTCGGGCAGGCCGTCGCTGTCGGGCAGATCGTTCAGCTGTTTCTGAAGATTCCTGGCATCCTGTACGGCCTTGTCGGCCGCGTCGTCGATCGCGCCGATGTTCTTGGCGAGCAGGTCGGCGCCGTTCGCGACCAGGGTCGCCGCGTTCTGGATGGTCTCGGCGTTGTCCCGCAGGACCGGCTCGATCCGGTCGGCCGCGGCGTCGACGGCGGTGGCCAGCGTGCGTCCGCCGGCCGCGGCCTGCGAGGTGCCGGTGGCCAGCTGGGCCGCGCCACTGTCCAGCTGCTGGAGAACGTCCGCGAGCTGGGCCGCACCGTTGCCCGCGGTGCCCAGCTTGCCGGCGAGTTCCCCGGCGCCGTCGTGCGCGGTGTCGATGCCGGCGGCCTCCTCGGCCGCACCCTTGTGGATGGTGCCGGCACCGTCGGCGAGCTGGCCGGCGCCGTCGGCCGCCTTCTCGGTCTGCGCCTTCAGATCGGTGAAACCGATGAGCATGCTGTCGTAATACTTCGCCGAGGCGCTGGCACTGGCGGCCGCGCGGACCTCGTCGAAAGCGGTGCGGGCGAAAACCCCGGACAGGTAGTTGGTGGAATCGTCGGAAACGGCGCTCAACTGCGCGTTCTCCGGGTGGGCGTCGGCGTTCGGAGCGGCGGCCAGATTGCCGGAGAAGTCGGCCGGGATGCGCAGCTCGATCTGGTACCGACCGTCCTTGAGACCGGAATCGGCGGTCCCGGCGTCGACCACGTGCCAGTCGAACACCTCGCGTTCGATCAGCTTGTCGGCCAGGTCGTGGCCGGCGTTGACCGTGTCGCCGTTCTGATCCCGGGCCGCCCTGTCCTCGATCACCAGCGCGGCCGGGATGTGGTTGAGGTGGCCGTAAGGATCCCAGAACGCGTAGAGATAGAGCGCGCCGTAGAGCAGCGGGACCACCGCCAGGACGGCCAGAGCGGCGGCGGTCAGGCGGCTCCGGAAGAATCGTCGGAGCTCCAGACCGGCCAGCGAGACGGTCGAAAAGCCGGTCATTTCTCTCCCCGATCCTCGGCGGCCGGGCTCTCGTCCGTCGCCGCGATTTCCGCTTTCTCGGTGGGCTCTGGCGTTTCCGCAGTCTCTTCGTCGCTCACGGGCGCGACATCGTCGTTCATAGCCGCCGCGTCGCTCACCGGGTCCGGCTCATCCACAGGCACCGGCTCCGGTTCGTCCACAGGCACCGGCTCTGATTCGTCCACAGGCGCCGGTTCGTCCACAGGCACCGGCTCGTCCACAGCCGCTGGGGACTCCTTCACGACCGCGCGGCCCGGCTCGCCCGACTGCGGGTCGCTCAGATGCACCACCCGGGCCACCCGCCCCGGATCGACCTCACGCGCCGTGACCAGCACCGCGACCCCCTCGGCGGTCAGCTCGCCGATCAGCGCCCACAGCGCCGCCCGCTCCTCCGCGTCCAGGCCGCTGTCCACACCGTCCAGCGCGATCAGCGCCGGCCCGCCCAGACGGGCCAGGATCAAACCCAGGACCTGCTTCTGGTACGGCGTCAGATCCCGCCCCGGCAGATCCGGGTCCAGCCCGTGCAGCTCCACCTCGGCCGCTTCCCGGCGCGGACGGCCCAGCAGCGCCAACCGTTCACGCACGTGCTCACGCACGGTGAACACCGGCTCGGGGTCATTGACCCCGGCCACATGGGCGAGTGCCGCCGTACCGAAAAGGGAAACCTTGCCCGTGGACAACCGCAACCGGCCCGCAAGAGCGAGGAGTGTGCTCGTCCGGCCGCTGCCGGGCGGGCCGGCGACGGCGACGGTCTCGCCGGGGCCGACCGTCAGGTCGAGGTCCCGCAGGAGCCAGCGCCGATGATGCCGCACCCCGGCGCCGGTAGCGCTCAGCACCGACATGATGGCTCCTTGTTTAGACTGACCGGTCAGTTCAAAAACATACCCGCGTCGAAGCCTCGAAGAATCCACAGGTGGTGGACATCACGCCGCCGCGACCGGCAGGATCGGGGTCATGTCGATGCGATGGGGCATGACCGTTCCGCTCGGTGGCGTTCCGCTGGCCGACCACGCCGCTGTCTTCGCGGCCCTGGCCGACGCCGGGTTCACCGACGCCTGGTCCTCCGAGGTGGCCGGGACCGACGCGTTCACACCGCTCACCCTGGCCGCCGCGTGGGAGCCGCGGCTGCGTCTGGGCACGGCGATCGCCCCGGTCTACACGCGCGGGCCCGGCCTGCTGGCGATGACGGCGGCCGCGCTGGCCGAGACGGCGCCCGGGCGTTTCCAGTTCGGCATCGGCGCGTCGTCACCGGTGGTGGCCGGCGACTGGAACGCGGCCGACTTCGTGAAGCCGTTCGCGCGCAGCCGTGACACGCTCCGCTTCCTGCGCTCCGCGCTCGCCGGCGAGCTCGTGGACCAGGAGTTCTCGACGTTCACGGTGAAGCGCTTCCGGCTGGAGCGCCCGCCGGCCGTCCCGCCGCAGATCATGCTGGCCGCGCTGCGCCCGCAGATGCTGCACCTGGCCGCGGCCGAGGCCGACGGCGTGATCCTGAACTGGCTCTCCGCCGCCGACGTGCACACGGCGCTGGCCGAGACGAAGGGCACCGGCCCGGATTTCGACGTGGCCACCCGGATCTTCGTGGTGCCGACCGACGACGCGGCGTACGCGCGCACGATCGGCCGGCGGCTCATCACGTCGTATCTGACCGTTCCGGCCTATGCCGCGTTCCACCGCTGGCTGGGCCGCGAGGAGATCCTGACCCCGATGTGGCGGGCGTGGGAGTCCGGGGACCGCAAGGGTGCGCTGGCCGCGATCCCGGATTCCCTGGTCGACGAGCTGATCGTCCACGGAGCCCCGGATCAGGTCCGGTCCCGTGTCCGGGCGTATGCGGAGGCCGGCGTGACCGTTCCGGTGATGGCCCTGCTCCCGACCCCGGAGCTGGAGAAGGGCGGTTTCGCCGCGCTGACGTCGCTGATCGCCGCCCTGGGCCGCCCGGCCTGACCCGGCCCGAGACCCCCGCCGACGGCTCGGCCCGCGCCGAAGGGCACTGACGGCCGGGCCGACACCGAAGCGGCGACGCTTCGGCCGACACCGGAGCGGCGACACTTCGGCCGGCACCGAATCGTCGGCGGCGAAGAATAGGGCCATGAACGACGCCTCGGACCTGGCCGCCTTCGCGTCCCTGCTGGCCGACCGCACCCGCGCCGCGATGTGCCTGGCCCTGATCGACGGCCGTGCGTGGACGGCCGGTGAGCTGGCCGCCCACGCCGGCGTGGCCCGGTCCACGGCCACCGAGCACCTGGACCGTTTGATCGCCGGCGGCCTGCTCACCGAGTCCCGGCAGGGCCGGCACCGATACGTCCGACTCGCCGACCCCGGTGTCGGCGAGCTGCTGGAGGACATCACCGCGCGTCTGAATCCGGCCCTGCCCCCGCCTCGCGGTCTGCGGGCGGCCACCGCCGATGCCGCTCTGCGGCGGGGGCGCACCTGTTACGACCACCTCGCCGGCCGTCTCGGCGTGGCCGTCACCGACGCGCTGACCAGGGACGGAATGCTGGATCAGCGGGGTGGCTGCGCGGTCACCGGCGACGGCGTGGCCTGGCTGACCGACCGGCTCGGGGTGGAGCCGGAACGTTTGCGGGTGGGTCGGCGCCCGCTGGCCCGGGCCTGCCTGGACTGGACGGAACGCCGTCCGCACCTGGGCGGCGTGGCCGGCGCGCGGGTCTGCGAGACGTTCCTGGGCCGGGGCTGGGTGAACCGGATCGGTTCGGGCCGGGCGGTGCGAGTCTCGGAGCCCGGGAAGGCCGCTCTGCGGGAGCTGCTCGGCCTCACCGATCTCGACTGACCGCCGGCCGCGGCGGGTGGACCGTCAGGGTCGTGCGCAGCAGAGCAAGGCGGAAGCCGTTCAACGGACCGAGTTGAAGCCCGGCCACCGGTTGACGGAAGGAGCGCACCTCCGAAGAGGTGCGCTCCTTGATCTCACTCACTGTCCGCGAGAATGGCGTACAGCTTGCGCTTCGTGTCGTTGAGGACTTCCAGCGCCTTCTGCCGCTGCTCCGGGGTTCCGGAGAAGCCGACCTGCTTGAGCGCGCTGAAGATCCCCACCGCGGCGTCGCGGAAATCCTGCACCTGGTTGAGCGTGTCGTCGCCGAAGCGGGCCCAGGGCGGGTTCTGCGCCGCGGTCTCGGCTTCGGGGCGGCCGTCCTCGGTCAGGCGGTAGCTCTTGCGACCACCTTCGGCGGTCACCTCGATCAGGCCCTCGTCCTCCAGCAGCTGCAGGGTGGGGTAGATCGAGCCGGGGCTGGGGCGCCAGATGCCGTTGGTGCGGGCGTCCAGCTCCTGGATCATCTCGTAGCCGTGCATGGGGCGCTCCAGGAGCAGCGCCAGGACGGCGGGGCGGACGTTGAGCCGGCCGCGACCGCCGCCGCGCCGGCCACCACCGCGGGGGCCGAACTCGCCGGGGCCGAACGGGCCGCCGGGCCCGAAACCGCCGTGGCCACCCGGGCCGCCGGGGCCGAAGGGGAATCCGGGCGGGAAGCCGAACCCACGCATGCGACGTCCGTGGTGTCCCTCGTGTGCGAACCTCATGATCTTCTCCGTTCTGTTGTCGATACGTAGACGATATATCGGCAACGTGTCGGTGGCAAGGGTTTCGGAACTGATGGGGTTGCCATGCGTGTCGAACGGCCGCGATCTGGCAATGTGGTAGCTGTGTTGACGGTGCCCATTCGCCAGCTCGGTGAGCCGGAGCGTGCTGCGGTCGAGCGGATCTTGGACGCCGACCCCTATGCGGGTGCCCAGATCGCCGAGCGTGTCGCCGCCCACGGGCTGAACTGGTGGCGTTCCGACGGGCGGATCTACGGCTATGAGCCGGCCCGCCGCGTCGAGTCGATCATCTGGTCGGGCGCGCATCTGGTCCCGGTCGGCGCCACCCCGCCGGCCATCGCCGCCTTCGCCGACCTGCTCAGTAACGAGCCGAGGATCTGTTCGTCGATCATCGGTCGGGCCGAGGCGGTGCTCGATCTGTGGGATCGGCTGAGCGTGCACTGGGGGCGGGCGCGTGACGTCCGGCCCCATCAGCCGCTGCTGGTCACCGATCGTTCGCCGATCGTGGCCGCCGATCCCGAGGTGCGCCTGGTCCGGCCCGGGGAGGTGGATCAGCTGTTCCCGGCCGCGGTGGCGATGTACACCGAGGAGGTCGGGGTGTCCCCGCTGCAGGACGACGGCGGGCGTGGCTATCGGCGGCGGGTCGCCGAGCTGGTCAAGGGCAAGCGGGCCTATGCGCGGTTCCTCGGCGACCAGGTCATCTTCAAGGCCGAGCTGGCCATCATCACCCGGCGCACGACGCAGGTCCAGGGCGTCTGGGTCCACCCGGAGTTCCGCGGCCGCGGCATCGCCACGGCCGCCATGGCCGCGGTCGTCAACGACGCGCTGCGCCGGGTCGCGCCCACGGTCAGCCTCTACGTCAACGACTACAACACGTCAGCCCGTCGCGTCTACCAACGCTGCGGCTTCGTCTCCGCCGGCTCCTTCGCCACGGTCCTCTTCTGACCAGCCCGCCTCACCCTTCCTGACCAGCCCAGCCTCGCTCCTCCTCCTGATCGGCCCAGCCTCACCCTTCCCGGGCTGGCGCCGCCGCACCTCGGCCCAACCGGCGGCGGGCCTTCGGTGACGGCACAAAAGCCGCAAGGCACGCGAAAGCCCGGGCTCGCATCGCGACCCGGGCTTTCGTTTTGACTTAAATTCCCGATTTGGTACGGCCTGAGCACCGCCGCGCTTCGCCGTCGGGGCGAAGCGAGCCGGCTAGCTCAGTGGACGGTGACGACCGGGCCCGGGAGCAGCTCGCGCAGCTCGTCGGGAAGCTCGGCGCCCATCTCGTCGGCGAGCCGCAGCGCCTCCTCGACCAGCGTCTCCACGATGATCGCCTCCGGCACGGTCTTGATGACCTTGCCCTTGACGAAGATCTGGCCCTTGCCGTTGCCGGAAGCCACGCCCAGGTCCGCCTCGCGGGCCTCGCCCGGCCCGTTCACGACGCAGCCCATGACGGCCACCCGCAGCGGCACCGGGAACCCGTCGAGCGCGGCCGTGACCTGCTCGGCCAGCGTGTACACGTCGACCTGGGCCCGGCCGCAGGACGGGCAGGAGACGATCTCCAGGCCACGCTCGCGCAGGCCCAGCGACTCCAGGATCTGCTGGCCGACCTTGATCTCCTCGACCGGCGGCGCGGACAACGACACCCGGATCGTGTCGCCGATGCCCTCGGCCAGCAGCGCCCCGAACGCCACCGCGCTCTTGATCGTGCCCTGGAAGGCCGGCCCGGCCTCGGTCACGCCCAGGTGCAGCGGGTAGTCGCACTGCTCGGCGAGCTGCCGGTAGGCCCGGATCATGACGACCGGGTCGTTGTGCTTGACCGAGATCTTGATGTCGCGGAAGCCGTGCTCCTCGAAGAGCGAGCATTCCCAGAGCGCGGACTCGACCAGGGCCTCGGCGGTGGCCTTCCCGTACTTCTCCAGCAGGCGCTTGTCGAGCGAGCCGGCGTTGACGCCGATCCGGATCGGGACGCCGGCGCCGGAGGCCGCCTTGGCGATCTCCTTCACCTTGTCGTCGAACTGCCGGATGTTGCCCGGGTTGACCCGGACCGCGGCGCAGCCGGCGTCGATCGCGGCGAACACGTACTTCGGCTGGAAGTGGATGTCGGCGATCACCGGGATCTGCGACTTCTTGGCGATCGCGGGGAGCGCCTCGACGTCGTCCTGCGACGGCACGGCGACCCGGACGATCTGGCAGCCGGACGCGGTCAGCTCGGCGATCTGCTGCAGCGTCGCGTTGACGTCGGAGGTGAGGGTGGTGGTCATCGACTGGACGCTGACCGGGGCGCCGCCACCGACCAGGACGCCACCGACGTTGATCTGCCGGCTCTTGCGGCGCGGGGCCAGCGGCGGCGGAGGGACGGCCGGCATTCCGAGACTGATCGCAGTCATTTCACTCACTTGAAGATCGTAATCGGGTTGATGATGTCGGCGGTGGCCGTCAGCAGCGTAAACGCGCCACCTATCAGAATGACGGCGTAGGTGAGTGGCATCAGCTTGTAGTAGTCGACACGGCCCGGATCGGGTCGCTTGAGTCGCTGATAGAGCAGGGAACGGACCCGTTCGTACCAGGCGATCGCGATGTGACCGCCGTCGAGCGGGAGCAGGGGCAGCAGGTTGAACAGGCCGATGAACACGTTAAGCGAGATGAAGATCTGCCAGAAGACCTCGGGCACACCCTTCTCGATGGCCTCGCCGCCGAGCCGGCTCGCGCCGATCACGCTGATCGGGGTGTCCGGGTCACGCTCATCACCGGTGATCGAGTGCCACAGGGCGGGGATCTTCTGCGGGATCCGGCCCATCGCCTTGAACGAGTTCTCCACCAGGTACCAGCCGTACTCACCGGCGGCCGGGAGCGCGCTGATCGCGTTGTAGTGGTTCACGTACGGCTGATCGGTGTCCCAGCTCACCCCGGCGACCGACACCGTGGAGACGGCGCCCTTCGGGTCGTCGAGCGGCGGACGCTCATCGGTGATCAGGTCGACGGTGGCGCTGCCGGCCTGGCCACCACGCTCGTACTCGAAAACGGTCTTGCCCTTGGCGGCGCGGATCGCGGTGGTGAGCTGCTCATAGGTGGCGACCGGAGTGTCCCCGACCTTAGTGATCAGGTCCTTGTCCTGCAGGCCGGCCGCCTTGGCGGGGGCCGCCACAGCGCCGTTCTTGCCCGGGACGCACTCGGAGTCGGCGATCTTCTTGGTGGCCGCGTCGAGCGTCTTGTAGACCGTCTGGAGCTGGACGCAGTCGCCGACCCGGATCATCGACGGGGCCTTGGCCTGCTCGGCGTCGGTCTGCGGGATGTGAATGTTGGGCAGGCCGACCGAGGCGGCCATCACCCACGCGCCGGCCAGGGCCAGCAGGAAGTGGGTGATCGAGCCGGCCGACATCACGATCGTCCGCTTCCAGACCGGGAACCGCCACATCGCGCGGGGCTGGTCCTCCGGAAGCACGTCGTCGTCCTGCGGGGTCATCCCGACGATCTTGCAGAAGCCGCCGAGCGGGATGGCCTTGAGTCCGTACTCCGTCTCGCCGCGCTTGAACGAGAAGATCGTCGGGCCGAAGCCGACGAAATACTGCGTCACCTTCATCCCGAAGCGCTTGCCGGTGATCATGTGACCCAGCTCGTGCAGGCTCACCGAGACGAGGATGGTCAGCGCGAAGGCCGCCGCACCCAGCCAGAAAAGCATCAGGCTCCTTCAGCCACAGTCGCGATCGTCCGCTGCGCCTGGGCCCGCGCCCAGGCCTCCGCGGCCAGCACGTCATCGACGGTACCCGGCTCCGCGAAATCCGGGGCCGCCGTGAGCACCCGTTCCAGGGTGTCGACGATGCCCAAGAAAGGTAGCCGACCGGCGACGAAAGCGGCCACACACTCTTCGTTGGCCGCGTTGAGGATGGCCGGACGGCAGCGGCCGGTGCGGCCCGCCTCCTTGGCCAGCTCGACGGCCGGGAACGCCTCGGCGTCGAGGGGACGGAACTCCCAGTTGTGGGCCAGGGTCCAGTCGACCGCCGCGGCCGCCTCCGGCACCCGCTCCGGCCAGGCCAGGGCCAGCGCGATCGGCAGCCGCATGTCCGGCGGGCTGGCCTGGGCCAGGGTCGAGCCGTCGGTGAACTCGACCATCGAGTGGATCACCGACTGCGGGTGGACCATCACCTCGATGTCGTCGTAGGGCACGGCGAACAGCTCGTGCGCCTCGATCACCTCAAGCGCCTTGTTCACCATGGTGGCCGAGTTGATCGTGACGACCGGGCCCATGTCCCAGGTCGGATGCTTGAGCGCTTCCTCGGGCGTGACGTTCGTCAACTCGCTGCGGCGACGGCCGCGGAACGCTCCGCCGCTGGCGGTGAGGACCAGACGTCGTACCTCATCGGCTCGCCCTCCTCGGAGACACTGGGCCAGGGCCGAGTGCTCGGAGTCGACCGGGACGATCTGCCCTTCCTTGGCGATCCGGCGGACCAGCGGGCCGCCGGCGACCAGCGACTCCTTGTTGGCCAGGGCCAGGATCCGGCCCGACTCCAGCGCGGCCAGCGTGGGCGCCAGGCCGAGGCTGCCGACCACGCCGTTGAGCACCACGTCGCAGGGCCAGCGAGCCAGCTCGGTCATCGCGTCCGGCCCGGCCACGATCTTGGGAAGTTTGAAGTCACCGGAGGACCACCCGCGCTGCTGCGCCTCGGCATAAAAAGCCAATTGCAGATCCTGTACGGCCGAAGCGGCCGCGACCCCGACCACGTCGACCCCGAGTTCGAGCGCCTGCGCCGCGAGCAGCCCGACGTTGCCGCCGCCGGCGCCGAGCGCGACCACCCGGAACCGATCCGGGTTACGGCGCACGATGTCGATGGCCTGGGTACCGATGGATCCGGTGGAGCCGAGCAGGACAAGGTCTCGCATGCCGCCCATCTTCCCGGACCGCCTGCGCTCAGGCTCGGCCGACCCTCTCCCGGACGAACTCGGTGAGCGCGGCCGACGTCTCCGGGTCAAGACCGGCGGTACCCACCGTGACGTAGGCACTCTGCACGGTGACGATCATCAGCAGTCCGGGCATTTCCTCGACCCGGGTCAGGGCCGGCCAGCGATACAGCGCCTCCAGCAGATCGTTGCTGCCGAAGACGCCCTGCTCGTCGATCCGATGGGTGGTCGGGCCGTGCTTCGCCGCGGTCAGTTTGGCGAGCGTGGTGTTCATGATGCGGATCGGCACGACGAACGCCAGGACGGCGCCGAGCAGCACGAAGGCGAACGCGGTCAGGTACTCCCCCAGCGCACCGACCAGCAGGCCGCACAGCAGGATCACGGTGCCGCCGGTCCGGGTCAGCATGAACGCGCGCTGGAAATAGTGCCGCAGAGCCCGCCGCAGCCGCTCGGGATCCGGATCGGCAACGAAGGTGAACGATGTCTGGGTAACCATGATCGCGTGATCCTAGTGAGCGCGAGGCCTTCGCGGGGTACCCGAAGGACGTGCTGAGCAGAGTGCGACGAATGGCCGCGGCGGTGGTGCGGCCACTGCGTGGGCGGGATCTCGCGCTGCACGCCGCCGCGGTGACGTTCTACAGCGGGATCGCGGTGGTGCCGGTGGCCCTGCTGGCGGTGTGGCTGACCGGGCTGGTGGCCGGAGCGGACCGGGTGCGGCGGCTGACCGGCCGTACCATCGCGGCCCTTCCGGACGAGATCGGCGCGCCGCGCGCCCTGGCCACCCTGATCGACGCCGGCCTGCACCTGACGCCGCTGCTGGCCCTGGCCAGCCTGCTGCCGGCCACGCTCTACGGCGAGGGGCTGCGCCGGGCGTTCGTCTCGATCCACAAGCGCGGCGGCGAATCGCTGGTCGGCTGGCGCGGCCGGGTGCTGTGGCTGCCGCTGCTGGCCGCCGCCCCGGCGCTGCTGCTCGCGCTCTTCCTGGCGCTGCCCACGACGAGCGCCCTGTGGATCCGCGGGGGCTGGTGGTCGGTGCTCGGCGTGGTGCTCTCCTTCCTGGCCGCCTGGCTGGTGCTGACACCGGTGGTGATCTGGGTCTTCCGGTACGTCGCCCCGGGCCGCCCGCCGTGGCTGCCCACGGTCCTGATCGGGTCGTTCACGGCGGCCAACCTCTCCGGCTTTCTGCACGGTTTCGTGCTGTTCTGCTCGCTGCCGCTGAACCTGGGCACGCCGTTCGGTGGATTCGACGCGGTCGGCGGGACGGTCGCGATCGGCCTGTGGCTCTACCTGTTCCACACGATCGTTCTTGTCGGATTCGCGGCAACACACGCCGTCAAGCCACATTTATCGGGCGAATGGGCTAAGGCAGCGGACACCAACGCGAGGTAGCGTCGCTCGGCATGACCCCCATTCCCGACCGCGCCGACGTGGTGATCGTCGGAGCCGGCCACAACGGTCTGGTGTCCGCGATCCTGCTCGCCCGCGCCGGGCTCGACGTCGTCGTGCTCGAGGCGGCCGGGGTGCTCGGCGGCGCGACCCGCACCGAGCATCCGTTCCCCCAGGTGCCCGGCCTCGGCCAGTCCACCGGTTCGTACCTTCTGGGCCTGATGCCGCCGGAGCTGCTCAAGACGCTCGACGTCGACATCCCGATGCTGCGTCGCGACCCGCACTACTTCCTGCCCACCCCCGGTCCGGCCGGCTCGCCGTACCTGCTGTTCGGCCGGGACCGTGAAGCCTCCCGCCACCAGCTGGAGACGTTCTTCTCGGCCCGCGACGCGGCCGCCGACGAGGCGCTCGCCGTGGAGATCGCGGCCCTGCGAGCCGACCTGGCGCCCTCCTGGCTGGAGGAGCCCGGCTCGGTCGACGAGATCGCCGACCGTTACATCCGTCCGCAGCTGCAGAGCACGTTCCTCGATCTCGTGCGCGGCTCGGTGGCCGACTACCTGGCCCGGTTCGGCTTCAAGAGCGAACTGCTGACCAGCATGTACGCGGTGACCGACGGCCTGTCCGGTCTGACCGCGGGCCCCGACGACCCCGGCACCGGGCACAACTTCCTGGTGCACAACATGTGCCGGCTGCCCGGCGCGGACGGCACGTGGATGATCGCCGAGGGCGGCATGGGCACGGTCTCGCGCACGTTCGCCGAGGCCGCCCGGGCCGCCGGGGCGCGCGTCTACACGGACGCGCGGGTCGCCGCGGTGACCGTTGACGGCGGCGCCGCCGGCGGTGTCGTGCTGGCCGACGGCCGGTCGATCAGCGCCCGCGTGGTCCTGGGCAGCTGCGATCCGTACCAGCTGATGTCCCTGGTCCCGGCCGACGTGCTGCCGGCCGACCTGACCGCGCGGATGGAGTCGGTGCGCAAGCCCGGGACCACCCTCAAGGTCAACCTGGCGCTGCGTGACCTGCCCACGTTCACCTGCCTGCCCGAGGGCTCGCCGTCACCGTTCGGCTCGACCATCCACCTGCTCCCCGGCGCCGGGGACTCGCCGATGGCCGCGCTGCGCAACATGTGGGCCGAGGTGCAGGCCGGCAAGCTGCCCGACGAGCCGACCATCGAGTGGTACGTGCACACCACCGTCGACCCGTCGCTGCGGGACGAGGCCGGGCACCACTCGTCCGCCCTGTTCGTCCAGTCGGTCCCGTTCGAGCCGACCGGAACAACCTGGGAAAAAGAGCTTCCCGCGTACGTCGATCGCCTGCTCGCCATCTGCGACCGCTACGCGCCGGGCACCTCGGACCTGGTCGCCGACGTCTTCCCGCTCACCCCACCGGGGATCGAGCGCCACTTCGGCATCACCGGCGGCCACATCCACCACGTGGACAACACGGTCGCCTTCGACCAGCGCATGCCCTACTTCACCGGAGTCGACGGCCTGTACGCGGGCTCGGCCGGCACCCACCCGGCCGGCAGCGTGATCGGCGCCGCCGGACACAACGCGGCCGTCCGCATCCTCAAGGACCTCGGCCGCTCCTGATCCACCCGAGCCGCCTGTCGCACCCGGCACTCCCGGGTCGCGGCAGGCGGTTTCGCACGCTCCCGGCTGGTGCTCACGGCTGCAAAAAGGGCTCGGCACAGCCCTCAGGACCAGCCGGCCGGCTGGAGGCGCGAGGCGGGCCGGCGTGGGCCGGGCCTTGCGGCGGCGGATTCAGGCGGCGGCGCGGGAGCGGCCCGGGGCGGGCTGGGCGTCGCGGACCGTGGGGGCGGGCGTTGTGGTCTGCGGGTGGGGGCCACAACGCCCGTACCAAAAGGAGGGGTTTACGGGTTTTCGGTTTTTTGGGCGCGGATCTTGTGGCCGACGCCGGTGAGGCAGCGGCCGCTCGGGAGGTCGAACTTCCAGCCGTGGAGCTGGCAGGTCAGGACGTTGCCGTCGAGGACGCCGAAGCGGGACAGGTCGGCCTTGAGGTGCGGGCAGCGGCGCTGCACGGTCCAATCGCCGAACTGGGTGTCCTCGGCGTCGACCGACTTCTCGTGCTCGTCGTACCAACCCTCCGCGTACTGCAAGCGCTCCTCGGAGAGGCACTTGAAGAACGCGTAGACGAACTCGTTGTACTGCCCGATCCGGGCGGCGGAGAAGCGGCAGGACAGGAAGAGCGAGTTGACCCAGTCACCCTCGTCGATGTGGATGAGGTGCTCGATCAGGGCGCGGCCGGTCTTGAAGCGGTAGCGCACCTTCTCGTCGGCATACTGCCGGACCTGCTTGCCCGGGAAGTCGACGACGATCGACTCGACGACCTCGCCGTCCGGGCCGAACGAGTCGGTGAGGTCGAAGCGGACCGGGCCGCCGACCCCGTTCGCCATGTAGATCGACTCCTCCAGGAGCGGCTCGATCCGCTTCTTCATCGCGCCGAGCACGTCGATCTCGGGGTGCCGCCAGGACGCCTTCTCGGCGGCGATGATCGGGGCCTTGCGCTCCCGCATCTCCTCCAGGTGGGCCGCCTTGTTGGCGAAGAACTCGTCGACCGGCATCGGGTGGGTGGTGCTCTCCGTGGTGCCGCCGTCGGAGAGGACCGTCACACTGCCCGGGAGCTGGACGATCGCGTTGGTGCCGCCGACCTTCGCATACTCCGACAGGAAGACCGACTGGTCGGGGAAGATGTTGCCCTCGTCACCGTGGATGTCGTTGAACTGCCACAGCGAGTCGTCGAGGAAGCAGGGCGGGCCGGCGATCGGGAAGACGAAGTCGGCCTTCAGATCGTCGATGTAGCGCCAGGTGCGGTCGAACTGACGGTCCCGCTTCTGCTTGCCGAACGCGGTCTTCGCGTTCTCCGGCAGCTCGTAGACCATCGGGTACCAGATCGCGCCGGAGAACTGCAGCATGTGCGCGTGCACGTGACCGAGCTCGTTGAAGCGGGTCAGGTCGGACGGGCGGGCGTCGTTCTGGTTCAGCAGGCGAATGCCGTCGTACTCCACCCAGAGGGAGGAGTCGCCGATCGGGCCGTCGGTCGGGCTGATCAGCGCCTGGATCATGATCTTGAGGCCGCCGTCGAGCTCGTGCACCTCGTCCGACCTCGTCCGCAGGAACTTGGTGAAGCCCAGGTCACGCAGCTCGTCCTCAAGCTGACTGGTCGGGTACTCCGGCAGGAGGACGGTGGCCTTCTTGCTGATGAAACGCTTGAGGTGCTCGGCGTCGAAGTGGTCCCGGTGCAGGTGGGAGACGTACAGGTAGTCGACGTCGCCCAGCGTCTCCCAGTCGAGCTGGGAATTGTCGGGGAACGGGAACCACGAGGCGAAATACGCCGGATTCACCCACGGATCGGTCAGGATGCTGCCGGCGGCCGTGTCGATCCGCATGCTCGCATGGCCGGTGCCCGTGATCCGCACTTGTCACTCCTCTGCTTCGGCTCCTGGTGCCGCATCGAAAGTACAGCCGGGTTGCCGGGTTCCGCCCGGCGACCCCGTGACAGACTGTGGACGACGGTCAGATCATCGACGAGGAGGACCGACGTGTCCGCGGAAGAACATGGCGAGGTCTACGCCCCGGACCAGTTGAAGCCGACCAACCGCAAGCGGGCTCAGCGCGGCGCGTTCATCTCCGCTGTGGTGATGCTCATGTTCTTCTGGGGCAACCAGGAGGGCAACGTGGAGAAGGTGTGGCTCGTCCTGATCGCGGTCGGTCTGGTCGCCATCGTGATCGGCGATGCGGTGCTGCGTAAGGCCGGTCTGCGGCCGAACGACTGAAGCCTGCCAGCAGATGTGAAACAGGGGGAGGGCCGGTCGGCCCTCCCCCTGTTCTCGTTCTCGTGCCTACCGGCGTCCGCCGCGCAGGAGAATGTCCTTCACCTCGCGCAGGGCCGCGTCGACCTCGGCCTCGAAGTAACCGTTCGGAACCAGGCCGAACTGGAGCATGTCCAGGTCGTTCTCGTTCACCGGCATCGGGCCGCGACCGGTCATCGCCTGCAGGATGCCCTCGAACAGGCGGTCGACCTGCATCGGGTCGTAGCCGCTGCCGAAACGCCGCGGCTGGAACGTGCGACGCAACTGGTCCACCCGGTAGAGCTCGCCACCCGGCTCACCCATCGGCGGGCCCATCTGCGGCTGCTGCTGCGGCTGACCGTAGGCCCCGCTGGGCGGGCCGCTCATCGGAGCACCCGGCACCGGCGAACCCGGCATGCCGGGCGGCGGCTGGTTCGGGTTGCCGAACTGCGGCGGGCCCGGCTGCGGCGGGCCACCGTAGCCACCGCTGCGCGGGTCACGGTCGGGCATGCGGATCTCGGCGGTCATGTCCGTCCGCCCGTGGCGGCCGGGCTCGAAACCACCGAACGTCGTGGGCTCGTCGTAGCCGCCCTGGTCATAGCCCTGCGGGGCCTGACGCTGCGGGAGCTGGGGCTGGCCACCGTAGGTGGTGGGCTCGTCGTAGCGGCCACCACCGTAGGGATCCTGCTGCGGGGGCATCTGCGGCTGGCGCTGCGGCATCTGCCCACGGTCGTCGCGGACCGGGGCGGGCAGCCGCTCGGTCTGCGCCATGCCCGGGTTCATGCCGGGGCCCATGCCCGGGTTGCCGAACTGCGGCTGCGGGGGACCACCGAACTGCTGCTGATTCGGACCACCGAACTGCGGCTGCGGGGGGCCGCCGAACTGCGGCGAGCCCGGCTGCTGCGGACCGGGCTGCTGCGGGCCGCCCATGCCCATGCCGGCGCCGGCCATCCCGTTGCGCGGCATGCCGCCGGAGAGGGCGGGCGGGCCGCTCGGCTGGCCGATCGGGCCGGAACGGTCGATGGAGCCGCGGTCGATGGCACCGGAGCGCTCGGCCGACAGGCCGCTGCGCATCGAGTCACGCATCGGGTCGATCGGGCGGCCGCCACGCTCCTCGAACTCGGCGAGCTGCCGCTCGACCCGGTCGAGGTGCAGGTCGACCTGCCACTCGTCGTAGCCCCCGAAACGCACGCGGAAGACGACGTCGTGCACCTCCTGCGCGGCGACCGGCGGGCCGACCTGCTCCCCGGCCAGGGTCTGCTCGACCCGGTCCAGGAAGGCATCGACCTCGTCGACCTTGTAGCCCCGGCGCAGCGCACGCCGCCGGAAACGCTGTCCCTGACTACTCACAACGTCTCCCACTCCGCTCGCTGGGACCTACGCCCAGTCACTGTGCCACCTCCGCGTCGGCTGCGACGCCCCCTGCGCCCGCCTGCGTCAACTCTCCCGCGGCCAACTGGCCGCAGGCGCCGTCGATCTCCCGGCCGCGGGTGTCGCGCACCGTGGTCGACACGCCGGACTCACGCAGCCGCCGGACGAACTCCCGCTCGACCGGCTTGGGGCTCGCATCCCACTTGCTGCCCGGGGTCGGGTTGAGCGGGATGAGATTCACATGGGCCAGCTTGCCGTGCAGTAGGCGGCCGAGCAGGTCGGCACGCCAGGGCTGATCGTTTACGTCCCGGATCAGGGCGTATTCGATGGAGACCCGACGGCCGGTCTGCGCCGCGTAGTCGAACGCGGCATCGAGCACCTCGGCCACCTTCCAACGCTGGTTGACGGGCACAAGCTCATCGCGCAGATCATCATCGGGGGCGTGCAGTGACAACGCAAGAGTCACAGAGAGCTGTTCGGCGATCAACCGGCGCATTGCGGGCACCAAACCCACCGTGGACACCGTGATGTGCCGTTGTGAAAGTCCGAGCCCCTCCGGAGCGGGGGTGGTGAGGCGCCGAACGGCCTCGATGACCCGGGGATAGTTGGCCAACGGCTCACCCATCCCCATGAAGACCACGCGGGACAGCCGGTTCGGCGAACCGGTCACGACACCCGAGGCCGACACACCGGCGAGATAGACCACCTGATCGACGATCTCGGCCACCGACAGGTTGCGGGTCAGGCCCTGCTGGCCGGTCGCGCAGAACGGACAGGCCATGCCACAACCCGCCTGGCTGGAGACACAGGCGGTGATGCGGTCCGAATACCCCATCAGGACGCTCTCCACGAGCGCGCCGTCGTGCAGCCGCCAGAGCGTCTTGCGGGTGGCACCGTCGTCGCAGGCCTGCTCCCGGACCGGGGTCAGCAGCGTGGGCAGCAGCTCGCTGGTCAGCTTGTCACGGGTCGCCGACGGCAGGTCGGTCATCTCCGCGGCGTCACGCACGAGGCGGCCGAAGTAGTGGGTGGAGAGCTGCTTGGCCCGGAAGGCCGGCTCGCCGAGGTCCTGGACCGCGGTCTGACGCGCGGCGAGATCAAGGTCGGCGAGGTGGCGCGGGGGCATGCTGGGACGACGGCGGGTCTGCACACCGCCGGACTGAACAGCTGAGTCGGGCTGGTCGGGACTGATGGGGATGACCGGAAGAATCGTCATGGCGTATCCAGTCTCCCACGCTTCACCGGCAGGTCGCCCATGGCTAGTTCGGCGCGATGATAGCGAAGAGCAGGTAGGCGGTAGGGACCGCGAAGAGGATGGAGTCCAGCCGGTCCATCAGCCCGCCGTGGCCGGGCAGCAGGTTGCTCATGTCCTTGATGCCGAGGTCCCGCTTCAGCATCGACTCGCCCAGGTCGCCCAGGACCGCGACCACCGAGATCACGGCGCCGAACAGCAGCCCGTAGTAGACCGGGACCTCCATCAGGAAGAACAGCAGCGCGCCGGAGCCGATCGCGGCCGCCGTGATCGAGCCGGCGAAGCCCTCCCAGGACTTCTTCGGGCTGATCTTCGGGGCCATCGGGTGCTTGCCGAGGAAGACGCCGGCCGCGTAACCACCGGTGTCGGAGAGCACAACCGCGACGACCGTGGCGAGAACCCGCCACTTGCCGTCGTCCGGCTGCACCAGCATGGCGGCGAAGCTGAGCAGGAACGGCACGTAGACCGCGATGAGCGTGATCGCGGTGAAGTCGCGGCGGACCGCGCTCACGCCGTCGGCCAGACGCCAGAGGGAGGCCGCGCCGATCGTGGCGAGCAGGCCCAGGGCGAGCGCGTCGGGACCGGCGTACCAGGCCAGGCCGGTCATCACGACGGTGCCGCCGATCAGCGGGATCACCGGGGGACGGGCGCCGGTCACGCCCAACGCGCGGGCGGTCTCCCAGACCCCGACCGCGGCGGCCACCACCAGCACGCCCAGCAGGGCCGGCGACCAGACCAGCAGGGACGCCAGCACGACCAGGCCGAGGCTGAGCCCGACGGCGATGGCGGCGGGCAGGTTGCGGCCGGCCCGGCTCTTGCCCTCGGGCTTGCGGCCGCGGCCGGCCCGGCGCTTGCCCGGACCCCGCTTGGCGTTGTCGGAGGGCGCCTGTTCGTCCGCGTGCCAGGCGGCGTTCTGCTGGTACGCCGGGGTGGCGGCGTAGTTCTCGCCGGAGGTTTGCCCGGCACGCGGATCGAGGTAGGACATCAGACTTCGAGCAGCTCGGCTTCCTTGTGCTTGAGCAGCTCGTCGATCACCGAGACGTACCGGTGGGTGACGTCGTCGAGCTCCTTCTCGGCGCGACGGCCGTCGTCCTCGCCGGTCTCGCCGTCCTTGACCAGCTTGTCGATCTGCTCCTTGGCCTTGCGGCGCACGTTGCGGATGGCGACCCGGCTCTCCTCGGCCTTGCTCCGCGCGACCTTGATCATCTCGCGGCGGCGTTCCTCGGTCATCTGCGGCAGGTGGATGCGCAGCTGAGTGCCCTCGTTGTTGGGGTTGACCCCGAGGTCCGAGTCCCGGATGGCCCGCTCGATCGGGCCGAGCTGGGTGTTGTCGTACGGCTTGACGATGACCATGCGCGGCTCCGGGACACCGACCGAGGCCATCTGGGTCACCGGGGTGGGCGCGCCGTAGTAGTCGACCACGATCTTCGAGAACATCGCCGGAGTCGCCCGGCCGGTCCGGATGGCGGCGAACTCCTCCTTGGCGTGCTCGACCGCGCTCTCCATCTTCTCTTCGGCCTCGAAAAGGATTTCCTCGATCACCGGCTCTCCTCGCTCTCTTCGGTAATGCGGACGGTGGCTGTCAATACGAGCGCGAGCTCATGCGGTGATCAGGGTGCCGATCTTCTCGCCGGCACACGCGCGCACGATGGTGTCGTCGCCGTCCGCGCCGAAGACCAGCATCGGCAGCTTGTTCTCCTCGCAGAGGCTGAACGCGGCCTGGTCGGCCACCCGCAGCCCCCGCTGGAGGATCTCCTGGAAGGTGATGTTCTCCAGCTTGCGCGCGTCCGGGTCGACGCGCGGGTCGGCGGTGTAGACCCCGTCGACGCCGTTCTTGCTCATCAGCACCATGTCGGCGTGGATCTCCAGCGCGCGCTGGGCGGTCACCGTGTCGGTCGAGAAGTACGGCATACCGGCGCCGGCCCCGAAGATCACGACGCGGCCCTTGTCCAGGTGCCGGATCGCGCGGAGCGGAATATACGGCTCGGCGACCTGGGCCATGTGAATGGCCGTCTGGACCCGGGTCTCGATGCCCTCCTTCTCCAGGAAGTCCTGGAGGGCCAGGCAGTTCATCACCGTGCCCAGCATGCCCATGTAGTCGGCGCGGTTCCGGTCCATGCCACGCTTCTGCAGCTCGGCGCCGCGGAAGAAGTTGCCACCGCCGACCACCACAGCGACCTGGATGCCCTGCCGGTTCACCGTCGCGATCTGCTTGGCCAGCGCCTGCACCACGTCGGGATCGACACCGACCTGGCCGCCGCCGAACACCTCGCCGGACAGCTTCAGCACGACCCGGCGCGGCCGCATGGCCGGCGGGTTCTCGTCGACCGTGGCGGACTGCTCGGTCACCATCGTCATGAGACCCGCCTTCCCTTCACTTTCTGCAGGAGACCCTATGCGACCGGGAGGCCGGACGCTCAATCGCGTACCCGACCTCCCGTGCCATTGCTTTGTGGTGCCTTACTCCTGGCCGACCTCGTACCGGACGAACCCGGTGATCTGGATGCCGGCCTCGGTGGCGATCTGCTTGACCGTCTTCTTGTTGTCGACGACCGAAGCCTGCTCCAGCAGGACGAAGTCCTTGAAGAAGGAGTTCACCCGGCCGTCGACGATCTTGGAGATCGCCTGCTCGGGCTTGCCCTCCTCGCGAGCGGTCTGCTCGGCGATGCGGCGCTCGGACTCGACGACCTCGGCCGGGACGTCCTCGCGGGTCAGGTACTTCGGCCGCATCGCGGCGGCCTGCATGCCGATGCCACGGGCGTCCGCGTCGGCCGCCTCGTCGTCCTTGCCGGTGTACTCCACCAGGACGCCGACCTGCGGCGGCAGGTCCTGCGCCTTGCGGTGCAGGTAGACCGCGACGGTGCCGCTCAGGATCGTGAAGCGGTTCACCACGATCTTCTCACCGATCTTGGCGGCGTACTCCTGAACGGTGTCGGCGACGGTCTTGCCGTCCTCCAGCGTCGCCGCGAGCAGCGCGGCGGCGTCGGCGATCTTGTTGGCCTCGCCGAACTCGACGAAACGCTGACCCAGCGCGACGAAGTCCGGGGTCTTGGCGACGAAGTCGGTCTCACAGTTCAGCTCGAGCAGAGCCTTGCCGGAGTGGCTGACGATGCCGTTGGCGGCGGTGCGGCCGGCCCGCTTGCCGACGTCCTTCGCACCCTTGATGCGGAGGAACTCGACGGCCTTGTCGAAGTCGCCCTCGGACTCCTCCAGGGCCTTCTTGCAGTCCATCATGCCGGCACCGGTGAGTTCGCGGAGCTTCTTCACGTCCGCGGCGGTGTAGTTAGCCATGACTCTTCTCTCGATGTCAGTCGGGAAAGCGGCCGCCGCCCTTGGGATGACGGCGGCCGGAAGCGTGTCGGTTGACTTACTCGGCGGGGACGGCGGCGACCGGCTCGGCGGCGGCCGGCTCAGCCGCAGCGGCAACAGCAGCGGGCTCAGCAGCAGCAGCGGCCGGGGCCTCGTCGGCCTTCTTCTCGGCACCCTCGTAGAGGTCCCGCTCCCACTCCGGCAGCGGCTCGCCGGCGGCAACGGTGCCGGCCTCGGGCTTCTCGTCGGCGCCACCACGGCCACGGCCGGAGCGGGCGATCAGACCGTCGGCCACCGCGGCGGCGATGACCCGGGTCAGCAGCTCGGCCGAGCGGATCGCGTCGTCGTTGCCCGGGATCGGGAAGTCGACCTCGTCCGGGTCACAGTTGGTGTCCAGCACCGCGATGACCGGGATGTTGAGCTTCCGGGCCTCGTCGACCGCGATGTGCTCCTTCTTGGTGTCCACGACCCAGATCGCCGACGGGACCTTGGTCATGTCACGCAGACCACCGAGGGTCTTGGTGAGCTTCTCCTTCTCGCGGGAGAGCTGGAGGGTCTCCTTCTTGGTGTAACCGGCGGCGGTGCCGCTCAGGTCACCCAGAGCCTCGAGCTCCTTCATCCGCTGAAGGCGCTTGTAAACGGTCTGGAAGTTGGTCAGCATGCCGCCGAGCCAACGGTGGTTCACGTACGGCTGGCCGACCCGCGTCGCCTGCTCGGCGATGGCCTCCTGCGCCTGCTTCTTGGTGCCGACGAAGAGGATGTGGCCACCCTCGGCGACGGTGTCACGCACGTAGGCGTACGCCTTCTCGATGTAGTCGAGGGTCTGGCGCAGGTCGATGATGTAGATACCGTTGCGCTCGGTGAAGATGAAGCGCTTCATCTTCGGGTTCCAGCGGCGGGTCTGGTGCCCGAAGTGGACACCGCTCTCCAGCAGCTGACGCATGGTCACGACGGCCATGGTGGTGCTCCCTGATCTTCCCTGGTTGTCACGCTCACCGGCGATGAGCGTCCTGGCGCCCGGTCGGCGGCCACAGTCGGGCCCGAAGATCATCGGGACCAGGGAGGGCCGTCGCCGCCGGCTGACACACCAGGAACAGCGGTCAGTGCGGTCGGAGGGCGCGCGAGGTCGACCGCGTGGGCGGTCGCCGGGACCAAGCATACGCCAACCCGTTTTTCACCCAAGCCACGGGCCTTTTCTCAAGCTTTTCCGTCAGGCGACGGCCAGACCGGCCGCCAACATCAAGATCAAACCGATGGGCACGTACGCCATGGGCACCCGCAGCCAGGCGTCGCGTCCCGCCCCGGAGGCGGCGCCGGCCGCGGAGAACAGGCCGAAACCGGTGAGCGCGAGCCCCAAGGTGAGCAGCACCGCCGGGACGATGCCGCGCGCGGTGGGATCCGAGGCGAACGTCACGCTCATCAGAAGGCGCAACACCGGGAGAAACAGGACGAGCACCGCGATCGCCACGATCACCGAGGAGAGCGGGCGCTTCTTCGCGACAACCGGCGGGACCACGGTCGTCGGCTGATTCACCAGCGGGGGCTGAGGTTGGGGTTGCGGCTGGGGCTGGGGCGGCGGCGCCGGCGGCAGAGCCCGGGGCTGCGGCGGGGGAACCGTGGGATATTCCGTGCCGCGGATCGGGATGCGGCCCGACTCGTACGGGCTGCGCGACGGCTCGGGGTCGGCGGGACGCTGCTCGGGAACGCGGACACCGCCGGTGTCGTACGCCTCCTCGGGCAGCGCGTGCGAACCGGAGGTCTCCGGCTCGTTCGGGTAGCGGGGTGGGTCGGTGTACCGGCTGCCGGAATACCAGCTCGGGCCGGACTCGTCCGCGTAACGGTGCTCCACGGATTCGCACCGTAGGCGACCGCGGCCGTTCAGGCCACAGCCAGGCACATATCACACCTCATCGGTGACTGTTCGGGAATCCACAGTGACGCTCTGTCCACAGGCCGCTCCGCTCCGGGCCGCCGACGGTGCCACCGTGCGGCCATGACGACTCAGCGGCAGGCGATCGGTGCGTACGGCGAGCGACTCGCCGCCCGGCATCTGGAGGAGCGCGGGCTGGAGATCCTGGCCCGCAACTGGCGATGTTCCGACGGCGAGGTCGACCTGATCCTGCGGGACGGCGACTGCGTCGTGTTCTGCGAGGTGAAGACGAGACGGACGGCGACCTACGGGCCCCCGGCGGCCTCCATCGACCGGCGCAAGGTGCAGAAACTGCGACAACTGGCGATCCGCTGGCTGGCCGAGACCGGTACCCGGGCGCCGCAGCTGCGCTTCGACGTGGTCGAGGTGCTGCCGCAGCCGCGGGGCGCCAGCCGGGTCGTGCACATCCGGGCGGCGTTCTGATGAGCTACGCGCGAGTGCTCTGCGTCGGCCTGATCGGGGTCTCCGGCCGCCTGGTCGAGGTCGAGGCCGACCTCTCCCCCGGCCTGCCCGCCGTCGTGCTCACCGGACTGCCCGACACGGCACTGCAGCAGGCCCGCGACCGGGTCCGGGCGGCCGTCGTGAACAGCGGCGGCGAATGGCCCAACGGACGGATCACGGTCAACCTGCTCCCCGCCGCCCTGCCCAAACACGGCAGCAGCTTCGACCTGGCCATCGCGGCGGCACTGCTGGCCGGGGCCGGCGCCCTGCCCACCGAACCGCTGGAAGGCGTGGTCCTGCTCGGCGAACTCGGCCTGGACGGGGCGGTCCGCCCGGTGCGCGGCGTGCTCCCGATGGTGGCCGCGGCCGCACAGGCCGGGATCCGGCGGGTGATCGTCCCGCTGGCCAACGCCCGCGAGGCGACCGTGGTGCCCGGCGTGACCGTCCGCGCGGTCGACACGCTGCGCCGCCTGGCCGACTTCGTGCGCGGCACCGACCAGCTGCTCGAACCACCACCGGAATCGCCGGCGCCGGCCCGCACCGGGCCCGACCTGGCCGACGTCGCCGGGCAGCAGTTCGGGCGGTACGCGCTGGAGATCGCCGCGGCCGGCGGGCACCACCTCGCCCTCTTCGGGCCGCCCGGAGCCGGCAAGACCATGCTGGCCGAACGGCTTCCGTCGATCCTGCCCGCGCTCAACGACGAGGCGGCGCTGGAGGTGACCGCGCTGCAGTCCATCGCCGGGGTGCTGCCGCCGGACAGCGGGCTGATCCGGCGGCCGCCCTATCAGGCGCCCCACCACAGTTCCAGCCTGGCGGCGTTGATCGGTGGGGGTAGTGGGCTGGCTCGGCCGGGGGCGTTGTCGCTGGCTCATCGAGGGGTGCTGTTCCTGGACGAGGCGCCGGAGATCGCTCGGGCGACGTTGCAGGCGTTGCGGCAGCCGCTGGAGAGCGGGCGGGTGGTGCTGGCCCGAGCCCGGGGAACCACCGAGTACCCGGCGCAGGCCCAGCTCATCCTGGCCGCGAACCCCTGCCCCTGCGCCACCACCGATCAGCGCTGCACCTGCAGCCCTCAGGTGCGGCGGCGCTACCTGGGACGGCTCTCCGGTCCGCTGCTCGACCGGGTCGACATCAAAATCGACCTTCTCCCGATGCGAGCCGCGCAACTGATGGCGTCCGCCGGGCCGGTCGAGGACTCGACCGTCGTGGCGGCCCGGGTTCATCAGGCCCGCACCGCGGCGGTGCAGCGGTGGGCACCTTCCGGAGGCTGGCGGACCAACGCGGAGGTACCGGGGCCGGAACTCCGGCGGCGTCCGTGGCTTCTCCCGGCCCGGGACACCATCACGTTACGAGCCGCGTTGGACCGCGGGACGGTTTCGGCCCGCGGATTCGATCGGGTGCTCCGGCTCGCCAGTATGTCAACCTTGCGTATGTGGAAACCGTGATCTACCTCCGAGTGAGCCAGGACCGCACTGGCGAGGAACTGTCCGTGACCCGCCAGCGTGAGGACGCCCGCAAGCTGGCCAAACTCCGCGGCTGGCGGGTGGTCGGGGAGTTCGTGGACAACGACATCAGTGCCGCGGGCAAGCGCAAGCGACCGGGGTTTGAGTCGATGCTGGAGGCCCTGGCCGGAGGAGAGGCCCAGGGCTTGATTGCCTGGGATCTCACTCGGTTGACCCGCAACTCCCGGGACCGCCTCCGCCTCCTGGAGATCGGCAAGGCCCGCGGGATCTCGATCACCCTCGTGCGCGGGTCGGAGATGGACCTCAGCACTCCGGCCGGACGCCTCACCGCGG
Source organism: Actinoplanes sp. HUAS TT8 (assembly GCF_051380535.1). Taxonomy (NCBI): domain Bacteria; kingdom Bacillati; phylum Actinomycetota; class Actinomycetes; order Micromonosporales; family Micromonosporaceae; genus Actinoplanes; species Actinoplanes sp. HUAS TT8. The sequence goes on along the minus strand of NZ_CP195646.1, from coordinate 10,541,065 downwards.
ACATCTTGGGCTCGGTCGCGCAACACGAGATCGAACAGAAGAGCGACCGCCAGAAGCGCTCCGCAGAACAGGCCGCCGAGCAAGGCCGCCGCATCGGTGGCCGCCGTCCGTTCGGTTACGACTCCACCGGGATGGTCCTGGACCGCAAGGAGGCGGCGGCGGTCCGCTGGGGGTACATGGCGGTACTGGCGGGGGTGCCGCTCGGGTCGATCGCGCGGCGGTGGAACGAGCGGGGCCACATCACGCCGCAGGCCGCTTTTGGGCACGGATGCGAGGGGAAGTGCGCCAAGAAGGTGCGTCCGCGGGACTGCCCCCAGCGGACCGCGGACACGCCATCCCCCTGGACCGCCCAGGGTGTCCGGCCCGTGCTCCTCAACCCTCGGTATGCGGGGTTCCGCTCGCACGTCACCGAGGCCGTACGTGACCGGGAGCCCGACCCGCGAAAGGCGCGCATCGCAGGCATCGTCGGCCCCGCTCGGTGGCCCGCCATCGTGGGTGAGCAGACCTGGCGCGCGGTGGTGGCGGTCCTCCTGGACCCCGAGCGGACCAACGTTCCCCGTTCGGGACAAGCCCTCTTGACCGGGCTGGCCACGTGCGGCGTGTGTGGGTCCCTCGTTCATGGCGGACGCGCGCCCAAGAGCATCGGTCTCTACCGGACGTACCGGTGTCGCGCGGCCCTGGGCCACATCGGCCGCATGGCCGAGCCCGTGGAGTGGTGGATCACGGAGGTTGTGGTGGAGCGCATGTCCCGCCCGGACGCCTCCACTCTCCTCAAGGCCGATGACCGCCCGGACGCCGAGGAGGTGCGGGCCGCCCTCCTGGCCTTACGCGCCCGCCGCCGCAACGTCCTGGACCTCGTGGAGGACGGGACGTACTCCGCGGCCGAGGCCCGCCAGCGAGTAGCCCGCCTGGACGCCCAGATCCGGGAGGCGGAGGCCGGGTTGACCGATGCGGGCCGGGTGGACGTGCTGGGGCCGCTCGTGGATGCGGTGGACGTGCGGGCCGCCTGGGCGCTCCTCGGGGTGGACCGCCAGCGGGCGGTGGTGGACGCGCTCATGGCGGTCCGGTTGCTGCCTCCTGGCCGCGGGAGGGGCCTCGGGAAGACCCGCGCCCAGTGGGAAGCGAACGCCGCGCGGATCTCGGCAACGGTCGAAATCACGTGGCACGGTGAGCCGGAGCCGGCCGGTGGGCTATAGCACGGGAAAGCCCAGGTCACGGGGGAAATTGTTCTTGGTGTGCTAGGGCGCGGCCCGCTAGAGTTGGTCCCAGCACGAGGCGGCACCAAGCGATGACCTCGGCTGGGCCACGGCCCGGCACCGACCCAGCGGGTAGCGCCCGCGCGGTGGCCACGATGGAGAAGCGGAAGCGCTCCCGGACGCGTAGAGCCGGGCCAGTGGGAGACCGGTAGCCCGGGACGCCCCGAGGTGATCAATCCCTTGGGAGCCTCCCGTGGCAGCGTCCACATCCCTGTCCCCCGCCCAGCGCTCCGAGCGTGCCCGCAAGGCCGCCGCCGCCCGCAACGCCAAGCTCACTGCGGCCGAGCGGTCCCAGGCCGCCAGCAACGCCCACCTGGCCCAGGCCGTGGCCTCCGTGGTCAGCCGTGCGCCCGAGCTGACCCAGACTCAGCGCGCCAAACTGGCGGCCATCTTCGCTCCGGGTGCCGATGGGCGGGCCGTCTGACCATGGCCCGAGAAACAGAACGGCGCTCGGGCCGCAACCCGAACGCCGATCCCACAACTGCCGATGACCAATCCCAAACCGCCGGGTTGAAATTGACATCCGCCAGCGTACCGGCTGGCTCCGACATCACGCCAGAACAGAACCGCGCCCTGGAGGTTGCCCACGCCCTCGTGGACGCGGGTGTCCCCGTGTTCGTGGCGGCCAAGAACAACGGGGACCGCGGGCCGGAGTTCTTGTACCCCAAGGGGTGGGAGACCACCAAGCCCGATCACCGCGCCGTGAACCGCTGGCGGCCCGGATGGGCGCTGTGCGCGGTCATGGGCGTGGCGGCGGACGTGCTGGACACCGACCCGCGCAACGGCGGGGACAAGTCCCGCGCCGAGGCGATGGCCGCGGGCCAATGGCCCCAGGTGTTCGGGGTGGCCAGCACGCCGAGCGGCGGAACCCACGAGATCATCAGCCGGACCCACGAGGCTAAGGGTGACCCGTGGCCAGGGGTGGACCTCCAGGCCGGAGCGGACAACGGCCAGGGGCGCGGGTTCGTGTTCATTGCACCCACGGTCCGGGTGGCCAAGGCTGGCCCGCGCAAGGGCCAGGAGGTGGCGTACCGCTGGGAATCGGTGCCGGACATGGACCTCCTGGCGGAGTTCGACCATGACCCCAGCGTGGAGGGCGTGGTGGCCGCTCTGTCCGCCAAGCGCGCCCGCCGGACCGCGCCCGCCGCCCGGAAGGCCGCCCCCGCAACGGAATCGGCCGAGGATGACCCGTTCGATGTGGTCACCTCGGAGTGGACACCGGAGTCCGCGGACCGGGTGATCCAGGGTCAGCTCCAGGTGGTCCGCAACGCCAAGGAGGGTGCGGTCAACTCAGCGCTGGGCGGGGCCGCCCGGGTGCTGGGTCGGTTCATTGCCGGTGGCTACCTCACCGAGGACGAGGCCGCCGGACGCCTCCTGGACGCGCTCCAGGAGGGCGGGGTCCACTCCGACCGCTGGAACCTGGAGAACGGCCTCTCCTGGAGCGCCTCAACCCTCATCGGCAAGGCGTTCGCCAAGGGGGCGGAGGAGCCCTGGCCCGTGACCGCCGCCAGCGCGGACGGCCCGCGATACGGCTCGGACACCTGGGAGATCCAGGAGGCGGCCAAGGAGGCCGAGGCTCGCAAGCACACCGCCCGGGACCGCATCCGCGGGGCGTTGATGAAGCTCTCCGAGTTGGCCGCGATGCCACCGGCTCGGCCGCTTATCAAGGGCGTCCTGGACTTTGACTCGGAGTCCTGGCTCATCGGCCAGTCGGGCGGGTTCAAGTCCTTTGTGGCGGTGGACTGGGCGTGTCACGTGGCCGCCGGGACCGCGGAGTGGCGGGGCCGCAAGGTGACCGCCGGGGACGTGCTCTACGTCGTGGCCGAGGGTGCCCGCGGGTTCGCCAAGCGAGTGACCGCATGGAGCGCGCGCCACGGCGTGAGCCCGGACCGGTTGCACATCCTTCCGATGCCGGTACAGGCGCGGGGGGTCAGCAACCGGGACCTGAGTGAGGACTGGCTGGCGCTCATTGAGGTGGCCGCCGAGCTGGAGCCCGCGATGGTGGTCCTGGACACCCAAGCCCGGATGACGGTCGGCCTGGAGGAGAACTCCGCCACTGACATGGGCCTCTGGGTCAAGGCGGTGGATGACCTCAAGGCCGCTACCGGCGCGTGCATCCTCGTGGTCCACCACACCGGGCGCAACGGCGGGGATGCCCGCGGGTCCAGCGCCATCGATGCGGCCCAGGACATGGAGTGGAAGGTGGACCGCAAGCCCGGGGAACTCCGGGCCACGCTCCGATGCGACAAATCCAAGGACGGGGATGACCGCCAGCGGTTCGCGTTCGTGATGGACGTGATCCCGGTGGGCCGGGACGAGGACGGGGACGAGATCACGAGCCTTGTCCTCGGGGACGAGGTGGACACCGGATTTGTTGTCCAGCAAGGGATTGCGGTCCTGGAGACCATCTCGGCCGAGGGCGAGTCCCTGTCGAACCAGGAATGGATCTTGCGCACTCTCAAGGTCTCGGAGCCGACAGGCCAGGGCGTGACCCAGGCCGAGCTGGGACGCCTCGTCAACGGGGCCAGGGGGCGGGCTGAACCGGCGCTGGAGCCGATGAAGCACAACACGTACAAGACCACCCTCAAGCGCCTCCTGGACGGCGGCCAGGTCTACAAGCGGGGCCAGCGGGTGAGCGCCACGGACCCCGCCCAGGACGCCACCGAGGATGCCGACTGGTACGGCGGATGACGGGTTCAATCCGGGTCCACCGAGGCCCCGTGAACCCGCGGGTGAACCCATCCCGGTGGACCCAGATGAACCCAGATTGAACCCATGAGCCCAACGCGCTGACCAGCAAAAACGCAAGACGTGAACCCAACTGAACCCGCGATGAACCCACTACTTGGACTCAGCCAGAGGGCGTGAACCCAGCACCCCCGTTCCTAGAACGGGTGCGTGGGTTCACCCCGCTGGCCCTGGCTACCCCGAGGAGAAGACATGGCCGCCCGCAAGATCCCGATGACCACCGCCCAGCACATCGAGCACGGCTCCAGGCTCAAGGCCGCCCACCACACCCTGGCCGCTCTCCAGCAGGACCTCTACCTGGCCGCCAGGCAGAGCGATCCCGAGGCCCGCGCGGTCGCCAAGGCCCTGAACGCGCTCACCAAGCTCCGGTACGCGCTGGAGGACGTGGCGCTCAAGGACTACCCGATCCAGTTCGGTGAGGAGTCGGACTGGCTCCGGCTCTACGCCCGTACGGACCGGGAGTTCCGGGCATGACCACCGCCGCCCACCTCCACCCCGATCACTCGTGCGTTGCCTGCCTGGCCGAGGAGAACGCCGAGCGCGTGGGCCATGAGCCCAGTGAGGCCCAGCTCCACCCGGACTACGCACCGCCGCCGCCCGCCCGCCGCGCCTACACGTACGTGGGCGGCCCGCTCCACGGGTGCGTCCGGGTGCGGGCCGCCCACCCGGATTGGTGTACGGCCCGCGGCACGGCGGCCACCGCGCACCGCCGCTCCTGGCTTGACCGCCGGTACGAGGCGGACCACGAGGCGCGCCTGTACCGCTGGCGGCCACCGGCGGATGAGGCCCGGTACCGGTACGAGGGCGGGCCGTTGGATGGGCGCTCGTTCATCGTCGCCAGCCGACTGGAGGTGACCACTTGGCGCACGTACGAGGGTTGCCCGATCGAGAGCGCGGACCGGGAGCTGGAGCGTTGGTACGTGCTCGATCGTGGGTCACGGACCTACCGCCCGCACCGTGCTATAGCCCAGGGGCCGGCTGCGGGTCCAGCGCCCGATCACGCCGCATAAGCCCAGGTCAGAGGGCTGGCGCGGGAGCCGGGGGTGGTTTTAGGGATGGCCCAGCCATCGTCCCCGCGCCCAGCCCCCATTTTTCTCTCCCCGCGACCGCAGAAAGCAAGATCACCGGCCCCCGCGGCCTCCGAAACGAAGGACCAAGACCATGATCACTGAACAACTGGCGACCGCCCACCGGGACGCCAGCCTGGCCGAGCGCCAGGCCGTGGTGGCGTACCTCCAGCTCCCCAACGCGGACCCCTGGGTCACGCTCCTCCGCCGGACCGTGGCCGATCTCCTGGCCGCCGAGGCTCCAGAGGTTGGCGACGTGGACCCGGTTCTGATCGAGATGGTGGCCGCCTGGGCCGCGTCCGTGCCCTCCATCCCGCTCTCCCCGGTCTCGTACTGGCTCCGGGTGTCCACATCGGATACGGCGGCCCGCAACGCCTCACCCCAGGCCCGCCTGTTCCACGCCGTGGCCGCCGAGGTGGACGAGGCCCTGGGCCGCGCGTACCTCCAGCCCGCCGTGGAGGAGTCGTGACCACCAAGCGGGGGCGGGCCGCCGCCGCCCGGGTAACCGCCGTGGGATGGTGCCCGGACCACGCCAAGCGGCTGTACTCCAGCCGGAAGGAGGCCCGGCGCGCTGGCCGGACGTACGCCCCCGGCGGCCACCCGAACGCCTACCCGTGCGACACCCGCGACGGGTGGCACTGGGGCCACCTCGGGGCGGCGGTTGCGGCGGGGGCCATGAGCCGCATGGCCCGCTATGCTGAGGTCACCACGTAGGCCCAGCGGTACCCCGGGCCTGAGTGGAGATCCGTGCAACTGCGCGCACGAGTCCACCCGGCGCTCCGGCCTCGGGCTGGCCGTCTGTCCTGGCTCACGGAAGTCCCCCGACTTCCAAGCGAGAGGTAGACGGCCATGACCCTGGCCGAACTCATCACCCGCGCTCGTGCCGCTCTGGCCAGCGCAACCACCGCCCGTGAGACCGCCCAGGACGCCCTGGCCGCCCTCCGCGAGCGCGACAACCTCACCGAGTCCGACGTGACCAACGCCGTGGCGGCCCGCAACGCGGCCACCGCGACCGAGGCCGAGCGCCAGGCCGCCCTGGACGCCCTCCTGGCCGAGGAGGCCGAGGAGGCCCGCGTGGCCGCCCTGGCTTCCCAGGTCCACGACAGCGCACCGCGCCCAGGCGGCCAGCGGGAGGCCAGCGGCCCCGTGTGGGTCCGCACGGACACAGATGACCGCCGCCCCGCCGTGGTGGCGCGTAACGCCCGCTGGGCCAACCACGAGGTGGTGGCCGGACACGCGGCGGCCCGCGCCCAGGCCGAACAGGCCACCGTGGCCCAGTTCGGTGGGATGGGCCAGTTCGTCCGCGCGCTCACCACGTCCAGCGGCTCCGCGGTGGTCCCCACCGTGTGGGCTGGCAGCATCATCGACCGGGCGCGCAACGCCTCCCAGGTGATCCAGGCCGGGGCGGAGATCGTTCCGATGAACGCCCAGACGGTCCAGATCGGCCGCCTCACCGCGGACCCCACCGCCGCGTTCCGGACGGAGGGTTCGACCATCACGGCCTCGGACCCGACGTTCGACAACGTGACCCTGGTCGCCAAGACCCAGAGCGTCCTTGTGGTCGGTTCTATGGAGTGGTTCCAGGACGCGGGCAACGCGGATCAGTTGGTGGAGGAGGCGATTGCTAAGGCCATCGCGCTCCAGTTGGACCTCACCGCGCTCTATGGCGGTGTCACCTCGGGGTCCGGCTCCATCAACCTGGCGACCCCGCCCAACCCGCGGGGCGTGCTGGCCACCCTCCTGGCCGTGGCCTCGTCCGCCGTGCTGGGCAACGCGGCCACGAACGGCACGAGCCAGACGTCCACGACGTTCTACAACGAACTCCTGGACCTGATCTACACGCCGCAGGACAACAACGAGGTCCCCAACGCGCTGATCTGGAACTCCAAACTGGCCCGCCTGTACGCCAAGGCGTACGACACCACGGGCCAGCCGCTCGGCCTCCCGGCGGACGTGGCGAACATGCGGCGGTTGGTGTCGAACCAGATTCCGTCCTACACCCAGGGCACGCTCACCACGGCCACGGATGCGTTCGTGGGTGACTGGCGACAGTTGCTCATCGGCCAGCGGCTGGACCTCACCGTCCAGGTCCTCACCGAGCGGTACGCGGAGAACGGTCAGATCGGCATCGTGGCCCACTGGCGCGGGGACGTGGCTCTGGCCCGGCCCCGGGCGTTCGCGGTCTATCGCTCGCTCAAGGGGGCGTGATCGAGATGGCGTTGTCCAACCCCAAGCCCGCCCTCAACATCGTGCCGCGCGCCGAGGCCGAGGGCATCGCGGCGGACATGCGTGCCCAAGAACGCGGGGACTCCACCACGCGCACGGTCCGGACCTCCCCGACGTACGTCCGGGCCACGAGCCCGAGCGGGGACGCGGTGGTCTACGTACCCGGGGAGGCGCTGCCCGAGTGGGTGGTGGCCAAGCTGGACGCGGGCCGCGGGCGCATCGACGCGGAAACGGGCGCGGTGATCCTGCCGTGACCGGCGGGGTCCGGCGGACGTTCATCGGGTCGGAAAGCGGCAACGGCCCGAGCGCGTACGGCGTGGTGGTCATTCCGTGTTCGTGTCTGAGTGGCCTTGTGGGCGGCCCGCACGATGCCGGGTGTGAGCTGGAGGTGTCCGAACTCCAGGGCCAGCCTCCTCTGGCCGTGTCGAACGGCTGGGGCGAACGCCCCGGCGGGGCGTAGCTGGCCCCGAACAGAACGAGCGCGCGCCGAACGGGGGTTCGGCGCGCGCTTCTTTGTGCGCTATAGCCCACCGGCCGGCTCCGGCCGAGGGGCGAACGGCCCGAACGCATCCGTCCGCGTTCGGGCCGTTCGGTCTTAAGACGTGCGGGGGTACTTTCCCCAGGTCACGCCGCTCCCACGGCCTCCACCTGGGCCGCTTGAGACACGAGCGCCAGCGCCTTCTTGCGGTGGGCGCTGGCCGTGCTCGGCGCGCACCCGAACTGTTCGGCCATCTCCTTGACGCGCGGCCAGGCGTTCGGGTCGGTGCCGAACTCCGCGATGATCCGTTCGGCCTTGGAGTTCGGGTCCGAACTGGGCTCGGCCGCGGGCCGCTCCGCCGATTCGGCCTGTTCGGGGGCCGGTTCGGCGCGTTCGGGCGCGGGTTCGGGCGTTCGGCTGGCCGTTCGGGCGTTCGGTGCCGGTTCGGTGGCGGCCAGCTCCCGCAACCGCGCGCCCGTGCCCATGCTGGCCATCGTGAGCAGGACCGCCGTGAGGTCCACGATGATCGGGAACAACCACGCCTCGGACGGTTCCCAACCCCAGCGGACCGCCGCGTGAGTGAGGCTCGTGAACGAGACCACGCCAGCGACGAGGGCCAGGGCCACGAACCCCACGAGCACGGGCCAGAACCATCCGCCGCCCACCGCGCGACGGACCAGGATCTCCACGAGGACGAGGTACAACGCGGGTGCCCAGCCGTGGCTCACCCAACCGCCCACCGAGGGCTGGGCCTGGGCCAGGTTGCCGTACACCGTGAGCGCGATGGCGGCCACGAGTGCGGGCCGGATGAGCCAGTTGAGGGTCTGGCGGACGTGCTTCTCTTCCTGGGTCATCGGGCCGCCTCAGTCGCCTCGGTCAGGGCCGCCTTGTACCGCTCGGTGGCCAGGTCCACGTCCCGCCACGACACGGCCAGGCGGCCACTAAGGGCGTTCATGGCGGCCCAGTACGCCTCGGTGTCCTCCATGCCTTCCCGGACGCGGTGGGCCATCTCCTCGGCCGCCAGGTAGGCCGCCGTTTCGGTGGTGCCGTACACCGGGACGTAGCCCGCGGGGATCTCCACCGGGGCGATCAGGCCCACCGGCTGGCCGTCCGGCCGGAACCCGATGACCGTGGTGACCGGGAGCCGTTCCGCGGTCCAGATGGCCGCCTCCAGCGCCAGGACCACCTGGGCGGGATCGGCCAGCGACATGGCCGCCAGCGTGGGGACCACCACCACGTAAAGGGCGTTGGTCAACCGGTTGGGCTTAAGCTCGTGCATGGGTCGCCTCCTGGGGCGATCAAGGCCCTCGGCTCGGCGCTCGCTACGCCACCGGGGGCCGCTTTGCGTCCGGGGATCACCCCCGTCCGCTTTGTATGCACGAAGTCTGTACTTGTGATCGCCTGGACCATCGCGGACCTGGACGGACGGGCTCGGCCGGTCGGCAACGACGTAGCCGAGGCGCTGCAACTGCGGACCGGGCACGCCGGCCCGGCGCCGGTCGCCACCGTTCGCCGGGAGTCGGCCGACCTTCCGGTTCCGGCCGAGGACCCGGCACCGGCTCTCGCCGGCGATCCGGTTGCCGGCGGATCGGGGGTGTCGCGGTGAGCGGCGGGGCGGGGAGTGCGGACGATCGGATGGCGCGGGCGGCGCTCACCTGGCTGGTCGAGCCCGGGCATCGGGCGGTCTGGACGCTGGTCCGGCGGCTCGGAGCGCCCGAGGCCCTGGACCGGTTGCTCGCCGACGACGTACCGGATCGGCATCTGCGTGCTGCCGTAGCCGCCCGGTCCGCGGCGGGCGACGCACGGCAGATGGCGGCCGAGGCCATGGAGCGCGCCCAGGAGGCTGGCGCCCGGCTGGTGGTGCCGGCCGACGCGGAGTGGCCGGCCCGGGTGGACGCGCTGGCGTCGCTGGAACTCGACAGCGGCATGCGGGTGAATCGTGACACCCGGCCTCCGCTCTGTTTCTGGGTACGCGGTGACCGGCCGCTCGGCCCGACGCTGGAACGGTCGGTGGCGATCGTCGGGGCGCGGGCGTCGACCGGGTACGGCACACACGTGACCAACGAGCTGGCGTACGGACTGGCCGAGCAGGGCTGGGCGGTCGTCTCCGGGGGCGCCTACGGGATCGACGCGGCGGCTCATCGGGCGGCGCTGGCCGCGAACGGCGTGACCGTGTCGGTGCTCGCCTGTGGGGTGGACCGGCCGTACCCGATCATGAATTCGGAGATGTTCGCCCAGATCGCCGAGCGCGGTTTGCTGATCAGCGAGTGGCCACCGGGCGCGGAGCCGTTGCGCCATCGCTTCCTGATCCGGAACCGGGTGATCGCGGCCGCCACTGCGGGCACCGTCGTGGTCGAGGCGGCGGCCCGGAGCGGGGCCACCCAGACGATGAGCCGGGTCCTCGCCCTGAACCGGCCCGGAATGGTCGTGCCCGGCCCGGTTACCTCGGCCATGTCGGTCGGCTGCCATGAGCTGCTGCGCAAACATCCGGGCGCCCGCCTGGTCACCTCGGTCGCCGACGTGCTGGAGGAGGTGGGCCGGATCGGGGAGTACCTGGAGCCCGCGCCGCGCGGGCGCGAGCGGGTCCGGGACCGGCTGGACGAGGAGTCGGCGCTGGTCCTGGAGTCGCTCCCCCGGCGCGGGACGGCGACCCCGGAGGAGATCGCCGCCGAGGCCCGGCTGGACCTGCGTACGGTCCTGCGGCGTCTGTCGCTTCTGGAGGCCGCCGGGCTGGTGGTGCGGACCGATTCCGGGATCGCGCTCACGCCCCCACGGCCGGTGGTCACGTGAATTCCATCACTCGTTGGGGTGGAGGATCTCGGAAACGGAAGAGGCGGAACCCGACCGTCCTCAGTGGATTCGAGCCGCCCCGGGGCCGATCTTGAACACCGCCATGGTCACGGAACCGGGCGCGGCCGGACTGCGGAGAGTTTCGATCGGGAGCGGGCGCTGTCGCGCCATGCCCGGGCGGCCCGGTCGAGTGGGTGCACGCAGGCCGCCCCGAGGACGATCAGTCCTCGGATTCGTCCAGGTCACGGCGGTGAACCTTCATCCACGCCTCGACGTCCTCGGTCAGCCAGACCTTGCCCTGAGCCAGGTCCGCGACCGGCTTCGGGAAGTCCGGGCGACTGGTGATCTGGTACGCCCGTTGACGGCTCACACCGCCCAGGCGGATACGAATCTCGTGTGCGCCCATGAGGCGGATCGGCTTCACTCCCACATGATCGACCGTAGGCGCGGGACTATTAGGCGGACGTCAGGTTGGCGGGCGACAGCTAGTCGTACGGCCATTAAGATGGGCGCCATGACTAGGTGTCGAACGACAAGTGGCCAGGTTCCCCTTTCCCCTCGTCACCGCCGTGATTGGCGCACCCTGTGGCGGCGCTGCCGGTGCGGATTGCCGGCGCCGTGCGTGGACCGGCTGGTGCCGGCGCCGCCCCGGCCGTACCCACCGCGCGGCGATGATCCGAAGCGGTCGGTGCCGCCCGCGTATTCCGACAAAGTGCCGCCGGATCCGCGGAAGCCTCGGCTGGCGGCGGCGCCTCGGGTCGAGGTGCCCCGGGTCGAGGTGCCCCGGGTCGAGGTGCCCCGGCAGCGCCAGGGTTCGGCCGTTCACGACGCCCGGCCCCTCGACTCTCCCGGGTCGACGCCGGGCCGGCTCGGCGGGCGGGAGACCGAAGGCTATTACGGCGGGCGACACGGTGGAGACGAGCAGGCTCGCAGCGGATCCGGGTGGGAGGAGTGGGCCTACGGCGGATCCGGGTGGGGTGAACAGGCCCGCAACGAGCCCTACGTCGGCGAGCAGGAGTCGGGTCGCGGCGGGACCGGCGGCAGCAGTCACACGCCGGCGCCGAGCGGGTCGGAACTGGAGGGCTATGACGCCATGCGGTCCTCGGCTACTGGTGGGCCGGCGCTGGGCCGGGCATCGGTGCCACGACCCCGGCATTCCGAGGCGAACGTGGGCCGGGCCGGGAACCTGACTCCCGGGCAGCGGCATCGGACGGTCTGCAACGACCCGTTCAAGTACCACCTGCACCGGCGGCGCGACCCTCGCTGAGCGAGCAGGGCGGTCCCTCCACGGACCTCATCGCCGGGCCGAGCGGTGTGGACCAGGACCGGACGACCCGTTGACCGAGTGCCGCTCCGCGTCTCGCAACCGAACGCGGACCAGGAGACGCGCCCCCTGGACGAATGCCGCTACGCGACGAGCACGGATCGCGCAACCAAACGCGGACCGGCCGAATGCCGTTCCGCCACGGGCACGGGTCTCGCAACTGAACGAGGACCAGAAGGTCTGGAAAGACGAAGTGTTGGGGAGGCCGTCGCGTGACGCGGTTGCCGGCTCGGGGAACGGGCCCGGCTGGAGCGGGTGCGACGGTGCGGGTCGGATTCGGGGGAACATCGTGACAACCGCACAAGAGGCGGAACATCTGCACGGACGGCCGGACTGGAACTGCCTCGTCTGCGGCCGGCCGTGGCCGTGCTCGACGGCGCAAGCCAGTCTGCTGTACGAATACCGCGCGTTTCCGTCGCTGTTGCGGATATACCTGTCCGCGCAGATGTATGAGGCGCTCCAGGACATGGTGATCGACGGCGGGCAGCCGCTGAATCTGTACGAGCGGTTCCTCGCCTGGGCCTGGCGCGAGCCACCACTCCGATGACCAGCGCGGGGACAACTCTTTTGCGGCCTCGAACGGCGAAGAACGCCCGACCCGCAGAAGCCCGCCCATTCGGATCGCGCAGGGCCAAGCAGGGTCGGGTAAGCCAGTGCGGGCCGGGCCAGAGCGGGCCGGGGCAGGTTGGGCCAGAGCAGGTTGGGTTGGGTTGGGCGAACGGGCGGCAGTCGCGCCCAGCAGTCGTTGGACCAGCCTGGCAAAACCGCCGCCCGCTCTTCCGCCTCGACCGGCTTGGCCTTCCGAGGCGGCATCACCATCATAGTTATATTGGTCTGTAGGTACAACGTGATGGAGGATCGTGGCCACGTAAAATAACGGCCATGATCGATCATTCGGCGGACCGGGCGGTCTTCCGGCAGCTCGCTGACCTGCTGCGGGATCGAATCCAGTCCGGCGAGCTGGGGCCCGGGGAGCCGCTGCCCAGCGAGCTGCGCCTGGCTCAGGACTATGGACTCAGCCGCACCACGGTGCGCCAGGCGATCGGCCAGCTGCGGACCGAGGGGCTGGTCACGGTTGATCGCCCGCGGGGAACGTTCGTCCGAGTGCCGGAGCCGGTCCAGGTCGTCGCCCTGGCTCGTGGCGAGCGGGTCGGCGCCCGCATGCCCACGGATGCCGAACGCCGCAAGCATCGCCTCGGCGAGGGCGTGCCCGTCCTGGTCGTCACCACCCCCGACGGCACCGAGACGGTCCACCCGGCCGACCGTGTCCAGCTGACCCGCCCCTGACCTGGCAACCACCCCTAGCCGCCCGGCCCTCCTGCCGCGCCCAGCCTCAGCCGCCAGCAGCCCGCCCCTAGCCTCCCGGCCCCGGCCGACCGACCCAACGGCCGCCCAGCCCGAGCCGCCCGGCCCGAGCCGCCCGGTGCACCCGCCGCGCCCAGCCTCGTGCTCCCCGAACCCAGCAACCATGCCCGGCCCAAGGCCCAGCGGGGACAGCGCTGTCGGCCGAAGGTCGGCTTGACCGGGTGCGGACATGGCGACGGCCGGTAAGGCGAGGACCCACACCGGCCGGACGGGGTCGGATGGTGACTCCTGACCCGCGGCCGCCGGCTGTCGGTATCGGATGGCTCGCCATGAATGGACCTTAGGACCGGGGTACGACAAGAAACGCGGCACACTGAACACCGTGGACGCCTATCGACGACGGCCCCGGCCGAAGCGTGTGACCGACCTTCACCAAGCGCTGCCGCTCGCGCTGCGGGAGGCCGTGGACCGGTTCGGGCATCACCTGGCCGTGGTCGAGGATCGATCCGCGCACACCGTCCGGGCCTACCTGGGTGACGTGGTCTCGCTGCTCACGCACGCCGCCGACCAGGGCTGTGCGACGGTGGAGGACCTGGACATCACCGTGCTCCGCGGGTGGTTGGCCGCGCGTTTGGGGGCCGGCGCCGCCCGTACGTCACAAGCCCGTAGGGCCGCAGCGGCACGGACCTTCACCGCATGGTCTCACCGGGTCGGTCTTTCCCCGGCCGATGCCGGGGCGGGGTTGGCCAGCCCGCGCGCCCATCGTGACCTCCCCCACGTTCTCCGAGCGGATCAGGCCGCCGCCCTGGTCACCGCCCCCGGCGCCCGCGAAGCCGCAGAGCCGACCCGCGAAGCCGGAGAGCCGACCGGGGAGGCCGGAGAGCACAACCGCGAAGCCGAGCCGGACGACGACATCACCGCGATCCGGGACCGCGCCGTCCTGGAACTGCTCTACGCCACCGGCATCCGGGTCAGCGAACTCTGCGACCTCGACGAGACCGATATCGATCACGCCCGCCAGGTGATCCGGGTCTTCGGCAAGGGCGGCAAGGAACGCGCGGTCCCTTACGGCCACCCGGCCCGCGACGCCTTGAACACCTGGCTCCGTCTCGGCCGCCCCGCCCTGGTCGCTGCAGCCGCCGCCCAAAAGACCAGCGCCCAAAAAACCAGCGCCCGAAAAACCGGCACCAGAAATGCCGACGGCCGGGGCCGAGGAACCACCACCCCCCTGTTCCTGGGCTTGAAGGGCGGCCGCCTACAACCAACCGTCGTCCGCCGAATTGTCTCCACCGCCGCCCGCTCCGCCGGCCTCCCCCACACCAAACCGCACGACCTGCGCCACTCCGCCGCCACCCATCTGCTCGACGGCGGCGCCGACCTGCGGGCCGTCCAGGAGTTGCTCGGCCACAGTTCCCTGTCGAGCACCCAGATCTACACTCACGTCTCCACCGAGCGCCTGCGTGCCGCCTTCAATCAGGCCCATCCACGCGCCTGACACACCGTACGATCGGAAACCATGAGCGCCGAAGATCCACCGCAGCCCATCCCCGGCGCTCGTCTCCTGTTCTCGCTGGACCCGGCGGTGTCCTACCTCAACCACGGCTCGTTCGGCGCGCTCCCGATCAGTGTGCAGCGCGCCCAGCAGCGGTTGCGGGACGAGACCGATCTCAACCCGATGCGTTTCTTCGGGGTGGGTCTGCTGGACCGGATCGTCCACACCCGACGGCATCTGGCGGCTTTTCTCGGCGCCGATCCGGATGGCAGCGCGTTGACCTCGAACACCACCGCCGCGGTGAGCATGGTGTTGCAGTCGGCCGGCCTGGGCCCGTCGGACGAGGTGTTGCTGACCGATCATGCCTATGGTGCGGTGGCGATGGCGGTGCGCCGGGAGTGCCGTCGCACGGGCGCGACCGCGCGGACGGTCGCGGTGCCGCTGGGCGCTTCCGGGCCGGAGATCATTTCCCGGGTGCGGACCGCGCTCCGCCCCGGCCGCACGAAGCTGCTGATCGTCGACCAGTTGACGTCGGCCACCGCCACGCTCCTGCCGGTCCGGGAGATCGTGGCCGCGGCCCGCGCCCAGGGCATCCCGGTTTTTGTCGACGGCGCGCACGTGCCGGGCATGCTGCCGGTGAATGTCGCGGAGATCGGCGCCGATTTCTGGGTGGGCAATCTGCACAAGTGGGCGTGGGCTCCGCGGGGCACGTCCCTGTTGACGGTGTCGCCGGAGTGGCGGCGGCGTATCGATCCGCTGGTGGTCTCCTGGGAGCACGACGAGGGTTTCCCGTTGTCGGTCGAGTTCCAGGGGACGCTTGACTATTCGCCCTGGCTGGCCGCGCCGGCCGGGATTTTCGCGATGCGCACGCTGGGCCTGGAGGCGGTACGGGAGCACAATGTGGCGCTGGCCGCCTACGGCCAGCGGGTGCTCGGGGAGGCGCTCGGTGTGGCGCCGGAGGATCTGCCGCATCCGGGGCCGGGTGTCTCGATGCGGATCGTCCCGTTGCCGGCCGGTCTGGCCACCACGATCCCGGAGGCGCACGCGCTGCGGCAGCACATCGCCGACAAGTTGGCCGTCGAGACGCAGGTGAACGCGTGGGGTGGTCGTGGCCTGCTGCGGTTGAGCGCGCAGATCTACAACCGGCCGGAGGAGTATCACCGCCTGGCCGAGCGTCTGCCCGGTCTGCTCAGCGCCTGGCATTGGTAGGAGCCGGACCCGGCCGAGCCCGAGCAGGGTCAGCGGGTCCAGGTATTCCGTGCCCTGCCAGACGCCCCAGTGCAGGCAGGCGCTGACCGGGCAGCCCGGGTGCCCGGCGTTCAGCGTGCCGAGCGGATCGCCCGCGCGCACCACGTCACCGGCGTGCAGCGACGCCGTGACCGGCTCATAGGTGCTGCGCAGTCCCCCCGCGTGGGCGATGCTGACCACGCCACGCCCGGCCACCGGGCCGGCGAACACCACCGTGCCGCCCGCGGCGGCGCGAACCGTGGCGCCGGGGATCGCACCGAGGTCAACCCCGCGATGCCCGGCCAGCCACGGTTGCGGCGGTGCCTCGAATCGCCGGGTCACCTGCGGCGGCGTCACCGGCCACGAGTAGGTGCCGGGAACGGGGACCGCCGCCAGAAGTAGAGCCCAGAGAAAGAACATGCGGGCGAGTCTGGCCGGCCTGAAGCCGACCGGCGACCCGCCCTGTGGACGAACAGCTGGTGTGGATAACTCCGTCAGCCGCCGAAGCCGGGCTCATCCGGCAGGGAGATGTCCGGTTTCTCCAGCTCTTCGACGTTCACGTCCTTGAACGTCATCACCCGCACGTTCTTGACGAACCGGGCCGGACGATACATGTCCCAGACCCAGGCGTCGTGCATCTCGACCTCGAAATACACCTCGCCGTCGGAGTTGCGCACGTGCAGATCCACCTGGTTGGCCAGGTAGAACCGGCGCTCGGTCTCCACGACGTAGGAGAACTGGCGGACGATGTCGCGGTACTCCCGGTAGAGCTGCAGCTCCATCTCGGTCTCGTACTTCTCGAGATCCTCTGCGCTCATCGTGTCTCGCCCTCCATGGCCTCATCTTCCCCCACCGACGGCGACGGCTGAGGCTGCTCGCCCGACGCCACGCCGACGGTACCCTCAGCCGCGCCCGGAAGCAGCAGCGGCTCGGTAACGGATGCGTCGAACAGGGACGGCACGGGCGCCGGCGTGGACACCGGGCGGCGCGCTCGTGGCGGCACATTTCCCCGGCCCGAGGCCGCGGCCACGTTCACATACGAGAACCGGTGCTCGACGCACGGTCCGTGCCGGAGCAGCGCGGCGCTGTGCTCGTCCGTTATATAACCTTTGTGTACGGCGAAGCCGTATTCCGGGAACTGATCGTGCAACTCCACCATCAGCCGATCCCGGGTGACCTTGGCCAGGACACTGGCCGCCGCGACGCAGGCCGCGACCCGGTCACCCTTCCACACCGCCAGGCCGGGCACGCCCAGCCCGTCGACCGGGAAACCGTCGGTCAACACATACTCCGGGCGGACGGTCAGCGAGGCCAGCGCCCGCCGCATCGCCGCCAGGTTGCAGACGTGCAGGCCCCGGGCGTCCACCTCGGCCGGCGGGATGATCATCACGGACCAGGCCAGCGCCCGGTCGACGACCTCGGCATACACCCGCTCGCGGGCGGCCGCGGTGAGCAGTTTCGAGTCGGCCAGCCCGGGCACCTCGCCGCGCTTGCCCGCGGGCAGGATCGCCGCGGCGGCGACCAGCGGGCCGGCGCACGCGCCCCGGCCGGCCTCGTCGGCCCCGGCCACGTGTTCGAAGCCGCGCCGCTGAAGTGCCTGTTCCAGGGCGTAGAGTCCGGCTTCCCGGCGGACCACGGTGCGAGGAGGGGCCAACATCAAAGACCCTCTTCCCGTACGCCGTCGACCGCGGCCGTCTCGGCCGAGGCCAACTGTGACCGCAGCAGCGCGGCCAGGTCCTCCGGATAGATCAGCTCGTCGCTGGACTCGATCTCGGCCGCCGACCACCACCGGTGCTCGATGATGGTGAGCCGCTCCTCCTCGTCCATGCCGGCCGTGTCGACCTGCCAGTCGGCCACCCGGAGCAGGAAGAAGTCCTGCGTCTGGACGTAGTCACGGCCGTTGTAGGAGAACTCGGTCTGCTCGTGCCGGATCGAGGTGCCCAGCTCGGCCGGGTCGACGTGCAGCCCGGCCTCCTCGAACAGCTCGCGGGCGGCCGCCTGAACCGTGCTCTCGCCCGGCTCCAGCCCGCCACCCGGAGTGAACCACCAGCGCATCCCCGGCCGGGCCGGATCGCCGCCGTGCAGGAGCAGGGCGCGACCGGCCCGATCGACCAGGAGCACCCGGCCGGCACGGCGCGCGATGGCGGGCTGGTTCGACTCGGTCACGCAACCAGCCTAAGCGCCCGGGATCGATCTTCCGAACCGCCCCGTCACCGGGCGGCGGCGTCCGGGATCGAGTCGTACGTGTCCGGCACGGTCAGCCAGGTCGCACGGCCGGCCGGCCAGAAGATCGTGAAGGCCCGGCCGACCACCGAGTCGATGGTGATCGTCGCGTCCTGCAGCTTGCCGGCCTCGTCGGCGGCGGTGCTCTGCTCGTAGTGCTCCAGCGAGTCGCCCGAGGCCTCGCGGTGGTCACCCATCACCCAGAGCCGCCCGGCCGGCACCGTGATGTCGAACTTCTCGTCGGCCACCTGGTTCCGGTTGCCGTCCGCGTCGGTGTAGATGTACGGCTCGTCCAGCGAGTGCCCGTTGATGGTCAGGCGGTTCTGGGTGTCGCAGCAGATCACGCGGTCACCGGGGGTGCCGATGACGCGCTTGATGAAGTCCTCACCCTCGGCGCCGGACTGCCACTCGGTCGGTGCCTTGAAGACGATGATCTCGCCGCGCTTCGGGTCCCGGAAGTCGTAGACGAGCTTGTTGACGAGCACCCGGTCCCACACGTTGAGCGTGTGCTCCATCGAGGGGGACGGGATGTAGAACGTCTGCAACACGAACGCCCGCACCAGGACGGCGACGAGAATCGCCACGCCCAGCAGGATGGGAAGTTCGCGCCAGAACGACCCGCGGCGCTTTTCGGTCTGCTCGTCAATCACGCTCGGAGCCTACGTCGTCGAGTCACGAACGACATGGTGGAACGCGCGGATAGCGCGGCGGTCAACAGCAACGGGAAAATGCTTCCGGCGACCTGGGGATCCTGGCGCGGCTGGGGCGAGGGAGGCCCGATGGCCGCGGTCGGATGCTCCTTGGCGAACTGTTTCCAGACGTCCGGAATCTCGTGACTCGTGAATCGGCTGCTCGGCCAGACGGTGACGAAGGCGCGGCCGATCACGTTCTCGATCGGGACCGGGCCCTGGCAGCGGGCGTCCTGGGACACCGCCCGGTGATCACCCATCACGAACATCTGCCCGGCCGGAACGGTGACCTCGGCGAACTTCCGGCTCGTGCACTGGCCGGCGATCACCGGCTGACTCAGGTCGGAGTTGAAGCCGTCGGCGATGTAAGGCTCGTCGATGCCGACCCCGTTGACCGTGATCCGCCCCTGATCGTCACAACAGGCGACCTTGTCACCCGGAAGACCGATCACCCGTTTGATGAAATCCCGCTCGCCGGGACGGCTGACGCCGACCAGGTCACCGATGGTGCGGCCGAGTTTCGCCCCGAACGTGTTGCTCACCGGCTCGGTGACCTCGGGCGCCCAGTTGTCGGTGCCGCGGAAGACCACGATCTCGCCCCGCAGCGGGTCGCGCATGTCGTAGACGACCTTGTTGACCAGCACCCGGTCCTTGAGCTCAAGCGTCTTCTGCATCGACCCGGAGGGGATGTAGAACGCCTGCACCAGGAACGTGCGGATGAGCACGGCCAGGCAGAACGCCACCACCAGAAGCAGCGGCAACTCCTGCCAGAGGGGCATCTCCTTGCGCCTGAGCATCGACCGCCGACGAGGTGACGGACGATAGCCTTCCATCGGATCCACGCTTCGCATCTCCTGACGCCTACCGGCCGGACCGCCCCCGGATACAGCACTACCGCCCGAGTTTCCCGACTAGGGAAAGTTACGAGCGGTAGGACTGAAATGGTTCATCATCCGGCACAGCCGCCAGCCTAGGCCCTCGCTGCTGTGCCGGATCTGAGAGGCTCAGACGGTCTGCTTCTCCCGCAGCTCCTTGATCTTGGCCTTCTTGCCGCGCAGCTCACGCAGGTAGTAGAGCTTGGCGCGACGGACGTCACCACGGGTGACGACCTCGATCTTGTCGATCGCCGGGCTGTTGATCGGGTAGGTGCGCTCGACGCCGACGCCGAAGCTGATCTTGCGGACCTTGAAGGTCTCCCGGAGGCCGGCGCCCTGGCGGCCGATCACGACGCCCTGGAAGACCTGGACACGGGAACGGTTACCTTCGACGACCCGGGCGTACACCTTGAGCGTGTCACCGGCCCGGAAGTCCGGGAGGTCGGTGCGCTGCGACTGGGCGTCGAGCTCGTCCAGCGTGTTCATCGCTGCATCCTCGTTACTAGTGCTCACCGTGAGTTCGGTGACGCGGATGGGTAATTCTGGCCCCTCACCACGTCAAGGGGCCCTCGTCCGTCCCCACGGCGTGGGCACGAGACGGCAACCTCCCTACTTTGCCACACCGGGCGGCGGGAGCTCCAATCCGGCCTCGGACAGAGCCTTGCGGTCCTTCTTGTCGAAGGACTCCGGCGGGTAGGCAGCAAAGAGATCCGGCCTGCGGGCCGCGGTTCTCAAGAGGCTTTCGGTACGGCGCCAGCGGGCGATCCGCCCGTGATCACCCGACCGCAGCACGTCCGGGACGTCGCGCTCCCGCCACGTCGCCGGCTTGGTGTAGACCGGGGCCTCCAGCAGCCCGGCCGCGTGCGACTCCTCGGTCAGCGAGTCGGCGTTGCCCAGCACCCCGGGCAGCAGCCGGGTGATCGCCTCCATCACCACGATGACCGCGACCTCGCCCCCGAACAGCACGTAGTCGCCGAGCGAGACCTCGCGCACCGGCATCCGGGACGCGGCCTCGTCGATCACCCGCTGGTCGATGCCCTCGTACCGCCCGCACGCGAAGACCAGGTGCGGCAGCGCGGCCAGTTCGTACGCGTCGGCCTGGGTGAACGGCTTGCCGACCGGGGACGGGATCACCAGCGTCGACTCCGGCGTGGTGACCGCGTCCAGCGCCTCGCCCCACGGCTCGGGGCGCATCACCATGCCGGGGCCGCCACCGTACGGGCTGTCGTCCACCGTCCGGTGCACGTCATAGGTCCAGCTGCGCAGATCGTGCACGGAGAGGTCGAGCGTCCCGGTCGTCCGCGCCTTGCCGATCAGCGAGAGGTCGAGCGGGGCGAAGTACTCCGGGAAGATCGAGATGATGTCGACCTTCACAGATCCAGCAGTCCTTCGGGGAGGTCGACGATCACGCGCTCACCGGCCAGATCGACCGTCGGCACCATCGCGGTGACGAACGGGATCAGCGCCGTTCCGCCGCCGGACTTGGCCAGCACGATCAGATCCGAGGAGGGGGCGTGGTCGATGCGCTGCACGGTGCCCAGCACGACGCCGTCCACGGTCTCCACGCGCAGCCCGACCAGCTGGTGGTCGTGGAACTCGTCCGGATCGTCCGGCGGGGTCAGCTCGGCGCTGTCCACCTGGAGGTAGACGCCGCGCATGGCCTCGGCCACGTTGCGGTCGTGGATGCCCTCGAACACCGCGATGCCGCGGCCCTGATGCCAGCGGATCGATTCGAGGGTGAGTTGTTTCGGAACTTCGAAGCGAGCACCGGGAACGGGGGTGCCCGCCGGGCCGGCGTTCACCCGGCGGTCCCGGGGGACCTCCGTGGTGAACACCGACCCGACGGTGAAGCGTTCCTCGGGCTCGTCGGTCCGCACGACCACCGAGACCTCGCCCCGGATGCCGTGCGGTTTACCGATCTGGCCGACGACGAGCAGCATCGATCAGTACGCGTCGACGATGTCGACGCGGATGCCGCGTCCACCGATCGACCCGATCACCTGACGCAACGCCTTGGCCGTACGGCCGCCGCGCCCGATGACCGTTCCCAGGTCCTCCGGGTGCACGCGGACCTCGAGCCGCTTGCCGCGGCGCGAGTCGACCAGACGAACCCGGACGTCGTCCGGGTTGTCGACGATGCCCTTGACGAGGTGCTCCAGCGCCGGCCGGAGCGCCCCGTCAGCTCGCGTCGGCGCCGGCACCGGCCGGGTCCTCTGCCGTCTCGGCGACAGCCTCGCGGGTCGGCTCGGCCGCCTCGGCCGGCTTCGCCTCGGCGGCCGGCTTCTCAGCCTTGGCCTTCTTCGGCGTGGTGGCCGGCTTGGCCGCCTCGGCGATGCCCAGGGCAGCCTTGGCCTCGGCCTCGTAGACCTCGGTCTTGCTCTGCTTGCTCGGCGCGACCAGCAGCGGCGGCGGGGCCGGCAGGTTCTTGAACTTCTGCCAGTCGCCGGTCTTCTCCAGGATGCGCTGCACCGGCTCGGACGGCTGAGCGCCGACCGACAGCCAGTACTGCACACGCTCGGACTTGACCTCGATCACCGAGGGGTGTTCCTTCGGCTGGTAGATGCCGATGTACTCGATGGCGCGACCGTCACGCTTGGTGCGCGAGTCGGCGACGACGATGCGGTACTGCGGGTTGCGGATCTTGCCCATCCGCAGGAGCCGGATCTTAACGGCCACGGTTTATTCGCTCCTGATGACTGCGTGGGTGAGCCGACCGGAACCCACGTGGGGATGTGGGGCCGATGCCTCGTGGATTGGCAAAGCGATGAGGGGTTAGAGGGCGCCTCACGACATGCCGGATACCAACAAGCCATTCTGCCAGATGAGAGGCCGGGAATCCCAACCGGGTGTCAACGTGCCCCGGGACGGTCCCAGCCGGCCGGAACCTCCACCGGGACGGGCCAGGCCGGGTCCGGCCGGAAGTCCGTCCAGGTCCCGTCGAAGGGGAACTCGCCGGCCTCGATCTTCGTGATCACTCGGCGGCCCTCGGCCCAGACCGCCTCCGGATCCGGCACCCAGTAGTGCTCGGGGAGGGCGAGCCGCTCGGCGAACTCGTCCTCGTCCTTCCAGCGCCACTTCCGGTCCGGGGTGGCGACCACGTCCAGGTCCTGGTCCACCACGTCGACGCCGGCGATGTCGCCGTCGTCCCAGCGGACGGCCCGCTCCTCGAGGTTCACGTACCAGTTGGTGAAGGTGCCCTCGGCGTCCCGAAAGAACCAGACCGAATGGTCGACTCCGGGCGGGACGAACTTCAGGATGCCCGGGCCCGACCAGGTGGCCGGGACCATCCGGTGCGGCAGTGTCGACCACTCGGCGAACGACATGTCGCGCACCCCACGGCCGTCGGCCGCGACCTCGATCATCACGCCCGAGCCGCGGGCCAGCCAGAGCAGCAGCCCGCGGTCGTCGTCGGAGATCACCCGGCCGGGCCGGACGTTGACCAGCCGGCCCGCCGAGAAGTTCCGGTAGAGGACCGGCCGGCCCTCGTCGAATCGCACGATCAGTAGGAACGGCCGAGGTACGCGATCAGGTCCTTCTCCTCGTCCGACTCCGGCATCGTGCCGTCCTCGCGGGTCAGGCACCGGACCGTGACGGCCTTGCCGTTGGCCACCTTCTCGCCGGCCTCGCCGATCGCCGACCACGGCACCCGGGCCCAGCCGGTCTGCGACGCCTCGATCGCCTCGTCGAGCGTCTTCACGTCGACCGTGCGCTCCACCCGGAACGCCAGCGCGTCGTCGTAGAGCCGCTGCTGGTCGGCCTTGAGCGCGGCGACCACGGCGTTGGCGACCTCGGCCAGCGCGATCGGCGACTTCGAGCCGTCGACCCGGCGGGCCACGACCGCGTTGCCGTTGGCCAGGTCACGCGGGCCGACCTCGACGCGGATCGGGATGCCCTGCAGTTCGGCGTCGACCGCCCGGCGACCGAAGGGGATGTCCGCCCGGTCGTCGAGCTTCACCCGTACACCCGAAGCTTTTAGATCGTCGCGGAGCTGCGCAGCAGCTTCGGCGACGCCCTCGCCGGCCTTGACCACCATGATCTGCACCTGGATCGGCGCGAGCCGCGGCGGCAGCCGCAGGCCGTTGTCGTCGCCGTGCACCATGATCAGGCCGCCGACCATGCGCGTCGAGGTGCCCCAGGAGGTGGTCCAGGCGTGCTCGACCGTGCGGTCGGCCGACGAGTACGTGATGTCGAACGCCTTGGCGAAGTTCTGCCCGAGCTCGTGCGAGGTGCCCATCTGCAGCGCTTTGCCGTCGCCCATCATGGCCTCGACGGTCATCGTGTTGGTCGCGCCCGCGAACCGCTCGCCCTTGGTCTTGCGGCCGGGCACCACCGGGATGGCCAGCATCTCTTCCATGAACGCCTGGTAGACGTGCTTGTGGATCTCCCGCGCGTGGTCCCGCGCATCCTGCTCGGTGGCGTGCGCGGTGTGCCCCTCCTGCCAGAGGAACTCGGTGGTGCGCAGGAAGGTCCGCGGGCGCAGCTCCCACCGGACGACGTTGGCCCACTGGTTGAGCAGCAGGGGCAGGTCACGGTACGAGTCGACCCACTTGGCCATGAACTCGCCGATCACGGTCTCACTGGTCGGGCGGACCACCAGCGGCTCGGCGAGCTCCTTGCCGCCGGCGTGGGTGACCACGGCCAGCTCGGGCGAGAAGCCCTCGACGTGGTCGGCCTCGCGGCGCAGGTAGTTCTCCGGGATGAAGAGCGGGAAGTACGCGTTCTGAACGCCCTGCTCCTTGATCCGCGCGTCCATGTCGGCCTGCATGCGCTCCCAGATCGCGTAGCCGACCGGCCGGATCACCATCGTGCCGCGCACCGGGCCGTTGTCGGCGAGTTGCGCCTTGGCGATGAGGTCCTGATACCAGCGGGGGAAGTCCTCCGCACGGGGAGTGAGCACGCGAGCCATGAGGATGCATGGTAGTCGTGGCCCGAGCGCAACCGGCCGGGTGGGCATCCCGTGTCCCTCTGCGGAGAAGGACGGGGTGACGGATGGATTTCGACGGCTTCTACCGGGACACCTCCCGGCGGCTGCTGCGATACGCGTACGGGCTGACCGGTGATCCCGGCGAGGCGCAGGACCTGGTGCAGGAGGCGTACGCCCGGGCCTGGCAGCGCTGGCGCAAGGTCTCCGCGTACGAGGACCCGGAGGCGTGGCTGCGGCTGGTCGTGAACCGGCTGTCCACCGACCGGTGGCGCCGGATCGGCGTACGCCGGGCGCGGGCCGCCGCCGAGCCACCACCGGCCCCGGTCGGACCGCCCTCGGAGGACGTGGTGGTGCTGGTCCGCGCGATGCGGGAACTGCCGGAGGCCCACCGGCGCGCGCTCGCCCTGCACTACCTGCTGGACCGCTCGATCGCCGAGATCGCGACCGAGACCGGTTCGTCGCTGGGCACCGTCAAATCGTGGCTGTCCCGGGGCCGGACGGCGCTCGCGGCCGTCCTGAGCTCGGAGGAAGGGGTTCGCCGTGTCCACTGAACTGGACGATCTGTTCACCGCACTGGGCCGGCAGGCCGACGCCATCCCGATCGGCACCGCGGCGCAGGCCCGCCTCCGGGGTCATCAGCGCCGGGTCCGGCAGCGGGCGGTGCTGGCCAGTGCCGCCGCCGTGGTGCTGCTCCTGACCGGGGCCGGGGTCCTCTCGATCCGGCAGCACCGCCAGGCCGACCCGATCCTGCCCGCCACCACCCCGGCCCGGATCCGCGCGCTGGCCCAGCTCGGCGAGCCGCTGCCGGTGCCCGCGGGGCAGAACTGGAGCGCGGCCCGGATCTCCGGCGACCGGGTGATCGGTCTCGCGAACTCCGAGGCGGTCGCGGTCGACACCCGTACCGGAGAAATGCTCTGGCTTGTCAATGGTGCCTGGATCGGGATGATCGCGACGGCCAGGACGGTCATCCTGCTGCGCCGCGACGACACGCATCCCGAGGGCGGGGACATCAAGGACGGCGAGTACCGGGTCATGGAATTCCACGACGCGGCCACCGGCGCGGCCCGCTGGGAGCTGACGCACAACACCGACGATCGGCTCGTCCTGCACCGGGACGCCCTGGTCCGGCTGGACGCGACGACCGGGCGGACCACCGCGTACGCCCTGGACAGCGGCCGGGTCCTCTGGTCGGCCGACGACGACGCGACGCTGATCAGCGGGATGCGGACCGAGGCGGACGCGTCCGAGGACCAGTTCGGCGCCAGCTCGGTCCTGTACACGCCGGAGTCCGAGAAGGCGTTCCCGTTCACCGATGATCGTCTGATCTCGATAAGCGCCGGGGGCCGGGTGGTGATCCGGAACGTCCTCACCGGCAAGGTCCTGTCGACCACGCAGCGGCGGCCGAACCCCGATCAGATGCTCGGATACGAGGGAACGATCTACATCGACGAGCTCGGCCAGGGCCGGCGCGTCGTCACCGGCCCGGCCGGAGCCCTCTACGCACCGCAGCAGCCGTGGTACTGGAACGACTACTTCCCCTGCGGGGAGAAAAGAATTTGCCTGTACGAATACCACGACCTCGACGACAACGGCGAACGCCAGGAGGCCCATCTGGTGATGGTCGACGCGACGACCGGGAAGCCGATCCGGTCGACCCCGGCGGTGCCGCTGACCGGCGACCACTCGATGCGCCTGGGTCACATCCTGA
Source organism: Actinoplanes sp. HUAS TT8 (assembly GCF_051380535.1). Classification (NCBI taxonomy): domain Bacteria; kingdom Bacillati; phylum Actinomycetota; class Actinomycetes; order Micromonosporales; family Micromonosporaceae; genus Actinoplanes; species Actinoplanes sp. HUAS TT8. Next base: position 10,514,733 of record NZ_CP195646.1, on the reverse strand, counting down.
CCAGCAGCGGGGCCGGCAAGGGGACGGCGCTCTACGACGAGAACGGCGAGGCCCGCTACTCCGACAACGGGGTCGGCGGGTTCGCCGACGACGGCAACGCGATCACGCTGACCCGGGACGCCGGGGACGGGCAGTTCACCGTCCGCGGCGTCTCCAACATCGACTTCAGGAAGGTCACGCTGGGGGTGATCCCGGAGCTGTCCGGCCGGTGCGACTGGAACGACGACCTGCTCACCTGCCCGACCGGCCGAGGGCTCTACACCTGGCGGCTCACCCGCTGATCACTTGATGACGGCGCCTCGCAGCACGATGCGGCGGGGCGCCCGCACCACCCGCAGATCCTTGCGCGGGTCGGCGTCGTAGACCACCAGGTCGGCCAGCCCGCCCTCGACCAGCCCCGGGAAACCCAGCCACTCCCGGGCCCGCCACGACGCCGCGGCCAGCACGTCGACCGCCGGGATGCCGGCCTCGTGCAGGTAGAGCATCTCCTCGGCGGCCAGCCCGTGCCGGATCCCGCCACCCGCGTCGGTGCCGACGAAGATCGGCACGCCGGCCTCGTACGCGGCCCGCACCACATCCGGGAAGTTGTCCCGCAGGGCGATCATGTGATCCGCGTACCCGGCGAACTTGCCCCGCGCCTTCTCGGCGATCTCCCCGAACGTCCGGATGTTGATCATCGTGGGCACCAGGGCGGTCCCCCGCCGGGCCATCTCGTCGATCAGCTCCAGGGACAGGCCGGTGCCGTGCTCCACCGAGTCCACCCCGGCCCTCACCATGATCTCCACGCCCTCCTCGGAGAACGTGTGCACCGCGGCCCGGGCGCCGGCCGCGTGCGCCGCGTCCACCGCCGCCGCCATCGTCGTCGCATCCCAGCTCGGAGCCAGATCGCCGACCTCACGGTCGATCCAGTCACCGACCAGCTTGACCCAGCCCGTACCGGCCTTGGCCTGCTCGGTCACCGTCGCGGCGACCGCCTCGGCGGGCACCTCGACGCCGATGTCCCGCAGATAGCGCCGGGGCGGCGCGACGTGACGGCCGGCGCGGGCCAGGCGCGGCACCCCCGGCTCGTCGTCCAACTCCGGATAGGGAAACGGCGACCCGGCGTCCCGCAACGCCAGCACGCCCGCATCCCGGTCGATGACGGCCAGCTCACGGGCCTGATCGACGCTCTCGATGGGCTTCGCCCCGTAGGCGATCCCGAGGTGGCAGTGCGCGTCGACCAACCCCGGCACGATCCACCCGCCGTCGCTGATCGTCTCCGCGTCAGCGACAGGTTCGAACGTCACCCGGTCACCGACGAGCCAGAGATCCCGGACCTCACCGTCCGGCAGAACCGTCCCACGCACATGCAACGCCATGACAACAGTCCTACCGGATCAGCCGCCCCGCCGTCTCCCACCCCACCACAAACACCCACCAGCACCAGCCGAAGCAGACCAGCTGGTGCTCACGGCTCGAAAACGCGCCCGGAACAGCCGTCAGCGCCAGCTGAAGCAGACCAGCTGGTGCTCACGGCTCGAAAACGCGCCGGGAACAGCCGTGAGCGCCAGCCGAAGCGACTCGGCTGGCGCTCACGGTCGAGAACGACGCCAGGAACAGCCCTCAGTGCCAGCCGGGCCTTGCCCGTACCCCCGCCGCTCTTGAATTCGAAGATTCAGTGAGCGGCGGCCGCAGCCCGGACCACAGCGGAAGGGTGCCTGGCCAGCAAAGCCGTGACCACAGCCGAAGGGCGCCGGGCCAGCAAGGCCGTGAGCACAGCGCACCCGGGTCCAGCCGGCAAAGCCGTGAGCACAGCCCACCCAGTCAGGCCGGCAAAGCCGTGAGCACAGCGCACCCGGGTCCGGCCCGCAGAACCGTGACCCGAGCGAACCCGGGTCAGGCCGGCGAAGGACGCGTCAGCGCTTGTCGTCCTTCGGCTTGTTCAGCTTGTTGAAGTCGAGTTTCGGCAGCTTGAAGCCCGGCGGCATCCCGCCCCCGGCCAGCGCGTTCGGGTCCAGCCCGGGCGGCAGCTGCGGCATCCCGCCGGGGAAGCCCGCGGGCATCCCACCCGGCATCCCGCCGCCGCGCGGGCGGTTGTTCTTGCCCTTGCGCTTGTTCTTCGAGCTCTTGGTGGCGCTGCGCCGACCGCCGGGCAGGCCCATCATGCCGCTCATCTGCTTCATCATCTTCTGGGCGTCGGTGAAGCGGTTGAGCAGCTGGTTCACCTCCATCACGGTGACGCCGGAGCCGTTGGCGATGCGCAGCCGGCGGGACGCGTTGATGATTTTCGGCTCGGTGCGCTCCTTGGGCGTCATCGAGCGGATGATCGCGGTGACCCGGTCGAAGTGGCTGTCGTCGAGCTCGGCCAGCTGGTCCTTCATCTGGCCCATGCCGGGCATCATGCCGAGGATGTTGGCGATCGGGCCCATCCGCCGGACGGCGATCAGCTGGTCCAGGAAGTCTTCCAGCGTGAACTGCTCGCCACCGAGCAGCTTGCTGGTCATCTTCTCTTTCTGATCCTCGTCGAAGGCCTGTTCGGCCTGCTCGATGAGGGTCAGAACGTCGCCCATGCCGAGGATCCGGCTGGCCATCCGGTCGGGGTGGAAGACGTCGAAGTCTTCCAGCTTCTCACCGGTGGAGGCGAACAGGATGGGCTGGCCGGTGACGTGCCGGACGGAGAGCGCGGCACCACCGCGGGCGTCGCCGTCGAGCTTGGAGAGGACGACACCGGTGACGCCGACGCCGTCGCGGAACGCCTCGGCGGTCTGCACCGCGTCCTGACCGACCATGGCGTCGATGACGAAGATGACCTCGTCCGGGTTGACCGCGTCGCGGATGTCCCGGGCCTGCTTCATCATCTCCTCGTCGATGCCGAGACGTCCGGCGGTGTCGACGATGACGATGTCCTTGGCGGTGCGCTTGGCGACCTCGATGGAGTCCTTGGCGACCTTGACCGGGTCGCCGACGCCGCTGCCCGGCTCGGGCGCGTAGACGTCGACGCCGGCCCGGCCACCGACCACCTGCAGCTGGTTGACCGCGTTGGGCCGCTGCAGGTCGGCGGCGACCAGCAGCGGCTGGTGGCCCTGGTTCTTGAGCCAGCGGGACAGCTTTCCGGCCAGCGTGGTCTTACCGGCACCCTGGAGACCGGCCAGCATGATCACCGTGGGCGGCTGCTTGGCGAAGACCAGTCGCCGCCCCTCGCCACCGAGCACGTTGATCAGCTCTTCGTGGACGATCTTGATGATCTGCTGGGCCGGGTTCAGTGCCTGGGAGACCTCGGCGCCGCGCGCCCGTTCCTTCAGGTTGGCGATGAACGCCTTGACCACCGGCAACGCGACGTCGGCCTCCAGCAGCGCGAGGCGGATCTCGCGTGCGGTGGCGTCGATGTCGGCATCGGTGAGCTTGCCTTTGCCGCGGAGCTTGGTGAAGATCCCGGACAGGCGGTCACTCAGGGTGTCAAACACAGTGCGACTTCCCGTTGGTCGGTAGTGATGGCGTCGCCCGCAAGCCTACTTGGAGCTGACGATGCTCACCGGTTCCGCATCCGGTACGTCTTCGTCGCCGCCTCGATCCGCCTCTGTGTCCGTGTCCCCGGGGCCAGTTCGCGCTTGATCCGGCCGTAGAGCCAGAGCCCGCCGCCGACGATCGCGGCGAACAGCACCAGGTAGAAGAAGGCGCCGAACAGTGCGTGGGCCACCCAGCTCACCACGACCACGCCACCGATCACCGCCAGCAGGAACATCACTGCCTTGCCCATCTGGACCCTCCCGGTCTCGACTGCCTACCACCATGCCGCGTCCGCGCAACCGGCCGCATCGGCCGAGCCCCTGAGACGTTCCCCTAAGGGTGGCACTTTCCGGATAAGCGCCCAACCGTCGGCTACTCCCGTATACCGGCACGTAAGGGTATAGACCGCAACTTCAGTCTCGGCCGTCGCGTTAAGGCACGCGTGGTACGGCGAAAGGACGACGGCGTGACGCTGCGGCGGATTCTGCGGCGCACGCCCTGGCCGGTCCGGCAACGGATCGCCCGGGCCGCCGGGAGCCGGATCCTGCCCCGGATCGCCCCGGACCGGCGCCTGCCGATCGCCCGCGCCCTGATGCCGATCGAGGCGCCCCGCCGCGGCCGGCCGGCCGCCGAGGGCCAGGTCATCCGGGTCCGGACCGCGTGGGGGCGGCTGACCGCGCGCGTGTTGACGTCGACCGGCCCGGCCGCGGTCCGCCGGGCCAACCTGGACCGGGTCACCGAGGCACTCGAACGGGCCGGCGTGGACTGGTTCCGCCTGCCCGCCCGGCATCCGGCCGGTACCGTCATCGCCGTACGGGAAACCGATCGTGACCTGGTGATCAGCCTCCTGAAGGCCCTCGCCCGGCGGGACCACGGATTGCTGGGGCGAAGTGGCCCGAAGGGCCGCGTGCGGTCGATCTGCTGGCCGGTCGCCGATCCCGCCGGCGGTTTCGTGCTCGGCCCCGAGCACGCCTGCGAGGTGGAGTTCTGGCGGGCCGAGGGGCCGTGTCTGGTCGCGCCCCGGCCCAATCCGATCGCCGTCCGGGTCCCCGGGTCCGAGCCGGTGACGACCGCCCCGGAGCCGGTCTTCGGTGCGTTCTGCGAGCCGGGCGACACCACCGCCTACCGCACCCGGAAGGTTTTCACGACGCCCGATCCGGACCGGATCGACTTCCCGATCGACGTGGTCTACACCTGGGTCGACGGCGGTGATCCGGACTGGCGGCGGCGCCGGGAACGGGCGCTGGCCGAGAACCCGTGGGTGCGCGAGATCGACCGGGAGGCGGCCAACGACTCGCGCTGGACCAGCCGGGACGAGCTGCGGTACTCGATGCGGGCGCTGCACGCGTTCGCGCCCTGGGTCCGGCACGTCCACCTGGTCACCGACGATCAGGTGCCGGCCTGGCTGGACCTGGACCATCCGCGGCTGACCGTCGTCGACCACGCGGAGATCTTCGGCGACACCGGCGTGCGGCCGACGTTCAACTCGCAGGCCGTCGAGTCCCGGCTGCACCACGTCCCCGGGCTGGCCGAGCACTTCCTGTACCTCAACGACGACGTGATCCTGGGCCGGCCGGTCACCCCGGACCTGTTCTTCACGGCCGGCGGGCTGACCCGGTTCTTCCCGTCGCCGTCGCTCGTCGACCTGGCTCCGCGCGGCCCGGGCGACCGGCCGGCCGACGCGGCCGCGAAGAACAACCGGCGGCTGATCCGGGAGACGTTCGGGCGGGTGCTGACCCGCAAGATGATGCATACCCCGCATGCCGCCCGGCGCAGCGTGCTGGCCGAGATCGAGGCGCGCTTCGCCGGCGAGGTCGGCGGCACGGCCGGGCATCAGTTCCGGCACCCGGACGACGTGTCGGTGCTCTCCTCGCTGCAGCAGTACTACGCGTACCTGTCCGGCCGGGCCGTCCCGGGAACGATCCGCCACCGGTACGCCGACCTGGCCGACCCGTGGACGCCGCTCAAACTGGCCGGCCTGCTGCGCGACCGGGACGCGGACACGTTCTGCCTCAACGACGTGGACAGCCCGGACGCCGCGTTCGCCGAGCAGGTGGCCCTGCTGGCCGACTTCCTGCCGGCCTACCTGCCCTTTCCCTCCCCCTTCGAGCTGCGCGAACCCCGCGCCGCCGGTGCGACCCCCCGCCGCCTGATCACACCCACCATCACAAGGAGATTCCCTTGAGCTACGACGTGGTCATCCTCGGCCTGGGGTACGTCGGACTGCCACTGGCCCAGCAGGCGACCCGGGCCGGCCTGTCGGTGCTCGGCTTCGACGTCGACGAGACCGTGGTCAAAGCCCTGGCCGACGGCCGTTCGCACGTGGACGACCTGAGCGACGCCGACGTCGCCGCGATGGTCGCCGACGGTTTCCGCCCGACCGCCGACGAGACCGAGATCGCCCGGGCCCGGACCGCGGTGATCTGCGTGCCCACCCCGCTCTCCGAGGGCGACGGGCCGGACCTGCGCGCGGTCACCGGCGCGACCGGCTCGGTCGGGCGCAACCTGCGACCGGGCATGCTCGTGGTGCTCGAATCGACCACCTATCCGGGCACCACCGACGACGTGGTCCGGCCGCTGCTGGAGCAGCTCTCCGGGCTGGCCGCGGGGGCCGACTTCCACCTGGCGTTCTCGCCCGAGCGGATCGACCCGGGCAACGCCGAGTACGGCGCCCACAACACCCCCAAGGTCGTCGGCGGATACACCCCGGCCTGCACGGACGCGGCGGCCGAGTTCTACGGCCGGTTCATCGAGACGGTCGTGCGGGCCCGCGGCACCCGGGAGGCGGAGACGGCCAAACTGCTGGAGAACACGTACCGGCACGTCAACATCGCCCTGGTCAACGAGATGGCCCGGTTCTGCCACGAACTCGACATCGACCTCTGGGACGTGATCAACGCGGCGTCGACCAAGCCGTTCGGCTTCCAGGCGTTCTATCCCGGGCCGGGCGTCGGCGGGCACTGCATCCCGATCGACCCGAACTACCTGTCGCACAACGTCCGCAGCAAGCTCGGCTACCCGTTCCGCTTCGTCGAGCTGGCCCAGGAGATCAACGCGACCATGCCGGCCTACGTCGCCCGGCGCGCCCAGAACCTGCTCAACGCCGACGGCCAGGCCGTCCGCGGCGCCGACGTTCTCCTGCTCGGCGTCACCTACAAGGCCAACATCGCCGACCAGCGCGAATCCCCGGCCACCCCGCTGGCCCGCCAGCTCACCGCCCTCGGCGCCACCGTCAAATACCACGACCCGCACGTACCGACCTGGTCGTTCCCCGGCACCGACGACCTGGAAGGCGCCGTCGCCTCGGCCGACCTGGTCATCCTCGTCCAGAACCACCGCGAATACGACGTCGACCACCTGGCCCGCCTGGCCAAACGCTTCTTCGACACCCGCGGCGTCTCCACGGTCCGCGAGGCGCACCGCCTGTAACCACCCCGGCCATCCGGCCCGGTCCAGGTTCCTTCTGGTCCGGGCCGCTTCGGCTGCTCTTGTACGTCCTGGCCCACCCCCCAACCGCAGGCCCGAGCCCCTGGTCCACGGCCGCGACGTGATCCCGGTGCCGGGCCGCCCGGCGACCATCCGGCGCAAGCGGCGGGCCCGCCGGCCGATCCCGGGTCAGGGCTCCGGCCGCGCCCCCGGGCCCCGGCTGGCACTCAGGGCTGTGTCGACGGCCAAGAGACAGCACTGAGCACCAGCCGAGCCCGCGAGCGACGCCGGGGCCCGGGCGGCGACGCGCGTCACGCACTCCGGCGGGCTGGGTCAGGCGGCGGGGCGGGGGTGGGGCACGGGCGTGGGGTGCAGGAGGGCGAGGACGGCGTCGGCGTAGAGGCCGTGGTGGTGGCGGCGGGCGAAGTCGCGGGCGCGGGCGCTGTGGGCGGCCCAGCGGGCCGGGTTGCGGTGCAGGCGGCGCAGCGTCTGGTGCAGGTCGTCCGGGGTGCAGTAGACGGCCGCGGCGCCGAATTCCGGTTCGCGGGCGGGCGGGAGCAGCAGGACGCATCCGGCGGCCAGCGGGGCGAGCAGGTCGGCCGTGGGGTCGTCCAGGCCGACATAGAAGTCGAGCTGGTGGAGGAAGCCGCGCGGCGAGAGGTCGGCCTCCTGGTAGATGAGCCAGCTCAGCGGCGGGCGCCGGCCGAACGCGGTCCGGGCCGAGGCGTCACGGTCCATGATCCGTACATCGAAATCGGGGGAATCCCGCAGCAGAGCGCGCAGCGAACGCAGATCGTCGCCGGCGAATCGGCCGAGCACGGGCCGGTCGGCCGAGGGTTCGCCGCGGGCCACCCGCCACCGGCGCGGATCCACGGTGTGCGGCAGCGGGACGACCGTCGGCGTGGTCCCGAACAGCCGGTCGGTCGCCCAGGGCGCCTCCTCCTCGATGATCACGCGGTCGGCGCGGATCCCGCTGGGCAGGCTGGGCGCGAAAGCGAGCGGTTCGGGGCCGCGGACGACGACGAGCCGGGCGTGCACCTGATCGGTGATCATGACCTGCTCGACCGCGCCCACGTTGATCATGCGCTGGACGTCCGGGTCGAGGTTGCGGGCGGCCCGGCCGAGCGCCGGCAGGTGCAGGATCGCGAACGGCACGAGGCCCATCAGCGCGCGGATCGGGCCGGCGCTCTCCGGGACCGTGAAGTCCCCGGCGAGGATCAGGTCGAAGGCCAGCGACGCGGGCTCGGTGAGCAGCTGCGGCGCCGCGAACACCCGATGCGTGGGGTGGCGCGGGCGGTAGGCGCTCTCCCGCCCGGCCGCCACCCGCGTGTGCCAGGCCTGGAACGCCGACAGGTACGCGTGCCGGGCCGGATGCATCCACCCGGCGGCCATGTCGGTGCTGGACAGCGACCCGCCGGAGAGCCGGATCAGCGCCAGTGTTTCGGCCGGCAGGTGTCGCACGGCGGGGCGGCCGAAGACCGCGCGGGCGCGTTCCACGTACTCGGCGTCGGCGCCCTTGCGGACGGTGTCGAGGTAGCCCAGCTTCGACAGGGCCACGGCCCGGCGGACCATCAGCGACGACAGGTTGTACGACCGGTGCCGCGGGAACCCGGGCCGGGTCACCACGAGATCCCCGGTCACGCGCATCCCGGCCGACGTCGTGGCGAACAGCGCGGACTCGGCCAGCAACGGTGTGACCTGGCGTTCCAGTCGCAGCGGATGCGACCAGTCGTCGGAGTCCTGAAAGGTCACGAACTCGCCGGTCGCGGCGTCCAGCCCGGCGTTGCGGGCCAGGTAGGTCCCGCCGTTGACCGGCAGTCGCAGCACCCGGATCCGCGAGTCCAGCCCGGACACCTCGTCCAGCACCTCGGAGTCCCCGGATCCGTCGTCGACGATCAGGATCTCCTGGGCCGTCCAGCTCTGCGCCAGCAGCGAGCGGACGGTCACGAGCAGCGCCGGGCCGGGCCGGTAGGTCGTGACGATCGTCGTCACCAGCGGCCCGTCCACCGGCCCGGCGGCACCAGGCACGATCCGCTCGAACCGTGGTCCGGTCCCGCCGGCGACGGTCAGCCCCGGCCCCGGCAGCAGGGCGTTGAAACGGGACAGCCAGTCGGACGGCTCGGCCAGGTCCACCCCGAGCGCCTCCCGGATCTGCGCCGGGACTCGCGGATACCGTTCGAGCAGGTCGGCGGCCCGGCCCACGGCGAACGCGAGTTGCGCGTGCAGCCCCTGGTGCTCGGGCGCGACCGCGGCCGGTCCGCGTGTGCGCAGCAGGTCGTCCAGCAGCGCCAGCCCGTCGGCCCGGTCCTCCGGTTCGAGGTCCTGGCCGGCGATCACCCGGGCCAGTTCGCCGATCGCCCACGGGTCGTCGCCGGCGTGGGCCAGGACGGCGCGTGCGTCGGCCGACCGGGTCCGCAGCGCGGCCGTCGCCGGGCCGTCCGGACCGGCTCGGCGCAGCGTGCGTAGATGCCGTTCGAGCAGGGCGGATCCGTACGGGCCGGGAAGGGTGTGCGTGCGCATGGTCTGCCCAACGCCCGGCCACCGCCCGGCGTGACGTGATCACCCCGCGGGTCGTTGCGTAACGAGGGTAAACCTGAGGAACGGGAGTGCACGATCATGACCGCGACCGTCCATGACGTGGCGATTCTCTCGGACTTCCGCTATCCGGGCGGCAACTCCGCGGCGATCGCCGCCGAGGTGCGCGCCCAGGCCGAGGCCGGGCTTCGCACGGTTCTGGTGCACGTGCCGTCGCCGCACAACCGGGACGGGCTGCCGTTCAGCCCGCGCATCGCCGAGCTGCTCCGGGACGGGCTGGCCGAGCTGGCCGCGCCGGACGCGACCACCCAGGCCCGTCTGCTGGTGATCCGGCAGCCGCGGATCTTCACCGAGGATCTGGCCGTGGTCCCCCGGGTCCGGGCCGACCACACCGTCATGGTGATCAACCAGGCGCCGGGCGACGCCGCCGACCCGAAGCGGTACTACGACTTCGACGAGGTCCGGGACCGGGTCGAGCTGTACTTCGGCCCGACGATCGAGTGGGCGCCGATCAGCCCGCAGATCCGTGGGCAGCTGCCCGGTCTGGCCGAGGACGACTGGCACGAGATCATCGACGTGGCCGAGTGGTGGCCGGGCGAGCGCCGGCGCGGCGACGTACCGGTGATCGGCCGGCACGGGCGGGCCGATCCGGTGAAGTGGCCGCGCACCCCGGACGAGCTGCTGCTGGCCTATCCGGAGCGGGCCGACCTGCGGGTCCGGGTGCTGGGCGGTGGCGACATCGCGACCCGGCTGCTCGGGCGGCGCCCGGCCAACTGGGACGTGATCCCGTTCGGCGGCGAGGAGCCGGTGGACTTCCTGCGCACGATCGACTTCTTCGTCTACTTCCACGACCCGGACCTGGTCGAGGCGTTCGGCCGGACGATCCTGGAGGCGATGGCGGCCGGGGTGCCGGCGATCATCGGCGAGCACTTCCGGCCGATCTTCGGCGACGCCGCGCTCTACTCGACCCCGGCCGGCGTGGAACCGCTGGTCCGCGGCCTGTGGGCCGATCCCGAGCGCTACCGGGAGGTGGCCGCTCGGGCCCGGGAGTTCGCCGCGGGCCGCTACGGCACCGCGTCGCACCTGGCCCGGCTGGCCGCTCGCGGGGCCGGGGCCCGGACGGCCGCGCACCGGGCGCCCGGATCGGCCCGGCACGGCGACCCGGCCCCCCGCCCCCGCCCGGTGCTGATGCTCAGTGACAACGGCGCCGGCCTGGGCCACCTGTCCCGGCTGATGGCGATCGGGCGCCGGCTGCCGCCGACACATCCGGCGGTGATCGCGACCCAGTCGTACGGCGCCTCGGTCGCCCACCAGGAGGGTTTCCTCACCGAGTACCTGCCGTCCCGGACCGTGCTCGGGATGGCCAAGCAGCGCTGGTCCGGTTTCCTCCAGTCGCGCCTGGAACACCTGGTCGACCTGCACCGGCCGGCCGTGGTGGCGGTCGACAGCGTCCCGCACGACGGCATCGTGGCCGCCGCCGCGGCCCGCCCGGACGTCACCTGGGTCTGGGTGCGCCGGCCGATGTGGCGGCGGGACACCGGCGCCGAGTGGATCGCCCAGGGGTCGGCGTTCGACGGCATCCTGGAGCCGGGCGAGTTCGCGGCCGAGGCCGACGAGGGCCCGACCGTGGCCGACCGGTCCGGGGTGCACGCGGTCGAGCCGATCATGCTGCTGGACCGGGACGACCTGGCCTCGCCGGAGGAGGCCCGGGCCGCGCTCGGGCTCGACCAGGGCCGCCCGGCCGCGCTGCTGCAGCTCGGCGCCGGGAACATCAACGACATCGCGTCGCCGGTCGGGCGGATCGCCGCGCACCTGCGCGGGGCCGGCTTCCAGGTGCTGCTGGCCGAGTCGATGATCGCGACCGAGCCGATGCCACCGGTGCCCGGCGCCCAGGTGGTCAAGGTGTACCCGATCAGCCGGTATCTGCGCGGATTGGACCTGGTGGTCAGCGCGTCCGGTTACAACTCCTTCCATGAGCTGCTCGCCTTCGGGGTGCCGGCGGTGTTCGTGCCGAACCGGTCGACTTCGCTCGACGACCAGCTCGGCCGGGCCCGGTTCGCGGCCGCGGCCGGGGCGGCGCTCTGCATCGAGGACCCGGAGAGCGACGAGCTGGACCGGGTCCTGACCGAGGCAGTCCGGCCCGAGGTGCGGGAACAGCTGGCCCGGCGCTGCGCCGAGATCGGCTTCGGCAACGGTGCCGGGGCCGCGGCGCGCTGGCTGGCCGAGCTGGCCGCCGAGAACGTACGAAGCGGAGCGTGAGCTATATGTCCGATTTGTCAACAAAAAGCGGCACCGAGCTGGAGACCCTGCGGTGGGAGATCGCGGCGCTCACCGGGCGGATGCGCTCGGTCGAGCTGGAACGCGACTCCTGGCGGGCGCGCTGCGACCGGCTGACCGAACAGCGCGACCGGGAACGGGAGAAGTCCCAGAGCCTGCGCAGCAGCGGCTCCTACAAGCTGGGGAAGGCGCTGGTCTCGTTCGCGCGGGACCCGTTCCGGACGTCGCCGCGCCTGGTCCGTGGGCTGGCCCGGCGACTGCGACCCGGGGCGGCCGGGGCTCTGTCCGTACCCAAGCAGGCAGTTGATCTTTCTTTGGCGAAGGCCGCGAAGCGGCGTCCGGCGCACCTGTACGTCGCCATCGGCCTGGACCACGACGCGCTGCGCGACCTGCTGGTGACGATCAACCAGCGCCTGCTCGTGACCCCGGACCACCGGCCGGTCGTGCTCACCGACGACGCGGCGTTCTCGCTGCTGCGCAAGCTCGGCGTGCTGATGGAGTACCTGCCGGACCGGGCCACCTGGGAGCGGCACCGGCCCGACCGGGCGTGGGACGACCTGCTGGCCGAGCGGCTGGCCCAGCTCTGCCGCGACCACAACACCGAACGCACCGTGGTCGTCGACCGGCTGAGCCCCCCGAACCTAGCTGACTTGCTGACCGGCGTCGCCTCCGGCTCGCAGGCATCGCGCCCTTGACGGCGCGATGAGAGCTATCCGGCTGCGGACAAAGCGTCGTCCAGCAGCGGGGCCACGGTCTGGGCGTAGGTCGTGGTCATGTGGTTCGAGTCGCGGTAGACCAGGACGTTGCCGATCACCGGCGGGCAGAACGTCGCCGTGCACAGCCACGGCACCGGGTCTATCTGCGTCACCCGGGGATCGGTGATCCGGGACAGCGCGACGCGCTGAGCCGGCCCGCGCAGGGCGGCCGTCACGGTCGTCCCGCACCGGTTGACCCGCTTGAGACGGGCCTGCCGGGCCAGGCAGATCGGCACCCGCTCGGCGAAGTACGGCGTGTCGGTGATCAGCGCGACCCGGGTGCCCATCCCGGTGAACCCGGCGAACGTCCGCTGCCAGGCCGCCTGCCACTGGGTCGCCTCGTCGGTGACCGGGTCCATCGTGCGGTAGTTGAAGCTCGACCCGATCACCGCCAGGGACGGCTTGAGCGCCCGGAACCGGGCCATCGCCGACGCCCGCCACTTGGCGCACTCGGTGTACTCCCGGTTCCGCCCGCCCAGCCAGAGCCGCAGGTCGGCCGCCGAGCAGGAGCTCTTGGTCAGCGACACCAGCTTCCAGCGGTGCTGGACGGCCAGCCGTTCGACGGCCGGGAACCACTGGGCCGCGTGCGAGTCGCCGAAGAGCACCACGGTCGTCGGCGAGGTCGGGTCGCCGTAGACGCAGCCGTCCGGCGCGACCACCGCGTCGGCCTCCACATGGCACTGATCGGCCCAAACCCGGGCCTTGTCGGCGTTCACCTTGGTCAGCGCCGGGGTCAGGTTGGCCGGCAGCTCGGTGGTGGCCCGGCTGGCCCGGACCGTGCGGGTGATCACCTTGTACGGGTCGGCCGAGTGCGCGGCCGTCACCCGCAGATCCCGGATCGCGGCACCGGACGGCACCAGGTGCGGCAGCAGCGCGACGGTCACCGCGGTCGCGGCCACCGCGGCGGACAGCCCGGCGCCCAGCCCGAGCGCCCGGACCGGTCGCGCCCGGAGCCCCGGCCGGTGCCGCAGCGGGTTCTCGACCAGGTGATACGTGACCCAGGCGAGGCCCAGCGCGACCGCCGCGAGGGCGAGCGCGAGCGGCAGCGACGGGTCGAGCCCGAGCGCGGCCGGGCCGATCAGCAGCAGCGGCCAGTGCCACAGGTACCAGCCGTAGGAGAGCCGGCCGACCGCCTGCAGCGGCCGGGCCGCGAGCGGTCCGAAGCCACCGGCCAGCACGGCGGCGGCGCCGGCGACCGGAAGAAGGGCATAGAAGCCGGGGTACGGCGTCGCATCGTCGAACCACAGCGCCGCAGCGAAGATCGCGACCAGTCCGGCGGCACCCAACAGCCGGCTGCGCAGGCGCGTGCCGAGAATCGCCAGCAGCGCGCCGACGCCCAGCTCCCACGCCCGGGTGTGCGGCCCGAAGTACGCCCACGGCGCCGACCGCGCGGTCTCCAGCACCCCGGCCGTGAACGACGCCAGCACCAGGCCGATCAGCAGCGGCTTGCGGCGCGGCAGCAGGAGCAGCAGCGGCCAGACCAGGTAGAACTGCTCCTCCACGGCCAGCGACCAGAAGTGCTGGAACGGGGACGGCGGCGCGTCGGCGTTCAGGTAGTCGGTGCCGGTCTCGGCGAATCGCAGGTTGGCCACGTACCCGGCCGCCGACAGCGCGTCCTTGGACAGGTCGCCGATCCGGATCGCCGGCAGCCACAGTTTCGCCGCGATCAGGGTCGTGACCAGCACCACGGCCGCGGCCGGCAGCAGCCGCAGGGCCCGCCGGGCGTAGAACCGCCGGATCGAGATCCGCCCCTCGGCCGCCTCGCGCAGCAACAGCCCGGTGATCAGGAAGCCGGAGATCACGAAGAACACGTCGACGCCCACGTAGCCGCCGGCCAGCTTCGGCACCCCGGCGTGGCTGAGCACGACCAGGAGCACGGCGATCGCTCGAAGGCCCTCGATGTCGGGACGGAAGTTTCGCGGGTGACTCACCGCCGTTCAACGCGCCGCCCCGTGCGGAGGTGTCGCAACCTCGCTCCGGCGGCCCTCGTTGCGTCTGGTGTGACAGCCCCGACGCTGAACGCCCCCTCCACCCCCGTTCCGACACCGGCGGTGGAGCCGCGCCGACCCTGGACGACGGTGTGGCGGGCGATCGTGCTGCGCTCGGTCCTGGTGCCCGTGATCGTGCTGTCCCCGCTGGTGGCGCTGCCGCCGAGCGCCGATCATCGGTTCAATGTGTACGCCAACGGGGCCCGCTATCTGGGCCGCCCGTGGGAGCTGTTCGGCGCGGCGATCGACTCCGTCCCGCAGTACCTGAACCTGGGCAACTTCCGCCCGCTCGGCCGGATGGTCGAGTGGGCCCTGGACACCGTCACGTTCGCCGTCACCGACCTGCTCGGGCTGCCCGCGAACGTGTCGCTGCGGCTCGTCGCCATGGCCGGTGCGATCCTGCTCACACTCGCGGCGGTGGTGCTGGCCGAGTGCGTGGTCAGCCGCGGCCGTACGTTCGCCGGCCCGCCCTCACTCCTCGCCGCGATCCTGCCGTTCGCCGTCGGTGGCAGTTTCGTCGCGGCCGGCCGGACCAGCACCACGGTCCTCTTCGGCGGCCTCTACTTCCTCACCGCCGCCCTGGTGCTGCTGGTCGCCGCGGCCGCCGCCCGGACCGTCGGCCGGATCCGGCTCGGCCCCCGGCTCGGCGTGCTGGCCGTGGTCACCGGCGCCGGGCTGGCCGCGTTCAACGAGATGGCCTGGCTGGCGCTGCCCCTGGCCGCGCTCGCCGCGCTGATCCGGGCCCGCACGGTGCTCGGCCTCACGTTCCGGGAGTCGGCCGCCGGGGCGCGCTTCACCGCGCTGCTCTGGGCCGGGTTCCTGCCGGTGGCCATCCCGGTCCGGGTGATCATCGCGCGGCGGTGCGCGGTCCGGGACTGCTACTCCGGGTCGGACATGGCGCCGGCCGGGACGTTCGGGGCGCTGCCGAACCGGCTGACCTCCTGGGTGCCGCCGCTGATGTGGCAGCGGGCGAGCGAGGGGCCGTACGGTCACACGCTCGGGCCGGCCGCGCTGATCGCCCTGCTGGTCCTGCTCGTGCTGGTCCGGCGCTTCTGGCGGGATCTGCCCGGCTACGACACCCTGGACCGCCGCCAGGCCGCCGCGCTCGGCGCGACCGGACTGGCCGTACTCGCACTGACCGCCACCATGGGCGCACTCAACGAGCAGATGCAGCGGCTCGCCGCGGCCGGCTGGTGGGGTCTGGGCTGGCGGGACAGCGCGCTGGCCGGGGCCGGCGGCGCTCTGATCACGGTGGCGCTGCTGGCCGGGGTCTTCGCCCGCGGGCACCGCAGCGGACGCGTCCACCGCCGGGGCATCCTCGCCGGGGTGCTGCTGCTCGTGGTGATCGCCGCGATCTCCACGTCGGCCAACCGCGACTACCGGGCCGGGGTGGCCTCGGAGAAACCGGCGTACGTGCACGACCGCGTGGCCCAGGAGATCGTCGACTTCGACCGGTCCGTGGCCGGGGACGGACGCCGGTGCACGCTGCGCGAACAGTTCCGGGACAGCCTGCCGCGCGACCGGCGGGCCGGGTACCAGGCCGAGATGCGCCGCTTCGACCAGGCCGTCAACGAGGCCACCTACCGGCTCGCGCACCGGCCGTTCTGCACCAGGGCACCGGCATGATCTCGGTGGTGGCGCCGGTCTTCAACGAGGGCGCGGGCGTCGACCGGTTCATCGCCCGGATGGCCCAGGTGCTCGACGGTCACGATTACGAACTGGTCCTGGTCGACGACGGTTCGGGCGACGACTCGTGGAGCCGGATCGCCGCGTACGCGCTCACCGACCCGCGCGTGCGCGGCCTGCGGCTGTCCCGCAACTTCGGCAAGGAGGCCGCGCTGCTGGCCGGTCTCGAACACGCGGCCGGCGACGCGACCATCGTCATCGACGCCGACCTGCAGCACCCGCCGGCCGTGATCCCGGAGATGATCCGCCGCTGGCGGGCCGGCGCCCAGGTCGTCGAGGCGGTCAAACGCAACCGGACCGGGCAGTCGCTGAGCAGCCGGCTCGGTGCGCGCGTGTTCAACCGCGCGTTCACCCGGATGACCCAGGTCGACCTGGTCAACGCCACCGACTTCCGGCTGCTGGCCCGGCCCGCCCTGAACGCGCTGCTGCGGATGCCCGAACACTCCTCGTTCTTCCGGGGCACCAGCAGCTGGATCGGCTTCACCCGGGAGACCGTCGAGGTCGACATCGACCACCGCGAGGGCGGCGCGTCCCGGTGGACCGCGCGGTCGCTGTTCCGGCTCGCGGTCAACGGCCTGACCTCGTTCACGTCGGCGCCGCTGCACCTGGTCACGCTCGGCGGGCTGACGTTCGCGGCGTTCTCGGTGGTGCTCGGGGTGCAGACGCTGGTCCGCTGGATGCAGGGGCACTCGGTGGCCGGCTTCCCCACGGTCATCCTGCTCCTGCTCGTCACAGGCACGTTCGTGCTGCTCGGGCTCGGGGTGATCGGCGAATACCTGGCCCGCATCCACGAGGAGGTCCGGGGGCGGCCCCGATACCTCGTGAAGGAGGTGGCCGGGTTACCGTCGCTCGATGTCCCGCAGCAGTGGACGTCCCATGCCGGCCAACGGTGAGCTCGCTCGGCTTGTCCGTTATGGAGTGAGTGGCGGAGCCAGCGCACTCACCCATTTCGGGATCGGGCTGGCCGGTGTGCACCTGCTCCACCTGCGCCCGGTGATCGCCTCGACCACCGGATTCGTCGCCAGCATCGCGGTCTCCTACCTGCTCCAGCGCATGTGGGTGTTCCGCTCGTCGGCCGGGCACGTCCTGGCCGGATCCAAGTTCCTGGTCGTCACCGCGGTCGCCTTCACCATCAACACCACGGTCCTCTGGCTCGGCACCGAGGTGCTGTCCGCGCCGTACCCGGTGGTCCAGCCGGTCGCCCTCACCCTGATCCCCCTGATCAACTACGTCCTCAACTCCCGCTGGACGTTCTCCTAACCCCACGGACGCCGCCGGCCCCTCACGCCCGGGCCGAAGCAGGCGGGCCGAAGCAGGCGGGGCCTCGCGAGGTCCGCCCGACTCCAGGTCGCAGCGCGGGTCCCGGCCCCAGCTGGCGCTCACGGTCGTTCCCGGCCGTTTTTACAGCCCTCAGCACCAGCCGGCCACCGCGAGCCGCGCCCGGACCTTGAGCGGCAGCGGCCTCGCGTGGGCGTGGGGCGTGGCCACGATCAGGAGCCGGCGACCTCGGGCGTGGGTGAGTTCGTTGACGGCGTAGCCGGCAACCGAGCGGCGACGAACAGACAACCGTTCGACAATCATCGAGGCCGGGGGCGGGGCCGAAGGGAACGGTGAACCTGGCAGCAAGCCAGGCGCCGAACTCCGAAAGGGTCTCCCTTGCGCTCGCTGTTCCGCCGCCTCGCCCTGGTCGCCGCCGTCGCTCCCGCCGCCGCTCTCGGCGCGACGCTGTTCGCGGCGCCCGCCGACGCCGCGCCCGTTTCCGTGACGACGATGCAGGCCGACATCGTGCGGCTGACCAACGTGCAGCGTGCGGCGCACGGCTGCGGCGCCCTGAAGGTCGACCCCCGGCTGGTCACCGCGGCGCGCGGGCACAGCGCGTACATGGCGCAGACCGGCGCGTTCAGCCACACCGGCCGCGGCGGTTCGAACTTCGCGGCCCGGGAGCGGGCGGCCGGCTACCAGAAGCCGTCGGCCGAGAACATCGCTTGGGGCTACCGCTCCGGCAGCGAGGTCGTCACTGCGTGGATGAGGAGCCCGGGCCACCGCGCCAACATCCTCAGCTGCCGCTCGAAGACGGTCGGCGTCGGCGTGGTCTACAGCCAGGGCGGCGCGCCCTACGTCACGCAGGATTTCGGTTACTGACAAAAGATATTTTTTGCCTCGGTCCGCCGGGGTACAGACCGTCGCTCCCGCGGGGACCCTTCCGGTCCTCGCAGGGCGCTGGCGCGCCCAGAACGCGAGGCCCGCAAGGGCGACGTGGTCGGGTGGTCACGGTCAGAGCAACAAATCTTGGGCGCGCGCGAGCGGGCTCAGGGCAGCGCCCCCGCCGATCCCCCTGCGGCGGGGGCGCTTGCCGTTCGTTGACCTCAGCCGAGCGGTCAGGACGAGACGGTGTTCAGTGAAGCGAGGCCGTTGGGCTCGGACCCGGCGCGGTCGAGCAACAGAACGGCGTGGCGGCCGAGCATCTCGCCGGGGCGGGTGAGGCCGTCGACGGTGGCGAGCCAGCGTTCGAGGGCAGCCTGTTCGTCCTTGCGGTTGGCGTCGTCGAAGACGATCGTCGCGCGGTCGGCCAGGCGCGGCCCGGTGACCGGCAGTGCCGGGTAGCGGCTGTCCGGCCCGACCGCCGCGGGCGGCCCGTCGACGAGCAGGAAGTCGATGCCGTCGAGGTCTTCCAGGACGGCCGGGTCGTACCAGGAGTAGGTTCGCCCGTCGAGTTCGACCGGCGCCAGCGGCGCGTCGCGGACCTCGGCGACCCCGGTCAGCCCGTGCTCGCGCAGCGCCGAGCGGGTCCGGTTGGCATACGACGGGTCGTGGTCGAGCGAGATCAGCCGCCCGCCGATCTGCTCCAGCGCGTAGGCGAGCCAGATCGTCGACGTCCCGCTGCCCAGTTCCAGGACCAGCCGCGGCTGCCGGGACCGGACCAAAAACAGCAGTTCGAGCAGGTCGGTCGGGTTCAGCGCGTAGTCGCCGGACGACGGCATCGGTGCCCGCGGCGTGAAGCCCTGGAAGAGCTGCACGGTCGCCTCCACCTCGCGCGGCACGGCGAACCGCAGGTCCCGCACGCCCCGGTCGGCGATCCGCTGGACCCGGGCGACCGCGTCGGCCAGTTCACGGTGCCGGTCCTCGGTGTCGAGCCGCTGCCGTTCGACCGCGGACACCACCCGGCGCTGCGTCTGGTCGAGGACCACGCGCAGGTCGCGGATCTCCCGCCGGTCGGCCCGCATGCCGAGCAGCCGCAGGTTGACCCGCAGCACCCCGGCGACGGCGAGCGCCACCAGCAGGGCGAGCAGGCAGACGGCGACCCGGGTCGCGTCGAGCGCGGCGGCCAGGGTGGTCCCGGCGACGAGCACCACGGTGGTCGCGACCGCGCTGAGGGTCAGTGGACCGACCGCGCGTACCCGTCCGGCCAGTTTGCCAACGATCATCGACTGCCACCTCCCGTGCCCGCGTGCGGCCGCGGGGGCGACCACACTCCCCTAACGGCGCAACTCACGGAGCGTTACGCGCGAGATCGGCTATCCGATTCGCGAACCGCTCCGGGCTGTGCGCGCGCAGGAGGGCCGCCCGCTCCGGGGCACCGAGTGTGGGATCGGCCTGGTGGCGGCCGATCTCGTCGGGGTCCGGGGGTACCACGACGCAGCCCATGGCGGTGGCGTCGAGCACCGATCGCGGCGACGCGGACAGGTCCAGGTAGAAGTCGAGCTGCCCGAGGAATTCCAGCGGATCCACCTCGGACGCGCGGTAGATCAGGCGGTCGGCCGGCTGCCGGGGCACGTGGACCCCGTCGGCGACCCGGATCCGCACGTCGCCCCCGATCAGCCGGTCGAGCTGGCCGCTCTCGGTGATCTCCGCCCCGACGACAGGCACCCGACCGAACGCACCGCCGCCGGGCCCCCGAGCCGACGCACCGCCGCCGGGCACCCGAGCCGACGCACCGCCGACCGAACCACGGGCGGCTCGGGCGAGTGGGGAGCGGCGCGGCGCGATCGAGGCCCGGACGGCCGCTGTCGGCAGGTCGAAATCGGTCAGCGGCCGGTCGACCACGGCCGCCCGGATCCGCGGCGTCTGCGGGCACCAGAGCGGCCGCACCCCGAAGATCTCCGCAACCGGCCCACCCCGGACGACGTCGTCGAGGAGGACCAGGACGGTACACGGCACGATCCCGATCCGTTCGGCGGGCGGATACCGGAGCACTTCGGCCTGCCGCACCAGCAGCAGCCCGCACTGGACAGCATCGGTCAGCACCACCTGCCCGACCCGCCCCGAGTTCACCCGGTCCTGCACCGTGTGGTGCACCGGAAGCCGCTCCCGCGAGGGCCGCCGCCAGTCCTCCAGGTGCAGGATCCCCACCCGCAGACCACGGCTGACCAGTGCCTCGATCTCGGCCAGGGCCGACCGCTGGGTCTCCCCGGGTGCGCGCCAGTCGGCGGCCATGATCACGTCGTACGTCTGAATCGGCTCTTGATCCGAAGCGGACCGCAAGAGGTGCGGCGGCGCCGGGAAGGGGCGACCTGATCCGTCTTTCGGCCGGAAGGCCGCCGCCTCGCCGGAGGCGATCCGCCGGTGCCAGGCCAGGTAGCCGGAGCGGTACGCGGCCCGCGCCGGATGGATCCAGTAGGGCCGGATCTCGGCCCGGGACAGCGACCCGCCGGAGAGCCGGATCAGCGCGAGGTGTTCCGGCCGGTGGCGCACGGCCCGCGCCCCGAACGCGGCGGTGATCCGGTCGATGTACTCGGAGTCGCCACCTTTGCGGACCACGTCGAGGTAGCCGACCGTCTCCAGCACCGCGTCCCGGCGGAACAGCAGCGCGGACGGGTTGAGCTTGCCCCCGCGACGGCCGAGCCGGGTGAGGGTGAGGTCGTCGGTGACCCGCCGCCCGTCCGAGGTGGAGGCGACCAGTCCGGGATCCCGCAGCAGCGGCGTGACCTGCAGTTCCAGGCGGCGCGGATGCGACCAGTCGTCAGAGTCCTGAAATGTCGTGAACCGTCCGGTGGCGGCGTCGAGGCCGGTGTTGCGGGCGACGTACGTCCCGGAGTTCGACGCCTGCCGCAGCACCCGGACCCGGCGCGGGTCGAGCGCCACCGCCGCGTCCAGGACGGTGGCGAACTCCGGCGGGGACGCGTCGTCGACGATCAGCACTTCCAGGTTCCGCCAGGACTGCGCGAGGATCGACCGCACCGCGGTGAGCAGACCTTCGCCGGGCCGGTACGCGGTCACCACCACGCTGATCAGTTCCGGACGCTCGATCGGCGTGACCGGGGCCGTGCACAGGCGGTCGAAGGCCGGCCGATGGTCCCGCCCGTCCAACCGGATCCCGGGTGACGGCAGACCCAGGCGGAACAACCGCAGCCACAGCCGGTGCGATCGCCGCGCGTGGCGGAACGGGTTGGCCCGGTCGGTGAGGATCTCGTGGCGTACCCGGCGGTCGGTCGTCGTTCTCGCGGAGCCGGCGAGCTGGGCGTAGATCGAGCGCTGCGGGAGCGGAATGCGGCGAGGGCCGAGCAGTTCGAAAAGGGCCAGTGCGTCGGCCGCGTCGGTGGTCTCGATGTCCTGCAGCGCCATGATCTGCGCCAGCAGAGCCACGGCCTGAACACTTTGTCGGGATTTTTCGTGTTCCAGCGGCCGCCCGGCCCGAGCCTCGGCCAGCAACAACGCCAGCGCGTCGGCCGCCGCCCCCGGCCCCAGGGCCGCCCGCGCCAACTCGTCCCGAAGACCCACCGCACGATTCCGGACCGCCGCGGCGACAAACCCCACCGAATTCTCGAACATCGGTGGTCCAACGCGCTCCGCCGCCCCGGGTTACACGGCCGCGAGCACCGCCCGCTCCACCCGTTCCCGCTCCTCCGCCGACCCCCACGTCCCGACCAGGTAGAACGCGTCCACCACGTCCCCGCCGAGGGTCGAGATGCGCGCCGCCCGGATCTCCGCCCCGGCCTCGTCGAGCGCCGCCGTCACCCGATAGAGCAGGCCGGGCGAGTCGGCCGCCCGCAGTTCGAGCACCACCGCGTCGGTCGCCGCGGCCCGCTGCCAGATGATCTTCGGCTCGGCCGTCCCGCCGCGCGCGCTCATCGCCCGGGCCCGGACCCGCTGGGTCACCGACACGTCCCCGGAGGCGACGCGGCGCAGGTCGGCGGTGAGGGCGACCGGATCGTACGGCGTCCCGTACCGCGGAGACGTGTAGAACTCCACGATCGCCCGCCCGTCCACCGTCGACGTGTTCGCCGCGACCACGTCCAGCCGGTGCATGGCCAGGCAGGCGGCCACGCCGGCGAGCAGTCCCCGGCGGTCGGCCGCGGCCACCGAGATCTGGTCGCCGTCCAGGTGCACCACCGGCAGCGCGCCGCTGAGCAGTTCGGGGTCGGGCTCCGGCGGTTCGGGCAGGGCGCCGGTGTCGAGCGCGGTGTGCACCCGGCGCACCAGCTCGGCCATCAGCCGGCCCTTCCAGTCGGACCAGGCGGCCGGCCCGGTGGCGTGCGAGTCGGCCCGGGCCAGGGCGTGCAGCAGGTCGAGGGTGGCCGGGTCGCCGACCGCTTCGGCGACGGTGGAGATGGTCTTCGGGTCGTCCAGGTCGCGGCGGGTGGCCACGTCGGGCAGCAGCAGGTGCAGCCGGACCATCTTCTCGACGGTGGCCACGTCGGCCGGCGGCAGCCCGATGCGGGTGGCGATGTCGGCCGCGATGGGGGCGCCGACCAGGCTGTGGTCGCCGGGCAGGCCCTTGCCGACGTCGTGCAGGAACGCGCCGATGAGCAGCAGGTCGGGCCGGTCGACCTCGCGGGTGTACTTGGTGGCCTCGTAGGCGGCCTGGACCAGGTGCCGGTCGAGGGTGAACCGGTGGATCGGGTGGTGTTGCGGGAGGCTGCGCATCCGGGCCCATTCGGGCAGCCAGG
The DNA here is from genome assembly GCF_051380535.1 of Actinoplanes sp. HUAS TT8. Classification (NCBI taxonomy): domain Bacteria; kingdom Bacillati; phylum Actinomycetota; class Actinomycetes; order Micromonosporales; family Micromonosporaceae; genus Actinoplanes; species Actinoplanes sp. HUAS TT8. The sequence goes on along the minus strand of NZ_CP195646.1, from coordinate 10,491,693 downwards.
CGTCGATCAGGCCGTACCGGTCGCAGGTCTCCCAGGCCGGCAGCAGGCCGGGCCCGGCGCCGAGCAGCGAGACCAGGGCGGCTCGGGCGATGGCCGGCCACGGGTGCGGCAGCGGCGGGCAGAACGCGGCCAGCCATTCGCTGGTGGCCCGGGCGATCGGCAGTTGCACGGTGGCCGACGCGGCGGCCACGCGCAGGGAGAGGCTGGGGTCGGCCACCGGGCCGATCGCGGTGCGGGCCAGGACCAGTTCGCCGTCCTGTTCGACCACGTCGCGGGCGATCGGGCGCCGGGCCGGTGCGGCCGGCACCCCGGCGGCCCGGCGGCGTCCGCCGCGGAGCCGGTCGACGGCCCGCCAGGCGTCGTCGACGGCGTGGGCGACGGTCCGCGCGTCGCCGGAGACCCGGCGCAGCAGCGTGTCCGGGTCCTCGATCTCGAGCAGGGAGGCCACCGAGGCGCGTTCCTGGGCGACCAGGCGGTCGACCCGGCGACCGACGGCGAGGTGCAGGGCGTCCCGGGTGTCCAGCAGCCGCAGGTTGGCGGCGCGCACCGCGGGGCGCATGGTGTCGGCGATCCCGGCGCGACCGATGCCGCGCAGCAGGGTCACGTCCCGGAGCCCGCCGGCCGCTTCCTTGAGGTCGCCTTCGAGCAGGAAGGCCAGCTCCCCGTGACTGGCCCAGCGCGTCTGGGTCAGCTCTTTCAACTGCGGCATCAGACGTACGGCGGTCCGCCGCCACTGATCCGCGGCCGCGGCCACGATCTCGGCCGAGAGTGCGGCGTCCCCGGCCACGTGGCGCGCGTCGAGCAGGCCGAGCGCGACCTTCACGTCGTCGTGCGCGACCGAGAGCGCCTCGGGCAGCGTGCGTACGGAGTGGTCGAGGCCGAGCCGGGCGTCCCAGATCGGGTACCACAGCGCGGAGGCGATCCGGTCGATCCCGGCCGTGCCGTTGTGCATCAGCACCAGATCGAGGTCGCTGTAGGGGGCGCAGTCGCGCCGGCCGAGGCCGCCGACCGCGAGCAGGCTGACGCCGGGCAGGTGGCTCGGGAAGAGTTCTTTGAGCCAGACGTCGAGAGCCGCGGCGCGCTCGTCGCGCGCCGCGGCACCGATGTGTTCGCGGAGCTTGTCGAGGGAGCCACCGGCCGACGGCCGAGCGGGCGGGGCCGGGGGCTCACTCAACGGGTTGGTCATGTGATCAGAGGGCGTCGAGGCCGCGCTCGCCGGTGCGGACCCGGATGACGTCGTCGACCGTCGTCACCCAGACCTTGCCGTCACCGATCTTGCCGGTCCGCGAGGCGGTCACGACCGCGTCGACGATCTTCTCGACGTCGATCTCGTCCGTGATCACCTCGACCTTGATCTTCGGGAGGAACTCGACGGTGTACTCGGCACCCCGGTACACCTCGGTGTGTCCCTTCTGCCGGCCGTATCCCTGTACCTCGCTCACGGTGAGCCCGGCGACGCCCAGGGCGTGCAGAGCCTCCTTCACCGCGTCGAGCTGGTACGGCTTGATGACCGCGGTCACCAGCTTCATGCTCAGTCCTTCCACTTCAGCAGCCATGGGAGAGATTAACCGGGGATCTTCTGGCTGGCGTCAGCCTTGCCGTCGGCGTCGACCGACTTGGCCGAACCGATGCCCGCCATCGCGAAGGCGCTCCCGCCGCCGGAACCGGCCGCCGGGGTGAAGTCGTACGCGCTCTCACCGTGGGCCGCGATGTCGATGCCACCGATCTCGGTCTCCTCGCTGACCCGCAGGACCTTGAGGGCCTTGAGGACCAGGGCGATGATCGCCGCGATCAGCATCGAGTAGACGGTGACCGCCGCGCTACCGACGAACTGCCGGCCGAGCTGGGTGAAACCGCCGCCGTAGAAGAGGCCGTCCTTGCCGCCGAGCACGTCGGTGATGGCGCTGTTGGCCGTGTTGGTGGCGAAGAGACCGATGAAGAGCGAGCCGATCCAGCCACCGACGAAGTGGACGCCGACCACGTCGAGCGAGTCGTCGTAGCCGAAGCGGTACTTCAGGCCGACCGCCAGGGCGCAGACCACGCCGGCGATGAGGCCGAGCAGCGCGGCCGGCAGCGGGGCGATGAAGCCACAGGCCGGGGTGATGGCGACCAGACCGGCAACCGCGCCGGAGGACGCGCCGACCAGGGTGGGCTTCTTGTCCCGGAACCACTCGACCGCGCACCAGCCGACGAGCGCGGCGGCGGTGGCCAGCTGGGTGTTGACGAACGCGACACCGGTGACGCTGTCCACGGTCAGCTCGGAGCCGGCGTTGAAGCCGAACCAGCCGAACCACAGGAGACCGGCGCCGAGGGCGACGAACGGGACGTTGTGCGGGCGCATGTTCTCCCGCGGCCAGCCGACCCGCTTGCCGAGCACCAGGATCACACCGAGCGCGGCCGCACCGGCGTTGATGTGGACCGCGGTACCACCGGCGAAGTCGAGGGCGTGGAGCTTGGCGCCGATCCAGCCGCCGCCCCAGACCCAGTGGGCGACCGGCACGTAGACGATCGTGAACCAGCCGATGGCGAAGAGCACCCAGCCGCCGAACTTGAGGCGGTCCGAGAGAGAGCCGCTGATCAGGGCGACCGTGATGATGGCGAACATCATCTGGAAGGCCATGAAGACGTAGACCGGGATCTTGGTGGTGCCCCAGAGGTCGCCGGCCCAGCTGATGTCCGTGCCGCCGTACTGGGTGAGGTTGCCGATGATGTTGTTCAGGCTGGCGTTGCCGCTGGAGCCGAACGAGAGGCTGAAGCCGTAGAGCGCCCACAGAATCGAGATGATCCCGATGCTGGAGAAGCTCATCATCATCATGTTCAGGGTGCCCTTGGACCGGTTGAGGCCACCGTAGAAGAGCGCCAAGCCGGGGGTCATGAGCAAAACGAGCGCAGACGACAGGAGCAACCAGGCGGTATTGCCGGTATCGATCTCCACGCTGCCTCCTCTCGGATTAGGTGTCCTCTCAACACACGACCGAGGTGGCTGCGATGCCGGTCGGCCGGTTCGACGCAGACTGTGTCGGCTGGCTGTTTCGAGCACGGTCTACGCGCGATTTCCGGCGCGTCACGCATTGTTTCCGACGTGTGAAGAAACTCTCACAGGCCGGGTAGTGATCTTGGTCGAACTGGCAAAATGTCCGCCAAGATCAGCGAAGTGCGTATTCGAGAGTGTGTCGTTCGTAATCCAGAAGGCGTAGATCACGCATAGGCCGACGCAGATGCCCCTTGTGCACGATCCGCACGAACGCCGGGTCGCCGGCAGCGGCCATCCGGCGGATTCCCTCGACGTGGTCGACGATCCGCTTCCTTATGGTCCGCACCAGCCGGTGCCGGTCGCGCGGGATCAATCCGTACGCATCGGCGAACAGCCGCAGCCGCCGCGGCCGGTTCGGGCGCTTCCAGCCCAGCGTGTACGAGTCCCGGTCGCTGAACAGCGGCACCCACGTCCAGGCCGCGTAGGCGACGTCGTAGATCCGTGAACCGGGCGAGGCCAGATCGAAGTCGATCAGCGCGAGCGTGCCGTCCGGACGCCAGACCACGTTGTGCGGGGCGGCGTCGTGGTGACAGATCACCTCGGTGTCCGGCGGGGGCGGGCCGAACGAGCGCCAGACGGCACCGGGCGGGGGCACGAAACCGTACTGCGCGTCGTGGAACATCCGCAGCATGGTGGCGACCGTGACCAGCGCCTCCTCGGTCACCCAGTGCGGGGCGAGAGGATATTCGCCGCACTCGCCGTCGAGGTAGGTGAGCACCTCGCGGCCCTTCTCGTCCATCCCCAGCGCGCTCGGTGAGCCGGTGAACCCGACCCGTTCCAGGTGGTTGAGCAGCGCGTGGACGGCGGGCGTCCACGGTCCGGCGTTACGCCGGACCGTGTCACCGATCCGGGACACCGTGCTGACGTTGCCACCGTGCAGCGGTATCTCGCGCAGCGGCTCCTGCGTCACCCACAGCCTCCCTGATACTTCCCCGTAACGTTCTCTGAGAGCCTACGCGGTCTCACCCAACAGGGCCTCGACGAACGCCGCGGGCTCGAACGGCGCGAGGTCGTCCGGCCCCTCACCGAGCCCCACGAGCTTGACCGGGATGCCGAGCTTGCGCTGCACAGCGATCACGATGCCACCCTTGGCGGTGCCGTCGAGCTTGGTCAGGACCACACCCGTGACGTCCACCACCTCGGTGAAGACGCGGGCCTGCTCCAGCCCGTTCTGCCCGGTGGTGGCGTCGAGCACGAGCAGCGTCTCGTCGACCGGCCCGTGCTTCTCGACCACGCGCTTGACCTTGCCCAGCTCGTCCATCAGGCCGACCTTGTTCTGCAGCCGGCCGGCGGTGTCGACCAGCACCGTGTCGATACCCAGGTCGATGCCGCGCTTGACCGCGTCGAAGGCCACGCTGGCCGGGTCGCCGCCCTCGGGCCCGCGGACCGTCTCGGCGCCGACCCGCTCACCCCAGGTGGCCAGCTGCTCGGCGGCGGCGGCACGGAACGTGTCGGCCGCTCCGAACAGCACGCTCCGCCCGTCGGCGATCAGCACCCGGCCGATCTTCCCGCACGTGGTGGTCTTGCCGGCGCCGTTGACGCCGACCACCATCACGACCGCCGGACGGCCGTCGTGCGGCGTCGTCCTCAGGCTGCGGTCCAGGTCCGGTTCGAGTGCCGAGACCAGCTCCTCGACGAGCTGTTCGCGCACCCCGGCGACGGTCCGGGTGCCGAGGATCCGGACCCGCTCCTTGAGCCGCTCGACGATCACCTGGGTGGCCTCGACACCGACGTCGGCGGTGATCAGGCTGTCCTCGATCTCCTCCCAGTCGTCGTCCTCCAGGTGATCCCGGGAGAGGACACTGAGCAGGCCGCGGCCCAGGGCGGTCTGCGAACGGGCCAGGCGGGCGCGCAGCCGGACCAGGCGACCGGCGGTCGGCTCGGGCGTCTCGACCACCGGTTTCTCGACGACCGGCTTTTCCTCGACGACCGGCGCCTCTTCGACGACCGGTTCGTCGATCACCGGCGTCTCGGCCGCCGGCGCCTTCTCGATGAGGGGCGGAAGCTCCTCGTCCACGGGGGCCGCGGGCACCTGGGGAACCGGCGGCGGGAGCTCCTTGCGGCGCATCCGAGGCACGACCAGCCCGACCGCACCCACGATCAGGACGACGAGCAGGATCACTGCGGCGACCACGTATTCCATAGCCGAAATCCTGACAGATGAGCCGTCCGGCCGTGGCGTGGGCCACGCACTGGCGATTCCGGGCACTGATTGGGAAGTATGTGGGCACCCCTCGGGAACCAGCTTGGAAGGCCGGTATCGTTCAGTGACCGCGCAACTACTCATCGGACCACTGCTGCGCCGGGTCACCGGCGACCGCGCCACCATCTGGGTGGAGACCAGCGAACCGGCCGCCGTGCGGGTCGAGGCCGAGGGCGGCGCTTCCGGCTCCGCTCAGACCTTTTGCGCGTACGGGCATCATTACGCGATCGTCGTCGTCTCCGGCCTGGCCCCGGAGTCGGCCCACGCCTACCGCGTGCTGCTGGAGGACCGTGAGGTGTGGCCGGCCCCCGGCTCGCCGTACCCGCCCTCGGTGATCCGCACCCGGGCCGCCGACGACGCCGCCCAGCCGGTGAGCCTGCTCTTCGGCTCGTGCCGGCAGGCCACCCCGCAGGCCACCGGCCGTCAGCTGCCGCCGGATGCCCTGGACGCGTACGCCCGGCGCCTGATGGCCGATCCGGATCACCGTCCCGACCTGCTGGTGCTGCTCGGTGACCAGGTCTACGCGGACGAGACCTCGCACAAGGTGCGCCGCTTCCTGAAGCGGAACCGGCCGGCCGGCCACGACGGCCCGACCGACCAGGTGATCACGTTCGAGGAGTACACGAAGCTCTACCTGGAGTCCTGGCGCGACCCCGAGGTGCGCTGGCTGTTCTCCACCGTGCCGAGCGTGATGATCTTCGACGACCACGAGATCATCGACGACTGGAACACCTCGGCCTCCTGGCGGTCCGACATGGCCGAGCAGTCCTGGTGGCGGGAGCGGATCTCGGCCGGGCTGGCCTCCTACTGGGTCTACCAGCACCTGGGCAACCTGAGCGCGGACGAGCTGGCCGCCGATCCGCTGTATCAGAAGGTGTCGGCGGCCGAGGACGCCACCGAGTTGCTGCACGACTTCGGGCTCGCGGTGGACGATCCGGGCTCGGCCGAGAACACCGACCGTCCGTACCAATGGAGCTTTGCCCTTGATCTCGGCCGGACCCGCCTGGTGGTGCTGGACAACCGGTGCAACCGCGTCCTGACCCCGGGCTCGCGGGCGATGCTGCCGGCCGCCGAGTGGGACTGGTTCATCAACCAGGCCCACGGCGAGTACGACCACCTGGTCGTCGGCTCGTCCCTGCCGTGGCTGATGCCGCCGGCGATCCACCACCTGGAGGCGTGGAACGAGAAGGTCTCCGAGTCCCGCCTGTCCCGGCGCTGGGCGGCGTTCGGGGAGAAGGTGCGGCGCGCGTTCGACCTGGAGCACTGGGCCGCGTTCGGCAAGTCGTTCACCGCGCTGGGCGAGCTGTTCCGGCGGCTCGGCGAGGGCGGTGTGGGCTCGCCCGGGCATCGGGTCGGGGCCGGCGGCGCCTACGCGGCCCCGGCGTCGATCAGCGTGCTCTCCGGGGACGTGCACCACTCGTACGCGGCTCGGGCCGACTTCGGGCACGCCATGGCCACCCCGGTGATGCAGCTGACCTGCTCACCGATCCACAACGAGGTGCCCGCGCCGCTGCGACCGCTGATGCGGATCGCCTGGCTGCCGCCGGTCGTCCGGGCCGTCCGCGGGCTGGCCAAGTCGGCCGGGGCGCCGAAGCCGCTGATCCGGTGGAAACGGCTGTCCGAGCCGTACTTCGGCAACGCCATCGGCACGCTGACCCTGGACGGACGCCACGCCCAGGCGTTGATCGAGGGCACCACCAAGGACGGCCGGCTGCACGAGGTGGTGGCCACCGAGTACCAGCCGTGAAATGCGTGGCGGTGTGACCTCGGCTGCACCAGGATGACCTCGATGACTACCTGGACCGCCCCCGAGGCGCACCGCGTACCCGAACCGCAGACCGGCGACGAGCGGACCATGCTCCAGGGCTGGCTCGACTATCACCGGCAGACGCTGCTCCTCAAATGCACCGGCCTCACCGCCGAGCAGCTCAAACAGGCCAGCGCCGAGCCGTCCACGCTGACGCTGCTCGGGCTGGTCCGGCACATGGCCGAGGTGGAGCGCTGGTGGTTCCGGACCAAGGCGGCCGACACCGCCCCCGGTGACCTCTACTGCACCGACGCCAGCGAGGACGGCGACTTCGACGACGTGCCCACGGCCGACGCCGAGGCCGACTTCGCGACCTTCCACGAGGAGATCCGGCGGGCCGACGAGGCGGTGGCCGCGCTGCCGCTGGAACACGAGTTCACCGGACGGCGCGGCCCGATCAGCCTGCGCTGGGTCTACACCCACATGATCGAGGAGTACGCGCGGCACAACGGCCACGCCGATCTGCTCCGCGAGCGCATCGACGGCGTCACCGGGGTTTAGTCCCCCAGGTGCGGCAGGGTCGACTTGCCCTGGTCGCGGACGGTGAACGCGGTCAGGCCGTCGCCCTCGCCGCTCTCCTGGGCGATGACCCGCCCGTCGGCGGTGGCCATCACGAACAGGTCACCGGCCTCGATCAGCCGGCCCTTACCGTCCTGCGACTTCGGGAACGTGAAGATCTGGTCGTCCTTCCCGGCGTCGCAGGCGGCGATCTTCAGCCGCAGCTGAGCGCTGCCGCCGGGCGAGTGCACGGCCAGGCACCACGGCTCGCCGCCCTCGATCAGCTTGGCCGTCTGGATCAGATACTTGTCGCCGCCCACCGTGACCGGGGTGGTCACGAACAGCGCCCGGTCCTCCAGGTGGTCGGTCAGCGTCACGACCCCGTCGGCGCCGACCGTCAGCAGCTTCTGCCCGCCCGACTGCACGGTGCCGAAGGTGAACTGCCGCTCGGCCTTGATCGCGGCACCGGCCCCGACCGGGGCGATCCCGGCCGGCGGGCCGGCGGCCGGGGCGCTGGTGCTCTCCGTGGGCGCGGTGCTCGTCACCGGCGCCGAGCTGGTGACCGGGGCCGCCTTGGTGTCCCCCGAGGAGCAGGCCGCGGCGCTCAGCGCGAGCAGGCAGCTACCGGCGAGCAGGGCGATCTTCGACATGTCGATCCTTCCGGACAGGCGTGCCACGGTGGCACTCCGTCATCTTGGACGGTCGACCCCGCACCTCAGTTCCCCGAACCCCCGGACGGCATCAAACCGGGAGATCAAGAGCCTTCCTGAGGTACGGCACGTGCTCCGGCCCGGTCCACCGATAGCCCGACAGGTGAGCCGCCCGCGCGCCCCGGATCACCCGGTCGTCGTCGTCCACGAACAGCACGTGCTTCGGCAGTTCCCGGATCGCCAGGCAGGCCTGCTGGAAGAACTCCGGCGCCGGCTTGTGCACCTTCATCTCCCACGAGCTGAGGACGAAGTCCACCTCGCCGGTCAGGCCGAGCGCGTCCAGGTCGCCGCGGAGCCGGTCGGTGGCGTTGGTGGCCAGCCCGACCTTGCGGCCGTCGGCCCGCACGCCCCGGACGAACTCCAGCGCCTCCGGGTCGACCTCACCCCGGTAGGACTGCCACTCGGCGACCGCCGCGGCCGACTCGTCGGCGTCCAGCGGCAGCCGGTCGGCGACCAGGCCCATCCACTCGGCGTCGGAGATCTCGCCGGCCATCGCCGGGCGGTAGATGTCCCAGGACATCGAGGTCTCCAGGAGGGAGGCCGGTGCCAGGCCGTACTTCACCTCGACGGCGATCATCGGTGCCGGGTCCCAGCGGCGCAGCACGCCGTCCAGGTCGATCAACAGAGCCCGGGCCCGATCGCGCATGCTGTTCCTAGTCCTCCGGTTCGCGGTTGAGCCGCTGGCTGATCACCTGCGTGACGCCGGCTCGCATGGTCACGCCGTACAGCGCGTCCGCGACCTCCATCGTCCGCTTCTGGTGCGTGATGATCAGCAGCTGGCTCTTCTCCCTCAACTGCTGGAAGAGCGTAATCAACCGGCCCAGGTTGACGTCGTCGAGGGCCGCCTCGACCTCGTCCATGATGTAGAACGGCGAGGGGCGGGCCCGGAAGATGGCACAGAGCATCGCCACCGCGGTCAGCGAACGCTCCCCACCGGAGAGCAGCGACAGCCGCTTGATCTTCTTACCCGGCGGGCGCGCCTCCACCTCGACCCCGGTGGTCAGCATGTCCTCCGGGTCGGTCAGGATCAGCCGGCCCTCACCGCCCGGGAACAGCACCTGGAAGACCTGCTGGAACTCGCGCGCGGTGTCCTCGAAAGCCGAGGTGAACACCTCAAGGATCCGGTCGTCCACGTCCTTGACCACGGTGAGCAGGTCCTTGCGGGTCGCCTTCAGATCCTCCAGCTGGTCGGAGAGGAACTTGTAGCGCTCCTCCAGCGCGGCGAACTCCTCCAGCGCCAGCGGGTTGACCTTGCCGAGCAGGGTCAGGTCCCGCTCCGCCTTGTTGGACCGCTTCTCCTGGGTCGGCCGGTGATACGGCATCGGCTCCGGGACCGGCTTGCCGTCCTTCTCCGCGGCCGCGACCTCGGCCTGCGTCGGCGGAACCGGCTGCTCCGGCCCGTACTCGCTGATCAGGGTCTCGACGTCGAGCGAGAAGTCCTCGGCCGCCTTGGCCTCCAACTGCTCGATGCGCATCCGCTGCTCGGCCCGAGCCATCTCGTCCCGGTGCACCTCGCTGGTCAGCCGCTCCAGCTCGTTGACCAGGCGCTTGGCCGTGGCCCGAACCTCCTGCAGCTCGGCCTCGCGGCTCGTGCGCTCATGCGCGATCCGGTCCCGCTCCTCGGCCGCCGCGGTCACCGAGACGGCGACCCGGGACAGGGCGGTGTGCGCGCCGGCCGCGACCGCGCGGGCGATCTCGGCGCCGCGAGCGCGGGCCGCACGACGGGCCGCGGCGCGCTCCCGGGCCTGCCGCTCCTGATTGGCCTGGCGCAGCAGGGAGTCGGCCCGGCCGGCGATCGAGGAGACCCGCTCCTCGGCCGTGCGGACCGCGAGACGTACCTCCATCTCGTTCTGCCGGGCCTGCGGCACGAGCGCGGCCAGCTGGTCGCGCTCCTCGGTCGACGGCTCCTCGTCGATCGGCGTGTCCTCGGCCAGGCGCAGCCGCTCCTCCAGCTCGGCGACCCGCATCAGGTCGGCCTCGCGCGCCGCCTCGGCCTTCTGCCGGGACGCGCCCAGCCGCTCGCTCTCCGCCTTGGCCGACCGAGCCGCGGCGCCCAGCTCGGCCAGCCGGCGGGCGGCCGCATTCCGCTCACCCTCGGCGGCCCGCTTGGCCTGCGCGGCGACCTGGACGGCCTGCTTCAGTTCGGCGACCTGGGCCCGTACGTCGGAAAGCTGCTCTTTGAGCTCGGCGATGCGCTCCTCGGCGGCGGCGCGCCCGGCCTTCGCCTCGTCGACCGCCGCCTGCACCTCGATGTAGCTGGTGGCCTTGGCCGAACCGCCGGCCACCGCATAGGTCCCGAGGACGTCGCCCTCCGGCGTCACCGCGCGCAACTCGGCGTTCGAGCCGATCAGCGCCACGGCCGCGGCCAGATCCGGAACCAGCACGACGTCGCGCAGCGCGCGGTTGAGAGCCGGGCGGATCGGCTCCGGGCAGTCGATCAGGTCGGGCGCCCAGAGCGCGCCCTCGGGCAGGGCCGGCCGCAGCGTGTCCAGCGAACCCTGCATGCCGGGCCCGGCCGGCGCGGCGATGACCAGCGCGGCGCGTCCGGCGTCAGCAATTTTGAGGGTACGGACGGCCTCCACCGCCTCGTCCAGACTCGCCAGCGCGACCGAGTCGGCCAGCGTGTCCAGCGCCGCCGACAGCGCCGCCTCGTGCCCCGGACGGACCGTCAGCATCGACGCCAGGCTGCCCAGCAGCCCCGGCACCTGGCCGGACCGGGCCAGCAGAGCGCCCGCGCCGTCCTTGCGCTGCAGACCCAGCGCGAGCGCCTCTTCACGCGCCTTCAGACTGGCCGCGTCCTTCTCCGCCGCACGTTCCGCGTCCGACAGCTCGCGGACCACCGCGGCCGCCTTGTCGTGCGCGGCCACCGCCTCGTCGTGCCTGGCGTCCAGATCGGCGTTGTCCCGGTCCGCGTCCGACGACTCGGCCGCGACCACGTCCACCTCGCCCTGCGCCGCCTCGGCCCGCATCAGCGCGTCCTCGTGGGCGGCGGCCAGACGCTCGATCTCCTCGGCCGCGCTGGTCGTCCGGGCCCGCGCCGCGTTCACGTTGCCGACCAGCTTGGCCAGGCCCTCACGGCGGTCGGCGATCGCCTTCGCGGCCGCCCGCAGCGCACCCTCGGCCGCGGCCAGCTGACGCTCCAGCTCCTGGCGGTGCTCGACCGCCTCGGCCAGGCGCATCTGATCCTCGGTGAGCGCCTCGCGGAGCTCCTCCTCCTGCTCCCGGACCCGCTCGGCCTCGGCCTCGAGCATCTCCGGATCGCGGCCCGGGCGCTCGTCGTCGGGGGTGGCGGCCAGATGCCGCAGCCGCTCGGTGGCCAACTGCTCGGTCGATCGGAAACGCTCCTGCAGCGCGGACAGCTTGTACCAGGTGTCCTGGGCCGCCTGCAGCAGCGGCGCATCCTCCGCGTGCGCGAACTCCAGGTCCGCGAGCATCCGCTGGACCTCGCGGTTCTCCTCCTCGACCTCGCCCCGCCGGGACCGCATGGCCGACTCGTCGGCGATCTCCTTGTCCAGCGTCGTGCGCAGCGTGAACAGGTCGTCGGCGAGCAGCCGGAGCCGGGCGTCCCGCAGGTCGGCCTGAATCCCGGCGGCCCGGCGAGCCACCTCGGCCTGCCGGCCCAGCGGCTTGAGCTGGCGCCGCAACTCCGCGGTCAGGTCGTTCAACCGGTTCAGGTTGACCTGCATCGCGTCGAGCTTGCGGACCGCCTTCTCTTTCCGCTTACGGTGCTTCAGGACACCGGCCGCCTCCTCGATGAACGAGCGGCGATCCTCGGGCTTGGCGTGCAACATCGCGTCCAGCCGGCCCTGGCCGACGATGATGTGCATCTCCCGGCCGATACCGGAGTCGCTGAGCAGCTCCTGGATGTCGAGCAGGCGGCAGGAATTACCGTTGATCTCGTACTCACTGGCGCCGTCTCGGAACATCCGGCGGGTGATCGACACCTCGGTGTAATCGATCGGCAGAGCCCCGTCGTTGTTGTCGATCGTCAACGTGACCTCGGCCCGCCCCAGCGGCGCCCGCCCGGCCGTGCCGGCGAAGATCACGTCCTCCATCTTCCCGCCGCGCAGCGCCTTCGCGCCCTGCTCACCCAGCACCCAGGCGATGGCGTCGACGACGTTCGACTTGCCGGAACCGTTCGGCCCCACCACACAGGTGATGCCCGGCTCCAGCCGCAACGTGGTGGCGGAGGCGAAGGACTTGAAGCCCTTGACCGTCAGGCTCTTGAGGTGCACGGATCTCCGAGGGTCGGCGGTGTTCGGTCGGGTTGAAGCGCTGTTCTGCCGGGTGGGTCGGTGGTCTGCTGGGTGGGAGGGTACCCTTCTGGGTCAGGTTGGGCAGCGCTACGCCGCGCCCATCGCAGGTCGGCGGCGGAATTGTCCGCCGAATTCGCCCTTTGTCGGCGGTTTCAACCTTTTCCCGTACGGCGGGTGCGTGCCGCTCGCCCTCCCCCAGCCGGCCGCGCCGCTTCACCACTCCGCGCCGCCCCGCGCCGTTCGCCGCCCCACTTAGGGTTCCCGCGCCATCTGACGTCCCGCGCCACCTGGGGCTCCCCCGCCGCGCGCCGCCTCGCCTCTTCGCACGCCCGTCACAACCCGCACCTCTGCACCGCCCACACCAGGCGCTTCCTCCGCGGCGGCCGGCACTTTCCGGGCAAAAAACTGCGCGCCGCCACGGATGTGGAGGCGCGCTTTTCTTTGATGCGTTTTGTGGTGCGAGGGGGATGAACGCCGGGTCAGTCACCCCGCAGAGACGTCCCGGCGAACGGATCGGCTCAGGTCAGAGCCGGCTCGGTCAGCCGCAGAATGTCATCCGCCTCGGCGGCCGCCGCCGCGAGACGGTCGTTCTCCGCCCGGAGGCGGGTGACCTCGAACTCCAAGGCCTGCACCCTTGAACGCAGTCGGGTGACCTCGTCGAGCAGGCGCCGATCGGGCGCCGCACCTACGTGGCCGTAGAGGGCCTTCGCCATCGTGACTCCTTGTGACGCGGTGCGTCTCTTATGTGAATGCTTCGCCGGAAAACGGCCGGCCAAAAACGCGCTCAGCACGCGAACTGACGCACCAAAGGACCCACGGGCACGCGTGAGAACAGAGTTCTGCCAGTGTTGCGGCAAAACTCTCTTAGGTGCTGATGCTCAAGCCACGAAGGGAGCCGGGGCATGAGTGGGCGCGACTAGCGACATCTCCATAGTCCGCCCATACCCCAGCTCCGTCAAGCCGAGCGCACGCCGTCGCCCGGCCGACGTTAGTGAATCACGCCACCAGGGGGTCTTGAACAGCGATTATGCGCGTCGCTGCCGGTTTGTCGATCTCGGTGGGACACTCTCGCCCACCTCACTCGATGAAGTTCGATCAACACCGTACGCGTCGGCCCCGTCCCCGGGCCACCTATTTGATCAAGAAATTCCCCGCCCCACCACCCGACTGCTCCCCGCCGGCACCAATTTCACTCCCCACCCACACCCAAATCCCCGCGCCACCCCACCCTTCACCGCGCCGCAAACCGCAAGGCCCCAGCTGGCACTGAGGGCTGCCTCAACCCCACCGAAACAACCCTCAGCACCAGCCGGCCCCACCGCACCGCGACCGAAGGCCGGACCCAAGCCCCGGCCGCGCCGCCAGGCCTCGGCTGGCACTGAGGGCTGCTTCGACCCCGGCGAGACAGCCCTCAGCACCAGCCGGCCCGCACCACACCGCGGCCGAAGGCCGGACCCACGCTCCGGCCGCGCCGGGCGGTCTCGGCTGGCGCTGAGGGCTGCTTCGACCCGGCCGAGACAACCCTCAGCGCCAGCTGGACTCGCGGCGGCGCGGCCGGAAGCTGGGCCCGAGCTCCGGCCGCGGTGCGCGGTCTCGGCTGGCGCTGAGGGCTGCTTTGAGGCGGCCGGGACAGCCCTCAGTGCCAGCTGGCCTCATGGCGGCGGGGCTGGAGGTGGGGGCACTGGCGGCGGGTGCGGTGGCGGGGCTCGGCCGGGGGCTCGGGGGTGGGTGGGGTTGATTTGGGGGGAGGACGGGGGTCGATCAAGGGGTGGGGCTAAGGGGGTGGACAGGGGCGGCCTTTCGGGCATAAACGGGCAAACTTGGGCGACAAATTAGGACAAAGGCCGCGTATTTCTGTCGCCTAGCTGACATGCTCCGGTAGCCTGGGGCTATTCTGTCGTTGCCCCCAGCGTGAATCCGACCCCGTCGCGCGAGCGCATCTGTCTGCTCACCGGCGGCGGGTACCCGTACCGCCGGGACGCTCTCGGAGGTTGGTGCCGGACGCTCGTCGACGGGCTGCACCGGTTCCGCTTCGAGCTGCTGACCGTCACGGACCGGGAACTGCCGTCTGCTCCCGCGTACCCGCTTCCGTTCAATGTCGGCTCGGCCCGCGCCATCGCGCTGGGTCGTGAGCCGGCCCGGGCCGAGCGCCGCCGCGCCCAGCTCCCGGAGGGTGCCGCCGATGCGGTCGCCCAGCTCTGTCACGGCCTGCTCGACGAGTCGGCGACCGATGTGTTCGCCGACGGGCTGCGGGGCATCGCCGAGATGGCCGCGAACCGCCCGAGCCCGCTGACCCGCCTGCCGCTGGCCGACAAACTGCTCGACTCGTGGCGGTGGGCCACTCACCCCGTACATGATGAATTGCCGAAGCTCAGCGTGCGTGATGCGCGGACCGCGGCCACGCTGCTGCGGCATGCCCTGCGGGCGCTGGCCGTGCCGGTCCCCGAGGTGGACCTGGTGCACTGTGTGGGCGGGACGACGCCGCTGCTCGCGGCGCTGTCCGGGCGGTGGCGCAGTGGTACGCCGCTGCTGCTGACCGAGGCGCGTACGCCGGTGACCCGCCAGCGTCCGGCCGAGGAGCGCATGTCCCCCGCGGTCCGGCTCGTGCTCCGGCGTTTCCGCAGCGCCGTGGCCCGGACCGGGTACGCCGAAGCCGAGCTGATCGCCCCGCTGAGCACGTATCACCACGGCTGGGCGCTTGATCACGGCGCCGCGCCGACCCGGCTGATCCAGGTGCCGGCCGGTGCGGATCCGAAGGAGAATCCGGGTGCGGCCGAGCTCGACGCCCCGGCGTCCGTGGTGTGGGCCGGCAGCGGCGGCCCGGACAGCGGCCTGACCCCGGTGCTGGACGCGTTCACCGAGATCTCGGCGGCGCTGCCGGGGACCGTGCTGCACCTGGTCGGGGTGACCGCCGCGCACGAGGAGTACTGCGCCGACCGGATCGAGGGCACCGGGCTGAGCAGCACGATCCGGATGCATCCGCTTCCGGCCGACCCGCGCGAGCGGTTCACCGTCGGGCAGGTAGTGGCGCACGTGCCGGGGCCCTCCGATCCGCCGTCGCGCCTGGTGGAGGCCATGATGTCGGGCCGCCCGGTGGTGGCCGTCGACGTCGGGCCGGCCGGGGAGACGCTCGGTGACACCGGGATCGTGGTGCCCGCCGACGACCCGTCCGAGCTGGCCATCGCGATCGTCGGCCTGCTGCGGGCGACACCGCGCCGGCGTGCGCTGGGTGACGCCGCCCGGCAGCGCGCGCTCAACCACTTCACCGCCGATCGGGTGGTGCGGATCTACGGCGCGCTCTACACCGATCTTGCCGCGCCGCCCCCGGCGCAGGCTTTCGAGCTGGCGCTCGCCGTGCCGGCACCCCGGACCCCGATGCCGGCCACGCTTCGCTGGCTGACCAGGGAGGACTGAAATGACCATCATTCCCCCACGTGGGACTTCCGGCACCGCGCGGAGTTCGTCGCGCAGCCGCCGGCGTCGTCCGCAGCCGGGCGAGCCCCGGCATGCCGCGAACGCTCCGGCGTTCGAGGAGGCGCCCGCTGCGCGGCGCCGCAACACCCGGCATCCGGCCGAGGGTCCGGGTGGGCGGTTCGCCGACGAATTCGATGACGTACGGGCGGAGCACGCCGAACCCCGAGCCGGGGCGGTGTCGACCGAGACCGACGGGCTGGGCGCCCGGCTCTACGAGGTGATGTCGGACTCCGAGCGGGAGACCGCGGTCGCGGAGACCCTGCTGTTCGTGCGGCCGACCTTCGACGACGAACCCGAGCCGGCCGAGTCCGGGCTGTTCCCGCGGGTGACGCTGACGGCGGCCGAGCTGGCCAGCGCCGATCTGCCGGGGAGCGCACCGGGAACCGCGTTCACCACGTCCGGCACCGGGTTCGGCGCGTCCGAGACCGGGTTCACCACGCCGGACGTCGGGTTCGGCCCTTCCGAGACCGCGCTGACCGCTCCGTCGGCCCTGTTTCCCGAGCTGGCGCCGGCTGCGTTCGAGCAGGCGGTGGATCCGGCTCCCGCGGCGGAGACGATCCTGTTCACCCGGCCGCGGAACTGGGGCGAGGCGGCCGAGGACCATCGCGCGACCCCGCCGGTCCGGCGGGAGGTCACCCCGCTGACCGAGACGTTCCTCTTCGGTACGGCGCCGGGGCGGCACGCCCAGGAACCGCGCTCGCCGATCGACGGGACCGCCGAGACGCTGCTGTTCGCCGGGCTGGCGCGGGCGCTGGCCACGCAGCCGGACGAGGTCGAACCCGACGCCACGCCGTGGGAGGAACCGGCGGCGCCCGTGGACCGGGGCGGGGACGGCCCGGGGTGGGACAGAACGCCGTACGCGCAAATCGTGGAGCCGGACCACCGCATCGCGGAAGGTGACCGCCGACCTTGGGCGGAATGGGATCGGAATGCGGCGCAGCCGCTTCCGGACGAGGACGGGCGCCGGGGCCGGCGCGGGTGGCGCAAGCGGGGGCCGGACGTGGCTCCGGCGGACTTCGGGATGGGCGCAACCGGTCTCGATCGTCC
This sequence comes from Actinoplanes sp. HUAS TT8, assembly GCF_051380535.1. NCBI lineage: Bacteria > Bacillati > Actinomycetota > Actinomycetes > Micromonosporales > Micromonosporaceae > Actinoplanes > Actinoplanes sp. HUAS TT8. The sequence goes on along the minus strand of NZ_CP195646.1, from coordinate 10,474,664 downwards.
GGGGCGGGTGGTGAACCGGAAGCGGCCGCGGCCCACCGAGTTCGACCGTAACGAGCCCGCGGCGTGGACCAACGCTCCCTATCCGCGGAACAGCGACTACTCGCGGCCGATCGAGTATCCGCAGGCGGCCGGGCGAACGGGTTATCCACAGGCCGCTGAGTACTCGCCGGACGCGGACTATCCTCAAAGCACTGAGTATCCGGACACCGCCGGTCACTCGTGGCACGACTCCGCGTCGCTCTCGGGCGAGGCGGCACACCCGCAGGCCCAGCCGGACGCGGGCGCGGCTTGGAACACCGCCGAGCCGAACGCCGCGTGGAGCTCGACCGGGTCGGACCCGGCATGGGCCGAGGCCGAGCCCGATGCCGGCTGGAGCACAGCCGAGCCCGAGGTGGCCTGGGCCACGACCGAGTCGGACGCGGCGTGGACTGCGACCGAGTCGGATGCGGCGTGGACCGGGACCGAGGCAGACGCGGCGTGGACCGGGACCGCATCGGACGCCGGCTGGAGTTCAACCGACTCGGACGGCGGCTCCGTGACGACGGCGGCCCAGACAACGGCGGCGGCCCAGGCGGAGGCCCAGGCCGAGGCGGACGAGAATCCGTTCGGGAACGAGGCCGAGCTGAGCCCGGGCGCCGAAGCCGCCTGGAAGGCGTTCTCCGACGGCGACCGCGAGCCCGGCACCGAGATCCGCACCAACCGTCGCGCCAAGAGCCGCTGGCTGAGCACGATCACCGGAGACGGCGACAGCGCCACCACCGGCACCGGCGACACCGAGCAGCCGGAGGAGGCGCCCAAGCGTCGCCTGTTCCTGCTCCCGGTGATCCTGCGCTGCCTGCTCTACCTCGGCCCGCTCAGCGTCGCCATCGCCGGGGTCGGTGTGCTCGGCCGGGTCGCCTGGCCGGTCCCCGCGGCCGCCCTGCTGTTCGGCTGGGCCGCCGCCCAGGCCCTGACCAGTGTCGGGGTCACGGTCGCGCGGCTGGCCGGGCCGGAGGCCGCGGTACGGCTGATCGGGGCCGGATTCGCCGCCGTCACCGCGCTGTGGTGCGCGCTGGTCTGGGTCGCCCCGGCCTCGCTGCTCGGCCCGGACCGTCTGATGGCCGCGTCGGTCGGCGCCGGTGGCCTGGTCACGCTCGCCACGGTGACCGCGGCGCTGGTCAGTCGCTCGGAGAGCGCCGTGATCCGCTGGTACGTGCCCTGCTGGCTGCTGGCCGGTGCCGCGCTGGCCGGCCAGGCCGGGGCGTCCTGGGCGCATCACGTCCCGGTGGAGACCCTGCTGCCCGCCGCGGTCGTGGCGGTGCTGGTCCGGGCATTCCGTCCGGCCGTCCTGCTGGGCCGCGAGTGCCCGATCCCCCGGCTCACCGCCGTGGAACGCCGGCGCGGACTGGCGTACCTGGTCGTCGGCGCCTCCCAGGCGCTCTGCGTGGCCCTGCTCTGGCGCTCCGGCCCGGGGGTGACGCCGGCCCTGGTCGCGCTGCCGCTGCTGCTGGCGATCCCGATGCTGGAGGCGCTGATCGGCTGGCACACGGCCCGCATCGACGCCGGGCTGGACTCGGCCCGGACCGTCGCCGACCTGGACCGGCACGTCCGTAACGTCACCGTGATCACGCTGGCCGGGCTGCTGCCGCCGCTGGCCGCGGGTGGGGCGCTGGCGCTGGCCGCGTACCAGTTGCCGTACCAACTGAGCCATCTCGGCACGACCCAGTCGGCCGTGCTCGCGCTGGCCGCCGGGACCCTGCTCGGCGGGGTCTTCGCGATCACGTTCCTGCTGGCCGCGCGGTCGCGGACCGGGATCGCCGCGACCCTGTCGACCGCGCCGCCACTGGCCACCGTGGCCCTGCCGCTGCTCCCGCAGCCGGACGCCGGCCCGCTGCCGCTGGCCGTCGCCGTGCTGGCCGCGACGCACGTGGCCGGCCTTCTCATCGTCGCCCTGACCGCCGCCGATCTCCGGAGGACTCCGTGAAGACCCTGTTCCCCCCGTACGCCCACCCCGGCCCCGACCTGGAGCTGGACGCCGACACCTGGATCGTCCGGGAACAGCCGGGCGACCGCAGCAGCCTGCACCAGTCGCTCGGCCGGATCGACCTGGACTGGGGCAGCCGCTCGCTGGCCGACGTGCTCGCCGACGTGGACGCGTGGCGGGCCGACGGTGTCGAGGGCCTGTTCCTGGACCGGGCCCCGGCCGGGTCGGGCGGGGTCGGCCCGGTCGCGCTGACCGTCCGCCTGGCGGCGCGGCGCGGGCTGCACCGGGTCGTGCTCAACCCGGGTGTGCCGACGCATCCGCTCTACCGCGAGCTGGGGGTGCGGATCTGCACGTTCGAGGGGCCGTGGTCGGCCTACCAGAGCTGGGACGGCGACGGCACCCGCCCGGGCGACGGCCACCTCGTCCACGGTGTCCCGTCCGGGCTACTCACGGCCGCCCGCCGGTTGATGGGCCGTCGTGGCGCCGGCTTCGGCCTGGCCACCGATGCGAGCCCGGAACTGAGCCCGGCCGGGGCTCCGGGAGGCGGCGCCCACAGCGCCGATTGATTTTCCCGTACGGCCGGTGCCCGGTCCCCTGTCCACCCACCGGCGCGAGGTGGCCACCACCCCGGGTCACCTCGCGCCCCACCCCCAGCCGGCGCTCACGGCTGGGCCGGGAGCCGAGAACAGCCGTGACCGCCGGCCGAGAGGGGTCAGCTGGTGCTCACGGCTGTCCCGGGGCCGCCGATACAGCCCTCAGTGCCAGCCGGGGGCGGGAGGCGCGGCCGGAGCCTGGAGTGCGGCGGGGGTCGCGGGCGCGCGAGGCGGGACCGGGGCTGTGGCCGTACCCGATCAGCGGGGTTTTGGTTGGCAGTGGGGGCAGCTGAAGGAAGAGCGGTTCATGAAGCTCTCGCGACGCATGATCGCGCCGCAGCGCTTGCAGGGTTCGCCCTCGCGGCCGTAGGCGTTGAGCGACCGGTCGAAGTAGCCGCTCTCGCCGTTGACGTTGACGTAGAGCTCGTCGAAGCTCGTCCCGCCGGCCACGATCGCCTCGGACAGCACGTCGCGCACGTGGGCCAGGAGCCGCTCGACCGCCGGCTTGGTCAGTTTGTCGGTGGGGCGGGTGCCGTGCAGCTTGGCCCGCCACAGTGCCTCGTCGGCGTAGATGTTGCCGATCCCGGAGATCAGCGTCTGGTCGAGCAGCGCCCGTTTGATCTCGGTGTGCCGGCCGCGCAGCCGGGCCGAGAACGCGGCGTCGTCGAAGAGCGGATCCATCGGGTCGCGGGCGATGTGCGAGATCTCGTCGGGGAGTTCGGCGCCGCCCTCGGAGATCGACAGGCCGCCGAAGGTGCGCTGGTCGACGAAGCGCAGCTGCGGCCCGTCGTCGGTGAACGCGAACCGCACGCGCAGGTGCTTCTCGTCCTCGGCGGTGGCCGGCTGCATCAGGAGCTGACCGCTCATCCCCAGGTGGGCGATGATCGAGTCGCCCGAGTCGAGTGGCAGCCACAGGTATTTTCCGCGGCGGGACACGTCGAGAACGGTCCGGCCGGTGAGCATGGCGATGAAGTGCGCGTCGCCGGGGAGATGGCGGCGGATAGCGCGCGGGTGGTGCACCTCGACCGCGGCGATGGTGCGGCCGGTGACCCACTTGGCCAGGCCCATCCGGACGGTCTCGACCTCGGGTAGCTCGGGCAACGGGGGGATTCCTCACATGGTGTATGGCCAGATGGTGATCAGGTAGGCGCCGTACCAGAGGCCGAAGGCGGCCCACGCGGAGATCGCCAGGATCGCGACCCGGGGGCGGGCGCGGGCGGCGGCGACCACCGACGGCAGCAGCGTCAACAGTACGGGCAGCAGCAGCCGCGGCTTGGAATGGTAGAAGCCGGCCTGGCCGTAGACCAGGATCATGGCCACCACCCCGTAGACCGCCAGCGGCAGCCACGGTTTCTGGGCCAGGGCGACCCCGGCCGCGGCCAGCGCGGCCAGCAGGATCAGCCCGACGCTGACCTGCACCCAGCCGTCGCCGCCGGTGAACGTGTCGTCGAGGAAGGCGATCGTGCTGCTGCCGTAGTCGAACGACGTGCCCCAACCGGCAGTCTGGATCTTGAACCAGGCACCCCAGTCGCCGACCCGCCAGCCGACCCAGCCCAGGAACAGCGGCACGCCGGCCAGCGCGGTCGCCGCCGCCGCCAGCGGTTTGATCTTGTTGGGCGAGTCGCGCAGGGCCATCAGCGCGGCGACCCCCAGGGCGAGCGCCGCCGCGGCACCGGTCGGCCGGGTCAGCGCACAGCCCAGACCCAGCAGAGCGGCCGGCAGCCAGGCCCGCCGATGCGCGGCCACCAGCATGCCGGCGACAAGAGCGAGAAACAGGCTTTCCGAGTACGCCATGGACAGCACCACGGAGACCGGCGCCGAGCAGCAGATCGCGACCAGAGCCCACCCCGCCCGCTTGCCGTAGAGGCTGGTGCCGAGCAGGTGCAGCGCGATCGCCGCCCCGATCGAGGCGACCCAGGCCACCCCGACGGCGGCGACCCCGGGCGCGACGCCGAGCAGGGTGACACCGCGGATCAGCATCGGGTACAGCGGGAAGAAGGCCAGCTCGTTGGCCTGCAGGACGTGGTTGTCGTCGTACGTGTAGCCGTGCGGGTACCCGTTCATGGCCACCCGCAGGAACCAGCCGCCGTCCCACACCAGCAGCCGTTGCCAGACGCCACCGTTCGACGTCGAGGCGCCGCCCAGCCACCAGATCATCAGCAGCTGGGCAACCCGGGTCAGCGCGAGGAGCCCGACCGCGACGGCGACCCCGCGACCGCCGCCGGCCTTCTCCCACAGCGGCTCCCCGGGCTCGGTCTCGTCCGGGGTCGCCGCCACCGTCTCACTCGGGCTTGTCGTCGACATCGGCCTCGTTCCGATCGGTGAGGGTCCGCCAGGCGGCCGCGGCCGCACGCTGCTCGGCCTGCTTCTTGCTGCGGCCGTCGGACCCGCCGTAGCGGACGCCGGCCACCACCACCCAGGCGGTGAACGTCTTCGCGTGGTCGGGCCCGGAGTCCTCGATCACGTAGTCGGGCACACCCAGCCCGAGCGCGGCGGTCAGCTCCTGCAGGCTGGTCTTCCAGTCCAGCGCGGCGCCCCGGCCGGCCGACTCGGCCATCAGCGGGTCGAACAGCCGGTGGATCACCTCGCCGGCCGTTTCCAGGCCGTGCTCCAGGTAGATCGCGCCGAGCAGGGCCTCCAGGGTGTCGGCCAGGATGCTGGCCTTGTCCCGGCCGCCGGTGGTCTCCTCGCCCTTGCCGAGCAGCAGGTGCGGGCCGAGACCGTCATCACCCAGGCCGCGGGCCACGTCGGCCAGCGCGTGCATGTTGACGACGCTGGCCCGCAACTTGGCCAGCTGACCCTCGGGCAGGTCGGGGTGGTTGTGGAACAGCGCGGACGTGATGACCACGCCGAGCACCGAGTCGCCCAGGAACTCCAGGCGCTCGTTGGTGGGGAGTCCACCGTTCTCGTACGCGTACGAGCGGTGGGTGAGCGCCCGTTCGAGCATCTCCGGCGCGAACGGGATACCGAAGGCCTCTTCCAGGGGGAGGGTGGGGGGACGGCGGCGCTTGTCATTCATGCGATACCTCGTTGTACTTCAGCATTGTGACGATCGCCGCGAGCGCGGCGCGGCGGTGCAGTTCAGCGGTGAAGGCGATGCTTTCCGCGAGCTCGGCGCCGGTGGCCGCGCCGTGGCAGACCACGACCAGGCCGGTGACACCGAGCAGGACAGCCGCGCGGGTTTCGTCCGCTTTTTTCACTCCGGGGGCCGCCGCGACGGGGTTGAGTCCGCGACCCGCTTGAAGCGCTGTGACTCCGTGGGCCGCTTCGAGCGCCTTCAGGAGGACATTCCCGGTGAAACCGTCGGTGACCACGACGTCAGCGGCGGCGCCGAGCACGACATCGCTGCCCTCGACCAGGCCCACGTATCGGAGCGGCAGTTCTTCCAGCAGCTGCGCGGCGGCCCGGCGCAGACGGTCGCCCTTGCCCCGCTCGGTGCCGATGGTGAGCAGCCCGACCCGCGGATCGGCGAGATCGTGAACGGCGGCCGCGTAGGCGGCACCCAGCCGGGCGTGCATGGCCAGGGTCTCCGCGTCCGGGTCGACGGAGGAACCCACGTCGAGCAGCACGAGACGGCCGGCGGCGGTGGGCAGCACGGCGGCGAGCGGAGGGCGGCGGATGCCGGGCCAACGGCCCAGGGCCCGCGCGGCCGAGACGACGGTCACGGCGGTGTCGCCCGCGGAGATCAGGCCGTCGGCGTGGCCCGCGGCGACGGCCTCGGCGGCGGTGCCGCCGGGAACGACGGTGATGCGGTGGCGCTGCGCCGGTTCAAGGGCGTCGAGCACCGCGTCGGCGGCATCAGCCGGGCCGACGAGAGTCAGGTGCAGGGCCGGATCGTCATCGATGGCACGCAGAGCGCCGTCAACCACGACGGCGGGAGCATGGTCCCCGCCGAGGAGGTCGACGGCGATCCGCGCGGTGCCCGGCTCCCTACGGGGAACCGGGACACCGGTGGAACGCCACTGCTCGGGTACGACCCGCCCGATAATCGGGCGTGTCACTCGGCGACGTCAGACCTCGAGGACCTGACGGCCGTTGTAGGTGCCGCAGACCGAGCAAGCGGTGTGCGGCAGCTTCGGCGACTTGCACTGGGGGCAGGCCACGGTCGAGACCGCGGTCGCCTTCCAGTTCGCCCGGCGCGAGCGGGTGTTGCTGCGCGACATCTTGCGCTTGGGGACGGCCACGGTTCCTACTCCTTGTTTTTCTGCGGGTCTTGCGGCTGTGCGTCGGGCTGCTCGGCGTCGGTAAGGCCACGGAGAGCGGCCCAGCGGGCATCGATTTCCTCGTGGCTGTGGTCAGCCGGAAGGTCGTCGAAGTGCACCCCACACTCGGGGCACAGCCCTGGGCAGTCCGGGCGGCAGAGGGGGTTGGTCGGCAGGGTCAGCACCACCGCGTCCCGCACCGCCGGTTCCAGGTCGAACAGGTCGCCCTGCATCCGGCCCACCTCGTCCTCGTCGGTGGTCTCCTCCGTGGTGCTGTCCTCGTAGGCATACATCTCCTTGAGGAACACCGCGAACGAGCTGTCGATCTCGTTGAGGCACCGGCCGCACTCGCCCTTGAGCGAGCCGCGCACGGTGCCGCTGACATAGACCCCCTCGGAGACCGACGTCATGCTCAGATCGAGCTCGAGGTCGGACCCTTCCGGGATCGAGATCAACTCCAGGTTGAGGTCCGCCGGCGCCGGCACCACCCGTTTCAGGGCACGCGTCGCACCAGGCTGCCGGGGTAGTTTCGTCGTGTCGACGACCAGCGGCTGCCTGGGATTCAGGTGACTCTGCGGTGACTTGGGCATCATGTTCCTCAGCCGTGGGTAGGCCAGCCGAAAACATTACCTGAGCTTGCTGGATGTCGTCGAATCGGCCTGGTTAAAACGGTAACGGCCGCTCGGCGTCCTCGCCCTGGAAGGTTCCGATCTCGCGGAGCGCGTGCATCTTGTCACGGCCGCGCTCGATCGACGCCAGCGCCCTGGTCAGGAACTGTTCGAAGTTGGCCAGCGCGGTGTCGACGTAGTCGTCGACCTCCTCGCGCAGGCGCTGGGCCTCGCCCCGGGCCTCGGCGATGATCCGGGCGCCCTCGTGCTCGGCCGAGACGGTGATCTCGTTCACCGAGACGAGGCGGGCGTGCTCGGCCTCACCCTCGCTGACGATCCGGTCCGCCTCGCGACGACCGGCCTCGATGATCCGGTCCCGCTCGTCCAGGACGGCGGCTGCTTTGCGCAGCTCGGAGGGGAGCTCGGCGCGGAGCTCCTCCAACCGCTCGATCATCTCGCCGCGGTCGAACATGAAGTTCGTCCGCGACATCGGAACCGAACGCGCGTCCTGGACGTGCTCGATGAGCTCGTCGATACGGTCGAGCGGATCCACCGGTGTCTCACTCCCGTCGTCGAACCGCCACCCAGCGTGGTGCGATCACGTTACTGTGCCGCCGCCCCGCCGGTATTCGGCGCGCCGGGGGCTCCTAATTCTGCTTCAGCCGGTTGACCAACCGCGCGAGCACCGGGTCCGGCAGGTACGCCGAGGCGTCCCCACCCCACTTGACCACGTCCTTGATCAGGCTGGACGACACGAACGAGTACAACGGGTTGGTCGGCATGAACAGTGTCTCCACACCGGAGAGCCCGATGTTCATCTGCGCCATCTGCAACTCGTAGTCGAAGTCGCTGACCGCGCGGATGCCCTTGACCACCACCTCGGCGCCCTGATCACGGCAGAAGTCCACGAGGAGCCCGTGAAAGGCCATGACCCGGACATTTTTGTACGGGGCGGTCACCTCACTGAGCATCTCCAGCCGCTCGTCGACAGTGAACATGCCGGACTTCGACTGATTGATCAGAACTCCGACGATGACCTCGTCGAACAGCCGGCTGGCCCGCCCGACGATGTCGATGTGACCGTTCGTGACCGGGTCGAAGGAGCCGGGACACACCGCACGTCTCATGATCGGCGACCGTACCAAAGGGTGGTCTCGCCGTACCGCCGGGTGCGGTCCTCGACGACACCGTCCACCCAGGTCAGCGGCTCTCTGCGAGTCGATCGGGTGGAACGCTCGAACACCAGCACGGCATCCGGGGCCAGCCAGCCGTTGGCCATCAGCTGTTGTTGCACAGCGTCGATCTCGTCACTGCCCAGCGCGTACGGCGGGTCGGCGAAGACCACGTCGTACGGTCCCCCGTCCGGAGGATCGGCCAGAACCTGGACCACCTTTCCGGTGACGACCCGGGCGGCCGGGACGACACGGAGAGCGACCACATTGTCACGGACAACGCGGGCCGCCTTGGTGTCCGCTTCGACCAGAAGGACGTGATCGGCACCGCGGGACAACGCCTCCAGGCCGACCGCGCCGGATCCGGCATAAAGGTCGGCGAACCGCGCACCGGACAGATCCGTCATCGTCTCGAGGGTGCTGAAGAACGCCTCGCGAACCCGGTCAGATGTGGGCCGGGTGTGCACACCGGACGGAACGGACAGACGCCGCCCGCCATGTGCCCCGGCGATAATCCTCGTCATCGCCCTCGACGCTAGTGCACCCCAACCAAACGGCCACCAGCGCGTAAACAATTCCCTCGTCACAGGCACTACGCGCAACGGGACCGTCCCGTTGCAGTGAAAAAAGATCACGGGTTCATAACAAGACCCTTATGTGACGCTGAGACGTTTCTTTGACAGCGGGAAGTGGCTAGGGTCAGGCGCTGTTGCGGCAGTCCTTCTGGGACCGTCCGCAGGCGACGTGGGGAGGCGTCGTCGCAGCCCTCGCCGTTTTTACATAGCGAGTGGCCGATGTCACGTGGCTTTCCCACACGCACTTTTTCTTCCTGACCCCGTTCCCAGGAGTAAGCGCGTGAACCTGTTCAAGTCCTCGTCCCGCCGAGCCGGCACGGTTGTTGCCGGCGCGGCCCTTGGCCTCGTTGGCGTGCTGAGCTCCGCCATGCCCGCCCTGGCTTGCCACCCCGAGTCCAACGATAACTCTCAGTGTGTCAACGACGACGGTTCGTGGACTGTGACCTGGAAGGTCAAGGCCAGCGACAACGAGCTCGGCCCGGGCAGCGTCTCCGCGGTGGAATACACGCCGGATCAGGGCAACACGGGCACGATCAGCTTCACCGGCATCAACGTCGGCGACAAGCTCAACAACTGGACGACCCTCACGGCCAAGCAGGTCATCGCCGCCGACGCCGACACGGCGACACTGAAGGTCACCGGCCAGTGGGGCGACTACTTCAAGGGCTCCACCTTCACCGAGTCCAAGAAGTCGCGCGAGATCTGCAAGGACCAGCCGCCGCACTCGACGCCGCCGTCCTCCACCCCGCCCTCCTCGGCTCCGGCCTCGTCGGCCCCGGCCTCCTCCGCTCCGGCGTCCTCGGCTCCGGCCTCGTCGGCCCCGGCGTCCTCGGCCCCGGCTTCTTCCGCTCCGGCGTCCTCGGCCCCGGCCTCGTCGGCCGTGCCGTCCAACAGCGCCACCACGACCCCGGAGAACCCGGTTCTCACCGAGCCGCAGTTCGTCTACGACGCGACGTGTGACACCTTCACCGTCGGCGTCGAGGTTCCGGCGGACTGGAAGGAGTCCCTGACGGTCACCTTCAAGCCGTCCACGGGCGACAGCAAGACCGTCACGGCCGCTCCGGGCGAGACCAAGACCGTCGACTTCCCCGCTTCCAAGGGCCTGAAGGTCACCGCGACCCCGAAGGGCTACGAGGACGAGGCCGGCACGATCGCCTACACCGCCCCGGCCGACTGTGACCAGCTCGCGCTGACCGGTTCCAACAGCAGCACGATCGCCGGTGGCGCCGTTCTGGTCCTGCTCATCGGTGCCGGCCTGTTCTTCATGGCCCGCCGCCGCAAGGTCCGCTTCACCGCCTGATAACTCGGGTGCATCACCGCTAGCAGCAAGGGGCGCGTCGACTCGGGTTGGCGCGCCCCTTACCGTCCCCCACGTAGCAGGAGCACGAATGAAGTTCACCCCCCGCCTGCGCCAGGCCGCGGTCCTCGCAGTCGGCGCCCTTCTGAGCCTGGGCACGTTCGCCTCCCCGGCGCACGCCGCCTCCGTCGAGGGCCCCTGTGTCCCGGGCGCCAACGCCAAGTTCGAGCACAGCTTCAACGGCCCGGCCGGCACCGCCAGCATCAAGCTGCTGAACGGCCCGATCTGTGAGAACCAGCAGGTCCCGCTCACGCTGGTGTCCTACACCGCGCCGTCGGCCTCGTTCTCGCTGCCGCAGTACGTGCTGGACAGCGACACCCAGTACTTCACCGCCGACTCGAAGCCGAACGACAAGGGCGAGCTGCGGCTCGACTTCAAGGTCGAGGTCCCGACCTGCTTCACCCAGGTCGACTTCGTCTTCGGTGACAAGGTCATCAACCCGCTGACCGACAAGAGCGACCGCTACAACAACGCCAAGGTCGGCAGCCCGGCCGCGCCCGGCTCGCAGTCCGCGCCGGCCGCCAACCAGCCGCAGAACGCCTGGTGGAACGGCAACAACGGGGACTACAAGAACGGCACCTGCACCGCCGAACCGGCCGTCGAGACGATCTCGGACTGCGCCGGCAACGTGAAGCTGTCCCTGATCAACCGGGACGCCAGCGTCACCAGCGTGCGGTTCGACATCACCGCGGACGGCGACTTCAAGCAGAGCCGGGTCGTCAAGAAGAACACCAAGGACGACGTCACGATCCCGGCCGCCAACGCCAAGAACATCAAGGTGACGGCCGGCGGCGAGGTTCTGTACTCCGGTTCCTGGACCAAGCCCGAGGGTTGCGAGCAGCCCGAGGTCGGCAAGCCGGTCACGAAGATCGACACCACCTGTGACTCCCTGATCTTCACCCTGACCAACCCGGAGAACGGCGCCGCGTCGCTGACCGGCACCTTCACCCCGAACAAGGGCGAGGCCCAGACCGTCACCGTCAAGGCCGGCGAGACCAAGACCGTGACCTTCCCGGGCACCGAGGGCCTGACCGTCGCCGTGACCGGTGACTTCCTGGGCCTGAACGGCGACGTCAAGTGGACCGCGCCGGAGACCTGCACCAAGAACCCGAACCCGGGCACCAGCACCTCGTCGTCGGCCTCGCCGTCGCCGTCGGTCACCGCGTCCACCCCGGCCTCGGAGACCCCGGGCACCGGGACCCCGAGCACCAGCCCGAGCGAGGGTGGCGCCCTGGCGCTGACCGGCTCGAACTCCAGCACCATCGCGGGTGGGGCGGTCGTGCTCCTGATCGTCGGGGCCGGCCTGTTCTTCATGGCCCGCCGCCGCAAGCTCAACTTCAAGGCCTGATAGCCGGTAGGCCCTGAACGAGGGGCGTCGACCTAACGGTCGGCGCCCCTCTTCCATGCCGGGAACGACCCGTCGGGCCGCGGCTGGTACTCGTGGACGGCGACGACCGACGAGACGGGGAGAACCCCGTACACATGCGGGAATTGCCGGCCCGAAGGGTCCGGCGGGCTTCCGTCCTCCCAGATCACCGGCACGCCGGCCCGGTCCGGGTCGATCTCCAGCAGGACGAGGTCGGTGCGCCCGCGGTAGAACAGCGTGGCCGGCACGTGGACCCATTCCGGGTCGGAGCAGTGGATGAAGCCCTCGGTCGCCAGCGTGTCGCCGGAGTAACTGTCCGAAACTGATTCCCACACGGAACGTGGGCAGAGGTGGAAGATCATCCCTTTTCCAAAAATTCGGCGCGGTCCTCGTCGACCAGCGCGGTGACCGAGGCGGCCAGGGCCGGATGGGCGGTCAGGTCGGGGTCGTCGCCGACCAGGGACGCCGCCTCGACCCGGGCCTCCTTGATCAGCTTCTCGTCCCGCAGCAGCGAGAGCAGCCGCAGGTGGGAGTGTTTGCCGGACTGGGACGCGCCGAGCACGTCGCCCTCCCGCCGCTGCTCCAGGTCGATCTCGGAGAGTTTGAAGCCGTCGGTGGTGGAGGCGACCGCGTCGAGCCGTTCCCGGGCGGCCGAGCCCTCCACGGCCTCGGTGTGCAGCAGGCAGACGCCGGGCGCGGAACCCCGGCCGACCCGGCCGCGCAGCTGATGCAGCTGGGAGACGCCGAACCGGTCGGCATCCATGATGATCATGACGGTGGAGTTCGGCACGTCGACGCCGACCTCGATCACCGTGGTCGCGACCAGCACGTCCACGTCACCGGCGGCGAACGCGCGCATCACCGCGTCCTTCTCCTCGGGCGGCATCTTGCCGTGCAGCATCTCGATGCGCAGACCCTTGAGGTAGTGATCGCGCAGGGCCGGCAGCACCTCGGTCACGGCCAGCGGCGGGCGCCGGGCCGATTCGGTCTCGGGCGGTGGCGCATCGCCGTCGTCGAACGAGGATTCCGGGCCCTCGCCGATGCGGGGACACACCACGTACGCCTGATGGCCGGCCGCGACCTCCTCCTTCACCCGTTTCCAGGCCCGGTCCAGATAGGCCGGCTTCTCCAGGGCCGGGATCACGTGCGAGGCGATCGGCGAGCGCCCGCGCGGCAGCTGCGAGAGCACGGACGTCTCCAGGTCGCCGTAGACGGTCATGGCGACCGTGCGCGGGATCGGCGTCGCGGTCATCACCAGCACGTGCGGCGGGCGGGCGGCCTTGGCCCGCAACGCATCCCGCTGCTCGACCCCGAACCGGTGCTGCTCGTCCACGACCACCAGGCCGAGATCCTTGAAGTCGACCCCCTCGTACAGCAAAGCGTGTGTCCCGACGACGATGCCGGCGGTCCCGTCGGCGACCTTGGCCAGCGCCGCACGCCGGGCCGCGGCCCCCAGCGAGCCGGTGACCAGGGTCAACTGCGTCCCCTCGGGATCGCCGTCGAGCTCGCCGGCCCGGCCCAGGGCGCCGAGCTGCCCGCTGATCCCGCGGAAGTGCTGGGTGGCCAGGACCTCGGTCGGGGCGAGCAGCGCGGCCTGGCCGCCCGCGTCCACCACCTGCAGCATCGCGCGCACCGAGACGAGCGTCTTGCCGGAGCCGACCTCGCCCTGCAGCAGCCGGTGCATCGGGTGGGCGCGGCCCAGGTCGGCGGCGATCTCCTCACCGACCGACGCCTGGCCCTCGGTCAACTCGTACGGCAGAGCGGCGTCGAACCGGTCCAGCAGCCGGCCCTCGGCGCGGGGGCGGGCGGTGCCGGGCGCGGCCGCCGCCCGGGCCCGGCGTTGCGCCAGGGTCAGCTGCACGGCGAACGCCTCGTCCCACTTCAGACGGTGCTTGGCCGAGTACAGGGTGGCCTCGGAGGTGGGCCGGTGGATCTCCCGAAGGGCGGTGCCGATGCCGACCAGATTCCGTGCGGCCCGCACCGACGCCGGCATCGGGTCGGCCGGCGGGTCGAACACGTCCAGCAGGGTCCGCACGCACTTGGCGATCGTCCAGGTCGGCACCGCCTGCGCGGCCGGGTAGACCGGGATCAGGGCGCCGGCGAACTCCTCGATCTCCTCGGCCGCCTCGTCCTGCGTCGCGTCGGCCTTGAGCAGCTGATAGGCCGGACCGTTGAGCTGCCGCTTGCCGCGGAACTCGGTCACCTTGCCGGCGAACAGCCCCCAGCGGCCCCGGGTCAGCTCCCGCTCGCGCCACGCCTGGTTGAAGAACGTGCAGGTCAGCGTCGCCCCGGAGCCGTCGCCGATGGTGACCTCGAGCATGTTGCCCTTGCGCTGGCGCATCGGTTTGACACCGATCCCCTGCACCTGGGCCAGCACCGTGACCTGCTCACCGACCTCCAGCTGACGCAGGTCGGTGTGCTCGCCGCGCTCGTCGTAGCGCCGGGGGAAGTGGTAGATCAGGTCGCCCGCGGTGTGCAGGTCGAGATGTTCGGCCAGGGCCTTGGCCGTACGCGCGCCGAGCACCTTGGTCAGCGGGACGTCCGTCGTGACCCTGGTCACCGGATTCTCGGTCGTGGTCATTCGACTCCTGCCAACAGGTGATAACGGGGCTGACCGCCCGCGTAGCACTGCAACTCGATGAACGGCCAGGTGCGGTGCACGTGACCACGCAGGTCCTCCTCCAGATCCGGGGAGGCGTCGGCGCCGAGGACCAGGGTGACCAGCTCGCCGCCGCCGCCGAGCATCCGGTCGAGCAGACGGTGGCTGACGTCGGCCAGGTCGCGGCCGATCACGTGCACCTCGCCGTCGACCAGGCCGAGCAGATCACCGGCGCGGCACGGGCCGGCGACCGTGAGCGCGTCGCGCTGGGCGGTGCAGACCTCGCCGTACCGACATGCGCCGGCGGCCTCGGCCATCGCGATCACGTCGTCGGCGAACGGGCGGCCGTGGTCGCGCACGGCGAGAGCGGCCAGGGCCTGCACCGGGGAGCGGGTCGGGACCACGCTGACCCGGACACCGGCCGCCTCGGCCTCGCGGGCCGCGGAGACGGCGACGGCCTGCGTGTTCGCGTCGTTGGGCAGCAGGACCACGGCCGAGGCGCCGCACGCGTGGACGGCGGCCAGCATCTCGGCGGTGGACGGATTCCGGTCGACGACCACCGCGCCCTCGGCCTCGAACAGCGCGGTCAGCCCGTCGCCGGCGGCGACGACGACCGCGCCGCGCGAATCGGCGCCGGGCCGCTTCTCCTCCAGGGGGGTGACATTGATTTTGTACGGCCGCCCGGCCTCGACGCCGGCCTCGATCGCCGGCCCGATCTCGTCGACGTGAACGTGCACGTTCCACGTGCCGTCCCCGGTACCGACCACGACCAGCGACTCCCCCAGCCCGGCCAGGGTCGTGCGAAGTTTCTCGACCGCCTCGGGGGTGGCGTCCAGCAGGTACTGCACCTCGTACCCGAAGCCTTCGCAGTTCTTTTCTTCGTCGTGCCTGTGCGACGGCGTGACCACCGGCAACAACGGCTGCTCGAACACGCTGCCCTCCACGGTGTCGACCAGCGCGTCCAGCAGCACGCAGAGCCCTCGCCCGCCGGCATCCACCACCCCGGCCCGGGCCAGCACCGGCAGCTGCTGCGGGGTGCGCGCGAGCGCTTCCGCGGCCGCCCGAGCCGCCGCCCGCGCCACGGCCACCAGATTGTCGGACTTGATCCGCCCGGCCCCCTCGGCCGCGGCCGCGACCACCGACAGCACGGTGCCCTCGACCGGGCGGGCGACCGCCCCGTAGGCCGCGTCGGTGGCCTGGCGCAACGCCCGGGCCAGCTCGCCGCCCCGGACGGTGACCGCGGTGGCGAACGAGTCGGCCATGCCGCGCAGGATCTGCGACACGATCACCCCGGAGTTGCCGCGGGCGCCGAGCAGGGCCCCGCGCGCCATCCGGCCCATCAGCCGGCCCAGCGGGGTCCGCGGCTCCTCGTGCAGGGCGGACTCGACCGCCTCCTGCGCCGCGGCGAGGGTGAGCACGAGGTTGGTCCCGGTGTCACCGTCGGGCACGGGGTAGACGTTCAGGTCGTCGATCTCACGCTGGTGGGCACGGAGCGCCTCCAGCCCACCGTCGCACCAGCGGTGCACGGCAGCGGCATCGAGGGTCTCCAGCACGCGAAAATCGTACTAACCACCCCTGACAATCGCAGGGTACGCACCCTGACCGGGGGCGATTGGCTGTCCGGCCCCCGAGTCGGGTAAGCTCGCCGGGTTGCCTGGCGAGTATTGCTCCTGGGCGTCTTCAGATCTTCGAATCAAACCCAGGAGTATCCCGTGGCTAGCGTGTGCGACGTCTGTGGCAAGGGACCGGGCTTCGGCCACAACGTGTCCTTCTCGCACCGGCGGACCAACCGCCGCTGGAACCCGAACATCCAGTCGGTGCGTACCCCGGCCGGTGGCGGGACGACCAAGAAGCTTCAGGTCTGCACCTCGTGCATCAAGGCCGGCAAGGTCACCCGCGCCTGAGCTTTCGCTTCCGAGGAGCCGCCGAGTCATCGACCCGGCGGCTTCTTGCTTTCTCAGATCTTCTTCGCGTACGACAACACGCCCGCATGCCCCTTGTAGTAGCCGAAGTCCTCGATCCGCTCGTACCCCGCGGACTCGTAGAGCGCGATCGCCTCGGGCTGCCGGTCCCCGGTCTCGAGGATGACCCGCTCGCAACCGGCCTCGCGTGCTGATTCCTCGACAGCGGCCAGCATCCGCCGGGCCACGCCCTGCCCGCGCGCCGCGGCCCGGGTGAACATCCGCTTGAGCTCGGCGTCCGACCCGTGCCGCCGCCAGCCCGCGCTGCCGGCCAGCACGCCGTCGTCCTGAACGGCCACGAGGAAGGCGCCGTCGGGCGGCAGGAAGTCGGCCGCGACGATCGGGGTGTCGTCGCCGCTGCCGCCATACCGCTCGGAGAGGTCGCGCATGTTCTCCGCGACCAGCTCCACCACCTCCGGCTCGTCGAAACGAGCCGATCTGATCTTGATCTGTCCCACCCCGCCAGCGTAATCAGCGTCAGCGGAAGTGATCCCACCCCAGTGGCCCGGACCACGGCTTACGGTCCACGGTGACGCCGGTGCCGTCGTGCACCGAGCCGATCTCCTGCCAGCCGCCGGGCAGCCGCGTACCGGCCGGGAACGTCGCGGCGAACGGGTGATCATCGCCACCGGCCAGCACCCACTGGTACGGGTCCACCCCGAGCGCCTTGGCCGCGTCCCGCATCTGATCGGGCACCTCGAACGCGTCCGACCGGATGTCGATGCCGACCACGCTGGCCGAGGCCAGGTGACCGACGTCCTGCAGCAGGCCGTCGGACACGTCGATCATCGAGGTCGCGCCGAGCCGGGCCGCCTCCGGGCCGGCCGCGTAGCGCACCTCGGGCCGCCGGTACGCCTCCACGAGCATCTTCGGCGTCCGGAAACCGCGCGACAGCACGGTGTACCCGGCGGCCGCGTACCCGATCCGCCCGGAGAGCGCCAGGACGTCGCCGGGCTGCGCCCCGTTACGTCGTACCGGATCAAGGCCTCCCAGGTCCCCCAGAGCCGTCACAGCGACCGTGAGCGTCGGACTGGAGGACGTGTCCCCGCCGACCACGCTCGCCCCGCAGAGCGCCGCCTCAGCGGTCAGGCCGTCGGCCAGGCCCTCGGCCCAGGACTCCTCCAGGGTGCCGGGCACGCAGAGCGCGACGAGCAACGCGGTCGGAGTGGCTCCCATGGCGGCGATGTCGGCCAGATTCGCCGCCGCCGCGCGGTGACCGACGTCGACCGGGCCGCACCAGTCACGCCGGAAATGCCGGCCCTCGACGAGCACGTCGGTGGACGCCACCACCCGGCCGTCGGCCGCGCGCACCACGGCGGCGTCGTCGCCGGGACCGAGCAGGGTGGCCGAACCCGCGCCGAGGCGCGACACGATTCGGCCTATTAGTCCGAATTCACCGGACTCTGCGATGCTCACGTGCACGCCCTTCGATGGTGGCGTCCCGCTGCCGGGTCGCTTCGTACGGTAGTTTCACGATCGGGGATCACCGACGGTGGCGGATAGGAGTCGATCGTGGTCCAGGCATACATCCTCATTCAAACGGAGGTCGGGAAGGCCCGTGACGTGGCCGCCGCGATCGAGAAAATACCGGGGGTCGTCCGTGTCGACGCGGTGACCGGCCCCTATGACGTGGTCGTGCTCACCGAAGCCCACACCGTGGACGAGCTCGGCAGCCTGATTGTGAGCAAGGTCCAGTACGTGCCGGGCATCACCCGGACCCTCACATGCTCCGTGGTAAACCTCTGAGCATGGTCGACGTCGACACTCCTCAGGACGCCCCCACCCAGGGGGACAAGAAGCCGGACAACACCACTCGGATCGCCGCCGTCTGGGCGACCGCGGTGGCCGTGCCGATCGTTCTGATCGTGGGGCTCGTCGCTTTTTCGCAGATCAGCAAGTCAACGGCGCCGGAGGCCGACCCGGCGCCGACCGCGAGCGGCCCGATCGCCGTGCCCAGCACGGCGGTCGAGGTCGCCGCACCGAAACTGTCCGCCCGGGCCGCCCAGGTCTGCCTGGCGGTCACCTCTCAGCTGCCCAACCAGGTGCGGAACCTGCCGGCCCGCAAGGTCAGCACCGGCCCGGAGCAGAACGCGGCCTACGGGGAGCCCCCGCTCACCGTCTCCTGCGGGGTCGCCCAGCCCCGGATGTGCGCGACGGTCGACGACACGTCCGGCACGTGCGTGCCGCTGGTCGCCGACCTGCTGCTGATGAACCGCGTGTGCTGGTACTACCAGGAGAAGACCGGCGGGACCACGTTCACCACGATGGACCGCGAGGTCCCGGTGCAGGTGGTGGTCCCGACGGCCTACGACAACCGCGCCCAGTGGGCCAACGAGTTCTCCGACATCGTGGTGGAGACCGACAAGTCGATCACCGAGGGCGTGCCGAGCGGGTGCAACCCCGGTCAGTGAAGGCCGGTGCCGCGACGCAGCGCCGTGCGGATGAGACGGTCGACCACCTTCGGGTACTCCAGGCCGGTGGCCGCCCACATCTGCGGGAACATCGACGTCGGCGTCATCCCCGGCATCGTGTTGATCTCGTTCAGGAAGATCTCGCCGTCGGCCGTCACGAAGAAGTCGACCCGGGCCAGGCCGGCACAGTCCAGCGCGGTGAACGTGCGCAGCGCGAACTCCTGAACCTTCTTGAAGATGTCGGCCGGAAGCTCGGCCGGAATCGTGTAACGGCTGCCCACCAGGTACTTCGTCTCGAAGTCGTACCAGTCGGCGTCGTCCACGTGGATCTCGGCCAGCAGCGACGCCTCGGGTGACCCGCCGGCCTCACCCTCGAGCACCCCGCACTCGATCTCACGACCGACGATCGCGGCCTCGACAAGCACCTTCGGGTCGATCTCGCGGGCCGTCGCGATCGCCGACTCCAGATCGGCCCAGTCGGTGACCTTGGTGATGCCGGTGGACGAGCCGGCCCGGGACGGCTTCACGAAGACCGGCAGGCCCAGCCGCTCCTTGTCCGCCTCCGAGAACGAGACACCGGCCCGCAGCACCACGTACGGCCCGACCGGGATGCCCTCGGCGGCCGCGAGCTTCTTGGTGAACTCCTTGTCCATGGCCGCGGCCGAGGCGAACACGTTCGCCCCCACATACGGGATCCCGGCCATCTCCAGCATCCCCTGGATCGTGCCGTCCTCCCCGTACGCCCCGTGGAGCACCGGGAAGACCACGTCGACACCGGCCAGCTCGGACACGCCGTCGGCCGGGTCGCGCACGATCAGCTCGGTCGACGTCGGGTCGGCGGCCAGCACGACCGCGCTGCCCGACGCGGCGGTGATCTCCGGCAGCTTCCGCTCCGCGATCGAGAGCTCGGACGGGTCGTTGCCGGCCAGCACCCAGCGACCCTCACGGGTGATTCCGACCGGGACCGCCTCGTACTGATCCGGGTCCAGGGCGCCCAGGATGGCCCCCGCGCTCACGCAGGAAATGGCGTGCTCAGTGCTTCGCCCGCCGAACACGATCGCGACACGGGTCTTCCGGGGGGTTGTCACTCTTCTCTGCGCCTCTCGCTAGCGGGCATGCCGGGGGTGACCCTACTCTGCGTAAGCCAGATTCACCGAGAGCGGCAAGCGCGGCCCTTGCAGGGGAGACGAACAGTTCATGGGACCAGCACTCCACGTGATCGCGGGGCCGGGGCCAGGGCAATTGGCGACCATGGCCCGCCCCCGTGACGACCCGTGGTCGCCCGCCGAGATGGGAGCGCTGGCCCGAGCCGGCGTCCAGATCCTGGTGTGCAGCGCGAGACATCGACCGGGCGCCGCCGACAGCGCCGGGATCGAACTGATCGACTACCCCGACCCGGACGAGAAGGCCCCGCGCAAAGAGGCCACCGAGATGGTCGCGCTGGCCACCCGGCTCGCTCAGGAGGTCCGTTCCGGCCGATTCGTGGTCACCCAGTCCAGTGCTGAGCTCGGCCGCACGACCCTGCTGGCGACGATGACCCTGGCGTTGCTGGGCATCCGCCCGGGCGAGGCCCTGCGCCGGATCGGCGTCGGGCCGGGCCAGCCGGTCCCGCAGGATTGGCTGCACGATTTCGTGTCGGGATAAATCCCGACATTGCGCCCTTAAGCATCGGGCCCGCCCTACACACCCTCCCCACCCCAACCATGGGGGCTTACCGCCCACCCAGCATTGTCCCGGCCGGCGCCAAGATCATGGGGCATGCCTGTGGACGACCGGGCAGTGTGGAAAACCTTCAGGCGGCAAAGGTCTGTGGTAGGGCGCCGGCATCCCACAACTGGTCCAGGTGGGCGAGAAACCCACTCAGGCTTCGCTCCAGCTCCTGCCTTTCCCGTACGGGCAGGGCGGCCAGCGGATCGGAGAAGATCAGCCCCTCGGGATGCTTGGCCCGCGTCCCGACGAACTTGCCGCACCCCGAGCACCACACGTAGCTGACGAGTGTCGGCCGCCGGGCGGTGGCCGGAGTGGTGAAGTACGCCCGCAGCCGGTGTTCGCCGCACCCCGGGCAGTCCCGTTCGCCGGGGGCCGCGAAGAAGCTGTCGCCGCGGGTCAGCGCCGCGACCTCGTCGCCGCTGAACGTGGCCCAGGCGGTCATTTCGAGGCGTCCAGGGCCTGGCTCACGTCGGCGACGAGGTCGGCGGTGTCCTCGATGCCGCAGGAGAACCGGACGAACCCGGGGGCGGTGTCGTCGCCGAACTGGGCCCGCCGGTCGGCCGTGGTGTGTACGCCGCCGAACGAGGTGGCGGCGAACACGAGCCGGGCCGCCTGCAGGAACCGGGCGACCCGTTCGGCGCTGCCCAGGTCGAACGCGACGATCCCGGGGATCCGGCGCATCTGTTTGCGGGCGATCTCGTACGACGGGTCGCCGTCCAGCCCGGGCCAGCGCACCCCGGTCACGTCGGTGCGCCCGGCCAGCAGTGTCGCGACGGCGGCGGCGTTCTCGCTCTGCCGGGCCAGCCGCAGGTCCATCGTCGCGATCGAGCGGTGGGCCAGCCAGCAGTCGAACGCGCCGGGCACCCCGCCGGTCAGCTTCCGCCAGTTCTCGACCTTGGCCAGCAGTTCGGGGTCGCGGGCGGCGACGTAGCCCAGGAGCAGGTCGGAGTGGCCGGTCAGGGCTTTGGTGCCGGACGCGACGACGAGGTCCGCGCCGAGGGCGAGGGGGTTCTGCCCGAGTGGGGTGGCGGCGGTGTTGTCGACGGCCAGCAGGGCCCCGGCGGCGTGCGCGGCGTCGGCCAGGGCGGCGATGTCGGCGACGTCCAGGCCGGGGTTGGCCGGGGTCTCCAGCATGACCAGCCGCAGGCCGGTGAGGTCCGGGTACGGGCCCGCGGTGGGCACCAGCACGCTCTCGACGCCCAGGTCGGCCAGGGCTCCGCGGGCGAATGCCCGTACGGGGAAATAGCCGTCGCCCGGGAGCAGAACCTTGTCCCCGGTCTTGAGCACGGACAGCAGCATGGCCGTGACGGCCGCCTGACCGCTGGCGAAGGCGAGCGCGGAACCGCCCTCCAGTTCGCCGATCGCGGCTTCGAGGGCCTCGCGGGTGGGCTGCTCGGTGCGCGCGTAGCCGTGCTCGCCCGGCCCGGTCACCGGGTCCAGGTGGTAGGGCGCGGCGAAGACCGGCCCGGGCAGGAACGGCTGACCCACCGTGGGCTCCGGCAGACCCGCATGCACGGAACGAGTTCCATCGGCGTACGTCATTATTCTGGTTTCATCTCTCGGGTCATGAGCAGCTTGACGGCGACGCGCGGGTCGGCACCCTCGTGACAGACCTTCTCGACCTGCTCGACGATGGGCATCTCGACGCCGTGCGCGCGGGCCAGGTCGCGGATGGACAGGCAGCTCTTCACGCCCTCGGCGGTCTGCCGGGTGGCCGCCTGCGCCTGCTCCAGGCTCTCGCCGCGGCCCAGGTGCTCGCCGAAGGTCCGGTTCCGGGACAGCCGGGACGAGCAGGAGGCGACCAGGTCGCCGAGCCCGGCCAGGCCGGCGAAGGTGAGCGGGTCGGCGCCGAGGGCCACGCCGAGGCGGGACGTCTCGGCCAGTCCGCGAGTGATCAGGGACGCCTTGGTGTTGTCGCCGAGGCCGATCGCCGACGCCATCCCGTAGGCCAGGGCGATCACGTTCTTGACCGCGCCGCCGAGCTCGCAGCCGAGCACGTCGTCGCTGGTGTAGGGCCGGAAGTAGGGCGTCGCGAGGGCGTGCTGGACCTGGCGGGCCCGGTCCTCGTCGGTGCAGGCGACGACGGTCGCGGTGGGCTGCTCGGCGGCGATCTCGGGGGCCAGGTTGGGCCCGGAGACGACGACGACCCGGTCGGCCGCGACCCCGGCGGTCTCGACGATCACCTCGCTCATGCGCTTGAGCGTGCCGAGCTCGATGCCCTTCATCAGGGAGACGACGGTGGCGTCCTTCGGGAAGAACTCGGCCCAGTCGGCCAGGTTCCCCCGCAGGGTCTGCGAGGGTACGGCGATCGCGATCAGCTCGGCGCCGGCCACCGCCTCGGCCAGGTCGGTCGTCGCGGTGACCCGCTTGGACAGCCGGATGCCGGGCAGCGATCCCTCGTTCCCGTGCTGGTCCCGGATCTCGGCGGCGACCGACTCGCGGCGCGCGCGCATGGTCACCTCCGAGCCGGCGTCGCCCAGCACCTTGGCGAACGCCGTGCCCCAGGCTCCGGATCCGATGACGGCCGCCCTCATGACGCGTCCTCCGATTTCGTGACCCGCCGCGCGGGCCGGTCGTAGAGCGCCGGCGGTTCGCCGTCGCGGATCGTGCCGAGCAGGTCACGGATGCCGAGCATGATCTTCTCGGTCATCTCTTCGAGCACCTGGCGGGTCGGCTCGGCGCCGGCCCAGTGACTCAGGTCGATCGGGTCGCCGGTGGTGACCGTCACGTGGGCCCGGGTCGCCTTGAACTTGTTGGTCCGCGGGTCGAAGACCTGCTGGGCCCCCCAGTTGGCGATCGGCACCACCGGGGCGCCGGTCAGCAGGGCCAGCCGGGCCGCGCCGGTCTTGCCGCGCATCGGCCACAGGTCGGGCTCGCGGGTGGTGGTGCCTTCCGGGTAGACCACGACGGCGCCGCCCTCGCTCAGCGCGGCGACGAGCGCCTCCAGCGACTTCACCGCCTCCACACTGCCGCGTTCGACCGGCACCTGCAGGGTCTTGACCAGCAGCGGTCCCACGATCGGGACCCGCCAGAGGCTGGCCTTGCCGAGGAAGCGGGGCCAGCGGCCGGTCTTGTAGATGTAGTGGGCCACGACCAGCGGGTCGAAGTGGGAGACGTGGTTGGGCACCAGGATCACGCCGCCGGACTTGGGCAGCTTCTCCCGGCCGAGCCAGGTCCGCTTCGTCCAGAAAGTCATAGTGGGAATCACCAGCATCACCGCGAAACGCTGCCAGAATCCGAGCCCGCGCTGCGCCACGGCATCCCCCGTCCCTCGATCGGCGACCACGTCGCCCGTCACCTGCGACGAAATCATGCCCCTTCCCCGCGCCGCGTACCAGGCAGGGGTATTGCCAGTTAACTCGTGCAAACTTGCGGGGTGGTGACTCGGAAGTGGATGACGGTCGTGCCGGTCAAGCGCTTGAGTGCGGCGAAAAGCCGCCTGCGGGGCGCCGTGCCCGAGGAGCGGCATCCGGAGCTGGCGCTCGCGATGGTGCGCGACACCGCTACGGCTGTGTTGAGCGCCACCACCGTCGCCGAGTTGATCGTCGTCACGGACGACCCGGTGGTGGCCGAGGCGGTCCGGGAGATCGGCGCGAAGGTGGCCCCGGACCCGGGCGCCGGGCTGAACGCCGCGCTGCGTTTCGGCGCCGACGAGGTCGCCGGGCTCGCCGCCTACCGGGCGGTCCTCACCGGTGATCTGCCGGCGCTGCGCCCGGCCGATCTGGATGCGGCCCTGCGCGAGGCGACCCGGCGCGCGTTCGTGCCGGACGCGGCCGGCACCGGCACCGTGCTGCTCGCCGTCCCGCCGCGGGAGCCGCTCGATCCGCGCTTCGGCCCGCACTCGGCGTCGGCCCATCTGACCTCGGGCGCGATCCCGTTGACCGGTGACTGGCCGGGCCTGCGGCAGGACGTGGACACCGCGGCCGACCTGGAGACGGTGCTCGGCCTGGGCGCCGGAGTGAGGACCCGATCACTGTTACGTGATCTCGGACTCAGCCAGGCGTGCACGTCGGCCGCCTGCGCCGGGTAGCGTCAGGTTCATGCAGGGCACCATCGCCACTTTCGACCCGGGCTCCCACAGCGGCACGCTGCTCCTCGACGACGGCTCTGAGCTGGCGTTCGGGGCGGACGCGTTCGCCCGTTCGGGCCTGCGGCTGCTGAGACTGGGGCAACGCGTATCCATCGAGGCGGAACCGGACGGCCGGATACACCGTGTGTTAATTCCTGGAATCGCCTGAGTTGATCATCCGGTAGTTCGTTTCACGTTCCGCTCGGAGCGGCAAGAATGTACGCATGAACCCGCCCCGGACCCCCGAGACCCGCCGGCGTGGCCCGAACGGCCGCTTCCTCCCCCGTCCCGAGCCCGCCGACATCGATGTCAGCAGCGAGCCGAGCGCCGATCCGGAGGAGCCCCAGGTGGAGGTCGCAGTGGAGAGCACCGAGGTGGCGGAGATCGCCGAGCCCGACACCGAGGCGGAGGAGGCCGAGGCCTACTACCTGCCCGAGGATCGTTTCCTGAACCGGGAACTGTCCTGGCTCGACTTCAACGCGCGGGTGCTGGCCCTGGCCGAGGATCCGGGCACCCCGCTGCTGGAGCGGGCGAAATTCCTGGCGATCTTCGCCAGCAATCTCGACGAGTTCTACATGGTGCGGGTCGCCGGGCTGAAGCG
The DNA here is from genome assembly GCF_051380535.1 of Actinoplanes sp. HUAS TT8. Lineage (NCBI taxonomy): Bacteria > Bacillati > Actinomycetota > Actinomycetes > Micromonosporales > Micromonosporaceae > Actinoplanes > Actinoplanes sp. HUAS TT8. The sequence goes on along the minus strand of NZ_CP195646.1, from coordinate 10,449,477 downwards.
TCGCCTGAGCGCCGGTCTGCCGGTCCGTGGCGGTGACCGTTCCCCGCTGCGCATGCAGATCGAGATGATCACCGGCCGCACGGCCGACCTGGTCACCCGGCATGCCGCCTGCTTCGCCGACGAGGTCCGGCCCAAGCTGGCCGCGGAGAGCATCGAGGTCGTCAGCTGGAAGGAACTGGACGCGCCGGAGCAGGGGCGGCTGCGCACCTTCTTCCGCGAGCAGGTGTTCCCCGTGCTCACGCCGCTGGCCGTGGATCCCGCGCACCCGTTCCCGTACATCTCAAGCAGGTCCTTGAATTTGGCCGTGGCCCTTCGCTATCCGGACGGGGACAATCCCGAGTTGTTCGCCCGGATCAAGGTGCCGAACAACGTGCCGCGCTTCGTCACGGTGCAGAACGACAGCCGTGGTGTGCGTTTCCTGCCCATCGAGGAGTTGATCGCCAACCACCTCGACCAGCTCTTCCCGGGCATGCAGATCCTGGAGACGCACGCGTTCCGGGTGACGCGCAACGCCGAGCTGGAGGTCGACGAGGACCGCGACGAGGACCTGCTGCAGGCCCTGGAGCGGGAGCTGGCGCAGCGCCGCTTCGGCCCGCCGGTCCGGCTCGAAGTGGCCGCCTCGATCAGCGATCACGTGCTCGACCTGCTGGTCCGCGAGCTGGACATGGACAGCCACGACGTGCTGCGGGTGCCCGGCCTGCTCGACCTGTCGGCGCTCTGGCAGGTCTTCGGCGAGTGCGACCGCGACGATCTGAAGGACCGCCCGTTCGTCCCGGCCACGCACCCGCAGCTGGCCGACGGCGAGGTGCCGCGCAGCGTGTTCAACCGGCTGCGGGAGTCGGACATCCTGGTCCACCACCCGTACCACTCGTTCTCGACCAGCGTGCAGCGCTTCATCGAGCAGGCCGCGGCCGATCCGAACGTGCTGGCCATCAAGCAGACGCTGTACCGGACGTCGGGTGACTCCCCGATCGTGGACGCGCTGGTCGACGCGGCCGCCGCCGGCAAGCAGGTGGTGGTGCTGGTCGAGGTCAAGGCCCGCTTCGACGAGGTGGCCAACATCGCCTGGGCGCGCACCCTGGAGCGGGCCGGCTGCCACGTCGTCTACGGCCTGGTCGGCCTGAAGACGCACTGCAAGACCGCCCTGGTGGTCCGGCAGGAGGGCAACCAGCTGCGGCGTTACTGCCACATCGGCACCGGCAACTACCACCCCAAGACCGCGCGACTGTACGAGGATTTCGGCATGCTGACGGCCGACCCCGAAGTGGGTGCGGACGTCACCGACCTGTTCAACGTGCTCACCGGCTACAGCCGGCAGACGACCTTCCGGCGCCTGCTGGTCGCCCCGCACGGCGTCCGCAAGGGTCTCCTGGAGCGCTTGGAGGAGCAGGCCAAGATCGCCCGCTCGGGCGGCCAGGCGCTCGTCCAGTTCAAGGTGAACTCGCTGGTCGACGAGGAGACGACGGACGCGCTCTACCGCGCCTCGCAGGACGGCGTGAAGATCGACCTGATCATCCGCGGCATGTGCGCGGTCCGCCCGGGCGTCCCCGGCCTGTCGGAGAACATCCGGGTCCGCTCGATCGTCGGCCGTTTCCTGGAGCACTCGCGGATCTTCCGGTTCGGCGCCGGCGACGACGCGGAGTACTGGATGGGCTCGGCCGACCTCATGCACCGCAACCTCGACCGCCGGGTCGAGGCGCTGGTCAAGGTCACTCTGCCGTCGGCCCGCGACGAGCTGCGGTACGTGCTGGAGCTGTCCATGGCCGAGGGCACCGAGGGCTGGGACCTGGACGGCGAGGGCATCTGGCAGCGCAACGTCGGCACCGCCGGCAAGCCGCAGCTGCACCTGCAGGAGGCCCTGCTCCGGCGCGTCATCGGCAAGAAGAGCTGATGCCCGATCCGATGCGTGCCGCGGGCGGGGTCCTCTACCGTCCCGGCGCGAGCGGCGTGCCCGAGGTCTGCCTGGTGCACCGGCCGCGGTACGACGACTGGAGCCTGCCCAAGGGCACGGTCAACCACGACGAGCCGGCGCTGGCGGCGGCGATCCGCGAGGTGACCGAGGAGACCGGCACGGCCGGTATCCCCGAGTTCGGGCTGCCCGAGGTGGCCTACCGGTTGCCCGACGGGCGCCCGAAGACCGTGCGTTACTGGCTGATGCGGGCTGACGGCACCGGGCCCATCCAGGACACCGACGAGGTGGACAAGCTGGCCTGGCTGCCGCTGCCGGAGGCCGCGCTGCGGCTCACCTACCCGGACGAGCGCGCGCTGCTCGACCGGGTGGCCGCCCTGCCCCCGGTCACATCGGTGGTGGCGCTGGTCCGGCACGCGCACGCCGGCCAGCGGAAGCACTGGGACGGGCCGGATTCGCTGCGCCCGATCAGTCCGAAAGGGGTCCGGCAGAGCGCCCGGGTCGCCGAGCGGCTGGCCACGTTCCGCCCGCACCGGCTGATCGCGGCCACCCCGCTGCGCTGCTCGCAGACGTTGCAGCCACTGGCCAAGACGACCCGGTTGCCGCTCGTGGTCGACGCGGCGTTCGCCGAGCCGGAAACCGCCGAAGGGCTGCCGGCCAAGCTGGCCGCGGCCCGCGCCCGGCTCGCCCAGGTGCGCACGGCCGGCCGGGTCGTCGTGTGCAGCCAGGGCAAACTCATCCCGGCGCTGCTCGCCGCGCTGAGCCGGGACCCGGATGTGGACGCGTACAAGACCCGCAAGGGCGAGGGCTGGCTGCTCACCTGGTCCGGCGAGAAATTGCTGGGGCTCTCCCGCTGGTGATCTGATCGGCCCGCCAGAAACCGATCAGATCACCGGTGAGCCAGCGGGCCCGCCACAGCTCGTCGCGGCGCGGCTCCCAGTCCCGATAGGGCAGCATCGCGACCCGCCAGGTCAGCACCCCGAGCAGATACCAGCCGTAGAGCGGGACGGCGCCGGCCAGTCCGTCCCGGGCCCGGTAGGACGACCACGGCGCGAAACCGGCCACCGCCAGACCGGACCAGCCGCAGGTGACCAGCCAGTCCAGCATCGGCCGGCCGGTTGCCTGCTCGGCCAGGTCACCGAGCGTCCACCCGGGTACGACCGCCACAGCGAACAGGCCGGCGGCGATGCTCGCCCGGGCGACCAGTCCTCTCGGTCCGCGTTCCATGCCCGGACCGTAGGCCCCGCCCGCGGGACGTCGTTCTCGAACAAAAAGGCGTCCACCCGTACGGGTGGACGCCTTTCCTGATTCTCGAAGGGTCAGCGGGCTTTGCGGCTCGACGTCGCTCGCGCGGTCGTCGTGCTCTTGGCCCGGGCCGGGGCGGCGGCCGGCGCCACGGTCTTGCGAGCCGTGGTCTTCTTGGCCGGCGTGGCCGCCTTCTTGGTGGCCGTGGTCTTGGTGGCGGGCGCCTTCGTGGCCGTCTTCTTCGCCGCCGTCGTGGCCGTGGTCTTCTTCGCGGCCGCCGCGGTGGTGGCCGTCTTCTTGGCGGTGCTCTTCACCGGCGCGGCCTTGGTGGCCGTGGCGGTCTTCTTCACCGCGGCCGTCTTGGCCGGAGCCGCCTTGGTCGCGGTCGCGGACTTCCGTGCGGTCGTCGTCTTGGCTGGGGCGGCTGCCGTCTTGGACGCGGTGGCGGTCTTCTTCGCCGTCGCGGCCTTGGCCGGCTTTCCACTGGCGACCAGTTCCCGGAAGGTGTTGCCGGGCCGGAATGCGGCGACCGACGTCTTCTTCACCTTGACCGGCTCACCGGTTCGCGGATTCCGTGCGGTGCGCGCATTACGCGTCCGCTTCTCCCAGGATCCGAAGCCGGTGAGGGAGACTTTGTCTCCCTTGGCGACGGCGTTCTGCACCTCACTGATGAACGCGTCCAGCGCAGTGGTCGCCGTCTTCCTATCGCCCAGCTTGACGGCGAGCGCCTCAATGAGCTCGGCCTTGTTCACGGTTTCCTCCCGGACGTGAGAACTGGCCCGTCGCAGGCCATTCTGCGCGCACCGTATGCCCTCTGACCTGGAGACACAAACATTCGTGGCAAAAATCCGTTGTGTCCCAACGAAATTCGCCCCCATCGGCGACACCGACGGGGGCGAATTCAGTCTTGGGTTAAAGAACGACGACCGGCTTGAAAGACGGACGGCCCTTCTCGTACGCGCTAATCGCGTCCTCGTGGCGCAACGTCAGTCCGATGTCGTCGAGCCCCTCCAAGAGGCGCCAACGGCTGAAATCGTCGATCGGGAACGGGTAGGCCGCGTCGTCCACGCGAACCACACGCTCGGCCAGGTCGACCGTGATCTGCTTTTCCGGCTCGCTCTCGGCCAGATCCCAGAGGCTCTCCACGATCTTCTGGTCCAGCTGGACCGGGAGCAGACCCTCCTTGAGCGCGTTGCCCCGGAAGATGTCACCGAACCGGGCCGCGATCACGACCTTGAAGCCCCAGTCGCGCAACGCCCAGACGGCGTGCTGCCGGGACGAGCCGGTGCCGAAGTTCGGCCCGGCGACCAGGATGGTGGCGCCGTTGTGGGCCGGGTTGTGCAGCACGAAGTTCGGGTCCTCGCGCCAGGCGCTGAAGAGACCGTCCTCGAAGCCGGTACGGGTGACCCGCTTCAGGTAGACCGCCGGGATGATCTGGTCGGTGTCCACATCGGAGCGGCGCAGCGGCATGACCTTGCCGCTGTGGGTGACGAACTTGTCCATCAATCTCTCCGGAAGTCTCAGAGGTCGGCGGGGGCGGCCAGCTTGCCGACCACGGCGGTGGCGGCGGCGACCTGCGGCGAGACCAGGTGCGTACGTCCGCCCTTGCCCTGCCGGCCCTCGAAGTTGCGGTTGGACGTGGACGCTGCGCGCTGCCCGGGGCTCAGCGTGTCCGGGTTCATGCCGAGGCACATCGAGCAACCGGCGAACCGCCACTCGGCGCCGGCATCGGTGAAGATCTTGTCCAGGCCCTCGGCCTCGGCCTGCTCACGCACCACGTACGACCCGGGGACGATCATCATCCGGACGCCGTCGGCGACCTTGTGACCGCGGATCACGTCGGCCGCGGCCCGCAGGTCCTCCAGCCGGCCGTTGGTGCAGGAGCCGACGAAGACCACGTCGACCGGGACGTCCCGGAACGGCGTGCCCGGGGTCAGGTCCATGTACGTCAGCGCGCGCTCGGCGGCGCTGCGCTCCTGCTCGTCCAGGAAGTCCTCGGGGCTGGGCACCACGCTGTCCAGGGCCGCGCCCTGCCCCGGGTTGGTCCCCCAGGTGATGAACGGGCTGATCGCGGCCGCGTCCAGGATGATCTCGGTGTCGTACTCGGCGCCCTCGTCGGTGGCCAGGGTCTGCCAGTACTCGACCGCGGCGTCCCAGTCGGCGCCCTGCGGCGCGTGCTTGCGACCCTTCAGGTACGCGAACGTGGTCTCGTCCGGCGCGATCATGCCGGCCTTGGCGCCCCACTCGATCGACATGTTGCAGATCGTCATCCGGCCCTCCATCGAGAGGTTCCGGATCGCGTCACCCCGGTACTCCACGATGTGGCCGTTGCCGCCGCCGGTGCCGGTCTGCGTGATCAGCGCCAGGATCAGGTCCTTCGCGCTCACGCCGGGACGCAGCTCACCGACGACCGTGACGGCCATCGTCTTCGGCTTCGACTGCGGCAGCGTCTGGGTGGCCAGCACGTGCTCGACCTCGCTGGTGCCGATGCCGAAGGCCAGCGCGCCGAACGCGCCGTGGGTCGCGGTGTGCGAGTCACCGCAGACGATCGTCGTGCCCGGCTGGGTCAGGCCCAGCTGCGGGCCGATCACGTGGACGATGCCCTGGTTCACGTCACCGAGCGGGCGGATCTGCACGCCGAACTCGGCACAGTTCTTGCGGAGCGTCTCGATCTGCGTACGAGAGACGGTGTCGGTGATCGTCAGAAGATCGCCACGACGGGTGTTGAACGACGGATCCGCATACCCGGTCGGGGTGTTGTGGTCTTCCGTCGCGAGCGTGAGGTCGGTCCGTCGAACGGGCCGGCCGGCCATCCGCAGGCCGTCGAACGCCTGCGGACTGGTGACCTCGTGCAGCAGGTGCAGGTCGATGAAGAGCAGGTCCGGCTCGCCCTCGGCCGTGCGCACCACGTGGTCATCCCAGACCTTCTCGGCCAGGGTCCTGGGTTTCCCGCCCCGGGGAGTGACTCCCACCATCTGGACATCCTAAATTCTGGAATGTATGTTTCGGCTTGTGGGACACAGTATGAGCGGCGTAGGCGTTCTCGACAAGGCGGTTGTCATTCTCGCCGCATGTGTCGACGGCGCGAGCCTGGCCGAGTTGGTCGAGCGCACCAAGCTTCCCCGGGCGACCGCACATCGCCTGGCCCAGGCCCTGGAGATCCATCGGATGCTGGTCCGGGACACGCAGGGAAGGTGGCGCCCAGGACCCCGATTGGGCGAGTTGGCGAACGCCGCACCCGACGTTCTGCTGACCGCCGCCGAACCCCTGCTTTCCGCATTGCGGGACGCGACCGGTGAAAGCGCACAGCTTTACTTGCGCCGAGCCGACGAGCGGATCTGCGTCGCCGCGGCCGAACGCGCGAGCGGCCTGCGCGACACCGTTCCGGTCGGCTCGGTCCTCCCGATGGTCGCCGGCTCGGCCGCCCAGATCCTGCTCGCCTGGGAGCCCCCCGAGGCCGTGATGCCGCTCCTGCCGCGCTGCAAGTTCACCGGCCGCACCCTGGCCGAGGTCCGCCGCCGCGGCTGGGCCCAGAGCGTCGCCGAACGCGAACCGGGCGTGGCCAGCGTCTCCGCACCGATCCGCGACCGGACCGGGCGGGTCATCGCCTCCATCTCGATAAGCGGTCCGATCGAACGCCTCGGCCGCCGCCCCGGCGAACGCCACGCCATGGCCGTCGTCCGCGCCGGCCAGCGCCTCTCCGGCCTGTAACCAGCGCCTTCCCCAGGCCCTTCCTGGGTTCGCTTCCCTCGGTTCACCTTTCGATGCCCGGCTCGGCGATCTGCTTCAGCGGATCGCTCGCCGGGCATCACCGCCTCCGGCGGCCAACACCGATTTTCCCGTACGGCCGGAAGCGCGCCCGCCGCCCTTCCCGCACCGTGGGCCGCCGGTCCCTGTCGCGGGCGCCGCTCTCCTCAGAGCACCTCCCGCAGGCCGCCCCTCCCTCCGCCCGCGACGTTTCAGCCCGGCGGCGCCCTCTTTTCCTGTCGCACATCCCCTTCAGCGCGGGTGGCTCACATCGGCGCGGGTGGCGCTTTGCTCAGGGGGTCCACACGGCGTTGTCGTGGGCGAAGAGCACGCGCCGTGGATCGAAGGCGAGCAGCCGGTCCAGCCAAGCCGGCGGCAGCCCGACACCGGCCCGCCGACCCAGCACGTCACCCGAGAACGCGGTCGCATGATCGTGACTCTGACCGGCAACGATCACCGTCCCATCGCCGGTGGTGACGATCACGGACTGATGGCCGGCCGTATGCCCGGGAGTCGGCACAACCAGCACGCCTGGCGCGATCTCCGCCTCCCCGTCGAGCTCCTGAAGCACCGCCCCAGGATGATCGACCAGGGCGGCCAGATACTCCTCGGAGCTGCGCGCCAGCACCAACTCGGTGCGCTGAGCGAAGACCGGAACGCCGGGCAGATCCGCGTTCCCACCGCAGTGATCGAAGTGCAGGTGACAGTTGACGACGTACCTGATCCCCTCAGCCCCGGCCCCGACCCCCGCGAGCGCCTCACCCATCCCAACCCGGCGCGGCCGATAGTGATCGTCAACACCCGGGGCGTGGCCCATACCGGTGTCAACCAGGATCGCCCCGCCCGGATGATCGATCAGGTAGCCCAGAACCGGCTCAGCCCGTGCAACACCGGTGCCGGTCTCCTCGGCCGGGCGCACAAAGTATCCGAAGTCCACCCGCCGAACCGCGATATCGGTCATCGTCGCAGTATCCCCACGACGCACCCGTCCCCCACCAGAACTCTGCTCCCAGCAGACAACCCCCCAGAATCCCAGCCGAGCCCGGAACAACAGCAACAGACCGCAAGACGAACCCGGAACAACAGCAGCCCAGACCCGCGGAACGAACCCGAACGACAGCGACCCATACCGTGAGGCGAGCCGGAGGCTGAAGCGACCAGATCGTGGGGCTGACCCGAAACGACAGTGGCCCGCACCATGATCGGTGCGGGCCACAATCCGTGGTAGTCCCGAAGGGATTCGAACCCTCGCTACCGCCTTGAGAGGGCGGCGTCCTAGGCCGCTAGACGACGGGACCAAGAACTTTCCGTTACAACGCTCACCCGAGCGGCGCGCTGAACTCTATCAGCACCTTTAACGAATCCCCGAATCGCCCGCCTCCCCTCAGCCCCACCGTGACCACCCCCACAACCACCCAAACACCGCAGCTGGCGCTGACGGCTGCCACCACACCCAACCCCAGCCGTGAGCCCCAGCCAAGACCAGCCAGCTGGCACTCACGGCTACAAACCGGCCAGGAACCAGCCGCCACCACCAGCCGAGACCAACCAGCTGGCACTCACGGCTACAAACCGGCCTGGGACCAGCCGTGAGCGCCAGCCGAGACCAACCAGCTGGTGCTCATGGCTGCGAATCGGCTTGGGAACCAGCCGCCAGCGCCAGCTGGGCGCGAGCCAGCGGCCGGCGGATCGGCCAGGTGACAAATCCGGCTGCCGGCGGGCGAGCAGCGAACCCCGGATTGTGGCCCCCGAGCCGCGGACCCAGGCCGCCGGCGCGAGGCGGCGAGCCCAGGCTGCGATCGCCGGAGCGACGAAGAGTTGCGGTCGCCGGAGCGACGAAGAAAAGCCGGAGTCGCCGGGCTACGAAGAAAAGCCGAGGCTGCGGAGGCCGACCCGAGGCTGGCGGGTGGCGAAGGCCGGCTGGGGGCTGGCGGGTGGCGAAGGCCAGCTGCGGGCGGCCGGCGGCGAGGACGGGGTGGGATGTGGAACGGCCCGCATCCGGTGGATGCGGGCCGTTTCTCAGAACGTAGTCCCGAAGGGATTCGAACCCTCGCTACCGCCTTGAGAGGGCGGCGTCCTAGGCCGCTAGACGACGGGACCAGAACTGCCTTGCGCGCCGAAGCGCTCCAGCGAGAGCCAACCAAACCAGCAGGTTGACACCGCTGGGGTACCAGGACTCGAACCTAGACTAACTGAACCAGAATCAGTCGGGCTGCCAATTACCCCATACCCCATTTGGCCCGGCTTGCCGAGCCGTTGAGAACTTTACCCGACCCTCCTCCGCCCACCAAATCGGGTTACCGAAACTGGTCCGCGTGACGGTGGGCCCACTCTCGGTAGCCCATCGCCGGCCGCCCGAGCAGGTCGTTCACCGTCGATGTGACCGGCTGTGGATAGCCGACGGACCGCTCCAGCCCGTCGAGGTACCAGTCCCCGGCCGCCTCGCCCATCGCCGCCCGGAAGTGGGCCCGGGCCGCCTCACCGGTCATTTCCTCGTAGATCAGCGCCCGCCCGAGGGCCGCCCCGATCGCCGCCACCTTCTCGCGCCGGGACAGCGCCTCCGGCCCGGTCAGCACGTACGACTGCCCCGCATGATCGCCGGTGAGCAGCACCCGGGCCGCCACGGCCGCGATGTCTTCCTGGGCGATCGCCGCGTTCACCACCTCGGGGTATGCGTCCCGCACCACGTCACCGGCCCGGATCTGGCCCGCCCAGTGCAGTCCGTTGGCCATGAACTCGCCCGGCTCCAGATGCGTGAACGGAACCCCGGACGCCTCGACCCCGTCCTCGACCGCCTGCCAGTGGGCGCCTTTGGGCCCGGACATGTCGACGATGTGCCGTACGCCGAAATCAGCAGCGAGCCGGGAAATGCCGGCGGCCGACGGCGGATGGGGAGCCAGGTAAAGCTTGTCGGCGCCCGTCAGGGCGTCGGCGACGGTGGCGAGCCGGCCGAAGTGGCCGCGCACCACCTCGACACCGTCGGGCAGGTCGGCCTTGACCGGGTCGGCGGTGAGCGCCCGCACATCGGTCGCGCCGAGTGCGAGCAGCTCGTCGACGACCATCCGCCCGACGTTGCCGGTGGCGCCGGTGACCAGGATCTTCATGGAGACCTCCGAAAGAGCCGATCACCGGCTGCGACATCTCAGTCCAGGGCCACCACAGTGTTGCGCAGCTCACCGATTCCCTGCACGGTCACCGAGACGGTGTCGCCGGGCTCGATCTTGCTGACGCCGGCCGGGGTGCCGGTCAGGATCACGTCGCCGGGCAGCAGGGTCATGACGTGCGACACGTACGAGACCAGGCTCGGGATGTCGAACACCATGTCCTTGGTGCGCCCGATCTGCCGGACCTCCATGTTCTCCGGGTTGCGGCCGACCTCGCACCGCACCTCCAGGTCGCTGACGTCGAGGTCGGTCTCGATCCACGGCCCGAGCGGGCAGAACGAGTCGAAGCCCTTGGCCCGGGTCCACTGCGGATCCTTGCGCTGCAGGTCCCGAGCGGTGACGTCGTTGGCGCAGGTGTAGCCGAAGATCGCCTTCTCGGCGCCGGCCCGGTCGACGCGCCGGGCACCGGTGGCGCCGATCACGACGGCCAGCTCGGCCTCCTCCTCGACCTGGGTCGTCACCGACGGGATCCGGATCGCGTCGTTGGGCCCGATCACCGAGGTGGACGGCTTGATGAAGATCAGCGGCTCCTTGGGCACCTCGTTGCCCATCTCGGCGGCGTGGTCGGCGTAGTTGCGGCCGATCCCGATGACCTTGCTGGAGAAGATCGGGGCGAGCAGTCGCACGTCCGGGAGCGCCCAGCGCTGCCCGGTGAAGGCCACCTGTTCGAACGGGAGGCTGCTGATCTCGGCCACCGTGAGGCCGGAGGCGCCGTCACCCTCGACGACGCCGAAGGACACTCCCTTGGCATGAACAAAGCGGGCGAAGCGCACGGGTTATCCCCTCTGAAGACGGACTCCCCTGAAATCTACGCCGGGTGGGAGGCCGCACCGAGCCGCGGGAACGGCTCCAGGGCGAACACCACCTCGACCGGGACCTCGAAGTACTGACAGATGCGCAGCGCCAGGTGGAGCGACGGGCTGAACTCGCCGCGCTCCAGGTAGCCGACCGTCTGATAGTGCACGCCGAGCGCGTCGGCCAGCTGCCGCCGGGAGATGCCGCGCTCGGCGCGCAGCATCGCGATCCGGTTGTACGTGATCTCGCTCGCCATCAGCGCCCCACTCGGGACAGCGCCCGCTCCCGCCGTGCCTCGACGGCCGAGCCGGACTCCCGCGCGGCCATCCTCCGCAGCAGGATCGGGGCCAGCACCAGCCCGAGGATCGCCCAGCCGGTGAGCACCCCGAACGTCTCCAGGTGCCGCCAGGAGTGCCCGATCTCCACCGCGGCCAGGGAATCGGGCAGGAAGACCGAGCGCATGCCCAACCCTAGCCAGTACATCGGGAGGATCTGCGCCAGGCCCTGCAGCCAGCCCGGGAGGCCGCTGATCGGATAGAAGATGCCGGAGATCGCGATGGTCCCGAAGATCGGCAGCACGACCAGGGCCATGTTGCGCGGGTCGTCGAAGAGCGAGCCGATCGCCGCGCCCAGCGGCAGGGTCGCCGCGAAGCCGACCGGGATCAGCCAGAGCAGGGTCAGCCAGCCGCCGGCGTCGACCGACAACCCGTCCACCAGGAACAGCCCGGGGATCAGCTGAATCAGGAAGCCGACCAGCGTCATCCCACCGATCAGCACCACCTTGCCGGCCAGATAGCTGGTCATCCCGCTCGGGACCGCCTTGGCCCGCAGCAGCGTGCCGTCCTCCCGATCCATGATCAGCTGCTGGGCGGTGGTCATCAGGCCGCCCATCGCCATGCCCATGCCGAAGACGCTGGGCAGGGTGCGCGCCCCGAGCGAGAACGAGGTGCCGGGCACCGTCGAGTTGCGCATGAAGAACACCGTGCCGAGCAGCAGGATCGCCGGGAACAGGTACGACCACAGATCGGTCCCGTTGGTCAGTGTGTGCCGGATCTCGATCCAGCCCCGGCGAAAGCCCATCCGAATGGGGGTCATCGGCTCGCCTCCGCCTCGTGGACCAGCTTCATGTACGTGTCCTCCAGACTGGACCGGCGCACCTCCAGGTCGCCGATCGCCTCGCCGTACTGCCGGAAGAGCTCCCGCACATACGCCGTGGCGTCCCCGGTGGAGTGCACGAAGCGCTGCCCGTCCCGGGTCCAGCGGATCTCGGTCTCGCCGGCCACCTGCCGGGACAGCTCGTCGGCCGACCCCTCGGCGATGATCTGCCCGCCGGCCAGGATCAGGATCCGGTCGGCCAGTTTTTCCGCCTCGTCCAGGTCGTGGGTGGTGAGCAGGACCGTGGTGTCGGCCATGTCGGTCAGCTCGTGGATCAGCTCGTGGAACTCACGCCGCGCGGCCGGGTCGAACCCGACGGTCGGCTCGTCCAGGAACAGCAGCTCGGGGCGGCCGACGATGCCGATCGCCACGTCCAGCCGGCGACGCTGGCCGCCGGAGAGTTTGCTCACCCGGGTGCGCCCGGACTCGGTCAGGCCGACCGCGGCCAGCAGGTCGTCGACCGGCCAGGGCCGCACGATCCGGTCGGTGGTGAACGGCGCGAAGTGCTGGCCGATGTGGTCCAGCAACTCACGCACCTGCCATTTGCCGTGATCGCGCCAGGACTGCAGGACCACGCCGAGCCGGGCCCGCCAACGCTCGTTGCCGTGCGTCCGGGTCGACGCCGAGCACCCGCACGTGCCCGGCCGAGCGCCGCCGGAACCCTTCGAGGATCTCGATGGTGGTGGTCTTGCCCGCGCCGTTCGGCCCGAGGAGCGCGATCACCTCGCCGGGACTCGCCGAGAAGCCGATGCCGTTCAGGACTTCCTTCGCCCCGTACGCCATCCGCAGGTCCCGGACCTCGATGACCGGCTCGGCGACCAGCGGCTCCTCGCCGATGCTCTTCATTACCGCCTCCGTCATATCCATCACGCTATCAAGTTTGTAGTAGATGTACTACATTGCTTCGTATGGCTTCTGTCGTTGTCCTGACGCTGGGGCTGGGCCCCCGGCTGGGGTTCGCGCTGCCCGGCGCACCCGGGCTCGGCCGGCTCCCAGCGCTCCGAAACCCACCCAAATCCCAAGAAGACGGAATCGATGCCGCGGCCGATCCGAAAGAACATGCCGTGGCGGACCTCATTCGCGCCTAACGGTGATCGTGTTGATCGCTTCGGCTAGATACATTGGTGCGATGGGGATCAAGCAGGTGAGGGCACTCACCACCACGCTGCCCTCGGTCACCTGGATACCCCTCGCCCGGGCGCACGCCGAGCGCGCCGACCAGATGACCGCGGGCCACCGTGCCCGCCGGGCGACGGGTGAGAAACACGCCATCGAGGATTTCCTCTACGACTACTACGGCACGCGCCCGGCGATGCTGCGCCGCTGGCACCCGGGCGTCGGCGCCGGCCTGTCCTCGGCCCCCGACGGCCTGGCCGAGCACGCCGGCTGGAAGTTCTACGCGACCCACGAGGACGGCGTCGTCGCCCTCGACGAGGACGCGTTCGTCCACGCTCGCGGCGAGAGCGTTCGCTACATCCACGGCCTGCTCACGGCGACCGCGTCCCGGCCGGTCTTCTCCGGCTGCTTCGGCCTGCACGAGTGGGCCATGGTCTACCGCGACCCCGAGCACCGCCACCCGCTCCCGCTGCGCCTCGGCCAATCCGAAACGGACAAGGTCGTCGAGCAGCACACCATCCGCTGCACGCACTACGACGCGTTCCGCTTCTTCACCCCGGAGGCCGTCGGCCTCAACCGCCTGCAGCCCACCCGCGCCACCCAGGTCGACTTGGACCAGCCGGGCTGCCTGCACGCGGCCATGGACGTGCACAAATGGGCCCAGAAACTGGGCCCCGCGGTCCCCGGCGCCCTCGCGCTGGACTGCTTCGCCCTGGCCGGCGAGATCCGCCTGCTGGACATGCAGGCCAGCCCCTACGACCTGACCTCTTACGGTCACCCCCCGGTCAAGATCGAAACCCCGGACGGCAAGGCCGAATACGTCGGCCGCCAACGCGAACTGGCCCGCCGCGCCGCCGGCCTGCGCAGCCGCCTCATCCGCGTCTGCGAAGCCCTCCTCGGCCCCGAGGGCGCCGCCCGCAACCGCGAGGCCGTCGCCCCGCACAACCACCGATAACCCCTAATAAGTACGGGGTCACCACCCCCCGACCACACCAGCCGCACTCCCGCCTCCACAGCGCCGGCGATGCGGCCCGTCCGGGCCGCTGGGCCGCATCCGGGCTGATGCGCCCCCTCACCCTGGTCCGCCCATCCGTCGCGCTCAAGCCCGCCCCCCGCTCCCGACCCGGCCGGCGCCGAGAGCGGCCAACCACCCCACCGACAGCCCCCACCACCAGCCAAGCCCCACCAGCTGGCACTGACGGTCGCCCTCAAGGCCGCGCAACAGCCGCCAGCACCAGCTGAGAGCAGCCAGCTGGCAGTCACGGCGGGCACCGGGGCCGGACAACAGCCGTCAGCGCCAGCTGAGAGCAGCCGGCTGGCGGTCATGGCGGGCACCGAGGTCGGACAACAGCCGTCAGCGCCAGCTGAGAGCAGCCGGCTGGCGGTCATGGCGGTCACCGGGGTCGCACAACGACCGTCAGCACCAGCTGAGAGCAGCCAGCTGGCGCTGAGGGTGGTGTTGGAGGGCGGGCAACGACCGTGGGCGTCAGGCGGCACTCGCGGTGGTGATCAAGAGCAAGCAGCACCCGGCTGAGTTGGGGTCAGTCGGTGGGGAAGTTGCGGCGGTTGCGTTTGGTCTCGCCGCGCTGCTTCTTGGCGGTGATGCGGCGTTCGACCGAGCCCTTCGTCGGGCGGGTCGCGCGGCGGGCCCGGGGCGGGGCGGCGATGGCGGCGGCGACCAGGGAGCCCAGCCGGGCGGCGGCGGCCTCCCGGTTGCGCAGCTGGGAGCGGTGTTCGGAGGCGGTGACGGTGAGCACGCCGGAGACCAGGCGGGCGCCGAGCCGTTCGACCGCGCGTTCGCGCAGGGAGGTGGGCAGCAGTTCGGAGCCGAGCAGGTCCCAGGACAGCTCGACCCGGGAGTCGGTGGTGTTCACGCCTTGGCCGCCCGGGCCACCGGAGCGGGAGAAACGCCAAGCGAGTTCCGCCGCCGGGATGGTCAGGCGGTCGTTCACCCGTACGTCCTCAAGCACGCCGCCCAGCATCGCACCCGGACCGTTCCGGCCGCCATCCGGTTATAGATCGACACCGGCCGAGAGGGCCGCGGCGGGAGCACCGGGCGGCCGGCGAGATGGGCGCGGCGGAGAGGGCGAGGCGAGCCGGGCGGAGAGGTCGAGGCGAGCGGGGCGGCGCCGGTGGAGGTATCGGGAGGGACGCCTACAGCGAACGGAGCCGCGCACCGGGGCCGAAGCACGGACTTACAGGGCATGATGGGTCGGGTGACGTCCCCAACCGCACCGGTCGCCACGACCGGGTATCCGTGGCCCATCGAAACCACGCGGCTGGCGAATGGCCTGCGTGTCGTCGTCAGCGAGGATCGGACCGCTCCGGTCGTCTGCGTCAATCTCTGGTACGACGTCGGCTCCCGGCACGAACCGCCCGGTCAGACCGGTTTCGCGCACCTCTTCGAGCACCTGATGTTCGAGGGTTCGGAGCACGTCAAGAAGACCGAGCACATGCGGCTCGTGCAGGGTAACGGCGGTTCGCTGAACGCCACGACGAACCCGGACCGGACGAACTACTTCGAGTCGATGCCGTCGGAGCACCTGGAACTGGCGCTCTGGCTCGAGGCGGACCGGATGGGCGGTCTGGTGCCGGCGCTCACCCAGGAGACGCTGGACAACCAGCGCGAGGTGGTGAAGAACGAGCGCCGCCAGCGGTACGACAACGTGCCGTACGGGGATGCCTGGCTGCGCCTGTTGCCGCTGCTCTACCCGGAGGGTCATCCGTATCACCACTCGACGATCGGGTCGATGGAGGATCTGAACGGGGCCGCCCTGGACACTTTCAAGGCGTTCCACGCGCAGTACTACGCGCCCAACAACTGTGTGCTCACGGTCGCCGGGGATGCGTCTCCGGCCGAGGTGTTCGCGCTGGCCGAGAAGTATTTCGGGGCGATCGAGCCGGTCCCGGGCATCCCGGCGGCGCCGAACGGGCACCTGGCCGGCCCGGCCACCGAGCCGGTCCGGGAGACGGTCACGGCCGCCGTGCCGGCCCCGCGGATCTACCTGTCGCACCGGACGTACCCGTTCGGCACGGCCGGCTACGACGCGATCACCGTGCTCGCCACCGTGCTCGGCAGTGGTCGCGGCAGCCGTCTCTACCAGCGGCTGGCCGACGGCAAGCGGATCGCCCAGCCCGACTACATCGGGTCGTACGGGGTGGACCTGGCGCACGCGCCGGCCCCGTTGATCATCACGGCCACCGCGAAGGACGGCGTGGACCTGGAGACGCTGGAGGCCGGGCTCGACGAGGTGCTGCAGAGCCTGATCGACGAGCCGGTGACCGACGAGGAGCTGAACCGGGCCAAGGCGCTGCTGACCACCAGCTGGTGGCGGCAGGTGTCCACGGTCGGCGGCCGGGCCGACACGCTGGGGCGGTACACGACCCAGCTCGGCGATCCGGCGTCGGCGGGGTATCGGCTTCCGTCGTGGCAGGCGGTGACCGCGGACGACATCGTCGAGGCGGCCACCCGGACGCTGCGGAAGGATTCCCGCGTCACCCTGACCTACCTGCCGGAGGAGAAGGCATGAGCCTCGTCACCACTCGCCCCGAGCCAGGAACCGCCCGGCCGTACGCGTTCCCGGCCCTGCGCCGGGTCACCGCGCACGGTGGCACGGTCGTCGCCGCGCACCTGCCCGGCCAGGTGCTGGCCACCGCGGTGCTGCTGCTGGACGCCAGCGCCGCCCGCGAGTCGCCGGGTCGCGAGGGCACCGCCACCGTCCTGGCGAAGTCGCTGGAGGAGGGCACCAAGAAGCGCGATTCGGCGGCGTACGCGCTGGCTCTGGAAGGTCTCGGCGCCGAGCTCTCGCCGTCGGTGGACTGGGACGCGTTCCGGATCGGCGTCTCCGCCCCGGCTCCGCTGCTGGTCGGCGCGCTGCGGTTGGCGGCCGAGGCGGCCCGCACGCCGAAGCTGGACCCGGAGGACGTGATCCGGGTCCGCGACGACGAGGTGACCGCGCTGCGGATGGACTGGGCGCAGCCCGGCCCGCGGGCCGACGCGGCGCTGCGCGGCGACCTGTTCGGCGCCGAGGGGCGGTACAGCAAGCCGCTGCACGGCGACCCGGCGTCGGTGGCCGCGGTGACCGTGGACGACGTGCTCGCCTTCCACCAGCAGTGGATGCTGCGGCCGGGTGTGCTGCTGGTCGCCGGGGATCTGGACGGGCTGGACCTGTCCGAGCTGGCCGAGGCCGCGTTCGCGGGCACCGGCGGGGAGGCGTTGACCCTGGACGCGCCGCTGACCCTGGCCGTCCCGGCGAAGCCGCACGTGATCCTGGTCGACCGGCCCGGTTCGGTGCAGTCGACGCTGCGGCTCGGGCATCGGGCGCCGGAGCGCGCCACCCCCGACTACGTGCCGATGACGCTGGCCGCGACGGTGCTCGGCGGGGCGTTCACGTCCCGGCTGAATCACCTGATCCGCGAGGTCAAGGGCTACACGTACGGGATTCGCGGCTCCTACGCGATGACCCGCCGGGCCGGCCGTTTCGAGGTGGCCGCCGGCGTGCAGACGGCGGTGACCGGCCCGGCGGTCAAGGACACGCTGGGCGAGATCCGGCGCACCCAGGACGAGGGGGTCACCGAGGAGGAACTGGCGGTGGCGCGCTCGTGGCGGGCCGGCCAGCTC
The DNA here is from genome assembly GCF_051380535.1 of Actinoplanes sp. HUAS TT8. NCBI lineage: Bacteria > Bacillati > Actinomycetota > Actinomycetes > Micromonosporales > Micromonosporaceae > Actinoplanes > Actinoplanes sp. HUAS TT8. Next base: position 10,431,725 of record NZ_CP195646.1, on the reverse strand, counting down.
TCGGTGGAGATGCAGACGCCGGGCGCGATCGCCGGCGCCATGGCCAGCATGGTCGTGCACGGCCTGCCGGACAACTACTACGAGACCCTCCGCAAGGAGTACCTGGAAGCCACGGTCGAGCAGGTTTCCGAGGCCGCGTCCAAGCACCTCGCGGTCGACGGCCTGACCCTGGTGGTCGAGGGCGACGGAGAAAAGATCCGCGAAGACCTGTCCGAATTCGGCGATCTGAGCGAGGCTTTCGTCACCGAGTAACTCCACACTCCGCAAAACGCCGCCGGTGAGGAGGCGGCTGATTTTTCGACGCCCGTGGGGTTTGCGGGTGGCGGAAAATCAGCTGACTCCTCACCGGTTACAAGGCGTTTTGCCGCGGAGCGAAGCGGAGCAAAGCTGGCAGAGACCTACTAACGTCGCGGCCATGACGATCACCGCCGCGCCCGTGGAGAAACGAGAGCGCACGGGAGTCACGGTTCTGCTGTGGATCCTGTTGACTCCGGGGCTCGTGTGGACGGTTCTGCGGCTCGGGGGCTGGGAGCCGGGGCGGCTCATTCAGCTGATGGCCTTCACGCCGTACGTCGCAATCGGGTCTTTTGTTGTTGCGATTTTGATCTTGGTTTGCCGCCGGTGGACCGCGGGTGCGGTGGCCTCGCTGGTCGCCGTGGCGCTGGCCGCGTGTGTTCTGCCCCGCGCGCTGCCCGACCGCGACAAAGGTCCGGGGGACGGCGTCCGGGCGCGGTTCATGACGGCGAACCTGCTGCTCGGCGGCGCCGACACGGCCGAGATCGTCCGCCTGGTCGAGGAGAACGACGTCGCCGTCCTGGCCCTGCAGGAGTTCTCGCCGAGGGCGGAGGCCGGGCTGGCCGCGGCCGGGATCGACCGGCTGCTGCCCTACCATTCGCTGGCGGCCGAGCCGGGGGCCAGCGGCTCCGGACTGTATTCGCGGTTTCCGCTGGCCGACCCGGGTTCGAAACGCAACGTCGGCGGGTTCCTGCAGGCGTTCGGGACGGTGCAGGCGCCGGGCGCGGGCCCGGTCTTCGTCGAGTCGGTGCATCCGCTGGCCCCGTCGGCGCCGGACACGTTCTCCGGCTGGCGCAGTGACCTGGCGAACGAGCCGCGTTCGGACGCGGACGGTCCGCGGCGGATCCTGCTCGGCGACTTCAACTCGACCCTGGACCACGCCGCGCTGCGGGAGTTGATCTCGCACGGTTACCGGGACGCGGCCGACACCGTCGGCGAGGGGTGGATCGGGACCTGGGGGCCGTACGACGGCGATCTCATCCCACCGGTCATCATCGATCACGTTCTTGTCGATGATCAGATCGGAGTACGAGAAGTGTCCGTGCACGGGGTGAAGGATTCCGACCACCGCTCGGTGGTCGCCGAGCTGACCCTTCCGGCGGCGTCATGAGCGTCACCATCCGCCCGCTGACCTTGGACGACGTTCCCGCGCTGGCCGAGGTGCTGGCCGCCAACCGGGAGTACCTGGCGCCGTGGGATCCGATCCGCGACGACAGTTTCTACACGGCCGACGGCCAGCACAAGATCGTCTCCGATGTGCTGCGCGGGGGCGGCTCATTGCCGCACGTGATCCTGGTCGACGGCCGTCTGGCCGGCCGGGTCAACCTGAACAACCTGGTCCGCGGCCCGTTCCAGTCGTCCAGCCTGGGCTACTGGGTGTCGGCCGGGCACGCCGGCCGGGGTGTCGCGTCGTTCGCGGTGGCCGAGATCCTGCGACGCGCCTTCACCGAGTACGACCTGCACCGGGTCGAGGCGGGCACGCTGCTGCACAACGTGCGGTCACAGCGGGTGCTGCTCAAGAACGGGTTCGTCCGGTTCGGGACGGCGCCGCGCTACCTCAAGATCGCCGGCGAGTGGCAGGACCACCACCTGTACCAGATCGTCGCGGAAAACTGGGTGGAGCTTTCGCGCCGGGAGAAATAACCTCGGCGGCATGCGAAACAGCGCGCTGACGACCACGCCGGGGAATCCCGGCGTCGATTCGCGCTGACGAATTCGGCCTCGGGCGACCAGCCCGGGGCCTTTTTCGGTGCGGGTCGCCCTTTTTTCTCCAAGGAGACCCGTGATGATCGACCACCGCCGGCTCGGCCGCGAGCTGGACCTCTTCGACTCCGATCCGCTCATCGGCGCCGGGCTGCCGTTCTGGCTCCCGGCCGGCGCCGCCGCGCGCCGCGAGGTCGAGAACTATCTGTTCGACCTCGAACGCCGCAACGGCTACCAGCACGTCTACTCCCCCGTGCTCGGAAAACGCCAGATGTACGAGCTCTCCGGTCACCTGGCCAATTTCGCCGGCGACATGTTCCCGCCGATGCCGGTGGGCGACGACGAGCTGATGCTGCGACCGAGCCTGTGCCCGCATCACGCGCTGATCTTCAAGGCGCGGCAACGGTCGTACCGGGAAATGCCTTTGCGAATTGCCGAACTCGGTCAGATGTATCGCCAGGAGCGCTCCGGCGTGCTCGGCGGACTCGCCCGGGTCCGATCGATCGCACTCAACGACTCACACGTCTTCTGCGCGCCGGAACAGGTGTCGGGTGAGGTCGCGAGCATTCTGCGGCTGATGCGCGAGGCGCACGACGCACTCGGCCTGCGGCCGGCGTCCTATCAGCTCTCGCTGCGCGGAACCGGAAAGAAATACGGCGGCGACGAGGAAAGCTGGGCTTTATCGGAGACCTTGCTGCGGGGCGCGCTTTCCGACGCTTCGATCGGGTACGAGGTGAAGGCCGGAGAGGCGGCGTTCTACGGCCCCAAGATCGACGTGCAGGTCCTGGACGCGGCCGGACGGGAATGGACCATCGCCACCGTCCAGATCGACTTCCACCAGCCGGAGCGGTTCGACCTGTCGTACGTCGACGCGTCCGGCGCCAAGGTCCGGCCGGTGATGGTGCACCGGAGTCTGGCCGGGTCCATGGAGCGGCTGTTCGCCCAGCTCATCGAGGAGCACGAGGGGGCGTTCCCGGTCTGGTACGCCCCGGTCCAGCTGGCCGTGCTGCCCCTCGGCGTCGACTCGGCGTTCGTCCGGGAGGCGGTCGCGGCCGGGCTGCGGGTCGAGGAACATCACGAGGGTTCGCTCGGCGCTCGGATCAGAGCCGCGGCCAAGGTTCCCTACATCGCGGTGATCGGCGAGCGGGAAGCCGCGGACGGACTGGTCTCGTTGCGGCTGCGGGGCGGGCAGCAGCTCGACCCGATGCCGGGGGCGGAGGCGATCGCGATGATTAGCGCGGTCGCCGCCGCCCGCATCCCGGATCAGCTCTTGCTCAGGCCGTAGGTCAACGCGTCGACGAGAGCGGTCCAGCTGGCCTCGACGATGTTCTCGTGGACGCCGACCGTGGTCCACTCACGCTGGTGGTCGCCCGTGTCCAGCAGGACACGGGTGATCGCGTTGGTGCCGTGAGTGCCTTCCAGGATCCGTACCTTGAAATCGGTCAGCTCGAACGACTTCAGCGCCGGGAAGGAGTTGGCGAGCGCACCCCGCAACGCCTCGTCCAGCGCGTTGACCGGACCGTTGCCCTCGGCCGTGGCGATCACGCGCTCGCCCTTGACCCGGATCTTGACGGTCGCCTCGGAGATCACCTTGCCGTCCTCACGGTGCTCGACCAGCACCCGGTACGACTCCAGGGTGAACGGCGTGGTGACCTCGCTGCCCGGCAGCTCACTACGCACCAGCAGCTCGAACGAGGCGTCGGCGGCCTCGAACGACCAGCCGCCCGCCTCCAGGTCCTTCACCTTCCGGGTGACCGAGGAGAGCGTGTCCGGATGGCCGGCCAGGTCGATCCCGAGCTCGCGGCTCTTGAGCTCGATGCTGGCCCGGCCGGCCATCTCGGTCACCAGGATCCGCATGTCATTGCCGACAACCGACGGGTCGACGTGGTTGTACAGCAGCGGATCCACCTTGATCGCACTCGCGTGCAGGCCCGCCTTGTGGGCGAACGCCGCGGCCCCGACATAGGCCTGGTGGGTGTCGGGGGCGATATTGGCGATCTCGGCGAGCGCGGTCGAGACCCGCGTCGCCTTCTCCAGGCATCCGTCCGGTAGGACCTTCAGCCCGAGCTTCAGTTGCAGGTTGCTGACCACGGCGAACAGGTCGGCGTTGCCGGGGCGCTCGCCGTACCCGTTCGCGGTGCACTGGAAGTGCTCCACCCCGGCCTCGACCGCGGCGATCGTGTTGGCCACCGCGCAGGCGGTGTCGTTCTGGCAGTGGATGCCGAGCCGGTCCGCGCTCACACCGGTGCGCTCGACCACCTCGTTCACCGCCGCGGTGATCATCGAGGGGAGCATGCCGCCGTTGGTGTCACACATGACCACCCGCTCGGCGCCGGCGTCGATCGCCGTCTTCACGACACTGGCCGTGTACTCCGGGTCGAAGCGGAAACCGTCGAAGAAGTGCTCACAGTCCACGAACGCGCGGCGGCCGTTCGCGACCAGGTGCTGAACCGTGTCCCGGACCATCGCCAGGTTCTCCTCCGGCGTGGTGCGCAGCGCGCGCTCCACATGCCGGACGTCCGACTTGGCGACCACGCAGACCACCGGGGTACCAGCGTCCAGCAGCGCCTTGACCTGCGCGTCCTTGGCCACGTCGACACCGGCCTTGCGGGTCGCGCCGAACGCGACAAGAACCGCGTGCTTCAACTCCAGCTCGGTCTTCGCCCGTTCGAAGAACTCGGTGTCCTTGGGCATGGCGCCCGGCCAGCCACCCTCGATGAAGCCGACACCGAACTCGTCCAGCAACCGCGCGACGGCGAGCTTGTCGGCGACCGTGTAGCTGATTCCCTCGCGCTGCCCACCGTCGCGCAGCGTCGTGTCGAACACCTGATAGTCCATCGGGAGGTCCTTTCAGTCGGTCACCCACACCACAACAAAAAGACCCCCCGCGGATGCGGGAGGTCTGCGCGTCGGCGGAAGTCAGCCGGCGCGCTAGGTGCGAATAATCAGCACGAGGTGGGTCACGAGATGAAGCATGCCACTATCCGGCTTCGAGGGAAGCGCGGTTCCACGTTTCGAGACTAAGTTCAATCCGTGGTTGCCGAATCTTACTCGCGAAATCTCGGGTTCTCCTCCACTTACAACTTCCGCGACGTCGGCGGATACACCGGGGCCGACGGCCGGCGGGTGCGATGGCGCCGCCTCTTCCGGGCCGACTCCCTGCACCGGATCGGCGACGCCGACGCCGCCGCGTTCACCGCGCTCGGCATCCGGACCGTGATCGACCTGCGCCGCCCGTTCGAGGTCGAGAAATTCGGCCGCGTCCACGAGCGGTACGGCACCGACTACCGGAACCTGGCCCTCAAACACGTCGACTGGGAAGAGGTCGAGCACGCCGAAGGGACCGTGCACGAGCGCTGGCTGGCCGACCGCTACCTCAACTTCGCCGAGGACGGGCGCGAGGCCATCCTGGACTCGCTGCGCCTGATCGCCGACCCGGCCGCCGCGCCGGTCGTCGTGCACTGCATGGCCGGCAAGGACCGGACCGGCACGATCTGCGCCCTCACGCTGTCACTGCTCGGGGTCACGGACGCCGACATCGCCGCGGACTACGCGCTGACCACCGAGGCGATGGCCCCCCTGACCGAATACCTGCTGAAAACCGACCCGGCGGCGGTCCTCGGCAACGAGCACATGTTCGACTCCCCGCCCGCCGCCATGCTCCTGTTCCTGGACGACCTGCGGGCGTTGCACGGCACGGTCGAGGACTACGTCCGCGAGATCGGCCTCACCGACCCGGAGATCACGTCGCTGCGCGCCCACCTGCTGGAGGACTGACCGTCCGCGCCCAAGTCGGGCGCGGACACCTTCAGCCCGCTGTGGGTTAAATATCAGCTTCGCGCCAGCGGAACAGATCGTCCATGAAGTCCAAGTCGTCCAGTTCGTCGGCGGTGGCCGCCTGCTGAATCAGGCTGGCGAGCCTGTCCTGATCGGTGCAAGCGATCAGCTTCTCGCGAAACAACTGGGGCGTTTCGATCCCCCGGGCTTCGAGGATGGCGAGCACGGCTTCGGCTTTGCCCTCTGCCTTGCCGTGGGCCTCCCCCTCGGAGTACAGCCGGCGGAAATAATCGCTCTGGTATCGGTGACTCATGGTGGTCATGAACTCCTCCAGGGACTCCCGGGCAGCTTGCGGCAGAACCGCGAGCATGAGGTCAGTGTATAGAGCGGCACGGTCGGGGTTGATGGTGTCGAGTGCGGTGAACAGGGCTTCGAACAGGGCTGTCGCATCCGGTCCGGCCGCGTGGGCGAGAGTCGACAGCACGGCCATCTCGGGCTGCCGACAGGCGACATCGGGCTCGGTGACGACCGGAACCTGCTGTGGACCGAGAACGACCGGAGTGACGGTCGACCCGGGCGGCCCGATGGCGATGGGCACCGAGGCCCACACGGCATGCGCCTTTTCCGAACAGAGCACCAGCAGCGCGACCGGACATCGCAGACGGGCGTAGAGGGTGGCCACGTATGCCGGCCAGGTGAAGCGCTTGCGCCTGTCGGCGGAAAGCTGCACCTCGACGATGACGGCGAACACGGGGGCGCCGGCTTGATCCAGGGTGACGACCGCGTCGGCCCGGTACTCGGTGGGGGCGACATCGGTCAGGTCGCCGGAGGAAAGGCGTGCCTCGTCGAACGTCGGCACGTCGATGTGCAGAGCCTGATCGAGCAGGTCAGCGGCGAATGCCGGCCGGTCCCGGAACATCTCGATCAGCGTCTCACGTAAAAGCGAGGGCATGACATAGACGCTAGCCAACTTGTCGCGCAAACACTAGTCGCACGACAGGGTGTCACGGGCGTCACAGACATAAAAGGAGGCGGGTGTCCGTACCCGGAAAAAAAGCCTGCCGCGACCGCTGGTCGGCGGTCGCGGCAGGCGATGCAGGTGGAGCGAAGGTGGCGTCAGAAGACGCGGTGGACCCAGCCGAACGTGTCGTCGGCGCGGCCGCGCTGGATGTCGACCAGTTCCTTGCGGAGGCCCATCGTCACGTCGCCCGAGCCGCCGCCGCCGATCGTGAAGTCGCCGTCGAGGCTCTTGATCGTGCCGATCGGGGTGATCACCGCGGCCGTGCCGCAGGCGAACGCCTCGCGGACGCGGCCGGAGGCGGCGCCCTCGCGCCACTCCTGCAGGCTGATCGCGCGCTCCTCGACGCGGCGGCCGGCCCGCTCGGCCAGCTTGATCACCGAGTCGCGGGTGATGCCGGGCAGGATCGTGCCGGTCAGCGGCGGGGTGACCAGGGTGCCGTCGTCCAGGACGAGGAAGACGTTCATGCCGCCGAGCTCGTCGATGTACTTCCGCTCGACCGCGTCCAGGTAGACGACCTGGTCACAGCCGTGCTCGATGGCTTCGGCCTGCGCCGAGAGGCCGGCCGCGTAGTTGCCGCCGCACTTGGCCGCGCCGGTGCCGCCGGGGGCCGCGCGGGTGTAGTCCGGGGTGACCCAGACCGAGACCGGCTTGACGCCACCGGAGAAATACGGGCCGACCGGGGACGCGATCACCAGGTAGAGGTACTCCGTCGACGGGCGCACGCCGAGGAAGACCTCGCTGGCGTAGGCGAACGGACGCAGGTAGAGGCTGCCGTCCTCACCCTCGGGGATCCACTTCCGGTCGATCGAGATGATCTCGTGCAGCGACTTGAGGAAGATCTCCTCCGGCAGCGCCGGCATGGCCATCCGCTGGGCCGACTGGGCGAACCGCGCGGCATTGGCCTCGGGGCGGAACATCGCGACACCGCCGTCGGGCAACGTGTACGCCTTCAGACCCTCGAAGATCTCCTGCGCGTAGTGCAGCACGGCGCTGGCCGGATCCATCGGGATCGGCGCGCGGGCCTCGACGCGAGGCTCATACCACCCCTTGCCGTCGGCATAACGCACGGTGACCATGTGGTCCGTGAAGATCCGTCCGAAACCGGGGTTGGCCAGCAGCGCGGCACGCTCGGCGTCCGACACGGGAGCCGGGTTCGGGCGGATCTCGAAATCGAGGCTGTCACCACCGCTCATGACAAAGGGACCTGCTTTCTGCAGCGAAGATAAGCACGCGAGGGGCACCCGTGGTGCGCCCATGAATGTACCCCGAACGGTCGTTAAAACCACGACCGCCGGCGGTGTTGCGCCAGGCTCAGAGAGCGGCGGCGACCCGGTCGCCGACCTCGGCGGTACGCAGCGGCGCGCCCGTCTGACGGGACGCGACCTCGGCCGCGACCGCCTCGGTTACTCGGGCGGCCTCGGCGTGCTTGCCCAGGTGCTCCAGCAGCAGCGCGGCCGAGAGGATGGCGGCGGCCGGGTCGGCGATGCCCTGGCCGGCGATGTCCGGCGCGGAGCCGTGGACCGGCTCGAAGGTCGACGGGAACTTGCGCTCCGGGTTGACCGAGCCGCTGGCCGCCATGCCGATGCCACCGGTGACGGCGGCGGCGATGTCGGTCAGGATGTCGCCGAACAGGTTGTCGGTGACGATCACGTCATACCGCTGCGGGTTGCTCACCATGAACATGCTGGCCGCGTCGATGTGCTGGTATTCCGTGGTCACGTCGGGGAACTCGGCGGCGACCGCGGCGAAGGCGCGCGACCACAGGTTGCCCGCGTGGGTGAGCACGTTGGTCTTGTGGACCAGGGTCAGGTGACGGCGCTCGCGGCGCTGGGCGCGGTCGAACGCGTCGCGGATCACGCGCTCGACGCCGTGCCGGGTGTTCAGGCTCTCCTCGGTGGCGATCTCGGCGGGAGTGTCCTTGTGCAGGACGCCGCCGGCACCGACGTAGAGACCCTCGGTGCCCTCGCGGACCACGACCATGTCGATCTCGCCGGGCTTCAGACCGGCGAGCGGGCTGGTGGTGCCCGGCCAGAGCTTGGACGGGCGCAGGTTCACATACTGATCGAAGTCGAAGCGGAGCTTCAGCAGCAGGCCGCGCTCCAGGACGCCCGGGGGAACGCTCGGGTCGCCGATCGCGCCCAGCAGGATCGCGTCGTGGCCGGCCAGCTCGGTCTGGATCGACTGCGGGAGGACCTCGCCGGTGCGGTTGTAGAAGCGGGCACCCAGGTCATACTCGTTGTAGTCGACACCAGGGAGAACCGCGTCGATCACCTTGCGCGCCTGCGCGGTCACCTCGGTTCCGATGCCGTCGCCGGCCACCACCGCGATCCGCGCCACGCTCACGTTCGACTCCCTGCCACGTACCGGATAATCAACAACACACGGTAACGCGCGATCCCGATCTCCGGAACGACAGTCCCATTCTTTGAAAGCTGGACGTCGCCGGAAACGAACAACCCCCGGATCGCGGCAAACGATCACGGGGGTTGTTGTGACGAGTACGCGTGGCTCGGTCCCGCCGAACTTCCTGCACCGCGCGGCCCGTGACAGACTCCGTCACCCGAAGACGAGCCCGCCCAAGACGTGCGGCTGGGACCAACGCTAGCGATGCGGACTAAAGACGCGCAAGACGCATCCCCGCGTGTCGGCCCACGGGTTCTCAACGTCAGGCCGTGGTGATGGCACCATGCGCCGGTGAGTTTCGACCTAGTGGTGTGGGCGATGAACCCCGCGGCGACCCCCGACGAGGTGCGCGCCGCCAATGCGCAGTGTGCCGAGGGCGTACACCCGCAGCGCCCGGCCGACCCCCGCGTCGTCGCCTTTTATGATGCCCTGACCAGCACCTATCCCGATCGGGGGCCGCGGGCGACGGCGCCCGGGTCGCCGTGGGCGAGTTCGCCGTTGCACGCGGCGGCCGACCACATCCAGATGCGGCTGGACGAGAACTGCCCGGACGCGGTGCTGGAGACGATCGAGCGGCTGGCCGCCGAGCTGAATCTGGACCTGCTGGACCTCCAGGACGGCACCGTCTACCCGGCGGTGTCGACACTAGTCAGCCCTCAAGTCAACAACGGCTGAGTTCGAGGAGCCGATCTCGGTGGCGACCCGGGCCAGCAGGTCAGGGTCGACGGAGGAGTCGACGGTGAGGGTCATCAGGGCCTCACCGCCGGCCGCCCGCCGCGCCACCTGCATCGCCGCGATGTTCACCCCGGCCCGGCCCAGGGTCGTGCCGATCCGGCCGACCACGCCGGGCCGGTCCCGGTAGCGGAAGAACAGCAGCACCCCGTCGGCCGGCAGGTCCAGCTCGAACCCGTCCACCTCGACGAGTTTCCCGCCGGCCCCGGCCACCGAGATGGTCCGGCCGTCGGCCAGCGCGCCGCGCACCGCGATCAGGCTGGCGTGCTCGCCGGCGTCCTCCGACGTCGCCAGCTCCACCACCACGCCCTTGTCGGCGGCCAGCTGGGGCGCGTTCACGTAGGTGACCCGTTCGGCCACCACGGACGTGAACAGGCCCTTGGTCGTGGCCAGCCCGAGCACCCCGACGTCGTGGGTGGCGACCTCGCCCCGCACCTCGACGGTGACCCGGGCCGCCACCCCACCGGCGACCGCGGTGAACACCCGCCCGAGTTTCTCGGCCAACGGCAGCAGCGGGCGTACGTCCTCGTCGACCGCCCCGCCGGCCCGTACGTTCACCGCTTCGGGCACGAACTCGCCGCGCAGGGCCAGCCGGACGCTGCGGGCCACGGCCAGCCCGGCCTTGTCCTGCGCCTCGACCGTGGACGCGCCCAGGTGCGGGGTGACCGTGACGGTGTCGAACGCGAACAGCGGCGACTCGGTGAGCGGCTCGGTCTCGAACACGTCGAGTCCGGCGCCGGCGACCCGTCCGTCGGCGATCGCGTCGGCCAGCGCGCGTTCGTCGACCAGGCCGCCGCGGGCCGCGTTGACGATCCGTACTCCGGGTTTGACCTGGGCCAGCTCCTTCTCCCCGATCAGGCCGAGCGTCTCCGGGGTGCGGGGCAGGTGCACCGAGATGAAGTCGCTCTCCCGGATGAGCTCGTCCAGCGTCACCAGCCGGACGCCCAGTTGCGCGGCGCGGGCCGGCTGGACGTACGGGTCGTACGCGATCAGGTTCGTCCCGAAGGCGGCCATCCGTTGCGCCACCAGCACGCCGATCCGGCCCAGACCGACCACGCCGACGGTCTTCCCGAACAGCTCGACGCCCAGTGACCGTTTCCACCGGCCGGACTTGAGCGCCGCGCTGGCGCTCGCGGTGTTCCGGGCCGTGGTCAGCAGCAGGGCCACCGCCTGCTCCGCGGCCGAGATGATGTTGCTGGTGGGCGCGTTGACCACGAGGACCCCGCGGGCGGTCGCGGCGGGGATGTCGACGTTGTCGAGCCCGACCCCGGCCCGCGCCACGACGCGCAGACGAGGTGCCGAGCCCAGGGCCTCGGCGTCGATCCGGGTGGCGCTCCGGACGATCACCGCCTCGGCCTCTTGCAGGGCGGTGAGCAGCGCGGGCCGGTCGGTGCCGTCCACCGTGCGGACCTCGAAGTCCATGGTGAGCACATCGATCGCAGCGGGCGCCAATTCCTCAGTTACCAGGACGACGGAAGTCATCGACTCTCCATCCAGGTTCGTCGGCATTGACGGACCTAGATGGTACGGAGCTTCGCGGACTGTGGTTCAGTTCACTCACGGAATCGATGATTTCCGGAACCCAAAGCGGACAGTGAAGGGCGCGGCGATTGTTTTGGACGCGCAGCGGCCAGATCGCCGGGCCCGGCCCGCGCGGGAGCATGCGGCCTGGACCGGGCTGGGCCGGCGTATATAAAGAATTTGGGCATGAAAAAGCGCCTGACCATTATTGATCAGGCGCTTTTACGCGAAACTAGGCGGTTTCGGTGATCGGGCGGTCGACCCAGCTCATCATGTCGCGCAGCTTCTTGCCGGTGATCTCGATCGGGTGCTGGGCGCCCTGCTCGCGGTACTTCTTGAGCTCGGGGCCGCCGGCCTCGTCGTCGGCGATCAGGTGGCGGGTGAACTCGCCGGACTGGATGTCGGCCAGGATCGCCTTCATCTCCTTCTTGGTCTCGGCGTTGATCACGCGCGGGCCGGAGACGTAGTCACCGAACTCGGCGGTGTCCGAGACGCTGTAACGCATCCGGGAGATGCCGCCCTCATACATGAGGTCGACGATCAGCTTGAGCTCGTGCAGGCACTCGAAGTACGCGATCTCCGGCGCGTAGCCGGCCTCGGTGAGCACCTCGAAACCGGTCTGGACCAGGGCGGCGGTGCCGCCGCAGAGCACGGCCTGCTCGCCGAACAGGTCGGTCTCGGTCTCCTCCTTGAACGTCGTCTTGATGACGCCGGCGCGGGTGCCGCCGATCGCCTTCGCGTACGACAGGGCGAGCGCCTGGCCGTCGCCGGTCGGGTCCTGCTCGACCGCGATCAGGGCGGGCACGCCCTTGCCGTCGACATACTGACGGCGGACCAGGTGGCCCGGGCCCTTCGGGGCGACCATGGCCACGGTCACGTCGGCCGGGGGCTTGATCAGCTCGAAGCGGATGTTCAGGCCGTGGCCGAAGAAGAGCGCCTTGCCGGCGGTCAGGTGCGGCGCGATCGACTCGGCGTAGATCTTGCGCTGGGCGGTGTCCGGCGCCAGCACCATGATCACGTCGGCCCAGGCCGACGCCTCGGCCGGGGTCTTCACGGTCAGGCCCTGCTCCTCGGCCTTCGGACGGCTCTTGGAGCCCTCCTGCAGGCCGACGACGACCTCGACGCCCGAGTCACGCAGCGAGAGGGAGTGCGCGTGACCCTGGCTGCCGTAGCCGATGACGGCCACCTTCTTGCCCTGGATGATCGACAGGTCGGCGTCGTCGTCGTAGAAAACTTCGGCGGTCATTACTAGCCTTTCTAGGCGGCGCGGAGCGCCGGGCCGGTGGTGATGGAACGGGAGCCTCGGCCGATGGCGACCAGGCCGGACTGAACCATCTCTTTGATGCCGTACGGCTCGAGGTCGCGCAGCAGCGCATCCAGTTTGTCGGGGTTGCCGGTGGCCTCGATCGTCAGGGTGTCCGGAGCGACGTCGATCACTCGCGCCCGGAACAGCTCGACGGTCTCGAGCACCTGGCCACGCTGCGCCCGGTCGGCGCGCACCTTGACCAGCAGGAGCTCACGCTGAACCGACTGCGTCGGGTCCAGCTCCACGATCTTCAGGACGTTGACCAGCTTGTTCAGCTGCTTGGTCACCTGCTCCAGGGGTGAGGAGTCGGCGTTGACCACGATCGTGATGCGGCTGACGTCCGGGTTCTCCGTCTCGCCGACCGCCAGGGAGTCGATGTTGAAGCTGCGCCGGGAGAACAGCCCGCTCACCCGGGCGAGGACGCCGGGCTTGTTCTCGACCAGCACGCTCAGCGTGTGCTTGTTGGTCACTGTGCCTCCTTTGTCATGCCCGCCCGGCCCTCGCCTGCGAGGCCGCTGTCAGGTGCGGCTGGTTGCCGCTCGGTGCAGTTGGCCATGACCTAGAGGTCATCCTCTTCGAAGGCCGGGCGCACGTCCCGGGCGAACATGATCTCGTCGTTGCTGGTGCCGGCTGCGACCATCGGCCACACCATGGCGTCCTTGCCGACCGTGAAGTCGATGACGACCGGCGCGTCGTTGATCTCCATGGCCTGCTTGATGACCTTGTCGACGTCGTCCTTCGACTCGCAGCGCAGGCCGATGCAGCCGAGCGCCTCGGCCAGCTTCACAAAATCCGGGATCCGGTGCTTGTGGGTGCCCAGCTCGGTGTTCGAGTACCGGCCGTCGTAGAACAGGGTCTGCCACTGGCGGACCATGCCCAGGTTGCCGTTGTTGATGATGGCGATCTTGACCGGGATGCCCTCCAGCGCGCAGGTGGCCAGCTCCTGGTTGGTCATCTGGAAGCAGCCGTCGCCGTCGATCGCCCAGACCTGGGTGTCCGGCTGCGCGACCTTGGCGCCCATCGCCGCCGGAACCGCGTAACCCATGGTCCCGGCACCGCCCGAGTTCAGCCAGGAACCCGGCTTCTCGAACTTGATGAACTGGGACGCCCACATCTGGTGCTGCCCGACACCGGCGCAGTAGATCGCGTCCGGGCCGACCAGCTCGCCGATCCGCTCGATCACGTACTGCGGGGCCAGGGTGCCGTCGGTCGGCTCGTCGTAACCCAGCGGGTACCGCTCACGCAGGTCGTTGAGCGTGTTCCACCAGCCCGGGTACTGCTCGACGCCACCGGCGGTCGCCGAGACCGCGGCGATCAGCTCGTCGATCACGTGCCGGGCGTCACCGACGATCGGGACGTCGGCGTGCCGGTTCTTGCCGATCTCGGCCGGGTCGATGTCGGCGTGCACGATCTTGGCGTCCGGGGCGAACGAGTCCAGCTGCCCGGTCACCCGGTCGTCGAACCGGGCCCCCAGGGTGACCAGCAGGTCGGACTTCTGCAGCGCGTAGACCGCCGGGACGGTGCCGTGCATACCGGGCATGCCCAGGTGCTGCGGGTGCGAGTCGGGGAACGCGCCGAGCGCCATCAGCGTGGTCACGACCGGCATGCCGGTCAGCTCGGCCAGCTTGCGCAGCCCGTCGGTCGCGCCGGCCTTGAGGACGCCGCCACCGACGTACAGGACCGGGCGTTTGGCCTGGGCGATGAGCCGGGCCGCCTCGCGGATCTGCTTGCCGTGCGGGTGCAGGGTCGGCCGGTAACCGGGCAGATCCAGGGTCGGCGGCCAGCTGAACGTGGTCTGGGCCTGCTGGACGTCCTTCGGGATGTCGACCAGGACCGGGCCGGGCCGGCCGGTGGACGCCAGGTGGAACGCCTCGGCCATGATCCGGGGCAGCTCCTCCGGCGTCTGGACCAGGAAGTTGTGCTTGGTGATGGGCAGCGTGATGCCCTGGATGTCGGCCTCCTGGAAGGCGTCCGTGCCGATCGCCGCGCGGGAGACCTGACCGGTGATCGCCACGATCGGCACCGAGTCCATGTACGCGTCGGCGATCGCGGTCACCAGGTTGGTCGCGCCCGGGCCACTGGTCGCCATGCAGACGCCGACCTTGCCGGTGGCCTGCGCGAACCCGGTCGCCGCGTGCCCCGCGCCCTGCTCGTGCCGGACCAGGATGTGCCGGACCTTCGAGTCGAACAGCGGGTCGTACGCCGGCAGGATGGTCCCACCGGGAATGCCGAACACGACCTCCACGCCGAGCGCCTCAAGCGACCGGACGAGCGCGCCGGCGCCCGTGGTGGCTACCGGTGCCGTGACGACCGGGGCGGTGTTCACGGCCGCCGCGACGGTGGCCGGAGTGGCTCGATGGGCAAGGGATTCAGGCGTGGGTCTAGTCATGGCAGTTCAGACCTTTTCGGTTTGGCGTCCGGCACTCGAGCAACAAAAAAGGTCCTCGTGCGAATGCACGGGACCTAGCGCACCCTCCTCGGTGAGGAGTGGTGCGCTCAGATAAGTACTCGGGACGCGAAGCACATGCGGCTAACCTTGCCCCATCTCACGGCCTGAGTCAACTGATCCCACATTTTGATCAACGGCCGACGCCGAAAACTCCGGATCGGTCGGCAACAACGCTCTGAGCTGCCGCATTCCGGGACCGAGGCGAACCACCTGACTGCGTGCCGGCGCGTTCGACTGCGGGCCCGTGCGCGGGGCCGGGAGCGGTCGCGGACCCGTCGGACGCAACGATTCGAGACGCGATTCGAAGTGCTCGGCCGGCACTCCCCACCCGAAGAGTGAGCCCTGACCGAGGCGGCAACCGGCCTCCTCGACCACCTCGCGCTGGGCCGGCGTGCCGATCCCCTCGGCCAGCACCTCCAGCCCGAGCCGGTGGCCCAGCCGGACGACCACGTCGACCAGCGGCGCGGCCGTGCCGGTACGCGACTCCGGCTCGGCCACCAGAGCGTGGTCGATCTTCAGGATGTCCACCGGAAGGGTCCGCAACTGGGTGAGCGACGAGTAACCGGCACCGAAGTCGTCCAGCGCGATCCGCACCCCGGTCTCACGCAGCTCGGCCAGCCGCCGGACCAGCTCCTCCATGTCGGTGGCGACCGCGTGCTCGGTCACCTCCAG
This sequence comes from Actinoplanes sp. HUAS TT8, assembly GCF_051380535.1. NCBI lineage: Bacteria > Bacillati > Actinomycetota > Actinomycetes > Micromonosporales > Micromonosporaceae > Actinoplanes > Actinoplanes sp. HUAS TT8. The sequence continues at coordinate 10,415,846 of NZ_CP195646.1, read as the reverse complement.
CACCAGGCGCTGCGGCGGGACGCCGAGCTCGGTGAGGATGTCGGCGACCTGCGCGGCGTAGTCGGCGTTGTGCAACTCCTTGGGCGACAGGTTCACCGACATCCAGATGTCGTGCCCGGCGGCCAGCCAGTCGGCCAGCTGGCGGCACGCGTTCTCCAGCACCCAGGCGCCGATCCGGTTGATCAGGCCGGACTCCTCGGCGACCGGGATGAACTCGTCCGGGCGGACCGGGCCCAGCTCCGGATGGGTCCAGCGGAGCAGCGCCTCGGCGCCCACCGGCCGCATCGACGGCAACGCCACCACCGGCTGGAACACCAGGCGCAGCTGGTCACGGTCGATCGCGTGCCGCAGCTCGCCGGTCAGCGTGCCGCGGCGGCGCAGCAGCTCGTCATAGCCGGCCTGGTACTGCTCGACCCGGTTCTTCCCGCGCTGCTTGGCGTAGCGCAGGGCCAGGTCGGCGTCGTGCAGCAGCTCGCCGGTGGAGGCCACGCCGACACTGGCCGAGAGGAAGATCTGCCCGCCGTCCACGTCGTAGGGCTCCCCCAGCACGGCCAGCAGCCGGTGCGCGGCCAGCACGGCCTCGTCGGCGTCGCCGTGCATCAGCACCGCGAACTCGTCACCGCCGAGCCGGGCGGCCACGTCGCCGTCCAGCAGGTTGCGCCGGAGCCGGGCGCCGACCTCGGCCAGGACCGCGTCGCCGACGTCGTGCCCGCGCAGGTCGTTGACGGTCTTGAAACCGTCCATGTCGATGCCGATCAGGGCGGTCGGGCCCGCGTCGTCCTTGAGGGCCAGCTGCAGGCCGCGACGGTTGGCCAGGCCGGTCAGCGGGTCGGTGTGGGCCAGGTCGCGGAAGTGCTTCTCGCGCTGCCGCAGCTGCACCGTGTAGCGCCGGACGTCGTCCAGGGCCAGGAACTGCCGGGCGACCAGGGCGAGACCTTCCACGCTGATGCCGAAATATCCGTACGGGTCGAGCGTCCCGCCCTGGGCCAGGTGATAACCGAGAGCGGCCACGACGAAGAGCATCGGGACCACCGCGTACGCCCCGCCGCGCTCCAGCACGTCGCCGGTCACCCGGACCGGCCGGTCGGCCGCCCGCACCGCCCAGGCCACGGTGATCAGCCCGGCACTGAGCAGCAGCACCGCGGTCAGCACGAGCTCGTCACCCTGCCGGCAGATGCCGCTGGACACCCCGGCCGACGCGATCGCGGTCAGGCTCACACCCAGGCCGACCCGTACGGTGTGCCGCCGCGGCCGGTGCGCGTGCAGCGCCAGCACGCCGGTGAGGCCGAGCGCGATCACCCCGAGCACGGCCGGGATGATCACGGCGGCGCACCGGTACGGCGTCGCCTCGCCGAGAATGTGCGTCGGGTGGGCCACCAGCACCCAGCCCACGAACCACACCGACGCGGCGATGACCAGCCCGTCCAGCACGTGCCGGAGCGCGGCGGCGGGCCCGCGGGCGGCGCCGGGCATCGCGACCGTACCGGCCAGCAGGGTGAGCGTGCCGAAGCCCATGCCGATCGCCATCAGCGTGGCCAGGGTCTTGCTGCCGGACGACATGTGCTGGTGGTGCTCGGTGAGCACGGCGGTGGCCAGGCCGGCCAGCGCGGCCGCGGTGACCAGCGCCCCACCGACGGCCAGCAGCACATGTGCCCGGCGGGCGACGCCGGTGTGGCGGCGACCCGAGCGCCCGAGCAGCGCGACCGCCGGGACCGCGGCGAGCAGGCCGGCCAGGCCCGCCAGCTCCATACCGGACGGTGAGTGCACGCACACACTCTGCCTGATCTTCATCTATCGCGAAAGAGTTCGCGTCCCGCGCTGTGGACGTCACTGGCGATCGACGCCCTGGCCGGTGGCACTATGGGGAAATGCCTGAGCTGCGCTCCCGGACCTCGACCCACGGTCGAACGATGGCCGGCGCCCGCGCCCTGTGGCGGGCCACCGGTATGACCGACAACGACTTCGGCAAGCCGATCGTCGCCATCGCCAACAGCTACACCCAGTTCGTACCGGGGCATGTGCACCTCAAGGACCTCGGCGGCCTGGTCGCCGACTCGATCTTCGAGGCCGGTGGGATCGGCCGCGAGTTCAACACCATCGCGGTCGACGACGGCATCGCGATGGGCCACGGCGGCATGCTCTACTCGCTGCCCAGCCGTGAGCTGATCGCCGACGCGGTGGAGTACATGGTGAACGCGCACTGCGCCGACGCCCTGGTCTGCATCTCGAACTGCGACAAGATCACCCCCGGCATGCTGATCGCCGCGCTGCGGCTCAACATCCCGACCGTCTTCGTCTCCGGCGGCCCGATGGAGGCCGGCAAGACGGTCGCCATCGAGGGCATCGTCCACGAGAAGCTGGACCTGGTCGACGCGATGAGCGCCGCCGCCAACGACAACGTCACCGACGCCCAGCTCGACACCATCGAGCGCTCGGCCTGCCCGACCTGCGGCTCGTGCTCCGGCATGTTCACCGCCAACTCGATGAACTGCCTTACCGAGGCGATCGGCCTGTCCCTGCCCGGCAACGGGTCGACGCTGGCCACGCACGCCTCCCGCAAGGCGCTCTTCGAGGAGGCCGGCCGGCTGATCGTCGAGATCGCCAAGGACTACTACGAGAAGGACGACGAGTCGGTCCTGCCGCGCTCGATCGCCAACCTGAGCGCGTTCGAGAACGCGGTCGCCCTGGACGTCGCCATGGGCGGCTCCACCAACACGGTGCTGCACCTGCTGGCTGCCGCCCGCGAGGCCGGGCTGGACTTCAGCGTCTCCGACATCGACGCCATCTCGCGCCGGGTGCCGTGCCTGAGCAAGGTCGCGCCGAACAGCCCGAAGTACCACATGGAGGACGTGCACCGGGCCGGCGGCATCCCCGCCCTGCTCGGCGAGCTGAACCGGGGCGGCGCCCTCAAGACCGACGTCCGCGCCGTGCACTCCCCCGATCTGTCCTCCTGGCTCGACAAGTGGGACATCCGTGGCGGGTCGCCGTCGGCCGAGGCGCTGGAGCTGTTCCACGCGGCGCCCGGCGGGGTGCGCACCACCCAGGCGTTCTCCACGCAGAACCGTTGGGCCAAGCTCGACACCGACGCCGAGAGCGGCTGCATCCGGTCGGTCGAGCACGCGTACACGGTCGATGGCGGCCTGGCCATCCTCTTCGGCAACCTGGCGCCGGACGGGTGCGTCGTCAAGACCGCCGGCGTCGACGAGTCGATCTGGAAGTTCACCGGCCCGGCCCGCGTCTACGAGTCGCAGGACGACGCGGTCACCGGCATCCTCGGCAAAGAGGTCGTCGAGGGCGACGTCGTGATCATCCGCTACGAGGGTCCGAAGGGCGGGCCCGGCATGCAGGAGATGCTCTACCCGACCTCGTTCCTGAAAGGCCGTGGCCTGGGCAAGGCGTGCGCGCTGATCACCGACGGCCGGTTCTCCGGCGGCACCAGCGGCCTGTCGATCGGCCACGTCTCCCCCGAAGCGGCCGGCGGCGGCCTCATCGCCCTCGTCCAGACCGGCGACGAGATCACCATCGACATCCCGGGCCGCAGCATCACGCTCAACGTGCACGACGACGTGCTGGCCCAGCGCCGGCACGAGGAGGAGCGCCGGCCGAAGCCGTACACGCCGGTCGACCGGCAGCGTCCGGTCTCGGCGGCGCTGCGCGCCTACGCCTCGATGGCCACCAGCGCCAGCGACGGGGCGTACCGCCTCGTCCCGGAGTAAACCCTCCGGAAAAACCTGCGGGCAGCGCGGCCGGGGCTTCGGTCCCGGCCGCTTCCCGTTTCAAAAACCGATTGAGACGTACGGGGTCAGCCCCGTCTTGCGTTTTCCCGCCGCGCCTCCGCGGTCAGCGGTGTCCGCCGTAGGACTTGGTCAGCGCCTCCGCGACCTTCACGGCGTCGGCCTCGGCCACATCGTCCGGGTACACCGGCAGCAGATCGTCCCAGACCGGCAGCCACGAACCGTAGAACTGCCCCTGCCCCTCCGGCCGCCCGAAGAACCAGACGTGCAGATGCGCCGCCCCGTCCCCGAACCGGTAGACGTGAGCCCGCGCCACATACGGCAACGCCTGCATGTGCCCGGCGATGTGCTTGGTGAGCACCCCCAGCTCGGCGGCCCGCGCATCCGGCAGATCAGCCAGGTCGTAGTGCTCCCGCGGGTGAAGCATCAGCACGATCGGCACCCCGCTCCCGGAGATCCGGGTCAGCCGCCAGTGCTCGTCGAACCAGATCCCCTTGTCCCGGTTCCGGCATCCGTCACAGTCGGCCGGATCCTCCCCGTGCCGCGCCTTCTCCGGCATCACCGGCGGCCGCAGCGGAGTGACCCGCAGCCCCTCCTGCTCGAACGGACTGATGTCCCACATCGTCATCCGCGCCAGCGGCAGCCGCTGCTCGTCATCGGTAGCGGCGAGCGCGCGCTCATAGAACTCGTCAGGTCGCAGTGCCATCCCCGCAGGCTAATACCCATCGATCTCCACGACCGCCCCACGCCCACCCCCGGCGCCGGGGGTGGGCGTGGGTGGTCAGCGGACGGGGGCGGTGGTGGAGCGGGCTGGGCCGGGGCCGGCTGTGTTGGTGGCCTGGAGGGTGAAGCGGTAGCGGGTGTTGGTGGGGACACCCGTGGGGGCGGTGAAGGTCGTTGATCGGGTGGAGGGTGGGAGGAGGATCACCACGGGGGTGCCGGTCGGGGTTCCTTTGCTGGTCAGGCGTTGGATCGTGAGGCGGTACCGCGTGATCGGGGCGCCGCCGGTCGAGGACGGGGGTGTCCAGTGGAGGGTTGTCGTTCGGGGGCCGCCGGGGTGGCCGGGGGTCGCGGTCAGGGTGCGGGGCGCGGTTGGGGTTGTGCGTGGGGTTACCGGCTTGCTCGGGGTGGACCACGGGCCGGCGCCGAGCTGGTTCACGGCTCGGACCTGGAAGCGGTAGGCGGTTCCGTTGGTCAGTCGGGTGATCGTCTGGGTCGAGGCGGTGGCCGGGGCGGTTCGCAGGGCGCCGACCTGGTGGTTCCCGGGGTTCAGGACGCGGATCTCGTAGCGCAGGATCGGGGAGCCGCCGTTGCTGGCAGGTGCGGTCCAGCGGGCTACGGCCTGGGAGTTGCCCGCGGTGGGGGTGCCGATCCGGGCCGCGCCGGGGACCGTCCGGGTGGGCGGTGACGTCGGAGGAGTCGTCGGGTTGCCGGGCGTCGCGGAAACGGTCGGGGACGGTGACGTGGTCGGGGACGGTGACGTGGTCGGCGAGCCGCCCGATCCCGAGCCCGGCGAGCCCGTTCCGGGGGAGGTGACCGGGCCTGAGCTGGGGGTTCCGGCTGCGGCGGACGGGGTGACGCGGTTGGAGGGGGTGGAGAACTCGCTGGCGCCGGCGGCGTTCATGGCGCGGACCCAGAACGAGTACGACTGGCCGTTGGTGAGGCCGGTCATGGTGAGCTCGGTGGCCTCGGGGCCGGTGGCGTCTACTCCGACGACGATGCCGGTCTCGTCGTCGAGGGCCTGTACTTCGTACCCATAAATCGGTGTTCCTCCATTGTTGCCCGGAGCTGTCCAACGGACCAGGGCGCTCTCGTCCCCGGCCGTGGCCGACCCGATCACCGGGGCGTCCGGCGCCACCGGTACAACCGGCCGCGTCGGCGTCGTCACCGGAGGAGCAGCCGTCGTGGCGACCGGAGTCGGCGTGGGAGTCGGGGTCGGCGTGGGGGTGGGGGTGGGAGTGGCCGTGTCAGTCGGCGTGGCGGTGGCGGTCGGCGTCGGTGTGACCTCGGGGGTCGACACGTCGATCACCTGGTCGTCGAACTTCAGCCGTTCGACGTTGCGCACGGTGTCCACGCCGTCCGGCCCGGAGACCCGCACTCCCCCACCGATCACGGTGATCGTGTACGCCGCCCGGCTCCCGGCGAACACCGCGGTGTCCACGTCCGGCGTCGGCGACGCGGCAATCTCCCGTACCGAATAGATGTCCTTGGGGTTGATCTTGCCGGCCAGGACGTCGGGTTCGAGTTCGGCCGCGGTCGAGGCCGACCGGATCTCGTTGCCGTTCGCGTCGCGGACGCTGAGCCGCACGGTCAGGTAGCGATCCCCGTCGATGATGTCGTCGCCGCCGCGCCCTTGCAGGGTGTCGTTCCCGGGCCCGCCGAGCAGCACGTTCCCGGCTCCCCAGACGTTCCCGTGCAGGTCGCAGGCCCGCCCGGTGTGGTTGGCGACCGCCGAGACCGGGGTGGTCAGCGACGTCACGACCTGGTCGAGGCCTCGGATCCGGGCGATGCCGGCCGCGTCGAGTGCGTCGCAGCCGAGGATGCCGTCGGTGGCCGGCACGAGGTCATCGCCCTGCAGTACGTCGTTGCCGGCACCGCCGGAGAGCGCCTCCACCTCCCGGAAGCGGTCGCGGGTGTCGGGAGTCACCTCCTCGACGGGCGCCAGGGACAGATCAGAATCGGACGTCGCGATGGACCAGTCGTAGCCGGAGCCCCCGTTGTACCGGTCGACCCCCGGTCCGGAGACCCCGATGTCGTCGCCGCCCTCCATGTCGTAGTCGTCGTCCCCGCCCTGCCCGACGAGGATGTCGTGGCCGGGCCGGTTGGCGTCGTCGAGGAAGAACGGGTTGCCGCTGTCGCCCTGGAGCAGGTCGTTCCCGTCGCCGCCTTCTTCCCAGTCGTCGCCCGAGTCGCCCCACACGGTGTCCGCACCGCCGCCGGCGATGACGACGTCGTCGCCCTCCCCGGCGAACGTCTCGTTGGCTCCGGCGCCGCCGTCGGTGAAGTCGTCGCCGTCTCCGCCGAGTACCACGTCGGCCCCGGGTCCGGCGTCGACGGCGTCGTTGCCGGGACCGCCGCGCATCACGTCGGCCCCGCCGGAATCGGTCAGGACGTCGTCGCCCTCGCCGCCGGTTACCGTGTCGTTCCCGGTGCCGCCGTCGAGGATGTCGTCGCCTTCGGCGCCCCAGACGCTGTCGTCGTCGCGGCCGGCGATGATCCGGTCGCGGTCCTCGCCGCCGAGCCAGACCGCCTGAGCGGCGGCCTGTCCGCGCTGTTTGAGGGTGCCGTCGGGCATGCGCAGCAGCATCGCCGACTCGTCGCACCCGGATTGCGGGTCGTCCAGGACGCGGGTGCCGGACCAGGTGATGCGGGTCAGGTCGTAGGTGCAGTCGCTGGTCGCGAACGCGTCCGCGCCGAGTCCCTGCGCGCTGCTGTTCCGCATGATCAGCTCGGCGAAGCTGTTGCCTTCGAGCTGGCTGCGCAGGTTCATTCCGGGGGTCCGGGCCAGGTAGTAGAAGCGGTCGCCGTTCTGCAGCATGGTCAGCTGCTTGGTGAACACGTAGTCGAACGTGCTGCCGAGCAGCCCCCCGAACGGTTCGCCCTCCTCGGCCAGCCCGCCGATCCACAGGTCGACGTCGTCGAGCCCGGACGAGGCGGCCGGCGCGTAGAGGAAGTCGGGCGAGTCCATCAGCGCCTGGGCGGCCGCCCGTTTCGCGGTGACGCCGGACGCCGACGTGATCGACGGGTCGGTGCCGTACGCGGCGATGAAGTTGACCAGGGAATCCGGGTGTTTCAGGTGTTCACCGAAGTCGACCCAGTTCACGTACGGCGTGAGCCGCACCCCGCGGCGGAACGCGTTGAGCGGCGGCACGCTCTCCGATCGTCCCCGGGCGATGTTGATGGCGGCCAGGTCGCTGGGCAGCCCGAGCAGTTTGTTGCGCAGGGTCTCGGTCACGAATTCGTCGATCTCGTTGCCGACCTGCTGCGACATCCCGGTCACGACTTCGCCGGCGGCCTGTTCCGGGCTGAGCGTGCCGTTGTCGGTGAACGCGTCCGGGTTGAGGAATCCGTCGAGCAGCGGCACCGAGTCGTCGCTGCCGTCGGCCGCGGTCCGCGCGATCGTCTCGGTCAGCATCGAGTGCCCGAAGCGGTAGACGGCGTGCGCGAACTCGGCGTAGACGGCCGGGTTGATCTCGTCCTGGTAGGACTCGAACGGGGCGATGGCCGGCTGGATCTTGCGGGCGAACTCCTCGAAGACGATGTGCTGGTACTCCATCTCGTCGATGAACTTGGCCGCCTGGAAAATCCGCGAACCGGTCCATTCCGCCGAGGAGGGGGAGTCTCCGATGATCCGCTCGATGTCGCCGACCAGGCGGTTGTGCTCGGAGTGGAAGATCTGATGGATCGCGGTCAGTCCGATGTTCTCGTTGACCCGGCCGTCCCCGGCCACGTAGTGGCGGCCCAGCAGGGCGGCGTCGTAACCGGGCTGCGCCGGGTCGGCCGCGTGGGCGATGTCGGACAGGAACGGCGTGCCGACGCGCAGCACGGTCGACGGGACGGCGACCGGGGCGGCGGTGTCGCCCTCGACCAGGCCGGCGTTGGTCACGTACTGCGGGAGGCCGCGGGCCGGGCCGGGGACGAAGTTCCCGTACGCGTCGGCCAGCACCTGCGGCACGTTGGCCACGTCGGCGTCGGTCAGTTTCAGCCCGAGCGTCGAGGCCGCCTGGCGCTTCACGTCGTCCCAGGTCGGGAGGCCGCCCGCGGCCCCGGCGAGCAGCCGGCCGGTGTCGCGCGCCCGGTCGTCGTACTCGCGCAGGAACACCTGGTGGGCGGCGTGTGACGTGTAGGTCTGGGAGTTGTCCGCGTACGGCGTGACGGTGTTCCCGGCCGAGGCCCGGCTCAGCACCATGAACCGCAGCGACGGCGGCAGTTTCTCGCTGATCACCAGCGGGTCGTCGGCCGCGAGCGGGATGATCACCGCGCCGCCGCCCTTGGCCGTCTGGTCGATGCCGTGGTCGAAGAACTGCCCGAAGAGCGTGAACCAGGAGTTGTAGGGCGCGGAGAGTCCGGCGTCGGGTGTCACGTTGGGGATGCCGGCCGCCGGGTCGCCGCCGCGCGCCGCCGCGACCGCGGCCGGGTTGTTCACGCTCTGGTCGGCGATCAGGTTGCTGATCAGCCGCGGCTCGGCGTCGGTGGCGTTGCGCCCGGCGTACCCGGTTCGGGTCTGCGCCGGGACGAGCCGCGGAAACGCCTGGTCGGCCGCGCCGAAGGTGGCCTGCCCGGCGCCCAGGTGGTTGCAGCTGCCGTCGACGGTCCGCAGGCCGAGCGGCTGGGTCGGGCCGATGGCCAGGGCGCCGCACGGGCCGGTGGCGCTCGTGGTGTTCGCGACGTGCGCCTCGGCGATCTTGATCTGCGCGAGGATGTGGGCCAGGTCGGCCGCGGTCACGGTGAACCCCTGGCCGATCGGTGCGGCCTGGGCGGCCGGAGCGATCAGGATCACCGAGACCAGCACGGCGGCCACGGCGGCGACGGAACGGAGCTTCGGCACGGACGCCCTCCAAGGACGATGCCCGATCAGTACGGGAATTTCGGTACATGCTGGGATCAGTCGCTGAGGTCCGGCTCTAGCCGGACTGAAGCGGGCCACCCCGCTTCGCGAGATGGCCCGTTTCACGATCAAAATCCCGATTCGGTACGGACAAAGCCCTCAGTGCCCGTGGTGCTCCGCACCCTCGTCCAGGTCCGGGAAGCCGCCGGACAGGTCCACGCCCGGCCCCGGCTCGACCGCCTCGACGGTCACCCGCTCGGGCGTCGTTCCGGCCGAGCGGGCCATCGCCGCCCGTACCGTCGCGATCTGCCCGTCGCTGAGCAGTGCCCCGAAGTACCGGACGGTCAGCCCGGCCGGTTGCACGGTGGTGACGTAGTGGTTGAGCGAGTCGCTGAGGATCCCCTCGGCGTCCTCGGCCGCGGCCGCCGCGGCCGGCGTGACCCCGTCGGTGACCACGGCGAACGTGAGGTCGTGCACCAGCACGGTCTGGGCCACGTAGAACGCGACGTCGCCGGGCTCGTGATCGCGCATGAACGCCTCGGCCCGCTGCACGCTCACGCCCTCGGGCAGCACCAGGGTCAGCTCGGGCACCATGTACTTCAGCAGGTCGGCACTGAACACCGCGAACGTCGCGTCGGTCAGTTCGCCCAGGCCGGCCGCCTTGGCCGCGGCCCGCAGTTCGGCGGCGACGTGCGCCCGGTCGGCGTCCTTGGCCGGGTGCACGGCGATCGCCGCCCGCTTGCGCACCAGCGCCCCGTCGAAGGTGGTGGTGGCCGGCTCGTCCCCGGCGTCGTCGCTGACCGTGGCCGCCTGCGCCGGCGTCCCGGCCGGGGGCGCGGCGAACCAGCCACCCGACCAGGCCGCCACCGCGAAGGCGACCAGTACCAGGGCCAGGCTGAGGGCCGGCCCCCGGAACTTCGCCGGCATCAGGTGCCCAGCGGGTAGCTCGGCGCGTACGTCACCGGCATCTCGGACTCGGTCTCGGCCCTGGCCGGGTCCATGCTGATCGGGTTGTTGTTCTCCAGGTCGCCGACCGCGAACTGGATCATCATGTCGCTGTCCTCGTGGACCAGGTTGTGGCAGTGCGTCATGTACCGGCCGCCGACGTTGCCGTCCCCGGTGGTGAACTGCATGAGCGCGGTGACCGTCTCGTTCTCGCCCAGGTAGAAGACGTCCTTGCCGCCGCCCTCCCACGGGTGCGCCTTGCCGTCCGAGGTCGTGTTGCGCGCGATGATCTGGGCGTCGATCAGGTGGATGTGGAACGAGTGGTACCAGCCACCGGACTCGTTCACCAGCTCCCAGATCTCCACGTCGTACGGCTTCGGGTTGCCGAACACCCGCTTGAACCCCGACTCCTCGACGTCGGCCCAGGTCTCCCCGTTGACGGTCCACTCGCCGTGTTTGCGTTCGACGCGCAGGCGGCGGCGGGCGGTGGCCATCTCCGGCTTGAGCTTGTTGACCTCGACGGCGCCCCGGTTGGCGTACGGCTGCGGTCCGAGATCCAAGGTCGTCGGGATCTGGTACGTGTCGGCGGGGCCCGAGTCGGCGACCACCTCGAACTGCATGACCTTGCCGGTGTTGGCGAAGTCGACGTTGTTCTTGTTGCTCAGGTTCTGCAGCTCGATCTTCGTGCCGACCTTGTACTTCCGGAAGTCGATCAGCACCTCGTAGCGCTCGGCGCCGCCCTGCCGCCACGACTTGACCGCGTTCACCTTGGGCGTCATGCCGGCGTCGTTGCCGACGATGTAGAACGGCTCGCCGGTGCTCAGCGCGAACCGCCACGAACGGGAGATCGTGGCCGCGAGCACCCGGAATCGGTAGACCCGCGGCTTGACCTTCATCTTCGGCCACGGCACACCGTTGACCATGACGATGTCGCCCATGAAGCCGGCGTTGCCGTCCGGCTCGAAGGCGACCGAGCCGTCCGCGTTGAACGCGACGTCACTGATCACCAGCGGAACGTCATATTCATCCTGCGGCAACTGCGCCGTTTCGTACGGGTCTTTCAGGTGATACTGGGCGGCCAGACCCGAGTAGACGTTCTGCGCGGTGTCCCCATGGTTGTGATCGTGGTACCAAAGGGTCCGACCCTGCTGCCAGTTCGGGTACTTGTACGTCTTCACCTGACCAGGTTTTGTCTGATCGTTGGCATAACCGTCGTACTGCGGCAGGGAGGCGGAACCGTGCAGGTGGGTGACCGTGCTGAACGGACGCCCGTTGAGCGTGTTCACATCCGAGAGGGCGTTGCAGATCCGGACCTCGGTGCGGGTCCCCTGCTTCACCCGGATGGTCGGCCCCGGGAAGATCCCGTTGTAGCCGGCGATCGTCGTGGTCAGGCCGGGCAGGATGCTGGCCTTCCCGAGCTTCTGGGTGAGCCGGTACTTCTGGTACGGGCCCATGTCGTCCACGCCCTCCTCGCTCGGCATGAGCACCGGCGGTCGGCGGAACATGTTCGTGTACGGCGTCGGCGTGTTCTTGGACGAGAGCTTGCTGGACGCCGCGACAACCTCGCCGCCTGCCGTCATCACGATCAATCCACCGCCACCGAGGGCGAGCGTGCCCTTGAGCAGGTCGCGCCGACTCAGACTCCCGCGTGCCATCGGATACCTCTTCTTCCCAGGGTTTGCACAGGGAGCCGAAACCTAGAGAGACGTGCTGAGGTGTTCCGTTGGCGATGCTGAGGTCTGCTGTTTCTCAACTCGGGCCGGGTTCGGGCGATCACCAGAACGTGGGACTGCGGGTCAGCGTGCTGGGACAACTCACCGTCGTCGACGGTGCGGGCGGCCTGCTGCCCGCCGGTGAGCTGCCCCGCCGCGCCCGCCAGGTGCTGGCCGTCCTGGCCGCCCGGCACGACCGGATCCAGTCCAAGGACGCACTGGCCGACGCCGTGTGGGGCGAGGACCTGCCGGGCAACCACGCGGGGGCGCTGGAGCACTACGTCTCGGTGATCCGCCGCCGGTTGCAGCCGACCGGCGGGCCGGCCAACTGGTTCATCGTCACCCGGTCCGGCGGGTACCTCTTCGACACGTCGCGGGCCGCGCTCGACCTGGCTGACCTACGGGTTCTCGTACGTCAGCTGAATGCGTCGGGGCCGGACGAGCTCCGGGTCCACGAGGAGATCCTCGAACTGGCCCGGCACCTGCCGTTCCCCGAGGACCCGTACGCCGACTGGGCCGAGCCGGTCCGCTCCGAGGTCGCCGTCGCCGCCGTGAACGCCCTGCTCAGGCTGGCCGCGTCGGCCCTGGCCGAGGATGCGCCGCGGTCGTTCCGGCTGGCCACCGAGGCGATCGAGCTCAACCCGTTCCTGGAGTCCGGCTACCACGCCGCGATGACCGCCGCGGTGGCGATGGGCCGCCCGGACGACGCCCTGCGCATCTTCGAGCGCTGCCGCCAGGTCCTCGACAGCGAGCTGGGCGTGGCGCCGTCGGCCGAACTCGCCATGATCAAGCAGTCGGTGCTGGCCGGCCGCTCGGCCGTCGCGGAGAGCGCACCGGCGCCGGCCCCGGCCGCCGTCGTACCGGCCGTGAACCGGGGCGGCGAACGGTTCCTGGGCCGGCTCACCGAGATCCGGCTGATGGTCGAGCCGGGCACCCCGCCGGTGGTTCACATCGTCGGGCCGAACGGCTCCGGCAAGTCCGCGTTCCTGGCCGAACTGGGCCGGCACACGCCCGGCCGGATCGGCATCGGCGACGCCGGGCCGGCCGTCGGCGTGCTCCGCCTGGCCTGGCTGCGCAGCGTCCTGACCGGCCTGGACGCCGCCCCCGAGGCGATCGAGGCGGTCGACCGGGCCCGCCCCGACCAGCCGCTGGGCCAGGCCGAACTGGAGCTGATCGCGGCCACCTTCGACCGGCCCGAGCAGGTGTTCCTGGCCGTCGACGACGCCCGCGACCTGGACGCGGCCAGCGTCGCCGAACTCGCCTGGCTCAGCGGGCACTGCCCGGGCCTGCGGATCGTGCTGACCTACGACTACCCGTCCCAGCTGTCCGGACGGCCACTGGCCGGCCTGGGCACCCCCGTCGTGATGCGGCTCAGCCCGCTCACCGAACAGGAACTGGAACCGCTGGGCGAGCCCGGCCTGCGCAAACTGACCGGCGGCATCCCGGCCCTGGTCGCGGTGGCCCGGCGGCCGGCCCCGGTGGCGAGCGCGGTGGCCATGCAGGTCGCCCGGCAGCGCACCGAGTGGATGCCGCCGCTGGCCTGGGAGCTGCTGCGGGTCTGCGCGGTCCTGGGCGACCTGGGTGCGGCCGAACTGGCCACGCTCACCGGGCAGCCGGTGCTCGACGTGCTGGGCTGCGTGGACGCGCTGGTGCACGCGCACCTGCTGCGCGAGTGCCGGGACGGCAAGGTCGGCCACGCGAGCGTCCTGGTCCGCGACGCCGTAGCCGGCCAGGTCTCCTCGGCCACCGTCCTCTACCTCCGCAAACAGCTGGCCGCGGCCTCCTGACCGGCCCGCCCTCCCGAGACCCGCACAACAGTCGGCGGCGGCCCCCTGAGGGAGACCGCCGCCGCAACCGCAAGCACTCAGCTGGCGCTGAGGGTTGTGTCCGGACCCCCGAAACAGCCCTCAGCACCAGCTGAAGGCTGTCGGCTGGCGCTGAGGGCTGTGTCCGGGCTGCCGGAACGACCCTCAGCGCCAGCCGGAGTCAGTTGGTGACCGTGACCGGGACGGCGAGCGCGCGGCCGCCGGTCGTGGTGACCACGCTGATCGTGCGGACGGTGCCCGGCGCCGGGCCGGTGACCCGGATGCTGTAGGCGCCCGAGGCGTCCACCGCCGCCGTGCCGATGACCCGGCCGCCGAGCGTGTCACCCAGGACCGCGGTGATCCGCTGCCCGGCGATCAGGCTGCTCGTGCCCGTGATCCGCCATTCGTTGTTGCCGGTCCGGTAGCGAACCGTCACGCCGCCCGGGAACGTCTCGGCGGTCGGCCGGATGGTGACCCGGTCGGTGGCCGTCCCGTTCGGGTTGGTCACGGTCAGCTCGAACACCACCGGGTCGTTGTCGTAGACGAAGGACGCGTTGGGCCCGGGCGAGGCCGGCAGGGCCTGGGCCGGGAACGTGAACGTCGGCTTGGCCGCGGTGGCCCCGGCCAGGGTCACGGCCGGTCCGGAGACCTGCTTCCAGCTGTACGACTCGACGCCGGCCGACCCCGCGCTGTCCAGCGTGACCGTCTTGCCGCGCAGGACCGTCTGGTCCGGCCCGGCCTCGGCGATCGGCTTCGACGCGGGAACCGCGGTGACGGTCACCGTGGCCGGCTTGCTCGTCCCGCCGGGACCGGTCAGGACCAGCGAGAACGTGTAACTGCCGGGCACCGGCGGCACGAACGAGGCCGATGCCGTGGTCCCACCGGTCAGGATCGCCGCCGGGCCCGCGGTCTGGGTCCAGGCGTACGAGTCGATCTCGCCGGTGGATCCGGTGCCGTCCAGTTTCACGGTCTGGCCGACGACCGCCGTCGCGTCCGCGGTGGCCCCGGCGATCGGGGCCTCCGGGCCGAACACCGCACCCGAGCCGAGCAGCGACGCGGTCGCCGAACCGCCCGAGGTGGAGGTGACGGTGATCGCCGCGGGCGGCACCTCGACGTGCGTGAACGGCTGGCCGGTGATCGGGCCGTAGCCGGCGACGCTCAGCACGCCCGGGTGCGCGTCCTGGTCGCTGCTGGTGGCGGCGACCGTCAGCGTGCGCGCGTCGGCGTCGTACGTGGCCTTGGTGACCTGCACGACGTCGACCAGGGCCCGGGTCTTCTTGGCGACCGGCCGGTCCGAGGCGTTGACGATGTCGACGCTCGCGCCGGCCGGCAGCGGGCCGCTGATCGGGAATCGGCCGTAGTAGTGGCCGTTGGCGCCGCGCAGCCGGGTGCCGCGGATGCCCAGGGCCGGGTTCGCGGCGATCTCGATGGCCTGGCCCGGCTCACTGGTCGCGTAGACCTCGATCGCGCCGGTGCCGTCCGGGCCGGTGGTGTAGGTGGCCTGGTCGACGTCGACGCCGGCGTTGGTGGCGTACCGCCCCTGGACGCTGAACGTATCGGTGAACCCGACCTGGGAGATGACCGCGCCGGTCTGCGGGTTCAGCTCCTCGATTCGGATGAAGTTGGTGCCGTACGGGCTGCCGACGACCTTGTGGTCGACGCCCGGGTCACCGACGTAACCGGCCGGCGCGGACGGTGTGACCGCCGGGTCCCACTTCAGGAACGGGCCGACCCGGCCGTTGAGCACGCCACCGAACGCGCCCGGGATGGTGCCGACGTCCTCGGTCATCCGGACGCCCTTGTCGTCGGCGGTGAGGTCGTCGATGCCGTACGGATGGGTGATTCTGAATCGCCGCCCGGCGGCGGCCGCGAAGCGGATGCGGACGCGACCGAAGACCATCTGGTCGCCGGGGATCACCGCGTCGTTGGCCCAGGCGCCCTCGACGTTCAGGCCGATCACGGCCTTGGTGCCGTCGGTGAGCGTCAGGGTGGCGTCGGCCAGCTGGTAGAAGAACTCGCCCGGGAAGTTGTCCGGGTACGAGACGGGCAGGTCCGGGTTGGGGACCTCGTCGGGCAGAACCGCGCAGAGCGGGTCGTCCATGGTGAAGCAGGGTTCCAGCCGGGCCCCCGTGCTGTCCCGGTACCAGGCCGGGAACCCGGCTTCGGCGATCGGGCCGACCTGGGTGAGCCGGCCGTCCCGGGCGGTCGGCGGGGTGACGACGGTGGCGTTCGCGCTCGCGGCGAGCGAGGTGACAACCGTCAGTGTCACCCCCGCCGCTACCGACCATCGGACCAGATGGTTTTTCATCGGACTCCTCGTTGTCATCGAGATCCGACACGATCGCGGCGCCCTCGTAGGCCCGGCTCACGGAAACCTGAGTAAAAGCTGAGTCCTCTCTGGCAAATCCCTTGGGGTACGGAATTCGTACTTCCCAGGTAACTTTTCCGCCCCGCTCCTCGGTATCGATGCAGAGAACCGTTGTCGCGAGGAGTCAACTGAACATGAGTGCCACCGGCGAGCCGCTGAGCCACCGTCAGATACTTCAAGTGCTCTCCGGGCTGATGCTGGGCATGTTCCTGGCGGCGCTCGACCAGACCATCGTCGCGTCGGCCATCCGGACCATCGGCGACGACCTGCACGGGCTGAGCATGCAGGCCTGGGTCACCACGGCCTACCTGATCACGGCCACGATCAGCACCCCGTTGTACGGCAAGCTCTCCGACATCTACGGCCGCAAGCGCTTCTTCGTCGCCGCCATCACGATCTTCGTGCTCGGCTCGGCCGCCTGCTCCTTCGCCCAGTCGATGTACCAGCTGGCGGCGTTCCGGGCGGTCCAGGGGCTGGGCGCGGGCGGCCTGTTCTCGCTGGCCCTGGCCATCATCGGGGACCTGGTGCCGCCCCGGGAACGGTCCCGCTACCAGGCCTACTTCCTGGCCGTGTTCGGCGCGTCGAGCGTGCTCGGCCCGGTCATCGGCGGCTTCTTCGCGGGCGCCGACGAGATCCTCGGGCTGGCCGGCTGGCGCTGGGTGTTCCTGGTCAACGTGCCGGTCGGGGTGGCCGCGCTGGCCGTGGTGGCCAAGGTCCTCAAGCTCAGGCACACCCGCCGCGACCACCGGATCGACTGGTGGGGCGCGGTCACCCTGTGCCTGTTCCTGGTGCCGCTGCTGATCGCCGCCGAGCAGGGCCGGGAGTGGGGCTGGGGCGCCCCGCGGACCCTGGCCTGTTACGTGATCGGCGGGGCCGGCCTGGTGCTGTTCCTGATCGTCGAGGCCGTGATGGGCGCCGAGGCGCTGATCCCGCTGCGGTTCTTCCGGAACCCGACGTTCGGTGTCACGTCGCTGGCCGGGTTCGTGGTCGGCATGGGGATGTTCGGCGGGCTGGCGCTGCTGCCGCTCTACCTGCAGATCGTGCACGGGGCCTCACCGACCCGCTCCGGGCTGCAGCTGCTGCCGCTGACCGCCGGGATCATGCTGGGCTCGCTGGTCTCCGGGCGGGCGATCAGCGCGACCGGGCGCTACAAGATCTGGCCGGTGCTCGGGGCGGCGCTGATGATCGGCGGGATGGGGCTGATGCACGGGCTGGCGGTGGACACCCCGTACTGGCGTACCGGGATCTTCATGGGTCTTTTCGGTCTCGGTCTGGGTTTCGTGCTGCAGCCGGTGACCCTGGCCGTGCAGAACGCGATGCCGCCGCAGGACATGGGCGTGGCCACCGCGTCGGCCACGTTCTTCCGTCAGATGGGGGCGACGGCCGGCACCGCGGTCTTCCTGACCCTGCTCTTCACCTGGGTCGGTGACCGGATCGGATCAGCATTCCGGGTCGCCGCGACGAGCCCGGAGTTCCAGCGGGCGATGAACGACCCGGCGGTCGCCGCCGACCCGGACAACCGCGGGCTGCTGGACATGCTGCACGGGTCCGCGGCCGGCTCGATCAACGACACCTCGTTCCTCGCCCACGCCGACCCGGTGCTGGCCCGCCCGTTCCAGGCCGGGTTCGCCGACGCCATCGGGGACATCTGCCTGCTCGCCGGCGGGGTGCTGGCCGTCGCGCTGGTGCTGTTCCTGTTCCTGCCGCAGGTCCCGCTGCGCGGCTCGGCACCGGCCGCCGCCCCGGTGTCGCCGGCCCCGGCCGGGTCGACCACGCTCAGCGGGCAGGTGACCGGAGCTGATCAGCGTCCGCTGGCCGGGGCGCGGCTCACCCTGGCCGACTTCGGCGGGGCGCAGGCGGCGCGGGCGGTGGCCGGGGCCGACGGGTCGTACCGGCTGGCGACCGACGCGCCCGGGGCGTACCTGCTGATCTGCTCGGCCGACCGGCACCAGCCGGCCGCGGTCCAGCTGACCCTGACCGGGGCCGAGCGGCGCGACCTGACCCTGGCCGCCGCCGGACGGATCGAGGGCGCCGCGGTCGACCAGCACGAACAGCCGGTGCCGTCGGCGACGGTCACGGTGACCGACGGCGAGGGGACGGTGGTGGGCAGCGCGGTGACCGGGCCGGACGGCGGGTACGTGCTGGCCGGCCTCTACCCGGCCGAGTACACGGTGACCGCCTCGGCGCCCGGGGCTCGGCCGGCCGCTCGTACCGTCGTCCTCGATGCCGGTGGGGTGTCCCGGGCCGACCTGGTCCTGGCCGGCAACGGCACCCTCAGCGGGCAGGTCCGGGCGGCCGCGTCCGGGCGGCCCGTGCCCGAGGCGTCGGTGACCGCGGTCGACGAGTCCGGCGCGGTGGTGGCCACCACCTGGACCGGTGCCGACGGCCGGTATGCCTTCCCGGACCTGACGCCCGGCGTCTACACGGTCACCGCGACCGGCTACCCGCCGGTGGCCGGGCGGGTCGAGCTGGCCGGCGATCGCACCACGCACGACATTCTGCTCGGCCGGCCACGAGAGGGATCACGGTTGATCTCCCGCTGACTTAACCGGTCAAGTACACTCTGGATGCCGGTTCGGTTACGCCGGACCCACGCCCGATAAGCTCAGCGGCAACATTTTCGGGGCGGCAGATCACTCCGCGCCGCCGCCGGCCGGGACATCTCCGCCGCGCAGCGACAGCTCCGCGCCGGCGGGGACAGAGGAGACTGAGTGAAACGGCCCACCATCGCCGACATCGCCCGGCGTGCGGGTGTGTCCAAAGGCGCCGTGTCCTACGCGCTGAACGGTCAGCCCGGCGTCTCCGAGGCCACCCGTAAACGGATTCTCGCCATCGCGCAGGAGATCGGCTTCAACGCCAACAGCGCCGCCCGGGCCCTCTCCGGCGCCCGCGCCCGCGCGGTCGGCCTCACCCTCTGCCGACCGGCCCGGATACTCGGCATCGAGCCCTGGTTCATGGGCCTGATCAGCGGTTTCGAGGCCGAGCTGGGCGCGCAGTCCTACGCGCTGACCCTCCAGGTGGTGGCCACCCCGGAGCAGGAGGTCGAGGTCTACCGCCGCTGGTGGGGCGAGCGCCGCATCGACGGCGTGATCGTCACCGACCTCCGGGAGAACGACGTCCGCATCCCGGTCCTGCAGCAGCTCCAGCTGCCGGCCGTGGTGATCGGCGGTTCCGGCGAGCCCAGCCCGGTCACCCAGATCTGGTCCGACGACGGCGGCGCCATCACCGAGGCGGTGCGCTACCTCGTCGCGCTCGGCCACTCCCGCATCGCCCGGGTCAGCGGCGTGCCCGACCTGCTGCACACCCAGGTCCGGACCAAGGCGTTCAACGAGGTCTGCGTCTCCCTCGGCCTCGGCGACGCGGTCACCGTGCCGGCCGACTACACCGGCGAGGAGGGCAGCCGGGCCACCCGCCGCCTGCTCATCGGCGGCGACCGGCCGACCGCGATCATCTACGACAATGACGTGATGGCGGTCGCCGGGCTGGCCGTGGCGCAGGAGATGGGCCTGTCCGTCCCGGGCGACCTGTCGATCGTGGCCTGGGACGACTCGCCGCTGTGCAGCCTGGTCCACCCGCCGCTGACCGCGCTCAGCCGCGACGTCTCCGGCTACGGCGCGCAGGCCGCTCGCGAGCTGCTCAACGCCGTCGACGGCAAGAAGGTCGGCAACGTGAAGGCCCAGACCGCCCACCTCACCCCTCGCGGCAGCACCGCCCCACCAAGGTCATAAACCCTTGCGCGTACGGCGTTGAGCACGGTCCCGGGGCGCTCCCCCGCGAGCTGATCCCGGCCCGGCCCGGCGGTCTTTCCGGGCCGGGCTCCTGGGTCAGTACCGCATCGACCCCGGTCGCGGCCCCTCGGGCCAGCGGCCGGACAGGTCGAGCACGAGCGTGTCCTCGGCCGACCCGTCCGACGGCCGGGCCGGTTCAGGGGTGGCCGGTACGGGAGCGGGCGGCTCGGCCTGCTTCGACCGGCCGAACTGGTCGCCCTTGGTGTTCATCTCGGCGATCGCCCGGGTCAGCCCGCGCTTGAGGATCGGCACGAGCGGCCGCTCCACGAACCGATGGACCAGCCAGGCGAGCAGCATCATCAGCAGAGTCGTGCCGAACAGAAGTTTCCAGGGGCCGATCGTCGGTGAGAGCTCCCGGATGACCGTCAGCCCGACCGCGTGGTGGATCAGATAGATCGGGTACGTCATCGCGCCCAGCGTGGTGATCCACCCACCGCGGACCCAGTTCAGCCAGCCGAGCGCCAACGCGATGATCACCAGGAAGCAGCCGGTGATCACGACCTGCGCCGGCCACCAGGCCAGATCGTTACGGCCCATCGAGCGCATGTTCTCGGTGACCCGATGCTCCACGGCGAACATCGCCAGCGCCCAGCAGCAGACGACGATCCCCCCGGTCAGCATGGTCGGCCCGAAGCGGTGCATCAGGTAGATGGCGATGCCGGCGATGAAGTACTCGGCGTACTCCGGCTGGAAGATCAGCTTGAGCGTCTTGTCGTCCGCGCTGTTGGCGATGAACGAGCCGACCAGCCACAGCAGGCAGAACATGGTCACCCGGCGGTAGGTCAGGCCACGCCACACCACCAGACAGAACAGCAGGTAGAACCGCATCTCCTGCCAGAGCGTCCAGACCACCACGGTCATACCGGGAGCCATCGCCGGCATGTTGAACATGGTCAGGTTGACCAAGATCGTGCCGATCTTGGGCGGCTCGGTGCCGGGCTGCGGATACCTGATCTGGGTCACCGCGATCAACAGGATGGCCGCCCAGTAGACCGGGTAGAGGCGGACGATGCGGGAGACGAAGAACTCCCCGAGCGACCGGCCCCAGCAGCTCATACAGATGACGAAGCCGCTGATCAGGAAGAAGAACTCGACGCCGAAGATCCCGTAGACCGAGGCGTAGTGGATGGACGGGAACGTCGCCTTGTTCGTGTCCTGCCACACATGCGAGTTCAGCCCGACGAAGTGGGCCGCGATGACGGCCAGCGCGGCGATGAACCGCAGGCCGTCCAGGGCCACCAGGCGCGGACGGCGCTGCGGCGGCGCGGACGGCGTGGGCGCGGTCCGGGCAGCCGGTATCACTGACATGTTCTTTTGAATCCCCCGTGACGATCATCCGCGCCGGCCGGCTCGGGAACACGATTCCCGCCCGCTGATGCTGTCCTCAGCGGCCGACCGGGCGACAGATTCGATCACGGTAGATCAACTCTGACAAGGTCTCGGATTTGCCGGATGGCGTGCAGGCAGGCAACGGGGCTCACGCCGTACGGGAAAGGGATTTTGGGGGTTTTCAGGGATTTCGGTCGACTCGGTGGCTTTCCAGGTAGGCCTCGATGCGCTCGGCCGGGGCCGGGTGGGCGACAGCCAGGCCCTGGCCGAAACGGCAGCCCGCGGCCAGGGCGCGGTCGATGCTCTCCGGGGTCTCCAGGCCCTTGGCGACCAGGTCGAGGCCGATCCGGCGGGCCAGCCCGACGACGACCCCGAGCGTCGCCGCCTCGGACTCCAGCTGGGCCAGGGACGCGTTGAGCTTGAGCATGTCAACCGGGAGGCGGCGCAGGTTGGCCAGCGACGTCTGGCTGGAGCCGAAGTCGTCGAGCGCGGCCCGGACGCCGAGTTTGCGCAGGCCGGAGAGGGCGGCCACGATGGCCGGCAGATCCTCGGCGATCCACGTCTCGGCGATCTCGACGACCAGCCGGTCCGGGGCGATGCCGTAACGCCGCAGGGTGCTCGCGATCTGCTCCGGGAAGCGGGCGGTGAGCAGCTCGCGCGGCCCGACGTTGACCGAGACCCAGAACTCGCCGTCGTCGCCGGCCCAGTTCCGCAGGTGGCGGCTGGCCTCGTCGAGCGCCCAGTCGTTCAGGTCGGCGATGATGCCCTGCGCCTCGGCAATCGGCAGGAACTCCTCGGGCAGGATCGTGCCGAGCTCCGGGTGCCGCCAGCGCAGCAGCGCCTCGACCCCGGCCGGGCGGCCGTCGCGCAGGGCCGCGACCGGCTGGAAGACCAGGTCCAGCTCACCGCGACCGGCCGCGCCGGGCAGCTGGCGTTCCAGCCCCATCCGGCGCTGGAGCATGAGCTCGACGTCCGGGTCATACCACTCCACGGCGTCGCGGCCCAGCTGATCGGCCCGCTGCCGGGCCAGGTCGGCGTGCCGGAGCACCTCGTCCGGCCCCGGGGCGCCGGCCAGCTCGGCCAGGCCGACGCTGGTGTGCAGGCGGACCTGCGCGCCGGGCACCTGGAACGGGTCGGCCAGGGTGGCGACGATGCGGGTGGCCAGCGCGTAGGCCGGGACGGCGGACCGGGGTGTGAGCACCGCGAACTCGTCACCGGCGAGCCGGGCGGGCACGTCACCCTCCCCGGTCAGCGCGCGCAGCCGGCGGGCCATCTCGGTCAGCACGGCGTCGCCGACCTCACGGCCGTGCACGTCGTTGACCTCGGCCAGCCCGTGCAGGTCGAGGACGAGCAGCGTGCCGTGCGGCCCGGGGCGGCGGCGGAAAGCCAGCAGGTCGCGCATCAGGGCCTGCCGGTTGGCCAGGCCGGTGAGCTGATCCAGATAGGCCAGCCGGTGCAGGGTGCGCTCCAGGTGGCGGCGCTCGCCGACGTCCCGCACGTGCACCACCAGGGCGGCCACCTCGGGCACCGAACGCTGGTCGGAGATGGTCGACTCGGTGTCCCGCCAGAGCTTCGCGCCGTCCCGCATCCGGGCGCTGACCAGCACCGGTGGACCGCCCTCGTGCTCACCGGCGAGCACCGAGCGGATCACCGCGAGCGCGTCACCGGCGTCCTCCGGGTGGATCATCTCGCCGAACGCGCGGCCCAGCACCTGATCGTCGCGCAGCCCGAACAGCCGGGCCGCGGCCGGGGACTGCCAGCGCACGGTGAGCCGCTCGTCCAGCACCAGGGTCAGATCGGTGGCGCCGGCGACCAGGGAACGGAAATGCGCCTCGGTGACGCGCAGCCGGCCCGCGTACAGCCGGATGTCGCGGACCACCAGCAGCTCGCGCATGACCAGGACACTGATCATGATCACGGCGAAGACGACACCCTCGGTGTCGAAGCCGGGCGAGGTCAGCAGGTGCCACACCGCGGCCACCACCCCGACCGCGGCCGGGACGGCCAGCAGCGGATAACTCGCCAGGTACCGATCCGGGTTGACCGGCTCGGCGGGCGGGACCGGCAGGCCCCGGCGCGAGCCGCCCCCGGCCGCCGCGGCCAGGCCGGCCACCATCGGCAGACCCAGCAGCGGGACGGCCGGGCCGGTCACGCCGAGCGCCATCACCTCGGCCAGCGCGGCCAGCGAGATCAGCACCAGCCCGGCCCCGGCCGAACACCAGACCGCCGGGACCGGACGCGGCCGGGCCCGCAGCACGATCACGGTCACGATCGACACGCCGCCGGCGGTGATCAGCAGGGCCGGCAGCGCGGCCGGATGGGCCTGCCCGTCCGGCGGGATCAGGTAGGCCGCGAAGCCCAGGCTGATGCCGAGCCCGACCCCGTCGAAGCCGCGCCGCAGCCGGATCGGCCAGTTGCGCGCGGCGCCCGGCAGCAGCGAGGCGCCCAGCACGTAACACCCCGCGGCCACGCCCAGGCCCACGGTCAGCCACGTCACCGCACCCGGCGGGGACCACCCGGGCACCAGCACGGTCAGCGCGGTGGCCAGGGCACCCAGGCCGACGAAACCGGCGCCGCGGCAAGCCACGAACGTGCCGTCGGCGTGATGGATGTCGAGGGCGGAGCGCACCAGGTAGGCCGACGCGCCGACACCGGCGGCACCGACGCCCAGGGCGAGCGCCGCCGCACCGGGCAGCAGGCCGGCGGCGCCGGCGAGCAGGATCAGAACAGCCGTCGCGGAGACGGTGAGCAGGACAGCCCGGCCATTGGTGCTGGGCCGGGCCGGCGCGAGGGGCGGCACGGCCACGACAGGTCCTCTGCGTTGGCGCCGGGGGGGTCGGCCCCCGACGGGCGGGGCGGAGCAAGAGGTCGTTGCACCGGGACAACGATCCATCGGCGGATCCGGTTACGGGCGGCCTCTTCCCGGATCGTCGACCATGGACGGTCGGCGGTCAACTCGGGGCTGTGGATAACTCGCCCGGTGCCAGGTGGGAGGATAAGGACGTGAGCAGACGTCCCCTTCTCCGCGTACGCAAGTCCGGCACCGCGCTGGTGGCCTCCGGGATCGCGTTCGTCGGCGCGGTGCCGCTGGCCGGCGTCTCCCGGGCGTGGGCGTTGGTGCTGGTGATCCCGCTCGCCGCGCTGGTCTGGTCGTGGCGCGCGGGCACCGACATCTATCAGGACGAGGTACGGGTCCGCGCCCTCTTCGGCGGCAACCGGGTGCCCTGGAGCCGGATCATCGAGCTCGCGCCGGACGAGCGGGGCCGGGTCTCCGCCCTGCTGGACAACGGGAACGTGATCCGGCTGACCGGCGTCACCCGGGAGAACCTGCACCTGGTGCTGGAAGCGGTGGGCAAGCCCGCGGCCACTTCGGAGACCGACGCCGCCGTGGAGCCGTGAGCTTTCCGGGGAACTGTCAGACGCCGCGGTTACCCTGATCGGCAGACAAAGCTAGGGGGTGGTTCAGCCGTGCGTTCCCGCCGGGGCCGTGCCGCGGTCGCGACACTGGCCGTCGTGCTGGGCCTGACCTCGGGCTGCAGCTTCGGGCCGCCGGGGCCGGATCAGGCCGGCAGCGCGCCCAACCTGCCCGGCCCGTCGATCGCCGCCACCGCCAGCGCCGGGGCCGACGACCAGGAGATCGCGGTCACCGTGCTGGCCAAGGGCCTTGAGGTCCCGTGGGGCATCGCCTTCCTGCCGGACGGGTCGGCCCTGGTCACCGAGCGTGACACGGCCCGCATCCTGAAGGTCGGCCCGGAGTCGGACGCCGACGGGCTGAAGGTCTCCGAGGTCTCCCGCCTGGCCGAGGTGCGCGCGTCGGGCGACAGCGGCCTGATGGGCATCGCCGTCTCGCCGAAGTATGCGACCGACAAGACCGTCTACGTCTACTACTCCACCGCCGCCGACAACCGGATCGGGAAGCTGATCCTGGGCAAGGCGATCGAGCCCATCCTCACCGGAATCCCCCGCTCGGCCGAGGAGAACGGTGGTGCGCTGGCCTTCGGCCCGGACGGCTACCTTTACGCCGGCACCGGCGACGGCACCGCCACCGGCACCCAGGCGCAGAATCCGAAGAGCCTCGGCGGCAAGATCCTCCGGATGACCACGGACGGCAAGCCGGCCCCGGGCAACCCGGTCAAGACCTCCCTCGTCTGGTCCTCCGGCCACCGCAACGTGCAGGGCCTGACCTGGGACAAGACCAAGCGCATGTTCGCCACCGAGAATTCGCAGCCCAAGTTCTCCGAGCTGAACGTGATCGTCAAGGGCAAGGACTACGGCTGGCCCCAGGCCGACGGCAAGGCCGGGGACGCGAAGTTCACCGACCCGCTGGTCGCCTGGCCGGCCGCCGCGTCGTCCTGCGGCGGGGTGGCCAGCTTCGAGACCACGGTGGCCACCGCCTGCCTGCTCGGCAAGCGGCTCTACCTGCTCAACGTGACCGGCAACGGCACCGTGCTGGGCAACCCGCAGGAGCTGCTCACCGGCAAGTACGGGCGGCTGCGGGCCCTGGTCGCGGCGCCGGACGGGTCGCTCTGGGTCAGCACCTCCAACCAGGAGGACGCCGGCGAGCCGGACCCGGAGGACGACCGGCTGATCCGGCTCGTCTTCTCCGACGGCGGCGCCGGCCGGAGCTGATGAGACGCGCATGACTGTTTCGCGGCGAGCCGGGCTGGGCAGGTGGGGGCCCGATGAGTGAGCTCGCGGCGCCATGGCGCCGTCGACTGCGGTCGACGACCGATTTTTCCGTACGGGTGTGGAAGCACCGCTGGTTCCGCAACTCCCGGGTCGCCGCGGCGGTCGGCCTGGTCGGCCTCACGGCGGCGGTGATCGGCGTGATGCTGTTCGCGCACACCGAGATCAACGTGGGGCCGTTCCGGGCCGAGATGTCGCTGCGCCCCACCGTGGTCGGCGGCACCGAGGTGGACATCCCGCCGCTCGGCTCCCTGCACCTGGACAGTCACCGGGGCACCCTGCACCTGAAGGTGGCGCTCGGCTCGCTCGACCAGAGCCGCACCGAGGAGCTGATCGACAACCCGACCGCGATCAGCTCGGCCGGTGACCGCGCCGTCGACGAGGTCACCGCCGGGGTGACCCAGCTCGCTCTGCGTACGGTCGGGCTGGCCGTGCTCAGCGCGATCCTCGCCGCCGCGCTGATCTTCCGCAACGTCCGGCGCACCGCCGCGGCCGGGCTCACCGCGCTGGTCGCCGCGGCCGGCAGCATCGGGATCGCCGCGGCCACCATCCGGCCCAACGCGATCAGCGAGCCGCGGTATGAGGGACTGCTGGTCAACGCCCCGGCCGTGGTCGGTGACGCCCGGCGGATCGCCGACAACTACGGGCGGTACGCCGAGCAGCTCCAGCAGATCGTCAGCAACGTCAGCCGGATCTACACCACCGTGTCGGCGCTGCCCGTCTACGAGCCGGCCGGGAACACCACGCGCATCCTGCACGTCTCCGACCTGCATCTGAACCCGTCGTCGTGGGGCCTGATCCGCACCGTCGTGCAGACCTTCGACATCGACGCGGTGATCGACACCGGGGACATGGTCGACTGGGGCAGCAGCGCCGAGACGTCGTACGTCTCCTCGATCCCGTCGCTGAACGTGCCCTACATCTACGTCCGCGGCAACCACGACTCGGTGGCCATCCAGACCGCCGTCTCCAAGCAGCGCAATGCGATCGTCCTCGACGACAAGATCATCCTGCAGAACGGTCTGACCATCGCCGGGATCGGCGACCCCCAGTTCACACCGGACAAGAGCGAGACCAACACGGCCGGCGACAACTCGGGCGCCGAACTGCTCACCGCGGCCGGGGAACGCCTGGCCACGACGATCCGGGACTCCGGCAAGAAGGTGGACATCGCCCTCGTCCACGACCCGGCGATGGCCCAGCCGCTCTCCGGGGTGGTGCCCCTCGTGCTGGCCGGGCACAAACACAAACGCTCGGTCGAGATGCTGCCGGCG
Organism: Actinoplanes sp. HUAS TT8; assembly: GCF_051380535.1. Lineage (NCBI taxonomy): Bacteria > Bacillati > Actinomycetota > Actinomycetes > Micromonosporales > Micromonosporaceae > Actinoplanes > Actinoplanes sp. HUAS TT8. Next base: position 10,388,657 of record NZ_CP195646.1, on the reverse strand, counting down.
CCGGCCGCGCCCACACCCGACCGGTCCGCGTCGGCGTCACCCACGCCGTCACCGGCCGCGTCGGCCACCCTGCAGGCACCGATGCCGACCCGGCTGATGATCGAGGGCTCGACCGGTGGCGCCGGGCTGCGCGGGCTGGAGAACGAGGAACCGACGCCGCTGTCGTTGTCGGTGCTCTACTTCGACGAGAATCACGACCTGAAGGCGTACGACGACATCCAGCTCGGCGGCACCGGCCAGTCCAACGTCGAGATGCAGCGGAACGTGGTCGGCCTGGACGACAAGGACCCGGTCGTCACCCCCACGTCGTCCGCCACGTCGTCCGCGCCGGTCGGGTCGCCGACGCCCTCGGTCTCGGCCGGCACCCCGGTCAGCCAGCCCAGCCGCTGACCGTCCACCCCGTCCACCCCGCTGCCCCATCAGCTCGCCCCACGGTTCACTCACCCAGCTGGTGCTCACGGCTGCTTCGCAGCCCCTGAGACAGCCGTGAGCACCAGCCGAGACCGCGACGCGCACGCGATGCTGAGCCCGCCGGGGCTCAGCTGGTGCTCACGGCTGCCAAACGGCCACGAAACAGCCGCCAGCACCAGCCAAGACCGCGACGCGCACGCGATGCTGAGCACGCCGGGGCTCAGCTGGCGCTCACGGCTGCCAAACCGCCAGGAAACAGCCGCCAGCACCAGCTGGGACCACGACATGCACGCGATGCGTGGCGGCGGGCCTGGGCTGGTGCTCACGGCTGTCATCCGGGTGCGAAGCAGCCGTGAGCGCCAGCTGGGGGCTTGGCGCGCGCAACCGCGGGGGTGGGCGTGGTGCGCGTGGGGTGGGGGTGGTCAGCGGGGGGTTTGGAGGCGGCGGTAGAGGCCTAGGGTGCAGGAGGTGGCGAAGGCGGCGGTCAGCAGTAGCACGGCGCCCGCGCCGGGCCATTGGGTGCCGGTGATCAGGACCGGGATGGCTACGAAGGCGGTGGCCAGGATCGGGACCTTCAGGAAGTCGCGGCGCGGCAGCGCCGGGCCCGCCCCGGGTCCGCCGCTGCGCAGGGCCCACCGGAGGACGGCGGTGAACAGCGGCAGGAACGCCGCCACGGCGAACCCGCCGAAGATCGCGGCCTCGGGCGAGCCCAGCAGCATCAGGGTCATGACGGCCAGGACGACTCCGGCCGGGAACGCGCCGGCCGACACGAGCGGCAGCCAGCGGGCGATCGACGTCGTGTTCCCGGCCAGGATCCGGATGGCCGCCTGCTGACCTGGGTCGATGGCCAGCGCGGCGCGGGCGGCGGCGTGCGCTTCCTCGTGCCGGCCCTGGTTGGAGTACGCCGCGGCGAGCAGCGCGTGCGCGTCGGCGTCCTCCGGGGCGAGCTGGGTGGCCCGGAGCGCGAGCTGTTCCATCTCGCTCCAGCGGAGCAGGAAGTACAGGGCGAGCGCGCGCATCCGGATCGCCGGCACGCAGTCCGGGTCCAGGTCGAGGGATCGACCGGCGTCGGCCAGGGCGGCCTCGTACTGGTTGAGGCCGATCCGGGCGCCGGCCAGCCGGTGCCAGCCTCGCACGTCGGCCGGGTTGGCCCGCAGGAATTCTTCCAGCAGCCGGACCGCGTCCGTGTACCGCAGCTCGTCGACCGCCGCGTGGGCCGCGGCGACCAGCGGCGGCTCTCCCTGGGCCAGCCAGTGGGCCTCGCCCGGGCCGCCCACCTGCGGTCCGTAGGGCACGGGCAGGACCGGGGCCGCCGCGACCGGGTCGGCGGCCGGCATCGCGGGCGCACCGGACGGCGCCGGCCACGCCAGAACCTCCGAGCCGGGCGCGACCGGCGGCTCGGAAGAACCGGCCGCGGGCGGCTCGGAAGAACCGGCCGCGGGCGGAACGAACGACTCGGGCGCGGCCTGGGCCACCGGCTCGGAACTCGGGGCGGTCGCAGCGACCGATTCGGGGCCGGGCGGGACGTCGGTCATGGCGGCTTCCCCGTCATCGAGGCGAACGGATGATCGCCGACCGACTCTAATCGACGCCCACGATTGCCCCGGAACGACGTCGCCCGGTCCGCCGTGGAGCGGGCCGGGCGAGAAATCCGTACGTCGGAATTAAGAAACGCCGAGCCGGGACAAGATCAAGTCGCGGACGGTCTTGGCGTCGGCCTGGCCTCGCGTGGTTTTCATGACCGCGCCGACGAGCGCGCCGGCCGCCGCCACCTTGCCGTCACGGATCTTGTCGGCGATGCCCGGGTTGGCGGCGATGGCCTCGTCGACCGCGGCCTGCAGCGCGCCGGTGTCGGACACGACCTCGAGGCCGCGCGCGGCCATGACCTCGGCCGGCGAGCCCTCGCCGCCCACGACGCCCTCAAGCACCTGGCGGGCCAGCTTGTCGTTGAGCTTGCCGTCGTCGACCAGTTTCTGCAGCTCGGCGACCTGCGCCGGGGTGGCGCCGACCTCGGCCAGGTCAACGCCCAGCTCGTTGGAGCGCCGGGCCAGCTCGCCCAGCCACCACTTGCGGGCACCGGCCGGGCTGGCGCCGGCGGCGATGGTCTCCTCGATCAGCTCGATCGCGCCGGCGTTGGTCGCCGACTGCATCTCGACCTCGGTGATGCCCCACTCCTCACGCAGGCGGGCCCGCTTCACGCTGGGCTTTTCCGGCTGGGAGGCGCGCAGCTGCTCGACCCAGGCCGGGTCGGGCGCGATCGGGACCAGGTCGGGCTCGGGGAAGTAGCGGTAGTCGGTCGCGGTCTCCTTGGAGCGGCCCGGGCGGGTGTCGCCGGTCGTCTCCTGGAAGTGGCGGGTCTCCTGGAAGATCCGGGTGCCCTCGTCGAGGAGCCCGGCCTGCCGGATGATCTCGGAGCGGACCGCGCGCTCGACCGAGCGCAGCGAGTTCACGTTCTTCGTCTCGGTGCGGGTGCCCCACTCCTCGCCGGGCTTGTTCAGCGAGGTGTTGACGTCGCAGCGCATCGAGCCCTGCTCCATGCGGACGTCGGAGACGCCGAGCGCCCGGATGATGTCGCGCAGCTCGGCCACGTACGCCTTGGCGATCTCGGGCGCGTCGGCGCCGAGGCCGGGAACCGGCTTGGTGACGATCTCGACCAGCGGGATGCCGGCCCGGTTGTAGTCGACGAGCGACTCGGTGGCGCCGTGGATGCGACCGGTGGCCCCGCCCACGTGCAGGGTCTTGCCGGTGTCCTCCTCGATGTGGACCCGCTCGATCTCGACCCGGTACTCCTTGCCGTCGACCGTCACGTCGACGTAGCCGTCCACACAGAGCGGCTCGTCGTACTGCGAGGTCTGGAAGTTCTTCGGCATGTCCGGGTAGAAGTAGTTCTTCCGGGCCATCCGGCACCACTGCGCGATGTCACAGTTCAGCGCCAGACCGATCCGGATGGTCGCCTCGATGGCGGCCCGGTTCATCACCGGCAGGGCGCCCGGGAGGGCCAGGCAGACCGGGCAGACCTGCGTGTTCGGCTCGGCGCCGAACTCGGTCTTGCAGCCGCAGAACATCTTGGTCTGCGTGCCCAGCTCGACGTGCGTCTCCAGGCCGATGACCGGCTCGTAACGGCTGAGGGCGTCGTCGTAGGACGGCAGCGCGATGGTCGTCATGTGCTTCGGCTCCGGCTCACTGCGGCATCGGGATACGGACAGACGTCAAGCCTAGTCGCCCGGTATGACGCGACGTCGCCGGGTTTACTCACCGGCCGATTAATGCCCCCACAGAAAACGATCTTCACGATAACGTCCGCGCATGCGTCGATCCTTCACCGCCGTGGCCGTGGCCGCGACGGTTCTGTGCGGGGCCTGCACAGACAAACCCACCGCAGCGCCGACGACGGCCCCGTCGGCTTCGTCGAGCGCCGCACCGGCCATCGACTACACGGCCTGGCAGGCCGGCAAGTCCACCACGGTCGCCGACAAGTTGTACCCCGAGCACGGCAATGCCGGGCTCGACGTACTCCAGTACGACCTGAAGCTCGACTGGAACCCCACCAAGAAAATTCTTACGGGTACGGCCACCCTCCGCATCCGTCCGACCGCCGCGGCCAGTGAGATCAAGCTGGACTTCGCGAACCTGTCCGTCGACAAGGTCACCGTCGACGACGCGCCGGCCACCGGCACCCTGGCCAAGCAGAAGCTGACCGTCCCGGCCCAGCTGGTCGCCGATCAGCCGGTCACCCTGGTCGTCGACTACCACGGCACGCCCAAGCAGGTGGCGTTCCCGTCGCACCGCACCGACGCCAAGGAGGGGCTGGGTCTGCGCCCGGCCGCGAACGGCGGCCTGTGGACCATGCAGGAGCCGTGGGGCGCGATGACCTGGTACCCGGCGAACGAGCTGGTCTCCGACAAGGCCATGTACGACATCGCGATCACCGTGCCGACCGGCTGGGTCGCCGCCGCCAACGGCACGCCCGGCCCGGTCGAGGGCAACACGTACCGCTACACCTCGACGGTTCCGACCGCGGCGTACCTGACCACGCTCGCCGTCGACAAGTACAAGAAGGTCACCCAGGCCGGCCCGCACGGCGTGAAGCTGACCTACTTCGTGATGCCGAAGACCGACGACAAGCTGCTGCCCGTGCTGAAGAAGTCGCCGCAGCTGCTGACGTGGCTGGAGGAGCGGCTCGGGAAGTACCCGTTCGAGACCGGCGGCGCCCTGCTCAACGGTTCGGTCTCGGCCATGGAGACCCAGCAGATGCTGAGCATCGGCCGGTCGCTCGTCGGGAAGGGCACCAAGGACGACCTGTCGTACGTCGAGGAGACCCTCGTCCACGAGTACGCCCACCAGTGGTTCGGCGACACGGTCACGCCCAGTACCTGGACCGACCTGTGGCTCAACGAGGGCTTCGCACAGTACCTGCAGTACCTCTACGAGCAGAAGCTCTACAAGTTCGGCGACGCCGAACTGGAGACGTTCCTCCGCAAGCGCGACGCCGAACTGCGCAAATCGGTCGGCCCGCCCGGCAAGCCGAAGGCCGCCAACTTCGCCGAGAGCAACGTCTACGTCTGCGGCGCCGCCATGCTCAAGGAACTCAACGACGCCCTCGGCGACAAGAAGTTCTTCGCCCTGATGACCGCCTGGGTGGCCGAGCACAAGGACACCAACCAGGACCGGGCCGCGTTCATCGCCTTCGTCAACCAGAACACCGGCAAGGACTTCAGCAAGCTGATCAACACCTGGCTGGACTCCAAGACCACCCCGAAGTAAAACCAGATCAACCCCAATTTTCCCGTACGACCTCAGCCCGCCCGGCCTCGACAAGTTCCACGTCGACGGCCGGGCGGGTCCGCTGTTTACAGGGCCGGCGGGGTGAAGGTGCCGATGGCCGACTCCAGGGCGCCGGCGACCCGGTACATCCGGTCGTCGGCCATGGTCGGGGCCATGATCTGGAAGCCGACCGGCAGGCCCTCGGAGAGACCGCACGGGACCGAGATGGCCGGGCCGCCGTACAGGTTGGTGGGGATGGTGAAAAGGTCGGCCAGGTACATCTGGTACGGATCCGAGGTGCGCGACCCGAACGGGAACGCCACGAACGGCGTGGTCGGGGAGACGAGCACGTCCACCTTCTCGAACGCGGCCTGGAAGTCGCGCGTGATCAGGGTGCGGACCTTCTGCGCCTGCCCGTAGTACGCGTCGTAGTAACCGCTCGACAACGCATACGTCCCCAGGATGATCCGGCGCTTGACCTCGGGGCCGAAGCCGGCTTCCCGGGTCAGCGACATGACCTCTTCCAGCGAGTGCCGGCCGTCGTCGCCGGTGCGCAGGCCGTACCGGACGCCGTCGAAGCGGGCCAGGTTGGACGAGGCCTCGCTCGGGGCGATCAGGTAGTAGGCGGGCAGTGCGTACTGGAAGTGCGGGCAGGACACCTCGACGACCTCGGCGCCCAGCTTGACCAGCGCTTCCAGCGACTCGTGGAAGGCGGCCAGCACACCCGGCTCGGAGCCGTCGCCGGCGAATTCCTTGACCAGGCCCAGCTTGACGCCGGTGAGGTCGCCGCGCAGGCCGAGGCGGGCGGCCGCGACGACGTCGGGCACCGGCTGGGCGATGGAGGTGGAGTCGCGCGGGTCGTGGCCGGCGATCGCGGCGTGCAGCAGCGCGGTGTCCTCGACCGTGCGGCCGCAGGGGCCGGGCGTGTCGAGCGAGGACGAGAACGCGATCAGGCCGTAGCGGGACGTGCCGCCGTACGTCGGCTTGGCCCCGACCGTGCCGGTGACCGCGCCGGGCTGACGGATCGAGCCGCCGGTGTCGGTGCCGATGGCGAGCGGCGCCTCGTAGGCCGCGAGGGCGGCGGCCGAGCCACCGCCCGAGCCGCCCGGGATGCGCCCCAGGTCCCACGGGTTGTTCGTGGGTCCGTACGCCGAATATTCGGTGGAGGAGCCCATGGCGAACTCGTCCATGTTGGTCTTGCCGAGGATCGGCATGCCGGCGTTCTTCAGCCGTTCGACGATGGTCGCGTCGTACGGCGGCTTCCAGCCCTCAAGGATCTTGGACGCGGCCGTGGTCGGCACGCCCTTGGTGGTCACCACGTCCTTGACCGCGATCGGCACACCGGCCAGCGGCCCGGTGATCTCGCCGGCGTCGACCCGGCGGGCCGCGGCGAGCGCGCCCTCCCGGTCGACGTGCAGGAACGCGTGCACCCGCTCGTCGACGGCCTCGATCCGGTCCAGGTGGGCGGTCGCCACCTCGACGGCCGAGACCTCCTTGGTGTCGAGCAGCCCGCGGAGCTCGACCGCGGTCTTCCGGGTCAGGTCGCTCACGGTCATTCCTCCTCGTCCAGGATGCGCGGCACCCGGAACCGGCCCTCGTAGGCGTCGGGCGCGCCGGAGAGCGCCTCCTCCTGCGTCAGGCACGGCTGGGGGACGTCGTCGCGGTACACGTTGGTCAGCGGAACCGAGTGCGAGGTCGGCGGGATGTCCTCCGCGGCCACCTCACCGACCCGGGCGACCGACTGCAGGATCACGTCGAGCTGTCCTGCGAACCGGTCGAGCTCCTCTTCGGTCACGGCGAGCCGCGACAGGCGCGCCAGGTGCGCGACCTCTTCGCGGGAGATGGCGGCCATCCTGCCCCCTCGTTACTTGACAGCAAACATGTAGACGATGAGTCTATTTGGCCGGGATCCATGGCCCGCGAAGAACCCCGGGCCGAATGGGCCGATAGCGCGAAAGCCACTCGGCGAGCTCCGCGGCGGGCATCGGCCGGGCGTGGAACCAGCCCTGCGCGGCGTGGCATCCGGCCGCCGCGAGCAGCCGCCAGGTCACCTCGTCCTCGACGCCTTCGGCGACCGCGCGCAGGCCGAGCGACTCGGCCAGCCCGATCACCGACCGCACGATCGCCGCGTCGCCGCGGTCGCTCGCCATGCCCAGCACGAACGAGCGGTCGATCTTCACCTCGGTCAGCGGGAGCCGCCGCAGGTGCTGCAGTGACGAGAAGCCGGTGCCGAAGTCGTCCAGGGAGATCGCCACGCCCATCCGGTCCAGCCGGGTGATGGTGTCCAGCACCCGGTGCGGGTCGGTCATCAGCGCGCTCTCGGTGATCTCCAGTTGCAGCAGGTCGGCCGGGACCTCGTGGTCGCGCAGCAGCCGGCCGACCCGGTCGGCGATGTCCCCGGCGTGCAGGTCGCGGGCGCTGACGTTGACCGCGGCCCGCAGCGGCATCCCGGCGAACCGCCACCGGGCCAGCTGCGCGACCACCTCGTCCAGCACCCGGGCGGTGAGCAGCCGCATCACCGGGGTCGGCTCGGCCACCCGCAGCAGTTCCTCGGGGCCGACCAGCCCGCGTTTCGGGTGCCGCCAGCGCAGCAGCGCCTCGACGCCGACCACCTCGCCGGTCGCGATGGCGATCTGCGGCTGGTAGAAGAGCACTATCCCGTCGTCGGGCGGGTCGCGGCGCAGCGCGGCGCGCAGGTCGGCCAGCAGGGCCAGGCGGTCCGGCGAGTCGTGCGGCGCGTCCGGGCCGTGCACGGCGACCTGGTCACCGCGCTGTTTGGCCTCGTACATCGCGGTCTCGGCCTCGCGCAGCAGCGTGGCCCCGTCGCGCCGGCCGGACTGCAGGGCGATCCCGATCGACGCAGTCAGCTCGACCGGGGTGCCGTCCATCGGGAACGGCCGGCTCAGCGCCTCGGTCAGGTGTTCGGCGATCCGCCGGGCCGACGCGGCGCCCTCGACCCGGGTCGCGAGCACCGCGAACTCGTCGCCGCCGAGCCGGACCACCAGGTCGTGCCGGGGCACCGCGTCGGTCAGCCGGTCGGCGACCCGGGCCAGCAGCCGGTCCCCGGCGCCGTGCCCGAGCGCGTCGTTGACGGTCCGGAACCGGTCGAGGTCGAGCAGGATCAGCGCCCGCTGCCGGTCCGGGCCGCGTTCGGACATGGTGGACTGCAGCGCGCGCCGGTTGGGCAGGCCGGTGAGCGGGTCGACGCGGGTGGCCCGTTCGGACTCGCCGGCCCACCGGACCATGCGGTGCACGGCGTGCAGCGCGAGCAGGGCCAGCGGCAGCAGCGCCGGGCTGACCTGCGCGGCGACCAGCAGCACGGGGGCGAGCAGCAGGAGCGCGGCGGTGGCCAGCAGATCGGCCGGGGCGCGGCGCCGATGCCGGGTGCGCCGGTCCGCCGTCCAGTGCCGCACCACGGCGGCCACCGCGTACCGGGCGGCGATCCACGCGCCGGCGGCCGCGCAGGTCAGCGCCGCGTCGCGCAGGTCCGGCCGCGGCCCGATCCGCCACGAGACGAGCCCGGCGACGAGCGCCGCCGCGCCCAGCCCGGCCGCGTGTTGCAGCGCGAGGTGGATGCTCCGGGGCACCGGGTGGCGCATCCGGACCCCGGCCACGGTCACGGCGATCAGCTGCACGGCCAGCGCGGGCACGAAACCCCAGGCCAGCGCGATGGCGAAGGTGAAGCAGATGGACGGCAGGATCACCCGGCTGACCCGCCGCCCGGGCAGCGGGTGCGGCCGGGCGTCGGCCACCACGGCCAGTGCCGCCATGATCCAGTACACCGGCGGCATGGCCCGGAACGTGCCGGGCCAGGCCGCCCAGAGTGCCAGGTCGACGGCCACGGTCAGGCCCGCGGTGACGACGAGGGCACGGCGCAACCGGGGTCCGGAGGTCGTGCGGAGACGAACGGCATCCATGCGACCTCCACGATTGGCCTCGATCACCGTGCGCCTACACGATAGATCCACATGTCGCATTTGCCGCTAATGCACTTAGCTGTTATCAAACCGACATAGGCCGCCAAACCCTCATTTCACCCGAGAGCCTTACAAGGCGCTCCACCCCGGTCAGCCCTCGGGCGTGACCTCCGCGACCTCGCGCGCCGCCTCCGGCCCGTCGGCCAGCAGCACGTCGAAGCCCGCCTCGTCGAGCACCGGCACCTTGAGGCTGAGCGCCTTGTCGTACTTGCTCCCGGGGTTCTCCCCCACCACCACGAACCCGGTCTTCTTGGAGACCGAGCCGCTCACCTTGCCGCCCCGCGACGTGACCGCCTCGGCCGCCTGATCCCGGGTGAAGCCGGCCAGCGTCCCGGTCACCACCACGGTCAGCCCGTCCAGCGGACGCGGCCCGGTCACCACCCGCTCGTCGGCCATCCTGACCCCGGCCTCGCGCCACTTCCGCACGATCTCCCGGTGCCACGGCACGGTGAACCATTCCCGCAGACTGTCCGCGATGATCGGCCCCACGCCGTCCACCGCCGCGATCGGATCGACCGCCTTCGCCTTACGTTTCGCCTTCTCCACCGCCGCGACTTCCACGGACTCCGGCGCCCCCTCCGAGGACGAGGACACCGACGCCTCCTCCGCGGCCGAGTCGTCCCCGGTCAGCGAAGCCTCCAGCGACGCGGCCTCCGCACTGGCGGCCACTGCTTCCGGATCCGCGGCCGTGCGGGTGAGTTCCGCCTCCAGCCGCTCCATCGACCCGTACTCCAACGCCAGCGCGGTCGCCGCCGTCGGCCCCACGTGCCGGATCGAGAGCGCGACGAGAACCTTCGCGAACGGCCGGGACTTCGTGTCCTCCAGCGAGGCCAGCATCTTCCCGGCGTTGGTGCCGAGGGTCCCACCCTTGTTCACGAAGAACGGCACCTGCAGCAGGTCGTCCTCGGTCAGCGTGAACAGGTCACCCTCGTTGCGCAGCACACCGGAGTCGAGCAGCGCTTTCGCCGCCTTGTAGCCGAGCACCTCGATGTCCAGCACGTCCCGGCCGGCCAGCGTCGACAATCGTTCGACGAGCTGCCCGGGGCAGGACTCACTGTTCGGACAGCGGATGTCGACGTCGTTCTCCTTGGCCGGCGCCAGCGGTGTCCCGCAGGACGGGCACTCGGTCGGCATCACGAACGCCCGCGCGTCGGCCGGCCGCAGGTCGATGACCGGCCCGAGCACCTCGGGGATCACGTCCCCGGCCTTGCGCAGCACCACGGTGTCGCCGATCAGCACGCCCTTGCGGACCACTTCCTGAGCGTTGTGCAGCGTCGCCTGCCCGACCACCGAGCCGGCCACCGGCACCGGTTCGAGGATCGCGAACGGCGTCACGCGCCCCGTCCGCCCCACGTTGACCGCGATGTCGAGGAGCTTGGTGGTGACCTCCTCGGGCGGGTACTTGAACGCGATCGCCCAGCGGGGCGCCCGGCTGGTCGACCCGAGCCGCCCCTGGATGCCGACCGAGTCCACCTTGACCACGACGCCGTCGATCTCGTGCTCGACGTCGTGCCGGTGCTCCCCGTAATAATCGATGAACTCGCGCACACCGGCCATGTCGTCGACGAGCTTCCACCGCGAGCTCGTGGGCAGACCCCAGGCCTTCAACGCCTCGTACGCATGCGATTGCGACGTGGGGCTGAAACCCTCCCGCGCGCCGATGCCGTGCACGACCATCCGCAGGCCGCGGGAGGCCGTCACCCGCGGGTCCTTCTGCCGGAGGCTGCCGGCCGCGGCGTTGCGCGGATTGGCGAACGGGGCCTTGCCCTGTTCGACCAGCGAAGCGTTCAGATCGGCGAACGCCTCGGCCGGGAAGTAGATCTCGCCGCGCACCTCGAGCAGCTCGGGCACGTCGTCGCCGGCCAGCCGCTCGGGGATCTCCCGGATCGTGCGCACGTTGCCGGTCACGTCCTCACCGGTGCGCCCGTCGCCCCGGGTGGCGCCCCGGACGAGCTTGCCCTTCTCATAGGTCAGGTTGATGGCCAGGCCGTCGACCTTGAGCTCGCAGAGGAACTGGACCGGCCCGCCGGCGTCGCGGACCGTCTTCTCGGCCCAGTCGTTCAGCTCGTCGAAGTTGAAGACGTTGTCCAGCGACATCATCCGCTCGGCGTGCGCGACCGGGGTGAAGAGCGTGGAGAACGTGCCGCCGACGTTCTGCGTCGGCGAGTCGGGGGTGCGCAGCTCGGGAAACTCGGTCTCCAGCGCCTCCAGCTCGCGCAGCTGCTTGTCGAACTCCGCGTCGGAGATCGTGGGCGCGTCGAGAACGTAGTAGCGATACTGATGACCGCGAATCTCCTCGGCGAGCTCAGCGTGGCGGGCGCTGGCCTCAGCGCTGGGTGACGTCACCGGAACCTCCGTGTCTGCGAAACCTAAGGGGCACGTTAGTCGCCACCCCTGACAATTTCGGGACTCACACCTCGGAGATCCGCCGGCCCGCTTCCTGACAGGCCTTCAGCAGCGCCCGGACGTAGCCCGGGGTGGCCCCGGCCAGCCCGCAGGCCGGCGTGACGACCACCTGCCGGGGCAGTTGCGCGGCCGGGAAGCCCAGCCGGCCCCACAGCTTCTGGACCCGCTCGGCGATCTGCTTGGACTCGGGCCGGCGGTCGCCCACCGGCCGGGTCGGGGCCGCACCGACGAACAGCCCGAGCCCGGCCTCGATCGCCTCGCCCACCGGGTCCAGGTCCTTGAGCAGCGACAGGTCGAATGCGACGGCCACCGCGGACGAGTCCCGGATCACCGGCCACGGCAGGTCGGGTGCGCAGCAGTGCACCACGACGGGCGCGTCCACGGCCGCGGCCACGGTCCGCAGCCCGGTCGCGGCGTCCGGCCCGTCGACCGCCCGGTACGCACTCAGGCCGCTCTCGGTCGCCACGTGACCGGCCAGCACGGCCGGTAGCGACGGCTCGTCGAGCTGCAGCAGCACGGTCGCCCCGGGAAGCCGTTTGCGCACGTCGGCGACGTGCCGGCGAAGTCCCTCGGCGAGCGAGTCGGTCAGGTCCCGGACCGCGCCCGGGTCGCGCAGCATCCGCCCGCCGATCGGCAGGTCGAGCGAGGCGGCCAGCGTCCACGGCCCGGCCGCCTGGATCTTGACCGTGCCGGTGAAGCCGTCGGCCTGCTCGGTGAGCTGGTCCAGGTCACGTTCCAGCAGGTCGGCGGTGCGTCGAAGGTCCTGGCCGGGCCGGGCGGCGATCTGCCAGCGCCCGGCGTAGAGCTGCACCGGCAGCTCGACCAGGAATCCGGCGCTGCGGCCGATGATGTCCGCCCCCGGGCCGCGTTCCGGCAGCTCGGGCAGGTGCGGCAGGTCGGGCAGCTCGCCGAGCACGATGCGCTGGGCCTCGGCGACGTCGGTGCCGGGCAGCGAGCCGATGCCGGTGGCCGCGCCGGCCGGCCACGGGAACTCAGGCATGCGCTGACTCCCGCGTGCCGGCGGTGATCGTGGCCGAGCCGAGCACGATGTCACCGTCCGGGTCGGGCCGGTAGGCCACGATCGCCTGGCCGGCCGCCACACCCCGCGCGGGAGTTTCCAGGATCGCCGTCAGCCCGTCGGCCGAGACGCTCACCGAGGCCGGGACGACCTCGCCATGCGCGCGAAGCTGAACCTCGCAACGGACGTCGGCCGAGATCTCGTGCCAGATCGGCCGGGCCGCTGTGACCGTGTCGACCTCAAGATCCTCACGCGGCCCGACCGTCACCGTATTCGTCACCGGAGTGATCGAAAGCACATACCGAGGCCGGCCGTCCGCCGCGGGCACCCGCAGGTTCAGCCCCTTGCGCTGGCCGATCGTGTACCCGTACGCCCCGTTGTGGGTTCCGAGCTTCTCCCCGCTGCGGCCGTCGACGATGTCCCCGGGCGCGGATCCGAGCCGCTCCTCCAGGAACCCCCGGGTGTCGCCATCCGCGATAAAGCAGATGTCGTGCGAATCCGGCTTGTCGGCCACGGCTAGGCCACGAGCGGCCGCCTCGGCCCGCACGCGCTCCTTGGTCCAGTCCCCCAGCGGGAACATGGCCCGGTCCAGCTGCGCGCGGGTCAGCACGGCCAGCACGTACGACTGGTCCTTGGCCAGGTCCACGCTGCGCCGCAGCAGGCCGTCGGCCCCCAGTCGCGCGTGGTGCCCGGTCACGACCGCGTCGAAGCCGAGCGCGACGGCCCGGTCCAGCACCGCCTCGAACTTGATCTTCTCGTTGCAGCGCAGGCACGGGTTGGGGGTGCGACCGGCCGCGTACTCGGCGACGAAGTCGTCGACGACGCCGGCGTGGAACTCCTCGGCCATGTCCCACACGTAGAACGGGATGCCGATCACGTCGGCGGCCCGCCGCGCGTCGCGCGAGTCCTCCAGCGTGCAGCACCCGCGCGCACCGGTCCGGTACGCCTGTGGATTACGGGCCAGCGCCAGGTGGACGCCGGTCACGTCGTGCCCGGCCTCCTTGGCACGGGCCGCGGCGACCGCGGAGTCGACACCGCCGGACATTGCCGCAAGAACTCGCATACCCCCAAGCCTATCCGGGCGTCCGCCGGGTTTATCTGGGCGTCTTCCACGCACCGGCCCGGCGGGCCCGCTCGACCACACCCGGCAGCGCGGCCAGCAGCGCGGCCAGGTCGGCCTCGGTGCTGTCGTGCCCGAGCGAGAACCGCAGCGACGACCGGGCCCGCGCGTCGTCGGCCCCCATCGCCAGCAGCACGTGGCTGGGCTGGGCGACCCCGGCCGAGCAGGCCGAACCGGTCGAGCAGTAGATCCCCTGCGCGTCCAGGAGCAGCAACAACGCGTCGCCCTCGCAGCCGGGGAAGGAGAAGTGGGCGTTGCCCGGCAGCCGCCGCACCGGGTCGCCGTTGTAGATCGCGTCCGGCACCGCGGCCAGCACCCGCCGGACCAGTTCGTCGCGCAGGGCGGCGACCCGGTCGGCATATTCCAGCCGGGCCCGCACGGTCGTCTCGACCGCCACCGCGAACGCCACCACACCCGGTGTGTCCAGCGTCCCGGACCGCACGTCGCGCTCCTGGCCACCGCCGTGCAGCAGCGGCGTGCAGCTCACGTCCCGGCCCAGCACCAGCGCGCCGACCCCGACCGGCCCGCCCAGTTTGTGCCCGGTGAGCGTGAGCGCCGACACACCGCTCTCGGCGAAGTCGACCGGCACCTGCCCGACCGCCTGCACGGCGTCGGTGTGGAACGGGATGCCGGCCGAGGCGGCCAGCGCGGCCAGCTCGGCGATCGGCTGCACGGTGCCCACCTCGTTGTTGGCCCACTGCACGCTGACCACGGCGATCCCGTCGCCGTGCCCGCGCACCAGTTCCGCGAACCCCGCCGGGTCGACGCGTCCGGCCGGGTCCACCGGCAGATAGGTCACTTCCGCGCCCTCGTGCCGCCCCAGCCAGTCGACCGCGTCCAGCACCGCGTGGTGCTCGACCGCCGAGGCCACCACGCGCAGCCGCCCGGGATCCTCGTCCCGCCGCGCCCAGAAGACACCCTTGGTGGCCAGGTTGTCGGCCTCGGTCCCGCCCCCGGTGAAGATCACCTCGGACGGCCGCGCCCCGATCACCGCGGCGATCCGCTCCCGCGACTCCTCGACCAGCCTCCGCGCGCCCCGCCCGGCCGCGTGCAGGGATGACGGATTGCCGATCTCCCGCGCCGCGGCCGCATAGGCGTCCAGCGCGGCGGGAAGCATCGGCGTGGTCGCCGCATGATCGAGGTAGGCCATTTTTCCCACTCTAGAACCTGTTTCTCGAAGCAACCTTCGCCGCACTACCGCGCATTCCCGCCGCCGCCCGACCGGCCGACGGCGCCTCCCCGGCAATCTAGAACAAGATCAATACAGAAGATCAAATTCTTCATGTCCCAGGTCCGCCGTGGTCCGGATCGTCGCTCCCGCGGGGACCCTTCCGACCCTCGCAGGCCGCTGGCGCGGCCAGAACGCGAGGCCCGGAAGGGCGACGTGGTCTTTTGGTCGCGGTCAACCCACCGAACCTGCGCACGCGCGCTGCCTCGCGATCGCCACGACGGCGGGGCGGGGGCCATGGCCGTACACCATCAAAAACCAACGGCCCGGCGGAGGACCGCCGGGCCGTGATCAAAAGCGGGTCTTACTTACGCTTGCGGATCTCCTCGGCGGCCTGCGGGACGACCTTGAACAGGTCGCCGACCACGCCGAAGTCGGCGAGCTCGAAGATCGGCGCCTCGGCGTCCTTGTTGACCGCGACGATCGTCTTCGAGGTCTGCATGCCGGCCCGGTGCTGGATCGCCCCGGAGATGCCCAGCGCCACGTAGAGCTGCGGGGACACCGTCTTGCCGGTCTGGCCGACCTGGAACTGGTGCGGGTAGTAACCCGAGTCGACGGCCGCACGCGACGCGCCGACGGCGCCGCCGAGCAGGTCGGCCAGCTCCTCGACCAGCTTGAAGTTGTCGGCGTTGCCGACGCCACGACCGCCGGAGACGACGATGCCGGCCTCGGTGAGCTCCGGGCGCGAACCCTTCTGCTCGGCGACCCGCTCGGTGACCGTGGTCAGCTTGTCGCTGTCCGAGACGGCAACCGTCAGCTCCTCGACGGCCGGGGTGGCCGCGGCGGCGACCGGCGTCGTCGAGTTCGGACGGATGGTCACGATCGGCAGGCCCTTGGTGACCTTGGACTTGACGATCATGGAGCCGGCGAAGACCACCTGGGTGGCGGTGCCGTCGGCGGCCACGTCGACCGCGTCGGTGAGCAGGCCGTTGTCCAGCTTGACGGCCAGGCGACCAGCGATCTCCTTGCCCTCCTGGGTGGAGGCGAGCAGCACGGCGGCCGGGGAGACGCGCTTCACCAGCTCGGCGACGGCGGTCGCCTTCGGAGCGGCGCCGTGGTCGAGAACGTCCGCACCGGACGCGGTGTAGATCTTGGCCGCGCCGAACTCGGCCAGCTTGGCCTGGTCGGCCTCGCCGAACACGACCGCGGACACCTCGCCGAGCCCACGAGCGATCGTGAGCATCTCGAGCGTGACCTTCTTGACGCCGGCCTCGACGACAACGAGTACTTCAGCCATGACGAGACCCCTTCTCAGACGAACTTCTCGGTGGCGAGGTACGCGACGAGCTGCTCGCCGCCGTTGCCCTCGTCGACGACCTTGGCCCCACCGTTGCGGGCCGGACGCTTGGTCCACTCCAGCACCTGGCTGGTCGCGCCGGCCGCGCCGACCTCGTCGGCCGCCACGCCCAGGTCACCCAGGGACAGGCTCTGCAGCGGCTTCTTCTTCGCGGCCATGATCCCCTTGAAGGACGGGTACCGCGGCTCGTTGATGGTGTCCCAGACGCTGACGATGGCGGGCGTGGCGGCGGTGACCACCTCGTACCCCTCGTCGGTCTGCCGCTCGATGGTCAGCTGCGAGCCGTCCACCGTGAGCTTGCGGGCGCCGGTCAGCGCGGCCACGCCGAGACGCTCGGCGAGCATGTGCGGGACGACCTGGACGCGACCGTCGGTCGACTCCGCGCCACACAGGATCAGGTCGGCGTTCAGCTGCCCGAGGGCGGCGGCCAGCACCTTGGAGGTGGACACCGCGCAGGAGCCGTGCAGGGCGTCGTCCGACACGTGGACGGCCTTGTCGGGCCCCATGGAGAGCGCCTTGCGGATCGAGTCGGTCGCGCCGGACGGGCCGACCGTCAGCACGGTCACCTCGCCGCCGTGCGCCTCCTTGATCTTCAACGCCTCCTCGATGGCGTATTCGTCCATCTCGTTGATGACGTTGCTCGCCGAGCCGCGCTCGACGGTGTTGTCGCTCGCGCTCAGGGTGCGCTCGGCACCGGAGTCGGGCACCTGCTTCACCAGTACGACGATATTCATCGCGCTATTGACCCTCCTGTATTGAACGCACCGTTGCGGTCGAGCCGTTCCGTCGGCCGGCTTCGCCTGGCCGCGCCGTGCCTTGCTGAGAACCGTGTCGTGAAGGTTACCCGCCAGTAGCTTTGCTGTTGCCGGCCACCCGGAGTGACACACCTCACTACCATGCCAACGAGGAGGTCTCATGACATGTCCGGCCAAAACGCATCACTATTGGACGCTGTGAACCTGCCCGGCTCTCATCTTCTCCCAAAGGTGAAGAGCGCGGAGCCGCAGTCCCACGGCCGATCCGGTCCCGACTCTCCCTGGTGCCGCTGCGGCCGTCCACGGGAAGCGTGCGTGAGTGACGAAGTACGCAATCTGTGGCACCCCGATTCTTGACCCCACAGGTCAATAATCGGCGGGTGTTCGGTGGCCTGAGTCAGTGGTTCGACCCGGAGAGTGCCCATGTCGAGGGCACCACTCCGGACTACCGGTTCTCCCTGGCCAACGAACGGACGTTCCTGGCCTGGATCCGGACCGGCCTGGCCCTGATCGCCGGCGGGCTGGCCTGTGCCCAGTTCCTGCCGCCGCTGCCGATCGCCCGGCTGCGCGAGATCATCGCGATCTCGTTGCTGGTGCTCGGCGGTGTCGTCGCGCTACGTGCCGTTGATCACTGGGCCCGGGCCGAGCGGGCCATGCGGCTCGGACGTGATCTTCCCCGCTCCCGGTTCCCGGCCGTCCTGGCCATCGCGGTCGCGGCCGGCGCCCTGGTCCTGGTCGTCACGGTGGTCTACCGGATCATCGCGTGACCAGGGATCCGGGGGCCTCCCCGGAACGCACCCGGCTGGCCTGGCGCCGCACCGGCATGTCGGCCGCCGCGGTCGCCCTGCTGGCCGCCCGGCCCGCCTTCCACCCCGGCGCCGGCCCGGCCGAGTGGCTGATCGCGGCCGCCGCGATGGCCGGCTGGGCCGCGCTGATCGGGCTCGCCCTGCACCGCTCGCCCGGCCTCCGGGTCCGCCCGCCACGGCCCGCGGGCCGGTCGATCCGCGCCTACGCGTTGATCACCGCGGCCTTCGCCGTCATCGGCGGGCTGGTTGTCATGCTCTGATCGTCGCCGGGCGGCCGTGGGCGGGGCATCATTGCCCCATGGTCCGGTTGTTCATCTTCTTGGCCGCGGTCGCGCTCGTGCTGCTGATCCTGGCACTCATCGGGTGCCTGTCGGCGGAGCGCGTGCGGGCAATGCCGCGGGTGCTCTGGGTCCTGGTCGTCGTGGTGATCCCGCTGGCCGGCCCGATCGCGTATTTCCTGTGGGGCCGTCCGGTCGATCCGGGCCGCCGCCCGTCCGCTCGCCCGTCCTCCCCCGACGACGACCCGGACTTCCTGCGTTCGATGGACACCGAGCAGTCCCGCCGCGACCGCGAGTTGCTGGCCCAGTGGGAGCGCGAGCTGCACAAGGACGACGAGCCCCCGGCCCACGACGACAAGCCGCAGGCCCGGGACGAGGACCGCGGCTAGGCGGCCCTCACTTCGTCTTCAGGTGCAGCAGGCTCGCGATGTCGTTGAAGACGTTTATCGCGTCCTGCGTCCAGGAGATGCCGTTGCCGTAACCGTAGGCCAGGATCAGCGCGGCCAGCGGCACGCAGATCATCGTCAGAATGCTGAGCAGCACCTGCAAGAACCGTAGGAACGGGTTCCGCCGGCGCTTCGGCGGGCGCTGCTGCCGGACCGGTTTCGGCGCCTTCTGCTTCCGCTTCTTCTGCTCCGCGACCCGCGCGGCCGGCGGCGCCACCACGGCCCGGCCCGAGACCGGCGTGGACGGCGAGACGACCCGGCCCGACACCGGGGTGGGCGGCGAGACCGTCCGGGCGTGCGCCATCACCGGCTGGGTCGGCTTCGGAGCCTTCTTCGGTGCGGCATTCTGCCGCGGCGGCGTGCGCCCCTCGTGCGGACTCGGCCGCGCCGGTGTGCGTCCCTCGTGCGGGCCCTGCCGAGGAACTGGCGTGCGGCCCTCGTGCGGGGGCGGGCTGGTCGGCATGGTCGCGTCCGGGTCCGGACGCCAGTGCGGCGGGTCGGCGTCCGGCCACGGGTCGACCGGCGGCCGCATGTGCGGCGGCACGACCAGCTCGGGCCGGATCTCGGTCTCCCGGTTGTCCACCGACTTCGCGGCACTCTTCTCGGCGACGGCCGCACCGGCCGCCTTGCGCGGGCCCGCTTCGGCCGGGGCGACCACGGTCTCCGCGGAGGCCACCGCCGCACCGGGTTTCCGCGACGGCAGGCCGCCGGCGCGCGAGGGCACCGGCCCCTCCTCGGTCGGCTCCGAGAAAGATTCCGCAGACGAGCCTGAGGAGCTGGACGAGCCTGAGGAATCGGGCGACCCGAACGAGCCTGACGACCCGGGCCGGCCGGGCAAACCGGACTGGCCGGTCGCCGCCGGTAGAGCCGCGACCTCGGTCGCCCCGGCCGCCTCCGGAATCGACTGTGCCGCCACCGGCTGGGTCGCCGCCTGAACCTCGACGCCCCCCGAAGACGGCCCGTCCGAAGACTGCCTGTCCGAAGACTGCCTGTCCGAAGACTGCCCGGCCGAAGACGAGCCGCCCGGAGACGAGACCTCCGAAGACGGCGCGACCGGGGCCGGCGACTGCGGCCGATTCTGCGCGAGCAGCCGGATCTGCGACGGCAGCTGCAACTGCGCAGTCGGCCCGGGCGCCGCCGGCTCGGAGGTCAGCAGCGCCGCCTCGGCCAGCACGCTTCCTTCGGCCACGACGAGTTCCGGCTGTTCGATGACGACCGGCGGCTCACCCAGCTCCCGGTGCAGCAGCGTCGCCATCAGCGGGATCCGGCTGGCCCCGCCGACCAGGAACACCCCGGCCAGCCGGCCGTCCGGCAGGTCGGCGAACTTCAGCAGGTTCTGCGTGATGCGGACGGTCTGCTCCAGCACCGGGCGGGCCACCTGTTCCAGCTCGTCCCGGGTCAGGTGCACCTCGACGTCGAGCAGCGGCACCACGAAGTCGGCCGACTGGGCGCGGGAGAGCCGTTCCTTGGCGATCCGCACGTCGTCCCAGAGCTGGCGCCGGGCCCGGCGTTCCTCGACCGTGGACGGCTCCAGCAGTCGCTGCCACGCGTCGGTCCGCAGGTGCTCGACCAGGGCCGCGTCCACGTCCAGCCCGCCGAGGTCGTCGCGGCCGTCGACGGCCAGCACCTCGAAGCCGGTGGACGTACGCGACACCAGGCTGGCGTCGAACGTGCCGGCCCCGAAGTCGTGCACCATCAGCACCGACCCGATCGGCACGTCCCGCCCGAGCACCTCGGCGAAGTAGGTGGCGGCGGCGACCGGCTCGGCGACCAGCCGCGCGCCGGACAGCCCGGCCCGGGCGGCCGCCTCGGCGAGCAGGGTCCGCCGGGCCGCGCCCCAGGTGGCCGGGCAGGTGAGCGTGGTCTCCGGCCGGTACGGCCCGACGGCGCGATGCCACTCCTCGACGACTCGCGCGAGCACCCCGGTGATCAGGTCGACGACGTCGAACTCCCGCTCGCCGAGCAGGACCAGACCGTCGTCGACGCGGCGTTTCGGGTTCGGCTCGAAGCGGGCCGGTTCGAGCCGGGCGCTGTGCACCGCGTCGCGGCCGACGAGCAGGTTGCCCTCGGCGTCGGCGTAGACGGCGGACGGCAGCAACGGGGAGCCGTCGACCAGGATCGGCCGCGCCCGTCCGTCCGGCCACCGCGCGACGGCGACGGTGTTCGAGGTGCCGAAGTCGATGCCGAGGGCGTACTTCGGACCACCCTGGTCGATGGACATGTGCGCAGTCTAGGCGGTGCCTGTGACCGGTAGAGGGCGTGACTACTGTCCGGTGAACTTCGGCTTGCGCTTCTCGACGAAAGCGGTGGTCCCCTCCACCCGATCGTCGGTGGCGAACAGCCCGGCGAACAGGTGCGACTCCAGCGCCAGGCCGGACGCGAGGTCCATGCCGAGGCCGGCGTCGACCGCCTGTTTGGCGGCGCGCAGCGCGAGGGCCGGACCGGTCACATAGGGCCGGACCATCTCGACGGCGGTGTCGTACACCCGGTCGGCCGGGACGACCCGGTCGGCCAGGCCGATCCGCAGCGCCTCGTCGGCCTCGACCATCCGGCCGGAGAAGATCAGCTCCTTGGCCCGGGCCGGGCCGACCAGGCGGGCCAGCCGCTGGGTGCCGCCGGCGCCCGGGATGAGGCCGAGCTTGATCTCCGGCTGGCCGAGTCGCGCGTCCTCCGCGACGACCCGGAAGTCGCAGGCCAGGGCCAGCTCGCAGCCGCCGCCGAGGGCGAACCGGGTGATCGCGGCGACGACCGGCTTGGGGATGCGGGCGACCGCGTCGAACGCCCCGGAGAGCGCCGCCGCCCGGCCCACCATGTGCTGATAGCTGACAGTCGTGAATTCGTTGATGTCGGCGCCGGCGGCGAACACCGCCTCCCCGCCCCACACCACGACGGCCCGGACGAGAGGGTCATCGGCCGCGGCCGTGGCGGCGGCCCGCAGTTCCTCCTGGACCTGCGTGTTGAGCGCGTTCATGGGCGGCCGTTCGAGCCGGATCGTGCCGATCCCGTCCGCGATCTCCAGCCGTACGAACTCACTCACGCCGACCTCCGTTGGTAGCCGTTTGGGCGCCAGCCTACGACGGGTACCGGATAGATTGGGGGCCCTGGGGAGGAGAGATGACCACGTACTACCGGGATCCGGACGTGCTGATCACCTCGTCCGGCATTCGTATGAACGGCCGCGACTTCCGCCTGTCCGACCTGATCGAGGTCTGGCACACCAAGGGCGGCCGCTCGTGGTCGGTGATCGCCAAGCGCGGCGTGCTCGGCCTGGCCATCCTGATTCCGGTGCTGGCCGGTGCGCTGGCCATCGGCATCGCGCTGCTCGTGCACATGGACACCGCCCACACGCTCGCGCTGGTGATCGGCGGGGTGCTGGTCGGCCTGGCCGTGGTGCCGGTGGCCGATCTGGTGCTGGAGCGGGTCGACCGCTCGTACGACGCCGGCAGCCGCACCATCGAGATCTGGGGCCGGGTTCGCGGCGGGAATGTTCTACTACTGCGCACGACGAACGCGCAGCGCTTCGGCCGCATCTACCGGGCACTGCAACGAGCGATGGAGCCGGCGGTTCATAGATGAAAAAGGACGCTGAGCCTGATGGCCTCGCTCCGCTCGGCGGGATCCCGCCCCGGTGGAGCCGATGTCGAGAGGCCCGAAAACGCCCTCGCTTCGCTAGCCGTTTTCGAGCCTCTCGACATCGGCGGGCGGAATCCATGGGGCTGTCGGCCCTGCTTGCCACATCGGGCGTGCTGCATTTCGTGGCGCCGAAGCCGTTCGACTCGATCGTGCCGCGCGCGTTGCCGGGGACAGCGCGGCAATGGACGTACATAAGCGGATTTTGTGAATTGGCAGTGGCCGCGGCGATCGCGCATCCCCGGACCCGGAAGGTCGGCGGCTTGGCCGCCGCCGCCCTGTTCGCAGCGGTTTTCCCGGCCAACGTCAAGATGGCCTGGGATTGGCGGCACGCGTCCCCGGCGAAGCGCGCGATCGCCTATGGACGATTGCCGTTGCAGGCCCCGCTGATCGCCTGGGGGATGCGGATTTCTCGCTGATTCGTCATAAATGACGGACCGAAACCGGCACGATCAAGACATCATGAGAACGACGCGGACGCGACCCACCGGGATCGAGCGCACCTTCGGCGATCACGAGATGATCGTCACCAAGACCGATCCGCGTGGCGTGATCACCTATGCCAACGACGTGTTCCTGCGGGTCTCGGCGATCCCGGAGCACGAGGCGGTCGGGCAGCCGCACAACGTCATCCGCCATCCGGACATGCCGCGCGCCGTCTTCAAACTGCTCTGGGACACCCTCGAAGAGCAGAAAGAGATCTTCGCGTACGTCCTGAACCTCGCCGCCGACGGCGCCCACTACTGGGTCCTGGCCCACGTCACGCCCTCCTACGACGCCGGCGGCCGGATCGTCGGCTACCACTCGAACCGCCGCCGGCCCGCGCCCGCCGCGGTCGCCGCGGTCGCCGACCTCTACGCGAAGCTCCGCGCCGCCGAGGCCCGCGAGAACCACACCCCGGACGCGGTCGCCGCCGGGTTCCAGGCGCTGCAGGACACCCTGGACGAGCGCGGCATGGACTACGACGAGCTGGTCTGGTCGCTCACGAACGGCCCCGGCCGATGAGGAGGGTCGACGACCGCCCGGCCCGGAAACCGGAGGCCCACGACGAGTCGGCCCTGTCGGCCATCGCCGACACGTGCCGGCGCATGACGGCCGGCGACTTCGAGGCCCGGCTCGGCCCGATCGGCGAGTCGGAGACCGCGGTGGCCACCCGCAGCGCCGTGAACGCCCTGCTGGACCGGCTCGACGCGTTCGCCCGGGAGGCCGGCGCCGCCTCCGCCGCGGCCGCCGACGGACGCTTCTACCGGCGATTTCTGACCACCGGGCTGCAGGGCACGTTCAAGCTGGCGGCCGAGCAGATCAACGCGTCGGTGACCGCGATGCGCCGCAACGCCGATCAGATCGCCGCCGCCACCCGGGCCCGGCTCGGGCTCGCCGACGAGCTGGAGTCGGCCGTGCTCACCGTCTCCGAGCAGGTGGCGACCGCGGCCACCGAGATGGGCGCGTCGGCCAACGACCTGGCCCGCTTCGCCCGCGGCGCGGTCAGCGACGCCGAGCGCGGCCTGGGCACGGTCACCTCGCTGCGCAGCGCGTCCGAGGAGATCCGGCACGCGGTCGACCTGATCAACCAGGTGGCCTCGCAGACCCGGTTGCTGGCACTGAACGCGACGATCGAGGCGGCCCGGGCCGGTGAGGCCGGTCGCGGCTTCGCCGTGGTCGCCAACGAGGTCAAGGAACTCGCCAACGAGACGAGCGCGTCCAGCGAGGAGATCATGGGGCAGGTCAACACGGTCCAGCAGGCGGCGGCCGACGCGGTCGGCGTGCTGGAGGCCGTGAGCCGCAGCTTCCGCGAGATCAACAACCTGATCGACGGGATCGCGGTCGCGGTCGACGGCGGTGGTGCGTCCGGGACGACCGGGTTGTCGCAGCTGGCCGAGGTCCTGCGGGCCGAGGTCACACGCTTCCTGAGCACGGCCCGGCAGTCCTGAGGATCAGCCCGCGTAGATCGCCTCGATCTCGGAGCGCTCCGGCAGGCCGTTGCTGGCGCCGACCTTGCGGACCGAGGCCGCGCCGGCCGCGTTGGCCCAGCGCACCGCCTCGATCAGGTCGCGACCTTCGGCCCAGGCCACGGCCAGCGCGCCGCAGAACGCATCCCCCGCGGCGGTGGTATCGGCGACTTCGACGGGAAATGCCGGAACGTGCACATCCTGCCCGTCGCGATCGGCGTAGCGCGACCCGTTGCCGCTCAACGTCAGCACCACCCGGGGCACCAGGGCCAGCAGCGCGCCCATGTCCGAAGCCGACCCGCCGGTGATCGCCCGCGCCTCGGTCTCGTTCACCACCAGCAGATCCACCTGATCGAGCAGGCCGGGCGGCAGCTCCCGGGCCGGGGCCGCGTTCAGGATCGTCCGGGTACCGGCGGCCCGGCCGGCGGCCAGCGCCGCGGCCACCGTGGCCAGCGGGATCTCCTGCTGACAGAGCAGCACGTCGGCCTCGGCCACGCAGGCCCGCTCGTCATCGGTCAGGTCGAGGAACGTCCGGTTGGCGCCCGGGCTGACCAGGATCGAGTTCTCCCCGGCCCGGTCCACCATGATCACCGCGACGCCGGACGACCCGTAACTGGTCCGCAGGTGCGTCGTGTCGACCCCGGTCGCGGCCAGCCGCGAGCCGAGCGTGACCCCGAACGAGTCCGACCCGATCGCCCCCAGGAACGTCGTCGCCCCACCGGCACGGGCGGCGGCGATCGCCTGATTCGCCCCCTTGCCGCCCGGGGTCATCACGAAGTCGTCCCCGAGCACGGTCTCCCCCGGCCGGGGCAGGTTCTCGGCCAGGCCGACCAGGTCCATGTTGGCGCTGCCGACGACCGCCACGCGCTTGGGGGCGGACACGTCAGGCCGCCCGGGCGGTGTACCGATCGCCGAACCGGTCCACGACCAGCGGCAGCCCGAACGTCTTGGTCAGGTTCTCCGCGGTCATCACCTCGCCGAGCAGGCCGGCCGCGACCACGCTGCCCTCGCGCAGCAGCAGCGCGTGGGTGAAGCCGGGCGGGATCTCCTCCACGTGGTGGGTGACCAGGACCATGGCCGGCGCGTCGGGGTCCAGCGCAAGCTCGGTCAGGTGCCCGATCAGGGTTTCCCGGCCGCCCAGGTCGAGGCCCGCGGTCGGCTCGTCGAGCAGCATCAGCTCGGGGTCGGTCATCAGCGCGCGGGCGATCTGGGTGCGCTTGCGCTCACCCTCGGACAGGGTGCCGAACTCGCGGTCGGCGAACGCGCTCATGCCCAGCTGGGCGAGCAGCTCCCGGGCCCGGGCGACGTCCTGCGGGTCATACTCCTCCCGCCAGCGGCCGACCACCGACCAGGCGGCGGTGACCACGACGTCGAGCACCTTCTCGTCCGGCGGGATCCGGTCGGCCAACCGGCCGGTGGTGATCCCGACCCGGGTACGCAACTCGTTGACGTCGACCCGGCCCAGCCGATCACCCAGCACCCACGCCTGACCGCGGGTCGGGTGCAGCCGGCCGGACGCGATGTTGAGCAGGGTGGTCTTGCCGGCGCCGTTGGGGCCCAGCACCACCCATCGCTCGTCCAGCTCGACCTGCCAGGACAGGCTGTTGATCAGGTGATTCCCGCTGCGGACCACGCTGACGCGGTCGAACGCGATGACGGTGTCCTCGTCGGGCGGAACGGTTACGGCAGCTTCCGGCACGCCGTCCATCCAACCATGTGGTCGGCCTGGCAATTCGGCGGCGTGCCGGGAGTTACACCCCTCGGCCGGTTGTCTCCCCACGCGCGGTCACCCGGCCGGCCGCACGCTCGGCCGGTTGTCTCTCTGCGCGCGGTCGCCCGGCCGGTCGCGCGCTCAGTCGGTGGTCGAGCCGAAGACCTCGTCGCGGACCGCGTCCAGGGCGGTGTGCAGCGCCCCGTGCAGCACCGGCTCGGCCTCCACCCCGGTCACCACGACCTTCGGCGAGACCAGCGTTATCGCGGCGACCTCCCGTTCCACCCGGTCGGCCAGCGCCTCGCCACCGGCCCGGCCCACCTCGCCGGCCAGCACGACCAGCGGCGGGTCGAGCACCAGGCAGGTCGCGGCCACACCGAGCGCGAGGCGCCGGGCCAGCTCGTCCAGCACCGGCTCACCGGCCGTACCGGCGTCCACCGCGGCCCGCACCACATCGGCCGCCTCGGCGCCCTTGAACCCGTGCTGCTTGCCGATCGCCTTGACCGCCTCGGCCGCCGCCAGGGTCTGGAACGCGCCCTTCACGCCCCGCTTGGACGCGTTGTGCGGCACCTCGGCGCCACCGACCGGCAGGTATCCGATCTCGCCGGCGGCCCCGGTCGCTCCCTGGTGCAGCCGACCGGCGATGACGCTGGCCAGGCCGACGCCGCGACCGATCCAGACCAGCGCGAAGTCGGACACACCGGTGGCCGCACCGCTGATCGACTCGGCGACCGCGGCCAGGTTCACGTCGTTGCCGAACACGACCGGGGTGCTCAGGTCCCGCCGCAGGTCGGCCAGGAGTCCCCGGTGCCAGCGGGGCAGGTCCCAGGCGAAGGAGATCTCGCCCGACTGCGGGTCGACCAGGCCGGGGGTGCCGAGCACGACCCGCCGGACCGAGGTGATGTCGGTGCCGGCGTCGCTCGCGGCGTGGACCACGGCCTGGTGCACGACGCCGACCGGGTCGTCGGTGTCCTTGGTGCTCAGCTCCGAGCGGCCGATCACCGCACCGGTGATGTCGGCGCAGGCGGCGACCACCGAGTCGGGCCCGATGTCGATGCCGATGACGTGCGCGCTGCCCGGGGTGACCGCGTAGAGCTGGGCGTTCGGCCCGCGGCCGCCGGCCTGCTCGCCGACGCGCCGGACCAGCCCGCGCTCCTCCAGCCGCTCGACGAGCTGGGAGGCGGTGACCTTGCTGAGACCGGTCAGCTCGCCGAGCTGGGCCCGGGTCAGCGGACCTCGGGAGAGCAGCAGATCCAGTGCCGCGCGGTCGTTGAGTGCGCGCAGCAACCGGGGTGTGCCCGGAAGGCGAGTGGCGGCCATGGTCGTACCCCTAATAATAAAGATTGTTTCCTGTTACAGTGGCGGCGCTCGGCATGCAGCCGCAGCGTAACGGTCGGCAATGTTGCCCGTCCGTACGGTGGCTATCGACTCCGAGCGATCATGGCAGCTCGCCGCCTCCGCTGGCCAGAGCAACGTCACCGGAAGGACACCATGACCGTCGACCCCGGGCTCCGCCGCCTCGCCCTGCGCACCCTGCTCGCCGCCTTCCCCGGGCCGTCCGCGCCGGACTGGGCGCTCGACCTGCTCGCCGACGGACTGGCCGGATTCACCCTCTTCGGTACGAATGTCGACTCGGTCGACCAGCTGTCGCGGCTCACCGCACGGCTACGGTCGGTGCGCTCCGACGCGCTCATCGCCATCGACGAGGAGGGCGGCGACGTCACCCGGCTGGGCCATCGCACCGGCAGCCCGTATCCCGGAAATTCCGCCCTGGGAGCGGTCGACGACGTCGAACTCACCCGCCTGGTGTACGCCGCGATGGGCCGCGACCTGGCCGCGGCCGGCGTCAACCTGGACCTCGCGCCCACCGTCGACGTCAACACGGCCGCCGAGAACCCGATCATCGGAACCCGCTCGTTCGGCGCCGACCCGGCACTCGTGGCCCGGCACAGCGCGGCCGCGGTCACCGGCCTCCAATCGGCCGGCGTCGCCGCCTGCGCCAAACACTTCCCCGGCCACGGCGCTACCGTGACCGACTCCCACCTGGAGCTTCCGACCGTCGACGAACCGATCGACGTGCTCCGGGAACGCGACCTGCCCCCGTTTGCGGCCGCCGTCGCGGCCGGAACCCGCGCGGTGATGAGCGCCCACATCCGCGTGCCCGCACTGACCGGCGACGGGCCGGCCACCTTCAGCCGGGCCGCACTCGAAGGGCTGCTGCGCACCGAATTCGGCTTCCGGGGCGTCATCGTCACCGACGCCCTGGAGATGCGCGGCGCGGCCGGTGCCGCCGGCGGAATCCCGCAGGCCGCGGTCGCCGCCCTCGCCGCCGGCGCCGACCTGCTCTGCATCGGCGCGCTGGTGGATCAAGACCTGGTGCTCGCGGTCGCCGACGAGGTCGCGGCCGCGGCCGGTGACGGCCGGCTTGCTCTCGTACGGCTTGAGCAGGCCGCCGACCGCAACTCGGAGCTGGCGTCGTGGGTGGCGCATGCGCGCGCCACCAGCCCGTCTCCCGATCCTCGGTCCACAGCTCCCCGCCCGGCCGTCTCGCTTGCCGCCGCTCCCCCGGCCGCCACTTCACCCGGCGCCGCACCCCTGGCCGCCGCTCCCGTCGATGGTGTCGAGCTGGGGCTTCTCGCGGCGAGGCGGGCGCTGCTCGTCGAGGGCGAGCCGGCGACGGCGGCCGACCCGCTGGTGGTCCAATTCATGAGCGGGCACTCGATCGCCGAGGGCAAAATCCCGTGGGGACTACGCCCGTTCCTCGGCAGCGTCGAGCAAATCGACGTCATCGCCACGGAAATCACCGCCGACGAACTGATCGAACTCGCCGCCGGCCGTCCGATCGTCCTGGTCGGCCGCCGGGTTCATCAGTCGTCCGTGACCCGCGACCTCGCCGAGAAGCTGTCCGCCGCCTGGCCCACCACGGTCGTCGAGATGGGCTGGCCGTCGCCCTGGCGCCCCGACGGCGCCAAAGGCTTCCTGGTCACGCACGGCGCCAGCCTGGCCAGCGCTCAGGTGGCGGCCGAGGCCCTGGGCCTGCCCCGCCCGGCCTCCGTCGAGCCGATCGATTACTGAACGTTACGCCCGCGCTTCGTCACACCGAGTAGCGGATATCCGAAAAAGCGGACAACTGACGGATAAATCAGCTCATACGAACGGCCAGAGCCCACGCTCAGCACTTCCTCCCCACCATGAACATCACGTAGCGTCATGCTCGCAGGTGGATCTGGGGAGTCGTCGCGGGATGCCATCGGGAAAATGCGCCCGCGACGCATCAGGTGAGCCGGGCCCGGCGAGACTACGGGAGCAGTCCCCCGTCAAGGCCCGGCTCACCAGCATCACCCGGCCTGCCCGGTTCTTGCAGAACCTCACCGCAACCGCGCCCGGCTACACGTTCTTCTTGCGTTTCCCGGCCGCGCTCCCCACCGCGTCGACTCTCGCTTCTTGCGGCCCGGCTCCGTTCCTTTACTTCTCATGGTTCCGCCTGGCCCGGTTCCGGCAGCACCCTTGTCTCCCGCGAGCCTGATCCGGTCTCAAGGCGCGCCTTCCCGCGCTTACGTCCCACGACGTGTACGGCCGAAAACCCCGCCACCTGGGGTTCTCGCTGTTCGAGTTATCCACACTGTGCGTCTGTCCACAGGCCCCGAAGCACGCGCCGCCGCAAACCGGCAAAGTCCCGGCCATGGCACAACTCGACGAGATCAGCCGACGCCAGCACGGGGTCGTGACCCGCCGGCAGGCTCTTCAGAACGGGCTCTCCGCCGACCAGCTGCAGCGCCTGGTCCGGACCGCCGACTGGCAGCGCTTGATGCCCCGGATCTACGCGACGTTCACCGGCCGCCCACCACCAGCGGCGATGCGCTGGGCCGCGATCCTCTATGCCGGTTCCGGCGCCATGCTCAGCCACCGTTCCGCGGCCGAGGAGGCCGGCCTGGCCGAGCCCCTACCCGGCCCGGTCCACGTCCTGATCCCGGAGCGACGCCGGGTGCGTCCCCATCCCGGCCTGGTGGTCCACCGTTCCCGCCACGCCGCGTCCCGTCGGCACCCTCGCCGAAGTCCGCCCCGGACCCGGGTGGAACACACCGTCCTGGACCTGGCCTCGGCCGCCGCCGACGCGAAGGAGGCCCTGACCTGGATCACTTCCGCCTGCGCCCAGCGGTTCACCACGCCGGACCGGATAGCGGACGCCCTCGCCGACCGCCCCCAACTGTTCCGCCGCCACGCGCTGTTCGCCCTGCTCATCAACGCCGCCGGCTACACCTCGACACTCCCGCCCTGGCCGGCCCCGTGCCCGGCCGCGCGAGCCGATCGTCCCCCGATTCATCGCGCGGCCTTTGTTCCGGAAGTCTCGAGAAAGGAGCCACTTATCGACTGATGGAGGGGATGACAGCATCTGCCGGCGGCAACCGGCAGGCCCGGTAGCGGTGTACCGGGCAACACTCCGGGAGGGAACGATCCCGGACGGTCGGCCGGGTCCTCACCCCGGCCGACCACCGAACCCCGTCCGATTCCACCCGCGAGATAACGCCCGGCGGCCCGGATGGTGGCGCCGGGCCGGCGACCCCAGGTGGCGGCGCCGGCCGACGGCCGCGGGCCTACTGGGCCCGCGGCCGGGAGTGGACCGCCCTCAGCCGGCCGACGAGGTCTTGACCAGCGTGCGGATCTGCCGGAGCAGCACCGACAGTGCCGCCAGGTCCGCCGGCGACTCGTCCACGTCGCCCATCGCGTTGGAGGCTCGGGCGATGGATGCCGCGTTGACCTGTTCCCACTGGGAGACGCGGTCCTCGGGGGCCGCCGTCGCCGGGGTGGATTGCAATACCTCGGCGGTGAGGGCGGCCAGGGCCGCGTACAGGTCGTAGCGGAGGGCCATCCGGGCGAGGGTCTGCCAGCGGTCGCCGCGCGGGAGGCGGGAGATGTGGGACAGGAGGGCGTCGACGCCGAAGCGTTCGGAGAGGACGAAGTAGACCTGGGCCACTTCGGTGACGTCCCGGTCGATGGCGGTGGCCGTCTCCAGGATGTCCAGCAGGCCGAAGCCGTAGAACACCCGGGCCACCTTGTCGGCCAGGTCGTCGGGGACGCCCTTGCCGGCCAGGGTGGCGACGCGTTCTTCGAAGGCCCGGCGTTCGGCGCCGACGATCACTTCGGGCAGGCGCGGGAGCAGTGTGGCGACGCCGGGGCGCAGTTTGGCGATCTCGCCGGCCACGTCGATGGGCGAGCGCCGGGTGCTGACGAGCCAGCGGACGGCCCGGTCGAGCAGGCGCCGGGTCTCCAGGAAGGCCAGGGTCTGCGCGGGCGTGGGCACCTTGTTGTCCAGCGCTTCGGCGGCCGCCCAGATGTCGCGCAGGCCGTAGACGTCGCGGATGACGACGTACGCGCGGATGACATCGGCGGCGGAGGCGCCGCTCTCCTCCATGGCGCGGAAGACGAACGACGTACCGCCCCGGTTGACCACCTCGTTGACCAGCGCGGTCGAGATGATCTCGCGGCGCAGCCGGTGACCGGCCATCCGGACGGCGTAGCGCTCGCGCAGCGGTGTCGGGAAGTACCGGTGCAGCACCGTGTTCGTCCACGCCTCGTCGACCAGTTCGTCGGCGAGCACCTCGCGTTCCAGGCTGATCTTGACGTACGCGAGCAGCACCGCGAACTCCGGTGCGCTGAGTCCTTCGCCGTTCTCGTAGCGGAGGGCCAGCTCCTTGTCGGTCGGCAGCGCTTCGAGTTCGCGGTTGAGTTCGCCGCGCTGTTCGAGTGCGATGAGCATCCGCCGGTGCACCGGCAGCAGCGAGTGCGCCTGGGCGCGGGCGTTGCCGAGCGCGGTCGCCTGCTCGTAGTTGTCCCGCAGGACGAGCGCACCGACCTCGTCGGTCATGGCGGCCAGCAGTTCGTCGCGTTCGGGCATGGTCAGTTCGCCGTCGACGACCGCCCCGCCGAGCAGGATCTTGATGTTGACCTCGTGGTCGGAGCAGTCCACGCCAGCGGAGTTGTCGATGAAGTCGGTGAACACCCGGCCGCCGGCTCGGGCGAACTCGATCCGGCCTTTTTGGGTGAGTCCGAGGTTGCCGCCCTCGCCGACGACTTTGACGCGCAGTTCGGAGCCGTTGACCCGGATCGCGTCGTTGCCCTTGTCGCCGACGTCGGCGTGCGACTCGGAGCCCGCTTTCACGTACGTACCGATGCCGCCGTTGAAAAGGAGATCAACAGGCGCTTTGAGGATGGCGCGCATCAGTTCGCCGGGGCTCACCGCGGAGACCGTTTCGGGCAGTTCCAGGGCGGCGCGCACCTCGGGGGTGACCGGGATCGACTTGGCCGAGCGGGGGTAGATGCCACCACCCGCGGAGATCAGGTCGGTCGAGTAGTCGGCCCAGGACGACCGCGGCAGGTCGAACAGGCGCCGGCGCTCGGCGAAGGACGACGCCGCGTCCGGGTTCGGGTCGAGGAAGATGTGCCGGTGGTCGAATGCGGCGACCAATCGGATGTGCTCGGACAGCAGCATGCCGTTGCCGAAGACGTCGCCGGACATGTCGCCGACGCCGACCACGGTGAAGTCCTCGGTCTGGGTGTCCGTGCCCAAGTCCCGGAAGTGTTTCTTGACCGATTCCCAGGCGCCCCGGGCGGTGATCCCCATCTTCTTGTGGTCGTAGCCGACCGAGCCGCCGCTGGCGAACGCGTCGCCGAGCCAGAACTCCTTGCCGACCGAGATCTCGTTGGCGATGTCGCTGAACGTGGCCGTGCCCTTGTCGGCGGCGACCACCAGGTACGGGTCGTCGCCGTCGTGCCGGACCACGTCCCGCGGCGGCACGATCTTGCCGCTGAGGATGTTGTCGGTGACGTCCATCAGCGCGGTGACGAAGCGCTTGTAGCACTCGACCGCCTCGTCCCGGTCGCCCGGTTTCTGCTTGAGGACGAAGCCGCCCTTGGCGCCGACCGGCACGATCACCGAGTTCTTCACCATCTGGGCTTTGACCAGGCCGAGCACCTCGGTCCGGAAGTCCTCGCGCCGGTCCGACCAGCGCAGGCCACCGCGGGCGACGGCACCGAAGCGCAGGTGCACGCCCTCGAAGCGCGGCGAGTAGACGAAGATCTCGTACTTCGGGCGGGGTTGCGGCAGGTCGGGGATGGCCTCCGGGTTCAGCTTGAAGGCCACGTACGACTTGGGCCGCCCGTCCGCCCCGCGCTGGTAGAAGCTGGTCCGCAGCGTCGCCTCGATCAGGGTCAGGTAGGAGCGCAGGATCCGGTCCTGGTCCAGGCTGTCCACCTGGTCGAGCAGTTCGGTGATCCGCCCGGCGACCTCGCCCGAGCGCCGTCCGCGTTCCGTCTCGCCGATCTGCAGCGCCGGGGAGAACCGGACCTCGAAGAGTTCCAGCAGCAGCCGGGCGATCTCCGGGTACGCGATGAAGGTCGACTCGACGTACCGCTGGGAGAAGACGTTGCCGGCCTGGCGCAGGTACTTCGCGTAGGCCCGCAGCACGACGACCTGCCGCCAGGTCAGCCCGGCCCGCAGCACCAGCTCGTTGAACCCGTCCACCTCGGCCTCGCCGCGCCAGGTGGACGCGAACGCGTTCTCCACCTGTGGTCGCACCTCGGACAGGTCGCGGTGCACCTTGGGCGGGGTCAGCCCGAAGTCGTACAGGTAGACCAGGCCGTCGTCGCGGCGGATCTCGTACGGCCGCTCGTCGCTGACCTGCACGCCGAGCGAGTGCAGGACCGGCAGCACGGCCGAGAGCATCATCGGCTCGCCGAACCGGTAGACCTTGAACCGGATGTCGTGGTCGTCCGGCTCGGGCGCCCCACCGGCCCCGAGCTTGCGGCGCCGGTAGAGGTGCATCTCCAACTGTCCCGGCTCTTCGAGCAGTTCCAGTTTGGCGAGATCCTGCATTCCCTCGTACGGCGTATGCCCGTTCTTGTAGCTCTCCGGGTAGGCGTGCGCGTACCGCGCGAACAGGTCCTTCGCCGGTTCGTCACCGAGCTTGCGTTCCAGCACGAGGCTGAAGTCGTCGTCCCACATCCGGGTGGCGTCGGCCAGCAGCTCGGCCAGCACGTTGGGGTCGAGCTGCCCGGGCGGCGCGGCCGGGTCGGTGCGCACGATGAAGTGCACCCGCGCGAGCATCCGCTCGGTCACCCGGGTGGTGTAGTCGACGCCGACGCCGTTCAGCTCGCGCAGCAGGATCTCCTGCATGCGCAGCCGGTTGCCGGTGGTGAACCGGTCGCGGGGCAGGTAGATCAGGCACGAGATGAAGCGGCCGTACCCGTCCCGGCGCAGGAACAGGCGCAGCTGACGACGGCCGGCCATCCGGAGCACGCCGATGACCGCCTCGTACAGATCATCGGTCTTGATCTGGAAGAGCTCGTCCCGGGGGTAGGTCTCCAGGATCTGCAGCAGGTCCTTGCCGGAGTGCCCGCGCGGCGACAGGCCGGAGCGGTCCATCACCTCGGTGACCTTGCGCTTGACCACGGGCAGTTCGCGCACGCTGGTCCGGTAGGCCGAGCTGGAGAACAGGCCGAGGAAGCGCTTCTCGCCGGCCACGTTCCCGTTGTCGTCGAAGACCTTGACGCTGATGTAGTCGAGGTAGGCCGAGCGGTGCACGGTGGCCCGCGAGTTCGCCTTGGTGATCACCAGCAGGCGCCGTTCCATGGCCCGCTGGTACGCCTCCGGGGCCATGCTGTCGAGCCGCCGCGGCCGGCTGTCGCCGCGCAGGATGCCCAGCCCGGTCCCGTGCACCGTGTGGAGGACCCCGTCGTCGTCCAGCCGGTACTCCCGGTAGCCCAGGAACGTGAAGTGATCGTTGGCCAGCCACTTGAGCAGCTCGATCGAGTCGGTGACGTCCTTCTCCGGGACCGGCAGCCGGCGCTCGGACCCGCGGGCGGCGGCCAGCTCGTCGGAGATGACCATGGCCCGCTGACGCATCCGCGGCCAGTCCTCGACGGCTTCGCGCACGTCGGTGAGCACCCGGCGGACCTCGTTGAGCAGCTGCTCACGGGCGTCGGCCCGGCGGACCGGGTCGATCTCGATCCGGATCCAGCTCTCGACCAGGTCGCCCTCGATGGCGTCGTCCGGCTCGACCTCGGCCTCCAGCTCGCTGAGCGCGCCCAGCGGCTCCCGGCGGACCACGATCAGCGGGTGCACCATCAGGTAGACCTGCAGGTTGTGGGCGGTGAGAAGCGCTATCACCGAGTCGACCAGGAACGGCATGTCGTCGGTGACGATCTGCAGCACGGTGTGCGCCTGCGAGCCGCGGGGCTCGGTGAGGTCCAGCTTCAGCTCGCCGGGAAGCCGGTTGCGGGCCAGCTCACGATGCTCGACCGCGGCCGAGAACATCTCCTCCGGCGTGTAGCCGACCAGCTCCTCGTCGGGCGCGAAGCGCCAGAAGCGGTCCACCAGCAACGCGGTGCCGTGATCCTCGCCGGCCCGCTCGACCGCCTGAGCGACCAGGCGCTCGGCGTCCGGGAGCGGCTCGTCGAGCTCTCCGTCATCACTGGACGCACCGAGCCGGCCCGTGAGGGCCAGCCCAGGACCGAGCCCCGATGACTCGGGCCCGATCTGATCAGAATCGGTCGCTGCCTCGTCTGCGACAGGCATGTCCGGCGCTCCCCTCACCCACGACACTGTGGGTTCGAACGTGTCGGGCACAGCCTAGAACCACCGGGCGCGGCTGCTTCACACCCAGGGTGTGCCAGCCCGACAGGTGGGCTGATATGCGAGGTTTCGCACGGTGCGGGGCGGCGCGTGGGGGCATCCGGCGGCTACCGTTCGATCAACCCAGCTAGACGTACCCACAGGGGGAAACCTCATGCGCCGCGCCTCAATCGGATTGACGACCCTGCTCGTGCTGGTCACGAGCGGTCTCGCCGGATGCTCCGGGGACGAGCCACAGGACACCGTGGTCGACTTCATCAACGGCTGGAAGAACGGCGACCTGAGCAAAGTGGGCTTCATCACGGCCGACGGCGGCAAAATCGCCTCGGCCGACGTGCTCACCGAGATCAAGGGCTTCTACGGCGACCTCAAGGACCAGCCGCTCGCCGTCTCGGTGGCCGGCGACCCCAAGGAGTCCGGCGACATCGCGACCACCCCGATCGACCTGAAGTGGACCCTGCCCGGCAACGTGACCTGGGATTACAAGTCCTCCGTCCGGATGACCAAGCGCAGCGGCGACGGCTGGCAGGTCATCTGGGAACCGGCCGTGCTGCAGCCCGACCTGGAGAAGGGCGAGAAGTTCCGGCTCAAGCGGATCCCCGCGCAACGCGGCACGGTCCTCGACGCGAGCGGAAAAGCCCTGGTCGGCCCCCAGCAGGTGGTCGTCGTCGGCGTCAGCCCGGTGAAGATCAAGGACCTGACCTCGCTCACCAAGTCGCTCACGGCCGCGTTCAAGAAGATCAAGGTCGACGTCGACCTCACCGACCTCAAGGACCGGGTCGCCAAGGCCGACGAGGGCGCGTTCCTGGATCTCGTCTCGCTCCGCCGTGCCGATTACGACAAAATCCGCGATGACGTACGGCCATTGCCCGGCACCGTGTTCCGCGAGGAGACCCGCCAGCTCGCCCCCACCCGGGTGTTCGCCCGCGCCCTGCTCGGCGCCGTCGAGCCGGCCACCAAGGACGACCTGGACAAACGCCCCAGCGAGCTGACCGCGAGTGATCAGGTCGGCCACGGCGGCCTGCAGGAGAAGTACGACAAGGAACTGCGCGGCGCCCCCGGCCTGTCCGTCGTGGTGTCGGCCGAGGCCGCCGACGAGACCACCACCGACGAGCCGGTCTTCACCTCCAAGCCGGTCGACGGCAAGGACATCAAGGTCAGCATCGACACCGCCACGCAGAACGCGGCCGACCAGGCGATCGGCGCGCAGAAGCTGCCCAGCTCGATGGTGGCGCTGCGGGTCAGCGACGGCTCGGTGCTGGCCGTGGCCAACGGGCCCGACGCGAACGGGGTGGACACGGCGCTGACCGGGCAGGTTCCGCCCGGGTCGACGTACAAGATGGTCTCCGCCTACGGGCTGCTGCAGTCCGGCGCGGTCACCGGGGACACGGCGGTGAACTGCCCGAAGACGGTGACCGTGGACGGCCGTACGTTCAAGAATTCGGCCGGCGAGGAACTCGGGAAGGTTCCGTTCCACGTCGACTTCGCCAAGAGCTGCAACACCGCGTTCGTCGGGCTGGCCCCGAAACTGGGCGCCGACGGGCTGAAGAACGCGTCGAGCGCGCTCGGCATCGGCGGAAACTGGAACATCGGCGTCGACGCGTTCACCGGCAAGGTCTCCGACGGCGCGACCTCGACCGAACTGGCCGCGGCGACGTTCGGCCAGGGCAGCACCGCGGTCAGCCCGATCGCGATGGCGGCGGCCACCGCGGCCGTGGCCAAGGGCGGGTTCCAGCCGCCGAAACTGGTGCTCGATCCGGCCCCGGCGGCGGCCGGCACGAGCGCGCCCCTGGACGCGAAGGCGCTGGACGCGCTGCGGGCGATGATGCGCGAGGTGGTCACCGGGGGCACCGGCACGGCCCTCAAGAGCGTTCCGGGCAAGCCGGTGTACGGCAAGACCGGCACCGCCGAGTTCGCCGACGGCTCGGACCAGACGCACTCGTGGTTCGTCGGTTACCAGGGCGACATCGCGTTCGCCGTGATGGTGCAGAAGGGCGGGGCCGGCGCCGAGGCGGCCGTCCCGATCGTGAAGAGCTTCCTGACCGCTCTGAACAAGTAACCGGTCAGGCCGCGCCGGGCGGGAACTTCCCGAACCGCGGCGTGTGCGGCGTGTACTCCCCGGCGGCCGGCGGATCGGCCGGCGGCCGGGGACGCAGCATCCCCGGGCGGGTGGCCGGCAGCGGCTCGGAGTCCAGCAGCGGCGCCGAGCCCAGCGGCCGTGACAGCAGCCGCACCTCGGTGGCCGTCTGAGCCACCGTGACCGCCGGCTCGACCTCCACCACCGACTCGACCTCGAACGCCGGCTCGACGGCCACCTCCGGCTCGGCCTCCACCGAAGGCTCGGCCTCCACCGGCTCGTCATCCGGCTCGGTCGAGTCCTCGGCCTCCATCGGCACGGCGTCCGGTTCGACCGGGGCCTCGGCCTTGATCGCATCCTCGGGCTCGACCGGCTCCAGCACGTCGTCCGGCTCGG
Source organism: Actinoplanes sp. HUAS TT8 (assembly GCF_051380535.1). Taxonomy (NCBI): domain Bacteria; kingdom Bacillati; phylum Actinomycetota; class Actinomycetes; order Micromonosporales; family Micromonosporaceae; genus Actinoplanes; species Actinoplanes sp. HUAS TT8. The sequence continues at coordinate 10,350,757 of NZ_CP195646.1, read as the reverse complement.
CCAGGGCCTCGACATAAGCCGAATTGTCAGTCTCGTCGAGATCCTCGATCTCGGCCGCCTCCACAGCATCGACTTCGAGCTCGTCTTCGCCCTCGGCATCGGCAAGCTCGACGTCCTCGACATCCTCGACGACCGCATCAGCCGGATCCGGACCGAAGACGACGGCCTCCGCAGGATCGGAGTCCGAGACGATCTCGGCGGCCGGGTCGACATCCGACCCGACCAGAGCCGCCGGATCAGCCTTCGAGACAACCGCGTCGGCCGGGTCGGCCGGCGAGACGACCGCGGCCACCGGATCGACGTCGCCGGCGACCGGATCGGCTTCCGGCACGACCGCGGCCACCGCCGGCCCCGGCTGATTGGCCAGGTCACGCCGCGCGGCGATCAGATCGGGCCGGGGCGTCACCGTCCGCACCGGCGCCAGCCCGCTCACCACCGCCGACGTGATCTCGGCGGCGTACCGCCCGTCCGGGTCGTAGTCCGGGTCGAAGACGGTGATCTCCACCCCGAGGCAGTGGGGCGACTCCACCAGCCCGGTGAGCAGCAGTTCCAGTTCCGGGAAGGCGATGCCACCCGGATCGGGGGCGTCCACCGCCGGCATCACCGCCGGGTCGAGGACGTCCACGTCGACGTGCACCCAGTACCCCGCGCAGTCGACGAGCTGGTCCCGGGCCCACTGCGCGCTGCGCGCCGCCCCTTCGGCCCGCAGCATCGGCACCGGCCGGGTCACTATCCCGGCCGCCTGCAGATCCAGCCGGTACTCGTCCTGCGCCCGGATGCCGAGCACCACCACGTCGATGTCGCGGAAGTACGGCCGGCGGGACTCGATCGCGGCCAGGTTCGCCTGCCCACGGCCGGTGACCAGCGCGAGGTCCTCCCCGGCGGCCGCGCCCACGTACGACGCGTTGCCCGGGTGCCGGAAGTCGGAGTGCCCGTCCACGAACACGAGACCGATCCGCCCGCCGACCGCCTCGCCGAGCCGGTGCATGGCCAGCCCGGAGCCGATCAGGATGGAACAGTCCCCGCCCAGCACCACCGGGAACTCGCCGCCGTCGATGATCGCGCCGATCCGGTCGGCCAGCGCGCGCGAGTAGGCCGCGATCTCGGCCGCGTGCGCGACACCGTCGCCGGGCCGCCAGTCGCCCGGGTCGTAGCGCGGCGGGGTCAGGCAGCCGGCGTCCCGGGCGGCCAGCCGGGGCAGCAGTCCGTGATCGCGGAGGGCGCCGGGCGCTTTGGCGCAGCCCGGCACCGACGTGGGCGTCGGCGGGCGCAGGCCGAGATTGGACGGCGCGTCCAGAACGGCGATGCGTCGCACGACGCCCTCCCGCTGTTGTCGAGTCGGTCGAATCTGCCGGGTCTAGAAGAGTGCGCTCGCCAGGGCCCTGCGGGCGCCGGCCACCGCCGGGTCTTCCGGCCCGGCGACGGAGAACAGCGACAGCAGGTGCTTGCGCACGACGTCACGATCCTCTCCGCTGGTCCGCTTGACCAGAGCGATGAGCCGCGCATATGCGTCAGCGGCCTGCCCGCTCAGCACCTCGATGTCGGCGGCCAGCCGCTGCGCCTCGAAGTCGTCCGGGTTGGCGTCGGCCCGGGCCAGCACGGCCGCCGGGTCCTCGCCGCCGATCCGGCGGTAGAGCTCGACCTGCGCCAGACCGGCCTCGGCGGCCGCGTCGGCCGGGGACTCGGCCAGAATCTTCCGGTACGCCGCCTCGGCCGCGTCCAGGTCGCCGTCCATCAGCGCGTCGTCGGCGGCGTCGAGCCGCGGGTCCTCCGGCGCCTCGCCGCCACCGACCCCGGCCGCCTTGAGGACCGCGTCGATGTACTGCTTGACCTGCACCTCGGGCAGCACACCGGTGAAGCCCTCGACCGGCTGGCCGCCGATCACGGCCAGGACCATCGGGATGCCCTGCACCCGGAAGGCCTGGGCGAGCCGCGGGTTCGCGTCCACATCGACCTTGCCGAGCACCCAGGCGCCCTGGCCCTCGACGGCCAGCTTCTCCAGCACCGGGGAGAGCTGCTTGCACGGCCCGCACCAGTCGGCCCAGAAGTCGAGAACCACCGGCGTGGTGAGCGACCGCTGCAGCACGGTGCTCTCGAAGTTGGCCTCGGTGACGTCGACGATGGTCTCCGGGGCCAGGCCCGGAAGGCTGCCGGGCGCGGTGCCGGAAGGCGCGCCGTCGGTGGCGGCGGGACGGCTCGGCGCGGCGGGCTTGGCCGGTGCCGGGCTACGCAGCGCGCTGAGATCGACCGCGCCGCGGGTGAAGATCGACGGAGTGGTCCGTGGGTCGCTCATGGTTATCTAGTCTCGCACGCAGTACTGCCTCTTAGCGCCGCCGCCGGGCGGGCGTTATCCGCCGTCACAGTGCTTATCGGCGTCGCCTCCGGCTCGCAGGCATTGCGCCCTTGGCGGCCGACGTCGAGAAGCCCGAAAACGCCCTCGCTTCGCTAGCCGTTTTCGGGCTTCTCGACGTCGGCGGGCGCAATGCGTGGTAGGAGCGGTCAGACCAGCAACGGGGCGCGGCACGACAAGGGTTTTCCCCACTACCGCCGGGTGGGCGGAGGCGGGAGAGTCGTCGTCGAACCCTTCCATCCCCACCGCCCCGGCAGAGCCCGCCACTCTGCCGGGGTGCGGGCGGATCACGCCGCCGCGAGTGTGGGCAGGCGGTGGTTCAGAATCCAGGACTGCGGGTCGCCGTTGCGCATGAGCAGGCGGAAGACGGCGGGCATCATGGCGTCGCGGATCGCCGCGCCGACCGGCCCGAGGACCTTTCCGCTGTTGCCCCGGCGGCCGTAGGCGGCGACTTTCTCGACGCGGGGCCGCCGGATTGCCTCGTACGAAATCAATCCGGTTTTGATCTCGGGGTTCTGCCGAAGGCTGTGACCGAGAACGACCGCGTCCTCAAGGGCCTGCGACGCGCCCTGCCCGGAGGTCGGCGCGAGCGCGTGCGCGGCGTCGCCGACCAGCACGATCCGGTCGTCGTGCCAGACCTTGACCGGCCCGAGGTCCTCGGTGTTCCAGGGTCCGACCACGTCGTCGCTGGACCGGATGAGATCAGCCGCCGGTTCCCCGTCGAACAGTTCGAGCAGATGGGCTTTCCACGATTCCGGGGTGAACGAGCGCGCGTCGATCGGCTGCTTGCTCGGCGGATTCGCGAACCACCAGACCGACCCGTCGGGTGCGGTCGCCCAGCCGAAGAACGCCCGCCGCCCGAATGACATCCGCATCATTCCCGGCGGCGGCCCGTCGGCCGGCCCCGCAGTGAATCCACCGGCATTCAGCAATCCCAGGTAATGCGGTTCCGGCGCATTCAGATCAAGAGATTTGCGCGTACGGGATCGAAGCCCGTCCGCCCCCACGAGAAGATCCGCCCGCACGCGCCGCCCGTCGGCGAACTCGGCCTCGACCGCGTCCCGCCCGGTGACCGCCCTGGTCAGCGTCGCGCCGTAGGTCACCGGAATCCCCCGCGCCTCGGCTTCCGCCCGCAGCGCCGCGTAGAAGTCCGACCGCCGGATCGTCGTGGTGACCGTCCCGTCCGCGTCCGGCCCGCCCAGCGGCAGCTCGGCGAGCAGCCGCCCGGTCCGCCCGTGCAGGGCCATGACCGGGGTCGCGAAGCCCTGGGCCAGCACTTTCGCCGGGTCGAGGCCGAGCGAGCGCAGCGCGTGCAGCCCGTTCACGGCGACGGTCAGGAACGCGCCGCGCTCGTCCGCGACACCGCGCTCGTAGCGCTCGTGGATCACCGGTTCGAAGCCGGCACTCCGCAGGGCGATGGCCGCGGCGGTGCCCGCGACGCCTCCACCGATCACGACAGCAGTTTTAGTCATGTAATGACTATCCATAAAATGACTAAGGTCCGTCAAGGGGCCGTACGCTGCTTGGCATGAAACGGTCTCCACTGGCGATGCTGCTGCTGGCGCTGCTCGTGGAGACGCCGATGCACCCGTACCGGATGCAGCAGGTGATCAAGGAGCGCGGGCAGGACCAGTTGGTCAACGTCGCCCAGCGCAACAGCGTCTACCAGGCGCTGGATCGCCTGGTCCGGGAAGGTTTGGCGCGCGCCGGCGAGACGACCCGCGAGTCCGGCCGGCCGGAACGGACCGTCTACGAGGTCACCGAGGAAGGATCGGCCACGCTGCGTCGCTGGCTGGTCGAGATGCTGCCCACGCCGGCCCGCGAGTTCCCCGAGTTCCCGGTCGCCCTGGCCTTCCTGGCCCTGCTCGCCCCGGCCGAGACCCGCGAGCTGCTGCAACGCCGCGCCGAAACGGTCGCGGAAAAGGTGGCGGCGATCGACGCCCAGGCCCCACCCGGCCTACCGAGGTTGTTCCTGATCGAGGACGAGTACCGCGCGGCGATGCTGGGAGCCGAGTTGTCCTGGCTGCGCGGCGTCGTCGCCGACCTCGACAACGGCACCCTCACATGGGACCGGGCCATGATCGAGGAGACCATGGCCCGGTTCACCGGTTGAGTCGACCGGTCAGGCGGCCGGGACCTTGATGATCAGGGCGTCGCCCTGGCCGCCGCCGCCGCAGAGGGAGGCCGCGCCGGTGCCGCCGCCGCGGCGCTTGAGTTCCAGGGCCAGGGTCAGGACCAGGCGGGCGCCGGACATGCCGATCGGGTGACCGAGGGCGATCGCCCCGCCGTTCACGTTCACCTTGCTCTCGTCGACCTTCAGCTCGCGCATCGACTGGATGGCGACCTGCGCGAACGCCTCGTTGATCTCGATCAGGTCGAGGTCGTCGACGGTGAGGTGGGCCTTGTCGAGCGCGTGCCGGATGGCGTTGGCCGGCTGGGACTGCAGGGAGCTGTCCGGCCCGGCGACGTTGCCGTGGGCGGTGATCTCGGCCAGCCAGGTCAGGCCCAGCTCCTCGGCCTTGGCCCGGCTCATCACCACGACCGCGGCGGCGCCGTCGGAGATCGGGGACGAGGTGGCCGCCGTGATCGTGCCCTCGGGGCTGAACGCGGGGCGCAGCTTGGCCAGCGACTCGGCGGTGGTGTCGGGCCGGACACCCTCGTCGGTGTCGATCGGGCCGGGGGCCTTGCGGTCGCCCGAGGGCAGGGGCGCGATCTCCTCGGCGAAGCGGCCCTCGCGCTGGGCGGCGGCGGCCCGCTGGTGGCTGAGGGCGGCGAACGCGTCCTGCTCGGCGCGGCTGATGTTCAGCCTGGCGCCGGACTCCTCGGTGGAGGCGCCCATGGAGACGCCGGCCCACGGGTCGGTCAGCCCGTCCAGCGCCATGTGGTCCTTGACCACGGTGTCGCCGAACTTGGTGCCCTTGCGCTGATCCATCAGCAGGTGCGGGGCGTTGGTCATGGATTCCATGCCGCCGGCCACCACGATGTCGAACTCGCCGGCCCGGATCAGCTGGTCGGCCAGCGCGATCGCGTCGAGCCCGGACAGGCACACCTTGTTGACGGTGACGGCCGGGACGCTCATCGGGATGCCGGCCGCGACGGCGGCCTGACGGGCGGTGATCTGCCCGCCGCCGGCCTGCAGGACCTGGCCCATGATCACGTACTGCACCTGGTCGGGGGCGACGCCGCCGCGCTCCAGGGCGGCGGCGATGGCGTGCGCTCCGAGGGCGCTGCCGCTGAGGTGCTTGAGGTTGCCGAGCAGCCGCCCCATCGGGGTGCGGGCGCCACTGATGATCACGGAGCTGGTCACGGGGTCACGTCCGATCGGCGAGGGTGTGGTGGGTCACCCGGGCTTAACGATGAGTCAGGTCCGAGACTATCGGGATGACTGAGCACACATCGAGTACCGGCCATTCCGAGAATGTCACACTCGCGGGCCTCGAATTGCTGCGGATCGACCACGTCGGCATCGCCGTGCCCGATCTGGACGATGCCATCCGTTTTTACCAGGAAACGTTCGGTTTGACCTGTGTGCACCAAGAGACCAATGACGAACAGGGAGTCCGGGAGGCGATGCTCGCCGTCGGCGACGGCACCGGACCGCGGATTCAACTGCTGGCCCCGGCCCGGCCCGACTCGGCGATCGCCAAGTTCCTCGACCGCAGCGGTCCTGGCCTGCAGCAACTCGCCTACACGGTGGCCGACGTGGAGGCCGCGGCGGCCACTCTCCGGGCCCGCGGGCTGCGGCTGCTGTACGACACGCCGAAGCGCGGTACGGCCGGTTCGCGGATCAATTTTGTCCATCCGAAGGACGCCGGTGGGGTACTCGTCGAGCTGGTCGAGCCGGCCGGGGGCGTACCCCGAGCGGGTGATTCGGACTGACGTGAGCCCGGCCACCTGGCAGGATCGGTGCCATTGAGCAGGTCCGACGACCTCATCGGCCGGGTGGCGATCGTCCGTTGCCCCGAGTCAGCAGGTAGCGACGGGATGACGCCGGACCGGCCGGTGAGTGGCGACGGTCCCCCGAACGGCCCGGCACCCGCCCGCGCACCAGCTCAAAGCTGATCTACATTGGGGTTCCACAGACACTTCGCCCTTGCATGTCCGCCCCCTTCTCGCCAGGATGGCGCAATGCCCCAGCAGCAGGATCAGCACGTGGACTTCTTCGAAACCGCGAATACCCAGCACGACTTCACCGTCGTCCTGCGTGGTTACGACCGACAGCAGGTCGACGGCCACATCGGCCGGCTGCTAGCCGCGCTGAACCAGGCCTATCAGGCCCGTGGCGAGGCCGAGCAGCGCATGAACGACGCCCAGCGCCGGCTCCGCCAGGCCGAGCAGCGGCTGAACGTGCTGGAGCAGAAGCTCGCCGACAGCAACAAGCTGCTCGAGGAGAACAATCGGCCGACGCTCTCCGGGCTGGGCACCCGGGTCGAGCAGATCCTCCGGCTCGCCGAGGAGCAGGCGAACGATCACCGCAGCGAGGCCAAGCGGGAGAGCGAGGGCATCCTCTCCGCCGCACGGCTCGAAGCTCGTGAGATCACCGACAAGGCTCGTGCCGAGGCCGCCGCGATGAAGGCGACCGCCGAGCGCGAGGCCGGCCAGGTGCGCACCCACGCCGAGCGGGAGGCCGCGGAGACGCGCGTCCAGGCCCGGCGCGAGGCCGACACCCTCCGGTCGGACGCCGACCGGGAGACCAAGCAGCTGCGCACGGTCACCGCCCACGAGGTGGCCGAGCTCAAGTCGACGGTCGAGCGCGAGGTCTCCTCGCTGCGCGCCACCGCCGAGCGGGAGATCACCCAGGCCCGGGCCAAGGCCGGCCGCGAGGCCGAGGAGAAGCGCGCCGAGGCCACCAAGATGCTGGCCGACGCCCGCGACAAGCGCGAGAAGGACCTGCAGGCCCTGGCGCTGGAGATCGCCGAGCGCCGGGAGAAGGCGGAGACCGAGGAGTCGCAGCGGCACGCCGCCCAGCTCCAGGCCACGCAGAAGATGGTGACCGAGGGCGAGGGCCGGGCCCGCGCCGCGGAGGACCGGGCGAAGGAGATCGAGCAGCGCGCCGAGAGCCGCCGCATCGAGTCCGAGCGCAGCGCCGCCGAGACCGTGGAGAAGGCGCGCGCCCTCGCCGAGAAGACGGTCTCCGAGGCTCGGTCCGAGGCGACTCGTCTGCTCAGCGAGGCCCGCACCGAGGCCGAGCTGACCACCCAGGCCGCCCGCCGCGAGGTCGAGGATCTCACCCGGCAGAAGGACGCGGTCACCAACCAGCTCGGTCAGATGTTGTCCGGCCTCTCCGGGCTGGTGCCCGGTGTGGGTGGCGCTCCGGCGGCGGCCGCGGCCGCCGCGGCGGCTGCTCCCAAGCAGGCCGAGGCCCCTAAGCCCGCTCAGCCGGCCGCGCCCGCCGAGGCCGAGTCCGACGACGAGCCGGTGGCGGCCAAGACGAACTCGTAACGATCCGTCCCGGCTCCTCCGGTTGCGTACTCCCCGGGAGTGCGCGACCGTGGGACCGGTCGGCGGCTTTTGTGACGCAGGCCGTACCGGAGTTTCTCCGGCACGGCCTGAATCGTTTTGGCGCGTAGCCTGGGTTCCGCGCGGCACCCGGTCGGACAATTCGCAACTACCCGCATAGTCCCGCTCAAGCCGGTGTGTAACGACATGCCGCAGGACTAGGCGTATGTGAGGATGGACAGCATGTCGCACGGCGGTGAAATCTTCGGCCTCGGCGGAGACCCGGCCACCGAGCCGAGCTTCGAGTTCGCTCTGCGAGGTTATGAGCGGAAGCAGGTCGAGAGATACGTCGCCCGTGCCGAGAACGAGATCTCCGCCCTGGCCGCCGAGCGCGAGCAGGCCTATTCGCAGATCCAGGCGATGGCCGCGCAGATCGAGCGGCTCCAGCAGGAGATCACCGCGGCTCGGCGGAACAACGGCATGACCGGCGAGATCTCCTTCCGGCATCTCGGGCCCCGGGTCGAGCAGATCCTCGCGCTGGCCGAGGAGCAGGCCGAGGTGATCAAGGCGTCGGCCACCGACGACATCGCCGGCCGGCTGGCCGAGGCGGAACGGATCCGGGCCGAGGCCGAGGCGCACGCGCACGACGCGGTGCGCGACTTCGAGGTCGCCCTGGCCAGCCGTCGCGCCGAGGAGGAGAAGGCGGATACGGCCAAGCGGGCCGCGGCCGACAAGGCCGTCGCCACCGCCCGGCAGACCGCCGAGCAGATCCGCAGCGAGAGCGAGGCGCTGCTGGCCCGCGCCCGCGCCGAGGCCCAGCACCTGGGTGACAAGGCGACGCAGGAGGCCCAGCGGGCCCGCGCCGAGGTGGACGGTTACGTGCAGTCCACCCGCGTGCAGGCCGAGCAGGAGCTGAAGGCGCTGCGCGAGAAGACGAACCAGGAGATCACCACCCGCCGGACGGACGCCGAGCGCGAGCAGTCCGACCTGAAGGCGGCCGTCGAGCACGAGCTGGCGCTGCGCCGGCACGCGGTGATCGAGGAGCTCGGCCAGATGCGCGCCGGTGTCGAGAAGCAGTGCGCCGACCTGCGCAGCGAGGCCGACAAGTATGCGGAGGAGGTGCTCCGCCGCTCGGACGAGCAGGCCACGGCCACCCGCAAGGAGCTCTCGGCCCAGCAGGAGAAGATCGCCCAGGCCGGCCGGGAGTTCGAGGCGGCCGAGGCCAAGGTCGCCGAGGCCGAGCGTCGTCTGGCCACCGCGCAGGACCACGCCCGGGCCGCGGAGAAGGAGACCGAGGTCGTCGAGCAGCGGCTGGACGAGGCCCGCACGCAGCTGGAGAGCGAGTTGCAGCGGGTCGCCGACGCAAAGCGGGCCGGTGAGGCGGCCGAGCGGCACGCCACCGACGTCCGCCGTCAGGTGCAGCTGGAGGCGAAACGGGTGGCCGAGCTGGCCGCGGCCGCGGTGCTGGCCGCCGCCGCGTCGCCCGAGCCGGAGCCCGAGCCGGAGGCCAAGGCGACCGGGCACGCGGCGGTCGAGCTGGACGAGAAGCCGGCGTCCCCGGCCAAGGTGACCGCGTCGGCCAAGGTGACGGTCCCGCAGGCGAGCCGGGTGTCCGCGGACGCGGAGTAACGGGCTGGCGGCTCTTGCGCCACAGCGATAACGTCCGGGTCTTCCCGTTCGCTGTGGAGGTTCCGCATGTCATCCGAGCCCGTGGAGGCGCCGGCGGCCGAACCCGCGCCGGGTCCGGATCCGGATCCGGCGCCCGCCGTGGTCGGCAAGAGCCGGTTCGGTGCTCCCGGCCAGCCGCTGAACCGGCGCAGCCCGTTCCTGTTCGGCTTCCTGTTCGGGCTGGGCGTCATCGTGGCGTACGCGCTGTTCCTGGGGGTCCGGAATGCCGCCTCGATCCTCGTTCTGATCTTCATCGCGCTGTTCCTGGCGATCGGGCTGAACCCGGCCGTGGTCCGGCTCACCCGCTGGGGCCTGCCCCGCGGTGTGGCTGTGGCGATCGTCTCGCTGCTGGTCGTGGCCCTGCTCGCCGGCGGCATCATCGCCCTGATCCCGCCGCTGGTGACGCAGACCACCGAGCTGATCAACAACGCGCCGCAGACGATCGACGACCTGCGCCGCAGTGAGACCGTCAACGATCTGGTGCAGCGCTACGACATCGTGAACAAGGTGCAGAGCGCGGTGAACGCCGGCACCATCGGCAACGCGCTCGGCGGGGTGGTCGGCGGGGCCAAGCTGATCTTCGGGACGATCTTCAACGTCCTGACCGTGCTGGTGCTGACCATCTATTTCATGGCGTCCTTCGAGCGGATCAAGGAGGCCGGGTATTCGCTGGTCCCGTCCACGCGCCGGCAGCGGGTGCGGCTGCTCACCGACGAGATCCTGACCAAGGTCGGCGCGTACATGGTCGGGGCCATCTCGATCGCCGTGCTGGCCGGCCTGAGCACGTTCGTGGCGGCGATGCTGCTCGGCCTGCCCTACCCGTTCGCGCTGGCCGTCGTCGTCGCCGTCTGTGACCTGATCCCGCAGATCGGCGCCACCATCGGCGCGGTCATCGTCAGCCTGGTCGGTCTGGCCTCCTCGGTCAGCGACGGCGTGATCTGCATCGTGTTCTTCATCGTCTACCAGCAGATCGAAAACTATCTGATCTACCCCGGGCGTGATGCGGCGCTCGGTCAAGGTCAGCGACGTGGCCGCGGTCGTGGCCGCATTGCTCGGCGTGGCGCTGTTCGGCGTGGTCGGCGCGCTGGTCGCCATTCCGATGGTCGCCGCCATCCAGCTGATCATGCGCGAGGTCCTGGTTCCGAGCATGGATCAGCGTTGATTCACAACCCTTTGCGCGTACGGCGATAGGCGCGCCGCCATCGCCGTACGCCGAAATCAGTCTTTGAGGGGTTTTGGCACTTCGACGTCGGCGAAGGCGGCCACCGTGCGGTCGGCGTAGGCGTTCATGTCGCCCGTCTCCATCGGACCGTCCCAGGTCCGCGGCAGCGGGACCGGCACCTCGGGCGCGACCCGCGCGACGATCCGGTCGAGCACCTTCTCGGCGTCGCCGACCCACAGGTGTTTGGCGCCGGTCATGGCCACGACCTCGGCCTGCGGGATGGCCGCGAACCGTTCCTGAGCGGCCTCGGGGCGCAGATAGTCGTCGAACTCGGGGATCAGCGCGGTCAGCGGCTTGCCGTCGGCGGCCCACGCGGCCAGGTGCTCGGGCTGGGAGAACCGCAGCGGCGGGGAGAGCAGGACCGCGCCGGTGACGGCCGGCTCCAGGCCGTACATCAGGGTCAGGTCGGTGCCGAAGGACCAGCCGACGAGCCAGATGTTCGGCAGGTCGGCGAACTCCGCGTACTCGATCGCGGCGGCGACGTCGAACCGCTCGTCGACCCCGGAGGAGAACGTGCCGCCGCTGGTGCCGCGGACACTGCCGGTGCCGCGCGTGTTGAAGCGCAGCACCGCGAGCCCGGCCAGCGCCGGAAGTCGCCACGCGGCCTTGCGGAAGACGTGGCTGTCCATCATCCCGCCGTGGGTGGGCAGCGGGTGCAGGCAGACGAGGGTGGCCACCGGCTCGCGGTCCAGCGGCACGGCCAGCTCGCCGACGAGGGTGACGCCGTCCGCGGTGTGCAGCTCGATGTCCTCCCGTTTGGCCGGCAGGATCGAGTTGGCCCGGATCTGGTTGCTCATGGAAGAAGTCTCACCCATAGCGGGGAGCGTTTCTCGACCGCTCCACCCCCGGGCCGCGGCGGTCACGTGCGCGCCAGCAACCGGTGTGCCAGTGCCGCCGGTCGGCGCCGTCACCGAGGTCGTCGGCCGGCCAGGCCACCACGTGGGCCACGCCGGGCCGGATGTCCTGCATGCACCCCGGGCACAGGTACGTCTTCACGGCCGCCGCCCCGAAGATGTTGCGCACCATCCACTCGCCGTCCTGCCATTGCTGGACGCGCTGTTCGGTGATGCCGGGACGGTCGGAGTTCGGCTCTACCGCGTCATGGCGGCGAGGGCGATTGCGGCGGGGGCTCACAACGTCAATCGTACGTAGTGACTCGCCGGTAACATTCGGCCTAGACTCCCGACATGACGGCGACTCACGTTCCCGGCCTGCCCGTGATCGAGGACGGCCAGCTGATCTCCACCAACCCGGCCACCGGCGAGGAGGCCGGGCGCGTCCCGGCCGCCGACGAGAAGGCGGTGATCGCCGTCGTCGAGCGCGCCCGCGAGGCCGCGGCCTGGTGGCAGGGCCTCGGCTGGGAGGGGCGCAAGATCCGGATGCTGCGCTGGCGCAGCCTGCTCGTCGAACGGATCGAGGAGCTGGCCGAGCTCACCCGGTCCGAGAGCGGCAAGCCGATCAACGACGGGATCATCGAGATCACCGCGGCCGTCGAGCACCTGGACTGGGCGGCCAAGAACGCCAAGCGGGTCCTCGGCCCGCGCAAGATGCGCACCCGCCTGCTGCTGGCCGAGCACGTCGGCCATCTGGAGTACCAGCCGTACGGCGTCGTCGGCGTGATCGGCCCGTGGAACTATCCGATCGTCACGCCGATCGGCCCGATCTCCGGCGCGCTCGCCGCCGGCAACGCGGTCGTCTTCAAACCCAGTGAGTACACCCCGGTCGTCGGCCAGTGGCTGGTCGACACGTTCGCCGAGGTCGTCCCCGAGCAGCCGGTGCTGCAGGCGGTGCACGGGCTGGGCGACGTCGGCGGTGCGCTCTGCCGCTCCGGCGTCGGCAAGGTCAGCTTCACCGGCTCCACCGCCACCGGCAAGAAGGTGATGGCCGCCTGCGCGGAGAACCTGGTGCCGGTCGTCATCGAGGCCGGCGGCAAGGACGCGCTGATCGTCGACGCCGACGCCGACATCCGGGCGGCGGCCGAGGCCGCGGTCTGGGGCGCGATGACCAATGCCGGTCAGACGTGCATCGGGATCGAGCGGGTGTACGCGGTCGAGCCGGTCTACGACCGCTTCGTCGAGGCCGTCGTGGAGAAGGCCGGCAAGCTGCGCACCGGCGAGGAGATCGGGCCGATCACCATGCCCAAGCAGCTCGACATCATCCGCGATCACATCGAGGACGCGCTGGCCAAGGGCGGTCGGGCGGTGCTCGGCGGGGCCGAGGCGGTGCAGGCTCCGTACGTCTCGCCCACGGTGCTGGTCGACGTGCCGGAGGACTCCACCGAGATCCGCGAGGAGACGTTCGGGCCGACGCTGACCATCACCAAGGTTCGCGACGCCGACGAGGCGATCCAGAAGGCCAACGATTCCCCGTACGGGCTCGGTGGCTCGGTTTTCGGCAAGAAGAACGCGATCCGCATCGCCCGGCGGCTGCGCTCCGGCATGGTGGCGGTCAACGGCACCCTGACGTTCGTCGGGATGGGCAACCTGCCGTTCGGCGGCGTCGGCGAGTCCGGCTTCGGGCGCATCCACGGCGAGGACGGGCTGCGCGAGTTCGCCCGGTCCAAGGCGATCACCGTGCGCCGCGCGAAGTCGCTGCTCCCGGCGATGACCTTCGAACGCACGCCGGCCCAGGTCAGGCAGATCGTCAAGGCCCTGCGTCTGCTCTACGGACGTAAACCGTAGTCTGTCCGGGTGGCCGACCACCCCGCGGTTGAGGTAAGCGATCTCACGGTGAGCTACGGCTCGACACCGGTCCTGGCCGGTGTCGCGCTGACCGTCCCGGCCGGCACGGGCGTCTGCGTGACCGGGGAGAACGGCATCGGCAAGTCCACCCTGCTGCGCTGCGTCAGTGGCCTGCAGCGGCCGGACGAGGGCCGCATCCGGGTCTTCGGCGCGACGCCCGGCTCCAGCCCCGAGTTCTGGGCCGCCGTGGTCACCACCGTGGAGCCGCCGACCTGGTATCCCGGGCTCACCACCCGCGAGCACGCCGAGCTGATCTGCCGGGCCCACGGGCAGGACCCGGACGAGGCCGGCGTCGACGAGGCCCTGGAACGTTTCGGGCTGATCGGGCACGCCGACGCCATCCCGCCGTCCCTCTCGTCCGGGCAGAAGCAGCGGCTCACGCTCGCGCTGGCCCTGATCCGGCCGAGCTCGCTGCTCATCCTGGACGAGCCGGAACAGCGCCTCGACCCGGAGGGCCGGGCCGCGGTCGCCGCGATGCTGGTCGACTACCGGGCCGGCGGCGGCTCGCTGCTGATGGCCAGCCACGACGACAAGTTCGCGGTCGCCTCCGGGGCCGAGCTCACCACCATGGAGTCGTTGATTCCATGACCGTCATCGTCCCGCTGCGGCCGGTGCGCCGTTGGATCCACCAGCGCCAGGTGTCCCACCGGGAACGCGGCGCGACGCTGGGCAACCTCTACTTCGCCGCGCTGCTGATCGCCGTCGTCGGCGCGATGACCCACAAGCAGATCGCCAAGATCTTCTGGCCGCCGGCCCCCGATCTGGGCGCGCTACCGGCCCTGAGCCTGAGCCTGCTCGGCGCCGGCTTCCTACTGATGATCATGCGGGCGGTCGGCCCGGTCACACTCGGCCGCCCGGCGGCATACTTCCTGCTCACCGCCCCGGTCAGCCGCCGCCGCCTGCTGCTGCCGTCCCTGCGGCTGGCCGCGCTGGCCGCCGCCGCCGTCGCCGCGCTGATCACCACCGCGATCGCCGGACACGCCGCACCGCACCGGCTCGCCGGGCCGCTGATCGCCGGCGGCGCCCTGATCGGGATCGGACTGCTGCTGGTGGCGGTCGTCGCCCAGCGGGTGAAACTCTGGGCCACCGTCGCCGACGGGGCGGCCACGCTCATCGCGGTCGGCGGCCTGCTCCTGCTGATCCTCGACAACCTCGTGGTCGGCGACCGGCCCACGGTCGACGGCTGGCCGGCGAGGCCGCTGCTGGTCACCCTGGCCGGATCACTCGCGGTCGTCGTGGGGCTCGGGACTGCTTTGATCGTACGGAATCTGGCCCGCACCCCGGACGACCGCATCCTGGAAGCCGCCAAGACCACCGGAACCATCTTCGACACCGCGTTCGGGATGGAACCCTCGTTCGTCACCGACATGGTGGCCCGGCGCTACTGGACCCGGCGACGGCTGAAAAGCACCCGCCCACCGGCCCGGCTCCCGGCCCTCACCGGCCAGGACTACCTGATGCTGCGCCGCCGTGCACCCCGCCTGCTGTGGCTGCTCGCCGCCACCCCGATCCCGCTGCTGCTGACCGCCGCCCCGCCCTGGGTGACCGGCCTCGCCCTGCTGCTCGGCGCCATGATCGCCGGCGGCACCACCACCCGCACGGTCAACACCGACGCCGGGAACCCGGTACTGCTGCGCCTGCTCGGACTCAGCTCCCGCCAGGCCCTGCTGCAACGACTGTGGATCCCGGGCGTGCTCGCCTTCGCGTGGTCCCTGCTCGCCCTGACCCTGATGCAGCTGGCCGGCGACCTCCCGGCCGGCCCGTGGACCCTGCTCAGCATCCCCCTCGGCGTGACCGGCGGCCTGGCCGCGGTCCGCCGCGCCCGAGCCGGCTTCGTCCGCAACGACCTGCTGCCGCTGGACACCCCGATGGGCACGGTCTCGACCGGGCCGCTGGTCTACGCCTTCGCCGGGCCGGACGCCCTCATCCTGGGCATCCCCACGCTGATCGCCATCGGCCAGGGGACGCCCTTGACGTGGACGTTGCTGTTGTTCCAGACGGCGCTGGCGTTGATCGGTGCCCGCGCCTACCTCGTCGGCACCACCGACCCCGAACGAGTCGATCTCCAGGCCTGACTCAGGAGCAGTCGATCCGGTGGTAGGTCGTCGACCTCTCAACGTCGTTCCAGCGCAGCTCGAAGCGCACACAGACGGCCACGTCCTTCTGACCGTCGGCGCCACCGAGGAACTCGGCGTCGGCCCAGGAATGCAGATCGGACAGATCGTCGTAGTCACCGACCCGTGAATCGCGAACGGTCCCGCCGTAGTTCCCGATCGCGGAGGTCAACGCCCCGAAGCCGACCGTCGGATACTGCCCCGGGCTGAGGTCGGCCACCGCCAGATCGACATTGCGGGCGACCACCGCGGCGGTGCCGTCGACGGACCCCCAGGCCGGGTCGTAAGTGTTCAGCCGGTACAGCAGCCAGGCCAGCCCACCGGCCACGACCACAAGAACCACCGCGACGATCCCGCCCAGAACTTTGAGGATCTTCACTGCCGCAGTATGTTCCCGGCCCGCAACACCCGCTCGGGGCTGGGCAAGATCTCGATGGGCTGCGACGATGATCGACGTGGCCGACGAGGTGACTTCGGAAGAGAACGCGCTGCTGGTCAACGGGCTGGGGCGGGTCGGTGCCATCGTGAACAACGGGGCCGGCTGGGGAGCACGGCTGGCCGCCAAACTGATGCCCGCCGACATCTTCGAGACCGAGGTGACCCTGCCGCTGCCGGTCGCCGAGGTCGAGGCGCGGGTCCGGCAGGTGCTCGGCGTCCCCGGCGGGCCGCTGCGCACGGTTCTGGGCGCCGGCGCCATGAACCTGAACCCGGCCGTCGTCACGGTGACCCTCACCGTGGCCGGGGACGGTTCGACCACCGTGCACGTCCGCGGGGTGGCCAAGGAGGGCCTGATCAAGCAGCGCGCCGGCCGCCAGGCCGCCGAACGGGTGGCCGCCCACCTCACGGGCAGCTGACCCGCAACCGCCGAGCAGCTCACAGGCAACTGATCCGCGACCCGCGGGATCAGAGCACTCGACGTCCGCTACCGGCCTCCGCGACCGGGCGGGCCGCGGTGAACTCCCGGTCGTCGTCCAGGAAGAGGATCTCGAACTCGTGCTCGTCGAGGCGGTCGAGCAGCAGCGCGCGCATGATCGGGTGGGCGGAAATGTGTCGCAGGGTCGGAACCATCACGTGACGGGCGCCGACCTTTCCCATGGAGTCCGCAAATTTTGCGATGCCGGAGAGGGTGCCGTCCGGGTATTCGTAGAACGTGGTGACGAGGGGAGCTAAGACAGTGAGCATCGACCGGCTGGCGACAGCCAAGTGGTTCAAGAGCAGCCGCAGCAACGATCAGAACGCCTGCGTCGAGGTCGCTTTCCTCGACGCGGGCGAGGTTGCTGTGCGTGACACCAAAGATCAGGGCCGCGGACCGATCATGGTCTTCACCGCCGCCGAGTGGGACGCCTTTGTCGGCGGCGTTCAGGACGGTGAGTTCGACCGCCCGGCGACGTAGCCACCGCTACGGGCCCGCCGGGTGACCGTTTTCGGTCGCCCGGCGGGGTTCTACGGCCGTACCGAAGAAGGTCTCAGAAAAGGGTCAGCTCGTCGCGTTCCATGCCGCGCAGCTTGTCGTAGTCGACGACCACGCAGCGGATGCCACGGTCGGTGGCCAGGACGCGGGCCTGCGGCTTGATCTCCTGGGCGGCGAAGACGCCCTGGACCGGGGCGAGCAGCGGGTCCCGGTTCATCAGTTCGAGGTATCGGGTGAGCTGTTCGACGCCGTCGATCTCGCCGCGGCGTTTGACCTCGACGGCGACCGAGGCGCCGGCCGCGTCCTTGAGGAGCAGGTCGACCGGGCCGATGGCGGTCATGAACTCGCGGCGGACGAGGGTGTGGCCCTCGCCGAAGGTTTCCGGGTGCTCGGCCAGCAGCTCCTGCAGGTGCGCCTCGACTCCGTCCTTGACCAGGCCGGGGTCCACACCCAACTCGTACGAATAATCCTGGAAGATCTCCTCCAGGGTGATCCGGAGCTCTTCGCCGGCCTTGTTCACCACCTTCCACACGCCGGGCGCCTCCTGCAGCTTGCAGGGCGGGCTCATCCAGTTCAGCGGCTTGTAGGCACGGTCGTCGGCGTGGATCGACACCGAGCCGTCGGCCTTGACCATGAGCAGCCGGGTGGCGAGCGGAAGATGGGCGGAGAGCCGTCCGACGTAGTCGACGGAGCATTTCGCGATGACCAGGCGCACCGGACGACACTATCCGAGCCGCCCCGAAGCGAAAATGTCGCACGCCGGTGCCATGCTGACTTCGTGTTAGAAGCATTGACCGGCACCGGTCTCGCGGCATCCGCCGGACTGAATGCCTACATCCCCCTGCTCACCATGGCCCTGCTGGCCCGCTACACCGACGCCATCGATCTGCCGAACAGCTGGTCCTGGATCACCAACGGCTGGACGATCCTGATCCTGGCGATTCTGCTGGCCGTCGAGGTGGTCGCCGACAAGGTGCCGGTGGTCGACCATGTGAACGACGTGGTTCAGACCTTCATCCGGCCCACCGCCGGCGGCCTGGTGTTCGGTGCCGGTTCGGCCTCGCAGACGGTGACCGTCTCCGACCCGGGCACGTTCTTCAGCTCGCACCAGTGGGTGCCGGTGCTGACCGGCACGCTCATCGCGCTCAGCGTGCACGGGGTGAAGGCGGCGGCCCGCCCGGTGGTCAATGTCACCACTGCCGGTTTCGGCGCTCCGGTGGCCAGCACGGTCGAGGACATCAGCAGTGTCCTGCTCTCCGTGCTGGCAATTCTCCTTCCGGTTCTGGTTCTGGTCGGGCTGGTTCTGCTGGTCTGGGCCGCGGTGTGGGTGTTCCAGCGCCGCAACCGGCGTAAGGAAGCGAAACTGGCGGGTGTCGAAACGCGTCGACTGTTTGGTTGACTCTGCGGGTGCCCGCGTTCGCCGTCCCCGCTTTCGCCCTTACCTGGTGGCTCGCCGGATATCTGATCGGGCGTGATCCGGGGCGGCCGGCGTTGCGCTGGGCGAGCGCCGGCCTCGTCGCGTACGCGATCGGGGTCGTCTCCTGGACCACGGCGCCGGGTTCGCGAACGGCGGAGATCCTGATCTGCCTCCCGGCTCTGGCCTGGGCCGGGAGTGTCGTCGCGCTGCTGCCGCTGTCGCCGGCGGAGCGCCGCCCGATCGACATCGGCGCGCTGGTTCTCGGTGTCAGTTTCCAGTTGATGGTGGTGGCGCTGCCGGGGGCCGGGAAGCTGGTGGCGCTCACCCCGCTGGTCGGCGCGCTGATCCTGCTGTGGAGAAACCATGATCAGGTGGTTCCGCGGAGTCTGCCGCTCGCGTTGAGCGGCATGGCTTTCCTGTACGCGGCGAGCCTGGCTGTCCTTCTGCTGCCGCTCGACGCCGGCGGCCCGGTGCCCGCGCTCGCCGCGAACGGGCTGGACCTGCTGGTCTTCGGCTATCTGGTCGCGGTCGCGCACGCGATGGGCGGCGGCGAGCGTCTCCGGCCGGATCTGCGCCGTTCGCTCGTCGCCGGGCTGGGCGTGCTGGTGCTGGTCGGTCTCCCGGCGATGCTGACCATGTACGAGACCCGCGGCAACGATCTGGTCACGGTGTTGCAGTTCGTCCCGCTGGCGGTGGCCGCGACCGCGGCCGGCCTGACCGGGCGGTTGAGCCGGCTGATCGACCGGGTCGCGCTGTCGGGTGACAAGCGGCTGCGCAACGACCGGGCGGCGCTGTTCCTGAACGCGGATGCGCTGCTGCGGCTGCGGGAGCGCCGGCGGCTGGCCGAGGTCGGCGAGCCGGAGTTCCTGCGGCTGACCCGGCGTGCGCTCGACGATTTCAACGATCTGAACCGGTTGTCCCGCAGCCCGCTGACCGATCTGCCGGTGGTGGCCCGGCGTGTGGCCGGGCGCGGCGACGACCAGCCGCGGGCCCGGGCCCGGGAGTTGCGGGCGGTGCTGCGCGAGTCGGTGTCGGCGCTGCGTCCGGCCGGCCCGTTCGACACCGGTGAGGACTGGCGGTACTACAACACGCTGCAGTTCTGCGGGGTGCTGGGGCTCAATCCGTACGCGCGGCGGCTGCGGCTGGACGGGTTGAGCCGGGAGGCGCGGATGGCGGTCGACTGGTTCCGGCGTCATGTTCCGCGCGACGTCATGCGGCAGTGGCAGCGGGAGGCGGCGATGGTGGTCGCCGGCCGGCTGTGGACCGAGGCCTTTTCGAGCGACATATCACGACACGCAATGCCTAATCCGTCGTAATGGTGGAAAATCGCTAAAATCCCCCCACATGGATTCCGGGGGGTCGCGTGGGTAGTCACCGCAACGCGCTGGTCGCCGTGGTCCGGCAGGAACTCGCCGAGGCCCGGGGCTCCGCGCGGGCGTTGCTGGCCGCCGCCGAGTCGGCCCGGGGTGAGGCGCAGAACCGGCGCCGCCTGGTCCGGGACGCGTACGCCACCTGTCTGAGCCAGCTCACCGCCGCCCGCGAGGCGGCCCGCGACGACGTGCAGCGACGCTTCCAGAGCGAGGCCACCCGGCTCGCCGGGCACCTGCGCGGGCTGGCCACGACCAGCGCCACCGGCGCGGCCGGCGCACCCTGGCGGTTGTGGTCGCCCAGCGAGCCGGACCCGGGCAGCCGCCCCGGCCTGCTGCGGATCGGCGCCATCACGTTCGAGGAGACCGCCGCCCTGCCCGGCCTGGTCCCGCTGCTGGACGCCGTGCACCTGCACGTCAGCGGGCCGTCCCCGCAGGTCGACGACCTGATCACCGGGGTGCTGCTGCGGGCGTTGGGCAGCACCCGGGCCGGTGACGTGCACCTGACCGTCTACGACCCGGAGAACCTGGGCGGCACCCTCGCGCCGTTCGCGCCGCTGAACCCGACCTTCGTCGGGCCGGGCGGGCTCGGCTCGCTGCTCGACGACCTGGCCGACCACATCTGCCGGGTCAACGAGTCGCTCGGCGGGCAGTACCCGTCGCTGGCCGAGCTGGCCGCCGCCCGTCCCGGGCCGCGCCCCGAACCGTGGAAGCTCGTGGTGCTGCTGGCCGACCGGGCCACCTCGGTCGAGATGACCACGGCGCAGCGGGCGCAACTGGACCGGATCGTGCGTACCGGGGTGGCCTGCGGGGTGCACCTGGTCGTCCGTGGGCTGGCGCTGGAGGACGACCCGACGGTCGAGCGGATCGTGGTCCGTGACCAGGTCGCCACCTGCGACTCACTGGGCAGCCTGGAGATCCGGCTGGACCCGCCGCCCCCGCCCGAGCGGATCGCCGCGTTCTGCCGGACCACCGCCGAGCGGCTGCGGGCCGGCCCGGACCCGGCCCGGCTGGCCGACCTGGAACCGGCCAAGTACTGGGCCGAGTCCTCGATCGACGGCCTGGTCGCGCCGATCGGCGACAGCACCGACGGCTCGCTGGTCGAGGTGCCGCTCGGCGACGATCCACCGCACGCGCTGATCGGCGGCCCGTCCGGGTCGGGCAAGACCAACCTGATCTACACCTGGCTCGGTTCGCTGGCCACCCGGTACGGCCCCGAGGAACTGGCCCTCTACCTGCTCGACTTCAAGGAGGGCGTGTCCTTCGCCCGGTACGTGCCCGGCCCGCACGACCCGGCCTGGCTCCCCCAGGTCCGGCTGGCCGGCCTCAACGTCAACGGCGACCGCGAGTTCGGCCTGGCCATGCTCCGGCACCTGAGCGAAGAACTGCGGCTGCGGGCCCAGGCAGCCAAGCGTTACGACGCGGGCAAGCTCGCCGAGCTGCGGGCCGAGGACCCGACCGGGCACTGGCCGCGGATCGTCGCGGTCATCGACGAGTTCCAGGTGCTGCTGGACGGGCGGGACGCGGTCGCCGACGAGGCGGTCGCGCTGCTCGAGGACCTGGCCCGGCGGGGCCGTTCGCAGGGCATCCACCTGATCCTGGCGTCGCAGGACGTGGCCGGGATCCAGGCGCTGTGGGGCCGGGCCGGGCTGATCGCCCAGTTCACGCTCCGGATCGCGCTGCCCAAGGCCCGCCGCATCCTGGCCGACGACAACCTGGCCGCGGCCGTCATCCCGCGCTTCCACGCGGTGGTCAACACCGAGTCCGGGATGTCCGGGGCGAACCGGATCGTGCGCCTGCCCGACGCCGGCGACCGGAACCTGTGGCGCGGCGTGCAGCGGCGGCTGTGGCGGGACCGGCCGGCCGGCTGCGCGGAACCACGGCTCTTCGACGGCGACGCGGTGCCCACCCTGCCGGCGGCGTTGCGGCCGTCCGGGCGGGTGCCGTCCACCGACGCACCGGTCGGGTCGTCGCCCGGCGCGGTGCTGGGCGAGCGCATCGACGTGGCCGCCCAGCCGGCTCGGCTGCGGCTCGGACGGATGCCCGGGCGCAATCTCGCCATCCTGGGAACACGTACCGAAGAAGCCTGTGATGTCCTGGCCGCCGCCGCATTGAGCCTGGCCGCGCAGGGACCGGCCCACTTCAGTGTGATGTGCCTGGACCCGACGGCCGGCCCGGCCGCGACCCGGCTCTTCGCCGAACTGCCGTCGGCCGACTGGTACGACGTCGGCGACCTCGACTTCGCCCTGGCCCCGCGCGACATCCCGCACTACGTCGTCGGCTACGCGCTGGACGCCGCCCGCGACCCGGGGCTGCGGAAACTGCTGGCCGAGGGTCCGGAACAGCGGATCCACGTACTCGGCTGGTGGCGGTCGGTGCCCCGCCTGCGCGACGACCTGGGCGGCATCGGCGCCCGGTTCGACACCATCGGCGCCTGGGTCGCCCTGGACGTGCAGGGGGCCGACCTGAGCCCGCTCTATCCCCAGCCCGGGGGCCCGGTCTGGTATCCGCGGCCCCGGCGAGCGCTGTTCTTCGATCGCTCGGTCCACCGCACACCCGAAGTCATCATCCCGTACGAGGTGAACAGTGACCACACGTGACCGGCAGCCGCCCTCCCGCGACTACCAGTTGATGGTGAGCGCCCTGGCCGAGGTGACCCGGCGGCGCGACGCCGAACTGGACGACGCCGAGCAGGCCTACCAGGACAGCGCCGCCCGCGCGGCCGGTGAACTGGCCCGCGCCGAGAACGACGCGCTGGCCGCCGACCGCTGGGCCGGGGCCGCCGCGGCCCAGGTGCTCGACGTGGACCGGGAGGCATCGCGCCTCTGGTCCCAGCTGCGCCGGGCCCGTGGCCTGCGGGTTCGTGCTCTCGGAGAGGTGCCCGACCCGGCGCCGGTCGAGGCCCTGCCCCGGGTCGCCCTGCAGCGCCGGCCGTCCTCGGACCTCTCGGCCGATGCGGTCGTCACCGGTCAGGGGCGTCAGTCGCCGCGCGCCCTGCTGGCCCGGGCCGCCGATCGCATCGACGACCGCGTCCGCCCCGGAGGCCGTCGCCCGCTGCCGCGCTGGGCCCTCGCACTGCTCCCGGTGATCGGCGCGATCGCATCGACGATGGCCGGACTGGTCGCCGCCGGACTGGTCACTTTCGGTCACACGACGGTCTTCGGCGGGCTGCTGATCCGCGGCGTGGGCTGGCTCGCGTTCGTGATCGCGCCGTCCGCGGGCGTTCCCGCCGCCGCGTTCCTGGCCCACCGCCGCCTGCGCTGCCGCCTCGACGTCGGCGGCATCGGCCTGACCCTCCTGGGCGGCATGATCGCCGCCACCTTCCTGTCGGTCTCGTTCGCCACCAAATAAGACCCATTTGCGCGTACGCCGTGAGCCCGGCCCCGGTCCACCCCTCCGCGACCCCCGCCGTGGTCCCGGCCCAGCCGCGCCCCGCACCCCCGGCTGGCGCTCACGGCTCCAAAACGACCGAAGAACAACCGTCAGCGCCAGCCGAGAGCGCGCGAAGCCGCCGACCCCGAGCGGGCAGCGCGACTCACGCCGGCCGGCTGGTGCTGACGGCTCCAAAACAGCCGAAGAACAGCCGTCAGCGCCAGCCGAGAGCGCGCGAAGCCGCCGACCCCGAGCGGGCAGCGCGACTCACGCCGGCCGGCTGGTGCTGACGGCTCCAAAACGGCCGGAAAGCAGCCGTCAGCGCCAGCTGAGGCCGGGAGCGCTCTGCGAGGTGGGAGTGCGGCGGACGTCGCGGGCCACCCGCCCCTGGGCGCGTCGCCAGCTGGGGCGGGCGGCGCGGCGGGTGGAGCGGGGGCGGGCTCACGACGTACCAAATCGGGGTTTTGGTCAGTAGCTGTAGAAGCCCTTGCCCGTTTTGCGGCCCAGGTCGCCGGCCGTGACCATGCGCTGCAGGAGCTCCGGCGGGAAGAATTTCTCGTCCTGGGTGTCGCGGTAGATGTTGCCGGCCGCGTTGAGCATGACGTCCAGGCCGGTCAGGTCGATCGTGGCCAGCGGGCCCATGGCGTGACCGAATCCGAGCTTCATGACGGTGTCCAGATCGGCGGCCGAGACGACGCCGGACTCGACCAGCTTGATGGCCTCGACGAGCAGGACCGAGAAGAGCCGGTTGGAGACGAAGCCGGCGACGTCGCGCTTGACCTCGACACACGTCTTGCCGACCTCCTCGGCGAAGTCGCGCGCGGTGGCCAGCGTCTCGTCCGAGGTCTGGTAGCCGCGGACCAGCTCGACCAGCTTCATCATCGGGACCGGCGAGAAGAAGTGGATGCCGACGACCGATTCCGGTCGCGACGTGACCGTGGCGATCTGGGTGATCGGGATGGCCGAGGTGTTGGTGCCGAGGATCGCGCCCGACTTGCAGATCTTGTCGAGCTGCTTGAAGACGTCGTGCTTGGCCTCGACCTTCTCGAAGATGGCCTCGACCACGATGTCGGCCTCGGCGACCGCGTCCAGGTCGGTGGTCGGGGTGATCCGCTGGAGGGTGGCCTCGACGTCCTCCTCGGCGATCTTGCCCTTGGCCGCGAAGCGGGTCAGGGACTCACGGATCGCACCGAGACCGCGCTTGAGCGAGGCGTCGTCGACGTCCCGCATCGTGACCTGCCAGCCGGCCTGCGCCGAGACCTGTGCGATGCCGGAGCCCATCAGACCGGACCCGATGACCGCGAGACGACCAGCCATAATCCCACCCCTTCGTCGAATGCGGGCACAGTCTAACGGGGTTACTGAACGGAAACTTAGGCCCGTTCCCGTTCGGGGCAAAGCGCCAGAAAAGCGCTCGCGGCGGTGCCACACTGTGCGCATGGCCACGAGCGACGGCTGGTACCTCATCGGACCGTTGATCGCCGTCGGTCTGGTCGGCTTCCTCGGCGCCGTGTTCTGGCGCATGGGCCTGCAACCCACCGGACAAGACGGTTACGCGGACGGGCTCGCGATCTTCGGCGAGCGGGAGGACTACGGCCTGCTGTCGCCGGCCGCGGTCACCGACGAACCGGAGATCGCCGACGAGATCCGGCGGCTGCTCTCCGAGGCGGGCATCCGGGCGACCCACGCGACCCGGCGCGACGGCCGGGTCTGCGTGCTGGTCTTCGCCGAGGAGGTCGAGGAGGCGCGACGCCTCGTCGGTTCGAGCTGAAAAACCTAAAAATCGAAAGTCGGCTCCGGTACGTCGGTGCGCTCCACCTCGACACCGAGCCGCGCCAGGTCGGCGACGAAGTCCGGGTACCCCCGGTCGATGTGGTGCACCTCGCCGACCTCGGTCACCCCGTCCGCGCACAGACCGGCGATGACCAGCCCGGCGCCGGCCCGGATGTCGGTGGCCCGCACCGGGGCACCGGAGAGCCGCTCCCGCCCGTTGACGACCGCGTGATGCCCGTCGGTGCGGATGTCCGCGCCCAGGCGCACCATCTCGTTCACGAACATGAACCGGCCGTCGAAGATGTTCTCGGTGATCAGCGACGCGCCCTCGGCGACCGCGGCCAGCCCGATCGCCATCGGCAGCAGGTCGGTGGCGAAGCCCGGGTACGGCAGCGTGACGATGTCGACGTGCTTGGGCCGGTCGGCCATCCGGACCCGGAACTTGTTGTCCCCCGGGTCGACGACCGCCCCGGCCGACACCAGCTTGTCCAGCGCGATGTCGAGGAACTCCGGCCGCACGCCGTGGATCGTGACGTCGCCGCGGGTCATGGCCGCGCCGTAGGCCCAGGTGCCGCCGACGATCCGGTCACCCACCGTGCGGTGCCGGACCGGCTTCAGCGGGCCGTCGACCCCCTCGATGACCAGCGTCGACGTGCCGGCGCCGTCGATCCGGGCGCCCATCGCGGTCAGCATCTCGCAGATGTCCACGATCTCCGGCTCCCGGGCCGCGTTGTCGATCTCGGTGACCCCCTTGGCCAGGACGGCGGCCATCAGCAGGTTCTCGGTGGCGCCGACACTCGGGAAATCCAGCCAGATCTTGGAACCGCGCAGGCCGGCCGGGGCCGAGGCGATCACGAAACCGTGCTCATTGGAGATCTCCGCACCCATCCGGGCCAGGCCGGAGACGTGCATGTCGAGGCCGCGGGAACCGATCATGTCGCCGCCCGGGAGCGCGACCCGCACATAACCACGCCGGGCCAGCAGCGGGCCGAGCACACAGATCGACGCGCGCAGGCGGCGGACCAGGTCGTAGTCGGCCTCGGCGCCCGGCTCCAGCGGCACGTCGATGATCGCCTCGGTGCCGTCCAGCACGACGTCGCAGCCCAGCCGGCGCAGCACCTCGGCCATGATCGCGATGTCGGTGATCCGGGGCACGTTCTCCACGACGCTGCGGCCCTCACCGAGCAGGGCCACCGCCATCAGCTTGAGTGCCGAATTCTTCGCGCCACCGACCGTGACGTCACCGGCGAGCGGAGCGCCGCCCTTGACCCTGATCACATCCACGCGGGCCATCGTATGGGCCGTAACCCACTCCGGCTGCATAGGGTGTCTGCATGGCTGTGCATCTCACCCGGATCTACACCCGTACCGGCGACGCCGGACAGACCCGTCTGGTCAACAACGAGGTGGCCGCGAAGACCGACCCACGGATCGCGGCCTACGCCGACGCGGACGAGTGCAACGCGGCTCTCGGCGCCGCTCTGGCTCTCGGTTCACTTCCCGATGACGTACGGGCGGTGCTCGGCCACATCCAGAACGACCTGTTCGACCTCGGGGCGGATCTCGGGAACCCGCTCGACGAGAACCCGCCGTACCCGCCCCTGCGGATCACCGAGGAGTACGTGACCCGCCTCGAAGGCTGGTGCGACTCGTTCAACGAACGGCTCGCCGCACTGGACAGTTTCATCCTGCCGGGTGGCACCCCGGGCGCGGCGCTGCTGCACGTGGCCCGGACGATCGCCCGCCGGGCCGAACGGTCGTCGTGGGCCCTGATCGAGGCGGACGCCGCGCGGACGTCGGTGCTACCCGCGAAGTATTTGAACCGGCTGTCCGACCTGCTGTTCATCCTGTCCCGGGTGGCCAACCCGGACGGCGACGTGAAATGGGTCCCCGGCGGCTCCCGATGACCACCGGCGGCCTGCACCGCGCACGGGTGGGCGCTGATGTTCGCGGATCGGCACCCGTACGCCGGTGGGCCGGACAGCTACGCCGCCTACCTCGAGGACGCCTGGGGTTACGAGGCCGAGCTGGCCACCTGACCGCTCTTACGCCGCCGGTCCTTTGGCGCCGCTGGGCCGCTTGGCGCCGCCGGATCGTTTTTACGCGGCCGGACCGTTTTTACGCGGCCGGGAGTGCCACCTGGAGTTCGCCGTCGATCGTGGTGACCGCGTAGCCGCCCAGCAGTGTCCGGTCACCCCGGAGGGCCACCCGGACCAGGCCGCCACGGGCCGACGCCTGGTAGCCGACCAGCTCGTCCCGGCCCAGCCGCGCGGTCCAGAACGGGGTCAGCGACGTGTGGGCAGAACCGGTCACCGGGTCCTCGGCCACCCCGACCGCCGGGGCGAAGAACCGGGAGACGAAGTCGTAGCCGGCCGCCGGGTCCTCGGCCGCCGCGGTCACCAGCACGCCGCGCCGGGTCAGCCGGGCCAGCGCCCCCAGGTCCGGGGTGAGCCCGCGGACCGTCTTCTCGTCGGCGACCTCGACCAGCACGTCGTCGGTGATCGGCCCGGTCCAGTGGGTGGCCACCGCGTTGACGCCGAGGGCCGCGGTCAGCTCCGGGTCGACGTCGAGCGGGCTCAGCGGGGAGGCCGGGAAGTCCAGGGTGATCAGGCCGTCCTCGGCCACGTCGGCGGTGAGGATGCCGCTGCGGACGGTCCGGAAACGCACCCGCCCGCTGACCAGCCCGGCCTGGTGCAGCACGTGCGCGGTGGCCAGGGTGGCGTGGCCGCAGAGGGCGACCTCGACGCCCGGGGTGAACCAGCGCAGCGCCCAGTCGGCGTCGCCGCCCTCGGGCAGGCGGTGCAGGAAGGCGGTCTCGGAGTGGTTGACCTCGACGGCGATCCGCTGCAGCCAGTCGTCGTCCGGGAACGTGTCCCCGTCGAGGATCAGGACGCCGGCCGGGTTCCCGGCGAAGGGACGATCGGTGAACGCGTCGACGATTCGAATCCGCATACCGCCGACGCTAGGCCCGCACCCGGCCCCGGGCGACGGCCAATCCGGAAGTGGTGGTCAGCCTTCGAGCTGGCGGGGGCCGAAGATCGAGCGCCCGGGCGAACTCCCCGGGTCCCGCGGCGGCCCGGCCTCGAGCCAGGACAGGAACCCGGTCACCGTGGTCTCGGCCATGGCGATCTCGAGCTGGGTGTCCCCGGTGGCGCAGCGCAGCACCACCCAGTGGCCGGGCATGGTCAGCCGTTCCGGCCCGGTCGGCAGGCGCCGCTCGGCGATCGTCAGCAACCGCCGGTCGAGCACCCGCTTGGGCCGGATCGCCAGGCTGAACATCTTGTGAAAGCGGAGCTCGTCACCGACGAACTGGCCCAGCCCGGGCGACCATCCCCGGCCCGGCACCATCGTGCTGGTGCGGACCTGCAGGCGAATGGTTCCGCCGCCGAGCATGAGCAGGCGGCGGCGGAAGAAGATGGCGAAGAGGAGCGCGAGCAGCGCGACGACGCAGATTCCGAAGACTTCCAGAACCCGCATCGCCGGTGATCAGTGCTGCTCGGGCGTGGCCGGCGTGGCGCTCTCGGCGAGCACCGTGACGCCGTTGGCGTCGATGGAGAGGAACCCACCGGCGACGTCATAGGTCAGCTGCTCGCCACCGGCGAGCTTGACCCGGACCTGGGACGGCTCCTTGAGCAGGCCCAGAAGCGGAGAGTGGCCCGGCAGCACACCGATCTCACCCTCGGTGGTGCGCGCGACGAGCATCTCGGCCTCACCGGCCCAGACCTTCTCCTCGACGGCGACAACCTCGACGTGAAGCTGGTTGGCCACGCTGTCTCCCTCTGACGCTGCGAACCGAATGGGTGAAAGTCTAATCGGCGCTCGCCCGGACCGTTCGGCCGGGGCTAGCTGTTCTTGTTCACGAACTCCGGGTGGGCCAGCAGAAACTCCTGGATCCTGTCCTGCCGGACCGCTTCGAAGAACTCGTCCGACCCGGGCGCGAGCTTCTCCCCCAGGTAGTTCTTGCCGTCGTAGAGCGCCCCACCGGACAACTTGATCGAGACCATGCTGTCGGTGTTCAGGTCCTTCAGCGCGAGACCCCAGTCGAGCACGCTGTGCCCGTTGCCGTCGAAGGTGAGCGCGTCGCCGGCCGCGCCCAGGATCCGGGTCATCTTGGCCGGGTTGGTGACGACGCCCTTGCTCATCACTTCCTTGGCCATCGCCTTGATGAACTGCTGCTGGTGCCGCTGCCGGTCGTAGTCGCTGTGGGGCAGGCCGTAGCGCTGCCGCACGTAGTCCAGCGCTTCCCAGGCCTTCAGGTGGTAGGTGCCGGGCTTGTAGGTCTTCTGCGGCCCGATGTACGGGTGCGCGCACGAGTTGTCGGCGCACTCGGGGCGCCGGTGCCGCGGCTGTCCGCTCGGCTGGAGGTGCTCGGACCGTACGCGCATGTCGATCTTCATCGTCACGCCGCCCATCGCCTCGACGATGTTCTTGAAGCCGCCGAAGTTGATGATCGCGCCCGCGGCGAACGTCTGGATGCCGGTCAGCTGGGTGACCGTCTTCGCGAGCAGTTGGAAGCCCTGCTTGACGTCGTGCTTGCCGTCGCCGGTCGAACTTCCGTACGACATCGCGGCGTTGATCTTCGAACTGCCCCCGGTGAAGCCGGTCGGGGCGAAGGCCGGGATGTCCACGTAGAGGTCACGCGGGATGGAGAACATGTAGACCTGATCCATGCTGGCCGGGATGTGCGCCACGATGATCGAGTCGGACAGCGGCGCGGTGTGGTCGTCACGCGGATCGATGCCGGCCATCAGGATGTTCATCGGGCCCTTGATCTCGGCTGAGCCGCGGGTGGCGCCCGCCGCGGGCGCGCCGATCAGGCTGCCGTCGGCCTCGATCGAGCCGGTGTACTCGGCGATCAGAGCCGAGCCGGTCACCAGGACCACTCCGCTCGTCAGCATCAGCACGGCGCCGAAGACCGCCGACAGCCTGGCCCACAGCGGCGTCCGGCGTTGCGCGGATTTGGTCACCCGATCCCCCAGCCGTGATTCACCCCTGGAACAACGAGAAGCCGTGCCGGTCGACACCGGCACGGCTTCCTGTTCGTCAGAGATGCGAAAAGGCTGAGGTCAGCCCTTCATCAGCTCGTGCGCGTTCTTCTCGAGGTCCTCGAGGCCACCGCACATGAAGAACGCCTGCTCGGGGTAGTTGTCGTACTCACCCTCGGCGATCTTCTTGAACGCCTCGATGGTCTCCTTCAGCGGGACCGTCGAGCCGGGAACACCGGTGAACTGCTCCGCCGCGTACGTGTTCTGCGACAGGAACCGCTCGATGCGGCGGGCCCGGGCGACCGTGACCTTGTCCTCCTCGGACAGCTCGTCCATACCGAGGATGGCGATGATGTCCTGCAGGTCCTTGTACTTCTGGAGGATCCGCTGGACCTCACGGGCGACCGCGTAGTGCTCGGCGCCGACGAACTCCGGGGCCAGGATCCGCGAGTTCGAGGCCAGCGGGTCCACGGCCGGGTAGATGCCCTTGTCGGAGATCGACCGCTCAAGGTTGGTCGTCGCGTCCAGGTGGGCAAACGTGGTGGCCGGCGCCGGGTCGGTGTAGTCGTCGGCGGGCACGTAGATCGCCTGCAGCGAGGTGATCGCCTTGCCCCGGACCGAGGTGATCCGCTCCTGCAGCTGGCCCATCTCGTCGGCCAGGGTGGGCTGGTAACCCACCGCGGACGGCATACGGCCGAGCAGTGTGGAGACCTCGGAACCGGCCTGGGTGAACCGGAAGATGTTGTCGATGAAGAGCAGCACCTCCTGGTTCTGGACGTCCCGGAAGTACTCCGCCATGGTCAGGGCGGTCAGGGCGACCCGCAGGCGGGTGCCCGGCGGCTCGTCCATCTGGCCGAAGACGAGGGCGGTCTTGTCGAGAACGCCACCCTCCTCCATCTCCAGGATGAGGTCGTTGCCCTCACGGGTGCGCTCGCCGACGCCGGCGAACACCGAGGTGCCACCGAAGTTCCGGGCGACCCGGATGATCATCTCCTGGATCAGAACGGTCTTGCCGACGCCCGCGCCGCCGAACAGGCCGATCTTGCCACCACGCACGTACGGCGCGATCAGGTCGAGCACCTTGATGCCGGTCTCCAGCATCTCGGTCTTCGGCTCGAGGTCCGCGAACGCCGGGGGCTTGCGGTGGATCGACCAGCGCTCCTGGATGTCCAGCGTCGACGGGTCGACGTTGAGCACCTCGCCGAGGGCGTTGAACACGTGGCCCTTGGTCACGTCACCGACGGGCACCGAGATCGGGGCGCCGGTGTTGACGACCTCCTTGCCACGGACCAGACCATCGGTCGGCTGCATCGAGATCGCGCGGAGCAGGTTGTCACCCAGGTGCTGGGCGACCTCCAGCGTCAGCGTCTTGGTGCCCTCGGAGAGGGTGACCTCGACGTGCAGCGCGTTGAAGATCGGGGGCATGGCGTCACGGGGAAACTCGACGTCGACGACCGGGCCGATGACCCGGACGACACGGCCGACAGCGGTCTCCGCCTTGGTGGGCTCAGCAACAGCAGTCATCACACATCACTTCCCGCCGCGGCCAGCGCGTTGGCGCCGCCGACGATCTCACTGATTTCCTGGGTGATCGCAGCCTGCCGCGCGGAGTTCATCTCGCGCGTGTACCGCTTGAGGAGGTCGTCGGCGTTGTCCGACGCACTCTTCATCGCCCGTCGCCGGGAGGCCGACTCGCTCGCCGCCGAGTCCAGCAACGCCGCGTAGATCCGCGTGTTGAGGTACTTCGGCAGGAGCGCGTCGAGCAGCTCGTCGGCGTCCGGCTCGAATTCGTAAGCGGGACGCAGGCCTTCGGTCTGCTCCTCCGCCTGCTCATCGACCTGAACCGGGGCGAGGGGCTTCGCATTCGCGGTCTGCGTCATCAGGGACTTGAACTCGGTGCTCACGATGTGCAGCTCGTCCACGCCCGCGATGCCCTCGGGACCGAACGTCCCCTCGGTCGCCGAACCGGCCGCGAACGCCTCGATCAGACCGTCACCGATCTTCTTGGCGTCGGCGAAGGTCGGACGCTCCGAGAAGCCGGTCCAGCTGGCCGCGATCTCCCGGTTACGGAACCGGTAGTAGCCGGTGCCCTTGCGGCCCACCACGTACACCGCCACCTCTTTACCCTCCGAGCGGAGCCGAGTGATCAGCTGCTCGGCGGTGCGGAGGGCGTTGGCGTTGTAGGCGCCGGCCAGGCCCCGGTCACTGGTGATCAGCAGGACACCCGCCCGCTGGACGCGCTCACGCGCGACCAGCAGCGGGTTGTCGACCGAAGCGTTCGAGGCCAGCGCGCCCAGCACCTTGGTGATCGCCACCGAGTACGGCCGGGAGGCGTTGACCCGCTCCTGCGCCTTGGCGATGCGGCTGGTGGCGACCAGCTCCTGCGCCTTGGCGATCTTCTTGGTCGACTTGACGGTGCGGATGCGCCGCCGCAGCGCCTGTACCTGACCGGCCATGACTAGCTACCGCTTTCGCCGGTCGCGCTGCTCTGGAAGACCTTCTTGAACTCGACCACGCCGGTCTTCAGGCTCTCGACGTTGTCGTCGCTGAGCAGGTTGGTCGACTCGATCGCGGTCCAGACGTCACTGTCGTGCTGCTTGAACCACTGCAGGAATTCCTGCTCGAAGCGACGCACGTCGGCGACCGGGATGTCGTCGAGCTGACCGGTGGTGCCGGCCCAGATCGAGATGACCTGCTCGACAGTCGCGTACGGCGAGTACTGCGGCTGCTTGAGCAGCTCGACCAGGCGGATGCCCTTCTCCAGCTGGGCGCGCGACGCCCGGTCCAGGTCGGAGGCGAAGGCCGAGAAGGCCTCCAGCTCACGGAACTGGGCCAGGTCGAGACGCAGACGGCCGGAGACCGAGCGCATGGCCCGGACCTGCGCCGAACCGCCGACCCGGGACACCGAGGTGCCGACGTTGATCGCCGGGCGGACACCCGAGGCGAACAGGTCGGACTCCAGGAAGATCTGGCCGTCGGTGATCGAGATGACGTTGGTCGGGATGTAGGCCGAGATGTCGTTGGCCTTGGTCTCGATGATCGGCAGACCCGTCATCGAACCGCCGCCCATCTCGTTGGAGAGCTTGGCGCAGCGCTCCAGCAGACGGGAGTGCAAGTAGAAGACGTCGCCCGGGTAGGCCTCGCGACCCGGCGGGCGGCGCAGCAGCAGCGACACCGAACGGTACGCCTCGGCCTGCTTGGTCAGGTCGTCGAAGACGATCAGGACGTGCTTGCCGTTGTACATCCAGTGCTGACCGATCGAGGAACCGGTGTACGGCGCGATGTACTTGAAGCCGGCCGGGTCGGACGCCGGGGCCGCGACGATCGTCGTGTACTCCAGCGCGCCCTGGGCCTCGAGGACGCCCCGGATGCTGGCGATCGTCGACGCCTTCTGGCCGATGGCGACGTAGATGCAGCGAACCTGCTTCTCCGGGTCGCCGGACTCCCAGTTGGCCTTCTGGTTGATGATCGTGTCGAGCGCGACCGTGGTCTTGCCGGTCTTACGGTCACCGATGATCAGCTGGCGCTGGCCGCGGCCGATCGGCGTCATGGCGTCGATCGCCTTGATGCCGGTCTGCAGCGGCTGCTTCACCGGCTGGCGGGCCATGACGTTCGGCGCCTGCAGCTCGAGCTCGCGGAAGCCTTCGTTCGCGATCTCGCCACGGTCGTCGATCGGGTTGCCCAGGGCGTCCACGACGCGGCCCAGGAAGGCGTCGCCGACCGGCACCGAGAGGACGCGACCGGTGCGCTTGACCGGCTGGCCCTCCTCGATGGCGGCGAAGTCACCCAGGATCACGGCGCCGATCTCACGGACGTCCAGGTTCAGCGCGACGCCCAGCGTGCCGTCGGCGAATTCCAGCAGTTCGTTCGCCATCGTCGAGGGCAGGCCCTCGACGTGCGCGATACCGTCGCCCGCATCGGAGACGATGCCGACCTCCTCGCGGGAGACCTCGGGCGAATAGGACGAGACGTAGCGCTCTAGCGCCCCCCGGATCTCGTCCGAGGAGATGGTCAGCTCGGCCATCCTCTGCCTTCTCTGTCTAGCTCGGGACGTCGCCGCCACCGAGGGGCTTCTCGATCAGGAGATCGAGGGGAAAGGACTATTTAGCGAACGCCTGCTTGGCGGCGTTCAACCGGCGCAGGATCGTGCCGTCGTAAAGATCCGAGCCGACGCGGACGCTGACACCGCCGATGATCGCGGGGTTCACGTCCACCTTCAGCGAGACCTCGCGGCCGTAGATCGCGGCCAGCTTGGCTGCCAGCGCGGTCTCCTCGGC
Organism: Actinoplanes sp. HUAS TT8; assembly: GCF_051380535.1. Lineage (NCBI taxonomy): Bacteria > Bacillati > Actinomycetota > Actinomycetes > Micromonosporales > Micromonosporaceae > Actinoplanes > Actinoplanes sp. HUAS TT8. Next base: position 10,316,621 of record NZ_CP195646.1, on the reverse strand, counting down.
GTCGCCGAGCGGCTTCGCCACCGTCACATACGCCACCTCGCGGTCGCGCTGCGCGGCGGTCAACTCGACCAGGCGGATCAGCGAGGCCTCGAAACCGCGGCCGCCGAAACCCTCCAGCGCGACCCGGACCAGCCGGACCGTCACTGCCTGGGCCTTGCCGTCGAGAAGATCCCCGACCAGCTTAGCCCGGGGTGCGACCGGGGCACCGATGTCACTGAGCGTGGCCGCGAGCTGCGGCGTGCCGGAGACGATCTGCGAGAACCGGAAGAGCTCGTCCTCGATCTCGGCCAGCGCGCCGTCCTTCTGCGCCGAGGCGAGCAGGGTGTCGACACCCAGCCGCTCGGTCGCGTCCAGCAGGTCACTGGGCCTGGAGAACCGGCCGGCCACCAGCGCGGCCAGCGCGTCGACGGTCACCTCGGCGACCTTGGCGGCCAGCAGCGAGCGGAACAGATCGGAACGGTCGTCGCCCGGCCGGGACGGATCGGTCAGCGCCCGGCGCAGCCGGGGCTGGCCGCGCAGCAGGCCGGCCACCGACAGAAGCTCGTCGGCGACCGAGGCCAGCTGCGCGCCCGTCGACGTGGCGGTGTCGGCGTGAAGCCGCTCCGCCGCGTCGGCGTAGGCCTGGTTGGTGACGCCGGACGCCATCAGCGCCCGCCCGCCGTGCCGGCGGTGTCGAGGTCCGCGATGAAGCGCTCGACGGTGCCGCGGGTGCGGGCCTCGTCGGCCAGCGCCTCACCGACGATCTTGCCGGCCAGGTCGACCGCGAGCGTCCCGACCTCGGCCCGGAGCTCCCGGACGATCGACTCACGCTGGGCCGCGAGCTGCTCGTTGCCGGCCGCGATGATGCGGTCCGACTCCTCGCGAGCCTTGGCCAGCACGTCCTGCCGGATGCCCTCGGCGTCGGCCCGGGCCTCGTCGCGGATGCGAGCGGCCTCGGTCCGGGCCTCGGCGAGCTGCGCACGGTACTGCTCGAGCAGCTCGTTCGCCTCTGCCTGGGCCGCCTCGGCGCGCTTGATACCGCCCTCGATCGCGTCCACACGGGCGCGGAACGTCTTCTCCATCTGCGGGAAGACGAACTTCATCAGGACGAAGCAGAGCACCGCGAAGGCGACCGTACCGACCACGATCTCTTCCCACGCGGGGATGATCGGGTTGTGCGGGGTCGTCTTGGCTGCCTCGGCCAGAACAACGATGTTGATCACGGGAACCTCCTGTCGAGGTTGAAGATCAGACCTGGCCGGCCCAGACGAAACCGAACGCGATACCCAGCAGCGCGAGCGCCTCGACGACGGCGAAGCCGATCCAGACGTACGGCAGGGTCAGGCGGGACGACTCCGGCTGACGAGCGGTGGACTGGATGTAAGCAGAGAAGACCAGACCAACACCGATGCCGGGGCCGATCGCGGCGAGGCCGTAACCGATGGCGGCGGTGCTACCAACAACTTCGGCGAGTGGCATTTCTCAGTTCCTCCTGGTATCTCGCGTGACTGCCACGCGGGACGACAAACGGGGTGTGACTCGAAACAGGTGGAGCAAAATCAGTGCTCGTCGGCGAGCGCGCCCTGGACGTAGCTCGCCGTCAGCACCGTGAAGACGTAGGCCTGGAGACAGATGACCAGGAACTCGAGGAAGGTCAGGGCAATGCTCAGCGCCCAGGACAGCAGCGACACCGGGGCGAGCAGCGGCGTCGCGCTGATCATCGCGAATCCACCCAGCGTGAACACCAGCAGCAGAATGTGGCCGGCGAACATGTTGGCGAAGAGACGGACGGCCAGCGAGAACGGCCGGACCAGGAAGTTCGAGAAGAACTCGATCGGGATCAGCAGCGGCAGGATGAAGGCCGGCGCCGGCGGGATCAGAGCAGTCTTGAAGTACTTGAAGAAGCCGTGCTTACGGATGCCGACGTAGATGAACATCACGTAACTGATGACGGCGAGAACCGCCGGGAAGGCGATGTGCGAGTTCGGCGAGAGCTGCACGAACGGCACGATGCCCCAGAAGTTGTTCAGGATGACGAACATGAACAACGTCGTCAGGTACGGCGCGAAGGCCACACCCTTCGGGCCGATCATCTCGACCGCGATGTTGTTCCGCACGAAGCCGTAGATGCTCTCGGCGATCCACTGACGCTTGGTCGGGACGAGCTCGGGCTTCCGGTACGCGACCAGGAAGAAGATGATAATCGCCGCGACCGCTACCCACACCAGGAACGTGATCTTGGTGAACCAGTAATTGTCGTGGGCGCCCCACGGCAGGATGCTGGGCAGGTAGAAGTCCTCGACGCTGGGCGGGAATTCCGCCGCGAGGACCACCGACTGAGCGATCACCAGGGCCCTTTCCTGTCAGGCGCCGAGACGGCGCACGATGAGGTACACACCTAGGCCGATACCGAGCACCGAGCCGATGCCGGTGAAGATGCCCGGGGTTCCGACGTAGTGGTCGACCAGCCAACCGATCCCGCCCCACACCAACATGCCCGCGATGAGGTAGGTGACCGCCGTCATGCCCGCACCTGTGTCGGGCGGGGGAGGGCCTTCGTCACCGCGGTTGTCGTGGGGGGGTTCTTGGCCGGTCATGACGGCCCGAACGATATCAGCCGGAAATACAAGGATGAGCGGGACCCCCCGCACAACCGCAGTTGTCCAGGCGTCAGGGGTCTCGCAACTGGAAGCACACGGTACTCCTGTCCCGCCAAAACGGAACAAGGCACGAGCGGACACATCACCGGATCGTGGCAGTTGAGCAGTCAAACCTCCGCTGAGCAGGGGAGATGCCGGTGCTTCAGATCACTTCCGGAGTGTCCGGCGCGTCACCCACCAGGCCTGCACACCGGTCCACACCACGACCCCGGCGACAACACCGAGGCCGAGCGCCTTCTTACCCGACCAATCGGACGAGACGCCAACCGCCAGGATAATCCCGAGCAAAGAATATTTGACGACATACGTCAACATTCCCAACGGCATCACCAGGGCCGGGCGCACCGTGTCAGCCCAGGCCACGACCAGCGTGGTGAGGGTGTGACTGACCAGCACGATCAGGACGCCGGCGGCCGCCGCGAGGGCGGCGGTCGGGCCGCTGAGCAGGAAACCGGCCGACGCGGCGCAGAGCAGCAGCGCCGTCGAGACCGCGGTCATGAAGCCGAGGTGCTCGACCTTCCAGCGCGGGTCCTTCGGCAAAGGCGGCAGATCGGGCAGCGGAGGATCAAAATCCTTCTCCGGTACGCCGGGGATCTCCCCGAACGCGCCGGGAGTCGCCTCCTGCGGGGCACCAGTCACGCCGGGCTTCATCGGGCAAGCCCTCCTGGCCCTTGCTTCGCCGCGGTGCAGTCGCTCATGCCATGACCTCCTGGTCAACGTAGAACGGGAAGCGCCGCACCAGGCCGGTCACCTCCTCGCCGACAGCGGCCAGCCGGGACACCCCGTCGGCCGTCTCCGGATCGCACCGCACCGCCACGCCGATCAGCTCCGCGACCCGGCGCATCTCGGTCTCCCGCAGTCCCTGCGAGGTGACACTCGGCGCGCCGACCCGGATCCCGGACGCCACGGCAGGTCTCTCCGGGTCGTACGGAATAGCGTTCTTGTTGAGGGCGATCCCGGCGGCGGCACAGCGTGCCTCCGCCTCCCGGCCGCTGACGCCCAGCTCGCGCAGATCGAGCACGGCGAGATGGGTGTCGGTGCCACCGGTCACCGGGCGCATCCCCTCGGCGGTCAGCCAGGAGGCGAGCGCCTGTGCGTTGCGCACGGTCTGCGAAGCGTACCCCTGGAAGGCGGCCGTCCCCGCCTCGCGGAGGGCCACCGCCTTGGCTGCGACCGCGTGCATCATCGGACCGCCCTGGGCGAACGGGAAGACCGCCTTGTCCACGCGCCGGGCCAGGTCCGTACGGCAAAGGATCATGCCGCCGCGAGGGCCGCGCAACGCCTTGTGGGTGGTGCAGGTGACCACGTCGGCCCAGGGCACCGGCGACGGGATGGCCCGTCCCGCGACCAGCCCGATGAAGTGCGCGGCATCGACCATCAGGTAGGCGCCCACCTCGTCGGCGATCTCCCGGAACCGGGCGAAGTCGATCCGGCGGGGGTACGAGGTCGCCCCGCAGATAATCAGTTTCGGACGGTGCGCGAGCGCGAGATCCCGTACCTCGTCGTAGTCGATCAATTCCGAGACCGGATCCACCCGGTACGAGATCGGGTGGAACCACTTCCCCGAGAAGTTGGCCCGGCTCCCGTGCGTCAGGTGCCCGCCGTGCGGCAGGCCCATGGCCAGCACCGCGTCGCCGGGCTCGGCCAGAGCCGCGTAGGCGGCCAGGTTGGCCGACGCCCCGGAGTGCGGCTGCACGTTCGCGTGCTCGGCCCCGAACAGCGCCTTGGCCCGCTCGACGGCCAGCGTCTCGGCCCGGTCGGCCTGGGCGCAGCCGCCGTAGTAGCGGTTGCCCGGGTAACCCTCGGCATACTTGTTGGCGAGGGTCGACCCGAGTGCGGCCAGCACGGCCGGCGAGGTGAAGCTCTCCCCGGCGATCAGATTGAGCGTGTCCCGCTGCCGGTCCAGCTCGTCGAGGAGCACGTCGGCGATCTCCGGGTCGTCGCGCTCAAGCGCGGCGAAGTCCGGTCCCCAGAAGGTGCTCACCTGGGCCTCCCCGAGCTCGGTGAACGCGGCCTGATCGAGCATATGGCTGAATCACCTCCAATCGGGGCACAGTCTCTACTTAACGGTTTATCGGGTTTTCTTCGAAGGGCTCGGCATGCGCTGTCTTGTCACGGGAGCTACCGGATACATCGGGGGACGACTGGCCCCCAGACTGGTCGAATCCGGTCACCAGGTGCGTTGCCTGTCGCGCAGCGCGGCCCGCCTGCGCGACGTCCCCTGGGCCGGCCAGGTCGAGATCGTCGAAGCCGACCTGGCCGACCCGGCCACCCTGCCCGCCGCCTTCGCCGACGTCGAGGTCGCCTACTTCCTGATGCACTCGCTCGGGCAGCCCGACTTCGAGCGCCGCGACCGGGAAGCCGCCGCCAACTTCGCCGCGGCGGCGCGGGCAGCCGGCGTACATCGCATCATCTACCTGGGCGGACCCGAACCCCCGCCCGGCGACCGGCCCTCCCCGCACCTGCGCTCCCGCGCCGAGGTCGCCCGGATCCTGCTGGCCAGTGGCGTGCCGACCGCAGTGCTGCGCGCCCCGGTGATCATCGGTTCCGGCTCGGCGTCGTTCGAGATGCTCCGCTACCTCACTGAACGGCTGCCGGCCATGGTGTGCCCGCGCTGGGTCGACAACCGGATCCAACCGATCGCCGTCCGCGACGTGCTCCACTACCTGATCGGCGCGGCCGGACTGCCCCCGGAGATCCACCGCGGCTTCGACATCGGCGGCGCCGACGTGCTCACCTACGCCGAGATGATGCGCCGCTACGCCCGGGTCGCCGGACTCCCCCGCCGCATCATCGTGCCGACCCGGGTGCTCAGCCCGTGGCTCTCCGCGCACTGGGTCGGCCTGGTCACCCCGGTGCCCAACGCCATCGCCCGCCCGCTCGTCGCCAGCCTCGTCCACGAAGCCGTGGCCCGCGAGAACGACCTGGCCGGCCTCCTGCCCGGCGTCGAACCGCTCGGCTTCGACGAATCGGTGCGCCTGGCCCTCGGCCGCATCCGCGACGCCAACGTGGAAACCCGCTGGTCCAGCGCATCCGGCCGGGACGCCGCGGCCGAGCCCCTGCCCAGCGACCCGGCCTGGTCCGGCGGCAGCGTCTACACCGACGAACGCAAACGGCCGGTGCACGCCCCGGCCGACCGGCTGTGGCGGGTCATCGAAGGCGTCGGCGGCGACAACGGGTGGTACTCGTTCCCGCTCGCGTGGTCGGTCCGCGGCTGGCTCGACCGCCTGGTCGGCGGCGTCGGGCTGCGCCGAGGACGACGCGACAAACATCGGCTGCGGGTCGGCGAGGCCCTGGACTGGTGGCGCGTCGAAGAAATCGTGCCCGGGTCACTGCTGCGGCTGCGGGCCGAGATGCGGGTGCCCGGGCGGGCGTGGCTGGAGATGTGTGCGGAACCGGACGGTGATGGGGGTTCGGTTTATCGGCAGCGGGCCGTGTTCCTGCCTCGGGGGCTGGCCGGGCACCTGTACTGGGCGTCCGTCTGGCCCTTCCACGGGATCGTGTTCAGCGGCATGGCCCGCAACATCGCCCGTGGTGCCGAGGAGTAGGACCCCCACCGCGGAATACAACCCACCGCGGAATAGAACCCACCGCACCACTGGGGGGCCACCTCCACGAGGCGAAGTTTAGTTCGGGATCGCAAGATCGTTCGGGGGGCTGTGGACAGAGCCGTAGTGTGGATAACTCCGGCTCACGCCGCGGCGCGTGATAGGCGGTCGCGGACCGCCAGCCAGTCCTCCGCCCGCGGCGGTTCCTGGATCAGGATGCTGGCGGCGCCCGCGTCGTCGAGGCGGTGCAGGGCCGCGTACAGATCGGCCGCATACTCACGGGGGTCGGCGGAAAGAACTTCGACCATTTCGCCGTACGGCGGGGGCGGTGCTCCCTCGTACGTCAGAATCGCCGAAGGCGCCGGCAGGCCGGACCGATCGGCCTCGCGCAAGTCCCGCATGAGCAGGGTTTTCGCCCGCGGCGCATAGTGTCGCCGGCTCATGCCGGGTGACGACCGGGCCGTGCCGTCGCTGGTCTCGATCTCGCGCAGCGCGATCGACCCGGTCACGTCGCGCAGGGTGCGCAGCGGCAGCGCGCCGGGGCGCAGCAGGGTGGGCACCGGTGTGGTCAGGTCGAGGACGGTGGATTCGATGCCCCACGAGCAGGGGCCGCCGTCGAGGACCAGGGGCACGTCGGGCAGGCTGCGCACGACGTGTTCGGCGGTGGTCGGCGAGATCGACTCGGAGCGGTTGGCGCTGGGCGCGGCGAGCGGGAGTCCGGACGCTTCGAGCAGGGCCAACGCCACGTCGTGGGCGGGGATGCGGATCGCGATGGTGTCGTTGTCGGCGCCGACCCCGGCCAGGTGCGCGGCCCGGCGCACGACGAGGGTGAGCGGGCCCGGCCAGAACGCCGCGGCCAGCCGGTCGGCGACTTCGGGCCATGCGGCGGCCAGGTCCCGGGCGGCGGCGACCGTGGCGACGTGCACGATCAGCGGGTTCCAGGACGGGCGGTTCTTCAGGCGGTAGATCTCGGCGACGGCCTGTTCGGCGAACGCGTTGGCGCCCAGCCCGTACACGGTTTCGGTGGGGAAGGCGACGACCGAGTCGGCGCGCAGGATCTCGACGGCCCGGCGCAGCCCTTCGGCGTCCGGCTGGGCGATCGTGGAGAAAGAGGTCACGGAAGCAACAACGTGGCGAACGGGACCGTGGTGTCCTCGATCTCGTCGCCGACCCGCTGGAACGTCTGGTCGCCGCGGCCCCACGGGTCGTCCAGGTCATCGGTGAGCAGGGGTGTCTCGCTGCCGCGGAGCCGGTGCACGGCCTCGACGATGGCCGCGCCGCGCTGGCGCACCGCGTCCGGCTTGGCCTCGGCCGGCGGCAGGGCGCCCTTGTCGATGCCGTTGAGCAGCCGGCCGAACTCACCGAGGACGAACGTGTGGTCGGCCGCCTCCGGGCGCAGGGCGACCACGTAGTCGTACTGATCCGCGGTGGCGGTCAGGATCAGGTCGGCCTCGTCGATGAAGTCGCCGCGCAGCTTGCGGGCCGCGAAGCCGTCGGCCGAGCCGCGCCGGGCCCGGACCTGGCGGGCGGCCGGCGGGTTCATCTCCTCGCCCTCGTGCCAGCCGCCGGTGCCGGCGCTGACGCTGCGCAGGAGCTGCTCGTCGCTGCCGGCGCGGTCCCGGACGGCCCGGTCGAGCAGGCGCTCGGCCATCGGGGAGCGGCAGATGTTGCCCATACAGACGTGCAGGACGGTGAACGGCGCCACCTCAGGCCTCGCCCTCGATGATCTCGGGAACCACGTCGCGCAGCTTCTCCACCGGGATCGAGCCGACCCGCAGCACCCGCGGCACGTCGCCGGTCACGTCGACCACCGTGCTCGGCCAGGGGTCGACCGCCGGGCCGGCCTCCAGGTAGACGCGCACCGAATACTCCAGCTGGTCGCGGGCTTCCTCGGCGGTCAGCGGGGAGGGCGAGCCGACCTTGTTGGCCGTGGTCACGGCCATCGGGCCGACCTCGCGCAGCACTTCGAGGGCGACCGGGTGCAACGGCATCCGCACCGCGATCACGCCGCCGGTCTCGCCCAGATCCCACTGCAGGCTCGGCGAGTGCTCCACGATGATGGTCAGCGCGCCCGGCCAGAACGCGTCGGCCAGGTCCCGCGCGGCCCGGGGCAGGGAGTAGACCAGCCCGTCGAGCGTGTGGCGGGAGCCGACCAGCACCGGGGGCGGCACTCGGCGGTCCGACCCGCGGGCGTGGTGCAACTGGGTGATCGCGTGCGCGGTGAACGCGTCGGCGCCGACCCCGTACACCGTGTCGGTGGGCATGACAACGAGCTCACCGCTCTTGGCCGCCTCGACGGCCGCGGCAATACCGCGATCACGATCGGCGATGGCAGCGCAGTCGTAGAGCATCACGACGTGCAGTCTGCCATGCCGTTACGCGCGACGGGCGGTCGCGTATCGCGGGCGGCCGGTGAGATCGTCGTGGGCCGTCACCTCGGTGAACCGGCCGTCCTCGCGGAGCAACGCGGGGACGGCCGTCCCGTGCACGTCGTCGTGTTCGATGCCGACCCATCCACCCGATGCGAGAAGTACGGCGGCAAGCGCGACCACCGGCCGGATCACGCTCAGCCCGTCGGCCCCGCCGAACACCGCCTCGGCCGGGTCGTGATCGGACACCTCGGGCGGCACCGGAGTCCCCTCGGGCACGTAGGGCGGGTTGCAGAGCAGCACATCCACCCGACCCTGCAGATCGGACAGCAGGTCAGGATCGGTCACGTCGCCCTCGACGACCTCGATCTGCGAATAGCCCGAGGCGTTGCGCCGCAGCCACGGCAGCGCCTCCGGTGAGCGCTCGACGGCGATCACCCGGCCGGCCTTCGACTCGTCGGCCAGCGACACCGCGATCGCCCCGCTGCCGCTGCACAGGTCGACCACCGTCGCGCCCGGCCCGGTCCGCTCGATCCCCCAGCCGGCCAGCAACTCGGTCTCCGGGCGCGGGACGAACACGCCGTCGCCGACCGCGAGGTCCACATGGCGGAACGCGGCCGTACCGATCAGATATTGCAACGGAATCCGGCCGGCCCGCTTCGCGACGATTTCCCGCAGCCGCGCGGCCTCGTCCTCCAGGATCGCGTCGATCAATATGAGCCGCCCGCGCGGCACATCCAGCACGTGGGCGGCGAGCAGTTCGGCGTCGACGCGCGGGGAGGACACACCGGACGCCGAGAGTTCGGCCGTCGCCGATGCCAACTCGGGTGCCAGCCGGGTCCGGCGGGGGTGTTCATCAGACGGCGTCACGGCATAATCATGAGACGTCGCGCACGCTGAGGATCGGCCGGGTCGCCCAGCGCCGCGCCGAGGCCGTGGGAGGCGCCTGGTGGGTTGGTTGGACCAGCTCGCGGAACATGTCGATGACCTGCGCCGGGCCGGTGAGCTCCAGCAGAACGGCCGCTCCGCGCAGGCCCTGCCGATCCTGGACGCCGTGCTGGACACCAGCGCCGATCCCACCACCCGGGCCTACGCGCTGATACAGCGCTTCGGCGCTCTGATCAACCTCGGCCGGGTCGCCGAGCTGGCCACCGCGATGGCCGTCGCCGCCGAGGCCGTCCGCGAGGTGCCCGACCCCTACCTGCGCGGGCAGATGCACGCCTTCGCCGCCCTCGGCGCCCACCTGCAGAGCAATCTGGACCGGGGTGTCACCCACCTGGTCCAGGCGTCCCGGGCGCTGGCCGCGGTGCCCGAGCGTGACATGGAGACCGCCTGGGGCTGGCACGACCTGGCCATGGCCTACTCCTACCTGGGTTTCCACGGCCAGGCGCTGACCGCGATCGAGCAGGCCCGGGAGGTCGGCGCGAGCGCCGGCCTGAGCCCGGAGGTGTTCGCCGCCCCCGGCATCCGGCTGCGCAACGCGGTCTCCCTGGACCACTGGGGCGACACCGACGGCTGCCTGCGGGTGCTGCGCGACATCGACGCCGAGCGCTCCCGGTACGTGGCGACCGACCAGCTGCGCCCGGGCAGCCGCGCGGTGTACGGCTACGCGCTGGCCCGCCGGGCCGCCCTGGGCGAGCCGACCGAGGACGGCGCGGCCAAGTGGCTGACCGGCGGCGGGGACAGCGCCCGCACCCGGGACCTGCGGCATCTCGGCTCGGTGTGCCTGACCATCGCGGCCGGCAAACCCGAACGGGCGCTGACCATGCTGGAGGCGATCCCGGTCTCGGCCGAGGTGCTCGGCGCCCCGGAACCGGCCCGGTTACGCAGCATCTGCCACGCCAGCGCCGGTGATCACGCCGCCGCGCACGCCGCCGACCGGTACGCGTTCCGCCTCGCCGCCCAGCGCATAGACCAGCTCCGCGACGGCTACCTGGACGGTGTCGCCGCCCGTCTGGACGCCCAGGAGACCCAGCGCGACCCGCACCGCTACGGCGACGAGACGCTCACCGACCCGCTCACCGGGCTGCCCAACCGCCGCCAGCTGGAGCACTACGTGGACGCGCTGCTGGCCCGGGGCGAGCGGGCCGCGGTCGGGGTCTGCGACATCGTCGGCTTCACCACGGTCAACATGCGCCACGGCCGGCACTGCGGCGACCTGGTCCTGCAGCGGATCGCCGGCGTGCTGGCCCGGGTGATGCGCCGCGGCGACTTCGTGGCCCGGTTCGCCGGCGACGAGTTCGTCCTGGTCCTGCCGGGCGCCGGCCCGCACCACGCGGCCGAGGTGTCCCGCCGGATCAGCTCGGCCGCCTCCTCGGAGAACTGGCAGGTCCTGGTCCCGGGCACGCCGATCGGGCTGGCCGCCGGCTGGTCCGAGGTGGGCACCAACGGCCGGGGGCTCAGCGCCGCCCTGGCCTCGGCGGCGGCGAGCCGGAAACCGACGTAGGGTCGGCCTGGTGGATCATCCCGAACCGGATCCGCCGGACGGGACCCGCATGTCCGTGATCGAGCTCGGGGATCTCAGTTCGCCGACCGCCGACCCGCCGCCACCGTCGTCCCGGCCGGCGGCGCGTTTCCGTGGATGGCCGCTGGTCGTGGCGCTGCTCTGCGCGCTCGCGCTGGGCGCGTCCGCCGCTCCCCCGCCGCCGCTGGTCCGGCAGCTGTGGACGACCGGCGCGACCGAGCAGGACGGTTTCGCGATCGGCGCCGACGCCGTCTACGTCGTCCGCCGGACCGGAATGACCGCGTACGACCTGGCCACCGGCGCTGTCCGCTGGCGCCGGGCCTCGCCCCTGCGCTACGGCGACCTGACCACGATGCAGGTCACCGACGGCATGGTGCTGCTGGGCGGCCCGCCCGAGTTCGTCACCGCCCCCGGCTACCCGTCGGCCGCGATGGCCTTCCCGACCGAGCTGATCGCCCTGGACGCGGCCACCGGCGCCGACCGCTGGCGCTCACCCGGCGAGGTGTTCCGGACCACCCCCGACGCGGTGCTGCTGGCCGACCGGGACGCGCACGGCGAACTGCACACGATGCGGATGGTCGGCGCCCGCGACGGCGTCGTCCGCTGGACCCGGCCGCTGACCCGCGCGCTCGATCTGCGACCCGGGCCGGGGCAGATCGTGGCCACGGCCATCGGCGAGATCGCGACGTACCGCTACGACGACGGCACGCCGATCGCCACCCGCCCCATCGAGACCGGCGACGACTGGCAGAACAGCGCCACCCTGCTCGACGACGACCGGCTCTTCGTGACCCGGGCCGACCCGCGCGGCGCGACGATCACGGCGTACCGGCTGGACGACCTGAGCACGCTCTGGAGCCGGCGGACCCTCCGGGGCGCCGACGTGACCGGGTGCGGCCCGGTCATCTGCCTGTCCAGCGGCGCCGAACTGTCCGGCCTGGACGCGGCCACCGGCACGACCCGCTGGTCCAGGACCGGGTGGGCCGGTGTCGACGTGGCCGGATCGGGCCGGCTGCTGGCGTACAGCACGTCCGAGTCGCCCGAGCACGCCCTGATGGACGCGGCGACCGGCCAGGTGCTCGGCCGGCCCGCCCCGGGGTGGCCGACGCCCACCGGCGGCTCCGACGGGACGGACACCCTGATCCGGGCCAGCACCACCGACCCGGACCGCAGCGTGGTCAGCCGGATCGACTCGGCCGCCGGGCGGATCATCCCGATCGGCACGATCGCCTCCCCGGCCACCGGCCCCTGCTCGGGTGGCGGCCGGTTCCTGCTCTGCCGTCGCCCGGACGCGCTCGTGGTGACTGCGCTGGGGTGACGCGGCGTCCTAGGATCGGCGGCACCATGGCCATCATCGAGCTGGGCGACGTCAGCGCGCCGGAATTCGCCGAGGAGCCGCTCGTGCCGGCGTCCTCGCGCCACCGCTTCGGGTTCGTCCGACCGATCGCGGCCGCCCTCGCGGTGATCTGCGCGCTCGCCCTCACCGGCTCCGGGCAGCCGTCCCCGCCGTCGGTGACCGAGAGCTGGTCGGCCGAGATCGGCCTGGAGACCTGGCCGTACGTGTTCGGTGACATCGTGCTGGTCAGCAGCGGCACACCCGGCACCACCCCCGACATCGCCGCGTACGACGTGGTCACCGGCCGCGTGTTGTGGACCGGGCACGACGACCAGATCACCCAGTGGCTCAACCCGGACCCGGACAGTCAGCAGCTCTACGCCCCGGCAACCGTCCGTCAGGTCGTGCTCCCCGACGGCAACATGGTCTTCGGCCTCGACACCCGGGCCGTGGACGCCCACACCGGCCGGACACTCTGGCAGCGCTCCGGCAACGAACTGGCCGCCACCGCCGACCAGGTCCTGCTCGGTGACCGCGACGACCAGGGCCGGGTCACCGGGCTGCACCTGGTCCGGGCCGCCGACGGCACCTCGATCTGGGACCGCGCGATCGCCGTCACCGACAACCTGGTCGTCTCCGAGGGCCCGGCCGAGACCGCGCGGATCGTCGCCAAGAGCGAGACCGGCGAGCTGAGCACGCTGCGCTGGTCGGACGGTGTCACGCTGGCCCGCCGCCAGGGCAGCCGGCCGGACGGCACGCTCGGCTGGGGTCCGCAGGTTCTGGGCGACCAGTTCTACGACGTACGGACCGACGCACCCGACACCACCGTGATCGCGTACCGGACCGACACCCTCACCGAACTGTGGCGCTACCAGGACACCGGCGAGGTCTACGTCCAGGACTGCGGGCCGGTCCTCTGCGTCAACGACATCCACCTGACCAATGGCGTCGACCCGGCCACCGGCGTACGGAAATGGAAGCTCCCCAGCGGCAACGTCACCCCACTCGACCACGGCCGCCTGCTGTTCGGCGGCAGCCGCGATATGGCCACCGAGAGCTCGGTGGTCGACGCGGTCACCGGCCGCACGATCGGTACCGCGCCGCACGGCACCCAGGCCGTCGCCCTGGACGACGGGCGCCTGTTCGCGCTCGGCGACACCAGAACCGCGCCCTACCGGGTGACGATCTCCCGCTGGGACCCGGTGACCGGCCGCAGCGAACTGATCGGCGCGGTCCCCGGACGATCCGACACCTGCCAGGCCCACGGGCAACGGCTGATCTGCACCAGCTCCGGCCGGCTCGGCGTCACTGACGTCGGATGACCTCGGAGTCACCGGCCAGACGGGCCTCGCGGTCGGCCGCGGCCAGCGCGTCCAGTACCCCGTCGAGCTCGCCGCCGAGCACCAGATCCAGGTTGTACGCGGTGTAGCCGATCCGGTGGTCGGTGATCCGGTTCTGCGGGAAGTTGTAGGTCCGTACGCGCTCGGAGCGGTCCACCGTGCGCACCTGCGCCTTGCGGGCGTCACCGGCCGCCGCGTCCGCCGCCTCCTGGGCCTGGGCCAGCAGCCGGGACCGCAGGATGCGCATCGCCGATTCCTTGTTCTGCAGCTGGCTCTTCTCGTTCTGGCAGCTCACCACCGTCCCGGTCGGCAGGTGGGTGATCCGCACGGCCGAGTCGGTGGTGTTGACCGACTGCCCACCCGGACCGGACGAACGGTAGACGTCGATCCGCAGGTCACCCGGCTCGATCTGGACGTCGACGTCCTCGGCCTCGGGCAGCACCAGCACGCCGGCCGCCGAGGTGTGGATCCGGCCCTGCGACTCGGTGACCGGGACACGCTGCACCCGGTGCACGCCGCCCTCCCACTTCATCCGGGACCAGACGCCGTGACCGCCCTCGGGCACGCCCTTCGTCTTCACCGCCACCGAGATGTCCTTGACGCCGCCGAGGTCCGACTCCTGCGAGTCGATCACCTCGACCACCCAGCCGTGCCGCTCCGCGTAGCGGGTGTACATGCGCAGCAGGTCACCGGCGAACAGCGCCGACTCCTGGCCGCCCTCGCCCGCCTTGATCTCGATGATCACGTCCTTGGCGTCGCTCGGGTCGCGCGGCATGAGCATCTCGCCGAGCTTCTCCTCCAGCACCGGGATCGTCGCGGCGACCGCCTCGACCTCGGACGCGAACGCCGAGTCCTCGGCCGCCAGTTCCCGGGCCGCGGCCAGGTCCTCCCGGGCCGCCTCCAGCTCCGCGTTGGCCGAATAGATCGGCGCCAGCTCGGCGAAACGCCGGCCGACCCGGCGGACCAGCGCCTGGTCGGAGTGGATGGACGGGTCCTCCATCCGCTTCTCCAGGTCCGCGTACTCGGCGAGAAGCATGTTCAAACGGTCGTTGCTCATCGGTCTCTCCCGGGCTGGACATGAAAAAACGGACGCACACGCGAACGGCGCCCGCCCCGGAATCCGGGACGGGCGCCGTTGAAGCAGTTACTTCTTCTTCGCGGCGTTGACCTTGGCGTACTTCGCCTGGAACTTCGCAACCCGGCCCGCGGTGTCGAGGACGCGCTGCTTGCCGGTGTAGAACGGGTGGCAGGCGCTGCAGGTCTCGACGCGGATCTCGCCGCCCTTGGCGGTGCTACGGGTCGTGAAGGTCTCGCCGCAGGAGCAGATGACCTCGGTGGTCGTGTACTCCGGGTGGATGCCGCTCTTCATGTCTTCTCGGTCCCTCTCGATGATGCGGGTCGCCGGGTCGCCCTGTGATGAATGAGGACGGGAACCGGAACCCTTACTGGCCGATGTACCAGTCTGCCAGATCCCCGGTAGCTGCCGGAAATCAGGAGGTGCAACTGGTTTCGTGCGTCATAACGTGAGCGCCCGTCCGGTAATTCCCGCTCACCGAGGAACCTGTCATGACGCTGCTCCACGACGTATTCGATCCGGTCACGCTGGCCGAAGCGGTCGATCACGGGCTGATCCGGACGCAGCGTCATCCGAGCCGGCCGTTCACGATCTACAACTACACCGAGGCCTGTCAGTACAGCGGCGCCTGGTCGCCGGTCACGCTCGCCTGCCGCGGCCTGATCGTGGACGCCGACCTGAGGCTCGTCGCGCGCGGGTACGGCAAGTTCTTCAACCACACGGAGAGCCAGGCCCCGACGCTCGCGCCGGGGGCGGCGGTGACGGTGACCGACAAGGTCGACGGGAGCCTGGGGATCGTCTACCACGACGGGACCGGGTGGGCCGTCGCCACGCGCGGGTCGTTCGCCTCTGACCAGGCGATTCATGCGACGCGGACGCTGCGTGCGCGCTACCCGTCGTTCGTCCCGCCGGACGGACTGACCGTTCTGGTGGAGATCATCTACCCGGCCAACAAGATCGTCGTGGACTACCGGGGGCTGGACGACCTGGTGCTGCTCGGAGCGGTGGAGATCGCCACCGGCCGCTCGCACGGGCCGGAGGCGGTGCCGGACTGGCCGGGCCCGGTGGTCGAGACGTTCGGGTACGCGACGCTGGCCGAGGCGCTCGCCGCTCCCCCGCGGGACGGCCGGGAGGGGCTGGTCGTGCACTTCACCGCGACCGACCAGCGAGTGAAGATCAAGTACGCCGATTACGTACGTCTCCACCGGCTGGTGACCGGTCTCACCTCGCGTACCGTCTGGGAGATCCTGGCCACCGGCGGCAGCCTGGACGCGCTGCTGGCGCCGCTCCCGGACGAGTTCCACGTCTGGGCCCGGGGCATCGCCGCGCAGCTGACGGCCGAGGTCGACGAGCGCGCCGCGGCGGTCGAGGCGGCGTACGACGCCCTGGTCGCGGCCCTGCCGGCGGGCTGGGGTCGCAAGGAGTTCGCGCTCGCCGCGGTGCGCAGCCCGCACCGGGGCGAGTTGTTCCAGCGTCTGGACGGTCACGACTACCGTCCGGGCCTGTGGCAGCGGGCGCGCCCGTCGGTGGACGGGCCGGCCGTACGAGGAGCCGAGGAATGACACGACTGCTGATCACGCGGGGCCTGCCCGCGTCCGGGAAGACCACGTTCGCGCGCAAGCTGCAGCCGGGTGTGGTCCGGGTGAACCGGGACGACCTGCGGCGGATGCTGCACGGGCGGCGCCTGTTCACGCAGGCGGCCGAGTCGCAGGTCACGCACGCGCAGCGGGCCGCGGTGGAGGCGCTGCTGCGGACCCGCGGGTCGGTGATCGTGGACGACACGAATCTGCGGTCCCGGACCGTACGGGAGTGGGCCGAGATGGCCGCCCGGTACAACGCGTCGTTCGAGGTGCACGACTTCACCGACGTCCCGCTGGAGGAGTGTCTCCGGCGGGACGCCGGACGGCCGGAGGACGACCGGGTCGGCGAGGCCGCGATCCGCCGGATGCACGAGCGTTTCCTGGCCGGACGGAACCTGCCGCTGCCGGTGCCGTTCGTCGACCCGGGCGGGCCGGGTGTGATCTACGACCCGGATCCGGGGCTGCCGCCGGTGGTGCTGGTGGACATCGACGGGACGGTCGCGCTGATGGCCGGCCGGAGCCCGTACGACTGGCATCGGGTCGGTTCGGACGAGCCGAATCCGTCGGTGATCGCGGCGGTCCGGGCGATGCACGCGGCCGGGCACGCGATCGTCTTCTGCTCGGGGCGCGACGAGGTGTGCCGGGCCGAGACGCAGGCGTGGCTCGACCTGTTCGTCGACGTGCCGTACGAGGCTCTGTTCATGCGGCCGGAAGGGGACAGCCGTAAGGACTCGGTGGTCAAGCGCGAGATCTTCGACGAGAAGATCCGGGACCGATGGCGGGTCGTGGGGGTTTTCGACGACCGGCAGCAGGTGGTACGTATGTGGCGTGCGCTCGGCCTGACGGTGTTTCAGGTGGCGGAGGGGGACTTCTGAGGTGGTGAAGTATCCGCGTACGTTCCATCTGCCGGATTCTCCGGGCGCGTCCGGCGACGACCGGATCCAGACGGATCTGTCGTGGCTGGACGGCGAACTCGTGGTGACCGAGAAGATGGACGGCGGGAACCTCACCTTCACCCGCGACGCCATGTACGCGCGTTCGGTCGACTCCGGCACCCACCCGTGGGATCGGCCGGCCAAGGCGTTGTGGGCGATGACGGCGTACAAGATCCCGGACGAGTGGCGGGTCTGCGGCGAGTCGATGTGGGCTCGCCGCAGTGTCGCCTACGCCGATCTGCCCGGGGTGTTCCTGGTCTTCGGCATCTGGGACGAGACGGACACGCTGCTGGGCTGGGACGACACGGTCGACTGGGCGCGGCGTCTGGAGTTGCCGGTGGTGCCGGTGCTGTATCGCGGCGGCAGCCTGTCCGAGGCCCGCGCCGCCTGGGCCGCGCAGCGCGAGGAGAAGTCGTCCGAGGGCTTCGTGGTCCGCGCGGCCGGTCGCATCCCGGCCGCCGAATTCCCGCTCAAGCAGCTCAAATGGGTCCGCGCCGAGCACGTCCGCACCGAGGCGGCCTGGCGCCACCGCGACGACTTCGCGGTCAACGAGTTCGCCTGAAAACCCCTTTTTCCCGTACGTCGTGAGCCAGCGCCCGCCTCCACCCGACGCGATGCCGCCTGGGGTCCGGGCCCGGCCGCGGCTCCGGGGTTGGGCTGGTGCTCACGGCTGCAAAACGGGCTTTTTGGAGCCGTGAGCACCAGCCGAGCCCGGGAGCGCGGCTGGGGCCGGGGTGGCAGCGGCGTTGCGGGGCCGGCGGGCAGGGCTCGGACGAGCCGTGGGATCCCGTGAATGGGGTTGTTGCTCTGACCGCAACCACCCGACCACATCGCCCTTGCGGGCCTCGCGTTCTGGGCGCGCCAGCGCCCTGCGAGGACCGGAAGGGTCCCCGCGGGAGCGACGATCTGGACCACCGCGGACCGGGGCAATGAGGAATTTGATCTTGATTTTTCAGCCTCGATGGGGGCAGCGGCGCATGCCCTCGCTGGCCAGGGCGGCCGCCTCGTCGTCGAGGTAGAAGGCCGGGCGCAGGTCCATCTCCTCGTAGTAGCGGTGGAAGACCGGGGTGATGCCGCCGGACATGGGCGGCACGATCCAGCTCCAGTCGGCCGGGACCGGGCGGCCGGCCCTGCGCTCGTTGTCGAGGTGCTTGAGGAAGCGCCGGGACTCGGTGTGGTGGTCGCTCATCTTGACGCCGGCCTGTTCGAAGCTGTGCAGCACGGCGAGGTTGAGTTCGAGCAGCGCGCGGTCGCGCCAGAGCGACGATTCGCGGGTGGTGTCCAGGTTCAGACGCGCGGCGATCACCGGCAGCAGGTCGTAGCGGTCCTCGTCGGCGAGGTTGCGGGCGCCGATCTCGGTGCCCAGGTACCAGCCGTTGAACGGGGCGAGCGGGTAGTGCACGCCGCCGATGGTCAGGCGCATGTTGGAGATCGCCGGGACCGCGTGCCAGCGCAGGCCCAGCTCGGTGAACCAGGAGTACTCGGGGTGGGTGATCGGCACCTCCCGGATGGCGCGTTCGGGCAGCTCGTAGAGGCGGATCCCGTCGGCCGGGGTCTCGATCACCAGCGGGAGCACGTCGAATGCCTCCCCCTTGCCCTGCCAGCCGAAGGCCCGCACCGCGGTGGTGAACTCCCGCAGCCGCGGGTCGCCGATCGGCACCCCGTCCTCGGCCCGGTAACCGGCGTAGCGGATCAACTGCTCATTCCAGACCCGCGCGTACGGCTGGCCGGGGCGAGCCGGCGCAAAGACACTGATCACCGGCCGGATCTGTCCGTCCCCGGCGGTCTGCAGGTGCTGAACGAGAAGCGAGTAGATCTCGTCGGCGGTCCGGGCCCGGCGGCGGTCGAGCACGAGCAGGCTGCGCCAGTAGAGCCGGCCGATGCAGCGGCTCGCGTTGCGCCAGGCCATCCGGGCGCCGTGGGTCAGCTCGTCCGGGGTGTGCACGTAGGTGCCGGTGGCGGCGATCTGCGCGCGGACGATGGCCAGGCGTGGCTCGACCGGCCCGAGTCGTGGATTCTCGGTGTAGCAGCGGCGCAGGAAATCCTCCGCCTCGGCGGGGTCGGCGGGTGCGTCCGGATCCCAGGGCTCGGTGGGGTGGTCCCGGTATCCGGGCACGAGCATCTGATTGCCTCCGGAGAATCGAGGGATGGGGATACCGGAGGTTCGCACGACCCCGTACGGGGCGAATCAGACAACGTGTGCGATAAACGCGACGAGCCCCACCCGATCGGGTGGGGCTCGTCGTTTTTGTGCGTTTATTCGCCAGGAGTGGACTTGGCGATCTGCATCAGGAACTCGATGTTGGTCCGGGTCTGCTTGAGCCGGTCCATCAACAGGTCCAGAGCGGCGCCGGACTCCAGCGAGCTGAGCACCTTGCGGAGCTTGTGGATGATCGCCAGCTCCTCCTTGCCCAGCAGGATCTCTTCCTTACGGGTGCTGGAGGCGGAGACGTCCACGGCCGGGAAGACCCGCTTGTCGGCGATCTTCCGGTCGAGCTTGAGCTCGGCGTTACCCGTGCCCTTGAACTCCTCGAAGATGACCGTGTCCATCATCGACCCGGTCTCCACCAGCGCGGTCGCGAGAATGGTGAGCGAGCCACCGTTCTCGATGTTGCGCGCCGCGCCGAGGAAGCGCTTCGGCGGGTAAAGGGCGGTCGAGTCGATACCACCGGACATGATGCGGCCCGAGGCGGGCGCGGCCAGGTTGTACGAGCGGCCCAGACGCGTCACCGAGTCGAGCAGCACGACCACGTCGTGGCCCAGCTCGACCAGCCGCTTGGCCCGCTCGATGGCGAGCTCGGCGACCGTGGTGTGGTCCTGCGGCGGACGGTCGAACGTGGCCGCGATGACCTCGCCCTTCACCGTGCGCTGCATGTCGGTGACCTCTTCCGGCCGCTCGTCCACGAGCACGACCATCAAGTGGCACTCGGGGTTGTTGCGGGTGATGGCGTTGGCCAGAGCCTGCAGGACCATCGTCTTACCGGCCTTCGGCGGGGAGACGATGAGCGCGCGCTGGCCCTTACCGATCGGCATCACCAGGTCGATGATGCGGGTCGTGAGGATGTGCGGCTCGGTCTCCAGCCGCAGACGCTCCTGCGGGTAGAGCGGCGTCAGCTTGTAGAACTCGGGACGCCGGCGGGCCTCGTCGGGCTCCATGCCGTTGATGGTGTCCAGGCGGACCAGCGGGTTGTACTTGTCCCGCCGCTGCCCGTCACCGTCACGCGGAGCCGACCGCACGGCGCCGGTGACCGCGTCGCCGCGGCGCAGCCCGTACTTCTTGACCTGCGACATCGAGACGTAGACGTCGTTCGGCCCGGAGAGGTAACCGGTGGTGCGGACGAACGCGTAGTTGTCCAGCACGTCCAGGATGCCGGCGACCGGGACGAGAACCTCGTCGTCGGTCACGTGCGGCTCGCGGCCACCGCCGTCACGACGGTTGTCCTCACGCTGCGGCGCGTCGTCGCGGTCACGGCCGCGGCGACGGTCACGGAAGCGGCTGCGCCGGCTCCGGCGGCCACCCTCGCCGTCGTTGTCGTCGTCGTCGTGACCCTGGTCGGCGCGGGGACCCCGGTCGCCGCCGGTGCGGTCGTTGTCCCGCGGGCCACGGTCGTTGCGGTCGTTGTCGCGCGGACCGCGGTCGTTACGGTCGTTGTCCCGCGGACCACGCTCGGTGCGGTCGTTGTCGCGCGGACCACGCTCGGTGCGGTCGTTGTCCCGCGGACCACGCTCGGTGCGCTCGGAACGCTCGCCGCGCTCCGGACGCTCGCCGTCGCGCGGGTTGCGCTGCCGGTCACGGTTGCGGTCACCACGCTCCGGGCGCTCGGCCCGCTCGGTGGTGTCGGCCGGGGCGACCGGTGCGGCCGGGGCCTCGATGACGGCGGGTGCGGCCTCGGCCTGCACCGGGGCGGCCTCACGAGGTGCCGTGTCACGGGGCGCCGACTCGCGGGGCGTCGTGTCACGGGCGGCCCGCTCGCGGCTGCGCCGGGACGGGCGCTCCGCGGCCGGGGCGGTCTCGGCGGCCGGTGGGGCGGCCGGAGTGGTCTCGGCCGGGGCTGCGGTTTGCGGCGTCTCGGCCGGAGCCGGCTGAGCGGGCGCCTGGACCGGGGCCGGCTGGGCCGGGGCGACGGCCTCGCTCCGCGGACGCGGGGCCGGCTCGGCGGCGGACGAGCCGCCGCTCTGCCGCTCGGAGATCGCGGTGATCAGCTCACCCTTGCGCATCCGGGCGGTGCCGGAGATGCCGAGGGAAGCGGCGAGGCTCTGCAACTCGGGCAGCAGCATCGCGGACAGCCCGGTGCCGCCGCGGCGGCGCTTCGTGGCGGTCGCGGTGGTGCCGGCGCCGTCAGCGACGTCAGAAACACCCGACGTCACGTCGGTGGTGTCGCTCAATGGATTCCTTCCGTCGGAAATACCCGAGATCACCCGGAACTGCAGCCTGGGCCGGGTGCCCTCGGAAACCCGCTTCGCAGCAGCGGCGCGGGGTTTTTCGTACTGCACGGCAGCTCGACGGTTTCCCTGCCCGTCATACCTTGACGGGTAGGTCTCGGCGAGTGCAGCGATCTATGCACTGCTGCCCGGCGTATGCCTTGATGAGAAGTGAGATGAGCCAGGACGGCCCAGAAATCTCGGGGGTGCGCCGAACCGCAGAGATCGCTTGCTTCGCGGCTGTGCTAGGTCTAGAGCGTAATCAACTCTTGCGACCTGCGGCAACAGGACCCCGCTCGGCGTGTTCCACCATACCCCCTTTCACAACAGCACCGGCGCCGTCCACGCCCAGCACTTCGCTGTGCCAGTGCGCGCCCGGGTGGAAATCGCCCGGGACCTCGGTCAATGCCAGGACGGTGGGACCGGCGCCACTGACCACGGCGGCCACGCCGACCGAGCGCAGGGCCGACACCAGCGACGCCGTGCCCGGCATGCCACTGGCCCGATAACCCTGGTGCAGGCGATCCTCGGTGGCCGGGAACAGCAGCGCCGGATCACTCGTCAGAGCATGCGTGAGCAGGGCCGACCGGCCCGCGTTGAAGGCGGCGTCGCGGTGCGGCACGTCGGCCGGCAGCGCGGCCCGCGCGGTCGCGGTGTAACCACGCTCGGACGGGATGAAGACCGTGGGGCGTACGCCCTCGGCCGGGTTCAACCGCACGGCCCGCGCGCCTGTTCCCTCGGTCCACGCGACGGTGAAACCGCCGAGCAGGCACGGCGCGACGTTGTCGGGATGCCCCTCGATCTTCGCCGCGATGCGCAGCGCGGCCTCGTCGTCGATCAGCTCGAAACCGTCCCGGACCAGACCACGGGCCAGTTGCACGCCGCCGACGATGGCCGCCGAGGAACTGCCCAGGCCGCGAGCCTGCGGGATGCGGTTGAGGCAGCGCACGGCCAGGCCGGGCGGACGCTCGCCGAACTCGTCGAACGTGTGCAGCATGGCCCGCACGACCAGGTGATCCTCGCCGATCGGCAGCTCACCGGCGCCCTGCCCGCTCACCTCGACGGTGAAGCCGCCGTCGGTGACCCGGGCGGTCAGATCGTCGTGCAGGGTCAGCGCGAGGCCCAGCGCGTCGAAGCCCGGGCCCAGGTTCGCGCTGGTCGCCGGGGTGCTGACGGAAACCGGATCGGTGACGAAGGTCAGGCCCATCGCCACATGCTAGGGCTTGATCATCTCAGGGTGATCGTCGCGCCCGGACAATCCCGCCATCCGGCGTGTGCCCAGCCACCAGCCGATCGCGTAGACCACCGTGATCAGCCCGCACCCGGCCAGCACGACCGACATGTCGACGTGGTCGACGACGGCGCTGGCGGCGAGCTGGCTGACCGCGATGGAGAGTGTGGCCAGCATCAGATCGGTGGCGAAGACCCGGCCGCGGAGCCGGTCCGGAACCTCGGCCTGCAGCACGAAGTTGGAGAGGAACCAGTTCGTGCCGCCGGCGAAGTGCGCGACGAAGACCAGCAGCAACACCGCCGGGAACCACGGGCTGAACGCGACCCCGATGTAGCCGAGACCGTAGAGCGCCATCGACAGCGCCAGGCCGGGCAGCAACCAGGAACGGCGGGTCAGCACCGGGCGCATCAGGAACGGGCCGAACAGGGCGCCGGCGCCGCGGACGGCGAAGAGCAGCCCGGCGCCGAGCGCCCCGGCCCCGTGCGCGACCGCGATCAGCGGGAACACGGTCAGGACACCGTTGCCGAGCCCGACCGCCGACTTGACCGTGACCAGGGCGGTGATCCGCGGGCGGGCCCGGATGTAGGCGAGCGCCTCGCGCAGCGCCCGCAACGGCCGCGGATGCTCGCCCTCGACGGCGTGACCGGCCTGCAGCGGGCGGCGGACCAGGGCGGTGAACAGGCTGCCGGCCAGCAGACAGGCGGCGGTGACCGAGAAGCACGCGTACGGCCCGAAGGCGTTGCTGACCACGCCGCCCAGCGACGCGCCGAGCACGGTCATGGTGCCCCAGGCCGAGCCGGAGATCGCGTTGGCGGCCGGCAGGTCGGCCGGCTCGACCACGTTGGGCAGGGCGGCCGAGCTGGCCGGCTGGTAGAACGCCTTGGCCACGGCCATCGCCCCGATCGCGACCAGGGCCAGCGGCGCGGTGGCGGCCGAGCGGACCGCGAAGAGCACCAGCACCGCGGCGAACGAGGCGAGATTGGCGCCGATCAGGATCTTGCGGCGGTCCAGGCGGTCGGCGATCGTCCCGGTGTACGGCAGCAGCAGCGCGTTGATCCCGGTGTCCACGGCCAGCACCAGACCGCCCCAGAAGCCGTGCCCGGTGAGCTCCGGCAGCAGCACCAGCAGCGGGACCATGACGAACCAGTCGGCCCCGAAGACCACCAGCTCAGCGGCGAACAGACGGCGGAAGTCGCGATTGCGGGTAAGGACCGAGAGCGTTGCTGGCACGTACGGAATCTAGTCGTGGCCGGAAAAAGGCCGATGCCCGGCCGTGTGTGGCCGGGCATCGCAATCCTTATTTCTTGGTTATTTTTCCTGGGGCTTCTCCGGCCCCTTCGGCATCTTCAGCACCTCGAACTGGTCGGTGTACCCGCGCAGCGCGCCGTTGGGCGCCGGAGCGTCGTCGGGCACGGTGACCGGCTCCTCCGCCGGGGTCTCCGGGATCTCCGGAGTCTCCGCGACCTCGGGGGCGCCGGCCTTGCGGGCCCGCCTCACCTCACGCTTGCCCCGCCGCCGCTCCTTGCCGGACTCCACCATGGTGTACAGCGTCGGCACCAGCACCAAGGTCAGCAGTGTCGAGCTGACCAGGCCGCCGATCACCACGATGGCCAGCGGCTGGGAGATGAAACCACCCTCGCCGGTCAGGCCGAGCGCCATCGGGATGAGCGCGAAGATCGTCGCGATGGCGGTCATCAGGATCGGCCGCAGCCGGTGCCGGCCGCCCTCGATCACCGCCTCCTGCACGCCCATGCCCTCGGCCCGGTAGTGGTTGATCAGGTCCATCAGCACGATGGCGTTGGTCACCACGATGCCGACGAGCATCAGCACACCGATCAGCGCGGGAACGCCCAGCGGGGTGCCGGTGGCCAGCAGCAGGCCGATCGCGCCGGTCGACGCGAACGGGATGGAGACCAGCAGGATGATCGGCTGAACGATGCTGCGGAACGTCGCCACCATGATGATGAAGACGATCGCGATGGCGGCCAGCACGGCCAGGCCGAGCTGCTTGAACGCCTCCGCCTGGTCGGCGCTGACGCCACCGACCGAGGTCGACGCGCCGGCCGGCAGGGAGAGCCCGTCCAGCTTCGTGTTCAGGTCCTTGGTGACCTTGCTGAGGTCCGAGCCGGTGACCGTACCGGTGACCGTGGCGGTGCGGTTCCCGTCCGTCCGGGTCACCGCCTCCGGGCCGTTGACCTCCTTGACCTCGGCGACCGTGCTCAGCGGCACGAGACCCTTGGCGGTGGTCAGCGGCAGCGCCTTGAGCGCGGCGGTGTCGGCCGGGGCCGAGCCGAACGAGATGACCACGTCCTGGCTGACGCCGTCGATGGTGATCTTCCCGGCCGGGGCCGAGCGGAACACGCCGGCCACGGACTGGCCGATCTGGCCCTCGGTGAGGCCGGCGGCCGCGGCGGCCTTGCGGTTCACCACCACGTCCAGGCGCGGCACGCTGGCGGCCAGCGTCGAGTCCACGTCGGTGACGCCGGCCAGCCCGGCCATCGCGGTCTTGACCTGGTCGGTCGCGGTGGCCAGGGTGTCGTTGTCGGCCGCGGTGACCTCGACCGACAGCTCGGTGCTGCCCAGCCCCGAGCTCTCTTGACCGATCTTGATGTCGCCGGCGTCGGTGAGCTTCTTGAACTCGTCCCGCAGCTGGTCCGAGACCTGCTCGGCGTCGGCGTCCTCGTTCAGGCCGACCTGGAAGGACGCGGTGCCGGCGCCGCCGCCCCCGGCGAACGGGTTGGCCGAGTTGCCGCCGACGGTCACCTGGTACGTCGCCACGTCGTCGCGGTCGGCGATGATCGCCTCGACCTTCTTGGCCGCCTCGTCGGTGGCCGCCAGGCTGGTGCCGACCGGCAGCTCTTGGGTGACGGTGATGCTGTCCTGCCCGGACGAGTCCAGGAAGTTCGTCTTCAGGCCGGTGGAGAGCACGAACGTGCCGATCAGCACCACGATGCCGATCAGCACCGTGGTCCAGCGGCGGGTCGTGGCGAACTTGATGACCGGCAGGTAGCCGCGCTGCAGCGGGCTGCGCAGTTCCTTCTCCTCGGCGGCCCGGCGGATCGCCTCGGCCTGCTCGGCCCCACCCTTGGGCGGGCGCAGGAACCAGTAGGCCAGGACCGGGACCACGGTCAGGGCCACGAACAGCGACGCCAGCAGGGCCACCGTCACGGTGATGGCGAAGGACGCGAAGATCTGCCCGACCAGACCGCCGACCAGAGCGATCGGGGCGAAGACGGCGACCGTGGTGAGGGTGGAGGCGGTGACCGCGCCCGAGACCTCGCGAACCGCGGCCACGATGGCGTGGAGTTTCTCCTCGCCGTACTCCAGATGTCGTTTGATGTTCTCCAGGACGACGATCGAGTCGTCGACCACCCGGCCCACCGCGATGGTCAACGCGCCCAGGGTGAGCAGGTTCAGCGTGTAGTCGCCGACCCAGAGCGCGATGAGCGCGATCAGCACCGACAGCGGGATGGAGACCGCGGTGACGAGGGTCGAGCGGATGCTCAGCAGGAAGATCAGGATGACCACGACCGCCATCGCCAGGCCGAGCAGGCCCTCGATGGTCAGGCTCTTGATCGAGCGCTCGACGTAGGGCGCCTGGTCGGTGATGACGGTGAGCTTGGCGCCGGAGTCCTTCTCCAGGTCGGCCAGCTTGTCGCGGACCTGGTGGGAGATCTCGACCGGGTTGCCGTCGGGCCGCGCGGTGACCGCGATGCCCAGGCTGTCGGCGCCGTCGGTGCGGGTGTAGGAGTCGGCGGCCGGCAGCTTGCTCTCCACCGCGGCGACGTCACCCAGGCGCACCGGCCCGCGCGAACCGGTCAGATACACGTCCTGCAGCTGCTCGACCGTGGTGATCGGGGTGCCCACCTGCACGGTCAGCGACTTGCTGCCGTCGGTGACCGCGCCGGCCGGGATCGACACGCCGTTGGCCTGCAGCACCGTGGTCAGCGAGGCCGGGGAGATCCCCTGAGCGCCCATCTTGGCCAGATCCGGCGTGATCACGACCTGCTTGCTGCGCGCGCCGGTGACCTGGGTGTCACGCACCCCGGTGATCCCGTTCAGCTCCGGGACGACGGTTTCGTTCAGCTTGTTGAGCAGGTCGCTCTCGTCGCTGCCGCCCGAGGCGGCCAGCACGATGGCCGGGATGTCGTCGGTGCCGCCGGCGAAGACCTGCGGGTCGACGTCGTCCGGCAACTGGGACTGGATCCGGTTCAGCGAGGTGGTGACCTGGTTGACGGCGGACTGGATGTCCGTGCCGTAGTCGAACATGACCACGACGCTCGACACGTTCTCCCGCGAGGTGGAGGTGACCGTGTCGATGCCGTCGATGCCCTTGACAGCGTCCTCGATCGGCTTGGTGACCTGCGCCTCGACCGTCTCCGGGGAGGCACCGGGCAGGACCGCGCTGACGAACGCGGCGGGCAGCTCGATCGACGGGAACAGCTGCTGCTTCAAGGACGGGATCGCATAGAGGCCGAAGCCGCTGATCACAATCGCGATCAGGGCGACCAGACCTCGGTTGGCAAGGCTTAGCCGTGTCAGAGCTGACATGGGCGCTCCCCCGAGATAATTTCGTCCGACACTGATAGTTTGCCTGATGCGAACAAATGGTTTTCGATGGGGGTCCGCTGGTACCGTCCGTCATCAGATGGACTCAACGCGGCCATCGGCTCGTCACAAAAGGAGTGGGCGCTGAGCGAGAAAGAACAGCTCATCGCGGAGATCATGGGCGCGCAGATCCGGTTGCAGCACCTGTTCGCGGACGACCGATCCGATCCGCTCTTCTCGTCACATCTGACGATGTCCCAGTTGAAAATACTCTTGTTGCTGGCCCGGCACGGGACGTTGCCGGGCGGAGAGCTGGCCCGCGTGGTGGGCGTCGGCGCCGCCGCGCTCAGCGGCATGATCGACCGGCTCGTCGTGCAGGATCTGGTCACGCGCACGGAGGATCTGAACGACCGGCGCATCCGCCGGATCGGCCTCACGAAAGCGGGCACCGAGCTCATCGAGAGCATCATCACGGCGGGGATGACCAAACAGCGCGAGCTCCTCAGCCGTCTCACAGCTGAAGAGCTCGCGGTGGTGTCCCGGGCGTCGGCGATCCTGGTCCGGGAAGCGGCCGCCGCCCGGACCCAGGAGGAATCAGGCCAGGTCTAGCGCCTTGGCCGCGGTCAGGGCGTCGTTCGGGATCACGGTCGGCGAGGGCGCGGTCGAGATGGCCCACTCCGGGTCCTTCAGGCCGTGCCCGGTGACCGTGCAGACCACCCGCGACCCGGCCGGGATCTTGCCGGCCTCGGCCTGCTGGAGCAGACCGGCGACGCTGGCCGCGCTGCCCAGCTCGACGAAGACGCCGACCTCACGGGCGAGCAGACGGTACGCGTTCAGGATGTCCCGATCGGTCACGGCGGCGATCAGGCCACCCGACGAGTCACGCGCGTCGAGCGCCTTGGTCCAGCTGGCCGGGTTGCCGATGCGGATCGCAGTGGCGATGGTGGACGGCTGCTCCACCACCTTGCCGTTGACGATCGGGGCGGCGCCGGAGGCCTGGAAGCCGTACATCTTCGGCAGTCGCGTGCTGTTGCCGGCCTCCTTGTCCTCCTGGTAACCCATCCAGTACGCCGAGATGTTGCCGGCGTTGCCGACCGGGAGGCAGTGGATGTCGGGTGCGTCACCGAGCGCCTCGACGATCTCGAACGCGGCCGTCTTCTGCCCGTGCAGGCGGAAGATGTTCACCGAGTTGACCAGCGCGACCGGGAAGTCCTGGGAGAGCTTCGAGGCCAGCGCGAGACAGTCGTCGAAGTTGCCCTCGACCTGCAGCAGCCGGGCCCCGTGGACCAGGGCCTGGGACAGCTTGCCGAGCGCGATCTTGCCCTGCGGCACGAGCACGGCACAGCCGATCCCGGCCCGGGCCGCGTAGGCCGCCGCCGACGCCGACGTGTTGCCGGTGGACGCGCAGATGATCGTCTTCGCGCCCTCCTCGACCGCCTTGGAGACGGCCATGGTCATGCCCCGGTCCTTGAACGAACCGGTCGGGTTGGCGCCCTCCACCTTCAGGTAGACGTCCGCCCCGATCCGCTGGGACAGCACCGGCGCCGGCACCAGCGGCGTGTTGCCCTCGTGCAACGTGACCACCGGGGTGGCCTCGGTCACCGGGAGTCGGTCCCGGTACGCCTCGATCAGACCCCGCCACATGGCCGTTACTCCTCACTCGAGCTGGGCATTCGCGCACAGCGTGCCGCACTGATCCGATCTTTGGGACCGGATGCCCATTATTCAGGACGGTGGCAGACGGCTTCGACGTTGTTGCCGTCCGGATCCCGTACGAAAGCGCCGTAGTAGTTCTCGTGGTACTCCGGATGCAGTTTCGGCTCGTGCAGCACCTCGGCCCCGGCCGTCACGGCGGCGGCGAAGAACGCGTCGACCGCAGCGCGATCACCGGCCGCGAACGCGATGTGCGACTCGCGAAAACCGTCGCCCTCGCTCAGCACCCCGATCCAGAAGTCGGCGTGGTCACCGCTCCCGTAGCCGATCGCGACCTGGAAATCCATCTGCCGGGTCACGCCCAGCGGCACCAGCGCGGCGTCGTAGAACGCGGCGCTGGCGGCCAGATCGGTGCACTGGAAACCCACGTGGTCGAGCACTAGCCGGCTCCTCCCTCGACGCGCAGCACGCTCGCGATCGAGCGAACGATGTCCAGACGCGCCAAGGCATCGACGGTAGCCGCAAGCGCGGCATCCGGTGCGCTGTGGGTGACGATGACCAGTTTCGCGTCGTCGGCCCGGCCCGACTGGCGAACCGTGGCGATCGACACCTCGTGCTGGGCGAAGACCCCGGCCACGGTGGCCAGGACGCCCGGCCGCTCGGCCACGTCGAGACTGATGTGGTACCTGGTCATCGACTCGCCGATCGGGCGCACGGTCAGCTCGGCGTAGTTGCTCTCGCTGGGCGCCCGGGTGCCGGTCAGCTTGTTGCGGGCCGCCGCGACGATGTCGCCGAGCACCGCGCTGGCCGTCGGGCGGCCACCGGCGCCCCGGCCGTAGAACATCAGCGGGCCGGCCGCCTCGGTCTCCACGAACACCGCGTTGAACGCGTCGCCGACCCCGGCCAGCGGGTGGCTCAGCGGGATCATCGCCGGGTGCACCCGGACACTCACCGAGTCCTCCCGGCGCTGGGCGATGCACAGCAGCTTGATCGTGCAGCCCATCTCCTTGGCGCTGGCCATGTCACCGGCGGTCACGCCGGTCATGCCCTCGCGGAACACGTCGGCCGCGGTCACCCGGGTGTGGAATGCCAGCGAGGCCAGGATCGCGGCCTTGGCGGCGGCGTCGAAGCCCTCCACGTCGGCGGTCGGATCGGCCTCGGCGTACCCCAGCTCGGTGGCCTCCTCAAGGGCCTCGTTGAAGCCGGCCCCGGTCGAGGCCATCGAGGAGAGGATGAAGTTGGTGGTGCCGTTCACGATGCCGGTCACCGCGGTGACCCGGTCCCCGTGCAGCGACTCGCGCAGCGGCCGCAGCAGCGGGATCGCGCCCGCCACCGAAGCCTCGTAGTACAGGTCGGCGCCGCCCTCGGCGGCCGCGTCGTGCAGGGTGCCGCCGTCCTCGGCCAGCAGCGCCTTGTTGGCGGTGACCACGCTCTTACCGGCCCGCAACGCCTCGACCAGCCAGGTCCGGGCCGGCTCGATGCCGCCGACGACCTCGATCACCACGTCCACGTCGTCGCGCTTGATCAGGCCGAGCGCGTCCGAGGTGAACAGGGCCGGGTCGATCGGTAGGTCGCCGCGCTCACGGCCGAGCCGGCGCACGGCGATGCCGGCCAGCTCCAGCGGGGCACCGATCCGGGCGGTCAGATCGTCGGCCTGCTCGTGCAGCAGCCGGACCACTTCAGTACCGACGGTGCCGCAGCCGAGCAGGGCGAGGCGGACCGGTCTCGTTGGGCTCATCCAACATCCAATGCAAGCAGGTCGTCCTCGGTCTCGCGCCGCACGATGACGCGGGCCGCGCCGTCGCGCACTGCCACCACAGGCGGCCGAGGAACGTGGTTGTAGTTGCTGGCCATGCTCCGGCAGTAGGCACCGGTGCCCGGAACGGCAACAAGATCTCCGGGCTGCACGTCGGCGGGCAGGAATTCATCCTTCACGACGATGTCCCCGGACTCACAATGTTTTCCCACAACGCGGGCGAGCATCGGCTCGGCCGCGGAGTTCCGGTTGGCCAGCGTCGCCGAGTACGAGGCGTCGTACAGCGCGGTCCGGATGTTGTCGCTCATCCCGCCGTCGACGCTCACGTACGTCCGGATGCCGTCGACGTCCTTGACCGTGCCGACCTCGTACAACGTGAAGACCGACGGCCCGACGATGGCCCGGCCCGGCTCGATCGACAGCTTCGGCACCCGCAGCGAGGCCAGCTCGCACTCCGACTCGACGATCTTGTTGATCCGCTTGGCCAGGTCACCGGGCGTCGACGGGTCGTCCTGCGTGGTGTACGCGATACCGAACCCGCCACCCAGGTCGAGCTCGGGCAGCTCCACCCCGCGGGCGTCCCGGACCTGCCCCTGCAGCTCCAGGATCCGCCGGGCGGCCACCTCGAACCCGCTGGTGTCGAAGATCTGCGAGCCGATGTGCGAGTGCAACCCGCGCAGGTCCAGCACGTCGTCGTCGAGGATCTGCGCGCAGGCCGCGAACGCCGCGCCCCCGGCCAGCGAGAAGCCGAACTTCTGGTCCTCGTGGGCGGTCGCGATGAACTCGTGGGTGTGCGCCTCGACGCCGACCGTGACCCGGACCAGCACGCCGGGCCGCTTGCTCCTGGACCGGGCCAGCTCGGTCAAACGGCTTATCTCGTCGAAGGAGTCGACGATGATCCGGCCGACGCCGGCGTCGAGTGCGCGGGACAGCTCGGCGACCGACTTGTTGTTGCCGTGGAAGCCCATCCGCTCCGGCGGGAACCCCGCGGCCAGCGCCACGGCCAGCTCACCACCCGAACAGACGTCGAGGAACAGGCCCTCCTCCTCGACGATCCGGACGACCGCCTTGCAGAGGAACGACTTGCCGGCGTAGTAGACGTCGGCGCCCGCGAACGCCGCCGCGAAGTCCCGGCACCGGGCCCGCAGGTCGTCCTCGTCCAGGAAGTAGGCCGGGGTGCCGTAGTCGGCGGCCAGATCGGTCACCGCGACACCGCCGATCTGCAGGGGCCCGGAATCGGTACGGGTCACCGTGCGCGGCCACAGCCCCGGCAGGAGGGCGTTCACGTCCTCCGGCGTACGCAACCAGGCCGGCCCGCGGTTGCCGAGGTCGCCGTGCAGCGCCCCGGCCTCGTGTGCGCGCATGCTCTACATCCTCTCCGGCGCGGACACGCCGAGCAGGTCCAAACCGTTCGCGATCACCGTACGGGTGGCCTCGGCCAGCCACAGGCGGGCCAGGTTCACGGCCTCGACCGGCTCCTCCGGCTTGGGCACCACCTGGCAGACGTCGTAGAACCGGTGCCAGTCGGTGGCGACCCGCTCCTCCAGGTAGACCGCGATCCGGTGCGGCTCGCGCAGCTCGGCCGCGGTGGCCACCACCGCCGGGAACTGGCCGAGCGTCTTGAGCAGGTTGTTCTCCCGCTCGTGGGCGAGCAGCGACGGATCGTACGTCTCGCCCTTGCTGATGCCCCGCTCGGCCGCGACCCGCAGGATCGAGGAGATCCGGGCATGCGCGTACTGCACGTAGTGCACCGGGTTGTCGTTCGAGTGCTTGGTGATCTCCTCGATGTCCAGCGTCAGCATCGAGTCGGTCGAGGAACGGGCCAGCGAATACCGGGCGGCGTCCTTGCCGACCGCCTCCAGCAGCTCGTCCAGCGTGATGATGTTGCCGGCCCGCTTGGACAGCCGCACCGGCTGCCCGGCCCGGACCAGGTTGACCAGCTGGCCGATCAGGATCTCGATGTTCTGCTGCGGGTCGTCGCCGGCACACGCCGCGATCGCCTTGAGCCGGCCGATGTAGCCGTGGTGGTCGGCCCCGAGCAGGTAGACGCAGCGGTCGAAGCCGCGCTCGCGCTTGTTGATGTAGTACGCCGCGTCGGCCGCGAAATACGTCTTCTCACCGTTCGACCGGATCAGCACCCGGTCCTTGTCGTCGGTGAAGTCGGTGGTGCGCAGCCAGATCGCCCCACCCTCCTCGAAGATGTGCCCCTGCTTGCGCAGCGTCTCGATGGCGTGCTCGACCGCACCCCCGTCGTGCAGCTCCTTCTCCGAGAACCAGACGTCGAAGTGCACGCCGAAGCGTTCCAGGCTCTCCCGGATCTCGGTCAGCATCAGCGCGTAGCCCCGCGACCAGAAGGCCGGCAACGCGGTCTCGGCCGGCTGACCGGCCAGCTCCGGGTCCTCAGCGAGAATGCGCTGGGCGATCTCGGCGATGTAGTCGCCGCCGTAACCGTCCTCGGGCGCCGGCTGACCGTTGGCCGCCGCGAACAGCGACCGGGCGAACCGGTCGACCTGGGCGCCCGCGTCGTTGATGTAGTACTCACTGGTCACCTCGGCGCCCGCCGCCGCGAACACGCGGCGCAGCGAGTCACCGACCGCGGCCCACCGGGTGTGCCCCAGGTGGATCGGCCCGGTCGGGTTGGCCGAGACGAACTCCAGGTTGATCTTCTGACCGGCGAGCTGGCTGTTCCGCCCGTAGGCCGGGCCCGCGTCGACCACGGTCCGGGCGATCGTCCCGGTCACCGCGGCGTCCAGCCGGATGTTCAGGAAGCCCGGGCCGGCGATCTCCACCGTCTTGATCCCGTCGCGCCGGCCCAGCTCCTCGGCGAGCGCGGCGGCCAGCTCGCGCGGCGCCACGCCGACCTTCTTGCCCAGCTGCAACGCGAGCGTCGAGGCGTAGTCGCCGTGCTCGGGATTGCGCGGGCGCTCCAGCGTGATCGTCGCGGGCAGCGCGGTCAGGTCGAGGCCGCGCGTCTCGAATACGGCACGAGCAGCTGAGAGAACGGTGTCAGCAAGGTTGGCGGGAGTCACTGGGCCATGCTATCGGGGGTAGACTTCTGCGTTCGGCGGCCACCCGAGCCCCGCCCTTCCCCTTTTTGAAGAATCGACGAGGCGCGATGAGTATGAGCACGCCGGGGCCCGAACGGGTCCCGTCCACCGTGAAGGTCGGCAAGACCACCGGTCAGGGTAAGCCGCCGACCGGTAAACCGGGCGCGAACCGACCGGCCGGCAAAGGCCAGAGCGGCAAGAAGGGCCGCAAGCCGGTCACCCCGGTCAAGGTGAGCGGCGGGCGCAACTGGGGCCCCATCGCCGTCGCGGGCGCGGTCGTCCTGATCGCCGCCGGCATCATCGGGTACGGCGTGTACGCCTCCGTCCAGGGCTCCCGCGACTGGACCGACAAACTCGCCGACATCAAGGGCGTCGTCAACTACCGCGCGCAGAAGAACGCGACGCTCGACGACCGCACCCACAAGGACGGCGCGCTGACGTACGTGACCAGCCCGCCCGTCGGTGGCGCCCACAACCCCACCTGGCAGAACTGCATGGGTGACGTCTACACCGAACCGATCGCCAACGAGCACGCGGTGCACAGCCTCGAGCACGGTGCGGTCTGGGTGACGTACAAGCAGGGCCTCGCCGCCGACCAGGTGGCCGTGCTGCAGAAGAAGGTCGAGGGCAAGGACTACATGTTCATGTCCCCGTACACCGGCCTCGACAAGAACGTGTCCGTCCAGGTCTGGGGCTACCAGTACAAGACCGACGACGTCAACGACGCGTCGATCGACGCCTTCATCTCCGCGGCCCGCCTCAAGGCGTCCATGGAACCCGGCGCGGCCTGCTCCAGCGGCAACACCACCACCGGCCCGGTCACCTCGGCCACCAGCAACGGCGCCAGCATGGACAGCGCCACCACCGGAAGCACCAGCGGTAGCTGATGATCTCGGACGTCACCTCCTCGGACGCCGACACGGCGACCGGGGAGGCCCCCACCCGGACCCGGTTCGGATACGCCGCGGTCGCCCTGCTCCTCGCCGGGATCGTCCTCGGCGCCGCGATCGGCCTGGTCATCCCCCGCTTCCGGACCCCCGGCACCGACTCGGTCGAAGCCGGCTTCCTGCGCGACATGTCCACCCACCACGCCCAAGCCGTCGAAATGGCGATGATCGCCCACGCCGGCTCGGACACCCCGGGCATCGTCACCCTGGCCGCCGACATCGCCACCACCCAGCAGGCCCAGATCGGCTACATGCAGGCCTGGCTGCGCGACTGGGACCTCGACCCCACCGGCGACCAGCCGGCCATGACCTGGATGCCCGACGCTGCCGGCTCGGTCGTCAACGGCCTCATGCCCGGCATGGCCACCCCCGAACAACTCGCCACGCTCCGCAAGGCCACCGGCAAAGAGCTGGACGTGCAGTTCCTCACCCTGATGCGGGCCCACCACCTCGGCGGCATCCACATGGCCCAGGAAGCCGAAGACCTGTCCGACAACAAGAACGTCGACTGGATCGCCGACAGCATGGTCAAAGCCCAGCAGGGCGAGATCCAGTTGATCGACGACCTGCTCAAGCAGGCCCAGGCGAGCTGACCGGTACCGGTTGGCGGTGGTTGCGGACAGCCTGCTAGGCTTTCGAATCACTGGGCCCCCGTAGCTCAGGGGATAGAGCGTCGCCCTCCGGAGGCGAAAGCGCAGGTTCGAATCCTGCCGGGGGCACGATTGGGATTGGGCACCTGTGTTCGCGGAAAGCGCGAACCGGTGCCCATCGTGCTTTCTGACCTGGGGCCCGAGCCCCAGACCCCACGCCGGGGATACCCCGGAGCCCCATCGGGTCGCTTGTGGAGATCTTTGCTTTTTGGCTTGGGTCGCTTTTGCTTGCTTGCTTCAAGACCTGCTTTGGTACGGCGTGAGCGGGGCTCCGTCGGGGACAGCGTGATCTCCGCGCGACTGATCTCGGCCGTGCCCGTCGGCGCGTCCGCGGCGGCCGGCCTGGGAGAGTCCGCGGCGGCCGGCTCGGGGAAGTCCGTGCCGGCCGTGGGGGGCGGTCAGCCGGCGGCGGGGACGGCGGCGAAAGTCTTGGGGACTGAGAGGGACGTCCAGCGCGAGGCCGGCCAGTAGATGGCGAAGGCGCGGCCGGCGACCCGGCTGATCGGGACCGTGCCCAGGTCGGAGTCGAGGTGGGCACGGGAGTCGGCCGAGTCCGAGCGGTGGTCGCCCATCACGAACAGGCGGCCGGCCGGGACGGTCACGTCGAACGTGTCGTCCGAGGGGGCGTCGCCGGGATAGAGGTAGTCCTCGTCCAGGGCCTGGCCGTTGACGGTGATCCGCTTCTGCGGGTCGCAGCAGATCACGTGGTCGCCGGGGGTGCCGACGATCCGCTTGATGTACTCCTGCTCGCCGGGGCCGGCGCCCCACGAGGTGGGCGGCTCGAAGACGATCACCTCGCCGCGGTGCGGGTCCCGGAAGCGGTAGATGAGTTTGTTCACCAGCACCTTGTCGTTCAGGAGCAGGGTGTTCTCCATCGACCCGGACGGGATGTAGAAGGTCTGGAGCAGATAGGTGCGCACGCCGGCGGCGACGACGACGCCCACGACGATGAGCACCAGGAGCTCGAAGCCCTTGGAACGGTAAAAGGGACGACCGGTGATCTTGTCCTCGGACACGGGCGGAGCGTACATCAATCGTCACAGCCCGGCAGGAAAGTGCCGGGCTGTGACTGTCGATCAGGCCAGTTCGATCTCGGCGGTCAGCGGGCCGTCGGCCGCCTCGGCCTCGAACGAGCGGATCACCCCGGCGGCCAGGACATCGCGGCTGACCAGGGCGAAGGCGTCGGCCGGGCCGCGCACCGCGAGGCGGGCGACCTCGCTGCGCATGGACTGTTTGGCCTCCGATTTCGCCTTGCGGACGAGACCGAGCACGGTGCCGGCCAGAGTGAGCAGGCCGGCCGGGAGGGACGGGTCCGGCGCCGGGGCGTCCTCGTCGGCCGACGGCCACGGCGCGCGGTGCACCGAGCCGTCCTGCCACCAGGACCACGCCTCCTCGGTGACGAACGGGAGCATCGGCGCGAACAGCCGCAGCAGGGTGCGCAGGGCGATGGCCAGGGCGGCGTGCGCGGACCGGGTGGCCGGGTCGCCGGCGTCCCCGTACGCCCGCTCCTTGACCAGTTCCAGGTAGTCGTCGCAGAACGTCCAGAAGAACTGCTCGGTGCGTTCCAGGGCGCGGGCATAGTCGTACGCCTCGAAGTGTTTGGTGGCGTCGGCCACGACGGCCGTGAGGTCGGCGAGCATGGACCGGTCCAGCGGCTCGGTGACGGCGTCGCCGGTGGGGGTCGAGGAAACTCCGAAGAGCAGCACGAACTTCGTCGCGTTGAGGATCTTGATGGCGAGCCGGCGCCCGACCTTCATCTGGCCGGTGTCGAACGCGGTGTCGGTGCCCGGCCGCCCGCTGACCGCCCAGTAGCGGACCGCGTCCGAGCCGAACTCGTCGAGCAGGCCCATCGGGGTGACCGTGTTGCCCTTGGACTTCGACATCTTCTTGCGGTCCGGGTCGAGGATCCAGCCGGAGAGCAGCGCGGTGTGGAACGGCAGGCTGTCGAACTCCTGGTGGGCCCGGAGCACGGTGGCGAACAGCCAGGTCCGGATGATCTCGTGGGCCTGCGGGCGCAGGTCCATCGGGAAGACCCGCCGGAACAGGTCGTCGTCGGTGCCCCAGCGGCCGGCGATCTCCGGGGTGAGCGAGGAGGTGGCCCAGGTGTCCATGACGTCCGGGTCGCCGGTGAAGCCGCCCGGCCGGTCGCGCTGGTCCTCGGTGTAGCCGGGCGGGGTGTCGCTGCTCGGGTCGACCGGCAGCGCGGCCGGGGTGATCGGGGACGCGTAGTCGGGCTCACCGGCGGCGTCGAGCGGGTACCAGATCGGGATCGGGACACCGAAGAAGCGCTGCCGGGAGATGATCCAGTCACCGGCCAGGCCGTCCACCCAGTTCTCGTACCGGGTCCGCATGAACGCCGGTGACCAGGTCATCTCCCGACCGCGTTCGATCAGGGCGGAACGCAGCGCGGCGTCCCGGCCACCGTTGCGGATGTACCACTGGCGGGTTGTCACGATTTCCAGCGGCTTATCGCCTTTTTCATAAAACTTCACTTGCTGTACGGTCGGTCGCGGCTCCCCGTCGAGAGCGCCGGCCTCGCGGAGCAGCGAAACCATCGCCTCCTTGGCCGAGAACGCCGTTTTCCCGGACAGGTGGGCGTAGGCCGCCTCGTCGATGCCCGCGGGTGGCGTGGGGAGCAGCCGGCCGTCCCGGCCCATGATCGGGCGGGTCGGCAGATCGAGCTCACGCCACCAGATCACGTCCGTGAGGTCGCCGAACGTGCAGATCATCGCGATGCCCGAGCCCTTGTCCGGCTGCGCGAGCGGATGCGCCTTGATCGGCACCTCGACACCGAAGACGGGCGTGGTGGCGTTCGTACCGAAAAGGGGCTTGAATCGCTCGTCGTCCGGGTGCGCGACGAGCGCCACGCAGGCCGGGAGCAGCTCGGGCCGGGTCGTCTCGATGTGCACGGTGCCGCCGTCGGGCAGCCCGAACGCGAGCCGGTAGTAGGCCCCCTGCCGCTCGCGATCCTCCAGCTCGGCCTGCGCCACCGCCGTACGGAACGAGACGTCCCACAGCGTCGGGGCGTCGGCCAGGTACGCCTCGCCGCGCGCGAGGTTGTTCAGGAACGCCCGCTGTGACACGGCCCGGCTGACGTCGTTGATCGTGCTGTACTGCAGCGCCCAGTCGACCGACAGCCCGAGCTGGCGCCACAGGTCCTCGTAGGCCTGCTCGTCGATCGCGGTCAGCCGCTGGCACAGCTCGACGAAGTTGCGCCGGGAGATCGGGATCGGGCGCTTCGGAACCGTCTCCGGCGGCTCGAAGGACGGGTCGTACGGCAGCGAGGGGTCGCACTGCACCCCGTAGTAGTTCTGCACCCGCCGCTCGGTCGGCAGCCCGTTGTCGTCCCACCCCATCGGGTAGAACACCTCGCGCCCGGTCATCCGGCGGTAGCGGGCGATGGCGTCGGCGTGCGTGTACGAGAACACGTGCCCCACGTGCAGCGAGCCGCTGACCGTGGGCGGCGGCGTGTCGATCGAGAAGACCCGGGAGCGCGGCGCCGTACGGTCGAACGTGTAGGTGCCCCGCGACGCCCATACCTCGCGCCATTTCCGCTCGATCCCGTCGAGTGTCGGCTTGTCGGGCACCGGTGTCGTTGAGGTCACCGGAAAACTCTACGCAACGGTCACGGGCGACAACGAGTGACTCCCGCTTTGGCGATCGGCGACTACCACGGCGTACGCGCGCTTTGTTCTGATCGAAGCCCCAGAATGCGAGGAGGCTTCATGAATCGGCGCACCGTTCTCGCCGCTACCGCAGGAGCTGCCGTAGCCGCGCACGCGACCCCCGCCTTCGGCGCCGCGGCGGCCGCCGACGCCGACGCGATCGTGGTCGGGCACGGCCTGGCCGGCCTGGTCGCCACCGCCGAACTGGTCGCCGCCGGCCGCAAGGTGCTGCTGCTGGACCAGGAGCCGGAGGCGAGCCTGGGCGGGCAGGCGTGGTGGTCGTTCGGCGGGCTGTTCTTCGTCAACTCGGTCGAGCAGGGCCTGATGGGCGTCAAGGACTCCTACGACCTGGCCTGGCAGGACTGGCTGGGCTCGGCCGGCTTCGACCGGGGCGTCGACGACCCGGCCGGGCCGGACTACTGGGCGTACAAGTGGGCGCAGGCCTACGTGCAGTTCGCCGCCGGCGAGAAACGATCCTGGCTGTCCGGGCTCGGGCTGCAATGGTTCCCGGCGGTCGGCTGGGCCGAACGTGGCGGCGGGAAGGCCGACGGGCACGGCAACTCGGTGCCGCGCTTCCACGTGACCTGGGGAACCGGGCCGGCCATCGTCGAACCGTTCGAGAAGAAGGTGCGGGCCGGGGTCGCCGCGGGCAAGGTGGTGTTCAAGTTCCGGCACCGGGTGGACGAGGTCGTGGTCACCAACGGGGCGGTCACCGGGGTGCGCGGGGCGATCCTGGAGGCGAGCTCGGCGGCCCGGGGGACACCTTCCTCCCGTACCGTGATCGGCGATTTTGATCTGAAAGCCCCGATCGTGATCGTCACCTCCGGCGGCATCGGCGCCAACCAGGACCTGATCCGGCAGAACTGGCCGGCCCGGCTCGGCCCGCCCCCGGGTTTCATGGTCACCGGGGTGCCCGCGCACGTCGACGGGCGGATGCTGGCGATCACGCAGAAGGCCGGCGGGCGGATCGTCAACCCGGACCGGATGTGGCACTACACCGAGGGGCTGCGGAACTTCGCGCCGATCTGGCCCAACCACGGCATCCGTATCCTGCCCGGCCCGTCATCCATCTGGCTCGATGCCAAAGGGAAGCGGTTCTCGGCGCCGGACATGCCCGGCTACGACACGCTGCACACGCTCGGCACGATCACCGCGTCCGGTTATGACTACTCGTGGTTCGTCACCACACAGAAGATCGTGGACAAGGAATTCGCGCTCTCCGGCTCCGAACAGAACCCGGACCTGACCGGGAAGAACCTCTGGTTGCTGCTGTCCCGGATCTGGCAGACACCCGAGCCGATCCAGAAATTCCAGAAGTACGGCGCCGACTTCGTGCAGGCCGCGACCCTGCCCGAACTGGTCGCCGGAATGAACCGGCTGGCCGGGAACAACCTGCTCGACCCGGCCGACGTGAAACGGCAGGTGGACGCCCGGGACCGGGAGATCGACAACGCCTACAGCAAGGACGCCCAGGTCATGGGCATCCGCAACGCGCTCGACTACCTCGGGGACCAGATCAGCCGGACCGCCTCGATCCACAAGATCCTGGACACCTCGGCCGGGCCGCTGGTCGCCGTCCGCCTCAACGTGCTGACCCGCAAAACCCTGGGCGGGCTGCAGACCGACCTGTCGGGCCGCGTCCTCAACGCCGCCGGGGCGCCCGTTCCGGGCCTCTACGCGGCCGGCGAGGTGTCCGGTTTCGGCGGTGGCGGGGTGCACGGCTACCGCTCCCTGGAAGGCACCTTCCTCGGCGGCTGCCTCTTCTCAGGCCGCCAGGCCGGCAAGGCCGCCGCGGCCGCCCTCGCCTGATGGTGAGTGTCCCGCCGCCGCCCGTGACCGCCGGCTCCATCCATCGAAGGTTGCCGCCATGTCGTCCACGGGGTAGCTAGTTGACTATCGCCCTGCCAAGATCGCTTCTCACGTGAATTTCCGCGGAAGGAAGCCCCTGACAATGGCGAGAGTCTTCCAGTTCTCCACACAGAGCGGGCGCTCGATCCCGAACGCCACCCCCGCTCTGGACGCGTCCCGGCCGCTGGCTCCCATCGCGGCCACCCTCGCCGGCATCGGCCTGCCCGATGCCGGCGAGGGCCGGGGACACGCGTGGGGTTTCTCGCCCGAGTCCCTGGTCGCCCGGGCCGGACAGGAACTCGGGCCGGGCGACATCGGTCTACGGATCGAGCCGAACCTGCGGACAGAGCGCCTCTACGAGGTTCTGGCGTTCTTCCCCGGTCGGCCCGATCTGCCCGCTCAGGTCAACGGCCGGCCCTGGCGAAGCAACGGGCCGCCCTACCCGAACGTGGTCATTTTCCGGCCGTTCCAGAGCTTCACCCCGCGGAATTTCCGCGACCTGGTCGAGAAGCTCTCGGCCCCGGGTGCCTACGTCACCGGGCTCCGTTACGAGGCCCGCTATCTCCCCTTCGATTCCGACACCCTCCTCGACGAGGTCCTTCCGGATCACCCGCAGACGGACGCGCCCGGCGGCATCACGGTGTCGGGCAGCCGTAGTCGCGGTCAGCGCCTCACCGCGGCCAGAGATGGCGGATCTGTCTTCCGGCACGAAGTGTTCTCCGCCTACCGTAGGTCTGACAACGGGCGGGTCGAATGCGCCGCTTGTGACCTCGACGATGAGCGGGTGCTGGAAGCGGCGCACGTCATCGACCACGGATACGCGCAGGATGCGTGGTGGAACGGTATTCCGCTCTGCCGCAACCATCACCGCTGGTTTGATCTCGGCGTTCTGCGCCTGGAGCCCGCGACCAGGGCATGGGTCTCGCCCCACGGTCTCGCGGCTCTGCGGGTGACGAAGACGAATCTGAGCGTTGAGGCACGGTCGCCACACCCTCAGGCGTTGGACTGGCGGTGGCTGAACGTCGCCGGACCCGAGTGACCGAACCGCAACCCGGTTCGATGGTCAAGAAACTCGCCGGCGCGGCGGGATTCCGGCGCCCTGGATGACGCCGGCCACGTCAGGGGCGCGGCGTGCCGATCAGGGCGTTGAGCCCGCCGGTGCGCCGCAGCTTCTGCCAGCCCAGCCGGATGCCGCCGAGCGCGGCCAGCGTCGACTGGATGAGCACCAGGTACATCAGCTGCCGGTACACGAACTGCTGCAACGGCACCCGCCACAACGGCTTGATCGACTCGCCGTCCAGACGGAACGCGTACCAGGTGCTGAACATCTGGACCGCGAGCATGGCCACCCAGGCGGCCACCGTCTTGACCGGGTCGAGGAAGAACAGGCCGTAGACCAGGAACACGTCGATGAGCGGCGAGAGCAGCGGCAGCACGGTCTGGAACAGGGCCAGGTTGAGCAGCCCGCGCCGCCCGAACTTGCCGCCCGGCCCCTTCTCGAACAGGGCCCCGCGGTGCTTCCACATCGCCTGCA
Source organism: Actinoplanes sp. HUAS TT8 (assembly GCF_051380535.1). Taxonomy (NCBI): domain Bacteria; kingdom Bacillati; phylum Actinomycetota; class Actinomycetes; order Micromonosporales; family Micromonosporaceae; genus Actinoplanes; species Actinoplanes sp. HUAS TT8. Next base: position 10,274,034 of record NZ_CP195646.1, on the reverse strand, counting down.
TGGTCCCGTAGCTCCACCGGTACCGCTGCCGCCACAGCTGGGACATCGTCGCCGGCGCCTCGGTCCAGGCCCGGGACCGTTCCTCGTAGACGACCCGCCAGCCGGCCCGGATGATCGCCACGGTCAGGTCGGTGTCCTCGGCCAGGGTGTCCTCGCTCAGGCCGTCGACCTGGCGTAGTGCTTCCCGGCGGAACGCGCCGATCGCGCCCGGGACGGTGGCCATGCAGCGCATCACGTCGTAGGCGCGGCGGTCGATGCTGAAGCCGACCACGTATTCGATGTGCTGCCAGAGCGCGACCATGCTGTTCCGGTTGGCGACCTTGGCGTTGCCGGCCACCGCGCCGATCCCCGGGTCGGCGAACGGCTGGACGAGCAGCCGCACGGTGTCCGGTTCGAACACGGTGTCGCCGTCCATCATCACGACGACCTCGGTCCTGGCGTGCGCGATGCCGTTGTTGAGCGCGCTCGACTTGCCGCCGTTGGGCTGCCGGATCACTGTCACGTTCGGGTGGCCGAGTGCTTCGGCGATCTCGGCCGTGCCGTCGTCGGATCCGTCGTCGACGACCACGATCTCGATCGGGTGGGTGCTCGCGACCAGCGATTTCAGGGTGTCGGCGATGCACTCCTTCTCGTTGTAGGCGGGCACGATCACGGTTGCCGGCTCGGTGTACGTCCCGCCCCACGGATCAGGGTGCTTCTTGTAGCGGTTGGCATGCTTTCGACCCAGAATCAACATCAGAATCAGACGTACGACCGTGAGCACGCCGAGCACGAGCAGCAGGTAGGAGAATCCGATCGTCACCCCCTTGGCCAGCCGGATCGCGCCGACCAGTCCCGTACCGATGACATGGTCCTTGGTGCTCGCCGTGGGGTTGATCGTGGTGTTGCCGGTGAGCGCGGCCACCGTGGTGAACGTGTAGCCCTCTTTCTGCAGGGCCGGGATCACCGTCTTGAGCGCGGTCGCCGTCTTGGCCCGGTTCCCGCCGCCGTCGTGGAAGAGCAGGATGGCACCGGCACCGTCGTCGGGCATGACCGCGTCCTCGATGTCGGCCATGGTCGCGGCCGATTCCCAGTCCCGGCTGTCCAGGTTGTTGACCACGGTCAGGTAGCCGCGTTCGCCCATGTCGGCCATCACGTCCCAGGTCTTGTCGTCCAGGGCCTTGACCGTCGACGAGTACGGCGGACGGAAGATCAGACTGGTCACGCCGGCCGCCCCGGCCAGCGCGAACTGGGTCTCCTGCATCTCGACGCCGCGCCGCCACTCGCCCTTGGACGACATCTCGGGGTGGGTGAACGTGTGGATGCCGATCTCGTGCCCGGCGTCCTTGACCCGTTTGACCAGCGCCGGGTACTGGCTGATCTGCGAGCCGATCATGAAGAAGGTGGCCGGGACGTCGTACTCCTTCAGCACGTCCAGGATCTCCGGCGTGTACTTCGGGGACGGCCCGTCGTCGAAGGTGAGCACGATCTGGTTGTCCGGCACGGTGACCGTGGTCGTGGTCGTGCCGTCGGTCTGGATGATCGGGCCGCCGTTGAGCGCCGTGCTCGGCACCTGGCCGGTCTCGTCGGTCGCCGCGGCCGCGCCGTCCTGGGTGAACTCGCCCTGCACGATGCCGTTGACCAGCAGGATGCAGGCGAACAGGCCGAGCACCACGGTCAGCACGATCCAGCGCGGCGGGGGCACGGGCACTCGCACACGCCGCCGGCGCGCCTCCTTCGACGTCTCGACGGACACCGATCTCCCCCTCGCGGCGCGGCGCTGGCTCATAGGTACTATCGGCCGGAATTCGCCAGACCTGAGGCTTTTGCCGGTGAGATAGTGCTCGGGTGGCCTTTCACCGCTTGGCGTACGTGTCCACCGCCGCCCTCCTGCTCCTCGGGGGCTGCTCCGGGGACGACGACCGGAGCGACACCGCCGCGACCCCCGCGGCGTCGGCCACCACCAGCGCGTCGGCCTCGGCGGTGACCATCCCGGCCACATTGAAGGCGGCGCCCTACATCGACATCGTCAGCGGCAGCGTCGACATCGCCGACGTGGCCGCCAAGACCGGGCAGAAGGATTTCGCGCTGGCGTTCGTGCTGGCCGACAGCGCGGGCACGTGCACACCGACCTGGGGCGGCAAGACGGCGATCACCGACAGCACGGTGGGCGCCGAGATCGACAAGATCGACGCGGCCGGCGGGAGTTCGATCGTCGCCACGGGCGGCGCCACCGGAACGTACCTGGAGAGCGCCTGCTCGGAGGACCAGTTGGTCACGGCGTACGAGACCGCGCTCGACGCGGCCGGCAGCAACCGCCTCGACGTGGACATCGAGCAGTCCGTGACCGTGGAGACGGTGGCCGGGGCGCTGGCCGCGCTGCAGAAGGCCCGCGGCACCGCGATCACCCTGACCCTGCCGGTCGCCGGCACCACCCAGGGTCTGGCCGACGCCGGGATCGAACTGCTCAAGGCGGTCGAGGACACCGGCGTCGAGGTGACCGTCAACGCGATGACGATGAACTTCGACGCGGCCGGCGGCGGCTGGGGTCGCGCGATGACCCTCGCGGCCGACGCGGTCAAGGACGACCTGGACAGCATCTGGACCGACAAGTCCGACGCGGAACTGTACGAGATGCTCGGCGTCACCCCGATGATCGGCGTGAACAACAGCGGCGGGACCACCAAGACGGCGGACGCGAAATATCTGCTCGACTGGGCCGCCGGCAAGGGCGTGGGATTCGTCCGTTTCTGGTCGGTGAACCGGGACAACGGCAACTGCACCGACGGCTCGGTGGCCTCGAATTGCAGTGGTATCGCGCAGACCACATATCAGTTCACCGACCAGTTCCAGGCATACGCGGATTAGCCCGCGGAGGCGCTCGACGTGGCCGTGGCGGTCGCCGACGCACTCGCGGTGGCCGACGTCGACACGGTGGCCTTGGTGGTCAGCGCCGCGTCGGAGGCCTGGACCACGCTCGCGCCGACCACACCCATGTAGAGAGCGGCGAACAGGGCGACGAAGAAACCCAGGACGGCGAGCAGACGCTTACGCCGGCCGGTCGCGTCGACGAAGACCTGAGTGCCTTCCTCGGTGGGCATTACAGGGGTGCGAATCATCGTTTCCGATTCCTTCCGATTGGTCACTGACCACCCTAGGAATGGAATCTACGAATCACCTTTGCCGCCCACCGACGAATTCTGTCAAAATACTCACTAATTGTCGGCGGCGCCATTACTGAGAGCATTCATCCGGCCGTAGTCGACCGCCCCGGCCAGCTCTTCGTAGGTGCCCGCTGTGAAGACCTCCCGAGCCGCGCGCTCGACCAGGCCGTAGGCCGCCTGCGCGACCGACGAGCCCAGGCTGATCCGGGCCACCCCGAGCTCGGCCAGCTCACCGATCGACGGCGCCCCCGGCCCGGTCATCACGTTCACCGGCCCCGGAATGCCCCCGACCAGCTCGCCGATGACCGCCGGGTCGGTCACGCCGGGCACGAAGATCCCGTCCGCGCCGGCGTCCAGGTAGGCCCGCCCCCGGGCGATCGCCTCGGCCACGTCACCCAGCCCGAACAGCAGTGTGTCGATCCGCGCGTTCAGGAACACGTCCGGCGCGGCCTCGTGCGCGGCCGCGATCCGGGCCACCTGCTCGTCGATCGACCGGGTGCCGTCCTCCAGGTTGACGCCGGCCACCCCGATCGCGGCGACCTCGCGCAGGGTGCGGGCCGGATCGCCGTACCCGGCCTCGACGTCCACCGAGACCGGCACCGACACCGCCTCGACAACCCGGCGGGCGGCCTCGACGGCCAGCTCACGGGCCAGGGTGTCGCCGTCCGGCGCCCCCAGGCTCCAGGCCACCCCGGCGCTGGTGGTGGCGACCGCGGCGGCCCCGGCCGCGGCGACGATCCGGGCGCTCGCCGCATCCCAGGCGTTGACCAGGACGAGCGGGGAACCGGGCTGATGCAGGGAACGGAAGTCAGTCACACCGTGCAGTCTTCGCGATCGGCCGCGCCCGGCGCAGCTATTTAGCGGAGACTAAAAGGATGGTCGCGATCGCACTGCCGCCGGACGCCGCCACCCGCATCAGGTTCGCCGTCTCCTGCCTGTGGGAGGTGCTGGCGAGTCTCCGCGTGCTCCATGATCCGGGCGTTCCGTCCGTACATCGGAAATGGGCTCGGAAAAAACGGCCCGGACCGGACGGCCTGCTCGCCCGGCTGGTGCCACCCACCGGCGGCTATGCCCCGGACTTCCTCACGCCGCCGCCGGCCGGCCTGACCGCCGACCTGGCCACCGAGCTGTCGGCGCTGCGCCGCACCGATCCTTCGATCATCCGCGCCCATCTCGCCCTGATGCCCGGCGGCACCGACCTCGAACTGTTCCGCAACCCGGCGTCCGGGCTGGATCGTCTCGCCGACGAGATCGCCGGCTACTGGACGACGGCGATCGCCCCCGACTGGCCCCGGATGCACGCCCTGCTCGACGCCGACGTCCGCCGCCGAGCCCACCACCTGGCCACCGACGGCGCCGCCGAGGTCCTCAACAACCTTCATGATCACGTACGGTGGGTCGACGGCACCCTGCTCGTCGACCAGCGGCACTGCACCGCCCCCGACGTCCCGGACGGCACCGGCCTGGTCCTCGTCCCGTCCGTCTTCGCCTGGCCGTCGGTGCTCACCGTGTCCTCGTGGGGGACGCCGCAGCTCGCCTACCCGGCCGCCGGCGTCGCCACCCTGTGGGAGGAATCGTCCCGCTTGCCGGACGCGCTGGGCGCCCTGCTCGGCGCCGGCCGGGCCCGGATCCTGGTCGAGCTGGGCAGCCCGCTGTCGACCACCGAACTCTCCCACCGCACCGGCATCACGCCCGGCGGCATCTCCCAGCACCTGCAGATCCTGCGCGCGGCCGGCCTGATCACCACCCACCGGGCGGGGCGGTCGCTGCTCAACTCCCGCACGCCGGCGGCCGAGACCCTGCTCACCGCGGCCGGCCCCTGACTCCGAGCCGCAGGCAGTGGTCTGGTCACACCTGTGGGACCTCGATGTCGTCAGGGTCTCGACGAGTCTCATCCACCGATCCCAAAAGCGTCGGCGAGCTCGGCATTGGTGCGAGGTGAATCCCAGTCGCAAGAGAGAAGGAGCTGGCCGGCGAGTTCCGTCGACATCCCGTCATCTCCCGGATCGATCAAGCCCGGCACGGCAACTCGCGGCCCTACAACGGGAGCACCACGGCCGAGGGCTTGCCGGCGAAGCAGGTGATCGACATCCGGTAGCGGCTGAGGCCGCCCGCGAAGACCACCGATGCGGTCAGGCCCGGCCCGGGGTCGGCCCGTTCCACCACGAAACCTTCGGCCGGCTCCCAGCTGAGCAGCTGCGCGTTCCCGGAGACGCAGGTGGCGTTGACCGCGCCGCCCTTCGACTCCAGGCGGGTGCTCTCCGGGCCGTCGGTGGCCGGCGGCGGCGAGTCGCCGGCGCTGGGTTCGGGGGCGGGCGACGGCAGCGCCGAGCCGGGGAGCGCCGAGATGCCCGGGACGACCGGCAATTGGCTGGTCACCGCGGCCGGCTGCCGGGCGTGCCGGGTGGCCGACGGGCTTGGCGTGACCCCGGCCGACCTCGCCACGCCGGGCAGATCGACGGGACGGCTGCTCGTCGGGGCGGCGTCGACCGCCGCCGGGCCGGTTTCATCCGAGCGGGTGACCCACCATCCGGTGACGACGATCAGCAGGGCGACCAGGACGGTGCCGACGAGTATCAGCCTGCGGTTGTCGTACCGCGGGCGCACCGGCCGTGCCCCGGCGATCAGTTCGGTCTCCTCGTCGAACCGGGTCGGCGGCAGCACCGGCGCGGCCACACCCGCGTCGAAATGCGCATCGGCGGCCGGAGACGAGGCGACCGGAGACGAGGCGACCGGATCCGGAGGCGGGGGCTCCGAGACGGGTTTCACCGATGCAGCTTCGGCCGCGTCGGCCAGGATCGCCGACACCTCGGCCGCGTCCGGCCGTTCCGACGGTTCCTTGGCCAGGCACCGGTCGACCATCTCGGCCACCGCTTCCGGCACGCCGGGCAGTTCGGGCAGGGGCGCCGGCTCGGCGTACACGTGGGCCGACAGCATCTGCGTGGTCGTCTCCACCGTCCACGGCGACTCGTCGGCGAGCAGCCGGTAGAGCAGCACCCCGAGCGCGTACACGTCCGACGCGGGTTCGATCGCGCCGCCGGTGAGCCGTTCCGGGGCCAGGTAGGCCGGGGTCCCGAGCAGGCCTTCCTCGGGTTCGGCGGGTCCGGCGGCGGCGGCGATCCCGAAGTCCACCACCTTCGCGCCGGCCGGGGTGACCATCACGTTGGCCAGTTTGATGTCACGATGCACCAGGCCGTCGGCGTGGGCGGCGGCGAGCCCGGCGGCCACTTCGCCGCAGATCCGGAAAACGCGCCGGGGCGGCATCGGGGCCTCGGCCAGACGCTGCTGCAATGTGGGCCCGTTGATCAATTCCATGACGACGTACGGAACGAGCGTCCCGTCCTCGTCGGATTCGCCGAAGTCGTAGATCTGCGCGATGTTGGGGTGCGACAGGGTCGCCGCCGCACGCGCCTCGTGGAGGATCCGGGTGCGGAACCGTTCGTCGCCGGCGTACCGCCCGGCCAGCACCTTCACCGCGACCGGCCGGTTCAGCACCTCGTCGGTGGCCCGCCACACCATGGCCATACCGCCCCGGCCGAGCTCGTCGTGCAGCCGGTAACGTCCTCCGAGTTTGCGTTCCTCGTCCACTCGTCGCAGTTTGCCGAAATGCTCGCCGATTCGCACATCGGCAATCCCGCGAATGCATTTCATCTTTCATATTCCACGGCGTGTGGATATCTTCAGGTGTCCTGGGCAAAGGGGTGCGTATGGCGATCTCCCGACGGCAGCGGCTGGCCAGTGCCGCGGTGAGCCGGATGCTGGGTCTGACACCGGCCACGCACGGCTACCGGACGGAGCCGGTGCGGACCCCGATGCGGGACGGGGTGCGCCTGCTCGGCGACCATCTCGCCCCGGATGTCGCCGAGTCCAAGGGGACGGTGCTGATCCGGACGCCGTACGGGAGAAATCTTCCCAATCCGGTGATGGACGGTCGCATTTTCGCGGCCCGGGGCTATCACGTGTTGTTGCAGAGCGTGCGCGGCACGTTCGGTTCGGAGGGTGTCTTCCGGCCGATGGCGCAGGAGGCCGAGGACGGCCAGGACACTGTCGCGTGGCTTCGCGAGCAGCCCTGGTTCAACGGCAAGCTGGCCACGCTCGGGGCGTCTTACCTGGCCTGGTCGCAGTGGACGCTGCTGCAGGATCCGCCGCCGGAGCTGCGCACCGCGGTGATCTACGTCGGGCCGCATGACTTCCGGGAGGCGGTCTTCGGGACCGGTGCCTTCACTCTGGGTGACTTCCTCGGCTGGAGTTACCAGATCGCCCACCAGGAGGACGGTCTGCGCGGCCGGCTGCTCAGCATGGCCGCTTCGAAGCGCCGGCTGCGGCCCGCGCACGAGGGGCTGCCTCTGGCCGACGCCGCCGAGGCGGCCCTGCTCGGGCGGGCGCCCTGGTACCGGGAGTGGCTGGCGCATCCGGACGGCGAGGACCCGTGGTGGACGCCGTACCGGGCGGGCGCGGCGCTGGCCGGCCTCGACGTCCCGGTGCTGCTGATCGGCGGCTGGCAGGACCTTTTCCTCGATCAGACCATGATTCAGTACGAGGCCCTGCGCGCCCGCGGCGTCGACGTCGCGCTGACCGTCGGACCGTGGACACACCTGCAGGCCGGGCTGCAGGGCGGCGGGGTTCTGACCCGGGAGAGCGTCGCCTGGCTCGATCAGCACCTCGCGGACGGCCCGGCGGCCCGTAAATCACCCGTTCGAGCGTTCCGGACCGGCGAGCGCGCCTGGCACGGGATGCCCGAGTGGCCGCCGCCGACCGAGCCGGTCACGTTCCATCTGCGGGCCGGTCGCCGGCTGACCACGTCCGAGCCGGAGGGGTCGGAGGGTGTCGCCGAGTTCCGCTACGACCCGGCCGATCCGACCCCGTCGGTCGGCGGGCGGACGCTGATCGGTTCGATGGGGGTCAAGGACAACCGGGCTCTGGAGGCGCGGCGGGACGTGCTGACGTTCACCACCGACCCGCTGCCGACCGCGGTCGATGTGAGCGGCCACCCGGTGCTGGAGTTGACCGTCACCGTGGACAACCCGCGGGCCGACGTGTTCGTGCGGCTCTGCGACGTGGACGGGCGCGGCCACTCGCGCAACTTCGCCGACCAGAACCGCCGGCTCGACGCGACGCTACCGGCCGGTGAGCCGCAGCGGCTGACGCTGACCCTGGATCCGTGCTTCCACCGGCTGGCCGCCGGGCACCGGCTGCGGCTGCAGATCTCCGGCGGCGCGTTCCCGCGCTTCGACCGCAACCCGGGCACGGACGGCGCCGGGCTGGCCGCGTCCCGGCACACCGTGGACGTCGCCGGGTCGCGGCTCATTCTGCCGGTGGCGGTGGCACCTCCATCCACCATTCGGTGAACTGGCGGGCCAGGCCGGTGTGGTCCAGGCGCAGCACCCACAGGTTGCGGTACTCCCGGTCCGGGTAGACCGTGCGGCCCTCGATCACCGCCAACTCCTCGGTGATGATCACCGGCTGCCAGGTGAACGTGGTCGTGCCGGGCTCGTCCCGCTGCTCCAGCCAGCCGGCCACGATCGCCTCGCGCCCGACCCACGGCGGCGAGTAGGGCTCGGTGAAGTAGGCCGCATCGTCCGCGAACAGGTCCCGGATGTCGTCCGGGTCGTTGCTCTCCCACGCTGTGCGGTAGCGGTCGATCCACGCGGTCACCGCGTCCAGGCTCGTCATCACACCCTCTTCTCGCATCGACATTCGAAAACCGCCAGGCCCAACACCTTCGGCGTACGGATCCGAGCGCCGGATAGGGTCGACCGCGTGACCGACAGCTGGCGCCATCTGCCGTCCCCGGCCCGCCCGGTCGCGGCGGCCACCACCGCGGCCGTCGAGGCCGTCCGCAAGGGCGAGCCGGAGGCGCTCGACGAGGCCGTGAACGACCTGGCCGCCCTCGATCTCACGCACACCGGCCTGATCCTCGGCACCACGGTCCGCCTGCTGCTGGAGGACGGGCACCCGGACGGGCTGGCCGCCGACGACATCCGGGGCGTGCTCGCCTCCTGTGTCCGCGCCCACCCGGAGGCCCACCCGCAGGTCGTGCTCTGGTTGCTGGCCGGCGCGCTCGGCGTGCTGGACGAGGACGGTGTCCCGGCCCCGCGGACGGACGCGCTCGCCCGCAACGCCGCGCTGCTGCTCACCGACCTGCTGGCCGGGCGGGACCCGGCCGGCTGGCTGACCGCCGCGCTGGCCGAGATCGAGCGCGCGCAGCTCAACGATTGAGTCACCCGTTCTCCCGGGCCCAGGCGCAGATCGCGGCCAGCGGCTCGCGCAGGGTGCGGCCGAGGGCGGTCAGTTCGTACTCGACGTGCTGGGGCGGGTCGGCCTTGTACACCTGACGGCTGACCAGGCCGTCGGTCTCCATGCCGCGCAACGTCTCGGTGAGCATCTTGGGGGTGATGCCGGGGATGCGCCGCCGCAGCCGGGCCGGGCGCTGCGGCCCGTCGGCCAGTGCGTAGATCAGCAGCACCCGCCACTTCACGGCCAGCCGTTCCAGCGCCTGCCGGGTGACACAGCCCTCGTCGAGCACGTCCGGTACGACCAGGTCCACGCTTCACACTCCCCATGGGCACCCGGAAGTGCCCTCTGTCCGCGCCGCCGGGAGCAGCCTAGCGTCGGAGCGTGACCGAGACAGTGACGTTCTTCAGTGACGGGCTTCGCCTCGAAGGGGTGCTGCGTACCGCCCCGGGCAACCGCGCGGCCGTGCTCACCGGCCCGTTCAGCGGCGTGAAGGAACAGGTGGTGGCCGAGTACGCGGAGCGGCTGACCGCCGCCGGCATCACCACCCTGGCGTTCGATCACCGTGGCTTCGGGGCCAGTGCGGGCCGCCGCGGGCACGAGGACAGTCAGGGCAAGCTGGCCGATCTGCGGGCCGCGGTCGGCCTGCTGGACGGCTACGACCGGGCCGTGGTGGGGATCTGTCTGGGCGCCGGGTACGCGATGCGCGCCGCCGCCACGGATCCCCGGGTGAAGGCGGTGGCCGGGATCGCCGGGGCGTACAACAGTCCCGCCTGGTTCGCCGAGCGGATGGGCCGGGAGACGTACCGGCAAGCCTTGATCGGCATGGTCGAGCGCTACGACGAGGAGATCCCGGCCGTCGCCCTGGACGGCGAGGCGGCGATGCCCGGCGAGGAGCCGTGGTCGTACTACTCGAAGTGGATCGGCACGCCGAACTGGGAGAACCGGGTCACCCGCGGGTCGCTGCACAGCCTGATGACGCTCGACGTGCTGGGCGTGCGCCCGCTGCTGCCGCCGAGCCTGATCGTGCACGGGCGGGTGGACGACTACTGCTCGCCGGAGCTGGCCGAGGCGATGCGGGCCGACGAGACGCTCTGGCTGGACTCGACCCGGCACGTCGACCTGTACGACGTGGACGAGCACGTCACCCGCGCGGTGGCGAAGACTGTGGAATTCCTGAGCCGGACCCTTTAAAACTTTGCAGAGACTGCAAAGTTTGTCGTAACCTCCCGGGCATGAACCGGGACGACAAGCGGCGGCAGACCCGGCACGCCCTGATCAGCGCCGCGCTCCGGCTCACCGACGAGCGCGGCGCCGATCGCGTCACGGTCGACGAGATCAGCGAGGCCGCCGGCGTCTCCCCGCGCACGTTCTTCAACTACTTCGCCACCAAGGAGGACGCCCTCGTCGGCGACCCCCTGGAGGGCCTCACCGACCCCCGGGAGCTGCTGCTCGCCGCCCCGCCCGGCCCCGCGCTGGCCGCGGTCGAGGCCGCGCTGGCCCCGGCGATCCGGCTGATCCAGGACGATCGCGAGCTGTGGCTGCTCCGGCTCCGCGTGATCATCAACAATCCGCACCTGCTCCCCCGGCTGGCCGCCATCGCCGCGACCGCCGAGCAGGAGATGACCGCCGCGATCGCGGGGCGGCTCGGGCTCGACCCGGGTCACGCCTATCCGCCGGTGCTGGCCGCGGTCACCGGAGCCGCGTTGCGCGTCGCCCTCATGAGGTGGGCGGCAGATGCACAGAACGGCCTTTCCGACGTACGGGAAATAAGCCTTTCTGATCATGTCCACGAGGCCTTCGGCATGGTCGCCGCCGGTCTGACCGACCCACCCCACCCCACGCACCGAGGATCTGAATGACCGCTGTACCCGTACCCTCCGACACCGCCGAGGCGAGCGGCAAGATGACCCATCGCGAGGTCGTCCAGGCGCTGTCCGGCCTGATGCTGGGCATGTTCGTCAGCATCCTGGCATCCACCGTGGTCGCCAACGCCCTGCCGACGATCATCGCCGAGCTGGGTGGCAGCCAGTCCGTCTACACCTGGATCGTCACCACCGAGCTGCTCGCGATGACCGCCACCGTCCCGCTCTGGGGCAAGATGGCCGACCTCTACAGCAAGAAGCTGCTGATCCAGCTCTCGCTCGGCCTGTTCGTGCTCGGCTCGCTCATCGCCGGCCTGGCCCCGAACGTCGGCGTCCTGCTGATCAGCCGGATCGCCCAGGGCGTGGGCGCGGGCGGCATGTCCGCGCTGGCCATGATCGTGATGGCCGCCATGATCCCGCCACGTGAGCTGGGGCGGTACTCCGGCCTGTTCGGCGCGGTCTTCGGCGTCGCCACCATCGCCGGCCCGCTGATCGGCGGCGTCCTGGTGGACACGTCCTGGCTGGGCTGGCGCTGGTGCTTCCTGGTCGGCGTGCCGTTCTCGATCGCCGCCATCCTGATGCTGCAGAAGACTCTGCACCTGCCGGTCACCCGCAAGGAAGTGAAGATCGACTGGCTGGGCGCGTTCCTGATCACGGCCGGCGTGAGCACCCTGCTCATCTGGTCCACGCTGGCCGGTCAGCACTTCGCCTGGGTGTCCGCGGAGACCGCCGCGTTCGTCGCCGGTGGCGTGGTCCTGCTGGCCCTGGCCGTCTGGGTGGAGTCGCGAGCGGCCGAGCCGATCATCCCGTTGGCCATCTTCCGGCACCGCACGGTCAGCCTGTCGATCATCGCGAGCGTGCTGGTCGGCGTCGCGCTGTTCGGCGGAACGGTGTTCCTGTCGCAGTACTTCCAGATCTCGCTGGGCAAGTCGCCGACCGTGGCCGGCCTGATGAGCCTGCCGATGATCTTCGGCCTCCTGGTGTCCTCCACGATCGCCGGCCAGCTGATCACCAAGTTCGGCCGGTGGAAGATCTACCTGGTCGCCGGCGCGGTGATCATGACCGGCGGGATGCTGCTGCTCAGCACCATCGGGGCCGATACCTCGGTGCCGCTGATCTCGGCCTACATGGCCGTGCTGGGCATCGGCGTCGGCATGCTGATGCAGAACCTGGTGCTGGCCGCCCAGAACGACGTGCCCGCGACCGAGCTGGGCGCCACCACGTCGGCACTCACGTTCTTCCGCAGCATGGGCGGCTCGATCGGGGTCAGCGCGCTCGGCGCGGTCCTGGCCGACAAGGTGACGTCGCTGTTCGCCGAGAAGTTCGGCGCCGCCGCCTCCGGTGGGGGCACGGCCAAGGTCCCCGACCTGGCCACCCTGCCGCCCGAGGTCCTCGCGGTGGTTCAGGACATCTACGGTACGGCGACCGCCCACCTGTTCATGATCGGGGCGCCGGTCGCGTTCCTGGCCGTGATCGCCGTGCTGTTCATCAAGGAGAAGCCGCTCTCCACGCTCTCGGGCGACGAGCGGGCGGCCCAGGAGCAGGCCACCGCGGCCCTGCACTGATCAGTCGGAATGTCGGAAAAAGGCGCGGCCCCACCGTGGGGTCGCGCCTTTTTCATGTCGAAATCGGTCAGCCGTCGCCACCCGCGAGGGTAAAACGGCCGTGGGATCGCGCGCGGCTTCTCAGTTGGGCCGCAGGCCCACCGAGGTGCGCGGCGAGGGTGGCTCGGCGCAGCCGAGCAGGCCGACCAGGCCGGAGACCCAGAGCTGCCGGTAGACCGTGGCACTGGGGTGGCTCACCACGAGTTTGATACCGCTGGCCGCAGCGGTGTGGAAGCACGCCACCAGAATGCCGATCCCGATGCTGTCGATCAGCATGACGCGCTGCAGGTCGAGACAGATCTTGCTGGGTGTCATGGTGGTCAGGACGTCATTCACGGCGTCCCGCATGACGTGCGCGTTGTCCAGATCGATCTCGCCGCTCGGGGCGATCTCGACAGTGCCGTCGGCCAGCTGGCGGGTCGTGATCGGCAGATACACAGCTGCCCTCTCTTCTGGTGGCGGGAGGTCCGACACCGACTTTCCGCGGGACACGGTGCGACGGCCCGGAGAAGAGGTCGTACGCACGCGGCGTTCGCTGGGAGACGCCACAGGAACCCGCGTTCCTACAACAATCCGCTGGTCTGCAAGTTACGCCACGTAGGCGCGGAACGCCAGAGTAGTTCATATGGCCGGAATGTGCTGGAACGGTCAGTGCGTGGCGGCCACGTTGACTGTCCACTGAATCTGGCCGAATACTCACCGTATGCGATGGAGCACCGGACGGCATGGGTGAGGCCGTACCTGGTGCCGGCTCAAGGCCGGCCCCGGGCACCGTCTACTTCGACAGCGTCGGCGTTAACGAGGCCCGTGACGTCCTGAATCGTTTCTATCACCCGGTGTCCCTGGCCGCCCCGGAGAGCACGGACGCCAAGGTCGGCGTGGAAGTGATCCAACTCGGACCGCTCACCGTCGGTCATCTCTCGTTCGCCGGACGCGTAACCCTGGTCGCCGCCGCGGCCGACGCCTATCACGTCACCCTGCCGCTGATCGGGCGCGTCCTGGCCCGCCGCAACGGGCACGACGTCACCGCCGGACCGGCCACCGCGGTCGCGTTCCGCCCCGGCGACCCGGTCTACCTGCGACCCGAAGCCCCCTCGGCGGAGATCGACGTACGGATCGAACGGTGGGCCCTGGAGAGTGAATTGGCGGCGCTGCTCGGTCATCCGATCGAGGGAACGATCGACCTGCCGGCCGCCTTCGACCTGACCACCGGCCCCGCGCACAGCTGGAGCCGGCTGATCCGGCTGCTCCACGACGAACTGGAGCACGAGACCAGCCTGATCTTCCAGCCGATGATCGCCGAGCAGCTGTGCAGCAGCGTGCTCAGCGGGCTGCTGCTGAGCGTGCCGCACCGCTACCACGACGAACTGATCACGCCGGCCGGCGCCGGTCCGCCCCGAGCGATCCGGCGGGCACTGGACGCGATCCACGACGAACCGGACCGGGCGTTCACCGTGGGCGACCTGGCCCGGATCGCGCGGATGAGCGTGCGCTCGCTGCAGGAGGGATTCCGGCGCCACCTCGGGTGCACGCCGATGGCCTACCTGCAGCAGACCCGCCTGAGCAGGGCGCACGAGACCCTGCGGGAAGCCGACCCGGGCCTGGTCACGGTGGCCGCGGTGGCCAACCGGTGGGGCTTCGCGCACCTGGGCCGGTTCGCCTCGGCGTACCGGGCACGGTTCGGGGTCTCCCCCTCGGAAACCCTGCGCCGGCCCGGCTGAGAAATCACTCCCCCGGGTCACACCGCCGGGGCTGGGGCACCTCGTTGATCCGGCGGGCACCCCGCGCCGCCGGCCCACGATGCGCGCCGAACATGTGGCCGTGGATCGGCGTCCAGTCCCGCCACGGCGCCAGCACAGGCGACAGCGCGACCGCGTCCCCGTCCCCCGGGCCGCGCAGATCCCGCAGATAGCCCTGCACCCGGGCGGCCGACGTCACGCCGCTCTCGACCAGCTGTCGCATGATCCGCAGAGTGTCCGCGTCCGGTGGCGAGGCCTCCGGATCCCGGCCCAGCAGGGCGGCCAGGCCGTTCAGCGCCCGCACCACCTCGCCCGCGTCCCGCTCGGCGTCCCAGAGGCCGGTCATGCCGCGCCGGCTTCCGGCGTTCCCTCCCGGCCGTCACCCGTAATACCGCGCTCGGTGCAGTCCGACATGCAGATCCAGTCCCCTCACCTCACGCACGCCGAACCCCACGGCCCGCCAGGCCGGAAGTCGGGACGGTCCGCCCCGGGCGTACATGACAGGCGAAAATGTATTCGGCTCGCTACTTTGCGTCCATCCGTAACGCGCAGGTTCTGTCCAGTTAGCGCTCAGTTCGGGCCCCCTTGCCCCGACCCGGCGTACAGAATGGGACTGCGGGCACGCAGACAGCCCGGTCGGTCACACGGAGGTGAGGACCATGAGCAAGATCCGGTCAACGTCGGAGGAGAGCGCGCCACCCGTCTGGCGCACCGGCGCCGAGCAGCCCTGGGACCCCGAGGATCTGGCCGTGGCCCAGGGCAAGGACCCGACGCCGGAAAACATCGCCCGAGCCCGCGCCGAACTCGAACGCGACGGCGCCGCGGCAATCGAACGCACCGTCCCCTAGCAGGGAAAACGCGCGGCGGCCGGCTCAGCCGAGCCGGACCGTCCGCCCCTGCGCGATCGCCTCGTCGGCCGCGGCCAGGACCGCGGTCACCCTTAGCCCGAACCGGACGTCCACGGCCGACGCCGGCCCGCCCGCGGCCGCCGACAACAGCTGACCGATCGCCCGGCCGAACATCTCCACCGCGTCGAACTCGACCGCCGGCACCGGCCACACCCCGGCCTCACCGGCGAACTCGGCCGACTGCCGCGCGGCCGCGGCCGGGGCGTCCACCGAAAGAGTGAGACGGCTGATCGCTCCACTTTCGTGGCGCAGCACCAGCGCGGTCAGGTCGTGGTCGCCGGCCAGGCCGGTCACCTCGGTCACCGGACCCAGCACCGGCAACACCAGGGACAACGCGTGCGGGCCGACATCCCACAGACCGCCGCGCTCGCGCCGCCAGGCCGACGCGCCGAACGGGTTGTCCGGCGTGAAGATCGAACCGAGGTGGTCGATCCGCGCCTCGGTCCAGCCGCCCGCGGCCACGGCCTCGGCCAGGAACTTCTCCGTCTCCGGCACGAACCGCCGGGTGAAGAAGACCACCGACGCCACGTCACCGTCCGCGACGGCCGAGGCCAATTCAGAGGCTTCCTCCGTACGGAGGGAAACCGGCTTGTCGAGGATCAGATGCCGCCCGGCCCGCGCGGCCCGGATGGCGATCGGCGCCTGCACGTCCGGCGGAAGCGCGATCGCGACCGCGTCCACATCGGCGAGCAGCGCGTCCGCGTCCGCGTAGGCGCGACTGCCGTGCTTGGCCGCCAACTCCTCGGCCTTGGCCGGGTTACGCCCCCACACCCCGGCCAGCTCGACTTCCGGGTGCCGCGCCAGAGCCTCGGAGTGCACCATGTGTGCCCAGGGACCCGTACCGAACAATCCGAAGCGCACTGTTTGCCCACTCTCCTGAAAAGATCTCCCGGGGCCGGAAGTTACCAGCCCAGAGCCACGTCAGTAACCTGTGCCGGGTGAACGGTCCCCTCTCGGTGGCGACCATCGTCGTCGCTCTCCTCCTCGCGGCGTGGTACCTCCTGCGCTCCGCGCTCGACCGCGCGCCGAGCCGCCTCGACCTGCTCACCATGACCGCGCTCAGCGCCCTGGTGGCAGTCCTCGTCGTGGTCGCCGTGATCGGCCTCTTCGACGGCACCCGCCCGTCCGACACCGCCACGTTCGGCGGCTACCTGGTCACCACCATCTGCTTCGCCCCGGCCGCCACCTGGCTGGCCAAGCTGGAGCCGACCCGCTGGGGCAGCCTCATCCTCGGCGTCGGCGCCATCGTCCTGCCCGTCCTAGTGCTGCGGCTGCAGCAGATCGCGTCGGTGACCGGTGCCTGACGAAACCCCCTCCACCACCTCCACCCGACCCCGCGACGCGGCCCTCGGCACCGGCCTCGGCCGGGTCCTCCTGCTGGTGTACGGGACATTCGCGCTCTCCGCCAGCGCCCGCGCCCTGGTCCAGATCAGCACCCACTTCGGCGAGGCACCACTCGCCTACCTGCTCTCGGCCCTGGCCGGAGTGGTCTACATCGCGGCGACCGTCGGGCTGGCCGTGGGCGGCGTCCGGGGGCGGCTGATCGCGCTGGTGAGCTGCAGCATCGAACTGGTCGGGGTGCTCGTCGTGGGCACGCTCAGCGTGGCCGACAAGGTGGCGTTTCCCGATGACACGGTCTGGTCCCGGTACGGCAGCGGGTACGGGTACGTGCCGTTGATCCTGCCGTTCATCGGGCTGTGGTGGATCTGGCGTCACCGGCCGCAGGGGTGAGCTGGGCTTTCATGGCCTGCTGGGGGGATCGGGGTTATCCACACAAGCCGGTTGTCCACAGGGCGGCCGCCGGTTGCCGCTGTTCCGAGCGATAATTACGGTCGTGGAGGTGGCCCCCCAGGGAGGGTGGGTCATGCAGTAGGACGCCACCCCTACAGCCCACGCCCCTCCCACCTCACAACACGCACCCACGCCCCGCCGCCACCGCCACGACGCCCGCCCACGGCCCGTCACCACCGCCACGACGCCCGCCCACGCCCCGCCGCCACCGCCATGACGCGCGTCCGCGGCCCGTCACCACCGCCACGACCGTGGCTGCCTGTCGCCACGCGACCCTCGGCCTGCCGTCACGCGGCTTTCGGCCGCATCCCGCCCACCCCGCAATGTCGGCGGCTGGTCACCGCCGCCTCGCGGCTCTCGGGTGCTGCTGGGCACTGTTCGCATTCCAGGCCACCTCCGCCCTGGTCAAGGTCGCTGCCGCCGCAAGCTGTGGCCAGATGGGCACGGCCGCCGCCTCAGGTCAGGAACCGCCGCAGGCAGTCAGCCAGCTGGCACTCACGGCTCCAAAACACACCCAGAACAGCCATCAGCACCAGCTCACGGCGCCCAGCTGGCACTCACGGCTCCAAAACACGCCAGGAACAACCGCCAGCGCCAGCTCGAGGGGTTCAGCTGGCGCTCAGGGCTCCAAAGAGCGTCCGGAACAACCATCAGCGCCAGCTTGCGGGGATCGGCTGGCGCTCAGGGCTCCAAAGAGCGTCCGGAACAACCGTCAGCGCCAGCTTGCGGGGTTCGGCTGGTGGTGATGGTTGTGGGGTGGGGGTGGTCAGGTGGTTAGTGGGGACTTGTGGTTGAGGTAGAGGACTACCTGGAGGCCCGTGCCGTCGTCGTGGAGCAGGTAGGAGGAGATCATCGTCACGGGATCACCTCCGGTCAGACGCGGGGCTGTCCATTCTGTCCGGGCCAGCACATAGTGCTGATCCAGTCGTGTGCTGGTGAGTTCTGACAGTTCTGCGCGGCCGATTCCCAGGGTGGCGAACATCTCGGCTCGGCGAGGCAGGGCGTGCAGGAAGTCGGCCCGGCTGATCGGGCGGGCGCCGGTCGGGTCGGCGATGAGGAAGTGGTCGGCGAAGCAATCGCCGATCTGGTCGGGGGCGAGCGTGGTGAACGTGTCGAAGAACTGCTCGACGGAGCTCACGGAAACCTCCGGGGATGCGAACGGCGCCGCACGAGACCGCGCGGCGCCGAACACATTAAGCAGCTTCCCGGGGGATCATACCACTTTGTCTATTTTTAAGATAGATCTGAACGGTCAGTTCTCGGACTCGACGGCATGCGGGAGGAAGTTGCAGTTGTCCTTGGTGACCAGGCCTTCGACGCCGATGCCCTCGCGGATTCCCATGCCGGCCGGTTCGCCGTCGATCAGCCAGGAACCGATGACCGGGTGCACCGTGCCCTCCAGCCCGTCGAAGGACGGCAGTTCGCAGAGTTCCTGCACGATGTAGCGCCCGTCCGATCCGTACTCGGAAGGGTTGTCGATGATCGGGACCCCGTCGCGGACCAGGGTGACCGAGCCGCCTTCCCGGCCCCAGACGGGCTTTTTCGCGTACGACGTGAGTTTTGCCGCCGCGGTGGACTCCGCGAAGTAGGCCGGCAGCAGGTACTTGCCGCGCTCGGGGTCGGAGCCGAAGAGTTTCCACAGGACCGGCAGCAGCGCCTTGTTGCCGAGCAGCGCGGCCTTGTACGGCGGCTCGATCCACACCGTGCCGCGTTTGGCCGGGTCGGCCATGTTGCGGAAGAAGGCCTTGCCGCCCTCCTCGTGCCAGAACCATTCCCACGGGTAGAGCATGAAGATCACGTCGATGGGCTGGGCCTCGTTCTCCCGGCCGGGGCCGGGGACGAACAGCACGCGGTCACCGGCCACGTCCCAGCCGATCTGGCTCATCGCGATCAGCTCGACCGGGAAGCCGGCCTCCTCGGCCGTGGCCATCAGGTAGGCCACGTTCATCCGGTCCTCGCCGGAGGTGTCCGACGTCTCGTACGCAAAGAAGATCTTGGGTTTTTCCGGGAGCCACGGACGGGCCTCGCGGAGCTTGGCGATGTTGCGTTTCCAGGCGCCGAGCTCGGCCGGCTCGCCGTCCGGGGTCGCCTCCCAGCCGACCAGGCGGTCGTGGATGGAGTTCCACTGCCGCCACGGGTGCCGGGTGATGCCGGTCTGGTCCATCCAGTGCCATTGGATGACCGCGGCCTCGACCAGCGACGTCGGCGTCTGCGCGTTGAATTCGAGCAGCCGCGGTGTGCTGCCGGCGCCGTTGTACCAGAGGTCGAAGCGGCCGTAGACGGTCGGCGAGAAGTCCGGGGTCTGCATCGGCGTGCGCATGTCCGGATCCTTGTCGTAGTGCGTCCACGTCTCCGCGTCGCCGTCGAACCAGGTCCGGATGATCTGCTCGTGCGTGTATTCCGGGATGCCGATGCGGCTCAGGAAACAGGCCTCGGGCGTGCAGACAGAACCGAAAAACCCTTTCTTACGACCTTCGACGGTACGGCGTGGGCACTGCTCGACCATCCAGTCGCCGGCTTCGAGGCACATGTCGTACAGCGTCGCCGTGGCCGTTTCCAGCTCTTCGATCTCGGCCGCCGTGAAGTCGTAGTACGGCCCCTCCTGCCAGTACGAGTACATCGACCCGTCGGGGAGCACGTCGTCGTTGTACGTCAGTCCGAGACTGAAATTGGTCAGTCGCCAACCGTCTCGGACCGGCCCGTACGGAATCCGCCGCATCTACTGATCATCCACCTGAGGAGCCGTGGCTGCCCGAGGAGCCCTTGCTGCCGCTGCCGCCCTTGCCGACGACGCCGGTCTTGACCGTCCCGTTGCCGACCCGGCCGGTCGACGGCAGCCCGTACGTGCTCCGCGAGGAAGCATCGTTGTACGCGAACCGGCTGCCGCCGGACGGCAGTTTCTGCCCGACCCGATAGCCCGACCGGTAGCCCGGTGAGTGGTAGATGTAATACGGCCCGCCGTTGCGATAACCGCCGTTGTCGTCGCAGTAGTCCTCATCGACGATCACGCCGTTCTCGTCGGCGCAGTAGAAGCCCTCGTCGTGATAGCGGTCGTTGTCACAAGCCGCCGCACCACCGGCCGCGAGCAGCAGAAATGTGCTGGTCAGCGACACGCTGCGGGAGCTCATGCGTCGGTTCATCACTTCTTTGTAGCCGCTCTCAGCAAGTTGCCAGTATTAATCTTTGGGCCCGCCGGCCACATAAATCACCTGACCGGACACGAATCCGGCACCCTCGCTCGCGAGGAACGAGACGGTGTTCGCCACATCCTCGGGACGGCCCGCGCGGGCCACCGGGATCTGACCGATCGACGCCTTCTCGAAGTCGGCGAAGTCGACGCCCATCCGCGCCGCGGTGGCCCGGGTCATGTCGGTGACGATGAATCCGGGCGCGACCGCGTTCGCGGTGATACCGAACTTGCCGAGCTCGATGGCCAGCGTCTTGGTGAAGCCCTGCAGACCGGCCTTGGCCGCCGCGTAGTTGGCCTGACCGCGATTGCCCAGCGCCGACGTGCTCGACAGGCTGACGATCCGGCCGAAGCCGGCGTCGACCATGTGCTTCTGCACCGCGCGGCTGAACAGGAACGAGCCCTTCAGGTGCACGCTCATCACGATGTCCCAGTCGTCCTCGGTCATCTTGAAGAGCAGGTTGTCGCGGAGCACCCCGGCGTTGTTGACGAGCACGGTGGGCGGGCCGAGCTCGGCCACGACCCGCTCCACCGCGGCCGTCACCTGTTCCGGCTTGGCGACGTCGGCACCGATGGCGACCGCAGTGCCGCCCGCGTCGTGAATCGCGGTGACCGTGTTCGCACAGGCGCCCTCGTCGAGGTCGACGACCGCGACGGACAGGCCGTCGGCGGCGAGCTTGAGTGCGATGGCCTCACCGATGCCGCGCGCGGCTCCGGTGACGATGGCGACCCTCGACGATGCGGACTGCGACACTGCGGCCTCCCGTTGTGATCTTCGCTGCTCCTGACGGGTGACTCTAATCCGCGTCACACGGTCCTGTGGAGTCGGATCCAGCGGTAACCATGTCCGGACACCTTGAGGTCGTCGAGCTTGCCCGGTTCCGGGTACTCCGAGTCGGCCAGGACGTCGTTGGGCAGTTCCGCCTCGCCCTCCAGGCTGCTCAGGTCCACGGTCACGTCGTCGGGGCCGAGGTTGTGCAGGAACAGCATGCTCCCGGCGGGCCCGTCGGCCCGGTGCACGAGCAGGCTGCGGGGCGCGGGCACGTCGACGTGCGTGCACGAACCGACGCCGACCTCGGGCGCCTCGCGCAGCGTGCGGATCATGCGCTCGAACCACGACAGCAGCGAGGCCGGGTCGTGGCGCTGCCGGGTGACGTTGATCTGCTCGTACCCGTAGCCGTCGTCGGTGACGACCGGGCGGACCAGCTGGTCCGCGGGGGCGGTGGAGAACCCGCCGTTGGCCAGGCCGGACCACTGCATCGGGGTGCGGATCGCGTCCCGGCCCTCAAGCGCCAGGTCGTCGCCCATGCCGATCTCCTCGCCGTACCTCAGCACCGGGGTTCCCCGGAGGCTGAACTGCAGCGAGTACGCCAATTCGAGCCGCCGACGATCGTTGCCGAGCATCGGGGCCAGGCGCCGGCGGATGCCCCGGCCGTAGAGCTGCATGTCCTCGTCCGGGCCGAACTTCGCGAAGACGTCGGCCCGCTGCTCGGCGGTCAGCCGGGACAGGTCGATCTCGTCGTGGTTGCGCAGGAACGTCGCCCACTGGCCGCCAGGCGGCAGCGCCGGGGTGTCCCGCAGCCCGTCGATGATCGGCTCCGGGTCCTCCCGGGCCAGCGCGAGCACCATCTTCGCGTTGAGCATGAAGTCGAACAGCATGTGGATCCGGTTGCCCGAGCCGCCCTCGTCGCCGAAGTAGGTGACCAGCTGCGCCGGCTCCACATTGGCCTCGGCCAGCAGCACCGCGTCGCTCTTGCGCCACTGCAGGTGCTGGCGCAGCTCGGTCAGGTAGCCGAAATCCTTGGCCGCGTCCGGCTTGCCGGGAACGGTCTCCTCGATGATGAACGGCACCGCGTCCATCCGGAACCCGGCGACCCCGAGCTGCAGCCAGAACGCGCAGATCTTCTTGATCTCCTCGCGGACCTCGGGATTCTTGATGTTCAGGTCCGGCTGGAACTTGTAGAACCGGTGGTAGTACCAGAGCTTGGCCGTCCGGTCGTAACTCCAGGTCTCGGCCTGTTCGCCGGGGAAAACCATGCCCTGGTTGCGGTCCGGCGGCGCGGTCTCGCTCCAGACATACCAATCACGGTACGGAGAGTCGGGCGACGACCGGGCCGAGACGAACCACGGGTGCTTGTCCGAGGTGTGGTTCACCACCAGGTCGATGATCACCTTGATGCCCCGGTTGCCGGCCTGATGCAGCAGCTCGGCGAAGTCCCCGAGGGTGCCGAACCGCGGGTCGACGTTGTAGAAGTCGGCCACGTCGTAACCGTCGTCGCGGTCCGGCGACGGGTGGATCGGGTTCAGCCAGATGCAGGTCACCCCCAGCCGGGCCAGATAGTCGAGCCGGCCGATCAGCCCGGGGATGTCCCCGATGCCGTCCCCGTTCGAGTCGGCGAAGGTATCGATGTCGAGGCAGTAGACGACCGCCTGCTGGTACCACCGGTCACTCATGCACCTTTACATGTCCCCGCCCCCGGACGGCAAAACGTCGGGCGAACCAGAACCCGGCAATCGCGACGATCCCCAGCGGTGCCAGGGAGAGCACCACCCCGCGCAGGGAGATCACCTCCGGGACCCGTGAGGTCATGCCCGCCAGCACCGTCGAGTCCCAGCCCGTCATCAGGACGATCGGCGCCAGCAGCATCCCCAGGAACAGCAGCGCCGCCCGCCACCGCACCGGCCGATCGGTGCCGACCAGCACACCGGTGAAGAGCGCGAAGGGCAACCAGACCGACAGATCGTCGGGCTGCAACGCGGTCGTCTCGACCGCCCACGTCGCGAACGGGGTGACCGCCGCGGCCACGGCGATCAGCCCGAGACCGAACCGGCCGGTCAACACCCGGATCGGGCGGGCCGGGGCGGCCACGGCGAACGCGACGGTCACCACGATCGCCATGCTCGGCGTCCAGGCCAGACGCGACGCCGCCCACGGGGTCACACCCAGCCAGAAGGCCAGCGTGCCCAACTCGACCAGCAGGGTGAGGCCGGAGAGCAGGGCGGCGGCACGAAACCGCCCGGTCAGCGCGACCACGGCGACCGCGAGCCAGGCCACGGACCGCAACGCCGGATCGGCCAGACCGGCCGGGCCGGCCAGACGCAGCGGGACACCGCGGGCCAGATCCGCGACCGCCTCGGTGAACGTCGCGACGGCGAAGCCGCCGATCAGCAGGGCGACGAGGAGGGCGCTGAGCGCGGCGGCGTCGCGCCACGCCGTACCGTGATCGGCTTTTGATCCTCGCCCGAAGCGGACCGTGAGGGCCCCGCGGACCAGGTCGAACGCATCGGCCGGGCCGGGAAAGCGACGACCCGGCGGCGCGGCGGCCAGCAGCACGCCGAGCATCTCCTCCTCGTAGACGTCCCGGTGCGCGGGCGGGTAGAACCGCAGCAGCCTGCGATAACGCTGTTCCAAAGTGGTCACGCCGGGGCTCCCCCGAGCTCGGTGCGGCGAGCGCGCAACCGGCGCTCGGCGATGGCGGCCTGCCGGCGCAGGCGGGCGGTCTCGGCGGCCAGGCTCTGCTCGCCGGCCCCCGTGAGCCGGTAGTAGCGCCGGAGCCGGGACTGGACGACCTCTTCCCGGTCGACCTCGATCAGGCCCTCGACCCGCAGACGGTCCAGGGCGGCGTAGAGCGTGCCGGCGCGCAGCCGGACCCGCCCGTCGGTCATGGCGGCCACGTCCTCGATCACGGCGTAGCCGTGTCGCGGCTCCTCGGCCAGCGCGGTGAGCACCAGGAAGGTGGGCTCCCGCATGGGAACGTCGCTCATGGCGGAAGAATATACCGATCATCGGTATATACGGAAGTGGTTGCCGTCGCGATCACCGGGTACCAGTGATGGATGGCAGAACTGAGCGGACTGGCCGGCTGGGTCGCATCGGTCATCGACACGCTCGGCGAAACCGGTGTCGGCCTGCTTGTGGCCCTGGAGAACCTGGTTCCGCCGATCCCCAGCGAGATCGTGCTGTCCATGGCCGGATATCTGGCCAGTGAGGGGCGGGTCAGCCTCACCCTGGTCTGGGCCGCCGCGACGCTGGGCGCGCTGATCGGGGCGCTGCTGCTCTACTGGCTGGGCCGCGGGCTCGGCGAGGAGCGGCTGCGGCGGTGGCTGGACCGGATCCCGCTGGTCGACGCCGAGGATCTCGATCAGGCCGACCGGTGGTTCGAGCGCCACGAGAACGCGGCCGTGCTGGTCGGGCGCTGCGCTCCGGTGGTCCGCAGTCTCGTGTCGATCCCGGCCGGGGCCAATCGCATGCCGCTCGGACGATTCGCGCTGTTCACGGCGATCGGCAGCGGGGTGTGGAACGCGCTGTTCGTCGGGGCCGGGTATGCGCTCGGGTCGCGCTGGCAGGACGTGGAGAAGTACAGCCACTGGTTCGACTACGGGGTCTGGGCCTTCTTCGCGATCACCGTCGGCTGGTGGATCACGAAGAAGGTGCGGAAACGGCGGAGCGCGGGCGCTCGCGCTTCCTGAGACGTGCGGGAACGGCGGAGCGCGGCCGCCCGGGTGGACGACCGCGCTCCTTCACGCCGTACGCGCAAATCGGTGTTGATCTTTAAAAAAGGGCTCAGAAACCGGCGCTGATCTTGGTGAACGCCCAGTCGGACTGCGCAATGCCGGAGCAGTCGGAGACCACGCCGCCGCCGGCGCAGCCGCGGTCCCGGTTGACCGCCCAGAAGGTGAAGCGGGCCAGGTTGTTGTTCTTGGCGTAGTCCCGGAGGCGGGTCCAGGTGTCGACCGAGGTCAGCTCCTGCTGGTCGGAGAGACCGTTCATGCCGGAGATGCCGATGTGCGAGTAGGCCTGCGCGTCGGTGTAGCCGAAGGTGGTCTTGACCAGGTTCTTCAGGCCCTCGGTGGCGCCGACGGTGGAGGCGTACATGTCCGCGCCGCCGCCGAAGTCGAACGGCATCTGGGTGAAGATGTCGATGTTGGCGCCGAGCGCCTTGGCCTGCTGGACCAGCCGGGTGCCGTAGTAGTTCGGGCCGGTCGGCAGCGTGCCGAAGGTGATGATGGTCTTCACCGACGGGTTGTTGGCCTTGATGACCTTCAGGGCGCCGAGGATCCGGTCCTGGACCGCGGTGTTCTCGAACTCGTCGGTGTTCTCGATGTCGACGTCGATCGCCTTGAGACCGAACGCGTTGATCACCTTCTGGTACGCGCCGGCCAGCGCGTCGACCGTGGTGCAGTTCGGGCCGAGCTTGTTGCCGCTGTAGCCGCCGATCGACGGGATGACGTCGGCGCCGGCCGCCTTGATCTGCGAGATGTAGCTGGCGTGCACGCCACCGGTCAGGCCGGACTCGCCGTCCCACACCGGGTTGCAGCCGTTGGCCAGCACGAACGCCATCGTGAAGGACTTGATGCCGGTGGCGTTGACGACCGTGGCCGGCGCCGGCGGGTTGCCCCAGCCCGGGTAGACGTAGGGCGCCGAGGCCATCTTCGTGCCGGTGGTCGGCGGGTTCGTGGTCGGCCCGGTCGGCGGGGTGGTGGTCGGGGTGGTCGTGCCGCCACAGGCGCCGTTGTCGATCCAGACGTCCCACTGGCCACTGTGGGTGGCCGGCGACTCGTTCTGGGTCCACCACTTGGCGGTGAAGTTGTGGCCGCTCTGCGAGGCGACGTTGTCCTTGACGTACGTGGCGGACGAACTCCAGGCCGGGGCGCAGGCCGTGGCCGCGCTGGCGAAGGTCATCGGGAGTACGGCCGCGGCCGCACTGGTGGCCAGGACCGCCGAGACGAGGGCGATCTTCCTGCTCGTGCGCATGGGAGCTCCGAGGGGGATGAGAGGGATGGGGTCGGATCAGGGCAGGGTGGCGAGGTGCGGGTCGATCGTGTTGGCCCAGTTGCTGCCGTTGGTGACGTCCCAGTTGATCGACCAGGTCATGGCGCCGCGGATGCCCGGGTAGGTCGCCGGCGGCTTGAACGTTCCGCAGTTGGTGCCGCGGGCCAGGCAGTCCAGGGCGGCGTTGACCACCGACGGCGCGACGTATCCGCCCCCGGCCGCGCTCGTGCTGGCCGGCAGGCCGAGCGAGACCTGGTCGGGCCGCAGGCCGTTCTGGGTCTGGATGCAGGCGAGCGCGGTCAGGAAGTTCTCGGTGCCCTGGCTGTACGCGTTCATCTGGTCGCAGCCGAGCATCGCGCCCGAGTTGTAGAACTGCGTGTGGACGACCGTGAGGATGTCCTTGATCGACAGTGCCAGCGCGAAGTACGACGACCCGGTGCTCTGCATGTCGATGGTCTGCGGCGCCATCGTGATGATCAGGTTCGCGCCGGCCTTGGCCCGCAGCGACCGCAGCGCGCTCGCCATGTAGGTGGCGTTGAGCCCGTTCTCCAGGTCGATGTCGACGCCGTCGAAGCCGTAGGCCTGGATCAGCGAGTAGACCGAGTTCGCGAACGCGGTGGCCGCGGCGTCGCTGGAGACGCTCACCGAACCCTTCTCGCCGCCGACCGAGATGATCACCTTCTTGCCGCGCGAGTGCAGCGTGGCGATGTCGGCCTTGAACTGCGCGTCGGTGTAACCGCCGACCGCGCCGGCCAGGCCGGAGTCGAGGGTGAAGCTGACTGCGCCCGGGGTCGAGGTGGCGTCGGCGAAGGCGACCGCGATCAGGTCGTACGTGCTGGGGACGGCGGCCAGCTTGAGCGGGGCCGCGCCGTTGACGAAGTTCTGCCAGTAACCGGTGAGGAAGTGCGCCGGGAGGGATCCGGTGCCGGTCGGCTGGGTCGTCGGGCTGGTGCTCACGGTCGGACTGGGGGAAGGACTGGTGGTCGGGCTACTGGTCGGGCTGCTGGTGGGACTGCTCGTCGGCGTCGTCCCCCCGCCGCAGGTCCCGTTGTCGATCCAGACGTCCCACTGGCCACTGTGGGTGGCCGGCGACTCGTTCTGGGTCCACCACTTCGCGGTGAAGTTGTGGCCGCTCTGCGAGGCGACGTTGTCCTTGACGTACGTGGCCGTCGAACTCCAGGCCGGGGCGCAGGCCGCGGCGGCCGACGCATCGCCGGCGAACCAGGTGGCGGTGCCGGCCGCGACTACCGCCGTGACCGTCGCGAGAAGAACCGATCGGGAGCGCTTCATAGCTGTCCTTCCATGCGCCTCCGGTGAGATGGTTCAATCTTTAAGACTGTTAACAGTAAAAGTAAAGGGGGTATGAACCTTAAATATCTTTAAATCTCGATCCGTGGTGATGGCGCGACAACGAGCCGTGACCGCTGGTCAGCGGGCACGGCTCATCGACGATCTTTTCTACTTGCGGAACTGGATCCAGTTCACGTTCACGAAGTCGGCCGGCTGGCCACTGGTGAAGGTCAGGTACACGGTGTGCGTGCCCGTCACATTGGCCACATTGGCCGGTACCGACGTCCAGGTCTGCCAGCCGCCGGTCGAGGCCAGCGCGAAGCTGCCGATCGGCGCGTTGCTGCGGCTGTCCACCCGGACCTCGACCAGCCCACTGATCGCGGTTCCGGCACCGGAGGCGACCCGGCCCACGAAGTCCTTCACCCCGCCGGACCCGAAGTTCACGTTGTCGAACTGCAGCCAGTCACCATTCGCGATGTAACCGACGTCCTGACCACCCTCGGAACACGTCTCGACCGTCACGCCGGCCGCCGCGTTGTAGGACTCGGCCTGGATCTGCGCGTACGCGTCCCGCGTCCCGCTCGCCGGCGGCGTCGTGGTCGGCGGCGTGGTCGTGGTGCCGCCCGACGACTGGTAGACCGCCACGTAGTCGACCAGCATCGGCACCCCGGACTGGGTCGCCGAGGTCGGCCCGCCCCCGAACGCGGCCGGGAAACCACCGCCGATCGCCACGTTCAGGATCACGAACATGCCGTGGTGCGTCGCGTTGTTCCAGGTCGTCGCGTCGACCTGGGACGAGTTCAGCGTGAAGTAGTTGTTGCCGTCCAGATACCACCGCAGCTGCTCCGGGGAGGTGCTGCGGTCATACTCGATCGCGTACGTGTGGAAGCCGGTCTGGCAGCCCGAACACGCGCGCTCGCCGCTGGTCAGGCCGGTCGTCTCGTTGCAGACACCGCCCGGATTCGTCCCGCAGTGCAGCGCCGCGAAGACCGAGGACCGGCCGTTGATGTCCTCCATGATGTCCCACTCGCCGATGCCCGGCCAGTTCGTCGCCCCGACCGGCCGCGCCGCGGCACCCAGCGCCCAGAACGCCGGCCAGTAACCGGCCGCCGCCGCACCGCTCACGTTCGGTTGCTGAATCCGCGACTCGATCCGCACCTTGCCACCGGCCGGCGCCGCGAAATCGGTCCGCTGCGTCTCCACCCGACCCGACGTCCACGCCCCGGACGAACTCCGGATCGGCTTGATCACCAGGTTGCCGCCGCCGTCCTGGTAGACGTTGGCGGTCGAGTCGGTCATCGTCTCGACCTCGCCGGTGCCCCAGTTGGCCGCGCCGCCGGCATATCCGGTGCCGATGTCGTACAGCCAGTTCGACCGATTCAGCCCAGTGCCGGCCGCGCCGGTGAAGTCGTCGCTGAAGACGAGCGACATCCCGCTCGGCGGCGCCGGCACGGCCGCCTCGGCAGAGTTCACAAAGGTCACGGACGCCACGATCGTCAATGCCGCGGCGGCTGTCGCGAGGAGTCTCCGGGGAGCTGCCATGAGGGAACACGCCCTTTCGAGGGGGATGGGTGTGTGAGAGCGCTCTCAGGAGAAGATTGCACGCTTGTTTCCGCAACTTGTCAACGAACGTCGATACGTCATAACCCATCAAGATCTTCATTGCCTCGGTCCGCCGGGGTACAGATCGTCGCTCCCGCGGGGACCCTTCCGACCCTCGCAGGCCGCTGGCGCGGCCAGAACGCGAGGCCCGAAAGGGCGACGTGGTCTTCTGGTCACGCTCAGAGCAACAAACCCGCCCACCCCCGAGACCACCCGCCTGAGCCCCGTGCCCCACGGCCCGCGAGGCGGCGGCCCACCCAGCCCCCAGCCACGACTCGCGGTCGTCGGCTGGCGCTCAGGGCTGCCTCCGGGCCCCTGAGACGACCCTGAACACCAGCTCGGACTCTCCGGCTGGCGCTCAGGGTGGGTCGGGCCGGTTGAGGAACCCCGGAGAGCCTGCTGCGGAAGTGCTAGCTCGCGGTGGTGAGAGGAAGCCCGGAGAGCCGGCTGCGGAAGTGCTAGCTCGCGGTGGTGAGCGGGGCGGGGACCAGGCGGCGGCGGACCACCTGCTCGGCGGCGGTCCAGGCCGCGGACGTGACCAGGTAGAGGCCGCCGGCCAGGGGGAGCCAGGCGACGGCCAGGACGCTCAGCCACGGGAGGTACTTGAGCAGCTTGGCGGTCATCGCGGCCGCCTGCTGGGTCGGGTCGGCCGGGTCGGCCGGGGCCGGCGGGACGGCCCGGCGGGAGGACCACCAGGCGATGGCCGCGGACAGGGCCAGCAGCACGGCGAAGACCGGGAGACCGGCCGAGAGGTGCGCGGTCAGCGGGACTCCGGCGATCGCGCCCGCCGGCGGGTTCAGGGCGACCCGGTACATGACCATGAAGAACGGGGCCTGGACCAGCGCCGGGAGCAGGCCGGCGAACGGGCCGATGCCGTGTTCACGCTGCAGGGCGAGGGTGGCCGTGGCCAGCTCCATCGGATCCTTGTGCTTCTTGCGGAGCGCGGCGAGGTCCGGAGCGAGGACGGCCCGGCGGCGCTCGGTGCGGATCTGCAGATAGGTGAGCGGGGTCAGGGACGCGCGGACCAGCAGCGTGAAGACGACGATGGCGACGGCCGCGGCGAGGCTTCCGGCGACCGGGTCCAGGTGCGTGGCCAGGGCGGTGATGGCGGTGTGGGCGGCGTTGACGACAGCGTGGAACAGACCGGTGACAGACATGGACGTACCCCAAGGGTCCGGAACGAGTAGGACACCTAGGCGGCAGCGCGAGAGAAGCTACGCGGCCGCGGGGTTGGCGGTCGGGGCTCTGGGGCGCGGGCGACCGGCGGCGTCCGGGTCCAGGAGGCGGGGCGCCGACGCGCGGGAGCGGCGGGCGAAGGCTCGCAGGCCGGGAATCAGGCCGGCGAACAGGACCGGGACGGCGACCGCGGCGACGACCAGCAGCGCGGCGGTGACCAGGGCGAGCGCCAGGACCAGGCGGGGCCCGCTGCTCAGGCCGGGTTCGAGCAGGGCGGTGCCCGCCAGCGCCCAGTACCCGACCAACAGCATGGGATGAAGCCTAGCTCGACCTGGCAACCCGGCCCTGAGCTGCGGTTTCCCGGAAGAACCGGGAGGGTATCCGCTGGCCATGGATGCCGCTGCCGAGGGCACGACGACTATCGACCCGCGATTGGCCGCACGAGCCGAGCGACGGGATCTTCTGACACTGGGGATCGAGGAGGAGTACCTGCTCGTCGACGCGGTGGAGCCCCGCGGGGTGGAGACCGTGGAGGCGGTGCTGGCCGAGGTCCCGGAGGATCTCCGGGCCAGCGTGCAGCACGAATACCTGCGCAGCCAGATCGAGGTGGCGAGTCCACCCCAGCTGGAACTGATGGGCCTCTACGAGGCGATGACCAAGCTGCGGACCGAGCTGGCCGACGCGGCCGAGCGCGCCGGTTCGCGGCTGCTCGCGGTGGGTTGTGGGCCGGCCGCCGGGCCGAACACGCGCCTGGTCGACAAGCCGCGCTACCACCAGATGCGTGAACGGTTCGGCGATCTGTCGCCGGGGCAGGGCCTGTGCGGGACGCACGTGCACGTGAGCATTCCGGATGACGAGACCGGCGTACGCATCCTGAATCATCTGCGGCCCTGGTTGCCGGTGCTGCAGGCGGCGACGGCGAACTCGCCGCTGTTCGGCGGGCGCGACACCGGGTACGCCAGCTGGCGCTCGATGATGTGGGAGCGCTGGCCGACGGTCGGGCCCACGCCGTACCTCCAATCGCATGATCATTATCTGACCCTGATCGCGGATCTCGAGGCGAGCGGCGCGATGCTCGACGCGGGAATGCTCTATTGGTACGCCCGGTTGTCGGCCAACTATCCGACCGTGGAGATCCGGATGGGCGACGTGACGCCCACCCTGGACGACGCGATGCTGCTGGCCGCGCTGGCCCGGGCGCTCGTCGCGACGCTGCTGAACGAGGTGCGGGACGGCGTGGACGCGCCCGACGTGCCGCATCCGCTGCTGATGGCCGCGCACTGGCGGGCCGCCAAGGACGGTCTCGACGGGCTCGGCCTGGACATGGCCAGCCGGGAGCCGCGGCCCGCCTGGAAGCTGTTGCGGCAGCTGGTCGACTACGTCCGGCCGGAGCTGGAACGGCACGGCGACTCGGAACTGGTGACCGTGCTGAGCGACCGATTGCGATCACGCGGGACGGGGGCCGCGCGCCAGCGGGCGTTGCTTGCCAAGGGTGTTCCGGTGGCCGGGGTGGTGGACCGGCTGGCCCGGATGACCCGCGGCGAGACGGAACGCGACGAGAATCTCAGCTGAATGGCAACAGATATTGCTCACAGGAATACGGTGAGTGACCAGCTGAAACAGCGATGAGTGACGGCGCGATGACCGATCTGGTATCGCGCCTGATCTTGTCAACCGGTAGGCATGACGAATGCCGCCGTATACCTCGCCGCAATTGACGAGCTCCGGCGACGTAGCCGCGACGGGTGGGCGGCACCGTCGGCCGGACTCTGCCGACGGCTCGGAGACGACTGTGCCCCGGCCGAGGTCGCGCACGGAGGTCCTGGGGCCGTCGCTGCGCTCCGCTGTGGACGCTCCCGCCGTCGCCGAAGCTCCGACCCGCGCCGCCCGGGCCCGCCACCGAGCGGGTGACACCGGGTCGTACAGCACCGTCCGTACCGTCAAGGAATCGTCGTCGCGAAGCTCGCGCCGCGCCGCGGAGAAGAAGCGGTCCCGCGGGAAACGACCGGTCACCGGTTCGCACCGCGCGCCCGGCACGTTCCCCTTGGAGACGTGGCTGGAAGCGGCCAAGAACCGGCCCACGACCGTGCTCGGCACGCTCGTGGTGGCCGGTCTGCTGATCACCGCGGTGCCGCTGTCGCAGCCGAGCAAGAGCGACCCGGGCTCGCTGACCGCCGCCGCGCAGGCCGCGGCCTCGGCCCAGGCGGCGCAGCAGCGCGGCAAGGCCGGCGACGCCGGGGAGAAGCCGGGCGAGGCTCAGGCCGACCCGGTCGCCGGCAGCACCGCCAAGCCGACCCCGGAGGCGACCGTCACCGGCAAGCCGGCCCAGTTCAACCCGGCCACACCCCTGCCCCAGGGCGCCGGCCCGGGCAAGTCGCTGCTCACCACCGGCGGTCAGCAGGTCGCGCTGACCTTCGACGACGGGCCGGACCCGGAGCAGACCCCCAAGATCCTGGCAATGCTGAATCAGTACGGCGTGAAGGCCACGTTCTGCCTGGTCGGCGAGCAGGCGGCCAAGCATCCGGAGATGGTGCGGCAGATCGTCGCGGCCGGTCACACGCTCTGCAACCACACGTACAACCACGACCTGGCGATCGCCAAGAAGACCCCGAAGCAGATCCGGGCCGACCTGGCCAAGACCAGCGCGGCCATCCGGGCCGCGGTCCCGGGCGCGTCGATCCCGTTCTTCCGGGCCCCGGGCGGCAACTTCAACGACAAGCTCGTGCAGGTGGCGCACGGCGCCGGGATGGCCTCGCTCTACTGGGAGGTCGACCCGCGCGACTGGGAGCACACCGAGAACGAGACCGACGCCGATCACATCAAGCGGGTCGTGGCGTCGGTGAAGAAGGGCGTCAAGCCGGGCGCGGTGATCCTCTCGCACGACTTCAACCAGCCGGACACCATCGCGGCCTACAAGGAACTGCTGCCCTGGCTGAAGGCGAACTTCGAGCTGGGTGTCCCCTCCGGCACCGGCGAGACCCCGCGCACCCCGGTGACGACCGCGCCGACCCCGGCCACCCCGTCCCCGTCGGCCAGCACGGAGGCACCGCCCGTGGGTGCGACGCCGACGGTCAGCGCCTCGGCGACGCCGACCGCTACTTCCTAGCGGGCTGGCAGGTCGGGCACCAGTAAAGGTTCCGGCCGGCCAGCGGGCCGATCGCGACGGCCGTGCCGCAGACCAGGCACGGCTGGGCGGCGCGGCGGTAGACATACACCTCGCCGCCGTGCCGGTCGACGCGCGGCGCCCGCCGCATCGCCTCCGGCGTGTGCCGGGTGTGCACGGTGTCGATGCGGCCCCGGGCGACACCCTCCTTCATCAGCGCGCGCAGATCGTCCCAGAGCGCCGACCACAGCTCCCGGTCGATCGCGGTGCCCGGGGTGAGCGGCGACAGGCCGGCCCGGAACAGCACCTCGTTGGCGTAGATCAGCCCGCAGCCGGCCACGATGGACTGGTCCAGGAGCAGGGCGAACAGCGGCTTGGTGCTGGATCTGACCTTCGTGTACGCCCGCGCGGGGTCGGCGTCGTCGCGCAACGGGTCGGCGCCGAGGCGGGCCCGCAGCGACTCCACGGCCGGCGGATCGAGCACCTCGCAGGCGGTCGGCCCGCGCAGGTCGAGCCAGTGCGTGGGGCCGGCCATCCGCATCCGGACCTGGCCAACCGGGTCGGGCAGCGGCGGCTCGCCCTCGGTGAACTTGCCGTAGAGCCCGAGGTGCACGTGCAGGGTGCGATCGCCCTGGTAGTGGTGCAGCAGGTGCTTCCCGTACGCCTCGGTGTCGCGCAGCACCAGCCCGTCGAGCAGCGCGGCGCCGCTCGCGAAGCGGCCCTGCGGGCTGGAGACGGCCACCGCGCGGCCGGCGAACAGCTCGCGATGGCGGGTGGCGAGGCGGTGAATGGTATGTCCCTCCGGCACCCGCCAAAGGTATCCGGAGCGCGTCCGGCTCCCGGCCGAGCGTGATCAGTGCCACCCACGACCCGACCATTCTGCCGTGAGCGGATTCGCCCTGAGGGGAATCGCTGGGTTTCGACACGCCCTGTGGGAGAAGGTGTGAGACGTAGAAGAGCGGATGCGAAAGGGTTGACCCATGAGTGTTGAACCGACCATGCGCGGCGGCGGCGCGTCCTTCGACGACCAGGTCTTCGAGCGTCTGCTCCGAGAGCGGATCATTTTCCTCGGCTCCGAGGTCAATGACGAGGTGACCAACCGGATCTGTGCGCAGATGCTGCTGCTCGCCTCCGAGGATGCCGACCGCGACATCGCGCTGTACATCAACTCCCCCGGTGGCTCGATCTCCGCCGGGATGGCGGTGTACGACACCATGCAGTACATCAAGAACGACGTGGCCACGATCGCGATGGGCATGGCCGCCTCGATGGGGCAGTTCCTGCTCTGCGCCGGCACCCCCGGCAAGCGGTATGCACTGCCCCACGCCCGGGTGATGATGCACCAGCTCTCCGGCGGCATCGGTGGCACCGCCGCCGACATCGCCATCCAGGCCGAGAGCATGCTGCACATCAAGCAGGTGATGAACGAGCGGATCGCGTTCCACTCGGGGCACACCCCGGAGGAGATCGAGCGTGACTCCGACCGGGACCGCTGGTTCACCGCCCAGCAGGCGAAGGACTACGGGCTGGTCGACCACGTGATCAGCAAGGCGTCCGACGTGAACGCGGTGTCCTCGCTGGTCTGACCTGCGATTTTGTTACGAGGGGCGCACGAAAGGTGCGTCCCTCGTGTCGTTTCCGGATGTCCCGGGTATAGAGCCACGTCAGATGACCCCCCGTTGAAGGAGGTGCTGACGTGAGGATGCCTACCTTTTCGCGTACGGCGACGACCGACACCGACGAGACGGCCCGGGTTCCGGTGCAGCCCCGCCGGGACGACGAGCCCACCACTCAGAACATCACCAAGCCGCGTACCGACGAGGGCACCACACAGACCCTCGTGAAGCCGCGGACCAGCACGGTCACCCCGCCCACGGCGGCCGAGCGCAAGCCGATCGCGGTCGGCCGCCCGGCCGAGCCGGTCAAGCCGGCCGTCGTCCGGCGTCCGCGGACCAGCGGCCTGGCCACGCTCGGCCTGATCGTCAGCATCGCCGGGATCGCGCTCGTGCTCTCCGGCCCGATGGCCGGCTACGGCATCGGCGTCGCCGGTCTCGGCCTGCTCCTGTCCCTGGCCGGCCTGGGCGCCACCCGCAAGCAGCACGTCGCCGGCAAGGGCGACGCCCTGATCGGTATCGCCGTCTCGATCGGCGCGATCGTGCTGGGCGTGCTCGCCCTCAACGGTCAGCTGAGCTGGCTCGGCACCGACGTCCAGCCGGCGTCGAACCTGCGGGAGTGGCTTGACGCACAGTTTGCAAACCGGTTCTGACGGGTAACTGACATTTACCGACAGCGATACTGTGGTCGGTACACCCTTCGGAACCGGGACGACCCCTCGTCGGCCCGCCCCGAATTCTCCGGCGGTTCGCCGGGCCTGTCCGGCGGTTCGCCGGTCGACCCGCACAGGCGCCGGGAGTGGCATGAGAATGCCGCCCCCGGCGCCTGTGTGGTATCCACACAACGATTCGCCGGCCTCCCCCGGGATCACGCAATGATCCGCCGGAGCACGCAACATCACGCCGGGGTACGTGGATGACCAGCGCCCCTAGCGTCTTCACCATGACCGCCAAGCGCCGCTATCTGATGTGCCGGCCCACCCATTTCGCCGTCACCTACCGGATCAACCCGTGGATGGACCCCACCGCGCCGTACGACAACGCGCTCGCCGTCCGCCAGTGGGAAAGCCTGCGCCAGACGTTCCTGGACCTCGGGCACACCGTCGACCTGGTCGACCCGCTGCCCGGGCTGCCCGACATGGTCTTCGCCGCCAACGGCGGGACGATCGTCGACGGGCGGGCGCTGGGCGTGCAGTTCCGGGACGCCGAGCGGGCCGACGAGGCGCCGGCCTACGCGGCCTGGTTCGCCGCGGCGGGCTTCGAGGTCGAGATGCCCAAGCACACCAACGAGGGCGAGGGCGACATCCTGCTCGCCGGGGACGTGCTGCTGGCCGGGACCGGGTTCCGCACCTCGCACGCGTCACACGCCGAGACGCAGGAATTCCTGCGCCGGCCGGTGATCACGCTGCAGCTGGTCGACCCGGCGTACTACCACCTGGACACGGCGCTCTGCGTGCTGGACGAGACGAACATCGCGTACCTGCCGTCGGCGTTCTCGCCGGGTTCGTTATCCGTCCTCCGGCAGCTGTTCCCGAATGCGATCATCGCAACGCCCGAGGACGCCGAGGTGCTCGGCCTCAACGCGGTCAGCGACGGCCACAACGTGGTGCTGCCGGTGCAGGCCACGCACCTCACCGAGGCGCTGCGCAAGGGCGGCTACCACCCGATCGGGGTCGACGTTTCCGAGCTGCGCAAGGCCGGCGGCGGCCCGAAGTGCTGCACGTTGGAGGTGCGCTCGTGACGACTGTTGAATTCCGTACGCCTTCCGCGCTGGCCGAGGCCGAGCGCTGGACCGCGCACAACTACCACCCGCTGCCCGTCGTGGTCGCCGAGGCCGAGGGCGCCTGGGTCACCGACGTCGACGGCCGGCGCTTCCTCGACATGCTGGCCGGGTACTCGGCACTGAACTTCGGGCACCGGCACCCGGCGCTCATCGGCGCCGCCCACGCCCAGCTGGACCGGCTCACGCTGACCAGCCGCGCGTTCGTGCACGACCAGTTCGCGGCGTTCTGCGGCGGGCTGGCCGAGCTGTGCGGCAAGGACCTGGTGCTGCCGATGAACACCGGCGCCGAGGCCGTGGAGACCGCGATCAAGGTGGCCCGCAAGTGGGGTTACCAGGTCAAGGGCGTCCCGGACGGCCAGGCCGAGATCATCGTGGCCGACGGCAACTTCCACGGCCGGACCACGACGATCGTCAGCTTCTCGACCGACCCGGAGGCGCGGGCCGACTTCGGGCCGTACACGCCCGGATTCGTGATCGTGCCCTACGGCGACGCCGAGGCGCTGGCCGCGGCGATCACCCCGAACACGGTCGCCGTGCTGGTCGAGCCGATCCAGGGCGAGGGCGGCGTGCTGATCCCGCCGGCCGGGTACTTCACGGCCGTCCGCGAGGCCTGCACCGCGAACAACGTGCTGCTGATCGCCGACGAGATCCAGTCCGGGCTCGGCCGGACCGGGAAGACCTTCGCCATCGACCACGAGAACGTCATTCCTGACATGTACGTGTTGGGCAAGGCGCTCGGCGGCGGCATCGTGCCGGTCTCGGCCGTCGCCGCGAACCGCGACGTGCTCGGCGTCCTCAAGCCCGGCGAGCACGGCTCCACGTTCGGCGGGAACGCGCTGGCCTGCGCGGTCGGCAGTGCCGTGGTCGGGCTGCTGCGCACCGGCGAGTTCCAGGAGCGCTCGGCCCGCCTCGGCGAGCGGCTCGAAGCGGGTCTCTCGGCGCTGATCGGCCAGGGCCTGGTCGGGGTGCGCTGCCGCGGGCTGTGGGCCGGGGTGGACATCGACCCGGCGCTGATGACCGGGCGGGAGGCGTGCGAGCGCCTGGCCGAGCGGGGCGTCCTGGCCAAGGACACGCACGGGTCGACCATCCGGCTCGCCCCGCCCCTGGTGATCACCGAGGAAGACCTCGACCACGCGGTCGCCCAGCTCGCCGCCGTCCTGGCCGCCTGACACCCGCCTGAGGCTCGCCTCGACGCGAGGCGCAAGCCCCGCCGGGCCCCGCGCCGCAGTCACCACCCGCGACGCCCACCCGACGCGACGTCCACCCCGCGCGACGTCCACCCCGCGCGGCGCCGACCCAGGTTCAGCCAGCGGCGCGGGTTGCGGGCTCAGCTGGTGCTGAGGGTTGTATCCGGCCGTTTTTGCAGCCCTCAGCGCCAGCCGACGGGCGGGAGCGCGGCTGGGGCTGGGGTAGGCCGCAGCCGTGCGTGGGCTGACGCACGGGACGCTGGTGGATGGTTTCGGGCGTGGGTGGGGTCTGTTGCTCGGAGCGGGACCTCCGGGGCTTCAGGAGGCGTCGACGGTTTGGTTGGTTTGACCGCAACCAAAAGACCACGTCGCCCTTCCGGGCCTCGCGTTTTGGCCGCGCCAGCGGCCTGCGAGGGTCGGAAGGGTCCCCGCGGGAGCGACGATCTGGACCACGGCGGACATAGGACATGAAGATCTTGAAGTTGATCTTCGGTCCTATGTCCGCTTCAGATCAGCGGCCGACCGGGCGGATCGCCATCGTCGGGGCTTCGGCCATGACCGATTGCGGTTGGACGACGCCGCCGTTCGACCAGAGCTTGGCGCGGCCGACGTGGACGCCGGCGTAGAGCTCGATGATGTCGTCCGGGGCGAGGACGCGCGATTCGTCCCGGTGCAGGGTGATCCGCTCGTCGTCGTTCTGCGAGCCGCCCGGGCGGACACCGGTGCCGTTGGTGCTGATGTCCTTCGCGGTGATCTCGCCGGCGCGCAGGGAGAAGCGGACGTGACCGCGACTGATCCATTTGCGGGCGTCGGCGGTGAGCCACTGGCCCAGCATGACGCCGCCGTTGCCCTCCGGCGCGCGACCGACAACGATCGGCTGGTCCTCGGAGACGGCGAACCGCTGGCGGATCACGCCGTCGATGCGGACCGAGAGCACCTCGGTGGCCGGGCGGGGACCCGCGTCCTTGAGGCGCTCGCCGTGGCGCGGGCAGGTCGGCACGCCGGCCCGGAGTGCGGGCGGCGGCTGGGCAACCGGGCTGGTGAAAGTGCGCATGTCGGCGAACGGGCTGTCCGAGTCGCCGCCCGAGCCGAACGTGGTGCAGTTGAAGTCCGGACATTTCCACAGCCGGGCGAGCAGCCGCTCACCCAGCGGGGACCGCGGCGACGGCTTGACCGCCTCGCCCCGGCCGACGCGGGCGACAAGCGTCGGGCCACCCTGCTGCGACACCAGGGCCAGCAACCGGCCCGGCTCGGCGACCCACGGACGGGTGGCGCGGAAACGATCCTCCCGGTCGCGGGTGAGCACCGGCAGGCCGAGCATCTCGGCCACCTCGAGCACCCGGTCGTCCATCTGCGGCACGACCTCGACCTTGCCGTCGTCGGCCCAGCGACGCACCACCATGCGCTCGTTGGACGTCAGGTCGGTGTCGGAGAGCAGACCGCGCGGGGCGATCACGTAGACCGGGACGTTCTCCTCGGCGACGTAGCGCCCGAACGCGTCGACCAGCAGGCCGAGCCGGACCAGGCTGGCCGGGCGGCCGCCGTCGAGGTCGGCGTAGCGCACCACCTCCGACAGATCGACCACGGCCCGGGCGAGAGCCGGGTCCGTGGTGAGCCGGGCCTCGATGGCGTCGAGGACCTTGCTGACCTCGAATCTCACGAGTCCTCCCCCTGTCTGAACAACATCGGTTCATCATGCCCCGGCCATGGTCGCAGCGGCCAACCGGGCAGAGAGTGTCCGTTTGCTCGTCACCACGATCGGGAACCTTCGCCATCGACGGTTCTCACCGACAGGAAGGACAGCCATGCGGACTACACGGCTCGCTCTCACCGTGGCCACGGCCGCGATCGCGGTGGCGGGCTGCACCGCGAACGGGACAGCGGCGACCTCGTCATCGAGCGCCCCGGCGGCTTCGGCCGCACCTTCCACCAGCGCCGACCCGGCCGCGGTCAAGGCGCTGTCGGACGCGGCGGCGGCCCTGGGCAACACCAGCTTCAAGATGACCATGACGAACGGCGCCGGCTTCCAGCTGACCGCGAACATCGACGCGCCGCACGGCAACGGCAACGCCGAGGTGGTCGCCAAGGGCAGCAACACCGCGCTGACCGTCAAGACGCTGCTGTTCGGGCAGGATCTGTACGCCCAGATCCCCGGCATCACGCAGGGCGACACCTGGACGCACGTGGACATGGCCCGCCTGCCGGACAGCGCCAACATCGGCCTCAAGCCCGGGCAGATCGACCCGGCCAACACCGCCGACCTGCTCAAGTCGACCACCGATGTGACCACCGCCGGTGAGGGCGCCTACTCGGGCACGCTCGACCTGACCAAGGCGGCCGGGGTGGCCGGGATCAGCAAGGTCACCGTCGACGGGTACGGCGCGGACGCGCAGAAGGTGCCGTTCGAGGCGACGCTCGACCCGCAGGACCGGCTCGAGACGCTGACGCTGCGGCTGCCGGCGGTCGACAACCGGGAGGCGCAGCCGCTGGTCGTCAAGTACAGCGACTACGGCCAGACGGTGACCACCGAGAAGCCCCCGGCCGGTCAGATCGTCGAGGCGCCGGACAACGTCTACCAGGCGCTGGGCGGCAAGTAGTCCTTCTCAGCCGGCGCCGCGGTCGATCCACAACGGCCGTGGCGCCGGCCGGTTCTCGTCGATCCACGCGTCGATGCGCGCCCACCAGGCGTAGAGCCAGTCGATCCGCTCCTGCTCGCCGACCGGCACCTCCTCCGGCGGGACACTCCAGAACCGCATCACCAGGCGCTTGTCCATCGGCAGCTCACGCCACACGTCGCCGACCGTGACCATCCGGTCGAGGCCGGTGTGGGCCACGAAGATCACGCCGGCGTCGGGCGCGGCGTCGATCGCCGCGAGCAGGCCACCCGGTTTCGGCGGCAGCAGGTTGTGCAGGTTCTCCGCCTTGACCGCCATGTCGTCCAGACCGCTGGCCCGCAGCCGGGCGATCGCCTTGACCTTGCGGCGCGGCGTGAAGTTGCCGCCCTCCGGGAAGATCACGAAGGCGTCGTTGTCGTCCAGGCCGGTGGCGAGCTCGCCGATCTGATCCTCAAGCGTCTCCGTCGCCGTCCGCCCCGGGGTGATGAAACGGTTCGGCAGGCGGTTGAGCAGCACGTCGACCGCCGGATCCCACTGCAGCGCGGCCTTCAGCACGATCCGCGGCTCCCGGGCGAACCAGTTGACCAGCGCGTGGATCAGGGTGAACGAGTCACCCGGGCCGGCGTGCCGGCTGACCACGATCTCCGGGCGGCCCGGCTGGGCGGTGTCCGGATCGGTGCCGACCACGTCGATCGCCAGGTGCAGCGACCAGCGGGCGAACCAGAACAGCGTGCGCAGGAACCAGCCGGTCACCACGTAGTGCGCCCGCTGGAAGAACGGGTTGCGGATCCGGAGGCCGAAACCGGAGGCCAGCCAGAGAACGGTCAGCACGATCAGGGCGGCGGCGTCCCACACCACGTAGACGATCAGCAGGAAGACCAGCCGGGGCACCCGCAACCGGCCCGGGACCAGCGGCGACACGGCCAGCGCGAAGAGCAGCCAGATCGGCAGCGTGGTGAGCAAGGTCACGGCGAGCAGGACGACGGCCGGGGCGATGACGAGGCGGCGGACCCAGGTCGGAGGAAGGCTCACGGCAACGGGTTCACATTGGCGGCCAGATAACGCCGGGACGCGGTGTAGGCCCGGCTGATCCGGCGGCCGACCCGAGCCATGTCCCGATAGGCCCACGGCGAGTCGTCCCCGGTCTCGCCGCTGCCGCTGGGCAGGACGTGCACACGGACGGCGTCGGGCAGGGTGGCCATGTCCCGGGCGAACCGGTGCCGGCGGGCGATCTCGAACGCCACCTGGGCCACCTCCCATGGTCGTCGCGGGACGGTGAGCTGCCGCTCGACCCGGCCCACCTGCAACACGAAGATCAGTTTGGCGCCGAGCCGGACCGCCTCGCTGATCGGGATCGAGTTTACGATCCCACCGTCCACAAAGTGCTCCCCGCCGATCTCCATCGGGGGCAGCAGACCCGGCACGGCCGACGACGCGAGCACCGCGTCGACCAGCGGGCCACTGTCGAACCAGCGCTCGGCGGCCCGCTCGATGCTGGCCGCACAACAGTGGAACGGCACCTTCAGATCGGCGAACGTGGCCGCCTCACCCAGCTCGCCCTCCAGCAGGCGGCGCAGCGGGAGCGGCGAGTGCAGGTGGGTGCGGGCCGCGAACCGGCGCAACTGACGGCCGATCGAATCGCCGTAGACGGCCGCCGCCTCGGGCGACGCCCAGAGCCGGACCAGCCGATCGGTGACCGCCTCGCCGGGCTCGGCCGCGACCAGTGCGCCGTTGACCGCCCCGATCGAGGTGCCGACCACCAGATCCGGCCGGAACCCGGCCCGGAACAGGGCCCGGAGCATGCCCACCTCGACCGCCCCGAGAACACCACCACCGCCGAGCACGAACGCCACCGGACCGTCGACCATGCGCCCCATCGTTGCACGGTCTTGCCTTGACGCCGGTGTCAAGCCGTACCGTCGGCGACATGCTGATCGGGGAGCTCGCCGAACTGGCCGGGACCAGCCCGCGCACGCTGCGGTACTACGAGGAGCACGGGCTCGTCCAGGCCCGCCGGGACGCCAACGGCTACCGGCAGTACGACGACGGCGAGCTGCGCGTGGTGCACGAGATCCGCACGCTGCTGGCCTCCGGGTTCGGGCTGGACGACATCCGGCCCTTCGTGGCGTGCCTGCGGGCCGGGAACAGCGCCGGCCACGTCTGCCCGGACTCGGTCGCCGTGCTCCGCCGCAAGATCGCCGAGGTGGACGACTACCTGGGCCAGCT
Source organism: Actinoplanes sp. HUAS TT8 (assembly GCF_051380535.1). Classification (NCBI taxonomy): domain Bacteria; kingdom Bacillati; phylum Actinomycetota; class Actinomycetes; order Micromonosporales; family Micromonosporaceae; genus Actinoplanes; species Actinoplanes sp. HUAS TT8. Next base: position 10,231,195 of record NZ_CP195646.1, on the reverse strand, counting down.
CACCGAGGTCCGCGAGCGGCTGCACGACCAGCTCGATCAAGCATTGGAGAACCCATGCCGGAGAACACTCTGACCACGATCACCGACGCCACCTTCGACGAGCTGGTGCTCCAGGCCCGGCGACCGGTGGTCGTCGACTTCTGGGCGACCTGGTGCCCGCCCTGCGGACCGATGTCGCGCGTGCTGGCCGAGCTGGCCCCCGAGTTCGACGGGCAGCTGGTGATCGGGACGCTCGACGCCGATCAGAACCCGGTGACCACGATGGCGTACCGGGTGCTGGCCATGCCGACGCTGCTGTTCTTCCGGGACGGGGTGGTGACCTCGTCGATCGTCGGAGCACGGCCGAAATCGGTGCTGCGGGCCGCGCTCGGGAACGTGGTCACGCCCTACGTGAACCGCTAGTCCAGCTCGGGCATCGGGACCGGCTGCGGGCGGGGATGGCAGGCGCCGCACTGTGCGGCGTCCTCCACCACCAGAGCCTCGGCCCGGTCCCGGATCGTCGATCTACTGATCTCCAGGACGTACGGCCCGAAGCGCGCGTGCTCGGCGCACACGCCACGTCCGCAGAAGCGGCAGGCAGCGCGGGCCGCCTCGTCGCAGAACCAGCACAGCATCTGATCCCCCCGTTTCAGTCCCCCGCGGTCTCCCCGGCCGACGACGGCGGCGCGCTCGACGGTGTCGAGGTCTCGGTCGACGGTGTCGTCGACGGGCTGGTCGTCGTCCCACCCGTCGGGGTGGGCGACTTGCTGGTCGGCTTCACGGACGGCTTGACCGAGGTCGGCCGGGTGGTCGGCACCGTGGTCAGCGTCGGCGTCGGGGTGCTGCTGGTGCTGCTCTCCGACGGCTCGGCCGAGACCGACGGGCTGGCGCTGCTGGAGCTCGCCCCCACGCTCGGCGACTCGCTGACCGCGGGCGCGGCCGACTCCGTCGGGAACGACTCCTCGGACGGCTGGCCGCCCTCGGTCGTCGCCGGCTGGGTCACCTTCACGCCGTCCCCACAGGTCAGCTCGCCGCCGGTCGGCTTGGCGGCAACGCCGCCGGCGGTCACCGTGCCGTTGGCCACCGAGAGCGCCGACAGGTCGACCGAGAACCACGCCTTGCCGGTGTTCACCACGTCGTCCGGCCCGCGGGTGACGGTCAGGCCGAGCGGACCGTAGGCCCCGCTCGTGCCGGTCGTGTCGGCCAGCACCGGCCCCTTGGTCAGGGTCACCTTGCCGCGAGGGGCCGACTCCCGGCCGCTCGCCACCGAGACGGTGTCCAGCGTCAGACTGGCGCCCGGGCAGACCAGCAGCAGGCCGCCACCGGGGAAGGTGAGCCAGGCCCGGCCCTTCTTCGGCACCGTGACCTGCGCGCCGGCGGCCAGGTAGCGCCGGGCGTCGGTGGCCAGCGTGCTCTTCGCCCCGCCGGCCGTCACGGTGGCGGTGCCCTGGTCGACGGTGAGCAGCGCCTTCCCGCCCGGCATCTCGGCCCAGGCCGGGCCGGCGCTCAGGTCCAGCGCGAGACCGCCGAACACCCCGACCAGCAGCAGGCTGACGAACGCCCACATCCGCTTCTCGAAGTGGCGGTCGACGTCGAACTCCTCGTCGTTGTCCGGCGGGCCCGGCGGCACCGCCAGCGGCGGGTGCCCGGCGCCCGGACGCACCGACAGCGGGCTGCTGGGCCGCAGGCCGGGCATCGCCGCGCCGGGACGGCCCAGGTGGCCGATCAGCGGCGGCAGGTCGGACGCGTCCGGGATGACCCAGAGCCGGACCGGGGTCCGGGTCTGCGCCACCATGCCCGGCGTGCCGTCCCCGACCGGGCCGACGAGCGTGCCGCGGCGCAGCTCGACGCCGTCCGGCATGGCGATCACACCGGACTCGACCACGACCGCGTGCGTCGGGCCGTGCAGCATCACCGGAGCGCCCGGCTCCAGGTCGACCGGGTGGGCGGCGGCGATCAGCGCGAGCTGCTGATCCTCCTCCAGCCCGGCCAGCGCCGGGGTGTCGGCGAAGAGCGCCTCGGCCTCGGCCCGTTCGGTCGGGGGCGGGCCGGGCAGCGGGCCGACCACGGTGGCCACCGTAGAGGCGGGCACGGTCAGCAGGGCCGCACCGGCCGCGGCGTGCCAGTCCAGCGCGGCGCTGCGGCCGGTGAGCACGGCGGCCAGGCCGACCACGGCACCCGGGCCGGCGTGGTGCCGGATGCTGCCGCCCGGGTCACCCGGGCGGCGGCCGTGCAGGGCGCCCTCGACGACCACGTAGACGAAGTCCTGCGGCTCGCCGGCCAGCACGAGCGAACGGCCCAGCCGCGGGTGCTCCCAGGTGGCCCGGGCGGCCAGCGACTGCAGCGCCGGCTCGGGCAGGCCGCCCAGGTCGGACGCGTACAGCGCGGCCATCCGGTGCGGCATGTCGGTCTCCTGGTCGCGGTGCGCGGCCCGGCGACGCCACCGGCGCCAGCCACTGCCGATGCGGCCGAGCAGGAAGTAGAGCGGCGGGGCGATCAGGCCGAGGACCATGACGGCGAGCAGGAGGCGGGAGGTCAGGCCCTCGTACCAGAGGCCGAGGACCAGGCCGGACACCCGGTCGGTCCACAACCGATAGCCCAGTGTGACGGCGGCGGCCAGCCAGAAGAGGGCGAGCAGGCCGTACAGGCCGATCAGGCGGCCCTCCCGGTCCAGGGCCGACCAGCGCGGGCCGCTGCGACGCAGGCGGCCGCCGAGCCAGGCCAGACCGCGGGCCCGCAGGTCCGGGATCTCCAGCCAGTCCATCAGCAGGTACTGCCCGTCCAGCGGCAGCAGCGGGCTGAGGTTGAAGAACGTGTGCAGGTAGAACAGGAACGCCAGCTTGAAGGCGAGCCCGCCGATCGACGGCACGGCCAGGCCGATCAGCTGGAACAGGCCGGCCAGGGCCAGACCGGTGGCCGGGCCGGCCGCGGTGACCGCGATCCGGGCTCGCCGGCCCGCCATCCAGACGTCACTGGTGTCGACGAAGACCGTGGGCAGCCCGAAGTGCAGCATCAGCCCGGCCGCGGGCACCTCGCGACCCACCCGTTTCGCGGCGAGCGCATGACCGAACTCGTGCAGGCCCAGCGCCACCATGTTGAGCAGCAGCAGGGACACGGCGCCGAACAGGTACGAATTACCGGCCAGGAACAGCGCATGACCGCCGCGCTGCCAGCTGAACACGAACAGCACCGCACCGGCCAGCGCCAGCAGGGTGCCGAGCCAGACCGCGGGCCGGGTGAACAGCAGCTTGCCGACACTGTTGTAGATGCCGGTGACCAGGCCGTCGACCGGGACCGAGAGCGCCCGGCGGCCACGGATGGCGGCGGCCAGCTTCGGCATCGGCTCGCGCTGCATCTCGCGCAGCGGGCGGAACGCGTCGCCCGGCAGGTCCTCCAGCATGCGGTTGCCGGCCAGGTCGGCGACGACCCGGCGGACCTGGTCGGGGGCGAGACGGCCGGCGATCCGGGCGAACTCGGCGACCAGGCGGGCCACCGTGCAGGTGCCGTCCATCATCAGGGCCAGCTGGTACTCCTCCGGGCTGAGCCGGAGGTAACAGCTGCGGCCACCGTCCTCGGGTGAGCGGAGCATCACGTACCGCCCGCCGCGGACGGTGGCACGGTGCCGGACCTCGATGCCGCCGCGCAGCTCCGGACGGGCCCGGGCCGGGTCGAGCCGGTCGGCGACGGCGTGCCAGAGGCCGGAGTCGGCCACGCCGGAATCGGCGCCCGAGGCTCGGCCGGCCAAAGCTTCCCAGACGCTGGTCCGGGTCTCGACGTACGTCAACTCGCTGGGCCTCTCACTCCGCCGCCGAAGGCGGTGGGAGATACCGCCGGTGGCGGTAGGAGATTAGAAGGTCCCCTCACCAAACGCGAGCCCCCGGCAGAGAAATTGCCCGTTCGTCGTGAAGGTCCTGAATAGCGGCATAGATAGGAATACGGCGGGTGACGTGCCCACCCCTGGTCACGTCACCCGCCGCAGCGAAAGGAGCTGATGTCTTTACTGGGACTCCTGCAGGGTCACCGACACCTGCTTCTCCGCCCCGTTCCGGGTGAAGGTGATGGTCATCTTCTGCCCGACCGTGCCGGCCTGGACCGCGGCCACCAGATCGTCGGACTCGCTGATGTCCTTGCCGTCGACCTTGGTGATCACGTCGCCCTGCTGGATCCCGGCCTTGCCCGCGGCGCTGCTCGCCGTCACCTGGCTGACCAGGGCACCACCGTTCTCCGCGGTGGTGACGCTGACACCGAGGGCCGGGTGGCTGACCTTCTTGCCGGACATCAGGGCCTCGGCGACGGTCTTGGCCTTGGCGCTCGGGATCGCGAAGCCCAGGCCGATGTTGCCGGAGCTGGAACCCGAGGTGGCGATCGCCGAGTTGATGCCGATCACCTCACCGTTCACGTTGACCAGCGCGCCACCCGAGTTGCCGGGGTTGATCGGGGCGTCGGTCTGCAGCAGGCCGGTCATCGTGGTGCTGGTCGACGACTGCTGCTGTTGCTGCTGGGACTGGCCGAACGGGTCCGACCCCTGGCCCTGCTGCTCGTCCTCGCTGCTGGACTCGATCGTGCGGTCCTTGGCGCTGATGATGCCGGCGGTGACCGAGCCCTCCAGGCCGAGCGGGCTGCCGAGCGCGAGCACGGTGTCGCCGACCTGCATCTGCGAGCTGTCGCCGAACGTGGCCGCCTTGAGACCGGAGACCCCGGTCGCCTTGACCACGGCCAGGTCGGTCCGCGGGTCGGTGCCGACGATCGTGGCGGTGGTCTTCTTGCCGTCCGCGAAGATGATGTTCACCGTGTCGCCGGTGGCGGTCGCGACCACGTGGTTGTTGGTCACGATGTAGCCGTCGGCGCTGAGGATCACGCCCGAGCCCTCACCGGTCTGCGTGGTGATCGAGACGACGCTGTCCTGCACGGCGGCGGCGATCTGGGCCAGCGACGAACGGTCCACGACCCGGCTGACCGCGGTGTTGCCGGACTTGACCGAGGCGGTGGTGTTGTCGTCGTGGAACGCCAGCGCGGTCGCGGCACCGACCCCGCCGGACAGCAGCGCGATCAGCACGGCGGCGGCGCCGGCCAGGATGAGCTTGCGCCCACGGCCGTTGCGCGGGGGCTCGTTGCCGACCGGCTGGGCCCAGACCGGGACGACCCCCTCGGGGTTGGTGGTCTGCTGCCAGCCGCCCTCGGCGGTCGGCGTGGTGGTGGCGCCGGGCTGGTGCCAGCCCGGGTGGTAACCGGGCTGCTGACCGTAGTGCTGGCCGTAGCCGGCCGGCGGCCCGTACTGCGGATAGCCGGACACCGGGGTCGCGGAGACCGGAGCCTGCGGCTGCTGCCAGGGTGACTGGGGCGCCTGCGGAGGCTGCGGCGGCTGCGGGGCGGCCGGCGGCTGGTGCGGGGCGTGCTGGGCCCAGGGGTTCTGCGGCGGCTGCGGCGCGGCCACCGGGGGCTGCGTGGGCTGCGTGGGCTGAACCGGCTGGGTGGGCTGCGTGGTGGGGGCCGCGGACTGGTGGGCGGCGGCCGGCGGCTGGACCGCAGTCGGCTGCTCAGACTCGACCCGCTCCGCGCTGGTGTTCTCAGCGACGGCGTCCGCGGGCCGCGGGTTGGTCTCGTTCTCGTTCATGTTCCTTACTCTGCCCCGTGCGACTCGTACCGAACTGTGCTAGTCCTGGATGTTTTCTGTGAACCCTTTATCCACATTCAGGGTCGGCAGGGTGACTCGGAACGTGGCGCCCTCACCGGGCTCGCTGAGCACGTCCACGGACCCGTTGTGGGACCGCACGATCGCCGCCACGATGGCCAGCCCCAGACCGGTCCCGGTCGCCTCCCGATCGGTGTTCCTGGTGCGTGCGACGTCGGCGCGGTAGAAGCGCTCGAAAACGCGCGCCTTCTGCTCCTGGCCGAGCCCCGGACCGGTGTCCGACACCTCGACCACGGCCTGATTCTCCCCGCCGGCATGTAGCCGCAGCGTCACCGTGGCGTCCACCGGAGTGTGAACGAGCGCGTTCGTCATCAAGTTACCGATCACCTGGCGAAGACGGGCGTCATCCCCGTACGCCACCAGGCGTTCCTGGTCGTCGTGGATGTCCAGCTCGATCACGCGATCCGGCGCGGTCGCCCGCGCGGCCTGCACCGCGTCCATGGCCAGCACCGGCAGTTCCACCGGGGTCAGGTTCAGCGGGCGCTCCCGGTCCAGGCGGGCCAGGAGCAGCAGGTCCTCGACGAGCAGGCCCATCCGGGCGGCCTCGTCCTCGATGCGGCGCACGAGCCGGGCCACCGCGTCCCGGTCGGACACCGCACCCTGGCGGTAGAGCTCGGCGAAGCCGCGGATGGTGGTCAGCGGCGTCCGCAACTCGTGGGAGGCGTCGGCGACGAACTGCCGCATCTTCTCCTCGGAGCGGACCGCCCGGCCCTCGGACAGCTGGGCCGACTCGGCGGCCTCCTTGGCCTGCTGCTCGGAGGCGGCCCGGGCGTGGAAGGCCATCTCGATCTGGGCCAGCATCGAGTTCAGCGCGGTGGAGAGGCGGCCCAGCTCGGTGGTCGGCTCGCCGCCGTCCACCTCCGGGTCGGGGACGCGCTGGCTGTAGTCGCCGGCGGCGATGCGGCCGGCGGTGCGCTCGATCTGCAGCAGCGGGATCAGGCTCTGCCGGACCAGGGCGGCCCCGACGATGGCCAGGGCCAGCAGGACGCCGACGCCGACCAGCACGTCCACCCAGATCAGCCGGGCGATGACCGCGTCGACGCCGGTCATCCGCTGGGCGACGTGGATCACGCTGCCGCGGTCGTCCCGCTCGACCAGCACGCGCCACATGTACTTCCCGTTCTGCGAACGGGTCGTATACGGCTTGTCGGTCACCGCGTCGACCTGGTTCACGCCCTTGACCAGCACCGGCAGGTCGTCCAGGCTCATGTTCCGGCCGGCCACGATCGGGCCGGTGCCGCTCACCGACTTGTAGGCGATCATCCAGTCGATCGGCATGTAGACCTGGAAGTCGGCGTTGGCCAGCGTCTCCAGGTCCTCCGAGACCGTCTTCAGCTGAGCGTCCAACCGGCTGATCATGTACGTGTGCAGCGCGATCGTGCTCGCCGAGCTGATCAGGGTCAGCGCCGCGAACACCAGCACCAGGACCGAGGCGACAAGCTTGGTCCGGAGGGAGACTTTGCGCAGGCTGGCCTGCGGCGGGAGCGAAACGCGAACCCGCTCGGTGATGGTCATGGGAGGCGACCTAGACGGCTGGTTTGCGCAGCACGTAGCCCACGCCGCGAAGGGTGTGGATCAGGCGCGGCTGCACGTTGTCCACCTTGCGCCGCAGGTACGAGATGTACGACTCGACGATGTTGTCGTCCCCACGGAAGTCGTACTTCCAGACGTGGTCGAGGATCTGCGCCTTGGACAGCACCCGGTTCGCGTTGAGCATCAGGTAGCGCAGCAGTTTGAACTCGGTCGGCGACAACTGCACCCGGCTGCCCGCCCGATAGACCTCATGGGTCTCCTCGTCGAGCTCCAGATCGGCGAAGACCAGCCGGGACGGCTGTTCCTCGCCGGCCGAGGTGCGGCGCAGGACCGCGCGGATCCGGGCGGTGAGCTCCTCCAGGCTGAACGGCTTGGTGACGTAGTCGTCGCCACCCAGCGTGAGCCCGCGGATCTTGTCGTCGGTGCCGTCGCGGGCGGTCAGGAAGACCACCGGGGTGCGCTGGCCACCCTCGCGCATCAGCCGGATGACCTCGAAGCCGTCGAGGTCGGGGAGCATGACGTCGAGCACGACCAGATCGGGCGCCGCACTGCGGGCCGCGCTGACCGCGGCGCTGCCGCTGGTCGCGGTGGTGACGTCGAACCCGGCGAAGCGGAGGCTGGCGGAGAGGAGCTCGAGGATGTTCGCGTCGTCCTCGACGACGAGCAACTTCGCCTCACTCGGCTTGGGCTGGGTCTGAGCGGCCATGCGGCCATTCTTTCCCCGCCCGCTGCGCCCCTGCTGCAGACTTCCTGAAAATTATCTGTGAGGGGGATTTCAAGCGGCCAGCCGGTACCCGTGCCCGCCCGTGCTGCGCTGCGCCGCACGAGCCAGCGCCTTGCGATCGGCGCCCGGCATCGGCCGCAGGGCCGGCGCGGTGATCACCGTGATCGTCAGCCGCCGCACCCGGGCCACCCGCAGCAGCGAGTCCACCAGGGTGTCCTCACCGATGAAGGCGGTCTCGGTGGTGTCGTAGATGATCGAGGTGGGCACCACCGGGGCACCCGCGTCGATCGCCGCCTGGAACAGCGCCGGACGGAACCGCCCGTGCTCGGTGCCGCAGAACGTCGTGCCCTCCGGGAACGCCGCCACCGACCGGCCGGACCGCAACGCCGCGGCCACCTCGGCCACCGTCGCCGGCAGCTCCCGCGGCCGGGTCCGGTCGATGAAGATCGTGCCGCTGCGACCGGCCGTGGAGCCGATCCCGGGCCAGGCCCGGACGTCGTGCTTGGCCACCAGGCTGACCGGCGCGACCGCGATCAGCACCAGGATGTCCAGCCAGGAGATGTGGTTGGCGACCAGCAGGCTGCCCGGGCGCGGCACCGGTCCCCGCTGGACCAGCCGCACGCCGAGGGCGGCCAACAGGCCACGGGCCATCGCCCGGACCGCGGCGCCGCGCAGCAGCGCCACCGCGGCCGAGCCGATCAGCATGACCAGGGCCATCCCGGTCAGCCGCAGACCGGCCGTCCAGGCCGAGGCGCGCGGGCCGTCGCCCGGGCGGCAGCGGTCACCGCAGGCCGAGGCCGGCTGCCAGAGCGTGCCCGTCGTGGTCATTGCTCGGCCCCCAGGAAGTGGCGGCGGTACCGCGGGTCGAGACGGTCCAGCGAGAACAGCACGTAGAAGTCGACGCAGTCGAAGGCCGGGTCGAAGGCGGGCTCACCGCAGATCCAGCTGCCGACCCGCAGGTAGCCCTTGAGCAGCGACGGGACGGCGACCTTGGGGTCGGCGACCAGGCCGGCCGGGGGCGTCCACGGGTTGCGCGGGCGGACCCGCAGCGCCGGCGGGGCCAGGTGCTTGCTGTTGATCCGCTCCCGGACACCGGCCGCGGTGATCCCGCCGTCGGCCAGCGGGACCGAGGCGCAGCCGCCGAGCCAGCGCAGGTTGTTCAGGTGCAGGTAGCGGGCGATGCCGCTCCACATCAGATTCATCACGGCACCGGTCCGGTGGTCCGGGTGCACGCAGGAGCGGCCGATCTCCACCAGCTGGTCGCGCAGCGGGCGCAGGGCGCTCAGGTCGAACTCGTCGTCGGCGTACCGGCGGCCGGCGCGTTCCGCGGCCCTCGGCGGGAGCATCCGGTACGTGCCGACCACTTCGCCGGTGGAGTCGTCGCGCACGATGAGGTGGTCACAGAACTCGTCGAACTCGTCGACGTCGTGGCCTTCGACCGCGGTCGTGAGGGTTGCCCCGAGCTCGCCGGCGAAGACATCGTGACGCAGCCGCTGGGCGGCCTTCACCTGAGCCGCGTCGTCCGCGATGAGAAGCGTGTAGCCGCTGGTCCCGGTGGGTGCGGCGGCTGTCATCAGAACTGCCATGTGATCTGTGTAAGGGTGACAACTGCCGATGGAATGTCGCGTCAGGTGGCAATGCGTGTCCGGTTGATGAACGGCTTGTGCGATCGTCGGAGGATGCGAATCCCCGCCCGGTTCAACGGGCCTCCCGGCAGCGGAAACGGCGGTTGGTGCGCCGGTGTGTTGGCCACTTCGGCCGGCCTCTCCCAGGTGACCTTGCGGCTGCCTCCGCCACTGGAGACAGACATCAAGATCAAGGACGATTCGGCGTACGCCGGTGACCGGCTGATCGCCACACTCGACACGGGCGACCCCGGGCCGGGCGTCGATCCGGTCCCGTGGGACACCGCGGTCGCCGCCTCCCGGGGCTACCCCGGCTTCGCCGTGCACCCGTTCCCCACCTGTTTCGTCTGCGGCCCGGAGCGCGCCGAGGGCGACGGGCTGCGGATCTTCCCGGGCCGGCTGCCGGACGGGCGTACGGCCGCGCCCTGGTCGGTTCCGGACGAGGTGAGCGTCCCGCTGATGTGGGCGGCGCTGGACTGCCCGGGTGGGTGGGCGGCGATCCGGGAGGACAGCGCCTACGTCCTGGGGCGGATCGCGGTCGCCGTCGACGAACTGCCCGAGCCGGGCGCCCGCTGCGTGGTGACCGGCGCGGTCGTGGAACTGGCGGGCCGGAAGGCGCTCGTCGACTCCGCGGTGCACGGGCCGGACGGGCGGCGGCTGGCGGTCGCGCGGGCCACCTGGATCCGGACGACCTGAGATCCGCATCACGCGCGATCAAAGTCTGCAAGCCCTGCTTCGTCACAGAGCGGACGTCCGGGCGGACTGCGCTCGCGCACGGCGTAGCCTTGTACCGGATCCTAGCCCGTCGCGCGTGACGAGTCGGGCCAGGCCGGTTGATGTCACGTGATGACAAACACGGTGAAAGAGGCGAACGCGGCAGTGTCGACGCAGCAGACTTCGCAGGACAACCCACTCGCGGACTTCGGTCCCAACGAGTGGATCGTCGACGAGATGTATCAGCGATACCTGGCCGATCCGACCAGCGTCGACCCTGCGTGGCACGATTTCTTCGCGGACTACAAGCCGGCGATGGCCACGGGCTCGATCGTGACGCCCGACGAGGCGACCGCGGCCAACGCGACCAAGTCGGCCGCCAAGGCCGGCACGGACGCGCCCGCGGCGAAGACCGTGGCCGAGCCCAAGCCGGTGACCCCACCCGCCCCGGCGGCCAAGCCGGAGCCGGCCAAGGCCGCCCCCAAGCCCGCGGCCCAGCCCGCGCCGGCCGGGGCGAAGACCACGGTCCTGCGCGGCGTCGCCGGCAAGATCGTGCAGAACATGGAAGCCTCGCTGCAGGTTCCGACGGCCACCTCGGTGCGTGCGGTCCCGGCGAAGCTGATGGTCGACAACCGCATCGTGATCAACAACCACCTCTCCCGCGGGCGGGGTGGCAAGGTCAGCTTCACCCACCTGATCGGCTGGGCGCTGATCCGGGCGGTCGTCGCCCACCCGGAGATGAACTACAGCTACGCCGAGATCAACGGCAAGCCCAACCTGGTCGAGCCCGAGCACATCAACCTCGGCATCGCGATCGACCTGGCCAAGAAGGACGGATCCCGCACCCTGGTGGTGCCGTCCATCAAGGGCTGCGAGCAGATGGACTTCCGGCAGTTCTGGCAGGCGTATGAGGACGTCGTCCGTCGTGCCCGCCGCAACGAGCTGACCATGGACGACTACTCCGGCACGACGATCTCGCTGACCAACCCGGGCGGCATCGGCACCGTTCACTCGATCCCGCGCCTGATGGGCGGCCAGTCGGCCATCATCGGCGTCGGCGCGATGGAGTACCCGGCGCCCTACGCCGGCATGAGCGACGAGACTCTGACCGAGCACGGCGTCTCCAAGGTCACCACGCTGACCAGCACGTATGACCACCGGGTGATCCAGGGCGCGCAGTCCGGCGAGTTCCTCAAGGTGATGCACGAGCTGCTGCTCGGCGGGCACGACTTCTACGACCAGATCTTCACCTCGCTGCGGATCCCGTACGAGCCGGTCCGCTGGGTGCGTGACGTCGCCCGCACCTCCGAGGGCCAGATCGACAAGGCCGCGCGGGTGATCGAGCTGATCCACGCGTACCGGGTGCGCGGTCACCTGATGGCCGACACCGACCCGCTCGAGTTCACCATCCGCAAGCACCCCGACCTGGATGTGCTGCAGCACGGCCTGACCCTGTGGGACCTGGACCGCACCTTCCCGGTCGGCGGCTTCGCCGGCAAGGAGAAGATGAAGCTGCGCGACGTGCTCGGCGTCCTGCGGGACAGCTACTGCCGCCGCATCGGTATCGAGTACATGCACATCCAGGACCCGGAGGAGCGCCGCTGGGTCCAGGAGCGCATCGAGGTCAAGTACGCGAAGCCCGACACCGACGAGCAGAAGCAGATCCTGCTCCAGCTCAACCGGGCCGAGGCGTTCGAGACGTTCCTGCAGACGAAGTACGTCGGTCAGAAGCGGTTCTCGCTCGAGGGCGGCGAGTCGCTGATCCCGCTGCTGGCAGCCGTGCTGCAGCTGTCCGCCGAGTCGGGGCTGGACGAGATGGTGATGGGCATGGCCCACCGCGGCCGGCTGAACGTTCTCACCAACATCGTCGGGAAGCCGTACGAGAAGCTCTTCAATGAATTCGAAGGGTGGATGGACCCGAAGTCGGCGCACGGCTCGGGCGACGTGAAGTACCACCTGGGGCAGACCGGCAAGTACACGACGCCGGACGGTCAGCACTCCACCACCGTCAGCGTGGTCGCCAACCCGTCGCACCTGGAGGCCGTCGACCCGGTCCTGGAGGGCATCGTCCGCGCCAAGCAGGACCGCCTCGACCTGGGCCTGCACGGCTACACGGTGCTGCCGGTGCTGGTGCACGGCGACGCCGCGTTCGCCGGCCAGGGCGTGGTCGCCGAGACGCTGAACCTCTCCCAGCTGCGCGGTTACCGCACCGGTGGCACGGTCCACGTGGTCGTGAACAACCAGGTCGGCTTCACCACGGCGCCGGAGTACAGCCGCTCGTCGATGTACTCGACCGACGTCGCCCGCATGGTCGAGGCCCCGATCTTCCACGTCAACGGGGACGACCCGGAGGCCGTGGTGCGGGTCGCCAAGCTCGCGTTCGAGTACCGGCAGACGTTCAACAAGGACGTCGTGATCGACATGATCTGCTACCGCCGCCGCGGTCACAACGAGGGCGACGACCCGTCGATGACCAACCCGCGGATGTACCAGATCATCGACACCAAGCGCAGCGTGCGGAAGCTCTACACCGAGGAGCTGATCGGCCGCGGCGACATCACCGTGCAGGACGCGGAGGAGCAGCTGCGCGACTACCAGTCCCGCCTCGAGGAGGTCTTCAAGGCCACCCGGGACGCGGCCGGCAGCCCGCCCAAGCCGCACATCATCGCCGAGGAGCCGGAGCCCGAGGTCCGCTCGGCGATCCGGGCCGACGACGTCCGGGCGATCGGGCAGGCGCACATCGAGCTGCCCGAGGGCTTCACCGCCCACAAGCGGGTCCAGCAGCTGCTCGACCGCCGCGCCAAGATGTCCACCGACGGCGGCATCGACTGGGGCTTCGGTGAGCTGATCGCGTTCGGTTCGCTGCTCGCGCAGGGCGTCACCGTCCGGCTCGCCGGTCAGGACTCGCGGCGGGGCACGTTCACCTCGCGGCACGCCTCGATCGTCGACTCGAAGACCGGTAAGGACTTCCTGCCACTGGCCGGCCTGGCCACCGGCACGGCCCGGTTCTTCGTGCACGACTCGCTGCTCAGTGAGTACGCGGCGATGGGCTTCGAGTACGGGTACTCGGTCGAGAACCCGGACGCGCTGGTCCTCTGGGAGGCCCAGTTCGGTGACTTCGTCAACGGCGCCCAGTCGATCGTCGACGAGTTCCTCTCGTCCGGCGAGGTGAAGTGGGGTCAGAAGTCCTCGCTGGTGCTGCTGCTCCCGCACGGCCAGGAGGGCCAGGGCCCGGACCACTCGTCCGGCCGCCCGGAGCGCTTCCTGCAGCTGTGCGCGCAGGACAACATGCGGGTGGCCAACACCACCACCCCGGCGAACTACTTCCACCTGCTGCGCCGCCAGGCCCTGTCCAGCAAGCGCAAGCCGCTGGTGGTCTTCTCGCCGAAGTCGCTGCTGCGCCACAAGCTCGCGGTGTCGTCGGTCGCCGACTTCACCACCGGCGGGTTCCAGCCGGTCCTCGGTGACGCCGGGGTCAACGGCCAGGCGCTGGACGCGGCCAAGGTGAAGCGTGTTCTGCTCTGCTCGGGCAAGGTCTACTACGACCTGTTCCAGGCGCGGGCCGACCGGGGCATCACCGACACCGCGATCATCCGGATGGAGCAGATCTACCCGCTGCCGGTCGAGGAGCTCAAGGCCGTCCTGGCGCAGTACCCGAACGCCGAGGACTTCGCCTGGGTCCAGGAGGAGCCGGCCAACCAGGGCGCCTGGTCGTTCGTGGCGCTCAACCTGCTGGAGCACCTGGAGGGCGTGCGCCTGCGGCGGATCTCCCGCCCGGCCGCGGCCGCTCCGGCGGTCGGTTCGGCCAAGATGCACGAGGCCGAGCAGCAGGCGCTGATCGAGGCGTCGCTGCCCCGCCCGTGACGATCTGAACTGATGGGGGCGCTCCGCTTCGGCGGGGCGCCCCCTTTTACGATTCGGGCATGTACTTCACCGATCGGGGCATCGAGGAGCTGGCTCAGCGGCGCGGCGAGGAGACCGTGACGCTCGAATGGCTCGCCGAACAGCTGCGCACCTTCGTCGACATGAACCCGGAGTTCGAGACCCCGATCGAGCGTTTCGCCACGTGGCTTGCGCGCGACGACGAGGACGACGAATAACCCCAAGATCCCGATTTGGTACGGCGTGAGCACCCGCCCGTGGGCCGGGAGTTGTCCACAGGCGGGACCTTCGGCCCGGCGGCGTTCATTCCCGGCCGGTAGGTTGAAGGCGTGGCGCGCAGTGTCTATGTAGCGGGTTTGGGCCCGGGTGTCGGTAAGGGCACGGTCGCCCTGGGGATCGTCGAGCTGCTGTCCCGGCAGGTCGCCGGTGTCTCGGTGTTCCGGCCGCTGGTGTCCGCGGCCGATCGTGATCCGCTGTTGGCGACCCTCCGGGAGCGTTATCGCGGCCCGGTGCCCCTGGCCGAGTCGTTCGGGGTCACCATGGCCGAGGCGTCGGCCCTGATCGCCGACGGCCGGCGGGAGGAGCTGGTCGGCCGGATCGTCGAGCGTTATCGCGCGGTCGAGCGGCAGAGCACCTCCGTCGTGATCATCGGCAGTGACTTCGCCGATCCCGGCGCCGAGGCCCGTGACGAGCTCCCCCGCGAGCTGGCCTTCAACGCCCGGCTGGCCACCGAGTTCGGCAGCGTGGTGGTCCCGGTGGTCAGCGGCGCCGGCCGCAGCCCGGAGGCGCTTGCCGCGGCCGCCCGCAGTGCCTATCACTCACTGGTCGACCTGGGGGCGACGGTCGCCGCCGTGATCGCCAACCGGGTTCCCCCGGGCGCCCCGGCGGTTCCGCCGCCCGGCCTGCCGGTCCCCTTCTGGGCGATCCCCGAGGTCGCCGTGATCGCGGCGCCCACGGTCGGCGAGGTCGCCGGCGCGCTGGACGCGACCGTGCTCTCCGGCGCCCCGGCCGCGCTCGACCGCGACGTGCTGGACTACGTGGTCGGCGCGGCCCACGTCCCCACCGTGCTGGAGCACCTGACCGACGGCGCGCTGCTGATCACCCCGGGTGACCGGGCCGACCTGCTGGTCGCCGCGAGCGCCGCCCACGCGGCCGGCACGGTCACCCTGGCCGGGCTGGTCCTCACCCTCGGCGAGCCGCCCGACCCGCGCGTCGTCCAGGTCATCGAGCGGCTCAACACCGGGCTCGCGATGCTGGTCACCAAGGGCGACAGCTTCCACACCATCGCCCTCTCGGACCGCGTGCAGGCCCGGTTGAGCACCCCGCGCAAGGTCCAGGCCGCGCTCGGCGTCTTCGAGGCGAACGTGGACACCGCCGAGCTCTCCAAGGTCCTCGACGTGGCCCGGTCGGCCCGGGTCACCCCGCTCATGTTCGAGAACGATCTGATCGACCGCGCCCGGGCCGACCGCCGTCACCTGGTCCTGCCCGAGGGCACCGAGGAGCGGATCCTGCGGGCCGCCGAGACCCTGCTCCGGCGCGGCGTGGCCGACCTGACCCTGCTCGGCGACCCCGCCGAGATCAACCGGCGGGCCCGTGAGCTGGGCGTCGAGATCGGCGACGCCCGCCTGATCGACCCGGCCACCAGCCCCTGGCGGGACGACTTCGCCGCGCGGTATGCGGAGATTCGCAAGGGCCGCGCGGTCACCCTCGACCTGGCCTACGACGTGGTCCGCGACGTCAACTACTTCGGCACGATGATGGTCGCCTCGGGTTATGCCGACGGCATGGTCTCCGGTTCGGTGCACACCACGGCGGCCACCATCCGGCCCGCCTTCGAGATCATCAAAACCGTGCCCGGGGTGTCGGTCGCCTCCAGCGTGTTCTTCATGCTGCTGGCCGACCGGGTGCTGGTCTACGGCGACTGCGCGGTCAACCCCGACCCGGACGCCGCCCAACTGGCCGACATCGCGCTCTCCTCGGCCCGGACGGCGGCCGCGTTCGGCATCGAGCCGCGCGTCGCGATGCTCTCCTACTCGACCGGCAAGTCCGGCACCGGCGCCGACGTGGAGAAAGTCGCGGCAGCCACCGCTCTGGTCCGCGAACGCCGCCCCGACCTGCCCGTCGAGGGCCCGATTCAGTACGACGCGGCCATCGACCCGGCCGTCGCCGCGACCAAACTGCCCGACAGCGCGGTCGCCGGCCAGGCCACGGTGTTCGTCTTCCCGGACCTGAACACCGGGAACAACACGTACAAGGCGGTCCAGCGCTCGGCCAACGCGGTCGCGGTCGGCCCGGTCATGCAGGGCCTGCGCCGCCCGGTGAACGATCTGTCCCGCGGCGCGACGGTCAAGGACATCATCAACACCGTGGCGATCACGGCGATCCAGGCGGGGGCGAAATGACCCGGGTGCTCGTGCTCAACTGCGGCTCCTCCTCGGTGCGCTACAAGCTCTTCGACGGCGACGAGGTGCGGGCCAAGGGCCACATCGAGAAGATCGGCGAGGCCGGCGGCGAGGCGGCCGATCACGACGCGGCGCTGCAGGGCCTGATGGACCGGCTCGACCTGAGCGACCTGGCCGCGGTCGGGCACCGGGTCGTGCACGGCGGCGAACGGTTCACCTCGGCCACCGTGATCACCGACGACGTGGTGAGCGCGGTCGAGGAGCTGATCCCGCTGGCCCCGCTGCACAACCCGGGAGCGCTCACCGGCATCCGGGTCGCCCGGAAACTGCTGCCGGACGTGCCGCAGGTGGCCGTCTTCGACACGGCATTCCACTCGACGATCCCGCCCGAAGGGGTGCTCTGGGCGGTCGACCGTGACCTTTCGCGCCGCTGGGGGCTGCGGAGGTATGGATTCCACGGGACGTCCCACTCGTACGTCTCCCGCGAGACCGCCCGCGTCCTCGGCCGCCCGCCCGCCGGGACCAACGTGATCACCCTGCACCTGGGCAACGGCGCCAGCGCGGCCGCCGTCCGCGGCGGGCGATGTGAGGCCACCTCGATGGGCATGACCCCGCTCAGCGGCCTGGTGATGGGCACCCGATCGGGCGACATCGACCCGAGCCTGATCTTCCACCTGCATCGGGAAGCGGGACTGGCCCTCGACCTGATCGAGGACTCGCTGACCCGCCACGGCGGCCTGGCCGGCCTGGCCGGGGCCAACGACATGCGCGAAGTCCTCGAACGCCGCGCCTCCGGCGACACCGACGCGGCGCTGGCCTTCGACGTCTACATCCGGCGGCTGAAGGAGTACGTCGGCTCGTACCTGGCCGTCCTCGGCCGCGTCGATGCCATCACGTTCACGGCCGGCGTCGGCGAGAACGCGCCGGCCGTCCGCGCGGCCGCCCTGGCCGGGCTCGAACCCCTCGGCATCGCGGTCGACCCGGTCCGCAACCGGGAGAACGCGCTGGTCATCTCCCCGGACGGCGCCCGGGTGGCGGTGTGCGTGATTCCCACCGAGGAGGAGCTGGAGATCGCCCACGAGTCGCGGCGCGCTCTCTCCCTGGCTCCGTAGCCACCCCGCGTCCGCCCGCCCAGGCCCGTTTGTCGCCTGCCCCGGCCGCGCTTCGCCCGCTGGTCGGGGCCGTCCGCTGGGCTGGGCCGTCCGCTGGGCTGGGCCGTCCGCTGGGCTGGGCCGTCCGCTCGGCTGGGCCGGCTCCAAGCGGGCCGGCTCCAGGCGAACGGTGCGCGGGGTTCTACAGGGCGAGCCAGGCGATCAGGGCGATCACGACCACGGCGGCGACGATGCCGCCGATGATGTACGGCATCTTGGACGGTGTCGAGTCCTCCGGACCTCCGGTGAACGCCCGGAACGCCTCGGTGTTCCCGCTCGGGTCGACGCTGTTGTCAGACATGCGCCCGACCCTAACCAAGGGGTGCACGCTTTCGCCAAGACCACCACGCCCCGACGGACATCCTGTGCGACCAGCAGCCCCGAGACACCCCCACGAGCCGGCGGGTGCTCACGGGCACCACCCACCCCTCAACGCCAGCTGACCGGCCCTGGCTGGGGGTCACGGGTGCGTCTGGGGGCGCGTCGGGTTTCGGCGGTGGGGGTGGGGTGGGTCAGTGTTCGATGACCAGCTTGCCGAAGATTTGGCCGGAGGAGAGGTGGGCGAAGGCTTCGGGGATGGCGGCGAACGAGTAGGTGGAGTCGATGACCGGGTGGAGTTGGGCGGTGGCGCACATCTGGAGGAGCTGGGCCAGCTCCGCCGGGGTGCCCATGCTGCTGCCGAGGATTTCCAACTGCATGGCGAAAACCCGGCGCAGGTCTACCCGGGCCTGGTGGCCGGCGGTGGCGCCGCAGACGACTATGCGGGCGCCGGGGGCGGCGCATTTCAGGGAGTGTTCGAAGGTGGGTTCGCCTACGGACTCGATGACCACGTCGACGCGTTCCGGGAGGCGGGCGCCGGGCTCCAGGGCGATCGCGCCGAGTTCGGCGATGCGGTCGCGTTTTGACTGGTCACGGCTGGTGGCGTAGACCCGCTTACCGAGGGCCAGGGCGATAGCTACGGCTGCGGTGGATACGCCGCCGCCGGCGCCCTGGACCAGGACGGCGCTCGCTTCGGCGGAGCGGCCTCGGGTGACGAGCATGTGGTAGGCCGTGAGCCAGGCCGTGGGCAGGCAGGCCGCTTCGGCGAAGGAGACGCCGTCGGGGATCGGGATCAGGTTCTCCGGTGGGGCGGCGACCCGGTCGGCCAGCGTGCCGGGGTAGCGCTCGGAGAACAGGGAATAGCCTCGCGGGTCGGCCTTGTCCTGGACGACCGGGTAGACCAACACGGGGGTGCCGTCCGGGGTCACGCCGGCCGCGTCGCAGCCGAGGATCATCGGGAGACGGTCGGCGGGGAGCCCGACGCCGCGCAACGACCAGATGTCGTGCTGGTTGAGTGAACTGGCCCGGACCTCGATCGGCACCCAGCCGTCGGGCACGTGGAAGGGCAGTTCGCCGATGGTCAGGCCGCTCAGCGGCGCATCGGGCTGAAGCGAGGAGGCGTAGGCGGCGCGCATCACCCGACCCTAGTCGCCGGGCGCGCTCCCGGGGACGTCCGTCGATCGATGTCGCTCGGTCTGACCGCGCCCACCCGTGGAGGAAATGATCTCCAGAACCCGTCCACGGGGTTTTGTGGTTTGACCGCAACCAGCCGACCACGTCGCCCTTGCGGGCCTCGCGTTCTGGGCGCGCCAGCGCCCTGCGAGGCCCGGAAGGGTCCCCGCGGGAGCGACGGTCTGTACCCCGGCCGAGATAGGCAATGAAGATCTTGATTTTGATCTTCTAAAAGGGCGCGCCGCCCCACCCGAGGGCGGAGCGGCGCGCTGGGCGAATTCGGTCAGGCGGGCTGGCGGGCCTGGGCCGGAGCGGGCGCCGGGGTACGACGCGCGACGCCGTCGCGGAGCGCGGCGGCCGCGACAGCAGCGGCGACGGCCGGGGCGACCCGCGGGTCCAGGGGCGACGGGACGATCGCTTCCGGACGGAGCTCGTCGGTGACGATCGCCGCGATGGCGTCGGCCGCGGCGACCTTCATCGCGTCGGTGATCGTGGTGGCCCGGACGTCGAGGGCACCCCGGAAGATGCCGGGGAACGCCAGGACGTTGTTGATCTGGTTCGGGAAGTCGCTGCGGCCGGTAGCGACGATCGCCGCGTACTTGTGGGCGATGGTCGGGTGGACCTCGGGCGTCGGGTTGGCCAGCGCGAAGATGATCGCGCCGGGGGCCATGCCGGCCAGGGCCTCCTCCGGGATGGTGCCGCCGGAGACGCCGACCAGCACGTCGGCGCCGATCAGGGCCTCGGCGATGCCGCCGGTGCGACCGGAGATGTTGGTGGTCGCGCCCAGCTCGGCCTTCATCCCGGACAGGTCGCCGCGCTCGGCGTGGATGATGCCGCGCGAGTCGACGACGATCATGTTGGCGCCCTGGACGCCGGCCGCGATCAGCGTCTGCGTGATCGCGACCCCGGCCGCGCCGGCCCCGCTGATGACCACGCGCAGGTCGGCGAAGTCGCGGCCGAGCAGCTTGGCCGCGTTGCGGAGCGCGGCGAGGGTGACGACCGCGGTGCCGTGCTGGTCGTCGTGGAAGACCGGGATGTCGAGCTCGGCGTCGAGGCGGCGCTCGATCTCGAAGCAGCGCGGCGCGCTGATGTCCTCGAGGTTGATCCCGCCGAACGACGGCGCCATCGCCTTGACGGTCGCGATGATGCCCTCGACGTCCTGCGTGTCCAGGCAGATCGGGATCGAGTCGACCCCGCCGAACTGCTTGAACAGGACCGACTTGCCCTCCATGACCGGCATGGCGGCCTTGGGGCCGATGTTGCCCAGACCGAGCACCGCAGAGCCGTCGGTGATGACCGCGACGGTGTTGGCGGTCCAGGTGTAGTCGGGGTAGAGCGACTCGTCCTCGGCGATGGCCTCGCAGACCCGGGCGACGCCGGGCGTGTACGCCAGTGACAGGTCGTCCCGGCTGGCCAGGGGAACTGTCGCGCTCATCGTCATCTTGCCCCGGCGGTGCAGGTCGAAGACGGGATCGGCGGCGAGGGCAGGATCGAGCTCAAAACTGAAGAAAGACACGGTGAACTCCACACAGCATCGACATTGATACGTGGCACCTGACACGACCTGGTCGCGAGTATGCGCCAGGCGGCGGTGCGATGCGGGGGTCACCCGGGAAAGCGACCGCAGCGCGGGTGTGCGCTGGGGATACTGGAGACTAACTTAACCGCCCTGGACTGGGGTAGTAGCGAAACGCTACTCGGCCGATGACATCCGCCACCCCGTAAACCCGTGAATCGTCCCGGACGAACTCGTTGTCACCCTCCAGCCACCAACCGCCGTCGTGTTCCCGCACTGCCCGCTTAACGACGAGCAGGTCCGGGCGGGAACGGAAGCGCCCGACCACGATGTCGCCGGTCCTTACGCGGGCGCCCCGACGGACGATCAGAGCATCGCCGGACCGCAGCGTCGGCACCATGGACGGGCCGCTCACCAGCACGGCGAACAGTGGTAATTGCCACCTCAAGGCATCAAGCCTCCGTCGCGTTAGCCCAGGGATGTAAGGGGTAGTGTCAAGGCGGATCATCGCAAACTCTATGGAGGAGTCCTGATGCGACTTCCGCGTTTCCTCACCCCGAGCACCGTGGTCAGCGCCCACTGCGACCTGCCGTGTGGCGTGTACGACCCGGCCCAGGCCCGGATCGAGGCCGAGTCGGTCAAGGCCATCGCCGAGAAGTACGCGGCGAACACGGACCCCGAGTTCCGCACCCGGGCCATCCTGATCAAGGAGCAGCGGGCCGAGCTGGTCAAGCACCACCTGTGGGTGCTGTGGACCGACTACTTCAAGGCCCCGCACTTCGAGAAGTACCCGCAGCTGCACCAGCTGTTCAACGAGGCCACCAAGCTCGCCGGTGCTTCCGGCGCCAAGGGCTCGGTGGACGTCGCGATCGCCGACCAGCTGCTCGGCAAGATCGAGGAGATCTCCAAGATCTTCTGGGAGACCAAGCAGGCCTGAGGGCCAGGTCGTGACTCGCGGTTCACGCCGCAGGACGGTGTGAACCGCGGGCCATGCCCCGAGCCGGCCCGTTCGCTCCGAGCGCGCCGGCCTCTGCCGTAACTCGCTGTAACCGGTTAAAGTCTCCACCGACAGGAGGAGGTCGCGGGTGACTCAGCTGACCCACGTAGAGCCGGAAGTCGGAGACGACGTCGTACTCCTGACGGTTCCCGCCGACGGCGGTTACCTCGGGGTTCTCCGGACGGCTACCGCCGGGCTCGCCGCCCGCCTGCACTTCGCCCTCGACGAGATCGAGGACCTGCGCATCGCCGTCGACGAGGCCTGCGCGATGCTGCTGGCGATCGCGACGCGCGGCGCCGAGCTGGAGTGCCGGTTCGCGGTCACCGACGACGCGCTGACCGTCGAGGTCACGGTGTCCACGGTGCGCGGCGCGCGACTGCCGTCCGAGTCGTCCTTCGCCTGGAAGGTGCTGACCGCGTTGACGACGTCGGCGTCGGCCGAGGCGAATGGGCAGTATGCGACGATCCGGCTGCTCACGCGCCGGACGGAGTACTAGGGAGTTCCCGCTCGACTCGCGTGTCGGCACCGGCCGCCACCGCGATGTAGTCCAGGTGCCGGGCCGCGGCCGACGTCGCCGCCTCGACCTCGCGCGCCACCAGATGGTCGACCAGCTGCCGGTGATCCGCATCGATGCGCGACCAGTATTCCGGCGGCAGGTGAGCGACCACCTCCTCGCCGTAGGAGGCCTGGTACAGAGGCCGCCCCACCAGCTCGAACAGCGGATTTCCGGTCGCCTTGGCCAGCACCCGGTGGAACACCGAGTGCGCCGACAGCATGGTGTCGAAGTCGTCGATCGCCGGATCGAACAGCGCCCCCCGCAGCTCCGCGAGATGCGCATCGGTACGCCGCACCGCCGCCAGCCCGGCCGCCGGCACCTCCAGCGCGCGACGCAGCTCCAGCAGATCGGCCAGACCGACCCCGGCCGAGTGCGCGAGCAGCGCAAACCCGGTCGAGAGCCCGTCCGCGAGCTGCCCGGCGTCCGGGTGCGCGACGAAACTCCCGCCGGTCACCCCGCGGGTGGTGACGATCAGATGCTGGCTGGCGAGCAGGCGTAACGCCTCGCGCACCGTGCTGCGGCTGACGCCGATCTTGACGCACAACTCAGGCTCGGGCGGCAGCCGTTCACCGGGCTGCAGCCGTCCTGACGTGATATCCGCACGTAAATCGTCCGCAAGCTGCTGATATGCGGGCGGGCGCACCGTTGAGCCGGTCACCCATCCAGGTTAGGCCCTGATCGGCCACACCGGACCAGCTAATCGACACCCAACGCTCGGCCACTCGCCGGAAGAAGCACCAGCACAGCGGTGGTCGCGCCGAGAATCAGCAGCAGGATGCCCAGCCAGAGCGGCCCGACCTGGATCCGGGAACCGCCGACGGCCAGCAGGAAGAGCTGCACCACCACGGCCGGGCCGCGAGCCCGCACCTTCCGCCGGCCGAGCGCCCGGGCGACGAGGAAAACCACCACGGCGGCCAGGGCCGCCATCACGGTGAGGGAGGCCGCCACGCCGAGGTTCACGTCATCACTGGTCAGATCTAGGACAATTAGGTACGCCGTGAACGCGGCCATCCCCAAGCTCTGCAGATAGAGCAGCCGGACACCCCAGTCGAGGGACACGGCAGTCAAAGTCACGGGTTTCTCACCGGTCACTGGAGCACCATACCGACAGCCAGAACCGGTTCCGGCGGGTAAGGTGCCGCCCATGCGTGCGTTGCTGGTGGTCAACCCCCGGGCGACGGCGACCACCGAGCGCAGCCGGGACGTTCTCGTCCGGGCGCTGGAGAGCGCCGTCGACCTGACCGTCCGCTACACCGAGCGGCGCGGGCACGCCACCGCCCTGGCCCGGGACGCGGCCGAGAACGGCATCGACGTGCTGGTCACGCTCGGCGGTGACGGCACCGTGAACGAGGCGGTCAACGGGTTGATGACCGCGCCCGGCACCCTCGCCGGGCTGACCGGCCCGTCCGCCTACCGGTTGCCGGCGCTCGCCGTGGTCCCCGGCGGTTCGACGAACGTCTTCGCCCGCGCGCTCGGTCTCCCCCAGGATTGGGTGGACGGAACCAGCGTGATCCTGGACGGGCTCCGCGACGGCCGGCACCGGGTGATCGGTCTCGGTCGCGCCGATGATCGCTACTTCACCTTCACCGCCGGCCTCGGCTGGGACGCCGCGGTGATCCGCCGGGTCGAGCAGGCTCGGCTGCGCGGCCGCACCTCGACGCCGGGTCTCTACATGCGGTCGATGGTCGGCCAGTTCTTCACCGGCGTCGACCGATCCGATCCGCCGATGACCCTGGAGCGTCCGGGTGAGACCGGGGAGACCGGGTTGGGCACGGTGATCATCCAGAACACGGCCCCTTGGACGTACGCGGGTGACCGTCCGGTGGACCCGAATCCGGACGCATCATTCGATCTCGGGCTCGACGTCTTCGCCCTGCGCAAACTCAAGGTTTCCGCAACAGCCAAGACCGTGACACAACTCGCGTGGCGATCGGGTGATCCGCGGGGTAAACAAGTAGTTCGTTTGCATGACCTTGCCGAGTTCACCGTGATCGCGTCGCGACCCCAGGCGTTCCAACTGGACGGCGACTATCTCGGGGAGCGGCAGAAGGTGCACTTCGTGTCCGTCCCATCAGCGCTGCGTGTGATCTGCTGACTTCGGGGTACGTCTTTCGGGACGTGCTCACGATCCGTTACAGAAACACGGGCAAAAGGTCGGCGAAGTGGCCGGGACCGTACTACATTGATGGGAGCGTTCGTCAACCGGCTCTCGCAAGAGCAGCAGAACCGGACATAAGGGTGCGTG
Source organism: Actinoplanes sp. HUAS TT8 (assembly GCF_051380535.1). Lineage (NCBI taxonomy): Bacteria > Bacillati > Actinomycetota > Actinomycetes > Micromonosporales > Micromonosporaceae > Actinoplanes > Actinoplanes sp. HUAS TT8. The sequence continues at coordinate 10,206,688 of NZ_CP195646.1, read as the reverse complement.
AGGCAGCTCACCCGCTGGAAGAAACTTCCAGCGCTACCCTTGACATCGCGAGAGTTCGTGAAAGCATTCACAAGCGATAAGAAGTAACCGGTTGCCACTTGTGCGCGTTCCTAAACAAGAAGCGCGGAACGGTGACCAAACACAAAGGCTTGCTGACGCTCCGGTGAGTGTACGGGTACAACCCGTCGGCACTGCGGGCGCATGCATATAGGTAAACAGCACTGTTTTCATTACCCCATCCGAAACAAGGAGTTTGCCGCCATGGACTGGCGTCACGATGCGATCTGCCGCGACGAGGACCCGGAGCTGTTCTTCCCGATCGGGACGTCCGGCCCCGCGCTCCTGCAGGTCGAGCAGGCCAAGGCCGTGTGCCGGCGGTGCCCTGTGACCGAGTCTTGCCTCCAGTGGGCACTCGAGTCCGGCCAGGACGCCGGCGTATGGGGCGGAATGAGCGAAGACGAGCGGCGCGCGGTCAAGCGTCGTGGCGGCCTTCGGGTCTCCGCTCCCACTGCCTGAATCAATCCCCCACACAGCATTCGCGCCCCGGGCCGTACCGGCTCCGGGGCGTCTTGCTGTTTCGGGGCGCTTACCCACAGCTCCCATTCCACAGTGCGCCAATTCGATCACCGTACGTTTACCCGTACTCCTGAAATGATCTCGAAATTGGTGGATGATCGATTTCCGTCGCGACTCCGGCACGCTCCGCTGTGGACCTTCCTATCCCGACTCCCGTTGTCGCATAGCGCAGAGTGATCATCACTTTCCGTAGTCGATGGACGGGGATCGACGCGATGGGCGGGCGGCGGATCGATGAGCCGCTGAGTTATCCACAGAGATGTGTTGTCCACAGGGTGCGGGCGGGATCTTCCGGTTTTCCGGGATAATGGACGCAAGGGATGCCCCCTTGGGGGTGGGTGGGCTCTGTGGTGAGGCAGGGTTCCGGGCGACGGTTGGCCTCGGGGCTGAGATGTGCGCCAGGGCACACCGGTGGGCGGTTGATGAGGGCCGCGCCTGCCAGGACGGTTTGGACGCCACTGGCGGAGGGCCACGACGGGCAGCCGAACCTGGCTACGGTCGGGCGCGGAGCGCGGCTGCTTGGTGCGGAGCGCGGCTGCTCAGCGCGGAGCGCGGCTGCTCAGCGCGGAGCCCGGCTGCTCAGCGCGGCGCGTTGCTCGGAGCGCGGTCGCGTGGCGCGGTTGCATGGTGCGGGACGCAGTTGCGCGGCCCGGAACGCATTTGGACGTCACAGCTCGGACTGCGGCCGGCAACCCAAAGCCGACCGTGGCTCTAGGCCGCAGCGAGCACCCGGATGCCGGTCGCGGCGACTCGGGCGCTGATCAACCTGACGATCTCCGGCGCGTCCCCGAGCGGTTCAGCGACAGCCACCGCCCCGGCGTCTCGCGCCGATGTCACCGCCAGGTCGTAGAGCAGTCCGGGCGCCAGGAAGTATCCGGCCACCGCGACCCGCCGCACCCCGCGATCCCGGAGCGCTTCTACGGCTTCCCCGGCCCGTGGTCCCACCCCGGACGAGTAGGACACCGCCGCCGGCATCCCGAGACGGGCTCCCAGGGCCGCCGCCGCATGTTCCACGGTCTCCCGGGCAACCGGGTCCCGGGTTCCGGCCGCCGCCAGCACGACGCCGTCGAAGCCGTCCACCGGAAGGCGCCGGATGAGCGCGTCCAGCAACAGCCGCGGCACCCGCCCCGGCCCACCACGCTCCAGCCCGCCACGTCCCGACCCAGCAGAAGCCAAGCCCGACCCGCCAGAAGCCAAGCCCAACCCTGCAGCCGTCAGGCCCGGCATGGCAGACGTCAAGCCCGCCCCAGCGGAAGCCAGACCCGGCATGGCCGGCGCCGAGCCCGGCAGGCCGGAAGCCCCACCGCCATGTCCCGGCTCGCCCCGCTTCGGCCCCAGCACATCCGCCAACGCCACCGAGACCGCCAACTCCGCAGCCCCGGCAACAACCGCCGGCAGATCCACCCGTCCGTGGTACGCCTCGGTCAGCAGCAACGGCACCAGCACCGCCCGCCGAGCCCCCAGCTCCCCCAGCACGTCAAGGGGCCGAGGCCCGGCGTGGTCCAGGTACGCCGCCCGCACCAGCCATTCCGGCCGATTTCGCCGTACGGCCCGAGCCAGCGCCTCGGTCGATTCGGCCGCCCGGGGGTCTTGGCTGCCGTGCGCCACGAGGATGACGGCCGGCGGCGCCGATCTCACACGTGCAGACCGCATTCGGTCTTCTCGAACATCGCCCAGCGGCCGGCCCGCGGGTCTTCTCCGGCCTTGGTCCGCCGGGTGCACGGCCAGCACCCGATGGATCCGTACCCCTTCTTGAACAGCTCGTTGACCGGCACGTTCCACCGGCTGATGTAGCGGTCGACGTCGGCCTGGGTCCAGGCGGCGATCGGGTTGACCTTGACTTTGCCCTTTTTGGCGTCGAAGGCGACGACCGGCGTGTTGGCCCGGGTCGGCGATTCGTCGCGGCGCAGGCCGGTGGCCCAGGAGTCGTATTCGGCGAGGGCGCGTTCGAGGGGTTCGACCTTGCGCATGAAGCAGCATTCGTCGGGGCTGCGGGCGAACAGCCGGGGTCCGTATTCCCCGTCCTGCTGGCCGACGGTCATCCGCGGGCGGATCGAGCGGACGTTGACGTCCATCGTCCGGGCGACGATGTCCCGGACCTTGAGGGTTTCCGGGAAGTGCAGGCCGGTGTCGAGGAAGACGACGTCGACGCCGGGGGCGACGCGGGAGAAGAGGTGCGCGACGACGGCGTCGGCCATCGAGCTGGTGACGCAGAACCGCGCGCCGAACGTGTCGGTCGCCCATTTGGCGATCACTTCGGCGGGCTGGCCCTCGAGGTCGCGGGCGGCGGCCAGGGCCAGCTCGCGCAGTTCGTCGGGGCCGCGGCGGGCGGGGTCAGCGGGGGCGCTCGGGGCGCCCAGGTTGATCAGGCCCAGGCCGGTGGCGTTGAGGACGCTCATTGGGTAGCTCCCTTGGACAACAAGCCGATGAACTTGACCGAGAAGACTCGGGCGCAGGAGTGGCACTCCCAGGCGCCGTGCGAGGACTCGTTGGGGCGGAGGTCCTCTTCACCGCAGTAGGGGCAGTAGAGCGGGGCGGATCGGGCGTCGCTCATTTGAGAAGCGCCTCTTCCGCCCGCATCACCCAGTTGGCGAACGTCTCACCGTCGGAACGTCCGTCCAGGTAGTTACGGGCCACTCGTTCGACGTACTCGGGAAGTTCTTCGGCCGTCGCCTTGAGGCCGCGCAGTTTGCGGCCGAAGCCGGCGGTCTCGCCCTTGGCCATGCCGAGCGCGCCACCGAGGTGGATCTGGAAGCCTTCGACCTGTTCGCCATGCGCGTTCAGGACGAGCTGGCCTTTGAGTCCGATGTCGGCGACCTGGGTGCGGGCGCACGCGTTGGGGCAGCCGTTGATGTGTACCGAGATGTCGGCGTCGAAGTCGGCGAGCCGCTCTTCGAGGCGGGCGACCAGTTCTTCGCCGCGGGCCTTGGTCTCGACGATCGCGAGCTTGCAGTACTCGATGCCGGTGCAGGCCATGGTGCCGCGCCGCCAGGCCGACGGGCGCGCTTCCAGGCCGATTCCGCGGAGTCCCGTGATGAGCGATTCCACCCGGTCGTCGGCAACATCAAGGACGAGCAATTTCTGGTACGCCGTGAGCCGCACCCGCTCCGACCCGTGCTGTTCGACCAGGTCGGCCAGGGCGAGCAGCTGCTTGCCGGAGGAGCGGCCGACGACCGGGGCGGCGCCGACGTAGTTGCGGCCGTCGCGCTGCTTGTGCACGCCGATGTGGTCGATCGGCTTCTCGGGCAGGTCCGGGGAGGGCCCGTCGACCAGCGTGCGGCCGAGGTATTCCTTCTCCAGGATCTCGCGGAACTTCTCCACGCCCCAGTCGGCCAGCAGGAACTTCAGGCGGGCGCGGTGACGCAGCCGGCGGTAGCCGTAGTCGCGGAAGATCCCGACGACGCCTTCCCAGACGTCCGGGATCTCGGCCAGCGGCACCCACACGCCGAGGCGCTCGGCCAGGCGCGGGTTGGTGGAGAGGCCGCCGCCGACCCACAGGTCGAAGCCGGGGCCGTGGTCGGGGTGTTCGACGCCGACGAACGCGATGTCGTTGGCCTGGTACGGCCCGTCGGGCAGCCAGGAGATGACCGACTTGAACTTGCGCGGCAGGTTCGAGTAGGCCGGGTCACCGACGTACCTCTTGATGATCTCGTCGATGGCGGGCGTCGCGTCGATCACCTCGTCGACCGAGACCCCGGCGACCGGGCTGCCGAGCACGATGCGCGGGCAGTCGCCGCAGGCCTCGGTGGTCTGCAGGCCGACCGCTTCGAGCCGGCGCCAGATCTCCGGCATGTCCTCGACCCGGATCCAGTGCATCTGGATGTTCTGCCGGTCGGTGATGTCGGCGCTGTCGCGGGCGAACTCGCTGGCGATCTGCCCGATGACGCGCAGCTGGGCCAGGCTCAGCTGGCCGCCGTCGATGCGGACGCGCAGCATGAAGTACTCGTCTTCGAGCTCTTCCGGCTCCAGCACCGCGGTGCGGCCGCCGTCGATGCCCGCCTTGCGCTGGGTGTAGAGCCCCCACCAGCGGAAACGACCGCGCAGGTCGGCCGGGTCGATCGAGGCGAAGCCCCGGTGGGCGTAGATGTTCTCGATCCGCGCCCGGACGTTGAGCGGGTTGTCGTCCTTCTTGCTGCGCTCGTTGGGGTTGAGCGGCTCGCGGTGTCCGAGCGCCCACTGACCCTCGCCGCGCGCCTTGCGGGGGCGAGCGGCCGGTGTTGCGGGAGTGTTGCTGGGCGCCATGGCGGCGGTCCTCCGGGTTTCGTGGGCACCGGAGGACAATCGCGGCCTTGTGGAGGCTCCGCGACTTCAGCGTCGGGAGGGGGCCGGCTTGTCGTCCGCGCCCGAAATAAAGGGGGGCGGCGTCAGGAAGCCGGACACATCGCGCTGAAGACACGGCCGTAGTCGACGTGGCGGCGGGCCACGAAGCGGCGGTCAATTGCAGCGGTCATGCCGGTAAGCCTCTCACGCAAACCGAATGTGGGCCAGTGAGGTCCAGATTTCGAGAATGTGTCACGCGGCACTTGGCGGAGTTCTCCTACTGCCGTTACAAAAACGTGACACCCCAGGTCGGGGGCACCCATTCATCGATCAAGATCCCTCCCGTACGGAGGCAGCCCGCCCCCGCCGCCGGTCACCGCTTGCCGAGGGGAACCACCAGCACGGCCTCGGTCCCGCCGCCGGCTCGGTTACGCAGCTCGATGCTGCCCCGCAGCTCCCCGGTGGCCAGCGCCCGCACGATCTGCAGGCCGAGCCGCCCGCCGGCGTCGGCCCGGAAGCCCTCCGGCAGCCCCCGCCCGTTGTCGGCGACCGTGACGTGCAGCTGCTTGCGGAACTTGTGGGCGGAGACGACGACCTCGGCCCCGTCCTCCGGCGGCACGGGGGCCTCGGCCTCGTCGTCCTCCGGCGTGCCGAAGCCGTGCTCGACCGCGTTGATCAGCAGCTCGTTCAGCACCATGACGAGCGAGGTGGCGATCTCCGCGGGCAGTATCCCGAACGTGCCCTCGCGTCGCATCCGCACCGGGAAGCTGGTCGAGGCCACCTCGGTGGCGGCGGTGGCGACCCGGTCCACGATGCCGTCGAACTCGACCGCCTCGTCGCTGGACATCGAGAGCGTCTCGTGGACCAGCGCGATCGAGGCGACCCGGCGCACCGACTCCTCCAGCGCCATCCGGGCCTCCGGGGCGTCCACCCGGCGGGCCTGCAGGCGCAGCAGCGCGGCCACGGTCTGCAGGTTGTTCTTCACCCGGTGGTGGATCTCCCGGATGGTGGCGTCCTTGGTCATCAGGGCACGGTCGCGCCGGCGGACCTCGGTCACGTCCCGGACCAGCACCAGCCCGCCGATCGGCACACCGGCCGGGAGCAGCGGCAGCGAGCGGGTGAGCACCGTCGCGCCGCGGGCGTCGAACTCCATCCGGGGCGGGAACTCGCCGCGCAGCGCCGACCGGATCCGCTCGGCGACGTCGTTGCCCTCCAGCGGGTCGGCCGCCAGCCGGCTGGACAGGTGGGCCAGCTCCTCGCCGACCAGGTGCGCGTTGAAGCCGAGCCGGCGGTAGGCCGACTGCGCGTTCGGGCTGGCATAGGTGACCTTGCCGGACGCGTCCAGCCGGATCAGCCCGTCGCCGACCCGGGGCGCCGAGGTGGTCATCTCCCCGGGCTGGCGGGCCGGCGGGAACGTACCGTCGGCGACCATCTGGGCCAGGTCGTCCGCGGTGGTCAGATAGTTGAGTTCGAGCTGGCTCGGTGTACGCGCGGTGCTCAGGTTGGTGTCCCGGCCGATCACCGCGATCACCTCGCTGTAGCCCTCCTCGTGATCGTTCTCGTCACGACGGCGCACCGGGATCGCCTCGTGACGGGCGGGCGTGTCCCCGTACCAGACCGGGTCGCCCTCCCGCCAGATCCGCTCCTGGGTGAAGGCGACCTCCAGGTGGGCCACCTCGGGGCCGCCGAAGATCTTGCCCACCTGGTCGTCCTGATACGCCGTCGGCGCCGTGGTCGGCCGCACCTGGGCCACGCACAGGAACTCGCGTGGCTTCTCCCCCTTGATCGGGACCCAGAGGAGCAGGTCGGCGAAGGAGAGGTCGGAGAGCAGCTGCCAGTCACCGGCGAGCCGGTGCAGGTGGTCGATGTCGGCGGAACCGAGGCTGGTGTGTTCCTCGACGAGATCGCGCAGGGTGGACACGGCTCCAAGCCTGCCACGCCGATGTTTCGGTCAGAGCGTGCTGGTCACCTTCTTGAGACCGCGGGGCGCGTCCGGGTCCTCGCCCTTGGCCAGCGCGAGCGCCAGCGCCAGTTTCTGCAGCGGCAGGATGTCGAGCAGCGGGCTGTAACGCTCGTCGACGGCCGGGACCTTCAGGTGGCCCTCGGGACCCACGGTCAGCACGTCCGACTTGCGCTCGCGGAGCCGGCCGATCACGTCGGCCATCGCCTGGCCGCCGGGACCGTCACCGACCACGGCCAGCACCGGGACGTCGGTGTCGGTCATGGCCAGCGGGCCGTGCAGCAGGTCGGCGCCGGAGAACGCCAGCGTCGGCACGTACGAGGTCTCCATCAGCTTCAGGGCGGCCTCGCGCGCGGTCGGATACCCGTACCCCCGCCCGGTGGTGACCATGTGCGGCGCGAAGCGGTAGCGCTGCGCGATCTCCTCGGCGGTCCGGTCGGCCAGCACCGACCCGGCCAGCCGGGGCAGCTCGGCCAGTGCGGCCCGCTCGGACTCGGGCAGCCGCCCGTCGCCGTTGCGGATCCCCTCGACCAGCAGCAGCAGGGCGAGCAGCTCGGCGGTGTACGTCTTGGTGGCCGCGACCGCCCGCTCGTGCCCGGCCGCCACGTCCACCGACAGCTCGGCCGCCCGGGCCAGCGGCGACTCCGGGTTGTTGGTGACCGCCAGGGTGAGCGCGCCGGTCTCCCGCGCGGCCGAGAGGACACCGGTCAGGTCGGGTGAGCCGCCGCTCTGGCTGACCCCGATGACGAGCGTGCCGGTGAAGTCGGGGCGGGCGCCGTAGAGCGTGATCGCGCTCGGCGACGCGCTGGCCACCGGCAGGCCCAGCCGGATCTCGGTGAGGTACGCCCCGTAGAGCGCGGCGTGGTCGGAGGTGCCGCGGCCGACGAAGAGGACGTTGCGCGGCTTGCGGGCCGCCACCTCCGCCGCGACCCCGGCGATCGCGTCCGCGTGCGGGCCGTCCAGCAGGCGGGCGAAACCCTCCGGCTGTTCCGCAATGTCCGCTGCCATCCCGTGGCCTCGCTCTGTCACGTCATCCTCCCCAGATGAGCAGTTCTCGCTCGAATGCTGCGCAGTCTTGCAAGAAAAAGCTTAGTACGTCAATCTTTCGCGCACTACTGCGCACAACGCGAGGACTGACAGATCGTTCCGCTGCCCGTACTGTCTTCACTCGTGGACGCCCACCCCCAGGTCCCCACCGACCTCGACCTCGCTCGCGCCGCCCTCGACCGCGGTGAGATGGCTCAGGCCGCCCGCCACCTGGCCGGGGCGCTCTCCCACGCACCCACCCTGCCGGAGATCCACGAGCTGCTCAGCCGATTGGCGGCGGACGCGGAGAGCGCCCTCGACCTGTTCCCGCTCGACCCGCACGCCCCGGCCGGCCGGGTGGCCGCGCACGCCCACCTGCTCGCCGCGGCCGGGCGCCCGGAGGACGCGCTGCCGCTGCTCGCCGCGGCCAGCGGGCACACCCCGGGCGTGGACTGGGCCGGCGTGCCCTGGGTCAGCGACCCGGTGCTCGGCGGGCGGGTCGACCCGGACGCGCTGGCCCGGACGCTGATGCGGCTGTGCACGGCGATCGGCGACCCGGCCCCGAAGGCCGCGGCGGCGCCCCTGCGGCCGTACCTGACCGTCGTCCGGCACGCGATCGACGCCCACGGCGACCACGCGATGCTGCTCGGTGCCGGTTCCGCGCTGGCCCGCCGGCTCGGCGAGGCCCGTCTCGCGATCGACTGGGCGATCCGGGGCTCCCGCTCCCGCCCGTCCAAGCTGGGCGAGATCTGGCTGGGGTACGCGTACCGCAGCGCCGGTCGCATCCCCGAGGCGCTGGCCGCGCTGCGCCGCGCCGTCATGTACGACCCGGACGACCTCTCGGTCTACGCCGACGTCGCCGCCACCCTGGCCGACCTGGGCCGGCTGGAGGAGGCGCTGAACTGGACCGACCGCGCGCTGGAGCGTGACCCGCGGTTCGACTGCGTGGTGCACACTGCCCACCGGCTGCGTTTCCGCGGCGACGGCGACGTGGCCCACCTGATCGGGCTGGCCGACTTCATCCGCGACCACCCGGACGACACGCACGAGCACACCGACCTGGACGAGTGCTGCCGCGCCACGGCCTGGCTGAGCGTCGCGCCGGCCGGCCTGTCCCGGCTGCCGGCCGGACGGGCCACGGTCAACGCCGAGCCGTCCGAGGACGCCGTGGACCGGCTGCTGCGGGTGGCGTCGGCCGGCTGGCCGCACCCGCCGGCCGCCTACGATCGCGCGCTCGGTCTGGTGCTCGTCGAGCCCTGGGAGCTGCTGGCCATGCTCGGCCACCCGGCGGTGACCGGCTCCGAGCAGCCGGGAGCGCCCGAGATCTGGGCCTGCCTGGGGCTGCTGCACCACGGGACCGAGGAGCCGTGGCTGGACTCCAGCCGCCGGCGCCTGCTGCTCGGGCTGCTCGACGGCGGCGTCGACCGGGTCACCCAGGCCGCGCTGTTCGCGCTGATCACGTACGCCTGGGTGGATCCGGCCGCACGGGCCGACGTGGCCGCCGTCGTCGCCGGGCGGTTCACCGAGGTGGCCGGGGGCCCGCACGCGCGGGCGGTCGCCGAGCTGGCCGTGATCACGCCGGAGCTGGACCGGCCGACCCGGGAGCTGGCCGCGGCCACGGTCCGGGTCCCGGTCGTCCCCCGCCCGCGCAGCCGGTCCTACCTGTTGCGCTGGCTCAAGAAGTAAGCGCGAGAACCGCGATCAGGTCGCCTTCCTGAACCACGTCGCCCTCGTGCACGGCCATTTCCTCGACCGTGCCCTCGGAACCGGCCAGCACCGGGATCTCCATCTTCATGGACTCCAGGATCACCAGCGTGTCCCCGGCGGCGACGGTGTCACCGGGGCCGGCCACGATCTTCCCCACATTGGCCACCATCTCGGCCCGGATCTCCTCGGACATTCCTGATCGCCCTCCTGGTCACAGCTGCCGGGAAGGTCATCACATCACGGATCGCCGGGGTTCGAGTCCCAGCTGACGAGAAGCACCGACCGGCCGACTACCATCGGCGACTGAGCAAGCGTGAGGAAGGAGGCCCCTTATGGCCAAGAAGGCTCGCAAGAAGAAGGCCCGTAAGAAGAGCGGCGCGAACCACGGTAAGCGCCCCAACAGCTGAATCAGCACGGAAAAGGCCGGCAGACACATGTCTGCCGGCCTTTTTCACGAAAGATCGAGCTTCACGACGGGTCGAGCTGGCCCAGCTTCTGCCGCAGCCGCTCGCGCAGCTCGGCGGGCGCCCGCTCGTCACCGCAGCAGCGGCCGACCAGGGCTTTCACCTCGGTCTCGATGCCGAACTCACGCAGGCACCCGGTGCACTCGTCCAGGTGTTTCTGGATCAGGTGCCGGCGGTCCTCGCTGCACTCCAGGTCGAGGTAGAGATACACCTCGCTGAGCACGATGCTGCAATCGGTCTCGTGTTCGCTCTCGGCGCTCGACATCGGGTCACGCCTCCTGCGGCTCGGACGCGGTCCGGGTGATGCCGCGCTCGGCGGCGTACCCCTCGAGCAGATTGCGCAGGTTGCGCCGCCCACGGTGCAGGCGGGACATGACCGTTCCGATGGGCGTGCCCATGATGTCGGCGATCTCCTTGTACGAGAAACCCTCGACATCAGCGAGGTAGACGGCCAGCCGGAAATCCTCCGGCAGGGACTGCAGAGCTTCCTTGATGTCGCTGTCGGGCAGCCGGTCGAGCGCCTCGGTCTCGGCCGAGCGCAGGCCCGACGACGTGTGCGACTCGCTGGAGGCGAGCTGCCAGTCGGTGATCTCCTCGGTCGGCGCCTGCAGCGGCTGACGCTGCTTACGCCGGTACGAGTTGATGTACGTGTTCGTCAGGATCCGGTACAGCCAGGCCTTGAGGTTCGTACCCTCTTCGAACTGGTGAAACGCGGAGAACGCCTTGAGGAACGTCTCCTGCACAAGATCCTCGGCATCGGCCGGGTTGCGGGTCATCCGCAGACCGGCGGCATACAGCTGATCCACGAACGGCAGCGCATCGCGCTCGAAGCGCTCACGACGCTCGTCGACACGCTCTTTCTGGGCCACCCTGGACTCCCCCCTCGACCGCCCCGCCGAGGATACGGGTAGTGCCCCAGTCACGCTCTCGAAAACCGGTGTGCTGACGCTCACCGGCGTGGCGGGGGCCGCCGGCTCCACGGCCGGCCATTCCGGCGAGACCAGGAGTTCCCGGACCCGGGTCGTCTCCCGGCGCTCGTGCTGCTTTACCGCACGCACTACAGACACCCCTTCCGATGACTGTCCATCCGGGTTCTGTAACGCCAAGACCACGATCAGAATTCCTGCGCCCAGCCGTGTCGCCTAAGCCACACCATCGCGAGTTCCGCGGTGCCGGACACGTCCTTGCGCAAATCGTGCACGGCGCCCGGTCGCACGATCACCTCGACGGCGCCGGACGGCTCGGGCACCCCGAACGGATCACGGTCACCGTTCAGGACCAGGGTCGGAATCGTCGCCGGCAGCTCGGCGGCCCGGCTCTTCTCCGGCTTGCCCGGCGGGTGCAGCGGGAAGGCCAGGGCCAGAACACCCGCGGCGTCCAGCGTGGGCGCGGTCCGCGAGGCGACCCGGGCTCCGCTCGACCGACCACCGAAGATCAACGGCGTTTCCCGTACGGCCATGGCCCGCACCACCGCGGTCCACGCCTCGTCGAGCTGCCCGGCCGGAGCGGGCGCCCGCCGCCCGGCCACCCGGTACGGCTGGGTCACCAGCACGACGCGTACCCCGGCCGCGACCGCGGCGTCGTGCACGGCCACCAGGTCCGGGGCGTCCACGCCGCCACCGGCGCCGTGGCCCAGGAACAGCTGGCTACACGGCGGGCCGGCCGGTTCGGTGATCCGAACCCGAGCCGGCCCGCGCGGCGTCTCGACTTCTTTCTCGGAGCTGGTCACAGGCTCCGTTTCTATCAGCGGCTCACCGGTTCCAGCGTCAGGAGCCGGCGATCCTCCTCTTCGGTGGCGTCTTCCTCGACGGACTCGCCGTTGGCCTGGACCCGCTCGCGCCAGGCGACGAGCATGGCCCGCCGCTCCCGTGGCGTGGTGCCGCCCCAGACCCCGTGGCAATCGCCCACCTGAAGCGCCCAGGCCAGGCACGGGCCCTGCACCGGACAGGTGCCGCAGAGCGCGACCGCCCCGCCGGAGGGCTCGTTGGGCGCGGGGAAGAACGTCTCCGGATCAACTGTCCGGCAGGATCCCCTGGTACGCCACGCTTCATCGGTACGGCGTTGCGCAATCGCGTCGAGCAGCCGCGGGTCGCGTCGCGCGATAGCCACCTCGTGCGGACGCGGCATGCGTGCTCGTGTCATCAGCCCACCTCCCCCGTGGGACCGGAAGTGCTGTGGTGGCCATCCCGCACCTTACGGATCGGCACCACTCCGGCGCTGGTTTGTACCGCACCGTACAAGATCAGAACAAGGGGGTGATCTATCTTGAAACAAAGTTGTCGATTGAGAATCCGCGCATACTCCGACAAAGAACTTCATTGATCTTCCGGAGTTCAGAAAAGCGTTACCTCCGCCGGGGGCGCCAGCAACTCCGGACCGTTGTTGCGAACATTGCCCACGGCCGGGCCGACCGGACGCACCTCGATCGACGCCAATGCGGCGGCCGGCAGCGGACGCAGCAGCGGCTCCGGGTCGCCCCCGCCGGCCAGCCAGTCGGCCCACCGCTCGGGCGGCAGGATCAGCGGCATCCGGTCATGCACCTCGGCCAGGCCACCGAGCGCCGCGGTGGTGATGACACTGCAGGTCAGCACCGATTCCTTGCCCCAGGCGGACCAGATCCCGGCGAAGGCCAGCGGGGTCCCGTCGGCCGGGGTCATGTAGAACGCCTGCTTCTGCTTGCCGTCGCGGACCCACTCGAACCAGCCGTCGGCCGGGACCAGGCACCGGCGACGGGCGAAGGACGGCGCGAACGCCTTGGACTCGGCCACCGTCTCGGCCCGCGCGTTGATCATCCGGGCGCCCTGCCGCAGGTCGGCGGCCCACGGCGGGACCAGACCCCAGCGCGCGGTGTCCAGCACCCGGGCCGCGTGCGTGGTCGACTCGCGGATCAGCGGGACCGGGTCGGTGGGCGCGACGTTCCAGCTCGGCGACAGCTCCTCGGTCACATCGGTCGCCTCGAAGAACTGGCTGAGATCCGCGTTGCTCCGTGTCGTCGCGTACCGCCCGCACATGGTGTGCAGCGTACGCCGGTGGAAACGGTGGCAGGGGGCACGCGGCGCCGGGGAAAGGCCTGTGGTGGAACGAGCACGGGTGATGATTCGGGGGTGATGTCCCGGGAGCCGGGAATGCTCCGGGGAAATGTCGGGGCCCGGCGGCAGAATGGCGGCCATGGCTGCTGAACTTCGCCCCTGGCTCGCCCCGTCCGCCGCCGGCCCGGTCACCACGACCGTGCGCCTGCCGGGCTCCAAGTCGATGACCGCCCGCGCGCTGATCCTGGCCGCGCTGGCCGACGGCCCGTCGGTGATCGAGGCGCCGCTGCGGGCGCGAGACACCACGCTGATGGCGGCCGGCCTGCGCGCGCTCGGCGTCGCCGTGGACACCTCGGCCGACGACCGCTGGGTGGTCGAGCCCGGCCCGCTGCGCGGCCCGGCGACCGTGGACGTGGGGCTGGCCGGCACGATCATGCGCTTCCTGCCCCCGGCGGCCGCGCTGGCCGACGGCCCGGTCGAGTTCGACGGCGACCCGCACGCGCGCAACCGCCCGATGGGCCCGATCCTCGACGTGCTGCGCGCGCTCGGGGTCCGGCTGGAGGCCTCGCCGGCCGGCGGGCTGCCGCTCACCGTGCACGGCGCCGGCCTGGTCGAGGGCGGCGAGGCGGTGGTCGACGCGTCCGGCTCCAGCCAGTTCGTCTCCGGCCTGCTGCTCTCGGCCGCCCGGTTCACCAAGGGTCTGACCCTGCGGCACGAGGGCCCGCCGGTCCCGTCCGCCCCCCACCTGCGGATGACCACGCACATGCTGCGCGCGGCGGGCGCGACGGTGGACGAGAGCGTGCCCGACGTCTGGGTGGTCGAGCCGGGTCCGCTGCACGGCCGCACCTGGGTGATCGAGCCGGACCTGTCGGGCGCGCTGCCGTTCTTCGCCGCCGCGATGGTCACCGGCGGCGAGGTCACGCTCGGCGGCTGGCCGGCCGCGAGCTGGCAGCCGGTCGAGCAGCTGACCGAGCTGCTCACCGCGTTCGGTGCCGAGGTCACCCGGTCGGCCGCGGGCCTGACCGTGCGGGGCGCGGGCACGCTGCGCGGCATCACGGCCGACCTGTCCGACGTGAGCGAGATGACCCCGGTGCTGTCCGCGCTGGCCGTGCTGGCCGACGGGCCGTCCGAGCTGCGCGGGGTCGAGCACATCCGCGGCCACGAGACGGACCGGATTGCCGCGCTGGCCGCCGAGCTGACCAAGGTCGGCGCCGGGATCACCGAGTTCCGCGACGGTCTGCGGATCGAGCCGGCCCCCCTGCACGGCGCCTCCTTCGAGACGTATGCGGACCATCGGATGGCCCACGCCGCCGCGGTGATCGGACTCTCCGTCCCGGGCGTCGAGCTCACCGACGTAGGTTGTACCTCGAAGACGCTGCCCGAGTTCCCGGAACTCTGGGCAGGACTCGCCACGGAACGCTAGGAGCCGGATCTGCCAGGGCGTAAGCGGGAGTACGACGAGGACGACGTCCGGGTCCGGCCGGGGCGGTCGTCCCGCCCGCGCACCCGGACGCGGCCCAAGCACGACGATGCGGTCGACGCGCTGGTGATCACCGTGGACCGCGGGCGGTACGGCTGTGTCCAGGAGGACACCGGCGACGAGCCCGAGGTGATCACCGCGATGCGGGCCCGCGAGCTCGGTCGCAAGTCGGTGGTGGTCGGCGACCGGGTGGCGCTGGTCGGTGACGTGTCCGGCGATGCCGGCTCGCTGGCCCGGATCGTGCGGATCGGCGAGCGCACCTCGGTGCTGCGCCGCACCGCGGACGACGACGACACCACCCCCGAGGGCCGGCTCGAACGGGTGGTGGTGGCCAACGCGGATCAGCTGGTCATCGTCAGCGCCCTGTCCGACCCGCCGCCACGCACCGGGTTCATCGACCGGTGCCTGGTCGCGGCCTACGACGCCGACATCGAGCCGCTGCTCTGCCTGACCAAGGCCGACCTGGCCGGGCCGGAAAAGGTGCTCGACTACTACGCCGAGCTGGACCTGCCGCACGTGCTGGTGCGCCCGGGCAGCGACCTGGCCGAGCTGCGCGAGCGGCTGACCGGGCGCATCTCGGTCATGGTCGGCCACTCCGGCGTGGGCAAGTCGACGCTGGTCAACCGCCTGGTGCCGGACGCGTTGCGGGCGGTCGGGGTGGTCAGCGCCATCGGCAAGGGCCGGCACACGTCGACCAGCGCGGTCGCGCTGCGGCTGCCCCGGATCGGCCCGGCCGGGAAGGGCAGGGCGCGCAAGGATCCCGGCTGGATCATCGACACGCCGGGCATCCGGAGTTTCGGGCTGGCCCACGTCAGCGCCGAGAGCCTGCTGCACGGGTTCCCCGACCTGGTCGAGGGCACCCTGGACGACCAGCCGAACTGCGGGCACACCGCGGCCGACGTCGACTGCAAGCTGGACGCGTGGGTCGCCGAGGGGCACGCCGACCGTCGGCGCCTGGACTCGTACCGAAGGCTTCTCGCCTCTCGGGCCGGCGACCTGGACTCGCGTGACCAACAGCCGGACAACGACCTCATCGCGTGAAGCCGCGATAGCGGCGTCTCGATAGGGTCCCTATATGGCCGGATATGCCGACGATCTTGCTCTCGCCCACACCCTCGCCGACTCGGCCGACGCCATCTCGATGGCCCGGTTCCGCTCCCTCGACCTGAAGGTCGAGGCCAAGCCCGACCTGACCCCGGTGTCCGACGCGGACACCGCCGTGGAGCGGGCGATCCGCGCCACGCTGGGCCGGGCCCGGCCGCGCGACGGTGTGCTGGGTGAGGAGTTCGGCCGGTCGCAGGCGGCGGCCGGCCCGGGGACCCGGCACTGGGTGATCGACCCGATCGACGGCACCAAGAACTTCGTGCGTGGCGTGCCGGTCTGGGCCACGCTCATCGCCCTGCTGGAGGGCGACACCCCGGTGGTCGGCCTGGTCTCCGCCCCCGCGCTGGGGCGGCGCTGGTGGGCCGGTCGCGGCCTGGGGGCGTTCGCGGGCAAGCACCAGCACGCCGCGAGCCGGATCGAGGTCTCGAAGGTCCGCAACCTGGCCGACGCCAGCTTCTGTTACGCGAGCCTGAACGGCTGGCAGGAGAACGGCCGGCTGCCGCAGATGATGGACATCCTGCTCGGGGTGTGGCGCAGCCGGGCCTACGGCGACTTCTACGGCTACATGCTGATGGCCGAGGGCGCGCTGGACGCGATGGCCGAGCCGGAGCTGTCGCTCTGGGACATGGCCGCGCTGATCCCGATCATCCAGGAGGCCGGCGGCAAGGTCACCGATCTCGTCGGGCGGACCTGCGCGGACAAGTCCTCGGTGATCGCGACGAACGGCCTGCTGCACGAGAGCCTGCTGACCGCCCTGACGCCCCGGGGTTGACCGCACCCGGACGGGGTACTCCCCATGCATGCCCGTCGTGGGCAAATGTCCGGGTTCGCGCCGGACTCCGCCCATCGTCCGCCGAAATGCGCGGAGGGGACGCGTTATGCACAATGGAGCGATCATGCCGAGCGAGGTTCGTCACCTGGTGGACCGCGGCCAGAGTTATCCCCTGGTCCGGCTCACCGGGGTGCTCGACGACGACACCGCCGGGCCGGTGCGCTCCACGCTGCTCGACGTCCTCGCCGGCCAGCCGGAGGCGCTGGTGGTGGACGTCACCGACCTGCGGGTGCCGCACGACGACACCCTGGCCGGCCTGCGGGCGGTGTTCGACGAGACCCGGGACTGGCCGGCCACCCGGCTCGCGTTCTGCGGCGTCGACGGCCCGCGCTGGGAGTCCACCGGCTGGCTGGTCCGGCCGGACCGGGACGCCGCCTATGCCGCGCTGGGCCCGCCCGACGCCTCGCGGCGGGTCGCGCTGGAGCTGGAGCCGCAGGTCGGGGCCGCCCGCCGGGTCCGCGCGCTGATCACCGAGGCCTGTGTGCGCTGGGAGCGGCCCGAGCTGGCCGGGGACACGTGCATCGTGGCCACCGAGATGGTCAACAACGTGGTGGCGCACGCGCGCACCCCGATGCGGGTGATGCTGGCCCGGCTCGGTGACGCGGTCAGCGTGGCGGTCCGCGACGAGTCCCCGATCCTGCCGCGTTTCGTGGGGCCGGTCGCTCCCACCGCGTACGGCGGAAGGGGTCTTCTCCTGATCGATTCGGTGGCCTCCCGGTGGGGGCGGTTCGCGCTGCCCGGCGGCAAGGTGATCTGGGCCCGGCTGAGCGCGGAACGGATCAACGTATGACCTGCCCCCCTCGCGGGTAGATTGCGCACATGCGAGAGAACGACTACCCCACCGAGGTGAGCGATCCGGAGGCTTCGGGCCTGCCGGACACCGCCGACGACGACTCGACGGCGTATGACGAGGTGGACAGCGGCCGATGGGCCGACGGTCAGGACCCGGCGGCGCTGGCCGGGGTCGGCCCGGGCGGTTCGAACCGGTTCGGGGACACCCCGGAGGAGGCCCGGCAGGGCGAGTCGCTGGACCGGCGGCTGCGCCAGGAGGAGCCGGACTTCGGCGCCGAGGAGCAGAACCCGGCCCGTCGTGACCCGATCGACGAGACGGTCGACGACTCCGAGGACGAGCGGTTCGACCGCGACGTGTGGGGCGACAGCCCGACCTCGAACCCGGACTCGGCGATCTCGCTCTACGACGACGGCCAGCTCGACGAGGACGAACCGGGCCGGGTCGGCCGGCTGGTCGCGCCGGACGGCGGCTCCGGCCTCGACGACGAGGAAGACAGCGTGGCCTGGGACGCGGGCTCGGCCGGCGGCGGCGCCAGCGCCGAGGAACTGGCCATGCACGAGACCTCCGCCCCCGATTACGACTAGGCACTTTCTCGTTGATCGCGAGGGGCTGCGGCGTGGCCCAGCCGGCGCCTGACGGCGTCCGGGAAAAGGTCACATACAACACCGGTATGCGACCTTTTCCCGGCCGACGCCAGCCACCACCTGGACCTCGCCTCGCTCCCGCGCGATCAACGAGAAAGTGCCTTCTGTGTAAGAGATCCATAAACAGATAGCGGCTGGTCTTGCTCTTACCCTGCGAGCCCGTGCAGAGTCTGTGCGCTGGCTTCGAGGTGGGGGTGGGAAGAGTGCGTCACGGCGCGCGGTGGCTGCGGTCGCTGCTGGCGGCCGCGGTCGTCGTCTCCGGTTTGACCATGTCCGGCGTCGCGCACGCCGAAACGGTCACCAGGACGGTCTTCAGCGACGACTTCAACGGCGGCCGGGGTGCCGGCGTGGACACCACCAAGTGGTCCGGCGGCATCTGGGACGCGTGGCAGGACGGTGAGGGCCACGTCGTCCTCGACTCCACGCTGACCACGGTGGCCGCCTTCAGCCAGTCCAGCGGACGGGCGACCGCCCGCCTGCGGGCCGGGGACTCGGGCTCGGCCTGGAACGTGTTCGGCATCCGCAAGCCCGACGGCGGCACCGTGGCCGGGCAGTACGAGCCGCTCGGGGCCGGTACGACCAGCGTCTACGACTTCCACACGTACACCATCGACTGGACCCGGACGTCGTTCGTCTGGTCGGTCGACGGCCTGGCCGTGTTGCGGCTGACCCCGACGACCGGCGGGCAGCCGTTCATCCTGGCGCTCGGTTCGAACGGCAACGGCCGGTTCTCGGACGAGGTGCAGGTCGACTCGGTCACGGTCGCGGTCAAGATGACCGTCGCGCCGGCCCCGGCGTGGAAGGCGTTCACCACGTACAAGGTGGGCGATCGCGTCTCCTACAAGGGCGCCAACTACCGGGTGTCGGCCCAGCACACGGCCCTGCCGGGGTGGCAGCCGGGGCTCGTACCGGCACTTTTCCAAAAACTCTGAACAAATCTCTGTTATCCGGCGGTTCCGGAACCCGTCTCCATTGACCCACGGCAGTCAATCTTTAAAGACTGTTTGGAGTAACGGCACCCTCTCCCCCGGAGGTTCCCCCATGCGAAAGTTACGGCTACTGCTGGCCGCGGCCGTCGTCGCCACAACCGTGGCGTCATCCCTGTTCGTGGCGTCGCGCAACGACCACGCCGACGCCGCGGTCGTCTGGAACGAGGACTTCAACGGCGCGGCCGGCGCCGGCGTCGACACGTCGAAGTGGAACTTCGACACCGGCGGCAGCGGCTTCGGCAACCAGGAGTTGCAGTACTACACGAGCGGCACCGGCAACGTCGCCCAGGACGGCCAGGGCCACCTGGTCATCACCGCCCGCAAGGGCAGCGGCGGGCACAACGACTGCTGGAACGGGACGTGCCAGTTCACGTCCGGCCGGATCCAGACCGCCGGCAAGTTCACCCAGCAGTACGGGCACGTCGAGGCCCGCATCCAGGTCCCCAACGGCTCCGGCCTCTGGCCCGCGTTCTGGATGCTCGGCGGCGGCAACTGGCCGACCGACGGCGAGATCGACATCATGGAGGTCGTCGGCCGGGACCCCAACCGGCTGTTCGGCACGCTGCACGGCCCCGGCTACTCCGGTGGCAGCTCGTTCGGCGGCACCCTGGTCGCCGGTTCGCCGTGGTACCAGGCCTTCCACAACTACGCGGTGGACTGGTCGCCCAACCTGATCGTCTGGACCGTGGACGGCCAGGAGTACTTCCGGGCCACCCCGGACTCGCTGCGCGCGGCCAAGGGCAACGTGAACTGGGTCTACGACCACCCGTTCTTCATCATCCTGAACCTGGCCGTCGGCGGTAACTTCGGTCAGGGCAACCCGGCCGGCCTGCCCGCCGAGAGCAAGATGCTCATCGACTACGTGCACGTCAACAGCTCGACCGGCGGCGGCAGCACCACGCCCCCGCCCAGCGGTGGCAACGGCCTGAAGAGCAACCTCAACGGGCGCTGCGTCGACATCCCGGGCGCGAACTCGGCCGACGGCACCCGCCTGCAGATGTACGACTGCAACGGCTCGGCCGCCCAGCAGTGGACGTTCAACGGCGACGGCACGCTGCGCGCCATGGGCAAGTGCATGGACCCGGCCGGTGGCGCGCTCACCAACGGCACCCCGATCCAGCTGGTGACCTGCAACGGGAACCCGGTCCAGCGGTTCACCCTGTCCGGCGCGGGCGACCTGGTCAACGTGTCGGCCAACCGGTGCGTCGACATCAAGGACAACAACGCGGCGAACGGCGCCCAGCTCCAGCTCTGGGACTGCGCCGGCACGGCCAACCAGAAGTGGAGCAGGGCCTGACGGCCTCGCTCCGCTCGGCGGGATCGCGCCCCTGACGTCGAATGTCAGCTGATCCGGTAGTGATCGCCGTAGACGCTCCATGACAGCGGCGCCACCAGGTCGAGATTGCTGCCCTTGAGGAACACCCGCTGGGCGGTGTCGACCCTGGTGGTGTCGCTGTGTGCGGCCTCGCGCCGCATCTCGGCGTCCCGGGAGTCGAGGAACGCGCTCAGGTACGCGATCTCGTCCCCGCCCTGGGACGGCGTCTTCCGGGCCCGGACCGCCCGCTCGCGGATGGCCCGCAGCCCGGAGACGCCGTGCATCACCGCGGCGTCGTAGTACGCGAACTGTCCCAGCGCCCGCAGCCCGTCCGCCTCGGCCAGCCGCACCGCGGGCGTGAAGTACATCCGGTCGCGGGCGTCCTGCTGCGCCTTCTGGAACGCCGAGTCCTTGGCGGCGGCCCGCCAGGCCGCCGGGAAACCCGGGTCGAGCCCGGCGTGCGAGTCGGTGCCGTCCACCGCCCGCAACGCCGGAAGGTACCGGGCCAGCGGATTGGCCGGCCGGCTGCGGGTGTAGTCGGTGACCATGGCGAGCATGTCGCTGGTCCCCGAGCAGAACCCGATGATCCCGCCGGTGTAGCCCCGGCCGTCACCCAGGTCCTCGAGATATCCGTACTCCCCGCGCCAGTTCAACGTGGAGTTCTCGGCGCTCGCGACCAGCCGCAGGGCGGTCTCCTTCTTGGCCCGCCCGGACAGGTCCCCGGCCACGCTCGGCACCCCGGCGCCCGGGTCGGTGGCCGACTCGGGGAACCGCGCGGCCGGGCCCGGGCCGTACGCCCGTACGTCCCAGAGTGAATAACCACTCGGATTCGCCCGCTGGGTCGCCAGCACCCGCAGGTAGCGCCCGTGCCCCCGGAGGTTGCGCAGATCGTCGACGCCGCCGTTGCCGGTCGCCGTCGTGAACGCGTCGGCCCAGGTCGCACCGTCGTCGGAGAACTGCACCCGATAGCCCTTGGCGTACGCGGTGGCCCAGTGCAGCCGCACCCGGGTGACCTCCTGGGCCGCGCCCAGGTCGATCCGCAGCCACTCGGTGCCCGTGCCGGTGCCGCTGGCCCACCGGGTGCCGACACCCCGGTCGACCGCCGACGAGGCGAGCCAGGCCACGCTCTGCGTCGACGAGGCGAGCGCCGGGCGGCCCATGCTCAGCAGCACGTCGGCCGACGCGTCGGCCGCCACGGACACGGCGGGCGGAACGCACAGAATCACGGCGATTCCGCCACCCAGTGCCATCGACCGCCTGCTACGCGTCCGCATCCTCCCAAACTAGGACGGAAACCCTCAGCGCCGCCGACGATTACGCGAAATCAACACTATTGCCAACACCACACCGGCCACCACCAACAGGCAGCAGAGCCCGGGCAGGAAGAAGAACCCGAAACCACCCCGCCTGCGCGTACGGCTTTTGACCGCCTCGACCGCGATCCCGTCCACCCCGTTGCTCGCGGCCCACGCGTGCACCGGGACGACCAGGGCCAGCACCGCGCCGGTCACCGCCGCGGCCAGCCGCGACCACCACTTCACCATGTGAGCCATGTGCCCCATGCTGACCGATGTAAGCAACGGCCGCGACCCGGAGTAACCAATGATGATCACGGGTACAAGGCCGGAACCGACGGGAGGGGCAGCATGGACGCGAAACTCGAGGCGCTGGCGACGGCGTACGGGGTGGCCACCCGGTACGAGAACTTCCAGCGCCGGGACACCGAGGTCGCGCCCGCATCGGTGATCGGCGTGCTCGGCCTGCTCGGGGTCGACGCGAGCACGCCCGCCGCGGTCGAGACGGCGCTGGCCGGCGTGAAGAGGACCGACGGCCTGCCCGGGACGATCGTGCTGCGCGAGGGACAGCGCCGGGATCTGCCCGCGCCGGCCGAGCTGACCCTGGAGGACGGCACGACCCGGACCGTCGACGCGCTGGAGGACCTGCCGCTGGGCTGGCACCGGCTCGGGGAGACCATCACCGTGGTCGTGGTGCCGGTGGAGCTGCCGAAGCCGCCTGACACGTGGGGGTGGATGCTGCAGCTGTACGCGCTGCACTCGGCCGATTCGTGGGGCATGGGTGACCTCGGCGACCTGCGGTCCTTCGTGGAGCAGTGCGGGGACGCCGGGCTGATCCTGCTCAACCCGCTGCACGCGATCACGCCGGTGCCGCCCGTGCCGGCCTCGCCCTATTCGCCGTCGAGCCGGCGGTTCGCCAACCCGATGTATCTGCGGATCACGGACACGGTGGAATTCCGGCGCGCGGCTGGGTCCGTACAAAATCGGATCTTGGCTTTGAAGCCGGTGAAGACCGACCTGATCGACTACACGGCGGTGTGGGAGGCCAAGCTGGCCGCCCTCGAACTGCTCTGGCCCCTGGCCGAGCCGGTCGACCTCGACGCCGACCCCGGGCTCACCGACTTCGCGCGATTCTGCGCCCTCGCCGAGGAACACGGACCGGACTGGCACAAGTGGCCGGCCGAGCTGCGCCGCCCCGACGCCCCCGCCGTCCAGGCCTACCACAGCGACCGGATCGCCTTCCACGCCTGGATCCAGCACCTGGTCGAACAGCAACTCGACGCCGCCCGCGAGTCGGCCGCCGGCATGCCCGTCGGCATCGTCCACGACCTGGCCGTCGGCATCGACCCGGCCGGCGCCGACGGCTGGCTGCTGCAGGACTCGCTCGCCCCGGGCGTCCGGGCCGGCGCCCCGCCGGACGCGTTCAACCAGCTCGGCCAGGACTGGGGACTGGCCGCCTGGCGCCCCGACACCCTGATCGAAACCGGATACGCCGCCTACCGCGACATGCTCCGACGGATCTTCCGGCACGCCGGCGGCCTGCGCGTCGACCACGTCGCCGGACTGTGGCGGCTCTGGTGGGTGCCGCCGGGCCTGGGCGCCGCCGAGGGCACCTACGTGCACTATGACCCGGAGGCGATGCTCGGCATCCTCGCCCTCGAGGCGAAACGCGCCGGCGCCGTCGTCATCGGCGAGGACCTGGGCACGGTCCTGCCCGAGATGACCGACACGCTGGAACGGATGAACATGCTCGGCTCGTCCGTCCTCTGGTTCACCCGCGACTGGGACACCGGCGAATTCCGGCCCTCCGCCGACTACCGCCGCAACGCCCTGGCCAGCATCTCCACCCACGACCTGCCGACCGCGGCCGGCTTCCTGGCCGGCGAACAGGTCAAGGTCCGGGCCGAACTCGGCCAGCTCGCCGGCACCGTCGAACAGGAATGGGCCACCTGGCGGGCCGACAAGGCCGCCCTGCTCGCACTGCTGCGCGCCGAAGGCCTGCTCGCCTCCGACGAACCGGCCGACGTCGTCCTGGCCATGCACGAATTCCTCGCCCGCACCCCGTGCCGCCTGGTCACCGCGTCCCTCTACGACGTCCTGCTGGAATCCCGCCAGCCCAACCTGCCCGGCACCTTCGACGAATACCCGAACTGGCGAATTCCGCTCCGCGACGACCTCTCCCAGGTGACCACCGACCCCCTGTTCCGCAAGGTTGCGGAGATTCTGGGTAAGCGGAATCCGGAAACAGCCGAGACCCCAGGGAAGGGGATCGCAGGATGAGCTTCCTCGACAAGGCCAAGGAGTTCGTGGACAAGCACGACGAGCAGGTCGATCAAGGACTGGAGAAGGCGGGCGACCAGATCGACCAGCGGACCGGCGGCAAGTACTCGTCCCAGGTGGACCGCGGCGTGGACGAGGCCCAGAAGCGCACCGGCGCCGGCGACACCCAGCCCTGACGCGAGCGGCCCGCGCTGATCCCTTCCGGTCAGCGCGGGCCGGCCCGCGTTCTCCCGGGCCGGCCTCCACCATTCTCGGCGAGGGCTTCGCCCTTTCACGATCAAATCCTTTTTTGCCTCGGTCCGCCGGGGTACAGACCGTCGCTCCCGCGGGGACCCTTCCGACCTTCGCAGGCCGCTGGCGCGACCAGAACGCGAAGCCCGAAAGGGCGGCGTCCGCGGGTGGGCACGCTCAGAGCAACAAACCCACCCACCACCCCAGCCCGTCCCCCCGGCCCCCACACCCACACCACCGCCCGGGCCGCACCCCACACCCGGGCCCGCCCCGCCAGGGCCGCCGCGAAGCCGCTGCCACTCACCCCCCAGCCGCGCCCCGCCCAGCCAGCTGGCGCTCACGGTTGTTCCCGGCCCACAACACAACCCTCACCACCAGCCCGTCACCCCCAGCTGGCGCTCACGGCCGCCTCCAGGCCCACGACACAACCCTCACCACCAGCCCGTCACCTCCAGCTGGTGCTCACGGCTGTGTCGGTGGGCTTGAAGCGCACCTGACGCCAGCCGGCCGGGCCGGCGGGTCGCGAGTACGGTCGGTCAGCGAGACGCGTCGGGCGGAACCGGACGAGCGCGCCGAGCGGGGCCGGAAGGCAGGGCTGGAAGGCAGGGCGGGGCCGGCGGGCCAGTGGGTGGGTCAGATGCTGAGGGGTTCGGGGCCGGGATCGTCGTCGACGGAGAAGAGCATGGGGTGCAGGGGAAGATACGTGTCGGGCTGCCGGCAACTGGCCGGTGGCAGCAGCGACGACCGGTGAGCCGGGTGTTCGGCACAGTGACGGTTCGCACGGGCGACGGCGTCCGGATGGTGCCGGCCCCCGCCGTACTCGCCGCAGCTCTCGCAGTCCCACCGCCAGAACGGCAGGCCCTCCTCCGAGGTGTGTCGCCGGATCCTGAGCGGGGGTCCGGCCCGATGCCGGGCCGCGCGCAGGATTGCCGGCATGGCCCGGGTGGGCGGCGGGCCGGACGGGCGCCGCTGCCCCCCGATGAGCTCGGCCAACAGGTTGCTGGTCACCGTCACCTCCGTACGTCGAAATGTCGGAAGACAGTGTGAAACAGCAACTAAGTCGGAAATCTCAGTTTCACCGCGCGGTCACCAAACCGAGCGACGACGCCGTGATGCCCGGGAAGACCGAGGCCAGGTCGCCGACGCCGCAGCGGGCGCGCAGGATCTCGCCGATCACGGCCCGGTAGTCGGTGGTCACGGCCAGGTCGCCGTCGCGGAGCTGGGCCGCGCCGAGGCCGGGCCAGGTCCCGTAGACCTTGCCCCCGCGGACGCCGCCGCCGAGCACGAACATGGCGTTGCCGTAGCCGTGGTCGAGCCCGCCGGACCCGTTCTGCGCGACGCGCCGCCCGAATTCGCTGATCGTGATCAGGGTGACCCGCCGCAGCCCGTCCGGGCCCAGGTCGGTGGCGAACGCGGCGATCGCGGCGGCCAGCTGGGTGAGCTGGTCGTGCATGCGCCGGCCGGGCTGGGCGCTGCCGAGGTTCTCGTGCATGTCCCAGTCGCCGGAGTCGACGGTCGCGGTCATCAGCCCGGCCCCCGCCTTGATCATGCGGGCCACGTCGCGCAGCGCCGCCCCGAGGTCGGTGCTCGGGTAGGACGCGCCGTTGGCCGGGGTGTACCCGGCCGTCCGCAGCGCCTTGGCCCGGTTGAGCGCGCCGGTCAGCTGGTCGGCGGTCCGGGCCAGGGCGGCCGGCGCCCCGCGGTAGAGCGCGGTCATCGTCGCCGCGAGCGGCTTGGTCGCGTCGTCGCCGGTCAGGGCCAGGCCGTCGATCGAGGTGACGCCCAGGTAGGGCGCCGGCCCGTCGAGCACCCGGGCCGGGCGCGCGGTGCCCATGGCGAGCGCGTCGAACGGGTCGTCGGCGCCGAGCGAGCCGAGCATCCGGTTGAGCCACCCGGTCCGCAGCGAGGTGCCGGGCGCGGCCCGTTCCAGCTCCTCCATGGCCGAGAAGTGTGACCGGTTCGGGGCCGGCTGCCCGACCGCCTGCACGGCGGCCAGTTTGCCCGACGTCCAGTACGGCAGCAGCGGCGCCAGCGCCGGGTGCAGCCCGAAGTACGTCCCGCCGCCGATCAGCTGCGCCTTGGGCACTCCGATCGAGGGCCGGGCGGTGTAGTACGCCGGGTCGCCGGCCGGTACGACGGCGGACAGCCCGTCGAAGCCGCCCCGCAGCGAGAGCAGCACCAGCACGTCCCCGGAGTACGCGGGGTCGGCCGCGAACGCCAGCTGGGTGTCGAGCTGCGAGCCGGCCAGTCCGGCGAACGCACCGGCCGCGCCCGCGGCGAGCAGTCGCCGCCGGGACAGGGTGGCCCGGCGCTCCTCGTCACATCCACACTTCACGGTGCTCACCTCAGGGCAAAGTTCGGGGCGTTGAGCAGCATCGCCATCAGGTACGGGTACATCCAGCCGGCCGCCGGATCGTTCGACTTCAGCGGCGACGCCGGTGTCTTGCCGTAGAAGCTCGCCAGCGCGGCCGTCTGTTCGGCGCCGAGCGTGACCCCGAGCAGGCGCTTGGCGCCGGCGTCGATGAGCGCGCCGTAGGTGGCCGGCCGGGCGCCGATCGTCCCGGCCAGCAGGTCGGCCGGTTTGACCAGGTCGGCGGGCCAGTATCCGGCGGCGATGGACAGGTGGAAGTTCCAGCGCACGAGCAGGCCGGACGGGGACGCCCAGGCCGCGGCCACATCCGGGTATCCGTTCGGCGGACTCCAGCCCAGCGGTGCCTGCCCGGCGTTGCGGGCCATCCAGTACAGGCTTTCGTACGACTTGGTGCCGCTCGGCGGCGGCCCGTAGCCGAGGATCCGTACGGTCGCGGCCAGGTCCTCCAGCGGCGTCCGGGTCTTGGCCCCGATCGACTCGGCGAACTCGGACGACGTGAACAGCGCCCGCAGCACCGGCCCGATCGCCGACTTGTTGTCCAGGTAGACCTTGACCAGTCTGGTCACCAGCGACGGGGGCGGCACGTCGGCGACGAACCGGACGCACAGCTTGGTGGCGATCCGGCGCGCGGTCGACGGGTGGATCGCCAGGTAGTCGAGGAACGCCAGCGCGGCCGCCTCGCCGCCGGTCGTGGTCGCGTTGGCGTGCGTGAACGTCAGGATCTTGACGGCCCCGGTGACGTGGTTGGCCGCGTCGTAGCGGTACTGCCCGGTCGTGTTGTCCACGGTCAGCCCGGTGAGCAGCCGGGCCGCGTCCTTCACGTCGGATTCGGCGTACTCCAGCCCGACCGTGTGCAGCTCCATCAGTTCCCGGCCGTAGTTCTCGTTCGGCGCCAGCCGGGTCGAGAACCGGTTGTCCAGGTAGGTGAGCATCGCCGGGTGCCGGGCCGACGCCTTGAGCAGGTCGGCGAACGTCCCCAGGGCGTACTTGCGGATCACGCCGCGGTCGTAGTCGGCCCGGCTGTCCCACACGTCGCCGGACGGGCAGGTCACGTTCAGGTGGTTGGACCAGAAGTCCACCATCACCTCGAAGAGCTGACGCTCGCTCCAGATCGCCCGGATCGGGGCCGCGAACGCGAGCTGCCACATCGGGGTCCAGTCGAACTGTTTGAGCGTTCCGGCGGCGACCTTGGCCCGGACCTCGGCGATGCTCGCCCCGGCCAGCGGCAGCCGGGCGACCAGCCCGTCGAGCCTGGCGTCGTCGATGGACGCCGGTTTGAGCTGCCGGTCGAGCCACCCGGCGGCGCCGAGCGCGCGGATCTCGGTGATCGAGGCCGGGCTCGGCCCGAAGGTCGCCCGGCGCAGCAGGTGCAGCTGCGGGTCGGCCGCGAGCAGGCCGGACGTGGTGGCCGGGGCCTCCTCGATCACGACGCCGGGTTCCACCGCGGTGTGCGCCCGGGAGTCGGCGTGGGCCGGCGTTCCCGTGGCCAGCACCACGGCGGCGCCGGCCGCCGCGGCGCCGCCGATCGCGGTTCGCCGGTTCAGGGTCTGCTCGTTCACGGTCACGCGGTAAACGTCGGAAGTATCCGCGCCCACTGTTGGCTTCCCTGGCCGCTGCTACCGATTCGCTCCCGGGACAATTGCCGGATGGCACAGCGCAAGGCGTCGCGAAGGCGTATGGAGACGGTCGCCTCGGGCGTCGCGGAACTGGTACCCGACCCGGACCGGGACACCGCGTTCACGCTGCTGCTGGACGACGCCCCGCAGTCACACGTGGACCTGGCCGACCCGACGTACCTGCAGTTCGAGTACGTCCGGCGGATCGCCGCGGCCATCGACCTGGTGGCCGAGCCTGGCCGGCCGTTGCGCGCCCTGCACCTGGGTGGCGGCGCGCTGACCCTGCCGCGCTACCTGGCCGCGACCCGCCCGGGCTCGGCCCAGCGGGTGGTGGAGATCGACGGCCCGCTCGTCGAGATGGTCCGGCGCGAGTTGCCGCTGCCCGAGCGGGCCAACATCCGGGTCCGGGTCGGCGACGCCCGCGAGGCGGTCGAGGGGATGCGTGACGGCGCGTACGACGTGATCGTCCTCGACGTCTTCGCCGGCGCCCGCACCCCGGCCCATCTGGCCTCGGTCGAGTTCGCCGGCCAGGTCGCCCGGGTGCTCGACCCGTCCGGGTGGCTGATCGCCAACATCGCCGACGGTCCGCCGCTCAAACACGCCCGCGCCCAGGTGGCCACGATTCGGGCGGTTCTGCCGCAGGCCTGTCTGGTGGCCGACGCAGCGGTGCTCCGGGGCCGCCGGTTCGGCAATCTGGTGGTGCTCGCCGGGCGGACCCCGCCTCCGGTGGCCGAGCTGACCCGCCGGGCCGCCGGGGACTGGTTCCCGGGTCGGGTGGAGACCGATCTTGATCGGTTCGCGGCCGGCGCGACGCCGGTCCCGGATGCGACGGCGGTCGCCTCCCCCGCACCACCGGCCGGGCTGTTCGGTAACCGAAAGTAATGGCAGGTCCGACCGATGGTTCATCGGTCATTACCGTCCGGTGTCGAATCGGGAAGATCCGGTGTGATTCGCGTCGGGTGACTGGCGACACTGGTAGGACAGCGCTGTAATCGTTTCGGCCGCGTTTAACCGACCGCGGCGTGAACGGGGAAGGCAACCATGTTCCACCAGCACTTCCTGTCCGCACCGGGCACCGACCTCGGACCGCTCGACAGCGGCGAGCGGGTGCTCTGGCGCGGCCGCTGCGCCGTCGCCGAGTATGCGTTCGACGAGGCGTCCTCGCTGCCGCGCTGGACCCTGCCGGAGGAGACCGAGGTCCTGGTCACCGACCGCCGGGTTCGCTACACGTATGCGGACGAGAGCACGCTGAGTAGTGGTGAGCTCTTCTGGCTGTGGCCGCAGCACCTGCGCGTCCAGCCGGGGAACCGGGACATCGGCCGGACGGCCACGGTCACCCAGATCCAGCTGGTCTGCAACGGGCCCGAGGGCAGCTTCCCGGCCCTGGTGTTCGCCGGCGGCGACCTGGCCACCGTGAACGACGCCGACAAGCTGGCCAACGTGCTGCGCCAGGCGATCGCCCGGTTCCGGGTGGAGAACCAGACCGAGATCGGCGTCGCCCCGGCGCACGCGCGGATGCTGTCGCGTCTGGTGATCGGCCCCGAGTTCCAGAACTTCCAGGGCGGCGAGGGGCAGACGGTGACGCTGCTCGGCTCGGTCCAGGTGCCGGCCCCGGAGCCGGCCGACGAGCCGGTCTACGCCGAGGAGGCGTACCAGGAGCCGGTCTACGAGGAGCCGGTCTACCAGGAGTATGCCGAGCCGGCCTATCAGGAGTCGGTCTTCCAGGAGCAGTCGTACACCCAGCCGACCTACGACAACGCCCCGGTGTCGGCCATGCCGACCTCCTCGTTGCCGACGTCGTCGCTGCCGACCTCCGGCGGGCGGGGCTACGTGGACCGGCCCGGCCGGGCCGCCGACGCCGTCCGTGCCGAGCAGGCGATGCGCGCCGAGCAGGACTCGCGGTACGCGGAGCCGGACCTGGCGTCCCGGGCGTCGAGCCTGGCCGCCCGGGTGGCCAGCCTGCTGTCGGCCGACGAGGACGAGGAGTCGTCCCGCTACGGGGGCCAGACCACGAACCTCTCGGCCTACCTCAACCGGCAGGACGACCCGCAGACCCGCCGCTGAAAAGGCCGGGCCCGGACGTCGCTCAAAAAGCCGGGCGACGTCAGGCCGGGGTCGGCTCCGCCCGCGCGAAGCAGCTGCCGGCCGCGACCCGCTCGTCGTGCAGCCGGTGCGCCCGCCGCAGCAGCTCGGTCAGCTCCCCCTGCCGGATGCGCTCCCGGTAGCGTTCCGGCAGGGTCCCCAGGTTCCGCTCCTCGTCGAGCAGCTGGTGGTAGACCTCGTCGCAGTACGCCGGATCCTTCTCGATCTCCAGGAACTCCAGGGCCCGGCGCCGGGCCGCCGCCGCGTACGTCCGCGCGCGCCCCTTCGGGCTGAGCAGCGACGCCACCACGGTCAGCAGCAGCACTCCGACGATGATGCCGAGCGAGGCCAGGGTCGGGATCTCGACGACCCCGATGTGTTCGCCCTCGTTGATGAACGGCACGTTGTTCTGGTGCAGGGCGTGCAGGATCAGTTTCACGCCGATCAGCGCGAGGATCGCGGCCAGGCCGTAGGAGAGGTACACCAGCCGGTCCAGCAGGCCGTCGATCAGGAAGTAGAGCTGACGCAGCCCGAGCAGCGAGAACGCGGTCGCGGTGAAGACCAGGTAGACGTTCTGGGTGAGCCCGAAGATGGCCGGGATCGAGTCGAGCGCGAACAGGATGTCGGTGCCGCCGATCGCGACCATGACCAGCAGCATCGGGGTCAGCACCCGCTTGCCGTCCTGGTAGGTGATCAGCTTGTCGCCGTCGTAGGTGTCCGAGGTCCGCAGCACCCGCCGGGCCAGCCGGATCACCACGTTCTCCGAGGTCTCCTCGTCCTCGTCCTTCTCGCGCACCAGGTTCCCGGCGGTGAGCAGCAGGATCAGCCCGAAGATGTAGAAGATCCAGGCGAACGAGTTGATCAGCGCGGCGCCGAGCAGGATGAACGCGGTCCGCGCGACCAGCGACACCGCGATCCCGACGAGCAGCACTTTCTGCTGGTCGGCCCGGGGCACCTTGAAGCTGCCGAGCAGCAGCAGGAAGACGAAGAGGTTGTCGACCGAGAGCGCCTCCTCGGTGACATATCCGGCGAAATACTCGGTGCCCATGTCGGACCCGCCGAACACCCAGACCCCGATGCCGAACAGGATCGCGATCGACACGTAGATCCCGGTCCACAGCGCGGCCTCGCGCAGGCGTGGCACGTGGGCCCGCCGGACGTGGACGAAGAAGTCGAACAACAGCAGCCCGATGATCCCGAGAACGGTCAGGAGCCACACCACGCCGGACACATCCTGCATCGGTCCAGCTTAGAGGCCCCCGGCGCGGATCATCGCGCGGCGTCGGTCACGGCCGCGCGCAGCTGGGACGGCGTCAGGAAGAGCGCCCCGGTCAGATCGGCTCCGCGCAGGTCGGCGCCCCGCAGATCGGCGCCGGTGAAATCGGCCCGCCGCAGGTCGGCGCCGCTCAGGTCGGCCCCGACCAGCACCGCGCCGCGGAAGCTGGCCCCGCGCAGGTCGGCGCCGCGGAAACGGCGACCGATGAGCTGGGCGCCGCTGTGGTCCGGGCGGCGGCCACCGGCGCCGGCTCGCGCCTGGTCGCTGACGCGACGCAGGAGAGGCACGACCGATTTCCGGTACGTGTCCACGTCCAGCCCCCGCAGTTCGTCGGCCGGTCGGGCGGCCACCGCGTCGATCTCCTCGAACGCGGCCCGCAGCCGCGGGCGCAACCCCGCCGCCTCGTCCAGCTCCATCGCCTCGGTGAGCAGCCAGAGCAGCTCGTGCAGCTGCCGCACGACCGGCAGCAGGGCGAACATCGAGCCGGCGATCCCGGGAGTGCCCCGCCAGTCGCGCCCGTCGAACGTCTCCTGGGTGATCCGCTGGCCGGCCCCGAAGCAGTCGAACACCACGCAACCCTTGAACCCGCGCCGCGGCAGCTCCTCGTGGATGCCGCAGCGGAAGTCGTCACCCAGGTTCCGGCAGGGCTGCCCGGCCGGTTTGTTCACGGCGAAGTCGGAGGACTTGGCGAACGCGGGCGCGACACAACACAGCGCCGCGCAGCGGGTGCAGTCGGCCTCCAGCCTGCTCACCGGGCGTTGTCCGTCCGTACGTCCAAATTGATCATCTCTCCTCGCGCCCCCGAGCGGACCGCACCAACCGGCCTTCCCGGGCCTGCCGCGGCAGCGCCGTGCCGTTCGCGTCGGCCGCCGAGGCCGAACGCAGCTCGGTCAGCGAACGCCGCAGGCTGGTCCGGATCCGGGCCGCCAGCGGCCGCTCCACCAGGCGGTGGACCAGCCAGGACAGACCCAGCAGAAGCACGATAGCGCCGAGCACGAGGACCCACGCGGGCAGCCGTGTCGCCTGGTGGGCATGCCGGACGAGGGTGTACCCGATCCGCTGATGCAGCAGGTAGAACGGGTAGGTCAGCGCACCCGCCACGGTCAGCCAGCGCCAGCGGATGTGATCGGTCCAGCCCAGCGCGATGACCAGCACCGCGGCGAAGGCGAGGGTGACGATGAGCATGCCCGGCCAGACCGGCACGTGGAAGCCGGGGTCGATGCCGCTCACCCGGTCGCTGACCCGCTCGACGCAGACCAGCCAGGCGAAGCCGTAGATGCCGAAGAGCAGCGCCGAACGCCCGAAGCGGTGGATCAGGAACGCGGCGATCCCGGCGATGAAGTACGGCGCGTACTGCGGAATGGCCAGCACGTCGACCACCCGGCTGCCCAGCGCCGGTCCGATCGCCGCCACGGTCATCCAGACCGCGCAGAAGATCACCACTCGGCGGTAGGTCAGCCCGAACGCCGCCAGCGCCGCGAAGAGCAGGTAGAACCGCAGCTCCACGAAGAGCGTCCAGTAGACGGTGTCGACCGCCGGGATGCCCAGCGGCTCCTGCAGCATGGTCAGGTTGGCCGCGAGCTCGCGCAGGCCGGGCCGGCCGGTGACCGGGAGGCCGCCGGAGATCGGCGCCAGCGTCACCACGGCCGCGGTGATCAGGACGCAGGCCCAGTAGGCCGGGTAGAGGCGGCTGACCCGGGACGTGAAGAAGTCCCCCAGGCTGCGATTCCAGCTGCTCATGCCGATGACGAACCCGCTGATCAGGAAGAACAGCTCGACGCCGAGGAAGCCGTAGACGGTGACGTGGGTCAGGTGCGGCAGGAAGTGCTCGGGCTCGCGCACCCCGTCGATCCGCCACGCCACGGTGAGGTGGAACGCGGCCACCGCCAGGGCCGCGACCAGGCGCAACGCGTCCAGTGTGGCCAGGCGGACCGGCTCGCGGACCGGACGCGCGGCGATGGCGGGACGGGCCGTCGCGACCTCGACGACACCCTTCCCCTGACTACTCGGTGGCTCCGGCGACAATGTCCCGCTTGACCGGATTCCTCCAGGCAGCGGGCGGTCGGCCGTGTTCTCGTTCGTCATCGGAGCGGAATATAGCCGCCAAAGCCAAGAAAACCATCGCTCCGCGATTTTTCAAGATCAATTGGGCGTACGGCTTAAGCTACCGCCCATGGATCTTCTGCCCGTTCAGTACAGTCGGCGGGCAGCCCTGCGCCACCGCGCCGAACACCCCCGTGGCCTGCCGCCCGGCGCCCGGTCCCCGGAGTCCGCGACCGCCTCCGGCACGACCCCGGTGATCCTGATCCACGGCACGAACGGGCGCTCCTCGTCCGACTGGTTCACGCTCGCGCCGCTGCTGGCCAACGCCGGCCGGGAGGTCTACCCGTTCGGCTGGCGCCGCGCCCGCCCGACGGCCGAGGCCAGCGCCACCCACCGGCACGCACTGGAACTGGCCGCGTTCGTCGACGAGGTGCGCGCGGCCACCGGCGCCGACCGGGTCGACGTCGTCGGGCACTCGTGGGGTGCGGTGCTCGCGCGTTACCTCGTGCGCTGCCTACCCGGCGAACCCGCGGCCGAGTCCGTCCGGTCGGTGGTCGGGCTCGCACCCACGTACGGCGGCACCACCCTGCACGGCGTGCTGCGCCGGCCCGACCAGCTGCCGGCCGGGCTGCGCCGCTGGCTGGACGCGAAGATCCCGACGTGGCGCGAGCAGGTGCCCGGCTCGGCGGTGCTGACCGCGATCCGGTCCGCGCCCGAGGCGGCATCGACGCGGTTCACGACGATCGTCACCCGCTACGACCAGATGGTGACGCCGTACACCGCGTCGCTGGCCGCCGCGCCCGACGCCACCCAGGTCGTGCTGCAGCAGCACGCCCGGCGCGCGATCGTCGGGCACCTCGGCATCCTGCACCACCCGGCCGCCCTGGCTCAGGTGCTGCGCGCCCTCGACCCGGCCTGACGCCCTGATCCCTCCCCTGCTCAGAACCCCCGAGGCTGCCGGTAGAACGAGGGCGGGAAGGCCGGAACGGGCGGCGGGGCGGCCCGGCGGAAGTGACCGCGCGAACGCGGCAGGCTGAGCAGCACCAGCGCCGTCGTGAGCAGGACCAGGCTGAGCCCGCCGGTCGCCCGGGTGAGCAGACCCCACCAGGGCGTTTTGTCGGAGCCGCCGGCGACCAGCGCGAGCACCGCGACCGCGAGCGCCGGCACCGCGAAGATCCAGGTGAAGACCCGCGCGGCCCGCGAGCCCCGGGTGTCCAGGGCGGCGAGCAGCAGGAAGAACAGGGCGAGGGCGATCACGACGAGGGACACCGTCACGTAGGCCGAGACGATCGACCGCGGGTCGCCCTCCCCCTCGGTGCGGTTCCGGAACAGCATCACGAACTGCGGCAGCCCGAAGAGCGTGCCCACCGCCCAGGTCACCCAGAGCGCGGACGCCCCGGCCATCAGGTAGGCCGCGATGAACAGCGGTCGCGGGCTCATCGGACCACCCTCGATCGGCTCCGGCGGCGGATCAGCCGCACGCCGGCCAGCACCCAGATCAGCAACGGCAACGCGCCGGCCGCGTAGAACAAGGGGTTCGCGAGCGGGGACGCGGGCAGCCGGTGCGCCTCGTCGTACGTCAGCTCGTTGGTCTCGGCACCGAACCAGAACTCACCGGCGCCGTCGGCCGCCGGCGCTCCGGCGAGGTCGGACACCGCGTCCCGCAGCCCGGGGTGCGCGGCCGTGAACGCCGGCTCCGGCAGGTTCGAGGTGGGCGTCGCGGTGAAGTCGACGCCGCCGTACACGTACGTGTTCGTGTAGATGACGTTCCCCTCCCGGCTGGTGTGCTCGACCCGGAACTCGCCCTCCTTGTACGACTTCACGTACGCGTCGAACGTGTCCCTCGGCTTCCAGCCCGTCGTGGTCACCCACGGCGTGATGTCCCCGCTGTCGACGATGTCGCCGTAGGCGGTGGCCTTGGTCGCGCTGCGCTCCCGGTACCACTGGGCGGCGACCCGGCTGGCGTAGACCCGGCGCAGGTCCGCGTACTCGGGCGCGGTGTTCACCGCCTTGACCACCTGGGGAAGGATCTCCGCGCGGTAGACCGCCTCGTTGTGCTGGGTGTCCGCGGTCGCCTGGCCGGGGCAGTTGTCGTCCCCGGAGAGCTTCTTGTACTCGGTCTCCATCTTCACGTCGAGCGGGGCGTCCAGGATGAACAGCTCGTTCCCGTCGTTCCGGACGGTCGCCGGGGTGGGCACGATCCACTCCCGCATCGAGATGCAGCGCTCTTCGCCGCGCAGTTCGTCCCAGAACCGCCGGCCACCCTTGGTGTCCGGATGGATCAGTTTCGCGACGGTCTTCTTCATCTGGAAGTCGGCCTCCAGCAGCACCCGCCCGGCATCGGTCCGCCCGAACTGCGCGTCGACGATGCGATCCGGTTCCTCGGGGTTGAGGTTGACCGTGAAGGCGCTCTCCGGCAGGGCCAGCCAGGTGAAGAACGAGTCGGCGGCGAGCTTCGCGGCCTCCGCGCCCCCGTACGAGACCTTCTGTTTCGGGTCCGGATCGACGCTGTACGCGTACTTGACCCCGGGCGCCCCGAGGAAGGTGTCGGAGATGTACCGCAGCTCCAGCGTCGAGAAGTCGACCCCGCCCAGCGGTTCCTCGGCGCCGACGCCCATCTCGTCGCCGTTGTAGATGCTGCTGGCGAGCGCTCTGGTCGAGACCTGCGAGGGATGGCAGGGTGACCGGCCGAGGGAGCACTCCGGTGGAGCGTTCACCTCCTCCGGCGGATCCTCGAACTCCGCGCGGAATCCCTCCTCGATCGCTTTGTCGTCCTCGTCCTGAGCCTGTGACTTGGGAGATTTCGCGACGTCCCTGCTCGCCTCGCTCGGAAAATTCTGCTGGGCCCCGGCGCTCAGCTCACCGATCCGGACCGGCTTGTCCGTCCCGAACTCGACCGCCTTGCCCACCCCACCGAAATATCTGGGGTAGACGGCCCGGGTGCCGACGTTCGCCGCACCCCATTTGGCCTGGCGCTTCGCGAGCAGGTCCCTCTCCAGATCCCGCAGGGCGGCGATGTCCTTCTTGAACTTCT
This sequence comes from Actinoplanes sp. HUAS TT8, assembly GCF_051380535.1. Lineage (NCBI taxonomy): Bacteria > Bacillati > Actinomycetota > Actinomycetes > Micromonosporales > Micromonosporaceae > Actinoplanes > Actinoplanes sp. HUAS TT8. The sequence goes on along the minus strand of NZ_CP195646.1, from coordinate 10,170,281 downwards.
CCAGGCTCCCGGCGTCGTGGACGTCCGGAAACTCGCCGAAACCGAGAACGAGATCGGAGTTGGTCTCGACACAGACGTGGATGAGGACATCCTTGATCTGCTCCCAGTCGACGTGCCAGCCGGACTTGAGCTCCAGGACGATGTTCCACCCGGGCGCGCCGTTCGCCTTCACGCGATAGCCGTCGAGCCGGTACGCCTTGGGCTTGCCGTTCTTGCCCTTCACGTTCAGCTCGACACCGTCGACCTTGCCGTTGATCACGGAGAAGTTGTGATCCTCGTCGACGTGGTTCTCACCGTTGAAGTAACCCTCGTAGGCCGCACCGCGCGGGTTGATGTTGAGGACTTCGAGGTACTTGACCTTGTACTCGTCGTAGGCCTTGACCCCCTTCTTGCGCTGGTAGTCGCGCCAGGCCGTGAGGAAGTGATTCCAGCCGCCCGGGTAGAAGGACCGGAAGAAGTCGGTGAGGCTGACCGGCGGAGCCCGCTCGGCCTCGGGCTTCTTCGCCTCCTCGTCCGTCATGCGCTTGACATATTCCTTGTACGCGGCCTGAAGCCTCGCGTTCTTCTCGCCCTTCTTCCCCTTGTAGACCTCGTGCGAGGGGAGGACGGCCAGGTAGTCGATCTTCAGCATCCAGTCGGGGATCGCCAGGTCCTCCGCCCGGAGAACCTCGTAGGAGTAGTCCTGGCCGGCACTGGCCGGCCCCTTGTCCAGGTCCATCGCGAAGAGGTCCTCGCCGGGAAGATCCCACGACTTGTTGCCCGGATCGGCCCGGACCGGGGCCGGCCCGGGCAGCCCGACGAGGGCCAGGACGAGCAGGAGAACACTGGCGAGACGTGAGCAAGCCCGGATCGTCATCTGCGAATCCCTTACGAGCGGAAGGGGCCGGAGCGTCGCCCACAAAGTAGCTCACGGAATCAACAGACTTCGATCTTTAGATCAGCCGGCGAGCTCCTCGCACTGCTCGCTGAGGTAGCCCGGCGTCGACATGCCCATGCCCAACTGGACGATCGGCACCTGGAGAAGACCCTCCGGACCGACGTCCTCCAGATAGCGACCGGCGCGGCCCTGTGAGCCGTCGTGCCAGATCCATCGACCACCGCCGGCACGGAGGAACGTCTCGCCGAGATACCACTCGGCACCCTCGACCGGGTCACGGAAGGCCGGATCGTCGACGTCGGCCCCGCTGCCCAGCAACTCCAGGAGAAGCTCGGCCAGCCGGTCGAGCGACTCCGGCGAGAAGTCCCACACCTGATCCGGAGCCCAGCGGGCCACCCAGCGCGGGAAGTCCGCCGCCCGCTCGGCCAGCCAGTCCTCCACCTGCGCCTCGACCGGGCGGTCGCCCGCCGGCTGCCGGTCCAGGCCGGGCGTCGGCTCCTTCACCGGCCGCCAGTCCGGCTCGGCCGCCTGCCGGACGGCCACCGCGGCGGCCCACTCGTCATAGGTCCCGACGGGCAGCCCCTCGAACTCCAGCAGCTCCGCCGGGACGACCGGGTCGAGTCCGAGCGCCGGGTCCGCGGCCACCCCGGGCCGGTCACCGACCTCGACCCACCGGCCGCCGGCCGCCCGCAGAAGGGTCTCGCCGAGATACGACGCGCAGGCCGCCAGGAACTCCTCGTTCTCCGCGCCGATGGCCAGCCCCTGCAGGGCAGCCAGTGACCCCCGGCCGAAGTCAATCTCCAGATCAGCAGCCTCCAACCCGGCGAGGCGCGGCTGGATGCCCTGTACCCAGTCCTCCAGATCCATGGTCGCGATCGTAGCCACCACGGTCCGCACCCAACCGACCGTCAACAGCGCCACTTCTCGCACTTCCGCACCGACGGACGCCACCCGACACCCCGGGCCGACGACCACCGGCAACCGACCCACCAGCGCACCCACCGGCCGCAGCCAACCAGCAAACCGCACCCACCGGCCGCAGCCAACCAACAAACCGCGCCCACCGTAACGCGGGGTTTCAGGGGGCTCGGCCCCCTGAGCAGATATGCGAAGAGGGGCCCCAGTTCGCGCTTTCCGCGAACAGAGACCCCTCGCCCACTCGTAGCGGGGACAGGATTTGAACCTGCGACCTCTGGGTTATGAGCCCAGCGAGCTACCGAGCTGCTCCACCCCGCGTCGGTATGGGTAAAGCTTAGCTGGCCCTCCAGGCGCTCTCGCACCCGGGTCCTGTCCGCCCTTAGTCCCCAGGTCACCCGCCCTTTACCAGCGACCCGGCGGCGAGCCGGGCCGGCCCGGCGATGCACCCGCCCACCCGGCAGAAACAGGTCTCCCGGCCAAAACAGGCCGCGCCCGGCCGGAGACGATCCGGTCGGGCGCGGCCGTTCCGTGTCAGGCGACGGCAACCGCCCGACGAGCCCGCACCTTGGCCGCCGCCAGCGCGGCCACGTTGAGCACCAGCCCCACCACCGCCACCCCGGTAACCAGGTTCACCCCGGGCCGGAATCCGGTGAAGTCCCCGGCCGCCGAGCTGGTCGCCGAGGCCACCAGCGCGGTCACCACGGCCAGGACCAGGGCGGTCCCCACCTGCCCGGACGACTGCACCAGCCCGGAGGCCAGTCCTTGCTCGGAGTCGTCGATCCCGTCGGTCGCCTGCGCCATGATCGAGCTGAATCCGAACGCGAATCCGCCGCCCAGCAGCAGCATCGTCGGCAGCACGGTGACCAGGTAGTCGGGCCGGCTACCGGCGGTGGCCAGGAACCAGATGTATCCGGCGCTGAGGGAGGTCATCGCGGCCACGATCAGTGGCGCGGTCCCGTGCCGGTCGATCAGGCGGCCCATGAACGGCGAGCTGAACGCGACGAGCAGACCGGCCGGCAGCAGGGCCAGGGCCATCCGCAGCGGCGTCCAGTGCAGCACGTCCTGCAGGTAGAGGGTCATCATGAACTGGAAACTGACGTATGACCCCATCAGCGCGACCATGCTGGCGTTGGCCCGCACGATCGTCCCGATCCGGAAGATGCTCAGCCGCACGAGTGGGTGCTTCACCCGGCTCTCGGCCAGCACGAACGTGACGAGCAGCACGACCGCCAGAGCGGTGACACCGATCATCAGCGGATCGAAGCCGCGCTGCGGGACGGTGACCACCGCGTACACCGCGGAGAGCATGCCGCCGACCAGGGTGATCGCGCCGATCAGGTCGTGGCCGCCGTCGGCCGCGGGTTTGTCGCGGGGGATGAGGGAGATGCCGGCGATCAGCGCGGCCAGGGCCAGCGGCACCGGGACCAGGAAGGTCCAGCGCCAGCCGAGGCTGGTCAGGAGCCCGCCGAGGATCAGGCCGGACGAGTAGCCGCTGGCACCGAAGACCGTGAAGATCGAGAGCGCCCGGTTGCGGGCCGGCCCTTCCGGGAACGTGGTGGTCAGGATGCTCATCGCGGTCGGCGCGGTGAAGGCCGCGGCCAGTCCCTTGATGAATCGGGTGGCGATGAGCAGGCCGCCGTCGTCGACCAGGCCGCCGATCAGGGACGCGACGGTGAAGACGCCGAGCGCGATCAGGAAGACGCGCCGGCGTCCGAGCAGGTCGGCGGTGCGCCCGCCGAGCAGCAGCAGGCCGCCGTAGCCGAGCACGTAACCGTTGACGATCCACTGCAGGGAGGTGGTGGAGAGGCCGAGCTCGGTGCCGATCGAGGGCAGCGCCACCCCGACCATCGAGACGTCCAGGCCGTCGAGGAAGAGGACCGCGCACAACACCGCGAGCACGCCCCAGAGCCGCGGTGTCCAGCGGTGTTCCGCGGAGGCCGCGGACGGGGTCAGGGATTCGGTGATAGTCACGGTGCTGACAGTAGATGCACGCGCATCTAATGTCCAAGCATCAGATGCTGTCGCATAAAATTCACAAGCATTAACCCTGACGTACGGCGTAGAATGCCCGGCATGGAGCCGGAAACCGACCTCGTCGATCGCTGGCGATCGCTCCTGACCTGCTACAACGAGGTTGCCTGCCACCTCGAGCGGGCCCTGGGTGACGCCCACGCCCTCACCCTGAGTGAGTACGAATCGCTCGACCGTCTCACCACCCAGGAGTGTGGCAAGCGCCGCATGCAGGACCTGGCCGAGACCATGTATCTGAGCCAGAGCGCCCTCTCCCGCACGGTCAGCCGGCTGGTGAAGAGCGGCCTGGTCGACCGCACCCACTGTGAGGATGATCGCCGCGGCGTCTTCGTCGAGATCACACCGGCCGGGCGGCAGCGCTGGGCCGAGGCGAAGAAGACGCATCTGGCCGTCCTGGCCGAGCACCTGACCCCGGCCGTGTAGGGGACAGCTGCGCCACCAGCAGCAAAGCCGCACCGGCGACGGTCACCACGACCCAGCCGGGGTGGGTGGCGGCGGCCAGCCGGGCCGGTTCGTTGTCGGCGACCAGGCCGCCGGCCAGCGCGACGCCGATCGCCGCACCGAGCTGGCGGGCGGTCGAGGCGATCCCGCCGGCCACTCCGGAGCGTTCCGGCGGGAGTCCGCTGACCGCCGTGTTGGTGATCGGCGCGTTCGCGAAGCCCACGCCGGCCCCGATGAACAGGTACGCGGTCAGCAGCAGCGGCAACCCGCTGTGATCACCGAGCCCGATCAGCAGGACGCCGCCGATCGCCGTGCTCACCCCGGCCAGCCGCAGCGGCAGGCGCGGGCCGACCCGCCCGACCAGGTGTCCGGAGAGCGGCGCGCACACGGTCGCGGCCAGTGCCATCGGCAGCGTGACCGCGCCGGCCCCGAGCGCGCTCAGCCCACGCACCCGCTGCAGGTAGAGCGTGCCGAGCAGCAGGGTCAGGTTCAGCGCCACGAAGATCACGACGGCGCCGCTCACGGCCGCGGCGAACGGCAGCCGCCGGAACAGCCGCAGGTCCATCAACGGTTCGGCCCGGCGCGCCTCGACGCGGGGGAAGACCAGAAGAATCACGACGATCACGACGTACGCGCAGATGATCGGCCCGGACCACCAGCCCGCCCGCGGCCCTTCGATGAGGACCGCGACCACCGTGGTCATCAGCGCGATGAGCAGCGCCTGGCCGGCCGGGTCGAGCCGCCGCGGCCGAGGCGATCGGGACTCGGGGACGAAGGCCGTGGTCAGCGCGAGGACCACCGCGACGATCGGCAGGTTGGCCCAGAAGACCGTCCGCCAGCCCAGCCCGGTGATCAGCGCCCCGCCGAGCACCGGCCCGGCTGCCATGCTGAGCCCGAACACCGCCGCCCAGATCCCGATCGCCTGCGCCCGCTCCCGCGGATCGGTGATCATGCTCACCACGATGGCCAGCGCCACCGGGCTCAGCATCGACCCGCCGATGCCCTGCACGACCCGGGCCGCGACCAGGGTCTCAAGTCCCGGGGCGAGCGCGCAGCCGGCCGACCCGACGGCGAACAGCACGAGCCCGAGCCGGAAGATCCGGCGCCGCCCGACCCGGTCGGCCAGCGCGCCCGAGGTGATCAGCAGCCCGGCGAGTACCAGCGTGTAGGCGTCGACCGTCCACTCCAGCTGGCGGATGCCGAGCCCGAGCTCCCGCCCGATCGACGGCAGCGCCACGTTGACCACCGTCGTGTCCAGCCCGACCAGAAAAATGCTGGTGCAGCCGATCGCCAGCACCACCCATTGACGTGTCTTGTCGCTCATGCCCCGGATCGTGGCCGCGCGACACCCCGCGCTACCAGGATTTTTGCGAAGACCGCAAACTGCTCGGGTGGACCCTTCCCTGGTTGAGCTGCTGGACGGCATCGGCCCGCGCCTGCGCCGGATCCGGCAGGACCGCGGCCTGACCCTGGAGGACCTGGCCACCGCGACCGGGCTGTCGGTCAGCACGCTCTCCCGGCTGGAGTCGGGCAAGCGGCGGCCGACCCTGGACCTGCTGATCCCGCTGGCCCGGGTGCATCGGATGGCGCTCGACCACCTGATCGGCGCCCCGCCCACGGGCGACCCGCGCGCCCACCTGACTCCGCACCGCCACGAGCAACGCACCGGGAACCCGAGTGTGGTGGTGCCGCTCACCACGTACCCAAATCGTCTTCAGGTTTTCAAACAGATCCTCGGGCCGAGCGCGGATCCGCCGAAGCAGGTCACGCACGCCGGGCACGCCTGGTTCTATGTGCTCGCCGGGGAGGTCCGGTTGCTGCTCGGCGACCGTGAGCTGCTGCTGCACCCGGGTGACACGGCCGACTTCGAGTCGACCGAGCCGCACTGGTTCGGTCCGGCCGGTGAGCGGGCCGCGGAGATCCTGCACCTCTTCGGCCCGCACGGCGATCGTCCCGCTACCAGGTCCACTTCGTGACCGCGGCGCCGTTGCAGGCGGCGAGCCGGAGCGCGGCCTGGTTGGCGGTCGACGACGTGGCCAGGCACACCGTGGGCACCGTGGACGGCCGGATCGTGCCGTCCCGGTTGAACGTCCACCGCTGCGGGTTGCCGGCGTTGCAGCTGTAGGTCCAGATCCGCTGCCCGGCGACGAAATTCCCGTACGGAACGTCGATGCAGTTGCCCAGGACCCGGATGCTCCGGTCGTCCAGCAGCCAGGTCATCGCCTGCGCGTTGCCGCCGTTGCAGTCGTAGGTCCAGAGGAAGGTGCGGATCGCGATCGACGACGACGGCACGTCCAGGCATCGGCCGGTGCTGTTCTTCACCGCGTTCATCAGCGGGCGGATGTTCTTCCCGACCTGGACCATGGTGGCGACCGAGGGAACGCCGTCGGCATCGATGATGAAGAGCATGTAGTAACCGGGCGGCGCCACACCCCCGGTCTGCGGGCCGGTGACCGTCAGCGTCGTGCCGGACTTCGAGAACCTGAGCGGGATGTAGCGTTGCCCCTGGTCCTGGCCGTGCGTCACGTCGCTGAGCCCGACCAGCGCGACCTTCGTCACGCCGGCCGCCTGGGGCGAGGTGATCGTGAACGGCGAGTTGACGCCGACCGAGGCGGGCGCGGCCGAGATCACCGGTCGGGCGGCGAGTTGCCCGCTGCCGTCCTTCTTGTACAGGTACGGCGGCGTGAAGTACTCGACGTTCTTCTCCAGGTAACCCGCCTCCACACAGCCGCCGCAGACCCCGCCGCCACCGGTCATGACCCGCCCGTCCGGCAGCAGCGCGGCCGTCGAGTGGTACTGCCGGATGCGACTCGCACTGGCCAGCGTCGTCCACCCGCCGGTCACCGGATCCCAGACCTCGGCCGCCGTGACCGCGTGCTGAAGGTCGAACCCGCCGCCGTTGGCCTCCGTGCTCATCCCGCCGGTGACCAGCACCTGGCCGTCGGCCAGCAGGGTGGCGTTGGCCTGCCGCCGGCCGGTCGCCATGGACGCGCCGGCCGCGTACGCAGGCGTGTTCCACGGGTTGCTGTCGATCAGCACGGACGTCTTCGTGGGCACGTTGCTCTGGCCGCCCTCGGTGACGGTGCCGCCCCCGACGACGAGCGTCTTGCCGATGTCGTACGTCGCGAAGCTGCCGTAATCCCGGTTGATCGAGTCCCGCGTGGTGGTGGCGGTGATCACGCCCGTGCCCGAGGTGTTGATCGTGTACCCGGTCGTCGACGGGCCGTAGAGCCCGATCTGGGTGTCCGGCCGCGAGCCCAGGAACGGATAGAGCCGCGCGCTGTACTTGGTGAAACCGGTGAGCGGCCGGATGCGGTTGTCCGTCCCGAAGACCTCCGCGGTCGACGGGCCGCCGCCGACGATCACGCCCTCACCCAGAGCGTTCTCCGTGACCGAGGGATACCAGCGCCCGGCCGCCATCAGCCGGCCGACGCTCCACCGCTCGGTCTGCCAGACGAAGACGTACGTGGTGACCGTGCCCTGCAGCTTCGCGTTGAGATTCCCGCCGGCCACCAGGATGTTGCCGTTGGCCAGGTGCGCGAACCCGGCGCAGAAGATGTTGGTGCCCTGCAGGTCGACCCGCTTGTACGTGTTGTCGGCCGGATTCCAGAGCATCACCCGGGTGAAGTCGTGCGTCGGGTACGACTCGGCCGCGTTGTCGCCGACCGAGTCCCAGATCAGCACCTTCCCGTTCGGCAGGACCGCCTGGAAGACCGGGACCACCGGGGTGTCCACCACCGGGCTCCACGTCCCGGCGACCCCCGGGTCGGCGACCGCGTTCGCCTTGAACGGCGCCACCCCGGGCCGCACGCCCGTCGCCTTCTGGATCCGGGCCGCGTTCGCCGCGGTCTTCCGCTCGATCTCCGACATCGGCGTGCCGGCCAGGTCGTACTCCATGTGTTCCAGGGTGTCGTCGTCCGCATGCGCGGGAGCCTGCTGCTCAGCGGCCGCCGGCACGCCGACCGTGGCGGTCGCCGGATCCACCGCGAACGCTCCGAACACCACAAGCGCCGCTAAAACCCCAAAGACAAAAGACCCGCTTCTCGTACGCATTCCGACGCGCCCCTTCCCCCGAAGTCGAACACGCTCGACCCCGGCGGCGCACCAGCCCATTCCCGCACTCGCATTCGGCACTTATCACATGGGCCCGCGCGATGACTTCAGCGCCGCCGATATCCCGCGTCCAGTTCGGCCACACTAACCCGTAACTTTGGCGCCTCTCAATGTCCATTCGGCCGTAATGAGCGTGTGTATGGGCAGGTCAGCGCTGAACAAAAGCGGACAGTCCGCATATCGGATCAGTCCGTCCGACAATGCCGCCGGATCCGAACAAGCCTGAAATGGGCGGAATCCACGGACAGATGCCGCGCTCCGATTCGCGTACAAAATCGGACTGCGACCGCCGCTTAAGATCAATTCAAAGGGCTTTCTTCCGGCCATGTTCCGGATACGGCAATGGCCTGAACCGCACCTTCGCGGTTCAGGCCATTGTCGAGTCAGACCGGCCGACCTGAGGTCGGCGGCCGGATCAGCTGGTGAAGCGGGTCCGGCGGCGGCGGGCCATCAGCAGCAGGCCGGCACCGACGAGGAGCAGCAGGGCGCCGCCCCCGATGACCGGGCCGGTCGCCGAACCGGTCAGGGCCAGGGCCCCACCGGAGGTCGGCGAGGTGCTCGCGGTCGGAACGTCCGCGGAGGGGCTCTCCGAGGCGCTCGCCGACGGGCTGCCCGTGGCCGGCGGGGTCGAGGAGGACGAGGTGCTGGTCTCCGGGGCCGGGGACGAGGAGCTGGCGCTCGGAGCGGCGGTGAAGGTGGCCTCGGCGCTCGCGTCCACGGTCTTGCCGACGCTGGAGCCCAGGATCAGCTTCTGGTGCTTCTCCTTGCCGCCGCTGTACAGGAAGACCCGGCCGAACGAGACGGAGTCCTGAGCGGTGAGCTTGACCGTGGCCTTACCGGCACCGGTCGCGATCAGCCAGAACTGGCCGCCGTTGGTGGTCGTGGTGACCGGCTTGCCGTCGGCGTCGACGGCCGAGCCGCCGGTGACCGCGACGGTGACCGCACCGGCCGGGCCGGCCACGGTGAACGGACCGGCCTTCTCGCCGGCCTTCGCGGTGGCACTGGCCGGGGTGATGCTCAGCTGGGCGGCCGGCTCGGGCTGGTCGGTCGCGTGGGTCGTCAGGTAGTCGTAGACACCCTTGATGACCGCGTACTCCTTCTGGTCGCCCAGGCGAGCCTTGGCGTTCCAGTCGCCCAGCGTGATGCCGTCGCTGAAGTGCCAGATGGCGGTCTGGGTGCCGAAGTAGAGCAGCCGGTTCCGGCCGCTCTGGCCCACCGACGGCATCTGCACGCCGGCGGCCTGGAGCAGCGCGGCCGAGTCACCGTTCGGGTAGCTGTGGGCGAGCACCCACTGCACCTTGGCCAGGTTCTTGACCTCGGACTCGTCCCAGGTGCCCTCGGTGTAGCCCTGGTTGGTGCCGAGCGGGGTGTGGAAGTCGATGCAGAAGGCCGGAACGGTCTCCTGACCCTTGATCTCCAGGTTGATCCCGCCGGTCTTCACGGTCTTGCCGTCCAGCAGCAGGCTGACCGAGCTGTTCGGCATGCTCCGCGGAATACCACTGGTCGGTTCGTCGGCGGCGGCCGGCCCGGCAGAGCCGATCAGCAGCGCGCCACCGGCCACAGCGGCCAGAGTGGCTTGCGCCCAGCGTCGTCCTCGTTGTCCGAGCATGACGTAGTGCACCTCTTTCAGGTAAAGCGGCCCGCTCCTGGCGGGTGGCAGACGCCGAACTCCCCCGGGGGCTCAGAACGCCCACACACAGAAAAGCCGACTCGGCATTCTGTGCAGATCACCCCCCGCTTGTCACCCTCAGACCACCAATTCCTCAAAACCAATTCTGTGCTTATACACAGCGCAATCACATAGTCACCCATGGAACACCACCAGCTACCTTAAGCAACCTTTACAATCCGGAAGGTAACCACCCCCTTTCAAATTCAAACCATCCCCCTCACCCCACCAACCCCCGCAAAGATCGACACCCCACGATGACCCGCCCACCCTGATCACGCCCACCGCCCTCACCCCACACCCTCAGCCACCCGGCCACACCCCACTCCCAAACAGCCCGTTTCCCCTCTTCCCGTAACGCACACCCACACGACCACGACCCGGACAGTTCCGACCCCACCCCCCAGCCACCCCACCCCTCCCCCACCCAAAAGTGCCCCCCACCACAATTCCCACCCCAATTCCCTCTTCTCGAACCAATCAGCAATCCCCTCCACCACCCCTCCGAATTCGACCACCCAAAAAACAAAAACACCCCCCGTCAAATCACCAAAGCCACCCACTCCACCCCTACCCGAAGCCCCAGATTCGCCACCACCGCAGAACTCCCACCCCTGCAACCTTTCAGACCCGCAGCACTTACAGAGCCGCCAAGACGCCGCCACCAACGCCGTGAGGCCACCAACACCACGATCTGTCAGCGGGTTGCAGGCCACCGGCCCCACGCGCTGTCAGCGGGTTGCAGGCCACCGGCCCCACGCGCTGTCAGCCGCTTGTAGGCCGCCGGCACCGCGAACCTGCATGAGCTGCCGTCACCAACGCCCGACAGAATGACTAGCGGTTCCGCGCCGCCCAGCGGTTGCGCAGTGGCCAGCGGTTCCGGAGTCACCGAAAAGACAGGCAATCAGCCCAAAACGCCCCACAGCCCCAGGCGCCCGCAAAAAAATCGGCCGCCCTCGGCAAGGGTTCCAACCCGCAGCCAACCAGCAAACCGCCCCCACCGTAACGCGGGGTTTCAGGGGGCTCGGCCCCCTGAGCAGATATAGGCGAAGAGGGCCCCCTGTCCGCGCTTTCTGCGGACAGGGGGCCCTCAATCCCTCGTAGCGGGGACAGGATTTGAACCTGCGACCTCTGGGTTATGAGCCCAGCGAGCTACCGAGCTGCTCCACCCCGCGTCGGTATGGGTAAACCCTAGCGCACTGCCTCCGGAAGCTGCAAAACGGCCCCCGGAGGCAGGCATCACTATCGGTCAGCCACCGGCGCTGGGTGTCGGTGACGCCCCGGCTGACGGTGCCACGCCGGGTGTGGTCGTGCCGCCGGCTGCGCCTTGGACCTGCTGGAAGCGGGTCATGGCGTCGTCGAGGGCTTTGAGGGCCGTGCCGTAGGCCACGAAGTCACCGGACTTCTGGGCGGTGCGCACGTTCTCGATGGCTTTGTCGACGTCGGCGGCGGCCGCGGCGAGGTCGCCGGGCACGGTGGTGGACGGCGCGGTGGGTTGGGTGGTCGGCGGTGTGGTGCCGGTGCCGCCCGGGTTGGTGGTGCCGGTCGTGGGGCCCTTGTTGAGTTTGGCCAGGGCTTTGAGACCGTCGGTGAGGTTGTTCTCCAGCACCACGTTGGAGCCGTCGCCGTACGACATGAGCACTTTCTGCAGCAGCGGCGGCGCGTTGGCCTGGGTGCTCTTCACGTAGACCGGCTCGACGTACAGGATGTTGTCTTCCAGCGGCAGCGAGATGAGGTTGCCGTAGAGGACGGTGGCCTGGCCGCTGCGGTTGAGGCTGAACAGCTGCTGGGAGATGCTCGCGTTGTTGACCATGAGGCGGTGCACCTGGACCGGGCCGGGTGTCACCGCGTTGTTGGGCAATTTGAGCACCTGCAGTTGGGGTTCGCCCTGGGCCGTGTACGACCCGGAGATCAGCGCGGCCATGTTGTCCCGGTTGACCGGGGTCACCCCGGAGGTCAGCTGGAAGGTGGTCGCGGCCTGTTCGGGCAGTTTGACGTTCAGGTAGAACGGCGGCTGCTTGACTCCGCTCTGCGGCGCGTCCGGCGCGTTCGGCACCTGCCAGAAGTCGTCGCCGTTGAAGAACGTCTGCGGGTCCTGGACGTGGAACTTGGTGAGCAGGTTGCGCTGCACCTTGAACATGTCGGCCGGGTACCGGAAGTGGGCGGACAGGTCGGTCGGGATGTCGGCCTTGGGGATGACCAGGTGCCCGCCGAAGGCTTTGTTCCACGCCTTGAGGACCGGGTCCTTGTCGTCGAACTCGTAGAGCTTGACGGTGCCGTCGTACGCGTCGACGGTCGCCTTGACCGAGTTGCGCATGTAGTTGACGTCGTCCCGGGCCAGCGCGAACGAGCCGGTCCCGGTGAGTTCGTCCCGGGTCTCGGTGGCCAGGTTGATCTTCTGCGAGTACGGGTAGGTCGACGCCGTGGTGTACCCGTCGAGGATCCACACGATCTTGCCGCCGACCAGCGCCGGGTAGGGGTCGCCGTCGATGGTGAGGAACGGCGCGACCTTCTCCACCCGCTCGCGCGGGGTCCGGATGTACATCACCTTGGAGTCGGCGTTGACCGCGTCGGAGAGCAGGAAGTTGCTCTCGGTGTTCTTGATCGCGAAGACGAGCCGGCGGAAGAACGAGCCGATCTCGACGCCGCCCTTGCCGTCGTAGGTGTACTTGACCTCTTCGTTCTTGTTCTGTTCCTGCGGGCGGTCGAACTCGACGTTCTTGTTCTTGTCGGTCTGGCCGACGATCGCGTACTCGGTCGACTGCTCGCCGTAGTAGATCCGCGGCTGGTCGGCTTCGAGCTCGTCGGTCGGGGCGGAACAGGTGCCCGAGTTGGTGTCGCCGAGGAAGCCGGACACGAAGTACGGGTAACCGGTACCGGCGCACACCTTGTTGGCCGGGGCGGCGACCAGGCCGTACCCGTGGGTGTAGACGGTGTGCCGGTTCAGCCAGTTCCGCTGCTGGGCGGAGAGCTTGTCGTCGTTGATCTCCCGGGCGCCGACCACGTAGTCGCCGGTCTTGCCGTCGATCGTGTAGCGGTCGACGTCCAGCTTCTCGCCGAAGTCGTAGAAGCTGCGGGACTGCTGCGACTGGGTGAAGGCCTCGGAGACCAGCTGCGGGTCGATGACCCGGACGTTCTGCGCGCTGGTGTCGTCGGGCAGGGTGGTCGGCGGCGTGGTGGTGCCGTCCGCGTTGGTGGTCGGCGTGTAGTCACTCGATTTGCTGGTATCCAGGTCGAATGCCGAGCGGGTGGCGTCTATCGCGCGTTGTATGTATGGCCGTTCCTTGTCCGACAGGCTCGGCTTGACCTGGAAGTTCTGCACCGCGAGCGGGTAGATGCCACCGATCGCCACGGCCGAGACGGCCAGCAGCGCCAGCGAGACGCCCGGCCAGACCAGGTTCCGCATCACCGCGTTGGAGAAGACCACGATCGCCACGGCGACGACGATCGAGATGTAGGCCAGGATCTCCTTGGCCGGAAGCAGCGCGTTGACGTCGGTGTAGCCGGCGCCGTACAGCCCCGGGGAGACGTGTTGCTCGAGCAGCAGGGCACGCCGATCAAGTACGTACGCCACGGCCTTGAGCAGCACGAACACCGCGACCAGGGTGGTCAGGTGAGCGCGCGCGGCAGTGGTCATCCGGTCGCCGACGCCCTGCAGGCGGACGCCGCCGAAGATGTAGTGCACCGCCAGCGCGCCGAGCACGGACAGCACCACCGCGGTGAAGCCGACACCGAGCAGGTAGCGCAGCAGCGGGTAGTCGAAGATGTAGAACCCGATGTCCACCTTGAACTGCGGGTCCGTCTGGCCGAAGTCACCACCGTTGCGGAACAGCATCCAGTCGCTCCACCGGCCCTGCGCGGAGAGACCCGCGAAGAAGCCGATGACGACGCTGACCACGGTGATCCAGGTGCCGAGCCGGGGCGCGAGAACCATCCGGTAGCGCTCCAGGGTGGCCTGTTCCTGCGAGTGCGGCCGCAGCAGCGGGCGCAGGCGGTAGGCCAGGTACAGGTTCGCCCCGACGACCAGGGCCATCGCCGCGCCGACCGCCAGGAACAGCAGCAGCTTGGTGACCAGCACCCCGGAGAAGACCTGGGTGAACTGAACCTCGGAGAACCAGAGATAGTCCGTGTACGCGTCGACGCCCCAGCCCAGCAGCGTGAAAAGTATGAAGACCCCGACCAGGACGCCGACGGTGACGCGACCGCGCCGGCTCATCCTTGGTAGGGGGCTGTTTCGCATTACCAACGTTGGCTCCACACTTCGTCGGGCCGGTGACTCACCTTACGATCTCCGGTCACTGCCAGTGGTCATGATGTCGAGCACGGCGTCGGGGTGCCACCCGACGTGAACGTCTTGAGGGCGGTGAGTGCGTCGTCCACGGTGGCCACCTTGGCCATCGGCAGGCCGGGGACCGCGTTGCGCAGCGCTTCCGCGCAGTTGTCCTTGGGCACCAGGAAGAGCTTGGCGCCGGCTTTCTTCGCGCCGTTCAGCTTCTGCGGGATGCCGCCGATCGGGCCGACGTTGCCGTCGTCGTCGATGGTGCCGGTGCCGGCGATGACCTTGCCACCGGTCAGGTCCTCGTCGCGAAGCTTGTCGATGATGCCGAGGCTGAACATCAGGCCGGCGCTCGGGCCGCCGATCTTGTCCAGATCGATCTTGATGGTGAACGGGTGCGGCTGCTTGGTGTCGATCTCGATGCCCAGGCGGGGCGTCTTCGCGTCGTCGTCGCCGGGCTTGGTGGTCACGGTCACGGTGCCGGGCTTGTCGCCCCGCGTGTACCCCACGGTCAGCGCGGTGCCGGCCGGCTTGGCCCGGACCAGCTCGGTGAGCTGCGTCGGACCGGTCACGGCGGTGCCGGCGATCGAGGTGATCACGTCGTTCTCCTGGAGCTTGCCGACCGCGGCGCCGCCCTCGGTGACCTTGCGCACGTACGTCTGCACGGGGTAGCCCAGCTCGCGCAGCGCCACCGTCTCGGCGCTGGTCTGCGAGTCCTTCCACTCCTGCGCGTTCTGCTGCTGGACCTGCTGCTCGCTACGGTCCGGCGGGTAGATCAACTCGCGCGGGACGACCGCGTCCTTGCCGCTCAACCAGCCCTGGACGGCCTGCACCAGCTCGACCTTCGACTGCACGTTGACCGTGGTGAGGCGGAGCTCGCCGGCCGACGACGACGTCTTGGCGCCGGACACCTGGATCACCTCGGTGCCCTCGGCCGAGCCGAGCGTGTTCACCGTCGGGCCGGGTGTGAGAACCACGTACGGCAGGTCGGAGATCATGACACCGGCGGCCAGCAGGGCGGTTACCAGGGCGCCCAGGATGACGGTGACACCGCGTCGTCTCATGCGCGTGAGACTACCCACCCTGTCTGAGTTCTCTCTGAGCTGATACCTCCATCAGTCCGCTACGAGCGTTTCGCGCGTACCGTGGGGGTCGTGCCTGATATCCCGTTCGGCTTCTCCCTGCCGGGCGCGCAGCCGCCCGACCCCTCCGACCCGCAGCAGATGCAGCAGTTCATGGCGCAACTGCAGCAGATGTTCACTGCCCCGGGCAGTGGCCCGGTCAACTGGGACCTGGCCCGGCAGGTCGCCGCCAGCCAGCTCTCGGCCAGTGGCGACCCGGCGGTGAACATGCACGAGCGCCACCAGGTCGAGGAGGCGCTCCGCCTCGCCGACCTGTGGCTCGACCCGGTCTGCTCGCTCCCCAGTGGCATCCACAAGGCGGTCGCCTGGAACCGCAACGAGTGGATCTACAACACTCTCGACGTCTGGAAGAAGCTCTGCGAGCCGATCGCCGGCCGCATGGTGGGCGCCATGGGCGACCTGGTTCCCGAGGAGGCCCGGGCCCAGCTCGGCCCCATGCAGTCGATGGTCGCCACGCTCGGCGGCGCGCTCTTCGGCGGCCAGCTCGGCCAGGCGTTCGGCCAGCTCGCGGCCGAGGTGCTCTCGGCCGGCGACATCGGCCTCCCGCTCGGCCCGGCCGGCACCGCCGCCCTCATCCCGGCCAACATCAAGGCGTACGGCGAGGGCCTGGAACTCCCCGAGGACCAGGTCCGGCTCTACGTGGCGTTGCGCGAGGCGGCCCATCAGCGGCTCTTCGGGCACGTCCCGTGGCTGCGGGCCCACGTGCTGAACGCCGTCGAGACGTACGCCAATGGCATCACCGTGAACCGGGAGGCGATCGAGGAGGCGATGAGCCGCGTCGACCCCACCGATCCGGAGTCGATGCAGGCCATGGCGCTGGAGGGCATCTTCACGCCGGAGGACACCCCGCAGCAGAAGGCCAGCCTGGCCCGTCTGGAGACGGCGCTGGCGCTGGTCGAGGGCTGGGTCGGCCAGGTCGTCGACCAGGCCGCCGGAGACCGTCTGCCCTCGGTCGCCGCGCTGGGCGAGGCGTTCCGCCGCCGCCGGGCCGCCGGCGGTCCGGCCGAGCAGACCTTCGCCGCCCTGGTCGGCCTGGAGCTGCGCCCCCGCCGCCTGCGCGAGGCCGGCGCCCTGTGGTCCGCCGTCGCCGAGCAACGCGGCACGGCCGGCCGCGACGCCCTCTGGGACCACCCGGACCTGCTGCCCACCGACGACGACTTCGCCCACCCGGAAGTCTTCGCCAGCAGCCAGTCCGACTGGGACATCAGCGAGCTGGAAGGGCTTGAGGGCAACCCCGAGCCCGGCCCGGAAACCCCGGAGAAGTAACCCTCTTTTCGCTGGTCCGGGGCGGTGCTGAGCACCGCCCCGGCCGCTTCCCCAGCACGCCGCGCCGGCTCAGCCGCATTCCGGGCGCGCGGCGCAAGCCTGGCCACTCTCCGACCTCACCGCGCCGGCTCAGCCGCTTTCCGGGCGCGCGGCGCCAAGGCCGCTTCGCCACCCGGCGCATCCCGCGGCCGCCGGCTCCGCTTCGGTCCGGCTTGCCGCTTTTCCCGTACGGCGGTGATCGCGCGCTGCCGAATCCGCGGGGACCAGCCGCCCGACGGCTCGGCGCGCCGCCGTGTCCCCCGGATCAGCCGCCGAGCAGGGTTCGCGTGTTGTCCCAGCCTTCGAGCGCGACGTCGAGCGTCCCGAGGTCGGCCGGCCCCCGCAGGCGACGCCACGGCGGGGTCGAGGTGACGTCCCCGGGCGCGGGAGCCGTCCTGCGCAGCAGCTGAGCCGTGGCGGAGTCCAGATCGTGGTCGGCCAGCCACTCCGGCGCGGGCAGGCTCGTGGCGACGCCCAGCACCCCTCCCCCGGGCCCGCTCGGCGCGACCGCGACCGCCTTGCTCTCCAACGGCCGGAGAAGCTTTCCGAGAATCATCCCCGGCACGTCCGGCGCGTCCGCGGCGATCACCGCCGCCTGCTCGAAGCCGTCAGCCGTCGCGGCCGCCAGCACGGGCAGCACGGTCGCCCGCTCGACCTCGTAGATCCGCATGCCCGGCCAGGCGATCTCCTCGGCCAGCCCCCGATCCTCGGGCGTAGCCGCGATCGCGGCCTCGGCCTGCGCCAGCCGGGCCAGCAGGTCGACGACGTCCTCGGCGAGCGCGGCCCGCCAGTCGGCCAGGTCCACCCCCGGAGGGCTCCACGGCACCGGAACCAGCATCGCCACCACTACACGCCGCGTCACGCGAGAACCCTAACGGCCCGTCGCGGCCGGGTTCCAACGCGCAGCCCAGCTGCCGGCCGGGTTCCAGCGCAGCCCAGCTGCCGGCCGGGTTCCAGCGCAGCCCAGCTGCCGGCCGGGTTCCAGCGCGGCCCGGCTGCCGGCTGAGTGCCCACTGCGCGCGGGCTGGGCGTGGGGGCTGACCGGACCACGGCTGTCCGGGCCGATTGATCTTGGGTGCCGGCTGTGGATACAGGCCCACCACCCTGGGGGAGCCCCCGCAGAGCATTCTGCCGTGGGGGCGGGGCGGCGCGCTCCGGGCCTGTGGACAACTCGCTGGTGTGGACAACGCTGACGCCGTACGGCGAAAGCCGCCGGAGGCGCCGGATGGCCGGCGGCGAACAGCGGATCTTGCACCGAGCGTAATCGTGGCGCCGCAGGCGTGCGGGTTATTCGGCCATCACCAGGGAGCCGGCGGCGGAGACGCCCTCCAGATAGCCACGGGCGCGCTCGGCCTTGGGGAAACGGTCGACGAGCTCCCAGAATCGCGCGTTGTGGCTGGGCACGACCAGGTGGGCGAGCTCGTGCAGCAGCACGTAGTCGATCACCCAGTCGGGCATCTCCTGGATCCGGTGCGAGATCCGGATGGTGGCGTCGTCCGGGGTGCAGGAGCCCCAGCGGCCGTTCTGGTTCGTCACCCAGCGCACACTTGCCGGGGCCACCAGGTCCACGTAGTCGGCGAGATAGCGCGCGGTGAGCCGGCGGGCGCGGTTGAGAAGCTCGGCGTCGGTGCACCTGAGACGTTCCTCACGGGCAGCCAGCCGGGCGAGCATGCGCTCGACCCACTCGGTCTCCTCGGCGCGCGAGAACCGGTCCGGGATGAGCACGACCACGCGCTCTCCGTCGCGATACGCGGACACCGTCCTGCGCCGGCGCTGACTGCGCCGCACTTCCACGACAGGCTTGCGCACGCGGGCCATTACCGGCTCGCGAGGCCCAGATTCGGGTTCACGTTGAGACGCTAAACCGGGAGACCCTGGTCACCGCAAGAGTACGCCCAATGACTGTCACGGAATACGGCCGGTTCGTCCGCATATACCCGAAAAAAATTTCCTCAGCCGCAACATCTGAGACAGCCGTCAACCTAGACCATCTTCGACTCAGTGGACTACTCGGGGCTCACATCCCTTTCGTGCCGTTATGAAGCCAATCGTCGGCGTGTCCCGGCAAATCTGTACGAAAAGGGCACTTCGGACCGGCACACTCACGTCGTCGGTGACACCGCCGACACTGCGCTGACATGGAAACGGCCTGACCTGGGTAAGTCCACGCCCCGGACGAGGGCCACGCCACATGGCGGCCCGTCGCCGCAGACAGGTTCGCGCCCGTCGCCGCGAACAGGCACGGGGCCCAGCGGCCGACGACACGAACACGAGGAGGAACCGTGGCCGACACCACATACAACGGCTACTGCGTCAAGTGCAAGGAGAAGCGTGACTTCCAGGGCAACGTGGAGGTCTCCAAGACCGGCATGAACATGGCCAAGGGCAAGTGCCCGGTGTGCGGAACGACGATGAACCGGATTCTGGGTAAGGCCAAGCCGGCCAGCTGATGAGCACTCCGGGGAGGCCGGCCACCACGGCCGATCTCCCCGGCAAGCCATAACCGTGTCCGTGCGGACACGTTGAGTTATCCGGAGCCGGTGTACCCACCTGTGGATAACTCGCTCGGGCCTGTGGATAAAGCAGCCGAGTGGCTCGCGGGGCTGTGGATAACGAACCCGCTCCGCAGCCCCGTAGTGACAACCTGTCACTCATGACTCCTCGGCCCCGCACTCCTCTACCTCGGCCAACCCTGATCCCCGGGCTCGCCCGGGTCTGGCGTGGGCCCGTCGAGCTGCAGCTGGGGATGGATCCGGCGCGGGCCGTGCGCCTGGAACTACCCGACCCGCGGCTGGCCCGGGTCCTCGATCTGCTCGACGGCAACCGGCCGGAGCGGCAGGTTCTCCTGCATGCGGCCGAGCTCGGCATCCCGCCCGACGAGGCTCGGGAGCTGCTCGACCTCCTGCATCGGGCCGGTCTGGTGCTGCCGTCGTCGGCGCTGCTGCCGGCCGGGTTGCCCAGTGCCGAGCGACGCCGGCTGGCCGGTGAGGCCGCCGCCCTCGCGCTCTCCCCCACCGACGTCTCGTCGCCCGCACGCCTCTCGTCACCCGCTCGCGCCCTGCGTCGCCGGCGCGCGGCCCGGGTCGTTCTGGCCGGACGCGGGCGGCTCGGCTCGACCGTCGCGGTCGCCCTGGCCGAGGCCGGGGTCGGGCATGTGTATCCGGACCTCTCCGGCATGGTCGGGCCGGGCGATCTGCCCGGCAGCGCACTACGAGTCGCTGACCTGGGCAGCCCCCTGCGCACGGCGGTGGCCGCCACGGTCGTCCAGGCTGTGCCCGGGACCGACGTCCGGGAGGTCCGCCGAGGGCCGGCCAGCCTGGTCGTCCAGCTCGCCCACGACGAGCCGGCCGCCCTGATCGCCGCCGCACACGCCGGTCGGCGCCAACCCCACCTCGCGGTACGGATCCGCGACGGTGCGGCCGTCATCGGCCCGTTCGTGCCCGCGTTCGGCGGTCCCTGTCTCAACTGTCTGGACCTGCATCGTCATGATCGCGACCCGGACTGGCCGGGCACGCCCGCACCACCCGGGCCGGACGCCGCGGAACCGTGCACGGTGGCGACCGTCCTGACCGCGACCGGCTTCGCGACCGCCGAGGTGCTGGAGTTCCTGGACGGCGGGACGCCGGAGACGTTGGGGGCGTCCGTGGAGATCAGCGCGCCCGGTCGTTCCCGCCGGCGCACCTGGCAGCCCCATCCCGGCTGCACCTGCCGTCGGCGCACTCGGCGCCCACCAGCCCCATGAGCCCGGGCCGTCCCGCCCCGCACCACCATTCGCCGCCCACAACACCGAGACCCCCGCCAGGCAGTTGCCGGCGAGGCCTGCCGCCGACTGTGATGGTTGTCTCCGCGCGATCGAGGCTCCCCTGGCCGCAAGCTGCGCGGCCCAAGCCGGCTCTGCGGGGTGCCTCCGGCGGCCCGACACGGCCCTCGGCGCCAACTGCGCGGGCCCGGCCGGCGATGGAGCTCGGGACGGCAGCAGGAGCGTGCTGAGGGCGGCGTTCGAAAGGCTGAATTGTGGAGGAAATGTGGATCCTCGATCGAACCTTTGTCGCATAACCCAGCAAACCCGGGCGCGACCGCCCGAGGAACGCCCGCCCGTCGGTAACAATGATCTGGTGACGGACATACCGCGCCGCGCGGCCTCTCGGACAGCCAAGCTGGCCGCACTGCCCCTCGGCTTCGCCGGACGCACCGCGCTGGGTCTCGGTAAGCGGGCCGTCGGGATCGCCGCCGACGTCATCTCCGCGGACATCCAGCAGCGCACCGCCGAGCAGCTGTTCATGGTGCTGGGCCAGCTCAAGGGCGGTGCGATGAAGTTCGGCCAGGCGCTCTCGGTGTTCGAGGCCGCCCTGCCGGAAGAGATGGCCGGCCCCTATCGGCAGGCGCTGACGAAGCTGCAGGAGGCCGCCCCACCGATGCCGGTGGCCAGCGTGCACAAGGCGCTGGCCGAGCAGCTCGGGCCGGATTGGCGGGACGGTTTCGCCGAGTTCGACGACAGCCCGGCCGCCGCGGCCAGCATCGGCCAGGTGCATCGCGCGGTCTGGAAGCTGCCGCCGGCCCGGCGGAACGGGAAGCCGAAACTGCTCCCGGTCGCCGTCAAGGTGCAGTATCCGGGCGCCGGCGAGGCCCTGGTCTCGGACCTCAAGCAGCTTTCCCGGCTGGCCGGCATGTTCAAGATCATCCAGCCTGGGATCGACGTCAAGCCGCTCCTGGCCGAGCTGCACGAGCGGGTCGTCGAGGAGCTGGACTACGAGATGGAGGCCGAGACGCAGCGCGTCTTCGCCGCCGCGTACCAGGATGATCCGGACATCTTCGTGCCCCGGGTGGTCGCCTCCGCGCCGCGGGTCCTGGTCACCGAGTGGGTCGAGGGCACCCCGCTGGCCGGTGTGATCGCCGACGGCACCACGGAGGAGCGCGACGAGGCCGGCCGCATGATGGCGATTCTGCACTTCTCGGCGCCGGGCCGGGCCGGGCTGTTGCACGCCGACCCGCATCCGGGCAACTTCCGGATCCTGCCGGACGGGCGGCTCGGCGTGATCGACTTCGGCGCGGTGGCCCGGCTTCCGGAGGGTCACCCCGAGCCGATCGGGCGGCTGGTGCGTCTGGCTCTGGCCGGTGACGCCCAGGGCGTGGCCGACGGGCTGCGCGACGAGGGTTTCATCAAGCGTGACGAGTCGATCGACGCGGAGGCGGTGCTCGGCTTCCTCCGGCCGATGATCGAGCCGGTGGCGGTGGAGCGTTTCCGCTTCACCCGGAGCTGGCTGCGTGGGGAGGCGACCCGGATCGCGAATCCCCGGTCGCCCGCCTACCAGCTCGGCCGCAAGCTCAACCTGCCTCCGTCGTACCTGTTGATTCATCGGGTGACGCTGGGCTCGATCGGCGTTCTGTGCCAGTTGGAGGCCGAGGCGGCGTACCGGGAGATTCTCGAGGAATGGTTGCCGGGGTTCGCCCCGGTCGCGTGAGCTCCCAGCTCCAGGTCGGACTCCATCCGTGCCTCCGGGCTGACCGGACGAACGGCGAAAGGCCCGTCCGATGCGGACAGGCCTTTCGTCATTCCCAGGTAGCGGGTCTATGCGGGATCAGTAGCCGCCGACGCCGAGTTCGCGGGCAGCCTGCTTGCGGCTTTCCATCGCGATGCGGCGGGCGGAGCGGTAAGCCTCAGGTGCACGGTCACTCTGAGGCTGACGCATTCGAGCCCTGGACAACGCCTCTTGGATGAGTCTCACTTTGGTGGCTCCATTCGGATATACGTTTTCGGTGCTCGTCATTCGGCTATCGGTTTCGTGCTGGGTGTGGACGGTCATCTCAGGCCGCCAGCCGCACGCTGTTGCGCGAGTCGAGACCGTTCGCGGCGAGCCGCTCCTCGACCTCGACAGCCAGCTCGGCGTCGCGAGCCACGTCCGCCTTACGCGGACGGCCCCGCGGCCGCTTGCGCGGAACGACCGCGCCACGCTCGAAGATCTCTCCGCCCCAGACACCCCAGGGCTCGCTCCGCTCCACCGCGCCGGCGAGGCACTCGACGCGCAGCGGGCAGTCCCCGCAGAGCGACTTGGCCAGCTCCAGCTGGGCCGGGGAGTCGGAGAACCACAGGTCCGGGTCGAACTTCCGACAGGGCAGGTTCGCCTCGATGTCGACGGTGATGTCGATCGGGGCCAGCGCCAGACTCATAAAGCCCGGTCACCTCTCTCTTTCTCGCGATCTTCTGGATCGTCTTCCGGGGTTGTGCACCGGCGGGTGAGCCGGAAAAACAATTGAGGCCGCGGATCCCGGTTAGGGGTTCCGCGGCCTCGAGGTGAGCCGGAGGTCTGGTCTGTCAGACCGGCCTTCCTCGAGGCGGGGTGCCGCTGCCACCGTCCGTGTAACGCTTCGCGGAGATGGAATCGTCGCCCTTGAACCCAGTGGTGCCATTGGTGCCGTTGATTCCGACGAGCACGCGCTCGACAGCCCATTTGCCCAGCTCGGCCTGGGGCTGGCTGACGACCTGGTGCGCCTGCGGAGCCAGGACCCGCTCAGCAACCAGTAGCGCCGACGGAGCGGCGACGGGCAGCAGAGCGGACGGAGCACAGGCAGCAGACGGCAGCAAAGACGTACGCATCAGCATGGTGTTGATCCTCATCTTGGCCACCTCCTCCAATTACCTGCACTCGTAGTTTGATCTCGCCCGGGAAGGCTCCCCGGCAAGGTGTGTCCTGAGGCTATGCCTGCCCTACAGGGGAGGGCAAACGAATTAACGGACTAGTTTTCAAAGTTTTTTCGGCCAAGATCATCGGGGCTCGCGCCGCCCACCAGAGCGAAGACCGCATCGCCGTACTGGCCCAGCTTGCGCGGCCCGATTCCGGCGATCGCCAGCAGCTGAGCCGGATCGGTCGGCCGGCGTTCCGCGACGGCCACCAGAGTGGCGTCGGTGAACACGACGTACGCAGGAACTTTCAGCTCCGCGGCGGTGCTCGCCCGCCAGGCCTGCAGTCGCTCGAAAAGATCTTCGTCCATGTCTGACGGGCAGGTCGGGCAGCGGCCCAGTTTCCGGTCGGCACCGGCCAGCAGGGTCGCCCCGCAGATCCGGCAGGACGACACCTTGGGCGGACGGCGGTC
The DNA here is from genome assembly GCF_051380535.1 of Actinoplanes sp. HUAS TT8. Lineage (NCBI taxonomy): Bacteria > Bacillati > Actinomycetota > Actinomycetes > Micromonosporales > Micromonosporaceae > Actinoplanes > Actinoplanes sp. HUAS TT8. Next base: position 10,146,417 of record NZ_CP195646.1, on the reverse strand, counting down.
GGGTTTCCGACTGGGCTCGCCCGCCGTCTTCGAGAACCCGCCGTTCGAGTACCCGCCGTTCGAGAATCCACCGCCGCCGGAGCGCTCCAGCTGCGGCAGGAAGCGGCACGGCCGACGGGCCCGCCCACCCGGCGCCCGCGACTGGCCCAGCGAGAGCCACAGCAGCTGCCGGGCCCGGGTCACCCCGACGTAGAGGAGTCTTCGCTCCTCCTCCAACTGCTCCGAGCTTTTCGCGTACGTCGTGGGCAGCGTCCCGTCGGCCAGCCCGACCAGGAACACCGCGTCCCACTCCAGGCCCTTGGCCGAGTGCAGGGACGCCAGGGTGACCCCGGCCACGGTCGGCGCGTGCTGCTGCTCGGCGCGACGGGCCAGCTCCTCGTTGAACGCGGACAGGGTGATCTCCCGCTGGACCCGGCCGGCCTCGCCGATCGGCAGGATCTCCGGCTCGGCGGCGTACTCCTCGGCCAGCGTGACCAGCGCCGCGAGGGCCTCCCACTGTTCGCGGGCGGCGCCGCCGGTCGGTGGCTGCGACCGGTTCCAGCCGGCCCGGGCCAGGCCCTCGACGACCGCGTCGACCAGCGGCGTCTCGCCCGGGATGGAGCGCACGGCGGCGCGCAGGGCGACCATCGCCTGCCGCACCTCGGGCCGCTCGAAGAACCGTTCGGCGCCCCGGACCACGTACGGAACCTGGGCCTCGGCCAGGGCTTCCTCGTACGCCTCGGATTGCGCGTTGGTCCGGAAGAGCACCGCGATCTCGCTGGCCGGCGTGCCCGACGCGATGAGTTCCCGGCAGCGCCGGGCCACCGCGTTGGCCTCCCCCGGCTCGTCCGGGAAGATCTTCAGCTCCGGTTCCGGGCCGGACGGGCGCTGGCCCTGCAGTTCCAGGCGCAGTTTCGCCTCGGTGCCGCGGGCCTGCCGGATCACCGCGTTGGCCAGCCCGACCACCTGCGGGGTGGACCGGTAGTCGCGGACCAGGCGCACCACCGTGGCGCCGCGCCACTTGCGCGGGAAGTCGATCAGGTGCGACGAGCTGGCACCGGTGAACGAGTAGATCGTCTGGCTGGCGTCGCCGACCACGGTGAGGTCGTCGCGCCCGCCCAGCCAGGCCTCCAGCAGCCGCTGCTGCAGCGGGTTGACGTCCTGGTACTCGTCGACGACGAAGTGCCGGTACTGCGCGCGGATCTGCTCGCCGACGTCCGGGTGGTCCTCGATGCCCCAGACCGCGGCGCGCAGCAGATCCTCGAAGTCGATCACGCCCTGACGGCGTTTGAGCGACTCGTAGGCGGCGAACACCTCGGCCACCCGGTCCGCCTCGAACGGGGGCTCACGCAGCGCCTTGGCGGCGGCGACGATGTACTCCGACGGCTCGACGAGAGACGACTTGGCCCACTCGATCTCGCCGGCCAGGTCCCGGGCGACCGCGCGGTCGGCGCGCACCCCGGCCCGGGTGGCGGCCAGACCGACCAGCCGGATCTTGCTCTCCATCAGCTCGGGCATGCCGCGGCCCTCGAGCAGGCGGGACGCGAAGTAGCGCACCTGGCGCAGCGCGGCCGCGTGGAACGTGCGCGCCTGGACCCCGCCGGCGCCGAGCGCGGTGAGCCGCGCACGCATCTCGGCCGCGGCCCGGGCGGTGAACGTCACCGCCAGCACGTGCCGTGGGTTGATCTCGCCGGAGAGCGTCCGGTGTGCGATCCGGTGAGTGATCGCACGGGTCTTCCCGGTCCCCGCACCCGCCAGGATGCAGACCGGCCCGGCCGGGGCCGTCACCGCCGTCCGCTGGTCCGGGTCGAGCCCGGCCAGCACCGCTTCAGTCCGCACGGTAGGGAATCATGACACCCCTGCGGGGTGTTGTGCTTTTCAGCCGCACCGCCGTGTGACCTGTCTCGAAGGAGCCCTGACCGATGCTGACCATGTACTCGACGTCCTGGTGTGGGTATTGCCACCGGCTGAAGAGCCAGCTCGACCGGGAGGGCATCGCCTACGACGTCGTCGACATCGAGCAGGACGAGGCGTCGGCCGCCTTCGTCCGCAGCGTCAACGGCGGTAACCAGACCGTGCCGACGCTCAAGTTCGACGACGGTTCGGCGCTCACCAACCCGTCGATCGTGCAGGTCAAGCAGCACCTGGCGACGATCGGCGCCTGACCGGCCAAGCCGACGAAAAGGGGCCGCCCAGCTGGGCGGCCCCTTTTCCGTTGCTCAGAACTTCACGGGATCAGAGCCGGGATGCTGCTGTCGAGCAGGCCCCGCTCCTTGAGCTCGCCGTAAAGCGGCGTGCTCTCCGGGTAGTGACCCCACTGGTGGTCACCGTCACCCTTGCCGAAGCCGCCGAGCAGCTGCTTCTCCACCTCGGTCTTGCTGTCCCACTCCGGCTTGTTCGGCAGGTCGGCGACCTCGTCGCGGATGGCGATCCAGCGCGGGGTGTAGCCGAAGAACGCGCCGACACGGGTGATGTCGGAGTAGTTGTCCGACCGGGCGTGCCAGATGCGGCGGTCGAACACGACCAGGTCGCCCGCGTTCGCGGTGATCTGGACAGCACCCTCGGGCTGCGGCCATGGGACGCCACGGCTCGGCGGGCCGGGCAGCCAGTTGGTCTTGTGGCTGCCGGGCAGGACGGTGAAGTTGCCCCGGCCGGTCTCGCTGACGTCGGAGAACCAGTAGGCCAGCTTCACGGACAGCATCGGGCGGGGATCGGTCTCGATCTCCCGGTTCTGCCGGCCGCCGTCCTGGTGCCAGTGCCACCATTCCTTCTGCTGCTCGTGCAGCTGGGGGTGCACGTCGATGTGCGAGTGGTACACGTGGATGTTCCACCCGAGCAACGACCAGATGTACTTGAAAGCCTTGGGGTGGTCGAGCAGGAACGCCAGCTCGGGCACGTACGCGATCGGCGACAGCTGGTGCAGGGCACCGGTCGCGCTCAGCTTGCCCTCGGCCTTGGCCTTCTCGTAATACCCCAGGATCGCGGCCCGGCCGGCCTCGATCTCGCTCTCACTGAGCACCGACGGCACGACGATGTAACCGTCGCGGTCGAACGCCTCCCGCTCTTCCGCGGACATCGGCGTCCACGCCGGCGCTTCCACCTGGGTCATCGGATCCCCTCTCGTCTTTGTAAGTCTGACGCACCGGGACGGTACCCAGGTTGCCTCCTAAACGAGAAATTCTCTGATCAGACGTTTAAAAGTGATCTTGCGCACGATCGTTCAGCCATTTATCGATGAGATAAAACGCGATCGAGGACCGCATCGGGACGCCCATCGGGATGCCGAGTTCCGGGTGCACGAAACCACCGGCGATCATCTTGGCGATCTGCTCCCGGGTGAACCAGTGCGCCTCGTCGATCTCCTCCGGGTCGAGGCGCAGCGGCTGCGCCGGGTCGGCGGTGGCCAGGAACCCCAGCATCAGCGAGCCCGGATAGGGCCAGGACTGACTGCCCTCGTACCGCAAGGAGTTGATTTTTATGCCGACCTCCTCGGCCACCTCGCGGATGACGGCGGCCTCGGCCGACTCGCCCGGCTCGACATAACCGGCCAGGCAGGAGAAGCGGGTCAGCCCCTCCGGGCCGCGGGGCCAGCCCGCGTTGTGACCGAGCAGGCAGCGGCCGGTGGGGCCGGACACGCCGTCGTGCACCACGACGATCATCGCCGGGTCGGTGCGCGGCCACATCAGCCGGCCGTCGGCATCGGCCCGGGCCCAGCCGGCCTCCACCGCGACCGTCGGCTGGCCCGAACGCGGCGAGAACCGGTGGCTGGCGTGCCAGTTGGCCAGCGCGGCGGCGGCCGTGAAGATCCCGGCGTCGCGGGCGTCGAGCAGGTGCCCGATCTCCCGCAACGTCGCCGCGCGGGCGCCCTCGACCGGGGGTGGCGTGGCGTCCACGGTCCAGAGCGGGGTGCCGTCGGCGTCGACACCCAGGAACCAGTGCTCGGCCTCGGGCGCATCGGCGGCCGGCACCAGGATCAGCTCGACGGCGCCGTCGGCCCGCTCGGTGACCAGGGCCCGGCCGCCCGCGGCCAGATCCACCACCAGGACCTGCCCGCGGGTCCAGGCCTCGGCCAGCCAGGCCTCGTCCTTACGCCGGTGGGCGGCGCGGTCCAGCGTGGTCCGCGCCAGCGGCGGCGTGCCCGGCTGCTCGCCCAGATCAGGCTGCTCGGGTTGCTCGGTGCCGCTCACTGCGCGCCGCGCTCCACCGACGTCAGGGCGGACAGCTGGGCCTCGATCTTGTCGGCGTCGCCGAGGACCACGGTCACCGCGCGGGACGGCGCGAGATACTTCGCCGCGGCCGCCGCGACGTCCTCCTGGGTGGCCGCGGCGAGCCGGGCCGAATGCTCGCGCAGGTGGTCGAGGCGCAGGCCGAAACCGGCGTAGACGGTGGCCAGACTGGCCAGCCCGCCCTGGGTCGACATGCCCAGCCGCAGGGTGCCCAGCGCGTACCTCCGGGCCTGCTCCAGCTCCTCCTCGCCGGGCGGGAGGCTGGCGATGCGGCCCAGCTCGTACGTCGTCTCGAGCAGCGACGGCCCGGTCACCTCGGTCGCCACCTCGGCCGCGGCGAGCAGGGAGGACCCGGCCGCGAAGTGCTCGATCACGGCGTGCGGCCCGTACGTGTACCCCTTGTCCTCGCGGATGTTCTCCACCCAGCGGGACGAGAAATAGCCGCCGAAGACCAGGTTGGCCAGGGTCAGCGCGGCGTAGTCGGGGTCGGTACGGGTCGGCGCGGGCAGCGCCACCCGCAGCGAGGACTGCACCGAGCCGGGCCGGTCGACGAGCAGCAGCGGGCCGGGAACGAGCGCCGGCGTGGGCGGGATGTCGCCGTCCCGCGCCGTGCCGCTCCAGCCGCCGAGCATCTTCTCGGCCACGTCGATGGACTGCTCCGGGTCGATGTCGCCGACCAGGACCAGGATCGCGCCGGCCGGGCGGACCCGGTCGGCGTGCAGCGCGCGCAGGGCCTCCGGCTCGACCGCGCGGACCTCCTCCGGGGTGGGGGTCTGCACACCGTACGGATGCTCGCCGAACATCCGCTTCAGCAGCGCGACCCGGGCCAGGTGGGAGGGCTGGCTGAGGGCGACCTGGATGTTGTCGACCAGGCGCTCGCGCTCGGTGACGACCTCCTCGCCCGGGTACGTCGCGTCGGTCAGCACCCCGGACAGGATCTCCAGCATCCGGCCGAGACCGCCGGCCAGGGCGTTGCCGCCGATCTGGAGACGGTCCGGGTCGAGGCCGGCGCCCAGGCTGCCGCCGACCGCCTGCAGCTCGGCGGCGATGTCGAGCATCGTCATCGAGCCGGTGCCGGTGAACAGCGCCTGGGAGAGCAGGGTGGCCGGGCCCAGCGGGGCGCGGCCGAACGGGATGCGCAGCCGCACCTCGACCAGCGGCACCGCGGCACGGCGGATGGCCAGCACGGTCAGGCCGTTGGGCAGGGTGCGCTCGGCCTGCGGGGGCAGGATCAGCTCGGTGTCCGGAATCAGATCCGGAAGGTTCTTGGTCATGCTCCGGCTCCCGGGAGAACTTCGACGACGGCGCGGCGCTCGGGCCGCAGGGTGGCCGCGGCGGCGACGACCTGCTCCGCGGTGACCTCGTTGACCAGCTTGGGCAGCTCGTTGAGCAGCCCGGGGCGGCCGCGCTGCAGCTCCAGCACGGCCATCGGCAGGGCCCGCCCGAGCACCTCGTCGGTGCCCTGCAGCAGGCGGGTCGCCATGCGGGCCTGGGTGCGCTCCAGCTCGCCCGGCTTGAGGCCGTCGGCGGCCAGGCGGTCCAGCTCCTCGTCGACCGTGCGCAGCACCTTGCCGGCGTCGCCGCCGGGCGGCATGTGGGCCTGCAGGAGCAGGGCGGTCGGGTTGCGCACCTGGTACTCGTCACCCATGAAGCCGAGGTAGCCCCCGACGTTGGTGACCGAGCGGTCGCGCTGGACCAGGCGCTCGACCAGGCGGGACGCGTCGCCGTCGGTGAGCACCTCGGCCAGGACCGAGAACGGCAGGTACGCGTCGAAGGCGCCGATCGGGTCGGGCACCCGGTAACCGGCGGCGACCGCCGGGAGCGGGGCGATGCGATCGGTGTACGACTCGCGGCGCTCACCGTCCAGGTCCGGCTCGTCGAAGGCGGGCAGGACCGGGGCCGGGCGGGCCGGCACGTCCCCGAAGTGGCGCTCGATCATCACGGTGGCCTCGGCCACGTCGAAGTCACCGGCGACCGAGAGCACCGCGTTGCCGCAGGCGTAGTACCGGTCGAAGAAGCCCTGCGCGTCGGCGACGGTGGCGCTCTCCAGGTCCTCGAACGAGCCGTAGCCGTCGTGGGCGTTGGGGAACGTCTTGAACATCACCGGTGGGAGCTTCAGCCAGGGAAAGCCACCGTAGGGCCGGTTCAGCACGTTGACCCGGATCTCCTCCTTGACCACGTCGACCTGATTGCGCAGGTTCTCCTCGGTCAGGCGGGGGCCACGCATCCGGTCGGCCTCGAGGAAGAGCGCCCGCTCCAGCGCACCGGCCGGGAGCACCTCGAAGTAGTCCGTGTAGTCCAGGTGGGTGGAGCCGTTGAAGCTGCCGCCGGCGCCCTGCACGTGCCGGAAGTGGGCGAGCTTCTCAAGATTCTCCGAGCCCTGGAACATCAGGTGCTCGAAGAGGTGGGCGAAGCCGGTCCGCCCCTCGGGCTCGCTGCGGATGCCCACGTCGTAGACGACGGCCACGCCGACGACCGGAGCGCTGCGGTCCGGAGACAGGACCACGCGCAGGCCGTTGGCGAGCGTGAACCTCTCAACCGGGTATTTCGTCGCGGGGATCTGGATTCTGGACGCCACGAAGGTGACATTAGCGCGCTGCGTGACCACCCGTGGGACTACCTGTGGTGGCTTCATCGACGTCCCGTCATGCGGTCGGGGCCTTGACGCACTAAACCCGTCTGATCCAGTATTCCCATCCAACAGGTAGATTAAGCGAAGATTGATCCATCGGGAGGGGGCCCCGCCTTGTACGTCTCGGCACGCACGGACTACGCCGTCCGCGCCATGCTCGCCGTCACCGCGGAGCAACCGCGTCTGGTCAAGGCCGCCGGGCTGGCGGCCGCGCAGGACATCCCGCTCAGTTTTCTGCAGGGCATCCTGCTCGATCTGCGCCGCGCCGGGCTGCTGCACAGCCACCGCGGTGTGGACGGGGGTTACGCCCTGGCCCGTCCGGCCGAGGAGATCACCGTCGGCGACGTCGTTCGCGCCGTCGGCGGAGCACTCACCACGGTCCGCGGGCTTCCGACCGCCACCGCGACCTATCACGGGGCGGCGACCGCGCTGCACGACGTGTGGATCGCCGTCGAAGCGGCCATCGAGGGCGTGGTCGACCACCGGACCCTGGCCGAACTCTCCATCGACTCAATAAAGAATAATTAGGAGTTGTTGAGCATGCGCTCCCGCACCCTTCGTGCGCTCGCCCTTGCCACGGCCGCCGTAGCGGCCACGACTGCTCTGGCCGCTTGCGGATCCGACGACGACAGCAACAAGAAGGCCGACACCGCCGCCGGTGCCGCCGCCGAGGCGAAGACCATCAAGCTCGGTTACTTCCCGAACATCACCCACGCGCCGGCCCTGGTGGGGGTGAACAAGGGCCTGTTCAAGGAGGCCCTGGGCACCACTGAGCTGCAGACCCAGACCTTCAACGCCGGCCCGGCCGCCCTGGAGGCGCTGCTCTCCGGCGCGATCGACGCCACCTACATCGGCCCGAACCCGGCGATCAACGGCTGGGCCAAGTCCAACGGCGAGGCCCTGAAGATCATCGCCGGTAGCACCTCCGGCGGCGCCGGCCTGGTCGTCAAGGACACCATCAACAGCGCGGCCGATCTCAAGGGCAAGAAGATCGCCACCCCGCAGCTGGGCAACACCCAGGACGTCGCGCTGCGCGCCTGGCTCAAGCAGAACGGGCTGAACGCCGACACCAACGGCGGCGGCGACGTCTCCATCCTGCCGCAGGACAACGCGACCGCCGTGCAGGCGTTCGCCCAGGGCGCGATCGACGGCGCCTGGGTGCCCGAGCCCAACCTGAGCAAGCTGATCCTGGAGTCCAAGGGCAAGCTGCTCGTCGACGAGGCCACCCTCTGGCCGAACCAGCAGTTCGTGACCACGCACCTGATCGTCAGCCAGAAGTTCCTGAAGGAATACCCGGGAACGGTCACCAAGCTGCTCAAGGGCCACATCGCGGCGATCAAGTACATCAACGACAACAACGCCGACGCGCAGAAGGCGGCCAACGCTCAGATCGAGGCGCTGACCGGCAAGGCGCTCAAGGACGACATCCTGGCCGCCGCGTTCAAGAACCTGAAGTTCACCAACGACCCGATCGCGTCGTCGCTCTACACCAGCGCGCAGCACGCGGAGGACGTCGGCCTGCTCAAGAAGGTCGACCTCAAGGGCATCTACGACCTGGGGCCGCTGAACGAGCTGCTCAAGGCCGACGGACAGCCCGCGGTCAGCGACGCCGCGGCATCCTGACGGATTGACGGGAGGGCGAGTAGAGCATGAGCATCCTCGAAACCACCGGCGTACGGACCGATTCGGTCGTACGCATCGAGAACGTCTCCAAGACGTACGGGTCGGGGAGCAATGCCCTGCTCGCCCTCGACCGTGTCTCCCTCGACGTCCGTAAGGGGGAGTTCGTCTGCCTGCTGGGCGCGTCCGGCTGCGGCAAGAGCACCCTGCTCTCGCTCGTCGCGGGCCTCGACAAGATCAGTAGCGGCACCCTGGACACCGGCGGCCGCAAGGTCGCGCTGATGTTCCAGGAGGCCGCCCTCTTCCCCTGGCTCTCCGTCTCGGGCAACGTCGAGCTGCCGCTGCGGCTGCAGGGCCTCGGCAAGGCCGAACGGCGCAAGCGGGCCGGGGAACTGCTGGAGGTCGTCCGGCTCAGCGGGTTCGCCGACAAGCGGCCGCACGAGCTCTCCGGCGGCATGCGGCAGCGGGTCGCGCTGGCCCGCGCGCTCGCCCAGAACGCCGACGTGCTGCTGATGGACGAGCCGTTCGGCGCGCTGGACGCGATGACCCGGGACATCCTGCACGACGAGCTGGAGCGGATCTGGCGCGAGCAGGAACTGACCGTGCTCTTCGTGACCCACAACGTGCGCGAGGCGGTCCGCCTGGGCGACCGGGTCATCCTGCTGAGCAGCCGGCCCGGCCGGGTCATCGAGGACTTCGGCATCAAGCACCCGCGCCCGCGGCGCATCGACTCCCCCGAGGTCTCCGGCCAGGCGGCCGAGATCACCGACCGGCTGCGCGCGGAGGTCGCCCGTCATGCCAACTGAACCCCCCGCACCGATGAAGTACGCGGGCGCCCGCGCCGGACTGGAAGGCGCCCTGGGTGCCGTGACCGTCCCGAGCCCCGAGCCGCAGAGGATCAAGACGCTGAGCTCCGAGGAGGTCAGCGGCCTGGACGCGTTGGAACTCGCCCCGAAGCGGGAGAAGGGCAAGCTCGGGCTGCGGATCTGGAACAGCGCCTGGCCGAAACTGCTGGCCATCCTGATCGTGCTGCTGGCCTGGGAGCTCGCCTACGTCAGCGGGTGGAAGCCGTCGTACGTCTTCCCCTCGCCCCTGGACACCTTCAAGACGCTCGGGGATCTCGTCACCACCGCGGACTTCTGGGACGGCGTGCGCCTGACCATGACCCGCGCGATCACCGGTTTCGCCCTGGCCGTGGCCATCGGCACGGTCATCGGCGCGGCCGTCTCCCGCTTCGCGCCGCTGCGGGCGGCCATCGGCTCACTGATCACCGGTCTGCAGACCATGCCGTCGATCATGTGGTTCCCGCTGGCGATCCTGCTGTTCCAGCTGGGCGAGCAGGCGATCATGTTCGTGGTCGTGATCGGCGCCGCCCCGTCGGTGGCCAACGGCCTGATCAGCGGCATCGACTACGTCCCCCGGACCTGGCTGCGGGTCGGCCAGGTGATGGGCATGAAAGGCTTCGCCCGCTACCGGCACCTGATCCTGCCGGCGTCGCTGCCCTCCTTCGTCTCCGGGCTCAAGCAGGGCTGGGCGTTCTCCTGGCGCAGCCTGATGGCCGGCGAGCTGCTGGTCATCGTGCCCGGGACGATCTCCATCGGCGTACGGATGCAGAACGCCCGCGACCTCTCGGACACCCCGCTGGTGATCAGCTACATCCTGGTCGTCCTGATCATCGGCATCCTGATCGACCAGCTGTTCAACGTGGCCGACAACGCGCTGCGCAAGCGCTGGGGCCTGACCGGCAGCTGACCGGCCACACACATCGGAAGCCCGGGGCGTGCCCCCGGGCTTCCGCCGTTTTCACAGCATCCGTACGGAATCCAGGACCTCGCCGATCACCCGGTCGAACTGCGGATGCGTGCCGGGGATGGACACGTAGAGCACCGCCGCCGTCGGCTTGCCCACGTCGATCACCGCCACCGCCGACAGCTCCGACTTCGCCCTCAGCCCCGCCTCCGCGAAGTGCAGCCGGAACTCGCTCACGTAGGCCGGCCGCCCGCCCAGCGTGGTGACCTCGTCGCGGATCGGGTCCAGAGTGTTCGGCTGGGGGTAGTAGTTCGCCCGCACGTCGGCCGTGATCTGCCGGCCCACACACTCCAGGTCGAGCGAGACCGCGTCGTTGTCGGCCGCCGGGACCGCCGCCGACAGGATCGAGGCGTGATACTCCCCGCCGCTGTAGGTCTCGGTGACGAAATGCTGACCCACCTTGTACGGCACCTTCAGCGTGCCCGCCCGCCACACCTCGGTCCACGTCTGCCAGGGCGGCCCGAACCGCTTGTAGGAGATGCCGGACTCCTCGTCCACCGTCCGGTCCCCGGTGACCGCCGGCGGCGACGGCGGCGCCTTCGTGACCCCGGCGCTCGGCGAATCGCTCGGCGCCGGGCAGGCCTGGGCCAGCGGCGGGCGAACATCGGACGGGCCGGACGCCTTGCCCCCGAACGGGTTGTCCTCACTCCCGAAGATCAGGACGAGCAGCACGATCAGGCCACCGGCGAGGATCGTGCCGGCCACCCCGCCGAAGATCAGCAACTGCCGGCGGCGCACCTCGGCGGCGCTCCGGCGAGGCGGCTCCGGCGGGATCGTCGCCGGGGCCGGCGGCGCGGGAATCCCGGTCACCGTGCCCGAGGACCACGCCCCGCCCGGCCGGGACCAGAAGGGCTCCTGCGGGTGCGGCTCGGACATGACCACAAGTGAACACCACAGGGCGGTAAACCGCCGAAACGCACCTGTGGAAAACGTACCCGGCCCAGTCGTTTCCCAGAAATGTCCGCTACCGTGCTGCCATGGAACTGGTGTATCCCCCGGTCGTCGCCTTCGCCAAGACGATGTTCCGCGTGCTCGACCTCAAGATTGAGATCGAGGGCGGCGAACACATCCCGACCACGGGCGGGGCGGTCTTGGCCAGTAACCACTCGAGCTACCTCGACTTCATCTTCTGCGGCCTGGGCGCGCAGCCGGCCAAGCGGCTGGTCCGGTTCATGGCCAAGAAGCAGGTCTTCGACCACAAGATCAGCGGTCCGCTGATGCGCGGCATGCGCCACATCCCGGTCGACCGCAAGGCCGGCACCGGGGCGTTCCGCGAGGCCATCACCTCGCTGAAGAGCGGCGAGGTGGTCGGCGTCTTCCCCGAGGCGACGATCAGCGAGTCGTTCACCATCAAGGAGCTCAAGACCGGCGCCGCGCGCCTCGCGCAGGAGTCGAACGTGCCGCTGATCCCGATGGCGGTCTGGGGCCCGCACCGGCTGTGGACCAAGGGCCGGAAGAAGGAACTCACCAAGCGCCACGTGCCCGTCCTGATCAAGATCGGCGAGGCGATCCATCTGCCCGAGGGCGCGTCCGCCGAGGCGATCACGGCGACCCTGAAGCAGCGGCTCTCCGCACTGCTCGACGCCGTCCAGCGGGCCTACCCGGAGAAGCCGACCGGCGACGACGACCGCTGGTGGCTCCCGGCCCACCTCGGCGGCACCGCCCCCCTGCCCCAGCCCGCCGCCGCAGTCTGACGCCCCGCCGCACGCTGCCCCGATCGGCCGCCGCGGTCTGACGTTCCGCCGCACGCTGCCCTCTAGCCCGCCGCTGCGGTCTGACGTTCCGCCGCACGCTGCCCCGATCGGCCGCCGCGGTCTGGCGCCGCTGACCGAAAACGACCATCAAGGCCCCGGGCGTGTCCCGGGGCCTTGTTCGCTTTCCGCTCCCGGCCGCTCCCCAAGACCTTCCCCATTTCCCGGTACGGACCCAGCCCCGCCCCGCACGTCCGACACCGCCCTCGGAAAGCGCCGCCGACCGGATCCCGCGCTCACCACCGGACGCCCTCACCGGCCAGGCCTCGGCTGGCGCTCAGGGCTGTCTCGACCCCCGCGACACAACCCTCAGCACCAGCCGAGCCCGCAACCCGCGCCGGTAGCCGGACCCGCGCAAAGCTCGCGACGCCGGCTGGCGCTCAGGGCTGCCTCAACCCCCGCAACACAACCCTCAGCACCAGCCGAGCCCGCAACCCGCGCCGGTGGCCGGACCCGCGCAAAGCTCGCGGCGCCGGCTGGCGCTCAGGGCTGTCTCGACCCCCGCGACACAACCCTCAGCACCAGCCGAGCCCGCGGCCCGCGCCGGTGGCCGGACCCGCGCAAAGCTCGCGACGCCGGCTGGCGCTCAGGGCTGTCTCGACCCCCGCGACACAACCCTCAGCACCAGCCGAGCCCGCGGCCCGCGCCGGTGGCCGGACCCGCGCAAAGCTCGCGACGCCGGCTGGCGCTCAGGGCTGTCTCGACCCCCGCGACACAACCCTCAGCACCAGCTGAGGCTGCGGCCCGCGCCGGTGGCTGGACCCGGGGGGAGTTCGCGGCGCCGGCTGGTGCTCGGGGCTGTCTCGATCGCGCGGACACAGGTCTCAGGACGGATGGGCGCGGTGGTGAGGGTGGGGACGGAAACGGCGCCGTACCCGGGTGGGTACGGCGCCGCATCACAGTCACACGTTGTCAGCGGCCACCGGGTGGCAGCCGATGATCAACGCGAATCAGACGGAACGGATGTTCGCGGCCTGCGGGCCCTTCTGGCCCTGCGTGACCTCGAACTCAACCCGCTGGTTCTCCTCCAGGCTGCGGTAGCCCGACATCTGGATCGCGGAGAAGTGGGCGAAGACGTCGGCGCCGCCGTCGTCCGGGGTGATGAACCCGAAGCCCTTGTCCGCGTTGAACCACTTCACAACGCCGGTAACCATGATCGTCTCCTCGACGGTCGATCGTTCTCGCCCATTATGGACGGGAACGAGGTAATAAGACCCGCATTCTGCGGGACTCGTGTCGCCGTACTGATCGCCCGTACCGGAGAAACCCGGGTTACGACAAAGAGCGCCTGGGGCAGACTTCCCCACAGGCGCTCCTGAGTACTTGGGAACCAAACTGACAACGGCGGTAGCTTACCACGGCCCTGGAGGTCAAAAAGTGCTCGGCATGCACATGGCACGGCAGCTCAAGGCGTCCGGACTCACCTGGAAACCCCGCCTCGGAGACCGGTTCGCGATCCCCGATCGGGACCTCGACGAGGAGATGTTCGTGCTCAGCAACATGACGATCCAGGTGCACGACCGGCCGGAGGGGCGGATCATCGGTTTCAACGGCACGACCGAGTGGGCGCTCGACGATGTGGAGATCGACGAGACCGTCTGGTTGCCTCGGGAGGACCAGCTGCGGGAGTTGCTGGGCGGGACGTTCCGGGCGTTGGAACGGGACGCCGGGGGCTGCCGGGTGCGGGTCGAGCTGCTCGGCGCGGTGGTGGAGTTCCCGGCGGCGAGCGCCGAGGAGGCGTACGCGGCGGCGCTGTTGCATCTTCTCGGTGCGGCGGGCGTGGCCCAGTCACTGGACGACGACTGACCCTGACCGGCTCGCAGCTCGCGGCCTGCGTGGTGGGTGGTGACTACAGAGCTTCCTCGGGGATCTCGGTGAGCAGGGCGGTCAGCGCGGCGACGTCCATCAGGTCGGCCGGGCGGACCGTGACCTGCTCGCGGACATAGTGGAATCCGGCGCGGACCCGGCTGACCGGGACGCCGGCCAGGGTGGCCCAGGCGATCCGGTACGCCGAGAGCTGAACCGCGGCGGCCTCGGCCTCGGCGCCGGTCGGGCGGCGGCCGGTCTTCCAGTCGATCACGTCGAAGCGGTTGTCGGGCTCGGCGAAGACGGCGTCCATCCGGCCCCGGACGACGACACCGCCGACCGTGGTGGCGAACGGGACCTCGACGTCGAACGGGGTCCGGTCGGCCCACTCGCCGGTCAGGAACGCCTGCTGCAGTTCGGCCAACTCCTCGTCGGCGGCCGCATTGTCGTCGGCGGCACCGGGCAGCTCGTCGATGTCGATCAGCCGGGCCGCGCCGAACCGCTGCTCCAGCCAGACGTGGAACGCGGTGCCGCGGCGGGCGTGCGGGGCCGGGCGTTGCGGGAGCGGGCGGCGCAGCGAGCGGGCCAGGGACTGCGGGTCGCGGCGCAGCACGACGAGCTGGGAGACCGAGAGGTGCGGGGGCAGCGCGACCTCGATCGGGCCGTCACGGCGGGTGCGTTCCTCGCGCTCGGCCAGCAGGAGTCTCGCCTCCTTGCGCCAGCGGGCGATGTCGGGGTCGGCGTCGAGCGCCACCCGGTCCACCGCCGAGGCCGCGGCCAGCACCGACGCCCGATCCAGGGAGAGCGCCCCCGACCCGGGCGGTTGGGATTCGGCGGGGTCAGGGGCGGTCTGCTCACTCCGTACGCGCAAATCTTGATCTTGAATTGAGCCGGCGGAAGCGAGACCGACCAGGTCGGCGGCGAGGCCGGCCCGGGCCGCGACCTCGGGATGCGCCGCCGCCAGGTCGGCGAAGGCCTCGGCCGCGGAGACGTCCGGGTTGGCGATCATGCGGCGGATCAGGTCGGCCGCGGCGGCCATGGCCGGACGACGCAGACCCAGCGGATCGGCCGGCCACTCGGCCACCGACACCACCTCGTCGCTCGGATTGGTCTCGCCCGGCGCCGGCTCGGGAGTCCAGGCGGCCACCACGCCGGCGCCTTCCTCGCAGGTCGCGCGGACCTCGTCGAGGAAGACGGACGGGCCGCGCGGACGTTTCACGCCGTCGCCCCACCAGTAGCCCGAGCAGAGCAGCAGCCGGCGCGGGCGGGTCATGGCGACGTAGGCGAGGCGGCGCTCCTCCCGCACGTCGTGCTCGCGCCAGGCCCGGCTGAACTCGCCGAGGGCGCCGTTGACGTCCTTCTGCTCGACCGCCTCGTCCAGGTTCAGTTCGGGTAGGCCGGACGCGTCGCCGCGCAGCGGGAACGGCAGCACGCCGATGCCGCCGAGATAGTGGTCGGACGCGCGGACCAGGCCCGGCCAGACGCCCCGGCACAGGCCCGCGACCGAGACGACATCCCACTCCAGGCCCTTGGCGGCGTGCGCGGTCAAGATCTGCACGGCGCCTTCGACCACGTCGACCTGACCCGGTTCGAGCCCGCGCTCCTCCTCCTCGGCGGCGGCCAGGAAGGCCAGGAAACCGGCCGCCGTTCCGGTCTCGTTCTCGCTGACATACCTGGTGGCGGCCTCGCCGAGCGCGTCCAGATGGGCGCGGGCCAGACCGGCGTCGCCGGCCGCCCAGCCGCGGACCGCCACCTCGACGTCCAGCCCGACGGTCCGCTCGATGTCGGCCAGCAGGTCGGGAAGTGACTGGTCCAGGCGCTGCCGGAGGGCGGCGAGCTCCCGGCTGAAGGACGCGAGCCGGGCGAAACCCTCCACCGAGTACTGATGCGGGGAACCGAGATCGGCCATGGCCTCGATCAGCGTCGCGTCGTCGAGCCGGTCGGCGACCGCGTCCGCGTCCTCGTCCTTCTCCGTGGCCCGCGCCGCGGCCAGCGCCCGCGAACGCCGGTGCAGGGCGACCAGGTCACGCGGGCCGATCCGCCAGCGGGCGCCGGTGAGCAGCCGCAACAGCGACGCGCCGTCGGTCGGGTCGGCCAGCACCCGCAGCGTGCACACCACGTCCCGCACCTCGGGCGTGTCGAGCAGACCACCCAGGCCGACCACCTCGACCGGCAGGCCGCGAGCCCGCAACTGCTCCTCGATCACCGGGATCTGGCTGCGGACCCGGACCAGCACCGCGCTGGTCGGGCGGCGGTCGAGCGGAATCTCCTCGGGCAGCGCCCGCGGCATCCCGGCGGTGATCCGCCACGCGGTCAGCATCGAGTCGGCGATCCACTCAGCCTCTTCGGCGTACGTCTTGAGCAGCGCACACGTCACCGTCCGCCCGCCGACGTCGGCGGCCACCCGGTCAGCCGGCCGGAGCACGCCCACCTGGGCCCGCAGCGGGGCCGAGATCACGTTGGCCACCTGCAGGATCTCGGGGCGGTTGCGCCAGCTCCGAGTCAGGCTGTGCACCCAGGCCGGACGGCCCTCGGCATCCGGGAACTCGGCCGGGAAACGGTCCAGGGTGCCGGCCGACGCGCCGCGCCAGCCGTAGATCGACTGGCACGGGTCACCCACCGCGGTCACCGGGTGCCCGCCGCCGAACAGATTGTTCAGCATCGTCACCTGGGCGTGGCTGGTGTCCTGATACTCGTCGAGCAGGACGACCCGGTATCGCCCGCGCTCGACCTCGCCGACCGCCGGATGATCCCTCGCGACAAGCGCCGCCCGGGCCATCTGATCGCCGAAGTCCATCGCCTCCAGGTCGAGTTTGCGCTGCTCGTAGAGGCGGACCAGGGGCAGCAGGGTGAGCCGGTGCTGCTGGCGGCGCAACGCCTCGGACACGTCCTTGTACATCCGGCCCGGGAACGACTGCAGGTCGGCGAAGAACCGGCCGGTCCAGGCGGCCAGGTCGTCCGGCGACTTCAGGTGCTCGGCGAGCTCGGCCGAGAGCGCCAGCACGTCGTCGGTGACCGTGCCGGGCGCGCGGTTCAAACCGGTCATCTCACCCGTGTACGCGCGGACCAGCGAATCGACGATCTGCCAGCGGGCCGCCTCGGTGAGCAGCCGGGCCGACGGCTCGAAACCGCCGCGCAGACCGTGTTCGGTGACGACCCGGGCCGCATACGAGTGGTAGGTGGAGATCGTCGCCTCGCCGACCAGCGCGTCGTCCCTCCCGCCGAGCCGCCGGGCCAACTGACCGAGCCGGGTCCGGACCCGGTGGGACAATTCGCCGGCCGCCTTGCGGGTGAACGTGAGGCCGAGGATCTCGCCCGGATGCGCATACCCGTTCGCGACCAGCCAGACCACGCGGGACGCCATCGTCTCGGTCTTGCCCGAACCGGCACCGGCGACCACGAGCAGCGGCTTCACCGGATGCGCGATGATCGCCGCCTGCTCGTCCGTGGGCGGTGGCAGGTGCAGCAGTTTGGCCAGCTCGGCCGGGGTGTAACGGGGTCCCGCGTCGGCCTTCACTTCGGCGGCTCCACAACCTGCCGGCCCTTCCCCGAGATCGGGCAACTGGTGCGGACCGGGCAGACCCGGCAACGGCTGTTGGCCACCGCGGAGAACGTCGAGGCGGCCATCGTCTCGGCGGTGCGGCGAACCATCGCGTACGCCCACTGCGGATCGGTGGCCTCGGTCATCGGGACCTGCATCTGCTCGCGCGCATCCTTACCCGGGCCCAGCTGCACCAGCGCGGCACCACCGGTATCGGTGCCGAAATCGGCGAACGCGCCCGCGTCGACCGCCGCCTGATAGCCCGCCAACTGCGGATTCTCGGCCACGTCGGCAGAGAGAGCGGTCGACTTGCCGGTCTTCAGATCGATCACCACGAGCCGACCGGCCTCGTCCACCTCCAGGCGGTCGACCCGGCCGGTCAACTGGATCGGATGGTGCTCGTCCTCCAACCGGACCGTGAACTCGTGCTCGATCGCCAGCAGCCGGCGCGGATTCACGGCCAGCCAGCGCAACAACTTGTCCACCATGGCCTCGGCGCGCTCCTGCTCCGGGCCGGCCATCCAGCGGGCGGCCAGCTCGATCGAATCGAAGCGGGCACTCACGTACTCGACCAGCTTCTCCCGGTCGGCGTGCGCGTCCTCGGCCAGCATGGCGGCCGCGTGCACCAGGTTCCCGATGCCCTGCGCGGCGCCCGCCGGAGCGGCGCCGCCGTGCCGTTCCAGCAGCCAGCGCAGGCTGCAGCGGAGTGCGCTCTCCATCGCCGACGGGGTGACCTTGACCGACTCGCCGTCGTCGATGAGCGGTCGCTCGTCGGAGAGCCCGCGCAGGCCCCACCACTCGTCCGGATGCGCGCCGGGGACACCGGCCGACGCGAGGTGGGCGAGTTCGGCGGCGGCGGCGCGGCGGCGGCTGGGCGTTTCATGCGAAGAGACGACTACGGTACGGAGTTCTGCCACCAGCGCGGCGAGCGTCAACGCCCGGGGAGCCCGGCCGACCAGCAACTCGACGTCGTCGCCGTCGTCCGCGTCGGCCGGGGGCGGGCCCTCCCGCTCGTCCTCGCCGCCCTCGTCAGCCGGGGCTGGACCCGCTTGCGCATCGTCGTCCGGCTGCGGTGGCTCCTCGTCGTGCGGGCCCGCCGCAGCAGCCAGCCGCTCACCACTATCGGACATTTCCGAAATGCCGGACGAGGAGACTTGAGTGCGCGGAGCCTCCTGGCCAAACGGGACGTCCCGGGTGGACACGTCCTCCTGGGTGGACACGTCCTCGTGGGTGGGCGCGGCTTCTTGACCGGGCGTGGCGACGTCCGGCTCCGGCGGGGGCGGGTTGTCGTCGGGCGCGTCCGGGCCCCACGGATCCGGGTCCGGTGGCTCGTCCGGAGGCGGCGGGTCCTCCGGGGGCGGCGGACCCGCGAACGGATCGTTGCCCGGGCGGCGCCGCGGCGTCGTGAGCTCGGTGAGGAAACGGCTGGGCTGCTCCTCGATCGCCGCGCCGCCCGTGCCGGCCGACGCGACCGCGGTGGCGACCAGGCGGCGACGGGCGCGGGTGGCGGCGACGTAGAAGAGGCGGCGTTCCTCGTCGAGCAGGGCGGACGTCTCGGCCACGATCGCCTCGGAGCCCGAGGCGGGGCGGCCGGCGACCGCGTCGACCAGGCGTTCCGAACCGAGCAGGCTGCCGCGCAGGCGCAGGTCGGGCCAGATGCCCTCCTGGACGCCGGCGAGCACGACGACGTCCCACTCCAGGCCTTTCGCGGCGTGGGCGGTGAGCAGGCGGACGGCGTCGCCGCGGTCGGCACTGGGGGCGATCGTGTCGGCCGGGAGGTCCTGGCCGAGCACGTGGTCGAGGAACACGCCGACACCGGCGCCGGGCAGCCGGTCGACGAACCGGGCGGCGGCGTCGAACAGGACCACCATCGCGTCCAGGTCCCGGTCGGCCGCCTCGGCCCGCCACTGCCGGGCCCGGCCGGCCTGGGCCGGGTCGGTGACGCGGATGTTGCCGGTGCTCATCGCGTACCACCGGTCGGCCAGGCCGCTCGCCCGCCACACGGTCCAGAGCACGTCCTCGGCCGAGGCGCCGGGCTCGCCGGCGGCCGCCCGGGCGACGATCAGCAGGCGGGCGATGGTCTGCGCGGGGCGGGCCCAGCGGCGTTCCACCAGGTCCAGCCCGGTCGGGTCACGGACCGCGTCGACCAGCAACTCGCCCGAGGGCCGCCGGTCACCGGCCGCCACGGCGAGCGCGCGCAGGCCCTGCCGGAGCCGCCGCTCGGCCAGCGGATCGGCCCCGCCGAGCGGCGAGTGCAGGAGCGCGACCGCGGCCTCCTCGTCGAGCAGTTCCGGGGTCAGCGCACAGCGCAGCAACAGCAGGAACGGCGCGACCGCCGGCTGCAGATGCAGCGGCAGGTCCTCGGCGTGGATCACGGTCGGCACGCCGGACGCGGCCAGTGCCCGCTGCACCGACGGCTGCTGCAGCGTGGCCGACCGCATCACCACCGCCATCCGCGACCAGGGCACGCCGTAGAGCAGATGCGCCTCCCGCAGCGCGTGCGCGATGAACGCGGTCTCGGCCGCCGGCGACCGGAACGTCCGCACGACCGCCTCGGCCACCGGCCCGGACGCGGAGATCTCCTCCCCGGTGACGCCGCTCGGCCCCGGACCCTCCGGGGCCGCATCGCCCTCAGCGGCAACATGGTCGGCCACATCCCCGCCCGAAGCCGCCGGGCTGCCGGCGGGATCGGGCGCGGCCTCGTCGAACGTGGCGGGGCCAGGACCATCGGCGGGCGCCGCGGCGTCGGGCGGCATCGTGGCGGGGTCGGGCGCGGCGGGGTCAGGCGCGGCGGGAGTGAGAGGGGGTGGGGGGAACATCAGGCGGTGGGTGATCGGGCCGCGCATCCGCCGGGCCACCCCCGAAGCCGCCGCCAGCAGCGAAGGCGCCGACCGATAGTTCGTGTGCAGGGTGATCACCTCGGCCTCGGCGCCGGAGGCGGCGCGGAAGCGTTCCGGGAACGCGGCCACCACCTCGGGATCGGCCCCGCGGAAGCCGAAGATCGACGAGTCCGGGTCGGCGAAGGCCACCAGCGGTTTGCCGCCGCCGGTGACCTGCTCCAGCAGGTCGACCTGGGCCGGGTCGGTCTCGGCGAGCTCGTCGACGAACACGAACTCCAGCCGGCGCCGCTCGGCCGCCAGCAGCTCGGGCTCGTCGGCGAGCAGCCCGGACGCGGCCCGGACCAGCTCGGCCGGGTCGTAGGCGACCGAGCCGCGGGTGGTCGCGTCCCGCAGGGACAGAACCTCCACATACTCCCGGAGGAAGCGGGCGGCGGCCGCCCAGTCGGACCGGCCCAGCCGGGCGGCGTAGTCGGCCAGCTCGAACGGCCCGATCCCGCGCTCGGCGGAACGCTGCATCAGGTCGCGCAGCTGCTGGGCGAAGGCCCGGGTGGGCAGGGCCGGTCGCAGGTCGTCGGGCCAGCCGATGGTGTCGGCCGACTCCGGGTCCTCGATGACGGCCAGCAGCTCGCGGATGATCAGGTCCTGTTCCGGGCCGGTGAGCAGCCGCGGGGCGGGCTCGCCGCGGTCGGCCGCGGCTCGGCGGAGCAGGCCGAACGCGTACGCATGGAAGGTCCTGACCAGGGGCTCGTGCACGATCCGCCCGGGGTCGCCGGCGACTCGCGCCTCGATCCGGTCGCGCAGGGCGGCGGCGCCGCGGCGGCCGAAGGTGAGGACGAGGATGCGTTCCGGGTCGACGCCCTCGCCGATCCGGGCGGCGACGGCCTCGACCAGCGCGGTGGTCTTGCCGGTGCCGGGACCGCCGACGACGAGCAGCGGACCGGCGGTGTGCGCGGCCACGCGGGCCTGGATCGGGTCGTCCCGCAGCTCGGGGGCGGCCGGGCGGGGGCGCCGGACCAGGCGATAGGCCGGCCGGCGCACGGGGGTCGAGGGGGCCGGCGTGCTCACGGCATCTATGAGAGCACGCCGGTACGACGTTTCCACCGGCTCACCCCCGCCGACGCCGAAGGGGGTAGTGCGGACGGCCGGTACATGGTGAATAACCGGCCGCGTTTCGGTAAGAGGATTGCGACCGGGAGACCTTTTTGCCAGATTGGAGCAACGGACGGTAGCTCTGGCACGTCTATACAGTTACCGAACCGCGTATACACGGCAGGCACGGCGCCCGGAGTCCGGGTGTCCCGGTGAAAGGGCGGCCACCGTGACCAACCGATACGAGCGCCTCAAGATGCACCGTCGCATGCAGCGGCGGATCCAGTTGGTCGTGGAGGAACGCCGGGTCGCCTTCGCGGCCGGGCATCCCGAGCCGGCCTTCGACCCGGAGACCACCATGGAGGTCTCGGTGCCGCAGCGGGCGATCGGCCGGGCCGCGATCCCCCAGCTCTGAGCGGGCCCGGCTAACCGGCCAGCCAGCGGTGCAGCGTCGCCGCGCCGTCCCGGATCTGGCCGATCTCCACGTGCTCGTCCGGCGCGTGGGCCAGTGACGGGTCGCCGGGACCGTAATTCATCGCCGGGATTCCCAGCGCCGCGAACCGGGCCACGTCCGTCCAGCCCAGCTTCGCGGCGGGCTCGACGCCGACCGCGGTCAGGAATTCGCGGGCCGCCGTCGCGTTCAGGCCGGGCAGCGCGCCCGGCGCCGAGTCGACGATCTCCAGGTCGAAGCCCTGGAAGACCTCGCGCAGATGCTCGTGGGCCTGCTGCTCGGACCGGTCCGGGGCGAATCGCAGGTTGACCTCGACCGAGCATTCATCCGGCACGACGTTTCCGGCAATTCCCCCATTGATACGTACGGCGTTGAGCCCCTCCCGATAGGTGCAGCCGTCGATCGTCACGGTCCGTGGGTGGTATCCCTCCAGCCGGCGCAGCACCTCCCCGGCGGCGTGGATCGCGTTCTCCCCGCGCCACGCCCGCGCCGTGTGCGCCCGCCGCCCGTGGGTACGGACCAGCGCGGACACGGTCCCCTGGCAGCCGGCCTCGACCACCCCGTACGTCGGTTCCAGCAGCACCGCGAACTCGGCCCGCAGCCACTCCGGCCGGCTGTCGGCGACCAGCTTGAGCCCGTTGAACTCGGACTCGATCTCCTCGGCCTCGTAGAACAGGTACGTCACGTCGTACGCGGGATCGGGAAGTGTCGTTGCCAGGTGCAAAGCGATCGCGACACCGGACTTCATGTCGGACGTGCCACAGCCGTAGATCAGGTCGTCGACGACAGTGGACGGCCAGTTGTCGTTGATCGGCACCGTGTCCAGGTGACCGGCGAGGATCACCCGCTGCGCGCGACCCAGGTCGGTCCGGCCCATCACCGTGTGGCCCAGCCGCTCGACGGTCAGGTGCCCGGCACGCCGGAGAACGTCCTCGACGCAGTCGGCGATCACCTTCTCGTCGCGGGAAACGGATTCGATGTCGACCAGGGCGCGGGTCAGCTCGACCGGGTCGACAAGCACGTCCGGGGTCAGCGGGTTGGCCATGTGCGCACCATACAAGGCCATCCCGCGCTACGGACGCACCCGATCAGCGACCCCCGTGCCTAGTAGGGTTCATGTCGTGGATACCGCGATCTCGACTTCGCCCGCCTGGGGCATCGGTTTGGCCACCGTGACCGCCGAGGGGCAGGTGCTGGACACCTGGTTCCCGGCCGGCTTCCTGGGCCTGGGCGAGGAGCCGGCCGACCTCCCGGCCCTGCCGGCCGGCCTGACCGGCCCGAAGCTGCTGCCCGGACTCTCGACGGTCGAGGTCCGCGCCACGATCAAGTCGCTGGCCGAGCCGATCGCCGACACCAGCGAGGCGTACCTGCGGCTGCACCTGCTCTCACACCGCCTGGTCCGGCCGAACGAGTTGAACCTGGACGGCATCTTCGGCCTGCTGGCCAACGTCGCCTGGACCTCGGCCGGCCCCTGCCCGCCGGACCGGGTCGACGAGCTGCGCTTCCTGGAGCGCGCGGCCGGCCGCCACCTGTCCGTC
This sequence comes from Actinoplanes sp. HUAS TT8, assembly GCF_051380535.1. Classification (NCBI taxonomy): domain Bacteria; kingdom Bacillati; phylum Actinomycetota; class Actinomycetes; order Micromonosporales; family Micromonosporaceae; genus Actinoplanes; species Actinoplanes sp. HUAS TT8. Next base: position 10,123,135 of record NZ_CP195646.1, on the reverse strand, counting down.
TTCGGCATCGACAAGTTCCCACGGATGACCGATTACGTCGCCCCCACCGGCGTCCGGATCGCCGACGCGGACCGGGTCCGGCTCGGCGCCCACCTGGCCGTCGGGACGACGATCATGCAGGAGGGATTCGTCAACTTCAACGCCGGCACGCTGGGCACCTCGATGGTCGAGGGCCGCATCGTGCAGGGCGTGGTGGTCGGCGACGGGTCCGACATCGGCGGCGGGTCGTCGATCATGGGCACGCTCTCCGGCGGCGGCAAGGAGAAGGTCCGGATCGGCGAGCGCAGCCTGCTCGGGGCGAACGCGGGCGTCGGCATCTCGCTGGGCGACGACTGTGTCGTCGAGGCGGGCACCTACATCACCGCGTCGTCGAAGGTCGCGCTGCCCGACGGGCGTGTGGTGAAGGCCATCGAGCTGTCCGGTGTGAACAATCTCCTGTTCTGGCGCAACTCGGTCTCCGGCGCGCTGGAGGCCCGGCCGCGCAAGGGCACCGGCATCGAGCTGAACAGCGCCCTGCACGCGAACGACTGATCTACCGCAACGTCGAGGCGGCCGCCGTGCGAACGGCGGCCGTCAGCGTGTTCAGCAGGGTGGACTCGATCCGCCAGTACTGCCAGTAGAGCGGGATGTCCAGGTACCGGTCCGGAAATATCTGGACATACTCGCCGGAGGACAGCAGCGGCTCGGCGTTCTGCTCCGGCACCGTCCCCCAGCCCAGCCCCAGCCGGATCGCCTCGTTGAAGGCGGCCGCCGCCGGCACGTAGTGGATCCGCTCCGGCGGACGACGGCCCACCATCGCCAAGAATCGGTGTTGCAGCTGGTCCTTGCGGTTGTAGACGATCATCGGCGCGTTCTCCAGCTCGACGCCCGGTGCGGCGATCGCCAGGTAGCGCATCGCCCCCAGCCGCTCGACCCGGCAGCCCTGGACGGCCACGTTCTCCGCGGTCACGGCCGCCATCGCGGTGCCCGACCGCAGCAGGTCGGCGGTGTAGTCCTGATCGTCGGTGTGTATCTCGAACGTCGCGCCCGGCACCTGGGTCAGCACCGGCAGGAACCACGTGTTCAGCGAGTCCGCGTTCACCACGATCGACACCCGGGTGCCGCCGCGCGCCTGGTCCAACGCCTCCTTCTCCAGCAGCGCCACCTGCCCGGCGAACCGGATCAGCGCCTCCCCGGCCACCGTCGCCGTGCACGGTTTGGCCCGGCGCACCAGCACCTGGCCGACCGCCCGTTCGAGTGCCTTGATCCGTTGGCTGACCGCCGACGGGGTGACGTGCAGCGCCCGGGCCGCCGCCTCGAAACTGCCCTGCTCGACGACCGCCTGGAACGTCTCCAGCTGCACCTGGTCCATGCCATTAAGTATTGCTAATTCATCCTGAGAATCTTTAGCTGGATTTCACGTCCGGGTGAACCCTAGCGTCGATCACGTGCTCACCTCCGTCGTCGCCGGCTTCCTCGCCTCCGCCGTCCTGATCATCGCCATCGGCGCCCAGAACGCGTTCGTCCTGCGCCAGGGCCTGCGCCGCGAACACGTCCTCCCCGTCGTCCTCGTCTGCGCGTTCTCCGACCTGGCCCTGACCTCGGCCGGCATCGCCGGACTGGGCGCGGTCGTCGCCGACCGGCCCGCCCTGGTCACCGCGATCCGCTGGATCGGGGCGGCGTTCCTGATCGGGTACGCGGTTCTCGCCGCCCGCCGCGCGCTGCGCCCCGAGGGCAGCCTCGACCCGACCGGCCAGGCCCCGGCCAGCCTGCGCGCGACCCTGCTGACCACGCTCGCCCTGACCTACCTGAACCCGCACGTCTACCTGGACACCGTGCTGCTGCTCGGCTCGATAGCGCAGCAGCACGCGTACCACTGGTTCTTCCTCATCGGGACCACAGCGGCCAGCTTCACCTGGTTCGCCCTGCTCGGCCTGGGCGCCCAGAAACTCGGCCCGCTGCTGGCCCGGCCGGGCGCCTGGCGGGTCCTGGACGGGCTGATCGCGCTGGTCATGACCGGGGTCGCCGCGACATTGTTGCTGGGGAACTGACACCGGCTTGACCCTCGACCTGGTCGAGACACCAGGGTCATCGGCTGTGAGGAGCGACATGCGGAGCATCGGCGAGGCGGCCCGGGCCAGCGGTCTGACGGTCAGCGCGCTGCGCTGGTACGACGGCGCCGGCGTGCTGGTCCCGGCCGCGGTGGACCCGTCGACCGGCTATCGCCGCTACACCGCCGAGCAGATCCGGGCGGCCCGGCTGATCGCGGGACTGCGGCGGGTCGGGATGCCGGTTCCCGAGATCGCCGAGGCGGTGCGTGACATCGAGCACCCCCATCGCGTACGGGAAAGGCTTGATGCCCATCTTGCTCGGCTGGAAGCCGGGCTGGCCGATGCGCGCCGCGAGCTCCTCCGCCTGCACACCCTGCTCGATCTGGAGGAGAACCTGATGACCCGCATCACCCTGTCCGCTTCTGATCTCAAGGCCGCGCTCACCGCGGTCCGCTTCGCGGTCACCGACCCGATGCCCGGCGGCCAGTTCCCCGCCGGGGTCCTCTTCGAGACCGGCGAGGGCACGTTGACCCTGGTCGCGACGGATCGCTACCGGCTCGCGGTGGCGGCTGCGCCGGCCACCGTCGAGGGGCCGGCGGCGCGGCAGTACCTGCCGCTGGCCTTCGCCGACGAGCTTTTGCGGCTCGCTTCCGGCTCCGTCTCCCTCGATCTCAATTCCGATTTTGTACGGACGGAGAACGCGGGCGCCGAGCTCCGGACCGCACCCCTCGACGTGGACTTCCCGGACTACCGCCGGCTCGTCGGCCCGGCCGGCCCGGACGCCCGCCGCGTCACCGTCGACGGTGACGAGCTGCGGAAGCTGGTGTCGGCGGCACCCGAGGTCCGGCGCGAGCACGACGGCTCGGCGTACCCGGTCGCGATCCTCGCCCTGAACCCGGACGGCGGCCTGCGCGTCGCCGAGGAGTCGGAGTGGTCGGCCGACACCGCCGTCCACGTAGCGGTGAATCGTGAGTTCCTGCTCGAAGCCGTCGACGCGGGCGGGCCCGGCCAGCTGCTGCTCGAACTCGACGGCCCGGTCAAGCCGCTGACCATCCGGGCGGCCGCCGACGAATCCCGTTTCTCCCTGCTCATGCCGGTCCGGGCCTGACTGTCCCAGCGCGTTGAGTCGCGGATTGAACACGGTTCAGCCACGACTTCCGTGAACACTGAGACCACCGCGACTTTGGGCAACCACTCTGGCTACCGTCGGCGGTGTGCGCAGCAGCCCGCCGGATGACGACCTCAACACCGCGGCGGCCGGTGCGTCCATGACCGGGTGGGAATTCGCCTGGCTGGACGGACTGGCCGTCGCGTCCGAGCCGTCCTGGTCGTACCCGGAGATCGCCCGGCCGCTGGTGCGCCCGGCCCACAGCCTGCTCGACCTGGACACCGGCGGCGGCGAGCTGCTGGCCGAGCTGGCGCCCCTGCCGGCGTACACGGTGGCCGTCGAGAGCTGGTCGCGGAACACCCCGATCGCCCGGGAACGGCTCGCCCCGTTCGGCGTCGAGGTGCTCACCGAACTCCCGGCCGGGGAGAACGAGTTCGACGTCGTGCTCAGCCGCCACGGGCGCCTCCCGGCCGCCGACGTCGCCCGCCTCCTCAAACCGGGCGGGGTGCTGCTCACCCAGCAGGTCGGCAGCGACGACCTGGCCGAGCTGAACGACGCGCTGGGCGCACCGCCCCCGTCCCCGCGCCGGTGGGACGCCGAGGTCGCGGTGGCCGCCCTGACCGCGGCCGGCCTGCGGGTCACCGACGTGCGCGAGGAACATCCCGGTCTCGCCTTCCGCGACATCCGGGCCGTCGTGCACCACCTGCGGACGGTTCCGTGGCAGGTTCGGGACTTCACCCCGCACCGGTACGAACGGGAGCTGGCCCGCCTCACGGCCGTCATCCGGGCCCGCGGTGAGTTCACCGTGCGGGCGCATCGCTTCCTGCTCCAGGCCCAGCGACCGACAGAGGCGTAGGGCGAAAGCCTCTTTCAGGGGAACGGGTCGGCGATCGGCTTACCCCGTTCGGGGCCGATGCCCGGAATTTCCTCCGCCCGTCAACCAACTCCAAGCTGGCTTTCAGGGTTGTTTCCGCCATATGAGACGAACTCGGGCTTGACGCTGCCCCTGAGCATCGACGCAGCTCACCGGCTGTAGGCGGTTACGGTCCGGGCGGTTTGTTCACGCTTGCGGGGTAAACGCATCGGACACCGGTAGTGGGCGGATCATCCGTAACAGGGGGGCTGGAAGCCCTATCGCCGGGTCTGGGCGGGTCGGTCATCTTTGTCGCAGCGCCGGGACGCCACACAGGGCTCCGGCGACCACCGAATCAACGAGGCGCCCGCCGTTTCCGTCGCTCCGCAACCGATGGGACCGTGCGCTCGAAAACGTTCCAGGAGGAACTTTCCATGGGCAAGATGACCAAGCGCTCCGCCGTTGTCGCTTCCGCCGTCGCCGTCGCGGTCGTCGGAGCCGGGGCCGCGTGGGCCGCCTGGAGCCTGTCCGGCGACACCCAGGTGACCGCAGCGGCCGGCACAGCGGTTCAACTGACGGTCACTGGCACCAACGCCACGGCTCTTGTGCCGGGATCCAAGAGCGACGTCACCGTGAACGTCGTCAACTCGAACAAGTTCCCGGTCCTGATCAAGAGCATCAACTTCTCGGACTTCGCGAGCAACAAGACCGGCTGCGACGGAAGCAACATCCAGCAGGTTACGACCGTCACGGTTCCGGCCGGCACGACCGTCGCCGCCGAGAACTCGAAGTCGGTCGTTCTCGCGCAATCTCTGAAGATGATCGCCGACCCGGCTGACGAGTGCCAGGGCGCATCGTTCACCTTCAAGGCCACTGTCGGCGCGGAGAGTGCCGCTTCCTGATCTGTTGCTGAGCGGGAGAGACGCCGGTCGGGCGTCCTCCCGCTCCCTTAACTGTCCGCAACGAACAGACGGGAGGCGCCACGTGCCCCTGACGATGCGAATGACCAAAGCGGCAATGGCCACCGCGATCGCCTCGGCGCTCGTCATCAGTGGGGGTGCGGCCTGGGCTGCCTGGCGGTTCGCGGGTGAGGGCAGGACGACCGCAGCCGCGGGATCCGTCATCACGCTGCAGGCCACCGCTACGACTTACCCCCAGGAGCCTTTGTATCCCGGCGCCCGCGCTGGAATCCGGGTGACTATCCGGAACGAAAACTCGTTCCCCATCCTTGTCAATCTGGTCAAATCTGGAACGGGAAGCATCGTCGTCGACGAACCCCACCGCTTGGCCGGCTGCGTTCAAACCGGTGTCAGTCTCGTCAGCACCTCCTTCGGCGTCACCTGGGGAGTAGCCGCCCGGTCACAGGCATCGCACGTGTTGCCCAACGCGGTAAAGATGACCAACGCATCGAACTCCGGCTGCCAAGGCGCCACGTTCGGGATTCCCCTGGCGTTGTCGGGACGTAGCGATGCGCATTAAGCGTCTTCCCGGCGGGCAGTGGTGGGTGGCACTTCTCGGAGTGGGATTCATCTCGCTGGGGATCGCAGCTGCCGTGAGGAATCCGGAGCCGGAGCCTGTCTCTCGGAACACTCAGGTGTTCGGGATTCGGGCGTCGTCGGTCAGTGGGCTTTATCCGGGGGCGGTTCGGCGGAGTCGGGTGACCGTGGTCAATCCGTATCCGTATCCGATCAGTGTTCGGCGGATTGAGGCTCAGGTGGAGTCGACGTCCAGGCGGCGGTGTCGGCCTTCGGCGCGGAATCTGCAGGTGCGGGAGTTTCATGGGCGGCTGCCGGTGACCGTTCCGGCTCGGGGGCAGGTGGCGGCCGGGGAGTTCGAGGTGTACATGCCGGGGTCCGTGGACGACGCCTGCCAGCGGGCCACGTTCCGGCTCGCGGTCAGCGGGAACGCGCGGACGGTGGGGCGGTGAGGCGCCGGAACGCGATCGCCCTGATGGCGACGATCGTGGGTGGGGCGATCGCGGCCGGTAGTGGGCTGACCGCCTGGGCGAGCTGGGCGGTCAGCGCCACCCCGGTGAAGGGGACCGTGCGGGCCGAGCGGATGCCGCCCGTGGAGAAGTTCGCCGTGAAGGCCACCGGTGGGACTCTCACGTTCTCGTGGCACGCGGCGACGTTCGCGTCCGGGGCGCCGGTCGGTGGATACCGGGTGCGCAAGAGCTCCGGCGATGCCGTCTGTCAGGCCCTGGCCGGGGAGTTGAGCTGCACGTTCACTCCGGCTGCGGGGACCGGCGGGACCTTTGTGGTGCTCGCGCTGGCCGGGTCGGGGTGGGTCGGTCCGGCCAGCGCGCCCGTCACGTACGTACCCGGGAAGGAAACCGGGACCGGCAAGCTGCCGGCGGCCGCGAAGCCTCCGGTGACCGGCGGCGGGCCCGGCGGATCGGCGCCGCAGGCGACGCCCGGGACCACGCCGACGACACCCGCGGCGACCGCCACCGGGACGGCCCCCGGGCAGGACGTGGAGAAGGCCGCCGAGCCGACCCCGGACAGTCCGGCGGCGACAACCGCGACGACCGATCCGGCGCCGGCGCCCACGGGTGCGGCCGGAGATCCGGCGACGCCCGCGGGATAGTGCCGGGCGGGCTCGACGAGCGCGGATTTGAGTAGCCGGGCGGCAGCCGCTAACGGCTCATTCGTGCAGCTCATGGGCGTGTCCGGCAGCAACATGGACGGTGTGGCGAGGAACCTGGGAGGTGGCCGATCCCTCGGGCGGGGTAAACCGGTTGGGTGGATCGTTCCGATTTATGCGCCTACAACGGCGGACGGAAAACCGATCACATCGGACATCTCTATCAGGGAATGTTGTATGAACGCCAGCCTGGCCCTATCACCGGCGTCCGAGGAGGAGCGAGCCGCATGCCCGATCTGAGCGATCCGCCCGCGGCGTCCGCCTCGGGGGCCGGCTCGTGATGCGGCGGGATGTCCTGACCAACTCGCAGCACGGCACCGGGCAGCCGGAAGGCCGGATCGAGCTGGATCCCGCGGACCACGAGGAGCCGACCTGGGAGGTGCGGTCGCCGCGCAAGCGCCGGTTCGACCGGCGGTCGCGGACCATCCTGGGGGTGGCGGCGCTCGCGGCGATCCTGGCCAACGCCGGGGCGGCCTGGGCGTACTGGAAGATCACCCAGCCCAGTGAGGTGGCCTCGCCGCCGGCCATCACCGTGGACATGGTGCTGCGTGGGCGCAACGATCTGAACCGGACGCTGCGGCCCGGGGACACCGGGAACCTGATGGTGACGGTGAGCAACGACAACGGCGTGCCGATCCGGATCACCTCGATCCGGATGGGGCCCGGGAACGTGGTCGCCGACCCGGAGCATCGGGACGCGGGATGTGTCGAACCCGGCGTGCGGATGAACCGGGCCGCTTTCCCGGTCTCCTGGGAGGTGGCGCGGAACACCGTGGGCGCTTTCAAGGTGGACGGGGCGCTGACCATGCCGCATGGGGTGCCGAAAGCGTGTGTGGGGGCGACCTTCACCGTGCCGGTGATCGCCGAGGGTGTGCAGCGCTGAGGTTTCTCCCCCGCGGATCCCGGTCATTCCCCTTCGTATGACCAGGATTTCGGTAGTGACGGGCGCGAGTGGCGGAATCGGGCGGGCGGTGGCCCGGCGGCTGGCGGCCCGGGGTGACACCGTGGCCCTGCTGGCCCGCGGTGAGGACGGGCTGGAGGGGGCGGCCGAGGACGTCCGGCGGGCCGGGGGCACGGCGCTGCCGATCGCGGTGGACGTCGCCGACTTCCAGGCCGTGGACGCGGCGGCGGAACGGGTGGAGAAGGAACTGGGGCCGATCGGGCTCTGGGTGAACAACGCCTTCTCCAGCGTCTTCTCGCCGTTCGTGGAGATGGAGATGCCCGAGTTCGCGCGGACGACCGAGGTCAGCTACCTGGGCTACGTCTACGGCACCAAGGCCGCGCTGAGCCGGATGCGGACCCGTGACCAGGGCGTGATCGTGCAGGTGGGGTCGGCGCTGGCCTATCGCGGGATTCCGCTGCAGAGTGCGTACTGCGGGGCGAAGCACGCGATCCAGGGGTTCACCGAGTCGCTGCGGGTCGAGTTGCTGCACGACAAGAGCAACGTGCACGTGACCATGGTGCAGATGCCGGCGGTGAACACCCCGCAGTTCGGCTGGGTGCTGTCGCGGCTGCCGCGTAAGGCGCAGCCGGTGCCGCCGATCTACCAGCCCGAGGTGGCGGCACGGGCCGTGGAGTACGCGGCCGACCACCCGAAGCGGCGGGAGTACTGGGTGGGCGGGTCGACCGCGCTGACCCTGGCCGCCAATGCGGTGGCGCCCGGGATCCTGGACCGGTATCTGGCCCGGACCGGGTTCAAGGGGCAGCAGACCGACGAGTGGCGCTCCCCGGACCAGCCGGCGAACCTGTGGGAGCCGGCCGATCAGCGGACCGATGCCGGGGCGCACGGCAGCTTCGACGATCGGGCGCACGGGCGCAGCCTGCAGCTGTGGGCCTCGCAGCACCACGGCCTGCTGGCCGCGGTCGGTGGCGGGCTCGCCGCGGCGGGCGCGGCGTGGGCTTTCGGCCGCCGCTGACCGGGTGTTCTGACCGCGGTTTTTGGGGTGACCGCAACCAACCGACCACGTCGCCCTTTCGAGCCTCGCGTTCTGGCCGCGCCAGCGGCCTGCGAGGGTCGGAAGGGTCCCCGCGGGAGCGACGGTCTGTACCCCGGCGGACATAGGCAATGAAGAATTTGAAGTTGATCTTCAGGCGTCGATGCGGTCGCGCCAGAAGCGACGTTCCAGGTCGGCCGGGTCGACGATGACGGCCGTGTGCAGGACGGCGCGGGCGCGTTCGGTGGCGGCCTGGGCGAGCTGGGCGTCGTGGCTGGCCGCTTCGATGCCGTCGGCGACAACCTTGGCCGTGGCGTCGCCGTAGGTGCGCGCGTCGTGCACCTCACGCTCGTGGATCAGCGCGGCCTCGTGTTCGCGCAGGCGGGCGGCCCGGGCCTCGTTGCGTTCGTAGGCGTTGCCGCGGGACGCGAACTTCAGGCCGATCGCCGCGCAGTCCAGCGCTACCAGCAGCAACGCGATGCCCAGGTAGTAGACGCCGACGCCCCAGAAGTCGGCGGTGACCATGTGCCACATCGCGGCGGTCCGCGCGCCGAAACCGGAGTCGCCGCGCACCGCCTCGGCGTTGGCCGTGCGCTCGGCATCGGTCAGAGCGGTCAGCCGGGACTGCTCGGCGGCCCGCGCGGCCCGCTCCGGACGCTGGTCGCGCTGCAGGTCAGCGGCCTGACGGTCGAGCGCGGCGGCCTGATCGTCGAGGGCCCGGGACCGGCGGACCAGGTTGTCGCAGTAACCGCCGCTGGGGCAGCCGGGGCTGTGGGTGACGCCGGAACCGGCCGAGTCGGCCAGGGCCTGGCGATAGAGGGTACGGGCGTCGCGGCGCTTCCCGGCGGCCCGGTCGGAGAGCGTGCGGACCGCCGCGTCGTCGTCCTTCGTCGCCTGCCGCAACTCGGCCAGCCGGGCCCGGTAGCCGGCCACCGCCCCGCCCTCGTCGAGCCGTCCGAGCTGGGCGCTGTGGGTGACCGCGAGCCGGGCGTCGATCTCACCGCGGTACCGGGCCAGCATCAGCGGCTCGGTCACGACCAGCGCGAACAGCAGCGCCAGGCCGACCCGGCCCAGGTAGAGGCCGAGTGTCGGCGGGCGCAGCAGATGCCGGGGATCGGTGGAGTCCAGGTTCTCGTAACTGATCCCGACCCGGCCGACGACTGCGCGGTCGTAGGCGACCACGCCGATCGCGACGAGCGGGCCGACCAGCCACTGATACCAGGGGTGCCGATAGCCGCTGCTGGCGTCGATGAACGCCGCGCCGCCGATCGTGGCGTAGAGGAAGTAGAGCAGGATGAAGACGCCGATCGAGCGGTACAGCACACGATCCGAATGCGTCGTCACGCTGCGCGGATTCACGTTCGCCACCCGCAGCAGCAGGGTACCCAGGCCCGTGCGCATGCGGTCGAGTCTGGCCCAACCGGCCGCCGCCCGTGCGTGGAACGGGCAGATCAGGCCGTCGGGAGGACCGGCTCGGTGATCGTGACGGTGACCTTGACGGTGGCCTGCACGGTCTGCAGCTCCGGCTCCAGCTCCAGGGTCAGCCCGTCACCGGCCGCGGAAGCGGCCATCGCGCGCATCGCACCGCCCCGGAAGCCACCGTCGTCGTGCAGGGAATCGGTGATCTCGACCAGGCGATCGATGCGGGCGCCGACGGCCGCCGCGTACTCCCCGGCCTTCTCCAGCGCGTCGGCGACCGCGGCCTGACGGACGTCGGCGCCGGCCCGGCTGTCCGGCCGCATCCGCCACCAGGGGCCGTGCACGCTGGTCAGCTCCTCGCGGCCGAGCCTCAGCAGGAGGTCGCCGAGCACGGCGAAGTCGGTGACGATCACGTCGGTGGCGATGCTGCCGTGATAGGCGACCACCTCCTCGCCGCGCCGCTTCAGCTCCGGGACGATGTGCAGCCCGGCAGTCTCCCGGCGCTCGATGGCGGTGGCGAACTGGTCGAGCACCGCCCCGATCGCGGCCGAGCGCTGGGTGAGGCGTTCCAGCACCGACTCCCGGCTGCGACCCTTCGACGCCGTGCGCACGCTGACGACGGCCTGCTCGGGCGGCACCTCCCGGACGGCCTCGCCGGTGGCGACGACGATCGGGAGGCGCTCCACGTCAGAAACCTTCCGCGAGACGGTCGGCGGCCGCGGCCACGCGCTCGTCGGTCGCGGTCAGCGCGACCCGCACGTGCTGCGCGGCGGCCGGACCGTAGAACGCGCCCGGAGCGGCCAGAATGCCCCGCTGAGCCAGCCGATCGACGGTCTGCCAGCAGTCCTCGCCCCGGGTCGCCCACAGGTAGAGCCCGGCCTCCGAGTGGCTGATCTCGAAACCGGCCTTGGTCAGGGCCGCCCGCAGCGTGTCCCGGCGAGCGGCGTAACGCGCCCGCTGCTCGGCCACGTGCCCCTCGTCGCCCAGGGCCGCGACCATGGCCGCCTGCACCGGGGCCGGCGGGATCATGCCGGCGTGCTTGCGCACCGCGAGCAGCTCGCCGACCAGGGCCGGGTCGCCGCCGACGAAACCGGCCCGATAGCCGGCCAGGTTGGAGCGCTTGGAGAGCGAGTGGACGGCCAGCACACCGGTGTAGTCGCCGCCGGTCACCTCGTCGGCCAGCACCGACACCGGCTCGGACTCCCAGCCCAGCGACAGATAACACTCGTCGCTGACCACGATCGCGTCGCGCTCGCGGGCCCAGGCGACCACCTTGCGCAGGTGCTCGGCGGGCAGGACCTTGCCGGTGGGGTTGGACGGCGAGTTGATCCAGACGAGCTTGACCCGCTCGGGGCCGACCGCGGTGAGCGAGTCGGACCGGATCACCTCGGCACCGGCCAGGCGGACGCCGACCTCGTACGTCGGGTAGCAGACCTGGGGAATGACCACCTTGTCGCCCGGGCCGACGCCGAGCAGCGTGGGCAGCCAGGCGACCAGCTCCTTGGAGCCGATGGTGGGCAGCACCCCGAGGTCACCGGAGGCGCGGCACTCCCGGGCCAGCCAGCCGGCGATCGCGGCCCGCAGGCTCGCGGTGCCGGCGGTCAGCGGATAGCCGGGCGTGTCGGCCGACTCGACGAGGGCCTGCCGGATGACCGCCGGAACCGAGTCGACCGGCGTGCCGACGGAGAGGTCGACGATGCCGTCCGGGTGGGAGGCGGCGAGGGTCTTCGCCGGCTCCAGCAGGTCCCAGGGGAAATCCGGCAGGGCCGACGACAGAGCGCTCAGTGCGCGTCCCCACGCGGCGGCTGCGCGATCACGAACGGCGTGTCCTTGTCGATCTTGCCGACCTTGGAGGCGCCGCCGGGCGAGCCCAGGTCCTCGAAGAACTCGTAGTTCGCGTTCGTGTAGTCCTTCCACTGCTCCGGGACGTCGTCTTCGTAGAAGATCGCCTCGACCGGGCAGACCGGCTCGCACGCACCGCAGTCCACGCACTCATCGGGGTGGATGTAGAGCATCCGGTTGCCCTCATAGATGCAGTCGACCGGGCATTCCTCGATGCATGCCTTGTCGAGAACATCGACGCAGGGCTCAGCGATGATGTAGGTCACGGGTCTTTCCCTTCAAAGCCACGCCGCGTGGACCGCCGACGACAAATGCAGAGCCTAGTATTCCCGCCGAAGGAGGTAATACGTGCTCCGACAGCAGGATGTGGGACACCGTGTGGTGGTACGGCGAATTGTAGGCGTATCCGAGGATCGGCCGCTGTACACGGATGCCCTGGGCGAGCTCGTCGACCTCACGGAGACCGAACTCACACTCGCCACCGACAAGGGAACCCTGCGCGTGCCGCTGCGCGAGGTGCACCGGGCCAAGCGGGTGCCGCCCGCCAGCCGGCCGCACGCCGCCTCGGTGATCGCCCTCGAACTGGCCGCCGACGAGGCCTGGCCGGCCCCCGTCCGGGCCCGGCTCGGCAGCTGGCTGCTGCGCGCCGCCGACAACTGGACCGGCCGAGCCAACTCGGCGCTGGCCGTCGGCGACCCGGACCGGCCCCTGGAAGCGGCGATCGACGCCGTCGAGCAGTGGTACAAGGACCACAGTCAGCGTCCGATGATCAACGCGCCGATGCCGCTGGCCGCGCCGGTCAACGCGACCCTGGACGAGCGCGGCTGGTCCTCCCGGCCGCTCACCCTGGTGCAGACCACGGCCCTGGCCCCGATCCTGGCCGCGCCCGGCCGCGTCGACCTGCCGCCGGTCGACCTGGCCGACTCGCCCGGCGACGACTGGTACGCGATGGTGGCCGAGCACAAGGGCACGTTGCCGCCGGCCGCGATCCGCATCCTCACCGGCGTGCCCGAGAAGGTCTTCGCCCACGTCCGCGACGCCGACGGTGACCTGGTCGCGGTCGCCCGCGGCGCGGTCACCGGCCCGGACCGCTGGCTCGGGATCTCCCTGCTGCAGACCGCGCCGGCCGCACGGCGTCAGGGGCTGGGCCGGCACGTCGTGCGGGGCCTCGCCTCGTGGGCCGTGCAGCGCGGCGCGAGCCGGGCCTACCTGCAGGTGGAAGAGCGGAACACGGCCGCGGTGGCGCTTTACGGGCGGCTCGGGTTCGGCACCCATCACACGTACCTCACCCGGGAAGCGCCGATCTAGCGTTATCGGCGGACGACCCGGCGCGGGCGGGTCGTCTTGGCCCGCGTGTACGCCTGCAGGGAACGGGAGCGGTAGTCCTTCGCGAGCATCACGGCGATCCAGTAGCCGACCGCCGTGCCGACGATCGCGCAGCCGGCGTAGAGCCAGATCTGGGCGAAGAAATCGCCGCTGCCGTTCGCGAACGGCTCGCTGCCGCTCAGGAACGGACCCACCAGGACGGTCACCAGCATCCCGGCCAGGGTGCCGAAGCCGACGTCGGGCAGCCAGTCACTCGGCCGCCGACGCTGGCACCAGACGAAGGTCAGGCCGCCCAGAGCGAGCGCGACCAGGGTGAACATCACGACCGAGCCGCGGCCCTGAGCGGTATCCGTACTGTCGAATCCGATGCGGACGACCAATCTGGTCACCGCGTTGATCGCGAACAGGGCGACCGCCAGAACCGTGATCCGGAACCAGCGCTGCTGCCTCATCAGTCCTCCCGGGGAACGTTGCGTGGCCGGGATCGTAGCGCCCGGGAAACCCGTGGGGCTCGATCTCCCGGTCATCTTCGCGGATGGTGCGCGACAGTTCCTAAAGCCGAGCTGTGAGTCCCCTGAAAGTCAGCCGCGTTTGAGCGGTTTCATGATCATTCGGTACGCATACACCGCGAAGGCCAGGCTGCCGACCAGGATCATCACGAGGGCGACCCAGTTGTCCCCGCCGAGCAGATAGTCGCCCTCGGTGGTCCTGGTGCCGGCCGCGCCGAGCACGAGCACGGTCCACAGCGCCCAGGGGACACCGATCGCCCAACTGCGGGCGATCGTGGTCGTGGCGAACCAGGCCAGCGCCAGGTTGGCCGCGATGGTCAGCGGGATGGACAGGCCGATCAACTGCCCGTTGCCCTCCCAGACGGCCAGGTCACCGTGGAACAGGCCGGTGACGCCGCCGACGCGCAGGACGCTCAGCTCCAGCTCGATCAGGGTGACGACCACGGTGGCGACGATGCTGACGAGCACGCCGCCGAGACGCACGACCGTCTCGGCGGCCTTGCCGGCAGGTGCCTCGGGAGATTCCGGGGCTTCGGCTTCGGGCGCTTCGGACACCGTCATCTGTCCAGGTCCAGACCCGCGAACAGGTCGGTCTCCCACTTGTGCGGGCCCTCGCCGGGGCCACGCTCGCCCTTGACCAGGGTGTAGTGCTCCATGCCCATGAACTCGCCGCCGAAGTCGCCGGCCATCCCGTACAGCCAGGAGTTGTCCGGGATCTGGGTGGCGTGGGCGCGCATCGCGGCGATCTTGTTGGAGTAGAACTCGGTGCCGTCGATGCGGGCCGCGATCTCCTCGTCCGGCGTGCCGAACGGGAGATCCTCCACATTCACCACGTCGGCGAACGGGTTGCTCTCGGACTCGCGGAACGCCTCCATGCCGTCGCGCAGAACGCTCAGCGGCTGGGCCGTCCAGTAGATCTTCGTCGGGCCGTCGGCCCCGGCCAGCTCGGCCGCGCGCATCGCGACCCGGTGGGCCTGGATGTGGTCCGGGTGACCGTAGAACCCGTTCTCGTCGTAGGTGATCATGACCTGGGGGCGGATCTCCCGCATGATCTCGACCAGGTGGGCCGCGGCCTCGTCCAGGTCGGCGCCCCAGAACGCGCGAGGGTGCTGATTCGTCTCCAGGCCCATCATCCCGGAGTCCCGGTACCGGCCCGGGCCGCCGAGCATGCGCCGGTCGGCGACGCCGAGCGCGTCACACGCCCGCTCCCACTCGACCAGGCGCCAGCCACCGAGCTGGTCGGCCTGGCCGGCGGCGAGCTGCGACAGGGCGGGGACGTGGATCTCCCCCTCCTCGCCCAGGGTGCAGGTCACCAGCGTCACGTGGGCGCCGTCGGTGGCGTAGTGCGCCATGGTCGCGCCGGTCCCGATGACCTCGTCGTCGGGGTGGGCGTGCACCAGCAGCAGGCGGCGGGCGGGCAGCGAATCGGAAGCGGTCCGGTCGAGCGTCACGGCCGATACTGTACGCGCGACCACCGACAGGTTCGCTCGACGAGCCCCACGGTTTACCCGGCGGGAGCACACCTTGATCAGCGATGCTGAGGGCGTGGACTACCCCGGACTCGCCGGGCGCACCGGCGACTTCAGCCACGGCGCGCCCCATGCCGTGACGGTCGGCGCCGACGGGGCGCGGGTCGCCTTCCTGCGCTCGTCGGGCCCCTTCGATCCGGAGGCCGCGCTCTGGGTGTCCGACCCGCTGACCGGCGCGGAACATCTCGTGGCGCCGGGGCCGATCGAGGCGTACGCGGCCGACCGGGACGTGCGGGTCGCCGCGTTCACCCGGGGTGGCCGGTTGTTCCGGGCCGACCTGGCCGCCGGCACGGTGACCGCGGTGGCGACCGGCGACCCGGTGCACGACCCGCGACCCGACCCGCAGGGCGTCCGGATCGGCTACGTGACCGACCCCGGCGGCTCGGCCTCGCTGCGGGTCACCGGGCCGGACGGGGACCGGCTGCTGGCCGGCGAGCCGGGCAACGCGTGGCGCGAGCACGGCGGCATGATCGCCTGGGGCCTGGCCGGGGCCGGGGCGGCCGAGTTCGGGCGGACCCGGGGCTGGTGGTGGTCCCCGGACGGCGGCCAGGTGCTGGCCGTGCGCACCGCGGGCACGACCAGCCTGCACCTGCTCGACCTGGACGACGGCTGGGTGGACGTGCACTGGGACCGGGAGACGTACCCGCACCTGGCCCAGGTCCGCTGGTCCGGCGGCGGTCCGCTGATCACCGTGCTGCGCCGGATGCAGCAGCACGGCCTGGTCCTCTCGGTCGACCCGCGGACCGGGGAAACCCAGGTGCACGCCGAACTGGCCGACGCCCGCTGGGTCGAGCCGATCCCGGGCACCCCGCGCCACCTGCCCGACGGCCGGGTGCTGGTCGGCGGCGAACTGGCCCACGACGGCTTCGACGCGCGCTGCCTGTTCGCCGACGGCAGCCTTCTCACCCCTCCGGGCCTTTACGTACGGCGGGTGGCCGGCACGCTGCCCCGCGCCGACGGGCCGGCCGGGGCGCCCGACCTCATCGTCGAGGGCAGCCTGGGCGACCCGGCCGCACGGGAGGTGTTCCGGGTGCGCACGTCCCTGGGCGGCGGCGGTCCGGAGGTGACCCGGCTGACCACGCTCACCGGGACCGAACTGGCCACCGGCGGGGACATCCTGGTCGCGGACGACGAGGTGTGGCGGGGCGACCGGCGGATCGGGACGTTGCGGTCGTTGCGCGCGGCTCTGCCGTACCGTCCGGAGCCGGTTCTGGAAAGGGTGACCGATCGCCGTCTGCCGGCCGCCGTGCTCTACCCCACCGGGTTCGTCGGGGGCGGCCTCCCGGTCCTGGTCACGCTGGGCGACGGTCCGGGTTTCCAGGAGGTACGGGCCGAGAGTCCCGCCTGGCAGCAACGCCAGTGGTGGGCCGACGCCGGGTTCGCGGTGGTCAGCGTGGACCCGCGAGGCACGCCCGGGGTGGCGCCCAGCTTCGAGAAGGCGGTCCACCGGCGACTCGCCGACCTGGCCCTGGCCGACCTGGTGGACGCCCTGCGCGCGCTCACCGGCAAGCACCCCGACCTCGACCTGAACCGGGTCGCGGCGCACGGCCGCGGGCTGGGCGGCTGGCTCGCCGCGCTGGCCGTGCTGCGCCGGCCGGAGGTGTTCCGCTGCGCGGTGGCCCGGAATCCGGTGCTGGACTGGTCGACCCTGCCCCGGCCGGTAGCCGAGCGCTACCTGGGCGATCCGGCCGACTCGGCGCACGTCTACCGCAACCACGACCTGACCGCCGAACTGGCCGAGGCCGGGCCGGCGAGCCCGGTGCTGGTGACCGGTCCGGAGACCGGCCTGCCGGCCGAATTGATCTGGATACAGCGACAGTTGGCGGCCTGAGGAGGTTTTGTCACACCGGCCTCGTAGGGTCGAGGGCATGAGCCACTTCGATGAGGCGGGCGCGGCGGTCCAGGCCGCGCTCGACGCCGGCGCCCGCTACGCGGACGCCCGTGTCATGGTCTGCCGCACCGAGTCGATGACGGCCCGCAACGGGTCCGTCGAGGATCTCGGCTCCGACGAGAGCGCCGGCCTGGGCGTGCGTGCCCTGGTCGGTTCGAGCTGGGGCTTCTACGCCGTCCCGGACCTGTCCGAGCCGTCCGCCCGCGCCGCCGGCCGCCGCGCCGCGCAGATCGCCGCGGCCAGCGCCCAGGTGCCCGGCCCGCCGGTCGAGCTGACCCACTCCACGCCGGTGACCGCGAGCTGGTCCAGCGACTGCAAGGTCGACCCGCTCTCGGTGCCGCTGGCCGACAAGGGTGACCTGCTGGTCCGGGCCACCCTCGCGGCCAAGGAGGCCGGGGCCGACCTGGCCCACGCCAACTACGCGATCTGGGACACCCACAAGTGGTTCGTCTCCAGCGAGGGCCACCGCATCGACCAGCACATCCGCGAGTGCGGGGGCGGGGTGACGGCCAACGCCATCGGCGACGGCGAGGTCCAGCGCCGTTCGCTGCCGGGGCAGTACGGGACACGCGGCTGGGAGCTGATCGAGGAGCTGGATCTCGTCGGCAACGCGCCGCGGCTGGCCGAGGAGGCGCGTGAGCTGCTCACCGCCCCGCTCTGCCCGGCCGGCGAGACCACCCTGATCCTCGGCGGCTCGCAGCTCGCGCTGCAGATCCACGAGTCGGTCGGGCACGCCATCGAGCTGGACCGGATCCTCGGCTGGGAGGCCGCGTTCGCGGGCACCAGCTGGCTCGACCTGAACAAGCTGGGCGAGTTGCGGTATGGGTCGGACCTGATGAACATCACCATCGACCCGAGCTTCCCGGGCGCCCTGGGCAGCTTCGGCTTCGACGACGAGGGCACCCCGGCGGCGAAACGGCACGCGGTCCGCGACGGCATCTGGGTCGGCGTGCTGGCCGGTCGCGACTCGGCCGCCGTGGCCGGGTTGGACTATGCGGGCAGTGTCCGCTCCGACGGCTGGGCCCGGCTGCCGATGGTCCGGATGACCAACGTCGGCCTGGAGCCCGGCCCGCACACGCTCGACGAGATCATCGCGGCCACCGACGACGGCGTGTTCATGGAGACCAACCGGTCCTGGTCGATCGACGACCGCCGGCTGAACTTCCAGTTCGGCTGCGAGATCGGCTACGAGATCAAGAACGGGAAGCGCGGCCGGATGCTGCGCAACCCGACCTACACCGGGATCGGCCCGAAGTTCTGGCAGTCGATGGACATGCTCTCGTCCGAGACGGTCGCCTGGGGCACGCCGAACTGCGGTAAGGGTCAGCCCGGCCAGATCGGGCACACCGGGCACCCGGCGGCGCCGGCCCGGTTCACCAACGTTCGGGTGGGGGTGCACGGATGAGCGAGCTTGTGAGCGAATCGTCCAGCTCAGTTGTCAACTCATGCCGACGCCGGAGCGCAGCGGAGGTGGCGGCATGAGCTCGGAACTGCAGATCGCGGCCAAGGTCGTGGAGCTGGTCCGGGAGCTGGCCGGGCGGTCGGCCGAGGCCGAGGTGAACGTGCGGCACCACGCCCTCGCGCTGACCCGGTTCGCCAACTCGGCCATCCATCAGAACGTGGCCGAGGCGACCACCGGCGTGCGGCTGCGGCTGCACCTGGACGGCCGGACGGCGAGCGGCTCCACCACGCTGACCGGGGTCGACGGTCTACGTTCGCTGGTCGAGCGCACCGTCGCGGCGGCCCGGGTCACCCCGCCCGACCCGGGCTGGGCCGGTCTCACGCGACCGGCCGCGCTGCACATCTCGGCCTGTCACCCCGGCTCGGGCGAGCATTCCGGGCTGGCCTTCGGCTTCGACGAGGCGACCGCCCGGGCCACCCCGGCCGAGCGGGCCGAGCGGGTCCGCGCGTTCGTCGACGCGGCCGGCGGCCTGGAGACGGCCGGTTTCTGCCGGACGGAGTACGTGTCGGCCGCCTTCGCGAACACGGCCGGCCAGGCCGTCGACGGCCGCACGGCCGAGGCCGCGATGGACGGCATCGCCCGCAACAACGGCGCCGACGGCGTGGCCCGGCTGCTCGCGTCCCGGCTCGGTGACCTGGACGGGGCGGCGCTGGGCGCGCGGGCCGCGGCCAAGGCCCGCGCCGCGGCCGACCCGATCGAGCTCCCCCCGGGGGAGTATGAGGTGGTCCTGGAACCCACCGCGGTCGCCGACCTGCTGCAGAACTTCTCGGTCTTCGGCTTCAACGGCAAGTCGTGGGCGCAGAAGCAGTCGTTCGCCGAGCTCGGCCAGGAGCAGTTCGACCCGTCGGTGACCATCGTGGACGACCCGCTCGGCAGTCGCGGGGAGCCGGCGCCCGGCCTGCCCTTCGACGACGAGGGCACCCCGGTGCGGTCGCTGGTGCTGGTGCGCGAGGGGGTCACCCGCGCGGTGACCCACGACCGGACGTCTGCGGCCGAGGCCGGCGACGCCGAGTCGACCGGGCACGCGTCGGCCGCGTCGCGCTCCTGGGGTCCGTACCCCGGGCATCTTCGCCTTGAAGCGGGACCGGCCCCGGCCGGTGGGGTTGCCGGCGGGCCGGCCGAGGTCACCGAGTCGGCGCGGCCGTTCGTGGCCCGGATGCGCCGCGGCCTGCTGGTGACCGACCTCTGGTACACGCGGGTGCTGGACCCGAAGACGCTCGTGGTGACCGGTCTGACCCGCAACGGCGTCTGGCTGGTGGAGGACGGGGAGATCACCCGCCCGGTCGGGAACCTGCGTTTCACCCAGTCCTATCCGCAGGCTCTGGGCCCGGGCCGGGTGCTCGGGATCGGCGCCGAGTCGGTGCTGCTGCCGGATTCCTGGGGCGGCGCGCGGTACGCGGCCCCGACCCTGCACCTGGCTTCGTGGAACATCACGGGCAACGCATCGGGCTAGATCCATTAGCGTATAGGTGATCGTCTTTGTGGGCCGGGATGATGTTTTTGTGACCCGGCCCGCAAAACAGTCGGACCTTCGGCGTAACGTGTGCCCCACATCACCGTCGCACGAGGACGGCTGAGGGTGGGGCACCACTGTGTCCGCTTCCGGTCGTCCCGTGCACCTGGCGCGGCACCGGCAGGGGTATGACATGACGACGACGGCAACGAGGCCGGGCGCCGGGCGCGTGCGCGCGGCGATCTCGGCGCGGACACTTCGAACCGATCGCTGGTGGCTGGCGCCACTGATCACGTTCCTCGGGCTGAGCGCCTGGATGGCGTATGCGACGGTCCGGGTCTTCCTGCACAAGTGGTTCTACGTCGAGGAGTTCCACTACCTCACGCCGTTCTACTCGCCCTGCATCACCGATCGGTGCGGCGACGCGGCCGAGTTCGGCACTCCCCTGCCGAGCTTCTGGCTGATCCCGGAGGCGGCCTTCACCCTGCCGTTCCTCCTGCTCTTCCGGTTGACCTGCTACTACTACCGGAAGGCGTACTACCGGGCGTTCTGGCTCTCGCCACCCGCCTGCGCAGTGCCGGACGGCCACAAGACGTATTCCGGCGAGACCCGCTTCCCGCTGGTCTTCCAGAACGCCCACCGGTACGCGTTCTACGCCGCCGGCATCATCTCGCTGATCAACACCTGGGACGCCGCCCGGGCCCAGGCCACCGGGCTCGGCCTCGGCAACGTCATCCTCTGGGTGAACGTGATCATGCTGTGGGCGTACACGTTGTCCTGCCACTCCTGCCGGCACATCGCCGGCGGACGGCTCAAGCACTTCTCCAAGCATCCGGTGCGGTACCGCTTCTGGACCTTCGTGTCGAAGCTGAACACCCGCCACATGCAGCTGGCCTGGATCACGCTCGGGACGCTCGCGCTGACCGATTTCTACATCATGGCGGTCTCCGCTCACTGGTTCTCCGACCTGCGGATCATCGGCTAGGAGGGCGACGATGACGACGACTACCGAACGCCATCTGTACGACGTCGTGGTGATCGGCGCCGGCGGGGCCGGGCTGCGCGCGGCGATCGAGGCCCGGACGGCCGGGAAGCGGACCGCGATCATCTCCAAGTCGCTGTTCGGCAAGGCGCACACGGTGATGGCCGAGGGCGGCGCGGCGGCCGCCATGGGGAACGTGAACTCCCGCGACAACTGGATGGTCCACTTCCGGGACACCATGCGCGGCGGCAAGTTCCTCAACAACTTCCGGATGGCCGAGTTGCACGCCAAGGAGGCCCCGGAACGGATCTGGGAGCTGGAGACGTACGGGGCGTTGTTCGACCGTACGAAGGACGGCAAGATCTCCCAGCGGAACTTCGGCGGACACGAGTACCCGCGACTGGCCCACGTCGGCGACCGCACCGGCCTCGAACTGATCCGCACCCTGCAGCAGAAGATCGTCTCGCTGCAGCAGGAGGACTACGCCGAGACCGGCAGCTACGACTCCCGGATCCGGGTCTTCCAGGAGACCACGATCACCGAGCTGCTGCTCGACGGCGATCGGGTGGCCGGCGCGTTCGGCTACTACCGCGACTCCGGCGACCTGCTGCTCTTCGAGGCCCCGGCGATCGTGCTGGCCACCGGCGGGGTCGGCCGCAGCTACAAGGTCACCTCGAACTCCTGGGAGTACACCGGCGACGGCCACGCGCTGGCCCTGCGCGCCGGCGCGACCCTGATCAACATGGAGTTCCTGCAGTTCCACCCGACCGGCATGGTCTGGCCGCCCAGCGTCAAGGGCATCCTGGTCACCGAGTCGGTCCGGGGCGACGGCGGGGTGCTGCGCAACTCCGAGAACAAGCGGTTCATGTTCGACTACGTCCCCGACGTCTTCCGCAAGCAGTACGCGGAGACCGAGGAGGAGGCCGACCGCTGGTACTCCGACCCCGACAACAACCGCCGCCCGCCCGAACTCCTCCCCCGCGACGAGGTCGCCCGGGCCATCAACAACGAGGTCAAATCCGGGCGGGGCAGCCCGGCCGGCGGCGTGTTCCTGGACATCGCCTCCCGGCTGCCGGCCGACCAGATCGTCCGGCGGCTCCCGTCGATGCACCACCAGTTCAAGGAACTGGCCGACGTCGACATCACCAAGGAGCCGATGGAGGTCGGCCCGACCTGCCACTACGTGATGGGCGGGGTCGAGGTCGACCCGGATTCGGGCGCCGCGTTCGGGACGGTGCAGGGACTGTTCGCGGCCGGCGAGGTGTCCGGCGGCATGCACGGCTCCAACCGGCTCGGCGGCAACTCCCTCTCCGACCTGCTGGTCTTCGGCAAACGGGCCGGTGAGCACGCCGCGGCCTACCTGGACACGCTGACCAAACGCCCCAAGCCCGATCGGGTCGACGTGGCCGCCGCGGCCGAGGTCGCGCTCGCGCCGCTCAACCGGAGCGAGGGCGAGAACCCGTACCAATTGCAGCAAGATCTTCAGGTGGTGATGGGCGACCTCGTCGGCATCATCCGCCGCGAAGGCGAACTGAGCGACGCGCTGAAGCGACTGCACGAGCTGCGCATCCGGGTGGCCAACGTCGCGGCCGGCGGCGGGCGCCGCTACAACCCCGGCTGGCACCTCGCCCTCGACCTGCGCAACATGCTCGTCGTCTCCGAATGCACGGCCAAGGCCGCCCTCGAACGCGAGGAATCGCGCGGCGGCCACACCCGGGAAGACTTCCCGAAGATGAGCCCCGACTGGCGGCGGCTCAACCTGGTCTGCTCGCTCGACGAGGACGGCGAAGTCCACCTGGAACGCAAGCCGGTGCCGACCATGCGCCCCGAGCTGCTCGACCTCTTCGAGCGCAGTGAGCTGGCCAAATACATGACCGACGAGGAGCTGGGGGAAGAGTGAACCGACACTTCCGCGTCTGGCGGGGCGACTCGTCCGGCGGCGACCTGGAGGACTTCGACGTCGAGGTGAACGACGGCGAGGTCGTCCTCGACATCATCCACCGCCTGCAGGCCACCCAGGCCCCCGACCTGGCCTGCCGGTGGAACTGCAAGGCCGGCAAGTGCGGCTCCTGCTCGATGGAGATCAACGGCATGCCCCGGCTGGGCTGCATGACCCGGATGTCCACGTTCACCGCGGACGAGACGATCACGGTCACCCCGCTGCGGACCTTCCCGGTCATCCGCGACCTGGTCACCGACGTCTCCTTCAACTACGAGAAAGCCCGCCAGACCCCGGCCTTCGCCCCGCCCACCGGCGTCGCCCCCGGCCAGTACCGGATGCAGCAGGTCGACGTCGAACGCAGCCAGGAATTCCGCAAGTGCATCGAGTGCTACCTCTGCCAGAACACCTGCCACGTGGTCCGCGACCACGAGGAGAACAAGGAAGCATTCTCCGGCCCGCGCTTCTTCATCCGCGCCGCCGAACTCGACATGCACCCGCTGGACGCCCGCAACGACCGTAAGCAGTACGCCCAGCAGAGCCAAGGCCTGGGCTTCTGCAACATCACCAAGTGCTGCACCGAGGTCTGCCCGGAACACATCAAGATTACTGACAACGCCATCATCCCGATGAAGGAGCGCGTGGTGGACCGTCGATACGACCCCCTGGTCCGCCTCGGCCGCAAAATCTTCCGCCGCGATCAGCTGGAAGACCCGGCGCCCGTGCCGGCCCAGCGCGTCACCGGCGAAACCCCCTCCGGGCAGCGCCTTCCCGAAGGGCCACCGGTCGGGCCGGACGGACGCCTCGAAATCGCCGAACTGGCGGCGCCGCTGCAGGGCGGGCTGTCACCGTTCGGGGAGGACATGACGTTCCCGCTGCCGCCGGAGCGGGTCTCCTACCACCACCCGGAGCCGGATTCGCCGCCGCCTGCACATTCTTAGACCAAATTTCGCGTACGGCGGTGAGTGCGCGAGCCCGGTCGCGTCGGCGGCCGGGCTTTACGCGTTGCGGCGGGCCCGCCTCGCGCCTCCCACCTCGCGTCTCGCGTCTCGCGTCTCGCGTCTCGCGTCTCGCGTCTCGCGTCTCGCGTCTCGCGGCTCGCGGCTCGCGGCTCGCGGAGAGCAGAGCCCACCCTCCCTGGGGGCGGCCCCCACCCAGATCATTCTTCCGAAAATCGCGGGGCGATGCTCGGCGGGCTGTGGATAACCACCCACTGTGGATAACCCGCGGCGGGCTCTCCGAGCGGCCTAGAGTCGTCGCATGCCTTCGCTCGTCACGCCCGCCCTGACCGCCGGAACGTTGGCCGCTTCCGAGCAGCCGGAGATCCACGGGGAGGGCATCCTGCTGCGGCCCTGGCAGGAGACGGATCGGTCGGCGGTCGTGGCGGCCCATGCCGATCCGGCGATCCAGCGGTGGCACTGCAAGACCATGACCGACGACGAAGCGGTGGAGTGGATCACCGGCTGGTCCCGGCAATGGCAGGACGAGAGCGGCGCCAGCTGGGCGATCGTGGACGGCACGGTGGCCGGCCAGATCGGTCTGCGGCGGATCGACCTCGCCGAGGGAATGGCCGCGATCTCCTACTGGGTGCTGCCCGAGTTCCGCGGTCGCCGGGTCGCGCCACGGGCCCTGGCCGCGTTGAGTTCATGGGCCTTCGGTCGGCTGGGGCTGCATCGCCTGGAGCTGAGCCACTCGACGGCGAATTCGGCGTCCTGCCGTGTGGCCGAGCGGGTCGGCTACCGGGCCGAGGGCGTCAAGCGCTCCGAGGCCCGGCATGCCGACGGCTGGCACGACATGCACCTGCACGCCCGCCTCACCACCGACTGACCCACCGCGCGAATGAACGACCCATCAATCCGTCTCGCGTGGATGGCCGGAGCCGGCATAAGTGATCCACGCGGTACGCCGCTCGTCGTCGACGAGATACCAGATTCGGCCGCCGCCGGTGACCTCGTACTGCCAGCGTTCGACCGGGCGGCCTTTCCAGACGCCCGTGGCCAGCGATCCTTTGAGGCGGTGGTGACGCTCCGGCATGGTATTGCTGCGGGGATTCGCCCGGATGGTGTCGTAGGCCCGCCGGAGGTTGCCGGCGGCGTGTCGTGCGAGCTGTTCCCATCCGTCGGCGGCCGCCGAGTTGCGAAGCGCAGGTCGAACTCCGTGCCGAGCGGCGGGGGTGCCGCCCGGTCGCCGCGCTTCGGACTCATCGGTCGGCGCTCACCGCGGGCACCGGGCCGAGGTCACCCTCCGGCTCGCGGGTGAGGGCGTGCAGGAGAGCGGGATCCGCATACACCTCCGCGGTGTGCCGCCACTGGGCCAGCAGGACCGCGACCGGCGACAGGTTGGCGAGGGAGGCCGCGCCCTGCGCCACCGCGATCAGCTCGCGCACCAGCTCCTCGAGATCCTCCTCCGGCAGGAACGTGGCCCAGGGCAGGGCCTCGACCAGCACCGCACGAATGTTCTCCGGCTGGGTTCGCACCAGGCCGGCGAGCAGCCGGGCGGTCAGGTCGACCACGATGCCGTCCTGGTCGAGCTGATCCGCCCGGATCAGCGCGAGATCGTCGGCACCGCGGCGCCGGAGCCGGAGGGCGCGCACCGAGGCCAGCCTGTCCGCCGATGCGGTCGGCTTGTGCAGGAATTCACTGAACGGCAGGTCATCGTAGGCCGGCTCCATGACTTCCACACTACCGTGGAAGTTCTTCAGACGGGGTCGGCCGGAGGGGTGACGGCGGGGGTGAGGAAGAGCTGGGTGATG
Organism: Actinoplanes sp. HUAS TT8; assembly: GCF_051380535.1. NCBI lineage: Bacteria > Bacillati > Actinomycetota > Actinomycetes > Micromonosporales > Micromonosporaceae > Actinoplanes > Actinoplanes sp. HUAS TT8. The sequence goes on along the minus strand of NZ_CP195646.1, from coordinate 10,097,463 downwards.
GCTACGTCGTGCCAGGCGTTGTGCTTCCAGCCGATTCGGGGGTGGGTGCCGACCGGCTCGAAGCCGAGGGCCCGGTGCAGGCCGAGGCCGGCCTCGTTGGGGAGGGTGGTCTTGGCGACCGCGACCCGGTAGCCGCGGGAGGTCAGGCGTGGGAGCAGGACGTCGTAGAGGGCGCGGCCGGCTCCGGTGCGGCGGCGGCCGACTTCCAGGTAGACGCTGACCTCGCAGGACCAGCGGTAGGCGGCGCGGGCGGCGAACGGGCGGGCGTAGGCGTAGCCGATGACGGCGTCGGCGTCCTCGGCGACGAGCCAGGCGTGGGTCTCGGCGGCCTCGGCGATCCGGGCGGCCATCTCGGGGGCGGTCGGGGGCTCGGTCTCGAACGTGATCGCGGTGTCCAGCACGTACGGCCGGTAGATGGCGGCGCAGGCTTCGGCGTCGGAGGGAGTGGCGTCCCGGATCAGCATGCGCATCATAGTAACCAAATGTGCACACTATAGTGACGCCCATGACCGACGATCTGAGCGATGATCTGGCCGCGACCCTGCGGGACGTGCGGGCCGAGCGGGGGCTGACCGTCAACGCGCTGGCCGAGCGGTCCGGGGTGTCCCGGGCGATGATCGCGAAGATCGAGCGGGGTGCGGCCCAGCCGACGGCGGCGCTGCTGGGGAGGCTCGTGGCGGTGCTGGGGCTGACGCTGTCGGAGCTGTTCGCCCGTACCGAAGAAGAAAGCCGGCGGCTGGCCCGCCGGAGCGACCAGGCGGTCTGGGTCGACCCGGAGACCGGGTATCGGCGGCGGTCGGTCTCGCCCAGCGGCGGGCCGGCGCAGCTCGTCGAGGTGGAGCTGCCGCCGGGGGCCACGGTGGCCTACCCCGCGGACTCGTATGCGCTGGCCCGGCACCAGATCTACGTGCTCGGCGGGCGGCTGCGGTTCCGGGAGGGGGACGTCGTCCACGAGCTCGACACCGGGGACTGCCTGGAGCTGGGGGCGCCGGCTCCGGGCGAGTATCACAACCCGGGCGCTCAGACGTGCCGCTACCTGGTGGTGCTCAGCGCCAGGCGCGGGCCGATCGGGTGACGTTCTTCAAGAAAAAACGGCTTCCCGACGTACGTAATCAGCCTGCTCTTTGAATTTCCGGTTCTCGGTCGAGCCAGCGGGACAGGCCGTCGAGCAGGCGTTCCAGGCCGAAGGCGAACGTCTGCTCCAGCATGTGATCGGGGTCGGGCCCGGCGATGCCGTTGATCCGGCGCCAGGCCTGGAGGTGCGGATAGTCACCGATCGTCTTCTCGACCAGCGGCTCGATCCGCTCGGCCATCTCGCCCGCGCTCAGGCCGCTGCGGGCCGCGGCGGCGGTCAGGGCCGACTCGGTCGTCGCGGAGCCGATCGCGTGAGAATGCAGCAGCGAGCCCGCGTACGAGATCTCGACACCGGCGAAACCGGCGGCCGCGAGCAGCGCGACAGTCCGGTCGCCCATCCGCAACGCGTTCGGCCCCAGGGTCGGCCGGGCGCCGAGCTGGCCGAGCACCCAGGGGTGGCGCAGCAGGGCCGAGCGCATGCCGTTGGCCAGGATCGACGCGCCGACGCGCCAGTCCGTGTCGCCGGGCTCGGGCACGTAGACCTCGCCGAGCACCTCGTCGACGGCGAGCTCGAGCAGCTCGTCCTTGTTCGCCACATACCAATACACCGACGTTGTGCCCGAACCCAGCCGGGTGCCGAGCCGGCGCATGCTCAGGCCGGCCGCGCCCTCGGCGTCGAGCAGCTCGATGGCGGCCCGCACGATCTGCTCACGACTGAGCGTGGGCTGGTCACCGCGGGTGGCGCGGGGCGGATGAGCCCACACCGAGTTCAGTTCGGCCATGGTCAGATCCTAACCACTCTCGTACGGCGTTCGACTCGATGGTACGTTGTACGAGTCATGGAACACTGTACGAGAGAGGGCCTTTCATGCCCGAGCGCAATCCCCGCCGCTGGCTGATCCTCGGTGTGCTGTGCCTGGCGATGCTCGTGGTCGTCATCGACAACATGGTGCTGAACATCGCGATCCCGGCCCTGATCCGCGACCTCGGCGCGAGCACCGCCCAGATTCAGTGGATCATCGACGCGTACATCCTGGTCTTCGCCGGTCTTCTGCTCACCGCGGGCAGCCTGTCGGACCGGCACGGGCGCCGCCGCGGCCTGGTCATCGGGCTGATCGTCTTCGGCGGCGCGTCCCTGCTGGCCACCATGTGCCAGACGTCCGGCCAGCTGATCGCCACCCGCGCCCTGATGGGGGTCGGCGCGGCGTTCCTGATGCCGGGCACGCTCTCGATCCTCACCACGGTCTTCGACGACGAGGAGCGGAAGAAGGCGATCGCGATCTGGGGCTCGGTGCTGATGCTCGGCGCGCTCGGCGGCCCCAGCCTCGGCGGGCTGCTGCTGGAGCACTTCTGGTGGGGCTCGGTCTTCCTGATGAACATCCCGATCGCCGCCCTCGGGGTGATCGCCGCGCTCGTGATCATCCCGGAGTCGCGGGGCCCGGCCGGGCGGCCCGACGTGGTCGGCGCGCTCGCCTCCACGATCGGGATGACCGCCCTGGTCTGGGGTGTGATCTCGGCACCCAAGGAGGGCTGGGGTTCGGCCCGGACGCTGGGCGGGTTCGTGGTCGCGGCGATCGCGCTGGTCGTCTTCGCGCTCTGGGAACGGCGGACCGACGAGCCGATGCTGCCGCTCTCACTGTTCCGCAACCGCAACTTCGCCGGGGCGAGCCTCTCCATCGTGCTGCTGTCGTTCTCGGCCGGCGGGGTGATGCTGGCCCTCACGCAGTATGTGCAGTTCGTCCTCGGGTTCGAGCCGCTCAAGGCCGGCTTCGCGTTCGTTCCGATGATCGTCAGCGGGCTGATCTTCAACGGGATCGGCGTCGTCATCGACAAGCGGCTCGGCACGCGCGTCGCGCTCACCCTCGGCCTGCTCCTGATGGGCGGCGGGTTCGGGGTGCTGGCCTCGCTGGCACCGGGCGACGGCTATCTGAAACTGGCGATCGCGCTGGTGGTGATCGGGGCCGGCAGCGGCACCGCGACCCCGGCCGCGGTCGGGACGCTGCTCGGGGCGCTGCCCAAGGAACGAGCCGGCGTCGGATCCGCGGTCAACGACACCGTCCAGCAGATCGGGGCGGCGCTGTCCGTCGCGGTGCTCGGCAGCGTTCTGACCACGGCCTACCGCGCGGCGATGCCGGCCGGCGCGCCCGCCGCGGCACGGGACTCGATCGGGGACGCGCTGCGGATCGGGGATCCGTCGCTCGCCCAGATCGCCAAGGACTCGTTCGTCGACGCGATCGCCACGACGTCCTGGCTGGGCGTCGTCGGAGGTGTGGCGGCGGCGGTCGTGGCGGCGCTGGTGCTGCGCCCGGGGTTGTCCACAGGGGTTGAAGATCCGTCGAACGTCAGTACTAATATTGGGGTATGAGCAGCACGTATCAACCTTCGATGCTCGACCTGATGACGGGCGGGACCGGCCCGGCGCTGGAACCGCTGACCGGGGCGACCCGGCATCAGCTCACGGCCGGCGCCTGGGTCGACGTCCTGCCCGGGTGGTTGCACGGGTCCGACGCCGTCTTCCAGGAGCTGCTCGGGATCGACTGGCGAGCCGAGCGGCGGAAGATGTATGACGACGTGGTCGACGTTCCGCGGCTGCTGCGGTGGTTCGGGGAAGAGGAGCCGCTGCCGCATCCGGCGCTGGTGGAAGCCCGGGCCGCGTTGAACGCGCACTATGCCGAGGAGCTCGGCGAGGAGTTCGCGACCGCCGGGATGTGCCTGTACCGGGACGGGCGGGACAGTGTGGCCTGGCATGGGGACACGCTCGGGCGGTCGGCGACCGAGGACACGATGGTGGCGATCGTGTCGGTCGGGTCGCCGCGGAATCTGCTGCTGCGACCCCGGGCCGGGGAACGGGAGACTTTGCGGTTTCCGCTGGGGCACGGGGATCTGATCGTGATGGGTGGGTCCTGCCAGCGGACCTGGGAACATGCGGTGCCGAAGACTGCTCGGGCGGTGGGGCCTCGGGTGAGCGTGCAGTTCCGGCCTCGGGGTGTGGCGTAAGGAGAGACTTCAGCGGGCTCGGCGGCGGCTACGTTTTGCGCGGGTTCCCTCGGCGCGAGCCCACGCTTGCTGCGGGCTGCGGGCTGCGGGCGGGGCGGCGCGGCGCGGCGCGGCCTGAGGCTGGTCCGGGCTGCGGTCGGGGCGGCGCGGCCTGAGGCTGGTCCGGGCGCGGGCGGCGCGGGCGGCGGGGGTGGCGCGGGCGGCGGGTGGCGCGGGCTTCGGGTGGTCAGTGGGGCTGGGTGAGGTGGGTCTGGTCGGTGGTGATTCGGCGGATCAGGAGGATGGCGGCGACTGCGGCTACCGGCAGGCTGATCCAGGAGATGAGGCCGACGCCGCCGTAGGGGTTGATCGTGCTGGACGAGGCGCGTTCCAGGACGATGTCGATCGTCCAGGCAACGGCCCAGAGGGAGAAGAGGCCGGGGCCGTGCTCTCGGGCCGAGCGGTCGACCTCGCGGAACACGAGTAGTGGGAGGACCAGGTTGGCCAGCGGGATCAGCCAGGCGCCGATGGTCCAGCCGGGGCGCCACTTCATCGCGTGGCCGGTGTTCCAGAGGTTGGCCGAGGCCCGGTGCAGCCAGACCAGGAACGTGACGGCGGTGAAGAGGAAGACGGCGCCGTAGCCGGCGAAGGCGATGTTCAGCAGGTTGCGGTCGTCGTAGGTGGCGTAGGACGTGCGATAGATCGAATACCCGATCACCTGTAGGAGCACGGAGTAGACCGCGGTGGCGGCGAGGCCACCGATGGCCAGGTGGGATGGGAGACGCAGCGAGCGGACCGGACCCGACGGGTAGGGCTGCGGGTAGGTGTAGGGCGCCTGGGCGTAGGGCTGTGGGATGCCGTTGACGGCCGGCGGCGAATACGCGGATGGCCGGCCCGGGTAGGTCGGATAGCCCGGCACCGGGGCGGGGTAGGCCTGCGGCGGGAAACCCGGCTGGGGCGGCATCGCGGATGTCGGCGGATACATGGGCTGCTGAGGTGCGCCCGACGTCGGCGGATACGAGGGCTGCGACGGCACGGATGCCGGCTGCTGAGGCGCGCCGGCAGCCGGGCCAGGCGGCTGAGTGGTCGGCGCCCAAGGGGTTCCGGCGGTCGGGCCAGGCGGCTGAGTGGTCGGCGACCAGGGGGTTCCGGCGGCCGGGGACAGCGGGTCGGCGGCGGGCGGCGGCGAGGCCGGGGCCGGGGCTGCGGCCGGGGCTGGGGCTGGGGCTGGGGCTGGGAACAGCGGGTCCGATGAGGACAACGGGGCGGCCGACCACGGGTCGACCGGTGGGGTCAGGTGCGAGCGCGGGTCGTCCGGGTCGAGGTACGGAGGCTGGGCGCTCATCGGGCTCCTCGCGGTCGATGTACTCAAGCCGCAGGGTATCCGCACCGGACAACGCGGAAGTTTTCGCTGATCACGGTGCTGATGGCGAACATACCGGTCGCTTCAGGTAACGGGGATGTTGCAAGTAGTTGACGATCCCGATCAGAAAGTTACACTCCTAGTGTAAATAGTTGACCATCACGCTCCACAGTGGATGCATGAGGTGGCCGTGTCGACGAAAACCCCTGCTCATGAGCTTCTTCTCGACCACATAACGGTTCGCTTCGGCGGGCTGACCGCGCTCGACGACGTCTCCCTGCGGGTGCCCGCGGGGCGGATCGTCGGGGTGATCGGGCCGAACGGTGCCGGCAAGACCACGCTCTTCAACGTCATCTGCGGGTTCGTCACGCCGACGTCCGGAGAGATCACCCTGGACGGCAAGCCGTGGCGGCCCCGGCCGCACCATCTGAACCGGCTCGGCATCGCCCGCACGCTGCAGGGGGTGGGCCAGTTCAGCGGCCTCACCGTCCTGGAGAACGTGCAGGTGGGAGCCCGCGGACGGGCACCGGGGAAAGCCGCCGGCCAGGAGGCCGACGGCGTCCGGCCGGCCGGACGCGGGTGGCGAGCGGGACGGGAACGACAGTCCGAACAGGACGCGTTCGCGGCCCTGGAGCGATGCGGCGTCGCCGAATATGCGCATGAGCACCCCGGCGCGCTCCCCTACGCGATCCGTAAGCGGATCGAGCTGGCGCGCGCCCTCGCCTCCCGGCCGCGGATCCTGATGCTCGACGAGCCGGCCGGTGGCCTGGACGCCGACGAGATTCACTGGCTGGCCGGGCTGATCCGGGAGACGGGCACGACGGTCCTGCTGGTCGAGCACCACATGGACCTGGTCATGTCGGTCTGCGACGAGATCCTCGTCCTGGACTTCGGCAAGCCGATCGCCCTCGGCTCCCCGGCCGAGATCAGCGCCGACGAAAAGGTGACCGAGGCCTACCTGGGAGCGACCGCATGACGGTGCCCGACACGAAGTCACGCCGGAATCCCCTGGGAGCCACCGCATGAGCGCGCCCGGAGCCGAGCAGCTGGACCGCCCGTACCTCAAGCCGAAGCCGCTGCTGGAGGTCACCGATCTGACCGCGGGCTACGGCGCCGCCCCGGTCCTTCATGACGTCCGGCTCACCGTCAAGCCGGGCGAGATCGTCGCTGTTCTCGGGGCGAACGGTGCCGGCAAGACCACTCTCCTCCGTACCCTCTCGGGGCTTGTCAAAGCGGATCGCGGGCAGATCCTCTTCGACGGCGAGGACCTGCGTAAGACGAGGGTCGAGCAGATGGTCCGCCGCGGCATCGCGCACGTCCCGGAGGGTCGCGGCGTGGTCACCGAGCTCACCGTGGACGAGAATCTGCGGCTCGGCGGCCTGTGGCGGCGTGACCGCGCGGATGCGAACCGCGCCCTGAGCGAGGTCTATGACCTCTTCCCGGCGCTGGCACAACGGCGTGCCAGCGCCGGCCACCAACTGTCCGGCGGTGAGCGCCAGATGCTCGCGCTGGGCCGCGCCCTGGTCGGCCGGCCGCGCCTGCTGCTGCTCGACGAGCCGTCGCTGGGTCTGGCTCCGCGGATCACCGCCCAGATCCTGGCTCTGCTGCGTGACCTGCGGGAGAGCACCGGTCTGGCGGTGCTGCTGGTCGAGCAGAACGTGCGCAGCGCGCTGGCGATCGCGGACGAGGGCATCGTCCTGTCGCTGGGCCGCGTGGTCACCCGCAATTCGGCTTCCGACCTGCGCGACGACGCCGACCTCCGCCACGCCTACCTGGGGTTCTAACGATGGACAGATTCGTCTACCTGACCTTCGACGGGTTGAGCCGGGGCGCCGTGTACGCCGCGTTCGCGCTGGCCCTGGTGTTGATCTGGCGGGCCGCCCGGATCGTCAATTTCGCCCAGGGCGCGATGGCGGTCGCGGCCGTCTACGTCGCCTATTCGGTGACCGAGAAGACCGGTTCGTACTGGCTCGGTTTCGCCGCCGCGCTGGTGTTCGGCCTGCTCCTGGGCATCGCGGTGGAGAAGGCGGTGATGCGGTTCGTCGACCATTCGTCGCCGCTCAACGGTGTGGTCGTCGCGCTCGGCCTGGTGCTCGTGGTGCAGGGGGTGCTCGGCATCGTCTACGGCAACGAGTTCCGGCCGGTGCAGACCCCGTTCGCCCGGGACGCGTTCGAGGTGGGCGGGGTCGCGCTGCTCAGCCGCTATGACGTGTTCGTGTTCGCCGCGGTGGGCGCGGTGGTCGTCGCTCTCACGGTGCTTTTCACCCGTACGTCGGTGGGCCTGCGCATGCGGGCGGCCGCGTTCGCCCCGGACGTCTCGCGGCTGCTCGGCGTGCCGGTCGGCGGCATGTTGACGCTGGGCTGGGCGCTGGCCGCGGCGGTCGGTTCGCTGGCCGGGATGCTGGTCGTCCCGACCGAGCTGGGCCTGAATCCGAACGCGATGGACGTGCTGTTCGTGTCCGCGTTCACCGCGGCGGTGGTCGGCGGCCTGGACAGCCCGATCGGCGCGGTGACCGGCGGTCTGATCGTCGGGCTGCTGCTCTCGTACGTCAGCGGTTACCTGGGGGCGACGGTCGCGCCGATGGCGGTGCTGGCCCTGCTGGTCGTGGTTCTGCTGGGCCGTCCGGGCGGGCTCTTCTCCAGTTCGAAGGCGAGGCTGGCATGACCGACATGAAGGAAAAAGCCGCCACGACCACAGCCGGTCCCACCACAAGAAAACCCAAAAAAACTTTAAATCCGATTTGGTACGTCGTGGCCGGCGCGATCCTCATCGCCGCCCTCACCTACATCGTGCCGCCGTTCCGGAACTACCAGCTGGCCACGGTCGGCGCCTACTTCACGGTGACGGCCGGCCTGACCGTCCTCACCGGACTCAACGGCCAGCTCTCGCTCGGCCACGGCGCTCTGATGGCCACCGGCGCGTACAGCTTCGCTCTGGCCCAGAACAGGTGGCTGAGCATGCCGCTCAGCTTCGTGGCCGCCCTGATCACCACGGTTCTGGCGGGCGTGGTGATCGGGCTGGCCGCGGCCCGGCTGCGGGGTCCCTACCTGGCCGGTCTGACCCTCGCGGTGGCGGTCGTCGTCCCGTCGGTGACCAGCACGTTCGACAAGACGTTCAACAGCGACATGGGACTGTCGGTGGCGCTCGACCCGCCGCCCGGCGTGATCCCGATGGAGCAGTGGCAGGCCTGGATCTGCTGGGCGGGCGCCCTGGTGACCGTGTTCCTGCTGGCCACGCTGGTGCGGGGCCGGTTCGGGCGGGATCTGCGGGCGGTCCGGGACGACGAGACGGCGGCCCGGCTGGCCGGGATCAACATCGCCCGTACGCAGGTGCTGGCGTTCGTCGTCAGTGCCGCCTGCGCCGGCCTGTCCGGTGCCCTGTTCGCCTTCCTCGCGCAGAGCGTCTCCCCCGGTGCGTTCCCGCTCACCCTGTCGCTGTTCCTGGTGATGGCGATCGTGATCGGCGGTCTGGGCCGGCTGTTCGGCGCGTTGCTGGGCGCGGTTCTGCTGGTGGCGCTGCCGGCTCTGGCCCAGACGGCCGGCGAGCGCACCGGTTCGCAGCACCTGGAGGGCAACCTCGCCTTGGTGATCTTCGGCGTGGTGCTCGTGGTCGTCATGCTCGCCGCCCCGGGCGGCCTGGCCTCAATCCGCATAATTCCCAGGAGGAAACGATGAAACGCACCACGGCGGTGTTCCTTTCCGTCCTCTTGTTCGCCGGAGCCTGTGACGGCTCCGCTTCCCAAGGGGGTGGCTCCAGCGGCGGGAACGTCCCCGGCGTCACCGACTCCGAGATCGTCGTCGGCACGCACATGCCGCTGACCGGACCGGCCGCGGCCGGGTATTCCAAGATCTCACCGGCCACCAAGGCGTACTTCGACTTCGTCAACGCCGGTGGCGGCATCAACGGCCGGAAGATCACCTACAAGGTCAAGGACGACGGCTACAACCCGGCGACCACCCAGCAGGTGGTGCGCGAGCTGGTCCTGCAGGACAAGGTCTTCGCGATCCTGAACGGTCTGGGCACGCCCACCCACTCCGGCGTGCTCGACTTCCTGAAGACCAACAAGGTGCCGGACCTCTTCGTGGCCAGCGGCAGCCGCAGCTGGAACCAGCCGGACAAGTATCCGGGCACGTTCGGCTTCAACCCGGACTACACCGTCGAGGGCAAGATCCTCGGCACGTACGTCAAGGAGAACCTGGCCGGCAAGAAGACCTGCTTCCTCGGTCAGGACGACGACTTCGGGCAGGACAGCCTGGCCGGCGTCGAGAAGATCCTGGGTGCGGTCGTGGCCAAGCAGACGTACGTGACCAGCAACCCGAACGTCGGCCCGCAGATGGGCGCGCTCAAGGCGGCCGGCTGCGAGGTCGTCGTGCTGGCCACCATCCCGGGCTTCACCGCGCTGTCGATCGGCACCGCCGCCAAGATCGGCTTCAAGCCGCAGTTCGTGGTCAGCAACGTGGGCGCCGACCCGACCACGGTCGGCAAGTCGCTCGGTGCGGCCGCACCGCTGCTGGAGGGCGTGGTCTCGGCCAACTACCTGCCGATCAACACGGACGACACCAGCCCGTGGATCCAGCTCTTCAAGAAGGTCAACGACCAGTACAACGCCGGGGCCGAGTTCGACAACAACGTCGTCTACGGCATGTCCGTGGCCTACCTGTTCGTGCAGGCCCTGCAGTCGGCCGGTAAGGATCTGACCCGGGACGGGATCACCGCCGCGGTGCAGAAGAACGGTTTCCAGGGCCCGGGTCTGGTCCCGCTGCGCTTCTCGGACAAGGATCATTCGGGGTACGGCGGTGAACAGCTCACCAAGATCCAGGGCGGCAAGGCGGTGTTCTTCGGGCAGGCCTACACCACGGACGACGCCGACGGCGCCGTGCAGCCCTACACCGGTCAGGCCGTGACACCGCCGCAGAACGGGATCCCGGCGGCGTAATATCCGCACTCTGAGTGCAAGTTACTAGGAGGTAATGCGATGGCGGACCAAGTGGCAGTCGTGACCGGGGCAAGCCGGGGAATCGGGTTCGCCATCGCGCAACGCTTCGTGGCGCAGGGCGTGAAGGTCGCGATCACCGGACGGGACGCGGACGCCCTGCAGGCCGCGGTGAAGGAGCTGGGCGGCCCCGAGGTCGCCCTCGGGGTGGCCGGCAAGGGCGACAACGCGGACCACCGGGCCGCGGTGATCGACCAGGTCAACGCGGCGTTCGGGCCGGTCACCACCCTGATCAACAACATCGGCATCAACCCGGCGTACGGGCCGCTGGCCCAGCTCGACCTCAACGCGGCCCGCAAGATGGCCGAGGTCAACCTGATCGGCACGCTCGGCTGGGTGCAGGAGGCGCTGCGCGGTGGCCTGGCCGAGGCGGGCGGCTCGGTCGTGAACATCTCGTCGGTCTCCGGGGTCCGCCCGGCGCCCGGCATCGCGTTCTACGGCACCACCAAGGCCGCGCTGATCCACCTCACCGAGGAGCTGGCGGTCGAGCTCGCGCCGAAGATCCGGGTCAACGCGGTCGCGCCGGCCGTGGTCAAGACCCGCTTCGCCGCCGCGCTCTTCGAGGGGCGCGAGGAGCAGGTCACCGCCACCTACCCGCTGAAGCGGCTGGGTGTGCCCGAGGACGTGGCCGGCACCGTCGCGTTCCTCTGCTCGCCGGACGCCGCGTGGATCACCGGCCAGACCATCGTGATCGACGGTGGCGTCACCCTGACCGGGGTGGTCGAGTGACCCGGGTCGTCGTCACCGGCGCCGGTGGCGGCATCGGCGCGGCGCTGGCCCGCCGGTTCGCCGCCGACGGCGCCCAGGTCGTGGTCAGTGACATCAACGCGGACGCGGCGGCCAAGGTGGCCGCGGAGATCGGCGGGGTCGCCGTGGCCGCCGACGTGGCGGTCGAGGAGGACGTCCGCCGGCTGGTCGAGACCGCCGGCGACATCGACCTGTTCTGCTCCAACGCCGGCGTCCTCAGCCCCGGTGACGAGAACACCCCGGACCAGCAGTGGGAGCGCGACTTCGGGGTGAACGTGATGTCGCACGTCCACGTCACCCGCGCCCTGCTGCCCACCTGGCTGGACTCGGGCACGCCGAAACGGCTGGTCATCACCGTCAGCGCGGCCGGGCTGCTGACGCTGCTGGGCAGCGCGACCTACTCGGTGACCAAGCACGCGGCACTGGCCTACGCGGAGTGGCTGCGAGCCACGTACGCGCATCGGGGTCTGATCGTCCAGGCGCTCTGCCCGCAGGGCGTCCGCACCGACATGCTGACCGGCGGGAACGCCCGGGGCAGCGGCAGCGCGGCCCTGCTGGCGGACGGCGCCCTGGAGCCGTCCGCGGTCGCCGATCTGGTCGCCGAGTCCGTACGGGAAAATGGGTTCTTGATCCTGCCGCATCCCGAAGTCGCGGAGTACTACCGCTTGCGCGCGACCGATCCGGACCGTTGGCTGGGTGGCATGAACAAGATGCAGCGTGGCTTCGAGGCCCGCTCATGAAGGGGCTGGACCTGGCGAAGCTCCAGGCCTATCTGGACAGTCCCCCGCTGACCGGGACGATGTTCGCCGGTGGGCGGTCGAATCTGACCTACGCGGTGACCGACGGGACGAACCGCTGGGTGCTGCGCCGGCCGCCGCTCGGGCACGTGCTGCCGACCGCGCACGACATGGTCCGCGAGCACAAGGTCCTCGACGCGCTCTCCCGGGCCGGTTTCCCGGCGCCGAAGCCGGTGCGGCTGTGCACCGACACCGAGGTCATCGGGGCGCCGTTCTACCTGATGGAGCACGTCGACGGGAAGATCTACCGGGACGCCGCCGACCTGGAGAAGGTCGACATCGGCGCGCTCACCCTGACCCTGGTCGACACCCTGGCCGACCTGCACGCCCTGGTCCCGGACGAGATCGGGCTGGGCGACTTCGGCAAGCCGGAAGGCTTCAACGCGCGCCAGGTGCGCCGCTGGAAACAGCAGCTCGACGCGTCCCGCAGCCGTGAGCTGACCGGCATCGAGGAACTGCACGCCCGGCTGGCCGCGGACATCCCGGCCGGTGGCCCGGGCGCGGTCGTGCACGGCGACTTCCGCCTCGACAACGTGTTGATCGGTGACGAACTACAGGTCAACGCCGTGCTGGACTGGGAGATGTCGACGCTCGGGGACCCGCTCAGCGACCTCGCCCTGATGCTCGTCTACGCCGGGCGCCCGCTGCTGTTCAAGGACGGTAAGCCGTTCGCCCCGATCGACCTGCCCGGCCACCCGTCGCTGGACGAGATGGCCGCCCGCTACGCCGGGCGCAGTGGCCGCGACGTCAGCGACCTGCACTGGTACGTGGGGTTCGCCGCGTTCAAGCTCGCCGTCATCCTGGAGGGCGTGCACTACCGCTACACCAAGGGCCAGACCGTCGGCGCCGGCTTCGACACCGTGGGCGCGATGGTGCCCGAGCTGGTCGAACAGGGCCACCGAGCGCTGGAAGGACACTGATGGACTTCGAGTTCGACGCGACCACCGAGGACTACCGCAAGCGGTTGACCGCGTTCATGGACGAGCACGTGTACCCGTCGGAAAGCTCGTTCCATTCCGACGGCTGGGAGCCCCCGGCCGTACTTCAGGAATTGCAGTCCGCGGCGAAAGCCGCCGGCCTCTGGAACCTGTTCCTGCCGGGTGAGCACGGCGCCGGGCTGACCAACCTGCAGTACGCGCCGCTGGCCGAGATCATGGGCCGCAGCCCGGCCATCGCGCCGGCCGCGTTCAACTGCAACGCCCCGGACACCGGCAACATGGAGGTGCTGGCCGAGTTCGGCACCCCCGAGCAGCAGGAACGCTGGCTGAAGCCGCTGCTCGCGGGCGAGATCCGGTCGGCCTTCGCGATGACCGAGCCGCAGGTCGCGTCGTCCGACGCCACCAACATCGGCACCCGGATCGAACGCGACGGCGACGAGTACGTCATCAACGGCCGCAAGTTCTACATCACCGGCGCGATGAACCCGAACTGCAAGATCTTCATCGTGATGGGCAAGACCGACCCGGACTCCGACCGGCACGTCCAGCAGAGCCAGATCCTGGTCCCGCGCGACACCCCCGGCCTGACCGTCAAGCGCGGCATGACCGTCTTCGGCTACAACGACGGCGACCACGGCGGTCACGCCGAACTGATCTTCGAGAACGTACGGGTGCCGGCGAGCAACCTGATCGGCGTCGAGGGCGGCGGCTTCGCGATCTCCCAGGCGCGGCTCGGCCCGGGCCGGATCCACCACTGCATGCGGCTGATCGGCATGGCCGAACGCGGCCTGGAACTGATGTGCCGGCGCGCGCTCGAACGCACCCCGTTCGGCAAACCGCTGGCCGAGCAGGGCGTCATCCAGGACTGGATCGCCGAGTCCCGGGTCCGGATCGAACAGGCCCGCCTGCTCGTGCTCAAGGCCGCGTGGCTGATGGACACGGTCGGCAACAAGGGCGCGCACACCGAGATCCAGGCCATCAAGATCGCGGTGCCGCTGACCGTCGAATGGATCCTGGACAAGGCGATCCAGGCCCACGGCGCGCTCGGCACCAGCCAGGACACGCCGCTCGCCCAGCTCTGGGTGGCGGCCCGCACGCTGCGTCTCGCCGACGGCCCCGACGAGGTGCACAAGCGCTCGCTGGCCCGGCGGGAGCTGAACCGATACCGGAGCCGCTCGTGACCCAACCCCCGCGCGTCGACGGTCGCACCGCCCGGTCCGAGAGGACCCGCAACGCGATCGTCGACGCCCACCTCCGGCTGATCGCCGACGGCGACCTGCGCCCGACCGCGGACCGGATCGCCAAGCTGGCCGGGGTCTCCCTGCGCGCGCTGTGGAGCCACTTCGCCGACATGGAAGCGCTGATGGCGGCCAGCGGGCAGCGGGTCCTGGAACAGCGCGACGAATCGTTCCGGCCGATCCCGGCCGACCTTCCGCTGGCCGAACGGATCGACGCGTTCTGCCGGCAGCGGGCCCGGATGCTGGAGGAGATCGGGCCGGCGGCCCGGGCATCGGCCCTGAAGGAGCCGTTCTCGACCGCCCTGCAGCGCTATCGCAAAATCCACGTCTCCCGCGTCCGCGACGAACTGACCAGCACGTTCCCCGAGGAGATCGGGGCCGACGAGGGTCTGCTCATCGCCCTGACCGCGATCAGCCAGTGGCCGACCTGGTCGACCTGGCGGGAGGCGATGGACCTGCCGGTGGAGGCGGCCCAGGCGGCGCTCGCCCGCAGCGTTCGCGCCCTGCTCAGTCCACAGTAGCCACGGAAGCGGCGGGTTCCCGAAGGTCCCGGGCCCGCCGCTCTTCGCCGGCCGGTGCCCGGAGCCGGATGCGATCGCTGATTCAGGTCAGGCCGAGGCGGGCGGCTTCGGCGGCGGCCTGGCCCCGGCGGGAGACGCCGAGTTTGCGGAGGATGGCCGAGACGTGGTGGTGCACGGTCTTCGTCGACAGGAACAGGCGTTCGGCGATCTCCACGTTGGACAGGCCCAGCTGGACCAGGGCCAGCACCTCCACCTCGCGGCGGGTCAGTTCGGCCGGGTTGTCGCGGGTCCAGCGTTGCGGGCCGCGGGGGATGTCGCGGACGCCGCGGGAGCGCAGGCGCCGGGTGACGATGGCGGCGGCCGGGCGGGCACCGAGGCGCTGGAACTCGGCCAGGGCGGTGCGCAGGTCGGTCTCGTCCGAGCTGCCGGCCAGGGCGAGGGCCGCGTCGTATCCGCAGTCGCGTTTGCGCCAGCGTTCGGCGGCGGCGTTCACGTCGCCGGTGAGCTGCAGGGCGTACGGCTCAAGCAGTTTTGTCTCTTGAAGTTCGGGGTCGGGCTCGCCGGAGAGGCGGCGCAGCCAGGCCAGCTCGCCCAGCACCCACGCCGAGCGGCGGCGTTCGGCCAGGTCCCAGGCGTCGGCGAGTTCCGGTTGGACCGGGGCGCCGGCCAGCCACGCCGCTTCGGCCCGCGCGGCCGCCGCCGGGGCCAGGTATTGCAGCTCGTGACGCCCGGCGGTGAGCGCGCGCATCTCGTCCAGGGCCGGCCACGGGTCTCCGTCGCCGCGCCGGGCCGCGATCAGGCCGACGACACTCAGCGCGATGATCCGCAGCAGTGGTACCGGGCCGCAGTTCACCAGGATCCACTCGGCGTCCGCGGCCGCCGCCTCCCAGCGGCCCAGGTCCAGGTGGTAGCGGGCGCGGTGGGCGAGCACGTAGTGCTTCCAGCCGTCCAGCCCGAGGTCGTCACAGATCGTCACGCCCCGGTCCAGCCAGGACGCCAGATGGTACGAGCGGACGCGGGTCATCGCCCAGCCGGCGTGGATGTAGGCCCGCCCGATGTGCTCCTCCAGGCCTTCCCGTTCGGCCGTGGCCAGGCTGCGCTCCAGGTGGCCGATGCCTTCCGGTTCGCCGTTGAGCATCATCATCGTGCCCAGGTTGTTCAGGCTGTGCACGACGACCTCGGCGTCGCCGAACCGCTCGCCGAGCTGCAGCGCCCGCGTGCCCAGCTCCATCGCCTCGGTGTACTCCTCGATGTTCATCGCGATCGACGCCTGGTTCGTGTAGGCCACCGCGAGTTCCCGCCCGGGCGACGCCTCCAGCAGCCGTAACGCCTCCCGGCCGGCCTCGGCGGCGTCGTCCGGGAAGCCGCCGCACCACAGGCGCCGGGACAGGTTCGACAGTGCGACACCCTCGCCGAGCCGGTCACCACCCCGGCGACGTTCCCGGATCGCCTCCCGCAGCGCGGCGATCGAGTCCGGGGTCTGCTCGGTCAGGTAACACTCGTAGGAGCGGCGTTCCAGCAGGTCGGCGCGTTCCTTCGGGTCCAGGTCGGCGGCGAAGCGCAGTGCCCGCGCGTACTGGGCGGCCGCCTCCCGATGAGCACCCGAGGCGGCGGCCTGCTCGGCGGCGCGCGGCGCCCAGGCCAGCACGGTCGCCGCATCGCCGGCCGCCTCGGCGTGGTGCGCGACCCGGCTCGGATCGGCCGGCTTGTCCAGCAGCGCGGTCAGCACCCGCCGATGCAGTTCCCGCTTCCGGTGCGGTGCCAGGGATTCCTCGACGGTGATCCGCGCCAGCTCGTGCCGGAACGCCACCCCGCCGGGCACGCTCTCCAGCATCCCCGCCCGCAGGGCCTCGTCGAGTCCGCTCTCTTCCAGGATCACATTCATTTCGGCGTACGGCGGAATGATCGAGACCACGTCCAGCACCGCCACCGCCTCGGCACTGAGCCGCGCCGCCCGTGCGAGCACCGCGTCCCGCACGGTCAGCGGCACGTCCCCGTCGTCCCGTGCCAGCACCTCGGTCACGAAGAACGGATTGCCGCCCGTCGCCCGGTGCAGCGCCTGCCCGTCCCGCCCGTGCTCCCGCGCCAGCTCACACACCGCCCCGGCGGACAGCGGCTCCACACTCAACCGCCGCACCGCATCGCCCTGCAGGTCCCCGAGCAGGCGCCGCAGCGGATGCCCGCGCCCCACCTCGTCGCTGCGGTAGGTGGCGATGATCAGCGCCGGGATCGTCCCGATCCGGCGGCCGAGCAGGCTCAGCACGTCCAGGGTCGCCTCGTCGGCCCAGTGCAGATCCTCCAGCACCAGGATCAGCCCGGGCCGCGCCCGCACGTCCCGGATGATCCCGGCGGCCAGTTCGTACGACTTGGCGCCGGCCTCGATCAGCTCGTCCATCTCCAGGAACGGCCCGAGCGGACGCGGGGTGTAGAGCGGATCGCAGGCCCCCCAGAGCACCGGCCGGACCGTTTCGACCTCGTCCCGGAACTGCCGCACCAGCGCGGTCTTCCCGCCCCCGGCCTCCCCGCCGAGCAGCACGAGGATGCCGCTTCGGGTGGCGGTGACCTTCGCGTACGCGTCGTGCAGTGCACCGAGTTGGCCGGATCGCTCAAGCAGGCCGTTCCCGGCAGACTTCTCCCCCATCGACGCACCATGTCATCGGGTGCCGTCAACCTCCATCACCTATCCGACATCCGAGAATGCCGATCACGTTCCGCACCACCGGGCCGCCCGACCCGGTCACCTCTTGCCGCGGATCAGCAAACCGTCCAGGTCGATGGCGATCGCGAACGGCATCGCGCTACGCAACCCATGACGGTGGACCCCCGTCGGCGCATAAGACCCGGTTGGCTCGTCGAGTTCGTAGGTATGAACGGCCGGCGCCCCGTCCTCTTCCTCGACTCGCCAGTAGTGCGTGACGCCGGCTTCCGCGTACTTGCGGAGCTTGACCATGCGATCGCGGTGCGCCGACTCGGGCGAGACCACTTCGCCGACCAAGATCACCTGGTCGGGGGTGTAAAAGGTACGGTCCGGGTCAAAGGATGCTGTCGTCAACAGGAAGTCTGGTTCGGGACGATTCAGCTTGTCGAGTCTGATCGTCATTTCCCGTTCGACCACGATGCGCTCTGGCGCCTGTTCGGTCAGAGCGTTCACCAGGGCGGTGACGATCTGGCTATGCCAAGAGCGCTGGGGGGACAGCATGAAGACAAGCGCCCCATCGATCAGCTCGGTATGACGTGGCGCCTCGGGGAGATGGTCGAGGTCGTCGGCGAACCACCCCTCGTCGCGGGGTGGGTACATCCACTCCGGCAGCGCTGGTGTCATGGCGCCAAGGTAGCAATCCCGCATGCTCAGCGGGGTGTGGCGCGGTGGCGATGACCTCGTCCCCGAACGGCCGCAACTGGATCCCGGCCGCACGTACGGTTCCGGCTGCTGAGCGGTCGCCGCCACATGCGGGACGAAGCGGCTGATCGTCGGGATCTTCGGAGAAGTGCAGCACCTCACCGGGCCCGGGACGGCGGGGCCCGGTGAGGTGCACGGTGATCAGAGTCGGACGACCGAGCGGGCGCCTTCCCCGCGGGCCATCCGTTCGAAGGCGGCCGGCACGTCGGCCAGCCCGATCCGGTCGGTGATCAGGTGGTCCAGGGACAGTTTCCCGTCGAGCACGTCCCGGGCCAGGGCGGGCACTTCGATGTCGGGGTCGGCCTGGCCGTAGACGGAGGCGCGCAGGGTCCGCGCCGACGAGAAGATGTCGAGGGCGGCGATCTGCACCATGTCGTCGGCCGCGCCCATCCCGACGACGGTGACCTGCCCGCCGCGCCGGGTGGCGCGCCAGGCCGCGCGGATCGTGGACGCCCGGCCGACGCATTCGATCGCGTGGTCGGCGCCGCGGCCTTCGGTGCGCACCCGCACGTCCTTGGAGAGCGCGTCCGACGACACCACGAAGTCGGTGGCGCCGGCCGCTTCGGCCAGTCCTTTCTTGGCTTCGCTGACGTCGACGGCGATGACCTGCCCGGCGCCGGCCGCCCGGGCCGCCGCGACGACCGACAGGCCGACCCCGCCGAGGCCGATGACCAGCACCGATTCGCCCGGCTGGACCTGGGCGGTGTTGCGGACGGCGCCGGACCCGGTCAGCACCGAGCACCCGAGGAGCGCCGCAACTTCAAAATCCAATTGCGACGGTACGGCGATGACGGCGTTCTCCGGCGCCACGACCTGTTCGGCGAACGCGCCGAGGCCGAGCGTCACGTGCACGGGCGCGTCGTCGAGGGTGATCCCGTTCTCCAGCGCGGCCACGCCGGACGACGTGGAGCACAGCCAGGGCTGCCCGTGCTCGCAGAACCAGCACTGCCGGCACGGCGGCTGCCAGTTGAGCACCACGTGATCGCCGACGGCGGCCCGGGTGACGTGTTCGCCGACTTCCAGGACCTCACCGGCCGCCTCGTGGCCGAGGACGAGCGGGTGCGGCGGCCGGAGCGTGCCGTTGATCATCGACAGGTCGGAGTGGCAGACGCCGGCCGCCCGGACCCGCACCCGGACCTGGCCGGGACCGATCTCGGGCAGGCGTAGTTCCTCGACGGTGGCCGGGCCGTCGGGTTCGCGCACGACCAGGCCGGAAATGTAGTGGCTCATCGCTGGATCGCCTTCACCTGCTGGAACTCCTCCAGGCCGAACTGTCCCAGTTCCCGGCCGACGCCGGACTGCTTGTACCCGCCGAACGGGGCGAACGGGTTGAACGAGCCGCCGTTCACGTCGACCGCGCCGGTGCGGATGCGCCGGGCCACCGCGAGGGCGTGTTCGTCGCCGCCCCAGACCGCGCCGGCCAGCCCGTACTTCGAGTTGTTGGCGATCGTGACGGCTTCGTCGTCGCTGTCGAACGGGATGATCGACAGGACCGGCCCGAAGATCTCCTCCTGGGCGAGTTCGCTGTCCGGGGTGACGTCGGCGAAGACGGTCGGCGCCACGAAGTGCCCGGTGCCGGGCAGCGGCGCGTCCAGCCCACCGGCGACCAGGCGGGCGTCGGCCCGTTCGATGAAGCCGCGGACGCGGTCGCGCTGGGCGGCCGAGACGAGCGGCCCGAGCCGGGTGGCCGGGTCGAACGGGTCACCCACGGTGTAGCCGGCCGCGGTCTTGGCGGCGAGCGCGACCGCCTCGTCGTAGTGGGTGCGGTGGACCAGCATGCGGGTCCAGGCCGTACACGTCTGGCCGGAGTTGAGGAACGCGTTGCCGACGCCGACCTTGACCGCCTTGACCAGGTCCGCGTCGTCCAGGATGACGTTGGCCGACTTGCCACCCAGTTCCAGCGAGACCTTGGCGATCCGGTCGGCGGCCGCGTGGGTGATCGCGCGGCCGGTCGCGGTGGAGCCGGTGAACGAGATCATGTCGACGTCCGGGTGCCCGGCGATCGCCGCGCCGACGGCCGCACCGGTGCCGGTGACCAGGTTGAACACGCCGGCCGGCAGGCCCGCCTCGTCAGCCGCGTCGGCCAGCAGGTACGCCACCAGGGGCGTCAGCTCGCTCGGTTTGAGCACGACCGTGCAGCCGGCCGCGAGGGCCGCCCCGACCTTGGCCACGACCTGGTGCAGCGGGTAGTTCCACGGGGTGATCGCACCGACCACGCCGGCCGCCTCGCGCACGATCAGCGAGTTGCCGATGGTCTGCTCGTCGACGGGCTGAAGGGCCAGATCGGCGTACCCCCGGAGGACCGTGAGGGGCAGGCCGGCCTGGACCGCCTGGGCGATCTTCAGGGGCGTGCCGAGTTCCTGGCCCACGGTCCGGGCGATGTCGGCGGCGCGCGCCGCGAGGGCCTGGTGCAGCCGGTCCAGGTGGGCCCCGCGCTCGGCCATCGGCAACGCCGACCAGCTGTCGAACGCTTTCCGGGCGGCCGAGACCGCGAGGTTCACGTCCTCCGGCGTGCCGGCCGGGACGTGCCCGATCACCTGCTCGGTGTACGGGTTCTCCACCTCGATGCGGTCACCCGACTCGGGCGGCACCCACGCGCCACCGATGTAGAGCTGTTCGCGGAATTCCGACGTCATCGGCGTACCCCTTGGTCGTAATGGTCGGACAGGCCGGCCAGCAGCGCGTCCAGCCCGAGTTCGAACGCGCCCTCGTCGACCGCGGCGCGGTGGGCCGACAGTTCGTGGGCGCGGTGCAGGTGCGGATAGCGGTCGTACAGCTCCGGGTCGCTCTCGAAGCCGAGCGCGAACGAGCCGAGCGCGGAGCCGGTGATCAGGTAGCGCATCAGCGCGCCGATGTGGGTGGCCCGCGAGCGGGACCAGCCGGCGTCGATCAGGGCGCCGTAGACGGCCTCGGCCATGGCCAGCCCGTGCGGCCGGCGGCCGGGCCCGGTGGCCAGGACCGGGACGATGTTCGGGTGGGCGGCGAGGACCGCGTGGTACGACTTCGCCCAGAGCCGCAGCCCCTCCCGCCAGTCGCAGTCGGCGAACACGTCGATGTCGACCTGGGCGACGACCGCCTCGGCGACCGCGTCGACGATCTCCGCCTTGGTGGCGAAGTGGTTGTAGAGCGACGGTCCCTGCACTCCGAGCTCGGTGGCGAGCCGTCGCATCGACAGCGCGTCCAGCCCCTCGGCGTCGATCAGGGTCGAGGCGGCCTCGACGATGCGCTCCCGGGTGAGCAGCGCCTGTCGTGGCCGGGCCATGTTGGCAACTCCCTGGAAATCAGAAATCAACACTGGACGCGCAAAAACTTACGCCGCTAGTTTATGCGGAAGCTGCGACGTACATCACTCTTGAGGGGAACCAGCATGACGACTCTGTCCCTGGCCACAGTTCTGGCGGAGAGTGCGCGCCGGTACCCGGAGAAGGTCGCGATCGTCGACGCGGGTGCCCGGATCACGTATCGCGAGTTGTGGCAGCAGACCCGGGAGTACGCGGCCGGCCTGCAAGAACTCGGCGTCGGCCCGGGCAGCACGGTCGCCGTGATGATCCCGAACGTCGCCGACTTCCCCCGGGTCTACTACGCGGCGCTGGCCGTGGGCGCCCGGGTGGTGCCGGTGTCGCTGCTGCTGCAGCCGGAGGAGGTGGCCTACGTCCTCACCGACAGCCAGGCCGACCTGCTCGTCACCCATTCCGCGTTCCTGCAGGTGGGTGCGGCGGCGGCGCAGCTCTCGGGCACCCGGCTGGCCAACGTGGGCCCGCTGCCGGCCGATCTGCCGACCCCGCCGCAGCGGCTGGAGCAGGTCGCGGCCGGTGTCCCGGCGCTGCACACGTACGTGACCCGGCAGGCTGAGGACGTCGCGGTGATCCTCTACACCAGCGGCACCACCGGCAAACCCAAGGGCGCCCTGCTCACCCACCTCAACCTGGTCATGAACGCCGCGGTCAACGTGTTCGACGTGCACCCGATCACCGGTGACGACGTGGTGCTGGGCTGCCTGCCGCTGTTCCACACGTTCGGCCAGACGGTCGGGATGAACGCGACGTTCCGGCTCGGCGGGACGCTCGTGCTGCTTCCGCGCTTCTCCGGCGAGGCCGCGATCGACCTGATCCTGCGGGAGAACGTGTCGATCTTCCACGGCGTGCCGACCATGTACATCGGCCTGCTCGAAGCCGCGGCCAAGGCCGAGCGCCTGCCCAAGCTCAAGCTCTGCGTGTCCGGCGGGGCGTCGCTGCCGGTGGCCGTGCTGGAGCGCTTCGCCGAGGTCTTCGGGTCGCAGATCTGGGAGGGCTACGGTCTTTCCGAGACGTCACCGACGGCAACGACCAACCAGCCGGCGTACGGCGCCAAGCCCGGCACGGTCGGGCATCCGATCTGGGGCGTCGAGGTCGAGATCGCCCGTCCCGAGGTGCCCGAGCGCATCGAGTTCCTGCCGACCGGTGAGCTGGGCGAGATCGTGATCCGCGGGCACAACATCTTCGCGGGGTACCTGAACCGACCCGAGGCCACCGCCGAGGCGATCATCGACGGCTGGTTCCGCACCGGTGACCTGGGCGTCAAGGACGACGAGGGCTTCATCAGCATCGTCGACCGCACCAAGGATCTGATCATCCGGGGCGGCTTCAACGTCTACCCGCGCGAGGTCGAGGAGGTCATCGCCCGGCACCCGGCCATCCAGCAGGTCGCGGTGATCGGGGTGGCCGACGCGACGCACGGTGAGGAGATCTGCGCGGTGGTGGTCCTGGAGGACAAGGGCCTGACCGAGCAGGAGCTGATCGACTGGTCGCGCGAGCGGCTGGGCAAGCACAAGTACCCGCGGCAGGTCCGGTTCACCGAGTCGCTCCCGCTCGGACCCAGCATGAAGGTCCTCAAGCGGGAGCTGCGCAAGCAGTACTCGGGGTCAGGTCAGTAGGGGCGGAAGTTCGGCGACGATCGGGACGTCGGCGGGCAGCCACGGGACGCTGTCCAACTGGTCCACGGCCAGCCAGCGCAGGGCCTTGTGCTCCAGCGCCTCCGGTTCCCCGTCGAGCACCTCGACGGCGTAGACCCGGAGCACGGCCCGGCCGTGGGCCAGCGGCACGTCCGGTCCGACCCGCGGGCCGACCTCGACCGTGATGCCCAGTTCCTCGACGCACTCGCGGGCCAGCGCCTGCTGGTCGGTCTCCCCCGGCTCGACCTTCCCGCCGGGGAACTCCCACTTGCCGGCCGCCTCCGGCGGGGCGCTGCGCTGACAGGCGAGCACCCGCCCACCCGCGATGATCACTGCCGCCACAATCACCCTGGGTGACGGTTGTGGCTTGACGTACTGTTCCGACGGCATGAGAAACAAGATCGCACAAAACTCCGCCGATCAGGTTGCCCGAGCCGCCCCGATCGTCCCCCAAACGCGGATATGTGGGCGTGGACATCACTGTCCCAACGGACGAGACTGTGCGTACCGACCATGACGACACGGCGACAGTTCGGCCACAAGCCGGCAACAACGCTTTGGGGGGTGGTGCCATGCGGGCCAGGAAACGCCGGAACAACACGGGCTCGGATTACCTGAGCGACGCCCTCGCTCTGCTGGGCGGCTGGACCCGCGACGGCGTGCAGCTGCGCCGCGATCTCGCCTGCGACGACAGCCAGCATGCCGCATTGACCGAGCGGATCAAGGTGGCGGCCGACACACTGTCGATCCGGCCGGTGATACGGCGTGTCGATGGGCACACCCAGATCTGCCTGGGTGACCGGGACGGCGATGCCATCACTGACGGTGAGGTCACTCTGGCCGCCCGCATAGAGGACTTCTATCGCACCGTGCTGGAGCACCCGTAACCGTCGCGGGCTACGCTGCGCCGCATGGCAGACGTGATCTACGACAACAAGTCTCAGCTGGAGCAGGTCCAGAGCGGCCTGCTCGAGGGCGAGACCGTCATCGCGGTCTACGACGCGATCGGCGTGGGCACCGGCTTCATCGGCCTGACCAACCGCCGGATCATCATCCAGGACAAGTCGTTCGTCGGTAAGAAGTTCGCGATCACGAGCATCCCCTACAACAAGGTGAGCTCGGTCAGCGTGGTCAGCAACAAGAGCTGGGTCGGCCAGTTCTTCTCCAGCGGCGAGATCGCGATCACCGTGGGTCAGCACGTCTACGAGGTCGAGTTCCGCGGCTCGGAGAAGGCTCACCACGCGCACAACCTCATCCTCAGCCTCGCTTCCTGAATCGGCGTGACTCAGCGCCCGCCGACCGCCTGCGTCAGATCCCAGACGTACCGGCGGCCGGCGGGCTTCTCGTCGCGCCACACCACCTCCCAGCGGCCCGCGGGATCCTGCACCGGGTCGCTGAAGACGCCGTACCCCTGGCGTTCCTTGACGCTCGGCGGTTGATCGTTCTCCGGGAACGTGAACGTCACCTCGAAGCGCGTGAACGCGGACGGCGTGCCGCTCGCGGTCGGCAGCCGGTCCTCCCAGACGAGCTGGTCCCAGCCGCGCTCGCGCAGTGGCCGCCACAGCCCGCGCGGCCGGTACTCGACCTGCCACTCGGTCGGCGTCATCATCGCCGGGTCGAAGATCATCCAGACCCGCAGCAGCCGGCTCTGCTCCAGCGGCAGCGCGGTGATCGTGCCGAACGTCTGCCGGTGCGCCTTGAACGCGATCTCGTCGAGCCGCACGATCCGCTCGTCGTCGGTCGGCACGATCGGCCGCATGGTCCGGTGCGTGACCAGCGGTTCCGGGGTGGTGACCCGCTTCTCGACGATCCGGTCGCTGTCGTCGTCGGCACCGACCGCGACGGTCACCTCCAGGGTCTCCTGGAAGAGCGGCTTCTCCCGGTCGCTGATCCGCTGGATCGCCTCCAGGTAGTGCTGGTGCCCGGCTCGCTGCAGCGCGAGCGCCTTCGTGGCCTCCAGCAGCTCGTCGCGCAGCTGCTTGATCTTCAGGACGAACGCGATCTGCCAGAACCGGACCACGAAGTAGAGCAGGCAGGCCAGGAATACCGCGGTCAGCGCCCACTGGGCGGTCCGGGCCGGTATCTCGGCCAGCTGGGCGACGCCGGAGGCCAGTCCGAGGAGCATGACCAGGACATTCAGGGTGCCCCGGAACACGGTCTGATACTTGGACGGCATCCTCATCATGATGCCGACCGATGCCGGGTGGATAAATCACGTCAAAGAGTGACGTTGCCCGATTCGGGGTGGCTGTTCGACCGATGTTCGAAAACCGGACGGAGGATACGGCATGCCAGACCGGCCTACCGAGGAACGGTTACCCACCGGTAACCATTGCTGGCCCGGACCGGGGCGCCGCATGCTACCCGAGAGGTTCATCGCAATCTATCGACTTTGCCCCTGACCCCCCGGAGGCGATCACCGGTGCTGGCTCATCTGCAGAAGCCGCTGACCCGGAGGCCGAGCCGCGAGCTGCTCGGCAGCGATCTGGGGCCGATGCCGACCCTCGGCGGCGGAGAAGGGGGCCAGCCGCATCGGCTGGCCGTGCTGCTCGGGGCGAACACGGTGTTCGCGATGGCGTTGCTGCTCTCGGCCGTGCTCGTCGGCCTGGCCACCGTCGCGTTGCACTGACCCCCACCGCCGGATCAGTAACTGCCGCCCTCGCCGCCGCGCGACACGGGCTGCTTCACGATCGCGTTCATCGGTCTCCCTTGAGGTTGTGACTCCGCAGCGGACAACGGAATCGACAGCGATGTGGTTGCGCGGATTCGCGCGTAGTTTAGCCGGACAGAGCCGACACAACGGTCAGTTAGGGTATTCCGGAAGGACCCGGGTGGGCAGCGGTGTCTCGGTCACGGTCCCGTCGGCGGCGCGCTTGAGCTCGTACCCCAAAGGTCCTTCTCGATCCGCGACGACCTCGTCGAGGGAGATGCCCCGATAGACCAGCCCGGCGCCGTCGTCGGTGGCGAAGCCATCCGGCAGGGTGCCGTTCCCGATCAGCTCGTGCATCTTCGGCCGGCGCTGCTCCTCGCCGTCGTAGTGGACACCGTTGCTGTACGGAAGCCAGCCCAGCCCGTCGGTGAACCCGCGCAGTTCGAGCCCGAAGCTGTCCGTGCTGCCGCCCCGGTGCCAGCAGATCGAGCCGGCCGACACGCCGCTCATCACGACACCGGCCTGCCACGCCTCGTGCAGGATCTCGTCCAGCCCGTGCGCCCGCCAGACCGCGCAGAGGTTGGCCACGCTGCCGCCGTCGACCCAGATCACGTCCTGGGCGAGCAGGTGCGCGCGGATGTCCTCGATGTTCGGCATCGGGAACAGCTGCAGGTGGGACATGGTGAACCTGGTCCCGGCGAAGGCCGAGTAGAACGCGCCGATCCGGGCGTCGGGGTCGCCGGTGGCCTGGGCCAGCACGCAGATCCGGGGAGCCTCGGCGGCGTTCGCCAGCTCGGCCGCGAAGTGGTGGATCCGGCCCGGCCGGATGTCGAAGTTGCCACGCCGGCCTCGCTGGAAGCCCGCACTGGTGGCCAGAATGGTAGGAATGTCCGCGGTCATCGCAACATCATCGCGCACGCCTCGGTCGTCTCCAGCGCGAGATCGGCGGCGATGTCGATGGCCAGCGTGAGCCGCAGCGGATCCCCGGTGATCGCCGAGAACGCGGCGTCCACGCGTTCCTGGAACTTCGCCGGCGCACCCGGCAGCCGCCCGGCCGCGGCCACCGCGCCCTTCTCGTTGATCAGCCACTGCCCGGCCGCACCGTGCAGCGCGTGCGCACACACCCCGACCAGCCGGAACAGGCAGCCGGCGACGTAACTGGTGTCGAACCGGGAGACGCCCTTGCGGGCCAGGCCGACCAGGAAGTCCGCCTCCCAGAGCCCGGAGACCAGGGCCTCGGCCAGAGGTCTCGGAAAAACCAGGACGCGGCGTCGCAGCGCCGCCAGCTCGCCGGTCGGGTCGGCCAGGATGCGGCCGAGGGCCACTTCGCCGGCGTACGAGAAATCCGGCACCCCGAGCGGATGGCCGCCCTGCGCGTGGAACGCGTAGCGGCCCTGCTCCGCCTCGGACCAGCACCGATGCACGCGGTCGAGGTCCCGGTAGATCCAGTCGACCGGGTGGTCGTCGATCCGCAGCCAGCCGCCGCCGTCCACCCACGGGCCCCACTCGCCGGGCGCGGTGACCCGGGCCCGGTCCCCGGCCACCTCGACCGCCACCGCGCCGAGCCGGTCGGTGTCGAAGGGCACCCGGTAGTACAGCCCCAGATCGGTGTCGGACTCCGGTGAGTGGGTCTGCCGGGCCCGGCTGCCACCGAGCACGACGCCGACCACGCCGGGAACGGTGACCAGGCGCTGGGCCATCTCGGTCAGTACGGCGTCGGAGAGTGCCATGCCGCGACCCTAGCCCGATCGGCCGCCCCGATTCAGCACACCGTGGCCGGTTCCAGCCGCAGATCGGCCAGCGACTCCGGGTCGAACAGCGCCAGGTCCTCGTCGGTGATCATCGGCGGCCCGTCCTGGGTCTCGTCGACCGTCGTCCGCGGGCCCGGGGTGGCCGGCGTCGTCTCCGGCGGGCACGCCGTCCGGGCCAGCGGCACGCAGAGGTCGAGCTCGCCGTCGCAGTCCTCCTGCATGCCGAAGACGACCACGCGCTGCTGCGGCGGCCGGGTGACCGTGGTGTCCAGCACCCGCCGGCCGGACGGCTTCCCGTCGACCAGGGTGACCAGGTAGCGGATCGTCCGCTCGCCCGGCGCCCCGGGGGTCCGCACCTGGCGGTAGCCCTGCGGCAGCGTGATGTCGCGGATCACCCGCGTACGGAACGGGATGGGTTGCGTCTCCACGTCGGTCCGGGTGGTCACGACCGGGTCGGCCGGCGCGTGGCCGGTCTTCTTCCTCGCCGCCCCCGGCTTCTCCGCGTCGGTCCGCGACGAGCGGGGCACGCGCGGCCCGGTCCGGTCGGCCGGGTCCTCGTCCCGGGCGCGGCTCAGCTCGGTGCCGGTCTCGGCCGGCTGGCCGGCGATCGGCGGCGCGGGCTGCACCGGGACGTGCACCTGCCGTCGCGGCAGCGGCTCGGCGGCCGCGGCCTCCCGGCTGACGATCTCCGGGTCCTGCTCCAGGTGTGCGGCGCCGGGGTCGGCGGCCAGCGTCTGCTCGGCGGTCCGTTCCGGGTCGTCGCCCGCGCCCAGCACGGCCGCGCCGGCCACGCCGCCGCTGAGCAGTGCCAGCAGCGCGCTGGTCCCGGCGAGCATGCGGACACCGAACGGCAGACGGGCCCACCAAGACTTTCGTGGCACTTCGAGCAGATGCTGCATTGAGTCACTAGTTGTCTGGTTTTGCACCAAAGCATTGTGACTTGTCCGGAACGAAAGGCAAGTCACCGACAGTCACTCGAAATGCTGACCGCCGTGCCCGCAACTCGCCTGACGCGTTCGCTCCACGAGGGGAAATATCGCCGTTCGGCCTGCACGGGCCGGATGCGAGGCCGCCGTACGATCACAGACATGCCAGCATCCGGACCCCCCGTCCCTCTGACCCCGGAGGAGGAGGCGGTGATGCGCGCCCTCGGCCGGTTCCTGCTCGTCGTGCCGCGCGCGCTGGACGCGGACCTGACACGCGAGCAGCGCATGTCCGCCAGTGAGTACTCGGTGCTGCGGCACCTGTCCGAGACACCCGGCCACCGGATGCGGATGAGCGAACTCGCGGCCGCCTGCGACATGTCACTGAGCGGGATGACCCGGCTCGCGGCGAAACTGGAATCGCTCGGCTACCTCAAACGGATCCGCTGCGAGGAGGACGCTCGCGGCGCCAACGCGGTGCTCACCGAACACGGCCTGGAACGCCTGCGCGAGGCGTGGCCGACCCACCTGGCCAGCGTGCGGCGCCACATCTTCGACCACCTGGGCGAGCTCGACCTCAAAGAACTGGCCGCCGCGTTCTCGGCCATGGCCACCGACTAGCCGACCCGGCGCTCGAAACACTTCGAGATCGGCGAGCCCACATACTTGCCGTACAACGGGATCTCCCGGTAACCCTCGCGCTGGTAGAAGCGGATCGCCTCGGGCTGCTCGGTCCCGGTCTCCAGCCGCACCGTCGCCCAGCCGCGCCCGGCCGCGGCCGCCTCCAGGGCGCGCAGGATCGCGGTGGCGACACCGGAACCACGGCTCGCCGGGGCTACATACATCCGCTTGACCTCGGCACTCTCGTCGTCGAGCTGCCGCAACGCGCCGCAGCCGAGCGCCTCGCCGTCGCGCGTGGCGACCAGGAAGACGTCGATCTCGGACGCGGCCGGGGCGCCACCGGGCTCGTGGTCGTCGGAACCGTAACGGGCGTCCAGCTCGACGCGCTGCGCCTTCCGGAGCGCAACCCCGTCCGGGTCGTCCCAGGGGCGCTCCTCGATCATCCAGGTCATGGCTGACACCGTACGTCCGCGGTGTGATTGTGGGATTTCGGTTTTCTCAACGCAACGCGGGGAAGATTGTGCCGGCCACGATCGCCCCGGCCAGGGCCCCGACGACGACCTGCGCCGGAGTGTGCGCGGTCAGCCGCACCCGCGCCCACCCGCCGAGCACCACCAGCGGCACGCCGAGCAGCGCCACCGGCCCGTAGATCGCGGTCATCGTGGCCAGCGCACCGGCCGCCACCCCGGCGTGGATCGACATCTTCCACCAGTGCGTGACCAGCGCGAAGATCACCAATCCGCTGCCGCCGGCGACGAGCAGCGCCAACACCTCGCGGGGCGCGCCGAGCAGCACCATCACGATCAGCCCGGCACTGAGCGACGCGACCCCGAACAGCAGCGGCAACCGGCGATCGGCGCGATCCGGGATGTGATGGTCGGTCAGGCGGCCCGTCCGCACGCCGTGCAACACGTACCCCAGCGGGATGACCGCGGCGAAAACCGCGCCCGGCAGACCCCACCAGCGCGAGACCCCCGGCGCGTCACCGGCATGCCAGCCCACGGTGACGAGCAGCGCCGCGACGAGCACCGCGGGCGCGAGAACCTCGGAAACGACGCGAGCGACCCGCTCGCCCACGGCCGACTCGACGTTGATCACGCCCCATTCTGGCAGGCCGTGCCCATTTCCCCGAAGATCATCACCCGGGGGTGGCGGCCCGCACTAGTCGCCCATGATGCCCCGGATGTAGTCCCGCCAGTTGCGGGCCCGCCGATCCTCGGCCGACGGACCGGCCGCCTTGCCGTTGGCCGCCCGGTACGCCTCGGAGAGCACCAGCGTCAGCGCGGCGATCGAACCGGCCTGGACCTCACTGGTGATGAAACTCTTGTCGTCACTGTTCAGCGGCATGTCATCCCCTTCCAGCCCCCACGGGCGGGTGTCCTGCTCCTGCGCGGTCGTGTACCGGGACGAGAAATGCGCGTGCCCGGTGTGCGGATCCGTGGTCGACGTGTACGCCCGCCACCGCCAGTTCCCGATCTCCCGGTTCGCGATCTGGCGGTTCCAGATCACGTACTGAAGCCGGTTGTCCTCGCCCCGGCGATGCCGGTCGACGATCCGCTTCACCGCCGCGTCGAACCAGGCCGCACCACCCGGCCACGGCCCCGAACTGTCGATGTCGAGCGCGTGCACCTCGTTCTTCGCATCCGCGTCGTGATCCCGCAGAATGTCCGAGTCCTCATCCGGCGTGTGATCCGACGCCGACGTGTGATTGGCGTCCCCGATCGACCCGTCCGAGCTGCGGTCCCGCTTCGGCGCCACCGCGTTGAACTCGGCCCGGAGCGACACCAGGCACGGCACCAGCACCCAGTCAGACATCGGCCACCTCCCGGCTGTGTTCGTCGTCGTCCACCCGACGAACGCTGCCACCGGCCGCCGGGCGTCCGTCGCACTCCCCGTCAGCCCTCATGACAAAGGCCCCCTTCCGGGGGCCTGGTCACCGACGAGCGTCCTCCTCCGGCCAGGCCGGACGTAGTGACACCGTCACGACGTCGCCTACCTCCAGACCGTCGGCGGCCCGGATCGCCGCCTTGAGGGGGACCATGTAGCGGCCCGCCCTGGGGTAGAGGGCCGTCCGGAACCGGGTCTCCCCGATCACGACGTGCACCGGGATCTGACCCCAGTAGATCAGTGATCGCGCCTCGTCCTTGAGCTCGGCGCTGTCCGACTCCGGCATGGGCACGAAGAAGTACGGCGCCGGCCCGCGCCACTCGACGATCTCGCCCTCGAACACCCATTCCACGATCGTGAATCCAACCAGACGGCCGCGGTACGCGTCGATCGCCCGGAATCAGACGTCGGAGCGGAATTCGACGGGGCTCCGCCGTCAGGCGACAGCGCGCCGCGTCAGGGACTCATACCGCCACGAGGCGGACGCGATCGCCGCAGAGCTTATGCAGGTCGTCGACGTCAGAGGTCAACATGACCACCGGGCGATGCTGGCGCAGCGCGGCCTCGGCGACCGCCGCGTCGATCGCGTACTTGTGCCCGTGCAGACCGGCGTCCATCAGGAGCTTGGACGCCGCCCGGGCCTCTTCGTCGCCCACCGGGATCACCCGCAGCCCGGACAGGAGCCAGGTCAGGCGAGCCTTGTTCGTGCGGGTGTGGACGGCCTCGATGATGGTGAGCGCGCTGATCACGGCTTCCATGCCGCGCGAACGCGCCTCGGCCACCAGTGCCACCACCCGCTCATCGTCGGCGAGCAGCTTCGAGAGGCCCTCGCAGTCGAGGATCAGCGTCCCCTCGTGGCTCAGCCTGCGGCGGGCCATCCGCCCTCCTCCTCAGCGAACACCTCGTCGAAGACCTGCCGCGCCTGCCGACGAGCGTGGTCGGAGACCGGGCCTTTGCGTTTTTCGTGGTCCGCCAGGTATTCGTCAAGGATCTGCCCACGCAACTCCCGCTCGACCGCCTCGGCGATGAACGCGGAGAACTCCCGTTTGCCCACCCGGGCTCGGATCGCCTCGGCAGTCCCCTCCGCCAGCGACAAGCTCACCCTCGTCGCCGGCCCTTCCCCGATGCTGTAGGTCGTGTCACCCATCACCCGAGTGTGTCAAACGAGTAGGAAAAGTGCCATGGGCGGCATCTGACTACCCCCAAAAGGATCAGGGCCCGACTCCGAAGAGTCAGGCCCCAGGTGATCGGCGATCAGACGTTGAAGCGGAACTCGACGACGTCGCCGTCCTTCATGATGTAGTCCTTGCCCTCCATGCGGACCTTGCCGGCCGCCTTCGCGGCGGACATGGAGCCGGCCGCGATCAGGTCGTCGTAGCTGACGATCTCGGCCTTGATGAAGCCGCGCTGGAAGTCCGAGTGGATGACGCCGGCCGCCTCGGGGGCGGTCGCGCCGACCGGAACCGTCCAGGCGCGGGCCTCCTTCGGGCCGGCGGTCAGATAGGTCTGCAGGCCCAGCGTCTCGAAGCCGACCCGGATCAGCCGGTTCAGGCCGGGCTCGGACTGGCCGGTGGACTGGAGCAGCTCCAGCGCCTCCTCCTCGTCCAGCTCGATCAGCTCGGACTCGATCTTCGCGTCCATGAACACGGCTTCGGCCGGGGCGACGAGGGCGCGCAGCTCGTCCAGGAACGTCTCGTTGCCCAGCTCGGCTTCATCGACGTTGAACACGTACAGGAAAGGCTTGGTGGTCAGCAGGTGCAGCTCGCCCAGCAGATCCAGGTCGACGCCGGCCGCGGCCGCACCCTGATAGAGCGTCACACCGTCGTTGAGCAGCTTGAACGCGGCCTCGGCGGCGGCCACGGCGGCCGCCTTCTCCTTCTTGAGCTTCGCTTCCTTCTGCAGGCGGGGCAGCGCCTTCTCGACCGTCTGCAGGTCGGCCAGGATGAGCTCGGTGTTGATCGTCTCGATGTCGTCCGAGGGCGACACCTTGCCGTCGACGTGCAGCACGTTCGGGTCCGAGAACGCGCGCACCACCTGGCAGATCGCGGACGCGTCGCGGATGTTCGCGAGGAACGCGTTGCCCCGGCCCTGGCCCTTCGACGCGCCGCGGACCAGGCCGGCGATGTCGACGAAGCTCACCGGCGCGGGCAGGATCTTCTCACTGCCGAACAGCTCGGCGAGCTTCCCCAGCCGCTCGTCGGGCAGCCCGACCACGCCGACGTTGGGCTCGATCGTCGCGAACGGGTAGTTCGCGGCGAGCACGTCGTTCTTGGTCAGGGCGTTGAACAGGGTGCTCTTGCCGACGTTGGGCAGGCCGACGATTCCGATGGTGAGGCTCACGGAACGCCAGTCTACGGGTTCGCTATTTGAAGAACTTCCGCAGTTCCGCGGCGACCAGGGCCGGCTTGCCGCTGTTGTCCGCGGCGAGATGACCGACGCCCGGCAGGGTCACCCGGGACGCTTTCGGCAGCACCGGTTCAAGACCATTCAAGACCGATGTGAGGTACGTCGGTGAGCGGTCCCCACCGAGCAGCAACGTCTCCGCGGTCACCCCCGCATACGTGCTGAGCGGCCCGGACGCGTCCTCGACGACGGCCGCGTCCAGGCGCATCGTCGGCACCAGCTCCGCGATCTCGGAGCCGCGCACGGCCAGCCCGGCGAGCGGCCGCATCACGGCCCGCGGCAGGAAGCGAGCGCCGCCCGTGCCCTTGACGACGGTGGTGAACGCGGCGGCGGTGCGCCCCTGGGACAGCTCCCGCTCATACCTCGGAAGCCAGGCGACCGGATCGTGAGCGCCGTGCTTGAGCGGCGGCTCGTACAGCGCGAGGCGCTCGATCGGCAGGTCGAGGGCCGCCCGCAGCGCGACGACCGCCCCGGAGCTGAGCCCGAACACGTTGCGCGCGCCCGTCTCGTCGAGCACCGCGGCCAGATCCGCGATCTCGGCCCGCAGCCCGTGCCCGGGCCCGACCGGCCCGCTGAAGCCGCGGCCGCGCCGGTCCGGCACGTACACGGTGAAGTCGCCGGCCAGCTCACGGGCCAGTTTTGTGAAGTTCGCCGAGCTCTGCATGCCGCCGTGCAGCAGCACGACCTTGGGGCCACCGTCACCGAAGGCCCGCCACCGGATGTCCGTCTTCACCAAAGCCATCATGCGTCAACCGTAGTTGACACCGACCCTCGGCGTCAACTGCAGTTGACACCGTTCGGCCGAGCCTGCACGTGGCCGACCTGGGACGATCATGGCGGTCCGCGCCCGTGGCAGCTCAACACCGACCCGCTGCCCGGCCAGGTCACCCTCTTCTGAGCGAGACGCACGGTCATGTCCGAAACCCGCCAGCCGATGGATGGGTGCGCGGAGCAGACTCGGTGTCATGGAGCTGGACTTCGAACGTTGCTACCGCGCGGTCGACAGCCGTGACCAGCGGTTCGACGGGTGCTTCTACACGGCCGTGCGCACCACCGGGATCTACTGCCGGCCGTCCTGCCCCGCCGTCACACCGAAACGCCAGAACGTCACGTTCTACGTGAGCGCGGCCGCCGCCCAGCGCGGCGGATTCCGCGCCTGCCGCCGCTGCCGGCCCGACGCCGCACCCGGATCCCCCGAATGGGACGCGCGAGCCGACACCGTCGGACGCGCGATGCGCCTCATCGGCGACGGCGTCGTCGACCGGGAAGGCGTCACCGGACTGGCCACCCGACTCGGATACACGGAACGGCACCTCAACCGGATGCTGACCACGGAACTCGGCGCGGGACCCCTGGCCCTGGCCCGGGCACAGCGCGCGCAGACCGCACGGATCCTCGTCGAGACGACCGACCTCGGGCTCGCGGAAATCGCGTTCGCGGCCGGCTTCGGCAGCGTGCGGCAGTTCAACGACACGATGCTGGAGGTGTACGCGCAGTCACCCAGCCGGCTGCGAGAAAAACGCCCCGTGGCCCGGGGCGAAGCCGGCGTGATCAACCTGCGGCTCGCGTACCGGGCGCCGCTGCACTCGGCGTCACTGCTCGAATTCCTGGGCGCACGCACGTTGCCCGGCGTGGACGAAGTGGACGGAACGACGTACCGAAGAGGCCTGGTCCTTCCGCATGGAAGCGGGAGTGTGGCGCTGCGGCCGGCCGACCGCTGGGTCTTCGCGACGTTGCGGCTGGACGACGTGCGGGATCTCGCGCCCGCCGTGGCCCGGTGCCGGCGGCTGTTCGACCTCGACGCGGACCCGGATGCCGTGGATGCGATGTTGGGGGCGGATCCGGCGCTGGCCGGGGCTGTCGCGGCGGAGCCGGGGGTAAGGGTGCCCCGGGCGGTGGACGGGTTCGAGATGGCGGTTCGAGCTGTGGTGGGGCAGCAGGTGAGCGTTTCCGGGGCTCGGACTACTTTGGGGCGGATCGTGCGGGCGGCGGCTGAGGTCGGCGGTCCCGCTGAAGTCGGCCCTTCGGGCCCCGCCCCCGCCCCCGCCTCCACTCACCAATTGATCGGCTTTCCGCCGGCCGCCGTCATCGCCGACCTTCCCGACGCCGCGTTCGGCATGCCCACAGCCCGCCGAGCCACCATCCGAGCCCTGGCCACCGCCGTAGCCGACGGCAAGCTCGACCTGGAGCCGGGCGCCGACCGCGCCGAAACCACCGCCCGCCTGCTGGAACTCCCCGGCGTCGGCCCGTGGACCGCCGGTTATGTCGCGATGCGCGCGATCGGCGACCCGGACGTCTTTCTCCCTACTGATCTGGCCGCCCGTCGTGGCGCCGCCGCGCTCGGCCTCCCGGATTCGGCGAGGGCGCTCGCCGCGCATGCCGAACGCTGGCGCCCCTGGCGTTCGTATGCGCTGATCCGGCTGTGGCGGGCCGCTTGAGCAAGGCCGAACCTATCTCGCCCGCCACCCTCAGAACGCGTTGTCCACAGGCGAAATCCGTTGTCCACAGGCGACAAACGCGGTTCACGGATTTCCGCCACGCTGTGCCCCCGAACTAAGGAGCTGACGAACATGTTGCGCTATTCGACGATGGAGACCCCGGCCGGCCCGTTCACCCTGGTGGTTGCGGAGTCGGGTGCGGTTCGCGCGTCCGGTTTCACCACGGATGTGCCTGGTCTGATCCGTCTGATCCACCCGTCGTTGCGGGAGAACACGGAGCCGGTCGACGACGTCGGTGCTGCTCAGGCCGCCGTGCGGGCATATTTCGACGGCGATCTGACCGCTTTGGACGGGATTGCCGTGGAGCAGCACACGGGCGGCGAGTTCATGGCGCACGCCTGGCTCGTGATGCGTGATCTCAAGCCGGGCGACCCGGTGACGTATTCGCACTATGCGGAGCTGTCGGGGCGTCCGGCGGCGATCCGGGCGGCAGCGGCGGCGTGTGCGCGCAACGCAGTGGCGCTGATCGTGCCGTGTCATCGGGTGTTGCGGACGGACGGTTCGCTGGGCGGTTACCGGTGGGGTCTTCCGGTGAAGTCCTGGCTGTTGGATCACGAGTCGGCGGCCTGAGAAACCCCAGATCAAAACACCATTGCGATTTGCGTACGGCGGGTGCTTCCGTGCCCGTGGGTCCTCTTCGGAGCGTTGTCCACAGGCCCGGAAAACGCCTGGCCGCGCCGGTCGCGACGCGCCTAGGGTGGCCGCATGACTGATACGGGATCGGGCCGCCCCGGCCTCCCCGAGCGTCCGTCGCTGGACGGGCTCGAGGACCGGTGGGCGCCGCGCTGGCAGGAGGAGGGTACGTACACGTTCGACCGGCGGAAGGGGCGGTCGGACGTGTTCGCCATCGACACCCCTCCGCCGACCGTATCGGGCGAGTTGCACATCGGGCACGTCTTCTCGTTCACCCACACCGACACGGTCGCCCGGTTTCAGCGGATGCGCGGCAAGGCCGTCTTCTATCCGATGGGCTGGGATGACAACGGTCTGCCGACGGAACGCCGGGTGCAGAACGTGTTCGGTGTCCGCTGCGATCCGTCGTTGCCGTTCGATCCGGCCTGGCAGCCGCCCGCGAAACCGCCGAAGCCGCCGGTCGCGGTCTCCCGGCGCAATTTCGTCGAGTTGTGCGGGCGGCTGACCGCCGAGGACGAGAAGGCGTATGAGGCGGTCTGGCGGCGGCTCGGGTTGTCGGTCGACTGGTCGTTGACGTATACGACGATCGGTGATCACGCGCGGGCGGTTTCGCAGCGGGAGTTCTTGGCGAATCTGGCGCGTGGGGAGGCGTATTCGGCCGAGGCTCCGACGCTGTGGGATGTCGGTTTCGGCACCGCGGTCGCCCAGGCCGAGCTGGAGGATCGGGATCGGCCCGGCGCGTTCCACACGTTGCGGTTCCACGGGCCGGCCGGTCCGGTCGATGTCGACACGACCCGGCCGGAGCTGCTGCCGGCGTGTGTCGCGCTGGTTCATCATCCCGGTGACGTGCGGTTCGCCGGGTTGACGTCGGTCCGGTCGCCGCTGTTCGGGGTGGAGGTTCCGGTGTTCGCGCATCCGCTGGCGGCGCCGGACAAGGGCACCGGCATCGCGATGGTCTGCACGTTCGGTGATCTGACCGATGTCACGTGGTGGCGTGATCTGGATCTGGACACCCGGGTTGTTCTGGGCCGGGACGGGCGGCTGCTGCCGGAGGCGCCGGCCGGTGTTCCCCCGGAGACCTATCAGCCGCTGGCCGGCCTGACTGTCAAGGCCGCCCGGCGGGAGATCGTCGGGTTGCTGCGCGGGTCGGGTGAGTTGATCGGGGAGCCGCGGCCGGTCACGCATCCGGTGAAGTTCTTCGAGCGGGGTGAGTCGCCGCTGGAGATCGTCACGAGCCGGCAGTGGTTCATCCGGAACGGCGGGCGGGATGCGGAGTTGCGTGAGCGGCTGCTGGCCCGGGGCCGGGAGTTGCGCTGGGTTCCGGAGCACATGCGGCACCGGTTCGAGCATTGGGTTTCGGGCCTGACCGGGGATTGGCTGATCAGCCGGCAGCGGTTTTTCGGCGTGCCGTTCCCGATCTGGTACCGGCTCGACGACGCTGGCGAGCCGGACCACACTCAGCCTCTCATACCGGACGATTCGGCACTGCCGGTCGACCCAACCTCGGACTGTCCGCCCGGGTTCGACGAGTCGGCGCGGGACCGGCCGGGCGGGTTCACCGCTGATCCGGATGTCATGGACACGTGGGCCACGTCGTCGCTGACGCCGCGGATCGTCGCCGGTGACCTGGCCGGCCGGGTCTTCCCGATGGATCTGCGGCCGCAGGGCCAGGAGATCATCCGGACGTGGCTGTTCGCGTCGGTGTTGCGGGCCGAGCTGAGTGATGGGGTGCTGCCGTGGCACACGGCGGTCCTGTCCGGCTGGATCCTCGACCCGGACCACAAGAAGATGTCGAGTTCGCTGGGGAACGTGCAGACGCCGCGTGAGCCGCTGGAACGGTTCGGGGTGGACGCGGTGCGCTACTGGGCGTCGAGCGGGCGGCCCGGTGTCGACACGATGTTCGATCCGGGGCAGCTCAAGGTCGGGCGGCGGTTGGCGACGAAGCTGCTCAACGCGTCGAAGTTCGCGCTCGGGCTGGGTGCGGCGGACGCGTTGCGGCAGCCGGTGACCGAGCCGCTGGACCGGGCGATGCTGGGCCGGCTGGCCGAGGTCGTCACGGCGGCGACCGAGGGTTTCGACCGGTTCCAGCACACCGACGCGTTGCAGGCGGCGGAGACGTTCTTCTGGACGTTCTGTGACGACTACATCGAGCTGGTGAAGGATCGGGCGTATTCGTCGGGCCCGGCTGCGGACTCGGCTCGGGCCGCGCTGGCCACCGGGTTGTCGGTGCAGTTGCGGTTGTTCGCGCCGTTCCTGCCGTACGTGACGGAGGAGGTCTGGTCCTGGTGGCGGTATGGATCGGTGCACCAGTCGACCTGGCCGACGAGGTATGAGCTGACCCGGGTCGCGCCGGAGAGTGTGCCGGCGCTGCTCGACCTGGCCGGTGACGCGCTGCGGCAGGTTCGTAAGGCGAAGTCGGACCGTAAGTTGTCGATGCGGGCCGAGGTGCCGCTGGCCGAGGCGCTCGGGCCGGCCGCGCTGCTGGATCAGCTGGAGCTGATCGGCGCGGATGTCCGGGCCGCCGGCCGCATCGCGAAGCTGGATCTGCTCCGCGATCGGACCCCGGAACTGGTGATCGCCTGCGCGTTCTGAGATGAGGGCCGGCGCTGTTCAACCGGAATTGCGGCGGCTCTCACCAGGGCTGCAGTGGCTCTTACCAGGGTTGCGGCGGCCGGGCGGACGCGGTCGGGCGCGGGTAGGGGTGCAGGCGGCGGGTGAGTTCGCGGCGCAGCGCGCGCGGTCCGGGCCAGATCTGGCTGAGGTCGGCCACGAAGGCCGGGCCGCGCGCGGTGACGGTCTGTGCGGGCCACCCGGCGCCGGAGCCCTGGACGGGGTGGACGGTGTCCATGTCGACCGGGGTCACCTCGAGCACGGTGCGCAGGCCGCTGCGGCGCACCGTGACGGCGGCGACGTCGTCCCAGGCCAGCAGGATCGGGTCGCTGCCCTGGGCGGCCAGTTCGAGGCCGACGGCGGAGACGCGTACCCAGGTGGTGAGCGCGGCCCGCGCGGACAGGGAGTAGAACGCGGCGACCGCGCCGCCGACGACGACCGCCTGCAGGGTGGTCACCCACCAGGGGTCGCCGGTGTCGCGGGCCAGGCGGCCCACGATCGGCGAGACGGCCAGGTACGACAGCATCAGCACGGTGAACACCGCGATGAATGTCCGGGCCGGCGACGACCGGAACAACGTGGTGTCCCCGGCCGGCGCCTCGACCTGCTCCGGGGCGATCGGCATGCCTCCTATGGTGGACCGAACCATGGGCTTCGCTCCGGGGATCGCGGCTTTTGCCATCGAGGGCCGGTGCCTGCCGTTACTCAGACGAACGGGGTGTACGGAATGACGGATTCGGTGCGGGTCGCGGTGGTGGGGGCCGGGAGCCGGGGCGGGACGTACGCGCGGGTGGTGGCCGCGAGCGGGCGGGCCCGGGTGGTCGCCGTCGCGGAGCCCGACGACGAGCGGCGGGAACGGTTCGTGGCCGAGTTCGGGCTGCCCGCGGCCGGGGTGCACCGGGACTGGACGGGGCTGCTGGACGGTCCGCACGCGGCCGACGCGGTGATCGTGGCGACGCAGGATCGACTGCACGTGGAGCCGGCGGTGGCTTTTCTCGGGCACGGGTATGACGTGCTGCTGGAGAAGCCGATGGCGCCGACCCTGGACGAGGCGACCCGGATCGCGGCGGCGGCCGTGGACAGCGGGCGGATCTTCGGGGTGTGCCATGTGCTGCGGTACACGCCGTACACGGCGATGATCCGCGAGCTGATCCGGGACGGTGCGCTCGGGGATGTGATCAACGTGCAGCATCTGGAGCCGGTCGGGTGGTGGCATCAGGCGCACTCGTTCGTGCGGGGGAACTGGCGTTCCGAGGCCGGGTCGGGGCCGATGCTGCTGACCAAGAGCTGCCACGACGTGGACTGGATCATGCACGTGGTCGGGGACCGGGTGGCCCGGGTGTCGTCGTTCGGCGGGCTCGCCCATTTCCGGCCGGAGCGGCAGCCGGCGGGGGCCGCGGATCGGTGCGTGGACTGTTCGGTGGAGGCGCAGTGTCCGTACTCGGCGAAGCGTCTTTATCTGGGTTGTCTCGGTGATCCGAGCCGGGAACGGTGGCCGCTCGGGCCGGTGACCTCGGATGCGACCGAGGCAGGGGTGCTGCGGGCGTTGCGGGAGGGGCCGTACGGGCGTTGCGTGTACCGCTGTGACAACGACGTGGTCGATCACCAGGTGGTGAACTTCGAGTTCGCGGGCGGGGCGACGGCGTCGTTGACGATGACCGCGTTCACGCCGTCGGACGGCTATCGCCGGACGCGGATCTTCGGCAGTCACGGAAGTCTGGAGGGCGACGGCCGGTCGATGACGGTCACGGACTTCCGGGACGGCAGCCGGCGGGTCATCGAGGTGCCCGCCGGTGACGGCACGGCGGCCGGTGGTCACGGCGGTGGGGACGCCGGGGTGGTCGAGGCGTTCCTGTCCGCGGTGCTGACCAGGGACGAGTCGTACTTGGGGTCGGGCGCGGCGGCCAGCCTCGACAGTCACCGGGTGGTGTGGGCGGCCGAGCAGGCCCGGCACTCGGGGAGCGTGGTCACGCTCTGACGTGCCGGGCCGTCCGGGTGGGTGCGGTCAGAAGTCTCCGCCGCCGAAGTCGCCGCCACCGAAATCTCCGCCGCCGAAGTCGCCACCGCCCCAGCCGCCGCCGTCCCCGCCACCGCCGCCGCTCATGTCGCCGATGCCGTTGCCGTCGAAGTCGTTACCGGCGTCGAACCCGTCCTGGTAGCCGTCGGCGTAACCGCCGACGTCACCGAAGGCCGGGGAGAACAGCGCGTCGAAGATCAGCATGCCGCCGAGGACGCCGGCGCCGGCGCCGAGCGCGGTCTTCCACACGGGTGTCGAATACCACCCGGCCGGCACCGGGCGGCCCTGGACGCGGCCGCCGGGGTAGTAGTACGGGGTTTCGGGGCCGGGCTGCGGGCCGGCCCTGTACGCGTGGCCCTGCACGCTGACCTCGCGCTCCTGGGTGAGCTGGCCGCTGCCGCGGGCGGCGGCGAGCGGCGGCAGGTCGGGGCCGGGGTCGATGCCCATGGCGAGGCGGGCGGCCCGCACGTAGGCCAGCCCCTCCAGGGCCGACTCGCGGGCCAGCTCAAACTGCCGGACCGAATTCGCCTGCTGCAGCTGGCCGCCGGCGGCGTTGTACCGCTCGCCGGCGTCGGCCAGGGCCTGCCGGGCGGCCGGCTCGTCGGCGTGCAGGTTCATCACCTGGCCGCCGAGCCGTTCATACCACCTCTGCGCCTCGGCTCGGGCGTCCTCGAGTTGGGTCTGCTTGAGTTTGCCGCCGCCGCGTTGAACGCCGACGACGATCAGGGCGACGACCGCGACGACCGCCAGGATGAGCAACACGCCGTTCATGTTTTCCAAAGTACCCTCGGCGGTCTTGTCGTACCGGTCTGGCAATCTTCGATGGTGACGTACTCGACGCTCGGCGTGATCCTGGTCTGTCTCGTGGCCGGTGCCGCCCTCGGCTGGCTGGCCGCCCGGGCCCGGGCCGCCACCGACATCGCCCGGCTGGAGGCGACGGTGGCGGCGACCCGCGACGGTGAGCAGCGGCTGGAGCAGTCGATGCGTGCGCTGTCCTATGAGGCGACCGCCCAGTCTCAGGAGGCGGTGGCCCGGGCCGTCGCGCCGCTGCAGGACACGCTGCGGCGGTATGAGCAGCGCGTCGCCGACCTGGAGCGGGACCGGGTGGATGCGTACGCCGAGCTGCGTGAACAGGTTCGCAGCATGGGCGCGGTCTCCACCGAGTTGCGCGGCGAGACCCGGCAGTTGGTGTCGGCGCTGCGGTCGCCGCAGGTGCGCGGGCGTTGGGGTGAGCATCAGCTGCGGCGGATCGTGGAGGCGGCCGGCCTGCTGGAGCACTGCGACTTCGCCGAGCAGGTGAGCGGCGAGACCGATCATCAGGGGGTGCGCCCCGACCTGGTGGTGCGGTTGCACGGCGGGCGCAGCGTGGTGATCGACGCGAAGGCGCCGCTGGAGGGCTATCTGTCGGCCATGGAGGCGCGGGACGAACGTGACCGGGATCTCTATCTCGATCAGCACGCCCGGCACCTGCGGGCGCATGTGGACTCACTGTCGGCCAAGGAGTATTGGACGGCGTTCGAGTCCTCGCCCGACTTCGTGGTGCTGTTCGTCCCGGCCGACCCGTTCCTGGACGCCGCTCTGCAGCGCGACCCGCTCCTGATGGAGTATGCGTTTCGTCGCAACGTCGTGCTCGCCACCCCGGCGACACTGATCGCGATGCTGCGGACCGTCGCGTTCTCGTGGCGGCAGGAGACGCTGACCGGCAACGCGGTGGCGGTGCACGCCCTGGCCCGGGAACTCTACGGCCGGCTGGCGACGCTCGGTGACCACGTGAGCCGGCTCGGGGTTTCCCTGAACGGGGCGGTCAGCGCGTACAACAAAGCGGTTGGCTCTTTGGAGTCGCGGGTGCTGGTCAGCGCCCGCAAGCTCGCCGATCTGGGTGTTTCGGACGAGGAACTGGCGCAGCCCCCTCAGGTCGAGATCGCCCCGCGCCAGCCCCAGGCCCCGGAACTCAGCTAGCAGCTCACGCCGGCGATCGCCGCCGGTGAAGTGGCAAGTGGTTTTTCGACGCCCGCGGGGTTTGCGGGTGGCGGAAAACCGCCTGCCACTTCACCGGTTACCAGGCGATCGCCCGCGGAGCGAAGCGGAGCCAGCAAGCTCAGCGGCGGCTTTCATGTCGCGGCGCAGCTCCTGCGGCAGGGAGAACGTGAGGCGCTCCTCGGCCGTGGTGAACTCGGTGACCTCGCCGAAGCCGCGGTCGGCCAGGTGGGCGAGCACCTCCATGACCAGCTCGTCGGGCACGCTGGCGCCGGACGAGACGCCGACCGTGGTCGCGCCGGCCAGCCATTCGTCCTGGATCTCGGAGGCGAAGTCGACCAGGTGACCGGCGCGGGCGCCGGCGCCGAGGGCGACCTCGACCAGGCGCACCGAGTTCGACGAGTTGGTCGAGCCGACCACGATCACCACGTCGCACTCCGGCGCGATCTCCTTGATCACGTGCTGCCGGTTCGAGGTGGCGTAGCAGATGTCGTCGCTGGGCGGGGACTGCAGCAGCGGCAGCTTCGTCTTCAGCCGGGCCACGGTCTCCATGGTCTCGTCG
This sequence comes from Actinoplanes sp. HUAS TT8, assembly GCF_051380535.1. NCBI lineage: Bacteria > Bacillati > Actinomycetota > Actinomycetes > Micromonosporales > Micromonosporaceae > Actinoplanes > Actinoplanes sp. HUAS TT8. The sequence continues at coordinate 10,053,953 of NZ_CP195646.1, read as the reverse complement.
ACCGAGAGCGTGGTCTGCGACAGCCAGACGACCTTGGACGGGTCGCGGACCACCACGTTGGCCACGTCGTCGGGGCCGTCGACCAGCTGGATGTGCGCGGGAGCCTCACCGGCGGTGCCGATGACCTCCTCGTGCCCCTCGTGACCGATGAGCAGGATGTCGTAATCCTCGGCGGCGAACCGCTTGGCCTCGTGGTGCACCTTCGTGACCAGCGGGCACGTGGCGTCGATGGCCTTGAGGTTGCGCTCGCGGGCCTGGTCGTGGACCTCGGGGGCGACGCCGTGGGCCGAGAAGACGACGGTCGACCCCTCGGGAACCTCGTAGTTCTCCTCGACGAAGATCGCGCCGCGGGCCTCCAGCGTGCTGACCACGTGCTTGTTGTGCACGATCTGCTTGCGCACGTAGACCGGGGCACCGTACAGCTTCAGCGCCTCCTCGACGGTCTGCACGGCGCGGTCGACGCCGGCGCAGTAGCCACGCGGCTTGGCGAGCAACACCCGCTTACGAGCTTCAGTCACCCGGCCATGGTACGTGCCCCACCGCGCGGCCCGCCCTCGTGCGATCAGTGCCACAAGCTTTGCGCCCGGATGATAGAGATCACTGCGTGACGACCACCTCGAAGCTCGCCGATCATCCGTACGCGGTGATGGCCGGCACCCTCACGTGCGCGGTCGGCCTGCTCGCGGCCATCTTCACCCCGTCCGGGCTGGTGGTGCTCGCGGCCGGGGTCGCGCTGGTCCTCTGGTATCGGCTGCGGCCTTCGGCCGCATGGTCCGCCGTGGGCGCGGTGGCCGGGGCGGCGGCGGGCACGATCGGGACCCTTTCGGTACGTACGGAGAAGCTCTGCTGCATGTTCGGCTGGTCCGAGGCCCGCGGCTGGCCGTACGCGTGGTTGTCCCGCGGGGCCAGCGCCGACACACCCGAGGCGGCGCGCGCGCTGGCGTACGCCGACGGGTGGGCTCCCGACCCGGTCTACCTGGTCACCGACGTGATGATCTGGGCATCCGCGGGGTTCCTGCTCGTCGTCGCCGCCGGCCTGGCCGTGCGGGCCTACCGCGCACGCCGCCGTTGATCCGTTTCGCCCCGTACGGGCGGTAAGCGGCGGGATACTCGGGTTCATGGACGCCGAGCGGGACGACGGCTGGCCCTCGATCCCGACCGTGCTGCGGGTGATGACCGGCTGGTTCCTGTCCGGTGTCGGACTGCTCGACCTGGCGACCGGCGCCGACGGCATCGTCTTCGTGGTCTTCCACGTGGCGGTGACCCTCGGAGGGGCGGTTCTGCTCGGGCTGCACCGGATCCGGCCGAGCCGCGCCGGGTATCTGACCGCCGGCCTGATCACCGTCGCCGGGCTCGGCGCCGGGCTGCTCGTCGACACCGACCGGTGCTGCCTGGCCGACCATCCGCAGCGCCGCGGCTTCCCGTTTCCGCTGCTCGGGCTCGGCGACGGGGTGCACGCCGACCTGCGATATCTCGGCGCTGACCTGGTGTTCTGGCTGTGTGCGGGACTGCTTGCGATGGTTGTCGTGCGAGCCGTCGAGAAACAGATGCCCGAGCGGCGTACGCCGGTGGACCTCACCGGATACGTGGGCCGGCACGCCGAGCCGCACGCATACGTGGCGCAGCATCGCGCCGACGAAAATGTCGGTGGGCTGACCTAGTCTGGCCGGGTGAACGAAGCCCAGGCCGCCCCGGCGACGGGAACCGCGCCGCCGAAGAGCACCGCCGACGATCCGTGGCCGGTCCGCGTCGTCAGCCAGAAGATCGGCGCCTGGATCACCAAGCTCGGCTGGGTCTGGGTCGACGGGCAGATCGCCCAGATCAACCGTCGCTCCGGCTCCCGCGGCCTGGTCTTCATGACCGTGCGCGACCCGGCCGCGAATCTGAGCCTCACGGTCACCACCAGCGAGGACGTGCTCGAGGCGGGCGCCCCCGAGCTGGCCGAGGGCGACCGGGTGACGCTGCACGCCAAGCCCGAGTTCTATCCGGCCCGCGGCACGCTCAGCCTGCGCGCCGACGAGATCCGCCAGGTCGGCCTCGGTGAGCTGCTGCTCCGGCTCGAACGGTTGAAGAAACTGCTGGAGGCCGAAGGCCTGTTCGACCGTCGCCGCAAGCGCCCGCTGCCGTTCCTGCCCACCCGGATCGGCCTGATCACGGGGCAGAACACGGCCGCCGAGCGGGACGTGCTGATGAATGTGCGCCGGCGCTGGCCGGGCGCCGAGTTCCGGGTCGCCCACGTCGCCGTCCAGGGGCCGAACGCGGTGCCCCAGATCCTCGGCGCGCTCAAGGTGCTCGACGAGGACGAGACGGTCGACGTGATCGTGATCGCCCGCGGCGGCGGCAGCGTGGAGGATCTGCTGCCCTTCTCCGACGAGGCGCTGTGCCGGGCCGTGTTCGCGGCCCGCACCCCCGTGGTCAGCGCGATCGGCCACGACCCGGACACCCCGCTGCTGGACTACGTGGCCGACTTCCGGGCCTCCACGCCGACCGACGCGGCCAAGCGGATCGTGCCCGACCTGGCCGATGAGATCGACCGGATCTCCGAGGCCCGTCACCGGCTGGACCGCGCGATCCTCACCCGGATCGACCGGGAACGGCAGCGGATCGACGCGTGGCGGTCCCGGCCCGTGCTGGCCCGGCCGGAAACACTGATCGAGCAGCGGGCGGCCGAGGTGGCCGCGCTGCGCGACCGGGCCGGGCGCAGCCTGGAACATCGGGTCCGGCGGGCCGACGACGAGCTGCGGCACACCCTGGCCCGGCTGCGGGCGCTGTCGCCGCTGGCCACCCTCCAGCGGGGTTATGCGATCGTCCAGCGCGGCGACGGGCACGTGCTGCGGGCGGCCGGCGAGGTGGGTGCGGGCGATCCGGTGCGGGTGCGCCTGGCCGAGGGCGAGTTGACGGCAGTGGTTACTTCGGGAGAGGGCGAATGAGCGACGAGAGTCTGAGCTACGAGCAGGCACGGACCGAACTGGCCGACGTCGTCGGGCGGCTGGAGCAGGGCGGCGGGAGTCTGGAGGAGTCCCTCGCGCTGTGGGAACGGGGTGAGAAGCTCGCCGACATCTGCCAGAAGTGGCTGGACGGCGCCCGCGAACGCATCGACGCCGCCCGCGCAGCTCGGGCCTGATTGCTCCGCTTCGCTCCGCGGCAAAACGCCTGGTAACCGGTGATGAGTCAGTTGATTTTCCGCCACCCGCAAAAACCGGCGGGCGTCGAAAAATCAGCTGCCTCATCACCGGCGGCGTTTTGCGGAATTGCGGGTTCAGTGCGGGGGAGGCTGCGCCGTGTTGGGGTCACTTCAGGGAGGCGGCGACCTTTTCCAGGTTTGAGCGGTCGGTCTTGCCGATGATCAGGACGGTGCGGTTGGCCTCGGTGAAGATCAGCGCGGTCTCGTCCGGGCGGCCGCTGTAGACCAGCCAGGTGCGCGTGTCGGTGCGGTAGGCGCCGGTGCGCTTGCCCTCCCGGCCCACCTCGGCCGGGACGAGCGTGTCGGCCGGGACGGTGCTCTCCACCACCTGGACCGGCTTGTCGTCCGGGTCGACGTAGCCGATGCGCAGGGTGGCGCCGTCCTTCTCGCGTTTGAAGTTGGCCGCGGTGACCCGCCAGTCCGAGTTCAGGCCGGTCGGGGCGAGCACGGTGAACTCGCGGGACGCCAGCTGGATCGAGGACGCCGGGTCGACCGTCATGGGTTCGTCGCCGCCGAGCACGACCCGGTAGAACACGAGCAGCAGCACGATCGGCACCATCAGCACGACGAGCGACAGGGCCATGTCGCGCGGGGAGCGTCCCTCGCGCTTGGTCAGGCGCGGCGCGGGCTCGGCGGCCTCGACCGGCACCCCGGTGGCGACCGGGACGGCCAGCGCGTCCAGCACATCCGACCCGCCGGACGGACCCGGCGCGGCCGGATCGGGCCGGTCCGAGGCTTCGGCGGCGGCCGGCGCGGCGGTCGGCGCGGCTGGGGTGGGGGCCGGCGGGGGCGGGGTGGTGGCCGGCGTGGCTGGGGTGGTGGGAGCCGGCTGACCCGACGCGGGCGTGGCCGGCGCGGCGGCCGGGGATGCGGTCGACGGGGTTTCGGTAGCAGCGGGTTCCACGTGCTCATTGTTAACCATGTCGCTGAACCGGGACTTGGCCGGGCTGAGGTGCCAGGATCGGAGGATCCACCAGCCCCGCAAAGACGCGAGGAGGCCGACATGCCTGCACGGATTCCCCAGGATCTCGACCGTAACATCGCCCTCGACCTGGTCCGTGTGACCGAGGCCGCCGCCATGGCCGCCGGTCGATGGGTCGGGCGCGGCGACAAGAACGGCGGTGACGGCGCGGCCGTCGACGCCATGCGCAAGCTCATCAACTCGATCCAGATGCGGGGCGTCGTCGTCATCGGCGAGGGGGAGAAGGATGAGGCCCCCATGCTCTTCAACGGCGAGCAGGTCGGTGACGGCACCGGCCCGGAGGTGGATGTCGCGGTCGACCCGGTCGACGGCACCACGCTGATGAGCAAGGGCATGCCGGGTGCCGTGGCGGTTCTCGCGGTGGCCGAGCGGGGCGCGATGTTCGACCCGAGCGCGGTCTTCTACATGGACAAGATCGCTGTCGGGCCGGACTGCGCCGACGTGATCGACATCAACGCCGGCGCGACCGAGAACCTGCGGCGGATCGCCAAGGCCAAGCGGACCGACATCTCCGACGTGACCGTCTGCATCCTGGACCGTCCGCGGCACGCGGCGCTGGTCGAGGAGGTGCGCCGGGCCGGGGCGAACATCAAGTTCATCTCGGACGGGGACATCGCCGGTGCGATCTCGGCGGCCCGCGCCGAGTCCGACGTGGACGTGCTGATGGGGATCGGTGGCACGCCCGAGGGCATCACGGCGGCCTGCGCGATCAAGTGTCTGGGCGGCATGATCCAGGCCAAGTTGTGGCCGCTGGACGATTCGGAGCGGCAGAAGGCGATCGACGGCGGGCACGACCTGGACCGGGTGCTGACCACCGACGATCTGGTCACCGGCGACAACTGTTTCTTCGTGGCGACCGGGGTGACCTCCGGTGACCTGCTCAAGGGGGTGCGGTACCGCTCGGGTGGCGCACACACCCAGTCGATCGTGATGCGGTCGAAGAGCGGGACGATCCGGGTCATCGACTCGTACCACCGGCTGGAGAAGCTGGCTCTTTACTCCGCGGTCGACTTCGACGGTCACCTGCCGACCGTGTCGATCGGCGACGAGCAGGTCATCTAGGTGTCGTGGTGGGGAGGGCGGCGGCCCTCCCCACGAACGATCACCGCCGGCGGAACAGGAACGCGGAGAGGAAGCCGCCGGCCAGGCCGAGCGCGTGCCCCTGCCAGGAGACGGCACGATCGGTCGGCAGGATGTTGTAGATCTGGTACCAGTAGAGCAGCCCGATGAAGGCGGCCACGGCCAGACTCCACCAGCTGCGCTCGACGAAACCGCGGGCGAACAGCAGGCCCAGGTAGCCGAAGATCACGCCGCTGGCGCCGACCACGACCGTGTTCGGATCGCCGACGAGCCACACGCCGACCCCGCTGACCAGCATGATCGTCACGGTCGACCAGAGGAAGCGGCGGGCGCCGCCGGCCAGCGCGAACGTGCCGACCAGGATGAGGGGCACCGCGTTGCCGTACAGGTGGTCCCAGCCGCTGTGCAGGAACGGGCTGAACAGCACGCCGTCCAGGCCCTCGATGTGGCGGGGGATGATGCCGCCGGCCATGTCGAGGCGGCCGCGGCCGAGGGCCACGTCGAGCGCTTCGATCAGGAACAGGATCGGGATGACCGCGCACATGGTGACGAATGCTCGTCCCATGGAGGCGTAGAAGGCGTCGGTGCCGAATTGGGGGGTCACTTCGGAACGCGGGTCGGACAGCCCGTAACTCATGACTCGATGGTTCCAGGCGCGCGGGCTACCGGCCACTCGCGCGTCAGGCGGCCTTGCGGGTGGCGGCGATGATGGCCGTACGAAATCTGGAGATCTGGGTGTAAACCCCCGGATAGGCATCGCGGGCGCAGCCAAGTCCCCAGCTCACGATGCCGACCTGGGCCCACCGGCCGTCGCGCCCGTGTCGCACCATCGGCCCGCCGGAGTCGCCCTGGCAGGTGTCCACACCGTGCCGCCCGGCGCAGATCGAGTCCTGTTTGACCAGTGTGATCTTCGTGGCCAGATAGGCCTTGGCGCACGTGTCGTCCGGAATGGTGGGAACGGTGGCGTAGTGCAGCCTCTGTTCCTGTTGCACCGATCCTTCCCGGGTCAGCCCCCAGCCCATCACGGTGACATCGCCGGTGTCCGAGGTCGCGTCCGGGACGAGGTCGAGGGTGGGCAGCCCGAGCACCCGGTCGAGTTTGACCACGGCCCAGTCGTTGCCGCGGGTCTCGGTGGTGAAGCCGGGCGCGCGGATGACCTCGACGGAGTGGGCGGTGACGGCGTTGCGGGCTTTCAGGTCGGCGACGCCGGCGGTCACCGTGATCTTCTTGTTCGGACCGGTGGGGCCGACGCAGTGCCCGGCCGTGAGCACCACCTGGGGCGCGGTGAGGGCGCCGCCGCAGCCCATCGAGAGCCGGACGACCCAGGGGAATTCGCCGGTCTTGGCCTCGTTGCCGCCGACGACTTCGAGAATCGGCCGGCCGCCGCCCCGGACCGGCAGATCACCCGCCCGGGCCGGCACGTTACCGGCGGCGAGGACGACCACCAGTGCCACCAAGGCGACATTTCGGATCATACGGACATTTGATCACAGTGGAACGGGGCCGCGTGGCGTGCCGCGCGGCCCCGTTATCCAAGCGTGCTCAGCGCCGAGGCGCTCAGCCGGTCAGTACCAGCCGGTGCTCTCGGAGTGGCTCCAGGCGCCGCACGGGCTGTCGTAGCGGCCCTCGATGTACTGCAGGCCCCACTTGATCTGGGTCGCCGGGTTGGTCTTCCAGTCCGACGCGACCGAGGCCATCTTGCTGCCCGGCAGGGCCTGCGGAATCCCGTACGCCCCGGAGCCGGTGTTGGTGGCCTTGTAGTTCCAGCCGCTCTCGCGCTTCCACAGCTTGTCGAGGCACGGGAACTGGTCGATCTTGAAACCGGCGTCCAGCATCAGCGCACAACCGACGCCCCGGCTGCCCGAGTACTCGCTGCAGGAGGTCGGGATCTCGCCCGTGTACGGCACCGCGGCACCGGACTCGGCGGCCTTCTTCTGCTCGGCCGCCTTCTTCGCCGCGGCCTCGGCGGCGTCGGCCGCGATCGCCTTGGCCTCCAGCGTGTGCGCCTTGGAAGCGGCGGCCTTGGCCTCGGTGGCCGCCTTCGCGGCAGCAGCGTCCTCGGCCGACCGGCGGAAGGCCCGAGCAGCAGCGTGCTCGTTCTGGCGCTCCTTCAGCAGAGCGATCTCTTCGGCATTCGCCTGCAAGACGAGCGCCGAAGCGTTGCTCTGCTGCTGATCGTCCCGGTCCTGGCCGAGGTACACACCGCCGCCGAGTCCCGCCACCAGCAGGCCGACAGACGCCGTGCGAACTCCGAGCCGGCTCCAGAGCCGATTCACGAAGATTCCCTTCGTCGGGGGCAATGACGCGGCACGGCCCCCACGCACAGGGGTCGGTCGTGCCGCGAGCACCACCGGCAAGTCGATCTCCGACCACACAGCCACGGCATGATGCTCGCCAGACACCATGGCGCAGCGTGAAGAGGATGTGAAATGCCAGCGCGGATCTGTGACTTTAGTCACCGACTTTTTCCCTACAATCGGGACAAAGATCCGCGCTGGCGTCACCTCACAGGGGGATGTCCTCCAACAGATCCGTAACCACCTCGGCGATCGGCGAACGCTCCGAACGGGTGAGCGTGACGTGGGCGAAGATCGGATGCCCCTTCAGCGCCTCGATCACCGCGGTGACACCGTCGTGCCGGCCGACCCGCAGGTTGTCCCGCTGGGCGACGTCGTGGGTCAGGATCACCCGCGAGTTCTGCCCGATGCGGGACAGGACGGTGAGCAGCACGTTGCGTTCCAGCGACTGGGCCTCGTCGACGATGACGAACGCGTCGTGCAGGCTGCGACCGCGGATGTGGGTCAGCGGCAGCACCTCGAGCAGGCCGCGGGCCATCACCTCGTCGACCACGTTCGCGTGCACCACGGCGCCGAGCGTGTCGAAGACGGCCTGCGCCCAGGGCGACATCTTCTCCGACTCGCTGCCGGGCAGGTAGCCGAGCTCCTGGCCGCCCACCGCGTAGAGCGGCCGGAAGACGATCACCTTCTTGTGGCGGTTGCGCTCCATCGTCGCCTCCAGGCCGGCACAGAGCGCCAGCGCGGACTTGCCGGTGCCGGCCTTGCCGCCGAGCGACACGATCCCGATCTGCTCGTCCAGCAGGATGTCCAGGGCGATCCGCTGCTCGGCCGAGCGGCCCCGCAGCCCGAACGCGTCCCGGTCCCCGCGGACCAGCTTCACCGTCTTGTCCGGGGTGACCCGGCCCAGGGCCGACCCGCGCGGCGAGTGGATCACCAGGCCGGTGTGGCAGGGCAGGTTCTCGGCCGTCTCGACCTCGAGCTCGTCACCGGAGTAGAGCGCGCTGACCTGGTCCTCGCCGAGCTCCAGGTCGGCCATGCCGGTCCAGGTGGGGTCGCTGGCCTGACCGTGCCGGTACTCGTCGGCGGTCAGACCGACCGAGGCGGCCTTCACCCGCAGCGGCATGTCCTTGCTGACCAGCGTGACGTCGCGGCCCTCAGCGGCCAGCCCGAGCGCCACCGAGAGGATCCGGGTGTCGTTCGAGTCGTTGCGGAAGCCCTGCGGGAGCACGCTCTGGTCGGCGTGGTTCAGCTCGACGCGCAGCGTGCCGCCCTCGTCGTTGCAGAGCACCGGCCGGTCGAGCCGCCCGAACTTGATCCGCAACTCGTCCAGCGTCCGCAGGGACTGCCGGGCGAACCAGCCGAGCTCGGGGTGGTGACGTTTGTCCTCCAGTTCGGAGATGACCACGAGGGGAACGATCACCTCGTGGTCGGTGAACCGGCGGAACGCCGCCGGGTCGGACAGCAGGACCGAGGTGTCCAGGACGAAGACCTTGCCGGCCGGGGCCGGCTCGGCGTCGGCGTGCCGGTCCCGCACCTTGCGGCGCGGCGTCGTGGCACGAGTCCTGGTGACCTTGTCGGCCGGGTCGGAAGAAGAAGCGACACCGGCATCGGTACGGCGAGATGTCACAGGCCTGCTCCAGCGGGCGTGCAACCCGCCACCCGCGGTCCGCCACCTCCGGCCGCCGGACGTGCACAGGGGCGGATTGCGGGCCCTGTGGCGCACGTAATCGCAGGTCCGGGCCGACCGGCTGGCTCGGGATAACCCCGTGCCATGACACAAACGCTAGCGGTCAACTGCCTCCTGCGGTAGTGCGCAAAATCGGGCACTCGTGGGTGACGCTCGCCCCACGCGAATTCCGCCGGGCATAAAAGGACACCCGCCGCGGGTAGTCTGACGGCGTGGCACAGACCGAAGGTCAAACCCATCCCGCCAGCGCTGACGACGCTTGGGCACGCACCGCCCGCCACGCGTCGCGGACGACGTTCTTCTTCGATTTCGACGGCGTTCTCTCACCGATCACGAAGACGCCGGGCGAGTCACAACCTGTGGCCGCGGTGCCCGCCGTTCTGGAACGACTGGCCACCAAGGTCGGCCGGGTGGCGATCGTCTCAGCCCGTCCGGTCGACTTCCTCCGCGGCCGTTTCCCCACCCTGACCCACGTCGACTTCTACGGCCTCTACGGCCTGGAGATGCTGCACGAGGGCGAGGTCGTCACCAAGCCCGCCGCGGTGGAGTTCGCCGAGCCCATGCGCGCTCTGGCCGCCGAGGCCCGCCAGGTCTTCGCCGAGCCGGTCGATGTGGAATACAAACGGCTCTCGGTCGCCCTGCACTTCCGCCGGTGCCCGGAGCGGGCCCCCGAGGTCGAGCAGTGGGCCCGCGAGCGCGCCCTCAGCCAGGGCCTGAAGATCCAGGGCGGCCGCATGGTCGTCGAGCTCAAGCCCCCGGTCGACCAGGACAAGGGCATGGTCATCACCGAGGCCGTGCAGGATTCCGCCACGGCGTGGTATTTCGGTGACGACATGTCGGACATCCGGGCGTTCGAGGCGTTGCGGGCGCGCGAGTCGGTCGACCCCGACTTCTTCGGCATGGCGGTCGCGGTGGCCAACGACGAGACCGGCGCCGAGGTCTCCGACGCGGCCGACCTCACCCTGGCCTCGCCCGAGGCCGTCGCCAAATTCGTCAACGACGGCATCAACCGCTTCTAAGACAATTATTCGGTACGTCGTGAGCCCGGTCCCGTCGGTGCGCGCGCGACGTCCGCCCGTCCCCGGGCCGCCGCGCGACTCACCGTGCCGGCTGGTCCTCACGGCTGTATCAGAGCGGTTGATACAGCCGTGAGAGCCAGCCGGGGCCGGGACGCGCGCAGCGGGCCCGGTGCACGGCGAGGGTCGCGCGGGTTCCGCACGGGACGCGGCCGGCCGGACCGGTGCGGCTCGGGACGGGCTCCGCACGAGATGCGGCGGAGCCTGGCCACGGGCGGCTCACGACGTACCCAATAAGCGGTTTTATGCCCCGTAGCGACGCTGGCGGCTGGCGTAGGAGCGCAGCGCGCGCAGGAAATCGATGCGGCGGAAGTCGGGCCAGTTGGCGTCGTGGAAGTAGAACTCCGAGTGCGCCGACTGCCAGAGCAGGAAGCCGGACAGCCGCTGCTCGCCGCTGGTGCGGATGACCAGGTCGGGGTCGGGCTGGCCGCGGGTGTAGAGGTGCTCGGCGATGTGCTCGACGTCCAGGATCTCGGCCAGCTCCTCGAGCGTGCCGCCGGACGCGGCGTGCTGCTGCAGCAGGGAGCGCACGGCGTCGGTGATCTCGCGCCGGCCGCCGTAGCCGACCGCCATGTTGACCTCGACGCCGCCGGAACGGTCCTGGGTCTTCTCCTGTGCGGCCTTGAGCGTCGCGGCCGTGCCGGCGGGCAGGATGTCGAGCGCGCCGACCATGCGCAGGCGCCAGGGGTTGCCCTCCTCGGCCAGCTCGGTCGCCAGATCCTCGATGATCTTCACCAGTGGATCCAGCTCGGCGGCCGGGCGCTGCAGGTTGTCGGTGGCCAGCAGATAGAGGGTGACGTGCTCGATCCCGGCCTGGTCACACCAGGTGAGCAGGTCCTTGACCCGGACGGCGCCGACGCGGTGGCCGTCGTTCGGGTCGACGAAACCCATCTCCCGGGCCCAACGGCGGTTGCCGTCGCACATCACGCCGACATGGCGGGGCACCGGCTTGCCGACCAGTTTCCCGGCGAGTCGTCGTTCGTAGAACCTGTAAACCAGCGAGCGCACACTCATCACCGGCAAGGGTAGCCATGTTCACGGCGCACTCAAGCGGTAGCGGTGTGCGGTGGAACCATCCGGGCCTGGATAAACCTGTTCGTGCCACCACCGGGCTGGCCGTCCGGGTGACGCACCTTGTCAAAAGCGTTATAGAAAGGCCGGCCGCGCCCACCCTCGCCGTTGAGGGCGGGCGCGGGCCGAGTCTTGATCAGGCGTCGGCCAGGCGCGCGCGCAGCGCGTCCAGCTCGGCCCAGAGGACGGCCGGCAGCTTGTCGCCGAACTTCTCGAACCACTCGGTGACCTGCGGCAGCTCGGCCAGCCACTCGTCCTTGTCGACCCGCAGCACCGCTTCCAGGTCGTCGTGGTCCAGGTCGAGGCCGGTCAGGTCGAGCGCGGCCGGGGTGGCGACGTGCCCGATCGCGGTCTCGACCGCGTCGGCCTTGCCGTCGAGCCGCTCGACGACCCACTTGAGGACCCGGCTGTTCTCGCCGAATCCGGGCCAGAGGAACCGGCCGTCGTCGCCGCGGCGGAACCAGTTCACGTAGAAGACCTTGGGCAGCTTGGACGCGTCGCCGGAGGCGCCCTTGGCCATGTCGATCCAGTGCTGGAAGTAGTCACCGGCGTGGTAGCCGATGAACGGCAGCATGGCCATCGGGTCGCGGCGGACCACGCCGACCTGGCCGACCGCGGCCGCGGTGGTCTCGCTGGACAGGGTCGCGCCCATGTACACGCCGTGCACCCAGTCGCGGGCCTCGGTGACCAGCGGGATCGTGGTCTTGCGGCGCCCGCCGAACAGGATCGCGTCGATCGGCACGCCGCGCGGGTCGTGGTACTCGTCGGCCAGGATCGGGCACTGCTCGATCGGCGTGCAGAACCGGCTGTTCGGGTGGCTCGACGGCGCCTCCGACTCCGGCGTCCAGTCCTGGTTCTTCCAGTCGGTGAGGTGCGCGGGCGGCTCGCCCATGCCCTCCCACCAGATGTCGCCGTCGTCGGTCAGGGCCACGTTGGTGAAGACCGAGTTGCCCTTGGCCAGCGTGCGCATCGCGTTCGGGTTGGTGTGGAAGTCGGTGCCGGGCGCGACGCCGAACAGCCCGAACTCCGGGTTGGTGGCCCAGAGCCGGCCGTCCTCACCGAAGCGCATCCAGGCGATGTCGTCGCCGACGGTCTCGACCTTCCAGCCGGCCAGGGTCGGTTCGAGCATGGCCAGGTTGGTCTTGCCGCAGGCCGACGGGAACGCGCCGGCGATGTAGCGGACGACGCCCTCGGGCGAGGTCAGCTTCATGATCAGCATGTGCTCGGCCAGCCAGCCCTCGTCGCGGGCGGCCACGCTGGCGATGCGCAGCGCGTAGCACTTCTTGCCGAGCAGCGAGTTGCCGCCGTAGCCGGAGCCGAAGGACCAGATCTCCCGGGTCTCCGGGAAGTGCGAGATGTACTTCGTCTCGTTGCACGGCCAGGCGACGTCCTGCTCGTGCTTGCCGAGCGGCGCACCGATCGAGTGCAGGCACGGCACGTAGTCCGCGTCGTCGCCCATCGCGCTCAGGACCTCGGCCCCCATCCGGGTCATGATGCGCATGCTGGCCACGACGTACGGGCTGTCGGTCAGCTCCACGCCGAACATCGGGTTCTCGGCGTCGAGCGGGCCCATGCAGAACGGGACGACGTACATCGTCCGGCCCTTCATCGACCCCCGGTACAGCTCCGTCATCAGGGTCTTCATCTCGGCCGGGGCCATCCAGTTGTTGGTGGGCCCGGCGTCGGCCTCGTCGACCGAGCAGATGTACGTGCGTTCCTCGACCCGCGCCACGTCGGACGGCGACGTGCGAGCCCAGAACGAGTTCGGCTTCTTCTCCGGGTCGAGCCGGACCAGGGCGCCGGACTCGACGAGCTCGTCGGTCAGCCGGGCCCACTCGGCGTCCGAACCGTCGCACCAGACGATCCGGTCGGGCGTTGTCAGAGCGGCGACCTCGTCGATCCACGCCAGCAGACGCGGGTGCGAGGTGTGGGGGTGAGACAAAGTGAAGCTCCTTCGGTCGGCACTGACCAATGACAGACCGGCCGGAGAAATCCGGCTGTTGTCATGGGAGTCACATCAGGTTAAGCCCCGCGCCCGTGCAGTTCATCGGCTGAACCTGTGGACAACCGCACAATCTTTGGTTGCGGTGCGCAATGACGATTGATTCTTCGCCGCAAAGCGCACGAGCGCGCAATCGGGCCAGCCACACCGTCACTCTCGACAACTTTCACAAAAGGGACATAGCGCCGTACACTTTCACCTAATCGGGCTTTCCTCGCAGTTCCTGCCACAGGAGGCGGAATGACGACCCCGGGCAACGACGTGGACTCGGACACGGATCTACTCGCCGCCGTCCGGGCCGGCGACACTGCCGCCTACGGGACGCTCTACGAGCGTCACCGGGCGGCGGCTCGGCTCTTCGCGTACGGCCTGGCCCGTGACCCGGCCGACGCCGACGACCTGGTCGCCGAGACGTTCGCCAAGGTGTTCGCGTCGCTGCGGGCCGGTCGCGGCCCTCTTGTCGCGTTCCGCGCCTACCTGCACACCACCATGCGGCACGTCTGCTACCAGCGCGCCCGCTCGGACCGGCGGCTCGAGTTCACCGACGACCTGAGCCGCTACGACGCCGGCGAGCCGTTCACCGACCCGGCGCTGGACCAGCTGGAACGCAGCTTCGCGGCGGCCGCCTTCCGGCAGCTCCCGCCGCGCTGGCGCGACGTGCTCTGGCAGACCGAGGTGGAGGGCAGCACCCCGGCCGAGCTCGCCCCGCTGATGGGCCTGACCCCGAACGCGGTCGCCGTCCTGGCCCACCGCGCGCGGGAGGGGCTGCGCAGCCTCTATCTGCAGCAGCACGTCACCGCGGCCGAGCACCCGGAGTGCCGGTGGGCCGGCGACCGGCTGGGCCCGCAGGTCCGCGGCCGGCTCGCCCCGCGTGACGCGCACCGGATGCGCACCCACCTCGGCCGCTGCGCCGAGTGCCGGGGGCGGCTGGCCGAGATCCGCGAGATCGACGGATTCCGTCACGGGCCGTACCGGCAGCGTCACCATGCCGGCACCGCTGGTTGAGACTGTGCAACGGGGTCAGCGAGGAGTGCCCGGCGACGGTACATTCGGTCCCGTGCCCCCACCCTCGCCGCGGCCTGCCGGAGTGCGTGCCCGGTTACGTGCCCTGGCGCGGGAGGCGAGCAAGTTCGGGGTGGTCGGGGCGGTCGCGTTCAGCGTCGACCTGGTCATCTTCAATCTGCTGCGCAACGACGACATCGAGACCCTGACGGCCAAGACGATCTCCACGATCGTGGCCACCACCCTGGCCTTCGCCGGTAACCGGTTCTGGACGTGGCGCGACGAGGCGCACACCCACATGGCCCGGCAGTACACGACGTTCTTCGTGCTGAACGCGATCGGCCTGGGCATCGCCCTGTCCTGTCTGGCGATCAGTCACTACGGGCTCGGCCACTTCTGGCCGGCCCTGCGCAGCCAGACCGCCGACAACATCGCGGGGCAGCTGGTCGGCACCGCGATCGGTACCATCTTCCGCTTCTGGTCCTACCGGAAGTTCGTTTTCCGGGCCGACACGGGCCGGACCCCCGGTGTGACATCGTCGTCACCCACACTTCCGTGATTCGGCATTACCCCTCTCGCCCCCGTAAGGTTGCCCAATGCCTTCCGCTCTACCCCTGACGGAACGCCTGCGCCGTCTCGCTCCGGAAGCTGTCGCCTTCGCCATCATCGGAGCCGGAAACACCCTGCTCTACCTGGCGATCACCGCCGTCGCGCTGCCCATCGGCGCGGTCAAGGCGAGCATCATCGCCACCGTCGTCACCACGACCCTGGCGTATCTGGCGAACCGCTACTGGACCTACCGGCACCACACGCGCACCGCGCTCCGCCGGGAGTACGCGCTGTTCTTCGGCTTCAACCTCGTCGGCATGGTCATCCAGTCCGGCCTGGTCGCGGTCGGGAAGTACGGTTTCGGCCTCACCGAGGAGAACGACAAGATCGCGTTCCTGGCCGTCACCCTGGTCGGCATCGCCATCGCCACGATCTTCCGCTTCTGGGCCTACCGGACGTTCGTCTTCCTCAAGCCGCCGGTCGACGGCCACGAGGGTGCGATCACCGAGATGGACGCGACCGCCGGGTTCGCCGAGCTCAGCGCGATCGACGTGCCGGGGAGTGCGGCGGAACTGGACGCCGCCCGGCTGAAGAGCTGACCTCTTCCTCGTCCTCTTCGTCCTCGTCGTCCGGGGCCTGCTCGATCAGCTCGTACAGCGTGGTCTGCACCTGCTGCGCGCGCGGGACCCCGGCCAGCCGGGCACTCTGCTCGCCGATCGAATCGATCACCAGGGTGCCCGTGCCGAACATCCGGTCCAGCAACGACTGGGTCAGCGCGTGATCGTTGACCCGGTTCAGCGGCAGGTCCCGCCGCTCGCGGACGAGCAGGCCGCGCTGGGTCAGCAGGCGCTCGGTGGTGATCACCCAGTGAGTGCCGCGCCACTGCGCGAGCGGGACGATCCCGTACCGAATGCCGTGGTAAAGCATGATGGCGGCGACCAATCCGAGACCGATCCGGCCGCCCTCGTTCTCCGGCAGCAGCACCCAGGCCATGATCGTGCCGGCCACGGTCAACGCGACCACCAGGGCCGGGCCGACCACCGATTTGCCGTGCGGGCGCAGGTGGAGGACAAGCTCCTCCTGCTCCGCGAGAACTTCCGCCGGGAACGCCACGCGGTCAGCGTACGTGCAGAACATCACCCGCTGAGACGCGATGTTCACTGCCTTCCACCGTACGGACCACGAGTTGCCCGTCCCGGTCCACGGTGGTCGCCTCGCCGGTGAGCTCGCCGCCCCCGGGCAGCAGCACCCGCACGTCCCGGCCGATCGTCGAGCACAGCCGCCGATACTCCCCCAGCAGGCCACACATCTCGGCGTCGCCGCCCGCCTCGCGCCAGCCGCCGTACCAGCGCTCCAGCCCGCGCAGCAGAGCGCGCAGCAGCGGATCCCGATCCAGACTTTCGGCACCGGCCAGGCGCAGCGAGGTCGCCGGCACGCCGGTGGTCTCCGGCAGTTCCTCGGCGTGCGTGCTCACGTTCAGTCCGATGCCGACCACGATCGCGTCGCCGGCCACCTCGGCCAGGATGCCGGCGCACTTGCGGTCGGCCACCAGCAGGTCGTTCGGCCATTTGAGGGCCGCCTCGACACCGGCCACCCGGGTCACCGCACCGGCCAGGGCGACACCGGCCAGCAGCGGCAACCAGCCGAACGTGCCCGGGTTCGCGGCCGGCCAGTCCCGCTCCGGGACCGGCGTGCCCGGACGCAGCAGGACGGTGAGCGTGAGCCCGGCGCGGGCTGGGCTGAGCCACTGCCGATCCCGCCGGCCACGGCCGGCGACCTGCTGTTCCGCGACGACGACCAGGCCTTCCGGGGTGCCCGCGCGGGCCGCCTCGGCGGCGTCGGCGTTGGTCGAGCTGGTCTCGGCCCGGACGTCGATCCGGGTCCAGAAGCCGCCGGGGTGGACCAGGGCCCGGGTGAGGGCACGCTCGGAGAGCGGCGGTCGGTCCAGATCGGTGTACCCGGAAGCGGCCATTCCGGCAGCCTATGCCCCTTCCCGACCCCGGCCTCCCCTACCCCGGCCCAGCCGGCGCTCCCCTTCGGGTCCCGGGCCGCCCTCAGCGGTGGGGGCCGGCGGCGTGGCGGCTTATGTAGGCGGAGTCCGACTCGATCGCGGCCGGGCGAGGGCGCGGCCGCGGGCGAGGTCCGCGCGGCGATTCCTCACGATCAATTCGGTTTCCCGTACGGTCGTCGCTGCGCCCCTGCTCGTCCCGGGCCGCCCACGAGCGTGGCAGCCGGATCCGGTGATCCGGCGCCGGCGGCCAGTCCGGCACGAGCGTGGTCGGCTCGGCGGCCTGCACCGGGGTCAGATCAAAACCGGTCACCGGCTCGTAGTCGGGGACGGACGGGAGGCGTTCCACCGGAACCGGCCAGCCGTACCCGCGGGCCGACGGCTCCGGATCGACGTAAAGATCGTCCGGCACCGGCGTCCAGTAGTCACCGGACGGCGGCCGGTCGTCCAGCTCGGGATAGCGGGGACGCACCCATCCGTCGATCCGGTCGCCGTAGCCCCGGTCCGAGCGATCGATCGGCGCCGGGCGGGGCGGCGGGCCGTCGTACACCTCATCGTTGCCGGTCAGAATCCAGTCGTCCTGGTCGGGCTCGCGCTCCGACCGCCAGGCGGTGTTGTCGATGAACCGGGACAACTCGGGTTCCTCCTGGTAGTCGTAGTCGCGCTCGCCGTCGAAGACCTCGTCGGGCAGGTCCTCGCGGTGCCACGACTGCTCTTCGCGCTGCTCGTCAAACTGCTCTTCACGTCGCGGCCGGCGCTGCGACGGCTGCTCGCGCCGCGGCTGCGGCGGTTCGCCGTACTGCGACCGCTCGCCGTGCTGCGACGGCTCGCCGGGCCACGATCGTTCGCCCCGGCGGACCGGCAGCGCTCCGGGATCGCCCTCGCCGACCAGGCCGATCGAGGCCAGGCCGGCCACGCGCCGCGGCGTCGCCGACGTGAGTCGCCGCGGGCGGGGCGGCGGCACCCTGCGGGGCTGGGGCTCGTCCTCGTCTCCGCTACCGAACAGCACGGCGCGGAAACTGATCAGTGTGGCGAGGCCCCCCGCGATGAATGCGAGCCCGGCCGCGGTCATCCAGTTCGTCACGTGAGACGTAACGAATAAGACAAGAGGTGTGAAACGGACGCGTAGCGACGCCCCCTGCGCGCGCCCGGGACGCGGCTACGATCATCGGGAGTGCATCGCCGCCCGTATGTGGAGACCATCGTGACAACGCAGCCCGACATCCACACCACCGCCGGTAAGCTCGCCGACTTCGCGAACCGGTCCGAGGAGGCGGTCCACGCGGCTTCCGCGCGTGCCGTCGAGAAGCAGCACGCCCGCGGCAAGAAAACCGCACGGGAACGCATCGAGCTGCTGCTCGACAAGGACTCGTTCGTCGAACTCGACGAACTGGCCCGGCACCGCTCCACCGCCTTCGGCCTGGACAAGAACCGGCCCTACGGCGACGGCGTGGTCACCGGCCACGGCACCGTCGACGGCCGCCAGGTCTGCGTCTTCTCACAGGACTTCACCATCTTCGGCGGCTCCCTCGGCGAAGTCTTCGGCGAAAAAATCGTCAAAGTCCTCGACCTCGCCATGAAGATCGGCTGCCCGATCATCGGCATCAACGACTCCGGCGGCGCCCGCATCCAGGAAGGCGTCGTCGCCCTCGGCCTCTACGCCGACATCTTCTTCCGCAACGTCCGCGCCAGCGGCGTCATCCCACAGATCTCCCTGATCATGGGCCCCTGCGCCGGCGGCGCCGTCTACTCCCCCGCCATCACCGACTTCACCGTCATGGTCGACCAGACCTCCCACATGTTCATCACCGGACCCGACGTGATCAAAACCGTCACCGGCGAAGAAGTCGGCATGGAAGAACTCGGCGGCGCCCGCACCCACAACACCCGCAGCGGCAACGCCCACTACCTCGCCTCCGACGAAGAAGACGCGATCGACTACGTACGCGCGCTGTTGTCCTATCTTCCGAGCAACAACCTCGACGAGCCGGTCGTCTACGAAGAGGACTCCGACCTCGCCTCCAGCAACGCCGACCTGGCTTTGGACACGCTGGTCCCCGACTCGCCGAACCAGCCCTACGACATCAAGACCGTCGTCGAGACCGTCGTCGAGGACTTCCTCGAAGTGCAGCCGCTCTACGCCCAGAACATCGTCGTCGGCTTCGGCCGCGTCGAAGGACGACCCGTCGGCGTGGTCGCCAACCAGCCCATGCACTTCGCGGGCACGCTCGACATCGCGGCCAGCGAAAAAGCCGCCCGATTCGTGCGCACCTGCGACGCGTTCAACATCCCGGTCCTGACCTTCGTCGACGTGCCCGGCTTTCTGCCCGGCACCGGACAGGAATGGGACGGCATCATCCGGCGCGGCGCCAAACTGATCTACGCCTACGCCGAGGCCACCGTCCCCAAAGTCACCGTCATCACCCGAAAGGCTTACGGCGGGGCGTACGACGTGATGGGCTCCAAACACATCGGCGCCGACATGAACTTCGCCTGGCCCACCGCGCAGATCGCCGTGATGGGCGCCCAAGGCGCGGTCAACATCCTCTACCGCGGCGAACTGGCGTCGGCTGAAGACCCGGCGGCGCGGCGGGCCGAACTGATCCAGGAATACGAAGACACGCTGGCCAACCCGTACATCGCGGCGGAACGCGGTTATGTGGACGCGGTGATCCGGCCGTCGGACACCCGGGCGCAGGTCACGCGGGCCCTGCGGATGCTGCGCACCAAGCGGGAGACCCTGCCGCCGAAGAAACACGGCAACATTCCGCTCTGACCAAAAATTCGCGGTCCCCGCCGCTCCCAGGGGGGCGTCCCCATGCCATTGTCGCGCGTTTGGCCAAGATCATGCTGATGGCCTGTGGACAACCCCTGGTGTGGATAACCCGCGGCGGGCGGGCGGATCTGCTAGGCGGTGGCCGGCAGCCACTGGCCGGCGAGCAGGAACGCGCCCGTGACCAGGGCGGCCAGGTTGACGACGAGGAAGACGCCGACCCAGAACAGCGCGGGCACATGGGTGATCCGGGCCAACTGGTCGGCGTCCGAGTCACGCATCCGGCCGCGGCTGCGCAGGCTCTGCAGCTCGAAGACCGGCCGCACACCGCCGAAGAGCAAGAACCAGACGCCCGCGTACGCGAAAGCGGACTGCACCTCGGGCGACGCGTACCAGGACACGGCGAACACGATCGCGCCCGTGACCAGCAGCGAGATCACGCCGAACAGGTTCCGGATGTTGATCAGCATGAGCAGCAGCAGGGCCACGGCCAGCCAGAGCAGCAGCGTGATCCGGTTACCGCCGAGCAGCCACGCGCCCAGCACCCCGACCAGGGACGGCGCGATGTAGCCGCCGAGCAGGGTGAGGATCATGCCGATGCCGGTCGGACGGCCCGACGACAGGGTCAGGCCGGACGTGTCGAACTCCAGCCGGATGCCCCGCAGTCGGCGGCCGGTGAGCAGCGCGAACAGGGCGTGGCCGCCCTCGTGCGCGATGGTCACCGCGTTACGGGCCACCCGCCAGGCCGGCCGGAACGCGACCGCGAGGAAGCCGGCCACCGCCGTCAGGGCCACCAGAAGGCCGGGCGGGTCGGGCTGGGCACCCAGCAGCTGGTCCCAGAGGTCGCTCACACCGTCGATCGACAACACGCCCGGGACTGTAGCCGATCTCGCCATGAGTCGCGTCGCACCGGCTGTCGTTCATCGACAGGTACTCATGCTGAGCGGGCTTCGCGGGGCTCGCCCGTACGCGCAAATCGGTTTTGGCTTTGATCTTCAGCGGCGCCGGGCGCTGGCCTTGGCCGGAGTCGGTGCCGGACGGCTGAGGCCGCGGGCCGCGAAGAAGCCGGCGGCCACGACGAGCAGGCCGGCCATGAGCAAAAGCATCGTGACCAGGCCGGCGGCGGTCGTGAGGATCGCGACGTCGGCCAGGGCGATCAGCATCCACAGCGCGAGCGTGGGCTTCCTGCCGTGCGGTCGGCAGTTCATGACGTACCTCCATCCGTGATCCTCACCAACTACCCGCGTCGGCGAGGAATCACGCATGAAGTTCACGTTCCCGGCGTGCCGCCTCAGCCGATCTTGAAACCGGCGAAGACTCCGGCGAGATCCTTCTGCGAGGCATCCCAGTCGTCCTGCATGGTGTACCAGCAGATTTGGTACGTCTTGCCGCCGACGTTGAAGCCCCGGCGCAGGACATGCTGCTTCCCGCCGTTGCTGGTGCTCCGGTAGTAATGCCAGTCGGCCGCGGGCCGGCCCTGGTAGGTGGTCTGTTCCAGGCTGATCTGCTGCTGGAACCCGGACGGGCGCGGACTCAGCGGGAACATCGACGCCGGGTCCTCGTCGCCGTTGTACTGGAAGATGTAGAGCTGCCGGCCGTTCCAATCGGCCTGTTTGCTCCCGCCGTCCCCGTTGCGGACCTCGACGTTCGCCGGAACCGCGATCGAATAGCCGCCCAGCGAGACGGACTTCCAGCCGGCCGGGACGCCGCCGGCGGCAACCGGTGCGCTGGACGCCGCCGCCGACGGCTTGGCCGCCGGGCTGGTGGCGGATCCGCTGTTCGACTGCGCCGGGGCGGTCGAGGACTTGGAGCCGGTCACGACCGGCTTGTCGGTGCCCTGCGAGCCGGTCTGCTTGTCGTCGCCGCCACCGAGCGCCTGCACCAGGATGATGCCGACGAGCAGCACGAACGTCAGGACGATGGAGGCGCCGATGATCGCCTGGCGGCGGGTCAGCGTGGTGCCGAAGATCGTGATGCCGTCGATCGGGCGGACCGTCGGGCGGGTCGGCATCGGGGTCCAGGCCGGACGGCTCGACGGGGCGAACCCGGGAACCGCGGGCTGTCCGTGCAGCGCGGGCTGGCCGTGCATCCCGGGCTGGCCGTGCAGCGCGCCGACGACGCGGGTGGCGCCGTCGTCCGGCACGGCCGAGGCCGGGGAACTCGGGGCGATCGCGGCGAAGTCGACGACCGAGGTCCGGTCCTCGTCCGGGGCCGAGGATGGTCGCTGGCCCGGGGTGAGCGCGGTGGCCGGACGCTGGGGTGTGGTCGTGGGTTTCGCCTCGGCCGCCTGCACCGGCGGCTCCGGCTCCGGGGCCGGCTCGGCCTCGACCGGCTCCGGGGTCTCCGGCGCGGCGGGTTCCTCGGCTGAGGGAGCGTCCTCGGGGCTGTCGGACTGCGCGGTCGCGGACGCCTCGGGGGTGTCCGGCTCGGACTCGGCCGGCTCGGGACTGTCCGATTCGGCCTGGTCGGTTTCGGACTCGCGCGGCTCGGCCTCGTACGTCTCAGTCGTGGTTTTCTCAGCCGCCGCCTCAGCCGGAACGTTCTCGTCGGCCGGGACCGGCGTTGATTCTGACTTTTCCGGCTTCTCGGGCGTGGGCGTCGATTCCGCGGCGGACTCGGCGGCCGGCGTCTCCGCAGGCTGCGACGTGTTTTCGTCCTCGGGGGTCTCCGCGGACGGCTGCACGACCGGGTAGGCGCCGGTGGCGGCGGCCAGGGACGCCTCGTGCTCCGGGGCGGCCTGCTTGCGACGGTTCGCGGCGATGTCAGCGGCCGTGAAACCGACGCGAGCAGTGTTCACCATCGGGGCGGCCGGGTCGATCGGGGTGGCCCGGCCGGGAGTCGAACCCGGACGCGAGTCGCGCGGCGGGGTCGGGGGTGCCTGGCGCTGACCAGCGAGATTGGCCGGAGGCGCCGGCTGCGAACCGGCCGGGCTCTGCGGCGCGGCCGGATTCCCGGGCTGGCGGGAGCCCTGCGGCACGGCCGGACTTCCCGGCTGGCGTGGGCCCTTCGGCTCGTCGCGGACCGCGGGACCGTCGACCTTCGTCGCGTCCAGCGGCTTCTGACCCGGACGGGCCGGGGGCTGCTGAGGCTGCGGATTGCCGACAGTGGCGCGGCCCGGCGCGAAACTCGACCGGCCGACCGGCGGCGCGGGCAGGATCGTGGGACGACCCTGACCGTTATTGCCCACAGCGTTGGGGCCGCTCGACGAACGACCCGGCACGTCGCCCGGACGAGAGCCGGCCGGCGGGCGCGGGGTCGGCACGACCGGCGCGGAACCGGTCGCCGTGACGAAACCACTGCCCGGCAGCACCGGCGGACCACCCGGACCACTCGGCAGCGACGGCCGCTCACGACCCACACCGGGCCGGCGCATGGTCGGGCTCATCGGGAAGCTGATCTTCGAACGGCGCCCGGCCGCCCGGGCCAGCAGGCGCTCAGCCTCATCAGCGTCGATGCGGTGCGCAGGATCTTTCCGCAACAGCCCATTCAGTACGGGCTTGAGCGGTCCCGCATTCCGCGCCTGCGGCACATTCTCGGTGGCGAGCGCGGCCAGCGTGGCGATCGCCGACGGCCGGGCGAACGGGGACTGACCCTCGACCGCCGCGTACAGCGTGGCGCCGAGCGACCACAGGTCGGCGGCCGGGCCGGCCGTCCCGTCCCGGGCGCGCTCGGGAGCGATATACGCCGGAGAGCCCAGGACGAGACCGGTGCGCGTCACGTTCGGGTCACCGGGAACGGTGGCCAGACCGAAATCGGTCAGCACCACGCGGCCGTCGCCACCCATCAGCACGTTGCCCGGCTTGATGTCGCGGTGCACGACACCGGCACGGTGCGCGGCCTTCAACGCGTTCAGCACGCCCAGGCCGATCTCCGCGGTGCGAACCGCGTTGTACGGCCCGTCGGCGGCGAGCGTGTCCTGCAGCGAGCGGGACGGCACATACTCCATGACGATCCACGGGTCGGCGTCCGTCCGTAGCACGTCGAAGACGCGGACCACGTTGATGTTGTTGAGACGGGCGATGGCCCGGGCCTCACGCAGGGAACGCTCGCGCATCTCCTGCCGCTCGGCGGGGGTCAGGCCGGGCGGGGGCACCAGTTCCTTGATGGCGACCTCGCGGTGCAGGACGACATCGGTCGCCCGCCAGACGCGACCCATCCCGCCCTGACCGAGCGGCGCAATGAGCCGGTACCGATCAGCGACAATGAGCGGGGGAGAAGAAGACATCACGCAGAAAATACCTGGTTCTGTCGAGCGGCCGCGAATTGATCAGCCGAGTGTGGGACACGTGTCACCGGAAGCCGGGGCACCCGTCGTACGCTCGGCCAATGAATGAGGAACCGCTGGTCGGAGTCGTACGTGGAAGCCTAGACGATCATGAGCTGGCCGCTCTGGTCGCCATCCTCGCAGTCCGATCCACCTCGGTCAATTCCTCAACCCCGCCTCGGGCCAGCTCAGACTGGATCCGATCAGGGCTTCCGTCGGCCGGCGCGCGCTCCTGGAAGTCGTCCGCCCTCCCCCGCCACTAGTCTGTCCACAGGCTCCTTCCACAGGGGTCGATATAGCGTGACGTGAGCGGTTAGCCTCGCTGCGTGGCTCCCAACGACGACCTCTGGCGCGACGACGGTCACATCTCGGCCGACATCACCGCGATGGAAGACTTCGCCAAAAAACTTCTGGCCGACGTCGACGACCACTACGCGCCGCACGCCGACACCCTGGCGAACCGGATGCTGGCCGGCCTCCCCGAAGCAGACCGCCAATTCGGCGAACTGCACGCCTTCACGACAGTCCTGGCATCGGCCCAAGACACCTGTCAGCAGAACATCTACAACTTCGCCAACGGCACCCACGGGTTCGCGAAGGCTGCTGAACAGGTCAGCGGGATGTATCGGGGGTCGGATGCCTTCGCCCGCGCCCGCCTCAGCGACGTGGAATCGGCGCTGGTGACCGCCGGGCTGCTACCGCCATCCGCGCCCCCGGCACCGCCTCCCACCTCCGCGCCTTCGGATTCCCTGGCCCGCGCCTTCGGCGACAAATCCGTCCCGTTCAACCCGGCGGCGGAACCCTCGCCGCCCAAAGGAGGAGCCTGATGTACGCAGACTTCGACAACGGCGGCGGGACGGACTGGGCACAGAAAACCGTTCCGGAGATGTGGTCCATGCTGGCCGCCCACGACGGAACAGCACACAAAAACCTGCTGCTCACCTGGCTGCAGTCCGCCGAACTGCTGATCGACCACCTCTCCCGGGTGAAGCGATACCGGGACAACCTGGCGGAAGCCTGGCCGCCGGACAAGAGCCGAGCCGCCGAAAAATACCTGGACCGGCTGGACGACCTGATCACCCATCTGAGCAACACCTACCAGGCCACCGTCGAAAACCACCGCGCACTGGGCGCCGCGACCTCCGCGCTGGTCGGGGCCCGGGTGAAGCTGGAGTCGATCTACCGTGCGCACCTGGCGAACCAGCAGGACCTGGAGGCGTACGCCCGGAAATTGCAGGCCAACAAACAGGTCGTCGGCAAATACCGGCTCATCGCCCCCAACCCACCGACGGCGGCGGAGGTTCGGCAGTTCGAGTTGCAGGTGCAGGCTCAGGGGGTGATGTCTGCTTTGAGCACCGACCTGGCCCAGGCCCAGCTAAACATCACCACGCCTCCGCGCTACATTCTTGCAGACAACAGCGAGATTGGAACCCCCTTCGAATTCAACTCGCCATCAGGGCCCGCCACTCATCAATCCAAGAACACTGTTATTGGTCAGCCTTCCGTGGACGGCAGCTCCACAAAAGCAGAGGCGATAACCTCCAGCCCCAATACTTCAACTACGCCCACGCCAAACTCTCCGACGCACGAACCGATAGCATCGACTCCACCGCCGGGCTTATCCACGTCACCTACGCCTGGGCCGATCCTTAGCGAAATCACAGCCCCGGCCCCACCCATAAACCCATCAACGCCACCCGGGAATACGGGAGGATACCCGGCGAGCGGAACTAGCTCGCTGCCAATAACCCCAGTCGCACCAATACCCTCGATACCTGGCACGTCAAAAATTACCCTCGGAGCAACCACGCCTCTGGAGTCGCCGCTCGCCAAAACTCAGGGCTCTTTTCCCGGCGGAGTAATCGGCAATCCTACCGGTACGCGTAGCGCCCAGCCCGGCGCAAGCGCATCCAATCCCCAGCGAATAAATCCCGCAGGTGGCGTTATCGGCCAGCCCGGAACACTTGGAGGACCCATAAGATCGGGTCGGACATCGAAATCATCCGAAGGCAAGGGTAATAGAAACCGCTGGGATCCAGATTACCCGTGGGAAACCGAAGAAGGCGTAGCTCCCGTTCTTCTCCCACCAGAGAAAAGAGACATCGACCCCGGTCCCGCCATTGGGCTTCCATAAGATGATCAGAATGCAGATTCAACGCCACCTTCTCCTCGCCATTGCACTGATCACAACACTTCCTCCGGTCAACTTCACAAAAGAAGACGAAGTGCGCAGTTCTGAATGGTTTTTGGATTCCCTCTCGATCAAAGAGGCTCACTCCATCAGCACCGGCGCCGGAATAACAATCGCCCTGCCCGACACCGGAATACGTAGCCACCGGGACTTCAAGAGCAACTTAAGCGGCGGGGTTGATCTAATAGAAAGCGGGACGGATCCATTAGAAAACGACAAAGTCGGCCACGGCACCGAGATGGCCGGAATAATCGTCGGCCATGGGCATGGCCAGAGTGACGGCGTTCTCGGCATAGCCCCAGAATCGAAGTTGATACCAATAAAGACGTCCAACGGGCCCGGGTTCGAGCCGAAAGTTGCGGCTGGCATATCTTTTGCTATCGCGAGCGGAGCCGAGATCATAAATGTCTCGTCCGGAAGTGGCCCGTCGCAGGAAATCAGCCAGGCCGTCGCCTCGGCAATCGATGCAGACATCGTAGTAGTGGCCGCATCGGGGAACGATTTTCGAGCCGTCAAAATCGGCTACCCGGCAGCACTTCCAGGAGTTCTTGCAGTCGGGGCGATCGGCAAGGATGGAGCCGTTGCAGACTTCTCTATACCTGGATCTAACGTAGGGCTTTGCGCACCCGGAACTGAAATAGTAACGACAGGCCTAAACTCTTCTTACAGAATCGTCGAAGGCACTTCAGCGTCGACTGCAATTGTCTCTGGCGCAGCGGCGCTAGTCCGAGCAAAATTTCCCAG
This sequence comes from Actinoplanes sp. HUAS TT8, assembly GCF_051380535.1. Lineage (NCBI taxonomy): Bacteria > Bacillati > Actinomycetota > Actinomycetes > Micromonosporales > Micromonosporaceae > Actinoplanes > Actinoplanes sp. HUAS TT8. The sequence continues at coordinate 10,027,043 of NZ_CP195646.1, read as the reverse complement.
CTTGTCGGCACCTGAGGTTATTCATCGACTCACGGCCACGGCAACTGATATTGGACCGCCCGGATGGGATGAGCAGTGCGGTTATGGGGTGCTCAACATCATTAAGGCGCTGACTGCCGATGTCCCGCCGCCGGATGGTGGGGGTGTGAGCAGTTCGGAGGCCGCTTCGACAGGGGTAGCGGATAAGCCCCTAGACAAGGGCAACCAGCTGAAGGTTGGGCTGCTCAGCGGGATTGCGGCCATGCTGGCTGGTGGGGTGTTTGTTGCTTTCTTGGCAACTAGGCGACGGAATCGTGAGCAGCTGTAGGGCGGGAGCCGGGACAGCGAGCGCGACCGGCCTGCCGCGACGGTCACGAAGTACGGCTCGGCATACGCAAGGCGCGCAACTCCGCAGACGCGACACGTGACCCGGCACAGGCAAGCGGGAAGGGGTATGGCTCGGAACGAGCAAGATACGTGGCTCGGCGCAGGCCGACGCGTAACTCGGCACAGGCGAGCGGGGAACGCATGGCCCCACGAGCGGCGGAGGTGCGGGCTGGGCACTGGTTGATGCAGATACGCGGCCCGGGCTGGGATAAATGCAGTGTGGGGTCGGCGGACTTGAGTTGCGGGATGGGGTCTTCGGGGCGGGCCGGGGCCGGGGGATTGCTGGGTTTGTGGGTGGAAGATGGGGCTTGCGTGCACTTTTGGGTGGCGCGGGCTTGTAGTCTCACTTTTTGTGCAGAGTGACAACGCGTACCGGCTGATTCTTGCGTCGGCCAGCCCTGCTCGGCGGGCACTGCTCACCGGGGCCGGGATCGACGCTGAGGTGATCGTCAGTGGGGTGGACGAGAGCGTCGTGGAGGCCGAGGACGCGTACACCTTGAGTCTGGCGTTGGCGCGGATGAAAGCGCGGACCGTGGCGGCTGAACTGCCGGCGGATCCGGGGGCGCTGGTGCTCGGGTGTGACTCCGTGCTGGCTTTCGAAGGGGAGATCTTCGGGAAGCCGGCCGATGCGCGGGAGGCGGCTCAGCGGTGGATGGCGATGCGGGGTAAGTCCGGGGTGCTGCACACCGGGCATCATCTGACCGGGCTGGTCAGTGGGCGGCAGGCGGAGGCGGTCGGTACGACTGTGGTGCACTTCGCGGACGTCACCGATGCCGAGATCGAGGCCTATGTCGCTTCCGGGGAGCCTTTGCAGGTGGCTGGGGCGTTCACGCTTGACGGCCGGGGCGGGGCGTTCGTGGAGCGGATCGAGGGTGATCCCGGGAACGTGATCGGGCTGTCGCTTCCGCTGTTGCGCACGTTGCTCGCGCAGATGGATGTTCCGATCACCACACTCTGGCGGAACTGACCGATCGTGTGATTCCGCCGCCCGTGATTGTGGGCGGCTCCGGGACCACACACGCTAGGCAAAAACGACAAAGCGGCGCGGCCAGGACCTGCGACGAGGGCTATTCCGTCGGTAGCGGGGAGCCCGTCTCCAGGTAGGTCTTCAGGTTGGAGAGGACCGACGGCCACCCTTGGCTCACGTTCTCCAGCACCGTGCTGCCCTCGTCGAAGTCGTCGTGGGTGACGGTCAGCTTGACCAGGCGGCCCATCGGCTCGATCTCGAATGTCACCTTGGAACGGCCCTCGGCCGTGACCGCTTTCAACCATTCGTCGGAGAATCCGTGTTTGGCCGCGAACTCCGGGGTGAAGGTGTGCCAGGTGTACGACAGGCGTGACCCCGGCACCGATTCCAGCACCACTTGAGCCGGGTCGGAGATGTCCAGGCCGCCGACCGTCCAGGTGATCGGTGAGCCGACCTGCCAGTCGCTGTCGAATTCGACTCCCCAGTACTGGCTGGTGAAGGCCGGCTCGGTGAGGGCCTGCCAGAGTTTGTCCGGCGTGGTCGCGATGTACGTGGTGTAGACGAAGCTCATCGGTGTTCCCTCCAGCGCGGTTTTCAGGTCGGCGAGCGCTTGAACGCGCCCGCGGTGGTATCGGCTGATCCAGCGGTCGGCGATGGCGTTGACCGGTTCGACGTTGAGGTGGTGCAGCTTTTCCCGGCCGCGCCGGCTGGTGGTGACCAGGCCGGCGGCCTCCAGTTGGGCCAGGTGTTTGCTCACCGATTGCCGGGCCATGCCCAGCCCGGAGCAGAGTTCGCGCAGGGTCTGCCCGTTTTGCCGGTTCAGGCTGTCGAGCAGGTGCCGGCGGCTCGGGTCGGCCAGCGCTTTGAACACTTCGTCCATACCACGCACCACGATAGGCAGCCTAGAGGCTGCCTATCGGAGAGGCAAGAACACGAGAAGCACTCACAGGGGCCGCGACGCCGCACTGAACTGCCGTTAGGCTCTAGCCGTGCGGAAGATATTGATCGCCAACCGCGGCGAGATCGCCCTCCGGGTCATCCGGGCCTGCAAGGACGCCGGCCTCACCAGCGTCGCCGTCTACGCCGACAGTGATCGCGACGCGCCACATGCCCGGCTCGCCGACGAGGCGTACGCACTGGACGGCGAGACCGCCGCCGACACGTCCCTCAGAATCGACAAACTGCTGGAGATCGCCAAAAAGGCTGAAGCCGACGCCGTACACCCTGGGTATGGGTTTTTGTCGGAGAACTCGGACTTTGCCGAGGCAGTGATCGCGGCCGGGATCACCTGGATCGGGCCCAGCCCTCAGGCGATCCGTGACCTCGGGGACAAGGTGACCGCGCGGCACATCGCCCAGCGCGCCGGCGCGCCCCTGGTCCCCGGCACGCCGGATCCGGTCGAGAACGCCGGTGAGATCGTCGCGTTCGCGGAGCAGCACGGGCTGCCGGTGGCGATCAAGGCGGCGTTCGGCGGTGGCGGGCGTGGGCTGAAGGTGGCACGCACGATCGAGGAGATCCCGGCGCTGTTCGAGAGCGCGACGCGGGAGGCGGTGGCCGCGTTCGGTCGCGGCGAGTGCTTCGTCGAGCGGTACCTGGACCGGCCGCGGCACGTCGAGGCCCAGGTCATCGCCGACACGCACGGGAATGTCGTGGTGGTCGGCACGCGTGACTGCTCGCTGCAGCGCCGTCACCAGAAGCTGGTCGAGGAGGCGCCCGCGCCGTTCCTGACCGACGAGCAGCGCGCCGAGATCCACGAGAGTGCGAAGGCGATCTGCCGCGAGGCCGGTTACTACGGCGCCGGCACGGTGGAGTACCTGGTCGGGCAGGACGGGACGATCTCGTTCCTGGAGGTCAACACGCGGCTGCAGGTGGAGCACCCGGTCAGCGAGGAGACCGCCGGCATCGACCTGGTCCGGGAGCAGTTCCGGATCGCGGCGGGCGACCCGCTGCCGATCACCGAGGACCCGGTTCCGCGCGGGCACGCGATCGAGTTCCGCATCAACGGTGAGGACGCGGGCCGCGGATTCCTGCCCGCGCCGGGCACGGTCTCGGCGCTGACCTGGCCGTCCGGGCCGGGCGTACGGGTCGATTCGGGTGTCGAGGCGGGCAGTGTCATCGGCGGGAACTTCGACTCGATGCTTGCCAAGATCATCGTCACCGGCGCGACGCGGCAGGAGGCGCTCGAACGTTCCCGCCGGGTGCTGGACGAGACGGTCATCGAGGGCATCGCCACGGTGCTGCCGTTCCACCGGGCGGTCGTGCGCGACGAGGCGTTCACCGGCGAGCCGTTCACCGTGCACACCCGGTGGATCGAGACCGAGTGGAACAACGAGGTGCCGCCGTTCAGCGCCCCGGCCGCCGCCGGCGGCGAGGCCGCCGAACGCGAGACCGTCGTGGTCGAGGTCGGCGGCCGCCGCATCGAGGTCCGCCTTCCCAAAAACCTGATTTCCGGTACGGGCGGAGCCACCCCCCAGCAAAAGCGGACCGCCCGCCCCCGGGGCGCCGCCGCCGCCACGACCGCGAGTGGCGCCAGCCTGACCGCGCCGATGCAGGGCACCATCGTCAAGGTCGCCGCGCAGAACGGTGACGTCGTCAACGAGGGCGACGTGATCGTGGTCGTCGAGGCGATGAAGATGGAGCAGCCGCTCTCCGCCCACAAGTCGGGCACCGTCGCGGGCCTGTCCTTGGAGGTCGGCGCCACGGTCACCGCCGGCGCGGTCGTCTGCACGATCGACGACTAACCCATCTGGCGGACGCGGCCCAGGATCTGCCGGGCCGCCTCCTCCGGATCCTCCTGGGTGCTCTCCGGGAACGCGCCGCTCAGCCACAGCGTGGCGAAGCCGTGGACCATCGACCAGGCGGCCAGCCCGACCTCGCGTACCTCATCGGAGACGAGCTCGGCGGTGCCTTCCCGCGCGGGGCGGGCCGGGCTCGCCGCGGTCGGGCCGGCCAGCGGCGCGTCCGGCAGGTCGGTCATGCCGGCGTAGAGCGCGTCGGCCGCCTGCCGCCGCGCGGCCAGCAGTTCCGGGTCGGCCGCGTGGTAGAGGTCGGTCCGGAACATCACCTCGAAGGTGGCCCGGTCGGCCAGCGCGAACCGCAGGTACGTGACGCCCAGTTCGAGCAGGCTGTTGCTGGCCAGCCGCGAGGTGGCCAGCGCCTTGGTCAGGCGTTCGAAGCCGTCGGTGGCGAGCGCGGTGAGCAGGCCGGCCTTGTCGGCGAAGTGGTGGGCCGGGGCGGCGTGCGAGACGCCGGCCCGGCGGGCGAGGTCGCGCATGCTCAGGGCGTTGACGCCGGAGTCGGCGATGGCTTCGGCGGCCGCTTTCAGCAGCGCTTTCCGGAGGTCACCGTGGTGGTAGCTCTGCCTGGTCACCGAACCAGGATAACTAGTCACTGCCAAGATGCCTCAGCGTAGGCGGGTGATGGTGACCTCCACGCTCTGGCCGGTGCTGGGCGGGCCGGCGTAGATGCCCTTCAACGGCGGCACGTCGTCGTACTCGCGACCGCGCCCGACCACCACGTGCCGCAGCCCGATCGGCACCCCGTTGGTCGGGTCGAACGACGTCCACCGTCCGGCCCACCACTCCACCCAGGCGTGGCTCTGCCCGACGACGCTCTCGCCGATCTCGGCCGACGGTTTCGGGTGCAGGTAGCCCGAGACGTAGCGAGCCGGCAGCCCCAGCGCCCGCAGCATCCCCACGGCCAGGTGGCTCAGGTCCTGGCAGACGCCTTTGCGCTGTTCCCAGGCGTGCAGTGCGTCGCTCTGGACGCCGGTCGAGCCGGGCACGTACGCCACCTCGGCCCGCACGAACTCGCAGACCGCCATCGCCGCCGCCTGCGGGGTGTCGTGCCGGGCGCGCAGCTCGGCCACGATCGCTTCCAGGGACGCGTCGAGCCGGGTCCGCGTGGTCGGCAGCAGCAGCTCGTACCAGCGGTCGGTGTCGAACGCCCAGGTCCCCTCGGACAGCAGATCCCCCGGCGGCAGCGTCTCGACCGTCGAGGAGGCCGACACGGTCAGCTCCTCGTGACCGGCGTGCACGTCGAACGCGGTGACGACGGTCCCCCAGTAGTCCTCGTACCGGTAGGTGCGCGCGGGCGGCCACACCTCCACCTTGGCGTCGAGCACGGCCTGGCGGGCGTCGTTGCGGGGCCACATCCGCGCCTCGTTGTACGAGGAGGACACCTGACCGCCGTACGCCGAACCGGTCTTGTGTTCGATCTTGAGTCGCCAACTGTCGACCGATGAGGTCACGCCACCGCTCCTGACACCCAGTTGACCGCCGAGGTCTGGCGGAAGTATCGACGCGAGACCGCCTCGTTGACCTGCGAACATGTCCGTTCCAGGCTCACCAGCACCGCGTTCAGGTCGCTGACCAGCTCGTCGGCGCCCCGGAACTCCAGACCGGTGCGGGCCCGTCCGACGATGCGCTGGGCGTCGGTGGCCACGCCGGCCCGGCCGGGGTCGGGTTCGAGGTCGGCCAGGCAGCTCTCGGCGACCGACAGCGCGGCGAAGACCGAGCGCGGGAACAGCCGGTCCAGCAGCAGGAACTCGGCCGCGTGCCGGTCGTCGAGCGCGCCCCGATACGTACGCAAAAAAGTCTCCCAGGCCCCGGACGACCGCAAGAGGGTCAGCCAGCTCGGGATGCTGCCGCCCGCTCTTTCGTGGGTGCGCAGCAGCCGCGCGGTCATGTCGACGCGCTCGATGTTGCGGCCGAGCACCAGGAAGATCCAGCCCTCGTCCCGGCTCATGGTGGCGTCGGTGAGCCCGGCCATCACCGCGCCGCGGTCGCGCACCCAGCGGAAGAACGCGTGCACGCCCTGCGATTCGACCTGGCCGGGCGCGCGGGCGAGTCCGTGGTAAGTGGCGTTCAGGCACTCCCACAGGTCGGCCGAGATGATCTCGCGGCAGCCGCGGGCGTTCTCCCGGGCGGCGGCCAGCGCGCCCACCACCGAGCTGGGACTGCTCTGGTCCAGGCCGAGCAGTTCGATGACCCGGGCCGAGGTGAACGGGCCCTCCTCGACGGTCATGCCCATCACCCCGAACAGCGATCGGCAGGCCGAGTCCTCGCTGGTCCAGGGGTCGGCCAGGATCCGCTGCAGGTGCACGTCGAGGATCCGGGCGGTGTCCTCGGCGCGTTCCACGTAGCGACCGATCCAGTACAGCGATTCGGCGATGCGACTCAGCACGACCCACCCCTCACTGCTGCTGTTGTTCTTCGGCCGGCGACGGCCCGGGGCCCGGATCGGGGCGGCTCGCGGTCGGTAGCGGCGCCGGTTCGGCCGGCCGATCCGGCACCTCGAACGGCACGGCGTCGTCGGGCGAGGCCAGCACCCAGGTGTCCTTGGAGCCGCCGCCCTGACTGGAATTGACCACCAGGGCGCCCTCCGGCAGCGCCACCCGGGTCAGGCCGCCGGGCAGCACCCAGATCTTCTCGCCGTCGTTGACCGCGAACGGCCGCAGGTCGACGTGCCGCCCGCGCAGCCGGTCGCCGATGAGCGTCGGCACCATGGAGAGCTTCACCTCGCGCTGCGCGATCCAGCCACGAGGATTCTTCAAGATCTTTTCGCGTACGGCGTCGATCTCGTGCCGCATCGCCTGGGAACCGATCACGATCCCGGCCCCACCGGCCCCGTCGACCGGTTTGAGCACCAGCTCGTCCAGGTGGTCGAGCACGTGTTCGAGCACTCCGGGGTCGTCCAGCCGGTAGGTGTCCACGTTCGGGAGCAGCGGCTCCTCGTTCAGGTAGTACCGGATCAGATCCGGGACGTACGTGTAGAGCAGCTTGTCGTCGGCCACCCCGTTGCCGACCGCGTTGGCGATCGTGACCCGCCCGGCCCGGGCCGCGTTGAGCAGCCCGGCCACGCCGATGATCGAGTCGGCCCGGAAGTGCACCGGGTCCAGGTAGTCGTCGTCGATCCGCCGGTAGATCACGTCCACCCGCTGCTCGCCGGCCGTGGTCCGCATCGCCACCGCGTTGCCGACCACGATCAGGTCCCGGCCCTCGACCAGTTCGACGCCCATCTCGCGGGCGATCAGCGCGTGCTCGAAGTACGCCGAGTTGTAGACGCCCGGGCTGAGCACCACCACGGTCGGGTCGCTGATCCCGGCCGGGGCGGCCGCCCGCAACGCCCGCAGCAGCATCGCCGGGTACGACTCGACCGGCCGGATCCGGGTGGCCGCGAACACCTCGGGCAGCACCTGGGCCATGGCCCGGCGGTTCTCCATCACGTAGCTGACCCCGGACGGGATCCGCACGTTGTCCTCGAGCACCCGGAACGTGCCCTGCTCGTCCCGGATCAGGTCGACGCCGGCGACGTGCACGCGCACGCCGTTCGGCGGGTTGATCCCGGCCGCCGCGCGCAGGAAGTGCGCGCTGGTCGCGATGATCCGCCGGGGCACGATGCCGTCGGCCAGCGCGTGACCGGGGCCGTAGACGTCGGCCAGGAACGCCTCAAGGGCCCGGATGCGCTGGGCCACGCCCAGCTCGACGTCGCGCCACTCGGCCGCGGCGATGATCCGGGGCACGATGTCCAGGGGGAACGGCCGCTCGACGCCCTTCAAGGCGAACGTGATGCCCTGGTCCAGGAACGCCCGGGCCAGCACCTCGGCTCGTACGCCGAGCTCCGCGCTCGACAGCGGCTGCAGGGTCTCGTGCAGCGCCTCGTAGCTCGCCCGGGGCACACCGAGCTCGGAGAACATCTCGTCCCAGCCGGGGCCGAGGCGGTACTCCTCGAAAAGATCCGCCATGGCTGGAATCTAGGGGCGGTTCGTTGCCGACGTGTTTCCGCTCTTTACGAGAGCTGCTCATGATCAATCAAAGGGCGGGCCGCCGATACGGGACCTACCGGCGGCCCGCGGCCACGGCGCGTCGGAACGGGGGATCCGGCGCCGGCGGGCACACCCAACGGTACGCCCCGCCGTTGTGGACACTTGGAAAACCAGGGGCGGTACGGGGTCTTTCGGTCGTAGCGTGGCGGGCATCACGGCCTGGTTCGGAACGGGGAGGCGCATGCTGAGCACAGCGCTCTCTCAGGTGCGCTCACGGAGAATGCCGTGAGCCCTGAATCCGCGAGGTGGCCCCGGCGATGACCGATCTGCTGACGATGGTGACCTCGCCCCTGTGGGTCTACCTCGCGCTCTTCGGTTTCCTGGCCGTGGACGCGCTGATCCCGGTCATCCCGATCCAGGCCATCATGATCACTTCGGGCGCGCTGACCGTCTACGGCGACCTGCATCTGGCCCTGGTGATCCTGATCGGCGCGCTCGGCATGTTCACCGGCGACGCCGCCGCGTTCGCGCTCGGGCGCTCGACCGGGCATCGGCTCGACGCGTTACGCGCCCGATTCGCCCCGCGGAGCGAGGAAGGTGAGAATTCGCGCGCCCGGCAGGCCGCCGAGCGTTTCACCCGCGGTCTGCGACGCCCCGGCCCACTCGTGATGCTGCTGTGCCGGTTCGTCCCCGGCGGCCGGATGGCATCCGGCTATCACGCCGGCCGCACCGGCTACCCGATCCGATACTTCGTCGGATACGACGGCGCGGCCTCGCTCGGCTGGGCCTGCTACGGCGGACTGGTCGGGCACCTCGGCGGCACCGCGGTCACCCAGTCCGCCTGGCGGCTGTTCGCGATCGCGGCCGGCGCGGCCCTGGTCTTCGGGACGGCCGGCTGGATCCTGGCCCTGTTCGGCGGGAAACCCGAGAAACCGGCTACTGAATCTCGTGCTGCATCAGCTGACGAGCAGCTTCCGCGATCGAACCCGACAGCGACGGATAGATCGTGATCGTGTGGGCCAGCTGGTCCACGGTCAGGTTGTTCTCGATCGCCATCGTGATCGGCAGGATCAGCTCGCTCGCCTTCGGCGCCACCACCACGCCACCGACGATCTGACCGGTCGCCGGGCGGCAGAACAGCTTCACGAACCCGTCCTGCAGGCCGGCCATCTTGGCCCGGGCGTTCCCGGTCAACGGCAGCATCACCTGGCGGGCCGGAGTGCGCCCGGAATCCACCTCGTTCTGCGAGACGCCGACCGTGGCCAGCTCCGGGTCGGTGAACACGTTGGCCGACACCGTGCGCAGCCGCAGCGGGGCGACCGCCTCACCCATCGCGTGCCAGATCGCGATCCGGCCCTGCATGGCGGCGACGCTGGCCAGCGGCAGCACACCGGTGCAGTCACCGGCCGCGTAGATGCCGGGCACGTTGGTGCGCGACACCCGGTCGACGGTCACGTAGCCGCCGTTGCCGACCGCCACCCCGTACTCGGCCAGACCCAGGTCGCTCGTGTTGGGGACGGCGCCGACCGCGATCAGCGCGTGCGACGCCTCGATCACCTTGCCGCCGGACAGGGTCACCCGCACGCCGTCACCAGTGTTCACCACCGAGTCGCCGCGGGACTGGCTGAGAATCGTCATCCCCCGGTCGCGGAACACCCGCTCGATCGCCATCGCGGCGTCGGCGTCCTCGTGCGGCATCACCCGCTCGCGGCTGGAGACCAGGGTCACCTTCACGCCCATGGCCAGGTAGGCGCTGGCGAACTCGGCCCCGGTCACACCGGAACCGATGACCACCAGGTGCTCGGGGAGCTCGGTCAGGTCGTACACCTGACGCCAGTCGAGGATGCGCACGCCGTCCGGCCGGGCGGTCGGCAGCACCCGCGGGGTGGCACCGGTGGCCAGCAGGACGGTGTCGGCCTCGACCGCGTACTCCGCGCCCTCGGCCGGGGTGATCAGCACCTGGTGGGTGTGACCGAGCCGGTCCTCGCCCAGCCGGGCCCGGCCGCGGACCACGTCCACCCCGGCCTTGACCAGCTTGGTCTGGATGTCGCCGGACTGCGCCAGCGCCAGCTTCTTCACCCGCTCGTTGACCGCCACGGCGTCGACGCTGACCCCGTCCAGGCCGCTCGAACGGATCCCGAAAGCGTCGTTGTTGCGGTAACCGGTCATCACCTCGGAGCTGGCGATGAACGTCTTGGACGGCACACAGTCGGTCAGCACACAGGCACCACCGGGCCCGTCCGCCTCGACCAGGGTCACATCGGCATCGAGCTGGGCGGCGACCAGGGCCGCCTCATACCCGCCCGGTCCCCCACCGATGATCACGATCCGACTCACTGTTCCCCGACCTCCAATTAATGGCAGAGCCATCCCCGCAGGGGAAAAACCCGCTTCGAAACCCACGGGGTGTGCCGACACGCACGTTCCATATTCTCACCGACCGTCATTGGGACTATCGTCGTCGCCGTGCGTCACTACGCCGCGTATGGCTCGAACCTGGACCCAGCCCGCATGCTGGCCTACTGTCCGCACTCCCCCATGGTCGGGGTCGGGTGGATCGAAGGCTGGCGCCTGACCTTTGCCGGAGAAGGGGAAATGGGCTGGGAGGGTGCGGTGACGACGATCGCCGAGTCACCCGGCGACCGCGTCTTCGTCTCCGTCTACGACGTGCATCCGTGGGATGCCTCACAGCTCGACGAGGTCGAGGGCGTGCCCGCCGGGACGTACCAAAAACTCACCGTGCGTGTATCGACCCTCGACGGTGAGGTGCCCGCGTGGGTCTACGTCTACGCCGGCTACGAGGGCGGCCTGCCCACCGCGTGGTATCTCTCCGAGATCGCCACCGCGGCCGAGAAGGCCGGCGCACCCGACGACTACGTCAGCGACCTGCGCCACCGCCCGACCCGGACGGCGTCCCCCGAGGTCTGACCGCGACCCGCGGCCTAGCTCCCGGCCGCGGTCACCGTGGTCTGGTACACGTTCGCCCGGTAGAGCGGGGACATCCCGACCTTCCGGTAGAGGCGTGCGGCCTCGGTCGGGTTGGCCATGTCCACGCCGAGCCCGGCCAGCGGGCGGCCCTTCCCGGCGTAGACGGCGAACGCCCGGCGCAGCAGGGCCTCACCCAGACCCCGCTTCCGGTACGGCCGCAGCACCGCCAGGAAGCGCACCCACCCCTCGTTCGCGTCGTCGTCCGGCTCGGTCGACTGCAGCACCCCGGCCACCTCGCCGTCCGCCTCGGCCACGAACCACTCGTCGAACGGGCCCGACCCGAACTGGCGCCGCCAGTCCTCGTACGCCATCGAAGGGTGATCCGAGTCCAGGAACGCCTCCTCGATCACCGCATGGAAGCGCCGCATCTCCCCGTCGTCGTCCGGGCGCACCGGCCGGATCGTCACGCCCGCGGGCGGCTCCGGCACCTCGGGCGACACGCCGTCCAGGGTCATCCGCATCCGCGCGTGCTGCTTGAGGAACGTGAACCCGGCCGCGGTCAGCGCCTCGATGTACGTCGTCTCGTTCGGGATCGCGCCCGCCCGCACCGTGTACACGTCGTGACCCAGCTCGGCCGCCCGCTCGGCCATCCGGCCCATGATCAGGTCGAGCAGCGGGCGCTGGGCCGGGACACCGCGCTCCGGCCACACGTACACCTCGACGAAGTCCCGGGCACCGCCGGTCGGATTCTGCGGATAGGCCCAGCCGGCGATCTCCCCGTCCGCGTCGAAGGCCAGCCAGCAGTCCCGGTCAATGTCCGTGTTCGGGCCGGTCAGCTCCTGGCGCACCTCGTCCGCGCTGAAGTCGGGCTCGCCGACCGCGGCGATGTCGCTGGCGTGCACCAACCCCAGGATCTGTGGCACGTCGTCGAGGGTGGGGCGGCGAGTGGTCCATCCGGGCGGCAGCACGCTCATGCCCGGCATCCGACCACGCCCGCCGGCCGGATGCCAATCGATTTCACCCAGCCGGGCATCCTCAACGCGTAAACCGGTGCGAAAGCGACTCCAGGAGGCCGGCCAGCTCGATCCGCTCCGGGCCGGCCAGGCTCCCCCACGCCTGCCCGGCCAGCGAATTCGCCACCGACTCGGCCCACATCAGGCGCCGCACCAGCGGACCGGCCGACGGATAGGGCGACTGCCACCCCAACGCGACCGCCCCGGTCTCCCCCTCCGGCCCGGCGATGATCGCCTCCAACGGGGTCAGGCCACCGGCCCGGACGGCGATCACATACACCCCCTGGCGGTGCTCGTGCAGCAGATGCAGCAGCACCGCGGCCCGCGCGCCCGGCTCCTGGCTCGGCATCGGCAACGCCCGCCACGCCGCGAACAGCGGCAGCCCGGCCGGATCGACCGCACCCACCACCCGCTCGGCCAGCTCCAGCAGACGACTCAGCCGCGGGAAACCCCCGACCTGCTCGGCGCCCCAGGTGCACAGCTCACGCAGATGCCAGTTGGCCACCTCGGACGGCTGCGAACTCTTGGCCGTCGCCTCCCACCCCTCGGTGACCGCCTCGGGCGCGATGAACGCGATCGCCGCCGCCACCGTCTCCGGCCGCACGTCGCCGAGCGCCCCGGCCCGGGCCGACACGTGATAGGCCCAGCCGGACAATCCGAGCAGGCGGGCCCGCCGCAACGTTTGCGGGGACTCGGCGAAGGCTCCGACGATGGTGGCGACGCTCGCCCTGGCGTTGGCGGCTGCCTGTTCGGGGGTCACCGCCCGATTCTGCTCTGCCTGACCGATTAAGAAAACGCTCTACTTGTCCGCCGATGGCCAAAATCAACATCAAATTCTTCATTGCCTATCTCCGCCGGGGTACAGACCGTCGCTCCCGCGGGGACCCTTCCGACCCTCGCAGGCCGCTGGCGCGGCCAAAACGCGAGGCCCGAAAGGGCGACGTGGTCGGGTGGTCCCGGAACCCCGTATCGGCTCCCACCCCAGCGATCAGTCCACCTCGCCGGCCGGGCCGCCGGATCAGTCCACCTCGCCGGCCGGGCCGCCGGATCAGTCCACCTCGCCGGCCGGGCCGCCGGATCAGTCCACCTCGCCGGCCGGGCCGCCGGATCAGTCCACCTCGTCGAGGGCGGCCTGGACGTCGCCGACCCGGCGGCGGGCGGCTGCGGCCTCGCGTTCCGCGGTGCGGCGGGCCAGCTTCCGGCGGCCGACCTCGGCCACGGCCTCGGTGCGCCGTCGTTCCAGCTCGGCCAGCTCCGCTTCCAGGTCGTCGACCAGACCCTCCGCGTCCCGCTCGGCCGACTCCGCCCGTTTCAGCTGGTCATCGGCCCGGCGCTCGCCGGCTTCGGCCGCGCTCAGCTCCCGTTCCAGCTCCCGCCGGCGCCGTTCCGCCTCTCGCCGCCGGCGCTCCCGGTCAGCCCGTTCCCGCGCCTCCCGAGCCGCATCTTCCCGGCTCGCCTCGCCAGCCCCTTTGCCCCGGCCCGCACCGCCCTGGCCCACGCCGCCCTGGGCCGCACCGCCTTGGGCCACGCCGCCCTGGGCCGGGCCGCTGCCCTCCTCGTCCCAGCCCTCGTCCGCCGGGCCCGGCAAAACGGAAATTTCCGAATCGTCGTCATCGCCGCCGGTGATCAAACGCAGCCGAGGCCGCGGCACCTCCCCGAACCCGGCATACGCCGCCGCCCTGATCAGCCGCCCGGTCCGCACCTGCCCGGCGACCTCCGGATCGGCCAGCGCCGCCGTCAGCGTCGCCTCCACCTCACCCAGCGGCAGCTTCGCCGCGCCCGCCCCCGCCGCCACGGCCAGCTTGCGGGCCGCCGTCACCAGCGCCGACACGAACGCCCGGCGCTGCTGCGACAACTCCCGCAACTGATCGCCCTGCAACTCACGCTGGGCCGCCCGGAGCGCCCCGGAGAGCTCCACCAGCTCGGCGATCAGATCCGGACGCCTGCGGGCCAGCAGATTCACCACCCACGCGGCCACGGTCGGCTTCTTGAGCGCGCCCAGCCGCTTGGCCGTCTCCCGGTCACCGGCCGCCCGGGCCTGCTCGACCGCGGCCGCCCGGGTCGCCACGAAACCGTCCGGCGGCTCCTCGTAGAGCCGCCGGACCACGTCGTCGATCACGTCCGGCACGTCAGTCAAGCGTGGTGCCGGGTGCCAGGTGCTGGTACCGCGTCTGCGAGAAGTTCTCCAGATGACCGTCGGAGACGGCCGCACCCCGCTCGTTGATCAGCCCGTCGTGGATCGCGAAGGCGCGACCCGGCTTGACCGCCCGGACGAACCCGATCGCCTCGGAGATCTTCATCCACGGCGCGTTCAGCGGGACGCAGAGCGCATCGACGGTCGCGCCCTCGGGCACCACGAACGAGTCACCCGGGTGGTAGACGTTCGTGCTCCCATCCGAGATCAGGTAGCCGAGGTTGGCGATCCGCGGGATGTATTCGTGGATCACCGCGTGCTGACCGCCGTACGCCGAAAGGGTGAAGCCGGCGGCCTCGAACTCCTCGCCGGGCACCACCGGCGTGGTCGCCTCGGCGACCTCGCCGAGCTTTTTCAGGACCTCCTCGTGCGCGAAGATCCGCAGATCGGGTCGGCGTCCCACCGCCGCGGTGACCGCCGCGACGTCGAGATGGTCGAAGTGCTCGTGGGTGATGACCACGGCATCCGCACCGTCCAGAGCCGACTTCTCGGAGAATTCGCCCGGATCGACGACGAGCACCCCCGCCCCCTCGATCCGTAGACAGGCATGAGTGAACTTCGTGACACGCACGGTGCTCCTCCGTCGCTGAATCGTGACCGGTCAACTCGCAGTCTGCCGGAACCGGGAACCGGCCGCCGAACGTCCCAGCGGTCAGTCGTACCGACGATCGGAGTTGCCATGCGTAAACGGGGATATATATGGCTCGGTGCCGTGCTCCTGAGCGGCGCCCTTCTGGCCGGATGCGGCGCCGACGGCGCATCCGACAACAGCACGTCCAGCGGCGCCGACAAAGCGGCCGCGCCCGCCGTCGGCGGGGCCGCCGATCAGGGTGAGGCCCAGGCCGGCGCCACCACCGAGGGCAAGGACACCCCCGCCGGGGCGCCCGACCTGAGCGTGGACCAGCGCTCGATCATCTACACCGGAAGCATCACGATCCAGGTCAAGGACGTCAACGCGGCGGCCGCCCAGGCCACCGGGATCGCCGCCGGCACCGGCGGATTCATCGGCGGCGACGACCGGCAGAGCGGTGGCGACGGCACCGACACGGCCACGCTGAAACTGCGCATCCCGGCCGCCAAGTTCTCGTCCGCGCTGGAGCAGATCGCCAAGCTCGGCTCCGAGAAGAACCGGGCGATCAACACCGAGGACGTCACCGAACAGGTCGTCGACCTGGACGCACGGATCGCCGTCCAGCAGGCCCGGGTCGACAGCGGCCGCAAACTGCTCGGCCAGGCCAAGTCCCTGAACGACCTGGTCATGCTCGAGAAGGAGGTGGCCACCCGGGAGTCCGACCTGGCCTCGTTGCAGGCCAAGAAGCGGCGCCTGGCCGACCTGACCGCGCTCAGCACGGTCACCGTGGTGCTCCTCGGACCGGATGCTCCGACCCCCGTGGACAACAACGACCCGCCCGGCTTCCTCGGCGGCCTGTCCAACGGCTGGCACGCCCTGGTCGACTCCCTGGCGATCCTGCTCACCGTCCTCGGCGCGCTCCTGCCCTGGATCCTCGCCCTCGGCCTGCCCACCTGGGCCGTCCTCCACCTGCGCCGCCGCTACCTCCGCACCCGCCCGGAGCTCCCGCCCGCCCAAACCCCAACCACCCCCTAACCCAGCCCTCAGCCCCAGCCAAGCCCCACCAGCCGGCCTCACGGCCGCAACACGCCGCGCCAGACAGCCACCAGCACCAGCCGAACCCCGACAGCTGGCACTCACGGCTACGACACGCCGCGCCAGACAGCCACCAGCGCCAGCTGGGGGCCGGTGGCTGGTGCTGACGGCTGTGACACGCCGGGTCGGACAGCCGTGAGCGCCAGCTGGGGGCAGGCGGCTGGTGCTGACGGCTGTGACACGCCGGGTCGGACAGCCGTGAGCGCCAGCTGGGGGCAGGCGGCTGGTGCTGGCGGTTGTGACACGCCGGGTCGGACAGCCGTGAGCGCCAGCTGGGGGCAGGCGGGTGGGGTGCGCCGGGGTGGGGTGACCGGAAGGGGCGAGTGGGTGGGGCGCGGCTGGGGAGTGAGGGGTGGCGGCCTTGCGGGGTTCTTTGAAGCTGGACCACCCACGGACGTCGCCCTGGAGGGCTGAGTGTTTTGGACGCGCAGCGGCCAGCTCAGCCCGGAAGGGTCCCCGCGGGAGCGGCGGTCTGGACCACAGCGGACCTGGGACATGAAAAAGCTCTAACCCGGAAGCCGCCAGCCGGGAGCGACCAGCCCGGTCATGCCCGGCATAGCGCGCCGGCGGAAGCCCGCCGGGTCATGACGCCGGAACGCTCCGGTTGACAGGGCGGAACGCGCCGGCGGGAAGACGAGATGCGTCGGTGGGTGGGGCAGAGGGCCTGGGGGTGGGCTAGAAGGCGCCGGCGGAGAGGGCGCCGAGGGCGGTGTGGACCATGACGCGGATGCCGTGGCCGATGCAGGTCTCGTCGACGTCGAAGTCGCCCTGGTGCAGGTCGTGGCGGACGTCGGAGCCGGGGACGGCCGTGCCCAGGCGGATCATCGAGCCGGGGACGTGTTCGAGGTAGAACGAGAAGTCCTCGCCGCCCATGCTGATCTCGGCTTCGACGACCCGGTCGGTGCCGAGGGCGGCGGCGGCCGCGCCCGCGATGATCGCGGTGGCCATCCGGTCGTTGATCACCGGGGGGACGCCGCGGGTGTATTCGACGTCGACCTCGACGCCGGTCGCGGCGACCACGTCGCGGATCAGTTTGGTGACCATTTCGGGGGCTTCGCGCCAGGCGTCCCGGTTGAGCATGCGGATCGTGCCGCTCATCTCGCCGGTGCCCGGGATGGCGTTGAACGCCTGGCCGGCGTGGACCGAACCCCAGACCAGGGAGACGCCGGCGCGCGGGTCGACGCGGCGGTCGAGCAGGGCCGGGACGTCGACGATGACCCGGCCGAGGGCGTGCACCAGGTCGGCGGTCAGGTGCGGGCGGGCGGTGTGGCCGCCGGGGCCGGAGAGTTTGACCCGGACGGTGTCGGCGGCGGCGGTGAACGGGCCGGAGCGGACCCCGACCAGGCCGGCCGGCAGCTGCGGGTAGCAGTGCAGGGCGTAGATCGCGGCGACGTCCTTGAGCCCGCCGGCGGCGATCACCTCGGGCGCGCCGGACGGGATGGCCTCCTCGCCCGGCTGGAACAGCAGGCGCACCCGGCCGGGCAGTTCGCCCCGCTCGTGGAGCTGAGCCAGGGCCAGGCCGAGGCCGAGCAGGATGGTGGTGTGCACGTCGTGGCCGCAGGCGTGGGCGACTTTCTCGACGGTGCTGCGGTACGGCACGTCCTTGAGGTCGTGCAGCGGCAGCGCGTCCAGGTCGGCGCGGAACGCGATGACCCGATCACCCTCGCCGATGTCGCAGATCACACCGTTTCCGCGCGGCATCAGGCGTGGCGAGAGCCCGGCAAGGGTCAGTTCGCGGGCGATCAGGGCGGCCGTCTCGAATTCGGAGTGTGATCGTTCCGGGTGGGCGTGGAGGTGCCGACGAATCGCTACGAGCTCGGCTCCCCGGGCAGCGAGCCAGCGGTCGAGCTGGCCGGACAGGGGGTCGGCGCCGGGCTGAGGCTCGGGCCAAGCCGTATCGGCACCGTCGGGTGCCGTCAGAGCAGTAGTCACGTCGACTTCCAGATCACTCTCGAATTTCGTCGGATTTTGCGACGCGCGACAGCTTAATCCGATTCTGGTCACGCTGTGTAACGGTCGGGTAAACATGACCGGCCCCGTGGTGCGGTGCTGCGGACGGTTCGCCGCGGCGCTCGGGAGATCGTCCCGGGCCGCCGACTCCATCAACGGGTAGCGAATCGCGGAGGTGACGCGACACACCACGAGTACGTTTCACAGGCCGGAGGTGTTCCACCCCAACCGTAGGTCGTCCGCGCTCGCCGCGGCGGCCTTCACGGGATCCACCGTCGGCCACCCTGTCACTACCCTCGGTCGTTTCCCGATGAACACTCCGGGCGCGACTTTCGTTGCGGCAGGCGAGCGGGCAAGATAGCTCCGTTGGCCCAGCCCCCTAGACCCCCTCGGTGGCATCCTCAGTGACTCAGATCCCGACGTGGAGCAGCGGTGACGCGGCTTCCCTCAACGGACGTGCTGCCCCGGGCACGCTGATCGGCGGGCGGTACACGCTGCGCGCCGCAGTGGGTCACGGCGGCATGGGCACGGTCTGGCGCGCGGCGGACACGCTGCTGCGCCGTGACGTGGCCATCAAGGAGGTCATCCTCCCGCCCGGCCTGGCCCCGAGCGACCGCGACTCGATGTATGAGCGGACCATGCGCGAGGCCCGGGCCGCCGCCGCGCTGCAGCATCCCGCGGTCGTCCAGGTCTACGACGTCGTCCACGAGAACGGCCGTCCCTGGATCGTGATGGAGCTGCTGGACGCGCGCAGCCTCGCCGACATGGTGATCGAGGACGGGCCGGTCTCGGCCCGGGTCGTCGCCAAGATCGGCATCGCCCTGCTGGGCGCGCTCGAGGTGGCCCACGCGCACGGCGTGCTGCATCGCGATGTGAAGCCGGCCAACGTGCTGATCTGCAACGACGGTCGCTGCGTGCTGACCGACTTCGGTGTCGCGCGGATGCCCACCGACGTGCAGCTGACCACCCCGGGCATGGTGCTCGGCTCGCCGCACTTCATCTCTCCCGAGCGGGCCATGGGGCAGGACTTCGGGCCGCCCAGCGACCTGTTCTCGCTCGGCGTGACGCTGTACACGGCGATCGAGGGCCGGCCGCCGTTCGACAAGGGTGACCCGATCGAGACGATGCACGCCGTGGTCGAGGACCCGCCCGCCCCGGTGGTGCGGGCCGGTTCGCTCACCCCGGTGCTGATGGGCCTGCTGGAGAAGAACCCGGCCCAGCGGATGGACGTGCAGACCGCCCGCACCCTGCTGCGGCAGCAGCTGGCCGGCCCGCTGGCCAGCAAGAACCCGCCGCACATGATGACCGACCCCTATTCGGTGGTGCCCGGTCCGCGGCCGGTGTCGACGCCGCCCGCGGCCGAGACCCAGGCGATCCCGCCGTCCGGTCAGATCGGCGGCCGGGCGATGCTCTCGCCCGGCGAGTCGCTGACCGACCACCTGAGCAAGCTGGAGCAGCAGAATTCCGGTGGTGGCCGCCGCCGGGCGCCCGAGCCCGCTCCGGCCTACCCGACCGCCGCCACCAGCGTCATCCCGCCGCAGAACTCGTGGCAGCCGCAGGGCGGCGGCACCCGCCCGGGCACGGTGGTGACCTCCCCGGCCGCAAAGCGCCGCATGGTGGTGCAGAACATCACCGGCACGGTCAAGGAGAAGTCCGGCCAGGCCGTCGAGACGTTCCGGGGCTGGCCGCGGAACAAGCAGCTGGCGGTCGGCGGGGGCGGCGTGGCCGCGCTGCTGGCGATCATCCTGATCTTCTCGCTGACCGGTGGGGGCGGCGACCAGCCGCAGGCGCAGACCCCGGTCTCCGGCCCGCAGGCCAGCTCGGCCGCGTCCGGCGGCGACGTGCCGACGCAGGACTACAAGGGCAACAAGGCCATCTCGGTCAAGGTGCCGGCGGGCTGGAAGCGGACCGTCGGCGGCACCACCTACGTGGACTACATCGACCCGGCCGACAAGCTGCGCAAGGTGCGTGTGCTGGCCGAGCCGGGCAAGGCCACGCCGGAGAAGTTCGTCACCAGCAACGCGCCGACCGGGCTGAAGAAGTCGGCCAACTGTCCGGCCCCGTTCAAGTCGATCGGGACGAACACCGACGTCAAGATGGCCGGTCGGGACGCCGCCGAGCTGGAGTACACGTGCGGCACCGGTGACGCCATGCGGCACGGTATCTGGCGGATGACGCAGGTCGACGGGACGATGTATTCGTTCTTCCTGACCACTCCGGCCGCCGAGTTCGACGACAGCAAGAAGTATTTCGACACCATGGCGGAGAGCTTCCAGCTCAACCTGTGACGGCTCTGTGCTATCAATCCGTAATGGCACCAGAAGTTGATATTGAGCTGAGGGCGACAGCCGAGGCCTGGCTCGCGGACGATCCCGATCCGGCGAGCCGGGCCGAGTTGCGTGAACTGATCGACGGGCTGCCGGCCACCGCCGCCGAGCTTCGTGACCGGTTCGCCGGGCCCCTCACGTTCGGCACGGCCGGGCTGCGGGGCCGCCTGCGCGCCGGCCCGAACGGGATGAACCTCGCGGTGGTCACCCGCGCCGCGGCCGGGCTGGTGGCCTGGCTGGCCGATCAGGGCGGCCGGGGTCCGCTGGTGATCGGGTTCGACGCCCGGCACGGTTCCCGCGAGTTCGCCGAGCAGACCGCCCGGGTGGCGACCGGCGCCGGCCGCGAGGCGCTGCTGATGCCCGGGGTGCTGCCCACGCCGGTGCTGGCCTACGCGGTGCGCGCTCTCGACGCGGTGGCCGGGGTCATGGTCACCGCCAGCCACAACCCGCCGCAGGACAACGGCTACAAGGTCTATCTCGGCGCGCAGCTGGGCGGCCCGGCCGGCTCCGGCGCGCAGATCGTGCCGCCGGCCGACGCCGGCATCGAGGCCGCCATCCGGGCGGTCGCGAGCGGCGCCTCGGTCCCGCTGGGTGATGCCGGCACCCTTCTCGATCAAAAGATCATTTCCGGGTACGTGGGTAGCGCCGCCGCCGTCCTGACCGAGAACGGCCCGCGCGATCTGACCGTCGCCTACACCCCGTTGCACGGTGTCGGCGGCGAGACCCTGGTGGCCGCGTTCGCCGCCGCCGGTTTCGCCGCCCCGGCGGTCGTCGCCGACCAGGCCGAGCCGGACCCGGAGTTCCCGACCGTCGCGTTCCCCAACCCGGAGGAGCCGGGCGCGATGGATCACCTGATCGCGCTGGCCGAGACCACCGGCGCCGACCTGGCCATCGCCAACGACCCGGACGCGGACCGCTGCGCCGTGGCGATCCCGGAGTCCGGCGGCTGGCGTCCGCTGCGCGGGGACGAGCTCGGGGCGCTGCTGGCCGACCACCTGATCCGGCGGGGCCGGCCCGGCACGTACGCGACCACGATCGTCTCGTCGTCCCTGCTGGGCCGTCTGTGCGCCGCGCGGGGCGTCCCGTACGCGGAGACCCTGACCGGCTTCAAGTGGATCGTCCGGGCCGCTGAGGAGCTGGCCTACGGCTACGAGGAGGCGCTCGGCTACTGCGTTGCCCCGGGCATGGTGCGCGACAAGGACGGCATCACGGCCGCGCTGACCGTCGCCGAGCTGGCCGCCGGGCTGAAGGCCGAGGGCCGCACGCTCGGCGACCGTCTGGACGAGCTGGCCGTCGAGTTCGGTGTGCACGCCACCGACCAGTTGTCGATGCGGGTGGACGACCTGGCCGAGATCGGGGCGGCGATGACCCGGGCCCGGAACGAGCCGCCGGCCGAGCTGCTCGGGACGCCGGTGAGCGAGGTCCTCGACCGGCTCCCGGAGAACGACGTGCTGACGTTCCGCACCGGCACGGCCCGGGTCGTCATCCGCCCGTCGGGGACCGAGCCGAAGCTCAAGGCGTACCTCGAAGTGGTCGAACCGGTCGGCGACGGTGACGTGGCCGCGGCCCGGAGCCGCGCCTCCGCCGGGCTGGTGGCCCTGCGCGCGGAGATCGCGGCCGTCCTCGGCATCTGACCCCTTTGAGTGTCCCCCAGGGTCTCAGGCGACCTTGGGGGCGCCCAGGGCGGCCGAGATGGCCTTGCCCAGGGTGGCGACCACCAGCGCGACGCTGGGGCGCACGATCGAGTCCTCCAGGTTGGCGCCGGCCGCGAATCCGGCCCCGGCCGCGATCGCCTCGAGGCGGCGGTGGGCGTGCTCGGCCTCCTCCGGCGGCAGTTTCAGCGCCGGCTCCATGCGAGCCGCGCAGAGCAGGGTGGCCAGGGCCGCGGTGCGCTCGTCGGGCACCGTGTCGGTGATCAGCGCCTCCTTGAGGCGGCCCCGGATCTCGGCCTCGAACGCCGGGTCGGTCGTCGGGTAGCGGTGCACGTGGATGAAGTCGAGCTGGGTCTCGTCCACGTCCTTGACGACGCCGCGGGCGCACAGGTCTTCCAGGACCCGGGTGCGCAGCCGGTGCCGCAGGCGCTGCAGCCACTGGCTCGGGGTGTGCGGGGGGTCGCCGGCCACCTTGGTGAGAACCGCGTCGGCGATCGTGTCCCCGGTCGGCGTCGAGTCCTTGACCTGCAGGTAACCGTCGACATAGGCGACCCGGCCCGCCAGCGCGAGATCGATCAGCACAGCCGCGGCCATGCCGAGATCGAGCCCGATCCGGGAGCCGATCGCTTTGCCCGTCTGATCGTCGTACGCGAGAAGTAGGAGTTCCTCGGCGAGCGGAATGGAGGTCATGGAGAAAAACATAACGGCTCGGCGCCCGACAGTCAGTCGCCGGTCGGCGGCCTTCTCGGTGCGACCGTGGAGCGAAAACCCAGGGTAACCGCCTGGTCATGCCCGGTGACGGCCCGATCGCCGAGTTGCCGAGCCGGTTTCTTGTCGGAAATCCGCGGGCGGGAGACTACCGGCATGAACTCCAACTCAACCGAGCCGTTCATCCACCCGTCGGCGGACGTGGAGGACGGCGCCCGGATCGGGGCCGGCAGCAAGATCTGGCACATCGCCCACGTGCGGGGCAGCGCCGTGGTCGGCGAGGAATGCGTGATCGGCCGCAACGTCTACCTCGACGCGAACGCGGTGGTCGGCAACCGGGTCAAGATCCAGAACAACGTCTCGGTCTACCAGGGCGTCACGATCGAGGACGAGGTCTTCGTGGGCCCGTGCGTGGTCTTCACGAACGACCTGCGGCCGCGCGCGCAGAACCCGGACTGGACGATCACCCCGACCCTGGTCAAGCGCGGCGCGTCGATCGGCGCCAACGCGACGCTGATCTGCGGCATCACGGTCGGCGAGGGCGCGATGATCGCGGCCGGCTCGGTGGTGACCAAGGACGTCGAGCCGTACCAGCTGGTGCGCGGCAATCCGGCCCGGCCGGCGGGCTGGGTCGACGAGAAGGGCGAGATCGTCAGCCGGGACCCTTCCCAGCGCCCCTGATCTGCCCTTTTGCGAGAATGGGCCCCTGGCATCTCCGCCAGGGGCCCATTCAAAACCGACTATTCGGTACGGCGTCAGCCGCCGATCACCACGCGGCGGATCGAGCCCAGCCGCTCCGGGTCGGTCACGCGCCGGCCGTCCACGACGACCTCGACGCCCGGCAGCTCGGCCGGCGTCAGGTTCCGGTACTCGGCATGGTCGGCCTGCACGATCGCCGAGTCCACGGCCTGGCCCTCCCACGCGGGCAGACCGTGGGCGACCAGCTCCTCGTCGGTGTACATCGGGTCCGAGACGTACGCGGTCGCGCCGCGCGCCTGCAGCTCCTCGACGGTCGGGAAGACGCCGGAGAACGCGGTCTCCTTGACGCCACCCCGGTACGCCGCGCCGAGCACCAGCACGCTGCGGCCCTTCAGGTCACCGACGGCGGCGGCGAGCAGATCCACCGCGTACGACGGCATGCCGGCGTTGGCCTCGCGGGCGGCCCGGACCACCGTGGCGGTCGGGTCGTTCCACAGGTAGAGCCGCGGGTAGACCGGGATGCAGTGACCGCCGACGGCGATACCGGGCCGGTGGATGTGGCTGTACGGCTGCGTGTTGCAGGCGTCGATGACCAGGTTCACGTCGATGCCGAGGGTGTCGGCGTAGCGCGCGAACTGGTTGGCCAAGCCGATGTTGACGTCCCGGTACGTGGTCTCGGCCAGCTTGGCCAGCTCGGCCGCCTCGGCGTTGCCCAGGTCCCAGACGCCGTTGCCCTGCGGCAGGTCGGCCCGCTCGTCGAAGTCGAGCACGGCCTCGTAGAACGCGATACCGGCGGCGGCCGACGACTCGTTCACGCCACCGACCAGCTTCGGGTACTTGCGCAGGTCGGCGAAGACCCGGCCGGTGAGCACCCGCTCCGGGCTGAAGACCAGGTGGAAGTCCTGCCCGGCGACCAGGCCGGAGCCCTCCTGCAGCAGCGGCGCCCAGCGGTTGCGGGTGGTGCCGACCGGCAGCGTGGTCTCGTAGCTGACCAGCGTGCCCGGGCGCAGGCCACGGGCGATGTCCTTGGTGGCCGACTCCATCCAGCCGAAGTCGGGCTTGCCGTCCGCGTCCACGAACAGCGGCACGACCACGACGACCGCCTCCGACTCGGCGACCGCGGCCGCGGTGTCGGTGGTGGCGGTGAGGAGACCGGCGGTGACCGCCTCCTTGAGCTTGACGTCGAGGTCGGCCTCACCCGGGAACGGGACCTCGCCGGCGTTCACCTTGCGCACGGTCGGCTCGGACACGTCCGCGCCGATCACGGTGTGTCCCTTCGAGGCGAACTGGACCGCGAGCGGCAGCCCGATCTTGCCCAGGGCTACGACACAGATCTTCATGCGAGAGTCTTCCTCCTTGGCGGGGCCTAGGCCTTTTTCGGAAGCGGGCTGACGCCGTTTCAGCTTCCGGGCCGGACCGACGAGACGTCGCGCCCCGAGCGTATTGACCGACACAGTGAGCCTCGACCGGCCGTCCGGCTTGACGGTGACCGTGTCAAAGAGTAGGCCACGCCGGTATCTTCGTCCGCTCCGCCTCGGCCGGAACCCGCTGCTTAGGCAGCACCGCTCTGGGTAACCGGTCCAGCGCCAGAGCCGAGGCCAGACCGAGGACGGCCGCGACCGGGATCCAGAACGGGACGATCAGCCGGTCGTACTCCGAATTCAGCGGGTGGACCAGGACCATCAGGACGCCGGTCAGGCCGGTGGCGATCCACAGCACGGCGACCGGCCGCATCCGCCGCCAGAAAACCAGAAGAACAAAGACCGCCAGGGCGATTTTGTACGGTTTCACGAGCTCGGCGCGGACGTGGTCGGGCCAGAAGTGGCGGTTGCGTTCGAGCAGCCAGCTGACCGGGTGCGGCACGTCCGGCAGCGTGTAGTGCACGGTCGCCAGGTCCTGCACGGTCTCGTTGAAGCCGGGCAGCTTGAGCACCACGCTGACCACGGTCCAGGCGACGACGGCCAGCCCGCCGAGACCGGCCAGCAGCGCCGGATTCCGCCGGCCGCCCCGGGCCACCAGCGCCGCCGGCCCACCGGCGATCAGGACCAGGCTCATCGCCATGCCACTGGCCGAGCGGACCGCGAAGAGCCAGAGCAGCGCGACGACGATGATCGGGACACCGGGCCGGACCCGGCCGCGCAGGATCAGCATGGCGCCGATCAGCACGGCCAGGTACCCGGCGATGACCCCGCTCTCGACCAGCATCCGGGTCATCGCGAAGCCCGAGGGCAGCACGAACAGCATCGCGGCGGCGAGAAGCCCGGCCCGCCGTCGGCCGGTGGCCATCCAGACGGCCAGGTAGGCCAGCGCGGCGGCCAGCAGGGCGAGCACCAGGGTCGCGGCCACCATGCCGTCCCAGACGCCCAGCACCGCGACGAACGGGGCGCCGAAGAGCGGAAAGCCCGGGCGACTGGCGAAGATCTCCCGGTAGCGTGGCTTGATGGCGCCGGTGGGGTAGGCCGTGCAGGTGGTCTTCTGGCGCTCGGCGCGCAGGGACCGGTTCATGTCCCGGCACATCAGCCGGGCCGCCTCGGTGGTGGCCGAGGTGTGGTCGACGCCGGTGAAGATCAGCGCCTGCCGCATGTACCAGAAACTGTCGCCGCTGGCGACTCGCCGCGGGTCCTGGTAACGGACGGCGAACAGCAGACCGGCGATCAGCACCACGAGAGCGACACAGCCGCCCTCGACCAGCCAGCGTCTCGACCGGACGGCCGAGAAAGGGTTCCGCGTGTCACGCATCTGGGTAAGCCCCCGTGTTTCACGTCAGGAGCGCCAAAGATAGCGGAAACGTTCAGCAGCTAGGGTATCCGCGAAACCCGGAGACGACCTGTGGAGAACACCATCATGAAGGTACTGAGCGTAGTCGGCGCTCGTCCCCAGCTGGTCAAGTTGGCGCCGATCGCGGCCGCCTTCGCCGGCACCCCGCACGAGCACGTGATCGTGCACACCGGGCAGCACTACGACCACAACCTGTCCGACGTGTTCTTCTCCGGGCTCGGCATCCCGGATCCGGACGTGCACCTGGGCGTCGGCTCGGGCAGCCACGGCGTGCAGACCGGCGCCGTGCTCAGCGCGATGGACCCGGTGCTGGAGCGGGAGAAGCCGGACTGGGTGCTGGTCTACGGCGACACCAACTCGACGCTGGCCGGCGCGGTCTCGGCCGTGAAGCTGCACATCCCGGTGGCCCACCTGGAGGCGGGCCTGCGCTCGTTCAACCGGGCCATGCCCGAGGAGCACAACCGGGTGCTCACCGACCACGCGGCCGACCTGCTGCTGGCGCCGACCGAGGAGGCCGTGCGCCACCTGCGCGGCGAGGGCCTGGGCGAGCGCACCCACCTGGTCGGCGACGTCATGGTCGACGTCTGCTTCAAGGTCCGCGACGACGTGCTGGCCGGCCGGGGCCAGGCGCTGGAGCTGCCCGAGGGTATCGACCCGTCCCAGCCGTACCTGGTGGCCACCCTGCACCGGGCCGAGAACACCGACGACCCGGCGCGGCTGGCCGCCCTGGTCGGCGCGCTGGCCGACCTGCCGGTGCCGGTGGCGCTGCTGGCCCACCCGCGGCTGCTGGCCCGGGCCCAGTCGCAGGGCCTCAAGCTGGCGCAGGGCGCGGTGCACCCGGGCCAGCCGCTGCCGTACTCGGCGATGGTCGCCGCGGTGCTCGGCTCGGCCGGTGTGGTGACCGACTCGGGTGGCCTGCAGAAGGAGGCCTACCTGCTGGGCAAGCCGTGCACCACGCTGCGCACCGAGACCGAGTGGGTGGAGACCCTGGCCGACGGCTGGAACCACCTCGTGCCGAACCCGGCCGAGCTGGACGCCGCCGCCTGGCGCGAGCTGGCCACCCGCCCGACGCCGTCGTTCGAGCGGGGCGCGCCCTACGGCGACGGCCGCGCCGCGCAGCGCGTCGTCGAGGTCCTGGCCGAGAACGTCCGCTGACCCACTGACGAAAAACGAGGGGGCGGCCGGTGGCCGCCCCCTCGTTCGCGTTCTACCTCGTCACTTGACCCAGGGCTTGAGGTCCAGCCCGGTCTTCGCCTCGACGCCCGGGTACCGCTTGGCGATCCGCCAGGCCAGCGGCACGACGGCCGAGTCGGCGGCGACGATCCGGTCCGCGCTCGCGAAGTCGATGCTCTTCAGCGCCCGCTTCTTGGCCCGCGAGATCAGCAGCAGCGGACGCGCCCGCTTGTACACCGGCCAGAAGACCCGGTGGTGGATGCCCTGCGACACGGCCGCCTGACCCCGCCGCGCCCGCAGCGCGGCCCGGTCGAGCACCTGCAGGCGCTCGCCCTCCCGGGTCACCTCACGGGTCTTGGTGAAGACCTTGGTCGGCACGTCGAACAGGAGCCGGCGCTCGAACCAGCGCAGCGGGTAGCCGTACATCTCGCTCTTGTCGAACACGTGGTGGACGTTGACCAGTTCGTCGTCCAGGTCGACGTCCTCCACCGTGCGGCGCTCGGTGACCAGCAGGTCGACCTGGACGCCGGCGCCGTTCAGGGCCGCGATGTAGTCCTGCACCTTGTCGCTGAGCTTGTAGGTAAGCGTCAGCAGCACCACGCGGGGCCGGCGCTCGGTCGGCTCAGCCATGGTTCACCTCCACAGCGGGGAGCGGCCGGCGCACCATGCCCCGGAGCACCTTCTCCAACGGGTCGAGCAGGATGTCCCGCTGGAAGCGGGCCGCGTACTCCCGGGCCTCGGTCTGCTGCTGCGGGGTGAGCGCGCGAGCCGCCCGGCCCGCCTCGACCATCGCCTTGGCGACCAGGCCCGGTTCCAGGCTGTCGGCCGTGAACCAGAGCGGGTAACCCTGCAGCACCTCGCGGGCGGCGATCTCGGGCGCGTGCACCGAGACGATCGGCTTGCCGGTCGCCATGTACTCGAAGATCTTGCCGGAGGTCACGTACTTACCACCGGCGGCCAGGAAGACCAGGACGTCGTTGTGCTCGTAGACGCCGGCGACCTCGGTCTTCGACACCGGGCCGCGCAGGCGCAGGCCGTGGTCCAGCTCCGGGTCGGGCGTGCCGTCCGTGTCCAGGCCCAGCAGCGGCAGGAAGCCCGCGTGGCTGCTCTGGAAGAAGCCCAGGTGACCGTGGATGTTGAGCTCGGCCCCGACCAGCTCCGGGTACTCCCGGGCCTGGCGGAACGCCTCGGCCATCTCGACCACCGGCTGCTTGCGGGTGACCGTGCCCAGGTAACCGAACCGCAGCGGCCGATCCTCGGCCGACGCCCCGGTGGCCGGGCCGACGTCGAGCAGGTCCGGGTCCCAGCCGTTGGGGACGACCATCATCCGCTCGGCCGCCTTCGGGTACCGGTCGGCGTGCCAGGACCGCAGCGCGTTGTTCACGAACACGGTGTGGTCGGCGTCGCCGATGATCCGCTGCTCCCAGTCCCACGCCGGGTGCTTGGGCGGGAACGCCGGCTGGTCGTTGAACAGGTCCAGCGTCCACGAGTCGCGGTAGTCGGCGACGTACGGAAGCCCGGTCGCCTTGCGGATCTCCCACGCCGCGGCGAACGCGGCGAACGGGTTGCCGGTGGACAGCACCGCGTCGAACGGCTCCCGGGCGTGCGCTTCGAGGGCCGTGGTCACCGAGTTGCGCGACCAGGACACGTACACCTCGGGGAAGTACCGCTCCTCGCGCCAGCGGTGCAGCCGCTGCGCGGCGTTCGGCAGGGTGCCCTGCAGCCAGCCCATGCTGTGCAGGTCGCTCTCCCACCGGGTCAGGTCCTGCTCCGGACGCTCCACGTGGATCCGCGGGTCGACGGTCTCGGAGAGCTTCTCGTCGACCGAACCGACCACGTCGTAGAGGAAGCGCAACGGCGCCGCCAGGACCGTCACGTCCCAGCCGGCCGCGGCGAAGTGGTTGGCGGTCGCGCGAGCCCGGTAAACGCCACTGGCCCGCGACGGCGGGAAGTAGAAGGCGATGTAGAGCAGCCGCGGTGCCTTCGGTCTGCTGAGGGTCATACCCTTCCTTTACGATCCATAGGCTGTGGGGGTCAGCCGGCGTGAGTAACTGGTCGATGCGGAATGCGACCCGCTCCGAGCCGATCAGTTCCCGGCGACCGGGAACGAGGCCGGGCCAGTCACCACAAAGGCATCGTAGGGCCCATGCCCCGGGACGGCTGTGACCGAGGCTTCCTTCGGGCGGTTCGGCCACGCCTTGCGGTACGCGGGGAGGCACACCTTACGGGGCGGCCGACCAGGGCCCGCTTCTCGTACATTTTGTCCCACCGGTTCGGGTCGCGCCCGGCGGCCGGCACCGCCCGGGGCCGAGCAGGGACTTCGTAGCGGCGGCATCGGCACCGGCCGGTTCGTGGGTCACGGCCCGCCGGCCCGCACGGAAATATGTGTGACCAAAACCACAGAACCACCCCGGATCGGCCCGCTCACCGGGGAACGAGCCACATGATCGCCGCGCCCGCCCTTAGCAGACGCCGCGACTACCCCGAGGGGTACCATTCCCGCGTCCCGCGCCGGACTTCGTTCACCAGGAGGATTGTCTATGCCCGCCGATCAGTCGCCGATCAAGCGTGGCCGCGTTGTCATGCTCGTCGACAATGACGTACGGGGCGATTCCCGGGTGCAGAAGGAGGCGCGGTCGATGGCCGCCGCCGGCTGGGAGGTCTTCCTGCTCGGGGAGCGCCGCGACTCACCGCTCGAGACCTGGAAGATCGGTGAGGCCGAGGTCCGGCTCGTGCCGATGGACGACAAGCTCTCGGTCCAGCCGACCGCGTGGCGCCACAGCCTGCGCCGGCCGCTCGCCTACGCGCCGGGCAAGGAGATGCCCTACCGGCTCGAACTCATCAAGACCCGGCAGGCCGACCTGACCACCCGTTTCGCCGCGCTGAACGCCAAGCGCCGGGCCGGTGGCTCCTCGGCCGCGTACGCCGTGGGCAAGGCCGCGCTGCTCCCGGTCCGGGTCACCGACAAGGTCCTGGGCCTGTGGACGCGCCTGCGGGCCCGCGAGACGATGCGCCTGCGCGCGGCCCGGCGCAACAGCAACGCGCTGCTCACCCGGATCCCGCCGTACTTCTGGAAGAAGACCATGGGCAACCGGGCCTGGCGCCGGCTCGACCCGTCGCTGTGGCAGTGGGAGCTGGCCTTCCGCAACGCCATCGACAAGCTGGAGCCGGACATCATCCACGCCAACGACTTCCGGATGCTCGGGGTCGGCGCGCGGGCCAAGCTGCGGGCCCAGGCCAAGGGCCGCAAGACCAAGCTGGTCTGGGACGCCCACGAGTACGCGCCCGGTCTGGTCCCCAAGTTCCACCGCCAGTGGCTGCCCGCGATCACCGCCCACGAGGCCGAGTTCGCGCCGTACGCGGATGCCGTGGTCACCGTCTCCCCGTCGCTGGCCGACCTCCTCAAGGAGGAGCACAAGCTGGCCACCCGGCCCAACGTCGTGATGAACGCGCCGGTGCAGGCGCCGGCGGCCGACGAGAGCGCGGCCGCGGTGTCGAACCTGCGGGCCGACTGCGGCATCGGGCCGGACGTGCCGCTGCTGGCCTACGTCGGTGGCATCACCCCGGTGCGCGGCGTCGACATCATCATCGACGCGCTGCCGCACCTGCCCGAGGTGCACCTGGCGATGGTCTCGGTGCACCCGAACGGTAAGAACCCGGCGGTCGAGCAGATCGTCGAGCGGGCCGAGTCGCTGGGCGTGGCCGACCGCGTGCACGCGCTGCCGTACGTGCCGCACTGGCAGGTGTCGGAGTACCTGAGCCCGGCCGACGCCGCCGTCAGCCCCCTGCACCACCTGCCCAACCACGAGATCGCGCTGAGCAACAAGTTCTTCGAGTACTCGCACGCCCGGCTGCCGCTGATCACCAGCGACATCCGGACGATGGCCGAGATGGTGCGCTCGACCGGGCAGGGCGAGGTCTTCAAGGCGGAGGACCTGGACGACTTCGTCCGCGTGGTCCGCCTGGTGATGGCCGACCCGGACAAGTACCGGGCCGCCTACGACCGGGACAACCTGCTGCTGAGCTGGACCTGGGAGGCCCAGGCGGCCGTGCTCGACAGCGTCTACGCCGGCCTGCTGCCGTCGGCCGCTCCGGCGCCGAAGCCGGCCGAGCCGGTCGTCGCCGCGGCTGCGGCCGAGTCGCTGCCGCAGGCCGCCCGATGACGGTGCAGCCGGGCGATCGGCACGTCACCGTCGTCACGCCCTGGTATCCGACCCAGATGTTCCCGTTCCGCGGGGCGTTCGTGCGGACCATGGTCGAGGCGACCGCGTCCGGCTGTGACTCGGTGACGGTCATCCACGGCGACCGCTGGTCGTCGCGGGTGTCCGACGCCGAGGACGCGGCCATCGTCAAGGCGCACCTGCAGCTGCTGCCCCGATCGAAGCGGACCTCGCCGACGTACGGGGGCGCCACCCTCAACTACCTGCCGGTGCCGATGCCGGTCGGCGGCGACTTCGCGTACGTCGCCAAGCGTCACGCGGCCACGCTGAACGCCGCGTTCGACGGTGCCCCGATCGACGCGGCCGTGGTCCACGTGCACGAGGCGCTGCCGAGCGGCTGGGCCGTGCTGGACAACCTGCGGCCGGAGACCAAGCTGTTCGTCACCGAGCACGCCAGCTTCCTAGAGACGCTGCTCGACGAGCCCGAGGCCCGGGAGATGTACGACAAGGTGCTGGACCGCTGCGAGCACCTGTTCGTGGTCGGCGACGGCACCCGGGACGTGCTGCTGAAGGCGCTCCCCCGGCACGCCGACAAGGTCAGCCTGGTGGCCAACCCGATCAACTTCGGCCTGCCCCGGCCGGAGCCGGTGACCGAGCTGCGGCGCTGGTTCTACGCCGGCAGCCTGATCCCCCGCAAGGGCGTCACCTGGCTGCTGGAGGCGTTCGCCAAGTGCCACGCCGAGCACCCCGAGCTGACCCTCACCATCGTCGGCGACGGCGAGCTGGGCGATGAGCTGCACGCGCGGGTCGACGAGCTCGGCCTGCAGAGCGCGGTCACCTTCCTGGGCTCGGTCGACCCGGAGATCGCCCTGCAGCTGATGCGCGAGCACGACCTGCTGGTGCACGCCAGCCGGTGGGAGAGCTTCGGCGTGACCATCGTCGAGGCCGTCGCCGCCGGGATGCCGGTGCTGGTCACCCGCTGCGGCGGCCCGGAGGAGACGCTGGCCGGCATCGAGGAGGACGCCGGCGAGCTGGTCGCCGTCGAGGAGGACGACGCCGCCCTGGTCGAGGGCTACCGGCGGCTGCGGGCCCGTTTCCCGCACGGGCTCGACCTGGCCAAGGCCCAGCGGACTCTCGACGAGCGCTACGGCTATCCGGCCGTGGCCAAGATGCATCACCGGGTGTGGTTCGAGTGAATGTTCTGTTCCTGGCCGTGGGGGCCGGTCGCCGGCGCGCGGTGGTGGAGGAGTCGGCCCGGGTGGTCGCCGCCGGTGGCACCGCCACCGTGGTGATCGCGATGGCCAAGCAGTGGAAGAACGAGACGTTCGCCCCGGGTGTGACCGTGCTCGACTCCTCGGTCCTGCACCAGGGCGAGCTGCTCTGGCGGATCGAGCGGCTGATGGTCTACCGCGGCCCCGAGTTCGTGCTGAAGCGGGCGTTCGGCCGCCGGGGCGGGTCGGCCGTCCGGGCGTACCGGAACAAGGTCGCCGACCGGTTCCACAAGCGCGCGTTCCTTCCGGTCCACAAGCGACTGCGCAAGGACGTGAGCAGCAAGCTGATCGCCAACCACATCACCCGGGCCCCGAAGCCGTACGAGTGGATCGTCGTCACCGACACGCGGTCCATGCCGGAGGCGGTGGACGTGCTGAACGAGCTCGGCCCGAGCAGCCGCATCGGGCTGGCCTGGAGCGCGGAACACCTCGCCTGAGGTCACGAACGGAAAACGGGCGGCTCTCCTCGCGGAGGCCGCCCGTTCTCGTGTCAGTCGATGTCGATCAGGAACCGCTGATCGGGATGTTCACCGTGCTGCCCTCGCGGGCCGAACGCAGCACCGCAGCGGCCACCTCGACCGTGCGCATGCCCTGCTCCAGGGTGACGATGTCGCTCTGCTTGCCCTCGACCGCGTCCCGGAACCGCTCGTGCTCGACCAGCAGCGGCTCGCGCTTCGGGATCGCGTACCGCACCATGTCGCCCTCGGCGACACCGCGGAACGCGCGCAGCGCCTCCCACTCGGTGCCGACCGCGCCGTTGGCGTAGAAGGTGAGGTCGGCGGTGAGCGTGTCGGCGATGAAGCTGCCCCGCTCGCCGGTGATCACGGTGGACCGCTCCTTGAACGGGCTCAGCCAGTTCACCAGGTGGTTCGCCATCAGGCCGCCTTCCAGGCTGGCCACGGCCGAGACCATGTCCTCGTGCGGGCGGCCGCTGCGGGACGCGGTCCGGGCCGCGACCTGCTCGTACGGACGGCCGGTGACCCACGCGGTCAGGTCGATGTCGTGGGTGGCCAGGTCCATGACCACGCCGACGTCGGCGATCCGGCCCGGGAACGGACCCTGGCGGCGGGTGACGATCTGGTAGATCTCGCCCAGCTCGCCGGCCTCCAGGCGGGACCGCAGGCTCTGCAGCGCCGGGTTGTACCGCTCGATGTGACCGACCGCGCCGACCAGGCCCTTGGCCGCGAACGCGTCGACCAGGCGGCGGGCGGCCTCGACCGAGGGGGCCAGCGGCTTCTCGATCAGGGCGTGCACGCCGGCGTCGGCCAGGCGCAGGCCCAGCTCCTCGTGCAGGCCGGTCGGCGACGCGACGACCACGTAGTCGACGCCGACCTTGAGCAGCGCCTCCAGGTCGGGGACGACCGGGACGCCGTACGGCGCGACCGCGGACGGCGACGGGTCGGCGGCGGCGACCAGCTCGACGCCGCCCAGGGAGTTCAGCACGCGGGCGTGGTTACGCCCCATCGCGCCCAGGCCGATGAGGCCGGCGCGCAACACCGTCTCGCTCATGCGCCCGCGACCTCGTTCACCGCGGCCACGATGCGCTCGAGGTCCTCGTCGGTCAGGCTCGGCATGACCGGCAGGGAGATGACCTCGCCGGCCGCCTTGTCGGTCTCCGGCAGCTTCCACGGGCCGACGCTGCCGTCCTCGGTCAGGAACGGCTTGAGGCGGTGGATCGGGATCGGGTAGTAGACGCCGCTGCCGACACCGTGCTCCTTGAGGCCGGCCTGGAACTCGTCCTGCCCGCCCTGCACGCGGATCGTGTACTGGTGGTAGACGTGGTACGCCCCCTGGTCGACCGGCGGAACGGTCACGCCCTTCAGGTTCGCGTCCAGGTAGGCGGCGTTCGAGCGGCGCTTCTCGGTCCAGCCGAGGAGCTTGCCCAGCTGCACCCGGCCGATCGCGGCGGCGACGTCGGTGAGCCGCATGTTCGCGCCGACGATCTCGTTCTGGTAGCGCTGCTCCATGCCCTGGTTGCGCAGCAGCCGCAGCTTGCGCGCGAACTCGGCGTCACCCGTGGTGATCATGCCGCCCTCGAGCGAGTGCATGTTCTTCGTCGGGTAGAAGCTGAAGCAGCCGGCGATGCCGAAGCTGCCGACCGGCTTGCCGTTCACGGCCGCGGCGTGCGCCTGGGCGGCGTCCTCCACCACGGCGAGCCCGTGCGCCTCGGCCAGCGCCATGATCTGTTCCATCTTGGCCGGGTGCCCGTACAGGTGGACCGGCATGATCGCGACGGTGCGCGTCGTGATCGCGGCGGCCGCGGCGTCCGGGTCGATGCAGAAGCTGCCCGGCTCGATGTCGACGAAGACCGGCGTGCCACCGGCCAGGCGAACCGAGTTGGCCGACGCGGCGAACGAGAACGACGGGACGATGACCTCGTCGCCCGGCTTCAGGTCGAGCGCCAGCAGCGACAGCTGCAGGGCCGACGTACCGGAGTTGACCGCGACGCAGTGGCGTCCCTCGACCAGAGCGGAGAACTCCTGCTCGAACGCGGCCACCTCGGGGCCCTGAACCACCATGCCGCTGCGGAGCACCCGGACGGCGGCCTCGATCTCTTCCTCGCCGATCACGGGACGGGCCGGTGGGATGGTTGCACGGGAGCCCGTCATGGGCCTTCCTCCTGCACAGAGAGTGACAACTCGACGACTTGCTCGTTGATCCGCGGCGAAGGCCCGGGCACTCTGCGACAGTGCGGCGATCGACCCGCCGTATCCAACGTTCAGCGCAGGCCACAGTACAGCATGGTGGGATTAGCGTCTGATTACTCTCGTCTCCACCTGATCACAGCTCTCGGAACACCGCGGAGACGCCCTATGAATGCGATCCTGGCTACGCTGGGTTATGTAATCTCATCAGACGGTATGCGCGTCCTGATGATCCGCCGGGACACCCGACCGGATGACATCCACTTCGGCTATTACAACGGTCTCGGCGGCAAATTGGAACCGGACGAGGACGTGATGGCCGGCATGCGGCGCGAGATCGCCGAGGAGTCCGGCCTGGAGTGTCACCGGCTGGACCTGGCCGGAACGATCTCCTGGCCCGGATTCGGCCGTAACGGGGAGAACTGGTTCGGCTTCGTGTTCCGGATCCCCGAATGGTCGGGCACACCACTGAGCGCGAACGACGAGGGCTCGCTGCACTGGGTCGATCGGGGCGATCTGCTGGCCGGTCGGCTGCCCATGTGGGAATCCGACCGGCACTTCCTGCCCTTGGTCTTCGCCGAGAAGCCCGAGGTCTTCCACGGAGTCATGCCGTTCGACTCCGGTCGAGCCCTCTCGTGGAACTTCTCAACCACATGACGCTCAGGTCGTACCAAATCAGGGATTTTCTTTGGTTGAAGCGCGACCAACACGCATTTCGCCCGTCGATGACGAGAGTGCGAAAAACGGCTAGCGAAGCGTGGTCGTTTTTCGTGCTCTCGTCATCGACCGGTCAGGGCGAAATGCCGCCGAGCCGGAGGCGAGGCCATCAGAACCTGCGCATGCCGCCGAATTGGCGGTCGCCCGCGTCGCCCAGTCCCGGCACGATGTAGGCCTTCTCGTTCAAGCCCTCGTCGATCGACGCGGTGATCAGGCGCAGCGGCAGGCCCGAGTTCTTCAGGCGCTCGACGCCCTCCGGGGCGGCCAGCACGCAGCAGACGATGATGTCGGTGCAGCCGCGCTCGGCCAGCAGGTTGCAGCAGTGGATGAGCGAGCCGCCGGTGGCCAGCATCGGGTCGAGGACCAGCACGGGCTGCCCGGCCAGGTCCGCCGGGAGCGACTCCATGTACGCCCGGGGCTCGTGGGTCTCCTCGTCGCGGGCCAGGCCGACGAAGCCCATCGAGGACTCGGGCAGCAGCGCCAGCGCGGCGTCGGCCATGCCCAGGCCGGCCCGGAGCACGGGCACGATGAGCGGCGGATTGGCCAGCCGGGTGCCCTCGGTCGGCGCGACCGGGGTCTCGATCGGGAACTTCTCCACGGCGAAGAGGCGGGCCGCCTCGTAGACCACCATCGTGGTGAGCTCGTGCAGGGAGGCGCGGAAGACGCCGGACTCGGTATCGGTCCGGCGCATCGCGGTGAGCCGCGTCTGGGCCAGCGGGTGATCAACTACAAGGACGTCCACGACGATCAACCTACCGTTCACTCAAGATCAACAGTCCTGAGGTCGCATAGAATCGCTTTCATGACTGCGACAGCGCCCATCGGGCTGTCCGATCTCCGCTCCTACCTGCACGGCCTCCCCGGGGTCGACAAGGTGGGGGTCGAGGCGAGGGCGGCCGCGCTCGGCACCCGATCGGTGAAGACGAGCAGCAAGGCCAAGGCCATCGACCTGGCGATCCGGATGGTCGACCTGACCACGCTCGAGGGCGCCGACACGCCCGGCAAAGTGCGCGCCCTGTGCGCCAAGGGGAGGCGGCCGGATCCGGCCGACCCGGGAGTCCCCTCGGTCGCCGCGATCTGCGTCTACCCGGCCATGGTCCCGGTCGCCGCGTCCGCGCTGGCCGGCTCCGGGGTGCACCTGGCCAGCGTGGCCACCGCGTTCCCGTCCGGCCAGGCCCCCCTCGACGTGAAGCTGGCCGACACCCGGGCCGCGGTCGCGGCCGGGGCCGACGAGGTCGACATGGTGATCAGCCGGGGCGCGTTCCTGGCCGGGGACTACGGGCGGGTGTTCGACGAGATCGTCGCGGTCAAGGAGGCGTGCGGCAGCGCGCACCTCAAGGTGATCCTGGAGACCGGCGAGCTGGCGACCTACGACAACGTCCGCCGCGCCTCCTGGCTGGCGATGCTGGCCGGCGCCGACTTCATCAAGACCTCGACCGGCAAGGTGTCGGTCAACGCGACGCTGCCGATCACGCTGGTCATGCTCGAAGCGGTGCGCGACTTCCGTGCCAAGTTCGGGCGGCAGATCGGCGTCAAACCGGCCGGCGGCATCAAGAACACCAAGGACGCCATCAAGTACCTGGTGCTCATCAACGAGACCGTCGGCGACGACTGGCTGAGCCCGGACTGGTTCCGGTTCGGCGCGTCCTCGCTGCTCAACGACCTGCTGATGCAGCGCACCAAGTTGGCTACCGGGCATTACTCCGGCCCTGACTACTTCACCCTGGACTGAGGCCGATGTTCGAATACGCTCCCGCGCCCGAGTCACGTTCGGTCGTCTCCGTCGACTCCTCCTACGGGCTCTTCATCGACGGTTCCTTCGAGCCGGCCAAGGAGGGCGGCACCTTCAAGACGGTCAACCCGGCGACCGAGGAGGTCCTCGCCGAGGTCGCTCTCGGCACTGCCGAGGACGTGGACCGTGCGGTGGCCGCGGCCCGGCGCGCCTTCGGGCCGTGGTCCGCGCTGCCCGGGGCCGAACGCGCCAAGTATCTGTTCCGCATTGCTCGGATAATTCAGGAAAGATCACGCGAACTGGCGGTTCTCGAATCGCTGGACAACGGCAAGCCGATCAAGGAGTCCCGCGACGTCGACCTGCCCCTGGTCGCCGCGCACTTCTTCTACTACGCGGGCTGGGCCGACAAGCTGCCCTACGCCGGCTTCGGGCCGGACCCCCGGCCGCTCGGCGTGGCCGGCCAGGTCATCCCCTGGAACTTCCCGCTGCTGATGCTGGCCTGGAAGATCGCGCCCGCGCTGGCCACCGGCAACACCGTGGTGCTCAAGCCGGCCGAGACCACCCCGCTCTCCGCGCTCTTCTTCGCCGACATCTGCCGGCAGGCCGAGCTGCCGCCGGGCGTGGTCAACATCGTCACCGGCGCCGGCGACACCGGGGCCTACCTGGTCGCCCACCCGGATGTGGACAAGGTCGCGTTCACCGGCTCGACCGAGGTGGGCCGGGAGATCGCCCGCACGGTGGCCGGCACCGGCAAGCGGCTCACCCTGGAGCTGGGCGGCAAGGCGGCCAACATCGTCTTCGACGACGCGCCGATCGACCAGGCGGTCGAGGGGATCGTCAACGGGATCTTCTTCAACCAGGGGCACGTGTGCTGCGCCGGGTCGCGGCTGCTCGTACAGGAATCGGCTTTTGATCTTGTCTTGGAGTCGTTGAAACGGCGGATGGCGACGCTGCGCGTCGGTGACCCGCTGGACAAGAACACCGACATCGGCGCGATCAACTCGGCGGCCCAGTTGGCCCGTATTTCGGAATTGTCGGAAATCGGGGCATCGGAGGGAGCCGAGCGCTGGTCGCCGCCCTGCGAACTGCCCGACCGCGGATTCTGGTTCGCCCCGACGATCTTCACCGGGGTGACCCAGGCGCACCGGATCGCCCGCGAGGAGATCTTCGGCCCGGTCCTGTCCGTGCTCACGTTCCGCACCCCGGCCGAGGCGATCGAAAAGGCCAACAACACGCCGTACGGACTCTCCGCCGGCATCTGGTCCGAGAAGGGCTCCCGCATCCTCGCCGTCGCCGACAAGCTGCGCGCCGGGGTGGTCTGGGCCAACACGTTCAACAAGTTCGACCCGGCGTCGCCGTTCGGCGGCTACAAGGAGTCCGGCTACGGCCGCGAGGGTGGCCGTCACGGCCTGGAGGCGTACCTTGCCTAAGTCATCTTCATCGAAGGTTGCGGAACCGGTGGCGCCCGCGCGCCTCACCGTCCGCAAGACCTACAAGCTCTACATCGGCGGCAAGTTCCCCCGCAGCGAGTCAGGACGGACGTTCGTGGCAGACGGCGACAACGTGGCCCTCGCCTCGCGCAAGGACGCCCGCGACGCGGTGGTCGCCGCGCGGGCCGCGCAACCGGGATGGGCCGGCGCCACCGCGTACAACCGGGGCCAGGTGCTCTACCGCATCGCCGAGATGCTTGAGGCCCGGCGGGCCGAGTTCGCCGCGCTCGGCGTCACCGGCGACGAACTGGACGCCGCGATCGACCGCTGGGTCTGGTACGCGGGCTGGTCCGACAAGATCGCCCAGGTCGTCGGCGGGGCCAACCCGGTGGCCGGCCCGTTCTTCAACATCTCCGCACCCGAGCCGACCGGCGTGGTCGCGATCGTCGCCCCGGCCGGGCTGCTCGGCCTGGTCAGCGTGATCGCCCCGGCCGTGGTCACCGGCAACACCGCGGTCGTGCTGACCCCGGACCCGCAGATCGCGATCACCCTGGCCGAGATCCTCGCCACCTCGGACGTGCCCGGAGGTGTCGTCAACATCCTCACCGGGAAGTACGCGGAGACCGCACCCTGGCTGGCCGCGCACGCCGACGTGAACGCGCTCGATCTGACCGGGGTCGAGCACGGCGAGCTGGCAGCCGAGCTGGAACGGGCCGCCGCCGGGACCCTCAAGCGGGTGCTGCGCCCACCGGCCGGCGGAACCGACTTCACCGGGGACCCCGGGCTCCGGTCGATGACCGCGCTGCTCGAGACCAAGACGGTGTGGCATCCGAAGGGTTATTGAGAAACGGGAGAGGGGACGGGGCCGTTGTCACACAGCGTTGCGGACTAGGGTATGTGCCGGTAGTCACCCGTCCCGCCCATCCCAGATCAACCCGGAGGTCAACCGTGACCAGCCAGTCCGACGAGCCCGAGGCGTCCGCGCCGGTGGCCGAGAAGTCCTCGACGGAAGGACTCAACGGGCGTGAGCTCTGGGAGCAGGCGCGCGTCGAGCCGATCGAGGTCGCGCTCCCGGGTGGTGTCGGCCTGACCCTCCGGGCGTACCGGAAGGCTTCCGAGCTGACCCCGACCGAGATCGAGGTCGAGGAGGACGACCCGTTCGACTCGCGCAAGCGCGCCGCCCTCGACGAGGACGGCGAAGAAGGCGTGATCGTCGACGAGGAGTACGAGGCCCTTCTGGCCGAGGACGACGAGGACGAGAAGCAGGAAGACTCCGACGAGGAGACCGACTCCGACGACGACAAAGAGGAGGCGAAGGCCCAGTCGGACGACGAGGAAGTACCCATGTTCCTCAGTCACAAGGGCCGGTTGCTCGCCTTCAAGAACGCCGAAGCGCTGGTCTCCTTCATTCGTTCGGGTGCTCCCCACGATCTCGCACAATTGGACAGCTGGGGCGACCTCGCCGAGCGGGTACAGTCGAGCGACATCGACCCGCTGCCGGAGGAGCGCTACGAACTCGACCTCGTGGTGGAGAACCTGCGCGGCGGTCACGACACGTGGGATCTGCCCCTGCTCATCGCCGCCGGGGAGGTGGGCCGGGACCTCGGGCACGCCCTCCGGCTCAAGCCGGTGATCCTGGCGCTGTCGCCCGGTTCCCCGCTCGACGACCTCGACGACTCCCTTCGTGCCGCGGAAAACGGTGGTATGGGCGGTTTCTTCGGTCGTCGCCGGCTGAAGAAGATCGGTGCACAACAGGCGAGTCTCGGCTGGCGGTCGGTCATCAGCAAGATCTCTGCTGCTGTGGACTGGCGTGACTGACCGATTACCAGGGAACATCAGTCCTTGGCCACAGAGAAGCACTCCCGGGGAGGAGGACGACGCCGTGGCGCTCGTGCGCGTGTACTGCGGTCTGGCGTCGGCTGATGATTCGGTGCGTTCGGCCTCGGCCGCTCCACTGAACATTGCCGTGGTGGACGACGCAGGCCGGCTGCTCGGCGTCCACGAGATCAGCGACGACCCTGCCGGTTACGCCCTGCTGGGAACGCTGCTCGTGGAACGGACGACGGGGTTCAGCGACGCGGCCGTGGCCGCCGACAGTGACGACCACGTCGTCACCTCGCTGCTCACCGCCGCCGGCCGGCCGCTGGTCGTGGTCGACGACGACGACGCCGACGACTTCGCCGAGCGCTTCTCGGACGACGACTCCCCGGAGGAGATCTCCGCCCCGGCCGCCGCCCGGCGTGCGATCGGGCTGGCCCGCGCACTGCAGGCCGGCGCGATCGCCGCCGTGAACCTGCCCGCCCCGCGCGAGCTGGTCAGCTACAAGCCGGTCCTGGCCGCGCACGTGGCCATGCTGGCCGGGCGGAACTCGTCGGCCGTCGCGCTCCGCGAGGTGCTGCGCGAGCTCTACCCGGCCGCCCTGCGGGCCTACCCGGACCCGGCCCACCCCCTCGCCATGGCCGTCCTCGACGCGATCCCCGAGCCCGGCCGGTTGACCGGCCGCGGCGACGAACCCGCGCACCACGCGCAGGACGTCGCCATCGAGCTCACCCGCGCCGGAGCCGGCACCGAGGACCAGGTGATCGCCGCGGTCACCGCCCTCCAGGTGGCGATAAGCGAATCGCCGCGCCGGGGCGGGGTCAACAAGTCACTGGCCCCGGCCGCCGCCGAAGCGGTCCGGCACGCCATCGCCGCCGTCCGCACCTGCGACGCCGCGTGCGCCGCACTGGTCGGCACCCTCACCGCCCGGGCCACCAGCCAGGCCACCGAGCCGAACGTGGGCCGTCGCGCCTCCCGCCGCTCGGCCGAGCCGCCCGCCCCGGCCGCCGCGCCGCCGGTCAGCTCCGACCTCGGTTCCCGGTTCAGCCGACGCAGCCGACCCGAGCCCGCCGTGGCCGGTCTCGGCGGCCCGGCCGTCCCGCAGCCGATGAACGCACCCCCGGTCGCACCCGACCCGATCGGCCCGCCGCCGGTCGCCCCGGCCGCGGCCAACGGCCTCCCCGGCCGGATCAGCACGCCGGGTAACCGTCCGGTTTCGGTGCCGCCGCCCCCGCCGGGCATGACACCGATCACCCCGGGCACCCGTCCGGTGCCGGGCAGCCGCAACCCGGTGGCACCGGCATCCCCGGCCGCACGCAGCCCGATCTCGCCCGCCGCGCGGAACCCGATCTCCCCCGCGGCGCGCAACCCGATCTCCGCGGGCGGCCTCCCGAGCTCGCCGGCCGACGCGGGTGAGCCGTTC
Organism: Actinoplanes sp. HUAS TT8; assembly: GCF_051380535.1. NCBI lineage: Bacteria > Bacillati > Actinomycetota > Actinomycetes > Micromonosporales > Micromonosporaceae > Actinoplanes > Actinoplanes sp. HUAS TT8. The sequence continues at coordinate 9,984,660 of NZ_CP195646.1, read as the reverse complement.
CGGCCCACCCTCACCAACGCCGAACTCAACCGGGCCCGAGCCGAGCGGCAACGCACGGTCATCCCGACCCGGCCGCCCACCCGGCCCAGCAGCCCGGCGCCCGCCACCAACGGCAGCGCAACCGACTTCTCCCTGCCCATGCCCACGCAGCGGCCGGCCGAAGAAACCCCGGAACCGGGCTCCCGGGCCAACTGGCCACTGCTGAACACCGGCGACGACACGGCGCTCCCGCAGCGTACGGCCGCCGCCTCGGTCAGCGGGCCGGGCGCATCGTCCGGAGCCGAAGGACGCATCCGGCCGCCGTGGCAGGACATGCCGAAGGAACCGCCGGCCCTGCACCTGGTCGACACCCAGCTCAACGGTTCCCGCGGCAAGGCACCCGGCATCGACCAGATCGGCGACCCGCCGTCGCTGCGCCTGATCGACGGCGGCGCCCGCACCATGCCGGTCGAAGACCTGCCGCCGCGGATCACCGCCCTCGACCGGAGCACCGCACCGCCGGTCCCGGCCGACGGCAGCGACGGCGACCTGCTGATCTTCGCCGCGGCCCGGTCCGCGTGGTTCACCGGCGGCACCAGCGACCCCGGGGCCAACGTGGAATGGGCCAACCCGAACGACAGCGGCTGGCGGGCGGCGCAGAAAGCGGCGACCCCGGCGGTGGCTGCGGAAACCTCGGCCGGGCTGCCCAAGCGGGTGCCCCAGGCGAACCTGGTGCCCGGCACGACGGTCCGTGAAGAACGTCCGCTGCGCATCGTGCGCGACGCCGCTTCTATCGCGGCGCACACCACCGGATACTTCCGGGGGTGGCGGCGTGGGCAGGAGATCGGCGGGTTCGCGATGGGCGGGCGGCCCGGGCGCGAAGCAGCTGGCGGGTGGGACTTCACCCGGGATGGACAGCCGGCCGATGAATATCGGAACAACGGGGCTGGATACGGCGGTAATCGCTGAGGTTCTGAAGAGACGGCCGCGGCCCTTCGGGGGTCGCGGCCGGTTCATTTTCCGGCTGTCGGCTCTTAGGGCCGTTTCCGGTTGGCGGGCTGGTACTTGGGGTGGCTCTGGGTGGGTTCGCGGCCCAGGCGGGCCCTCACGGTCGATTCCCGGTCACCCAGGCTCGTATGCCGCCCGGTACGTCTGCCGGACCTCGGTCGTCCGGCTCATCAGGCGGCCCCTGCTCTGCCCACGGCCCAGCTGCCGCCGCCCGGCGGGTCCTCGGTCACCCCGGCTCACCAGGCGGCCCCCGCCCTGCCCACCGCCCAGCCGCCACCCCCGGCCGCCCCTCGGTCACCCCAGCCCACCAGGCGGCCCCCGCCCTGCCCACTGCCCAGCCGCCACCCCCGGCCGACCCTCGGTCACCCCAGCTCACCAGGCGGCCCCCGCTGTGGTTCAGCTCCAGCCGCCGCGCATGGTCGGCTTCGGATCCGGTTGCTTCGGAGGTACGCCGTGGGCTGGCCGTCCGCGCGGCTCCAGGCCCCAGCTGGTGCTGGCGGCTGCCTCAAGCCCTCCGACACAACCCCCAGCACCAGCTGACCGCCCGCAGCTGGCGCTCACGGCTGCAAGGAAGCCCCCAGGCAACCGTGAAGCACCAGCTGACTGCTCTCGGCTGGTGCTCACGGCTGCAAGGAAGCCCCCAGGCAACCGTGAGCACCAGCTGACTGCTCTCGGCTGGTGCTCACGGCTGCAAGGAAGCCCTCAGGCAGCCGTGAGCGCCAGCTGGCTGCTCTTGGCTGGTGCTCGTGGCTGTGTGGGGGCTTCGGCGCGACACTCAGCGCCGGCCGGCGGGGCCTCGACCGGCGGGTGGTTACTCAACGTTGTTGATCGGGTGCGGAAGTAGGTTGGCTGAAGACGCGCGAAAGCCCCGCTCCGTCGCACGGAGCGGGGCTTTCACCGTTCGTCAGGCGGGCGCTACCGCACGCGAGCGACGCATCGTCAGCACATACTCGACAAGCGAGATGAGGACGTTCTTCGTCGACTCGCGGTTGCGGGCGTCACAGCTCACGACCGGCACGTCGCCCGAGATCGCGAGTGCGTCCCGGACGTCCTGCGGGTTGTGATACTGCATGCCATCGAAGCAGTTGATCGCCACCAGGTACGGCAAGCGGCGGTGCTCGAAGAAGTCGATGGCGGCGAAGCAGTCGGCGAGCCGACGCGTGTCCACCATGACCACCGCACCGATCGCGCCCCGGACCAGCTCGTCCCACATGAACCAGAATCGCGTCTGGCCAGGCGTGCCGAACAGGTACAGGATCAGGTCGCGATCGATGCTGATACGCCCGAAGTCCATGGCGACCGTGGTGGTCATCTTCCCCGGCACCTGCCGGTTGTCATCGACGCCCACACCGGCCGAGGTCATGATCGCCTCGGTGGTCAGTGGGGTGATCTCCGAGACCGAGCCCACCAGCGTCGTCTTACCGACGCCGAAGCCACCGGCGATGACAATCTTCGCCGATGTCACGCGTCCGCCCGCAGCGGGACGTTGCGACATGTCAGAGCCTGCGAAGTCCACTCAGCACCCTTTCCAGCAGTTCCGTGCCTACCGCGTCGGTCTCGTCCTCTAGCGAGGTGGGCTCGTACACCGCCAGCAGGCCATCAGAGGCCATGTCGGCGACGATCACACGAGCCACACCGAGCGGCAGCTGCATGCGTGCGGCGATTTCGGCGAGCGACTGCACTCGGCCGTTGTCGCACATCTGCGCGATGTACTGATGCTCGCCTCCGCCATGTCCGCCGCGAAAACCTCCGGAGCGGCCACGCACGGTTGTCTCGACCAGCGCTTCCAGCGCTATCTCAAGCTTCGGCCGGGTCCGACCACGGGTCACGGCGTACGGTCTTACCAGCGCGCCGGTCGGCTCATCGCGTTCAGGCATCGTCACCGTCAACCCCTCCCTCGGCCCCTCGAAGTGTATTGGTTCTCAAGTTTTTGGACAGTAGCCGGATGGGCCGGCTCACTGCGCCTTCAGCCCAGCACCCCGGCCGCAGACCGCGGCGCGGGGGTCAGCGCCTCGCCGACGCGGTCGACCAGGAGGGCCATCTCGTAGCCGACCTGTCCGACGTCGCAGCTGCGAGCCGCGAGCACCGCGAACGAGGAGCCGTCGGAGATAGACATCAGGAACAGGAACCCATTGTCCATCTCCACGACCGTCTGCAGAACGGCACCGCCCTCGAAGCAGCGCGCCGCACCCTGGGTCAGGCTGACCAGACCGGACGCGATGGCGGCCAGCTGGTCGGCGCGGTCCCGGGGGAGGTCCCGCGAGGCTGCCAGGAGCAGGCCGTCGGCGGAGACCGCGATCGCGTGCGCGACCCCGGGAACGCGGTCAGCAAAGTTGGCGAGGAGCCAACCGAGATCCTGCGTAGATGTCATGCCTCATGCTCCTTGCCAGCCTGCGAGGGCTGCTGCCCTCCCGGAGTCTCCTCCGGGTTGGTCGATTGTTCCTTGGTGCGACCGCGCGCGACACCCCGGTGGTACGCGGACAGCAGACCGCGGACCCCCTCGGGCGTACGGCGCTGGACGGAGTTACCGCCCCGGTCAACACCGCCGGGGACGAGTTGCGCCATCGGCGTGCGCTTCGGCAGGCCCGCCGTGGTGGTCGTGTCGATGGTGACTTCGGACGCCTTACGAGCGGCCTGCCAGCCGTCGTCGGCCGCGGTCTGCCACGGGTTCGTGGCCGTCGCCGCTGCCGCACCGCCGCCGTAGGAGCCGGCACCGGCCGCCGAGGCGGACGCACCGACCGTGGCCGCGTCGAGTTCCCGGGCCTCCGGGGACAGCGCCTGCTGCGGCACCCCGGCGGTCCGGATCGGCTCGCCGGTGGGGATCCGCTGCGAGACCACGGCTTCCTCGCCGGTGCCGGAGACGGCCGGCTTGGTCGCCTGGGTCGTGGTGAACCAGGCCGACTCGAGCTCCCGGAAGATCGGCAGCTCCATGGTCTCGTCGGCGAACGGCACCGCACCCTCGCGGGCGGAGGAGATCTGGGCCGCCGCGGTCGCCTGGTCGATGGCCGGGCCACTGACCGGCTTGACCGCGTCATACGCCGGCGGGGCCGACGCGGGCAACGCCGCCATGGGCGGGTTGACCGGGCGGGCGACCTCGGGGTACGAGTCGACGTTGTCCGGCCGGTACCGCGGGATCTCGGCAGTCATGTCGAGGGCCGCGGCCAGGTTCTCCGGGACGTGCGGGGTCTCGCGGTCGTTGGCCACCGGCGGCCAGGCCGGCGGGGCCGACGCGAACGATGTCGGCTCGGCCGAGATCGGCGCGGCGGAGATCGGCGGCGCCGACGGAACCGGCGGGGCCGAGGTGACCGGCGGGGCCGACGGAACCGGAGGGGCCGAGACCGGCGGCATGAACGGGTTGCGGCCCTGGCTCTCGGGGTTGGCCGGGAGCTGGCGCGGGATGGTCGGGCCGAAGCCGTTCACATCACCGTCGGGTCGCTGGTAGTCGTTGCCGTTGCGGCGCTGGGCCAGTTCGTCCAGACCGGCGAAGCCCTGCGGGCCGGAGCTGATCGGAGCGGACGGCAGCGGCGGGAGCGGCTCGTTGCTGCGGGGGCCGAAGCCGCCGCCGAGCGAGCCGTTGAAGCCGTTGGCCGAGCCGTTGGTGTGACCGCCACCGAACCCGTTCGAGCCGAGTCCGCCGCCGAAGCCGTTGGAGCCGCCACCGAAACCGTTGGACGGGGCCGCACCGGTGAGGTCGGACCAGGCCGGGACGGAACCGTTCGTGCCGTTGGTCCCCGGGTATCCACCACGGCCGCTCTCCAGTGCGAGCGGCTCGCCGAACGGCGGCATCGCGGCCGGCGGCGCGTCGTAACCACCCGGCATCCGGGCCGAGGCCGCCGACGCGAGGACGGAGATGGGCAGACCCACCTCAGCGACAGTACCCCGCTCACGATCGGCCGGGCGGAGCTCGACGCGGACGCCGTGCCGGTTCGCCAGCCGGGCGACCACGACCAGGCCCATCATGCGGGAGACGGCCACATCCACCGTGGGCGGGTTGGCGAGACGCTCGTTGAGGTCCCGCAACTGCTCGCGGCTGATGCCGATGCCGTGGTCCTCGACCGAGAGCACCGCGCTGTCGCCGACCCGCCGCGCCTCGACCAGAACGTTGGAGTTCGGCGGGGAGAAGGCGGTCGCGTTGTCGAACAGCTCGGCGACCAGGTGGACCATGTCGTTGACGGCGTGCGCCGCCACCTCGATCTCCCGGTCGATGACGCCGAACTCGATCCGGGTGTAGTGCTCGACCTCGGACTGCGCGGCGCGCAGCACGTCGATCAGGGCGGCCGGTTCGCGCTGCACACGGGTGGAGTCGGCGCCGGCGAGGACCAGGAGGTTCTCGTCGTTACGCCGCATTCGGGTGGCCAGGTGGTCGAGCTGGAAGAGCTCGGCCAGCCGGTCCGGGTCCTCCTCGCCGCGCTCCAGCCGGTCCAGGTGACCGATGAGCCGGTCGACCAGGATCTGCGAACGGCGGGCGAGGTTGACGAACATGGTCGCGACGGAGGCCCGCAGGGCGGCCTGCTCGGCCGCGGTCCGCACGGCTTCCAGGTGGACCGCGTTGAACGCCTCGGTCACCTGCCCGAACTCGTCCCGGCTGCGCACCGGGAGGGGTTCGGCGATCTGGTCGGCGACCTGGGCCGGCGTGAGCGACGCGGAGAGCGCCGGGTCACGCAGCCGCGAGACCGCGTGGGGCAGACCGAACTGGGCGACCGCGAGGGCACCCTGACGCAGCTCACGCAGCGAGCGGGCCATCGACCGGGCGACCAACCACGCGAACAGGATGGCCAGCAGCAGCATGCCGAGCAGGACGCTGGTCTCGACGAAAACCGTACGGTTCGTCGTGTTCCGCTTGTCCGTGGCCTCGGCGACGATGTTCTTGTCGAGAGACTCCTCGACCTGCCGGAACGTGTCGTCGTAGTCGGACATCGCCTTGTCCCACCCATCGGTGGTCAGGTGATAGCCGCTGATGTCGCTGCCCGAGTTCGCCAGCAGCGGACCGGACAGGTTGCTGGCCGACCGCGAGGCGTCGTTGTTCTGGGTGGTCTTCTTGAAGAGCGTGTCCTCACCGTTGGTGGCAACCGAGTTGAGGTTGTTCACGGCGAGGTTGAAGCCCGTGTCAGCGGTGAGGTACTCCTGCCGGAGCGCGGTGCTGAAGCTCTGCAGCCCGATCGCCTCGTGCCCGAGGTAGCGCTGCTTGGAGACGAAGTTCTTGGCCCGGGCAACCTCGGCGACCGCCCGCAGGTGGTCGCTCAGCGTGGTGTCGGTGGCCTGCTGGGCGGCGGCGTCGCGCACGGCCAGAAGGTCATCGATCAGCTTGTTGTAGGTGCCGGTGACGCTGTCGACACTCTCGCCGCTGGCCGGGTTGGTGACCTTGCTCCGGAAGGTGGAGAGGTCGCCCAGGTTGTTGTCGAGGCGGGAGAGCATCAGGTTGACGCGCTCGGGCTGGTTGTCCACCGCGGTCCGCTGCTGCGCATATCGCTGGATGGCCGCGTCGACCTTGGTGTGCACGCCGTTGTACTTGGGCGTGGCCGAGGCCAGGAGCTTTTTGTTGACCGTCGTGACCAGGGTCTTGTCCTGGGCGACGGACATCTCCACCGCGTACGCCCGCTCGTCCTGGAGCTGGTCGGCGAGGCCGCCCGCAGCTTCGGCCAGGACGGCGAGGGTTCGGGTGTTCTCAGCGGTATCAGCTTGATCGATGTGCTCGACCAGACCGTTGACGCCGACGATGATCGTCGCGACGGTCGGCACGAGCATGATCAGACCAAGCTTGGACCAGATGGGTAGGTCTCGCAGCCGACCCGTGGGTCGACGCAGACGCGACATGACGCCGTCCGCCTCACTAGGGCGCTTGCTCACGTCACCGTCCTCCTGATTCGGGCCCGGCATTCGGCTCGCCGGGCACCGCGCACGGCCGACTCGCCGGGTCGGGCCCCCGAGATTCCATCACGACGAGTGTCAAAGAGAAAGAGCAGGCGGACACGGACCGGTTGTGTGACGCGATGTTGCAACGTCGTAGTTGGACATCGCCGGTCTGAAATCACTGCCTGTAGAGCTGCTTATTTCTCAAAGTCACTCGAACGTGGTCGGCGCGGCGTTGGGGGGTGGGGCGCAGGCCGACGAGTCAGATCGTAGTCGATCGCGACAGGAGAACGATGGCTCGATCCCCCCGCGATCGGCAAGGCGAGATGCCGGATTATGCCAAGTTTGTAGGCGGGAGTGTAGCCGAACGGTGGAGTCAGGGATCCAGACAGGTAATTTCGTCTGCCGTACGGACGCCCGGATCCCCTAAAATCGCGAAACGCCGGATTTCAGCCGACCAACTTGGCATACGCCGGCTTGATCACCTCGTTGATCAGGACCAATCGCTCGTCGTACGGGATGAACGCCGACTTCATCGCGTTGATGGTCAACCACTGCAGTTCCGCCCAGCCCCACCCGAACGCCTCGGTCAGCAGTCCCATCTCGCGGCTCATCGACGTACCGCTCATCAGGCGGTTGTCGGTGTTGACGGTGACCCGGAAGCGAAGGTCGTGCAGCAGTTTGATCGGGTGCGAGGAGATCGACTCGGCCGCGCCGGTCTGCACGTTCGACGACGGGCAGAGCTCCAGCGGGATGCGCTTGTCCCGCACATACGCCGCGAGGCGGCCCAGCACCGGCGGCGCCGAGTGGGTGCCCCCGGTCGCGGTGACCTCGCTCGGGCCGGCGGCCGGGACCGTGATGTCGTCGATCAGCCGGACGCCGTGACCCAGCCGGTCGGCGCCGCACCACTGGATGGCCTCCCAGATCGACGGCAGGCCGAACGCCTCGCCCGCGTGGATCGTGAAGTGGAAGTTCTCCCGCTGCAGGTACTCGAAGGCGTCCAGGTGCCGGGTGGGAGGGAAGCCGGCCTCGGCGCCGGCGATGTCGAAGCCGACCACCCCGGCGTCGCGGAACCGCACGGACAGCTCGGCGATCTCCTGCGACCGGGCGGCGTGCCGCATCGCGGTCATCAGCGTGCCGATCCGGATCGGGGTGCCGTTGGCGGCCGCCTCGGCGCTGCCCTCGCGGTAGCCCGCCTCCACGGCCTCGACCACCTCGTCCAGGGTGAGACCGCCCTCCAGGTGCTGTTCCGGGGCGTAGCGGACCTCGGCGTAGACCACGCCGTCGGCGGCCAGGTCGAGCGCGCACTCCTTGGCCACCCGGTGCAGGCCCTCGGCGGTCTGCATCACCGCGACGGTGTGCGCGAACGTCTCCAGGTACCGTTCCAGCGAGCCGGAGTCGGCCGCCGCGACGAACCAGTCACCCAGGCGGGCCGGGTCGGTCTCGGGCAGCTCATGGCCCACCTGGGCGGCCAGCTCCACGATTGTCGACGGGCGGAGTCCGCCGTCCAGATGGTCGTGCAGCAGAACCTTGGGAGCCTTGACGATGTCCGAGTGCGCGATGCCAGCCATCAGAGAAGCGTAGAGGGAAGAACCGAATGATCGATGGCGCATTGCCGTACCTGAGGTGCCCGGTGTGCCGAGAACCACTCGCACGCCACGATCGGGCCCTGCGCTGTCCCCGGTCGCACAGCTTCGACATGGCCAGGCAGGGCTACGCCGATCTGAGCGCCGGACGGCTCCCGCACACCGGCGACAGCGCCGAGATGATCGCCGATCGGGCCGATTTCCTGGCCGCCGGTCACTACACCTTCATCGCCCGGGCGCTGGCCGAGACCATCGAGACCCCCGAAGATCAAGATCCGATTACGGTACGGCGGGAAGCGCGCGACGACCGCTTGATCCTCGACGCGGGCACCGGCACCGGCGACTACCTGGCCCACGTGCTCGACTCCGCCCCCACGGCCGTCGGTCTCGGCCTGGACGTGTCCAAACCGGCGCTGCGCCGGGCCGCCCGGGCCCACTCGCGGGCCGCCGCCGTGCTGACCGACCTGTGGCGCCCGCTCCCGGTCGCCGACGCCCGCGCCGCCGTGATCCTGAACGTCTTCGCCCCGCGCAACGGCCCCGAGTTTCACCGGGTGCTGCGCCCGGACGGCCGGCTGCTCGTGGTCACCCCGGCCGCCGACCACCTGGCCGAGCTGGTCGCCGCGCACGGCCTGATCCAGGTCGACCCGGAGAAGGCGGCGCGGGTGGGCGAAACGCTCGATGAACATTTCCGGTCGATCGAGGCCCGCACCCTGCGCCACGAGATGCGGCTGACCGCGGCCGAGGCGCGCACGCTGATCGGGATGACGCCGAGCGCCCGGCACGTCGCGGTGGACGACCTGCCGACCCGGGACGTGACGGTCACGGCGGCGGTGGTGCTCACGACGTACGGGAAGCGGGTCTGAAAGGTCTTTGGGTCCTCAGACCGAAAGGTCGACTTCTTCCCACTCCGGGGGCTTCTCGTGGTAGGGACCGTGGAAGATCACGGCCCACTCCAGCGCCCATCGCCGCTGCCCGATCGCGTTGCTGTCGACCTCGCCGGGCAGCGGCCGCCCGCCCTTCTCGGCCTCCTGGTAGGCCCAGTCCAGGCAGTAGTAGAGATCGAGCAGCACCGCCGCCTCGGCCGCGTCCCGGACCGCGACCAGCGACCGGGACCGCCAACGGCCGAAGGTCTCGCCCGAGGGCAGATCCGGCATCTGGCTCATCAGGTGATCGTCGGGCGGCACCGTCGGGTCCAGATGCCGCCCCAGGCCGAGCAGGTAGGCCAGCGCGAACACGGCGTCGTGGTGCAGCACGAACGACCGGTGGTCACCCTTGGCACCGATCACGAACTGCCACTCCGGCGGGGTGACCAGCTCGACCAGGTGCGAGGCGAGCAACCAGCTCATCGCCGCCTCGGTCGGCATCCCGAAACAGCGGGCCACCACCACGTGCAGCACCGCGGCCCGGGCCTCCAACTCGGCCACCGGGCGCAGCTCGACCGTGTCGCCCAGCTCCCACACCAGCGGGAACGAGAGCGGCGGCAACGGCAGGCCCAGCCTGGTCAGTTCGTCCAGGCTGGCCTCGCGAACCGCGCGTGGATCGGGAGCGGCCTTCGTCATGGTGCGTCAGGCTATGCGGTCCAGGAGAAGCCCGGCCGAGGTGGGGGCATCGGTCCCGATCACGATCGCGCCGACCGCGTCGGCCCGGGCCGCCTCCATCCGGGACTCCTCGTCGGTGCGCAGCTCAAGCAGCACGTCACCGGCCTTCACCCGGTCGCCCGGCTTGACCTTGAGCTGCACGCCGGCTCCGAAGCTGACCGGGTCCTCCTTGCGGGCGCGACCGGCGCCGAGCCGCCACGCGGCCACCCCGATGCCGAACGCGTCCATGGTGGTCACCACGCCGTCCGACTCGGCCCGCAGCGTCTCGGTGTGCTTGGCGACCGGCAGGGCCGCGTCCGGGTCGCCGCCCTGCGCCCGGATCATCGCCTTCCAGCTGTCCATCGCCGCGCCCGAGGCCAGCGCCTTCTCCGGGTCGGCGTCGACGCCGGCCGCGGCCAGCATCTCCCGGGCCAGGGCCAGGGTCAGCTCGACCACGTCGGACGGGCCACCCCCGGCCAGCACCTCGACCGACTCGGCGACCTCGTTGGCGTTGCCGACGGCCAGGCCGAGCGGGGTGCTCATGTCGGTGAGCAGGGCGACGGTGGTGACGCCGCTGTCCTTGCCGAGCTGGACCATGGTCCGGGCCAGCTCCTGGGCCTGGGCCAGGTCCTTCATGAACGCGCCCGAGCCGACCTTGACATCGAGCACCAGCGCGCCGGTGCCCTCGGCGATCTTCTTGCTCATGATCGAGCTGGCGATCAGCGGAATCGCTTCGACGGTGCCGGTGACGTCACGCAGGGCGTAGAGCTTGCGGTCGGCCGGGGCCAGACCCTCGCCGGCCGCGCAGATGACGCCGCCGACGTCCTGGAGCTGGGCGATGAACTCCTGGTTGCTCAGCCGGGCCCGCCAGCCGGGGATCGACTCCAGCTTGTCCAGGGTGCCGCCGGTGTGGCCCAGGCCGCGCCCGGAGAGTTGCGGGACGGCCACGCCGCAGGCCGCGACCAGCGGGGTCAGCGGCAGCGTGATCTTGTCGCCGACACCGCCGGTGGAGTGCTTGTCGGCGGTCGGCCGGGACACCGCCGAGAGGTCCAGCCGCTCGCCGCTGGCGATCATCGCGGCCGTCCAGCGGGCGATCTCGGCCGGCGTCATGCCGCGCAGCAGGATGGCCATGGCCAGCGCCGACATCTGCTCGTCGGCGACGACACCCTTCGTGTACGCGTCGACCACCCAGTCGATCTGGGCGTCGGACAGGACGTGACCGTCCCGCTTGGCCCGGATCACGTCTACCGCGGCGATGCCGCTCATGCTTCGTCCTTCCACCGCTGCGGGATCCCGTCCGGCAGCTCACCCTCGCCCGCCCAGGACAGACCGCCCTCGGCATCGACCACCACGATCCGCGGACTGCGGACCAGGCCCCAGGCCACCGCGGCGGAGGCGGTCGGGAAATTCGGCGCCTCCTCCAGGATGCCCTTGTCCTCGCCGGTGCCCGGAGCGCCCGACGAGCGCTCCCAGTAACCGGTCCAGATCGTCGTGCCGCCGGACAGGTCCGGGTGCACGAAAACCGTCCCGCGCCCGCGCCACTTGGCCAGCTCGGCCGGGACCTCGGGGCCGCCGGCCGGGCCGGTGACCTTCTCCATGTCCACCCAGCCGAACGCGTGCGGCAGCAACTCGTCCATCCGCAGCGGGCGGGGCAGCGCCTCGACCAGCATGTCCGGGCCGCCGTGCTCCCACAGGATCTGCCGGCAGCGTCCGCACGGCATCAGCGGGCCACCGGTCGCATCCACGCAGGACATCGCCACCAGCTTGCCGCCGCCGGTGGCGTGCAGCGCGCCGACCATGCCGCACTCGGCGCACAGGGTCATGCCGAGGGACGCGTTCTCCACGTTGCAGCCGACCACGACCCGGCCGTCGTCGACCAGGGCGGCCACGCCGACCGGGAAGTCGGACGCGGGCACGTAGGCGCGTCGCATCACCTCGATGGCGGCTGCTCGTAGCGCCGCCCAGTCGATCTCCATGATCTCGATTCTGCCCCACTGTCCGGTCCGTGAACGACAGATGCCCGGGCCAGGCCCGGGCATCCGACTTCAGCGGAGAATCAACTCTTGACGTACGGAAGGCCGTCCGCGGCCGGTGCGCGCACCCGCCCGACCAGGCCGGCCACCGCGATGATCGTGGCCAGGTACGGCAGCATGCTGAGGAACTGGTTCGGCACCGGGCTGTTGATCGCGCTCAGGTAGAACGCCAGTTTCTGCGCGAAGCCGAAGAACAGCGCCGCCCCGAACGCCCCGATCGGCGTGTACCGCCCGAAGATCAGCGCCGCGAGCGCGATGAAGCCGGCGCCGGCGGTCATGTTCTTGGTGAAGCTGCCGGTGGCCACCAGCGTGAAGTACGCCCCGCCGAGACCGGCCACCACGCCGCCCAGCAGCACGTTCAGGTAGCGCAGGCCGCGCACCCGGATACCGACCGTGTCGGCCGCGGTGGGGTGTTCGCCGACCGCCCGGGTCCGCAGGCCCCAGCGGGTCCGGTTCAGCCCGAAGTGGATCACCGCGACCAGGATCAGCGCGATCCAGAGCAGCGGGGTGGCGTCGAAGAAGACCGGGCCCAGCACCGGGATGTCGGCCAGCCCAGGGATCTTGACGGTGGGCATCTGCGGCGGCGCGTTGTACTTCACCGCGTCGGGCTGCATCAGCCGCTCGTAGAGGAAGCCGGTGATGCCGAGCGCGAACAGGTTCAGCACGATGCCGACCACGGTCTGGTCGACCAGGTAGCGGATCGAGAGCACGGCCAGGATCGCCGCGATGATCACACCGCCGATGGCCGCGCTGATCAGGCCGGCCCAGACACTGCCGGCCATGGTGCCGATCAGGGCCCCGGCGAACGCGCCCATCAGGAACTGGCCCTCGATCGCGACGTTGACCACGCCCGACCGCTCGCCCAGCACACCGGCCAGGGCGCCCAGCACCAGCGGCAGGGCCAGGTCCATGGTGCCGCTGAGGGTGTCCTCCAGCGACATGAACTGCCCGGCCACCTGCCAGCACAGGAACGACAGCACGAACGTCACGATGCCGATCACCAGCAGCGCGTTCGACCAGCGCTTGAGCAGGCCGGCCACCAGCAGGCCACCGGCCACCAGGGTCAGCACGCCGAACAGCACGGCACCGAACTGGCCGTTGATCGACAGAGCGGCGCCGGCGGCGTCCTCGGTGAGCGTGAACCGGGCGTCCTTGCTCGGCGCGAGCGATCCGAACAGCACCGCGGCGAGCCCGCCGAGCACGATCAGGGCCACCCCGAAGCGGCGCAGCCGGTTCCAGAACGGTTCCGGCGCGGCGACCTCGGTCGCCGCCTCCACAGTCGCGGTCGACATGTCCTCAGCCCTTCGCCGGAGAGACGCCGAGCCCGGCGGCGCGGGCGGCACGAAGTCGGAAGATCGCCTTCACCAGGGCGGGGGCGGCGATGAAGATGACGATCAGAGCCTGCAGCACGTTGACCAGCTCCAGCGAGATGCCGGTGTAGGACTGCATGCGGTTGCCGCCGGCCCGGAGCACGCCGAACAGGATCGCGGCGAGCAGGGTGCCCCACGGGCGGTTGCGGCCGAGCAGGGCGACGAGCAGGCCGTCGAAGCCGATGTTGCCGGCCACCGACGGGGTCAGCGCGTACGCCGTACCGAGCACCTGGGTGGCGCCGCCGAGCCCGGCGAGACCACCGGCCACGGCCATCAGCAGCGTGTACGTCTTGGCCACGCTGATGCCGGCGGTCCGCGCGGCGTGCGCGTTGGAGCCGACCGCGCGCAGCTCGAAGCCGAACGCCGACCGGTTGAGCAGCCAGGCCACCCCGGCCGTGACCAGGACGGCGAGCACGATGCCGAGGTTCACCCGGAGCACGCCGCCGAACGAGGGCAGCTGGGCCGACTCGGCGACCACCTTGCTGATCGCGTCGGTGCGGCCGGGCTGCTGGACGCCCTTCTGGATGACCAGCCAGGCCAGGAAGAGCCCGGCCGTGTAGTTCAGCATGATCGTGGTGATCACCTCGTGGGCGCCGGTCCGGGCCTTGAGCAGGCCGGGCAGGAAGCCCCAGAGGGCGCCGCCGAGTGCGCCGGCGACCAGCGCGACGAGCAGGTTCAGCACGATCGGCAGGCCGAAGGTGAAGCCGGCCACCCCGGCGGCGATGCAGCCGAGCACGGCCTGGCCCTGGGCACCGATGTTGAACAGGCCGCCGCGGAAGGCCAGCGAGACCGAGAGGCCGGTGAAGACCAGCGGGGCGGAGTAGGTGAGCGTCTCGGAGAGCGGCGCGAACGCCGCCTGCCAGGTGCCGGTGCCGGCGAACCAGTCGCTGAACGCCTGCGGGTCGCCGAGCGAGCCCTTGAGCAGGTCCGAGTAGGCCGAGCTGATGAGCGTCCAGCTCGCGTCGAGCGCGTCGCCGGGGCGGGCGGTGAAGTAGCTGAACTTCGCCAGCACCGCCGAGTCGGACACCACGATCAGCACCGCGCCGATGATCACGGCGAGCACGATCGACAGGACCGTGACGGTCACGCTGTTGGACGACCAGAGGTTGCGCAGGAAGACGTTGAGGAACGTCTCCTTCTCGGCCGGCTCCTTCTCCGGAGCCGGTGCGGTCGCTTCGGCGGTCACTTCATCTCCTCGTTGCCGCCGGTGATCCCGGCCATCAGCAGGCCGATCTCCTCGCGCGGGGTGTCCGGCGAGACGACGGCCAGGATCCGTCCGCGGTACATCACCGCGATCCGGTCGGCGAGCCCGACCACCTCGTCGAGCTCGCTGGAGACCACGAGCACGGCGGTGCCCTGGTCGCGCTCGTGGATGATCTGCCCGTGGATGAACTCGATCGAGCCGACGTCCACGCCGCGGGTCGGCTGGGACGCGATGAACAGCTTCAGCGGCCGGGACATCTCCCGGGCGATGACGACCTTCTGCTGGTTGCCGCCGGAGAGCGTGCCGACCGGGGACTCCGGGGTCTGGCACCGGATGTCGAACTGCTCGACCCGCTCCTTGGCGTTGCTGCCGACCTTGGACACGTCCAGGCGGAACGCGTTGCCGAACGGCTCGCGGTCGTACATGTCCAGGATCAGGTTCTCGGCGACGCTGAACTCCTTGACCACACCGTCGTGGCTGCGGTCCTCGGGGACGTAACCGACGCCGGAGCGCAGGATCCGCTTGGTGCTCAGGCCGGCCAGGTCGGCGCCGTCCAGCCCGACCGTGCCGGCGCGCACCTCGCGCAGCCCCATCACGGCCTCGACCAGTTCGGTCTGCCCGTTGCCCTGAACGCCGGCGATGCCCAGCACCTCGCCGGCCCGGACCTCCAGGTCCACGCCGTCGACCGCGCGGATGCCGCGATCGTCGTCGACGACCAGGCCGGAGACCTGCAGCACGGCGCGGCCGGGCTCGGCCGGGGTCTTCTCCACCTCCAGGCTGACCGCGCGGCCGACCATCAGGGCGGCCAGCTCGTCCTCACTGGTGTCCGGGCTGGCGGTGCCGACGATCTTGCCGCGGCGGACCACGGTGATCCGGTCGGCGATCTTCTTGACCTCTTTGAGCTTGTGCGTGATGAAGACGATCGACTTGCCCATCTCGGTGAGCGAGCGCATCACGGCGAGCAGTTCGTCGGTCTCCTGCGGGGTGAGCACCGCGGTCGGCTCGTCCAGGATCAGCAGGTCGACGTCGCGGGTCAGCGCCTTGACGATCTCGACCCGCTGCTGGGCGCCGACCGGCAGGTCCTCGATCAGCGCGTCCGGGTCGACCGGCAGGCCGAACTTCTTCGAGGTCTCGATGACGTCCCGGCGGGCGCGGCGGCGGTCCAGCCAGCCGAGCGGGCCGCCGCGGACCTCCTCGGCGCCGAGCGCGATGTTCTCCGACACGGTGAAGACCGGGACCAGCATGAAGTGCTGGTGGACCATGCCGATGCCGGCCGCGATCGCGTCGCGGGGGCTGCGGAAGACCTTGGGCTCGTCGTTGACGACGATCTGCCCCTCGTCCGGCTGCAGCAGGCCGTACAACTGGTTCATGAGGGTCGACTTGCCGGCGCCGTTCTCACCCAGCAGGGCGTGCACCTCGCCGGGCTCGACGGTGATGTCGATGTGGTCGTTGGCCACCAGGTCGCCGAAGCGCTTGGTGATGCCGCGCAGTTCCAGTTTCAGCGGAATCTCCCGAGTCTCGGTGCTGGTCCTGGTGGAGGGGTAACGCGAGCCGCCGCTCAGTCCCGGGCGCGAACCCGGGACCGCGCGGCGGCCGAATGCTACTACCGGAAGGTCACTTCGGTGCGCTGGCCGACTCGGCCTTGACCGTTCCGCTGATGATGTCCTTCTTCAGCTGGTCGATCTCGGTCTTCAGGGTCGCGTCGACCTTGCTGTCGAACTGGTTGTACGGCGCCAGGCTGACACCGTCGTTCTCCAGGGTGCCGATGTAGCCCGGGGTCGCGGAGAGCTTCTCGCCCTTGGCGCCCAGAACCACGGACTCCTTGACGGCCTCCTCGACGTTCTTGACGACCGTGCTGAGGAAGACGTCGCAGTACTGCGCGGCGCTCTTGCAGCCGTCCTGGTCGACCCAGATGACCGAGACCTTGCCGGACGAGTCCTTGGCGACCTGGGCGGTGCCCAGGCCGGTGCCGCCGGCGACCGGCAGGATCACGTCGGCGCCCTGCGAGACCAGGGTCTGGGTGATCGTCTTGCCCTTGTTCTGGTCGATGAAGCTGTCGGCGAACGTACCGTTCTGCTTCGCCTTGTCCCAGCCCAGGACCTGGACGGTCTTGCCCTTCTTCTGGTTGTAGTAGGCGACGCCGTCGGCGAAGCCGTCCATGAAGATGGTGACCGGAGCGATCTTCAGGCCGCCGTACGTGCCGACCTTGCCGGACTTCGAGTAGCCCGCGGCCAGGTAGCCGGCCAGGAAGGCGGCCTGCTGGGTGGCGAACTGCATCGGGTAGACGTTGGTGCCGGAGCTGCCACTGTCCACGATCGCGAACTGGGAGCTGGCGCTCTCGGTCGCGACCTTCTTGGTGGCGTCACCCATCAGGCCGCCGACCGCGAGGATGTAGTCGCACTTCTGGGTCACGAAGTTACGCAGGCCCGGCTCGTAGTCGGCCTCGGAGGACGAGGAGACGTACTTCGGGTCGACGTTGCTCGCCTCGCCCTTGGCGGCCTGGATGCCGGCCCAGGCGGAGGCGTTGAAGGACTTGTCGTCGATGCCACCGGTGTCGGTGACCATGCAGGCCTTGTAAGCCGCGGCCGTAGCGGCCGAGCTGGAGCTACCGGACGGGGTGTCCGCCGGAGCGTCACCACAAGCGGCGGCCGCGAGCGTCAGCCCACCTGCCGCGAGAATCGCCACGATCCGCTTCCCACGTACTGGGCGCAAGACGCCCTCCTTCCACTGCTCACCGACACTCTCGGTGGGTCTCAGGTCGGCAGCGTAACTGCGGGCCATGTGGTCGGCAGGCGTTCGGTACGGACTGTTGGCGCACCGTTATCGCGCCGCAATCACCAGGGATTTTGTCTGCCGCTTTAGGTGGGTTCCCAGAGGAATTGCCCGGTGGCCACGTAACCGGAGATTAATCTTCGCCGTCGGCAACCCCTCCCGGTAACGGTTTGCTCCGGTTGCGGTCACCTTTTGGTCACGGCTGCTTTTTGCGTACGGCGATCCAGGCGCGCACGCCCAGGACTCCGACCGTCGTACCGATGATCAGCGACGCCCCGATCAGGATCGCGTGCACCCAGAGGAACGCGGTCGGGGTGCCGCCGTCGAACGAGCGGTCGTCCTTGTAGATGGCGAGACCGAAGCGGGGCCAGATCACCCACGTCCACACGCCGACCGCCACCAGGAACGCCGCCCACCGCCGTGAGATCACCACGGCGACGAGTATCGCAGCGTGCTCAGCGGCTCAGACGGGCGGCTATCCGCCGCCAGCCGGCGTGCACCTCGGACGGCTCCGGAGTGGGCGGGGGCGGGCCGCCGATGCCCGGCTCGGCCAGCAATTCGTCACCGGGCGCGGTGTCGTCCTCGGCCATCGCCCGGATCGCGTCGATCTCCTTGCGGATCGCGTCCGCGCCGTCCAGCGGCAGCATCGGCTCGACCACCGCCATCAGGTCGTCGTCGGCGACCACGGCGCGGGCCAGGGCGATCGCGTGGTCCCGCTCGTACGGACCGCAGACGACCGGATCCCAGTCCTCCCGGTCGCCCAGGGAACCGATGGTGATCACCCACGGCACGTCGGTCAGCGGCGAGCCGGGCGGCAGATGCAGAGTGACGAGAGTGCCCACGCAGGACATCATCGCGGGCGGGCGTCCCGGATCCAGAGGTTTTGCCCCACCGGGGCGGTTTTATCGTCAGCTGAGAGGTCCACCACACGCCCGTGCGGACTGGTCGCCGCCCAGGCCGCGCCGAAGAGCAGGAGCTGGTGGAACACGTACAGATAGACCAGGGCGCCGACGGCGGAACCGACCAGGCCGTAGGCCGGATTGCGCTGCACCATCGAGACGAAGGTCTTGCCCACGGTGTTGAGCAGCATCAGTCCGATCCCGACCTGCAGAACCGGCGGGCCCATCCGGCGCGCGGTCATCCGCAGCCGGGGCACCGCGGCCAGCAGCGCGGCCGCGAGCAGCATGTTGACGCCGAGCGTGAGGATCAGGCTGACCACCGACAGGGTGGTCTGGAAGCCGCCGTCGGCCAGCCAGTCGAGCAACTTCTCCAGGCCGTAGACGGCCAGCTGGGTGAGCGCCAGCAGGATCAGGATGCCGATCAGCACGCCCAGGTCCACCGCCTGCCGGATACCGAAGTAGCCGGGCTGCTCGCGCAGCCGCCAGATGTGCCGCTGCGAGGAGCGGATCGCCTCGACCCAGCCGATACCGGTGAAGGTCAGGCCGAGGATGCCGACGATGCCGACCGTGGACTTGCTGTCCAGGATGGCCTGCACGTCGAGGAACGGCAGGTTCTGCCGGAGGAAGTCGTGGACCAGGTCGAAGAGCTGCGTGTTGCTGGTCAGCAGGAACCCGAAGATGGAGTAACCGATCAGCAGCAGCGCGAACACGGCGAAGAAGCCGTAGTACGCGCTGGCGGCGGCGAGCCGGCCACCCTGGACACCGTCGTAGCGCAGCAGCGCCCGGCACAGGTGGTCGAAGTAGCGGGAGCGATAGCGCACCGCCATGATCCGGGCCGCGACCGCGTCATACGCCCGATCGATAGGGTTCACCGCGCGACCGTAACCGAAAGATCAGCCACCGAGCGGGAAGTCACGCCGGGGCCGCCACGGACCCTCGCCACCGTGCGAGAAGAGCGTGAACGACGGCACCGGGAACCGGCAGGAGAACCCGGCCAGGTCGTCGAAGACCGCGTCCAGGGCCTCCGGCGCCACGTCCTGGGCGACCGTGACGTGTGGATGGTACGGAAACCGGCTGTCCCGGCGGATGTCCTCGGACCGGGTGATCGCCTCGGCGAGCAGCTCACACTCGCTGATACCCATCGCCAGGCTGACGAACACCACCTCGGTGACCGGCCGGAACGTGCCCGTGCCGCGCAGGTGCACGGTGAACGGCGGCTGGGCCGCGGCGACCGCCTCCAGGTGCTTCTCCACCGCCGGCAGCGCGTCGGTGTCCACCTCGGTCGGTCCGAGCAGCGTGACGTGCGCCGGCGTCCAGGCGGCCTGCGGGTCGCCGGCCTCCGCGCGCCGGCGGGTCAGCATCGTCCCCCAGGGCTCCGGGATGTCGATGGCCACGCCGATGCGCGTCCGAGCGGGATCACCCACGGGTCTCAGGCCCCGCGGGCGGGGCTGAGGAAACCCACGTTCTTGTACGTCTTGGCCAGCGTCACCGAGGCGACCGCGCGGGCCTTCTCGGCGCCGACGGCCAGGATCTTGTCGAGCTGGGCCTTGTCGTCCAGGTACGTCTTCGTCTTCTCCTGGATCGGCTTGACGAACTCGACCAGCACCTCGGCCAGGTCCTTCTTGAGGTCGCCGTAGCCGCGCCCGTCGTACTGTTCCAGCAGCTCGTCGATGGTGCGTGTGGTGAGCGCCGCGTACATGGTCAGCAGGTTGCTGATGCCGGGCTTGTTCACCTCGTCGTAGAGGATGTCGCGCCCGGTGTCGGTGACCGCCGACTTGATCTTCTTGGCCGAGCGGGCCGGGTCCTCCAGCAGCTCGATGATGCCGTTGGGCGAGGACGCCGACTTGGACATCTTGATCGTCGGGTCCTGCAGGTCGGTGATCTTCGCGGTGTCCTTCACGATGTACGCCGAGGGCATGGTGAAGGTCGGCGCGAAGCGCGTGTTGAACCGCTGGGCCAGGTCGCGGGTCAGCTCCAGGTGCTGGCGCTGGTCCTCGCCGACCGGGACCTGGTCGGCTTGGTAGAGCAGGATGTCGGCGGCCTGCAGGATCGGGTAGGTGAACAGGCCCACCGTGGTGCTGTCCTGCCCGGCCTTGGTCGACTTGTCCTTGAACTGGACCATCCGGCCGGCCTCGCCGAAACCGGTGATGCAGCTGAGCACCCAGCCGAGCTGCGCGTGCTCGGGCACGTGGGACTGGACGAAGAGCGTGCACCGCTCCGGGTCCAGTCCGACGGCGAGCAACTGGGCGATCGAAACCCGAGTACGGTTACGAAGCGCGACCGGATCATGGCCCATGGTGATCGCGTGCAGGTCGACCACGCAGTAGAACGCGTCATGGGTCTCCTGCATCGCCACCCAGTTGCGCACCGCGCCCAGATAGTTGCCGAGGTGGAAGGAATCGGCGGTCGGCTGGATGCCGGAGAGCACTCGCGGGCGGCGGGCAACGTCGGACATGAGGGCCATTGTGTCAGTCTCGGACCGGATACCGAAAACCCCCTCACCGCCGTGGGACGATGTTCGAACCTGTTGACTTATGAGCGCTTCCGCGTGATTCTATGATCGCCATTCCCGCCAGAAGGAGAGCCAAAGCCGTGAAATTGCTCGTCACCGGCGGCGCCGGTTATGTGGGCAGCGTGACCAGCCGGCTGCTGCTGGACGCCGGTCACGAGGTCGTCGTGCTGGACAGCCTGCGCACCGGCTTCCGGGAGGCGGTCGCCCCGGACGCGACGTTCGTCGAGGCCGACATCGCCGACGCCGCCCAGGTCCTCACGCCCGAGGCCGGCTTCGACGCGGTGCTGCACTTCGCCGGGCTGATCGCGGCCGGCGAGTCGATGTCCAAGCCGGAGCTCTACTGGCACGAGAACGTGGTGAAATCGCTCGCCCTGCTGGACGCGATCCGCGCCGCCCGGGTGCCGCGGGTGATCTTCTCGTCGACCGCCGCGGTCTACGGCAACCCGGTCGAGATTCCCATCAGTGAAACCGCCGCCAAGGCACCCACCAGCACGTACGGGTCGACCAAGCTCACCTTCGACCTGGCGCTGACCTCGGAGACGTTCGCCCACAACCTGGCCGCGGTGTCGCTGCGCTACTTCAACGTGGCCGGGGCGTACATCAGCGACAGCCACGAGATCGGCGAGCGCCACGACCCGGAGACGCACCTGATCCCGATCACGCTGCAGGCCGCCGCCGGCAAGCGGGAGAAGCTGCAGCTGTTCGGCGACGACTACCCGACCACGGACGGGACCTGCGTGCGCGACTACATCCACGTGGCCGACCTGGCCCGGGCGCACCTGCTCGCGCTGGACGCGGCCACGCCCGGCGAGCACAAGATCTACAACCTGGGCAACGGGAACGGCTTCTCCAACAAGCAGGTCGTCGAGGCGGCCCGCGAGGTCACCGGCGCGGCCATCCCGGTCGAGATCGCGCCCCGCCGCGACGGCGACCCGGCGACCCTGGTCGCGTCCTCCGACCGGGCCCGGTCGGAACTGGGATGGGTGCCCGAGAAGAACACCCTCCAGGAGATGATCGGCGACGCATGGACCTTCTACCGGAAGCACGTGGCATGAGCATCTCCGCGTCCGCCGTCGCCGCCTTCACCTCGGCCTACGGCGAAGAGCCGGCCGGCCTGTGGGCCGCGCCCGGCCGGGTCAACCTGATCGGCGAGCACACCGACTACAACGACGGCTTCGTGCTGCCCTTCGCGCTGCCGCAGCGCACCGTGGCCGCGGTCGGCCCGTCCCCGGACGGGACCTTCGCGGTCTGCTCCACCCTCGCGCCCGAACCGGTGACGTTCGGGATCACCGAGCCGGGCGAGGTGACCGGCTGGGGCGCGTACGTGGCCGGGGTGGTCTGGGCGCTGCGCGAGGCCGGCTTCGAGCCACCCGCCGTCCGCATCGCGATCGACTCCGAGGTGCCGCTCGGCTCCGGCCTGTCGTCGTCCGCCGCACTGGAGTCGTCCGTGCTCACCGCAC
The DNA here is from genome assembly GCF_051380535.1 of Actinoplanes sp. HUAS TT8. Classification (NCBI taxonomy): domain Bacteria; kingdom Bacillati; phylum Actinomycetota; class Actinomycetes; order Micromonosporales; family Micromonosporaceae; genus Actinoplanes; species Actinoplanes sp. HUAS TT8. The sequence continues at coordinate 9,962,410 of NZ_CP195646.1, read as the reverse complement.
TGATCGACCTGGGCGGGCTGGACGTGCCGCTGGAACGGCGCCCGGCGATCGCCCAGCGCGCCGAGAACCTGTACGTCGGCGCCCCCACCGGCATCCTCGACCAGTCGGCGTCGATCCGCTGCGAGGCCGGCAAGGCGCTGTTCCTGGACTGCCGGTCGTACGAGATCGAACAGATCCCGTTCGACCTGGCCGCCGCCGGCCTGGCCATCCTGGTGATCAACAGCAACGCGCCGCACCAGCACGTCGACGGCGAGTACGGGGCCCGCCGCAAGAGCTGCGAGGAATCGGCCGCCATCCTGGGCGTCACCGCGCTGCGCGACGTCGGCGTCGACGACCTGCCCGGCGCGCTGGACCGGCTCGGCGACGAGGTGCTGCGCAAGCGCACCCGGCACATCGTCACCGAGAACCAGCGGGTCCTGGACACCGTCGCCCTGCTGCGGGCCGGCCAGGTCCGGGAGATCGGGCCGCTGCTCACCGCATCCCACGCGTCCATGCGCGACGACTTCGAGATCACCGTCGACCAGGTGGACGTGGCCGTCTCCACGGCGCTGGCCGCGGGGGCGTACGGCGCGCGCATGACCGGTGGCGGCTTCGGCGGCTGCGTCCTGGCCCTGATCGACGCCGCCCGGGCCGACGAGACCGCCGCCGCGGTGGCCGCGGCCTACGCGGAGCGGGGTTTCACGGCCCCGACCAGCTGGGTCGCGGTGGCCGGCCCGGGCGCCACCAAACTCTGACCCACCAGCTCGGGCCGCCCTCCCACGGGCGGCCCAGCCTTTTTGTTGCTCTGAGCGTGACCACGGACCGACGTCGCCCTTCCGGGCTTCGCGTTCTGGCCGCGCCAGCGGCCTGCGAAGGTCGGAAGGGTCCCCGCGGGAGCGACGGTCTGTACCCCGGCGGACATAGGCAATAAAGAATTTGATCTTGGGGTTGTTCGGGCGCGAAGGCCGGGCCGGTGGAGTGGGTGCACTGAGCCGTTCGGGCGTCCCCCACCTGGCCTTTCGTTCGATCACCCGCAGGAGCGAGGCCGGCCGCCGGTGGCCCGGAGCGCGGTTATGGTGGGCGCATGGGGGTCAGCCCACCGTATCTTCACGATGACACCGCGCAAGGTGTCTCCGTCCGCGTCGACTTCGCCGCGGACGCCGCCGTCTCGCTGGTCACGGTGCGCGGGCCCTGGGACGATCAGCTGCGGCGCAGTACGTCGACGACGCTGCGCCGGTGCTTCACCGAGCACCCGGATGCGCTGATCGTGGACCTGAGCCGGCTGCTCGATCCGCGCAGCGAGAGTGTGCCGACCTGGTCGACCGCGCGGGCGGTGGCGGCCGCGCTGCAGCCGCCGATGCATCTGGCGCTGTGTGTGCCGCCGGATCTGCCGCTGGCCGACCGGATGCAGGGACTGGGCGCGGGGCGGTTCCTGCCGGTCTATGCGCGGGTGCGGCAGGCCCGGGTGGCCGTGGCGGGCCGGATCCCGGACGGGGAACGCCTGGTGGCGACGCTGCAACCCGATTCGGATGCGCCGAGCGCGGCGCGGAACCTGGTCAGCGACGCGTGCCTGGCCTGGGGGCTGGCGCGGCTGCTGCATCCGAGCCGGCTGGTGATGTCGGAGCTGGTGACGAATGCGGTCGAGCACGCCGGCACGGAGATCCGGGTGGTGGTCAGCCGGCGCGGTGCCGGGTTGCACCTGTCGGTGGCCGACGGCTCGCCGGTGATGCCGCACCTGCGGCGGCCGGCGCACCCGCGGCCCGGTCTTCCGCTGGACGAGCGGGGGCGGGGGCTGCTGACCGTGCACGAGACGGCCGATCTGTGGGGTGCCGGGCCGGCCGAGGGCGGCAAGGTGGTGTGGGCGACGGTCCGGGACCGCCGCCCATGAACCAACGTCAGCCGGCTTCGATGATCATGCCGGCGGCGACGGTCCGGTTCGTCGACTCGTCGATCAGGATGAAGCCGCCGGTGGTGCGGTTGCGCCGGTACTCGTCGGCCAGCAGCGGCACCGTGGTGCGCAGCCGGACCCGGCCGATCTCGTTGAGCCCGAGACCGTCGGCCGACTCGTCGCGGTGCAGGGTGTTGACGTCCAGCCGGTACTGCAGGCCGCGGACGACCGTGCGGGCCGTGCGCGTGGTGTGCTTGATCGTGTACTTCCCGCCGACGCGCAGCTTGGCCGTCTCGTCCATCCAGCAGATCATCGCCTCGATGTCCTGAGCGACGGCCGGGGCGTTGTGCGGGCGGCAGATCAGGTCACCGCGCGAGATGTCGATCTCGTCGTTGAGCCGGACCGTGACCGACATCGGCGGGAACGCCTGGTCGACCGGGCCGTCGGCGGTGTCGATGGCGGCGATCGTGCTGGTCAGGCCGGACGGCAGGACCATCACCTCGTCGCCCGGCTTGAGCACGCCGGAGGCGACCTGACCGGCGTAACCCCGGTAGTCGGTGACCGTGGTGGACTGGGGACGGATCACGTACTGCACCGGGAAGCGGACGTCGACCAGGTTGCGGTCGGACGCGATGTGCACGTGCTCCAGGTGGTGCAGCAGGGACGGGCCCTCGTACCACGGCGACTTGTCCGACCGGGAGGCGATGTTGTCGCCGTTGAGCGCCGAGATCGGGATGATCGTCAGGTCCGGGGCGTCGAGCTTGGCCGCGAACGAGGTGAACTCGTCGGCGATCTTGGCGTAGACGTCCTTGTCCCAGTCGACCAGGTCCATCTTGTTGATGCAGAGCACCAGGTGCGGCACGCGCAGCAGGCTGGTCAGGAACGCGTGCCGGCGGGACTGCTCGACCAGGCCCTTGCGGGCGTCGACCAGGATCAGGGCCAGGTCGGCGGTGGAGGCGCCGGTGACCATGTTCCGGGTGTACTGGATGTGCCCCGGGGTGTCGGCGATGATGAACTTGCGCCGCGGGGTGGCGAAGTACCGGTACGCCACGTCGATCGTGATGCCCTGCTCGCGCTCGGCCCGCAGGCCGTCGGTGAGCAGCGCCAGGTTGGTGTACTCGTCACCGCGGGAGGCGCTGGCCACCTCGACCGCTTCGAGCTGGTCCTCGAAGATGGTCTTGGTGTCGTACAGCAGACGCCCGATGAGGGTCGACTTGCCGTCGTCCACGCTGCCGGCGGTCGCGAACCGCAGCAGGTCCATGTTGCGCGTGGCCCCCGGCTCCAGAACGGCCTGGCTCATCAGAAGTAACCCTCTCGCTTGCGGTCTTCCATCGCGGCCTCGCTGACCTTGTCGTCACCGCGGGTCGCGCCACGCTCGGTGATCCGGGTCGCGGCGACCTCGTCGATCACCTTCTCCACCGTGTCGGCCTCGGAGAGCACCGCGGCGGTCTGCGACGCGTCGCCGACCGTCCGGTACCGCACCCGGCGGACCTCGGAGGTCTCCCCGTCGCGCAGCTGGATGAACTCGTTGACCGCGTAGAACATCCCGTTGCGCTCGACGACCTCACGGTCGTGGGCGTAGTAGATGCTCGGGAGCTCGATCCGCTCCTTGGCGATGTAGTGCCAGACGTCCAGCTCGGTCCAGTTGGACAGCGGGAACACCCGGATCGACTCGCCCGGGTGGTGCTTGCCGTTGTAGAGCGACCACAGCTCGGGGCGCTGGTTCTTCGGGTCCCACTGGCCGAACTCGTCGCGGAAGCTGAACATCCGCTCCTTGGCGCGGGCCTTCTCCTCGTCACGGCGGGCGCCGCCGAAGAGGGCGTCGAACCGGTACTTCTCCACGGCGGCCAGCAGCACCGGGGTCTGGATCCGGTTGCGGGTGCCGTCGGGCAGCTCGCGGACCGTACCGGCGTCGATCGCCTCCTGCACGCTGGCGACGACCAGGTTCAGCCCGAGGGTGGCGACCCGACGGTCCCGGTACTCCAGGACCTCGGGGAAGTTGTGGCCGGTGTCGACGTGCATCACCGGGAACGGGACCCGTCCCGGGGCGAACGCCTTCTCCGCGAGGCGGAGCATGACGATCGAGTCCTTGCCGCCGGAGAAGAGCAGCACCGGGCGCTCGAACTCGGCCATAACCTCCCGCATGACGAAGATGCTCTCCGCTTCGAGTGCATCCAGATGCGAGACGCGATAGTCCTTCGTCTGGCTCATAAGTTCAATCCCCAGCTCATTCTGCGATTTTCCACGGCCAAGGCCGGCTCGTCATTCTGGCGGAAGATGCCTGCTGATCGCAGCAAGCAACCGAGGAGCGAGATCTTTACGACAGACCACCAGGTCAGGCAGCTTCGGATCGGCCCGGTTGTAACCGAGCGGAGTCCCGTCGATGCGCGACGCGTGCAGTCCCGTGGCCAGCGCCACAGCGACCGGGGCGGCCGAGTCCCACTCGTACTGACCACCGGCGTGCACGTACGCGTCGGCCTCGCCGTTGATCACCGCGGCGATCTTCACCCCGGCCGAGCCCATCGGCACCAGCTCGGCACCCAGCTCCTCGGCGAGCGTGGTCACGAACGCGGGCGGCCGGGTGCGGCTGGCCGCGATCCGGATCATCCCGCCGGTGGCCGACTCCAGCGGCATCGGCGGGTAGGCCGGCGGGTGGTCGGTGGCGATCGTGCGGTGCTGCGCCGGCATCGCCACCGCGCCCGCGGCCAGGCAGGCCGGATTGGACGAGTCGGCGGTCCAGAGCGCCACGTGCACCGCCCAGTCGGCCCGGCCCTCCTCGGAGAACTCGCGGGTGCCGTCGAGCGGGTCGACGATCCACACCCGGGACGCGGCCAGCCGGTCCGGGCGGACCGTGTCCGGCTCGCCCTCGCGCCAGGCGACGCGGGCGTGCTCGTCCTCCTCGGACAGCACCGCGTCGGCCGGCCGCCAGCGGGCCAGCTCGGCGCGGAGCAGGTCGTGCGCGGCCTTGTCACCGGCCGCCTTGAGCGCCTTGCCGTCGGCGAAGCCCATCTCGGCGCGCACCCGCAGCAGCTCCTGCCCGGCCCGGTCGGCGAGCCACCGGGCGAAGGCGGCGTCGATCACCGATGGTGCGCCGCTCTCGGCGCCGTCCCGCTGGCCGGCCACGCGTGCGGACGTCTGCGTCTGCTCGCCCATCGTCTCGCTCCTCATCCGAGTCAATACGCTCCCGACGAGCGCACCACTGCAGTCATCGTCCTCAACAGGATCACCAGATCCAAACTGAGCGACCAGTTCTCGACATAGCGCAGGTCGAGCCGGACCGCTTCCTCCCAGGAGAGGTCCGACCGCCCGGACACCTGCCAGAGGCCGGTCATCCCCGGTTTGACCGCCAGGCGGCGCCGCACGTCGTCCGCGTACGCGGCGACCTCGGTCGGCAGCGGGGGACGCGGGCCGACCAGCGACATCCGCCCGGAGAGCACGTTCAGCAGCTGCGGGAGCTCGTCCAGCGAGAACCGGCGCAACCACTGACCGACCGGGGTGACCCGAGGGTCGTCACGGATCTTGAAGAGCACACCGTCGTGCTCGTTGAGATGCCTCAGCTCGGTCAACCGGGCCTCGGCGTCGACGTACATGCTGCGGAACTTGAAAATGCGGAATTTCTGCCCGTCTCGTCCCACACGCACCTGCCGGAAGAGTACCGGCCCGCGTGACGTGAGACTCACGCAGAGCGCCACGGTGAGCAGCACCGGCGCGAACAGGATCAGCAGCAGCAGCGCCCCGGCCCGATCGACCAGCTCCTTGACCAGGCGCGATCCGCCGTGCAGGCGGGGATGCTCGACGTGCAGCATGGGCAGGCCGTCGAACGGCCGGATCGTGGTGCGCGCCCCGGCGACGTCCACCAGCGCGCTGGCCACCACGAGATCGACCTCGTCGCGTTCCAGGCGCCAGGCCAGCCGCCGGACCGCCGCGCCGTCCAGCTCGGGACAGCTGAGCACCACCACCGTGTCCGCGTCGGCCAGCTCGACCGCGGCCGCCACGTCGTCGAACGTGCCGTACACGGGCAGGTCGACCTCGATCCCGTCGGCCCCCGGGGGCAGGCACGCGCCCACCACCTCCAGACCGTGATACCGCTCGCGGCGCAACTGCCGGGCGATCCCGATCACCGACAGCTCGTGACCGACCACGATCACCCGGCGCAGGGCCTCGCCCCGGGCGCGGGCCCAGTGCAACCGCTTGCGCAGCACGAACCGCAGCACCAGCACGGAGACCACCGCCGCCGGCAGGGCGGCCAGAACATAAGACCTTGCAAGATCAAGTTCTAGCGCGTACGAGGTCAGAGCCACCCCGGCGATCAGACCGCCCCCGCCGCGGATCACCCGCTGGTACTCATCCGTGCCGACGAACAGGTACCGGCGCTCGTAGGCCCGCGACACCGCCAGCACGGCCAGCAGCACCACCGGCAGCAACGCCGAAACCCAGAGATAGGCCCGGTTGTACGCGGTCACATCGGCCCCGAACCGCAGCGCGAACCCGGCCGCGCCCGCCCCGATCCCGGCCAGCAGGTCGGACAGCACCAGGGAGCGCACGTAGCGCCCCTCCCACCGCTGCCGTCGCGACATCGCCGCGTGCCGCCCCCGCGGCCGCGTGAACGGGCGGGCCGCCGACGAACGGTTGCGCTGCGGCGACCAGTGCCGCTCCATCGCCCGGTTCCGGGCCGGATCGGACGCACCCTGCCCCGCGCGCGGCGCGCCGTTGCGGCCCTCGGACCCCGTCGGCGGCGGGCTGAGCGGGGCGACCGGGCCCGGGATCCGGGAATTACGGCCGGACGCGTACCGCAGCGGAGGATGCTGCGGGCCCTGGTTGACGGACGGCTCGGCCGGACCGCGCTCCGGCCGCACGACCACCGGCAGGCTCACCGTGGGCTCGGTCAACGCGTCCGTCCGGCCCTCGGACACGTCCTGAGACATCCCACGAACCCCCCGTCACGTCGGCGGCGCACCGAACCCGTGCGCCTGTGGTGACCAACGGACGGACGGCGGACCCGTCACGGTATGACCAGGCAGACAAATCGACCCAAACGGTCACTCAGTTCCGGCCCGGCCCATCAACTTCCGTGGTATTTGTTCTGCGCCCACTCGACACCCTCGAGCACGACCGCCTCGACCACGTCAGCCGCCCGATCCACCAGGAAGTCCAGCTCCTTGCGCTCCGCCGAGGAGAAGTCGGAGAGCACGAAATCCGCCGGCTCCTGCCGCCCCGGGGGCCGCCCGATGCCGAAACGCACCCGCGCGTAGTCCTTGCTCGCCAGCGACTTCGACATCGAACGCAGCCCGTTGTGGCCACCCTCACCGCCGCCGAGCTTCGCCCGAACCTGACCGAACGGCACATCAAGCTCATCATGCACCGCGATCACATGCGCCACGGGCACTTTGAAGAACTGCGCCAAGGACACCACAGGCGCCCCGGAAAGGTTCATGAACGTCAGCGGCTTCACCAGCACCAGCTTCGGCCCGCCGAACCCCAGCCGGCCCTCGGCCATCTCGGCCTGCGCCCGCTTCGCCCGGCCCATCTTCGCGCCCACCCGCGACGCCAGCAGATCAGCCACCATGAAACCGACGTTGTGCCGGTTCGCCGCGTACTCCCGGCCCGGATTGCCCAGGCCCACCACCAGCCACGGCGCCTCGTCCGTCACCCTCTCCGCCTTCCGGATACACATCAGGGAAAGTGCCGTCCGGCACTTTCCCTGATGAACTGGCTTACCGCGGACCCGCGACGCGCGCGAGCACCCGAAAAAAACTACTCCGCAGCCTCGGCGGACTCGCCGCCGGCGGCCTCGTCCTCAGCGGCCGTCGTGGTGCTCTGCGCCGCGTTGATGAACGCCAGCACCGTCTCCGCGTCCACCGCGAGCTCGACACCCTTCGGCAGGGTCAGCTCACCGGCGGTCACGTGCGAACCGGCCTCCTTGCCGTCGAGCGACGCGAGCAGCTCGGACGGAAGGTTCAGCGCGTCGGCGATCACGGCGACCGTGTTCGACTCGTGCGTGATCAGCGTGTTCTTGGCGGCCTCACCGGTCAGCGTCACCGGGACGTCGACCTGGATCTTCTCGCCCTTCTTCACGATCAGAAGGTCGATGTGCTCGTACGTGTCCTTGATCGGGTCACGCTGGATCGCCTTCGGCAGCGCCAGGGTGGCGGCCGCGTTACCGGCGATGTCGATCGTGAAAATCTGGTTCAGACCACCATGACGAATGGCGGCCGCGAACTCACGGGCCGGGAGCGCGATGTGCTGCGGCGCCTCACCGTGGCCGTACAGCACTGCGGGCACCAGGCCGGCCCGGCGCGTGCGGCGGGCACCACCCTTGCCGAACTCGGTACGGGGCTCGGCGCTGATCTTTACCTCGGACACGGGGAAACTCCTGAAACTCTTCGATGCGGGCTGCGTCTAAGTCTGCGGCTGCGGTATCCAGCAGTGCTTCGGTGCTGATCAACGACGGCGTGTCAGCCGTCGCCGGCGCTGCCGGGCAAGGGGGCGCGCTGGGCACAGGCCCGGAGCACCGCGTCGATCACGGAGCCTCGAGCGGACTGCGAACCTCAGCAGACCGCGGGGCACCCTCGCCGTGGCAACCGCACTAGCTTACCTGCTCCGAACCCGCAGAAATCAGCGGGTCCGGCACACCCACGACGTACCCGAAAAAAATCAACCCAAAAACACGGAGAGCGTCCGCTCGCCGGCAACACCGGCGAGCGGACGCCCTCACCCCTCGTGAATTAGCTCAAACCACCGAAAAGGGTGGTCACCGAACCGTCGTCGAACACCTCGCGGATCGCCCGCGCCAACAGCGGCGCGATCGACAACACAGTGATCTTGTCGAGCTGCTTCTCCGGCGTCAGCGGCAACGTGTTCGTCACCACGACCTCGGAGATCCGGCTGTTCTTCAACCGCTCGGTCGCCGGATCCGACAACAACGCGTGCGTCGAGGCCACGATCACATCGGCCGCACCCTCGTCGAACAGGATGTCCGCGGCCTTCGCGATCGTCCCACCGGTGTCGATCATGTCGTCCACGATCAGGCACACCCGGCCCTCGACCTCACCGACCACCCGGTTGGCCACCACCTGGTTCGGCTTCATCGGATCGCGCGTCTTGTGAATGAACGCCAGCGGGCAACCACCCAGCCGGTCCGTCCACCGCTCGGCCACCCGCACCCGGCCCGAATCCGGCGCCACCACCGTCATCGGACGACCGGCGAACTTCTTCTCCACATACTCCGCGAGGATGTCCATCGCGAACAGGTGATCCACCGGGCCGTCGAAGAAGCCCTGGATCTGCGCCGTGTGCAGGTCGACCGTCAGAATCCGGTTCGCCCCGGCGGTCTTCAGAAGATCCGCCACCAGACGGGCCGAGATCGGCTCACGACCACGGTGCTTCTTGTCCTGCCGCGAATACGGATAGAACGGCAGAACCACCGTGATCCGCTTCGCCGACCCACGCTTCAACGCGTCGATCATGATCAGGGTCTCCATGACCCACCGGTTCACACCCTCGGTCACCGACTGCACCACGAAGGCATCCGAGCCGCGCACCGACTCCTTGAACCGGACAAAAAGCTCACCATTGGCGAACTCATAAGAGTCCGACGGCGTCGGCGCCACACCGAGCACCTGACCGATCTCATCGGCCAGCTGCGGGAAGCCCTGGCCGGAAAAGAGCATCAAACTCTTACGGTTCTCCGCGACGATGCTGCCCATCGGCTCGCTGCTCCCGTGGAATAGGGGGTGGGTTCCCGTGAAGTATCCCTTGCGGCCACGTAACCGCCACGTTTCCAGGGCACCACGTGGGATGCCTCACCCCCGCTGGATCACTCCTGCTCAGGGGTGATATCCGCAGCCCGCTCGGCGGCCGCCGCCGACACCGTGCCCGGACGCTTCATCCGCACCCAGCCCTCGATGTTGCGCTGCTGCGCCCGCGTCACCCCGAGGTTGCCCGCAGGAACATTCTTCTGCACCGCCGAGCCCGCCGCTACGTAAGCGCCCGGACCGATCTCCACCGGCGCGATCAACACCGAATCCGAACCCACGAACGCGGCCTCACCGACCACCGTCCGGCTCTTCCGCACCCCGTCATAGTTCGCAAAAATCGTGCCGGCGCCGATGTTCGCCTTCGCACCGATCTCCGCATCACCCACATACGACAGGTGCGGCACCTTCGCGCCCTCGCCCAACTCGGCGTTCTTCGTCTCCACGAAACCGCCGACCTTCGACTTCCGCGCCAGCTTCGTACCCGGACGCAGATACGAATACGGCCCCACCGTCGCCTCCGGGCCGACCACCGCACCCACCGAATGCGACCGCAACACCGACGCGCCCGCCGCCACCGACGTGTCCACCAGAGTGGAATCCGGGCCGATCACCGCGCCCGTCGCCACCGACGACGAACCCAGAATCTGACAGTTCTGATCCACCACCGCGTCCGGCTCCAACGTCGCCGTCACGTCGATCCACGTCGTCGCCGGGTCCAGCAACAACACACCCGAACGCATCCACGCGTCATTCACCCGATCGCGCATCAGCACCCGAAGCCGCGACAACTCCGCCCGGTCATTACAACCCAACGTCTCGTACGCGAACTCGGCCACCTCGATCGCCACCGGATGACCCTCACCGGCCAGAATCGCGAAGACGTCGGTCAGATACTCCTCGCCCTGCGCGTTATCGGTCGACAGCTTGCCCAGCGCCTCCCGCAGCATCGCCGCGTCGAACGCGTAGATCCCCGAATTGATCTCCCGGATCGCCAGCTCATCCGGCGACGCGTCCTTCGCCTCGACGATCCGCTCCAGGTTCCCCTTCGCGTCCCGCACGATCCGGCCCAGCCCGGCCGGCCGATCCACCTCGGCACTCAGCACCGTCGCCGCCGCGCCCGCCCGCTCGTGCGTGGCCAGCAGCGCCTCCACCGTCTCCGCCCGCAGCAGCGGAACATCCCCGCTCAACACCACCACGGTGCCGGACAACTCGGGCGCGGCATCAAGCGCGATCCGGACCGCGTGCCCCGTCCCGTTCTGCTGCTCCTGCAACACCGACGCCGCCGCCGGAGCAACCTCGGACACGAACGCGCCCACCTGGTCGGCCTTGTGCCCCACGACCACAAGCGTCTGATCAGCCCGAATCTCCGAGGCGACGTGCAGGACATGACCGAGCAGGGTGCGCCCGAGCAGCGGCTGAAGCACCTTGGGCGTCGCGGACTTCATCCGCTTGCCCTCACCAGCGGCAAGGACAACAACGGTACGGCTGGGGGCCTGGCTCACGCGGAAACTCCATCGTTTGGCAGAGACATGTCGGCGGCGGCCACGCGAAGCTCAGCGTGGCACGCCAAATGAGCCACCCGCCGGGACGCTCATACCACAAAACATGCTCGGCCGCCAGGATTCGAACCCGGACAATCAAGACCAAAACTTGAGGTGCTGCCCTTACACCACGGCCGACTACTACTGGGTTCTTAGCCTAGCGCCCTTGGCCTCCCTCGTGGAAAGCGGACGATGCCTGACGGGTGACCTTCATGGGCACGCCGTCCGCGCGTCCGATCCCCGCGATCAAACCTTCGATCCTCCAGTAGACCTCGCGCGACTTGGGGACATCGATGATCAAGCAGCCCCGATAGTCGTCACCAGTGTTGTGCCGCACCGTGACGGGATTGTGCGTCTTCAGCGTCGCACGCATGAATCGCTCGACGGGCACTCCGACCACATCGGCCCACCACCGCTCCGCCGCCCCCACGTCGGCGGACTGGTGGATGTGAATCCGATATCGGAGCTCCCGGCGATCGCCGCCGAGCACCTCCATGAACCGCACAAAAAGCAAGACCAGATCCGGATCGCTGTTGATGAACTTGACGCGGCAGCGGTTTGGCTCCCACGGCTTTGCCTTCTGGCCCTCGCACCAGTAGGCCATCGCACCGACCAGGAGGAGTTCCCGGTCGGTGAGCTCACCGACCCAGTCGGCACCCGTCGAGTTGATCACGGCGCGGGAGCGATCACGTTGCTCGTTGAGCGGCTTCCACCGGGCCTCGGCAACGTTCTTCGAGTGCCGGCTGCGCCGCGCCGCCGCCTCCTCCGGCGTCGCGTCCAACGGCATGTCCCGAGTCCACAGATAGGCCGACGACTTCGACACCTCCAGCGCCTCCGCGATCTCCGGTACCGTCCGCCCCTCGCCCCGCAGTTCCCGAGCCAGCTCCCGCATGTCGTCCTTGGCCCGCGGCCGCCGAGTCCAGTCGGGTGGGTCGATCCCTTTGAGCCACTCGGTGAGCGTCCCGTTCCCCACGCCGAACATCTTCATCAGCTGTGACCTGGACAAACCCGGGTCGACCCGCAGCTTCCGCGCCTCGGCTCGCACATCCTCATTGCCGGAATAACCGTTCATCTCCATGTCTCGACGTTAGGACCAAAAATCGACGAACTGTAAGAGCGAAAATGTGCCAACCCTGTACCCGCGACAACTCCCTGGCAGGATGACCCAATGACCGAGGAGAAGCCCCGGGTCCGGATGTCCGCCGCCCAGCGCCGCGAGCAGCTGATCGTCATCGGCCGCCAGTTGTTCGCCGAGCGTGGCTATGACGCGACGAGTGTCGAGGAGGTCGCGGCCCGGGCGAAGGTGTCCAAGCCGGTGGTCTACGAGCATTTCGGCGGCAAGGAAGGCCTGTACGCGGTGGTTGTCGACCGCGAGGTGCGCGCGCTGCTGGATCGGATCACGGCGGCGTTGACGGCGGGTCATCCGCGGGAGTTGTTGGAGCAGGCGGCGTTGGCGTTGCTGGATTACATCGAGGAGGAGCCGCACGGGTTTCAGGTGTTGTCGGCGCGGCAGGCTCCGTCGCTGGCGCCGGCGGGCACGTTCTCGACTGTGATGAACGATGTGGCGCATCAGGTGGAGCATCTGCTGGGCGGGGAGTTCCGGACGCGGGGTCTGGATCCGAGGTTCGCCGAGTTGTATTCGCAGGCGCTGGTGGGGATGGTGGCGCTGGTGGGTCAGTGGTGGCGGGAGGCTCGGCGGCCGAAGAAGGAGATGGTGGCCGCGCATCTGGTGAATCTGGCCTGGAACGGGTTGTCGAATCTGGAGGCGAAGCCGGGGTTGATCACTCGGAAGGGCCGCTGACAAGCAGAGATGGCCGCCGCGCCTTCAGGAAAGGCGGGACGGCCATCGTGGGCGGACCGGTTCAGGCGGTGCGGCCCTCCCGGACCTGCCGCGGCGCGCCGGCCTTGCTGGGCGCGGCGACCTTGCTGTAGAGGCTGATGGTGATCAGCAGCAGGCCGACGATGTAGGTGACGACGACGGTGGACATGCTGGCGCCGAAGAGGTTGGCGTCGGTCCGGATGGTCGCCATGGAGTAGCTGCCGAGGACGAGGATTCCCCAGCCGAGGTATTTGTCGACGGCGACGTCGACGTTGCGGCCGACGACGGTGCCGAGGATCACCAGGGCGCCGACGACGACGGTGATGATCGACCAGAGCAGGTTGCTGCTCTGTCCGAGTACACGGTCGCCGGTGTGCCCGGTGAAGCTGTCACCGGCGGTGATGCCGAAGCCGATGATGCCGAAGACCACCAGGTACGCACCGGCGACAAAACCGGCCAAGCGGTACATCGGCCGAAGGGGGTGGTTGACCGGAATATGCGCCATGCTGTCCGTCTCCAAGGTCAGGTGTTGTCGTCCCGATTCTCGCGTATCCGCGACAAGCGGCGCAGGTACACCCCCCGGATCAGTTTCCGGGCACCTGCTCGGCCAGTTCCAGCCAGGCCATCTCGACTTCTTCGCGTTCCTGGCGGACGGCCTTGAGCTGGGCTTCCAGATCTACGATTTTGTCGTAGTCGCTGCCGTGTTCGGCGAGACTTTCGTTGATCTTGGCTTCTTTCTCGGTGAGCTTGTCCATCTGGCGTTCCATCCGGGCAAGATCTTTCTTGGCCTGGCGGAGCTCACTCTGGGAGAGGCCGGTCGCGGCTTGCGCCGCTTGCGGTTGCTGCTTTTCCGGTACGGACGCAGGCCCGGTCCCGTGGATGCGGCCGAGGTATTCGTCGATGCCGCCGGGGAGGTGGACGAGCCGTCCGTCGCCGAACATCCCGTACGCCTTGTCGGTGACGCGCTCGACCAGGTACCGGTCGTGGCTGGCCACGATCATCGTGCCGGGCCAGGAGTCGAGCAGGTCTTCCAGGGACGCGAGGGTGTCGGTGTCCAGGTCGTTGGTGGGCTCGTCGAGGAGCAGCACGTTCGGCTCGGTGGCGAGCAGGCGCAGCATCTGCAGGCGGCGGCGTTCGCCTCCGGAGAGGTCGCTGACCGGGGTCCAGATGCGCTTGTCGGTGAAGCCGAACACTTCGGCGAGCTGGCCGGCGGAGAGTTCCCGGTCGCCGAGCTGGACGCGTTTGGCGACTTCTTCGACGGCTTCGAGCAGGCGCAGGTGCCCGGGCAGTTCCTTGAGCTCCTGGGAGAGGAACGCCGGCCGTACGGTCGAGCCGGTGACCAGGCGTCCGCCGTCGGGCTTGGTGATGCCGGCGAGCAGGCGCAGCAGGGTGGTCTTGCCGGCCCCGTTGGCGCCGAGGATGGCGATCCGGTCGCCGGGGCCGACCTGGAAGGTCAGGTCCTGGAAGATCGGCTTGGGTCCGGCGTTGAGGGTCACGTTCTCCAGGTCGTAGACCTGTTTGCCGAGCCGGGTGGTGGCCAGCCGTTGCAGGCTGACGGTGTCGCGGACCGGCGGGACGTCGGCGATGAGTTCGTTGGCGGCGTCGATCCGGAACTTGGGCTTGGACGTACGGGCCGGCGGGCCCCGGCGCAGCCAGGCGATCTCTTTGCGGAGCAGGTTCTGCCGGCGGGCTTCGACGGAGGCGGCGACGCGCTGGCGTTCGGCGCGGGCCAGGATCCAGGCCGCGTACCCACCCTCGTACGTGTGGACCTGCTCGTCGACGACTTCCCAGGTCATGGTGCAGACGGCGTCGAGGAACCAGCGGTCGTGGGTGACCACGACGAGCGCGCCCTTGCGGGTGAGCAGGTGCTTGGCCAGCCAGTCGACACCGGCGACGTCGAGGTGGTTGGTGGGCTCGTCGAGGATGAGCAGGTCGCTCTCGCGGACCAGGAGGGCGGCGAGCGCGACGCGGCGGCGTTCGCCACCGGACATCGGGCCGACCGGGGTGTCCAGGCCGAGGTAGCCCATGCCGAGGCCGTCGAGGATGAGGCGGACGCCGGAGTCGCCGGCCCACTCGTGCTCGGCGCCCATGCCCTGGGGCAGCCAGGCGGTGCCGAGCACGACGTCGCGCACGGTCGCCTCGGCGGCCAGGTTGAGGGTCTGCGGCAGGTTGGCGACGCGCAGGTCACGGCGGTGCGTGACGCGTCCCGAGTCCGGTTCCTCGATTTTCGCGAGCATGCGCAGGAGGGTGGACTTGCCGGCCCCGTTGAGGCCGACGATGCCGAGGCGGGCGTCGTCGTCCAGGCCGAGGGAGACGTCGGTGAGCAGTTGACCGGCGGCGCCGTAGCCCTTGTTGACCCGGTCCAGGTTGATGATGTTGGCCACGATGCAAAAAATCCTGTCTCGCGGGGTACCGCGGGGCTGCGGCGTGGTCCAGATGGTGTCCGGCGGGCAGCCCGCGGGAGCACCGGTCTAGATTACCCGCGCTCCGGGCTGGGGTCCCCGGGCGGTGACCGCTCCGCGGCAGACCCCGGCGGCGGTGAGGCCGTCGGCGATCTCCTGCGCGTGGGCGGCGTTGGCGGCGAGGAAGACGCAGGTGGGGCCGGAGCCGGAGACCAGGCCGGCCAGGGCGCCGGCCTCGGTGCCGGCTTTGAGCACGTCGGCCAGTTGCGGGCGCAGGGCGAGGGCGGCGGCCTGCAGGTCGTTGCCGAGGGCGGCGCCGAGGACTTCGGGGTCGCGCTGGCGCAGGGCGGCCATCAGCCGGTCGGCGTTGCCGAGCGGGGCCGGTGGCCAGGAACTGGCGCGCAGGGTGTCGAGTTCGCGGTAGACGGCCGGGGTGGACAGGCCGCCGTCGGCCACGGCGACCGCCCAGTGCCAGGTGGTGGGGCGGGCCAGGATGGGGCTGACCGCCTCGCCGTGGCCGGTGCCGAGGGCGGTGCCGCCCTGCAGCAGGAACGGGATGTCGGAGCCGAGCTGGGCGCCGACCTCGGCGAGCTCGTCGCGGGCGAGGCCGAGGCCCCAGAGCAGGTCGCAGGCGATCAGGGTGGCGGCCGCGTCGGCGCTGCCACCGGCGAGACCGCCGGCCAGCGGGATGCTTTTCTTCAGGTGCAGCCGCGCGTAGGCGGGGACGCGGGCGCGGGCGGCCAGGGCCCGGGCGGCCCGCATGATCAGGTTGGTCTCGTCGAGTTCGAGGTCGCCGGTGCCCTCACCCTCCATGGTGAGCGTGAGGGTGTCGCCGTGGCGGGCGGTGATCTCGTCGAACAGGCTGATCGCGTGGTAGACGGTGTTCAGCTCGTGGTAGCCGTCGGGGCGCAGCGGGCCGACGCCGAGGTGCAGGTTGATCTTCGCCGGGACGCGCACCCGGACCGGGCCGTTGTGCGGGCGCGGCTCGTCGTCGTCCGGACCCCAGGCCTCGGTCATCCTTACGCCTCCTCGGGCTGTACGCCGGACGCGCTGAGCTTACCGCCGTGCTCGGACGTTGTGGCCGCCGCGGCGATCGCGACGAACTGCCCCACGGTCAGGGACTCGCCCCTGGCCTGCGGGCTGATGCCGGCCCGGACGAGGATGCGCTCGGCCTCGGCGGCACCGCCGGCCCACCCGGCCAGGGCGGCGCGCAGGGTCTTGCGGCGCTGGGCGAAGGCGGCGTCGACCACGGTGAACACGTCGGTGCGGGCGGCGCCGGCCGGTGGCTCGTGGCGGGTGAACGCGACCAGACCGGAGTCCACGTTGGGCACCGGCCAGAACACCGCGGGCGGGACCTTACCGGCCGATCGGGACTCGGCGTACCAGGCCAGTTTGACGGAGGGGACGCCGTACACCTTGGATCCGGGCCCGGCGATGAGCCGGTCGGCGACCTCTTTCTGCACCATGACCAGGCCGCCGCGCAGGGTGGGCAGCTCGGCCAGCAGGTGCAGCACGACCGGGACGGCCACGTTGTACGGCAGGTTGGCCACGAGCATGGTCGGTGCCGGGTCGAACCGGTCGCCGGTGACCTTGAGCGCGTCGGCCGGGTGCACGGTGAGGTGCGCGGCGGTGACGGTGGCGGGCAGGGCGGCGGCCAGGACCGGGTCGATCTCGACGGCGTGCACGTGCCGGACGGCGCCGGCCAGGCCCAGGGTGAGTGAGCCGAGGCCGGGGCCGACCTCGAGGGCGACGTCGTCGGGGCGCAGGCCGGCGGCGGCCACGATGCGCCGGATGGTGTTCGGGTCGTGCAGGAAGTTCTGACCGAGCTTCTTGGTCGGCGCGACGCCCAGGCGGGCGGCCAGTTCCCGGATCTCCGCCGGGCCGAGAAGTGCGTCAGCCATGGGAAGCAGCCTAGGCGGCCGACTACCACCTACCGGTGCCAGGGGCCGAAGACCCGCTCGCCGTTGGCCGAGATCTGCGCGCACAGCGCGTCGACGTCGACGCCGCGGGCCGCGGCCAGGGCCCGTACGGTGATCGGAATCAGATAGGACGCGTTGGGCCGGCCCCGATGCGGGACGGGTGTCAGGTAGGGCGCGTCGGTCTCCACCATCATCAGTTCGGGCGGGGTGATCGCGGCGGCCTCGCGCAGGTTGCCGGCGGTGGCGAAGGTGACGGTCCCGGCGAAGCTGAGGAAGTAGCCGCGGCGCACGCATTCGGCGGCGAACTCGGCGTCGCCGGAGAAGCAGTGCAGGACGACGGTGTCCGGGGCGCCCTCGGAGTCGAGGATGCGCAGCACGTCGGCGTGGGCGTCGCGGTCGTGGATGATCAGCGCCTTGCCGTGCCGCTTGGCGATCTGGATGTGGGCCCGGAAGCTGGTCTCCTGCGCGGCCTGCCCGTCGTCGCCGGTGCGGAACGTGTCCATCCCGGTCTCGCCGATGCCGCGGACCCGCGGCCGGGCGGCCAGCGTGTCGATCTCGCGCAGCGCCTCGTCCAGGTCGGCGACGCGCGGGGCGTCGTTGGGGTGCAGGGCGACCGCGGCGAGCACGGCGTCGTGACGGTCGGCGATGTCGGCGCCCCAGCGTGACGACTCCACGTCGACGCCGACCTGGACCAGGCGGTCGACGCCGTTCTTGGCGGCCGCGACGATCAGGGCCTGCACCGGGTCGGCGACCCCGTCGGCGCCGCCCGGCACACCGGCCTCCTGAATGGTCAGGTCCAGGTGGGTGTGGCTGTCGAAGACCGGGACGGCCAGGGGATCCGGGGCGGGCGGGAACTCGCCGGCCCGGCGGGCGGCCTTGGCCCGGCGCTTCTCGGCCGGACTGTTGGGGGGAGTTGACGACATGTGAGACATTCTGCACGGCCCGTCCTCTGGTAACCGAACGTTCACCTGGCATCCATAACGATCATTTAAGTTCCGCCGAGTGACCGTGATCGGTGAGGACAGCCAGCTGGGCGCCGACCCGCTCGAGCCTCCTCTGATGGCACCGTTGCGCCGTGGGCTCACCTGGCAGGCCGTGCAGTCGATGAGCCAGTCCGCGGTGCATCGGGACGACACCACGCTGCGTGCGATCCGGGAGACGGCCGCGGTACGCCGCGGGACCCGGATGACCAAGCTGCTGTCCCCGGCGCAGGTCGCCGGGCATCTGGGCGGCTGGCTCCCGTACGGATTCTGCTACCGCTCCTGTGACATCGCCCACCTGACCGAGCCGGATCAGCTCAGCCTGCTGCGCACGGACGGCGCCGCCGACGGGCGGGTCGCGTTCGCGCTGCGCTGGCGGGCCACCGACCCGGCCGACTACGAGGTGCCGGCCGCGCCGGCCCAGCCGGGCCTGTCCCCGCTGCCGGCGCACTCCCGGATCGGCGCGATGGTGCTGGGCACCGGGTTCACGCCGAGCACCGACGACCTGATCCCGGAGTACGTCACCGCCGGTTTCGCCGACCTGCCGATCCCGGCCAACGCGCAGCTGGTCGCGCACGTGCCCGGCGGCGAAGAGGTCATCCTGTACACGTACCAGCCGGAGCAGCACGGCTGGCTGCGGCTGGCCGGCCCGCGCTGGCGCCCGCTGCTCGACGAGCTGCCCGGGGTGAGCCCGGACCGGGAGTACGTGCCCTGCACCGTGACCGGCACGGCCAAGCTGGTCGGCACGATCAAGGGCAAGGAGTACGAGGCCGTCGCCGACCCGCCCGGCGAGTTCCGGGTCCGCGCGCTGACCCGCGCCGCCCGCTACCAGGTGGAGACGCTGAGCCGCCGCGCCGAGCAGGCGCAGTGGCGCGGGGTGCCGTGCTGGGTGCTGCAGCGCGACGAGACGTGGGCCCGGCTGCGGCTGCTGCGGCCGGACGGCGACGGGCTCAACGCGACCGGAGCGCGCTGCTACGAGCGCGGGGTGTATGAGGCCTGGGCGCCGATCGACGAGCTGCGCGATCACCACATCGCGGAGATCGCCTACCACATCTGAGGAACGCGAAAAGGGCCGGCGATCGCCGGCCCTTTCCTCATGTGGTGATCAGTTCTTGGTCAGCTTGACGCGCAGGCTGCGGTAACCCCCGTGGTCGCCCCAGTCCCAGGCGGCCGCGTCGACGTACAGGTCGCCCTTGGCCTGGCCGGGTGCCTTGAAGGACCACTTGCCCTTGACGGCCTTGATGGCCACCGGGGTGCACTTGGCTTCGTACTGCTCCGAGGTGTAGATCCGGAGCCACTTCTTGTGCTCGTTCATGCAGTAGAGCTTGTTGCCGCTCACGCGGGTGAGCCAGACGTACACGTACGGTGCGCCGGACCCCCGGTCGGAGACGGTGCCCCGGACCACGTTCCACGACTTCACGCGGTTCGCGCTGGACGGCTTCGTGATCGTGACGACCGGGCGCCACTTGTCCGTGCGGACCGTGATCGAACCGGCGCTGATCCAGCTGCTGTAGCCGTTCGCGTTCCGGTACCGGATGTAGAGCTGCCGCTTGCCCTTGACCACCAAGCTGGAGTTCTTGTAGTGGTAGAACAGCGCGGTGATGGTCCGGTTGGCGCCGGAGAACGAGTTCGAGGAGTTGTCACCCCACTGCACCTCGTACCGGTTGGTGCCGGCCGGCACGCGGTCGACCTTGAAGGTGTACCGCTGGCCCGGCCACACGGTGTGCGTGCTCAGCGTGACCCGCCCGGGCACGGTGACCGAAACGGTCTTCGTGATCGGCAGCGAGGCGTTGCCGGACGAGTCCGTCAAGATCTCGCTGACCTTGAAAACACCGCTTTTGCTGTACGTCTTCGGGAAGCTCGCCTGGCCCGGGAGCAGCGTGACGTGGCTGCCGTCACCGAAGTCGATGTACCGCGTGATCGCGGAGTTCGGGTCCTTCTTGTCGGAGTAGTCGGACTCGTTCTGGGTGAGGATGACGTTCTGCCCGATCCAGATCGAGCTCAGGTTCAGCTTGAAGTTGCCGGTCGGCGGCTCCTTGTCCACTTCCGGCTCAGGATCGGTGCCAGTCCCGGTTCCCGGGTCAGTGCCGGTGCCGGGGTCAGTGCCGGTGCCGGGGTCAGTGCCAGTTCCGGGTTCAGTGCCGGTACCCGGCTCAGTTCCCGTCCCCGGCTCGGTGCCAGTTCCGGGCTCGGTCCCGGTGCCCGGCTCGGTGCCAGTGCCCGGCTCAGTTCCCGTGCCCGGCTCGGTGCCGGTCCCCGGGTCGGTGACCGGAGGCGTGGTGGTGTCGGTCGGATCCGTCGTGACGACGGTCCCGCCCTCGCCGGTGGTGGTGTCGGCGTAGGCCGGCGAACCCGCGACCGCGCCACTCGCGATCAGCGCACCGCCGACAAGGGCCGCCAGCAGCGGCCTGGCCAAACGTGGTTTCAAGGAAGTTCCAGCTCCTTCGAGGGGTACCAGAACCACATGAAGGACTAGTTGGACGATCTGGACGTCAGAACGGTCCCAGATCGACGAAACGCCAACGTTCCCCCGTGGCGTCGATCAATTTAGCCTCCCAGCGAATTTTGATCAATCCTGTTTCCAGTAAGCCGAGGCACAAAAAAGGGCCCGGCAGCGCCGGGCCCTTCTCGTCGGATCAGTGGATCAGGAGTCGCCGGCCAGCCGGGCCAGTTCCTCGTCCACCACGGACGGTTCCAGCTTGCGGAAGACCGGCTTCGGCGCGTTCAGCGGCGTCCCGGCCACCAGCGGCACCGACTCCCAGCGCGCGCCGACGGTGTAGTCGCCGGTCAGCACCGGGTAGCCCGGCCCGCCGTCCAGGTCGTCGACCTCGACGATCTCCGGCATCGGGGCGTGCACGCCGACCCCGCCGAGCAGCTCGTGCACCTTCTGCGCGGAGTGCGGCAGGAACGGCGTGAGCAGCGTGTTCGCGTCGGCGACGACCTGCAGCGCGACGTGCAGGATCGTGCCCTGGCGCGGCTTGTCCTCCTCGGCCTTCAGCTTCCACGGCGCCTGCTCGGACAGGTACTTGTTGGCCTCGGCGACCACCTTCATCGCCTCGCCGATCGCGGCCTTCTGCCGGTGCTTGCCGATCAGCTCGCCGACCGTGGCGAAACCGGCCCGCGCGACCGCCAGCAGCGCCTCGTCCTCCGGCGTCGGCGAGACGAGCGGCGGGATCACCCCGAAGTTCTTCGCGGCCATCGAGATCGACCGGTTGACCAGGTTGCCCCAGCCGGCGACCAGCTCGTCGTTGTTGCGCCGGACGAACTCGGCCCAGGTGAAGTCGGTGTCGTTGGACTCCGGCCCGGCCGCGGCGATGAAGTACCGCAGCGCGTCGGCGTCGTAGCGCTCCAGGAAGTCCCGCACGTAGATGACCACGCGGTTGGAGGAGGAGAACTTCTTGCCCTCCATCGTCAGGTACTCACTGGAGACGACCTCGGTCGGCAGGTTCAGCTTGCCGAGCGAGCCGGCCTGGCCGCCCTTGTCGCCCTCACCGGAGTAGCCGAGCAGCAGCGCCGGCCAGATCACCGAGTGGAAGACGATGTTGTCCTTGCCCATGAAGTAGTAGCCGAGCGCGTCCTTGCCCTGCGCGTCGGCCGACCACCACTGGCGCCACGCTTCCGGGTCGCCGGTGCGCCGGGCCCACTCGATCGACGCCGACAGGTAGCCGATGACCGCGTCGAACCAGACGTAGATCCGCTTGTCGGCCCGGTCGCGCCAGCCGTCCAGCGGGATCGGCACGCCCCACTCCAGGTCCCGCGTGATCGCCCGGGGCTGCAGGTCGTCCAGCAGGTTGCGGGAGAACTTGAGCACGTTGGGGCGCCAGTTCTCCCGGTGCTCCAGCCAGGAGCCGATCGCCTCGGCGAAGGCCGGCAGGTCGAGGAAGAAGTGTTCGGTCTCGACGAACTGCGGGGTCTCCCCGTTGATCCGGGAGCGCGGGTTGATCAGCTGCTCGGGGTCGAGCTGGTTGGTGCAGTTGTCGCACTGGTCGCCGCGGGCCTTGTCGTAGCCGCAGATCGGGCAGGTGCCCTCGATGTAGCGGTCGGGCAGGGTGCGGCCGGTGGACGGGGAGATCGCGCCCAGCGTCGTGCGGGCCACGATGTACCCGTTCGTGTGCAGGCCCTCGAACAGCTCCTGCACGACCGCGTAGTGGTTGCGCGTGGTGGTCCGGGTGAACAGGTCGTAGGTCAGGCCCAGCCCGTGCAGGTCCTCGACGATCACCCGGTTGTAGCGGTCGGCGAGCTCGCGCGGGGTGACCCCCTCGGCGTCGGCCTGGACCTGGATGGGGGTGCCGTGCTCGTCGGTGCCCGAGACCATGAGCACGTCGTGGCCGGCCATCCGCATGTACCGGCTGAAAACGTCGGAAGGCACCCCGAAGCCGGAAACATGACCGATGTGGCGCGGGCCGTTGGCGTAGGGCCAGGCGACCGCGGCGAGAACGTGACTCATGACGCCAAGCGTAGTGACCCCTCTCGGAGCTCCGCGAACGGATTGCCGCCGCCCGCCCTTGCCGACCGATTTGTCCCGACACGCCCGGCTATTGGCGGCATCGGCGACGAGCACCGTAGTTGACTGGGCGGGTGACCGGAAACACACCGCAACCAGGGGAAAACCCGTGGGCCCAGGTCGATCCGGACCCCACGTGGTGGCAGGGCGACACCGAGCGGCTGCCGAGCTCGCAGGAGTGGGCCGACCAGGCCGGCGAGCAGGCTCGCGCGGCCGGTGCCGCCGACACCGAGGAGCACCTGGCCACCGCCGACCAGCTGATGATCATCGAGCCGGGGCAGGTCGCCGACGAGCCGACCGTCTCCCTGAGTCCACCCCAGGAGCCACTGCCGCCCCTGCCCGAGGACGCCTCGCCGGCTACCGCCCACCGCCTGGAGCGGATGGAGAACTCGCCGTTCTGGCACACCGACGAGGCGCGCATCGCGGCCGAGGCCCGCAACGACCCGCGACCGGGCCGCCGGCGTCGGCAGCCGTCCGCCAACCCGGTCACCGCGCTGCTCGCGCTGATCGCGCTGAGCCTGGTGGCGGCGTTCTTCGCCTGGGTCAGCGCCGAGCCGTTCTGGCTCGCGGTCGGGCACGGCGACCGGGGGTACGCGATCACCACGCGCTGCCACGGCGACGGCCTCACCCAGCGCTGCACCGGCCAGTTCGCGGCCGACGACGGCCGGGTCACGGTCCGCCGGGTGACCCTGCTCGGCATCGCCGGGCCGGCCCGGGAGCCGGGCGCGGTCACCGGCGCGCGGATGGTCAGCCCGGGCAGCACCCAGGCCTACGCCGTACCGCCCGGCCTGCTCCTGCACCTGCGCTGGGCGCTCGGCTTCCTGATCGTGCTGACCTGCGGTTACGGCATCGCCGGGGCGACCGGGGCGCGCCGGCTGGAGTCGGCCCGGGCCCGGCGCGGCGCCCTGCTGGCCAGCGTCGCCGGCCCGCTCCTGCTGCTGGGCGGGTTCCTGATCGCGGCCTATTAGCTGTGTACGAGGGTGTAGACGTCGCGCTTCTTCAACCCGTACTGATCGGCGATGGTCTGGATGGCGTCACGCCGTGACTCGCCGGCCGCCTCGCGGGCCGCGACCGCCGCACGCAGTTCGTCGTCGGCCGGACGTTCCGCCGGACGGTCCGGCGCACCGCCCACGACCAGGGTGATCTCGCCGCGCGGCTCACCCTCGGTGGCCCACGTGGTCAGTTCCTCGCACGTGCCGCGGCGGATCTCCTCGTACGTCTTGGTCAGTTCCCGGCAGACCGCGGCCGGCCGGTCGGCCCCGAACAGCGCGACCAGGTCGGCCAGGGTCCCGGCGATCCGGTGCGGCGCCTCGAAGAAGACGAGTGTGCGCGGTTCGCCGGCGAGTTCCTTGAGGCGGGAACGGCGGTTGGACCCCGTACGGGGAAGGAAGCCTTCGAAGACGAAGCGGTCACTCGGCAGACCGGAGAGCGCCAACGCGGTGGTGACCGCACTCGGACCGGGCGCGGCGGTGACCGGGTAGCCGGCGTCGAGGGCGGCCCGGACCAGCCGGTACCCGGGGTCGGACACGCTCGGCATACCCCCGTCGGTGATCACCACCACGGTCGCGCCGGCGGCCAGCTCGTTGACCAGGTCGGGCGTGCGCCACTCCTCGTTGCCCTCGAAGTAGGAGACGACCTTGCCGGTCAGCGTCACCTCGAGGTCCTTGACCAGGCGGCCCAGACGGCGGGTGTCCTCGGCCGCGATCACGTCGGCGGCGGCGAGCACCTCCCGCAGCCGGGACGACGCGTCACCGATGTTGCCGAGCGGGGCACCGGCCAGGACGACCCGGCCAACTCCTACTTCTTCACGAGACACCGGAAAAGTCCATCACACGCCCGGGCTTCAGTTCAAAGCTCGGCAGCCTACGATCGCGGGGTGACGACGGCGACAGCGGAGACAGATCTCACCACCGCGGACTCCCCCGCCGGGGCGGAGTCTCCCCAGGGTCTACGCGTGGTGCCCGACCTCGTCCGGCGGCGCCTGTCGACGCTGGACAACCGGCTCGAACCCTGGTCCTGGCTGGTCACCGTGGTGATCACGGTGGCCGCGGGC
Organism: Actinoplanes sp. HUAS TT8; assembly: GCF_051380535.1. Lineage (NCBI taxonomy): Bacteria > Bacillati > Actinomycetota > Actinomycetes > Micromonosporales > Micromonosporaceae > Actinoplanes > Actinoplanes sp. HUAS TT8. The sequence continues at coordinate 9,937,568 of NZ_CP195646.1, read as the reverse complement.
ATCCTGCGCCTGGCCGGGGTGAGCAACCCCAAGGGCTACATCTTCGACGAGGTGTATTACCCGACCGACGCCTGGGACATGCTCCAGCACGGCGTCGAGTGGGACGAGAAGACCAACGGCCCGGCGTACGTGGTGCATCCCCCGCTGGGCAAGTGGCTCATCGCCGTGGGCGAGAAGATCTTCGGCAACAACGAGCTCGGCTGGCGTTTCACCGCCGCGGTGGCCGGCACGCTGATGATCTTCATCCTGATCCGGGTCGCCTACCGGATGTTCCGGTCCACGGTCCTGGCCGGGATGGCCGGTCTGCTGATGACCCTGGACGGCTTCCAGCTGGTGCTGTCGCGGACGGCGCTGCTGGACATCTTCCTCGGGCTCTTCGTGCTGCTCACGTTCGCCTGCATGGTGCTCGACCGGGATCACTACCGGCGGCGCTGGCGCGACGAGCTGGCCAAGGGCTTCGACCCGGCGGCGACCCACCGGATCCCCCGGATCGTGCCGTGGTGGCTGCTGCTCAGCGGCGTCTTCTTCGGCCTGGCCTGCGGCGTGAAGTGGAGCGCGCTGTTCTTCGCCCCGTTCTTCGCCGCCCTGGTGGTGGCCTGGCGCTGGCAGGCGCGGCGCTCGGCCCGGGTCCGCGGCCCGTTCGTCGCCGGCATCCTCGGCGATTTCGGGTACCTGATTCTCAGCTTCGTCCTGAGCATCATCTTCTACCTGGCCACCTGGACCGGCTGGTTCGTCACCGACACGGGTTACTTCCGGCACTACCGGGAGGCCAACGGGCTGAGCGAGCCGCCGATCCTGGGTGCGCTGCTGAACCTGATGCACTACCACTCCGAGGCGTACAACTTCCACAGCGGACTGACCGAGAAGCACGTCTACCAGTCCTGGCCGTGGCAGTGGCTGCTGCTGGGGCGGCCGGTCGCGTTCTACTGGAACGGCAACGGCAACTGCGGGTCGACCAGTTGCGCGGCCGAGATCCTGCTGCTGGGCACGCCGCTGCTGTGGTGGTCGTTCCTGCCGGCGCTGTTCGCGCTGGTCTGGTTCGGCATCGCTCGGCGCGACTGGCGGGCCTTCGCGATCTTCACCGGGGCGATGGCCGGTCTGCTGCCGTGGTTCTACTTCGCCGTCAAGGACGGCCGGACGATGTTCTCGTTCTACCTGATGCCCGGCCTGCCGTTCCTGATCCTGGCGGTGGTCTACGTCCTCGGGGCGATCATGACACCACCGGAGGGGATGGCCTCCGGCTCGGCGAGAACCGATCGGCAGCTGATCGGGGTGGTCGTCGCCGCGACGTACATGGTGCTCATCGCGCTCTGCTTCGCGTACTTCTATCCGATCTTCGTGGGCCGGACGATGCCGTACGACGACTGGTCCATCCGGATGTGGCTGGGAAGTCGCTGGATCTAGGCTCCCCCGTACGCGTGAAGCCCGGCGTTTTCGCCGGGCTTCGTCGCTTTCGGGGGACCTTTGTGGACTTGGGCCAAGCGTGGATCTTTGCCGCTTTTCGCTGATCACGGGGCATCCGCCGGTCGATCAAGAACCGCCCGGAGTGGACACGGGCCGGAAAATAGGGCGCGCCCCGATCGCCTGCCACGGGGGAAGCGGGCGATAGGGGCGCGCAAGATGCAGCTTAACGAGCATGGATGCGCCGCACAACGGGTGTTCGCCACGGATTGCCGTGCCGATCCCAGCATCCCAGCGATTCGGACAATATTCTTTTATAGTACTTATTACGCATACCATCTCATGAATACGATTCAACTCCACGGTCGGGAATGCGACAGCAATTAGATCCCGAATCTGGCGTAACGTATTCGGGCCCGCGACCGCACTGCAGCTCAGCGGATCGACCGCCGCCAGGGACACCGCCCACGCCACCGGGTCAAATTCCCCGGGTCACCCTTTCGTCCCTTTTAGCCGCATCAGTCGGCCATCACCCTTATAGGTGACAAGCGCCAAGATCGCGATAAATGTTCTTAAGCTCGCCGCGTGACAACGCAGGAGACCCAACACCAGAAGACCGCCGACCAGCGAATTCCGGACACGGAAGTGATCGCCGTTGCGACGCCGGCCCCGGTGTTCGTCGACTCCACCGGTCGGCGGAGCCGCATGCTCCGCCGGATCGCCCTGGGGTTCGGCATCCTCGTCGTCTCCTACGGCGGGCTGGTCAGCGTCAGCCTGGCCGGCGGCCCGGTGAGTTCCAGCGCCGTGCTACCGCTGCCCGGGATGGACGACGACGAGAAGGCCGATCCGGCGCCGCCCCGGCCCAACCCGGCCCCGGCGGTGAACCCGACGAGCGCCCCGGCCACCGCACCGCCGGTGGAGTCGACGGTCAACCCGGCCCGGCCGGCCGCCCGTCCCACGGTCACCGTGACCGCGAAACCGGCCGCGACCACCAAGCCCGTACCGGCCAAGGCCACGACGCCACCGGCCACCAAGGCGCCGACGACCAAGCCGACCCCGACGCCGGCCGTCACCACGACCAAGCCCACCGAGTCGACGACCACGACCCCGGCCGCCGACCCGACCACCACCAAGCCGGCCGACCCGGTGGTGGCGCCGGCCCCGCCCGCGCCGCCCGTGTCGACCGGCACCACCAAGATCCAGCCGGAGGCGAGCGGCCCGCTCGGTGACGACCCGGCCGACACGGGCTCACCGGCGCCGTCCTCCTCCGGGGAACCGGCGTGAGCCGTAACCGCGGGCGCAGCCGCCGGCGCATCCTGCCCCGCCCCCGGGTGATGCTCGCCTCGCTGCTGCTCGCGCTCTTCGTCGGTGTGCTCGTGGTGCAGGCGTACATCAACTCCGAGTTCACCGCCGACCACAAGGAGACCGAGGTCGGCGACCAGTCCGGGGTGCCGTTGTCGATCCGCGGCGGGGGGCCGATCATCAACACCACCGGCGGGCAGGAGAGCACCAGCCGGCTGCCGGACCGCACCATCGCGCTCACCTTCGACGACGGGCCCGACCCGGAGTGGACCCCGAAGGTCCTGGAGGTGCTGCGGGAGAACGACGCGCACGGCACGTTCTTCGTCGTCGGCTCCCAGGTCGCCCGGCACCCGGCGCTGGCCAAGGACATCGTCGCCGACGGCAACGAACTGGGCCTGCACACGTTCACCCACCCGAACATGCAGCTGCTCGCCCCGTGGCGGCGGCACCTGGAGCTTTCCCAGAACCAGACGGCCATCGCCCGGGCCACCGGCGTGCACACCAACCTGGCCCGCTTCCCGTACTCGTCCAAGTCCGAGGCGATCGACGAGGCCAACTGGAAAATCGTCAAGGAGGCCGGACAGGCCGGCTACCTGGTCGTCGTCAACGACCTGGACAGCGAGGACTGGCAGCGGCCGGGCGTCGACCAGATCATCCGCAACGCCATGCCGGCCGGCCAGAGCTCGGCCATCATCCTGTTCCACGACTCCGGGGGCGACCGCGCTCAGACCGTACGGGCCCTGGGGAAGTTCATCCCGATGATGAAGGCCCGCGGATACCGGTTCACCACCGTCACCGAGGGTCTGAACCTGGGCATCGAGGAGCAGGCGGCCGACGTCAAGGCCGGCCGCGCCCCGGAGAGCGCCACGGTCATCCCGACCCTGCCGGAGAACCCGCCGGCCGCCCGGGGCGACGTGTGGCGCGGCGCCGGGCTGATCTGGACGGTACGGCTGGCCGACGGTCTCGTCACGGTCGTCGCCGCGCTGTTCGTCGTGGTCGGTCTGCTGACCATCGGCCGTACCGCCCTGTTGTTGCTCCTCGCCACCCGGCACGCCCGGCAGCGGCGCAAGAAGAGCTGGAGCTGGGGTCCCCCGGTGACCGATCCGGTGTCGGTGATCGTGCCCGCCTACAACGAGAAGGAGGGCATCGAGGCGGCCGTGCGCTCGCTGGCCCTCGGCGACTACCCGCAGATCGAGGTGGTGGTCGTCGACGACGGTTCCACCGACGGCACCGCCGACATCGTGGAGAGCCTGCACCTGCGCAACGTCCGGGTGGTCCGGGTGCCCAACGGCGGCAAGCCGAACGCCCTCAACACCGGGATCGCGCTGGCCCGGCACGACCTGATCGTGACCGTCGACGGCGACACGATCTTCGAGGAGGACTCGATCCGCCGGTTGGTGCAGCCGTTCGCCGACCCGACGGTCGGCGCGGTCGCCGGCAACGTGAAGGTCGGCAACCGGTCCAGCATGGTCGCGACCTGGCAGCACATCGAGTACGTGATCGGCTTCAACCTGGACCGCCGCCTGTACGAGACGCTGAACTGCATGCCGACCGTGCCCGGGGCGATCGGCGCGTTCCGCCGCGAGGCCCTGACCAAGGTCGGCGGGGTCAGCGACGAGACGCTGGCCGAGGACACCGACGTCACCATGGCGATGTGCCGGGAGGGCTGGCGGGTCGTCTACGAGGAGCACGCCAAGGCCTGGACCGAGGCGCCGACAACGCTGGAGCAGCTCTACCGCCAGCGGTACCGGTGGAGTTACGGGACCATGCAGGCGATGTGGAAGCACCGCCGGGCGCTGTTCGACAAGGGCCCGTCCGGGCGCTTCGGCCGGGTCGGCCTGCCGTTCCTCGCGCTGTTCGGGGTGGCGCTGCCGATGCTCGCCCCGGTCGTCGACGTCATGCTCGTCTACGGCCTGGTCTTCTGGGAGCTCCGGGAGACGCTCATCGCCTGGCTCGGCATGCTGGCGTTGCAGCTGTTCACCGCCGCGGTCGCGTTCCGCTTCGACCGGGAGTCGCTCAAGCCGCTCTGGCGGTTGCCGTTGCAGCAGTTCGCGTACCGGCAGCTGATGTACCTCGTGCTGATCCAGTCGGCCACCACGGCGATGACCGGCGGCCGGTTGCGCTGGCACAAGCTGAACCGCACCGGGCTGACCGCCCAGCCGGCCCCACCGCCTGAACCGGTGCTCCCGCCGGTCGTCGAGCCGGTGGCCCCGGTCGTGGACAGCTGGCCGCCGACCAAGGCCGAGGTGCCCCGGCAGCAGCAGCCGGTCGGGCGGGCGGTCGCGCCGCCGACCACCCCGGCCGTGCCGTCCCGGGCGTCCCGGGACTAGCCAGGCCGGTCCCGCGGCCCACCGACTGCAGCCGGTGGGCCGCGGGCCTCTTTCTAGGCCACGGCCAGGTCCCGGAGCAGTTCGTCCGGGGTCATGTCGGCGTACGGGAAGACCACGTGCAGCGACGTCCCGTCCCCGGGCCGGTCGGAGAGCGCCACCGTCGCGTGGTGGGCGTCCAGGATCCGCTTGGCGACGGCCAGCCCCCGGTCCGGTCCGGGCACGTCGGCCGGGTTGGCGATCGCCCCGTAGTACAGGTGCGGGAACAGGTCCGGGCGCATCCCGTCGGGCAGGTCCATGTCGTCCAGCCGCACGGTCGGGCCGGACTCCATCTCGGTGCCGACCCGCACCCGGCCGCCCTCCGGCGTGTACTTCACGGCCGCGAACAGCAGATGCGTCAGCACCTGTTCGAGCCGTACCGGGTCGGCGATGATCGGCAGCGACGGCCCGCCGGCCTGGTTCAGGATCCAGATGTGCTTGCTGGCCGCGATCGGGCGGACCGCCTCCACGGCCCGCTGCGTCACCCGGGTCAGGTCGCACTGCCGCATGTGCAGGCTGTCCCCGCCCAGCCCGGCCTCGGCCATCTGGGTCAGGTGGTCGATCAGTTCCCGGAACCCGCGGCAGTGCGCGGCGGCGGCCCGGCCGACCAGGTCCCCCAGTTCGGCGTCGTGGTAGCCGGTGTTGCCGAGGTTCTCCAGGTACGACGACATCAGCCGCAGCGACGACCGCAGCTCCCCGCCGACCAGCCCGGCCAGATCGTCCTTGCGCCGCTCCAGCTCCTGCAGCCGGGCCGTGGTGTTGGCCAGCGCATACGCGTACCGCCGCAACTCCAGCTGCGCGGTCACCTGCCGGGCCAGCGCGCGCAGCGCCTGCTGCTGTTCCATGGCCAGCCGCCGCGGCTCGGTGTCCATCACGCAGAGCGTGCCGAGCGCGAACCCGTCGGTGGTCATCAGCGGCGCCCCGGCATAGAACCGGATGCCGTCGGAAGCGGTCACCGCCGGGTTGTCGGCGAACCTCAGGTCCTCCCGCGCGTCGGGAACCATCAGCAGATCGCGGCCGAGGATCGCGTGGGCGCAGAAGGACAGGTCGCGGGACGTCTCGGCGAGATCCGAGCCGGTCCTGGCCTTGGCCCACTGCCGATCCGCGTCGACCAGGCTGACCATGGACACGGGCGTCTCACAAACGCCGGCGGCCAGCGCGACGATGTCGTCGAAGTCCTTCTCCGGTGGGCTGTCCAGGATGTCGAGCGAGTAGAGCGCGGCCAGCCGCTCGATCTCGTTGTCGGGCAGGGGTGCTTTCATTGCGGTCACCTCCGAGACTCGCTTCAGAGGTACCACGCAAAAGTAGCCACCTTCACATTTCGCCCAAATCCCGCACAGTCCGAGTGTGACTTTGCCCGGCGTGCCGATGATCACTTCAGGTCATCGCCGTATGCTTCGCGCCCATGAACACCGACGAGTTCGCGTGCGGCACGTGCGGCTCGACACACGGCGGCCCCCCGCTGAGCTTCGCCGCGCAGTCCCCGGACGTCTGGCTCCCGGAGATGTCCGAGGACGAGAGTTGCCTGCTCGACTCCGACCTGTGCGTGATCACCGGCGAGCGGTTCTTCATCCGCGGCCTGATCGAACTCCCGGTCTGGGACACCGGCGACATCTTCACCTACAGCATGTGGGTGTCCCTGAGCCGCCCGAACTTCACCCGCGCGGTCGACGTCTGGGAACAGCCCGGCCGCGAGACCGAACCCCCGTACTTCGGCTGGCTCGCCAACACGATCGACGGCTACGAGCCCACCACGCTCAACCTCAAAACCATGGTCCACACCCGCCCGGTCGGCCAGCCCCCATACATCGAGCTGGAGCCGACCGGCCACCCCCTGGCGATAGAACAACGCGCCGGAATCTTCCGCTCCCGCGTCGAAGAAATCGCCAGCTTCCACCTACATCGCCCATAAACCCTCAAGATCTTCATTGCCTATCTCCGCCGGGGTACAGACCGTCGCTCCCGCGGGGACCCTTGCGGGGGCCGCAGGGCGCTGGCGCGCCCAAAACACGACCCCCTCCAGGGCGACGTGGTCGGCTGGTCACGCTCAAAGCAACAAACCCACCCACAGCCCCACCACCCACCCCAGCCCTACGGCTCGGCCCACGCGAGGCCGCCGCCACACCAGCCCCAGCCGCGCCCCCGCCCGCCGGCTGGCGCTCACGGTCGTTCCCGCCCGTTTTTACAGCCCTGAGCACCAGCCAAGAACCCGGCACCGCGCCTGCCCGCCGAGCCGACGCAAGGCCGCGCCCCACGGGCCGGGCCCGACGCAAGGCCGCGGCTCACGGGCCGGGGCCGACGCAAGGCCGCGGCTCACGGGCCGGGGCCGACGCAAGGCCGCGGCTCACGGGCCGGGGCCGACGCAAGGCCGCGGCTCACGGGCCGGGGCCGACGCAAGGCCGCGGCTGGCGCGAGGTCCAGCCGCGCCGCACGGCACCGGCCAGCGGCCCGCTTGGTCAAGCCGACGCGGCGGCGCGGCCCATCACGTCGCGCGTCTCCGGTGGGAGCGGGCACGTGTGGGTCGGGGCGGGAATGAAGAAATGCCCCCGGTTCGCGATTGACGCGAACTGAGGGCACTGATTTTTGGTGGAGCTGTGGGGATTTGAACCCCATAGACCCTACGGCCTGCGGAGATACGACAGACTTGGACGTACCGCACCCCTGAGCTGCCCATACACTTTCATCGACTTACATCGTTTGATACTGGCTTTCGGTCTCTGTTGTGCCGGATCTGTGCCAGGTGATCTTGTTGAACAGGTAGCGTCGGATCCGTCGTAGCTCAACCGGTTAGAGCGCCGACCTGCTAAGTCGGGGGTTGTGGGTTCAAGTCCCATCGGCCGGACGGGGCGGGGCGGCTTAGGCCGTTCTCGCCCCCAACGAGGGCTGGCAACTTCTACTTCAAGGCCATCCGCCGCGATCTTCGGTGTCAATACAACCTTGACACCAGGTTGCGATGCGCAGAGTCGGTGACGGGGGCGGCGGCGTGCGCCCTCCTGCGGGCAGGCCACCGGCCTGCCGCTTGACCCTCTGGCCGCGAGGGCCGCAGAGGCTCCGGCGTCAGGGGCGGCCGGTTTGTGGCCGTCGCTTGCGACGCGAAGCGCCCTTGACGACGGAGGGGCGGCCCGGACACCATGCGCGCCGCCGCCCCCGGCATCCGACGGCCGGCCACCCGCGCTACCGCCTGGCGCGGGCAGCTCGGCCGCGTCGACCAGGCCGCGCCGGTCGGCTGCCGACCGCCCTACCTCTCTATCTGTCCTCTCCGCCGTCTGACGTCACGGCGGCCCACGATTGTCCGCCCTGCACGCCAGCCGACGGGCGATGGCGTGGTCGCCCCGCCCGGCTTGCCAGGGGCGACCACGACGCCCAGGCGGCGGCGTGAGCGGCCCGTTTCGGGCCGCCTTGAAGACGTACAGAAAGTTTGCACACGATCAGCGGCAGCCGACCGGGGGCTTACTCGTTTGCGTTTACCCCGTAACGGGCGGTTAGTTCTACGATCCGGTCTTGCACGGTGGGCCATTCCGAGTCAATTACGCTGTAGTACACCGTGTGGCGGTAGCTTCCATCGCTCAGAATCCGGTGGTTGCGCCAGACGCCTTCTCGCGTAGCGCCTAGGCGTTCGATGGCCTTCTGCGACCTGACGTTCCGTAGGTCCGTCTTGATAGCCACCCGCCCAGCGTTCTGGCTTTCGAACGCATGCCTCAGCAAGAGTAATTTTGCGGCGGCATTGGAACCCGTGCGCCATTGGCTCGGCGTCATCCAGGTCCAGCCAATTTCTACCGCCCGATCGCGCGGCCGGATGTCGATGTAGCTGGTGCTCCCAACGGCTCTGCCAGTCGTAACATCGATAATGGCAAAGGGAATCCGGACGCCTCGCCCCTGCTCATCTAGGGCATCCTGAATGAGCCTTTGCATGGCAGCAGGCGTGCCAGGGGTCGGTTCATCGAGATAGGTCCATATCTCGTCATGGTCGGCAGCGATGGCTAGATCTCCAACGTGTTGGAGCCCCAAGGGCTCCAAGCGAACGACCTTGCCGGTGAGGACAACGGGCTGGATGTTCACTTGGCATCCACCTCATACAGGAGAACGTGCCGATCTCCAGGGAGGATAACCTCGTAGACCTCAATTGGATTGTTGTCCTGGTCGAGCGTTGTTCGTACGAGTCGACCGACCGGAATTCCAGTACTCAGGTGCAGCTTCGTTGCCTCTTCGGCAGTAGGCATGCGCCAGGTAATTTCGTCCTCGTACCAGCTCGGAGTGTGACCCAGGTCTTCAAGCACTTGGTCCGTGCCCTCGACGACATCTGCGTCGTCCATGATCTTGCTGTTCTCGACGATATGCAGCGGGTAGTAGCTGTCCCCAAGCTGCAACGGTTGGTCATCCGCAAACATGATTCGACGTCGCACGGCAACGGATACTCCCTCGCCCACCGAGAGGTGACGCGCGATCTCAGCCGTGGCCGCGATCACTTCCACGGTGCTGACCTGGCGTGCCTGCTTGCCTTGAGCCTCGACTTGTTGCGTGAAGGTGTCTTTCCTTCGCTGCGCCTCAAGCCGCCGGCTACGTGAACCGGTCAACGACGCGTAGTACCGCAGCGGAGGTTCGGTTCGCACGAAGCTGCCGCGCCCCTGATGAGAGACGACCAAGCCCTCCTTCTTCAGCACATCGATCGCGAGTCGGACCGTGTTGCGACTGGTGGACAGGCGTTGTGACAGCTCGCCTTCAGTGGGCATTCTCGCCCCAGGCTGCAGCTCGCCAGTACGGATTTGGTCTCGGAGCAGCGATGCAAGCTGCTGGTAGAGCGGCCGCGTGTCGGCCGGATTGAGAGACATAAGCACCTCGCCTACTTGTACCGACAGGCTAACAACCCATTGACCCCCCGCGCAGTGGCCTGCTACACATGACTTGTTGGTACAACCCAACAAGTTCGACATCGTAAGGCGCAAGAAAGCCCCGACGGAGGTGCAACTCCGTCGAGGCCAGGTGCATCGGTCTCTCGCGAAAGGACCAAAACGATGCCTGCTCAGCGTACCCCTGTGTCCGCGCGTCCCGCCTCGGGTCATCTGTCACCCGCACCGGCCCTGCCGTCCTCTCCTTGGCAGGAGTCGGATGCGTCGACCCCTTCGACGACCGCGCCCGCGAGCTTCGGCCCGCCCATCACCCACGCTGATTTCCGGCCTGTCCCCGTCCCGCACTCCGCACCGTTCGACCTCGCTCACCTGAGCATCTGGGAACTGCGCGTAGCCATCTACGCCTCCGGCTACGTCCGGTACTACGACGACGTCATGTCCACGACCAACGGGATTTCCCGGCTGGTCCACACCGTCACCCCGGTCGCCCGGCAGATCGGACGCGACACCCTCCGCGCCGTCGCGGATGTCATCGAGTACGCCGCCCTGCGGGGCGACAAAGAGACCATCACCCGGTTCTGCCCGGACTCCGTTCGGTGGGACTTCACCGAACCCGCTGCCCGCGTCGTCCGGCTCTATGCCACCCGGCACCACTTCGACCCACTCACGGTCGACACCCTCGCCGACCAGTTCGGCACCCAGGCGGTGGCCTGATGACCACCACCACAACCCGGCCGGGCCTGCCGCTGGCCCTCCTCTCCTGGTACGAGCACTCCGCCACCGCGCGGCAGCTCGGAACAACCGCATCCGGCACCCCGGCCGCTGCGGCGGCCACCGTCGTCCCGGCGACCCGTCCCGCCGCTACGCCGATTCGGCGTTCGGCTTCCCGGAACCCGATCACCCCTGCTGCGGCCAGGCCGCAGCCGTCCATCGGCCGGCTCATCCGCCGATTTCGCCTGCGGCGCGGACTCAACCAAGTCACCTGCGCCGCTCTGCTCGGCCGTTCCGAGTCCTGGCTGTCCCAGGTCGAACGCGGCGTCCGGCCGTGCACCAACCTCGCGGTCCTCACTGAACTGGCCCGCGTCCTCGACGTCAACGTCGACATCCTGATCACGGCGGCCACCACATGACCGCCACCACACTGCACCCCTGCCACCGCCGTCGGCTCGCCTTCGGCTGGCAACCCCTGCAGCTCATCGGCCGCATCGAAGTCCTCGCCCACGCGGCCGGGATCACCCTGCCGAAAACCTACGAGCTGCTGCGGTACCTGTTCCTCTGGGAACAACACCGCGAACCTATCCCCGAGCGGTACGCCGTGCTCATCGAGTACGCCTTCCGCCACCCCTACGCCCTCCTCGGTGAGGGCACCTGTCCGCAGAGCGAGGCGGCCTGTGGCCGCTGACCTCAGCCTGGTATCCCCGGCCCCCGCCTTCACTGCGCAGCGGGCCGGGGTCACCGGCAACCCCACCGCAAAACTTCCCGCCAAGCCGCTAGCCAGCCAGCCGCTCAACGGGAAATCTTCCTGGACACCGCCACCACCGGACTACACCGCCACCGGCCAAGCCCTCGCCCGAGCCGGAACCGGCGACTACTTCAGCTGGCTAAACCATGTCTCGGCCGCTGCCGGATGTTCCCGCCCGATCCGGCTGTCCGGCATCGTCGCCACCATCGAGCCCGCTACCGGTCGTCTGCTGAGCGAGCGGCACACCGACGACATGCCCGACGCGGCGATCTACAAGGTGTGCGGCAACCGCCGCCACTCGATCTGCCCCTCCTGCGCCGCCACTTACCAGGCAGACGCCTTCCAACTCCTGCGCTCCGGCCTTGTCGGCGGCAAAGGCGTCCCGGACACCGTCGCTCGGCACCCGGCCGTGTTTGCGACCTTCACCGCCCCGTCGTTCGGCCCGGTGCACACCCGGCACGTCAAACGGCACACCTGCCGCGACCGGCGCCGCTGCGACTGCCGCCCCGAACCCTGTCACGCCCGCCGCAGCACCTCGGCCTGCGAGCACGACGTCACCCCCGTCTGCTGGAAACGCCACGACCCCGACGATCCCCAGCTCGGGCAGCCGTTCTGCCTCGACTGCTACGACCACCAGCACCAAGCCGTCTGGAACCTGTTCACCGGCAAACTCTGGCACCGCACCACCCAGAACGCCCTGCGCTACCTCAAACGCCTCTGCCGCCAGCGCGGCATCCCCGGACACCGGGTCATCGGGCCCAACGGCTCACCGCGGACCATCGCGCCGATCCGGCTCTCCCACGGCAAAGCCGCCGAGATGCAACGACGCGGAGCCGTGCACTTCCACGCCCTGGTCCGCCTCGACGGCATCGACCCCCACGACCCCGACGCCGTCGCCCCGCCCCCAGCCGGGCTCACCGTCGACGACCTGATCGCCGCCCTCCACCATGCAGGCACCGTCACCACGGAGACCGCCCCACCCCACCCCGACCAGCCCGACGGCTGGCCCATCGCCTGGGGCGACCCCGACAAAGGTCTCGACCTACGACCGCTGCGGCTGTCCGGCACCGGCGACGTCTCCGACGCCCAAGCCGCCGCCTACCTGGCTAAATACGCCACCAAGGGCACCGAGGCCACCGGCTACCAGTCGACCCGGATCACCGCCGACACCGAGGACCGGATCAACCCTGTAGGCGGCCATACCGACCGGCTCATCGCCGCCTGCTGGCAACTTGGCCGGCCGATCCGGAAACCGACCCAGCGTCAAGGCAACCTTGACACCCCACCGGCGATCACGGCCGACGCGAGCCCGTATGCGCGGCTCCGCCGCTGGGCACACATGCTCGGCTTCGGCGGCCACTTCCTCACCAAAGCCCGCCGCTACTCCACCACCTTCGGTGCCCTCCGCGCCGCCCGCATCACCTACCGCCGCACCACCGAACTCGACCACAACACCCACGATGCTGGCCCGCTCGACGCCGACAGCAACGGCGACGCCCTGACTGTCGGCATCCTCGGCTTCGCCGGAGTCGGCTGGCACACCCTCGGCGACGCCCTCCTCGCCAACACCGCCGCCGCCATGGCCCGCGAGCGACGCAACACCGGCCGCGAAGAACTCGCTCACGAGCGGGGCTCGCCATTCCGCGACCTGCCCGCGCAAGCCGCATAGAACGCACCGCTCGTACCGCCCCTGCCTGCTGCAGGTACCGCATCCTGATCGCCGACCAAGCGCGGCTCGATCCGTTTTCCCTTTCGCTACATCCGAAGGAGATACGGACATGGCCCACATACAGACCGAACCGGCTAAGGATCGCCTCGACGCCGAACTGTGGACTGTCGAGGAGACGGCGGCATTCCTCCGGACCTCGGTCGGCACCCTTTACCAGTGGCGGCACCGCCGGAAAGGGCCTCCCGCCGCAAAGCCCGGTCGACACCTCCTCTACGACCCGGCAGACGTCCGCGCATGGTTCCGGAGCCAGGTGGCCTGACCATGCCCGTAGACGACCTTTGGTACTTGACCAAACGCGGCCCCAACAACGAGCGCCTCAAGTCCAAGCGGCACGGCAGGGGCAAACGCTGGCGCTGCCGCTACGAAGACGCCAACGGCCTACCCAGGGAACGGCTGTTCGAGCGCAAGGCCGATGCCGACGTCTTCGATCTCGATGCCCGCACCGGTCGCGCACCGGAAACCCGCCTCGACCAAGCCGAGCGACGCGTCACCTATCGCGAGTACGCCGAACGCTGGCGGCACTCCCGGAAGGTCAGCCAGGCTCTCGACTACCAACGGCACCTCGATTCGCGGCTCCGTCATCACCACTACCCCTACTTCGGCGACCGCCCCATCCGAGCGATCAACGTCACCGATCTCCTCGAATGGGTCGCCAAACTGATAGATGCGGAAGCCGCGCAGTCCTCGATCAAGACCTATTTCGATGTGCTGAACACCATTCTGAACGCCGCAGTGGTCGACAAAGTCATCGCCGACAACCCCTGTCGAGCCGTCCGCATCTCCGCGATCCTTCGCGGCTTCTCCCGCGCCCCGAAGTGGGTGCCCACCACTGAAGACGTCCTTGCCCTACTGCACGCCGTTCCGCCCCGCTATCGCGCTGCCATCTGGCTCGGAGCAGGGGAGGGAATGCGCCTCGGTGAAGTCCTCGGCACCGAAAGCGGGTCGCGCTGCATCGACTCCGAACATCAGCAGGTCCACGTCGTTCAACAACTGCGGTTTCACAAGACCGTCTACGGCGGCTTCTACCTGGCACCACCGAAATCCGGATCGATCGGTGACGTCGATCTAGACGACACGGTTGCAGCCGCTATCGCCGAACACGTCCGGCGGTTCCCGCCCGTCTCTGTCGACCTACCCGACATCACTCGGGGAACACCGGATCCGGGCAAGCCTGCGGCCCGGCGCGTCGCCGAGCTGCTGTTCACCGACGACTACGGCCGACCGTTTCATGATCAGGCGTGGTCAAAGCTCTGGGCGGGATGGCGCAAGTCAGCGGGCTGGCCCCTAGAGGGAACCTTCCACTCACTGCGCCACTACTTCGCCACAGCATTGATCGCGGCCAACCTCGACCCGACCGACGTGCAGAACGCGCTACGCCACTCCAGCCTCAGGATCACGCTGGAGACCTACGTGCACTGGTGGCCGAAGAAGGACCGCCGACGCAACGTCATCGGTACCGGTCTGCTGGCCGCTGAGGACCGGCGTCAGGGAGGCGGTAAAAACCTGATCCTGCTCTGAGTTGTGCCGGAATTGGGCCTAACGATCAATGGCCAGCGTTTCCGCTGGCCAGATCAGGCATGGGTGGAGCTGTGGGGATTTGAACCCCAGACCCCCTCGATGCGAACGAGGTGCGCTACCAGACTGCGCCACAGCCCCTGGTCAGTCCCCCGGTGAGGCCTTCACCGTGGAACCTCCGAAAGGTTAACAGGTCCCCCGTCACCCCCGCGAACCGCCCCTCCCCTGGCGACGGTGGAGACCGCGCCCCGGCCGTTGACGGGTTTGTTGCTCTGACCGCAACCACCCGACCACGTCGCCCTGGAGGGTCTCGCGTTCTGGGCGCGCCAGCGCCCTGCGAGGCCCGGAAGGGTCCCCGCGGGAGCGACGATCTGGACCACCGCGGACCGGGGCAATGAAGAATTTGATCTTCAGGCGGTGTGGTGGCGGCCGCCGGCCTCGTAGGGGCGTCCGCGCAGGCCGCCGCGACGGCGGTAGGACACCGAGCCGCCGTTGGCGGCGACCGGGAGGTCGGACGGTTCGCGGTCGAGGCCCATGGCCGCGCGCCGGACCGCTTCTTTCTGGGCGGCGAGTCGACGTTGGGCCTCGCGGCGGGCGGCGGCCCGGCGGGCCTGTTCGCGGCGGACCTCGGCCTGGCGGGCGGCCAGCCAGGCCGCCTCGCGGGCCTGGACGCGCCGGCGGCGGCGGTCGACCAGGGCGCGATTGCGCAGGTGGACCAGGTAGAGGCCGAGGAGTGAGCCGGTGACCGCGAAGCTGATCCAGAAGCCGGGGCCGACGGCCAGGACGCCGACCAGTTCGATCAGGTTGAGCAGCAGCAGCGCGGCGAAGACGCGGCGGCGGCGGACGACCGCCGGGGTGCCGCGGCGTTGCGGAACGCGACGCTGGGGACGGCGGCCGGTGACCAGGCGGAGGCGGCGCTGGGGTTTCGGGGCGTCAGGTTCACTCGTTGGGGCGGGCAGCGTAACCGTGACGCGTCGGCCGGTGTTGATCGGTCGGCGTCCGGGCACGGTCCGTCGACGGCGCTGGCGTTGGAGCACCCGCGCCGTGGACGACGCCCGTTCCGCGGCGAGGCGCTCGGTGGCGTCGTACCGGCGAACGAGCGCCGGGGCGAGGGCGAGCAGCCCGGCCGCGGCGAGGACGGCGAGGAGCACCGAGGTCGGCACCCTCACCCCTTTCGTTCCGCCACGACAGATCAGATGAAAAATGACACGACGAATGCGAGGTTACGGGCGGTAGCGGGGATATTTCGCGCGCCGCGCCGACGGCCTTCCCGGCGCCAAGATCACTTGGCGGCGCGAACTCGCTTCCACCGGGAGAGCAGGCCACCTTCGGCGGCCACCTCCTCGCTGGTCATCGCATACCCCAAGTGATCACGCCAGCCGCCGTCGATGTGCATGTAACGCTGGTGGTACGCCTCCTCGCGGAACCCCAGCTTCTCGACGACCCGGCGGCTCGGCCCGTTCTCCGGGCGGATGTTGACCTCGATCCGGTGCAGCCCGCCCGGCCCGAACGCGTGGTCGACGGCGAGCGCCAGCGCGGTCGGGATCACACCCCGGCCGGCGACCCGGTAGTCGATCCAGTAACCCGCGTAGGCCGAGGCGAACGCCCGCCGCACGATGTTGCCCAGGTTGACGTGCCCGACCAGGCGTTCCCGACCGTCCTCGACCAGGCAGACGGCGAACGGCATGCTGTCGCCGCGGCGGGCGGCCCGCTTCATGTCGCGATAGACGTAGCTGTAGGCCCGGGTCGAGTTCATCTCCGCCCACGGGCCCGGCGGCGCCGACTCCCAGGGGGCCAGCCAGGCCTGATTCGCGATCCGCACCTCGGACCAGGCGCGCGCGTCCGAGCGCTTGTACGGCCGCAGCAACACCGGCCCGTCCGCCAGCACTGCGGGCCAGCCGGGGGTGGCCCCGAGCATTCATCGCCTCCGGTCGAGCAGCAACACGTCCACGGTCGAGCCGGCCGCCGCCGTGGTGACTCGCTCACCGAGGACGAGCAGTCCGTTGGCTTCGGCCAAACCGGAGAGAGTGTACGGCCCACCGGCGAGCGGCTGCACAGTGTAACCACCACCACGCCGTTCCGCGATGTGCGCCGGGCGGAACTCGCGCAGCCCGCCGGGCGAGGAGACGGTCTCCAGCAGGTGCGCCTTGACGCTCGGGCGGAACACCGGCTCGGCCCCGGCCAGCAGCTGGATCGCCGGGCGGGCCAGCACCTCGAAGCCGATCAGCGCGGCGCCCGGCTCACCGGGCAGGCAGACCACGGGCACCTCTTCGCCGCCGACCGTGCCGAATCCGAGCACGGTGCCCGGGCAGAGCGCGACGTCGGTGAACTCGACGGTGCCGCGACCGGTCCCGGGGCGAGACAGGACCCGGCGCAGCATGTCGCCGGGTCCCGTGCCGGTACCACCAGTCGTGATGATCAGGTCGGCCCGCAGCGTCTGGTCCTCCAGCAGGCCGCGCAGCCCTTCCGGGTCGTCATCACAAATTCCTATTCGGTACGCCAGAGCCCCCGCCTCGACGGCCGCCGCCGTCAACGCGTGGGAGTTCGCGTCCACCACCTGCCCCGGCTGGCTGGGCCGGCCCACGTCGACCAGCTCGTCCCCGGTGGCCACGACGACCACCCGTGGACTGGGCCGGACCATCACGTGCCCGATCCCGGCGGCCGCGAACGTGGCCACCAGCGGCGGCGTCACGTACGACCCGGCGGTGGCCAGCACCTGGCCGACGGCCAGTTCCTCACCGGCCCGCCGCACCCCGGAACCACGTTTCGGGGCGTGCAGGATCTCCACCGCGGCCATGCCCTGATCGGTCCAGTGCACGGGCACGACCACATCGGCCCCGAGCGGCAGCGGCGCCCCGGCCGCGACCGAGAAGCAGGTGCCCGCGGTCAGCCGGACCGGCCGCCAGCTGGCCGCGCCGAGGTCGCCGACCACGTTCAGCCGCACGCCGCGGGCCGGGTTGTCGAACTGGCCGAACGCCGGGTGCGCCCCGAGGCGTCCGGCGCCGGCCAGGTCCTCCCAGCGGGCCGCGTATCCGTCGATCGCGGCCTGGTCGAACGCCGGGAACGGGTGCGGCGCGATCACGTCGGCCGCGAGCACGTTCCCGTGCGCCTGGGTGAGATCGAGGTCGAGCGGAGGCAGCGCCCGCAACCTGCGCAGCACGCTGCCCAGGTACTCGGCGAGAGGCATCAGCTCGTTGGCGGCCGCCTCGGCATCGGCCGTAGCGGTCATCCCTTCTGACCACCGACGAAGTCGGTGAGCCAGGCCCGGAACTCCTCGCCCAGATCGGGTCGCTGGACGGCGAGCTGGACAACGGTCTGCAGATAGCCCAGCGGCTGCCCGGTGTCGTAGCGGATGCCCCGGTAGACGATGCCGTGCACCGGGACGCCGGCCTCCAGCAGCGCCGCCATCGCGTCGGTCAGCTGGATCTCACCGCCGCTGCCGGGCTTGGTGTCGGCGATCGCCTCGAAGATCTTGCCGGGAAGCACGTACCGCCCGACCACGGCCAGGTTGCTCGGCGCGTCGGCCGGCGACGGCTTCTCGACCAGGCCGGTCACCTCGACGACGCCCTCACCGAGGTCGGACTCGCGCACCGAGGCGATCCCGTAACGGGACGTTTCCTCGGGCGTGACCTCGATGAACGCCAGCACGATGCCGCCGGTGCGGGCCTGCAGGTCGAGCATGTCGGGCAGCAGCGGGCTGCCCTCGTCGACGAACTCGTCACCGAGCAGGACCGCGAACGGGTTGTCGCCGACGTGCGAGGCGGCCGTCCCGACGGCGTGCCCGAGACCGAGGGGCTCACCCTGGCGGACCGTGTAGATGTCGGCGAGCTCACTGGTCCGGCGGACGGCGGCGAGCCGCTCGGTGTCGCCCTTCTCCTCCAGCCGCTGCTCCACATCCGGCCGGCGGTCGAAGTGGTCGACCATCGAGGTCTTGCCGCGCCCGGTCACCAGCAGCACATCGGTGATCCCGGCGGCGGCCGCCTCCTCGACGATGTACTGCAGCACCGGCCGGTCGACGACCGGCAACAGCTCCTTGGGAACGGCCTTGGTGGCTGGCAAGAAACGCGTTGCCAGGCCGGCCGCCGGAATCACCGCTTTGACCGCGCGCTTGCCCGACTTCTGCGCGTTCATCGTCATCAGTCACCGCACCTTCGCTGGTTCGTGCCCGGCTGTATCGCTCGCAAGCATGCCGCGAGACTATCGGCCGAGAGCGCGTCTCGGCTGTTGCGGCCCACTCCCGGCGGGGGCGGGATCGAAATTCCCCTCGGACACACGGGACGAAACGCTCTCCGCGAGACGATACGTGTCACGGCCCGCGTTCTTGGCCGCGTACAGCGCCTCGTCCGCGGCATCGAGCACCTGCTGTGCGGACTCGCCGTGCTCGGGGAAGACCGCGATGCCGATCGAGACGCTGATCGACGTCTGGTCGGGCCGGCCGGGACGCCGCGGATCGAGCTGCACCGGACGGTCCCGGACCAGGGCGCCGAGACGTTCGGCGACGATCACCCCGCCGTACGCGTCGGTCTCCGGCAACAGCACCACGAACTCCTCCCCACCCTGCCGGAACGCCACGTCCACCTCCCGCAGGCCGACCCGGATCCGCCGGGCGAACTCGCCCAGCACCTGATCGCCCGCCGGGTGCCCGAACGTGTCGTTCACCTCCTTGAAGTGATCGAGGTCGAGCACCAGGACGGTGAGCATCCGGCCGAACCGGCTGGCCCGCTCCACCTCCCGGCGCAGAACCTCGCGCAGGTAACGGTAGTTCCACAGCCCGGTCAGCGGGTCGGTCAACGACAGCCGCTGTGCCTCCTCGTGCACCCGAACGTTGTGCACCGCCACCCCGGCCTGCCCGGCGAAAGTACGAAGAGTCCGCAGGTCGGCGTCGTCGAAGGTGGAACTGCCGAGCCGGTCGTAGAGCGCCAGCACGCCGAGCGTGCCCGGACCCGGCTCCTGGTCTTCACCCGAAGGTGGTGCGCAGATCGGCACCGCGACGTACGACTCGCAGGCCGGTTCCTCGGCCACCACCCCGGTCGAACCGCGCAGCGGATTACCGGAAGCGGCCACCGCGCCGAGCACGCCGCGCCCGAGCACCAGCCGGCGCCGCGCCAGTTCGGCCGGCGGCACGTCCCAGTCACCGGTCAGCCCGGCCCCGCAACGAACGGCCAGCGTCCCGTCGGCCGGGTCGACGAGCAGCACCAGGCCGGCCCGGGCGCCGGTGGCGGTCATCGCCGTGCGCAGGATCACCGGCAGGATCCGGTCCAGGTCGTGGGTGCTGGACAGGGTGTCCCCGAGGATCGCCAGGTGCCGCCGCAACTGGTCACGGCTGGCGGTCAGCGCCTGCACGTAGGACTGCAACTCCCGGGTCATCCGGTTGAACGTCCCGGCCAGCCGGCCCAGCTCGTCCGGCCGCGGGATCGGCACCCGGGTGTCCAGATCGCCGTTGGCCACCCGGTCGGCCGCCCACGCGAGATCCCCGAGCGGCCGGGTGGTGGACCGCGCCAGCCATCGCGCCGCGACCACCGCGACGGCGGCCGTGACCAGGACGATCAGCGGGATGACGGCGTACCGGACACCGGGCTCGTCCGGCACCGCCGTCAGCGTGAGCGTCAACGGTTGCCCCGGCGCGGCCCCGACCCGCCGGACCGTGTCGCCCTCCGGGACCCCGAGCGCGCCGGGCACGGGAAGCGCGACCGCGACCCCGGCCGCGTCGCCGAGGCGGCTCAACAGGGCGGCGTCGACCGGCTGGGCCGCGACGACGCTGACGCCCTCGCCCCGGGCGGACGCGGAGAGCGCGCCGGCCTGCGTCCCGTCCGGGGCGGCGCAGTCCTGCCAGCCGGCCTGCGACGCGGCCTCCTGCGACCGCACCGTGCCGGGCGCGGCAATCCGCGGCGCAGGCGTGTCCGGCGGCGCGGCCTCCCGCGGCGCGAGCGCATCCGGCGCGGCGGCGGTCCCCGGCGCCGGTCCGTCCGGCGCGGCGACACCCGGCCCGGCGGCGATCCCTGGCGCGGTGGTGCCCGGCGTCTGCTCGCCCGGCGCTGCGGCCTCGGGATCGTCGCCGATGCGGATGTCGGCCGCCAGTCCGCGGGCGATCAGCTGGTCGGCGACCCCGGCGCGCGATTCCGCCGGAACCACCGCGACCGCGTCGGCCGCCGCCTGCAACTGCCCACAGATCGCTCCGACCGCCGCTCGGACGGTCGTCACGGCATGATCAAGGCGCTCGTTCGTCCGGTCCCGGCTGACCGCCGCGACGGTCAGCGCGACGAAGACGGACCCGAGCAGGACCGGACCGAGCACGACCACCAAAAACGCACTGGTGAGCCGGCCACGTAATGTCACACATCCTCCCGGGAGTGGCCCTCTTTGGAGCGATGCTGACATAGTGTGCACCGTTTGCCGCTTTTCAAAAGGGGGTGTTGCATGTCGGATTTAACCGGTGATGCGGAAAAATCACCCCAAAACAAGATCACGCTGCGCACATACCTACTTACGGCCCGTCGATCACTTTCGGCCGCCGACCGCGCCGCGGCCACCACCCAACTTCAAGATCAAACCCTTGCTTGGGTACGGCGTTCAGCCGCGCGAACCATCGCCGCCTACGTCCCGTCCGCCTCGGAACCCGGCGGCCCCGACCTTCCGGACGCGCTCCGCTCCGCACTACCCGAAGGCGGCCGACTGCTTCTGCCGGTCCTGCTGCCCGACAACGACCTGGACTGGGCCGAGTACACCGGTTCCCTCGAAACCGGCCGTCGCGGCCTCCAGGAGCCGACCGGACCCCGCCTCGGGGTGTCCGCCCTCCGCTCGGCGGACCTGATCCTGGTCCCGGCCCTGGCCGTCGGGCGAGACGGTCTACGGATGGGCCGCGGCGGCGGCTCCTACGACCGCGCCCTCTCCCGCCTGCCCGAACCCGGGCCGGTGGTCGTGGCTCTCCTCTACGACCACGAGGCCCTCGACGAGGTCCCGGCCGAACCCCACGACCGGGCCGTCCACGGCGTCCTCACCCCGGCCGGGGGCTTCTCCCCGCGCCCCTCGGCCCGCTAGCCCGACTCACCGCCCTCTCCCGCCTCGCCCCTTCCGCCTCGCCCCTCGCCATCACCACCAACTCCCGGCTCGCCCGCTTGCGCCCTGGCCCTGGCTCACCCCGTGGCCGGCCGCCGGCTCCCGGCTCGCCCCGACGCCTCCGATCGGCTTCTCTGCCCGGGCGCGCGGGCATGACGGCCGGACCGTTCCGCGTCGGGCGGGCCACGCCGGGCCGGGCCGGGTTGCGGCGGGACAGGCCGGGCCGGGCCGGGTTGCGGCGGGACAGGCCGGGCCGGGTTGCGGCGGGCCGGGCCGGGTTGCGGCGGGCCGGGCCGGGTTGCGGCGGGCCGGGCCGGGTTGCGGCGGGCCGGGCCGGGTTTGCAAGGCGTGCTTCGTCACATCCGGCGGCACGCAGGGACCTCAGACCGGGGCCGGAGTGGACGAATTGACCTCCGATGCCGCAACATTGGCACTCGGAGTTGGCGAGTGCCAGCAGCCGACAGATCCGGAGGAGCCGTGCCTACCTACCAGTACGCCTGCACCGAGTGCGGTGAGCAGCTCGAAGCCGTTCAGTCCTTCTCCGACCCGGCGCTCACCGAGTGCCCGAACTGCCACGGCAAGCTCCGTAAGGTGTTCAACTCGGTCGGCATCGTCTTCAAGGGCTCCGGCTTCTACCGCAACGACTCCCGCTCGGGCAACGTGAGCGCGGAGAAGTCGGGCACCGCGGGCGACTCGACGACGAAGAAGGCGGACAGCACCTCGTCCTCGGACAGCTCGTCGTCCTCCACGACGACGACCAGCACCACGTCCTCGACCTCGTCCTCCACGACGTCGTCGAGCAGCTCGACCTCGGGGGCGAAGGCCGCCGCGGCCTCCTGACCCCAACTGCTCACCGAGGGCGTGTCGTGATCACGACACGCCCTCGTGCCGTACCCGCAAATGCTCTTTTGTTGTCCAAAAACCGGCCGGGCCGCGCGCTCGCCCAAACCTAGCTCCCGCCGGAGCCCGGCCCGCGGTTATCCACAGTGCGTGGTTATCCACAGGCCCGGAGCGGACGATCATCGATTTCGCCTAGCCTCGCCCGCCTGAGCACGTCCGCGGCAGCAGGAGGGCAGAGCGATGGGGCGGTCCCGTGATCGGAGCGAGCGCCTGGATCCGGTGCGGTGGCGACCACCCGGGCGCGGTGGTCTGCTCCGGCTCGCCGTCGTGGCGATCCTGCTGGCGACCGCCGCCGGGGCCGTCTGGTTACGCCCGGTGGCATCGTGCACGACGTCGGCGGCGCCGGCCGTGAGCACGGCCAAGGCGACAACATCGGCCGCGCCCGGAGTCAGCGGTAAACCCCCGATCCCGGCGGGCGCGGTCGGTGTTCCGGTGCGGCTGGCCGATCCGACAGCGCTGGCTCTGGTCCATCCGGGGAACCGGGTCGACCTGCTACGGCTCGACGCCGAGGGGGACAGCACGCCGATCGCGAGCTCGGCACTGGTTCTCGACGTGACCGGCGCGGATGATCCGACGACCGGCGGGCTCTTACTGGCGCTCGCGCCGGAGCAGGCCGGGCGCGCGGTCAGCGGCGCCGGTCACGGCTTCGCCATCCTGATCCGGCCCGGCTGAGCCGATCCCCGAGGTGATCCACAGCGGGCGAGGATTCCTGGGGCGGAGCAGCAAGATCGGTGGCGACGCCGTGAATCAGGTGGCGCGAACCGGCTGGCCTGGCCGGCCTGAGGCGAGCCGGCTGGCCTGAGGCGTGTTGAGTGTCTGCGGGTAACACTGAGCGGCCGACGAGTCGTGAACCCGTCGGCGCGATGCCGAAGTCTCAGCCCCAGTGCGGCGGGCGGTCGTCGAGCAGGCGGTCGTCGTTGGAGTGACCGTGCTCGCCCCAGCCGCGCTCGGTGTCGTCCCGAGTCTGGTCGGGCAGCACCGGCGCCTCCTCCGAGTCGAAGTCCACCTCGCGCTCGGCGTCGTTGTCCCGCTCGGGGCCATCCAGGATGTCCACGCCTAGAAGGGTAAGCCGACATCGCTTCGGCCGTCGTCCCCCTCCGGCTGTACCGTCGGTGAACGTGAGCTCCCCCACCAGTGGCCCGGCCGGCGACGCGTACTGGCAGCGGCCCGATCCCGGCGCCGCCTCGCTCGGCCGTCCGCCTCAGGATCAGCCCGTCGCCCCCGAGACACCGTCCTATCCGGGCCCGCCGCGGACGGACCCGCCGGCGCCGCACTGGCGGCCGCCGACGATCGCGACGCCACCCCCGCCGCGTCACATGCCTACCCAGAACATGGATGCGATCGACGAGGCCGAGGGGTCGGCCCGGACGGTGACGTATGGGGTGGGCCTGGTCGCCGGGGCGATCGCACTGATCCTGATCTGCCTGCTCTGCGGCCGCACCCTGCTCTGACCACGCCCGCGACGGAACGCGACGGCCACCGGCAAACGAGGCTGCGGAAACGACAGCGCCACCGGGCCGCGGTTCGGCGTGGAAACGACAGCGCCGCCGAGCCGTTCGGCCCGGCGGCGCTGTGGAGAAGTCCGGGACTAGTAGGTGCCCCAGACCGCGGTCGCCCCCGAGTCGCCCGTACGGAAAATGTAGTAACCACTTCCGGCGGCCAAGATCAGCGACAGCACGATGAAGGCCAGGTTCACCACGACCGGCAGCTTCCGCTCGGGCCGGAACGTCAGCGCCACCATGATCAGGGCGAGCACGCCCAGCCCGAGCGAGAACCAGAACGTCATCGTTCCGAAGTCCATGTGATCGGCGAGGATCTCCTTGCCCTTGGGCGAGAACGTCGAGATCTTGCTGTCGTAGAGCTTCTCGCCGGACTCCTTGGCCACGAACGTCGAGATCGGCGCCACGACGCCGAGGATCGCCACCGCCCACGCGAGTTTGGGCCGCCACGGCGCGGCGAGCGCGTAGACCACCGCACCGAGCGCGAGTAGCGGCACGAACACGACCGCGGCGTGCAACACGAGAATATGTACGGGCAAGCCGTTGACCTGGTCGAACACTTTTCCTCCTGGGTCCGGGGTGATCGCTAGCTTAGAGTTGTCTGACGGCGCAAACATCCCCCCGTCAGGAACTACATCGGAAATCCGATTCCGGTTCAGCTACGGGACCTGCGGATCTGTGACTTCCCTGAGGTTGGGGAAACCGCCCAGGCGTGCTGTCATGGACGGATGTCCACCGGTGAGGAACTTCTGCGCACGCACGGCCTGCGGGTGACCCGCCCCCGGCTTGCCGTGCTCGAAGTGCTGACCGGTGGCGGTCACCTCGAGGTGGACGAGATCGCCCGGCAGGTTCGCACCCGCCTCGACTCGGTCTCCACACAGGCCGTCTACGACGTGTTGGGCGCGTTCTCCCGGGCCGGCCTCGCCCGGCGGATCGAGCCGGCCGGCAGCCCGGCACGGTTCGAGGCACGGGTCGGCGACAACCATCATCACATCGTCTGCCGAGGTTGCGGGGCGATCGCCGACGTCGACTGCGCGGTCGGCGAGCGGCCCTGCCTGTTCCCGAGCGACAGTCACGGGTTCGCGCTGGACGAGGCCGAGGTGACGTTCTGGGGCTTATGCCCGGACTGCCAGGCCAAGCGCCTGTCGGACACCGCCTGACCACGCGCCGAGCGGCCGCCGGACACCGCCTGACCACGCGCCCGCCGGACACGGCCTGATTCCACGCGCGGGCCGCGGCATACTTCACGGATGACGGGCGACGTGGGGCTCTTCGGGCCGGATTCGATCACCTGGAAGCTGCATCAGGAGCCGATCCTGATGCTCGGCGGGCTGCGCTCGCTCTATCTGCAGGCCCTTCACCCCCGTGCGGTAGCCGCCGTCTCGCAGAAGTCGGGGTACCGGTCGGACATGTGGGGCCGCCTCGTCCGC
This sequence comes from Actinoplanes sp. HUAS TT8, assembly GCF_051380535.1. Lineage (NCBI taxonomy): Bacteria > Bacillati > Actinomycetota > Actinomycetes > Micromonosporales > Micromonosporaceae > Actinoplanes > Actinoplanes sp. HUAS TT8. The sequence continues at coordinate 9,912,061 of NZ_CP195646.1, read as the reverse complement.
ACGTCCAACTACGTCGCCACGGTGATCTATGGCAGCACCGCCGAGGTCGAGGACGCCGGCGCCCGGCTGCGGAAGCTGCACTCCCGATTGGAGGGAGTCGATCCGCGTACGGGAAAATCCTTCCGGATCGACGACCCTGATCTGCTGCGTTGGGTGCACGTGGCCGAGGTCGAGTCGTTCCTGACCACCGCCCTGCGGGCCGGGGTCCACCTGACCCCGGACGAGGTCGACGCCTACTACACCGAGCAACTGCGAGCCGCCGCCCTGGTCGGCCTGGACCCGGCGACCGTGCCGTCGACGGCCGCGGCGGTCGCCGACTTCTACGCGGCGATGCGCCCGGAGCTGGGCCTGACCCGGGACGGCGCAGAGGCCGCGTTCCTCCTGACCGTTCCGCCGATCCCGGACACCTGGGGTGGCCGGGCGCTGCGGCTCGGCCTCACCCTGGGCCCGCCCCGCTGGGCCTATCTGGGCCTGGCCGGCACCGCGATCGGCCTGCTGCCGCCGTGGGCCCGCAAGCTTTACGGCGCCCCGGGCTGGCCGACCACCGATCTGGCCGCCGGCCTGTCCGCCCGCGGCCTGCGCACGCTGCTCGCCGGCATCCTGGCCGTCCTCCCGGCCGAATACCGCGTCTCCCCGGCCCGCCAGGCCGCCCTCACCCGAGTCGCCCACGGCTGAATCGCCTACGGCTGAATCGCCCACGAAGGCTATGAAGCACCCAAATGCTCCACCGCCGCCCACGGCTCCTTGCCCACCACCTCAGCCCCGGCCGGACACACCTTCCGGAAGTCGCACCACCCGCACAGCGACCCCGGATTCACCGGAAACGCCTCATCCGGATCCGCCCCCGCGGCCACCGCTTTCTCCGCGGCCATGATGTCCTGCGCGGTCTCCTCGGCCCGCCGGACCTGCCGGGCCAGCGATTCCTCGGTGTGCTCGTGCGCCGCCACCGTCCCGGTCGGCAGGTGATGCAGCTCGACCCGGTAGCAGGGCCGCCGGAAGACCCGCTGGGCCGCATACGCATACAGCGCCAGGGCCTGTGACCCGCGCGCGTCGTCGGCGTCGAGCCCGCTGCGCCCGGTCTTGTAGTCGACGATCACCGCTTCCGGACCGTCGTCGCCGACGCGGGCGTCGATCCGGTCGGCCCGCCCGTTCAGCGCGAGGACGGCGGTCTTGGCCGCGACGACCCGCTCGACCCCGAGCGGTTCCTCTTCGGGGTCGAGGGTCGCGACATAGGTCTCCAGCCAGTCGAGTGCTTTCCGGTACGCCGCCCGTTCCAGTTCGACGTCCCGGTAGCCCTCCCGGACCCAGGTGCTCTTCAGCAGCGTGGGCAGCGCTTCCGGCCCCCGGCGGTCGGGCGGCAACGCATACCAGTTCTTCAGGGCCGTGTGCACGCTCGCGCCGAGCGAGTTGTGCGCCCAGGGCGGCCCCTTGGGCGGGCTGGGGCGGTCGACGTACGAGTATTTGTATCGCCGGGGGCAGTCGATGAACGCGCCGAGCTTGCTCGGCGTGCAGACGAAGAGTTTCTCGGGCATCCCGGCGAAGCCGAGTTGCTCGGGGACGGCGGCACGGTTCCTGGTGGGAGGCACGCGCCAATCCTGCCAGCCCCCTCCGACAAAAAAGAAAGTCAGAACCTCGGCGCGTACAGCTCCACGAAGGCGAAGATCGCGTCGGCGATCAGCTGCACGGCGATGGCCGCGAGGAGCAGGCCGGCGATCCGGGTGAGCACCTCGATGCCGGCCGGGCGCAGCAGCCGCACGATCAGCCCGGAGAAGCGCAGGACCAGCCACACGGTCGCCATCACGGCCAGGATCGCGGCGCCGAGGATGAGGTATTCGTCCAGGCTCTTGGCCCGCTGCACGAACAGCATGGTGGCGACGATCGCGCCGGGGCCGGCCAGCAGCGGCGTGCCCAGCGGGACCAGGGCGACGTTGCTGGTCCCGCCCTGCTCCTGCGGCTCGTCGGTCTTGCCGGTGAGCAGCTGCAGCGCGACCAGCACGAGCAGCAGTCCGCCGGCCGCCTGCAGGGCCGGGAGTTGCACGTGCAGGTAGTCCAGCAGGGTCTGACCGGCCACCGCGAACCCGATGATCACGCCGAGGGCGAGCAGAACCGCCTGGGTGCCGGCCCGGTTGCGGGCCTTCGAGGGCATGGCGCCGGTGAGGGCGAGGAAGACCGGCACCATGCCGGGCGGGTCGACGATCACCAGCAGGGTCACGAAGAACTCGCCGAACAGCTTGAGATTCACCCGATCAAGGTAGGGGGCGGCACTGTCGCGCGCAGGCTGGTGCGTCGATCGTCACCCGAGGACGGGCACTCCGGTCGCGGCGGCCGCGATTTTCTCGTACACCTCGGGGGCAGTTTGGAATGCTCCCAGTCGCACCGTCTTGTGGGTACCGTGAAAATCGGACGAGCCGGTGACCACGAGACCGAGCCTTCCGGCCAGCGCCCGGATCTCCTCCCGCTCGGCCGGCGAGTGGTCCTCATGGTCGGCTTCCAGGCCGAACAGCCCCGCATCAGCCAGGTCGACGATCAACTCGTCCGGCACGACGCGTCCACGTTTTGTCGCCCGCGGGTGAGCAAAAACGGGCACCCCACCGGCCGCACGCACCGCCGCGACGGCATCAAAAACATCAAGATCCGATTTGGGTACGAAGTAACGCGCCCCGAGCCAGGACGATGCGAACGCCTCGTCGGTGCTCTTCACGAGCCCCGCCCGGATCAGCGCCTGCGCGATGTGCGGTCGCCCGACCGAGCCGCCCGCGGCGTAGCCGAACACCTCGTCCCAGGTGATCCGCACCCCGTCGGCCCGCAGCAACTCCACGATCCGCTCGGCCCGCTGCTCCCGATCGTCGCGCAACGCCAGCATCGACGCCGCCAGCGCCGGGTCGTCCGGGTCGAAAAGGTACGCCAGCAGGTGCAGCGAGATCCCGGGGTGCACGCCGTGCCACCGGCAGGACAGCTCGGCGCCGCGCACCAGCAGCATCCCGTCGGGACGGGCCGCGGCCGCGTCGGCCCAGCCTCCGGTGGTGTCGTGGTCGGTGATCGCCATGACGTCCAGCCCAGCCTGGGCACCCGCCCGGACCAGCTCGGCCGGGGTCAGGGTGCCGTCGCTGGCGGTGGAGTGACAGTGCAGATCGATCCGGCGACTCAGGCGTCGTCTCCCTCGTCGTCCTTGCCGAGCCGCGCCTCGACGGCCTGCGGCTCGTACATCTCCTCGACCACACGGAGATACAGCTCGTTCGGGTTCGGCAGGTGCTTGACCTCGCGGAGCGCCTGGTCCTGGCCGGCCGACTCCAGCACGAACGTGCCGTAGCTGAGCATCCGGCCGAGGGCCGACTGCTCATACTTCATGTCGGTGACCCGGAGCAGAGGCATCATCGCCACCTTGCGGGTGACGATGCCGTTCACCACCATCACCCGTTTGTTGGTGAGGATGAACCGGTCGAAATACCAGTCGAAGACCTTCCAGGCCACCCAGCTGATCACGCCGAGCCAGATCAGCACCGCGACGGTGACCATCCCGTTGATGTTCTGCCGGGTCAGGAAGCCGGCCAGATAACCGAGCAGGAGGGTCGCGCCGGCGCCGATGCTCAGCGGCAGCGACAGGTGGATCCAGTGCCGCTTCCACTCACCGCGATAGCGCTCGGTGGGGAAGAGGTAGCGGGCGACCAGTGTGGTCGGTTCATCCTCCAGGGGGAGGAAGCGGCGCGGACCGCTGCTGCGGTCGAGCCCCTCCAGCTCCTCCTCGGTGAAGACCGGCGACTCGTACTGATCGGGGTCGTCGTAGTCGTCGCCACGGCGCGCGCGATTAGTAAACCGGTCATCGTCCGGATAGGTCTCGGCACGTGTCCGACCAGGATCGGTGTCCTCGAACGCGGGGTCCCGAAACCTGAAGGCCTCATCGTCGTCCGGAGAGCGCTGGGCGCCCTCGCCTCGCGGGTCGCGCGGCTCACCAGGATCCATGTACGAATGCTACGCGACGAGGTCGGTGAAGAAGGTGCCGAAGCCTCGCGCGATGTCCGCGATCGTCCCGCCCAGCGACTCGAAGACGGCCGCGGCCGATCTCGGGTTGAAGGCGATAAAGAAGATCAAGAACGCAATACCAAGCCAGGTGAGGACCTTCTTGATCATGGCGGGCCTTCTCCTCTGGTGCGGGTGACAAACAGCGCCGCGGCAGTACTGACGGTATCAGCTCCGTAGCCCCGTGTGAACAAAGTGCCCGGAAAGCCGATTGTCGGTCAGACACGACCGTGCAGGTACGGCGAGGGCGCACCGAACACGAGCTCGGGCGGAACTCCCTCGGACAGGTCGTGCAGAACGACATGCTCCGCGAGGAGGTAGCCCGCGCTTGCGGGCCACGCTACCGCATAGAGCCAAATTCCTTTGGCCTCACTCACGTACGCGCTGCGGTCCTCAGGAGACTTCACACACCAGAGTGGAGTCGGGTGACCACCCACTTTGATCTTGGCGTGCGGGCCGGCGCACGGACCGCGGTCGGCCAGCGTCTCGGAGAGCAGGTAACCAGGGTCGATACCCGGGATGCCGGCGAAGCGGGTGCCCAGTCCGACACCCGGCTGCTCGGCGATGAAGACCAGGTCGGCCGGGCCACCACCGAGCGGCTCCGGGCCACTGCAGGCAAGCGCGGTGGCCCGCACCCCGGACCGGTCGTCGCCGGCCCAGCCCACCCCGGTGACGGTCCAGCCGGACGGGAGCGGCCATGGCCCCCAGAGCGGCAGCCGCTCCGCATCCGACGCCGACTCGCGCAGCACCGTCCCGACGATCTCCGCACTGATGTGCTCGGCGACGTGGAACGGCGAGACGTCGCCACAGTTGTCGCAGCGCCAGTGGCTGTGCATCAGGTCCGGCTTCCGGACCTGATCAGCACATCTGGGGCAACTCACCGTGACACCCACACTCCATACCGTGCGGGTCCGGGGAGCCCCCGTCAAGCGGATCGGCGGAACAGGCCCGACCTCAGGCGGGCGGCGGGCCGGCGTGCGCGCGGATCCACGCGTGCATCGCGATCCCACTGGCCACACCCGCGTTGATCGACCGGGTTGATCCGTACTGTGCAATGGAAAATAGCTGCGAGCAGGCGCTTCTCGCCACGCCGGAGAGTCCGGGCCCCTCCTGGCCGAAGAGCAGCACGCACCGCCGGGGCAGGGTGACGGTCTCCATCGGCCGGGAGCCGGGCAGATTGTCGATGCCGATCACCGGGATCTCCGCGGCGGCGGCCCAGGCCACGAACTCCTCGATCGTGGGGTGGTGCCGCACGTGCTGGTAACGATCGGTGACCATGGCTCCGCGCCGGTTCCACTTGCGGAGACCCACGATGTGGACCTCGGCGGCGAGGAACGCGTTGGCGTTGCGGACCACGGTGCCGATGTTCAGGTCGTGCTGCCAGTTCTCGATCGCGACGTGGAAGCCGTGACGGCGGGTGTCCAGGTCGGCGATCACCGCCTCACGGGTCCAGTACCGGTAGCGGTCCACCACGTTGCGCCGGTCGCCGTTCTCCAGCAACTCGGGGTCGTAGTGCTCGCCGACAGGCCGCTCACCCACCCAGGGACCCACGCCGACCTCGGTGGATTCGTCCTCGCCCACGGTCATGGGGCGTTAGGCTACTCATCCGGCGCGGACACTCTCACGCAGCCGGGAACCACCCCTCCGGGCGAACCGGAGGGGGACGCAATGAGCGGCGGGGCCCTCCCCGGCACCCGCCGCCCACGCTCTGTTGGGAAAGAGTTTGCCTCACCGTCCGTATCCATGTGAAGGACTTTCAGGTGTGACGCAGCTCACATTTAGGTTTATTAACAATTCTTTGGGTCGCGTGGGCGCGTTCCCATAGGCAACACACAGCCTGGGCAAATGCCCCGGATGGCGTGATCATGGACAGATCTCACCTGCGGGTGGTGTCGCCAACCTGACACCGTACGCCTACTATCAGTTACGATGGTGGCTTCCGGTCGCCTCGCCGTCCCGCGCGGATGGTGCCGTAGGACACGTGTCACGGCGTCCAGAGCGGGAATGGTGAAGTGGTGCCAGGAGTTTCACCCGACGAAAGCGATTCCCGCAGACGGAGGCATCAATGGCGACGGTTGCGCTGACCACAGCGAACTTCGACGAGGTCACCAGTAACGACGGCATCGTCCTGGTCGACTTCTGGGCCAGCTGGTGCGGGCCCTGCGTACGCTTCGCGCCGACCTACGAGCGGTCCTCGGAGAAGCACCCGGAGATCACCTTCGGCAAGGTCGACACCGAGGCCGAGCAGGCGCTGGCCGCCAAGTTCGACATCCGGTCGATCCCGACGATCATGGCGGTCCGCGACGGCATCGTGGTCTTCGCCCAGCCCGGCGCGCTCCCCGAGTCCGCCCTCGAGAGCTTGATCGAAAAGGTCGAGCAGCTCGACATGGACGAGGTCCGCGACCAGGTCGCGGCGCACAAGAAGGCCCACGACCCCAAGGCGAACGACGCCGAGGAGCCCGCTGCCGCGACGAGCGGCGCATCTAACTGACCAGCTGGAACACCAGCTCACGCAAGGCCCGCGGTCCGGTTCCGGTCCGCGGGCCTTGCGCTTTTCCACAGAGGTACGCCGTACGTGTCCACAGTCTCTTCGAAGCGGTGGACATGATCTCGAACGTGTGTTCGAATATCCGCCATGCGATGGTCACACCTGTCGGCACGCGCCGATGACGGCTCGCTCCCGGACAGGGCAGCGCCCGCGGCTCCACCCCTGCCGCTGGCGCTGCCCGGCGCGACCGTCCGCACCTTCGACACCCCCGGGTTCGCCGGCATGACGTTCTACGAGATCCGCGCGAAATCGCTGATCAACCGCGTTCCCGGCGCGTCCCGCGTGCCGTTCCAGTGGACCGTCAACCCCTATCGCGGCTGCTCCCACGCCTGCACCTACTGCCTCTCGGGCGACACCCCGATCCTGATGGCCGACGGGTCGACCCGCCGGCTCGCCGAGATCCGCCCGGGCGACTCGGTGATGGGCACGATGGGCGCCGGGCCGCACCGGCGTTACGTGCCGACCACCGTGCTCGACCACTGGGCCACCAGCAAGCCGTCCTACCGGGTCACCCTGGCCGACGGCACCCGGCTGGTCTCCAGCGGCGACCACCGGTTCCTCACCGACCGCGGCTGGCGGTTCGTGAGCCCCTCCGAGCCGCACCAGCCGACGCTGGCGATCGGCGACCTGATGTTCGGGGTCGGCCACTTCGCCGAGCCGCCCAAGGAGTCACCGGACTATCAGGCCGGCTATCTGTGCGGCCTGCTCCGCGGTGACGCCGCGAGCCGGGCCGCCCGCGAGGGCGACGCCTGGGTCCGGGCCGACGGCTACCTCGACGACATCTCCCTGCCCGACGCGCTGCGCTGGCCCGAGCTGCCGTCCGGCGAGTGGTTCAAAGGGTTCCTGGCCGGCGCGTTCGGGGCGGTCGGCCGGGCCGAGCGGCTCGCCATCGCCTTCGAGAGCACCGACCGCATCTACCTGCGCTGGATCACCGAGGCGCTCACCCACCTGGGCCTGACCAGCCGCACCCCGGTGCCGTGCCGGGCCGAGCGCCCCGGCCGGGTCGAGACCGGCCGCGACCTCTGGTCCGCGCTGCGTTTCCGCCACCTCACCGGCGTGCTCGACGCCCCGCTCGACGCGTCCGGCGTCGGGGTCCGCGCCGACCGGCGGCTCGCCGTCGCCGACATCGAGGATCTCGGCCTCACCCTGCCGCTGTTCGACATCTCCACCGGCACCGGCGACTTCATCGCCGACGGGGTGGTCAGCCACAACTGCTTCGCCCGCAGCACCCACAAATATTTGGACCTCGACCCCGGCCACGACTTCGACTCCCGCATCGTCGTGAAGGTGAATTCCGGCGAGCTGATCCGCCGCGAGCTCGCCGAGCCCCGCTGGTCCGGCGCCCCCATCGCGATGGGCACGAATGTCGACGTCTACCAGCGCGCCGAGGGGCGTTATCAGTTGATGCCGGAAATCCTGGCCGCGCTGCGCGACCACGCGAACCCGTTCTCCATCCTCACCAAGGGCACGCTCATCCTGCGCGACCTGGACCTGTTGAAGCAGGCGGCCGAGGTGACCGAGGTCGGGCTCGCCTTCTCCGTCGGCTTCCTCGACGAGCGGGTCTGGCGCTCGGCTGAGCCCGGCACCCCCAGCCCCCGCCGCCGTCTCGACGCCGTCCGCCGCCTGACCGATGCCGGCTTCCCGGTCGGCGTCCTGCTCGCCCCGATCCTCCCCGGCCTCACCGACACGGAGGATTCCATCGAGGAAACAGTCGCCGCCATCGCCGCGGCCGGCGCCACCAGCGTCACCCCGATCCCGCTGCACCTGCGCCACGGCGCCCGGGAGTGGTATGCGGCGTGGCTCTCCCGCGAGCACCCCCGGCTGGTCCCCCGCCACCGCGAGCTGTTCGCCAACGGGGCTTATTCGCCTCGCGTCTATCAAGACGAGTTGTCGGCCCGGGTCCGGATGGCCGCCCGCCGGCACGGCCTTCACCGGCCCAGTCCCGCCCAGTTCCGTGCCCTGCCCACCCCGGAGGCCACCACGCCCGAGTCCAACCAGCTCACCCTCCTGTAACCCCGCCTCGGCCGCGCTCGGGGCCGCCCCGGGCCGACCCTGCTGAAGCTGAGCCGGGCGATGCGCGCTCGGCCACCAGGGCAACGCGGCGGACCACCTCGACCAGGGCGGGACGCCGAGCCTGCGGCTCGGAGTTATGTCGGGCCGCCCAGGGGTCACGCAAGGCCATTCGGTCGCGCCCGCCTAACCGCGCCGTTCGACCGGGCCCCTCGACCGGGCCTTCTAACAGGGCCTCCTGACCGGATCGCGGCGCTCGGGCATGCGCGACTTCGGGTGGGCCTTCGATGGGGCTTCGGGCGGGCTCCGGGTGGAGTGAGGAAGAGATCAGTGACGAGCCGTTCGCAGGTGGGCGTGGATAGAGTCAGGCGTATGCGTAGTGCACGGCAGCTCCTGGCGGAAGCGAACGTCATCGCGGTGGTCGGAGCTTCGCGGGATCCGTACAAGCCGGCGCACACGGTGCCCCTGCAGATCCTGCGGCACGGGTGGCGGATCATCCCGGTGAACCCGTTCGTCGACGAGATCTTCGGGGTGAAGACCGTGCCGACGCTGGCCGATCTGGGCGAGCCAGTCGATCTGGTGAACGTGTTCCGCCCGTCCCGGGACGCCGCCGACGTGGTCCGTCAGGCCGTGGCCATCGGTGCGCCGGCCGTCTGGTTGCAGAGCGGCATCTTCTCCGCGGAAGCGCGACGGATCGCCGAGGAGGCCGGCATCGACTACATCGAGGACCGCTGCCTCGCCGTCGAACGCGCCGTCAACAGCCTCACCAAACTCCCCTGACATTCACCCATCCAGCACCGCTGGACCCAGGAAACCCCCGAGCGTGGCAGCCACAGGCACCAGCTCCCCACCCCCAGCTGGCGCTCACGGTTGGAAAACACCACCCAAGACAACCCTCAGCACCAGCCGACTGAACTCAGCTGGCACTCACGGCTCGAAACACCGCCCGAGACAGCCCTCAGCTCCAGCCGACGGAACTCGGCTGGCACTCACGGCTGAAAACAGCACCCGGGACAACCATCAGCTCCAGCTGACTGAACTCAGCTGGGGCTCACGGCGGGGCGATGCCGTGCCGGACAGCCGTCAGCACCAGCTGGCAGGATCGGCTCGGGCTGTGGCACGGCGAGGGCAGGCTCGGGCCGCGGCACGGGGAGCCAGGGCACAGCCGGGAGGGGCAGGCTCGGGCCACGGCACATCCGGGGGCGGCTTCGGGCCGCGGCAGGGCCGGGCCAGCGAGCGACACACGGCGGCGCGGCACGGCGACGGGGGGCTCGGGCCGCGGCATGGCCGAGGGCCGAGCCGGGGCCCGGGCCGAGCGGCTGGGCCGAGCCGGGGGCTGGGCCGAGCGGCTGGGCCGAGCCGGGGGCTGGGCCGGGGAGCCACACACCGGTGGTGGCGGCTCGGGGTGGGGTTGGGTGGGTTAGCGGAACTGGGCCTCGCGAACGCTGTTGCCGCCGTCGACGACCAGCATCTGGCCGGTGATGTAGGAGGCGGCCGGCGAGCAGAGGAAAGCGACCGCCGCCGCGACCTCGTCGGGGGTGCCGGGGCGGCCTATCGGCGTACCCAAGCCTTGTTTGATCTCGGTGACCGTGGAGGCCGCAGTGTAGATCGTGCCGGGGGCCACACAGTTCACGTTGACGCCGTCGGCGACCAGTTCCATCGCGAGCGCCCGGGTCAGCCCGACGACACCGGCCTTGGCCGCGGCGTAGGCGGCCTCGGTGGGCAGCGCGTTGACCGGCCCGGCGGTCGCGGACAGGTTGACGATCCGGCCCCAGCCGCGTTCGGACATGCCGCCGACGAAGGCGCGGCTGCACAGGAATGCGGTGCTCAGGTTCCGGTCGATCTCGGCTTTCCACTCGTCGAGCGTGAGCTGGGCGACCGGCCGGAGCACTTCGGGGCTGGCCCGGCTGGCCAGGCCGGCGTTGTTGACCAGGACCTCGACGTCGCCGAGCTGGTCGGTGATGGCGTCGGCGAGCGCGCCCACCTCGGACTCGTCGGTGAGGTCGGCCACGAAGCCGGTGATCCCCAGTTCGGAGGCGCGTTCGTGGATGCGCCGGGTGGTGGAGACGATCGCCACCCGCGCGCCCAGGTCACGCAGCCGGCGGGCGGTCGCATACCCGATCCCGTCGGGGCTGCCGGCGCCGGTGACCAGCGCCACTTTCCCGTCCAGACGCAATGTCACCGCGGCCTCCGCACTTGCTTCCTCGAATTCCGCCTCGACGACCTCTGGCGTGATCTCGACCGGGCGGTCCGGATCACTGCCGGGCACACCGGTCCGGGGTGGCCGGCCGTCGGCCGGACGGGTGGCGTCACGCCGCGAGGGGCTGCCGCCGGTGGAGCGGGCGTCGAAGACCATGCGGCGATCCTGCCTGCTCCCGTCAACAGGGGCAAACATCCGCGTCTCCGTGGCGCATCCGGCGCCCCGGCCCGGCGGAAGGCCCGACCTGCACCCCGAGTATCCCGGACCGGGTTTTCCGACACGCGGAAATTCAGTCGTCCTGTTCCGGCATTACCACCCAGGCGTCGGTGAGCGGCGTGGCCGGGCCCTGTTCGACGAAGATCAACGGCGCGTCGGTGCCGTAGCGGGCCGGCATCTCCTCCCGGGCCTTGTCCAGGTCGCGGGTGCCGATCTCCAGGCCGGCGCCGTCGTGGCGGCTGCCGACCGTGACGATGCGCACACCTCGAACCGTCCAGTAGGCGAGATCGGTGACGACCCGGTCGTGCCAGACGTCGAGTTCGGCGACACCGTGCGCGGCATCGCGCACCACGATGCAGGCGGCCCCGGCGGTTTCGCGGATGAAGTCGTCGAATTCGGTGGAGACGGTCGGCACCCGGTAGACGATCGCGCGGACCCGCCGCTGGTCCACCTCGAGCCCGGCGAAACTGTCCCGGAATCGCAGCCGACCGGCCTGCTCGATGCGTTCCATCGCGGCGCTGAGCGGCGCCGGGGTGATCGGCATCCGGAATCCGCCACGTTCCACGAATTCCGGCGCGCGACTGAACTCGCACCCCGCGGTCCGCCAGCTGCCGGCCGTGCCGGGTGGCTCCGGCTGGTCGGCGCTCTCGAACTCGCCACAACCACTGATCATGAGCACTCCGGCGAGGAGCAGCCGGCTGAGCCGTACCCGATGCATCGCATCCCTCCTCATTACCGTGCGCGCCCCGGCCACGCCACCCCGGCGACGCACAGACCGGCCGAAGGTGCAACGACCGGCCCAGGTCCGGCGGTCACGGGCTGAAGCCCGCCAAAAGGAACAAATCCGGCGACAAGGTTGACGGTCCGGCTTCGCGCGCCACTCACGCTCCGTTTCCGCACAACCAAAACCCTTTGGAGGTACGCCGGAGCCACCCGCCCCGCACCTCGGCCACCCCGCGACTCGCCCGAGGCCGGCCGGCCCTCCGGGGTGTCAGTCGGCGAGGGCCGGGGTGGGGCGGCGAGCGGTTCGGGCGGCGCCCAGGACGACGACGGCGACACCGGCCATGAGCAGGGCGAGCCCCGGGAGCGCGCCCGGCCGGGGCGCCTGGCCCAGCCAGAACCAGGCCAGCAGCGCGGCGCCCGGCACTTCGAGCAGGATCAGGACACTGACCGTGGTCGCCGTGGTGTGCTGCAGCGCATAGTTGAACATCGAGTGCCCCAGCAATTGGGCACCCGCGACCAGCGCCAGAATCGCTGTCCAGGTCTTCCCGTCGTACCCAATCAATTGAATTTTTCCGATTGAACAGACGATCAGCAGGAGCACCGCGCAAACCCCATAACAGATCCAGGTGTACGTGGTGGTGCTGAGCGCCGAGCGAGCCTGCTCGCCCAGTGCCGTGTAGATCGCGGCGAAGATCGCACCGAGGATCGCCAGCACGTCGGCGAGGACGGCCTGCCCGGAGACACCGACGTCGGCCCCGGTGGCCCACGCGGCACCGGCCACCGCGAGCGCGATGCCGGCCCATCCGCCGGCCGACGGACGCCGCCCCTGCCAGGCCGCGATCAGTCCCTGCCACACCGGCTGGGTCGCGACCAGTGCGGTCGCCGTCGCCACCGTGCCCAGCTGGACGCTCGGCATCCAGGTCCCGAAGTGCGCGGCCAGCGCGACCCCGGCCAGCAGGCAGAACACTCCGGCCCGGCGCCGCGAGCCGCGGATCGCCTCGCGCACCTCGCCGCGGCGCGGGCCGAGCGCGATCGGCGTGAGCGCCACCGACGCGAGCCCGTTGCGCCAGAACGCGACCGCCAGCGCCGGAGCCGACGCGAACGCGATCAGCGGCGCCGACGAAGACACCGCGAGCACGGCCACCACCAGCGCCAACACTGTCAGCGGGGCGATCGGTTGCCCTGATGAGCGCATATTCATCACCGGCCGTCATTTCTTGCACGCGCGAGCAGGGACGTTTGCCACTGTCGGTTGGCGGACAGTGACGGAGTCGCTACAGTCACCGACGATTCCTCGTCGATTTCTACCCCTCGATGCCTTGGAGGCCGATTTCCATGCCCGCATTCCGTGCGGTGGTGTTCGACTTCTTCGGCACTCTCACCCGCTCGGTCCAGCGCGGTCCACAGCACGCCGACATCGCCCGATCGCTCGGCGCCGACCCGGAAGCGGTGCGGGGCGTGCTCGACCGGACGTTCCGGGCACGGGCCTGCGGGCGCTACGGATCGGCCGAGGCCACCCTGAGCTGGGTGATCGAGCAGGCCGGCGGCCGCCCGCGGCCCGGCGCAATCCGCGCGGCCACGCCGGCCCGGGTCGACGCGCTGCGCGCCGACACCCAGCTGCGGGCGGACGCGGTCAGGGTGCTCACCGCGATCCGCGGCCGCGGCGTGCGCACGGCACTGATCAGCGACTGCACCCACGAGCTTCCCGCCTTCCTGCCCGGGCTCCCGGTGGCGCCGTTGCTGGACGCCCAGATCTTCTCGGTCGAGCTCGGCGTCTGCAAGCCGGACCCGAGGATCTACCTGGCCGCCTGCGAGCGGCTCGGCGTGTCCCCGGAGGACTGCCTCTACGTCGGGGACGGCGGCAGCCACGAGCTGACCGGCGCCGCCGCGGTCGGCATGACCCCGGTCCGGCTGGCCGCCCACGATCTGGCCAACCATCTGGTCTTCGACGCCGACACCAACTTCGCCGGGCGTACGGTGCGGTCCCTCACCGAGGTGCTCTCGCTCCTGGACCACGCGCCGGTGCTGGTCTGACTACCATCACTCGGGTGACCGGTGTGCTCGATGAGGCGATCAAGAAGGCCGCCGTCGCCTGGATCTCGGTGGGCGACGGGCCGGCGTACGCGCTGTGGTGCATGCCGGTGGAGAGCTCGCTGGCCGTGATCACCGGGCCCGGGGAGCAGTTCGCCCCCGGGCTGGCCGAGGCCCGGCAGGCCACGGTCCGCCTCCGCGGCGACCACGGCGGCCTGATCGTGTCGACCGGGGCCGAGGTCGCCCGCCTCGACCCGAACGGGCCGGAGTGGGCCGAGATCGCGCCACAGCTCGCCGGCAAGCGGCTGAACGCCTCGGGCAGCGCCGACGAGGTCGTGGCCCGGTGGGCCGCCTCGGATTGCGCGCTGCTGCGGATCACCCCGGCCGAGGAGACGCTGGTCGCCGGGGCCGGGCTGGGTGACGCCTCGGGGGCGGCGACGCCGCGGGAGACGCCGGCCCGGGTCGAGACACGCAAGCCGTTCCGGCTGCACAAGGTCGTCCGCCGCTGACCCGCAGCTCACCGGGCTGTTGATCACCAAAAAGTTATCCACAGTACGAGGTTGTCCACAGGGCATCAGCGGGGCCGGTGCCGGCGCGCGACAATGGCATTGGGACGCCCCCCTGGGAGCGGCGGGGACTGTTCAGCCGATGAAGGGCGGGACGGTGATCTTGCCGGTGGCGACCGGGTAGACGTGGCCGCTGACCGTGGCTGACGTGGCCGCGCCGGCGACCGCCGTGACCGTGCAGTCCAGGACCGACGGGCGTTTCATCTCGACGCCCTGGTGGACGCGGAACGACGAGACCCCGTCGGCCGGGAGCAGGCCGGCCCCGACCAGCCACACCCCGAGCCCGAGGGCCGCCGAGCCGGTGGCCGGGTCCTCCCACACCGCGTCGCCGGGGACGAACACGCGGGCGTGGGCGACGCCGTCGGCCCAGGCGAAGACGCTGACGCCGGTCACTCCGTGCCGGTCCGCGGCCCGCGGGTCGAGGTGGACGGCAGCGAGGGCGGAACGCCGTACGGGAAAAAAGTCCCAATCGAGACCGCAGCCCGCCGTGCGTGGATCACCAGCGGCGTCGTCGGCCGTCAGGCCGGTGATCTCCAGCAGGGTGCCGAGGTCGACCGGGGCGCCGAGCCGGGGTGTGGCCCCGGTGAGTGTCGCCGAGCCGGAGGCGGTCACGTCGAGAGGCAGCAGTCCGGCGCCGCACTCCTGCACCACCCGGCCCGGTCCGAATCGGCCCAGGCGCATCAGGGTGACCGCGGTGCCGACGCTGGGGTGGCCGGCGAACGGCAACTCGGCCGAGCCGGTGAAGATCCGCACCCGGTACGTCGCCGCGGGATCGGTCGGTGGCAGCACGAACGTGGTCTCGGCCAGGTTGAACTCGCGGGCCAGCGTCTGCATCTGGGCGGTGTCCAGATGCTCGGCGTCGAGGACCACGGCGAGCGGATTGCCGCTGAACGGCCGATCCGTGAACACGTCGACGATCTCGTAGGCCACGGTGGACATGTCCGGACCCTAACCTAATGTTGGGCTGTGACCATGGGGACGAGGGTTTATCTGGCCCGCCTGGCCGGTCTGCCGGTGTTCGACCCCAACGGCGACCGGGTCGGGCGGGTGCGCGACGCGGTGGTGCGGCTGCGCACGACGAACCGGCCGCCGCAGGTGGTGGGGCTGGTGGCCGAGATGGCGCTGCGCCGGCGCATCTTCCTGCCGATCGGCCGGATCACCGGCATGGACGCCGAGTCGGTCGTGCTCGGCACCGGGTCGCTGAATCTGCGCCGGTTCGAGAAGCGGCCGAACGAGTTGCTGGTCCTGGAGGATCTGCTGGATCGCCGGGTCACCGTGGATCCGGAGCAGGAGGGCGGCGAGGCGCACGACGCCATCGTCGTGGACATCAGCATGGAGCTGAACCGGAACACCGAGTGGGTGGTCACCCGTCTCGCGGTCCGCGAGCACACCGGGCGGCTGGCCCGGCGCGGACACATCTACCAGGTGGAGTACGACCGGGTTCGCAACCTGGTCGGCCCGACCGACACGCAGGGCACGTCGAACCTGCTGGCGCTGCTGGAGCAGATGCGCCCGGCCGACATGGCGAACGCGTTGCAGGACCTGCCGGACGCACGCCGTAACGAGGTGGCGACCGCGCTCAGCGACCGGAAGCTGGCCGACGTGCTGGAGGAGCTGCCCGAGCACGACCAGGTGGAGATCCTGGCCCGGCTGGACCGGGAGCGGGCCGCCGACGTGCTGGAGCGGATGGATCCGGATGACGCCGCCGACCTGCTCGCCGAGCTGCCCAAGGCAGAGCAGGCGGTACTGCTGGACCTGATGGAGCCGGAGGAGGCCGCCCCGGTCCGGCAGCTGATGAACTACCGCCCGGGCACCGCGGGCAGTGTGATGACGTCCGAACCGGTGATCCTCACCCCGGATGCGACGGTCGCCGAGGCGCTGGCCCGGATCCGTGAACCCGAGTTGTCCCCGGTGGTGGCCGCGCAGGTGTTCGTCGCTCGCGCGCCGAGCGCCACCCCGACCGGGAAGTATCTGGGCATGGTGCACTTCCAGCGCCTGCTCCGGGAGCCGCCCGCGTCGATCGTGGGCGGGCTGGTGGACAGCGACATCGAGCCGCTGCGGCCGGACATCGGGCTGCCCGAGATCACCCGGCGGATGGCGACGTACGACATGGTCGCCATGCCGGTCGTGGACAGCACGAACCGGCTGGTCGGCGCGGTCACCGTCGACGACGTGCTGGACCACTCGCTGCCCCGGGACTGGCGTGACCGCGACGCCCACGACGACGAGGAGGACTCGTGAGCGAGACGCGGAGGGATCGGCTGGACCAGCCTCGCGAGCCGGGGCGGGTCTTGCTGCCGAAGTTCGATCCGGAGGCGTTCGGCCGCTGGTCGGAGAGCATCGCCCGGTACATGGGGACGGCCAAGTTCATCGTCTACATGACGATCGTGATCGGGGCCTGGTTCGCCTGGAACACGCTGGCGCCGAAGGGGATGCGGTTCGACCCGTACACGTTCACGTTCCTGACCTTGATCCTGTCGCTGCAGGCGTCCTACGCGGCGCCGCTGATCCTGCTGGCGCAGAACCGGCAGGCCGACCGGGACCGCCTGACCATGGAGGAGGATCGACGCCGGGCGACTCTCCAGAAGGCCGACACGGAATTCTTGACCCGCGAGATCGCCTCCCTGCGGATCGCTCTCGGCGAGGTCGCGACCAGGGATTTCCTGCGCTCCGAGCTGACCCGCCTGGCCGGGGAGCTGGACGACGCCGCGCTGCGGCGGGAGAAGCGCGCCCGTATGGAGTGGGAAGAAGACCACCCCTGACCTCGACGTAGCATGGCAACCATGTCCGCACCCGCATCCACCCTCGAGGACGCCATCCAGGCTGCTCTGGCGACCGTCGACGACCCCGAGATCCGCCGCCCGATCACCGACCTCGGCATGGTCGAGGGTTTCACCGTGCAGGACGGCCTGGTCAAGGTCGACCTGCTGCTCACCGTCGCCGGCTGCCCCCTGCGGGACAAGCTGACCAACGACATCACCGCCGCCGTCACGAAGATCCCGGGCATCACCGGTGCCGAGATCAACTTCGGGGTGATGAACGAGGAACAGCGCAAGAACCTGCAGACCACGCTCCGCGGCGGGGGTACGGCCGAGCCGGAGATCCCGTTCGCCCAGCCCGGCTCCCGGACCCGGGTCTATGCGGTGGCCAGCGGCAAGGGCGGGGTCGGCAAGTCCAGCGTGACCGTGAACCTGGCCGCCGCGCTGGCCAAGCGGGGCCTGTCGGTCGGTGTGGTCGACGCGGACATCTATGGGCATTCGGTGCCGCGGATGCTCGGCGTGGAGAGCCGGCCCACCCGGGTCGAGGACATGATCATGCCGCCGCAGTCACACGGTGTGAAAGTGATCTCGATCGGCATGTTCACTGCCGGTAACGCCGCGGTGGTCTGGCGGGGTCCGATGCTGCACCGGGCGTTGCAGCAGTTCCTGGCCGACGTCTACTGGGGCGATCTGGACGTGCTACTGCTCGACCTGCCGCCGGGCACCGGTGACGTGGCGATCTCCCTCGCCCAGCTCCTGCCGAACGCGGAGATCCTGGTCGTCACCACCCCGCAGATGGCGGCGGCCGAGGTGGCCGAGCGGGCCGGCGCGATCGCCCTGCAGACTCACCAGCGCCTGGTCGGCGTGGTGGAGAACATGTCGTGGCTGGAGTTGCCGGACGGGTCGCGCATGGAGGTCTTCGGCGCGGGCGGCGGGCAGACCGTGGCCGAGTCGCTGACCCAGACCGTCGGCGCGCGGGTGCCGCTGCTCGGTCAGATCCCGCTGGACACCCGGGTGCGTGAGGCGGGCGACGCCGGCACCCCGATCGTCCTGGCCGACCCGGACGCGCCGGCCGCGAAGGCTCTCGACGCGGTGGCCGACAAGCTCGCCGTCCGCCGCGAGTCCCTGGTCGGCAAGCCCCTCGGCCTGATGGTCAACGCCAAGCGCGGCTAGTTCACCGCCCGACGCGACAAGTCACGAGACTCCGGCCTCCGCGATTCGCCGCCGGCGAGGTGGCACCTGATTTTTCGACGCCCGCGGGGTTTGCGGGTGGCGGAAAATCACGTGCCACCTCACCGGTTACCAGGCGAATCGCCGCGGAGCGGAGCGGAGCCGACTTATGTAGCGTCTAGGTCGAAACGTTGGGCCGGGCGAATCGCCGGGGGTGCGGGGTCGGCGGCCGGAACAGCGGCAGAAGAGCGGCTGGTCGCGCTCTTGAGGTCGGCGGCCGTCTCGTTCAGGTGGGATTTGACGCCCTCGAACTCGCCCTTGACCCCGTTCAGATCCTGCTTCACGTCGTCGAAGAGGCTCTGCAGCGGCTTGCGCAGCGCCTGCTCGTCGTCCTCGCTGAGGATGTGCTTGCGGAGGAACGCCTTCGGATGCAGGTCCTGCAGCTGGATGTCGGTGCCGAGCTCCTTGCTGAGGTCGCTCGTCGCGTTCTGCGCCATGGCGCGCAGGCCACGCACCATTTTCATCCCGTCGCCGATGACCTTGGGCAGGCGTTCGCCGAAGATCAGCAGGGCGAGCAGGAGCAGCGCACCGATCTCCCAGGCGTTCAGATTCTCGAACACGTGCGACCTCCCAAGGGCATCCGTGAGCAAGCGTACGCACGGACTCTCTCCGCGAACACCCCGGAAGGCTGTTAGTTGGTGTCTGCGGCGAGCGTCACCGAGGTGGACGCGGTCTTGGTGCCGCGCCTGTACTCCACCGCGACGACGGCGCCCGGCGCCTGCTTGCGCACCAGGGCGATCAGGTCGGTGCCGTCCTGCAGCGGATGCCCGTTCAGCTTGGTGAGCACGTCACCGGCCTTCAGACCGGCCGCGGCGGCCGGGCCGGCCGGCTCGACCGAGCGCAGCCGGGCACCGGTGGCGGTGCTGCCGCCGGTGGTGACCTCGGCGCCGATCACCGTGCGCCGGGCCTTGCCGGTGTCGATGATGTCCTGCGCGATGCGCTTGGCCTGGTTGATCGGGATGGCGAAGGCGAGACCGATGTTGCCGGCCTCGGTGTCGGCCCCGCCGACCGAGCGGATCACCGAGTTGACCCCGATGACCTGGCCGGCCGCGTTGACCAGCGGACCGCCGGAGTTGCCCTGGTTGACCGCGGCGTCGGTCTGGATGGCGGCGTAGTACCGCGTCGTGCCGCCGGACTCGCCGGCCTCGATCGTGCGGTCCAGGGCGCTGACGATGCCGGACGTCACGGTGTTCTCCAGCGCGAGCGGTGAACCGAACGCGAGCACCGGGTCACCGACCGCGATGGCGTCCGAGTCGCCGAACTCGACCGCGGGCAGATTGGATTTTGCGACTTTGATCACCGCGATGTCGGACTCCGGCGAGCGGCCGACCAGCTTGGCCGAGGCGGTCGAGCCGTCGCTGAACGAGACGCTCATGGTGGTGCCGGCGCCGTCCACGACGTGGTCGTTGGTGATCACGTAGCCGTCCGCGGAGACCACGAAACCGGAGCCGATCGCGCCGGTCACGTGCACCGTGACGACGCTGGGCAGCACCTGCTTGGCCACCCCGGCGAGCGATTCCGGGTCGCGCTCGGCCACCGCCGGGGTCTGCTGACCGGAGGCGCCGAGCTGGGTGCCGGCGCTGCTCACATAGCCCCCGCGGACCGCGAAGACGAACCCGAGCGTGCCGCCCAGCCCACCGGCCAACAGGGCGGTGACCAGGCAAATCAAAAGAATTGGCGCGTACGACCGCCGGGGCGCGTCCGGGTCGGGAACCGGGTCCAGGGCGGGGCCACCGGTCGGCGCGGGCGCGGGCAGCACGACCGCCGACGGGGCCTGCGGGTCCCGCCACGGATCGTTGAGCGCATCGGTCCACCAGGGCGACCCGGGCGGCGACGGGTGCCCGCCGGGCACAGGCGGCGCCGTGGGAGGCCGGCGCCAGTTCCAGCCGTCGGTCACGTCGGGGCCTCCACTCGTCATTCGCCCGCCTCGCGCATCCAGGATGACACGGATTCGGAGCGCCGTGCCGCCCAGCCGGAGCCCCGCCGCGACGAACGGCCTGTTTATCCATCGACAGCACCGTGCATCACGGGTGACCGTCGCTCTACTCTCTTATCCGATGTGCGCGGTTCGCCGCCACCTCGCCCCTCGCGCTGCACGGAGGTTCGTCATCATCGGTCCCGCCGCCCGCTCCTTCGGCCAGCAACCGGGCCACTCCATGCCGTTCGCCGAGACCTACGCGGCCGAGGACCCGATCCTGCAGACCGCCCGTTCGCTCGCGCACGAGCTCGGCCTGCCGTGCGTCTCCCCCGGCGCCGGCTCGGTGCTGCGGCTGCTCGCCGCGGCCGGCAACGCCAAGGCCGTCGTCGAGATCGGCACCGGCACCGGGGTGAGCGGCATCTGGCTGCTGCGCGGCATGCGGCCGGACGGGGTGCTCACCACCATCGACGTCGAGCACGAGCACCAGCGGATCGCGCGGCGGGTGTTCGTCGAGGCCGGCTTCGCGCCGTCGCGCACCCGGATCATCAGCGGCCGGTCGCTGGACGTGCTGCCCCGGCTGGCCGACGGTGCCTACGACCTGATCTTCGTGGACGCGGACACCACCGAGTTCGCCGCGTGCACCGAGGCGGCGCTGCGGCTGCTGCGGCCCGGCGGCGTGCTGATCGTCAACGGGGTCCACGCGAACGGCCGGATCAACGACCCGGCCGCCCGCGACGTGGACACCCTGACCGTCCGCGAGACGGTCAAGGCCATCCGCGAGTCCGACGACTGGATCCCCGCGGTGATCTCGTCCGGTGCCGGACTACTGACTGCCGTCAAGCGTGGATAGGTAGCGGATCAGCGTGCGGGCGCCCCAGCCGGTGGCGCCCTTGGTCAGTTCACCATCCGCGGACTCGGCCCAGGACGGGGCCGACATGTCCAGGTGGGCCCAGGTGGTGTCGCCGAAGAAGTCGCGCAGGAACAGGGCGGCCATGACCGAGCCGGGGCCCTGGGGGGCGCTGATCCGGTCGGCGATGTCGCTGCGCAGGTAGTCGACGTAGTCGGTGGGCATCGGGAGCTGCCACATCTGCTCGCCGGCCGCGGTGCCGGCCGCCTTGAGGGCCTGGGCCAGGGCGTCGTCCGGGCTGTAGAGGGCGGCCGTGCGCTTGCCCAGGGCGACCGCGTTGGCGCCGGTCAGCGTGGCCAGGTTCAGGACCAGGTCGGGCCGGAGGCGTTCGGCCGCGTAGGCGAGCGCGTCGGCCAGCACGATCCGGCCCTCGGCGTCCGAGTTCGTGTTCTCGCTGGTCGACCCGTCGTAGTGGGTGATCACGTCGCCGGGGCGGAAGGCCGATCCGCTCACCGCGTTCTCGGCCAGCGGGGTGAGGGCGGTGACCCGTACCGGAAGGCTCAGGTCGGCCGCGGCGAGCGTGGCGGCGATGACCGCGGCCGCTCCACCCATGTCCTTCTTCATCAGCTTCATGGCGTCGCGCGGCTTGATCGAGATGCCGCCGGTGTCGAAGGTGATGCCCTTGCCGACCAGGACCACGTGCCGGGGCGACTCCACCCCGGGCGGCGTCCAGGAGAGCTCGACGAAGCGCGGCGGCGAGACCGAGCCGCCGCCGACCGCCCGCAGGCCGCCGAAGCGTTCCAGCTGGTCGCCGGCGAGGACCGTCACGGTCAGGCCCGGACGGGTCGCGGCCTCGGCGACGACCTGGTCGGCGAGCCACGCCGGGGTCTTCTCGGAGGCCGGTGTGTTCGTGAGGTCGCGCGCCAGCCACGCGGCGGTGGCCGTCGCGTGCGCCTGGGCGAGGCCGTGGGCGTACGCCGAAGAATCGGAGACGACGAACTCGACCGTCCCTGTCCGGGGCGGTCGCGGTGCGGAGCGATAGCGGTAGGCGGCGAGCCAGAGACCCTCGGCGAGGCCGCGCACGGCCGCCTCCGGGGCGTCGTCCGGGAGCCGGATCTGGGCGTGCTCGTCGTCGTCGAGGGCGCGGACGATCGCCGCGCCGGCGGCCCGCCAGCCGGCCTCGTGGCCGTCGCCGACGCCGGCCACGAGGACCCGCGCGGGCCGCCGGGACGGACGTTGAAGGACGGTTACGTCGCCGGCTTTCGAGGAGCCGGACAGGGCCGTCACCTCGGCGCCGACGTCGCCCGGCAGGGTCTCGCCGGCCGGGACGATCCAGGTGCGCTGCTCGTCGAGCGCTTCGGTGAACGCGATCGGAAACACGGGAGGATGACCTTTCCGTAAGACGTGGAAAGGCCGCCGGTACGGGCGGTACCGTACCGGCGGGCTCGCGTGAAACGTCAGCCGGCGATCGACTTCAACGCGTCACCCAGCGCGTTGGCCTCGTCCGGGGTCATCTCCACGACGAGACGGCCACCACCCTCCAGCGGGACGCGCATGACGATGCCACGACCCTCCTTGGTGACCTCCAGCGGACCATCGCCCGTCCGCGGCTTCATCGCCGCCATCTTGTCTCCCCTCAGACCTACGTCAGGGTCGGTGGGTTGCCCCACAGCCACTTGCTCCTGGAATGCCAGCAGCCACGTCACGTGCTCAGCCCCACGTGCCGCGGTGCTCGTTTCCGACCGGCGGCCGTACAGGCCGTTTCACGTCTCCACGCGTTGCGGCCCACCGTGCCGATCAAACATTTTCCCTGATGAACACCGGCGAACCCAAACCCAGCCCGGGCGGATGTGACAGCATCTAGCATATCGTCTTTTGGGCTGTCACAATGTGCGGTCATGCAGGCGCGGTCCGCACTCTTCGACCTGTACGGCGACTACCTGCGCACCCGGGGCTCCCGAGCCCCGGTCGCCGCCCTCGTGCGGCTGCTCGCTCCGCTGGACATCGCAGCCCCGGCGGTCCGCACGGCCGTGTCGCGAATGGTGCGACAGGGCTGGCTGCATCCGTTGCGCCTGGCCTCCGGACCGGGCTATCTACTCACTCCCAAGGCGGCGCGCCGGCTGGACGAGGCCGCCGCGCGGGTGTACCGAACCGGTCGTGGCGGCTGGGACGGCCGCTTCGACCTGATCATGCTGCACGAGCCGCCGCTGGCCCGGCGCGAGGCCGACCGGATGGCCTTTCTCGGGTACGGGCCGCTCAGCGAGCAGGTCTGGGTCGCCCCGCGTGCGTCCGACGAGCTGGAGGCCGCGCTGGAGGAGGCCGGTACGGCCTACGACCGCTTCAGCGCCAGCCACACCGCCGGTTCCGCGGGCGCGTCCGAGATCGTCGGCCGGGCCTGGGACCTGGATCGGATCGGGCGGTCGTACCTGGAGTTCGAGGAATCATTGCGGCCGGTGGTGAAAGCGGTCACCGCGCGCAGTTCGGACGAGGAGGCCTACGCGGCCCGTTTCCGCCTGGTCCACGCGTGGCGCTCGTTCCTGTTCCACGATCCGCAACTGCCGGCCGCCCTGCTGCCGTCGGGCTGGCCGGGCCTGCGGGCCGCGGGTTTCTTCGACAAACACGCGGCCCGGCTGCGCCCGGCGTCCGATCGCTACGTCGAACGTTGCCTGCACGACAAAGGTAGATTCGCGCCATGACCGACGTGCTCCTCGTCGACCGCACTGACGCGGTCGTCACACTGACCCTGAACCGTCCCGAGGCGATGAACTCGTTCACCGTGGACCTCAAGGAGGCCCTCCGGGACACCCTGGCCCAGCTCGAATCCGACCGGTCCTGCCGGGCGATCGTGCTGGCCGGCGCCGGGAACGCGTTCTGCGGCGGGCAGGACCTGCGCGAGCACGCCGCCATGCTGGAGAAGAGCACCGACCTGGACACCGTCCGGGTGCACTACAACCCGATCGCCCAGCGGCTCGCCAGCATGCCGAAACCGGTGGTGGCCGCGGTCCGCGGGATGGCGGCCGGCGCCGGCGCGTCACTGGCGCTGCTGGCCGACTTCCGGATCGGCGGGCCCAGGACGTCGTTCCTGATGGCCTTCGCCAACGTCGGCCTGGCCGGCGACAGCGGCATCTCCTGGTCGCTGCCGCGGATCGTCGGGCACGCCCGGGCGGTCGAGCTGCTGCTGCTGGCCGAGCCGGTCAAGGCCCAGCGGGCGTACGAGATCGGCATGCTCTCGAAGCTTCTGGAGGATGACGAGCAGGTGCTGCCGGTCGCCCAGGAGCTGGCCGCGCGACTGGCCGCCGGGCCGACCGTGGCCTACGGCGCGATCAAGCGCGAGCTGTCGATCGGTGACGCCGGCACGCTCTCCGACGCGCTGGCCGCCGAGGCCCAGGCACAGTCGATCTGCGGTGCCACGGCCGACCACAAGAACGCGGTGGCCGCCTTCGTCAACAAGCAGAAGCCGGTGTACGAGGGCCGTTAGCCCTCGTCCTCTTCCTCGTCCTCTTCCTCGGGGTCCTGGTTCGCCTCGACCCCGAGGACGAAGGCCTGCATGGCCAGCTCGTCGCCGGACGGCCAGACGTAGGTGGGCAGCTCGCGCGGGCCCAGCTCGTTCACGTGCGACCAGTACTGCCGGACGGCCTCGGCCGGGTTGGCCGCCTCGATCGGCATGGCGACGCTGACCAGCCAGTTCCGCTTCGGCGGGGTCCGGCCGAGCTGGTCGGCGAACCGGCGGAAGTCGGCCTCGTCGACCGGGCCGGTGGTCAGGCCGGGGGCCGGGATCGGCTCGTCGAAGGCCCGGCGCAGGTAGGCCAGGGCCACATACCCACCCGTCTTCTCGACCCGGGCCAGGGCCACGACCTGCTCGTCGGCGACCAGCAGGGCCTGGTCACCGGCGGCGACACCGGCCGGGCCGCCCTGCACGACCACGACGTCCTGCTGGAACAACCGTTCCGTCGCCCACTGCTCCGAAGGAATGATCACCGACCATTGCGCCATGGTCCCTATCCCATCACGGGGACCCAGCAGCCGATCAGGTGGTCGTCCACCATGCCGGTGGCCTGCATCAACGCGTACGCGGTGGTGGGTCCGACGAATCTGAATCCGCGCTTCTTGAGCGCCTTGGCCATGGCCGTGGACTCCGGGGTCACGGCCGGCACGTCCTTCATCCCGGCCGGACGTGGCCTCGGCGCCGGCGCGAACGACCAGAGCAGCTCGGTCAGCTCGCCCGGGGCGAGATCGACGGCCACCCGCGCGTTGTGCATCGCCGCGTCGACCTTCATCCGGTTCCGCACGATGCCCGCGTCGGCCATCAGCCGGGTCGCGTCGCTCTCGTCGTAGGCCGCGACCTTGGCGATCGCGAAGTCGTCGAACGCGGCCCGGAAGGCCGGGCGCTTGCGCAGGATGGTGATCCAGGAGAGGCCGGACTGGAACGCCTCCAGGGTGAGCCGCTCGAACAGTGCGTCGTCACCGCGGACCGGGCGGCCCCACTCGTCGTCGTGATAGGCCGCGTACTCCGGCGAACTGCCGCCCCAGAAGCAGCGGGCCTTTCCGTCCTCGCCGAACGCGAGATCGTCGGTCACGGGAGCCGCCCCTGTTCGATGAGGCGGCCGAACTTCTTCAGCGCGCCGGTGAAACCGAGCTTGGAACCGGGCCACAACACCGGCCAGGCGATCTTCCCGACCGGGCCGGGCGGCAGGTGGAACCACTCGTGCAGGACGACCTGGGTGCGGTCACCGGACATCGCCGTGCAGCGCATCGAGCCCGGGCCGCGGAGCACCTTGCCGCAGTGCACGACGCGGACCTCGTACGGCGCGTTCACCTTCACCACGCGCAGCTCGTCGCGCAGGATGGCCGGGCCGATCGCGGTGACCGCCTCGACCAGGCTGCCCTCGCCGCCGTCGCCCTCGACCACCCGGACGCGGGTGAACGGGATCCACTCGCCCTGCTTCTCCCAGTTCATGAACGCGGCGAACACCTTCGCGGCCGGGGCGTTCACGATCACCGTGGCGGTGAACTCCCCTGAGCCGGGACGGGTGACATCCTCGGCACCCCCGGCTGGGCCGCTGCTCATCGGCTTTCCGCCGGCTCCTCGTCGGCCGCGGTGGCCGGCGGGATCTCGGCCACCTCCGCCACCGGGCCGTCCTCGTCGGCGTCCTTCTGGTCCGTCGACTCCTTCTCGGCGGGCACGGCCTGGGACGGCGCGATCGCGGCCTCGCGGGCGGCGCGCAGCGCGTCGGCGTCCTCGGTCCGGCCCTCGCGCAGCGCGGTCACCTCGGCCTCCAGGACACCGATCAGCTCACCCTTGTAGCCGATGTCGTACGCCGCGCGCTGCAGCGCCTGATCGACCTGAGCCATCCGGTACCCCCGCCAGGTGGTGTCGAACCTGGTCCGGGCGATGTCGTCCTCACCGAGAGGGCGGTCACCGGGCAGTGGCACCGACTGGCCGTCGGGCTCGACCGGGGTGAGCCCGGAGTCGCCCCCGCTCAGGAGAACGGTCACGCCGAAGACGATCGTCCCGACGACCAGTGCTACGACAATGAAGAGCAGAAGCTGACTCATGCGCACGATGTTGACATGTCGGCTTTCCGTAGGCGAGTCCGCCACCCGAGTCTCATGTCCAGGTCAAGATCTTCTTACGCCACGCATAGAGAATGCCCAGCGCGAGCACAGCCACGAAGACGCCCATCTCAGCGATCGCGGCGCCGCCGAACCCGGGGAGATCGAAGATCACCGCCCACGGGAAGAGGAAAACGGCTTCCACCGCGAAAAGCACATAAAGGTACGCATACACGTAGTACCTGATCTGCGCCTGCGCCCAGTCCCCGCCGACCGGATCGATGCCGCTCTCGTACGGAATCCGCTTGCCGGCCGGCTCGGCTGGACGCGCCGGGCGGAGCAGACGGTTCGCCCCGAAGGCGGCCACGAACAGCAGAACCCCGGCGGCCAGGACGAGCCCGAGGGTGGCGTACGAGCCGAGATATCCGTCCACGATCGGGCAGCCTACCCAAGACCACTAGCTCGCGGGAGCACCACCTGGCTACTGTGGGCAACGGTCCGCGGCCGCTTCCGTAAGGGGTGGCGAAGTAGTGTGGAAGTGACGATGTGCGGGCCGGCTTCATCGACGTGCGCCCGCGCTCTTTGGAGGTTGCAACGTGGCCGCTCCCGCGAAGCGAGTCGAGCAGCTGGACCGGGTGGTGATCCGTTTCGCCGGGGACTCCGGGGACGGAATGCAGCTCACCGGTGACCGGTTCACCTCGGAGACCGCCCAGCTCGGCAACGACATCTCGACGCTGCCGAACTTTCCCGCCGAGATCCGCGCGCCCGCAGGAACCCTGCCCGGCGTGTCGAGTTTCCAGGTCCATTTCGCCGACTACGACATCCTGACCCCGGGCGACTCGCCGAACGTGCTCGTCGCGATGAACCCGGCCGCGCTCAAGGCGAATCTGTCCGAGTTGCCGGCCGGGGCCGACCTGATCGTCAACACCGACGAGTTCACCAAGCGCAACCTGGCCAAGGTCGGCTACGCGGACAATCCTCTCGACGACGGCTCCCTGGCCGGGTATTCGGTGCATCCGGTCGCGCTGACCTCGATGACCGTCGGATCGCTGGCCGGCCTCGGCATCGCCAAGAAGGACGCCGAGCGCGCCAAGAACATGTTCGCGCTGGGTCTGCTCAGTTGGATGTACTCGCGGCCCTTCGAGTCCACCCTGCGGTTCCTGGAGCGCAAGTTCGCCAAGCGGCCGGAACTGGTCGAGGCCAACAAGACGGCGTTCCGGGCCGGGTGGAACTACGGCGAGACGGCCGAGCTCTTCTCGGTGCGCTACGAGATCAAGCCGGCCAAGATGCAGCCGGGGACCTACCGCAACATCACCGGCAACCAGGCGCTCGCGCTCGGGCTGGTGGCCGCGGCCGTGCGGTCCAAGCTGCCGCTCTTCCTGGGCGCCTACCCGATCACGCCGGCCTCGGACATCCTGCACGAGCTCTCCAAGCACAAGCGGTTCGGCATCACCACGATGCAGGCCGAGGACGAGATCGCGG
The DNA here is from genome assembly GCF_051380535.1 of Actinoplanes sp. HUAS TT8. Taxonomy (NCBI): domain Bacteria; kingdom Bacillati; phylum Actinomycetota; class Actinomycetes; order Micromonosporales; family Micromonosporaceae; genus Actinoplanes; species Actinoplanes sp. HUAS TT8. The sequence goes on along the minus strand of NZ_CP195646.1, from coordinate 9,883,961 downwards.
CGATCGGGGCGGCGCTGGGGGCGGCCTACGGGGGCGCGCTGGGCGTCACCACCACCTCCGGGCCGGGCGTGGCCCTCAAGGGCGAGACGATCTCGCTGGCCATCGCGCTGGAGCTGCCGCTGGTCATCGTCGACGTGCAGCGGGCCGGGCCGTCGACCGGCATGCCGACCAAGACCGAGCAGGCCGATCTGAACATGGCGCTCTACGGCCGGCACGGCGAGGCGCCCCTGGCCGTGATCGCGCCGAAGTCACCGTCGGACTGCTTCCACGCCGCGTTGGAGGCGGCGCGGATCGCTCTGACCTACCGGACCCCGGTCATCCTGCTCTCCGACAACTACGTGGCCAACGGCTCCGAGCCGTGGCTGCTGCCGTCGGTCGACGAGCTGCCCGATCTGGCGGTGTCGTTCGCGACCGAACCCAACGCCCCCGACGGCCGATTCCTCCCCTATCTGCGCGATGAGGAAACCATGGCCCGACCATGGGCGGTCCCGGGCACACCAGGGCTGGAACATCGGATCGGCGGGCTGGAGAAGGCCGACAAGACCGGCGACATCTCCTATGACCCCGAAAACCACGATTTCATGGTACGAACGCGGGCCGCGCGCATCGAGGCGATCCCGGTCCCGGACGTCGACATCGAAGACCCGTCGGAGGCCGCCCGCGTGCTCGTGCTCGGCTGGGGATCGACGTACGGGCCGATCGGGGCGGCCTGCCGGGCGTTGCGCCAGCGCGGGCTGACGATCGCGCAGGCGCACCTGCGTCACATGTCGCCCCTGCCGGCCAACCTCGGCGAGGTCCTGAAATCGTACGAGAAAGTGGTCATCCCGGAAATGAACCTGGGCCAGCTCGCCCACGTGATCCGCGCTCGGTATCTGGTCGACGCGGTGCCGTTCAACCAGGTCAGCGGCTTGCCGTTCACGGCCGCGAAGCTGGAGAGCATGCTGGAGGACGTGGTCAAGAATGGCTAGTTCGACGGTCCCGCTGAAGCTGACCATGAAGGACTTCAAGTCCGACCAGGAGGTTCGCTGGTGCCCCGGATGCGGGGACTACGCGATCCTGGCCGCGGTGCAGAGCTTCATGCCCGAGCTCGGCATCCCCCGGGAGAACATCGTCTTCGTGTCCGGGATCGGCTGCTCGTCCCGGTTCCCGTATTACATGAACACCTACGGGATGCACTCGATCCACGGCCGCGCGCCGGCCATCGCCACCGGGCTCTCCTCGTCCCGCCCCGACCTGAGCGTCTGGGTGGTCACCGGGGACGGCGACGCGCTCTCGATCGGCGGCAACCACCTGATCCACGCGCTGCGCCGCAACGTCAACCTGAAGATCCTGCTGTTCAACAACCGGATCTACGGCCTGACCAAGGGGCAGTACTCACCGACCTCCGAACTCGGCAAGATCACCAAGTCGACGCCGGCCGGGTCGGCCGACTCGCCGTTCAACCCGCTGTCGCTGGCCCTCGGCGCCGAGGCGACCTTCGTGGCCCGCACCATCGACTCCGACCGCAAACACCTGCAGTCCGTGCTGCGGGCCGCGGCCGAGCACGAGGGCTCCGCGTTCGTCGAGATCTACCAGAACTGCAACATCTTCAACGACGGCGCCTTCGACCTGATCAAGGACGCGGAGTCGCGCGACGAGCACCTGATCCGGCTGGAACAGGGGCAGCCGATCACTTTCGGACGCGACAACCAGTGGTCGGTGGTCCATCCGGAGGGCAGCTTCGGGCTGCGCGTCCAGGAAGGCGGGACACCGCTGATCCACGACGCGACGGTGGACGACCCGGCGTACGCATTCGCGCTCTCCCGGCTCTCCGGCTCCGACCTGCACACCACCCCGATCGGGGTGTTCCGCAGCGTGGAGCGGCCGTCCTACGACGAGATCGTCCGCAAACAGCTGCTGGACGCCCGGGCGCAGGCGACCGGCACCCCCGAGGAGATGCTCAACGACCTCCTCAACACCGGCGACACCTGGACCATCCTCTGACCAGGCTTTCCCTTTCCCGTACGGCGTTCCGCCCGCGCCCGCCCAGCCCTCTCCGCGACCTCCGCCTCGGTCCGGGCCGCAGCGCGGGTCGCGGGCTCAGCTGGTGCTGAGGGTTGTTTCCGGCCGTTTTTAGAGCCCTCAGTGCCAGCCGACGGGCGGGACCCCGCGGCTGGGGCTTGGGTGGGCCGCAGCCTCGCGTGGGCTGACGCACAGGACGCTGGTGGGCGGTTTCGGGCGTGGGCGGGTTTGTTGCTCTGAGCGCAACCAGCCGACCACGTCGCCCTTTCGGGCGTCGCGTTTTGGCCGCGCCAGCGGCCTGCGAGGGTCGGAAGGGTCCCCGCGGGAGCGACGGTCTGTACCCCGGCGGACCGAGGCAATGAAGAATTTGATCTTCGGGGTCAGACCGAGACGCCCGGGGAGGCCGTCTGTTCGTCGCGGATGTAGACGAGGAGGTCGCCGGTTTCGATGTTGACGGCCTGTTCGCCGCCGAGCGGGAGGACCTTGCCGCGGCGGATCAGGGCGACGACCAGGGTGGGGAGCTGGCGCGGGTTCTGGCCGACCTCGGAACGTTCGGCCGAGCGCATGGCGAGGGCCATGCCCTGGCCGGGGGTGAGCAGGTCCTCGACGACGTCGATGAGCGGCGGCGCGGTCGTGGTCAGGCCGAGCAGGCGGCCCGCGGTGGACGAGGAGACGATCACGTGGTGGGCGCCGGACTGCTTGAGCAGCGCGGCGTTCTCCTGCTCGCGGACCGCGGCGATGATCCGGACCTGGCCGGCGGTGAGCTGGCGGACGGTCAGCGTGATCAGCACCGACGCCTCGTCCTGATCGGTCGCGATGATCACCGACTTGGCGTTCTTCACGTCGGCTTCCAGCAGCACCGAGGAGCGGGTGGCGCTGCCCTCGATCACCACGAAACCGTTGGCCGTGGCCTGCCGGACGGCGGCCTCCCGGTTCTCCACGATCACGATGCGGGACTTGTCATAACCGGTCTCCAGCAGCGCGGCGACCGCGGCGCGGCCCTTCGTGCCGTAGCCGCAGATGATCACGTGGTCCTTCAACTTCCGCCTCCACCGGCTGATCCGCAGGCCCCTGCGGTACTGGTCGGTCAGCACTTCCAGGGTGGTGCCGACCAGGATGATCAGGAACAGCACGCGGGCGGGCGTGATGAACAGGACGTTGACCAGGCGGGCGCCCTGAGTCGCCGGGGTGATGTCGCCGTAGCCGGTAGTGGAGAGCGAGACGACCGAGTAGTAGAAGCAGTCGAGCAGGCTCAACCCGTCCGCGTTCACGTCGCGGTAGCCGTCCCGGTCCAGGTAGACGACGGTCACGGCACTCAGCACCAGGGCGCACGCCATCGCCAGCCGGACGGTCAGAGCTCGCAGCGGTCCCTGTCGGACCAGCGGGAGATGAATCATGGAAGCGCCTGCACGGACACACCCTAATCAGATCAGTAGTCGGGGTGATCCGCATCATCCGATCTTCAGCACGAGCCGGTTCAGCGGACGATCTGCGCGAACCGTGCGGCACCGTCCTCCAGGTCCGGATGCTGGATCGCCAGCGCCATCGCGACGATGTGGTCGAAGCCCAGATTGGCACCGTCCGCGTAGGCGGCGTCGAACGCCGCGTCCCCGAGGGCCAGGCGCAACGCCACCTGCTGCTCCGACCAGAACGCGCCGAACGACTCCGTGCGACGCGCCCCGCGAGCCGCCTCGGCCCCACCGAACAGGACTGTCGCGCTCACCGCGTCACCGCCCAGCGCGCATCGGGCCGCGATCGCCGCCACCGCATCCGCGGCCGCACCCCGGAAACCGTGCCGCAGACGCGACCGCAGGGCCACCACCAGGTGATCGTGCGCCGCCACGAGATCGCCGCGGCGCAGCGCGACCATGCCCAGCAGCCAGTCCACCGAACGCCGGCCACGATCCTCCGGCCGGCCGGCCTCCAGCTGGCGGGCCGAACCCAGCAGCTCGGCCGCCTCGGTCAGCGCGCCCCGCCGCCAGAACAGCTCGGCCAGCGACAGCACCGCGGGCAGCGACTCGGTCGCCACCCCGGCCCGCTCGGCCTCGGCGATCACCGACCGGCACGAGGTCTCGGTCGCCTCCTCGCCGTGCTCGTCCAGCCGGATCCGGCGGCTGCCCAGCGCCCGGACCAGCAGCGCCGGGTCGCCGGCGCGACGGGCCGCGGCCTCGGCCCGCAGCAGGAACTCGTCCCGCTCGGCCGGATCGTCGGCCAGGTCGGCGTGGATCAGGTAGGCCCGGGCCAGCTCGGCCGGTTCGGAGTCGGCGTCGGCGCGCTCGTACAACCGGGTCAGCAGCGTGCGGCCCTCACCGGCGCCGCCGTGCTCCCGCCACCACGGGTTCAGCGCGCCGGCCAGACGCAGGCCGGACCGTACGTCCCCACCCGCCGAGGCCCAGCGCAACGCGGCCTGCCACTCGTCCACGTACGGGCCCAGGTCGGTGAGCGACACCGTCCGCAACTGGCCGTCGGTGTCCACCGCGACATTGGTGAGCGTGTCCAGCGACCAGGCGAGATGACGGTCCCGGACGGCCGGCTCGTCCCCGGCGTCGGCGAGACGGCGCAGCGCGTACGACCGGACGTGATCCGACATCCGGTACCGCGGCCCGGGCACGACCTCGATCAGCGACTTCTCGGCCAACTCGGAGAGCGCACTGAGAGCGCCCTCCCCACACCAGTCGACCGTCGACAGATCCACCGGCCCGGCGAAGACCGCGAGCCGGCGCAACAGCTCGGCCGCCCGGCTGCCCAGGCTCCGGTACGACCACTCCAGACTGTTCCGCAAGCTGTCGTGCCGGCCCTCACCGCACGCGTCGCTGTCCAGCGCGCCGATCGGGTCGTCCAGCCGCCGGGCCAGCAGCTCGGCCGGCAGCAGCCGCAGCCGGGCCGCGGCCAGCTCGATCGCCAGCGGCGAACCCTCCAACCGGGCGGCCAACTCGGCCAACTGCTCGTCGTCGTCACCCCGACGGCCACCCCGGGCCGCCGTCGCCCGCTCCTTGAGCAGCGCGAACGCGTCGGCCGGGGCCATCGGCGGAATCCGCCACACGGTCTCCCCGGGCAGGCCCAGCGGCGCCCGGCCGGTGGCCAGCACGTCCAGCCGGCGGCAGCGGGACAGCAGCCGGTGCACCAGATTCGCGGTCAGCCCGGGCGCCGCGTCACAGGTCTGCAGGATGACCAGCATCCGCCGCTCGGCGCACTGCTCGACCAGCGTCTCGATCATCGGGCGGCCCGGCTCCGGACGCAGACCCAGCGCCGAGGCCAGCGCGGTCGGCAACCCACCGGTCGCGGTCGCCGCGTCGATCGTCCACACCCCACCGGGATAGGCGTCGAGCACCTGCTCGGCCACGGCCAGACCGAGCCGCGTCTTGCCGGCGCCACCCGGGCCGACCACGCTGACCAGCCGGTGATGGCTGATCAGCTCGGCCAGCTCGGCGGTCTCGGCGTGCCGCCCGACGAACGAGCAGTGCTCGGCCGGCAGATTGTGGCGGGGCGCCTCGGCGGTCCGGGGGCGGGGGAACTCACGCTCCAGACCGGGCGCGAGCACCTGGAAGATCCGCTCGTCGTCGTCGAAGCCGCGCAGCCGGAACGCGCCCAGGTCGAGCATGTCCACGCCGTCCAAGGTCTCCGCGGCCGCCGTCGCCGTGGTGAACGTGGTGGTAACGGCCAGGGCGGTGGCCTCCGAGCAGAGCACCTGCCCGCCGTGCGCGGCGGCCGAGACGCGGGCCGCGCGGTGCACCTCGGCGCTGGCGTACTCGACGCCGATCGGCGTGGCATAGCCCGTATGCAGCCCCATCCGGACTTTCGGGACAGCGTCGGAGCGCGGCCAGTTGAACGCGGCCAGCCTCCGCTGAGCCTCCACACAGGCCGCCACAGCGGCATCGGCGTTGTCGAACGCCACGAAAAAAGAGTCACCCTCCGTAAGGAGTTCGACACCGCCGAAGTCACTCAGCGCAGCGCGTAACACAGAGCGATGTGCATTCAGCACAGCGCGATAGGTGTCACCGAGCATCCGGGCCAGTCGTGTTGATCCCTCTATGTCAGTGAACATAAAGGTCACGAGGCCGCTGGGTAGCTCGAGCCGTCCCGACACGGTGGAACCTCCGCCCCCTTTGGAAGTCGCGGACTCATGCTGACGTATCTCAGAGTCACCGCCCATCGTAGAAACGGACAGTAACCAAGTTCCCGCCACGGCCGACCCCTTACGGAGGACATCACCGAAGAGTGGGATCGACGTCGGCATACGGGACTACGCGTGTCGTAACGAAAGAGATCGAACGCGGAAACGAGGCGCTCGGGCAAAACCGCCGAGACGTTCGGGTGTACCCGTACGTGTCGTCCCATTGTCCGGGACATTGGGGCTGAGCTGGGCGGATTTGTCGGCAGGGGGTTGGAGGCCGATTACCCGGGGTGAGAATGGACAGCCGGTTGGCCACCAATGTCGACGCTCGACCGGTATCGAGCGGTTTGCAGTAAGGAGTGGCACAAGTCACTCCTTCGGGTGAGGCGAGGTCTGGCGCCTTGACCCGCTGCGGTTGATCTGGAATAGCACTTCTCAGATCAAGATCATTTTGTCCCAGGTCCGCCGGGGTACAGACCGTCGCTCCCGCGGGGGCCCCGGAGGGCTTCGCTGGCCGCTGGCGCGTCCAGAACGCGAAACCCTCCGGGGCGGCGTGCTTGGGTGGGCACGGTTACCCCAAAACCTGTTGTGGGGTTGGACCTGATTCGCTCAGGCCTGGGTGGTGGGCGCGGCTGCCGGGTTAGTCAGCCGAGTCTGGTCAGCTGGGCCTGGTCAGCATCCGCAGGCGCCGCCGCAGCAGCCTCCGCCGCCGATGGGGGCCGGAGCAGCGCCGCCGCGGCCGGTGACGGCGACTGTGGACAGCAGCTTGACCGTGTCGTCGTGGCCCTGCGGGCAGGCGGCCGGGTCGGCGGCCGCAATCATCGGGCGGCTGACCTCGAAGGTGTCGCCGCAAGCGCGGCAGCGGTAGTCATAACGCGGCATCCGACCAGCGTAAAGCGCCTTCGCCCAGGCGTTGTCCACAGGTCCCCGGCGACTTTCCCAACGTTCGTCGGAGCCCGGTAGGGTCGGACGCGTGGCGGAGGCACCGAAGACCCCAGCAGAGCGGCCGGAGTTGCGGGCGGCGGCGCCCCATCAGGGCGGCCCGTTGGGCAGTTCCGGGGCGGCGCCGGTCGAGACGAGCAAGGGCGGCAGGCATGTGCGGCCGGCCGGGTCCGAAAAGTCGGATACGTCGGTGGCGGGTGGCGCTGCGGCTGAGGTGAGCCCGGAAAAGGGTGCCGCCACGGCGGACGAGGCTGCCGAATCTGGCCCGGCTTCCGCGGGCGGCGAGGGTGCGAAAGCGGGCGGTGAATCCGGCAAGGCCGCGGAGGCCGACGCCAAATCCGGCAAAACGACGGAGGCCGACAAGGTCGCGGAACCGGGCAAGGCGGCCGAGGGCGGCAAAGTCGCGGAACCGGGCAAAGCTGTGGAGCCGGGCAAGTCCTCGGAGCCGGGCAAAGCTGTGGAGCCGGGCAAGGACTCGACTTCGGGTAAGGACTCAGCCGCGGGTAAGGACTCAGCCGCGGGTAAGGACTCAGCCGCGAGTGCGGCCGGGGACGGGAAGGCCGAGGCCGGTGAGGCGAAGCCTGCTGAGCGGGGGCTGGCTCGGCGATCACTCGGGCTGGTCGGGCGGGGTGGCCGTGGTGTGGCCGCCTGGGCTCGGCGGCCCAGCGGGCGCGTGATCCTGCCCAGTGTCGTCGTGGTCGGCCTGATCGGGGCCGCGGGTACGGCGGGGGCCTATTTGGTTCCGCGCGCCCTGGAGGCCGCGCCTACCCCGAGTGTCACGCCGACCTTCGGGGCTGCGGGAGCGGCCCCGGCGCCGTCGGCGAGCGATCCCTACGGGGTCGGGGGTCTGCCCACCGCCACGGGCACCGGGGTGGTTCCGGGGTTCACCGTTCCGCCGGCTACGGGGATCGGGGTGCCGGGCACAACCGGTGGGGTTATTCCCAACGGTGGCTTGCCCGGTGGCGTGCCGAACGGTGGCGCGGCCACCGTGACCCGGCCGGCCGATGCCCTGGCCTCCTGGGCGCAGACCGCCGGGACGAAGGCCGGGATCCCGGTGATCGCGGTTCAGGCCTACGGCTACGCGGAACTGGTGACCGCGCAGACCACGCCGACCTGTCACCTGACCTGGACGACGCTGGCCGCGATCGGCAAGGTGGCGTCCGGGCACGGCAGTTCGAACGGCGCGGTGCTCAGCGTGGACGGGGTGGCCCAGCCGACGATCTACGGCCTGCCGCTGGACGGGCAGGGTGGCCGGCTCCTGGTCAACGACACCGATCAGGGCGTTCTGGACCAGGACACGACGTATGACCGCGAGGTCGGGCCGATGAAGCTGGTGCCCAGCGTCTGGAAGTCGTTCCAGGTGGACGCCGACCGGAACGGGACCGCCGACATCAACGACATCGACGACGCCGCCCTGGTCGCGGCGACCCAGTTGTGCAAGGACGCCAAGGGTGGCGTTCGTGACCTGTCCCGGGCCGACTCCTGGTGGGACGCGATCCTGAACTACGACGGCGGCACGCTCAAGGCGTCCGCGCAGAAGATCTTCGAGGCGGCCAACGACTACGGCCAGCGCAGCCGCACCTGATTCCGCGCCAGGCCGCCGACCGGGGGCGCGGGGCGCGGCCGGGTGTGCGGGGCGGGTGGGAATCGGTGGTGGGATCGGGGCGGGGCGGGGGCTTGGTGGCGGCTTCGGGGAGCGAGCAATGGCGACGCTCGGTGAGTGGATGCGTACTTTTGCGTGGTCAGCACTTCCATGAAGGTCGGGTAAACGGCACGATGTACGAGTGAGGGTGCGTGAATGGGATCCCCGCTCCGCGTCCGCGGCTGAGATCCACTCGCTGGTGGAGACGGTCAACGCCGTGCTCGCGACCGACCTCCCGGACGATCCACCCTGGCGCGACGTGCAGGTCAGGGACTATCTGGCCGAGACCATGCCGGGTGAGCGCCGGATCTGCTGGGTCGCCGAGGATGATCGGCTCCCCGAGGGGGAGAGTGAGATCTACGCCCTGGTCAGCATCCTGCTGCTGGGCGACATCGGCGTGCTCGAAATCCTGGTCAAGCCCCAGTTGCGGCGTCGTGGGCTGGGGCGGGAGTTGCTCGCGGTGGCGGCCCGACGGGCGTACCTCGAAGGCTTCTCGTCAATTGGGGTTGAGGCCATCGGCGGCACCCCGGCGATCGGCTTCTACGAGTCGCTCGGCTTCGAACGGGAGTATGTGGAGACCCGCAGTGTCCTGAGTCTGGACACGGTCGACTGGGCCGCCCTGGGCACGATGGCCAGCGGCATCAGTAGTGGGTACCGGGTGGAGTATCACCCCGGTGGCCCGCCCCGCACGCTGCTCGAACCGTATGCGCGGGCGAAGGCCGAGGCGCAGACCGACGACGACGATCTCGACCTGACGCCGCGCTCGTCGGACCCGGACCGGCTCCAGGAGTCGCTGGACACGCTGCACCGGCGCGGCTTGAAGCCGTACATCGTGCTGGCGATCCACGAGTCGACCGGTTCGGTGGCCGGGCTGACCGAGGTGGTCGTGCCGGCGCAGCATCCGGAGCGGGCCGATCAGTACGACACGATCGTCGTCCGCGAGCATCGGGGCTACGGCATCGACCGCGCGATCAAGGCGCGGATGCTGTTCGAGCTGCGCGCCGCCGAGACCGGCCTGCGCCAGGTGCAGACCTGGAACGCGCAGCACAACGAGTCGATGCTGAAGGTCAACGCCGAGCTGGGCTACCAGTCGGACCGCGACTGGTTCGAGTACATCGCCGATGTGGCCCAGCTCGTGCAGCGCCTGGAACCGAGCTGAATTGCTCCGCTGCGCTCCGCAGAAACTCGTTCAGTAGCGGGAGCGCAGCATCTGGGCGGCCTCCAGGGCCCAGTAGGTGAGGGTGATCTGGGCGCCGGCCCGCTTGATCGACGTGAGAGATTCCAGGATGACGCGCTCGCGGTCGATCCAGCCGTTGGCGGCGGCCGCCTCGACCATCGCATACTCCCCGGAGACCTGGTAGGCGGCGACCGGGATGTCCACGCGGTCGCGGACGGCGGCGATCACGTCGAGGTACGGCAGCGCCGGCTTGACCATGACCATGTCCGCACCCTCGGCCACGTCCAGGTCGACCTCGCGCAGCGCCTCGCGCAGGTTCGGCGGATCCTGCTGGTACTGCCGTCGGTCGCCCTGCAGGGTCGACTCGACCGCCTCGCGGAACGGGCCGTAGAACGCGCCCGCGTACTTCGCGGCGTAGGCCAGCACGGCCACGTCCTGGTAGCCGGCCCGGTCGAGCGCTTTGCGGATCACGCCGATCTGGCCGTCCATCATCCCGGACGGGCCGACCACGTGGGCGCCGGCCGCGGCCTGGGCGACCGCCATCTCGGCGTAGATCTCCAGCGTGGCGTCGTTGTCGACCGAGCCGTCGGGGGCGAGCACGCCGCAGTGCCCGTGCGAGGTGAACTCGTCCAGGCAGAGGTCGCTCATGATCACAGTGGCGTCGCCGACCTCGGCGAGCAGGTCGCGGATGCCGACGTTGAGGATGCCGTCCGGGTCGAGGCCGGCCGAGCCGGTCTCGTCCTTGCTGGTGTTCTCGGGCACGCCGAACAGCATCAGGCCGCCGATGCCGGCGCTGACCGCCTCGTGGGCGGCCTTGCGCAGCGATTCACGGCTGTGCTGGACGACGCCGGGCAGGGAGCTGATCGGGCGCGGCTCGTTCAGCCCTTCCTTGAGGAAGAGCGGCAGGACCAGCTCGGCCGGGGCGAGGCGGGTCTCCTCGACGAGGCGGCGGATCGCCGGGGTGCGCCGGAGGCGGCGCGGGCGGATGTCGGGGAAGGACATCGATGTTCTCCCTAAAGCGTCCAAATCGCCCAAAGCGATCGGAAAAGCAAGGCGAATAGAGCTAAAACCTAGCGCGCCACAAAAGAAAAGCGCGCCGGGGAATCCCCCGGCGCGCTCTACGACACATCAGCGGAAGCGAAGAGCCGTCGGCCCCTGCACCTTGGACCCGCGACGCTGCTTGGCCGGCATCGCGGCCAGCTTCTCGCGCAGCTCCAACGCGTACTCGGCCAGGGCTTCGACCAGGTCCGGCACCGAGGCGTTCTGCGGCTGGGTGTCCACCCGCAGCCCGAACTCGATCGCGGTCTCGGCGGTCTTCGGCCCGATCACCGCGACGACGGTACGCGCGTGCGGCTTCCCGGCGATACCGACCAGGTTCCGCACCGTCGAGGACGACGTGAAGAGCACCGCGTCGAACCCGCCCGACTTGATCGCGTCGCGGATCTCGGCCGGCGGCGGCGCGGCCCGCACCGTCCGGTACGCGGTCACGTCGTCCACCTCCCAGCCCCGCTCGATCAGGCCGGCCGCGAGGGTCTCGGTCGCGATGTCGGCCCGGGGCAGCAGCACCCGGCCGACCGGGTCGAGGATCTCGTCGTGCGGCGAGAACTCGGCCAGCAGGCCTTCGCTGGACTGCTCGCCGGCCGGGATCATCTCGGGCTGGATGCCGAACGCGCGAACCGCCTCGGCGGTGGCCTCACCGATGCAGGCGATCTTCACGCCGCCGAAGTGGCGGGCGTCCAGGCCGTGCTCGGCGAACTTCTCCCAGACCGCGCGGACCGCGTTGACCGAGGTGAAGACCACCCAGGCGTACCGGCCGTCGACCAGGCCCTTGACCGCGCGTTCCATCTGCGCCGGGGTGCGCGGCGGCTCGACCGCGATGGTCGGCACCTCGCACGGGATGGCGCCGTAGGCCCGCAGTCGTGCGCTCATCGCGCCGGCCTGCTCCTTGGTCCGCGGGACCAGGACCTTCCAGCCGTACAGGGGGCGGTTCTCCCACCAGCTGAGCGCGTCCCGCTCGCCGACCTCGGCGCCGACGGTCAGCACGACCCGGCCGGTGAAGCCGAGCGCGGCAGCGACGAAGCTGTCGACCGTCGAGGTGGTGGTGTACTGCGTCTCGCCGGTGCCGTCGCCGGTCACGCCGACCGGAACACCCGGCTCGACGCCGGCCGCGAGCAGCCCGTCCCGGACGGCGGCCAGGTCACCGGCGTCGACCGCGACGGCGAACGAGCCCTTCTGGGCGGCGCCGGCCAGCGCGTCGAAGTCCAGCGTGGTGACGTCGTCGACGTCGGCGGCGATGCGGACGCCGGGCAGCGGCACACCGGCGTACGCGGCGACGCCCTCGGCCTGCCCGATGCCCGGGATCACCTCGAAGTGCACGGCGGTACGGGCGACCGCCTGCACCTCCTTGACCACGGAGTCGTGGCCGAACGGGTCGCCGGCCACCAGGTGCACGGCCGACAGGCCGGACTTGGCCGCGGAGAGCAGCACCTTGGCCACGTCACCGGGGGCACCCTCGGCCGGGCTGAACTGGGCGTCCTCCTTGGCGTCGGCGCGAATCGCGGACAGCAGCGAATCGGGCACGCCCCGGTCGTAGACCACCTGGTCGGCATCGGTCAGCGCGGCATACGCGCGGCGGGTCAGCAGCTCCGGGTCGCCGGGTCCGGCGCCGATGAACGCGATGCGTCCGGCTGGCTTACGGGCGGTGCGGGTGGTCATTCTGTGCTCCCCATCAGGGTATCGGCGCCGGCGTCGAGGAGATCGGCGGCGAGTGCCTTGCCGATCTCCGCCGCCCCGGCGGGCGTTCCGGTGCGCGACAGCCGGATGGCTCGAACCCCATCCGGGCTGATCACCGCACCGCGCAGGTGAATCATCTCCTCGCCATGCCCGTCCTCGGGGGCCGAGCCGGCATGCCCACCCCGGACGAGGCGGGCGTAAGCGGCGACCGGGGCGGCACACCCGGCCTCCAGCGTGGCCAGCAACGCCCGTTCCGCCAGGACGGCGGCGCGGGTCGGTGCGTGGTCGAGCGCGGCCAGCAGCTCGACCAGGTCGGTGTCGCCGGACCGGCACTCGACGGCCAGCGCACCCTGGGCGGGTGCGGGCAGCATGAGCATCGGGTCCAGCGTCTGGGTGATCTCGGCGGTCCGGCCGAGGCGGGCGATTCCGGCCCGGGCCAGGACGACCGCGTCGAGGTCGGCCTCGGGGCCGAGAACCCGGGCGATGCGGGTGTCGATGTTGCCCCGGATCGGCGTGAGCTGCAACTCCAGGCCCAGCGAGCGCAGCTGCGCGATCCGCCGGACCGCTCCGGTGCCGATCCGCGACCCGGGTGGCAGGTCGGCGAGCGTACGCCCGTCCCGCGCCACCAGAGCGTCCCGCGGGTCTTCCCGGCGGGGCACGGCGGCGATCGCCAGGAGCGGGTGTTCGCTGGTCGGCAGGTCCTTGTACGAGTGCACGGCGAAGTCGATCTCACCGGCCAGCAGCGCGTCCCGCAGCGCGGAGACGAACACGCCGACGCCGAGCTGGGCGACCGGCGCCGACGACGTGTCGCCGGGCGTGACGATGCGGACCAGTTCGACGGCCCGGCCGGTGGCCGCGGTCAGCTCGTCGGCGACGGTCTGCGACTGGGTGAGCGCCAGCTTGCTCCCCCGGGTTCCGAGGCGCAGCGGTGTGACGGTCACGCTTTCCCTCCGATCTCGGGTACGGCATCAGCGTGGGTGGCCAGGGGGACGTCCAGGTCGAACAGCTCGCGGAGCAGCGCGGCGTACTGATCGCCACCCGGCTCGGCGGCCAGCTGCCGCACCCGCACGGTCGGCGAGTGCAGGATCTGCTGGACGACCCGGTGCAGGGTACGGGAAACGTCGGCCCGTTGCTCCTCGGTGAATTCCGGCCGTCGGCCCAGGAGCTTGCGCATCTCGGCCGAGACGACCTCCTCGGCGCGGGTGCGCAGCGCGGCCACGGTCGGCGCGATCTCCGCCCCGCGCATCCAGCCGAGGAAGTTGTCCACCTCGCCGGCGACGATCTGTTCGACCGCGGCCGTCTCGGCGGCGGCCGGGGCGGCCCGGCGTCCGGCGGCCAGCCCGTCGATGTCGACCACGATCAGGCCGGGCAGCCCGACCGCGTCCGGGGCGACGTCGCGCGGCACCGCGAGGTCGAGCACGACCAGCGGGTTCGGCGAGGTGCGGGCGGCCAGCGCGGTGCGCAGCCGGTCCCGGGTCAGCACCGGCTGGGTGGACGCGGTCGCGCTGACCACGATGTCCACCTCGCTGAGCGCCTGTTCCAGGTCCAGGATGGGAACCGCGGTGGCCCCGTACGCCTCGGCCAGCCGCTCGGCCCGGTCGGCGCTGCGGTTGGTGATCCGCAGCGGTCCGACGCCGCTGCGGGTGAGCGTGGCGATGGAGAGCGCGCCCATCGCGCCGGCCCCGATGACCAGGGCCGGTCGCCCGGTCAGGTCGCCACCGAGGTGTTCGGCGGCGACGTCGAGGGCGGCGGTGACGACGCTCTGACCGGCCTTGTCGATGCCGGTCTCGGCGTGCGCGCGCTTGCCGACCCGCAGCGCCTGCTGCATCAGCTCGTGCAGCAGCCGGCCGAGGGTGTCGGACTCGGTGGCCGCGTGGTACGCGTTCCGCAGCTGCCCCAGGATCTGCGCCTCGCCGACGACCATCGAGTCGAGGCCGGACGAGACCTGGAACGAGTGCCGGACCGCGGCCTCGCCGTAGTGCACGTAGAGGTGCCCGGCCAGCTCGGTGGCGGGAATGCCGGAGTGCTGGGAGAGCACGTTGCAGATGTCACCGAGACCGCCGTGGAAGCCACTGACCGCCGCGTACACCTCGACGCGGTTGCACGTCGAGACGAGCACGGCTTCGCTCACGTACGGCTGAGCGACCAGTTTCTGCAGGAGCTGCGGTATCTCGGGTTCCGGAATGCTGAGCCGTTCCAGTACGGCGACGTCGGCGGTGCGGTAGGACGCACCGATGCTGAGCAGATTCACGACCCGACTGCCTCCTGGTCACCCGCGGTGTCGCCGGCCCCGCCGGGAAGGGCGGTCAGCGACGCCTTGCGGTGTTCATGGAACGAGAGGATCTGCAACTCGATGGCCAGATCCACCTTGCGCACATCGACGTTCGGCGGAACCGACAGCACGCATGGCGCAAAGTTCAGGATGCTTGTCACACCGACCGCGACCAGCAGGTCGGCCACGGCCTGGGCGGCGGTCGGCGGGGTGGCGATGACGCCGATCGCGATCGACTCCTGCGCGGCGACCGCGTCGAGGTCGTCGATATGGCGTACGGCCATGCCGTTTATCACTTCGCCGACCTTCTTCTGGTCGGCGTCGAAGAGGGCGACGACCCGGAAGCCGCGGCTGGCGAAGCCGGCGTAACCGGCCAGCGCGTGCCCCAGGTTGCCGACGCCGACCAGGCAGACCGCCCGGTTCTTGTCGAGGCCGAGGATGTACTCGATCTGGTCGACCAGCAGGGCGACGTCGTAGCCGACGCCCCGGGTCCCGTACGACCCCAGATGTGAGAGATCCTTGCGGAGTTTCGCGGAGTTGACCCCGGCCGCAGCGGCCAGACCCTCGCTGGATACCGTTTCAGCGCCGGCCTCGGCCAGATGATGAAGGGCGCGCAGGTATTCGGGCAGCCGCGCGATCGTCGCCTCCGGGAGTTCCGGGAAGGCCGGGACGCCACCGGCTTCGCCGGGCGTGCTTCCGTGACGCTGCTGACTCATCTGACTCCGTGCCGACGAGGCGAACCTGCGGTGAGCCCGTTCTGTGCGATACCGGTGAGACCCTCGTGGGGTGACTGTGGTAGCGGGGCTCGTCGAAGCCACAGAGTAGGCGCTTGTGAAGGCGTGCACAAATCGCGATCTTGTCGGGACAATTGGACAAGATCGACTCGACTGTGTTAGTCGAGCCGACCTGTCGAGTATTACCGTTCCGACCCCGCCAGGGCCACCTGACTCAGAGTGACATGGCCATCTTCACCGCATCGACGAGTGAGTCGGCCACGAGACGGCCCGATTCGCGCAATCTCACGGGATCGGTGAAGCCGCCGGTGTAAAGGACCGAACCGGCACCGACCGAGTCGGCCGCGGACGCGTCGTCGAGCGAGTCGCCGATCAGGACCACGTCGGCGCCGGCCACGCCCAGACCCTCCAGGTGCCGGGCCAGGTGCCCGGCCTTCAGGTCGCCGCCGACCTCGGTGCGCAGCCCGTCGATCCGGGTGAACACGCCGGACAGCCCGTAGGTCTCCACGGCCGGCACCAGCTCGTTGTGGAACCACATGGAGAGCAGCGACTGCGAGCCCGGCCACGTCTTGATCGCGGCCATCGCGTCGGCGGCCAGGCTGATGTCGGTCAGCCCCAGGCGGTACGCGTCGTGGAAGATCCGATCCAGCCGGCCGAACTCCTCGTCGTCCACCGCCCGGCCCAGCATCTCGGCGTAGAACTCGGCGACCGGGCGACGGAACGCCCGCCGGTGCTCGTCGGCCTCGACCGACCGCCCGCCGACCGTGGCGAAGGCCGAGTTGGTCGACGACACGACCAGGTGAAGATCGTCGAGAAGGGTTCCGTTCCAGTCCCAGACCAGGTGCTTTGCTGTCACGACCAAGGAACCTACAGGTGTGACTCACCCGGCTGTCGAGCCAAATCCCGGATCAGTCGGGCCTCCTCGACCCGCCAGTACCCGTGCTCCCGCCCGTCGAGCAGGATCACCGGCACCCGGTCGTCGTAGTCGCGCTGCAACTCGATCGACGAGTCCACGTCGACCCGGGTCCACTCCCCCGGCGCGATCCGGTCGAGCGTCTGCTCGGCCACCTCGCACAGATGGCAGCCATCCCGGCTGATCAGGGTGATGCGGCTCATGCCGCCACCTCCGCTTCGCTCCGGCGTCGACATGAGTCAACAACTGAGCCCGATGATTCACTCACAAGCTCGCTCATGACAGCTCCCTCTTCCGGACCTTGCCGCTGGGCGAGCGCGGCAGCGAGGCGACCAGTTCGACGGACGGCAGCTTGAACCGGGCCAGCCGCGCCGCGCAGTGCACCTGCAGCTCGGTCACCGTGGGCGCCGGGTCGCCGGTCACCACGACGTACGCGTGCGGGCGCTGCCCGGTTTGCTTGTCCGGCCGGGCCACCACCGCCGCCTCGACCACCCGCGGATGGGCGTCCAGCACCCGTTCGATCTCCGCAGGATAGACGTTGAAGCCGTTGACCAGGATCAACTCACCGATCCGGTCGACCAGGATCAGGTCCCCGTCGGCATCCGCGTAGGCGATGTCCCCGGTCGGCCACCAGCCGTCCGCGTCCGGCCCGCCGGCGGCGTCCGGCCAGTAACCGGCGAACAGGTTGGGCCCGCGGACGACGATCTCGCCCGGATCGGTCCCGGCCGACACGGCCGGCGCGAGGTCGAGCTCGGCGAGATCTTCTTCCGGCGACACCGTGCCGTCTCGCCACAATTCAAAACCATTGCGCGTACGGAGGGAGAGCTCCACCCCGGGCAGCGGCCGCCCGATCGAGCCGGTCTTCTCCCGGTCGCTCACCGCGGTCGTGGTGAGCACGGGGGCACACTCGGTCAGGCCGTACCCGATAATGATCGTCTTGCCGGTGACCGCCCGGAAGCGAGCCGCGGTGATCGGGTCCAGCGGCGCCGCGCCGCACACGGCGGTCCGCAGCCCGCCCAGCGCGTCGACCCCGCTCGGCAGCCGTGACCAGCCCTGATACATGCCGGGCACACCGACCACGACGGTCACGCCGTGCCGGGCGACCAGGTCGGCCGTCGCCGCCGCGTCGAAGCGCTCGACCAGCACGCCGGTCGCCGCGTGGTGGGCGACGCTGCCCAGGCCGGTGTTCAGCCCGTACGCGTGGAAGAACGGCACCGCGAGCAGCACCACGTCGTCCGGGCCGACCACCGGCGGCTCGATCCGGTCGAGCTGTTCGTGGTTGGCCGCGAGCGCGCCGTGGGTGAGCATCGCCGCCTTCGGCCGCCCGCTGGTCCCCGACGTGTAGAGCAGCACGGCGAGATCACCGGCGGCCGGCCGCGGGAGCTCGACGGTCACGGCATTGTCGAAATCCGGACGCACACAGACTTGGTTTGAATTAGGACCAGTGCGCAGTCCGAGTCGTAACTGGTCCGTCTGTCCGATCACGATCAGCGCACAGCCGGCGTCGGTGAGTGCGTGCGTCACCTCGTCGGCGGTGTAGCCCGGATTGAGCGGGACCGCGATCCGGCCCGCCCGCAACGTGCCGAACCAGGTGACGACGAAGTCCACGGTATTGCCGAGCACGGATGCGACCCGGTCGCCGGGCGACGTCCGGCCGGCCAGGAAGTGCGCCGCCGAGGTGACCTTGGCATCCAGATCGGACCAGGTCAGGACGGTGTCGCCGGCGATCAGAGCCGGGGCATCGGGACGTCGGGCCGCGGCCTCGGCGACCGGATCACGGGCGGGTTCCTCCACGACGCCCGAGTCTGGCACAAACATCACCCGTCCGGGATAGCGGACATCCCGTCCGTTGGTCCGGGCCCCGGATCAGACAGGGTGACCTTGATACCGGATGCCGAGTTCGGACGGATTCGCGGCTTTGCGCGCAGCGCACATGGTGTGCGACTCCTCGTGTCCGAACTCAGCAATACTTCCGGTCTGTGTAACGGACTCCACACGAACGGGTGAGGTTACCGGCGATTTCCGCGGGTTACCCCACCCCTTTTGTATGCGAGTGACCACCCTCATCCCGAGGAGGCCGCTGTGCCACACAAAGGACGGAAACGCCGTGAATCCCTGTCTGGCGGGACGGATTCACGGTCGCCGCAGGCCCGCCGGGTTGAGGAGGCGCAGTGACTCATGTGTACGCCGGGGACCCGTACCACCGCGACGTCCTTGCCGGGAGGCACGCAATCACTGACGGGTTGAACGCCATCCGCGAATCGGTCGACGGGATGATCACCAATGCGATCCGCGGGGATGGCCCGCGGCGCACCGGCAATCGCCGGCCGATCAACAACTCGCCGTCCGTGCCGGCTCCCGGTGCCAACGGCAAGTTCGGCGGCAACCGGCTCGGCGCGCCCCGGCCGCCGTCCCAGCCGACCGCCGGGCAGCGTTCCAACCTGCCGGAGAGCGAGGCACCCGGCACCGATCACACCGTGGTGCTGCCCACCCAGAGCAAGACCGGCCCGCCGACCGAGATCGAGCCGCCCAAGCATCCGGCCCGGCCCGACCGGGGCGACCCGGCGGCCGCGGTGTGGGCGCTGGTCGAGCGCGCCCAGGGCGGCGACTCGGAGGCGTTCGGCCTGATCTACGACCGGTACGTGGACACGGTCTTCCGCTTCGTCTACTTCCGGGTCGGCAACCGTCAGCTCGCCGAGGACCTCACCTCGGACACGTTCCTACGCGCCCTCAAGCGCATCGGCAGCTTCACCTGGCAGGGCCGTGACCTGGGCGCCTGGCTCGTCACCATCGCCCGCAACCTGGTCGCCGACCACTTCAAGTCCGGTCGCTACCGGCTTGAGGTGACCACCGGTGACGTGCTCGACGCCGACCGCGAGGACCGGGGCCCGGAGGGCAGCCCGGAGTCCGCAGTGGTCGACCACATCACCAACGTCGCCCTGCTCACCGCGGTCAAACAGCTCAACCCCGAGCAGCAGGAGTGCATCGTGCTGCGCTTCCTGCAGGGCTTCTCGGTGGCCGAGACCGCGCAAACCATGGGCAAGAACGAGGGCGCCATCAAGGCCCTGCAGTACCGCGCGGTGCGAGCGCTGAACCGGCTCCTGCCGGAAGGATTCCAGTCTTGATCGGGCGCTTTCGGATGTCGATCTCCGATACCCGATGGTCCCTCTCCGCACCCGTAACCGGACCCGCGTGTCGCGCGTTTGTCCGGATGCGACCCCCGGCGGCCACCCGCGGCCCGGTCGCCGACGCCGGCACAAGGGCCGGCGGGACACTCACGAGCGAGGGGAGGTGCCCGCGGTGAAGTTCCCTTTTCCGAGCTCCCGGAGCGCCGAGCGCTTCGCGGAACACGTCGACGATCTAGGTGACGCCGGTCGGTACCACATCCCCGGCCACGCCGATGACGAGCTGACCGAACTGGTGGCGCTCAGCCACCGACTGTCCGCCACCCGCCCGGCCGGGCAGGTCGATCCCGAGTTCCGCGTCGGACTGCGCGCCATGCTGGTCGCCACGGCCGAACGCGACGGCATCGGCCGGACCGCGGTCGAGGCCGATCCCGAGCCGCCGGCCGAGTCCCCGGAGCGGCGGTCGGTCTTCGCCCGCCGGTTCCGGACCCGCGGCGCGATCGTGCTCGGCGTCGCCGCCGGCGCGATGGCCGTCTCCGGGATCTCCGCGGCCAGCGAGAGCGCGGCTCCGGGTGACGCACTGTACGGCGTGAAGCGCTCCACCGAGCGGGCCCAGCTGGCCATCGCCGGCTCGGACGCCAGCCGCGGGCAGCTGTCGCTGGACTTCGCGCGCAACCGGCTGCGGGAGGCGACCGCGATGAGCGGGAACGCCGACGGGTTCCGGAACGTGCTCGACGACATGGACGCGGACACCCGCAAGGGCGTCAAACTGATCACCACCGCCGCGGTGTCCCGCAAGGAGGCCGCGCAGCTGACCACACTGGACGCGTTCGTCAAGGACCAGCGCTCGACGTTCGAACCGGCGCTGCAGAACCTGTCCACGGTCAACCGGGAACGGGCGCTGACCTCGCTCGGGCTGCTGCAGGACGTGACCCAGCGGACCGAACAGCTGCGTACCGGGCTGGACTGCGAGAAGCTCGTCCCGGCCGGAACCGATCAGCTCGGCCCGAAACTGCACGGCTGCGGCGACGAGCCGACCGACAAGACGCCACCGAGCGGAACGCACGGCGGCGGCAACAGCGACGGTGGCAAGACGACGACCAAGCCGGGCGGTTCGAGTGCCGCGCCGACCAAGCCGGCACAGGCCGGGACCACGGCCGAGCCGGGGACCACGGCCGGCGTGAACGGCGGTCAGACTCAGCGGACCAAGTCGGCGCAGGTCACGACCGCCCCGGCGGGCGGCGTGACCACCAGCCCGGCCCCCGCGGCCACCCCCACCGGCGACGGCGTCGAGTCCGACGACGACGGCGTCCTCGGCGGCCTGCTGGGCAACATCTTCTGAACCACAGCACCCCCGCATTGCGACCGCCAAGGGCGCAATGCCGCGGCGCCGGAGGCGACGCCATCAAGGATGGCGAGGGGCGGTGCCGGATCTCTCCGGGGCCGCCCCTCAATCGTCACTATAGGACGGTTCGCGCCAGTCGTCACCGGGCGAACGGATCGGGCCGTTTCTGCAGCAGTTCGTGCAGGGACGCCTGAATCGTCTCCCGGACCTGGTCAGCCAAGTTGTAGACGACCAGCGGATCATCCGCGAACTCGGTCAGATGCGCGGTCGGGATCGGCGGGCAGAACTGGATCAGCCACTTGCTGGGCAGCGGGATCAGACCCAGCGGGCCGAGCCACGGGAACGTCGGCGTGACCGGGAAATACGGCACCCCGAGCAGGCGGGCCAGCGGCTTCAGATCGGCCAGGATCGGATAGATCTCCTCGGCGCCGACGATCGCGACCGGGACGATCGGTGTGCCGGTGCGCAGGGCGGCCGACACAAAGCCACCCCGGCCGAAGCGCTGCAGCTTGTAGCGGTCGGCGAACTTCTTGCCGATGCCCTTGAAGCCTTCCGGGAACACGCCGACCAGTTGGCCGCCGGTCATCAGCCGCTCGGCGTCCGGGTTGCAGGCGACCGTGGCGCCGGCCGCGCGGGCCAGCTCGCTCATCCCGGGCACCCGGAAGACCAGGTCGGCGCCGAGCAGGCGCAGGTGCCGGTGGTTCTCCCGCAGGGCGACGGTCAGCATCAGCGCGTCCAGCGCCAGGGTGCCCGAGTGGTTGCCGACGACCAGGCCGGGACCGTCGACCGGCACGTTCTCGGCACCGAACACCTCGGTGCGGAACCAGTCGCGGTAGAGCACCCGCAGCAACGGGTGGAACACGGCCTCGGTCAGTTCCGGGTCGAAACCGAACTCGTCGACCTCATACGCCCCGGCGAGCCGCCGTCGCAGGAAGGCCAGGCCGTCCGCGACCCGGCGGTCCCACACGTCGATCGCGGCCGGTTCCGCCTCCGCGGCCGGCTCGGGCGCGGCCGCCGGCTCGGCGGTCGACTCCAGCTTCGCCACCTGCTCGTCCGGCTTCTCCGGGATCGGGCGGCGGCCGTTCATCTTCTTCGGTGGGGACGGCTCGGGCAGCCGGAACTCGGCCGTCCCGGGCAGCACGTCACGGAATTCGTCCTGGCTCACGAGTGGTCGCTCCCGGCCGGGGTGGCGTCGGCCGCCGCCCGCACCCGCCGGATGCCGTCCAGGATCGCCCGCTCGGCGGCGGCGAGCCGGTCGGCGGTGAGCGAGGAGCCGGCCGCGTGGGCCTCGATGAACTCCTCGAACGCGGTGGCGGTGGTGCGCGGGGTGAAGCCGAACTCACGGATCAGCCGGGAGGTGTCGACCACCCGGCCGTGCACGAAGAGGTCGATCTGGTCCAGGCCGATCTGCTCGACGCCGAGACGGCGGACGAGCGCGGCGGCGGTGGACAGCCCGGTCTCGGGCAGCGGCACGGCGATGCGGCCGGCCCGGCGAACCGCCTGGGACAGCATGAGCACGCCGGCACCGGCAACGTTGAAGGTGCCCGGATGGTCCTCGACGACCGAGCGGTGCAGCACCTCGAGCGCGTCGTCCACGTGCACGAACTGCAGGCGGGCGTCGCGGCCGATCACGGTGGGGACCACGGGCTGGGCGAAGTAGCGGGTCAGCGACGTCTCGGCCGACGAACTGATCATCGGGGCGAAGCGGAGAACGGTCGCCGCGACCTCGGGCCGGCGGCGGCGGAAGCCACGCACGTACCCCTCGATGTCGAGAATGTCCCGGGCGAACGGGCCACGCGGCACCGCACGCGGCTCGGTGTCCTCGGTGAAGACCGCGGGGTCGCGGAACGACGCGCCATAGGCGGCCGTGGAGGAACGCACCACCAGCTTGCGCAGGTTCGGCGCACCCTGGGCAGCGGCCAGCACCTGCATGGTGCCGATGACGTTGTGTTCCTTCATCCCCGCGCGGCCGCCATGGGCCGGGTCGGGGACGCTCGTCACCGCCAGATGGACGACAGCCTCGGCACCGAGACCGGCAATGGCCTCGGTGGCCGCGCGCGCGTCGGCCCGGATCCGCTCCACCCCGTCGAGCAGGCCGAGAAGGCGTGCCGGCGGGTCATGCGGGTCCAGACCGACGACACGGTCGATCCGGGGATCTGCGGCTAGGCGGGCGGCCACGGATGCGCCGAGAAATCGGCTGACTCCGGTGACCACGACAACGCTGGGCGGTGAGGTCACCACGAGCGCACCTTTCGATGCTGAGCCTCAGAACTGGGCCCGGCGCCGGACGTCGTCACGCTCACGGACCTGGGTCCGGCGGCGGACGGCCCGGCTTCGGGCCGGGGTCGGCAAGCGACGGCGAGGGCCGGGTGAAGCACCCGGCCGTCCGTCACTTGCCCAAACGGCGACGCTGGACGCGGGTCTTGCGCAGCAGCTTGCGGTGCTTCTTCTTCGCCATACGCTTGCGGCGCTTCTTGACCACGGAGCCCATACGACAGCCTCTCGAACCATGTTTGAGTGGAACCGGCTCGGCCGGTACCGATCTGGACGGCGCCCGGGACAGCGCCGTTACTGCGCCCCTCTTCGGAGCACTCAGCGGCGCAAGTCGACCCGGGAACCAACCGGTCCAGCGTACCGGCCCGCTCGGCAAGGGCCAACACGACCCCGGCAGGCCCGCCCTCAGGCGGTCTGCGAGAACGCGCCCCGGAGATATTCGTGCACCGCATGCTCCGGCACGCGGAACGAACGACCGACCCGGACGGCGGTGAGGTCACCGCCGTGCACGAGCCGGTAGACAGTCATCTTGGAGACCCGCATCAGCGTGGCCACCTCGGCCACGGTCAGGAACCGTACCTCCGAGAGGCGTTCCTCGGTCTGGGCTGGACCCGTCATCTCAGTCGCACCGATCCTTTCGCAGGCACGCTCCGCCGGGCGAACGTGCGTGTCATCAGAACCGTATCGATGCGGCTGTGACCAGGGCGTCGCGTTCCGTAATTTGCCCACAAAAAGTCAAGTGCGACACGCCTGATCCGTGTCCGTTTAGCCCGAAAGAGTCACTTCCGCGCCGAAACCGCACTAGCCAGGGAGGACACACCGGAGGGGCGCTCGGCGAATCGGCGCATCAAATACCCGAACCACTGCTTCCCGTACGGGAGGTAGACGCGCACCGTATGACCGGTCGCGGCCAGCCGGGCCTGCTCATCCGGGCGCACGCCGTGCAGAAGCTGGAACTCGTACTCCCCGGTGGAACGGTCGAACCAGCGGGCCCGGTCCTCGGCGATCGCGATCAGCCTCGGGTCGTGCGTCGCCACCATCGGATAGCCCTCACCCGACATCAAAATATTCAGGCATCGGACGTACGCCTTGTCGACGTCCAGCGGCGACTGGAACGCCACCGACTCGGGCTCCGAATACGCCCCCTTGCAGAGCCGCACCCGCGAACCGGACACGGCCAGCTCCCGGCAGTCACCCTCGGTGCGCCGCAGGTGCGCCTGCAGCACCGCCCCGGTCGACGGGAAATCCCGCCGCAGCTCGAACAAGGTCTCCAGGGTCGCGTCGGTGGTGCCGTGATCCTCCGCGTCCAAGGTCACCGTCGTGCCGGACTCCGCGGCGGCGGCACAGATCGCGCGGGCATGCTCCTGGGCGACCTTCTCGTCGATCCGCTGACCGAGCGCGGACAACTTGACACTGACCTCCGCGGCCGGGGCCAAGCCGGCCGTCCGGAGCCGGGCGAGAAGCGCCACATACTCCTCCCGGACCGCGCGGGCCTGCTCCGGCGACTCGGTGTCCTCGGCGAGGTGGACCAGGCTGACCGCGAGCCCGTCGTCGGCCAACTCGCGGGACACGGCCAGCGCCTCCTCGGCGCCGTCACCGGCGACGAAGCGCTTCACCACCCCCCGGCCGGCGGGCGCGGACTCGACCAGCCGCTCCAGCCGGGCGGAGCCGGCCGCGGCGAGAAACAGGGAACGGAGCATGGGCCTACGTTAACCGCCGAGCCTGTTGACGGCGCGACAGTGCGGTCGAGGAATCGCACCTCGCGCCTCGGGGCGGCTACCGTGGTCGGGTGAACTTCGATGCGTACGCGCGGACGGCGGTCGACCTCGTCAACGCCGGCCTGGACGATCTCGCGGGTCTGCGGGCCCTGTTCGCCGGCGATCTGGAGTACATGCGGGACCAGGTCGTCGAGAAGGACCTGGCCGTCTTCCGCCGTGCGCAGCGCCGGCTGCGCGAGGTGTTCGAGTTCGGCACCAGCGGTCGCGACATGGACGCGGTGCGCGAGCTCAACGGTCTGCTGGAGGCCTACCCGGTGCAGCCACGCATCTCCGGCCACGACGCCAGTGACTGGCACATGCACGTGGCCAGCCGCGGCTCCTCGGTCAGCGCGGAATACCTGGCCGGCGCCGTGTGGGGGCTGTCGGTCTGGCTGTGTGAGTACGGGAGCGCCCGCTTCGGCATCTGCGCCGACGAACGCTGCGGGAACGTGTACCTCGACACGTCCTCCAACAACTGCCGCCGCTTCTGCTCCGAGCGCTGCGCGACCCGCTCCCACGTCGCCGCCCACCGAGCCCGCAAACGCGCCGCCCAAACCCTCACCCCCGCCTAACCCCCGCCCGACCCCCGCCCCCGCCCCCGCCCCCGCCCCCGGTCCCGGTCCCGGTCCCGGTCCCGGTCCCGGCTGGCACTCACGGCTGCTTAAGCCCGAAAAAACAACCCTCAGCACCAGCTGGCCAACGCGCGCCGCGGGCGAAGCCTGGAGTGGCAGCCACCTCGCGCGACGCCCGCGCCGGCCAGGCCGGCAACGCGCGGCCAGGTCCCGGCTGGCACTCACGGCTGCTTGAGCCCGAAAAAACAACCCTCAGCACCAGCTGGCCAACGCGCGCCGCGGGCGAAGCCTGGAGTGGCAGCCACCTCGCGCGACGCCCGCGCCGGCCAGGCCGGCAGCGCGCGGCCAGGTCCCGGCTGGCGCTCACGGCTGCTTGAGCCCGAAAAAACAACCCTCAGCACCAGCTGGCCAACGCGCGCCGCGGGCGAAGCCTGGAGTGGCGGCCGCCTCGCGCGACGCCCGCGCTGGGCCGGTCGGCAGCGCGCGGCCAGGTCCCGGCTGGCGCTCACGGCTGCTTGAGCCCGAAAAAACAACCCTCAGCGCCAGCTGGCCAGCGCGCGCCGCGGGCGAAGCCTGGAGTGGCAGCCACCTCGCGCAGCGTGCGCGCTGGGCCGGTCGGCAGCGCGCGGCCTGGGGCCGGCTGGGGGTTCGGGGGTTTGGGGGGGGTTGGGGGGTTTGGGTTGACCGCGACCGGAAGATCACGTCGCCCTTTCGGGCTGAGTGTTTTGGGCGCGCCAGCGCCCTGCTCAGGTCGGAAGGGTCCCCGCGGGAGCGACGATCTGGACCACGGCGGACCGAGGCAATGAAGAATTTGATCTTGGGGTTTACGCCTTGCTGATCGCCGGGCGGGAGGAATCCGCGGGGGCCAGGTGGTGGCGGGCGAACTCGAGGGACTCGCGGAGGTCGGCTTCGCGGACGGCGCGGCTGGCGGCTTTTCGGGTGTTGATCTCCAGGGCGACCGAGCCGGTGAAGCCGCGGCCGGCGAGGGAGCGCAGCAGCTCGGCGCAGGGCTGGGTGCCGCGGCCGGGGACGAGGTGTTCGTCGCGGGCCTCGCCGGTGCCGTCGCCCAGGTGGACGTGGCTGAGGGCGGAGCCCATCTTGTCGGCCATGGCCAGCGAGTCGATGCGGGAGGCGGCGCAGTGGGAGAGGTCCAGCGTGTACGCGTCGAAGCCGGTCTCGGTCGGATCCCAGCCCGGGGTGTAGGGCACGAACCAGCGGCCGGCCATCTTGACCGGGAACATGTTCTCGACGGCGAAGGTCAGGTCGGGGTGGCGGGCCTGGACCTTGGCGAGGCCGGGGGCGAAATTCTTGGCGTAGTCACGCTGCCAGGTGAACGGCGGATGCACGACGACGGTGGGCGCGCCCAGGGACTCGGCGAGCTGGGCGGCGCGGCTGAGACGCTCCCAGGGGTCGGAACTCCACACCCGCTGGGTGACCAGCAGGCAGGGGGCGTGCACCGAGAGGACGGGCACGTCGTAGTGGTCGGCCAGGCCTTTCAGGGCTCCGGCGTCCTGACTGACGGCATCGGTCCAGACCATGACCTCGAGCCCGTCGTAGCCCACCGTGGCCGCCATCTCGAACGCGGCCGCGGTCGGCTCGGGGAAGACCGAGGAGCTGGAGAGGAGCACGGGAACTCGAGAACTCACGCCCCCAAGCGTAACCACGTCCGGCGCGCCCGGATAAATCCGCGCCAAACGGTCATGATCCATAGGACCGCGTACTCTGAGCGGGATGAGCCGCGCCCGACGCCCCGTGGAAGTATCACTCGACTTCCCTCGGGAATGGATCGAGTTCCTGGACCCCGCCGACGATCAACACCTGGTCCGAGCCGACCTGACCTGGCTGCTCTCCCGCTGGACCTGCGTGTTCGGGTCGTCCTGCCACGGCATTCTGCCCGGCCGGGCCGAGGACGGCTGCTGCTCGCACGGCGCGTTCTTCACGGACGCCGACGACGAGAACCGGGTGAAGGGCGCCGTCGCCAAGCTCACCCCGGAGACGTGGCAGCGGCACCGGCGCGGGTTCAACAAGTGGACCGAGATGGACACCGTGGACGGCACGAAACCGGCCCGGCGCACCGCGACCCGGTCCGAGGACGGGCCGTGCGTGTTCCTCAACGACGCCGACTTCGCCGGTGGGGGCGGGTGCGCGCTGCACGCGCAGGCGTTGCGGGACGGGGTGCATCCGCTGAAGTACAAGCCGGACGTGTGCTGGCAGCTGCCGATCCGCCGCGAGCAGGACTGGATCAAGCGGGCCGACGGGACGAAACTGCTGCAGTCCACGTTGACCGAATTCGACCGGCGCGGGTGGGGCCCCGGTGGGCACGACCTGGCCTGGTGGTGCACCTCGTCACCGGAGGCGCATGTCGGGACCGAGGCGATGTATCTGTCGTACGCGCCGGAGCTGACCGAATTGATCGGCGAGGCGGCCTACCGGAAGCTGGCCGAGGTCTGCGACGCCCGGATCAAGTCCGGCCTGGTCGCCGTCCATCCGGCCACCACCGCCGCGCAAACCCCGCCGAAACGGCGAGGCGGTCGCGAACCCGCCTCGCCGCGTTCCGCTCACGGCTCGAATTTGTAACCGAGACCACGCACGGTGACGATGTAGCGGGGGGCGCTGGGCTCCGGCTCGACCTTCGAGCGGAGACGCTTGACGTGGACGTCAAGGGTTTTCGTGTCACCGACGTAGTCGGCGCCCCAGACGCGGTCGATCAGCTGGCCGCGGGTGAGCACCCGGCCGGCGTTGCGCAGGAGCAGTTCGAGCAGCTCGAACTCCTTCAGCGGCAACTGCACCCCGGCGCCGTCGACGGTGACGACGTGCCGCTCGACGTCCATCCGGACCGGGCCGGCGGCCAGCGTCGGAGTGCTGACCTCGGCCGCCTCGCCACCCTGGCGACGCAGCACGGCCCGGATCCGGGCGACCAGTTCACGCGGCGAATACGGCTTGGTGACGTAGTCGTCGGCCCCGATCTCCAGACCGACGACCTTGTCGATCTCACTGTCCCGGGCGGTGACCATGATGATCGGGACGGCTGACCGCTGCCGGAGCTGACGGCACACCTCGGTGCCGGACATCTCGGGCAGCATGAGGTCGAGCAGCACGATGTCGGCACCGGTCCGGTCGAACTGCGTCAGGGCGGAGGTGCCGGTCGCGGCGACCGAGACCTCGAAACCTTCCTTGCGCAGCATGTACGACAGGGCGTCGGAGAACGACTCCTCATCCTCGACCACGAGCACGCGGGCCAATGAAGTTCCTTCCGTCGTCGGCGACCTGGTCATTGCCGGGTCACACCGGACTCGATTTCAATTGCCGTCGGTGACGGCGAGGGGGATTCCGAAGGGCGCGCCGGTAGGCGCAGAGTGAACGTCGAACCGGCGCCGAGAGCGCTGGTCACGTCCACGCGGCCACCATGGTTGGTGGCGATGTGCTTGACGATGGCGAGGCCGAGGCCGGTCCCGCCGGTCGCCCGGGAACGGGCTTGATCGGCTCGGTAGAACCGTTCGAAGATCCGATCCACGTCCTGCGGAGAGATGCCGATGCCCTGATCCGCGACATCGATCTCGATCCAGTCGTCTTCCTGCCGCATCGTCAGTTCGACCTTGGTGTCCGGGCCGGAGTACGCGATCGCGTTCTCCACCAGGTTCGTCACCGCTGTGGCGAATTGGCTGTCGCTACCGTACGCCATCAGGCCCTTAGGCCCGGAATAGGTAACTTCGATGGCCTTGGCGGAAGATGTCGTTCTCGTGCGGTCCAGCACCTCGGCGACCACCCAGTCCAGGGCGACCGGCTCGGGGCTGGGCAGCGGCTCGGCGCCCTGCAGCCGGCTCAGTTCGAGCAGCTCACTGACCAGGCGACCCATCCGGGCCGACTCGTGGTGGATCCGCTCGGCGAACCGGCGGGCCGCCATCAGGTCCTCGGACTGCGCCTCGGGCACCGACTCGGGCAGCTGAGTCGCGTCCAGCAGGGCCTCGGCCAGCAGCTGCAGCGCGCCGATCGGCGTCTTCAGCTCATGACTCACGTTGGCCACGAAGTCACGCCGGACCCGGGCCAGGCGGTGCGACTCGGTCACGTCGGCCGCCTCGACGGCGACGTGCGTCGCATTCAGCGCGACCGCCCTCAGGTGAAGGCCGAGCGGCGCCTGCGCGCCACCGGCACGACCCCGCGGAAGATCAAGTTCAACCTCTCGGCGTACGCCGGTGCGCCGCACCTGGCCGGCCAGCGTGCGCAGGATGGGGTGCGCCGCGATGGTGCCCGGAGCGCCACCGGACCGCAGCAGGCCCATCGCCCGGGCGGCCGGGTTGACCAGCACCGGGTAGTCGTCCGCGTCGAGGACGACGACTCCGACCCGTAGTGAATCGAGGCTCTTGCGGCCGAGCCCCTTCAGACCGTTCTTACCTGCCGGGCGATCGTCGTCCGGTTCGATGGCGGCTCTCCCCTCCGGTGAGCCGGTCCCGACCGCGTCCTCCGCCGGCGGCCGGCGAAAACGGGCGAGAGTCAGCCCAGCACCGACACCGACGGCCAGCGCGGCTGAGACCAAGCCGACGGCGTATCCCCATTCCACGCAGCGATCGTAGGGTCATTGTTTACCTGGACCACAAGGCCAAAGGGACGAACCGGGCGCGCGTCGAATAAAGTTCACCGCCGGGCCTGGCGTCGTTCACCGGTGTTCATGTCCGGGAAGCTCTGTCGACCTAGCGTGAGCTGCAACCTCGGCCGTTACCCACGAGGCGGGGCGGCCCCGACAATCGGGACTTTAAATCATGCGCGAGGAGTTCCAGGCCGAACTCACTGAAGTGAGCCGCCTGCTGGTGACCATGGCAGAGTCGGTGCGCGCCGCGCTCCGCAAGGCGACGACCGCGCTGCTGACCGCCGACCTGGAAGCCGCTCAGTCGGTCATCCAGCGTGACGCCGACGTGGACGCCATCTTCAACCAGGTCGAGGCCAAGGTGGCCGACATCATCGTCCGGCAGGCGCCGGTCGCGATCGACCTGCGCCGGGCCATCACCGCCCTGCACATCTCGGCCGACCTGGAGCGGATGGGCGACCTGGCCGAGCACGTGGCCAAGACCGCCGCCCGGCGGCACCCGTCGCCGGCCGTGCCGGCCGAACTGCGCCCGGTCTTCAAGGGCATGGCCGAGATCGCCGACCAGATGGCCGAGAAGATCACCACGGTGCTGACCCACAGCGACGCCGGTCTCGCCGCCGAGCTGGAGAAGGACGACGACGCGATCGACGACCTGGAGCGTCAGCTTTTCAAGATCATGCTGGCCGACGACTGGCCGTACGGGGCGGAGACCGCGATCGACGGCGCGCTGCTCGGCCGGTTCTACGAGCGGTACGCCGACCACGCCGTGAACATCAGCGAGCACACGATCTACCTGGTCACCGGAGAGCCGGTCGCGGGTCAGGACTGACCGCCCGGATGGGAGCGGGGCCGGGACACCACGGGGGTGTCCCGGCCCCGCCTCGTATCAACGGCCCTGGTTGGCGACCGCGGCCGCGGCCTCCTTGGCCGCCTGCGGGTCCAGGTACGTACCGCCGGCCGTGATCGGACGCAGGTTCTCGTCCAGGTCGTAGCGCAGCGGGATGCCGGTCGGGATGTTCAGCTTGGCGATCGCCTCGTCGGAGATGCCGTCGAGGTGCTTGACGATCGCGCGCAGCGAGTTGCCGTGCGCGGCGACGAGCACGGTCTTGCCGGCCCGCAGATCCGGGACGATCGCGTCGTACCAGTACGGCAGAGCCCGCTCCAGCACGTCCTTCAGGCACTCGGCCTTCGGCTTGATCTCCGGCGGCAGGTCCGCGTACCGCGCGTCGGTCGACTGGGAGAACTCCGAGTCGTCCTCGATCGGCGGCGGCGGGACGTCGTAGGACCGGCGCCAGAGCATGAACTGCTCCTCGCCGTACGTCTCGAGGGTCTGCTTCTTGTCCTTGCCCTGCAGAGCGCCGTAGTGCCGCTCGTTGAGCCGCCACGAACGCTTCACCGGGATCCAGTGCCGGTCGGTGATGTGCAGGGCGATCTCACTCGTCCGGATCGCGCGGCGCAGCAGGCTGGTGTGCACGACATCGGGCAGCACGTTCTGTTCCTTGAGCAGCTCTCCACCGCGGCGGGCCTCGTCCTCGCCCTTGGCGTCCAGGTCCACGTCGACCCAGCCGGTGAAGAGGTTCTTGGCGTTCCACTCGCTGTTGCCGTGTCGCAACAGCACCAGGGTTCCAGTCATGACCACATCTTCCCCGCCGCATCCGGCGCCGGTCCGGGCGGGTGGAAAATCGGTTGCCCGATCCCCTAGGTTGTAAGGGAGTGAGGCCGGTTTCAGTGCTTACGGGGGATCTTGTGCGAGGGTGGTTACGGCAGGCCGCGGGCGGATTGCCCCGGCAGTTCTGGTTCCTCTGGACCGGCACGCTGATCAACCGCATCGGCTCGTTCGTGGTGCTGTTCCTAAGCATCTACCTGACCAGCGACCGCCACTTCACACAGAGCCAGGCCGGCCTGGTCATCGGCCTCTACGGCGTCGGCGGGGCCATCGGCACCATGACCGGCGGCGTCCTCGCCGACCGGTGGGGGCGCCGGCCCACCATGCTGATCGCCCAGTTCGGCGCGGCGACCCTGATGCTGACCCTCGGATTCGCCAAGACGTACCCGCAGATCCTGATCGTCACCGCGCTGCTCGGACTCTTCGCCGAAGGAGTGCGGCCCGCCTTCTCCGCCATGATGGTCGACATCGTGCCCGAACAAGACCGGGTCCGGGCGTTCTCACTGAACTACTGGGCGATCAACCTCGGATTCGCGCTCGCCGCGATCGCCGCCGGATTCGCCGCCCAATTCGACTACCTGCTGCTCTTCGTCGTCGACTCGGCAACCACACTCGTCACCGCGACAATCACACTGATCTTCCTGGCCGAGACCCGGCCCGCCCGCCGCGCCACAGCCGGACCGGCCCCGCGCGGCGGCATGCGAGCCGCACTCGGCGACCGCGCGTTCGCCGTGTTCCTCCTGATCAACCTGCTGTCCGTGCTGGTCATCCTCCAACACGCGTCGACCCTGCCGATCGCGATGCTGGCCGACGGGTTCTCCGCCTCGACATACGGGTGGGTGATCGCGGTCAACGGGATCCTGATCGTGTCCGGGCAACTCTTCGTGCCCCGACTCATCCAAGGGCACCGGCCCTACCGCGTCCTCGCCGTCGCATCGGTGATCGTGGGCATCGGATTCGGGCTCGTCGCGGTCGCACACTCGGCCTGGGTCTACGCGGTCACCGTGGTGATCTGGACACTCGGCGAAATGCTGCAATCACCCAGCAACGCGGCGACACTGGCGGCGCTGTCGCCGGCGGCGCTCCGGGGGCGGTATCAAGGGCTCAACTCGCTGTCCTGGTCGGTGGGGACGGCGCTGGCGCCCGTACTGGGCGGGTTGACCCTCCAAGGGTTGGGGTCGGCGGCGCTGTGGGTGGGGTGTTTCGGGCTCTGCGTTCTGGCTGGGGTGGGACATCTTCTGGCTGGGCCGGCTCGGGAACGCCGGGCAATTTTTCGGCGTACGGAAGAAGAAAGGCTTGCCGTGGGGGGTGGATACACGGGGGCTGGGGTCGCCTCGTCGGATTTGGCGGCTAGCGGCTCGGGGAGTTGAGGGCGGGACGCGCCTCGATCGGCTGGACTGGCCTGGCCTGGTCCGCGTCCCGTCACGCGGCCCGCTTCGCGCCACGCCACTCCGGCTTCGCGCCACGCGCCACGCCACTCCGGCTTCGCGCCACGCGCCACGCCACCCCACGTTGGCCCCGCGCCACGCGCCACGCCACCCCACGCCATCCCACGTCGGCCCAGCCCCGCGCCACGTCGGCCCCGCGCCACGTCGGCCCCGCGCCACGTCGGCCCCGCGCCTCGCGCCACGTCGGCTCTGCGCCCCGCGCCACGCCGGCCCCACGCCGCGCCGCGCCGCGCCGGTTTGGCCCCGCGCCGCGCCAACCCGCGCCACATCGGCCTGGCATCACGCCGCGACGCACCGGTCTCGCGCCACGTCGACGCGGCCCGTAACCCGTGCCTGACTGCGCCGCTTCTCGGACGGCCCCAGCTTAGGCCGGGCTGGTGGTCGTTTGGGGTTATCCACACTGGCGGTTTGTCCACAGGCGACCTACATGACCTTGGGGTTTGCGGCAACGATGGTCGCGGGGGCTCACCCCCTTCGGGAGGGTGGGCTCTGTGCGCGGACAGGTCTCACCCGTTACGGTTAGGAAAGTTTGCTGTTTGTTGCTGGACGGGAACGCGGGCCGGAGCGACGGGTCCTGGGCCAGCGATGAGCTGGGCGGCGCCGGCCAGAGC
This sequence comes from Actinoplanes sp. HUAS TT8, assembly GCF_051380535.1. NCBI lineage: Bacteria > Bacillati > Actinomycetota > Actinomycetes > Micromonosporales > Micromonosporaceae > Actinoplanes > Actinoplanes sp. HUAS TT8. Next base: position 9,850,053 of record NZ_CP195646.1, on the reverse strand, counting down.
GCCGGCACGGCAGCAGGTAAGGCAATGGTGTAGGGCAAGGCAACGGCGTGGAAGCGGCAGTAATGCGGGCAACGGCGGCGTGGGCAGCGCCGGCGATTGCGGCGACGATGCGGGTGACAGCGGCGGCGTGGGCGACGACGCGGGTGACAGCGGCAGCGTGGGCGACAACGGCGACGGCTCGGGCGACGTGGGCGGCGGCGTGGATGCGGGCGGCACGGCCGGCACGGACGCGGGCGGCACGGATGCGGGCGAAGTGGGCGGCGGCGGCGTGAGCTGAGCGGGCGGCGTGAGCGGTGTAGGCGGCGCGGTGGTGCGGGGTGGGAAGGGTGAGCGGGTGCGGGGGTGGCTGCGGGGTGCGGTTGGGGGCCAGCCCGGCGTGTACTGGTTTCTCTGGGCGGGACTGCTCATCAACCGGGTCGGCGGGTTCGCGGTGCTCTACCTGTCGCTCTATCTCACGGCGGAGCGTGGGGCCGGGGTGGCGCTGGCGGGACTGGTTGTGGGGACGTACGGGATCGGTGGGATTTTTGGGACTCTGACCGGTGGTGTGCTGACTGATCGGTGGGGGCGGCGGCCGACCCTGCTCTGGTCGCATCTGGCCTGTTCCGCGGTGCTGGTGGCGATCGCGTTCAGTACGGCGCTGCCGGTGATTGCCGGGCTGTGTCTGCTGTTGGGGCTGACTCAGGCGATGCCGGGGCCGGCGTTTGTCGCGGCGATCACCGATGTGGTGCCGGCAGGGAGTCGGCTGCGGGCGTTCAATCTGCAGTTCTGGGCGTTCAATCTGGGCACTGCGGGGGCGTCGCTGCTGGCCGGGGTGCTGGCCCGGTGGAGCTATCTGGGGTTGTTCCTGCTTGATGCGGCCAGCACGCTGATCACGACGGTGATCATCGCCTGGAAAGTGCCGGAGACGTTGGGCCGGGTCGCGCCGGCCAAAGGCGGTTCGCCGGGGTTGCGGACCGTCTTCGCCGATCGGATCTTTCTGGCTTTTGTGGGGCTGACCATCCTGCAGGCGCTGCTGAACGTGCAGACCAACACGATCGTGCCGCTCGCGATGCACGACGACGGGCTCGGGCCGGGTGACTACGGCCTGGTGACGGCGCTCGGCGGGGCGCTGATCGTGGTCGGGCAACTGTTCGTGCCGGGCATCATCGACGGGCGGCGCAAGGATCGGGTGCTGGCGTTGTCGATGGTGGTGATGGCGGGCGGGTTCGCGATGCTGGTCGCGGCCGACAGCCTGGCCGTCTATCTGACCGCCGCGACCGTTTGGACGGTCGGGGGGATGCTCGCGGCACCGCCGAATGCCGCGATCAACTCGGAGTTGGCACCGCCGCTGCTGCGGGGGCGGTACCAGGCGGTGTTCTTCCTGAGTTTCCCGGCGGCATCGTTCGTGGCGCCGGCTCTGGGCGGGGCCGGGCTGGAATTCTTCGGGTCGTGGCACTGGCTCGTGGTGGGCGCGGTGGGGCTGCTCGGCGCCGGACTGCATCTGGTGGCCGGGCCGGCGCGGGAGCGCAGGGTGGCCGCGATGACCGTCCACAGTGATGGTTCGTCATTGCCGACACGATTTTGATCTTCGAGGTACGGCGTCGGCACTGAACACATCGGACGGACGTGCACGGTCCGTGCAATAAACGAATGGGCGCGCGGGAATTCGATGAACGCGAGATCCTTCGCGCGCCGGCCCGCAAACAAAAGCACCGGCGGCGGCGGGCGACCCCCATCCCCATAGGCGTCGCCCGCACTAACCGCCGGTCTCGGGTCGCGCCGTCCCCCAACGGCTTATGCCACCCGTCCCCAAACGCCGATCCGTGGAGATCATTGCTGATCGTCCCGTTCCCCGAACTGACGGCTCGGCGTCCATCGACCACGCTAGTTGGGGCAGTCAAGCCTCACAACCCGTATTCGTGTCGACATCTGTCTCAGGCGTCACAATCGCCAACAACCAACCGATCGGACGATCCGCCATTCACTCGTCCGGACTCCTTGATACCGGGAGAAATAACGACTCCGGCCGGGTGAGGAAATGATGGGCGTCGAATCAGTCCGGGCACCCGGATGACCTTGACGGCGGGTGACGAGTAGGTGAATTCAAGCTGGGAAGATCGCGTTTGCGCAGGCCACGGCGATCTTGTCGAGGCGCTGCCGAGCAGGCCGGGACGACGCCCGACCGGAGCCCGGAGCACACCGCCGGGCTGCCGTCAACACGCGGCACCCAACCCGGCCCCGGAGCCGAGCTGCTCCGACGCACGAGAAGTGGCGCCCGGCCGGATGCGACGGGGTTGCCCTAGGCCGACGCGGAGCCGGCGGGATGCGACAGGTTTGCCCTAGGCCGACGCGGAGCCGGCGGGATCGGCGGCCGGGGCGGCGAAGTGCTTGAACGCCTGGAGGTTGGCCAGGGACTCGCCCCGCTTGACCCGCCACTCCCACTCCCGGCGGATCGACGTACCGAAACCGATCTCCAGCATCGTGTCGAAGGACTCGTCGGCATACGTCAGCACCGAACCCAGCAGCCGGTCCAGCTCGTCCTCGTCCAGGCCCTTGAGCGACACCCGCCCGGTCAGGTAGATGTCGCCGACCGCATCGATCGAGAACGTCACCCCGAACATCCGGGCGTTGCGCCGCAGCAGCCAGGCCCACAGCTCCTCGCGGCGCTCGTCGGGCTGGCGCATCACGAACGCCTCGATCCGCAGCGCGTGCTCGCCGACGATCAGGTTGCAGGCGGTCTTCAGCTTGTGCGTGCCGGGCAGGGTGACCACATAGGACGACTCGCCGGTGGATTCCCACTCCAGCTCGCGCTCGTCGAGGACGCGCTCGATCAGATCGGTCACCATGCCCACGCCGCCCCTTCCAGCCGGGCCGCGATCATCGCCCGGTGCTCGCTCACCGCGTCACGGTAGACCCGGAGCAGGCGTTCCACGGTCCGATCCCAGGAGAACTGCGACGCGTGGGCGACCGCGCCGGCCGACAGCCGGTGGCGGAAGCCGGGCGCGGCGAGCAGCCGGTCCAGCACGCGCGCCCAGTCGGCCGGGTCGTGGCCGTCGACCAGCACGCCGCTCTCGCCGTCGCGGACCGCGGTGACCAGGCCGCCGACCGCGGCGGCGACGACCGGGGTGCCGCACGCCTGCGCCTCAAGGGCGACAAGACCAAAGCTTTCGTTGTACGACGGCACGGCCACCAGGTCGGCGGCCCGGTAGAGCGCGGCCAGGCCGGCGCCGGTCTGCGGGGGCAGGAACACCACCGAGTCGGTGACGCCGAGCGTGGCGGCCAGGTCGATCAGGGCGGTGGGCTTGTCCAGCCCGCTGCCGCTGGGACCGCCGCAGATCACCAGCGTCACGTTCTCGGTGCCGCGGGCGCGCAGCTCGGCCAGTGCCGAGATGAGCACGTCGGGCGCTTTGAGCGGCTGGATACGGCCGACGAAGGCGACGATCCGGTCCCGCTCGGGCAGGCCGAACCGGGCCCGGTCGGCGTCGCCGGGGCGGAAGCGTTCCAGGTCGACGCCGGGCTCCACGACGCTGACCCGGGCCGGGTCGGCCTGGTAATACCTGATCAGGTCCTGAGCTTCGAAGCGCGTGTTGGCCACCAGGCGGTCGGACTCGGCGACGACCTGCTCCTCGCCGATCACCCGGGCCTTCGGCTCGGGGCGGTCACCGGTGGCGATCAGGCGGTTCTTCACCTTGGCCAGGGTGTGCGCGGTGTGCACGTGCGGCACGCCCCAGCGCTCCCGGGCCAGCCAGCCGACCTGGCCGGAGAGCCAGTAGTGCGAGTGGATCAGGTCGTAGTGGCCCGGCGGGTGGGCCGCCTCGGCCCGCAGCACGCCGGTGGTGAACGCGCAGAGCTGGGAGGAGAGCTCCTCCTTGTTCAGCCCCTCGTACGGCCCCGCGGTGACGTGCCGGACGTGCACGCCCGGCGACATCTCGACCAGCGGGGGCAGATCGCTGGAGGTGGCCCGGGTGAAGATCTCCACCTCGACGCCGGCCGCGGCGAGACGCTTGGACACCTCGACGATGTAGACGTTCATCCCGCCGGCGTCACCCGTGCCCGGCTGCTCCAGCGGGGAGGTGTGCACCGAGAGGGTGGCGATGCGCCGCGGAGTGGGCCAGCTGACCTCGACCACGTTCAATCCCTCCGCCAGTGTTCAACCGGAACAAGCTTGTTGCACACTTGTCATCTTCCCCATCGGCGTGGGCTGAACCACTACGCAGCCGGGCCGGGGTGACTCAGGTCATGCGGTTAGATCTGCACATGCAGAAAATCGCAGTGGTCACCGGAGCATCCAGTGGCATCGGCGCGGCGACCGCCCGGCGCCTGGCCGGTGAGGGTTTCCACGTGGTCGCCGCGGCCCGGCGGGCCGACCGGCTGGACGCGCTGGTGAAGGAGATCGGCGCGAACGTGACCGCGGTCGTGTGCGACGTCACCTCGGAGGAGTCGGTGGCCGGGCTGGCCGCCGCCGTGGCCGAGCTCGGCGCGCCGCTCGCGCTGCTGGTCAACAACGCCGGCGGGGCGGTCGGGCTGGACCAGGTGGCCGACGGGGCGGTCGCCGACTGGCAGGCCATGTGGGACGTGAACGTGCTGGGCACGCTGCGCGTCACCCAGGCGCTGCTGCCGGCGCTGGAGGCGAGCGGGGCCGGGACGATCGTGACCGTCGGTTCGACCGCGGCCTTCACGCCGTACGAGGGTGGCGGGGGTTATGTCGCGGCCAAACACGGCCAGACCGCACTCGTCGGGACACTCCGGCTGGAATTGTCGGGCAAGCCGGTCCGGGTGATCGAGATCGACCCGGGCATGGTCCGGACCGACGAGTTCTCGCTCAACCGCTTCGGCGGGGATCAGGCGCGGGCCGACGCGATCTACGCGGGCGTCAAGGAGCCGCTGGTGGCCGACGACATCGCGGATGTCATCGCGTTCGCGGCGACCCGGCCGCAGCACGTGAACATCGACCGCCTGGTGATCCGGCCGATCGCCCAGGCCGCCCAGCACAAGGTGCACCGGGAGCTGTAGTCCAGGTGAAACCGGTCGGGGCGATCACCCGGGGCACGACCAACCCGAACCGTCTGCGGCGGGTGGACAACTTCATCGCGTACCGATGCGGGGATCTTCTGACGTCGGCCGCCGTGCCCCTGGTCGTCGATCTGGGGTACGGCGCGACGCCGGTCACGGCGGTCGAGCTTCGGGGGCGGCTGGCGGCCGCGGTCCGCCCGGACGTCACGGTCGTCGGTCTGGAGATCGATCCCGTACGGGTGAGCGCCGCCCTCCCCTTCGCCGACCCCCCGCACCTGGAGTTCCGCCGGGGCGGCTTCGAGCTGGCCGGGCTCGCGCCGGTGGTGGTGCGCGCGTTCAACGTCCTCCGGCAGTACCCGGAGGACGGGGTGGACGCGGCCTGGCGACAGATGACCGGCAGCGGCGCGCTGCTGGTCGAGGGCACGTGCGACGAACTGGGCCGGATCGCGACGTGGGCGGTGGTCGAGGACGGCGAGCCGTCGACGCTCACCCTGTCGGCCCGGCTGCCCGATCTGCAGCATCCGGCGGTCTTCGCCGAGCGGCTACCGAAGGCGTTGATCCACCACAACGTGCCCGGTCACCCGGTGCACGAGCTGCTGCGCGCGCTGGGCCGGGCGTGGGAGACCGAGGCGACCCCGTTCGGGCCGCGGCAGCGCTGGCTGGCCACGGTCCGCCGGCTGCGGGACGAGGGCCGGCCCGTGCTCGACGGCCCGGCCCGCTGGCGCCTGGGTGAACTCACGGTCCCGTGGCCTCGTCCGGACCTTCTTCCAGGACCCGTTTGAGGGCTTCGAGCAGGGCGTCCGCGGTGAACGGCTTCTTCACCAGGATGTCGTCCTCGGTGACCAGGCCCTTGGCGACCGCGATGTCCTTGGGCAGGCCGGAAATGAAGATCACTTGGATCTTGGGCCTCATCTTCCGGACGGCGGCCGCCAACTCGCCGCCGGACTGCTCGCCGGGCAGCGTCAGGTCGGTGACCATGACGTGGATCTCGCCCGGGTGGTTCTGGCAGACCGAGATCGTCTCGTCCGGGTCACCGGCCGTGATGGCGGCGTAGCCTTTGCGCTCCAGCATGCGGCGCATGATGTCGCGGAGATCTTCTTCGTCGTCGACGACCAGGATGGTCGGCGTAGCGGCGACCGGCGCCTCGGACATGCGTCCTCCTCGGGGCTGGGGTCGATCTCACGCTAGCCGCCCCGGACCGATGAGTTGGGCACTTTGCCGCACCCCCGGCCGGACGGCCGATCTCGGCCGGAAAACACAGCGCCGCGCGACGCGTCATGCGTCGCGCGGCGTGTGCCGGGATCGGGGTCAGCGGCGCTTCTTGCCCGCCTTCGCGGCCGCCTTCGCCTTGGCGATCTTCGCGGCCTTGGCCGCGGCGGCCACCCGAGCCGCCTTGGCCACCCGAGCGGCCTTGGCCGCCGCAGCCACCCGAGCGGCCTTCGCCGCCGCAGCCACACGGGCCGCCTTCGCTGCCGCAGCCACCCGAGCGGCCTTGGCCGCCGCGGCCACCCGGGCCGCCCGGGCCGCGTTCACGGCGTCGTTCAGGTAGCCGGTGAAGAGGACCTTGTTCGGCGAGCCGGCGCCCGCGCTCCGGACCAGGCCGGCGTCGGCGTGCGTGACCAGGTCGTCCCGCACCTGCTGGGGCGTCCAGTTCGGGTGGGCGCCGAGCACCAGCGCGGCCGCGCCGGCCACGTGCGGGCTGGCCATCGAGGTACCGCTCATGATCGCGGTGGCGCTGTTCGAGTCGGGCGACGCCGACTTGATGTTCACGCCGGGCGCGAAGATGTCCAGGCAGGCGCCGTAGTTGGAGAACGAGGCCCGCCGGTCGGCGCTGTCCACGGCGCCGACGGTGATCGCGTTGGAGGTGTCGGACGGCGAGAAGCGGCAGGCGTTGCGGTTGTCGTTGCCGGCCGCCACGGCGTACGTGACGCCCCGGGCGATCGAACGGTTGACGGCGTCGTCGAGCGCCTGGCTCTGCGGGCCGCCGATGCTCATGTTGGCCACCGCGGGCAGCTTGGCGTGCGCGGTCACCCAGTCGATGCCGGCGATGAAGTCGGAGTACGAGCCGGAGCCGTCGCAGTCCAGCACCTTGACGCCGACCAGCTTGACGTCCTTGGCGACGCCGTACGTGGCCCCGCCGATCGTGCCGGCCACGTGCGTGCCGTGCCCGTTGCAGTCGTCGGCGACCCGATCGTCGTCGACGAAGTCGTAGCCGCTGCTCGCGCGGCCACCGAACTCCCGGTGCGAGGTGCGGATGCCGGTGTCGATCACGTACGCGGTGACGTTCGCGGCCGAGCGGTACGTGTACTTGCTGTCCAGCGTGCGCACGCGCTGGTCGATCCGGTCCAGGCCCCACGTGACGCCGGGCTGGGTGGTGGCCGCCTCGATCACGGCGTCCTGCTCGACGTACTGGACGGCCGGGTCGGCGGCGAGGCGGGCCGCCTGGGTCTCGGACATCCGGGCGTGGAATCCGCGTACGGTGGCCTTGTAGCTGTCCAGGGTCTGACCGCCGTACCGGGAGATCAGATCCTGCGAATCGGAGGCGCCGGCCTTGAGAACCACGATGTAGCTGCCCGGGATGGCCGTGGCGGCGCCGGCCTCCAGGATCGTCCCGGTCCGAGGTGCGGCCGGAACAGCGGCGGCCGAGGCCGGCGCGGTGAAACCGTAAAGAGAAACGGTGGCGGCGCTCGCGACGGCCGCGAAACGGACGGCCAAGCGACGGGCGTCGGAACCGAGCATCAAAAGTCTCCCTCAAGTAGGTGCCCCGGCGCCGAATGGCATGCCGGAGCGACTTGAGGGAAATCCTGAAGTTGGAGAAGTGCGGGTCCAGGTCTCGTCCGGGTGCGACCACGTTGCGCCGATTCACCGGGCGAAGGACTAAGGCCCTCCCACCCAGGGCCGATTTGTTCCGCTGTCAGGACCGCTGCACACCGCCACTTGAGCAAGGAGAGCGATATGACCACCCTGCTGTCGCCCGAGATCGACATCGTCGGCGAACTGACCGAGCGCTGCGATCGCTGTGGCGCGGCCGCCAAGCTGGAGGTGACCCTGAGCAGCGGCGGCGACCTGGCCTTCTGTGGCCACCACGCAAACCGGATGCACGCCGAGATCGCGCGTGTGGCCAGCAAGATCCGCCTGGAGGAAGGGTTCGCCTGGGCGGGTAAGTAACCGCGCATGTCGCGATATGCTCATTTCCTCACGTCATGGGGGTATATGTGCGTATCGCGGCACGTGGCGTGGGCAGGCTGTCCCGGCTGATCGCCGGCTGTGCCGGGATCACCGTCACCATCCTCGGCATCCTGAACACGCGTACGTCCGACATCACCGCGCCGCCGGAGGGTCTCACGACCACTCCGGCGGTCGCGTTGGTTCCGGCCGGGCTCGCCCTGCTCCTCCAGGTCCTCCCGCTCGACAGCCGGCTGCGCACCGGCCCGGCCGCGGGACTCGCGCTGACCGCGGCGATCCTCGGCGGCGCCGCCCTCGACCGGCATCCGGCCGCCGCGGTGGCGACCCTGCTCTCCGGGCTCGCGCTGGCCTGCCTCGACCTGCGACTGCCCCGCCGCGACGGCGAGGTGCCGATCCGGGTCGCCGACCCGCTGCTGCTCGGCGCGGCCACGGTCGCGCTGGTCGCGCTCGTCCCCCGGCTCTTCGCGGCGACCTTCCCCAACGGGCAGGAACCGGCCGGGGTAATGCCGCTCTACCTGGCCGTGGCCCTGCTCGCGCTCACCGCCGGGGCCATTCTGGCCCGCCCCGAGGCCGGGCCGCTACGCACCCTGGACCAGTCCGGGCCGCGGACCGCGGTGCGCCGGCTGGCCCCCGCGCTCATCGCCGCGCCGCTGATCGCCGCGCTGGTCAGCGCGTTCGCGGTGCGCACCGGGCTGAGCCGGCCGGCCGCGGCGGTCAGCACCGGCGCCATCCTGGCCGCTCTCGGCCTTCTCGGATTACTCGCCTTTCTCGTACGGACCCTGGACCTGGCCGACCGCCGCCAGCGACGCCTGGTCGCCGAGCTGCGCGACCGGCAGGACTTCGCCGACACGCTGCTCCAGTCGATGAACGAGGCGGTCATGGTGCTGGACGCCAACTACCGCGTGATCGACGTCAACCGGCGCTGGCGGGAACTCACCGGCCAGCACGACGACCTGCGCGAACCGCCCCCGCTGCCGCCACCGGGCAGCGGCGGGGACTGGTTGCTCCCCCGGGCCGACGGCACCGCGGTGCCGGTGCTGGCCACCATGGCCGCCATCCCGGACGCGGCCGGGGCGACCCGCGGATACGTGGCCACCTGCGTCGACATCGCCTCCCGCAAGGAGGCCGAGGAGGCGCTCACCTCGCACGCGGCCGAGCTGGAACGCGGCAACGAACGGCTGGCCACCGCGCTCGCGTTCAAGAACGACCTCACCTCGATGCTGACCCACGACGTGGCCCAGCCGATCAGCTCCATCGCCAGCCTGGCCGAGCTGCTCAGCGCCGACTGGGCCGACCTGCCCGACGACGTCCGGCTGGAACTGGCCCAGAAGATCGACAAGAACACCCGGCGGCTGGTCAAGATGATGAACGACCTGCAGCTGCTGTTCCGGCTGGACACCGGGACGGTGACCGCGCGGCGGGTGCCGGTGCCGCTGCTCGAACTGGTCCGGGCCGCGGCCGGCGCCGACGACCGGGTGGAGATCGCGATCGACGAGGAACTGTCGGCGCTGGCCGACCGGGGACATCTCGCCGTCGTGGTGGAGAACCTGCTGAAGAACGCGCTGACCCATGGGGCGGCGCCGGTCCGGGTCGGTGCCTGCCCGCAGGCCGGCGGGACCGTGCTGCTGACCGTTCAGGACAGCGGGGCCGGGATTCCCGAGGACGTACTGCCCAGCGTGTTCGGGCGGTTCATCCGCGGGGCCGGGCTGGGGCTGTTCATCGTGCGGCACCTGGTGGAGGCGAACGGCGGGTCGGTGCGTTACGAGCACGCAAAACCGCGGGGCGCGTGCCTGCTGGTCACCCTCGAAGCCGCCCCCCGCTGACCGCGAATGGCCGCCGCGCACACGGCGCGGCGGCCATTCGGGGTTTTGTGCTCTGACCGCAACCAACCGACCACGTCGCCCTTTCGGGCTGAGCGTTCTGGGCGCGCCAGCGCCCTGCTCAGACCGGAAGGGTCCCCGCGGGAGCGACGATCGGGACCACGGCGGACATAGGCAATGAAGATCTTGAAGTTGATCTTCGGGGTGGTCAGCCGATGCCGCGATCCTCTTCGTTGATCATGCCGCTGCCCCAGATGTCGCTGGCCGGGGTGCGTCCGCCCATGCGGGCCGAGCCGGCCACGCCGCCGCTCATCGGGCCGGTGCCGCGTTTGGTCACCGTGCGTCCGCCGGAGAGCGCGGGGTCGGCGCCGGCCGGGGCATGCAGGGGGTTGTCGGTCAGGCCGAGGCCGGTCGGGTCGGCGTTGCCGAGGTCGGCGGCGCCGTTGTCCCAGCCCGCGCCCGGTCCGCCGGGGGCCGGTTGGGTGGCCGGGGGATGGCGGTGGACGCGGGTGGCGACCGAGGCCGGCGAGGCGAAGTCCGAGCTGAACAGGGTGTGCGAGGGGCCAGGGAGGCGTCGGACGCCGGCGCCGGTGGGGATCGGGCGCCCGCCCAGGACGCCGCTCTCGACCAGGCCCTTGAACGTGGTCAGATCGGCCTTGAGGCGACGGTTCAGCGACTCCTGGCCGTGCCGGTCGCTGGGCATGAGGAACGCGATGTCGGCCTCGAGCTGGGCGACGATCTGGGTCTTGGTCTCGCCCATCGGCCGCAGCGTGAGGGTTTCGGCGAGCAGCGGGCCCTCCATGGTCGACCAGGAGACCCGTTCGTCCGGTGTCCGCTCGATGATCTGCGCGTCGAACTCACGGCGCTTGCCGTCCACATCCATGATCCAGTGCGTCTGGTCGGTGCCGGTGGTGGTCACCTGCCGGACGCCGGTCATGAACCGTGGGTAGTTCTCGAACGCGGCGAGCTGCTCGTACACCGTGTGCAGCGGTGCACTCACCTCGATGGCCTGTTGAACCATACTCATCGCATCTCTCCCATGCTGAAGTGCTGGCATGACAGAGAGTACGGAGACGAGTGCGATCCGTGTTTGCCTTTCGTTCAGACTCGTCGCAGGTACTGCCAGCCGCCCACCTCGGCGGCGTACCGGGCGTCACTCGCGGGCACCAGCGTCACGCCGGCTTCCCGCAGCAGCGCGACCAGGCGCGGGGACGGGCTGCGCCACGCCTCGCTGATCTCGACCACGGTTCCGGTCGTACGGCAGGCCGAGGCCAGATCGGCGATGAGCGCCGGCGACACCGCGGCGTCGTCCACTCCGGCCTGGGCCAGCAGCGCGAGCGGCCGGGCGAGCTGGGTCGGCACGTACCGGGAGGCACGCTCGAGACCGCGCACGGTCGCGGCGATCAACTGCTCGGCGACCTGCTCGGCGGTCGCACCGCCGCCGGCCACCAGGGCGCGAACCGCACGAGCGTCGAGCAGCTCGTCGCCGTGCGGCAGCGCCGAGGTGGCCACCGACAGCGCGTCCAGCTGGGTGAGATCGGGCGGCAGGGCCAGCCAGCCGTCCGGGCGGACGACCTCGACCTCGGCGGCCACCCGCAGCGTCATCTCGGTGCGGTGCCGGGCCCGGCGCACCGCGTCGGCGTACGCGTTCAGCCAGGTGGTGTCCGGACCGGCCTGGTCGGCGAAGGTCAGCGCGGTCAAGCCGGCCCGGTCGGCGGCCGAGACCACCACGCCGACGGCATCCCGCCCGGCCGAGAAACCGGTGTGCACGTGGGCATCCACCGTCAGATCCAGCGCGGTACCGATGACTGATTCCCGCTTTGAGCCCACGACCGCTCCCCGACTGAAGTTCTCCGTCGTGGAGAAGAATGCTCGCCGCACGTTGTCCGCGGGGTCAGCCGCCGGTGCAGGTGAGGTGCGCCCTCAATCCACGGCTTTGTCGTTCACCAACCGGGTCAGCGCGTCGACCGCCTCGTCGGTCGGCGACGCGGCGGCCCGGTTCGCCTCCTGCAGCTCCCGGTACACCTCCTCGCGGTGCACCTGCACGTCACGCGGGGCCTGAATGCCCAGCCGGATGACATCGCCACGGGCCTCCAGCACGGTGATGACGACCTCGTCGCCGATCATCACGCTCTCTCCGGCCCGCCTGGTCAGCACAAGCATCGACGTCCTCCTCCATCCATGGAACGGACAGCATGACAAAGGCGCGGCCGCGAGAGAACGCGGCCGCGCCTTTGAATGAGGTTCAGAACGTCCGGTTCATGATCGCCCGGACCGGGTAGCCGGAGCCGGTGAGGATCGTCTGCATGGCCCGCATGCTGTCCCGGTCGACCACGATCGGGGCGAGGAGGTTCGCGGTGGTCTCCTCCTTGCTCGCGGTGATGATCGTCAGCAGGAGGACCCGATCCGAGTCCTTGGTGTTCAGCGCCGCGAACACCGACTCGTCGATCTCCGGCGCGTACTCCGGGAAGAACGGCTCCGGCGGCGCCACCAGGAACCGCAGCTCCGGGTTGTCGAGCGAGGTCAGGGCGTAGAGCAGACCGTCGTCGTTCAGTCGCACCAGGACGAATTCCTTGTGCGCCGGGAACCCAGGCATGGGCACCGCCATCGAGATGGTCGGCAGACCCAGCGACGGATCGGTCATCGTGGCCTCGAGCGGTCGGGAGATGGTGCGAGTAGTCATGGTCACCTCAGGAAATCGATGAGCGAGGGCTGGATCACCTTGGCCGTGGCGGCCAGGGCGGCCTGATACGAGGTCTGCTGGAGCTGCAAATCCATGATCGCCTTGGGCAGGTCGACGTCCTCGATATCGGACAGCTGCGACGACACGGACATCAAGCGATCCTCAGCGGACTGCTTCATCTGTGTAACCCGATTGTATCGGGCGCCTACGTCCGAAAGAGTGGATTTCACGAGATCAGACGCTTTGTCGAGGTTCTGTAGTCCCGTGTCCATCGCGTCCGCATCACCGGACTTCATGGCGTCGATGATGTTGTCCAGGACGCGGAACATCTGGGTGGGGTTGTCGACCAGACCACCGTTACCGTCGTCGATCTGGTCGTCACCGAACACCTCGGGGCCACGGACGTCGACCCGCACCTTGGCGTTCGGGCCGATCGCCCGCAGCGTCTCGCCGGCCGACTCGCCGACGTAGCTGCCGCCGGTGTCGTAGGCGGTGGCATCCGGGGTCGACCCGCCGAAGACCGGCCGGTCCAGGTACTTCGAGTTGGCGAACTGGATCAGGTTGCCCTTGATCTGTTCGAGCTGGGCGGCCCGGGCCTTGTTCGCCTCCGGTGTGGCCTGCCCGCCGCTCTTGGCCTCCAGGGTCAGGTTGCGGGCCACGGTCAGCAGCTCCACCGAGGACTGCAGGTTGTCCTGCACCACGCCGAGCCGGCCGACCGCGTCGTCGGCGTTGTTCGAGTACTTCTTGTTCGCCCGTACCTCGCCGCGCAACTGCAACGCGGTGACCGTGCCGGTCGGCGAGTCCGAGGGCCGGTTCAGCTGCTTGCCGCTGGAGATCTGGTCCTGCGCCTGCTGGGTCCGGCTCAGGTTGCGCTGCAGGCTGGCCATGGTGCGGGTACGCACGCTGCTCTCGGTGACCCTGGGGCTGCTGCTCATGTCGGGCTCCCTTATCTACCGACCATGCCGGTTCGGTTGATCAGCTGGTCGAGCATCGAGTCGATCGTGGTGAGCACCCGGCTGGCCGCCTCGTATCCGCGCTGGTACGTGAGCAGATTCGTCATCTCCTCGTCGAGGTTCACCCCGGACTCCGCGTCCCGGGACGCGTCCACCTGATCGGTGACCGCGTTCTGCACGTCCCGGCGGCGGATCGAGGCCTGGGCCGAGACACCCAGCTCGCCGATCATCGACTGGTACTCGGCGTCGGCGTCGGTCTTGGAGTCGGCCAGGTCGGAGATCTGGTCGGCCACGTTGCCGTCCAGGATCTTCGGCACGCCGGTCGGGTCGCCGCTGGAGATCTGCAGCTTGCTCGGGTCGGTGACCGCCACCTTGATCTGCGCGGCGGTGACCCCGGTGGTCGCCCCGGTGTCGTTGCGGACGAAGAACGGCTCGCCGGTGGTGCCGTCGGTCGCGTACCCGGCCTTGTAGGCGGTGTTCACCGAGTCGGCCAGCTTCTGCGCGACCGTGTCCAGGCGCTTGGTGATGGTGTCCAGCGTGCCGCCCTTGGCCAGCAGCTCCATCGAGGCGCCCATGCTGCCCCCGGCGCCGACCGCGGCCTTGGTGTCGGCCCAGCGCAGGTTGACCTCGCTGGTGGCAAGGTCCTCCAGGCGGGTGGCGCCGCCCGGCTCGATCTCGATCGCCCGCGTCGAGAACCCGCTGACCAGCGGGGCGCTCCCGACGAAGACGTTGATCGCGCCGTTCGGCAACTCGGTGGCGCTGGCCCCGACCAGCTCGGACAGCTTGAGGATCTGCTGGCCCCGCTGGTCCTGCAGTTCGTTGGCCTGCAGGCCGGCCTGGGTGGCGATGACGATCTGGTTGTTCAGCTTGGCCACCGAGTCGGCCGCCTTGTTGACGTCCTCCACATAGGTGTCCAAGCCGGTCCGGGCCGACTTGTACTGGTTGTTCAGCGACGACGCGGCGTCGTTGAGCGTCGAGGCCACAGTGGTGGCCTGCTCCAGCACCGCCGACTTGCCGGCCAGCTGGTCCGGGTTGGTGGTGATCGCGTTCCAGCCGTCCCACATGTCGGCCATCCGGGCCTGCAGCGCGGTGTCGCTCGGCTCGGCGAACACGTCCTCGATCAGGTTGTACGACCCGGCCCGCGCGTTGTGGTACGCCGAGCTCGCGTGCTCGGTGTAACTGCGCTGGTCCAGGGCCGCGTTGCGGAGGCGGTCGACCGACGAGACGGTGACGCCGTTGCCGACCGCCGTGGTGGTGGCGTACACGCCGGGCACCAGGTTGGCGTTCTGCGATTGGAGCGTGACGCGCTGCCGGGTGTAGCCCTCGGTGTTCGCGTTCGCGATGTTCTGGCCGGTGACGTCCAAGCCGCGCCGCTGCGCGTACAGGGAGGTCAGTGCCGTGTTGAGTCCACTGAAAGTGCTGCCCATCAGATCGCCTCATCAACGAGGGTGGGGCGGCGGACGCCGCCGGTGACGGTCTGGCCCTGCGGCCCGTACGTTTCCACAGTCTCGGCGAACACGAGCATGGTTTCGCGAGCCGCGCGCTGACCCGCGGTGAGCAGGTCACGGTTGACGTCGGCCAGGGCCCGGATCTCCGACGTCAGCAGCAGGAACGCCTTGCGGTGCTGGTGCAACAGGTCCGACCAGGGATCCGGGGCGGCGTCGGCGAGCTCGCCCAGCGACGCCTCCGGGTTGAGTCCGAGCTCGGCGGCGACGTCCTGCGCGTACGCGGCCCGGATGACCTCGGTCTGGCGGATCTGGTCGAGCACCACCTCCACCTCCCGGGTGGCGTGGCTGAGCCAGCGCGACCGGTTGGCCGCGAGGAGCAGCTGCTCCTCCTCAAGCTTGAACAGCAGCATCTCCAGCAGCTCGCGAGAGCGCCACAGGACGCTGGCCAGGTCGGTCAGGCTCACCCTGGTCCTCCGTCGTTCGCTGGTCGGGCCGCACCCCTTTGGCAACCCGCTCATTCGGACAGGTCGGCATGTTCGCGGTGCCGCTGAGCGCTTTCTCCCGATCGGCATTTTTCCGGTACGACCGAAAAGCCCGAAGAATTCTCGGAGAATCCTCAGGGCCTCTCGACGGCCCGCCGAAGGGAAAGGCGCAACACACCGGCTCATGGATGGGCCGATCAAGACCCCAGTCAAGGAGGAATCACCCAATGGGTCTTCGTATCAACCAGAACATCGCCGCCCAGAACGCCTACCGGAACCTGTCGGTCACCGACGGTCAGATGCAGAAGTCACTGGAGAAGTTGTCCAGCGGCTTCCGGATCAACCGGGCGGCCGACGACGCGGCTGGTCTGTCGATCTCCGAGGGCCTGCGCGCGCAGACCGGTGGCCTCAAGGTCGCGGTCCGCAACGCTCAGGACGCGATCAGCGTCGTGCAGACCGCTGAAGGTGCGCTCAACGAGACCACGAGCATGCTGCAGCGTATGCGTGACCTCTCCGTCCAGGCCAACAACGCGTCGCTCGACGACGACGCCAAGAAGGCCGCGGCGGCCGAGTTCAACCAGCTGTCGTCCGAGATCGACCGGGTCAGCGACACGACCGCGTTCGGTAAGTCGAAGCTGCTCGACGGCACCTTCGGCATGGCCGCCACCGGCGCCGGCACGACGATCAACGGCACCGCCGGTGCCAACCCGGGTGACCCGGCCACGCCGACCATGCCGGCCGGCGGCAAGTCCACCGGCATGTCGATCACCAGCCTGGGCGGCAAGACCGTCGCGATCAACATCGCCGACGTCGACCTGACCGAGACCGACAAGAACGGCAACACGACCGCTCTCAGCCCGCACGCGGCGGCCGCGAAGGTCAACGACGCGATCTCCACCGCGCTCAAGGACGCCGGCTACGGCGACGTCACGCTGCAGCTCTCGGCCGACGTCGACAAGACCACGGGCGACATGAAGTTCACCGCGTCCGGCACCACCGGCTTCACCATCACCGCCGGTGACCTGGGCCTCAACGCCGTCTCCTCGACGGCGACCACCGGCGCGACGCCGGGCGCCTTCCAGATCGGCGCGAACTCGGGCGAGACCCTGAGCGTCGGCATCGGCGCCATCAACTCGAAGACTTTGGGCCTGAGCAACCTCGACCTGACCCGGGCGGCCACCACCACCGGTGGCAAGTCGGGCGCGGCCGAGGCGATGGATGCGCTCGACAGCGCGATCCAGTCGGTCTCGGACACCCGGGCCAAGCTCGGTGCCCACCAGAACCGCTTCGAGCACACCATCAACAACCTCAACGTGTCGGTGGAGAACCTGTCCGCGTCGGAGTCGCGTATCCGTGACACCGACATGGCGCAGGAGATGGTGTCCTTCACCCGCAACCAGATCCTCACCCAGGCCGGCACCTCGATGCTGTCGCAGGCGAACCAGTCCGCGCAGAACGTGCTGTCGCTGCTCCGCTGACCGCGGACCGCAACCGGATAACAACCGGTAGCGGCTGAATTCAATCTGGGAACGACCGAAGAGGTGGGGGTAGCCGGGAAATCAGCCGGCTGCCCCCGCTCCGCTCTCGCCCTGGGTACTCCGACCTCGGTAGGAAAGGCAGGCTCCTGTGACCGCCTCCGTTGACGGCCTTGTCAGTGGTCTCAACACCTCGTCCATGATCGCTTCGCTGATGCAGGTCGAGGCCGCCCCACAGACCAAGCTCAAGACCAAGGTCGAGACCGCTCAGAACGCGGTCGCGTCGTACCAGTCGGTCAACGCGAAGCTCAAGGCGACCAAGTCGGCGGCCGAGGACGTGGCCTCGCTCGGCTCGTGGCGTGCTCTCACGGCGACCTCCAGCTCGTCGACCGTCACCGCGACCGCCACCGGTGGCCTGACCGGCATGTCCGGCGGCGCGACGTTCGACGTCACGTCGGTGGCCCGCTCGCAGGCCACGGTCCTCACCGCCGACGACACCAGCGCCGAGGGCATCTACCCGGCCTCGATCACGATCCAGCCGGGCAGCTGGGCCAAGGACGCCAACGGCGACAACCAGTTCACCGCCGTCGGCAACCCGGTGACCATCACGGTCGACGAGCCGCGGACCGCGGCCAAGCTGACCACCGCGGTCAACGCCCAGTCGGCCACCCTCGGCATCCGCGCCACCGTGGTCAACACCTCGGGCACCGCCGGCGTCGTGCAGTTCACCAGCATGAAGAGCGGCGCCGCGAACGGCTTCGAGATCTCCGGCCTGGAGAACACCGGGTCCGGCGGCGCCAGCCCGACGACCACGGCCGGCCAGGACGCGGTGCTGACCATGAACCCGGGCACCGCCTCGGAGTACAAGGTCAACAGCACGACCAACACGTTCAGCGCGCTGATGCCGGGCGTGACGCTGACCGTGACCAAGGAAGAGAAGAACGTCACGGTCAACGCGGCCAGTGACACCAGCGCCATCGCCGGCAAGATGCAGGCCCTGGTCGACGCGGCCAACGCCTCGCTCGCCGAGATCAAGTCCCAGACCGCGTACGACCTCGACACCAAGAAGGGCTCCCCGCTCACCGGCGACTTCACCGTCCGCCAGATGAACGCGGCGCTGCTCAGCATGGTCAGCAACGGGCTGTCGTACGACAAGACGTCGAAGGACGCCAACGGTGTCGAGTCGACCTCGACCATCGACTTCGGCTCGCTGAACCAGCTGGGCATCTCTCTCACCAAGGAGGGGACGCTCTCGTTCGACGCGACGGAGTTCAACAAGGCGTACTCCGACAACCCCTCCAAGGTCCAGGAAGCGGGCATGGCGTTCGGCGCCAAGGTCCGCAAGCTGACCGACACGCAGACCAATGCGGTCACCGCCGTGATCACCGGGCGCAAGAGCGAGATCGACTCGCTCAACGACCAGATCGACAACTGGGACGTACGCCTGGCCGCGAAGAAGGAAGCGCTCCAGCGGCAGTACACCGCGCTGGAGACCTCGCTCGGCAAGCTGAAGGACCAGGGCTCCTGGCTCTCCGGACAGCTGGCCGGCCTGAGCTGACACTCCGTACGACTGACCGACGACCCGCCCGCCGCCGGCCCTGACCGAGGAGACCCATGACCGCGCCTCACCTTCGCGACCGCTACCTGCAGGACTCGATCAACACGGCTTCGCCCGCGAAGCTGCTGACGATGCTCTACGACCGGTTGATCCTGGATCTGACGCAGGGCGAGGACGCGCTGATCAGCGGTGATCTCGCGATGGCCAACGACAAGCTGAACCACGCCCAGGAGATCATCCTGGAGCTGCGGATCACGCTCGACGTGAACGCCTGGGAGGGTGCGCCCGGCCTGGCCAACCTGTACGGCTTCCTGCTCTCCGAGCTGATCGGGGCGAACATCGCCAAGAGCCCCGAGCGGGTGGCCGCTTGCCGCAAGCTGCTGGAACCCCTGCGCGACGCCTGGCGTGAAGCCGCCGTGGCCGCCGCCACACAGAGTTGAGCGAAGCCATGACCGAGGACTGGCGGGGCGCCTGGACAGCGGCGCTGGACGAGCTGGAGATGGACGTCGCGGCCGTCGAGGCGATGCTCGCCGACGAGCACCGCCACGCGGACACCCCGCCGGCCGACATCTGGAAGCCGCCGACCGACCTCGGCGCGCTCCCGCTGGAGCTCAAGCCGCGGGCCGACGAGATCCTCACCCGCCAGCTGGCCGCGGCCGAGGAGATCGCCCGGCGGCTGACCGCGAACCGGCAGCAGACCGCGGTGACCGCCCGGATCGAGACCGGCGAAGCGGTGAAACGACCGGTTTACCTGGATTGCGCTATGTAAGACCACGAACGTCCCGGATCCTCGCCTGAGGATCCGGGACGTTTTCGTGTGCAACCTCGCAGCAACCGTCTGACGCTCAGCGGAACGCCGGGCTCGCCGAACTGCATGGTACGAGCACGGATTGCTCACCGAACAGCCACGGAACGGCGACCAGAGGCGAATGATCAGGGAGCTGCGAAGTGTTCGACGATCTTTCCACGTCCGCACTGCGCGTCGCTGTCACCGGCCTGTCGGCCCGGCAGAACGCCATTGCCAACAACATCGCGAACGTCGAGACCCCGGGCTTCCGTGCCCGTAAGGTCAAGTTCGAGGAGGCTCTTTCGGGTGCCGTCGCTCGCGGTCAGTCGCCGCTGGGCATCACCCCGAGCGTCCAGGAGTCGCTGGAGCCCACCAGGCTCAACGGCAACAACGTCAACCTCGACGAGGAGACGCTGTCGCACATCGACACCACGATGCGCTACCAGCTCACCCTCCGGGCCATCGACAGCAAGTACGGCCTGCTGCGCGACGCCATCAAGGGAGCCTGAGGATGAGCATCTTCAACGCCATCGGGGTCGCGGGCACCGGAGTCACCGTGTACCGCAAGTGGCTCGACGCGGTCTCCGACAACATCGCGAACATGAACGACACCAGCCGTACGTCCGAGAACGCGTTCCAGGCTCGCTACGTTCAGGCCCGGGCCGCGCAGGACGGCAACGGCGCCGAGGTCGCCGGCGTTCAGCTCGGCAGCGCGCAGGGAATCCTGGCCTACGAACCGGACAACCCGCTCGCCGACGCACAGGGCTACGTCCGCCGGCCGGACATCGACATGGGCAGCCAGATGGCCCAGATGATGATGGCGCAGCGTTCCTACCAGGCCAACCTCTCGGTCGTGGACCGGGCGCGGGACGCCTACGCCGCCGCGATCAACCTCGGGAAGTAGTCATGACCGCGATCAACCCCATCGGCGCGATCTCCGGCTTCAGCGGGATCAACGGCATCTCGGGAACGTCCGGCACCTCCGGGCTGTCCAAGATCTCCGACTCGCTGGACTTCGACGAGGCCGCCAAGACGGCCAGCCCCAACACCGACTTCGCCCGGATGCTCTCCAAGGGATTGGAGAGCGTTCAGGCTTCCCAGGACAAGGCGAACGACCTCGCCGTCCAGGTCGCCAACGGGACGCTTCAGGACCCGGCCCAGTACACGATGGCCGCCAATGAGGCGTCCCTCGGGCTTCAGATGACTCTTGCCGTCCGTAACAAGGCCGTCGAAGCCTTCCAAGAGATCATGAGGATGCAGGCCTGACATGACTGACCGCCTTCCCGCACCGGTACGCCGCATAACGGACACCTTCAAGTCCTTCACGCCGGGACAGAAGGCTGTCACGATTTTCGCCGTTGTCGCCATCGTCGTCGGTGGGTACTTCTTCGCGACGTGGGCGGCGAAACCGTCGTACGCGATCCTCTTCAATAATCTGTCGACGAAGGACGCCAGTGCCATCGTCGAGTCGCTCCAGAAGTCCAACACTTCGTATGAGCTGGCCAACGACGGTCAGACCATCATGGTGCCGCGCGACCAGGTGAACACTCTGCGACTGTCGCTCTCCGGCCAGGGCCTGCCCAACGACGAGGGCACCGGCTACTCGCTGCTCGACCAGCAGGGCATCACCACCAGCGACTTCATGCAGCACGCCAACTACCAGCGGGCGCTGGAGGGTGAGCTGGCCAAGACCATCAAGTCGATCGACGGCGTCGAGGCGGCCACCGTGCACCTGGTGCTGCCGCAGAAGGACGTGTTCGCCGACAACGCCGCCAAACCGACCGCGTCGGTGCTCGTCGCCTCCAAGGCGACCAGCCCGCTCAGCGGCGACCAGGTGCAGGCCATCGTGCACCTGGTCGCATCGAGCGTCGAAGGCCTCGACCCGACCCAGGTCACCGTGGCCGGCGCCGACGGCAAGATCCTCTCGACCGGCGGCGGCGAAGCGGTCGCGACCGGCGGCGACAGCGGCTCCGAGGCGCAGACCGTCGAATTCCAGAACCGGATGAACGCGTCGCTGCAGAGCATGCTCGACCGGCTCGTCGGACCCGGTCACTCGGTGGTCACCACCACCGCCGACCTGGACTTCGACTCGACCGAGACGCGCAGCAAGACGTACAGCTCGGATCCCTCCCTGCCGTCGCTCTCCGAGACGTCCAGCTCCGAGACGTACAGCGGCAGCGGCGTCGGGAACGGCGGCGTGCTCGGCCCGGACAACATCCAGGTGCCCAACGGCGCCGGCTCGAACGGGCAGTACGCCAACAAGAACGACGCCCGGCAGAACGCCCTCAACGAGGTGCAGGAGGTCCGCCGCAAGGCGCCCGGCAGCATCCGCCGGCTCAACGTGGCCGTCCTGCTGGACAGCACCACCGCCGCCTCGGTCGACCCGACCCAGGTGCAGCAGCTGGTCAGCTCGGCCGCCGGCATCGACTCCACCCGCGGCGACACCATCGCGGTCAGCGCCATGCCGTTCGACACCTCGGCCCAGCAGGCGGCCAAGAACGAACTGGCCGCCGCGGCCGCCGCCGACAAGCAGAACAAGCAACTCACCCTGATCAAGACCGGCGCGCTCGCGTTCGTCGTACTGGCGCTGATCTTCCTGGCCTGGCGGGCCAGCCAGCGGGCCAAGCGCCGCCAGCAGCTCACCGCCGAGGAAAAGGCGCACCTGGAGGAGATGCAGGCCGCACTGGACGCGCAACGCCAGGCCGAACTGGAGGCGACCCAGGCCATGCACGCGGCGGCGATGATCGAGGGAGGGATAGCGGTGGAGGAGCGCGACGAGTCTCGCGAGGAACGGCACCGCGAGATCGAAGAGATGGTCAAGGAGAAGCCGGACGAGATGGCCACCCTGCTGCGCGGCTGGATGTCCGCCGACGCGACGCACCACTGACCCCCGCACGCACGAAAGACGGTTCGAGGAGTAGGCGTTGTCAACACCCGCGCTCACCACGCTCTCCATGACGGGCGTCCGCAAGGCCGCGATCATGCTGATCCAGTTCGGCCGGGACCAATCCGCGCAGGTGCTGGCGAACATGTCGGAGAAGGAGGTCGAGCTGCTCTCCGCGGAGGTCGCGCGGCTGGGCAAGCTCGACCCCGTCCAGGTCGACGACGTGATGGACGAGTTCTACGCCATGGCGACCACCCGGTTCGCCGGGTCGGGCGGCATGGACTACGCCCGTGAGCTGCTGGAGGCGTCGCTCGGCAAGGAACGGGCGGCAATGATCCTGGACCGGCTCGAAGCGTCGATGAACGACATCCCGTTCAACTTCCTCAGCAACGCCGACCCCCGGCAACTCCTCTCGTACGTGCAGTACGAGCATCCGCAGACCATCGCGCTGGTCCTCGCGCACATCCCGGCCGGCCTGGCCTCGTCGATCCTGGCCGGCCTGCCGCTGGAAGTGCAGACCGAGGTCGCGCACCGCATCGCGATCATGGACCGCACCTCGCCCGACATCATCCGGCAGGTGGAGAGCGCGCTGCAGCGCAAGCTGTCCAGCGTCCTGCAGCCGGACGAGCTCTCCACCGTCGGCGGCCTGCAACCACTGGTCGACATCATCAACCGGGCCGACCGTACGACCGAACGCCTCATCCTGGAAGCCCTGGACGCCCGCAGCCCGGAGCTGGCCGAGGAGATCCGCCGGCGGATGTTCATGTTCGAGGACATCATCAACCTGGAGGACCGGGCGGTACAGCTCATCCTGCGCCAGGTCGAGCCGGCCGACCTGGCCACCGCGCTCAAAGGCGTGCCCGAAGGCGTGCGCGACAAGGTCACCAAGAACCTGTCCGAACGCGGCCGGGAGAACCTGCTCGAAGAGATGGACCTGCTCGGCCCGGTCAAGGTCAAGATGGTCGAGGAATCCCAGGCCAAGATCGTCGGCGTCATCCGTACCCTCGAAGACTCCGGTCAGATCGAGATCCAGCGTGGCGGCGAGGCCGATGAGCTCATCGCATGACAGCCCGGTCCTGCGCGGGGTGACCGCCCAGAACGTGGCCACCGCCCGGTTCTCCACCGACCTGCGACCGCCCGAACCGAACGACCCGAAAGTCCTCGAAGAGGAACGGATGGCCGCCCGGACCACCGGATACGCCGAAGGCTGGTCCCAGGGCAAACGCGACGCCGTGGCCGCCGCCGAAGAGGCCGCGGCCCGCGCCCAGGCCGCCGAAGAACACCACGAGCAGCGCCGGTCGGCCGCCCTGGCCCACGCCGTCAACGCGCTCGGCCGGGCCGTCACCGAGCTGGAGAACCAGCTCATGCCCACCTTCACCGAGCTGCAAGAACTCGTCCTGTCCAGCGCGTTCGAACTGGCCGAGGCGATCGTCGCCGGCAACCTGCGCGACGATCCGGAACGCGGGCAGGACGCGCTGCGCCGGGCCATGACCGCCGCCCCCGAACACGGCAACGTGGTGGTCCGGCTGCACCCCGACGACTACGCCAACCTGGTCGGTGACGCCGACGGCGAATTCGACTACCAGGGCCGCCAGATCAACCTGCGCCCCGACCCGAGCCTGCGCGGCGGCGACGCGATCGCCGAAACCGGCACCGCCACCGTCGACGCGACCATCGAGGCGGCCATCATCCGGGCCCGGGAGGCCCTGCGGATATGACCGACGTCTTCCAGCACCGCATGCAGGCCGCCGTCAGCGCCGCCCGGCCCACCGTCTCCGGCCGGGTCACCGGCGCGGTCGGCCTGCGGGTCACGGTCAGCGGCCTGGAAGCCCGGGTCGGCGAACTCCTGCAGATCGGCACCGGGCCGAGCGCGGTCCTCGCCGAAGTCGCCGCGCTCGACGGCCAGCAGCTCAACTGCCTACCCCTCGGCCCGATCGCCGGGATCGGCACCGGCACCCCGGCCATGAGCACCGGCGGGCCCCTACGCATCTCGGTCGGCCCCGACCTGCGCGGACGCATCCTCGACGGCCTCGGCCGCCCGATGGACGGCGGCCCCCCGCTGCGCGGCCAACTGGTCGGGATCGAACAGGCACCGCCCTCCGCGATGGAACGCCAACTCGTCGATCGGCCGATGTCGCTCGGCGTACGGGTCCTCGACACGCTCGTCCCCTGCGGCCGCGGCCAGCGCATCGGCATCTTCGCCGGCTCCGGCGTCGGCAAATCCACCCTGATGAGCATGATCACCCGAGGCACGTCGGCCGAACTGAACGTCGTCGCCCTGGTCGGCGAGCGCGGACGCGAAGTCCGCGAGTTCATCGAACACGACCTCGGCGAAGAAGGCCTGGCCCGCTCGGTCGTCGTGATCGCCACCTCCGACACACCCCCGCTCGTCCGGCTCCGGGCCGGCTCGGTCGCCACCCGCATCGCCGAGTACTACCGCGACGAAGGCGCCGACGTCCTGCTCATGATGGACAGCGTCACCCGCGCGGCGATGGCCCAGCGCGAAGTCGGCCTCTCGGTCGGCGAACCCCCGGCCACCCGCGGCTACCCCCCATCGGTCTTCGCGATGCTCGCCTCACTGCTGGAACGCGCCGGGCCCGGCGCCCGCGGCAGCATCACCGGCCTCTACACGGTCCTGGTCGAAGGCGACGACCACAACGAACCCATCGCCGACGCGGCCCGCTCGATCCTCGACGGGCACATCGTCCTCGACCGCAAACTCGCCACCGCTGGACACTTCCCCAGCATCCAGGCGCTCGACTCGATCTCCCGGGTCGCCAACAAGATCACCTCGCGGGAGCAGCGGGCCGACGCGACCGAACTCCGGCGCCTGATGGCCGCTCACCGCGAAGTCCGGGAACTCGTCGAGATCGGCGCCTACGTGCCCGGGACCAACCCGGAAGCCGACCGGGCCAACGCGGCCTGGCCCCAGATCAGCGCTTTCCTGCGCCAAGACCTGGACGAGCGGGTCACCGCCGACGACGCCTGGGCCGCGTTGCGCGCACTGCTCGCGACCACCTGAAACCACCCCGACGGCGGCGGCTTGCGGGTGGTTCCGCTTCAAGATTTCGCCGTACGGCGATAGCAGGTCTCGCAGCGTGTTGCGGGTTTTCCACACCAGCGGGTTGTCCACAGGCCCCCAACACGATCACCCCCAACCCGACGACAATGCTCAACGGGGGCTTACCCCAGGTTGGGGTGGGCCTGCTCCCAGCAGTCGATCATGGTCACGGTGTTGATCATGGCTGCGGTGTTGATCATGGGGCGGGCGGCCCAGCTGGTCGTGAGGGCTGCTTCCGAGCCCCCGAAGCAGCCCTGAGCACCAGCCGACGACCGCGAGCTGGCACTCACGGCTGAATCCGGACCCGCGAACAGCCCTCAGCACCAGCCGACAGCCGCAAGCTGGCACTCACGGCTGAATCCGAGCCCCGCACACAACCCCCAGCACCAGCCGACGACCGCGAGCTGGCACTCACGGCTGGATCCGGACGCCGCGAACAGCCCTCAGCACCAGCCGACAGCCGCGAGCTGGCACCCAGGGCTGGGCGCGCGGCGCTGGACGGGCACGGCTGGGCGGGCACGGCTGGGCTGGGCGGGCAGGGTGCCGGGCCGGGCGGGCGACGGCCGGGCGCGCCGGTGCGGAACGGCTGGGCGGGCACGGCTGGGCTGGGCGGGCAGGGTGCCGGGCCGGGCGGGCGACGGCCGGGCGCGCCGGTGCGGAGCGGAAGTCGTGCCGGGCGGCGGGGCGTGTTGGGGGCGGGGAGGTTGTGGTGGGGGCTTTGTGGGCGTACGGGAAGGAAGTGGGGGAAACGGTGTGTCGCGGGGGCGGGCGGGAGCACGGCGGACGTCGCGAGGGGTTCAGTTGTTGCGGGTTGGGTGCAGGGGCTCAGTCGATCTGGCCGGAGGCCGAAGCGGGAATGTGAGGGCCTGTCGGCCCCGCTAGGAGGCCAACGTGAACCGCATCTTCCGACTCACTCCGGTACTGCGTGCACGCAAGGCGCAGGAGGACGCCGCCCGTGGCGAGCTGGTCCAGTCGCGTCAGGAGATCCGGGAGGCGCAGGCTCTGGTGAAGCGCCGGCAGCTGGATCTGGTCGGCCAGGACGCGCCGAGTGAGGGTTCGGCTCGGGCGATGGTGGCCGCCCTGGTGGCCCGGCAGTCGCTGGCGGCCGGGGTGTTCGGGGCGCAGCGGATGGTCACCGACGCCGAGGAGGCCGAGCGGGGCAAAATGGCCGCCCTGACCGATGCCGCGAAGCGCCGGCGTGCCGTGGAGATGTTGTCGGAGCGGCACGCCGCCATGGTCAAGGCCAACGATCTGCGTACCGACCAGGCCAACCTCGACGAGTTGGCGGTCACCTCGAAGGCACGGAACGCGGCCCGGGGCGTGGCGGCGCCCTCGGACGAGAACGGGAGCGACGCATGAGCCTCGGTGTCAGCGGTGTGATGTCCCGGATCTCCGAGCTGCAGGAGCAGCTCGGTCTGACCCCGCCGCCGGCCGCGCTGGGTACGGACGCGTCGGGTGACAAGTTCGCGTCGGCGCTGGCCAAGGCGACCGGTACGGGGCAGGCCCTGGGGTCGGCGGCCGGCCCGAGTGGGGACGAGGTGGTCGCCGCCGCCCGGAAGTACCTGGGTACGCCGTACGTCTTCGGTGGCACCGACCCGTCCAAGGGTTTGGACTGTTCCGGTCTGGTCCAGCAGGTGTACGAGGATCTGGGCGTCAAGCTGCCGCGCAACTCGTGGCAGCAGGCGACCGCGGGCCGCCCGGTGGCCAGTCTCGGCGACGCCAAGCCGGGTGACGTGCTGGCGTTCGGTTCGCCGGTGCATCACGTGGCGATCTACATCGGCGACAACAAGATGATCGCCGCGCCGAAGCCGGGTGACCACGTGAAGGTCGAGTCGGTCTACGAGAAGCCGAGCACCATCCGGCGGATCATCGACAACGTGCCGGCCGCGGCTGTGCAGGACATGTCGGCGCTGCGACCGGCCGGGCTGCGCGGGTCGGTGGCCGGGGGCGGGCTGGCCGGGGTGCCGTACGCGGATCTGTTCCTCAAGGCCGGCGCCAAGTACAACGTCGACCCGAAGCTGCTGGCCGCGGTCGCGAAGGTGGAGTCGGGCTACGACCCGCGGGCGGTCAGCCCGGCCGGTGCGCGCGGTTTGATGCAGCTCATGCCCGGTACGGCGAGGGGGCTCGGCGTCGACGACCCGTTCAACCCGGAGCAGGCCGTGGATGGCGCCGCGAAGATGTTGAAGGGCCTGCTGAAGGAGTTCAGGTCGGTGCCGCTGGCGTTGGCCGCGTACAACGCGGGCGGCGGGGCCGTGCACAAGTACGGCGGTATTCCGCCGTTCAGCGAGACGCAGGCGTACGTGCCGAAGGTGCAGAAGGCCCTGGCCGCGCTCGGCGGCTGAGGTTCTCGTCAATCCGTTTCGAGTGGTGAGGAGTGGCATGATCATGCCGAGTTCCGTGACGGGACCGGAGCACCGGCCCGCTACCGAGACCGGCCGTCGCCAGGCCGCGCGGCGCGAGGACGGGGCGGACTTCGGTTCGGCGCTCTCCGCCGAGCTGGACCGCGACGAGCAGGACGAGGTGGCCGAGCAGGCCGCCGACCTGCGGGCGGCGAACCGGACGGCCGACCGCCGGGCGGCCGAGAGCCGAGCCGCGGGCCGGGCCGCCGATCGTGCGGCCACCGAGCGCGCTCTCGCGAACCGGGCCGGCGTGGAACGGGCCGCCCTGAACCGGGCCGCGCCTCTGGACCGGCCGGGTCTGGAGCGCGCCGACAGCAACCGGGCCGCGGACGAGCGGGCCGCGAGCCGTGACGCCGACCGAAATGCGGCTGATCGTGCGGCCACCAAGGCCACCACCGAACGGGCCGACGCACGTCGCACGGCCGACCGCGCCGCCGCGGACCGTGCCGCCACCGAACGGGCCTCTTCGGATCGGGCCGCCTCGGATCGGGCTGCCTCGGATCGCGCTGCCTCGGAACAGGCCGCGGCGGATCGTGCCGCCGACCGCGCCGCCGCGGCCCGGGCCGACGCCGCGAGCCGAGCCGACGCGACCAGCCGCGCCGACTCGGCCGCCCGCGCGGCCGATGACCAGGCGGCCCGGGCGGCGGGCGACCGCGCGGCCCGAGCGGCCGACGATCGCGCCGCGCGAGCCGCCGATGACCGGGCCGCGCGAGCCGCCGATGACCGGGCCGGCGACGACCGTTCCCCGCAGCCGGCCGACAAGGACGACTCCACCGGCGCGGTCACCAACGACAAGCCGGCCGAGACCCGCGGCAAGGACCGCCCGGAGCAGGACCCGAAGACCAAGGCCACCGGCGAGACCGCGACCGCCGGGACCGGCCAAGCCGCCGGCACCGAGCAGGCCGCCGCCACCGTCGCCGCCATGACCGCCCAGCCGTTGATCGGCCCGGCCGCACCGGTCGCGGGCCAGGAGACCGCGCCCACGGCCAAGGTCAGCGGAACGGCCGCCGTCGCCACCACCGACGCGAAGGCCGCCCCGGCTGCCGCCACCACACCCCAGCCGGCCGCCGGCGCGACCGGTTTCGCCCAGGCCACCGGTCCGGCCCAGCCCAACCCGGCCGCCGCCACCGCGAACCCGGCGACCGCCGGCCCCGTCGTGCCGGGCACACCGGCCGGCCCGCCCGGAGCACCGGGAGCCCTTCAGCCCGGCGTCGTCACCGCCGCTCAGACCGGTACGCCCCAGCCCGCGACCGCCGCGATCGCCGGGACTCCGGCCCGCCCGGCCTGGGCCTCCACCGCCCGCGCGACCGCCGAGTCCACCACCACCGAGAAGGGCCGCGACACCGCCGTACCCACCGACGCCACCGCGGCGGCGGTCCCCGGGGCGGACGTTCCGCTTCCGGGCGCCGACGCCGGCCGGACCGGTGACGGTTCGCCCGGCGGGTCGGGGCAGCAGCCGGGGGCGGAGACCGCCCGTACGGCGGAAAAAATGCCCGAAGCCGCAGCCGCGCCGCCCACCGCGCCCACCGCGATGCCGGCGGCGCAGCCCGTCGCCGACACCGGACTCCCGCCGGGCGCCCCGCTGCCCGGAGTGGCCGCCCCGCAGGCCGCGGCCCCGGCCGCACCGGCGACTCCGGTGGCCGCGAACAGCACTCCGGTTCCGACCGGACCGCCGGCCGAGCAGATCGCCATGCGGATCGCCCCGCTGCGGCTGGACGCCGACGGCGTGCACCGGCTCACCGTGCAGCTGCACCCGGTCGACCTCGGTCCGGTCCAGGTGGTCGCCGAGATCCGCAACGGTGACATCACCGTCCAGCTGACCGGTGGCACCGACGCGGGCACCGACGCGCTCCGCCAGGGGCTCGACGATCTGCGGCGTGAGCTGCAGGAATCCGGGTTCGGGAACTGTTCGCTGGACCTGCGTCAGGGTTCGCCGCAGCAGGATCAGGCGCGGCAGCAGTTCGAGGCGGCCGGTGGCGGGTCCGGGCGGCGCGGCGGCGAGGGCGGTGGCCGCGAGTCCGAGCTCCCGAACGAGCCGGCCCCGGTGACGACCCGGCGGGTCAGCCCCGGCCGATTCGACACCCACGCCTGAGGCAGCCACGCCTGAGATACGAGTCGGCGCCGGTCCTGTTCAGGGCCGGCGCCGCAACACTGATAGCTCTTCCCCAAGGCACCAGTGCTTCTCGTAACCCGCTTACTCTTCCAACGGTCTGGGATCGACCGGCGTCGCCGGTGTCTCCTCGGTGATGCCATATCCCGAGGTCACGAACCGGAAAGCGGCCAGCAGAATCGCCGCGATCGGCACCGCGATCAGGAACCGGATCAATACCTGGGTGAATTCGAGCTGGTCGAACATCAGCCGGTACCACGCCGGCAGGCTGATCAGCAGCGCGAACACCAGGACCGACGGTCGGATCATCGCCGGCTGGTACGCGTGGCCCGGCGCGGCGAGGCGGCGGCCGGCATCACCTCGGCGGCGATCCGGGCGCACAGCATCGCGGCCCAGGCGTGCGGTGTGGCCGGTTTACCGTCCAGCGAGAAGATCGGCACGTCCAGTCCGAGCACCGAGGCCGGGTCCGACGTGAGTTCCACGCTGTGCACCACGAGCGCCTCCACCTCACCGAGATTGCGCAGGTGACGGGCGGTGTCCGCGGTCTTGCGGGTGGCGTCGACGACGGCCCAGAGCGCGGTGGCGCCGAGCGCGTCACACATCTCGTTGACCCAGAACTCGTCGGTGCCGCCGACCGGTGCGTCGATCACCACGATCCACGGATGGTCCGAGGTCTGCAGCTTGTCGGCGCGTGACTCGGCCGCCCCCGGGCTGGAGATCAGCCGGGACGAGTGCAGCCCGGTCCCGGCCGTGGACGGCGCCGCCAGCAGCAGGTGGGTCTGGTCCACGTGGATCTGTTCGAGCAGCTGTTTGGCGATGGGCACGGCCGTGTGCACCTCGCCGGCGATGACCAGGATCTCGCCGGGCCCGTCCGGGATGCCGGGGGCGGCCGGGCGGGAGGCGAGCACGCTGAGCACTCCGGCGTACGTGTCCCCGCCGGTGATCTGCCGAGCCATCTCCTCGGGCATGCCCACGGTCATCAGGTTGCGCTGCACCGGGTCGAGGTCGCTGCCGGCCTTGGCCCGGACCGTCGCCGGTTTGGGCGGTGGTGCCGGTGGCGCGGCGGCCGGGGCGGGCGAGACCGGGGCCGCGTCGTCGGGCAGGCCGTAGACCTCGGCGGCGGACCGGACCGGGGTCGACGGCATGGTCTGGAACGCGGCCCGTGGTGGTGCGGCGCTCGGCTCGGCGGTCCGGATCGGGGCCGGCGCCGGGCTCTGCTGCACGGCCCGGCGGGTGTGCGGCGCGACCTCCTCGGGCACGAGCGAGACCGGGGCCGGCGACACCGGCCGGGGTGCCGCCGGGGCCGGTGAGACCGGGACCGGTGGTGGCGCCGCTCTCCCGGGGCGTCCGGGCAGGGCGGCCGGCAGGCTGGGCCGGGCACCCCCGTTGACCGGTGACTCGGTCGCGATGGCCGGGGTGAACGGGCGTACCGCCGGGTCGGCCGGCTGCCGTATCCGGTTGCCGGGCCGGGTCGCCTCGCCCAGATGACTGGCCACGTCCAGGCCGGCCATCAGCTCGGCGAACGCCGCCCCGGTGTCCCCGATGCCGGCGTCCCGGCTGCCCAGCCGGTCACCCAGTCCGGGTGCCGGGCCCAGTTTCGGGGCCGATGGTCGTCCGGGAGGCTGCGCGACTGCCGCGTCAGCGTTGAACCGATCCCGGGACTCGGCCTGTTCGAGCAGCCGTTCCAGTGGGTTCGTGCCGTTCTCGGCAACGGTCTGTTGCGCCACCTTGTCCTCACTGTCCTCGTGTGCGTCCGGTACCTCGACGGAGAGCTCGTAGTGCTGCTTCGCGAAGAAGCCTCCGATGCCACCGCTTCGTACCTTGTCGGCGGAGATGATCCGGACGCGCGAGCCGTACTCGTCACGTACCTGAGCCAGTAACGGCTCGATGGCCGGTCCCTCAAGCAGCACCCGCGTAGGCACCGTTCACCACCCCTATCGTCTCGATCTGTGCGGTGGAACCAGAGATCTCGCTGTACGACAGCACCTGCACCCGGCGTGAACCGGCTCGCAGAAGTCGCATCAGCGGCAACCGCAGTTGTGGGGAGCAGGCCAGGACCGGGTTCAGGCCCTGCTGCTCGGCGGCCTCGGCGAGCCGGCCGGCCTCACTGACGATCGCCTCGGCACGCATGCCGTCGATCGCCATGAAGGCGCCGGTCTCACTGGGCCGGAGTGACTCGAGCAGGCTCTGCTCGAGCATCGGGTCGAGCGTGATCACGGTGAGCCGGCCCGCGGTCGCGTACTGGGCGGCGATGGCCGGGCCGAGCGCGGCCCGGGCGGCCTCGACCAGGCCGTCGTGATCGGTGGAGAGTTTGGCCCGCAGCGACAGCGACTCGAAGATCCGGACCAGGTCGCGGATCGGCACGCCCTCGTCGAGCATCGACTGCAGCACCTTCTGGATCTGGCCGAGGCTGAGCAGCCCCGGGGTCAGTTCCTCGACCACCACCGGGTGGGTGCGCTTGACCATGTCGGTCAGGGCGCGCACGTCCTCCCGGCCGAGCAGCCGGCTGGCGTTGTTGCGGACCACCTCGGCCAGGTGCGTGATGATCACCGAGGCCCGGTCGACGACCGTCGCCCCGGAGAGTTCGGCCTGGTAGTGCAGTTCGGCCGGGACCCACTTGCCGGCCAGCCCGAAGACCGGTTCGACGCCGGCCCGTCCGGGCAGCGCCTGCAGGCCCTCGCCGATGGCCAGGACCGTGCCGGGCGGTGCCTGGCCGCTGCCGGCGTCGGTGCCGGAGATCCGGATCGCGTACGACGACAGCGGTAGGTCCAGGTCGTCCCGGGTCCGCACCGGCGGCATGATCACCCCGAGTTCCAGGGCCATCTTGCGGCGCAGCGCGCGCACCCGGTCGAGCAGGTCGCCGCCGCTGGCCTCGACCAGGTCGACCAGGTCGGGGGCGAGGGCCAGCTCCAGCGGGTCGATCCGCATCTCGCCGAGCAGCGACTCGGGCGAGTCGGCGGCCGGCATCTCGACCGCCTCGGCGATCGGCATCGTCTCCTCCGGCAGCTTCTCCTTGACCCGCTGGGCGATCGC
Organism: Actinoplanes sp. HUAS TT8; assembly: GCF_051380535.1. Taxonomy (NCBI): domain Bacteria; kingdom Bacillati; phylum Actinomycetota; class Actinomycetes; order Micromonosporales; family Micromonosporaceae; genus Actinoplanes; species Actinoplanes sp. HUAS TT8. The sequence goes on along the minus strand of NZ_CP195646.1, from coordinate 9,817,182 downwards.
CAGCACGGTCACGCCGACCAGCAGGAACGGCACCTTGGGCAGGCCCGGGATGACGCACAGGGCCAGGGCCGCGGCCCCGCCGATGCGCAGCGCCAGCCGGTTCTGGCTGAGCTGGGCGGTGACGCTCGAACCCATGTCGCCCGAGGTGGCCGAGCGGGTCACGATCAGACCGGTGGCCACCGAGAGCAGCAGCGCCGGCACCTGGGAGACCAGGCCGTCGCCGATGCTCAGCATGCTGTACTGGTTCATCGCGTCGGCCGGCGCCAGCCCGTGCTGGAGGATGCCGACCGCGAAGCCGCCGATCAGGTTGATGAGCGTGATGATGATGGCGGCGATGGCGTCGCCCTTGACGAACTTGGAACCACCGTCCATCGCGCCGTAGAACTCGGCCTCGGCGGCCACCTCGGCCCGGCGCTTCTTGGCCCCGGACTCGTCGATCAGGCCGGCGTTCAGGTCGGCGTCGATCGCCATCTGCTTACCGGGCATCGCGTCGAGGGTGAACCGGGCGCCGACCTCGGCGACCCGCTCGGCCCCCTTGGTCACCACGATCAGCTGGACGATCACCAGGATCGAGAAGATGACCAGGCCGATGACCAGGTTGCCACCGACGACGAAACTGCCGAACGCGTGGATCACCTTGCCGGCGTCGCCGTCGCGCAGCACCAGGCGGGTCGCGCTGATGTTGAGCGCCAGCCGGAACAGCGTCATCACCAGCAGCAGCGCCGGGAAGACCGCGAAGTCGAGCGGCTTCTCGACGAACATGCTGATCAGGAGCACCAGCAGGGCGACCGTGATGTTGAGGGCGATGAACAGGTCGAGCAGGAAGGTCGGCAACGGGACGACCATCATGATGATGATGCCGATGACGCCGATGGGTACGGCGAGCTTGCTGAGGTTCCGGTTTTTCACGACACCTCCGCTCGGCGTTCCGTCGCCGTCACTGGGACCCCTGTGGCACCGCCACGCCCCGATCTTCCCTGCTTGCCGCCCGCGATGTGAGTAAATCTCCCGAATTTTCGGTTACGTCATGGCGGAACTGGGGTTGGAGTGGCGATCCCGATGCTCAGACGGTGGTGGGATTCGGGCTGCGGTGCAGGCCGGCCGCCGACCCCCGCGCCTTGAGGCTCATCACGAACGCCAGCACCCGGGCCACCGCCCCGAAGAACTCGGCCGGGATCTCCTGGCCGATCTCGCATCCCGAGTTGAGCGCCCGGGCCAGCGCGACGTCCTGCACCATCGGCACCCGGTTCTCGGTCGCCAGCTCGCGGATCTTGGCGGCCAGCGGGCCCTTGCCCTTGGCCACCACCCGCGGCGCGCCCTTCTCGGGCTCGTACCGGAGCGCGACCGCCACGTGCACCGGGTTGACCACCACGACGTCCGCGGTCGGCACGTCGGCCATCTGCCGATTCCGGGACATGGCCATCTGCCGGGCCCGGATCTGCGCCTTGATCAGCGGGTCGCCCTCGGTGTTCTTGTTCTCCTGCTTGACCTCTTCCTTGGTCATCCGCAGTTGCTTCTGGGTACGCCGGCGCACCACCAGGTAGTCCGCCCCGGCCATCGCGATACCGGCGATCGCGGCCGCCCGGATCAGCGCGATCACCGAGTCGGTGACGATCGCGAGCAGGGCGGTGAGCGGCAGCCGGCCCGCCTGCATCAGCTGCGGCACGATGCTCTTGAGGGTCATGTAGAGCACGGCCCCCAGCACCAGGGTCTTGAACAGGGACTTGGTGAGTTCCCAGAGCGCCTGCGGGCCGGCGATCTTCTTCAGGCCGCTGAACGGGTTGAGCCGGTTGAACTTGGGCACGAACAGCTTGGTCGCGACCCGGATGCCACCCTGCGCGCCGGCCGCCGCGACACCGACCGCCATCAGCGTGAACGCCAGTGGCGCGACCGCCCAGGCGGCGCCGAACAGACCCTCCTTGAACAGGACCAGGGTCTTGGCCGGATCCGGGTTCTGGATGACGTCCGGGACCTTGCCGATCAGTTCCTCGGCATGCTCCATCGCCTGCTTGAGGGTGCGCGGCAGCAGCACGCTGGCCGCGAGCATTCCGAACCAGGCGCCCAGATCGGGCGTACGCCCAATTTGCCCTTCTTGTTTGGCTTTTTTAAGCCTTTGCTGTGTCGGTTGTTCGGTTTTCTCGCCGGACAACTAACACCCCCTTTTAGCCGCCGCCGAGCTTGATGACGGCGGTGACCGCCCGCTCGACCAGGGTGTGCAGGATGCCCGGGAGCGTCGAGATGGCCAGGCCGGAGAGGGTGACCACCAGGAAGATCTTGACCGGGAAGCCCAGCTGGAACGCGTTGAGCGCCGGCGCCACCCGGTTGAGCAGGCCGAGCGCCACGTCGGCCAGGAAGAGCACGCAGATCAGCGGCCCGGCGATCTGCAGCGCGGACAGGAACATCTCGCCGATGCCGGAGACCAGCAGCCGGCTGAACGTCTCGAACGAGAACGTGGTGTTCAGCGGCAGGGTGCGGAAACTCTGCAGGAACCCGCGCAGGATCAGCTGATGCCCGTCGCTGGCGAAGAGCAGGGTGACCGCGACCAGGTTGTAGAAGCGCCCGAAGATCGAGCTCTGACTGAAACCCAGCGGGTCGTACGCGGTGGCCAGCGTGAACCCACCGAACAGGTCGAGCAGGTCACCGGCGGCCTGCAGCGCGGCGAACAGCAGCGCCGTGATGAAGCCCAGGCCGAACCCGATGAAGATCTGCATCCCGACCGCCAGCAGCAGCGCCGACGTCTCCAGCGAGGGCAGGGTGCCCCGCAGGTAGGGCGCCATCGGCAGCGCCATGGCCACCGAGAGCAGCGCTTTCACCGGCGTGGGGATCATCCGCGAGTTGAACGGCGGGCAGATCGCCATCCACGCGCCGGTCCGGCAGGCCCCCAGCATGATCGCCATCAGCTCGGCGATCGGGATGTCGAGGTTCATGTCTTGTACGAGCCGACCAGCGCCGTGATGATCAACCCCCACCCGTTGACCAGCACGAACAGCAGCAGCTTGAACGGCAGCGCGACGGTCACCGGAGGCAGCATCATCATGCCCAGCGACATCAGCGAGGCCGAGACGACCAGGTCGATGATCAGGAACGGGATGAAGATGACGAACCCGATGATGAACGCGGCCCGCAGCTCGGAGAGCACGAACGCGGGGACCAGCGTGGTCAGCGGCACCGCGTCCCGGTTGGCCGGCTGCTTCTCGCCGGACACCTTGATCAGCAGCGCCAGCTCGTCGTCCCGGGTGGTCTTCCACATGAACTCGCGCAGCGGCTTGATGCCGTCGTTGAACGCCTGCGACTGGGTCTTGTCGCCCTTCAGGTAGGGCTGCACGCCGACGTCGTTCATCTGCGAGACCGTCGGTCCCATGATGAAAAGGCTCAGGAACAGGGCCAGCCCGGCGATCACCTGGTTGGGCGGCAGCGTGGTCAGGCCCAGCGCGTTGCGGGTGATCCCGAGGACCATGAAGACCTTGGTGAAACACGTGCAGAGCAGCAGCAGCGCGGGCGCCACGGAGAGCAGCGTCAGACCGAGAACGATCACCAGGCTGGACGCCGGGCGGCTGCCGTCGGGGTTGGTGCCGTTGATGTTGAGGTTGATGCTCGGCGGCGACGTCGCCGGCGCCTTCGGCACCGGTCGCGGTGCTCGCGGCAGCTGTTTCGCCGCCGGCTCGGCCGGCGCCTCCGGCGCTTGCTGAGGTACGGCCATGGCCGCCGCCCCCGCCCCCGGTGGAGCCGCCGAAGCCGGAGCCGGCAGAGCCAGCGCCAGCCCCACCGTCGCGAACAGCAGCACTATCGCGCGTCGCATCACATCATCGCCTCGTAGTCCGCTCACGCAGGAACTCGAGAGTCGAGGTCCAGGTCTTGGGCGACAGGATCGAGCCGTGGTGGTGGTCCGGCCCGCCCGGCGCCGCCGGATGCCACCCGGGCAGGTCCCCTTTGCTGGTGAACACCTCGTCCGGCTCGATCACCAGGTGATCGCGGTACTCGTGCGGCTCGGCCACGAACACGTCCAGGTCGGCCTCGCCCAGGTAGCTGATCTGCTGGTCGGTGACCCCGAGGACCAGCGCCCGATCGGCCACCCGGACCACGGCCACCGCCGACCCCCGGCTCAGCTGCTGACGGTTGAGCACGGCCAGATGGCCGTGGCTGCTTCTTCCGAACGGGCGCCGCAGCGCCCAGGCCAGCCCCCACATCATCAGCAAGACGATGAACAGGGCCGAGCCGACCTGGAGGTAGGAAACCCCGGACAACGTCGTGACCCCTACTCGGCGCCGGGCGAGACGATCTCGGTGATCCGGATGCCGAAGTTCTCGTCGACCACGACGACCTCGCCGCGAGCGATGAGCCGGCCGTTGACCAGCAGGTCGGCCGGGCTTCCGGCGGCCCGGTCCAGTTCGACGATCGCCCCCGGGGTCAGCGACAGCAGTTCCCGCACGCTCATCCGGGTCCGGCCCAACTCGGCCGAGACCTCCATCTCCACGTCGTGCAGCATGTCCAGGCCGCTGGCGCGCCGGCCCACCACGGGCGCCTCGGTCCGCTGCGCCACTCCACCGCCGGTCGCGGCGGCCAGCAGCGGATCCTCGCCGGGCCACGGACTCAGCGAGAGGGCGAGCACCGCCCGTACGTCCTCGTCGTCGCGAAGTGGAATCGCGACCGAGCCCTCCTTGGCCGCCAGCGCGCTGAGCGCGACCTGCGGTTCCATCACCTGGCCGGGGTCGAGGACCACCGGCCCGAAGATCCGGGCGGCCGCCTCCAGGGCGGGCCGGACCGCCGCGGTCAGGTCGAGCTCGCCGAGCGGGCTCTCCTTGAGCGCGTCCGCGAGGTCCTGGCCGACCACCACGACCACCTCGCCGGTGGCCGGGCCGCTGAAACGCGCGGTGACCGCCTGGCCCTCGATCGCCGTCCCCGCGTCGGGAACCGTGGGATCGCCGGCGACCAGGGTATGGCTGGTCGGCAGCACGGCCAGCGCGGCGTCGGCCGCCTGGCGGGCGAGGGACAGCTGGGGCGCGGTGATGGTGGGGGCGGTCATGAGCGGCCAGACTCCTTGGACGAGTTCTCGTTGGGCGGCGGCACGACGAGACAGGCGAGCCGGGCGCCCTGATTGCCGGGAACGGCATGTGCGAAGACGATGTCGTTCACGGTCACCTCAAGCGGCCGGCTGGTCAGATGCCCCAGCGGCACGACGTCACCCGGACGTAGATCCACGATGTCATCGGTACGCATCCGAATGGGCTGGAATCGCACAGCCACGTCGATCGGAGCTGCGGAAAGTCCGGCCGTGAGGTTGCGCAGCGCCTTGTCCTTGGCCTGCCGCTCGGCCGCGCTGAGCACGACCGCCTCCTGCCGGGACAGCACCGGGAGGATCGTGTTGAACGGCAGGCAGAGCGTGGCGATGCACTCCTCGGCGCCGATCTTGGTCTCGAAGGAGGCCACCACGACCGCGTCGCCGGGCGCGTGCGCGCGCAGGAACTGCGCGTTGTACTCGATCTCCTTGAGGTGCGGCTGGATGTCGACGAGACTCTCGAAGCCGTACCTCAGCTCGCCCAGCATCCGCTCGATCAGCCCGCGCAGCAGAGGCATCTCCACCTCGGTCAGCGGCCGCTCCGGCTGGGAGCCGCCCGGACCGCCGAGCATGTGGTCGATCGCGGTCATCACCGCGGACTGCGCGATCTCCAGCAGGACCGTGCCGGGCAGCGGGTCGAGGGTGACCACCCCGATGATCGTGGGATTGGCCAGGGAAGCCACGTACTCGTCGTAGTTCAGCTGCTCGATCGAGATCAGCGAGACGTTGCTGACCGCGCGGAGGCGGGTGGTCAGCAACGTGCCGCAGCTGCGGGCGTAGGTCTCGAAGGCGATCTGCAGCGTGCGTACGTGTTCACGGGAGAGCTTGATCGGGCGGCGGAAGTCGTATGCCGTCGGCCCGGCACCGTGGCCACGGCGCGACATCTTGCCCGGGGTGCGTGCGGCAGTGGTCACGTCGTCCTGATCGGCGGGCTAAGCGAACCGCTGAGCCCCGGGGCCGTTTTCTGCCCTTAATACACGTCTGGGCGGGTCTCCCCGAAGAGACCCGCCCCGACTGCCACCAGCTGTTACTGGGTCACGAAGGAGGTGTAGTAGATGTCCATGACCTCCTGCTTCTTGTCCACCGTGTAGGCCTTGACCAGCTTGGCGACCACTTCTTCCTTGATCTTCGTCCGGCCCTCCTCGGTGGAGAGGTCGGCCACCTTCTTGCCGGTGTACTCGTCGATCAGGATCTCGTAGGCCTCGTTCAGGTCGACCGCCTCGGTACCGGTGTCCTTGGTCTGCACCAGGGCAAAGCCGAGCTTCAGGTAGTGCCCGTCGGCCAGGTTCACCGTGATGGTGTTGTCGGCCGCGGTCACGATGCCCTTCACCGGTGCCTTGGCCGTGGCCGAGTCGCTCTTCAGCATGAAGAACGCCCCGGCCCCGCCGCCGCCCAGAACCACCAGGGCGAGAGCAATGACGATCATCATCATCTTGTTCGACTTCTTCGGCGCCGCTTCCGCGGTCGTGTCCTTCTCGTCAGCCATCAGAATCCCCCCAGTCAGTTCTTGGTGTCAGCGACGTTGGTCGAGTAGTTGCTGTTGGTCGTGTCCGTGCTGGTCGTGTCCGTCGTGCCGGCCGCGTTGTTCGCCTCGACCGTCTTGGCCGCGGCCTCGGCGGCCGCCTTGGCCTGCGCACTGGTCTGGCCGGAGTGCAGCTTGCTGTCCGTGCCGGCCGCGTCGGGCAGCAGCGCCGCCTGGTCGGCCGTGAGCATGGTCAGCACGACCACGTCGACACGACGGTTCATCGTGATCGAGCGCGGGTCCTTCGGGTCGATCAGCGGCTTGGTGTCCGAGAAGCCGACCGCGCTGAGCCGCTTCTTCGGGATGCCGTGACCGGTGAAGTAGCGGACCGTGGTCGAGGCCCGCGCCGCGGAGAGCTCCCAGCCGCTCGGGTAGTACTTGGTCTTCGAGTTGAGCTGGTTGGTGTTGCCGTCCACCTCGATGTTGTTCGGCAGCTTGGCCAGCGTCGGAGCGATCGCGTTGAGGATCTTCTCGCCGGTCGGGCGCAGGTCGGCCCGGTCGCCGTCGAAGACGACCTCGTTCGTCACCACGGTGATGACCAGCCCCCGCTGGTCGATCGTGAACTTCACGTTGTTCAGCAGCTTCACGGCGGACAGCGCATCCGAGATCTTGTTCTCGATCTCCTTCATGTTCTCCGCCTCCTTCGCTGCCTTGTCGGCGTTCGCGGACGCCTTCTTGCGGTCCTCGGCCTGCACGGCCCGGTCGACCGCGGCCTTCTGCTTCTGGTTCAGGCCCTCGGTGCCGGACGCGCCGTCACCGGGGTTGGAGCCCGGGTCGATCTGCACGATCTGAGCGTTGTTCGAAGCGCCGTCCAGCGGGGCGTAGCTTCCGCTGAACGCCGCGCTCTTGGAGCCGAAGCCCGCCGACAGACCCTGAGCGAGCTGGGCGAACTTCTTCTGGTTGATGTCACTCATCGAGAAGAGCACCACGAAGAGGACGAACAGCAGGGTGAGCATGTCGGCGTACGACACGAGCCAGCGCTCGTGGTTGACGTGCTCCTCGTGCTCCTCATGGCCTTTCTTCTTGCGCTTGGCGCCCCCGCCACCGGAACTCATTTAGATCAGGCCGCCTTCTTCGAGGAGGCCATGGCCTCAGCCTTCTTCATCTCGTCCGGCGGGAGCAGGCTCCGCAGCTTCTGGGCGACCAGACGCGGGTTGGAGCCGGCCTGGATCGCCAGGACACCGTCGATCACCAGTTCCATCTCCTCGGCCTCGACCGCGCTGAGCCGCGTCAGTCGAGCCGCCATCGGGAGCCAGATGATGTTGGCGCTGAGCACGCCCCACAGGGTGGCGACGAACGCCGCGGAGATCGAGTGGCCCAGCGTCTCGGGCTTGTCGAGGTTCTCCAGAACGTGCACCAGACCCATGACCGTGCCGATGATGCCGATCGTCGGGGCGTAACCGCCCATGTTCTCGAAGAACTTCTTGGCCGCGTTGTCGGCCTTCTTCTTGGCCGCGACCTCGGCGTGCAGGATGTCGTGCAGCTCGTCCGGGTCGGTGCCGTCGATCGCCAGCTGCAGACCGCGCTTGAGGAACGGGTGCTCGACCGTCTTGACCGCGTCCTCAAGGGCCAGCAGGCCCTCGCGGCGGGCCCGCTCGGCCAGCTTCACGACGTTGTCGAGCAGCTGGGTGGGCGGCGTCACCTTGGCGGTGAAGGCCTTCTTCAGCACTCCGACGAACCCGGTCGCGTCCTTGAGAACACCACCGGCCATGGCGGCGGCGAACGCGCCACCGAACACCAGGAGCATCGACGGGATCAGGAGGATGGAGGACGGCGAGCCGCCCTCCAGGATCTGGACGGTGAAGACGATCACCAGTCCGGCGACCACTCCGACAATGGTTGAGATGTCCATGTCAGCGTTCCTTCCGGTGCAGCGGGAGCACCTTGGCGTCGAGCTCGTCGTCGGACGAGGCAGGGGCGGCAGCCACGGGCTCGGGCTCCATGCGGCTTGCTTGGGCGATAAGCGAGGCGCGGTAGTGGCGCACTGAGTCGATGAACTCGGGTACCGACTCGGAGATGACGTACTTGGTGCCGTCCACCAGGGTGACGACCGTGTCGGGCGTGCAGTCCACACGCTCGACCAGGTCCGGGTTCAGAGCGAACACGGCACCGTTGATTCGAGTTACGAGGATCAAGACTGTTCCGTCCTTGGGTCGTCCTTGGCTGGTGTCGGGCCCTCCGTGGCCCTACGCCTAGTACTTCGGCCCGATCCCGGTTGCCGATGAGATCGAGCCGGTCGCTATCCGGGTGCGAGCTGCCGGGATCCGGCGCTCACACAACGGCGGCCGGGGCGGGCGCGAACGCCTGCCCCGGCCGCCGGCCGAGAGACTGCTGCTACTGCTAGCGCTTCATGCTGACGAGCTCCTGGAGGATCTCGTCCGAGGTCGTGATGATCTTCGAGTTGGCCTGGAAACCGCGCTGGGCCACGACCAGGTTGGTGAACTCCTGGGCGAGGTCGACGTTCGACATCTCCAGCGCGCCACTGATGACCTGGCCCATGCCGGCACTGGCGGGCTGGCCCACCTGGGCGTACCCGGAGTTCACGGTGCTGCGGAACGTCGAGTTGCCGACCTTCTCCAGGCCTTCGGGGTTCTTGAAGGTGGCCATGGCGACCTGGCCGAGCGTCTGCTTCAAGCCGTTGCTGTAGACACCGGTGATCTCACCGGTGTCCGAGACGGTGTAGGCGAGCGACGTCAGCGCGCCGGCCGTCTGGCCGTCGGTGCTGAAGACCCGGGCGTCGGACTGCCCGGAGTACATGGTTATGTCGGCCATGTTGACCTTGTAGTCCCCGACCTGCATGTTGCCGTCCTTGTCGAGCTCACCGGTGGCCGGTGAGTCGGTGGCGCTGACGATCGCCTTGCCGCTGGTCAGGTCGAGCTCACCGGTGGCCCCGGAGATCGCGTTCCCGTCCTCGTCGTAGAGGGCGACGTCCCACGTGGTGTCCGGCACGTCACCGGTGCTCCGGTTCGGGTCGATGGTCCGGGTGAACTTGGCGGTCACCGTGTGCGTGGCGCCCTCCTTGTCGAACACCTTGACCGGGATCGACACCACGTCCTCGGTGGCCAGCTTGTTCTCCGGGAAGTCGCTGGTCAGGTTGCCCTTGAGGGTGATCGTGGTGGTCGCCGCGGGCGGGATGGTCGCGCCCAGCGGCATCTTGATGTCGCCGGGCTGGCCACCGGCGTTGACCTTGCCGTCGACCGCGGTCCAGCCCTGGACCGGCTGGCCGGTCGAGGTGACGAGCGTGCCGTTGGCGTCGAAGCTGAACGAGCCGGCCCGGGTGTACATCTGCTCGTTGCCCTGGCGGGTGATGAAGAAGCCGTCGCCCTGGATCATCATGTCGCCGGACTTGCCGGTGGTCTGCGCCGATCCCTGGCTGAAGTTGGAGTTGATGCCGGAGACCCGGACACCGAGGCCGACCTGGGACGGGTTCGTACCGCCCATGTTGTTCTGGGGCGAGCCGGCGGCGCCGACCATCTGGCTCAGGGTGTCCTGGAACTCGACCGACTGCGTCTTGTAACCCACCGTGTTGACGTTCGCGATGTTGTTACCGGTGACGTCGATCATCTGCTGGTGCGCGTGCAGGCCACTGATACCGGAGTAGAGAGAACGCAGCATTAAAGATCGTCCTTAGGAATCGAAAGCGGATTTACGAAAGGGGCGGTCTTATCAAGCGGTCTGCTGAATCTCCGTGACCTTGGACAGCTCTACATCCGTGTTCCCGACCTTGAGGGTCGGTTCGCTGTCCCCGTTGAGCTTTGCCGCGGACACCACACCGGTCTGGGTCGCACCGGTCGCGTCCTGGAATGTCACCGTCTTGCCGACCATCTGCGCCGCGCTCGTCATGCGCTGCGACTTCATCATGTTGATCATGTCTTCCAGCTTCTCGACCTGCGTGAACTGCGCGGTCTGGGCGAGGAACTGGGTCGAGTCGGCCGGGTTGGACGGGTCCTGGTACTTGAGCTGGGCCACCAACAACTTCATGAAGGTGTCCTTGTCCCCCAGGTCCTTGTCCTTGGCCTGCCGCTTCGCGGCTTCGGCCTTCAGCGCTGCGGCGGTCTGTGCGGCTTCGGAAGAGGCGCCGGTGGCGCCGAATCCAGAGGTCGGCGAGGTCATTGACTTCTCCTGTCCCTTGGCAAGCTCAACACCATCTTCGGCCCGCCCCCGGATTTGCTTAGGCCCCAAAAAAAATCGCGGGCCCACCTATTCGGTGGGCCCGCTACAGGAGATCTTCAGTTTTTCCGCGCTCGCGGGCGCGGCCCGGCCGCGGCCTCAGGGCGCCAGCGAGAGGCTGAGCTTGCCCTTGCCGTACCGGCTGACCTCGCACATCAGGTCCAGTCGCCGGCCCAGCGCGAGCAGCACCGCGCGGGCGTCGCTCGGCAGCTCCATGCCCGGGTAGATCACCTGGTAGAGCTTGACGTGCGGCGCACCCTCCTTGTTGAGGAGGCTGGTGAAGATGTTGCACAGCTCGAAGACGTTCTCCGCCAGGTTCGGGAAGAGCTGCTTCTCGTCGATGCTGTCCTCGGCGGCACCGGCCGGCAGCAAGCCGAGCGCGGCGCCGGCGTTCGCCGCCAGACTCAGCTGCAGACCCATGGCCGCGTAGATCTTCTGGCCGGCGTCCGTGAAGATCGCGACCGTGGCGGTCCGGACCTCTTCCGCGCTGAGCGGGTCGCCGGGGCTGACGATGACCTCACGACCGAGAAGGTCCTCGAACAGATTTCGTACGGCTAGAGAGCCGGGAAGAACCGAGACGTCTGACATGTCGCAATCATCCCAAAATAGGAGCGAAGACTTCGTCGAATCGCTCAGCGGTAAAGGGCTTGACGATGAAGAAGGCCGAACCCGAGGCTTCGGCGGCGGTCTTCATCTCGGGCGTGCACTCGGAGGTGACAAAACCGAACTTGACGTTGTTGCCCGCGGCCCGGAGCTGCCGCAGCACCTCGATACCGGTCATACCGGGCATGTTCCAGTCCGAGATGACCAGGTCCGGGTGTTCCGCCGTGGTCTTGTCGAAGGCCTCCTGGCCATCCGCGGCCTCGACCAGGTCGTGGTCGCCGAACCCGGCCTGCCGCAGGGTACGAACGACGATCTGCCGCATCACCCGGCTGTCATCGGCGATGAGGATCTTCATGCACCCTCCTCCTTCGTGTCTGTGCTGCTCTGCCACATCGAAATGGACACCGGCTCGCCTTCCCAGAGTCCATAGACGCCGCTGATGCGTTCGGTGTTCGGATAACGCGCCGAGCTCTCCGGCGCGAGCACTACCTGCGGGAGTGACAGTTGAGCGCCCGGCGGGAGCATCGCCTTCACGTTGCCGCCGACGATGTTCGCCAACTCACCGAGCGTGTCGGAGATGTCCTCCTCACTGACCTCCTCCAGTTCCATGGCCAGGAACGCGGCCGCGGCGCGCTGGGCGGCGGCCCGGGAGGACGCGTACACGATGTGCCCGCTCCACGATCCGGTGATCGACACCGAGGAGTGCACCTCGGAGGGCTGGTTCTCGTCGTACGTCTGCATCAGTGGGCTCACGCCCTCCGGGTCCAGGTACGCCTCCCACACCTGTTCCACCATCTCAGCGAGGTCGTTCTCGTCCACCTCGACTTCGACACTCATGAGTTCGCTCCGGTCGGCACGAGGCCCAGAAGGGCCAGCTTCTCGATCATGGCGCCCTCGGTGAAGGGCTTGATCACATATTCGTGGGCACCCGCGGCGAGCGCCCGGACGATCTGGCTCTGTTCGCTCTCGGTGGTGACCATGACCAGGGTCATCTCACGCAACCGCGGGTCCGAACGGACCTTCACCACGAACTCGAGCCCGTTCATGTTGGGCATGTTCCAGTCGATGAGGGCCAGTTCCGGCACCTCGGTCATGTCGGCCAGCAGATCGAGCGCTTCCTTGCCGTCGCCGGCCTCCACCGCCTCGAAGCTGAGCTTCGTGACGATGCGTTTGAGGATCATGCGCATCGCGCGCGAGTCGTCGATCACCATGGCGCGCATCGGCGTCATCCCCTTCTCCCGGCGCCCGCGGGCACCGCGCTACGGATTCGGTACGCGGAGGTGCGGCCTGCGGCCACCCGCTCGTAGTTGTCGTCGATACCGATCGTCGTCTCGGCGGCGCCCAGGAACAGCCAGCCGTCGGGGCGCAGGATCTTGGCGGCGTTCTGCAGTACCTGCCGCTTGGTCGCGACGTCGAAATAGATCAGGACATTGCGCAGGAAGATCACGTCGAACGGCTGCATCGGCGGGAACGGCGCGGTCAGGCTCATGTGCTTGAACGAGACGTTCCGGCGCAGCGCCGGGATGATCCGCCAGTGGGCGCCCGCCCGTTCGAAGTACTGGACCAGCTGGGTGGCGGGCAGCCCCCGGTTGACCTCGACCTGGCTGTACTCGGCCTTCTCGGCCCGCTCGACCATCGCGGTGGAGATGTCGGTGCCCTGGATCTCGAACGACCAGCCCGCGGGCAGCGACTCCTGCAGCGTGATGGCCAGGCTGTACGCCTCCTGCCCGCTCGAACTGGCGGCCGACCAGAAGCGGAGTTTCCGCACGCTGGCCCGCGACTTCACGAGCTCCGGCAGGACCACGTCGGTGAGCGCGGCGAACGGCTCCCGGTCCCGGAAGAAGGACGTCTCGTTCGTGGTCAGCGCATCAATGATCTTGCGCTGGAACTGCGGGTTGGGCCGCTTCTGCAGGTCGTTGATGAAGTCGTTGACGTTGGCCGCCCCGACCGCCCGGGCGACCGGGATCAGCCGGGCCTCGACCAGGTACTCCTTGCCGGCGGCGAGCACGATCGACGCCTCCCGCCGCACCAGGTTCGCGACGAACGTGAACTCCGCCTGGGACAGGGTCATCGCGCCACCGCCGCGGAGCGGCCCACCCGGACCCGCGTGAGCAGGGCGGCCGCGATCCGGTCGAGAGGCAGAACCTCGTCCGCCAGCCCCGCGCCGACCACGGCGCCGGGCATGCCCCAGACCACCGAACTCGCCTCGTCCTGGGCCAGAATCTCGCAGCCCGCGTCGCGTAGCACTTTCGCACCACCCCGTCCGTCTTGTCCCATCCCAGTGAGCACCGTCGCGAAGGCGGTGCCGCCGTACAGCGCCGCCACCGACCGGAACATCACGTCCACGGCGGGCCGGCACGAGTTCTCTTGCGGCGCGTTGCTGAGCTGAGTCAGCGTCGACGTGCCCTTGCGGTTGAAGACCAGGTGCCGGTCGCCCGGGGCGATGTAGACCGTGCCCGCGGCGAGTTCCATCCCGTCGCCGGCCTCGACCACCTTCAGCGGGGTGCTGCGATCGAGCCGCTCGGCGAACATCTTGGTGAAGACCGGCGGCATGTGCTGCGTGATCACCACCGGTACCGGCAGATCCGCCGGCAGGCCGAGCAGCACCTTGGTCAGCGCGTCCGGGCCGCCGGTGGAGGAGCCGATGGCCAGGATGTCGATCCGGCCCCCGGCCGCGCGGCGGGGAGCAGCCGGACGACCCGCGGGCGGCGGCGGACCGGCCGCGGCGGGCCGGGCCGCGCTCGTCGGCGGCAGACCGGGCCGGGCCGGAGCGGCGCCCGGACGGACACCGGCCGCCGGGGCCGGGCCCCGCGCCGGTGCACCGGCCGGCGGGCGGCGACGACCGCCGAGCGCCTGGATCTTCGGCACGAGCTGGTCCCGTACGGCCTGGATCGACTCCTTCACCGAGCCCACGTTGCTGGGCTTGGTGACGTAGTCGGTCGCCCCCGCGGAGAGGGCCTCCAGGGTCGCGGTGGCGCCGGCCGCGGACAGCGTGCTGAACATGATCACCGGCAGCTGCGTATGCCGTTTCCGGAGTTCACGGACGGCTTCGATGCCGTCCATCTCCGGCATCTCGATGTCCATGGTGATCACGTCGGGCTTGAGTTGGTCGATTTTGGCCTGCGCGAGCAGGCCGTTCGACGCGGTGCCGACCACCTGGATGCCCGGCGCCTCCCCGAGAGCGTCGACGATCAGCCGACGGACCACCACGGAATCGTCGACGACGAGAACCGAGATCATTCGACCACTCCCTTCAACCGAGCCAGGCCGGACCGAGCGCCGCGACGACCGGTGCGAGCAGCCGGTGCGCCGTTGCGGTGTCCAGCAGATCGCGGACCACCAGCGCCTGAACGGCGCCGCTGAGCATGTTCCAGACCCCACCGGCCCGATCGGCCAGCGAGATTCCGGCCGTGTCGACCGCCTGTACCAGCAGCATCTGCGCCGCGGCGGCGGTCCGGACCCGATCCGAGAGGTACGCCGCCCAGGACGCCGAGTGCACGGCGGGCGACCATCCGGCGGTGTTGCGCCGGGCGTCGTCGGCGGCCGTCGCGACCCGCTCCCGATCCTCCGGTCGCAGCGTGCGCAACCGGTCGAGCAGGGCGGAGACGGTGTAGTGGTGCGGGCCGAGATCGATCGGCGCACCGGCCGGCAGCTTCTTCACGGCGGCCACCCAGCCGGCCCCGAGCCGTCGCCGGGTGTCGTCGTCCAGAACCTCACGCAGGTACGTGGCGACCGCCGCGTCACAGAGCAGCGCGGTCGCGGCCGCCGCCTCCTCGGTCTGCCGCGCGTCCCGGCCCGTGCCCTCCCAGGTCCACGACATGACGTCGTACCGGAGACAGGTGAGCAGCGAGTCGACCGATCCGATCGGCGCGCGTTCGACCAGGGCGAGGTTTCCGGCCGGATCATCCTTGGACATGCCCTTGAGGTTGGGCATCCGGCGGGCGGCGCTCTCCACCTCGACCCAGAGCGGGCCCCGGACACCCTCGTCCGGGAGCCGCTCGGCGAGCACGGGCAGGTCGTCACGCTGCAGGCGCAGGGCGCGCAGCAACACCTCGGCGGCCGACGACCCACCCGGCAGGCGAGTCAGGTCGAAGCCCAGGACGGGGGCGCTGACCAGGCTGTACATCAGATCGTCGCGCGGTACGTGTCGACCGCCTGATTGACGTCGAGGGCCAGCATCAGGCGCCCGTCCAGCTTGAACGTGCCCACTACCAACTCCCGGGTGGGGCCGCTCAGCGTGTCCGGCGGCGGTTCGAACGTCTCGTCGTCCAGATCGACCACCTCGCCGATCTTGTCGACCAGCAGGCTCACCGGTTCGCCGTCACCCCGCAGGATCACGTTCATCACCGGGCCGGTGAGGGCCTGCCGGGCCAGCCCGAGCTGCACCCGCAGGTCGACCGCCGCGATCACCTGACCGCGGAGGTTGAACAGGCCGCCGACGGCCGACGGGGCCAGCGGCACCGGGGTGTACTCGTTGTACGAGAGCACCTCCTGCACCGTGTGCACCTCGACGCCGAAGAGCTGGCCGTCCACCTCGAAGGTGGCGAACTGGCGACTCGCCATGTCAGACCTCCACCAGCATCTCGTCGCCGGCATCGCTGTAGAAGTTCGGATCCGCGGCGAGGATCGCCCGGCGAACGTCGAGCAGTTCGGTCACCCGCTGCTGGATCACCGCGGTGCCGACCAGGCCGTCCTCGTCGGCGTCCCGGCGGGCCGTCGTCGAGTTCTCCGCGATGTCCACGATCCGGTCGACCACCAGCGCCACGCTTCGTCCGCCCTCGCTGTAGACGACGACCGACACGGTCTCGCCCTCCGGCTCCTCGCCGTACGCCCCGAGCAGATGCGACAACCGCACCAGCGGCAGGATCTGCCCGCGGTACTGGACCACCTCGCGGGATCCGGCGTGTTCGAGCCGATCGCGCGGGAACTCCTCGAGCCGGGTGACGGTGTCGAGCGGGATCGCCACGCGGCGTTCGCCGACCGCGGTGACCAGCAGACGCTCGGTCCCCCCGCCGCCCTGCGTGCGCTTCTCGATGACGTTCTCCCGCTCCGAGTCCACGGCCAGGTGCGAACGGCGGGCCAGCGACGACACGTCCAGGATCAGGCCGACCTTGCCGTCGCCGAGGATGGTGGCTCCGGCGTACATCCCGATGTCCTTGAGCCGCGAGTTGAGCGCCTTGACGACGACCTCCTCGGTGTTCAGCACCCGGTCCACGACCAGGCCGAACCGTCGGCCGTCGGCCTGCAGCACCATGATGTAGACGCCCTGGTCCCCGCCGATCTCGAAGCCGAGCGCCCGGTCCAGCCGGACGAGCGGGAGCAGCTTTCCGCGCAGGCGGTAGACGGGCGCGCCCGAGGCGTACTCGACCTTGGTCGCCTTGCCGTCCACGAAGACCAGTTCGAGCACCGCGACCTGGGGAACCACGTACCGCTGGTCGCCGCAGTCGACGGTGAGGGCCTGGATGATGGCCAGGGTCAGCGGGATGGTGAGCCGCCAGACCGTGCCCTCGCCGACCGTCGAGTCGACGCTGACCGCGCCGCCGATGCTCTCGATGTTGGTCTTGACCACGTCCATGCCGACGCCGCGGCCGGACACGTTGGTGACCTTGGCCGCGGTGGAGAAGCCGGGCTGGAAGACCATCGCCATGATGTCGCGCTTGTCCATGTTGGGAATCTGCTCCGGGCGGAGCAGTCCGTTCTCCACGGCCTTCTGCGCGATCCGTTCGACGTTCAGGCCGGCGCCGTCGTCGGCCACCTCGACCGCCACGTGCCCGCCCTCGTGATAGGCGCGCAGGGTCAGCGTGCCCACGGGTCCCTTGCCGCTGGCGGCCCGGCGTTCCGGGTCCTCGATGCCGTGGTCGACCGCGTTGCGCACCAGGTGGGTCAGCGGGTCCTTGACCGCTTCGAGCAGGCTTCGGTCGAGTTCGGTCTCCTTGCCCTGCATGACCAGCTCGACCTGTTTGCCGAGCGAGTTGCTCAGGTCCCGGACGACTCGGGGCAGCTTGGACCAGATGTGCTCGATGGGCTGCATCCGGGTCTTCATGATGCCCTCTTGCAGCTCACTGGTGATCATGCCGAGCCGCTGGGCGCTGCGGACCAGGCCGGAGTCGCCGATCTCCATCACGCCGCGGACCAGCTGGTTACGGGCCAGCACCAGCTCGCCGACCATGTTCAGCAGGGTGTCCAGCAGGTCCACGTCGACCCGGATCGCGCTGTCGGCGATGCTCCGCTTGGGCGCCTGCGACTGCAGGGCCTCGTTGACCGCGGCCGGCTGGGTCTTCCCCTCGTCGAGCAGGATCGTGCCGAGCTTGCGTTCGTCGCCCTCGATCTGCTGCTGCAGGGCCGAGCTGACGTCGGCCGGCTGGGCGGCGCCGGCGTCGACCAGGATCTGGCCGATCGGCTGCCGCTGCTCGGCGACCGGTTCGGGGGCCGGGCGGGTGGCCGCGGGCGCGTCCTCGACCGTCACCGGGGTCTCGGCCGCGGCGGCCGGAGCGGGCGCGGCCGCCGGAGCCGCGGCAGCCCCGTCCGTGGGCGCGTCCATCTGGGCCTTGATCCGGACGATCATGCTGTCGACGTCGACCTCGTCCTCGGTGCCCTTCTCCTCGATGGAGGCGAGCAGCGAGCGGACTCCGTCGATGCAGAGCAGCAGCACGGTGATGGTGTCCGGGGTGACCGGCTGGACGCCGTCACGCAGCCGGGACAGCAGGGACTCGCCGGCGTGGGCCAGCTTCTCCAGCCGGGAGAACGCCAGGAACCCGCTCGTGCCCTTGATCGTGTGGATCGCCCGGAAGATGCGGGAGATCAGGTCACGCGAGTCCGGTTCCTGCTCAAGGCTCACGAGGTCCCGGTCGATCTGGTCCAGGTTCTCGTGGGACTCCATCAGGAATTCGCCGACGATCTCACCAAGGTCTTCCACGTCAACTCCTCCTGCTCGGCTTCACAGCCCTCATCGACCCTCGCGGGCGCCAACTGAGAAGACTCGCCCGATACGCCTCATCTGTCGGGTGTCCCCGAAAAGATCAGGCCTCTCCACCCGGGCGGCGGTAGCGATATCCGAATCCACGAACCGACTCGATGGGCGACTCGTCCGGATCGGACCAGCCGAGCTTGCGCCGCAGCCGCAGCACCGCGAACTTGACCCGCTCCTGGCCGATGCCGGTCGGGTCGTCCCAGGCCTGGGTCAGCAGCTGGTTGGGCGAAAGCACCGCCCCGGCGTGCCGGACCAGTGCGTTGAGGAGGCGGAACTCGGTCGGCGTGAGCCGCTTCTCCTCACCCTTGACGTAGACCCGGCGCTTGGTCGGATCCAGATGCACCAGGCCGTCGTCGTAGATCTGGCTGGCCCAACTGTTCTGCCCGCTCGACGAGCGCCGCAGCAGGGCCTCGACCCGGGCCAGCAGTTCGTTGTTGGCGAACGGCTTGGTCAGGTAGTCGTCGGCGCCGCCGCGCAGGCCGCGCACCTTCTCCGCCTCCTGGCCGTGCGCGGTGAGCACCAGCACCGGCACGTCCGAGACGTCCCGGAGCCGCTCCAGCACCTGCCAGCCGTCCATCTCGGGCAGGCCCACGTCCAGCACCACCAGGTCGGGGTGCTCGGCGTAGGCCTCCTTCAAGCCGGAACGGCCGTCCGCGGCATGGGCCACCTCGTACCCGGCGCGGCTGAACAACAGCCGCAGGGCGAGTGCGATGTCCGGGTCGTCCTCGACCACGAGTAGGCGACTCATCGTGTGTTCACCCTGCCCCCAACCCGCGCTCGCACCCGTTTTCGGGCACGGCCGATCCCCGGGCCCTGGAGGGCCGGGAATTCGGTGTCTTGCCTGGCACCGCTCACACGACCGCGAGCGGGATATTCAAAGGCGCAAAGACACCATAGCGTGATGTCACCGCCTATTTACGGACAGTGACAGTTTAGCGGGCAAAGGACCGGCACACGGCCCGGTCTTCGAGGAACCGGCCGACCGCCCGGGACCGGGCGGCGCACACGGTCGAGGGACCACGGCCGGCCCGACCATCCCCCCAGGATTTCATTTCCAG
Organism: Actinoplanes sp. HUAS TT8; assembly: GCF_051380535.1. Lineage (NCBI taxonomy): Bacteria > Bacillati > Actinomycetota > Actinomycetes > Micromonosporales > Micromonosporaceae > Actinoplanes > Actinoplanes sp. HUAS TT8. The sequence goes on along the minus strand of NZ_CP195646.1, from coordinate 9,797,803 downwards.
TACGACATTTCCGCCATTCCGCGAAAGATGTGACAAGTGGCCAAGTACGGGGTCGGATAACCCTGGTGGACGAATCGCGTCCACACGGATCCGGGAGGAACCCGTGTTCGACAAGGTGGTACGACGTGCCTCCGCACTAGCGGCGGGACCTGTACTGATAGCTCTGCCCGTCGCGCTCTTCGCCCTGCCGCACGCGGTGCACGCCCAGGGGCCGGTCGTCCCGGAACGCCCACCGGGCAACGCCGGCGACGCCGCGAAGCCGACCGAGGTTCCCACTCCGGCGGCGTCACCCGGTTCGGCGACAACGACGTCCACCCCGGAGACGACGATCACGCCGAACCTCGCCGCGATCCCGGCCGGAGCGGCCACTCCGGACCCGGAGAAGGCTCGCGCCCGCAAGCTGATGCACCAGGTGGTCCGTCTGACCAACCGGGAGCGGGTCGCGGCCGGCTGCCCCCAGCTCGGGGTGGACCACGAACTGATCGTGGCGTCGGCCGCGCAGAGCTACTACATGGCCCGGACCCGGCTGTTCAGTCACGTCTGGCGGGACGGCTCGACCTTCGCCATGCGGGCCGAGCGGGCCGGCTATCAGGCGCCGGCCGGCGAGAACATCGCCTGGGGCTACCCGACCGCGGCCGAGGTGATGAAGGCGTGGATGGCCAGCCCCGGACATCGGGCGAACATCCTCAACTGCGGTGCCCGCAAGATGGGCGCGGCCATCGTCTACGCCGCGGACGGCACGCCCTACTACACCCAGACCTTCGGCTGGCGTTAGAGAGCGCAGTTGACCAGTACGGGTTCGGGGTGCAGCTCGATGCCGAACCGGTCTCGCACCCCGTCCCGGATGGTCCGGGCCAGAGCCAGCAGCGCCTCGGTGTCACCGTCGCCGCGGTTGGTCAGCGCCAGCGTGTGCTTGGTGGAGATGGCCACCCGATCGTCGCCGAAGCCCTTCGGGAAACCGGCCCGCTCGATCAGCCACGCCGCCGGGAGCTTCACCGTGCCGTCCTCACCGGGCCAGCCCGGGATCTCACCGCGGGCCGCGGTCACCTCGGCGAAGAACGCGGCCGAGACCACCGGGTTGGTGAAGAACGAGCCCACCGACCAGGTGTCGCGGTCCTCCGGGTCGAGCACCATGCCCTTGCCGGCGCGCAGCTTCAGCACGGTCTCGCGCGTGAGGTCCAGCGGCACCCGGTCGCCGGCCTCGACACCGAGCTGGCGCGCCAGTTCGGCGTACCTGATCGGGGTTGAAAGATCTTCCTTGGTCAGCCGGAAGTCCACGGCGGTGACCAGATAACGGTCGTTGTGCTTGAACACGCTGGACCGGTAGCCGAAGCGGCACTCCTCGGGCGTCATCGCCAGCTGCCGGTCGTCGAGCCGGTCGTAGGCGTGCACCGCCGTGATGGTGTGCGCCACCTCCTGGCCGTAGGCCCCCACGTTCTGGATCGGCGTGGAGCCGGCCGCGCCCGGGATACCGGACAGGCACTCGACGCCCGACCAGCCACTACTCACCGCGTACGCCACGAAGTCGTCCCAGGGTTCGCCGGAGGCGACCCGGACCACCACCTCGCCGGCGCCCTCGGAGACCACCTCGACCCCGCGGTTGCGCAGCAGCAGCACCTCGCCGTCGAAGCCGGCGTCACCGATCACGACGTTGCTGCCGCCGGCCAGGACGAGCAGCGGACGTCCCTCGACCGTGGTCCGCCGCACCGCGGCGATGGCCTCGCCCGTGTCGACAGCGGTGGTCACCGTGCCGGCCGGGCCGCCGAGGCGTAGCGTCGTGTAAGCCGCCAGGATTTGGGAAGTGTCGGTCAGGTGATCGGCGAATGCGTCGGGCACGCCGTTCACCCTAAGCTCATCAGGCGCAAGTGTTGGCACCGGCGGTCCGGCCGAGCGGGAGACGACTTCGATGACCAGGTTGCACGCGACGAAGGACTTCTGGCTGGCGGCTCTGCGCGCCGACGGCCCGGCGCTGTGGGACGCCGTGGCCGAGACCGGACCCGGCGAGCCGATCCCGCAGGTCCCCGACTGGACCACCGCCGACCTCACCTTCCACCTGCTGGACACGCTGCGCCGGGTGCGGGCCACCGTCACGCGCGGGGTGACCGAGCGTCCCGAGGCCGACCCGGCGCCCGAGCCGCGCCCGGAGTGGGACGAGGCACTCGACCAGCTCCGCCGCGAGCTGACCGGGACGATCGAGACGCTGGAGGCGCTCGACCCGGACTTCCCCGCGTGGAACTGGGCGCCCCAGCCGAAACGGGCGGTCTTCTGGGACCGGCGGATCGCGCACGAGATCTCGGTGCACCGCTGGGACGCCGAGGCGGCGGCCGGCCGGCCGACCCCGATCGAGACGAAGCTGGCCACCGACGGGGTGGCCGAGATCCTGGACACCTGGCTGCCGGCCGGCCGGCGTCAGGGTCCGACCGACCTGCACGGCGTGGTGCACCTGGTCGGGACGGATGCCGAGCAGGAGTGGTTCGTCCGGCTGCGCGGTGCGGGTATAGCGCTGCTGGACATCGGAACGATCCTGGACACCGACGATCACCACGCGCGGGCCAAGGCGATGGGCACGACAAGCGATCTTCAGCTGGTGCTGATGGGCCGCAAACGCCCGGACCAGCTGGCCATCAGCGGCGATCCGAGGCTGTTCCAGGCCCTCCGAACCGGCTGACGGCCACTTCACTCCGCAGGCCCGTCCCGGCGCCGGTTCCATCTCGTAAGATGAACCGGTTAAGTTGAGGCGACTGATCATGCGGAACAAGGAAGCGGTGAAGACATGACGGCAACCGTCACGTCCACGTCGGCGCAGCCGGCGCGTGCGGGGATCACCTTCCCCGACGGCTTCGTCTGGGGCGCGGCCACGGCCTCGTACCAGATCGAGGGCGCGGCGCGGGAGGACGGTCGCGGCCCGTCCATCTGGGACACCTTCAGCCGTACGCCGGGAAAGGTGTTCGCCGGCCACACCGGCGACATCGCCTGCGACCACTACCACCGGTACGCCGACGACGTGGCGCTGATGGCCGATCTGGGCCTGGCCTCGTACCGGTTCTCGGTGGCCTGGCCGCGGGTGCGGCCGGACGGTACCGGCCCGGTCAACCTCAAGGGCCTGGACTTCTACGACCGGCTGACCGACGAGCTGCTCGGCAAGGGCATCGAGCCGGTCGTCACGCTCTACCACTGGGACCTTCCGCAGACGCTGGAGGACCGGGGCGGCTGGGCCAACCGGGAGACCGCCGAGGCCTTCGGTGAGTACGCCGAGGTGGTGTACCGGCGCCTCGGCGACCGGGTCGGCACCTGGACCACCCTGAACGAGCCGTGGTGCTCGGCCTACCTCGGCTACGGCTCCGGCATCCACGCCCCGGGCGTGCAGGACCCGGCCAAGGCCCTGGCCGCCGTGCACCACCTGAACCTGGGTCACGGCCTGGCCGCGCAGGCGCTGCGGGCGGCCGGCGCCCGGCGGATCAGCATCACGCTGAACCCGTGCGAGGTCTACCCGGTGGACCCGGAGAACTCGGCCGACCGGGACGCCGCCTGGCTGATCGACGGGCTGGCCAACCGGATCTTCTTCGACCCGCTGCTGCGCGGGGAGTACCCGGCCGACGTGCTGGAGCACATCTCCCGCCTGACCGACCTGTCCTACCTGAAGGACGGCGACCTGGCGGTCATCAACCAGCCGATCGACGTGCTGGGGATCAACTTCTACAACCCGTCGTACGTGTCGGCCAAGCCGGGCGCGCCCGGCGACAAGTCGTACCCGGGCAGCGAGGGCATCGCGTTCCGCCCGCCGGTCGGCCCGGTCACGGACATGAACTGGCCGATCGAGCCGGCCGCCCTCACCCGGCTGCTCACCCGGATCCACAAGGACTACCCGGGCACCCCGCTGATGATCACCGAGAACGGCGCCGCGTTCCCGGAGGGCCCCGGCCCGACCGGCGATGTCGCCGACACCCGCCGGATCGACTACGTCGACGGCCACCTGCGCGCCTGCTACGACGCGCTGGCCGCCGGAGTGGATCTGCGGGGATACTTCCTGTGGTCTCTGATGGACAACTTCGAATGGGCCGAGGGCTACGCGAAGCGCTTCGGTATCGTGCACGTCGACTACACGACGCAGCAGCGGGTGCTCAAGGACAGCGCGAAGTGGTACCGCGAGGTGATCAAGCGCAACGGGCTTTCGTAAGGAGCGATTTGTGACGACGCGGGAGCGGCCCACGCTGGAAGCGGTGGCCAAGCGGGCCGGAGTGTCCCGGGCGACCGTCTCCCGCGTCGTCAACGGCTCCACCACGGTCGCCGTCGCGATCCGGGAGGCGGTCAACCAGGCCGTCGACGAGTTGGGCTACGTGCCGAACCAAGCGGCTCGCAGCCTGGTCACCCAGCGGACCGACTCGATCGCGCTGATCCTGCCCGAGACGGCCAACCGGGTCTTCTCGGACGACCTGTTCTTCCCGGCGATCATCCGCGGTGTCGGCATGGAGCTGGAGGCCGCGGACAAACAGCTCGTGCTGATGATGACCGGCTCCGAGGCCGGCCACCACCGCGTCGAGCGGTACGCGGTCGCCGGCCACGTCGACGGCGTCATGTTCGCCTCCATCCACGGCGCCGACCCGCTGCCCGGCGTGCTGGCCCGCCGCGGCATCCCGGTGATCTGCAGCGGTCGCCCGATGACGGCCGAGCCCCCGGTGCCGTTCGTCGACGTCGACCACGCCGGCGGTGTCGCGGCCGCGGTCCGTCACCTGATCGACGGCGGCCGGCGGCGGATCGCAACGATCGCCGGCCCGCAGGACATGGTCGCCGGCGTCGAACGCCTCGCCGGGTATCGGGACACGCTGCGCGCGGCCGGCCTGCCCGAGTCGATCGCGACCGGCGACTTCACCCGGGAGTCGGGCATCGCCGGGATGCGGGCGCTGCTCGACCGCGATCCGGGCCTGGACGCCGTCTTCGTCGCCTCCGACCTGATGGCGCACGGCGCGCTGCTGGCGCTGCGCGAGGCCGGGCGTTCCGTCCCGTCGGACGTCGCGGTGATCGGCTTCGACGATTTCGACATCAGCCGCTACAGCGATCCGCCGCTGACCACGGTCCGCCAGCCGATCGCCGAGATCGGTCAGACCCTGGCCCGCCAGATGCTCCTGCTGATCAGCGGCGACCCCGACGTGCCGGAATCCCTCGTGCTCCCCACCGAGCTCATAGTCCGCGATTCCGCATGATTTTTCACAAGCCTGCGACGGTACGGGCGGTAGCCGCCACCGCCTCCCCGAAAAGCACGAGGTAGGCCGTCCGCAGGTGCTCGGGCTCGGCGGCCCGCAGCACGTCCAGCGCCTGCCGGACCGCGTCCTCCACCGGCCACCGGTAGACGCCGGCCGAGATCAGCGGAAACGCGATCGTCTCGGCTCCCAGCCCGTCGGCCACCAGCAGCGAGTTGGCGTAGCAGGCCCGCAGCAGCTCGGAGCGATCCTCGGTGTCACTGTGGACCGGCCCGACGGTGTGCACCACCCAGCGGGCCGGCAGCCGCCCGGCCGTGGTGGACACGGCCTGACCGGTGGGGAGCCCGCGCCCGTACTTGGCCGCTCGCAGTTTCCGGGTCTCGGCCAGGATCTCCGGCCCGCCTCGGCGATGAATCGCGCCGTCCACCCCACCCCCGCCGAGCAGCGAGGAGTTGGCCGCGTTGACGATCACGTCCACCCGCTGGGCCGTGATGTCCCCTTCCACCAGTTCGATCTTCATCACACGATTATCACCCGCACGTCTTCTGCGGCTTATGTCCGGAAACCGTAACTTTTCCCGCTCCCGAGCGATGTTCCCAACGTGCGCTTGTCCCCTAAATCCGTTTTTATCGGTGTTCTGGCGATCGGGTTTCCGTTCGCCGTCGTGGTCGGCTGGGCGCTGGGCACACCCGTCGCACGAACCGCCGCCGCCCCGGAGACCGGAGGCGCCGGCGGCAGCGACGGCCTCGGCGTAGCCCCCGCCCGAACCCACACCACCACCGGTTACACCGGGCACTCCCCGGCCGGCGACCCCGCCCCGGTCGTGGTGATCAGCAGCACCGTGATCACCAAGACGGTCACGGTTCCGGTCACGGCACCCCCGGCGACCGTACCCACCTCGTCGCCGCCACCGATCCTGGGCATGCCCCCGGTACCCACACCCACGCAGATCACCGGGCCGCCCGACCCCACACCGACCCCGTCCGACAGCGTCGCCCCGAGCACCAGCGCCGAACCCTCGGCCACGGCCAGCTCGAATTCCTGATAGGGGAAACAGGACAGGCACCACTAAGCTCGCGGGGCGTGAAGGAAGATCCGAATCGGCCGCTGACCGCCGTTCGTCAATTCGCCGTCGGCGCCGGCCTGCTCGGCCGCGGCCTCGGCCTGGTCCTGCGCAGCCCCCGGCTGCTCGGCCTCGGCCTGCTCCCAGCGCTGATCTCCGGGGTGATCTACACGATCGCCCTGGTCCTGCTCCTGCGCTTCCTGCCCGACCTCTCGGCCAAGGTCACCTGGTTCGCCGACGACTGGTCCGGCTTCTGGCGCGACTTCGTCGAAGTCCTGGCCGGCGCCGGCCTGGTCGGCCTGGCCCTCCTGCTCGGCATCCTCACCTTCACCGCGGTCACCCTGCTGATCGGCGACCCGTTCTACGAACGCATCTCCGAACTGGTCGAGGACCGTTTCGGTGGCGTACCGGACGCGGTCGAGGTCGGCTTCTGGAGCTCCCTGCGCCGCAGCCTGGCCGACTCGATCCGCCTGATCGCCCTCTCCATCCTGGCCGGCATCCCCCTGTTCCTGCTCGGCTTCCTCCCACTGGTCGGCCAAACCGTCATCCCGGTCCTGGCCGCCGCCGTCGGCGGCTGGCTGCTCGCCCTCGAACTCACCGGCGTCCCGTTCCAACGCCGCGGCCAGCGCCTCCGCCACCGCCGCGTCGCCCTCGCCGCCAACGTGCCCCTCACCCTCGGCTTCGGCGTCGCGGTCTTCTGCGCCTTCCTCATCCCCCTCGGCGCCATCCTCCTCATGCCCGCCGCCATCGCCGGCGCGACCCTTCTCGCCCGCCGAGTCCTCGGCAAACCCATCGACATCACGACGGTGAACTCCCTGTAGCGCCCCCGCCGCGCAGCCCCACTCACCCCGCAGCCCGGCTCACGCCCGCGGCACTCACCCACGGTGTCGCTCCCAGCCACCAGCTCGAAAACCTCAGCTGGCACCCACGGTCGACCTCGGAGCCCGAACCCAGCCACCAGCACCAGCCCGACAGGCCCAGCTGGCACTCACGGTCGCCTACGCCGCCCAAACCCAGCCGCCAGCGCCGGCTCGACGGGCTCGGCTGGTTCTCATGGCTGTTTCGGGGGTGCCGGGTCAGCGGTGGGTTACGGCTGGCGGGTCGCCCTCACCACAGGGCCCACCCGCCCCCAAGGGGGCCGCCCTTGCTTCCATTGTCGCGGAAAACCGGAAGATCACGTGCCTGGCCTGTGGATAACCGGCCAGTGTGGATAACCCGGATCAGGCGTTCAGGAAGGCGGATACTCGATCGCGAAGGTCGTTGCGGTTGGTCCAGAGGACGGCCGGGCGGTCGTAGATGTGCAGGTCCGCCCCGAGCAGCTCGGCCAGCCGCTCGGCCCAGGCGGCCGGGTGGATCTCGTCGTCCCGGCAGCCGAGGACCAGGGCGCGGCCACGAAACGCTCTGAGGAGGGAGTCGTCGGGAACCGCCGGGGCGGTCCAGAGCGTCGCGAGTTCGGGGGCCAGGCCGTCACGCTGGAGTTGTTCGACGCGCTGCCGGAGGTAGCTCCAGCCGGCCGGGGTGTTGCGGACCGACGGGGGCAGTTCGGCCTCGACCGCGTTGGCGATCATCGCGGCTTCGCCGGATTCGACGGAGGCGAGCAGCCGGTCGAGGCGCTGAATGGCGGCCTCGGGGCGTTGGCCGTCGAGCGGGGCCGGGAGGTAGAGGACGACGCGTTCGAAGCGGTCCGGCGTCTCGGCGAGCAGGCGGCACAGCGCGCCCGCGCCCATGCTGACGCCGAGCGCCCGGGTCGCGCCGGCCAGGTCGGATACGCCACGCAGGTCGGCGGCCAGGTCCCCGAAGCTCCACGGGCCGGGCGGCACGTCGGAGCGGCCATGGCCACGGAACTGGAAGAAGGTGCGGCGGCCGACGACTCCGCTACCGAGCGGGCGGGTGCCGACGATGTCCCCGGCCAGGCCGTGGGCGAAGACCGTCATGGGTTCGCCGGTGCCGGTGATCAGCTGCTCGATCCGTACGCCGGAAGGGAGAGTGACCACCTCGGTCGCCGCACCCGGCAGCGTAGGGCGACCCGATCGCGGCCCGGTCTGGTCGGCGCGCTGCAGGCGCGGACCGCCGTCGGGTGGCGGAGGGCCGAAGCGTCCCCTCACACCCGACCTACCGAAACCACACGAACCGCCGCGCCCGCTCCCACAACCGGCGCCAGGGTCACCAGAAGCCCTTGCCGTCGGCGATGTCGCGCAAGCCGGGGCGTACGTCAAGCAGGTAGATCATCGAGGCCGCGATCCCGACCAGACCGAAAATGCCCAGTGCGGAACTCCCCCACCAGGTCAGGAGGCCACACAAGCCGATGATCACAGCCCACGCACCCTTGGGCAGGGTGCCGAGCGCCTGGAAGGCCGCACCGCGCTGGGTCAGGCAGTGGACGAACGCGACGGTTTCCAGGATCAGTGCCAGGAGCAGAATCACCTGCTCGGTGTAGTACCGAACATCGTCGAAGAAGATCGGCGCGGAGAGAGCCATGCCGGGAAGTCTATGCCGCGTCCCGCGACAACGCCGGGCCCCGCCGATCATGTCGCAAAGCCGGTCCCGCAACGAACGCCGTGGAGGGAACGCGAAACGGCCGCCCCGCGGGGGACGGCCGTTCGCGTAAAGAACTGAGGAAGCAGGGGACGGCCGCTCGCGCAAAAAGTGGAGAGCGGGAGACGGCCGCGCCTGGGCTTGTTACTCGCCCGGCTTCGGGGCCGGGGTCGCCTTGGCCCGCTTGCGCGGCTTCGGGGCGGCCTCGGCCGACTCCACGGCCTTGGCCTCGTCGATCGCGGCCTCGACGGCCTTCGGCGCCTCGGTGGCCTCGATGTCGGCGTTCACCACCTCGGCGGACTCGACGATGCCGGTGCCGACGACCTTCTCGCCGCGAGCGACGAGGGCGGTGTACGCGGCGACGGCCCGCTCCTGGGCGATCTGCGCGAACGCGGTGGCCGCGGTCTGCGCGTTGGTGCGCAGCGCGTCGAAGTCGGTCCCGGCCGCCTTCTTCTGCAGCTCACCGGCCTGGACGGCGGCCTTTTTCTGCAACTCGCCGGCCTGCACGTTGGCCGTCCGCAGCGAGGCGACAGCGCGGTCGCTCAGCTCGGTCAGCACGGCCGGCAGCTTACGAAGCTGCTGGTAGGCGAGGTCACCGGCGCCGGCCGCGGCGTACAGCGGGGTCGGGATCTTGGTCTTGGTCTGCTCGGTCATTTCGTCTCCTCGGCGATCGGGGTGGTCCGGGGCGCGCCGCTCTCTTCCGCGAGCAGGGCCTGTTTCAACAGCTCCTCCTCTTCCGAGGGGTCTGTCACGGGCGCCGGCTCCTGGGGAACGGGCGCGTTCCGAGCGTTCTCGTTGCGGAACGTCTCGTAGATCTGCGTCAGGGACTGCTTCTGCGCGATCGTGAGCTCCGGGTCGACCGCGATGGCGGCCAGCACTCCCTGCTGGCCTTCGCCATCGAGCAGTCCGGCCCGCAAATACATCGCGGGCGTCGACACACGCAAGGCGCTGGCGATTTGCTGCAGCACCTCGGCGCTCGGTTTACGCAGGCCACGCTCGATCTGGCTGAGGTAGGGGTTGCTCACCCCGGCCTTGTCGGCGAGCTGCCGCAGCGAGATCTTCGCGGTCTGCCTCAGGTCGCGGATGAAGGTTCCGATGTCCTGGGGCAGGTCCTTGTTGGCCATGTCCCGAAGTTAGCGCGCCCTGCTAGCTCTTGCAAGCAAAGTGCTAACAAGAGCTAGCGTGAGTCATCCCACACGGGCGTTAGGCGAACCGGACCGCGCGAACCTCGCCGACCGGCTGTCCGCCGCCCAGCACCGGCTCCGTCAGGTCGGGTGTCGACACCCCGAGGCGCCGCAACGCCTCGATCAGCACCGGCACCCGGGCCCGCATCGCCCCGTCGGAGATCTTCACCGCGACCCCGCCGACCGACGGCACGGCCGCCGCCACCACCCCGTCGGCCCCGCTCTTCATCAGCAGCCCGGGAACCGCGCCCATCAGTACGGTGTCCGGCGCCCCGGTCCCGGCCACCAGCTCCGGATGCGCCCGCATGGCGTCGGCCACCCGCCGCTCGGGCGTGCCCGGCTCGGCCTCGACCAGCCGCTGGAAGGCCCGGGCCAGCCCGATCGGCGTGACGGCCAGGACCGGGGCACCGCAGCCGTCCACGCCGACGGCCGCGATCGGCTCCTCGGTGAGTTCGCTCACCGCGTCGGCCAGCGCGACCTGCAGAGGGTGCCGAGGATCCAGGTACGTGCCCAGGTCCCACCCGTTCACCACGCAGGTCGCCAGCATCCCGGCGTGCTTGCCCGAGCAGTTCATCAGGATCCGCTCCGGGCCGCCCCCACCCCGCAGCCACGCGTCACGCGCCTGCTCGCCGTGCGGGAGCTGGGCCGGGCAGCCGAGCGCTTCCGGCCCGAGCCCGGCCGCGGCCAGGATGCCGAGCACCCGATCCACGTGAAACGGCTCGGCATCGTGACTGGCACTGATCATGGCGAGGTCGGTCTCCTCGCGCGGCACGAGACCGCTGCGCAGCATCCCGACCGTCTGCAACGGCTTGTTGGACGAGCGCGGGAAGAACGGCTGACCGATCTCGCCCACGCCCGACTTGTCGCTGAAGGCGATGATCCCGTGGTGCACGCTCTCGACGAACCCGGAGCGGACCACCTCGGCGACGACAACGCTGCTGCTGCTCATCGGGCCGGAACCCCCAGCAGCTCGCGCGCCTGGGCCGGGGTCAGCGGCGTGCGCTGGGCCAGCTGGGCGAACCCGACCGCGCGGGCCACCAGCTGCATGTTCGACTCGACGAGACGACTCCTGTCGTACCGGATGGTGTCCTCCGATCCGACCCGCAGGTGACCGCCGGTCGCCAGTGAGGTCAGCAGAACCGGGATCGTGGCGGTCTCGACGCCGGTCGCTGAGAACGTGGTCCCGGGCGGCAGGTCGCGGATCGCCTGCTCGCACGCGACGAGCGCGGCCGCCGTGCCGGGCATCCCGCCGGGCGCGCCCAGCACCAGGTCCAGGTGAACGTGCCCGCCGAACGGCAGCCCGTGCTCGTCGAGCAGTCGCCGCAGGCCGGCGAACTGACCCAGGTCGGTGATCTCGTACGTCGCAACGACTCCGCTCGCCCGCAGCCGGGTGTGCGACGCGGCATCAACCGCGCACGTTGCCATCTCCACGCCGTCCACCGCGCGGCCGGACGCGAGCTGAACGATCAGCCCGGTCGACTCGCGCAGCGCGTCCACGGTCCGCCGCCCGTCCGCGTCCCGCAGGTGCACACGGATCATCGAGGCGCCGAGCGCCTCGCACTCCTTCGCGGTCGCGACCAGCTCGTCCAGGGTCTCTGGCCGAGCCGGCACGTCCGTCCTGTCGCTCTCCGCGCCGGTCGGGGCGACGGTGATCAAGGTCCCGGTCATGCCGGTCATCCTGCCATCGGGCTTCCGGCACCGAAAACCAAAACCGCTTTCGCCGTACGGCGGAAGCAGGCCCCCACAAGCAGCCAGCCACCGACCGCCCTCAAGCGCCGGCCACGCCGCCCCTCAGCCGCCGATCAGGCGTCGATCGCCGCCGCCGACTCACCCACGGTCAACCGCGCGTCGTCGGCCACGTTCCGCTTGAGCACGGCCAGCGCGACCATCCCCAACTCGTGATGCCGCACCGCGGTCCCGACAAAACCGACCGCCCGCCCGTCCAACTCCACGGGCGTGCCGTGCACCGGCGGGTGGTCGGTGGCGATCCCGTCCAGGTGCAGCATGACCAGGCGGCGCGGCGGCCGGCCGAGGTGATGCACCCGGGCGATCGTCTCCTGCCCCCGGTAGCAACCCTTGTCCAGGTGCACGGCGGCCGCCTGGAAGTCGGCCTCGGCGGGGATCGTCTTGTGGTCGGTCTCGTGACCCAGGCGCGGGCTGCGGGCGGCGACGCGGATCGCCTCGTAAGCCCACAGGCCGGCGCGGGGCACGCCGAGCTTCTCGATCACGGAAGTCTTCGCTTGGCGGGGCACCAGCAGGTCCACACCGAGCGGGACGCGGCGAGCCAGGCCGCCCTCAAAAGTCCGTACCGAATAAATGGCCGTGGCCTCGGGTGGCACGGACCCGGCGGCGAACTTCGGACCCGGCACCGCGCCCACCCGGGGTGCCGCCAGGTCGGGGAACAGGTCGGCCGCGGCCGGCCCGACCAGGGAGAGCACCGCGATCTCGCCCGTCGCCTCGCGCGGCTCGACCTGGGTGAAGAAGCGCATCATCTCCAGATACTTCAAAAGGCCGGCGCCGGCCCCGGGCTCGGTGTCGAGCCAGGCCGTCGTCCCGTCCTCGGTCACGAAGGCGTGCTGCTCCACGTGCCCGTGCGGGGAGAGAACCAGCAGCTCACTGGCCTCGCCGCTGGAGAGCGCGGAAAGATGCTGCGTGGTCAGCGTGTGCAGCCAGCTCGCCCGCTCCGGACCCGGAACGGCGATGACGTCCCGATTCGACCGATCGACCAGGCCGACCGCGGTCTCCAGGAGCCGCTGCTCCTTCATCGGGTCGCCGAAGTGCGCGGGAACGCCCGCGTCGGCCGAACTGGGGTCGAGATCCTCGACCATGACGACGGTCACTCCGACTCCTTGCACTTGCCACAAACCCCGAACAGCGAGACGTGCCCCACATCGACCCGGAAATCCCGCTCGGCCAGCAGCTGATCACAGACCGGGCGCAGCACGGCCGGATCCATCTCCTCGATCGAGCCACAGGACCGGCACACCAGATGGACGTGCTGATGCTCCCCGGCCGCGTGATAGGTCGGCGAACCGTGCGAGAGATGGGTGTGATTGACCAGGCCGAGCTCTTCCAGCAGCTCCAGCGTCCGATACACAGTGGTGATGTTGACTCCGGCGACCCGCTCGCGGACCGCGTTGTGCACCGACTCGGGGGTCGCGTGGCCGAGCTCGTGCACTGCTTCCAGGATCAGCTGGCGCTGCGGGGTGAGCCGCAGGCCGCGCTCTCGAAGCATGGCGGCAAGCGAAGTGGCGGACACCCCACGAGCATAGTTCGCTAGTTTCACGTTGATGAACGAGCAGATCCTGGTGTCCCCCGCCGATCTTCTGGGGGACGGGGTGTTCGAGACCCTGCATCTGCGCCCGTCCGGGCCGTGGCTGCTGGCCGAGCACCTCGCGCGCCTGACCCGGTCGGCGGCGCTGCTCGACCTGCCAGTTTTTGAACCGCCCGATCTGTCGCGCTTTATCGGACAAGTCGGTGCGATGAGAATCATCTACACGCGGAACCTGCTGCACGTCGGCGTCACCGAAATCCCCGCCCAAGTGCTGCGCGAACGCCACGACGGAATCCGGGTGCTCAGCGCCGACCTCGGCGTCACCGTCACACGCCGCCCGCCGTGGTCGCTGTCCGCCGCCAAGTCACTCTCCTACGCGAGCAACTTCGCGGCCCGCCGCTGGGCGGCGCGACATCAAGCTGACGACGTGGTCTGGCTCTCCAGCGAGGGGTACGTCCTGGAAGGCCCCACATCGTCGGTGGTGTGGCTGGCCGGCGACGAACTGTGCACCGTCCCGTGGGAACAGGCACCCATCCTGCCCGGGATCACCGCGGCGCACCTGCTGTCGCTGGCGCCGACGGTCGGGCTGCGCCCGGTCGAGCGGATGGTGACGCTGCCGGAACTGGCCGCGGCCGACGCGATCTGGCTGGCGTCGTCGCTGCGCGGGCTGGCCGAGGTGGTTGCGCTGGACGGGGAGGCCCGGGAGCGCTCGCCGTGGACTCCCCGGCTGTTGACCTTGCTCGGCTTCTAACTCGACAGCCCCCACCGCACCACAGGGGGGCGATCCCACGACCATTATCGCGCGAATCCCCAAGATCACGCTCGCGCGCCGTCCCCGCCTGTGGACAACCCCAGATTGTGGATAACCCACCGGGGAGCCGACAACCCGGCTCCCCGGCAAAAACCCCTGCTCAGCCGCCGATGCGAAGCAGCCGCGCCGACATGTGCGGCGTCAGCTCACTGTTGTCGATGGAGATCTCGTGCGCGTAGAGCAGCGCCCCCTCGACCACCCCGAACAGCCGATGCCCACCGGTCACGTGCAGCCCGGACGGCGTGTACGCCACCGCGTCCGTCCCCATCTCCAGCCGCGTGGTGGCGGCCTTCCCCAGGTACAGCTCGGCGACCCCGTCCGGCCGGATCATGGTCGCTTCCATCTCGTCCCCGGGCCGCCCGTCGACGAGCACGGGCCGCCAGAAGCCGGACTCGGTGAGCGCCTGCCCGATCGGCTGCGACTCGTCGTCGAGCAGCCAGGCCCGCGATTCGAAGCGCAGGAAGTCTCGCCCGTCGTGGCTGAGCCGGATCTCCTGGGCGAAGTTGAAGTCCTCCTCGGCCGGGAAGCCGCCCTGCCCGCGCCCACGCCACAGGCCGATGAACGGCAGCAGCCCGAGCAGCGACGGGTGCAGGTCCGGCCCGACCCGCAGGTCGTGCGTGTCCTCGTAGGGGTAGGCGCCGACCGGAGGGGCGTTGAGCCACGGTGGCGGGCCCAGTGGGTTTTCCGTCTCGCCGTCGCTCACCAACGCCCCCTCGAAATACGCATCGCCAGATAGCCGAAACCGCCCGCCAGCGCGCCCATCCCGGCGACCAGCAGGCTCACGAACCCGATCTCTGTAACCATGACCGGCCCATCTTATGCTGGCCGGTATGGCACGTTTGCTGGTCGTCAAGGCCACCGCCGGCGCGGACGCCCCGGAACGCTGCAACCAGGCTTTCAACGTGGCGACGACCGCGGTCACGGCCGGGGTCGACGTGTCGTTCTGGCTGACCGGCGAGTCCACGTGGTTCGCCCTGCCCGGCCGCGCCGCCGAGTTCGAGCTGCCGCATGCCGCGCCGCTCCCCGACCTGATCGAGGTCCTGCTGGAGGCCGGCCGGATCACGGCGTGCACCCAGTGCGCGGCCCGCCGCGACATCGGCCCCGATGACGTCCTCCCGGGCATCCGCATCGCCGGCGCCGCCGTCTTCGTCGAGGAGATCATGACCGAGGGCGCGCAGGCCCTCGTCTACTGAGCGCAGGTGGTGGTCACGCTGACCTGCAGGTTTTCCCCGTTGTCATCAACGACAACAGATTCCGAGCCTTTCCCGTACGCCCATCCGCCCGCCCCCGACCACACCGGCGTCGCGCCGGCCGGAACCCCGCGCGGCCCGTCCCCGCTCGCCCCGCCCGTCGCCTGATAGGTCGCCGCGACCCCGCCCCCGGGACACGCCACCACCTGCGTCGACACTGCGGCGCCGGCCCGCCCGCCGAGCGCCGCCAGGGTCTCCCCCAGCGCTGTCGGCGCCACTCCCGCCGCCGGGTCACTCCCGAGTTCCTCGGACAACCCGCCCGAGTCGTTCCCGCGGGGCACCGTTCCGGGCCGGCAGCCGGTCGCTACCGAGAGCGTCAGCACCTGATCGTCGGCCTGTCCTTCGGCCTCGACCGCGATGAAGTCCCCCGCGTCCCCGAAGAGCGACAGCTTCGTTCCCACCCGGGCCGCCACCACGCCGGCCCGATACTCCTTGGGCAGCGCCGCCGCGACCCGCTCCAACGCTTCCTGGGCTCGCCCCTGCGGCACATAGAGGTACACGTCCCGCCCGGCCTCCACCCCGTCCCGCACCGGCGTGAGTTCGCAGCTGTCGGCCCGAACTGCCCCGATCCGCACCGCCCACGGCGCCCCGTCGGCCGGAGTCGAACTGGGCGCGGCCACCCCTTGCGCCACCGCCCGATCCACGGCCGCCAGCAGCACCCCGGCCGCCTTCCGCAGCGCCGGCATCGCCTGCCCGACACTGCGCTGCTCCGGCACGGTCGCCGGATCATTCCGGATCGACCACCACGACAGCAGCGCCAGCACCACGATCCACGCGCCCACGACAGCACTCACCCACCGCCGGCGCCGCTTCGGAGCCGGCGCGGGCGGCCCATACCAAACCCCCGGCCCCGTCACGGCAGCCATCGTGACACGCCCACCGCACCGGTCACGCGGAGGCGACGGCGGAATCGTATTGCGGGGAGGCGAGGAAGCGGGCGATGACCTCGGCGCTGCCCGGGGTGAACGGGCGGTCCAGTACCTCCGCCGCCGGGATGAAGAGCATCGCGGCGCCCTCGCCGAGGATCACGTCGGCCTGGGCAGCGGTCGTACGGCCGTGGAAGTAGTGCTTGATCCGGCCCTCGGCGGGCAGCTCCTGGCGTTCGAAGAGCAACAGTTCCCCGTCGGCCCGCAGGCCGGTCTCCTCCAGCAGCTCGCGGGCCGCCGCCTCGACCGGGGTCTCGCCGGGCTCGATGGCCCCGCCGGGCAGGCCCCACACGTTCGGGTAGGCGGGGGCCTGATCGTCGCGCAGCTGCAGCAGCAGGGAGCCGTCGGCCGCGACCAGGAACGTGCAGGCGATCAGCTTCACTCGACCGATCCCAGCCGTTTCAGGGCGCCGAGCGCCACGTCCGAGTTGGTGGTGTACCAGAACGGGGGCAGCGAGTTGCGCAGGAACGTCCCGTAGCCCCGGGCGGTCTCCAGCCGGGAGTCGAGGACCGCGACCACGCCTTTGTCGCCGGTCGACCGGATGAGCCGGCCGACGCCCTGGGCCAGGCGGATCGCCGCGATGGGGACGCTGACCGCCGCGAAGCCGGAGCCGCCGGTGGCGTCGACCGCGGCCGAGCGGGCCGCGGCCAGCGGCTCGTCCGGGCGGGGGAACGGCAGCCGGTCGATGACGACGAGCTGGCACGCGTCGCCGGGCACGTCGACGCCCTGCCAGAGGGACATGACGCCGAACAGGCAGCTCGACTTCTCCTCCCGGAATTTGCGGACCAGGATCGGCAGGGTCTCGTCGCCCTGGAGCAGGATCGGCAGGTCGGTCTTGGCGCGCAGCAGCTCGGCCGCCTGGGTGGCCGCCTTGCGGGAGGAGAAGAGGCCGAGGGTGCGCCCGCCGAGCGCCTCGACCAGTTTGAGCAGTTCCTGGCCGGCGGCGTCGGGCAGACCGGACGCGGCCGGGCGGGGCAGGTGCGCCGCCACGTACAGAATGCCCTGTTTGGGGTAGTCGAACGGGGAGCCGACGTCGAGTGACGTCCAGCCGTCGCCGGTGCTGTCGGTGCCGGAGACGGGCAGGCCGAGCGAGCGGGCGACGGTGTCGAAGCGGCCGCCCAGCGTCAGTGTGGCCGACGCGGCCACGACCGTGCGGTCCTCGTAGAGCGCCTGGGACAGCGTGCCGGCGACCGACAGCGGGGCCACGACGAGCGCTCGGCGGCCGGCGCCGATCTCCGACTTCTCGACCCAGGCGACGTCGAAGTCGTCCTCTTCGAGCAGCCGCTGAGCGGTTGCCGACAGCTCGTCGAGGACGGCTTTGGCCTGCTGTTTCCGTACGGGATCGGGGTCGTCGCTCTTGATGTCGCCGATCGCGGTGAGACCGGCCCGGGTCGCCGTTTCGAGCAGCGTGACGGCTTGCCGCAGCGGGTCGGGCAGGCCGTCGGTGAGCCGCCCGGCCGGCACGTCGGCCAGACCGACGGTGAGCGCGTCGGCCGCCTCGGCCAGCGACTCGGCGGCGGCCTGCGGGATCAGGGTGCGGGCGCGGCGGGAGGCCCGCTCGATCGACTCGGGGGTGAGCTCGGCCTGGGACGCCGAGGAGACCCGCTCGGCCAGCTCGTGGGCCTCGTCGACGACGAGCAGCTTGTGCGGCGGGATGATGTGCCGGTCGGCGATCATGTCGACGGCGAGCAGGCTGTGGTTGGTGACCACGATGTCGGCCTCGCGGGCCCGCACCCGGGACGCCTCGGCGAAGCACTCCTGGCCGTAGGGGCAGCGGGCGGCGCCGACACAGTCGCGCGCCGGCATGGAGACCGAGCGCCAGGCCGCGTCCTCGACGCCCGGGTCGAGCTCGTCGCGGTCACCGGTCTGGGTCTTCTCGGCCCAGCTCCGGATCCGGACGACCTGTTTGCCGAGCCGCCCGGCCTCGCCCAGCCACTGGCCGGCCTTGGGCGCGGGCGCGTCGTCGAAGAGCGTGTCGGTCGGCGCCTGCTCGTCGACGTGCTCCAGCTTGGCCGCGCACAGGTAGTGATGCCGGCCCTTGAGCACGGCGAACGTCGGCTTGCGCCCGAGCACCGGCTCGACCGCGGCGGCCAGCCGGGGCAGGTCGTGCTCGACCAGCTGGTTCTGCAGGGCGAGGGTGGCGGTGGAGACGACGACCGGGCCCTCGACGAGCAGGGCCGGGGTCAGATATCCGAGGCTCTTGCCGGTGCCCGTGCCGGCCTGCACGAGCAGGTGCTCACGGTCCTTGATGGCCTTGTCGATCGCCGCCACCATGGCCTGCTGACCTGGGCGGGCGGACCCACCGGGGACGGCTCCGACCGCGGCGGCGAGGAGTTGCTCGGCGGTCGCCTTCTTCTTGGTTGCTGCGGGCACGCAGGAACCGTACCCGGCACCACCGACATATCCGGGTCACCGTTAGGGTGCACCCATGCCGAGCGAGATGGTCCGGGTCATCTACACCAAGTACGACGGTGCGGCCCACCGCGACTATCCGGCGCGTCGCCTGGCCGAGGATGACCTGGGCATCTGGGTCGGCGTGACCCAGGGCACGGCCTCGGTCTACCACGGCCGGCCGTCGGTCGAGCAGATCCCGTTCGTCCTGCTCGTCCCCCATCACGCGTGGTGGACCGGGATGTTCAACCCGCCTCCGCGGACCAGTGAGGTCTACTGCGACATCACCACCCCGGCGCGCTGGGAGGGTGACACGGTCCACATCATCGACCTGGACCTGGACGTGGTCCGGCGCCGCGAGACCGGGCTGGTCGAGCTGCGCGACGAGGACGAGTTCGAGGAGCACCGGGTCCAGTTCGGTTATCCGGAGGATCTGGTCGTCGAGGCCAACGCGGCCGCGCAGCTGCTGATGGGCCGGCTGGGTGACGGCACCGAGCCGTTCGCCACGCACTACCGCAAGCACCTATCCGAGGTCACCCAGTAACACCTTCTCCGGGTTCTGCTGCACGAAGATGCCGGTGATCTGCCCGGCCTCGACGGCGACGGTGAGCACCACCAGCAGCCGGGATCCGTCGCCCCGGGTGCCGTGCAGCAGCATCCCGGCGTCGCCCTCGACCAGCACCGGCTCGACCCGCATGTCGAGCACGTCGTCCAGCCGGCGGCTCAGCAGGCCGTGGAAGAAGCGGCCCACCTTCTCCGGACCGTAGACCGGGCGCAGCGCCGCGCGGACCACGCCGCCACCATCGCTGATCGCGACGACCTCAGGGGCCAGAACCGCCGCTAAGGTACGGACGTCTCCGCTCTGAGCCGCGGTCAGGAACGCCGCCAGGACACGGCGTTGTTCGGCCGGTCCGGCCGAGTGCCGGATCCCGCCGTCGGCCGCCGCCTTGCGCCCGCGCGACGCGTGCTGCCGGGCCGCCGCGGGCGTGGTGTCGAGCACGGTGGCCACCTCCTCGAACGGCACGCCGAACGCGTCGTGCAGCACGAACGCGACCCGCTGTTCCGGGGTGAGCCGTTCCAGGACCACGAGCAGGGCGATGCTGACCTGGTCGGCCCGTTCGGCCAGCACGGCCGGGTCGGCGTCGGGGTCGACGACGAACGCGGGCAGCCACTCGCCGGTGTAGGACGTACGGCGGACGCGGGCGGAGTTGAGCTGGTCGAGGCAGATCCGGCCGGTGACCGTGGTCAGCCATCCCCGTACGTCGCGAATCTGATCTTGATCTTGCTGGGCGAACCGCAGCCAGGCCTCCTGGACCGCGTCCTCGGCCTCGGCCCGGTTGCCCAGCATTCGGAAGGCCACGGCCGTCAGGTAGGACCGGTGGGCCTCGAACTCACTCGCGGCGGGCGACGGCATGGTGCCAATTCTGCGCGGGATGCCCGGGGTCGGGTATCACCTGTGCCACAGTGTAAAAGGGATTTTTTGCTCAAATAGGGTGGTGGCACGTGCAGGACATGGCAACTCTCGCCGGCAGTCTGGCCGGACTCGCGGGCGCGGGGGGAGCCATGTCGATCGCGCTGGCCCGCCGGACCCGCACCAGCCTGGCCGGGGGCCACGCACTGGTCCCGGACCGGCTGACCGACCCGCTGCCGGCGGTGCTGCGGCTCGGGCTGGGCGGCATGACCGTACGGGTCGTCCCCGGCCCGCACGGCGAACTGTTCCTCGGCCCCGGCGCCCCGCAACCCGGCCGCACCCTGCGCCGGCTCGTGCTGGCCCCGCTGTTCACCCGCGCCCAGGCCACCGGCGGCCGCCTCTGGCACGACCAGCAGGCGCCGTTCCAGCTGGTCGTCCAGTTCACCGGGCCGAGCCGGGACACCGAGTCGCTGCTGCGGGCCTACCGGATGCTGGACCAGCAGCTGCGGGACCACGCGCCCCTGCTCAGCCGCTGCAACGCCGGCCGGATGACCCCGGGCGTGGTGACCGTGACCGTGGCCGGCATCGTCGACGCCCGCGACCTGCTCGCGGCCCAGCCGGTGCGGTACGCGTTCACCGAGGCCGGCTTCGACGACCTGGGCTCCCGCTCGGTCCCGGCCGAGCTGGCGCCGGTGCTCAGCGAGGCGTGGACGCACCGGTTCGGGTGGGACGGCCGGGAACCGATCGCCGCCGAGGAGCGGCATCTGCTGCACGCGCTGGTGCGGGCGGCGCACGAGGACGGCCGTACCGTGCGGATCAGCGGATTGCCGGAAGGGGCCAAGCGGGCCCGGGCCGCGGTCTGGGCCGAACTGTGGGCGGCCGGCGTGGACGTGATCGCCGACACGGACCTGCACGGGCTGGCCCGCTATCTGCGAAGCTCCCACCAGCCCGAACGCGCGGCGCCCACGAGACGGTTCAGTGCCGTGTCGAAAGGGTGAACTCAGCGGGACCGATAGCATGCGGGTCGGAGATCAAACGAAAAAGCCCGTCGATCGAGGTCCGCACCGTGAAGTTCTCATTCCGCCCCGTCGAGGGTGTCTTCTACGACCTCTTCACCAAGGCCTCGTACAACCTGGTGAAGGGCACCGAGCTGCTCAACGAGCTGACCCTGCCCGGGGTGGACGTCCAGTCGGTCAGCGAGCGGCTGAGCGACGTGGAGCACGACAGCGACGCGATCACGCACGAGCTGTACAAGAAGATCAACTCGACTTTCATCACGCCGTTCGACCGGGCTGACATCTACTCGCTCGGCTCGCAGCTGGACGACGTGATGGACCACCTCGAAGCCGTCGGGAACCTGCTCTACCTGTACGGGTTGACCGAGCTGCCCTCGCTCCCGCGCGAGATGCACGAGCTGATCACCGTTCTCGACCAGCAGGCCCGGATCACCGCCGACGCCATGCCGCGACTGCGCTCGATGAAAAATCTCGAGGACTACTGGATCGAGATAAACCGGCTGGAGAACGACGGCGACCGGGCCTACCGGATGCTGCTGGTCCGGCTCTTCTCCGGGGAGTACGACGCGCTCACCGTCCTGAAGATGAAGGAGGTCGCCGACGAGCTGGAAGCCGCCTGTGACGCCTTCGAGCACGTGGCCAACACGGTCGAGACCATAGCGGTCAAGGAGTCCTGAGGTTGTCCCCGGAACTCGTCGCCGTCCTGGCGGTGATCGCCGCCGCGATGGTGTTCGACTACACCAACGGCTTCCACGACGCGGCCAACGCGATCGCGACAAGCGTCAGCACCCGCGCGCTGACCCCGCGGGCCGCCCTGGCCATGGCCGCGGTCGGCAACTTCATCGGCGCGCACTTCGGCACCGAGGTGGCCAAGACCGTCGGTGACGGGCTGGTCTCCCTGCCGACCGGCGTCCCCAGCCTCGGCATCGTCTTCGCGGGCGTGCTCGGCGCCATCTGCTGGAACCTGATCACCTGGTATTTCGGGCTTCCGTCGAGCTCGTCCCACGCGCTCTTCGGCGGCCTGGTCGGCGCCACCCTGTTCGCCGGCATCGGTGAGGTCCAGTGGGCCACCATCATCGAGAAGGTCCTGGTCCCGATGGTCATCTCGCCGATCGTCGGGTTGATCCTGGGCTTCCTGGCCATGGTCGCCATCATGTGGATCTTCCGCCGCGGCCACCCCGGCCGGCTCAACCGTGGGTTCCGCCACGCGCAGACGTTCTCGGCCGCCCTGATGGCGATCGGCCACGGCACCCAGGACGCCGCCAAGACGATGGGGATCGTGGTCCTGGCCCTGTACAGCGGCGGCTACCAGAGCACGGCCACGGACATTCCGGAGTGGGTCTTCTGGGCCTCGGCGACGATGCTGGCGGCCGGCACGTACACCGGCGGCTGGCGCATCATCCGCACCCTGGGCCGTAAGATCATCGACTTGGGACCGGCCGAGGGCTTCGCGGCCGAGACCGTGGCCAGCGCCGTCCTCTACTTCAACGCCTGGG
Source organism: Actinoplanes sp. HUAS TT8 (assembly GCF_051380535.1). Lineage (NCBI taxonomy): Bacteria > Bacillati > Actinomycetota > Actinomycetes > Micromonosporales > Micromonosporaceae > Actinoplanes > Actinoplanes sp. HUAS TT8. Next base: position 9,775,248 of record NZ_CP195646.1, on the reverse strand, counting down.
TCCTGCACGCGCCGATCTCCACCACCCACACGATCACCTCGGCGATCATGGGGGTGGGCGCGACCAAGCGGATCAGCGCGGTCCGGTGGAACGTGGCCGGCAACATCCTCATCGCCTGGGTCACCACCTTCCCGGGGGCGGCGCTCATCTCCTGCCTGCTCTACTTCGTCGTCCGCCCCTTCTTCACCTAAAGATTTCCGCAGTACGGCGTTCAGCACCCGACCGCCCCGGCGGCGTCCCGCCCGTCCCGCGCGCGATCCCGTCGCCACTCCCGCCCCAGCCGCGGCTCACGCCCGTCGGCTGGCACTGAGGGCTGTTTTTGGACGTTTTTAGAGCCGTGAGCACCAGCCGGAGACCGGGACCCCGCGGCAGGGGCTCGGGGGACTGCGGCGTCGCGGGCCCGTTACGGCGGGCGGGTCGGCTGTTGAGCGGGTCGGCTGTTGAGCGGGCTGGCGCACGGGGTGGGGCGGGTAACCGCTTTTTGCCTTGACCGTGCCCACCCGACCACGTCGCCCTTGCGGGCCTCGCGTTCTGGGCGCGCCAGCGCCCTGCGAGGACCGGAAGGGTCCCCGCGGGAGCGACGATCTGGACCACGGCGGACCGAGGCAATGAAGAATGTGATCTCAGGTGTAGAAGACGCCGATCTGCTCGCGGATGGAATCCAGCAGGCTCATCACTTCGAGCGTGGTCGCCTGGGAGACCAGGGGGCTTTCCGGCTCGCCGGCGGCCAGGCAACGCTGGACCTCGGCCGCCTCGAACTGGTAGCCGCTGCCCGGGAACTCGAACTCGTAGGTCTCGGGCGCCTTGCCCGGGCGGTGCAGCGTGAACGAGCGGGGCACCATGAATCCGGGCGGGAACTCGATGCGGCCGCCGGTGCCGGTGATCGACGCGGCGTTGCGGCTCTCGCCGTTGATGCTGCAGGTCAGGGCCGCGACGGCGCCGGACTGCCAGCCCAGGAGGATGCCGGTGTTTTCGTCGACGCGTTCCGGGGTGAGGTGGGCCCAGGCCTGCACCGAGGCGGGCGCGCCCATGAACAGGTGGGCCAGGTGGATCGGGTAGACGCCGAGGTCGAGCAGTGCGCCACCGCCCAGTTCCGGGGCGCGCAGGCGGTGCTCGGCGTCGAACGGGCCCTGCAGGCCGAAGTCGGCGTGGATCGAGCTGACCCAGCCGATCGCGCCCTCCTCGACGAGTTCGGCGGCCTTGCGGATGGCCGGGTTGCAGCGCATCCACATCGCTTCCATGAGGAAGACGCCGCGGGCGCGGGCGGCCTCGATCAGTTGGGCGGCGGTGGCCAGGTCGAGGGTGATCGGCTTCTCGACCAGCACGTGCTTGCCGGCCTCGATGCAGAGCAGCGCGCCGGCGTGGTGGAAGGCGTGCGGGGTGGCGATGTAGACGACGTCCACCTCGTCGTCGGCGGCCAGGGCGGCGTAGGAGCCGTGGGCCCGGGCGAATCCGTGCTTCGCGGCGAAGGCGTCGGCGGTCGCCTGGTCGCGCGAACCGACCGCGGCCAGTTCGGCGCCCGGCACCAGGGGCAGGTCGGCGGCGAAGGTGGCGGCGATCCCGCCAAGCCCGAGAATTCCCCAGCGAACGTTCTGTCCGGTCATGATCGATACGGTATCGCCCGGAGCGGGCCCGGTGGCAGGATCGGGCGGTGACCGAGCCCATGCCGCTTCCGCCCGCGATGATGAAGAGGGCCCGGGAATTCACCGGCCCGCCCGTCCCGGCCCGCCCGGCGGCCACGGTGGTCCTGCTGCGACCGGCCGGGCCGAGCTTCCAGGTGTACGTGCTCCGCCGCATGACGTCGATGGCGTTCGGCGGCGTCTACGCGTTCCCCGGCGGCGGCGTCGACCCGTCGGACCGTCCGGAGCTGCTGCGCGACGACTGGGCGGCCCGGCTCGGTGTGCCCGAGGAGCAGGCCCGGGCCGTGGTCGGTGCCGCCGCCCGGGAGCTGTTCGAGGAGGCCGGCGTCGTGCTGGCCGGTCCCGCGGCCGAGCCGGACCGCACGGTGGCCGACGCCGACGACCCGGCCTGGGAATCGGATCGGGCGGCCGTGCTGCGCCGCGAGCTGACCCTGGCCGAGCTGCTGGAGCGCCGGGGCCTGCGTCTGCGCGACGACCTGCTGCTGCCCTGGGCCCGCTGGATCACCCCGGAGTTCGAGCCGAAGCGGTTCGACACCTGGTTCTTCGTGGCGCTGCTGCCCGAGTCGCAGGACGCGCGGGACGTCTCCGGGGAGGCCGACCGGACGGCCTGGATCGACCCGCTCGACTCGGCCGACCTGCCGATGCTGCCGCCGACCCGGCACACGCTGAACCAGATCGCCGCGGGCGGCACGATCGCCGGGGTGGTGGCCGCGTCCGCGCATCGGGACGCGGCGACGCCGGTCATGCCCCGCATCGACGTCCAGCCCGACGGGACGGCCACGCTGTCGTTCTAAAAGATCAAAGGCGCCGATTTCCCCGTACGGAGGAATCGGCGCCCTTGATGGTGGTTCTCGCTCAGCCGAAGCGGCCGGTGATGTAGTCCTCGGTCTTCTTCTGCGACGGGTTGCTGAAGATCTTCTGCGTGTCGTCGTACTCGATCAGGCGGCCGGGCTCGCCGGTCTTGTCGATCGAGAAGAAGCCGGTCTTGTCACTGACCCGGGCGGCCTGCTGCATGTTGTGCGTGACGATGATGATCGTGAAGCGGTCCTTCAGCTTGAACATCAGGTCCTCGATCGCCAGCGTCGAGATCGGGTCGAGCGCGGAACACGGCTCGTCCATGAGCACGACCTGCGGCTCGACCGCAATGGTGCGGGCGATGCAGAGACGCTGCTGCTGACCGCCGGAGAGGCCGGCGCCGGGCCGGTCCAGGCGGTCCTTGACCTCGTCCCACAGGTTCGCGGAGCGCAGCGACTTCTCGGCGGCGTCGTCGAGAAGAGCCTTCTTCTTGACGCCGTTGAGCTTGAGGCCGGCGACCGCGTTCTCGTAGATCGACATGGTCGGGAACGGGTTGGGCCGCTGGAAGACCATGCCGATCATGCGACGGACGGCCGTGATGTCCACGTCCGGGTCGTAGATGTTCTGGTCGTCGATGGTCAGACGACCCTCGATCCGCGCGTTCGGCAGGACCTCGTGCATGCGGTTGATCGACCGGAGGAAGGTCGACTTGCCGCAGCCGGACGGGCCGATCAGGGCGGTGATCGTCTTCGGCTCGACGGTCATCGAGACGTTGTCGATCGCCTTGAAGGAGCCGTAGTAGGAGGAGACGTTGCTCGCTTCGATGCGCTTGGCCATGGGAGGTCCTTCTTTACCGGGTCAACTTGTTGCGACGGGCGAGCAGCTTGGCGGCGATGGTCAGGATCAGGACCAGCGCCACCAGGGTGAGCGCGGCCGTCCAGGCCCGGGGCGGCGCGTACTTCGAGGCGTCGGCGGCCTGCTGGTACACGTAGAGCGCCAGCGAGGCCTGACCGCCACTGAACGGGTCGAAGTTGATCCGCGAGAGGCCACCCGCGACCAGCAGCACCGGGGCCGTCTCGCCGGCCGCGCGGGCGATGGCGAGCATGACACCGGTGACGATGCCGGGCGCCGCGGTCGGGAGGACGACCTGCAGGATCGTCTTCCACTGCGGGACACCCAGGGCGTACGCACCCTCGCGGAGCGGGCCGGGCACCAGGCGCAGCATCTCCTCGGTGGAACGCACGATGGTCGGCAGCATCAGGACGGTGAGCGCGAGCGAGGCCGCGAAGCCCGAGTACTCCGGGTTGCCGTCGTTGAACCACTTGCTGACGATCAGCACCCAGAACGAGAGGACGAACAGACCGGCGACGATCGACGGGATACCGGTCATGACGTCGACGAAGAAGCGGATCGTGGAGGCGAACTTGCCCCGCCCGTACTCGGTCAGGTAGATCGCGCCGAGCACGCCGAGCGGCACCGCGATCAGGGTGGCGATGCCGACCTGCTCCAGGGTGCCGATGATGGCGTGGTAGGCGCCACCGTTCGCGTCGCGGGCGCCGATGTTCGCCATCGAGCTGCCGAAGAAGTCGCCGTCCAGGCGGCTGGAGCCCTTGGAGATCAGGGTCCAGACGACCGAGGCCAGCGGCAGCACGGCCAGCAGACAGGCGGTGTAGATGGCCGTCTGCCACATCCGGTTACGGGCGGCCCGCTTGCCCTCGACCCGACCGGCCGCGAAGTTCAGGCCGACCAGGTAGAACACGCCGCCCAGCACGATCACCAGCACCCAGTTGCCGATGCCGAGGCCGAGCACGACCGCGGCCGACACCACGAGCGCGGCGACGGCGACCAGGAGGTTGGAGACCAGGGGGAACTTCTTGCTACGGATGTTGTCCGGCGTCATCACGACGCCGGGCACCTCACTGTCCAGAAGGCTCATGCGGCACTGTCCCGGAACTCGCGGCGACGGTAGATGATCGCCCGCGCCGTCATGTTGACGATCAGCGTGATCGCGAACAGCACGAGACCGGACGCGATGAGCGCGCCCCGGCCGGTGTCGTTCGCCTCGTTGAAGGAGTTGGCGATGTTCGCCGCGATCGAGTTACCACCGGTCTGGATCACGTTGAACGAGATCTCCCAGGTGATACCCAACGTCAGGGCGAGCGCGATGGTCTCGCCGAGCGCGCGGCCCAGGCCGAGCATGACCGCGGCGATCACACCGGGCTTGCCGTACGGCAGCACCGAGGTGCGGATCATCTCCCACTTGGTCGCGCCGAGAGCCAGCGCGGCCTCCTCGTTCATGGCCGGGGTCTGCTGGAAGACCTCACGGGAGAGCGAGGTGACGATCGGGAGCACCATGATCGCCAGGACCAGGCCACCGAGCATCAGCGACTGGCCGAACGGGCCATCACCGCCGAAGATCGGGATCCAGCCGAAGTAGTGGTTCAGCCAGACCGAGAAGTCCCGGACCGGCTGCTGGAACAGATCGCGGCCCCAGAGACCGAAGACCACACTGGGCACCGCGGCGAGCAGGTCGATCACGAAGCCCAGCGGCGTGGCCAGGCGCTTCGGGGCGTAGTGCGACAGGAACAGCGCGATCCCGATCGCGATCGGCACCGCCACGACCAGCGCGATGATCGAGGTCAGCAGGGTGCCGAGGGCCAGGACGGCGATACCGAAGGCCGGCGTCGCCTCGTTCGGGCTCCAGCGGCTGAAGGTCAGGAAGTTCTCGTTGTCGGCCTGGATGGCCGGCACCGCCTTCGAGATCAGGAAGACGGCGATCGCGACGATGATGACCAGCACCATCGCACCGGCAGCGGTGGAGAGACCGCGGAAGCCGGTCTCCATGGAGAACCTGGACTTCTTGGGCAGGGCACCGCCCCCACCGACCGGGGGCTCTTCGTGGCTGCTCGGAGATACGCCAGAACCGGCGCCCCGGGCGTGACGAGGAGTCACGCCCAGGTCGCCGGCGGTGGCGTTCACCGAGCGGGAGGGGTTGTCACCCATCTACGCGCTCGCTGTCGTCTCGGAGGGATTAACGAACCGGGGGGATCAGGAGATCGCGGCGACCGAAGCGGCGACCTTGGCGCGGACCGCCTCGGGCAGCGGCGCGTAGCCCAGGTCCTTCAGCTTGGCCTGGCCCTCGGCGGAGGACGTGTACTTCAGGAAGCCCTGAACGGCCTTGCCCTTGGCGGCGTCGGCGTACTTGGAGCAGACGATCTCGTACGTCGCCAGGACGATCGGGTAGGCACCCGCGGTCTTGGCGTTGTAGTCGATGTCCAGCTTCAGGTCGTTGCCGGTGCCCTTGATCGTGGCACCCTCGATCGTCTTGCCGGCCGAGTCGGCGGTCAGCTCGGTGTACTCGCCCGCGCCGTTCTTGATCTTGGCGGCCTGCAGGCTGCTGTTCTCCGCGAACGACAGCTCGACGTACGAGATGGTGTTCGGGGTGCTCTTGATCTTGGCAGCGATGCCGTCCGACTTGTTGGCGCCGGTGCCGCCCGGGGCCTTCCAGGCCTTCGCGTTACCGAAGGTCCAATCCGCCTCGGCGGTCTTGCTGAGGTACTTGGTGAAGTTGTCCGTGGTGCCGGACTCGTCGGCACGGTGGACGGCCTCGATGGTGGCGTCCGGGAGCTTCGCGCCGGTGTTCTCGGCGGCGATGGCCGGGTCGTTCCACTTGGTGATCTTGCCGGAGAAGATCTTGGCAAGGGTGGTCGACGAGAACTGGAGACCGTCGGCGCCCGTGACGTTGTAGACCACGGCGATCGGGCCGGTGACCATCGGGAGGTTGAGGGCCGGCGAGGCGCACTTGGCGTCAGCCTGGGGCTGCTCGTCGTCCTTCAGGGCGGAGTCGGAACCGGCGAAGTCGGTCAGACCCTGGATCAGGGCCTTCACACCGGCGCCGGAGCCGTTCGGGTTGTAGTCGATCTTGGCATCGGTACACGAAGCCGCGTACGCCTTGATCCACTCGTCCATCGCGTTCTTCTGAGCGCTGGAGCCCTGAGCCGAGATGGTGCCACCAACGCAGGTACCGGCGGACGGCGCGGCGGCGCCGGCTTCCGGCTTGGAGTCGTTGTCGGAACCGCACGCGGTGAGTGCGATCGTCGCAGTCAAAGCAATGCCGGCAACCAGACCGGACCGCTGGAACTTCACGGTTGTTGTCCCCTTCGGGTTCAGTGCAGCCGGTCGCTCACCGGCTCGGTGAGAAAACTAAGAGTGCCAAGTGACCGTCGAGCCGGGCCCAAATGAACTAGGGGTGAACACGTTTGCCCCGTTAAGTGTCCGTCCACTGAGGGCAAGTTGACCGGTAAGTGAACCGCGCACTTGCTACCCGAAATGTCGGATATTCCGCCCACGCCGTGACCCTAGCGAGACACGGCCTTGTCCGCAGCGTTACCTATGAACTGCGGTTACTACCCATCGCCAAAGCCGTGTGACCGAGGGTGCCGGTCGTCACACTCACCCAAACCACAAAACGCCGCCGATGACGAGGCGTTTGTGCGCGGAGCGAAGCGGAGCCATTAGGCCCTGTGGTAGTTGATGTCTGTCGTGTGGATTTCGAATCCCAGGCGCCGGTACAGCTTCACGGCCGCATCGTTCGATTCGTCCACGTAGAGGTTCGACCACTGGAGCCCAGCCGCGGCGAGATGCTTCAGGCCCGCGACGCTCAGCGCCGCGCCCAGACCGCGGCGGTGGCCACTCGGGTCGACGCCGAGCACGTAGATCTCGCCCAGCGCCGGATCGTCCCCGGCCGGCGGGTGCACCTTGGTCCAGTGGAAGCCGAGCACGGTGTCGGTGATGTCGACCGCGAGCAGGAACCCGGCCGGGTCGAACCACGGCTCGGACTCGCGCACGAGCAGGTCGTCGAGCGTCCAGCGGCCCTGCTCCGGATGGTGGGCGAAGGCCCGCGAGTTCACCCCGAGCCAGGCCTGCTCGTCGGAGCCGGGCCGGAAACCGCGGACGGTCACACCGTCCGGCAGCGGGATGTCGGGGAGAGGTTCGAGCAGGGAGCGGCGCATCTGCCAGAGCACGCGGGCCCGGGTGAAGCCGCTGCGCTCGGCGAAAGCGCGGGCGCCGGGATCGTCACCGTGCGCCCAGATCTGCAGCGGGCCGGGGCCGGCCGCGGCGAGCAGCGCGGTGCCGTGCCCCTGCCGGCGATGAGCCGGGTGGACGACCAGCTCGCCGGAGCCGTTCTCGAAGAACGCATACCCCGCGAGGGTGCCGTCCGGCGCGTGGGCGAGAACGTGCTCGCCACCGCCGTTGCGGACGCGAAGCTCCACGTCCTCGGAGAGGGAATAGTCCGCCGCGGCGGCCAGTGCCAGTACGGCCTCGGCCGCCTCGGCGGACAATCGCTCCGTCATGCGACGAATCGTAGATCAGACCGGAAGCGAGACCGGCTCGTTGTCCGGCAGCTGACGGCCGGTCGGCGGGGTCACGAACTTGTAGCCGACCTGGCGCACGGTGCCGATCATCGACTCGTACTCCGAGCCGAGCTTGGCCCGCAGGCGCCGGACGTGCACGTCCACCGTCCGGGTGCCGCCGAAGTAGTCGTAGCCCCAGACCTCGCGCAGCAGCTGGTCACGGGTGAAGACCCGGCCCGGGTGCTGGGCGAGGAACTTCAGGAGCTCGAACTCCTTGTACGTGAGGTCGAGCGGGCGACCCTTGAGCTTCGCCGCGTACGTGTCCGGGTCGATGTTGAGCTCACCGGCGCGGATCGAACCACCGGCACCGGCGGTCGCGTTGTTGATCCGGCCGACACAGAGCCGCAGACGGGCCTCGACCTCAGCCGGGCCGGCGCTGGCCAGGATGACGTCGTCGACGCCCCAGTCCGCGTTCAGGGCGATCAGGCCGGCCTCGGTGACGACCGCGACCAGCGGGACACCGATTCCGGTGGCGTGCAGCATGCGGCACGTGGCACGCGCCTCGGAGAGCTCCGAGCGAGCGTCGACCAGAACAGCGTCGGGGCTCGGCCCCGACACCAGGGTGCGCACATCGCGGGGGGCGGTCCGTACCGAGTGGGGCAGCAGGTCCAGGGCGGGCAGCACGGCAGAAGGCTCACCGGCACGTGCCGTCACCAACAGAAGGATCTCCACACTCACCTCCGTCCTCGCGGCATCACTGAAGGCCGCTCGGGTGACCCGGTTTGCGCAGCTCAGAGCTTCGCTACCGGAGAGACTGGGCCCGGCGTCACCGACGGGTGGGTTGCCGTTACCTTAACCGATACATTCGCTCTGGCGACCTGTCAGCGCTCTCAAGTGATGTATCAAACGCCTGCTAGGTGGCATAACGCCCGCTTGGTAACAAGCCTTTTACATACGGGCGGCGAATTGGGCCCCGGGCCCGACTCTGGCACGATCGCTGTCGTGTTCCCCACCATGCCGCAGGACGACCCTTGGGACGCCGACGCCTCCCGCGACGTCGCACGCCTCAATCCGGGCCGCCCGAAAGCCGGGATGTACGGCGCCGTGCCGGACGACGAACCGGAGGAACACCCCTCCTCGGAACCGGACGCCGAGGGTGAGGACGAGTTCGAGGAGATCGAGGTCGTCCCCGTCCGGGCCAAGTTGTCGGTGGCCATCGGCGGCTTCGCGGCACTTCTCGCGATCGCACTGATCATCGGGACGCTGACCACCGGGCCGGATGTGCGGACGCCGTACGCCATCGTGCTCTTCGGTGTTCAGTTGATCGGCCTGCTCGCCTGGACGATGGCACTGAACCCGCCGGCCGCCTCGGTGACCGCGGGCGTCGCCGGTGTCACCGGCCTGATCGGGTGCTATCTGGCCGCCACCGCGGACACGGCCGGTCTGACTCCCCTGCTCTACGTGACGCTGGGCGGGTTCGTGGCCTCGATGATCGGTCAGGCGTTCCGCGCCGAGGACCGGCACCGGATCGGCGACTCGTGGCGGACCACGCTGCTGATCCTGCTCGGCGTGGTGGCCTACGTGATCCCGATCGTGCTGAGCCGGCAGCCGCTGGGCACCCAGGCGATCCTGGTCTGCTGTGTCGGCGCCGGCCTGGCGCTGCTCGTCGCCCGGCTGACCGACGCGGTGTTCCCGAAGCCGCGGATCGCCGCCCAGGTGCCGCGCGGCGCGGCCGGGGTGGTGCTCGGCGCGATGGTCGGCACGTTCGCCACCGCGTGGCTGGGCAGCCAGCTGGTCCTGCCGTTCAACCCGGCCAAGGGCGCGGTGACCGGCCTGGTCGCGGCGGTCGCGGCGATCCTGGTCGACCTGGCGGTGAACTTCGGTGAGGCGGGCCGCCGGCTGGCCGGTGAGGCGCCGACGTTCTGGCTGGCCCGGCACATGACCGGCCCGCTCGGCGGGTTCGCGCTCGGTTTCGCGTGCACCTACGCGCTGGTTCACCTCTATCTCACCTGAACCATCCGTTTCACGGTTGCGTGGCTCTGGGCATGTACGGTCCTCAACAGTTCACCAACCTGGAGGGTCCCGTGGCCGAGGTGTACGAGAACGCTCCGCGCCGCCGTCGACGGGGCCGCGGTCTGCTGATCGTCGTGGTGATCCTGCTGCTCATCCTGTTGGGCGGTGCGTTCGTGGCCGATCACTGGGGCCGCTCGTTCGCCGAGGGGGTCATCTCGGACAAGGTCGCCGAGCAGGTGCGCGCGCAGAAGGCCAGCAGTGACACCCCGGACGTGAGCATCGAGGGCGTCCCGTTCGTCACCCAGGTGCTCGCCGGGGAGTACAAGGACATCCGGATCCAGCTGCCGAACTTCTCCGGCCCGACCGGTACCGGCGACGACATCCACCTGAACCTGCTGGACATCCACGCCAAGGACGTGAAGGCGCCGCTGGACGCGATCCGCAGCGGTCAGGGCAACGTGGTGGCCGGCACGCTCACCGCGAACGGGAAGATCGACTACCCGCAGCTGGTCGACCTGATCGGGCAGAAGGGCGTGACCCTCTCGGCCAAGGACGGCAAGCTCGTCGGCGCGGCCAAGGTGACGGCGCTCGGTCAGCAGCTCGATCTGACCGGGACGGCCAAGCTGACCGTGGTCAACGGGGGGATTCAGGTTCGTTTCGCCGACGTGAAGGCGACCAATCTGCCGGACGTTCCGCTGTTCCAGGGCTTCATCGACTCGTACGCGCAGAAGCTGGCCGTCGATGTTCCCGCGCCGAAGCTTCCGCTGCAGCTCAAGGTCCAGTCGGTGGCCCCCGAGGCGGACGGTCTGAACGTCACGTTCGGGGCGGACGACGTCAACCTCAACGCGGGCGGTCTGTGACCCCCGTAACGTCTCGTATCGTGGTCGGTACTGTTCCGCGCCTTGGAACCGCTGGTAGTGTCCGTTCCATGAGCCCGTTGCTCACGAAAAGGCGCGCGATCGACCTGTGTCGCGTGGCCGCGTGCCTGTGTCGCCCCGTCCTCTGAGACGGGCCACAGTGCTGAGCACGTTCTGTAGCTAGCTAGCCAAGGGCAAAATCTCTGCCCGGCAGTGGCGCCGTCGCAAACCAGCCCGTGATCCCAACCAATCCTTGGGTCCGCGCGGGGTGCGACAACACCTCCGTGCGCTGACTCTCCCCTCACCCACTTTTTCAGGGAGTGAATCGATGAGTCGCGACACCGCACTCGTTTCGGCCGACTGGGCCGAGAAGAACCTCGAAACCCCCGGCATCGTCTTCGTCGAGGTCGACGAGGACACGTCGGCCTACGACGGCGGCCACATCCCGGGCGCCGTCAAGATCGACTGGAAGACCGACCTGCAGGACCCGGTCCGGCGGGACTTCGTCAACCAGGAGCAGTTCTCGGCGCTGCTGTCCGCCAAGGGCATCAGCAACGACGACACCGTGATCCTGTACGGCGGCAACAACAACTGGTTCGCGGCCTACGCGTTCTGGTACTTCAAGCTGTACGGCCACGAGTCGGTCAAGCTGCTCGACGGCGGCCGCAAGAAGTGGGAGCTCGACGCCCGCGTCTACACCAAGGACGTGCCGGCCCGCGCCGCCACCTCCTACTCGGCCAAGGCTCCGAACCTGGAGATCCGCGCCTTCCGCGACGAGGTCGTCGAGGCCATCGGCGTGAAGAACCTGGTCGACGTGCGCAGCCCCGACGAGTTCGCCGGCCGCCTGCTCGCCCCCGCGCACCTGCCGCAGGAGCAGTCGCAGCGGGCCGGTCACATCCCGACCGCGATCAGCGTGCCGTGGAGCAAGGCCGCCAACGAGGACGGCACGTTCAAGTCCGACGAGGAACTCGCCAAGATCTACGGCGACGCCGGGCTGGACGGCAGCAAGGACACCATCGCGTACTGCCGGATCGGCGAGCGCTCCTCGCACACGTGGTTCGTGCTCAAGGAACTGCTCGGCCAGGAGAACGTCAAGAACTACGACGGTTCCTGGACCGAGTACGGCTCGCTCATCGGTGTGCCGATCGCCCTCGGCGACGAGCCCGGAAAGGCCTGATCACCATGACTTCTCCCACTGCTGCAGCGAACATCGCGGCCGGTTGCGCCGCCCCTGACCAGTCCGCTCCCCTCCCCGCGAGCGTCGACCTGGAGAAGGAAACCGTCATCACCGGCATCGTGACCACCGCCGAGGGTGAGCTCGTCGGCGGGGCGTACGTTCGCCTCCTCGACGGCTCCGGCGAGTTCACCGCCGAGGTCGTGACCTCTCCCGAGGGCGTCTTCCGCTTCTTCGCCGCCCCCGGCTCGTGGACGCTGCGCGCCCTGAGCCGCTTCGGCAACGGCGAGCTCGCCGTCGACGCCACCCGTGGCGTCAACGAGGTCGCGCTCAGCGTCGCGACGGTCTGACCGCTCACGCTCTGTTAGATCGGGCGGGACCCCTCCGGGGGTTCCGCCCTTTCGCTTTTTTCAACCCCATTTGCGCGTACGTCCATAACCCCGGCCCCGTGCGATTCAGGCCGCCACGAACCGTGAGCCCCAGCCCCCCGAACTCAGCTGGCGCTGAGGGCCGCAAACCGCCCCCGGACAAGCCGCCAGCACCAGCCGACCAAGCTCAGCTGGCGCTGAGGGCTGCAAACCGCCCCCGGACAAGCCTTCAGCACCAGCCGACCGAGCTCAGCTGGCGCTGAGGGCTGCAAACAGCCCCCGGACAAGCCGCCAGCACCAGCCGACCAAGCTCAGCTGGCGCTGAGGGCTGCAAACCGCCCGCGGACGAGCCGTCAGTGCCAGCTGGCCGAGCTCAGCTGGCGCTGAGGGCTGGGGTGGGCGCCGGCTGGGGTCAGCGGTTGCCGGCCGTAACGACCACCGCGTCCGGGGGGATCTCCGGGCGGCGGCGGGACAGCCGGCGGATGCCGGTGTTGAGGACGGCGATCAGCGGGACCGCGACCAGCGCGCCGATGATCCCGGCCAGCACCACACCGCAGGCGATGCCGATGATCACCGCGAGCGGGTGCAGGGCCACCGCCCGGCCCATGATCAGCGGCTGCAGGACGTGCCCTTCGAGCTGCTGGACCAGGATCACCGCGCCCAGCGTGATCAGCGCGACCACCCAGCCCTGCGTGACCAGCGCGACCAGCACCGCCACCGAACCGGAGACCGCGGCCCCGACGATCGGCACGAACGCGCCCAGGAAGACCAGCGCGGCCAGCGGGAACGGGAATTGCACGTCGAGCAGCACCAGCGCCAGCCCGATGCCGACCGCGTCGATGAACGCGACCAGCACGGTCGCTCGCACGTACGCACCGAGTGTCGTCCAGGACGCGTCCCCGGCGTCGGCCAGCGACCAGCGCACGTTGACCGGGAACAGCCGGACGATGAACCGCCAGATCTTGCGCCCGTCGCGCAGGAAGAAGAACGTCGAGAAGAGCACCAGCAGCAGCCCGGTGAGCAGCTCGAAGACGGTCGCCGCGGTGGAGATGCCGGTCGACGTCAGCGACGAGGTGTTGTCGTTGACCCAGTTCTGGGCCGAGTCGATGGCCTGGTCGACCTGATGGTCCGAGAGGTGCAGCGGTCCGGTCCGGGCCCAGTCCTGAATCTGCCGTACGCCGGCGCTGGCCTTCTCGGTCAGCTGCGGGAGCCCGTCGATGAACTGGTTCACCACCAGGGTCAATGTTCCGGCGACGGCACCAAGACCGCAGATCAGCACCAGGAACGTGGCCATCGACCGGGGCAGGTGCAGTTTCAGCAGCCAGCCGACGGCCGGGCCGAGCAGGGCGGTGAGCAGCAGCGCGATCGCGAGCGGGATGACCACCACGCTGACCAGGCCGATGAACCGCAGCCCGACGTAGCCGACCAGGCCGACCACGATCAGCCGCCAGCTCCAGGCCGCGGCGATCCGCAGCGAGTGCGGCACGTCGGCGTCGTCCAGGCTGTTGGTCGAGCCGTGCACCACGGCCGGCTCGGGTGCGGGCGGAACGAACTGTTCCTCGTCCTCTTCCGGCTCCGGGTCCGGTGGCCGCTCGATCCGGGCCATCCGGGCCGCCTCCCGTCCCGTGTCGTAGGCCTTCCGCAGGTTCTCCCGGACACGTTGCAAGCGGTTCAACCGCCTACCCCCTCGCCCTGTCGTGACACCCCATCACCGTAGTGCTCTCACGTCCCGCGAGCGGCCCGTGACCCACCGGGCGCGATCCGGACCACTCGGACCGGCCGGGCGGGCGGCGGCGTACCGTCTGCATTCGTGAGTCCCGACACCACCCGCACCACCGACAACGGACTGCCGATCCGGATGCTGCACGACCGTGTCCTCGTCCGGCAGGACGGCGGGGAGGGCGAACGCCGCTCGACCGCCGGCATCGTCATCCCGGCCACCGCCTCGATGGGCCGCCGGTTGTCCTGGGCCACCGCGGTCGGCGTCGGGCCGAACGTCCGGTCGATCGTGGTCGGTGACCGGGTCCTGTTCGACCCGGACGACCGTTCCGAGGTGGAGCTGCACGGCCGGGAGTACGTGCTGCTCCGCGAGCGGGACGTGCACGCCGTCGCCGCGACCCGGGTCGACGCGGACGGGACCGGCCTTTACTTGTAGGGCGGCGGGTACTGCCCGGGGTATTGCGGACCCGGGTACTGCGGCGGCTGCTGCTGCGGGACCGGTGCGAACGGCGGCGGCCCGTATCCGGGCGGCGGGCCATAACCGGGCGGCGGACCATATCCCGGCGGCGGCCCGTACGCGTAAGCCGGCATCGGCGGCGGGAGCTGCACCGGCACCGGCATGACCGGCTCGGCCGGTGGCGCCACCGTGCGCACGATCCCGTCCGGGAAGGCGATCCGGTAGGACTGCCCGTCCCACCAGGCCGGCGGGGTCTGCGGGTCGCGCCCGGCGAAGACCGCCCGGTACCCGGTGATCGCGCCGAGCAGCTCGCGCTCCTCGACCGTCGCCTTCACCATCTCGTTGTAGTCGCCGGCCAGGCCGCGCTGCATGCCGTCGCGCAGGATGGCCAGCCGGGTCGCGGCGAACTGGAAGCTCTTCATCGCCTTGCCGCCGTGCGGACCGGCCACCCGTTTGGCCCACTGCCGGGCCGAGTGCCGCCGGCCCAGGCTGCCCAGCGCGGCCACCTCGGGCGGGGCGAACCAGCCCGTACGCACGTAGTGGTGAAGGACGCGCTCGGTGAGCCGGCCCTCCCAGCTGCGCAGCGCGATCGCGAAGCCGACCACCGCGAAGAAGAACGGGACCATGAAGCCGAGATAGCCGTACAGCATGATCAGTGATTCGCCGGTGGCGGCCGAGAGCGTCGGCAGCAGGTTGAACGTGCCGTGCAGGATCATCGCGAGCAGCAGGCCGCCGACCGGGGCGAGCCAGCGGACGTGCTTGTCCGCGGTGCGCGCCGACAGGCCCAGCCCGATGCCGGTCATCGACGTGAAGAGCGGGTGCGCGAAGCCGGTGAACAGGATCCGCACGATGAAGATCAGGAAGACGTTGGTCAGGCCGGTGGCCGGCCCGTACTCCTCGGCGCCGGCCGCGTAGCCGTGGCCGCCCAGGTAGAGCACGTTCTCCACCATGGCGAAGCCGAGCGCGGAGAGGCCGCAGTAGACGATGCCGTCGGTGATGCCGGACCACTCGGCGCGGCGCCGCCAGAACAGCAGGATCGGGCCGGCCGCCTTCATCGACTCCTCGATCAGCGGCGCGATCAGGACCGCTACCAGCGCGTCGGGCAGGCCGGCCTTCTCGAACAGCCAGGCCGCGCCGGTGTTGACGGCCAGCGCCACCGCGGTCGCGACCGCGGCACCCCAGGCGAAGCAGAAGATCAGGTACTTCACCGGCTCCGGCTCATACCGATCCAGCCAGGCGAACGCGCTGGCCAGCAGCGGGACCGGGAGGATGGCGGCGGTCAGGCCGATGGCCAGGCCGGTGATGCCGATGTTGAAGCCCAGGAAGATCAGCATGCCGATGGCGGCCGAGGCGATGAGCGCGATCACGCCGGTGACCGGCAGCCAGCGGCGCCAGCCGGAGCGGCGGCCGGGGACCGGGGCGACGGTCTGCACCGGCTCGGTCGGGAACGGCGGCACCGGATCGGGCGCGATCTCCAGGGCCGTCACCCCACCCGGAGCGACTTCCCCGGACGGCGCCGACTCAACGGGCGGAACCGACAAATCCGGCGCGCTCGGGTAAGCCGCCGACGGGGGCGGCGAGGAGGGCTGGGAGACCGGATCGGGTGACCCGGTCGGCGGAACGTCGGCCATGCCCGCCAGCGTAGTCACCGCCGCCGCACCCGGCGTCCCCGAGGAGCGCCGAAGCGATCAAATACGCATCGATCAGACCGCCGGCGGGGGCGGCACCGGCCGCGAACGCACCGTCCGGTTCCGGGCCCCGTGCGGTCGACCGCGCCAGCCCACGGCGTCCCGCACCTGGCGGGTGGCCTCGGCATGCTCCACCCCGGTGGCCCGCAGCAGGTCGGCCACCGAGGTACGGATCTGGGCCACCACCACCCCGCCCGAATACCCGACCCCGGTGTCGTAGGCCCGCCCCGACTCGGACGCCGCCCGCAACGCCCGCTCCCGGGTCGCGACCGGTTCGACGCCGCGCGCCCACTCCTGCCGCAGCAGATCCACCGCGTCCCCCAGGTGCCGCACCGAGGCCGGCAGCATCTCGGGGACCCGCTCCCGGTCGTTCAGGGCGGTCTGCGCCCGGCGGATCATCACGCGGACGTTCCGCAGCGCGTAGGTGAGCTGGGGCGCGCCCTCCACGTACTGCGCCAGCGCGCCCCGGTTGCGCCAGCGGGCCGGGGCGAAGGCCACGTTCTCCCGGGCCGCTTCGATGGCCGTACGGAAAGCGGCAAAGGTCCCCTCGGCCGACCGCAACCTGGTCAGCGCCGCCTGAATGACATCCGGATCCCCGTCGGAGAGTCCGAGCGCCGCCTCGTGCAGGCCCGCGGTGAAGGCTCGCAGCGCCGGATCGGCGGCCCGCCGGACCACGCTCAGCGGGTTCAGCGGCAGCAGCACGGTCATCACCGCGAGACCGATGCCACCACCCACCAGCGCGTCGAAGAACCGGGTCCAGGGCTGCCCGCCGGTCGTCGTCAGCGTCGCCACCAGCACCGCCGACGAGGCCGATTGCACGATCAGCGGGGCGCCGCCGCCGACCGTGACCGCGACCAGGACGGCGAACAGCACCATCACGCCGATCTGCACCGGACCGCTTCCGATCAGCACCATCAGTCCGTCGCCGAGCCCGATCCCGACCGCGACGCCGAAGACCAGCTCGGCCGTCCGGCGCACCCGCTGACCGACCGACGAGCCGAGCGTGATCACGGCGGCGACCGGCGCGAAGAACGGCACCGGGCGGCCGATCAGGTCATGCGCCACGAACCAGGCCAGCCCGGCGGCCAGCCCGGACTGCACGGCCAGCATGAAACCGGCCCGGGCACGCTTCGCCGCCGCGTCGACCCGATCCTTCGCGACGCCGATCATGTTTGCGACCTCCGTGCCAGGATGACCACTGTGACATCTTTGCCCGACCAGTTCCGGACGGCGGCGCGCGACGCCGGCGCCACCGCCGACGACACTGATCTCGACTCCGCCGCAAACTACCTGCTCACCCGTTGGAACGAGCCGCAACGTCACTATCACGACGTGACCCACCTGGCCTCGGTCTTGGAGGTCGTGGACCGGTTCGCCGAGCTCGCACCCCACCCGGACCGGGTGCGGCTGGCCGCGTGGATGCACGACGCGGTCTACGACCCGAAGGCGCTGGGCGACGCCAACGAGCGGGACAGCGCCGAGTTCGCGCAGGGGCTGCTGGCCACGCTGGGCGTGCCGGACGAGGTCGCGGCCGAGGTGGCGCGGCTGGTCGGGCTGACCGCGGGCCACGCGACCGAGGACAACGACCCCGACGGCGAACTCCTCTGCGACGCCGACCTGGCCATTCTCGCCTCCGACGAGGAGCGTTACGCCCGCTATGCGGCCGCGATCCGCCGCGAGTACGCCCACGTGCCCGACAGCGATTTCCGCGCCGGCCGCTCCCGCGTCCTGACCGAGCTGCTCAAGCTGCCGTCGATCTACCGCCTCGCCCCGATCCGCGAGGAATGGGAGTCCCGCGCCCAGGCCAATCTGAAAGCCGAGCTGGAGCTACTCGCCTAAAAAGATCAAATTCTTTATTGCCCACGTCCGCCGTGGTCCAGACCGTCGCTCCCGCGGGGACCCTTCCGACCCTCGCAGGCCGCTGGCGCGGCCAAAACGCGACGCCCGAAAGGGCGACGTGGTCGGCTGGTTGCGCTCAGAGCAACAAACCCGCCCACGCCCGAAACCACCCACCAACGTCCTGTGCGTCAGCCCACGCGAGGCTGCGGCCCACCCCAGCCCCAGCCGCGCTCCCGGTCGTCGGCTGGCACTGAGGGCTCTAAAAACAGCCGAATACAACCCTGAGCACCAGCCGAGCCGGCGACCCGCGCCGCGAAGCCGGACCGACCGCGGAGGTCGCGGAGGGTGCTGGGCGGGCGCGGGCGGAACGCCGTACGCGAAAGGGGTTATTTGGAAAGGTGTTTGGGGCGGCGGAGGCCGGCGGCGCGCAGGCGGGCGGCCAGTTCGCGGGAGGGGACGAGGACGGCGCCGAGCCAGAGGGCGCTGCGGAAACGGGCCGACGGCACGTCGTAGTGGTCGCGGTCGAAGGCCCGGCGGGGCGACCCGAGCATCTCGGCGAACGCGTGCAGTTCGGCGTAGGAGACGTCGCTGACCAGGTGTGACCAGAGGTGGCCACGACCCGGCCAGCGCGGCTCGTCGATGAGGATCAAAGGTCGATCTCGAGGAGTTCGGCCCGGCGGTCGGCGGCCAGCCCGCGCACGTCCGGCGCACCGACGCGGGCGGCGTCGGCGGCCTGATCGTCGGGCATGGTCTGGGACTGCCGTTCGGCGGTGACCCGGGCCAGGTAGTGCTCGACCTCACGCTTGCGGACGGTCTCGTCCCAGCCGAGGACCCCGCCCATGATCCGGGCCGCGTGCTCGGCCGACTCGGTGCCGCGGTGCACGGTCTCGATGGAGATCCGGGTGCGGCGGGTGAGCACGTCGTCCAGGTGCAGGGCGCCCTCGGCGAGTGCGGCGTACGCGATCTCGGCGGCCAGATACTCCGGGGCGCCGTCGAGCGGCACGGCCAGCGTCGGGTCGGCCTCCATCATCGCGAGCAGGTGGACGCTGAGCGTCCCGTACCGCTCCAGCAGGTGCTCGACGACCCCGGTGGTGACGCCGTGGCGGCGGGCCATGTCCTGCCGGTCGCGCCAGGCCGCGGCGTATCCGTCGGCGCCGAGCAGCGGCAGCTGATCGGTGCGGGACGCCCGGAACTCCCCGCCGAGCCGGCGCACCGCCTGGTCGATGACGTCGGCCGCCATCACCCGGTACGTCGTGTACTTCCCGCCGGCCACCAGCAGCAGCCCGAGCATCGGTTCGACGACCGCGTGCTCGCGGGACAGTTTCGACGTCGAGTCGGCCTCGCCGGAGAGCAGCGGGCGCAGCCCGGCGTACACACCCTCGATGTCGTCGGTGGTCAGTGGCCGGTCGAGCACGGTGTTGACCTGGTCCAACAGGTATCTGATGTCGCGCGCGGAGGCCGCCGGGTGGGAGCGGTCGAGCTCCCAGTCGGTGTCCGTGGTGCCGATGATCCAGTGACCGCCCCAGGGCAGCACGAACAGCACCGACGTGGCGGTGCGCAGGATCAGGCCGGCCTCGCCGGTGATGGCCGAGCGCGGCACCACGAGGTGCACGCCCTTGGAGGCGCGAACCCGCAGCCCGGGGCGGACGCCGACGTCGCGCAGCATCTCCGACATGTCGTCGCTCCACACGCCGGTGGCGGCGACGACGGTCTTGGCCCGGACCTCGAACTCGGGCGAGCCGGGGGTCTCCAGGTCTTTCACCCGGACGCCGACCACCTCGCGGGCCTCGCGCACGAAGCCGGTGACCCGGGCGCTGGTGACCACCGCGGCACCCTGGGCGGCGGCCGTGCGGGCCAGGTTGACGACCAGGCGGGCGTCGTCCATCTGCCCGTCGAAGTAGCGGATCGCGCCGGTGATCTTGTCGGCGCGCAGGCTCGGGAACAGGTGCCGGGCGCCGTCCCGGGTCAGGTGCCGGTGCAGCGGCATGCCCCGGCCACCGCCGAAGACGCCGGCGAACACGTCGTAGGCGGCGACGCCGAGCCCGTAGTAACCCCGCTGCCACACGCGCTGGAGCGGGTTGGCCGCGGGCAGCGGCACCATGATCGGCACCGGGCGGACCAGGTGCGGGGCGATCCGGGTGGCGAGCAGGCCGCGCTCGGTGAGCGCCTCGTGGACCAGGTGCAGTTCGAGCTGCTCCAGGTACCGCAGGCCACCGTGGATGAGTTTGCTGGAGCGGCTGGAGGTACCGGCGGCGAAGTCACGGGCCTCGACCAGCGCCACCTTCAGACCGCGGGAGGCGGCGTCGACCGCCGCACCGGCGCCGGTGACTCCGGCCCCGATCACCAGGACGTCGAAGTTTTCGTCGCGCAGCCGTTTGAGGTCGGACGCGCGGCGGATCGGGGAGAGACGGCCGGCCGTGTAGCGGGAGACGGAGGGATCACGCACCCGTCCCACGTTAGCCCTCACCGGTGTCACCCAGGCGGAGGAATGTGGTCCGGCCCACACGTGTCACAACCGGCGATTAGCGTCGGGATCATGCACCGCACCGGCGCCGCGGTCCTGCTGATCTGGGCCGTCGTCCTGGCCTTCTGCGGGTTCCTGGCCGAGCGGGGCGAGGCCGCGACGGCCGGGTTCGCGCTGCGTTTCGAGGCCAACACCAACGGCTCGATCCTGATCCGGGGCAACGCCAACCTGATCTGTCCACCGGCCGATCCGGACTGCGTGAACGGCCGGGCCGGCAGCGGGACGAAGCTGAACGACAACGACTTCCCGATGGTCAACGCGAACGCCGACAACGACCCGGCGACGTTCAACGACAGCACCGCGACGGTGAGCCTGCCACCGGGCAGCACGGTCCTGTTCGCCGGTCTCTACTGGAGTGGCGACACCACGTCCGCGCCCTCGCCGGCCAACAAGAACAAAGTGCGTTTCAAGACCCCTTCCGGTACGGCGTGGCAGCCGCTCACCGCGGCCACGGTCTACACCACCGGCACCGCCTACCAGGGCTTCTCCGACGTGACGGCCCAGGTCGCGGGCGCCGGCAGCGGTGTCTACGCGGTGGCCGACATCCAGGCCGGCCTGGGCCTGAACCGGTTCGCCGGGTGGGCGCTGGCGGTGGCCTACCGGAATCCGGCCGAGGTGTTGCGCGCGCTGCGGGTCTACGACGGGCTGGACACCGTGAGCGGTTCCAGTGGTTCCCTGGACATCCCGGTGAGCGGCTTCGAGGCGCCGCACTCGGGCGCGGTCCGGGCCGAGGTCGGCACTGTCGCGTACGAGGGTGATCTCGGCACCAAGGGCGACGCGCTGAAGCTGAACGGGCAGGCGATGTCCGACGCCGCGAACCCGGTCGACAACTTCTTCAACAGCACGGTGAGCAGCGGTGGCGCCCCGGTCGGCGGGCGGGATCCGGGCTTCGTGAACCTGTTCGGCGTCGACATCGACCAGTTCGACGCGACCGGCAAGCTGGCCCACGCGGCCACCTCGGCCACGCTGACGCTCACCACCAGCGGGGATCAGTACTACCCGGGGGTGGTCACATTCGCCATCGACCTGTACGCGCCGAAGCTGGTCACCACGGTCGCCGGCACCGACCTGGACGGCGGTGACCTGCTGCCCGGGGACCTGGTCGAGTACCGGATCGACGTGCGCAACGACGGTAACGACATCGCCGACGGGACCGTGCTGTCGGACGCGATCCCGGCCTTCACGACGTACGTCCCGGGTTCGATGCGGGTCGCCGGAGCGCCGGTCGCCGACTCGATCAGCGGCGGCCGGATCGACGTGACCCTGGGTGACCTCCCCTATCTCGGGGCGACCTGGGTGATCTTCCGGGTCCGGGTCGATCCGGCGACCCCGGCCGGGTACGCGATCACCAACCTGGTGAGTCTGAGCTACACCGGGCACACGGCCGGGGTGGGTGTCTCCGGGCTGGCCGGCACGGCCGCGAGCGTGGTCGCCCCGGCGCAGTCCGACCTGGTCGCGGGGCTGACCGTGTCGCCCGGCGTGGTGCAGCAGGGTGCTTCTCCGGCGGTCACCTATCTGGCCACCGTGACCAACAGTGGCGCTTCGACCGAGCCGGCCGCGTACGCCGAGCTGACCCTGCCGGCGGGCGCGACCTTCGGCGTGTTGCCGGCCGGATGCACGTCGTTCGGGCCGGTGGCGACGTGTGCGCTGGGCCCGTTGGCGCCCGGCAGCACGGCGACGGTCGCGATTCCCGGGGTCGGCTTGTCCGGAAATTTACGGGCATACGGCTCGAACGTTGATTCGGCGCCGGGCAACAACACCACCGCCGCTTCCGTAACAGTCAACCAGGCGCCGATCGCGACCGGCGACCCCGCCGCGGCCCCGGGGATCATCCCGGTCCTGGCCAACGACAGCGACCCGGAGGGCGGCGCGCTCACCGTCTCGATCACCGTCCCGCCCACCCACGGAACGGCGATCGTGCTGGCCAACGGCACGATCTCCTACACCCCGGCGGCCGGCTGGGCCGGGGACGACCCGTTCACGTACACGGTCACCGACCCGGACGGCGGGACCGCGAGCGCCGTGGTCACCGTCCGCACCCCGAACGCCCCGCCGCTCCCGATCGACGACGCGGCGGCCGTCGACACCGGCGGGACCGTCACCGTGGACGTCACCGCGAACGACTCGGACCCGAACGGCGACCCGCTCACCGTCACCGCGGTCGACGACCCGGGCCACGGCCCGGTCAGCATCGTCGGCAACAAGATCGTCTTCGCCCCGGCCGTGACGTTCGTCGGGGCGGCCACCTTCCTCTACACGGTCAGCGACGGCCAGGCCACGGCCACCGCGCACCTGGTCGTGAACGTGGCCAACGCGGCCCCGACCGCCGCCAACGACGTGGCCACCGTGGGCTACGCGGGCACGACGACGATCCCGGTGCTGCTGAACGACAACGACATCAACGGCGACCACCTGACCGTCGTCGGGGTCGGCACACCGGCCCGCGGCACGGCGACGTTCACCGGCAGCGCCGTCACCTACCAGGCGGCCGTGGGCTACTCGGGCACGTACGCGTTCGGCTACACGATCGACGACGGGCACAGCGGGACGTCGACCGCGCAGATCACGGTCACCGTCGCCGACGCGCCGCCGACCGCGGCCGACATCGTCACGACGACGGCCTACCTGACCCCGGTGCCGATCGACCCGGCAGCGCTGGGCACCGATCCGAACGTGGGCGACGCGCTCTTCGTCAGCGGCGCGAGCAACCCCGCGCACGGCACCGTCGTGCGTGAGACGAACGGCAAGCTCACGTACACCCCGGACGCCGGTTGGTCGGGGACGGACAGTTTCACGTACACGCTGAACGACGGGCAGGGCGGCACCGACACCGCCACGGTCACCATCACCGTCGGGAACGCGCCGCCCACGGCCCGGCCCGACACGGTGACCGGGCCGGCCGGCGGGTCGTCGACGATCGACGTGCTGGTCAACGACGACGACCCGAACGGCGACCCGCTGACGATCACGATCGACCTGCCGGCGTCGCACGGGACCGCGACGGTCAGTGGCGGGCGGGTCGCGTACCAGCCGGTCGCCGGGTACTCCGGGCCCGACTCGCTGCACTACACGATCGACGACGGGCACGGCGGCACGTCCGGCGCCACGGTCACGATCACGCTGCTCAACGCCGCGCCGACGGCCCGCCCGGACACCGCCTCGACCCCGACCGACACCGCGGTCACCATCGACCCGCTGGGCAACGACGACGACCCCAACGGCGACCCGGTGACGCTGGTGAGCCGTACGCCGGCCACGCACGGGACGCTGACCGCCGGGGCCGGCGGGACGGTGATCTACACGCCGGCCGCCGGCTTCACCGGGACGGACACGTTCGGTTACACGATCACCGACTCGCACGGCCTCTTCGACTCGTCGATCGTCACCGTGGTCGTGCGCAACGCGCCGCCGGTGGCCGAGGACGACACGTTCCTGGTGCAGGGCGAGCAGTCACTGAACGTGGTCGCCAACGATCACGACCCGAACACCGGGCAGGCGTTGAGCGTGCTCTCGGCCGGTCCGGCCGCGCACGGGACGGTCGTCGTCGACGGGCCACTCACGGTGCGTTACACACCGGCGGCCGGATTCACCACCGACACCTTCGCGTACGTGCTCACCGACGATCTGGGCGGCACGGACATCGCGACGGTCACCGTCGGTGTGGACTTCCCGCCGCTCCCGCTCCCACCGATCGCCCGGCCCGACCACGCGCTGGGCCTGGCCGGGCAGCCCATCGACGTGGACGTGCTGGCCAACGACGTGAGCATGGTCGCCGGCGGCCTGACGATCACCTCGGTGGGCACGCCGATCAAGGGCAGCGCGGCCGCCGCCGGCGGCAAGGTCCGCTACGCGGCGCCGTCCGGGTGGTCCGGCGAGGAGATCTTCCGGTACGTCGTGACCGACGCCCGCGGTTCCACCGCCGCCTCGACGGTGACCGTGACGGTCGGCGTCCCGCCCGGCGTGCCGGACAAATCCCTGGTCACGCCGCCGGGGCAACCGGTCTCGGTGGCACTGCCGGGCATCGACGGGCAGGGGCGGCCGGTGGCCGAGCGGCGGATCACGCAACCGGCCCACGGGCAGGCGCGGCTGAA
Source organism: Actinoplanes sp. HUAS TT8 (assembly GCF_051380535.1). NCBI lineage: Bacteria > Bacillati > Actinomycetota > Actinomycetes > Micromonosporales > Micromonosporaceae > Actinoplanes > Actinoplanes sp. HUAS TT8. The sequence goes on along the minus strand of NZ_CP195646.1, from coordinate 9,750,729 downwards.
CGCGGACGGGTCGGTGACCTACACGCCGGATCCGGGGTTCACCGGGGAGGACCGGTTCACGTACGTGATCGTGGACGCGGACGGGAACGTGGCCGAGGGGATGATCGTCGTGATCGTGCCGTCGGACACCTCGCCCAGCCAGTCCCCCTCACCCAGCCCGCCGCCGTCACCCACGCCGTCTCCGTCCCCGTCGACATCGCCGTCGGTTCCGGCGACCACCTCGCCCGTGCCGTCGCGGACCCCCGCGCACACCCCGGCGCCGACGCTGCCGACCACGAGCGGGCCGGCCCCGATGCTCCTGTTCGAGACGTCCGCCCTGCTCACGCTGCTCGGGGTGGCGTTGCTGGCCGGTGGTGGGCGGGCCACGGCCGTACGCGTGAATGGTCCGGAAAAGTCAGGACCGGGGCGTCATCGGCGCGGCGGGACGCGCTCTTCTCGACCTCGGTGAGGGTCAGCGACCAGGGCCGGGCTCATTTGTTTCCGGAAAGCGAAAAGGCGGGCCGCCGAAGCGACCCGCCTTGACTCAGTGCTTCAGGGCTGGACTCAGAAGTCCATGTCCCCGCCGCCGGGGGCGCCGGCCGGGGCCGGGTTCTTCTCCGGCTTGTCGGCCACGACGGCCTCGGTGGTGAGGAACAGCGCGGCGATCGACGCGGCGTTCTGCAGCGCCGAGCGGGTGACCTTGGCCGGGTCGATGATGCCCGCGGCCAGCAGGTCGACATACTCACCGGTCGCGGCGTTCAGGCCGTGACCCGCGGGGAGGTTGCGCACCTTTTCCACGACGACGCCACCCTCGAGGCCGGCGTTGACGGCGATCTGGCGCAGCGGGGCGTCCAGGGCGACCTTGACGATGTTGGCACCGGTCGCCTCGTCGCCGACCAGGTCCAGCTTGTCGAACGCGGTCTTGCCGGCCTGAACCAGCGCGACGCCACCACCGGGGACGATGCCCTCCTCGACGGCCGCCTTCGCGTTGCGAACGGCGTCCTCGATGCGGTGCTTGCGCTCCTTCAGCTCGACCTCGGTGGCCGCGCCGACCTTGATGACCGCAACGCCGCCGGCCAGCTTGGCCAGGCGCTCCTGCAGCTTCTCACGGTCGTAGTCGGAGTCCGAGCGCTCGATCTCGGCGCGGATCTGGTTGACCCGGCCCTGGATCTGCTCGCCGTTGCCGGCGCCGTCGACGACGGTGGTCTCGTCCTTGGTGATGACGATCTTGCGGGCGGAGCCGAGCAGCGACAGGTCGGCGGCGTCGAGCTTGAGGCCGACCTCCTCGCTGATGACCGCGCCACCGGTGAGGATGGCGATGTCCTCGAGCATGGCCTTGCGACGGTCACCGAAGCCGGGGGCCTTGACGGCGACCGACTTGAAGGTGCCGCGGACCTTGTTGACGACCAGGGTGGCCAGGGCCTCGCCCTCGACGTCCTCAGCGATGATCACCAGCGGCTTGCCCGACTGCATGACCTTCTCCAGGACCGGGAGCAGGTCCTTGACCGCGGAGATCTTGCTGTTCGCGATCAGGATGTACGGGTCGTCGAAGACGGCCTCCATACGCTCCGCGTCGGTCATGAAGTAGGCCGAGATGTAGCCCTTGTCGAAGCGCATGCCCTCGGTGAGCTCCAGCTCCAGCCCGAAGGTGTTGCTCTCCTCGACGGTGATGACGCCTTCCTTGCCGACCTTGTCCATCGCCTCGGCGATGATCTCGCCGACCGTGGAGTCACCGGCGGAGATGGAGGCGGTGGAGGCGATCTGCTCCTTGGTCTCCACGTCCTTGGCCAGCTGCGAGAGGCCCTCGGAGACGCTGGCCACGGCGGCCTCGATGCCCCGCTTCAGGGCCATCGGGTTCGCGCCGGCGGCCACGTTGCGCAGGCCCTCGCGGACCAGCGCCTGCGCCAGGACGGTCGCCGTCGTCGTGCCGTCACCGGCGACGTCGTCGGTCTTCTTGGCGACCTCCTTGACCAGCTCGGCGCCGATCTTCTCGAAGGTGTCCTCGAGCTCGATCTCCTTGGCGATGGATACACCATCGTTGGTGATCGTGGGGGCGCCCCACTTCTTCTCGAGGACGACGTTGCGGCCCTTCGGACCGAGCGTCACCTTGACCGCGTCGGCGAGCTGGTTCATGCCCCGCTCGAGGCCCCGACGAGCCTCCTCGTCGAATGCAATGATCTTGGCCATACGGCGTTGTCCTCCCGGACATCCGCGGCGCCGGGCCTGCTCGGCCCCGCCCGCACACTGAGGAAGTCTGTGGACGTCACCACCTGGCGATGTGACGTCCTCAGGCCGAGCCGGAAAGCCCGCGACGACCGGTTTCGTGTCCCGGCACCGATGGCGGCGCCGCGACCGGAACCCCACCGTCCCGACCTGCTGGCACTCACGGGTCGCGAGTGCCAATCACTTGTTTAGCACTCCGGGGTACCGAGTGCAAGAAACCCCATCTTCCCGCGAAACCCTCCGGCCCGGTCCGCAAACCGGCTAAAGATCTTCAAGCCCTGATCAGAGGCCACCGCCGGTCCTCCCTTCAGCTGTCGGCGAACCCGCGTGACGCAGCACTCGTACCGGTCCTGTTTAGGGCAAGAAGGTTGCCCCGGCCCGCCGCTGCGGGTAGGGAGGACGACATGGAGAGTTGGACGGTTCGCCGGGTCACCGAGCGGGACGCCGGCCGCCTGCGCGCCCTGCGGCTGGAGATGCTGGCCGACAGTCCCCTCGCCTACCTGGAGACGCTGGCCCAGGCCGCGGCCCGCTCGCACGAGGGCTACCGGCAGCGGGTCGGCATGGCGGCCGAGGGGCCGGATCTGGCCCAGTTCATCACCGACCCGGGGGACGGGCCGTTGATCGGGCACGCCGGCGGCACCGCGATCCCGGACGAGCCGCTGGTCACAGTTGTCTTCTCGGTCTACCTGACCCCGGCCCACCGGGGCGGGAAGGTGCTGGCCGCGATGATCGAGGCGGTGGCCGACTGGTCGACCGCGGCCGGGCGGCACGAGTTGATGCTGGAGGTCGTCGTGGGGAACGGGCGGGCCGTCCGGGCGTACGAGAAACTGGGTTTCGAAGACACCGGCCTGCGCCTGCCGCATCCCACCGTGCCCGTCCTGACCGAGCTGCAGATGCGCCGGCGGATCTGATGCCGGCCCGACGCCGGCACCTCGCCCGGACGGTTCTGACCGCCGCGAACGGGACCACCGGCGCCGGGCTGCTGCTCGCCCTGGTCACCCGGACGAGGGTCCGCCGCGGGCGCGACGGCGTGCTGATCGCCGAGCACTGGAAACTCCCGATGCCGCCGGCGTCCTGCTTCACCGTCGGTTCGGTGATCATCACGCGGCGCAGCGCCGAGTGGCTGCTCGCCGAGGAACGGGCCGCCCTGCTCGCGCACGAGAGCCGCCACGCCGGGCAGTACGCGGTGCTCGGCCCGCTGTTCTTCCCGGCCTACTGGGTCGCCTGTGGCTGGTCCTACATGACGACCGGGTCCTGGGGTGTGCGCAACTGGTTCGAACGCCACGCCGGACTGCTCGACGGCGGTTATCCCGAGGATCTGCCACTGCGGCCGTGGCTGCGCAAGATTTGGTCGGGAGGACGGAACGCACAGCGCCTCCGGCCGTAGCCATTGGGTCAGCGCTGGGGTCGTTGGGATCCCTCGGAGATTGTCGCCAAGCTCAGGTGAGGGGCCCACTTACGGCGTCGCGTCCTCCCGCGACAAGCATCCTGCCGATCCGGAGATCGGCGCGCAAGTCCTCGGAGGAAGGAATATTCGACAACCGGCAGATAACCGGTTACCGACAGTTATCCCAGCAGGCCGGCCTCGCGAGCACCCTTCAGAGACGGCTTGATCCGGTGGGTCGGGCCGACCTCGGCGGCGATCGCGTCGAGCGTCTTCAGACCCTCGCCGGTGTTGTAGACGACGGTCTCCTTGGCCGGGTCCAATTTGCCGCTTTCGACGAGCTTCTTCAGGACGGCGACGGTGGTGCCGCCGGCCGTCTCGGCGAAGACACCGGTGGTCCGGGCCAGCAGCTTGATGCCCGCCCGGATCTCGTCGTCGTTCGCGTAGTCCATCCAGCCGCCGGTGCGGCGGACGGCCTCGATCGCGTACGGCCCGGCGGCCGGGTCGCCGATGTTCAGCGACTTGGCGATGCCGGTCGGCTTCACCGGGGTGATCACGTCGGTGTCGTTGTGCAGCGCCACCGCGATCGGGTTGCAGCCCTGCGACTGGGCGCCGAACACGGTCCAGCCGCCCTCGGGCGCGTCGACCAGTCCGATCTCGACCAGCTCGCTGAACGCCTTGTCCACCTTGGTGAGCAGTTCACCGGAGGCCATCGGGATGACCACCTGCTGCGGGATGCGCCAGCCGAGCTGCTCGGCGACCTCGTAGCCGAGCGTCTTCGAGCCCTCGGCGTAGAACGGGCGAACATTCACGTTCACGAACGCGGTGTCCTCGAACTCGTCCGTTTCCACCAGCTCGCTGCAGAGCCGGTTCACGTCGTCGTAGGAACCCTCGATCGCGACCAGCTCACCACCGTAGACCGCGGTCGTGACGATCTTGCCCTGCTCCAGGTCGCTCGGGATGAACACGATGCTCGGCACCCCGGCCCGGGCCGCGTGGGCGGCCACCGAATTCGCCAGGTTGCCGGTGGAGGCGCAGGAGAACCGGGTGAAGCCCAGCTCCTTGGCGGCGGTCAACGCCACCGACACGACCCGGTCCTTGAACGAATGGGTCGGGTTCTGCGAGTCGTCCTTGATCCAGAGCTGGCCGGTGATGCCCAGCTCGGCGGCCAGCTGCGGGGCACTGACCAGCGGCGTCAGACCGGGATCGAGGGTCACCCGGGTCGCCGGGTCCTGCCCCGCCGGCAGCAGCGCCGCATAGCGCCAGATGTTCTGCGGGCCCGCCTCGATCTGGGCCCGGGTCACCCGCGCGAGAGCGGCCTCGTCATAGGCCACCTCGAGCGGGCCGAAACACTCGTAACAGGCGTGCTGGGCGGCCAGCGGGTACTCAGCGCGGCACGCACGGCAGATCAGGCCGCGGGCGGGCGAGGTGGTGATAGCAGCGGATGCACTGACGGTAGACGTCATCGAGGCCTTCCCTCTCATCTTTCCCACCGGCGACCTGCCGGCAGGACGGAATTAGCACCTGCCGCGGGCGGCCTCGTCATCGAGACATCTGCGGTGGTTGCCGGGGCTTCACAGGGCCGTTCCCTCTGCCCCTCTGGATGAGGTATTCAGTTGTTTCCCGAAGCTTACGACGAAGCTTCGCCTTCTCCCCAGTGACTTCCCGATGTGTGAGCGACCCCCCACATCGGCGGGCCGGCCTCAACCCTTCGAAGATCAAGTTCAAATTCTTCATGTCCCAGGTCCGCCGGGGTACAGACCGTCGCTCCCGCGGGGACCCTTCCGACCCTCGCAGGCCGCTGGCGCGGCCAAAACGCGACGCCCGAAAGGGCGACGTGGTCGGCTGGTTGCGCTCAGAGCAACAAACCCGCCCACGCCCGAAACCGCCCACCAACGTCCTGTGCGTCAGCCCACGCGAGGCTGCGGCCCACCCAAGCCCCAGCCGCGGGGTCCCGCCCGTCGGCTGGCACTGAGGGCTCCAAAAACGGCCGGAAACAACCCTCAGCACCAGCTGAGCACGCAACCCGCGCTGCGAAGGCCGGACCAGGGCCAACGCCGCGACGTGGCTGCCACAAGAGGCCCAGCCGCGGCTCGCGGGCCGCCAAGTCGGTCAGCGGCGAGCGCGCGAGGCGTGGGCGGGTCGGGTCGTGGGGCTTGGGCGGGTCAGGAGGTGATGTCCTTGCGGGTGAAGCGGAAGAAGGCGACACCCCAGAAGATCACCGCGTAGATGATCGCCGAAATCGCGCCCTTGGCCAGGTCCTCGGTCTGGACCGGGGTCGACAGCAGCCCCAACCACGCGTCGCTGTAGTGGGTGGGCAGGGCGTTGCGGATCGAGCCGAGCGCGGTGATCTGGTCCAGGATGCTGGAGAGGATCCAGAGCAGTACCGCCCCGCCGACCGCGCCCAGAGCGGCGTCGGTGAGGACCGAGAGCAGGAAGGCCAGGCCGGCCACGACCAGCAGGATCACGGCGAGGTAGGCGAGGATGCCGAGCAGCCGCAGCACACCCTGACCGGGCGGGATCTGCGACGCGATGGTGCTGCCGAGCGGATGCCAGCCGTAGCGCAGCGTCCCGACCAGCAGTCCGGTCCCGGCCAGCAGGAACAGCGCCAGGAACGCGTAGCCCAGCGCCACCACCAGCTTGACCGCGAGCAGCCGGGCCCGCGGGACCGGGATGGCCAGCAGGTACCGCAGGCTTCCCCAGCTCGCCTCGCTGGCCACGGTGTCTCCGGCGAAGAGCGCGAAGACCACCACCAGCAGGAAGCCGGCCGACACGGCCAGACAGAACAGCGCGAAGTTCAGCCCGCCCGAGGTGGCCAGGTCGACCAGGCTGCTGAAGGCGCCGCCGCCGTTGCTGTCGTCGTCACCGTTCCCGCCACCGAACTCGAACGCGACCAGGATGATCAGCGGCAGCAGCACCATGAAGCCGAGGGCCAGCTGGGTGCGGCGCCGGGACGCCTGCCGTCGGATCTCGGCGACGATCGGCAGGGTCCGGGACGGGCGGTATCCCACCGCCGCGGAAACGCTCGACGCCTGGCCACGCTCGACGGTGCCCGGGGATTCGCTCACAAGCCCGCTCATCGGTCTCCACTTCCCCGCGAGTTGTCGCCCACCAGGGCCAGGAACGCGTCTTCGAGGCGGCGGCGCGGCACCACCCGGTCGACGCCGACACCGGCGCGGACCAGGGATGCGACCACTTCGGCGCGCGGTGTGCCGTTCATGTCGACGATCAGGCCGCTCGCGCCGTCCGGGGTGACCGAGCGGACGCCCAGCCCGGTGAGGATCTCGGTGGCGGCCGGTACGTCGGTCACGTCGATGGTGACCGACGGCGACTCGCCGACGATGTCGTCGACCGGGCCGGACGCGACGATCCGCCCCTTGTTGACCACGACGGCGTGGGTGCAGGTCTGTTCGACCTCGGCCAGCAGGTGGCTGGAGACGAGCACGGCCCGCCCGTCGGTGGCGTACCGCTGCAGCACCCGGCGCATCTCGGCGATCTGCGGCGGGTCGAGCCCGTCGGTCGGTTCGTCGAGGACCAGCAGTTCGGGCAGGCCGAGCATGGCCTGGGCGATGGCCAGCCGCTGGCGCATGCCGTGGCTGTAGTTCTTGGTCCGCCGGTGCACCGACGAGCCGAGTCCGGCGATTTCCAGGGCTTCGTCGAAGCGGGCGTCCTCCCACGGGCGGCCGGTGGCCCGCCAGTACGCCTCCAGGTTCTGATGCCCGGTCAGGTGTGGCAGGAAGCCGGGGCCTTCGACGAGCGCGCCGACCCGGGACAGGATCTGCGCGCCGGGGACGAGCCGGTGCCCGAAGACGTGGATCTCACCGGCGGTCGGCGTGGTCAGGCCCATCAGCACCCGCAGCGTGGTCGTCTTGCCGGCGCCGTTGGGTCCGAGCAGGCCGACGACCTGGCCGCGCTGGACGGTGAAGCTGATCTCCTCGACCGCGACGAACCCGTCCTTGTACGCCTTCCGCAGCCCGGTGACCACCAGCGGCGTGTCCGCGAGTTCGGCGTTCACCGAGGTCACCCGGCGGCGGCGACGGGCCCGGCGGACGAGCAGCAGCACCGCCAGCCCGAGCAGCACGGCGGCGATCAGCGCGCCCAGGGCGTACCAGTAAATTGCCGCCGGCGAGGCGATCGGCGTGCCGGCCAGGGTCGGCAGGGTGAGTGGCCCGTCGACCGCCACGGTGTAGGTGGCCGGCGCCGCCGGTGAGAGAAACGCCTGGTCGGAGGTGGCGACGACGATCTGCAGGGTGTGGCCGGCCTCAAGTCGCCGGACGATCGCCGGCAGGGTGACGGTCACCGGCTGGGCCGCGCCGATGTCGGTGGGTAGGCCGGTGAGCCGGACCGGGGCGACCAGTCCGGCGCTGAGCGTCGGCGTGCCGCTCTGATCGAGGTCGTAGAGCTTGACGAAGAGCACCGCCTCCCCGGTCGGCGAGGCGGCCCGCACCCGTACCGTCGGCGAGCCGGCGACGTCGATGGCCCCGGCGAGCGGCGCGGTCGCGAACGTGGCGTGCTGGCCCGGCAGGTCGGTGGCGACGTTGCCGCTGAGCAGCGAGGACAGGCGGCTGCCGAGGCCGGGCAGCGACGAGATGGCCCCCGGGTTCCCGTTCGGCGGGTTGGCGATCGGCTGGGCCGAGCCGGTCACGGCCACCTGGGTGTTGCCGCTGCCGGTGATCCCCGGGTAGGACGAGGTCGAATACCCGTTGGTGACCAGGTCACGATCCATCGCGCTGAACCCGGCCACGCGGGACCAGGTGAAGTCGTCGTCGGGTGTCGCGCCGTCGCCCTTGAGGTAGTGGTCGAGCCATTGGGCGGTGAGGAACTTGACCCGGTCCTGATCCGAGCCCGGCCCGGCGCCGCCGTCGTGGCCGCCGGTGAACCAGGCGACCTTGACCGGCGTGCCGGTGGCGGCGATCCCCTTGGCGTTGTAGTCGGCCTCGGAGAGCGGGAAGAGCGTGTCCACCGCGCCCTGGATCAGCAGCGTCGGTGCCTTGATCTTGTCGAGCACGGTGGCCGGGCTGGACTTGCGCAGCAGGTCGAGGCTGGCCTGGTCGGGCGTGCCGGAGGTGGCCATCGACAGGTAGGCCGCGCACACGTCGGCGGCGAAGCGCCCGCAGGCCGGGTTGTCCCCGCCCGAGCTGGAGCCGAAGAAGACGCCGGCCCAGCCCTTCTTGAACACGCCGGTCGCGCTGGTGTCGGCCGCCTGCGGGAGGAACGCGCGACTCAGGTCGTTCCAGGTGATCGACGGGACGATCGCGTCGACCCGCTGGTCCTGCCCGGCCAGCAGCAGCGCGAGGGCGCCGCCGTAGGAGCCGCCGACCACGCCGACCCGCGGGTCACCGGCCGCGTCGGTCTGCACCTCGGGGCGCGCGGCCAGCCAGTCGAGCAGCCGTTGCGCGTCCTTGACCTCGTAGTCCGGACTGTCCAGGTGGATCTCGCCGGTGCTGCGGCCGAAGCCCTGCGCGGTCCAGGTGAGCACCGCGAACCCGCGGGCGGCCAGGGATTCCGCATCCGACCGGACCGAGTCCTTGGACCCGCCGAACCCGTGGGCGAGCAGCACCGCGGGCACCTTCCCGGAGCGGTCCCGCGGCAACAGGAAACGCGCGTCGAGGTCGACCGGCTGGTCGTCGGCGGGCCCGGAGCGGACGGTGATCCGCAGGTCCTGAGCTGTCCAGGCGACCCTCTCGGGCAGCACGGCGTAGATGGTCGCGGCGGCGATCAGGACGATCGCCACCGCGGCGGTGACCGCCCGGCGCCGGGTCACCCGGGGTAACGCTGACATGGCGCCCAACCTAGCCGGGCCCGCCTGAGCAGGACCTGTGAAGGCCGGTTCAGCACCCCTGACCGGTAGTGAACAGCTTCGACACGGTGGCGGCGTCGCCCGCGGCCATCGCGCTGACCTTGTCGGCCTTGATCTCGAAGAGCAGCGCGTAGGCGCCGGACGGTACGGAGTACCCGGTCGCCCCGCCAAGGCCGGTGACCGTGCTGCCCCCGGGGTAGGCGGCCTGAACCTCGGCCAGGCTCTGGCCGATCCCGAAGCCCTCGCCGCTGGTCACCCGGACCTGGGTCAGCTTGCCCTGGGCGAAGGTCAGCGCCGGCGGGTTGAAGACGGTGGCCCCGGTCGCGGTGGCGCAGCCGCCTCCGAGGTCCTTGACCGATTCGATCAACCCGTCGCCTTCGAGCTGGGTACGGGTGGCGCCGACCTCGAACGGCCCGAAGCCGTTGGCCGCGACCGTGGTCAGGTCCGTGCGGCCGGCGACGCTCGGCGCCTCCGGCAGAGACGGCTGAGTCTCGGGGCTCGTCTCCGGCGACGGGGACGACAGGGACGGCGATGATGCGGCCGGCGTCTGCGCCTCCGGCGTTTTGTCGTCGCTGCAACCGGCCAACCCGGCGGCGAGCAGCACTGCGGTCATCACGGCCAGACGGCACTTCATGGATACAGCCTTTCCCCCGTCGCCGCGGGGCGCCTCGAACGACCCCCGGGCGGATAGCGTTGACCCGGTAAGCCCCAGACGATCAATCGGAGGCATCCGCGGTGGCAGATGATCTCACGCTGACCGTGACCCTGCGGCCCGCGGCTCTGGACGCCCGGCGCGGCATCGTCCGCCTGCATCCGGAGGTGATGGCCGCCCTGGCCCTGAATCCGGGCGATCCGGTCCGCTTGGCCGGGAGCCGGGTGACCGCCGGGATCGCGGCCCGGGCCGAGGCCGGGGCCAGCCGGGCCCTGCTCTACGCCGACGACCTCACCCTCGGCAACCTCGGCATGCGCGACGGTGGCCAGGTCACGGTCACTCCGATCCCGGTGACCGGGGCCCGGCGGGTGACGCTCACCGGCGCTCCCGAGATCGTCGCCGTGGTCTCGCCCGAGATGCTGCGCCTGGCGCTGCTCGGCAAGGTGGTCAGCACCGGTGACGACGTGTCGCTGCTGCCGCAGGACGTGCTGCCCGAGGCCGGGCACCGGTCGCTGGTCGAGGCGGCCCGCCGCAGCCTGGCCAACCGGGTGGGCTACGCGTGGACCAGCACGCTGCTGACCGTCGTCGAGGTCGACGCCGCGGATGCCGCGCTGGTCACCATGGACACGGTGGTGGCCTGGCAGGACGGGCCGTCGGCGGCCGCGGCGGGGGGCACGGCCACGGTCCGGAGCATGCGTCCGGAGGCGCCCGCCTCGACCGATCCCGAGGTTCCGCCGCCCAGCATCGACGACCTGCCCGGTCTCCGTTCGCAGGCCAAGGAGCTGGAGGAACTGCTCGATCTGGGCTTCCACCATCGTGAGGTGCTGACCAAGCTCGGCACCAAGATGAGTTTGGGGGTTCTGGTCTCAGGACCTTCAGGATCAGGAAAATCCGCTTTGGTACGGGCGGTCGCCGCCACCGTCGGCGCCGACGTCCACCCGGTGTGGGCCCCCGAGCTGGCCGCGCTCACCAACGACGCGGCCGCCCGCCGGCTGCGCGCCCTGACCGGCGAGGTGCGGAGCGGCGGGCCCGCGGTGCTGCTGATCTCGGATGTCGAGGCGCTCGCCCCGCGGGACGAGCCGGGCCCCATCTCCACCGTGTTCCACCAGGTCCTGGCCGAGACGGTGGCGTCCGGCGCGGCCGTGGTCTGCACCACCAGCAAGCCGGAGTCGGTCGATCCGTCGTTGCGCGCGCCCGACCTGCTGGCCGTCCAGTTGACCGTGCCGCTGCCGGATGCCGCGATGCGCCGCGAGCAGCTGGGCGTGCTGACCCGCGGGATGCCCCTGGCCGAGGACGTGCGGCTGGACGACGTGGCCGGCCGTACCCCCGGTTTCGTCGCGGCCGACCTGGGGGCGCTGGCCCGGGAGGCCGGTGTCCGGGCGGCGCTGCGGCAGAAGGTGTCCGAGTCGCCGACGGTGACGATGGCCGATTTCGAGGCCGCGCTGGACGTGGTCCGCCCCACCTCGATGGCCGAGTCCACGCTGGAGGTCGCCGCGGTCACGCTCGACGACGTCGGCGACATGGCCGAGGTCAAGCAGGTGCTGACCGAGTCGGTGCTGTGGCCGCTGACCTATCCGGACACGTTCGCCCGGCTGGGGGTCTCGCCGCCGCGCGGGGTGCTGCTCTACGGCCCGCCCGGCTGCGGGAAGACGTACCTGGTGAAGGCGATCGCCGGCACCGGCAAGGCCAATGTGCTCTCGGTCAAGGGTGCCGAGCTGCTCAGCAAGTGGGTCGGTGACAGCGAGCGGGCGGTGCGGGAGTTGTTCCGCCGGGCCCGGGAGGCCGCGCCGACGCTCGTCTTCCTGGACGAGGTGGACGCGCTGGCCCCGGCCCGCGGCCAGGGCACCGACGGCGGGGTCACCGACCGGGTCGTCGCGGCGCTGCTCACCGAGCTGGACGGGGTGGAGGAGCTGAGCAACGTGGTGGTGATCGGGGCGACCAACCGGCCCGATCTGATCGACCCGGCGCTGCTGCGGCCCGGCCGGTTGGAGCGTCTGATCTACGTGCCGCCGCCGGACGGACAGGCCCGGGCGGCGATCTTGCGCGCGTCGGCCCGGGCGGTGCCGCTGGACGAGTCGGTGGACCTGGACGCGCTGGGTGCGGACCTCGACGGGTTCTCGGCGGCCGACTGCGCGGCCCTGATCCGGGAGTCCGCGCTGGCCGCGATGCGGGACTCGCTGGAGGCGTCGACGATCACCCTCGCCAACGTGAACGCCGCCCGTGACCGCATCCGCCCGTCTCTCGACGCCGCCCAGGTCGCGTGGTTGGAGACGTACGCGGAAAAGCGCCAAGCCTGACCACGGCTAACGGCGACGGGTCCGGGCTCTCGTCGATCGGAGCCGCCGCAGGCGGCCGATCAGGACCGGATCGTGTTCGAGCGCGGCCGGATTGTCGAGCAGGGCGTTGAGGAGCTGGTAGTACCGCGTCGAGGACAGGCCGAACGAGTCCTTGATCGCCTGCTCCTTGGCGCCCGCGTGCTTCCACCACTTGGCCTCGAACGCGAGGATCTGCTCCTCGCGCTCGGACAGGGCCGGTGCGGCCTCGACCGGGGGTGCCGGCGGCAGCGCCTCGGTCTCCGCGGTGCGGGGCGCGGGGATGTGCTGCTGCTCCTCGACCGGCTGGTCACCGGTCGGTTCGGCGGCGGGCTGCATGGCACTCCCCTGACGGAAGACATCGGTCACTACAGATATTTACGCGGAGATCACCAGCATAATCGCGACCAGCGATCTCCGCGTACGCTACCTCAGGTGATATCGCGCCTACGGATCGTCCACATTGCGGCACCCACAATGATGATTGACACGGCGGCGAACAACGTTCCGGCCATCTCCCAGGTAACGGTGAAGGTCGGCGCCTCACACCCGTTGACGGCCGAGTAATCGCAGGGCGCGTTGTAGTCGACGACCTCGTAGGACTTGGCCATCCAGGCCCCGATCCAGGCCGGCAGCAGATAGATCTCGTAGAACCGGACCCGGGCCAGGCTCAGCACGATGGCCAGGCCGAACTGGAAGATCACGATCACGCCGATCGCCGCGCCCAGCGCCGCCGCGGTGTGCCGCCCGATCGACGCCACGCCGAAGCCGATCGCGCCGGCCACCAGCACCAGGCCCAAGCCGCGCAGACCGGTCAGCCCGAGCGACTGCCAGGCCCCCGGGGTCATCTTCTCGGTCGTCCCGCGCAGCGTCGCGATCAGCCAGAACAGCCCGGTCCAGGCCGCACCGGTGACCACGCTCAACCCGAACAGCCAGGTCAGCAGCGCGGACAGCTTGGTCGACAGGACCCGCAGCCGTTGCGGCCGCCAGAGCAGCAGGTTCATCATGCCGCCGCTGTTCCACTCGGCGCCCACGAAGGACGCCCCGATGACGAACGCGACCAGCGCCAGTAGCGCCGCCCAGACGGTCACCATGACCGAGAAGTCCTCACGGAAGTTGAACTGCGGCGTGAGGAACTGGTCGGACGGGATCTGATCGCGGGTCGGCGGGACGAGGCCGTCACAGTTCCCGCCGTACGGGGCCGGGTTCTTCGCGCAGTCCTGTTTCGCCTGGTCGGCGTAGCGGAGCTGGTCCTGGTACTCCCGGTCGGCCGCGGCCTCGGCCGCCGCCCGGGTCGTGGCCGTGGTCTTCTCGTGCGTGTACGCCGTGCCGCCGGCCACCAGCCCGAGCACGAGCAGCGCCATCAGCACGAAGAACTTGGTGAAACGCCGCTTCGAGAGGCGTCGCGTCTCGGCCCGGAACAGGCTCACTGACCCCACCCACCCTGGCTCGCCGTGACCTGGTCGACCTGCCGGTTCGCCCCGTCGACCGGCGCGGTGCCGGTGAGCTGGAGGAACACGTCCTCAAGATCGGCCGAGACCGGGGTCAGCTCGGAGACGTAGATCTGCCTTTCGGCCAGCAACTTCGTGATCTGAGCCGGATTGCTCGCGTTCCCCACGGTGAAGTGATCCCTCTCCACGGTGATCGCCGCCCCGGCCGCGCGCAGCAGCTCGGCGGCGGCGTTCAGGTCCACGCCCGGTTCCAGCCGCACCCGCACCGAGGACGAGGTGTGACTGGCCAGCACGTCGGAGACCGAACCGGCGGCGACCCGACGGCCGGCCGAGATGATCGTCACCGAGTCACAGATGAGCTGGATCTCGCCGAGGATGTGGCTGGAGAGCAGCACGGTCATGCCCGACTCGGACAGGTCCCGCATCAGCGTGCGCATCTCCCGGATGCCGCCCGGGTCCAGGCCGTTCGCGGGCTCGTCCAGGATGAGCAGCTTCGGCTCCTTGAGCAGCGCGGACGCGACCGCCAGCCGCTGCTTCATGCCGAGCGAATACGTCTTCACCCGATCCTTGGACCGGTCGCGCAGGCCGACCAGTTCGAGCACCGCCGGCACCCGGAGCTTGTTCACCCCGCCGGCGTCGGCCAGCAGGGACAGGGTCGTCTCGGCCGAGAAGTTGCCGAAGAACTGCGGGCTCTCCACGATGGCCCCGACCTGCCCGGCGACCTGCGGCAGGTGGTGCGGGACGGGCTGGCCGAGGATGGCCATGCGCCCCTCGTTCGGCTTGATCAGGCCGAGCAGCGTACGCAGGGTGGTCGTCTTGCCCGAACCGTTCGGGCCGAGGAAGCCGTGCACCTGGCCGGCTTCCACCACCATGTCGAAGCCGTCCAGCGCCTTCCGGACACCCTTTCGGCCGCGATACGTCTTCCGCAGCCCTGATATCTCGAGTACGGCGGTCATCGCCGCACCTTAAGTGATCAGCGCCAATCTCGGGGGCCGACCACGGTGCGTACTCACCCCCGTACGCGCAAATGGTTTTGATCTTTCAGGCGACGATGACCTCGACGCCGGCCTCACGGAACGCGGCGACGGTCGACGAGGAGGCGCCGGAGTCGGTCACCAGGGTCTCGATCTGGGTGATCGGGCAGATCCGGGCGAACGCGTGACTGCCCAGCTTGGACGAGTCGGCGATGACCACGACGCGCTTGGCCCGGGCGACCATCAGGCTGTTCATGGCCGCCTCACCCTCGTGGTGCGAGGCCGCACCCAGCTCGACGTCGAGCGCGTCGACCCCGAGCAGCGCGATGTCGAGCGTGACCTCCTTGAGCAGGGCCCCGCCGAGCGGCCCGACCACCTCGAAGGACTGCGGGCGGACCACGCCACCGGCCACCACGATCTTCATCCGGGAGCGGACGAGCAGCTCGTTGGCGATGTTCAGCGCGTTGGTGACGACGGTCAGCTGGGAGCCCTCGCCGCCCGCGTTCAGGTCGGGGCGCACGGCCAGCGCGCGGGCGACCTCGGTGATCGTGGTGCCACCGTTCAGACCGACCACCGTGCCGGGGGTGACCAGGCGGGCCGCGGCCTCGCCGATGCGCTGCTTCTCGGCCGAGTGCTTGGCGCTCTTGTAGCGCAACGGAAGGTCGTACGACACGCCGTTGGCGACCGCGCCCCCGCGCGTACGGGTGATCATCTGCTGCTGCGCGAGCTGGTCGAAGTCACGCCGGATGGTCGCCTGGGAGACGTCGAGGCGCTCCGCGGCCTCCTCGACGGTCACTCGCCCACTGTCGGTGAGCAGCTCCAGCAGGGCATTCCACCGCGCGTACCGGTCCACCCAGACTCCCCGATGCACGTTCCATGATAAGTGTGTGCACATTAGTGCGCGAAAGGCCACGAAGCAAAGAGAGCCCGTGCGCGGTACTTGCCCCCGCGCCAGCGTCATGAGCACAATAACGCGCGAAATACCCGGCTACCGAGCGTAAATGCGCAGCACAACCGGTGAGGATGAGCCATGACGCACGTTAAGGCGGAGATCGCCAGCCAACCGGACTGCTGGCGGCAGGCCGCGAAACTGGCCGCATCGCCGGGGCTGCCGGCCCGGGGCGAGCGGGTCGCTGTCATCGGCTGCGGCACCT
Source organism: Actinoplanes sp. HUAS TT8 (assembly GCF_051380535.1). Lineage (NCBI taxonomy): Bacteria > Bacillati > Actinomycetota > Actinomycetes > Micromonosporales > Micromonosporaceae > Actinoplanes > Actinoplanes sp. HUAS TT8. Next base: position 9,734,800 of record NZ_CP195646.1, on the reverse strand, counting down.
CCTGGTTCATGGCGAAGTCCTACGCGGTGCTGCGCGAGCAGGCCGAGCACGGTGAGACCGACGCCTTCCAGGCCTCCGACTTCCCGTACGGGCGCCGCTACGACCGCCTCATCGCGATCACCCGTTCCGGCACCACCACCGAGACCCTCGACGTGATGCGCGCCGTCGGGCAGAACACCCCGGTCACCGTGATCACCGCCGACCCGGCCCAGCCGGCCGTCGACATCGCCGGTGACGCCGTCGTGCTGGACTTCGCCGACGAGCGCTCGGTCGTGCAGACCCGCTTCGCCACCAGCGTGCTCGCCCTGCTCCGGGCGCACCTGGGCCACGACATCGACGTCGCCGCGATGGACGCCGAGGTCGCCGTCCGGCTGCCGCTGCCGGTGCACCCGGCGCTGACCGACCAGATCACCTTCCTGGGCCGGGGCTGGACCGTCGGCCTGGCCGAGGAAGCCGCCCTGAAGTGCCGGGAGACGGCCGGTTTCTGGACCGAGTCGTACCCGGCCATGGACTACCGGCACGGCCCGATCTCGATCGCCGGCCCGCGCCGCGTGGTGTGGGCGTTCGGTGACGTCCCGGCCGGCCTGGCCGACGAGGTCGAGGCGCGCGGGGCCGCGTTCGTGCACAGCCGCCACCACGGCGGATACGCGTCCCTGGGCCGCTGGGTCGGCGGGCGCGCGCCGCTCGACCCGATGGCCGACCTGGTCCTGGCCCAGCGCGTGGCCGTGCTCCTGGCCACCACCCAGGGCCTGGACCCGGACAACCCGAGCGGTCTGACCCGCTCGATCGTGCTGCCCGACTCGCTCCCGTCGTGACCGACCGCACCGAGCGGCAGCCACCCGCACATGGCAGCGGCCTCCCAGGCGAGGGCCAGGAGGGCACGACAACGCAGGCCCGGAGCGACAGCGTCGTCATCGCCCTCGACGTCGGGGGCACCGGCATGAAATGCGCCCTGGTCCGCCCGGACGGCGTCGTGCACCACCAGGAACGCCACCCGACCCACGCCGAACGCGGCGGGGCCGCCCTCACCGAGAGCATCCTGGAAATCGCCGAAGGGCTGGCCGCCAAGGCCCGCGCCGACGGGCTCACCCCGATCGCCGCCGGCATCGCCGTGCCCGGCGTGGTCGACGAGGTCACCGGCGTCGCGGTCTGGGCGGCCAACGTCGGCTTCCGCGACGTGCCGCTGCGCGAACTGGCCGGCCGCCGTCTCGGACTTCCGGCCGCGCTCGGCCACGACGTCCGCGCCGGGGCCCTGGCCGAGGCCCGCCTGGGCGCCGGACGCGGCCGCCGCCACGTGCTCTTCGTAGCGATCGGCACCGGCATCGCCGGCGGCCTGGTCGTCGACGGCACCGGATACTCCGGGGCGCACGGCGCGGCCGGCGAGATCGGGCACGTCATCGTCCGCCCCGGCGGCATCCCGTGCGGCTGCGGCTCGCGCGGCTGCCTGGAGACCGAGGCCTCGGCCCGGGCCGTCGGCCGCCGATATGCGGAACTCTCCGGGCAGGAAGACGCGACCGCGTACGACGTGGCCACCCGCGCCGCCGCCGGCGACGAACTGGCCATCCGGGTCTGGCAGGACGCGGTCGAAGCCCTGGCCGACGGGCTGCTCACCGCGCAGGCCCTCTTCGACGTCGGCGTGGTCGTGCTCGGCGGCGGACTGGCCGAGGCCGGCGACCGGCTCCTCGTACCGGTCCGGGACGCGCTCGCTCGGCGCATCACCTTCCACCGCACCCCCGACATCGTCCGGGCCGAGCTGGGTGACACCGCCGGCTGCCTGGGCGCCGCCCTGCTCGCCCTCGACTCCCTGGGAAGCCCCGCATGACCCGCCTCTCCGGCCGAATCGTCACCACCACATCCGTGGTGCGCGGTCACCTCTCCCTGGCCGACGGGCTGATCGGCTCGATCGAGCCGGACGACACGGCCGGGGACGACGTGATCGTGCCGGGCTTCATCGACCTGCACTGCCACGGCGGCGGCGGGCACACGTTCACCACCGGCGACCCGTCCGCGGCCCGGGGCGCGGCCGAATTCCACCTCGCCCACGGCACCACCACCATGCTGGCCAGCCTGGTCAGCTCCCCGTTCGAACTGATGCGCTCGGCGACCCTGGCCTACAAGCCGCTCGTCGACTCCGGCGTGATCGCGGGCATCCACTTCGAGGGGCCGTACCTGTCGGCGGTCCGCTGCGGCGCGCAGAACCCGCTGTTCCTGCGCGACCCCGTGATGTCGGAGATCACCGAGATCATCAAGATCGGAGAGGGCGCCGTACGGATGATGACCGTCGCCCCCGAACTCGACGGCGCCCTGGAAGCAATCACCCACCTGCGCGACGCCGGAGTCCTCGCCGCCGTCGGACACACCGACGCGTCCTACGAGCAGACCCACGCCGGAGTCACCGCCGGCGCGTCCGTGGCAACCCACCTGTTCAACGGGATGCGGCCGGTGCACCACCGCGAACCCGGGCCGGTCATCGGCCTGCTCTCGTCCACCGCGACCGTCGAACTGATCGCCGACAACATCCACCTACACCCGGGGATGCTGGCCTTCGCCGCGGGCACCGCCGGACCGGAACGGTCGATCCTGGTGACCGACGCGATGGACGCGGCCGGAATGCCGGACGGATCCTACGAACTCGGCGGCCAAGCGGTCGTGGTGGCCGATCGGGTGGCGCGGCTGGCCGAGGGCGGGTCGATCGCCGGGAGCACGCTGACCATGGACGTGGCGTTCCGCAACGCCGTGGCCGCGGGCCTGCCGCTGGTCGCCGCGGCGGCGATGTCGTCGACTACGCCGGCTCGGCTGCTCGGCCTCGGCGATCGGGGTTCTCTGGCGCCTGGGCTCCGGGCCGATGTCGTGGTCCTCAGCCCGGAGCTGGAGCTTAAGCAGGTGTTGCGGGCCGGCGTTTGAGGGGTGGGTGGGGCCGGCCTCTGCACCTGAGCAGCCGGCCGCATCCGAGCAGCCCGCTGCGCTTGAACAGCCCGCTGCGCTTGAGCAGCCCGCTGCGCTTGAGGCCAGCCGCGGAACCAGCTCGGCTCCCGACCAGCCGCAAACCGGCCCGGCTCCCGGCTCCCGAACACCGGCGATCTGCGGCCTCTCGGCTGAGCAATCCGGGAGTCGGCCGCCCGGCGTCGATGCGGCTCGCGTGCCCGGCCCTGCGCCTGACCAGCGCTTAAGCCTGCCCTGCGCGCCGGCCGGTTATCCACACCAGCAAGTTGTCCACAGGCCCCAAACTTGATCTTCGGATTTCCGGGATAATGGCTGGTGGGCGGTCTGCCCCCTCGGTTGGGGTGGGGTCTGGGGAGAGGCCGGGGCTGAGCCTGGGAGACCCACCATGATCAGTGGGATTCGCCCGGGGCCAGGTGGACGTAGGGGACTCCGGTCGGTGCGGGGCCCTGCGGGCCCAGGAAGTTGCCGAGCATCGCGACACCGACCGAGTTCAGGGCGCCGTCGTGAACACCGATCGCCTGTTCCGGTTTGACCTCGCGCACCCAGTCGATCAGGTCGGCGACCCGGGACCAGGGTCCGTGGACCGGCAGCAGCAGGGTCTGCACCGGCACGTCCGGCACGGTCAGGGCGTCGCCCGGGTGGAAGACCGCCCCGTCGATGAGGAAGCCGACGTTCGGCACGCGGGGGATGTCCGGGTGCAGTTCGGCATGCCACTGGCCGTAGGCGCGAACTTCGAATCCGTTGGCGGTGAACGTGTCGCCGTCGCCGATCACGTGGACGCGGGCCGGGTCGCTGTCGAAGGCCGCGGCGACTGATGCGTTGGTCCAGATCTGCAGGGCCGGGTTGGCGGCGAGCGCGGCGGCCAGTTTCTCCGGGCTGTAGTGGTCGAAGTGTTCGTGGGTGATCAGCACGGCGTCGGCTCCGGCGAACGCGTCTTCCGGGGTGAGGCTGCCGGGGTCGATGACCAGGCGGCGGCTGTCCTGTTCCAGGGTCACGCAGGCGTGGCCGTACTTGGTCAATTGCATCTCGTGTCCTCCCACCGCAATTTGTACAACACTGTTGTACATTATCGTCGTGGCCACGAGCAACGAACCGGATCTGTCGGATATAGCCGAGCAACTGCGGCAGGCGATCGGGCGGCTGGTGCGGACCACCCGCGCCCAGGCCGACTCGCTGCCCCGCACGCACGCGGAGACGCTGGGCTACCTGAGCCGCGAGGGGTCGAGGACGATCGCCGAGCTGGCCGCGCTGCGCCGGGTCAAACACCAGAGCATGAGCCGTACGGTCGGCGAGCTGGACGCGCTCGGGTTCGTCAGCCGCGCGCCGAACCCGGCCGATGCCCGCGGCTTCGTGATCACCCTGACTCCGGCCGGGGCGGACGCGCTGGACACCGACCGGGCGGCCCGGCGCGAGTGGGTGGCGTCGGCGATCGCCGCCGAGCTCACCCCGGAGGAGCAGCGCCTGCTCGCTGCTGTCCCGGCCCTGCTGAACCGCCTCGCCGACACCCCGACCTGACCGCCAGGGACGGGACCGTGGCTATGGCCGTACCCGATCTGGGTCTAGAAAGCCGGACCGGTCCAGGGACGCTGCGGCAGCGGGATGGTGTTCCAGGGGATGCGCTCGACCAGGCGGGCCAGGAGCAGGCCGAGGAGCAGGCCGGCGATGGAGTCGGTGAGCCAGTGGAAGCCCGTGTAGACCGTGGTGGCGAAGACGATCGTGACCGGCAGGACGCGGATGGCCAGGAACTCGCGGCGGGTCAGAGCACGGCCGAGGAGGGCGGCGATCAGGATGCCGAGCACGGCGTACCAGACCAGCGAGTTGCCCATGTGCCCGGAGGGATAGCTCCGGCTGTAGATGCCGCTGGCGACCGGGTTGAACATCTCGACCTTGAACGGGCCCTGGTAGCTGGGTGCGGCCCGGTCGAAGTACAGCTTCATCGGGCCGATCGTCAGGTAGGTCACGACATAGGCGGCGATGAACGGGAAGAGCGCGCGCACCGATCGGGTCCGGTAGAACAGCACGCCGGTCAGGATCAGGCCGATCGGGGTGAGAACCTGACCACCCTGGCCGAAATAATTAAAAACCCGGGCGATCCAGTACGGAACGGGCGGTTGGTGATCAAAAGCCCAGCCGGCCACCCGCTGATCGATCGTCAGCAGGTGGCCCTGGATCAGCGCCACGGTCAGCGCCACGAATCCCGCGAGCAGCAGGATGTCGGGCCACCAGGACAGGGCGCGGCGTTCGATCATCAGTACAAATTAAAGGTACGTCTTCAACTTGGCCGCCAGCAGGTCGCCTCGGACGCCCGAGTTGGGGCAGCCGCCGAAGTGGTGCAGCGCCACCACCTTGTTGGTCTTGCGGGACAGCACCGGCGATCCGGACGAGCCGCCCGCAGTGTCGCAGAAGTACGAGACGTCGGAGTGCGCCTCGTAGCCCGTGTAGTCGGGGTTGTCGACCGCGCAGTTCCCGGCCTTCTCCCCCTTGGCCCCGGCGATCCGGGTCGGCTCACCGGCCGGGTGCTGCGGAACGTAGAGCTCGGTGCCCTTGGCCGGCCGCGCGGTGTCGAGGGTCAGGTAACCGAACTTCTCGATCGAGTCGAAGCCGTCGACGCTGAACAGCGTGTAGTCGAGCAGGTGATCGGTGGAGAGGACCTGGTTGCCCCAGACCTTGGTCGGTTTGAAGACGTCGTACCCACCGCATTTGGCGCATTGGTAGTTGAACCAGACCTCGGTGTCGTACGCCTCCTCCGAGGTGGTCAGGCAGTGATTGTTGGTGAGCATCAGGTTCTTCGGGCCGACCCGCCACCCGGTGCACAGCTCGGTCCCGTTGATCAGCAGTCGCGCGATCGCCTTCGACTTGACGTAGGCGACCGGGTCGGTCGACTGGTAGCAGACCGCGTCGGTGGAGGTGTCCGGCCCGCAGATCGATTCCTCGCGCCCGGTCCGCCCGGGACGCACCGAGGCCTGTTCGGGAATTCGGGCCTGCTCGGTACGGCTGTAACCCCGCGCCACATGGTCGACGTCGACGCCGAGCCCCTCCAGCGCCGAGCGCAGGCCGAGCGGGTCGACGGCCCGGTGTACCTCGACCACGGCGGTGTCGCCGGTGATCGACATCGCCCACTTGTCGTCGGTGCCGGGTTCGTAGCGGTAGGACTCGGTCCGGTCCGGGTTCGAGACGGTCAGGTAGTCGCCGGGCAGCATCGCCATGCGGGCGAAGTGCAGCTTGACGTACGAGGCGCCGGGGTAGCTGAAGGTTTTCGACGGCGGTCCGGCGAGGTAGCCGAGGATCGAGCTGACGCTGAGGAGTTCGCCGACGCGCTGGCGGCCGGGGGCGGTGGAACCTGCCGTTGTCGATTCCAGGACCCGCTCGCGGGGGGCAACTTCCGCGAGCGGCGATTTGTCGAGCTTTTTCGGAATATCGACGGTCGGCGCAGCGGTCGCAGCCTCGGTGGTACGGGTCCGCGACGGTGAAGACGCTGACAGAGGGCCCTCGGCCGCCACCTGAGTACGCGGCACCCCGAGCGCCTCCGGCCGGGCCCCGACCGGACCATCGCTGCCGCGCGCGGTCACCGCACCGGCCACCCCGGCCAGCACAAGGGCGGCGCAGGCTCCGACGACGATTCCTGTCTTGCGTCGCATGCCACTCCCGGTACGTTGTTAGGCGTTTTCGCACCTGTGTAACGAGCCACGTACGAGCGCGACGCGGAACGGAACCGGGCACACTTGGGCAGTGCGCATCACCTCCGCTCTCATCGACCCCGCGCTGCTGGACCTGCCGTGGCACGTGCCGCTGGAGGAGTGGCCGGCCGATCACCTGGTCGCGCTCCCGCAGGGCATCTCGCGGCACGTCGTCCGGTTCGTGAAGCTCAACGATGTCGTCTACGCGATGAAGGAGACTCGCGAGCGCATCGCCGAGAAGGAGTACGACCTGCTCCGCGCCCTGGAGCGGATCGACTTCCCGGCCGTGCAGGCGATCGCCATCGCCACCGACCGGCAGACCAAGGAGGGCGAGCCGCTGGAGACCGTGCTGGTCACCCGGCACCTGCAGTTCTCCCTGCCCTACCGGGCCCTGTTCTCCCGCGTCCTGCGCCCAGACACGATGAACCGGCTGCTCGACGCGCTGGCCGCGCTGATCGTGCGGATGCACCTGACCGGCTTCTCCTGGGGCGACTGCTCGCTCTCCAACACGCTTTTCCGGCGGGATGCGGGCGCCTTCGCGGCCTACCTCGTGGACGCCGAGACCGGCAACCTCTACCCGAAGCTCTCCGAGGGGCAGCGCAGCGAGGACATCGAGATCCTCCGGCTGAACATCTTCGGCGAGTGCCTCGACCTGCAGGCGGCCGAGCTGCTGCACGAGTCGATCGACCCGGAGACCGTGGTCGACGACATCGTGGCGCGGTATGAGCGGTTGTGGCACGAGGTGACCTATGAGCAGGAGGTCGCCCGGGACGCCCGGCACCACATCGAGAAGCGGATCCGGCGGCTCAACGAGATGGGCTTCGACGTCGCCGAGGTGTCGATGTCCACGGTGGACGACGGCTATCGGGTGCGGCCCAAGGTCGTCGACGCCGGGTATCACACCCGCCGGCTGATGCGCCTGACCGGCCTGGACGCCGAGGAGAACCAGGCCCGCCAGCTGCTGAACGACCTGGACACGTACCGGGCCGAGAGTGCGCTGACCGACGAGCAGCAGGCCGCCCACCGCTGGCTGACCGAGGTGTTCGAGCCGGTGGTCCGGGCGGTGCCGGTCAACCTGCGGCGCAAACTCGAACCGCAGGAGATCTTCTCGCAGATCATCCAGCACAAGTGGCTGCTCTCCGAGCGTGCCGGCAAGGACGTCGGTATGGGCCCGGCGGTCCAGTCCTATCTGACCGAGGTGCTGGTCAACAAGCCGGACGAGCAGGCGGTCCTCGGCGTCGAGGCCGAGGAACTGGTCTAACCGGTAAGCGCCCGCAACGCCCGCCGCCGGGCGACCACCAGCACACGGTCACCGGCGGCGAGCACCCGGCGCGGGTCCGGCCGCCAGTCGATCCACTCCTGGCCGGCCGCCGACATGCCGATCACCCGCGCCTCCCCCGGCTCGTCGACGTCGCTCAGCAGGGCACCGTCCAACCTGGACCCGGCGTGCACGGTGGCCGTGCCGACCAGCAGCACGTGCCGGTCGACCGGGATGCTGGCGTGCACGTTGCGTTCCAGCAGGGCGGCGGCGAACACCGGGGCGCACAGCCGGGACACGCTGCGGGACGTGCTGATGTCGAAGGCGGAGCCGACCCGCTGGGCGAAGTCGTCGTCGAAGAGCCGCAGCACCACCCGCAGGTCGTCGCGGATGGCCCGGGCGTGCAGCGCGGCCTGCAGGTTCACCGGGTCGTTGGTGGAGACGACGACCAGCGCGCGGCAAGTGGCGATCTGGGCGGCCTGCAGGGTTTCCTCCAGGGACGCGTCGCCGACGATCACCGGGATGCCGCGGCGCTGGGCCGACTTCACGCCGCGGGCGTCGGCGTGGATGTCGATCGCGACGACGCGTACGCCGAGGTCGTGCAGTTGCCGCAGCACCTGGGTGCCGACGTTGCCGAGCCCGACCAGCACGATGTGGTCGCGCAGCTGCCCGGCCAGACGGCCCTGGCTGAGGGCGAGCCGGGCGTTGACCATGCCGTCCACCACGGCCGCGGTGATCAGCGGGAGCAGCGCCAGGCCGGCGACGGTGAGCACGAGCTGGGCGGCCTGCGCGACCGCGTTGCGCTTGTCCTCCACATCGGAGGCGCCGACCGCGGTCATCAGGGTGACGTAGATCGACTGCCACAGGTTGTGGTGGGTGTCGTCCCAGGCGTTCAGCACGGCACCGGCCAGCACGGTCGTGACCAGGGTGATCAGCACGGCGACGCCGAGCTTGCGGTTCAGTGCGGCGCGCAGGGCCCGGGCCAGGCCGGTGAACGGGCGCCGCCGGCGGCCGGAGCGGGCCAGCAGGCGGCGGGTCACGTCGCCCTCGCCCGAGGTGCCGACCGCCTCGGCCAGCACGAGATCGTCCGGCCGGTCGGCGCCCGGGGCCGGCTCGGCCGGCAGCACCGCCTCGTCGCCGTCGGCGCCGACGTGGGTGGCCAGGGTGACCATCACACGGCGGGGCAGCACGTCGGAGCGGTGGGCGACGTAGAGCGTCCGGTCGCCGTGGCGGAAGTGCGTCGGTGCGACCTCGCCGAGGGCCGCCGCGACGAACGCCGGCCCGGCCATCTGCGCGTCCGAGAGCACCACGTTGTCGGTGAAGATCCGGCTCACGCTGCCGGCCAGTCCGGTGTTGAACATCCGGACCACCACGCGCAGCTTCTCCTCGACCTCGCGGGCGCAGAGGGCGGCGTGCAGGTTGACCATGTCGTCGGGCATCACCAGGGCGAGCCCGCTGGCGCCGGCCAGCCCGGCCTCCCGGAACGTCTGCTCGTCGAGCCGGTCGGCGTGACGCAGCTCGACGCCGTGCTCTTCGAGCGCCCGCAGATCGGGGACATCGGTGCGGATCTTGTGCGGAGTGATCACGGTGAGCCTGATCCGATGGCGGGAATTCGCCAACTCTTCGGCAAGAGTCCAGACCAGGGCATCGGCACCACAGACGACCAGGTGGGGACGGGTATCAGCACCTGAAGGGATCAACGCACTCACGTTCACGAATCGTAGTCAGCCGTTACCGGCCCGTGGGGCCACCCGTTGCCCCATCCGACACCATTCGTCCGAGTTGGTGGGTATTTCCAGCAAACCATCGTCCGAAGTGGTCTGGAGAAGATCAGTGCGTAAGTTGTGGTATGCCGGAGCCGGAGTTATCGCCGGTGGACTCCTGTTCCTCGGGGCGGCGCCCGCCCAGGCGGACGTCACGTACCCGGATCCGAGCACGTACACCGATCCGGTCGGCGATGTGCTGGCCCGTACCAACGGCCTGCACATCTCCAGCCCGATCGGCACCGACCCGCTGGGCCGGGAACCGCTGCTCACCGTGAGCCAGAACGGCCAGCAGCTGTACCCGATCAAGCCGGGCCAGCGCCCGGACCGCCCCGAGTCGGGCGGCGAGGACAGCCGGCGCTCGCTCCCGGCCGCCGACGTGGTCGGCACCGAACTGCCCCGGACCCCCCGCGTCCCGTTCACCGACGCGAACACCGGCGCGGTGCGCCTACCCCTGGTCGGCAGTCTCCCGGTGGTCGGCGGCATCCTGCCCGACGGCAGCCACACGCTGGAGAGCTCGTCGACCGACAACCCGTACCTCGGGGACGTGCGCGGCCTGCCCAAGCGGCTCGCCGACACGAACCGGCTCAGCCTGGCCGGCCTGCCGCTCGGCGGATCGCCGGTCTCCCCGGCCGACCTGCTCCCCGAGGGGGCCGCGGCGTCCCGTCCGACCGTCGGTGCCTCGCCGTACTCGTCGACGCCGGCCCGCCCCGGGATCGTCTCGCCGTCCCCGGTCGTCATCCCGTCGTCGGAGGTGCCGGTCTCGGTCGCGCCGTCCGCGGTGAGCCCGTCGGCCGTGAGCCCGTCGGCCGAAGTGCCGTCCGCGTCGGTCGCGCCGTCCGAGGCCCCGTACTCCAAGGTGGACGACCCGCGCATGCTGGAGGAGCCGATCGAGGGCCTGACCTCCCGCTGAGACTCCCCCCGGTATGAGGAGCGCGTGCCCCGTTCGGGGGGTGCGCGCTCCTCGCCGTTCAGGCCAGCAGATCCCAGCTGAGCAGCGTGAACGTGGTCTCCTCGGATGCGCCGGCCGACCGATAGGTGGCCTGGGCGGCGGCGTTGTCGTTCTCGGTGGCCACCCACATGCCGTAACACCCGTTCTTCCGGGCCAGCTCGGCCAGCGCGGTCACCAGCGCCGAACCGATCCCCTGCAGCCGGGCCAGCGGGGCGACGCCCAACTCGTACACGAGCATTTCGGTGCCCTTGTCCGGATGGGTGGTCTCGACCCCGGAGATCATCCCGACCGGCCGGTTCGCGTCGTCGTAGGCGAACAGCAGATGATGCGTCGGGTCGTCGAGAAACCGGCGGGTCGCCTCCGGGAGCGGTGGCGCGTCGAAGAGGTCGGCCCCTCGGTGGATCTCCTCCGCGGCGGTCACGCGTTCGATACGCATGGCGCCACCCTAGCTGTGGGTACGTCTCGCTTCAGCACCCATCTTTCCCCGGCCGAGGGGGCAGGAACGGCGCGCGGGCCCTGGGTAGCATGACGGGCCGGAACCACGACGGTGGAGGCGACGAATGCCCGGCTCCGAACCCCACGATCAAGATCACGACAATTTGGCGTACGCCACGGGCACCGCCGCCGCCGCGACCCCCACGCCCACGCCGCAGACCGTGTCGCACGAGCCCCCGGTGCACACGGACACCAACGTCGACGAGCCGTCCCGGCAGTATGCGACGCCGGTCGACCCGTGGGCCGAGGGTGAGGCGCAGGCTCGGGCCTCGGGCGCCCCGCTGCCCTACTCGATGGACCCGCCGACCTCCCCGGCTTCGCCCGGCCCCTCGGCGTTTCCGGCTGACACCACCGCCGCGACCGTTCCTGAATACCTCCGGAGCGGGCCCGGGGCGGGCTCACCGCCGTACCGGAAAGGCTTTTGGATCCTGGGTGGTGCGGCCCTGGCCGCGGCCGTCGCCCTCGGGGTGACCGCCGCCCTGCTGCTCCGCCCGGCCTTCCCGGCCCTGGATTACCACTCGCTGGAGGAGGTCGCCCGGCTGCAGCCGATCGCGCCGATCACCTCCGGCTGGTCCGACGCCGAGGTGATCGGCGACCGCGCCTACTTCGCCGGCGTGGACGCCCAGGGGCAGGTCGGCGTGACCGCTTTCGACACGGACTCGGCCAAGGAGGCCTGGAAGAGCACGGCGGCCGGGCCGGCCCGCAGCTGGGCCCAGATGATCGCCCTGCCGGGGGCGGTCGCGCTGATCTCCGACCCGGACTACACCACCTCCCAGGCCCGCCTGGTCGTGCTCGACGGCAAAACCGGCAAACTCCGCTGGGAGTACACGCTGGGCAGCTCGGACACCGTGCACTTCGGTGCCGGGGTGGTGCTGGTGGTGGACCGGGAACAGGGCCAGTTGCGCGGCCTGGACCTGGCCACCGGGAAGGAACGCTGGAAGACCGCCAACCCGGACGGCTCGGCGAGCAGCACCGTCCTGGACGTGACCACGCCCGACGACCTGACCGGCCCGGCCGGCTCCCGGGGCCGCCCGTTCGCCCCCGATCTGGCCGATGACGATCAGGTCGTGCAGATCGCGAGCGACCGCTCGGCGCGGGTGATCGACGTCAGCACCGGAAAGGCCGGCACACCGCGCGCCGACGTGGCGTACACCAGCGACAAGATGGTCGCCCACAACGGCCGGCTCTTCGTCGAGGAGTCCAGCAGCGATCGGCTGCTCGCCTACGACCTGGCGAAACTGGACACCGCCGAGCCGGCCATCCTCTACACCGCGCCGAAGGACGCCCAGGTCGACGCGCTGACCCCGTGCGGCGACGACCGGATCTGCTTCGTCGAGACGGTCGGCTACGCACGGGACAAGGCGCAGATCATCGCGTACGACGTCAAGAAGCACCAGGAAGCGTGGCGGAAACCCGCGGCCGGGGCGGAAGCCCTGATCCCGGTCGGCGACGAGGTGCTGGCCGTCGCCGACGACACGACCACCCTGTTCGACGCGACCGGCAAGACCCGGTGGGCCGGCACGCCGGGCGCCGCGGTCCGCCTGAACGCCGGGAACGTGCTGCAGTTCTCCGACACCCTGTCCACCTCGGTCAGCGGGCGCACCCTGGTCGGCATCCACCCCGGTGACGAGCCGGTCCAGCTCGGGCTGCTGCGCGACGTCCGCAGCAGCACCTGCGCCTGGAACACGTCGGTCCTGGCCTGCGTCGCCGAAAAGGACTACGTCGTCACCAGATTCGCCGGCTAGAGCTAGCCGGCTGGTGCTGAGGGCTGCTTTCCGGCCGGAAAGCAGCCCTCAGCACCAGCCGGGCCGCAACGGAAAAGGCCGCCCGGAGCCCGGGCGGCCTTCTCGTTCAAGCAGTGGATCAGATGCGGATGCCGGTGCCGGCGTTGAACACGTGGATCGCCTCGGTGTTCGGCTTGACGTAGACGGTCTCACCCATCGACGGCATGTAGCGACGCTCGGTCCGCACGACGAAGCGCTCCTGCGCGCCCTCGATGTCGGCGTGACCGTAGACGTTCGCGTCCGAGCCGAGGTCCTCGACCAGGTCCACGACGATCGGCAGCGCGCCGGCCGACTCGGTGACGACCGTGGCCGCCTCCGGGCGGAAGCCGACGGTGACCTTGCCGTCGCCGCCCTGCGCGGCCGCGACCTGCTCGCGGGTCAGCGGGATGGCCAGGTCACCGAAGTGCGCACCGGCCTCGCTCAGCTTGACCGTCTTGATGTTCATGGCCGGGGAGCCCATGAAGCCGGCGACGAAGACGTTGCCGGGGGTGTCGTAGAGCGCCCGCGGGGTGTCCACCTGCTGCAGCACGCCGTCCAGCATGACCGCGACCCGGTGACCCATGGTCATGGCCTCGACCTGGTCGTGGGTGACGTAGACGGTGGTGACGCCGAGCTTGGCCTGCAGCGTGGCGATCTGCGAACGGGTCTGGACACGGAGCTTGGCGTCGAGGTTCGACAGCGGCTCGTCCATGAGGAAGACCTGCGGCTGACGGACGATCGCGCGGCCCATGGCGACACGCTGACGCTGACCACCGGAGAGCGCCTTCGGCTTACGCGTGAGGTACTCCTCCAGCTGGAGCAGGCCCGCGGCCTCCTTGACGGCGCGGTCGATCTCCGCCTTCGGGGTCTTGCGCAGCTTCAGGGCGAACGCCATGTTCTCGTACACCGTCATGTGCGGGTAGAGCGCGTAGTTCTGGAACACCATCGCGATGTCGCGGGACTTCGGCGGGAGGTGCGTGACGTCCTTGTCGTTGATCAGGATACGACCCCGGTCGACATCCTCCAGGCCGGCGAGCATGCGCAGGCTGGTGGACTTACCACAACCGGAGGGGCCGACCAGGACGAGGAACTCGCCGTCGCCGATCTCGAGGTTCAGTTCGTTGACCGCGGGGCGCTCAGAGCCCGGGTAGATCCGGGAGGCCTTCTCGTACGTGACGGTAGCCATGGTGAAACGACTTCCTTTCCACCGGCAGGAACGTGCCGGACGATCCGAGTAGAAGGAACAGCCCCGCCACCGTATTTCGTTTTAACAGTCCTGCCAAGATGGCGACGCGATTTCCGGACGTTATGCTGACCCGGTCGCCTCCATAGCTCAGTTGGCTAGAGCACCCGTCTTGTAAACGGGAGGTCCTCGGTTCGAGCCCGAGTGGGGGCTCAAGGGTGGGGGCCTGTGTCCACGAAAAGCGTGGACCAGGCCCTTTCACATGCCAGCCGGGGGGCCGAGCCCCCCGAACCCCCGCGTTACGGCCGGCGACGAGTTCGCTTCTGGCGTGGGGTGGAAATGGAGAAACGGCCGTCCCCGTGGGCGGCCGTTTCTGCTTGGGTCAGGTCACTCGGCGTCGCCGGGGGAGCTGACCACGAACTGGGTGCCCGCGGCGGTGCCGTCGATGACCGCGCCGGAGGCGTCGAGGGCGTCCACGCGGACCCCGATCGAGTAGTCCCAGGGCGCGCCCTGCGGCGTGCTGAACGGGAGCTCGACGGTGTTCTTGGCGCCCGCCGCGAGCGGCGCCACGGTGCACACGTACTTGTAGTCCTGGTAGGTCGCCGACAGGCAGCCGGTCCAGTCCGCGAGGTTGACGTCACCAGCGCCGGCGCCGATGGTGAGCGCCGGGTACTGGATGGTCCCGGTGGTCAGGTTCTTGATGGTGACCTTGGTCGAGCCGTGCCGGAGCCCGGCCGCGTCCCGGTCACCGAAGGTCAGCTGGCTCGCCTTGATCGAGAACGTGCCGGTCAGCTTCTCGAACTTCGCCTTCCAGCTCACCTTGCTGCCGGTGCCCGCGATCGGCGTGCCGTCGCTGTTCGCGGCCTGGTTCACCTTCACCGTGACGGTCCGGGCCGGGCCGCTCTGCGGGGTGGCCCACGGAACCGTCAGGGTCAGGCTCGCGCCGGCGGCCAGCGGATCGGTGATGCAGGTGATCCTCTCCAGGCCGCCCTGCATGTACTTGCAGCCGTCGAACATGGTGTGGATCAGCTGGTCGGGCCCGGTCCCGGGGAAGCTGACCTGCGGGAACTCGATCGTCTTGCTCGTGTGGTTGGTCAGCGTGATGGTGTTGTTCCCCCACCGGAAGCCGTCCAGGTCCGGCTGGCCGTAGACGAGCTCGGTGGCGGTGCCGGTCAGGCCGGTCGACGCGGCCGTGGTGGCGGCCGACGCGGCCGAGGCGCCGCTCAGCGTGAAACCGATGGCGATCGCACCGGCCAGCAGACCCCGGCGAAGTTTCGTGCTCATGGTTCTCTCCATGTCCCGTATCCCCCGTGTCGTGGAGGTCCCTCCACTGGGGAGAAACCTAAGAGATTCACGCCGGTCAGCCCGGCTCCCGGAGCGGCCTGGCACGAATTCGGGAGGCCGCCCGGATTTGTGTTATTCCGTGGGTCGCCGGCTGCTCTCCTGTAGGCAGGCAGTCGAGAGGAGCTGGGTGATCGTGGGCGGAGAGTCAGGACCAGGCCGGACCAGGTGGCCCCGGAGCGTTGCCGCGCTGGTGACGGCGGTGCTGCTCGCGTCTCTGGTCGGATGTTCGACCGGCGGCGAAGGGGCGACCGTGCCGGTGGCCGCGCCGACGGCCGAGGCGACGGCCGAGGCGACGGCCGAGCCGACCCCGTCAGCGGATCAACCGGCCCCGGCGTCCCCCAGCGCGGTCGCGCCCAGCAGCGCCCAGCCGTCGCCGTCGAAGACGTCGAAGGCCCCGGTCAAGAGCACCGTTCCGGCGCACGCCTCGGGCGCCCACACGGTGACGATCGTGAACAGCACGCAGCAGACCCTGTGGGTGGCCGCCACCCAGCAGAAGGAACACCCGATCGCCAAGACCCGGTGGACGCTCGCGCCGGGGGCCAGCACCAGCGTGAAGCTGCCCAAGGGGTGGGGCGGCCGGATCTGGGCGCGGGCCGGCTGCAAGACCGACGGCAGCGGGCGGAACGTGTGCCAGTCCGGCTACTGCGCCGACAGCGAGAAGTGCGTGCAGCCCGACCCGGCCCCGACCACGCTGGCCGAGTTCGCCCTGGACGCCTGGGGTGGCATGGATTTCTACGACGTGAGCATGGTCGACGGCTCCAACCTGCCCATGTGGATCAATGTCTTCCACACCGTCACCAAGGACCCGGTGAGCGCGCAGGGCTGCTCGGCGTTCGGCTGCACCAAGCCGGTCGACTGCCCGTCGACGATGCGGGTGACCACCGAGGGTTCGACCGTGGCCTGCAAAAACCCGTGCACGGCGTTCAACACCGACGAGACCTGCTGCCGGGGCGCCTGGGCCGGGCGGGAGAAATGCGTGCCGTCCAAGTGGAAGGTCGACTACACGCAGGTCTTCAAGAAGGCGGAGCCGTTCGCCTACTCGTACGCCTTCGACGACTCGGCCACGATGAGCTGCAAGGGCGCCTGCGACTACCGGGTCACCTTCGGTCTGAGCCCATCGAAATGACGCACGATCCGGCCGGTGGAAGCCACCGGCCGGATCGACGCAACAACTAGCCCAGCGCCCGGCGGCGGGACACCTCGGCCAGCGTGACCGCGGCCGCGACGCTGGCGTTCAGCGACTCCACGTCCGAGGCCATCGGGATGCTGACCCGCAGGTCACAGGTCTCCCCGACCAGGCGGGAGAGACCGCGGCCCTCGGAGCCGACGACCACCAGCAGCGGGCCGATCGCGGCCTCCAACTGGTAGAGGTCGGTCTCGCCGTCGGCGTCCAGGCCGATCGCGGTGAAGCCCTGCTTCTGCGCCGACTTGATCGCCCGGGTCAGGTTGACCACCTGGGAGACCGGCACCCGGGCGGCCGCGCCGGCGCTGGTGCGCCACGCGGTCGCGGTGATGCCGGCGGCCCGCCGCTCGGTCATGAAGACCCCGTGCCCGCCGAACGCGGCCACCGACCGGATCACCGCACCCACGTTGCGCGGGTCGGTGATCCCGTCCAGCGCGACGAGCAGCGGCGCGGTCTGCTCCAGAGCGGCCGCGACCAGGTCGTCGAACTCCTGGTAGGCGAACGGCGGCACCTGCAGGCCGATGCCCTGGTGCAGCACGCCACCGGTCATCCGGTCCAGCTCGTTGCGGCTGATCTCCAGGATCGGGATGCCCCGGTCGCCGGAGGTCCGGACCGCCTCGGCCACCCGCTCGTCGATGTCGAGGCCCTGCGCCACGTAGAGCGCCGTCGCCGGCACCAGCGCGCGCAGCGCCTCGACCACCGGGTTGCGCCCGAGCAGCAGCTCGGGCCCTTCCTTGGTCGGGTTGGACCGGCGCCCGGGGGCGACCCGGGGACCGCGCGGTCCGGCGGCCCGGCCGCCGCTGCCGCGGGAGGTCTGTGTGCGGGTGATGCCGGGGGCGCGACCGCCGCCACGACCCCAGGTGGTGTCCTTGGTGCCGGGCTGGCCGACCTTGGGCGCACGGCCCTCGGCGGCGGCCGCCCGACGCTCCTTGTCCTGCTTACGGGCGGTCTTGTCGGGCAGCTTCTCGGTGCCCGAGTAACCCTTGTGCCACGGCCGCTCGTCGGCCGGCAGGGTCTTGCCCCGGCCCTTGAGGCCGGAGCGGTTCTTGCCGCCCGACCCGGCCGCGGCGCCCTTCTTGGAGGTGGACCGCTTGCTCGCGTTCTGTGAATTGCCCGGCATCAGTGCTGCTCTCCTACCGTCCAGCGCGGCCCGGCCGGAGTGTCCTCCACCTGAATACCCGCGTTCTTGAGCTGGTCGCGCACCTGATCGGCGGCCGCCCAGTCCTTCCGTGCACGGGCCTGCGCCCGTTGTTCCAGAGCCAGCGCGACGAGACCGTCGACCACCGGCTTCAGGTCGTTGCCGCCCTCGCCGCCGGCCCACGCGGGGTCGAGCGGGTCGAGGCCGAGAACCCCCAGCATGGCCCGGACCGCGGTGAGCGCGCCCCGGATGGCCGGCTCGTCGCCGGCGGCCAGGGCGGTGTTGCCCTCGCGGATCGTGTCGTGCACGACCGCGAGCGCGGCCGAGGTGTTCAGGTCGTCGTTCATCGCCTCGGCGAACGCCGGCGGCACCGCCTTGGGCCGGCCCGGCCCGACGATCTCGGCGGCACGCTGGACGAAGCCCTCGATCCGCTTGTACGCCACCGCGGCCTCGTGCAGCGCCTCGTCGGTGTAGTCGATGCGGGACCGGTAGTGGGCGCTGCCCATGTAGTACCGCAGCTCGACCGGGCGGATCCCGGCGGCGACCACCGCGTCCAGGTCGATGACGTTGCCGAGCGACTTGCTCATCTTGGAGTCACCCAGGTTGAGCAGCGCGTTGTGCATCCAGTAGCGGGCGAAGCCGAGACCGGCGGCCTTGGACTGGGCCAGCTCGTTCTCGTGGTGCGGGAAGGTCAGGTCGAGGCCGCCGCCGTGGATGTCGAACTCGTCGCCGAGGTAGCGACGGGCCATCGCGGAGCACTCGATGTGCCAGCCGGGACGGCCCTTGCCCCAGGGCGAGGGCCAGTAGGCGTCGCTCGGCTCGGTCTCCTTGACACCCTTCCAGAGCGCGAAGTCCTGGTAGTGGTGCTTGTCGGGCTCACCGCCGTCGGTGGGCACCCGCATGTCGGCCGGGTCCTGACCGGAGAGCGCGCCGTAGCCCGCGTAGGACGGCACGTCGAAGTAGACGTCACCGTTGGCCGCCGGATAGGCGTGACCGCGCTCGATCAGCGCCGCGATCAGCTCGTGCATCTCGATGATGTGCCCGGTGGCCAGCGGCTCGTAGGTCGGCGGGAGCACGTTGAGCGTGCGGTAGTCCCGCTCCAGGAGCAGGCGGTTCGCATACGCGATGGCCCAGTACGGCCGGGCCTGCTCGACGGCCTTCTGCAGGATCTTGTCGTCCACGTCGGTGACGTTGCGGATCAGGGTCACGTCGTGGTCGGTGTGCAGCAGCCAGCGACGCAGCACGTCGTAGTTGATGCCGGAGCGGAGATGGCCGATGTGTGGGGAGGACTGCACGGTGACGCCACACAGGTAGATCCCCACCTGACCGGGCGTCATCGGGACGAAGTCCCGGACCGATCGGGTCGCGGTGTCGTACAAGCGCAGAGTCACCGTACAAGGGTACCGACCGGGGCGATGGGATTAACCGCCCCGGTCGTCCGACACCCGTCAGCGTCCGCCGACCGCCGCGTACGCGTCGACGATGCCGTACCCGTAGAAGCCGTTGAAGTTCGTCCCGCCCTCGCAGAGCGCGTCGAACTCGGTGGACCGGCCCTCCTGCACATAGCTCTGCAGGCGCGGCGTCGGGCAGGCGTGCTCGTCGGCCGTCCGGTAGAGAATCTGCTCGACCAGGTCCGGCGGCAGGGTCTTGCCGCCCCGGCGGAAGTCCGGGACGCCGTAACGGCTGACGATCAGGGCGCCGACCCCGGCCGCGTGCGGCGAGGCCATCGAGGTGCCCTGCAGGTACGTGTAGTAGCCGCACTTGCCGGCCTTGGTGCAGTCCTTGAAGACCGAGCCGGTGCCGGCCGCGGTGATCTCCCCGGCCGCGTCGACCAGGCCCTTCTCCTGAAGAACCTTGAGCGGGTAGGTGGACAGGATCTCGTTGTCGACGGTCTGGAACGTGTCGGTCCCGAACCCGTCGCGGTACCAGCCGCCCGGCGCCGCGACCGAGATCTGCTCCACGCCGTAGTTGGAGAAGTCCGACTTCTTGCCGGACGGGCCGAGCGAGGACACGCCGATCACGTGCGGGCCCTCGACCGGCAGGTCAAGGCAGGTCGAGTTGTCGATCGGCCGGGCGTACGGCGTTCCGCCGTAGTCCGGGCTGGAGATGTCGGTGCGCGGCTTGCCCAGGTCCTCGTGGTTGTTGCCGAGCGCGCCGAACAGCGTGACGCCCCGCGCGTGCGCGTAGTTGAGCGCCCGCTTCATACCGGTGATGATCGCCTGCTGCTCGGCCTGCTGGGCCGGGCTGTCGGCGGCGTTGGCCGTGCAGTTGTAGAGCCACGGGTCGACGTAGAACGACATGTTGACCACGTCGATGCCCTTGTCGCCGGCGTAGGTCAGGGCGTTGACCACCGGGTCGAGGAAGAAGTAGCCGGAGTCCTGGCCGCCCTTGAGCTCGACCAGGCTGACGCCGGGCGCGACGCCGGAGACGCCGGAGCCGTTGAGCGCGGCGCCGATCGTGCCGGCCACGTGCGTGCCGTGGCCCCCGTCGTCGGTGCCGGCCGGGTCGAGGCAGCTCGCCACCTCGCACGGGCCGTCGATGTCGACCAGGTCCGGGGCGAAGTTCTTGGACAGCTTGCTGTTGTAGTTGGCCGCCAGGTCGGGGTTCGACGAGTCGAGGCCGGTGTCGAGCACGCCGACCGTGACGCCCTTGTCGCCCTTCTCGATCTTGCGAGCCTTGTCGGCCTTGACCATGGCCAGGCCCCAGAGCTTGTCGTCCAGCGGGTCGGCCTTGGCCGGGCCGTGGCCCTTCCCGCCCTTGCCGGTCAGGCCCGCTTCGACCTTCTCCACGCCGTTCGGCGCGTATCCGATGGCTTTGCGCTCGCTCGCGCCGATCAGTTCGGGCGAGGCGATCGCCTTGGTCTCGAACGTGGCGTCGGTCGAGGTGACCCGGTACACCCCGACGGCATCGTTGGCGCTGACGATCGAGCCGCCGGCGGCCTTGATCGCCGCGGTGGCGTCCGCGGCGGAGACTCCGTCGGCGGCGACGACCGTGTAATCGGTCACGGCCGTCGGCTCCGCCTGGGCGGAGCCTGGGACCGTGGTAAGGAACGCCAGACCCGTCACGGTGACGACGGCTCCGACGGTGAGGCGTCTTCTCATGGAATGCGCTCCTCCTACTGGATCAGATCTCCGCATCCCATCGAGAAAGGTCGCTCGGCACAAGGTCGAGGGCTGCCTATTTTACGGGCGTGTCATCTTCAGAACATCGAGCGCCGTGTCCAGCTGCTCTTCGGTTAGGGTGCCCGCGCTGACGTGGCCGCGTTCGATCACGACCTCGCGAATCGTCCGGTTCGTGGCAAGTGCCTGCTTGGCGATCGCGGCCGCCTCGTCGTACCCGAGAACGCGGTTGAGGGGTGTGACGATCGACGGCGAGCCCTCGGCGTAACCCCGGGCGATCTCCTCGTTCGCCTCCAGCCCGGCCACGCAGCGGTCGGCCAGCAGGCGGGCGGCGGCGGCGAGCAGACGGATCGACTCCAGCAGGTTGCGGGCCATCACCGGGAGCATCACGTTCAACTCGAAGTCGCCCTGGGAGCCGGCGAAGGCGACCGTGGCGTCGTTGCCGATCACCTGGGCGGCGACCTGCCGGACGGCCTCGGGCACCACCGGGTTCACCTTGCCCGGCATGATCGACGAGCCCGGCTGCAGGTCGGGCAGGCGCAGCTCGCGCAGCCCGGCGCGCGGGCCCGAGCCCATCCAGCGGATGTCGTTGGCGATCTTGTAGAGGCCGACGGCCACGACCCGGAGCTGGCCGGACGCCTCGACCAGCGCGTCCCGCGCGCCCTGGGCCTCGAAGTGGTCGCGGGCCTCGCTCAGTGGCAGGCCGGTCTGCTCCTTGAGCAGCGCGATCACCTTCGGCGCGAAGCCGGGCGGGGTGTTCACCCCGGTGCCGACCGCGGTGCCGCCCAGCGGCAGCTCGCCGAGCCGGGGCAGGGTCGCGGTCAGCCGCTCGACGCCGTTGGCGACCTGACGCGCATAACCCGAGAACTCCTGCCCGAGGGTGACCGGGGTGGCGTCCATCAGGTGGGTGCGGCCGCTCTTGACCACACCGGACCAGCCCTCGGCCTTGGCCCGCAGGGCGCCGGCCAGGTGCTCCAGGGCCGGGATCAGGTCGGCCCGGACCGCTTCGGTGGCGGCCAGGTGGATCGACGACGGGAACACGTCGTTGCTGGACTGGGACGCGTTGACGTGGTCGTTCGGGTGCACGGCCCGGTCCAGCGCGCGCGACGCCAGGGTGGCGATCACCTCGTTGGCGTTCATGTTGGACGACGTGCCCGAGCCGGTCTGGAACACGTCGATCGGGAACTGGTCGTCGTAGCCGCCGTCGGCGACCTGCGCGGCCGCGGTCACGATCGCGTCGGCCAGATCCTTCTCGAGGACCCCGAGCTCGGCGTTGACCTGCGCCGCGGCACCCTTGATCCGGGCCAGGGCGTGGATGTGGGACGGCTCCAGGCCGCGCCCGGAGATCGGGAAGTTCTCCACCGCGCGCTGGGTCTGCGCCCGCCACAGGGCGTCGGCGGGGACACGCACCTCGCCCATCGTGTCGCGTTCGATCCGGTAACCACTCACATCGTTCGTCACCGGACCATCCTCCCTCCGATCAACGCTCGTCGTATGTGATCCCCATCCGATCGAAGAGCTCGGCCGCCTGCCGCCGCAGCCGCTCGGCCTCCGGGTCGCCGGCGTCCAGGCAGGTGGCCAGGCCGGCCTGGGCGCGGGCGATCGAGTAGGCGAACCGGGCGGTCCGGGCCGCACCGAGCGAGCGCTCGAACATCGCGCGGGCCGCGTCCCGGTCGCCGAGGAGGCGCAGCGTGATGGCCCAGGCGTGGCGGAACTCGGCCTCGTGCCGCACGTCGTTCAGCCGGGTCGCGATCTCGGTGGCCTGGCGATGCTCGGCCAGCGCCTCGGAGTGGCGGCCGGCGTCCCGCAGCAGCCGGGCGCGATCGTTGTGCGCGTCGGCCTGGATCGAGCGGAATCCGGTGCGTTCGGCCAGCCGCAGGACGACGTCGAGATACCGGTGCGCGGCCGCCGCCGGGAGCGAACCACTCAGGTAGCGGGCCCGTTGCAGGGATGTCAGCGAGGCGGCGAGCTCGGTCTCCTCCCGGTGCTCGATGCCGACGAACAGCCGCCGGCGGCTGTAGTAGGCCGCCTCGGCGTGCCGGCCGAGGAGCGAGAGGACGTCGACCGACATGGCCAGCTGAAGACTCGCGGCGGTCCGGTCGCGCAGGCGCACCCGCATCTGGGACCGGTTCACCTCCCGCAGCGTCTCGGCCGCCTCGCCGAATCGCCCCTGGGCGACGTGGATGTTCACCAGGTTCATCAGCCCGGACCCGACCGCGCCGAGCTCGCCCAGCTCGGTGCGCAACCGGATCGAGAGGCGCAGGTACTCCTCGGCCTTCTCCATCCGCCCGGCCCGGGCGTAGGACGAGGCCAGGTAGTTGGCGACGGTGGCGATGGCCGACCGATCGCCGATCGCCTCGGCCGCGGCCAGCGCCAGCGTCTGCAGCTCGTAGACGTCGTCCATGTAGCCCCGGAAGTACAGGAACTGCCAGGCCGCGCGGGGGATCTTCCAGGCGTACGCGGTCCGCCCGGCCGCCGCCACGAACCCCGCCAGCTGCCGGCGTTCCCGTTCGAGCCGGGCGATCGGGTCGGGCACGACCAGATCGGGGCGGGCCGGCACCGGCGCCTCCAGGTCGCGCCACATGCTCTCGCTCAGCGTGGAGATGGTGGCCGCCGCGGTGGCGTGCAGCTGGAAGTCGAGGACCCCGGTGAGCGCCGCCGCCCGATCGTTCCCGGGCAGTTCGGCGGCGAGCGTCCGCGCGTACTCCCGGACCAGGTCGTGCATCCGGAACACGTCGGGGGCGGTCTCCTCGACCAGGTTCACGTCGAGCAGATCGTCGAGCTGGTTCTCGGCGTCGTCGTGGGCCAGGGCGGTCAGGGCGGCCACCGCGTACGCGTCGAACTCGGCCCCGGGATACACCCCGAGCAGCCGGAACACCCGCTGGGTGAGCGGCGGCAGCTGGCGGTAGGTCAGGATGAACGCCCCGGCCACGGTCCGGTCCTCGGCCGCCAGTTCGGGCAGCGCCGCCTCGCCGAGCCGGCGCAGCAGGTCGGAGACCCGCCAGCGCGGCCGGTGGGCGAGCCGGGCCCCGGCCAGCCGGACCGCCAGGGGCAGGAACCCGCAGCGCCGGGCCACCTCGGCGGCGGCCTCCGGCTCGGCCCGGACGCGATCCCCGGCAATCCGCTCCAGCAGGGCGACCGCCTCGTCCGGGGCCAGCACGGGCAGCGACTCGACCCGGACGCCGTCCAGACCGGACAACCGCCGCCGGCTGGTCACCAGGGCGAAGCTGCCGGGCGCGGCCGGCAGCAGGTCGGCGATCTGCGCGCTGGACGCGGCGTTGTCCAGCACGACGAGCAGCCGCCGCCGGGCCGCCTCGGTGCGCCAGAGCGCGACCCGTTCGCTGCGCGGCAGCGGGATCTCCCCGGCCGCCAGGCCCAGTTGCCGCAGCAGGGCCAGCAGCGCGGCGGCCGGCTCGACCGGGTCGCCCTCGCTGTGTCCCTGCAGGTCGACGTAGAGGTGTGCGTCCGGGTAGTGATCGCCGAGCCGGGCCGCCACGTGCAGCGCGAGGGTCGTCTTACCGCTGCCGGCCATGCCGTCGATCACCGCGACGGCCGGTCCGGCGAGCAGCCGGTCGATCTGTTCACGCCGGCCGATGAAGTCACCCACCGTACGGGGAAGGCAGCGCACCTGATCGCTGGCGCGAACCTCGCCGTTGAGCACCTCGCGGTGCCGTTTCTGCAGTTCCTCGCCGGGTTCGATGCCCAGCTCGTCGGCCAGCAGCTCCCGGGCCCGGCGGAACTCGGCCAGCGCGTCGGCCTGCCGCCCGGACCGGGCCAGCGCGACCATGAGCTGCCCGCGCAGCCGCTCCCGCAGCGGGAACCGCTCGACGAACCCGCCCAGCTCCCCGGTGAGTTCCCGCTCGTTCCCGGCCGCCAGTTCCAGATCGGCCCAGTCCTCGACGGCCAGCGCGTAGCGCTCGTCGAGGACCGCCGCGGCCTGCCGGATCGCCGGGGCGTCCAGCTCGGCGCAGGCCGGGCCCCGCCACAGGTCCAGGGCGGCGCGACGCGCGTCCCGGTCGCCGGACGCCCGGGTGAAGACCTCGGCGTCGAGTTCGCCGGGCGCGACGTTGATCCGGTAGCCGGCCGGGTCGGTGCCGATCACCCCGTCCGGCAGCAGCCGCCGCAGCCGGGAGACACAGCTCTGCAGCTGGCCGCGGGCGGTGACCGGCGGATCGGTGCCCCACACGGCCTCGACCAGTTCACCGGCGCCGAGGACCCGGTTCGGGTAGAGCAGCAGCATGGCCAGCACGACCCGGTCACGCCCGGCGGTCACCGCGACCGGGCGCCCGTCGACGGCGACCGCCAGCGGGCCGAGAATGCGGTACTCAACGGGCATCCGGCGCCACGCCCATCCGCTCGAACAGCTCGTGCGCCTGCGCTCGCAGCCGCTGGGCCTCGGGATCGTCCGGATCCAGGCAGGCGGCCAGGCCGGCCTGCGCGCGGGCGATCGGGTGGACGAGCCGGGCGGCCTGGGCCATCCGCAGGGATTGCCCGTACATCTCCCGGGCCCCGGCCGGGTCGCCCATCCGGAGCAGCGTGGTGGCCCAGTCGTTCCGGAACCCGGTCTCGAACCGCACGTCGCTCATCCGCGCGACCATCTCCACCGCCAGCCGGTGCTCGACGATCGCCTCGGCGTACCGGCCCTCGTCCCGCAGCAGCCGGGCCCGGTCGTTGTGGATGTCGGCCACGATCGACCGGTAGCCGTCCCGTTCGGCCAGCCGCAGCGCCACGTCCAGATACCGATGGGCGGCCCCGACGGGCAGCGTGCCGCCGCGGTACCGGGCCCGCTGCAGGCTCACCAGCGCCGCGGCCAGCGCCGAGTCGTCCCGGTCCTCGATCGCGATGAACATCCGCAGACGGCTGTAGTACACGACCTCGTCGTACCGTCCGAGCAGTTCGAGGGTGTCGGCGAACATGCCCAACTCCATGCCCGCGGCCGGCCGGTGCCGGAGCCGGACCAGCGCCCGGCGGGACTGCCGCACCGAATCCACCGCCTCGGTCAGCCGGCCCTGGGCGACGTGGATGTTGGCCAGGTTGACCAGTCCGCTGCTGACCGCGCCCAGCTCGCCGAGCTCGGTGCGCAACCGGAGCGAGAGGCGCAGGTAATCCTCGGCCTTCTCCATCCGGCCGGCCCGGGCGTACGCCGCGGCCAGGTAGTTGGCGGCGGTGGCGATCGCCGACCGGTCACCGACCGCCTCGGCCGCGGCCAGGGCCAGCGTGTTCAGCTCACGGACGTCGTCCATGTAGCCCGCCCGGAACAGATGGGCCCAGCCGGCGCGGGGGATCTTCCAGGCGTACGGGCTGCGACCGGCCGCGGTCACGTAGGCGATCAGCTGTGGGCGTTCCCGTTCCAGGCGGGCCACCGGGTCGGGGACCATCAGGTCGGGACGGGACGGCGTCAGGTCGCCGAGGTCCCGCGTCAGGATCATTCGGTAGCGGGGACTGTTGGAGGCCACGACGGCGGACAGCTGGAAGTCGAGGACCGCGGTGAGCGCCGCCGCGCGATCCCCCTCGGGCAGTTCGGCCGCGAGCATCCCGGCGTACTCCCGGACCAGGTCGTGCATCCGGTACACCCCGGGCGCCGGCTCGTCGACCAGGTTCACGTCGACCAGGTCTTCGAGGACGTCCTCGGCCGAGTCCCGGGCCAGGTCGGTCAGGGCGGCCACGGCGAGCGCGTCGAAGTCACGTCCCGGGTTGACCCCGAGCAGCCGGAAGACCCGCTGGTTGAGGGCGGGCAGCTGGTTGTAGGTGAGCGTGAACGCCCCGGCCACGGTCCGGTCCTCGGCCGCGAGCTCGGGCAGCGCCGCCTCGCCGAGCCGCCGCAGCAGGTCGGAGACCCGCCAGCCCGGCCGGTGGGCCAGCCGGGAGCCGGCCAGCCGGATCGCCAGCGGCAGCAGGCCGCAGCGCCGCACCACCTCGGCGGCGGCCTCCGGCTCGGCCCGGACGCGATCCCCGGCGATCCGCTCCAGCAGCGCCACCGCCTCGTCCGGGGAGAGCACGGACAACGATTCGACCCGGACGCCGTCCAGACCGGACAACCGCCGCCGGCTGGTCACCAGCGCGAGGCTGCCGGGCGCGGCCGGCAGCAGGTCGGCGATCTGCGCGCTGGACGCGGCGTTGTCGAGCACGACCAGCAGGCGGCGGCGGGCCGCCTCGGTGCGCCACAGGGCGACCCGCTGCCCCGGCTCCAGCGGGATCTCGGCCGCGGACAGGCCCAGCTGTCGCAGCAGGGCCAGGAGCGCGGCGCCCGGCTCGACCGGGTCCCGCTCGCTGTGCCCGTGCAGGTCGACGTAGAGGTGCGCGTCCGGGTAGCGGTCGCCGATCAGACCGGCCACGTGCAGCGCGAGGGTGGTCTTGCCGCTGCCGGCCATCCCGTCGATCACCGCGACGGCCGGCCCGGACAGCAGCCGGTCGATCTGCTCGCCCCGACCGACGAAGTCGCCCACCGTACGCGGGAGGCACCGCACCTGATCGCTGACGCGAACCTCGCCGCCGAGCACTTCACGGTGCCGTTTCTGCAGCTCCTCGCCGGGTTCGATGCCCAGCTCGTCGGCCAGCAGTTCCCGCGCCCGGCGGAACTCGGCCAGCGCGTCGGCCTGCCGCCCGGACCGGGCCAGCGCCAGCATCAGCTGCCCGCGCATGCGTTCGCGCAGCGGGAACCGCTCGACGAACCCGCCCAGCTCCCCGGTCAGCTCCCGCTCGTTCCCGGCCGCCAGTTCCAGATCGGCCCAGTCCTCCACGGCCAGCGCGTAACGCTCGTCGAGGACCGCCGCCGCCTGCCGGATCGCCGGGGCGTCCAGCTCGGCGCAGGCCGGGCCCCGCCACAGATCCAGCGCCGCGCGCAGCCCGGCCCGATCCCCGGAGGTTCGCGCCCGCTCCACCGAACGGGCGAAAATCTCCGCGTCCAGATCGTCCGGTCCGACCCGGATGCCATAGCCTGCCCGATCGGTGAGTATCACCCCGGGTGGTAGCATTCGCCGCAAACGCGATATACATGACTGCAATTGCCCGCGTGCGGTCACCGGCGGGGCACTGCCCCACAGCGCGTCGATCAGTTCGCCCGCACCGATGATCCGATTCGGATTGACGAGCAGCATCGCGAGCACGGTCCGGTCACGACCGGCCGTCACGGCCACAGGCTGTCCGGCCACGGTGACAGACAGTGGCCCCAGAATGCGGTAGCGCACAGTAGTCACCCCGTTCCCCGTGCCGGGCATCGAGATTAGCCGACACCCGAGAGCGGAACGACAGCGGAACGAGAGCGCGATGATCCAGAGTCATGTCTGCGCCGTTCCACCGCCGATGCTTCCACATCGCCCCCAGAACGCGGTGGGACGGCCTGATCTTTCGATCACGGGGGCGTTCAGCCCGTCCACGGTTACCGTGGGCGGGCTGTTCGTATCTTGCCGATCACTCTCGGTTGGACGCGAGCCGAAACGGAACGTACCGTCGGGCGGGGCTTCACCCCCACCGCTTCTGCCCCCGACGAAGAGGATCGACGAATGCGACCCGCCATCCTGGCCGTGCTTGCCGGCGGCATTCTGCTGACCGGCGCCGCCTGCGAGAGCGACGCTCAGGTCTACAACGCCGGAGCGGCCCCGGCGCCGTCCGTCACGCCCTCGGCCACGCCGACCGACTACACCGCCGACACCGCCCTGGTCTGCGGCAAGCTGGACAAGGTGTTCACCGGCGAGCTGAACGACTTCGGCGCCGCGATCGGCAAGATGATCGCCTACAAGGAGGCGAAGCAGGCCGAGAACGCTGACAAGGCCGAGAAGTCGGCCGCGGCCGAGCTCCAGTCGGCCGGCGCGCAGATCCGCAAGGAGACCAGCGCCGCGCAGAACCCGGAGCTGCAGCAGGCCGGCGAGACGTCAGCGGTCAAGTTCGAGACGAGCGCCAAGGACCGCAAGTTCATCAAGAAGATCAAGACCACCGCTGACCTGGACAAGAACCTCAAGCCCCAGCTGGCCGAGTGGCTGAGCCCGGTCGCGGGCTACTGCGGCTGAGCGGTCCCGCTTCACCCCGAAGATCACATTCTTCATTGCCTCGGTCCGCCGTGGTCCAGATCGTCGCTCCCGCGGGGACCCTTCCGGTCCTCGCAGGGCGCTGGCGCGCCCAGAACGCGAGGCCCGCAAGGGCGACGTGGTCGGTTGGTCGCGGTCAAACCACAAAACCCCGTCAACAGGTTCTGGCGGCTCTCACGAGCCCCTCACACCCCTCGAAACACCCCGGAGAGCACGGACGGGTGCGAGCGGTGCCCGCCGTGACGGCGGGACCGCTCATGGCCGTACCAAATCGGGGGGTTGGTTTTAACGTGTGCCGATGGTCAGGACCGGTTTGGTGACCGCTTCGAAGAAGTCGTTGCCCTTGTCGTCGACGACGATGAACGCAGGGAAGTCCTCGACCTCGATCTTCCAGACCGCCTCCATGCCGAGCTCGGGGAACTCGAGCACCTCGACGTGGCGGATGCAGTCCTGCGCGAGGCGGGCCGCGGGGCCGCCGATCGAGCCGAGGTAGAAGCCGCCGTAGGCCTTGCAGGCGTTGGTGACCTGCTGCGACCGGTTGCCCTTGGCCAGCATGACCATCGAGCCGCCGGCGGCCTGGAACTTCTCCACGTAGGAGTCCATCCGCCCGGCCGTGGTCGGCCCGAACGAGCCGGACGCGTAGCCCTCGGGCGTCTTGGCCGGCCCGGCGTAGTAGACGGCGTGATCGCGCAGGTAGTCCGGCATCGGCTCACCGGCGTCGAGACGCTCGGCGATCTTGGCGTGCGCGATGTCCCGGGCGACGACGAGCGAGCCGGTGAGCGACAGCCGGGTCTTCACCGGGTACTTGCTGAGCTCGGCCCGGATCTCGGCCATCGGCCGGTTGAGGTCGATCTGGACGACCGGTTCCTCGTTGAGCTCGACGTCGGGCAGGAAGCGCGCCGGGTCGGTCTCCAGCCGCTCCAGCCACACACCGGACGGCGTGATCTTGGCGACCGCCTGCCGGTCGGCCGAGCAGGACACCGCGATCGCGACCGGGCAGGACGCGCCGTGCCGGGGCAGCCGGACGACCCGGACGTCATGGCAGAAGTACCGACCGCCGAACTGCGCACCGATCCCGAAGTCCCGGGTCAGTTCCAGCACCGCCGCCTCAAGTTCGAGATCGCGGAAGCCGTGGGCCAGCATCGAGCCGCCGGTGGGCAGATTGTCGAGGTACTTCGCACTGGCCAGCTTGGCCGTCTTCAGCGCGTGCTCGGCGCTGGTGCCGCCGATGACGATCGCCAGATGGTAGGGCGGGCAGGCCGACGTGCCGATCAGCCGCAGCTTCTCGTCCAGGAACTGCATCATCCGCTTAGGGTTGAGCAGCGCTTTCGTCTCCTGGTAGAGGAACGACTTGTTGGCCGAACCGCCACCCTTGGCCATGAACAGGAACTTGTACGCGTCCGGGTGCCCGTTCGGGTCCTCGGCGTAGAGCTCGATCTGGGCCGGCAGGTTCGTCCCGGTGTTCTTCTCGTCCCACATGGTGAGCGGCGCGAGCTGCGAATACCGCAGGTTGAGCCGGGTGTAGGCCTGGTAGACGCCGAGCGCGATGGCCGCCTCGTCGGCGCCGTCGGTGAGCACGTGCCGCCCACGCTTGCCCATCACGATCGCCGTGCCGGTGTCCTGACACATCGGGAGCACCCCGCCGGCCGCGATGTTCGCGTTACGCAGCAGGTCCAGGGCGACGAACCGGTCATTCGGCGACGCCTTGGGGTCATCGATGATCGCGCGCAGCTGCGTCAGGTGGGCCGGCCGCAGGTAGTGAGCGATGTCGTGCATCGCCTCGGCGGTGAGCTGAGTCAGCGCGGACGGCTCGACGGTCAGGAATCGGCGGCCGCCCGGCCCCTCCACGACGTCCACGCCCTCGTCCGTGACCAGGCGATACTCGGTCGAATCATCGCCGGTCGGCAAGAGCGGCGAGTAGGTGAAAGCGGCGCCTCTGCTCATGAGCGGCAAGCCTAGGCCAGCGGGGGCGGGGTATGCGAACCCGCACCCGGCATACGCGCCTGTCGGCGTGTCAGCTGTAGGGCAAATAGGCCATGTCGCGCCCGGAAACCAAGATCAAACCACCGGGAGCGGCGGTGAAGACCTTCGCATCAGTGCGCACATCGGCACGTACCGCCCCATTCGTCGGATTCAGTGCCGTCACCCGTCCGGACGAGACGACGATCACCGCGTACGGCGTGATCGCCGCGCCCGCCTTGGCCCGCGCCTGCCCCCACACCGCCTTGCCGCGGCTGAACGACCACCCGCGCAACGTGTCGCCGGTGCGGATCACCGCGTACCGGTCGTCGACGGCCAGCACCTCGGCGGTCTTGTCGCCGTACCAGAGGATGCGCCCGTCCGCCGCGTTGATCAGCTCCTGCCGCCCGTACGGATCCACGCCGAGCACCACGTCGTACCCACCGGCCGGGTCCCGGTCCTGCTTGCAGTCGCTCTCCGCGGTCCGCAGGTTGAGCCCGTCCCGCTTCCACACCGTCCGGTTGTTCGGCGGGCTGGTCGCCACCACACCGTAGTAGCAGGTCCCGTCCTTGGCCGTGCCGGTGACGGTGAGGACCCGGCCGCCGACCACCGCGATCCGCTGGTCGGCGCCGCTCTCGACGGTCTGGACCAGGTGGCCGTTGGCGGTGTCGATCACCCGGACCTTGCCGTTGTCGGGCAGCCCGAACAGGCCGGGCATCATGGCCGGGCCGGCCGCGTCGTCGTCCACGTCGCCGCTGCCGAGCCGGCGGGAGTCGGGCAGGTCCGGGTTGGCCGCGTGCAGCACGAAACCGATGCCGCCGGTGGCGACCGACCAGAGCTGCGAGCCGGCCCGCGGATCCCAGGCCGTGAGCCGGCAGTCGGAGCTGCTCGCGCAGTGCAGGTCGATGATCCCGTTCTGGTACGTCCAGACCGCACTGGCCTCGGTGTCGGCCCGCTTCACGGTCCCGGTCCGCGCGTCCAGCACCTGGTAGCCCTTGGTGAGCAGCCGTCCGGTGACCACCACGGCGTCGCTGCCCGACCCGGCGATCCGGGCCCAGTCCGCGTCCGAGCGCCACGTCTTGACGGCCGTGCTCAGGTTGTAGGCCTCGACGGACGTCCGGTACTCGACGACCACCGACTCGCCGACCACCGAGACGCTCTGCGGCGTGCCGGTGAGCCGCTGCTGCCAGCGGGTGCCGGGCGCGACCGGCCCGCTCGTGTTCACCCACTCCCACAGCTGCGGGAACGGGTTCCACACCCCGGTCGAGGCCAGCACGGTGACCGTGACGGCAGCGACCAGGGTGACGCCCTTCCACGTGCCCGAGGCCATGCGGGCACACTAATGACCTCGATCCACAAGCCCGGTCAGCGTAAAAAGTCCGTGTCGATGGCTTATATCCGAGTTGCCGCCTTGGCCAGCGGCACGGTCCGGTACGGAATCAGCTCGGCCAGCGCGATGATCGTGTGCGCCCGCCGGATGCCCTCGTAGCCGACGATCTTGTCGATCACGCGCTGCAGGTCGGCGTTCGAGCGGGCCACGATCCGGCACAGGATGTCCCCGCCGCCGGTGATCGTGTGCGCTTCGAGGACCTCGGGAATCTCGGCCAGGTGCCCGGCCACGGCGTCATGCCCGTACCGCTGGCTGATCTCCAGGGTCACGAAGCTCATCACCCCGAAGCCGATCGCCGACGGCGCGACCTCCGGCCCGAAGCCCTTGATCGCGCCGCGGGCGATCAGCTTGTCGAGCCGCGCCTGGACCGTCCCCCGGGCCACCGCGAGCCGGCGGGAGAGCTCCAGCACACCGATGCGCGGCTCGGCCGCGAGCATTTCGATCATGCGGGCGTCGAGCTCGTCGAGCTGGACACTCTGCTCGGTCATCCCGGGCGACTCCTCTACCGATTGCACACATTGACCAGCTGAAACTCGAACTATTGCCCACCGGTGTGACCTGGGTCAATCCTCGCCTCATGACCTCGCCAAACTCGGAAAACAACGACGTCTTCCCCGTGAAGGGCGTCGACCACCTCCGCTTCCTGGTCGGCAACGCCCGGCAGGCCGCCCACTTCTACTCCACCGCTTTCGGCATGCGATGCGTCGCCTACCGCGGCCCCGAGCAGGGCTTCCGCGACCACGCCGAGTACGTGATGGTCAGCGGCGGCGCCAAGTTCGTGCTGACCGGCATGGTCCACGCCGGCGCCCCCGGCGCCGAG
Organism: Actinoplanes sp. HUAS TT8; assembly: GCF_051380535.1. Classification (NCBI taxonomy): domain Bacteria; kingdom Bacillati; phylum Actinomycetota; class Actinomycetes; order Micromonosporales; family Micromonosporaceae; genus Actinoplanes; species Actinoplanes sp. HUAS TT8. Next base: position 9,701,789 of record NZ_CP195646.1, on the reverse strand, counting down.
CACGTGACCAGGCACGGCGACGGCATCTCGGACATCGCCATCGAGGTCCCGGACGTCGACGCCGCCTACCGCCACGCGACCTCGACCGGCGCCCGGGGCGTGACCGAGCCCCACGACCTCAAGGACGAGAACGGCACGGTCCGGATGGCGTCGATCGCCACCTACGGCGACACCGTCCACTCCCTGATCGACCGCTCCGGGTACGACGGCCCGTTCCTGCCCGGATTCGTGGCGCGGGAGCCGATCGTGGCCGTACGTCCGAAGCGGTTCTTCCAAGCCGTCGACCATGTCGTCGGCAACGTCGAGCTCGGGAAGATGGACGAGTGGGTCGAGTTCTACCGGCGGGTCATGGGCTTCACCAACATGGCCGAGTTCATCGGTGACGACATCGCCACCGACTACTCGGCGCTGATGTCCAAGGTCGTCGCCGACGGCACCCGCAAGGTCAAGTTCCCGCTCAACGAGCCGGCCATCTCGCAGCGCAAGTCGCAGATCGACGAGTACCTGGACTTCTACGGCGGCCCCGGCGCCCAGCACGTCGCGCTGGCCACCAACGACATCCTGACCACGGTCGACGCGATGCGCGGGGCGGGCGTGGAGTTCCTCAACACGCCGGACTCGTACTACGACGACCCGGAGCTGCGATCCCGGATCGGGCAGGTGCGGGTGCCGATCGAGGAGCTCAAGAAGCGCCGGATCCTGGTCGACCGGGACGAGGACGGATACCTGCTGCAGATCTTCACGGCCCCCGTGCAGGACCGGCCCACCGTATTCTTCGAGCTGATCGAGCGGCACGGCTCCCTCGGTTTCGGCAAGGGCAACTTCAAGGCGCTCTTCGAAGCCATCGAGCGGGAGCAGGAGCGGCGCGGCAACCTGTGACGCGATGACCTGCGCGCAGGGAACCGTCAGACACTCGTGGTAAAGGTTTGCGCATGAGTTCCCTTCCCGCGGGTTGGTACAACGACCCGGCCGACACCAGCACCCAGCGCTACTGGGACGGTGAGGGCTGGCTGGGCAAAGCCATCCCGGCTGACGCGGTCCCGCCGGACGGGCCGTTGATGGAGGCGGAGCCCCCGGCCGCGCCGCCGGTGACGGCGCCCGAGTCCGTTCCGGGTCCGCCGCCGGGCTGGGGCCCGCCGCCGGTCCAGCCGCCGGCGGGCTGGCACCAGCCGCCCGGCTGGCAGCAGCCCCCGCCCGGCTACCCGCAGCAGCCACCGGCCGGCTGGCAGCAGCCTCCGGCCGGGATCCAGCCCCCGCCGGCCGGGATCCAGCCCCCGCCGGCCGGGTTCCAACCCCCGCCGGCCGGTTTTCCGCCGCCCCACCCGGGCTGGCAGCAGCCGCCGCAGCCGCAGGCCTGGCACCAGCCCCCGCCCGGCTGGCAGCCGCCGCCCGGCGCCCAGCCCCCGCATGCGTACCTCTATCCGATGCCCCAGGCCCGCCCGCACGGCCTGCCCCTGGCCGGCCTGGGTCAGCGCCTGCTCGCCCGGCTGATCGACATCGCCGTCGTCCTGGTGCTCAACGTCGTGGTCAACGGCTGGTTCGCCTACCAGTGGTGGCAGGACTTCCACCCGATGCTGACGCACTACCTGGACCAGGTGCGGGCCGGCACCCAGCCGGACATGTTCCAGCCCACCGCCCGGATGGAAGTGCTCGAGATGGCGATCTTCCTGATCGCCACCCTGCTCTGGCTGGTCTACGAGGCGCCGGCCATCGCCGGCCGCGGGCAGACCCTGGGCAAGATGGTCGTCGGGATCAAGGTGGTGGGGCTGGACAGCACCGCCCCGATCGGGTTCCGGCGCGCGTTCGGCCGCTGGGCCCAGCTCGGCGTGTGGACACTGTTGTGGTGGTGCCTGATCGGGTTCGTGATCCAGCTCCTGGACGCGCTCTCCCCCACGTTCGACTCGCGCCTGCGGCAGGCCTGGCACGACAAGTCGGCGGCCACCGTCGTCGTCGCGGTCCCGCCCGGCGCGACCCAACCGACAGTCGAGGCCGCGCCGCGCGGCGAGAACCCAGGAGGACCCGAATGACCCGGCTCACCCGTGCCGACCTGGACGCGCTGCCCGCGTACGTGCCCGGGCGCAACGTCGCCGACCTGGCCCGCGAGCTCGGCATCGCCGAGGCGATCAAGCTGGCCAGCAACGAGGTGCCGTACGGGCCGCTGCCCGGCGTGGTCGAGGCGGTCACCGAGGCCGCCCGGGAGATGCACCGCTACCCGGACATGGGCGTGCTCAAGCTGCGGGACGCGCTGGCCGAGCGTTTCGGCGTGGCCGCCGACCGGGTGGTCACCGGCTGCGGCTCCGTCGCGCTGGCCGAGATCCTGGTCAAGGCCACCTGCATGCCGGGCGACGAGGTGCTCTACGCCTGGCGCTCCTTCGAGGCGTACCCGATCATCGCGGCCGGCGCCGGCGCCACGAGCGTCCGGGTGCCGAACACCGGCGACCACGGCCACGACCTCACGGCGATGGCCGCGGCGATCACCGACCGGACCCGCCTGATCTTCGTGTGCAACCCGAACAACCCGACCGGCACCGCGCTGCGCAAGCCGGAACTCGACCGGTTCCTCGCCTCGGTGCCGTCGGACGTGCTGGTGGTGCTCGACGAGGCGTACCGGGAGCTGGTCACCGATCCCACGGTGCCGGACGGCCTGGAGACCTACGGCGACCGCCCCAACATCGTCGTCCTGCGCACCATGAGCAAGGCCTGGGGCCTGGCCGGCATGCGGATGGGCTACCTGGTCGCCCAGCCCGAGGTCGCCGCCGCCCTGCGCAAGGTGCTCACCCCGTTCTCCACCAGCCTGGTCGCGCAGGCCGCGGCGCTGGCCGCCCTGGCCCAGGAGGAGGAGGTCGTGCGGCGCTGCGCCCTGGTCACGGCCGAGCGCGAGCGGGTCACCGAGGCCCTGCGCAAGCTCTCGGTCGACGTGCCGGACAGCCAGGCCAACTTCGTGTGGCTGCCGCTGGGCGACCGGTCGGCGGCGTTCGGCACGGCCTGCGAGAGCCGCGGCGTCATCGTCCGCCCGTTCCAGCCGGACGGCGTCCGCGTCACCATCGGCACCCCGGAGGAGAACGACGCCTTCCTGGCCGCCGCCGAGGCCGCGCTGTAATGCAAAACCTGGCCGGTCCGCGAATCCGCCGCGGGCCGGCCAGGTCTTTCCTTGCGGCCGAGGTCGACGTTAGCCGACCCGGCCTCACAATTCGTCCCCTACCAGGGGCATTGACCACTAATGGGTGGCCGCCGCGGCCGCCGTCCGATGATGGTCGTCAGCGCTGAGCCGGGCCGGGAACACCGACCGCGACGCCGCCACCAGAATCCCGGCGAGCACCGCGAACACGGCCGCGAGCAGCGGCAGAACCCCCAGCGCACCGGCCGTCACGAACCGTTCCCCGACGAACGCGCCGCCCCCGATGCCGATCTGGAACGCCACCACATACACCGCCGAGGCCGCGTCCTGAGCGGTCGGTGCCACCCGCATCGGCGCCGCCCCGAGGATGGCCGGGATGGCGGTGAACGCCCCACCCCACAGCAGCGTCGCCACGATCGTCGGAACGGTCCCGAGCACCGGCGCGAGCAGCACCACCGACACGGTCTGCGCGCCGAGCAGGATCAGCAGGGCCGGCCCGGGGTGCCGGTCGACGTACCGACCGGCCACGAAGTTGGTGAGCAGCCCGACCGCGCCGTACCCGAGCAGCAGCACGCTGAGCCCGGTCCCGTCCAGCCCGGCGTCCCGGCGCACCAGCGGCGCGATGTACGTGTAGGCCGCGAAGTGCCCGATCACCAGCACCGCCGTGACCGCGCAGAGCCGCGCCACCTTCGGGTCCCGCAGGATCCGGACCGCGTTGCGCAGCTGCTGCCCGGACCGGGTCGCCATGTCCCGCGGCAGCGGCGGCAGTTTCGGCAGCACGGTGAGCAGCAGCGCCACGCAGATCACCCCGCCGACCGCCATCAGCCCGACCGCGAACCGCCAGCCCAGCCACTGCCCGAGCGCGGTGCCCAGCGGCACGCCGAGCACGATCGCCATCGAGTTGCCCAGGAAGGTCATGGCGGTCGCCTTGCCGACCTGGTCCGGCGGGGCCAGCCGGGCGATGATCGGCCCGATCACCGACCAGAACACGCCGTGCGCGAGCGCGCAGATGAGCCGGGACAGCGCGAGCACGAGGAACGTGGGCGCGAAGGTGGCGGCCGCCTGGGAGACGGCGAAAATCGCTACCGTTGCGGCGATCAGGGTGTGCCGGGGGATTCGCATGGTGAGGGCGGTGAGCGGGATCGTGCTCAGCGCGGCGACCACGGCGTAACTGGTCAGCAGCAGGCCCACCTGGGCCTCGGTGACGTGCAGGCCGGCCGAGATCTGCGGCAGCAGACCGACCGGCAGGGTCTCGGCGGTGACGTAGAAGAAGGCGGATGCTCCGAGAACGACCAGCGCGGGGCGGTGGAAACTCACTCCCGCAGAATAAGCTCCGAGCAAGAGCATAAAAAGGGGAACGGATGTGACGACGCGCTCCACCGAACTTCTCCGGGTGGTCCACCGCAGCCCCGGCGTGACCCGCGCCGACGCCGCCCGGCTGCTCGGCATCGGCACCGGCGCCGCCACCGAGCTGGTCACCAAGCTGAGCCGCGCGGCGCTGCTGATCCAGGGCCCGGCCGCGCCGAGCGGCACCCGCGGCCGGCCGACCACCGTGCTGCTGCCGCATCCGGCCGGCCCGCTCGCGCTGGCCGTCGCGATCACCCACGAGACCTGGCGGGTCGAGGTCGTCGAGCTGGGCGGCACCAGCCCGGCATTCCTGGAGGGCCGGCACGCGGGCGCCGCCTGGGTCGAGGTCCACGCGGCGGTCCGGGCCGCCATCAAGGACATTCGCTTGAGGTACGGAGATCGCGTGCGCGCCGTCGGCGTCTCCGTCCCCGGCACGGTCGCCCGTGACCTGCGCCTGGACGCCGTCGGCCCCGGCTGGCACGACGTCGACCTGACCGCCCTGGCCCCGGACGCCGAAGTCTTCGTGGCCGGCAACGACGCCACCCTGGCGGCCACCGCCGAGTCCCGTCGCGGCGCCGCCGTCGACGCCGCGGTCGCCCTGCACCTGCGCATCGAGGCCGGCCTGGGCGGTGCCGTGGTCGAGGACGGCCGCCCGGTCATCGGCGCCCGCGGTGCGGCCGGCGAGTTCGGGCACATGCCGTTCGGCGACCCGTCGATCCGCTGCCCGTGCGGCGCCCGCGGCTGCTGGGGCATCGCCGTCGACGGCCACGAACTGGCCCGTCTCCTCGGCGATCCGACCCCGCTCGACACCCTGACCTACGCCCGCCGCGTCATCACCACCGCCGCGAGCCTCCTGGCCGGCATGCCCTCGGCCGGCCCCTCGGCCCCGCCGCCGGGCACTCCGACGACCCCGCCGCCCGGCGGGTCAAGCGCGTCGACCCCGCCGCCGGGCGAGTCGAGCGCGCCGACCCTGGCACCCGGTGGGTCAAGCCTGTCGGCCTCGGCGCAGCCGGTGATCGCGGCGGTCCGGGCCGTCGCCGCGAACCTCGGCCGGGGCATCGCCGGCCTGGTCAACGGCCTCGACGCGGACCTGGTCACGCTCGGCGGCCTCGGCACCGACCTACTGGCCACGGTGCCGGACGAGATCCACGCCGCCTACCGCGACGGCCTGATGTCGATCCACCGCGAGTCCCCGCCGCCGATCGTCCCGGCCGCGCTGGGCGACGCCGGCCCGATCGCCGGCGCCGCCGAGGAGGCCTGGTCGGCGCTCCTGCCTCGACTCGCGTGAAACGGCCTAAAGCGCCGTGAGCAGCACGGTGTCGGTCGAGTAGTAGTACAGCGGCGAGTCCGCGTCCTTCTCCCCGCCCTTGCGCAGACGCTCTATGGCCAGGTAGTGCTCGGAGACCTGCACGCGGCCGATGTCCCAGTCGTTGTCCTCGCGCCGGAACATCAGCCCGAACTGGTAGACCAGCTCACCGGTCGCGCTGTTCAGCACGACCAGCTTGCGCCGCGGCGTGACCAGCAGCACCCGCCCGGTCACGGTGCCGAGCACCTTGGCCGAACCGGTCCAGGTCCACAGCGTCTTGCCGTCCGGCCGGTACGCCGTCACGAGCCCACCACCGGGCGACACCACGACACCGTTGGCCACGGTCGACCCGGCCCGGTCGAGCGCAACCGCCCGGCTCGCCGCGGCCTTGGTGGTCATCCACCCCTGGTTCTTGGCGTCCCGGAGCCCGCCGCACCCGGAGCGACCCACGTCGCAGCCGAGCGGGACGAACGGGCCGGTCGGCCAGCCCGGCACGGGCTTACCGGTGTCGACGGCGAACGCGCCGGTGGCGCACACGTACGCCCCGCCCGACGTGGTGAAGCCGTCCACACACCCGGCCGGGAGGGTGGCCTGCCAGCGCTGAGCGCCGGTGCTCACGTCGTACGCAATCGCCTGTTTGTCGTCGGAGACGACGACCGTGCCGGCAGCGGTGAACAAGCCGGTGGGGCGCCAGACGGTCGTGGCTCCGGTGCGGTGGCCGTTGTAGTCGATCCCGTCCGGGCCCTGAGCCCGCCAGGCGATGTTCCCGGTGCGCCCGTCGAGCGCCACGACGGCGCCGTCGGTCCACCGGGTGACCACCGTCGTCTCCTGCGCGACGACGCCGCTGAGCTGCGCCGGCCAGCGCCGCAGCGACCACCGGGTGGTGTTGACCCCCCGGCTGTAGACCGGCTCGTCGGCCCGCACCTGATGTTTCGCGGCGTAAACCCGCATGCGGTCCTGGATGATCAAGGGCGCCACGTTGAGACGCGCAACCACACCGCGGTTGGAAACCACCAACGGCGGGTAGGGCGTCTTCGCGGTCGCCAACACTTCAGCGGGCTTGAGAATCCGCCAGCCGACCAGGACGGTCGCAAGCAGAAGAAGCACCGCCACTGAGGCTCGCAGCAGCACTCGTGTCACGGCGGAGAGTATTTCAGGTCCTGTCCAGGACGATCACTCGTACCCACCGTTGATCAATCCGAGCCGGACCAATTCGGTCAGCGGCTCGACCACATTCGCCGCACCGAACCCGGTGAAGAGCGGTCGAGCCGTGTCCCGATGCGCCCGAGCGGGCTCGACGAGCGGCACCGGATGGGTCGCGGCCAGCGCTTCTGCCACCTCGGCAACCTCGCCGCCATCCACCGCGGACAGCGTGGCGACAAGCACATTGAGGAAGCCGTGATGGGTGAAACCGGTCTCCGGGTCGGTGTGCCGGGTGGCGTGCCGCAGGCCCGCGGCCAGCTTGAACGGCAGCTCCCGGTCCCGGCAGGCGCAGATCACCGCGGCCAGCTCGACCGGGGTCGGGAAAAGCTCGGCGGCCAGACCACCGACCCGGAACTTGGGCGCGATCGGCAGGCCCTCCCGCCTGGCCTCGGCCAATGTGTCCAGAGCGCCGATCAATCCCCAGCTCAGCGGGACCTCGGCCCACACTTGAGTTCCGACGTGATCTTTCTCACGGGCCGCGAACGTCCGCAGCAGGGCCAGGCCAGGCTGCGGGTCCTCCCCGCGCCGGGCCACCGCGGCCTCGACGTGCCCGATCACCATGCCGGCGGCGCGCAGCTTGTCCACGGTCGCGGGCAGCGCACCGGCCGGGATGTCGCCGATCAGCGCCCCCTCCAGCCGCGGCACCGGCTCGGAGCCCACCACCGACGCCGGGACCAGCAGGGCGCCGATCAGATCCGCGTACCACGCCGAGGCGTGCTCGTGGAACTTTGCCTCGGCCTCGACCAGGCCGGTCGGGCTGGGCGGCAACAGGGACGCGTCATCGACGAGCCCGGCATACAGCGGAGGCACCATCGTCGACACCAACCGAACCTAACGGACCACGCGTGAGCCGGACAACAGTCCGGCTCACACCGCCCACACCGCCGTCTCGATGGTCAGGCTCGTGGGCAGCGGTTTCTCCGCCGGAAAGACCGGGATCCGGAAGGCGACGACATGCCGCGGGTCGGCTGTGCGACGCATGCAGTACGCCCGTCCGGCCTCCAACTCCATGTACTGCGATTGATACGTGACGCCGCTGGCCTCGGCACACGCCTCCGGACCGGCAAAAGGATCACCGGCCGCCCGGGCCACCACCGACCGCTTCTCCAACGGATCGGCGCTCCACACCCGCTCGTCGTCGCCCGCGCAGTTCTGCACGTCGTCGCCCCGGCCCGGGGACGAGCAGATCAACGACATGTCACCGGTCCAGGCATCCGGACCCGGGCGTGGCGGGTCGAGCAGCAGGATCGCCGTCTGCGGATACTTGTCGCCCTTGGGCAGCGACAGATCCAGCTTCTGTACGGCGGCACCCAGCGCGGCCTGCGGCGGCTTCGCGGCGGCGGCCCCCTCCTCCGGCTCGTGCGACCGGTAGAGCAGCACACCGGTCGCCGCCGCGGCCAGCGTCATGATCACCAGTCCGGCGACGAAGTAGGCGCGGCCCAGCGTCTCCGCCCGGAACAGCACGACGAGCACGACGGCCAGGGCCACGAGCGCGAGCGCGGCAATCAGAAGATCCGCCATGACGGCCAAAATACGGGGATCCGGGTCGATATGGCGGCTCGGGTCACGCTGATCTCAATTCACGATCAATTTTCGCGTACGGCGTGAGCGGCCGGCCCTCCGTACCCAAATTGTCTTTCGAACCTGCCCTTTTCCCGTGCCTCGGGGTCGGCAGTTGGGTCTCGCATCCGGCGCCGGCTCGCGGTCGGTCAGCGGCGCCGGATCAGGACCGTGAGTTCGGCCACAGCGGCCAGGACCATCCCGGCGATGAGCGTCGGCAGCCCGCCGACCACCGCATACGCCACCAGGAAGAGCGGCGCGGCGAAAGTCAGGTAGAGCGCGGCGGCCAGCACCCGATCCCCGGACCGCAGGCGGCCCAGCACCGCCCCGGCCGGCTCGTTGAGGCGGCTGCGGAACCAGAGCACCACCGCGGCAAAGACGAGAACACCGATCAGACCGGCCCAGACCCGCGAGATCCCCGAGCTGACAAGCGTCATCGCCGCGGTGACCACGGCCGCCACCAGGGTCCCGTTGGCCCCGTAGCGAACCGTCTCGTGCACCGCGTCCGCGGAATCCGACGAGACGTCCAGCACCGGTTTACGCGGCCGGCTGACCGCCGGCGGCTCGGACCAGTTCGGCTGCGCGGGCGTCGGCTTCGGCTGCTCGACCGGGAACCCGTCCGGATCGGTCACCGGAGCCCCGAGCGACGCCTCCTCGGCCAACTCCTCCAGCGCGCGAGCCCAGCGCCGCCGCTCCAACCGCACAATCCCGACATCCTGCCCGGCGTCACCGATCGCCGAATCAAGATCCAGAGCTTCGGCGTACGCCCGCTGGGCCAGATCGAAAAGTCGCAGCCGTGCCGCGACCACGGCCAGCACGAGATGCGCCTCGGCCTCGGCCGGCGCGACCCGCACACCGTTCCACGCGGCGTTCAGCGCCTCCTGGCCGTTCCGCGACTCGCTCAGCAGGGCGGCACCGGTGCGCTGCGCGTACGCATCCTCGGGCCACGCCCGCAAAATGTCCCCGGCGACCTGCGCGGCCTCCCCGAACCGCCGGCTGTCGGTCAACGCCATCGCCCGCACCACCAGCGCCGGCAGCGTCCCCGGCCCGGTCGCGGCAGCCCGCTCGGCCGCGGCCAGCGCCTCGGTCGGCTGATCGGCCACCAGGTGAATCCGGGCCAGCGTCGACAGCAGCGCGGACTCGTCCGGGGCACCACTCAGCCCCGCGGCGATCTCCTCCGCCGCCTCGTCATAACGGCCGAGGTCGGCGAGCAGCAGCGCACGCTGCCGGTGTTCCTCCGGCGTGGTGTCGGGCTCCATGGGCGCGGGCACAGTCGGAGCGTAGGCGGTCTACCTGTAGATGACATGGGTCGGGGTGAGCCGGCACACCACCCGTACCGTCTCGGGGTCGTCCCCGCCCCAGGGCTCGTTCGCATACTTGTAGCTGAGCATGCCGATCAGATCATCCCGATCGTCGCTGAGCGTAACCGTTCCCTCGACGGTGCAGTACGAAGACGGCTGCGCCGGGTCGTAGGCGCAGATCGACACCCGCGGGTCCCGCTCCATGTTCCGCGCCTTCTGCCGCCCCCGAACCGTCGAGAACAAAACGTCGTCCCCGTCCCGCTTCACCCAGATGACCGTCGACTGCGGCGTGCCGTCCGCGTTGAGCGTGCTGAGCACCGCATAGGTGGGATTGTCGATCAGTCGACGAGCAGCAGCAGGCAGCACGACAGTCATGATCGTCATCATGCCCGAGATCAGGCACGCCCCTCCCGTGACAGTCCCCACCCGCAGCCCGCCCGCCCCCTCCCACCCCACCCAGCACCCCGCCACACCCCACCGCCACTCAGGCGCCCGCCACTCAGCCGCCCGCCACTCAGCGCCACTCCGCCACGCTCACCCAGCCAGCACGCCGCCACGCCGGGGTCGACCCGCCTCGCCCAGCACGCCAGGCTGGCCCGCCTCGCCCAATAGTGAAAGGCAAGGCGAGGGAGTGGGCCTCCGACGCCAGGCGTGGAAGCAACGACACAGGCGCACGAGGAGCGGGGCGCACAAGCCGCAAAGGCAGGGCCGACGCTGCTAAGGACCGAGGTGAGTGCAGGCGCGAGGCTAGGACATCTCGCTGTAGACCATGGCGACCGCGACCCCGGCCAAGCCCTCGCCCCGGCCGGTGAGCCCGAGCCCGTCAGTGGTCGTCCCGGAGACGGTGACCGGCGCCCCGATCGCCGCGGAGAGAATCTTTTCCGCCTCGGCGCGGCGCTTCCCGATCTTCGGGCGGTTTCCGATCACCTGCACCGAGACGTTGCCGATCGCGTACCCGGCGGCTCGCACCAGCCGCGCTGACTCCGACAGAAGTGTGACGCCGGCCGCGCCGGCCCACTCCGGGCGGCTCGTACCGAAGTTGCTGCCCAGATCACCGAGCCCGGCCGCCGAGAGGAGCGCGTCGCAGGCTGCGTGCGCCGCGACGTCCGCGTCCGAGTGCCCGGCCAGCCCCGGCTCGTCGGGCCACTCCAGCCCGGCCACCCAGCAGGCCCGATCAGCGTCGAATGCGTGCACGTCCGTGCCGATGCCCACCCGCGGAATGATCACCCGATCACCCTAACCATCCACCCCCTCGCCACCCGGCCCGAGCCCGAAGCTCCCGCCGCCGCCCGACCCAAGCCCGCAGCTCCCGCCGAGCCCCACCGCCACCCGGCCGAGCCCGAGCTCCCGTGAGCATCGTCGCCACCCCGGGCCCGAGCGCTGAGCTCCGTCGCCACCCGACCGAGCCGAAGCTCCTGCTGAGCCCCGTTGTCACCCGGCCGAGCCCGGAGCTCCCGCTGAGCTCCGTCGCCAGCCATGATGCCGAAAACCCGAAGATCACGCGGAAGCCCTGTGGACAACGCCTCGGTGTGGAAAACCCGGACCCCGTCGCCGAGCGCCGCAGATCTCCCCGCGCCGAGCCCAGGCAGCCTCTGACCAGGAGCAGCGTCAGGTTGCGGGTGCCTCGGGGTCGGGCATGGCCAGCAGATGGGTGGCCAGCGCGAGATCAATCGGTCGCGTGATCTTCAGGGCCAGGTCCGAGCCCGGAACGCACCGAACCGCGATCCCGAGCTTCTCGACCGCACCGGCGTCGTCGGTGTGGGAGTCCGCCGCGGCCTCGTGAGCGGCCCGCAGCACGGTGGCGCGGAAACCTTGAGGGGTCTGGACCGCCCGCAGCACCGAACGGTCGACCGTGCCGAGCACTGTCTCGTCGGCCGAGACTTCCTTGATCGTGTCCACCACCGGAAGAACCGGGATAACCGCGTCGGCGCCGGATCGGACCGCGGCGGCCACACGCTCAGTCACCGAGGGTGGGGTAAGACAGCGGGCCGCGTCGTGCACCAGCACGATCGGAACCTCGTCAGGAACGACCGCGAGCGCCGCGGCCACCGATTCCTGCCGCTCGGCGCCGCCGGCCACGACGGTGACCGGGGCCACCGGAGCGAGCAATGCCTCGACCGCTTCGACGTCGGCGCGGGGCGCGGCGACGACGATCATCCGGACCGAGGGCGCCGCCGCGAGCCGGCGCACCGCATGCACCAATAGCGGCTCGCCCTCGAGCAGGCGCAGCGCCTTGGGCGCGCCCGGGCCGAGCCGCAGGCCCGCACCGGCAGCGGGAACGACGACCGCGACGTCACCGCGAGCATTGAGCTGCGCGGTCACGTCGCGGTCGGCGTTCACGGTGCTGTGAGGGATGCGTCGGTTGGATCAGGCCTCGGTGAGGACCTTGTCGAGCAGAACCTCAGCCTCGTCCTTGGTGCTCTTCTCAGCGAGGGCCACCTCGCCGACCAGGATGTCGCGGGCCTTCGCGAGCATGCGCTTCTCGCCCGCCGAGAGACCACGCTCCCGCTCGCGACGCCACAGGTCACGAACAACCTCGGCAACCTTGAGCGGGTTACCGGAGGCGAGCTTCTCCAGGTTGGCCTTGTAGCGCCGCGACCAGTTGGTCGGCTCCTCGGTGTGCGGAGCGCGGAGGACGTCGAAGACCTTACCCAGGCCTTCCTCGCCAACCACTTCGCGCACGCCGACTTCCTCGGCGTTCTCAGCGGGCACCCGAACAGTCAGATCGCCCTGGGCGACACGCAGAACGAGATACTGCCTTTCAACGCCCTTGATGACCCTAGTCTCGATTGCCTCGATGAGTGCGGCCCCGTGGTGGGGGTAAACAACGGTCTCGCCGACACTGAAAACCATAGGTTCGAAACCCCTTTCGCTGTGTCTAGGGTAACACGCTCAGGCGACGCTGTCTTGCCCAGGCGGTCACTGTTAGTGCAGCTCAGGGGGCCTGTGACGGGGCTTTCTACCGCTTGACAGCAAGGCGGGAAGCTGCCTAAGTAACTCAAAGTGACTGAGACGTCACCGCTCTTGGCGATGAGTCGGAAATTCCGGACCTGATGGCTTTGCCAGATCAAGCGTATCGCTGAGGTCCGCGCCGCCCCAGCACTGGCGATGCGGCGTAGCGTGCGAGACGCTGGACGGAAGTTCCCCGACCGAAGCAAGATCTGGTCGGCCAGGGGGGAGGTGGATCATGGCAGGCGCGAGCGACAACGGCGGCTGGCCGCCTGACGGCGGTTCCTCTGATGAACTGCCCGACCTCCCTGAGGAGTGGGGCGTCATCGTCATCCCGGACGATCTGTCCGAGCTGTCCGACGAGGTCGAGGCCGTGCGGGCGGAGCTGCACCTGGCCCCGCCGCCGAACGGCTGGCAGCGTTTCCTGCGCCGCCCGGCGATGCGCCGGCTGCGCAAGGTGGGCACGTTGATGCTGCGTGCGCCGGTCCTGATCATTTCGATGGCCGTGCTCGTCACAGTGGCCAGCCTGTTCGCCTCGGCGTGGCCCGGACCCGCCCGGCAGCCGGCGACGCAGCGCACCTCCGGCACCCCGGCGCCGGTCACGACACTGCCGGCGCTCGAGCTGATCGGCGACGACGGACGGGCCGTGCCGGTCAACGGACAGTTGCCGGTCGTCATCCTGCTCACCGACGGTTGCGACTGCGACGCGCTGATCACGGAGACGATCGCCGCGGTGAAACCGGACATCGCGGTCCTCGCCGTGTCGCGGACCACGCCGTCGACCGTCGCCTCGCACAGCCGGCTCTCCACGGCGCAGACCCCGCGGGCGGATGGTAAGAATGTGCGCTACCTGCGTGATCCGACCGGTAGCCTGCGCGAGCAACTGGGCCTGACCACCCAGGACGGCACGGCGGCGGCGATCCTGGTGACCAACACCGGCGACATCCTCCGCAAGATCCCGCACGTCGTCTCGGTCAAGACCCTCCAGCCCGACCTCGAACGCCTCTGACCAGCCAAGCCCAGCTCCGAGCCGCGGCCAAGTCGAACCCGCCGGACAAGCAGCAAAGCCGGGCCGGGACCGGCCGACAAACGGCGAAGCCCAGCCGAGACCGGCCGGACAAGCCACGACGTGGGTGGCGCTGGAAGCCGAAGGCGCTCCTCACCCCGGGGCGAGGAACGGGAGGACCGCTGACGGCTCAGGCGCCGGGTGGTCAGTTGGAGACGGTGCGCTGCAGGGTGTAGCGGAAGACGACCGGGCCGTGCTCGTCGGCGGCGACCCGCAGACGTAACTGGCTGCCGATTCCCACGCTGAACACCTCCGGCGTACGAGTGCCCGAGCACGGCAGCCCACGACCCGACTCGTCGTCGCCGAAGCTGACCCGGATGCGGCTCCCGTCCGGCCCGGCGCACACCACCGCCACCTGGAACGCGCCCCCGTCCAGGTCGGCGCCCTTCTCGTAGTCGCCCGAGGCGGGCACCACCACGGTGTCGGTCATCTCCTGCTCACCGGTCTCCGGCAGAAGCTGCTCGGCGGTGAGTCGCCACGCCAGCAGGCGCGGGTCCGAGTCGTCCCGTGGTGCCGCCCGCCACCACCAGGTCACGCCCGCCACCAGAACCAGCAGGGCCAGACCATGCAGGATCGCCCCACGTCCTCGATCACTCACGCCGCAGCCGTTCCGCTCACGCTGCGACTGTAGAGAATCACGCTACGACCGCACAGAAATCACGCCCCGAGCGCACAGAATCCCGCCACGCCCGGCCGGGATCACGCCGCGCAGGGAGGAGAGCCGCGCAGGGAGGCGAGCCGCGCCCTGGCTGGCGGGGATCACACCGCACGCGGGGCAGCCCTCGCCGCGCACGATGCGAGCCACGCACGGACGCGAGCCACGCACGGACGCGAGCCACGCACGGACGCGAGCCACGCACGGACGCGAGCCACGCACGGACGCGAGCCACGCACGGACGCGAGCCACGCACGGACGCGAGCCACGCGCGGGATGGCGGGGACCGCTGCGCACGCCGGGCGAGTCGCGGCGCGACTGGTCAGGGGCACGCCGGGAGCGGGGAGCGATCACGCTGCGGCCGGGGAGGACTCGAGGAGCGTGCCGTAGAGGGTCAGCCCCGGCCCGAACGCGAGCATCACCACCCGCCGCGGCGGTCGCGCCTCCCGACGCAGAGCGTCGAGGGCGAGGAGCACGGTCGGTGAGGAACAATTTCCGTACGCCGAAAGCACCCCCCGCGACGGCGCCAGCGCCTGATCGTCGAGCCCCAGCCGTTCCTGCACCACGTCCAGGATTTTCGGCCCGCCCGGGTGCACGGCCCACCCGTCGACCTCCCCGATCGTCAGCCCGTTGCGCCCGAGCAGGTCTTCGACCAGGGCCCGGACGTGTACGGACAGCACCGACGGCACCTCCGGGGACAGCCCCATCCGGAACCCGAGGTCGGTGACTTCCCAGGTCATGTGCCCGGCCGTGGTGCTGTCGGTGACCGCGGCGACCTCGCGCACGACATATCCCGGCCGGCCTGACGTTTCCGGCGTGAGCACCACGGCGGCTGCCGCGTCGGAGAAGAGCGCGTGCGACACGATCTGCTGGACGTCGGGCGGGCCGGTGTCCGCCGGCTGCATGTGCAGGCTGGTCAGTTCGGCGCAGAGCAGCAGCGCGGGCCGTCCGCGGGCCACCACGAAGTCACTTGCCGTGCCGAGCCCCGGCAACGCCGCGTAACAGCCCATGTGCCCGACGAAGAGGCGTTGCACGTTCGGTGACATGTCCAGATCGCGGGCGAGGAGGATGTCGAGCCCGGGCGTGGCGTACCCGGTGCAGGAGCAGACCGCGAAGAGCCCCAGCTCGGACGCGGCCAGCCCGGCGTCGGCGAGCGCCCGGGCGACTGCGGCGCCGCCCAGCGGGACCGCCTCCTCCTGGTAGCGCCGCATGCGGCGCTCGGTGGACCAGCCCGACACGTCCTCCTTCAGCGGGCTCACCGCGGCCTGCCGGGTCACCACCCCGGAGTTGGCGAAGATCCGCCGGGCCAGACCGCGCCGGCCGCCCGCGTAGTGCTGGGCGAAGAAGCCGTCCCAGAGTTCGTCCTGCACCGCGGAGGGCGGCAGGGCCACGCCCAGTCCGCTGATCACTGCCCCCGCCCCGCTCACCCCTACCGCCGCGCGTCCGCGGCCGGCGTGGCGGCGAGCACCGCGGACGGGATCTCGGTCTTGCGCCCGGCGCCCTGATAGAGGACGGCGGTGGAGAACGTCGGGACCACGTGACCGAGCGGTCGCCCGTCCGGCACCCGTCGCAGCGCCAGCCACCGCACCAGCCCGGGCAGGCTGGGCCGGACCCCGCGGACGGCCAGCCGGACGCCGTGCCGGGCGAACTCGGCCCGAAGCCGAGCCGGTGGCACGAACAGCGCCGGGTCGTGCAGGCCGACCGGCGCCACCCCGAACCGCTCGCCCAGGGTCACCGTGATGAGCCGGCTCAACGCGGTGTCGTTCACCGTGTCCAGCACCACCGTCCCGCCCGGCCGCAGCACCCGGCACAGCTCGGCGACGGTGCCGCTCAGGTCGGTGACGTGCTCCAGGATCTCGCCGGCGACCACCACGTCGACCGACTCGCCGGCCAGCGGCAGCGCGGCGACGTCCCCGGCGACCGGGGCGACACCCCGCTCGGCGGCCTGGGTCAGCCCGGAGGCGCGCAGGTCGACGCCGAGGTGCCGATAGCCCATCCCGATCACGTGGGGCGCGAGCAGGCCGCCACCGCACCCGGCGTCGAGCAGCACCCGGCCCGGGCCGGCGGGTCGCGGGATCAGCTCGGCGCGGGCGGCGGCCAGCCAGTGCAGCAGCTCGAACCCGCCGCCGGGCCGCCACCACTCGCCGGCCAGGTCGTCGTACTGGCACGGATCGTTACGCCGGATCGACAGCATGTGATCGAGCCTGGCACGGTTGCGCCCCGGCCACCACCGGAGCGGATCAGCCTGTGGAAAACCCGCCCCTGTGGACAACCCTCGTCCCACCGTCCTCATCTGGCAGCGTGGCCTCGTGCACCGCAGACTGCTTGGCATGTCCCGTGCGGTGGCGCTGCTGCGTTCGTCCCATCCGGAGCCGGGCGCGGCCGTCACCGTGGTGATGACCCTGCTCGCGTTCGGCGCCGGTCATCGCGGGTGGCGGCTGTTCGGCGTCTTCCTCGCGGTCGGGGCGAGTCAGCTCGCCGTCGGCTGGGTCAACGACTGGCTCGACGCCGACCGGGACCGGCAGACCGGCCGGCCGGACAAACCGATCGCCAGTGGCGCGGTCTCCCGCCGTACCGTGGGGGTCTCGGGGTTGATCGCGGCCCTGGCCGCGCCTGTCGTGGCAGTTCCGCTGGGCGCGCCGGCGAGCGCGACCATCGGCGTGGCCACGGCTTTCGGGTTGCTCTACGACTGGCCGCTGAAGTCGACGGCGTTCTCCGTGGTGCCCTATCTGGTGGCGTTCGGGCTGCTGCCGGCGTTCGTCGTGACGGCCCTTCCGGATCATCCGGTGCCGCCGTTGTGGCTGGTCACGGCCGCGGCGTTGCTCGGCGCGGGCGCGCATTTCGCGAATGTGCTGCCCGATCTCGACGACGACGCGGCGACCGGGGTGCGCGGGCTGCCGCATCGGATCGGCGCCGCGGGCTCCCGGCTGGCCGCGGCCGTGCTCCTGCTGGGCGCGACGGTCACGCTGGTCCTCGGACCTCCGGGAGCGCCGTCGTGGTCCGGCTGGCTGGCCGGCGCGGCCGCCGTCGTGGTCCTTCCGATGGGGATGTACGGAGCGAGCCGCGCCCGTGGCCGCCCGGTCGCGCTGTTCCGGGCGGTGATCGTCGTCGCCCTGATCGACGTCCTCTTGCTGATCTTCAGTGGGCCGGTGGTGTGATCCACTCCGGCCGGATGGATGGGTCGGCGCACGCGGCCGTTTGCCGCCCACTAGGCTGATCTCACACCTTGGTGTCGCTATTTGGAGGATCGTGATGCGCTCGCTGGGAACCCGTCGCGCCGCCCTGGTCGCGGGTGTCGCCACCGTCGGTGTCATCGCGCTGGCCGGTTGTTCGGCCGGTCAGGTTGCCGAGACCGCGATGCTGGACACGCCGATCGCCGGTGTCAACGCCAACGCGCCGGACGGCAGCGTGTTCGTGCGTAACGCCCAGGTGGCCTACGACGGGATCGAGGGCTACAAGCAGGGCGAGAACGCTCCGCTCGAGCTGAGCCTGTTCAACCAGTCGGAGAAGGACGTCACGGTCACGATCTCCAGCACGCCGGTGAAGCAGCCGCAGGTCATCTCCGCGACCAAGGTCGGCTTCGTCTCGGCGCCGGCGCCGGTCACCGAGACCTCGCCGAGCACTCCCGCCTCGGCCGACCCGTCGGGCTCCAGCAGCCCCTCGACCCCGGCCTCGGCGGAGCCCACCACCGCGCCGACCCCGACGGTCACCACGGCGGAGATCACCATCAAGGCGCTCGGCTCGGCCGTCTTCAAGCCGACCGACGCGAAGAAGCTTCAGCTCGTCGGCCTCAGTGAGGCCCTGCAGCCGGGCGAGCGGGTGAACCTGGTGTTCCACTTCAGCACCGGTGGCGACGACCTGACCATTCAGGCGCCGGTCGCGATCCCGCTGACCCCGGCTTCCCGGGCCCCCGGTCTGGACCACGAGAACACCGAAGAATGACGTTGTCGTACCCGGCGGCTAACTTGGCCGGGTGACGACCTCTCGGACGAGTTCCAAGGCGGCCCGGCCGGCCTACGTGTGTGACGCGTGTGGCCACCAGCCGCCGAAATGGCTGGGCCGGTGCCCGGAGTGCGGTGAGTGGGGCTCGGTCATCGAGTCGACGGTCACCGTCGGGGTCTCCGGCAAGGTGGTCAGTTCGCGCATGCCGGCCGAGCCGGCCCGCCCGATCTCGCAGATCAGTGCCGCGCCCGCGCGGGCCGTGGCGACCGGGGTCGGCGAGCTCGACCGGGTGCTCGGCGGTGGCCTGGTGCCCGGCGCGGTGGTGCTGCTGGCCGGCGAGCCCGGTGTGGGCAAGTCCACCCTGCTGCTCGACGTGGCCCAGCAGTGGGCCAGCAATGCCGGCACGCCGTCGCTGGTGGTCAGCGGTGAGGAGTCGGTGAGCCAGGTCCGTCTGCGGGCCGAGCGGCTCGGCGCCCTGCACGAGCGTCTTTTCCTGGCCGCCGAGAACGATTTGGGTACGGTCATCGGCCATCTGGACGCGGTCAAGCCCGGTCTCCTGGTCCTCGACTCGGTGCAGACCGTCTCGGCCCCCGGCACCGAGGGCGTGCCCGGTGGCGTCACCCAGGTCCGCGCGGTCACCGCGGCGCTGGTCTCGATCGCCAAGGAGCGCGGCATCGCCACCGTCCTGGTCGGTCACGTCACCAAGGACGGTCAGGTCGCCGGCCCCCGGGTCCTGGAGCACCTGGTCGACGTCGTGCTGCACTTCGAGGGCGACAAGCACTCGTCGTTGCGTCTGGTGCGCGGGGTGAAGAATCGGTTCGGTGCGGCCGACGAGGTGGGCTGTTTCGAGATGCACGAGGGCGGCATCACCAGCCTGCCCGACCCGTCCGGGCTGTTCCTGACCCGCTATCAGGAGCCGGTGCCGGGCACCTGTGTGACGGTCGCCATGGAGGGCCGGCGGGCGCTGGTCACCGAAGTGCAGGCGCTGATCGGGGCCGAGGTGCAGGGTTCGCCGCGGCGGACGGTGTCCGGCCTCGACAGCGCTCGGCTCGCCATGGTGCTGGCGGTGCTGGAGCGCCGCACCAAACAGTTGAAGCTCTACAACCGTGAGGTGTTCGCGGCCACGGTCGGCGGGATCCGCCTGATCGAGCCGTCGGCCGACCTGGCCATGGCGCTCGCGGTCGCGTCCGGCGGGCTGGATCTGGCGATGGCGCCGACCCTGGTGGCGATCGGTGAGGTCGGCCTGACCGGGGAGATCCGCCGGGTCAGCGCGGTCGGCCGGCGGTTGGCCGAGGCGGCCCGGCTCGGCTTCCGGGTGGCCCTGGTCCCGCCGGGCAGCACGACCAGCGGCGAGGGTGTGGCGCCCAAGGGCATGGAGGTGATCGAGGTCGGCGACCTGCGATCAGCGCTGCAGAGCGCCGCGCGCGCTTCGGCCGAGCACAACAAAGGGTGACCCAGAGTGACGAATCATCACGCTACGGAGCATTCATCGAACCATGCCTCGTTGCTCTGTTTCGCAGTTCGTAGACTGTACCGGTGCCGCTCGACCGCGATGGTTCCAAGTCCGCCGCCAGTTCAACGCCGCGCCCCGGCGTCAACGGTGCGGGCCACCGCGCGGTGCCCCCGTTGACCGGCGTCGGCCTCACCGGGGGCGCCAGCGATCCGATCCGGGCCAACCTTGCCCTGATGGCTCCGGGCACCGCCCTGCGCGACGGTCTGGAACGCATTCTTCGCGGCCGCACCGGCGCGCTGATCGTTCTCGGCTACGACTCGGTGGTGGAGACGATCTGCACCGGCGGCTTCCCGCTGGACGTCGAGTTCTCCGCGACCCGGCTGCGTGAGCTGTGCAAGATGGACGGCGCCGTGGTGCTCTCGAGTGACGGCACCCGCATCGTCCGGGCCGCCGTGCACCTGATGCCCGACCCGTCGATCCCGTCCGAGGAGTCCGGCACCCGGCACCGCACCGCCGAGCGTGTCGCCAAGCAGTCCGGCTTCCCGGTGATCTCGGTGAGCCAGTCCATGCACATCATCGGGCTGTATGTGAACGGGCAGCGCCACGTTTTGGACGACTCGGCCGCCATCCTGTCCCGGGCCAACCAGGCACTGGCCACCCTGGAGCGCTACAAGCTCCGGCTGGACGAGGTGTCGGGGACACTCTCCGCGCTGGAGATCGAGGACCTGGTCACCGTCCGCGACGCCGTCTCGGTCGTCCAGCGGCTGGAGATGGTCCGCCGCATCGCCGACGAGATCTCGGGATATGTGGTGGAGCTCGGCACCGACGGGCGCCTGCTCGCCCTGCAGCTCGACGAGCTGATGGCCGGTGTCGACTCGGACCGCACCCTGGTGATCCGGGACTATCTGCCGTCCGGGCGCAAGGCCCGCACGCTCGACGAGGCGCTTGTCGAGCTGGATCTGCTCACCGCCACCGAGATGATCGACCTGGTCGCGGTGGCCAAGGCGATCGGCTATCAGGGCGCCTCGGACGCGCTGGACGCCGCGGTGTCGCCGCGCGGGTTCCGGCTGCTGGCCAAGGTGCCGCGGCTGCCCGGCCAGATCGTGGACCGGCTGGTGGATCACTTCGGCAGCCTGCAGCGGCTGCTGGGGGCGACGGTGGAGGATCTGCAGGCGGTCGAGGGGGTCGGGGACGCTCGTGCGCGCGGGGTGCGTGAGGGCCTGTCCCGGCTGGCCGAGGCTTCGATCCTGGAACGCTACGTCTGATTCCGGCCCACCGAGGCGTCGATCCCGGAGCATCGCGCCTGAGTGCGGGGGTTTTGGGTTGACCGCGCCCACCCGCCCAGGCCGCCCTTTCGGGCCTCGCGTTCTGGGCCGGCCACGGCCCTGCGAGGGTCGGAAGGGTCCCCGCGGGAGCGACGATCTGGACCACGGCGGACCGAGGCAATGAAGATCTTGAAGTTGATCTTCTTATAGCGGGTGGGCGATGTCGTTCGCGTGGTCGGCGATCGCCGCGCCGGTGACCGTGGCGGTCAGCGGCAGGATTTCCAGGCACCGCCGGATCGCCGGCGCCATCATCGGGTTGGGCACCCGCATCGACACCGTGCAGTGCGGCACCCAGAGCCCGGGCCGATAGTGCTCCCAGACCTCCACGCCGCCCGCTGACAGCCGTTCGTGGACGATCCGGTGGTGCTCCATCAACTCGGTCGTCATGGTCACACCGAGCCACAGGACCCGTCCGACGAATTGGCCGGCGAAGTCCATCCGCAGTGACAGCCCGCGCCCGACGGTGAGGCCGTCCAGTGCTTTCGCGGCGGCGTCGGGGTCGATCGTCCGGGCCGCCGCGAGCGAGATGTGCGGGCGGTGCTTCTGGTGCAGGGAGCCGAGGGTGGGGATGCCCTCCTCTTCGAGGGCACGCCACAGTGTCCGGACGCGCCGGGTGGCGTCGACGTCCAGGTAGAGCTCGAGGGCCGCGACCAAACTCAGGAGATGGTCAGGACGACCGGGTTGCTGAGGATCGCGTCGAGCCGGCCGCGCAGTTCGTACTGTCCGGCGCTGGGGGCCGGGCCGGAGGCGGCCGAGCCGCTGCACGCCGTGGACTGGCGACCGTTCCAGGTGATGTTGTAGACCCGCTGGTCACCGGGCTTGAACGTCTGCACGTCGTTGCCCTTGACGGTGCTGCACTTGTCGGACGACCAGTACTTCTGCGCGCCCTGCTCCAGGTAGAGCTCCTGCGGGTCGGCGCCGACGTCACGAGTACACGTACGGGAACCGATGTTCTTGATCTGCAAGGTGATCGCCAGGCTCGCGCCGCGCTTGATCGAGGTGCTGGCCGGCACCGGCGTCACCGAGATCTCCGCGTCCGAGCAGGAGTTGCCCTGCTGGACGTTGGTGTTGGTGTTGGTCCCGTTGTTGGTCCCGCTGGTGCCCGAGTTGACCGGCGGCAGCAGGCCACTGTCACCGTCCGGGTCGGCCGACTGCACCGGGTCGGGGTTGGCCTGGCCACCACCGGGCGGCGCCGAGGCGAGCAGATCGTCGTCGGCGGGTGTCGCGGAGCCGCTCGGCTTGGCCGACGCGGAGGCCGGCGCCGGTGTCGGCAATCCCGACGACGCGGCGTTCTTGGTGTTCGGGCTCTTGTCGTCGTGGGTGCACGCCACGAACAGCGCGATGATGCCCAGCAGCAGAGCGCCGAGCACGACCGCACGCCGCCGCCAGTAGACCGCGGAAGGGAGGGGACCAACCGTCGCACGCATGATGGGCCCCACCGTAAACCCGGACACCCACTGCCATTGCGCGCGACGCGCCGGACACGCGACACCAACTCACGGAAAGCTCGTTAGAGATTGACCTCGCGCTGAAAAATCCCGTGCGCAAGGGCCACCTCGCCCGCGCAGTGATCGATCTCATGCTGTCCGAAAGCGTCGGTGTCAGCGGTCTCCGGCACCCGCCTACAGTAAGTCCTGCTATGACTCTCGCCGACGAAGCAATCGCCTGGTACGACGCCAATGCCCGGGACCTGCCGTGGCGGCAGCCGGAAACCACACCCTGGGGTGTCCTGGTCAGCGAGGTGATGCTGCAGCAGACACCCGTCGTCCGGGTCGAACCGGCCTGGCGCTCGTGGATGACCCGCTGGCCCACGCCGGCCGCGCTGGCCGCCGACCCGCAGTCCGAGGCGGTCCGGATGTGGGGGCGTCTGGGGTACCCCAGACGGGCGATGCGGCTGCACGCCTGCGCGCTCGCCATCGTGGAACGGCACGGCGGCCGGGTGCCCGACGATCTGGATCAGCTGCTGGCCCTGCCCGGGGTGGGGACGTACACCGGGCGGGCGGTGGCGACGTTCGCGTACGGCCAGCGGCACCCGGTCGTGGACACCAACGTCCGCCGGGTCGTGTCCCGGGTCGTCGAGGGCAAGCCCGACGCCGGTCCGGCCACCACCGCGGCCGACCTGGTCGCGATGGAGGAGCTGCTGCCCGAGGACCGGGCCAGGGCCGCTCGCGCCAGCATCGCTTTCATGGAACTCGGGGCGATCGTCTGCACGGCCCGTTCGCCGAAATGCGTGGACTGCCCGTTCCACCTGGTCTGCGCCTGGCGCCTGACCGGCGAGCCGCTGCCCGAGGGGCCCAGCCGCAAGCCGCAGCGCTACGCCGGGACCGATCGTCAGGTGCGCGGCCTGCTCCTGGAGGTGCTGCGCCACGCCACCGGTCCGGTCCCCCGCCAGCGTCTCGACCTGGTCTGGAGCGATGAGGTCCAGCGGGCCCGCGCCCTGAGCGGTCTCGTCGACGACGGCCTGGTCGAGGCCTTCGGTTCAGAGGAGTTCATGCTCGCCGGCGATGCCCCGAAAGGCGAAGTTCAACCCCTTTGATGGGGTACGACGGCAGCCCGCCCCCGCCGTCCCCGGAAGAGTCCCGTCCCGGTCACCGCCCCGGCGGGGAGGCAAGCCGAAGGCACACCCGCCGTCGAGGTTCACGCCCCGAGCGGCGCCCCGATCGTCGCCGGCAAGGGATAACCCCCGCTCGTCCGGCAGCAGCGCGGCCGCCCCGATGTCGTCCCCGTCGTCGAGCCTGGCCCGGATCTCCCGGGCCAGGCCGGTCACGTCGGTGATCCCGGTGATCCACTCGTCGACGTAGCGGCCCACCGCGGCCCCGCCGATCCCCACCTGCAGCGACCGATAGGGCAGCTCTCGCAGCCGCAGGTCCCGCTCCGGGTCCCACTGCACCCGGATCGGGGCCCGCTTGAGCGCGCGCTGCCACTCGGCCCGGTCCGCGTGCATCCCGCGCTCGTAGTGGCTGAGCATGGCGTTGGCCAGCGCCCACTCGAAGCCCGCTCGCGTGATCGAGACGGCCAGCACGTGCTCCTGACCCTCTTTGGTCGCCCAGCCGCAGCGGTACATCATCCACAGGAACGACGGCTTGATCCACGTCATCCGCTCACGCTTGAACGGCGGCACGAACCGCCCGGCCCGCACCGCCGGCTCGGCGATGGCCGGCGAGTACGCCTGATAGACGGTGATCGTGTCCTCGTCGTAGACGGCCCGGATCTCGCGCATCCAGACATGATCAGCGCTCGGGGCCGGGGCGGCCACGCATTAAAGCGCGCGCTCAGATCTGGTGCAGCCAGCCGATGAAGAAGACCACCTCGGCCGCCGTCCCGGTCAGGATCACCGGCAGCACCCAAGCGCCCCCGCGCTCGCCGGCCATCCGCGCCGTCCAGCGCCGGTGCAGTGCCGCGATCCCCACCAATGCGGCGATCCCGGCCGCGGCGATCGGCACGCCGACCAGGAAGTGGACCGCCCAGGCGCCGCCCCGGCCGGGCCCGCCCCAGGAGGTGTCGTACGGCCCCGGGTCGACCCAGCCGTAGAGGATGCCCCGGGCCACGAAGAGGACCTGGAATCCCAGCGGGATCAGCGCCAGGATCCCGAGGACCAGCCCGACCGCGGCGTTCCCCGTCGCCGGGCCGAACCGGCCGGGCAGTCCGGCCGGTTCGCCGAGCCGGCTCTGCCATCCGTTGGCGAGCTGGACCGCGGCGGCGGGCCGCCCGATCAGGGCGAGGCCGAGGCTTGCCGCGCTCACCAGCGCGAGGCCGGAGCTGTAGAGGACGGACTGGGTGATGCGGGCCATCGTCGTCATGGACCGGAATCTATGGACGGGGTCCGGTCGCCGACATCACCCCGGGGTATTAATCCCCAGGTAGTACCCGGGTATGACACGGAACGGCCCGGCCGCGCGAACGCGACCGGGCCGTTCCACAGTGCTGACTAGCGGATCATTCCTCGCCGGTGGCCGCGCCGAGGTCGGCCGGCACTGCGTCGGGCACCGCACCCGCCTTCTCGGCGCCGCGGAAGACCAGCTTGGACTTCTCCACGTTGGCCGGGTCGCCCTCGCAGTCCACGACGACGATCTGGCCGGGGCGCAGCTCGTTGAAGAGGATCTGCTCGGACAGGGTGTCCTCCAGCTCACGCTGGATGGTGCGGCGCAGCGGCCGGGCACCCAGGACCGGGTCGAAGCCCTTCTTCGCCAGGTACTTCTTGGCGTTGTCGGTCAGCTCCAGACCCATGTCCTTGTTCTTCAGCTGGCCCTCGATGCGGGCCGTGAAGATGTCCACGATCTGCAGGATCTCCTGCTCACGGAGCTGGTGGAAGACGATCGTGTCGTCGATACGGTTCAGGAACTCGGGCCGGAAGTGCTGCTTGAGCTCGTCGTTGACCTTGACCTTCATCCGGTCGTAGTTCGACTCGGTGTCCTCCGAGGCCTGGAAGCCCAGCGACACCGCCTTGGCCACGTCCCGGGTACCCAGGTTGGTGGTCAGGATGATGACCGTGTTCTTGAAGTCCACGATCCGGCCCTGACCGTCGGTCAGCCGACCGTCCTCCAGGATCTGCAGGAGCGTGTTGAACACGTCCGGGTGGGCCTTCTCGATCTCGTCGAACAGCACCACGCTGAACGGCTTGCGCCGCACCTTCTCGGTCAGCTGCCCGCCCTCGTCGTAACCGACGTAGCCGGGAGGGGCACCGACGAGCCGGGACACCGTGTACCGGTCGTGGAACTCCGACATGTCGAGCTGGATCAGCGCGTCCTCGGAGCCGAAGAGGAACTCGGCCAGGGCCTTGGACAGCTCGGTCTTACCGACACCGGACGGGCCGGCGAAGATGAACGAGCCGGACGGGCGCTTCGGGTCCTTCAGACCGGCCCGCGTACGCCGGATCGCCTTGGAGACGGCCTTGACCGCATCCTCCTGGCCGATGACGCGCTTGTGCAGCTCGTCCTCCATGCGCAGCAGCCGGGAGGTCTCCTCCTCGGTCAGCTTGTAGACCGGGATGCCGGTCCAGTTGCCCAGGACCTCGGCGATCTGCTCGTCGTCGACCTCGGACACCACGTCCAGGTCGCCGGCCTTCCACTCCTTCTCCCGCTGCGCCTTCTGGCCGAGCAGGGTCTTCTCCTTGTCGCGCAACTGGGCCGCGCGCTCGAAGTCCTGCGCGTCGATCGCGGACTCCTTGTCGCGACGCACCTGGGCGATGCGCTCGTCGAAGTCACGGAGGTCCGGCGGCGCGGTCATCCGGCGGATGCGCATCCGGGCGCCGGCCTCGTCGATCAGGTCGATCGCCTTGTCCGGCAGGAAGCGGTCCGAGATGTACCGGTCGGCCAGCGTCGCGGCGGCCACCAGGGCGGCGTCGGTGATGCTGATCCGGTGGTGCGCCTCGTACCGGTCGCGGAGGCCCTTGAGGATCTCGATGGTGTGCGCCAGGGACGGCTCGCCGACCTGGATCGGCTGGAAGCGGCGCTCAAGCGCGGCGTCCTTCTCCAGGTGCTTGCGGTACTCGTCCAGCGTGGTCGCGCCGATCGTCTGCAGCTCGCCTCGCGCCAGCATGGGCTTGAGGATCGAGGCCGCGTCGATCGCGCCCTCGGCGGCGCCGGCGCCGACCAGGGTGTGGATCTCGTCGATGAACAGGATGATGTCGCCGCGCGTGCGGATCTCCTTGAGCACCTTCTTCAGGCGCTCCTCGAAGTCACCGCGGTAGCGCGAGCCGGCGACCAGTGCGCCCAGGTCGAGCGTGTAGAGCTGCTTGTCCTTCAGCGTCTCGGGGACCTCACCCTTGACGATGGACTGGGACAGGCCCTCGACCACGGCGGTCTTACCGACGCCGGGCTCGCCGATCAGCACGGGGTTGTTCTTGGTGCGGCGGGACAGCACCTGCATGACCCGCTCGATTTCCTTTTCCCGGCCGATGACCGGGTCGAGCTTGCCCTCGCGGGCGGCCTGGGTCAGGTTGCGCCCGAACTGGTCGAGGACCAGCGACGTGGACGGCGCGGCCTCGCCGGTGGCGGTGCCCGCGGCGGCCGGCTCCTTGCCCTGGTAACCGGAGAGCAGCTGGATGACCTGCTGGCGGACCCGGTTCAGGTCGGCGCCCAGCTTGACCAGGACCTGGGCGGCGACGCCCTCGCCCTCACGGATCAGGCCGAGCAGGATGTGCTCGGTACCGATGTAGTTGTGGCCGAGTTGCAGCGCCTCCCGCAGGGATAGCTCCAGCACCTTCTTCGCCCGCGGCGTGAACGGGATGTGCCCGCTCGGCGCCTGCTGACCCTGACCGATGATCTCCTCGACCTGCTGTCGCACGCCCTCGAGGGAGATGCCGAGGCTCTCCAGAGCCTTCGCGGCGACACCCTCTCCTTCGTGGATCAGACCGAGCAGGATGTGTTCGGTGCCGATGTAGTTGTGGTTGAGCATCCGGGCCTCTTCTTGGGCCAGGACGACAACCCGTCGCGCTCGGTCGGTGAACCGCTCGAACATGCCCTCGTGCTCCTCACGTGCCGTGCGCCAATTGAACTGGCGGGGCCAGCGCACGGGCATCGGTGATACCCGTGCAGTAACTCTATCGCCGCCGGGAGGATCCGCTGGGCCCTCGCAGCCCCTCGAAACGATCCGCAACGTTGATTTAGCCAACTTCGCACGCTCAGCGGCTGTTCCCCTACCCGAACGTGTACGCGGACAGCGAAATCCCTCTGATCCACAGC
The DNA here is from genome assembly GCF_051380535.1 of Actinoplanes sp. HUAS TT8. NCBI lineage: Bacteria > Bacillati > Actinomycetota > Actinomycetes > Micromonosporales > Micromonosporaceae > Actinoplanes > Actinoplanes sp. HUAS TT8. Next base: position 9,673,881 of record NZ_CP195646.1, on the reverse strand, counting down.
CTGTGGACAACCATGGCTGCCCTGTGGATAACCGTACTGGAAGCACGAAGAGGGCGTACCGATGATCGGTACGCCCTCTCTGCGTCAGCTCAGGCCCGGCCGGGGCCCTTCGCGTGGTACTCGTCGACGATCTCCTGCGGGATGCGCCCGCGGTCGGAGATGTCGCGACCGGACTTCTTGGCCCACTCCCGAATAGCCTTGTTCTGCTCCCGGTCGGCCGCCGCACCGCCACGGCCACGAGCCGCGCGGCCACCGACGACCACACCGCCCCGGGCCACCTTGGTGCCGGCTCCGACGAACTGAGCGAAGACCTCCCGCAATTCCGCGGCGTTCTTCTCGGAGAGGTCGATCTCGTACTGAATACCGTCGAGAGCGAACTTCACCGTCTCGTCGGCGTCGCCGCCGTCGATGTCATCGACCAGCTTGTGAATGATCTGCTTGGCCACGCGCCGTTATCCTCCCGAACACAGGTTCTCTCCCACGCAATGGGAGAACAATAACGCCAGGGGGACATCGCCCGTCAATGGCGGGGGCGATAATTGACGGACGGCTACTCCGGGCGGACCAACGGGAACAGGATCGTTTCCCGAATGCCCAGGCCGGTGAGCGCCATCAACAGCCGGTCGATTCCCATTCCCATGCCACCGGTGGGCGGCATTCCGTACTCCATCGCACGCAGGAAATCCTCGTCCAGCTGCATCGCCTCGGCGTCGCCGCCGGCCGCCAGCAGCGACTGTGCGTGCAGACGTTCGCGCTGGACGACCGGGTCGACCAACTCCGAATACGCGGTGCCGAGCTCGAAACCGCCGACGTACAGGTCCCACTTCTCGGTCAGGCCGGGCGTCTCCCGGTGGGCCGCGGTCAGCGGGGCCGTCTCCTCCGGGTAGTCCCGGACGAAGGTCGGCGCCTGCAGCGTGTGCTGAACGAGGTGCTCGAACAGCTCCTCGGCCAGCTTGCCCGCGCTCCACTTGGGGTCGACACCGAGCTGGACCTTCTCCGCGTACGCCTGGAGCTGGGCCAGATCGGTCTCGATCGTGACCTCCTCGCCCAGCGCCTCGGAGATCGAGCCGAACAGGGTGATCTGCTTCCACTCGCCGCCGAAGTCGACCTCGGTGCCGTCGTAGTGGGTGACCACGTACGAGCCGGAGACGGCCTGTGCGGCCTCCTGAATCCACTCCTGGACCTGGGCCTGCATCACGTTGTAGTCGGCATACGCCTGATAGGCCTCGAGCATGGCGAACTCCGGGGAGTGACTGGAGTCCATGCCCTCATTACGGAAGTTCCTGTTGATCTCGAAGACCCGGTCGATGCCACCGACCACGGCCCGCTTCAAAAATAGTTCCGGCGCGATCCGCAGATAAAGATCGGTATCCAGTGCGTTGCTGTGAGTCACAAACGGACGCGCTGTGGCGCCGCCGTGCAGCAACTGCAACATCGGCGTTTCCACCTCGAGGAAATTGCGGCGGAACAGTGACTCACGAAGACTACGGATCACGGTTGCGCGAGTACGCACAGTGTCCCTGGCCTGCGGACGAACGATGAGATCCACATAACGCTGCCGCACCCGGGTTTCCTCGGAAAGCGGCTTGTGCGCGACCGGAAGCGGGCGCAGCGCCTTCGCGTTCATCGACCAGGAATCGGCGAGAACGGAGAGCTCCCCGCGCCGGCTGGTGATCACCTCACCGGTGACCGCGACCAGGTCACCCAGGTCGACCAGACGCTTCCAGTCCTCCAGCCGCTCGGCACCGACCTTGTCCAGCGAGAGCATGGCCTGCAGCTCGGTGCCGTCCCCCTCGCGCAGGGTCGCGAAGCAGAGCTTGCCACCGTTCCGGATGAAGATCACCCGGCCCGTGATGCTGACCTGGTCGCCGGAGGCGGTGTCGGTCGGCAGCTCCGCGTACTGCTGGCGGATCTGGGCCAGGGTGATGGTCCGGGCGACGGTGACCGGGTAGGGCGCTTCGCCCTTGGCCAGCATCTGGTCCCGCTTCGCCCGGCGGACCTTCATCTGCTCGGGAAGATCCTCGGCGGGGTCAGTCACTGGCACGTTCTGCTCGGTCACGGCACGTCTTCCTGTGTAGTGGGAGGCTTGGCAAAGACCTGGAAAGCCTACTCAGCCCGGCTCAGACGTTCCGCTCATATACCATCCGCAGCCCGATCAGCGTGATCATCGGCTCGTGCGCGGTGAGCGTGCGGCACTCGTCCTTCACCAGCCAGGCCAGGCCGCCGGTGGCGATCACGGCCTTGACCGGCCCGATCTCCTCGACCATCCGCTCGACGATCCGGTCGACCTGACCGCCGAAACCGTAGTAGAGCCCGGACTGCAGGCACTCCACGGTGTTCTTCCCGATCACCGAGCGCGGCTTGGTCGGCTCGACCTTGCGCAGCTGGGCGGCGCGGGCGGCCAGCGCGTCGAAGGAGATCTCGATGCCCGGGGCGAACGCGCCGCCCAGGAACTCGCCCTTCGCGCTGATCAGGTCGAAGTTGGTGGTCGTGCCGAAGTCGACCACGATCGACGGTCCGCCGTAGAGGGCGTGCGCGGCCAGGGTGTTCACCACCCGGTCGGCGCCCACCTCCTTGGGATTGTCGATGGCCAGCTGCACACCGGTCTTCACGCCCGGCTCGACGATCACGCTGGGCACGTCGCCGTAGTAGCGCTTCAGCATGGTGCGCAGGTTGCGCAGCGCCGCGGGCACGGTCGAGCAGGCCGCGACGCCGGTGATCTCCACCGCGTCGCCGGCCAGCAGCCCGCGGAACATCAGGCCGAGCTCGTCGGCGGTCGAGGCGGCGTCGGTCTTGATCCGCCAGTTGTGCACCAGCTTGTCACCGTCGAAGGTGGCCAGCACGGTGTTCGTGTTACCGATGTCAATGCAAAGCAGCACGGATGCCCCTAAGAATCAAAATCAAGACCCCTATTTTGTACGGGGCGAGCACCGTCACCGTGGGCGCAGGTCCATGGCGATGTCCAGGATCGGCGACGAGTGCGTCAGCCCACCCACCGACAGGTAGTCCACACCGGTCGCCGCGTACGCCGCGGCCGTGGCGAGCGTCAGGTTCCCGGTCGCCTCCAGCTCGGCCCGCCCGCCGATCGCCTCGACCACCTCGGTCAGCAGCGCGGGCGTCATGTTGTCGCAGAGCAGGAACGTCGCGCCGGCCGCCACCGCCTCCTGGGCCTCGGCCAGCGTGGTCACCTCGACCTGCACGGTCACGTCCGGGAACGTGTCCCGAACCAGCCGGTAGGCCGCGGTGATGCTGCCGGCGGCCAGCTTGTGGTTGTCCTTGATCATGGCGACGTCGTACAGGCCCATGCGCTTGTTCGTGCCGCCGCCGACGCGGACCGCGTACTTCTCCAGCGACCGCAGCCCCGGCGTGGTCTTGCGGGTGTCCAGGACGGTCGCCTTGCTGCCGTCGAGCTGGTCGGCCCACCTACGGGTGTGGGTGGCGACACCGGACATCCGGCTGATCAGGTTCAGCGCGGTGCGCTCGGCGGTCAGCAGCGAGCGGGTCGGCCCGGTCACCACGGCCAGCACGTCACCGCGGACGACCCGGTCGCCCTCGGCCGCGACCTGGCGAAACTCGGCGTGCCCCTGCGAGGTGATCGCGAAGACCTCGGCCGCCACCGGGAGGCCGGCGACCACGCCGTCGGCCCGAGCCACCAGCTCGGCGGTGTCGAACTGGGCCGCCGGGATGGTGGCCTCGCTGGTCACGTCCCGCGGCGGGTCGCCCAGGTCCTCGGCGAGCGCGGTCAGCACGATCCGCTGAACCTCCGCGAAGTCCAGCCCGAAGTCGATCATCGCATCTCCTGGAAGTCCTGGGTCATGCCGCCGTCACGGGCAATGCTGTCCAGCAGGTGGCCGCGCCACTCGTCGGCCGCGGTCGGGAAGTCCTCGCGCCAGTGGCAGCCGCGGGTCTCGCGGCGACTGCGGGCCGAGGCGACAAGCGCGGTGGCGACGGTCAGCAGGTTCGTCGCCTCCCAGGCCGCGGTGTTCGGGGTGGCCCGGGACTCGGCCAGCCGGGACAGCTCCTTGGCCGCGGTGTCGAGCGAGTCGGCCGTGCGCAGCACACCGGCGCCCCGGCTCATGGTGCGCTGCACGTCGGACCGGATCGCCGGGTCGGCGACCCAGGCCGGGGTCATGTTCACCCGGACCGGCTCGGCCTGGGCCGGCAGGTCCCGCCCGATGTCGTCGGCGATCCGCTTGGCGAAGACCAGGCCCTCCAGCAGCGAGTTGCTGGCCAGCCGGTTGGCGCCGTGCACGCCGGTGCAGGCGACCTCGCCGCACGCGTAGAGACCGGCGATGCTGGTCTGCCCGTGCAGGTCGGTCCGGACGCCGCCGGAGGCGTAGTGCGCGGCCGGCGCGACCGGGATCAGCTCGGTCGCCGGGTCCACCCCGGCCGCCCGGGTCGACGCCATGATCGTCGGGAAGCGGCCCTCCAGGAACTCCTTGCCGAGGTGCCGCGCATCCAGGTAGACGTGGTCGGCCCCGGTCGCCCGCAGCACCCGGTAGATGCCCTTGGCGACCACGTCGCGCGGGGCCAGCTCGGCCTGCTCGTGCTGGCCGACCATGAAGCGCGTGCCGTTCTCGTCGACCAGGTGCGCGCCCTCGCCGCGCAGCGCCTCGGAGATCAGCGGCCGCTGCACCGAGTTCACCCCGGAGCTGACGAACGAGGTCGGGTGGAACTGGACGAACTCCACGTCGGTGACCGCCGCGCCGGCCCGCAGCGCGAGCGCCACGCCGTCGCCGGTGGAGACCGACGGGTTCGTGGTGGACGCGTAGATCTGCCCCATCCCGCCGGTGGCCAGCACGACCGCACGGGCCAGGATCGCGCCGACACCGTCCTCCGAGCCCTCGCCGAGCACGTGCAGGGTGATCCCGCAGGCCCGGCCGTCGGCCGAACGCAGCAGGTCCAGCACCAGGGCGTGCTCGACCAGGCGGATCCACGGGTCGCGGCGGACCGCCTCGTGCAGGGCGCGCTGCACCTCGGCGCCGGTCGCGTCGCCGCCGGCGTGCACGATCCGGTCGGCCCGGTGGCCGCCCTCCCGGGTCAGCATCAGCGAGCCGTCCGGGTGGCGGTCGAACTCGGCGCCCCGGCGGATCAGCTCCCGGATCCGCGCCGGGCCCTCCTCGACCAGGACCTTCACCGCCTCCGGGTCGCACAGCCCGACACCGGCGATCTCGGTGTCGTAGGCGTGCGCCTGGGGGCTGTCCAGCGGGTCGAGGACGCCGGCGATCCCGCCCTGCGCCCAGCGCGTCGAGCCGTCGTCGATGTTGACCTTGGTGACCACCGTGACGTGCAGGCCGAGCTCGCGCAGATGCAGCGCGGCGGTCAGCCCGGCAACGCCGGATCCGACCACGACCACGTCGGTGGTCTCGTTCCAGCCCGGCTCGGCGGCGGCGAGCCGGCGCGGCAGAGCCGGCAGATCCGCGAGAGGTGACATGTGTGTCAGTACACTCCGCTCGCGCGCACCCGTCACGGCGGGGGCACCATCAGTGGTCACCGTTACTTGTACTGGACCGGCAGGGACCGGGTCCCCTTGCCCTTCAGCGAGGTCGTCAGCTCGGCGCCGTCCAGCCACAGGTAGCAGCGCACGCCCCGGTCACCCTCGGCCCAGACGTCGGCATTCCCGGGCAGGGACACCACACCCGTACGGAATTGAAGGTTCTTGTCGTCCGGAACACCGGCCCAGGTGGCGACCACCGTCCGGCAGCCGTCGTGGAACTTCTCCCAGGCGGCGTCGCCCCTCGGGTACGCCTCGGCGGACGGCGCCTCCCACACCCCGACGAACTCGGCGTTGTGCCTCTCGCCGCACGGCGACGGGGGCATGGTGTCGATCGCGCCGCCGTCCTTCAGCTTGATCGCGTAGCAGCCGAGCTCCAGATCGGAGCCGGCCGTCAGCACGCCGCGCAGGCTGCCCTGCCGCTCGACGAGCGCGCCGTTGTCCTCGATCGAGTCCAGCTCGACCACGTCGCAGCGGAACCAGCGGGAGCCGCCGGTCCAGGCGGCCGGCGACGGGTGCGTCACGCCGATCCACAGCCGGGCGGTCCGCCACGGCCCGCCGACGTACGTGCTGGTCTTCTGATCGCAGGTCGCGTAGGCGGCCCGCGCGCCGGCCGAGGTGTCCGACGGCGGCTGCTCGGCCTCGGCCGCCGCCCCGGTGTACGCGCCCACAAAAACGGTCTCGGTGCGGTGCTGGACCGCGCAGTCGACCTCTTCATAGGTCGCGCGCGGGCCGGTCTTCGCGAAGTTGGCCAGGTGGCACGTGTCGGCCAGCGGCTCGAAGCCGGTCGCCGGGGCCATCGCACCCCAGTCGTTGGTGAGATCGCCGTCGAGGTTGCCGGTGTTTCCGCAGCCGGCCGCGACCAGCACGATCACGCCCAGGGTGGCGGCCAGGTCGAAGCCGAGCCATGGGCCGGAACGGACATGCCTTTCGCGGAGGCGGGCGGCTCGGCGCCGTACGCGCAAGCCCTGCTCTTTGAATCGGGCCCGCCAGTCTCGCATGAAGGACCCTCCCGCACGCCACCGATGTCCGATTTATCGATCATATGGGGATCGGTGCGGTTCATCGGTGGCGTTCGGGAAAGTCAGCCTCTCAGCGCGCGGAGAGCGTCAGATCACCCCGGACCAGATCGTCGGCCATCCCGGCGACCGCCTCGGCCGGATCCGTGCCCAGCTCGATCACCCGGTTGTCGGCGTCCACGTGCACGACCCGCGGCTCGTAGGACCGGGCCTCGGCGTTGTCCATCTGCCCGTAGGAGATGAGAATGACCAGGTCACCGGGGTGCACCAGGTGCGCGGCGGCACCGTTGATGCCGATCACGCCACTGCCCCGCTCGCCCGGGATCACATAGGTCTCCAGGCGCGCGCCGTTGGTCACGTCGACGATCGCCACCTGCTCGCCGGGCAGCAGATCGGCCGCCTCCATCAGGTCGAGGTCGACGGTCACCGAGCCCACGTAGTGCAGGTCGGCCTGCGTCACGGTGGCCCGGTGGATCTTCGACTTCAGCATGGTGCGCAGCATCAGGCTTCCTTCCGGAGAACGATCGGGACGTTGTCGATCAAGCGGGTGGCGCCCACCCGGGCGGCCACCAGCAGGCGGGCGGGTCCTTCCACCGGCACGTCGCCCAGGTCGGCGCCGGTCAGCTCGAGGTAGTCGACACGGACGCCGGGCTCCTCGGCCAAAATCTTGCCGGCGGCGGCCAGAACCGCCTCCGGATCGTCGTGCGCGGCCCCCTCACGCAGGGCGCGAGAGAGCGCCAGCGCGGAAACGCGCTCCTCCGGCGAGAGGAACCGATTCCGACTGGAAAGGGCAAGACCATCAATTTCCCGTACGGTCGCAACGCCCTCGATCGCCACGCCCAGCTCCAGGTCGACGGCCATCCGCCGGATCAACGCGAGCTGCTGGAAATCCTTCTCGCCGAAGAACGCGACATCGGCGCGCGTGAGTCGCAACAGCTTCTCGACCACGGTGAGCATGCCGGAGAAATGGCCCGGCCGGCTCGCGCCCTCCAGGATCGAACCGAGTGGCCCCGGATTCATCGTGATCGACGGCGCCCCGCCCGGATAGACGTCGTCCCGCGCCGGCGCGAAAACCACCGTGGCGCCCTCGGCCCGGCACGCCTCCAGGTCCTGCTCCAGCGTCCGCGGATACTTGTCGAAGTCCTCGTTCGGGCCGAACTGCAACGGGTTCACGAAGATCGTCACGACCACGAAGGCCGAACGCTCCCGGGCGACCCGGATCAGCTGTCGGTGCCCCTCGTGCAGCGCGCCCATGGTCATCACGACGGCGATCTCGTCGGTCGCCCGCCCCAGAGCGGCGGCCAGCTCGTCACGAGAGTGAACAACTTCGGTCACGCGGGACTCCCAACCTCGGCTCGGCACAGCTCGTCGCGGGTCTGAACAACTTCGGTCACGCGGGACTCCCGACCTCGGCCCGGTAGAGGACCTCCAGAAGGGCCGCGGCGTCCTGCGGGCGCAACCGCCCGGCCGCGAGGGCACGGTCCGCGGTGCGCCGGGCCAGAGCCAGATACGCGGGTACGGCCTCGGCGGGCAACCGGTCCAGATGCTTGGCGACCGTGCCGGCGTCGCCCCGCGAGACCGGCCCGGTCAACGCCGCGTCCCCCATCCGCAGCGCGTTGTCCAACGCCGCCGTCAACAACGGCGTCAACACCCGCGCGGGCTCCTCGACACCGGCCGCGCGCAGCGTGTCAGCCGCCTCGTTGACCAGCGTGACCAGGTGATTCGCCCCGTGCGCGAGCGCCGCGTGATAGACCGGACGGGCCTGCTCGGCGATCCACTCCGGGACCCCGCCCAGATCCGCGACCAGGCGAGTGGCGAACGCCCGGTCCCGGGTCGTCACCCCCCAGGCGATCCCCGGCAGGCGGGCCAGATCGGAATCCGCGCCGGTGAACGTCATTGCGGGATGCAGGGCCATGCCGTTCACATCGCCAAAAACATCAAGCCCGTGAGCGCCCGAGGTGTGAGCAACAACCTGATCCGGCCGGAGCGCACCGGTGCTGTGCAGCCCGGCGACCACACCACGCAACGCGTCATCCGAAACGGCGATCAGCAGCAGATCGGTCGCGGCCCGGGCAACCTCGTCGGCCGGGAGGATCGCGGCCCCCGGCAACAGCCGGGCCACCCGCTCCCGGGACGCGCCCGAAACGGCCGCGGCGGCGACCACCTGATGCCCGGCGGCACTCAGGGCCGCGCCCAGGATCGCTCCCACACGCCCGGCGCCGACCACGCCGACGGTCAATGTCCTCATGGATCCAGTCCTCACGTTCGGGTACCGGTCGGGGGCCAGTATGCGCCGCTGTAACACGCCGGTGACAACCACGTGTGAACAACCGCACCGCCGTGCTTCCGGTGACCTTTCGGACGCCGGACCGGTTCGCTGAGGCCCGGCCGTTTCCGGGGCTCTGTTAGTCGTGGCGGCTCCTCACACCGGGCCGCTGCTCCCTCCTTCCCCGTCACGTCTCCCACCGACCGCCCGCCTCCCACCATCCGCACCGCCGGCCTGGCCGCCTCTCATCAGCCACCCCGCCGGCCTGGCCGCCTTCCACCAGCCGGCCGCCAGCTCCGCCGATTCTTGCCGGGCCGGCGCCGGCCGCGCGGGGTTGTCCACAGGGCCGGGCGTGCCGGCGGGCCGAGTTCGTCCACAGCGCGGGGTTGTCCACAGGGGTTCGGCAGAGATCCACAATTCTCGCGAGAATGGTCGCGGGGGTTCACCCCCTGAGGAGGGTGGGCCCTGTGGTGGGGATCGGGTGGCGGCTCGCCATGCAGTCGGCGCTCTACGGGCCGGAGGGGTTCTTCGTGCGGCCGTCCAGCGGGCCCGCTGATCACTTCCGGACCAGCGTGCACGCGTCACCGATGTTCGCGCGGGCGCTGGCCGGGCTGGTCGAGCGGGTGGACGCGGCGCTCGGGCGGCCGGAGCGGTTCGACCTGGTGGACGTGGGCGCCGGCCGGGGCGAGTTGCTCACCGCGATCGGCCCGGTGCTGCCCGCGGACCTGGCCGCGCGGGTGCGGCCGACCGCGGTGGAGGCGGCGCCCCGGCCGGCCGGGCTGGACGAGCGGATCGGCTGGCGGCGGGACGTGCCGGAGGCGGTGACCGGGCTGCTGATCGCCACCGAGTGGCTGGACAACGTGCCGCTCGACGTCGTGGAGACGGATGAGGACGGGCGGCTGCGGAAAGTTCTGGTGGATCGGCAGACCGGGGTGGAGACGCCGGGTGGTCCGGCCGACCCGGCCGAGGTGTTCTGGGCGGCCCGCTGGTGGCCCGGGCCGGGGCGGGTGGAGATCGGGGCGACTCGGGACGCGGCCTGGGCCGATGCGGTCACGCGGGTGCGGCGGGGGGCGGCGCTCTGCGTGGACTACGGGCATCGGCGGGACGAGCGGCCGCCGCTGGGGACGCTCACCGGGTTCCGGGCGGGGCGGCAGGTGCCCCCGGTTCCGGACGGTCGCTGCGACGTGACCGCGCACGTCGCGATGGACTCGGTGGCGCTCGGTTCCGGGATTCCGTATGAGCTGGTTCGCCAGCGGGAGGCGCTGCGGGCGCTCGGGGTCAGCGGGGGCCGGCCTCCCCTCGAACTGGCCGATCGGGATCCGCTGGCCTATCTGCGGGCGCTCTCCGGGGCCGGCGAGGGTGCCGAGTTGACGTCGGAGACCGGGCTCGGGGCGCACTGGTGGCTCTGGCAACCGGTCGGCATCGAGCTTCCGCTGGTTTGAGCACTCGCGGCCGTGACGCCGGGGCACGAACCGCAGGCGCGCGTGCCGCCGTGGCCACCTGACGGAGGCGGGGCGGCGGCGGGCGCGGCGGGCGCGGGCAAGGGCGGGCGGTTGACGGGCGGCGAGCGCGGGTGGGGTTGCCGCTTGGCGGGCGGCGGGTGAGGGCGGGGGGCTCTACGGCCGTACGCGCAAAGGGTTTGAATTTAGGATGCCCCTGTGACGGATGCGCTGCGGGAGATGACGGTTGGGACCGGGTCCGGGCTGGAGACGGCCGACATGGTGCTCAACATCGGGCCGCAGCATCCGTCGACGCACGGTGTGCTGCGGCTGAAGCTGACCCTGGACGGGGAGCGGGTGGTGACCTGCGAGCCGATCGTGGGTTACATGCATCGCGGCGCCGAGAAGCTGTTCGAGGTGCGGGACTACCGGCAGATCATCATGCTGGCCAACCGGCACGACTGGCTTTCCGCGTTCTCGAACGAGCTGGGTGTGGTGCTCGCCGTCGAACGGCTGATGGGCATCGAGGTGCCGGAGCGCGCGGTGTGGTTGCGGATGGCGTTGGCCGAGCTCAACCGGGTGCTGAACCACCTGATGTTCCTCGGCTCGTACCCGTTGGAGATCGGCGCGATCACGCCGATGTTCTACGCGTTCCGCGAACGGGAGACGCTGCAGACGGTGATGGAGGAGGTGTCCGGCGGGCGCATCCACTACATGTTCAACCGGGTCGGCGGGCTGAAGGAGGAGGTCCCGGCCGGGTGGACGAAACGGGCGAGGCAGGCGGTGGCGGCGGTCCGGAAACGGATGCCCGACCTGGACCACATCATCCACAAGAACGACATCTTCCTGGCCCGGACCGTCGGCGTCGGAGTCCTGCCGGCGGCTGACGCCGCCGCCTACGGAGCATCCGGTCCGGTCGCGCGGGCCAGCGGTCTCGATTTCGATGTCCGCCGGGACGAACCATATTTGGCGTACGGAGAATTGGACGTGCCCGTCGTCACGCGGACCGCCGGCGACTGCCACGCGCGGTTCGCGGTGCTGCTGGAGCAGGTGTACGTGTCGCTCGACCTGGTCGACCAGTGCCTGGACCGGGTGGAACGGATCGGCGGCCCGGTCAACGTGCGGCTGCCCAAGGTCGTCAAGGCGCCCGAGGGGCACACGTACGCGTGGACCGAGAACCCGCTCGGGGTGAACGGGTATTACCTGGTGTCGCGCGGGGACAAGACGCCGTGGCGGCTCAAGTTGCGAACCGCCTCCTACGCGAACGTGCAGGCGCTGGCGACGCTCATCCCCGGATGCCTGGTGCCGGATCTGATCGCGATCCTCGGATCGATGTTCTTCGTGGTCGGGGACATCGACAAGTAGGGGCTGCTACCAACCGGACTGGGCGTCGTCGCGGTAGCCGGGCATGTTGGCGAAATCGGCCAGGGAGCCGACGTTCGTGTCGTTGGCCGAGGGGCGGTGGCGGCGGGCCTTGTAGGCGCCGGAGTCGCTGCCGGACGGGTCGCCCTGCTCGGGGCCGTAGGCGTTGTCCTGGTCGTAGCCGTCGTTGGGGCCGTAGCCGTTGTCGGGGCCGTAACCGTTCTCCGCGCCGTAGCCGTCGTTCGGGCCGTAGCCGTTGTCGGGGCCGTAACCGTTCTCCGCGCCGTAGCCGTTGTCCGGGCCATAGCCGTTGTCGGGACCGTTTCCGTTTCCGCCGTAGCCGGGGGCGAAGTCGTCACCCGCGTCGGCGTAGCCGTTGGAAGCGCCGAAGTCGCCGTTCGGGGCGTCCGGGCGGCCGTAGGCGGGGCCTGGGCGGACCGAGGCGGAGGCGCGCTGGCCTGGGACCGGGGGCTGGCCTCCGCCGCCGTAGACGCCACCTGGGCCGGGCTTCGGGCCGCCCTGGGATGGGACGCCGTTGCCTGGCATTCCGCCGTTGCCGGGCATCCCGCCGGGGCCGGGCACGCCCGGTCCGGGCATTCCGGGGCCGGGCATTCCGGGGCCGGGCATTCCGCCGGCCGGGCCGCGCAGGCCGTTGCCGCCGGGCACGCCGCCCGGGTCGGGCATTCCGCCCGGGCCGGGCCGACCGTTGCCGGGCATGCCACCGCCGGGGCCGGGCCGGCCATTGCCCGGGCCGGGCATCGCTGCGCCGGGGCCGGGCATCGGGCCGCCCTGGGCGGGAATCGGGCCGCCGGGAGCGGGCGGGGTGACCGAGGCTCGGGCCGCGGCCGGTGGGGGCACCGAGGCGGCGCCGCGCTGGCGGGGCATCGAGCCGGTCGGCGGCGGGGCCACTGCGGCCGAGGCCGCTCCGACCGAGGCCGCGCCGGTGGGCACAGCCGCCGAGGCGCGACCGGCGGGGCCGCCGGGAGACATCGGGCGGGCGCTGCCCGCCACCACCGCGCGTCCGCCGCTGGGGCGGGGCGGTTCCGGGGCGACCGGCTGCCCGTACTCGTCGTAGTACTCGTCCGGCTGCTGGTCGGTGTAGGCGGGCTCGGCGTCGTAGCCGGCGTTCGGGCCCGGACCGTAGGTAGTCGGCTCCTCGAAGGCGGGCTGGCCGTCGAAGCCGGCCTGGTCGTCGAAGCCGGGCTGGCCGTTCATGGGTGGCTGGCCGATGAACCGGGGCCGGCCCTGCATCGACTGCTGCCCGTTGAAGCCGGCCTGACCGTTCATCGCCGGCTGGCCGCTGAAGCCGGCCTGACCGTCCTCTTGCCCGGGCTGGCCGTTGAAGCCCGGCTGCTCTTCATAGGCACCCGGCTGACCGTCGAAGCCCGGCTGGCCGTTAAAGCCCGGCTGGTCCTCGTATCCGCCCGGCTGGTCGTCGAAGAATCCGTTCGAGGACCCGTCCGGCGCGAAACCGAACTCCACCCCTTGCTCAGCGCCCCGACCCGGTTGCGGACCGTAACCGCCGGGGCCTCCGGCCGCGACGCCGACCTGAGCGCGCCCGTTGCCGGGCTTGCGCGGCGTCAGCGGCGGCCGGTTCTGATCCGGGCCGGCGGCGCCGGGCGCGGCGACCCGGGCCGAGATCTCCGCGGTCAGCTCCTTGCGGAGCCGGTCGATCTCCTCGGCGACACGATCCTCGACATCCATCCTGAGCAGCACCGGATCGCTGCGGATCAGGACCGATGCGCCGACCAGCACAACGCTGACCGCGATCAGGAGCACCGCGAACCGGATCGATCCCGGGCTCCCACCGAGCAGCACAAGGGCCGCAGCCAGGGGCGCGAGGATCACCCCCGCCCACAGGAGGCCACGGAGCAGGCGTGCGCTGTGTCCCGCTTGGGAGTCGCGTTCCGGCATGGGCGCTGATGTTACCGAGAGTGCGCCCGGGACGAAACGGCCGAACGCCGGGTGGCACACACCGACCCGGCGTTCGGAACAAACATTCGACCGTTCGTCAGCCCGCGGCCAGTGCGCCGTCCGAGCTGAAGACCAGGCCGACCGAGATGGTGCCCTGCTTCAGACCGGTCTTGGTCAGCGGACCACCCGCGTCCAGGGTGTCGAACTTGCCGGCCTGGAAGTTGTAGACCGAAACCAGGCCCTGCTGGCACTTGGGCCGCTGCGGGCACTCGGCCGGGCCGCCGAGCACGGTCGCCGCGCCCGAGCACTTCGACGCCAGGTCGGAGAGGGTGGTCAGGCCCCACTTCTCGGCGAAGGCGGTGGTGACGGCGAACGCGTTCTGGTCCTGCGCCTGGCTGGGCTGCCCGAAGGTCAGGCCCGCCTTGTCGCCGAGCGCCTTCAGGTTCGTCACCGTGGTGTCGAGGTCGGGCGAGGACGGGTCGGCCGCGTTCTTGTCGACCTTGCCGGAGAGGAACGTGGCGAGGGTCGCCGCATACTCCGGCACGACCGTGAGGTCGCCCTTCTCCAGGGCCGGCTCGTAGAGCTCGCGGTTGCCGATCTGCTGCACCTTGACGGTGTAGCCGGCCGCGGTCAGGACGATGCCGTAGAGCTCGCCGAGCGTGGCGTTCTCGCTGAAGTTGGCCGCGCCGACGGTGACCGCCCCGCCCTTGCCCTTGGTAAGGCCGGCGGTCAGGTTGTTCGCCGTGGCGAAGTCCTGCGCGGCGGCCTTGGAGGACTTGCGGTCGATGTCGACGGCCTTGTTCAGCTCGACCAGCTTGGCCGTGTCGAGCGCGGCCGACACCTTGTCCAGGGCGGCGATCAGCTCAGGGCTGGACGCCTTCTTGTTGATGGCCGGTATGACGTTGTCAGTGTTCTGCAGCTTTTTGTCGTCGGTGAGGACGACCAGCTTGTCGCCCGCGACCGGGGCACAGCCGGCGCCCGCACCGGCCGCGGCCGACGGGGGCGCTTCGGTGCCCGAGGAGCCGGCCTTGCCGCAGCCGGCCAGGACCACGACGGCCGCGGCGAGAACACCGGCCGTACGGAAAAGGGTTTGACGCATTACTGCCGCCTTCAGTGTCCCGACGCCGCCCGGATGGCGATGCCGCGTGGTGTTCAGGTCATTCCTACCAAGGGGGTATGACAAGATCACCTATTGTTGCCGGAGCGTTATGGCGTGGTCACCGTCACAGCGCTGCGGCGACGCTTCCGTACCCGCAGCGCAGGCGGGGTAACCAGGCGTTGGAAGATCGCCAGCAGGCCCTCCACCAGAAGTGCGAGCAGCGCCACAGCGAGACCGCCGGCCACGATCTGACCGCCGCCGCCGTTGCTCATCCCGATGCCGAAACCGGCGCTGATGATCTGCCCCAGGCCGCCGCCGTTGACCAGGGCGGCCAGCGCCGCCGTCGCCACCACCTGGACCGCCGCCGTACGCAGGCCGGCCGCCAGATAGGGCACGGCCAGCGGCAGCTCGACCTGGCGCAGCAGCTGGCCGCCGGACAGGCCCATGCCGCGGGCCGCCTCCCGGGTCTCCGGGTCGATCGAGCGCAGCCCGGTCACCGCGTTGGCCAGCAGCGGCGGCACCGCGAAGACGGCCAGAGCGACCACGACCGGCGGCTTGCCGAAGCCGAGCGGGGTCAGCGGCAGGATCGTCAGCAGCGCCAGCGTCGGAATCGCGAGAGTGAGGTTGGCCACCGTGACCGCCGTCGCACCGCCCCGGCCGCGATGCCCGAGCCAGATGCCGATCGGCCAGCCGACCGCGCAGCCGAGCAGCACCGCCCACAGGCTGATCACCAGGTGCTCGGTCAGCCGGTCGAGCAAGCCGCCCGGGTTCGTCCAGTTCAGCGGGTCGTTGAGCCAGGTGATGCCCTCCTGGAAGTAGCTCACGCGGCCCGCCCCCGGGTCCACGGGGTGAGCGCCCGGCCCAGCCCGGCCAGCAGCAGGTCCAGGACCAGCGCCAGGGCCACGCAGAGGAGCGTCCCGGTGAGGATCTCCGCCTTGTAGAAGTTGTTCCGGAAACCGCCGAGGATCAGGTCACCGAGACCGCCCTGCCCGATCAGCGACCCGACCGTGACCAGCGCCACAGTAGAGACCGTGGCCAGGCGCAGGCCGGTCAGGATGCCGGGCAGCGCGAGGGGCAGTTCGACCCGCAGCAGGCGGCCGAAACGTCCGTACCCCATACCGGTGGCCGCATCAATGACCTCGGGCGGAACCTGGGTGAGGCCGGCCAGCGAGTTCCGGACCAGGACCAGCAGGGCGTAGAGCACCAACGCGATCAGGACCGACGTGGTGCTCGTCGTGCCGACCAGCGGGGCCAGCAGCGAGAGCAGAGCCAGCGAAGGGATCGTGTAGAGAATGCCGGAGAGTGCGAGAATCGGCGCGGTCAGCGGTTTGATCCAGTAGGCGACGACCGCCAGCGGCACGGCGACGACAAGTGCGAGGAGCACGGTCTGCGCGGTGAGCCCGGCGTGGAAACGCAGGGCGGTGCCGATGGTGTCGGCGTTCTCGTGGACGTACCGCCAGGAGAACCACGGATTCCCCGGGCCGTCATCGGCGGGTGCGGCCACCGGCGTCAGAGATGCCGGTCCCCAGGACAGGAGAGACATACGTGGACGCTACCGCGGCATCGATCACCCTGGCGGACGTCGGCAAGGTCTATCCGGACGGCACCGTCGCGGTGGACAAATTCAGTCTCGAGGTTCGGGCCGGCGAGCTCGCGGTGCTGATCGGCGCGTCCGGCTCGGGCAAGTCGACCATCCTGCGCATGATCAACCGCCTGATCGAGCCGACCCGCGGGACGATCACGATCGACGGCCGGGACGTGCTGAAGCAGGACCCGGTCCAGTTGCGCCGGCAGATCGGCTACGTGATCCAGAATGTGGGACTGTTCCCGCATCAGAACGTGCGGGCCAACGTCGGTACGGTCGCGCGCCTGCTCGGCTGGGACCACAAGCGGGTCAACTCGCGCGCCGACGAGCTGCTGGAGCTGGTCGGGCTCGACCCGGCCCGGTACGGCAAGCGTTACCCGCACGAGCTCTCCGGCGGCCAGCGGCAGCGTGTCGGCGTGGCCCGGGCGCTCGCCGCAGACCCGCTGGTGTTGCTGATGGACGAGCCGTTCTCGGCGGTCGACCCGATCGTCCGGGCCCGGCTGCAGGAGGAGTTCCTGCGCCTGCAGGCCGCCGTCCGCAAGACGATCGTCCTGGTCACGCACGACATCGACGAGGCCGTGCGGATGGGCGACCGGATCGCCGTGCTCGCCGAGGGCGGTCGGCTGCTGCAGTACGCGACGCCGGCCGAACTGCTCAGCCGGCCCGCCTCGGCCGAGGTCCGCGACTTCGTCGGCACCGACCGCGGCATCCGGCGCCTGGCCGTGACGCCGGCGCGGGACGTGATGTCCGCGTTCGACGGTCCGGCCGACGGGCGGCCCACCGTGGACGTCGCCGCCTCGCTGCACGACGCGCTGGCCGTGATGCTCACCGAGGACGCGGACGCGGTCCTGGTCATCGAGGACGGCCGCCCGATCGGTCAGGTGACCCGGACGGCCGTCTTCGAAACTCCGGCGGAATCCGCGGTTTAGGGGCGGTTCTACCGGTCACTAGGACCTTGTGCCGCGCCAGCCACCCAGGCTGGCGAAACCGATGACCCAGCCGACGAACAGGCCGTACTGGGCGCCGCTGCCGGCCGCCCGGAACGCTCCGAGCAGTGAGGGGTTGGCCAGAAACAGGGTGGCCAGCAGGGACGCGAAGCCACCCGCGAAGATGTAGGCGGCCCAGCCGGCGAAGAACTGGCTGATCGTGCCCCGGGCCCGCGCCAGCTGAGAACCGGGCAGCAGGACCAGGAACAGGAACGTCAGCACGACCAGCAGGATCGCGCGAAGGTCGCCGACGACCACGTCGCGCAGCGAGTCCGAGGTGTCGAACTGCCAGGCCGGCCAGTGCAGCAGACGCAGCCACCAGCCGCCGGCGGTGTTTTCGTTGGTGTTGTCCGCGGCCCAGTTCCCGTACCAGGGACTGCCGAAGACCAGCACGAGTATGAGCGCGGCGATGGTGCCCGCACCAGGCGCAGTCTTGTACTTGCTTCCGAGAGCCATGGCCCCGCTATTCCCAGCGGGGCCGAGCTCTCAAACGACGGCCGTCACTACCTGCTCAGATAGTCGATGAACGCGGCCCGCAGCAGCGGCTCCTGCTCACCCAGGTCGCGACCCTCCAGCTCGCGCCAGAGCGCGACCGCCTCGTCGACGGTCGGGCCGATCGAATTCGGCGCGCCGTCGAGCGCGGCCGCCTCGTCGGCGTCGGGCAGGTGCTTGAACACCGACCAGAAGAAGCGGACGTCGCGCTTCTCCCGCGCCTTGGTGAAAGCGCGTTCCCGCAGCTCTTCGGTGGGCAGTGCGTCCAGTTCGGCGAAGCCGGGCGTGGTCATGACCGAAAGCATACTTTCAGCGGGTGGCGCCCCA
Source organism: Actinoplanes sp. HUAS TT8 (assembly GCF_051380535.1). Lineage (NCBI taxonomy): Bacteria > Bacillati > Actinomycetota > Actinomycetes > Micromonosporales > Micromonosporaceae > Actinoplanes > Actinoplanes sp. HUAS TT8. The sequence goes on along the minus strand of NZ_CP195646.1, from coordinate 9,655,898 downwards.
CGGGCCCTCGTCCCAACGCTCGCTGCGGGCCGGCTGGGCCGGGGTGTTCCACGTCTCCGGCATCGTCGGCGACCAGCTGGTGTCCAGCCCGTTGGAGGCCGCGGCGTTCCAGTCCTGGGTGGCCACGGCACCGGCCAGACGGCCGTAGGACTCGACGATGCGGGTGGCGACCAGGCCGGCCAGGAAGACCACGCCGGCGATCGCGAACAGCGAGATCTGCAGATCCTTGCGGGCCTGGTAGTCCAGGAACAGGGTCAGCGCGATGACCGCGAACAGCGTGCCGAAGATCCCGCCGCGGCGACCGTAGGCACTCGTGCCGCCGAGCAGGGCCAGGCCCAGGCCGATGCCGGTCCATTCCAGGCCGGTGCCGGGGCGGATCGGTGCGGTGGACTGCGCGGCCAGGATCACCCCGGCGCCGGCCGCGAAGACCGAGGAGCCGATCAGTGCGACCAGGACCGGCAGCACGACCGCGGGGCCCCGGCGACCAGCCGGGTCGCCGACCGGGCGCATCCGGCCGAAAAAGCGGCGCACCGGCCCGATCGCGCCCAGCCCGGCACCCAGGACGGCCAGGATCGCGAAGCCGCCGAAGAGCACGAACGCACGGTTGGTGGGCTCCCAGTCGCCCTGCACCACGACGGCATTGACCCGGAGCTGGTCGAAAGTGATCACACCGAGCGCGGCGGCCAGGGTGGCCGCCCAGCCGGGCACGTGCAGCACCAGGATCAGCACGCCGACGATCAGGCCACCCGCGGCGGCGATGATCAGGGCCGGGACCAGGGCCTGGAGGATGCCCTTGTCACCGTTCTCGGCGAACTGGAACTCGGCGGCCAGCACGATCGGGCCGATCGCCAGGTTCGGCACACCGGCCCGCAGGGAGAGACCCGCGCCGAGAGTGATCAGGCCGATCGCGGCGCCGGCGACGAGCAGGCCGTCCAGGGCCGGGCGCTGCAGCGCGGCCGAGTTCTCCCGCCAGAGCAGGAAGCCGAGCACACCGGCGGTGACCAGGAGGACGATCTCCCAGCCGAGGTGCACGCCGAGCCGGTCGCGGCCGTCGTCCTCGGCCGAGGCGGTCACGGGGGCGCGTAGCGACTGGTCGAGGGTGTTCCCGGTGGTGTCGTCGACCTGGACGCGGCGCCGATACGCAGCTGGGTCCGTATCGCCGGTGGTCTCGCCGGGCCGACGGAACGTAGTTTCGTCGTACGCCATGGTCCGCGCCTCCTTACGCCCCCAACAGCGGTTCGAGGCGCACGCTACTCCGGGTCGGGTGACCCGCCGCACAGGATACGGATACGAGACGGCCTCAGTTCAGAGCGCGCGACGCTTTGACGGATGTCAGCGCCGGCCGGTGGGGCGGCCGGAGTCGTTGCCCTCACGGTCCGGGTCGTCCGGCACGCGGCAGGTGCGCTCCAGCCAGAGCGCGGTGCCGATCAGCGCGACCGCCGCGACCACGGTGGTGGCCACCGTCGGGACGTCCGAGTGGGCCGAATCGGTCGGCTCCATGACGAGCCAGATGAGGATGCCGGCCGAGAATCCGGCGGTGAGCGAGCCGACCAGGGAGGACGCCTTGGCGAGAGCCACGTAACGGGCCACGACCAGGGGCTCGACGCGCGGGGCGCCGGGTTTGCGCTGGATCCGGGCGGCGGTGTTCTGCGCCAGATAGCCCTCGGCCACGGCGAGCGCGAACAGCACCACCGCGGCCGTCCAGGGCAGCGGGGTGAGCTTGTAGAACAGCTCGTTGTAACCGAGCAGCAGCCAGCCCAGGGCCGCGCCGACGAGCGCCGCCAGCACCAGAGCCGAGACGCTCGTCGGTCGCAGTGACGGGTCGGTCGGGCGCCCGTTCGGGGACCCGTCGGGGTTGGTGCTCACGCCGTCGACTCTAGCGACAGATCCGGACGCGGCGTCATCCCGGCGACATCCGTGGCGAGTCCCGGCGCGGCGAGCAGAGCGGCCAGCGGACCGTGGCCGGGCAGCTCGGCGTCCGGCCGCAGGTCGAGCCACGGGCGCAGCACGAAAGCTCGCAGATGAGCGCGGGGGTGCGGCAGGATCAGCTCGGGATCGTCACTGTGCACCGGCCGGCCGTCGGCATCCCAGACGGTGATCACGTCGACGTCCAGGGTCCGCGGCCCGAAGCGTCGCTCCGGATCCCGCTCGCGACCTTCGGCCGCTTCGCAGGCCCGGGCCCGCTCCAGCCAATCATGCGGCGCCGCGGCGGCATCCTCGACGAGAATCAAGGCATTGAGGTACGGCGGTTGGTCCGCGTCGCCCCACGGCGGCGTCTCGTAGACCCCGGAGACCGTCCGGACGCTCGCACCGAGCAGGGTCACCGCCGCCCGCAGGTGACCGAGCCGGTCACCGAGGTTGCTGCCGATCGACAGCACGGCGCGGCTCACGAGGCCCGCGTCCGGCGCAGGGTCACCGAGACGTCGGCGAACTCGTGCGGGATCGGCGCCTGCGGCTTGTGCACGGTGACCTCGGCCGCGGCGACCCGGGAGTCGGCCAGGCAGACGTCGAGCAGCCGGTCGGCGAGACGCTCCAACAGGTTGACCGGCTCGCCGGTGAGCACCTCGACCAGGGCGGAGGCCAGTTCGCCGTAGTGAACCGTGTCGGTCACGTCGTCGGTCGCGGCGGCCCGGCTCAGATCCAGGTCGAGCCGGACGTCGACGACGAAGTCCTGGCCCTGCTCGCGCTCGAAGTCGTAGACACCGTGCCGGCCACGGGCCCGCAGCCCGGTCAGCGTGATGCGCCCGGTCATCCGGGTCCCCCTGTCTCGCTCCGCTCGCCTACGCCGAGCGCGGCTGACGCCGTACCCAATAATTGTTTAGATCTTGGAAATTCTCGGCGACCCGGTGGCGCGCCAGACGGCCAGGGCATCGGCGGTCTCGCGGACCTCGTGCACCCGGACGCCCCAGGCGCCGGCGGCGACGGCCAGCAGCGAGGTGGCGAGGGTGGCGGCCTGGCGGCCGTCGACCGGGCGAGGCGTGCCGTCCTCGCCGGCCAGCAGTCGGCCCAGGTAGGTCTTGCGGCTGGCCGCGAAGAGGACCGGGAAACCGAGGCCGACCAGGACGTCGAGGTGGGCGCTGAGGGCCCAGTTGTGCTCCGCGTTCTTGGCGAAGCCGAGGCCCGGATCGAGGATGATCCGCCCCGGGTCGACGCCGGCCGCGACCGCGGCGTCCGCGCGGACCCGCAACTCGTCGCGGACCTCGGAAACCACGTCCTGATAGGTGGCCAGTCGCTGCATGTCGCGGGAGTGGCCGCGCCAGTGCATCAGGATCCACGGGCAGCCGGCCGCCGCGGCGACCGCGGCCATGCCCGGATCGGCCAGGCCGCCGGAGACGTCGTTGATCACCGTGGCGCCGGCCGCGAGCGCGGCCTCGGCGACCGCGGCGCGAGTGGTGTCGATGCTCAGCGGCACCCCGGCGGCGGCCAGGCGCTCGATGACCGGAACGACACGAGCCGCCTCCGTGGCGGCGTCGACACGCTCCGCGCCGGGGCGGGTGGACTCGCCTCCGACATCGACGATGTCCGCGCCCTCGCGGAACAAAGAAATGCCATGTTCGACGGCCGAGTCCAGGTCGGACCAACGGCCGCCGTCCGAGAAGGAGTCCGGCGTGACGTTCAGGACGCCCATCACGACCGGGTGATCCCGATGCAGCAGTTCAGCCGCAATGACCTGCGCTTCTGTCGGCGGGGTGAGCACCCGTCGAGCGTACGGGGCCAGGGTCTTTCGAACAGGTGTACGATGCCTCGGTGACTCTCATTCATCCATTCCTTCACCTTGGGTAACGAAACGGACGCTTGTTGCTCGCAAGTACGGGCCGTACTCTTCGGAACTGGGCATCATGAAGTGACCGAAGAGAGCAGAGACGAGCATGGCAGTGCCCGAACGGCTCACTCGACGTGGTGAGCTACAGGCAGCACGATATGGGCAGTGCCGTACGGCTTCACAACTGCAGCGTGTCCGCAACCCCCATACCGGACACGGGGAGGTTTACCGATGATCGCCACTGAGCTCGCCGGTCAGGTCGCGACGGCGCTCCATAGCGGTGTGCTCGCCGCTGCGGCCGAGCCGACCGGCATCAACACGTCGGGCATCGTCACTTTCTTCGCGAAGAACATCGCGCCGATCCTGCTCGCGGTGCTCGGCGTGATCTTCATCGGCCGCGCCAGCCGCGGTGAGGTCTCGAAGGTGCTCACCAGCTCCGCGATCGCGATCGTGGGCCTGGCCTTCATCGCTGGCGCGGCCACACTGTTCTTCGTCGGCGACGCCCTGATTAAGTTGATCTTCAACTGAGATGCGGCTCCGGACCGACGACGACATCTACCGGGCTCGCCTGGTCTATCTAGGCCCGCCCGGCTACACACTGCCCATCCACTTGCCGTACGCGCAGTACGGCATGTTCGTCGTGCTGGTGCCAGTGTTCATGGTTCTGCACTACCTGATCACGTTCAGCTTCGATCCGTTCCCGGCCTGGGAGATCGCTCTGGCCATGGTCACGACGTCGTACGTGTTCCGGCACGTCGACCCGGATCGGCCGGCCCGGGTCGTCATCCGCACCGCACTCACCGACTGGCGCCGCACCCGCGAACCCGCGGTGGAACGGCGCGACCCCAGACTTGTCGCCACTCGCATCCGGGTTCGGGAGGAGTTGGTATGACCGGTTCGGCCATCCCCGGTGGTGTTCGCGCATGAGCACGAATCCCCCTCCGCACGGGCGTCCCCGCGCGGGCGCGTCCACGCCGGGCAGACAGAGTAACGGTGTGCGCCCGAACGACTACTCCTCGGCGGATTCCCTGGAAGAGGCCGAAGAACTTGTCGCCGCACCCGGGCACGGGGGCGTCGGCGTGTTCCAGGCGCCGAACACGGTCCGATCCTCAAGCGGGCCGGTCGACACCACGTTGGACATCGACTCGCCCTTCCTCGACCTCTTCGGTGGAGTGCCGGCGCCGGCGCCGACCCGGACGAGTGATCTTCCGGCGAATCCGGCACCGATGCCGACCCTGCCGACCCCTTCCCCCACCAACGGCCGCGGAACCAACGGCCGAGGGACCAACGGGTCGGGGCCGGCGCCGTTGCCGGCCGGTCCGGCGATCCCTCCGGTCGCGGCCGATCCGCCGGCCACCAACGGGTGGAACGGCGCGTCCGCGACGCGTGCGCCGGCCGGGCCCGAGCCCGACTTCCACCCGGAATCCGGTGCGGTCGTCAACGATTCCGATGAGGACGACTGGGCCGAGTTCGACGAGTGGCCGCCGCGGCCCAGCGGCTCCCCGTCGCCCCGCACGACCGGCCCCGTTTCCGGGCCGTCCCCCGCGGCATCGCTGACCAGCGGGCCCGGGTTGGCGCCGGCACCGGCGCCACTGCCCGTTCCGGTGCCGGAAAAGGCACCCGCGCGGCGCACCGAGAAAGCTCCGGCCCGGCGCGAATCCAAGCAGGTCGCCCGCAAGGAGCCGAAAGCGCCGAAGCCGGCGACCCTGCGCCCGCAGAAGCTCAAGTTCAACGACCGCGACCCCGCCATCGAGCTGGCCATCAGTGAGATCGCCGGGCACCTGACGTTCACCCAGAGCACGGTCACCGCCTGGTATTCGCTGCCCGAGGTGCGCTGGGCGTTCCGGCCCGACGCCGAACGCGAGGCGCTGCTCAGCGCCATCTCCGAGCAGTATGCGGGCCTGGCCGGGTTCCGCCTGCACCTGCGGCGCACCACCCGGCCGTTCCCGGCCGACGAGTGGGCCCGCACGGTCGACTCGTTCACCGCCCGGCCGCTGCCCGACGTGCAGGGCGCGACCTCCTGGTCGGACCATCTGGTCGCGGCCCAGCGACACCTGCTCTCGGTGAACCACGCCGAAGGGCAGACCTACCTCGGCGTCACCTTCGCCCGGCGCTCCCTCGGCGACACGTTCTCCGAGCGGGTCCTGCGCGCCTTCGGCCGCGGCACCTCGGAGAACGAGCGCCGCAAGCTGGGCCGGACCGTCGAGCAGTTCGACGAGGTGCTCAACGCGTTCGGCATGCGCGGCCGGCGGGTCACCCCGCAAGAACTGGAATGGTTGCTGTTCCGCTCGGTGGCGCTCGGCATGGCCCCGCCCGGACTGCTCTCCCCGGTCTCCAACGGGCACTGGGAAACCGGTGACCTGCTCGCGCTGACCGAACAGGTGGAGCGGTACCGGACGCCGTACGGCTCCACGGTCAAACTGGTCAACCGGATGACCGGCGAGGAACGCCACGTCGCGGTCCTCTCGGTCGGCCGCATGGAACCCCTCGAAATCCCCGAGCGGCACGAGCCGTGGATGCACTTCCACGAGCGGCTGCCCTGGCCGATGGAACTCTCCTCCCGGCTCGACATCCTCGGATCGAACAGCTCGTTCAAAAACCTCGAGCACCGGCTCCGGATGATCCGCTCACAGCAGCTCGACTACGCCGAACACGGCATCGACGCCCCGCCGGAACTGGAACGCCTGGCCAAGCGCGCCCTGGTGATCGGCGACGAGATGACCACCGGCCTGCCCACCGACTCGGCCCGGGCCCACGGCTGGCACCGGATCGCGGTCAGCGGCGCCAACCGCGAGGAATGCCTGGAACGCGCCCGGCGCCTGATCCAGCTCTACTCCCGCGAACTGCGGATCTCCCTGCAACACCCGAAAAACCAGGACCAGCTGGCCCGCGAATTCATCCCCGGCGAACCCATCGCCAACACCGGATACGTCCGCCGCATGCCGGTCAAACTGCTGGCCGCAGCCCTCCCCCAAGCCGCCTCCACCGTCGGCGACCGCCGAGGCGACCTGATCGGGCGGACCGCCGGAACCTGCCGCCGGCCCGTCTTCCTCGACCTGCACTTCCCGATGGAAGTGCGGGAACGCTCCGGACTCGGCGTCTTCGTAGCCGAACCCGGAGGTGGCAAGTCGACCCTGATGGGCGCGCTCGGCTACCTCAACGCGCGCCGCGGAGTCCAGGTCACACTCCTCGACCCGTCCGGTCCGCTCGCCCGGCTGTGCCAGATGCCCGAGCTGAAGCCGTACAGCCGAGTCCTGAATCTGACCGGATCCGAGCAAGGAACCCTCGCACCCTATGCGCTGATCCCCACTCCGATCCGATCCGAATTCCCGACCGGGCCCGGCGGCGACCGGGAATACGAGATCGCGGTCTCCAACGCACGAGCCGAACGACGCATGCTCGTCCAGGACATCTGCTCCATGCTCGTGCCCCCACAGGTCGCCAAAGAAGCCTCCACCGCGACCCTGCTGCGGCACGCGGTGCGGCAAGTCCCGGCCGAAGAAACCTCCACCCTCGACGACGTGGTCACCACCCTCCAAGGCCTCGACAACGACGAAGGCCGCGAACTGGCCAACCTGCTGCTCGACACCGCCGAGATGCCACTCGCGCTGCTCTTCTTCGGCCGCCCCCCGAAACACCTGCTCGGCGCCGACGCCGCGCTCACCGTCATCACCATGGCCGGCCTGCGACTGCCCGACCTCAAAATCGAGCGAGAATACTGGTCGGCCGAAGAATCACTGGCCCTGCCGATGCTGCACACCGCACACCGGCTGGCCGTACGCCGCTGCTACGGCGGCTCGATGTCGTCACGCAAAATGGTCGGCCTCGACGAAGCCCACTTCATGGAAGGCTGGCGATCCGGCCGGTCATTCCTGGTGCGGCTCGCCCGGGACTCCCGGAAATGGAACCTGGCGGCCCTCGTCGCATCGCAGAACCCGCGAGACATCCTCGGGCTGGACGTGCAGAACCTGGTCTCCACCGTCTTCGTCGGCCGGATCGCGGAAGACCAAGAAATCGCCTCCGAAGCCCTGCGGCTGCTGCGGGTGCCCGTGCACGACGGGTACGAAGCGACGCTGGCGTCGCTGTCCCAGGTGGACACGTCGTCACAGCATCGGCTGGGCTTCCGGGAATTCGTGATGCGGGACGTGGACGGGCGGGTCCAGAAAGTCCGGGTCGACGTGTCGTACGTCGACGGGTTGCTGGAACACCTGGACACCACGCCTGGAACGGCTGCGCCTGCGGTTTTGCCGCTTCCTTCCGACCTGGAGGTTTGAGATGGTGCGGCGGGGGGTGGCGCTGTTTTCAGCTCTGGTCATGATGGTGGTGGCATCAGTCGCCTGGGCGGTGGTGGCGCCAAGAGGCGCGTATGCCGCACCAACCAAAGCTCCCGACGGCGCTTGTAGCGTCGAGGAGTGGCACAACGGACTTGATTCATGTTTAGACCGGCTGATAAAAGCCGTTGGAGATAAAGCCCGCTGCGAGAATGCACCAACACCTAGCGCCCCCGATTCCGGCTTGGCAGGATGGTTCGCCGAAAGGCCAGCGCCGGCAATCGCAACCGGACGCGCAGGCCGATACACTCAATACGGGTACGCTGGGTACAATTTTCCGAATTATGACCAAGATGGCGGGTGTGCTGCTCCCATCACCGAAGCCGACTCCAGGGCAGAATCAACCATAGCCAACGGCGAGTTTATGGTGGCAACTGCAATCATCGGAGCGTCTAACGCACTTCGGGAACGAGCCTGGGACCCCAAGTCCCTATGGGGCTGGGCCGACAAACTCGTAGAACAGGCAACCAAAGAGGTTTACGAGAAAGTATTCCATGTCTTCGGCGCAATCGCACTTGCCGTAATCGGAATATATCTGATTTGGCGATCGCGGCAGGCAGATATGGGTGCAGCCACAACGACCGTCGGATGGGCAATCCTAGTCATGGTCGCTGTTACAGCAATTGCGGCCTGGCCAGTCCGCTCAGCCAACCTAGCGGACCAAAGTCTCGTAACATCATTGGATGTTGTTCACAACGCCCTCGATCCGCAGAATCAGGGTGACGTCGAGAGTACCTGCAAGCTCGGTGATCCCAAGGCATGTGTCGACAACCGCCCGCCCGCAGTTCGAGCGAGTGACACGGTAACAGAGACCATGCTTTATCGAAACTGGCTTCGCGGTGTCCTCGGATCCGCAGATAGCCAAACTGCTCAAAAGTACGGATCTGCGCTGTACCGAGCACATTCTTTCCAATGGGACGAAATCGAAGACATCCGAAAGAATCCTCAAACGCGCGACGCGATGATCGAGCTGAAGAAATCCGAATGGAAAGCACTTTCTGCACAAATCAAGACGGAAGACCCCGAGGCATACGAATACCTTCAGGGAACTAACGGCATGGAGCGTATCGGGGCAGGCTTCATTGCCGCCCTTACAGCGCTCATGTTTGCGATGTTCGACATCACGGCTTCTGTTCTCGTACTACTCGGATTCCTTGTTTTCCGCTGGGCGGTGATCGTCGCACCAATCCTCGGCACGGTAGGGTTACTCAGGCCCGCGAGCGCAGGAATTCGCCGCCTCGGAAATGCCGTCGTAGCAGCTATCTTCAACATCACAATTTTCGGTACGGGTGCGGCTATCTATCTTTTCGCCGTTGACCTAATCATGAATACCGCGACACTCCCAGGATGGCTTCAAGTGGTCCTGGTTTGGCTCTGCGGCGTAGTTGGATGGCTACTACTCCGCCCGTATCGCAGAATCACACAGCTCGGCGGCAAGGACGGTGCTGCGACTATCGCTTCTGGCGGGTCTTGGCACCGGCGATTCTTCCGTGACATGCGTGAGGCAGCAAAGCTCGACATCGCCGAGGGTGGCGGAACGCGGGAGCCGACCTTCGGGAAGGATAGGCGGACAGTTTTCGTCGAGCCGCGCAACATGCGCCCCGAAGCTCGGCTGGAAGACCCATCACACTCCGGTTCTACCCGCACCGAGTCGACTAGGGTCACCTCCGAGGACGGCTCAAGGCTTCCGGTGCCAACACGCCCCGACGGCAAAGAGACTGTGCGCCCAGAGAAATCGGCGACAACCTCCCCCAGCGATGGCCCCGGCGATACCGTGCGGCCCGCACCGACTCGGCCGAGGACGCGGCGCACTGAGTGGACGGAACCGGACGTAGCCGAACAACCGGCGTCGTACACGATCTACCGGCCGGCTACGGGTTCCACCGGCCAGGAGCCGGTCACCCCGCGGGTGCGTTCCGAGGCGAGGTGACACATGTCGGGAATAGTCGCGCGCGGGCTCAACGCGCTCTTCCGCAGCCGTCTGGGCGTCGCCTTGGTCCTTGTCGCCATCGTGTTGGGCATCGTCGGCGTCGGTCGGCTCCTGTCGGACGGTAAGTCCAGCAGTCCATCGGTCGGCCTGGGATCTCCAGCACCCGCCATCAGTATTGATCCTTCCGAGGACGACAGCGTCGTCTCCGCCGAGCCGCCCCCCAAGCCGAAGACAAGTCCCGGGCGGGCTCAACCAGAGCAAGTCGCGTATGCCTTCGCGTCTGCCTGGGTGAGCCACACCGACGTCACCTCGAAGAAGTGGCTGGACCGGCTGCTGCCAAATGCCACCACCGACCTCGCTGACCAACTCCGCGGTGTAGATCCGGCTGGCGTCCCAGCAGATCAGGTGATCGGTCGCCCCACCCTCGACGTCGTCAACGAGACGCAGGTCAACGCGATCGTCACGATGAACTCGGGCAAGCTCAGCCTCAGACTGGTCGCGCCAGACGGCCATTGGCTGGTCGACGGCATCGATTGGGAGGGGGCATGAGTCTCCGTCGCCCCCGCAAGGTCGTACTCCTGGCTGCCCTGGTCGTGACGCTCGCGTTGGTGTGCTGCGGTGGAAGCGTCGGGCTGCTCCTCTACGGCGAGCTCGCGGACAACAAGGACCAGACCAACCTGAACGCCACCTCGTTCGAATGCGGTCAGGGCGGGGTGATCGATGCGAATGCCAAACTGCCGAAGGCTCGCGATTACGGTGCTCAGCAGGTTCGCAACGCGGCTGTCATCATCAATGTCGGCGCGAAGCTGAAGATGCCGCCCCGGGCCTGGGTGATCGCCGTGGCCACCGCGATGCAGGAGTCCCGGCTGTCCAACCTCGGCAATCTGGGCAGTCGCAACGATCATGACTCGCTCGGGCTGTTTCAGCAGCGGCCCAGTTCCGGCTGGGGAACCCCAAAGGAAATCCAGAATCCGGAGTACGCCGCAACGAAGTTCTACGAGAAGCTCAAGACGATCAGTGGCTGGGAGGACATGTCGCTGACCCGGGCGGCGCAAGCCGTGCAGATCAGCGCCTATCCGGACGCGTACGCAAAGCATGAGCCAGCGGCCACCCAGATCGTGAACATGCTGGCCCACGGCGCGGCGAACGCCGTCGGGAATTCGCTCTCGATGTCGTGCGCGGGAGCCGGGCAGATCGCCGCCTCCGGATGGACTGTCCCGGTGAAGGCAGAGGTGGGATCCGGCTTCCGAAGCCCCGAAAGGCCGAACCACCAAGGCGTCGACCTGATCGTCTCCCGCTACACGCCGATCGTTGCCGCTGCCAGCGGGATCGTCTCCGTGGTGAAATGCGATGAAGACTTCAAGGGCCGCAAGACTTGCAACGTCGACGGCTACCCGGGCAAGGGCGGATGCGGCTGGATGGTGGAGATCCAGCACGCCGGCAACGTGATGACCCGTTACTGTCACATGGTGCAGAAACCCTTTGTCACGGTGAATCAGAAGGTGATTGCCGGCCAGGTCATCGGCAAGGTCGGCACAAGCGGGAACTCTTCCGGCCCGCATCTCCACTTCGAGGTTCACTACAACAACGACCGGTCAAGCGCGGGCGCAACAAACCCCGTGCCGTTCATGCAAAAACAAGGCGCACCCCTAGGCAATGCAGGATGACAGGCGAGGCGTTCCCCGATCCGTTGGCCGCGAATAGCTCTTGGGAGCTCGATCCACCTCGCCCAATTATCCCCATCCCAGCCATCATGAGCGGCAACCTACGTGGCAAGCGTGTGCTTATTGGACTTCCTGGGCTCGGTTGGCGAAGTGACCTTAGAGCCGATGAAAAAGTGATCCAGGGGAGTCGCACATACGTCCCCGTCATGCCCGAGTCCGAATGGTATAGAGCAGAATCGGAAAAGACTGAAGTATTTGCCGCCCTTGTTCCTGTCGATAGGGTCTGGGTCGAGGACTTTGGAATATCCGGTTCATCAAGGCAGAACGGAAATCAACTCGTCTCGCTCGACGAGCCATCTAGACGGCCTCCGACATCGGCAGCCCACGCAAACTCCTTGACGGGATGTCGCGCCGTCAGACTCCTCGATGACGGCGGTGAACAGCGCGACCTAAGAGTGACCACTGAGCTCTACACCAGCGAAAGTGGCGACATCTGCGCTCGAGTAGCGAACGAGCTGGAGTGGTACAGGTGGTCCTGGAATGGACGATTTCCTCAAACCCTGGAGGTTCCTGCAGAACTTCTCTGGATCGAATAACTACGGTCCGGGAGCTGCAGAACAAACCCGCCAGTCACCGTCATCAAATAAATCGAACCGCCAAGGATCAAAGGTCCTTTCGGATCCATCCGAAACTGTGCGCACTATGTCAACAGTCGCAACGGCACGATCACCTGAAGTCTGAACATTTAGGTTCCTCCAGGTAACCACCACCTGGATAGAATACTTATCCTCAGCAGCTTGAATTTCATTTCGAAATGAATTTAGCTTACTGAGATCGCTGCCTGACTTGCACGTGTAAAGCGCGGCATCCTGGTCGTCGCGATGAGCCATGTAGGCACCCAGGAAGTTAACCATTACAACACTCGGATCGGACCTTTCGATTTTGGTCGCGCTGTCGTAGAGCGCAACAAAAACCCCGACTCCGCCAAGACACAGCAGGGCTGCGACTCCGATACCCAATGCGAGCCAAAGACGGGCCCGGCGGCTTTGCAGCCGCCCACGACGTTTCGGGCGCACGTCAGCACCGACCGTGACTACCTCAGGAAGGATCCCGCCTGGCTTAGGCTCCCGGGCGGGTACCGACGGCACGCTCGAGGAGGCTGGTTCGGCTCCGGGGTTCGGCTCGTGCGGCTGCATACATACGACACTAATTCGTCATCGCTCGCTCATCACTGCAGGGCGAGGGCCGAACCGTATCAACCCCCGCGCCCGTACCCATGATCGCAAGCTCCTGATAGGACACACCCCGCGGACATCACGGGATCCATCCGCCCGGATGGCAGCAAACCGCGCCGGGACCGCATTGCGTGGTCCCCCGCTGGTCTGGGATAGGTTTTATGCGCGCGACAGGAGGTGACAGCAGTGGCGGATTCGGCTCTGCGGGTCCGGCAGGCTGCTGCTTTGCACCGGCAGGCGGTGGCGACGGCAGATGCGGCCGCCGCTGCCCTGGAGGCGTATGCGCCGGGCACCGCCGACCCTAGGGAACAGCATCGTCTGGCCAAGCGGCTTCAGCAGGCCGCGGCGCAGGTTGCTCCGGGCTGGCTGGGGGCGCCGTTGGACGCGTTGACGCCCAAGGCGCCGCTCGGTGGGGGTTCGGGGCCGCAGTTCGTGCGGATCGGGCTGGCCCAGCCGCTCGACGATGTGCGGTTTCCGGCGGTTGTGCCGCTGCTCGGGGTGGGTCATCTCACGGTCGATGCCAGCGCCACCGATCCGCGGGTGTTCGGGCTGCTCAGGTCGCTTCTGTTGCGCATGCTGGCGACTGCGCCGGCCGGGTCGCTGCTGGTCCGCACGGTGGACGGGGTGGGTGGTGGCGCCGTTTTCGAGCCGTTCGAGGAGCTGGCTGACGCGGGTTTGATGTCGCCGCCGGCGGTTGATCGGCAGGGGCTGCGGGATGTGCTGGCCGAGGCCGAGAAGTGGTTGCGTCCGGCCCGCACGGGCAGCAAGCGGGTCCGGCGGGATCGGATGCTGCTGGTGGTCATCGCCAGTCTGCCGGAGATGACCGAGGGCGAGGAGTTGCGCCGGATTGCCGCGTTGGCCCAGCAGGGCCCGGATTCCGGCTTGCACCTGATTGTGGCCGGTTGGCCGCCTCCGCCGTTGACCGCGGAGACCACGCAGGCCCCGTTGCCGCGGACCACGGCGGTCTCGGTGCGTAATCCGTTCGCGGTCGTCGGTGACCCGCCCGGGGGTTCTTTCGGGTCGACTCCGGAAACTCCGTGGTTGAACGCGCCGGTTTTCTTGGACGAGGAGCCTCCGCCGCATCTGGTCGACGCGGTCTGCCGGGAGTTGGCGGCGCACAGTGCGGCTGCTTCCCGGGTGACGCTGGCCGATTTGTTGCCGGAGCCGACCGAGGAGTTGTGGTCGGCTGATGCGTCGGCCGGGGTGGAGACGGTGGTCGGGCATCACGGTGACGTGCCGCTGGTGCTGCGTTTCAACGATCTGACCCCGCATTGGATGGTCGGCGGCCGTTCGGGTGCCGGCAAGACGGCCTTCCTGATCAACGTGTTGTACGGGCTCGGCGCCCGCTACTCCCCGGACGAGCTGGCGCTTTACCTGCTCGATTTCAAGGAGGGCGTGTCGTTCGCCGAGTTCGTGCCGACCCAGCGGGATCGCACCTGGCTGCCGCACGCGCGGGCGGTCGGCGTGGAGTCCGACCGGGAGTACGGTTTGGCCGTTCTGCGCGAGTTGGACGCCGAGATGGGCCGCCGCTCGATGGCGTACAAGCGGGCCGGTGTCTCCCGTTTCGCCGACTTGCGCGCGGTCGCCGCGGAGGAGGGGCGGGGGCGTCCGCTGCCTCGGGTCCTGTGTGTCATCGACGAGTTCCAGGTGTTGCTGGCCGGCAATGATCCGACCGCGGCCGAGGCCGTGGGGCTGCTCGAGTCGCTGGCGCGCAAGGGCCGGTCGTACGGAATCCATCTGGTTCTCGCGAGTCAGACGGTGCTGGGCGTCGAGGCGCTCTATGCGAAACGCGATTCGATTTTCGGTCAGTTCCCGGTCCGGATCGCGCTGCCGGGTGGCGGCGATGTGCTGGAGCCGACCAACGATTCGGCGGCCGGCCTGCCTCTGGGCAGCGCGGTGGTGAACACGGCCGGGGGTCTCGGCGGGCCACGCGGGGCGACGCGGGGACACGAACGGGTGGTTCGGTTCCCGGATCCGCACGCCGATCAGGGTTTGTTGAGCGACCTGCGCCACAAGCTGTGGGGCGCCCGCGATCCGGAGTCGATTCCGCCGCGCATCTTCGCCGGTTATGCGCTTCAGCACCTGGCCGACGATCCGACCTACCGGGCCGCGCTGGCCGGTCGCGCGAGCCGGCCGACCGCCCTGCTCGGCCGCATGATCGACGTGAGTCTGACGACTGCCGCGTTCCCGCTGGACTCGTCGCCGGGCCGGCACCTGGCGATCCTGGGTTCGCAGACGACCGGCTCCGAGGTGCTGGACGCGGCGGCCCGCAGCGTGGCCGCTTGTCACGCGCCGCGGACCACCCGGTTCGTGATCGCTTCCCTGGTCGCCGAGGGCGACGTGCTCGCCGCCGAGCTGGCCGAGGAGATCGCGCACCGGCAGGAGGTGGTCGTGGTGGACGCGTCCGGCCTGGCCGCCGAGTTCGCCTCCGACCAGCCGGGTTACCTGGTGGTGTTCGGGATGGACGCGGCTCCACCGGGCGCGCTGTCCGGCCTGCGGCAGCTGCTGCGCGAGGGGCCGAGCCGCGGCGCGCACCTGCTGTCCTGGTGGCGCGGCTTGCGCCGGTTCAGTGAGGAGACCGGCGGCAGCCTGGGCCGGGAGGATGTGGCCGGCCTGCTCTTCCTGAATGTTCCGCAGTCGGATGTGACGCTGATGCTGGGCCGGGCGGTGGACTGGCAGCCGCGGGCGAACCGGGCTCTGCTCCACGACCGGCACACCGACCGCACGGTCACCGTGGTTCCGTTCGTGCAGCCGGAGGGCGACAATCCATGACGGACCAGGAGCAGGCCGAGCAGCGCGGCGTCGTGCCGGCCCAGGCCGGGCCGCCGGCCGACGGTCCCTGGGCGGCGTATCTGGCTGCCGCCCGGGAGTTGGACGCGGTCCGCCGGGCGGCCAGTTCGGTCGCCGGTGAGCAGGCCGCCACGGTCACCGGCGCCCGGCAGGAGCTTGCCGCGGTCCGCGCGAGGCTGGCGCCGCAGCGTGCGCGTCTGGTGCGCGATTTCGGCGTACCGGAAATCGATCTTGTTCCTCTGGAGGGTGAACGGGCAACCGCGCTGGCCGCGGTGACCGGTGGTCCGCCCGCCGTGCTTTCCGCGTTGCGGCAGGCCAGGGTCACCGCGGACGCCGCCGATCACGCGTTCATCGGTCCGCTCCCGGCCGGAAGTGGTCGCCCCTGGGCGCGGAACCTTCTGGTCTACGGCCCGTTCGCCGCCGCGGTCCTGATCATCCAGATCATCCTCTACCTGGTGGCGCCGAGCGGCACACTGCCCACGTACGCGCTGCTGTGTGGCCTCAGCATGCCGCTGCTCGCGTTCGGGCTGGGGTGGGCCACCATCGGCTTCGTCTGGGGCGCTGACGGCGAGCAGAGCGGGCCGAGCGTGGATCGCACGCCCGTGCTCGGCATCGTCACCTGCCTGATCCCGGTACTGCTCACCTGCATGGGTGTCGGCCTGCAACAGTTGCTCGGCTGAGTCACGAGAGGACCAGAGCATTGGCGAGCGTCGAAGAGGTCAAGGTCAACATCGCCGCGTCGGTCGACGGTTCGAACCGCGCGATCGCCGGCATCCAGATCGTCGCCGACCAGCTCGACCAGTCGCTGGCCCTGCTGCGTCTCACCACGATCGGCTCGTTCCACCCGGCCGCGGCGGCCGCCATCGCCCACCTTGAGCAGGCCCGCAGCCGCCTCGACGAGGCGACCCAGCTGACCCGGGCCGCGATGGATTCCGCAAACCAGTTCCGCGGCATGATCTAGAACCCCGAAGATCAAATTCTTCATTGCCTCGGTCCGCCGGGGTACAGACCGTCGCTCCCGCGGGGACCCTTCCGACCCTCGCAGGCCGCTGGCGCGGCCAAAACGCGACGCCCGAAAGGGCGACGTGGTCTTCGGGTCACGCTCAGAGCAACAAACCCACCCACCAGCGTCCCGCCCGCCGGCCCACGCAAGGCTGCGGCCCCCACCCCAGCCCCAGCCGCGCCCCCGCCCGCCAGCTGGCACTGAGGGCTCTAAAACCAGCCAGAAACAACCCTCAGCACCAGCTGAGCCGGCGACCCGCGGCGCAAGCCGGACCCGCGCGAAGCTCGCGGTGCCGAGCTGGCGCTCAGGGCTGTATCAGCCCCTCGAAACAGCCCTCAGCACCAGCTGAGGCGGGGAGTCGCGTCGCAAGCTGGACCGGTGCGGGTGGGAAGCGACATGAGCACCAGCCGCAGTCGGCTGGTGCTCATGGTTGCTGGTGGTGAGGCGGGGTCAGCGGGCGTTTATCAACGCCATGGCCTCGGCCCGGACCTTGCCGTCGGTCTGGAACGCGCCGCGAACCGCCGACGTGAGCGTCCGCGCGCCGACCTTCCGGATGCCGCGCATCTCCATGCACAGGTGCTCGCATTCGAGGACCACGATCACGCCGCGCGCCCCCAGCTTCGACATCAGCAGGTCGGCTATCTGCGACGTGAGGCGCTCCTGCACCTGGGGCCGCCGGGCGAAGACCTCGACCAGGCGGGCCAGTTTCGACAGGCCAGTGATGCGCCCGTCGACGCCCGGGATGTAGCCGATGTGGGCCACACCCTTGAACGGCAGCAGGTGGTGCTCGCACATGCTCTGCACCTCGATGTCGCGGACCAGGACGAGTTCTTCGTGGTCCGCCTCGAAGGTGGTGGTGAGCACGCTCGCCGGGTTGACCCGCAGGCCGGCAAAGAGTTCCGCATACGCGCGGGCGACCCGGGCGGGGGTCCGCTCCAGGCCGTCCCGGTCCGGGTCCTCACCGATCGCGATGAGGATTTCCCGGACCGCCTTCTCGATCCGCCCGAGGTCGACGGCCTGCTCCACCGGTGTTCCGGTGACCTTGCCGTCGACCAGCCGGGCGGCGAGATAGTCGAGTTCGTCGGGCACGCTGATCAGTTACTGCCTTCGATGGTGCCGTTCGCGTTCGGCCCGACGGCAAGCTGACCGTCGGACTCGGCCTGCGCCTTCAGCTTCTCCCGCTCGCCGGGGGTGAGCACGGGCGGGGCCTCCGACGGCAGGCGCTTGCCGAAACCGTTGAACGGAGCCATCGGCGGACGCTTCTGCACCCGGGCGCAGATGCGGTCCATGTCCTCGCGGGTGATCGTCTCTTTCTCGATCAGCTCCAGGACCATGTCGTCGAGAACGTCCCGGTACTCCACCAGGATCTCCCACGCCTCGTCGTGCGCGAGCTCGATCAGAGCCCGCACCTCGGAGTCGATGTCGGCGGCGACGGAGTCCGAGTAGTCCCGCTCGTGGCCCATGTTGCGGCCCAGGAACGGCTCGTCCCCACTGGTCCCGTACTTCACGGCGCCCAGCTTGGAGCTCATGCCGTACTGCGTGACCATGGCGCGGGCCAGGCCGCTGGCCTTCTCGATGTCGTTGCCGGCGCCGGTGGTGGGCTCGTGGAAGACGAGCTCCTCGGCGGCCCGGCCACCCAGTGCGTACGCCAGGGTGTCGATCATCTCGGCGCGGGTCTGGGTGTACTTGTCCTCGGTCGGCAGCACCAGCGTGTGGCCCAGCGAGCGGCCACGCGGCAGGATCGTCACCTTGTGCACCGGCGCGGAGTGCGGCAACGCGTAGGCGACCAGTGCGTGACCACCCTCGTGGTACGCCGTGATCTTCTTCTCGTTGTCGCTCATCGCCCGGGTGCGGCGCTCGGGGCCGGCGATGACCCGGTCGATCGCCTCTTCGAGGAAGTAGTTCGAGATCGCCCGCTTCTCGTTACGCGCGGTGAGCAGCGCGGCCTCGTTGATCACGTTGGCCAGGTCGGCCCCCGAGAAGCCGGGCGTGCGACGGGCCACCGAGTCGAGGTCGACGTCCGGCGTGAACGGCTTGCCCTTGGCGTGCACCCGGAGGATCGCCTTGCGGCCCTCCATGTCCGGGTTGTCGACCGGGATCTGCCGGTCGAAACGGCCGGGACGCAGCAGCGCGGGGTCCAGGATGTCGGGCCGGTTGGTGGCCGCGATCAGGATCACGCCGCCCTTGGTGTCGAAGCCGTCCATCTCGACGAGCAGCTGGTTGAGCGTCTGCTCGCGCTCGTCGTGACCGCCGCCCATGCCGGCACCACGGTGCCGGCCGACCGCGTCGATCTCGTCGACGAAGACGATCGCCGGCGCGTTCGACTTGGCCTGCTCGAAGAGGTCGCGGACCCGGCTGGCGCCGACACCGACGAACATCTCCACGAAGTCCGAGCCGGAGATCGAGTAGAACGGCACCCCGGCCTCGCCGGCGACCGCGCGGGCCAGCAGCGTCTTACCGGTACCCGGCTGGCCGAAGAGCAGAACGCCCTTCGGGATCTTGGCGCCGAGTGCCTGGTACTTCGCCGGGTTCTGCAGGAAGTCCTTGATCTCCTGAAGCTCCTCGACCGCCTCGTCGGCGCCCGCCACATCGGCGAACGTCGTCTTGGGGGTGTCCTTGGTGATCATCTTCGCTTTGGACTTGCCGAAGTTGAGCACCCGGGAGCCGCCACCCTGCATCTGCGACATGAACAGCAGCAGCAGGACCACCAGAATGGCGATCGGCAGCAGGTTGATCAGCAGACTGAGGAGGATGTTGTCGCCGGAGACCGTTGCGTTGATCGTCCCGGTGATCCGCCCGGCCGACTTGGCCTGCTCGACGGTGTCCCAGATCTTGTCGGTGACCTCGTACGGATACTGGGTTTCGATCTGTTTCGTGGTCTTGCCGTTGAACTGCTCAGGGCTCTTGAGATCGATCTGGAGCGTCTGCTCCTTGTCCTTCTGGACGACCTTCTCAATGCCGGGCTGATTCAGACGCTCAAGAGCGACCGAAGTATCTACCCGCTGGTAGCTGGGACCACTGGTGAAGATCGAGCTCAGCGCGACTACGCCGATGATCACCAGAATGATCCAGACCACCGGGCGGCGGAAGAAACGCGTACGTTCCATACTGTTGTCGGGCGCCAAGCGCCCGGACCCTCCTGATCGGCGTCCTGGTCACCTCAACGTCGCCGCCCACCGGCGGCCGCCGGGATCAATTGCCCCGCTTGGGTGGCGGTGAATCACTCCCGGCCCCTCCGGCGCTCGTGACACCACGCCATCGGTCACTCGACCGTACACCGTGGGCACGCATTGCGAACCCGTGAGGCTGTAGGGCGAACTCCACGTAACCCCCCGCAATCCAGCGCGTTTCAGTAATAAAACGGCCCATAACCTCCATTACTGAGAACACGCTGAGAAAGCGGTTCAGCTACGGGCGTAGACCTCGGGCCGGAGAACGCCCACGTACGGCAACTCCCGGTAACGCTCAGCGAAGTCAAGTCCGTAACCGACCACGAACTCGTTGGGGATGTCGAAGCCCACGTAGCGGACCGGGACCTGCACCTTGACCGCGTCCGGCTTACGGAACAGCGCGACCACCTCGACGCTGGCCGGCTGGCGCGACTCCAGGTACTTCATCAGCCAGGACAGGGTCAGCCCGGAGTCGACGATGTCCTCCACGACCAGCACGTGCCGGCCGGCGATGTCACGGTCCAGGTCCTTCAGGATGCGGACCACGCCGGACGAGGTCGTGCCCTGCCCGTAGGAGGAGACCGCCATGAACTCCATCTCGGTGGACGGACCGTGCCGGCCCAGCGAGCGGGCGAAGTCGGCCATGAACATGACCGCGCCCTTGAGCACACAGACCAACAGGATGCCGTCGGCGGCGTCGGCGTGGTCCACCGAGACCTGTTTCGCCAGCTCCTCGATCTTCTCGCGGATCTGCTCCTCCGAGATGATCACGTGGTCGATGTCGCGGTCGTACCAAGAGCCATCAGCCATGGGCCTAAGCCTGCCGCATGGAGGTTACCGTTCGTGAAACGGGGCCGGATTCCGTACGGGATCGCTCAGTTGATAAGGGGCGGAACCACCCGAACGAGGTCACTTTCCCGCCGCCCGACCGTGATTCCGCCCGGCAGGCAGGCCGGACCCTGGCCGTGCCAGTCGGTCACCAGCGCGTCCAGCGACATCACGTGCCCGTAGGCCAGCGCACCCCCGGGCGCCCCCAGCTCCCGCGCCCACCGGTGCAGCACCCGGCCACGGATCGCGTCGGGCAGCCCGGCCAGCGCCGGCACGGACAGGCCGTCACCGGACCGGGCCCGTTCCAGGGCCTCGGCGGCCAGGCCGTCGAGCGTCTCGTTGTCGGCCGCGAGCAGCGCCGCCGTCCGGGCCAGGTTGCCGATCACGGCCGCGCCCAGCTCGGCGACGAGGGTGGGCAGGGCGGTGGCCCGGACGCGGGAACGCGCATACGCCGGATCGGTGTTGTGCGGATCCTCCCAGGGCGCCAGGCCCAGGGCGGCACACGCCTTCCGCGTGTCCGAGCGGGCCACGTCGAGCAGCGGGCGGCGGAACACCCCGCGGCGCGGCGGCATCCCGGCCAGCCCACGCGGGCCGGCGCCCCGGGCCAGCGCCAGCAGCACCGTCTCGGCCTGGTCGTCGCGGGTGTGCCCGAGCAGCACGGCGGCCGCCCCGAGCTCACCGGCGGCGGCTTCGAGGGCGGCGTAACGGGCCGTGCGGGCGGCCGCCTCCGGGCCGCCGGGCAAACCGGCGACGGTGACGGTCGACACCCGTACGGGATCGAAATCGGCATCCCGGGCCCAGGCCGCGACCGAGCGGGCCCGGCGATCGGAGCCCTCCTGCAGGCCGTGATCGACCGTGACCAGGCCGACCCGTGCGCCCACGAAGCGGGCGGCGGCGGCCAGCGACAGCGAGTCGGCGCCGCCCGAGCAGGCGACCAGCACGAGCGCACCGGACGGCAGATCCGCCAGACCACGACGGACCGCCGTGCGGACCGCGGCGACCGGCGCCGGGATCCGGGCCACGGTCAGTCGAGCGCCGGGCGCGCGCCGTGCACCCGCGCGACCCACGCGTCCGGGTCCCCGAGCTCCTCCAGCCAGGGCAGGGTCAGCGGAGACTCGAAGATCTTGTTGAAGCCGTCCATCCCGACCCGCTCGACCACGCCGTGGACGAACTTGTGCCCCTCCGCGTACTGCCGCATCTTGACCTCGATGCCGAGCAGGCGGCGAACCGTCTTCTCCAGCGGGTTGCCGCCCTCGCGGCGGCGGTTGAACTTGGCCCGGATCGACTCGACGGACGGGATCACCTCGGGGCCGACGCCGTCCATCACGAACTCGGCGTGGCCCTCCAGCAGCGTCATCAGCGCGGTGAGCCGGTCCAGCACGGCTTTCTGCCCGGGGGTCTGCACGATGTCCAGCACCGAGACCCGGCTTTCCGGGTCGCGCAGCGCGTCCGAGACCGTGGCCACGCCGCGGCGCAGCCGCTCCAGCACGTGCTCGCCGCCCTGCGAGGCGTCGACGAACGCCTGCACCTGGCCGAGGAAATAACCCCGCATCCAGGGGACGGCGGTGAACTGGGTGCGGTGGGTGACCTCGTGCAGGCAGACCCAGAGCCGGAAGTCCCGCGGATCGGCGCCGATCTTGCGCTCGACCTCGACGATGTTCGGCGCGTTCAGCAGCAGCTGACCGGGGTCGCCGGAGAACACCTCATATTGCCCGAGGACGCGCCCGGACAGATAGGCCAGAATCGTCCCGGCCTGCACTCCGGTCACCCGGGAACCGATCGCCTCGGCGAACGCGCCCGGCGGTTTCTCCCCGGAGAGCTTGGTGACCAGCGGGTTGATCACCTGTTGCAGGCCGGCGATGTTCACCTTCGCCCAGTCGCGCCGGTCGACCACCCGCACCGGGGGCACCTCGACCTGCGAGGTGAGCCCCGTGTACTCCGCCACGTGGCCGGCTGCCTCCTCGGTCAGCTGCCGCAGCTCGGACACCACCTGAGCGGCCTCGTCGTAGGAGACCGCCGGGCCTGATTTGGACAGCGCGCCCGCGGTTGCGGCGGCCAGGTCCCAGTCAACGAACTGCGCCATGCAGCCGACAGTACCCGCGCGGCTCCATAGCGCACTCCGGTGAAACCCTGATGCCCGTCCCTACGAGCACCCGCAGGCGACCAGCCGGGTCGCGACCTTGTCGAGCGCGGCCTTGGCGGTGGACGCGTTCGAGGTGGCGCTCGCCATGATCGCGAAGGCCAGCACCCGCCCGTCCTTGGTGATCAGCACTCCGGCCAGCGTGTTCACTCCGCTCAGGGTGCCGGTCTTGGCGCGCACGATGCCCTGGGCGGCCTGGTTCGGGCTGGGCGTGACGAACCGGGTCCGCAGCGTGCCCGACCAGCCGGCCACCGGCAGGCCGTTGAACATCGCGGACAGCTCCGGCTTGGTGCCGCCGGCGGCCAGGGCCAGCGTCTGCACCAGCAGGGTCGGGCTGATGCCGTCGTGCCGGGAGAGGCCGCTGCCGTCGTACAAATCGGCCTCGTCGCCGGGAAGTCCCAGCTCGCGCAGCTTGTCGATCATCGCCTCGGACGCGCTGTCGAAGCTGGCCTCCTTGCCCGCCGCGATCGCCACCTGCCGGGCCATCGTCTCGGCGATGGTGTTGTCGCTCTGCTGCAGCATCCAGTCCAGGATCTGCACCAGCGGTGGCGACTCGACCTTGCCCAGCTCCTGGCCGGGAGTAGTCGCCGCGCCGGCGGCGGCCGAGGCCGGGGCCGAGGCGTTGTCGGCGGCGGCGGCCGGGGCCTTGCCCTTGACGACCTTGGACGCGGCCACGCCGAGCAGCTTCGCGAAGGACTTGCCGGCCGAGATGGACGGGTTGCTGAAGCGCGGATCACCACCGTTCTCGTTATGCACCGGGGTGATGCGGCCCGCGTTGGTCATCAGCGCCTGGATCCGGGCGACCTGGCCACTCGGCGAGATGTCGTCGGAAGACCAGCCGGTCGCCGTCTCGGGGCCGCTGAACAGCGAGGTGTCGACCGTCACCTTGGTGATCGGGGTGGCGCCCATCGCGGCCTTGACCTGCTTGGCCAGCAGGTCGAGCCGGGCCGCGCCGGGGAACTGGCCCTTCGCGTCGATCGACAGGGTCGGGTCACCGCCGCCGATGATCACCACCTCGCCCGGGTTCTCGCCCGCCACCACGCGGGTGGCCAGGCGATAGGCCGGCCCACGGGCGGCCAGCGCGGTCACCGCGGTGAGGATCTTGGTGGTCGAGGCCGGGGTGGTCGGGATGTCGGCGTTCTGCGCGTAGAGGACCTGCGACGAGGTCACGTCCAGGACCGAGACGTGCACGGTCGAACCCAGCGCGGACGACTTGACCAGTGGATCCAGCGCCGCCTGGACCGCCGCGGCGGTCGGCGCCTTCCCCTGCGCGTTCGCCGCGGCGAGCACCGGGGTGGGCTTCGGGTCGGGCGTGGTCGCCGCCGGGCTGGGCGTGGCCGAGTCGCCGAACCAGCCGGCGATCGGGCCGGGCTTCTCCACCACGCCGACCACCACGACGGCGAGCAGGACCACCGCGGCGAGGACGATCGACGCCGTCTTCGTGCTGGAGAAGAACCCCGGTGCGGACTCGGACGGGCCTTCGCCGGGGGCACTCTCGGCCGCCGCCACCGGCTTCGGCGGGGCCGGTGGCCGGGCTCCGCCGACCGGCGGCGGCACCGCCGGGCGCGCGGTGTTCAAGGGCACAGAGGCTTTCCCGTACGACGGTGAGCCGCCCCCACTCGCCGCCGGCGCGGCCGGGGCCACGGGCGGTGGAGCCGGCAGAGCCGCAGGTGGCGGCGCCGGCATGGGCTGGGGCGGTTGGGGCGCGCTGGGTGGATAGGCGCCCGCGGGTGGGATCGGCACGGTCGTCTGCGAATCCGGCGACGGCGGCGGGAAGCCACCGGCCCAGCCGGGACTCGCCGGCTGCAGCGGCGACGTGGGCGCGCTCGACCACCCGGGCGGCCTTTTACCGTCATCCGGGTGATTCGCCCCGCTCGACACGCCGTCGTAGTCCGGACCGTTCTGTGAATCTTGCCTCGTCACACGCCCCTCCTCGCCCGTGGCGTCAGACTTAGGGGAGACTAGCGACATCCGGCACACCGTTGCGCGCGGATCCTGCGGGCCTGCTTCCACTCCCCCGCTTCCCCGCCCGGCGGCCCGGTCTCATCAAGCGGGCAAGCATAAGGGGAGCGAAATAATGGATTTCGACGTTCTGGTTGAGATCCCCAAGGGGCAGCGCAACAAGTACGAGGTGGACCACAAGACCGGTCGCATCCGGCTCGACCGGACCCTCTTCACGGCGACACAGTATCCCGCCGACTACGGCTTCATCGAGGGCACCCTGGGCCAGGACGGCGACCCGCTGGACGCGTTGGTGCTGATCCAGGAGCCGACCTTCCCCGGTTGCCTGGTCCGCTCCCGCGCGATCGGCATGTACCGGATGACCGACGAGAAGGGCCGCGACGACAAGGTTCTCTGCGTGCCGTTCGAGGACCCGCGTCAGGAGCACCTGCGCGACATTCACCACCTGGGCGAGTTCGACCGGATGGAGATCCAGCACTTCTTCACGGTCTACAAGGACCTGGAGCCCGGCAAGTCGGTCGAGGGCGCGACCTGGGTCGGCCGCGTCGAGGCCGAGGCCGAGATCCGCGCCTCCTTCAAGCGGGCCGAGGACGCCGAGGCCGAAGAAGGGGAGCACTGACCGTTCGCATCCCCTGATACCGCTGACGACCGCACCTGCGGGGCTCCACGCCTCGCAGGTGCGGTCGTATGGCTATCCGATCGTGAGTCCGCTGATCGCGCCGTAGAGCCCGGCGACCGCGCACGCGACCGGGATCACCGAGACCGTGGCCAGCACGTCGAGCAGGTCCGCGGCCCGGCTCAGCGAGCGTGACGGCGGGCGGTCGGACCAGGTCACCCCGGCCGCCACGATCGTCAGGGCGAGCAGCACGCACCCCACGGTCACCACCGGCCGGGCGCTCGCGGGCGCGGCGGCGAGCAGGCCCGTCCCGAGAGCCACGAGCGCGGCCAGCCCACCGGCGAGCAGCGGCAGCCGGTGCCGTCCCGCGCGGAACAACCGGGAACGCGACAGCAGCGCGAGCCCGCCGGTCGCGAGCAGGATCCGGGCCGCCGGGGTGCC
The DNA here is from genome assembly GCF_051380535.1 of Actinoplanes sp. HUAS TT8. NCBI lineage: Bacteria > Bacillati > Actinomycetota > Actinomycetes > Micromonosporales > Micromonosporaceae > Actinoplanes > Actinoplanes sp. HUAS TT8. Next base: position 9,630,025 of record NZ_CP195646.1, on the reverse strand, counting down.
GATCACGGCCAGCGCCGCCGCCGCGCCGGCCACCAGCACCGCGTGGCCGAGCAGCAGACCGGCCAGGAACTCGTCGGCGCGACGGGCCGCGGCGAAGACCACCGCCCGGTCGGGTCGCCGGCGCATCGCCTCCAGGGCCGCACCGGCCGGGTCGTCGAGCGTGTCGTCGGGCAGCGTGTCCGGCGGTGTCGGGGTGCGGCCCAGACGCAGGGCCAGCATCGGGAGCAGCGCGACCCCGCAGACCAGCACCGCCAGCAGGGTCGCGGCGCCTGCCGCCGGGCCGCCGGCCAGGGTCGTCAGACCGGTCGCGGCACCGAGCAGGCCGACCGTCGCGCCGGCCGTGAAGATTCGGGCGCCGGCCGCCACCCCGGCCCCGCCCGCGGTCGCCGCCAGCAGCACCGCGATCGAGCCGGCCAGCAGCGCCGGGCCGCTGATCCACGGGCGGCCGGGCTCGGCGACCCAGGCGGTGGCGCCGGAGAACGCATACGGCATCGAGAAGGCGCCGAGAACCACGGCCGGGGTGGCCAGGCCGTACGCGCGGGAAGTGATCGTCCCGGCGAGGACGAGCAGCGTGGCCAGGCCCAGTCCGATCCATCCGGTGGGGTCGCCGCGCAGCGCCGACAGGCCCAGGGTGAGGATGACACCGGCCGCGACCAGGGCCGACATTCGCGTGGCGGCCGGGGTCCAGACTCCGCCGCGGCGGCGGGCGCCCTCGGCGATCGCCTCGACGACATCGTCGTACTCCAACTCCGGCCAGTCGTCGTGGGCCGGGCCCAGATGCAGCACCTCGCCGTCGCGCACACCCTGTGGATAAAGTCCGCGGCCGACCTCCAGGGCGGCGCCGTCGGCCCGCCGCAGCACCCAGCCGCCGTGTCGCTCACCGGCGTCGGCCAGGTCCTCACCGGCGTGTTTCAGCACCTCGGGCAACAGCTCGGCCAGGGGCACGTGCTCGGGCAGCGCCACGTCGACACGGCGCTGCGGAGCGCTGATCGTCACGCGAGCCAGACCGGTGTCCACCAGGCGCCTTTCGGTTGTCCACAGGGGAGGGAATCGATGCTGCCGGATCGACCGAACTTTATCTAGCATGGGCGCGTCGTGATGCCCCGTGATCGCCGGGGCACGTTCCGCGACGGAGAGGCGGCGGACGGATGGGCACCGTGGTGGTCAAGCGGGCCGAGCGGCGACCGGCGCCCGAGATCCCGTTCGGGGACCTGCCGGTCGAGGCGCCGCCCGAGACTCCGGCCCGGCTCGCCGGGCGCTGGCAGCAGGCGCTCATGGTGCTGCCGATGCTGGGCGGCACGGTCGCCATGGCGATGATGATGGGGCAGGGGCGGGGCGGCGCTTACTCGTACGTGATCGGTGGTCTTTTCGGGGTCTCCTCGCTCGCCATGCTGGCCACCTCGTTCGGCTCGGCCACCGGTCCACGCCGGGCCGAGATGGCCGCCGCCCGCCGGGATTACCTGCGGCATCTGGCCGTCCTGCGGCGCCGGGTCCGGGAAACCGTGCGCCGCCAGCGCGCCGGGCTGCTCTACCGTCATCCCGACCCGACCCGCCTGTGGTCCACGGTCGCCAGCCACCGGGTCTGGGAGCGCCGACCCGACGATCCGGATTTCGGCGTGGTCCGGGTCGGGCTCGGGCCGCAGTCCCTGGCCACCCCGCTGCTGCCACCGTCCACCCGGCCGCTGCACGAGCTGGAGCCGATGGCCGCGGGCGCGCTGCGCCGCTTCCTGGACGCGTATTCGGTGGTGCCCGATCTGCCGGTGGCCATGTCGCTGCGCGGGTTCGCCCGGGTCTGCCTGGTCGGCGGCGAGCCGGCCCGCGCCCTGGTCCGGGCCGTGATCACCCAGCTCGCGGTCTTCCACGCGCCCGACGATCTGCTGATCGCGATCTGCGCCGGGCCGCAACGGCGCTCCGAGTGGGAGTGGGTGAAGTGGCTGCCCCACGCCCTGCACCCGCGGCGGGGTGACGCGCTCGGCCCGCTGCGGCTGGTGGCCGCCTCCGGCCCCGAGCTGGACCGGCTGCTCGACGACGTGATCGGCGGCCGTCCGCGGTTCCAGCCGGGCGCGCCGGGCCGGTCCGGGCCGCACGTGGTGATCGTCCGGGACGGCCCCGGGCCGCTCGCCGGCGACGACGGCCTGGACGGCGTGACCGTGCTCGACCTGGACACACCGCCGCCCCGGCTGCTCGACCGGACCACCCTGGCGCTGGAGGTGGACCGTTCCGGCGCCCTGCGCACCGCCACGATGGACGTCGAGACCGAGGCCGGGCGGGCCGACGCCCTTCCGGTGCCCGCGGCCGAGGCGGTCGCCCGGCGGCTGGCCCCGCTGCGCCTGGCCGCGGCCGGCGATCCGGACGGGACACCGGCGCCGGCCGAGACCGGGTTCACCGACCTGCTCGGCCTCGGCGACCCGGAGAGCTTCCGGCCGGCCCGGGGCTGGCGGCCACGATCGGCCCGGGAACGGCTGCGGGTGCCGATCGGCGTCACACCCGAGGGTCTGCCGGTCGAGCTCGACTTGAAGGAGTCGGCCCAGGACGGGATGGGCCCGCACGGGCTGCTGATCGGCGCCACCGGCTCGGGCAAGTCCGAGCTGCTGCGCACGCTGGTGCTGGCCCTGGCCGGCACGCACTCCTCCGAGTCGCTGAACTTCGTGCTCATCGACTTCAAGGGCGGGGCGACGTTCGCCTCGCTGGACCGGCTGCCGCACACGGCCGCGCTGATCACCAACCTGAGCGACGAGTTGCCGCTGGTCGACCGGATGGCCGAGGCGATCGACGGCGAGCTGATCCGGCGGCAGGAGGTGCTGCGCAAGGCCGGGAACTTCGCCGGCCTGCCGGATTACGAGCGGGCCCGGGCCGCGGGCGCGACCCTGCCCCCGCTGCCGTCGCTGTTCGTGATCGTCGACGAGTTCGCCGAACTGCTGCTGCACAAGCCGGACTTCATCGAGATGTTCCTGCAGATCGGGCGGGTCGGGCGGTCGCTCGGCGTGCATCTGCTGCTGGCCAGCCAGCGGTTGGAGGAGGGGCGTCTGCGCGGGCTGGACACTCACCTGTCGTACCGGATCGGGTTGAAGACCTTCAACGGCATGGAATCGAGGGTCGTGCTCGGGGTGCCGGACGCGGCCGACCTGCCCAGCGCGCCCGGTCACGCCTATCTCAAGTTCGGCAGCGGACCGCTCACCCGGTTCCGCGGGTCGTTCGTCTCCGGGCCGATGCGCCGGGCCGGCACCCCCGGCCGGGCCGCCGAGACACGGGTGCTCGCCTACACCACCCGGGCAGTCGCGGCGCCCGCGGCTCTCCCGGTGGCCCCCGAGCCGATCGAGGACCGGCCGACCCTGCTCAGCGTGCTGGTCGACCGGATGGCCGGGCAGGGACCGCCGGCCCATCAGGTGTGGCTGCCGCCGCTGGACTCCTCGGCCGCGCTGGACGACCTGCTCGGCCCGCCCGTGATCGACGCGGATCGGGGGCTGACCTGCGCCAACCCGGCCCTGCAGGGTGCTCTGCAGGTGCCGATCGCGCTGGTCGACAAGCCGCGCGAGCAACTGCGGGACGTGCTGTGGCTGCAGCTCGGCGGGGCCGCCGGGCACGTGGCCGTGGTCGGCGGGACACTCAGCGGCAAATCGACCGCACTGCGCTCCCTGATCTGTGGGCTGGCGCTGACCCACACGCCGGCCGAGGCTCAGGCGTACTGCCTGGACTTCGGGGGCGGGTCGCTCGGCTCGCTGCGCGGGCTGCCGCACGTCGGCGGGGTGTTCGGGCGGCTGGAGGCCGAAGGTGTGCGCCGGACCGTCGGCGAGATGGTCACCCTGCTGGCCGAGCGGGAACGCTCGTTCGCCGAGCTCGGAGTCGGGTCGATGGCCGAGTTCCGGCGGTCCCGGGCCGGGGCGGACGTGTTCCTGGTGGTGGACGGCTGGGCCACCGTGCGGACCGACTTCGAGGAGCTTGAGCCGGTGCTCACCGACCTGGCGACGCGCGGGCTGTCGTACGGGATCCACCTGGTGGCCGGGGCCTCCCGATGGATGGACTTCCGCCCGGCCGTACGGGATCTGTTCGGCTCCCGGGTCGAGCTGCGACTCGGCGACACCTCCGACTCGCACGTCGGGCGCCGCGCCGCCGGAGCCGTCCCGGAGCAACAGCCGGGCCGGGGCGTGACCGAGCACCCGACGATCAAGGGGAACGGGCTGCACCTGCTCACCGTGCGGCCCGAGGTGATCTCCCTGGGCGACACCGCCGCGCTGGTCAAGGCCGTGGCCGCGGCCTGGTCGGGGGCGGTCGCGCCACGGGTGCGGCTGCTGCCGGACACGGTGGCGTACGCGGAGATCGCGTCGGCCGGCACGGGCCTGCGCATCCCGATCGGGCTGGCCGAGGCCGATCTGAAGCCGGTGACCATCGACTTCGCGACCGATCCGCACTTCCTGCTCCTGGGCGACGCCGAGTGCGGCAAATCGTCCTTCCTCCGAACCCTGGCCACGTCGGTGACCAGCCGATTCGCGCCCGAGCAGGCCCGGATCATTCTGGTCGACTACCGCCGCAGCCTGATGGACCTTCCGGAGACCGAACACCGCATCGGGTACGGGATGCAGGCCCAGCCCACCCTCGACCTGATGCACTCGGTCGCCGGCTACATGGCGAAGCGCCTGCCCGGACCCGAGGTCACCGCCAAGCAGCTGCGGGAGCGCTCCTGGTGGACCGGGCCGGAACTGTTCGTCCTGGTCGACGACTACGACCTGGTCGTGGCCGGGCCGACCAACCCGCTGACACCACTGCTCGAATACCTGCCGCAGGCCCGGGACGTCGGGCTGCACCTCGTCCTCACCCGGCGGGCCGGCGGGGCTGGGCGGGCGCTCTACGAACCGGTGCTGCAACGACTGCGGGAACTGTCCGCGCCCGGGCTGGTCATGTCCGGGGCACCCGAGGAGGGAGCGCTGATCGGCACCGTACGGCCGGAGCGGATGCCGCCGGGGCGTGGCCGGCTCATCACCCGTCGTGAGGGAATTCGCCTGATTCAGCTGGCGATTCCGGAATCCGAGGCAGGGACAGACTCCCAGTGCGATTAGGGACCTCGGACCGCAGCGACGCGCAACGGTTTCGGAGTAATCTCCCCCCATCGACTGACCATCATGAGAATGGCGACGCCGACCCGTGACCAGAGTGAGCACAACCATCCGGCCGCTGCGGCCGTGGCGTGGTGCGCCCTTCGGCGGTGCCCGTTGGTGAGCGGACGGCGACTCGGGGCGGCGGCCCTGGCCGGGTTCATCGCGTTGGCGCCGGTGAGCGCGCCCGCCTTCGCGGCCCCGCCCGTAACCGGCCCTTCTCCCCTCGGCAGCCTTTCCCCCCTCGGCGGGTCGGCCGCTATCGGCGGGTCGGCTGCTCTCGGCCGGGCGCCGCTCTCGGTCAGTGGGCTGCCGCTGGCCGAGCCGGGCGCGGCCGACGAGGTGATCGAGGACACCACATTCAGCAAGCCGCTGGCCGACCCGGGCGCCGCGATCGACACGGTCCGCGCCGACGAGTGGCAGTTGCAGACCCTCGACCTGGCCGACGCGTGGACGTATGCCGACGGCACCGGCATCACCGTCGCCGTCATCGACTCCGGGGTCGACGCGCACCACCCCGACCTGGAGGGCCAGGTCCTGCCCGGGCTGGACCTGGTAAACACCAAGGACGACGGCGAAACCGACCCGGTCGGCCACGGCACCACGGTCTCCGCGATCATCGCCGGCCGCAACGACGACAACACCGGCGTTGTCGGCATCGCCCCCAAAGCCAAGATCCTTCCCGTACGGGTTCTGGACGAGGAGAACCGGTACGACGACGCGCTGATCGTCGCCAAAGGCCTGCGCTGGGCCGTCGACCACGGTGCCCGAGTCGTCAACCTGTCGCTCGGAGGCAGCGCGAACAGTCCCGCGCTCGCCGCCGCCCTGGACTACGCGTTCGCCAAGGACGTGGTGGTCGTCGCCTGCACCGGCAACGTGAGCGCATCCTCGACCAGCAACCGCGGGGTGTGGTACCCGGCCCGCGAACCCGGCGTGATCGCGGTCGCCGGCATGGAACGCAACGGCACCGACCTGTGGTCCGGCTCCATCACCGGCAAGGAAACCGTGGTCACCGCGCCCGCGACCGAACTCGTCGGGGCCAAACCGGGCGGTTACTGGCGGGTGCAGGGCACCAGCTTCGCCGCGCCGATGGTGGCCGGGACAGCCGCGCTGATCCGCTCCCGCTGGCCGGACATGTCCGCCAGTGACGTGATCAACCGGATCATCCGGACCGCCAAGGACCGTGGGGCGCCGGGCCGCGACGACGTGTTCGGGTTCGGGCTGATCGACCCGACCGGGGCGCTGACCGCGACCGTGCCCGAAGCACTGAACAATCCGCTGGACACGACGCCGCCGGTCGGGGTGGCCCGGTTCGGCAGCGCGCCGGCCTCGGGTGAGGCCCAGTCCGCGCCGGACGCCGGCACCGGCGAGCAGCCGGCCGCGGCCGCACCCGGGTCGAACGCCGGAGGCTGGGCGGCGCCGACAACCGCCGAACCGAGCGGGTCGCATCGGGGCCGGTTCATCGCGATCGCCCTGTTCGTGATCTCAGCTCTGGCCGCCGCCGTCACCATTCGCCGCTTCGCCAGCACCGCCGGCTGACCAACCCAGTCGCACTCAGCCACTCACAGCCGCCGTCCCACCACGCCGGCGCCTCACCCCGCTGGCGGCCCGGGCCGGCGCCCCCACGCCACCGGCCCGGCCCATCACCCCCAGCCACCGACACACCCTTGCGAGCCAGCCCGAATCCGCAAGCTGGTCCTGAGATGTGCCTCAAGCCCGCCGACACAACCCTCAGCACCAGCTGAGGCTCACCAGCTGGCACTGAGGGCTGCTTCAAGGGCCGCGAGACAACCCTCAGCGCCAGCTGGAACCTGGCGGGTGGCGGGTGGCGGGTGGTTCGATGCGACAGCGGGCGGCGCGGTGGGGTCAGGCGCACTCGCCGGTTTTGACGGCCTGGGTGCTCTCGCGGCCCAACTTGGCGATCGGTGCCGCCTCGGACGCGGTCAGGGCGAAGCCCACATTCTTGTCGTCGGCCGCCGCCGCGAAGATCACGCCGAGGACCTCGCCGGCCGGGGAGATCAGCGGGCCGCCCGAGTTGCCGCTGCGGACCAGGGACTTGATCGTGTAGATCTCCCGGGTCACGTCGCCCGACTCGTAGATGTCCGGCCCGGTGATGTCGCCGACGTCGCGAACGCGGGCGGACTGGGCGTTGTACGGCCCGTCCTGCGGATACCCCAGCACGATGGCGCTCGCCCCGGACGCCGCTTTCTTGGTGATGAACGGCATGACCGGCGCTTTCAGCCCGGGCACCCGGATCACCGCCAGGTCGCGTTTCGGGTCGTAGACCACGACGGTGCCTTCGAGCTGGCCGCGGGTGGTCTCCACGACGACGTCCTTGGTGCCGGCGACGACGTGCGCGTTGGTCATGACCCGCTCGTCGGCGTAGACGAACCCGGTGCCCTCGATGCGCCGGGAGCAGCTGGGCGCGGCGCCGAGAACCTTGAGCACCGACTGCTTCGAGGTCTGGACGATCTTCGAGTTACGCAGCGCGGGATCCGGCTCGGCGACCTCTTTGGCCTGGGTGCGGGCGAGCCCGCCGAACACGTCGGGGAAGCCGTTGGTGTCCAGCGTCTCCCGCAGCGCCGAGGACAGGGCCTGCGCCTGCTCGGGCATGAGCCCGTTGATGCCGCCGAGGATCGCGCTGCTCCGGACCGCCTTGTTGATGCCCGGGAACGGGGTGGAGCCCATCGGCACGGCGACCAGCCACGCGGCCATCAGGACCGCGACGACGGACACGACCGCACCACCGGCGTCGTCGAGGTGCTGCAGCGGCCGGTTGAAGATGGCCTTGCGCAGGCTGGTGCCGAGCCAGCCGGCCAGGGTCTGGCCGAGCACGGCGAGCGCGAGGATCACGGCCAGCGCGACGATCATGCGGGTCGTGCCGTCGGCGAACTGCTTGGCCAGCAACGGGCCGAGCTGCAGCCCGATCAGCACGCCGCTGAAGAAGCCGCCGAGCGACAGCGCGCCGATCACAAAGCCCTGGCGATAGCCGCTGATCGCGAACAGCAGCATCAGCACGATCAGGATGACATCGACCACGGGCACTCACTCAACATAGAAGTCAGACGCACGTCACGGCACCACCTCGTCGGGGGCGCCGCCGCGCGCCGCCGGAACCGGGGCTTCGGCGTCGGGCAGGTCGACGACGCGACCCGGTTCCCAGGGCAGCGCCCAGCCGGCCATGTCCAGCAGAACCGAGATCACCCCCGCCGTGAAACCCCAGACGAGCAGTCCGCGGACCTGGAAGGCCGGTCCGATCCAGCCGCTCGGGTGTCGCACCCGGATACGGTTCGCGGGGTCGGCGAGTTCACTGATCGGCAACCTGGCCACATGTGCGACCTCGGTCACCTGCCGCGGCCGGACCGGGTGCGGCTGCCGCCACCAGGCCAGGACCGGCGCGACCGTGAATCGGCTGACCGGGATCCACAGCTCGGGCAGCAGGGCCAGGACGTGGGCGCTGGCCGGTTCGAGACCGACCTCCTCGTTGGCTTCGCGCAGCGCGGTGGCGACCACGTCGGCGTCTTCCGGGTCGGTCGCACCGCCGGGGAAGGCGGGCTGGCCGGCGTGGTTGCGCATGGTCGCGGCCCGTTGCAGGACCAGCAGGTCGGGGCCGGTGTCACCCTCGCCGAGCAGCACGAGCACGGCGCTCGATCGCCCGTTGGTGCCACTCGGTTTGCGCAGCACGCTGAAGTCCTCGGTGCGGCACTGGCCGACGCGGGTCAGCAGCGGCTCGAACCACGACGGCAGGTCATCGGGCCGATCCAGCACCACACCCTGACTCATGCGCCAAACCCCAAGATCAACACCAATTTCCGCGTACGTCGTGCCGACCGCCCCGCCCTCACAGCTCCACCTCAAGCCCGGCGTGCACCTTGACCTGCTCTTCCAGGCCGGCAGCATCGAGTGGATAGCGGTGCACGTAGATCTTCCCGGCGGGGTCGACGAAGACCGTACTCGGCAGGGCGAACACCTTGAGCGCGGCGGCCAGTTTCGCGTCCGGGTCGAAGAGCGTCGGCATGCTGACTCCATGGTCGCTGCCGAACGAGGCCGCGGCCGCCCGGGTGTCCCGGGTGTCGACGCCCAGCACGGTCAGCTTGCCGGTGTCGGCCAGCTTCTGCATGACCGGCAGCTCTTCCCGGCACGGCCCACAGGAGGACGCCCAGAAGTTGATCACAGCCGGGCCGCGTAGGTCACGGAGTTTCACGGCTTCGCCCCCGGCAAAACACTCGAGCGAAATGTCCGGCAGGGCACCGGCTCCGGAAGACGAGGAAGCGGGGGACGGCGAACAGGCCGCGAACGGCGAAGGCGTCTCCGGTTCTTCAGACCTCGCGGCCGCGGTGCACCCGGCGGCCAGCAGCGAAACACCGACAACGATCGGCAGAAACGCCCTCACGGTTCCTCCGGGGCGAGGAGCGGTTCCTCCGGGGCGAGAAGCGATCCTTCCGGGGCGAGCGGCTCCTCCGGGGCGAGCGCGGCCGCGGCCGGCACCAGATCCGGGTCCACACCGGCGGCCACGGCCAGGTCACGGGCGCGCGGACCCTTGAGCAACTTCGCCGCCGGCGCCGCCTCGGTCGGACCGGTCCCGTACGACGGGCAGGACGCCGCCAGCGTGCAGGCCCCGCAGGCCGGCTTGCGCGCGTGGCACACCCGCCGCCCGTGGAAGATCACCCGATGCGAGAGCATCGTCCAGTCGCGCTTCTCGATCAGGTCGGCGACCAGGAACTCGATCTTCACCGGGTCCTCTTCGTCGACCCAGCCGAACCGGTTGGTCAGCCGCCGGAAGTGGGTGTCGACGGTGATGCCGGGGACGTCGAACGCGTTGCCCAGGATCACGTTGGCCGTCTTGCGCCCGATGCCGGGCAGCTTGACGAGCTCGTCGAGTTTGCGGGGCAGCTCACCACCGTACGAAGCAATTAGGGTTTGACCGAGGTTTATCAGCGAGTTGGTCTTGGCGCGGAAGAACCCGGTGGGCCGGAGGATCTCCTCCATCTCGGCGCGGTCGGCCGACGCGTAATCCGCCGCGGACCGGAATTTCCGGAAGAGGACCGGCGTGACCAGGTTGACCCGGACGTCGGTGGTCTGCGCGGAGAGGATCGTCGCCACGGCCAGTTCCAGCGGCGTGGTGAAGTCGAGCTCGCAGTGCGCGTCCGGGTGAGTGTCGGCCAGGACCTGCGCCATCTTGCGGGCCCGGCGCTTGCGCCCGATCGGAGTCTCTTTCGCGAAGCGCTTCATCGACCGCGCCAGCACGGCTGTCCCGGGGTCGGCGGGCGCGGTGCGGGGACGTGTCACCGGTAAAGAGTACGTCGGCCCGCCCACCGCTTCGCCTCACGCGGACGGCTTGATCGTCCCATCGGTGCCGATCTTCACTCCGCTCTCCGGGAAGTCGGCCGCGGTGAGGTCGGTGACCAGCTTGCGGCCGTGCTCGCCGGCGGAGTCCCGGGTGGGCAGACCGGAGCTGTTCAGGTAGGTGGAGACGAACTTGCCACCCCCGTACGAGCCGTCGGAGTTCAGCGTCACGCGCAGGATCCCGCCGTACTTGAGAATGCCGTCCTTGGAGAGCGTGTGCCCGCCGCCGGCGAAGTTCCCGAGGCTGTACGCGATGAGTTTGCCCTTGTAGAACTCCATGCCCCGGAGCACGTGGGGCCCGTGGCCGATGACCAGGTCGGCGCCCGCGTCGATCACGGCGTGGGTGAACTTGACCGGGTCGCCCCGGTTCTCCCCGAGGTAGTTCTCGGTGCCCGGCTTCACGTGGTTCATGGTCGCGCCCTCGGCGCCCATGTGGGCCTGCACGATGACCAGGTCGGCCTGTGTCTTGGCCTTGGCCACGATCGACTTGGCGTGGGCCAGGTCGTTCAGGTTGTTGGACCCCGCGTACGGCGCGAAGCCGATCACGGCGACCTTGATGCCCTTGACCTCGACCGTGGTGATCAGGTCTTCCGTGCCCGTGTACTTCAGGCCGGCGCCGGTCAGCGCGTTGATCGTGTTGCGGTTGCCGGTCGTACCGAAGTCCTTGGCGTGGTTGTTGGCCAGGTTCATCAGCTGGAAGCCGCCGTCCTTGAGGTGCCCGGCATAGGACGGCGGGGAACGGAAGGCGAAGCAGCCGGATCGGGCCGGCGAGCCGCATTTGGAGGCGCCGGTGTCGTCGGTGAGCGGTTGTTCGAGATTGCCCATCACGAGATCGGAGGCGAGATCCTTGCGGACGCCGTCGAAGAATCCGTCACCGTTCTTCGGGGGCAACCCGTTCGGCGCGCTCGACATCATGATGTCGCCGGTGGCCGAAAGTGTCAGGGATTCGACCGTGGTCGACTCCTCGCGGACCGCCGCGGTCTTTCCGGGAACGGGGGCGGTCGACGTCCCGGCGGCGGCCGGGGTCTTGGAGGAGGAATGCCAGCTCGCGTCGGCTTCGTCACCCTGGTTGAGCAGAGCGACCCCGCCCACGGCAGCGCCCGCGACAACGACGCCGACGAGCGTGATATATAGGGCATAACGCCCAGAAGCGCTTTTGCGGTGGGACCGGGGTTCCGAATTCATCGACCGGGACGATACCGTCGGCTCGCAAGCGGGAGCGACCGACGAAAGTGCCGTCCCGATATGCCGGAACCGTCGAATTGTCACCGCCGGTCTCGGCAAATCTGGTTACCGTCCAGTATCTGGATCAAGGGGTGGCCGCCCGTTTCCCGCCCGCGTGCGCCTAGACTGATCGAGCGCAGACGTTGCGCGTTTCGGAGGTGCGGCGATGGATGAGGTACTGGCGCGCAGCGGAATCTTCCAGGGCGTTGACCCGGAAGCCGCAGAGGCGCTCGCCAAGGAGATGGACACGATCGAAGTCCGCAAGGGCGACGTGGTCTTCAACGAGGGCGAGGCCGGCGACAGCCTGTATATCGTTCTGTCCGGGAAGATCAAGCTCGGTCGCCGGGCGGCGGACGGACGGCAGAATCTCGTCTCCATCATGGGCCCGTCCGACATGCTCGGTGAGCTCTCGCTCTTCGACCCCGGCCCGCGTACGGCCACGGCGACCGCGGTGACCGACAGCCGGCTCGCCCGGCTGAAGAAGTCGTCGCTGCGTCCGTGGCTGAACAACCGGCCCGAGATCGCCGAGCAGTTGCTCCGCGTGCTGGCCCGCCGCCTGCGGCGGACCAACGACGCGCTGGCCGACCTGATCTTCACGGACGTGCCCGGCCGGGTGGCGAAGAACCTGCTGCAGATGGCCGGCCGGTTCGGCACCCGGGACGGTGGTGTGCTGCGGGTCACGCACGACCTGACCCAGGAGGAGCTGGCCCAGCTCGTCGGCGCGTCCCGCGAGACGGTGAACAAGGCTCTGGCCGACTTCGCCTCGCGGGCGTGGCTGCGGCTGGACGGCAAGAGCGTCATCATTCTCGACCCCGAGCGTCTCGCTCGGCGCGCTCGGGTCTGACCCACCGCTTTAAGGGGCTGTCCACACGGACAGCCCCTTAAACGTGCTTGATCCGATGAACCTTTTTCAAGGTCGCGGCCGGTCCGAGCCCCCGGGCCCACCTGGCCATCTTTGAAAAAAGTTCACCCTTCCTGGTGACCGGGCCCAGAACCCGTGATCCGTGTCGCGCCCGCACAGCCGCTCGTTACGGAGGTGGCCGAGAGGCACCGGCGTGACAGGGAAGGGCGCGGCATTGGACGCAGGTAGGCGCGTAGCGGGCATCGGGGTGTCGACGTGACCGTGCTCGACACCACGCTGGACCCGCGCGACCCCGCATACCTGGAGGGTCGCGGCACCACCATGCAGTGGCTCGCCGCGTTGGAGGGCGCTCTCGACGAGGCGCGCGCCGGCGGGGGCGAGAAGTGGGTGACCCGGCATCACGCGCGCGGGAAACTGCTGCCCCGCGAGCGCATCGAGATGCTGCTCGATCAGGACAGCCCGTTCCTGGAGCTGTCCCCGGTGGCCGCCCGCGGCTCGGAGTTCCCGGTCGGCGCGAGCGTGGTCACCGGCATCGGCGCGGTCGAGGACGTCGAGTGCGTGGTGATCGCCAACGACCCGACGGTGGCCGGGGGCGCGGTGAATCCGTACACCGCGGAGAAGATCCGCCGGGCCGCGCGGATCGCCTCGGAGAACCGGCTTCCGCTGGTCAACCTGGTCGAGTCGTCCGGCGAGGCGGCACCGGCCGGGAGCATCGCCCGCGAACTGAGCCGGCTGACCGCGGACCGGGTGCCGACCGTCTGCGTGGTCTTCGGGACCACGAGCGGGGACGCGGCCTATCTGCCGGCCCTCTCCGACTACACGATCGTGGTGCGGGGTCACGCCAAAGTGCTGACCATCCACCCGCAGCGCAGCGGCGTCGAAGTACGGGCCACCCCGGTGGTGCCGGCCGGCCCGCCCGGTCCGGCCGACCAGCTGGCCGAGGACGAGCGGGACGGGCTGCGGCTGGCCCGCCAGTGCGTACGCCGCTTCAACTGGCGCAAGCAGGGTCCCCCGCCCCGGACTACCCGTCCGCGTGATCCCCGCTACACCGCCGAGGCACTGCTCAGCCTGGCCGCGACCGGCCCGGCCGGGTTCGAAGCCCGTGAGGTGCTGGCCCGGATCCTCGACGACTCCGACTTCGACGAGTTCAAGCCCGGCCAGGGCGGCGTACTCGTGGCCGGCTGGGGTGAGCTGCACGGATACCCGATCGGGGTGCTGGCCGGCCCCGGCACCTGGCTGTCCCCGGCCGAGTCCCAGAAGGCCGTCCACTTCCTGCAGTTGGCCAATGCCACGGCCACCCCGGTCCTGTTCCTGCGACACCCCGGAGAAATCAAGACGAGCGACGAGGCCGACGTACGGCACGACGCCCCCCTGGTCCACGCGGTCGCCAAGTCGACCGTGCCGCACCTGGTCCTCACCATCGGACCGGAACCGGTCGACCAGGCCGACCGCGCCGACCAGCCCCGATTCCAGTTCAGCTGGCCGCGTCCCCCGGCGGAGCCCGCCGCGGCCGACGACGGCGTCATCGACCCCCGCGACACCCGTACGGTCCTCGGCCTCTGCCTCTCCGCAGTGCACAGCGCCGCCGTGGCTGGTGCCGAACACGTCGGCGTGTTCCGACCTTGAAAGGTAGACCAGTGATCCGACGCCTCTTGGTGGCCGACCGTGGTGAGATCGCCCGCCGGGTGTTCGCCACCTGCCGTCTGGTCGGTATCGAGACGGTCGCCGTCTACTCGGACGTCGACACCGACGCTCCGCACGTCAACGAGGCCGACTACGCCGTCCACCTGGAGGGTGGCACCCCGGCCACGACGTACCTGGAACAGCACGCACTGATCGCGGCGGCCAAGCGGGCCGGGGCGAACGCGGTGCACCCGGGCAACGGAACGTTGGCCGAGGACCCCGAGTTCGCCGCCGCGGTCACCGACGCCGGGATGATCTGGGTCGGGCCGCCGGCCGCGACGCTGCGCACCCTGCACCGCAAGTCCGAGACGAAGAAACTGGTCGCCGAGGCCAAGGTCCCGGTCCTGCCGACTTTCACCGACCCGGCGACCGTGCCCGGCTTCCCGGTCCTGATCAAACCGGACGCCGGCATCGGGGGGGCCGGCATGCGGGTCGTCCGGGACGCGTCCACGCTGGCCGAGGCGGTCGCGTCGGCCCGGCGCGAGGTCGACGGCGACGTGTTCTGCGAGCCCTACGTGGCCAACGTGCGGCACATCGAGGTGCCGATCCTGGCCGACGCGATGGGTGCGGTCGTACCGTTCGGTGAGCGCGAGTGCTCGGTGCAGCGCCGCTACCAGAAGATCGTCGAGGAGACCCCGTCCCCGGCGGTCGACGCGGCCCTGCGCGAGGACCTGTGCCGGGCGGCGATCGTCGCGGTCCGGGCCCTCGGCTTCGTCGGGGCCGGCGCGGTCGAGTTCCTGCTCGACGCCGACGGCGACTTCTGGTTCCTGGAGCTCACCCCGACCCTGCAGACCGATCACGCGGTCACCGAGTGCACCTCCGGCTACGACCTGGTCCGGCTCCAACTGCTCGTCGCCGAGGGCGGCAGCCTGCCGATGCCCGGGCCGCCGCCGATCCGCGGGCACGCCATCGAGGTGCGCATCTGCGCCGAGGACCCGGCCTACGCCTGGCTGCCCAGCGCCGGCACGCTGCACCGATTCGCGGTGCCGGACGTCGCCGGCGCGTTCCGCCCGCTACCCCAGCCCGGCCTGCGCCTCGACTCCGGCGTCGCCGACGGCTCGATCACCGGACCGCATCACGACCCGATGCTGGCCAAGCTGATCGCCTGGGCGCCGTCCCGCCAGGAGGCGGCCCGGATGCTGGCCTCCGCGCTGGCCCGGGCCCAGCTGCACGGCGTCGTGACCAACCGGGACCTGCTGGTCCGCACACTGCGGCACCACTCGTTCCGGGCCGGCGACATCGACACCGGCTTCCTCGACCGGCACCCCGAAGTCTTCGCGCCGCTGCTCTCCTCGGTCGACGCCGTCCGGCTCTCCTGCCTGGCGTCGGCCCTGGCCGGGGCGGCCGACCGCCGCGCCAGCGCACCCGTGCTGAGCACGCTGCCGTCCGGCTGGCGCAACGTCCCGTCCGGCTCGCAGACCGCGGTCTACGACGGCCCGACCGGCCCGGTCGAGGTCGGCTACCGGATGAACCGGCACGGCGAACTCGCCGGCTGGTGGGTCCGCTCGGTCGACCCCGAGGAACTTGACCTGGCCGGACTCGGTCAAGCCCCGGTCGACGAACACCCACCGATCGTCGTCGTCTCGGCCAGCCGCGACCGCGTCGTCCTCAACGTCCAGGGCATCCGCCTGGCGGTCCTGGTGCACCGCGTCGGCGACGTCTCCTACGTCGACAGCCCCGAAGGCTCGGTCACGCTGCGTGAGATCTCCCGCTTCCCGCTGCCCGCCCCCGAAGCCGCCGAAAGCTCACTGATCGCACCCCTGCCCGGCGCCGTCCGGCGCGTCCTGGTAGTCCCGGGCCAGCGTGTCCGAGCCGGTGAACTGCTGCTCACTCTCGAAGCGATGAAGCTGGAGCACCCCGTCCACGCCCCTTCAGCCGGCGTCGTCGCCTCACTCCCGGTCCATCCCGGCGCCGAGGTCGACACCGGCGAACTGCTCGCGGTCCTAGACCCAGAGTAACTTTTTCATTGCCTATGTCCGCCGTGGTCCAGATCGTCGCTCCCGCGGGGACCCTTCCGGGCTTCGCAGGGCGCTGGCGCGCCCAGAACGCAAAGCCCTCCAGGGCGACGTCCGCTGTTGGTCACGCTCAGAGCAACAAACCCACCCACAACGCCCGCCGCCCACCGACGTTCCGTGCCCCGCCCCACGCAAGGCCGCGGCCACCCCAGCTCCGCCACGCGGTCCACGAACTCAGCTGGCACTGAGGGTTCTACCCGGCCCGTTTTACAGCCCTCAGCACCAGCCGACGGCCGGGAGCGCGGCCGAGGCCTCGCGCGGCAGCCACCCCGCGCGACGCCCGCCCGGGTCAACCAACGACGCGGGTCACCGGCTCAGCTGGCACTGAGGGCTGTATCCGGCCCGTTTTACAGCCCTCAGCACCAGCCGGCGGGCGGGAGCGCGGCTGGGGCTTGGGTAGGCCGCAGCGTCGCGTGGGCCGGCGGGCGGGACGGTGGTGGGTGGGGGCGTTGTGGGTGGGTTTGTGGTTTGAGCGCGACCAACCGACTACGTCGCCCTGGAGGGCTTTGCGTTCTGGGCCGCCCGCGGCCCTTGCGAAGCCCGGAAGGGTCCCCGCGGGAGCGACGGTCTGTACCCCGGCGGACCGAGGCAATGAAGAATTTGATCTTCAGGGGTTGGGTTTTACCAGCTGAACCACTTGGCGAAGAAGCCCTTGCGGTCGGTGTTGACGGTCGGCGTCTCGTCGAGCGTCGGCGTCGACGGCGGAACCGGGCGAGGCCGCGGCGCCGACGTGTAGGTCGAGGCCGAGCGGTACACGGTCGGCGGCGGCCCGTTCGGGTCCAGGTGCAGGTTGTTCAGCTCCTGCAACAGGTCCTGCGCGGACGGCCGGCCGCGCGGGTCGTTGTGCATGCCGCGGCGCAGGATGTCGGTGAGGGTGCGGGGCACGCCGGGCAGGTCCGGGATGGGGCGCAGGAACAGGTCCATCAGGGTGATCAGACTCGGACTGCGGTCGGTTTCCCAGCGCGGCGGCCGGCCGCTCATCACCGCGTAGAGGGTGGCGCACAGCGAGTACACGTCGGCGGCGCCGGACGGCTGCTCGTGGCGGAACATCTCGGGTGGCGCGTAGGCCGGGGTGAGCACCTCGAGGGTGACCGAGGAGTCCCGCATCTCGCCGAGCACGGCCAGACCGAAATCGGCCAGCACGGCCTGGTTGAACTGCGAGTAGAGGATGTTGGCGGGCTTCACGTCGCGGTGCAGCACGCCGTTGGCGTGGGTGTGCACGAGCGCGTCGGCGATCTTCACGCCGACGTCGCGGGCCTCGGCCGGGGTCAGCGGCTTGACCCGCATGCGGTCCAGGTACGACCCGTCGCAAAGTTCCATGATCAGGTACGGATGCTGGTCGACGGTCACCCCGACGTCGAACAGGTCGACCACGTGCGGGTGCGAGGACATGCGCCCGGCGGCCCGCGCCTCTCGCAGGAAGCGGGCCTGGTCCCGAGCGTTGTCCAGGGTCCGGTTTTCCATCTTGATGGCGACTTCTCGCCCGACGGAATCCTGGGTCGCCCGGTACACGGTCGCGTAGCCTCCACGGGCCATGACCGACAAGCCGGACATGCCCGGGACATATGGCACGGGCAGGGCGCCAGGCGGTGTCTCCGTCACGGCTTAGAAAATACGCCAGAGCGCGCGGAGATCATCCGGGCACGTCAGACGCGTAGGCGACAGTTTCCGCCGGAGCGGGTTCGACGCCGGTCAACGCCAGGGTGTCGCGGAGCTCCTGAGCGGCGAGACGCTCGCTGGCCTGCTCGGTCGAATGGGCCAGCCGGACCGCCTCGTCGGCCGCGACGCGAGCCTCCACGCACCGGTCCGCGGCGGCCAGCACCCGGGCCCGGACCATGGACGCCACCACCCCGCTGCGCACATCCTCGGCCGGGACCTCGCGGGCCCGTTCGATCCAGGTCAGGGCCTCGGCGACCCGGCCTTCGGCGAGCAGCGCGGACGAGTACGACGCGAGCGCGTGCCGCCGCGAGAACAGCAGCGACGGCGCCGACGTGTCGCTGGCGATCGGCGCCAACAGCCCGATCGCGGTGGCCGCGTCCCCGGCCCGGGTCCGCGCCTCGGCCAGCAGCACCCGGGGCCCGACCTGGGCCGGCGCGAGCGCATTGTGCGGCTCGACCGCGGTCATCACCCGGCGGGCGGCCGATTCGGCGGTGGCCAGGTCGCCGAGCTGCAGCGCGACGAAGCCGTGCAGCGTGCCGGCCATGCCGAGCAGCAGCGGGTGGCCGGTGCGGTCGGCGAACCAGAGCGCGTCACCGAGCAGGTCGGCGGCGTGATCGAACTCACCTAATCCGCGGGCGATCGCACCGCGCACGACCATCGCCAGCCCGCAGCCCCAGTCGTCCGAAACCTCCTGGAATTCCCGGTAGGCGCGGCGGGCCTGGCTGTCGGCCGCGCCCAGATCGCCCAGCTCAGCGGCCGCATACGCCTCGACGACCCGCAGCGTGCCGACCGCCCAGCCCTCGCCGACCCGGTCGCCGAAGGGCAGGAAGATCCGGGCCAGCCGGCGTGCCTCCTGCAGCCGGCCGGCCAGCAGCCGGGCGAACGCCGTGGTGCCGCGCAGCCAGGACCGGCCGACCGGGTCGCCGAGCTCGGCGAAGAGCCGCGCGGCCCGGCCCAGCACCGCGTCGGTGCCGGCGAAGTCGCCCCGGGTGGTGGTCACCCAGGCCAGGTTCTGCAGGGCCCAGGCCTGGCCGTGCCGGTCACCGGCGGCCAGGGTCACCTGGTAGGCGGCGGCGAACCGGCTGCTGGCCTGGCTCAGCCGCCCGTTCAGGAAGTCGGCCATGCCGAGCCGGCGCATCGCGTTGGCGCGCTCCGGCAGCAGCTGCGCCTCGGTGGCCACCTCCAGCGCCTCCTGCCAGGCGGCGACGGCCTGACCGCTGTCGCCCAGCGCCTCGTGGGCCCGGCCGACCACGATCATCGCCTCGGCCCGGCAGACCGGGTCCTCGGCGGCGCTCTTGGTGATCTTCTCGCCGGAGGCCAGCGCCTCCTCGGCCCGGCCCAGGCGCAGCAGCGCGCGGGCCAGCACCAGTTGGTCCGGCAGGGGCAGGTCGCCGCCGGCCAGCACGGTGGCGCGCTCCGCGTACTCGATCGCGGCGGCCGGCTCGATGTTGGCCAGCGCCCGCCGAGCCATCCGGCCCAGCGCGGCCACGGCCAGGGCGGCCACCTCGCGGACGGTCGCGTCCGGCCGCAGGCGCACCGCGTCGGCCAGCTCGATCGCGGCCTCGGCGTGGGTGGCCACGAACGCGTCGCGCTCGTTGTCGGTCAGGTTCAGCCGGGTCGCCCCGTCGGCGTGCCGGCCGACCGTCTCCGGTGCGGCCCAGGTCGCCAGGTAGCCGTGGCGCTCGGCCAGGTCGGCCTTGCCGATACCCGCGTACGCCCCCTCGCGCATCAGTGGGGTGGTGAACTGGAACCCGCCCCGGCTGCGGTGGATCATGCGGCGCTGCAGCAGCTCGTCGATCGCCGGCTCAAGTTCCTCGCCGGGCGCGCGGCGCTCGTGCAGCGCCTCCAGCACGCCGGTGGGCACGGTCGTGCCGGCCACCGACGCGTCGCGCAGCACCGCCCGCGGCTCGGCCGGCAACGCGTCGATGCGGGCCGCGAGCACCGCCGCGAGGTCGCGGGAGAGCAGCTGGCTGCCGAGCGAACCGGCCGCGAGCTGCCACTTGCCGGCCGCGTTGGCCCCGATCGCCGGGGTCAGCGCGCCGCGCTCCATCAGCAGCGTGACCATCTCGGCCAGGTAGAACGGGTTGCCCTGGGCGGTGGCGAGCATCCGGTCGGTGTCCGGCTGCGGGAGCTTGCCGCCGCTGAGATACGACGTGAGCAGCCGGGACGCGTCGGCCCCGCGCAACGGCGGCAGGTTGTGCACCTCGGCGTCGGCCACCCGGGTCAGCGCGCCCGTACGGACCAGCTCCGGCCGCCCGAGCAGCAGCACCACGACCGGGCCCTCCAGCAGCGACAACGTGCTGCCGAGAGCGTCGACGGTGGTGGCCGTGGCATCGTGCAGGTCGTCCACGATCACCATCAGCGGGGTCGTGGTGGCCATCGCGTTCAGCAGGTCGGCGACCGCGACCGAGATGGCCTCGGCGTCGACCCGCTTGGCGCTGCGCGGCCAGTCGGCCGGCGCGGCCGGGCCGCCCGGGTTGACCGGGGCCTCGCCGTAGCCGAGCAGGACCAGCAGCCGGTCGATGTCCAGGGGCACGCCGAGCCGCTGGGCGACCTTGCGCAGCCGCTCCTCGACGACCGTGCGGCCGACCGAGGTGACCACGTCCTTGGGCAGGCCGGCGGCCTTACGGACCAGGTCGGCCAGGGGGGCGTAGCGGCGGCGCTCGCCGAACGCGCGGCAGCGCACGCGCAGAACCCGGGCACCGTGACCGGCATAGGGTCCGGTGCCGACCTCGTAGCCCGCGGCCAGCCGTTTCACCTCGCCGGCGAAGCGGGACTTGCCGATGCCGGCCTCGGCGGTCATCACCAGCACTCGCGGCGTGCCCGAGTCGATCGCCTCGGCCAGCCGCCCGGAGAGCCGGCCCAGCTCGGTCTCGCGGCCCACGAACGGCGCCTCGTCGCCCAGGCCGGAGCGGGTGCCCGGGGCGTCGTGCAGACCGAGCAGCTCATAGGTCGGCACCGGCTCACGCTTGCCCTTGAGCCGCAGCGGCCGCAACTGCCGCCAGGAGGCCACGTGCCGGGTGCCGTTGCTGGTGCGCTCGCCGGCGTAGACGGCGCCGACCGCGGCGGCGTCGGCCAGCCGGGCGGCAGTGTTCACGGTGTCGCCGATGACCGTGTATTCGATGCCGGCCTGCATGCCGGCGACCACCTCGCCGGTGTTCAGGCCGACGCGCAGGCCCAGCGGGGCGCCGCCGCCGCGCTCGTCGTCGAGCACCCGGCGGACCGCGCGCTGCATGCTCAGCGCGGCGCGGACCGCGCGCTCGGCGTCGTCCTCGTGCGCCACCGGGGCACCGAAGACCGCCATGATGCCGTCACCAGTCAGCTTGTCCACGTGGCCGCCGAACGTCTTCACCGCGCCGGCCAGCGCGGCCAGGACGCGGTCGGTGACCGCGCCGACGCGTTCCGGGTCGAGATCCTCGGACCAGGAGGTGAAGTCGGAGAGGTCGCCGAAGAGCACGGTGACGATCCGCCGCTCGGCGGCGGGCAGCGTGGCGGCAGCGGGCAGCGCCGAACCGCAGTGGTGGCAGAAGCGCGCACCGGGCACAGCGACGGTGCCACACACGGGGCAGGTCACAGCCGATCCAAACCGTCGGCCCCGGCCGCTGATTCCCGATTCAGGTGCTCGATCTGCGCGGCCGCCGACCACTCGGCGGCGAACCGCACGCGCGGGTCGATGTCCGGGTAGACCACGTCGACCACCGCCTCGGGCGTCCGCGCGCCGGCGGCCATCGCGGCCCGGACCTGCGCGAGGCGTTCGATCCGATGGTTCAGATACTCCGTGGCCAGGGCGGCCGTGTCGGCTCGGACCGGGCCATGGCCCGGCAACATCAGGACATTTTCGTACGCCCTGAGCCGCTCGAGACTCGACAGATAGGAACTCAGGTCGCCGTCCGGCGCGGCCACCACCGTGGTGCCGCGGCCCAGGATCGTGTCGCCGGTGAACATCACGCGCTCGCCCTCACACTCGACGAGGAAACACACCGAATCAAGGGTGTGCCCCGGAGTGTCCAGGACCTGTATTTCCAGACCGTTCCCACCGAGGCTCTCGTCCGGGTCCAACGGCTCACCGTGCCGGCAGTGCGCCGGGTCGGCGGCCAGGATCGCGACGCCGCCGAGCAGCTCGGACAGCCGCTCGGCACCCTCGACATGATCATGGTGACCGTGCGTGATCAAGATGAACTGATAGGGGCCCTGCTCCGCGATCCGGCTCAGGTGCCCCTCGTCGAGCGGACCGGGATCGACCACGGTGGCGTACTCCGCCCCGGGCGCCCGCAGGATCCACGTGTTCGTGCCGTCCAACGTCATCGGGCCCGGGTTGGGAGCGCGCAGCAGCGACACCCAACCCGGCAGCCGGTCGACCTCAGCCAACGCGGGCTCAGCACCCCCCATGCCGAGAATCGTACGTCGCGATCCCGGAGTGAGCCGAGACACGATGTCCGTTCCGGTCACCTTCGGTGAGCAAAACCGGCCGAACCCGCACAAGATCACGCCACTTCGGCGATGACCTCGACTTCCACCGGCGCGCCCAGCGGCAACTCGGCCACGCCGACCGCGCTGCGGGCGTGCCGCCCCTGCTCACCCAGCACCTCGCCGAACAGGTTGGAGGCACCGTTGATCACGGCCGGCTGACCGGTGAAGCCCGGCGCCGAAGCGACGAACCCGGTCACCTTGACGATCTTCACGAGCCGGCCCAGGCCGACCAGCGACTCGATCGCCGCCAACGCGTTCAGCGCGCAGATCTTGGCCAGCTCGGCGGCCTCCTCGGCGCTCACCTCGTCGCCGACCTTGCCGGTCTGCGACAGTTTGCCGTCGACCATCGGCAGCTGGCCGGAGACGTAGACGTAGTTGCCGGACTGGACGGCCGGCACGTAGGACGCCAGCGGCGGCACCACGGTGGGCAGGGTCAGACCGAGCTCGGCCAGCTTCGCGTACGCGTCGACGCCGCCCTCACCGGCGACCGGCGTCGTCATGACTTGGCTCGCTTCATGTAGGCGATCAAATTGTCCGGGTTCGGACCCGGCACGACCTGGACCAGCTCCCAGCCGTCCTCGCCCCAGTTGTCGAGGATCTGCTTGGTCGCGTGTACCAGCAGGGGCACGGTCACGTACTCCCACTTCTGCATGCTCGGACACTCCTTAGTCGGGTACCGGCACAGCTTAGGGCCCGGCGGTCGGGCCGGTTGGTTAGGCTGAGCGAGAATATGCACGGAAAGCACGTAAGTGAACGCGGAGGGTGACGTGACGCAGCCCGGACATCCGGAACCGCCTCTCCCCGAGCCCGAGCCACCGACGCCGATCCCGCCACCCGATCCGCTCCCGCTCCCCGAGCCGCCGCACTACGCGCGGCACTCGCTGCCCGACGCGACGATGGAGCACCCGGCGGTCGAGGCGTGGCATCAGCCGCCCCCGCAGGGCCCGTGGCACGCTCAGCACGAGAAGCCGGGCGAGTGGCAGTACGCCCCGCCCGAGCACCTGGCCTGGGAACACTCCCCGCCGGCAGAGATCCAGCCACCCGAGCCGGAACCGATCTGGGTGGGCCTGGGCGGCGGATCACACACGTCCGGGGCGGACGGCCGTACGCCGTCGCGGCGCTCCTCGATCTTCGTCTCGGCCGCGCTGGTGGCCACGTTCGCGCTCTGCGGCGGCGGGGCCGTCTCGGCCTACCTGCTGTTCCGGGACTCCGACGACACCGGCTCACCCGACCCGGCGACCGCGGTCAATCGCTTCCTCACCGCGGTCTACACCCAGCAGGACGCCGGCGCCGCCCAGGACCTGGTCTGCCGTAAGGCCCGGGACACGACCAAGCTCAACGACCGGGTGCAGCAGATCCGCGACTACGCCGACGGCTACGAGGGCGCGACGTTCCGCTGGGACGACCCGTCGGTGACGAACGGCGCCAACGGCGAGGCCGAGGTCGGCGTACGTGTCGTCATGTCGACCGAGGACGAGAAGACCGCCGCCCAGGAGCTGGAGTTCACCGTCGTGCGCAAGACCGGATGGCTGGTCTGCGAAGTCTCCGGCTGAGACTGATTTCCCGAACGCCGTAACGTGGACGACATGGGCGAGCATCACGGTAACTGGCCGGAACGACTGCACATCGTGACCGGCAAGGGCGGCACCGGGAAGACCAGTGTCGCCGCCGCGCTGGCCCTGGGCCTGGCCGCCGGGGGCCGCCGCACGCTGCTGGCCGAGGTCGAGGGCCGTCAGGGCATCGCCCAGCTCTTCGGGCTCGACCCGCTGCCCTACGCCGAGCGCCGGATCACCACCACCCCGGGCGGCGGCGAGGTCCGCGCCCTGCCGGTGGACCCCGAGGAGGCCCTCCTCGAATACCTGGACATGTTCTACAAGCTCGGCGCGGCCGGCCGGGTGCTGCGCAAGGTCGGCGCCATCGACTTCGCCACCACCATCGCCCCCGGCCTGCGCGACGTGCTGCTCACCGGCAAGGTCAAGGAGGCCACCACCCGGTCGTCGGACGGCCGCCGGGTGTACGACGCGGTGGTCCTGGACGCCCCGCCCACCGGCCGGATCGGCCGCTTCCTGAACGTCACCGCCGAGACCGCCCGGCTGGCCAAGATGGGCCCGATCAAGACCCAGAGCGACGGCGTCTCCTCGCTGCTGCGCTCGCCGATCACCGCGGTGCACGTGGTCACCCTGCTGGAGGAGATGCCGGTGCAGGAGACGCTGGACGCGGTCGACGAGCTCAGCGGCCTGGGCATCCGGGTCGGGCGGATCATCCTGAACGGTGCCCGGCCACCTCTGCTGGCGGGCGGCCGGGCGACCAAGGCGGAGATCAAGCGGGGCCTGGTCGCGGCCGGTCTGCCGGCCGCCCCGGCCACCGTCAACCGGCTGGCCGTCGAGGCCCAGGCCCACCTGACCCGGCGGGAGTTGGAGGAGTCGCTCCGGGTCGAGCTGGCCGAGCGGGGCCGGCCCATGGTCGAGCTGCCGCAACTCCCCGACGGGGTGGATCGCGCCGGGTTGGATGTCCTCGCCGAACGCCTCTTATCGGTTTGACTTCGGTTATCCCCTGCGGGGCAGCTCAGTGCGTTTGATCACGCCGCGTCCGATCAAGACGCCTTACTCTGGAGTAGTGGTTGAGGTGACCGCTCCGCGGCTCGACGTCGACGGCCTGCTCGCCGATCCGGGCATCCGGATCGTGGTGTGCTGCGGGTCGGGCGGGGTCGGCAAGACCACCACGGCCGCCGCGCTCGGGCTGCGGGCAGCCGAGGTGCACGGGCGCCGCACGGTGGTGCTGACGATCGACCCGGCCCGCCGGCTGGCCCAGTCGATGGGCCTGACCGAGCTCGACAACACCCCACGCCAGGTCAAGGGCATCGACGCGACGGGGTCCGGCGGTGAGCTGCACGCCATGATGCTGGACATGAAGCGCACCTTCGACGAGGTGGTGGAGCAGCACACCAAGCCGGAGCGCGCCGCCGAGATCTTCGCGAACCCGTTCTACCAGGCCATGAGCTCGACCTTCGCCGGCACGCAGGAGTACATGGCGATGGAGAAGCTGGGCCAGCTGCGTGCCGGCGACGAGTGGGATCTGATCATCGTCGACACCCCGCCGTCCCGTTCCGCGCTCGACTTCCTGGACGCGCCGGCCCGGCTGTCCCGGTTCCTCGACGGCCGGATGCTGCGGATGCTGCTGGCCCCCGCACGCGGCGGGCGCAGCATGTTCAGCCTGGTCACGGCGTCGTTCGGGCTGTTCTCCCGGGCGGTGCAGAAGATCCTGGGCGCGCAGCTGCTGACCGACCTGTCGGGCTTCGTGGCCGCCCTGGACTCGATGTTCGGCGGCTTCCGGCAGCGGGCCGACCAGACGTACCGGATCCTGCAGGACCCGCAGACCGCGTTCCTGCTGGTCGCGGCGCCGGAGCGGGACGCCATCCGGGAGGCCGCCTACTTCGCCGAGCGGCTGGTCGCCGAGCGGATGCCGCTCAGCGGCCTGGTGCTGAACCGGATGCATCAGGCCGAGGAGGCCGGGCTGGACGCGGCCGACAGCGAAGCCGCGGCGCAACGTCTGGACGAGGCCGGCGATCAGCCGGTCACCGCCGACGTGCTGCGCATCCACGCCGGGCTGCTGCGTCAGGCCGAGCGGGAGATCCGCGTCGCGGCCGGTTTCACCGAGGCGTTCCCGCAGGTGCCGACGACCTCGGTCGCAGCACAGCCCGCCGACGTCCATGACGTCGACGGGCTGCGAACGATCGGCGCTTTGCTCGCCTGATCAGCGGGTGGAGACCAGCACCTTGTCGGCGCCTTTCTCCTTCAGAGCGGCCTCGAACATCTTCCGCCAGCTCGCCACGTGCGGGTGGCGGCGCAGCAGAGCGCGCCGTTCCCGTTCTGTCATGCCTCCCCAGACGCCGAACTCGATCCGGTTGTCCAGGGCGTCGGCGAGGCATTCGTAGCGCACCGGGCAGCTGCGGCAGATCCTCTTCGCCACGTTCTGCTCGGCGCCCTGCACGAACAGTGCGTCAGGGTCGCCACTCTGACACGCCGCCATGCTGGGCCAGTCGCTGATCATCCCCATTGGTAAACGTCCCCCCTTGCTTTCACCCCCGAACGTCCAGCGCGGCAGCCCATGTCCCCCAATGCCGCGCAGACGTCATGCGAGATGTCTCGCCGGACCATCATGCTCTGTAGTTGGGTGATTACGC
This sequence comes from Actinoplanes sp. HUAS TT8, assembly GCF_051380535.1. Classification (NCBI taxonomy): domain Bacteria; kingdom Bacillati; phylum Actinomycetota; class Actinomycetes; order Micromonosporales; family Micromonosporaceae; genus Actinoplanes; species Actinoplanes sp. HUAS TT8. The sequence goes on along the minus strand of NZ_CP195646.1, from coordinate 9,603,493 downwards.
AACGTTGTCCCTCAAATACGTATAGCCCGGTAGTTCCGGGCAAAGCGGTCCAGGCGCAAGGACCGAACGGGGGTATCTTTGGTGCAGATAGGGGAAATCGCCCCGGCGATCCGGGTGACACGTCACACTCATAACGGGCGAAGGCCACCTGCTCGACGGGCGGTCGCGTGCGGTCTTCGCGTATCCTGCCTCGGGTGACCTCCTGGATGCGCAGACGCGATCACAACATCTTCACGAACGCGACGTCGCTGCTCGTATGTGGCCTGCTGGCCGGTGTGGTGGTGGCCGCGGCCGCCTTCCCTGCCGCGGCGATGTCCGGCCTCGCGGCGAAGGCGGGCGGGTCGGGGTTCGCGAGTCTGCCCAGTGAGCTCAAGGACTTCAGCTCCCCGCAGATCACCCGCGTATATGCCTCGGACGGCCGGACCCTGCTGTCGCAGTTCTACGACGAGTTCCGCAGCGATGTCCCGCTCAAGGACATCTCCAAGAACATGCAGAACGCGATCGTCGCCGCCGAGGACCGGAAGTTCTACGAGCACAACGGTGTCGACCTCAAGGGTGTCGCCCGTGCGTTCGTGAGCAACAACCAGGGCGGCGCTCAGCAGGGCGCCTCGACGCTCACGATGCAGTACGTCCGAATGTCCCTGGCGTATTCGGCCACCAACCCGCAGGAGGTGGTCGACGCGACGAAGGACACCCCGAAGCGCAAAATCACCGAGATGAAGTACGCGTTGCAGATCGAGAAGCAGCTCTCCAAGGAGCAGATCCTCGAGCGCTACCTCAACATCGCGCCCTTCGGGAACCAGGCCTACGGCATCTACGCCGCCAGCCAGGTCTACTTCAACAAGAAGCCCAAGGACCTCGACGTCGCCGAGGCCGCCATGCTGGCCGGCATGGTCAAGGCCCCGACCAGCTTCAACCCGACCGTGAAGTCGGGTCACGATCAGATCCAGGCCCGCCGCGACAACTACATCATCCCTGGAATGCAGGCGATGGGCGCGATCACGCAGGCCGACGCCGACAAGGCGAAGAAGGAGAAGATCCCGACCAAGGTCAAGCCGGTCGGCAACGGCTGTGTCTCGGTCGCCAAGAACAGCTGGGGCTTCTTCTGCGACTACTTCTACCGCTGGTGGATGGACCAGGAGGCGTTCGGCGCCACGACGTACGACCGTGAGCGTCGCCTCAAGTCCGGCGGCTACAAGGTCGTCACGACGATGGACCTGAAGGGTCAGGCCTCGGCCCGCGCCGAGATCGCCGACCAGCAGGCCGACTCCAGCAAGAACGCGCTGCTGCTGGCCGGCGTCGAGCCGGGCACCGGCAAGGTCCGCATCCTCGCGACCAACCGTAAGTACGCGCTGGACGACCCGGATCACCCGACGAACAAGATCTCGCCGGACCCGAAGAAGGCGGCCAAGAAGATCCGCGGCTCGTTCCCGAAGACGACGAACCCGCTGATCACCGGTGGTGGCGACATCAGCGGTTACCAGGCCGGCTCGGTGTTCAAGATGTTCACCATGGTGGCCGCGCTGGAGAAGGGCATCCCGCTCAGCTATCCGATCAACGCGCCGGCGGTGTTCCACTCGAAGTACAAGGCCGGCTACGGGACCCCCTCGTCCTGCCCCGGCTCGGACGACTGGTGCCCGCGCAACGCGAGCGCCAAGGAGGCCGGCGTCTTCAACATGTGGACCGGCTTCGGCAAGTCGGTGAACACGTTCTTCGTGCCGCTGGAGCAGAAGGTCGGCGCGGACAGCGTGGTCGCCGTGGCCAAGCGGTTCGGCATCCAGTTCCGTACGCAGGTGGACATCGACAACGCCAAGGCCGCGTCGACCTGGGGTGCCTTCACCCTCGGCGTCATGAACTCCACCCCGCTGGAGATGGCCAACGCCTACGCGACGCTGGCCGGTGACGGCAAGTACTGCGAGCCGACCCCGGTCGAGCAGATCACCACCAGCGACAACGAGAAGATCGACGTCGGCAAGCCGCACTGCATCCAGGCCACCACCAAGGACGTCGCCCGTGCGGCCCTGGACGCGGCCCGCTGCCCGGTGGGCGACTCGGCCCAGCTCGGCAGCTGCGGCGGCAACAGCACGGCCGGCAACACTCACGGGATCGTCGACCACCCGGTCTTCGGCAAGACCGGCACCACCGACAACAGCAAGACCGCGTCGCTGATCGTCGGCACCACGTCGCTGGTCGTCGCCGGTTACATGGCCGTGCCGGACTGGCAGGACCACTCGGACCAGATGTCGCACCCGGTCATCAACACGACGGTGCAGCACACGCTTGCCGACTACATGAAGGGCAAGCCGAGCGTCCAGTTCAAGAAGCCGGACAACGAGAAGATCTCGATCGGCGACCTGCGCAGCGTTCCGGACGTGACCTGTGACTCCATGGGCTCGGCCAAGGACAAGATCAGCGGCGCCGGCTTCGACCCGGTGACCGGTCCCACGGTCGACTCGGACTGCCCGGCCGGCACCGCCGCGGGTACTTCCGAGGACCGCACGATCAAGGGTGGTGCGGTCACCATCGAGGTCAGCAACGGCAAGAAGAACCAGCAGAACCCGCCGGCCGGTACCCCGACGAAACCGGGTAGACGGTAGGTAGGACCACATGAAGCGGGCGGGAGACCTCGGTCTCCCGCCCGCTTCGTCGTACCCCTCAAATCTTTGATCTCAGCCCAGCTGACGCCGCACCTCGGCCGCGACCCGGCCGCCCTCCGCGCGCCCCGCCACGGCGGCCTGAGCCGCCTTCATGGCCGGTCCCATCTGGGCCTTGCCGGTGAAGCCGCCGGCCGACAGGGCCTGACCGACGATCTCGGCGATCTCCGCGTCGGTGAGCTGCTTGGGCAGGTAGCGGTCGAGGATCTCGCCCTCGGCGGTCTCCTTCGCGGCCTGCTCGGCCCGACCCGCTCCGGCGAACGCGGACGCCGCGTCCCGCCGCTTCTTCGCCTCCTTGGTCAGCACCGCCAGAACCTCGTCGTCGGAGAAGTCCCGCACCTCGTCGCCGGTGGTCTCGGCGGTGCGCACCGCGGACAGGGCCAGGCGGAGCGTGGACGTGGTCAGATCGTCCCGGGACTTCATCGCGGCGTGCAGGTCATCGTTCAGGCGGTCTTTCAGCGTTCCCATGGACGGAGAAACTACCCTTGCCGTCATGCGTAAGCGCTCCCTTATTTCCGCAGCCGCCGCGCTGGCCGCCGTCGGCGGTGCGACGTTCGCCTATGCCTCCCTGATCGAGCGGAACATGTTCACGCTCCGGCGCTTCGACGTCCCGGTGCTCGAACCGGACGCGGAACCGCTGCGCATCCTGCACCTGTCCGATCTGCACATGATGCCGGACCAGCGGCGCAAGCAGGAATGGGTCGCCGGGCTGATCGGCACCGACCCGGACCTGGTCGTGGTCACCGGCGACAACATGTCGTCGCCGTACGCGGTGCCCGGTGTCCTGCGCGCGCTCGAACCCCTGCTCGACGTGCCGGGCGCGTTCGTCTTCGGCAGCAACGACTACACCGGCCCGGTCCTCAAGAACCCGCTGCAGTACCTGCTGCCCGACTGGGAGTACGTGCACGGCGCCGAACTCCCCTACGACGACCTGCGGGCCGCGTTCACCGACGCCGGCTGGGCCGATCTGAACAACGCCCGTACCGTCATCAAGGCCGGAGGCCGCTCGATCGAACTGGTCGGAGTGGACGATCCGCACATCGAGCGCGACGACTACCCGTCGGTCGCCGGGCCGATCAGCGCCGGCGTCGACCTGCACCTCGGTGTCACCCACACGCCGGCCTCCCGGGTGCTCGACCCGATGGCCGCGGACGGCTTCGAGCTGCTGCTGGCCGGGCACACGCACGGCGGGCAGGTGTGCGTGCCGGGCTACGGCGCCCTGACGACCAACTGCGACCTGCCGACCCGGATGGCCAAGGGGCTGCACCGGTGGCCCGGCTCGGACGCCTGGCTGCACGTGTCGGCCGGGATGGGGACGCACCCGACAGCGCCGATCCGGTTCGCGTGCCGGCCGGAGGCGTCGGTGCTGACTCTGATCCCCCGATGACCCGGCCGCCGGCCATCGGCGGGACCGCCCGAAAGCGGCCCTGACCTGCTAATACGCTGCGAGGGGGTACCGGATTTCGGGCCTGCGCCCGGGTCCGCTAGTATTCTTTCTGCAGCAACGGGGTGTGGCGCAGTTTGGTAGCGCGCTACGTTCGGGACGTAGAGGCCGTGGGTTCAAATCCCGCCACCCCGACCAAAAAGTTGCACCAGTAAGGGCCGGCCTCCGGAAACGGAGAACCGGCCCTGAACTGTTTTTCGGGCTAACTCCGAGCCCCACCCGAGCAGTTGATCAGGAAGGGCCCGTTAACGGGCCTGAGCCGCCGCTGGGGCCCCGGAACGATCTCGGGATACCTCCCCGACCGCTCAGACCGCGAACTGCGGACGCACCGGAATACCGGCCACCGCCGGGCCGACCGGCCGGGGCGCCATCTGCTGCGGCACGCAGTAGGGCCCGAGCATGGTCTCCACCACCGGCGCGATCGTCGGCCGCTCGCCGAGCTGCATCAACCGCGTGGCCCGGGCCAGCGAACCGGTCTCACCGTCCCGGAAACCCTCCCGATAGCCGCGCTCATAACGCTCGCCCCGCCCGAAGGCCCGGCCGAGCGCGAAGCACGACGATCCGGCGAAGGCGAGCAGGAAGAGGATGGCGAAGGGCGTCACAGCAATGTTCCTTCCGGGCACAAGCCGCTAATTAGGCGAAAACTACCCCAAACAGACATAGAATGCCGTATTGCGGAGATCAAGTACGCCAACGGGTGACGACCGGGGTGGTCGCGCGTCGCCGCAGCACCGCCTGACAAGCTGGGACCTTGTGACTGACTCCATCGACCTCGCCCGCCAGGTCCGCACCGTTAGCCGCCTGACCGGCGAATTCACGCTGCGGTCCGGCCGCGTCGCCAACGAATACTTCGACAAGTACCAGTTCGAGGCCGACCCCGTACTCCTCGACAAACTCGCCGAACGGCTCGCCGTGTTGATCCCGGAAGGCACCGAGGTGCTGGCCGGCCTGGAAATGGGCGGCATCGCGGTGGTCACCGCCCTCGCCCGGCACGCCCAGCTGCCCACCGCGTTCGTCCGCAAGGAAGCCAAGAAGTACGGCACCGCCCGCCTCGCCGAGGGCGCCGAAGTCGCCGGCCGCCGCGTGCTGGTCGTCGAAGACGTCGTCACCTCCGGCGGCCAGGTCGTCATCTCCACCGGTGAGCTGCGCAAACTCGGCGCGCACGTCGACCACGCGCTCTGCGTGATCGACCGCCAGGAGGGCGGCGCCCAGGCCCTGGCCGACGACGGCATCACCCTCCGCGCCCTGCTGACCAGGGCAGATCTGGACGCCGCGGCTTCCTGACGCCCGATTTTGATGTGGCGCGCACCCGGTGCGTCACATCAACTTCAAATTCTTCATTTCCTACGTCCGCCGTGGTCCAGATCGTCGCTCCCGCGGGGACCCTTCCGGGCCTCGCAGGGCGCTGGCGCGCCCAGAACGCGAGACCCTCCAGGGCGACGTGGTCGGGTGGTTGCGGTCAGAGCAACAAACCCGTCCACGACCGAAGTGGATCACCCCCGCGCAAAGCACCTGCCCGCCCACGGCTCCCGCCCCCACCCGCGATCCCCGCGTCGGCCCGACGCCACGCCGCCGCAACTCCGGCCCCAGCCGCGACTCCCGCCCGCTCGGCTGGCGCTGAGGGCTGTCCCGAGGGCTCGGATACAGCCCTCAGCGCCAGCCGAGTGATCAGGAGAGCGCCGAGCGGAGGACGTGGGTGGCCCGGGCCAGGGTCTGGCGGAGCAGGGTGAGCTCGGACGGGGACCAGATCGGGTGGTACTCGTCGACGCCGAACAGGTACGGCGAGTGGTGGGCCATCAGCTTGTCGTAGCAACGGTCGTGGCGACGGCTCCGCTGCGGGAACGGGCGGCCGGTCGAGTACGCGACATCGATCGCCAGGTTCCACAAATTCAGAACGCTCTCGACCGGGACGGCGAGGCGCTCACCTCGTACCCAGATCTGGGCCGGACCCAGGTCGACCGGAACCGGGTCGAAGTCGTCGTCCCGCTTGCCCGAGGCCAGGGTCAGGGTCGGGAACGCCGCCTGGCACTCGGCGCCCGTGGCGAAGATCACCGGCCGGCCGCCGAGGGTGGCCACACAGTCCTCACCGGTCACGTCCTGCCCCCACCACAGCCACCGTTCGACCCCGTCGAAGCGGACCCCGGCCGGCATGCCGAACACCGGCCCGGCGTCGAACCGCGGACCGGCGAACCGGGAGAGGGACAAACCGCCGAGTGGGGCGAGAGACACGCTGACTCCGGGAAGAGGGGGCACGCCGCTGGCGCACGGTCACAAAGAGGGACGCGCCGGCAGATGGCGACGCGGGCCGGGGGCGGTTGAGGTCACTTGGCGAGTTCGGCGGCCAGGAGCTCGGCGGTCTGAACCGTGTTCAGGGCGGCGCCCTTGCGCATGTTGTCGCCGGTGACGAAGAAATCCAGGGCGCGCGGGTCGTCCATGGCGCGGCGGATCCGGCCGACCCAGGACGGGTCGGTGCCGACGGCGTCGATCGGCATCGGGAACTCGCCGGCTTCCGGGTCGTCGACCAGGATCACGCCGGGCGCGTTGCGCAGCACCTGACGGGCGCCGTCGGCGGCCACCTCGGCGGCGAAGACCGCGTGGACGGCGACCGAGTGGCCGGTCACCACCGGCACGCGGACGCACGTGGCCGAGACCTTGAGCGCGGCCAGGCCGAGGATCTTGCGGGTCTCGTTGCGGAGTTTGAGCTCCTCGGACGACCAGCCCAGCGCGGCTATCTGACCGGCCCAGGGCACCACGTTGAGCGCGAGCGGGGCCGGGAACGGGCCGAGGTCGTCGCCGACCGCCTGCCGTACGTTGCCCGGGCGCGAGCCCAGCAGCCGGTCCCCGGCGACCTTGGTGAGCTGGTCGTGGAGAGTGTCGACGCCGACCTGGCCGACCCCGGAGGCCGACTGGTACGACGCCAGGACGAGTTCGCGCAGTCCGTACTCGAAGTGCAGGGGCGCAACCGCCATGATCATCGCCGCGACCGTGCAGTTGGCGCTGGAGACGATGCCGCGCGGGCGGTGCCCGAGCACGTCGTGGTTGACGTCGGGCACGACCAGCGGCACATCCGGCTCCATGCGGAACACGGCCGAGTTGTCGACCACGGTCGCGCCCCGGGACACCGCGATCGGGGCCCAGTGCGCCGCCACGTCGTCGGGCACGTCGAACATGGCCACGTCCACGCCGTCGAACGCCTCGGCGGTCAACGAGCGCACGGGAAGGGACTCGCCCCGGCACATCAGTGACTTGCCGGTCGAGCGGGTGGACGCGATCAGCCGGATCTCGCCCCAGACGTCACGCCGGGACGAGAGCAGGTCGAGCATGACGGTCCCGACGGAACCGGTGGCTCCGACGACGGCGAGCGTGGGCCGCGCCATCGGCCGGCTTACCGGCCTGTACCGCCGTAGACGACGGCCTCCTCCGAGCCACCGAGCTCGAACTGGTCGTGCACGGCACGAACCGCGGTGTCGAGGTCGGTGTCCCGGCAGACGACCGAGACGCGGATCTCCGAGGTGGAGATCATCTCGATGTTGACGCCGGCCTCGCCGATGCAGGCGAAGAACGAGGCGGCCACGCCCGGGTGCGAGCGCATGCCGGCGCCGATCAGCGAGACCTTGCCGACGTGGTCGTCGAAGAGCAGGCTCTTGAACTTGATCTGGCCCTTGATCTTGTCGAGGGCGGCCATCGCGGTCGACCCGTCAGCCTTGGGCAGGGTGAACGAGATGTCGGTGCGGCCGGTGCCCTCGGTCGACACGTTCTGCACGATCATGTCGATGTTGATCTCGGCCTGCGCGACGGTCTCGAAGATCCGCCCGGCCGCGCCCGGCTCGTCGGGGACACCGACGATCGTGATCTTGGCCTCGCTGCGGTCGTGCGCGACCCCGGTGATCAGTGCTTGCTCCACGTCAGGGTCCTCCATCGAGCCGGTGACGAGCGTGCCTTCTTTGTTCGAGTAGGAAGAGCGTACGTGGATCGGGACCTTGAAGCGCCGCGCGTACTCCACGCATCGCAACATCAGCACCTTCGCCCCGCCGGCGGCCAGCTCAAGCATCTCCTCGTAGGTGATCTTCTTGATGTGCTGGGCGTCCGGGACGATCCGGGGGTCGGCGGTGAAGACCCCGTCCACGTCGGTGTAGATCTCGCAGACGTCGGCGTGCAGCGCCGCGGCGAGCGCGACCGCGGTGGTGTCGGAACCGCCGCGGCCGAGAGTCGTGATGTCCTTGGTGTCCTGCGACACGCCCTGGAAGCCGGCGACGATGGCGATGGCGCCCTCGTCCAGCGCGGTCCGCAGGCGGCCGGGGGTCACGTCGATGATCCGGGCCTTGCCGTGGACCGAGGTGGTCAGCACGCCGGCCTGCGAGCCCGTGTACGACCGAGCTTCGTACCCCAGGTTGTGAATGGCCATGGCCAGCAGGGCCATCGAGATGCGCTCGCCGGAGGTGAGCAGCATGTCGAGCTCGCGGCCGGGCGGGAGCGGGCTGACCTGGTTGGCCAGGTCCATCAGCTCGTCCGTGGTGTCACCCATCGCGGAGACCACCACGACCACGTCGTCACCGGCCTTGCGGGCGGCCACGATGCGCTCGGCCACGCGCTTGATGCGCTCGGCGTTCGCCACCGACGAGCCACCGTATTTCTGCACCACAAGAGCCACGGCCAACCAATCCTTTCAGGGCAATCGCCACCACCCTAGCCGCGTGGGGTCGCGACCTCGACAGACGATCCCAGAATCCGGCCGTTCCGGTACGACACGCCGAGCGTCACAGTACGGCGTGTCGCCTCCGGAGGGCGGTATGAGGCGAGAATGTCTCGGTGCGCCTTCCCTCCGGATCCGGACGCGGCCTGTCCGCGTTGACCGCCGTCGTGCTGGCCCTCGGCCTGTCCGGCTGCGGCGGTGACGACGCGCCCGACGCCGCCCCGGCCACGTCCGCCTCGGCGTCGGCGCCGACCGGGAGCCCGGACGCCCGGGTCCAGCTGGCCGGCCTGGCCGCGCTCGCGCTGGACCGGCATTACGCCGCGCTCTACTCGTTCACCGGCGGCGACGGCGTCCCCCGCAACGTGGTCGCCACGGTCGCGAACGACGGCACCTGGCGGGTCGACATCGCCAGTGGCGCGCTCGGCGGCACCGCCGACGTCTCGATCGTGCGCAACCCGAACGGCGTCTACCAGTGCACCCTGTCGATGACCGCGATCCCGGTCACGCCCGGCTGCGTGCACGTGGCGGCCAAGGGTGACAAGGTGCCGAGCCGCTTCGACCCGCGGGTGCAGCGGCTGTTCCGCCAGTGGCTGCCGGTCTTCACCGACCGGGACTCGGCGCTGGCCGTCTCGGCGGTGCAGCCGCTGGCCGGTGCGCAGGGCGCCTGTTACTCGGTCGACTCGATCACCGCGTCGCTGGACGCGCCGGTCGACGTCGGCGTCTACTGCTACGCCCCGGACGGCCTGCTGACCGCCGCCCGGGTCGGCTTCGGCGTGCTCAAGCTGGTCCGGCAGGTCGCCGCCCCGGCGACCGTGCAGTTCCCCGGGCCCGAGGTCGGCGGCTCGGCGATGGGGATGGGCGGGCCGGAATCGTCGACGGATCCGGCCCTCGCGCCGTCCGCGGCGGCGGGCTGAGAGTGAATCCCACCATCCGGTCGTTCGGATGGCCGCCCAGATGTGGATCACGTAACGTGGGTTGCGACATGTGGCAGGTGAACCTCCTCCTTCTCTGCCGCGACGGGGCCTCATTCCAGGCCGGCACCCCGTCGCGGTGGTGACGCGCGCCGCCTGCTCGTCTTCTTCCTGACTGGAGCAGTCACATGTCCACGTTCGAAAACTCTCAGCGTTCCAGCTCGATGCCCTTCCAGCGCTACGAGTCGTACCAGAAGCAGTTCGCGATCGACCTGCCCGAGCGGCAGTGGCCCGCCCGCGTCGTCGAGACCGCCCCACGCTGGTGCGCGGTCGACCTGCGGGACGGCAATCAGGCGCTGATCGACCCGATGTCCCCGGAACGCAAGCGGCGGATGTTCATGCTGCTGGTGAAGATGGGCTACAAGGAGATCGAGGTCGGTTTCCCGGCGGCCAGCCAGACCGACTTCGACTTCGTACGGCAGCTCATCGAGCAGGATCTGATCCCGGACGACGTCACCATCCAGGTGCTGGTGCAGTGCCGGGAGCACCTGATCGACCGGACCTTCGAGTCGATCCGCGGCGCCAAGCGAGCCATCGTGCACTTCTACAACTCGACCTCGGTGCTGCAGCGCCGGGTGGTCTTCGGCCTGGACCGGGACGGGATCACCGACATCGCCACCACCGGCGCCCGGCTCTGCCAGAAGTACGCGGAGATCCACACCCCGGACACCGAGATCTTCTACGAGTACTCGCCCGAGTCGTACACCGGCACCGAGCTGGAGTACGCGCTGGAGATCTGCTCGGCCGTGATCGACGTGATCGACCCCACCCCGGCCCGGCCGCTGATCATCAACCTGCCGGCCACGGTCGAGATGGCCACCCCGAACGTGTACGCCGACTCGATCGAGTGGATGCACCGTAACCTGCCCCGCCGCGACAGCGTGATCCTGAGCCTGCACCCGCACAACGACCGCGGCACCGCGGTGGCCGCGGCCGAGCTGGGCCTGCTGGCCGGCGCCGACCGGATCGAGGGCTGCCTGTTCGGCAACGGCGAACGCACCGGCAACGTCGACCTGGTCACGCTGGGGCTGAACCTGTTCTCCCAGGGCATCGACCCGCAGGTCGACTTCTCCCAGATCGACGAGATCAAGCGCACGGTGGAGTACTGCAACCAGCTGCCGGTCCACGAGCGGCACCCGTACGCGGGTGACCTGGTCTACACCGCGTTCTCCGGCTCGCACCAGGACGCGATCAAGAAGGGCTTCAGCGCGCTGCAGTCCGACGCGGACGCGGCCGGCACCGACATCGACTCCTTCACCTGGGGCGTCCCCTACCTGCCGATCGACCCGAAGGACGTCGGCCGCACGTACGAGGCGGTCATCCGGGTCAACTCGCAGTCCGGTAAGGGCGGGGTGGCGTACATCATGAAGGAGGAGCACAAGCTCGACATGCCGCGGCGGCTGCAGATCGAGTTCTCCGGCGTGGTGCAGCACCACACCGACGAGGAGGGCGGCGAGGTCTCCCCGCAGCAGATGTGGGACATCTTCGCCGGCGAGTACCTGGTCGAGCACCAGCTGGCCAGCGCGTTCAAGGTGCAGAGCTACAGCACGGCCACGGTGGACGGCAAGGTCGAGATCGACGTCGAGGTGATGCACCGGGGCGTGCGCCGGCCGCTGGTCGGCCTGGGCAACGGCCCGATCGACGCGTTCACGCAGGCCGTCGAGCCGCTGGGGATCAAAGCCCGGGTGCTGGACTACCAGGAGCACGCGCTGACCTCGGGCGGGGACGCCCAGGCGGCGGCGTACGTCGAGGTCGAGGTCGGCGACCGCGCGTTCTGGGGCGTCGGCATCGACGCCAACATCGTCAGCGCGTCGATCAAGGCCGTCACCAGCGCGATCAACCGCGCTCGCTGATGTCACCGGTCTGACTGAAAGCGTCCCACCAGTCACCCGCGCCACCGCTATCCCCCGTGCCGCCGAGAGGCGGTACGGGGGTCACGGCCTTACGCTGAGCGGGTGCCCCCACGTAACGCCGTTCGATGGTTCCTTCCGTTTCTGATCACCGCCTCCCTCACCGCCGGCTGTGAGGTCGTCGACGCCGGCGACTTCGGCGGCACGGCCGCGCCGACCTCCGGGTCCGGCAATGCCGGCAGCACCAGCGCCAAGGACGCCGAGGCGCTGCTCGGCAAGCTGACCGTGGTCGCCAAGACCGGGACGATGTCCGGTTACAGCCGCGAGAAGTTCCCGCACTGGAAGAGCACCGGCAAGAACTGCGACGTCCGCGACTCCGTGCTGGAGCGCGACGGCACCAAGGTGAAGAAGTCCGGGTGCAATGTGGTCGCCGGGACCTGGAAGAGCATCTACGACGACAAGACCCTGACCGCTCCCGGCCAGGTCGACATCGACCACATGGTGCCGCTGGCCAACGCCTGGCGGTCCGGCGCCAACAAGTGGACCACCGACCAGCGCGAGGGCTTCGCCAACGACCTGGACCGCCCGCAGCTGGTCGCGGTCTCGGCCGGCTCGAACCGGTCCAAGGGCGACCAGGATCCGTCGACCTGGAAGCCGCCGGCGCAGGACGAGTGGTGCGCGTACGCCACGGATTGGGTAACGGTGAAAAGCCACTACGAGCTCACCGTGACCCAGAAGGAGAAGGACGCCTTGAAGGAGATGCTGGGGACCTGCTGATGACCGATTCCGCACAGAGCACGCCGGCGCCCGCCACGGAGCCGGAAAAGGCGCCGGCGAAAGAGCCGGAGAAGGCTCCGGAGGCCGCGGCGAAAGAGCCGGCGACGGCCGAGAACCCGGGTAAGAGCACCGACATCGTGCCCGGTCCGGGCGGCGTGATGACCGACGAGGTCGGCGTCGTCACCGGCGACCTGACGCTGCGCACCGAGCTCGCCGGAAAGGACCTCATCCTGCGGGTGCAGTACAAGGACGCCGAGGAGTGGTACACCGTCACCGGTGGTAAGACCACGCTGGCCGATCCGGCCGACCTCGACGCCGTGCACGCGATCGCGGTCGGCCTGCTCAACCGCCCGGAAGGTTGATCGATACCCCTAGGCTGCCTGGGGGTGCGAATCCGGACAGTTTCCCGGCTGGTCGTCGCGGGCGTTCTGCTGCTGACCGTGACGACCGGCTCGGCGGGCCATCGGCCTCCGCCGGCCCTGACGCTGGGTAGTGTCATCCCGGCGCCGGCCGAGGTCACGCCGTCGAAATCGGAGCCGTTCCGGCTCACCGCGGACACCGTGATCACCGCTTCCGGCGCCGCCGGGCCCGTCGCCGATCAGCTGGCCGCCGCGTTGCGCCCGGCCACCGGCTTCCCCCTGTCGGTCCGGCCGGAGGGCAAGAGCACCATCGACCTGCGGATCAACACCGTGGCCGACCCGTGGATGGGTGACCAGGGCTATCGGCTGGAGATCGGGACCACGGCCGTGGCGCTTCGCGCCAACGACCCCGCCGGCCTTTTCGCGGGCACGCAGACCTTGCGACAACTGCTTCCCTCGGCCATAGAAGCGATTACGGTACGTGATGAAGACTGGACCATCCCGGCCGGCGTGATCCGGGACCGGCCGCGGTTCGCCTACCGCGGAGCGATGCTCGACCTGGCCCGGCACTTCCACCCGCCGGCCGACGTGAAGCGCTACATCGACGAGCTGGCCCGCCTGAAGATCAACTACCTGCACCTGCACCTCGCCGACGACCAGGGCTGGCGGATCGAGATCGACGGCTGGCCCCGGCTGACCACGGTCGGCGGCGGACCGGGGACCGGCGTGCGCGGGATCGGCGGCGGTTTCCTGACCCAGGCCGACTACCGGGACCTGGTCGACTACGCGGCCCGCCGGTTCGTCACGATCGTCCCCGAGATCGACATGCCCGGGCACGTGAACGCCGCCCAGGTGGCCTATCCGGAGCTGACCTGCGATGGGGTGGCGCCACGGCCGCGCATCGACATCCGGGTCGGGTACAGCTCGCTCTGCGTCGGTAAGGAGATCACCTACCGGTTCGTCGAGGACGTGGTCCGGCAGCTCGCGGCGCTGACCCCCGGGCCGTACCTGCATCTCGGCGGTGACGAGGCGATGTCCACCCCGCACGCCGACTACGTGGCCTTCGAGCAGCGGGTGCTGCCGCTGGTGGCCAGGTACGGGAAGACGGCCGGCGGCTGGGAGGACATCGCGGCGGCGCCGGCCGCGACCGAGGCGGTCCTGCAGTACTGGGCGGTCACCCGGGATCGGCCCGCGGTCGCCGCGGCCGCCCGGGCCGGGGCGCGGGTGATCATGTCGCCGGCCGACCGCACCTACCTGGACATGCAGTACGACCTGCTGACCCCCGGCGGGCTGCACTGGGCCGGGACCATCGACGTGCCCACCTCGTACGACTGGGACCCGGCGACCTGGGCCCACGGCGTCCCGCCGGAGGCGGTGCTGGGGGTGGAGGCGCCGCTCTGGTCGGAGACGCTGCGCGACTACGGCGACGTGGAGTTCAACGCGTTCCCGCGGATGGCCGCGATCGCCGAACTGGCCTGGTCACCGTGGTCGACGCACGACTGGGTCTCGTTCCGGGACCGGCTCGGCCTCTACGGGCAGCGGTGGATCTGGCGGGACGTGCACTTCTACCGGGCGCCCGAGATCAGCTGGTCCTGACGCGCGGGCGGAACGACCGAGCCGCCTCGCCGACGATGCGGGAGGCGGCTCAGGCCGTACCAAATAATCGTTTTCAGACTTTGATCTTTGATCGTCAGGCCGGAGCCGCGGCCGGTGTGCGGCCCTCGACCGCCTCGTCGTCGACGACCGGGAAGTGGCAGGCGGTCAGGTGCGACTCCGGGTCGTCCAGCCGGGTGACCAGCGGCGGTTCCTCGGTCGCGCAGATGTCCTGCGCCTTCCAGCAGCGCGTGCGGAAACGGCAACCGGAGGGCGGGTTGATCGGGCTCGGCACGTCGCCGGTGAGCAGCACCCGGTTGCGCTGGGCCCGGTCCCGCCGGACCGGGTCGGGCACCGGGACGGCCGACATCAGCGCGACCGTGTACGGGTGCCGCGGGTTCTTGTAGAGGTCGTCGCGGTGCGCGATCTCCATGACCTTGCCCAGGTACATCACGGCGACGCGGTCGGAGATGTGCCTGACCACCGACAGGTCGTGCGCGATGAAGACGTAGGTCAGGTCGAACTCGCTCTGCAGGTCCTCCAGCAGGTTGACCACCTGCGCCTGGATCGACACGTCGAGCGCGGAGACCGGCTCGTCGGCGATGATCAGTTTCGGCCGCAGGGCGAGGGCCCGGGCGATGCCGATGCGCTGGCGCTGACCGCCGGAGAACTCGTGCGGGTACCGGTTGTAGTGCTCCGGGTTGAGGCCGACCAGCTCCAGCAGCTCCTGCACGGCCTTCTTCAGGCCCTGCGGGGTCGGGATGTTCTGGATCTGCAGCGGCGCCGAGATGATCGTGCCGATCGTGTGCCGCGGGTTCAGCGACGAATACGGGTCCTGGAAGATCATCTGGACGTCGCGGCGCAGCGGCCGCATCTGGGTCACGGACTTGTGGCTGATGTCCTGACCCTCGAAGACGATCTTCCCGGCGGTCGGCTCCAGGATCCGGGTGAAGAGCCGCCCGGCCGTCGACTTACCGCAGCCGGACTCGCCGACCAGACCCAGCGTCTCGCCGGAATGAACGGCCAGGTCGATGCCGTCCACCGCGCGGACCGCGCCGACCTGGCGCTTCAACAACCCCTTCGTGATCGGGAAGTGCTTCTGCAGCCCGGTCACCTCGAGCAGGTTCTCGCTCATCGTTCTCTCTCTTCCCCGCTCAGAGGTTCGGTGCGATCTCTTCCTTGAAGAGCCGGTCACGTTCTTCGGCCGGCAGGTGGCAGGCCACCGCGTGCGCCCCGCCGCTCAGCACCGGGATCTCGGTGAACGACCGGTTGCCGTTGCGTCCCGCGTACGGGCAGCGCGGGTGGAAGGCGCACCCCGACGGCAGGTTGATCAGGCTGGGCGGCGTGCCCTTGACCGGGGTGAGCCGCTCGCGCACCTCACGGTCCAGGCGCGGCATCGAACCGAGCAGACCCCAGGTGTACGGGTGCTGCGGCCGCTGGAACAGGTCGATCGCCGGGCCCTTCTCGATGACCTTGCCGCCGTACATCACCAGGACGTCGTCGGCCAGCTCGGCCACCACGCCGAGGTCGTGCGTGATCATGATGACCGCGGAGCCGAACTCCTCCTGCAGATCCCGGATCAGGTCGAGGATCTGCGCCTGCACGGTCACGTCGAGGGCCGTGGTCGGCTCGTCCGCGATCAGCAGTTTCGGGTCGTTGACCAGCGCCATCGCGATCATCGCGCGCTGCCGCATACCACCGGAGAACTGGTGGGCGTAGTCGTTGAAGCGCCGCGCCGGCTGGGGGATGCCGACCCGCGCCAGCATGTCGATGGCCCGCTCACGGGCGATCTTCTTGTTCGCGCTGGGGTGGTGCACCCGGTACGCCTCGACGATCTGCGAACCGACCGTGAAGTACGGGTGCATCGCGCTCAGCGGATCCTGGAAGATCATCGCCATCTTGCCGCCCCGCAGCGCGCGGACGTCGGCCTCAGAGGCCGTGACCAGCTCCTGGTCGTCGAGCCAGATCTGGCCGCTGACCTTGGCGTTGCTGCGCGTCCGGTGCAGACCCAGCAGGGCCAGCGAGGTGACGCTCTTGCCGGAGCCGGACTCGCCGACGATGCCGAGCGTCTTGCCGGGCTCCAGCGAGAAGCTTGAGTCGCTGACCGCCTGCACGATGCCGTCGTCCGTCTCGAACCGGACGTTCAGGTCCTTAACCTCGAGGAATGGGCGTGCCATGTCCGCTCCCCTCAGCCCAGCCGCACGCGCGGGTCGATGATGCCGTAAACCAGGTCGACGACCAGGTTGGCGATGACGATGAAGAACGCGGCGATCAGGGTGACACCCAGGATCACCGGCAGGTCGTTGCCGCGGATCGCGGTGAGCGCCTGGTAACCCAGACCGCGCAGGTTGAAGACGGCCTCGGTGAGCACCGCGCCGCCCAGCAGCGCGCCCAGGTCCAGGCCGAAGACGGTGACCAGGGGGGTCAGGCCGGACCGCAGGCCGTGCTTGCCGATGACGGTCCGCTCGCGCAGGCCCTTGGCCCGCGCCGTACGGATGTAGTCCTCACCCAGGGTCTCGAGCATGTTGGCCCGGGTGAGCCGGGCGTAGGTCGCCGCGAAGAGGAAGGCCAGCGTGGTCCAGGGCAGGATCATCTGCACGAACCACTGGCCGGGATCCTCGGTGATCGGCACGTACTGACTGGCGGGCAGCCAGCCCAGCCAATACACGAAGATCTGCGAGGCGAGCAGGCCGGTGAAGTAGATCGGTAAGGAGACACCCGCGAGGGCGGTGGTCATCGCCGACCGATCCAGCAGGGTGCCTCTTCGAAGGGCCGAGATGACACCGGTGGCGATGCCACCGAGGAGCCAGAGGATGGCGGCGCCGATCGCCAGCGACACCGTCACCGGCAGGTCGCTGATCAGCAACGGCGTCACCTCCTGCTCGGTCTTGAACGAGTAACCGAGGCACGGGGCCGGGCAGTGCTGAACGTCCGGGCCGTTGGCGTAGTCCCGGCCGGCGACGATGCCCTTCAGGAACTTTCCGTACTGCACCAGCACCGGGTCGTTGAGACCCATCTTGACCCGGATGCCCTCGATCGACACGGCGTCGGACGTCTTGCCGATGTAGAGCAGCGCGGGATCACTGCCGGTGAGCTTCGGCACCATGAAGAAGACGCCGAAGGTCACGAGCGTGACCACGAGCAGCGTCAGGACGGCATTGATCAGCCGCCGGATGAGATAAGCCAGCACGACGTTCGGCCGAAGGACGGGCGGGCATCGGTTGCGAGAACCGATGCCCGCCCGCCGCGGGCGGCCTTCACCAACCCTTCGAGTTACCCGTTGCCATTAAAGGCAGACGACGCTTACTTGCCGTCGCTGACGCCGAGGGCCTGCACATCGATCATGCCGAAGGCCTGGTGGATGTACGCGTTCGTCAGCCGCGGGTTGCGGTAGTTGAGCGCCTTGTCGACCACGAACGGCAGGTAGTACGCGCCCTCCATGATCTTGTGGTTGATCTGGCCGTAGATGTCGGCCGCCTTGGTCGCGTCGGTCTCGGCCTGCGCCTGGTCGAACAGGGCGTCGATCGACTTGTCCTTGATCTCCGGCAGGTTCGAGTTACCGTTCGCCGGGATGAAGCGGCTGTCGGCCAGCGGCTGCATGTAACCGGAGCCGGTCGGGTAGTCCGCGCCCCAGCCGTAGATCATGATGCCGTAGCCCTTGGCCTTGACGTTGTTCGGCGAACCGACGACCGAGGCGATCTGCGAACCGTCGTACTGGTCGATCTTGGCGTTGATGTTCGCGGCCTTCAGCGAAGCCTGCAGCGCCTCGGCGCTCTTGACCTCGGCCGGCTTGTTGTTACGGACCGCGATGGTCACGTCGAAACCGTTCGGCTGGCCACAGGCGGTCAGCGCCTTCTTGGCCTCGTCCAGCTGCGGCTTGCCCTGCAGGCGGTTGAACGGGTCGTACTTGGTGTCCGAGCCGGCGATGTTCGGCGGCAGCATGCTGGTGCCGATGTCGCCACCGGCGATCGGGCCACCACGGGCGGTCTGCAGCGACGTCGGGTCGGCGGCGTAGATGAGCGCCTTACGGCAGTCGATGTTGTTCAGCGGGGCAACCGTGGTGGACAGCGCCGCGTACCGGAGGAAGCCGGTGGTCGGAGTGTCCGCGTTCGCCTTCAGGGTCGGGTCCTGCAGGATCTTCGTACGGGCCGTGGCCTGCACGCCGGTCTGCTGGATGTCGAGGTCGGCGGTGCCGGCGATGAGCCGGCTGTCCATGTCCTCGGCGTTCGTGGTGACCGTGAAGTTGATCTGGTCCGGCAGCGCCTTGCGGATCGGGTCGGTCGCCTGGTCCCAGTTGGGGTTCCGGACGAAGACCGCGCCCTTACCGGGCTGGATGCTGCCTTCCTTGAACATGTACGGGCCGGACGACGCCGGGGCCGTGGTGTACTTCGCGCCGGTGTCCCGCTTCTGCGGCACCGGGCCGGAGCCGGGCATCGCCAGCAGGTACAGGAAGTCCGAGGACGGCGCCGCGAGCTTGAACGCGATGGTCGAGTCGTCCGGAGTGGTGACCGACTTCAGGCCCAGCTTGTTCGGGTCGGTGTCCTTGTACGGACCCTTGTACTCACCCTTGGGGTCGAGCACGGCCGGGAGGTAGACCGGACCGCCGGAGATGACGTCCGCGGCCCAGACCCGCTCGATGCCGTACTTGATGTCCTTCGACGTGATCGGGGTGCCGTCGTCGAACTTGATGCCGCTGCGCAGCTTGAACGTGTAGGTCAGCTTGTCGGCGCTGATCTCCGGCAGGGCGGAGGCGAGGTCGGGCTGCAGCTCCAGGCCGGACTTGCCCGGGGCCGCGGCGTAGTCGACCAGCTTGCGGGTGTAGAGCCGGTTCAGGTTCCACACGAACGCGTAGTAGGCGCGGGCCGGGTCCCAGTAGTCCGCGTCCTGCGCGCTCCACAGGTTGATCGTGCCGCCCTTGACCGTCGACGCGTTGACCACGTCGGTGACCGCAGCGTTGTAGGCCGACTTGCCGGTGGTGGTAGTGCTCTTGTCATCGCTCTTGGAACCGCCGCACGCGGCGGTCGTAAGACCGAGCGCGAGAGCGACGCCGGCCGCCGCAATCGCCCTAATCTTCGTGGACACCTGTACTCCTACCTCCTCGAACAGCGGAACCGAATGGTCCGCGAAACATGCGATGTTCCAGCCGCCGGACGATCAGCGGGCCTTCGGATCGAGCGCGTCGCGCAGGCCGTCACCGAAGAGGTTGAAGGCCAGCACCGTGATGAAGATCGTGACGCCCGGGATGATCATGTACATCGGATCGATGGAGTACACGCTCACGGCGTCCGACAGCATGCCGCCCCACGACGGGTTGGGCGGCGGAATGCCGACGCCGAGGAAGCTGAGTGCGGCCTCGGTGAGAATGTTCGTCGGGATGATCAAGGTGGCGTACACCAGGATCGGGGCGGCCAGGTTGGGCAGCATCTCCCGGAACAGGATCCGCGGGGAACGGGCGCCCAGACTGCGCGCCGCCTCGACGAACTCCCGCTCGCGCAGGGAGAGTGTCTGCCCGCGGACGATCCGGCCGATGTACGGCCAGCCGAAGAAGCCGATGATGCCGACCAGCACCACGATCCGCGACCAGCGCCCGCTGAACCCGAACACCGAATCCGGCAGGACCGAGACCAGCGCGATCGAGAAGAGCAGCTGGGGGAAGGCCAGCAGGAAGTCCATCACCCGGCTGATCGTCGCGTCGATCCAGCCGCCGAAGAAACCGGCCGCGGTGCCGAAGAGCACGCCGAGGAAGGTGGAGAAGAACGCCGAGAGGAACGCGACAAGCAGCGAGGTCTGCGCGCCGTACACGATCCGGCTGAAGATGTCCCGGCCGGTGGTCGGCTCGACGCCGAGAATGTACTCGGAGCTGATGCCGCCCCACGGCTTCTTCGGGGTGCCGAAAGTGGCGTCGATCTCGTCCCCGTGCCACTCGTTGATCGGGTGACCGAAGAGATGGGTCAGCACCGGGGCGAGGAACGCCACGAGGATCAGCAGGAGAACGACAACGCCACCGGCGATCGCGACCTTGTCCCGTTTCAGGCGACGCCACGCGATCTGTTTCAGTGACCGGCCGGCGATCGCCTTCTCGGCGGGCCCCCGAACCTCGGCCGGGTCGGCCGACGGTGCCGACTCCTCGTCGGTGACCGACGCTTCTGGGCCAAGCGACATCTGTTTCGCCGGTCCTCTCCCGGCCACCACGCAGCAAGGAGTCCACGGCCTTCAGGCACGTGGTACACGGAAGCTCCCACGGCCCGGAGACGATGGCCCACGTTGCTAGCGGTAAACCGATCGGTTATCGCATGCCTCGAGTGCCGGCCCTCGCCGCGACCGGCCCGAATCAGGCCGGAGCCACGAGGGCACCTGACGGCGGGTGTGGCCGCCATCGAGAGGAACATTCACCTAGTGCGGTGCCCGGGTCAAGCTCACCGACCGCACACGGATGCTTCCGTGTCTCCCTCGTGATGTCACCGTGACCTAGACGCCGAACAAACGGAAGGTACCGCGTAAGGGGCTCGCAAGTAGCCAATCCGGGCCAAACTGCTTGCACGGCGTTACAGCGTTGTTACCGCAGGTAAAATCAGATCGCGCGGCGTCCCTCGAAGGCCCGGCCGAGGGTGATCTCGTCCGCGTACTCCAAGTCGCCGCCGACCGGCAGACCACTCGCCAACCGGGTGACCGAGAGCCCCATCGGCTTGATCAACAAGCCCAGATAGGTCGCCGTCGCCTCACCCTCCGTGTTCGGATCGGTGGCCAGGATCAACTCCTTGACCTCCCCCGTCCCCACCCGGATCAGCAACTCGCGGATCTTCAGGTTATCCGGCCCGACGCCCTCCAGCGGGTTGATCGCCCCGCCGAGCACGTGGTACCGCCCCCGGAACTCGCCCGTCCGCTCGATCGCGACGACATCCTTCGGCTCCTCCACCACACACAACACCTCGTTGGTGCGGCGCGGATCGCGGCAGACACGGCACTGCTCCGACTCGGCCACGTTGAAACAGGTCGTACAGAACCGGACCAGTTCCTTCACCTTGCGCAGCGCCGTCGCCAGCCGATTCACATCCGCCGGATCAGCCGACAAGACGTGGAAAGCGATGCGCTGGGCCGACTTCGGGCCCACGCCCGGCAGCCGGCCCAGCTCATCGATCAGGTCCTGAATGGCACCCTCATACACGGGATCAGAACCCCGGCAGGGAGAGGCCGCCGGTCGCCGGACCCATCTTCTGCTCGGCCAGCTCACGCTGCGCCTCGGCGGCGTTGTGGATCGCGGCCAGCACCAGATCCTCCAGCGTCTCCACGTCGTCCGCGTCCACGGCCTTCGGATCGATCTTCACGGCCTTGAACTCGCCCAGCCCGGTCACCGTCACCGTGACCAGCCCGCCGCCGGCCGTGCCGGTCAGCTCGGCCTCGGCCAGCTCGGCCTGAGCCTGGGCGACCTGCTGCTGCATCTTCTGCGCCTGCTTCATCAGCTGCTGCATGTTCGGCTGTGCACCGGGGCGCATCGCATTGCTCCTCAAGTAGTCGCTCACTCGTACTGGACAGGCCACCGTCGATGATCGGCGACCCGCCATTGTCAACCGCCGCCAGCGTAGCCGCCGCGCTCGCGGATCCCGGTCAGCCCACCATCGCGCCGTGATCCGGTCCGCTTCCGGTGGCCTTTCCTCCCGCTTACCCCACGCGGCGCGGTCCGCTGCTTTCTCACGGCTGCGGCCTGCTCACCATTGCTTGCTTTTCCCGTACGGCATTTATCACGCCTTACCCGAAACGGGGCGACATGGTGCTTGAACGCGAGCGAGCCACCGCCCGGCGTGGCTGCGGGGTGGGCTAGACCTCGCCGATCTTCTCGGCTCCGAAAGCGTCCCGGAGGAGCTGGAAGGCCTGCTCCTCGCTGCTCTGACGAGCCGTCTTCTCGTCGATCACCTCGTCGAGCGGTTCGTCCCCCGGGTCGAAGCCCTCGAACCCCCCGGCCGCGGGCGGCGGACCGTCGAACTCCGGGTCGTAGGGCGCCTCCCCGATCGGAGTCCCATCGGCCCAGGCGGAACCACCCGCCGCCGCAGGTTGACTCGCCGCCGCCGGGGCCGCCCCCCGGCTCGAACCGCCCTTGGCGGCGTTGGCCGCGGCCGCCCGGGCCGCCGCCAGCCCACTACTCGGACTGGCGTTCCCACCCCGCGCCGCCGCAGCCCGAGCCGCCTCCATCGCCGCCGAACGAGCCGGAGCCGCCGGCGCCGAAGCAGCAGGCGGGGCGGCGGGGTCAGTCGGCCAGGGCGGGCCGGCCGGAGCCGACGAAGCGGCGGGATCAACCGGCCACGGCGGACCGACCGAATCCGCGGGCTCAGCCGGCCGCGAAGGAGCAGCAGCCGACATCGCTGAATCTTCAGGCCACGGCGGCCCTTCCGCGGCCTCTGGCACCCCAGGCGCAGGCGATGTCCCCGGCGCGGCCCACGAATCTTCCGCAGCCTCGGTAGGACTCACCGATGCGACGGGAGCGGCAACGGGTGCCACACCACTGGTCACGGGAGCCGCGGAAACGCTGTCGGCGACCGGAGCAGTCGAGGCGGGCGGCCAGGTGCCCGGCTTTACCGGTTCCGGCCAGTCGTCGTCCGCCGGAGGCGAAACCGCCCGCACGGCGGCCGACCCCGGCCGAACCGGCTCCGGCCAGTCAGTGTCCCCGTCATCGGAGGCCGCTTGAGCCGCCGGCCCGGAAACGACCCCGTGATCCGCGGGCCGTTCAGAGGCCCCCGCATGCCCATCGGGGCGCGGAGAAGCGGCATGCCCCCCGGACTGCGCAGAAGCCGCCCCATAGCTCACAGACGGCCCGGAAGCAGGTGCGTGACCCGCAGGCGGCCCGGAGGCGGGCATGTGACCCGGGGGCGGCGCGGAAGCGGGTGCACGCCCAGCGGGCGACTCCACAGCACTCGGTGCGGGCCCACCCGAATAAGGCGCGGGCGCGTCTGAGTGGTCGACAGGACCGGGCGCGTACGGGTCGTCGTCGATCGGCTCAGGTGGTAACGGCGCCGGCCAGTCGTCGTCGGCGTCGGTGGCCGGGGCTCGTTGGGGGCGGGACGGGCGGGATTCGGTGCGGCCGGTGTTGCGTTCCGGGGCGGTGGACGGCGGCCGGGCGGCCGGCATGCGGCGGGCCGCCGACTGGTCCCGGGCCCCGGCGTGGTCGCGGCCGGCGGGTTGCTCGGCGGGCTGGGGGCGGCTGCGCGGGGCAGCGTTGCGGGCCGCGGTGTCGGTGCCGTCGCCGACGTCGCAGCGGATCTGCCAGCGGCCGCCGAGTTCGTTGGTGAACTCGGTCGCGATGTGGTCGGCGAAGGTGAGGAACCGTTCCGCGTAGCGCGGGTTCGGCGCCGTGAAGAAGACCGCCTCGCCCTCGACGTCACGCAGGCCGATGCCGCTGCCCTGCATCGCCTGGATCTTGGAGTCTTTCGCGCCGAAGGCCTCCCAGACGGCACGGACCTGCGGCAATCCGGCGGGCGGGCGCGACTGGGCGACCGGTTCGGTGTCGGCCGGCGGTTCTTCCTCCCACGACGGCTCGTCCTCGTGCTGCCCGCCGTCGGCGACCCGATTCCAGTCGACCGCCTCAGGATCAGCGGCAGGCGGCTCGGAAACCGACGCGGCCGGCGGAGCGGAGGCCGGCGCAACGCCCGCCACAGAATCCGAGGGCGCGGAAACCGGAGCCGCCGGCACCGGAGGTGCGGAAACCGGCGCCGCCGGAACAGCGGACTCAGGCGCAGCAGCAACCGGAGCTGGCGAAACCGGCCGAGCCGGCCCCGACCGACTACGAGCCGCCGCGGCAGCCGCCGCCCGCGCCGCCGCCAACCCCCCACCGGATCCCCCGGAGACGGGCGCGACCGCGCCGACCGAATCCTCATCACCGGGCACCGTTACGGCCGGGGCGTCGCTGACCCCCCGTACGTCGGAAATCGGCCCTTGTTTCTCCAACCGCTCCAGTCGCTGCAGCAGTGCCCCGGTGGAGTCATCGGCCCCGGGCAGCAGCATCCTCGCGGTGATCAGTTCCAGCAGCAGCCGGGGCGCGGTTGTCCCGCGCATCTCGACCAGGCCGGTGTGCACGATGTCGGCGCAGCGCGACAGTGTCGCCGCGCCCAGCCGGGACGCCTGCTGGTGCATCGCTTCGAGCTGGTC
The DNA here is from genome assembly GCF_051380535.1 of Actinoplanes sp. HUAS TT8. NCBI lineage: Bacteria > Bacillati > Actinomycetota > Actinomycetes > Micromonosporales > Micromonosporaceae > Actinoplanes > Actinoplanes sp. HUAS TT8. Next base: position 9,579,015 of record NZ_CP195646.1, on the reverse strand, counting down.
GGCCGGCCCGTCGATGAGTCCTTTGGCCACCGCGTCCGGAACCTGCTGCAGAACGATCAGGTCGCGGAGGCGTTCCAGCAGGTCGGACGCGTATCGCCGGGAGTCGTGGCCGGCCTCGGCGACGCGGTCGATCGTCTCGTAGGCGGCGGCGCCGTTCCCGTCGGCCAGGGCGTCGCACATCTCGTCGATCAGGGCCGCGTCGGTGACGCCGAGCAGGCTGACGGCCCGCGCGTAGGTCACACCGTCCGGCCCGGCGCCGGCGATCAGCTGATCGAGAACGGACAGCGTGTCGCGGGCGCTGCCGCCGCCGGCCTTGACCACCAGCGGGAACACGGCCGGCTCGACGGTGATGCCCTCGGCGTCGGTGAGCTGCTGAAGGTACGGCCGGAGGGTCGCGGGCGGGATCAGCCGGAACGGATAGTGGTGGGTCCGCGAGCGGATGGTGCCGAGCACCTTGTCCGGCTCGGTGGTGGCGAAGATGAACTTCACATATTCCGGAGGCTCTTCGACGAGCTTGAGCAGCGCGTTGAAGCCGGCCGACGAGACCATGTGGGCCTCGTCGATCACGTAGATCTTGTAGCGGCTGTTGGCCGGCGCGAAGAACGCCTTCTCCCGCAGCTCACGGGCGTCGTCGACGCCACCGTGGCTGGCCGCGTCGATCTCGATCACGTCGATCGAGCCGGCACCGTCGTTGGCCAGCGACTTGCAGGACATGCAGACGCCGCACGGATCCGGGGTGGGACCCTGCTCACAGTTGAGCGAGCGGGCCAGGATGCGGGCGCTCGACGTCTTGCCGCAGCCGCGTGGCCCGGAGAAGAGATAGGCGTGGTTCAGCCGACCGCTGCGCAGCGCCTGCGACAGCGGCTCGGTCACGTGCTCCTGACCGATGACCTCGGCGAACGTGCGAGGTCGGTACTTCCGGTAGAGGGCGAGAGCCACTCCTGCCACCTCCTGAACGACCGCGCCATTCTCCGTCGAGGGTGTGACAAGAACAAACGACATGCCCCGACCGTGCATGCCAAGCCGGAGATAGAAAGGACCCCCCGTGCACCCGCCAGAGCCCGCTTATCCTTGCTGCCTTCCGGCCCTGGGGAGGTTCACAGGATGACGCCGCACGAGGGGCTGATCCACACCCTACCCGCCCGCCGAAACCGGGGACGGCCGACCCCCGTGCGTCGAACGCCTTACGCAAGTCTGTACTCTGGCGCACGGAGGATTCGCCTAGTGGCCTAGGGCGCACGCTTGGAAAGCGTGTTGGGGGAAACCCCTCACGAGTTCGAATCTCGTATCCTCCGCCAGCCCCACCAGGGCAGACGCGAGCAGGCCGGACCCCAGGGTCCGGCCTTTCGTTCATCTCCGTCTCAGCCAGCGTCCGGCGAGCGGTCATGGACAGCCACCCGGGGCACCAACCTCACTATCAGAGCTGGCCTAGTACTCCAGCAGGAGATCCGTTTAGGGCTCGGTGAGGGCTTGTCTTTCGTGGTGGCTGGTCCTGGCGGCGTTTTGGTGGCGGCGTCGGAAGATGGACCAGGTGATCACGGCGGCGATGTTTGCGGTGGGTTTGATGATCAGGTCGTGGAATAGGCTCCGGAGTTCGTTGACGGTGATCGGGATCAGGTCTTCGGCGTTGGCGGTGCAGAGGGTGGTCGCGGCGGCGAGGAAGGCGTGGGCGGCGATGACCAGGGTGGTCCAGCGGTGCCAGGCCGTCCAGCGGCGATGTTGGTGCTGGTCGAGGCCGAGTTCGGTCTTGGCTGCTTGGAACGATTCCTCGATGGTCCACCGTCGGCCGGCGACGGTGACCAGTTGGCGCAGCGCGACCGGCTGGGGTGCCTAGCAGCGGTAGAACGCCAGTTCACCGGTGCTGCGGTTGCGGCGGCTCAGCAGCCAGTGGTGTCCGGCGTGCTGGTCTGCGGCCAGGGGCAGGGTGATGAACGCCCAGTCGTAGTAGCGGTAGCCTTTCGCTCCGTCGCCGGCGGAGATCGGCTGCCAGGCCTGGTCCGGCAGGCCGGCGGTGAGGTGGTCGGCTCGCTGAACGCCGAGGCCGGTCGGGACGCGGTGCGAGCAGGCGACCGCGAGGACGTAGCCGAGCCGGTGGCCCCGCAACGCGGCGGCCAGTTGCGGGTCGCCGCCGTAGGCTTCGTCGCCGGCAACCCATCGACATGCCAGGCCGCCGGCCAGAGCGGTCTCGATCAGCCGGCAGGCCAGTTGCGGTTTGGTGGCGAACCCGACCTCGTCGAGAACACCGGCCCCGGCCAGCCGTTCAGGATTTCCGGTCCAGGATTTCGGCAGGTAGAGGGCGGTGTCGAGCAGGGCATGCCCGCGGGTTGAGGCGTAGGACAGATGCACCGACAGCTGGCAGTTCTCGATCTTCCCGGCGGTGCCGGAGTACTGCCGTTGGACGCCGACGGTGTTGCGGCCTTTCTTCAGATCGCCGGTCTCGTCGATGACCAGGATCGCGTCCGGATGCCCGAGCCTGCGGGCGACGAAGGCCCGCACGTCAGACCGGACCAAGGCGTCGTCCCAGCTGGCACGGCCGATCAGATCCTGCATCCCGCCCGGGCCGTCGTCGCCGGCGTGTTCGGCGATCGTCCAGCAGTTCTTCGCCGGTAACGGTGCGAGGAGCCCTTGCACAAAACCTCGGACCCGGCGCCGCGGTTCGGGCCGGCCGAACCGTGCCTCGATCGGGTTCATCAACTCGTCAAACAGCTCAGACCATCGCTGAGCATCTACTCTGTAGGCGGCAGCCACCGCCGATTTCGGGGTCCACACAACCATCGAGACTCAGCGGTGGCTGCTTGCTGTCCACGGACAAACCACACCGCCACACCAGGTCAGAAGATCTCCTGCTGGAGTACTAAGTAGCCACTGCTTCGTGCGCCAAGTCAGCACTCCCCTCTGCGCCGCCGCCGGCGGTGAGAGCCCTTCGCAGGTTTGAGCCGCAACCGAGCAGCCGAGCGGCTTGAGTCTTGATGACCTTCGTCCAGCGCAAGCTGGACCTAACGCATGGTTCCACTGCGACTGGGCTCAAGGAACGTCACGACGATCAGGGCTATGAACTTCGCCTCATGATCCAGCTTAAGTCGGCAGGCCAGCCGATCGGCACATCGAGCATCGACGCCTGCTACCTGATATCCATGAAGCCGCGAACCGACGACTGGAGCACAGGATGACCAACTCGGGAGAATCGTTTGAAAGCTACGTCGAGTATGTCTACAGAACGCTCCTCAACTTACACGGCGAGAATATCGTCGTAGCGCGTCGAGCTACAGTATTCGACACGCGCGGGAATGCTTATAATATCGACGTTTTCTATGAGTTCGTCACGGCGGGAATTCGGCACCGAGTAGCGATCGAGTGCAAAGACACCAAGCGACCAATCGAACGAGATGAGGCCATCGCGTTCGTCGGCAAGATACGCGACATGCCTAGCACCATTGGCATCTTAATCTCTAAAAATGGATTTCAGCAGGGCGCGAAGAAATATCTGCAAGACCACGGCGTCACGCACCTCGCGGGAAATGATCTTCCGAGCTTCGGATCTGTCCTTGGGAAAATCGTCGCCACCGTAGCCTTGCCCGACGAAAAGGCCATAGGACAGCCCTTCTGGACCATCATGGAGCTACGCAATTCCAAAATCACAGGGAACTGGATGACCTTGCCTAATAACGGCAAAATACTTCCGTTATTCTACTCACGTTACCAAGCTCAGCAATTTTTCGACGCTTGCCACTTCGATGCTTCGACCGCATGCGTCAGGGGCGTTGAACAGCAAACCTTGCGCTTCGTCGTCTCAGCGGCGCCGGATTCTGGCACAAACTTCGCGATTCTGCACCCAGTCGAAAAAGATGGAAGCCTCCAATTTATGGTTATAGAATATTCAGCGGATGAGATAAGAGATGAATACCTGATCAGCTGAGCAGGTGGCTCCAAGACGTTGGGCCGGACCTCCAGTCCGGCCCAAATAACTCACTGAGGTGATCTCAGTAAGGAATAGCGGCTGATTTGGTACGACACGGATGATTGCCGCGTACCGGACGATGCTGGATACAGGCGTGGAGCCATCGATAGACGAGTCCTTGCGACAGAAACCGGTGTTCGAGAGGGCTCCACGTGATTGCTTATCCTGCCATGCTCGACGTCCCGAGGAAACTCGTACGCCACCTTGGACGGCTGCTCGCCGCCGAGCGCAGAGTCCGGGACACCAGGACCGGAACTCGCGCCTTGACCTGCTTCTATCAGGCACTTCTTGTACTCGTCTAGTTCCGCAAGGCCGAGGACCTGACGCTGCTGGGAGCCGGCTTCGGCGTCTCCCGGGCCACGGGGCGTACCGCTACCGCGACGAGGGCGTCGCCGTCCTGGCCGCCCAGGCTCAGGATCTGCACACCGCCCTGCGCCGGGTCGCCGCCGGGGGCTGGTCACACGTCATCCTCGACGGGAAACTGTTCGACTGCGACCGACTGCACGACGGAGCTCCGTTGGACCAGTTCCGTGAAGAAGACCTGGTCTCAACGGGGCTTCGTCCATATCCGACACGCCGATGCGGGCATCGTCACTCTCCGCCACTATCGATCATGAAACGGCCGTGCCCAGCAAGTGCCTTCCGTGACAGGAATATTGGACCCTCAGCGAGTCCTATCTTCCCTGATCAGAAGGCACTTCTTCATTTCCGGCCCAGTCCTTGGACACCCCCTTAACGAAGGGCCGAGGCTAGAGCGCTTCTCCGACCAGATGCGAGAAGAAGTTGAGGTCAAAGGCTGGCGCTGCACGAAGGATCGCGATGACCTTCAGCGGCGTGTCGCCTGCTCTATCCACTCCTCCAACCGAAGCTCCCTTTGTCTTCCTAGAAACAATTTTGCCACCCGAAAAGTCAAGAACTCGTATCCCCTGCTTAAGACGGGAGCCCGAGAATTGACTCAAATCCAGCATGAATGCTTCTGATCGATGGCCCGCCGCATGAGGGTCGGAAACTCCGCTATCGACCAAATGAATCAAGCGCAAATCCAGCAGGTCAGTCAGAATATTATACAGGTGAGGGTGGCTTTCCTTCTGACGATAGCCCACCAGGAAGTAGGTATGGCTCGTTTCTTCCAGGCAGAAGTTGCGCACAATCTTTAGAGCTTCAACAGTTCGCCGGGCCGAGGCGACGTTCGAAGCCATGTCCTCTTCCAGTTCCTGAATCTTCACCTGCGCAGCGTCTCCGGCCGCCTGATTCACATCTTGAACGCCAACCAGTTTGGCTTTCGGCCGCTGCTGCGCCTTCTCGATCGAACTCGCTGCCAGGATAAGGAAGTCACGTGGAACAGCGCCAGAAGCCAGCACCAATCTATCAACAGCAGCTGGATGAAATAGCCTTGAAAGGCTAGGTACTCCTACATGCTCGGCATACCGTAGAAAGATTGTCTCTAGGAACTTCTTTGCTTTAGCCGGATCCTGCAGTGTTACGTCGAGGTCCAATAGATCAGCGTCATGCATGGTTTGCAGGCCGAGCGGCGGCGACGACTGCCACCACCGAGTCAGGTGCCGAATGGAAGCAATCTTTAGCCATGCATCACAATCTCGTACGCATCCATGCAACATGTCGAGAAGTAGCGGTTGATGACTCCGCGGCAAGTAGTAGAAGTCGTCAACAAAAATGTAGATACGCAGTCCAGTGGCATCGAGGAACCGTTTGACTACCCTTTGAACGAGTGGAATAAGTCGAGTTACATCTTCATGCGTGACGATATCACGGGTCAGCATTCCCTCGATCTGCTGATATAGGGAAGCCGCATTCATGCTGATCCGAGATTGTGAGTTCAACGAATGCTGATTCGCGACAATCTCCGCAAGCATTTCGTCTACGACATAGAGAAATACCCGGTCTGGACTCTCGTTCCGCAAGGTCTGCATGTTTATCCAGCACGAAATCGCAGTAGCATCTTCGAGCCGACGGCGCGCTTCAACCAAAAGCGCCGACTTTCCCGCGCCACGCCGCCCGAATATTAACTGATGCCGCCCTGCGGTGACCGCTGGAAGATTGAGTGTTGCGTCACGCACGTAGGACAGGCTAGGAAGTGCTTCAGAGACACGAGATCGCGCACTGATTAGGCGTTGCAAATCGAGCGCGCGCAGGTCTTGGACGCCATCAGTGAAAGGTGCAGATTTACTTTCGAGCAGTTCGGAAGGCGCTTTGCGCACAATCACAAAAGCTCTATTGTCCGGAAATGAGATCTCGTCATCGAGCTCATTACCGATTTGAGCAGCCTCCGCTAAATCCGACTCGCGGACCAATACGATAAAGTTGGTCTCGTCCGGGTACGCGCGAACATTGATTTCGAGCGCATCAACGTTCCCCCTCCGCCTGAACTCTTCCCTGATGTAGGCCGGGATATCGTTAAACGGCGTGACGCTCATACGTACGCACAACCCTTCCTCTTCAGGTACTGGCGCGCTACGACCAAGAACTGCGCAGCCTTGACCGAAAGGCTGTTGGCAATTGACTGCCACGAGGCATTGTCCATCGGATACGGATCGTAATCCGCCGCGTTGCGCCGGCTCCGCGCGTCTTTTAAATCATTTGTCCAGACTGCGGCGTTCACAAAGTCGCGTGGCAGTTTCGTCGGAAGCTTTGAGTGAGATTCATGATCGTCTCCGCCAAAGACGTGATAAACGACCGCTCTTGCAGCGTGATACATGGCGTAATAGAAACGACTGATTGCACTTCGATACTCCGGGCCCGCACCCCGCAAACGCATGAATCTCTGGCCAGCTACGAGAAACGAACTTGCCAGAGCCAGACGATCAGCACTTGCTTGATGCTGAAGCTCCTGGAGTGTCCGCGAGGTAGCCGTGACGATATGAACACCTTCGCCGTAAAAGTCGAGTTCGCTCTTGGTCGCCTTACTGATGCGAAGGAGCTCAGCGTCGAACGCGCGAGGTGCATTGCCACCTGAAGCCATGCTCCCAGCATAGTTGAGCCTCGACCTTTGGTCGCGAGTGAGCTTTCAAACCACCTCAGCAGGGATCTTCTGGCGGGAGCACGCGCTAGGTCGATCGGCCCGCCGTACGGCTCAACGAGCTGCAGGCGAAGGCTGCTCCAGGCGAAGCTATATGCCGACCTAACTCTTTACTTAATTTCTAGCAGTGCCACGGGCACTTCACTGGCGAGTACGGCGTGCTCTGCCAGCATCAATCCACGGCGGCGACCAGCCAGCTCTTTTACAAACTTCATCAAACGGCTCAGAAACAATCCATTTCAAGCCATCGCTGGCGTAAATGTCGGTAAGTCGCATCGCGAGTAGCTCTTCCGAAGATGTAGATGTATCCGGCCTTCCAATGTCTCGACGTGCCTCAAGAACAAAATCACAGTAAAGCCGCAAAACAATCTCTTTCGGAGCGTCCACGTATGTCGACTGCATGAGGTTGCGGAATGCTCGGACAGCTTCATCGGATGAATATATGCTGGCCCAAGTTGTGAAGTCGTGAAGCTTCGAAGGGATTTCTCCGCTCGCAAGCAAATCTGTTGACTTATCCTTGTTCAGCATGTCACCCAACAGCGCCACCATTGGTTTATAGGTCTCATACTTTCGATCGGAAATCCGCGACTCAAGATCCCGCAGCCGCTGAGCTTCGATCTCGTTCGCTTTCGCGGCTTTGGCATACCCTCCTGCGACGAAAGCAGCGATGATCGCAGCCATGGCAGGAATGGATGCGACGGCGAAGAGTACCCATAACGGCTGGGAATTGATTCCATTCACTGAACCACCATAGAAGAGCCGCACCCCGGATGCGAGTAGCCGAAGGGCCGATGTCGAGCGGGAGCCTCAGCAGGCAAGTACTAAAAACCAGCTCGCTCCTACCCAAAGCGGCACCTCGTGTCAGTGTGCGACTGAACGCCGTCACCAAAACCAGGCCAGGCCAGGCCAGGCCAGGCCACAGGGTTCCTCAACCGTCTCAGTCTCCGTCTCGTTCAGGCCCAGCCGCGGCCGTCTGTGAAGTATGACGTCGATTCAGCAACGCTGCTCAGAGTCGGTGACGGGCAGCGCCGTACCTCGGCCCGCAGACTTGGAAAGCGTGTTGGGAGAAATCCCTCACGAATTCGAATCTCGTATCCTCCGCCATCACGGAACGGCCGGACCCATCGGGTCCGGCCTTCTTGGCTTTCCGGGGACCGGCTTTCCGGGACGAGGATCAAAATCAAGACCGGTTTCCCGTACGCGGTCAGCACGCGCGCCGTGACTAGGGGATACCCCTGAGTGAGGTCGCGTCCGGTCTCGTATGCTCCGGCACGAAAACAGTGCAGGCGAGGGCCGGCCCCGATCGGGCCGGCCCTCGCCGTCTTTCAGCGCTCGATCGTGACGCCCCCGCTGGCCTTCTTGCCGTCGTAGTAGCCGGTCTTCTTGACGGTGACCTGCACGGACAGCTTCTTGCCGGCCCAGGCGCGGCTGATGGTCAGCGACGACCCGGTCGCGCCCTTGATCGCCTTGCCGTTGAGCAGCCACTGGTACCGGTACGCCTCGGGCCGTGGCGTCCACGCGCCCGCCGACACCTTGACCTTGCGTCCGGCCTTGACCGTCCCGCTGATCTTCGGGGCGGTCGTGGCTCTCGGCGCCACCCCGTAGCCGACCAGGACACCGGCCGAGGTGGCGGCCGAGTTCGCCCGGTCGGCGCGCTTGGCGGTGACGGTCACGGCGAGGCGTTTCCCGCGGAGGGTGGCCGGGATGACGTACGCCGAAGCGGTTGCGCCCTTGATCGTCGCCCCGTTGGCCGTCCATTGGTAGGTGTAGGCGGTCGCGGCCGGGGTCCACGTCCCGGTGGTCGCCTTGACCGTCGATCCGACCCGCACGGTTCCGCTGATCGCGGGTGCCTTGACCAGCGTCAGCGGTGCCGCGGTCACGGTGAGTCCGCCGGTCAGCGTCGCCGCCCGCCCGTCGGCGCCGGAGGTCACGGTCACGTCCCACGCGCCCGGCGTGATGCCGGTCAGGTCGGCGGTGGCGGTGAGGATCCCGTTGTCGACGCTCTGGATCGTCGCGGAAACGGCGGCCGATCCGGTACGGGCCAGCCGCACCGTGTCCCCGGTGGTCAGCGTGCTCCCGCGCAGGGTCAGCGTGACCGGCCCGCTGTTCGGCGCGCTCGACGGCGTGACCGAGGTGAGCGTGTACGCGGGCGGGTTCGGGCAGGTCTTGTACGGGCAGGTGGTCCGGACCTGGTACGGATACGTCCCGCCCACCCCGGTCGGCGTCACCACGAACAGCCCGGTCCCGGTGCCGGAGGACGCCAGGCGCACGCCGCAGAGCCGCTCGGGGCCGCCGAGGTCGCAGGCGGTCAGCCCGGTCCCGGTGCCGCCGGTGGTGAAGAAGTACGGCTCGGGCCGCGCGCTCCCGCCCTCGGTGTTGGTGACGATCGCGCCGAGGTACCGGCTGCCGCCCGTGATCGGCACGGCGACGCAGCCCGCGGTGGTCCGGTCGTCCAGGGTGCCGGTGAGGCTGAACCCGGGCACCGCCGAGGCGGCCGGGCACTGCGCGACCGGACGGCCGTCGGCCGCGAGGTGCCAGCTGTCCACCGCGTACGGGATGGATCCGGTCTTGGTCGGCCAGACGATCACCAGGTACGCCGTCGATCCGGAGACCCGGCACGGCACCACGTATCCGCTGCACCGGTCGGCCCCGGAGGCGTCGTAGATCCAGTACCGCGCGGCGCCCCCGGCGCTGCGCACGCCGAGCCAGTAGTCGTCGGTCTCCGCGGCGATCACCCGGTAGCACCGCAGGTCGTCCGGTGCCGTCATGGTCCCGGTCATCGCCGGCCCGCCGAGCGCCGTGTTCGACGGCGTCTGGCAGGTCGCTCCGGCGATCGTGACGTCCTTGCGGGTGATCCGGTACTGGAAGCTCGACGCCGCCGCGGTCATCACCACCGTGTACGCCTGGCCGGGCTCGAACGTGCAGTTCAGCGACTGCGTCGAGGTGTAGTCACGGATGCCGCAGACCTGCACCCCGGCGCTGTCCCGGACGCTCAGCGTGGCCGCCCCGGTCCCGCTGACCGGCGCGAACGACACGAGCTCGGTCGTCGCGTGCTGATCGGCCGGGATGCTCCAGCAGGCAGCGAACCGGCTGCTGGAGAACGTGGTGGTCACGCCGACGGTGTTGCCGAACGCGCCCTGCGGCAGCGACCCGCAGCCGGTGATCTGGTCGAGGCGCTGCACGGCCACCGCGTAGTCGCCGGTGACCTTGTCCTTCGGGGCGTTGAGCAGCAGCCGGTACGGCGCCGCCCCGGTCAGCTCGCAGTCGCGGCTCGAGTCGCTCGCGCAGAGGCTGTTCCCGGCCGCGTCGATCACCTTCCAGTCGGGCCGGGCCACACCGCTCGCCTTGGGCGGGGTGAGCACGCCGATCCGGGCGCCGGCCGGGGCGTCCACCTCCAGGCAGTCGGTCTCGCCGAGCGCGGTGAACGAGCCGCGGACCGCGCCGGTGGCCAGCCCCTGCACGGTGACCGGCACACAGCCGGCGCCGCCGGGGGCGGTGAAGACGGTCGCGTACGCGCCGTCCCGCACCCCGCTGCCGCCGATCACCATCGTGTAGCGGCCGGCCGCCGGGAAGTCGCAGAACGAGCCGGTGTCGCAGACCTTGGTGCCGGCCGCGGTGTAGATCTCGGCCCACTGCTCGTTGTTCGTGTCGTCGACCGGGCGGACCAGGTACTTCCCGGCCGCGGGGACGTCCAGGACGCGGCAGCGGTTGGCCGCGTAGGCACCGGCCGGGGCGGTTCCGTACGCGCCGGGGGTGACCACCGGGCAGCCGGACGGGCCGGACAGCCGCCGGATCTGCAGGTCGACGTTCCGGAGGTCGTTCTGCTGGCCGATCACCCGGTACGGGCCGGTGCCGGGCAGCACGCACCCGGCCGGCCCGGACTCGTCGGGGGCGCAGATCCGGGTGCCGGTGCCGTCGCTGATCCAGCTGGCGCCGCCGCCGCTGGTGTAGGCCACGACCCGGTCCCCGGGTGCGGCGGTGAACGGCTGGCAGTACATCTCGATCGGGGTGGCCGCGGTCAGGCTGACGGCCGGCCCGTCCCAGTCGGTGCCGGTGGACGGCCGGCAACCCGCGCTGCCGGCCAGGTCGATCACCGAGGCCTGGAACTTGTACGGCTCGTACGTCCAATCGGGGTTCCGCAGCCAGAGCGTGTAGTCGCCCTCGGCCGGGAGCCGGCACTGCTCGCCGTAGTACTCGCCGGCTTCGGTGCAGACCGTCCCGCTCGTGTCGCTCAGTTCCCAGTGGACCTGCCCACCGTCGCTGGTCCGGACCGTCTTCGCGCCGGCGCTCAGGTGCACCGCGAAGCAGGTGTAGGAGTAGCTGCCCAGCGAGGCGTCGCCGATCTGATCAGCGGCCGGCGTTCCGTACCCGCCCTGCTTCAGCGTCGGGCAGCCGACCGGCCGATCGGTCCGGACCAGCCGCAACGTGTAGTCGAGCGGGCCGCCGTAGATGTCGGCCAGGAAGAACGTGTAGACGCCGTCCTCGGTCAGCGCGCAGGTCCCGGTGTCGAACTGGATCGAGCAGACCGGGTCGCCGGACGGGCTCCACACCTTGCCCCGCACGTCGGCCGACCGGGTGTCGACTCGGCTGGTGGCGGTCGTCTCGACCCGCAGCCCCATCCCGGCCGAGCCGGCGAAGCGGTAGCAGTCGCCCGGGGCGCCGGCGGCCAGTGCCCGGGGCAGCCGATCGCCGTCCACGACGAAGGTCGCCGGGTCCAGCGTGGTGCAGGCCGCGGGGTTGTCGCGGGATTGGACCCCGATCGCGTACGACCCGCTGCCCGCACCGTTGTAGAGGGAGACGTCGATCGGGTACGTGCCGGGAACGGCGACCGTGCACTCATCGGAGTAGGAACCGAACAAGCAGGTGCCGTCGCCGCTGTTCAGCACCGCCTGCAGGCTGCCGCCGGTGCTTGTCGCGTAGAGCTGGGTCATCACCCGCTCGCCGGGAACGGTGGTGGTGATCGTGTAGCGGTCCCGCCGGGATCCGGAGATCGAGTCGCAGGCGATCGGCGTGCCGAAGGCGAGCGCGCCGCCGCAGGCCGCGGCGGCCGGCGGCGTGTCCTCGGCATACGCCGCCGCGGGCATACCCGCCGCCAGAGCCAGACCGCTGAGCACAGCGGCGATCCAACGCCTCACGACATCCCCCGGCAGCCGATGCGATCAATCGGCCAGGATCTTGCCAGGGTGAATATCTACTCAGGTAACTATTCCATTATTTGGGAATCAGCAGCTCCAAGGCGGCGACGTGTCCGTTCCGACGTCACAGCTGGCCGGCCGCGATCGCGTCATCCACCTCCGGGAAGATCGCGAAGTAGCGGGCCAGGCCGACGGTCTGCAGCAGCCGGGTGAGGAACGGATTGGCGGCGGCGAAACTGAGCCAGCCACCCCGGGCCGCGATCACCTCTTTGCTGATGATGAACGTGCTCAACCCGATCGAGTCACAGAACTTCAGCTCGGTCAGGTCGACCACGATTCGCGGTACCGGACGATCCAGCAGCCCGGAGAAGACGACGCGCAGCTCCTCGGCGGTGTCCGCGTCGAGCTCGCCTTTGAGGTGCAGCACGGCAACATCAGGGCGGTGCTCGGTGATGGTGGCGCGCATGGCAATCGCTTTCTACCCAAGTTCTACGGAATTTCAGGGTAGATTGCGAGGAATCGCGCACATCGGACTGAAGGTGCGTCGCGGACCGGCTTGACACACGAGCCAAGACCCAACACACGAAAAATCTTGCGTGTACGGGCGACCGGCCCCCACGAATACGAACGGGCCGGACCCCTGTGGGGTCCGGCCCATCTCAAAGGCTGGCCGAGACAGTCAAGCACCGACGGCGCAGCCCTGGCTCCTGGCGCGATTTACAGTTCGCGCCACCGCCAGCGTGGACCACGCCACGCGTCGGCCAGGATCATCGCTGACGCCCGGCCGGGACACTGCTGCACCTTCGACTTACCCTCAGGTCCGCCCAACTGGGCCTCGACTTCCCAAGTGCTGCCGTCGGTGCGGACGTAGACATCGCGGCGCTGGAGCCGGACGTCGCCATTCCACCAGTGATGCTCAACTCTCACGTGTCAAATCTACGACAGGCATCGACGAACCTGCGTTGGGGCGTTTCTGTGAATGTTTCTCACCGCCCGGTCGGAACCGCATTGTCTGATCCGGTGTATTTGGGTTGCGTGACTTGCGCAACACCCTATGTCGCTGGGCCGTCCATGATTCACTACAGTCCGTAATTCAAGGCGTTGACGTGCGACGACATCTCGTTGTTACACACACGGCGCTGATCATGGGTAACAACCGAACGGACTAGGCGGACGCGGTACGCCCGGGCGATCCGGAATCAGGGCACACAGAGTGACGTATGTGACGGGAGAAAACAAGAGAGCCCGATCCGTGTGGATCGGGCTCTCCGATGGCGGTGGTGAAGGGATTTGAACCCTTGGAGGGCGTAAACCCTCACACGCTTTCGAGGCGTGCTCCTTAGGCCGCTCGGACACACCACCGGGAAGTACGTTACCGGACGCCGCAGACCGCTCGTCGCCGGGTCACCCATAACCGCCCGTGGCCGTGCTGACCTGGCAAGATCGGCCAGAGAAATCGAGCGAAGACGGAGATGACGGCATGAGCGTGCACATCGGGGCCAAGCCCGGAGAGATCGCCGAGCGAGTTCTGCTGCCCGGCGACCCGATGCGGGCCAAGTGGATCGCGGAGACGTTCCTGGAGGACGCGGTCTGCTACACCCAGGTCCGCGGGATGCTCGGCTTCACCGGCACCTGGCAGGGTCAGCGCGTCTCGGTGCAGGGCTCCGGCATGGGCATGCCGTCGGCGTCCATCTACACCCACGAGCTGATCAACGAGTACGGGGTGAAGTCGGTCATCCGCATCGGCTCCTGCGGCGCCCTGGCCATGGACCTGAACCTGGGCGACGTCATCGCCGCGATCGGCTCGGCGACCGACTCCAACATGAACCGCACCCGCTTCGACGGCCTGGTCGACTACGCCCCGGTCGCCGACTTCGGCCTGCTCCGCACCGCCGTCGACACCGCCGAGGCGCAAGGCATCCCGATGCGGGTCGGCCCGATCCTGGCCGCCGACGCGTTCTACACCGACCGGCCCGACCTCTACGACACGCTCGCCCTCTACGGCGTCCTGGCCGTAGAGATGGAGTCGGCCGCGATCTACACCATCGCGGCCCGCTACGGCGCCAAAGCCCTCACCATCCTGACCGTGAGTGACCACATCAAGCGCGGCGAGGCCATGCCGGCCGACCAGCGCGAACAGGGCTTCTCGAACATGGTCAAAATCGGCCTGAACACGATCACCGCCGACGCCTGACCAACCAGCCCGGTCATCCACACCGGCGGGTTGTCCACAGCCCGCCCGCACGACCACGCCATTCCCCGCGACAATGGTCAGCGGGGCTTCCCCCAGTGGGGTGGGTGGGTTGTGTCGGGCGGGCCGGCCCCCGCGCCGCGACCCCCAGGCCCCCCCCGCCGCACTCCGACACGCCCGCCGCACCCGCGCCTCGCACGCCCGCGCTCCCGCCGCGCCTGCGGTCCACCACGCCCACGCCCCGCCGCGCCCTGCACGCCCGCGACCCGCGCTCCTGCACATGCCACACACCCACGCCCCACGCTCCCCGCGGGCCAGCTGGTGCTCAGGGCTGCTTCGCGACCCGCGAGACAACCCTCAGCACCAGCCGAGCACCGCAACCCGCGCCACAAGCAGGAGTGGGCTGGGCCACGCGGAGTTGGCCGGGCTACGCAGAGCGGTGCGGCCGGGCAAAGCGGTGCGGGCCGGCTCGGCCGGCGCGCCACGCGGTGCAAGCAGGAGTGGGCTGGGCCACGCGGAGCTGGGCGGGCCGCGCAGAGCGGTGCGGCCGGGCAGAACGGTGCGGGCCTGAGAGAACGGTGCGGGGCCGGGCTTGGCTGGTGCGCGGCACGCGGGTTAGCTGTTGCTGAGGGCTGCTTCGCGGCCTGGGAGACGACCCTCAGCGCCAGCTGGGGGCGGGACCCGCGGGGCGGGCGGGAGTGGGCTGCGGCGTCGCGTGGGCATCGGCGGGGCTTGGGGGACGCGGGGCGGGCTGGGCGTTGTGGCCGTACCTAATCGGGGGTTAGCGGAAGAAATCTCGCATGAGCTGGGCGCACTCGGGTTCCAGGACGCCGCCGTACACCTCGGGCCGGTGATTGAGCCGGGGGTCGCGGACGACGTCCCACAACGAGCCGACCGCGCCCGTCTTGGGTTCCCAGGCGCCGAAGACCAGGGTGGAGATCCGGGCCAGGACGAGGGCGCCGGCGCACATCGTGCACGGTTCCAGGGTGACCACCAGGGTGCAGCCTTCGAGACGCCATTCGCCGCGGTTCGCGGCGGCCCGGCGCAGGGCCAGGATCTCGGCGTGGGCGGTGGGGTCGCCGGTGAGTTCACGTTCGTTGCCGGCGACCGACAGTTCGACGCCGGACGGGTCGAGGACGACCGCGCCGACCGGCACGTCCGCCGGTGAGGAGGATGCGACGGACAGGGCCCGCCGCATCCACAACTCATGCCGCTCGCGACGGATCACGCCTCGCGCAGCTCCTCCATCTCATCGCCGCACCCGATCTTCTGGCAGATCTCGGCGGTGATGTCGGACGGCAGCATGCCCTCCATGCCGCACAGTGCCAGCAGGCGCTGCGCGGGGACGCCCAGGTCGTTCAGCAACTCGGCGTCTCCGACCGGGTCGGCGTCCGGGTCGGCGGCCGGCCGGTCGTCTTCGTCGTCGTCGGCCTGGGCGGCCAGGTCGTCGACCTCGACGGCCGGCGCCTCCACCTCGCCGAGCAGCACCGACCCGATCCGGGACTCCTCGGCAAAGGCCGAGTCGGATCCGAAGACCCGCAGGTCCTCACCTTCGTCCAGGCGCAGGACGGCGAGGTACTCGTCGTCGCTCTCGACGAACAAGAGCGCCAGCTCGGCGTCCGGCTCGGCATCCCGGAGCGCATCCACCACCTCGTCGATGTCGGCCAGGCCCGTCAGGTCCAGCTCCGACGCAGTCCACCCGTTCTTTCCCCGGGCGACAGCGGCAGCGAAAATCGACACGATTCCCCCAACGCGGTTCTAATCCTCAGCGCCTGACGGTAGCTGGTGGGGCGGCGGGCGCGACGCGCCACGCCCTTTCTCGTAGCTAGATCAGTTGGTGCTACGGCGGCGGGTGGCGATCAGCTCGCGTAACCGCATCCCGCGCACCCGTTGCGGTGGCGCCGACTCACGCACCGATTTGGCGTGCGCCAGGGCCGCCAGCAGTTCCAGACGGCGGCGACAGCGATCCTCGTCGAGGCGCTGCGGTGAGGGGGCCATGGTGCCGAGAGTGCCGAGCGGAACCGGCCTTCGTCAAGGGTCTGTCCACACCCGTTCGGAAAGCGATCAAGGCCTTCCGGAGCGTCGCCGGATCGGGCCGGTCACCAGAGCGGAAAGTTCGAGGTGTCGATCCATCGCAGTGTCACGAAGAGCATCGCCACGGAGAGTCCGACCCCGCTCGAACAGGCGACGCCGAGCGCCACGCCACGGTCGCCGAGCTGGGTCAGGACGAGGGCGATGAGCCAGGCGCTGACCGCGGCGCAGACGGTCCACCATGCGTACGACGCCAGGTCGCGCCCGAGGCTGCCGAAGAGCAGCACCCACACCGCGCCGGAGGCGAGCCCGCTGAGCACCGGGCCGGCGCCGATCGGGTTCGGTTCCCGGTAGATCGGGCGCGGCGGCAGGCCGGCGTAGTAGCCCGGCGGCGGTTGAGGCTGCATCTCGAATCCCTCCCGGCGTCCTGGCCGCCAGCCTAGCCGGGACAACCCGTATCGACGCTGTCTGCCAGGATGTCGCGGTGCGGTTACTCCGAATCCTCTCCAGCCTGACCGTCGCGGCCGTGCTCCTGACCGGATACGGCGTCGCCGGTACGGCCGAGCCGGCCAACGCCGCGACGAAGACCTATGTGTTCCCGGTCGCCGCCAAGAACGTGTCCTGGCACAAGACCCACGCGGGTTACAAGGCCACCGACATCTTCGCGGCGTGCGGCTCCAAGTTCGTGGCCACGACCAGCGGCGTGGTCCTGGAGATCAGCCTCAAGGACAAGTTCAAGAAGGGGATGAAGGACGGGCCGTACAACGGTGGCCTGTTCGTCTCGATCCTCGGCGACGACGGTGTGCGCTACTACGGCTCGCACCTGCAGTCGGTGACCACCGGCATCAAGAAGGGCGTCCGGGTCAAGGCCGGCCAGTTGCTCGGCAAGGTGGGCCACACCGGCAACGCGAGCGGCGTCTGCCACCTGCACTACGGCATCTCGGCGCCGTGCGCCAAGGTGGGCGACTGGAAGGTGCGCCGCGGCGTGATCTGGCCGTACACGTACCTCGCCTCGTGGCGCAAAGGCGGTCAGCTGAGCCCGGGCAAGGCCATGCGCGGCTGGCGCAACACGACCCACTGCAAGGCCTAAATCAAGATCAAGATCTTCATGTCCTAGGTGTGATGTCCAGCCAGGTTGTTCAACCGGGTGATGGGTGCGCGTTTGCCGATGGCGGTGTGGGGTCGGTGGTGGTTGTAGTCGTGAAGGAAGGCTGGTAGCGCGGCGCGGCGGGCCTTCTCTGAGGTGTAGAGCTTGGCGAAGGCCCAGCCGTCGGCCAGGGTGCGGTGGAAGCGTTCGATCTTGCCGTTGGTCTGTGGCCGGTAAGGGCGGGTCTTTTTCACGGTGATGCCCAGGTCGTGGCAGGTGGTGTGCCAGAGCCGGGATTTGTATGCGGAGCCGTTGTCGGACAGCACCCGGCGGGTGGTGACGCCGCGTTCGGCGTACCAGGCCACGGCGCGTTGCAGGACGCCGGTGGCGGTGATCGCGGTTTCGTCGTCGTGGATTTCGGCGTAGGCGACGCGGGAGTGGTCGTCGATGACGGTGTGCACGTATGCGGTGCCGATGAGCGGGTTGTGGTGCCGGTTGCGGGGTTTGCCGGGCGTGGCGGCCTTGTTTTTCCTGCCCTGGACACGGCCGAGGAAGCGGTGCCCGCCGCCGTCGGGTACGTTGCCGAGTTTCTTGACATCGACGTGCAGCAGGTCACCGGGCTGATCGTGTTCGTAGCGGCGGATCGGTTCGCCAGTGCCGCGGTCGAGGTGGGAGAGCCGGTTGAGGCGGCGCCGGCGCAGGACGGCGTGGACGGTGGAGGCGGCCAGGCCGAGTTGATCGGCGATCGGGACCGGGCCGAGGCGTTGTTTGCGGCGCAGGTGCACGATCTTGCGGACGGTCGGCGCCGGGGTCAGGTTCGGTTGCCGGTGCGGGCGTGACGAGCGGTCGGTCATGCCGGCTTCGCCCTCGGCGCGGTAACGAGCGGCCCATTTCGCGGCCGTTCTCCAGGACACGTCGTAGCGTTCGGCCGCTCGTGCGGGTGACCAGCCGTCATCCACGATCAGACGCGCCAGCCGCAATCGCGCCCGCGGGGTCAACGCGGCGTTAGCGTGGGACATGAAGGCCTCCAGCCTGCTCAGTGGTTGTCTAGACAGCTCCACTGCACAGCCGGAGGCCTTCATCTGTTCACAAGATCCAGCCCCGATCCTCAGATCGAGTGGTTACATTTCCTCGACCAACGTCCCCGGACATCACACCTAGGTCCGCCGTGGTCCGGATCGTCGCTCCCGCGGGGACCCTTCCGACCCTCGCAGGCCGCTGGCGCGGCCAGAACGCGAGGCCCGAAAGGGCGACGTGGTCGGGTGGGCACGGTCAGAGCACAAAAGACGAGATCATTCCGGGGCCCGTGCATCCGCACGGGCCCCGGCGTCTATAACTGCAAGCGTGCGTATTGCGGTCATCGGGCTCGGACTGATCGGCGGCTCGCTGCTGCGGGCCCTCGCGGCGGCCGGGCACGAGGTGACCGGGTTCGACGCCGACCCCGCGACCCGGGAGCTGGCCCGCGCGGCGGGTCACCGGATCCTCGACTCCGCGCCCGAGGCGGTCGACGGAACAGAGGTGGCGGCGATTGCCGTACCCCTGCCGCATCTGCCGCGAGTGCTGGCCGACCTGGCCGGTTACCGCGGCCTGGTGACGGATGTGACCTCGGTGAAGGGCCCGGTCCGGGCTCTCGCCGACGAGCACGGTGTGCCACGTTTCGTCGGCGGCCACCCGATGGCCGGGACGGCCGCGTCCGGTTTCGCCGCCGCCGACCCCGACCTGTTCCGCGGCGCGATCTGGGTGCTCTGTGTCGAGCCGCACAGCACCGACCTGGCCGACTGGTTGACGCTGGCCCGGCTCTTCACCGCGCTGGGCACCCGGGTGGTGCCGATCACCGCGGACGAGCACGACGACGCGGTCGCCCGGATCAGTCACGTCCCGCACCTGCTGGCCGCGGCCCTGACCTCGACGTTGGCCGGCGCACCCCTGAGCGCGACGCTGGCCGCCGGCTCGTTCCGTGACGGCACCCGGGTCGCCGGCACCCGCGCCGAACTGATCGCGGCGATGTGCGCGGGTAACGCCCCCGCGGTCCACCGTGAGCTGGACGCCGTGATCGCCGACCTGATCCGGCTGCGCGACGACCTCACCGACACCGCCCCGACCGCAAAAATCCTCCCTTATCTCGAAAAATCTACGAAACTCCGGCAATCCTGGCCGCCCACCCCGGGCGCGCCCGGCCGGATGACCGCCGACGCCGACGCGCTACTGGCCCTCGGACGGTCCGGCGGCTGGGTGACATCGGTCGACGGAACCGAACTCTCGACAATGCGGCCAGAAACTGACCGCTTCAGCTCCTAGCGTGGTTCTCGACAGCGAGAACCACGACGTACAGGAGAAGTCGGCATGCCCGGTCAGGTCGGACCCATCAGCAACGAGCAGGACGGCCTGCTCAGCTACCTCGCCCAGATGCGCTACGTGATCAAGCTGACCGCGCACGGCCTCACCGCGGAGCAGCTCCGGGCCACGCCGAGCGCCAGTCCGCTCAGCGTCGGTGGCCTGATCAAGCATTGCGCCTCGACCGAGGAGAACTGGCTCGGCCAGGTCCGCGGCGCCGGCCAGAAGCCGGACTTCGGGGCCTACCAGGAGAATTTCAAGCTGGCCGACGGCGAGACGGTCGAGGAGTTGTTCGCCCGCTACGACGCGGTCGCCGCCGAGACCGAGAAGACCGTGGCCGAGGTGGGCCTGGACCATCGGATCCCGGTCGATCACTCGGTCCCGTGGAACCGGCCCGACCTCGACCACTTCACGGTGCGCTGGATCCTGCTGCACCTGATCCAGGAGACCGCGCGGCACGCCGGTCACGCCGACATCATCCGTGAGTCGGTCGACGGCGCCACGGCGTACCCGCTGATGGCGGCGGCCGAGGGCTGGCCCGAGACGCCGTGGCTCAAGCCCTGGTCGAAGGAGAGCTAGGGCTTCTCGCCGCGGTCGACCCGGATCACCCGGCGGTCGGTGACGATCGCGGTGACCAGGTCGTACGGGGTCACGTCGAAGGCCGGGTTGACCGCGTCGCTCCACGCGGTCACCTCGGCCGCACCCCGGTCCTCGATGTCGACGTGCGCGCCGGTCGGGGTGGCCACGTCCACCGTGGATTCCGGGGCCACCACGATGAACGGGATGCCGGCCCGGCGGGCGCCGAGCGCGTGCGAATACGTACCGATCTTGTTGATCACGTCGCCGTTGGCGCAGATCCGGTCGGCGCCCAGGATGACCGCGTCGACCTCGCCGCGGGCCATCAGGAACGGGCCGGCCGAGTCGACTGCGACCCGGTGCTCGACGCCCCACCGGGTCAGCTCCCACGAGGTCAGCCGCGCGCCCTGCAGCAGCGGCCGGGTCTCGCTGGCGATCACACCGCCCAGGTTCCCGCGGCGGTGCAGCTCGCCGACGACGCCGAGCGCGGTGCCGATGACGACCGCGGCCAGCCCGCCGGTGTTGCAGTGGGTGAGCAGCCGGGGCCGGTCGCCGCGCAGCTCGACGACGAGGTCGGCGCCGCGGAAGGCCATCGACTTGGAGGCGGCGATCTCCTCGTCCCGGATCGCGCACGCCTCGGCCAGCACGGCGTCGGGGCCCAGGGGCAGCAGGTCGGCGGCTCGGCGGGCGCCGCGGGCCAGGTTCACCGCGGTCGGCCGGGCCGTCTCGATCCGGTGCACGGCCAGGTCCAGCGCGCCCGGGTCGTCGCCGTGGACCCGGGCGGCCAGCGCGACGCCGAACGCCCCGGCCACGCCGAGCGCCGGAGCGCCACGGACCGCCAGTGACTGGATCGCGGCGATCAGCTCGCCGACCGTGTGCAACCGGAGCACCCGCAGCTCACCGGGGAGCGCCGTCTGATCGATGATCTCGACAGCACCGTCCACCCAGTCGATCGTCCGCATGCGATCGAGACTACCGATCGGCCTTGTCCCTCAGGTCGCTGAGGATCTCCAGGAAGACGTCCTCGCTGCGGTCGACCCGTTCGGCGGTCCAGCGTTCCCGCACGGTGACCGTGCGGCCGTCGTGCAGCAGCAGCGTCGCGTCGATCGGCACCGGGCGGTCGACCCGTACGGTCGCGACGTCGTCGTAGGCCAGGTAGCGGTATCGCGTGGCCAGGTCGGCCGGGTCGTGGCCGGCCAGCAGCGCGCCGACCCGCTTGTCGCCGTCGTCGGTCTTGTCCGGGCAGGGCACGAAGACCAGGCCCTTCTCCAGCAGGATCACGTCCGCGTGCCCGCCGTCGACCCGGACGTTGGGCAGGGCGCCGAGCACTCCCGCGGCGAACGTCAGACCCGACGGACCGCGGGTCGCCGACCCGGGCCCGGCCCGCATCAGCAGCCCGACGGCGGCCACCACGACGACCCCGCCGGCGATCAGCGGGTAGCCGTGCCCGGGCGCCCCGACCACGACGATCAGCAGGCCGAACGCGGCGATGACGACGACCGAGATCGTGGCGCGAAGCGAAACGGGCATCGCGGTTGTTCCCCCTTGCCGCCGCCCGTCCCCCGGAACGGCGCAGGGAACATACCGATGCCGATCTTTGTCCGGCAACCCCGATCCCCGGCAGCGCCTAATGTGGGGTCATGGCATCTCGTGATCCGGTCGCCGACCTGCGGCGCATCGCGTTCCTGCTGGAGCGGGCGAACGAGGCGACGTTCCGGGTGAAGGCCTTCCGGTCGGCGGCCGCGACGGTGTCCCGGACACCGCACGACGAGCTGGTCGAGCGGGCCGCCGCCGGGACCCTGGCCAAGCTGACCGGTGTCGGCGACGTGACCGCCCGCTGCGTGGCCGAGTCCCTGGCCGGCGAGGAGCCGGTCTACCTGCGGCGGCTGCTCAGCACCGAGGGCACCGACCTGCCGGCCGCGGCGGCCGAGCTGCGGGCGGCGCTGCGCGGTGACCTGCACGTGCACTCGGACTGGTCGGACGGCGGGTCCCCGATCGAGGAGATGGCCCTGGCCGCGGCCGACGTCGGCCATGAGTACTTCGTGCTCACCGACCATTCGCCGCGGCTCACCGTCGCCCACGGCCTGACCGCGGACCGGCTGCGCCGCCAGCTCGACCACGTGGCGAAGCTGAACGCGCAGCTGCCGGACGGCTTCCGGATCCTCACCGGCATCGAGGTCGACATCAACGAGGACGGCTCGCTCGACCAGGAGGACGAGCTGCTGGCCCGGCTCGACGTGGTGGTCGGCTCGGTGCACAGCAAGCTGCGGGACGACTCGGCCAAGATGACCCGGCGGATGCTGGCCGCGATCGCCAACCCGCACCTGGACGTGCTCGGGCACATGACCGGCCGGAAGGTGGCCGCGGCCGGCGCCGGTGACGCCGCCCACCGGACCGCCCGGACCCGCCCGCCGAGCACCTTCGACCTGGAGAAGGTGCTGGCCGCGTGCGTCGAGCACGACAAGGCGGTCGAGATCAACTCCCGGCCGGACCGGCTCGACCCGCCGAAACGGATGCTCACGGTGGCGGTCGAGGCCGGCTGCCGGTTCAGCATCGACACCGACGCGCACGCGCCGGGCCAGCTGGACTGGCTGGGTAACGGTTGCGAGCGGGCGGCGCTGTGCGGGGTGCCGGCCGATCGGGTGGTCAACACCTGGACGGCCGACCGTCTGCTGGAATGGACCCGATCGCATGGGTGAAATGGGATGACTCCCGCGACGGGAGATCCCATAGGGTCGGGCGGTGGGACAAATTGACGAACTCGCCGACCGATACGTCGATGACTGGGCCGAGCTGAACCCGACCGGCGCGACCTCGGTCGGCATCTCGGGTTACGACGACAAGACCGACGACCTCTCGCCCGAGGGCTTCGCGGCCCAGGCCGAGCTGACCCGCCGTACCCTCAATGATCTTGATGTGATCGAGCCGGAGCACGAGTCCGAGCAGGTCGCCAAGGAAGCCATGATGGAGCGGCTGGGGCTGGAGCTGACCCGGCTCGACACCGGATTCGCCGCGACCGAGGTCAACGTGATCGTCAGTAGTCTGCACGGGCTGCGTATGACGTTCGACCTGATGCCGACCGAGGGCGAGGAGGCGGTGGCCAACATCGCCACCCGGCTCGCCGCGTTCCCGACCGCGCTCACGCAGTACCGGCGGACTCTGCTCGAGGGCGCCGATCGGGGCCTGATCAGCGCATCGGCCCAGCTGGCGGCCGTGGCCGAGCAGTGCGACGCGTGGACCGACCCGGCGCGGGACAACTTTTTCCACGGGCTGGCCGACCGGCTCGACGCCTCCGGCGCGCTCAGCGCCGAGCTGCGCAAGGCGGCCGAGGTGGCGACCGCGGCGACGTCCGACTTCGGCCGATTCCTGCGCGACGAGCTGGCCCCGCGCGGGCGGGAGAAGGAGGCCGCCGGGCCGGAGCGGTACGCCCTGGCCTCGCAGTACTTCCTCGGCGCCAAGGTGGATCTGCAGGAGACGTACCTCTGGGGATTTGAGGAATTGCATCGCCTGGAGCGGGAGATGGCCGCGGTCTCGGCGGTCATCGCCGGCCCCGGCGCCACGGTCGATCAGGCGGTGGTCGTGCTCGACGCCGACCCGGCCCGCAACATCCCCGGCAAGGAGCGGTTCCGGGACTGGATGCAGGAGCTCTCCGACCAGGCGGTCGCCGAGCTCAACGGCAAGCACTTCGACATCGAGGGGCCGGCCCAGAAGCTGGAGTGCTGCCTCACCCCGACCAGCGACGGCAGCATCTACTACACCGGCCCGAGCGAGGACTTCGCCCGTCCCGGCCGGATGTGGTGGTCGGTGCCGGAGGGTCAGGAGACGTTCTCGACCTGGCGCGAGGTGACCACCGTCTACCACGAGGGTGTCCCCGGTCACCACCTGCAGGTCGCCCAGACGCTGCTGCGGGCCGACTCGCTGAACCGCTGGCGGCGGCTGCTGGCCTGGTGCTCCGGGCACGGTGAGGGCTGGGCGCTCTACGCCGAGCGGCTGATGGACGAGCTCGGCTACCTCAGCGACCCGGGCAACCGGCTGGGCATGCTGGACGGGCAGGCGCTGCGGGCCTGCCGGGTGATCGTCGACATCGGCATGCACCTGGAGCTGGAGATCCCGCGGGACAATCCGTTCGGTTTCCACCCGGGCGAGCGCTGGACGCCGGAGCTGGGCTGGGAGTTCCTGCGGGGGCACACCCGGCAGCCGGAGGAGGTCCTGCGCTTCGAGTGGAAGCGTTACCTGGGATGGCCGGGGCAGGCGCCGTCGTACAAGATCGGCGAGCGAATCTGGCTACAGGCCCGGGACGAGGCGAAGGCTCGCAAAGGCCGTGATTTCGACCTCAAGTCCTTCCATCGGGACGCGCTGGACCTGGGTGCGCTCGGCCTCGACCCGCTCCGGAAGGCACTGAGCAGGATTTGAGTCATTAGGGCCTCTCCACACCCGAAACGGGACGGAGGGGCCCTTTTCTCTGTGTTGGATCAATTACCCAAAGTAATTTTACTTCCTTTAGTAATTGCTTTGGCACTTTCCGTGGATAGCACGGTACCCAAGACGTAACGAATCCGAAGTAGAACTCATATTCACGTCTCCCCCGCGATACCGATACCATCTGCGCGGCACTTGTCACCCTGCCGACAGAAACCTTGCGAGAGCGCGGTCACAAGTGCTGCGTATCCCCCGATCAGCCGAGCGAACTCTGACCCTTGGAAAGGGGTTTCTTGAGGATTTCTCGGATAGATTGACCCAGATCGGTGCGCCCGCACGGCTACGTTCGGTAGCCCCCCAATGGCCCATCGCGTGTGTGCATGGCGGAGGACGAAAGCAATGTCAGTCTCGGTGAACAGCCGGCGAACCCGTTTACGCTCCGCCCTCGCGGTGGTGCTGACGGTTCTTGTCCTGCTGCCTGCCGCAGGCCTGTTCCTGCGGGTCCTGCAAGAGAACTCGAAGCAGCGTGACAACGTCCAGTTGGAACAGGACGGCGTCGAATACCTCAACGCGCTGAGCCCACTGATCTCGGCCCTGGCCGAGTCGCAGTCGTCGGCTCTGCAGGGCGTCGCCGCGGAGCCCGCCTCGGTCACCGCGGCCGTGGCCCGCGTGCAGGGCGTCGACGACCGTTTCGGTCAGGAGCTCGGCGCTCGGACCCGGTGGACCGATCTGAAGGCCAAGATCGCCGCCCTGCCGAAGATCAAGGGCACCGACGACAAGGTCTTCACGGCCCACGTCGAGGTCGCCGACCTGACCATCGCGCTGTTCACCACGGTCCAGGAGAACTCGACCCTGAGCCGTGACCCGGACGCCGACATCTCGTTCCTGCAGAGCGTCGTGGCCGACAAGATGCCGCGCGCGGTCACCGCCGTCTCCCGGATGAGCGACCTCGCGAACATGGCCGCGGCCGCCACCGGCAGCGCCAAGACCACCCTGAACACCAAGTTCGGCTACCAGGCCCTGCTGGTTCAGGACAGCGTCGGTGACCTGACCGATCGCCTCCAGGAGGCCGTCGACGACACCAGCAGCAACACGCTCAGCGGCAACCTGGTGAGTAACCTCGACTCGTTCCGCCGTGGTATCGAGGCGGCCAACCGTGGTGCCAACCTCGGCAGCACCAAGGGTCCGAACGTCTCCACCCTGGTGACCGCGCAGTCGACCCTGCAGACCGCGTTGAGCGCGCTGTCCGGCGTCATCCTGAAGGAGATCTCCGGCCTGCTCGACGACCGGTCGGGCTCGCTGACCTACAAGCGCATCGAGGCCTTCGTCCTCTTCGGGATCGCGATCGTGCTGATCGTCGTGGCCACCCTGTGGACCCGCGGCCGGGCCCGTGAGGTGCAGACCGGGTTCACCGAGCAGCCGGGTGAGACCAGCCGTGACGTCTCGGTCCAGGTCTCCGGCGGCGGCAACGCCCCGGTCGGCAACCCCTACGGCGGTGGCCCGTACGACTCGGTTCCGAACTACGGCGAGGCCCCCAACTACGGCGGCGGGCGGGAGCGTTCCGGTGCTCTTCGGTAAGTTCCGCATCCTGGGCAAACTTGCCCTGTTGGTGCTCGTACCGCTGCTGGGTGTTCTCGCCCTGACAGTGCCGATCGTCATCAACCGTGCCAACGCGGCGTCCGAGGCGCAGGACACCTCGGACTCCGTCCAGTTGGCCACCCAGGTCAGTTCCGCGATCCTGCAGCTCCAGGAGGAGCGCCTGCTCTCGGTGGGCTTCCTGATGGGCCTGGTCGACGAGCCCACCCTGGTCGTGCAGAGCGCCGAGGCCGCCGAGAAGGTCGCCGACCTGCTCGACAGCCAGTACACGCTGCCTACGGCGCTGCGCCGGTCGGTCATCCTGGCCACCAAGCTGAACAGCACCCGGTCCAACGTGCTGACCCGGCAGACCGACTCGGCGAGTGTCGTCACCGACTTCACCAACGTCATCACGCCGATGATCGACGGCCTGGGGCTGAGCACCCACGCCGACCTGAGCACCGGCGTGGGCCAGCAGGTCTTCGCCCTGGAGCGCTCGATGCGCTCCGACGACCTGATCAGCCAGGCGTCGTCCTACCTGGCCACCGCCGCGGTTCTGATCAAGTCGACCGACGCCGACACCCGGGCCGGTGCGGCTCTGCCGCTGTCGCTGTTCAACCAGACGTTCAGCCAGATCCAGTCGATCATCACGTCGTCGAAGCCGTACTTCACCGACGCGCAGTACAAGCTCTACCTGAACACCCAGGACGCGTTCCAGTCGCGGGTGGGCGCGACGTTCACCGCGACCCTGGCCCAGAACCCGACGCTGGCGCTGAGCAGCCTCAACCCCAAGACGCTGTTCCCGTCGCTGCAGTCCGTCATGGTCCTCGGTGGTTTCGTCGAGAAGCGCGTGGCCAAGGACGTGGACATCACCGCCACCGACAACCGGTCGTCCGCCATCCAGCAGGCGGTCTACATCGGTGGTGGCGCGCTGCTCCTGCTGATCCTCGTGGTCACGCTGTCGATCTTCATGGCCCGCGCGGTCGCCCGGCCGCTGCGGCGTCTGACCGTCTCGGCGGACCGCATCGCCCGCGCCGCCGAGGCCGAGCTCGAACGAGTCGCCGACGACGAGTCCGAGGCCCAGGTGCGACCGATCCGACTGGACCCGGTCGACGTCGAGGCCCAGGACGAGATCGGTGACCTGGCCCGAGCGTTCGACCGGGTGCAGACCACCGCCGCCCGGCTGGTGGAACGCCAGGTGCTCGGCCGCCGTAACGTCGCCCAGATGTTCGGCCACGTCGGCCGGCGTACGCAGAACCTGGTCGGTCGCCAGCTGACCCTGATCGACGGTCTGGAGCGCCGGGAGACCGACTCCGACCGCCTCCGCGAGCTGTACCGACTGGACCACATGTCCAGCCGTCTGCGCCGGAACGCGTCCGCGCTCGTCGTGCTCTCCGGTGGTGCCGGTGCCAACGAGCACATGGCGCCGCTGGCCCTGTCCGACGTCGTCCGTCTCGCCCTCGGTGAGATCGAGGACTACACCCGTGTCGACGTGGACATCCCCGAGGAGATCGTCGTGGTGCCGGCCGTCCTGGCCGACCTCACGCTGCTCCTGGCCGAGCTGCTGGAGAACTCGACCACGTTCTCCCCGCCGCACACCAACGTCACGGTCTCGGCCGAGGAACTGCGTGGCGGCGCCCGCGTCGCCATCATCGACCACGGCCTGGGCCTGCAGCCCGAGCGTCTGGCCGAGGAGAACGCCCGACTGACCCGCCGTGAGCGACTGGACCTGGCCCCCACCGAGGTGCTCGGTCTGTTCGTGGTCGGCCGTCTGGCCCGCCGGCACGGCATCGAGGTCACCCTGACCGACACGCCGGACGGCGGTCTGACCGCCTGGATCGACCTGAGCCCGCAGCACCTGATCGCCCGGGTCGAGAGCCTGGCTCCGGCGAAGGTCGCTCCGGCCGTTCCGGCGCCGCCGGCCATGCCGCAGATCCCGGCCGGCTACGAGACCGTCGGCCCGCCGATCAGTGGCGCGCTGCGCGGCAACACGGCCGAGGTGGCCATCGCCAGCACGGCGATCCGTACCGTTCCGGGCAGCCAGCAGCCGTTCGACCCGAACGTGCTGAACCGGGCCACCCGGACGCTGGAGTCGGTACCGTCCTGGAACGCGTTCGGTGGGGCCCCGGTCCCGTCGGCCGTCGAGGACCCGTACGCCGGTCAGCCGGTCTACGACGCCGAGCCGGTCTACTCGCCGGGTGTTCCGTACCAGGAGCCGGTGGCGTACCAGCAGCCCGACCCCGCGCACGCCTACAACAGCGGCATCCCGGTCGCCGGCCGTAACCCGGCCGCGATGCCCGAGCTGCCGGCCGCCGGCCAGTCGGCCTGGGGCAACGACCCGGCGCTGCCGGCCGGTCCGGGCTGGACCGCACCGCAGCCGTCGGAGACCGCCTGGACCATCCCGGACCAGCCGGCCGCCTGGAACACTCCGGCTCCGGCCTCCCCGGCACCGAGCTGGAACAACGCCCCGGCCGCGGCTCCCGAGCCGACCTGGAACACCCCGGCGCAGGCTCCGGCCGAGCCGAGCTGGAACACCCCGGCTCCGGCCGAGACCAACTGGAACACGCCGGCCGAGCCGGCCTGGAACACCCCGGCCCCGGCCGTGGAGGCACCGATGGCTTCGGCCAGTAACTCGGGCTACTCGGCCCCTGTCCCGGAGCCGACCGCTCCGGAGCCGGCGGTCGCCCAGCAGAACGGCGGCAACAAGCCGCTGCGCCGCCGGGTTCCGGGCAGCCAGCTCCCGACCGAAACCGGTCCGAAGCAGCACGCCGCGGCGCCGTCGCAGGACGACGCTCTGGCCGCCCGGGCCGCCTTCGACGCGTTCGAGCAAGGGGTCAGCCGGGCGCACGAGACCAGCACCACGACGCCGGCTCCGGACTTCGCGAGCGGGCAGTGGAGCATGCCGGCCTCGATGCCCGATCTGCCCGCCCCGCAGTGGAACGTGCCGGCCCCGGCCGCCGCGCCGGAAGCCGCGCCGCAGTGGAACACCCCGGCGCCCGCGCCGCAGTGGAACGAGCCGGCCCCGGCTCAGCAGCAGTGGAACGAGCCGGCCCCCACCCCGCAGTGGAACGAGCCGGCCCGATCGCAGCAGTGGGACGCCCCCGCACCGGTGGCCGCCCCCGCACCGCCGACGCCGCCCGCCGGTGGCGGCTTGACTCGCCGCGTGCCAGGGGCGACCCTGCCGAGCGAGCCGCACCAGCCGATCCTTCCGCCGGCTCCGACCCTGATGGACCCGGAGCAGGCTCGCGCACTGATGGATCAGTTTGAGTACGGCGTCGCACTCGCTCTGAATGAAACTCAGCCACAACCCGAGGGACAACCGCGATGACTTCCCCCTACCCCACCGCGCAAAGTCAGCTCAGCGCCGAAGCCAAAACCTTCAACTGGCTGCTGGACTCCTTCACGTCCGGGACCGCCGGCGTGATCGAAGCCATCGCCGTCTCCTCGGACGGTCTGCTGATGGCCATGTCCGCGATCAAGGACCGGCCCAACGCCGAGCGTCTGGCGGCCGTGGTCTCCGGCCTGACCAGCCTCGCCGGAGGTGCCGCCAGCTGGTACCGGCTGGGCGCCCTGAACCGGGTCATCATCGACATGGCCGACGGCTACCTGCTGGTGACCGCGATCAGCGCCGGCTCGGTGCTCGGCGTCATCGCCGACCGGTCGGCCAACCTGGGCACTCTGGCGTACGAGATGACTCTCTTCGCCACCCGGGCCGGCGGCGCCCTGAGCCCGCGCCTGATCGCCGAGTTGAAGAACGCCGTCCAGCAATGACATACCCGGACCCCGCTGCCGAACCGGTACCTCCGGCGCGCCCCGGAGTCCGGCCCTTCCTGCAATCCGGTCCGAAGCATTCGGCCGGCGGCTACACCCCTACCGGGGAACAGCCGCCGGTCGAGCAAGGACAGAGCAACACTCTGCGTCCGTTCGTCATCACGGCCGGACGCACCGATGGAGGCGACCCCGAAATCGGTATGGAGACTCAGGTGACGGTGGTGGTTGGAGCGCCACCGTCCCGGTTCTCGCCGGAAACCAGGGCGATCGTGGCGCTCCTCGAAGAGAGCCCGATCTCGGTGGCCGAGATCTCCGCACGCTTGCGTCTGCACCTGGGCGTCTGTCAAATCCTCGTCGGCGACCTCCGCGCCGCCGGTCAGGTGGACATCCAGGGCATTGAAAACGACACCCCTGACCCCGAGACCATCATGCGAGTGATCCGTGGACTTCGATCCATCAGCTAACCGCGTCGTCGGAACCGCGCGCATACCGGGCGGAGCCGCGCCCACCAAAAAAGCGCCGGTTCCGGTAAAGATCATCGTGGCCGGCGGCTTCGGGGTGGGTAAGACGACGACCGTCGGCGCCATCTCGGAGATCTCGCCGCTGACCACCGAAGCCGAGATGACGTCGGAGTCGATCGGCATCGACAACGTCGGCCAGGCCACAACGAAGACCACCACGACGATCGCGATGGACTTCGGCGTACTGACCATCGACCAGACGCTGAAGCTCTACATCTTCGGCACGCCGGGCCAGACCCGGTTCGCCTTCATGTGGGACGACCTGGTCAAGGGTGCCCTGGGCGCGCTGGTCGTGGTCGACACCAACCGCATCGACGACTGCTATCCGGCCGTCGACTACTTCGAGCGGGCCGGCCTGCCGTTCGTGGTCGGCGTCAACACGTTCAACGGCAACATGGCGTACAGCCTCGACGAGGTGCGCTGGGCGCTCGCGGTCCGCGAGGACGTCCCGGTCATCTCCTACGACGCCCGCTTCCGCGCCTCTGTCCGGGATGCCCTGCTCGTCGTTCTCGACCAGGCTCTCGACAAGGCGATAAAGATGAAGTCGTAGGGTGTCCGCGGGGTCGCCCGGTTTGCTATGCATTCCCATAGGTACCGGGCGACCGTTGCGAGAAAGAGGACGGTGACGTGCGAGGCGGACTGGACGACGCGCTCGACAAGCTTGCGCGCCGCGACGAGCTGCGAAAGCGCGCCGCGGCCGGGGAGAACCCGGGGCCGCCCCCCGCGGTGACCGAGCTTGTCGAGGCCATCGCCGGGGTCATCACCCGGCATCCGAACCTGGGCGTCACCGTCGGGGTGGAGGGCGCCGGGGATCCGGTGCTGCTGCATTTCGGGTTCGCCGACGGCACCGTGCAGGTCAGAGCCGACCATGCGGTGCCCACCCCGTCGCCGGCCGAGCCGACCCGGGCGCACGCGGACTTCGAGATCAACGTCGATGACGAGCCGCCGCCGCGGGGCAGTCACGACGATCAGGACCGGTTCGGTCCGACCGATTACGAGTACGCCGAGCCGCCCACCGCCGAGCGACCGTTCGTGACCCCGCAGGCGCCACCGCCGCCGCCTCCCCCGGCTGCGTATTCACCGCCGCCGGTGCCACCGCAGCGCCAGCCGCACGCCGAGCCGGCCCCACCGCCGCCACCACCGCCCGCGGCGCCGAATCCGATGCCGATGGCGAACCCGGTGCCGTTCCAGGCCGAGCGTCAGGCCGAGGAGGCCGAGCTGGCCGCCCGCCGGCTGGCCGCGATGCTGCGCGACAACCCGAATCTGCTCGACGACTGAGACCGGGCTCACGGAAGGCGGCCACCACACGGTGGCCGCCTTTTTCGTACGGTTTTTCCCAGCCCGAGACGTCTGGGATGTCTGGCATAGGCCATTCGGGCGGTATGCCGCAACGGCCGTACGACGACTATTGAGAGCCGCCCGGTAGCTCCGTAATGTCCTAATACGTCCACGACATCGTGGCAGGGACAGAGACGGGGGAGACGATGTCCGCATCGGACGGCTGGCTCATCGCGGTCGCGGGCTACGCGATCCTGCTGGCCTGGCCGCTCTCCACGGTCGTCCTGGTCTGGTTCGCGGTCCACTACACCGGCACCCACCGCGCCACGGTCGTCAACAAGGCCCTGGCCAGCGGCGGCGGCAAGCCCGACCACTTCTGGATCATCGTGCCGGCCCTGAACGAGGAGGCGGTGGTCGCCAACACGGTGAACGCGGCCCTCGGTCTGCGCGGCCCGGCCGGCACCCTCGCACGCGTCCTGGTGGTCGACGACGGCTCGGACGACCGTACGCCCGAGGTCCTGGCCGCCATCGATCACCCGCGCCTGCACGTCATGCGACGCGACCTGCCCGAGGCCCGCCAGGGCAAGGGCGAGGCCCTGAACGCCGCCTACCGTTTCATCGCCCAGCTCACCGCCGACGAGGGTGTTCCGGCCGACCGGGTCGTGCTCGGCATCATCGACGGCGACGGCCAGGGCAGCGAGAACATCCTGAACGAGGTCGGCCGCCTGATGGGCGACAGCCGCGTCGGCGCGGTCCAGGTCCAGGTTCGCATCCGCAACCGCAACCGGCTCCTGGGCGCCGTGCAGGACCTGGAGTTCGGCGCGATCGTCGACGCCAGCCAGAACATGCGCAACGCGCTCGACACCGTCGGCCTGGGCGGCAACGGTCAGTTCAGCCGCCTCTCCACGCTGATCTCGCTGGGCACCGCGCCCTGGTCGGACTGCCTGGTCGAGGACATGGAACTGGGCCTGCGCATGCACCTGCAGGGCGTGTCGATCCGCTACACCTCGCGGGCCTCGGTGACCCAGCAGGCGGTGGTCGACATCAAGCGGCTGACCCGGCAGCGCACCCGCTGGGCCCAGGGCAACCTGCAGTGCGCCCGCTACCTCGGCTCGCTGTTCCAGTCGGGCAACATCGCCCGTACGTCGCTGGTCGAGATCTTGCATTATCTGGTGTCGCCGTGGGCCAACGCGATCATCGCGGTCCTGCTCTCCCTGAGTGGCACGGCCGGCTTCCTCGGGCTGCTGATCGGTCACCCGGTGCCGTTCCTGCCCACCTGGACCGCGCTCGGCGCCAGCGTCGGCATCTGGCTGGTCGTCACCATGTTCCCGGGCCTGATCTGGGTGCTGGTGCACCGGACCAAGCGTGGTGACGAGGCGATCGGCCGGATGCTGCTGGCCGCCCTGGCCTATCCCGCTTTCCTGCTCCTCGGCCTGACCGCGACCTACCGGGCGCTGGGCCGTCAGTTGAGCGGCAAGCAGTCCTGGGCCAAGACCGAACGCCTCGCCGAGGAACCCCTCGCCCTCCAAGCCGCCTGATTCCCGCAGGCCTGCACCACCACCCCCCTGTAAGTGAAGGAAGGCTCCCCCCAATGTCCCTTCGCGAAGTCCACCTGATCGGCGGCACCCGCCCCGAGGCCGTCAAGCTCGCCCCGGTCGCTCTCGCCTTCCGCGAGGCCGGCCTGCTCACCCCGATCCTGCTGGCCAGCGGTCAGCACCCGACGATGGTCACGCAGGCGCTGGCCGCGTTCGACCTGGAGCCGGACATCACGCTCACCGTGGACCGCGCCACCGGCACCCAGGCCGAGCTGCTCACCGCGATGATCCAGCAGCTCGACGAGCTCTGGTCGGTCCGCACCCCGGCCGCCGTGATCGTCCAGGGCGACACCACCACCAGCCTGGCCGGCGCGCTGGCCGCGTTCTGGCGCCGGATCCCGGTCGTGCACCTGGAGGCCGGGCTGCGCTCGGGTGACCTGGAGTCGCCGTTCCCCGAGGAGGGCAACCGCCGCCTGGTCGCCCAGGTCGCCGCCCTGCACCTGGCGCCGACGCCGCTGGCCGCGATGAACCTGCTGGACGAGAAGATCGCCGCGAGCGACGTGCTGATCACCGGCAACACCGTGGTCGACGCGACCCTCGCGGTGGCCGCGAAGCGTCTCCCGTACGAGAACCAGGCCGTCGCCGCCGCCCGGGCCGAGAGCACCAAGCGCCTGGTCCTGGTCACCGCGCACCGCCGCGAGTCGTGGGGTGAGCCGCTGGACCGGATCCTGAGCGCGGTCAAGGAGCTGATCGAGCGCTACCCGGACATCGAGGTCGTGCTGCCCAGCCACCCCAACCCGGCGGTCCGGGCCCAGGTCGACGCCGCGCTGGCCGGGGTCGAGCGGGTCACCGTGACCGATCCGCTGCCCTATCCAGACCTGTCCCGCCTGCTCTCCGAGGCCTACCTGGTCCTGACCGACTCGGGCGGCATCCAGGAGGAGGCGCCGTCGTTCGGCGTGCCCGCCCTGGTGCTGCGCGACGTCACCGAGCGGGTCGAGTCGCTGCACGCCGGCTGCGCCAAGCTGGTCGGCTCCGACCCGGCGCTGATCGTCGCCGAGGCGTCCGCCCTGCTGGACAGCAAGGCCCGCCGGGACGCGATGACGTCCGGCGGTAACCCGTACGGCGACGGCCGCGCCGCCCAGCGCACCGCCCAGGCCACCGCCGCGCTTCTCGGGCTCGCCCCGGCGCCCGACGCCATGCCCGTTCAGCAGTCCGCCGCCGAGATCGGAGCGATCGCCTGATGAGCACCTCGAAGGTAACCCGACGCACCCTCATCGCCGGTGGTGGTGCGGCCGCCGTGGCCGTGGCCGCCGGCATCGGCTTCAACTCCGTGCAGGCCGACGCGGCGACGACCACGCCGGCCAACACGACCTCGGCGGCCAAGGCGGGCAAGGGCGGGCCGGGCGCCGGAACGGCCAAGACCCTGGTCCTGTACGACACCACCGGCGACTACGGCTGGCTGGGCGAGGTCTACGCCACCCAGACCGCGAACCTGAGCTCGCGCTTCGGCACGTGGACAGCGGCGCCGGTGGCCAAGTACAAGTCGGGCGACATGAGCGCCTACACCGCGGTGATCTACCTCGGCTCGACCTACGACGAGCCGCTGCCGGCCGCGTTCCTGACCGATGTGCTGGCCACGACCAAGCCGGTGACCTGGGTCTACGACAACATCTGGCAGCTCGCGGCCAAGGACGGGTTCACCGCCAGGTACGGCTTCGCCAGCGGCACGTTCGACTTCGCCGAGGTGACCGAGGTCGGCTACAAGGGCAAGAAGCTGACCCGGAGCACCGACAACAAGTCCGGGATCATGAACCTGTCGATCAGCGACAGCGCCAAGGTCACCACGCTGGCCACGGCGGTCCGGGCCGACGGCACGAGCTTCCCGTGGGCGGTGAGGTCGGGAAACCTGACCTATGTCGGTGAGATCCCGTTCGCCTACGTCACCCACGACGACCGCTACCTGGCCTTCGCCGACCTGCTCTTCGACTCGCTGGGCGGCGGGACGACCGAACGCCACCGCGCCCTGATCCGCATCGAGGACGTCGGCCCGGACGCGGACCCGGAGGGGCTCAAGGCGGTCGCCGACTACCTGGCCGCCGAGAAGGTGCCGTTCAGTGTCGCCGTCTACCCGCGGTTCCGGGACCCGAAGGGTGTCGGCAACGGCAAGGCGCAGGACTACACCCTGCTGAACAAGCCGAAGGTGGTCGCCGCGCTGAAGTACATGCAGGCCAAGGGCGGCACGCTGATCATGCACGGGTACACCCACCAGTACGGTTCGGTGGCCAACCCGTACGACGGGGTCAGCGCGAACGACTTCGAGTTCTACAAGGCGCACGTGGACGCCGACGACAACGTGATCTACGACGGCCCGGTCGCCGAGGACTCGGCCGCCTGGGCCACCGCCCGGATGGTCGCCTCGGGTCTGGTCTTCACGGCGGCCGGGCTCGGTGCGCCCAAGATCTTCGAGTTCCCGCACTACGCGGCGAGCGCGCCGGACTACGACGCGGTCAACGCGCTGTTCGGCAAGCGTTACGACCGCGGGCTGTACTTCCCGGGCGTGCTGACCGGTGCGAAATACGACTACTCCCGGCAGTTCGGGCAGTTCTTCCCGTACCCGGTGCGGGACGTCTACGGTTCGGTCGTCATCCCGGAGAACGTCGGCAACGTCGAGACCGAGGCGTTCAACAACCACCCGGTCCGGCTGCCGGCCGACATCATCGCCTCGGCCGACCGCAACCTCGTGGTCCGCGACGGCGTGGCAAGCTGCTTCTACCACGCCTATCTCGGCACGGACTACCTCAAGGACCTGGTCACCGGCGTCAAGGGGCTCGGGTACTCGTTCGTCAGCGCCGAGACGATGCTGAACGGCTGACCGCCGCGTATCTCGCGAGGCCGCCGTCCGGTTGTCCGGACGGCGGCTTTTCGCATATCACCACTTAGGAGACATACATGGACGTGGTGGACTTCTGGGTCCGGTCCTGGACCTCGGACGACCTGCCCGCGGCGCGGCGGGTGCTCACCCCGGACATCGAGGTCGAGTGGAACCTGGACGCCCCCGTCGACGACGAGGAACTGCTCCAGGTCCTGCACCGGATCGCCGCCTTCGCCGACGGGATCACGGTCGCCGCGCGGACCGACGCCCTGGACGGCGCCACCGTGATCTACGACCTGGCGGCCCCGTTCGGCACGGCCCGCCTGGTCGAGTTCCTGGGCGTGGACGACCACCAGATCAACGAGATCCGCCACATCTACGACGTCACCGCGATCGACCGCTACTTCCCCGACCTCTACAAAAACTGAAAACCGCTTATTCAGTACGGCGCAGGTTGCGCTCGAACAGCGGGAACAGCGCCGCCCAGTGCCGGTCCTCGCCGCCCTGGTGGTGCATCGCCGTGTCGGACATCGTGTAGCCGTGCGGCGCGCCCTCGTACACCTCGGAGGTGTAGGTGACGCCGCCCGCCTCCAGCGCCGCCTCCAGGTCCTTGATGTTGTCCGGGGTCATCGAGCCGTCGTTGTCGGCGTGCCCGAAGTAGACCTCGCCGGTGATCGCGCCGACGCCCCGGTGCGGGCTGTTCTCGTCGTCGCTGACCACGCGGCCGGCGTGGAAGCTGCCCAGCACCTTGATCCGGTCGGGCAGCGCGGACATCGCGATGAGCCCGTTGCGCCCGCCCATGCAGTAGCCGACGACACCGACCGGCCCGGCCTCGACGCCGTCCTGCGCGGCGAGATAGTCCAGGTAGGCCCGGGTGTCGGCGATCACCCGCTCGGCGGTGAGGTTCTGCATCATCGGCCCCAGCTTGCCGAACGCCGCCCCGCGCTTCTCCGGGTCGGTGAGCTCGTCCGGGTCGATCAGCGGGCTGCGCCGATCGCGGTAGAACAGGTTGGGCACCAGGACGGCGTACCCCTCGGCGGCGATCCGGTCGGCCATCTCCTGCAGCCGCGGCCGGAGGCCGAAAGCATCCATGAACAGCAGAATCCCCGGGTACGGCCCGGGGCCGTCCGGCTTGACGAAGTAAGAGTCGGCCGAGCCGTCAGCGGCCGGAATGTCGATCGAAGCCTGGTACATGTCCACATCCTCCGAGTCGATCCATCAAGATCGTCCCGAGGCTAGCGGCTTTCCCGGCGAAACGTCGTATTCTCATGCGCATGGCCACCCGGCTGCGTGCGGATGCCCGCCGAAATCGTGCGGCCCTGCTCTCCGCCGCTCGCGAGGTCTTCGCGGAGCAGGGTCTGGATGCCTCGCTGGACGAGATCGCCCGTCGCGCCGGCGTCGGCAACGCCACGCTGTACCGGCGTTTCCCCAGCCGGCGGCACCTGATCGCCGAGGTGTTCGCCAGCCACATGACGGCCGCGGTCCGGCTGGCCGATCAGGCCTGTGAGCATCCGGATCCGTGGGCGGCCTTCGTCGGCTATCTCACCCGGGTCTGCGAGTTGCAGGCCACCGACCGGGGCCTGGCCGAGCTGCTGGTGACCGACGCGTTCGACGACGACGAGCGGTTGTCCGGGTTGCGGGCGGCGGCTCAGCAGCGCGCGGTCGACGTGCTGATCCGGGCGCAGCGGGCCGGCCGTCTGCGGGCCGATTTCACCCGGCACGATCTGTGGCTGGTGATGATGGCCAACGCCGGGGTGAACCGGCACGCCACGGAGCCGAACGCCTGGCGCCGCCAGTTGTCCCTGGTCATCGGCGGCCTGGCCACGCGGTGACAACACGGTCACGGTGCGGCTTTTAAGGATCTTTAAGGTGCTTGGCGGAGAACCTTAAGCCGGACACAGCGAACAATCAGCTCCGTCACCATCCCCCGTGATCGGAGTTCGACATGCAACGCAGCCGTCTGCGGCTCGCCATCTACTCATCAGCCGCGCTGCTCGCGGTCGGCGGCGGCATCGGCGCGGCGGTCGCGGCCACCACGAGCTCGGGCACCCTGAGCGCCTCCTTCACCAAGGAGAGCGACTGGGGCACCGGCTACCAGGCCCACTACACGATCACCAACAACACCGGCGCCGCCGTGAACGGCTGGCAGCTGGTCTTCGGTCTCCCGGCGACGGCCAAGGTCGGCAGCGCGTGGGACGCCGTGGTGAGCGCCAACGGCAACGTCGAGACGGCGAAGAACGCCTCGTACAACGCGACGATCCCGGCCGGCGGCTCCCTCTCCTTCGGGTTCGTGGTGGCCGGCCAGGGTGACCCGACCAGCTGCACGATCAACGGCGCGGCCTGCACGACCGGCGGCGCGACCACCGCCCCGACCGCCACCGCGACCGTCGCGCCGACCAAGACGGCGACCGCGACGCCCACCAAGACGGCGACGGCCACCCCGACCAAGACGGCCACCGCGACGCCGACCAAGACCGCGACGGCCACGCCGACCGCCACCGCGACCTCGACCGGCGGCACCGGGACGGCGAGCGGCGTGCTGGTCGCCCCGTACGTCGACATGGGTGTCCTCTCGAACGGCGGCACGCTTTCCGCGCTCGCGACCGGCGGCAACGTCAAGTCGTTCAGCCTGGCCTTCGTCACCGCGGCCGGCTGCAAGGCCAGCTGGTTCGGCGCCTTCGACCCGCGGGCCAAGCAGTTCGGCGACCAGATCAGCGCGATCCGCGCGGCCGGCGGCGACGTGAAGGTCTCGTTCGGTGGCGCGACCGGTGTCGAGCTGGCCCAGGCCTGCACCTCGACGTCCGCGCTGCAGGCCGAGTACCAGGCGGTCGTCGACGCGTACAACCTGAAGTACATCGACCTGGACATCGAGGGCGCGGCCTCGGCCGACACCGCCTCGATCAACCGC
This sequence comes from Actinoplanes sp. HUAS TT8, assembly GCF_051380535.1. Taxonomy (NCBI): domain Bacteria; kingdom Bacillati; phylum Actinomycetota; class Actinomycetes; order Micromonosporales; family Micromonosporaceae; genus Actinoplanes; species Actinoplanes sp. HUAS TT8. The sequence continues at coordinate 9,539,787 of NZ_CP195646.1, read as the reverse complement.
CGCTCGACCGCCCTGGCCGGGCTGCAGAAGTCCAACCCGGGCCTGAAGATCTCGCTGACCCTGCCGGTGCTGCCCGAGGGCCTGACCGCGGACGGCCTGAACGTGGTCAAGTCGGCCAAGAACGCCGGCGTCGACCTGGACCTGGTCAACATCATGGCGATGGACTACGGCCGCTCCGGCCAGGACTACGGTGACCTGGCGATCCAGGCGGTCAAGTCCACCAAGGACCAGATCAAGTCGATCTACGGCAACTCGGACGCGGCCGCCTTCAAGATGGTCGGCGTCACCCCGATGATCGGCAAGAACGACGACAGCGGCACGTTCTCGCAGAGCGACGCCAAGGACCTGGTCGCGTTCGCCAACACCAACCACATCGGCTTCGTCTCCTTCTGGGAGATGCAGCGCGACAAGAACGCCTGCCAGGGCGCGCTCTTCCAGTGCACCAACGTCACCCAGACGGCGTTCGAGTTCTCCAAGATCTTCGCCGGCTTCAAGGGCTGATCTTCTCGACCCCCGTCACAGCGAGTCCCCCGGGCCGGCACCTCCCGGGGGGCTCGCTTTTTCACATTCAAAACACGATTTCGACGTACGGCGAAAGCGGTGTTGATCTGGTTTTTCTCAGGCGAACCCGCGGCCGGCGTCGGCCAGCGAGTCCCGCGCGACATCCCAGAAGTTGACCTCGGGGCGGCGTTCCAGCCACACGTTGAGCGACACGCGCAGCACCGCCATGTAGGTCGCGGCGATCAACTGCGCGCGCACGCCGAGCGGATCGGACGAGCCCAGCCGGGCCGCGACCTCGGTGGCGATCTCCCGTTCGAGCGCGGCGAACGTCTGCACCTGCGCGGCGGCCAGCGACGGATGCCGCCGCACCATCCGGCCCCGGGCGATCCACTCCGGGTCGAGGTCGCCGAGCTCGCGGTAGAACGCCTCGGCCGCGCCGGTGAGCGCCACCCACGGGGATGCCTCGGGCGGCTGCTCCCGGATCAGTCCGGCCAGCAGGCGCATGCGCTGCAGGTCGCCGTAGAAGAGCGCCTCTTCCTTGTTGGCGAAGTAGTTCGAGAAGGTGCGCCGGGAGACGCCCGCGTCGTCGGCGATCGCCTCGACCGTGACCTTCTCCGGCCCGTGCTCGAACGCCAGGCGGATGGCGGCCTCGTGCAGCGCCTGCCGGGTCGCCGTCTTCTTCCGCTCACGCAGGCCGGGCTCCGGCTCTGACGTCGTCGCGCTCATGGTCGAAAGCGTACCGGCGACGAACATCACTTCCCAGTGGGAAAGTTTGCCCAATGCGCAAGCGTTGCCGATAGTTGTACTGAGCAACCATTACGACCGGAAGGGCAGCGCGCATGAGTGCCCCCGAAACCAAGACGATGACGCACCGCGAGATCCTCGAAGCCCTCTCCGGCCTCCTGCTCGTGCTGTTCGTCGCGCTGTCCAGCTCCACGATCGTCTCCACCGCGCTCCCCACGATCATCGGGGACCTGAACGGCTCGCAGACCCAGTACACCTGGGTCGTCACCGCCACCCTGCTGACCGCGACCGCCTCCACCCCGATCTGGGGCAAGCTCTCCGACCTCTACAGCAAGAAACTGCTGGTCCAGATCGCGATCGTGGTCTACGTGCTCGGCTCGATCATCGCCGGCCTGACCCAGAACACCGAGCAGCTGATCGCCGCCCGCGCGTTCCAGGGCCTCGGCATGGGCGGCGTCCAGGCGCTGGTCCAGGTCGCCATCGCGGCGATGATCCCGCCCCGCGAGCGCGGCCGCTACAACGGCTACCTCGGCGGCGTCATGGGCCTGGCCACGGTCGCCGGCCCGCTGCTCGGCGGCGTGATCGTGGACTCCGCGCTGGGCTGGCGCTGGTGCTTCTTCATCGGCATCCCGATCGCGATCATCGCGCTCGTCGTCCTGCAGAAGACCCTGCACCTGCCGGTCCTGCGCCGGGAGAACGTGAAGATCGACTACCTGGGCGCCACCCTGATCGCGGCCGGCGTCAGCGTCCTGCTGGTCTGGGTGTCGTTCGTGGACAGCTCGTTCGGCTGGCTCTCGTGGCAGACGTTCGCCATGGTCGGCGCCGGTGCCGTGCTGCTCGCCCTGGCCACCCTGGTCGAGTCCCGGGCGGCCGAGCCCGTGGTCCCGCTGCCGATCGTCAAGCAGCGCACCACCGCCCTGGCCATCCTGGGCAGCCTGGCGGTCGGCATGGCGATGTTCGGCGGCTCGGTCTTCCTCGGTCAGTACTTCCAGATCGGCCGTGGCTACAGCCCCACCGAGGCCGGCCTGCTCACCATCCCGATGATGTTCGGCCTGGCCCTCGCGTCGACCGTCGCCGGGCGCCTGATCACCAGGAGCGGCAACATCAAGCCGTACGTGGTGGCCGGCACGATCATCCTGGTCGCCGGGTTCGGCGGGCTCTCCGTCCTCGACCACGACACCCCGCTCTGGTATGTCGGCATCGCGATGTTCCTGGTCGGCGCCGGCGTCGGCATGTCGATGCAGAACCTGGTGCTCGCCGTGCAGAACAGCGTCGCCCTCCGGGACATCGGCGCGGCCAGCTCGACCATCGCGTTCTTCCGCTCGCTGGGCGGCACGATCGGCGTCTCGGTGCTCGGCGCGGTCCTGGCCCGCCGGGTCAGCGACTCGATCACCACCCAGCTGGCCGCCTCGGGCGCCCCGTCGTCCGGCAGCGGATCCGGCATCAGCGCGCTCAACCTGAGCAGCCTGCCGGAGTCGATCCAGCACGTGGTGCGGGTGGCCTACGGCGACGCGACCGGGCACATCTTCCTGATCTCGATGTTCATCGCGGTGGTCGGTGTGATCGCGGCGATCGCGATGAAGCCCGCCAAGCTGCGCAGCACGGTCGACCTGAGCGCGCCGGAACCGGCCGAGCCGGAGTTGGTGGCGGCGGCCAAGTAAGCCAACCCTCGGCGCCCGGGCTCCTAGGAGTCCGGGCGCCTTTCTGTCTGCACTCCTGTCGTTCATACGGCAGGCGATTCAGATCACGGTGTTGAACGTGAAACCTTTTGTTGACAGAGAGCTAACCTCGGTTGACGGAGAGCTGATCATCGGCGCGGTTTTCCTCAGCCCGCGTGCCCCGCGACCGAATGGTCCAGCTGACCACGGAGAGGAGCACCGGGTTGAACGAGCGCGAGATGGACGCCCCGACACTGTCGGCTGTTCTGCTCACCATCGAGGACCGGCGTTCCTGGGACGCCCACTTCGAGCTGGCCCGCCTGACCGAGATCGAGCAGGCCGCGATCCGGCTCGGCGACGAGCTGCTCGCCGCCCGGGCCCGGCTCGGCCAGATCAACATGCGGATGCGCACCGGTGACGTCGCCGCGGCGGCCGAGCAGATCTGGCACGTCCACCAGTGGGCCGTCGACCACGACGCCCACCAGCTGCTGGCGCGCACCCACCTGGTCTGGTCCTCGATCCACCTGCACCTGGGCGACGCCGAGCAGGGGCTGGAGCACGCGGTCCTCGCGGTCGAACTGCTCGACGACGACGCCACCGAGCACATGCAGATCTGGCATCGGACGAAACTGGCCGACGCCCTCTACTTCGCCGACGACATGGACGCCGCCCGGATCCGGTACGCCCAGGCCGAGGAGCTGGCCGTCAGCCACGGCTCCCCGGTGCTGCTCTGCATGCTCAACAACTATGCCTACGTGGAGTCCTGCACCGGCAACCAGCAGCGCGCCGAGGACGTGGCGAACCGTCTGCAGCGCCTCGCCGGCGAGTGGGACATCCCCCTCGAACCGGCCTTCCTGGACACCATCGGCTCGATCCAGGCCGCCGGCGGGCACTTCGCCGCGGCCGAGGAGAGCATGCGCCTGTGCCTGGAGCGTCACGCCGAGGGCAAGTGGGACGACGCCAACGACATGGCGCAATACCTGGTGACCCTGGCCCAGGCCCAGCGCGGCCTGGGTAAGTATGACCTGGCCCAGGCCAGCCTGGACGAGGCTCTGCGCCAGTGCCAGGAGCGTGACCTCGGCGAGTCGCTGGTCCGCATGCACCAGGAGCAGGCCGAGCTGCACGCGGCCCGCGGTGACTTCGAGGCCGCGTTCGCCGCCCACAAGACGTTCTTCGAGGTCTACCACCAGCAGCAGTCCCTGCAGCGGGAGGCTCGGGCGCGCACCCGGCAGGCGATGTTCGAGACCGCCGAGGCCCGGCAGGACGCCGAGCGCTTCCGCGAGCAGGCCCGCCGTGACCCGCTCACCGGCCTGCACAACCGGCGGTATGTCGACGAGCGCCTCCCGTCCCTGATCCGCACCGACCCGGCGCTCACCGTGGCCCTGGTCGACCTGGACCACTTCAAGCAGATCAACGACCAGCTCTCGCACGACGTGGGCGACAAGGTGCTGGTCAAGGTCGCCCAGGTGCTGGCCCGCGAGGTCGCCGCCGCCTGCCCGGACGGTTTCGTGGCCCGGATGGGCGGCGAGGAGTTCCTCGTCGTCTTCCCGGGCACGCCGGTGCCCCGGGCCACCACCTGGCTCGACAGCATCCGCCGCACGATCCGGAACCAGCACTGGTCGCCGCTCACCCGCCACCTGCCGGTCACGGTGAGCATCGGTGTGGCCGGCCGCGGCGACGCGCCGGATGCCGGTCAGGCACCCCTGCTGTCCACTGCGGACAGTCATCTGTACGCTGCCAAGCACGGCGGACGTGATCGTGTGGTGTCAGCGGCGGATCTCCGCGGGTACGCCGGGCACGCATCCGCCGCTTAGCGCCTTCGTGCCACTCCGTGACCACCTTCGGATTCCGGGGGTGATATCGGTCAATCGTTGGCGCTAGTCTGGACGGGCTGTCGATGATCGACGGTCGGGGTCGGCGCAAGGAGGCGGTTGTGCAACAAGGCAGTGGCAGCTCCGCACAGCACGAGGTGGCACCGCCCGGGGTGAACCCGAATGTTCCGCACTCCGCCCGCATCTACGACTACTGGCTCGGCGGCAAGGACAACTTCGCCGTCGACCGGGCCGTCGGCGAGGCCATGATCCAGGCCATTCCCGGCATGCGTTACATGGCCGGGGAGAATCGGAAGTTCGTCCACCGCGCCGCCCGCGACCTGGTCGAGAAGGAAGGCATCCGCCAGTTCCTGGACGTCGGCACCGGCATCCCGACCTCGCCCAACCTGCACGAGATCGCGCAGAAGATCGCCCCCGAGACCCGTGTCGTCTACGTCGACAACGACCCGATCGTGCTGGTCCACGCGCGGGCCCTGATGCTCAGCCACCCCGAGGGTCGCAGTGAGTACATCAGCGCCGACATCCGCGACCCGCGCTCGATCCTGGACGACCCGGTCCTCACCGACACGCTCGACCTGACCAAGCCGGTCGGGCTCACCCTGATCGCCATCCTGATGCTGCTGGCCGACGAGGACGACCCGTGGTCCAAGGTCGCCGAGCTGCGGGATGCGATGCCGTCCGGCAGCTGCCTGGCCGTCACGCACCCGACCGCCGACTTCAACCCGGTGGAGGTCCAGCAGGCCGTCGCCGCGGCCACCGGCGCCGGCATGACCCTGGTCGCCCGGACGCGTGAGGCGGTCGCCCGCCTGTTCGGCGACTGGGAGCTTCTGGACCCGGGCCTGGTCCCGGTGTCGGCCTGGCGGCCGGACATCGAGGTCGACAACCCCGAGGCGGCGTATTACTGGTCCGGCGTCGCCCGCAAGCCCTGACCACGGTTCTCGTCTGCCTCGCCTCCGAGGGCGCCGCACTCGGAGCAGCTCCAACCCCCTGACGTGCCCACTCAGGTTTCTTCCACGCATAAGGCCTGAGGTGCACCCCGGATCGGCCTCGCCCACTGCCCGGGCGGGGCCGATCCTTTTGGGTTGACCGCAACCACCCATAAACGTCGCCCTTTCGGGCTTCGCGTTCTGGCCGCGCCAGCGGCCTGCGAAGGTCGGAAGGGTCCCCGCGGGAGCGACGGTCTGTACCCCGGCGGAGATAGGCAATGAAGATCTTGAACTTGATCTTCTGCTGTTCGGGCTTTTTATCGGGATGGGTAAGGCCGGGGCCGCGGCGCCGACCATGCGACAGTCGGCGGCGCGGCCCGCTACTCACAACCCCGCCCGGAGAACCCCACTCCGGCGGTCACATTCGCCCGGTCACCCCGCGGAACGGGGTGGACCGGATGGGTGGCCCAGCACGGGGAACCGGACCACCCACCCGGCGTCAAACGGGCGTATCTCGCAACACCCGAAGTCGTGGCCGTTTGCAGGCCGGCGGCACCGGGACACGCCCGGCGCGGATGAGGACTTCCCGGACGACACCCTCGCGACCGTCCGGGTCGACCACGATGCCCCGCACGCCGAGCCAGGTCTCGCCCTCGTGCGGAATCGGCTTGTGCCAGTCGACCCGGACCACACGGAGCCGGATCGTGCCGATGCCATAGCAATAGTCCGACTCGGCGAACTCGTACACCGGCCAGCGCGGACGGGACGGCCGCAGCCGGTCGTCACGGACGCGTGGCGCCGAGGCCATCCACCGCGAACGAGCGGGTGGAAGCCCCGTGGACCGGCGCCCGTGGCAACGGACGAGTTCAATCGCGCGCGTCGGACTCACCCTCCTCTGCCGGTGGCTCGGCGACGGTCACCCCGCCGGGCCGACTCAGTGCGTAACGAACACCACCGAATCGGTGACTGACCGCACTGGCCCGCGTGGACGCGGCGACCACCTCGTCGGTGATCTCCGCATCCCGGTAGACCAGCGGCGGATTGCCCCGGCGCGAGCTCTCGGACGCGCCGGGGTAGCCCGGATCGGGATGTTCTGGGCCGATATTGGGTATCGACATCATCGTCACCTCTCGCTCGGACGCCCCCGCCAGGGAGCCTTGCGCTGAGGCCGCAGACTGTCGCTCCGCGACCGACCCATCACCCAAAGAAGTTCACTCTGCGTGACCCTCCTCGGATGGACTCACGTGCGTTATCATGCTCAGAATCCCGTGACTACGCAAGGCCAGATGCACGTGCATTTGCATCACCGCCCGAAATAGCCATGTGGACAACACATCCCGGGTCGAACGGCGATCCGGGCGAACCAAGGGAGCTTGGAATGACCTACGTGGTCAACGGCATGCCAGCCGGTCAGCTGCAGGGCGTGACCTGGCAGAAGAGCCGCCGCAGCAACCCGAGTGGCAACTGTGTGGAGTGCGCCGTCCTGCCCGGCGGCGACGTCGCCGTGCGCAACTCCCGCGACCCCGAGGGTGCCGCGCTGATCTACACCCGAGCCGAGATCGAGGCGTTCCTCGGTGGGGTCCGGGACGGGGACTTCGACAACCTGCTGGCCTGAAGGCCAGGAGTGCCGCCGGCCGGACGCCGTCGGCACGAAAAATAGGTCCGGCCGGACCCTGACGCGCCCGGCCGGACCTCAGACCACAACTCGCGGGCGGCCCACAGGCCGCCCTTTTCTATGCCCTCAGATCGCCGCTGCGCCCGCAAAACCGTCAGATCGGGCGGCCGACCTCGTTCAGGAGTTTGCCGAGGATCTCCGGCGTGTGGTTCGGCGGCTCGGCGTCGATGCAGACGCGCTCCATCGCCATCGCGTACTGATCCACGTCCTCGCGCTTGTCGAGGTAGATCGCGCTCGTCAACTGCTCCACGTAGACCACGTCGGGCAACTCGGGCTCGGGAAACCGCAGAATCGCGAACGGGCCACCGGCCGCGGCGTGCCCGCCCGCGGTGAACGGGATGATCTGCAGCCGCACGCTCGGCAGCTTCGACGCCTCGATGAGCGCCTCGATCTGCGCGCGCATCACGTCGACCCCGCCGATCGGCCGGCGCAGCACCGCCTCATCGATCACGGCCCACAGCTGCGGCCCACCCGAACGGGTGAGAATCGCCTGGCGCTGCCGGCGCACCTCGACCCGGCGGTTGATCTCCTCGGCGCTCGCGCCCGCGTGCCCGAGCATGATCACAGCCCGCGCGTATTCCGGCGTTTGGAGCAAGCCCGGGACGAACTGGATCTCATAGGTACGAATGAGCGTGGCCGCCGCCTCAAGGCCCAGGTAGGCCTGGAACCACGACGGGAGCACATCGTTCAGCTGCTGCCACCAGCCGGGGTTGTTGGCCTGCCGGGCGAGGCTCAGCAGCTGCTCGCGCTCCTCGCTGTCGGCCACCCCGTACAAGGTCAAGAGGTCCGCGACGTCGCGTTCCTTGAAACTGACCCGGCCGAGCTCCATCCGGCTGATCTTCGACCCGGAGGCACGGATCTCGTAGCCCGCCGACTCCCGGGTGATCCCCCTCGACTCACGCAGCTTTCGCAGCTGGGAGCCGAGCAGAATGCGCAGCACGGTTGGACCGCCGCCCGGCGCCTCCTCCTGCGTACCCGCGCTCACCTGACTCCTCGTCGCCGCGTCGTGACTGCCGGATCGCAGTCGGATGCATCCTAGAGCGGAGATCGTCTACCGCGAAACAGTGTCAAGCGTAGTCCCGCGAAGGCGGATGCGCGCTCAGATGCACGTGCAGACGGCCTTGCGGACGCACTTGATGACGAGCATGATAGCTGACAGGAACGTACCGACTGCTAACGCAGCGTGCCGAAAACTTCGGCTGCTCGGTTGTTGCGCGTAGTCGGCGGTGCCTGCTGGCCCCCATGAACGCCGCCTCGAGAGCTTGGAGGCACCGCAATGTCGCACTGGATGACGTCCACGCCGACGGTCACCCCGCCCCAGCGGGACCCGGCGGATGTGGCGCCGGCCGAGAGCTACCGCCCGGCCGACCCCGTCTGGGTCTACCGGGACGGCTGGCGAGCCGGCGTGATCGAGGCCGCCTCCCGGCGCGCGGTCACGGTGACCTACCACCCGGGATCACACCGCGGCACCGGCGTCGACACGTTCACCGCCCCCTACGTGACGTCACGCGAGGACGCCGACCCGATGCTCGACAACCGTGGCCTGCGCCTGGTCCGCCGAAAGCCGCTCGCGTCATGACCGGCGCCGTCACCGTCGCCGCGATCGTCGGCCTGCTGAGCCTGTTCTCCGGCGTCGCCCTGGGCTGGTACCTGCGGCGCACCAACGACTGGTGCCCGACCTGCGGCGAGCAGCTGACCTGCGGCGACTGCAAGATGAGCGTTCACTGGCCTGAGCAGGCGGCGGCTTCTCATCATTGACCCCCTTCGCGCGTACGGTCGTTAGAAGTCCCCAAACTTCCGCCCGTTAAGCCTCTGGGCTTCCCACGCGCGCCCGTCACCCGGGCGCGCTCGCCCCGCCCCCGTTCCACCCCGCGCGCTCCGACTCCTCCCGCGCGCCCCGTTCCCGCACGCCCCGACTCCACCCGCGCGCCCTGCTCCCGCACGCCCCGCTCCCGCACGCTCCGACTCCACCCGCGTGCCCCGCCCCACCGGCGCGCCCCGCTCTACCCGCGCGTTCCCGTTCCGCCTCGCGCGCTTGCCCCGGTTCCACCCCGCGCCCCCGCGCCCCACTCCGCCCACGCGGCGCACTCCCGCCACGGCCCGCCCCGCCCGAGCAGCCCGCCCCGCCCGAGCGGCGCGCGGCGCCGTGCCGGCCGCGAGGTTCGCGTCGCGGTCGGGCCTGCTGGGCGGCTTGCGGTTCCGGCTGGTTCTCAGGGCTGTGTCAAGGGCCTTGAGACAGCCCTGAGAACCAGCTGACAAGCGTGGGCGCGGCTGGGGGGTGAGTGGGCTGGTTCCTGGCGGGCTGGGGCGTGTGGAGGGATTCACGGGGTTTGGGGGTGGATGGGTTTGTTGCAGTAACCGTGCCCAGCCACGGACGTCGCCCTTTCGGGTTTCGCGTTCTGGGCGCGCCAGCGCCCTGCGAAGCCCGGAAGGGTCCCCGCGGGAGCGACGACCTGGACCACAGCGGACATGGGACATGAAGATCTTGAATGTGATCTTCGGGGTGGGGTTTCGCGCGGGCTCGGGCGGACGGCCCGGCAGCCGTCACCAGACCGTTTCGCTCCGCATACGTCGTAGCAGCGCGTAAGTTCATGAATGCGCTGTGCTGATGCTCTCGTGCCGGTCTACTGACATTCGCGGTTGGCCGGGGCGCGGAGGGGGTAGTTTCGATCCCGTCCATCCTCGCAACGGAGGTGACGGGGCGTGCTCGAGCCGCGGGAAAAACAGGAGTTCGACGGCATGGTGGCCCGGCTGCGGGACACCGACCCAGGCTTCGCGCGCCGGGTCGACCGGCTGCGGCTCCGACAACGCCGACGGTGGCTGATCACAGCGATTCTGCTGTGGACGATCGCCCCGATCTGCATGATCTACGGCGGATGGACGGGCGCGCTGGAGGCGGTGCTGGCCCTGGGGTATGGCGCTTGGCTGATGCACAAGCGCAACCGGGCGGACCAGCCGTCGTCCTCGTCGTCGACCGGGCGGCGTCCGACCGCGGAGGCTTGATCAGCTCCAGCGGTCTCCGGTCAGGCGCTCGTAGACCTCGACGTAGCGGTCCCGGGTCGCCTCGACCACGTGCTCGGGCAGTTCCGGGCCTGGCTCGGTCTTGTCCCAGCCGTGCTCGTGGATCGCCCAGTCCCGCAGCACCTGCTTGTCCAGGTATCGCTGCACGCCGCCGGGCTTCCACTCGTCGGCCAGCCAGAACCGCGACGAGTCGGGCGTGAGGAGTTCGTCGCCGAGCTTCAACTCCCCGCCTTTCGTGCCCAGCTCGATCTTGGTGTCGGCGATCAGGATCCCCTTGCCCGCGGCGATCTCCGACCCGCGGCGGTAGATCTCCAGCGTGATCCGCCGGAACTCCTCGGCCTGATCCTTACCCTCCTGCTCGACCACCTGCTCGAAGGTCATCGGCTGGTCATGCCCGGCGCCCACGGCCTCCTTGGTGCTCGGCGTGAAGATCGCCTCCGGCAGCCGCGACCCCTCGACCAGCCCGGGCGGCAGCGGCACCCCGGAAACCATGGCCTCCCGCCGGTAATCCTTGAGCCCGGAGCCGGCCAGGTACCCCCGAGCGATGCACTCCACCTTCACCATCTCCAGGCGCTCACACCGGATCGCCCGCCCCGCCCACTCCTCAGGCACATCGGTCGAGGAGATGACATGGTTCGGCACCACATCACTGAGCTGGTCAAACCACCACAGCGACAGCTGGGTGAGAATCTTCCCCTTGTCCGGAATCGGGGTCGGCAGGATCACGTCAAAGATCGAGATCCGGTCAGAGGCCACGAGGACCAGGTCCCCGCCGTCGGCGTAGACGTCCCGAACCTTGCCGGAGTGCAGCAGCTCCACGTGTTCCCCTCAGGTGTGGCGGTTTGGCGTGCGCTTTCACGCTATCGAACCGCCGACTACCGCACCGATGGCGCCCGGTTTTCCCGCGCCCCTAGCAGAGGTCAGGCAAACTGGCCGCGTGTCTGACGATCTAACCGCGGGGCTCTACGAGGACATCGTCACGGAGTCCCTTCTCGCCAAACTCGCTCACGTCGACGAGCAGTTGGTCAAACGGCAAGGGGTGCGCCCAGCCGAGGCCGCGGATCGATTCGCCCGACTGCTGGCCGAGCAGATCGAACGGGCGTTGGATTCGGTGCGCGAGGAGGACCGGGTCAGGGTCAGCGTCGAGGTTGCTCGAACGCTGCTGGACACCCTTCATGAGCGCCTGCCCAAAGTCGGTTCGGCCGGCGAACGGCCGCTGGCCGCGGGCGAGAACCTGGTCGGCATCGGCACCCTTGACCTGGGCGGCACGCTGCGTTTTCCGCGGCGGCCCAAGATTCCGCTGATCGACACCACCCTGCTGACCAACGCACCGGGTGAGCCTCGGGTCGGCCATCAGGTGCAGACCGAAATTGAGTCGGCCGACGCCATCGACATCGTGATGGCGTTCATTCGCCGCAGCGGCCTTCGGCAGTTCATGGACGCGCTGAAGAAGCACTGCGATCAGGGAAAACCGCTACGCGTGCTGACCACGACCTATACCGGGTCGACCGAGCTAGAGGCGCTGAATCAGCTCACCGCGCTCGGCGCGGAGGTGCGGGTCTCCTACGACCTGACGACGGCTCGACTGCATGCCAAGGCTTGGCTGTTCCACCGGCATGGGCGGATGAGTACGGCGTACGTCGGTTCCTCCAATTTGACCCATTCGGCGCAGATCGACGGCATGGAATGGAACGTCCGAGTCTCCGCGGCTCGCAATCCGGACGTGGTCAACAAGGTCGCGGCGGTCTTCGAGAGCTACTGGGTCGGTGGCGACTTCGTACCGTATGCGGAGGAGCAATTCCGCACGGCCATCGAGACCGGCGAGCGACGCGGCGATCGGCACCAAACCACGCTGAGCCCGATCGAGATTCGCCTGGAACCGTTTCAGGAACGGCTGCTCGAACGGATTGAGGTTTCCCGGCAAAACGGGTGGCACCGTAACCTGCTGGTCTCCGCGACCGGCACCGGCAAGACGGTCATGGCGGCGGTCGACTACGCACGGCTGCGTCAGCGTCTCGGGCGGGCCCGGCTGCTCTTCATCGCGCATCGCGAGGAAATCCTGATTCAGAGCCGGGACACTTTCCGGCACGCGATGCGGGACCACACTTTCGGCGAGCTTTGGCTGGGTGGCCGGCGGCCGGAGTCGTACGAGAACGTCTTCGCGTCGATTCAGACACTCGACCGGTTCGGGCCGGAAAACCTGGTCCCGGACCACTTCGACGTGGTCATCATCGATGAGTTCCACCACGCGGCCGCCAATTCGTACGAGAAGATTCTGAACCACCTCACACCGCAGCAACTCCTCGGGCTCACCGCGACTCCGGAACGCGCCGACGGACTCCCGATCCTGCACTGGTTCGGCGATCGGATCGCCGCCGAGCTTCGGCTGTGGGACGCGATTGAGCAGCATCGGCTCTCGCCGTTCGTGTACTACGGCATTCACGATGGCACCGACCTCACCCAGATTCCGTGGCGTCGCGGCCAGGGATATGACCCGACCGCGCTCACCGAGGCCTACGTCCAGAACGACAGCTGGGTGCGTTTTGTCTACGACCGCCTGCTGAACCATGTCGACGACGTCGCGACGATTCGGTGCCTGGGCTTCTGCGTGACGGTTGAGCACGCCCGTTACCTGGCCGACCAGTTCCGGAAGCTTGGCGTCGCCGCGGTCGCCGTGGACGGCACCAGCTCGGACACCGAACGCCGGGGCGCACTTCGTGACCTGGAGGACGGTCGTATTCAGGTCGTCTTCTCGGTCGACCTGTTCAACGAGGGCGTCGACGTTCCGGCTGTCGACACCCTCCTGTTCCTACGGCCGACCGAAAGCGCCACCCTGTTCCTTCAGCAATTGGGTCGCGGCCTGCGGCTCAAGGCCGGCAAAACGGTCTGCACCGTGCTCGACTTCGTCGGTTCCCACCGCCGCGAGTTCCGCTTCGACCAACGTTATCGAGCCCTGTTGGGCGGCAGCCGCAAGGACGTGGAGAACGCGATCGAGGAGGGCTTTCCGTTCCTGCCGGCGGGCTGCCACATGGAGTTGGACTCGGTCGCGCAGGACGTGGTGCTGCGCAGCATTCGCGAGGCGATCCCGACCACCTGGCCGTCCCGCGTACGGGAGCTGCGGGCGCTCGCTCAGCTTCGGGGCGAAGTGACGCTGGCCGACTATTTGGCGGAGACCGGGCTCGAGGTTGCCGACATCTACGCCAACAACCGGACGTGGTCAGAAATGCGGGAGGAGGCCGGACTGGCGGTGGCCGAGGCCGGCCCGGAAGAAAAGTCGCTACGCCGTGCTCTCGGGCGAATGCATCATGTCGACGATCGGCAGCGGCTGACGGCCTATCGGGAATTGACCGGGATGGCCCGTCCGGACACCGAGATGCCGGACGGTACGAACCGACGATTGCTCCGGATGTTGACGACGTCCCTCAGCGACCAGTTGCTCCAGAAGGAGACGACGCTCCCCGAGGCCGTCAACCTGGTGTGGTCGCATCCGCAGGTGCTGGCCGAGGTCCACGAGCTCATGCACGTACTCCGCGATGCGCCCGATCACGTACAGGAGACGGCCCTGCCCGAGGTGCCGTTGCAGATCCACGGTCGATACACCCGCATTGAGATTCTGGCCGCCGCCGGTGAGGGCGAACAGGCGAAAACGCCGCAGTGGCGTGAGGGCGTCCGTGATGCCAAGGAGATCGGCGCCGACCTGCTCATGATCACGATCGACAAAACCAGCGGCGACTTTTCGCCGACCACGCGTTACCGGGACTACGCGATCAGCCGGGACCTCTTCCACTGGGAAAGTCAGTCCACGACCAGCGCAAACAGCCCGACCGGGCAGCGCTACCAGAATCATCTGGACAAGGACCGGACGATTCTGCTGTTCGCTCGGGCCCGGGCCAGCGACCGATCGTTCTGGTTCCTCGGGCCAGCCGAGTACGTCAGCCACGAGGGTGAGCGCCCGATGGCGGTGACCTGGCGGCTCAAGACGCCGCTGTCCGGAGATCTTTACGCGCAGTTCGCCGCCGCGATCGCCTAGTTCAGGGTTGGTAGGCGGTCAGGTGGGGGCCGTTGACCTGGTAAAGACGGCCGCCCGCGGGGATGACCTTGCCGGGGAAGGCAGCGGCCGTGGGGGTGCCGGTTTCGGCGTTCAGGACGGCGCCGCCGGTGTAGAGCAACCCTGCGGCCACGACCGGATGGGAGACCCAGTCCGGCTGGGTGCGGGACCACACCGGGCGTCCGGTGGCCGCGGCCAGCGCGGAAATCTTGTGGGCGACGGCCACGTACACGCGGGGGCCGTCGATGGCCAGCCCCGGGTATTCCCCGGCCGGGGTCGACCACAGGCTGGCGCCGTTGGCGGCGTTCAGGGCGATCAGCGCGTCCGACGAGTCGGTGGCGTAGAAGCGGTCGGATGCCGGGCTTGCGGCCTGCACGCGAAGGTCGAGCGGGCGGCTCCAGCGGGCCGTGCCGGTGGTGATGTCCACCGCGGCCGTCTCGTAGGAGGTTTCTTCGTCGTCGTCGTATTTGTACAGCGGGACAAGGCCGTCGGCCGACACTTCCGCGGCGTTGTAGCCCGGCTTGGACCATAAAGGCTTTCCATCGCGTACGCGATAGGCCAGAACCGTGGCGTCGCCTTCGATGTAGACGTGGGAGATCAGGACCGTGCCTTTGTCGACGACGATCGAGTTGATCGCGTCGACCTTCGGTAGCTGCCAGCGGATGTGTCCGGCCATGTCGAGGGCGAGGAGCCGGCTTTTCCCGCCGCTGAATCCTTCGCACTCGCTGTTGCTGAGGATCAGCGTGTCGTCGGCGACGGCCATGCGCATGGTGCCGTTGGCGCCGATGTCTTCGACCGAGTCCCAGTCGAATCGCCACAGTACGACGCCGGTTGTGGGGTTGTGGGCGGAGACGCCTTTGAGGTCGGCGGCGAAGAGGATGCCACCGCCGAGGATCGGGGCGGAGAATTCGGCGCAGGTGTCGTCGGCTTGGCGCAGGTTTTGCGTCCACATCTGGTGGAGGTGTCCGACGGTGGTCGCGGTGATCGCGGATTCGTGCGGGTTGAAGTAACTGCGTTCGGCGTCGTATCCGGGGTGGTCCCACAGGGCGGGGGCCGAGGTCGGGGGCACGACGATCAACGTGAGGGACAAAGCCGCAGAGATCACGCTACGCATGTCCGAAAACTAGCGTAAATATCGGACGAATGGTTCGAAAAGCGGATGGCCCGCCCGCCAGGCCGGGCCATCCGCAGTATCGAGCAGGCGAGCTCAGCCGTTCAACAGCCTGAGCATCTGCTGGACCTGGTCGGCCCGGGACTCCTTGACTCGCTCCGCGAACTGCTTGGTCTGCTCGTTGGCGCCCTTGTCGAGCTCCAGCTGCGCCATCTCCACGGCGTTGTGCTGGTGGGCCAGGAAGAGGTTGAGGAATGCGGTCTCGAAATCCGCCTTCTTCACCGTCTTCAACGAGTTGATCTCCTCGTCGGTCGTGCTGGGGAGGCCGCCGTGGTCGGCGTGGACGCTTACCCGCTTGTCGACCGTGGTGGGTTTGCCCCATTCGGTGAGCCAGTTCGTCATCATGGTCAGCTCGTCGTTCTCGGTGAGCTGGACAGCCTTGGCCAGGTCGGCGACGTCGGTCCGGGTGGCCCGGGACGCGCCGATCGCCGCCATCTGCAGGCCCTGCTGCTGGTGGTCGGCGAGCATCTGCAGGAACATGACGTCCCGGTCGTTGAAGGTCGAACCGGCGGTGATCTCGGCGACGTTCTTGACGGCGGGCGCGGGCGCGGCGGAGGTGGCCGGCGCGGCCGACGGCTCGGTTCCGCAGGCGCCGAGCATCAGCACCGGCGCGACCATCACGACCGCGGCCAGGCGGCGAGCCGACGAGACTGCGGCCGGGCGACGAGATCCCGTGGCGGCCGAGGAGCGGCGCTTCACAGCGGCAGCCAGAGGGCGAGCGTGTAGACCGACGGCTCCCAGCTGCGGATCGAGGTGTGCGACTGGCGGCACTTGTAGGAAACACCGCTATAAGTCACGACATCACCGGTCTTGTAGCTGACCCCCGGCGCCCACTCGCTCCCGTTGGGTGCGGCCGTGGAAGCGGCGGAGCTGGTTGCGGTAGCGGTCGGCGCCGCCGTGGTAGCGGTCGCGGTCGGCGCCACGGTGGCCGGAGCGGTCGTCGGCGCCGTCGTCGTCGTGGGAGTGGCGGTCGGTGTGGACGATCCGCTGCCACCAATGTTCAAGTCCACGCAGCTGTAGAACGCGTTCGCGGTATCCCCGATGTTCCACACCGCGAGAACCGTGTGCTTTCCGGAGAACTTGCTCAGGTCTACGGTGTGGCTGACGGTCGCCTCGGGAATCGCGTTGTTGTCGTTGAACGTGGCGACCTCGGTACCGTCGACGTAATAGACCCAGCTCGCCGTCCGGTGCCGGGCCGTCAGCACCCAGTTGAACTTGACCGAGCTGCTGACGGACGTGGCCGGCCAGCTCCGTGAGTTGTCGTTCAAGACCGTGTAGTTGGCGTTTCCACCGTTGCATTCCTTGGAGCCTTTCGGTGCCTCGACGCTCTGCGGCTCGAACTGAATCGCACCGCAGTCGGCGACCGTGCCGGCGGCACACTGTGCCTGCCGGCTCGGCGGCGACGAGACGTAGCCGTGGGCCAGGGCCGGTGAGGCGATCACCAATGTCGACCCGACCATCCCGAGGGTGGCCAATGGGTAGGCGATCTTCCTGCGCATGTCAGTTCTCCAGACATCGTCCTGGCGTCCTTACGAGCCGGAACATTAGGGAGAGCTGCCATAACGGAGCCTTAAGACGACCGAAAACCGGCCTGAAAACGGCGACCGGGTGGCGGTTCCTCAACGGGTGACGTCAGCAGAAATCCGACCCGGGCCCCACCCAGCGGGCTTCGCCCGACAACCAATTCTCCGCGTACGGTGTCAGCCGCCCGCCGCACGATGTCGAGCCCGAGTCCGGTCGAGCCGGCGCCACTGAATCCGCGTTGCACGGCCGATGCCGGGTCGGCGATCCCGGGCCCGGCGTCGTCCACGAGCAGTCCCGTCGAGGACACGCTGACGCGGAACGCCACCCCTTCGTCGGTGTGCGAGAAGACGTTCCCGAGCATCGCGTCGACGACCAGGATGACGTCGCTGCGGGACATCGGCACCATCACCGGCTCGTGCCCGCCGACCACTTCCCAGGGCCGTTCCTGGTCCTCGGCCAGCACGGACCAGAACGCCAGCCGGTCGGCCAGCGCCTCGACCAGGTCACACTGCTGGTTGCCGCGGTCCTCGACTCCGAGCCGGGCGCCCGTGATGATCGCTTCCAGCTCGGAGTCGAGCAGGTCGCAGGCTTGGCGCATGCGATCGGCGATCGGTCCCGGGGGGATCGCTTCCGCGTCGAGGCGGAGCGCGGTCAACGGCGTACGCAATCGGTGGGAAAGATCGGCGGCCAGTTCGCGCTCGCGATCCAGCAGGCGGCGCAGGTCCCCGGCCATGGTGTTGAAGGCCCGGCCGGCGTCGCGCAGTTCACGCGGCCCGCTCGGTTCGATGCGTTCGTTGAGTTCGCCGCTTCCGAGCTTGCGGGTGGACGTCGCGAGCTGCCGGGTGGCCCGGACCATCCACGCACCGAGCCGGTCGGCCAGCAGGGTCGATCCGGCCACGAGCACCACGGCCAGGCCGAACAGGGAGGCCCAGGCCTTGTAGACGCCGCGGCGCATGTCGGCGTCGGTGATGAACACCTCGACGACGACGGTCCGGCCGTCGGTGAGCACGGTCGGCTGCAGGTAGGCGACGCCGCCGTCGGCGGTCGCGGTCGCCGAGCGGCGCTGCTTGGCCGCGCGTTCGACGGTCGTGTCGCTCAGGTGCGTGGTGCCGATCGGGTCCAGGCCGGGCAGGTGCACGGCGAGCTGACCGGCACTACCGGCCGACGTGCTGGCGACCGCGTTGGTCAGGGCGGTCGGGTCGGCGTTGACGCCGAGCACGGTGACCATCGAGGTGGCCTGCTGCCGGGCCTCGGAGATGGCCTTGTCGTGGGCGATCTGCCAGATCGCGACGGCCAGCGGGACCAGGAACGCCAGGGCGACCATCGAGGTGATGGCCAGGGCGAGCCGGTTGAGCGCCCACCTCACTGCGGATCGACCATCATCACGCCGACCCCACGCACGGTGTGCAGGAATCGAGGTTTGGCGGCGGTCTCCCCGAGCTTGCGGCGAAGCCAGGAGATGTGTACGTCGATGGTCTGCTCCTCGCCGATCCGGGCCTGGTTCCACACCTGGTTCATCAGCTCGCGCCGGCTGATCACCTGGCCGACCCGCTCGGCCAGGTACGCCAGCACGTCGAACTCGCGCCGGGTCAGCTGCAGCGGCTCACCGCGCAGCTCGGCCCGGCGCTGTCGCGGCTTGATCACCAGCTCGCCGACGGTGATCGCGTTGGGCGCCTGTTCGGTGGTGGTGCGGGCCCGCCGCAGGACCGCCGCGATCCGGGCCAGGATGTGGCCGCCGGAGAACGGCTTGGTCACGTAGTCGTCGGCGCCGGCGCTCAGCAGTGCGATGATGTCGGCCTCCGAGCGCCGGGCGGTCGCCACGATCACCGGCACGTCGGAGACCGTGCGCATCATGCGCAGGGCGTCGGTGCCGTCGATGTCGGGCAGCCCGAGGTCGAGGATGACCAGGTCGGGTCGCTCCTGGGTGACGATCTTCAGCGCTTGGGCGGCCTGACCGACCGGGCGCACCACGTGCCCGGCATCGGTCAGCGCACGGGTCAGTGCGGCCGCGATGTTGCGGTCGTCCTCGACCAACAGGATCAACGCCATGGCGTACACCATAGGACCAGGTGAGAGGATGGGCGTCGTGCGATCTTCCCGTTGGGTCCCGGTGACCGGCTGGTTCGTGGCGACGGCGAGCAGCATCGTGCTCTCCTGGGTGGCGCTGCTGCCGGTGCTCAACGCCGCTCGCGCCGATGTCGGGGCACTGCCGGACATCGATCAGGTGCCGGCCGCGGATGTGGTCACCCCGGTCTCGCTGCCGCCGGTCTCGCTGCCCCCGGTCGGGGCTCGCCCGCAGTCCAGCCCGGCCGCCACCACGGCGTCCAGTTCGCCCAAGCCGTCGAAGAAGCCGTCGAAGTCGCCCGGGACCACCACGCCGGCGACCGCCGACCCGACGACGAAGCCGGCCACCACCACTGAGGACGGCTGGACGGTCACGACCGGTGGGGACGGGCTGAAGACGTACGTCCGATCCTTCTCGGTCAAGGGGGGTCAGGCGGTCGTCAAGATGACCAGCGCGGGGGTCGTTTCGCTGGTCACCGCCACCCCGGCCGACGGTTACGCGGTGGAGAAGACGCAGAGTTCGCCGAGTGACATGGCGGTCTACTTCAACGAGACGAACCACAGCTTCATCATCCACGCCATCTGGTGGAACGATGCTCCGTTCGCCGAGGTCAGCGAGATCGGCTCATAGAAGTTACTTAATAGATAGCGCTCTCCCGGGCCGAACGAGGGTTTTCCCTGATTCGGTGACGTTCGTCGATGCTTAACGTCTCACCTCAAGTCATCCAGGTGTGACCCATCGTCCACGGACGGTCGTACCCGCCCGCCAACCCCCCGGGCGGGAAAGGAGAAGTGCGTGAAATCCCGTACCCCTGTCGTGGTCGCCTCGGTTGCCGCAACCGCGGTCGCCTCGGTGGCCGTGGCTCTCGCCGGACCGGCGACGGCCACGCCCAGCGTCGCTGCGTCACCCGCCGCGGCTGCGGCTGCTGCCGCCTCGTCTCTGTTCGCCGCCCGTCCGGCGGCTCTCCACGCCGCCGCGGACGAGGTCTTCGTCCAGCATGACGTCATCTCCACCGACAAGCTCCAGTACGTGCCGTACACCAAGACGTACAAGGGCCTTGAGGTCATCGGCGGTGACGGTGTCGTCGTCACCGACCTGGCCGGCCAGGTCAAGTACACCTCGGTGGCGCAGAGCTCCCCGCTCGGCGTGGTCAACACCACCCCGACCCTGAGCGCCGCCGACTCGCTGAAGATCGCCAAGGGTGAGCTGAAGACCGTCTCCAGCGTCGAGGGCACCAAGCTGGTCGTCCTCGCCACCACCGGCACCCCGGCCCTGGCCTGGGAGTCGACGATCCGGGGCACCAGCGCCGAGGGCGCCAGCCGCCTCACCGTGGACGTGGACGCGGCCACCGGCAAGGTGCTCGGCAGCAAGGAGCACGTCACCGAGGTGACCGGCACCGGCACCGGCTGGATCAACGGCTCGGTCAGCCTGGACACCACCCTCTCGGGCAGCACGTACAGCCTGAAAGACCCGAGCATCGCGACGCTGACCTGTCAGGACGCGTCGACCAACACGACCTTCAGCGGCACCGACAACGTCTGGGGCACCGGGGTCGGCACGAGCAAGGAGACCGGCTGCGTCGACGCCTTCTACTCGGCGCAGAAGGAAAAGGGCATGCTCTCCGCGTGGCTGGGCCGGACCGGCTTCAGCAGCAGCGGCGGCGCCTGGCCGATCCGCGTCGGTCTGAACGACCAGAACGCGTACTACGACGGCACCCAGGTCCAGATCGGTAAGAACACCGCCGGTCAGTGGATCGCCTCGGCGGACGTGCTCGGCCACGAGATCGGCCACGGCATCGACGACAACACCCCCGGTGGCATCTCGGGCAACGGCACCCAGGAGTTCGTCGGCGACGTCTTCGGTGCGGCCACCGAGGCCTACGCCAACAACCCGAACGACCCGCCGGACTACCAGGTCGGCGAGGAGGTCAACCTGGTTGGCTCCGGCCCGATCCGGTACATGTACAACCCGTCGCTCGCCGGTGACGACAACTGCTACTCGTCCAGCACCCCGAGCCAGGAGGTGCACGCCGCGGCCGGCCCCGGTAACCACTGGTTCTACCTGCTCGCCGAGGGCACCGCGCCCACCAACGGCCAGCCGACCAGCACCCGGTGCTCCGGCTCCGGCGCCATCACCGGTGTCGGCATCCAGAACGCCACCAAGATCATGTACAACGCGATGCTGATGAAGACCAGCAGCTCGTCGTACCTGAAGTACCGCACCTGGACCCTGACCTCGGCCAAGGCCCTGGACAGCACCTGTGCGCTCTTCAACACCACCAAGGCCGCCTGGGACGCCGTGAGCGTGCCGGCCCAGACCGCCGACCCGACCTGCACCGGTGGCGGCGGCACCAGCTCGCCGACCCCGTCGTCGAGCACCTCCAACCCGCCGTCGACCGGCTGCACCGGCTCCAACGCGACCGCGGTCACCATCCCGGACGCCGGCGCGGCCGTCTACAGCAACATCGCGATCGCCGGTTGCGCCAAGACCCCGTCGACCACCGCGTCGGTCTCGGTCAACATCACCCACACCTACCGCGGTGACCTGCGGGTCGACCTGGTCGCGCCGGACGGAACGGTCTACAACCTGAAGGCCACGTCCAGCACCGACAGCGCCGACAACGTGATCGCGACCTA
Source organism: Actinoplanes sp. HUAS TT8 (assembly GCF_051380535.1). Lineage (NCBI taxonomy): Bacteria > Bacillati > Actinomycetota > Actinomycetes > Micromonosporales > Micromonosporaceae > Actinoplanes > Actinoplanes sp. HUAS TT8. The sequence goes on along the minus strand of NZ_CP195646.1, from coordinate 9,517,986 downwards.
CTCGAAGAACCTGTCGAGCGAGGTGGCCAACGGGACCTGGCAGCTCAAGGTCCAGGACATCTACTCCTCGGACACCGGCAAGATCAACAGCTGGTCGCTGACCCTCTGATCGGCTGATCAACACCAAAACCCTTTCGCCGTACGGCGATAGCGCCGCCCGTGGCCACGCCACGGGCGGCGTTGCCGTTGCCGGGTGCGGGGAGCGGCCGGGACGCCGTACGCGAAATGGGTCTTTGTGAAAGTCGCCGTCAGGCGGCGGTCCGATGTGGTGCGATACAGGCCACAGTGACGCCGGACCGTGATCTTCGACGCCTACGGTTCCCGGCAACGCTGGACGGGAGGTCGCAACGGTGACTGACATATTCGGGGCCGTGGTGCCCGGTCGGCCGACCGGCGTGCTCGCCGACGTGTGGGGCCGATCCGTCGTGCGCGACGCGCTGCTGGTCACCGGGGCCGCCGGCGCGGTCGGGCTGGCCGCGCAGATCGCGATCCCGGTGCCCGGCTCGCCCGTGCCGATCACCGGGCAGACGTTCGCGGTGCTGCTCGCCGGCGCGGTCCTCGGCCCGGGTCGCGGCGCCGCCGGCATGCTGCTGTACGCGGTGGCCGGCGCCCTGGGCGTCCCGTGGTTCGCCGGTGGCGCCTCCGGCTGGCCGCTCGCGACCGGTGGCTACCTGCTCGGCTTCGTCGTCGCGGCGGCCCTGGTCGGCCAGCTCGCGGCGCTCGGCGCCGACCGTCGCCCGGCGTACACGATCGGCTTGATGTTCATCGGGAATCTGCTGATCTACCTGGTCGGCGTCCCGTGGCTCGCCCTGATGACGACCATGGACGTGCCCGAGGCGGTCGTCAAGGGCGTGGTGCCGTACCTGATGGGTGATGTTCTGAAGATCGCCCTGGCCACCGCCGTGCTGCCCGGCGCCTGGATGCTGCTGAACCGGAAGCGCTGAACCCGTCGCTCAACCCACAGGCTGTGCGCACAGGCTGTGGATAACTCGAACGGGTGTGCGAATGATCGGGCACGATGGCAGGATGATCGCGTGTCGCCCAACGAACTGCGCCCGACCTACCCGATCACGACCGAGCGCCTGCGGCTCCGGCCCCTGACCTCGGCCGATGCCGAGGCGCTGCTGTCCTACCGCAGTCGCCCCGACGTCTGCCGTTACGTGCCGTTCGAGCCGATGACCCCCGATGTGATCACCGATCGGCTCGACACCTACTGGGCCGCCACGATCCTCACCGACGAGGGCCAGTCGCTGACCCTGGGCATCGAGGTCGCCGAGACCGGGCAACTGGTCGGCGACGTGGTCCTGTTCTGGCACAGCCGCAAACACCGCGGCGGCGAGATCGGATATGTGGTGGGCCCCGAGTTCGCCGGCCAGGGCTATGCGACCGAGGCGGCCCGGGCCGTGCTCAAGCTCGGCTTCGAGGGCCTGGGCCTGCACCGGATCGTCGGGCGGATCGACGAGCGCAACGAGCCGTCCGCCCGGGTGCTGCGCCGCCTCGGCATGCGGCAGGAAGCCCGGCTCGTGCACAACGAACTGTTCAAGGGCGAGTGGAGCACCGAGGTCGTCTTCGCCATGCTCTCCGAGGAGTGGGCCGCGCTCGGCTAGATGTCCAGCGACGTCTCGATCCGCTTCAGCTGGTGGCGGGCCAGCGCCAGGTTGGCCCGCTCCTTGTACAGGGCCAGGTAGAGGAAGAGTCCCTGCCCGGAACGCCCGGTCAACGGGCGGATCAGGTGGTACTGCGAGTCCAGCGTGATCAGCACGTCCTCGATGTTCTCGCGCAGGCCGAGCATCTCCATCGTGCGCAGCTTGGCCCGGACCACCTCGGTGTTCGCGGCCGCGGCGACGCTCAGGTCGAAGTTCCGGTCACCCCCGGCGACACCGAGGGCCATTCCACTGCTGCGGTCGACCAGAGCGACGCCGATCGCGCCGTCGATCTGCATCGCGTCCTTGAGGGCTACATCCATGTCCGGCATTGCGGGTTCCTCCGATGTCTCGCTCCGATCGACATCGACTGTCACCGACGCGCGGGAATGTCCGTCGCACACAATGTCCGGCTTGGACGGTCGGGCGCCTCGCATGCTTGCCGTGACATCGAGGGAGTTGACGATTTCTGCAACTTCGAAACCGCGTAAGGCGCGTAACCGGCCGCTTTTCCTCGCGTTGGTCGGTGTGAATGACTGGAGAGGACCCGTCGTGTCAGTGCCGCTGTACCAGGCGAAGGCCGAGATGTTCAGGACCCTCGGCCACCCGGTTCGAATACGGGTCCTGGAACTGCTGCAGAACGGTCCCCGGCCGGTCCGCGACCTGCTCGCCGAGATCGACGTCGAAGCGTCGAACCTGTCCCAGCAGCTCGCCGTCCTGCGCCGGGCCGGGATCGTGACCTCGTTCCGGGACGGGGCCCTGGTCATGTACGCCCTGAGCACCACCGACGTGGCCGACCTGCTCGCCGCTGGCCGTCGCATCCTCGGCGCCGTCCTCACCGACCGCGACGGCCTCCTGGTCGAACTCCGAGCCCAAAAATAGCCCCGCCCCCGCCCCCAACCCGGGCCAGGCTCGCAACGCGGCTCCCGAGGCCAGCTGGCACTCAGGGCTGTCTCCCCCACCCCAACGCAACCCTCAGCACCAGCCGAGCACCGCAACACCCACGCAAGCCCAGCCAACAACGCAGCCCCCGAGGCCAGCTGGTGCTCAGGGCTGTCTCGCCCACCCCAACACAACCCTCAGCACCAGCCGAGCACCGCAACACCCACGCAAGCCCAGCCAGCGACTTGGCCCCCGGGTTGCTTGGAGTGCGCGGGCTGATCGAAAGGCCGCAGACATGGCCCCGAAAGGCCGCTCGCGAGGCCTGTCGAACAGGTCAGACCGCGCTGGAGCGCGCCCACAGGTTGATCCCGGACTCCGTCGCATACTTGTCGATCTCGGCCAGTTCCTCGGCCGTGAACGACGTGTTGCCCAGCGCCGCCAGGTTGTTCTCCAGCTGGGCCACGCTGCTCGCCCCGAGCACCACCGAGGTCATCCGCGGGTCCCGCACCGACCAGGCGATGGCCATCTGCGCCAGGCTCTGGCCGCGCCGCTCGGCGATCCCGTTCAGCGCGCGGATCTTGCCCAGGTTCTCCTCGGTCAGCCAGTCCGGGGTGAGCGACTTCTGCTCGCCGGCCCGCGAGCCTTCCGGGATCCCGTTCAGGTAGCGGTCGGTGAGCATGCCCTGGGCCAGCGGCGAGAAGCCGATGCAGCCGGCACCCTCCTGTTCCAGCACGCCGAGCAGGTCTTCTTCGATCCAGCGGTTGAGCATCGAGTACGACGGCTGGTGGATCAGCAGCGGCGTGCCCAGGTTGCGCAGGATCGCGGCGGCCTCGGCGGTCTTGGCCGGGGAGTAGGACGAGATGCCGACGTAGAGCGCCTTGCCCGCGCGGACCGCGGCGTCCAGCGCGCCCATCGTCTCTTCGAGCGGAGTTTCGGGGTCGAAGCGGTGCGAGTAGAAGATGTCCACATAGTCCAGCCCCATGCGCTTCAGGGACTGGTCGAGGGACGCGGTCAGATATTTGCGCGAGCCATGATCCCCGTACGGACCGGGCCACATGTCGTAGCCCGCCTTGGTCGAGATGACCAGCTCATCCCGGTACGGCAGGAAGTCCTCGGCCAGCAGACGGCCAAAGTTGATCTCCGCCGAGCCGTAGGGCGGCCCGTAGTTGTTGGCCAGGTCGAAGTGCGTGACGCCGAGGTCGAAGGCGCGGCGCAGCACGGCCCGCTGCGTCTCGATCGGCTTGTCGTCACCGAAGTTGTGCCACAGCCCGAGCGAGACAGCGGGCAGTTTGAGGCCACTGCGTCCGCAGCGGCGGTACTCCATGGCGTCGTAACGAGCGGGCGCGGCCGCAAAGGAAGTCACCGTTGATTCCTATCGCAAATCCCGGCTAGGTGGCGGCGTCGGCAACAATTCGCCGGGCCGGGCCCATCAGCGCGTACGCGATCAGCCCGCCGAACGCCAGCACCGACGCCGTCACCGCGGCCGGGGTCGATCGCGGTTCCTGCATCTGCCAGGTGACCACCCGGGCGAGGACGCTCTCCGAGACCGGGAACAGCACGGCCGCCAGCGTCCACCCGAGCGGCACGAACCACGCCCGCGCCGGGCCGACCACGGCCGCGCCCAGCCCGGTCAGACCGAGCAGTCCCGCCGCGTCCCGCAGCACCAGCAGCGCGGGGCTGAACCGGGCCGGGGTGACCAGTGTGACCGCGAGCAGCCCGACCACGATCAGCAGCGCCACCAGCAGGTGGGCGGCCCGCCGGGGCGGCCAGGGCAGTGCCGCCGTGTGCTCCAGCTGGGTGTCCGGGCTGCCGAGCGTGGTGGTCAGCGCGGCCACCATCAGCAGCACGGTCAGCACGACCATCGGCACACCCACCTCGTGGGTTTTCGAGGCGACGGCCCACAGTGTCCACATCAGCGCCGCGACGCCGGCGGTCACGGCCAGGGCCATCGGTGCCCGCCGCGAGCGCAGGTACAGCCTCAGCCAGCGCATCACTTGCACTCCAGCGCGGAGGCGCGAATCGCGGTGATCCGGGCGGCGGCCTCCTCGGTGGGCAGTTTGCGCAGTTCCTGCCACCGGAGGACGGCGTCGGCGGCGATGTCCGGTGCCTCGGCGACCGGCTCACGCCCGATCAGCCAATACGCCGCCGCCAGCGAATCCGCCAAGTCGGGACCCTTGTCGCAGTCATAGGGCCGGGCGAACGCCGAGACCACGATCTTCGGCGTCAGGTCGGCGGTCTTCCCGGTGTCGACCGTGACCAGCGCGACGTCGGCCGAGATCGGCGCCGGGAGGTAGGGCAGGTACGTGGTGTTGTCCTCGTGCACCCGGGTCGGCGTGCCCGGCACCTTGGCCAGGATGGTCAGCGCCTCCCGGGCCTGCGGCACGATCTCCGGCAGCAGACCCTCGTGCACCCGGCTGACGCAGACCCGCGGCTCGTCCGGCGCGCAGACCAACTCTTTCGCGGCCAGGTCGACCGAGTCGACGACGAGCCGGTTCTGATGCGGCATCACGGTGATGGCCAGGGCGGCCCCGAGCGCGACCGGCAGCAGCGCCGCCACCCGCAGCCGCCAGCCGTCGGACACGAACAGCAGCAGCCCGGTGATCGCGAGCGCGCCCAGCCAGATCGCCTGGGCGGCGCTGATCCGGCCCGCGACGGTCGTGTAGGCGTCCGGCATGTTCATCTCGTCGATCGGCGAGAAGACCATGGACAGCCAGCCCCGGGGGCGCGTGGCGCCGGGGATGGTCAGGAGCAGGCCCAGGCCGGCCACGGCCAGCGCGGGCGCGGTCACCAGCCACGGCAGCATCCGGCCGACGGCCAGGCCGAGCCAGACCCCGCCGAGCAGGGCCAGGGCGCCGACCGCGGTGACGGCCAGGGCGGCCACGGGCAGATAGGTCGCGTGGCCGATGATCGACACGGCACCGGCGACGCCCATCAACAGATACGCCACGACGATGGTCAGGGCCATCGCGCCGAGGGTGGGGGCCGCCCGCTGGGCCCGTGGGCGGGGTGTGCTGGCGAACAGCTCGATCACGTTCGACTGCTTCTCTCGCCGGCCCTGCCAGGCGCCGGCGGCCAGGGCCAGCGGCCAGAGCAGCGCGAGGTAGAGCCGCTGCGACATGACCAGTTGCATCCAGCCGGTGGACCACTCCGCTTCCTGGACCAGATACAGCAGCGCGGTGCCGACGGCCAGCAGGATCAGGGCCGAGCCGAGCGCGGCCGAGCGGCGGATCTCGATGCCCAGGACGCGGCTCATCGGGCCACCCCCGCCCGGTGGCGGCGCAGCAGGGCCGAATAGCCCCGCTCGGCCGGGCTGTCCCCGGCGTCGCCCTCGCCGCCCTGGGCGATCAGATCGTCCGGCGTGCCCTGATAGACCAGACGGCCCTCGTTCATCATCACGACGTCGCTGCAGGCGGCGACCACGTCCTCGACCAGGTGGGTGGAGACCAGGACGCAGCTGTCCACCCCGAGGTCGCGCAGCAGCTCGCGGAAGTCGAGGCGCTGCTCCGGGTCGAGGCCGACGGTCGGCTCGTCGAGGAGCAGGACCTCGGGGTCGTTGACGATCGCCTGGGCGATGCCGGCCCGGCGCAGCATGCCGCCGGAGAGCGTCTTCATCCGCCGGTCGGCCCGGTCGGCCAGGCCGACCCGGTCGATCGCCCGCTGCACCGCGCCGGCGACGGCCGGTTTCGGCATCTCCTTGAGCCAGGCCATGTACTCCACGAACTCGCGGACCGTGAAGCGCGGGTAGAACCCGAACTGCTGCGGCAGATAGCCCAGCCCGCGACGCACCCGCCGCAGGTCACCGCGACCGTCCACGGACTCGCCGAGCAGGGTCAGCTTGCCGTCGGCCGGCTCCAGCACGGTCGCCAGCGCGCGCATCAGGGTCGTCTTGCCGGCCCCGTTGGGCCCGAGCAGGCCGTGCACTCCGGTGCCCAGGGTCAGGTCGAGCCCGTCGACGGCCAGGTGACGACCGGCGCGGACGCGCAGTCCTTCGGCGTGGACCGCCCAGGGATGGGTGGTCGGGGCGGTCTCGGCCGCGCTCACCGTACGCATAAGTCATCTCCTCTTGAGAAAGCGGTCGGCGCGGGTCATCGCGAAGGCTGCCGAGGCAACCGCGATGAAGGCCCAGACGCCGAGACTGCCCGGCTGAAGCACGACCGGGAGGTGGGCGGTGAACACCGCCGGCAGGGCCACCCCGGCCCCCCAGGCGGCGGCCAGGCCGAGGGTGGCGAGGCGAACCCCGATGAACGCGCCCAGTGCGATGGCCGTGGTGGTGAAGGCCAGGCAGGGCAGAAGGGCGAGGGCCAGCGAGACGCCGGTCCGGTCGGTGGCCAGGCCGAGCATCGGGATGATCAGGACGAGCACCGTGGCCGTCCGTCGCAACAGCATCGGCAGGCCGGCGGCCGGGGTGCTGGCGATCAGCTCCCAGGCCGGGTCGCTGCCGCGGCTCCACGCGACGGCCACCGCGGGCAGCGGCGCGACCGGCGCCAGCAGCAGGACCAGGGACGGCAGGCTCGGCTGCAGTGCCTGGAGCATCACCGCGCAGACGAGGATCGCCGCCGTCATGGTCAGCCACGGCACCATCTGCCAGACGAGCCATCGATTCCGCGCGGCCGACCAGCGGCGCCGCACCGGGATCGGGGCGGGACCGGCCGCGATGCCCTGACCCACCCCGTTGCTCACCCGATCGAGCAGGGTCAGAACATCGTCCGGAGCGCTGCCGGCCAGCCGGGCCCGGCAGTCGGCGCACTCTTCCAGGTGCACCTCGATCGACCAGACGGTGGCCTCGTCGAGGGCGAGGTCGCCGCCGGCGTAGCGGGAGATCACCGAAGAGTTGGGGTGCTCGGTCATGACAGTGCCTCCCGGAGAGCGACCCGGGCCCGCCGCGCCCGGGATTTGACGGTGCCCTCGGGCACGCCCAGCAGCATGGACGTCTCCCGGACCGAGAGACCGTCGAGAACCATCGCGCGCAGCACCTGCCGCACGTCGGCCGGGAGGGTGAGCAGCGCCTGCTCCAGCTCCTGACCGACCCGGCCGGCCATCACCTCGTCCTCGGCGGCCGGGGCGGGCGCGGGCTCGACGGCGAGCACGGCCGGCAGATCGCGGCGCCGGGCACGCCGGCGGAACGCGTCGACCAAGCGATTCGCCGCGATGGTCCAGAGCCAGCTGACCGCGCTGCCCGCGGTGGCCGAGCCGGCGAAGTCGCCGGCGGCCCGCCAGACGGCCAGATAGGTCTCCTGCATCACGTCGGCGACCACGTCGTCGTCGGCACAGCGCCGGCGCAGCCGGACGGCGAGCCACGGCGACGTGCGCCGATAGAGCTCGTCGAAGGCGTGCCGGTCGCCGGTGGCCGTGCGGCGCACGAGTTCCGCCTCGTCGACCGCTTCCAGACTTCGTCTCACATCAGCCAAGACGACGGGAACTCGCCCGCGGTTCTCCGCACGGAGTGGCGTGCATCACATCGCCATTCTGCCGTACGTTGGGCGGCATGGCCTTCGACGAGGGACTCATGGAACGGATCCGGGACGCACTCGCGGACGTCGACGGGGTCACCGACAAGCGGATGTTCGGCGGGATCACCTTCATGGTCCACGGAAACATGGCCGTCGGCGTGATGGGCGACGACCTGATCGTGCGTCTCGGTGCGGAGGCCGGCGAGTCCGCGCTGACCGAGCCGGGCACGCGCGTCTTCGACTTCACCGGCCGCCCGATGAAGAACTGGATCGTCGTCGACGGCGACCGTCTGGACGACGAGGGCCTGACCCGCTGGCTGCGGGCCGGCCTCGATTTCGCCGGCTCGCTGCCGCCGAAATAAAGATCAAAAACTCAGAACACGCTTCGGTACGCCGTGAGCGTCGCGTCCAGAACATCCCGCCCGGGCCGCTCCCAGAGGTCCCCGTTCATCACCTCGACCTCGATCGGCCCGGTGTACCCGGCCTTGTCCACCGCATCGTGGAAGGCCCGCATGTCGACACAGCCGTCCCCGGGCAGCCCCCGCCCGGTCAGCACCCCGGCCGGCAGCGGCGTGATCCAGTCGGCCAGCTGGTAGATCGCGATCCGCTCGCCGGCCCGCGCGATCTTGTCGAGCACGGTGTCGTCCCACCACAGGTGGTAGGTGTCGACAGTGACCCCGACCAACCCGGCCGGGTGCTGTTCGGCGATCGCCATGGCCTGGTCCCACGTGTTGATCACGCAACGGTCGGCCGCGTACATCGGGTGCAGCGGCTCGATGGCCAGGGTCACCCCGGCCTCGGCCGCGTAGGGCGCGAGCTGTCCGATCGCGTCGGCCACGTGCTGCCGTGCGCCCGCCAGGTCCTTCGATCCCTCGGGAAGACCACCGGAAACCAGCACCAGTACGGACGTGTCCAGCGCGACCGCCTCGTCGATCGCCCGCCGGTTGTCGTCGTACCAGCCGGGCAGCTGGAAGAACCCGCTGCGGCACAGCGTGGTGACGGTCAGCCCGGCGTCGCGGACCAGGGCGGCCGAGCGTTCCAGCCCGTACTCGGTGACCGGCTCCCGCCAGAGCGCGACCTGGTCGACGCCGGCCTCGACGCACCCGGCGACCATGTCCGGCAGGTCCCACAGCTTGGCCGTGATTTGGTTGAAGGAGAAGCGGCTCATCCGGCCATCACCTCGAAGAATCGGTTGGCCCGGTGGGCGGCCAGGTCGGGGTCGGGCAGCAGGCCGGCGGCGTCGGCGAGCTCGATCAGGCGGGCGAAGTGCGGCACCGAGCGGCCCGACTGCAGGCCGCCGACCATGGTGAAGTGCGATTGGTGGCCGGCCAGCCAGGCCAGGAAGACGATGCCGGTCTTGTAGTAGAAGGTCGGCTTCTCGAAAATGTGCCGGGACAGCGGAACGGTCGGGGCGAAGATCCGGTCGTACGACTCCAGGTCGCCCTCGTCGAGCGCGGCGAACGCGGCCGCCGCGGCCGGCGCGATCGCCGCGAAGATGCCGAGCAGCGCGTCCGAGTAACCCTGCTCGTCCCCGCGGATGAGCTGCGGATAGTTGAAGTCGTCCCCGGTGTAGAGCCGCACCCCGGCCGGGAGCCGGCGACGCAGGCGGATCTCGTGATCGGCGTCGAGCAGCGAGATCTTGATGCCGTCGACCTTCATCGGGTTCGAGTTGATCAGCTCAAGGACCGTCTCGGTCGCCTTGTCCACGTCGGACGAACCCCAGTAGCCCTCCAGCGCCGGGTCGAACGCGGTGCCGAGCCAGTGCAGCACGACCGGCTTGTCGGAAATATCCAGCAGCGGCCGGTAGATCGCCAGATAGTCGTCGGCGTCCCGGGCGGTGGCGGCCAGGTGCCGGCTGCACATCAGCACCGGCGCCGCACCCGCCGTCAACACGTCCGTGAGCTGCTCGTCGTAGGCGCGGCGGATCTGATCCAGGGTCACCGGGCCGGGGGCCAACTGATCGGTGGCCACGCCGGCCACGATCCGGCCAGTGGCCGCGGCCGCGCTGCGCCGGATCAACTCCCTGGTCGCGGCGTAGTCCAGCCCCATCCCGCGCTGCGCGGTGTCCATCGCCTCGGCCACGCCCAAACCGTGCGACCACAGGTGATGGCGGAACGCCAGCGTCGCCTCCCAATCGAGCACCGCCGGCGCGCCCGGTGCATTCTCGGCCCGTGGATCGGCGACGACGTGCGCTGCGGCGTACGCAATCCTGGTTTTGGGTTGGCTCTTCGGTTTTTCCCAGGTTGTCCGGCCGGAGAGCGTGACCGGCCCGGACGGCAGGTGCACGATCGCCATCAGGAGTCCCCCAGCGCGATCCGGCGGCCCTCGCGGGCGGATCGCAGGCCGGCCTCGGCGAGCCGGACGCCGCGGGCGCCCGAGGCGAAGTCCCAGTGGAACGCCTCGCCGGCGACGACGTGCCGCAGGTAGGCCTCCCACTGCACCTTGAACCCGTTGTCGAACTCGTCGTTGTCCGGCACCTCGGTCCACTCGTCGCGGAACGAGCGGCCGGTCAGCGGCAGGTCCGGGTTCCACACCGGCTTGGGCGTGGTCGCCCGGTGCTGGATCTTGCAGCCGCGCAGGCCGGCCACGGCACTGCCGAGCGTGCCGTCGACCTGGAACTCGACCAGTTCGTCGCGGTTGACCCGGACCGCCCAGGACGAGTTGATCTGGGCGACGATCCCACCCTCAAGTTCGAAGATCGCGTACGCGGCGTCGTCGGCGTCGGCCGCGTACTCCTCGCCCCGCTCGTCCACCCGGTTCGGAATGTGCGTGACGATCGTCGTCTGCACGCCCCGGACCGCGCCGAACAGCTCCTCCAGCACGTAGTTCCAGTGCGGGAACATGTCCATCACGATGCCGCCGCCGTCGGCCAGCCGGTAGTTCCAGCTGGGCCGCTGGGCCGACTGCCAGTCACCCTCGAAGACCCAGTAGCCGAACTCGCCGCGCACCGACAGGATCCGCCCGAAGAAACCACCGTCGATCAGGCGCTTCAGCTTGCGCAGGCCGGGCAGGAACAGCTTGTCCTGGACCACGCCGTTGCGGATGCCGGCCGCCGCGGCCAGCTCGGCCAGTTCCTCGGCGGCGATCGAGCTCTCCGCGAGGGGCTTCTCGGTGTAGACGTGCTTGCCGGCCGTGATCGCCTGACGGATCGCCTTCTCCCGCTGCTGGGTGACCTGCGCGTCGAAGTAGATCTCGGCGTCCGGCCGGGCCAGCGCGGCATCCAGGTCGGTGGTCCACTCGGTGAGTCCGTGCCGCGCGGCGATCGCGGCCAGTTTGTCCGGGTCCCGCCCGACCAGGATCGGCTCGGGCCAGATGTGGCCGCCACCGGGCAGGGCGACTCCGCCCTGCTCACGGATGGCGAGCAGGGAGCGGACCAGGTGCTGCCGGTACCCCATCCGGCCGGTCACGCCGTTCAGAATGATGCCAATCGATCGCCGCGCAGCCATGTACGGTTACCTCCGAGAATTCAAGGAAAGCGCTTTCCTGCTGCTGGCAGCGTAAAACGTAGGGAGGTGTTCGAACAAGGGCCGGTTTTATCAGCTGTCGATGGCCGGCCGCGGCTGGAGCCGATTCCCGGTGGCCGCCTCACGCAGCACGACCAGCACACCGAACAGGGTGATCCCGATGATCACCGAGGCCGGCGGGTTCATGATCTGGTTGCCCAGCGGGTACATCAGATCGGTGCCGAGCAGCACCGAACCGCTGTCCAGCGGGATCACGCTCATCACGGAGTCGAAGCTGTTCACCGCGCAGGCGATGAGCGCGGGCAGGCCGAGCAGGAGCATCCGCCGACGGGTCCCGGGCGAGGTCCGGGCCAGCCGGTGCGCCAGCCAGGTCATCCCCGCCCAGGCCAGCAGGCCGCCGATCACGAAACCGGCGATCGCCCCGGCCCACAGGCCGGGCGGCTCCTCCGGAAACCAGCTGATGCTCATCGCGGCCGGGTCGTAGCCGGCGGCGACCCGGATCATCGCGCCGTCCCGCTCGGCCCAGAACACGCCGCCCGTGGTCAACGCGCCCATCGTCCAGCCGTCGCCGCGCAGCCGCTGGAACGCGGCCGCCACCGTGGCCGGAGCATTCGTCAGGTGGTCGTAGCCGTGCTGCTGCTCATCCGGCACCGGGAGCGGGCCGATCCAGCCCTCGGCACCGAACGTCGACAGAACCCCGGAGGTCCGCGACAGGTACGCCATCTCGGCGGCCCGGTAACCGGAAGCATCCATCGTGGACGCCGCCGGCTGACCGGCCAGCTCGTCGGCGAGCGCGGCCAGCCGCGGCGCCTCCGGACGCTGAGCCGCGAAGACGGCCAGCGCGCCGGCGCCGCTGAACACCAGCGCGACCCAGAGCGTCACCAGGCCGGCCGCGATCGCGCCGATCCAGCCCGGCGGCACGAGCCGGTAGCGCAGGCCGATCAGCAGCAGATGCATCGCCTCGGAGCGGGACGGCCGGGTCTGCCCCGGCTCGGCCGCGTCCATCAGCGTGGTCAGGATCTCCAGGCCGCGCTCGCGGCGGTAGAAACGCGGGTACGCCAGCAGCAGGCGGCGGTAGGCGAGCTCCAGCTCAGGCATGCTGAACTCCCCCGTTGAAGCCGAACGCCTCCCGCAGCCGCGTCGCGGCCACCTGAGCGTTCGACTGGAGTCTCGCCACCGCCTCCTCGAGCGCGGCGCGCCCGTCGTCGGAGAGCAGGTAGTACCGCCGCAGGCGGCCGCCGACGGCCTCCTCACGCTCGACGACGATCAGGCCGTCGGCGGTGAGCCGGTCGAGCGCGGCATACAGCGTCCCGGCCTTGAGTTTGACGCGGCCGTCGGAGAGCTCCTCGACCGCCTGCATGATCCCGTAGCCGTGCAGGGGCGTACGCACCAGCGCGGTCAGGATGAAGAACGTCGGTTCCTGCATCGACATGGGTCATGACTATAGACGATCTGCATATACAGTCAATCTGTATGTGCGGCCCCGCGGGCTTCGACGGCGTCGAGGACCAGGTTGAGGGCCAGTTCGAACTGGTCCTCGCGGTTGACGTCGCTCAGGTGCTCGGCGACGGCGCGGATGTGCGGGTACCGATCGGCCGGCAGCACCACGTACTCCCTGGTCCAGGCCAGCCCGTCGCGGTCCATCACGTCCAGGCCGACGGCGTGCACGTTCGCCTCGAAGGACGTCCAGGCCAGGATCGTGTCGGCGACCACCCGGTACATGCTCGCGGCCTCCCGGCCGCTCAACCCGGCCTGCGCGAGCGCCGCCAGGATCAATTCGACGGTACGGAATTCTGCCTCCTGCCGGAACGTCCGGGTCGCCACCAGGGCCGCCACCCGCGGGTGGGCCACGAACGCGCGGCGGCTGGCCCGGGCCAGGGACAGGATCCGTACGCGCCAATCGGGTTCTTTCTCGTCGACCTCGGTCAACGCGTTCTCCAGCAGTTGGGCGCCGATCGCCAGCAGCAGCTCGTCCTTGTCCCGGAAGTGGCGCAGCACCGCGGTCGGCGCCACCCCGAGTTCGGGTCCGAGCCGGCGGAAGGTCAGCGCGTCGGCGCCGTCGGCTTCGGCCAGCTCCAGGGCCACCTTGACGATCTCGGCCCGGCTCAGTGATCCCCGCTCACGCTTCGCCATACGGCCCATCCTAATGAAACAACGTTGTGAACAGTGTTGACATCACTGTTCAGATGACGTTGCATCTGTGGCCAGGGTCACCCCAAGGGGAGTGGATAGATGAACGCACCCATGCCGAAATCACTCGGCGTCGTCGACGGCGTCGTGATCGCCGCATCCAGCACGGCCGCCACCACAAGCATCGCCATCGGCACCGGCGTGCTCGCCGCGACCGTCGGCCGGCAGGTCCCGATCCTGCTGATCCTGGCGTTCCTGCCGATGCTCGGCATCGCCGGCGCCTACGCCCGGCTGAACCGCTCCGAGCCGAACTGCGGCGCCGGGTACACCTGGGTGGGCACCACGCTCGGCCCGTGGCTCGGCTTCCTGGCCGGCTGGATCCCGATCGCCGGCACCGTGATCTTCCTGGCCTACACCACCGCGATCTGCGGTTCCCTGCTCATCCAGACCGCCGACAAACTGGGTCTGCACGGTCTCGACCCGAACTCCACGGCCCAGTGCACGATGATCGGCCTGGTCGTGCTGGCCGCGGTCACCTGGACCGCGATCCGCGGTGTCGAGCACGCGGCGAGCTTCCAGAAATACCTACTGATCTTCGAGTACGCCGTTCTGATCGTCTTCTGCGGCTGGGGCATGATCGTCGGTGACCAGCCGTTCTCGCTCTCCTGGCTGAATCCGTTCGCCTTCGACTCGTTCTCCGGGCTGGCCCAGGGCCTGGTGCTGGCGGTCTTCTTCTACTGGGGCTGGGACGCGGCGTTCAGCGTCACCGAGGAGACCCGGAATCCGGAGGATGCGGCCCGCGGCGGATACATCGCGCTCTTCACCATGCTCGGCCTCTTCGTGCTCGGCTCGATCGCGTTCCAGCGCGTGCTGCCCACCGAGGAGCTGGCCGCGAACGGCGCGCAGGGCCTCAGCTACTACGCCGCCAAGCTGGCCGGCGAGCCGTGGGCGTCGCTGCCCCTGCTGGCCCTGATGTTCTCGGCGGTGGCGTCGGTGCAGTCCGGCGTGATCCCGACCGCGCGACTCACCCTGGCCATGAGCCGGGACAAGACCCTCGGCGCGTTCTGGGCGAAGCTCAACGGTCGCGGTGCCCCGGCCGCCGGGACGATCGTGATCGCGATCGTCGCCGGGTTCGTGGCGCTGCTGGAGTTCGCGATCCCGACGCTCAACCAGGCCATCCTCGCCGCCGTCAACACCATCGGGCTGCTCGTGGCCGTCTACTACGGACTGACCGCGATCGCCGCCGCGGTCCGCTTCCGGGGTCAGGGGCTGCGGGCCACCTGGATCCCGCTGCTCTCCGGCCTGGTGCTGCTCGCCCTCGGCGTCTATCTCGCGGCCTACTACGCGACGCTGAGCGACGGCTTCGCGATCAGCGTCGACAACGGCTGGTTCAACCTGGCCGCACCGTTGATCATCGTGGTGATCGGCCTGGTGGCCGCGGGCACGGCCAAGTGGCGTCGCCGATCCCCCTATTTCGCCCTCAAGACCAAGGAACCCGTATGACGACCGCTGACCTGCTCTTCACCGGTGGCCCGGTGTTCACCGCCGACTCCGCCCGCTCGTGGGCGACCGCGGTGGCGGTCAAGGACGGGCGCATCCTGGCCGCCGGCCACGACCTGAGTGAGCTGCGCGGCCCGGAGACCGAGGTGGTCGACCTGGCCGGGCGGCTGCTGATCCCCGGGTTCCAGGACGCGCACGTCCACGCCGTCTTCGGCGGGGTGGAGATGGGGCAGTGCGACCTGACCGGGACGACCGACCTGGACGAGTACCTGGCCCGGATCGCCGCCTACGCCGCCGCGCACCCGGACCGGGAGTGGATCACCGGCAGCGGCTGGTCGATGGAGAGCTTCCCGGGTGGCGTCCCGACCGCGGCGCTGCTGGACCGGGTCGTCCCGGACCGGCCGGTGTACCTGACCAACCGCGACCACCACGGCGCGTGGGTCAACTCGGTCGCCCTGGACCGCGCCGGGATCACCCGGGACACTCCCGATCCGGCCGACGGCGTGCTCAACCGGGACGGTGACGGCCACCCGGTCGGCACCCTCCAGGAGGGTGCGATGGCGCTGGTCAGTGACCTGATCCCGGCGGTCACCCCGGCCGAGCTGGTGGCCGGGCTGCGACGGGCCCAGACGCTGCTGCACTCGCTGGGGATCACCGGCTGGCAGGACGCGATGCTGCGCGGCTCGAACGGATACCCGGACCCGGCCGACGCGTATCGCGCCGCGGCCGCCGAGGGCTGGCTGACCGCGTCGGTGACCGGCGCGCTGTGGTGGGACCGGGATCGTGGCGCCGAGCAGATCGCCGAGCTCGTGGCCCACCGCGAGCAGCTCACGATCGGGCGGCTGACCTGCTCGACCGTGAAGATCATGCAGGACGGTGTGGCCGAGAACTTCACGGCCGCGATGACCGCGCCCTACCTGGACTCGTGCGGCTGCCCGACACCGAACAGCGGGCTCAGCTTCGTCGACCCGGCGCTGCTGGCCGGCTATGTGACCGAGCTGGACGCGCTCGGCTTCCAGGTGCACTTCCACGCGCTGGGCGACCGGGCCGTACGGGAGGCGCTGGACGCGATCGAGGCGGCCCGGGACAAGAACGGTTTCCGCGACACCCGGCCGCACCTGGCCCATCTGCAGGTCGTGCACCCGGACGACATCGCCCGGTTCCGCCGGCTCGGGGCGACCGCGAACATGCAGCCACTGTGGGCCGCGCACGAGCCGCAGATGGACGAGCTGACCATCCCGTTCCTGGCCGCCGGGCTGGCCGAGCGGCAGTACCCGTTCGGTGACCTGCTGCGGGCCGGGACCACCCTGGCGGCCGGCTCGGACTGGCCGGTGAGCAGCCCGAACCCGATCGAGGGCATCCACGTGGCGGTGAACCGGGCGGTTCCCGACGCCGGGGACGGGCGGGTGTTCCTGCCGGAACAGCGGCTGGACCTGGCGACGGCGCTGGCCGCGTACACGGCCGGGAGCGGGTACGTGAACCACCGCGATGACAGCGGCAGCATCCGTACGGGAAATGTTGCTGATCTTGTGGTTTTGCATCGCGACCCCTTCGACGGGCCCGCCGCCGAGATCGCCGCGACGGAGGTCGCGATGACCTTCGTGGGCGGCGAGCGGGTCTACTCGGCCTGATCCAGCGCGAGCAGCAGACAGTCGCGGCACATCTCGCCGCCGGCCCAGTCGGCGTAGATGTCGGTGAACGGCGGCTGGTCGTCACCGTCCTCGCCCCACGAGAGATAGCGACGGTAGGTCAGCGGGGCGTCCACCACGGGCGCCCCGCACAGCCCGCGCTCGCGCAGTTGTGACAAATGCCGCAGGCCGTCGCCGTCCCCGGGGACCAGGTCGTTCGCCTCCTGGATCCGCCAAGATCGATACGGCGAGACCGGGCCGACGATCATGCACCGTTGCGGACAGTAAACGGCGTGCCAGCGATCGTCGTCCGGTGCGTGGCTGATCACGACCGGTATCAGCTGATCAACCGGGGCGCGCGGGCGATCCCGGAACGTCGGCAGCGGCTCGCCGGCCGGTTCCTCTCGGTAGTTGTGGACGTGCGAGGCCGGGTAGAGATCGGACACCAGAGCCTCGACCACGGTGCTGTAGCGGGCGTACCGCTCGACGCCGTCCGGGAAACGGATCGTGGCCATCCAGGTACCCACCGCTATCTCCCGAGTCCTACAACCCGGGACGCACGCTAATCCAGGACAGCAAGACCGGGCAGGATCAGGGCATGCCTCTGCTCTTCTCGTACGGCACCCTGCAGGATCCCGCTGTCCAGCGGGCCAACTTCGGACGGGAGCTGGAGGGCCGGGCCGCGGCACTACCCGGATACGCGGAGCGGCTGGTTGAGATCACCGACTCGGATGTGGTCACGACCAGCGGAAAGACGCATCATCCGATCGTCGTCGAGACCGGCCGGGACACCGATCGCGTGCCCGGCACGGTCTTCGAACTCACCGAGGACGAGCTGCTCGCCGCCGACAAGTACGAAGTGGACGACTACCACCGCGTCCTGCTCTCCCTCGAATCCGGCGTGCGAGCCTGGGTCTACGTGAGCGCCGCCGCCTACTGACGCTCGGCCACCGCGGAAAAACGGTGCGGCGCGTCGTCGTAGCCGGTCAGCTTCCACCCGGCACCGGCACAGGAGTCGCGCAACACGTCCTCAGCCAGCGGCTCGTCCGGCCGCAGGGCACGGCCGTGCCGGGCGGCCAGCGCGGCCCGGCCGGACGGGTGGAAGAGCACGAGCCGGCCGCCGGGCCGGGTGATCCGGGCCAGCTCGGCCAGCCCGGACGCCGGGTCCGGCAGGTGGTTGACGAGGCCAGCGGCGAACACGGCGTCGACCCGGGCGGTGCCCACCGGCAGCCGCCGGGCGTCCGCGAGCAGCAGCGTCGCCTCGCACGAGCGGGCGCGTGGCGCGGCCTCGGCCAGCATCTGCGGGGTCAGATCAAGACCGAGAATTTTCCCGTACGGACCGATCACCTCCCGGATCGCCGGGAACGCCCGCCCGGTCCCGCAGCCCACGTCGGCCACCACGGCCCCGGCGGCCAGCCCGCTCTCCCGGATCGCGGCCGCATACGCCGGTAGATCGTCCCCGAACTTGGTGTCCCAGGTCGCCGCCCGGGCCGCGAAGAACGCCTGCGACTCGCTCCGATACCACCGGTCGCCGGCCAGCAGCCACGGCTCGACGTGCCGCAGCACCGGCCAGGCCCGATCGTGCAGGTCCACCACCGCGTTCGCGTCGTCCCCGCGGTAGCCGTCACCGGGTGGCGTGCGCACCCAGATCTTCAGCTGCCAGGGCACCGGCGCCGGGTCGGCCCGCCAGCGCGGCCCGTCGACGATCACCAGCGTGCCGCCGGAGCGGGCGAGCCAGCCGTCCTGATCGCTGCGGCAGGCCGCCCCCGGGATCCGCACGGACGGGCGCCCCAGCTCGCGCAGCCGCCCGGCGAGACGGTCGGCCAGCAGTCCGGCCCGCTCGTCGGCCCCGTCGACGAGCACCAGGCCGCTCCCGGAGCCGGGCGGCACCTCGGTCAGGGCACCGACCAGATGATCGAGCACGGTGGTCCAGCGGTCCCGTTGCGCGGCGTTCAGCCCGTCCCAGCCCATGCCGTCATCATGCAACTGCCCCGGCGGATCCGCCATCAAGGCCGCATCTGCCAGCCTTTTAACGAACCTAGAGCCGCATTTAGTAGACGTCGCGGACGTAGCGCTTGTCGGCGGTGAGCTGTTTTAGATAGGCCGTCGCGGCCTCCGGCGACAGCCGCCCGTGGTTGACCGCGATCTCGTGCAGCGCGCGATCCACGTCCTTGGCCATCCGGCTGGCGTCGCCGCAGACGTAGAAGTTGGCGCCGTCCTGCAGCCACGCCCACAGGTGGGCGCCCTGCTCGCGCATCCGGTCCTGCACGTACACCTTGGCCCGCTGATCACGGGAGAACGCCAGGTCGAGGCGGGTCAGCGTGCCGCCGGCGGAGAGCGCGGCCAACTCCTCCCGGTAGTAGAAGTCCGTCTCCCGGCGCTGCTCGCCGAAGAACAACCAGTTCCCGCCGGAGGCGCCGGTCGCCTGGCGCTCCTGCAGGAACCCCAGGAACGGTGCCACCCCGGTCCCCGGACCCACCATGATCATCGGAGTGGCCGGGTCGGCCGGCGGGCGGAAATGCGGCGCCTTCTGCACGAACAGCGGCACCTCGACCTCGTCGGCCGAGTCGGCCAGATGGGACGAGCAGACACCCTTGCGCGGCCGCCCGAGCAGGCTGTCGAAGCGGACCACCGACACGGTCAGGCTCACCTGATCCGGGTCGACCAGCGGCGTGGAGCTGATCGAATACAGACGGGGCTGGAGGCGCTTGAGCACGCTCACCCACTCCTGGGCCGACGCCCGCACGCCCTGCTCGGCGATCAGATCGGCCGCCTGCCGGCCCCACGTCCACTTGGCCAGCTCACCCTTGTTGTCCGGCCGGAGCAGGGTCTTGAGCTGCGCGTCGCCGCCACGCTCGGCGGTGAACCGGAGCAGATCCGTGGTGATCTTCGTGATGTCCAGGTGCCGGGCCAGCGCCTCACCGAACGGGATCATGCCGACCCGGTCCAGCTCGACCGCGGTGTCCGAGGTCAGGCCGGTGACGGTCAGCCACTCGTCGACCAGCTCCGGGGCGTTGACCGGCCACACGCCGAGCGCGTCACCGGCCTGGTAGTCGAGCAGCCCACCGGTGTCGAAGGTGAACCGGCGCACCTCCTTGGCCGAACCCGGGCCGCTGAGCAGGCGGTTCCCGACCAGCGCGGACCTCAGCGGGGCGGCCTTGGTCGGGGCCGGGACCGGTTTGGCGCTCAGCGCCGTGATGACCGTTTCCAGCCAGTGGCCGGCGGTGTCCTCGAAGTCCGGCTCGCAGTCGACCCGCGGCGCCAGCCGGGTGCCGCCCAGCTCGGCCAGACGTTCGTCGAGGCGGCGGCCGTGACCGCAGAAGTCGTCGTAGTTGGAGTCGCCGAACGCCAGCACCGCGAACCGGCGACCGTCCAGCCGGGGGGCGCCGTCGCCGGCCAGGGACTGCCAGAACGCGTCCCCGTTGTCCGGGGCGTCGCCGTCGCCGAACGTGCTGGTCACGACCAGCAGATCGGCGCCGGGATCCAGGAGCTCGGTGGCGGTGGCGTCCATCCCTCGTACGGAAATCTGATGTCCGGTTTTTGAAAGCCGTTCCGAGAGACCGCGGGCGAAATCCTCGGCGTTGCCGGTCTGCGACGCCCAGAGGATCTGCACGTGCGGACCCTTGATCTCGGCCGCGGGAATCGGCTGCGGCGCGACCGCGAAAACGCCCGCGAGCAGCCCGTTCACCCACATCGCGGTGTCCGGGTCGAAGGGCGCATTGCCCGGCAGCACCGGCGCGTCGGAGCGGACCGGGGGCAGCCCGGCGAGGAAGCCGGCCAGGTATCGGCGCTGACCGTCGTTGAGCACCGGCGGCGCCGGGTCGAGCCCGAGCATGTCGTGGATGGACGTCGCCGGCGGCGCGACCTCGACCGCGACCGGCGCGTGCACCCTGGTCAGCTGCACCGCGCACACCTTCAACTCCGGCTGGAAGCTCAGCGGATCGACAGCGTCGCTGGTCACCGCGTTGACGCTGACGTACTCGCCGAACAGGTCGTTCCAGTGGAACGGCGCGAAACACGCGCCCGGCATCACCCGGTCGGTGATCACCGCAGGCAGCACCGCCCGGCCGCGCCGCGACTCGATCTCCACCTGGTCGCCCTCGGCGATCCCGCGCGCCGCCGCATCGGCCGGGTTGATCTCCACGAACGGGCCCGGGTTGAGCTTGTTGAGCTTGGCCACCTTGCCGGTCTTGGTCATCGTGTGCCACTGGTGCTGCAGGCGGCCGGTGTTCAGCGTGAACGGGTAGTCGTCGTCGGGCAGCTCGGCCGGGTCCATGTGCGGACGGGCGTGGAAGATCGCCTTGCCGCTGGCGGTGGCAAACGTGAAGTCCCCGTACCGGATCGGGTTCCGGGCCGGGCCACCCGGCGCGGCGGGCCACTGCACGGGCCCCTCGGCCAGCCGCTCGTAGGAGACTCCGCGCAGGTCATAGCCGGTCTGCGGGTTCGCGAACTGCTTGATCTCGTCGAGGATCTGGGCGGCGCTCTCGTACGAGAAAGCGTCCTTGAATCCCATCTCGACCGCGATCCGGGCAATCAGCATCCAGTCCGGCATCGCCTCGCCCGGCGCGTCGGCCGCCGGATGCACGAGCGTCAGACTGCGCTCCGAGTTGATCATGATACCGTCGGTCTCCGACCACATCGCGGCCGGCAGCGCGATGTCCGCGTACGCGTTCGTCTCGGTCTCCGCGAACGCGTCCTGGGTGATCACCAGCTCGGCCGCCTCAAGACCGGCGATCACCGTCCGGCGGTTGCCGACCGAGGCGACCGGATTGGTGCAGATGATCCAGCACGCCTTGATCCGGCCGGCCGCCATCTGCTCGAACATCTCGACGGTGCCCTTACCCACCTCGGTGCGGAGCGTTCCGTCGGGCAGCCCCCAGATCTCCTCGGTGAACCGGCGGTCCGCCGAGACCAGCACCGAACGCTGTCCGGGCAGGCCAGGGCCCATGTAGCCCATCTCCCGGCCGCCCATCGCGTTCGGCTGACCGGTGAGCGAGAACGGTCCGCTCCCGGTGCGGCAGATCGCGCCGGTGGCCAGGTGCAGGTTGCAGATCGCGTTGGTGTTCCAGGTGCCGTGCGTGCTCTGGTTCAGCCCCATCGTCCACAACGTGACCCAGTTGGCCGCCCCGTTGATCCACTCGGCCGCCGTCCGGATGTCCGATTCCGATAGCCCAGTCAGCTCGGCCACCCGCTCCGGCGGATAGTCGGCCAGCAGCTCCGGCATCGCCGCCCAACCCTCGGTGTGGGCGGCGATGAACCCCTCGTCCTTGTCGACCAGATGCAGCAGTCCGTTGAGCAGGGCCAGGTCGGCGCCCGGACGGATCTGCAGGAACAGGTCGGCCTTGTCGGCCGTGGCACTGCGCCGCGGATCGACGACGATCAGCTTGGCCCCGGCCTTGACCCGCTCCATCATGCGCAGGAACAGAATCGGGTGGCAGTCGGCCATGTTCGCGCCGATCACGAAGAAGACGTCGGCGTGATCCAGGTCGTCGTAGGAGCCGGGCGGCCCGTCCGCACCCAGCGACAGCTTGTAGCCGGTGCCGGCGCTGGCCATGCACAGCCGCGAGTTCGACTCGATGTTGTTCGTCCCGATGAAACCCTTGACCAGCTTGTTCGCCAGATACTGAGCTTCGAGCGTCATCTGACCGGAAACGTACATGGCGAACGCGTCCGGCCCGTGCTCGTCGACGACCGCTTTCAACCGCCGCGCCGTCTCCGCGATCGCCTCGTCCAACGGCTGCTTCTGCGGCTCGGCACCACGGTCACCGCGCACCATCGCGAAGCCCAGCCGGCCCTCTGCCGCGAGCATGTCCGCACTGGTCGCGCCCTTGGTGCAGAGCCGCCCACGGTTCGCCGGATGATCCTTGTCCCCGACCACCTTGAGCACCCGGCGGCGGCCGGCCGAATCCTCGGCAACATCCAGCACCATGCCGCAGCCGACGCCGCAATAGCCGCAAACGGTGCGCACCTGGGTGACATCGGCGGCCACAGGCAGATCCTTCCGTCCGACGCGTCGTCCCGTCACGCTAGGAAGCCGCCATTACCGCGCTGTCTCTTCAAGGGTGCTCCGCCCGTTACCCCCTCCTCACCGAGGCCCGCCCGCCGTTGTGAGCCTTCGGCCAGTTCCACTTCAAAAGATCAAATTCTTCATGGCCTATGTCCGCCGGTGTACAGACCGTCGCTCCCGCGGGGACCCTCACGACCCTCGCAGGCCGCTGGCGCGGCCAAAACGCGAGGCCCGCAAGGGCGACGTCCGTGGGTGGTCGCGGTCAGAGCAACAAACCTTCCCGATCCCGGAACAAACGCACAACGGGATGCGCGACGATCCGGCCCCTGAGCAGGGACCGGATCGTCGCGGGACGGGTGGGGTTACGAGCAGAGGGCGTCGTCGACGGTGGCGAGGACCTTGTTGGCGGCCTCCTCGGACGTGGGCAGGGAGGTGACGGCGATCGCGGCGGCGCGGCCGTCCATGGTGACGGCGTTGCGGGTTTCGTAGCCGGGGATGTCGCCGCCGTGACCCCAGGCCACCCCGCCGCAGCTGAGCGAGAAGCGGATCAGGCCCAGCCCGTACCGGGCGCCGGGGAACAGGTCGGCCGGTACGGTCTTCTCCATCTCGGCGAGCTGGGCCTTGGGCAGCAGCTTTCCGTGGATCAGGGCGCTGAAGAACGTGTTCAGGTCCGACGGCGTGCCGACCATCTGCCCGGCCGCCCAGCCCCAGGACGGGTCGAGGTCGGTGAGGTCGATCAGTTCACCGGTCGCGGTCGGCATGTACCCCTGCGGGTGCCGCTCGCGGATCCCGGTCTCGCCGTCGACCGGGAAGTACGTGTGCCGCAGTCCCGCCTTCTGGATGACCCGCTTCTGGATCTGCGACTCCAGGGTGTGGCCGGTGACGCGCTCGACGAGCAGGCCGGCGACGATGTAGTTGGTGTTGCTGTACGCCCAGCTCGTCCCGGCCGGGAAGTTGTTCGGGTGGGCCAGCGCGATGTCGAGCAACTCCTGCGGCTCGAAGTGCTTGTAGCGCAGCGACAGGTCGTCGAGCGACATGAACTCGGTGTAGTTGGCCAGCCCGCTGGTGTGCTGCAGGATCTGCCGGACGGTGATCGGCTGGCCGTGCAGCAGCCCGGGGCACGTACTTCTCGACCGGGTCGTCCAGCTTCACGCGATGCTCGGCGACCAGTTGCAGCACGACCACGGCGACGAACGGCTTGGTGTTGCTGCCGAGCCGGACCTGCCCGTCGACCGGCACCGGCCGCCCGGTGGTGATGTCGCCGACGCCGGCGGTGAGCTTGCGGACCCGCCCGTGCTCGTCGCGGACGACGGCCAGCGCGCCCGGGAAACCGGCGTCGACCAGCTGCGCCAGGTCTGTGCGAACCGGGTCCGGCGTGGCCGCGACGGCGGGCTGAGCGGCGAAGACGGTGGCGGCGAGAGCGGCTGAGACGAACGCGAGACGCTTGAGCATCGGTAACTCCTCATCGACGTTTCTGACATCGATGAGCTTTCTCGATTTGCCGGGGCAATCCGATCTGGACAGCAGCAGGGTTCGGGGTAGTGCTAGCCGCACCCCGCCCTTTCTGGATCAGATCAAAAAAACTTGCGCGTACGGCGGGAACGGTGCTCCCTCCGTACGCGCAAATCGTCTTTCGAATTTAGATCTTGCCCGTCCCGGCACCGGCCTTGACCAGGGCCGAGACCGCCGAGGCGGGTTCCAGGGTGACCGCGTAGGGCGCGGTGGTGAACGTGCCGGTCTGGGTGATCACCGGCGCCTCACCGCCGAAGTCGTTGCCGGAGATGACCGCGAAGCCGTCCTTGTCGGAGTCCTCGGTCGTCCAGACCGGCAGCTTGACGTTGACGAAGACGTTGTTCTGAATCAGGCACTGCGAGTCCATCAGGCAGTGGATGCCGCTGGTGGAGGCGTTGCTGAACAGGTTGTCGTAGGCGTGCACGGTGCCGAAGCGCAGGCGCGGCAGGCGCGAGCCGACGTTGTCGAACCAGTTGTGGCTGTACGTGATCCGCAGGTGGCCGGTGTCCTCGGCGGCGTTGCTGTCCGAGTGGCCGACCAGCGAGCCCTTGAAGTGGTCGTGCAGGTAGTTCCAGGAGACCGTGACGAAGTCGGTGGCGTGGGTCAGGTCGACCATGCCGTCGTAGAAGTCCTTGCCGTGCGAGGTGTCGTTGAACAGCTCGTTGTGGTCGATCCAGATGTGGTCGGACTTCTGCACGGCGATCAGGTCGACCGGCGCCAGCGCGAACGAGATCTTCAGGTTGCGGATGATGACGTTGCTGGCCTTCTTGACGAAGATGCCCGCGCCGGTCAGGCCCGCGTTGGCGCCGACGCCGACGATCGTCTTGTCCGAGGAGACGACGACCTCGTCCGAGCCGCTGCCCTTGAGCACGGTGGAGAGCTGCAGGATCTTCGGGCCGTCGGAGGCCGCCTCGGTGATCAGCTGGGCCAGCGAGGTGATGGCCACGGTCTCGCCGCCGGCGCCGCCGGTCGTGCCCGCGCCGAAGCCGATCGGGCTGGTCTCGAACTTGCCGCTGCTGGTGGCGGTCGGGCTCGCGGTCGCCGTCTTGGTCGGGCTGGCCGTCGCGGTCGCACTCGCGGTGGCCGTCGCCGTGGCGGTCGCCGTGGCGGTGGCGGTGGCCGTCGGGCTCGCCGACGCGGTCGCTCCGCTCGTGGTCACCACGACGTCGTCGAACTCGGCGGTCGCGTCATAGGTCTGCAGGCCGATCCGACCCTGGGCAAAAGCGGTCGCGGTGCCCTCGACGACCGCGGCGCCGTTCACCGATCCGCTCAGCTTGTTCCCACTCAGATTCAGACCGAGCGTGTACGCCGAGCCGGCGCTGACCGTCACCGCGGCCTCGCTCAGCACGGTCACCGCACCGGACTTCACCGACTGCAGCTGCACCTTGTTCCCGCCGGTCAGCGCCAGGCGGTAGAAGCTGGTCGAGCTGGTCGCCCGGGCCACGATCGCGGCGTAGCCGTCCGCGGCGACCGACAGCGGCTCGACCTTGGCCTGCACCGAGTAGTCGGTCCAGGAGGTGTCGCCGGCGAACTCGCGGGCCGGCGTCGCACCGGTCTTGGACTGCTTGAGCACCTTGGTGCCGTCGCTGACGACCGCCCAGGTGCCGCCCGACTTGCTCCAGCCGGCCGTGTCGCCGTCCTCGAAGTCGTCCGAGAACGCGGCGCCACCGGTGGCCGCGGCGGTGGTGCTGTCGCTTCCGGTTTCCGCGAACGAGACGCCGGCCACGGTTCCGAGGCCGGCCACGACCGCGGCCATTCCGGACGCCAGAACAATTTTCCGCTTCCGGCGATTCGGCGTCGCCGCGCTTTCTTCGGCGCTTTTCATGGTGTTCCTTTCGCTTTCCCGCGGCGAGTCGGCCTCGGCGCGAGGAGGACGATAAATGCACCTAGGACAGCCGGTCAACCCGCCTTAAGAAACTCCTAAACTGCGGGTATGCGCTTTCCTGAATAACGTCCCCAAGGCCAGCAGAATGGTTTCTGCCGGCCCTTGTCTGAACATTTCTTGCTACATACGGGTGTGGTCCCGAGACCCCGGATTCGTTGCTCGCTCGCGATGTGGCGGTGATCACACTCTCGTCGAACGGCCGACAACCCGACCCATACGGCTGTTGTCCCGATTCGCGGCGATCAGGGAGGCTTCCAGCCCGTCCTGCTGTCGAGCCCGGGGAGTCCGCATGCCCGACCTCACCGTCCGTCGCACGGTGGCCGTCGCCGCGATCGTCTTCATCGGCGCCGCCCTGCTGATCCTTAGCGGTCTTCTCGGCGGGACCGTGAAGGAAGCCGTCTACCTCTTGCTGCCGGCCACCTGGCTGACCGTCTGCTGCGGCCTGGCCAGCATGGCCCTCACCCGGACCCGGCGCTTGTAAGCTTCGACTTCATGATCAAGATCCGGCGCGTGCTGCTGGTGGCCGCGCTGATCCTGGTCGGCACCCTGCTCGTGACGTCCACCCGATCCGGAGAATCGAAAACACCGCACACCATGAAAACCGGAATCGCGTACGGCGACACGCTCGTCTGGATGAGCGACGAACAGCTGAACCAGGCCCTCGACGACGCGGCCGACCTCGGCGCAACCTGGATCCGGGCCGACCTGTCCTGGGACGACATCCAAGGGGACGGGCCGGACACGTACCGCTGGGAACTCTTCGACCGGGTGCTGGCGGCGGCCCAGAAGCGGGGACTCCAGATCCTGCCCGTGCTGGCCTACACGCCGGGCTGGGCCCGGGTGAGCGACTGCGGAGAAGCGACATGCGCACCGGCCGACCCGGCGGCGTTCGCCCGTTTCGCCGACGCGGCCGCCCGGCGGTACGCGCCCCGCGGACTGCACGTGTGGGAGATCTGGAACGAGCCGAACCTGGGATTCTGGAAACCGGCGCCCGACCCGTCGGCGTACGCCCGGCTGCTGCAGGCGAGCAGTCGCGCGATCCGGGCCGTGGATGCGGGCGCGACACTGGTGATGGGTGGACTGGTCCCGACCGGGAACGGGCCCGGACAGGTGAGCCCGGAAGAGTTCATCACCGTCGTGCTGCGGGAGGCCGGGGACGTGGTGGACGCGATCGGGTACCACCCGTACACGTATCCGCACCTGGCCAGTGATCACACGCTGTTCGGAACGTCGTGGGATCGGATCGGGAAGATCCGGGACGCGTTGGATGCGGCCGGGCATCCCGACATGCCGCTGTGGTTGACCGAGACGGGGGCGCCGACCGGAGGGCCGGGGAACGCGTCCGACGGGAGCAGCGGGATCAACGTCACCCACGTCACCGAGGAGAGGCAGGCGGCGATCGCGGCGGATGTGGTAACCACGGCCGCTACGACGCCGCTGGTGGATGCGGTGTTCTGGTACTCCGATCGGGATCTCGGCACGGACAGCTCGACCAGTGAGAACTTTTTCGGGCTGCGGCGGGCGGATGGCAGCGCGAAGCCGGCGTATGCCGCTCTGCGCAACGCTATGCACAGCGCGGCGCGCTACTGACGGGTTCGACCCGTTTTACTTCGGCGGGCCTTCCACGGCCCATCCGCGTCAAGGCCGCCGGGTCCGACCCGTTTTCTCCGCCGAGCTACCACGGCCCATCCGCGTCGAAGCCGCTGGATTCGACCCGTTTCCCCGCCGGGCTGCCACGGCCCATCCGCGTCGAGGCCGCTGGATTCGACCCGTTTCCCCGCCGGGCTGCCACGGCCCATCCGCGTCGAGGCCGCTGGTGGGCGTGCGGTGGTGGGTGGTTGCGGTCTTGCTGGCCAGGCAACGTAAGCGGTGGCTGGGGTGGTTGACGCCGCTCGGGCTTGGTCGCGGTGCCGGCTTACTGCAGGTCCGTCTTCGGTTGCGGTCCGCGGTCCGGTCACTGGCCGCCGCCCATCAGCTTCCCCCTCCCGGGTACGGCGATAGCCGCCCGCCCCGGCCCCGAACAGCCGGCTCACGGTCCAAGCCGGCCCGGAAGCAGCCCTCAGCACCAGCCGAAGCCCGCCAGCTGGCGCCCAGTGTCGCAAAACCGCCCGGCAACAGCCGTGAGCACCAGCCGAAGCCCGCCAGCTGGCGCTCACGGTCCTAAAACGCGCCGGGAACAACCGCCAGCGCCAGCCGCACGCCGCCGGCTGGCGCTCACGGTCCTAAAACGCGCCGGGAACAACCGCCAGCGCCAGCCGCACGCCGCCGGCTGGCGCTCAGTGTCGTAAAGCCGCGCGGCGACAGCCGTGAGCACCAGCTGCGGGCCGTCGGCTGGGGCTCACGGTTCTGGGACGGGCTGGGGACGACCGTGAGTGCCAGCTGCGGGCTGTCGGCTGGGGCTAGTGGACGGGGGCGGGCTGGGGGGACATGGCGCGTTGGAAGACTTCGACCGTGCGGTCGGACTGGCGCTGCCAGGAGAGGTTGGCGGCGACGAATTCGCTGCCGGCGGCGCCGAGCCGGGACGCCAGGGTGTAGTCGGTGAGCACGGTGTTCAGGGATGTGGTGAGCGCGTCGATGTCGCCCGGCTCGTTCAGCAGTCCGGTGCCGCCCTCGGTGACGAACATCGGGATGGCGCCGACCCGGGTGGCGACCACGGGGCGGCCGGTGGCCATCGCTTCGACGATCACGGTGGGGTAGTTGTCGAAGTGGGTGGGCAGGCAGAGGACCCGGGCCCGGCGGTACGCCTCGGCCAGTTTCTCGCCGCTCAGGTAGCCGGAGAACGTGACCCGTTCGGTGATCCCCAGCTGCCGGGCCAGTTCGTGGTAGTCCTGTTCGGCCGAGCCGCTGCCGGCCACTTCGAGGTGGGCTTCGGGTAGCCGGGCGAGGGCGTGCAGCAGGTCGGCGAGTCCCTTGTAGGCGGTCGCTTTCTCCAGGGAGGCCGAGAACACGATCCGCTGGGCCGGTGGGACCGGTGTGGGCCGGAACAGGTCGAGGTCGGCGCCCGGTTCGATGACCGTCGGGCGGCCGGCGAACAGGTTCGGCAGGTCCTCGCCGACGTGTTCGGACGCGCAGATCACCTCGCGGGAGTGCCGGACCGTGCCGGCCAGCAGTGTGCTCTCGTAGGTCGAGAGGAGCAGGTCGGGCGCGAAGTGGCCTTTGCGCATCCGGCCGGCGTGGTACGTGAGCACGAACGGCACGTCGCCGGCGGCACGGCGGGCCAGGTCGGCGAAGAGCGGGACCGGGCCGTGCGCGTTGATCAGGTCGATCTTCTCGTCGCGGATGATCCGGCGGATCGCGCCGGTCCAGCCGAATCCGACCGGGGTGTTGGAGATCCGGCGCCACGACGGCAGGCGGTGGACGGTGACGCCGTCGTCGTCGACCTGGGTGCCGGGGGCCTCGCCGGGCTCGGCGGTGGTGACCACGACGACCCGGTACGAGTGTCGTCTGCGCAGCTGGCGGGCCAGGTTCCAGGTGTACTGCTGCACCCCGCCGAGGTTGGGCGGGTAGTACGGGGTGGCCAGCAGCACCGCGGTCATGCGCATACCTCTTCGTAGTGGTGTTCCAGCAGGTCCAGGAAGGGGGCGACGTCGTACCGGCCGGCCCGCGCGGCCGACCCGGCACCGAGCCCGGCCAGCACTTCCGGGTTTCCGAGCAGCAGGTTCAACGCCCGGGCCAGTGCGTCGGGGTCGCCCGGGGCGACCAGCAGGCCGTTGTCCGGGCCGATCAGTTCGGGCAGGCCGCCGACCCGGGACGCGATCATCGGGCGGCCGGCCTGCAGTGCTTCCAGGGCGACGGTCGGGAAGTTCTCCGGCCAGAGCGACGGGAGGACGACCACGGAACTCAGCGCGACCTGGTGGGCGACCTCGGTGGCGTTCAGCCATCCGGTGAAGGTCACCCGCGGGTCGGGGTGGGCGGCTTGCAGGCGGGCGCGGTCGGCGCCGTCGCCGACGACGGTGAGCCGGGCCGACGGGTGGTCGGTGACGACCTGTTCGAACGCGCGGAGCAGCACTTCGACGCCTTTGACATGTTCGAGGCGTCCGACGAAGAGGACGTTGTCGGCGCTGGTCAGGGGCGTGGCCATGGCCGTACGCGCAATGCCGTTGGGAAGAATGTGGGTGCGGGACGTGCCGACGTCGGGGGCGACGCTGTCGGCGAAGAATCGGCTCGGGGTGAGGATCCGGTCGACGCCGCCGAGACGGGCGAGGTAGGCCGGGCGCTGAACGAACCGCAGGTAGGCGTAGCGGGCTCGGTCACCGGCGGAGAGGCCGCCGCGGGCGGTGGCGCTGCCGAGGTTCCAGCGCAGCAGTTGGAGGGTCCAGTCCTCGGGGCCGTGCACGGTGAGCAGGCGGGGGCGGCCGGCGGTCGCGCTGAGGACGGCCGGGCTGAACTCGCCGTGCGTGTGCAGGTGGACGCAGTCCGGGTCGAAGCGGTCGACGATGTCGCGGACCTGCCGGTAGGCCGTCCGGTTCCAGAGGTAGCCGGCGAACCGCCGCGGCGCCGAACCGCTTACCGACGGCACCAGATGGTCGGCGAAGATCTCCTGACCGTCGGCGTTCAGGTCGGTCGCGACCACCTCGACCTGATGCCCGCGGGCGTTCAGCCCGTCGGTGATCAGCCGGACGCTCTTCTCGGCGCCGCCGGCCTCGAAGCCGATGTTGACGATCTGCAGGATCCGCACGTCACACGTCCCAGTCCGCGTTGCCGAAGGGCGGGCGCAGCAGGGCGATCCCGGCCACCAGACCGCTGACCAGATTGCCCACGCCCCAGGCGATCGCCGCCCAGGTCAGCCCGTGCGGCACCATCCACAGGGCGACGCCCAGGACGGTGATCAGGTAGGCGACGTTGGCGACGACCAGGGCCTGCAGCTGCCCGGTGACCCGGAGCAGGAAGCTGGCCCAGGTGTTGAACGCGACGGCCAGCGACGAGACGGTGAACAGGATCAGCGTCGTGGTGCCGGTGTCGGCGTAGTCGGCGCCGAACAGTCGCAGGATCGGCTGGGCCAGCGCGATCACGACGAGAACGGCGGTGCCGGTGACCGCCAGCATCAGGCCGGCCGAGCGTCCGGCCAGCGCTTTCAGCGAGCGGCTCTCGTGGGCGCCCTCGGCGAACAGGGATTCGCCGATCGCGTACGAGGCCGAGCTGACCATGTTCGAGATCTGGAAGGCCACGAAGTAGACCGCGGCGACGACCGGGCCGAGCTGGTGCAGCACGATGATCGGCAGCGCGATCTGCGGGATCAGGTTCAGCGTGCCGGAGAGGTAGGCGCTCAGCGAGTAGCTGACCATGTTGCGCAGCGCGGCCCAGGAGATCCGGGCGCGCACCCGGATGTGCAGGTGGCGGCGGATCACCACGATGCTGACGACCGCGGCCAGGGTGGAGGCGATGCCGCTGGCCGCGAAGATGCCGAACGCGCCGAAGCTGACCGCCACGGCCGGCAGCGCCAGCTTGGCGATGCTCATCAGAACGCCGTTGATCAGCAGGTTGGCGCGGGTGGCCCGTTCCGCCACGAAGATCGAGTCGGTGAGCAGGTTGACCGCGGCGCCCCCGGCCAGGAGCGTGAACAGCACGACGTGGGTGATCGTGTCGCGGATGAAGCCGAGGTCGTGGGCGAGCCAGGGGCC
This sequence comes from Actinoplanes sp. HUAS TT8, assembly GCF_051380535.1. Taxonomy (NCBI): domain Bacteria; kingdom Bacillati; phylum Actinomycetota; class Actinomycetes; order Micromonosporales; family Micromonosporaceae; genus Actinoplanes; species Actinoplanes sp. HUAS TT8. Next base: position 9,486,264 of record NZ_CP195646.1, on the reverse strand, counting down.
GATCACGACGTACCCGAGATTGACCACGACGCTGCACACGGTCACCGCCGAGATCGCGGTGCCGGCATCCTCGGCCCGGTTCCGGCTGATCGGCAGGAAGCGGACCAGGGCGGTGCTGAATCCGAACAGGCTGAAGTAGGAGAGCAGGGCGACGCTGGAGAGCAGCGACGACGCCTGACCGACCTGCGCGGTGGGGTAGAGCCGGGCCACGATCAGCCAGAACAGGAACCCCGAGCCCGCGCCGAGCACGGTGGTCAGCATCAGGAACGCCGAGTTCAGCACGAGCGGGTCGGACCGCAGTTCGCTGAACCGGCTGCTGCGCGTCATCACGTGGGCGCCGCTGGTCATGCGCCGTACCGGTCGAGAAGCGTTTTCGCGTGCGCCGGCCAGGAGAAACTCACCGATGCGTACGCCCGTGACCAGTCCCCCATCCGCGCCCGCAGCACCGGGTCGCCGGCCAGTTCGACCAGCGCGGCCCGGATCGCCGCTGCGTCCCGGGGCAGCAGCCGGACCTGCGACCGGTCGAGCCGGTAGGGCGCGTAGCCCGGGTCGTCGGTGGTCACCACCGGCAGCCCGCTGGCCATCGCCTCCTGCACGGTCAGCGGGAAACCCTCCGAGGTCGACGGCAGCGCGAAGACGTCACAGGCCCGGTACGCGTCGGCCAGCCCGGCCGGGTCGAGCCGGCCCAGGTGGTGCACGCCGGGACGATCGGCCGGCACGCCGTCGTGGCCCTCACCGGCGAAGACCAGGTCGTATTCCGGGCCGGCGGCGGCGATCAGCTGGTCGTACCCCTTCTTGGGCACCAGCCGCCCGGCGAAGAGCACCAGGATCCGGTCGGCGGGCAGGCCGAGTCGCTCCCTGATCTCGTTCTTCCCGGCGGCGGGCCGGAAAACGGTCGTGTCCACGCCGTTCGGCAGGTGCTCGACCCGGCCGCCGTAGTTCTCGACGAACGCGGCCACCGTGTCGTTGAGGACGAACACCCGCTTCGCCCGGCGCAGCATGAGCCGCCCGGCCGTGCCCCAGACCGCCTGCTGCACGAGCCGCACCACGGTCGCCGGGTGGTCGACGATGGCCACGTGCTGGTGCATCACCATCGGGGTGCGGGTCAGCGCCGAGGCCAGACCGGCCGCCCACGAGGTCAGGTACGCGCCGTCGTGCACGTGGATCACGTCGGCCCAGCGGGCCCAGCGCAGCGCCGAGGTCAGCAGCCGCGGGCCGGGCACCGGGAACGGGATCCCGGCCCGTTCCTGCAGGCCGTCCCAGGCCGGGATCCGCAGCACCCGTACGCCGTGGGCCAGTTGCTCGATCCCGCCCGGCCGGCCGCTGGTCAGGACCAGCACGTCGGCGCCGGCCGCGGCCAGGTGGCGGGCCTGTTCGGCGACCACGTTCTCGATCCCGCCGAGGTGTGGCGGGAAGTAGTGGCTGACCAGGAGAACGCGTGTCATCGGTACACCTCCGCGCCCTCGCTGGCGTAGATCTTGTTCTTGGCCGCGTCCAGCAGCGCGGTCGGATAGCGGTAGGTCACCAGGTCGCCGCGGTAGAACAGGGTGGCCTCGTCCTTGCGGACGGTGGTGAAGCCGAGGAACACGTACGTGTCGGCGCCGACCAGCGTCGGGTAGATGTCGTTGGCGGCCCGGCTGGGCAGCAGGTTCTGCGTCCGGCCGAACGTGTACCGGTCGGTCTGGATCTCGGACTGCACCTGTTCCCGGTCCACTTCGGAGGCGTGGTCCTGGATCCAGTTGATCGCCGCCCGTTCCTCCGGGTGCAGGTAGTAGATGTCGTAGTACTGCCCGGCGTTGGCCAGGTGCAGCTGCGGCGGGTAGCCGCCGAGCAGCTTGGGCACGACCCCGACCAGGTCGAGGAAGAGCACCAGGGCCATCCCGAAGGCCAGCCCGGTGGCCCGTTTCCCGGCCCAGCGGAAGATCCAGATGGACGCGGCCGCGATGAACGGCGCGAAGAAGAACAGGCCCTGCTGGAACGCGCGCAGCACGCCGTAGTCGACCGAGAGTTCGGGCAGCACGGTCAGGACGGCGAGCAGGCCGAGCGCGCCCACGCTCAGCAGCACCTGGTCGGCGCTCGCGCGGAACACCGGGCGCCGGGCGAACACGGCCAGGACCAGCCCGATCAGCAGCAGGACCTGCAGGAGCCGGGCGACCGAGAGCCGGAACAGCGTGTTCAGGCCGGCCACGTCGAGACCGGTCTTGGCCAGCGCCCGGCCGATCGCGGTGAGCGGCATGTTCGTCTGCTCGGCGGCGGTGATCGGGTACTTGTCGACGGTGCTCAGCGGCAGGTAGGCGCCGTCGGCCCGTTCCTGCGCGGTGGCCGCCTCGGTCTCCGCGGCGTACTCGTCGAGCCGCTCGGCGGTGGTCGTCTTGGTGCCGCCGAACAGGCTGTACCCGGTGTCCGAGGAGCCGGTCTGCGACTTCTTCCCGAACAGATCCAGCACGGTCGCGGTCGCGGTGATCCGCGCCTGGTCACCGGTGTGGGTGGCCGGCCCGGTCCACAGGATCGCGGCGACCGCGCCGACCGCGATCATCCACCAGGTGATCAGCTTCGGCGCCGAGAACCGGCCGAAGCCGCCCCGCATCCGCGCGACAAGTTTCCAGACAAAACCGAGGGACCAGGCAAGACCAAAGATCGCGAGGACGACGTACGTCGTCGAGTAGTGCGACAGCACGATGCCGACAAGCAGCACGGCACTCGCGATCCGCCGGTCCCGCAGCGGCCGCCCCGAGTCGGCCAGCAGCAGCAACAGGCAGCCGAGGAGCAGGAACGCGATCTCCTGGCGGCCCAGGAACGCCATGTCGGTGAAGAAGGTCGGGAAGGCCACGAAGTAGACCGCGGAGAGCAGCGCGATCGCCTGGGGGGCGGTGTGCCGGACCGCCCGGTACAGCGCCACCGGCGCCACCCCGAACAGGATCGGGATGATCACCTTGAAGACGTAGACCCCGGAGATGCCGGTGAGCTGCACGACCGAGGTCGGGAACAGGTTGATGCTCAGGCACGCGTTGTACGCGTCCCGGAACGCCGCGATGCTCCAGTGCCCCTTGAGGTAGGTGAGCTGGAAGACGCCGTACTCGCGCTGGATGTCGTGGCCGGTGATGTACCAGCCCCGCAGCGAGGTGATCAGCACCAGCGACAACGCGGCGAAGAAGATCCCGGCGCCGGTGACCGCCGGCAGATGCTTTCGCCGCCGCACGAACAGGAACGTGATCAGCGCGCCCACGGCCAGCAGCGCGGCGATCGCGACCCCGCTGCCCAGCCCGTTGTTGAGCCGGATGGGCGCGGCGATCGACAGCAGCAGGGCCAGCCCGCCCAGGTAGAGGACCGGCGGCAGGCCCGGCATCATCCGCGGGCGGACCCAGCGGGCCGGGGCCGGCGAGAACGCGGCCAGCACGACGATGAGCAGCACCGACGCCCAGGTCAGGGGGATCCGGGTGAGCGGCCGGACCACGCCGGCCCAGGGCAGCACGGTGTTGACCAGCAGCGCGACGACGATGTCGCCGAGCACCGCGCCGCCGACGGCGAGGATGACCCGGCCCTCGCGGGTCGACAGGACCCGGTCGGCCAGCGGGTAGCCGAGCACGACGGGGGCGCCGAACAGCAGCCAGAGCCCGGCCACCGCGTGTACCACGACCGGCCCCGGCAGCATCTCCAGCAGGGCCGCGACCAGGGTGATCAGCAACAGCGGCCACTGTTTGCCGAGGCGGCGGGCCAGGCGTCCGAGGAACTCCTGCGTCGTCGACCGGTGCCGGCTCGGATGGATGATCCGGGTCCGCTCGCCGACCAGGGTGCTGGTCATGCCAGCGCCTTGGCGTACGCGCTCTTCACCCGTTCGACCACGACCGCCCAGGTGTACGACGCGGCGACCTCGGAGCTGCGGGCAGCCAGGCGCTCGAACAGTCCGGCGTCGGCGGCGATCGAGTCCAGTCCGGCGGCGAGCGCCCCCGGCTCGGGCTCGGTCAGGATCGCCACGTCGCCGAGCAGCTCGATGTTGCCGGGCACGGCGGTCGCCACGATCGGCAGGCCGGCCGCCATCGCCTCCAGCGCGACCAGCGGCATGCCCTCCCGGTCGGACGGCAGGACGAACGCGTCGGCCGCGGCGTACATCTCGCGCAGCTCGGCACCGAGTCTGGATCCGGCGAAGGTGACGTCGTGCAGGCCCAGCGCGGCCGCGTGCGCGGTCAGCTGCTCGCGCTGTTCGCCGTCGCCGACCACGGTCAGCTGGATCGGCTGGGTGCAGCGGGCCAGCGCGTCGAGCAGCCGGGTGACGTTCTTCTGCGGGCTGAGCCGGCCGACGTAGAGCAGGCGCAGCGGCCGGCCGTCGGCCCGGGCCCGGCGCGGCGGCCGGAAGTGTTCCTCGCCGACGCCGTTCGGGATCACGTGGATCCGTTCGCGCGGCACCCGGTACGTGTTCGCCACGAACTCGGCCTGGCTGTCGGTGAGCACGAGCACGCCGGCCGCGGCCCGCAGCACCCGGCCGAAGAAGTGCTTCTTGTAGAACGGCAGCAGCCGGCCGAGCGGGCCGGACGCGTCCACGTCCAGGTGGAAGTGCAGCAGGAACCGCTGGCCGCGGAGTCGGGCCAGGATGGCCAGCGCCTCCGGGATCAGCGCGTGCGCGCTGTGCAGGTGCAGGACGGTGTCCCGGGGCGTGCGAAGCAGTCCGAGCAGCAGGCCGGGCGAGATCGGGGTGTGCGCGAGCTCCCACGAGCGGTGCCGGCGCACCCGCAACCGGCCGTCGGCCGAGCGTCGGGGTGCGCCGTCGGCGCCGAGCGTGGTGGTCAGCACGGTGACGTCGTGGTCCCGGCCGAGCCGGACCGCGAGGTTCTCCACCACCCGTTCCATCCCGCCCAGGTGCGGCGGGTAGTACGGGCTGATCTGCGTGATGCTGCTGCTCATCGGCTCAGTTCTCGCTGGGGATCAGCGCGGCGTTGGCGACGTACTCGACCCCGGGCCGGTGGGAGATGTACTGCAGGACCCGCTCCAGCCGCGCCCAGTCGCCGCGGGCCTCGACCTCCCAGCTGTGTCCCCACAGGTGGTAGACGCCGCCCTCGCGCACGCACTTGTCGAACCACGCCATCGCGAAGTCGTCCCAGTTCAGGAACAACTTGCCGGCGGTGAACGGGTTCAGGTCGGCCATCCGCAGCACCTGCGGGACGTCGACCCGGTGCGCGTACGCGTTCACCGTGGTCACCGCCTCGAACGGGTCGCCCACGCCGAGCGAGTGCCGGCGCACGGTCCGGGCCAGGCCGAACCCGGCCTCCTTGACCATCCCGACGTGCTCGGCGTTGTACTCGCCCCGCGGGTAGCAGAACGTGCTGATCGGCGCGCCCAGGATCTGCTCGACCTCGTCCTTGCCGTCCCGGATCTCGTTGGCCGCCTCGGCCGCGCTGATCAGCGGCAGCCGCTGGTGGGACAGGGTGTGGCCGCCGACCTCGTGGCGCTGCGCGAGGTCACGGATGCCCTGCGGGACGAGGTGGTCGCCCGGGGCGAACTCGATGTTGCGCGGGGCGATGTAGAACGTCCCGACGACGCCGTACCGGTCGAGCAGGTCGGCCAGCTTCGGGTCCAGGCGATGCCCGTCGTCCCAGCTCGTGGTCACGACGACGCGCGGCGGGTTCGAGGAGTTCGTCACTAGTGGTCCTTAGCTCTTGAGCCGGAACTGCAGGGTCTGTTCATGGCCGGGGAGGGTCACCTTCACGTCGTACGAGGTGGCCGAGCCGGGCGCGGTCACGGTCAGCATCACGGTGTCGGGCGTCTCCGGGCGCGCGGTCAGGTCCTTCTCCGCGGCCGGGCCGGCCTGGCCGTCCGGGGTGGACACCTGCGCGCGCACCACGTACGAGCTGGTGCTCGCGCCGTGGTGCAGCAGACCGATCGGCACCGCGATCCGGGCTTTCGCGCCCGTGCCGGTCAGGCTCGGCTCGGCGGTGAAGTACAGCTCGGTGTACTCGGTCGGCATCCGGGTGAACGACTCGCGCAGCATCGTCCGGACGCCCGGCGACACCCCGGCGGCGATCAGCACCAGCGCGACCACCAGCACCGGAACAAACCGGGCAAGAAGCTTTCCGTACGTCGTCACACCGCGCCCAGGCGTCCGGCCTGTGCGTCCTCCGGATGGGACAGCCGGTGCGGCACCGGGACGCCGAGGGTCTTGCGGAACCGGTGCTCGAAGAGCTGGCGCAGGTTGGCCACGCCGTCCGGCAGCGCGTTCAGCTTGACCTCGCCGCCGCGCGGCCGGTACTCGATCGGCATCTCGCTGTACCGGAACCCGGCGGTGATCGCCGCGTTCTTGATCTCCTGCGAGAAGGCCATCCCGCCCGACTTCACGTTCAGCCGCTCCCAGACGTACCGCCGGAAGATCCACATGCCGGACTGCGAGTCCCGCACGTCGTTGCGGAACAGCGTGCGGCTGACCCCGCTCAGGAAGTGGTTGGCGACCGTGTGCGACACCTTCATCGCCTGCCGGTTCGCGGGCAGCAGCCGGTTCGTGGTCATGAACTCCAGCCGGTGCCCGTCGAACGCGTCGAGCAGCGCGGGCAGGGCGTCGAACGGGTACGTGCAGTCGGCGTCCCCGGTGGCGATCACGTCACCGGACGCGGCGTTCAGGCCGGCGTGGTACGCGTTGCCGTACCCGCGCTCGGGCTGGAAGATCACCCGCGCGCCGAGCCGTTGGGCCAGCTCACCGGTGCCGTCGGTGGAGTTGTTGTCCACCACCACGATCTCGGTCCGCCAGCCGGCCGACTCGAGTTCGCGCAGTGGGATGGTCGACATCAACGGGGGTAGGTTCTCCGCCTCGTTGAAGGCAGGGATGACAATCGAAAGCGTTCTCATCGCGAGTTCCTTCGTCGGGGCGCACTGGTGGCGCTGGTGGTGATGTGGGTCAGGTCTGAGCGGGGACGAGCAGGTGTTGCTTGGCGGCCTCGCTCGCGGCCCACTCCAGGGCCGAGCGGATGCCGTCGGGCAGGCTGAGGGTGGGTTTCCAACCGAGCAGTTCGCCGGCCTTGTCGGTGCTGGCGTAGGCGCCGGGCACGTCCCCGGCGCGCGGGCCGACCTGCTGCACCCGGACGCGGTGGCCGACCACGCTCTCGAACGCGGTGATCAGCTCCCGGACCGTCGCCCCCGAGCCGCTGCCCAGGTTGATCGCCTCGTAGCGGTGCCCGCCGTGCGGCGGCAGCAGGGCGTCGAACCGGCGCAGCGCGGCGACGTGGCCGAGCGCGAGATCCCAGACGTGCACGTAGTCGCGGACCCCGGTGCCGTCCCGGGTCGCGTACCGGTTCCCCATGATCTTGAAGGGGATGCCGTGCTGGTCGGCCTGGATCAGCAGGCCGAGCGCGTGCGTGCTCCGGCCGCCGGGCCGTCCGCTGCGCATCCGCGGGTCGGCCCCGATCGGGTTGAAGTACCGCAGCGAGATCACCCGCAGCGGGCTCGACGCGCTCACGTCGGCGAACATCTGCTCGGCCATGACCTTGGTGCGCCCGTACGGGCTGGTCGCCCCGATCGCGGCCGACTCGGTGATGGCCGGCTGCCCGTCGGCCCGGTAGATCGCCGCCGACGAGCTGAAGATGAGCCGGTGGCAGCCGTGCGCGAGCAGGCCCTCCAGCAGCGCGGTGGTCTTGGCGACGTTCTCGCGGTAGTAGGCGAGCGGGTCGCGGACCGAGTCCTCCACCGAGGCCAGCGCGGCACAGTGGATGGTCGCCTCGATGTCCGGGTGCTCGGCGAAGATCCGCGCCAGCAGTCCGGCCGACCCGACGTCGCCCTGGTAGAAGATCCGATCCTGGACGAACTCGGCGCTGCCGGTCGACAGGTTGTCCAGGATGACCGGTGTGATGCCCGCGTCGACGCAGGCCGAGGCGACCGTGCTGCCGATGTAACCGGCGCCCCCCGTGACGAGCACCTTCATGGCCTGCCCCCGCGATGTCGGAATACTCCGCCGGCGTGGCGGGCCGGCGGTTGCGCGTTCTCCCGCGCCCTCCGGTACGGCCGTTCTCCACGCATGAGACAACTCCGAAAGAATTTGCGGAAATGGATTCCCCGGAACATCACCGGTCGTCGGGGAGCGAATTAAATGCTTCGCGATCCACACATTACGAGGTGATGTGGTGAAGTCCAGACACGGAACGTAAGACCGTTCCGCATGACCGCTGACCGGCCCGGCGGCCCCCCGGAAATGGCACGATCGACCGATCGAAAATCGGGCATTAACCTTTATTTCCGTAGGCGGTAGCGACCGGCTGGCGATCCTGTGAAACCGATGCGGTGGCGCCGCCGATCGTTCGTCCCGGCGTCAATGGGCCGACGGGCCGGTCTCTTTTTATGAGAATCGGACACCCGGGCACGACGGGAACGACATTTCGCTTTCCGGGCGGCTCAAATGTCTGACCGGTTACGTCGGAAAATGCATGGGTCAATACCGTTCACGGATCGCTGCCCGGGCGAATCCATAGAGTAATTGCAGCGCTGGTGAACTCCACCACGTTGTCTATTACCAGCCGGTACACAACCCGGACACAGATGACTCTGCGTAACCTTGGGTGGCCCGGAATCTTTGGGTTTCGGCCTGTGACCTGCCCCTCAGACCGTCACCGGCTCGGGCAGTCGCATGATCGAGATCACATGCTGTGCGTCCGGATCCCGTCCCCGGTCGCCGCCGAGCGGGTCCCGGTGGCAGGCTACGCGGATGGATTTGACCGTGATCCTCGGCCCGATGAAGGGCGGCAAGTCGCTGGAAATGATCAGCCTGTTGTCGCCGCTGCAGCACACCGGCATCCCGCACCGCGTCTACCAGTCGTCGCGGCACGTCCGCGACACCGTCCTGACCTCCCGCTCCGGCGGCAGCATGGTGACGGTGAAGGCGCCGACGCTGGCCGGGGCGGCCGACGAGGGCCTCGAAGTGATCGGCGTGGACGAGATCCACATGTTCACCGTCGACGACATCGCCGAGCTCGGTGTGGCCGTCCGGCGCGGGGTGAAGGTGGTCGTGGCCGGCATCGACCTGGATCACCGGGGGCAGCTCTTCGCTCCGGTCCGGGCGCTGTTCGAGCTCGCCCCGGAAAAGGTGATCTACCGCCGGGCCGTCTGCGACGTGTGCCGGTCGCTGGACGCCACGCACACCCAGGTCCTGGAGAACGGTAAGCCGTTCATCCGCGAGCTGGCGCCGTCGACCGCGCTGCCGGACGACGGGACCTATACGTACGAGGCTCGTTGCCGCCGCTGCGTCGTGCTGCCCTGACCCGACCGGCGAAACGCCCGTAAGAAATCCGACGTATATCGACGTCGGCTCCAGAAAACCGGGCATCCGGGCACACCGAGGCATAGCGCTACCCACGAAGACCCGTTACGTTCCAAAACTGACAGTGACGGGCGGGTCTCACGGGAGGCGATGACGCGTGGACGAAACTCCGGACCCCGTACTCGCCGGGCTGGAGCGAGTCGAGGCGCAGCTGGCCGAGTTCCACCGGCGCTCGGCCCACCGCGAGTCGATCATCGACCGCCTGCACGAGGAGAACCAGCAGTTCCGTGACGGCCTGCGCCGGGTCATCCTGGAGCCGGTCGTCACCGACCTGCTGCGGCTGCACGACGCGATGGCCCGCGAGGCCCAGCGCCTGACCGAGGACGATCCGCGGGCGGCCAAGCTGATGGGCAGCTTCGCCGACGACGTCGCGATGGCCGTCGAGCGCTGCGGCTACGAGTTGTTCCCGGCCGTCCCGGGCGAGCCGTTCACCACCGGCCGCCACGCGCCGGCCGGCACGATCCCGACCGGCGAGCCGGGCCTCGACAAGACGGTCGCCGAGCCGCTGAGCGCCGGCCTGCTGGAGATCGAGACCGGCAAGGTGCGCCGGGCCGCCCGCGCCCGTCTCTACCGCTACGAGGCGCCTCCGGCGCCGGACGACGCCGTCGATCTGGCGCTCGTCGATCACCAGGACCCTGACCCCGTCGGAAGCGAGTGACGCATGGCCACCTTCGGCATCGACCTGGGCACGACGTATTCCTGCGTCGCCCACATCGACGACACCGGCCGGCCCGCGATCATCAAGAACCGGCCCGGTGACGACACCACGCCCTCGGTCGTCTACTTCGAGAGCCCGGAGAACGTGGTCGTCGGCAAGGAGGCCAAGGCGGTCGCCAAGATCCAGCCGGACCTGGTGGTCTCGCTGATCAAGCGGCAGATGGGCAAGTCGTTCGAGATCACCGTGCACGGCCAGACGCACACCCCGGAGTCGATCTCCGCGCTGATCCTGCGCGAGCTGGCCGACGCCGCCGCCGAGAACCTGGGCGAGCCGGTCAACGACGTGGTCATCACCGTTCCGGCCTACTTCGGGGTGGCCGAGCGCAACGCGACCCGCAAGGCCGGGGAGATCGCCGGGCTCAACGTGCTGAGCATCGTGGACGAGCCGGTCGCGGCGGCGCTGCACTACGACGCGATCAACACCGGAGGAACAAAGACCTTATTTGTGTACGACCTGGGCGGCGGGACCTTCGACACCACCGTCATCAAGGTCTCCCCGGAGGAGATCCAGGTCGTGTGCACCGACGGTGACCACCACCTGGGCGGCGCCGACTGGGACGACCGGCTCGCCGAGTTCCTGTTGGAGCAGTTCCAGGCCGAGCACCCGGAGACCGAGGCGGCCGACGACGAGGAGTTCCTGCAGGGGCTCGCGGCCGGCGCCGAGGACATCAAGAAGCAGCTGAGCCGGATGCAGAGCCGCCGCTTCAACGCCCGGTTCGGCGGCGACACGTCGCAGATCGAGGTCAGCCGGGAGAAGTTCGAGGAGCTCACCTCCGAACTGCTGGAGCGCACGGTCACGATCACCCGGCGAACCCTGCGGACGGCGGCCGAGCGGGGCATCACCGAGTTCGACGACGTGCTGCTGGTCGGCGGCTCCAGCCGGATGCCGGCGGTGACCGCGGCGCTGGAGTCGCTCGGCCTCAAGCCCCGCATGCACGACCCCGACCTGGCCGTGGCCAAGGGCGCGGCGCGGTACGCGTTGATCGAGTCGGTCAAGGTGCACCTGCCCGAGGAGGGCGGCGAGGCCCCGGCCGAGATCGTCGAGGAGGTCGCCGAGCAGCTCAACATCCCGGTCGAGAAGGTACGGGCGCTGGCCGGCAAGCGGGTCGCGACGGTCGTCCCGCGGGCGTTCGGGGTGAAGGTGATCAACCGGGCCGGCGGCCGGGAGCACTACACGATCGAGCACGTCCTGCGGGCCAACACCCCACTGCCGGCCGAGACCGAGCCACAGCGCTTCGGTACGGCGTACCCGAATCAGGTCGAGGTCTCGGTGGAGATCTGGGAGCAGTCGGGCTCGGTCGAGTCGGAGGCGCTGGAGGACAACGAGCACATCGCCGAGGGCCTGATCAGCGGCCTGCCGCCGCTGCCGGAGAACTCGCCGATCGACATCAGCTTCCGGATGGCCGCCGACGGCTTGCTGAACGTGCACGCGGTCGAGCTCAAGACCGGCAAGGACCTGCACATCGAGGTCCAGATCAAGGGCGGTCTGACCGACGACCAGGTGAACGCGGCGCGGACCGCGGTGGCTCGTTACAACGTCTCGGCCTGAGGGCGGTGGCCGGTCGATGTTCGATGCCGAGCGATACCGCGAGGAGGTGCTGGACCCGGCCCGCAAGAACGGGAACACCCCGCCGGCCGACCTCCTGCTGCGGTACGCCGTCGACCCGGCCCGGCCACCCCGCGGCGACGCGTTCGACGAGCACGTCACCGCCGTCTTCAAGTACTGGCAGCAGTTGGGCACCCAGCGGCGGGTCTACCAGAAGATCGTCGAGGCGCTGAACGCCGCGCACCAGAAGCTCAAGGAGAGCGACCGGCTCTCGGCCGAGCACTTCCTGGCCGAGCGCAAGCGGGTCGTCCAGGAGACCGGCCAGGCCCTGGACGAGATCGTCAAGGAGCTGTCGAGCGACCCGGTGGTGGCCGCGAGCGCGCTGGCCGTCGCGGCCGCCCCGCTCGGCGGCGCCGCGGTCGAGGCGAAACTGCGGGAGCTGTTGGCCCGCCGCCGGATCCGGGTCGTCGACGAGCTGTGGCCGCTGCCCGACGGCCCACCGGCCAAGGGCCGAGCCGTGCAGCGCAGCGTCCGGACCCTGGGCCTGCCGCTCTCCCTGCACGTGCTCAGCGACGACCGGGCCGACCTCAGTTTCACCCTGCGCTCCGGGCTGCGGGTCGGTGGCCGCCCGCTGACCGTGGCCGACCTCGACCGGGTGCGGGCCCGGGTCGAGCGCCGCAAGCAGGACGACCGCAAGACGGCCACCGACGACCTGCTCACCAACCTGAGCACGGCGCTGCGCGACGGCAGCCTGGCCCCGCTCGTGCTCTGGGAGCTGACCGAGGCCGTCCGGCCGGCCGCCGGCCTGGGCAAGGTGCGCGTGGTGGCCCGCGAGGCGACCCGGCTGGGCCTGCAGCGCGAGGAGGCCGAGGACTTCGCGCTGGCCGTGCTGAACCGGGGCGCGATCACGCCGGTCCAGCGTGACGTGGCCGGCGAGATCGACGAGCTGCTCGGCTTGGGTGCCCTGCGCGCGGCCGAGCGGCTGCTGCTCAGCCTCCCGGCCAACCAGGACGACGGGGTGCGCGAGCGGGTCCGGGCGGCCGCTCAGCGGGTCGACGACCTGGCCGCGCGGGCCCAGCGGGAGATCGCCGCGGACCGGGCCGAGGAGGCCGCCGAGCTGCTCACCGCCGCGGTCCGGGAGGCCGCCGACGACACCGACCTGGCCGGGCGGCTGCGCATGCTGGCCCCGCCCTCGGTCCCGGCGGTCCGGGCCGGCACCGCGGCCGGCGACCGGGTCGCGATCAGCTGGACCCCGAGCCCGGCCCGCACCGGCGGCCTCACCTACCAGGTGGTCCGCACCCGGCAGCGACCCGCCGGCTCGGCCCGGGACGGCGAGGTGATCGGCCGGACCGACGGCAACGAGCTGGCCGACACGAAAGCGCCGGCCGGGGACGACCTGCACTACACGGTCTTCGCGACCCGGTCCGAGGGCGTCTGGTCGCCCGGCGCCACGGCCGGGCCGGTGTCGCTGCTGCCCGAGGTCACCGACGTGAGCGCGGTCGCCGACGAGTCAAGTGTGCGGGTGACCTGGACGTCCCGGGGTGACGCGACCGGGTTCACCGTGCTGCGCGAGCCGGGTGCGACACCGGTCCGGGCCGGTCGCGGCGGATTCGCCGACGAGGAACTGACGCCCGGGGTCGAGTACCGCTACCTGATCCGGGTCAACTACCCGGCACCGTCGGCCGGGGTCACCGTCACGGCCACCCCGCAGGCGGCCCCGACCGAGGTGCCCGACCTGGCCGTGGAGCCGCTGCCGGGGCAGGATCCGGGCCGGCTGCGACTGGCCTGGACGCTGCCGGCGAGCGGGGACGTGACGCTGCGGTCGGCCGCCCACCGGCCGCGCTGGAGCCGCGGCACCGAGGTCTCCGGCGCGGAGCTCGCGTCGTACGGGAAAGAGGTTCTTGGTCGTCGGGATCCGGCGGCGAATCGCCGGGCCGCGCTGGTGCTGCCGATGCCGGCCGGCCGGATCTTCGTCACCGCTTTCAGCGTCGGCGGCGGGCGGGCGATCGTCGGGCCGACGGTCGCGGTCACCAACATCGGCGCGGTCACCGACCTGCGGGCCCGGCGCGTCGGCCCGGTCGTGCGGCTGAGCTGGGCCTGGCCGGAGGATGTGTCGCTGGTCCGGGTCCGCTGGTGGCCCGAGGACGGCTCGCCCGAACGGGCCGAGCAGCTCGACTGCTGGCTGCGGTCCTATCGCGACGACGGCGGGCTGCAGATCACCACCGGTGTCCGGGCGGTCCGGATCTCGGTCGCCACGGTCAGCCGGGACGGCGAGGGCGAGACCACCGGCCGCCCGGTCGGCGTGCGCGTGGGCGGCAGTGGTGTGCCCGTCAACTACCGGTTCACGCAGGCCGGCGTGTTCCGCAAGACGACCCGGCTGGAGCTCAGCGCCGACCAGGAGTGCCCACTCCCGGACCTGGTCGTGGTCCAGTCACCGGGCCGCGTGGTGCCGCTGCGGCCGGATCAGGGGACGCCGGTCGCGCGGATCCCGGCCCAGCGCCTGGAACCGGGCCGGCCGCTGACCGTGGAGGTGCCGGTGCAGAGTGCGCGCGGGCCCTACCGGCTCGGCTGTTTCGTCGACGACCACACCGGCGGCGCGTCGGACGTGGTGCTCAAGGGGATCCCGGGAGGCGGCTGATGGCCGGACTGACCTGCCCGTACTGCTACCGGACGTTCGCCGAGAAGGAGATGCTGTTCCGCTGCAGCGGTCTGCGGGCGGCCGACGGCACGACCTGCAAGCCGGAGCCCGACCCGGTCCGGGTGCGGCTCGGCGACCGGGACGAGGTGCCGCCGGTGGTCGAGGGCAACGGCAAGAAGCTGTCCGCGGTCTGCACGCGCTGCGGGAACACCGCGACCGTGCAGCTCTGCCCGCACTGCCACGCCCAGCTGCCGGTGCACTACGGCAAGATCGACACCCGCATGGTGGCGATGATCGGCGCCAAGTTCAGCGGCAAGTCGGTCTACACCACGGTCCTGATGCACGAGCTGATCCATCGGGTCGGGCGGCGCTTCGACGCGGCCGTGGTCGGCGCCGACGAGCGGACCCGCAAGGAGTTCGGCAGCGAGGAGCGGGCGCTCTACTCCGAGGGCGTGCTGCCGGTGACCACCCGGCCGGCCACCGACGAGCAGGGCCGCCAGCCGTTCGTCTTCAAGTTCTCGACCGGCGAGCGCAAACGGTTCCGCAACACGCTGCGGCACACCGTGCTCTCGTTCTTCGACACGGCCGGCGAGGACCTGGAGTCGGCCCGGGGCCTGGCCCAGAACGTCGGCTATCTGAGCAGCGCCGACGGCATCATCGTGCTGCTCGACCCGCTCACCGTCCCGGGCCTGGTGCCGACCCTCGGACTCGACCCCGGCGTGCTCCCGGACTCCTCGCAGCAGGAGGCGGCCAAGGGCGACTCCCCGATCAACATCCTCACCCGGATCACCGAGGTGCTGCAGAAACTGCCCGGGATCGGCCCCAACCGCATGATCGACATTCCCGTGGCGATCGCGTTCTCCAAGGTGGACGCGCTGTGGGACGCGCTGCCCGAGAACAGTCCGCTGCGCCAGCCGGCCCCGGACGGCCCGTGGTTCCCGGAGTCGGACAGCCTCGCGCTGCACGACTACGTCCAGGCGCTGCTGCAGGAGTGGGAGGGCGGGCAGATCGACCAGCTGCTGCACAAGCACTACCGCACCTACCGCTACTTCGGCCTCTCGGCGCTCGGGGCGGTTCCGCCGGCCAAACAGCCGCAGCAGGCCCGGCAGCGGGTCGCCCGGTCCGGCATCCAGCCGCACCGGGTCGAGGACCCGTTCCTGTGGCTGCTCAGCCGCCTCAAGGTGATCGAGACGGGGAGGGACTGAGATGGGTGTCCCGCAGATGTACTACACCTCGTGCGAGTCGGGGCTGGCCGGTTACCCGGGCTTCCAGTTCAACGCGGCCACGCCCGGGGTGCCCGGTGCGGTGCTGCGGCGGGTCGAGCAGGCGACGTCGTACGAGCCACCCCGCTCCCTGGGCTACGAGCCGACCGCCGAGCAGCTCGCGGCCACCCCGGTCAACCTCTGCTACCAGCCGGGCGGCGACGGCGAGCCGGCGATCCTGGCCAACACGGTCTTCGTCGGCAACGACTACTCCCAGCGTTTCGGGAACTACTTCGTGCATGCGCTCAGCCTCGACGCGGACGACCTCGCGGTGGTACGGCCGATCGACTTCTGGGGGGCCGCGTTCTGGGCCCGGACCGAGGCCGCTCGGGTGGAGCTTCCGGAGCTTGACGCCGTACCCTCGCCGGCTTTTGATTCGGAGTCCTTCCTGCGAGCCGGTCGCGAAGGGATGACTCCGAGGCTGCTCACCGCGGTCGAGCGGGCGATCGTGACCGGCGACCGGCCGGTGATCGTCGTGACCGAGCGGACCGACGAGGTGGCCGGTTGGATCGCCGCCCTGTGCGAGCTGCTGCCCCCGGCGATGATCGCCCGGTTCGCGTTCGCGACCTATCAGTACCGCCCCGGGCGTGGTCGCGAACACCTCGTCGGCACGGTCCCGACCAGCGATTTCGTCGTGACCGAGTCGGCCCTGCGCAGCTTCGCGGTCTTCGACCTGGCCGGTGGCGCCGCGTCCGGCGGCGACGAGCATCCGCTGGCCGCGCTGCTGACCGTGGTCGGTGTGGGCGACGCCCGGCTGGTCTGGGAGCTGGCCGGTGAGCTCGCGGCCGGTACCGAACACGACTTCGACGCCTGGTACCCGGTGGTGGTGGCCGCCGCGCTGCGGATCCGCCTGCCGGTCGACGACGGTGACCTGGCCGCGGTCCTGGCCTGGCTGCCCGGCAACGCCGACCGGCTGCCCCCGGAGACGATCGCCCAGATCACCGAGGAGTGCCTGGATCACGAGGCGCTCACCCTGCCCCAATGTCTCGTCCTGGTCGGTGTCGCGGCCCGCGCGCAGGACCCCGATCTGCACGCGAACACCGAGGTCAGCGCGTTCGAGCGGCTGCTGCGGGACCCGGCCGGGGCGCCCGCCGACGTGCCCCGGGTGAGCACCCGAGCCGGCCGGCGCTACGCCCGCCAGCAGGTCACCACCCGGCTTGACGGGGCCGCGCCGGGCCCGGACACGGTCGCCGTGCTCAGCCTGGCCGTGCGGACCCGGGTCGACCTGTCCGAGGAGGAGCTGGCCGGTTACGGCCGCGACCTGATCACGCCGCTGCTGCTGGAGGACCCGCCGCACCGGCCGCCGTCGGTGCTGGGCAGCGTCCCGGCTCTGCGCCGGGGCGTGCTGCGCGGGCTCGACGAGGCGTTGTCGACCCGGGAGCGCGGGGTGCTGGCGGCCGCGGTCCGGCTGGCCGGTGGCCCGGTTCCGGAGGAGGAGTTCGCCGCCCACCCGCGGCTGCAGCGGCTGATCGAGGTGTCGCGCGCGGCCGGCGACCCGCGCCGGCGGATCCCGGCCCTGAAGCGGCTCAGCGGATCCGCGCCGCCGGACCGGGCCGTGGTGACCGCGCTCTGGCCGCACGGCTGGGAACTGGCCGAGGCGGCCGAGGTGGCCCGTGAGGTGCCGGACGGCTTCTGGGCCTCGGAGGCGATGCTGGGTCTGCTCGACGACGCGCTGGCCCGCAACGAGGTGTCGTCGGGCGGCATGCCGCACTTCATCGCGCTGACCACGTTCGTGGCTCGGGCCAAGCTCACCGATCGGCTCTCGGCCGCCGCACGGTCCCGGGTCGCCGACATGCAGGCGGCCGTGAAGCTGGTGCAGAGGGCCGAGAAGACCGCCGACGGGAAACTGCCCACAGTGGCCGGTGAGTTCATCGGAGCGCTGGCGGCGATCGAGCCACCGGCTCGGCTCTGGCTGGCCGCCCAACTGCCGGCCGTCCTTCTCCGGCTGGACGGCGCGGCCCTGACCGACCTGCTGCTGAAGGTGCCCTCGGAGATCCGCCGGCGCTACCGCGAGCGGGTCGCCGACGAGCTGAACCGCAGCGCCGATCTGGGCCTGGCTGCCCACACGTTCGAAGCGTTCCACCTGTTCACCGGCGTCCAGCCGGATCACGCCCGGAAGCTCGACGAGACGCTCACCGCGTCCGTGGCCCGCTGGAAGTCGCGTGACCTGGACGCGCTGGAGAAGCTGCTGGCCCACAGCAAGATCGACGGATTGGCCGAACACCTCACCGAGTGGCGGGAGACCCGGGTGCCGCGAGGGCTCGGGCGCTTCCTGCCACGGCGGCGCTGAGCCGAGGAGCCCCGCGTGTTCTACATGATCTTCGCCCTCATCTGGTACGCGCTGATCGCCACGATCTTCCTGCTCCTGAGCATTCCGCTGATCATCGGGGCCAGCGCCACGTTCCTGGTGCTGTGCACCGGCGCCTACATCCGCGCGAGCCGGGCCGCGCTGGGGGCCGAGGCGGTGCCGGTCCCGCAGCCCGAGGGCGTTCCGGCCTACGTGCACTACCTCTCCGGCCCGGCCGGGCGTGACCTGCGCCAGATCGCCGACCTGACCTGGCGGGAGATGCGCGAGCAGGCCGAGAAGGCCCAGAACTGGCTGCGGAGCCGGTTCTTCCGCCTCGGCGTGGACAACTACCGCCGGGCGATCGGCGTGATGATCGCGGCCGGGCTGATCGCCGGCGCGGTGATCACCGCGCTGGTCATGGCCGTGGTCACGCTGGGCGCGCTGCTCGTCTGGGGACTGCTGTTCGTGCTGGCCAAGGGGCTGCTCTACACGTTGCGGGCGGTGGACTCGGGGCTGTCGCACCTGCGCGGGATCAAGCTGACCTGTCCGGCCTGTCACCACCGGGTGGTCTATCCGGCCTACGACTGCCCCAACCCGGCCTGCTCGCACCGGCACTCCGACGTCCGGCCCGGCCGGTACGGCCTACTGCGGCGCACCTGCGCGTGCGGCGAGCGGATGCCGACGCTGCTGGTGCTCGGCAGTCACCGGATGACGGCGTACTGCCCGCACTGCGACGCCCCGATGGCCGAGGGCGCCGGGACCGCCCGCGAGATCGTGGTGCCGATGCTGGGCGCGACCTCGGCCGGCAAGACCCGGATGATGCTGGCCCTGGCCGAGACCATGACCGGCCGGCTCGCGGCGACCGCGGCCGACGAGCCGACCGGGACGTCACTGAGCCGGATGCGGGACGCGCTCAACGCCCGCGGGGACACCGGCAAGACGATCGCCGAGGACGCGGTCCGGGCGTACTCGTTCAATCTCGGCCGCCGGCTCGTGCACATCTACGACCCGCCCGGCGAGGACTTCGCCGACTCGGCCCGGCTGCAGCTGCGGCTCTTCCTGCGCAACGCGCACGCGTTCGTGTTCGTGGTCGACCCGTTCGCGATCCCGGACGTGTGGAACTCGCTCGACCCGGTGGCGCAGCGCGACTACCAGTCGATCCGCTCGTCGCAGCCGCCCAGCTACATCTTCGAGCAGGTCCTGGAGAACCTGACCGGGATGCAGCTCAAGGTCGCGGCCACCTCGCTGGCGGTGGCGGTCACCAAGAGCGACCTGACCGCCGGGCTGCCGATCTGCGACGGGCTGGAGGAGGACGTGCGCGGGTGGCTCAACGACCGGGTCGGGATGGCCAACATGGTGCGCTCGATCGAGAAGTCGTTCGGCCAGGTTCGCTACTTCCACACCACCGCCCGTTTCACCGCGGCCGGGGTCGATCCGCACGTGCAGGACCTGCTCACCTGGACCCTGCGACGCAACGGGGTGAACTGAGATGGTCGGTTTCGATCCGTACCGCCGCTGGCGCAAAGGCGTCCACTACGCCGGCGTCGTCGTGGTCGGCCTGCTCACCCTGGTGGTGCTGCTGGCCCTGCTGGCCGTCCTGGTCGGCATCTTCACGAACGGCCGCTCGGGGTGACTTCGAAGGGCCAATTGCGGCAGTACGCCGAAATCGCGCTGGCCGCCTCCGGAAACGGCGACCTGGCCGGGGCCGTCGTCACCCTGGAAGCCCTGCCCACGGACGCGCCCGCCCGGGGCACCCTGGCCGCCGCCCTGCTCTGGCCGATGCTGGCCAACCTCCAGGTCGAGCTGACCGCGCTGCGCCGGCTGGGCCGCGTCCTGGCCGTCGCCGAGTCCGACCCGCCCGATTCCCCGCAGTGGCCGGCGATGCGGGCCGCCGCCCGGGTCGCCACCCTGATGGCCGACACCCTGTCCGAGCGGCTCACCGACCCGCACGCCGCCCTCGCCGAGCTGGAGAAGCTCACTGCCGAGGCCGGGCCGGACACCCGGTTCGGTCCGATCTTCGAGTCGGCCCGGATCGGCCTCACCCTGAGCGCCGCCCTGCACGACGGCGACGAGTCGGCCTACCGCCGGTTGCCGGAGCAGCTCGCGCGGATGCGGGCCGCGGCCGGGCCGGGCGCCCGTGACGTGCCCCTCGGGCCGCAGGTCGAGCTGGTCGAGGCCCTGGCCGACGTGATGAACGCGATCCAGCGGGGTGCCGACCCGGCCGAGGCGCTGCGCCGGGCCCGGGAGGCGGCCCGGCGGCTGCCCGAGGACGACCCGCTGCGCGGCCTGGCCCAGCAGCACCTGGGTGTGCTGACCGGCGATCCGACGGCCGCCGACGACGGCTGGACCACCACCGACCAGGATCGGGCGTTGCATCGCGGGTTCGCCGCCGCGCGAATGCTCGGCCTGGGCGAGGAGGTCGACCCGGCGAAGATCGAGACGGCGATCGGCCACCTGCGCGAGGCGGTCGCGCTCACCGCGCCGGACGACATCCACCGCGCGTTCCACCTGACCGGCCTGGCTCTGGGCCTGTACCGGCGGTCCGAGGTGACGAACTCGCCGGCCGGCTTGGATGAGGCCGTCACCCTGCTCACCGAGGCCCGCACGCTGGCCGGGGGCGCCGACCATCCACACTGGTCGCTCATCAACGACGTGCTCGACGCCGTGCAGACCCGGCTCGGCCAGGCGCCCGCCGCCGACCGGCCGACCTGGCTGGACGCGATGCGCGGGCACACGTTCCGGGTGATGGTCCAGTCCGACCTGGCCGGGGCGACGGTGGCCGCGGCCGACGCCGGGCGGGACGCGCTCGACTTCGCCCGCCGCGGCCTGCACGACCGGGACCCGGCCGCCGCGATCAAGGCCCTGGACGCCGGTCGCGGCCTGGCCCTGTTCGCGGCCACCGAGGTCGGCCGGCTCCCGGCCCGCCTGCGCGCGGCCGGCCGGGCCGACCTGGCCGTGCGCTGGGAGGCCGCGCTGGCCTCGGGCGACCCCGAGCGGCTGCCGACCACGCTGCGGCGGGAGGCGTTCCGGGTGCTCGCCGCCCAGGGCGTCCCGGCGCTGCTCGACCCGCCCGGCCTGCCCGAGATCCGCCGGGCGCTGCTCGACCTGGACGCCGACGTGCTGGTCTACCTGGTGCCGGGCGAGCGCGGCCTACCGGGGCACGCGATTCTCGCCCCGGCCGACGGCCCGCCCGGCTACCTGACCCTGCCGAACCTGCATCCCGATCAGGATCTCGAAGTCGAGCAGTACCTGACGGCGTCCGCGCGACGGGACATGGGCCCGGCCGACGACGGGTCACGGCCGGACGCGGCGTTCGCCGGGAGCCTGGACGCGCTGTGCCGGTGGGCCTGGCGGGCCGCGCTGGGCCCGATCGTCGACAAGTACCTGCCCCGCCTGCGCCGGCCCCCGGACGGCCGCCCGCCCCGGATCGTGCTGGTCCCGACCGGCCGGCTCGCCCTGATCCCCTGGCCGGCCGCCCGCCGCCCGGACGGCCGGTACGCCATCGAGTCGGTCGCCATCTCCCAGACCGTCTCGGCACGCATGCTGTGCCACGCGGCCGCCCTCCCGCCGGTGAAGCTCGCGCCGACCGGCCTGATCGTCGGCGACCCGGACACCGGCGGGGTCGCCGACGACCTGCCGTCGGCGCGCGTGGAGGCGTACGCGATCCGCCGCACCTTTTATCCGGGTGCCCGGTATGTCGGCCGCCGCATGGACGACAACGTCAGCCCGACCGGCGCGGGCCGGGGCGACGAGGTGCGCGACTGGTTGGTCTCGTCCTCGCCGGGCGCCGGCGCGATGCTGCACCTGGCCTGCCACGGCTTCGCCTCGACCGGCCGCGGCACGGCCTATCTGCTGCTGGCCGGCGGTGAACGCCTGGCCGCCGAGACGCTCGGCCCGCTGCTGGCCCGCGCGCCGCAACGACAGATCGGGCTGGTCGTGCTGGCCGGCTGCCACACCGGCCGGGCCATCAGCGGTTACGACGAGGCGTACAGCCTGGGCACCGCGTTCCTGGCCGCCGGCGTGCGCTCGGTGCTCTCCACGCTGTGGCCGATCCCGGACGCGGCCACCTCGGTGCTGATGTTCATGTTCCACCACTACCTGCGGGTCGAGCGGCGCCCGGTCGGGGACGCGCTGCACCGGGCCCAGCTGTGGATGATCGACCCGCGCCGGGAACCGCCGGAACGGATGCCGGCCGAGCTGCGCGACGAGCTGAACCGCACCGATCCGGCCGAGGTCGCGGCCTGGGCGGGATTCGTCCACTGGGGACGATAGGCGTGGACGAGTTCGACGACCTGCGGCGGGAACTGGACCGGCACACCGGCCCGGCCCGCGTGGGCCACCTTCACGAACTGGCCCGGGTGCTCACCGACCGTTACTGGCGGACCGGGCCCAGCCGGTCCGGATCATTGCCGGATCTGACCGAGGCGATCGGGGCACTCACCGAGGCGTACGGCTACTTCGCCCCGGACGACCGCCTGCGCGCGACCGTCGCGGCGCACCTGGGCACGCTGCTGGCCGTCCGGCACATCGGGCACCACGGGCCGGGCCGCGATCGGGTCACCGGCATCGCACTGCTCACCGAGGCGCTCACCCACCCGCGCCTGCCGTTCGGGCAGTCCGTGCTGGCCCGGCTCATGCTCGGCCAACTTCACATGCGGGCGGCGATCGGCGACCTGCGAACCGGATCGATGCTCCCGGCACTGCTCCCCGGCGGCGGGCGACGGGTCGAATCGGCGCGCGCCGCGGCCGGCTGCTTCCGGGCAATCCTCGCCGGCCCGGAACTGTCACCGCAGGTCACGTCGGTCACGCAAACCATGCTGACGCTGGCCGAAGGCTTCGTCGAGGCGTTCCGCGGCACCGGCCTGAACCTCGCCGCGGTCGGCCGGATCATGGCCGGCCTCCAGCAGTCCCAGCGGCAGTGGCGCGAACTCGGCCTGGGCTCGCTCTTCACCGCCGGCAGCCGCCTGGCCCGCACCGACCCGCTCGACCGCCCGGTCATCCTCATCGAGAGCGACGACGTCGTGGCGCCACCGGCAACCCCGAAACCATCGGCCGAGCCTGCCCCCGGATCGGCCGAGACACGCCGGGAGCTGCAAAAACAATTAAACAATTTCGCGTACGGAGGAGCCGGCCCCGACGTGGGCCTGGCCGACGAGATCGTCGCGCTGGCCACCACGGTTCTGCACGGCGACGACGCCACGCCGGCCGACCACCTCCCGCTCGCCCTGGGCCTGACCCTGCGGGCCCACGCCGACCCGGGTCCGGGCGCCGACGACGACCTGGCCGACGCCCGCGTGAGCCTGCGCACCGCCGCCGCGGCCTCGGCCGAGCTGCCGGCCGACGCGATCCCGCTGTTCCGGTGGCTCGTCGAGATGCTCGGCGAACCTACCGACGAGCGGTAGTGACGACCGGGACGGTCAGCGTGGTCCAGTCGCCGGCGCGGCCCTCGTCGTACAGGCGCATCGGGCCGCGGCGGGAACCGTCGGCCTGATCGATTCCGGGCAGGGCGAACGGGACCGAGCTGAACTGTTCCTCGGCGACCAGCAGCTTCAGCCAGTCGCGGGTGACACCGACTCGGCGCCCGAACCGGGTGCGACGGACCGGGACCGAGACTTGGACCGGCTTACGGTTCAGGGCCCAGCCGGACGATCGGGCGTCGATGAACGCGCCCGGGAACAGGCCCGTGTACACGCTGTAGCCGCTGGTCAGGTTCAGGAGGACGCAGTAGAGGCGACGGTCGGACCGGTTGTGCAGGCGGAGGTAGATCGTGGGCGGGACCTTTCCCTCGTACGCCAAATTGATCTCGCCTTTGATCGGCGGATTCTCGGGAACGCTCGGGATGATCTCCAGCGCGACGGCGCCGGCCAGGCTGGACCGCGGATTGTCCAGGGCCCGGATCTGCCGCCAGCGGGCGACGTGCTCCAGGCGTTGCCGCAGCGTGCCCGGGCCGGCGGGCACCTCGCCGTCCGGGGTGCGGATCCGCGGGCCGGCGGTCACGATCAGCTCCGGCTCCTCGTCGGGGGCGGCCGGTCGTACGAAAGCGGACTTTTCGATCTCTTCGGCGGGGACGCCGGAAACCGTGGTGGCCGGAAGGGGCACGTGGGAGAAGACAGCCGGGTACTGCCGGTCCGGGTCGGGCGTCCAGCCGAGCGGGGTGAGAAGGCTGCGCTCGGTCAGCACCCGGGTCACCTCGAACTCCCGGAGACCCCCGGCGCCCGGCGACGCGACCCGTAACCCGGCCGCGGGAAGTCCGTGGGCGGCTCCGGCATCCAGCTCCCAGCCGTCTCGGGCGTGCCGGATCACCATTGCGCCCGGCGAACCGGTCGCGCCGCCGAGAAACGGCTGGTCGGCCAAGCCGGGCTCGATCGGCGACAGTTGCGGGACCTGCCCGGCGACCCGCGCCTCGACGTCGACCCGGGCCGCGATCAGCAACTCGCGGTAGGTAGCGGCACCGCCCAGCCTACCCATCGCCCGCAGCAACGCCCAGCTGAAAACGCCCCGCGGAACCCCGTCCAACTCCAGCTCGCGGGCCAGTTCGGTCCGCCGGGCCGCGGCCAGCGCGACGTGCCGGGCATCCGACCGGCCGACCTCCTCGTAG
This sequence comes from Actinoplanes sp. HUAS TT8, assembly GCF_051380535.1. Taxonomy (NCBI): domain Bacteria; kingdom Bacillati; phylum Actinomycetota; class Actinomycetes; order Micromonosporales; family Micromonosporaceae; genus Actinoplanes; species Actinoplanes sp. HUAS TT8. The sequence continues at coordinate 9,461,927 of NZ_CP195646.1, read as the reverse complement.
GGCCGCCCACCCAGCTCGGGCAGCAACACCGGCGGCCGCTGATCGGCCGCGCGTAGGCTCGGTCGCACCGAACGCACCCGGGCCGTCGCCCGGCTCGCGCCCTCGCTGTGGCAGCTGTCCAGCACGACCGCGACATGCGCGCCCCGCCCGGCGATCTCGTCGAGCAGCAGCGACAACTCCTTGTCGAGCAGGTCGGGAACACCCGGGGTGCGACTGTCGGCGCAGACCAGCGTCTGCATCATCGGGCCGGTCTCCAGATGCTGCAGCCCGGCCGGGACCCGCACCTGCGAACCGTGCCCGCTGAACCAGAACAGCGCCGTGTCGCCCGGGCCGGCCTGACCCAGATGCCGATGAATCCCGTCGATCACGGCAGCGCGGGTGGCATCCTCGTCGTGCAGCTCGAGAATCCGGCCCCCATCGCGCAGCCGGGCCGCCGCGGCCAGCACGTCGTTGCGGCATCCGCGCAGGTCGGGGACGGTCTTTGCGACGTACGCGTCGATGCCTGTCAGTAGTGCGAAGACCGCGCCCATCGAGCAAGTATCGACTACCGGGGGTAGTGGCACGAATGCGTGATCCACATCGGTCGGCGAATTCATAGAGTTCCAGGCATCGCTTGAGCACGAACTTTTCGAACCGGGAGACATAACGATGTTCGCTCGCACCCTCGCCGTTCTGACCGCCGCCACCGGAATCGCCCTCGGTGCCGCCGCGTGCTCCACCGCCGCGGCCCCGCAGGCGGCCCCGGCGGCAACGGCTGCGAGCTCCGCACCCGCCCCGGCCCCGACCGCCACGACCGCGCCGATCAAGGTCAAGCCGGTCACCACCAAGACCTCGGCCAAAGCGCCCACGTGCCCGGCCGACGAGGCGACGCTGCTGGCCGCCTGGGAGCGCAAGGCCGGCCACCAGGCCCCGGCCGGCACCCGACTCACCAAGATCACGTGCCACGACGGCTGGGCCCTCGCCGGCTTCGAGCCGCCCGGCCAGGAGTCGGAGGTCGACAGCTTCCGGAACGTGGACGGCAAGTGGACGTCGACCGGCGGCGGCAACGCCCAGTACTGCTCGGCCATCCCGCTCGACGTCCAGAAGTACTTCGCGACCCACGGCCCGCGTCAATGCGACACGACCGGCCTCTGACCTGCAGGTAAAGCCCGATCCGCGTACTCGCGGGTCGGGCTTTTTTTGTGTCCGAACACCGGTAAACCTTCCAGGGGCCGCCGGCGTGTAAGCCATGTGACCCCCCGAAGCGAACCGACGGACACGACCGACGCCGGCTACGTGGCTTTCGTCGCGGCCGGCTGGAGCCGCTATCTGTGGATGGCGAGCCTCATCACCGGCGACCGGCACCAGGGCGAGGAACTCCTGCAGGAGTCCCTCGTCAACCTCTACACGCGGTGGAAGAAGGTCGCCCGCGACGGCGACCCGCACGCCTACCTGCGCAAGATGCTGGTGAACGGCAACGTCAGCCGCTGGCGGCGCTGGCGGCGCGAGGAGCCGATGGCCGAGACGCCGGAACGGCACGACCGCCGGTCGACCCTGATCGAGCCGCACGACTCCCTGCAGCGGGCCGTGCTGCGCCTGCCCCGGCAGCAGCGGGCCGTGATCGTCCTCCGCTACTTCGAGGACCTCTCCGAGAAGGACGCGGCCACCGTGCTCGGCTGCTCGGTCGGCGCGATCAAGTCCACCCATTCCCGGGCGCTGGCCAAGTTGCGCGCCGAGTCGGCGCTCCTCGAAACCCGCGGCTGACCCCCTCCCTCCCCTGAACAACCCTGGAAAGGAACCGAATCTCCGATGAGCGACCTCCAGACCTCCCTGCACGAGTGGGCGAACCGCACCGATGCCGGTGAGGCCCCCGTCGCCGACCTGATCGCGGCCGGCACCAAGCGCCGCAACCGCCGTCGGGCCGGCGCCGTCGGCACCACCGCCCTGGCCCTGGCCGCGGTGGCCGGTGTCGCCTTCTCGCTGACCGGCACCACCGCCCCGGCGGCCACCACCGCGGGCGGCAGCGACCCGGCCGCCGCACAGACGCCGGCGATGGAGCTGGCCGCGGCCGCCACCTCGACGGCCGGTTCCAGCTTCAGCTTCGGCGTGAAGTCGACCCTGACCCTGGCCGACTGGCAGATCGATCACGTCACCACGACGTGCTCCGGCGCGCTCGACCCGGGCGCCGAGACCGGATACGTCGAGGGCGGCGTGTTCGGGACCCGCGTGGTCGACGGCCACCTCTACGTCCGCAAGTCCACGCTCTGGGTCGACCGCGGCAAGGGCACCCTGGCCGAGGCGATGCTGTGCAGCGATGCCAAGGCCCCCAAGGGGCTCGCCTCCGACCCCACCACCGAGCTGAAGAACCTGGCCAAGGTCGCCAAGGTCGAGAAGACCAAGGACGGCTTCACCTTCGTCGGCGACGAGGTCCAGGGCACGGTCAAGGTGTCCGGGGGCAAGGTCACCGAGCTCTCGTACGACATCAACCACAAGAAGTCGTCCGACTACCCGGCCTACACCCGGGAGACCACCCTCAAGCTGTCGAACTACGGCAAGCCGGTTTCGGTCAAGAAGCCGCTCTGACCTGTACGAACATCAGCTGGGCGGGTGGTCCTCAGGACCGCTCGCCCAGTCGTGTTGCACCGGCTCGGCCGGGGCCGGCCTCGAGACACCTTCGAGAGTTAGAGGTCGAACTCGCCATTCTTGGCGCCCGCGATGAACGCCGTCCACTCCTCATGGGTGAACTGCAGGATGCCACCTTCGCGGTCCTTGGTGTCCCGGACCGCAACACCCTCGGCAACGATGGCAACCTCAACACAGGCGCCGTTGCCGGACGAGCGGGTCGACTTCTTCCATGGAAGGTGGCTCAGGTCCATGACCCAGGCCCTCCTCTCGAATCCCTGCGGTCAAGCCGCTTCTTTGATGAATTTCTTGGTGTCAGCCAAGCTCAGCGCTTTGACCGCGACCTGGTCGAACAATTCTTCGAAGTGTTTGTATTCGCCTGGGGTTTCCAGGAAGGCGTCGCCGGCCATGCTGTCTGTGTAGATGAGCGGCACATCTGATGGGTCGGCGAAATCGAGCAGGATGAACGACCCCGGCATGCCCGGGTGCGCGCCAGCCTCAAAGGGTACGACTTGTAGGTGAATGTTGGGCTGTTCCATCACTCGCGCGAGGTGGCGGATCTGTGCGCGCATTATTTCCGGGCCACCCACGACTCGGCGAATCGCGGCCTCGTCAACCAGTGCCTTGAGCTGCATGGGAGTCGGCCTGCTCAGAACGGACTGCCGACGCATGCGAGCCTCGACGCGTCGTTCCACAGCGTCCGAATCGATTGTGGGCAGGACGCCGCGCACCAACGCACGCGCATAGTCCTCAGTTTGCAACAGGCCCGGAATGAACATCGATTCATAGGTACGCGAACTCTCGGCTTCGTATTCGAAGGCGATGTACGACTGGTATTGCTCGGGTAGGTACGGCTCGTAGGCCCGAAACCATCCCTGCTGGTTCGAATCCTTGAGCCAGCCGAGGAAGGATTCGCGTTTCTCGCCGGTCACGCCGTACAGGTCGAGCAAGGTCATGACCGTGCGACGCTGCGGTTTGTTGAGCGCGCGTTCGATCCGATAGATCGACGACTGATCAAGTCCGGTCTGGCGGACGACCTCTTCGATCTTGAGCCCGGCGGCGAGCCGTGCGTTTCTCAGCTCCGAGGCAAGCCGTCGCAGGCGCACCGTCGGCATCACCTTGCGTCCCGTCACGTCCATCCTTCCGCTCCTGTCTCCTCAGTCTGCAACTTGCACAAGATCGTGCTTACACAAGGGCTCGCATTACCCCAACCAGGTTATGCAAGGCTTGCATTTAAGTATTAGGGGATGCATCCTGGGCCACACACGCCTTGTGCGTAGTTGATCACTGAACGTCCGCAGGCACGACGGAAGTCCGATTCGGACCAGGCGACGGGAGCGCAAATGCGGCACAGGCCAATGCGGGTGTGGTTCAAGCCTTGGAGGACGCGGTGCGCCTGCGGATGCCCGTGGTTCCCCTGCCCGGACACGGTGCTGGCACCGAACCCACCCGTCACCCAGTCACTGCGGCGGCCAACCACCGAGCAGGGCTGGAACGGGCCTACCGCCAGCCGGCCCACTATCGAAGGCCAGCGGCCACTGATGACGCGGGGGCAGTTGTGGCGCAGCCGGTGACACCCGACGAAGCAATCTCGGCATCAAGAGACGGTGGGTGTGATGCGACCGCGATCGGGTGACGTGCTGCTGGTCGGGTGGGCGGCCAGCGTTCAGTTCGCTACGCCGATTCTGTTTCGGGTCATCCGCGTGCATGACTGGATGACCTACGACGGGTGGCTCTGGGCCGACGGCTACGAGATCAACTCGGCCGGTGAGGCAATCGAGCGACGGTCGATCTTCGTACAGGAAAAGGGTCTTCGCAAGGTCGGCACGGCGGCGGACCGGCGGCCTGGAGTGCCTCCCGCGATGGGACGGCCGGCAACGCCTCCCCTCTCGGGCGGCAGCCCTGACCGGCCGGCATCCCCGCCGCCCGGAGCAACGCCGAAGGAGTGAGCCATGACCGTGACCAATGGCTACCAGCGACCGGCACTCGACTACGACAAGATGGCCGACGTCCTGGCCGGCACTCTCGCCGACTACGGCTTCATCTTCGTCGAAGACCCAATGGTTCCCGCTCTGGCCGCCTCGCTCCGTGCCTTCACCGCCGCGACCGGCCTACCAGTGAATCCGCCCAACGAGGACGACTAACTGTCGGAGGCTGCACCGGCGGGTGCCTTGAGCAGCGCTGAAACAGGACGGGCCGTCGCGATCTCGCGGCGGCCCGTTCTGGTGGTGGGGTCAGCGGATCTTGACCGCCACGCTCACGGCCTTGCCGTCGAGGTAGCCGGCCTTGCGGGCGATCACCGTGACGGTCAGCTTCTTGTTGCGCATGCTTGAGGTGAGCTTCAGGGTCGAGCGGGTCGCGCCGCGGATCACCTTGCCGTTCAGGCGCCACTCGTAGCGGTACGAGTCGACGCGCGGTGACCAGGTGCCGGCCGACACGCGGACGGTCTTGCCGGCCTTGACCGTGCCGGCGATGGCCGGGCGCTTGGTGGCTTTCGGGGCCTTGCCCTTGGCGATCAGCCGGGACGTCACCGACGTCGCGGTGACCGGGCTGAACCCGGCTCGCGACGCGGTCACGCGCACGCTGATGCGCTTGCCGACGAAGCCGGACGGGATGGTCAGCGACGAGCTGACCGCGCCGCGGATCCGTGCGCCGTTGACGTACCAGGTGTAGGCGTACGAGGTGGCCGCCGGAGTCCAGGTGCCGGGTGACGCCTTGACCGTGTTGCCGACCGCGAAGGTCCCGGCGACCGACGGCGCCTTGGTCGTCTTCAGGGACGGGGCCGCGATCGTGAACGGCACCTCGGCGTGCGGACCGTACTGCCGGTCCAGGTTGAGCGTCCACGCCCCGGCGGCGGCCTGCGCCAGCGGGAACGTGACGTCCAGGTACGAGTTGTCGGTGGCCAGGGTCGAGATGACCCCGTCGATCGGGTCGGAGCCGGCCCGGGTGAGCTTGACGGTCAGGTCGGAGGAGAACTGGCCGCCGCTGAGCCGCAGCGTGGCCGACTCGGTGCCCTGCACGACGGAAGCCGGGGTGACCACGGACGGGCGGAACGCCGCCACCACGCCGACGTCGATCGATCCGGGCGTGCTCGGCGTCACCGTGAACACCGGGCTGGCCGCGGTCTGCTGGTACGTGCTGTCGGAGACCAGCACCAGGTCGGAGTCGGTGGTGTCGTCGGTGCCGACGTTGGGTGCGGTGAACCGCCAGCTGTACTTGCTGATCGTCGTCGAGATCTTGTACCGCTTGCTGGTGACGGTCTCGCGGTAGTCGACGTCGAAGCTGTTGGCGAACCCGTAGTGGTCGTCGTCGTCCTGCGAGTCGATCGAGACGCCGATGCCGGGGGCCGGCTCGTTGGCCTGACGGATGCCGTCGGCGTTGAGGTCGTTCCACAGGTGGCCGGTGACCAGCCCGGTCGGCACGATCTTGATGAGTCGGGAGGACGTGTTGTCGGCGGTCGAGCTCTCCGGCGAGGTCGTCGTGGCCGACGCGGTCACGTCGAGGGTGGTGCCTTCGGACGCGCCTTCGACGGTGACCGAGTTGTAGATGACCCGCTCGGTGTCACCGGCCGCGAACGGCCCCTTGTGAGTGCAGACGATCTGCGAACCGTACTCGCAGTCCCAGTTGCTGGTGCTCTCGTAGCTGAGGGCACGCAGCTCGGGCGGCTGGGTGAAGGTCACCGTCACCGATTCGGCGGGCGCCGTGCCCCGGTTGCTGACCTGGACCGCCAGGCCGGACCAACCGGACGTGGACAGGATGTTGCGGGCTGCGGAGACCTCGACGACCACGTTCGCCAGGTCCGCGTCGGCCGAGGCGGGGCCGGTGATCGCGAACGTGCCGCCGAGACCGGCGAGCAGGGCGGTGGGCAGGACGAAGGGGCGCAGGAACGACATGGTTCCCCCATTTTCAAGGAGCGGGCGTTGATCGACGCTCCGAAATCGACAAAAGCGTAATACAAGAGATCGACAGGGCGCCGCCCCGTTTCCGTCGGGCGCGGTCGTCACGACGTACCAAATCAGGGGTCCAAAAAAACGGCCGTGACCAGGAATCCCTGGTCACGGCCGTCGTGGTGCGAAGATCAGCGGTGGTAGGTCCGCTTGGTGGACAGCTTCGAGTTGCCCGCCTTGTCGTAGACCCGCAACTGAACCGTGAACTTCTTGCCGTACTTCTTGGGGTTGATGGTGAAGCCCCAGCCGGCGCGGTAGTCGGTCGCGACGCGCTTGCCGTTGATCAGCAGCTCGACCCGGCCGACGCCGTTCTTGTCACTGGCGTTCAGGGTGACGGTGAAATTCCTGGTCACCTTGGCGTTGTTCTTCGGCGCGCTCCGCAGCGACACCGTCGGCGCGGTGTTGTCGACGATCACGGTCCGCTTGAACTGGGCGACGTTGCCGAGCTTGTCGCCGGCCTCCCAGATGATCGTCTTCACGCCGTCCTTGCCGGACTGGATCTCCGCCGACGGGTAGAGCGGGATCTGGACCGGCGTCAGGATCGAGGTGTACGCCTTGCCGTGCGGGTCGTTGACCGTGATCGAGGTGGTGAACGACTTGCCCCGGATCAGCTTGTTCTGCGCCGGGAGAACGGTCACGCCGGTGACCGCCTTGTCGATGTTCACCGTGAACGTCATGGTCGAGACGTTGCCCGCGGCGTCCGTCACCCGCAGCTCGACCAGGGCGGTCGCCGTGGTGATGGTGTGCGCGTCCCACGTGAAGTTCGGCGTGGTCGAGGCCGGGACCCCGTTGACCAACCATTCGGTACGGGTGATCGGCGACTTGTCCTCCGCCGTGTACCGCAGGTGACCCAGCGAGCCGACCCAGCCCGCGCTGGTGTCCAGCCGGCTGGTCATGTACTGCCCGACGTTGTCCACGCGGGTGATGATCGGCGACTCGTCGTCGACGACGTAGTCCGGGCTGACGTGCCACGGGTTGCCGGCCCGGTCCACGGCCAGGAACGCCGGCGGCGTCCCGTCGACCGTGGCGTTCCAGGCGTAGGTCCAGGGCGCGCCCGCGATCGTGTCGATGACCGCGTCGGTCCGGCTGTTGAGGACCTTCACCGTGTCGACGTCGGCCGGCACCCCGTTGAGGGTGATGGTGACCGGGCCCGGCCGCAGGTACGTCCGCGGCGTCGGCGACACCGTGAACTGGGGCGACTTGTTGTCCACGTGCACCGGGACGACCGTCGGCTCGCTGACGTTGCCGCTGGAGTCGGTCGCCTTGATGGTGAGCACGGTGTCGGCCTCGGCCTCATTGCCGACCGGCTGGTTCACCGTGCATTTCCAGAGGTCGGTCGAGGTCGCCGGCAGCGTGCAGGTGGAGTACGCCGCGATCGGCGCGCCGGTGACCTCCACCTTGACGACCTTGCGGTTGTCGGTCACCCGCGGCTCGAAGGTGAGCACGTCGGAGACGGTCTGGTTGTCGTCCAGGCCCGAGCTCTCGATCACCGGCTTGGTCTCGTCGGCCGAGACGTCGACGGTCAGTGGCACCTTGTTGTTCGACTTGTCGGAGTCGCCGAACCAGCGCTCACACTTGCAGTCCGGGTTCACCTCGACCGAACCGGCGGCGCCGGCAACGTACCGGTCGATCCGCAGGGTGACCTTCCACGTCGTGACCGTACCCACCTTGTACAGGGGGTCGGTCTCGCAGAGGGCCCGCGTCGGCACCACGTTGTAGCAGCCGGGCGCGCTGACGATCGAGGTCCCGGCCGGCGGCAGCACGACGACCGTGGCGGCCCCGTCGCCGACCCGGGTGAAGTCGAGCGTCGCCGGGCCGTTGCTGCGCACACCGACGTCGGCGGTCACCACATCGCCGACCCAGCCGGCCGCCGAGGCGCCGATGGCGGCCAGGTCGGTGCCGTGGTCGCCGGTCACCGTGACCATGACCCGCTGCCCGTCGGCGTCCTCGCTCTCGCCGATCCGGTCACCCTCCTGCAGTTGCAGGACGGATCCGGTGCCCGGGGTGCCCTCGGCGGTGTGCTCGGACGCGGGCTTCCACTGGAAGAACGCCTCCGGGCGGCTCGGCGCGTACGAGTCCGCGCGCACCCGGAACGGCACGGCGAACCGGTACGACTTGCCCGGGTCGAGGGTCTGGTCGAAAACGCAGGCCCGGATCTGGCCCGCGTCGCTGTATTCGCAGTTCGAGAACTGGGCCAGGTCTTCGAAGGCCCAGACGGTGTCGAACGTGACGGCAACGCCGTCGACCGCGGTGGAACCGGTGTTGGTCACCGACAGCGGCACGTCGAACTGGTCGCCCGGCGCGGCGGTGAACTGCTGCAAACCGCCGGCGACCAGGGACGAAGGATCCGCATAAGCCGGCGTGCTCAGCCCGGCGACCGACAACGCGGTCGCGGTCAGGCCGCCGAGAGCCCAGCGAAAAATGGATTGATGGGGCAAAGGGGTCCTCCCCCGCAGGAAGATCTATCGCCCCGCATATTAAAGATCCACACAGGTTCCGGCTGCCCCGCCCGGGTCACGGTTTGATCTTAAAAACGGCAACGGCCGTGACCAGCGTTTCCGCCGGTCACGGCCGTTGCCTTCGAAAAGATCAGCGACGGTACGTACGTTTGGTGGACAGCTTCGAGTTGCCCGCCTTGTCGTAGACCCGCAACTGAACCGTGAACTTCTTGCCGTACTTCTTGGGGTTGATGGTGAAGCCCCAGCCGGCGCGGTAGTCGGTCGCGACGCGCTTGCCGTTGATCAGCAGCTCGACCCGCCCGACGCCGTTCTTGTCACTGGCGTTCAGGGTGACGGAGAAGTTCCTGGTCACCTTGGCGTTGTTCTTCGGCGCGCTCCGCAGCGACACCGTCGGCGCGGTGTTGTCGACGATCACCGTGCGCCGGAACTGCGCGACGTTACCCAGGCGGTCGGAGACCTCCCAGATGATCGTCTTCGTGCCGTCCTTACCCGCGGTGATCTTCGCCGACGACCGCGAACCCGCGATGTACGTCGGGGCGACGATCGTGCTGTACGCCTTGCCGTGCGGGTCGTTGACCGTGACCGACGTGACGTACGACGTGCCCCGGATCAGCTTGTTCTGCGTCGGGAGCACGGTCACCCCGGTGACCGTCTTGTCGATGTTCACCGTGAACAACTCGGCCGAGGTGTTGCCCGCGGCGTCCGTCACCCGCAGCTCGATCTTGGCGGTCGCGGCGGTGAGGGAGTGCGTGTTGAAGAGGAAGGTCGGCGTGGTCGAGGCCACCACCCCATTGACCCGCCATTCCGTACGGGTGATCGGCGACTTGTCGGTCGCCGTGTACTCCAGGGAGCCCAGCGAGCCGACCCAGCCCGTACCGGTGTCCAGCCGGCTCGTCATGTACTGCACGACGTTGTCGACGTGGTCGATGACCGGCGCCTCGTCGTCGACCACGTAGTCGGTGCTCACGTGCCACGGGTTACCGGCCTGGTCCACGGCCAGGAACGCCGGCGGCGTCGCGTCGGTCGTCGCGTCCCAGTCGTAGGTCCAGGGCGCCCCGGTCAGCGTGTCGATGACCGCGTCGGTCTTGCTGTCGAGGACCTGCACCGTCTTCACGTCGGCCGGCACGCCGTCGAGCGAGACGAAAATCGTGCCGGAGTGCAGCGACGACCTGGGTGCCGGCGACACCGTGAACCGGGGCGACTTGTTGTCGACGTGCACCGGCACGACGACCGGGTCACTGACGTTGCCGGCCGCGTCGTACGCCTTGAAGGTGAGCACGTTGTCAGCTTCGGACTCGGGACCGGCCAGCTGGGTCACCTTGCACTGCCAGGAGTCCGACGAGGTCGCTGGCGCCGTGCAGGTGGAGTAGGTCTGGGCCGGCGCGCCGGTGATCTCCAGCTTGGTGACCTTGACGTTGTCGCTCACCCGCGGCTTGATGGTGACGATGTCGGAGACGACCTGGTTCGCGTCCAGCCCGGGGTAGTCGATCACCGGCTTCGTCTCGTCGACCGCGGCATCGACGGTCAGCAGCGCCTTGTTGTTCGACTTGTCGATGTCACCGGCGAAGCTGTCGCACGTGCAGTCGGGATTCACCTCGACCGCACCCGCGGCATCCGCGACCTTGCGGTCGATCCGCAGAGCCAGCTTCCACGTCTTGACCTCGCCCACCTTGAACAGGTAGCCGGTCAGACAGGTGGCCCGAGCCGCGGTCACGGTGAGGCAACCGGGCGCGCTGACGATCGAAGTTCCGCTCGGCGGCGTCACGACGACCACGGCGGCCTGCGTGCCGGACCGGGTGAAGTCGAGCGTCGCCGGGCCGTTGTTGCGCACGCCGACCTCGGCCTCGACCACGTCGCCGATCCAACCGGCCGGCGTGGCGCCGATGGCGGCCAGGTCAGTGCCCTGGTCGCCGGTCACCGCGAGGCTGGCGTGCTGCCAGTCGCCGTCCTCGCTCAGGCCGAGCTGGTCTCCCTCCTGCAACTGCAGGACGGATCCGGTGCCCGGGGTGCCCGCGCTGGTGTGCCCGGCCGCGGGCTTCCACTGGAAGAACGCGTCCCGGACCTTCGGCGCGAACGAGTCCGCGCGGACTCGGAACGGCACGGTGAACCGGTACGACTTACCCGGCTCCAGGGTCTGATCGAAAACGCACGCCCGCGCCTGACCGGCGTCGGTGTACTCGCAGTTCGAGAACTGCGCCAAGTCCTCGTACGCCCACATGGTGTCGAACGTGACGACGACGCCGTCAACCGCGGCGGTACCGGTGTTGGTCGCCGACAGCGTGACATTGAACTGCCCACCCGGCGCAGCGCTGAACGTCTGCACATCGCCGGCGATCAGGGTGGGGGTATCGGCATAGGCCGGCGTGCTCAGCCCGGCGACCGACAGAGCGGTCGCGGTCAGGCCGCCGAGAGCCCAGCGGAAAATGGAGTGATGGGGCAAAGGGGTCCTCCCCCGAAGGAAGATCTATCACCACGCATATTAAAGATCCTCAGAGGACTTTGCTGTCCCTTTTGGATCACGTTTTGACCCTGGCAACGACAACGGCCGCGACCAGCGTTTCCGCCGGTCACGGCCGTTGCTCTTGGTAAAAGATCAGCGACGGTACGTGCGCTTGGTGGTCACCCGAACATTGCCCGCCTTGTCGTACGACCGCAGCTGCACGGTGAACGACTTGCCGTACTTCTTCGGGTTGATGCTGAACGCGTAGCCGGCCCGATAGTCGGTGGCCACCCGCTTGCCGTTGATCAGCAGCTCGACCCGGGCTACGCCGTTCTTGTCGGCCGACGAGGCGGTCACGCCGAACGTCTTCGCGACCTTCGCCCTGTTGGCCGGCGCGCTGCGGAACGCCACCGACGGCGCGGTGTTGTCGACGATCACCGTGCGCTTGAACTGCGCGACGTTACCGAGCTGGTCGGAGACCTGCCAGATGACCGTCTTGACGCCGTCCTTACCGGCCGCCACCACGGCCGACGGCCGCGAACCGTTGAGCAGGACCGGGGCCACGAGGTAGCTGTAGCCCTTGCCGTGCGGGTCGTTGACCGTGATCGACGTGACGAACGACTTCCCGCGGATCAGCTTGTTCTGCGCCGGAAGCACGGTCACCCCGGTGACCGCCTTGTCGATGCTCACCACGAACGACTTCGACGAGGTGTTGCCCGCCTCATCCCAGACGCTGAGTTCCACGGTCGCGGTCGGCGTCGTGATGGCCCGAGCGTCCCAGGCAAGGTTCTGCGAGGTCGAGGCCAAGACCCCATTGACCCGCCATTCGGTACGGGTGATGCGCGAGCTGTCGGAGATCGACGCGCTCACGCTGCCGGACGCCCCGACCCAGCCGCCACCGGCGTCCAGTCGGTTCGTCCACGCCCCGCCGGTGAAGTCCACCTGGTTGATGACCGGCGCCACGCCGTCGACGTTGTACTGAGAGCACACGTCCCACGCGTTACCGGCCTTGTCGACGGCGTGGTAGCACGGCCACGAGTTGGCCTTCGCATCCCAGGTGTATTCCCAGGGTGCCGAGGTCAGCGTGGTGATGACCGAGCCGGCCGTCGTCTGGTTGGTGACCGTCACCGAGACCAGGTCGTCCGGCACGTCCTTGAGCGCGATGGTGACCGGACCCGGCTTCATCGACGAGTAGTCGGCCGGCGAGTACGAGAAGCGCGGCCAGATGTTGTCCACGTGCACCCGGACGGTGACCGGCTCGCTGACGTTGCCGGCCGCGTCCGAGGCGCGCAGCGTGATGTCGCTGTCGAACTCGTTGCCGAGCTTGCTCGTGGTGCTCGCCTTGCAGATCCACAGGCCGGGCGACAGCTTCGAGGCGTCCTTGCAGCTGCCCCACACGTTGGTCTCGCCCGCCGTGCTGACGGTGGCTTCCAGCTTGGTGACGGCGACGTTGTCGGTCACCGTCGGCCGGAAGTCGATCAGCGGCCGGTACGGCTTCCCGGCGACCAGGTCGGTGGCCTGGATGACCGGGGCGACCGTGTCGGTGGACGGCCCGGTCGCACTCAGCGTCAGCGCCGCCTCATTGTTGGACTTGTCCAGGTCCTTGGCGAAGTTGTCGCAGTCGCAGGCCGGGTTGACCTCGACCGACCCCACCGCGCCGGGGACGGCCAGGGCGATCCGCAGGGGGAACGTCCAGGTCTTGGTGGCGCCGACCTTGAACAGGGTGGCCGTGCTGCACAGGTACTGAGTGCCGGGCTTGGTCCGCTGCTCGGGATAGATCGGGCTGCAGCCGGACGGCACGGTGTCGACCGCGGTCCCCTCCGGAAGCGTCACCACGACCACACCGGGCGAGTTGTCGCTCAGCTGCCGGTCCAGCGTGGCCGGGCCGGCGTTGCGCACGCCGACCACGGCGTTCACCACGTCGCCGACGGTGCCGGAGACGCTGGTGCCGAGGGCGACCAGGTCGGTGCCGTTGTCACCGGTGACCTTGACGCCGACGACCTGCCAGTTGCTCGGGTCGTCGCTCTGACCGAGCCGCTCGCCCGCCTGCAGCGACAGGGTCCCGCCGGTGCCCGGCGTGCCGCCCCACACGGGGTGACCGGCCGCGGGCTCCCAGCCGAACTGGCCGAAGATGCCGCCGGGCGCGTACGTGTCCGTGCGGACCCGGTAGGGCAGGACCAGCTGGTACGACGCGCCGGGGGCCAGGGTCTGGTCGAAGACGCAGCCCCGGAGCTGGTCGGCCCGGTACTCACAGTTGGAGTAGTGGTCGACGTCCTCGTAGCCCCAGTCGGTGGCGAAGGTGACGGCGACGCCGTCGATCGCCGTCGAGCCGGTGTTGGTGACCGACAGGGTGGTGCTGAAAGTGTCGCCCAGCGCGGCGGTGAGTTCCTGCTGCGCGCCGGCGATCAGGGTGGGTTCATCGGCCGCGTAGGCCGGGGCGGCCAGGCCGGTGAGCGACAGCGCGGACGCGGTCAGCCCACCGAGGGCCCAGCGGAAAAAGGGGTGGGGGTGCAACGGGTTCCTCCCCGTCAGAAGATCCATCGACGTGCATCGTAAGGATCCGCCGCAATCCCCGCTGTCCTTTTCAGATCACATCTTGATCTTGCGGTTTGGTGAACAGAACCTCACGGGCCTGCTCGGCCGACCGCATGATCGCCTCGCTGACGAAGTCGAGGAAACGAGCGACATTCTCCAGACGTACGGCCGCCGGACTGGTCGCCCCCAGGACGCTCCCGCTCTGCCGCGCGATCTCGGCCAGCCGGACGTTGGCCCGCGCGCTGGCGACCGTCGACTGATACCACAACTCGTTGTCGACCGAATACCGCTCGCGGCGGCGGTCGTCGCGCTCCCGGCGCACGAGATCCTGACTCTCCAGGAACGCGATCGACTTGGAGACCGTCGCCGGGCTCACCTCCAGCCGCTGCACCAGTTCGGCCGCCGTGAGACTGCCCTCGTCGCTGATGAAGATGCAGGCCAGCACCCGCGACATCATCTTGGCCAGGCCGGACTGGATGAAAACGCCGGTGAGCGTCTCCTCGTACTCCCGCACCGCCTGGGCGTCGCGCCCCGCGGGCTGCGCGGGCGCGTCGGCCCCCCGGGCGGTGGCCGGCCGGCGCCGGTGGGAACGGCGCTCGGTGGCGTGGTGGGCCAGCTCGGCCCGGTAGCCGCCGGGGCCGCCGTTGCGCGTCACCTCCCGGGTGATCGTCGACGTCGGACGGTCCAGACGCCGGGCGATCTCCGCGTAGGCCAGCCCGTCGGCCAGCCCGGACGCGATCTGCTGACGTTCCTGCTGGCTGAGTCTGCCGCCCGGCATCGCGATCTCCCTCGTACGTCTTCACCGACGCCGCCAGCATAGCGTTCACTCTCATTCCATTGCAACGCATAGACACGTTGCGTTGCATTGATTTTCGTTCCATTGCAACGATTTATCGACCCTGAGCTGCATAATCACTTCTCTTGTGCAACAAGCTTGTTGCCCGATCCTCGAACGCAACGTAGCGTTTCTCTCATCGGAAACAACGCATCGAAGGAGCACACAGTGAACACGTTCGAGACCCCCGCCCCGATCACCGCCGTCCTCGACATCCCGGCCGGCCGCCTGCAGGTCATCGCCGCCGACCGGTCCGACACGGTCGTCCAGGTCCGCCCGGCCGACCCGGCCAAGAGCCGCGACGTGAAGGCCGCCGAGGAGACCCGGGTCGCGTTCGCCGACGGGACCCTGCGGGTCGAGGCCACCGTGAAGAACCAGATCCTCGGCCACCCCGGCTCCATCGAGGTGACCGTCCAGCTGCCCGCCGGCTCGCGGGTCGAGGCCAAGGCGGCCGCCGCCGACCTGCGGGGCGTCGGCCGGCTCGGCGACGTGACCTTCGAGGCCGCGCAGGGCGAGCTCAAGCTCGACGAGGTGGCGAGCCTGCGTTCCACTACCGCCGCCGGCGACGTGGAGATCGGCCGCCTGGACGGCCCGGCCGAGATCAGGACCAGCAAGGGCGACATCCGGATCGCCGAGGCGGTTCGCGGCCAGGTCGTGCTCGGCACCCAGGCCGGCTCGATCACGGTCGGCGCCGCCACCGGCGTCTCGGCGGCGCTCGACGCCCGCACCGGCTACGGCCGGATCAGCAACGCCCTCAAGAACGACGGCTCCGTCGAGCTCGACATCAAGGCCACCACCGCGTACGGCGACATCGCCGCCCAGAGCAACTGAAGGAGCGACGACATGACGAACCTGGCCATCGCAGCGGACGGGCTGCGCAAGTCGTACGGGGAAAAGGTTGTCCTCGACGGGGTCGACATCGCCGTACCCGAAGGAACGATCTTCGCTCTTCTGGGTCCGAACGGTGCCGGCAAGACGACGGCGGTGAAGATCCTCTCCACCCTGCTCTCCGCGGGTCCCGGCAGCGGCGGGATCCGGGTCGGCGGTCACGACCTGGCCGTCGACCCGCAGGCGGTGCGCGCCGCGATCGGCGTCACCGGGCAGTTCTCGGCGGTCGACGGGCTGATCACCGGCGAGGAGAACATGCTGCTCATGGCCGACCTGCACCACCTGCCCCGGGCCGAGGGACGCCGGATCACGGCCGAACTGCTGGAGCGTTTCGACCTGGTCGAGGCGGCGAAGAAACCGGCCTCCACCTACTCCGGCGGCATGAAGCGCCGCCTCGACATCGCGATGACGCTGGTCGGGAGCCCGCGGATCATCTTCCTGGACGAGCCGACCACCGGTCTCGACCCGCGCAGCCGGCACAACATGTGGCAGATCATCCGCGAGCTGGTCGCCGCGGGCGTCACCGTCCTGCTCACCACGCAGTACCTGGAGGAGGCGGACGAGCTGGCCGACCGGATCGCCGTGCTCAACGACGGCAAGATCGTCGCCCAGGGCACCGCCGCCGAGCTCAAGCGCCTGATCCCGGGCGGTCACGTCCGGCTCCGCTTCACCGACCCGGCCGCCTACCAGGGCGCAGCGGCCGCCCTGCCCGACGCCGCCCGCGACGACGAGTCGCTGTCACTGCAGATCCTCAGCGACGGCAGCCAGCGCGAGCTGCGCACGATCCTCGACCGGCTCGACGCGGCCGGCGTCGAGGCCGACGAACTGACCGTGCACACCCCCGACCTGGACGACGTGTTCTTCGCCCTGACCGCCAAACTTGAGGAGAATGTCCGATGAGCACCCTGTCCCTCGCCGTCCGCGACTCGTCGACCATGCTGCGCCGCAACCTGCTGCACGCCCGCCGATACCCGTCGCTGACCCTGAACCTGCTGCTCACGCCCATCATGCTGCTGCTGTTGTTCGTCTATATCTTCGGCGACACCCTGGGCGCGGGACTAGGTGGCGGCCGGTCCGAGTACATCGCGTACCTGGTTCCCGGCCTGCTCCTGATGACCATCGGCAGCACGGTGATCGGCACGGCGGTCTCCGTCTCCACCGACATGACCGAGGGGATCATCGCCCGGTTCCGGACGATGGCCATCCACCGCGGGTCGGTGCTGGTCGGGCACGTGATCGGCAGCGTCCTGCAGTCGGTCGCCAGCGTCGTGCTGGTCGGCCTGGTCGGGGTGGCCATCGGGTTCCGCTCGACCGATGCCACCGTGCTGGACTGGCTGGCCGCGTTCGGACTGCTCGTGCTCTTCGCCCTGGCCCTGACCTGGATCGCCGTCGGCATGGGCCTGATCAGCCCCAGCGCCGAAGCGGCCAGCAACAACGCCATGCCGCTGATCCTGCTGCCGCTGCTGTCCAGCGCGTTCGTCCCGATCGACAAGATGCCCGGCTGGTTCCAGCCCATCGCCGAGTACCAGCCGTTCACCCCGGCCATCGAAACCCTGCGCGGCCTGCTCCTGGGCACCGAGATCGGCCACAACGGCTGGCTCGCCGTCGCCTGGTGCGTCGGCCTCGCGATCCTCGGCTACCTCTGGGCCACCGCCAAATTCAGCAACGACCCGAAGTAGCCCCACCGGAAAAGCCGGACGGCCTGGACCAGATCCCCCCTGGTCCAGGCCGTCCTCGTTCTACTACTTGGTGTACGTGAAGTACTGGTACGGCGTCCACGTGGTCGTGTTCAGGCTGTCGCCGGACGAGCCGCGCACGTAGGCGGCCCGGACCCGCAGCCGGATCCCGTTCAGGCCGGATCCACTGATGTAGAGCCGGTCGGTCGCCCCGAAGTAGTTCCGGTCCAGGGACTTCCACTTGCCCTTGCTGTAGTACTCCACGGCGACGTAGACCTTGCGCTTGGCACCGCTGGTCATCGTCGTGGAGAACTGGGCCTGGCCCTTGACGTGGTAGTACCGGTAGCTCGTACCGCCGATCTTCGCGGTCTTGTAGTACTTGGACATCGTCAGCGAAAGGCTGACCCGGGCGCCGACCTTGGCCGTCATCGTGCGCGGCGCGGTCTGGGCGTCACCGGTGAACACCGCGGTCATCGCCGTGTCCCGGGTCAACTTGAAGCTCGCCACGACGTTGCCGGCGCTGTTCACGACGGCCCGCTTGACCAGGCGCTTGGCCGCGTCGGTGCCGGCCGGGTCGGCCCAGATCTCGACGGTCCGGTTCTTGTAGGTGGCACCGAGGTGCGCGGTGAAGGACACCGTCTGGCCGTAGTTGTAGACCTTGCCGTTGTTGCTCATCGCCAACGTCGGCGTGGTCCGCGAGACCGCCACCGACTTGGTCGCCGTCACCGGCGAATGCGCGTCGTCCCCGGCGTAGGTGACCTTGTAGGTGACCGTGCCACCGGCGGCCGGCGTGTCGGCGAACGAGAACGAGCCGTCAGCGGCAACCGCCTTCGTCCCCAGCGACCGGCCGGCCGGGTAGTCCAGGTCGGTCTTGCTGATCGCGACGGTACGGCCGGCCGGCAGTGGCACCGAGGAGGCCAGCTTCCCGGTGATGGTCAGCGCCTTGGCCCGAGTCGCCGACGACGGCCCGGCCAGTGCCAGCGTCGCCGCCCCTAGAGACACCGCGACCGAGGTGCTCACCGTGGTCGATGGCAGGTGAACCTCGTCGCCGGCGTAGGAGACGTCATAGACGAACGTCCCGGCGGCCGACACGGTGTCGGCGAAGGAGAACGTGCCGTCGGCGGCTACCGGGACGACACCCACCACGGCGCCGGACCGGGAGACGGTGACCGACGTGCCGGACGGCAGCGACACCGACGACGTCAACTGGCCGGTGATCGTGAACGCGGTGCCCGGGATAGCCGAGAGCGGGCCGGCGACGCTGAGTGCCGATGCGGTCCGGGCGACCACGACCGACGCTCCGGCCGTGGACGACAAGTGGGTGCCGTCGCCGGCGTATGAGACCTGGTAGGTCGCCGTGCCGAGGGTCGGCGGGGTGTCGGTGAAGGTGAACGAGCCGTCAGCGGCGATCACCGCGTCGTCCAGCGCGGTGCCCGACCGGGCGATCGACACCGTCGTGCCGGCCGGTAGCGACGCCGGCGAGGTCAGCTTGCCGGTGAAGGTGACCGGCTCGCCCGGAACCACCGGGGATTTACCGGAGAGGGTCAGCGTCGACGTCGCGACTCTCGGATTGGAGATGACCTCCAGCCGGAAGGTCGACCCGGTCTCGATGACATCGAACAGCCGCTTGCCGTCCGGCTCCCAGGCCAGACCGTGTGGCTGACCTACACCGGGCTCCACGTTCAACGCCTGGAACAGCTGGCCGGTCGGCGAGTAGATGTACACCCCGGGGGTCCAGGCATCGGAGCTCCGGACGGCGATGGTGCCGTCGGTGGCGATGTCCACGGCCGCCGGGAAATTGTCCACCGCGAGGTTCCGCTTGGCGGCCAGATTGTTGGCATCACGCAGCGTCGCCACCATGCCGCCGATATGAATCATTGCGAGCCGGTCGCCTTGAGGGGACAGCGCCATGCCGGCGATGTTCCCGTTGTCCTCGACGGAGTCCACCACCGTGACGGTGTCACCGGCGACGTCGAGGACAGCAGTCTGGCTGTATCCGGCCACGGCCAGCCGGTTCGGCGCGGCCGAAGCGCTGGCCAGCGTCGCCGGGCCGGGTGGAATGGTCGCGAACAGGCCCAGCACCGGCTCCGGCGAATCGGCGGTCGGGTCGATGTTGCCGAGATAGCCGTGGCTGGAGTCGTCCGAGTAGGAGAACCACACCCGGCCGCCGGCGACGGCGACCGACTTGGGTGCGATGGCGCCGAGGCTGTACTTCGCACTCTGAGCGAGGCTGGTGGTATCCAGTGCGAAGATCGCCTCGTCGCTGCGCGAGGTGACGTAGACCTGGGACGAGTCGGTGGAGAGCGCCATATCCGACGCGTCGTCCACCGGCAGGCCGGCGAGCTGATTGCCGTCATAGTCGGTGACGACGACTTTGCCGCTGGCCGGGTCGCTCACGAACACGTGCTGGTGTACGCCGTCGACTAGCACATCGCCGACCGATGCGATGGCGAGCGCTTTGACGGAGTCGGCCTGGGCCGGCGCGGCCACTCCGACGGCCAGCGCGGTCGTTCCGGTCAACAGGGCTACGGCAGCCGAGCCCATCCTTCTCTTACCCAATGTCTTCCCCCGCACGTGGGGACGCACCGCCGCGTCCGGACTCGCCCCGGACGCTATTCGAAGATCATTTGGTTATGGATCATGCGAAAGGATGATCCGCCCGCGAGTCGACGTAACGGATCCGTCTCGGCCCGGAAAACGGGAAGTGGCCGCCCCCGAACAGCGAGGCGGCCACCGAAAAACCCGGAACTACCAGCCGCCGACCCCGGCCAGCACCCGCTCCACCGGAACCGGCTTACCCAGGTAGAACCCTTGACCGAACGGAACCCCGCAGGCCACGAGCGCATCCCGCTGAGCCGCCGTCTCGATCCCTTCGGCGATCACCGTGCACCCGTGCTGCTCGGCGAACTCGACGAGCGTCCGGATCGCCGCCTGGCGGGCGGTCTCGTTCTCCAGCCCTTGCAGCGTGTCCAGCCCCAGCTTGAGGAAGGCCGGCCGCTGCGATTCGATCCGGGCCAGGGTTTCGTACCCGGCGCCCAGGTCGTCGATGGCGATCCGCACGCCGCCGCCCAGCTGGGGCGGGGTCGCGCCGGCGACCTCGACGACCAGCGGACGCTTGGCCTCGGCGAGCAGCGGCATCAGCTCGTGCGGCCGGGCCAGCAGGTCGGCCGAGACGTTGACGGCCAGCCACGTGCCGTTGGGCAGCGACCGCGCGGACGCGATGGCGGCCTGGACCAGTGCCGCGTCGAGCGCAATGTGCACGCCGCGTTCCTGCGCCGCGTCGAGGCTGTCCTGCGGGTTGCTGCCGTCGGCGAAGCGGGTGAGCGCCTCGTACCCGACCACGTGCCCGTTGATCATGTTGTAGATCGGCTGGAACACGGTGAAGAAGCTGAACTCCTCGAAGAGGTGCGCCCGGCTGGACGACGCCTTCGACTTGTCGGTCTGCCAGGCGCCCGAGTCGCTGCGCTGCAGCCGGACGGTGACCTGCCCGGCGGTGGCGCCGTGTTCCTGCCGGTAGTGCAGGACCTGGGCCCAGTCGCCGACCGCGACCGGCTTGGACGCCGGGGCCTCGCCCTTCTTGGCCGACTTCTTCTTGGCCTTCTTCGGCTTGACCGTGGGGACCAGCCAGTCGCGCAGGTGGGTGACCAGGTCGACGACGGTGTTGCCGAGACCGACGAACGCGATCATGGCGTACGTCGAAAGCAGCAGGTTGAGACCGGCGAAGACCAGGTTGTTCCACTGCCGCAGGTGGATGTCGTGCCACACGGTGTAGATACACAACGCGATCAGGGCCAGCGGCAGCAGCAGGTAGGAGGTGGCCGCCGTGGTGCGGTCGCGGACCTTCGGTGTGCGCTTGAACGAGCTCTTCTCACCGGTCAGCAGCTGCAGCAGTGAGGCGATGCTGCCGGACAGGTTGACCGGCAGCAGGATCAGGTTGAAGCCGTAGATCCGCAGCATGTCGGACCGTTTGTAGCCCAGGTGTTTCAGGTCGGCCGCCATCATGAAGAAGTACGGCACGGACACCAGCAGCAGGATCGGGTTGAGCAGGTCGTTGTTGAACGGGTAGACCAGCATCACGACCAGGCACACGGAGCTCCAGAAGATGGAGGCCATGTAGTTGACCCGCAGGAAGTACTCGCCGAAGCGGTTCTTGTCCTCGCGCTTGGACTTGGCCCGGAACTGGTCCTTCAGGCGGGACAGGATCAGCAGACCGCCGTTGGCCCAGCGCTGACGCTGGATGGCCAGGGAGCCGAAGTCCGGCGGGGTCGCGCTGTAGGCCAGCCGTTCCGGGTAGTTGTGCAGCGTCCAGCCGTTGACCCCGAGGTCGATGGTCGACTCGGTGTCCTCGATGACCGTCCGGTCCTGGATGTACCGCTTGATCTCCCAGTCACCCTCGTACGCGACCTCACAGATCTCATCAAGGGCCTTCTTCCGCAGTACGGCGTTGGCCCCCACCCAGAACGTAGCCCCGTAGTGGGTCATGCCCTGGTGGACGATGTACTGGATGTCGGTGGTCGCGCCGGAGATCCGCTCGACCCGGGTCGCCGAGCCGGGGTACGCGCTGTACGGCGTCTGCGACACCGCGGTCTGCGCGAACGCGCCCTGCTCCATCAGGTGGACCAGACGCAGCGCGTACTCGGGAAGCAGAACGCTGTCCGCGTCGAGCGTCAGGACGTAGTCCGGGTTGGGGATGACCAGGTCGGCCCGGTTGGGTCCGGCCGTCACGAGCGCGGTCCCCAGCGGCGTGTTGATCTCCTGGTAGGCGCCGCCCATCAGCCCGATATAGCTGTTGAGGTTCATCGCCTTGTTGGGCTCGTGCGACAGCGACACGTACTTCTTGCGTTCGAAGCTGGTCACGTGCGCGTCGAAGATCGCCAGCAGCCGCCGGTAGAGCTGGTTCATCCGCGCCATCGGCAGCGCGACCTGCTCGTCGGCGCCCTTGCTGAGCGCGCCGGCGATCTGGCCGAGGTCGGCGGCGAGCGGGTGCAGGATGTGCTCGACGAAGAACGTGTCGGTGTGGTCGACCATCTCCTGCTGCGCACCGAGCTCGTAGAGCCAGTTCGAGGAGTACTGGTACTCGTCCGCGAGCCGGCGCATGTCGTCGGGCACCACCAGGTAGCCGCCGCGGTAACGAACCTGCTCGTCGAAGTTCGCGAACGCGTTGGAGACCCGGGTGAACGGGATCCGCAGCTCGCCCTCGATCTTGGCGGGCAGCGCGCGGGCGGCCAGCAGCATGTCCCGCGCGGCGCGCGTCTTCGGCGTCCGCGGGTCGTCGATCAGCAGCGTCACCCGCAGGCCGGGGTACTCCTGCAGGGCCGCCGAGAGCAGCGTGTTGCGGTTGGTCCGCTCGTCCTCCTGATATGAGGGGACCAAAACCTGAAGGGACGGCGTCTTCCCGCCGATGAACTCGTCGAGCATGATCCGCGGCGCGCGCTGGTGGCTGCGTCCGCGGTAGAAGTAGCCGATCCGCGTGATCAGGTACGCGATCGCGGACGCGGCCAGCCCGGTGATGACCAGCATGTACACGATCGCCTCGACACCGAGTCGCGCGCTGTAGGCGTGCCCCTCGATGAACTGCTGGAAGATCGTGTAAGCGATGTAGCAGGCCCAGACCGTGATGGTCACCACGATGGCGAGCCGGCCGCGGGTGATCCTGCCTTCGGAGACCGCGGGTTGGACGATCGGGTGAGGATCCGTCCTCCGGTCGGCCCCCCATTGGCGCTTAGCGTCCGGCTTGCGCTGGTCCGCCGAGTTGCGTGGCATGCGTTTTTGGGCCCTTCGATGCGATTTACGGCAGCACCGCGTGGCGGTGCCCGGCGGAATTGTCGTTGCGTCATCGCGATTTGGCGCTCCTAGATCCAGATTGGATGCACGGTGCCCGCGTCCCCCCGCTTGTCCTCCTTTTGCCCGATCGCAAAAACCGTCGAGATACGCCAGCTTTTATCGACTTAGGAAAACGAAAGGGCTTTCATGACGGACCGTGCCACACCCGTAGCCGTGCGGCCGGATTACGATCCGCTCGCCGACCCGGATTGGCAGGAACCGGAGCCCCCGCGGCGCCGGCTGTCATGGACGCGGCTGGGAACCCTTCTGCTCGCGCTCGGCCTGGTCGGGGCCGGCGGCACCATGGGCGTTATGCACCTGCGGGACACGTCCGGCCCGACCGCGAAGTCCTGGGCGGTGCCGTACGTCGATGTCACGCTGACCCCGACGTTCCAGTTCCAGGACCCGTCGGCCAACCCGGCCAAGAACATCGCGCTCGGCTTCGTCGTCGCCGACCCGAAGAACGCCTGCACCCCGAGCTGGGGCGGCGCCTACTCGGTGGACGGCGCGGCCTCGTCGCTCGAACTCGACCGCCGTATCGACCAGCTGCGCCAGGCCGGTGGTGACATCACGCTGAGCCTCGGCGGGCTCAACAACAAGGAGCTGGCGGTCGCCTGCACCGACCAGGACCGGCTCACCGACGCCTACCGCCAGCTGGTCAAACGCTACGACGTGAAGACGCTGGACCTGGACATCGAGGGCACCGCGGTCGCCGACCAGGCGTCGGTGGCCCGCCGGGTCAAGGCCGTCGAGGCGGTGCAGAAGGAGCGGCAGGGCGCCGGCAAGTCCCTCGACGTGTGGCTGACCCTGCCGGTCACCCCGGAGGGCCTGACCACCGAGGGTGTCGCCCTGGTCCGCGGCATGCTCGAGGGCGGCGTCGCCCTGCGCGGCGTGAACGTGATGACGATGGACTTCAACAACGGCGACAAGAACCCGAACATGCTGGACCTGAGCACCAGCGCCCTGAACGGCACGCACAAGCAGCTGACCGACCTGTACCTGCAGCTCGGCCAGAAGTTCACGTCGCCGCAGGTCTGGTCCCGGATCGGCGCCACCCCGATGATCGGGCAGAACGACGTCGACACCGAGCGGTTCACGCTCGACGACGCCCAGGGCCTGGCCAACTTCGCGGTCGACAAGGGGCTCGGCCGCGTCTCCATGTGGTCGATCAACCGGGACGCCGCCTGCCAGGGCACGTTCGCCAACGTCGTCGTGCACGCCAACACGTGCAGCGGCGTCGAGCAGGAGTCGCTCGCGTTCTCGAAGATCTTCGCCGGCCTGCCCGGCAAGGCCGCGAACAGCAGCGCCGAGGCGGTCGACATCCCGGACCAGACGTCGGCCACCGACGACCCCAAGACCAGCCCGTACCCGATCTGGCGCCTGACCGCGCTCTACGTCACCGGCTACAAGGTCGTCTGGCACGGCGTCGTCTATGAGGCCAAGTGGGCCAACTCGGGCGTCGACCCGTCCGCGGCTCCGGCCGCCGGAACGCAGAGCGCCTGGTCGGTGATCGGCCCGGTCAGCCCGGTCGAGAAGGCTCCCAAGCCGACGCCGACGGTCACCGGCGTGACCAAGACCTGGACGCCCGCCACCACCTACAAGCGCGGCGACCGCGTCCTGTTCAACGGCCTGCCTTACGAGGCGCGATGGGCCGCCAAGGACGAGGCTCCGTCGGCCGAATTCCCCATCGACGCCGACGATCCGTGGCTCCCGCTCTTCACCGTCCCGGGCGAGCCGTCCACCAATTAAAAACCTTTAATTCACTTTCCCGTACGTCGTACGCCCGCGACCTGAGGTCGCGGGCGTTCGCGTCATTTCCGGCCCGGAATCGAAGTCATTCTTTCTCCATTTAGGAATGGCGGCCGGGGTCCGAGCGGCCACCCGCCCGCCGTCGGCACCCCCGGCCGATACTGGAAGGAACATTGACAGTGGCCAACTTCACGGCAACCATGTGAGAGCGCTCTCTTCGTCCCGGGAGCGTCCCCCACCTGCGCTTCCAGGAGTCCCCATGTCCAGACGAACCAGACTGTTGAGCGCGCTGGCCGCGCTCGTCGCGGCGATACCGATCGGTGCCGCCGTGGCCGCGCCGGCCGCCCAGGCCGTCGGCCCCAACCTGCTGCCGTTCACGGTCACCAACACCACCGGGCGCGGCGACGCCACCTACCTGTACGTCATCGGCGTCAACCTGACCACCGGCCGGCTCGGCTACGTCAACTCGGGCGGCACGTTCACCGCGTGGCCGGCCGGTTCGCTGCCCCCGTCACCCGCCCCGGACGTCGCCATCAACGGCCCGGGCAACGGCGGCAACGCGACCGTGCAGGTGCCGCGCAACTTCTCCGGCCGGCTCTACATGTCGCTGGGCACCAAGCTGAAGTTCTTCCTGACCCCGGACGGCCTGGTCCAGCCGGCACCGTGGGCCTCGGGCGACCCGAACCACGACATCCTGTTCGACTGGAGCGAGTTCACCTACAACGACTCCGGTCTGTGGCTCAACAGCTCGCAGGTCGACATGTTCGCCGTCCCGCACGTCGTCAGCGTCACCGGCAGCGACGGCACGAAGAGCACCGGCGCGGTCGTCGCCAACGGCCGGCAGAACGTCATCGACCAGATCAAGGCGCAGTCGGGCTGGGCCAACACCGTGGTCACCCGCTCCGACGGCACCGTGCTGCGCGTGCTCTCACCGGGCAAATCGGCCGGCGCCGGGCTGTTCAGCACCACGTACCTCGACCCGTACATCACCTCGGCCTGGAACGCCTACGCGAGCAAGACGCTCACCGTCGTCCCGTTCGGCGACCAACCCAACACCAAATTCTTCGGGCGTACGTCGGGTAGCACGATGATCTTCACGAACACCTCAGGCGCACAGGTCGCCACGTTCAACAAGCCGTCGAGCGCGAACGTGTGGGGCTGCGACGGCAACCTGGCCGCGCCCAACGACCTGGTGGTGGGCCCGATCGCGCGGACGCTGTGCGCGGCGCTGAACCGGGGCACGCTCGGCACCATCGACACGCAGCCCGGCGGCACCGCGGCCGACTTCTACAAGAGCAACCCGACCAACCAGTACGCGCGGATCATCCACGCGAACATGGCTGACGGCAAGGCGTACGCGTTCGCCTTCGACGACGTACAGAATCAGGAATCTCTGGTCTATTCCAGCAACCCGACGTCAGCCAAGATCACCCTCTCGCCGTTCACCGGTGGCACCGGGGGCGGTGGCGGCGGCAGCAGCGCCACCACCATCGCCGCGCCCGGCGGCAAGTGCGTCGACGTGGCCGGCGACGACATCGGTGGTGACGGTGCCGCCGTGCAGCTCTGGGACTGCCAGTCCTACGCGGTCGACCAGCACTGGGCCTGGACCGGCCAGTCGCTGACCACCCTCGGGATGTGCCTGGACATCGCCGGTGGCGGCACCGCCAACGGCACCGTGCTGCAGCTGCACAACTGCACCGGGAACGCGGCGCAGACCTGGGTCGCCAACAGCAACGGCAGCATCAGCAACCCGCAGTCCGGCCGGTGTATCGACGCGCCGTCCGGCAACACCGCCAACGGCACCCGCCTGCAGATCTGGGACTGCAACGGGACCGCCGCCCAGAAGTTCGCCAAGTCCTGACCGAAGGGTCCCCGGACACCTCGGGGGTGTCCGGGGACCCGCACGTCAGTCCCCGTAGCGGGCCGAGCCGCCCAGCTCCTCCTCGATGCGGATGAGCTGGTTGTACTTGGCGGTCCGGTCACTGCGCGACAGCGAGCCGGTCTTGATCTGCCCACAGCCGGTGGCCACGGCCAGGTCGGCGATCGTGGTGTCCTCGGTCTCGCCCGACCGGTGCGACATCACCACCCGGTAGCCCGCCCGCTGAGCGGTCTCGATCGTGCGCAGCGTCTCGGTGAGCGTGCCGATCTGGTTGACCTTCACCAGGATCGCGTTGGCGTAACCGCCGTCGATGCCGCCGCGCAGCCGGTCCGCGTCGGTGCAGAACACGTCGTCGCCGACCAGTTGCAGCCGCTCGCCGGCCCGGTCGGTGAGCTTCTTCCAGCCGGCGAAGTCGTCCTCGGCCATCGGGTCCTCGATCGAGCTGATCGGATACCGTCCAGCCAGTTCCAGCAGGTAGTCGATGTGCTCGTCGACGCTCCGGGTCCGGCCTTCACCGGCGTACACATAAGCGTCGTTCTTGAAGAATTCCGAGCTGGCCGGGTCGAGGCAGATGGTCAGATCGACCCCGGGCCGGTAGCCGGACCGCTCGATCGCCCGCACCACGAACCGCAACGCCTCGTCGGCGTCACCGAAGCTCGGCGCGAACCCGCCCTCGTCACCCACGTTGGTGTTGTGCCCGGCCGCGGCCAGCTCCCGCCGCAGCGTATGAAAGACCTCCGACCCCATCCGTACGGCGTCGAAGAAGCTCTCCGCGCCGACCGGCGCGATCATGAACTCCTGGAAGTCGAGCGGATTGTCGGCGTGGGCGCCGCCGTTCACGATGTTCATCATCGGCACCGGCAGCAGTCGCGCACCGACGCCGCCGACGTACCGGTAGAGCGGCTGCCGATGGGCCTGGGCGGCGGCCTTCACGGTGGCCAGGGACACCCCCAGGATCGCGTTCGCACCGAGGCGACCCTTGTCCTTCGTACCGTCCAGATCGGTCATCGTGGTGTCGACGAGTGCCTGGTCCTCGGCGTCCAGCCCGGCCACCGCGGCGGCGATCTCACCGTTGACCGCGGCCACCGCCCGGCTGACCCCCTTGCCGTGAAAGCGCTTCGGGTCACCATCGCGCAGTTCGACTGCCTCGTTCGCCCCGGTCGACGCGCCCGACGGCACCGCCGCCCGGCCGAACGACCCGTCCGCCAGCACCACGTCGACCTCGACACTCGGGTTTCCCCGGCTGTCCAGAATCTGCCGCCCGACCACCCGGCTGATCGCCGTCATCGCATTCCCCCTGGTCCGTCGTCGTCTCCGGACCAGACTGGCGGGCGGGCGACCGGCCTGTCATCGCGAGAAGAATCGCGTTGACCCGTACCCCGAGGTGCGGGTTTAGGCTCGTGGTTCGTCGTCTTTGTCCGGCCCGTTCACGCGGGCCGGACACGACGCTTCGTCTTTCCTAGCCGGCCGCTTTCCTAGCCGGCCGCGGGGAGGCGCCACAGTCGCGCCTTGTTGTCCGCGCCGAGGGTGATCAGGCGCTTGCCGCCGAGGGCGAACCGCAGCGACCAGACCGGCTTGTCGTGGCCGGTCAGAGCCGGTCCCGCGGGCGCCCCGGTCGCGGTGTTCCACAGCCGGACGGTCCCGTCGTCGCTGCCGGTGGCCAGCAGACGCC
This sequence comes from Actinoplanes sp. HUAS TT8, assembly GCF_051380535.1. NCBI lineage: Bacteria > Bacillati > Actinomycetota > Actinomycetes > Micromonosporales > Micromonosporaceae > Actinoplanes > Actinoplanes sp. HUAS TT8. The sequence continues at coordinate 9,433,423 of NZ_CP195646.1, read as the reverse complement.
CGCCCGGGCTGAAGCGCATGGCCCGCACCGGACCGGTGTGCCCGGTCAGCGGCGCGGTGGCCGCCCGGCGGGTCGTCGTGTCCCACAACCGGACGGTGTTGTCGCCACCCGAGGAGGCGGCCAGGAGCCGGCCGTCCGGGCTGAACGTGAGGGCGTACACAGGCGCGGCGTTGTCGGCCAGCGGCATCCCGGACGTCCCGCCGGTGGCCGGGTCCCAGAGCCGGATCGCGTTGCCGCTGTCCGAGGTGGCCAGGAAGTGCCCGCCCGGGCTGAAGCTCAGCGCGTACACCGGCGCCGGGTAGATGGGCAGCGCGCCGATCGGCTGCCCGGTCCCGGCCCGCCACAACCGCACGTAGTTGTCGGCGCCGGCGGTCGCGATGGTCGCGCCGTCCGGGCTGAACACGACCTTGCCGACCGCGCCGGTGTGACCGGTCAGGGTCCGCACCGCGGCGCCGGTGACGGTGTTCCACAACCGGACCGTGCCGTCCGCGCCGGCCGTGGCCACCAGCGGCTCGGACGGGCTGAAGGCGACCGAGCGCACGGACCCGACGTGACCGGCCAGCGCCGGCAGGGCTCGCCGCCCGGTCACGGGGTTCCAGAGCGACACCTCGCGGTCACCGGCGACGGCCAGCAGCCGGCCGTCCGGGCTGTACTCGACCGAGCGGACCCGGCCGGTGCCGGCGGCCACCCGCGGTCCGGCCTGGCGGCCGTTCGTCGCGTTCCATAGTCGTACCGCTCCGCGGGTCCAGGTCGCGAACACCTTGCCGTCGGGCCGGACGGCGATGATCCCGCCGGCGCCGGGCAGCACGCCGCGGAAGCTCTTCACCGGGGCCGGGCTCTTCGCCGGTGCCAGGCTTTTCGCCTGCTCCGGGCTCTTCGCCTGCACCGGGCTTTTCGCCTGCGCGTGGGCGGGCTGCGGGGCGAGGCCCGCCGCGGTGGTGGTGGCCAGCGCGAACAGTCCGATCATGGCCACGACGGCGGCCCGGCCGACGCGTCGGCGACGACCACCGGGCAGAGAGTCACTGCCGGCGCCGATTCGATATCTCTCCGTAGTCATTGCCGCACCGTATCGACCCGGTGACGGGGATTTTCCGCCTCTTCGACCCGGTTCATCCAGCCGGGTTGTGCCCCCGGCCGACGCGATGTCACAGCCCGGCCGCCGCCGGCCATGGCATGGTGTGACCGCCATGTCTCAACAGACCGATCGGCACCTATGGTCCGACGCGACCGCGGGTGACGGTGACGCGTTCGGCGCCCTCTTCGACCGCCACGTCCAGGCCGTCCACCGGCACTGCTACTGGCTGACCTCGTCGTACAGCGACGCCGAGGACGCCACCCAGTCGACCTTCCTGCTCGCCTGGCGCAAGCGTGGTCAGGCCCGGCTGGTCGACGACTCGATCCTGCCGTGGCTGCTCACGGTGGCCGCGTACGTCGTCCGGGACCAGCGGCGCTCGCTGCACCGATGGCGCAACGCGGTGCTGCGCCTGCCACCCGAGCCGGACGGCGTCGACTTCGCCGGCGAGGTGGCCGGCCGGGTGGACAGCCAACGCCACATGCGAGACGTCCTCGCGGCGATCCGCCGGCTGCCCCGCGCCGAACGGGACGCGCTCGTGCTCTGCGTCTGGTCCGGTGTGCCGTACGCCGATGCCGCCCTGGTCCTCGGCGTCAACGAGGCGGCCGTGCGAGCCCGGGTGAGCCGGGCCCGGCGCCGTCTCACGCGGCTTCTCGACCCCTCGAACAGCCCGGCCATCAACACGTCGGAGGAGGCACGATGACCAGCCCCGAACAGCGACCACCCGCTCCCGCACTGCCCGCCGACGCTCAGCGGCGGATGCGTGAGCGTCTCCTCGCCGAGATCGCCGGCCCGGAACGAGCCCGGCGCCGCACCTGGACGGCGCCCGTGGCCGTCGCGGCAAGCGTCCTGCTGGCCGGCGGCGGATTCACCGCGATCCGGGCCCTCACCGGCTCGCCGCCACCGCCCACGGCGGCGACCACCAGCCCGGCTCCCACCGTCATCGACTGCGGAACCGTCGATCTGGGGCTGAGCGGCCGCTTGCCGCAGGCCACCGCCCAGTGCCTGATCGACGCGGCCTCCGCCGGAACACCCGCCCACCTGCAGCAGACCGAGAACACCGACGAGGGCGACCCCATCATCACGACCTTCACCGTGGAGGGAAAGGACCGCGTCCGGGTCGTCACCGACATGCGGGCCGACCGATTCGGCCCGAAACAGGTTCAGCAGGAGGATTGCACCCAATTGCGGGAGATCAAGGGCCGCCTGATGTTCGACAGTTGCACAAAGGCGAAGGTCATCAGCAAATGACGTTTTCCGGGCGTGGAAGCGCGGTTTGCGCTCCCACGCCCGTACCAATTAATCGGTTTTCTTATTCGGTGAGAACCTTGACCGAGTCGGCGACGCCGCCGTTCCGGTTGATGCCGACGAAGAAGTCACTTCCGACGTGGGTGACATCCTCGATCTCGTCGGTCAGGTTGTTTCCCGGAACGCCGATGTCGCTCTCCACATCGCCGCCGGACCAGTTGTACTGGTAAATCCAGTTCCAGCCGGTGTCGGGCGTCGAGTCGTTGATCGACTTGGTGCTCCAGATGTAGTTCTCGGAGCAGTCGATGCCCTGGTCGGAACGGTTGTCGTGGCTGGTCAGGCTGGTCGTCACCTGCGTCCAGCCACTCGTCAGCGCGCCCGACCCGGGGTGGGTCCACAGCGTGTTCAGCCGTCGGGCCGCGTACTTGCCGGCGCCGTTGGCCGCCGTCGCGCTGTAGCAGAAGCCGCTGATGTTACCGACCGGCAGCTGGACCACCTCGGTCGTGCCGATGACCCCGCTGGAGCTCAGGTGCACGATCGTCACATCGTTGCTCGGGAACTGCGACTGGCTGCCCTGGGTGGCGATCAGCGCCGGGCCCTGGCCCAGGTAGTTCGCGTTGTAGGCGAGGTCGTTACCGTGCCCGAGCGCGGGCATGTCGACCGGTGCCCCGGAGCAGGTCCAGCTCGCGCCGTCCCAGGTCGTGCCGTCGCGCAGCCACCGGGACAGAACCGGCTCGCCGGCACTTCCCTTCGAGAAAATGATGTAAAGCTGGCCGCCCGGCCCCGCCACCATTCCCTCCATGACCGTGCGGCCGGCCCGGCACGCACTGCTGTTCGGAATGTTCAGCCGTTCTGCCCCGCTGCGATCGGTAGCAGCGGAAGCCGGCGCCGCCGAGGCGATAGCGATTCCGATCGACAGCCCGAGCACGGACGCGATGCTTGACAGTTTCTTCACTTAGGCGCCTCTCCTTGGGATAGGGAGGCCGCAGCGTATCAAAGTTCATCTACTTTTCACGCGATACATCTCGATCAACGGATCACAGCACCGTTGTCAGCACGCCGCCGTCGACCCGCACGGCCGATCCGTTGATCGCCGACGCGACCGGGCTGGCGATGAAGGTCACCGCGTTCGCGATCTCGGCCGGTTCGATGAAGCGCCCCAGCAGGGTCGTCTGGTTGGTACCGATGATCGCGGCTTTCATCTGCTCCTCGGGGATCGACTGCGCGCCGGCCAACGCCTTGACCGTGTCGGCGACGCCGTCGGAGTACGTCGGGCCGCCCAGCACCGAGTTGACGGTCACCGCAGTGCCCTTCGTCAGCTTGGCCAGGCCGTTGCCCACCGCGAGCATGGCCGTCTTGGACGCGCCGTAGTGGATCATGTCGGCCGGCACGTTGACGCCCGACTCGCTGCTCACGAACACGATCCGGCCCCAACCCCGGTCGAGCATCCCCGGCAGGAGCCGCCGGGCGAGCCGGACCCCGCTGAGCACGTTGACCTCGTGATAGATCCGCCAGTCGTCGTCGGAGATGAGCTCGAACGGCTTGAGCTCGAAGAGCCCGACGTTGTTGACCAGGATGTCGACGCCCGGAAGCTGGTCGCACAGCCGCTCGACGTCGTCGGCCACCGCGAAGTCGGCGGCCACCCCGCTGACCGAGGCGCCGGGCACTTCACGACGCAGCGCCTCGACGGCCTCGGTCAGCTTCACCGGGTCGCGACCGTTCAGAATCACGTCGGCCCCCTCACCGGCCAGGACCTTCGCGGTCGCGTACCCGATGCCCCGGCTGGATCCGCTGACGAACGCGGTCTTGCCCGTGAGCTGCAGGTCCATGTGTCCTCCTGGGTGACTGGTCGCCGACCGGACCGGCCGGCGATCTGGTTCGAGGTTCCCGCCCGCCGATGAGCATCCGATGAGCAGGAGGACGACACATGGACCCGCGCCCGTCGATCAGTACTTGACGGTTATCACCACACGCCGGTTGTACTTCGTCCACCTCGGCTTCTTGGCCGCGCTGTCGCCGACCCCGACCACCTTGATCCTGGAGGTGACCCCCAACGACTTCAGGTACGAGCTGACCACCGCCGCCCGCTGCCGGGACAACTTCCGTACCGCGGCGATCGCCGACGTGGACTTCCGGTCGGTCGTCGTGTACCCGGTCAGGGTGATCAGGCCGGCGCCCTTGGCCGCGGCCGCCTTGACCTTCAGGCTCCTCTTGGCCGAGGCCGACAACTTCGTGCTCTGATACGGGAACAGCACGCTCCCCAGCGACACCACGCTCGACGGCGGCCTGGTCCCGCTCCCGGTCTGCGCCCCACAGTTCGCGTCGAGCACGATCCAGCTGGTGTCCTTGATCGGGCTGCCGTCGGCCGCGGTGGCAGTCAGCTCCAGCTGGTGCAGGCCGCCGGCCACACACGCCTTGGTCGGCATGGTGACCACGGCGTTGAACGAGCCCTTGTCGTCGGTCGTGCCCGACGCGAGCAGGACCGGATCCGAGTGCAGGGTCAGATAGAAGCCGGTGCGCGGCTGCGTACCACCACCGCTCAGCGTCGCCTTCGACCCGGACAGCTTCTGGTTGGTCCCCAGGTTCAGGTCGAGCTCGACCTTGGGCGGGGTGGTCGGCGTCGTCGTCGGGCTCGGCGTCGGGCTGGTGCCCGGCGTGGTCGGCGTGTCACCCGGGCTCGGCGAAACGCTCGGGCCGACCGTCGGGCTCGGCGAAGCCGATGGGGACGGCGACGGCGAGGTCGGCACCACCTCGTTGGAGGCCAGACTGGCCGGGCCCTCCCCGGCCGAGTTGCTCGCCCCGACCTTGAACGTGTACCCCCGGCCCGCGGTCAGACCGGTGATCGACGCGGACCGGGCCGTGGCCGGGTACCACGTGGTGGGCTGCGCGGAGCTGCCCAGGTACGGGGTCACCGAGTACCCCAGAATGGCGCTGCCCGCGTTGGCCGGAACACCCCAGGTGACCGTCGCCGACCCGAGCCCGGGCACCGCGACCGGAGCCCCCGGAGCATCCGGAACGGTGTCCGGGACGAACGTCGTCGCCTCCGACCACGCCCCGGCGCCGGTGGTGTTCCGGGCCCGGACCTTGATGGTGACGCTGGCCCCGCCGGCCAGCCCGGTCGGCGAGCCGGTCAGGGTGGTGCCGGTGCCGCTGGTCGGCAGGGTGTGCTGCGTGGCCCCGTTGTCGGTGGTGAACTCGTAACTGCTGATCGCGCTGCCCCCGGTGAACACCGGTTTGGTGAACGACACGGGCGACACCAGGTCGTTCGGCCGGGTAGTCAGTCCGGTCGGACGACCGGGCACCCGGGGCGGTGAGGTCAGCTTGTGCACCCGCTTGTTGCCGTTGTCGGCGACGTACACCGCCCCGTCGGTCGCACTCACCGCCACCCCGTGCGGGGTCTTCAGCATGGAGGCGGCCGCATCGACGTCATCGGTCGGCGCACCGGCGACACCGGCGGCCCCGGCGATCACGTTGAGGATCCCGCTCCCCAGATCGATCCGCTCGACCACGTTGCTCGTCGCATCGGCCAGGTACAGCGCGTTGTCCGGGCCCAGTGCCAGGGCGTAGATATCACCGAGGTTGCTGGTGGTGGCCACGACGTTGTCGGTCGGCAGTCCACCGGTCCCGGTGCCACCGACGTACGTCAGCGCCCCGGTGGTGTGATCGACCCGCTCGATCCGATGGTTGGCGGTGTCGGCGATGAAAATGTTGCCGTCGTCGTCGACCGCGACACCACGCGGGTGGTCGAGGTTCGAGCCGGTCGCCGCGCCGGGCACGGTCGGCGTGCCGCTGTAGCCCCGCCGTCCGGCGACGATCGACAACTCCCCGGTCGACACGTTGATCTTCTCGATCAGTGAGTTGCCGGAGTCGGCGATGTACACGTTGGCCCCGGCCGGGTCGACAGCGACGCCGGCCGGTTGGAGCAACGGCGAGCCGGTCGCGGTGCCGGCCGTCGGCAGGCCCGGGCTCGCGGTGCCGGCCACCACGTACAGCTTGCTGTCGCTCGCGGCGACCTTCTCCAGCAGGCTGTTGTCGGTGTCCGCGATATAGAAGTCACCGTTGGGCGCCAGCGCCACCGCCCGCGGATTGCTCAGCGATGTCAACGTCGCCGCGACAGCCGTGCCGGTCGGGGCGCCGTTCATCCCGGTGCCGGCGACGACCGTGATCCGGTTGGTGGCGTGATCGACCCTCTCCACCCGGTCGTGATACCGGTCGGCGATGTAGACGTCACCCGCCGCGTTGACCGCCAGGCCCTGCACGTAACCGACGTAGTCGCTGGTCGGCACGACGGTGCCGGACGGGTCGCCCCGGCTCCCACGGCCGGCGAAGAAGTTCAGGTGATAGCCGTACGGGACGGCGTCCGGAGTCACCTGATTACTGGTGCCGTAGGAGCCGGTGCCCTCACCGTTCGTCGCGGTCACCCGGAACGTGTAGTCCGTGGTGTTGGTCAGGCCGTTCACCCGGCAGGTCCGCGGGGCTAGCGCGGTGCACGTCAGGCCGTCAGGGTTCGATGTGACGGTGTACCCGGAGATCGACGACGAGCCCGACGACTGCGGCGCGTCCCAGGTCACGACCGCGGACCGGTTGCCGGCGGCGGCCACCACGTTCCGCGGCGTGCCCGGTGCGGCGGCGGTGGAGAAGACGTGCAACGCACCGTACGAGCTCATCGTGCCCGGCCCGGCGCTGGTCACGTACAGCTTTGCCCCGGTCGGCGCCGCGGTCACGCCCCAGATGTCCGTACCGACCGGCACGGCACTTCCCAGGGCCGTCACCGACGACAGGGTGCTGCTGCTGAAATCGCTCACGTTGTAGGCGAACAGCTTGGCCGACGGGGTCTGCCCGCCGCTGGCCCCGTAGACGGTCTGCCCGTCCGGCGAGAGCGCGAGCTGCGTGAACCGCAACGAACCATCGGTGACCTGATCCGACGACAGCAGCGGCTCCAGGGAGTTGGCACCGATGGCGTACGCGTCGATGAAGCCGGGCGTCGACTGGTCAAGGGTGTCCCCGTCGGCCGCGGCCAGCAGGACGTTGCCGGACACCACCAGGTCGTTCACGATGCCGCTGCCGTAGGTATGCGCCGTGCCGGCCGTGGCCACGATGGTGTTGGTACTGGTGTCGATCATCTGGACGACACCGTTGTCCTCGCCGACGAAGACCCGGCTGCCGTCGGCGCTCGCGGCCACCGCGATCGGATTGCCGTTCGTGGTGATGGTCGGGTTGTTGTTGACCGCCACGCCGAGTGCGTCGAACACCGCCACCTGGCGTACGCCGGAGTTCGCGACGTAGAGAATGTCGGCGCCGCCGATCCTGGCCACCGTGATGCCCTTGGGCTGTTCCGCGTTGTTGTACTGGCTGGAACCGGTGAAGGTGCTTCCCACCAAATTTCCGTCGGAGGGATTTATCCGGAGAATTCGGCTGGGTGTGCCGGTGGTGACATACAGAGTGTTGCTGTCCGAGCTGAAGGCCAAACCCCAGGGATTGCTCGCCGGGATGTACTGATTCGCGTAGGTCGGCGGGCTCCCGGTGCCGGTCATATGCAGCAGGTTGGCCTTGCTCAAGTCGGTCGCCCAGATATACGTCCCGTTCGGCGACACCGCGATCCGTCCCGGCGCATCCGTCCACGGCGTCGATGTGTCGACCGTGCCCGTTTCGGTGGCGATCGGAGGGTCGGCCCGGGCCGGTGTGTCGAGCACCGCCGTCGCCGCCACCCCGACGAGCAGGCCGGCCAGGACGGACCTTCCGACGAGTGTGGGGCCGCGCAGCCAACGTCGTCGGGGTCCCGAAGCTCCGTCAATCGCATTGAGTGCCATGTCGATCACCCTAAGTCGCCAGAACGGCTCCCGGGTCAGCGTTTTAGCAGGTCAACGACGTTTTGGAACAGGCCGAACCATCGAAAACGGGCGCTCCACCGACTCATCAGGATTCCCCGGCGAAAAGGTCCGGCTTCTTGCCCCGTGACAACAAAGTCGACCCCACCCGACCCGCTGGCCCGGTCAGTACCAGTGCGGCGAGCGCTGGGTCCACCGCGTCAGTGCGGTGCACGGGGTGCCGTAGACGCCGCGGATGTAGGTCAGACCCCAGGAGATCTGGGTGGCCGGGTTGTCTCGCCAGTCAGCTCCGGCACTGGCCAGTTTGGTGGCGGGCAGGGCCTGCGGGATGCCGTAGGCGCCGGACGAAGCGTTGCGGGCGTTCCAGCGCCAGCCGCTCTCGCCGTTCCAGAGAGTCTGCAGGCAGGACCATTCCGAGTCGGCCCAGCCGCGGTCCCGCATGGCGACGTACCCGTTGTACCGGACCTGGCCGATGTTGTTGCGGTCGGTGATGCCGGCCGTCGACCACTGCGCGGCGTGCCCGTTCGTCGTGTACAGCACCGCGTTCCCGTCGGTCTGCATCTCCAGGCGCAGGCTGCCGCGGGTGCCGCTGGCCCACATCGGTACCCGGTTCGGAGCCGGCGTGTAGATCACCAGGTTGCCGTCGGTCTGCATCTGCACGTCCGACCCGGCCCGGTTGGTGCCGGTGGCCCAGATCGCCCGGTTGCCGGGGGCGTACATGACCAGGTTGCCGTCGCCCTGCATGACCAGGGCGTACTGGCCGTCGGCGGAGGCGACCCGCTGGCCCGAGCGCAGCGCCTCGCCGGGGTTGAGCCAGGAGTTGTTCGCCGCGGCCGAGGCCGGGACGGAAAGCACGGCGCTGCCGGCGAGGACGGCGGTGGCAACGGCGAGAGCTGCTTTGAGGAGTCGCATCGGGGTGCCCTTTCAGGTGTCGGCGTCGCGTTGACAGCCGAAGTCAAGGCGAATCGGGCCCCGGTTCGTAGTCCAGGGGTCAACCGTCGGGCACCCGAAGGGTGAAAGGGGGCGGACGTATGTGCCGGTTTGCCGTTGACGTCTGGTGATCTGCGGGGCCGCCCTGCAAAACTGCGACGCCCGTCGGCGGATCCCTGACCAGAAGGTGGTGCTTTGGAAGGCCCAGCGGCAACCGTCCGGCATCGCACCCGGCACTGGACCCTGAACACCGGCGAGAAGCTGACCGTCGGACGCAGCACCGGGTGCACCGTCCGGCTTCCCGACGACAGCCACTTCTCCCGGTGGGCGGTGGCCCTGGAGCTGGTCAACGGCGCTGTCCTGGTCAGCAACACCTCCGAGACGAAACCGTTCGTGGTCCGGCCACCGGCCGGTGAGGACCAGGTGGTGGCGCCCGGCGCGGCCGCCCGTCCGCCGTTCACGCGATTCACGATCGTGCTGGCCGGGTCGGTGGCCGAGGAGAGCGTCGAGATCGACGCGGCGGCGCTGCGGCCGGCCCTGGCCCAGGACCCGGCGACCCGGTCGGCGGACACCTTCACCGGGCCCGGCCAGTTCACCGCGGCCCAGCACCGCGTCATGGTCGAGCTGTGCCGCCCGCTGCTGACCGCGTCCGGTACGGCCGCGCGACCGGCGACGTATGCCGAGATCGGCGACCGCCTCGCGCTGAGCCCGCAGTACGTCCGCAACGTCCTCAAGCTCCTCCGGGAGAACCTGTCCGGTTACGGCATCCCCGGCCTGGTCTCCGACGAACACCACCCGACCGAGGACTTCCGGCTGCCGCTGGCCCGGTGGGCACTGTGGAACAGCTGGGTGACCCGATCCGATTTGGGAGATCCTCGTGGACACTGAGACCGGCCCCGCAACCGACGGCCCCGGGGGCGGCGCGTCAGTCGACGGCCCGGGCGGCGCGGAGACCGGCGCGGCGACTGAGGGCCCACCAGCGCTGCCCGCACCGCGACCGAACGGTCTGTTCGCCGGACCGGCCGAGGCGCCGGACCGATTCGAGCTGCTCGGCGAGGGCCGGCGCGGCGGCGAGGGGATCACCTGGCGAGCCAGTTACCGCGGAGAACTGCGCTCGGCCGTGCCGCTGGCCGTCAAGGTGCTGCACCGTCCGGAGGGAACCGGCGCGGACTGGCCGTCCCCGGAGACGCTGCAGCGCTGGCAGGACCGCACGGTGTTGTTGCAGCACCTGCACCTGGAACGAGTGGTGTGGCTCAATGAGGTGTTCGTCGGCGCGCCACCGCACCGCCGCGACGAGCCGGGCGACGACATTCCGGTGCCGTACCTGGTGATGGAGTGGATCGACGGCCCGGCCCTGGCCGACCTGCTCGGCGGCGAGCCGGCCACCGCGGCCACCATCGGGCAGCGCATGCAGTACGTCCGCGAGGTCGCCGAGGCGCTGCACGAGCTGCACGTGGCGAGCCGGGCGTCGGGTAACCCGAGCCTGCACCGCGATGTGAAACCGGGTAACTGCATCGTCAACCCGGCCCGTGGCGTGGTGCTCATCGACGTGGGTGGGATGCGGACCCTCGACGACGGGTTCGACCCGGCCGGGATGCACACGGCGGCGTACACCGCGCCGGAGATCCTGCGTAACCCGTACCGGCCGCGAGAGGCCGCCGGGGACCGGTACGCGCTCGGCGCCTTGGCCGTGTTCTGCCTGCTCGGCGAGGACCCGCCGGCGGCCGGAGCGGCGCTGCCCGACCTGGTCGCACCACGGATCCGGGCGGTCGCCCGGACCGCCGGGGTGGCCGACCCGGACGCCCTGGTGGCGCACGTGCTCGCGATGCTGCGCTCGGATCCGGCCAGCCGGCCGGACAGCGGCCCGGCGTGGGCCACGCAGCTGCAGCCCCTCGCCCTGAGCGCCACCATCTCCGGTACGCGCCATCACACCCGCCCCTCCGGCGACAGCTCTTCCGGCGCACCGCACGACGACGGTATTTCGATGACGCCGAACAGCGCCGCCGGCTCCGGTGCACCGAAATCGTGGCGCCGGTGGCCGGTCCTCGCCGCGGCGCTCGCACTCGGCGCGATCGGCGGCGGAATAGCCTTGGCCGCCCCGTGGCGGCCGGCCTCGACCAGCACCGCCGGAGCCGGAACCGACGGCCCCACGCCGCTCCCGTCGGTCACCGTCGCGACGCCGGCCGGCACCAGTCTGCCGTCCCCGGGTGGCCTCACGCCCTCCGGCGGCGCGATCGCCGCGACCACGGATATCACCGCCGCGTCCGGCGTCACCACCGGGCCGGTCCCGGTCCCGACCGAGGGCTCGGTCACCACCAAGGCCACCGTGACCAGGACGACGACCGCTGCCGCCACAACCGCCGCCGCCACCACCAGCTCCGGCAAGATCTCCTCGCCGTCGGCCGGCAGTGACGTGCTCAACTGCGCGTATCTCTCCGGAACAGCAACACTCGCTGCCGGCAAGACTCTCATCCTCGCTGCCCGGAACCTGGACAACGACGAACCCGACGTGTGGTACGCCCAATACACCTTCGGCTGGACCGACCCCTCGACGCTGTCGTCCTGGCGCGGCGCCGAGTACTTCCCCGGCGACATCGGTCAGCAGTACGAGGTCGGCCTGTTCGCCGTCGACCTGGGCGACGCCCAGGCCGCCCGGAACTCCGACGCCGCACTCAGGAGGCTCGCCGACACCGGCGCCGAACTGGCCAACCGTCGATTCGTGCGGGTCTCCGGTAACACCGGCAACGACTGCCCCGGCCCGGCCTGACAGTTCACCCCCGCACTGTCGCCCGGGAGGCGATCACGCCCAGGGTGGGACATGTCCACACACGTGCCCACCATCGGCGTGCTCGGGGTTTCCGGCACCGGCAAGTCCAGCACCCTGAACGCCCTCTTCGGTGCCGATCTGCCGGTCAGCCACAGCACCGCCGGCACCCACCAGTTCCGCTACCTCGAACTGGCCGGGCTCACCGTCCTGGACGCGCCCGGCCTCGGCGAGGACGCCCACCGGGATCCCGGCTATCTGCGTGAGTACGCCACCCACCTGCCACGCTGCGACGTGCTGCTGTGGGTGCTCACCGCCCGCGGGCGAGGCCTGGCCCTCGACCAGTCCTATCTCGACGTCCTGCGCCCACCCCGCGATCACCTCGTCTTCGGCGTCAACCAGGTCGACTTGATCGCCCCCGGCGACTGGGAAACCGGCCCGAATCTCCCCTCGGAGCGGCAGGAACAGCATCTGCTGGAGATCGTCGAGGACCGCCGCGCCCGGCTGCCCGGCCCGGTTGTCGGATACTCCGCCCTGCGCGCCTACCGCCTCCAGGAGCTCTTCACCGCGCTGGTCGCCGCCTGTCCGCCGGGCCGGGCCACCGCCCTGCGCACGGCCAAGAACCTGCGCCCCACGACCGCAGCCCGGCTCGCCGCCGAACACCGCCGCGAACGCACCCACCTGCGCCGCGAAAGGATCCACGGATGGTTCGGCGGGAGCGCCCCGGACACCTCCGCGGGTCAACACCAGCGGACGCGGAACGACAGCACGCCGGCCACCTCCTGACCTCGCGGTGATGCACCCCTGTACTGCCGGGCACCCCGCCGTCCGGGGTCCACTCCTCTCGTCGAGAACGCACCCTCCTGAGGAGTGATCATGAACAAGCTCATCGCCCGGATCAGCAGCGCCGTTCTGGCCCTGGGTCTTCTCCCGCTCGCCGCCGCCCCGGCCCACGCCGCGGCCGGCACCGCCCGGCTCAACGCGGGTGAGCAACTCGGCGCGGGCGCCCGCCTGGTGTCACCGAACGGGCAGTTCGTGCTCAGCATGCAGTCCGACGGCAACCTGGTCGAATACGCGCCCGGCAACCGCGCGGTCTGGGCCACCGGCACCAACCGGGCCGGGTCGATCGCCCGGATGCAGACCGATGGCAACCTGGTCGTCGTCGCACCCGGCAACGTGGCCGTCTGGGCGACCGGCACCAGCGGCAACCCGAATGCCGGCGTGGAGGTGCAGGACGACGGCAACATCGTGGTCTACGCCTCCGGTCACGTCGCCCGCTGGGCCTCCGGCGCGCAGAGCGGGGGCAGTGGCAGCGGCCTCGGCGACCGGATCGCCACCCTGGCCCGTGGCGAGGCCGCGAACTCCGCGCGGAACCACGAGACCGGCACGAACTGCAACTACTACTCGGGGTCGCTCGGCACCGGCGCCAAGTGCGCCAACGGCTGGCGGGCCGAGGCCTGGTGCGCCGACTTCGCCCGCTGGGTGTGGGGCCGGGCGGGCGCGAACACCGCAGGCCTGACCCCCGGCGCGGTCAGCTTCCAGTCCTACGGCACCCGACGCGGCACCTGGCACGCCGGTTCGTCGCTGACCGGCGTCCAGCCGGGCGACGTGATCGGCTGGAACTTCGGCGGCAGCACCTCAAACGACCACGTGGGCGTGGTCGTCGCCGTCGACGCCTCGTCGGTCACCACCGTGGACGGCAACTACGCCAACAAGATCTCGACCCGTGTGGTTCGCCGCGGCACCACGGGCATCTCCGGTTACGCCCACCCGGCAAGCTGACCAGCCCACTCCCCACCCGCGCCTGCGCCCGCCGGACCAACTCCGCCGGGCGCGCCGCGCTGTCCGCACAACCCCCAGCCAGCGCAGCCATCGCCTGACTGGTGAAGTCGTGACCATCGACCCAGGGCCCCGGCCGGCAGCACCCAGGCACGCTACCGCCCCACACGGCCTTGATTGTTTGTGCGGCCGAAGGGGCTCGACCCCTAACCTTCTGATTCGCAGTCAGATGACCAGTGGTCGCGCATGACCCAGGGATGCTCCGCCGGCCCGTCCCGATGACGGCCGCGCGAGTCAGGCGAAACCGGACCGTTACGACAGGTCGGGTGCGGATCGTCCTTTCGTCCGATCCCCGTTGGTGATCTTCGATGTAGCGTCGCGGTCGGACTTCGGCGCGTTCGAGCGTCACCATCCACGGGGGACCAATGAGTAGAAGAAGGCTCGGCGCTGCCGCCATCGCCGTGCTGACCAGCACCACCGGGTTGACGATCGTCGCCGCCGGCCCGGCATCGGCCGATCCCGGCCCGATCCTCGCCATCACTTCGGTCGGCGACCTCATCGTCGACGGTGTGCACGAGCGGGTCTTCATCAGTGATCCGGACAGTGGCCGGGTCATCGCGACCGACTACAGCGGTAACCAGCTCGCCGCCGCGCAGGTCAACGACGCGAACAGTCTGGCGCTCGCCCCGGACTCGTCGCGGCTCTACGTGACGTCGCTGCGCGAGTCGGCGATCTTCGCGCTGGACACCACCACTCTGGACCAGGCCGCCAAGTACTCCACCGGCGCGGTCGCGCCGGGAGACGTAGCCATTGCCGGCGACCGGATCTGGTTCTCCTACACAGACGGCAATCCCTCCGAACTCGGCACCATCGATCCGTCCACCGAGCCTCCGACGGTGCTGCTGGATCGGTACCGGACCGGGCGTCGCGGAGCCGAGCTGGCCACCGCCGCGGCCAAGCCGAACCGGATCGGCGTGGCTTCCGATGGCAAGATCGCCGTCCTCGACGTCTCCGGTGACACCATCACCGAGGCGGCGGCCGTGGAAGGCGGCGGTGAGGTCGCCGATATGGCGATCTCACCGGACGGAGAAAAGATCGCCACGGTCCCCCCGAACAGCTTCGGCATCGTGCTGCGTGACGTCAGCAATCTTCAGACCGAGCAACGGCTGCAGTACGAGGGCTTCGCGAACGCCGTCGATTTCGCCGCCGACGGTTCCATCGCCGGCGGCAGCTTGGCCCCGCAGCAGGCGATCGTGCACATTTACGCCCCGTCCGGCGAACTGATCACCGAGCTCAAACCCGAGAACCGCGGGGTTGGGCGGGAACGCGGGCTGGCTTGGGAACCGAATGGTGACCGCCTGTTCGGCGTCTCGTCCAACGGCAACGTGTTCCGGTTCAACGCCTACGCGAACACGAAGCAGTCACCGACGAAGCTGACCTTCAGCGCCTGGCCGCCGACCCCGGTCCCGGCCGCGCCGGTCACCCTCACCGGCACGCTGACCTCGTCGCTGAGCCTGCCCGCCGGCACCGCTGTCGCGCTCAGCAGAAACGGTGCGTCGCTGGGTGACATCCCGATCGGCGACAACGGCTCCTTCTCGTTCGTCGACACTCCGCCGTCCGACGGCACGGCGACCTACCAGGTCTCGTACGCCGGTGACGCCACCCACCTGTCGGCGTCAGCGACCACGGCGGTCCAGGTGGCCCGGGCCGTGTCCACGGTGACCCTCTTCGGGCCGACCACGGCGTTGCCGGGTCAGTCGATCACCATCCCCGGCCGGTTGACGTCCGATGGGTTCCCGTTCCTCGACAACACGGTCTCGGTCACCCGTTCCGGCAGGCCGCTGGGCACGTTCGAGGCCAACTCGAACCGCGACTTCTCGTTCACCGACACCCCGCCGGCCGAGGGCACTTGGACCTACGAGGTGTCCTACGCGGGGACCAGCACCCACCTGCCGACCACCACGACGACGTCGGTCGAGGTCTCCCGGATGGCGTCCACCCTGACGCTGGCCGGGCCCACGTCGGCGACCCTGGCGAAGCCGCTCACCATCACCGGCAAGCTGGCCTCGCCGCTGGCGCTGACCGCCGGCAGCACGGTGTCGATCAGCCGGATCGACCTCGAGCACCCGACCGGCATTGCGCTGGGTGCCAGGACGGTGGCCGCCGACGGCTCGTTCGCTGTCACCGACACCCCGACGGCCGGCGGGCCGGTCGTCTACCAGGTCGCTTTCGCCGGCGACTACACCCACACCCCGGCATCGACGACCAAGTCGGTGGCGGTCTCCCGGACCACCCCGGCGCTGTCGCTGACCAACAACGGCAAGACTTACGCGTACGGCCAGACGGTGTCCTTCACCGCTCGCCTCGGCACCACCTACAAGAGCCGGACGGTGGAGATCTGGGCCGACCCGGCCGGCACCGACCAGGGGCGGCGCCTGGTCAAGCGCGGCACCGTCAGCAAGACCGGCTACTTCACCGCGAGCCTCAAGCTGACCCGCAACACCGCGGTGAGCGTGGTGTTCCCCGGTGACTCCCGGACGGCGCCGCGCACCGTGGTGGCAACGGTCGGGACGAAGGTCAGCCTCACGCTGAAGCTGTCGCGGTACTACAAGACCGCGAAGATCAGCGGCCAGACGTACCGCTACTACCGCACCAGTGGGAGCGCCTGGTTCACCACGTCGATGACCGGGGCCGCCAACCGGCACGTCTACGTGCAGCTTCAGCGCTACGTCAAGGGCAAGTGGCAGACCTGGGACAGCCGCTACTTCGACGCCACCGACACGATGTACGTGACCGGTTCGGGCCTGACCGGCACGCGGTTGCGGGTCCGCACCGCCTACGTCAAGGGCAGCTCTGGTGACAGTCTGAACACCAGCACGTGGGCGCCGTACCAGTACTTCACTTTCACGAAGTAGCACCGGCGAGAAAGGCGGCGGGGATTCGATTCGGGCCCCCGCCGCCTTTTCATGGCCCGGGCACGAGGACTACAGACCCGCCTCACCGTCACAGAAAGTGATGGAACCCAAGCGACACCCACACCCACGGAGGTCAGAAACGAAGAAGGGCCTGACCGCGTTTCCGCAGGTCAGACCCTAATTCTTGAAGTGCGCCCGAAGGGACTCGAACCCCTAACCTTCTGATCCGTAGTCAGATGCTCTATCCATTGAGCTACGGGCGCTCTCTCAGTGCTCAGCCAGCATACACACCCGGCTTTCGCGCGGAGACTCCGGGATTCGAACCCGGGAGGGGCTTTAAAACCCCAACCGCATTAGCAGTGCGGCGCCATAGACCGGACTAGGCGAAGTCTCCTCCAGTGGCCCTTGCGAGCCACCGAGGATTGAGAATACCGGACGCCCTCGGGGCCGCACAAAGAGGTCGGCCCGAAACCTCCCGAAGATCTGCCGCGAAGGCTGCGAACAGGCGAAACGTTGCGGTTGCGACTACGCTGCGCAGGATGGAGGAGAAGCAGACGCCGCGTGCCCGGGATCCGCGTGCGCCCTTCAGCGCGCCGGAGTCGGAGCAGCCGACCGCTCGGCCGTCGCGCCGCGGGGCGCCGCCGACGGTCACTTTCCAGCCGCCCCGCCCCGGGGCGAGTGCCGAAGGTCACCCTTCAAGGACACCATCAAACCCACTTTCGAGTACGGCGGAGCAGGTCACGCCCCCGCCGAACGTGCCGAGGACCACACGCCCGCCCCGGCCCGCGCGCCCCGCCGACGAAAAACCCGCCGAAAAAGCCGCCGAAAATACCGGCCAAGAAGCGGGCGAGACCGCCTCACCGGAGAAGCCCGCCAAAAAGGCCCCGGCGAAGAAGGTCGCCCCGAGGGCCCGCGCCGCCACGAAGACCACCCCGGCGAAGGCCGTGACCACCCCGGCCCCCGAGGCGGCAACGCCAACCACGCAGGCAAAGAAGGCCGCTCCGACCAAGCGCGCCCGAAAGGCCACACCCCCGAAGGCCACGCCGCCCAATACCGAAGCCCCCAATCCCGAGACTCCCGAGCAAGCCCAACCACTAACTCCGGCCCCGGTGACTGAGGTGACGCCGGTAATAGAGGTGAAGCCCACCCCCGAGGCGAGCGCACCCCCAGCCCCGAAGGCCCCAGATCAACTGCTGCTGGACCTCTGGCCTCACCTACTGGCCAACCCCCGCAACGCCCCCAAGCTCCTGTCCGAAGCCGCCGTCCAAACCCTGGGCCCCCGAGCCGCCGCCTGGGCCGCCCACACCCGCGCCACCTACCCGTCGGCCACCCCGCAGGCTTTGGCTCGCCTGGCCACGGCCCGGTTCACCCGCGCCGCGGAACGGCGGAGCCTTCTGAGCGCGGTCTCCGGTCCGTACGCGCCAATTGTTCTTGTCGCAACCGCCGCGATCACGCATGCGGATCTGGTGTTGCACCTGGCCGCCGCGTATGGCGTGGATCCCACCGACCCGGAGCGGGCCGCGGAGATCCTGGTTCTTCTGCCGAGTTATCGGAGCGGCGCCGCCTGGGCCGCCCTGCGGCTGGCCGATCGGCTCCTGCCGGGGACAGCCCTGCTCGGTGCCGTTCTCGGTGGCCGGAACGCGGCCGAGGCGGTCGCGACCCGGGCCGAGCGCCGTTACGGGTGGTATTCGAGCCAGCTGAGCCAGGAGTCGGGCAGCAGGTCGTAGCCGACGAACGCGGTGATGTCGAGGAGGCTGTGGGCGACGATCAGCGGCATCACCCGTTTTGTCCGCAGGTAGAACAGCGCGAAGACGATGCCCATCACGACGTTGCCGATGAAGCCGCCGAAGCCCTGGTAGAGGTGGTAGGACCCGCGCAGGACGGCCGAGCAGAGGATGATCAGCGGCATCCTGAAGCGACCGATCTGCTGGAGCCGGGTGATCAGGTAGCCGACGACGACCACTTCCTCCAGCACCGCGTTCTGGATCGCGGAGAGGATCAAAACCGGAATCGTCCACCAGTACGGGTTCAACCCGCTCGGCACGATCTGTGCGCTCAGCCCGAGCTGGAGCGCGGCGTAGACCAAAAGCAGCCCGGGGATCCCGATGCCGGCCGCCAGTCCTGCGCCCCAGCCGGCGTCGAAGCCGGGCCGCCGGTAGTCGATGCCGAGGTCCCGCCCGGGTCGCATCCCGTCCCGGCGCAGCAGGTACCAGGCGAGGAGCACCGGGATCAGGTCGAAGAAGATGCCGAGCAGCTGGTTGGTCAGGTCGAGGTAGGGCCGCGCCGACGTGGTCGGGTTCAGCGTCGCGGTCTGGCTGGCCAGTGGTTTGCCCGCGGTGAGTTTGGCGGTCAGCGACACGACCGACCAGATCGCCGACTGCCCGAGGGACAGCAGCAGGACGATGGCTATCTCGGCGGGGTACGCCGATCGGGTGGACTGCTGTCCTTCGAGAGTCACGCGGCCAACTTTACGAGGGCACAAAATCGGTCATATAGACAAGCTGCGAGTGATGAGTCGCACTGAGCGTGCGTCGTGTTCCCGACTGTGCTGACCACTCTGAATGCATGGGAGACCTCGCACGCTTGCTCAAGGAGAGCTGGAGCCTCGTCGAGGAGCATCAGGACCGGGTGGCCGGCTACTTCTACGCGCGGCTGTTCCTGTCGCACCCGGACCTTCGTGAGCTCTTCCCGGTGCATATGGACGTGCAGCGCACCCGGTTGCTGACCGCGATCGTGACCGCGGTGCAGACCCTGGAGGATCCCGAGCGCTTCGACGACTACCTGCGGGCGCTCGGGCGGGATCACCGGAAGTTCCACGTGATTCCGGAACACTACGAGGTGGTGGGCGGGGCGTTGATCGAGTCGATGCGGGCGTTCGCAGGCGAGCAGTGGGGCGTCGAGTACGACCAGGCCTGGGCCGACGCGTACGCGGTGATCGCGGCGAAGATGCTGTCCGGCGCGGACGCTGATCAGAATCCGCCATATTGGTACGGCGAGGTGGTTCAGCACGAGCGCCGGTCCCGGGACATCGCGGTCTTCACGGTGTTGCCGATGCAGCCGTTGGAGTATCGCGCCGGCCAGTACCTGAGCCTGGAGGCGACCCGATACCAGCCGCGGCTGTGGCGCACCTACTCGCCGGCGAACGCCCCGCGGCGGGACAACACGCTGGAGTTCCACGTGCGCGCGCTGGGCGCCGGCTGGGTGTCCAGCGCCCTGGTCCGCAAGCTGCAGGTGGGCGACATGATCAAGCTGGCCGCCCCGATGGGCTCGATGACCCTGGACCGAAGATCGACCCGGGACGCCGTGTTCGTGGCCGGGGGTACCGGTCTGGCGCCGATCAAGTCGCTGCTGGAGGAGTTGACCCGGTACAACCGGACCCGCTGGGTGCACGTCTTCTTCGGCGCGAAGAACCGCGAGGACCTGTACGACCTGGCCGATCTCAACCGGCTGGCCGCCCGCTATCCCTGGCTCTCCGTGGTGACCGCGTGCAGCGACGACCCGGGTTTCGCCGGCGAGCAGGGCAACATCTCGGACGTCGTGGCCCGTTACGGCCCGTGGAACGAACACGACTTCTTCGTCTCGGGCTCCGGCCGGATGGTGAAGTCGACCCTGACGAAGCTCGCCGAGCTGCAGGTGCCGCCGATGCGGATCAAGTACGACACCTTCAACGACTAGCGGCTCAGTAGTCCCAGGGGCGGCCGGTCTGCTGGTATTGCGCGATCGGGACCAGCTTGGCGTCGGACTCCATCCGGTCCACGTACAACCGGCCCTCCAGATGGTCGATCTCGTGTCCGACCAGCCGGGCCATGGCCCGCTCGAAGACGGTCACCACCCGGGCGCCGTCGAATCGCGCGTGCTCGACCTCGATCCGCAGGGGCCTCGCGACCAGACCGCGGTAGTCGAAGAAGGAGAGACAGCCCTCGTACTGCTCGTCGCCGTCCGATGACTCGCCGACAATCCGGGGGTTGAGCAGCACGACCGGTTCGATCTCGCGTTCCGGCGGGCGGACCACGGCGGCCGCCACCGGGATCCCGATCTGCGGCGCCGCCAGCCCCACCCCCTTGCTGAACTCGTGCAGGTCCTCAAGCTGAGCGAGGGAGCTGAGCAGGCGGGTGACCGTCTCCCGGGCGGCCGGCGCCTCCCGGGGCAGCTGGAAGTGGCGGGCCCGTTGCCGGAGCAGGTCGGAGCCGCGCTGGATGATCCCGATGCCACGCATCCGGTGCGATGCCCGGGGCAGCGCCGGCTCGGGTGGCGCGAGATCGTCGAACTGCGGCGCGTCGGTGCCACGGAACCGCCATTCCAGGCGGTACCGGGCATTCAACAAAGGCTGATCGGTGGACCACTCGAAAATGGCGCGACCTCCCTCGTTGCGGCGTTCCAGGGGACTGCGCACCGGGACTTCCGCGTTCAGGGACACCTCGACCCCCCACACCTGGGGCTCGAAGCGTTCCGGGAAGTTCAGGCGCACGGTGAGGGAGCGGGTGGGCAGCCGCACGGCGCGCTGGAACCATTGGCCCCACTTCTCTTCACCGACCGTGTACGCGTACTCGATCCGGGTCCGCTCTCCGGGGTAGAGCGGGAATTGGCCGCGCTCGTTCGCGAACAGCAGCCACAGTTCCTTGGCCGCGTCCCGGTCGAGCTTGACCCGCCACTTCATCGACTCGGCGGCCTCGCCGTCGCCGGCCATCGCGTGGACGTCCATCTCGTCGAACGTCAGCGGGTGCTCGCGGTGGTGCCGGTTGGAGCCGGACGGGTCGTTCGGGTAGCGGTCGACGGCGATCTTCACGAGGTACCGGGTGACCGCCTCGGTGCCGGCGTTGTAGAGGGAACGGCGCACCCGGCAGCGGTAGGCGCCGCCGATGTAGGCCAGCTCGGCGACCTCGCTCTCCACCACCAGGCCGGCGCCGGGTGGCAGCCATTGGGCGGGCACCGGTGGATCCCGGTGCATCACCCCGCGGGCGTGCCGGAGCTCGTCGTACTCCTGGAAGCGCTGCCAGATCGCACCGCCGGCCCCCAGCACCGCCTCGGCCCGGCGGGCGAAGTCCTCGGTCGGCTTGTGGCGGCGCCCCTCGACATGGCTGACGTAGGAGGGATCGAAGCCCATGCGCGCAGCGAGCTGCTTCTTGGTCATTCCGCGCTCGACCCGCCATTGCGCAAGCGCCGTAACGAACTGATCTGCGGCCCGTTCAATGGGCGAGGTGGTCATCACGGATGTCCCCTTCGCGACGGCACTCTCAGTGTCACCGGCATCGGGTGTCCGGATGGGGCTAGTAGCGCGTTGCCGACAGGTATCTTGACAAAACCGGCAGCCGAACAACGCTACGTCAGGTAACCATTGCAGAGGGTATTCGCCCGGAAAATCCCAGGTACCGGCTTGGTTAGGCTACCCTTAACCGAGTACTCTCGGTCGCCTTGGAGCACTGCCCGAAAGCGGTGAGGTGGAGAAGCTGGTGAACGTGTGACCGTCACCCTGGAACTCACCGGTCCGCACCCGCTGGCCCCCGTGACCCACACCCTCGAAGCGATGTTCGGCGGCTTTCAAGCCCCCTCGCTGGCGCACGGCCTGATCGTCCCCGACCAGGCCGGATGGGCCCCCGCCAGCGACCTCGCGGGCCCGTCGCTGACCACCCTGCTGGAGTCGGCCGGCCGCCGCTGGAACGCGCAGCCGCACGCCGCCGCGGCGCTGGCCTGGAAGGCCTACACCTACTGGCTGGCGCTCCCCGCGGTCCTCGGCTGGGTCTCGGCCCGACGGGTTCCGCTGATCACCGCCAGTAATGTAGTGACGAGCTTCAACAACCCGGCCGTCATGATCACGCTCGGTGTGCGGCCCGGAATCCCGGTCGCCGTCCTGCCCAACGACCCGCTGGCGATCAGCGGCCACCCCGACGCGGTCGTCGTCCCGGACGAGGAGGCGCTCGTCGTCGAGTTCCGCCGGGCCCTGCTCGACGAGCACCTGACACCGCTGCTGGACGCCGTCCACACCCGCGTCCGCCTGGGCAAACGCCCACTGCTGGGGTCGCTGGCGTCCGGGATCGCCTACGGCGTCCTCCGCTCGGCCGACATCACCCCCGGCTCCTCGGCCGAGTCGATCGACCGGCTGCTCGGCGCGCTCGGCATCCGCGACCTGATCGACCTGGTCCCGGCCCGCAACGGCGGCTTCGACGTGCAGCGCAAGACGTGCTGCCTGGCTTTCACACTGCCGACGCCGAAGCTCTGCCCCGGCTGCTGCATCAAGCCCTGACCCGCACGTTTGCCGTTTATCGGATTACGGCCGCACCGCGGCCACAATCCAACATTCCCTGATCAACGCGGTTTCCGTGACCTTCCGGCGGCCTTCCGGTCACGGCCGCCAAAGATCAAACCCAAATTGCCGACGTACGTCCATGAAAGCCCCGCCCCCAGCCCCGCGCGACGACGTCGGGCCCCGCCGGATTGTTCAAAACCGGTCGCCGAAAGCCCCGAACCCGAACGCCGCGACCCACCCCCACTCAAGCCCCAGACGCGACTCACCCCCGCCGGCTGGTGCTCAGGGCTGTCTCAAGGGCCTTGAGACAGCCCTGAGGACCAGCTGGCTTGCGCGCGCGGACCGCCCAGATCGAGCCGGGCCACGCCCGGTGGGCGAGACCGAGCCGAGCGGGTGGCTGGGCCGACGCGGGTGGCTGGGCCGACGCGGGTGGCTGGGCCGACGCGGGTGGCTGGGCCGACGCGGGTGGCTGGGCCGACGCGGGTGGCTGGGCCGACGCGGGTGGGGGCCGGGAGGCGGATTGGGGGTGCGCGGCCGGCTTGGGTCGGGGGTGTTGGGGTTGGGCTCGGTGGACGCGGGTCGGGTCAGCTGTTGGCGTCGGGGGTGACGGTGGCGTCGGGGTTGTCGACCAGGCTGCGGACGTCCCACATCCAGACGCCGCCGGTCCAGGTGGGGCGGAAGCCCAGCAGGTCGGACATGGTGCGCAGCATCTCGATGTCGCGGGTCTGCGGGGTCAGCACGACCACGCCGGCCTTCCAGAAGCGCAGGTCGGCGAGGGTCATCTCGCGGCGCGCGTCGGTCACCTCGGGCGTGGGGTTGCCCTGCCGGATCGAGGCGATCAGGCCGCTGGTCGGGCGCCACGGCGGCGCGAACGCGGCCGTGCGGTCGGCCGGCTCCTGCGGATTCTGGGTGGGGAGCAGCGCGTACGCCCCGGCGATCCGCATGTCCTGCTCGGTGTAGGCGCTCCAGCGCAGCGGGTCCGGGTACGAGCTGTCCGGCAGCGGGAGGGTGACGACGGTGTGCTCGTCGTCCACGTACTGCCGCCAGGCGCCCGAGGTGACGAACTCCGGGACCGGGGCCATCTTCTTCGAGGCCAGCTGGACCGGGACGAGCGGCACCAGCGCCATCGCCACCGCGGTGATCATCGCGACGCGGATCGGCCCGCGGGTGTGCGGCTGGGTGCGGACCAGGTCGGCCGCGCGCTGGCAGCCGAGGGCCAGGAGGATGCCGACGACCGGGGCGATCGCCATCGCCCAGCGGGTCGGCACGGCCGAGTTCAGCACCGGGAGGTGGTGGAGAAATGACCAGATGCCCGGAACGCCGGTGTCCTTACCGTCTAGGTAAATACGCGGTCCGAGCGACATCGCACCAAAGAACAGAGCCAGGAACCCGAGGGTCAAAACGGCCGCGCTGCGCCGCAGCCAGAGGATCAGCCCGAAGAAGAGGATGATCAGGCCCCAGCCGAAGAACGCGTTCTGCTCCGACGGGTTCTGGGCCAGCGTGAGCGGCACCCGGGGGTTACCGGCGACCGAGTGCGTCGAGTACGCGGTGAACGAGCCGAGATCCGCGCCGAAGCTCCGAACATAAACGGACAGGCCCTGGTACGACTGCGGGCCGAAGAACTGCACGGTCAACGGGTAGGCCAGCGCGGCACCCGCGATCGCGGCGGCGATGGTCAGCCCGCGCACGAACGCGAGCGCCTCACCACGGTGCCGCTTGCGCCTGACCAGGGCCATCACCAGGCAGAAGACCCCGAGACCGACCGCGGTCATGAAGAGGATCTCGAGGTTGATGAACGCCTGCCAGATCAGCAGGCCGCCCAGCAGAAGGCCGTTGCGGACGGCCCGGCCGGGGACGCGCAGCTCCAGGGTCCGCCAGATGATCAGCGGGACCAGGAACTGGGAGACGATGTTCGGGTGGCCGGCGGCGTGGGCGATCATGCTCGGCGCGAACGTGGCGAACAGGGCCCCGACCCATGCGGCGAGTCGTGAGGCGACCACGCGGCGTGACAGGACCAAATACCACGACGCACCAGTTAATGCCAATGCGCCGGTAAGAAATACGTTGAACGACACATGAGGACCGAACAGAAGAGTGATGGGCGTCAGTGGCAACGAAACGGCCAACACCGAGGTGTTGGCCATCATGTTCACCCCATCGGGGTAATTCATGCGATCCGAGAAGAACGGATATACGCCATCCGTGAGCACTCGGGCACCGTGCGCCAGCATCCACTCGAAGAAAGCCTGATCCTGCGGATCATCGCGTAACTCATGATCAAGATTGAGCCACAACGGTGCCGTGACGAAGAGCGCAACGGCCAGGAAACTAGCTATGGCGAGAACGTCCCGCCAGGTCACCCGGCGCCACAGAGGACGACGCCGCGCAGGCGCCGTGGCCTGCTCATCCGTCGTTTCCCTGGTCGGCGCGGGTGAGGTCGGAGCGACCGTTCCGATGCCGCCCTCAAGTGCGCGCAGCTCGGCGTCCAGGTCCTCGGCAGCGGTCACTTGGCGGGGCGGCAGAACGTTCTCACCGGCCGTCTGGCCCGTCGAGTCATAACCCGTAATCGTCATAGCATCGGCGAGCCTAACCGAGGTGGCGAAGAGTTCCGCGTTGCGCGGGCGCAGCGTGATAGAGCCGATATGTACGCGTGTTTTCCGCGTGTCCATGGATCAACCTCAGAGGAAGCTGGGAGCAACGCGTAACCGCCCCTCATACCCCAACCGGCTATGTATCAATCAGGCCAAAAAATCGGGAGGCAGCAGCGGTCAACTTTCGGATAGCGGCCGTAGATGGTTAACTTCACCGGTCCTGCTGTCAGCTCGGATCGGCAAGATGAGGGAACCTCACCTATGGCAGACATCACTGGAGACCAGCGGATCCAGTCCGAAGTGCTCGAAGGCCTCGCCACGGCCGTGAACCACCGCCGGTGGTTCGTCGAGCTCGCTCTCCCATACCTCGGGGACAACCCCATCGAGATCGGCAGCGGCCTCGGGGACTATGCGCTCGAGTGGGCCGAGCACCTCCCGCGGTTCACCGCGACCGAGGCCGACCCCGACCGCCTGGTCCTGCTCAAGGAGCGGATGGCCGGCCACTCGAACATCGAGGTGCGGCAGATGCTGCTCCCGGCGCAGGACGCCAACGGGCAGTACAGCGCCGCCGTCTCGTACAACGTGCTCGAGCACATCGAGGACCACGTGGGTGCGCTGCGCAGCATGCGTGACCTGGTCCGCCCCGGCGGCCGCGTGATCATCATCGTGCCGGCGTTCATGTTCGCGATGAGCCAGGTCGACATCGCCACCGGCCACATCCGGCGGTACACGAAGAAGACGCTGGGTGCCGCGTTCGCCGAGGCCGGCCTCGAGATGGAGAAGCTGCACTACGCGAACGCGCTGGGCCTGATCGGCTACTACGGCGCGACCAGCATCTTCAAGCTGGCGCCCAAGGAGGGGCCGATGGTGAAGGTGTACGACTCGCTCGTGCTCCCGCTGACCAAGGCCGCCGAGCGTGTGGTCCGCCCGCCGTTCGGCCAGTCGGTCTTCGCCGTCGCTCGCACCCCCCAGTGAGCGATCGGCCCGACTGACCCGGAAAGTACGACCCCTGACGCGCACCGACGCCCGCTGAGCTCTCGCAGGACGCTCCGCTGACGCCGTACCGAAGCAATCGAGGCGGTGGCCGACCCGGCCGCCGCCTCTGCGTTTCAGCGGACCTGGCGAGTTTTCAGCCGGGAACCCGGAACGTCGGCCGGATCGTGGCCCGGGCCAGGGTGTGGAAAGCCAGGTTGAAGCCGACCCAGGCGGGCGTCGCGTCCGGCGGGACCTCAAGCGCGTCCACGTCGATCGCGTGGACGGCGAAGACATAGCGATGCGGGCGGTCGCCGGGCGGTGGTGCGGCGCCACCGTAGCCGTCGTCGCCGTAGTCGTTGCGGATGCAGAACGCGCCGTCGGGCAGCGGGTCGGCACCACGATCAAGATCGGTCACGTCGAGCGGCAGGTTGACGAGCACCCAGTGCCAGAAACCGCTGCCGGTTGGGGCGTCCGGATCGAAGCAGGTGACCGCGAACCCGTGCGTCTCGGCCGGGAACCCGGACCAGGACAACTGCGGGGACAGATTCTTCCCGCCGACGCTCGTGTGCGCGTGCAACTCGTCAAGCGGCTGCCCGTCCGTCACATCCGCGCTGGTCACCGTGAACGACGGGACCCGCGGCAGAAGATCGTACGGATCGGGGGCCAGGGCTCGGTCAAGACTCATCTGGTCCTCCGGCGAAGTGGCTCAGCTGATCCGGCTTTTCCACCTGAGCCGAGACTAACCGCCGGAAGTGTCGGGCGTCTTTCGCCGGTATTGCGTGCTCCCGTCACTCGTCCGGGTAAACGCACAGGTGGTGCGCACCGTCATCGCGATGCTCGGCGATGCTTCTGTCAGACATCCGACCGGGTGCGTGCGGCCGAGATCCCCGCGCCCAGTCGTGATCGGTCCAAGCCAGCCGGCACTCGTCCTGACGGGTGCCGGCTGGACCACTTTTCGCCACTCAGCGGATCCGCTTCACTTTGAGACCCTGGTACAGCCGGCGGTAAACCACGCCCGTCCGGTGGTTCCCGGCGTCGATCATCATGCCGCGGCCCATGTAGATGCCCACGTGCCCCGGCCCGACGACCAGATCGCCCGGTCGCGCCTCGCCACGCGGGATCGTCCGGGCCCGGGCCGCCTGCGCGCGGGACGAGTGCGGCAGTCGCATCCCGGCCCGGGCGTACGCCTGCCGGGTCAGCCCCGAACAGTCGAACCCGCCCCGGCCCTCGCCGCCGGTGACGTAGCGCTTGCCGAGCTGCGAACGGGCGTACGCGAGCACCGCTCCCATCTGCCCGCCGCTCAGCACCCGCAGCGGGCGCTCCACGGTCCGCCGTACGGACTTGCGGAGCATGCCCCCGTGCGACACCGTGGTTCGCCGCTGAGCGATCACCACGCGCCGCTGGGACGCCCGGTACTCGCGTACCGCCTCCCGTCGCTGAACGACCCTCTCGAGGCGCTGGGGCGCCACCCGGAGCGCGGGGCGCGGCGCCGAACGCCGTAGTCCCGACGCCGGACGCACCCCCAGCGGGGCGAGCGGAGCGGGCCGGACCGCCGAGGCCCGGCGCTGCATCGCCCGCGTCGCTCGCGACGAGGCCAGCTGGCGCTTCTGGATCATGTTTTCGTCGAAGCCGCCCGGGACGGCGCGGGTCGCAAGGTCCGCGGCGTTGGTCCCGGCTCGCAAGGCCGGTGGCTCCGGATTCGCCGGCGAGGCCTGCGGAGCTCGGAAAGCCTCCGTGGCGTGCTCAGCGGGGTCTACGGCCGGCGCGATGACGGCGAGCGCGAGCGCGCCCGCGGTCAGCACCCGGCGGGTGGACGGACCGTGCAGTGTTGCCTCCGAAATAGGCCCGGGGCACTCACGCGAATCCCATCATCAGCGCGGGTGAACCTGCTCTCCCACGCTATTGCCGCCGTCGAAGGAGGGCAATGGGAACCCGGACAACTTTGTGTATTCCGTGGACCATGCCAACACACCTTGAATTACGGCGTGGCTGGATTCAGATAATTGTCCCCCCGATCTCGAACAGATAAAGCGTCGCTACTGCTCGGCGGACGGCAGCGACATGCGGATCCCCGGCGTGGATCCCGAACCGCGCAGCGAAAGCTCGCTGAGCTGGGAATTCTTCGGAACGTCGAACGGCAGCACGCCGTTCACCGAGGCGCCCGGACGGATCTCGTCGAGTAAGGTCGGACTGTCATCGTTCAGAAATACCGCAGCCTCCGCGGCGACGGCGTAGGCTCCACCCTCGGTGTCGTAGACGCGTTGCGCGGAGCTGTCGAAAAGCTCCGGCTCACGGCCGTTGTTGGTGACCCGCACGGCGAGAAGGCAGAACTGCCCCTCGGCGCGCTGCTCCAATCCGTCCGGGCCGATCGCGGAAACACCGCAGCGAACGCTCTTCACCCGAAGGCCGAACCCGCCGGGCGTGGCGTCCCCGGCGTCGGCCGGCGGCAGGCCCCGGATCACCACCGGACCGCCGCTCGGACGGTCGGCCGTCGCCACCGCCCAGATCCCGAACGCGATCAGGGACAGGGCGACGAGAAGGCCGCCGCCCACCCAGATGCGCGCCCGCCAGCGCAGCGCCCACTCGTCCACACCGTCGTCGTCCGGATCGAGCACCCGAATCGGCGTGGCACGGTGCGGTGTGTACGTCACGGTGTCCCCCAGGGAACGGATCCGGGGCGCACCCGAGGATCGGACGCGCTGTCCGTCCATGCTGGGTTCGCCACGGCCGGACACGGCCGCGACACTCCGCAAAAAGGACTTTATCGGTCATATCATCGGCCGGATATTCCCCCGATCGAGTGATCAGCGCAGCAGCACGATCTTTCCGAGGTGATCACTCGACTCCATCACCCGCTGCGCCTCGGCCGCCTCGGCCAACGGCAGTGTGGCGTGGATCACCGGCTTCACCACACCTGCGGCGACCAACGGCCAGACCTGATCACGCACACCGGCGACAATCCGCGCCTTGTCGGCCAGCGGACGGGCACGCAACGAGGTCGACGAGATGGTGCCGCGCTTGGCCATCAAGGCACCCAGATCCAACTCGGCGCGGGTGCCACCCTGGAAACCGATCACCGAGATCCGGCCGTTCGGCGCGAGCACCTCGATGTTGCGGGCCAGATACGTCGCGCCGACGATGTCCAGCACCACGTCGGCGCCCCGGCCATCGGTGACGTCGTGCACCACCCGTACAAAATCCTGGTCCGAATAATCGATCGTCACATCAGCCCCGAGAGCACGCAGCCGCTCGTGCTTCGCCGCACGCGCAGTGACCAGCACCCGCGCACCGAGCGCCCGGCCCAACTGGACGGCGAAAGTACCGATCCCGCTGCCGCCACCATGCACCAGGAACGTCTCACCCGACCGCAGCCGATCATGCGCCACCACGTTGGACCACACCGTGCACGCCACCTCCGGCAGCGCCGCCGCCTCGACCAGCGACAACCCGGCCGGCACCGGCAACAGCTGCCCGGCCGGCACCGCGACCCGCTCCGCATAACCGCCACCGGCCAGCAGCGCACAGACCCGCTCGCCCACATGACGGCCCTCGACACCCGGCCCGACCACGCTGATCACGCCGGAACACTCCAGCCCCGGATAGGCCGGCGCACCCGGCGGAGGCGGATAATGCCCCTGGCGTTGCAGCAGGTCAGCCCGGTTGACCGCGGCCGCGGTGACGTCGACCACGACCTCCCCGGCGGCCGGCTCCGGATCCGGAACCTCGGCCCAGCGCAACTGCTTGTCCTCGATCACGATCGCGTACATCCCCCGACAATGCCTCACGGGTACGACACAAGCGACAGCATCCGTTGGGCATCTGGCAGACTGGAGCGGCACTGCGGGAGGGCTCGCCTAGTGGCCGATGGCGCCGGTCTTGAAAACCGGTATGGGGAAACTCATCGTGGGTTCGAATCCCACGCCCTCCGCTTGATCGCAAGCTGTTAAAACCCCCGCCGACCTGCACGAACGCAGGACGGCGGGGGTTCCCTGTGTTAGACCTTGAGTCTCACTCGATCTCACTCACGACCGCTCGATCTCGCTCGCCGCGACAAATACGCGACAACGAACGACGTCAGGCAGCCTGGTCGTTTGCCCTGTTCAACGCGGCTTCGATGCGGCGACGGGCCGCCTCGTCCTGGCCCTCGATGCACTTCGCGTAGACCTTCAACAGGACATGCACGCTATGCCCGGCCCACTCGGCGACCTGGGTGGCCGGCACACCCTCGTTGAGCCACAGCGAGACTGCCGCGTGTCGGAGGTCATACGGTCGCTTCGCCAGCGGCGTGCGCTGCTGGGCCGTTGTCAGACCGTGCCGCCTTGCGGCCCGCCACACCCGCGAGTAGGTCTCCTTCGACACTGGGCCATGCCCATACCCCTGGGTGACGAACAGCCGGCCCTCCGAGGTGTTCCCGTTCGCGGCGATGTGCCAGCGAAGCGCCCGGACCAGCGGCGGCGGTGCGGGCACGGGACGAACGGCCGTCTTCGCCCGGTGCTTCAACTCCCGGTCCTCCCGGACCGCCTTGCTGTCGTCGCCCCATCCCTCTCCGACGTGCTGAGTAGAGCCGGACAGCCGGAGCATCCCCCATCCCTCCTCGGGCAGCTCGCAATCCTCGATCCGCAGATGTAGGGCCTCCGCCGGCCGGAGCGCGGCGTAGTAGAGCAGCGCGAAGAACGCGACCAGGCGGGGATGCCGCTCGGCCACCACAGCGAGCAGGTGAAGCGCCTGCCCCGGGTTGACCACGGAGCGCCGGTCCACCTCGTCATCCGACTTCGGCGTGATCCACTGGACGTTCGCCATCGGGTGCGCCGGCAGCAACCGAAGCTCCACCGCGTACCGGAGCGCCCCGTAGAAGACCGCGCGCTTCCGAGCGATGGTCGTTGCCGCAGCCTGCTTGCCGTCCAGCCGAAGCGAAAGCGCGTCGAGTGCCTTCCGCACGACGGCAGCGTCTTGCAGGTCGTTCAGGCTGACCGTGTTGACGGCGAGCCATCGGACAGCGGGCGCGAGATCGTCCGGCGGCGGGCTGGCGTCACGCCGCGCCTTGTTGAAGGAGTACCCGTACAGGGCGCGACGGATTGCCGTCTCCGTCGGCACGCCGCGCTCCGTCTTGAGCAAGGCAGGGGTCACGTTCGCCAGAGCCTCAGCGATGCTCATGCGCTGCTTTGCAGCGGCGCGCGGCCACTTCATGTCGACGAAGGCGATCGCGTGGTCGTACCAAGATCGGCTGTTGCGCTCGCGAGCCATCGGCTCGGGCAGGCCGCTTGCCTCGTCGAACGCTACGCCTTGCCGTTGAGCGGTCAGCAGCTTCGCCCACTGACTCTCGGCGAGTGCCCGCGTCTTGAAGCTCTCGCCGAAGACGTGGCCCGCCACCACCCAACGAACTCGGTAGGTGCTGCGCGGCTTGCCGGTCTTCCGATCCTTGCCCTGGTGCTCCTGGATGGCCCAGATCTTGACGTCGAAGCTGGTCTTCATGCTGCTTGCGGTTCCTCTCGGGCAGACAGCCAGGACTCGAAATCGGTGCGTCGCATGCGGATCTGGCGGTTCGGCATCTTGTAGTGGCGCGGGGCGAGCCCGATGGCCTTCCAGCGGAAGAACGTCGATCGCGGGACAGCCATCAGGGCGAGGAATTCATCGAGGGTGAGAAAGTCGCTGGCCAACGGGTTCCGGCCTCCCTTGGCAGATCCTCTTAGGAGATGTCTGAAGCTGGGGGCTGACAGAACCGACAGAACCTCTGTCGGGGCTGGGTTGTGTCAGTTCTGTCGGTTCTGTCAGGCCGTCTACGAGGCGCGCCGTGCGCCGATCTGGTGCACGGTCGCTGCCGGCCGATGGACCTCGGGATGCACGAGATAGCTCGGCGACGGCGGCCGGCCGCCCGTCCGCTTCGGCGCAGGTGGATCAAGCGGCCGGAGATAGCCGTGCGCCTCCAGCACGGCCAGCGCCGGATCAAGGTCCGCCATGGTCTTGATCTGCGCGCACTGCACGGCCCGGAACAGCTCCCGCTTGGTCAGGGCGGTGGTGCCGGTGCGCTCGATCCAAGCGAGCACGTGCCGGGCGTTACGGGTCGCGACATCGGCACCCATGTCGTCAAACGCGCCCAGGGCGTGAGCGGCGTAGAACTCCCCGATCCGCGCGGCGCGATCCAGGGTCTCGGCCGTGATCGTGCCGGGCCATCCCGCGTTCGGATTCTCGGCGAGGTGGAGCAGGCCGGCGATACGGACTACCGCCCCGGTGTACTTGCTGCCCCAATCGACGATGTGCGCCCACGCCCCACCCGGCGCAAGGCGCGGTTCCACCTGGCGCTCGATGTCCAGCACCCGCTCGTTGGCCTCAGTGGCGAGCACCAGGACGGCCGGGTCGGTCCAGCCGGCCAGCGAAAGCACCAGCGAATGCAGGTTGGCCTGATAGGCGGCCGCCACCTCGGTCGGGATCGGATCGGTCCCGATCCTGCGTCGACCGACAGTGTTCTCCGGAACCGCGAACAGGATTCGGGCGAGCAGACCGAGTCCGCGGAAACCGGGCATCCCGGCGATGTCGCGCAGGATCTCGGGCTGTACCGCGAGTCCCATCGTGAGCGCCGGTTTGTCGACGTGCTCGGCTTCGCGGGATCGCCGGTCGACGCGCATCAGGTCGCCGGCGTGTCCCTTTAGGAACACTTCCAGGTTGGGCGTGCCGGAGTAGCGGCCGGCGATGGTCGCGAAGATTCCTCCTTCCGGTGAGAGAACAGCAAGCCGGCCGCCCTGCTCGGCGAGTAGGGATGCGGCGGTTTCGCTGGTGACGTCATCGGCGACCAGCCGAGGTTTGACCGGAACGGTGATCGCCTCTGCGTTCATCGCGGCGGCGGTCGCTTCCGCGATGGCCGTGTCGCGCCCGGATCCGTCCGCGTTCGCTGCGGCGATCGAGGCCTTCTCGGCGGCCTTGCCAGCGACTTTGGCGGCTAGCTCGGCCTCGATGATCGCGGGTGCCGTTCGCTCGATCATCGCCTTCTCCGCAGCGAGGATCGGCGCGACCATCGCGGCGAATACCGCGGACTTGCGGGAGCCGGGCGGTAGGACCACCACGGTGTAGAGGTTGGTCGGTTCGCGCCAGGATCCGCGTACCTCCACCTCCGCCCGGCCGCCGGCCGCAGTTGAAAGGCACGCCAGAGCGAGGCTCCCCGCGAGATCGGCCGGGGTCTGGGTGAACTCGGCGACCGCCCGGACATGCTCGGCCAGCCAGCCGGGTAGAAGGTCGGCCGGGAACGTGGGCAGATGCCGGCCACGTCCGAGCGGGATCAGTGCCGGCCACCCGCCCGGAACGTCCGCGTCGTCGAGCATCGCGCGGCCGGTAGCCACCAGCTCGGCCACGTTGGCGCCGGAGGCGGCGAGCCGGGAGAGCTGGTTTCCGAGGTCCGCGACCTTCCGTCGCTTCGCGAGGTCGGCGACGATGCCCGCGTAGTGCCCAGCGTTCGCGGAGGTCGGCACAGCCTCCAACAGGGTGTGGATGTACGGAGCGCCGCCGACCTTGTTGAGGTCCTTGTTCTCGGCGAGCCGCGTGGCGACGGTGATCGGGTCCGTCGGAGTGCCAGCCGCGTGCATCGAGCACATCGCCTGCCACAGCACACCATGTGCAGGGCGGCCGAAGTCGTCCGGCGACAGGATCGCCGCGAGTTCGCCCATTAGGTTCGGAGCGAGCAGCACAGCCCCGATGACTGCCTGCTCTGCCGCCTGGTCGTAACCGGCAGAAGCCATGAGACAAATCCCCTCTCTCGTCAGTTCAGCGGGCATGGACTAGGCCGACCGGCGGCCGAGCGCCCTCTGATCCGGCCGAGAGCCCAGAGCGCCGGGTCGCAGGGCGGCGACCGCCGCGAGCAGGTTGCGGATCCCACTCAGCACCTCGCCGAGCTGCGCGGCGGCGACGCTGGCACTGCGGTGCAGCGGCACCCGCAGGGTGATCGCCGCGTACTCGCGGTCGCCAGCATGGACTCGGGTGACGATGGCCCGACCGCCGGCCTCCGGGGCGACGATGATCGGCCTGCCGCGATGCTCGGCAAGGCCGCAGGTGTGGTCACGGACGCACCAGTCGGTGTGTGGGGTCGCGTCTCGGTGGAAGTGCGCGCTCATCGGGCGTCCCGGTGGCGACGGGCGAACTGGTTGTAGATCCAACGGCCGGCCCGCAGGCTGCGGCCGGTGCCGTCGCAGCGGCGGCACAGTCGGAACGCGCGGCCGGACGGCGAGCGACGCTTGCCGTCGCCGAGGCACTTGCGGCATGCCTTGAACGGCCAGACCCAGCAAGCAAATGCGTAGCCGAGAGTGACGGTGAGTAGTGCCAGGAACAAGCCGATAGCGGCAGTGAACTGGGGGTTCAAAACAGCCTCCCGGGCCGGTTTTTGGGTGCACGGGACCGTGGGCTGCTATCCGCTAGGTGGCAGCTCAGGATCTTGATCAGGTGCTAGCGGGAGTGCTAGCGCTAGCAGGGGATGCCGCTAGCGCTAGCAGCCTCGGGCAGTCAGTCCTTGGAGCGCTTGCGGTCACGTTCCGCGATTGCGGACAGGAGATCGGTGTGCTTGATCCCGCGACGGGTGACCGGCTTGCCGTCGATGCGCCGGCCGACGTCGGCGACCTTGATCGCGGGGTGCGGCTTGAGCGCAGCGGTCAACTGCGCGGCCTCCCAGCCGCCGTACACGTCCGGCCGCAACTCGGCCAGGCTGGCGCACAGGGTCTCGTTCCATGCCGATTTCTCGCCCGCCGGCCACACCCGCGCCAGGTCGTCGAGCACGCTGTGCGTCGGGCCGACCTCGCGCTCAGCCGGGAAAGTCGGGACATTGCCAGCGGCCATCCGCAGCGCGACCGCGCGGACCACGATCCGAGTGGCGGCGATCGTGTCCACATAGAAGGAGCGAACGGCGGCCGCGCCGGGGCCGAAGCCGCGCAGGATGCCCCAGCCGGCCTCGTCGACCGGCCGGAACACCGTTGCCCGGTAGCCGTTCTTGTAGGCCGAGGTGCCGAGGATCATGTCGTTCGCGGTCTGGTCAGCAACGCTGAGACAGAACCGGGAGTTGACGTTGCGGGTGATGCCGGTCGGCAGGCTGTCTTTGTCCGGGATCTGCGTGCCGATCAGGATGATGATCCCGAGCGCCCGGCCGAGCTTGATGACCTTCTCCAGGATCTCGCCGGCTTCCTTGCCGTATTTGCTGGTCATCAGCTCTTGCAGCTCATCGAACCAGGCCACGAGCGGGTGCAGCCCCGAGCCCTTCAAGCTGGCCAGCTCGGGCGTGACCTTGTTCTCCGGGGCCTTGCCCATCCGGGCGTAGTGCTCAATCCGCTTCGACCGGCGGCGGGCTTCCTCGTACAGCCACTCGATGAACCCGAAGCACTTGGCCAGGGTTTCGTCATCGAAGCCGTTGCCGTACTCGGCCATGACCGGTTCGAGGACCGCGAAGTCGCCGACGCCCTTGAGTTCGTAGCCTCGGATTTCGGCCCGCGCGTCCAGGCTCGCGGCCAGGAGCAGGTCACGCAGCGCGAACGTCTTGCCGGAGCCGGGCTGGCCGCCGAACAGGAAGTTGCGGAACATCATGTCCACGGCCACGGTGTCCAACCGGGGCGTGGTGGCGAACGCGAACGGCTTGAACAGGTCGACCTTCGCGGACTCGGACAGTAGCGGCCAGGTCGGCTGTTTCATCTGCGACGCGGGCTCGTAGCCGACCCACAACGCCAGCCGGCCGGTGTGTCCCGGCGCGGTCTCCGGCCAGACCTGATCCAGCGGAAGGCGCATCGCCGAGGCCAGCCGGCCGCGCCGGGCGATCACCTCGGACGCCTCGACACCGTGCGGCAGATCCACGATCGCGAGGTGCCCGGGACCGTCGCGGTGGATGTCCATCGGGAAGCTGATCGCCTTCGGATCCTTGCCCACTGCGGAGTTGATCGCACCGATCTGTACGGAGGTCAGCGCCCGACGCACCAGCTCGGCGGTGAGCTTGCGGTAGCGGGTGCCTTCGGTGACCCGGTCGGTCAGCGGCTTGTCCGCCGGCCGACCGCGAGTGGCCAGGAACGGCACAGCAACCGCGCCGGCCGCGATGCTCCACCAGAGCGGGCCCATGTACAGCGTGATCGAGCCGGCCACGATCGCCGCAGCGAAGAAGGCGAGGACCCACCAGCGCCACGAGGACTGGCGCTGTCGGCGCGCATCGAGCTTGAGCCAAACGTCGGCCTCGCCACGCTGTGCCGCAGCCTGCCGGAGGTGCCAGTTCCCCTCCTCGGCGGTGGCCCAGTGCAACGCCTGTCCGATTCCGCGGAACAGCCCGACCGGTGCCCACAGCGCCGTTTTCGCCGCGTACTTCGGCGACCGGACTGCGTGGTAGGCCAGCACGTAACCGGCGTCCTTGACCTGGTGCCGCACCGCAGCCTTGAAGCCGCGCCAGGACCGCGCCCAGTCCGCCAGGATCGGCCGGCGCTCGCGCCGGCGCACCAAAATCTCGGCCGGGATGTCCTCCGCCATGTCGACCGGGCCAGCATCGGTGGCGGGAGTGTCATCGATCGTTTCGGCGTCGTCATCGTCACCGGCGAACGGCCGGGGCATAGCCGAACCGGGATCGGTTTTCCGCGCCCGAGCCTTGTCCAGATCCAGAACCTCGGCCTCGCCATCGGCGAGCGCGGCTTCCATCGCGGCGTCTTCCCACTCGAAGTCGTCCAGTTGCGTGCTCACGCCCGGACCTCCGTCTTGTTGGTCGTGCCCAGATCGGTGTGCAAGGTGAGTCGGCGGTGCGAGAACATTGAGGTCTCCCTCGGAAGTTCTTCGGGACTGATGGGTAGAAGACCGGCGGCACGGCGTCTGCTTGGCGGTAGGTGGCCGTGCCGCCGGGCGGAGCTAAGCGACGTTCTGGGCGGGAGTTTCCGCAGGAAGCGGCCCGGATCGTGACGCGTCGGTGACGCGGAGAACCGCGAGGTGACGGCGCGCGGTCGAGACAGAGACGCCCGCCTTCGCAGCGATTTCCGAGACCGGAGCGGCAGGCATCTTGGCGATCGCCTTGGCGACCTTCTCGGCCGACACGGGACGCGGCATGACGCGTTTCGCGGGTGTCTTCGTGACCGGCGGGGTCGGCACGACCGTCGCGGGGGAGGCGGTATGGAACCAGAGCGCGCGGTCGCCACGCTGTCGCACCTCGCCGATGATCGAATCGTCGGCGGTCAGACTCAACCGGGCGAGCCGAGCCGTGCGGCGGCGACGCAGCCGAGGTGAGCCGTGGTTAATCCGGTGATAGAGCATGGTCATCTGCTGAGTCAGCCGCTCGCGGTGCACGGTCTGCACGTCCCGCTCGCCGGGCTCCACCGCGCCGATCGCCAGCAGCAGTCGACGCGGCGTCCACCGCCAGGTTGACGCGTCCGCCGGCCGTTTCGCCGCACCGCCGACCAGGCCGTCCCACCACTGCTTGGTGACCAACAGCGGAATCAACATCCGTAGCGCCGTTTCGGCCAGCGAGTGCGAGGCGATGCCAGCGATACCGGACATCGCTACGGCAACCGTCCACGCGGTCGCGCCGAACCGGCCGGGCCAGCCGAAGTCCCGCATGTGCCGCTTAGCGCGGATCATCGCCAGCGACAGCAGCGCCTCGAACACGAAGAACAGCAGCAGCGTCAGGCCCAGCGGGAAGTGCAGCCGGTTTTGGGCGATCTCCCACACCGCCTCCGAGGACCAGCCGAGGCCGATCATCATCACGACGTTCGACAGCGCGTCGTCCGGCCGCTCGCTGCGGGCGATCTTCCGGACGCGCCGGGCCACCCACACCAGGAAGGCCACCGCGACCACAAGGCCAGCGAGCATCACCTCTCGCCGCTCGACCAGGGCGCTCAGGTTCTCGGGGATCATCACGCCACCGCCTTCAGCACGGTGGGACGCGACGCCAGCTCGGCGGCGACGGCAAGCGTCCGGGCCTCGGCCCGGCGCAAGCGCCTCCAGTCCAACTCGGACGGCCCGCCCTTCTCAGCCGCAACGATCAAGGCGATCTCGGCGTCCAGTACGTCCAACTCGGCAGCGATCAGCGGCCACTCGGCCTCGATCGCGTCCAGTTCCTCTACCGACGGCTCGTCGCCATTCTGGTGGTGAAGCCTGCTCACGAGATGTCCTCCGGGATGGGGCGCCGGCGAGGCAGCGACAGCTGTCCCACGCAGCGACAAGACACGGATGTGACCTCTAAGTCCTCCGAAGAGGACGTTTAGGTCCCCCAAGGCATGGAGACTCATGAGTCCCTATGTCAAGGACTAATCCGTCCTCAAGACGGACTGAGGAGTCTCCTTGCGGGGACTGATTCGTCCCCGCACGATTGAGGACATGGAGATGGCAGACGTGCTGCGACAGCGGCGAGCCGAGCTGGGCATGTCTCAGACGGACCTCGCGGCAGCCGCCGGCGTGGACAAACGGCAGATCAGACGCTACGAGGCGGGCGAGCAGCAACCAGTGCTCTCCGTCGCGGTGGCAATCGCGAACGCACTCAAGATCTCGGTCGGCGAGCTAGCCGGCATCCCGAGCCACAAGGTGAACCTGTCCGGCGACTG
The DNA here is from genome assembly GCF_051380535.1 of Actinoplanes sp. HUAS TT8. NCBI lineage: Bacteria > Bacillati > Actinomycetota > Actinomycetes > Micromonosporales > Micromonosporaceae > Actinoplanes > Actinoplanes sp. HUAS TT8. The sequence goes on along the minus strand of NZ_CP195646.1, from coordinate 9,394,550 downwards.
GTGGGCATCCTGGCAGACGTTCAAGGACTCGGAAGAGGTCATCACCGCGCAGGAAGTGCAGCTTCGCCAGCAGGGCGACCTGATCAATCTTCAGACCACCACGCGTGGGATCGAGGTGGAGGACGGCGGCTACCACTGGCGCGGTGAGCTGCGCGTCTGGGACAACGAGATCTTGATGGGCTGGTACGTCGCTGATGACGGATCGGTCCGGTCCAAGGGCACGTTCTACTTCGTGCTGCACCCGCACGGGCAACGACTCGAAGGCCGCTGGGTCGGCCTCAGTCATGACGGAAAGATCGTCACTGGGTTCGGCGGTATGGCTCGCACGGAGGAGGAAGCGCGCGACACGATCGCCAGCCTTCGCGGGCAGGAAACCCCAGCGTGAGTGAGGAGGTCTGCGAGGTCATCATCACCGCGCCCGACGCCGAGTGGCTCGCCGAGTTCACCCGCCGCCTGGTCGATGACCGGCTCGCCGCAGCCGGCCACAACATCACGCCGATCCGATCCATCTACCGATGGCAGGGCCAGATCTTCGACAAACAGGAAGCCCGGGTTGCGCTGCACACGCGACGCAGCCTCGTACCTCAGATCATCGAGCGGACGAACCGCGAGCATCCGTACGAGGTGCCGTGCGTCGCCGCAATGACGTTCGACGGCAATCCCGCGTACGTGCAGTGGGTCTTGGACGAGACCAGCTAAGCCGGCCACACGGGCGGCACGTCGCGTTGCACGCTCAGCCCTGATCCGGATCAGGCGACGAGGGTGCAACGTACGTTCCGCGGTGGGGCACGGTGAAGACCAGGCCCTGCTCCCGGAGAACCGCAACGGCTCGGCGGACCGTCCCCCGGGCCACGCCGAATTCCTGGACGAGTTGCAACTCGCTCGGGATGGGCCGATTCGGCTGCCACTCCGCACGCTGAATCCGCTCGGCAAGGATCTCGGCGAGCTGGCGGTAGGGCGGAACAGGCCCGTCCGGTTCGATCACGCAATCAAGCTAAATGACCAACATCGACCAGATAACAGCAACTACGTATTTAGACGTTCAAAGACAACCTTGAACAAGCATGAACAGGAATCGAATGAGTCCCGCTGATCGCTGACCTAGGAGGCATACGTGAAACAGACCCAGTTCCACAACGGCACCGCGTTGACCCAGGACCCACCCAACGAACACGGAATCGAGCAGCCGGACGAATTCATCGATCGGAATCCCGCCCAGAGAAGAGGTGGCCCGGATGGTGCCGCGCACCGGTGATGTGTTGCTCGTCGGACGACGGGCCAGCGTCCAGTTCGCAACGCCAATCCTGTTCCGGGTGATCCGGCTGCACGACCGGACGACGTACGCCGGCTGGCTATGGATCGACGGCTACGAACTCAACTCGGCCGGCGACGCCGTCGAGCGCCGGTCGATCTTCGTCCAGAAAGACGGCCTCCGGAAGGCCAGCCCGGCACCGCGCCGGCGGCCAGGGGTGCCTCCCGTCGCGGGAGTCAGCCCTGACTGTCCGGCACCCCCGCCGGTCCGCCAACCCCAAAGGAGTGACCCATGACCACCACCACCGAAAACCGGCCGCCGACCCTGGACTACGACGCGATGGCCACCGTCCTCGCCGAAACGATGGGCGACTACGGCTTCCTGTTCGTCGAGGACCCGATGGTCCCGGCCCTATCCGCCTCGCTGCGAGCCTTCGTCACCGCAACCGGCCTGCCTATCAACCCGCTAAACGAGGATGTCTGCGACGGATACGTGGAAATCCCCTCGCTCTAAGTTGAGTTTTCCGGCCGTGGTGTGCAGCGATCCGAGTCCAAACCCGGGTCGCTGCACCTCCGCCTCAGAAAGCCAGAATCCGCAATTTGAGGCCCCGAATGCCGCTCCGATATCGAAGCACCGAGCTTCATCGGATGGCTGGAGTGCTTTTCTTAAATCTCATCGCCTGCGTTTTAGCTTTTTCAGTTTTCGCGGCAGCTTCCCGTCCTGGACACCAGCAGCACCCTTACTCTTACTCTCCACCACGTTACTACTAGCCGACTGACTTTCGCTCGGCTGAATATCCGTCGGCCCATCCGGCAAGGATTCCGCGCCCGAGCCACCAAAATCCGTCTTAGTGAGTTCCTCACGCGCAGCAAGATCCTCGGCTGCACGCCAACGCAAGAAGAATGCGAAGTACGGATCCGAGATATGGAGAGTTGTGAGGCCCGCGTCGTAATCGACGACCGGCTCGCCCTCAAGTTCTCGCGCGATCTTCGTCATCTCGCCCAGAATTCTGGTGATTTCCTGACCTGATGGGGCGTCTTCCGCAGAAGCAATTTCCCGCATTGCGGCGCGAAGCTGCTCATAGCTAATGCTCGTGAGCGGACCCGTGTGACCCATGGCCATCAATACGGCACCATAAATGTCGACCGTAAGGCCATTCTTCAATGCGCGAGATTTACGGTCAGTTCGCTGCCTGGGGCCGCGCACAAGCATGTCGAACGCAGTCTTTGACGCGTTCGAGATTGAGCGCTCCTTGAAAAAAGCTTCCCACATAGGCTCATGGAGAGGAGCTGGAGGATCCTGCCTCTCTCGATAGCCGCTGCCCTTGACCGTCTGAAGGCAAAAGTCTTGCATCAAGTGTGGACTGGCGAAGCTTTCCTCAGCAAGCTTACTCGCAATAAAGCCGTCTTCGTCGACCACCTGCAGGGCGTTAAAACCCTTCTCTGCGATCCCTCGAAGCTCAGAATTTGACCAAAAACCGATGGATAGCTGCTCCACCCTGCCGGTCATTTCCTTTTCGACCCGCATAACGTCATAAGCTCGATGCGGAACAGCGATAACAATGACCGGAACGCCATCAAAAACTAAATCTTTCAGAGAGCGCACAAGCTCCATCTGAACGGCAGGATCAATGTAGTGGAAGTCATCGATAATGAGCGGCAACCTTTGACTTCGCAGCATCTGGCGCGCCGAGATTTCGGTCGGCCTGCTCCGAACGACTTTATCCCCTGATGTAGATGACGTTGCAATCTGCCCAGCAACACTTACTTTCGTAATTCCTGGGATAATTTGCGTCTCGCCGGACAGAGTTCCAGTTGAGCCATCCGTGGTCTGCCTGGATTCCTCAATGGAAATAATCGGCGCCAACTCTGCCGCGACCGTGCTCCAAAGATCAGAAGGAGACTTAATCGCGCCGCCCGACGTCCAGATAGCCTCGGTTTCCTTCAGGACATTTTTAACGAGAACGGTCTTTCCGGTCTTAGTTGGGCCGAAGACGGACAGAACACGATTACGCTCTTCGAGATAGTCCCGCACTTGAGTCTCAAGGCCGAGCTGATCTCGCGGATTATACGTAACGGTCGGAAGACCTCCGGCAACAAAGACCTGTGCCGCGGTCAGCTTCGTTGGCCTGCTCACGGGCTCAATCGTATCGGACCGAAATGATCTCTATAGGTTGGCTACAGGCACGTCCTCGGGCCGTCTCGCCACCTTGACACCCAATACCGCTTTCCGCAGCCGGAAATTGACGGTATCAACATCTGGTGATCGCCGAAGCGTGGCGCGACATTCGCGCTCTACGAGCCCAGCCCACCGGGCTTGCCGCCGCTGACCTCGACCGGGCTGCCTTGTTCAAAGCAGCGCTGCGCCAGGCCGAGGACCTCGCCGTTGCGGCAAGCGCCTCTGACTACGCGACCAGCCCGCTCACCCTGTTCTACGCGGTCGAGCAGGCCGGCCAGGCCATCATTCAAGCGCGGAAGCCGAGCATCAGCGAAACCGTGTCATCGCACGGGTTGACCCTTCGGCCGTCTGATGACGGGCTGCTTACGTCGAGGATGTGTCCGCCGCGACAGCAGAGCACGAGGCCGGGCGGCTTTCAGGACGTATGCGCAACTATCGGCTCGCCGTCGCTCACGAGTTGCACTGAACTGGGGGCCCTGTGGGCGGCTAATCCCGACCTTGCTGGCGTGCCTATCCCCGCGATGCTCGGAAGTTGGGCACGGCCCTTGGAAAGCCGACTTGGGTCCCGTTGGCTGCTACCCCGCTATGACGGGCCGGTCATCGATCTGGCCACGCAACTCACCGCCACCAGCGGTGAAGCAACCGTACAGATCGACATACCCGGGAAAACCGCTGCTGAGGTTCTAGAAGTCATGGCGGGCTATCCCTCGCTGGCCAGCGCCCGCCCACTCAAGATGGGACCCTGGGGAGATCGATTCGCGGACGGATCGGACACGGTCATCCGCAACGCCGACGCCTCTCCGTGGAGCCCCCTCGCCTATATCGCTGTCCCCGCACCCCACCAGATGCTCCTCCAGGACTACTGGCGACTGCTGGACAGCCTCTTCTCGGTCACCGAGGAACAGAACGGCGAGGTGCACGGGATTGCTCTGCCGGCGGTCGGTGGCCGCCCCGCGCCGATCCCACTGATGCTCTGGTGGGCCTTGCTGCTCGGCCTTTCCTCGCTGGTCCGCTATCACCCGACCGCCTGGACCCGCGCAATCGACCTAGTGCCTCGTCATGCGGCCTTGAACGGGTAATCCGGGTGGCGGATCTTGGACTCGGTCGCGTATCCGGTTTTCGGACGGGCTCGCTGGTTGTGCCAGCGGATGTAGTCACCGATCGCCGTGTCCTGCTCGGCGTGGGTGCGGTGGTCGGTGCCGTTGAGGGCGAAGTAGCGCAGGGCGGCGAACTCGGCCTCGATCCAGTTCAGCCACGAGCTGTAGGTCGGCAGGAAGACAAGGTCGATGTCGTTGGCCTGGCACCAGGCCCGGACGGTCGGATGCTTGTGCGGGGAGAAGTTGTCCAGGATCAGGTGCAGCGTCTGTCCTGGCCAGCGGCGTCGCAGGCTCTTGAGGAAGGCGAGGAACTCGCCCGAGCGTTTCCGGTCCCTGATCCGGTAGTGGATCTTCCCGGTGGCCAGGTCGAGGCTGGCGATCATGTGCCGGACCCCGTGGTCACGGTGGTAAGTCGCCCGTAGCCGGACCGGCTTGCCCGGTGGTTTCCAGGCTTTGCCCGGCCGGGGCTGCAGGTTCAGCGGCCCGAACTCATCGACGCAGACGACCCGCCCGCCGGCCGGTGGATGGTCGTAGAGGTCGAGGACCCGGCGCATCTTGGCGGTGAAGTCCGGGTCGTTGCTGGCCTTCCACGTCTTCGACTGCTGCCAGGTCACGCCGCGTTCGTGCAGGATCCGCCGGACCGTCTCGATACTGATCGTGGCGACCCGGCCGCTCTCGATCAGGTAGTCACGCAGCTTCGACAGCGACCAGCAGGAGAACGGCTGGCCCAGGAATCGGGGGTCACATCGGGCGATCACGCAGATCCAGTCGCGGACCGGCTCACTGATCTTGTTCGGTGTGCCCCCTCTCCATTTTGGGTCCAGCGCGTCGAACCCCCGCTCGTTGAACGCGTGGATCACGTCGCGGACGTAGTCCTCGGTGGCCTTGAGCAGGTACGCGATGTCCGGCGCCGGCTGGCCCTGGCCGGACATCAGCACGACGATCGCCCGGCGCAGCTTGACCGGGTTTTTCGCAGTCCGCGTGATCTTCTGCAGCCGTTGACCTTCGGCCATCGACAGTGCCCGCACGAACACTTCCGGGCGTCGTCCCACCCGGCATCACCTCCCACACCACAACGCGAGAGGAACAGCCTGCCCGAAACGGCCTCAGAACCGACGGATTACACGGCCAACGTTCAAAGACGAGGCACTAGACACGTCTGTACTGGCGGCACCACTTCGCGAAGTAATCGATCTTGCAAAGGTACGGGTCCCCGAGCGACTACTGTCTGCGCTCACTGAAATCCCCTAGCGCTCAGGACTACACCAGAAGGCGAGCCACTCGTACATCAACGTCCCCGTGCCCCTCCTGCCAGCTCTCCATGGGGAGGGCTGAAACTGAGGGACGGCGACCATCGTGCGACGACACACCCCACGGTGCCGCTGTTTCAGCAGATCAGAAGGATGCAGCGGCCGGTCTTGAAAACCGGTATGGGGAAACTCATCGTGGGTTCGAATCCCACGCCCTCCGCTCCGGTGAACAGCGAAACCGCCGCTGACCTGTTGCGAAGCAGGTCAGCGGCGGTTGCTCAACAACGGGGTCAGCGGACCGTGGCGCCGGCTCCGCAGAAGGTGCCGGTGGCCGTGGCGGTCAGCGGGCACGTGTAGACGAAGCGCTTGCCCGCATGCTCGGTGACCGTCCAGACCTCTTTCTTGCTCGGCCAGACGGAGAGGTCCTCCGATCCGATGCCGGCCCACCGGGCTTTGGTCACGGTGAGCAGTCCGGCGCTGGAGCCGGCTTCCAGCAGCTGGGCCGTGCCGGTGTCGCCGCCGCCGGTCTGGGAGAGGTACCAGGTTCCGTTGTACGACGTGGCGCCCTGGATGTAGCGGGCGGGCAGCCGGTTGACGGCGGTGGCGCGGACCTTGCCGTCGGAGTCGCGGACGAGTTTGCCGGTGCTGTCCAGCGGCCACTTGGCGACGCGGCCGTACTGGGTGGAGTTGGTGCAGTATTCGCCGCTGATCAGGCCGTTGGCGCGGTCGACGCTGAGGAACGAGAACTTGGGGATGCCGTCGTAGTTGCACACGCCGGTGTCTTTGGGGGCGTCGCCGGCGTCGTTGACCAGCCAGTCGACCTGCGGCATGACGTAGCGGTAGCCGTAGCTGGAGTACCACTGGCCGTCCGGGTAGGCGTCGTAGTAGCCGACGGCGCTCTGGGTGTCGACGTCGCCGTTGGCGGCCGATTTGATGTCGAAGATGTAGCGCATGTCGAAGACCCGGACGCCCTGGGTGGTGTCGGCGACGTACAGGTAGTTGCCGGACCAGACGATGCCGCCGGCGTGGAGGCTGCCGCCGTCACCCGACTGCGGGGAGGTGACCGCCTCGTAGGTGGGGGCGCCGGCCGAGTTGATGTACGGGTAGACCAGGAGTACGTGCTGGTACTGGTTGGTCGCGGTGTCGATGAACGAGATGCGGACGCCTTTCTTGCCGGCGTCGGCGGGCTGGTACCAGGAGACCAGGACGGCCTGCTTGGTGCCCCACAGTTCGTCGGCTTGGGCGTCGGCGACCGTGGTCACGCCCTGCGGGGTCCATTCGCCGGTGGTGGCGTCGCCCGAGTTCCAGCAGAATCGGCGGCCCGGGGGCACCGTTTTGCCGGGGAAGGCGGTGGCGGCGTTGCACGCGGTGGAGGAGCCGGTCGCCCAGGCGCCGGTGCGGTTGGCCTGGGCCAGGATGTTCTGGACGCCGAGTTTGGGGAGTACGGCGTCGAGCCGGTTGACGCGTTCCTGCAGCGACGGCGACGGCAGGGAGGCCGGCCGGAGTACGAAGTCGCTGAGTTTGGGGGCGGTGGAGGCGGCCGCGGCCGGGGACGACAGGGCGGTCAGCGTCCCGGCGGTCATGGCCAGGGCCGCGGCCATGGTGGCGGCAAGTTTACGAAGGGTGAACATTACTTCCTTGGGGGGTTAATGATCTTCAAACCCCAGGAAGCTAACCTTCGATGATCATCAAGACAAGGGCGTTGCCCGAGTGACAACTATTACTGCCGCACCCCGTTGACCTGCACAAACCCCGCACAGGGGCATTGTTCGACGAACGTCGCTACGATCACGCGGGTGAGGACATTCGGGATCGTGCTGGTGGCGTTCGGGCTGGGCGCGTTCGCCGGGAGCCGGGGCGGCGAGTCCATGACGATCCCGGCCGCGGTCGCCGGCGGGCTCGGCATCCTCCTGCTGCTCGTCCGGAGCCGGGACGCCGGCAAGGACCTGATCCCGGCCACGACGTCGGGTGGTGACGGCGCCGGGCGCAAGCCGGACGACCGGACCCTCAGCGGCCTCGGGAGCCGCGTCGAGCAGATTCTCGAGCTCGCCCAGGAGCAGGCCGCGGATCACACCGCGCAGGCCCACCGGGAGGCCGCGCGGATCATCGCCGAGGCCGAGGCCGAGGCGGCCCGGATCCGCGGCGGCGAGAGCTGATCAGTCCTTCGGCGGGTTCAGTATCATCTGCGGGCCGGTCCCGCGGGAGGCCAGCCGGTCGCGCGGGTTGATCAGGCTGCAGCGCTGCAGCGAGAGGCAGCCGCAGCCGATGCAGCCGGTGAGCTGGTCACGCAGGCGTTCCATCATGGCGATCCGCTCCTCCAGCCGGTGCCGCCAGCGGCTGGACAGCCGCGACCAGTCCGCCTTGGTCGGGGTCCGGTTCTCGGGCAGCTCGGCCAGCGCCTCGCGGATCTCGTCGAGTGACACCCCGACCTGCTGCGCGATCTTGATGAACGCGATCCGGCGCAGGTCGGCGCGTTCGTAGCGCCGCTGGTTGCCGCCGGTGCGGGCGGCGTGCAGCAGCCCCTCGCGCTCGTAGTAGCGCAGCGCCGACGGCGCCACCCCGCTGCGGGCGGCCATGTCGCCGATGGTGAGGGTCTCCATCCGATCCCCTTGAGTTGAAGTGAACTTCAAGTTGCAGCCTAGCTGACATGACCGTTTCCACGCTGCGTCGCCTGACCGGTGACGAGAAGCACGCGCCGAGCGCACATTCCACACTGGACGTGATCCGGGTGCTCTACGAGCGGGTTCTCCGGATCACGCCGGAGACCGCCGACGAGCCCGACCGTGATCGGTTCCTGCTCTCCAAGGGGCACGGCCCGGCCGCGTACTACGCGGTGCTGGCCGACCGCGGTTTCATCCCGGAGGACTGGTTGGACCGGATGGGCCGGTGGAACAGTCCGCTCGGCACCCACCCCGATCGTGTGCTGATCCCGGGCGTCGAGGTCGGCACCGGTTCGCTCGGGCACGGCCTCGGGCTCGCCGTCGGGGTCGCGCTCGGCCTGCGCGCACAGGGCTTCACCGAGGCCCGGACGTTCGTGCTGCTCGGCGACGCGGAGCTCGACGAGGGTTCGAATCATGAGGCGATCGCGTACGCCGCGGCCGTCCCGCTCCCTCTCACGGCGATCGTCATCGACAACCGGTCGGCGACGCACGGCTGGCCCGGCGGTATTCCGGCGCGCTTCCCGGGCTGGACGGTCTCCCTGGTCGACGGGCACGACCACGACGAGATCGAACGGGGCCTGCTCGTCCGTACGGGAAAACCGCATTTGATCGTCGCCGACGTCGAATCGAAGTGAGGCCGGACATGCGCGAGACTTTTGTTGCCACCACGACCGCGCTGCTCGACGAGGATCCGCGGACCGCGCTGGTGCTCGCCGACATCTCGGCCGACGTGTTCGCCCCGGCGATGCGCCGGCATCCGGACCGCGCGGTCAACGTGGGCATCCGGGAACAGCTGATGGTCGGTGTCGGCGGTGGGCTGGCGCTCACCGGGATGCGACCCTACCTGCACTCCTACGCGCCGTTCCTGATCGACCGGGCCTACGAGCAGATCAAGCTCGACCTCGGGCACCAGGACACCGGCGCGGTGCTGGTCAGCATCGGCGGTTCCTACGACTCGGCCGCCTCCGGGTACACGCATCAGTCCCCGGGCGACGTCGCCCTGCTCGACACCCTGGACGGCTGGACCGTGCAGGTGCCCGGGCATCGTGACGAGGTGCCGGCCATGCTGCGCGAGGCGGCGCGGCACGACGATCGGGTCTACATCCGGCTGACGTTGCAGGAGAACGAGCGGGCCTACCCGGACGGCGGACCGCTGCGGGTGCTCAAGCGGGGCGGCCCGCTGGTGCTGGCGGTCGGGCCGATGCTCGATCCGGTGCTGGCGGCGACCCGGGACCTGGACGTCACCGTGGCCTACACCAATACCCCGCGACCGCTCGACACCGAAGGGTTGCGGCTGCTCACCGAGGGCGAGGTGATCGTGGTCGAGCCGTACCTGGCCGGCACGTCGGCCCGGCTGGTCGCCGAGGCACTCAACGGGATGCCGCACCGGGCGCTGCACCTCGGCGTGGGGCGGGCCGAGGTGCGCGACTACGGAACCTGGGAAGACCACGCCCGGGTGCACGGGCTCGACGCGACCGGTCTGCGCCGGTCGATCGACGCGTTCCTAGGCACCGCCTAGGAACACCTCGCGCAGCTTGGACTCGAAGTGCCACACCGATCCGGTGTCGGAGAACTTGACCCGGAACCGCTCGCGCACGCCGTCCACCGCGGTGGCGGCCAGTTCCAGCGCCGGGCGGGTGAGATCCGGGCGCCAGGTGACGTTGCTCAGATGTCGCAGGTTCGCGTTCAGATGCAGGCGCAGCCGATGCAGCACCGGGGTGCGCTGGATCACCACGAGCCGGCGGCGGGTGAGCAGCAGCAGATATTCACCGGCGAGCGGGGCCTCCGGCCGCGTGCACCGGGTGACCAGAACGGCGTCGTCGTCGGCATCGACACAACGCTCCACGATCGTCTGGTGCCGGCCGGAGATTGCCGCGCCGGCGTCGATGGCGGCGGGAAGGAACGTACGCGAGATCACGTCCATGACATGTTTAACGGCCTGTGAACTGCGGGGGCATGGGCCTGAGCTGCTGAATAAGGAATTACAGCGATCGTGCTGCCATAGTGTCCCCATGCAATGGCGCGTCAAGCCGGTCCTGCCGGTGACCAAACTGATGGGCACCGTCGCCGTCGTGGTGCTCGCCGTCGCCTTCGCCGGACGCGACCCGATCCGCTGGGCGCTCGCCGTGCTCGTCGGTGCCGGGCTGGCCGTCTGGGCGCTGCGCGACGTGCTCATCCCGGTCCGGCTGACCGCCGACACCGACGGCGTCACGGTGGTCACCGGATTCGCCCGGCGCCGGCGCCTGCCCTGGTCCGCGGTCGAGAAAGTGCGCGTCGATCGCACCACACGACGCGGCCTGCGCAGCGAGCTCCTGGAGATCGACGCCGGCGACGCCATCTACCTCTTCGGCGCCCACGAGCTCGGCGCCCTCCCCGACGACGTCCTCGCCGAAATCACCGCCTTAAAACCCTGACAAAACCCCAAATTCCCGATTTGGTACGTCGATCAACCCGCAACCCGCAACCCGCACCCCACGGCCCAGCCGCAACGCCGCACCCAAGCCCCGCCCGCACCCCGCGGGGTAGCCGCAACTCACGGCCGCCGGGCGCCGCAGACTCCGGCTGGCGCTGACGGCTGCAAAACGGCCCGGGAACGACCGTGAGCACCAGCCGAAGCCCGCAGGCGCGGCCGGGGCTCGGGTGCGGCGCAGGTTGCGGCCACGACGGGCAGGCGCGGTGCTCACGACGTACCAAATCGGGGTTTTAAGGAAGAATGTCGTAGGTGCGCCAGATCGACAACGCGATCAGCGCGACCAGCAGGAGGACGCAGCCGGTGACCTGCTTGGCCGTGCGGTGCGGGACCCGGGCGTAGGCCAGGACCGCGGTCGCGGCGGCACCCACGGCGAGGCCGCCCAGGTGGCCGGCCTTCGAGATCTGCGGGATGCCGAAGGTGAAGAGCAGGTTGGTGATCAGCAGCGGCACCAGAGAACTGGTGTCCAGCATCAGTCGCCGGTTCAGAATGATGATGGCGATGATCAGGCCGAACGTGGCGGTCGAGGCGCCGGCCGACGGCTGGTTGGGGGCCTGGAACAGATAGCAGGCGACGTTGCCGCCGATGCCGGCCAGGAAGTAGATGGCGAGGAAGCGCGCCGGGCCGAAGCGGGACTCCAGGTACGTCCCGATCTGCAGCAGCAGCGACATGTTGAGCAGCAGGTGAACGACGCCGTAGTGCAGGAACATGGCGGTGATCAACCGGTACCACTCGCCGTCGGCGATGCCGTGGACGCTGCCGTCCGGATAGGACGCCCAGCCGATCACCTCGCCGGCGTCGGTCACCGGGGTGCCCGAGCCGAGCAGGCCGAAGAAGCCGCCGGCGCCGGCGATCGCGCGCGGGCCGCCGAGAATCACCGACACGACCATCACCGCGACGTTGACCGCGATGATCGAACGGACGGCGTAGGCCGCGTGCCCAGCGGAGAGGCTCCCGCCGAAGGCGTTGAGCGCTCGCCGCTGGGTCCGGCGGCCGTCCTTGACGCAGTCCGGGCATTGATAGCCGACGACCGCGTCATTCATGCATTTGGTGCAGATCGGTTTTTCACACCGGCTGCAACTGAGCAAGGTCTCCGTGTCCGGATGGCGGTAGCACACCGGGGTCGTGGAGGGCGCCTCACTCATGGCACCAAAGGTACCGTGAGCGCTCAGGCGCGCTCGATCTCCACCCGCTCCACGACGACGTCCTCACGCGGCCGGTCGCCCGGGCCGGTGGGGGTGTTGGCGATCGAGTCGACGACCTTCGCCGACTGCTCGTCCGCGACCTGGCCGAAGATCGTGTGACGACGGTTCAGGTGCGGGGTCGGGCCGACCGTGATGAAGAACTGCGAGCCGTTGGTGCCCGGCCCGGCGTTCGCCATCGCCAGCAGGTACGGCCGGTCGAACGAGAGCTCCGGGTGGAACTCGTCGCCGAACTGGAAGCCCGGGCCGCCGCGACCGGTACCGGTCGGGTCGCCCAGCTGGATCATGAAACCGGCGATGACCCGGTGCGAGATCGTGCCGTTGTAGTACGGCCCGTTGCCCGGCTGGTTGGTCCGCGGGTCGGTGTACTGCTTGGTGCCCTCGGCCAGTCCGACGAAGTTCCGGACGGTCTCCGGAGCGTGATCCGGGAACAGCTGAAGCCGGATCGGACCATGGTTGGTGTGCAGGGTGGCGTAAATCGTCTCGGCCACGGGTACTCCCGTCTGCGTTGGATGGGAACAGTCTCTTCAGTTCGGATCCTCCCCCATGTGTCTGATCCGGCCGCGCGGGGGTACCCGAGAGGGCAACATGAGCTGGGAATAGACCACAGGAGGTGGGCACTGGTGTTCGCAACGATGCGTCGGAAGCGCCGGAGTGCGCGGATGCGTACCGAACTCGGCCAGAGCGTGGATCACTTCAAGCGTGCCGCTTCGATCGCCGCGCAGGAGACCAGCGCGACCGTCGGGCCCCGGCTCAACGCCGCGGTCGAGCGGGTCCAGCCGGCCGCCGAGAAGGCGAAGGAGACCGCGTCGCAGGGCTGGGACAGCGCGCTCGCCACGCTGACCCCGCTGGTCGCCGCCGCGACCGACAACGTCCGGCAGGCCGGCAGGACCGGTAAGAAGGTGACCAAGCGGGAGCTCAAGGCGCAGCGCAAGCAGGCCGAGAAACTCCAGCGCAAGGCCCAGAAGGCGCTCGGCCGCAAGCAGCGGGGCCGGGGCAGCAAGCTGGCCGGGTACGCGCTGCTCGGCACCGCGATCGGCGTCGGCGCCGCCTGGTACGCCAAGCGTCGCAGCCAGGCGCAGTGGGAGGAGTACGACGCCGCGCCGAACCCGGCGCCGGCCGACAGCGCCGACGACTCGGCGTTCGAACCGCTGGAACCGACCGTCTACACCACGGCCAATGGGACCGCGGCGGCCGTCGATCCGACCGGTAAGACCAACCCCGCGAAGTAGTAGAAGCTGCTCAGTGCCGGCCGGCCGCCTCCGGATCCAGGAGGGGGCCGGCCGGCAGCAGTGCGAGCAGTTCGGCCGGGACGGTGACCGGATTCACTTCCGGGTAGCCGAGGCGGGGCAATAGATCGCGGCTGGCCAGCGGGAATCCGCGTCCGTCGTCGGTGACGAGGTGGACCGCGCCGGTGGGCGAGGCGACCACGGCGCCTCGGCCGCGGGGCACGTAGACCGTGTCGGTGGAGGGAATCACCGGATCGAGGCGGATCGAGGCCGGGCCGTCGGCTGGGCGGGTCACGCACGCCCGTACCAAAAAATCGGTCATATCATTTTTTGTCGGCAAAGAAGCTATATCCGGGCCAGCCGGAATCGCATCTATCCATGCGCCGGCAACCGGCACGGCCGGGCGCCCGCCCGCCGACGGCAGTTGATGGCGGTGACCGTCGCGCACCAGGAAGATCCGGTCGTTGGGATCGCGGACCAGCAGGGTTCTTTCCCCGGTCGGATCACCCACCGGAGTCGTCCCGACCAGCAGCACGCTATGCCCGGCCCGATCGGTGCAGACCGTCCAGGCATCCGCGAGCAGGCTCTCGGGCGGCGGCAGCGCGTCCGGAGCACCCGGAATACCGAGCGGCACCCCGAGCGGAACGGTCGACAACTTCCCGGTCGCCACGGCCTTGACCGACGGCCCGGTCAGCAGAACCCCGGACGCGTAGTTCAGCACGGGATGCAGACGACGATCGGACTCCAGGTAGACGTAGCGCGCACCCGACCGCCGATCGAGCAGGATCGCCGACGGATCGGTCGGCTCGGCCAGACCGGCCCCGGTGATCATCCCGTAGCCGGCCAGCAGCCCGGCCGCGATCGCGGCGATCAGCACGCCGGTCAGCGCCACCGCGCCGGGATGCCGCAGAGCCGGTTGGCGCGGGTCGGCGTCGTGCGCGACCAGAGCGCCGATCAGACGTTGATTCCGGAGATCCCCCATTGCCGGGAGTCTATTTCTACAACCACCCGTTGCGGCGGAAGGCGCGGTAGAGGACCACGGTGACGACGGCGAGCACGGCCATCAACCCGGGATAGCCGTAACGCCAGTGCGTCTCGGGCATGTACTCGAAGTTCATGCCGTAGACGCCGGCTGCGGCGGTCCACGCGGTGGCGATACCGGCCCAGGCGGCGATCTTGCGCATGTCGTTGTTCTGGTCGACCGTGACCTGGGCCAGGCGGGCCTGCAGGATCGAGTTGAGCAGGTCGTCGTAGGAGGAGACCTGCTCGACCGTACGGGTCAGGTGGTCCTGGACGTCGCGGAAGTAGCGCCGGATCTCCTTGGGCACCACGCCCTGGCTGGCGATGATCCCGGCCAGCGGGCGCTGCAGCGGGACGACCGCCCGGCGGAACTCCACGAGCTCGCGCTTGAGCTGATAGACCTGCTGGATCGGGGCGCTGCGGTCCCGGGAGAAGACGCCCTCCTCGATCAGGTCCAGGTCGGCCTCGACCTGCTCGGCCACCACCAGGTAGTGGTCGACGACCCGGTCGGTGACCGCGTAGGCGACCGCCCACGGGCCCTGCTCCAGCAGGTTGGCCCGCTGCTTCTCCAGGTCGGCGCGGACCGGCGACATCTCGGACGCCTCGCCGTGCCGGACGGTGATCACGAACCGGTCGCCCACGAAGATCATCATCTGGCCGGTCTCGACGACCTGGGAACTCTCGGTCAGTTCCTGGTGCGGCACGTAGCGCGCGGTCCGCAGGACCAGGAAGTGCACGTCGCCGAACTGCTCCAGCTTGGGCCGCTGCTCGGCCTTGACCGCGTCCTCGACGGTGAGCTCGTGCAGACCGTACGTCTGCGCGATGTCGGTCATCTCCTGCTCGGACGGCTGGTGCAGGCCGAGCCAGACGAACGCGTCGTCCCGGCGGCGGACCTCGGCGAACGCCTCATCCGGGGTGAACAGGCCGGGAATCCGCTGGCCGGCCACGTAGACACCGCAGTCCACGACCGCACTGCCGTCGGCCCTGGCCTCACCGGACTGCTGGCCCACGTCGTTGGATCCGAGGATGCGGTTCATCGCGCGGGCCGCCCAGGCTCGGGAGAGCGGGCGGTTTCGGCTCCACGCACCGTTGTCCTGCTCGCTCATGCCGACCTCCCCCGGGTGACCCGACAAACCAATCGAGGCTACTTCGTCGAGTCAGCGGGAGGAACGGCCGGGCGGGCCGCCGGAAGTCGGCGGGGGGTCGGACTCGCGGGGCCCACCCGGACGGACTACTACTTCCCACATCCGTCCGGGTGGAAACCGGGAAATTTCAGCCTCGAACCTCGGCGATGGCCGCGGCCAGCCGCCGGACACCCTCGTCGATCTGATCCACGGTGACCGCCGAGTAGGCCAGACGCACCGAGCTGCGGCCGCCCTCGAGCAGGAAGTCGCTGCCCTTGACGATCGCGACGCCCTTCTTCATGGCCGCCGGGAACAGCTTGTCCACATCCACGTCGGAGGGCAGGTCGACCCAGAGGAAGTAGCCACCGTCCGGCTCGGTGAAGGTGGCGCCGGGGATGTGCTTGCGGATCGACTCGGCCAGCACCTTGGCCCGCTCGCCGAGCGCCTCGCTGACCTTCTGGACCGACTTCTCGATGTCGCCGGAGACGCAGAACTGGTGCACGATCGCCTCGGACACCATGCCCGGGGAGATGTAGAGGTTGGTCGCCTTCTTGGCGATCGCGTCGATGAGCGCGGCCGGGCCGACCAGGTAACCCACGCGGACGCCCGGGCAGACCGTCTTGGTGAAGCTGGAGGCGTGCACGACCAGGTTGTTCGTGTCCAGCGAGAGCATCGAGGGCAGCGGCTCGCCGCGGAACCGGATGTCCACGTACGGGTCGTCCTCGAAGATGATGAACTCGTACTGCTCGGCCAGGGCGAGCAGCGCCCGCCGCTTCTCCTCGGAGAGCGTGAGGCCGGCCGGGTTCTGGTAGTTCGGGATGATGTGGGCGAGCTTCGGCCGCACCCCGGACTCCAGCAGAGCGCGCAGCTCGTCGATGTCGATGCCGTCCGCCCGCAGCGTCACCTGGTGCACCTTGGCGCCCAGGTTCTGCAGGTTGAGCAGGGTGCGGTCGTAGGTCGGCTTCTCCACGATCACGTCGTCGCCCGGCTTCACCAGGTGGCCGAAGAGGAACGCGTCGGCCTGCAGCGAGCCGTTGGTCACGATGACCTGGTCCGGCGAGACACCGTGCTTCTCCGCGATCCACTTGCGCAGCGGCAGATAACCGACGGACGTGCCGTATGCCGTGACACCGGCCGGATCGTTGTCGAAGGCGCGGGCGGCGGCGGCCTTCAGGCCCTCCACGTCGACGATGTCCAGCGACGGAGCACCACGGGCGAACGAGATGAGCTGCTCAGCGGTCATGACGACAAGCTTAGAAGTTGCCTCGACCGGCCCTGCCCGCTGGCCCGTCCGACTCGGCCGCCCCGAAAAAATTGCTCCAAATTAAATAAAAGCAAACAAAAAGTATCGCGAACATCACCGCCGAGGGGAACGCTTCATGATCGGTCTCGTCCTTGCCGCCGGCGCCGGGCGTCGGCTTCGCCCGTACACCGAGACCCTGCCGAAGGCTCTGGTCCCGGTCGACGGCGAGACCACGATCATGGACATCTCGCTGCGGAACCTCGCCGCGGCCGGCCTCACCGACGTGACCATCGTCGTCGGGTACTGCGCAAACGCGGTCGAGGAGCGCCGGGCCGGCTTCGAGGAGAAGTACGGCCTACGGATCTCCCTGGTCCACAACGACCGGGCCGAGGAGTGGAACAACGCCTATTCCCTGTGGCTCGCGCGGGACCACTTCGCCCGGGGCGCGCTCATGGTCAACGGCGACACCGTGCACCCGGTCAGCATCGAGCGGACCCTCCTGACCGAGCGCGGCCCCAGCATCCTGCTCGCGGTCGACACCGTTAAGCAGTTGGCCGACGAAGAGATGAAGGCGGTTTTCGACGCGGACGGCCGACTCACCAAGATCACGAAGCTGATGGATCCCACCGAGGCGTACGGCGAGTACATCGGCGCCAACATCATCGAGGCGTCCGCCGCGTCCGCGCTGGCCGACGCACTCAAGACGACTTGGGAGCGTAACCCTGATCTCTACTACGAGGACGGCTTCCAGGAGTTCGCGAACCGCGGCGGGCACGTCCGCGCGGCCGAGATCGGGCAGGTGGACTGGGTTGAGGTGGACAATCATGACGATCTCGCCCGGGCACGGGACATCGCATGCCGCTGCTAGCCCGTAGCGTCCAGGCCCCGCTGCACATCGAGGTCCGGCGGGGCGCGGTCGCCGATCTGGGCCGCATCCTGTCCGACAGGCGGATCTCGTCCGGCGGCGAGGTGGCGGTCGTGGTCGGCCCCGGCCTGGGCGAGCGGATCGCCGACCTGCTGCGGCCCTCGCTGCGGGCGGCGACGATCTACGTCACCGCCGGGGGCACCCTCGACGCGGCGCTGGAGCTGGCCGACAAGCTGCGGGCCGGACACTACGACGCGGTGGTCGGCATCGGCGGCGGCAAGACCGTGGACACGGCCAAGTACGCGGCCAGCCGCTGGGGTCTGCCGATGGTCTCGGTGGCCACGAGCCTGGCCAACGACGGCATCGCCTCCCCGGTGGCCAGCCTGGTCAACGACGGGATCAAGAGCTCGTACGGGGTGCACATCCCGTTCGGCGTGATCGTCGACCTGGACTTCGTGGAGACCGGGGCGGACCGGGTCAACCGGGCCGGCATCGGCGACGTGATCAGCAACATCAGCGCGCTGGCGGACTGGGAACTGGCCCGGACGACCCGCGACGAGCCGGTCGACGGGCTGGCCGCCTCCCTGGCTCGGATGGGCGCCGAGGCGGTGCTGACTATGCCCGGCGACATGACCGACGACGCGTTCGTCACCGTGCTGGCCGAGTCGTTGATCTCCAGCGGCCTGGCGATGGCGGTCTGCGGCAGCAGCCGGCCGTCGTCCGGGGGCTGTCACGAGATCATGCACGCCATCGACGCGCTCTACCCGGAGACCGCCTCGCACGGTGAGCTGGCCGGGCTGGGCGCGCTGTTCTGCACGTTCCTGCGCGGCGACGACCGGCGCTTCGTCCAGATGGCCGACTGCCTGGAACGGCACCGGCTGCCGCTCCGGCCGCCCGACGTCGGGCTGACCGCCGAGCAGTTCGTCCAGGCGGTCGAGTTCGCCCCGCGGACCCGGCCGGACCGCTACACCATCCTCGAACATCTGGCGATGACGCCGGACGAGACCCGGCAGAGGCTGACCGAGTATGAGAACGCTCTCGCATCCCGCTGAGGCCGCCCGCCAGCCCACGGCGGCCGACTACTACGCGGTCAACCGGGGCGGCGGGCTGTTCAGCGAGGCCGTCAGCCAGCGGATCGGTTCCGGCCTCGCGGTCATCGCCCGCCGGCGCCACCTGAGCCCGACCGTGCTCACCATCTTCAACCTGGGTCTGGGCCTGCTCACCTCGTTCGTGGTGATCGCCGCGGCCGGGCCGGTCGCGCACGGGCAGGACTGGGGCCGGCTGGTCGGGTTCATCGCACTGGCCGGCTGGCAGCTGGCCTACGCGTTCGACTGCGCCGACGGCCAGCTGGCCCGGGCCACCGGGCAGAGCAGCGCGGCCGGGGGGCGCCTCGACGTGCTGTGCGACGTGGCGGTGCAGTCCGCCCTGGTCGCCGCGATCTCGGCGACCGCCAAGGCGCAGGAACCGCACACCCCGGCCTGGCTGCTGTCCGCGTTCGCCGCGACCTGGATGGTCAACCTGGTCACGTCGGTGATGCAGGGCGGCGGCCAGGCGGCGAGCATGGTGACCAGCCGTTCGCTGCCGATCCGGGCGGTCAAGCTGGTGCGCGACTACGGCGCGGTGATCGCGCTGGCCGGCGTGGTGCTCATCGTGGCGCCGCAGTGGGCGGTCTGGTTCGTGGCGTTGTTCACGCTGGTCAACGGGGGTTTTCTCGCGGCCAGCATCGCGTTCACCGGGCGCAGCGCGTTGCGGGGTTAGTTCAAGAGCCTTTACGCGTACGGCAATGGAAGCGCCGCTGTTGCCGCATTTTCCTAGACGCGAACCGGGATCGCGGAGGACGTGCCCAGCACGGTGCCCTTGGCGTCGAGGGCCTCGGCGACCACGTACTCCGGGGTGCCGGTGACGGTCAGTGTGGTCTCGAAGCCGGTGCGCGCGGCCTCCACGGTCTCGCTCAGCTCCTGCGGCTGACCGCCGGCCCGCGCCCGCCACCTCGCCACCCCGGTGTGCCCGTTCCAGCTCGCGCTGACGATCACGTTGCCGTTCTCGACGCGCAGGCCGAGCGCCGGCTGATCACGCGGGGTGCCGGTCCACTCGGACTTGTAGGCCCGGTAGGACTGATTGTCCAGCGGCAGGTGCCCGGCCAGTCGCACGGTCCCGTCCGGCGCATGCTCGGTGAAGTGCGGATCCTGCCCCCAGCCGATGAACGAACCGCCGTCGGCCAGTTCCCGGAAGTTGCCCTGGGTGGGCGCCGACACCCGGTCCGGATGCACGTACTCGGCGGCGAACGTGACCTTCCTGGCCGCTTCGTCCACCTTGAACACCAGGCCGCGCGAGTAGTCGCGCTCCTTGGTGACCCCGGCACCGTTGTCGAAGACGCTGTAGCTGCCGTCCCGGCGCCGCCGGAAGTCGTGCTGCCAGTGGAAGGCGGCCTTCTCCTCGACCGCGAAGTCGGACTTCTTGCCACCGATCCGCCAGATCACCTCGCCGGTGTCCCGGTGGACCTTGTAGACGGTCCAGGTGTGCCGCGCGGACAGCAGCAGGTGACCGTCGGCGTCCAGGCCGACCGAGTTCGGATGCAGGTAGTCGTAGGGCAGGTGCGCCGAGTCACCCTGCGGCAGCGGCGCGTAAGACTCCGCCAACGTGACGTACTTGCTGGCCCGCCACTCGAATAGCTTCTTCCCGGTGGCGATGTCGATCTCCTGCAGCAGGCCGTCGTGCAGCACCCCGTCGGCCGGGCCGCCGACCGCGGACAGGTCGTAGGCGATCGGGTCGTAGACCCAGAACAGCGCCGTGTCCCGCGGCGTGATCACGAAGTCGTGCTGGTCAGCCTGCTCGCTGCCGGCCGCCCGGACCCGGGTGATCTCCCGGTACGACCGGTCGGCGATGACGAACTCACCCTGGCCGACGCCCTGCCCGCCGGTGCCCCCGATGGTCCCCTCCCACCAGGTCAGCACCGGCTGGTCGCGGTACTGCTGGGCCTTGAAGTCGATCGCGACGGTGGCCGGGTCGGGGACCTTCTTGAACCAGACCGGGGAGCCGGTCTCGTCGACCATCAACGGGCCCCACAGTCCGGTCCCGGAAGCGGGGGTGAGCAGGATGTATCCGGGCGTCGTCCCGTTCGCGGCGGTGGTGATCGTGATGTCGGGAAGAGCCTGCAGGTCGGGGCGGGACCGATACTTGGGCGGCTTGGTCACCGTCGCGGCTTGCGGCGATTTTTCGGACTTGTCGCCAGAGTTACCGAGGGCGAATCCGGCCCCGCCCGCGGCAACAGCCGCGGCGGAGCCGACCAGAAGAGCGCGTCGCGAAACCACGAACGCGACTTTTCCCCGCCGAGTTCGGAAACTACCTCGACGTACGCTGTGAATCCTCGACCATTCCCGCGTAGACCTCGATCAAACGCTTGGTCAGGACGCCGGGGTGGAAATGGGTGAGGTATCGCTCGCGGGCGGCCGGGGCGACCCGCGCGGCCTCGGCCCGTGCGGTCGGCAGGATCTCGGCCAGCGCCGCCGGATTCGGCTCGGCCAGCCAGCCCGCCGCCCCGATCAGGTACGGCACACCGCCCACCGCCGTGCCCAGCACCGGACGGCCGGACGACAGCGCCTCCAGGATCACCGTCGGCAGCACGTCCTCCCAGGTCGGCACCGCCACCACGACCGACGACGCCCGCCGCGCCGCGATCATCCCGGCCCGGTCCAGCGGCCCCAGGTAGGTGACGTCGGACCGCTCGGCCGCGGCCTGCTCGGCCAGGTGGCGCAGCTCCCCGTCGCCGGCGATGCGCAGTGGCCCGAGCGACCCGTCCGGATGCCGCCGCCACGCGTCCAGCAGCAGGCCCAACCCCTTCTCGGGGGAGAGCCGGGCGCCGAACAGGAACCCGTCACCGAGCGGTTCCGGCTGCCCCGGGTCGGGCAGGCCGTTCGGCTTGATCACGATGCGGCCGGGCGCGATGCCGTAGTCGGTCAGATGCGCGGCGATCTTGTCGGTGAGCGCGATGTAGCGATCCACCGAACGCCAGGTCGGGCGGTGCACGGCCAGGGTGGTCGCCATGATCGCGCTCTGCGCGGCCGAGCCCCGGTAGCACTTGTTCTTGATCGCCGGCCAGCCGAGCAGCTTGCCCCGGCAGTCGTGGCAGTTGTGCCCGTCCCGGAAGTACAGCCCCGAGGAGCAGACCTGCCGGTAGTTGTGCACGGTCTGGACCACCGGGATGCCGTGCGCGTGCGCGGTCCGGATCACCCGGGGCGACAGAAGTGGGTAAGGATTATGGAGGTGGATTAGGTCCGGTTTTTCCGTTTCGATCAAGGATGCAAGATCATGCTGAGCGGCCGGCCCCAGCATCGGGGAGACCGGCAGCAACGCCTTCTGGATCGCCGGCATGTCAGCGATCGAATCGGAACTCCGCTGGAACGGCACCACTTCGAGGCCGGCCGACCGGAGCTGCTCGATCTCGGTGTCCACGATGACGTTCTCCCCGGAAGGGATCGCCTCGCGGTACCGGTTGTGTGCAACCACCACCTTCACGGGTCAGAACGCTACCGTGGAGCTGTGCCCGAACTCCCCGAGGTCGAGGCGCTCGCTGCTTACCTGCGGGAGCGTGCGGTCGGCCACACCGTGCAGCGCTTCGAGGTCTCCTCGTTCAGCGCGTTGAAGACGTACGATCCGGCGCCCACCGCGCTCGCCGGCCTGCCGATCACCTCGGCCGGGCGGCACGGCAAATTCCTGGACATCGGCATCGGCCCCGAGGTGCACCTGGTAGTTCACCTGGCCCGGGCCGGCTGGCTGCACTATCGCGACGCGTTCAAGTCGCCCGCCCCGCTCAAACCGGGCAGCGGCCCGATCGCGATCCGGCTCCGCCTCGACGACGGCTCCGGCTTCGACCTGACCGAGGCCGGGACGCAGAAATCGCTCGCCGCCTACCTGGTTCGTGACCCGCAGACCGAGGTCCCGGGCGTGTCGCGGCTCGGCCCGGACGCGTTGGCGGTCACCCGCGACGAGTTCGCCGACCGGCTGAAGTCCAGAAATGGCCAGGTCAAGGGCGTGCTCACCGATCAAGAGGTGATCGCCGGGATCGGCAATGCATACTCCGACGAGATCTTGCACGTGGCTCGGATGTCGCCCTTCGCACTCACCGGAAAGCTCACCGACGAGCAGCTCACCACGTTGTACGAGGCGATGCGCGAAGTGGAGACGGACGCCGTGCAACGCTCGGTCGGGCAGAAAGCCGCCGAGCTCAAGGGCGAGAAGCGAGCGGGAATGCGGGTGCACGCCCGCACGGGTCTACCGTGCCCGGTTTGTGGAGACACCGTGCGCGAGGTCTCATTCGCCGACAAGAGCCTGCAATATTGCGCTACCTGCCAGACCGGTGGAAAACCACTCGCCGACCGCCGCCTGTCCAAGTTGGTCCGGTGAAGACCGCCACCGTCCAGTCACCGACCGTGGTGGTAAGGATTGCTATCACAACGTCACCTTCTCTCCGGCCAATCCATCGGTATAGTGGCCCGGTCCCTGGGCACCCGTTGTGACGCGAACGGGTATCGGCGGACCCACCGACGGCCCCGAGGTGGTGGCGTTGCGTAATCTTTTTCCGGATGCGGGAGGACGTAGGCGAAGTGACGACTAGCCTGCATCGCCCAACGACCGACAGCAGCCGGAGTAAGCCCGTGCGGTACGACAGCTTCGAGTGGCCGCAGCAACAAGAGCAGCCACCGAGCAACGGAGTCCCCCGATCGGCGTGGACCCGTCAGCACCGCAGGCTCTCCCGCTGGCATCGGCCGTACACCGCGGTCCTGATCGTTCTCGACATCCTCTCCACCCTCGGCGCCAGCTGGATCGCCTCCTTCCTCGAGAAGTCGCAGAGTGGTTTCCAGGGCAAGAGCTGGTGGTTCTTCGAGGGCGGCGACCTCTTCACCTTCTTCGCCTACCTGGTGCTGCCGCTCGGCTGGCTGATCCTTCTCTGGGCCAACGGCACGTATGACCGCCGTTACCTGGGTCTGGGCAGCGAAGAATTCAAGCGGATCGTGCGCACCTCGGTCACCGTCGTGGCCGCCGTGTCACTGCTCGCGTTCGCGACCAAGACCGGCCTGTCCCGCGGCACGGTCGCCGCGGTGTCCCTGAGCGCGCTGCTGCTGATCCTGATCGGCCGCGTCGGCGCCCGCCAGGTGCTGCACATCTCCCGGCGCCGCACCGGTCACGGAGCGCACCGGATGATCCTGGTCGGCACGCTGCCCGAGGCGCTCGAGGTCTACACCGCGGTCACCCGCAGCCCGGCCGCCGGCCTGATCCCGGTCGCGATCCACATCACCGACGGTTACGCGGCGACCCGCGGCATCGAGACGCCGATCCCGATCTTCACCGGGCGTGACGTGCTGTCCCTGGTCCGCGAGGTCGGCGCCGACACGATCGCGGTCTGCGGCTCGGCCAGCAACGAGCCCGGCGAACTGCGCCGCCTCGCCTGGCAGCTGGAAGGCACCGGCGTCGACCTGGTCGTCGCGCCGCAGCTGACCGACATCGCCGGCCCGCGCGTGCACATCCGCCCCATCGAGGGCCTGCCGCTCCTGCACGTCGAGGAGCCCACCCTCTCCGGCCCCGGCTGGCTGATCAAGAACCTGCTCGACCGCGTCGTCGCCGCCCTCGGACTGATCCTGATCAGCCCGATCCTGGCCGTCATCGCGCTCGGCATCCGGCTCTCCGACCCCGGCCCGGTGATCTTCCGGCAGACCCGCGTCGGCCACGACGGCCAGACGTTCAAGGTCTGGAAGTTCCGGACCATGTATGTCGACGCCGAAGAGCGCAAGGCCACGCTGGAGGAGCTCAACGAGTCCGACGGCATGCTCTTCAAGATGAAGCACGACCCGCGCATCTTCGCCTTCGGCCAGAAACTGCGCGCGACGTCGCTGGACGAGCTGCCCCAGCTGATCAACGTGCTCAAGGGCGAGATGTCGCTGGTCGGCCCGCGCCCCCTCCCCGCCGACGACGGCGACTACCTGGGCGACGTCCGCCGCCGCCTCCTGGTCCGGCCCGGCATCACCGGGTTGTGGCAGGTCAGCGGCCGCTCCGACCTGTCCTGGGACGAGGCGGTCCGGCTGGACCTGTACTACGTCGACAACTGGTCACTGACCTACGATCTGAGCATCCTGTGGCGGACGATCTTCGTGGTGCTGAAGCGCAAGGGCGCCTACTGAGATCCGTTCCCGCTGCCTGCGGCCCGTGACGAAATGTCGCGGGCCGTTTTTCTGCCCTGGCCCGGCCTCCTGTTCACCTTTCTCCCGGTTCCCCCATTCAAGATCAAATTCTTTATTGCCTATCTCCGCGGGGGTACAGACCGTCGCTCCCGCGGGGACCCTTCCGGGCTGAGCAGGCCGCTGGCGCGGCCAAAACGCTCAGCCCGAAAGGGCGATGTCCGTGGGTGGGCACGGTTACCCCAAACCCCTCAGCGCCATGTTTGCTCCCCTTCAGCCAGTCCTCGCTCTTCAGCCCAGCTCCGCCTCGCGGTCCAGCCCAGCCCCGCGCTGCCGGCCCAAGCCCAGCCCGACCCAGGCCCAGCCCGGCGTGGCCCAGCCCGGTCCGGCGTGGCCCAGCCCAGCCCAGCATGGCCCAGCCCGGCGTGGCGTGGCCCGGCGTGGCGTGGCCCAGCCCGGCGTGGCCCGATCCGCCCAGCGCATCCCCGGGTCGGCTCAGGAGCGTGCGGCCAGCGTAGGTCGGTCCGGCGGCGGCTCGGGCGTTATCCACAGGGCAATTTCTCGGTCCGGGTTTGTCCACATGGGGAGGAAGTGGCATGGCGCCGAAGGCTCGGAGGCGTCAGGATCTGTGCCGTGGCTGGGCAGATCGGAAGTGTGCTGGCGGTGATCGCCGTGCTGGTGGCGCTCGCCGCCGCCGTGGTGGCCGTGCTGCGCCTGCGGGCCCGGCGCGGCATCGCCACAACCATGCAGCGCGCCACCTGGGAGGTGCTGCACACCGCCTCCCTGGCCGCCGAGCCGCTGCGGTCCGGGCTCACCCCGGCCACCGCGGCCAAGGCCGCCCGCCACCTGCGCACTCTCGTGGGCGCGGTCGGTTTGAGTCTCTCCGACGGCGAGACATGTCTGGCCTTCGACGGCCGCGGCGCCCACCACTCCGACCAGTTGACCGCCGCGGCTCGGCGCGCCCTCGAAACCCGTCGTTCCATCGTCCTGACCGCATCCGACCTGCCCTGCGACCGAGTCGACTGCGTGGTCCGCGGCGCGGTGGTCGCGCCGCTGCCCGGCCCGGATTCCGCCACCACTGTTCCCGGCCGCCCCAGTCGCACCGCGGACGCCGCAACCGCAGCCGCCGGCCGGGCACGCACAGACCAAAACACCGACACCCCTGTCCCGGTCGACAGCCAGGCAGACCTGAACCCGGACACCGGCGACGCGACCACCGACCGGGCAGGTCACGACGCGGCCAGCAGCCAGGCAGACACGAGTGCGGACAACGGTGCGTCGAACACCGGCCGGGCAGGTCGGGGCGCGGCGGCCGGCCGGGTGGGCAGAAGTTCAAGCGCGGGCGCCTCGACCGCCGGGCGGGGGCGGGGTGCGGGGTCCGCAACAGCGTCCGCCGGGCGGGGGCGGGGTGCGGGGTCCGCAACAGCCTCCGCCGGGCGGGGGCGGGGTGCGGGGGCCACGGGCGCGGCCAGCGGGCGGCCCGGCGCTGCGGGCGGTGGGGCCGCTCTGGTCGCGGTCTCTGACAGCCCGGTGGCTCCGGGGCTGGTGCAGGCGACTCTGGAGGCCGCACGCTGGGCCGGTTCGCAGCTGGCGCTGGTCGAGCTCGACTCGTCACGGGAGCGGCTGGCCCGTGCCGAGGTTCGGGCGTTGCGGGCGCAGATCAGCCCGCACTTCATCTACAACGCGTTGACCGCGATCGCCTCGTTCGTGCGCACCGATCCGGAGCGGGCGCGCGAGCTGATCCTGGAGTTCGCCGAGTTCACGCGGTACTCGTTCCGGGCCCACGGCGAGTTCACCACCCTGGCCGAGGAGCTGCGGTCGATCGATCGTTATCTGACCATCGAACGGGCCCGGTTCGGCGACCGGTTGCAGGTCCGGCTGCAGATCGCCCCCGAGGTGCTGCCGGTCGGCCTTCCCTTTCTGTGTCTGCAGCCCCTGGTGGAGAACGCGGTTCGCCACGGCCTGTCCCGCAAGCCGGGCGTCGGTATGGTGAGCATCGAAGCTCGTGATGCCGGCGCCGAGTGCCACATCACGGTCGAGGACGACGGCGTCGGCATGGATCCGTCGGTCTTCGGGCAGGACGGTTCCGACAACGAGGAGGGCCAGCACGTCGGCCTGGTCAATGTGGACGAACGCCTGCGCTCGGTCTTCGGCGACCACCACGGCCTGGTCGTCGAGACCGCGCCCGGCGCCGGCACGAAGGTGAGCATGCGAGTGCCGAAGTTCCACCCCCAGGTCCGCGCATGAGCCCGGCCGAACGCGACCGAGCAGAGAGCGGAGGGTCCGCATGAGCCTTGTCGTGCTGGCTGTGGATGACGAGCCACCGGCGCTCGACGAACTGGCCTATCTGCTGAACGCGGACGGCCGGGTCGCGCACGTCCACCGGGCCGGCGACGCGACCGAGGCGTTGCGGGTGCTGCGGGACACCGAGGTGGACGCGGTCTTCCTGGACATCCGGATGCCCGGCCTGGACGGCATGGAGCTGGCCCGGATCCTGCGCCGGTTCGCGCATCCGCCGGCGATCGTCTTCGTGACCGCCTATGACGATGGTGCGGTGGATGCCTTCGATCTGGGCGTGACGGACTACGTGCGGAAGCCGGTCCGGGCCGAACGGCTCGGGGAGTCGCTACGGCGGGTAGCCGGCCTGCGGGTCACGCCGACGCCCTCGGCGACCGCCGCTCCGGACGAGCCGGCGATCCCGGTCGAGCTGGCGGGGACCACCCGGATGCTGCCGCGTTCGTCGGTCCGCTGGGTGGAGGCGCAGGGCGACTACGCACGGTTGCACACCGCGGACGCCTCGCACCTGGTCCGGGTGTCGCTGGCCACGCTGGCCGAGAGCTGGGCGAATGCCGGGTTCGTCCGGATCCACCGGTCCTTTCTGGTTCAGCTGCGGCTGGTCACCGAGCTGCGGTTGACCGGTTCCGGCTATGTGGTCGCCGTCGACGGGGTGGAGCTCCCGGTCAGTCGACGGCACACCCGGGAGCTGAAAGATCGCCTGATTCGTGCCGCCAAGCACGACTGGACCCGCTAATCCACACCGCTATCCACAGCCTCACCGGCTTTCCCACAGAGTTATCCACAGGCTGACGGGGGATAACCACAAGCCTGTCTTAAGCCCCCGCTGATAGTCCACAGCCCCCACGGCGCCCCGAACAGGCCGGGTTGCACCGACTGCGATGCACAGCGAGCCACGACCGGAAAGCGCTGGTCGCAGGCCTTCAAAGATCCATGTCCGTTACTGGTCAGACTCGGTCTCGAGGGCGTAATAGCGGGTGGTCGAGCCGAAGAACTCGTCCCGGAGTTCGACGTAGGCGAGCTGCGGGATCTGTGGAGACAGCCGGGCGAAGAGGTCGCGGGCGACCAGCTCGAACGTGGGCCGGAACGGGAACAGCGCCGTCCAGGTGTCGCTCGACAGGTCGGCGCAACACTCGTCGAGAAGGCCCCCGACCACGTCCGTGTCGAAGAACCAGCCCCGGGCCGTCAGCTGGGCGTCGTCGAAGGTGACACCGACCCTGAGCAGGACCTCGACGTCCGAACCGGGAGACCGAACGGACCGGACGGCGGCTTTCAGGCCCTGGCGGGCGCGGAATCGGCGTTCGACCTCGACCGTGTACGGCACCCAGGAATCATCTCCACAGTTCGTTCACAACTCCACCCCCAGCCCTCCCCGACCGGTCAATAAGCTGCTGCCCACACGACGCGGCCGGTGAGCCACGGGGGCGCACCGGCTCGCATCGTGGTCGCGGGCATCCGGCCGGCAAGCCGGAGTGCCCGACTCCCGGGATATCCCGGGGGTCGATTGACGGGCTGGCCTGATGTACGGCGGCCCGGCGACAGGGCAGGGTGATGGGACGCCGAGATGGCGCCCGACAGGCGAGGGGTGGCAGCAATGGAGACGACGGCCGAGCGACGGGTTCTCGTCGTGGAGGACGAGCGGGCCATCGCCGACGCCGTGGCCGCCCGGCTGCGGGCCGAGGGCTTCTTGGTGCAGATCGTCGGGGACGGGCCGAGTGCGGTCGAGGCCGCCCGGCGCATCCCGCCCGACGTGATCGTGCTGGATGTCATGCTCCCCGGCTTCGACGGGCTGGAGGTCTGCCGCCGGATCCAGGCCGAGCGGCCGACCCCGGTGCTGATGCTCACCGCCCGCGGCGAGGAGACCGATCTGCTGGTCGGGCTCGCGGTCGGCGCCGACGACTACATGGCCAAGCCGTTCTCGATGCGGGAGCTGGCCGCCCGCGTGCACGCCCTGCTGCGCCGGGTCAACAAGGTGGCGGCCCCGAAAGCCGGCCCGCCGACCTTGCGCTTCGGTGACCTGGAGATCAATCAGGCCGAGCGCCGGGTGCTCCGGGGCGGCGCCGAGAAGCACCTCACGCCGACCGAGTTCGACCTGCTCGTGCACCTGGCCCGCGCCCCGCGGACGGTGCTGCCCCGGGAGCGGCTGCTGGCCGACGTGTGGGGCTGGGCGGACGCCTCCGGCACCCGTACGGTCGACAGCCACATCAAGGGGCTTCGGCGCAAGCTCGGGGCGGACCTCATCCGTACCGTGCACGGGGTTGGTTATGCCTTGGAGGTCGACCGATGACGGCTCGGCTGATGCAGTTGATCCACGACGTGGCCGCCAAGCTGTTCCGCTGGTTGCCTCGGCCGCTCGACCCGGTGCGGTCGATCAAGGCGAAGTTGTCGCTGGCGCTCGGGTTCGCCGGTGGGGTGGGCCTGCTGGTCTTCCTGTGGAGCATCGACTTCTACCGCGTCGACGTGCTCTGGATCGGCATCGCAGCCGCGTTGGGCCTGGTCACGCTGCAGGTGATGGCGCACGGGGCGACGATTCCGCTGCGCGAGATGACGATCGCGGCGCGAGCGATGGCCCGGGGCGACTACACGACCCGAATCAGTACGCGTTCGCAGGACGAGGTCGGCGAGCTGGCCGAAGCCTTCAACCAGATGGCCGCCGACCTGGCCGCGGCCGACCGGCAGCGGCGTGAGCTGATCGCGAACGTCTCGCACGAGCTGCGCACGCCGATCACGGCTCTTCGGGGCCTGCTGGAGAACATCGTCGACGGGGTCGCCGACACCGACCCGGAGACGATGCGCACCGCCCTGACCCAGACCGAGCGGCTCAGCCGCCTGGTCGGTGACCTGCTCGATCTGTCCCGGTTGGACGCCGGCGTGGTGCCGCTGCGCCGCGAGCTGATCGACGTGCCCGAGTTCCTGGACGAGGTGGTCCGGGAGGCGAAGGTCAACGCGGACGGCATCGGTCAGGACGTGCGTTTCGAGGTCGCCGCCCCGGCCCTGGTGCTTCCCGGCGACCGGGCCCGGCTGCATCAGGTCTTCGCGAATCTGCTGGACAACGCCACCCGCCACAGCCCGCCCGGCGGCCTGGTCACGCTGCGCGCCGAGCGTCGCGACGAGCAGGTGCTGTTCGCCGTGGCCGACCAGGGTGACGGCATCCCGGAGGCGGATCGAGAACGGGTCTTCGAACGCTTCACCCGTGGTGAACGGCCGACCGGTGGTGGCACCGGCCTGGGTCTGGCCATCGCCCGCTGGGTGGTGCAGCTCCACAACGGAACGATCGCCGTGGTCGCGCCGGCCGAGCGGCGCGGCTGCCACATACACGTACGGCTGCCGCTCTAGAGACATCCACGTACGCCTGCTGCTTTAAAGACTGAAGGGCGAGAACGCCATGTCCATGGCACCTCCAGCTCTACCGAGGGTACAAAACGCACCAAATGGTGTGCCGCACGGCCCGTGGCCGGACGTCCGGCTCTGGGGTCGCCGCCTGCCGGGACCCTCCGGCTCGGCCACATTCGGCACGATCATCGCGATCCTCGCCGCCACCGCGGTCGCCGCGATCAGCCTGCCGCTGGTGCAGACCGGCCTGGGCTGGCTGATCACCGCGGTCGCCGGCACGATCGCCCTGCTCGTGGCCCGGCCGGCCAGGAGCGCGGTACCGCCGCTGGTGATCCGTGAGCAGCGGTCGGCCGGCTGGGACCGGCTCGCCTGGGGGCTGGCCACGCTCGCCCTGGTCGGGGTGGGCACGTTCCGGGCGGCCGGTTGGCTCTTCGCGCTCTGCCTGGTCACCGCCACACTGACGTTCGCGCTGGCGATCGGGGCCGGGAAGTCGATGCGGTCGGTCGTCATGACGTACCTGATCGGTCCCGTGGCGATCCTGCGGTCCGCGCCCTGGCTGATCCGCGGCCTGGCCCGGATGCGGCGGGTGAACGCGGGCAGCGGCGGCCCGGCGCCGATCCGGATCGCCGCCACCGCCGCGGTCTCGGTCGCCCTGCTCGGAGTGTTCGGGCTGCTCTTCGCGTCGGCCGACGCCGCGTTCGCGAACGTGGTCGGTTCCCTGATCCCGGACATCAATGTGGAGAGTGTGGTCCGCTGGGTGTTCGTCAGCTGCCTGACCGCACCGGTGCTGGGCGGTGCCGCCTACCTGCGGGTCGCACCGCCGCGCCTCGCCGACCTGGACCAGACCGAGGGCTACAAGGTGAACCGGCTGGAGTGGGCCGTGCCGTTGGGCCTGCTCACGATGCTGTTCGCTGCGTTCGTGACGGTGCAGCTCACGGTGCTCTTCGGCGGCGAGCGGCACGTGCTGACCACGGCCGGGCTGACCTACGCGGAGTACGCGCGAGGCGGCTTCTGGCAACTCTGCATCGTCACCGGTCTGACCCTGGTCGTGCTGGCCGGGGCCGCGCGCTGGGCTCCCCGGGAAGCGCCCGGCGACCGCGCCGTATTCCGCGCCGTCCTGGGCGCGTTGACGCTGCTCAGCCTGGTCATCGTCGCTTCCGCGCTGATCCGGATGCAGGTCTACATCGACACGTACGGGCTGACCCGCCTTCGGCTTCTCGTCGCCTGCTGCGAGGTGTGGTTCGGCGTGGTCCTGATCCTGGTGCTGCTGGCCGGTATCCGGATCCGCGCTCCCTGGCTGCCCCGCGCGGCGATCGCCGCCGGCGTCCTGGCCCTGATCGGCCTGGCCGTGGCCAACCCGGATCTGCGCATCGCGCAGAACCAGTTGAGCCGTCCGGCCGACCGGATCGACCCGTACTACCTGTCGACGCTGTCGCCCGACGCGGTGCCGGCCGTGGCCGAGATGACCGACGCCGCCGACCGCACCTGCATCCTGTACCTGATCAGCCAGGACATGGGTGAGAACGGCTGGCGCGAGTGGAACCTGGGCCGCTCGCAGGCGCGAGACCTGATCGGCGACGATCCGCACCCGATCAACCCCCGCCAATGCCTTTCGACGCGGTACGGCTATTGACATTCCGTACGGGGCGGCGAGACTGCCGGACATGGCCGACAAACCGCCGCTCCCGCGCACCCGGGTGGTGCTGGGCGAAGCCACGGCCCACCGCCGCCCGGCCGACCCGGCTCGGACCGACCTGGCCGAGCAGACCCCGATCGGGGAGGCACTGGTGAAAGGGCTGGTCCGGGCACAATTGGCGCTCGCGCTGCGACTCTCGCTGGTCGTCGTGGCCGGGCTCGGCGCGCTGCCACTGCTGTTCGCGGTCGCCCCGGCGGTCGGTGGGATCAAGGTCTTCGGTATGCACCTGCCGTGGCTGCTGCTCGGGGTGCTGTCGTTCCCGTTCCTGGTCCTGGTCGGCGCCGCGTACGTGCACTGGGCCGAACGCAACGAGCAGGACTTCGCCGCCGTGATCCGCAGGCCCGAACGATGAACCCGTACCTCGTCCCCGGCCTGGTCGTGGTCGTCCTGGTGACGATCGCGATCGGGGCCTACGGCCTCCGGTTCGCCCGCACCACCTCGGACTTCCTGGTCGCCTCGCGCAGCGTCAGCCCGTCCTGGAACGCGGCCGCGATCAGCGGGGAGTACCTGTCGGCGGCCTCGTTCCTGGGCGTGGCCGGGCTCGTCCTGCGCTACGGGGTCGAGGTGCTCTGGTACCCGGTCGGTTTCGCCGCCGGCTACCTGGCGTTGCTGCTGTTCGTGGCCGCCCCGCTGCGCCGATCGGGCGCGTTCACCCTCCCGGACTTCTGCGAGGTGCGACTGCGGTCCACCCGTCTGCGCCGGCTCGCCACCGCGTTCGTGCTGTTCATCGGCTGTCTCTACCTGCTGCCCCAGCTGCAGGGCGCCGGCCTGACGTTCGCCACGGTCACCGGCGGCTCGTACGCCTGGGGTGCGCTCTTGATCGGGGTCGTCGTCACCGGCAACGTGGCGTTCGGCGGGATGCGCGCGATCACGTTCGTCCAGGCGTTTCAGTACTGGTTGAAGCTGACCGCGCTGGCCGTCCCGATCCTGTTCCTGATCTTCCAGTGGCAGTCCGACGGCCGCCCCGCGGTGACACCACCGGCCGGGGCGGTCTTCCACACGGCGACCAGCGTGGTGATCGAGAAAGACGCCGTGCTCGACGGAGTCGGACCGGTCACCGCGGGCGAAACGCTGCACTTCGCGGCCGGCGATCCGGTGCCGAAGGTGAGCACGGTCGACGCGAAGTTCGGCGCCGACTGGCTGCGCCCCGGCGGCGACTCCGGCCTGTTCGGCACGTATTCGCTGATCCTGGCCACGTTCCTGGGCACGATGGGGCTGCCACACGTGCTCGTGCGGTTCTACACGAACCCGGACGGCGCCTCGGCCCGGCGCACCACCCTCGTCGTACTCGCCATGGTCGGTTTGTTCTATTTACTGCCGACGTTGTACGGCGTTCTGGGGCGGATCTACACCCCGCAACTACTGATGACCGGGCGGACCGACGCGGTGGTGCTGCTGCTCCCCGAGGCCGCACTGGGCGGCGGCCACCTCGGGCGGCTGCTCGGCGCCCTGGTCACCGCGGGCGCGCTGGCCGCGTTCCTGTCCACGTCGTCGGGCCTGCTCACCAGCGTCGCCGGGGTGATCTTCACGGACGTGCTGCGGCCCGGGCGGTCCGGTTCGGTGCGCGACTTCCGGCTGGCCACGGTGCTGGCCGCGGCCGTACCGATGACGATGGCTCTTTTTCTGTCCGACATGGACGTCTCGCGGGTGGTCGGGCTGGCCTTCGCGGTTGCTGCGTCGAGCTTCTGTCCGCTGCTGGTGCTGGGGATCTGGTGGCGCGGGCTGACCGACGCCGGCGCGATCGCGGGCATCCTGATCGGCGGCGGTTCCGCGGTCGTGGCCGTCTTCGTCACCGTGCTCGGCGCCGATCTGCCCAGCGGCCTGGCCGAGTTCATCGCGCAGCCGGCGGCCTGGACGGTGCCGCTCGCGTTCCTGGTCATGGTCGTGGTGTCGCTGCTGACCAGCCGCCGCGTGCCGTCCGACGTCGGCGCCACCATGCTGCGCCTCCACGCCCCCGAGTCCCTACGCGGCTAGCCCGGCGCGGGCGCGACGCGGCGCGGGGCGGGGGCGGCGCGGGCGGCGCGGGCGGCGCGGGCGGCGCGGGCGGCACGGGCGGCACGGGCGGCACGGGCGGCGCGGGCGGCACGGGCGGCACGGGCGGCACGGGCGGCACGGGCGGCACGGGCGGCACGGGCGGCACGGGCGGCATTTAAGGATCTTTAAGGTTGGTGGCTCGGCTTTTGGGAAACGGGCGTGCGTAAAGACGGGCATGAGGAGTTCACGCAGCGCATACAAGCGACCGGGCAGCGGACTGACCGGCCGGAACCGCAAGATCGCGATCGGCGTGGCGATCGCCGCCCTGGCCGGGGGCGCGCTCGCCGTCGGTACCGGGATGAGTAACGCGTCGACCAGCTGCGACGGGCTGGACCAGTCGCTGCGCGACACCCTCTCCTTCATGGCCGACCAGCGCGCGCACCCCAACGCGCAGACCGACGCGGTGCTGGCGAACCGGCAGGCCGTGGTCGACCTGATCAACCTGCAGCGTCAGCAGGCGGGCTGCACCACGAAGATCGCCGCCCCGCCGGCCGCGGCGACGACGAAGCCGGCCACGAAGCCCGCGACCACCGCCCCCACCAAGGCGGCGACGACGGCTCCCACCAAGGCGGCCACCACGGCGCCGGCGAACAACGCCGGGACCGGTGCGGGCGAGGTCGTCTGCAAGGGTTCGACGGTGACGCTCTCCGGCGAGGCGGGCGCGCCGTTCGCCTCCAGCGGCACGTTCCCGCTGGGCACGAAGCTCAAGGTCACGAACCTGGACAACAACAAGAGCATCACGGTGACCGTGCAGACCACCTCGGGCAGCTGTGTGCTCCTCAACAACGCGGCTTTCGAGCAGGTGCGCGAGCCGGGCAAGTTCCTGATCCGGCGCGCGGTGATCGAGCGCGTGGGCTGATGCCCTCCTGAGGGCCCGAGCTTGAGGGTCGGAGCATGAGGGCCCGGGTGTGCCGCGTTTCCCCCGTTTCGACGCGGAACATCCGGGCCCGTTCGGGCGCCGTCGAATACGCCGACTATTTCCGTGACGCAGCAACTAATCGACAGATTTCGGGCGACCGCGCCAGATCTTGCGCCTGTCCGCACCCATCGAGCAAGTCGTTCGGCACGGCTGTGAGAATGGCTACAGCCAAGCCCGAAATGTCAATTACCTGAACTTATTGGCGACAATTCGTCCATTGTAGAAAATGGTGGCAGTCGGCCGAACCGGCAGCCCGTTCTACCCGGACCGCCACATCGACTGTCGGCGCAGGTGAACACGCTGGCCGAGGTTCCGGGACGCGGCTAGGTTGCAAAGCATGACGGTGCCGGCACAGCGTACGGGCGAGCCGGCCGCGGCAATGGCGTTGCGCGGGCTGGTCAAGCACTTCGACACGAAACTCGCGGTCTCCGCGGTCACCCTGGACGTCCCGGCCGGTTCCTTCTACGGCCTGCTCGGCCCCAACGGTGCCGGCAAGACCACCACCCTCTCCATGGCCGTCGGCCTGTTGCGGCCCGACGCCGGTCAGGCCTACCTGTTGGGGTACGACGTCTGGCAGTCCCCGGTCCAGGCGAAGTCCCTGGTCGGCGTCCTCCCCGACGGCGCCCGGATGTTCGACCGCCTGAGCGGCCCGGAACTGCTGGCCTATCAGGGCCTGCTCCGCGGCATGCCGGCCCCGGTCGTCGACCAGCGCGCCCGTGACCTGCTCGACGTCTTGGAACTCGGCGTCGACAACGGCACCCTGGTGATCGACTACTCGGCCGGTATGAAGAAGAAGATCGGCCTGGCCTGCGCTCTGCTGCACGCGCCCCGGCTGCTGGTGCTGGACGAGCCGTTCGAGGCCGTCGACCCGGTGTCGGCCGCGCTGATCCGGGACATTCTGCAGCGCTACGTCACCGGCGGCGGAACCGTCGTCTTCTCCAGTCACGTCCTGGAGGTCGTCGAGCGCCTCTGCTCGCACGTCGCGATCATGTCGGACGGCGTGCTCCGGATGCACGGCCCGATGGACACGGTCCGCGCCGGCCGCCCCTTGCAGGACGTCTTCGTGCAGGTGGTCGGTGGTCGCGTGGCCACCGGTTCGGAACTGGCCTGGCTGTGAGCGTCTGGCCGTTCGTCCGGCTCAAGCTCCGCCTCACCGCGAACGGCCTGCGTGGGCGTCCGGGCCGGGTCACCCTGTTCGTTCTCGGCGCGTCGGCCGCGACCGTGCTCGCCGTCCTCGGTTACGCCGGGTTCGCCCTGCCCGGCCTGCTCGGCGAGGAGCACGCGGCCCGGATGCTGCTGCCGTTCGGCGGCGCACTGCTCGTGCTCGGCTGGCTCTTCCTGCCGCTGCTCTTCTTCGGGGTCGACGAGACCCTGGATCCGGCCCGGTTCGCGCTGCTGCCGTTGAGTCGCCGCACGCTTATCGCCGGGCTCGGCACGTCGGCCCTGATCGGGTTGCCGGCGCTGGCCACGCTGGCCGCGACGGCCGGGATGGTGGACTCGGCGGCCCGGCTCGGCGGGCCGCTCGCCGCGCTGGCCGAGGCGGTCGGCGTGATCGGCGGGCTGCTGCTCTGTGTGACGTTGAGCCGGGCGGTGACCAGCGCGTTCGCCACCGCGCTGCGTTCCCGGCGAGCGCGCGACCTCGCGACGATCATGCTGGCCGTGGTGGCCGCCTCGGTCGGGCCGCTGCAGTTGCTGCTGCTGGGGCTGCTCGACAAGGCGGACTGGGACAACGTCGCCGGGATCGCCGAGGTCACCGGGTGGACTCCGCTCGGGGCGCCGTACGCGCTGGGTCTGGATGTCGTGGCGGGCCGGGCCTGGGCCGTACCGCTGAAGCTCTTGATCGTTGTTGCCGCCATCGGCGGCCTTCTCCTGTGGTGGAGCCGGACGCTGGAACAGGCGATGACCGGTCTGTCCTCGCCGGGGCGCCGGCCGGCCACACGCGCCGCCCGTCGCTCGCCGGTCGATCAGCTGATGTTCCGCTGGTGGCCGCGCGGCCGGTTCGGCGCGCTGGTGGCCCGCGAGACGCGGTACTGGTGGCGGGAGAACCGGCGCCGGGCCGGGCTGGTCGCGCTCACCATGGCCGGGCTGTTCCTGCCGCTGACCTCGACGTTCGGTCCGGGGCCGAGGCTGGCCGGCGGGATGGCGTTCGTCGTCGGCGCGATCGCGCCGGTGGCTCTGGCCAACCAGTTCGGTTATGACGGCAGCGCCTACGCGACGAATCTCGCGATCGGGATCCCGGGCCGGCTGGAGATCCACTCGCGGGCGGCCTCGCACGTCCTGATCACGTTTCCGCTGCTGGTGGTCGTGGCGACGCTGGCCGGGCTGATCACCGGCGATCCGGCCGGGATCCCGGCGCAGCTGGGCACGCTGCTGGCGGTCTACGGCACCGGGCTCGCCGTGCTGCTGCCGATCTCGGTCCGCGCCGCCTACGCCCTGCCCGAGTCGACCGGCCCGTTCGCCGTCTCGTCCGGCGGTGGCCTGGCCAAGGGCCTGCCGAGCGTCGCCGGAATGCTCGGCGGCATGCTCGGGGCGCTGCCGGTCGTGCTCGCCGGCTATCTGCTCGGCCCGGCCTGGACGTGGGCCGGGCTCCCGATCGGCCTCGGTTACGGAATCGCCGCGTATCTGGTCGGATCCGGAATGGCGGGGGATCTGTTGGAGCGTCGCATGCCGGAAGTGCTCGCCGCGGTCACCCCGCGATAGTCATCGCAATTTCCGAAGACCATCTCGGCGTACGAATATCAGCCGCCGTTCCGTCGCGTCGCCGGACGGGCCCAACACATATCCGTCGATCCACAGCCACCCGGCATAGGTAGGGCGCGGATCGACACGAATCACCCGGAACGTCAGCGCCCGATCGCCCGCGAACTGAACGCTCGCGGCTGCGCCCACATGAAACACGTCCCCTGCGCGCGGCAGGTCGTCCGCCATTTACCGCACCCCTGCCCGACATTACACAGATTGTGTAATGCCATGACATCCCTGGCATTGTCCACTTTCGAGGGACAATGCGGGGTTGAGGTGACTATGGGCGATTGACCGTTCGCGGTCCGCCATTGCGGGGGGCCGGAACCCGGTTGACCCGGATCGGCCGGAGCCCGTCCTGCCGGACGAAGATGCGCCGTCGCTGCAGCGCGTTGCCGGCCGGCCCGACGACGTATCCGTCCAGCCAGATCCAGCCGTCGTAGGTGACCCGCGGGTCAACCCGGATGACCCGGAAGGTCAGCGCCCGGTCGCCGGAGAACTGCACACTCGCGTCGGGCCCGACGTGAACGACATCGCCCGGCCTTAACACCACCTGAGGCATGCGCCGTCCCCTTCCCGCCAAAGGTCCCCAGAGGAAAATAGCCGTTGATCAATTAAAAGTGATAGCGGCGTGCACGATCTGTAATCGAGACAATGATCGTATGACCATCCACTCCACCGATCCGTTCGCCGTTCCCGACGAGGACAAGTCGCCGGTCCGCCGGCTGCGCGGGCGGCTGGCCTCGCCGGTGACGCTCTGGACCACGCCCGGACCATCAGGATTGACCGTTTCGTCCACTCTGGTGGCCGATGGCGATCCGGGGCGGGTTCTCGGCCTGATCGACGAGGAGAGCGACTTCTGGGACGCCGTCGCACAGGCCGGGCGGTTCGCGGTGACCCCGCTGACGCCGGCCGACCGGCAGCTGGCCGACCGGTTCGCCGGGCTGATGCCCGCGCCGGGCGGACTGTTCGCCGTCGGGGAGTGGCGGGAGACCCCGTACGGGCCGGTGCCCGCGCACGCCGGAGCGTGGGCCGGTTGTGTCCTCGACTCCGACCGGCCGTGCGGCTGGGCGCTGCTGGTGGAGGGGGTCGTGGAATCGGTCCAGCTGGATACCGCGACCGCGCCGCTGGTGCACTTCCGTGGACGCTACGCCGAACTCGACCGCTGAGCGCAGTCAGGCCACCACTCAGCGCAGACGCCGACCGGTGGCACGAGGCGGGCGGCTTTCCTTCGTACGGTCCGGGAAAAGTCCGCCCGCTGATGAAGGTGGTGACACCGTGCCGGCCACCCCCGAGAAA
The DNA here is from genome assembly GCF_051380535.1 of Actinoplanes sp. HUAS TT8. NCBI lineage: Bacteria > Bacillati > Actinomycetota > Actinomycetes > Micromonosporales > Micromonosporaceae > Actinoplanes > Actinoplanes sp. HUAS TT8. The sequence continues at coordinate 9,355,470 of NZ_CP195646.1, read as the reverse complement.
TATCTCGAGGTGCAGAACTCCGATGAATTCGGTCGACTGCGCCATACCCTTCGCAGGTTCATCTTCCCGACCACTGTCGCGTTCATCCTCTGGTACGCGCTGTACGTCCTGCTCTCCGCGTACGCCCGGGACTTCATGGCGATCAAGCTGGTCGGCAACATCAATGTCGCCCTGCTCTTCGGCCTGCTGCAGTTCCTCTCGACGTTCCTGATCGCCTGGTACTACTCCAAGTTCGCCGCGGAGAAGGTCGACCCGCTCGCGGACGACATCTACAAGGGCATCGAGGGCGACACCCGCGCGCCGGCCGACACCGCCTCGACCGACGGGAGCGCCGTCTGATGCCGACCTCCACCCTGCTCGCGGCCGAGGCCTCGGCCAGCACCTCGCGCACGCTGACGATCACACTGTTCCTGATCTTCGTGGCGATCACCCTGGCCATCACCATCTGGGCCAGCCGCCAGACCAAGACGGCGACCGACTTCTACGCCGGTGGCCGCCAGTTCTCCGGCTTCCAGAACGGCATGGCGATCGGCGGCGACTACATGTCGGCCGCGTCGTTCCTCGGCATCGCCGGCCTGATCGCGCTCTACGGCTACGACGGCTTCCTCTACTCGATCGGCTTCCTGGTCGCCTGGCTGGTGGCGTTGCTGCTGGTCGCCGAGTTCCTGCGTAACTCGGGCCGCTACACGATGGCCGACGTGCTGGCGTTCCGGATGCGTCAGCGCCCGGTCCGTACGGCCGCCTCGGTCTCCACCGTGGTGGTGTCGATCTTCTACCTGATCGCGCAGATGGTCGGCGCCGGCGCGCTGGTGTCGCTGCTGCTCGGCATCACCGCCGACGAGAAGTTCCTGGGCATGACCGCCGGAACGGCCAAGGTCTTCACGATCATCCTGGTCGGCGCCCTGATGATCGTCTACGTGGTGGTCGGCGGCATGAAGGGCACCACGTACGTCCAGATCGTCAAGGCGTTCATGCTGATGACCGGCGCCCTGGTGATGACCATCCTGGTGCTCGCGCACTACAAGTTCAACCTGTCGACGCTGCTGGGTGACGCGGCCGCACAGTCCGGCAAGGGCGCGGCGTTCCTGGAACCCGGGCTGAGGTACGGCGTCGAGACCGCGGGCGACGCGACCAAGACGTTCTACAGCAAGATGGACCTGCTGTCGCTGGGTCTCGCCCTGGTGCTCGGCACGGCCGGTCTGCCGCACATCCTGACCCGGTTCTACACCGTGCCGACGGCCCGGATCGCCCGCAAGAGCGTGCTCTGGGCGATCGGCATCATCGGCGTCTTCTACCTGTTCACCCTGGCCCTGGGCTTCGGCGCGGCGGCTCTGGTCGGTGGCAAGGCGATCACCGCGCAGGACAAGGCCGGCAACACCGCCGCGCCGCAGCTCGCGCAGAAGCTGGGCATCGACTACCTGGGCGGGGACACCGGCGGCGCGGTGCTGCTGGCGATCATCGCGGCGGTCGCGTTCGCCACCATCCTGGCCGTGGTGGCCGGCCTGACCCTGGCGTCGTCGTCGAGCATCGCGCACGACTTCTACGCCAGCGTGATCAAGCGGGGCAACGCCTCCGAGCGCAACGAGGTGGGGGTGGCCCGGATCTCGGCGCTGGTCATCGGTGCGATCGCGATCGCGCTGTCGATCTTCGCGCAGAGCCTGAACGTGGCGTTCCTGGTGGCCCTCGCCTTCGCGGTGGCGGCCTCGGCGAACCTGCCGGCCGTGCTCTACAGCCTGTTCTGGCGGCGGTTCAACACCTCGGGCGCACTCTGGTCGATCTACGGCGGCCTGCTCACCGCGGTGATCCTGGTGTTCTTCTCGCCGGTCGTCTCCGGCTCGGCCACCGCGATGTTCCCGCACGACGACTGGCACTGGTTCCCGCTGTCCAACCCGGGCATCATCTCGATCCCGCTGGGCTTCTTCTTCGGCTGGCTGGGCACCGTGCTCAGCAAGGAGACCGACGCCGACAAGTACGCCGAGCTCGAAGTCCGATCGCTGACCGGACACGGAGCGCATTAAGCCTTCCCCCTCCGCCCGGGCCGGTGTCGTCGCCGCGCCGGTCCGGGCCCGGGAAGCGGTCGTCTCCCACCTTCGTGCCGCACCGTGCCGACAAACGGGATCAAGGGTCTTTGCGACCTAATGTGGTCTCATGTCTGCGACCACCTCTCCCAGCGGCAACTCCTCCGGACGGGCCTCCGTCCCGCCGTCCGGGCCGGCTTCGGCCCGTCCCGTGGGACCGGGCGACCGGGGGCACACCTATCAGGGCAAGGGCCCGCGGGTCCGCCCGCGCTGGGGCCGCATCGCTCTGGTCGCCGGTGGCATCGTCCTGATTCTCGCTCTGGCCGGCGGCATCTTCGCGGTCAACTACGTGAGCGGGATCGACAAGGACCTCAAGCGCACCAACGCCTTCTCCGGGCTCAGTGCGGACCGGCCGGCCAAGGCGGTCGAGGGTGCGGTCAACATCCTGCTGGTCGGCAGCGACTCGCGCGATCCGGACACCAAGGACGACGACGCCACCGGGTGGCGCGCGGACACGCTGATGATCATGCACGTGCCCGCCGACCACAAGTCGGCGCAGCTCATCTCCATTCCGCGGGACCTGTGGGTGGTCGTTCCGCGCAGCAACGACGCGGCCTGCAGCGACGGGTCCCGCGCCAAGATCAACGCGTCGTTCTCCTTCGGTGGCCTGCCCCGCGCCGTGCACACCGTCGAGTGCCTGACCGACGTCAAGATCGACAACGTGATGGCGATCGACTTCGGCGGCTTCAAGGAGGTCACCGACGCGCTCGGCGGCGTCGACCTGAAGGTGGACCAGACCATCACGTCGATCCACCCGCCGCACCGGGTGTTCAAGAAGGGCATGATGCACATGGACGGGGCCCAGGCCCTGGACTGGGTGCGTCAGCGCTATCAGTTCGCCCGCGGTGACTTCGCCCGCATGCAGCACCAGCAGGAGTTCCTCAAGGCGCTGATGGACAAGGCGGCCAGCAGCGGCACGCTGACCAGCCCGGGCAAGCTCGACGACTTCCTGAACGCGGTGGCCAAGGCGGTCACCGTCGACCAGGACTTCTCGCTCAAGGACATGGTGCTGCAGTTCCGCAGCCTGCGCGGGGAGAACCTGACGTTCCTGACCACGCCGAACAAGGGCAGCCAGACGATCTCCGGCCAGTCCGTGGTGGTCTCCGACCGGGAGAAGGCGCTGGCCCTGTTCCAGGCGGTCGCCGCCGACAAGATGTCCGAGTGGATGGCGGCGAACCCGGTCAAGAAGTCGTGACCGATTCGGGGGTCGTACGCTGGGAGCCGTGTTCGGACCTCAGGTACCCAGCGTGACCCCCGACCAGGTCGACTCCGACGCCTATCTCCTGGACGTTCGTGAGCCGGACGAGTGGGAGGCCGGCCACGCGCCGGGCGCCCACCATCTCCCGATGATGGAGGTGCCGGCCCGGATGGCCGAGGTGCCCAACGACGGCGAGGTCGTCGTGATCTGCCGCGCCGGCGGGCGCTCCGGCCAGGTGGTGGCCTATTTGATGAACAACGGCTGGGACAACGTTCGTAACCTCGACGGCGGGATGAAGTCGTGGGCGGCGGCCGGCCGTGACGTGGTCAGCGAGGACGGGCAACCGGCCCGGGTGTTGTGACCGGCTATCGGCCCCTCGTCTTCGCACACCGCGGGGGCGCGGATGCGCTGCCCGAGCACACGCTCGGGGCGTACCTTCGCGCCCTGGAGGAGGGTGTCGACGGCCTGGAGTGCGATGTCCGGCTGACCCGGGACGGGCACCTGGTCTGCTTCCATGATCGGAATCTGAGCCGGACGAGCAACGGCAAGGGTCTGGTCAGCCGGCGCACGCTGGCTCAGCTCGACGAGTTCAACTACGGCTCCTGGCACCCCGGTTATCCGGCCGACGAGGAGCTGCCCGATCTGAGCCGGCTGCTCACCCTGGAACGGCTGCTGGAGGCGGTGCGCGACAGCGGGCGGCCGGTGCGCCTGCTGATCGAGACCAAGCACCCTTCGGTGTACGGGGCCGAGGTCGAGCGCCGGCTGGTCAAGATGCTCCGGCGGTTCGGTCTGGCCGAGCCGAAGCCGGACGATCCCGTACAGGTGACGGTGATGTCCTTCGCGGCGCTCGCGCTGCGGCGGATCCGCGCTCAGGCGCCCGGCGTGCCGACCGTCTATCTGATGGAGCTGTTGCCGCCGATGGTCGGGAAGGGGCGGCTGCCGTTCGGTTCGCGGATCGCCGGTCCCGGCGTCGAGCTGGTGCGCAACCGGCCCGGTCTGCTGTCGGCGATGCGGGCGGCCGGCCACCGGACGTACGTGTGGACCGTCAACGAGCCGGAGGACCTGGAACTGGTGCTCAGCCATCAGGTGGACGGTGTGATCAGCGACCGGCCGAAGTTCGTCCTGGACCGCCTGGAGACGCTGTGACTGTGGTCACAACCGTCAAACGCTGAGCGGCGAGGCAGACTCGCAGACATGCCGGAAAGTCCCGACTACCCAGCACTGACCCGGGGTCAGCTCGCGGTGCTCGACCGCGTCAACGCCGGGGAGTCCGGCCTGCCCATCCTGCAGCAGCTGGTCCGCCTGGCCCAGGACGCGCTCGGCGCCCGCGGCGCCGGCTTCGCGGAATATGCGGACGGCCACGGCCGGATCATCGCCGCCACCGGTGTCTGCGAGGCCGCCATCGGCCGCCGGGTCGAGCGCCGGCTGGAGAGCGCCGGTCGCACCCTGCTGGTGTCGCTGAACTCGGTGAACGACGAGTTCGCCCGGCAGATCGAGGGCGGCGACCTGCGGCACATGCTGGGCGCCCGCTGTGAGGCCGGTGACACGTTCGCCGGGTCGCTGCACGTCTACTTCGGGGCCGACGCGGGCGAGCCCGGCCCGGAACACCACGCGGTGCTGGAGCTGCTGGCCGGGCAGATCGGCCGGCTCTACGGCCTCGGCTCCGGGCTGCCGGTGCACCCGGCCGCGGCGCCCGCGCAGGCCGACCGCGACCTCTGGGTGGCGGTCACCAGCCACGAGCTGCGCACCCCGGTCACGGTGATCAAGGGTTACGCCGACACGCTGACCAACCACTGGGAGACGCTCGGCGAGCCGGGTCGTCAGGAGGCGGTCCGGGTGATCGGCAACCGGGCCGGCGAGCTGGCCCGCCTGGTCGACCGGCTGCTCTCGGCGGCCAGCGACGGGGTGCTCGGTTCGGCCCCGGCCGGGCCGTTCGACCTGGTCGAGGCGTTGCGTGAGGCGGTCGGCGAGCTGCCCGCGGACCTGCGCCGGCGGCTCAAGCTGGCGCACCTTCCGGGGGACCTGCCGAAGGCGTACGGGAATCGCGATTCGATCGCCACGATCCTCACCGAGCTGACCACCAACGCGGAGAAGTATTCGGCGCCGGACAGCATCGTCGAGCTCTGCGCCGGCATCGACGACGACACGCTGCGTTTCCGCGTCTCCGACCGTGGCGTCGGCATCGCCCCCGAGCACGTCGAGCACGCCTTCGAGCGGTACTGGCAGGCCGAGGGCGGCGACCGGCACCACCATCCGGGCGCCGGTCTGGGCCTCTACCTGGTCCGGCGCATGGTCGAACGGCAGAACGGCTGGGTCTCGCTGCGCCCCCGCGAGGGCGGCGGAACCGTCGCCGAGGTCCGCCTGCGCCGCGCCTAGGTGGGCCACGTCACCGGTTTCCGAGGGGTACCGCCTACGCTGGTCCCTCGTGAGTAAGCGTCGTAAGTCCCAGTCCGAGCCCAAGACCAAGGTGCGCGACATCTTCGTCGCCCGCCCGTTCGAGGGTCTCGCCGACGAACCCGAGTGGGTCGCACTGCGTGAGCTGGTCCCGGCCGCCTCGGCCTCGCTGACCCTGAAGCCCGAGGTCATCGAGGAGTACGGCGACCGTCCGGTCACCCTCTCGACCGTGCTTCCGATGGCCTGGCCGGCCATGTCGCGCCAGGACGGGCAGGTCTTCATCGGCCTCCAGCGGCACGTGCAGTCCGGCGACGTCTCCCGCGACCTGGCCGTCGCCATCCTCGCCGCGCTCCGCACCCCGCCGGGCAACCCGGTCTCGGTGCCGGCCCTGCCCGGCGAGGGCCCGCGTCTGCAGGACGTGCTCGTCGACGGACCGCTCGAGATCACCATGCAGGACGGCTTCGAGTACTGGCTGGACGCCGACCAGCTGCACGACGCCAGCGTGAAGGCGTCGCTGGAGCGGGCCAACGCGTCGATCTATCCGACCGTGCGCCTGAGCGCGGCCAAGGCGGCCTACTGGTGCCGGATCGCGCCGGACAAGGGCCACGTCCGCTGGGTGCTGGGCGACGACGAGGACCGGGCGCTGGACGCCCTGGCTCGGCTCTCGGCCGCCGGTGAGCTGGTGCTCCGCGAGGACACCAAGTTCGCCGGGATGTTCCGCGCGCACGGCCTGCTGGTGCCCGTCTGGGACATTCCGGGCGAGCCCGAGGCGGCCGACTGGGAGGCGCCGCTGGCCGATTTCGCCAAGCGTTACCAGGACACGCTGGCGATCACCGAGCCGCTCGACGCCGCCGGCCGCCGCGCCAAGCAGGGCCTGATCGGCCGCCAGCTGACCCTGCGCTGACCCTCGCGGACAGGCTCCCGGCCTCGGGAGCCTGTCCGCTTTCCATCAGAAGATCAACTTCAAGATCTTCATTGCCTGCGTCCGCTGTGGTCCGGATCGTCGCTCCCGCGGGGACCCTTCCGGGCCTCGCAGGGCGCTGGCGCGCCCAGAACGCGAGACCCTCCAGGGCGATCTGGGCGGGTGGTTGCGGTCAGAGCAACAAACCCGACCTGGTCCTTCAGGCGCCGGTGCGGGTGAAGTCAGCGATCCAGTTGGACTCCCAGGTCTCGCCCTGGTCGGTGGAGAAGGACTGTTCCCAGCGGCAGGACTCCGGCGTGATCTCGGACCACAGGAAACGGACCCGGATCGGCCGGCCCTCCCACTCCTCGTCGTCGTAGAAGCGGCCGCACCCGTCGGCCTCGAACCGCCCGACGGTCGGCGGCAGCGCCAGCCCGGTGTCGGGCCGAGCCCAGTAGAGCGACCACAGATCGGTCGACGGGTCGTACAACCGCACGGTCAGCCCGGCCGACGAGTCCTCGAACCGCACCTCGTCCACGTTGCCGCCACCGTCGAAGATGCTCCAGGAGCGCGTGGTCGCGGCCAGCTCGTACCAGTCGTCGCAGCCGGCCAGCACCTTGCGCAACCGCCGCTGCCGGGAACTCCAGGTGCCGATGAAGAAGTCGAAGTTGTTGTCCGCAAGCGTCATGCCGCGACGCTAGGACCGCACCCCTGACACCTTCTGTCAGGTTCAGCCGGCCAGCGGATCGCGCCGGATCGGGCAGCTCATGCAGCGCGGACCGCCCCGGCCACTGCCCAGCTCGGAACCCTGGATGCGGACGACCTCGATGCCGGCATGCTCCAGTTGCGCGTTCGTCTCGACGTTGCGCTCGTAGGCCACACACAGTCGAGGGGCGATGGCCAGCGTGTTGTTGCCGTCGTCCCACTGCTCCCGCTCGGCCGTGACCGGGTCGAGGCCGGTGTCGATGACGCGCAGACGGTCGATGCCCATGGCCTCGGCCGCGGCCTCCAGGAACGGGCGCAACGGCCGTACGCGCAAATGGTCTTGATCTTGATCGGAGCTGATGGTCCAGGCCTGCAACGTGTCGGCGATGTTCGGGTACATCACGACCGCGTCGGAATCCACCATGGTGCAGACCGTGTCGAGGTGCATGGTGGCGCGCTCCTGCGCGATCGGCACGGCCAGCACGGTGTGCGCGAGCCCGGCCGTCAGCACCCGGCGGGCCAGCCGCTCGGCGCCGGCCGGAGTGGTCCGCTCGCCGACGCCGATGGCCAGCACCGACGGCGCGAGCACCAGCACGTCACCGCCCTCGACGTGCTCCAGCGCCGGCTCGTAAAGCAGTTCCGCACCGGCGAAGCGCGGATGGAAGCGATAGATCGCGTGGGTGAGCGTGGTCTCGCGGCGCCGCGCGGGCATCGCGAGACTGGTCACGGCGACCCGGTCGCGCACCCAGACCGACGAGTCCCGGGTGAAGAGCAGATTCGGCAGCGGATCGATGACGAACTCGTTGCGTTCCAGCATCTCGTAGACCAGGCTGCCGCCGCCGCCGGGCTTGACCTCCTCGTGCGCGAGCCCGGCCACGAGCACCTCGGCCAGCCGCTCCGGATCCTGGTCGGCCAGGTAGTCGGCGATCCCGGCCCGCAGCCCGTCGCCCAGCCGCGCGTCGGCCAGAACCCCGGCGGTCAGCTCGGCCCGCGCCTCGGGCACGGCCAGCGTTTCGGCCAGCAGAGAGGAGAGATAGAGCACTTCGACACCACGGGTGCTCAGCGCCTCGGCGAAGCGATCATGCTCCTCCTGCGCGCGGCCGACCCAGGGGATGCCGTCGAAGAGCAACGAGCCGCTGTTCCGCGGCGTGAGCCTGGCCAGCTCTTTTCCCGGCCGGTGGAGGAGGACGGTGCGCAGGCGGCTGACTTCACTGTCGACGTACACCAGGCCGACGTTAGTCCGTACCGAACGCTATCGCCCGGTCACGTTCTGATCTAGATCCTGAGACGAGCATGCACCGATCGGACGACGGAGATAACTTGGCACAGTGCGACGAGACCGCGGACCGCAGGTGCGGAGATGCACCATCCGCAAGAAGACGTTGTCCGTGAATGCGGTATTCATCCACACTTCTTTCTCTTTCTTTCCACTGCGCCGCCCTTCTCCGTGAGGGGCTGAGCACGTACGGTAGTTGGAAACAGAGAGCCAGCCCGATAGACCTTTTGCCGGAGGTCGCAGTGACTGTCTTCCCCGCCCGCCCTGCCCTGCCCGTGCCCTCTTCCAACCGCGCACTGACGCCGGTTGGTCATGCGGCGCCCTCCACGGACCTGGAACCGCGGTTGACGCCGATGGAGTGGGCCCGGCGCCGACGCGCCGATCGCGAGAACCGCCGCATGGAAGCGGCCGGTGCCCGCGCACTCACCCGCCTCGACCGACTCGGTTCGGCCTGGCACATCGTGGACTGGCCGCGCACCGACCTGTCCCAGACGTACTACGAGCCCGACCCCGCGGACGAGCGGGCCGGATTCCTCGCCATCGGCCCCGGTGGCGTCTACGCGGTGACCGTGGCCGACCACGGCCGCTCCCGCGTCCTGATCGCCGGTGACGTCGTGCAGATCAACGGTAAGCGCCCGCAGTACGTGGCCGAGGCGCGTCGTGACGCGCGGCGCGCCGCGAAAGCGCTCTCCGCCGTGGTCGGCCTGAACGTCCCGGTCACCCCGGTCCTCACGTTCGTCGGCTCCGGTGTGATCAGCGTCCACGGCCTGCCCAAGGACTGTCTGGTCGCCACCGACAAAGAGCTCGACCGGCTGCTGCTCGCCGGTGGGGCCCGCATCTCCGCGGCCACGGCGAGCAAACTCTCAGCCGTAGCCAGCAACCCGGCCACCTGGGCGAACGCACCCTATCGGCCGGCCGGCGACTACCGTTGGTACAGCAACGGACAGACGGCCGCTGACAAGCGGCCGACCCGCCGGTAACGTTCCTTGCGACGCCGTCGACGGTGGCGCCCGTTCTCCTGGGGCGCCCCGGTCGGCGCGACAGAAGCGAGGAGGAGCGGGTGGCGCATGTTGAGCTCTCCCTCTCGGGAGCGTTCGTCCCCCAGGCACGCACACCGGCCGAGGCCGAATTCGTCACCAGCGTCGAACGCTGGGCGGGCACCGTGGCGATCGCCGAGGAGCCCTGCCTGATCATCGACGCGGGCGGCGCGATCCTGGCCGTCTCCCCGTCCGGCAGCGAGCTGCTCGGGCTGGGTAAACCGGCCGACGCGATCGGCAAGCGGCTGACCGCGACTCTGCAGCTGATCGACTTCACGGCCGGCGCCGGCCGCCTCGAGGACCCGGAGGCGGAAAAGATTCCGCCGCTGCTCGCGGTCCGCAGCGAGCGCCTGGCCCGCGGTCTGCTGCGGGTGGTGCCGGACGCCGAGAAGCCGCCGTTGACCGTCGACGCGGTCTCCACACCGCTGATGGCCGGGGATCGAGTGGCCGGTTCGCTGACCTTTCTCTCCCTGGTTCACTACTGACGTCCGGTTTGCCCGTGGCGGTGTGGTGTTCACCGCATCCGGTAACCATTGGGTGTTACCTATCCGTAACGTAGTCTGCCGTCATGCTCGATCTAGATCTGTTACCAGGGGAATACGCGGTGTGCCGCCTGTCGGCCGGTTCGCCCCTGCCCGCGTCCCTGACCATGGGTCCGGACGACAAGAGCGTCATCTCGGTGACCTGGGGTCTCGACGAGATCTCGATCATCTGCCCGTCCGACCGGGTGCCGGACGGCGCCGAAGCGGACACCGCCTGGCGATGTCTGCGCGTGGCCGGCCTGACCACGGCGATGACCGGGGTGCTGGCCTCACTGGTCGGGCCGCTGGCCGACGCGCGGGTCAACATCGTCACCTTCTCCACCTACGACACCGACTATCTGCTGGTGCCGACCGTGCGCCTGACCGAGGCGGTCAACACGCTCACCGCGGCCGGGCATCGAATAGCCGGCTGACGATCTGGCACAGCCCGGGCAAGGCTCCTACCATGACCGGGTGTCCCCGCACACTCGCTACATCCCCCTCGCCGTCGGCTTGCTGCTGACGGCGGCCTGTGGCTCGCCCCACGACGACACCGCGGCTCAGCCGGCGCCCCTCCCGTCGGTCGCCAGCCTGCCGCCGTCGATCGGGTTGCCGCCGCCGACGTTCACTCCGATCTCGCCCGGAGGTGTGCTGCCGACAACGGCATGGACCCCTCCGACGTACGCGTATCCGACCGGCACCTACGCCTATCCGGCCGGCACCTACCCGACCGCGGCGACGACCACGCCCACCGAGGCGCCGCTCACCAAGTCGCCCACACCCACACCCGCGCACGCCGCCAAATGCGTCGGACAGCCGACCGGGGCGGAAATCCTCGCGCTGATCAAAGGCAAGGACGGGATCCCGAACAAGACGCTCAAAGTGCAGGACGGGCCGTTCTGCGCCGACGGGTGGGCGTTCACCACGGTCGAGCTGGCCGGGAGCGGAACCGGCGATCAGGAGCCACTGAACGTGGTGACCAGCGGGAAAGGGAGCACGCTGACCTTCATCACAGCCGGGTCGGACGTGTGCAACCCGCAGGTGCAGGCCAGCGCGCCCGCCGGGATCCGGGTCCTGGCCTGCGGCTTCTGAAGTTCTGCGCCCTAGACTGACGAGATGCCCGGAACGCCGCCCACCCGGTTCACCTACCTCGGCCCCGAAGGCACCTTCACCGAGGCGGCCCTGCGCACCATCCCGGCCGCCGAACACGGGGTGCGCCTGCCCGCCCGCAGCGTGCCCGAAGCGCTGGAGGCGGTCCGTTCCGGCGAAGCCGACGCCGCCCTCGTGCCACTGGAGAACTCGGTCGGCGGGGCCATCCCGGTCACCCTGGACGAACTGGTCACCGGCAGCCCGCTGATGATCGCCCGCGAAGTGCTGCTGCCGGTCGAATTCGTGCTGGCCGCCGACGCGCTGAAGCCGCTGGCCGGGCTGCGGACCATCGCGGCGCACCCGCAGGCGTCCGCCCAGTGCCGGCACTGGCTGCAGGCCAACGTGCCTGACGCGACAGTCATCGACGTACTGTCCAACGCCGCGGCGGCGATCAGCGCGGCCGCCGGGGAATACGATGCGGCCCTCTGCGCGCCGATCGGCGTACCCCGTAACCGGCTCACCGTGCTCGCCGAGAAAGTCGCCGACCGGGCCGAAGCGGTCACCCGATTCGCACTGCTCACCCGGCCCGTGCCGCCGCCGCCGGCCACTGGCGACGACGTCACCTCGCTGGCCGTGTCGATCCGGCACGACCAGGTGGGCGCGCTGCTCGCGGTCCTGACCGAACTCGCGGTCCGCGGCGTCAACCTGTCCCGCATCGAATCCCGGCCGACCGGGGAGCAGCTGGGGACGTACTTCTTCTTCCTCGACTGCACCGGGCACGTGGCCGAGGCGCGCTTGGGGGAAGCGTTGCGCGGGCTGCGGCGGATCTGTGCCGAGGTTCGGTTCCTGGGCAGTTACGGGCGGCACCGCCTTCAGCCGGAACCGCCCGTTCAGGCGCCGGCCGGGCTCTCCGACGCCGACTTCGCCGACTCCTCGGCCTGGCTGGCCCGTCTCCGCGCGGGGGAAGCCGGCTGACTCCGGGGTTGGGGTTGGGGTAACCGTGCCCAGCAGCGGACGCCGCCCTTTCGGGTTTCGCGTTCTGGGCGCGCCAGCGCCCTGCGAGACCCGGAAGGGTCCCCGCGGGAGCGACGATCTGGACCACCGCGGAGATAGGCAATGAAGATCTTGAAGTTGATCTTGGAGGTCAGGCCCAGCCGAGATCGTGGAGGCGCTGGTCGTCGATGCCGAAGTGGTGGGCGATCTCGTGGACGACGGTGATCGCGACTTCCTCGACCACGTCGTTCTCGGAGTCGCAGACGCGCAGCGTGGGCAGGCGGTAGATGGTGATGCGGTCGGGGAGTACGCCGGCGTAGTCCCAGCCTCGGTCGGTCAGGGCGGTGCCCTCGTAGAGGCCGAGCAGGCCGTCGTCGCCGTCGGGTGGGGCGTCCTCGACCAGGAAGACCACGTTGTTCATCAGGGAGAGCAGCTCGACGGGGACCTCGTCGAGGGCCTCGCCGACGAGTTCCTCGAAGCGTTCGCGCGTCATGTCCACCGGCACACCGACCATTGTGCCGTCGCCGCGGCCGCGGGAACGACCCGTGCGAGCGCGGGAAAAGGGGCCGGCGCGGGCCGGGAAACGGCCGCGCCGGCGGGTGGAGCGAGTGTCAGGCGAGCTTGGCGGAGAGGCTGATCGCCGCGCCCGGGCTGAGCAGGCGGGAGATCGGGCAGTTCTCCTTGGCGTCGGCGGCGATCTTCTGGAAGGTCGCCTCGTCGACGCCGGGGACGTTGCCGACGGTCTCCAGGTCGATGCGGGAGACGCCGAAGCCGGCGTCAGTCTTGTCCAGGTGCACCTTGGCGACGGTCTCGACCGAGGTGGGCGTGAAGCCCGCGTCGGCCAGGGCCTTCGAGAACGCCATCGAGAAACAGCCGGAGTGGGCGGCGGCGATGAGCTCCTCGGGGTTGGTCCCCTCGCCCTCCTCGAAGCGTGACTTGAAGGAGTAACTCCCCTGCAGGCCACCCTTACCAGTCTTTACCGTGCCGGAACCCTCGGTGAGGTTCCCTTCCCAGCGGGCCGTAGCAGAACGAATAGGCATGAACAGAACGCTAGCCCATCCGGGGCCCGGTGGAAGGGCGACAACGCAGGGCCCATCATGGATCACATGTCGGAGACGGTGATCGAGTTCGGTGAGCCGAAGGAACGGGCCGGTTTTCTCCGTGGCCTCAGCAGTGATCGCCGGGTGCGGCCGCTGGTCGCCGGGCTGGGCGGGGTGGCCGCGTTCGCGTCGCTGATCTCCGAGTGGCAGGTGACCACGGTCAACGGTCTGGTCTACGGGTCGGACGAGGTCGGCGAGACGAAGATGCTGCGGACCGACCTGTTCGATCTCGGAGGAGTCGGTGCGGCGTACGTCGTCGGTCTGTTCTTCCTGGTGATCGCCGTGCTGTTGGCGATTCTCGGCCCGGAGGCCGGTCGGCGGTACGCGAAGCTGGCCGGGTTCGGTTCCGGTGGGGTGCTGCTGGCGTTGCTGGCCGCCTCGATCCAGTTGCTCGGCGCGCAGAGCCGGCAGATGACCAGCTTCTACACGCTCGCCCTGGACGCCGGGGAGCTGAAGGTGGCGCTCGGGCGGGGGCTGTGGTGCGCGATCGCCGCCGTCGTGGCCGCGCTGGTCGCGCTCGGGCTGGGCGGGCGTGATCCGGAAGAACCGCGTCCGGTCCCGGTGGCCGAGCCCGATGAGGACGAGCCGTTGGAGCTGAGTATCGCGCCGACCGAGCCGTTCATGCCGACCGTCGACAACCGGGACATACCCCTGCGATGACGTCGTCAATACTCACGCGAAACCGGACGTGTGCACCCGGTAGGCTCCACAACCGTGATTGACCTGCGTCTGCTTCGTGAAGATCCGGAACTGATCCGCGCGAGCCAGCGGCTGCGCGGTGAGTCCACCGAGCTGGTGGACGACCTGCTGCGGGCCGACGAGGAGCGCCGGGCCGCTACCCAGCGGTTCGAGGCGGTCCGGGCCGAGCAGAACTCCATCGGCAAGCAGGTGGCCAAGGCCTCCGGGGACGAACGGGCCGCGCTGCTGGCCCGCACCAAGGAGCTGGCCGCCGAGGTGAAGGCGGCCGGGAGCGCGGCCACCGAGGCCGACGAGGCGCTCAAGCGCGCCCACATGGCCGTGTCGAACGTGGTGGCCGGCGCCCCGCCCGGCGGCGAGGACGACTTCGTGGTCCTGCGCGAGGTCGGCACGATCCCGGAGATCGCCGAGCCGCTCGACCATCTGGAGATCGGTGAGGCGCTGCGCGCCATCGACACCGAGCGCGGCGCCAAGGTGTCGGGCTCGCGGTTCTACTTCCTGACCGGTGTCGGCGCGCTGCTCCAGCTGGGCATGCTGCAGCTGGCCATGCAGCAGGCGGTCGAGCACGGCTTCACCCCGTCGATCACGCCGACCCTGGTCCGGCCGGAGTCGATGGAGGGCACCGGTTACCTGGGCGCCCACGCCAGCGAGATCTACCGCCTCGAAGCGGACGACCTCTACCTGGTCGGCACGTCGGAGGTGGCCCTGGCCGCCTACCACTCGAACGAGATCCTCGACCTGAGCAACGGCCCGTCGCGGTTCGCCGGCTGGTCGACGTGTTACCGGCGGGAGGCCGGCTCGCACGGCAAGGACGTGCGGGGCATCCTGCGGGTCCACCAGTTCGACAAGGTGGAGATGTTCTCGTTCTGCCGCCCCGAGGACGCTCTCGAGGAACACCAGCGTCTGCTCGCGATGGAGGAGGAGATGCTGGCCAAGGTCGAGATCCCGTACCGGGTGATCGACGTGGCCGCCGGTGACCTGGGCTCCAGCGCGGTCCGCAAGTTCGACTGCGAGGCGTGGGTGCCGTCGCAGTCGCGGTACCGCGAGGTCACCTCGACGTCGAACACCACGACGTTCCAGGCGCGCCGGCTCAACATCCGGTACCGCGACGAGAACGGCAAGCCGCAGACCGCGGCGACGCTCAACGGCACGCTCGCCACCACCCGCTGGCTGATTCCGATCCTGGAGAACCACCAGCAGCCGGACGGCTCGGTGCGGGTGCCGAAGGCGCTCCAGCCGTTCCTCGGCGGACGCGACGTGCTGGAACCCAGCCGCTAACGATCTCGACATCGCCCGGTCACCAGTTGTCATGGTCGCTGGTGGCTGGGCCGGTGTACCGTTCTCCTTCCGCCCTCCGCGGGGGTTTCAAGACCCTCGGAGGTTTCGATGCTCAAGCCAGGGCTGCCGAAGCTCATCGCCACCGATCTCGACGGCACGCTGGTTCGCAGTGACGACACGGTTTCCGCGTACACGCATGAGGTCCTGGGCCGGGTCCGTGCGGCCGGCATCCGGATCGTCGCCGCCACCGGCCGGGGTCCCCGGCTCGCCTCGCTGACCCGCGACGACGTACGGGTCAGCGACTATCTCGTGCTCGCCCAGGGCGGCTGGGTGCTCGACCAGGCCGAACAGCGCTATCTGCGGCAGGCGCGACTGCCCGGCGCGGTCGTCTCCGACGTGCTGACCCGGCTGGAGTCGGAGACCGGGCCGCTGTCGGTGATGTTCGAGGCGCTGGAACACGACGACTCCCCGCTCTGGGGTGACTACGACCCGACCTGGCGCTGGCCGATCGACCTGGAGACCCGGACACGGGCCGAGTGCCTCGGCGGGGACGTGATCAAGGCGTATGCGAAGGCCGTCAAGCTCGACATCGACGAGCTGCTGGCGATCGCCCGCCGGGTCGTCCCGCCGGACGTGGCCACCGTCACCCAGGCCGGTCTCAACTACCTGGAGATCTGCCCGCCGCACGTGGACAAAGGCACCGGTCTCGCCGTCGTCGCCGAAGCGGTCGGCGTCGACCCGGCCGACGTGCTGGTCTTCGGCGACATGCCGAACGACCTGTCGATGTTCGCCTGGGCCGGCTGGGGCCGGGTCGCCGTCGCCAACGCGCATCCCGAGCTGATGGCCATGGCCGACGATGTGACGCTGACCAATGATCAGGACGGCGTGGCGGTGTATCTCGAGCGGCTATTGTCGAGGTGATGGCACCCTGGCGACTCGTAGCGACCGATATTGACGGCACCCTGATCGACGACGAGCGCAAGCTCACCCGGCGGACCATCGACGTGCTGACCGCGGTCCCGGCACCGGTGGTGCTGGTGACCGGGCGGCCGCTGCGCTGGCTCGAAGAGCTCTACGACCAGCTGCCGGAACGGTTGCCGGCGGTCTGCGCCAACGGCGCGGTGATCTACGACCCGCACGCCGACGAAGTGCTGCGGACCGACCCGCTCTCCTGCGAGGCGCTGCTCGACGTCACCCGCCGCCTGCGCGACGCGGTGCCCGACCTGTCCCTCGCGGTCGAGATCGAGGACGGACGCTCGTTCCGCCACGAGTCGACCTGGCCGATCCGCTGGACCGATCATCGCGTCCAGGTGATCTCCGCGCCCGAGGAGCTGACCTCCGTGCCGGCGGTGAAACTGCTGGCCCGCTCGGCCTCCGCCGACCCCGACGACTTCCTGGAACTGGTCAGCAAAGCCCTGGGCGGGGTGGCCGAGGCGACCCGCTCGTCGTCGTCCGCGCTGGTGGAGATCTCGGCGGCGGGCGTGACCAAAGCCGCCGGGCTCGCCTGGTTCTGCGAACGCGAAGGAATCACCGCCGACGAAGTGGTGGCGTTCGGGGACATGCCCAACGACATTCCGATGCTGGCCTGGGCCGGGCGGGCCGTGGCGATGGGCAATGCGCATCCGGCGGTTCTCGCGGTGGCCGATGAGGTGACCGGGAGCAATGTCGAGGATGGCGTTGCGGTTTACCTGCAAAAAGCTTTCAACCTTTAAAACCGGCTTCCCGTACGGCGGGTGCGGCGCGGCCGTTTGAGCCGCGCCCCGCGCGGGCGCTGCCACACGAAACCGCCCTTCGTGGGCGCTGCCGCACGAAACCGCCCTGCGCGGGCGCTGACGCACGAAGCCGCGCCGCGCGGACGCTGACGCACGAAGCCGCGCCGCGCGGACGCTGCCGCACGAAGCCGCGCCGCGCGGACGCTGACGCACGAAGCCGCGCCGCGCGGACGCTGCCGCGCGAAGCCGCCCTGCGCGTGCCGCCGCGCGGTCGCCCGCCCTGGCTGGTGCAGCCCTGGTCGGCGGCGCACGAGTGCGGCCCTGGCCGCCGGTGCAACGAGTGCGACTCGGGTCGGTGCCACGCCCGAACCCTGTTGCGGGCCAAGCCTCCTGCGATGCTCGGACCTCTCGCGGTGTGCTCTGCCGGCCTCGGCGCGGCGCGCGGCGGCGCGGCGCGCGGGGCAAGGCGGGGCCGCGCGGGGCAAGGCGGGGCCGCGCGGCGCCGGGGCTCGGCTGGTGCTGAGGGTTGTATCCGGACTGTTTTACAACCCTCAGCACCAGCTGAGCGGGCGCGCGGCGCGCGGCGGCATGGAGTGGCAGCGGCCTCGCGTGGGACGACGCACGGGGCCCCTCACGACCGCGGGCCGCTCACGACCGCGGGGCCTTACGACCGCAGGCCCTCACGACCGCGGGCCTTCACGACGGCAGGGCCTCACGACGGCAGGGCCTCACGACCGCAGGGCCTCACGACCGCAGGGCCTTACGAGCGTGGGGGCTCGCGGTTGCGGAGTTCTTGGGGGCGTGGGGCCTTTGTGGCCGTACGGGAAGATTGGGGTTTAAAGGTATTGGCCGGTGGGGCGGTCGGGCTTGCCGGGGATGCCCATCGGGAGGGCCGGGCGGCCCTGGCCGCCGCGGATCTGTTCGAGCTGCAGGCGGGCGGCCATCTGCTGGGCGACGAGCGCGGCCTGGATGCCGTGGAACAGCCCCTCGAGCCAGCCGACGAGCTGGGCCTGGGCGATGCGCAGCTCGGCCTCGCTGGGCGGGGTTTCGCCCTCGAACGGCAGGGACAGCCGCTCCAGCTCCTCGCGGAGTTCCGGGGCCAGGCCATCCTCCAGCTCCTTGATCGAACGCTCGTGGATCTCCCGCAGCCGGCCCCGGCTGGCCTCGTCGAGCGGCGCGGCCCGCACCTCCTCGAGCAGCTGCTTGATCATGCTGCCGATGCGCATGACCTTCGCCGGCTGCTCGATGAGGTTGCCCGGCTCTTCCGGGCTCATCGTGCCGTCCTCCTCGATGGTGCCCATCGGGCGACCATCGGGGCCCACGACGATGACAGTGCCGTCGTCCTTGTGCTCGGTGGTGCGGGTGTCGTCGGTCATGCGACCCATCTTTGCGCACCGGATCCAAAGGTGCCCGTGAGGTCAGGGGTGTCCGGGCCGCAATTCCGCGACGGCGCACTTGACGCTGCCGCCGCCACGCTTGAGCTCCGACAGATCCACGTGAACCGGCTGGTATCCGGCGTCCCGGACCTTGCGTCCCATGCCGATCGCGTCCGTGTTCAGGATCACGTGGCGACCGTCGCTGACCAGGTTCAAGCCGAACGCCTCGGCGTCGGCGCGGTCGGCCAGCACCGCGTCCGGGAACAGCTGGGCGAGTACCTGTCGGGAGGACTCCGAGAAGGCGTCCGGGTAGTACGTGACGTGGCGGTCGTCGAGCGCGGCCAGCGCGGTGTCCAGGTGGTAGAAGGCCGGGTCGATCAGGCGCAGCGAGATCACCGGACGGCCCAGCACCTCCTGGGCCTCGGCGTGCGCGGCCGGGTCGGTGCGGAAACCGTAGCCGGCCAGGACGATGCCGCCGTACGCCCCGGGCAGGTACGCGAAATCGCCCTCACCCTCGTTGACGTGCACCGGAGCGACGAACTTCCAGGCGCCGGCGGTGTCGTAGAACGCCCGGTGCGCGACCGCCTCGTCGGCCCGCTGCGGATAGCGGAACCGGGCGCCGTAGACGGTGCCGTCGACCGAGAACGCGCCGTTGGCCGAATACACCATGTCCGGCAGGCCCGGGCGGGCGTCCAGGACGTGTACCTCGTGACCGAGATTGACCAGGGTGGTGCGGAGTGAGTCCCACTGCTTCAGGGCCCGGGCGGCGTCGACCGCGACGGTCGTGTCCATCCACGGGTTGATCGCGTACTCAACCGTGAAATGCTCCGGGGGACACATTAGATATGTCCGCTTTCGAGGGGATCGCTCCAGCTGGCTCATGAGGTTTTAGCGTAGGTAGGCTGCGTTGCAGCAAACAGCTCGAAATCTTGCCTTTCGGAGGCGAATCGTTGCAGATGGACGCCGTCGACCATCGAATCATTGCGTTGCTCGTGGCGGACGCCCGCGCTTCGTATGCCGAGATCGGCGCCAAGGTGTCGCTCTCCGCCCCGGCCGTGAAACGCCGGGTCGACCGACTGCGGTCGGCCGGGGTGATCAAGGGATTCACGGCGGTGATCGAACCGGCCGCGGTGGGGTGGACGACCGAGGCGTTCGTGGAGCTGTTCTGCACCGGGCGGACCACACCGGCGCAGATCACCGTGGCCACCCGGCGGCATCCGGAAGTCGTGGGGGCGTACACGGTCTCCGGGCAGGCGGATGCGTTGGTGCATCTGCGGGCGGCCGATATCGGTCATTTGGAGCAGGCGTTGGAACGGCTTCGGGCCGAGCCGTTTGTGACGTCGACGCGCAGCATGGTGGTGCTGTCCCGGCTGGTGGAGACACCGACGGCGGTGCCTTCGCTGCCGGAGTGAGCAGTCCCGGGGCCGCCCGGTCGTTTACGCGTGGACGCGCTGCCGGATCGGCGGGTCGGCTACGGGCGCGCACCAACGGGTCGGCGGCGGATCGGGCCCACCGCCGTACCGTGTCGGATTTTTGGGTATTTAGAGGTACATGCCGGTGCGGTGTTCCCCGTCGCTCTTCGGCGGGGTCGGCTTGTCGCCCTCGCCGAAGAAGCGCTTGCCGCCGAACTCACCGTGCAGCCGGTCGTCCAGCTCGTCGGCCAGCCCGGTCATCACCTGCACCGCGAGCATCAGGTGAACCGCCTGGAAGTTGCGGCCGAAGACCGGGATCGACGCCCAGACCGTGTCCTGCGCGCAGTAGAGCCGCCCGATCGGCATCCGGTTGGTGAGCTCGGACAGCTTCACGTAGAGCTGCTCGGTCGGCTCGACCTCGGTCAGGATCGGCGAGAAGACGTCGACCAGCGGCGGGTTGTCCCGGACCCGGACGAAGACCATCGCCGAACCGGCCCGGATGCCGACATCCCCGTCCGCGTCGACCTGCAGCTGGTCGACGGTGGTCTTGGACATGGTGGCGATCACCGTGCGGACCCGCTCGTCGAGCGGCACCTCGTCGCCCGCGACCTCGGCCAGCAGCTCCTCGTCGGTCAGCTCGGGGCCGCCGGTCACGAGCTCCAGGCCCGGTTCGGACCGCGCGGTGGCCAGCGGGCCGACGTCGATCGGCTCGTCCTCCTCGTCGTGCGCGAGGTAGACCAGGAAGGCCGGGTGGGGAGCGCCGTACACATCCCGCAGCGTGCGCGTGATGATCGTGGCCAGGGCGGGTGCCTTGGACTGCTCGGAGCGCAGGCCGAACGCGTCGCGCGAGCCGGCCAGAACTCCGGGCGGGGACCAGCCGAGCGCCACCACGGCGGCGACCGTGGCCCGGTCCATCCGATACTCCGCCGGGAGGCCGGCGTTGCCGACCGCGAGCGCCTCGACCACACCGGCCGGCAGGACGCGGACGCTCACCGAGTAGACCGCGGTGCCGGTGCCGGACGCGGTCGGGTCCAGGGTGAGGTCGATCTGGGCGCCGGACGGCAGGCTGGACAGCACACCGGTCAGGGCTTCGGCGAACTCGCGCCACGCCTCGTTGACCTTGGCTCGTAGGTCTGCCGTGGTCGGTTCGTCGAGCAACACGCTTTCGGGCGTGTCGCCCGCCGGGCTCTCTGCCGTCATG
This sequence comes from Actinoplanes sp. HUAS TT8, assembly GCF_051380535.1. Classification (NCBI taxonomy): domain Bacteria; kingdom Bacillati; phylum Actinomycetota; class Actinomycetes; order Micromonosporales; family Micromonosporaceae; genus Actinoplanes; species Actinoplanes sp. HUAS TT8. The sequence continues at coordinate 9,334,503 of NZ_CP195646.1, read as the reverse complement.
ATCGCACCTCCGTCACCGTCACCCTATCGAGAGCGGCCGTGCTGTAAACGCCCGTCTCGCGTTCGGCACGTTTCCCCTGATCAAGGAGTCGAACCGGCCGGGCCGCGCCGATCGCTCAGGTGTCGGACCGGCGGGTCCAGGAGGTGGCCAGCGCGGTGATCCGCTCGGCGACCTCGGCCGGGTCGGCCCCACGGCCCACGGCCAGCCCCATCAGGTACGCCGTGACCGGCGCCCCGGGCCGGACGACGTTGTGCGCGACGTCCCGGGCCATGTCCAGAACTGCCGTGACCGGCACGTCCTCCGGCGGAACGCCCAGCTCGGCGCCCGCCGCGGCGACCCACCGATCCAGCTCGTTCATCTCGCCCACTCCTCGGCGGTCCGCAGGTCGTCGTCGGTGTCGCAGTCGAACCAGGGCGGTGGGCCCGGGCGACGCCAGGACACCTCGGCCACCCGGAGCTCGGCGATCAGCTCACGGACCGGTGCGCCGTGCAGGCCACCGCGTTTGGCCGCAAGTCGTTCGATGGCCGCGCGCAGCGCCGCTGTCCGCCACACCCCGCAGAGGATCTGCAGCCGCCCGTCGGTGTCCCGGTAGACCGCGCCCTCCATCGGCGCCGACTCCATGGTCAGGCGCAGCACGTCGATCGCCTCACCGGTGAGGAACGGCAGATCGGCCGCGAGCAGAGCCGTATAGGCAATGCTGGTCGGGACCAGCGCCAGACCGGCCGAGGCGGCCGCGACCGGGCCGCCACCGGGTGGCTCCTCGCGGGTCACGTGCACGGGAACGGGCAGGTCAGTGGGGACCCGGCCGACCACGACGCGTGGATCAGCGTCGTGCACCGCGGCCAGGACCCTGGTCAGCATCGACTGGCCGGCCACGGCAAGCGTCGGCTTGTCCGCACCGCCCATCCGCCGTGCCGCACCACCGGCCAGCACCACCGCCGCAAATCCCCCCACGTGAGTACCGTATCCCGACCGGATGGCGGGCGTGTCCGCGCGCCTTTGAAGTTGCCGGTTAGACGGCGTGTGCTGATTTGCTGGAGAGCGTCGTAAGCTCCGCCCATGGGCAGGAGCACAACACGCCGGCCGGTGGTCCGCATCGATCTCGGTGGACCCTCCGGCACCAGTCGGCGGCGGCCCGACGAGCTCGCCGCCGAGGAGCCGCTGGAGATCCGGGTGCGCAAGCAGCCGCTCGCCGTGACCATGCGCACGCCCGGGCACGACATCGATCTGGCCATGGGGTTCCTGCTCAGCGAGGGCATGATCAACGTCGCCGAGGACGTGACGACCGCGCAGCTGTGCGCCGGGACGGACACCCCGAACACCTACAACGTCGTCGACATCGTGCTCGGCGCGCACGTGCCGCCGCCGGTGACCGACCTGAGCCGCAACTTCTACACCACCAGCTCGTGCGGGGTGTGCGGCAAGGCCAGCATCGACGCGGTGCGCACCCGGTCGCGCTTCGACGTGACGGCGGATCCGCTGCGCGTGCCGGCGACCACCCTGGTCGAGCTACCGGATCGGCTGCGGGCCGCGCAGCGCACCTTCGACCGGACCGGTGGCCTGCACGCGGCCGGCCTGTTCACCGCCGACGGGCAGATGCTCGTGCTGCGGGAGGACGTGGGCCGGCACAACGCGGTCGACAAGGTGCTCGGCTGGGCACTCCGCGAGGGCCGATTGCCGCTGACCGGGCACGTGTTGATGGTCTCCGGGCGGGCCAGTTTCGAGCTCACCCAGAAGGCGTGGATGGCCGGGCTGCCGATGCTGGCCGCGGTCTCGGCACCGAGCACGCTCGCGGTCGAGCTGGCCGAGGAGGCCGGGATGACCCTGGTCGGCTTCCTGCGGGGCACGACCATGAACGTTTACGCCGGAGTGGATCGCGTCACAGTCTGACCGGCTCATCGCCACCGCCTCGCTTTCCCCAGCATCCGGGGCGGGAGCGCCTTCCGCAGCATCCGCGGCGGAAGCCCGAAGCCGAGCACGTTGTGCAGCAGGCCGGCCATGTGGTGCTGGGGCTCGGCGGCCAGCGCCCGGTCCACCGCGACCCGGGCCAGCGAGCCGCGCCCGGCCTGCCAGGCGGTGAAACCGAGCAGGCAGCCGGCCGGCGCGACGTAGGGCGGCTCGACCCGGCGCAGGACATCGGTCCAGAGGCGGATCTGCCACTCGTGCGCGGTGACGGCCCGTTCCAACGCGAAATCCTCGACCGAACGGTCCACGAGCAGCACGCCGAGCCAGGCGATCTCGTCCGGCCCGAGGGTGCGCCCGGCGCGATAGCACTTCTCGGCGGCCCGGACCGCGAGCTGGCCGTGCTGCCGGACGAGCCGCGCGTACCGTTCCGCGGTCAGGTCCTCGGCCAGCAGGCCGGTGAAGCGACTACGTGCCCGCTCGGTGGCCCGGCGCATCTCGGCCCGTTCCGCCCCGGCGACCGGCGCGACCTGCGCGGTCAGATCCCGGCGGCTGGGCAGGGCGACGTTGCCGTGGAAGGTGGCCTCGGCCGCGATCACGCTGTCGCCGGGCAGGCACGGTGAGCCCTCCGGAGGACAGCACTCGCGATCCGTGCAGGTGTAGGACCACCATCGGCCGTCGGTGACCCGCATGACGTCGAGCACGTCGACACCGCGGCGGGTCACCGCCTCAGCGCTGCGGAGCAGGCTCGGGATGACCCGCTTGGCCGTCCCGTACCCGACGATGACCACCCGTTCCGGCCGCTGCAGGGCCACCGCGTCGGCGACGTCGTCAGCCGCCTTCTGGGCGTCGGCGGCCGTCCAGTCGGGCGGGGGAAGGTCGTGGCACGCGGCGAAATCGAGCCGCGAGCCGCTGAGGCCGACCATGGCGACGCTGTCGCTCGGGTGATAGCCCATCACGAACGGCACGACGGCGATGAGCTCGGCGGGAGTGCGGATGGCGAGGTTGCAGGTGGACGTCATGCCGGGCAGCTTGGCCCGGTCGGCGACGGCCGCGAGTGCCTTTCTCGGCGCCTGTGGACAACTTTTCCACAGACCTCGTCTCAGTTACGGAACGGCAGGCCCTGCAACTCCAGGCCCTCCTGCTGCCAGGCGTGCGGATGACGATCCAGATCCATGGTCAGCTCGATCGAGGAGACCACGTCGTAGCCGGCCGCGTGCAGGCTGCGGATCGCCTCGACGTTCCGCGACGACGGCGAGATGGTCAGCGACGTCATATTCCGCTTCTTGGCCTCGGCCGCGACGTGTTGCAGCAGCTTGCGGCCGACCCCCTTGTGGCGGTGGGTGACCGTGACGATCACCGGCTCGACCTCACCGGCTCGATTCCGCATGATCAGCCCGACCATCCCGATCACCCCGTCGTCGGCGTGGTCGGCCACCCACAGGCCACTCAGATCGAGCCTGGTCAGGTACTCCTCGAACCCGGCGCCGCCGTCGTCGTCGGCCTCGCCGTACATCTCGTTCTGCTGCCGGGTCAGCTCGGCCCACAGCCGCCGGCCCGCGGAGTGGTCACTCGGGCGGTATGAACGCACTGCGACAGGGGCCATGCCGACATTTTGCCTCTGAAATGGGATGTCCGTCACCCGAAGCGCAAGATAACCGGGTGGACATGGCGTATTTGCGCGCGCACCCGGAGCACCTCCCGACATTTCTCACGCATCAGCGCATCCGGGAGACGCCGGTGCATCGGGGGGTGAGCTCGGCGTCGCGCCTGACCTTGGAGGACGGGGCGTCGTTGTTCGCGAAGTCGTGGCCGGACGGGGACGCGCCGGAGGGACTGTTCGCGGCCGAGGCGGCCGGATCGCGCTGGCTGCGGCGGGCGGGGGCACTGCCCGTACCGGAAATAATTGTGTCTTTGCCGAATTTGATCGCGATGGAATGGGTGGAGGAGGGCGACGCCGGCCGCCCGGCTGCGGAACTTTTCGGGCGAGGGCTGGCCGCGTTGCATCGCGCCGGTGCGGAAACCTTCGGTGCGCCGTGGCCCGGGTGGATCGGACCGCTGCCCCTCGACAACACACCCTCCGACGGGCCCTGGAGCTCGTGGTTCGCCGAGCGCCGACTGCTTCCCTACCTGCGGATCTCCGCCGATCAAGGTGCGCTTTCGGGCGCCGACATCGCCGTGGTCGAGAAAATCATCAAGACAATTGACTCGTACGGGACGGAAGAACCGCCGGCCCGGATCCATGGTGACCTGTGGCCGGGCAACCTGTTGTGGGGCGCGGACGGGCGCGGATGGCTCGTCGATCCGGCGGCCCATGGCGGTCACCGCGAGACCGACCTGGCCACGTTGTCGCTGTTCGGCGGTGTGGCCCACCTCGACGTGATCATCGGGGCGTACCGCGCGGAGTGGGCGCTCGCGGACGGATGGGAACGACGGGTGCCGTTGCATCAGCTGCATCTTCTGCTCGTGCACACGGCGGCCTTCGGCGCGAGCTTCCGCGCTGCGGTGCGGACGGCCGCCGACGCTGTCCTGCGCGGATGACCTCGCGGGAGGTTATCCACAGGCCGAAATCCGCGGCGGCAACTTTCCCGCCGAGAGGCTAGATTCGATTTCGTGAGCGAGACGTGGAGATCAGGCGAGCGACAGCGGTGGCTGCCGTGATCATGCTGGCCGATCGATTCGGCCGCGTCGCGACCGATCTGCGGGTCTCCCTCACCGACCGATGCAACCTCCGGTGTACGTATTGCATGCCCGCCGAGGGTCTGGCCTGGATGCCACAGCCTGAGCAGCTCACCGACGACGAGGTGGTCCGGCTGGTCCGGATCGCGGTGGAGCGGCTCGGCGTGACCGAGGTCCGGTTCACCGGCGGCGAGCCGCTGATCCGGCGCGGCCTGGTCGGCATCGTCGCCGAGACGGCCCGGCTGACCCCGCGGCCCCGGATGTCGATCACCACGAACGGGATCGGTCTGGATCGGCTGGCCGTGCCCCTGCGGGACGCCGGGCTCGACCGGGTCAACGTCTCGCTCGACACCCTCGACCCCGACCGATTCCGTACGTTGACTCGCCGCGACCGGCACGCCGACGTTCTGCGCGGGTTGCGTGCGGCGGCCGAGGCCGGCCTCACTCCCGTGAAGATCAACACGGTGCTGATGCGCGGGGTGAACGACGACGAGGCCGCTGCTCTGCTCGGGTTCGCGCTGGAGCATGGGTATCAGTTGCGGTTCATCGAGCAGATGCCGCTGGACGCTCAGCACCAGTGGGATCGGCACACGATGGTCACCGCCGACGAGATCCTGGCCGCGCTGAAGCCCTTCGATCTACGGCCCGACGATGTTTCACGTGGAACGGCTCCGGCGGAGACCTGGCTGGTGCCGGGGCACGTCGACGCGGCCGGGGAACCGGCCCGGGTGGGCGTGATCGGGAGCGTGACGCGGCCGTTCTGCGGGGACTGCGACCGGACCCGGCTGACCGCCGACGGCCAGGTGCGGAACTGTCTGTTCGCCACCGACGAGAGCGACCTGCGGAAGCTGGTGCGGGACGGTGCGCCGGACGGCGAGATCGCTGAGGCCTGGCGGGTGGCGATGTGGGGCAAGCGGGCCGGGCACGGGATCGATGATCCAGCTTTCCTGCAGCCGGCTCGGCCGATGTCGGCCATCGGGGGCTGACCGTTGCTGATCACCTGGGTGGCGGGAGTTGAGCTTTGCTGACCGTTCGGTACTTCGCCGGGGCACGGGCCGCGGCCGGGGGTGTCTCGGCTGAGGAGATATCGGCCGGGTCGTTGGAGGAGCTTGCCCAGGCTCTGACCGATCGGCACGGGGAGCGGATGGGGTTGGTGGTCAAGGCGGCCAGCTTCCTGGTGGACGGGCTGGCCTGTCATGACCGGAGGGCCGCGCTGCCGGCCGGGGTGACCGTCGACGTCCTACCGCCCTTCGCGGGCGGCTGATCGCCGCGGGTTCCGGGCGGATCGCCGCGGGTCCCAGGGGCGGATCGCCGCGGGTCCCAGGGGCGGATCGTTGCGGGTCCCAGGGGCGGATCGTTGCGGGCTCCGGGCCGGATCGTTGCGGCTTTGAGCTTGGGGTTCGCGTTTTTGTCGTACCCCTCGGGCAGGATTCGGGCCAGTCGGGGAGCAGGGATGCTTCGGGGCTGGTCGCATCGACACGGGGATGATGCGGACGGCTCCGTGCATGCTGGGCAACCCGGTGATGGCCTGGTCGCCGGCCTCTTTGTCATCGCGCTGATGCGGCAACATCGGCGGGATGGTGGAGAGGTGGGCGGCTCGGCCGCGGTGCCGTTGAGGGCTGGGTCGCTCGGCGGTGCCGTTGGGTGGGCTTGGGGCACGACGCCGTCGAGGGGGCGGCGTCGTGTGGCCTGTGGTGGGGCTGAGGGTGCGGTGAGTCGGTGGGCCCGAGTCGGGGAGACTTGGCTCGGTTCGCGGGCGGCTGGCCTACGGTGGGTCGGCGGCCGGGGAGGAAACCTTGATTGCGTTCGTCGCGGTGATCCTGGTGGTCATCGGCTTGGCCCACTTCTACCTGTGGAAGCGGCTGGCGGGGGACACGTTGCGCCCGGGCTGGGCGCGGCGGGTGAGTGCGGTGATCGCCGTTCTGCTGGGGCTGCTCGTGCCGGCGACGCTGATCGGGGTGCGGGCTGGGCACGTGAAGTGGCTGGCCTGGCCGGGATACCTGTGGATCGCGTTGATGTTCTACCTGCTCATCAGCCTGATCGTGTTGGAGATCCCGCGGTTGGTGGTTCGGCTCACGTGGGCGCGCAATGGGCGTACCGAATCAATCGCGGAAGCGCCGGGAAGCCGCAGCCGGGCAGCGGACGGTGAGTTGCAGCCGGCCGGGTCTGTGCCCGCCGCCGCTGGAGGCGACGCGAACGCGGTCGCAACCGAGGCGGGCGACGGGACGAGCACTGCCGCGAGTGAGAGCGCGACGGCTCGGGACGACGCAGGTGGCGATGTGGCGGGGCCGAGTAGCGGCATGGCGGCGCAGGGCGGCGACGCGGCGGGGCCAGGTGGCGGGACAGCGGCTCAGGGTGGTGACGCGGCGGGGCCGGGTGGCGGGAGGGAGCGGCGGCTTCTGCTGGCTCGGGGGGCGGCGATCTTTGCCGGGCTGACCGCGGCCGGGGTGACCGGGTATGGGATTCGGACGGCAACCGGGGCGCCGCGGATTGATCGGGTGCAGATCCCGATCGCGAAACTGCCTCGGGGGATGGACGGGACCAGGCTCGCGGTCGTCTCCGACATTCATCTGGGGCCGCTGACCGGAATCGGTCACGCGCAGCGCATCACCCGCGTGATCAATTCGGTGAACGCGGACGTGGTGTGCGTCGTCGGTGACCTTGTGGACGGCACTGTCGCGGAACTGGGACGGCTCGCCGAGCCGCTGCGTGGGATCGAGTCGCGGAGGGGCGCCTACTTCGTGACCGGCAATCACGAGTACTACTCCGGCTACGAACCGTGGATCGGCGAGGTCACCGAGCTCGGCCTGCGCCCGCTGCGCAACGAGCGGGTGGAGATCGACGGGCTCGACCTGGCCGGGGTCAATGACCTGGGCGGGGAGGCCTACGGCGACCCGGCCGACTTCGGCCGGGCGCTCGGGGATCGCGACCGGAACCGGCCGGTGGTCCTGATGGCGCACCAGCCGCTGGCCGCCCACGACGCCGCGCCCTACGGTGTCGATCTGCAGGTCTCCGGGCACACTCACGGCGGCCAGATGGCGCCGTTCAACCTCCTCGTGAAATTGCAGCAACCGGTAGTCTCCGGCTTCGGACGGGTGGACGGCGTGCCGGTGTACGTGACCAACGGCGCGGGCTTCTGGGGCCCACCGGTGCGTGTTGGCGCGCCGCCGCAGGTCACGGTGGTCGAACTCCGCGTGGCGTAACTCATCAAGATCGGTAAGTGTGTTTGAGCGTGGCGATTCGTGGCGGAACCGACGGCCGTGACAGGATGCGAGACGTGGAGGTCAGCTCGGACACATACGTCGCCGACCTACACATCCACTCGCGGTATTCGCGAGCCTGCAGCCGTGATCTGACCTTGCCCAACCTGGCCTGGTGGGCCCGGCGCAAGGGCATCGCGCTGCTGGGCACCGGCGACTTCACCCATCCGGCCTGGTTCGAGCATCTGCGGGAGAGCCTGGACCCGGCCGAGCCCGGCCTCTTCCGGCTGAACGACGAGGATCCGGTCACCAAGCGGCTCCCCGGCTCGCTGCAGGGGACGGCCCCGGCGCGTTTCATGCTGAGCGTGGAGATCTCCACGATCTACAAGCGCGACGACCGCACCCGCAAGGTTCACCACCTGCTGTACGCGCCCGATTTCGCGTCGGCCGAGCGGATCAACACCGCGCTGGGCCGGATCGGCAACCTGACCGCGGACGGCCGCCCGATTCTCGGCCTGGACTCGCGGAACCTGCTGGAGATCACGCTTGAGGCCGGCGGCTATCTGATCCCGGCCCACATCTGGACGCCGTGGTTCTCCGCGCTCGGCTCGAAGTCCGGTTTCGACGCGATCGCCGACTGCTACGCCGACCTGGCCGACCACGTCACCGCGGTGGAGACCGGCCTGTCGAGCGACCCGGCGATGAACTGGCGCGTCTCCAGCCTGGATCGGTACCGCCTGGTCTCGAACTCGGACGCGCACTCCCCGGCCGCGCTGGCCCGCGAGGCGACCCTGTTCACCGGCACCCCGGACTACTTCGCGGTCCGGGACGGTGTCGGTCTGGCCGGCACGCTGGAGTTCTTCCCGGAAGAGGGCAAGTATCACGCCGACGGCCACCGCGTGTGCGGCGTCAACTGGGAGCCGGAGCGCACCCGCGAGGCCGGCGGCCGCTGCCCGGAGTGCGGTCGTCCACTGACCGTGGGCGTACTGAGCCGGGTTGAGGATCTTGCTGATCGACCGGAGGGCTTCGCCAAGCAAGCGCACGTCGAGCACCTGATCCAGCTGCACGAGATCCTCGGCGAGATCCACGGCGTCGGCCCGAAGTCGAAGACCGTCGAGTCGCAGCTCAACCACCTGGTGGCGACGCTCGGCGCCGAGCTGGACATCCTGCGCAAGGTGCCGGTCGACGAGATCGGCCGGGCCGGCGGCGACGAGCTGCGCGAGGCGATCACCCGGCTGCGGCGCGGCGACGTCCGGCGCATTCCGGGGTATGACGGCGAGTATGGCGTGATCACCCTGTTCGAGCCCGGTGAGCTGCGCAATCGCAGCAGCGCGCCGCAGGTCGAGACGCTGTTCGACATGTTCCCGGAGGCTCCGCCGGCCAAGGTTGCCAAGGCGCCGGCGAAGAAGGACTCCAAAGCGAAACCGGTCAAGGACAAGCCGGCCCCGCCGCCGATCGCGCCGCCGCCGAGCCCGCACGAGCCGTTCGAGCCGATGCTGGCCGGCATGGAGGAGGTCGGCACCGGCCTGCTGGACCGCCTCGACGCGATGCAGCGGGTGGCCGCGTCCGCGCCCGGTGGCCCGCTGCTGATCGTGGCCGGCCCGGGTACGGGCAAGACCCGCACGCTGACCCACCGGATCGCCTATCTCTGCGCCGAGCTGGGCGTCTTCCCGGAGCGCTGCCTGGCCATCACGTTCACCCGCCGGGCCGCGGCCGAGCTCAAGGAGCGGCTGGAGAGCCTGCTCGGTGACGTGGCCGAGGACATCACGGTCGGCACTTTCCACTCGCTGGGCCTGACGATCCTCAAGGAGAACGCCAAGGCGGCCGGGCTCGGCACCGGGTGGCGGATCGCCGAGGAACCGGAGCAGAAGGCGGCGCGGGAGCAGGCGGGCGAGGACGACATCGCGTACCGGAAGCTTCTGCGTCAGCAGGATCTGGTCGACCTGGACGATCTGATCAGCGTTCCGGTGGAGCTGCTGCGCGAGGACACCGCGCTGGTCGAGAAGTACCGCAAGCGCTGGCAGTGGATCTTCGTCGACGAGTATCAGGACGTCGACGAGCTGCAGTACGAGTTGTTGCGCCTGCTCTCCCCGGCCGACGGCAACCTGTGCGCGATCGGCGACCCGGACCAGGCGATCTACTCGTTCCGTGGCGCCGACGTGCGCTACTTCCTGCGCTTCAACCAGGACTTCGTGGACGCCCGCCTGGTCCGGCTGACCCGCAACTACCGGTCGTCGGCGCCCATCCTGGCCGCCGCGGTGCAGGCCATCGCGCCGTCGACGCTGGTCAGCGGCCGGCGGCTGGACCCGGCCCGGCTGGACCCGGAGGCCGCGCTGGTCGGGCGGTATCCGGCCCGCAGCGTCGCCGACGAGGCCGACTTCGTCGTCCGAACCATCGACGAGCTGGTCGGCGGTCTGTCGCACCGATCGCACGACACCGGCCGGGTGGACTCGCGCGGGGCCACCTCGGGCACGCTGTCGTTCTCGGACATCGCGGTTCTCTACCGCACCGACGCCCAGTCGCGCCCGATCCTGGAGGCGCTGTCCCGGGCCGGTGTGCCGGTGCAGAAGCGCTCGCACAACCGGCTGCGGGACCGGCCCGGGGTCGAGGTGATCGCCCGCGAGCTGCGGCACGCCGACGGGCTGGGCGGTCCGCTGGCCGCCCGGATCCGGTTGTCGGCCCAGGTGCTGGCCCAGCGGTTCGCGGCGCCAACCCTGGACGGCGATCAGATCGCTCCCGAGGACATCTGGTCCGCGGCCGACCTGCTCACCCCGCTGGCCCAGCGGGTCGGCGACGACCTGCCGCTGTTTCTCCAGCAGCTCGAGACCGGCGCCGAGGTGGACGCGCTGGACCCGCGGGCCGAGGCGGTCAACCTGCTCACCCTGCACGCGGCCAAGGGCCTGGAGTTCCCGGTGGTGTTCCTGGTCGGCTGTGAGGACGGGCTGCTGCCGCTGCGCTGGCCCGGTTCGGCGCCGACCGACGACGAGATCGCCGAGGAGCGTCGGCTGTTCTTCGTCGGACTGACCCGGGCGCAGGATCGGCTCTACGTGAGCTATTCAGCCAAGCGGTCGCGGCACGGCAGCGAGCGGGAACAGCAGCCGACGCCGTTCCTCGACGTGATCGACTCCGGACTGTTCGAGCGGCTGGGCGAGGCGGCCCGGTCGAAGCCGAAGGACCGGCAGCTCAGACTGCTATGAGCAGGCCGGCCAGAGCGCCGGACAGGAGCGCCGGGCCGAACGGGAAGACGCGACGACGCCGGGTGGCCAGCAGGACAACGGCCACCCCGGCGCCGATCACATGGGCCGCGACCAGGCCGGCCACCACCGCCGGCCAACCACCCGCGAGCCCGAGCAGCACGGCCAGGACGGCTCCCAGCTTCACGTCACCGAACCCCAGCCCGTCGCCGGGGAGCAGCGCCACCAGCAGGTAGCCGGCCCCGACGAGCACCCCGGCCAGCAGCGCCGGACCGATCCGACCCGGCGCGAGCACGGCCAGCGGCCCACCCGCCCCCACGGCCAGACCCGCGACCAGCGGATCGGGCAGTCGCAGCGACCGCAGATCGATCAGGGCCAGCAGGACGGCCGGGATGCCGCCGAGCACGCTCGCCATGATCACAAGTAGTGAGGACATGAGCGGGAAAGGTAACGGTCCCGGCCGGCAGGCGCAGGTCGGGTTGTGGACAACGGGACGGAACCGTCCACAGCGCGCGGCGCACGCTACCGTGACATGCGGCAAAGCCGAGGAGGATGCCCCGATGTCGCACAACGGCCCGTATTCCGGACCGCCCTGGTCGGGCGGGCGGCCCGAGGAGCCGTACGCGGAGCCCTCCGATCCCTGGGGTGAGAACCGGAGCGATCCGGCCTGGGAGGCTCCACCGATCCCGCACCAGCAGTACCCGGCTTATCAGTCCCCGGCCCCGGCGCCCCCGTCGTCGCCACCGCCCCGATCCCAGCGCGGGTTCGCCGTCGCGGCCCTGATCGCGGTGCTCAGCGTGCTGGTCGGCGGCGGTCTGGCCACCACGGTGTGGTTCCTGCTCGGCCGCAAGGGTCAGGCCGAGACTCCGGTCGCCGACTCGTCCACCGCGGTGAACGCGGCTCGCCCGCAGACCAGCGCCGACGCGCGCTTCGCGGCCGTGGGTCAGTGCGTGCGCAACAGCGGCACCAACACCGAGCCGGAGCTGAGCATCGTGGCCTGCGCGTCCAACACGTACGAGGTGCTGAAGCGCTTCGACGGCAAGACCACGGGGGAGAAGGACGCCGTCGCGAAGTGTTCCAAGGTCACCGGTTACACGAAGTGGTACTACTACGACACCGAGTACGACGACGTCGACTTCGTACTGTGCCTGCGTGAGTACCCAGCGAACTGACTCTGACCCGCTCTAGCGGTTTCTAGCCCAGATCCTAGACAGCTTTAGAGCGACATATCGAGCGGACTCTAGCGTTCGTCCTAGATGGCCCGATACGGTGCTACGTCATGGATCCGGTGCGGAACCCGTACGCTCCCGGCGCCGGTCAGCGTCCCCCCGAGCTGGCCGGACGCAACCGTGAGCTGGACGCCTTCGACGTCGTGCTGGAACGAGTGGCCCGCGGCCGCCCGGAACGCAGCCTGGTGCTCACCGGCCTGCGCGGCGTCGGCAAGACGGTGCTGCTCAACACGCTGCGCTCGGCGGCCATCGGCCGGCTGTGGGGCACCGGCAAGATCGAGGCCCGGCCGGATCAGTCGCTGCGCCGCCCGGTCTCCGGCGCGCTGCACATGGCGATCCGCGAGCTGGCCCCGCACCATCGCGACCCGGAGCGGGTCGACGACGTGCTGGCCGTGCTCAAGGCGTTCGCGCTGCGGGCCAACGACAGCAGCTCGAAACTGCGCGACCGCTGGGCCCCCGGCATCGACGTGCCGCCCGCCCGGGGCCGCGCCGACTCCGGTGACATCGAGATCGACCTGGTCGAGCTCTTCACCGACGCCGCCTCGCTCGCCACCGACGTCGGCACCGGGATCGCCCTGTTCATCGACGAGATGCAGGACCTGAGCGCGACCGACGTCTCCGCGCTCTGCGCCGCCTGCCACGAGCTCTCCCAGCTCGGTGCGCCGCTGATCGTGGTCGGGGCCGGGCTGCCGCACCTGCCGGCGGTGCTGTCGGCGGCCAAGTCGTACTCCGAGCGGCTCTTCCGCTATCAGCGGATCGATCGGCTCGACCGGGACGCGGCCGACCTGGCGCTCGGGGTGCCGGCCGAGCGTGAGGGTGTGGACTACGACCAGGAGGCGCTCGACCTGCTCTACGAGAAGTCGGGTGGGTATCCGTACTTCGTGCAGGCGTATGGGAAGGCGACCTGGGATCACGCGCCGCAGTCGCCCATCACCGCCGGGGACGTACAGGTGGCGGCGCCGGAGGCGGAGAGCGAACTGGCCGTCGGCTTCTTCGGTTCCCGCTTCGAACGGGCCACCCCGGCCGAGCGGGAGTACATGCGCGCGATGGCCGCGCTCTCCAACGACCCCGGCAACGACATGGACGCCGCGGTGCCGACCTCGGACATCGCCGTGGCGCTGGGACGCAAGCCGGCCAGCCTGTCGCCGGCTCGGGACGCACTGATCAAAAAGGGACTCATCTACTCGGGGGAACGGGGCACGGTGGCCTTCACCGTGCCGCACTTCGGGCGCTACCTCCGTACGCAGCCGGTGTGATCCGCCGGAGACGGGTATAAGGAATTCATGAAGCCCGTCCGCGCCGCCGCCCGAGCCATGCTCGCCTCGATCTTCGTGATCAGCGGAGTCCGTGTGCTGATCAAACCCGGTGAGGGGCGCGTGCAGGCCGCCCGCCGGGTCACCGACCGGATCACCCCGCTGCTGGAGAAGGCCGATCCGCGCCTGCCCACCGACCCGGCGACGCTGGTCCGGCTCAAGGCCGGCACCGACGTGCTGGCCGGGTTGGCCCTGGCCACCGGGCGTTTCACCCGGCCGGCGGCCGCGGTGCTGGCCGTGGGCCTGCTCCCGACCACCTACGCCGGGCACCCGTTCTGGGCCGTGCCCAAGGATCGTCGCGCCGACCAGCAGAACCACTTCCTGAAGAACCTGGGGCTGCTCGGCGGGCTGCTGCTGGCCGCGGTCGACACCGAGGGCGAGCCGAGTCTGCGTTACCGCACCACCCACGCGGTCGATCGCGGTCAGCGGTCGCTGAGCCACGCGGTGGACCGGTCGCAGCGGTCGCTGACCCACGCGGTCGATCGGTCGCGGCGCGACATCCGGCGAGCCGTGCGCACCGCGAAGCGCGAGGCGAAGATCGCCGCGCTGTCCGCGACCGCGGCTCGGAAGCTTCCGTGACGCACCTGCCGTGATCGCACCTTCTGTGATCGCACCTTCTGTGCGCGACCCGAATGTACTAATTGTCGGAATAACAACCTACGAGCGACCGCTGCGTTAAAGCGGACGAAGGGTCTGCGCCTTCCACGCTCGCTTCCGCCCGGCTACATCCTGCCCTGGTGGCAGGCCGCGTCGTGCCCGGAGGACGAGACGGGGGTCGAGCCATGCCGGTCATCGAGAAACGCGCGCTTCGCGCTGCCCGAACCAGGTCCGCCCTGGTCACGGTCGGCGGTCTGGTCACTCTGGCGCTGATCTCCATCGCCCTTTCCCGGTACGGACTCAGCACGCTCGCCGTGACCCACGCGGCCGTGCGGGAATGGCTGGGTGGGGCCGAGCTCTACTCGTACCGCGAACCCTTCACCCAGGCCGGGGCCGCCCTGCCGCCCGCACTCGCCATCATCCTCGCGCCGCTCGCCCTGCTGCCGCTGAAAGCCGCCGGCTGGATCCTGGCCCTCGCCGGAGTGGCCGCGCTGCTGCTCTCGGCAGCTGCCCTGACCGCGCCGATTGCGCGACGGTACGGACGTCGGCGGGCTCCCCTGGCCCTCGTCGCGGCCGCGTTGGCCCTGTTCACCGAGCCCGTCCGGGCCGCCCTGGGTGAAGGCCGGCCCGAGCTGCTCCTGTTCGGCCTGATCGTGGCCGACCTGGTCGCACTGCGGCGGGCCCAGCAGCCGGCCGTGATGCGCTGCGCGATCACCGTCCCACCGCGCCGCTCCTCCTCCCTCGGCTTCCCCTCCCTCAACTCCCCCTCCCTCGACGACCTCCTCTCGTCGCACGGCTTCATCGGTGATCCCTTTCGGTCGAACCGCTCGTCCAGCTGGATCTACGAGTACCCCGCGGTTCCGCTGCGCTGGCCGCTCTGGCGGCCCGACGACCAGGTCGTTCCGCTACGGGATCGACTCCGGCAGGGCTGGCTCGACGGATCCTGGGCCGGCGTCGGCATCGGACTCGCCGCGGCCTTCGCGGTCACCCCGGTGATCTTCCTGGCCGGGCTGTTCGTGCTGCGCCGCCGCCGGGCCGCCCTGACCGCGCTCACCACCTGCGTCACCGCCACACTGGCCGGGCTGCTGTTCGCCCCGCGCGAAACCATGACCTGGTTCGGCAACACCCTGTGGGAACTGAACCGGACCGAATCCCTCAACGCACCCGGCAACCAGGCCCTCGCCGGGGTACTCGCCCGGCTCTACGGCTTCCCCGCCCCACCCGTCCTGGTCTGGCTCTCGTTCGCGGCGTTATTGCTGGCCGTGGGCCTGATCCGGGCCCGCTCGGCGATCGGTGCCGGCGACGACGTCACCGCCTTCGTCCTGATCGGCCTGGCCGCCGCCGCGATCGGCCCGATGACCACCCCGGCCGAGCTGATCTGGCTGGTCCCGGCGCTGCTGGTCCTGGCCGACGGCGCGCTGCGCCGCCGCGCGCCGACCCGCAGACCGCGTCACGCCAGGTTCGCCGACACGTTCCAGGCCGTCTCGGCCATTTGCGGGTACGCGCTCCTGCTCGCCGCCCCCACGACCCTGCTCCCCTGGAACGGCTACGCGGTCGCCCTCATCCTGCTGACCTCGGCTCTGCCCTGGCGCCCGGTCCCGCCGCCGGCGGCCCGCACCCACCCCGGCAAACGCGCCGCCGCGATCCCCGTCCCCCGCGCTTCCCGCCCTTGACCCCGACCACCCGCGACCGCCGCCCCGCGTCTACCCGTCCCGCACCACCCCAGAACCGGCAATCGCCGCCCCGCGCCTCCTGATCCCGCACCACTCCAGAACCGGCAATCGCCGCCCCGCGCCTCCCCGTCCCGCACCACCCCAGAACCCGGGGGGGCCGGAGGAACCCCTGAAAGCCAGCCAGACAGCGCAAGCCGCGGCTGGAGCTTGAGCTAGGCGGGCACACCGCGAGATTCCCGCACAGCGCGACGCGACGGGCGGGGGCGGCGCGGCGCGACGGCGGGGCGGCGACGTGGGGCGGCGCGGCGCGACGGCGCGACGCGGGGCGGCGGGACCGCGCGGCAAGCGGGGCGGGCTGCAGTGCGGGGTCGGCCGACGGCTGGGCCTGTGTAGTAGCGGGATGGGGCGGGACGGGGGTGGGGTTTGGTTTGAGCGGGACCAACAGCGGACGTCGCCCTGGAGGGCTGAGCGTTCTGGGCGCGCCAGCGCCCTGCTCAGCCCGGAAGGGTCCCCGCGGGAGCGACGATCTGGACCACCGCAGAGCGAGGCAATGAAGAATTTGATCTTGGGGTGGATCTGCCGGTCAAGGGCAATTAACCCACTCTTCCTGGCCGTCGGTGAAGACCTGGCGCTTCCAGATCGGGAGGCGGGCCTTGGCCTCGTCGACCAGGCGGGCGCAGGCTTCGAAAGCGGCCGCGCGGTGGGCGGTGCTGACGGCGGCGACCAGGGCCACGTCGCCGATCTGGAGGGTGCCGACGCGGTGGGAGATGGCGATCGCGTAGACGGCCGGATCGGCGGCGATCTCCTCGGCCACCTCTTGGAGGATCTTGGCGGCGGTGGGGTGGCCTTCGTATTCGAGCAGGGTGACGCCGCGGCCGTGGTCGTGGTCGCGGACGACGCCCTGGAAAGTGACGACGGCACCGGCTCGGGGGTCGGCGACGGCGGCCTCGTGGGCGGCCAGGTCGAGCGGGGTGTCGAGGACCTCGGCGAGGGCAACCTTCGAGGGGGTCATGGGCGCTCCCCGGGTAGCAGTGGGAGGGGGAGGAACGGGACCGTGTCGCCGGCGGCGATTTTGGTGCCGGGGCGGATGACGGCGAAGCCGTGGGCGTTGGCCAGGCCGCGGAGCATGGCCGAGCCGACGTGGCCGACCGGTGTGGCGACGCGGCCGGTGGGGTCGAGTGAGGCCAGGGCCAGGTGGGTGTCGCGGCCGCGGCCGGGGATCGGGGTGGCCGCCTCGACCAGCGGGAGGTCGGCGCCGAACGGGCGGCCGGCCAGGCCCGCGAGCAGCGGCGTGACGAGGCTGACCAGGGCGATCACCGCGGATTGGGGGTTGCCGGGGAGGCCGGCGAGGAAGCGGAAACGGCCGTCGGCGGCGGGGACGCGGGCCAGGAGCATCGGGAAGCCGGGGCGGACGCCGACGGTGTTGACCACATATTCGGCTCCGAGCTCGGTCAGCGACGGGTGCAGGTGGTCGACCGGGCCGTGCATCGTGCCGCCGGTGGTGCAGATCACGTCGGCGGTTTCCAGGCCTCGGCGGATCGCGGCGAGGTGGGCATCCAAAGTGTCCTCGACCGGGCCGGTGACCGAGGTCACGGTGGCGCCGCTGCGGCGCAGCCAGGACGGGACCTGCGGGCCGAGCGAGTCGCGGACACGGCCGGCGCCGGGCGGGCCGGAGGTGAGCAGCTCGTCGCCGAAGACCAGCACGGCCGCGCGGGGGGCCGGGCGGACGGTCAAGAACTCATATCCACTGGTGGCCGCGACTCCGATGACCGCCGGGTCGACCGGGGTGCCGGCCGGGAACAGCTCCTCGCCGAGGGTGGCCTCCTCGCCCGGCCGGCGCCACTCCGGCATCGACCGGGGGACGCCGGTGACCAGGCCATCGGCGCCGGTGGCGGACTCCTCGACGCGGATCAGCGCGGCCGCGCCCTCGGGGACCATGGCGCCGGTGGCGATCTCGACGCAGGTGCCGTCCGTGGTGAGGGGCGGTGGTGTGGCCCCGGCCAGGACCCGGCCGACCGGGCGCCAGGGGCCTTCGCCGCGGACCGCCCAGCCGTCGATGCTCGAGGTGGGGAACGCGGGCAGGGCGGTGAGGGCCCGCAACGGCTCGGCCAGGGTGCGGCCGTCGCCGTCGTGCAGCGGAACCCGCTCGGCGCCCGCCGAGGCGGCGAGGCCGGCCTGATAGGCCAGCTCACGGGCCTGCTCCCAGCCGACTGGGATGTTCTCGTCAGCGCTCACCGGTCAAGCCTAGTGATCCCCGCCGCGGATCTGGTCGAGCGTGTGGATAAGTAGCGGCCCGAGCACGGCCAGACCGTCCTTGGCGCCGCCGGTCGAGCCGGGCAGGTTGACGATCAGGGTGCGGCCGGCGACCCCGGCGAGTCCGCGGGAAAGGGCGGCCGCGGGGACCTTGTCGCGGCTGTAGGCGCGGATCGCCTCGGCGATGCCGGGGATCTCGAAGTCGAGCAGGCCGCGGGTCGCCTCCGGGGTGCGGTCGGTCGGGGTGACACCGGTTCCGCCGCTGGTCAGGATGACGTCGACGCCGTCGGCAAGGGCGGCTCGGAGCGCTTCGGCGACCGGGTCACCGTCCGGGACGACGACCGGTTCGTCCACTTCGCACCCCAGGTCACGCAGGCCGGCGACCAGACGGGGACCACTCGTGTCGGCGTAGACGCCGGCGGCGGCGCGGTTGGACGCCACGATGACTCGCGCTCGGATGGTCACGGGCGGTCCTCAGGTCGTACCCAATCGCCGGTTTTTCCGCCTTCTTTTCGCAACACCCGGACCGCGTCGAGGCTGGCCGCCGGGTCGACTGCCTTGATCATGTCGATCATTGCCAGGCCGGCGGTCGCAACCGCGGTGAGGGCCTCCATCTCGACGCCGGTGCGGTCCGCGGTCTTGGTGACCGCCGTGATGTTCACCACGTCGGGGCCGAGCTCCAGATCGACCGTGACGCCGTGCAGCCCGATCGGGTGACAGAGCGGGATCAGGTCGGGGGTGCGCTTGGCGCCCATGATGCCGGCCAGGCGGGACACCGCGAGGGCGTCACCCTTCGGCAGGCCGTCGGCCCGGAGCAACGCGATCACCTCGGGCGTGGTGCGGACCGCACCGGCAGCGACCGCCCGCCGGTTGCTCACCGCTTTTGTTGACACGTCGACCATCCGCGCGGCGCCCGTCTCGTCGACATGCGTCAGATGCGTTTCCTGGGGCATACCGGGAGTTTATAGAGCGATCAGGGAAGCCGCGTTCGCGTCCGGGCCGGATCGCCTTCACACTTTGTCCACACCGGCTTCGTAGGGTTCCGGCACTGGCCAGGGCACGTGCGATGACAATGAAAATTGTATTCGGCAGCACATTTGTCATCGCATTCAGTTGCCTTTCGGAAACTGTCAGTCACGAGCGGTCGGGCTCTTTCCGCATTATGCTCATACCGACACGATCTACTGGAAATCGGAATGGTTGCGGCCTAACGTTCTGCCCTGTCGCGACAAGACCACTTCACGGGTCGTTAGGGAACTTGGGCCACGGAACGTTGACGGATGAGGAGAAGTGCCATGCGCGGCAACACCGACTGGAGCTGAAAAAAGACAGGGATGCGCGAAACGGCGCATTTGAATAGCCTGGAACCCTGAGCTACTGCTCAGTTGCGTTCGGCGACGAGGACATCATGTCTGAGACCGGCACCATCGACGACGGGTCCGATCGGCGGCTGAAGCTGCTCATCGGCCTCGTCGTCATGTTGGGACTCGGCGCCTCCACGATCTGGGCGGTCCACGCCGCCCGCCATCCACAGCCGCGGCCGTCGGCGCTCATGCTGGCGCTGCTCACTGCCACGGTGATCGTCGCCCAGCGATGGCGGGTCTCCGTCCGGATCCGGTCCAGCCTCCTCGGCACCGCCTGGGGCGAGGTCCCGGTGCTGGTCGGGCTGGCCCTCATGCCACCCCTGTGGGTCCTGCTCTGCGTGGTCACCGGCCAGGGTCTGCTCAAGATCGCCACCCGATCGGGCCTCCGGAAGATCGCCGTCGCGATGGCCAAGGAGAGCCTGACGGTCAGCGCCGCGGCGGCCGTCCTGCTGGCCCTCGGGGTGCGGCCCGATCCGGCCGACCCCTACGTGCCCGTCCTGGCCCTGGTCGCCGCGATGGTCGCGTTCGCCGTGGTCGACCAGATGGTCTTCCTGCCGATCGTGGCCGCCGACACCGGCACCACCATCCGTCAGGCCGCGCGGCAGAACTGGACCGGCACGATCATCGGGCATCTCGGCCAGTTCCTGGTCTGCCTCGGCGTCCTCTGGGTTCTCGCCACCGACGCGAACGTGCTGCTCCTGCTGGTCGTCCCGCTCGTTGTGGCTTGCATGCACCTCTGGCAGTCGCGCACCACCCGGACGAGGCAGGAGCGCGAGTCCTGGCAACGCCTGGCCAAGGCCACCGACGAGCTGAACGCCGTCGACCTCACCCGGGTGCTGCACTCGGCGACGACCCGCGCGGCCCAGATCTTCTCGGCGGCCGAGGCCGCGATCGACCTCCCGGATCGGAGCGTCCGGGCGACCGGGAAGGTCGTGCTGAGCGACACCCCGCTCGCCGGCGGCCCGGCCCGGCCCGACGAGACCACTGTGGACCTGGTCGCGCACGACGGCGGCATGCGGGTCGGGGTGCTGCGGCTGCGCTTCGGCGGCACGGTCCGGCTGACCGAGGTCGAGCAGTACAAGCTGCGGACTTTCGCGTCGGCCGTCTGCACGGCGATCCGCAACGCGCAGGCGTACGCGCAGCTGGAGCGCATCGCCGCCGAGAACGCGCACGCCGCCACCCACGATCCGCTCACCGGGCTGCCCAACCGCCGCCAGCTGTACGAACGAGCCGGTCGCCTCTTCACCGACACCGGCCACGACGGCATGGTCGCCCTGCTGCTCATCGACCTGAACCACTTCAAGGAGGTCAACGACACGCTCGGCCACGCCGCCGGCGACGACGTCCTGCGCGAGGTGGCCGACCGGTTGAACGCCTCGGCCCAGCCCGGTGACCTGGTCGCCCGGCTCGGCGGCGACGAGTTCGCGGTGCTGCTCACCGGCCTGCCGACCCCGGCCCTGGCCGGCCATCGCGCGGCCACGATGCTGGGCGCGCTGGAGCCGAGCATCGAGGTCGAGGGCATGCGGATCACCGTCGAGGCGGCCGGCGGCATCGCGCTGGCGGCCGGCGCGGGCAGTGTCGAGGAGCTGATGCGACGGGCAGACATCGCCATGTACCAGGCGAAACGTGCCGGCGAGCCGACAATGATCTACGCCCACGCGCGGGACACCGCGGACGTCGAGCGGCTGATGCTCACCGGCGAGCTACGCCGGGCGGTCAACGAGCACGAATTCACTGTGGACTTCCAGCCGATCGTCGACCTGGGCAGCGGCGAGGTGATCTCGGCCGAGGCGCTGGCCCGCTGGAAGCACCCGGACCAGGGCGATCTCGACCCGACGCAGTTCCTGGAGGCGGTCGAGCGTTCCGGGCAGCTGCCGGCGTTCGCCGACGCGGTGCTGGAGCAGTCGCTGCTCGCCATGCAGACCTGGCGGGAGGCCGGCTTCGACCTGCCGGTCGCGGTCAACGTGTCACCGCGCAGCCTGCTCGACCCGAACTTCCCGGCCGCCGTGCTGGCCCGGCTCGAACACCACGACGTGTCACCCGGACAGCTGATTCTGGAGCTCGCCGAGACGCTCACGCTCAGCCAGATCGACGTGGTCGAGCGGACCCTCGCGGAGCTCCGCAACGCCGGCGTCCGGCTCGCGGTGGACGACTTCGGGACCGGGGTGTCCTCGCTCTCCGTGCTCTCCCGGATCCCGGTGCACGAACTCAAGATCGACCAGGAGTTCGTGGCCGCGGTGGAGACCTCGGCCGAGGCCGCGGCGGTCATCCGAACCACCGTCGACCTGGCCCGCAACCTGCATCTGACCGTGGTCGCCGAGGGCGTCGAGAGCGAGCCGCAGCGCCGGGCGCTGTGGGAACTCGGCTGCCTGGCCGGGCAGGGCCACCTGTTCGCCCGGCCGCTGTCGGCCGCGCGGTTCCTCGGAACATTGCAACGCGGCTCGGGCGGGCGACCCGGGGTTCTGGCCTCGGCGCTGCACGACGCCGGGGCCGTGGTGCGCATGCCCGTCCGCCGGGCCGCCGGAGCAGGGAGATCTTCTCTGCCACACTTGCCGGCGTGACCAAACTCGCCACCAGACTTACGGTCGATCTCGGGCTGTATCTGATCTCGGCGGCATTCGCGCTGGTCACCGGGCTGACATCGACGCTTCTGCCGCATCGGGGCTGGGGCTTGATCGCCTGGTGGGGCTACCTGGCGGCCACTCTCGTCGTGCTCGTCCAACTCCTCGTGCGCAGTGCCGCCGCCGATCGTTTCCGGGCATGGCTGGCCTGGGCGACGTGGGCCGCGGTGGCGCTCGTACCGATGGTCGTGGAGGCCGTGCAGCGCGCCGGTGGGCGTACCGACCGGGCCCAGGAGGAAGTCCTGGTCGTCGAAGCGATGGGGAAGTCGCTGGTCGAGCACGGGACGCCGTATCTGAGCCGTACCGAGATCGCCGCGCTCCCCCTCGACGAGCGGTTGATGGGCTACCGGCCGTACCAGCCGGGCATGGCGATCTTCGGGCTTCCGCGGGCCGTCGCCGGTGATCACTGGTGGACAGATGCCCGCATCTGGTTCGCGATCACCGCCGTGCTCGCGGTGGGCGCGGCGGTCACTCTCCTGCGTTTTTCCCACCCCTTTCCCGTACGGGCCATCCAGGCGGCCACCGTGCTCCCCGTGACCGCGTTGACGCTGGCCACCGGCGGCGACGACATCCCGGTGCTGGCGCTGTGCCTGCTGGCCCTGGCCCTGGCCGCCACCGGACGGTTCGGCTGGTCCGGGGTGGCCGTGGGCGTCGCCGCGGCCGCGAAACTGTTCGCCTTCCCGGTCGTCGCCGTGCTCGCCGTCCTGGCCGTGGTCACCGGGCGGGGCCGCCGGTTCCTGCCGTTCGCGGTCGGCCTGCCGGTGCTCGCCCTGGTCCCGCCGCTGCTGGTGAACGCCGACTCGCTGATCGAGAACGTGCTGCGGTTCCCGCTCGGGCACGGCCTGGTCACCAGTCCCGCACAGTCCCCGTTCCCGGGCTACCTCATCGCGCAGAACCTGCCCGGCGGGCACGTCCTGGCCGCCGCGCTGCTGGGCGGGGCCGCGCTCGTGATCGGGTGGCTACTGCTGCGCCGCCCACCCCGCGACGCCGGTGCCGCGGCCTGGTTCTGCGGGTGGGGGCTGCTCGCGGCGATCCTGCTGATGCCGACCACACGGTTCGGGTACCTGCTCTATCCGGCGGCGTTCCTGGTCTGGGCTTCACTTCTCTCCCCTGCTGCACAGGAGACGCACAGGTTCTTCCGCCCCACGGCGTGACATGGCCTTGTACCGTCGGTTAGATGCAGATGACCTGTCCCAAGTGCCACGGTGAGATGCGGGTCTACGAGCGCAGCGGCGTCACGATCGACCAGTGCACCGAATGCCGCGGCATCTTCCTGGACCGTGGCGAGCTGGAAAAACTGTTCGCAGCCGAGGCCAACTACAACCGAGCGCCGTCGGCGCCGGGGCCGGGCTCACACACGCCGCCGCCCCCGCCGCCGCCGGCCCCGCACGGTGGGCACGGATACGTTCCGCCGCCCCCGCCGCCGCCCGCGTACGGGGCTCCCGTGCACCACGCGCCGGCCGCGCACTATCCGCCGCCGGCTCCGCACTACCCGCCGGCGGTGCCGCACTACGGGCATCACGGGCACTATCGGCACCACGGGCACTACCGTCGTCGCGGGTTCCTGCACGACCTCTTCGACTGACCGCCGGGTGTTTGTTTGACGGCTCGTTCATTTGCTGACTGAACGCGGGGTCTGTCCCGGCTGGCTTCGGCCGATCGGGGCAGGCCCCGTGTGCCGTCTGCGGGTTGGCGGCGCCTTGCGGCTTTTGCCGCGCTCGACCCCTCTCCTTCGGCTTCTTCGGCTTCTTCGGCTCCTTCGACCGCGAGGCCGAGGCCGCTCACGCCCGCTGGGGCCGCTGATGCGCTGCGACCTTCGACCGTCCCAGCGGCGTCGCCCGGTTGCGGACCACTACCGCCCGCGCCGCAGCTCGGGCAGCAGCGGCCCTGGCCCCGGATCGGGCAGCGGTGGATCAGAAGGCCGCGGATCGAGACGCGCACGGTCTGGGCGACGGTCGCGATCACGCTCCGAACACTGAGCCTCGGCGGATCACCCAGGGGCTCGTCCTCGCACTTCCGGATCTTCTCGCCACCTTGATCACCGAGGAGGCCATTCACCACTTGGACCTCATCAGCAACTGGTCGGCGACCCCACAGCCAGCCGATTCGGCGATGGACGTGGCGCTCGCCACATTTGCCGGTCTACTCGGTGATACGCGTCTGCCCGCGGTTTGGGACGGCCGCGAGACGTTACTGATGTGCACGGGCCGGACGCCGCTGACCGAGAGCGACCATGCGTACCTCGGACCGCGATTCGCCGACTTCCCGTTCTTCGGCCTCGCCAGCAGCAGCAACTGATCTCCGTCGAGCCATCGCCGGACACCCGACAGTGGCGTTGATCACGCTCCGTGACCACAATTCGGAGTCATCCCGTCACTTTAAAGTGAGCTATTTCGATAGCTCTCTCTTTTCGTTCGCGTTACGAAGTCGATGGAATACGCAACGTCGCGGATCTTGGGTATTGTCACGTCGCCCCCTGTCGCGGCGAACGGAGGAAGAACCGTGACTGAAACTGCTGATCGTGCGGCGAATCAGGCGCTGCGCAACGATCTTGAGGACGTTTACGGCCGGTACGAAGAACTACGCTCCGGAGTGGACGAGCTACAGCGCAGCCTGGCCACCATGCAGGTGAGCGCCGCGTCCCCGGAGGGCGCCGTGCACGCCACCGTGAACTCGGACGGCGACCTCATCGATCTGCGTCTCGACCCGCAGGCGTGCCGCGAGTGGAACGTCGACACCCTGGCCCGGGTGATCGTCGAGACGGTCCAGCACGCGACCGCCGGCACGCACCGCCAGGTCGAGCAGCTGGTCACCACCCACCGCCAGCCGGACGAGGTCACCGACCCCGCCCAGCACCAGCCGGCCGGGCCGAGTCACCACGAGCTTCCCGCCCACGTCCGACCCGAAGCGGCCTGACCAGCTCAAAAGCATGCCGCTGGACCCGCATCGTGTCGCATGTGGGCAGTCGGTTCGGATCGTCGCTCCCGCGGGGGCCGGGAACGACGATCTCGCCGGCGCCGGCTCGTCAGCGGGCGAGGGTCTCCCCCGCCCGCTGCGGAAGCTTCGTCAGATCGCCATGTCGACGAAGCGGGACAGGTGGAGCTGGGCCGCCACCGTGATGGTGTCGGTCGGGCCGTTACGGTGCTTGGCCACGATGAAGTCGGCCTCGCCGGCCCGCGGGGACTCCTTGTCGTAGTAGTCGTCGCGGTGAAGCAGGATCACGACGTCGGCGTCCTGCTCGATGGAGCCGGACTCACGCAGGTCGGACAGCTGAGGGCGCTTGTCGGTGCGCTGCTCGGGGCCACGGTTCAGCTGGCTCACGCCGATCACCGGACACTCGATCTCCTTGGCCAGCAGCTTCAGGCCACGGGACAGCTCGGAGACCTCCTGCTGGCGGCTCTCCGTCTTCTTCGGCGAGGACATCAGCTGGAGATAGTCGATGACCAGCATCTTCAGGTTGTGCCGCTGTTTGAGGCGGCGCGCCTTGGCCCGGATCTCCATGAGGTTCATGTTCGGCGTGTCGTCGACGAAGATCGGCGCCTCGCTGATCTCGCCCATGCGCCGGGCCAGCTTGGTCCAGTCGTCGTCGGAGAGCTGGCCGGACCGGAGGGTGTGCAGCGGAACCCGCGCCTCGGCCGAGAGCAGCCGCATCACCATCTCGATCTTGCTCATTTCCAGGGAGAAGATGGCGCTGGCGCAGCCGTGCCGGATCGCCGCGTTGCGGGCGAAGTCCATGCTCGCGGTCGACTTTCCGAGACCGGGTCGACCGGCCACGATGATCAGCTGGCCCGGGTGCAGGCCGTTGAGCAGCCGGTCCAGGTCGGCGAAGCCGGTCGGGACGCCGGACATCACGCCGCCGGCCGCGCCGACCGCCTCGATCTCGTCGAGCGTGGGCTGCAGCATGTCGCCGAGGGCGGCGAAGTCCTCGCTGACCCGCTTCTCGGTGACGTCGTAGATGGCCTGCTGGGCCAGGTCGACGATGTCGTCGACGTCCCGGCCGCCGTTGCCGCCCGTCCCATAACCCAACTGCGTGATCTTGGTGCCGGCCTCGACCAGACGGCGCAGGATCGCCCGTTCCGACACGATCCGCGCGTAGTAGGAAGCGTTGGCCGCGGTCGGGACGCTCTCGATGAGCGTGTGCAGGTAGGGCACACCGCCGACGCGCTGCAGGTCGCCACTGTCGGCCAGCGCGGCGGCCACGGTCAGGGCGTCGGCCGGCTCGCCCCGCCCGTACAGATCGAGGATGACGTCGTAGACCGTGGCGTGGACCGGCCGGTAGAAGTCGTTGGTCTTGAGGATCTCGACCACGTCGGCAATCGCGTCCTTGGACAGCAGCATGCCGCCCAGCACGCCCTGCTCGGCCGCCACGTCCTGCGGGGGTGCCTTGTCGAAGTGGCCCCCGCCGGAGGACTCGGAGCGGGAGAAATTGCCGCCCTGGGGTCCCCCGGACGGCTGAGATGGGGGACGCGGATCCGGCCGTGCGTCGTCGGTGATCGACACCGGGACATACCCCCTAAATGATCATGCCGCCATCACGATCGAACTACCCTCACACGATCCGTTCGGCCGAACCTGTCGAGACTTCAGCAGAACCAGTCGATCAGAGGGATGGCCCACTCTACGAACCCGGCCATCACCAGCCCAACTGCTTCGGTGGACGAGTCTTGGGACAAGCTGTGGACAGACCCCCTCAGACTGTGGGCAGTCCTGTGCACACCATGTGGACAACTCTTGGGGAAAGAGCCTCAGCTGCACTTTTCCGGCCGCTTCCTGTGGAAGGCAGAAAAGCTGATAGATCTGCGAAAATACCGGGTCGGGTGAGCAAGCCGTCGCTGTGAGGCGTTGCGGTTCCGTCTCCGGCACGTCACCCTTTTCAGGTGGACCAACGGGAGTGGGACTATGGCGCCCGCATGTCGCGCGATCGGCGCGCTGCGGAGGCTTGGCCCGTTCCCGAACCGGAGATCGACGAATCCGGCACCCGGTGGTCGGCGCTGACCGATACCGGCAGCATGACGCCGAGCCCCGAAGCACTCACCTGGCAGCGCCGGGCCGACGCGTGGGCGCAGCAGAGTGAGGTCGAGCCCTACTCGGGTGGCGGCGGTCAGGCCATCGAGCCGGCCAACCGCTGGTCCGACGTCGCCGCGACCGGCCGTCCGACCTTCCCGGCCGACGGCGCCGGCTGGCGCACGCAGACCTCGGAGTGGCGGGCCACCGGCGCGCGCTGGCGGCAGACCACCGAGTGGCGCTCGTCCACCGGCTCGCACGTCTGGCGCTCGACCACCGAGGCCTGGCAGTCGGACAACGAGGCCGAGACCTCGGTCGACCGTCCGGGTGGTACGCCGGATCGCCCGACCATCTCCGGCACCGCCTGGCCCACTCCCGCGCTGGAGTCCGGCCAGAGCACCCGCGACATCTCCTCCAGCTGGTCGGATACACCGTCCTGGCAGCGCGACGCGGATCCGCCCGGCCGGGCCGCGACCACCCCGGTCGAGCAGACCTGGAGCAGCTCCAGCACGCCGTCCTGGCAGCAGCCGTCCGCGCCGACCCCGTCCTGGCAGCAGTCCGGCCAGACCCCCTCGTGGCAGCAGCAACCGCCGCCGCCGAGCCAGACGCCGTCGTGGCAGCAGCCGTCCTCACCCACCCCGTCCTGGCAGCAGCAGCCGCCGTCGCAGCGACCGGCCGATTCCTGGTCGTCGTCCGCGTCGGCCGGCGGTTCGTGGTCGTCCGAGAGCGCCGCCCCGTCGTCGTCCTGGGACACCGGGCGCCGCACCCCGGGGGAGAACACGACCGACGTCGGCGGCTGGGACCGTTCCGACGGCCCGGGCTGGCAGGGTGGCCCGCGCGACGACGGCCGCCACTTCGTCCGGGAGGACGACCGCGCCGCCTGGCGCCGCGCCGACGACGAGTGGTCGACCCGTCGTGGCCGCCGCCGAGCGCCCGAGCCGGATGTGCAGCCTTCCGGCGGCACCGGCTGGTCCGGCACCCACGACACGGACAACTGGGCCGGTCACGCCGATACCGGCAACATCCTGGCGCCGGGTTCGCCCGCGCCCGATCCCGGTCCGCCCGCGCCTTCCTGGGGCAGTCGTTCCCTCCGTCGTGACTACGACGGCGGCGAGCCTCCCCGTCGCGGCTACGCCGACGAACCCAGCGGCGCCTACGGCGACCGCAACGGCCAGACCCCTATTCAGTACGGTGTTCGCCCCCCGTCCGCGCGCCGGGCCGCGCCCGACAGTCCCCCGCAGGCTCCGGGCGGCCCGATCGAGAACGGCGCCGCCTCCGGTGGCCTGCCCGAGCGCCGGCGCGGCGACAACGGCCCGCCGGAACGCCAGCGTCCCGACAACGGTCCGATGGACCGGCAGCGCGCCGACGGCGGACCCGCGGACCGGCAGCGGCCCGACGGCGCCCTGCCGGAGCGTCAGCGGCCCGACGGCGCCCTGCCGGAGCGTCAGCGGCCCGACGGTCGCCGTGGCCGCGGGCCGAAGCGCTACAACGCGAACCCGACGAACTGGCGCGAGGACACCTCGTCCTGGGACGCCGAGGCCGACGACACGAGCAACTGGACCCGCGACCCGGACACCGGCCAGTGGAGCCGGGCCGACGAGGACCCGCGCGTGCTGGCCTGGCGGGCCGAGGCGGCCCGCCGCGAGCAGATGCGCGAGGAGGAGGGCGGCCCCGCTCCGGCCGAGCAGCCCTCCGGCCCGGCCGGCTGGGGTGGCGGCGGTCGTCGCGGTCGTCGTGACGACGAGCCCAGCGGCCCGGTCGGCGGCATGCCCGGCGGCCCGTTGCCGGCCGGCGGCATGCCCGACGGTCCCGGCGCCCGGCAGCGGAGTGCCATGCCCGCGCCGCGTAGCGCCATGCCGTCGCCTGCTCCGCGCAGTGCCATGCCGGCGCCGGGCGGTCCGATGCCGTCGTCGGGCAGCGGCGGTTGGTCGAACACCGGGGCGGCCATGCCCGGCCCGGCGACCCCGCGCAGCGCGATGCCCGGCGGCACGCCGTGGAACGGTGCCGACCAGCCCGACCCTTCAGCTTCCGGCCGCTTCCGCGCCGATCAGTACGAGTCGGGTCCGTATCCGGCCCAACGCAGCGCCCCCGAGGCGTACGGGAATGAAAGCGGCGGCCGGCGACGTGCGCCGGAGCCGGAACCCGAGGCCTGGCCGGGCCGTCAGGCCCGTCGCGACGACGAGTACGCGGCGGAGGGCTGGCGTCAGGGCCCGATGCCGCCGCGGCCCCGTGAGCTTCCGGCCGGACGCTCCGACTGGTCCGAGCCGGGTTACGGCGCTGCCCAGCGCGAACTCCCGCCCGGCCGTCGGCCGGAGGAGTCCGAGCCGCGGGCCAACGGCTACGGCGCTCCCGAGCCGGGTAACTGGTCGGATCGCGGCCAGCGGGCGAACGGTTACGGCGGTCCCGAGCCGGATCGTGGTCGTTACGACGCTCCTGAGCCGCGTCAGGGCGGTTACGGTGCTCCGGACCCCCGGCAGGGTGGCTACGGGGCTTCGGACGCTTACGGTGCTCCTGAGCCGCAGCGCGGGCCCCGCCAGGGCGGGTATGACGAGCCGTCCTGGTCCGACTCGCGCCGGGTGAACGGTGCTCGCGAGCTGCCGCCCGGCAATCCGTCCTACGGCATGCGTGAGCTGCCGGCCGCACCGCAGCGGCGGGACGACGGCTACGGCGATCCGCGCAAGCCGGCGTACGGCGCGCAGCGTGAACTACCCAGCGGCCCGACCTCCTGGGACGATCAGCAACCACCAGCCTTCGACGAGGAGACCGATCGGTACGGAAATCCGCGCCGACGGGATGACCGTGATGAACCCCCTTTCGGGGGTGGGGGCGGCGCGCCCCGTGGCCCGGGTGACCGACGCGCCCCCGAATCGGTAAACGGCACTTCCTGGAACGACGGAAACGGCGCGGCCACCGGCGGCTGGAACGGCGGCGGTGAGCAGGGCAGCGGCGGCTACCGGCGGGCCGCGGCCCCGGACGGCCCCGACTATCGCGGCGGCCCCCCGGTCGACGGCGGTTTCCGAGCCGGTGCAGACGGTCCCAGCGGCGACTGGCGGGCCGAGCTCAACGGTGGCGGCGGTGCCGCTCCGGTCTCCGGCGCGGCCGGGTATCGGGCGAGCGCGGCTCCGGGTGGGGACTGGCGCGCCGACCTGAACGGTGGCGGCGGGACTGCCACCAGCGCGGCTCCGGTCTCCGGTTATCGGGCCGCGGCGGCTTCCGGCGGGGAGTGGCGAGCCGAGCTCAACGGCGCCGCCGGCCCGAACGGCACCGGCTTGAACGGAGTCGGGCTCAACGGCGCGGACGTCAACGGGATGACCGCTACGGCGGTCACCACCGCGGTGCCTGCGGCCGGGGATTGGCGGGCCGAGCTGAACGGCACCGCGTCCGGCGCGGCGCCAGTCTCGGGCGCGGCCGGCTACCGGGCCGGCGTGGCCACCGGCAGCGCACCCGTCTCCGGCGCGGCCGGATATCGGCCCGCCGCGGCTCCCGAAGGGGACTGGCGGACCGAACTCAACGGCGGCACCCCCACCGCGCCCACCTCGGGCGCGGCCGGCTACCGCGCGACCGCCGGCGCCGACTGGCGCACCGACATGGGTGCAGCCCCGGTCTCGGGGGCCGCCCCGGTCTCCGGCGCGGCCCAGGTGTCCGGGGCCACCGGCTACCGGGCCACCACGGATGCGGCGCCCGCGGCCGACGACTGGCGGCGCGAACTCGCCCGCGAGACCGCGCCGGCCGACGGTGAGCCGCAGCGGTTCAGCACCTCGGACTTCCCGCGTTTCCAGTCGAGCGGCTCGGCCGCGGTCGACGGCGGGTCGAACCTGGCTCTGAGCGCCACCTCGCTGATCTCCACCCCGGCCGCGGCGCCCGGGGAGGACACGTCGTGGCCGCCGCGGCGCGATGTGAGCGGCGCCCTCTTCGAGAACACCGGGTCCTACGAGCGGCGCCCGGTCAGCAGCGGTGTGCTCTCCGGCCGGCAGAACGACCTGCTCGACCCGGACGACGAGGAAGAGGAAGAGAAGTCCAACAGCCCGCTCGCCGCGGTCGGATACACCGTCGTCTGGTACGGCGTACCGGTCGTCCTGTTCGTGATCGGCATCCTCCTGCTGAACGGCGGCCAGCGCGCCCACGCCCTGCAGACGCTGGCCAACGCGGCGCCGGAGTTCGGGATCTCGCTGGGGTTGAGCATCGTGGTCGCCTTCGGGCTGCGCTTCGCCACCACCGCCTGGAAGTCCGCGAGTGTCGGCCTGGCCGCCGCGGTCGTCGGCGGTGGCCTGGCCACGGTCCTGAGCTCGGCGATCACTGGCAACAGCCTCAGCTGACGTCCGCCCGGCGACCGCTTCGGCCCGCAGCCGACGGCCGGAGGTAGACGCCGATGTCGCCGGTTTGAAACCGGGCGGGGTCGGTCACCGACAACGGGCCGGCCGGCATTCGAGGCGATGAGGGCGACGGCGGCGCGCGAGATAATCGACCACCGCGTCCGCGGATTCGGTGGGGAGGGATGACGGTGACTTCGGGAGTGCCGGTGTGGCTGCTCGACGTGGACGGCGTGGTGAACGCGTACCGCGCCGGCTGGTACGGCGCGCCCCGGGTCGTGCAGGTCTACTCGGCCGGCGATGCCTACGACTACCGGATCCGCTACGAGCCCCGGCTGGTGGAGGCGATCCGCCGCATCCACGTCGGCGGGCGGGCCGACGTGACCTGGTGCAGCACGTGGTGCAGTGACGCAGCCGGCCTGGAGCGGGCGTTCGACCTTCCCGAGCTGCCCCGGGCCTTCCACGAGCGGGTCACCGGCGCCGCCGCGTCCGAGGCGAAGCTCGCCGCGGCCCGCCGGGTGATCGCCTCCGGCCGGCGCCTGATCTGGACCGACGACGTGGAGATCGACCTGCACTCCGAGGTCTGCGAGCCCTGGGCGGCCGACGGCCGCGCCCTGCTGATCAGCCCGAACGCCACCCGTGGCCTCCGCAGCCGGGACCTGCGCCGCATCGAGCGCTTCCTCCAGCTGCCCTGACCACGGTCGCGCCGGGCGCGCAGCGGCATCCCGACCACGATCCCAAAACCGAAAAACCCGATTTGGTACGGCGGTGAGCGGATTGACGCCGGTCCCGTTCCAGGGCCACCGCCGGCCTTGCCACGCCCCCCGAGCTGCCCCGCCCGTGGCGGGCCGGGAAGCACGAACGGCATGCCAGGTCGGAACCCGGCATGCCGTTGCGTGGTGGAACGGGGTGTTACTTGGCGGCGACCACGTTCACCGGGAACGTGGCGGTCACCTCGGGGTGCAGCTTGACCTGGACGTTGTACGCGCCCGTGGTCTTGATGTGACCCGGCAGCTCGAGACGACGACGGTCCAGCGAGGGGCCGCCGGCGGCCTTGACCGCGTCGACGATCTCGGCCGGGGTGATCGAGCCGAACAGGCGGCCACCGTTGCCGGTGCGCGCGCTCAGCGTGACCTTCAGGCCGGACAGCTGCTCCTTGACCTCGGTCGCCTGGCCCAGGTCACGGATCTCGCGGGCCTCACGGGCCCGCTTGATCACGACGACCTGCTTCTCGGCGCCCTTGGTCCACTGGATGGCGAAGCCCTGCGGAAGCAGGTAGTTACGGCCGTAGCCGTTCTTCACCTCGACGATGTCGCCGGGGGTCCCGAGACCCGAAACTTCCTGCGTGAGGATGATCTTCATCTGGGTGACCCTCCTCAGCGCGCCGTCGCCGTGTACGGCAGGAGCGCCATCTCGCGGGCGTTCTTGACCGCGCGGGCGATCTGCCGCTGCTGCTGAGAGGTCACCCCGGTGACACGACGGGCACGGATCTTGCCCCGGTCGGAGATGAACTTCCGCAGGAGCGCGGTGTCCTTGTAGTCGATGTAGGTGATCCCGTCCTTGTCGAGCGGGTTCACCTTCTTCTTCGGCTTGCGAAGCGCCGCAGCCTTAGCCATTGCTCTTACTCCTGTTGTGATCCTTGCCGAAGGCGCGCCGTCGGCAGAGTGAGCCCGAGGGCTCAGAAGGGAGGCTCGTCGTCGAACGAGGAGTTGCCGCCACCGCCGGAGCGGTTGCTGGAAGCCGGAGCAGCCGTGGCCCACGGGTCGTCGTAGTCGTTGCTGCGACCACCACCACCGCTGTTGCCGCCACCGCTGTTACCGCCACCGCCGTTGAACTGCTGACGGTTGCCGCCACCACCTCCACCGGAGGCACCGAAGCCACCACCGCCGCCGGAACGACTCGCCTTCTGAACCTTCGCCGTGGCGTAGCGCAGAGACGGGCCGATCTCGTCGACCTCGAGCTCGTAAACGGTGCGCTTCTCTCCCTCTTTGGTGTCGTACGTCCTCTGACGCAGCCGGCCCTGCACGATGACCCGAGCGCCACGCTGCAGCGACTCGGACACGTGCTCAGCGGCGTCACGCCAGATGCTGCACGCCAGGAAGAGTGGCTCGCCGTCTTTCCATTCGCCCGACTGCCGGTCAAGGGTCCGCGGGGTGGAAGCGATGCGGAATGAACAGACCGCCGCCCCCGATTGGGTGAAGCGCAGCTCAGGGTCGTTGGTCAGGTTGCCAACAACCGTGATTACGGTTTCTCCAGCCATGAAACTTCTCCTCGCCGCTCAAGTCGTTGATGCAAAGGGTCTCAGGACCCTCTGACAAAAACGCCTCAGCGGGTCTCGGGACGGATGACCTTGGTCCGCAGAATGGACTCGTTGAGCTTGAGCTGACGGTCCAGCTCGACCACGGCCTCGGGCGTCGCCTGCAGGTCGATGACCGCGTAGATGCCTTCAGCCTTCTTGTTGATCTCGAACGAGAGCCGGCGACGGCCCCAGACGTCGAGCTTCTCCACCGAGCCACCCGCGGTCCTGATCACGTTCAGGTACTGGTCGAGCGACGGGGCGACGGTGCGCTCCTCGAGCGAAGGGTCGAGGATCACCATCAGTTCGTAATGACGCAAGACATTCACCTCCTGTGGGCTATACGGCCACGGCATTTCCGTGGCAGGAGGTCTTGTGCCGCACGCAGAAGAAAGCCGTGGGAGAAGGAACGCCCACGGCGAACAGTCTGCGAACCGAGCCAGCATACCCAGGTGAGGCGCTCTGTCCCAAAACGAAGACCCCGTCCGTGTGGACGGGGTCTCGTTCCTGCAGAGCCGCGGGGCGTCCGGTCCGGTTCGTTGGGTGGGACCTGGGGAGGAACGACCACACCGATGAGGTGGACGCGGTCGCCCCGCGGAGCCTTACAACGATTACCTTACGCCAGATTTGCCCGGGATGCACGTTGCGACACGATTGCCCGAATAGCCGCAGTCAGCACGCCGAGCGCGCAGACCATCGCGGTCAGACCCAGAAGCCCGATCGGGCGGCCGGTGCGCATCGGCTCGATCGCCGCCACCGGCTCGGCCGCGGGCGCGGTCGTCACGTCGTCCACCTGCGGGAACGCGGCCGAATCGGCGGACGCGGAGGACAGCGGGACGGTGTCGGCGGCGGCCACGCCCGTGGACTGGCTATCGGCCGGGAGCAGCGTGGTCCTACGGCCGCCCGGGGGCATTCCGGCGAACGCCGGGTCGCGGGCTTCCGCCGTACGGGAAACCCGGTCTTTGACCTTGTCCTTGTGTGTCTCGGCGGCGGCATCGCCCGAAGCGCCGGCCCGGGCGGCGCGGTCGTCCGGGGAACGGTGATGCCCAGAGCTCTGGCCCGGATGGGCCGTCCGGAATCGGGACGAACCGGAGGCCGGCAGCGCGGAACCGGAGGCCGACGGTCCGGAGCCGCCCGCGACGATCGACGGCAGGGTCGTCGCGTCGGCATCGTCCGGAGACGGGTCGGCAAACGTCGACGGGGTCGACGGAACGGCCGTGACCAGCATCGGAAGCGGATCGTCGGAGCCCGAGCAATCCGGCGTGAGAACCACCGGCGTGGTACCGCGGCGGAACAGGACCTCGGCCGTGCCGTCCTCCGGGATGACCCCCCTGGGCTTGCCGGCCAGCTCCAGGCGGGCGTCATGGCCGGTGCGGTTGACGAGGTGCAGGGTGCTCTCGGCCGGCACCGACAATTTCTCCACGTTCGGCCGGGAACCGCAGGAGAGGCCGAGAACACCGCCGTCGAAAGTCACCCGGCGATCACCCGGCTCCAGCTGATCGGCGCTGGCCGTGCCGTTGGTGAGCAGCGGCACGCCGAAGATCAGGCCGCTGGCCACCAGCGCCGCCATCCGGTATCGGAACTGCCGCGACATGAACATCTCCCCAGTTCGCCACCGGCCGGGACCGGCAATCGGTCAAACGTGATCGATGGGGCTAACGACGCGGATCGGAGGCCGGTGACGCTCGCCGGAAAGTGTCGGACGGGCGTCGTAGGCTCGTCCCATGCGCATCGGAGCCCATGTCGATCCCGCCGACCCGCTGGCCGAGGCCGCCGCCCGCGGTGCCGAGGCGGTGCAGTTCTTCCTCACCGACCCGCAGAGCTTCAAGAATCCGGAGCCGCGCGACGACGCGGAACGGCTGCGAGCGTCCGACGTGGACGTCTTCATCCACGCGCCGTACCGGTTGAATCTCGCGTCGACGAACAATCGGATCCGCATCCCGAGCCGCAAGCTGCTGATGACACACGCCGTCGCGGCCGCCGCGATCGGCGCGAAAGGCCTGATCGTGCACGGCGGGCACGTCGAGGGCGGTGACCTCGACGCCGGCTTCACGAACTGGAAGAAGGCGTTCGAGTACGCAGAGAAGGACGGCGGCTTCCCCCTCCCGATCCTGATCGAGAACACGGCCGGCGGCGACAACGCGTGCGCCCGGCGCTTCGACAACCTGGCCCGGCTGTGGGACGCGGTCGGCAGCTTCGGGGCCGGGTTCTGCCTGGACACGTGCCATGCCTTCGCCGGCGGGGAGGATCTGGTCGGCGTGGTCGATCGCGTCAAGGCGATTACCGGACGAATCGACCTTATTCACGCTAATGACTCGAAGGGTGGGTTCGACTCGGGCCAGGACCGGCACGACAATTTGGGGAATGGAAAGATCGACCCCGAGTTGGTGGTCGCCGCCATCCGTGCCTCCGGGGCACCGGCCGTTGTGGAGACTCCGGGCGGGGTGGAAGGGCAGCGTGCCGACATCGCCCTGCTGCGCGAGCGGTCGGGCGCCTGACGTACTGGTCCGGGGAGAGTCATGACCGAGCAGCCGCAACCGCTCTCGACCAGGTCGGCCGGTGATGGCGCCGCGGCGCCGGAGCGGGGTGGGCCGAGGAAGAGGCGACTCTTCGGGATCTTCGGGTCTCGGGAGGGTGGCCGGCATGCCGGTCCGGTCGAGCCGATCAGCTCGGTGCCGGGGGATTCGGGGTCGGCTGGTTCTGCGGCTGGAGCTTTGCCGGCTGACCCGGGTGCGGGCGGCTCGGCGTCTGCGGGCGGCTCGGCGACTGCGGGGTCGGCGACTGCGGGGTCGGCGACTGCGCCTGCGGGCGAGATCAAAGTTGGCGAGGGTGAGACGGGGAGGACAGGCGCTGGTAAGGCGTCGTCCTTGACGGCGGGCAAGCCTGCGACGGTGCTCAGCGCTTCGGAAACGACCAAGGATCAGGCGGCGGTGAAGGACGGAGCCGTCGCGGACTCGGCCGAGAAGGGCGCCGACAATCCCGCGGCCGGCTCTGCGAGGGGCTCAGCCACCTCGGCGGGCACGTCAGGCGTGGCGGGCGCGGCGGGCGTGCCGGGCACGGAATCCGGCAAGGGCGAGAAGGGCGCGGCGGAAGATCCACAGGGGACTTCGGGGAAACCGCGGCGGAAAGAGCTGCCGGATACTCGGCCGCCCGGAGTGCCGCAGGACCCTTGGGCCGCCTTCGCGGATTCCGCCGCCGAGAAGCCGCCGGGGCGGATCCGGCGCGGGTTCCGGGCGATCGGGCGCGGATTCATCCATGAGTATTCGGTCGCGATCTACCTGTCGCTGATCCTCGGTGCCGGGCTGACCTGGCCGACGCTGCGATACCCGCTGCACACCCTGCCGCAGGATCTCGGGGATCCGTCCCGGCAGGCGTGGCAGATCTCCTGGCTCGGTCACGTGCTTCAGACGAACCCAGTCAAACTGTGGCAGGCCAACGCCTATTTCCCGACCACCGACAGTCTTGCGTACGGGGACAGCCTGCTCGGTTACGCGCCCGCCGGCCTGCTCGGCACCGGGCCGGAAGCGGCCGTGCTGCGCTACAACATCCTGTTCGTGCTGGCCCACGCGCTGCTCGTGTTCGGTGCGTACGTGCTGGTCCGGCAGCTCGGCGCACGACCGACCGGCGCCGCGGTGGCCGCGGCCGCTTTCGCGTACGCACCCTGGCGCCTCGCCCAGGAGGGTCACCTCGACATCGTGTCGGCCGGGGCGATCCCCCTGGCGCTGGCGCTGCTGGCTCGCGGTCACGGCTGGTCCATTCGGTACGGGTTCCGGCCCGACCGGCGCAATTCGGGCTGGGCCGCGCTGGGCTGGCTGGTGGCGACCTGGCAGCTGAGTCTGGGCTTCTCGCTCGGCGTCCCGTTCGCGTACCTGCTGGGTCTGATCGTGCTCGTGCTGCTGGTCGTGGTGCCGATCCGCTGGTTGCGGCTGCAGCTGCGGGCGAGGCGTCTCCGGGCCGCTCAGCGCGCGGCATCGGCCGAAAAGCAGCCGGCCACGGAAACCAAGAAGCCGGACGCGGCCGAGCAGGGCAAAGATCAGACCGCAGTTGATCAGGGCAAAGAGTCGACCGCGGGCGCTCCGGACAAAAAGGACGCCAGCAAGGACGAGCCGAAGACTCCCGAATCCGACAAGCCCGACCCGGCCAAGCCCGAGGCCAGTAGGCCCGAGACCGTCAAACCTAAGGCCGACAAGCCCGAGGCCAGCAAGCCTGAGATCGAGAAGCCGGAGCAGACCAAACCTGCGCCGAGCAAACCCGAGGCGGACAAGTCCGAGGCCGGCCGGCCGGAGCAGAGCAAGCACGAGGTCGCCAAGGCCGAGCAGGTCCAGAACAAGACCGACCGGATCGTGAAGGCCGAGCCCGAGCAGAAGAAGGACGAGCCCGGCCAGGCTGAGCCGGCCAAGACCGACCCGGATGACAAGACCGAGCCCAAGAAGGCCGAGCAGGACAAGGCCGGCTCGGGCAAGCGCGAGCAGGACAAGGGCGAGCCTGCCGAGAAGCAGCCGGACAAAAACCAAGAAAAAACGCCTGAGGGTACGGACGTAGCAGGCAAGACCGGCCCGGGCGGCAAGAAACGTCCCAAGGGCCGGCCGGAGCGCAAACCGAAGCGCCCGCGGCGGCAGAACGCGGCGACAGTGGTGCTCGGCTGGCGTCTGCTGCTCGCCGACTACCTGGGCGTCCTGATCTTCGCCGGCGTCGGCGCGGTGCTGGCCATCCCGTACCTGCGGGTGCCGGACTCCGCGACCCGCAGCCAGCAGATCGACTGGTTCTCGCCGCCGCTGCGCAGCCTGCTGATCGGGCCGGCCGAGTCGCGGATCTGGGGCGCGGCGCACGTCACCGCCCGGTCGTCCCTGAACTGGGCGGCCGAGATGTCGCTGCTGCCGGGGTTCATGGTCTACGCGCTGGCGCTGGCCGGTCTGCTTTTCTCGATCTGGCGCTGGCGGCAGCGCCTGTTCCTGATCGTCGGGCTGGCCGTCGCGGTGATTCTCACGCTGGGCACCACGTTCTTCGACGGCCGTTGGACGTACCGGCCGCTCTTCGGGCATCTGCCGGCGTCGTTCGATCAGATCGTTCCGGGCCGCCTGATGGTTTGGGTGACCCTGATCCTGGCGATCCTGGCCGCCGGCGCGGTCGACGAGTTCGTGCGCCGGGCCGAGCAGCTGGCGGCCCAGCGGATGCCGGCCCGGCCGGGTCCTCTGCTGCGGCTGGCCACGCTCCTGCCGCTGCTCCTGGTCCTCCTGGAGGGCTGGAGCGCCACGGCTCACCCGGTGACGCCGGCGCAGCCGGACGCCCTACGTTCCGTGGGTGGGCCGATGCTGGTCCTGCCGACCGATGCGCTCAAGGATCAGACCGTGCAACTGTGGACCACGTCGCGGTACCAGCAGGTGGCGAACGGTGGCGGCCAGGTCGCCACCGTCAAGCAGAACGAGATGCGTCAGCAGGTGCAGTCGTTCCCGGACCTGGCGAGCATCTCGTACCTGCGCTCGATCGGCGTGGGCACGGTCGTCCTGATCCGTTCCGAGGTCGCCGGCACGGTCTGGGAGCAGGCCGGTGACCTGCCGGTGGACACGCTCGGCATCCGCCGTGAGGACCTTCCTGACGCCGTCGTGTTCCGCCTGAACTGAGAACGGCACACACCGCCCGACGAACGCACCGCACGACAGCCGCAGGGCCACGCACGGGCCCGCAGCCGCCCAGCGCGTGGCGTGCGGACGCGGAGTGGAGCACGCACGGCGCGGGGCGTGAGGACACGGCGGGCCGCGGGCAAGGGCCTGCGGGGTGTCGGGCGCGGCGGGCCGTGGGCGCGAGGCGTGGGCGTGCGAGGCGTGGGCAAGACGTGGGGCAGGGCGGGCTCACCGCCGTACGGGAAAATGGTCTGAAGCCGGACCAACAGCGACCCGGCAGCAAAACGCAGAAAAGGGGCACACCGCAAGGTGTGCCCCTTTATCCGAAAACGCCTAAACCTTGATGACGACAGGCGGCTCAGGCGGCAACGGCAGCGAGATCTCCCCCGAAGCCGGCCGCCCATACCCGAGCGACCACCGCAACCGCTGCACCCACCCGGCGTCCGGCCCGCCCAGTTCCCCGGCATCCGGGTCCAGATCGTCGTAGGACTGCCGCACCACGTCGAGTTCCGGCCGCCAGATCTCCCGGATCACGAGCCCGCACAGCACCGCCACCGTGATCAGCCGCAGGCTGGAGGCGAGCACGAACGTCCCCTCAGGGATGACCGATTTGCCCCCGGCGCCGATCAGCTCGGCGTAGAACGCGGTGAAGTATCCGATCTCGGCCACCGTCCACGCGATGACCGCCCCCCACTTGGGCCGGGCCAGCACGATCAGCGGGAGCAGCCACAGCACATACTGCTGCGACCAGACCTTGCTGAAGATCAGGAAGAACGCCACCACCAGGAATGCCATCTGTGCGAGCCGCGGCGGCTTGGGCGCGAGCAGCCCAAGCCCGACCAGGAACACGCAGGCGAGGCCGAACAGCGCGTAGGTCAGCGCGTTGAGTGTCGGAATGTGATCGGCGAGCCATTGGAACGGCCCTTGATCGCCGGTCGATCCGCTCTTCCACTTGCTGTCCAGGTACCGCCCGACATACCAGAGGGTCCCCCAGTCCACCGGCCGCGTCGAGTTGAGCCGGAAGAACCGCAGCCAGGCTTCGTGGTACCAGAACCAGACCGGGAAGTTGACCACCGCCCAGGTGATCACCGTGCCCAGTGCCGCGCTGACGAACGGCCGGGCCCGGCCGGATCGCAGGGCGAGGACGAGTAGTGGGCCGAGGATGAACAGCGGCCACAGTTTGGCCGCGGCGCCGAGCCCGAGGAAGATTCCGGCCCAGGCCGGCTGGCGGCGCACCCACAGGTAGAGGCCGATCGCAGCGAAGCCGATGGCCAGGAAGTCCCAGTTGACGGTGGCGGTGACCAGCAGGATCGGCGAGAGCGCGAAGATCGCCGCGTCCCAGGGTCGTCGTCGGCGCAGGGCCAGGATCACCGCCGCGGTGGCGACCGCGAGCAGCGACAGGATCAGCGCGTTGATGTTGTAGAACCAGGTGCCCTGGTTGATGCTCGTGTTCTGCGTCGTCCCGTACCAGTGGACGGGCAGGCCGAGCGCGCCCATGAAGTAGCCGGTGACGACCGGGTACTCCACCTGGTGGTCGACGTACGGCACCTGGCCGTCGTTGAGCCCCTCGGCGTAGTAGAGCGCCAGAACGTCGGTGTAGCAGAAGCGCGTGTACTGCACGTTCTTCTGCCAGTCGCCGTCCATACAGGGTGACTTCTGCACCCAGGACAGCGCCAGGATCAGGCAGGTGAGCGCCAGCACGAAACGCGGGGCGGTCCAGAACCGGTTGGGCCGGGCGTCCGGGCGGGTCGCGTGCGAGCCGAGCGGCCCGCCGATGAACTGCGACAGGCCCCGCACGAAACCGTCCGAGGTGGCACTCGGGACGTCGGGCCGGTCGGTGGACGGTTGCGTGCTCATGTCTTGGCATCATGCCGCATGAACCTCAGAGATCGGACGCCGCCCGGACGCGGCACACCGATGGAAACCGGTAGAAAAAGACGGCGCCCACCTCGTCGAGGTGGGCGCCGTCGTGAGCAGGGCGAACATCAACCGCCGGTGTTGTTGGTGCCACCGCCGTTGTTGTTGCCGCCGTTGTTGTTGTTGTTGCCGTTCCCGGTGTTGCCGGTATTTCCGGTGTTACCCGTATTGCCGGTGTTTCCGGGGTTGTTCTGGTCGGGGCAGAGGATCGCCAGCGTGCCGTTGCAGATGGCGCTGTTGTCCTCCTGCTGGGGCGGCGGCTGGACCGGCAGGGCCTTGCCGTTGCCGAGCGAGTCGTCGCCGCCCTCGATCCGCTGCGGGAACTTCTCCTTGTCCCAGTCCTTCTTCTTCGCCACGGCGTCGAGGAAATCTTTCCAGATCTCGGCCGGGGTGTTGGAGCCGAACATCTTCTTGCCGCTGGACTCGGTCAGCGCGACACGGTTCCCCTTGCCACCGACCCAGACCGTGGCCGCGAGCTGCGGGATGCCGCCGACGAACCAGGCGTCACCGTTCTTGCTGCTCTCGGCGTTGCTGAGCTCCCACGAACCGGACTTGGCGACAGCCTCGCGGCCGTTGGCCAGGGTGTGCTTGGCGTGGTCGGGGATCTTCTCCAGCACGGCCGACAGGTTCGACATCTGGTCCGGCTCGAAGACCTTGGTGCCGTTCTTGGTGATGGTCTTCAGGTTGGCCATCTTGCCGGTGGCCGGATCGATCGCCTTGATCGACTTGATGAAGTGCGTCTGGTGCCGGACGCCCTGCGCGACGATCGTCGCGACGCCGGTCGCGTGGTCCAGCGGAAGCACCCGGTACTGACCGAAGCCGATCTCGTAGTCGAACTTGTTCTTCCAGGTGGAGGCGTCGGTCTTGTTGAGATCGATGCGCTCACCGTTCGGGTGCGCCTCGGAGCCGTCGGTCCAGATGTAGTTGAGACCGGCCGCCCGGGCGGCGGCAATGACCTTGTCCTGCCCGACCTGCTCGGCGATGAAGTAGAACGGGAAGTTGTACGACTTGATCGTGGCCTGTTCGAGGTCACAGCTCGTGATGCTGTGGCCGCCACCGGTACAGGTGTTGCCCGGGTCCGCACCGGCGTTGCTGATCGTCGATCCGTTACGCCGCTTCTGCGTACCGTCCCACAGCGTGTTGAACGAGTAGTTGGCCTTCAGCGCCGCCGAGAGCGTGTAGATCTTGAACGACGAGGCCGGGGACTGGCCGCCCTGCTCCTGCACGCCGCTGCCGTCACCGGACATGTAGCCGGCGTAGTCGGTGCCTTGCGGATCATCACCGGCGTAATAGCCGAGCACCTCACCGGTATTGGGATCGATGCCGATCACCGCGGACTGGTAGGTCTTGGGCCGCCCGTTCAGCGGTGAGGTCTTGCTCTTGGCCGAGCCCGCCGCTTCGGCCGCCGCCTGCACGTCCGGGTCGATCGTCGTGGTGATCTGAAGACCACCCTTCTTGATCTGGTCGTCGGTGATGTTGAGCTGGTGCAGCTCGTACGTCACGTG
Organism: Actinoplanes sp. HUAS TT8; assembly: GCF_051380535.1. Lineage (NCBI taxonomy): Bacteria > Bacillati > Actinomycetota > Actinomycetes > Micromonosporales > Micromonosporaceae > Actinoplanes > Actinoplanes sp. HUAS TT8. Next base: position 9,291,825 of record NZ_CP195646.1, on the reverse strand, counting down.
ACGGCTGATCATGCCGACCGGCTTCTCGTCCCATGAGGACGCCGACGCGGACTTGCTCTTCTTGATCGGCGCGGGCCACTTCCGGGCGTCGTAGACCTCCTTGGAGATCCACCCCATGTCGTACATGTTCTTCATGGTGTATTCCCAGCGCTCCTGGTTGGCCTTGGCGGCCTCGGCGCTGGACGACGGGTCGTAACCGGGGTGCGAGGAGTTCCCGTACGGCTGCTTGATGATCGAGGCGATCGCCGCGGCCTGGTACGGGTTGATCTCCGGGTACTTCTTCCCGTTGCCACCCTGGACGACGCTGGCGCTGTAGTAGCCCTCGGCCGCGGCCTCGGCACCGTAGCGGCCCGAACCGAGGTCGATGTAGTTCAGGTAAAGACCCATGATCTGGTCTTTGTCGTACTTCGACTCGAGCTTGCGGGCGATCACCGCCTCGCGGAGCTTACGGCTGTAGCTGATCTCCTTGAGCTCGGCCACGTGCCGTGCGTACTGCTGGGTGATCGTGGACGCGCCCTGCTTGTCGCCGCCGGTGAAGTTGTTCCACGCGGCGCGGGCGATGCCCTTCATGTCGATGCCGTTGTGCGTGTAGAAGTTCTTGTCCTCGGCCGCCGCCACCGCGTGCGACATGGTCAACGAGATCTTCTGGTACGGCACGTTGATCCGGGGCTCACCCTCCTTGTCGAGGATGTTGCCCTTGGCGTCGGTGATGGTGTTCAGCTGCGCCTCGGCCTGGGGCGTGGGCAGCTCGACGTCGTCGAAGAAGTAGGTGCCGCCGACGATGCCGGCGCCGACCAGGATGACCAGCACGGCCGCCGCCGCGGTGAGGATGTTGGCCCGACGGTATTTCTTGTCGGCCTTGCTGCGCGGGCGCTTGCCCCCGCCGCCACCACCGCCGGTGCCACCACCGCCGCCACCGCCACCGGGAGGACCCACGGGTGGCACCGAGGCACGACCGCCGATCCCGGCCGAACCGACCGAGGCACGGCCACCGACCGAGGCGGCGCCCACGGACGCCGAGCCGACCGAGGCCCGCCCACCGACCGGAGCCGCGCCGACCGAGGCACGACCCGGACCGGCCGCGCCGACCGAGGCGCGGCCACCGACGGCGGCGGAGCCGCCCACCGAGGCACGACCCGGGCTGGCCGAGCCGACCGACGCCGAACCCGATGGCCGCCGATAGGCGTCAGGGGCGGGACGGTCGTCATCGTCCGGACCGGAAGCAGCGAACGACCCGGGCACTTGGGCCCGGGCTCGTCCGTTCTGCGGTTCACCGTACGGATTCATTCCCTCACACCTACCGTTCGCGGGGGCGCGGCCGGGCTGTCCGGGACCGGATCCCGGTAACCGTGCCACGAGCGGGCGTTCTCATCGGACGTCTGAAATAACCGACTCCGGCGCTGAGTGCCCGATCCGGTCTTAAACGTGTCCACGTTAACGACATCGATCCGGTTCACCGTCGGCCCTCCCGGACGTGTGAATCCGAACCTGTTTTCCACTGCATCGGGGGCTCGTCCTCACCGAGCGCGTCCCGGCCGAGCACATAGCGCTCGATCAGATGGTTCCAGGAGCAGGAGCGGCACACCTCGACCACGAAGACCTGACATTCACGGAGCGTCATGGCGAGGACCGGCAACTCGGCAGCCTTGTGAGCCTGGCCGGCCGACTGCTTGAGCTCGTCTCCATAGACGTAGTGCACGAGTGTCAGGTTGTCCCGGCGGCAGATCGGACACCGCTCGTCGGTCGGCTCGCCATGGAAGGTTGCCGCGTTTTTCAAGTACGGCGACGCGTCGCACACCTCAAGGGCGCTTATCCGGCCGTTACGCACGTCACGCAGGACTGCTCGCCTCTGGAGGGAGTAGTCCACCACCTGTCGCTGCGTGCGCATGGCGAAGAGAGTACGCGGTCACCGCTCACACGGCGACCGTCATCACGGAGCGTGGCGTGGCGACCGCGCAGGATGCCCGAGTTGCGTGTCCGGGCATCCCGATCTACGGTTGCGATGTATCGGGCCGATACATCGGGGCACACTGCTGGAGGAGGGTCGAGGTGCTGGAGTTGGCGATCCTCGGGCTTCTGCAGGAAGCGCCGATGCACGGTTACGAGCTCCGCAAGGAGCTGGCCACCAAGCTCGGCACGCTCCGCGCCGCGATCAGTTACGGGACCTTGTACCCGACTCTGAAGCGGTTGAAGCTGGCCGGCTGGATCAGCGAAGCCGAAGCGAACAACAACGAAATTGTTCCCCCGATGACCAGCAAACGGGGACGGGTTGTCTACAAGATCACGGCGGAAGGCAAGGAACGTTTCGCCGAGTTGATCGCCGCCACGGGCCCGGAGACGTATGACGACGCCGGGTTCGGCGTGCACATGGCGTTCTTCTCCCGCACGGACACGGCAACCCGGCTGCGGATCCTGGAAGGCCGCCGCCGGCGGGTCGAGGAGCGTCGGGAGGGGCTGCGCGAGATTCTCGCCCGCGCGGCCGACCGTCTCGACGCCTACACCCTTGAGCTGCAGCGGCACGGCCTGGACGCGTGCGAGCGCGAGGTCCGCTGGCTGGAAGAGCTGATCACCAACGAGCGGTCCGGCCGCACCCCGGCCTTCCGTAACCGTGCCGGCCTGCCCGGCACCACAAGCCCCGCTCCCGCAGGCGGAACACCGCCGACGGGGACGGCACCCCCAGAAACTCCGCGTCCGCACTCGGACCGGCCGTGATGAACAACAAGGAGGCAAACGCGATGGGTTCCGTCCGCGTCGCCATCGTCGGTGTGGGTAACTGCGCCTCGTCCCTCGTGCAGGGCGTGGAGTACTACAAGAACGCCGACCCCAACGACCGCGTCCCGGGTCTCATGCACGTGACCTTCGGCGACTACCACGTATCCGACGTGAAGTTCGTCGCGGCGTTCGATGTGGACGCCAAGAAGGTCGGCATGGACCTGAGCGAAGCGATCGTCGCCAGCGAGAACAACACGATCAAGCTGACCGACGTGCCGCCGACCGGTGTCACCGTGCAGCGCGGCCCGACCTTCGACGGTCTGGGCACGTACTACCGCGAGATCATCGAGGAGTCGTCGGCCGAGCCGGTCGACGTCGTCCAGGCCCTGAAGGACGCCGAGGTCGACGTCCTGGTCTCCTACCTCCCGGTGGGCTCCGAGCAGGCCGACAAGTTCTACGCGCAGGCCGCGATCGACGCCAACGTCGCGTTCGTGAACGCTCTGCCCGTCTTCATCGCCTCGGACCCGGAGTGGGCGCAGAAGTTCGCCGACGCCGGTGTCCCGATCGTCGGTGACGACATCAAGAGCCAGGTCGGCGCCACCATCGTGCACCGCGCGCTGGCCAAGCTGTTCGAGGACCGCGGTGTCGAGCTGCTGCGCACGTACCAGCTGAACTTCGGCGGCAACATGGACTTCATGAACATGCTGGAGCGCAACCGCCTGGTCTCGAAGAAGATCTCGAAGACCCAGTCGGTCACCTCGCAGATCCCGCACGAGATGATCAAGAGCGACGTGCACATCGGCCCGTCCGACCACGTGCCGTGGCTCGACGACCGCAAGTGGGCGTACATCCGCCTCGAGGGCCGCTCGTTCGGCGACACCCCGCTGAACGCCGAGCTCAAGCTCGAGGTGTGGGACTCCCCGAACTCGGCCGGCGTGATCATCGACGCGGTTCGCGCCGCGAAGATCGCGAAGGACCGCGGCATCGGCGGCCCGATCCTCTCCGCCTCGTCGTACTTCATGAAGTCGCCGCCCGTGCAGTACAGCGACCACGACGCCCACCAGGCCGTCGAGGCGTTCATCAAGGGTGACATCGAGCGCTGACGCGTTCGTCCTTCACTGAGAAGGCCGGCTCTCACCGAGAGCCGGCCTTTTTCACACCCTCACAACCCTTATTGGGTACGGAGTGAGCATCCTCACGGTTCACCCCACGCGCGGGTCAGCGTGACCCGGGCCTCCAACTCCAGCAGTTTGCGTTTGCGCTCGATCCCGCCGCCGAAGCCGACCATCTTCCCGCCGGCGCCCACCACCCGATGACACGGGACGATGACCGGCACCGGGTTGTGATTGCAGGCCGTGCCCACGGCGCGCGCCGCGCCCGGGTCGCCCAGGGCGGTCGCGATCGCGCCGTAGGTGAGCATCTCCCCGTACGGAATCTTGGCGATCTCGGCCCACACCGCGCGCTCGAAATCGGAGCCGCCGCGCATCTCCACCGGCACCGTGAAGTCGGTCATCTCCCCGGCGAAATACTTCCTGAGCTGCTCGGCGGCCGGATGGGACGCATCCGGCCCGGGGCCGGCGCCGAAGCGCACCCCGACCACGACGTCGCCCTCGACGGCAACGCCGAGCGGCCCGATCGGTGACTCGACGACGAACATGCCCCCAAGTGTGCCCGGTGCCTATGACAAGAACTGATAGACGAGGTAGCCGTCGGCCTCGTAGACGACCCGGGAGCCGTCCATCGCGCTCGCGCCGTGCAGGGCGGTGAACACCGCGTCGGTGCCCCGCGGCCCGGATCCGCGCATCAGGACCACGCGGGCCCCGACCGACCGGGGCGACTCCAGCGCCTGTTTCCACACGTTCCGGCGGCCGATCTTCGTGCCGTCGTAGATGACCCGGTCCAGGACCGGGAACGCGGCCCGCTCGTTGCCGATCAGGTCGAGCAGGATCGGCCCGTCGGTCTGCGCGGCCAGGAAGTCGGCGACCCGCACCTGATCCTGTTGCGCCGACAGGTCCTCGGTCACCTCGCGGACGCTGACCAGGGCGTCGGTCCGGAACGTGGTGATCGAGAGGCCGGCCAGGCCGACGATGACGGTCAGGGCGGCGGCCGGTACGACCCGTCGTGGCAGCCGGGAGACCAGGTAACCGGTCAGCACGGCCGCCGGCAGCGCGCCGACCAGGGCGAATCGCGCGTTCAGCACGTATTCGTTGACCGGGAGCATGCCGATCGGGGCCTGTCCACGGTAGATCGTCCAGAGGAAGAACGGCATGATCGCGCCGAGCACGAGCACCGGCAGCGAGCGGGCCGACAGGCGCTCGCCGGCCAGAAAGACGACCAGGCCGAGGAGGGCGACAGCGATCACCAGGAGCCCGTGCTCGGCGAGCAGCGCATTGCCGTACGCAAGCAGGGTTTTTCCGATGTTGCCGGTCTCGACGTCGGTGGTGCGCCGGGCCATCTGGTCGGAGCTGGAATTCGGCCCGTTGAGGAAGTTCAGCGGCGAACCGGCGATCATCCAGTTGTAGAGCATCCAGCCGGCCGACGACGTGAACAGGCCGAATGCGGCGAACATGCCGGTCAGCCCGCGGGTGTCGGGCCAGGAGTGGCCGAGGCGCCGCGCGATGACCGGGACGATGAGCGTGAACAGCCCGGCCAGGAACCAGCCCTCGTAGCGGCAGAGCATGGCGAGCATGCTGGCCAGCGACGCCTGCAGTAGATAGGTCGGCCGCTCGGTGTCGGCCCAGCGGATCAGCCCGTACGCCGCGGCCAGCGCGAACGCGTAGAACGGCAACTCGTCCATCGACGTCGACTGGTGGTGCAGCATGTTGGCGCCGAGCATGAAGACGGCCGCGCCGGCGTACGCGGGGGAGACGCGGTCCGGGCTGTAGACCCGGACGATCCGGTAGATCAGCACCGAGCAGGCCACGAACGAGACCATCGACACGATCGAGCCGGCCAGACCGGTCGAGTAGAGCGTCGTGTTCCACGCGAAGAGCGACTGCAGGATGTGCGGCAGCGGCAGCCAGATCGCGCCCAGCTGCGCGATGCCGGTCGTCCGGCCGACCAGGATCCGGCGGCTGATCTCCAGGTGGGAGTAGGTGTCGTGGTATCCCAGGAGGTGCCCGGTCCGATAGAAGTAGGCACACGCGGCGATGGACAGGACGCTCGCGACGACCGCGACGACGACGGCCCCGCGATCGACCCGGCGGCGTTCGCGCGGGTCGTCCTGCCGGCGCAGGCGCATCACGTGCCGCAGCCGGATCTCCTGGGTCAGGCTGCCGACCGCGTCGGTCCGCGTCCGGTTGGCCGGGATCGTGGTCATCGGGGCCACCCGGACGCGAAGCACTCCTTGATCGCCTGGTCGCCGCGGCCGATGAACGAGCCGGCGTTGTAACCACCGGCGTTCGCCGGATCGGCCCAGGCATCCAGGGTCCAGAAGTAGATACCGGCCATGTTCAGCGACTTCGCGGCCGCGCAGGCGCCGGCGAACCAGCGGATCTGGATCTGCGGCGTCACCTTCTGACGGTCGCTCGGCCAGCCGGTGGGCCGCCGGTAGGCGCCGGGCGCGGCGGCGATCCCGACCTCCTGGATGACGGTCCGGTCCAGGCCCTCCGGACGACTCCGCAACCACTTCGTCCAGGCGGTGGTGAGCTGGGCCACGGTCGCCGAGTCGGGGAGGCCGAGCGAGGGGTAGGCGTCGAGACCCGGATCGGCGCCGGGCACGCCGGGACGACCGGTCGCCCATGCACCCCAGTTGTCGGCGTAGACCAGCCGGCCGGTGAAGATCCGGCTCGCCTCGGCGACCGTCGTGCGCCACTTGCGCTGGTACCTGACCAGGGAATCCAGCTCCGATCCGAGAACGAAGGAATCGGCCCCGGCGCTCTGCGCGGCGGTCAGAAAAGGCATCAGGACTTTCCCGTACGACGTGAACCACGCGTTGACGTTCACCGGCTTGATGGATCCGCGCCAGGCGCCGCCCGTGTTGAGATTCTTCTCGTCGATGAGCGGCCGGACCAGGACGCGCAGGCCGCGTGCCCGCGCCCGCCCGATGATCGTGACCAGGTCGCTCGGTGTCGGCGTGACGCCCGGTCCGGTGTAGACACGGGTCGGCCGGGCGCCGTCGGTGTAGATCGGGAACGTGATGCCGACGCTGTTCGCGCCCAGGCTGACGACGTAGTCGAGCAGGCGGTCGGCGTTGGCGCGCACCTGGTCCGGTGTGGTGACCTCGTGCCAGAAGATCTGGACGCCCAGTTCGGCCTTCGTGGTGTGCGCGGTGGTGACGGTCGGGCTCGGGCCGGCTGCGGACGCGGAGGGGCTGACCAATATTTCGGATACGCCGGGACTGGCGGCCACGGATTCCTGCGGGCCGGTCGGAACGTGCGGCGCCAGCGACCCGCAGGCGGCCAGCAGGATCAGGGCGCCGAGCAGCGACGCCACCGCTCTCGTGCGGTGCCTCACGGGACGACCGGCTGGGGAATCAAGGCGGGCTCGACGTCGTCGTCGGTTTCCGCGTGCCCGTGCGGAGTTTTGTGCCATCCCCGCTTGCCGGTGACCATCTCGAACACCGCGATGTACGTCGACACGCTCATCCACAGCCACATCACCTGGGCCATGAACATGTACTTCAGGAGCCGGAACCGCCCCTGCGTCCGCTGCGCCTCGACCAGCGTCGTCTGGATCAGCTCCAGCATGATCCCGAAGTTGCCGACCACGAGCAGAGCCGTCGCCGTGTAGTAGATCGGCGCCGGGAACACGTCCACGATCAGCGGCGACCCGGTCACGAACCACGCCACGGTCAACCCCAGGAACAGCGGGTTCAGCAGGAACGTCAGCGGCGTTCCATAGGTCATCAGAAGAAAAGCCAGCCACCGATGTACGCCCATCCGCGCGGCCGTGCGAATCGGCCGGCGGCTGTGCACGAGCGCCGTCTGCAGGTAGCCGCCCTTCCAGCGACGCTGCTGCTTGTCCACCACGCGGCCGGAGACCGGCGCCTCCTCCAGGGTCACCGAGGCGAGCAGGTCGACGCGGTAGCCGGCCGCCGCCAGCCGGGCCCCCAGATCGGCGTCCTCGGTCAGGTTGTGCGGATCCCACACCAGCCCGCCGGGCAGGGCGACCTCCTGCAGCACGCTGACCTTGAAGTGGTTGGACGTACCCCCGAGCGGGACCGGCAGGCCCAGCCGAGCGAGACCCGGCAGGAAGTGTCGGAAGTGGACTTTGTACCCGACCCAGTACAGAGCGGACACCCAGTTGGTGTCGTCGTTCCAGAACACCAGCTCGGCCTGCAGGCAGACGACGTCCCGGCGAGCTAGTCGGAACGTGGCCACGGCCAGTTGGAGCTGTCCCGGGTCGGGCCGGTCCTCGGCGTCGTAGACGGTGACGTACCGGCAGCCGTCGGCCACCACGATCGGGAAGGCCACGTTCATCGCGTTCGGCTTGGTCTTCGGGCCACCGGGCGGGATCACCACCACGACGACGTGCCCCAGCGGGCCCTCGGAGGTCGTGCCGTCGCCGTGCACCCGCAGCCCGAGATCGGCCGCCGCCGCCAGGGTCTCCTCGTCGTCCTGCTCGATCAGCAGGTAGACGTGCAGTTTCTCCCGCGGGTAGTCGAGCCGGCCGACCCGCGCGACGAGCCGCCGGAGCATGTTCGCCTCGTGGTGCACCGGTAGCAGGACCCCGTAGTGCGGAAGCACCCGGGACGAGGTCATCGGCGTCGACAGGATCATCCGATGCCCGCGCCCGGCCGTGGTCACCAGCAGCTTGAACAGCGCGAAGACCAGATAGAAGGCGACGCACGCACCCACGATCACGGTGACGGTCAACCGGGGCGCGGCGAACAATCCGTAACCGACCACGCACAGAATGACCCCGGCCGATGCCCGCTGGCCGGGTCCGAGCAATTTCTCGGCCGTACCGCCGGCCCGGTCGTCGACGGCGCCGACCGTTTCTTCCGCCACGCCGCTCGACCTCCGAACCCGCCTCGTTACGGGTCAGGGACGTGCCTGACACGTGCAGAAGTGCAGGTTAGGAGCGATATGAGCCGACCGTATCCACCGTTCAGGCGGATCGAATTCAGTCTCGGCCGAGCGCGATTCGCACCATTCATGCGTTGAATTCGGCCGATTCCACGACGCGTGACCGATTAGAGCAAAAAGCGCGATCACGGTACGTGATCCGACTCTCGCTCTCGATAAGACGCCTAGGCGATGTGGCCCTGCTCGCGGGCCCACTTGAACAGCTCGGCCTCGGCCTCGTCGCGGTCCAGCGGCCCCCGGTCGAGGCGCATCTCCTTCAGGTATCGCCAGGCCTGGCCGACGACCGGGCCCGGCGGCACCCCGAGCAGCTCCATGATCGCGTTACCGTCCAGGTCGGGCCGGACCTTGGCCAGGTCTTCCTCGGCCGCGATCCGGGCGATCCGCTCTTCGAGCATGTCGTAGTCGGTGGCCAGTGCGGACGCCTTGCGCCGGTTGCGGGTGGTCACGTCCGAGCGGGTCAGCTTGTGCAGGCGGGACAGCAGCGGGCCGGCGTCGGTCACGTACCGCCGCACCGCGGAGTCGGTCCACTCGCCGCGGCCGTAGCCGTAGAACCGCAGGTGCAGGGCGACCAGCCCGACCACGTCGGTGGTGACGTCCTTCGGGTACTTCAGGGCCTTCATCCGCTGCTTGGTGAGCCGCGCGCCGACCACCTCGTGGTGGTGGAAGCTGACCCGGCCGTCGCGGCCGACCGCCTTGGTGGCCGGCTTGCCGACGTCGTGCATCAACGCGGCCATCCGCAGCACGAAGTCGGGCCCCTCCTCGCCTTCGAGCCGCATCGCGTTCATCACGACGATGAGCGTGTGCTCGTAGACGTCCTTGTGCTGGGCGTGCTCGTCGATCTCCAGCTTCAGCCCGGCGATCTCGGGCAGGAACTGGTCGGCCAGCCCGGTGTCGACGAGCAGCCGCAGGCCGGCGATCGGGTCGGCCCCGCAGAGCAGCTTGGTGAACTCGTCCCGGATCCGTTCCGCGGTGATCCGCTCCAGATCAGCGGCCATGTCGCGCATCGCCGTGATGACCGATTCGTCCACTGCGAAACGGAGCTTTGCCACGAATCGGGCAGCACGCAGCATCCGAAGTGGATCATCGCCGAACGATGCCTGCGGGGTGGCCGGAGTCCGGATCACCTGCGCGGCCAGGTCGGCCAGGCCCCCGAACGGATCGGTGAAATCGTGCCCGGGCAGCGACACGGCCATCGCGTTGATCGTGAAGTCGCGGCGGGACAGGTCCTCCACCAGCGACGTGCCGTACGACACCACCGGGTTGCGGGTGACCCCGTCGTACGCCTCGGCGCGGAACGTGGTGATCTCGATCCGCAGGCCGTTCTTCTGGATGCCGATCGTGCCGAACTCACGCCCGGTCTCCCAGATCGCGTCCGCCCAGTCGCGCACCAGGTCGAGCGTCTGCTCGGGCCGGGCGTCGGTGCAGAAGTCGAGGTCGTCACCGAGGCGACCGAGCAGCGCATCCCGCACCGAGCCACCCACCAGGTGCAACTCGTGGCCGGCGGCGCCGAAGCGGCGCCCCAGCTCGTCGGCTACCGGGGACACGCGGAGCAACTCGGCTACCGCGTTCTGCTGGGCGTTATTCAACACAGACATGGGGTTACCAGGGTATCGGGCCGTGGGCCCGCCTCGGGGCGGCGGGTCCGTTGGTGGGACCGTGGCGTGGTCGTCGCGAAACGCGGCGGGCAGGATGGGACACGTGCCCCTTTCTGAGGCGCTGCGCCGGCTGAGCCTGGATCCCGGGTTCTGGGCGGGCGAGTTCAGCGATGCCGAGTTCCTCCCCGACCTGCTCCGGGTGTCCTTCCCGATCGTGGACGGGTATGCCCTGATCCTCGAGATCGAGGTGCCCTCCGGCGAGCGCACGCTCGGACTGCGCCGGCCGGCCGCCAGCGAACCGATCCAGCTGGGCTGGGCGCCCGCCCGCGGACCCTTCCCGGCGTCGCTGCGCTGGTGGGAGCTGGAGACGTGCGCCCGGGTGATCGCCCTGGCCGATCCCACGCTGCCGCATCCGGGGCTGGTGATCGCGCTGCTGTCGCCGTTCGCGCCGGCCACCGCCGACGACGACGGGCCGACCGTGGCCGCGGTGCGCGAGGCGGCGTACCGGTCGTTGCGCCGCGAGGTGCCGCCGCCCGCGCCCTCCGGGCCCGAGCAGGCGCCGCTGCCACTGTTCACCGACGACCGCTGGTGGCCGGCGCCACCGTCGCCGTCGCCGCAGGTGCTGAGCGAGGCCGCGATCGCCGACCTCAGCTTCCCGGCCCAGGCGATGGACCAGGTCCGCGCGGACAAACGGTTTCCCCACGAAGACCTCAACGATGTGGTACGTCGGGCCAACGCCCGCCTGGAACAGCTGCCCGACCAGGACTGTTATGCCGTGACCGGCCCGCTGGCCCGGCGGATCGCCGGCGACGGCGACCTGACCGCGCTGCCCGATCTGGTGATCGCGCTGACCGAGGCCGGCTGCGACCACCCGACCGTTCTGGATGCGCTCAGTGAGCCTCTCGTACCGCTGGAGGCATGCTGGGTCGTCGAGACCCTGGCCGGGGTCGAACCGGGCACTCTCCTGCGTCACCACGTGTGACGCCGGGGCGGTTCCGTCTTCTATGGTGACTCCAACATCGGTACGGCTCGGGAGGCAAGGGTGAACGGCGGCCTGTACCGCAGCACGCATGCGACGCCGGGCGGTGACCCGCACGCGGAGGACGGCGTGACCGTCGTCTCGGTCGACGACCAGCTGTCCACGGCCGGTGGCGACCAGGCGTTGCCCCCGGAGCACGTCCCGGCCGACGGCGACGAGGGTGGCAGCACGACCGGGCAGAGCGCCATCATGGCGATCGGCAGCCTGGTCAGCCGGGTCATCGGATTCGTCCGGAACGCGCTGATCGGCATGGCGCTGGGCGCCGGTGTCGGCGACGCGTACACGAGCGCCCAGTTCCTGCCCAACCAGATCTACGAGCTGCTGCTCGGCGGCATCCTCTCCAGCGTGCTGATCCCGCTGCTGGTGCGGCGGCGCAAGGCCGACCCGGACGGCGGGCAGGCGTTCACCCAGAAACTGCTCACCTTCGCGGTGGTCAGTCTCGGCCTGGCCGCCCTGCTGGTGGTCGCGGCGGCCCCGGTGATCACCGCGATCCAGGCCAGCTCGGCCAACAGCGCGGCCTACAAGGACCTGGTCACCCACTTCGCGTACCTGATCCTGCCGATCATCTTCTTCACCGGCGTCTCCGCGCTGATCGGCGCGGTGCTGAACGTGCGCGGGCACTTCGCCGCCCCGATGTGGGCGCCGATCCTGAACAACCTCGTGGTGATCGCCACCGCCGGCGTGTTCCTGCTCATGTTCGGCCGCGGCGACCTCACCGTCGACAACATCTCGGCCGGGCAGATCGCGCTCATCGGCGGCGGCACCCTGCTCGGCATGGTGGTGCAGGCGCTCGGCCTGCTGCCGGCGCTGCGCAAGGTCGGCTTCCGCTGGAAGTTCAGCTGGGACCCGCGCTCGCTCGGCCTCGGCGAGATCGGCCGGCTGGCCGGCTGGATGCTCTGCTACGTCGCGGCCAACCAGGTCGCCGTCTTCGTCATGGTCAAGATCCTGAACCGGGTGGCCGGCAAGGGCAGCGCCAGCGTCCTGGCCTTCAACAACGTCTTCCTGCTGACCATGATGGCGCACGGCATCATCGGCGTGTCGGTGATGACCGCGCTGCTGCCGAAGATGAGCGCGGCCGCCGCCGAGGGCCGGTTCGCCGACGTCAGCGCCGACCTGACCCGCGGCATCAAGCTCACCGTGGCCGCGCTCGCGCCGATCTCGGTGGTCTACGCCGTGCTCGGCGTGCCGATCTCGGTGATGCTCTTCGAGGGCGGCAACTACACCCACGCCGAGGCGCTGGACACCGGCGTGGTCCTGACCGTCGCCGCGTTCGCCGTCATCCCGCTGTCGGTCAGCTACCTCTGTACGTACGCCTTCTATTCACTGCAGGGCAACAAGACCGTCGCGCTGATCAACCTGCCGGTGGTCGTCGTCCGGATCGCCGCGTACCTGATTCTCGGCGCCGTGCTGAGCAAGTCGCTGCTGGCCGCCGGGATGACCGCCGCCAACGCGATCTCGTACGTGGTCTCGGCGCTGGTCTCGCTGGCCGTGCTGCGCCGCAAGGTGGGCCGGCTCAACCTGGGCTCGGTGGCGATGTCGCTGCTCCGGGTCGCGATCGCCGCGGCCGTGGCCGGCGTGCTCGGCTACGTGGTAGTACACATGCTGCCGGGCGCCGGTGAGCCGGACGGCCGGATCCAGTCGCTGATCCAGCTCGTGGTCGGTGGCGCGGTGATCCTGATCGCCTATCTGATCGGCGCGACGCTGCTGCGGGTTCAGGAGATCAGCCAGGTCGTCGGCATGGTGCGCCGCAAGATCGGTCGGTAGAACTCGGGGCAGTCCGCCGGACCTGCCCTGAACTGGACTGGTTCAACCGGACTGCCCGGAAAACCACCCGTTCGTACAAGGCCGCACCGATGCCGCGCCGGGGGACGACCTGCCGGAGCATGGCCGAGTACGGGTATGGTCGTTGTCGGCATGTGCTCGGGAGCACCTTGCCCCGAGCACCACGGCATGCACCACCGAGGGAGGACTGGTGACCCAGGTCGGCGAAGGCCATGAGACCACGGCCGACGAGGGCGGACCGGTCTTGACCTTCGGTGAGCCCACCGCCGGTGAGATCCTCGCCGAGCGCTATCAGCTCGAACAGCACGTCAACAACGACAGTGCTGGTCGGCAGGTCTGGCGCGGGATCGACGTGGTGCTGCGGCGGCCGGTCGCGGTCGTTCTCCGGCACCCCGGCGGCGACTCCGCCACCGAGATGCTGCAGGCCGCGGTCGCGGCAAGCCGCGTTATCCACCCCAATCTGGTCGGCGTCTACGACGCCATCGACGAACAACAGCGGGCGTACGTGGTTCGCGAGTGGGTCGACGGCGAGTCGCTGCGCGATCTGGTCGGCGCCGAGGGCCCGCTGGACCCGGCCCGGGCGATCGCGATCGCGCACTCGGTCGCCGACGCCCTGGCCGCCGTGCACGCGACCGGGATGATCCACGGCAACGTGCACCCCGGCACCACGCTCATCGGCGACGACGGGCGGGTCGTGCTGGCCGACGCCCGGGCCGACGCGGCCGACAGTCCCGAGGCCGATGTCCGCGCGGTCGGTGGCCTTCTCTACTTCGCGCTGACCGGCCACTGGCCGCACGCCGAGGTCGGCCGCTCCGCGCTGCCCGACGCGATGCGTGACAGTTCCGGCACTCCGGCCGGTCCGCGGCAGGTCCGGGCCGGTGTCCCGGCCTATCTCGACGACCTGACCATGGATCTGCTCGACCGCCGGGTGGCCGCGCCGTCCGCCGAGGCGCTCACGGCCGAGCTCAGCCGGCTGGATGCCGCGTCCGAGGACGAGGAGTTCGAGGATGTCGGCCCGCTGCGCTTCACGCAGGCCGGCGGCGCCCCGAGCGAGCCCGGCCGCAGCGCGCGGAAGATCCTGATCGGCGTCGGCGCCCTGGTCGTCATCGCGGTCGTCGGCCTGGTCTTCGGCATCCGCGCGATCAACAACTCCAGCAAGCCGGACGCCTCGGCCTCCACGCCGGCGCAGGCCGACGCGGGCGGTCAGCCGACGGACGCCGGCACGGCCAGCAACGCTCCGCTCGGCAACCCGCAGCCGATCGCGCTGACCCCGGACATGGTCCGCATCGTCGACCCGCCGGAAGGCGATCGCGACGACACCGGCGAGTCGAAGTATGTGGTCGACGGTAACCCGGACACGTCCTGGAAGCTCTCCTGGTACAAGCAGGCCAACTTCGGCGGCCGCAAGGCCGGGATGGGCGTCCTGATCCACCTGCCGGAGGCGCGGGCGCTGTCCGACGTGCGGGTCTCGCTCTCCGCTCCCGGCGCGGTCATCGACCTGCGGGTCGGCACCAAGGACCCGGGCGACAGCAAGAGCGGCGACAAGCAGATCGTCGACACCTACACCAAGCTCAGCGACGCCGACGGCGCCGACGCGAACACCGGCGACAAGCAGATCCTGAACGGCTTCGACCCGGACACGAAGTACCAGTTCGTGCTGGTCTTCCTCACCAAGCTGCCGCGCAACGAGGACACCCCGGGTTACCAGGTCAACGTCAACGACATTCAGCTGTACGGCTACTGATCGACCCTGATCCACGAGGAAGGGCCCGACCGCGCAGGTCGGGCCCTTTCGTCGTTCCGCGGCCTGCTCAGATCGATTTCAGCTGATCGTTATCCGGCTGCGTCCACCGGTCCCACGGGATCAGGACCCGATGGCTTAGTTTGTTGGCGTGGCTTTCCGGGACGTGACGCCCGGCGAAACCGGCCCGGGCGACGCCCCACCGAGTGACGCCGCGCTGGTGCACGCCCATGTGGCCGGTGATCCCGAGGCGTTCGGTGAGCTGGTCCGCCGGCACCGGGACCGGCTCTGGGCGGTCGCCCTGCGCACCATCGGGGACCGCGAGGAGGCCGCCGACGCCGTGCAGGACGCGCTGCTCTCGGCGCACCGCGCGGCCGCCAACTTCCGTGGCGACTCGGCCGTCACCACCTGGCTGCACCGGATCGTCGTGAACGCCTGCCTGGACCGGATCCGCCGTCGCCAGGCGCACCCCACGGTCCCGCTGCCCGACGGCAACCGCTCCGACGACGATCGGCCGGGCATCCCGGAGCCGGTCGCGCCCGCCCCCGACCACGACGCCGCGCTGCTCGTGCGGGACGCCCTGGCCGCCCTGCCGGTCGAGCAGCGGGCCGCGATCGTGCTGGTCGACGTGCAGGGGTTCGGGGTGGCCGAGGCGGCCCAGATGCTCGGGATCGCCGAAGGCACGGTGAAGAGCCGCTGTGCCCGTGGGCGGGCCCGGATGGCCCTGGCGCTGCGGGAGCTGCGTGGCGCCCCGAGTGACTCGGGGCACGATGGGAACCGGACCGGTGGCGGTGACGTCCCATCCAGGTCGGGCGGCACGGTCACGTCGCCGCCGGCCGGGCGTGAACGGAGGGAACAACGGTGACGGGCGCCGAGTTCCACGGGGTCGACATCGACCTGCTGGCCGACTATGTCGGTGGCGCCCTGGACGGCACCCCCGAGGCGGAACGGGTGGCCGCGCTGGTCGCCCAGGATCCGGGCTGGCAGGAGGCGTATGCGCTGCTCGTGCCCGAGATGGCCACGGTCGGGGCGCTGCTCGGCGACCTGCCGGTGGAGGCCATGCCGGACGACGTGGTGGCGCGGCTGGACGCGGCGCTGGCCCGGGAGGCCGCCGTTTCCCCGAGGGCCGCTGATGCCGTACGCGAATCGGCCGAGCCGGAGACGAGCGGTGCTGACGCCGTACCGCAAATTGTTGTCGGTCTTGATGAGCGGCGCCGCAAGCGCGGCAACAGCCGCTGGGTCCGCATGGCCGCGCCGATCGGCATCGCCGCGGGCGTCGTCGGCGTCGTGGGCTACGGACTTTTCGGGCCGAGCGACTCGGCGTCGGACAGCGGCGCGTCCACGACCTCGGGCGAGAAGGCCGCCGAGGCTCCGGCCGCGTTGCCGCCGGTGACCGCCAGCGGCCTCGACTACACACTCGGCACCCTGGGCCAGGCCGTGAGCAGCGCCACCGCCGACACGATGGCCTCGCCGCCGAGCCAGAACGCGCAGACGTATGTTGCCGGGGCCGCGGGGGAGGGCGGGCCGCTGGATCGGCTGCGCCTCCCGCAGGCGCTGCTGGACTGCCTGGACGCGATCGCGCAGGAGAACGGTGGCGGCCCGCTGGCCGCCTCGTCGGTGGACTACGCGCGTTTCGACGGCAAACCGGCGCTCGTGGTGCGGTTCACCGCGGCCAACGGCGAGTGGGCCTGGGCCAGCGGCGCCGACTGCGGATTGCCCGGTGGCGGCGCGGACACCCTGGGTTCGTCCCCGGTACGCTGAGCAGCACCCCCGGCGTGAGGTCGGACACGAGCCGGACCGGGGGGAATGGTGAATGCCTAGCATGGCGTTCTATCGGCGTGGACACAAACCTTGAGGAGTCGGCAGTGGACGAGGTCCGCAATCTGATCATCATCGGTTCCGGGCCGTCCGGCTACACGGCGGCTCTGTATGCCGCGCGTGCGGAGCTCAAGCCCCTGGTGATCGAGGGCGTGCAGTCCGGCGGTGCGCTGATGACGACCACCGAGGTGGAGAACTTCCCCGGTCACCGCGACGGGATCATGGGCCCCGAGCTCATGGACAACATGCGCGCTCAGGCCGAGAAGTTCGGCGCCGAGTTCATCACCGACGACGTCAGCCGCGTCGAGCTCACGGACAAGCCCACCGAGGCCGGCGCCGAGGGCCTGAAGACGGTCTGGGTCGGTGACACCAAGTACTTCGCCCGCGCGGTGATCCTGGCGACGGGCTCGGCCTGGCGCCCGATCGGCGTGCCCGGCGAGCAGGAGCTGCTCGGCCACGGCGTGTCGGCCTGTGCCACCTGTGACGGCTTCTTCTTCCGCAACCAGCACATCGTGGTGGTCGGCGGCGGCGACTCGGCGATGGAGGAGGCGACCTTCCTCACCCGGTTCGCCGAGACCGTGACCATCGTGCACCGGCGGGACAGCTTCCGGGCCAGCAAGGTCATGCAGAAGCGCGCGTTCGACAACGAGAAGATCAAGGTCGAGTGGAACTCCGTGGTCGAGGAGGTCATCGGCGTCGACGGCAAGGTCTCCGGCGTCCGATTGAAGAACGTGGTTTCTGGGGAAACCAAGGTTCTCGACGTGACCGGCGTGTTCGTGGCGATCGGTCACGACCCGCGCAGCGAGCTCTTCAAGGGCCAGGTCGAGCTGGACGACGAGGGCTACGTGAAGGTCGACGCGCCCAGCACCCGGACCAACATCCCGGGCGTCTTCGCCTCCGGTGACCTGGTCGACCACACGTACCGGCAGGCCATCACCGCGTCCGGCACCGGTTGTGCCGCCGCGCTGGACGCCGAGCGCTTCATCGCTTCATTCGTCGAGCTGTAAGACCAGGAGGGTCCTCGTGAAGGTCGTCACCGACAAGTCATTCGCCGTCGACGTGCTGGAGTCCGACAAGCCAGTGCTTGTGGACTTCTGGGCCGAGTGGTGCGTGCCCTGCAAGAAGGTCGACCCGCTGCTGGCCGAGATCGCCAACTCGGAGCTGGGGGAGCAGGTGGAGATCGTCAAGGTGAACATCGACGAGAACCCGCAGACCGCTCTGGCCTATCAGGTGATGTCGGTGCCGACCCTGGCCCTCTTCAAGGGTGGCGAACGGGTGAATTCGGTGGCCGGTGCCAAGCCCAAGAGTTTCCTGGTCAACTTCATCGAGTCGGCGCTCTGATCGTTTTCTGAAGCCCCGCGTCCCGGTACGGACGCGGGGCTCCCTTTTGTCAGCCGGAGTACGCTCCGGGAGGTCGTCCCATCTCGCCCCTAGGGAGTCGTGAGTGCGGTCCATCCGACGCGGAGACACCGGCCCTGCCGTTTCCGAGATCCGGTCGATTCTGGTCAGCCTGGAGCTGCTCACCGATCCGGAGCCGGACCTCTTCGACGAGAGACTGGAGAACGCCGTACGGGCGTTCCAGCAGAGTCGTGGCCTCGGTGTGGACGGCATGGTCGGCGACGAGACGTGGCGCGCGCTGGACGGCGCGCGCTGGCGGCTCGGCTCGCGCATGCTCTTCCACTCCGTGCCGGACGCGCTGACCGGGGAGGACGTGCGCTCCCTGCAGGAGCGGATGCTGGAGATGGGGTACGACTCCGGTCGCCCCGACTCCATCTACGGCGCGCGCACAGCCCGGGCGGTCGCCCAGTTCCAGCGCGAGGTCGGCCTGACCCCGGACGGGTCGTTCGGACCGCAGACCATGAAGGCGCTGCGCCGACTCGGCCGCAAGGTCGTCGGCGGGCGCCCGCAGTGGCTGCGCGAGGCCGAGGCGTTCCGGCAGTCCGGGCCGAACCTGGTGGGCAAGACCATCGTGATCGATCCTGGTCACGGCGGTGGCGACGACGCCGGGGTCGTGGTGCCCGACGGGCCGCTGCGCTGGACCGAGGCCGACCTCGTCTTCGACCTGGCCGCCCGGCTGGAAGGCCGGCTGGCCGCGGCCGGCATGCGCGTGCACCTCACCCGGGGCCCGCAGCCGGCCGAGGCGATGAGCGGGGCCGAGCGGGCCGCCCTGGCCAACAGCCTCGGCGCCGACCTGCTGATCTCGCTGCACCTGGACGGGCAGGAGTCGGCCGCCGCCGAGGGTGTGGCGACGTACCACTACGGGACCGGGAGCGGGCTCAGCTCGACCGTTGGGGAGCGGCTGGCCAACCTGGTGCAGCGCGAGATCGTGGTGCGGACCGGGATGCACGACTGCCGCACCCACGCGAAGACCTGGGATCTGCTGCGGCTCACCCGGATGCCGACGGTGCGGGTGGACCTGGGCTACCTGACGTCGCCGGCCGACCGGGAACGGTTGATCAACCCGATGTTCCGGGAACAGATCGTCGAGGCGATCCTGGCCGCCGTGCAGCGGATGTACTTCCCGGTCGAACGGGACGTGCCGACCGGATCGATCGACGTGCGGCAGCTGCGGATGGCGTTGGCCGACCGTACGTAGGCAATCGTTTTTTGATCTTGCTTTTCTTGGCTTTTCTTTCGGACCTTTGGTTGCTCCCGGACCGCGGCTAGTTCTCGATCGAGCTGGTCGCGGGCATCGGGCGGAGAAGCTTCTCCGGGCTCATCGAGCCGAGAAGCTTCTCCAGCGCATATTCGACATCCGACTTCCAGGACAGCGCGGTGCGCAGTTCCAGTCGCAGCCGCGGGTAACGCGGATGCGGGCGGACCGTCTTGAATCCGACCGACAGGAAGAAGTCGACGGGCGCGACACAGGCGCCCTCCTTCTCCTCATCCGGCTTGGCGTCACCGAACGCCTCGATCGCCTTCACCCCGCGCTTGGTCAGATCGCGGGCGACACCCTGCACGAGCATCCGGCCCAGGCCGCCACCGGCGAACGCGGGCACCACGTTGGCCGTGGTCAGCAGGGCGGCGTCGGCGCTGACCGGGGAGGTCGGGAACGCCATCGAACGCGGGACGTAGGCGGGCGGCGCATACATGACGAAGCCCGCCGGCATGCCGTCGACGTAGGCCAGCTTGCCGCAGGAACCCCACTCCAGGAGCGTCTGGGAGACCCAGGCCTCCTTCTCCAGGCCCGGATCACCGGAAGCGCACGCACGCTCCGCGGAGACCGGATCCAGCTCCCAGTACACGCATTGGCGGCAAGGCCGGGGCAAGTCCTCGAGGGTGTCGAGGGTGAGATTGACCAGGCGTCGCGACATGCGGACCCCCTGCGCTGGCGGACGGACCGGAACCGGCGCTAGCCGCGCCCCCGAAATCGTACGTCGCAATAACCATGAACGGGAGCAGGTCGGGCAATGGTGGACTCCACCTCGATGGAATTGGCGTTCAGTGGTGGTGCTTCCGGCGTTTAGGCTGTCTGCAGTTCACTTTCTGGGCTTCGTCTTCAGGGCCTCGTTTTCGGACTTCGTTTCGAGGCTCGTCGTTGGGCTTCGCTTCGGGGCTCGTCGTTGGGGGCTTCGTTTCGGGGCTCGTCGTCGGAGGCTCCGTTTCGGGGCTTCGTCTTTCGAGGGGTGAGATCCGCATGACCGGTACTACTCAGGACGACTACACCGATCGTTACGCGCGACGGGTGCGCGGGATGACCACGTCCGAGATCCGCGCGCTGTTCGCCGTGGCCAGCCGGCCCGAAGTGGTGTCGCTGGCCGGCGGTTCGCCGTACATCGCCGCGCTGCCGCTCGACGCGGTCGGCGAGATGCTCAACCGGCTCGGCTCCGAGCAGGGAGCCACCAGCCTTCAGTACGGAATCGGTCAGGGCACGATCGAGCTGCGCGAGCAGATCTGCGAGGTGATGAGCCTGTCCGGCATCACCGGTGCGTCCCCCGACGACGTGGTCGTCACCGTCGGCGGGCAGCAGGCCCTCGACCTCCTGGCCCGGCTGTTCCTGGACCCGGGCGACGTGGTGCTCGCCGAGGGGCCGACCTACGTCGGCGCACTCGGCGTCCTCCAGGCCGCCCAGGCACAGGTGCGGCACGTGGCAATGGACGAGGACGGGCTGATCCCGGCCGCGCTGGAAGAGGCCATCGCCGCGAACCCGCGGGCGAAATTCCTCTACACGATCCCGACGTTCCAGAACCCGGCCGGCGTGACCCTCTCCGAGGCGCGGCGCGAGGAGATCCTCGACATCTGCGAGCGCGCCGGGCTGCTGGTCGTCGAGGACGATCCGTACGGGATGCTGTCCTTCGAAGGTGACGCGCCGCGCCCGCTGCGGGCTCGCCGCCGGGACGGGGTCTTCTACTGCAGCACGTTCTCCAAGACGTTCGCGCCCGGACTGCGCGTCGGCTGGATCCTCGCACCGCACGCCGTCCGCGAGAAGCTCGTCATGATGAGCGAGGCCAACGTGCTCTGCCCGAGCGCCTTCGCCCAGGGCGCGGTCACGCAGTACCTGACGACGATGCCGTGGCGCGAGCAGATCAAGGTGTACCGGGAGATCTACCGCGAGCGGCGGGACGCGCTGCTGAGCGCGCTCACCGATCTGATGCCGGCCGGCACGACCTGGACCCGACCGTCCGGTGGCCTGTTCGTGTGGGCAACCCTGCCCGAGGGACTCGACTCCAAGGCGATGATGCCGCGGGCGATCGCGGCCCGGGTCGCGTACGTGCCCGGAACCGGCTTCTACGCCGACGGGACCGGACGGGGGAACATGCGCCTCAACTTCTCCTTCTCGGCGCCGGAGCGGCTGCGTGAGGGCGTGCGACGCCTGTCCGGGGTGATGGAACAGGAACTGGCGATGCGCGCGGTCTTCGGCGAATCCGGCAACATCACCGCCCAGCGCCGGCGCGGTCCGGCCGCCGCCGATGCACCCGGGCCGGACTTGGCATGATCAACCGTATGGAGTTGCGGGTTCTGGTTCTGGCCGGTGGGCTTTCGTACGAGCGGGACGTCTCGCTGCGGTCCGGTCGGCGGGTCCTCGACGCGTTGAAATCCGCCGGGATCGAGGCCGAGCTGCATGACGCCGACGTGTCGCTGCTGCCGGCGCTACAGGCCGATCCGCCCGACGCGGTGGTGATCGCACTGCACGGGGCCACCGGGGAAGACGGGTCGCTTCGAGGCGTGCTCGATCTGTGCGGGGTGCCCTACGTCGGGGCCGACGCGCGGGCGGCTCGGCTCGCCTGGGACAAGCCGTCGGCCAAAGCGCGACTGCGGGAAGCCGGCATACCCACGCCGGACTGGGTGGCGTTGCCACACGACCGATTCTCGGAACTCGGTGCCGTGGCCGTACTGGATCGGATCGTTTCTCGCCTTGGACTGCCGCTGATGGTCAAGCCGGCGCAAGGGGGATCGGGGCTCGGTGCGGCCGTCGTCCGGGAAGCGGCGGATCTGCCGGCCGCGATGGTGGGGTGCTTTGCGTACGACTCGACGGCGCTCGTCGAGCAGTACGTGGGAGGGACCAGCCTGGCCGTTTCGATCATCGACCTGGGGACCGGGCCGTCGGCGCTTCCGATCGTGGAGATCGTGCCGCGGGACGGGGTGTACGACTATGCGGCCCGATACACGGCTGGGTTGACGACCTGGCATGTGCCGGCCCGGCTGTCGCCGGAGATCTCGGGTCGAGTGGTAGAAGTGGCGCTGGACGCGTACAAGGCGCTCGGGTTGCGGGACCTGTCCCGGATCGACGTGATCGTTTCGGAAGATGGGGAACCGCAGGTTCTTGGGTGCAACGTGTCGCCCGGGTTGACGGAGACCTCGCTGCTTCCGTTGGCGGTGCAGGCGGCCGGGGTGGACCTTGGGGCGGTGCTTGGGGCTTTGGTGGAGCGAGCTGTGGGGCGGGCCGGGCGGGGGTAGTCGGCCGGCTTTTCGGATTCGCATTTTGCGGGCGCGACCTTCTTGGGGTCGCGCCCGTTATGTTCTTCGCGCGGGCGGCGGGTTTGGGTGGGCGGTGGCTTGCGGGGTTGCGTCGCCTAGTTGGATCTCGTGGTTCGTTGTGGCTGGTCCGCTTGGGCGGTCATTCGCCCCCATCCCATCTTTCTGTCAGCTCCTGCCGGCAGCTGGCCGCGCCGCTTACTAGGCGGCTGGCTGCCGGGCTGGCTGTACCACTGCTCTTCCAGCCCGCCTTTGTCTGGACGTGAAACGGCCGCCATCTCTGGCGGCCGTTTCACGTGAAACATCGAAATCTGGTGTGGCTAGGGCTCGATGTTGCCCGCGCCCGCGGCGGTGCCGCCGGCTCCGGTGCTGAGTACGCCCGTGCCGACGAATCCGGTTCTGGTTGAGCCGCTCTGGGTTTGCCCGTGGGCGGCGCTGGGTGTTCCGGGTTGGGTTGAGCGGGCGGGATCGGAATCCGTTGCTGCGGTTGCGGTGGTCTCCCGGTCCGGCCCGTCATCGGTCGGGTTGCCGGGCTGGCCGGCTGAATCCGAGGGTGTGCCGGTCGTCCAGCGATCTTGCGCCGGGTGATGAGTGGCGTTGTCGGTGTACTCGGGCGCCGCGCCTACCGGCTCGTGGGGCGGGATCTGTTGGCGGGGGATGGTGGAGGCGGCGTCGGCCAGAAGGGGGTTCGCTGGCGGGCTGCCGGCCGAGGGGTCATCGACGTGTCGTGCCCAGGAACCCGGCGAACCGGCCCGGGAGTCGCCCAGCGTTTCTGGGCGGGGGCTTTCGTCTTGGTCTCGGCTTGGGCTTTCCGCGCGTTCCGCGGCCGTCGCGCCGCTCAGGTATTCCGCGCCGCCACTGCGTCCCGTGTGTTCCGGGCTCGCTCCATGTTCGGAGTACTCAGCGCCGACTCCGCGGTCCGAGTGTCCTCCCGCATTGGCTCCGCTTGCCGAAGCCGTCGCGCTGGCTCCGCCTGCCGAAGCCGTCGAACTGGCTTCGCCTGCTGGGGCTGTCGCGCTGGCTCCGGCCGCCGAGGCCGTCGCGCTGGCCGCGCCCGCCGAGTTCCCCGTGCCATCCGCAGTGGCGGCCGAACTCTCAGCGCCGTCCGCATTCGAGCCCGGGACGTTCAAAGTTCCCGAAGACTCCCACTCGATGTGGGCCGGCTCCGCGATCGCCTTGCCGCCGAAGTCCGCGAGCCAGGCCGCGACAAGTGCGAGGTTCTCTCGCCACTTCTGTTCGGGGATGACCGGCAGTATGTCGTCCCAGAGCGAAAGGAACGTTCCGCGCAGCTGCAACCTCCCATACGGCCGCGCCAGGAACCACATGTGCAGGTGCGCCGAACCGTCGCCCCACCGATTCACGTGAACCCGAGCCACATCGTCGAGCGAGCGGATCGAGCGTTCGAGCCGCACCGTCATCACACCGAGCTCGGCGGCCAGGAGGTTGGGCAGGTCGCCGAGGTCGAGATGCGACCGGCACTCCAGGATCAAAACCATCGGGAGTCCCGTAGGCCGATCCATTGCCCGGACTCGCCAACGTTCCGAGACCCAGATGTACGCATCATCGGGCGTCCCGCAGGCAACGCAATCCGCCCCGTCCTCACCACTTCGCGGCGGCTCGACTTCCACAGGCGGGGCGAGCTTCTTGACCCGCATGTCGCCTTCAAAAGGGAAGGACGGCCAGCGGGTGAAGTCGGGCAGGGGGGCGGTGTTCTCGGACACGACGTGACCTTAGCCCAGGTCAGGACGGGCTGTCCCGGGTCAATTTCGCACGATCGTGGGTATCGCCTGAGACGCCCCGCACCAGGGCCCCGATCCTGATCTCGCCGGCGCGTTCGCAGCGCCGATATGTCGACCATCGTGAGCGCGTGTTTCTCCACACACCCACCGCTAAGTTATCCACAGAAGTTATCCACAGCCCCACCCGTTTCACGTGAAACGCGACGTAGAACGCTTGCAGGCCCTGTGGATAGCGCAGTGGACAACTCCCAGGCCATCAACGTGGTTTCACGTGAAACGGGTCTCAGCCGGTTGCCAACACCTCAAACTCACAGCCTGTGGATAGTGGCGGCCGCCCATGCGATCCCCAGCCAGAAAGTCGGCGCAGGGCCCCACTTCGGCACTTCAAAATCGCCTACCGGCGCGTCGCACCACCAGTCCGTCACCCTGGCGGCGCCATCCGATCCAAACGCCCCTACGGGCCGAATACCTCCCAGCCGGCCTTGACACCGATCACGCCCATCTGGGTTCCGCTCTGCCGCGCGCGCGTGTCCGTCTCGCCCTGTGTCGGGTCTCGCCCCGCCACGCGCCCCACGTCGATCTCGCTCCACCACATCCGGGCGCCGGCCTAGCTCTGCCGCACGCCTCACCTCGGCCTCGGTCTGCCACATCCTGGTGGCGCCCGTCGGCAGTGTGGAGTCGCCGCGGGTCTCCCCACTCCAGCTGCCCCGAGCTGGGCGACGCCGGATGGGTCCTAAGTCCGTTGGCCGGGCGAGTCGAAAGGCTACGCCGGCAGGGGAGCGTCGAGCCGAAGCGGGATTTCGGCCAGGGCCGGGCCGGGTCGGGTCGGGTCGGGCCGGGCCGACCAACGGCTGGCGACCAAGATGTGGGCCCTCCATCCGGCTGGATCGGACAGCCAACCCCAGGCACCCCGCTGCAGCGTCCCTAAAGAGTCCGTTTCACGTGAAACGCACCCTGGGTGTTCAGCCCTACAAAAGGGTCGCGCCCAACGGCCCGGGCTTAGGTGCGTCGGATGCGCGTTTCACGTGAAACGGGGCCGGGATGCAGCTGTTCTGAGTGATTCGACGGATGCCCGCTTGCGGGAAATACACACCAGCTCCCGCCCCGAGCTGTTGGGCCGTTTCACGTGAAACGGCCCAACAGTCTCAAGGCCCATGTTCGGGCTCGTACCTCATGTCACAGCCACCGACGTAAGCCGGCGGGGCTCCGAGTGAGGATTGAGGGGCAGAGTTGCGGGTGAAGGTCGGGACTACAGATGAGGGTCGGGATCAGAACTGAGGGATCAGGACTGAAGACGGTGAAGGCGATCCTGCCATTCCGTGACCGCCGCGGCTGCTGCGATGCGATCTTCGGCGGTGGCAGTCGGGTCGGCCAGGGTCTGCTGGTACGCCTCCCGCGCCGCCTCCAGGTAGACCGTCGCCCCCTTGATCTCCAACTCGCGGTGGAACGCGCCCGGATCACCGGCCTCAAGATCTGACTGACGCTGCAGAGCCGCCTCAAGCTCATACGCCACGATCCGGCGCTCAAGGTCGGACGCCGTCACTTCCAACTGCAGCTGTTGGTACCGCAAGGTAGCCGCATCCACAGCGTCCTGCGCGGCCGTCAACTCGGAAGCCGACGGCGTGTACTTCGGGGCCGCGCTGGCCTGCCTCCGCTGAGCAGCCGGCTGGCCCGACACCGGCTCCTCCGCGTCAACCGTCTCCCCGGAATCAGAGGGTTCAGCGTCCTCCGTCGGCGCTGCAGATTCCACACCTGCGCCACTGCCGATCACCGGCTCGGCCGCACCTACGCACGCGCCCTGGGCAACCAACGCAAGATCCGTGATTCCCGCCGCGAATACAGGCGACGCCGATTCCGCGTCATGAACCGCCGACCCCACGCCAAGAGGCACCGCTCCCGCGTCGGGAATCACCAAGCCTGCGCCAAGAGGCACCGCTCCCGCGTCGGCAACCATCGGGCCCGCGCGATGAACAGCTGATCCCGCAGAGAGAACCGGAGACCGAGTCGAGTCGCCGGCCTCCGCTTCGGCGCATGCGGTAGAGCCGATCCGGAAGGCGGCCACCGCAACTCCGCCCCCGACCAGGGCCACGCCCGCAACCGCAAGAACCGCCCACCTCGCCCATCCGTCAGGGCCAGACGACGAGGCGTACGCCGATGATCTGTCTTCGAAGAGAGCATCGAGCGCCGACCACGAGCCAGCCACCGACCGAACGGAACCATCGTCGGGCTCGTTCAACTGATCAACCATGACCCACCCGGAGAAAGCTCGGACGAAGCTCAAAAGAAGCCATCACCGCAGCAGGTCGGCCGTGGCCCCGAAAACCTGAGCCCCGAACAGCACAAGTGCCGGCCCGCGCGAGAAACGCACGGCCGGCACACGGCGCAGTCCGAAAGGAACAGGGGGAGTGAGGGGGCAAAAGAGCGAGGGCAGGGAGCGACAGGGCGAAAAGGTAGCCGAGCAGGGAGCTGGAAGGGCGGAAGATCAGACGGAGTTAAGGGAGCAGGCAGAGAAGGCAGAGCCTCAGGCGATGGCCAGCGCACCCACCGCAGCCCGCTTACGAGCGGCAATGTACCGAGCGTTCCACCCGATCAGCAGCGTGAAGGTAATGACGGTCAGCACCGTCGACAGCCCGACCATCACATCAACCGGAAGCAGGTAAACGAGCGCAGCCCGAACTACCGCCTCCACCAGCCAGCCGGCACCCCAGACCACCGAAGCCACCCGATGCCCCCGCCGCACCGCAGGATTGCTCGCATACTCAGCCGCGAGGTCGGCCGCCTTCGCCGGCATGAAGCTCTGCTGCGCCGAGAGCGTCAACGGCTTGCTCCCACGGAGCCCGGTGATCAGGAACAGCGATCCGATCACCGCGGACAGCACCGAGTGCTTGATCAGCAGGAAGCGCGGATCCCCGGTCAGCAACGTGAAGAGCAGCCCCACCCCGAACAGCGCGCCCATCACCATCGAGAAGTAGTTGACGGTACGGCTCCGAACCGCGACCCACACGAGACGGGCGCCGGCCGCGAGGGTTCCGGCGAGGAGCGCGGTCGTGTCGTCAGCCCCGAGGGCATGCAACCCGTAGTAGGTGATCACGGGCAGACCAAGGTCCGCGACCATCGAGCGAATCATGGCGGTGGTGCCGGCGTCGAGTCGCATCGCAGTTCTCCTAAAGAGCCGAGAGATCAGGGAGCCCGAAGATCGCAGAGCCCGAAGCGGGCCGAGAGATCCACGAAGGCCGGAAGATCAAGGGAGCCGAGAACCAAGTTCAGCGGCGATGGATAAATCTTCGCGCCGAGGCCCTCTTTCACGGGACGACCGAGCCACGGAGAGCGGCTGTCAACCACTCGATGGACAGTCACCCCGCCGGACCCGCAAAAGCCGCCAAAGGTACATCCGAAAGCCCGGCCGTCCCACACACCGGCCGTCCCGAAATCCCAGGAGAATGGCTCTGACAGAACCGAAATGGCGCCCAGAAAACGAAGAAGGCGCGCGTTCAGAGAACGCGCGCCCACCCGAACCCAGCCGGTCTACTCCTCGGCTTCGGCCCGAGCCCCTTCTTCCTCGACCCCGATCATGCTCACTATCCGCTCAAGGTCATCCACGGTCGCGAACTCGATCGTGATCTTGCCTTTGTTCCGACCGATGTCGACCTTGACCCGAGTGTCGAACCGGTCCGACAGCCGCTCGGCCAGATCGTTCAGAGCCGGCGCGTGCACCTTGGCCCGCCGAGCCGGTGACGCCTTCTTCGCCGTCGGCCCGTCGATCTCGGCCATCTTGACGATCTCTTCGGTCGCCCGGACTGACAGGCCTTCTTCGACGATCCGCTTGGCCAGGTCGCCTTGAGCCTCGGCCCCGTTCAACCCGAGCAGTGCCCGGGCGTGCCCGGCCGACAGCACTCCGGCCGCGACCCGACGCTGCACCGGTGCCGGCAGGTTCATCAGCCGGATCGTGTTGGAGATCTGCGGACGACTGCGCCCGATCCGCCGGGCGAGTTCCTCGTGCGAGACCCCGAACTCTTCGAGCAGCTGCGAGTACGCGGCCGCCTCTTCGAGCGGGTTCAGGTTCGCCCGGTGGATGTTCTCCAGCAGCGCGTCCCGCAGCATGGCGTCGTCGGGCGTGTCCCGGATGATCGCCGGGATCGTGTCTTTGCCAACGGCCTGAGCCGCCCGCCACCGACGCTCGCCCATGACCAGTTCGTACCGGCCGTCGCCGAGTTCCCGAACCACGATCGGCTGCAGGAAACCGATCTCCTGGATGGAGATCTTCAGCTCCTCAAGAGCTTCTTCGTCGAAGACGTGCCGCGGCTGCTTGGCGTTCGGCTCGATGGACCCGACGGGCAGCTCGGCGAACCGGGCACCCGGAACCGGGGCGAGCTCGTTCTCCAGGGGGAGCGAGGGAGCCAGCGCCGGAGCCGGGATGGACGGGCCGGCTTGGGGGGAGGGCAGCCCATCGGGCGCGACGGCAACCGCCGCACTCGGAACCGCCGACACCGGGGCGATCTCCGAGCCGTTTTCCAACGGCTCGGCGGCAGGTGCCGTGGGGATCAGTGCTCCCAGGCCTCGGCCCAGGCCTCCCCGCGGACGGTTCTTCATGCCGTGCCTCCCGTGTTGACCCCACGCATCGCGATCTCCAGAGCCGCCTCGAAGTAGCTGGTCGCGCCTCTTGATCCCGGATCGTAGGTCATCACCGACTGGCCGTAGCTCGGAGCCTCCGACACGCGCACGTTACGGGGAATCACCGCGTTCAGAACCTTGGTTCCGAAGTGGTTCCGGACGTCCTGCTCCACCGCGTCGGCCAGACGGGTACGCCGGTCGTACATGGTGAGAAGGATCGTGGAGACGTCCAGGGTCGGGTTCAGGTGTTGCCTTACCAGGTTGATGTTGTTGATCAGCTGGTTGAGGCCCTCCAGCGCGTAGTACTCGCACTGGATCGGAATCAGCACCTCCTGCGCCGCGCAGAGCGCGTTGACCGTCAGCAGGCCAAGCGACGGCGGGCAGTCGATGAAGACGTAGTCGAACTTCTCCGGGTGACCAGCGATCGCGCGGGCCAGGCGGGACTCACGGGCCACCACCGAGACCAGCTCGATCTCGGCGCCGGCCAGGTCGATCGTGGCCGGCACGCAGTAGAGGTTCGGAATGCCCTCGACGGCCTGGGCCACTTCGGCCAGCGGCACGTTGTCGATCAGACAGTCGTAGACGTCCGGCACGCCGGCATGGTGCGGCACGTTGAGACCGGTGGAAGCGTTGCCCTGCGGGTCCAGGTCGACCACCAGAACCCGGTTGCCGTGAAGCGCGAGCGCCACCGCCAGGTTCACCGTGGTGGTCGTCTTCCCGACGCCACCCTTCTGGTTGGCGACGCAAATCACCCGCGGGTGGTCCGGGCGCGGCATGATGATCTCGCCGCTCGGGTTGAGGATCTGCACAGCTCGCAACGCTTCCATGGCCAGGGGCGGATCGTCCTCATCCCCGCCCGGCGTTTCACGTGAAACATGCTCGTCGGGCTGAACCGACACACCGGGAGTGGGGATTCCGGCCGAAGTGGGGGCAGCGGAAACCTGCCCGACCGCTGGTGCACCCGATCGTGGCGATGGCGCGGGCCCACGGAAGTCATCCGGCTGATGTGGCGTCGGAACGCCGTACCCGTAGGTCGAGCCGGAGGCCATCGGCTGGTAGCCGCCGGGACGCGGCTGAGGAACGCCCTGGTCACCGGCGTGTGGTCCGCTCGCGCTCACTCCCGACGGCCGGTCGAGAGGCGACTCGGTTTCACGTGAAACACCGTACTCATGCACCGCTTTATCCCTGTTGGCTAGGAACGGGTCGGCCGGCGAAACGTGTGTCCCGGCGGGAGAGATCCGGTCCACACTATCGACGCCTGGCCAGCCTACGGCCGCCGGGCGAACGTCGCCATGTTCGTGCACAGGATGAGTCGAGCGCAACGCCGCATTGTTGTCCACAGGTGCGTCGACAAACACCATCACGCCCGACACAAGGCGCAAATCGCCTCCATAACCCGAGACCACCGACGGGTCCAGGTCATCCTTTTGCTCGCGGTCCGCTTCCGACAAAGACCCCGACAAGCCATTTCCCGTACGGCCATTGCCGGCGCGCGTATCAGCCAGCGAAGTCCCGCCCAGCGACTCGTTCAGCACAGGCTTCCGTCCATCCGCCGCACGACCACGCGACTCAGCGGCGCCCGGGGCGGCGGCTGACGCCGTACGTCCGGGTGTGAATGTTTCCCGTGAAACATCGCGTTCCGCTGAGGCGGGAGCAGCGCTCGCTCCAGAGCGCCGATCGGGCGCTGCCGACCTCGAACGTGGGGAACGGCCACCACGTTCATCGGCAGAGCGGTTCGGCATGCGAGCTTTGGCGCTCCGCGGATGTGCGGGGACCTCACCGCCGAGACCGCGCGAACCGTCAGTCGGCGCGTGCGAGCGTCCGCGCGACCCCTCAGCGGGCGGCTGCGGGCCGAGCCCCGGTGGGGCCGACGCCGACCCGCCACGTCCGGAACGGTCCGGCTCACGGGACTGCTCCGGACGTACGTCCAAAGTTTTTGATGGGTCAGGGCGCGTATCGCGCGCATTCCGCTTCCTCGCACCCCGCCGGCCCATCTAACCCCTCCGTGGGTTCCCCCGTCCGCCGTCGCGACCGTCACCAGCCGCCCGACCACCGGACCCTCCGGCCCGGCCACCTTGACCGAACCGCCCGCCACCACTACCGCCCTGCCCGGCTCGTCCGCCGGAACCACCCTGCCCAGAGCGGCCATCGCCACCGCCCTGACCGACCCCACCGCCCTGACCAAAACGACCGTCGCCACCGCCCTGTCCGGAGCGGCCATCGCCACCACCCTGCGCCGGACGGCCGCTTGAACCGCTGCGGCCGGACCGACCCCCGGCACCACCGCGATCCCCGGAGGAACCGCCGGACCGACGACCCGAACCACCGCCGCGGCTCCGATCGGACCCGGCGCCACCGCGCCCGACCTTGACTTCCCGTTCCTTGACGATCTCCACCACCGTCGCCGGCGGGTCGATCAGCCCCACTCCGCAGAGCCGAAGCTCCGGCGGCCCGCCGCCCAGCCGCGCGATGGCGGCGCCGTGCTCACCGATCTCCTCCTCCGCGGACGCCCCCTTGAGCGCCAGCAACCTGCCTCCGACCGCGGCCAGCGGTAGGCACCATCCGGCCAGCCGGTCCAGTGCCGCCACCGCTCGCGCCGTGACGATGTCCGCCCCGCCGACTTCGCTCACGACTTCTTCGGCCCGTCCGCGCACGACCGTGACGTTGTCCAGGTCGAGCTCGTCGACCACCTCGTCGAGGAAGGCGGTACGCCGGGCCAGCGGCTCGACCAGCGTGATCCGAAGATCAGGACGGGCCACTGCCAGCACGATACCGGGCAAACCGGCACCAGAACCCACGTCCACCACGGACGCCCCGAAAGGGAATAACTGGGACATAACTCCGCAGTTGACCAGGTGTCTTTCCCACAGCCGGGGCGTCTCCCGAGGGCCGATCAGACCCCGCACCACGCCCTCGGTCGCCAGCAACTGAGTGAACCGCCCGGCCAGC
Source organism: Actinoplanes sp. HUAS TT8 (assembly GCF_051380535.1). NCBI lineage: Bacteria > Bacillati > Actinomycetota > Actinomycetes > Micromonosporales > Micromonosporaceae > Actinoplanes > Actinoplanes sp. HUAS TT8. The sequence continues at coordinate 9,259,894 of NZ_CP195646.1, read as the reverse complement.
TCCAACCGGTCACCGAAAACCTCGGCGGCCACGGCCGCGATCTCGTCCGGAGGCCGCCGCACATCCACGGTCGAAAGATCAAGCGGCTCGGGGGACGAGCCGGCGCCGGGGGAGAGTCCCGGCCGCGACGCATACGACGCCGCCGGAGAAGACGCCGCGGAAGAAGGGGCCGGGAAAGAAGACGGCCCGGGCGTCGAAACACCCGGGCCGACCTCCCCCGCGCCAAAGCGAGGGTCAGTCATCTCAATCCGCCACACGAACCACGATGCGCCGGTTCGGCTCCACGCCCTCGGACTCGCTCTGCACGCCCGGAATAGCGTTCACCACGTCGTGCACGCACTTGCGCTCGAACGCCGACATCGGCTCCAGCCGCACCGCGTCACCGTGCTCCTTGACCTTCTCGACGGCGTTGCGCGCCACCGCGGCCAGCTCCTTGCGCCGGGCCGCACGGTACCCGCCGATGTCCAGGAGCAGCCGGCTCGGCGATCCGGTGGCCCGGAAGATGGCCAGACGGGTCAGCTCCTGCAGCGCCTCCAGCGTGGCACCGCGCTGCCCGACCAACGGCTGCAGCCGGCCGCCGACCACCTCGACCATCGGCCGACCGGCCGAGACCAGTTCGTCGATGTCGCCGTCGTAGTCGAGGATGTCCAGCAGCCCCTCGATGTAGTCCGCGGCGATCTCGCTCTGCCGGAACAGGTCGCTGTCCGAGGCGACGCTCTCCGACTTCTTCACCTCCGTGGAGGTCTCCTCCGCCGGCGTGGCGGCCGCGGCACCGGAACTGGCCGAAGCAGCGGATGCAACCGATTCCGAAACCGGAGCGGAGGCGTCGGAAGCAGGGGGAGTACTGGTGTCGGTCACGGTTCATCTCCGTTGTCATTCGTCCGGACCGAGATCGGTCCGCTGTTTCCCGCGCCGCCGACTCGCGTACGCGTCGCGGGGAGGTCTGTGGCAAGGGGAGCGCGCGGGGTCCGGTGAGCCGGGCCCCGCGCCGCGATCATCCCTTGGGTTTGTTGGCCGGCCGGGCGCCCTTCTTCGGATTCACCGGTTTGGCGCCCGGCTTCGGGGCGAGCGCCTTGGTGTCAACGACCGGCGCGGGCTCCTCGACGGTGTTCTTCCGGCCGAAGAGTCCACCGCTGCGGCCGGGCTGCACCGGGTTCTTCGCGCCCTTGATGTCGCCGGCGGTCGCGTTGGCCGGGCGGGTACCGGAGCCGGTCTTGGCGCCGGCCATCTGCGGCGGCGGGAACTTGCGCAGCACCCACTGCTGCTGGCCGAGGGTGAACAGGTTGTTCGTCACCCAGTAGATGACCACACCGATCGGGAACAGCGAGCCGGAGATGAGCAGCGAGAACGGGATGCCGTAGAGCATCAGCCGCTGGATCATCTTCTGCTGCGGGTCCTCGGCCCAGCCGGTCTTCAGGATCATCTGGCGGCTGGTGAGGAACGTGGTGGTCATCATCAGCAGGATCAGGATGGCGGCCAGGATCTTGACCGTGGTCCCGTTCGCGCCCAGGGCGGCGAGCTCGGCCGGGGTGGAGCCGAACTTGGCACTGATCGGGGCGTTGAACAGGTGCGCACCGGACGCGCTGGTGAACTGCTCCAGCGACCAGCCGTAGATCGTCTTCAGACGGTCCGGCAGGTTCGGGTTCAGGTGGCGCAGCACGTGGAAGAGGCCGAGGAAGACGGGGATCTGCAGGACCATCGGAAGGCAACCCATCAGCGGGTTCGCCTTCTCGGTCTTGTAGAGCTCCATCATTTCCTTCTGGAGCGTCTCCCGGTCGCCCTTGTGCTTCTCCTGCAGGGCCTTGACCTTCGGCTGCAGCGCCTGCATGGCGCGCTGGCTCTTGATCTGCTTGACGAAGACCGGGAACAGGATGACGCGGAGCGTCACCACCAGGAAGAAGATGGAGAGGACCCACGACCAGTTGGTGCCGAGCACACGGTCGTCCGGAATCCCGATCGCGTCCCAGAGGGCATGCCAGCGAAGGAGGATCCACGAAATGGCGTAGTAGATCCAGTCGAGACTCAATCTAATCTCCAGTCACATCGGCAGGACGGTGACGGATCGGGTCAGGCACCGGGTCGTACCCGCCAGGGTGGAAGGGATGACAACGTAGGAGCCGCCAGATCGCCAGGCCTGTCCCTCGCAAGGCGCCGTGCCGCGCCAGGGCCTCCTGGGCGTACGCGCTGCACGAGGGATAGAACCGACAGCGGGCCGGCAACGCCGGACTCAAGTATCGACGGTACGCGACGACTGCGCCGGTCAGGATGCGGGCAGCCAGGCTCATCGCGGCCGCCGGGGGCGCCGGGCGGACGCCAGCGCGCCCTCGAGATCCGTGGCGAGATCGGTGAACCCCGCCTGAGCGGCTGGCGGCAGCGCCCGCACCACCAGCGAAGCGCCTGGTGGGAGGTCGGCCAGCAGGGGCCGGACCAGGTCACGCAGCCTGCGCTTGACCTTGTTCCGCACCACCGCGTTGCCCACGGCTTTGGATACGACGAAGCCGGCGCGCGCCATCGTGGCGTGCGCCGGCTCCTCGATAAGCAGGTGAACGACCAGGGTTCCACGACCGGCGCGACGGCCACCGCGGATCGCTGCGGCGAACTCCGCGCTACGCCGTAGGCGTTGCGCCTCGGCCAGCACGACTACCTGGACATTCCGACCCGGCTAAGTGTCGGCTCAGGCCGACAGCGTGCCGCGGCCCTTGCCACGACGGGCGGAAAGGATGGCGCGCCCGGCACGGGTGCGCATCCGCAGCCGGAAGCCGTGGGTCTTGGCGCGCCGGCGGTTGTTCGGCTGATAGGTGCGCTTGCTCACGTCAGAACTCCGTCTTCAACTACGTCAGGGGGCATCCAGCTGCAAGACGCCACTTTATCAGAGCGCGGCGGAGCAACCGCTCAACCCTACGCAGGGCTGTTGCAGCGGTCAACCATATCCTGGGTCGGCACGTCGACATGCGGGAACCCGGGAACCACCAGCAGGTCTTTCCACGCACAAAGTGAATCTTTTCCTGCGTACGGGCGGCGGTTGCCTGGGACGGCGGTTGTAGTCCCCGGGCAGGCGCTGTTAGCGTGCGCGGTTGCTGGTCTTACCCGGCCGTTCGCATACCGCGAAGCAGCGGCCAAAACCGGACAAGCAGGTGGATCGTTCGCCACGGTGAGCCTGTTTCAAGCCCGCGCCGCTACAGGCTCCGGTGAATCTGCCGACCGACCGGCCGGGAGCGCCATCGGCACCTCCATGGGTTGTGGATAACCTGTGGATAGCCGGTGGCGCCGTGCGTGTTCAGCGCGTTAACTGTGCTGGGGTTGGGGGAGCCGATCGGCCGCCTGCACGGGCGCCGACAGGCACAGAGGAAGGCCGGACACAAGGTCCACCGGGGGTCGGTGGCGATGGGGGTGGCGCGGCGGTGGCCGATCAGGTCGACCTGGGCTTGCTGTGGCAGGACACGCTCAGCGAATTGTCCGAGGAGATCGCTTCACGGCAGCAGCGTGCCTATCTCCGGTTCACCCGTCTGCGGGCGATCGTTGAGGACACCGCGCTGTTGTCGGTTCCGGACGCCTACACCCGGGACGTGATCGAGCTGCGCCTGCGGCCGGCGATCACCGAGGCACTCACCCGCAGGCTGAATCGACCGATACAGGTCGCTGTCACGGTCCGCCCGCCCGAGGACGGCACCGGCATGCCCGGCACCGTCTACGGCACCCCGGTGGAGGAGGCGTCCGAGCCGCCGGCCCGCGAACCGCAGCCGCTGCACTACGCCGACTCGCCGCGCAACCCGGACCCTAGGCCGTACCAACCCGAGCTTCCGGCCTATCCGCCCGAGCCGCCGTCGTACCAGCAGTCGGCCTTCGGCCCGCCGGACCGCGCCCCCGAGCCGTACCCGACGGGTTCCGCACAGCATTCCTCGCCGTCATCGCCGTACTCCCGGAACGTCCCGGGCAATCGCGACGGCCAGGAAGCGCTCTTCGCCGACCCGATGCCGCCCGCCCAGCAGCACAACCGTCCGGCCCCGGCCCGAGCGCCGGAACGAGGTCCCGAGCGCGAGATGCCGCCCGCGCCGAACGAGGCGTCCGCCCTGCGGATGCCCTCCGACCAGGCCCATCTGCGGGACAACCAGCGCCACGACGACCGGCGCGACGACACGATGCCGATGCGCGGCGACAACGGTCCCGGCCGTCCGCAGGTCGATCTGCGCGGCCCCGGCGCTTCGCCGCGCCCGGGTGGCAACGACGGAAACCGGCTCAACCCGAAGTACATGTTCGAGACGTTCGTCATCGGCTCGTCCAACCGATTCGCGCACGCGGCATCGGTCGCGGTGGCCGAGTCACCGGCGAAGGCGTACAACCCGCTGTTCATCTACGGCAGCTCCGGGCTGGGCAAGACCCACCTCCTGCACGCCATCGGTCATTACGCAACCACCCTGGGGCATGCACGCTCCGTGCGCTATGTCTCGACCGAGGAGTTCACCAACGATTTCATCAACAGCCTGCGGGACGACAAGACGCAGGCGTTCCAGCGCCGCTACCGGGACGTCGACATCCTGCTGATCGACGACATCCAGTTCCTGGAGAACCGTGAGCGGACGCAGGAGGAGTTCTTCCACACGTTCAACACGCTCCACAACGCGAACAAGCAGATCGTCATCAGCTCCGACCGCTCGCCGCGCCAGCTGGCGACGCTCGAGGACCGGATGCGCACCCGCTTCGAGTGGGGACTGCTCGCCGACATCCAGCCGCCGGACCTCGAAACACGCATCGCGATCCTGCAGAAGAAGGCCGCGCAGGAGCGCATGTACGCGCCCGACGACGTCCTGGAGTTCATCGCGTCCCGGGTCTCCAACTCGATCCGCGAACTCGAGGGCGCCCTCATCCGGGTGACCGCGTTCGCCAGCCTCACCCGCTCGCCGGTGCAGCTCTCGCTGGCCGAGGAGGTCCTGCGCGACTTCATGCCCGACGGTGCCGGCCCGGAGATCACCGCCGACCAGATCATGGTCTCGACCGCGGACTACTTCGGGGTCTCACTGGAGGATCTGCGCGGACACTCCCGGAGCCGGGTGCTGGTCAACGCGCGCCAGGTCGCCATGTACCTCTGCCGCGAGCTGACCGATCTCTCCCTGCCGCGCATCGGCCAGGCCTTCGGCGGACGCGACCACACCACCGTCATGCACGCGGACCGCAAGATCCGACAACACATGGCGGAGCGCCGATCCCTCTACAACCAGATCGCCGAGCTCACCAACAGAATCAAACAAAACACCTGATTTGGGTACGGAGTGAGCACCGTCCCGTAGAACCGCCTCAGCGCGGCCGAGCCCCTCGGGCCCGGCCGCGCTTCTTTGTCCCCAGGCCGGGCCGAACGCGGCCCGCGCAGGACAGGCCGGCCGCCCACCAGGCCGAACACCGCATCTCCGGCCGCACCAGGCGCGCTCGCCCGCTGCCGGCCGCCTCTGCCACCTGCCACTGCCACCCGCCACTGCCACTGCCGCCGCCATCGCGGTCGCCATCGCGGTCGCCTGTCTCGGTCGCCGGGTGGTCCGGCAAGGTGCGCGGTCGGGCAAGCGGAATAAGGAGGCGGCGGGGTGAAGGAGTCGAGTGGGGAAGGTGTGGACGCGCGGGGAAGGTGTGGACAACCGAGCCGTTCGCCCGATGACAGCGGTTGTGTACAGGCCGGTGAGGCAGGCCCGGGTAGGGCGGTTTCCCACAGGCACGTGTCAACGGGGCTGAACTGGGAGAACAGGTGGATCCACATCTTTATCCACGGGTTTTTCGCTAGTTACCCACAGATCTGTCCCCAGATTTAGGCCTGACCTGGGGAAATCGGCATCCTTGTATGTCTACTTTTTTGTGCGGTCGAGGCGAAGTTGTCAACGTCGGAACGGGTCAGTTTCGTGCCAACGTTGTCCACAGTCATCCACAGGCGTCCACAGGGTTTCTCCCCAGACAGTGGATATCTTTTCGCCCGTTCACCACAGATGTGGACAACTCCTGGGGAAATCGATGTGGACAAACACAGAGAGTTATCTGCTAGTCCACTGCCTGTGGACGGCTGTGGATTACCTGTTGAAGGTTCTGGGGACGACGAGCCGGTTGCGTTCCGGCGTTGTCCACAGGGCAGGGGACAACGCCGGTGGATTACCGGTGGATAGCCGGTGGATAACGGTGGACAACCCTGCTCGCCGGCAGTGGCTGTGGACAGGAGGGCCTGGTTGTACCCCGGTTTCCCACATGTGAATCACCGGTGGATAACCCTCTCACCAGCGGAAACGCGGGTTCTCCACAGAATGCACAGGACCTATGAAGACGACTAGATATTTCTCTAATAGATCAAAAAGAAATCATCAGCGTGTGGAAGGTTGGCTGGGAGGCTCGCGGAGCGCTCGGGGCTGAGGCCTTGAAAACCCGCATCAGGAGCAGAGGCAGGTGCCAAGACCTTCGAGTCGTTGAACCTCAGGTCGCTGACGCTCGGGCCGTTGAGGACCGGTAGCCCCCATGCCTCGGCAAGCCATCCGAGCCCACACCCGTCCTGCTGACCGTCAGGCTTCGCCCAGGAGCGTCAAGAGGGAGTGGACGCGCCCTTCCGGGTCGGTGGAGAGTTAGCACCCATGAGCGTCGCTGCCTCGCCGCGCACGCTCGCACCGAGCTTCAGCACCGATCGGCGCCGGATCGGCCGAGTTCAGTCGGAAGGGCGTCAGCACCGGAAGGCGTCGGCGTTTCGCTTCTCCGGCCGAAGCAAGGCAAGGTAGGTCCGTGCCGTACGGCTCGGCGGGCCCCGCCTGCCGCACCCGGGGCCGGGCACACGTGTAACTGGTCAGCGCCATAGAGTTTCAGTGGGCTCCACGCCCCGTAGAGGAAGCATCGCGGAGGACAGCATGAAGTTCCGGGTGGAGCGAGACTCGCTCGCCGAGGCCGTGGCCTGGACGGCCAAGAGCCTGCCCAGCCGGCCGTCAGTGCCGGTGCTCGCCGGTGTCCTGCTGCGAGTGACCGACGGCCGCCTGCAGGTCTCGGGGTTCGACTACGAGGTCTCCAGTCAGGTCTCCGTCGAGGTCCAGGCCGACGCCGACGGCGCCGCGCTGGTCTCCGGCCGCCTGCTCGCCGAGATCACCAAGGCGCTGCCGGGCAAGCCGGTCGACATCGCCGCCGTGGGTGCCCACCTCGAGCTCGTCTGCGGCAGTGCGCGTTTCACCCTGCCCACGATGCCGGTGGAGGACTATCCGACCCTCCCGGATATGCCGTCCAGCGCGGGGACCGTCGACGCCGCTACGTTCGCCTCAGCGGTCTCGCAGGTGGCCATCGCCGCCGGGCGTGACGAGACGCTGCCGATGATGACCGGCGTGCGCCTGGAGCTGAACGGCACGAAGATGGCCATGCTGGCCACCGACCGCTACCGCCTGGCCATGCGCGAGATCGACTGGAACCCGGACGACCCGGACATCAGCCTGAACGCGCTGGTCCCGGCGAAGACGCTCAACGACACGGCCAAGGCGCTCGGCCCGGCCGGTGGCTCGGTCACCCTGGCCCTGGCTCAGGGCAACGCCGGCGAGGGCATGATCGGCTTTGCCGGTGGCGCCCGGCGCACGACCAGCCGCCTGCTCGACGGGGCGAACTACCCGCCGGTCCGCTCGCTCTTCCCGACCTCGCACAACGCCGAGGCCCGGATTAGCGTGTCCGCCCTGGTCGAGGTGGTCCGCCGGGTCGCCCTGGTGGCCGAGCGCACCACCCCCGTGCTGCTCAGCTTCAGCGAGGACGGGCTGGTGGTCGAGGCCGGCACCACCGAGGAGGCGCGCGCCAGCGAGGCGATGGAGGCCGCGTTCACCGGTGAGGCGCTGACGATCGGCTTCAACCCGCAGTACCTGATCGACGGTCTGCAGAACCTCGGCGCACCCACCGCGCTGTTCTCGTTCGTCGACGCGTTCAAGCCCGCTGTGATCTCGCCCGCGGGCGAAAGCGGCGAAATCATCCCGGGATACCGCTATCTGATCATGCCGATCCGGGTAACGCGCTGATACTGAGCGAGAATCATTCGCACTTCTAGGGGGAAGACCATGCAACTCGGCCTGATCGGTCTCGGCCGCATGGGTGGCAACATGCGGGAACGACTCCGTGCTGCCGGGCACGAAGTTGTCGGATTCGACCAGAACCTGGACATCAGCGACGCCAGCAGCCTGGCCGACCTGGCCGGGAAGTTGGCCGCACCGCGCGTGGTGTGGACCATGGTGCCGTCCGGCAAGATCACCGAGGACACCATCGACGCCCTCGCCGAGGTGCTGTCGCCCGGCGACATCATCATCGACGGCGGAAACTCCAAGTTCACCGACGATGCCCCGCGGGCCGAGCGCCTGGCCAAGAAGGGCATCAAGTACATGGACGTCGGCGTGTCCGGCGGCGTCTGGGGCATCACCAACGGCTACGCGCTGATGGTCGGCGGCGAGAAGGAGACGGTGGCGCACTGCATGCCGATCTTCGAGGCGCTGAAGCCGGCCGGTGAGTTCGGGTTCGCGCACGCGGGCGGCCCGGGCGCCGGTCACTACGCCAAGATGGTGCACAACGGCATCGAGTACGGCCTGATGCACGCGTACGCGGAGGGCTTCGAGATCCTCGAGGCGTCCGAGCACGTGGACAACGTTCCGGCGATCATCAAGAGCTGGCGCGAGGGCAGCGTCGTCAAGTCGTGGCTGCTCGACCTGCTGGACCGGGCCCTCGACGAGGACCCGAAGCTGGCCGCCATCAAGGGGTACGCGGATGACACCGGTGAGGGCCGCTGGACGGTCGACGAGGCGGTTCGTCTCGCCGTGCCGGCCCACGTCATCTCGGCGTCGCTGTTCGCCCGTTTCGCGTCGCGCCAGGATGACTCGCCGGCCATGAAGGCCGTCGCGGCGCTGCGCAACCAGTTCGGCGGCCACGCCGTCAAGCGCTGATCGATGCACGTACGCCGGGTCGAGCTCGTCGACTTCCGTTCCTACGAGCGGGTTGCCGTCGATCTCGAACCCGGCGTGTCCGTGCTGGTCGGGATGAACGGCATGGGCAAGACGAACCTCATCGAGGCGCTCGGTTACGTGGCCACTCTGGACAGTCACCGGGTGGCCACCGATGCCCCGCTGGTGCGGTTCGGTGCGACGTCGGCCGTGATCCGCTGCGCGATCGTCCACGACGGCCGGGAGTTGCTGGTCGAGCTGGAGATCGTGCCGGGCCGGGCAAATCGGGCACGGCTCAACCGTTCCCCGGTGCGGCGTCCGCGTGAGGTGCTCGGCGCCCTGCGGATGGTGCTCTTCGCGCCCGAGGACCTGGAGCTGGTCCGCGGCGATCCGTCCGAGCGCCGGCGTTACCTGGACGACCTGCTGGTCGCTCGGCAGCCGCGGTACGCCGGGGTGCGCGCCGACTACGACCGGGTGGTCAAGCAGCGGAACGCGTTGCTGCGCACGGCGTATCTGACCCGCAAGGTGGGCGGGACCCGGGGCCAGGACCTGTCGACGCTGGCCGTCTGGGATCAGCATCTGGCCCATCACGGGGCCGAACTGCTGGCCGGGCGGATCGAGCTCGCGGCCGCTCTCGGGCCGCACCTGACCAAGGCGTACGACGCGGTGGCGGCCGGGAAGTCGGCGGCGTCCATCACGTACGCGTCGCGGCTGGGCGAGGACGTGACGCCGGACCGGGCCGCGCTGGAGACGGCGCTGCTGGCCAAGATGCAGGAGCGTCGGCCGGCCGAGATCGAGCGGGGTACGACGCTTGTCGGCCCGCACCGTGACGACCTGGCGCTGGCGCTGGGTGAACTGCCGGCCAAGGGGTACGCGAGCCACGGGGAGTCGTGGTCGTTCGCGCTGGCGTTGCGGCTCGCGGCCTATGACCTGTTGCGGTCGGACGGGATCGAGCCGGTCCTGGTGCTGGACGACGTGTTCGCGGAGCTGGACGGCGGGCGTCGTGATCGGCTGGCGGCACTGGTGTCCGATGCGGCCCAGCTGCTGGTGACGTGCGCGGTGCCGGAGGACGTGCCGGCGGCGTTGCGGGGGGCCCGTTTCGACGTGACGACCGGGTCGGTGTCCCGTGTCCCCTGATGCCTGTGGAAACACCCACAGGCTGTGGACAACGGCTGTGGTGTTTTGCGGGGAACGGTGGACTTTGGACGGATTTGGCGCGACGACTCGCGCGATACAGGGGGTCGGCGCGAGAGTCGGTCATCGTTTCGCGGGTCTGAGCGCGCCGTGGGGCGAGCGGAACGGCGCGATGCTGGGGCGAGTATGGCCCGATGCGCCTCGTGGGGCAGATGCGCTTGTTGACGGGTTGTCGGCCGATCGCGCGAGCGCGAGTTATCCACAGGAGGTGGCGGGATGCCGCGCGAAGTGAGTGGGACGGACGGCAATCGGCGAGGCCGGCGACCCGCGGCGGGCGCCGGATCGCCGGAGGGCAGCGAATCGGGCGGGCCTGGCGGCGCGAGTAGTGCCGGTGGGAGTGCCGGTAAGACCGGCGGCGCTGGTGGTGGGGTGTCCGGTGGGGATGCGATCACCGCTGCGAGCAGCGCGGAGGACGGGAAGGCCGGGCCGGAGCTGGCGCGGGCGGTGCTGGACGCGGCCCTGGCCAAACGGCGGGCGGCGGCTCAGCAGCCGCGGCGGCGGGCCGGTGGGCGGGGCGGCGAGAAGCGGCTGCGGGGGTATTCGGGGCCGGGGCCGGATCCGCGGGATCCACAGCTGTTCGGCGTGATGCTCGAACGCCTGATGAAGGCTCGGGGCTGGGAGCGACCGAAAGCCGAGGCGACCGTGTTCGGGGCCTGGGAGAAGGTGGTCGGGCCGGACATCGCCGCGCACAGCCGGCCGATGAAGCTCGACGGCGGGGTGCTGACCGTGGAGGCGGAGTCGACCGCGTGGGCCACCCAGCTGCGGATGCTGACCGGGCGGCTGCTCCAGCAGATCGCCGGCGAGGTCGGTCATAACGTCGTGACCAGGCTGAACATTCACGGGCCGGCGGCGCCGTCGTGGAATCGGGGGCCGCGGCGGGTGCAGGGGCGCGGGCCGCGCGACACCTACGGCTGAGGCGGGGCTCATGATCCGGCCTCGGCGCCGGCGGCCGGGTTCGGACCTGGCTGTGATGCGGCCGTCACCGACGGCCGAACTTTGATGAACTTTTGAGGTTCTTGCAACCAAGTCGCGACTTCGAGCGTCTTAGCCGGCATGGTCCTTCGGCGATTGCTGGCTCTGTTCCTGCTCGTGTCGGGCGTGATCGCGGCCGCGTCGAGTCCTGCCTGGGCCGCGGCTTACGGCGGCGGCTCGGTTCGGGACGGCATGCGCTGGTCCCTGTTCCTGGGCACCGGGATCGGGGTTCTGCTGCTCGTGATCCTGGGCGAGATGTGGTGGCTGGGCCGCCAGGATGCGGCCGCGGAATCCGACGTGCCGTGACCTCGGCTGCGGGCCTTGAGGCCCGGCCGGGGGCTCGACGGTTCTGACTGGGCCCACCCGTGGAGGGAGAAGCTCCGGAATCCGTCACGGGGTTTTGTGGTTTGACCGCGACCAACCGACCACGTCGCCCTTTCGGGCTGAGCGTCCTGGGCGCGCCAGCGCCCTACTCAGCCCGGAAGGGTCCCCGCGGGAGCGGCGGTCTGTACCCACCGCCCACATGGGACATAAATCTCTTGAATTTGATCTTCGGTCTTGGTGGTCTGACCGGAAGTGATCGGTCAGTAGTCGGCGAAGACCGCGAAGCCGCGCTCCGCGCAGCGGCGGTAGAAACCGGCCAGGATCGCGAGCTCGGTGCGCGCGAAGCTCCAGTGCGGCGCGTTGCCGGCGTCGTCGCGCAGCGCGGCGAGCCGGTGGTCGAGCCAGCGCAGCTGCTGCTCGGCGAGGCGTCCGCCGGCGATCGCGGTCCGCATGACCTCGGCCACCGTGTCGAAAGTGACCAGGTCACCGAACTTCTCGTGGCCCTCGACGAAGCGCTCCAGACCGCCGGCGATCCAGGCGCAGCCGTCCGGGTCGATCACCGGGTCCTCGTCCTCGGCGGCGGCGTCGGTCGCGTAGAGCACGCCTTCCAGACCGAGCAGCAGGTCGACAAGCTCGGTGTACGCCGTCGCGCGGACCGTGCCGGTCTTGGCGATGTGCAGCGCGAGCGCGCCGGTGGGGGCGGCGATCTCCGGGGCGTCGGCGATCGCGCCGAAGTCGACGAACTCGGCGGGAGCCACCGGGTCGTAGTACTGGTTCGTCCGCGGCCAGTGCACCGCGACGTTGTCCAGGCCCTTGTCGTGCGCCATCGGGCAACCCTTCCTCGACATGACCTTGCGGCCTTGCGCCATGCACGGCCCGCGCGGGCGAGGTTACGACACCAGCGCCTGCCGTTGACAGGCAGTGTGGCAGCGACTGCGGACCGGGTCCGGAAGGCGCGCCCGGCTGGCAGCGTTTGCGATTGCGCGACTAGGCGTTCCGTGTAGGGGGAGACTCGGGAGGCGGGCTGAATCGCGCTACGGGACTCTCAGACGCCCGGAAGGGGTGCGTGCCCTCGCCAACTCGCCTCAGCGGAGTAGAATCGACAGCGACCGGGAAAACTGTGCTTGACGGTGTTCGGACTGCTACACGCAGCCACCTTCGTCACGCTACGCGGTTTTTCCAGCCGATCACTATCCGCGGGCAGTCCGCGGCGACCGGCGTGCACGGTTCCACCGGTGGTCCGCTTCTTCCGCGGTGTCATCAGCCGGTGCTTCGGTGCGCGCCGATCGCTGCTGGGCGCCCGTCAACCCCGTGCGGGGCCCGCTGGGTCCGGTGCGAGAAAGCGGCCGAGGGTGGCAGAGAACAATCAGCAGTATGGTGCCGAGTCGATCACCGTGCTCGAAGGCCTTGAGGCGGTTCGCAAGCGTCCCGGTATGTACATCGGCTCCACCGGCGAACGGGGTCTGCATCACCTTGTCTGGGAGGTTGTGGACAACGCGGTCGACGAGGCGCTCGCGGGGTATTGCGACACCATCGACGTGGTCCTGCTGGCCGACGGTGGTGTCTCGGTCACCGACAACGGCCGTGGTTTCCCGGTCGACCTGCACCCCAAGCTGAAGAAGCCGGGCGTCGAGGTGGCGCTGACCGTGCTGCACGCGGGTGGCAAGTTCGACAACCAGGCCTACAAGGTCTCCGGTGGTCTGCACGGCGTCGGCGTCTCGGTGGTGAACGCGCTCTCCACCCGGATGGCGGTAGTTATCCACAAGTCCGGCTTCGTCTGGCGGCAGAAGTACAACCTCTCCGTCCCCACTGAGCTGATCAAGGGCGAGCCCACCGAGACGACCGGGTCGACCGTGCAGTTCTGGCCGGACCCGAACATCTTCGAGACGGTGGAGTTCGACTTCCAGACGATCTACCGCCGGCTTCAGGAGATGGCGTTCCTGAACCGCGCTCTCACCATCAACTTCACCGACGAGCGGGCCGTGTCGGCCGACGAGAACGGTGAGCCCCGCAAGGTCACGTTCATGTACGCGGACGGCATCGCGGACTTCGTGCGGCACCTCAACGCCACCAAGAGCGCGATCCACAAGACGGTGATCGAGTTCGGCACCGAGGACAACGAGGCCGGCATGGGCGTCGAGATCGCAATGCAGTGGAACGAGTCCTACGGCGAGTCGGTCTACACGTTCGCGAACCGCATCAACACCCACGAGGGCGGCACCCATGAAGAGGGCTTCCGCGCCGCGCTGACCACGATCGTCAACAAGTATGGCACCGAGAAGAAGTTCCTCAAGGGCGACCAGAAGCTGTCCGGTGAGGACATCCGCGAGGGTCTCGCCGCGATCATCTCGGTGACCCTGCGCGAGCCGCAGTTCGAGGGCCAGACCAAGACGAAGCTCGGCAACACCGACATGAAGAGCTTCGTCCAGCGGGTCGCCAACGAGCAGCTCGCCGACTGGTTCGACCGTAACCCGGCCGACGCCAAAATGATCATCACCAAGGCTGACCAGGCCGCCCGGGCCCGGATCGCCGCGCAGCAGGCGCGCAAGCTGGCCCGTCGCAAGTCGCTGCTGGAGTCCGGCTCGATGCCGGGCAAGCTGGCCGACTGCCAGTCCACCGACCCGCGTGAGACCGAGCTGTTCATCGTCGAGGGTGACTCGGCCGGCGGCTCGGCCAAGCAGGGCCGCTCCAGCAAGTACCAGGCGATTCTTCCGATTCGCGGCAAGATCCTCAACGTGGAGAAGGCCCGGATCGACCGGGTGCTGAAGAACAACGAGGTCCAGTCGCTGATCACGGCCATGGGCACCGGTATCCACGACGAGTTCGACATCAGCAAGCTGCGCTACCACAAGATCATCCTGATGGCCGACGCCGACGTCGACGGCCAGCACATCCAGACGCTGCTGCTCACGCTGCTGTTCCGCTTCATGCGACCGATGGTCGAGCTGGGCCACGTCTACCTGGCCGCCCCGCCGCTCTACAAGATCAAGTGGAACAAGCGTGGTGACGACGCGCAGTACGCGTACTCCGACCGCGAGCGTGACGGCCTGATCGCGTTGCGTCAGCAGAAGAAGGCGAACGCCAAGCCGGACGACATCCAGCGGTTCAAGGGTCTCGGCGAGATGAACTTCCACGAGCTGTGGGACACCACGATGGACCCCGAGACGCGGACGCTGCGCCAGGTGACCCTGGACGACGCCGCGGTGGCCGACGAGCTGTTCAGCGTGCTGATGGGTGAGGACGTCGAGGCTCGGCGGTCCTTCATCCAGCGCAACGCCAAGGACGTCAGGTTCCTCGACATCTGAGTCCTGGGTGGCATTTAGGTGGTCAGGTGTCCACAGCGTTGGGCACCTTTCCACAATGTTATCCACAGCAGTTCGCGGGTCTTTGGCCGAATTTGTCTGGCTACACCTTGAGTAAGGGTTAACAGTGACTGACATTCCCGAACCCCCTGACGGCGACGCGACCCCGGAGGAAACCGGCGGCGGAGTGAGCCAGCGCGTCGAGCCGGTGGGTCTCGAGGTCGAGATGCAGCGCTCGTACCTCGACTACGCGATGAGCGTCATCGTCGGCCGGGCCCTGCCTGACGTCCGTGACGGTCTGAAGCCGGTACACCGCAAGATCCTTTATGCGATGTACGACGCCGGCTTCCGGCCCGACCGTGGGTACGTGAAGTGCGCGCGCGTCGTCGGCGACGTGATGGGCAACTACCACCCGCACGGCGACTCGTCGATCTACGACGCCCTGGTCCGGATGGGCCAGCCGTGGTCGCTGCGGTACCCGCTGATCGACGGCAACGGCAACTTCGGCTCGCCGGGTAACGACCCGCCGGCCGCCATGCGGTACACCGAGTCGAAGCTGTCCCCGCTGGCGATGGAGATGCTGCGGGACATCGACGAGGACACCGTCGACATGCAGGACAACTACGACGGCCGTACCAAAGAGCCGACGATCCTGCCCGCGCGCTTCCCGAACCTGCTGGTCAACGGCTCCGAGGGCATCGCCGTCGGCATGGCCACGAAGATCCCGCCGCACAACCTGCGGGAGATCGCGGCCGCCGTCCAGTGGTGCCTGGACAACATCGACGCGGACGAGGCGACCACCCTCGAGGCGCTGCTCGACATCGTCAAGGGACCCGACTTCCCGACGTACGGCCTCATCGTGGGACAACAGGCGATCCAGGACGCGTACCGGACGGGCCGTGGCTCGATCAGGATGCGCGCCGTCGTCGAGGTCGAAGAGGACACCCGCGGCCGTCCCTGTCTCGTGGTGACCGAGCTGCCGTACCAGGTCAACCCGGACAACCTGGCCGAGCGGGTCGCCGAGCTCGTCAAGGAGGGCAAGCTCACCGGCATCGCCGACATCCGGGACGAGTCGTCCGGGCGTACCGGTATGCGGCTCATCCTGGTGCTCAAGCGCGACGCGGTCGCCAAGGTGGTGCTGAACAACCTCTACAAGCACACCCAGCTGCAGGAGACCTTCGGCGCCAACATGCTGGCCCTGGTCGACGGGGTGCCGCGGACGCTGAACCTGGCGCAGTTCATCCGGTACTACGTCGAGCACCAGATCGAGGTCATCCGCCGGCGGACCGCGTACCGCCTGCGCAAGGCCGAGGAGCGCGCGCACATCCTGCGCGGTCTGGCCAAGGCGCTGGACATGCTCGACGAGGTCATCGCCCTGATCCGGCGCTCGCCCACGGTGGAGGACTCCCGCCAGGGCCTGATGTCGCTGCTCGACGTCGACGAGATCCAGGCCACCGCGATCCTCGACATGCAGCTGCGCCGCCTGGCCGCCCTGGAGCGGCAGCGGATCATCGACGAGCTCGCGAAGATCGAGATCGAGATCGCCGACTTCAAGGACATCCTCGCGAAGCCGGAGCGCCAGCGGGCGATCATCTCCGAGGAGCTCGGCGAGATCGTGCAGAAGTTCGGGGACGACCGGCGTACCCAGATCATCCCGTTCGACGGCGAGGTCTCCATGGAGGACCTCATCGCGCGCGAGGACGTTGTGGTGACGATCACACGTACGGGATATGCCAAGCGCACCAAGGTCGACATGTATCGATCGCAGAAGCGCGGCGGCAAGGGCGTGAGCGGCGCGACTCTGCGTCAGGACGACATCGTCTCGCACTTCTACGTGATCTCGACGCACGACTGGATGCTGTTCTTCACGAACAAGGGTCGGGTCTATCGGGCGAAAGCCTATGAACTGCCCGAAGCGAACCGTACGGCCAAGGGACAGCACGTCGCGAACCTGCTGGCGTTCCAGCCGGACGAGCAGATCGCCCAGGTCATCCAGATCCCGAATTACCAGGTCGCGCCCTACCTTGTGCTCGCCACTAAGAATGGTCTCGTGAAGAAGACCCGCCTCGACGAATTTGACTCCAACCGCAGCGGTGGCATCATCGCCATCAACCTGCGGGAGGATGACGAATTGGTGGGCGCGGCTCTGGTGGCACCGGAGGACGACCTCCTGCTCGTGTCCAAGCACGCTCAGGCCATCAGGTTCAACGCGACCGACGAGGCGCTGCGGCCGATGGGACGGGCGACGTCCGGTGTGATCGGCATGCGCTTCGGCGACAACGACGAGCTTCTCGCCATGGAAGTGGTTCGCGACGACATGGATGTGTTGGTCGCCACCAATGGTGGGTATGCGAAGCGGACGCCGATCGAGGAATATCCGGTGCAGGGACGTGGCGGCAAGGGGGTGCTCACCGCGAAGATCACCGAACGTCGTGGTGGACTTGTCGGCGCTCTGGTGATCAGCCCGGAGGATGAACTGTTTGCCATCACCAGCAATGGTGGTGTCATCCGGACTCCCGTGAAGCCTGTACGGCGCACACGGGATCGGAACACAATGGGGGTCAAGCTGATGGACCTCCCTGAAGGTGTAACCATCGTGGCGCTTGCTCGCAATGCCGACGAGCCTGACGAACAGGACTAGTTGATGCCGGAGACACAGGCGAAGTCGGGGGGCCCCGGAAGCTCAGCGGCTCCGGGCGATGCGGCGAAGAACGACGGCGCCGCAACGCCCGGACGCGAGTCCGCTGGGCGCGCCGCTGTCCCCGCCGATGCCCCGTCCCCGCCGAAGTTCACCAGGGCGCCGGGCATGGCCCCGCCGCCCGGTGAGCCGTCCGCTAACGGACCGGAAGCCGATGCCAAGCGGCAGCAGCAGCCCGGCGGCCCCGCTGTGGCCAAGGCCTCAGCGGCGGTCCCGGTCGTGACCAAGGGCAAGGGTGCCGCGCCCGGGGCCGTTCAGGCGCGCCCCGGGACGACCTCGGGGCCCATCACCGGCTCCGCTGCGCGCCCCGTGGGCAGCGGTCCCACGGTGACCCCGCCCGGGGCTGCGAAACAGCGCACGGCGCCGGTCAGCGGGACGGCCTCGCCGGCCGGCCCCGGTGGCACGTCGGCGGTCGGGGCGGCCCGGGTCTCCGAAGCGGTTCGTTCGGCCCGTTCCACCGTGTCCTCGGCCGCGGCCCGCGGTCCGCGCCGGGCCCGGCTGAACCTCAAGCGGATCGACCCATGGTCCGTGATGAAGTTCGCGTTCGCGGTCTCGATCGTGCTCTTCATCGTGGTGGTCGTCGCGACCTCGGTGCTCTACCTGGCCCTGGACACGATGGGCGTGTGGACGTCGGTCAACGACAGCCTCAAGGAACTGGTCAGCGCGAGCGGTGGCACGGACACCTCCGGTGGCTTCCGGATCACCGCGTGGGGCGTCATCGGCACCTCGATGCTGATCGGCGCGGTCAACGTCGTGCTGTTCACGGCGCTGGCGACGCTCGGGGCGTTCATCTACAACGTTTGCGCCGACCTGGTCGGCGGGATCGAGCTGACGCTCGCGGAGCGCGACTGACGTGCTGGTCGGGTTGTGAGCCACCCCCGTTTTGGTGGCTCGCAACCCGATGCGGTAATGTTCTGTCCGCAGGTGAGGGGCTATAGCTCAGTCGGTTAGAGCGCAGAGCTGATAACTCTGAGGTCGATGGTTCGATTCCATCTAGCCCCACGAGCGATCGGGCGATCCCTGTCCGCACGAATAGCGCGGACTACGGGTCGCCCATTGTTTTTCTCCCAGTTGCGTCTCCCGTCCCAGAGTGGGGGTAGTTGATGCTGAAGAAGCTTCTGATCGTGGCCGCCGTTGTCGGTGCTGCCGCCCTGGTGGTCAAGAAGGTCAAGGCCTCCAGCGACGAGCGGGCCCTGTGGCACGAGGCGACCACCGCACCTGATCTGCGCTGAGGCGCTGTCCGGGGCCCTAGCTCAACTGGCAGAGCACCGCCTTTGCAAGGCGGGGGTTAGGGGTTCAAGTCCCCTGGGCTCCACAGACTTCTCAAGCCCTCACCTCCTGGTGGGGGCTTCAGCGTATTTCGGTCCTAGCCGGACAGATCGTCATCGCTTCTCAATCTTTCCGTTCCCCGTTTGTCAGATCTTTGGTCTACTGACGCGGTGAGACGGCGGGCTCTTCTGGCGGCCGTGGCGTTGATGCCGCTGGCCGGGTGTGACAGTTCCTCGGGCGCGACCTTCCAGGCCGTGCAGCGTGACAACGGACACGCCTGGGTGAGCCCGGACGGGCCGCTGGGCCGGGGATTCTGTCTCACCCTCGTGCGCGGCCGGCGGGTGTCCGCGGTGCTGAAGCTGATCGGCGGGACCAGCCTTCTGGTCGTCCCCTGGGTGCAGCTCGTCGGGCCGGGCGACGGCGAGTTGAACGGCGGGCGGTACTTCCTGGGGATAACCGGGCTGGGCCGGTGGACGCTGCTCCTGGAGGACGGGGACGGCGGGCTCGGGATGGACACCGAGATCGCGGGGCCGCTGTCGGCCAGGACGGACGTGGTGGTCTACCGGGGGGACGCCTCGGGGCGGGGGACTCGGCGGACCTACAAAAACGGCAAGATCAACGAGGACGTGACTGATCACACCGAGACGGCGATCACGCACATCGAGGGGCAGATCGGGATGAGGCTGACCGGGGCGCTTCTCGAGCGGAAGAAGTATTCGCTGGTCACCGTTCCGAAGGTGTAGCAACGCATTTGCCCGATCTGGGTCTGCCAGTTATCCACAGAGGAATGAAGGAATCCTGCACACGGCGATTCCTGCGGTTAGCCTGCGATTCGTGAGCGAACGAAGACGGGCCGCCGCCGTGATCGTGCGGGACGGGCGTGTGCTGATGGTCCACGAGCGCAGCCGGCGATCCGGCGGGGGCGAATGGTGGACCCTGCCCGGTGGCGGGGTGGAGCCCGGCGAGAGTGCCGAGGACGCGGTGCGGCGCGAGGTCTTCGAGGAGACCGGGCTCGTCGTCAGCGACCTGCGATATGTGTTGGAGATGCCGTACCCGTCGGGGATGACTTCGGTCTTCGCGGTTTCCGTGGCCGATGGGGAACCTCGGGCCGGGCGGGACGACGGATCGGGGCCGGAGCCGCTCGGGTTGGACTGGTTGCCGGTGCCGGAGCTGCCGATCGAGACGAGCGGGGTGGCGGTGCCGCCGTTGATGGTGGTGTTGCCGACCATGGCCTCGCCGGCTGAGCGGGCCTAGAGATCGGTCTGCGGGTCCTTGGTGGGCCCGCAGCACCGGGGTGGTTCAGCTGGCCGTGGTGGCCTCGGAGACCGGCGAGGGGACGTGTGCCGGGGCGAGTTCGGAATCCGATGAAGGAGTGTTGGCTTCGGCCGACTCGGAATGCGACGAGCGGACGTGGGCCGGGGCGGCGATGGCGCGGTGGCGTTCCGCCACGAAGTAGGCCGCGGCGGCGGCGTAGCTGAAGGTCAGCAGCAGCGCCAGGACGCGGACCTGGACGGACGGGTAGGGCAGGGCGGCGATCGTCAGCGAGGCGACCGCCCAGCTGGCCAGAAGCACGGTGTTGATCAGGTCGCCACGGCCCCAGCGGCCGGCGCGGCGATGGGCCTGGCGCTGGATCTCAACGGTGAAGGCGTGGGCCATGCCGAGCGCCAGCAGGGCCAGGAGGATCGTCGCGAACACCGAATGGTGGCCGCCGCCGACCGCGGCCATGGCGGTGGCGCCGGTCATCAGCGCCAGGCCGCTTACGGTTCCGACTCGGGACTTGCGTCGTTCAGCGATGTACTCCTCCTCCACAACCACTGACGTTCGGCATGATCCGTCGAAACCTGAGCGGGCCGTGGCGGGGAATCCCGCTTTTCCGGGCATGTCGGCTTCGCGCCGGCAGGGCTGTGGTACGACCGTGGTTGCGGCGCTTCGTGGGACCTGGGCCGAGGCCGGGCAAGCCGGGCGCGGCCGGACCGGGCGGGCGACAACGAGTGGCGTTGACGAGCCGGACGGCCATCGGCAACGGGCGCCGGCTCGGCCAGCTGAAGCCGCGTCAGGTGAAGCCGCGCTGAAGGCCGGCAAGTCGGGCCGGCCCGGTCCGGCCTGGTTCCACCCGGGCTTTGCTCGGCCCAGCCTGACCCCCGCCACCAGCCGGATCGGGAGCGGGGCCGTGTCCTGTGGCTGTGAGGCCGAGGTTGGGTGATGATGGCGGGCGTGATGGGAAGCCTGCAGACCGAATCTGCCCAGTCTCGACCCGACCTGCTCGCCGCGCCGGTGGCCAAGGCCCTGGCCGTCTGGCCGGAGGACGCGCCGGTCGACGTCGATCAGGTGCTGGTGGCGCCGATCGATGCCGGGCTGGCCGACACCGCGGCGTTCTGTGCGGCCTACGGGGTGACGCTGGCCGAGTCGGCCAACTGTGTGATCGTGGCGGGCCGGCGCGGGGAGGTCACCAAGTACGCGGCCTGCGTCATCCTGGCCACGACACGTGCCGACGTGAACGGGGTGGTCCGGCGGCACCTTGACGTGCGTAAATGCAGCTTCGCGCCGATGGATGAGGCCGTGTCGCTGACCGGGATGGAGTATGGCGGGATCACCCCGATCGGGCTGCCCGCCGACTGGCCGATCTTGGTCGACTCCCGCGTGATCGCCGCGCCGCACGTGATCATCGGATCCGGCGTTCGGCACAGCAAGATCGCGGTGGCCGGGCCGGCGCTCGGTGCCCTGCCCGGCGCCCAGGTCATCGAAGGCCTGGCCAAAGAGGTTGCCTGACCCGGGGCTCAACCGAAGATCAAATTCCGATTTGGGTACGGATGAGCCACCGAAACGTGGACAACTATCAATACCGTTCCACGTGAAACGCTATAGACCAGCGTCGACGGCTTCCCGGCGCGTAATCTCGGCGAAGGCGGCCAGGAGTGCCGTGGTCTCCTGCGCGCCCGGGATGGCGTACTTTCCGTCGATGACCAGGAACGGGACGCTGGTGATGCCCAGCTCCTGAGCCTCGGTGAAGTCGGTGACGACCGCGCTGGTGCCGGCATCCGACTCCAGGTAGGCCAGCGCGGCCGAAGGGTCCAGCCCGATCGAGCCGGCGACCCGGGCCAGCGCCCAGAGCGACCCGAGGTCGGCGCCCTCGACGAAGTGGGCCCGCTGCAGGGCGTCGAGCATGTCGGACTGCCGGCCCTGGGTGGCGGCCCAGGCGATCAGTCGATGCGCGGCGAGCGTGTTGGCGGTCAGCGCCCGGCCGAAGTCGAGGGCCAGACCGTCGGCCGCGGCCACGGCGGTGACGTGGGCGAACATCTCCTCGGCCCGCTCCGGGCCGCCGAATTTCTCGGCCATCACCTGCCGGATCGACACCGGTTGCGGGACGGGGGAGGCATCCAACTGATACGCCCGGTAGGTGACGGTGACGTCGCCGTCCCACTCGGCCAGGGCGTTCTCGAGGCGGCGCTTGCCGATGTAGCACCACGGGCAGATGACGTCGGACCAGACCTGGATGTCCACGCTTCTCCGTTCGAGGGGGTCAGTTCAGCTGGTCGGCGATCTGGCGCTTGAGGCGGGCCAGGATCGCCGTGCCGCCGCGCACCCGCAGCGGGCTGATCGCCTGACCCAGACCCATCCGGCCGTAGAGATCATCCGGCACGGCCAGGATCTCCGTCGCGGATGCCCCGGCCAGCCCCTCGGCCAGGATGCCGGCGAACGCCCGGGTGGTGGGCGCCTCGGGCGGGCAGTCGAAGAACGTCGTCACGGTGGAATCCGGCTGGACGTCGGCCTTGAGGAAGAACGCGGTCTGACACTCCGGCACCTGCTCCATGCCCGCGTGCCCGGCCAACTCGGCGGGCAGGGGCGGCACCGCGTCGGAGAACTCCAGCAGCATCTCCAGGACCACGTCGCGGGGCGCGGACGCGAACTCCTCGACGATCTCGGCCAGCTTCGGCGGCATGTCGGTCACGAAGACCAACTTAACGCGCCGACGCCAGACGTCGACGGCCCTCGACAGAGGCCCACGTCACTCCCCGCCGGCCGCAGGGAGACTCGCCCTCCTGCTCACTGTCGGCCGCGGGGAGGTTGGCCCACCGCACCCCGCGCTCGTCCCGGCGTCTGCGGCTGGAACGGCGCCTGATCCCAGCGGTGACCTGGCTGAGGAGCAGAGGCGGGCCGGGGCCGGGCGGCGACGGAGGTGGACTGGGGTGGGCGGCGGCAACGCAGGTGGAGGTGGCCGAAAGTCAGGCGGCGGTGGAGGCGGAGCCGAGGTCGGCCGACGGTGGGGGTGGAGCTGGGTTCAGGCGGCGGCGGAGGAGGCGGGGAGGAGGGCGACGTCGCTGAGACTGATCAGGCCGACCACCTTGCGGTCGGCGTCGCAGACCAGGAGGCGACGGACCGCCCGCGACCGCATCGCCTGGACCGCCTCCTCCACCGTCGCGTTCTGCTCGATCATGATGAGCTCGCGGGTCGCGATCGCGCCGAGCGTCGTGGTCTTCGCGGGCAGACCCTCGGCGACGGCCCGGATCACGATGTCCCGGTCGGTGACGATGCCGGCCATGGTCGGGCCGCTCGTCACCACCACATCGCCGATCCCCTGGTCGCGCATGGCCTGCGCGGCCTCGTCGAGGGAAGTGTCCGAGGGGAGGTAGACCACCCGTCGGGTCATCGCGTCAGCAACCAGCCTCGCCATCCCAGAAACCCCTCTCGCCGTCGATACGTCGATTACTCCAGTGTTCCCACGACTAACCCCGGAACGTCCACCAGCGGAACGTCTTTTCGCTCGCCGGTTCGACGGTCGCGCCATTCGGCGTACCCCTCGGCGAGGCGGCGGCCGACCACGACGGACCGGGAGATGCCGATGAGCTCGGCGTCGGTGAATTTGACGCCGGCCGACACGTTGGGCCGGTCGTCGACCAGCACCTGGAATCCGGCGGCGGTCAGGGTGGCGGCCAGCGACAGCGCGGCCTCGATCTGCCCGTCCTTGCCGGCCGCGACGATGTGCACGTCGGCCGGTGCGATCTCGTCCGGCCAGACGAGCCCGCGCTCGTCGTGGTGCTGTTCGGCGATCGCGGCGACGGCGCGGGACAGGCCGATGCCGTAACTGCCCATGGTCGGCCGGACCGGTTTGCCGTCGGTGCCGAGCACGTCCACCTTGAACGCGTCGGTGTAGCGCCGGCCGAGCTGGAAGATGTGCCCGATCTCGATGCCGCGCCGGATCGTCAGGGTGCCGTCGCCGCAGGCCGGGCACGGGTCGCCGGCCCGGACCTCGGCCGCTTCGATGGTCGCGTCCGGGGTGAAGTCGCGGCCGCTGACCACGCCGGTGGCGTGCCGGCCGGGCTCGTTGGCGCCGGTCAGCCAGGCCGTGCCGGGCGCGACGCGCGGGTCGGCCAGGTAGCGCAGCTTGATGCCCTGCGGGCCGATGTAGCCCTTGACCAGGTCGGGGTGGGACGCGAAGTCGTCGAAGAGGGTGGCCGTGGCCGGGGCCAGCGCGGCGTTGAGGCGCTTCAGGTCGACCTCGCGGTCGCCGGGCACGCCGATCGCCACGATCTCGGGTTCGCGGCCCGGGTGGTGGACGGTGACGACCACGTTCTTCAGGGTGTCGGCGGCGGTCCAGTCGGAGCGGCCGGCCAGCTTGCGGTCGTTGGCGACGTCGACCAGGGCGGCGATGGTCGGGGTGTCCGGGGTGTCGTGCACCTCCAGGGCCGGTGCGGTGTCCGGCCGGGTGGCGGGCGCGGGCGTGGTGACGGCTTCCGTGTTCGCGGCGTAGTCGCAGCTCGTGCAGCCGACGAAAGTGTCCTCGCCGACCTCGGCGGCGGCCAGGAACTCCTCCGACGCGGACCCGCCCATCGCTCCGGAGACCGCGGAGACGATCGTGTGGTCGAGGCCGAGCCGGCGGAAGATTCGCTGGTAGGCGGCGCGCATCACGCCGTACGCCTCAATCAGTCCTTCGTTTGTCAGGTCGAAGGAGTAGGCGTCCTTCATCAGGAATTCGCGTCCACGGAGCAGGCCGCCACGGGGCCGGGCCTCGTCGCGGAACTTCGTCTGGATCTGGAAGAGGCGGAGCGGGAAGTCGCGGTAGGACGTCGTCATGTCCTGCACGAGGAGCGTGAACATCTCCTCGTGGGTGGGCGCGAGCAGGTAGTCGGCGCCGCGGCGGTCCTTCAGCGTGAAGATGTCGTCGCCGTACTCGGTCCAGCGGCCGCTCACGTCATACGGCTCCCGGGGCAGCAGTGCCGGGAACGAGACCTCCTGGCCGTCGACGGCGGTCATCTCCTCGCGGACGATGGCCGTGATCCGGTCCAGGACCAGCTTGCCGAGCGGCAGCCAGGTGTAGCCGCCCGGGGCGGCGCGACGGACGAATCCGGCGCGCACCAGGAGCCGATGACTCGGCACCTCCGCGTCCGCCGGCTCCTCGCGCAGGGTCTTGAGCAGCAAAGTGGACATCCGTAACAGCATGACCACCGAGCCTAGAACTGACGCGCGACTAAATCACGCGCTTATCTAGGTGTCGCCATCGTCACGTTCCGCTCCTTACCTGTCCGGTGGAAAACTGATCCGGCAACCACAGCTGAACAGCCGTTAGGGGGAACGATGGCCTGGCGCAGCTTCGTAGCAATGGGCGACAGCTTCACCGAGGGCATGTGCGACGAGTATCCGGACGGCACCTATCGGGGCTGGGCGGATCTGGTGGCGGCCCGGCTCGCGGTCGACTCCGGGCCCGACTTCGGATATGCCAACCTGGCGATCCGCGGCCGGCTCCTCGACCAGGTGATCGCCGAGCAGCTCGAACCGACTCTGGCGATGAGGCCGGACCTGGTGAGTTTCGCGGCCGGGGGCAACGACGTCCTGCGGCCCCGGGTGGATCCGCACACCCTGGTCGAGAGGATCGACCCGGTGATCGCCCGGATCCGGGCCACCGGCGCCGACGTGATCATGTTCCGGTTCGCGGATGTGGCCGTGCACATCCCCGGTGGTCAGCGCATGATCGGCGCTCGTGCGGCGATCCTCAACGACGGGTTCGAGAGCATTGCGCGGCGGCACGGTGCGTACCTCATCGACCTCTTCGCCGACCACGCCTACCTGCATCGCAACATGTGGAGCGACGACCGGCTGCACCTGTCCGAGACCGGGCATCGCCGGGTCGCCGGGCACGTGCTGAACGCGCTCGGCGTCGGTGTCGAGGAGGAGTGGATGCTGGTGCCGCCGGCTCCGCAGACCACGCCGTGGCGGCTGGCGCTGAGTTCGGACCTGCGCTGGGCCCGTGAGCACCTGGCGCCCTGGGTGGGGCGGCATCTGCTCGGGCGGTCGTCGGGCGACCTGGTCCGGGCCAAGCGCCCGGTGCTGGCCCCGATGGAAGAGTGACGATGGGCCCGGCCACAAGCGCTAACGTGACAGGCATGTCCGTTCCGAACGATCCGGCGCAGGCTCTGCAGGCCTACGCCCACCCCGACAAACTGGTCACCACCGAGTGGCTCGCCGCGAATCTGGACACCCCCGGCCTGGTGGTCGTCGAGTCGGATGAGGACGTGCTGCTCTACGACACCGGGCACATCCCGGGCGCGGTCAAGGTCGACTGGCACCTGGAGCTGAACGACCAGGTGACCCGGGATTACCTGGATCCGGTCGCGTTCGCCGCGATGTGCGAGGCCAAGGGCATCGGCCGCGACGACACGATCGTCTTCTACGGCGACAACTTCAACTGGTGGGCGGCGTACGCCCTCTGGGTCTTCACTCTTTTCGGACACCGCGACGTGCGTCTGCTCGACGGTGGCCGGCAGAAGTGGGTGGCCGAGGAGCGTCCCGTGACGCGGGACAAGACGGCTCGCCCCAAGGCGGAGTACCCGGCGCCGGTCCGTAACGACGCGGAGATCCGCGCGTTCCGCGACCAGGTGATGGGCCACATCGCCAGCGGGCGGCCGCTGGTCGACGTGCGCTCCCCGCAGGAGTACACGGGCGAGCTGACCCACATGGCGGCCTACCCGCAGGAGGGCGCGCTGCGCGGCGGGCACATCCCGGGCGCGGTGAGCAAGCCGTGGAAGTCCGCGGCCAACGAGGACGGCACGTTCAAGGCCCACGACGACCTGATCAAGATCTACCGCGACGAGCTGGGCCTGGAGACGGGCGACGACATCATCGCCTACTGCCGGATCGGCGAGCGGTCCAGCCACACCTGGTTCGTGCTGCGACACCTGTTGGGCTACCCGCAGGTCCGCAACTACGACGGTTCCTGGACGGAATGGGGCAACCTGGTCCGTGCACCGATCGCCAAGGGTGCCGAGCCCGGCGGACTCAGCTGATCTTTGAAGGGGCCCCCATAAAGGGCCCCTTTTTGTCAGACGGACCCGGTACCGTGCGCTGCCGTGAGCAACACCTTCCAGGTTGATCTACGGGGCATCGTCGACCTGCTCAGTCATCACCTCTACGCGAGCCCCCGCGTGTACATTCGCGAGCTCCTGCAGAACGCCGTCGACGCGATCACCGCGGTCGGCCCGGATCACGCCGGCCGCGTCGAGATCACCACCGGCGATGTGTTGCAGATCACCGACAACGGCATCGGGCTCACCGAGGCCCAGGTGCACGAGCTGCTGGCCACGATCGGCCGCAGCTCGAAGCGGGACGAGCTGGGCTTCGCCCGGCACGAGTTCCTCGGCCAGTTCGGCATCGGCCTGCTCTCCTGCTTCCTGGTGGCCGACGAGATCCGGGTGCACACGCGGCGCGAGGGCGCGACGCCGGTGCTCTGGACCGGTTACTCCGACGGGCGTTACGACGTGCGGCCCGGTGACGAGCGCGAGCCCGGCACCACCGTCACCCTGATGCCGCGGCGGGGCGCCGAGCACTACCTGACCGGCGCGACCGTGACCGAGCTGGCCACGCTCTACGGTTCGCTGCTGCCGGTCGAGGTGGCGGTCGACGGGCGCCGGGTCACGGCCGGCACGGTTCCCTGGGCGCTGCCGGTGGGCGAGCGGAACACGTACGCCGAAGAGGTCCTGGGTTTTCGTCCCTTCGACGTGATCGAGCTGAACGTGCCCGGCGCGGGGCTCACCGGCGCCGCGTTCGTGCTGCCCACGCCGGTCAACCCGGCCAGTCGCGGCGGTCATCGCGTCTACCTCAAGCGGATGCTGCTCTCCGAGAGCGTCGAGGGTTTGCTCCCGGATTGGGCGTTCTTCGCCCGCTGTGTGGTGGACAGCACCGAGCTGCGCCCGACCGCGAGCCGCGAGGCGCTCTACGACGACGGCATGCTGGCCGAGACCCGTGAGGCGATCGCCGATCAGCTGCGTGGCTGGCTGGTCCGGCTCTCCGCGACCGATCCGCGGCGACTCGCCCAGTTCCTGCAGATCCACCACCTCGGTGTGAAGGCACTGGCCCTGCA
The DNA here is from genome assembly GCF_051380535.1 of Actinoplanes sp. HUAS TT8. Classification (NCBI taxonomy): domain Bacteria; kingdom Bacillati; phylum Actinomycetota; class Actinomycetes; order Micromonosporales; family Micromonosporaceae; genus Actinoplanes; species Actinoplanes sp. HUAS TT8. Next base: position 9,231,877 of record NZ_CP195646.1, on the reverse strand, counting down.
CGACGACGAGATGTTGCGCCTGGTCGAGCAGTGGTATCCGATGCAGACCAACGTCGGCGAGCTGACGCTGGCCGAGTTCCGGGCCCGATTCGGCGTGCTGCGGTATGCCGCCACCGCCGACGAGTTCCGCCAGCTCGCCGCCGTCGCCGCCGCGCAGGACGTGGGCCTGATCAACGGTGGTTACGTCTACGACTCCGACCTGATCCAGCGTCTGGCCGTGGTCGACGAGACGGCGACCGCCGAGCGCCTCGACCCGACCGATCTGACCACCCGGTTCACCGCCGTCGACGCCGAGTCGGAGCTGCGGCTGCGCCCGTTCCTGTCGGCCGCCCAGCGCCGTCTGGACAAGCTCGGCTGCGAGGTCGTGGTCCGCTCGTTCGACCCGGCCAACCTGCCCGCGCTGTACCTGGTGAGCCGGGCCGCGGCCTTCCACGACGAGTTCACCGCGAGCCGTGACCAGGCCGACGACCTGTGGGGCGGGGTGCTCGACGCGCTCTCCTCGACCGTGCCGACCGACCGGCCGCAGCTGGTGCTCAACCATCGGAATCCGCTGATCCGGCGGGTGGCCCAGCTGGGCGACTCGGAACTCGCCGGGCTGGCCGTGGAGTCTCTCTACGGCCAGGCGCTGCTGCTCGGTCACCATCCGATCCGGCCGGCCGACGCGGCCCTGCTGACCACATCGTTCCTCGGCCTGCTGGACCGGGCCGTCCCGGAGGGGGAGAGCCGATGAAGACCGCGGAAGAGCTGTGGGGCGTTCTCGACGAGGCGCATCACCTGCCCCATGGGGCCGCCCAGATCGCCCTGGTCGAGCAGGTGCTGCGGCACGCCGACGGGACGGGCGACCAGGCGCTGGCGTTCTACACCCGGCTGTTCGCGACGACGGCGTACATCTACGGCGGCGAGTCGGTGAAGGCGTTCTCGACGTTCTCCTGGTGCGTCAGCGACTTCGACCGCAACCCGCAGCCGTACCACGAGCGTTGGACGCACAACCTGCTCTGGCTGTTCAAGACCATGATCAGCGCGCTCACCAAGTTCCCGGAGATCCCGCTCGCGCGGACGTATTCGGTGCTCGACGACATGGAGCGCCGCTATCGCGAGGGCGGTCACGGCCTGCAGCCGGTCTTCAAGCACCGATACCTGGTCGCCCGGCACATCGGCGCGACCGACGAGGCGCACGACTGGTTCGAGAAGTGGCGGGCCGCGCCCCGCACGTCGCTCTCCGACTGCGCCGGCTGCGACCCGACCTCGCTGGTCTGGCACCTGAACTACCGCGAGCGGTTCGAGGAGGCGGTCGAGGTGGCCACGCCGGTCCTGGCCGGCGAGCTGAACTGCACCGAGCAGCCGCAGAGCATTCTCAGCGAGCTGATGGTGTCGTACCTGCAGACCGGTCGTCTCGACGACGCGGCCGACGCGCACCGCCGGTCGTACCTGGTCGAGCGCGGCAACCTGGCCGACCTCTCGGGCATCGGCGATCACATCCTGTTCTGCGCCCGCACCGGCAACGAGGCGCGCGGCCTGGAGATCCTGCAGCGGCACATCGACTGGCTGGACCGGGCGCCGTCCCCGGCCGCGGGGCTGGACTTCGCGGCGTCGGCGGTGGCGCTGCTGCGCCGGCTCGTCGCGCTGGGCCACGGTGACTCGCCGATCCGCCGGGCCGACCGGCCGGACACCACGGCGGCCGAGCTGGCCGACGAGCTGACGGTGTTCGCGACCGACCTGGCCGCCCGCTTCGACGCCCGTAACGGCACGCCCCACCAGGGGAAACTGGTCGCCGAGCGGATGGCCTCGGAGCCGTATGCGGTGGTTCTCCCGCTGTCCCCGACGGCTCGCCGGACCCCGGCTCCACAGCCGACGGTGCCGACGGTAGAAAAGCCGCAAATCGCCGAGATCCCGTCCGGACTGACGGAGGTCGAGCTGCTCGACCTGGCCGAGAAGCACCTCGACGCGGACGAGCACACCGAGTTCGGCGCGGTTCTGGATGCGTTCGCGAGCCGCTTCCCCGATCCGGCCGACCCGTCCCGCGCCGGCCGGCTGTGGATGTTCCGCGGCTTCCGCCGCAGCTTCGACGACCCCGAGGCCACCATCGAGGCCTTCGAAAAGGCGATTTCGGCGTACGAGGCGGCGGGCGACCCCGGCCGGGTCAGCTCGATGCGGTCCCGGGCCGCGTTCGAACGCGCCCGCAACGACAAGCTTCCGCCCGAGGAAGCGCTGTCGATCGTCCAGGCCGACGCCGAGTATCAGGACGAGCACGGCACGCACCGCGACCGGGCGAGCGCCTGGCTGCGAGTGTCCATGGTGTACTTCGCGATGGGCCGGATCGACGAGGCGAACGAGGCCGGCGACCGCGCTGACCAGCACGCCGCCGAGTTCGGCAACCCGCGCCGGATGGCTTATCACGCGCTGCTGCGGGCACGTAACCGTTCCGCCGCCGACCGCGATCACGAGGCTCACGAGTCGGCCCGGGCGGCCTGGGACTTCTACCGGGAGCACGGCCCGGCCCGATCCAGCGCCGAGGCGGCGACGATGTACGGCCAGATGACCGAGGACCCGGCCGAGGTGGTGGCCGCGATGACCGAGTCGCTGACCGTCGGACTGCCCGGCGCCGAGCTGGTCGCTCACGCCCTGCGCGGTCGCGCCCTGCTGGAGCTGGATCGGCCCGCCGAGGCGGTCGACGACCTGGTGGAGACGGTCGCGATCTGCACCGAGCAGGAGAACGAACATTCCGGGACTTTCGCCCGACAGGACCTGGCGCGGGCGTATCGGATGGCCGGCCGCTTGCCCGAGGCGGCCGAGGTGGCCGAGGAAGCGGTGCTCGGATTCGATCGGCTGGGCTTCGCCGAGCCGGGCAACGACACCCGGTACATGCTGGCCGGAATTTATCGTGATCTTGACGACAGCGCCCGCGCACTGGAGCTGTATCGCGAGCTGATCGAGGTGCTGGCCGACAACCCGGCCGGCCGGGGTCAGATCGGTGAGGACGCGGGCGGGGTTCTCTACAAACTGGACCGTGACGCCGAGGCCGCCCTGACGTTCCAGGCCGCCGCCGAGTCGCTGCGCGAGGCCGGCGATCCGGTCGGCGAGCTCCGTGTGCTGCGACGACGCCTGCAGGCGCTGAACTACGCCGATCAGGTCGAGGAGGCCGAAGAGCTGATCGGCGTGGTTACTCGTCGGTACGAAGAACTGCCCGCCGAACTGGCCGAACAGCCCGGCGTCCAATGGGGTCGCGGCATGCTCGCATTCGAGATCGGCAATCTTCTGATGCGCCGGGGCCGGTGGGCGGAGGCGCTGCCGCACCTGGAGGGGGCGCCCGAACGGCTGCGCGCGATCGGTGCCGAGGAGGACGCCGACCGGGTGGCCGGGATGCGTTCGGAGGCGCTGCTGCGGTCCGGGCATCCGGTCGAGGCGCTGGCTTTGATGGATTCGTTGCCGGAGGAGGTCCGGTTCCCGGAACTCTACGACGAGGCCCGCGCGGCCGTAGATCGACTGAACGACCGTTAAGCAGGGACTTGACGACACGTTAAAGTGGCGAGGTGACGACGGTAGAACAGCGGCACCGGACCACCCCGCCGGCGCCCCGGCGGCGGTCACGCCGGGACGAAATCCTCGAGATCGCGGTCGGGCTCTTCGCCGCTCGGGGCTATCACGGTGTCTCGATGGACGACATCGGCTCGGCGGCCGGCGTCACCGGCCCGGCGTTGTATCACCACTTCGCCGGCAAGGAGGCGATGCTGGTCGCCGCGCTGATCCCGGTCAGCGACGGCCTGCTGGAGGGTGGCCGCGAACGCGTCGCCCGCCATCCGGCCGAGGCCGAGGCGGCGCTGGCCGACCTGATCGACTTCCACGTCGACTTCGCGCTGGCCAACCCGGCGGTGATCGCCCTGCACCTGCACGAGCTGGACCGCCTGCCCGAGGAGCCGCGCCGGCAGATCCGCAAGCTGCAGCGGCTCTATGTGGAGGAGTGGGTCGGCGTGCTCACCCTGCTGCGGCCCGAGCTGGATCCGGCCGAGGCGCGGGTGCTCGCGCACGCCGCGTTCGGCCTGATGAACTCGACGCCGTTCCTGGGCGGGGAGGTGGAGCGGCGCCGGCGGGCTGACCTGCTGCGCGACGCGACGATGCACGCCCTGACCGGCCGCTGACCAGAGCGGCGGCCACCCAAAAACCGGCCACCGCCAAAAGACCGGCGCCGGTCGACGGACACTGAACAGACGCGCCGATGACCGGCCGACACCTGGCAACGACGCCAGAACGAGGGTGAATCGTGAGTTTCATCAGCATCCGCGAGGTCGCGCCACGCGACGGCCTGCAGAACGAGGACCCGATCCCGGCCGACGGCAAGGTCGAGCTGCTCGACGCCCTGAGCCGGACAGGCGTGAGCCGCATCGAGGCCGTCTCGTTCGTGCACCCCAAGGCCATCCCGCAGATGGCCGACGCCGACGAGGTCTGGTCCCGGATCACCAGGAACCCGGACGTCCGATACTCCGCGTTGATCCCGAACACCCGGGGCGCCCAGCGCGCCCTGGCCGCCGGCTTCCGCGAGATCGAGGTCGTCGTCTCGGCCAGCGACACCCACAACCGGCGCAACCTGAACCGTTCGACCGACGAGTCGCTCGACGACATCACCGCTCTGATCCCGCTGATCCACGATGCCGGGGCGACGCTTGAGGTCATCGTCGCGACCAGCTTCGGCTGCCCCTTCGAGGGCGACATCGCCCCGGACCGGGTGGCCGGCATCGTCTCGCGGGTCCGCGCCGACGGCGCGGACCGCATCGCCTTCGGCGACACCACCGGCATGGCGACTCCGCGCCGGGTCAAAGACCTTCTTTCCGCCGTACGGCCGGACCTGCTCCACTTCCACAACACGCGTGGCACCGGCCTGGCCAACATCCTGACCGCCCTGGAGCTGGGGATCGTCGAGTTCGACGCCAGCGCCGGGGGCCTGGGCGGGTGCCCGTACGCTCCCGGCGCCTCCGGCAACGTGGCGACCGAGGAGGTCGTCCACATGCTCCATGACATGGGCTTCGACACCGGGATCGACCTGGATAAGTTGATCGAGGCCGCCGAACTGGCCGAACGCCTGGTCGGCCGTCCCCTTCCGTCGGGCGTTCTGCGGGCCGGCCCGCGTACCCGTCTCGTGTGATTCTTCGGCGCGATTCCTGCGATCATTTTTCTGATTTGCTCGCGTGACTTCTCGCTCGCTCACGTCGTTACCAATACCGAGTGGCCGATATCGCCTTCCGGATCAGTCCGGAAGAAGTTCCGGATCAGTCCGGAATATAAATGCGAGGCCGACGACGAGGGGTGGAAACGATGACGGGCTGGAGGGTCGAGCGCACGCCGCGCACGGCGTCCGGTTCCGCACCGGTCACCCCCGGCGGCTCCCCGCTCATGCCGCCCCAGAGCCAGGGGGCGGAGCGGCGGCCGGAGCGCCGCGCCGGACGTACCGGTTCCCGGTGGGTCCTGCGTGCACTCGTCATCGGCGGTCTGGCCGGAGCGGCCTGGCTGCTCACCGGCGCCGCCGCGAACGCCGCGGAGCCCGACACGGAGCCGTTGCCCGGCTCGGCGTTCGGGATCGTGCTCGACGACGATGTCGAGCCGGCGACCACCTGGTTCGACTCGAACCGGGAACCCGTGGTCAGCGAACTCCTGAAGGCGGCCGTCCAGCCGTTGGAGTCCGTACCGAAGGCCCACCAGCACGTCCTGACGACGCTCCTCGAAGCGGCCGATGAGCCGCTGGAGGACCTGGTCGTGGACGACGAGCCCGCGATCGACGCGGAGTCGCCCGGCAATGCCCCGCGATCGGCGCTCGCGCCGCTGCGTTCCAGCAGCGGATACGCGGACGACCGGGAGCGGCCGGCCATCGGGGACGAAACGGCCGATCACGAGGCCGAGCCGGCGGCGCAAGCCCCGGCCGATGACGCCGCCGTGACCCCATCACCCGTCGCTGAGCTGCTGGAACATCCAGTCGCGACCGACGCGGTCGGGGAGACGGCAGCGCCCGCCGCCGTGAGCGGGACGCTCGCGGCGAGCAGCAGGACCCGGGCCTCCCGTGTCCCGGCCGGGGACGCCGTTGACGGCGTCGCACCGGCCCGGCGCATCAAGGCGGCCCACTCCCGGTCGCACGTCCACCGGCATGCCCCGGCCGCCCGGCCGGTAGCGCCGGAGGCGATCCGGGACGACATTCCCGGCGGTGACGGACCCGCGCCCGCGCGGACGAACCTCGGGGCGGTCAGCGGTATCCCGGCCAGTAGCAGTGGGTCGGGAGCGAACACGGAGAACGGCTCGTCGGCCGTTCTTCCGGGCGGGATCGCGAACGGCCCGGTGGCCTGCCACCGCTGCCCGGTCGCGCCCGATGTCGACGCCCGGCGGCACGATGCCGAGGCTCCGACCGTCTCACCTGACTAGGTGATGTGACCTCCGGCGGGCCGAATCCGGGCCCGCGCGAGGCCGCGGCGATTCCCGAACCGTTTGCGTACAAGCGGCGAATCGCGCGCCGGCCACCACCACCATCACCGCACCGCTGTGGGCGCACGTCGACGAGCGGGTCAGGGCCGTTATTAATTGAGCCAGGGCACCGCTGCGCCCAAAAACAGAATCGTCAATTGAATACGCGCAATTCCTTGCCGACCATTTCTGAAAGGCATCTCTTTTCTCATGAAGAAGACGTGGGTTCGTAAGACGCTGAGCGTCGGGATCATGGCCGCCGGCGCACTGCTGATGGCCCCGGCCGCGGCCCAGGCCGGCGGGCACGGCCACGGCAGCTTCGCTCCGGTCGGCCAGGGCGGGATCACGCAGGTCTCCTCGACCAACCTGGGCGCCCTCAACGGCACCCAGTTCGCGGCTCCGGTCGTCGCGCCGCTGAACATGAACGGCAACGCGCTGGCGCTGGGCGGCATCTCGTCCGCGACCGGTGGCGGCGTCAACCGCGTCGAGGGCTCGCAGGCCCGCCGCGGCGGTAACGGGATCGGCCAGCAGTCCGGTGGCAACGTCGGCTTCCTGAACGGCACCCAGATCGCCGTGCCGGTCACCGTGCCGATCAACCAGAACGGCAACGCCGACAGCCTCTTCGGGGTCAGCTCGGCCCGTGGCACCGGGGTCAACCACGTCACCGAGGGCGCTCAGGCGACCGGCGGCGGCTGGGGCAACGGGATCGGCCAGCAGTCCGGTGGCAACGTCGGCTTCCTGAACGGCACCCAGATCGCCGTGCCGGTGACCATCCCGATCAACCAGTGCGGCAACGCGGACAGCCTGTTCGGGGTCTCCTCGGCCCGCGCCACCTGTGGCAACTTCATCGGCGGCAGCGGCTTCGGCCGCAGCTTCGTCCAGGGCGGCCACGGTGCCCAGGGCGGTCACGGCGTGCAGGGCGGCCAGGGTGGCGTCGGCGGCTGGAACAACGGGGTCGTCCAGGGCGGCAACCGGGTCGGTGGCTGGGACAACGGCATCAACCAGACCAGCTACGGCAACATCGGGTTCCTGAACGGCAGCCAGTTCGCGGCGCCGATCGTCGCCCCGATCAACGCCTGCGGCAACTCGCTCGGCTCGCTGCTGGGCTCCGCGCAGTCGTCCGCGATCTGCGTGAACCGGATCGGCGACACCGGCAACGACGTCGTGTGGGTCAAGAAGCCGGCCAAGGGCCACAACCACGGTGGCGCGGTCCAGGGCGACAACGGTGACGACTGCGGCTGCGGCGGCGACGACAACGGTGGCGTCCGCGGCGACCACGGTGGCTACGTCAACCACGGCGACGCCCCGGCCGTCAACGACGACAACGGCTACACCAACGACGAGCAGCCCGCCGACGTCCAGGGCGACCAGGGCGACCAGGGCTACGGCGACGTCAAGAACGACCACCCGGGCCACGTCAAGGGTGACAAGGGCGGCAAGGGCTACGGCGACGTCCAGGACGACAAGTACGGCGACAAGACCGGTGGCCGCAACTCGGTCGAGAGCACCCCGGTCAGCGGCCTGACCGGCAGCCTGGGTGGCCTGGACCTGCTCAACACCCTGCGCTGATCGCACTGACCCACAAGCCGGCGGCGTCGTTCCGGGCGCCGCTCGCACACCGGTGCTCCTCCACGCGCCGGTAACCGGACGGGAGTCCTCGCTCATCGCGAGGGCTCCCGTTCGTCGTTGTCGAGGATCTTCGTCTGGGATACCCTAACGAGCGTTAAGGAGACGTGAGCGAGGGCGAACGATGGTCGATTTCCGGCTCAGCGACGAGCTCGAGGATTTGCGCGGCACCGTCCGGCAGTTCGCCCGTGAGCAGGTGGCGCCGATCATCGCCGAGCACTACGAAAAGAAGACTTTCCCGTACGCGGTGGTCCGCGAGATGGGCAAGATGGGCCTCTTCGGCCTCCCGTTCCCCGAGGAGCTCGGCGGGATGGGCGGCGACTACTTCGCCCTCTGCATCGCGCTGGAGGAGCTGGCCCGCGTCGACAGTTCGATCGCGGTCACGCTGGAGGCCGGCGTCTCCCTGGGCGCGATGCCCATTTTCCGGTACGGCACCGCGGCCCAGAAAAAGCGCTGGATGCCGGCCCTGACCAGCGGCGACGCCCTGGCCGCATTCGGCTTGACCGAGCCCGGCTCGGGATCGGACGCGTCGGCCATCACCACACGCGCGGTGCTGGACGAGGCCGCCGGCGAGTGGGTGATCAACGGGACCAAAGCGTTCATCACCAACTCCGGCACCGACCTGACCGCCCTGATCACGGTCATGGCGGTGACCGGGACGAACCCGGACGGCTCCCGCGAGCTCTCCACGATCATCGTCCCGTCGGGCACGCCGGGCCTCACCGTCTCGCCGCCGTATTCGAAGGTCGGCTGGTGCGCGTCCGACACCCACGAGCTCGCCCTCGACGGCGTCCGTGTCCCGGCGGAGAACCTGCTCGGCGAGCGCGGCCGGGGTCTCGCCCAGTTCCTGCGGATTCTCGACGAGGGCCGGATAGCGATCGCCGCTCTCGCCGTCGGCCTGGCCCAGGGCTGCGTCGACGAGTCGGTGTCCTACGCCAAGCAGCGCATCGCGTTCGGCCGCCCGATCGGCGACAACCAGGCCGTCCAGTTCATGATCGCCGACATGGAGCTGCGGGCCCACGTGGCCCGGCTCGGCTACTACGACGCGGCCTCCCGGCTGGTCGCCGGCGCCGACTTCAAACGGTTCGCCGCGATCGCCAAGCTGAACGCCGGCAACGCCGCCATGGAGAACAGTCGGTATGCGACCCAGGTGCACGGCGGCTACGGCTTCATGAACGAGTCGGCGGTCGGTCGCTTCTACCGCGACGCCAAGATCCTGGAGATCGGCGAGGGCACCAGCGAGGTCCAGCGCATGATCATCGCCCGCGGACTTGGACTTTAGTTTTTAGTAACTCTCCGGAGTCGAATTCCCGACAAAGGGCCTTCTGGGTTCGCCTCGATCGAGTCCGATGCCTAGATTCTCAGCATGGCGTCCGATCAGGGTTTTTCGGCCCTGCTGCGCAGTCATCGGCGGCGCGCCGGCCTGACTCAGGACGAGTTGGCCGTCCGCGCCGCCATCGGCGTGCGTACGGTCCGTGATCTGGAGCGTGGCCGCGCCTCCCGTCCACAGAGGACCACCGCGGAGTTGCTGGTGCAGGCCCTGGGACTGACCGGTTCTGATCGGGAGGAATTCCTGGCCGCGGCCCGCGGACGGCCCGCCGCCGAAGCCACCGACACCCCGTTCCTGCGCACCGCACCGACCGACGAACTGATCGGCCGGGACGCCGACCTCGCCGAACTCGTCGCGCGACTCTCGGCCGGTGACGGGCCGCGCGTCACGACCCTGATCGGTGTCGCCGGCGTCGGCAAGACAAGCCTGGCCACGGTGATCGCACACCGGCTGGCCGGCGCCCACCCGGGCGGCGTGGCCGGCGTCGCGGTCGGCGACGACTCGACCGCCGGTGAACTGCTCCGGAGCGTGGCCGCCGGATTCGGGGCGGCCCACCGGCAGGACCTGCCGGAACAGCTGGCCGGCAGGCCCGCGCTGCTCTTCGTCGACGGGATGGACCGCGCGCCCGGGGCGGTCGGGGAAGCACTGGCCGAGCTGCTGGAACGGGTGCCGCGGCTACGGTTTCTGGCGACCGGGCGGCAGCCGTCCGGGCTCGGTGGGGAACGGGTCTGGCCGGTGGTTCCGCTGGCGACCCCGCCGGTCGGGCTGTCCGCCGGGACGGTCGCGGAGCTGATGCCGTACTCGGCAATCGGTCTTTTTCTGGAACGCCTCGGACGGGTGCGCAGGACGCGCCTGGCGCCGCACGAGATCGATCCGCTGGCCGCGCTGGTCCGGCGGCTGGGCGGCCTGCCGCTGGCGATCGAGCTGGCGGCGGCCCGCGGACGCGTTCTCACGATCCCGGAGATCCTGACCAGCTATCCGCAGCCGCGATGGCAGCCCGACGCGACCGAGTCGCAGCCTGACGCGGCGGGCTCGCCGCCGCAGCCTGATCCGGGGCACCCGGAGCTTGTCGTGCCGCTGCAGGCCGTGGTGGGAGAGACCTATCGTGTGCTCGCACCGCCCGAGCAACGCGCGTTGCGCCTGCTCGCGATGTTCCGGCATCGCTGGTCGCGGGAGCACGCCGAGGCCATGCTCGACACATCGGACAGTGATCGCGCCGACGTGGTTCACCTGCTCGATCGCCTGGTCGCGCTGGGCCTGCTGAACGTCAGCGGCGATCACGCCGTGCGGTTCCGTCTGCCGGCCGCGGTCCGCGACTTCGCGGCCGAGCGCGCGGCGGCCGAGGGCGAACTCGAAGAGGCCCGGAAACGTCACGCCCGCCTGGGCCCGGCCACCGCCTCCGGCGACGGCCTGGTCCCCTGAACGGCGGCCGGGTCGACCGTCTGAAAAGCCGACGCGGCCCGACGGCGTGATTCCCTGAAAAGCCGTCAGGCCGCGTACGAGACGCGGCCTGACTCCAGCTGGGCCCGGGCGCGACGTGCGCAACCGGCGCGATTCGTGCCCCCCACGCGCGTCGGTCGCAGCGACGCCGCGCCCTCAAGCGGCGAGAACGAAGACTCCCCCGAAAGCCCCGTCAGTCGCCTCGATCGCGCCGCATCCCCCAGGGCCGCAACAGTAGCCGGGCCGTGCACGCGACCAAGGGAATTCGCCCGTTCTGCCGGTGGTTCTGCCGGTCTGGCCGGTCCGGCTTGACTGGGCGTGACCGATTCCGAACGTCCAGAGTCGACGGATAGCATCGACCGTGGTCAACGACTTCAGACCGACGCGACCGTCTCTGAGCTGCCCGCGGTCGCGCACGGGTTGACCGCGTCGCGGACCGTGCGGAGCGAGTCGAGCAGATCGTCCAGCCGATCCTTCGGGAGGAGGCCGACATACCACTGTTGGACCAGTTCGAGGTGGCCCGGCAGGACCTGGGTGAGTCGTTCCTGCCCGACGTCGGTGATCACCGCGTAGGAGCTGCGCCGGTCGCTCGGACAGGCTTCGCGGCGGACCAGGCCGCCGCGCTCCATCCGGTCCACGACGCGGGTCACGCCGCTGGTGGAGAGGGTGGTCTGGCCGGCCAGGTCGGTCATCCGGAGGCGGTTGCCGGGGGAGCGGGCGAGGCGCATCAGCACCTCGAACTCGACCGGGGAGAGACGGTGCTGTTCGAACTGTGCGGCGAGGCGGTTCATCAGACCCGTGTACGCCTCGGCCAGCAGGCCGACCGCGGTGAGGCGAGGGTCGTCCAGATCGGTGTTCACCCGATCAACACTAGCAGGCACTTGACAGGAGGAATATTGCCGAGCATATAGTTGCTCCGTCAGACAAGCATCCCGCCGCTTCTCGAGAAAAGGACAAGTCATGACGCGCGAGTTCGAGGGTCTTCAGTTCCCGGACGCCGGCACCTACGAGCTGGACGCTGCGCACAAGCGGGTCGGCTTCGTCGTGAAGCACCTCATGGTCAGCAAGGTCCGCGGCCAGTTCAGCGAGGCCACCGCGACCATCGTGGTGGCGGAGAACCCGCTGGAGTCCTCGGTGACGGCGTCGATCAAGACCGCGAGCGTCACCACCGGTCAGGTCGACCGCGACAACCACCTGCGCACCGGTGACTTCTTCGAGGCCGAGAAGTTCCCGACGATGGAGTTCCGGAGCACCGGCGTCAAGTCGCACGCCGGCACCGAGTTCGTCCTCGCCGGTGAGCTGACGATCAAGGACATCACCAAGCCGGTCGAGCTGCTCGTCGAGTTCGAGGGCGCCACCACCAGCCCGTACGGGCAGTCGCTGTTCGGTTTCAGCGCCTCCACCGAGATCGACCGCACCGACTGGGAGCTGAACTGGAACGTCGCGCTCGAGGGCGGCGGCGTCATGGTCAGCAAGAAGGTCAAGATCGAGATCGAGGGCGAGGCCGTTCTTCAGGCCTGATCCACCGCACCGTCCACAGGCGAGGCGTCACCGGATTTCCGGTGGCGCCTCGTTCTCGTCTGCCGGGAGTCGTCCGCAGAAGGGCCGTCCGCCGAGAGTCCCTCGGACGAGAGCCGTCTGAAAACAGCCCGTCTGGCGATAGCCGCCCGGGGATGGGAAGGTGGACCGACAGTATCCACTCGTTCACAGTGTGGTGATCGACGTCCGTTTCGTCCCCGACCCCGAGCGGGAGGGCACCATGGGCAAAGATCTGGCACGCGCCGTCTTCTCGCCCGACGATCGGGTTCAATTCCGGCACAAGGTGCGCCGGGGCCTGGATGTGCTCGGCGGCCTGCTCGACGCCGAGGCGTTCGACACCGGCACCGGAATGACCGGGCTGGAGATCGAGATCAACCTGGTCGACGCGGATGCCGCCCCGGCCATGCGCAACGCCGAACTGCTGGCCGACCTCGGTGACCCGCGGTTCCAGGCCGAGCTGGGGCGCTTCAACATCGAACTCAACGTTCCACCGCGCCACATCGCCACGGAAGGTTTCGGGGCGTTCGAAAAAGACATTTCCGATGCTTTGCGTACGGCGTCGGAGCGCGCCACCAAGGCCGACAGTCGCCTGGCGCTCATCGGGATGCTGCCCACGCTCGTACCGGAAGATCTGGTTCTGGAAAATCTGTCGGACGGTGAACGGTTCCGGGCGCTCAACGACGAGATCGTCGCGGCCCGGGGCGAGCAGTTCCCGCTGGACATCCGCGGTGCCGAACGGTTGTGCAGCGCCAGCCCGACGATCGTGCCCGAGTCGGCCTGCACCAGTGCCCAGTTCCACCTGCAGGTCGCGCCGGAATGGTTCGCCCGTTACTGGAACGCGTCCCAGGCGGTGGCCGGCGCGCAGGTCGCGGTCGGGGCGAACGCGCCGTTCCTGCATGGGCGGCGGCTGTGGGCGGAGACCCGGATCCCGCTGTTCGAGCAGGCCACCGACACCCGGTCGGACGAGCTCAAGGAACAGGGCGTGCGACCGCGGGTCTGGTTCGGTGAGAGATGGATCACCTCGGTCTTCGATCTGTACGAGGAGAACGTCCGCTTCTTCCCGCCGCTGTTGCCGCTGCTCAGCGACGAGGACCCGGTCGAGGTGCGGTCCGGCGGCGGGATACCGCGGCTGGCCGAGCTCTGCCTGCACAACGGCACCGTCTACCGGTGGAACCGGCCCGTCTACGACGTGATGGACGGAAAGCCCCATCTGCGGGTGGAGAACCGGGTGCTGCCGTCCGGGCCGACCGTGCTGGATCTGCTCGCCAACGCCGCCTTCTACTTCGGGCTGGTGCGCCGGCTGGCCGACGCCGAGCGGCCGATCTGGTCCCGGCTCGACTTCCGGGTCGCCGACGCCAACTTCCGGGCCGGTGCCCGGGACGGGCTGGACGCCACGATGTGCTGGCCCGGGCTGGGCGAGGTGGGTGTGGTCGAGCTGGTGCTGGAGACGTTGCTGCCGATGGCGTACGAGGGACTCGATCGTTTCGGGGTTGACCCGGTGGAACGGGATCGGCTCCTCGCAGTCATCGAGGGGCGATGCCTGACCAGGCAGAACGGGGCCTCGTGGCAGACCGCCGCGGTGTGTGCGGCCGAGCGCCGGGGCCGCTCACGGGAGGTCGCCCTCCGGGAGATGACCCGGCGCTATCTCGATCTGCAGCAGTCCGGCGAACCCGTCCACGGGTGGCCGGTCAGTCCTTCGGGTTGATCCGGGCGATCGGCGGGTTCGCCGGCGGTGGAGTGATCGTGGAGCGCGGGGTCGCTTCCTTGCGGGCGGCGGCGCGCCTGGCGGCGTTCTTGGTGGGGCGGGCGGCTGCGGCGATCTCCGGGTCGGCCAGGCCGTCGTCGACCGGCTTCGGTTTCGCGGCGGGGGTAACCGGCTTGGGCTCCGGCCTGGCGGTGGTGGAAACCGGTTTCGGATCCACCTTCGAGGCGTCGGCGATCGGCTTGGGCTCGGGCCGGGCGGCGCCGACCGGTTTGGGTTCCGGCTTCGCGGCGGAGATCGGCTTGGGCTCCGGCTTGGTGGCGACCGCTTCGACGGGTTTGGTGGCCTTACGGCCGCGACCCTTCGGCTCCGAGCTGGTCGGTTCGGCCTTGGTCTCGGTGACCTCCGCTGCGGGACGACGCCGGCCGAAGAGCCAACGCCGGCGACCCGGTTCTTCCTCTTCGGACAAATCCGGCGCGTAGGGCTCCTGGTCCGATGTGAATTTGGACCGTTTTGCAGACTTTACAGCCGGTTTGTCGCTCGGGTCGGCCGGAGCAACCGCAGCCGCAGCCGCAGCCTGCGCCGGACCAGGAGCGGGCCGCGGGGCGGGAACAGGAGTAGCGCGCGGAGCAGAAGTAGAAGAAGGAGCAGGACCGGACGCATCGTCCACATCCCCGGCCGTCTGACCTGCCGGCAACGGCAGCGGCGAATCCACCGCCTCCACCCCACCGCGCGACCGCGGCCCCTTGGCCAGCGAAACCGTGATCGCCGACCCGGCCAGCCCGGCCAGCACCGCGTAGGGCGCGATCAGATAGGCCGACTGCAACGGCCCGGCCGGCCCGGTCAGCAGCGGCGCCAGCGACAGGAACGAGACGGCCACCAGCAGCGGACCCACCGCACCGGAGGTCGCGGTGCCCAGCCCCAACCGGCCACGGCGGGCCGCCGGAAGCGCCATGATCAGCCCGATGAGGAAGGCCGCGGCCAGGGTCAGCACCGCACTCGGCCAGTAGATCCCCCCGTACGTGATCGGGGTCTTGGTCTCGGCGAATTGCCAACTCGTGAGATAGGTCTGCAGGTCACGATCGGTGACCAGCTCGGCCGCGACCCCGATGACGGCGAGCGCCCAGAGCCAGGCGGCGGTGCCGAGGAGGTTTGCCGCGACGGGGGCCGACGAGATCGCCCAGAACGCCACGACCACGCCGGTGACCAGGCCGATCAGCGCATAGCCGACCGCGACCAGCTGCGGCGAGTGGGAGAAAAGCCCGTTCGGCCGGACGGCGGATCGGGCCGGCAGGGCGACCAGGGCCACCGAGACGAGTGCGCCGAGGGCCGCGAAGCCGGCCAGCGTGATGCGCCGGAGCGTGCGCCAAGGGCCGGCGCGCTCGGCGCGCATCCGGCCGGCGATCACCGCACCCAGGACGGTGGCGCTCGCGGTGATCCAGGTGGCCCAGCCGAGGCTGTTCAGCCACGTGCTGTCCGATGCGGTCGCGACGGCCGGCCACTCGATGACGCCGAGGCCGTAGCCCAGACCCAGTTGTGCGGCGCCCGCGCCGGCGGCGATTCCGGCGGCGGCACCGGCCTGTGATGTCCAGCCCTTCTCGGCCATGCCGGGCACTGTACTGTCCATCGCCGATGTCCGCGAAATGCCCATCCTGGTCACACCATGGATCGCGTTGCTCACGGAACTCCCCGGGTTACTCCAAGATTCGATACCTTGACGCTGCGACGAGACGTGCGTACGGAGCTTGAGGGAGCGGCTATGCCGGACGAGCGCCAACCGGGTGGGGACGAGACTCGTCCGATGCGGCCGGTCGATGACGACGCGACGCGCGTGCAGCCGAATCAGCCGTCCGGTCGTCCCCGATCGGGGGATGGCGCGTGGGATCCGGATCCGCGGGACAACGGTGATCTGTGGACCGGTCGGGCCGCGGTTCGTGCACCCGGCCCCCGTGAGGATCCCGAGACCGAGTGGGTGCCCGGTCCTCCCGGTGAGGAGCCGTCGGGCCGCTGGTGGATGCCGATCGTCGTCGGGATCGTGGCGTTGCTGCTGGTCGGCCTGCTGGCGTTCGGCATCTACCTGATCGTGCGGAATTCGGGGGCGGATGTGGACACCCCGCAGCCCACCCCGACGCCGACCCGGGCGGCCACGACGGCCCCCGCCACCACTCAGCCGACCACGGAACCGCCGGTCAGCACCGCACCGACGACCGATCCGGCCGCCACCGAGGCGACCGTGCCGGCACTGCGCGGTATGCCGCTGGCCGATGCCGAGGCCGCCCTGGCTCGCAGCGGGCTCAGTTATCGGGTCATTCAGCTGCCCAGCGACGCCGAGCCGGGCACGGTCATCGACTGTGATCCGGCCGAGGGCCAGGTAGTCCCGCCGGACTCGAAGATCACCCTCGTCGTCGCGGCCGCGCGGACGGGCGGCCCGGCCTCGACGACGACGGCGCCGGCCGGAAGTGCCAGCGCCGAGCCCGACGAGGACTGACCGCTTCCTCGGCGTCGGGTCGGCTCAGCGCGGCGTACGGATCGGCCGGGCGGGAGCCACGTTCGGACGGGTTGCCGGCTGGCGGCCGTTCCGGGCGCGTGGATCTGGCGCCTTACCGACCGGCCGCAGCCCGTTGACCTGCACAAATATCGAGCGGCGCTCCACGGCGTCGCCGGCCGAGTTGAGTTCGTAGCCGTCGAGCCAGGCCCAGCCCTCGTACGTCGGCCAGTCGTGTACCCGGATGACCCGGAACAGCATCGGTGATGCGAATTGGACGCTCGCCGCCTTCGTCACGTGGATGACATCACCGGACCGAGGAAGTAGCACGTCATCTCCTGCCCTGAGACTCTTTGCCGGATGGAGTTCGCTGGATGGACTTGGGACACAGATGCACCAGTCTGCCCGGCTCATGCACCTTTGCAACCCTCCGACGGTGCCAACCATAGAAGGTGGTTGCAGAACGTCACCATCGCCGATCCCGCCACCCAGATCTCGGGAGAAGGTCCAGTTGGGACCTTCGGTGGCTCGGCACCCCGTGTCGGACGTCAGTTTGGTGTGGTTGCGTCGGACTTGGTCGCACCACCAAGAACGTTAAGTGATGCAAGCCATACGGAAAGATTGCACCACCAGTGTCGTCGATGCAAGTTGCACGTACCTCTTCCGTGATCCTACGTGATCATGGCGAAGCTCTCGGTGATCATTATGCCTGCGCAGGTGGGGTCGATGTGAGCGGACAGTGACGCGTGATCCACAGTGGTCCGAGCATTTCGGACATAATTATTCAAACGCTGACAATCACTGTCCAATTGCGGCTGACCAGCCAGGATCCAAGTTGTCCGATGGGCTTAACCCGAACGGAGAACCCCATCCGTGTCGGCGCGTCCCCACGTACCAACGGTCGTTACTGGATTCAGAGCGATCGCTGGCGACCGTGCGCCGCCGGGGATCGGTACACCCCTGGCTAGAGGAGTGCCATCGTGGAAATCGAGGTCAAAGGTCTCCGGGTCGACCTGAGTCACGCAGAGTGGTTCAAGAGCACTCGAAGCGGTGCTGACAGTGACAATTGTGTCGAGGTAGCGTTCGTCGACGACGCGATCGCGGTCCGCGACTCCAAGAACCCGGCCGCCGCCGCGCTGATCTTCACCGCGGCCGAGTGGGACGCGTTCGTACACGGCGCCAAGGACGGCGAGTTCGATCTCTGATCGCTCCTGACCCTCTTACGGCCGGCTCGGTGACCTGCGCCAACGAGCCGGCCGTGGCTATTTGCCCGATTTTCCCGTCGCCGAGCGCGGCGCGCCTCGTTGAATTGTCCAAGCGCGGACCGGACCGCGCTGACGGGCCGGGACGGATTTCAACGAGGCAAGGCAGTGAGATGACGATTGGTTCGGAGAACCTCAGCAACGGCTCGTCGACGGCGCAGGACCGATTCAGCGGAGGCGTGAGCGCGTACCGGCACGGCCGCCGCGAAGCGATCAGCGGCGACCTCGGCGACGGCGACCTCCTGTCCCGCGGCACCTCGGGTCTGCCGACCCGCACGCCCGGGCGTTCCCACAGCCACAGCCACAGCCTTGAGCCGACCAGCGCCCTCGACCGAGCGGCCAAGCTGCCCTCGCTCGACCTGCACGGGCTGACCGAGCCGGTCTTCTCGGCGAGCTGGAGCGACGGCACCAACACGTCGATGGCCGACCACCCGCTGCTGCGCGGCCTGCTCCTCGAACTCCCGGCCCGCGGCACGCTTCCGCAGTCCGACTGGCTGGACCGGTGGTTCGAGGCGGCCCGCTCCATCTTGGAGCTCCTCTACGTCCAGGAAGCCAAGAAAGCCGCCCACTAGACCGAAGATCAACTTCAAGATCTTCATGTCCCAGGTCCGCCGTGGTCCCGATCGTCGCTCCCGCGGGGACCCTTCCGACCCTCGCAGGCCGCTGGCGCGGCCAGAACGCGAGGCCCGAAAGGGCGACGTGGTCGGTTGGTTGCGGTCAAACCACAAACCCCGTGACCGGGCCCTTCGGTGGGTGCACGGGCGCGGGGCGGGCTCAACGTCAGGAGCGGCCGACGCTGGGGCGGGTTCGACGCCAGGAACGGCTGACGGTCAGCGGACGCCGGCGCGGACCCGCTCGCGGGCGCGGTCGATCGGAGCCAGGACCAGCGGCGCGAGGCGGCCGTGGCGCAGCGCGGCCCGGATGCCGATGGCCACGACGGCCAGCGCCATCACGGTGATCGCGATCCCGGCGATCCCGGCGAAGCCCGTGGTCGCCGGCACCCCGCTGCCGGGCAGCGGGACCAGACCCGCGGCCAGTGGCAGCGCGACGATCGCGGCCAGGCCGGTCACCTGGAGCGGCGCGGTGATCAGAGGGTGCGCCGCGGCAGCCCGCAACGCGGGCGGCACGGGAGCCTGCGGGGCGGTCGCGAAGGCCCCCGCGCCCCGGCGCACCCAGCTCAGCTTGCGCAGGCCCGAGGTCAGCACGATCAGGGCCGGCACGGCCGGGATCAATGCTGCCGTCGGCGCCGCCGAAGTACCCGGCACCAGCGCGGTGACCACGGGCACCGCGACGAACAACGCTGCCCCCGCACCGGCCAGGACAGCGAGCAGCCCGGCCCGGCGGCGCATCAGGCGCGCGGTGCCGGCTGCCGGCAGCCCGTCGGCCAGCAGTCCGGCCACGAGCCAGACGGCGGCGAGGGCGCCGATCAGAATCACGTCCACAGCGGTGTTCACATCGACAGCGTTCACCCACCGTGCACGGATCGAAACCGGGATATGCCCCCATCAGCGACCCGTAGGGGTTCGTCTCAGCCCGCTCTCAGGTGCCTGACCTCGGACTTCTCCGAAGCAGCTCAGGATCGGGGGTGTCGGCATGGCGACGAAGATGACCTATGTGGAGTCAGGGCCGCGCGGAATGTGACCTCTGCCCCACTGTCGTCCACCGGACGAAAAAAGATCACCCGCGTCCGAAGACGCGGATGATCTGAATTCGGTGCCGAAGATCTCAGACGGCGAAGCCGTGCACCTGCTCGTTCGACGGCGCGGCCGGCGTCGCCTTCCACAGCCCGGTCTTCTGCGCGGCGAGCCGGGTCAGGTAGGCCGGGTTCAGCAGGATGTACCGCTTCCACAGCCGCTTCGGCTCCAGGCCGAGACGCCAGAGCCACTCCAGCGCGTACTTCTGCATCCACGGCGGCGGGTTCTTCAGCAGCCCGGCGTGGTAGTCGAAGGCCGCGCCCACGGCGAGCAGCGGCATGTCCAGAAGCGGACGCATCGCGTACGTGAAGACCTCCTGCCGCGGGCAGCCCAGGCCGACCAGCACGATCCGCGCGCCCGAGGCCTTGATCCGCTCGGCGATCTCGACCTCCTCACCGGGCTGGGCGCCGCGGAACTTGGACGCCTCCACCCCGGCGATCTTCAGGGCCGGGAACATCCGCATCAGGGCGGGCACCAGCTGGTCGAGGGTGGGCTGGGTCGACCCGTACAGGTAGATCGGCAGACCCTCGGCGGCGGCCTGCTCGACCACCTTCAGGGTCAGTGTCGGCCCGTAGACCCGATCGGTCAGCCCGGCGCCGTGCAGCACGTTGAGCGCCCAGCGGACCGGCTGCCCGTCCGGTGTGACGAGGTCGAACGAATTCAGCCGGGCCTCGTGGGCCGGATCCTGCACGCCGGTCATCACCCCGTGCACGGCCAGGGCGGTGACCGCGAACGGCCGGCCCTCACGGGCGGCCGCGATGATCCGCTCGGTGGCCGACGCGTAGTTCGTGGCGTCGACCATCACCCCCAGCACGTTGTGCTTCCCCTGGTCCACCCCAGCAGGCACAGCGGTCACGACCACACCCCAAGCTCGAACAAGACTCTGTTTACTGGCAAGCACTGAACAGGCGCGCGAGCATACCCTCGCCGCAGACCTCACCCGATCGTGGATGCGAGTCGCAAGGAGTGCGGCTCAATCCCCGTACCGAAGGAGAAGTTGTTGAGGCGGCGAAGCCCGAAGGGCGAGCCCGAATCGCACGAAGCGGGCAGTGACATGTGGCACTCACCTCAGCCACCGCAACGTGGGGTTTCCGGGGGCTCGGCCCCCGGAGCAGATATGACGAGGGCGACCTCCGGTCCGCGCTTTCCGCGGACAGGGGTCGCCCTTTCGCACTCGTGGGGATGGGGGGAGTTGAACCCCCACGTCCTTTCGGACACACGGACCTGAACCGTGCGCGTCTGCCATTCCGCCACATCCCCATGTGACTTGGTCGTTAGAAGCCTATAACCAGCCTCCGCGACCCGTGAAACCGGCCCCCAGCGGGGCTGCTTCAGGTTACTACCTGCAACAGACTACGCTGTCGCGAGTAGTTATCGAGGACCACACCAACCTGAGTTGACTACCCAGCAGAGTTGATATCGCCCCGCGACGGAGGAAACACTAGCACGGCGTCGAGGGGCGTCATACGAGGGTCAGAAGTGCCGGCTGCTCTTGGGCTAAGGATGCGCAAGCGGCGGCCGGATACCATCATGTCCTCGGAACCCGAGGAGGAGCCGGTGAGCGTGCTGCAGCGCTTTGAGAAGCGATTGGAAGGCCTTGTCGAGGGGGCCTTCGCGAAGGTGTTCAAGGGTGTCGTGCACCCGGTGGAGATCCTGAATGCCATGCAGCGGGAGGCCGAGGCGCACAAAGCCATCCTCGCGGGTGGCCGCACCCTCGTGCCCAACCGCTACGTGATCGACCTGTCGCCCTATGACCACAGTCGTCTGGCGCCGTATGCGGCTGCCCTGGCGCAGGAGCTCGCGCAGTCGCAGGCCGAGTTCATCGGTGAGCAGGCGTGGACGGTCTACGGCGACGTGATCGTCGAGATCGAGCGTGGCGACGGACTGGACACCGGAATGTTCCGGGTGACCGCGGAGGTCTACACCGGTGGCGAGGTCGCCCCGGTGCAGCAGCCGGCCTACGACGCCGGCCCGCAGTATTCGCCTTACGACCAGCAGCACGGTGGCGGTTACCCGCCGCACGGCGGCGGTCATGGCGGCGGACCCCGCAGCGTCGGCCTGGTCTCCGGTGACGGACGGACCTACCCGTTGCAGATGGGCTCGACCGTCATCGGTCGTGGCGACCAGGCGAATCTGCGCCTGCCGGACGTCGGCATCTCGCGCCGGCACGCCCGGCTGGACTACGACGGCAACCAGGTGGTCCTGACCGACCTCGGCTCGACGAACGGGACGATGGTCAACGGGCAGCGGGTCTCCGCCGTGGCGCTGAATCCGGGCGACATGATCCAGCTCGGGACGACCACGCTGACCTTCCGAGTGGACGGCTAGCGAAGTTGCCCGAATTCGTCCTAACCGTCGCCCGGTTCGGTTTCCTGATCCTGCTGTGGATCTTCGTGTTCACGGTGGTCGGGGTGATCCGTCGGGACCTGTTCGCGGGCGCCCGGTCCAAGAGCATCGTCGCCAGCCCTCGGGGGGTGGGTGGCGCGATCCTTCAGGGCCGGCCGGCGAAGGCGAAACGCGGTAAGGCGGCTCGGCAGTTGGTGGTGACCGCCGGTCAGCTGGCCGGCACCCGGATCACCCTCGGCGAGGCTCCGATCACTATCGGTCGCGCCGAGGATTCGACCCTGGTCATCACCGACGACTTCGCGTCGGCCCGGCACGCCCGGTTGGTGCCGCGGGACGGGCAGTGGTTCGTAGAGGACCTCGGCTCGACCAATGGCACCTATCTCGATCGCGGTAAGGTCTCCGGACCCACCCCCGTCCCCCTTGGCGTCCCGATCCGTATCGGACGCACTTCTCTTGAGTTGCGGCCATGACCCTGACCCTTCGCTACGCCGCTCAGAGCGACCGCGGTCTGATCCGAGACCTGAACCAGGACTCGGTCTACGCCGGGCCGCGGTTGCTTGCTGTCGCCGATGGCATGGGCGGCATGGCCGCCGGTGACGTCGCGTCCAACATCGTCATCGCCGCGATGGCGCCCCTCGACGACGATGTCCCCGGTGACGCGCTGGTCGACGCCCTGCGGCACGCCGTCGGGACCGCCAACCAGCAGTTGCGCGACACCGTCGACGCCAACCCTCAGCTGGAGGGGATGGGCACCACGCTGACCGCGGTGCTCTTCACCGGCAGCAAGTTCGGCATGGTGCACATCGGCGACTCCCGGGCGTATTTGTTGCGCAAGGGCGAGTTCTCGCAGATCACCAAGGACGACACGTACGTCCAGATGCTCGTCGACGAGGGCCGGGTCAGTCCGGAGGAGGCGAGCAGCCACCCGCAACGGTCGCTGCTCACCCGCGCCCTGGACGGCCGGGACATCGACCCGGAGTACTCGGTGCGCCAGGTGCTCAAGGGCGATCGGTACCTGATCTGCAGCGACGGACTGTCGGGCGTGGTCAGCGGCGAGACGATCGGTGAGGCGATGCGCGACATCGCCGACCCCAAAGCGTGCACCGAGCGGCTGGTCCAGCTCGCGTTGCGCGGCGGCGGGCCGGACAACATCACCGTGGTGATCGCCGACGCGACCGACGCCGACATCGTCGAGCAGGCCCCGATCGTCGGCGGTGCGGCCGCGCTCGACCGCGGCAACACCACCATGGCGGACGCTTCGACGCCGGCGTCCCGGGCGGCCGCGCTCAAGCAGCCCCCGCCGCGCCCGGCCCAGCCGGAGACCGACAACTACGACCGCGACCCGGAGCCGGCCGGTCATCCCGTCCGGACCAGTCTGCTGGTTCTGCTGGTGCTCGGTCTGCTCGGCGGTGGCCTCTGGGCCGGCTGGAAGTACACCCAGGATCAGTACTACGTCGGCGCGACCGACGCCGGCCAGCTGGCCATCTTCCGCGGCGTGCCGGGGCAGATCGCCGGGCTGAACCTGTCGGCGGTGAGCGAGACGAGCACGGTCCGCCTGGAGGATCTGACCACGGTCGCCCAGGAGCGGGTCAAGCAGGGCATCCACGCCGAGAGCGCGTCCGACGCCCGGAGCATGCTCACCGACCTGACCAGCGACGAGCCGTCGAACCCGAACCTGAAGCCGGTGTGTTCCACGGCCAGTGTCGCGCCCGTCGCCTCGGCACCGGCAGGCCCGGCCACGACCGCGTCCTCGGCTCCGGCCACCGTGCCGAGCGTTCAACCGTCCGAGAGCGCGTCCACCGCAACCGACACGACCGGCTGCCGGACCGCCGACTGAGCACGGCCTACAACGTCTGGGGATTTTCTTGACCGCGCCCGCCGTACCGGCCTCATCGCCCGCTTCCACGGGCGAGATGTCGCGTATCCCGGGATTGAAAACGCGTCGCAACGCCGAGCTGGGGCTCCTGGCCTTCGCCATGGTGCTCGTCGCGGTGTTCGGCGCGACCGTGGAAGCCAACAAGTACGACCACCTGCAGCCGAATTTCTGGGTGCCGGCCGCGCTGCTCAGCATCCTGTTCCTCGGCCTGCACGTCGTGGTTCGTTTCGTGGCGCCGTACGCGGATCCGGTGTTGCTGCCGACGGTCGCCCTGATCAACGGCATCGGGGTGGCGTTCCTGCGCCGCATCGACATCGCCGAGGCGATCAACGACAAGGTGGGGCCGCCCGGGATTTTCTCCGGGATCGGTGGGCGTCAGCTCGCCTGGACGCTGATCTCGCTGATCCTGGCGGCCGGGTTGCTGCTGCTGATCCGCGACCACAAGAACATCTCGAAGTACGCGTACACGCTCGGTCTGACCGGCATCGTGCTGATGATGATCCCGGCCGTCCTGCCGGCCAGCCTCTCCGAGGTGAACGGCGCCAAGCTGTGGATCAAGCTGCCCGGTGTCTCGATCCAGCCGGGTGAGTTCGCCAAGCTGATGCTCGTCACCTTCTTCGCGTACTACCTGGTGCGCAAGCGGGAGGTCCTCTCCCTGGCGAGCAAGCGTTTCCTCGGCATCGACTTCCCGCGCGGCCGGGACCTCGGCCCGGTTCTCACGGTGTGGCTGTTCAGCCTGCTGGTCCTGGTCTTCGAGAAGGACCTGGGCACCGCGCTGCTGTACTTCGGCCTGTTCGTGGTGACGCTCTACGTCGCCACCGAGCGGTCCAGCTGGCTGATCATCGGTCTGCTGCTCTTCTTCGGTGGCGTCTACCTCGCGTACCTGTTGGGTGCCTCGGTCGGCGGCCCGTTCGCGAACTTCTACGACCGGGCCGACGTCTGGCTGAACCCGTTCGACCCGGCCCAGTACAACCGGAACGGCGGCAGCTACCAACTGGTCCAGGGCCTGCTCGGGCTGGGGACGGGCGGCCTGTTCGGATCCGGTCCGGGCGCCGGCTCACCGCTGTCGGTGCCCGAGGTGCAGAACGACTTCATCTTCGCCGGCCTCGGTGAGGAGATCGGCCTCTTCGGCCTCTCCGCGCTGCTGGTCTGCTACATGCTGATCGCCACGCGCGGCCTGCGGGCGGCGCTCGGGGTGCGTGACTCGTTCGGCAAGCTGGTCGCCGGTGGCCTCTCGTTCACGCTGGGCCTGCAGGTCTTCGTTATCCTCGGCGGCATCACCGGGCTGATCCCGCTGACCGGTCAGACCACACCGTTCCTCTCCTCCGGTGGCTCCTCGCTGATGGCGAACTGGCTGCTCATCGCCATGCTGCTGCGGATCTCGAACGCGGCCCGGGGCCCGGCGATGAGCGGTGGCGGCGGAGCCGTCCAACCCGGGCCGAAGAAAGCTCCCACCCAGTTGCACGGCGCCATGACGGAGGTGATCAAGCCGTGAATGCCCCCCTGCGCAAGGCCGGCGTGGTCCTCTTCGTGCTGCTCGCGATGATTTTCGCGAAGCTGAACTGGATTCAGGCCTACAAGGCCGACGACTACCGCACCCACCCGTGGAACGGGCGTGTGGTGGTGGCCGAGTACGAGCGCCCCCGCGGCGTCATCGAGGCCGACAGCGGTACCGCGCTCGCCGAGAACAAGGTGACCGACGACACGCTGAAGTACCTGCGGGTGTACCCGAAGAAGGAGATCTACGCCCCGATCCTCGGCTACAAGCCGGTCAACCTGGGCGCCACCGGCATGGAGGAGAGCGAGAACGAGTTCCTCTCGGGCGAGAGCGACAAGCTCTTCGCCGACCGGCTGAGCGACATGTTCACCGGCGAGGAGACCGGCGGCGGCAACGTGATCCTGTCGCTGAAGACCAAGGCTCAAGAGGTCGCCTGGAAGCAGATGACCGACAACGAGCGCGGCGCCACCAAGGGCGCGGCGGTCGCCATCGACCCGCGTACCGGGGCGATCCAGGCGCTCGTCTCGATGCCCAGCTACGACCCGAACAAGCTGGTCGTCCACGACAAGAACGCGGCGGCCAAGGCGTACAAGGAACTGCTCGGCGACAAGGACCAGCCGCTGCTGAACCGGGCGCTGTCGCAGACCCTGCCCCCCGGCTCGACGTTCAAGGTGATCATCTCGGCTGCGGCCCTGCAGAACGGGTACGACGTCGACACCGAGATCCCGGCCGGCAGCGAGTACAAGGAGAGCGGCGCGGTCATCCACAACGCCGAGGACGAGGTCTGCCCCGGTGGTCAGATCTCCCTCAAGGAGGCGCTGACCGAGAGCTGCAACACCGGGTACGCGAAGCTCGGCGTGAAGCTCGGTGCCGACAAGGTCAAGGCCGAGGCCAAGGCGTTCGGTTTCGAGGACGACGCCCTCAAGGTCGGCGAGCTGGAGAGCGGCGACGGCCTGACGGTGGCGGCCAGCCACACCGGCGCCATCCAGAACCCGGACGGCAGCACCGACAAGGGTGCGCTCGCGCAGTCCTCGATCGGGCAGCGCGACGTGCGGATGACGCCGTTGCAAGGTGCGCTGATCGCCGCCACGGTGGCCAACGGCGGCGAGCAGAAGCGGCCCTACCTGGTGCAGAAGCTGCTCAGCCCGGACCGTCGGACGATCTACACCGCCTCGCCGAAGACGCTGCGCAGCCCGATCGACGGCAAGGTCGCCTCGCAGCTCAAGGAAATGATGATCAGCGTCGTCGAGAACGGCACCGGTAAGAAGGCCAAGACTTCCGGGCTCACCATCGGCGGCAAGACCGGTACCGCGCAGAACGCCGAGGGCGCCGACCCGCACGGGTGGTTCATCGGTTTCGCCTTCAACGACAAGGGCGAAGCGGTCTCGGCCGTCTGCGTCATGCTGGAAAACGTCAAGGGCGGGCACGCCAGTGCCGAAGCCGCCCGCATCGCCGGGAAGATCATGCAGGCCGCGGCCGGCGGGGGAGGGAACTGACATGATCCGGCCGGGGGTCACGCTCGGTGGGCGCTACCGCTTGGAGGAGCGGATCGCCGGCGGCGGTATGGGTGACGTGTGGCGTGGCATCGACGACGTGCTGGGCCGTACGGTCGCCGTCAAGATTCTGCTGCCCGCGCTGCTGGACGAGCCCGGCTTCGCCGAGCGGTTCCGCGGCGAGGCCCGCACCATGGCGACCATCAACCACCCGGGCGTGGTCGACGTCTACGACTACGGCAGCGATCAGCAGCTCGCCTTCCTGGTGATGGAGTACGTGGAGGGCGACGCGCTCTCCCGCACGCTGAGCCGGGTCGGCCGGCTCACCCCGGCGCGGACCATGGCGCTCGTCGCCCAGGCGGCCGACGCGCTGCAGGCCGCCCACGCGAACGGGATCGTCCACCGCGACGTGAAGCCTGGCAACCTGCTGGTCCGGCCGAACGGCACGCTCGTCCTGACCGACTTCGGCATCGCCCGGTCGGCGCTGGTCGGGCAGCTGACCGTGGCCGGCGCGGTGCTCGGCACGGCCTCCTACATCTCGCCCGAGCAGGCGGCCGGTGACACGGCGACGGCGGCCTCCGATGTGTACGCGCTCGGCGTGGTCGCCTACCAGTGCCTTTCCGGGCACCGGCCGTTCGACGGCTCGACCCCGATCGAGATCGCCATGAAGCACGTGCGGGAGACCCCGCGCCCGCTGCCCGGCGACATCCCGCCCGCGGTCCGCGCGATCGTGGAGCGTGCCCTGGCCAAGGACCCGGCCGCCCGCTGGCCGAGCGCCGCGGCGATGGCGGCGGTGGCCCGGCAGGCCGCGGCCTCGCTGACCACCACCATGCAGCCGCCGGCCAACCACCAGCCGATCCGGGCCACTCCGATCAGCCCGGCCCCGTCGCAGCAGGCCCGGGCCGCGGTGCCGCGTCCGACCTCGGGGGCCCGGGGCGCCGCGTCGGTGCCGCCGGTGTCGTCCGTGCCGCCGGCCGCCACGCCGTCGCCGGCTCCGGTCGCGTCGCCGATGCCGCCGCACTACCGTCCGCAGTCCGGCCCGCCGATGAGTGGCTACCAGCAGCAGATGCCGGCGGCCAAGCCGGAGGGCACCTTCGGCCGTCAGGTGCTGATCGTGCTCGCGGTGGTCCTGGCTCTGCTGGTCCTGCTCTGTGCCGGGGTCATCTCGTTCCTGTATCGGAATGGCAACGCAAACGCCGCCGCCGAAATCGCGCTGGGTGATCGCAGCAGTTCGACGGCTATCTTCCGCATGGGCGCAGCCGCCGACCGGGTGTCGACGGCGTCGTACCGTCTTATGAAGGCCGATGCCCAGTTCGGCCAGATCCGACCGAACGAAGGACGACAGACGCTATGACGGCGCAGGCCCGACTGCTCGGTGGCAGGTACCAGGTCGGCGAGCTGCTCGGCTACGGCGGTATGGCAGAGGTGCACCGGGGACGCGACCTCCGTCTGGGCCGGGACGTGGCGATCAAGATGCTGCGTACCGACCTGGCCCGTGACGCCACCTTCCAGGAGCGGTTCCGGCGTGAGGCGCAGAACTCGGCCGCGCTCAACCACCCGGCCATCGTGGCCGTCTACGACACCGGTGAGGAAATCTCGGCCACCGGTGAGAAGCTTCCGTTCATCGTCATGGAGTTCGTGAACGGGCGGACCCTCAAAGAGGTGCTGGCCCAGGAGCAGCGGCTGCAGCCACGCCGCGCCCTGGAGATCATCGCCGACATCGACGCCGCGCTGGAGTTCAGCCACCGGCACGGGATCATCCACCGGGACATCAAGCCCGGCAACGTGATGATCACGCAGAGCGGCCAGGTCAAGGTCATGGACTTCGGCATCGCCCGGGCCCTGGCCAGCGGCGCCACCACGATGACGCAGACCAGCGCCGTGATCGGCACCGCGCAGTACCTTTCGCCCGAGCAGGCCCGCGGCGAGGCGGTCGACGCCCGCTCCGATGTGTACGCGGCCGGCTGCGTCCTCTTCGAGCTGGTCGTCGGGCACCCGCCGTTCGTCGGCGACAGCCCGGTCAGCGTGGCCTACCAGCACGTCCGGGAGGACCCGAAGGCGCCGAGCTCGATCGTCCGGGAGATCCCGCCGGACGTCGACGCGATCGTGCTCAAGGCGCTGGCCAAGAACCCGCTGAACCGGTACCAGAGCGCTCAGGAGATGCGGGCCGACGCGCTGCGCGCCGTCTCCGGCCGTCCCGTCATGGCCACCCCGGTGATGAACCAGGCCGAGACCGTCGCGCTGAACAGCGGCCCCCGGCAGTGGCAGCCGCAGGGTGCGACCACCATGCAGCGGCCGATCCAGGGTGGTTACCCGGGCGGCCGGGAGCCGGAGAACAAGCAGTCCTGGGTGTGGGCGGCGCTGGCCGGCCTGGGCGTGCTCGTGGTGATCGTGCTCGGCGTCGCGCTGGCCCTGAACAAGAACGACAACAACAAGACCAACACGCCGCCGCCGACCGCTCAGCAGGCCGTTCCCGACCTGACCGGCTCGACCGACGCGCAGGCCCGGCAGAAGCTGACGCAGGCCGGGTTCACCAACGTGTCGGCCGGCGAGGCCACCGAGGGTGACGACTGCAAGGGCGAGGTCGCCTCGCAGACGCCGACCAAGGGCACGACGGTCCCGGTCGACACCGAGATCACGTACATCATCTGCAACGCCCCGGACAAGGTGACCGTGCCGACCGGTCTGGTCGGCGGCACCAAGGACGCCGCCGAGGAGTCGCTGAAGAACGCGAAGCTCGTGCCGATCCTCAAGTCGGTCGACAGCTCTTCCCCGAAGGACCAGGTCGTCCGGGTCGACCCTCAGCAGGGTCAGTCGGTCGCCCCGGGCACCCAGATCACCGTGTACTACTCGAACAACCAGCTGGTGAAGGTGCCGAACGTGGTCGGCAAGACGCAGGAGGTAGCCACCGCGCTCCTGCAGGAGGCCTCGCTGAACGTCGAGATCAACACGGTTCAGGACGGCGGCACGCCGGGCACGGTCATCAAGCAGAGCAAGAAGGCCGACACCAACGTCAAGGCCGGCACGCAGATCGTGATCACCGTGGTCGGCCAGCCGACGGTCGACCCGAGCAACTCGGCCTCGCCCGACCCGTCGGACCCGACCGGCACCGGCGGCGGCACCGGCACGGATCAGTAAGCCGTAGACGACACGAGAGCCGGCCGCCCTTACCCGGGCGGCCGGCTCTCGGCGTGTCTGCGAAAGATCAGGCGGTGGCGAAGGCCGAGCGGCGGCGGGTCTCCACCTCGGCGGCCAGGGCCGGGGCCTTCTCCAAGGCGCTGGGCAGGCCGCACGTGGCCAGCCAGTTGGCCAGCATGGTGTGGCCGCCCTCGGTCAGCACCGACTCCGGGTGGAACTGGACGCCCTCGATCGGCAGCGTGCGGTGGCGCATCGCCATCACCACGCCGGAATCGGTCTGCCCGGTCACCTCGATCTCGTCCGGCAGCGTCTCCGGCAGCACGGCCAGCGAGTGGTACCGCGTTGCGGTGAACGGGTCGGGCAGCCCGGCCAGCACACCCTCACCCTTGTGATGCACCAGCGAGGTCTTGCCGTGCAGCAGCTCCGGGGCGCGGGTCACGGTCGCGCCGAAGGCCGCGCCGATCGCCTGATGACCCAGGCAGACCCCAAAAAGAGGGACCTTTCCGGCGTACGTCTTGATCACGTCGAGCATGATGCCGGCGCTGGTGGGCCCACCCGGGCCGGGCGACAGCAGGATGCCGGAGGCGCCCATCTCGCCGACCTCGGCCACGCTGATCTCGTCGTTGCGGCGCACCACGCACTCGGCGCCGAGCTGGCCCAGGTACTGGACCAGGTTGAAGACGAACGAGTCGTAGTTGTCGATCACGAGAATGCGCACGTCAGTCGTCACCGGCCAGGCCTCCGGGGTTGGGGTGGTTGGAGGTCGTGCTGTAGGGGATCGTGTCGGGGGCCGACGCGTCCGGGTCGGGCGACGGGTTCGCGCTCGCGCTCGGACCCGGATTCGCGTTCTGATCCACCGAGTTCGGGTCGATCTGCGAGGTGTCGCCGACCTGCACGTCGTCGAAGGGCAGCAGCGGCGTCGCCCACGGGAACACCTTGTACCAGAGCAGGGAGCCGATCGCGGCGACGAGCACGATCGACAGGGCCATCTTGCTCCAGACGGGTCCCGGGAGCTTGCGCCAGATCCAGGCGTACATCCGCTATGCCTTCAACTTCATCTCGGCCGGCATCCCGGCGTCGGCCTTGGTCTGATCGCGCGGCACCGTTTTCACCAGCTCCGCGTGCACGATCAGCCGCTGGTAGTTGTTGAACTTCGGGTTGCACGTGGTCAGGGTGAGCAGCGCCTTGGTCGGGGTGGCGTTCGGCTCGTTGGGCACGGCGTCGACCACGTCGACCGCGTTCGGCTTGACGATCTGCTGGCCGTAGACGTGGTAGACGTACCAGGCGTCGCGGGTCTCGACGCCGATCACGTCACCGGCCTTCAGCTCGTCGATCCGCCAGAAGATCTTCTTGATCCGGTGGCCGGCGACCGAGAAGTTGCCGATCTGGCCGGGCTTGGCGGTCTCCGGGTAGTGGCCGGGGGCGTACTTGATGTCCTGCGGGCGGACACCGTCGACGACCACCCACTCCTTGTCCAGCTTGGGGATGTAGAGGCGGCCGACCAGGTTCTCCCCCGGGGCGGCCGGGCCCTTCGCGGTGGTCGTCGGCGAGACCGTCGGGTCGGCCCACGACTGGTCCAGCTCCTGGGCCAGGTGATCCTGCTCGTTCTGCACCGCGGCCGAGTTGCCGAAGACCTCATAGCCGGCGAAGAGCAGCACGATCAGACCGAAAGTGATCATCAGCTCGCCGGCGCCGCGGATGCCGGTGCGGACCAGCGACGGGCGGGTGAGCTCGGAGTAGACGCTCTTGTAGCCCTCGTCGGTCTGCTCCGGGCGGAGCTTGACCACTTTCTCGCCGCGCTTCGGCTCCTCCGGGTCCTCGGGCTCGACCTCCGGCTCGGGCGGAGCCGCCGGGATGCCGTCGACCGAGGCGGCGCCGAGCGCGACGGCCGGGCCGGCCGCCTCCCGGGCGGCCTGGGCCGCACTGCCGGGCGGCAGCGCCGTCAGCTTGCCGGGCAGCGGGGCACCGGGCGTCAGGGTCGGCAGCATGCCGGTCGGCGCGTCGATGGTGCGGATGATCTGGGTGTCGGACGGGTTCGGGTTGACCGCGACCGGAGGCGGCTCGGGCGGCTCGTTGGTCATCCAGCGGGTGTTGGCCGAGCCCATCTTCGGCAGCGGGCGAGCCGGCACCGGACTGGCTGAGGCCGCCGTCACGGGCGCCGAGGCCGCAGGGGTCGCCCAGGATGCCGGAGCGGCGGTTTGCGGCGTCTGCGGGGCGTTCCAGGGGGTTTGCGGGGTGGTCTCGGTCACGCCCGGCTGGCCGTCGCCGATTTTCTGAATCGGGCCGGTGGCGTCCGGATCCCACGAGGGGGTTGCGGCCGCGGCGACCGGAGCGGTCTGGCGGGTCGGCTCGGCACTCCAGGACGGGGTGGGCGCCGGGGCGGCCCAGGACGGGGTGGCCGGGCTCTGCGGGCGGGTGGGCTCGGAGTTCCAGCTCGGGCCGGCGGGCATGGCGGCGCCGGTCGGCGCGGCGGCCACCGGGACCGGCGGCGCGGCCGGCGTCGGAGCCGGCTGCGCGGCGACCACCGGCATGGCGACCACCGGCATGGCGACCATCGGCGCGGCCACCATCGGCGCGGACGGCGCGGTGGGAGCCGGAACGGCGGGCATGACCGGGGCGGGCTCGGCCGGGCGGGCGGGCGGACGGATGCTGGGGATCTGCTGGGTGTCGGCGGCCGGGGGGACCGGCTCGCTCCGTACCGTAAGCGGATCTTGGGGTTTTTTCTCGCCGGGCTGACCGAAAGCGTCGAAGCTCGGCGGCGTGGGCTGGGCGGCCGACGACATGGCCCGGCGGCGGGCGGCGGCCGCGGCCGCGCTCACCTCGTCCAGGCCGGAGTCGGCGCGTGAGCTCTGGATCCGCTGCCGGGTGGCCTCGTCGGCCTCGAGAATGGCGGTGTCCGCGGCGGGGGGCTCGGGCGCGGCAGCCGGAGTCCAGGCCGGCGGCGAGCCCGCCGGGCTGGGACTCACGTTCGCCCCCAGGCCGACCGGCGGCGTCAGCGGACCGCCGGGCACACCGTCCGGCGACGCGTCGCTCACGCGAGGGATGTACGCGGTCTGGGCCTCGGCGTCGGGGGCACGGTGGCGCCCTCGTCCGGCCGGTGTCCCCGGAAACTCCGCCGGCGTGCTCGTCACTGGGCCGCCTGCGCGGATCGGAGGTCGGTCGAGCCGTCGTACGCCCGCACTGTCACGTCCTTTTCCATCTTCTCCGTGTAACCGAGACCGAAGTCGGTGACGGCCTCTCGGAACTGCTTGACTCCTTCTGCGGACTCCAACGCTTGATGCATCGCTGTGGGTTCGCCGATTGCGGTGATCTTGAAGGGCGGGGAGAAAACCTGACCGTGAAGGAGCAGCGTGTTGCCGACACAGCGTACCGCGCTGGTGCTGATCACACGTACATCCATGATCGTCATGGCTTCGGCTCCGCCGGCCCACATGGCGTTCACCACAGCCTGGACATCGCCCTGGTGAACGACCAGATCATCATTGTCCGGAGCGTTGTCGCCGAAGTCCGAGCCACGCCGGGGGGAGTCGTTCAGACTGACCGTCAGGCCGGGGCCGTGCAGCGCCGTATACCCCGCCGGTTCACGAATGGCGTCGGCTTGCTCACGTGCCGCCGCGACCGGGCTGTCGACCTGGGCGAGCCGGGCCGCCTCCTGATCGACCTGGGCCCGCAGCGCGGCGTCGCGCTTCTCGCTGTCGGCCAGGCGCTCGCGCTTGTCGGCGATCAGCTGGGCCAGTTGCGGTCGTCGGTCGTCGCGCAACGCCGTACCGTCGGCGGTTGTCGCGGAGGTGGTGAAGAGCAGACCCGCCGCCAGCGCGATGAGCGGGACCCCGACTGACCAGATTGTCGGTTTTTCGCCGCGGCGCGGGCGCAGCCCGCCGGCCGCGCGGCGTAGCGCCAGGCGCCAGGAAGCCCCTTGTTCACTTCGAAAAGCCATCCCAGCCCCCCTCGGGAACCGACGCCGGGCATTTTCTCGCCCCGGCGGGTGCCTGTCCGCACGCTGTCTTGATTACGCTAGCGGGCGAACAGTATTCGCCACGGGCAGCATTCGGGGGTTCCGGAGCCGCTCACCGGTGGTTGTTCACCACTTGTTGCCCACAGGAGAAGACCGTGCCCAAGTCTCAGGTTCGTAAGAAGAAGGTCTACACCCCGCCGTCCGACATCCGTCCGGCGGTTGCAGGAGCGTCCAAGAAGCCGAGTCCGACCTGGCTCCCGGCCACCGCGGTGATCCTGATCGTGGTGGGTATCGGGTGGCTGGTCACCTACTACCTGTCCTCGCAGCAGTGGCCGGTGGAGAGTTGGCGGTACTGGAACCTCGCTGTCGGCTTCGGCTGCATGGTGGCCTCGCTCGGCATCCTGTCGCGCTGGCGGTAATGCCCGCCCGGCCGCGTGTGAAATTCATCTAAACCAGGCGCACCCCCGCTCGGCGTGGGGTGCGCTTTCGGCTGAGGGGCCGTAAGTCATTGACCTGCGACCTGCACCGGCCTATTACTCATGGGTAACATAGGCTGGCGCCCAGCCGACCGAGGAGGCACAACACACATGGGCTACGCGCAGATCATCGCCACCGTCTTGTCGGTGGCGGTCACGGTGGTGGCCGTCGCCCTGGCGGTGCGTGCCGTTCTCACGATCACCAAGGTGATCCGATCGGGCCAGCCCGCGCCCGAGCGGTTCACCGACAAGGGCACCCGGACCAAGACCCTGCTCAAGGAGTCGGTCGGGCACACGCGGATGCTCAAATGGTCCGCGATCGGTGCGGCCCACTGGTTCGTGATGTTCTCCTTCATCATCCTGTCGTCGCTGGTCCTGGAGGCCTACTTCGAGGCGGTCACGCCCGACGGTGAGCTGCCGATCATCGGCCACTGGGCGATCTTCGGATTCGTCACCGAGTGGTTCGGGATCCTGGGCACGGTCGGCATCGTCTACCTGATCTTCGTCCGGCAGCGGAACAAGCCTGGTGCGGTCAAGCGCTCGCGGTTCCTGGGCTCGACGATGTGGCAGGCCTACTTCGTCGAGTCGATCATCGTGGGCGTGCTGGTCTGCGGGTTCGTCATCCGCGGGCTGAAGGTCGCCAACGACACGTTCCCGTACCCGGTGTGGGCCGCCCCGCTCTCGCACGCCATCGGCGCCGGGCTGCCGGCCTGGGAGGACGGGCCGACCTGGGTCGCCCTGGTCAAGCTGCTCATCTCCATGGGCTGGCTGATCACCATCTCGCTGAACCCGACGATGGGCGTGGCCTGGCACCGCTTCCTGGCGTTCTTCAACATCTTCTTCAAGCGCAGCCCGGAGAAGCCGGCCGGCTCCGGCCTGGGCGCGCTCAAGCCGATGATGAGCGACGGCAAGCCGCTCGACTTCGAGGAGGCCGACCCGGAGAAAGACCTGTTCGGCGTCGCCCAGGTCGAGCAGTTCACCTGGAAGGGCCTGCTGGACTTCTCCACCTGCACCGAGTGCGGGCGTTGCCAGTCGCAGTGCCCGGCGTGGAACACCGCGAAGCCACTCTCGCCGAAGCTGCTCGTGCTGTCGCTGCGCGATCACGCGTACGCGAAAGCTCCTTATCTTCTCGCCGGAGGCGGGAAAGATCTGACCGGCGAGGAGAAGGCGACCGAGGCGCAGCTCGCCCACATGGACGTCCTCGCGCTGGCCGAGGGTAACCGTCCGCTGATCGGCGGCGTCGACGAGAACGGGGTCATCGACCCGGACGTGCTCTGGTCGTGCACCACCTGCGGCGCCTGCGTCGAGCAGTGCCCGGTCGACATCGAGCACATCGACCACATCGTCGACATGCGCCGCTACCAGGTGCTCATCGAGTCGTCGTTCCCCAGCGAGGCCGGCGTCATGCTGCGCAACCTGGAGAACAAGGGCAACCCGTGGGGCGCCCCGCAGAACACCCGGGAGGACTGGACCAAGGGTCTGGACTTCGAGGTGCCGAAGGTCGGCGAGGTCGAGGACTTCGACTACCTGTTCTGGGTCGGCTGCGCCGGCGCGTTCGAGGACCGGGCCAAGAAGACCACCCGCGCGGTGGCGACGCTGCTGCACGAGGCCGGGGTCAACTACGCGATCCTGGGCGAGGGTGAGACCTGCACCGGCGACCCGGCGCGACGCATCGGCAACGAGTTCATCTTCCAGATGCTGGCCCAGCAGAACGTGGAGACGCTCACCGAGGCGTTCGGCGACAAGAAGGTCAAGCGGATCGTCGCGACCTGCCCGCACTGCTTCAACACCCTGGGCAACGAGTACGAGCAGCTCGGCCTGGAAGTCGAGGTCGTGCACCACACACAGCTGCTGGCCCACCTGGTCAAGGAAGGCAAGCTCACCCCGGTCCAGCCGATCGAGGGTGACGTCACCTACCACGACCCCTGCTACCTGGGCCGGCACAACCGGGTCTTCGACGCGCCGCGTGAGGTGCTCGGCGAGGCCGCCAACCTGGTCGAGATGCCGCGTAACCAGGAACGTTCCTTCTGCTGCGGCGCCGGTGGCGCCCGGATGTGGATGGAGGAGCGGATCGGCAAGCGGATCAACGTCGAGCGCACCGAGGAGGCCCTGGCCACCGGGGCCAAGACGATCGCCGTGGGCTGCCCGTTCTGCTACACGATGATCGGCGACGGGGTGACCGGCAAGGGCAAGCAGGAAGAGGTCGAGGTGGTGGACGTGGCCACCGTCCTGCTGCGCTCACTCAAGCAGGACGCCTGACAACTGGTTGTGGACCGAACGGCCGGCCTCTCCGCTACAGGAGGCCGGCCGTTCGGCGTCTCGGGGCAAACCCAGGTGATCCGGGACACGTTGAGCGGCGTGCGCGAGCGGCGACCCGGCAAGGTTCACGGGTGCGACGTTAGATCGCGCTGTCATCCACAGGGTTAGTGCCGGAAGGTCCGTGTCCGGCAGAATGAGGGCCGAGGTGAAGCGATCATGGACGGCCTGCTCCTGACCGCGGTGCTCCCGCTGGCGGCGTTCGCGCTGCTGACGGTGGGCAACGCGTTTTTCGTGGCAGCCGAGTTCGGCCTGGTCACCGTCGACCGGGCGGAGATCGACACGCGGGCCGCGGCGGGCGATCGCCGGGCCAAGACGGTCCGCACCGCGCTGCACGAGCTGTCCTTCCAGCTCTCCGGCGCCCAGCTCGGCATCACGGTCACCGCGCTGCTCACCGGATACCTGGCCGAGCCGGCCCTGTCCCGGCTGATCACGCCGGTCGTCGAGCCGGTGGCCGGAACCGCCACCGAGACCATCACCCACATCCTCGCGCTCGTGGTGGCGACCCTGATCTCGATGCTCTTCGGCGAGCTCGTGCCCAAGAATGCGGCGCTGGCCCGGCCGATGCCGCTCGCACTGGCCACCGCCGCCCCGCTGCGCGGCTTCTCCAAACTCTTCCGGCCGATGATCGCCGCGCTGAACGGGACGGCCAACTGGCTCGTCCGGCGCATCGGCATCGAGCCGCAGGAAGAGCTGGCCAGTGCCCGCTCGCCGGAAGAGCTGGGCCTGCTCGCCGCGATCAGCGCCCGCGCCGGCGCGCTGCCCGCCGAGACCGCCACGCTGATGCGCCGCACCATCCGCTTCGGCGAGAAACGCGCCGCCAAGGCCATGACCCCGCGCGTCGACGTGGTCGGCCTGAAGACGACGGCCAGCGTCGCCGACCTGATCACGGTGGCCCGGCAGACCGGACACACCCGATTTCCGGTGTACGAGAACACGCTCGATGTCGTCACCGGCGTGGCCGGGGTCAACGACGCCCTCGGAGTCCCGCCCGAACGCCGCGCCGCGACCAAGGTGTCGACCGTCGCCCGTGAGCCGGTCTACGTGCCCGAGAGCCTCGGCCTCGACAAGGTCCTGGCCGCTCTGCGGGCGGCCGACGCCGACCTGGCCATCGTCGTGGACGAGTACGGCGGCACCGACGGCGTCGTCACCGTCGAAGACCTGATCGAAGAGTTGGTCGGCGAGATCGCCGACGAGTACGACACCGAGCTCGACGAGACCGGCACGGCCGAGCTGACCGCCCCCGGCGGGGAGAAGACGTTCCTGGTCGACGGACTCCTGCGGGAGGACGAGGTGCTCGAACAGACCGGATTCCGGTTGCCCGAGGGGCCGTACGAGACGCTGGCCGGCTTCCTGCTCGCCCGCCTCGGCCACATCCCGGTCGTCGGCGAGTCCCTGGAGGAGCAGGAGTGGGAGTTCACGATCATGGAGGTCGACCGGCACCGGATCGAACAGGTCCGGGTCGTCGCCCCGCCGGAGGACCCGGCCGATGACTAACCTGATCATCACCGTGGTGCTGCTGCTCGGCAACGGCCTCTTCGTCGGCGGCGAGTTCGCGCTCATCGCATCCCGGCGCACCGCGCTGGAACCGCTCGCGGCCACCTCCCAACCCGCCCGCTGGGCCCTCTCGGCCATGAACCAGATCCCGCTGATGATCGCCGGCGCCCAGCTCGGCATCACGATCTGCTCGCTGGCGCTCGGCGCGATCGCCGAACCGGCCCTGGCCCACCTGCTGGAAGGCCCGTTCCACGCGGCCCACCTGCCGGAGAACGCGGTGCACCCGGTCGCGTTCGTGCTCGCGCTGGTCGTCGTGGTCTTCCTGCACACGGTCATCGGCGAGATGGTGCCGAAGAACATCACCCTGGCCGGGCCGGAACGCTCCGCGCTCATCCTCGGGCCGTTCATGCTGGCATTCTGTACGGCCACGAAACCGCTGCTGGTCGCCATGCGCTGGGCGTCACGGACCGTCCTGCGGCTGTGGAAGATCGAGGCGACCGACGCGGTCAAGACGGTGTTCACCGCCGAGGAACTGGCCGGGATGGTCACGCAGGCGCGCAGCGAGGGGCTGCTCGGCTCGGAGCAGTACGCACGGATCCACGCCGCCCTGGGACTGAACAACCGCACCGCGGCCGACACGCTGCTGCCCTGGTCGCGGGTGACGACGGTGGCGGCCGACGTGTCGCCGGCGACGCTTGAAGCGGTGGCCACCCGCAGCGGGCGGTCGCGGTTCCCGGTGGTGCAGCGGGACACCCGGCGGGTGCTGGGGTTCGTGCACGTCAAGGACGTACTCGGGATTCCCGGGGGCCAGCGGCGGCTGCCGATCCCGGCCGAGGTCATCCGGCCGCTGGCCGTGGTGGCGCCGGAACGCAGCCTGGCCGATCTGCTGCTGACCATGCGGCGGGATCGGCTGCACATCGTGCTGGTGAGCGATGGGCGGCGGCCGCTCGGGGTGATCACGTTGGACGACGTTCTGCATGCGGTGATCGGGGAGCCGGCTCACGCTACGGTGCATGCGGCTGCGGCGGCTCGGGCTCGCTGAGGGTCGGCTTTTCGGGGCCGGCTTCGGGCGGTTCTTTCGGGGGCTGCTTCCGGGGCCGCTCTTGGGGCTGTCGGGCGTTTCGCCGTATCGATTCGTGAGTGGCAGAGGTTGGGTCTTTCGGGTTCGGCGGTTCGGGTGAACGCGTACGGGTGGTCTTAGGTGTGTCCGGAGTTTCGACACGGAGGCCAAGCGACAATGCGGACAATAGCCCCATGCTTCACTCCCGGCGGCGTGCCGTTCCGATCGGCGCGACCCTCGTCCTGGGCCTCCTGTTCCTCCTGACCCCCCACACCGCCGGCACACCAGCCGGCGCCCAGCCCGCCTACCACCTCATGACGCCACCATCGGCCGGCGTGCTCGTCAACGCCGGCCGCTTCGCCACCCCCACCGGCCGGAGCCGTGTGCAGACCGCCAGCGCGCCGGTGGCGCTCCGCTACGACTTCGACGGCGGGGTGGACAAGCCGATCGAAGACACCAGCGGGAAACACGAGCTGCGGCCGCTCGGGCAGAACGGGGGGACACTCCGCCTCGTACCCTCAGACGGGCCCGGCCTGGCCGTCGCCTACCCGGACCGGTGCACCCTCCCGAAAGAACGAGACTGCCCGCGGGCAATCCTGGAGGGGCAGCGCGACGACAGCCTCAACCCGGGCCGGCGCCCACTGCGATACGGCGCGTCGGTCCTGATGACCCACGGCGACCTGGCCGACGGCGCCAACGTGGTGCAGAAGGGCTACTCGGTCGGCGGCGTCAGCCAGTTCAAACTCCAGGTCGACCACCGGCAGGGGCACCCCAGCTGCGTGATCGCCGGAAACCGGGCCCGGATCTACCGAGCCGAACCCCAGATCGACGTGGCCGACGGGCGCTGGCACGACCTGGAGTGCAACCGCAGCTCGGAAAAGTTGACCCTGCTGATCGACGGGACGCCGTGCGCTTCGGTGCCGGTGCCTTCCGCGCTGTCGATCGCCAACGCCGAGCCGCTGCGGATCGGCGGCAAGGGCCCCGGCCTGGGCAACGACCAGTTCGCCGGCGAAATCGACAACGTCTTCCTCGACATCGGCGCCTGACCCCGAACTCCCCCGGCGCTTACCCCGAACTCCCCCGGCGCTTACCCCGAACTCTGCGGCGTTGCGGAGCTCCGAGCCCGGCCGTGAGCCGGGCTGTGCTCGTGAAGGTCGCGGGACGTAGCTCTTGGACTGGACGTCGGAGTCTGAGGCCTGCCTGCGTCCCGGGAGATGGTGGGATCCGATGCTGACGTGGGGCCCGAGAGGTGGCGGCTCTGGTGATTTCGCCTGGGGGAAATGCGAAAGGGCCCTGTTCCGCGTTTCCGCGGGCAGGGCCCTCACACTCTGAGCGGGTGACGGGAATCGAACCCGCGCTGTCAGCTTGGGAAGCTGATGTTCTGCCATTGAACTACACCCGCAAGCGGCCTCACTGTACCTGATTCTTCGGCTCTGCGGCGCAGGCACCCCGCAATGTGGTCAGCCGTGTGGGCGACCGGGGCGGCCGGAGGTCCTGCTTGGGCTGGGCTCGGCTGGCTCGGAGGCTGCTGGGCCGGCCGGAGGTGGCGTGGCTGCGGGGAGGGGTGGGGCGGGTTTGGTGGTGGGTGGGTGTGGGTGGCTTCCGGAGGTGGTCAGCTGACCATGGCCAGGGTGCGCGGTAACTTGCGCGGGGCGCGCCAGGACTGGGCGATCGGGATCGGCAGTGGGGCGACGGCCAGTGGGATGGCGCCGGCCGGGCCGTGGTGGCGCAGGGTGGCCGACTCGACCGAGAGCTCGAACAACTGCCAGTCGACTTCCGGGGAGGCGCGCAGGGCGTCGGCGATGCCGGCGACCGTGCGTGGGTCGCGGACCGGGTAGGCCTGGCCGGTCAGGTAGGCCTCGTCGTCGCTCTCCTCGGGCGGATAGGAGTGCAGTGCGTAGCGCGGGTCGCGTTCCAGGTCGCGGCGTTTCGGCGAGTTGACCAGGAAGCAGTAGAGCCCGCTGCCGGAGAAGACCGGCGAGATGGGGTGCACGCGCGGGCCGCCGTCGGGGCGGACCGTGGCGAGGTAACCCATGCCGGGACCGTACTGCTGCAGGAGCGCACGGATGCCCGCGGCGAGCGAGGGCTCGGCGGCGGCGAATTCGGACCAGGAAGCCATGCGAACACTCTATCGAACATACGTTCGAAGCCGCCACTGAACACACCCATTCGGGCAGCTGGGTGCCGGCTCGGTATGGTGTTGCGATGCTGCTCTCCGACCGAGATCTGGTTTCCGAGATCAAAACCGGGTCCCTCTCGCTGGAGCCCTTCGAGCCTTCCTTGATGCAGCCGTCCAGCATCGACGTACGGCTGGATCGCTTCTTCCGGGTCTTCAACAACCACCTCTACACGCACATCGACCCGGCCGAGCAGCAGGATGAGCTGACCGCCGAGGTCGAGGTCGAGGACGGGCAGCCGTTCGTGCTGCATCCCGGTGAGTTCGTGCTGGCGTCGACGCTTGAGGTGATCACTCTCGGGCAGGATCTGGCCGCTCGGCTGGAGGGTAAGAGCAGCCTGGGCCGGCTCGGCCTGTTGACGCACTCGACGGCCGGCTTCATCGACCCGGGGTTCTCGGGGCACGTCACGCTGGAGTTGTCCAATGTGGCGAATCTCCCGATCAAGCTGTGGCCGGGCATGAAGATCGGGCAATTGTGCATCTTCCGGCTGTCCAGCCCGGCCGAGCACCCGTACGGTTCGGCCGTCTACGGGTCCCGCTACCAGGGGCAACGTGGTCCGACGCCGAGTCGTTCGGCGATGAATTTCCGGACGTGGCCGACGCGCTAGGGTCGGCGCATGTCCCATCTGGATCGAACCCGGATGGCCTACGACACGGTTGCGCGACCCTACGCCGTCATCCTCAAGGATGAATTGCGGCAGAATCCGTGGGATCGTGCCGTGCTGGCCGCTTTTGCCGAGGCGGTCACCGGACCGGTGCTGGACGCGGGCTGCGGCCCGGGCCGGATCACCGGGCACCTCGCCGACCTGGGGCTGCAGGTCGGCGGGCTCGATCTGTCACCGGAGATGATCACGGTCGCCCGGGAGACGCATCCGCTGATGGAGTTCGCGGTCGGATCGGTGCTCGACCTCGACCGGCCGGATGGTTCGCTCGGTGGCGTCGTGGCCTGGTATTCGCTGATCCACATGCCGCCGGAGGAGCTGCCGCGGGCCTTCTCGGAGTTTCACCGCGTTCTCGCGCCGGGTGGGCATCTGGTCACGGCGTTCAAGATCGGCGACGGGCGGGCGCGGACGACGGTGGGTGGCTACGGCCCGAAGATCGACCTGGATGTCTGGTGGCACCCGCTTGAGCTCTTCGCTGGTGTTGCCGCGTCGGCCGGATTCACCGAGGTCGCACGCCTGGAACGGGCCGCGATGGAGACCGAGAACCAGCCTCAGGGCTACCTGATGGTCCGCAAACCCTGACGCACCGGGGCCCCTGACGGCTCGCAGACTTGAGGCGCCAGGCAGCCGCAAAGCGGAGGCAAAGGGCGATCCGATGGTCCGCGGGACCAGAAGCGCCGGGCTATCGCCGTACGCGCAAAGCTTTGATCAGCGACGAACCCGCAGGCCCTGGGTGAAGGCGGCGCCCAGCACCTGCTCCACCTCGGCGGGACTGAGGCCGGTGATGGGCACCCGCACCCACCGGCCACCCCGCAGGCCGAACATCAGCTGGCCGGAGAGCGCTTCGACGCTCCAGAACGCCCGCCAGGCGTACGCGTGCCGGCCCACCTCGTCGGACCGGGCCAGGCCGCCGTCGCTGATCTCGTAGGTGGTCACGCGACCGTCGCGCATCGACCGCCGGGCCGTCCGGTTGAGCAGCACGAGCGGCACCACCAGGGCCAGCAGCGCGCCGCTGATCAGCAGGCCGGGCTGCAACTCGCCGGTGGCGAATTGGATCAGGGCGGTGACGAGCAGCAAAGCCCACCCGGCGGTGCGCGCCACCAGGACGGGTGTCCGCAGCCGCCACCGGGTCGCCGCCGCGATCAGAGCCGGGTCGGGGGTGGCCGTGATCTGAATCTGCACCTTTTGAAAGTAACTGCTTTACCGGGCAAATCGTCACCAGCCGGACGGCTGACCGGCCGCCCGCGTTCGGTCCGCACCTGGCGGAAACCGGGTGCCGCGGTCCCGCCGGGCCCGAGATGCGAGACCGCCATCCGAGTTCAGGGCCGCAGGCCGGGAGGGGGCCAGGTTTCGGTCACCGGGTGAGGTGGCGCCAGGGGAGATCTACGATGGCGCCGTGTATCTCATGATTTCGACGTACCAGAAGCCGCTCGCCGAGGTTGACCAGGCGCGGGAGGACCACCTCGCGTTCATCGCCGACCTGGAGGAGCGCGGGCTCTCCGTGAGCGCCGGACGGCAGGATCCGCCGGTGGGCGGGATCGTTCTGCTGGACGTGGACACCGAGGCCGAGGCGCAGGAGATCTTCGCCCAGGATCCGTATGTGGTGCGCGGCCTGGCCACCTACGCCGCCGTCGGCTGGCTGGTCACGCGGGGCGCGCTCGCCGACTACCAGCGGAAGTACTGATCACGAAGTCGCCCGGAGGAAACACCGATCACAAGGGACGTCACGGTTCCAGATCGGCCGCGGTCAGGAGGCTGCGGATGGTCAGTTCGGCGGTGACCGCAGGCGGGCACTCGTCGACGATCACCGCAGTCCCGACGTAGCGCTCGCCGAACAGGCCGCGCAGGGCCCGGGCCTGAGCGCCGGTGGACGCCCAGTCGTCGACGATCAGGACGCGATCGTCGGCGGTGAGCAGCTCACGGCGTACGCCGAGATGTTGAATGTCGCCTCGATGGTCGGCCGGCACCTCGGCCCAGATCATCGGCTCGGCGATGGCTCTTCGCGCGCCGGCGCGGTACGCCTCGACGAATCCGGCGCCCAGAGCTCGGGCGACCAGGGGGCCGAGCAGAAATCCGGTCACTTCCGGGGACACCACGACGGTGGGACGGGCGGCGCGGAAGAAGTCGGCCAGGGCCGGCCCGAGACCGTCCAGAATCACCGGATCCCGCCACCAGCCGGACCGGTCGCTGACCAGATAGTCGGCGGGCGGCCCGGGGTCGGTCCAGCGGAAACCCCGCCGCAGACGGTCACGGAGATCGTCGTTCATCGGAACATAGTGTCATCGCCGTGCCCCCCTCCTTGGGGTGGTCGGGGGACCGACCGAATGACCTCGCCACTGACGGGTGGTCAGAACCTCATCGGACAAGGGGTCAAGTTGATGCCCGACGTCGGGTGGATCGGGCATGCTGTTCGGCGGAACCATGCCTACATTCGCGCCGGGCCGCCGCCCGATGAGCCCAGGGAACCGCGCCGGACT
This sequence comes from Actinoplanes sp. HUAS TT8, assembly GCF_051380535.1. Classification (NCBI taxonomy): domain Bacteria; kingdom Bacillati; phylum Actinomycetota; class Actinomycetes; order Micromonosporales; family Micromonosporaceae; genus Actinoplanes; species Actinoplanes sp. HUAS TT8. Next base: position 9,187,388 of record NZ_CP195646.1, on the reverse strand, counting down.
CGGCGCGGCTTTTGTGCTGCTCGTGATCGTGTCCGCGGTGGAGTCCGGGGACAACACCTCGGCCGGGTATATCGGGCTGCTGGCGATCGCCCCGTTCGCCGCCGCGCTCTTCGCGGTTTGGCAGTATGTGGTGGGTGTCGGGATCGCCGCCACGCTCATCGGCGCGATCTTCGTGGGCCAGTCCGGCACGGTCGGCTCGAATTCGATGATCTACCTGCTCGGGACCATGCTGGCGACCGGTGTCGCGGTGGCCGCGGCGACGATGCGGCAGCGCCAGTCGGAGCGGATCGCCGAGCTGCTTCAGCTGGCCTCGGTGGCCCAGCAGGCGGTGTTGCGGCCGATCGGCCCGCAGGTGGGCTCGCTGGCGATCTCCGGGCGGTACATCTCGGCGACCGCGGCCGCGGACATCGGCGGCGACCTGTACGAGGCGTTGAACACGCCGTACGGGGTCCGGATCATCATCGGTGACGTGCGCGGCAAGGGGCTGGACGCGGTCCGCCTGGCCAGCATCGTCCTCGGTTCCTATCGGCATGTCGCCTACGAGCGCGCCGATCTGAAGTCGATCGTCGCCGACCTGGACCGGGCGGTGGCCCGCAGTGTCGGCGACGAGGACTTCGTGACGGCCGCGCTGGTCGAGGAGCGCGGCGGCACGCTGACCATCGTCAACTGTGGACATCCGGCGCCGCTGCTGCTGCGCCGTGGCCAGGTCATTCCGTTGGAGCCGCCGGCCCCGGCACCGCCGCTCGGGTTCATGCCCGAGGTGAAGGTGCGGGTGGAGCGGCTCGAACCGGGTGACCGGTTGCTGCTCTTCACCGACGGCCTGGGTGAGGCCCGCCGCGAGGGCGAGTTCTTCCCGACGGCCGACCGGGCGTGGCGCCTCCTGGGCCATGGCACGGTCGGCGACGGGCTGGCGTCTCTGGAGACGGCCCTGGTCGACTGGGTGCACGGCCGACTGGAGGACGACATCGCCCTGGTCCTGCTGGAGTATGCGGGCCCGGACGCCGGAGCGTCCGTGCCCGTACCCAGCTGGGAAGTCGGCGCAGCCGGAAGCTGAAGCCGGCTAGGCGGCGCTGTTCTCGTCCGGCTCGGTGGGAGCCGGGGCGGTCGGCGCCGGTACCGGAGGGACCGGCTCGGGCTGGCGATGCCGGCCGACGTAGTTGCGCGGCTGGTTCGCCTGGCGGGGCTCCGGAATCAGGCTTTTGATCGTGGCGAACATGTTGTCCCCCTTAAAGCTTGGTCTATCCGGAGCAACGAAACTCGTGGGTACGCGATACGCGGCTCCCGGTTCGAAACGTGCAAATGGCCGAACGGCTGTACCGCTGACCACCCGATCGGAGAGGTTCGGCCCTCGATCCGACGGACACCCCCTCCGAGCAGGTGGGTTGGTCACAGATTGCTGCCCGGGTTGTCCCTGCCTACCGATCAGTAATACAGTGCTAGTTACTGACGGGTAACTCGCGTTCGGAGAGCGGGCCAATCACCATGACTCACTACCAGAGCAACCTTCGGGACCTCCAGTTCAATCTGTTCGAGGTCTTCGGGGCGGACAAGGCGTTCGGTCAGGCACCGTTCGACGAGATCGACGCGGAGACCGCCCGCGACGTGCTCGCCGAGGTGAACCGGTTGGCCCGCGAAGACCTCGCGGCCAGCTACACCGACGCCGACCGCAATCCACCGGTGTTCGACCCGGCGACGCACACCGCACCGCTGCCGGAGTCGTTCAAGAAGTCGTACGAGACCTTCATGGCCTCCGAGTTCTGGCGGCTCGACCTGCCCGGCTCCCTGGGCGGCACGTTCGCCCCGCGGACCCTGTGGTGGGCGCTGGCCGAGCAGATCCTCGGCTCGAACGCGCCGATCTGGATGTACGCGTCCGGTCCGTCCTTCGCCCACGTCGCCCACACCGAGGGCACGCCGGAGCAGAAGGAGTGGGCCAAGCTCTTCGTCGAGAAGCAGTGGGGCTCGACCATGGTGCTGACCGAGCCGGACGCCGGTTCGGACGTCGGCGCCGGTCGCACCCGGGCCATCCCGCAGCCGGACGGCTCGTGGCACATCGAGGGCGTCAAGCGCTTCATCACCTCGGGTGAGCACGACCTGACCGACAACATCATCCACTACGTTCTCGCCCGCCCGGTGGGCGTCGAGGGCGTGGGCGGGCCCGGCACCAAGGGCCTGTCGCTGTTCATCGTGCCGAAGTACCACTTCGACGGGACGACCGGCGAGCTCGGCGAGCGCAACGGCGTCTACGCCACCAACGTCGAGCACAAGATGGGCCTCAAGGTCTCCAACACGTGCGAGATGACCTTCGGCGAGCATGGCACTCCGGCCAAGGGCTGGCTGCTGGGCGACAAGCACGACGGCATCCGGCAGATGTTCATGATCATCGAGTACGCCCGGATGATGGTCGGCACGAAGGCGATCGCCACCCTGTCGACGGGCTACCTGAACGCGCTGGAGTACGCGAAGAATCGCGTCCAGGGCGCCGACCTGGTCAGCAACGACAAGGCGGCTCCGCGGGTGACCATCACCCACCACCCGGACGTACGTCGTTCGCTGATGCTCCAGAAGTCGTACTCGGAGGCCCTGCGCGCCCTGGTCATCTACACCGCGTCGTGGCAGGACAAGGTCGCGATCGCCGAGGCGGCCGGCGACGAGAAGGCCGCGAAGATCGCCAGCAAGGTCAACGACTTCCTGCTGCCGCTGGTCAAGGGTGTCGGCTCCGAGCGGGCGTACGAGCTGCTCGGCCACGAGTCGCTGCAGACCTTCGGGGGTTCCGGCTTCCTGCAGGACTACCCGCTGGAGCAGTACGTCCGGGACGCCAAGATCGACACCCTGTACGAGGGCACGACCGCGATCCAGAGCCTCGACCTGATCTTCCGCAAGATCGTCAAGGACAACGGTCGCGCGCTCGGCACGATCGCCACCGAGATCCAGGGCTTCATCGAGACCGAGGCCGGCAACGGCCAGCTCAAGGACGAGCGGCTGGCGCTGGGCAAGGCCCTGGGCGAGCTGCAGCAGATCCTCGGCGTGACGATGGGCTGGCTGGCCGCGGTGCAGGGCGGCGAAGCCCGTGAGCTGTACAAGATCGGTCTGACCTCGCGCCGGATCCTGCTCGCCCTGGGCGACGTGGTCCTGGCCTGGCTGCTGCTGCGCCAGGCCGAGGTGGCGCTGAACGCGCTCAACGGCGAGGTCTCCGAGGCCGACAGGAAGTTCTACACCGGCAAGGTGGCGGCGGCCCGCTTCTTCACCCGCGAGATCCTGCCGCGGATCGGCTCCGACCGCCGGATCATCGAGAACACCACCCTCGACCTGATGGACCTGGACGAGGACGTGTTCTGAGCTAACAGACTTTTCCCACTCTCCTGAAAAAGACGTAGGCCGGCGGACAATGGCGTCCGCCGGTCTTCGTCGATTTCAGGGGACGCCACCGTAGCGACGGTGCCGTATGATCCTGCTCGATACTTAAGATCATCGAACGCGGGGGCATCGGTGCGAGTCATCGCTTCCTGTCTTTCCTCTCTTCTCCTGATCGGTCTCGCGGCGACTCCCGCGCGGGCCGCCGACGCTCCTCCGGTTCGGATCAACATCGGTCTCGCCGACCCCGGCGACGCGCCACTGGCGCTCGCCCTGCTCGGCGACCGGGCCGGCCGTAGCAAGCCGGTGACCGGCCTGTCGGCGATCACCGTCGAGGTTCCGGCCGACTCGGCCGACGGCGCCCTGGCCGCGCTGACCGCCGACACCGCCCACGTGCGGTACGCCGAGCGCGACGGTGTCGTGCACGCCGACAGCGACCCGTTCGACGAGAACAACCGCGGGCAGTACGACTACGACCGGGTCGGTGAGGCGAAGTCCTGGGGAGCCGGGAGCCCGTCGGTCGTCGTCGCGGTCGTCGACTCGGGCGTCTCGTCGAATGTGGATCTTCCGGCGTCCCGGCTGACCGCCGGCTACGACTTCGTCGACGGTGATGCCGACCCGGCCGACGACGACGATCACGGCACCATGGTCGCGACCCTGATCGCCGGTGAGGCCGACAACGGCGCCGGATCCTCCGGAGTCTGCTCGCGGTGCGGCGTCATGCCGGTCCGCGTGCTGAGTCACCGGACCGGCGGCGCGGCCGAGGGTTCGTCCGCGGACGTGGCGGCCGGCATCGTCTGGGCCGCCGAGCACGGCGCTCAGGTGATCAACGTGTCGGCCAGTACGGCGACGCCGAGCCGGCTGCTGACCGAGGCCGTGGAACGGGCCACAGCCAAGGGCTCGCTGGTGGTGGCCGCGGCCGGGAACGCCGGGAGCACCGCGCGGGAGTACCCGGCGGCGATCGAGCCGGCCCTGGCGGTCGGTTCGGAGCTGCTCGGCCAGACCGGCTTCCACACGAACCTGAACAGCTACGCCGACCGCTGGATCGACATCGCCGCCGCCCAGGCGCTGTACACGATGGACCGCAAGTCGGGGAACCGGTATCTCTACGACACCTCGGCGTCGTCGGCCGTGATTGCCGGTGTCGCGGCTCTCGGCTTCTCGGCCAAGAACAACAACACCACTGCTCAGGTACGGGCGGCGCTGCTGGACGGCGCGGTGCGGTCGCCGCACGCGAACCAATGGGACCCGGCGGTCGTCGACGCGGCCTACGCGGTGCACCGCCTCGGTGGCGTGGACACCGCGAAGCCCGTGATCACGGCCACCGGGCTGACCGCCGGGCAGACGCTCACGCAGGCGGTGATCACGCCCGAGGTGACCGACGACCACGCGATCGCGCGGCTGGAGGAGATCGCCGGCGGCCGGGTCGTCGCCGAGTCCTCCGGCCCGGACTGGAAGTCGTTGTACGCGCAGGCGCCGGAGAACACCCGGGGTGACGTGCCGATCACCATCCGGGCCTACGACTACGCCGGGAACTATGACGAGATGACGACCGTCGTGAAGGTGGACACCACGTTCCCGGTCGCCTCGATCGTCACGCCGGTGGCCGGAGCGCATGTGCGCAGTGGCCCGGTTCCGGTGCGGGTCCGGGCGGCGGCCCCGGTCAGTGAGGTCTACTTCTGGTCGGAGAACGGGCCGCGCATCGACTTCACCCAGGTGGCGGGCACGAACGACTGGGTGGGCACCGCTCTTCCGTACCCTCAAGGGAGTTTTCAGGTCGATGTGAAGGGCGCGAACGGATACACGATCGTCCTGCCCCAGCAGCTGGTCATCGACGACAGCGGTCCGACGGCGACCGGCCTGACCCCGGCGACCAACGGCCGGGTGCGCGGAACCTTCACCAGCACGATCAGCGGTGTCGCGGACGGCGCCGGGATCGCCCGGGCCGAACTGTGGGCCAACGGGAAGCGCATCGGCGCGGACACCACGGCGCCCTACTCGCTGGCGGTGCCGACCGGGACCGCCAACGGCTACGTCAACCTGGTCTGGAAGCTGACCGACAAGCTGGGCAACACGCGCGACTACACCCGCCGGGTGATCGCCGACAACGCCGGCCCGACCGTCTCGATCAGTAAGGCGCCCGGCAACAAGGCGAAGGTCAAGGGCACGGTCACGGTCTCCGTCAAGGCAAGCGACCCGAGCGGCGTCGGCCGCGTCGAGCTGCTGGTGAACGGCAAGGTCGTCGCCCGGGACTACCGGTCGTCCTACGTGCTGTCGGTCAACACGGCCCGGCAGGCCAAGACCATGAAGATCCAGATTCGGGCGTACGACCGGTTGGGCAACGTGCGGGTGAGCAGCACCCGAATCTGGTACCGGAAGTAGCGTCGTTCAGCCGCGGGCGGTGTGCCGTCGGGACAGGCGCATCGCCTTCGGCTGGGTGTCGGACCACGGTTCCTCAGTGGTGTGCACGGCGATCCCGGAGGTCTTGAGCTCCACCGCGGCGCCGTCCCACTGATCGTCCGGGATGAGCAGAGCCGACACTTCGGACACGGTCGGGTTGTGGCCGACCAGCAGGATCGTCCGCACCGTCTCCGGCACCGCCCGGAGCAGGTCGAACACCTCGGTCCGGCCGCCGTAGTAGAGCTGGTCCTCGTAGTGCGTCTCGGGTGCGCCGTGCGCCTGGTCGCCCTGGGCCAGCGCCACCGACGCGGCCTGCCAGGTCTGGCGGGTGCGCTTGGCCGGCGAGCAGATCACCAGGTCGGGGTGCAGCCGCTCGTCCACGAGCCAGGCACCGGCGGCATCAGCGTCGGACAGGCCGCGCTCGGTGAGGCTTCGGTCGAAATCCGGTAGTTCGCCGGGAGTCTCCGCTTTGGCGTGGCGTAGCAGGATCAGCGTCCGCAAGGTCATTGGAACAGCTTGCCTGATTGGAACTTCACGCGTCCGGGTAAGGCCTCGATCGACGTATTCAGGATGGTCGAGCGAGCCGCCCGGCCGCTTATTAGGAGGGCCCGATGGGCATCGGCGCAAGCATTTTCCTGCTCGCTCTGGGGGCGATCCTGGCGTTCGCCGTCAACGCGGACATCAGCGGCCTCGACATCAGCGTGATCGGCTGGATCCTCATGGCCGCCGGGCTGGTCGGACTGGTCATCACGCTCTGGTTCTGGAACAGCCGCCGTCGCACGGTGGTCACCCGCTCGACCGCCGCCCCGGTCGCTCCGGTCGCCGGGACAGGGTACGCCGCGGAGTACCAGGAGGTGCGTCAGGACGACGTGCCGCCGCCCCCGCCGGCTTACCGCTGAACCCCCGTACCGAATAAAAGCTTCAGATAGTGAAACGGCCCGGCGGCGAACCGCTGGGCCGTTTTGATTGCCGCCGTCAGGCGTAAAGCGCGAAGTAGATCGCTATGTGGTGGCAGATCGCGGCCACCAGCGTGCAGGCGTGGAAGAACTCGTGGTGACCGAAAACGGTCGGCCACGGGTTCGGCCGCCGCAGGGCGTAGAAGACCGCGCCGATCGTGTAGATCGCGCCGCCGACGAGCATCAGGACCAGGCAGGTGACGCCGCCGACGTGCAGCACGTCCGGGATGATGCCGACCGCGACCCAGCCGAGCGCCACGTAGAGCGGCGCGCCGGCCCACCGGGGCAGGTTCGGCCAGATCACCTTGAGGGCCACGCCGCCCAGCGCACCGCCCCAGACCAGGGCCAGCATCAGCTCGGCCGTGCCCTTGCTGAGCAGGGAGACGCAGAACGGGGTGTAGGTGCCGGCGATGAAGATGAAGATCATCGAGTGATCCATCCGGCGCATGATCTGGTAGCCGCGCTCGCTCCAGACCCGCCGGTGATACAGCGCGCTGATGCCGAAGAGGCCGCACACCGTGATGCTATAGATCAGGACGCTGATGAACGGGGCGATGCCCGGGCGGCTCAGCGCGATCGAACAGAGGACAACGCCGCAGACCAGGGCGACGAAGAACGCGTACTGATGCAACCGGCCGCGTAGTCGCGGCTTGCCGAGGTCGGTCGGCTTCATCCGGAACGGGGCTGAGGTCGTCACGCGATCCAGGTTACGGCAGCGTAGGTTACTAGCGGGTAGTGATGCCGCATACGGTTCCCGATGAACGATGATTTTCTCGTGACCCCGATTGATCTGAACGCCGATCTCGGCGAGGGCTTCGGCGCCTGGCGGCTCGGCGACGACGATGCCCTGCTCGACGTCGTGACCTCGGCCAACGTGGCCTGCGGCTTTCACGCGGGCGACCCGTCGACCATGCACCGGGTCTGCCGCGCGGCCACCGCCAAGGGTGTCGCGATCGGCGCCCAGGTGGGCTACCGGGACCTGGCCGGTTTCGGCCGGCGCCGGATCGACTACGAATTCGGCGAACTCCGCGACGACGTTCTCTATCAAATCGGGGCGCTTGAGGCATTCTGCCGGGCCGCCGGCGACCGGGTGCGATACGTGAAGCCGCACGGCGCGCTCTACAACACCGCCGCCGTCGACAAACGCCAGGCCGAGGCCGTGGTGGCCGCGGTGCTCGCCTACGACCCGGCCCTCCCGGTGCTCTGCCAGCCCGGATCGGTGCTGTTCGAGACGGCCACGACGGCCGGGCTCACCGCGGTCGGCGAAGGCTTCGCGGATCGCGGCTACCTGCCGGACGGCCGGCTCGTGCCCCGATCGCGGCCGGACGCGCTGGTGCACGACCCGGCCGAGGTAGTGGCGAGAGTCACCCGGATGGCCGCCGACGGCGAGGTGGTCGCCGCCGACGGCACGGTCGTGGCCTGCCCGGTTCGCTCCATCTGCCTGCACGGAGACACCCCCGGGGCGGTCGAGCTGGCCCGCGCGGTGCGGGCCGGGCTCGGGGCCGCCTCGATCTCAGTGCGGCCGTTTACCGATCCAAACCCCTGAGAAGATCAACACCTTTTATTACGTACGTCCTAAGCATCCATTCCGCGCAGAATCAGCGGCAGGCGGTTCGGGGCGGCGGTGTCGACGACCACCGGAACACCCCAGTCCTGCCTGGTCAGGTGGCAGGCGCCGAACTCGGCGTCCACATCGCAGGTCGCCGCCTGAGCCACCACCTGCAGCACACCCTTCGGCACCTCCGGGTTCAGCACCAGCCGGCGGGACAGGTCGGTGGTCGTGCCCTCGCCCTCCAGCAGCAGCTCGGCCGGGGACGCGGAAACGGTCAGCCGCAGCGGCGAACCGAACTGGCTGTCCAGCTTCTGACCGGGCGCCGGCGTGAAGATCACGTCGAGGGTGACCTCACCCGGGGCCAGGTGCGACGGCGGCCGCTCGGTCTTGTGCCGCTCACCCGCGACCGTCTTCACCACGCCGGGCGCGAGCCGGGTCAGCCGATGCGCCGCCGACTCCACCACGAGCACGTCGCCCGCGGCGGTGACCAGGACATCGCTCGGCTCGGCGAGACCCGAGTCGACCGTGGACACCTCGTTCGCCACCGGGTCGAAGCGGCGGACCGCGCCGTTGTACGTGTCGGCGACCAGCACGGAACCGTCGGCCAGCGCGGCCACACCCAGCGGGTGCTGCAGCAGCGCCTGATCGGCCGGGCCGTCGACGTGACCGAAATCGAACAGGCCCTGCCCGACGGCGGTGTGCAGCACGTTGTCCTGCACGTAACGCAGAGCGGACGTCTCGCTGTCGGCGATCCAGAGCCGGTCCCCACCCACCGACAGGCCGGACGGCTGAGCCATCCACACATCCGGGAGCGGGCCGTCCCGCAGCGCCTCGACCGTCGTACCGGCGTAGACGCCGACCGTGCGCTGGATCGGGTCGAACCACCACAGCTGGTGAATACCGGCCATCGCGATGATGACCCGGCCGTCGAACCAGGCCAGATCCCACGGCGACGACAGATCGGCGGCCAGCGCGTCGTGCGGGTGATCGTCCACGGTGGAACGCCACGGCCGGCCCGAACCGGCGACCAGGGAGATCTCACCGGACGCCAGGTTCAGCCCGCGCAGCTGGTGGTTGACCGTGTCGGCGATGACCACGTCATAGCCGACCGACTCGCGAACCTCCGGCGGCAACAGGACCAGGCCCTGCGGCTCGTTGAACGGATCCTTCCGGTCACCGCCGAAACGCCGGAGCAGAGACTCGCCGTCCGCCGAGAGCTCGACGACCGAATGCCGGGCCGAATCGGAGACCAGCAGACTGCCGCCGGGAAGCTCGATCGCCTTGCCCGGGAAGTGCAGCAGACCCTCCGGGGCGGGCGGCGGAACATACGGCCCGTCGCCGCGGTGCAACGTCCCATCCGCCTCGTGCTTGACGACCAGCTCGTCGATCAGGCGGGACAGACCCTCGGCGTGACCCTCGCCGGCCATCGACGCGACCAGATAACCCGTCGGGTCGACCACGGCCAGGGTGGGCCAGGCCTTCGCCGCATACTGCTGCCAGAGGTGCATGTCGCCGTCGTCGACCACCGGGTGATGAACGCCATAGCGCTCGACCGCGGCGGCCAGCGCCTTCGGATCCCGCTCGTGCTCGAACTTCGGGGAGTGGACACCGATGATGACCAGGGCGTCCCCGTACTTCTCCTCCAGCGGCCGCAGCTCGTCCAACACGTGCAGACAGTTGATGCAGCAGAAGGTCCAGAAGTCCAGCACGAGGATCTTGCCCCGCAGGTCGGCCAGGGTGAGGGCCTTCCCACCGGTGTTGAGCCAGCCGCGGCCCTTGAGTTCGGGCGCACGCACGCGAGAAGTCATCCGCCAATGGTGCCTCAGCGGCGGCCTTGACCGACCCGGGGGCCGGTCAAGGCCGATCTTGCTCAGCCGGCCGGCTTGACCAGGCAGTAGACCTTGTCATCGGCCTGCAGGTACGGCTGATTCTGGTCGGAGCACTGCTCCTTGGCGTCGACGATCTGCTTGATCTGGTACGCGTCCGCCTCGGAACACGCGACCTTGGCGACCGAGCTGCCGTTCTTCACACAGTCACCCGCGCTGAAGCTCTCGCCTCCGCCACCGGCGATCAGGTAGACCAGGCCGAACACCAAACCGAGCAGCAGCGTGGCGCCGAGCACCACGGCCAGCGTCACCGGGACCGTCTTCACGACCGGCTTCGGCGGCGCCGGCGGCTCCTCGGACTTGAACTGGTCGAACTTGTCCTGCTCGGCTGGGCCGGGCCAACTCGTGGTGTCCTCCGGGCCGGGCGGCGTCACCGTGGCCCGGGCCGCCGGATCGGCGCCGAACGGGTCCGAGGTCGGCACACCCGGCATCGGGGTCAGGGCCGGCGCCGGAACGTACGGCGAATTGCCGCGGCCCGAGACGTCGGTCGTGTGCTCACTGAACTGGTCACCGGCGGGCGGCGCCGCGTTCGTGAAGTCACCCCAGGCCGGGCCGTCCTGCGGCGCGGCGCCGGGCCGGGGCCCGAACGGGGTGGTCGGCGAGGCGCCCGGGAACGTCGAGGACGGCGGCGGGAAGGTCGGCTCCTCGCCCGGCCCGAACGGCGGGAACTCCGGCGCGGCCGGAGCCGGGAAGCCGGACGGCTGCGCGCCGAACGGCGAATTCGCGTCCGGCGGGCTGACCCGGGCACTACCGGCGGCCGGGCTGGTCGGGGACGCGGGCGCACCCGGCTCGGGCGGCGAGACACGCGCGCTGGCCGAAGCCCGAGCGGTGGCACGGGCCGGAGACTGCGGGGCCGCGCCCGGGGTGTCGCCCGGCGGCGGGAACGAGCCGAAACCTCCGGAACCCTCCTCGCCGCGCTGAGGCGGCGGGAACGAACCGAAGCCGCCGGAGCTCTCGCCGCGCTGCGGCTCGGGGGAGCGCTGGGCGAACGGGTTCGTCTGGGCGCCGCTGGCCTCCTGACCAAAGCCGCCCTGCCCGTTGTCCTGCCCGAAGCCGCCCTGGCCACTTTCCTGGCCGAAGGTGCTCTGGCCGTTGTCCTGGCCGAAGCCGCCCTGGTTGCTCTCCTGACCGAAGCCGCCTTGGCCGTTGTCCTGGCCGAAGTTGCTCTGGCCGTTGAAGCCGGCCGGGCCGCCCGAAGCCGGGCCGAAGCCGGCCGGAGCGCTGTGGGAGCCTGAGGCCTGACCGAAGTCGTTGCGACCGAAGTTGTTCGGGCCGGAGTTCTCGCGACCGGAACCCTCCGAGTCGGTGCCCTCCTGGCCGATGCTCTCCGGCGACCCATACGGGGACTGGCCGAACGTCTCCGGCATGCGGGCACCCGGGAACGGCGCGCTGCCGAACGGCGACTCCTCGGCGGCCGGGGTCTCCTCGGCCTCCTCGGGCGCCGGAGCCGGGCGACCGTACACCCGGGCCTGCGGCGCGGCGGTCGACGGCGGCGGGATCTCGGCGCCCTCGGTCGGCGGGGTGACCCGGCCGGGCACGGAAACGCTCGCGGTCACCGGGCGGGCCGAGCCGGACGCGGGCCGGGCGGCGGCATCCCGCGGCTGCGGGACCGAGCTCGCACCCGACACCGAGGCCGAAGCGGAAGAAACCGGGGCCGAGCCGGGAACCGAAGCGGAACCGGGCACCGAAGCCGAACCGGACTGGCCGGACACGGAAGCAGAACCGGACTGGCCGGGCACAGAAGCGGCCCCGGACGATCCGAAAACAGCGCCCGAAGACCCGGGCACGGAGGCGGCCCCGAAGGACGACCCCGGAGCACCACCGGACGACGGGGCGGCCGGCGGCGCCGAAGCGGAACCGAAAGTCGACCCCGAAGCCGAACCGAACGTCGAACCCGGCGCGCTGCCGAACGACGATCCCGGCGCGGAACCGAACGAGGATGCGGGCGCGGCGCCGAAGGGCGACTCCGGCGCGGCACCGAACGGCGACCCGGAAGCGGGCGGCACCGCGGCGGAACCCGCGGACGCGGCTGCGGCCGCACCGGGCGACGGCAGCGAGCCACCGGACCCGAGCGCAGCACCGGGCACCCGCTGCGGGAAGCCGGTCGAGCTACCCGGCTGCGAGCCGGCCGAGGCATCCGACGAGCCGTCACCGAACGGCGAGGCCGGCGCCGACCCACCGAACGACGGCGGCACCTGGCCCGACTCACCGAACGGCGAGGAAGCCGGCGCCGAACCACCGTAGGACGGCGCGGACTCACCGAACGAAGGCGCGGACTCGCCGTAGGTCGACGACTGGGCGGGCTCGCCGAACGACGGAGACGCGCTGCCCGACGCCGGAGCCCCATAGGTCGACGGGGTCCCGGACGGCGGCGCGGCATACCCCGACGTGCTGCGGATCGGCAGGTCGAGGCTGGGCGTCGAGCCGCTCGGCTCCCCGTCCGTGCTCGGCCCCGCGGGCGCCCGCAGCGGGAATCCGCCGCTCTCGCCCTGCCGGGTCGGGAACGCGGTCGCGGCCGGTTTCGACGAGGTCTCCGCGGTCGGTCGGGCGGCGTTGCCGAGCCAGCTGTTCTCGGCCGGCCCGGTCAGGCCGGGACGCCCGGGGGCATCCGGAAGGCCGGGACGCCCGGGAGCGTCCGGAAGGTCGGTGAGGGTCGCGCCAGGCACCCGAGCCTTCTGCTCGCCGAAGGCGGAGAAGGTCGACTGGTCAGCCGCGGCCGCCGAGGCACCCGGGGTTCGGGTCGGCAGCCCACTGCTGGTGGTCGGCGGCGGAAAAGCCGGCGAGTCCCCAGTCGGCGGGGCAAAGGAGCCGGCCGGAGGTGCAAAGGAATCCGCCGGCGGGGCAAAGGAGCTGGCCGGCGGCGCGAAGGAGCCGGCCGGAGGCGGGAATCCGGCCGCACCGGAAGATGAAGGCGGCGGGAATCCGGCCGCGCCCGAGGCCGGCGGCGGGAACCCGGCCGCGCCAGACGCCGACGAAGGCGGCGGAAAGCCATCCGCCCCGGAAGACGACGCCGGCGGCGGGAACGGATTTGCGCCCGGCACAGAAGCGGAAGCCCGCCCCGGCGGCGTGAATCCGGCCGGCCCGAACGGCGACTCGGAAGACTGCGGCTCAGCGCCCGAAGCCGGCGGAGCCCAGGCCGAGGCCGCCTGCTGCTGGTCGAACGGCGAGGACGGCGGCGGCTGCGTAGACGACGGCGCACCATAGGTAGAACCAGGCGAAACGGACCCGTACGGCGAAGCCGTACCAGGTGACACCGATCCGTACGGCGAAGCCTCTTCCGGCTGCCGAACCGAACCATAGGGTGTCCCGGTCGGGTTGGAACCCGACCCGAATGTGGAGACCGCCGGAACCACGAACGGTGACCCCCCGCCCGGCGCCGTCTGCGGCGGCGGACCGTACGAAGTGGGGGTGCCCTCGGTCGGCGGCGGGGCCGAGGCCCGGCCCGAAACTCGCTGACCGTCGGATTCGGGTCCGCCCGACGCGGCCTCGGCCGGCTGCCCGGCGTGCTGCCCCTCGGACGTCATACGCGCCTCCTCATCGATGCGGCCGTGCCAGCTTTGCACGGACGCGACCCCGTCGGCGACCTTCCGCCGGGAGCCGTGCCAGCTACTCAGGCCTGGCCGTGCTGGGGCGCCGAAGAGAGCCCCGGTTCCCACTCCGGCCGGCCGTGCCGGGTCGGGAACCAGTGCCCAACCGTACCGGGCGTTCCCCACTGAGAAAATCCCGGTGTACGCCACTGAGGTAATGCCACGCGGGGTGTCGGCCCGGTCGCCGATACGAAACAGCCCGCCCGGGTGATGCGGGCGGGCCGGTCGGTGAGCGCTGCTGCCTAGAGGGGCTGGCGCTGGGCGAAGAAGGTGATTTCGTCGCGCATGGCCTGGGTCGGCGCGCTCTGGATGGCGCGGTCGATGGCGCGGTGCTGGCGGCTGACCTGGCGGCGGCGACGGATGCGGTCGATGACGTTCACGGTGATGCTCGTTTCCCCGGTGGTGGCCGGTATCTCAATGTGCCACCTTCGGAACCGCTTGTGGCGGACACCGTCGGCGCACATCTGTGCTGTGCCTCCAGTGTCCGCCGCAAGGGTCGACCATGCCAACTATTTAGATGGTGATCCCGGTCATCTGCCTAAGAATCTAAAGTCTGTCGGGTAGATGACCTTCAGGTAATCAGGTCCAGGCCAGCAGGGCTGCTTCCGGGTCGGTCAGGAACTCCCCGATGTCCCGGAGGAACTTCGAGCCCAGCTCGCCGTCGATGATCCGGTGGTCGAAGGAGAGCCCGAGCGTCGTGACCTGGCGCACCTTGATCTTGCCCTTGTGTACCCACGGGGTCGGCCGGATCGCGCCGAAGGCCAGGATCGCCGACTCGCCCGGCGGGAGGATCGGGGTTCCGGTGTCGATGCCGAACACGCCCACGTTGGTGATCGAGAGCGTGCCGTGGGCCATGTCGGCCGGCGGCGTCTTGCCGGATTTCGCGGTGCGGACCAACTCGTTGAGAGATTCGGCCAGCTCCCGAAGGCTGAGACGACCGGCGTCCTTGACGTTCGGGACGATCAGTCCCCGCTCGGTCGCCGCGGCGATGCCGAGGTTCACGTACTCCTTGATCACGATCTCGTTGGTGGCGGCCGACCACGACGAGTTGACCATCGGATGGCGTTGTACCGCGAGCAGCACCGCCTTGGCCACCAGCAGCAGCGGGGAGACGCGCAGGTCGGCGAAGTCGCGCCGGGCCTTCAGCTTCTCCAGCGCCTTCATGCTGCGTGTGACGTCGACGGTCAGGAACTCGGTGACGTGCGGCGCGGTGAACGCCGAGGCCACCATGTTCTCCGCGGTGAGTTTCCGCACTCCCTTGACCGGGACACGCTGCTCACGCGACGCGTCGAAGACCGCGACGGGCCGGGCTTCGACGATCGCCGCCGGCTTCGAGACGCCTTCGGCGGCTTTGTGTACGTCGTCACGAGTCACCGACCCCAGCGGCCCCGTCCCCGGAACCGCCGCGAGGTCGACCCCGAGATCGCGGGCCAGTTTCCGCACCGGCGGCTTGGCCAGAACCGGCCCACTGCGAGCCGGCGCGGAAGCTACCGGAGCCGAGGCAACGGGAGCCGGAGCCACCGGAGCCGGCGCGACAGCCTGGGTCGCCGGGGGGACGACCGAGGCCGCCGGAGCGCTGACCCGAGGCCGCCGCTTCCCGCTCGCCTCCCGCACGCCGTACCCGACGAGCACCGGAGTACGTCCGACACCCGGCGCCGCCGAAGCCGGTGCGGCGGTGACCGCGGCCGGCGGCTCGGGCAGATCGCCCGCGCCCGGGTCGGTGTCGATCGAGATGATCGGATTGCCCACCTCGACCGTGGTGCCGGCCTCGTGGAAGATCCGGGTGACGACGCCGCCCCACTTGGCCGGGATCTCCACGGCCGCCTTGGCGGTCTCCACCTCGACGATCGGCTGGTTCAGCTCGATCGTGTCGCCGACCTTGACCAGCCAGGCCAGGATCTCGCCCTCGGTCAGGCCTTCGCCCAGGTCGGGCAGGTTGAATTCCTTGATCCGCGACATCGGTGTCACCAGCCGAAGGAACGGTCGACGGCGTCCAGCAGCCGATCCAGGTCGGGCAGGTACTCCTCCTCGGAGCGCGCCGCCGGGTACGGAATGTCGTATCCGGTCACCCGCAGCACCGGCGCTTCAAGGGAGTAGAAGCACTCCTCGGAGATCCGGGCCGCGAGCTCGCCGCCGAGACCGCCGCTGCCGGGGGCCTCGTGCACCACGACGGCCCGGCCGGTCCGCTTGACCGACTCGAAGATCACCGGGTAGTCGACCGGGGAGAGCGTGCGCAGGTCGATGACCTCGAGACTGCGTCCGTCCTCGGCCGCGGCGGCCGCGGCGTCGAGCGCGACGCGCACCATCGGTCCGTACGCCAAAATGGTGGCATCGGAGCCGGGGCGCGCCACCCGGGCCGAGTGAAGCGGATAGGCGCCGCCGAGGGAAGCGTCGAGGTCGACCTCGCCCTTCTCCCAGTAACGGCGTTTCGGTTCGAAGAAGACGACCGGGTCGTCGCAGGCGATCGCCTGCTGGATCATCGTGTACGCGTCGGCCGGGTTCGCGCAGCTCACGACCTTGAGGCCGGGGGTGTGCGCGAAGTACGCCTCGGGGGACTCGGAGTGGTGCTCAACCGCGCCGATGCCGCCGCCGAACGGGATCCGGATGACGATCGGCACCCGGACCTTGCCCTTGGAGCGGTAGAACATCTTCGCCACCTGGGCGACGATCTGGTTGTAGGCCGGGAAGACGAACCCGTCGAACTGGATCTCGCAGACCGGCCGGTATCCCCGGATGGCCAGGCCGACCGCGGTGCCGATGATGCCGGCCTCGGCCAGCGGGGTGTCGATGACCCGGTCCTCGCCGAAGTCCTTCTGCAGGCCGTCGGTGATCCGGAAGACGCCGCCGAGCTTGCCGACGTCCTCGCCCATGATGACGACCTTCGGGTCGTTCTCCAGGGCGCGGCGCAGGCCGTGGTTGAGGGCCTTGCCCAGAGTGATCGTCTCGGCCATCAGTGCCCACTCCCCTCGAACGACGCGTGGTACTCGGTGAACGCCTGGCGCTGCGCGTCGATGTCGGGCGAGCCACTGGGATAGACGTGGTCGAACATCGTGACCGGTTGTGGATCGGGCATCGCCAGCACCCGCTCGCGCAGGTCGAGGGCGAGCACCCGGGCCGATTCGTCGACCTCGGCGAAGAAGTCGTCGTCGGCCAGCTGCTGCTTGGTCAGGAACGCCCGGACCCGGGAGATCGGGTCCTTGGCCTTCCAGGACTCGACCTCGGAGGCGATCCGGTACCGCGTCGGGTCGTCCGAGCTGGTGTGGGCGCCCATCCGGTACGTGTACGCCTCGATCAGCGTCGGGCCCTGCCCGTTGCGGGCGTTGTCCAGGGCCGCGCGGGTCACCGCGTAGCTGGCCAGCACGTCGTTGCCGTCGATCCGGATGCCCGGGAAGCCGTAGCCGAGCGCGCGCCGGTACAGCGGGATGCGGGTCTGCCGTTCCAGCGGCTCGGAGATCGCGTACTGGTTGTTCTGGCAGAAGAAGACCATGGGGGCGTTGAACACCCCGGCCCAGACGAACGACTCGTTGACCTCGCCCTGGCTGGTCGCGCCGTCGCCGAAGTAGGCGATCACGGCTTCGCCGTCGGGGGTGCCGGTCTTGCCGTCCATGGTGATGCCCATCGCGTATCCGGTCGCGTGCAGCGTCTGCGAGCCGATCACGATGGTGTAGCTGTTGAACTTGTGTTTGTTCGAGTCCCACCCGCCCTGATCGACGCCGCGGAACAGGCCGAACGGCATGATCGGGTCGATGCCGCGGCAGTACAGCACGCCGTGCTCGCGGTAGGTGGGGAAAGCCATGTCCTGGGTCCGCAGCGCCCGGCCGGAGCCGACCTGAGCCGCCTCCTGACCCAGCAGACTGGCCCACAGGCCCAGCTCGCCCTGCCGTTGCAGGGCGGTCGCCTCGGCGTCGAGCCGGCGAACCGTCACCAGGTCACGGTAGAGCCCGCGGTACTCCTCGTCGGTGAAGTCGACGGAGTACGTGGTCCCGTCCGCGGCGGTGGCGCTGCCGAGGTGTTCGCCGTCGGGCGTGAGCAGCTGGACGAAGCCGCCCGCCGGAGCATCACTGGCCCCGGACGAGGGGGGTGCCGCTGCGGCTTTGCCTTTCGCCATCCGTGTCTCCCTGTATCTCTCTGCGCCCGCGGCGGGTGTTGCCCGTCCACGCGGCGAACCACTGGGGTGGCCGCGCATATGCCGGGTGAGGCTGCCGCGCGACGTTCCGGCGGGACTGTGTCCCGGCCGGGACGGCCCGCCGTTGCCCCGCTGGTCGGAGGAGGCGACGGCGGCGGTGCCGTCGTCTTCATCCTGACAGAGGTAACGACTGCCGCGCGGACCCGTGGATCACGATTAGAGATTTTCTGTTGACGCATCGTTAAGGGTATTTGTCCTGATTAGTAGATTTTGTCCGCTCGCTCTCGTGCGAATACCCCGAGCCCGCCGCTGCCGAACGGCCCATGGGTCGTTCACCCCTTTGACCGAGACGGATCTAGGTTGATCTTTGGTTCGAAAGGGACACCCGCGTGCCGCACCTGCCTGACGACGACGGCTACGAGCCGCCCCTGAAGGTGCTCCGGAAGCGGTTCAACGGCGTCTACCGGGAGGACCACGGTCTCTCCGGTCCGACCAGGCGATACATCCTTCTGGTGGCCATGCTCGTCGCGCTCGCCTCGGTGCCGACGCTCGCCGTGATCACCGCCGGGACCAGCGAGATCGCCGGAGACGATCGCGGTCGCGCGATGGACGCGCCGTTCCTGCCGCCCCCGGTGAGCGGTCCGGTGCGGCCTTCACCCCAAACCAAGGGGCATTCGGCGTACGACTATCCGGCCCGCCCGCCGTCCGTTTCCGATCAGCCATCGACGGTGCCGCCGAGCGTGTTGCCGCCGCCGGCCGACGTCGCCGACCCGATTCCCACGGTTCCCGACCTCCCGTCCGTCCCGGACGAGGATCCGCCGACCACGCCGGTCCACCGGAAGTCCCCTGTGGACGACCGGCCGAAGCCCGCTGGTGAGGGCCGCCCTCCGGCGCGCGTGAAGCCGTTCCCGACCGTGCCCGGATTGCCGGCCGTTCCGGACGACGACTGGGAGTTACCGCTGGCCCGCCGCGCGCCGGCCGGCTACGACGACTCCTCATGGGACAAAACGGATTCTTCAGATAATGCCGATTCCGGTGACGATCCGGACGCCCGGGGCGACGAGACGCCCACGGACTCACCGGACCGGCACGACGACAGCGGTGCGTCCGATGAGGACGACGCCGATCACGACGGCTCCGAGGACCCGGACGCCGGCGACGCCCCGCATCACAAGTGCGCGGCCGCAACCCGTTCCAGCATCTCCGACCGGCCCCGAACCGGTCCGACTCCAGCCGGAGGTCAGCAGGTGACCGAACGCCCGCACAACGTCAACGCCGCCCGGATAGTCGAGTACAGCTACCCCGCCGGCCGTAACGTCCGCCGCTCGATGGCCCAGCCCAGCACCGAGGAGGGCCGGATCACCAACCGCCCCTACCGCGGCCATCACCGCGCCGAGCACACCCAGCACGACGAGGAGACCCCGGCCCGCCAGCGCAGTTCGCGGGTCGGCCGCCACCACCTCGATCACTCCGGCGGCGACCACCACGCCAATCACCGCTGAAAAAACCATCAAGACCGATCAGACGTACGGCCGTCTGACCGCGATCGCCTCGCCCGAACTCAGTCGAGGCGGTCGCGGTTGGCCTGCAGCCAGGCGTCGATCGCCTCGGTGTCGTTGGGGTCGACGCCCTCGGAGATCAGCTGGGCCACCGCCGCGGTCGCCGGGCTGCGCCGCTCACCGGTCGAGTAGAGCCGGACGAACTCCGGCACCAGCTTCTCCACCTCGGCCTCGGTCTCGGCGATGGCGGCCGCCGGCAGCCCGCGCCGCCACGTCGCGTAGGCCGACCAGGCCCGCACGACCCGGGGCAGCATCGCCGCGTCGTCGATGTCCAGCACGGCCCGGCGATGCACCCAGTCCAGCAGGAACAGGCCGGCGACGGCCGGGCTCCAGCGCAGCGGATCCTCGCCGGGCAGCGTGGCCGCGTGATCGAAGAGCAGCTCCAGGCAGAACTGCAGGGACGGCTGATCGGTGTCCGGCCCGGCCAGCCCGGCCCGCGCCGCCTCGGGCGAGGCCAGGAAGTCCCGCAGCAGCTCGGCCGCGGGCGGGCCACTGGGCTCGTCCAGCGGCGGTGTGGTGGCCGCAGGCAGCAGCGCCAGCCGGGCTGCGGCCAGCGCGCGGTCGGTGGCCAGCGAGCCGTCGGCCGGCAGGTCGCTCAGGTCGTCGGTGATCCGCAGGTGCCGGTCGACCTCGTCGCGCAGCAGGCCCGGATCCTCGTCGCGGAACCAGGTCAGCTCGTCGGCCTCGCACACCGTCCGCACCTGGGTGAGGAACTGCTCGCCCGAGGCGGCCACGAACATGTCCTTGACGATGCCGATGTTGTGGTCGACCAGGACCACCACGGCGTGGTCGGGACCGCCGACGACCTCGTCGTAGGCGAACGTCACCAGGTAGGAGGTCTGGTCGCCGTACACATCGCCGTAGGCATGGAAACCGGTCGGCCGGACGCGCCCCAGCTGGCCGGACCACGACGGACCTCGCGTGTCGTGCCCGACCTGGTCGGCGCCGACGGCATCCGGGACCAGAGTGGCGAACACCTCGCGGATCGTCGCGGCCGACGGCTCCGGGCTCTTGCTGGTGGTGGTCAGGAATTCCCCGACGAAGTCGCGGACCGCGGACCCGCGATCGCCCGGGGCGACCGAGTAGACGCTGCCCAGCAGCGCCGTCCCCATCATCTCGGCGTCGAGCGCGCAGTCCAGCTTGATGACGTCGCGGGCCGCGTGCAGCACCGCCTCGTACACGCTCTCGGGTGCCGGCATGCCGCGAGCCTACCGCTCGCGGCATGCTCTTCGAACTACTCCGAACGCACCACGCCGAGCGCCTCGCGGGCCTGCGCGTACGCATTCAGCACCTCACGCACCGGTGCCACCACGTATCCACGGCCCACGTCGGTCACCGCGGCCCGCAACTTCTGCTCGGCCCGGCGTCGCGCCCGCCGCCCGCCGGCCTCGACCAGCGGCTTCAGCAGCAGCCAGAGCAGCAGCCCGGCACCGAGACCGCCGAGCAGCAGCAGGGTCGCCAGCGGCACCGAGCCCACCTCGGGGTCGCCGATCTTCGGCAGGCCGAGCGCGCTCATCGCGTAGCCCAGCACCAGCCAGAGCAGGCCGGCCACGGCCGCGGCGAGCAGGATCCACTGCAACCCGCCGACCAGCCGCCACCAGGCCGGCTTGCGGTCGGCGCCCAGATCGGTGGTGGCGATCGCCCGGTCCAGCGCGTCCGGCAGATCACCGGTCCTCGACCGGGCGGCGGCGTTCAACGCCGGTGCCCACACCTCGGGCAGTGGCGCCGCAGCCCGGGCGGCGACCGCGCGGACGGACAGGCCGACCGCCGACTTCTGGGCGGCGTCGGCCTCGGGCAGCGAGGTCCGCGGCACGACGTCGGTCGACACCCCGTCGGTCTCGACCTTGTCGCCGAGGTGCAGCTTGCGCAGCGGGTCGGGCCGCAGCCGGCGCAGCCCCCGGACCAGCGGCCAGCCGGTGGACGCGGCGGCGTGCTGCCGGTAGGCCGCGGCGGCGGCATCGGCCACCGCGGGCACCCCGGCCGAGGAGGCCAGGGCGTCGGTCAGCTGCCGGACGGTCGCCCGGTCGACCTCGTCCTCGGCGGCCGGTGGGCCCATCATCGCGGCCAGTTCCTCACCGACCACGTCGACGTCGGCGGCCAGCCGGCGCAGCGCGGCCTGCCGCCCGGCGACGGTCGACTCCAGCGCGTCCCGCAGGTCGCCGAGCATGCCGGGTTGCTTGGCCGAGGAGGCCAGCACCGGCGCCTCGGTCAGCCCGTCCTCCTCCAGCAGCCGCCGCAGGTCGGCCAGCACCGCCTCGGTGTCGGTCGCGCTCAGCCGGTCGGCCTGGTTGAGCACCACGATGGTCACGCCGGCGTGCGTGTTGAACTGGGAGAGGTAGGCGCGGTGCAGGATCCGGTCGCCGTACTTCTGCGGGTCGACCACCCAGACGATCTGGTCGACCAGCCCGAGCAGCCGATCCACCTCCAGCTGGTGGGCCTGCTCGACCGAGTCGAAGTCGGGCAGGTCGAGCAGGACCAGGCCGCGCAGCGAGGCCTCGTCGTCGCCGTCCAGCGCGCTCTCCCGCACGAACCGCTGCCGGGGCAGCACGCCGACCCAGTCCAGCAGCCGGTTGGCCGGCTCCAGCGGACCCCAGACGACCGCGTGCGCGGTGCCGGTGGTCGGCCGCCGCACGCCGACCGGCGACAGTTTGAACCGGGCCAGCGCGTTGAACAGGCTCGACTTGCCGCTGCCGGTGCTGCCGGCCAGCGCCACCACGGTGTGGTCCAGCGACAGCGTCAGCCGCCCGCTGGCCCGTTCCACGAGGGTGTGCGCCGTGACCAGCTCGCCGTCCGGCAGGTACGGATCGACGAGCCGGAGGAACCGGGAGAGTCCCTCCAGCCGCCGCGTCAGGTCCTCGGCGTCCACCCGATCGGTGTCACGCACCTTTTCCACCTGACTCATGACCCCGATCCGGTCAACGCGATGTCCTTCCTGGCGCTCTCCACCTCAGCGGCGGCCCGGCGCAACAGTGTGCCGGGTTCGCCGTCCAGGCGCACGGCCGCGGTGCGTTCCGCGTACCGCGCTGCCTCGGCGTCGAGCAGTTCGTCGAAGCGGCCGACCAGTTCGGTACGGGCGCGCGCCGCGAGTGTACGGATGGCCTGGTCCCCGAAGACCGCCTCAAGCACCTTCTGCGCGGCGACGGTGGTGCCGGCGCCGACCGCCACCTCGAGGCCGGTCGGGATGAACGCGGTCGAGGTGAACACCGCGATCATCACGGCCAGGCCGGCGCCGTTCACCGCGTAGGCCGCGCCCCGGGCGACCGAGCGCTTGTCGCCGGCCTCGCGCCGGACCAGGTCGAGCACCCACTTCTGCCAGTCGCGGACCATCCGGTCGGTCCGCTCGGAGAGCGCGGGTGACGGGCTCCTCAGCTCGGGGATCAGCAGCGCCTCGCCGGCCGGGTGCTGCTGCCACGAGATGAAGGCCTGCTCGGCGGCGTCGGTCGCCACCCCGCGCAGCAGGGTGACGAGCTGGGACTCCAGCGCGGTCTGCAGGTTGCGGCTGGGCTCGGGCCGGCCGGTGACGGCCGCGACGAACTTGTCGCGGATCGCGCCGACCCGGGACTCCAGGGTGCGGACGAACTCGCCGGTCCCGACGAATTCCTGCCAGCGGGCCAGCACCTCCCCGCGGAGCAGCCGACCGTCCTGCAGCCCGTCCCGAACGGTCTGTTTGGCCGCCCGGTACGCCGCCTCGACCCGCTCGTCCAGCGCCGTGGCCGCGCGGGACTGGTCCTCGGCCGCCTCGGCCAGGCCGTCGATCGCCGGGACGAGCGCGGCCAGCGCGCCGTTGAGCGTCTGCCGGGCCACCGCGTCCCGGGCCGCCGGATCGGCCGAGAGCTGGGCGAACCACTGCTGCATGGGCTGGATCGCCGGAGCCGGGAGCATGCCCCGGGTGTCCAGCTCGGTCTCCGGCAGCACGAACAGCGGTGCCGAGCCGAGATCGTGCTCGGTCAGCATCTCGCCCAGGTGCGCGGAGATCTCGGCGGCCGCGTCCAGCGGCACCCGGTCCAGCACCAGGGCGATCACCGTGCCGCGCAGGCGGGCGGTCTTGAGCAGCTCCCAGGGCACGGCGTCGGCGTAGCGCGCGGCCGTGGTGACGAACAACCACAGGTCGGCCGCGGCCAGCAGCTGGGCGGCGAGCTTGCGGTTGTGGTCGACCACCGAGTCGACGTCCGGCGCGTCCAGCAGGGCGACGCCGGGGCCGATGCCGCGGGCGCCGATCACCTGCAACGAGTTCGGATCGTCGCTGGTCTTGACGGTGCGGACCAGCCCGGGCAGCAGATGCGGCTGCTCGAACCAGCCCAGGTTCTCCGGGTGCGCGACCAGGACCGGTGAGCGGGTGGTCGGGCGCAACACGCCGGCCGTCGTCACCGCCTCCTGGATCAGGCTGTTGACCAGCGTGGACTTGCCGGCGCCGGTGGAGCCGCCGACCACCACGAGCAGCGGCGCGTCGAGCCGGGCCAGGCGGGGGAGCAGATAGTCGTCGAGTTGGGCGAGCAGGGCAGAGCCGACGCGGCGAGCCTCCTCGGCGGAGGGCAGCACCAACGGGTACGAAACCCGGCCGAGTGCGGTGTGCAATCGGTTGAGTGCCGCCACGAGCCTGCCCACGGCGGGTGGGGGTGCGACCGGTGCGGTGATGCCGTTCTCCTTGTTCGACGGACGGGTCAGGCCGGACCCCGTACGATCAACAATGTCTGCTCGCGCCGGGCCGGCGCCTGCGACAGCCGTGCTGACCTGGAATTTCTTGTCTGTTTCGGCGGGGTCGGCGGATAAGGCCTGTCGCCCGCCCGCCTCTCCGTGCGTCGTCACGGATAAAGCGTGCACGATCTATCCAGGGCGAGCAACGGGTACCGGTATGCCGTGACCGGACAGGTATAGAGGTGTTTTCGCTTGGTGCGGGCGTTCAGCGCTCGACTTGCGTGACTCCGGCTCAACTTCGATTTGACGGTGTGCAGACCCGTGGCATCATTGAGTCGGCTCCACTCAACCCTGTACGAAGCTCTGCCTGTTCGGAGCTCAGCCCAGTTTCGAAGCGAGGAACACCATGGCACGTGCGGTCGGCATCGACCTCGGCACCACGAACTCCTGCGTCAGCGTTCTGGAAGGAGGCGAGCCCACCGTCATCGCCAACGCGGAGGGCTCCCGGACGACGCCGTCGATCGTGGCCTTCGCCCGCAATGGCGAGGTGCTCGTCGGCGAGGTCGCCAAGCGTCAGGCGGTGACCAACCCGGACCGGACCATTCGTTCGGTCAAGCGGGAGGTCGGCACGAACTGGTCGATCGACATCGACGGTAAGAAGTACACCCCGCAGGAGATCTCCGCGCGGGTGCTGATGAAGCTCAAGCGCGACGCCGAGGCGTACCTGGGTGAGCAGATCGCGGATGCGGTCATCACCGTCCCGGCGTACTTCAACGACGCGCAGCGCCAGGCCACGAAGGAGGCCGGCGAGATCGCCGGTCTGAACGTCCTGCGGATCGTGAACGAGCCGACCGCGGCCGCTCTCGCCTACGGCCTGGACAAGGGCTCCAAGGAGCAGACCGTCCTCGTCTTCGACCTGGGCGGCGGCACGTTCGACGTCTCCCTGCTGGAGCTGGGCGACGGGGTCATCGAGGTCAAGTCGACCTCCGGTGACAACCACCTCGGTGGTGACGACTGGGACCAGCGGATCATCGACCACCTGGTCAAGACGTTCCGCGGCGAGCACGGCATCGACCTGTCCCAGGACAAGATGGCCCTGCAGCGTCTGCGTGAGGCCGCCGAGAAGGCCAAGATCGAGCTTTCCGCGGCGACCACCACCAGCATCAACCTGCCCTACATCACCGCCGGGGCGAACGGTCCGCTGCACCTGGACACCTCGCTGTCCCGGGCCGAGTTCCAGCGCATGACGCAGGACCTGCTCGACCGTTGCAAGGGCCCGTTCGAGTCCGCGATCAAGGACGCCGACGTCAAGCTCTCCGACATCGACCACGTCATCCTGGTCGGCGGCTCGACGCGTATGCCGGCCGTGACCGAGCTGGTCCAGAGCCTGATCGGCCGCGAGCCGAACAAGGGCGTCAACCCGGACGAGGTCGTCGCCGTCGGCGCCGCGCTGCAGGCCGGTGTGCTCAAGGGCGAGGTCAAGGACGTCCTGCTGCTCGATGTCACCCCGCTCTCGCTGGGCATCGAGACCAAGGGCGGCATCATGCACAAGCTGGTGGAGCGCAACACCACCATCCCGGCGCACCGCTCCGAGGTCTACACCACGGCTGACGACAACCAGCCCTCCGTGCTGATCCAGGTGTACCAGGGTGAGCGCGAGATGGCGGCGTACAACAAGAAGCTCGGCACCTTCGAGCTCAGCGGTATCGCGCCGGCCCCGCGTGGCGTCCCGCAGATCGAGGTCTCCTTCGACATCGACGCGAACGGCATCGTGCACGTGTCCGCCAAGGACCTGGGCACGGGCAAGGAGCAGAAGATGACGATCACCGGTGGCTCCGCGCTGCCGAAGGAAGACATCGAGCGCATGATGCGCGACGCCGAGTCGCACGCCGACGACGACAAGAAGCGGCGTGAGGACGCGGAGTCCCGCAACCTGGCCGAGCAGCTCCAGTGGCAGACCGAGAAGTTCCTGGCCGAGAGCGGCGACAAGCTGCCCGAGGAGAGCAAGAACAAGATCGGCGAGGCGCTCGGCGAGCTGCGTGGCGCGCTCGGCGGCACCGACATCGAGAAGATCAAGGAGGCCCACGAGCGGCTGTCCTCGGTCTCTCAGGAGGCCGGCTCGCTGCTCTACTCGCAGGGTGAGGCTCCGCAGGCCGGCCCGGCCGGCGCGGGTGCTCCCGGTGGCGCCACCGGCGCCGGTCCGGCCGCGGGCGGCGACGACGTCGTGGACGCCGAGATCGTGGAGGACGACAAGAAGTGAGCGCCAAGGACGACGAGAACGACGGTCCGGCGGCCGAGCGGGAAGTCATCCAGGGCGAGATCGACCCGACGACCGAAGAGACCCCCAAGAAGAAGCGCGGCGCACACCGCGCACCTGACGAGGAGGAACCTGCTCCGGTGGTCGAGGAGGCCAAGCCCGCTCTCGGCGCTGAGTTGTCAGCACTGCGTGGCGAGCTCGACGAGCGGACCCATGACCTGCAGCGGGTGACGGCGGAGTACGCCAACTACCGCAAGCGGGTCGACCGTGACCGGGGCGCGGCCGCCGAGCAGACGACCGGTGCGGTGCTCACCGCGCTGCTGCCGGTGCTCGACGACATCGACCGGGCTCGCGAGCACGGTGACCTGGTCGGGCCGTTCGCCTCGGTGGCGGAACAGCTCACCGCGGTGACCGGCAAGCTCGGCCTGGTCGCGTTCGGGGAGAAGGGCGACCCGTTCGACCCCAACCGTCATGAGGCGGTCGCGCACCAGACGTCGGCCGACGTCACGGAGGCGACCTGCGTCGAGGTGATGCGCCGTGGCTACACGCTGGGCGAGCGGCTGCTCCGCCCGGCGATGGTCGCCGTCGCCGATCCGGAGTGAGTTTCCGTTTCGGTCCCGCCCGCCGGTTCGCCGGCGGGCGGGACCTCACCCGTAAGTTGAGGAGGGAGGCCGAGTGAGCTCGAAGGACTGGCTCGAGAAGGACTTCTACGCCGTTCTCGGCGTGGGCAAGTCCGCCTCAACCGACGAGATCAAGAAGGCGTACCGGAAGCTCGCCCGCGACCTGCACCCCGACCGCAACCCGGACAACAAGGAGGCGGAAGAGAAGTTCAAGGCCGCCTCCGAGGCGTACGACGTGCTCGCCGACGACAAGAAGCGCAAAGAGTACGACGAGATGCGCTCCCTGTTCGGCTCCGGCGCGTTCCGCCGCGGTGCGGGCCGGCCCGGTGCCGGTGGTGCCCAGTTCGACCCGTCCGACCTGTTCGGCGGGTTCAGCGGGGCGGGCGCGGGCGGTGGTGGCGCCGATCGCCGGTTCGGTGGCACCGGCTTCTCCGACATCTTCAGCTCGATCTTCTCCGGTGGCGGCAACGCCCCCGGTGGTCCGGCCGGGCGGCGCGGCCCGCAGCGCGGCCGGGACGTGGAGACCGAGGTGACGCTGGACTTCGCGCAGGCCGTGCGGGGCACCACGCTCCCGCTGACCCTGCGCACCCCGGGGGCCTGCGACACCTGTCACGGCAGCGGGGCCAAGCCCGGCACCACGCCACGCTCGTGTCCGAAGTGCCAGGGCACCGGCCTGATCTCCAGCAACCAGGGTTCGTTCAGCTTCTCCGAGCCGTGCCGGGACTGCCAGGGTTCGGGCAGCATCGTGGACGAGAAGTGCCCGGAGTGCCGGGGCAGCGGTGGCGTCACCAAGAGCCGGACGATCAATGTCCGGTTCCCGGCCGGCGTCGCCGACGGTCAGCGGATCCGGCTGTCCGGCCGCGGCGAGCCGGGCGATCGGGGTGGTCCCGCCGGTGACCTGTACGTGCAGGTCAAGGTGCGTCCCGACGACCTGTTCGGGCGCAGCGGGGACGACCTCACGCTCACCGTCCCGATCACCGTGGCCGAGGCCGTCCTCGGTACCGACCTGCGGGTGCCCACCCTGGACAACCCGGTCACGCTGCGGGTCCCGGCGGGAACGCCGAGCGGCCGCAAGCTGCGCGCCCGGGGCAAGGGCGTGGCCCGTAAGGAGGGGCAGTCGGGCGACCTGATCGTCACCGTCGAGGTGCAGATCCCGTCCGGCGTCAGCGGCGAGGCCCGCGACGCGCTGGAGAGCTTTGCCAAACTCACCCCGCCGGCCGGGCGGGAACGGCTCGAGGCGCGGCTGCGCAAGACCGGCTAGGGACTTTCCGGAGGTGGCACATGTATGAAGAGATCAGCATCTCGGTGGAACAGGCCTCCGACGCGAAGGTCCTGATCATCTCGGTGGCCGCCCGGCTCGCCGGGATGCACCCGCAGACGCTCCGGCAGTACGACCGGCTCGGCCTGGTGCAGCCGGGCCGTGCCGGTGGTGGTGGCCGTCGATACAGCGAGCGGGACGTCGCCCTGCTCCGCGAGGTGCAGAAGCTCAGCCAGGAGGAGGGCGTCAACCTGGCCGGCATCAAACGGATCATCGGGCTGGAGCAACTCGTCGGCGACCTGCAGCACCGGATCGCCGAGCTGGAGGATCAGGTCGAGGCCGCCTACGCGCGGGTCGCTCAGCTGGAGTCGATGAATCCGTACGCGAGCAGGGGTGATCTTGTTCGTCAGGAGACGCACTCGACCGCTCTCGTGGTGTGGCGCCCGCGCCGCTCCCCGGACAAGTGAACGGGGGTTCTCCGAAGCCGGAGAACCCCCGTTACTGCTTGTAGTGACCGACTGATTACCGTCGGTTGAAGAGGCCGAGCCGGCGCGGGTTGCGCACCAGGCCGCCCTCCATCCAGTCGTGGTGGTCGAACAACTCGGGCCGGGTCATCAGGACCCGGCAGTTGTGCGCCCAGATCTGCATCGGCTCGTCGCCGACCTGCTCGGCACGCTCCATGAACTTCTTGAGCCGCCGTTTGCGCTGGCTGGAAGCGTTCTGTCGAACGCCGTCGGCCGCGTAGATGTACATACAGTGCTGCGCGAACCGGCGGGCCGGGCACTGCCGGTCCATGGCCAGTTCGAACAGGGTTGGGCCGAGCACGTCGCCGGAGATCAGGAGATCCCAGTCCTTCGGCATCGCGCTCAGTGGCACCGCCTCGGGGTGGTACGCCCATGCCTCCAGCTCGGCCGGCCGGGGATCGACCGGGTTACCGAACCCGAAGAAAGTCGCCTCTCGCACAGTCAACGCCGCCGCCTAAATTCACCCGTTCGTACCGCGACGGGAATCACACCATCCGTCGCACGTGTCGAACGTCCCAATACAGAGAGTCGTCGCGGCGCAACGGTAGCGCGATCAACGAGTGAACGGAAGTGTCAAGAGTTCACATTCAGATACTGGACAGTAACTTTTGGCTCGGTTCAAAGTTGCCGTGAAAGTAAGGTAGATCACTCGGCGCTGGGCAGCGGTTTTGCTGTGGAGCGTTGTGCTGCCATGCGGCGGCGGACCAGATTCTTGAACCACGTGTAGTCCGCGAGACGGGCGAGCATGGGCCCGGAGATGACGGTGATCAAGACGTACGCGGTGGCCAGCGGCGCGAGTCGCGGCTCCACCCCGGACCCGACCGCGAGCCCGGCGATGACCACCGAGAACTCGCCGCGTGGGGTGAGCGCGAGCCCGGCTCGTAACCGTCCCGGCAGGGCGATGCCGGCCCGCCGCGCGGCCAGGTACCCGGTTGCGATCTTGGTCAGCATGGTCAGCACGGCCAGGCCCAGCGCCGGGAGCAGCACCGGCGGCATGTCCGCGGGGTCGGTGGAGAGCCCGAAGAAGACGAAGAACACGGCCGCGAACAGGTCCCGCAGCGGCGAGAGCATCTCGGTGGCGTGGTGCGCGACCGGCCCGGAGAGCGCGATCCCGACCAGGAACGCGCCGACCGCCTCGGAGACCTTCAGCTCGGCGGCCACCCCGGCCACGAACAGGGTCAGCCCGAGGACGCTGAGCAGCAGCGCCTCTGGGTCCTTGACCGACATGAACCGGCTGATCGGGCCGCTGTACCGGATCGCCACCACCAGCACGGCGATCACCGTGACGACCGCGACGCCGAGCGTGCTCAGACCCCCGATCAGTCCCACCCCGGCCAGCACGGCGGTGGCGATCGGCAGGTAGAAGGCCATCGCCAGGTCCTCGATGACCAGCACCGACAGAATCACCGGGGTCTCCCGGTTACCGAGCCGGCCCAGGTCACCCAGCACCTTGGCGATCACCCCGGACGACGAGACCCAGGTGATCCCGGCCAGCACCAGCGCGGCCTTCACGTCCCAGCCCAGCAGCAGCGCGAACAGGGCGCCGGGCACGGCGTTCAGCAGCATGTCGAAGACACCGGCGGGCGCGGCCGAGCGCAGGTTGCCGACCAGTTCGTCGGCCGAGTACTCCAACCCGAGCATGACCAGGAGCAGGATCACCCCGATCTGTGCGCCGATCCCGATGAACTCCTCGCTGGCCGAGAGCGGGATCAGGCCACCCTGCCCGAACGCCAGCCCGGCCAGCAGGTAGAGCGGAATCGGCGAGAGACCGAACCGGCGCCCGGCCCGGCCGAGCATGCCGAGGCCGAACAGGAGCGCACCGATCTCGATCAACAGGACGGTGGTGTGGTGCACGTGCGTCAGCCGGCGGTGTCGCCGGCCAGGATGGCGGTGACACCGTCCAGGCCCTCGCGCGTGCCGACGGCGACTACCACATCGTTCGCCTCGAACTGGAAGGACGGCCCGGGGGAGGGGATCACCTCGCGGTCGCGCAGCACGGCCACGATCGACGCGCTGGTGCGGGTGCGGGCGCGGGTGTCGCCGAGATGGCGGCCGACGAACGGCGAACCGGCCGGCAGCGCGATCTGCTCGGTGAGCAGCCCGGCCGCCTGCTGACGCAGCCCGGCCAGCTGACCCAGCATCAGCGACGCGCCGAGCACGTCGGCCAGCGCCTCCGCCTCGTCGTCGGTCAGCGGGATCGAGGCCAGACAGGCATCCGGGTCGTCGACGTCGTAGAGCACCAGGTCACGACGGCCGTTGCGGTGCGAGACCACACCGACGGTCCGCCCTGAGGACGTCACCAGATCGTGTCGGACGCCGATTCCCGGCAGCGGAGTCTGTTCCACCCGTACGCGCACGATCACCACGTTAGCCCGCGGACAGTGACTTTCGTCGCAACCGTCAGACGTTCCCCGTCTTGATCTCCGGGATCGGCTCGGTCGCCGCCCGGGCCGGCGGCCTGGCCACCAGCAGCAGGAGAAGACCAAGAACGGCAAGGCCGAGATTCATGACGTACGCGAGGCGGTAGTCGAACTGTTGCGCCAAGCCGAAGAGCGGCGCCGCCAGGATCTGCCCGAGCGGGAACGTGTTGGTGAACATCGTGGTCGCCCGACCCGGATGCGAGGGCATCAGATCCTGCACGTACGAGATGCCCAGCCCCGAGTTGGTGGCGATGAACACCGCGTTCAGCACCTGCGCGCCGGCCAGCATCCACACCGAGTGCGACATCGCGGCCAGCGCTTGATACGCCACCCCGGCCACCGCGCCGAACAGGATCAACCGGCGCAGCGGCACGCGCGTGCTCAACGCGCCGAAGC
Organism: Actinoplanes sp. HUAS TT8; assembly: GCF_051380535.1. Lineage (NCBI taxonomy): Bacteria > Bacillati > Actinomycetota > Actinomycetes > Micromonosporales > Micromonosporaceae > Actinoplanes > Actinoplanes sp. HUAS TT8. The sequence goes on along the minus strand of NZ_CP195646.1, from coordinate 9,155,861 downwards.
CGAGCATCAACGGGATCTCGAGCGCCGCGCACAACCCCAGGACCAGGCCGGAGTCGCCGACCGTGCCGTGCAGGTTCTTGGTGACGTACAACGACATGGCCTGCACGCCGAGGACCATCGTGGTGGTGATCAGCACGAAGCCGCCGATGATCGGGTAGACCGCGCGTGGCGGGCGGAAGTCGTCGCGGTGGCCCGGTGACGTGGGCGCGGGTGCCTCCAACTCGGGCAGCCAGCGCGTGGTGATCAGGGCCGCGATCAGGTAAAGCACGGCGGCGGTGCCGTAGACGTACCGGAAATCGGTCTTGTCGAGAAGGATCGCGGCCAGCGGCGGGCCGCCGACCCAGGCGATCGAGAACACGGTGCGCAGGGCGCTGATCCCCATCGCCGCCCGGCCCGGATCGTCGCTGGTCAGCACCTGCCGCGCGTACGCGAAAGATTGTGGGTAGAGCGAACCGGCGATCGCCGTCGCGGTCACGGTCAGGGCCAGCAGAATCCAGTAGTTGCGGACCACCGAGGTGAGCCCGGTGCCCGCGCAACCGGCCAGAGCGGCGGCGATGAGCAGCGTGCGGCGCATCGGGCGGCGGTCCGAGATGCGGGCGAGCACCTGGGACATCGCGACGCCGGAGAGAGAGGCGACGATCAGGAACGCGGAGACCTGTACGGGACTGGCGTGCACCGCGGTGCTGAGGAACAGCCCCAGGAACGGGCCGACCACCGCGGTCGCGATCCCGGAGGCGAGAAAGATGAAGCCGAGCGGGAGCAGCCGCCGCGACAGGAGGCGCGTCACTCCCTCCACGTTACGGCGCTTTGCTTGGAGAGCGCTCTCGTGGTGGCGACCGTCACCCCTCTTTTCGCGCCGACTTTGCTGGGCGGATTAAAGTTGAGTGGAATACGCTCAAGTCTGTTGGGTTACACCCGGTGGGACGCCGATCAGGGGAGCTCATGAACGCCGAACGTTTGACCACCAAAAGCCGCGACGTGATCAAGGGCGCCGTGGCCAACGCCGCACAGAGCGGGCACGCCACGGTCGAGCCGTGGCACATGCTGCTCGCCCTTCTCGACACCGCCGGGTCGACCGCGCCCGCGCTGCTGCGCGCTGTCGGTGCCAATCCCGCGGACGTACGCCGGGCCGCCGCCCGCGCCGTCGAGCAGCTGCCCAGCGCCCGCGGCGCCAGCACCGCCGAGCCCAGTCTCTCCCGCGAGTTCGTGAACGCGATCGGCGAGGCCGAGCTGATCGCCCAGCCCCTCGGCGACGAGTACATCTCGACCGAGCACCTGCTGGCCGGCCTGGCCCGCGGCGGCGGCGCGGTCGGGCAGACCCTCAAGAGCGCCGGAGCCACCGAGGAAGCCCTGGTCGGGGCATTCCCGCAGGTGCGCGGGGGCGACCGCAAGGTGACGAACGCGGACCCCGAGCAGACGTACAAGGCGCTGGAGAAGTACAGCGTCGACCTGACCGCGCTGGCCCGCGAAGGCAAGATCGACCCCGTGATCGGCCGCGACGCGGAGATTCGGCGCGTGGTGCAGGTGCTCTCACGGCGTACCAAAAATAATCCGGTCTTGATCGGTGAACCCGGTGTCGGCAAGACCGCGATCGTCGAAGGACTCGCTCAGCGGATCGTCGCCGGTGACGTGCCGGAATCGCTGCGCGACAAGAAGCTGGTCTCCCTCGACCTCGGCGCGATGGTCGCCGGCGCGCAGTACCGGGGCCAGTTCGAGGAGCGCCTGAAGAGCGTGCTGGAGGAGATCCGCAGCTCGAACGGGCAGGTCGTGACGTTCCTCGACGAGCTCCACACGGTCGTCGGCGCCGGCAAGGGCGAGGGCTCGATGGACGCCGGCAACATGCTCAAGCCGATGCTGGCCCGCGGTGAGCTGCGGATGGTCGGTGCTACCACCCTGGACGAGTACCGCGAGCACATCGAGAAGGATCCGGCCCTGGAGCGGCGCTTCCAGCCGGTCGTGGTCGGCGAGCCGACCGTCGAGGACACCATCGGCATCCTCCGCGGGCTCAAGGGTCGCTACGAGGCGCACCACCGCGTGCAGATCACCGACGCCGCGCTCGTCGCCGCGGCCAGCCTCTCCGACCGCTACATCAGCGACCGCTTCCTGCCGGACAAGGCGATCGACCTGATCGACGAGGCCGCCTCCCGGCTGCGCATGGAGATCGACTCCCGGCCGGTCGAGCTCGACCAGCTGCAGCGCCAGGTCGACCGGATGCGGGTGGAGAAACTCGCGCTGGAGAAGGAGAAGGACCCGGCCTCGGTGGCCCGGCTGGAGCGGCTGGAGCGCGACCTGGCCGACCGCGAGGAGGAGCTGACCGCCCTCAACGCCCGATGGGAGCGCGAGCGCGGAGGCCTGAACCGGGTCGGTGAGCTGAAGAAGCAGCTCGACGAGGCGAAAGCGGCCCAGGAACGGGCCCAGCGCGACGGCGATCTGCTCCAGGCGTCCCGCCTGCTCTACGAGGTCATCCCCGGCCTGGAGAAGGAGATGGAGGCGGCCGCCGCCTCCGAGGAGGAGGACGCCGAGCCGCCCATGGTCAAGGAGGAGGTCGGCGCCGACGACATCGCCGAGGTGATCTCCTCGTGGACCGGCATCCCGGCCGGCCGGATGATGGAGGGCGAGACCGCCAAACTGCTCCGCATGGAGGAATCCCTGCAGGCCAAGGTCATCGGCCAGCAGGAGGCGGTGGCCGCGGTGGCCGGCGCGGTCCGCCGCGCCCGGGCCGGCATCGCCGACCCGGACCGCCCCACCGGCAGCTTCCTGTTCCTCGGCCCGACCGGCGTCGGCAAGACCGAGCTGGCCAAGGCCCTGGCCGGCTTCCTCTTCGACGACGAACGCGCGATGGTCCGCATCGACATGAGCGAGTACGGGGAGAAGCACTCCGTCGCCCGCCTGGTCGGCGCCCCGCCCGGATACGTCGGGTATGAGGAGGGCGGCCAGCTCACCGAGTCGGTGCGCCGCCGGCCCTACAGCGTGGTCCTGCTCGACGAGGTCGAGAAAGCCCACCCGGACGTCTTCGACGTGCTGCTCCAGGTGCTCGACGACGGTCGACTCACCGACGGGCAGGGCCGCACGGTCGACTTCCGCAACGCCATCCTGGTGCTGACCTCGAACCTGGGCTCGGCCGACGCCAACTTCACGATGACCGAGGACGAGCGGCGCGACGAGGTGCTGGCCGCGGTCCGGGCCCACTTCAAGCCCGAATTCCTGAACCGGCTGGACGACATCGTGGTGTTCCACGCGCTGACCAAGGACGACCTGACCCGGATCGTCGACATCCAGCTGGCCCGGCTGCGGTCCCGGCTCGCCGAGCGGCGACTCACCCTCTTCGTCACCGACCAGGCGGTGGAATGGCTGGGCGAGCACGGATACGACCCGGTCTACGGCGCCCGGCCGCTGCGCCGGCTGATCCAGGCGACCATCGGCGACATGCTGGCCAAGGCGCTGCTCGCCGGGGAGATCCAGGACGGCGACAAGGTCGTCGTCTCGATCAACTCGACCTGTGACGGGCTGTCGGTCCAGGCCGGCTGACGGATTCCTGATGAAAGAAGGCCCCGGTTTCCCGGGGCCTTCTCCGTTATGAAGCGACTTCGCGATGCCGGTACGCGTGGGTCATCAGAACGTCCGTGATGGCGTGCTCGCCATCCGCGGACCAGATCCTGATCCCGTCCCGGTGCAGCTGATATCGGACATCTTTGAAACGGGTCCGGGTGTCGTCATGGTGAACGACGGTCAGGGTGTCGGCGTGGGGCATGGGACTCACCGGTCCTTGTCAGGTCTGGGGCGGCCGCGGTGTGGTCACGCGGCCGGCGCAATCGGAAAAGTGCCCGGAATCGGTCTGCCTCGGCCCCGGCAATCTGTGAGCGGGGCGGGCGACTCGTGCGGGCAGGGGGCGTCACTGGAGGTCTCTGGAGCCTGCCGGACGCCACGAGATGGAAGTCTAGGTGGTGGCGTCCAGCGATGTCGCCCCTCGAACGAGCGACCCTTTGCGGGCATTTGCGTCATCGTCGCCCGATGTTGCCACAGCGTGGCCCAGCGTGCGTGCCGGTCGCGAGTCCTGGTCCGGGACCGATACCGTGAATGGATCTAGAGGAGGGCACTTGTGACCGTTCCCACATATCCCCCGTCGCCGTATCCGGCAGCGCCGCCCCCACCGGGACGCCCGGTCACCGTGACCATCGCGGCGGCACTGCTCTTCGCGGTCGCCCTCGTCCAGGTGGGGTACGCGATTCTTGCCTTCTCCGCACTCAACAAAGCCGGGCAGGTCTACACAGACGTCTACAGCGACACCGAACTCGCCAGCATCGGCGGCGTCATCACCGGACTCGCCGTGATGCTGATCGTGCTGTACCTGCTCGCCGCCGCCGGGATCGGACTGCTCGGCTTCTTCAACCTCAACGGCCGGCAGCCGGCCCGGGTGATCACCTGGATCCTCTCCGGCGTGCTGATGTGCTGCGCGGTGATCGTGCCGCAGACCGCCTCGGTGTTCGTGGAACGATTCGCGGAGGTGGCCGCCGGGAGCAGCAGTGGGACCAGCGGACTCCCTACCCAGGCCGAGCTGGATGCGCGGCTTGAAGGTGTGGTGCCGGGATCGTTCTACTCGGTCGGGTTGTGGTTCACGCTGTTTGCGTTCGTGGCTTTGATCGCGGTGGTGATTCTGCTGGCGGTGCCGCCGTCCAACCGGTACTTCCGGAAGCCGGTGGCGGGGTGGAATCCGTATCCGCAGCAGGTGGGTGGGTATGGACAGCCTTATGCCGGGGGGTATTCGCAGGGGCAGCCCGGGTTTGCGCAGCCCGGTCCGGGCGCGTTTGGTCAGCCTGGTCAGCCCACGTTCGGTCAGCCCGGTCAGCCCGGTCAGCCCGGTCAGCCTGCGTTTGGGCAGCCTGGTCCGGGTGGTCCGGGCGCGTTTGGGCAGCCTGGGCCGCCGCCGGCTGGGCAGCCCGGATTTGGACAGCAGCCTGGACAGCCGGGGTTCGGGCAGCCCGGGCAGCCTGCTCCGGGCCTTCCCTCGTATCCCGGGCAGCCGGCGCCGCCTCCGGCTCAGGGCGCGCCTTATTCAGGCCAGCCGGGGTCGTATCCGGGTCAGCCGGGGCCCTATTCGAACCCCTACCCGGGTCAGGCTGGGCAGTATCCGGGTCAGCCGGGTGCCTACCCGCCGCCTTTCGGCCCGCCTGGCTACGCCGCCGACCCCTGGCAGCAGCCGGCAGTGCCGCCCTCGTCGGCTCCGCCGTCGTCCGCACCTCCCTCCGCGTCCGTACTACCGCCTCTCGGACCGCTGACCGGGCCGCCCCCAGGTTCGGTGCAGCCTGGTGCTCAGCCGTTCGGCGCGACCTCGCCTGACCCGCAGGCTCCGGCCGGCTTCGGGCCGCCGAGCGAATTCGGGCCGCCGAGCGACCCGTGGCTGCTGCCGCCTCCGGCCTCCAGCGCGCAGCCTCCCTCCTTCTCCGATCCGAGTTCGGCTCCTCCGATCCCCGTTCCTCCGACCTCTACTCCTCCGGGCCCCGCTCCGAGTTCGGCTCCTCCGAGCCCAGCTCCGGGCACTTCCTCGACCGGGCAGGATGACCGGCCGCCGGCCGCGCCCCACTCGGCTCCGCCGGCCGACGATCCCCGTCCGCCGCGCGACTCGGCCTGATCGTCGGCGCCCGCCCATCCTGCCCGAGCTTTTTCGAACCGGTCCGCTTGTCCACAGGCGGGCCGGTTCGCTTATCCACAGGCGTTCCGGTCCGCCCGCGTCCGGTCGCGAATACGCGATAGGTTTCCTGCCAGCCGAACACCGGGGAGCCTTCGATGTCCTACGCAGCCGCGCCACCCGTCGCCGCGTCACCGCCGCCGCCTGCCAACGCGCGGCCGCCCGCCGTGACGACCGCGTCGTTCCTGCTCTGGCTGATGGGCGGGGCCGGCCTCGTCTACGCGATCGCCTCGGTGGTCGTCGCCGTCGGCACGGTCAGCCGGTTCCGCGATGCGGCCACCGGTGACACGGCGGACAACTTCGTCACCGTCGTCTGGCTGGACGCCGCGCTCGCCGCCGTCCTGTCGATCCTGTTCTTCGCGCTCGCCGTGGTCCTCGGCCTGGGCCTGCGCCGCGGCAGCCGGGTGGCGCGAGTCGTCTCCCTGATCCTCTGCGTGCTGGGCGCGGTCGGCGGCCTCGCATCGTTCGTCACGGTGCTGGCGCAGCGCTCGGGCGATCCGGTCCCGGGTTCGATCAGCGACGTGCTCGGCTCGGCGTATCCGGCGGGGTGGATCGGCCTCAACGTCGTGGTCGCCGCCCTCCAGGTCCTCGCCTACCTCGCCGTCGGCGCCATGCTCCTGGCCGCCCCGCGCACCTTCTTCGGGTATGCACCCAAGCAACCCAGTCCCCACTTCGGCCCACAGCCCAACCCGAACTTCGGCCCGCAGCCCAATGCAAGCTTCGGTCCGCAGCCCAATCCGAGCTACGGCCCGAGCTATGGCCCGCAGCCCACCCCGTTCGGCGCATCAGGCCCTTACGGCTCGTTCGGTCCTGGCTCACCCGCAGGCCCTTACGGCCCGCCACCCGCGTCTCCCGGCCATGACCCGTCATCGGGCTACGCCCCGCCGGCTGGCTACGGCGCTCCGGTCCCGCCCGGCCTCAGTGCCCCGGTCCCGCCCGGCCCGGGCGCTCCGGTCCCGCCCGGCCTCAGTGCCCCGGTCCCGCCCGGCCCGGGCGCTCCGGTCCCGCCCGGCCTCAGTGCCCCGGTCCCGCCCGGCCCGGGCGCTCCGATCCCGCCTGGCTACGGTGCCCCGGTTTCGCCTGTTCTGCCCCAGAGTTCCTCAGGCGCTCCCTACGGTGCACCCGCTGCCCCTGGCCAGACGAGCGGGTCACCGGCACCTCACTCTGGATACGTGCCGCCGGTGCAGAACTCCCCTTACGCCCCGCCCGGCCCTTCCGGCTTCATCCCGCCGGTACCGCCGTCGGTAGACCACGCCGCTTACATGCGACCCGCAGAAGCGCCGGTCGGCATGCCTCCTGTTGCAGCCTCCTCCGCGCCCGCTTCGCCCGCGCCTCTGCCGCCTGCACCCGCAGACTTGTCCGGCTACCAGCCGCCCGCAGCGCCCGACGGCTACCAGCCGCCCGCAGCGCCCGACGGCTACCAGCCGCCCGCAGCGCCCGACGGCTACCAGCCGTCCGTGGCCTCCGGTGGCTACCCGCCGCTCCCAGCGTCTAGCGGCGACCAGCCGGCTGCGGCCTCCGGCGGCTACCCGCCGGTCGGCGGCTTCCCGGCTACTCCGGCTGTTCCTGAGGCGCCGGCCACGTCACCGGCGTCCGATGCGTCCGCTGATGCGCCGAGCCGCCCCACCACCGAAGGCTCATCCGATGGCCCCGTGGAAGCTTCGCCCAGCGGAGCCACCAGCCCTTCGGGTGAAAGTGTCGTGCCGCCTCGCCCAACCGAGGACGACCGACCCGTCTGAATAGATCCGGGCCTGCCGCGATCTGCGCCCAGGGCCCGTCGGAAACGTCGATGCCCGGCGCCCCGTCTCGTCGGGCTCCGGGCATCTGACGTTTGCCTTTTGCCGCGCCCGCCGGGCCAACGCTGCGCGGTGAGAACGTCGAGCCGGCGCTGGGCCGAGCGGGGGCCGACGGGAATGCCTTGCGCGGCCCGGGGCCGACAGGAAGCCTCGCGCGGCCCCGGGGACAGCGGCCAGCCCCTCGGCCGCCCGCCCCTGAGCAGTTCGGCTGCAGCCGCTCCCGGGATGGCGCACGACGGGGATGACGCCGATCGACAGCGGTGTTGCCACAAGAGTGACGCTCCCCGGTGTACCTCAGTCGGGTTACCGACCGCCCACCCCGGGAACCAGGGAGCTACGTCTTGGAGATCCCTGAGAACACCCCAACAGCCCGCATCGATCGTCAGCCGGTGTGACGGAGGGTTTTACACCCTCCCTAAACGTGAGCTTGGCTACGCAGGGTGTGCAAGGACACATCGGAGGCGTTCCACGTCTGGATGATCCGACGGCGAACCAGCCCGCGCCTGGATCCGATGACGAATACTGTCGGTTGTGCTTCGAGTGACCATGCGGAAGGACGCCTAGATCCGGTTCCGCATCGACGACTGTGGGTCACTCGAACGGGTACAGACGGTTTCCTTCACCGTCACCCGATCGGCTGTCCGGATACCACTAGATCGGCCATCCGGTGGGTGTTTTTGCCTGGACGGACAAACGTGATTGGTGGGGTTCACAGCACTCTCACAGCGCGGCTACCAGGTCATCTTGAGGGGTGGATGGGTACCGTGGCGGTGTTAGCTGCTTTGAGCTGCATCTATGGTCGCCGGAAAGGTTGAGACCCCTTGTCCGATCGGTAAACCTTCTTTACAGAGGCAAGAAGAGACCTGGGTCAATAGTTCCGTTCCGCCCCGGCGGGGCGAAAGATTCCGGTTTCCTTCAAGCCAGTACGCTCGATGTCATGAAGGCACGGCACGACCTGGGTAAATTCATCACTGAATTGCCCGTCGCACAGCGTGGCGTCGTGCTTTCATCGGGTCGTGAGGCGCGTAGCGACCTGTTGATCGCGCAGCGTGGCGTGATGGTGTCGACGCGTTCCGTGTTGAGTCATCGTTCTGGGTCGGTGAACCGAAACAATCGATGAATTGACAATGTGGGTTGGCTCACTCCCGAGAAGGGGATCGAGAGCTCGACACGGATGGGTAGCGACCAAGTGGCGGCTGAGGCGTTGCAGGAGGCAGAGACCGAAGTCGGTGTGGCGGGAAAGGTTGATCGGATGAGTGGCGCGGTACGGGTATCCGGCCCGCGTCGGCGGTTGACCGACACGGCGATCGATGTCGGCCTTACGGCCTGAAAGTTAGCCGGTTCGTTCCTGCTCACATGCAGGAGAATCGATGCAGTTGGTGGAAGGATGGAGATCGTGGGAACTGCGTTGGCGGAAATGACGATGCCTCAGATCTCGCCGCTTGCCGGCGAGCCTATTGAACGCGCCGACGCCGAGCGCCTGGCGGGAGTGCTCAAGGCGCTCGCCGACCCGGCACGGCTGCGGCTGCTGAGCCTTATTCAGTCCGCGACGGACGGTGAGGCCTGCGTCTGCGACCTGACCGCTCCCTTGGGGCTCTCACAGCCGACTGTGAGTCACCACCTGCGGATCCTGACCGAGGCGGGTCTGCTGGAGCGCGAGAAGCGGGGGGTGTGGGCGTACTACCGGCTCGTGCCGACCGCGATCGCGACCATTGCGGACCTGCTGACGCCGCCCCGTAAGCGGGCGACCAAGAAGGCTCGCTGATCCGTGGGGACTGCCTGGCGTCACTGAAACATGGGGGCGTGACGCCAGGCCGAGGACCTCTTCCCTGGCCACCCCTGGCGATTCGAGGAGGAACGGGTGAACTACGTGCCCGGTGACCTGCGTGATCAGCTCGCGCACGTGGGTTACGACGTGGTCCAGGCCGGTCTCGTCTGCGGGTCGGGTGGCAACCTGTCCGCCCGCATCCCTGATGAGGAAGCCATTTGGGTGACCGCGAGCGGCGCCTGGCTCGACCGGCTCAGCCGGGCGACCTTCGCGCCGGTTCGCATCACGGACGGTGAGATCGCGACGATCGGTGCTCTGCCGCCGCCGCGGATCGAGCCGACCAGCGAGCTCGCTTTGCATCTCGCGCTTTACCGCGCCCGGCCGGATGTCAACGCCGTGGTGCACCTGCACCCGCAGACGGCGTTGTTGCTGGACGCGTTGGGTGAGCACATTCGGATCGTCACGACGGACCATGCGTTCTATCTGCGCCGGGTGTCCACCGTGCCGTTCCGGCTGCCGGGCACGACCGAGCTGGCCGCGATGACCGCGGCGATGGCTGCGGACGGGACCGACTGTCTGGTGCTCAGCCAGCATGGTTGTGTAGTGATGGGTGACTCGGTGGAGCTGGCGCACAAGCGCGCCCGCAACCTCGAGGAGGCGGCTGCGCTTACTTACAAGGCGCTGGCCGCCGGACGGTTGGAGAACCTCCGGGACTGTCCGGAGGAGTTTCTGAACCGGCTTTCCGGGTCCGCGGCGATCACCGTCTGAGCGGACCCACCGACGCTGCCAGCCGGCCGTCCCTAAGGCCGGCTGGATCGCGTCCCCCCACCTGAGCCCGGCCCCCTCGGCCGGGCTTTTTCGTGCGCTGCCCGATCTTGCGGGACCAAGCCGGATTCACCAGGCCGCGACCTTGCGGGGCAGGGGCAAAGAGCAAGAGACCAAAGATCAAGAGCTTGCCGCCGTACGCCGAAAAACCGCACCAGAAGCAGGGACCGTCCCGGAAACACAGCGGCCGGCCCTGGAGTTCCAGGACCGGCCGGGGTGGTGGACTCGGGTCAGGCGCGGTGCGACCGCGGTCGGCGGTTCCGCTCGTCGTCCTCGTCGTCGTGGTGGTGCAGGTGGGCCGACTCGGCGAGCCCGGCGATGCTGGCCGCCGCGACCACGCCGACCGCGGCCGACGCCTGCGGGCCCTGGTGGGTGCCGTTCTTCTTGGCCTTCCGCTCGCGCAGCATCTCGATGAAGATCGGCAGCGCCGAGATCAGCACGATGATGACCACGACGGGCAGGATGTAGTGGTCGATCTTGTCGCCGATGAGGTCGTAGATCTGCTTGGCCAGCGCGTGCCCGATGATCAGCACGCCGTCGGTCCACAGGATGCCGCCGACCACGTTCCACACGAAGAATTTGCGGGCGGGCATGCCGAGGGTGCCGGCCACCGGGTTCAGGAAGGTGCGGACGATCGGGATGAACCGGGCGAGCACCACGGCTTTGGCCGGGCCGAACTTCTGGAAGTAGTACTCCGCCTTCTCCACGTACTCCCGCTTGAACAGCTTGGAGTCGGGGCGCTCGAACATCTTGCGCCCGTACCGCGCGCCGAGCCAGTGACCGAACTGGGCGCCGGCGATCGCGAAGATCGGTGCGCCGATGAGCAGCCCGGTGAACGAGAGCTGGGTGCCGCCGCCGAAGATCGCGTCGGCGACCGGGGACGCGGCGATGCCGGCCAGGAACAACAGCGAGTCACCTGGGAAGAAGAAGCCGACCAGCAGGCCGGTCTCCGCGAAGAGGATGGCCCACACGCCGTACAGACCGAAGGTGTGCAGCAGGTCCTTCGGGTCCATCGGGTTCAGGGCGAGCTGCTCGGTGAGCGCACGGGTGGTGTCCACGGTTAGCCAGCGTACCGGCCCTCCAGCACGCCCATCCTGTACGACTGCTGTGGATGCCTTGTGCTTACGTCAATGAAACAGAGCGTCGGCCGGACAACCGGCCGACGCCCCACAAAAGCCGCGAACAGCGCCCGAGCGGAGACCCGAACGAGGCTCGAACGGAGCCCCGAACGAGTCCGCGGACCAAAAACGAGACCGGGAACTGTCAGAGCCGCGGGTCGACCGGTTCCGACTCGGCGGCCAGGATCGCGAAGACCAGCTCGTGCACCCGCCAGGCCGGCGCGCCCTCGGCCAGCCGATCCAGCGCGGCCAGCCCCATCCCGTGCTCGCGCAGCGCGAGGTTCCGCTTGCGGCCCAGGTTCCGCTGCCGGAGCCGGGTGAGCTGCTCGGGCCGGGTGTACTCCGGCCCGTAGATGATCCGCAGGTACTCCCGGCCGCGACACTTCACCCCGGGCTGCACGAGCCGGTTCTTGCCGTCGACGGCGCCGAGACCGGCGTACGGCTTCACGACCATGCCCTCGCCGCCGGCCCCGGTCAGCGTCAGCCACCACTCGGTGGCCTCCGCCTCGGCGGCCGGATCGGCCAGGTCGATGATCATCCGCCGGGTGGGCGTGAACAGTTCCGGGTCGGCCGCGACCAGGCGGTCGGCGATGGCCAGGTGCCAGCCGTGATCCTTGCCGGCGTAGGAGACGCCGGCGCCGGCCAGCACGGCGAACGGCGCGAGCGTGACCCCGGTCAGCCCGTCGGTGGGCTTCACGTACGACCGGTATGCCGCCGAGTAGCCCTGGATCTCCGAGGACCGCAGCTCCAGCCGGTCCCGCAGTTCGGCCACGTCCAGCCCGCGCCCGGCGGCCCGGCCGAGCACGTCGAGGGCGGCCGGCAGCGCGGCCCGCCCGGCCGCGCCCACCCCGGCGTAGTGATCCCGGATCAGGCTGCCGGCCTTGGCCGACCAGGGCAGCAGCTCGGCGTCGAGCAGCAGCCAGTCGGTCGCCAGTTCGGCCAGGATCGGCTCGATCGCGGCCCGGACCCGGGCGAGCAGCGGCTGGTCCAGTTCCGGTCCGAAGAACGGCCGGCCGGTCCGGGTCCAGATCGCGTCCCCGACACCGGACGCCGAGACGCGGACCACGGCCCGCGAGCCCATGTGCTTCTCCTCGCAGACCACCCGGTCGACCCCGGCCCCGCGCAGGTCGGCGAAGGCGGACGACGGGTGCTCCAGGTAGCCCTCGACGGTCGAGCTGGAGCACGGCGCCATCGTCGGCGGCAGCCAGATCAGGGTTTCCGGGTCGACCGCGAACCGGCCCATGACCTCCAGGGCGGCCGCGGCGTTCTCGGCCGGGACGGTGGTCCGTCCGTACCCGTAATCGAGGTGTTTGCGGCCGATGACATCGGCGATGTCGAGACCTCGGTCGGGCTCCGGCGTGCTGGTGAAGATGGGACGGATCGGTGCGTAGTACTCCTTCGCCGCCGGGGTGTCGACCAGCTCGCGTTCCGGCCAGCGCAGCGCGGTCAGGGCGCCGCCGAAGACGCAGCCGGTGTCCAGGCAGATGGTGTTGTTGATCCACTCCGGGCGCGGGGTGGGCACGTGGCCGTAGACGACCGCGGCCGAACCCCGGTACTCCTGCGCCCACGGGTAGCGGACGGGCAGACCGTACTCGTCGGTCTCGCCGGTCGTCTCGCCGTAGAGCGCGAAGCTGCGCACGCGCCCGGAGGCCCGCCCCTGGTAGGCCTCCTTCAGGCCGGCATGCGCGACCACCAGCTTGCCGTCGTCGAGCACGTAGTGGCTGACCAGGCCCTCGATGAAGCTCCGGACCGAGCCGACGAACTCCTCGGGCTCGGCCGCCAGCTGCTCCAGCGTCTCCGGCAGGCCGTGGGTGAGCTGGACGTTGCGCCCGTTCAGCTTGCGGGCCAGCTTCTGCTCGTGGTTGCCCGGCACACAGATGGCGTGACCGGCCGCGACCATCCCCATCACCAGGCGCAGCACCCCGGGCGAGTCCGGCCCCCGGTCGACGAGGTCACCGACAAAAACCGCCTTGCGGCCATTCGGGTGTACGGCATCAACCGGGCGCCCGAGGTCGTCGTGGACCACCTCCCAGCCCAGCGTGCCGAGCAGCGTCTCCAGCTCGGCCCGGCAGCCGTGCACGTCGCCGACGATGTCGAACGGGCCGTGCTCGTCGCGCTTGTCGTTGAACAGCTTCTCGTAGCGGATCTCGGCGTTCTCGATCTCCTCCAGCCCGCGCAGCACGTGCACCTTGCGGAAACCCTCGCGGGACAGCTGCCCGAGGGATCGCCGCAGGTCACGATGCATGCGGGTGAGGACCTGACGCCCGAAAGTACGGTCCGGACGGGCCTGCGTGCGCTCCCAGGCGACCGTCTCGGGCACGTCCAGGACGACCGCGACCGGCAGCACGTCGTGCGCCCGGGCCAGCTTGATCAGCTCGGCCCGGCCGTGCGACTGCAGGTTGGTGGCGTCGACCACGGTGAGGCGGCCGGCGGCCAGCCGCTTGCCGGCGATGTAGTGCAGCGCGTCGAACGCCTCGGACGAGGCGGACTGGTCGTTCTCGTCGTCGGCGATCAGGCCCCGGAAGAAGTCCGAGGAGAGCACCTGGGTGGGCGCGAAGTGGTTGCGCGCGAAGGTGGACTTGCCGGAGCCGGAGATGCCGACCAGCGCGACCAGGCTGAGCTCGGGAATGTCGATCATGCCGTCACCTCCGTACGGGTGAAGAGAGCGAGCTGGGTGGGGGAGCCGGTGGTCTCGTCGTGATCACCGACACCGCGGATGGACACGGTGTAGCCGTACCGCGTGGCGACGCCGTCGGCCCAGGCGGCGAACTCGGCCCGGGTCCACTCGAAGCGATGATCCGAGTGCCGCATGCCGGTCAGGCCCTCGTAGTGCACGTTGTACTCCACGTTCGGCGTGGTCACGACGACCGCGCCGGGCCGGGCGCGACCGAACACGCTGGCCTCCAGGGCCGGGAGCCGGGGCAGGTCGACGTGCTCGATCACCTCCATCAGCACGGCCGCGTCGTAACCGGTGAGCCGCTCGTCGCGGTACGTCAGAGCGGTCTGGATCAGCCGGATCCGATCCCGCTGGCGCGGCGGCATACGGTCCAGCCGGAGCCGCTGCTCGGCCCGCTCCAGCACCCGGGCCGAGACGTCGGCCCCGACGATCTCGGTGAACCGCGTGTCCTTGATCAGGGCGGTCAGCAGCGCGCCGGGCCCGCAGCCCAGGTCGAGCACGCGGGTCGCGCCGACCTCGGCCAGGGCGGCGATCACCGCGTCCCGGCGCTGGGCGGCCAGCGGCTCCTTCCGGGCGACCGGCAGCTCGGCATCCTCCTCGGTGACCGGCTGGTCCCCGTCCAGCAGCTCCAGCGCGGTGGTGGCCAGCGACTTGCGATGGGCCAGGTAGCGCCGGGCGATCAGCACCTTCTCCGGGTGCCCGGCGAGCCAGCCGGCGCCCGAACGCAGCAGCTTCTCGATCTCGTCGGGGGCGACCCAGTAGTGCTTGCCGTCGTCGAGGACGGGGAGCAGCACGTAAAGATGGTTGATCGCGTCGGCCAGCCGGAGCGTGCCGGTCAGCTCCAGGTCGACGTAGCGACTGTCGCCGCCGATCTCCGGCTCCAGCGCGATCGGCGTGGCCGTAACCGACCACCCGAGCGGGGCGAACAGGCGCGTGACCAGGTCGGTGGTGCCGCGCAGCACGGGCACCCGGATCTCAAGCGGGATCGCCTGGGCGGCCAGCTCGGGACGATCCTTGGAGCTGCCGCGCTGGGCGCTGCGGAAGATCTTGGAGAGGGCGCTGGCCAGCAGACTCGACGCCGCGTAGGGCCGGTCGTTGACATACTGACTGAGCTCGAAGGCGTCGGCGCGGGCGCGCAGCTTCTGCGGATCGACGTCCAGCAGCAGGGCGGCGGTGCAGCGCTCGTCGGTGGCCTCGGGAAACATGACGTACGCCGTACCGGTGGGCATGTCGAACTGCTGGACCCGGTCGGGATGCTTGACCAGCAGGTATCCAAGATCGGTGGCGGGCCGGTGGGTCGTCGTCATGGTTAGCAGCACGCCGTTGATGGTGTCAGCGACGCTCGCCGGGTGCGATCCAAATTCGAGTCCTGTGGACAACCGGCGCAATGATTTCGGTGCCCGATCCCGTCGTAGGAGCGGAGGTGCCCGTGACCTACGAGGAATTCGCCGACAGCCGGCTCGGCGCGCTGCTGCGCTATGCCTGCATGCTGACCGGCGACCCGCATGCGGCTGAGGATCTGGTGCAGGAGACCATGCTCCGGGTCCAGCTGCACTGGTGGCGCGTGGCCCGCAGCGACGCCCCGGACAGCTACGTCCGCCGGATCCTGACCAATCAGTTCATCGAGTCGCGCCGCACCTCGTGGTGGCGTCGCGTGCTGCTGCGGGCCGACCCCGATCCGGTGGCCGCGTCGACCTCCGACCACGCCGCCGAGAACGCCGAGCGGGACCGGGTGTGGTCGTTGCTGGCCGGCCTGCCGCGCCGCCAGCGGGCCGCTCTCGTGCTGCGGTATTACGAGGACCTGCCCGACCAGGAGATAGCCGACATTCTCGGCTGCGCCGTGGGCACGGTCCGGTCAGCCATCTCGCGGGGCCTCGACGCCCTGCGGGCCGAGATGGTGGGCACCCGATGAGCCCGTTGGTCAGGATCGCCGTTCCGGAGGAGGCGCGATGAGCAAGGTCGAGGAAGAGCTGCGAGCCGCCTTCGAGCGGCAGGAGGCTTCGGTCCCGGATGCGGCCTCGGTGCGAGGCCGCATCGATTTTGCTTGGGTACGGGTGAGGCGCCGTCGCGCCCGTCGGCGTGCGCTCGGCGCGGCCGCCGCCGTGCTGCTCGCCGGGGCCGCGGTGCCGGTCGTGTCCACCTCCTGGTGGCACGGGGGACAACCGGTGGCGCAGGACAGTCTGATCGGCGGGCCCGCGTCGGTGGCGCCCCCGGCGGCCGCGTTGGCCGGCCCGGTCGACGTGCTGCTGATCGGCAGCGATCACCGGGTCGGCTCGGCGACCGAGCGGGCCGACACGATCATGCTGCTGCACGTGCCGGCCGACCGCGCTGCGGCATGGATGGTGAGCCTGCCGCGGGACGGCCTGGTCGACGTTCCCGGTCACGGGGAGCAGAAGCTGACCACGGCGCTGGCCCTGGGCGGTCCGAAGCTGATCGGCGCCACGGTGACGAAGCTGACCGGTGTCACCCTGGACGCCACGGTGACCGTGGATCTGGCCGCCCTGAGCGCGGTGGCCGACGAGGTGGACGGCGTGCGGATGTGCCTGGACCAGGCGATTCCCGCCCAGTCCGGCCGCAAGGCGCTGGCCGCCGGTTGCCAGCGGATCGACGGCGACGACGTGGCGCCGTTGCTGCAGGGGCAGCAGGGGCTGAAACGCTTCTCGCTGGACCGCGATCGGAACAATCAGCGGTTCCTGCGGGCGCTGGCGGCCAAGGTGATCTTCGACGGCTCGGGTGTGAGCCCGGCCACGGTCAACCGGCTGCTGGTCGCCGCCGGCGACGGTGTCCGGCTCGACGGCGACGCGGTCGGCCTGCTGCGGGTGATCGCCACCCTCGGGAGTCCGGATCTGATCGGCATCGGTGAGCCGGTCTTCAACAGCAGGAACGACGGCGAGATCGTCGACAGTCCGGCCTGGCTGGGCCTTTACCGGGCGATTCGGGACGATGACCTGGCGAGATGGTCGGCCGCCAATCCGACGTATGTCGACCGGTGACGGTCCGGGCCGGGACCGGCCCGGACCCGTCGGTCAGCGGTAGTCGTCGTCGAACTCGACGACCCGGTTCTGTTCCTCGGCGTCCCACTCGTTGGCGTCGGCGAGCGTCCGGGCCGTCGGCTCGTCGGCGTCGTCGTCCAGCCAGGAGGGAACCGCGCTCACCGCCTGCTCGGCGGCGTCCACCTCGGGTGTCTCCAGGTCGGCTTCGTCCATCAGGCGTGTCATCCTCGGCTCCCCTCTCGTGTCGCCGGTTCCTGTCCCATGGTGCGCGTTTGCCCGCTCGGATGCCGCGCAAACCGGCACCGCCCCGATGGCGAGCGGCGCCGGGGCCACGGAGAGCAATACGCAGCAGCGTCGATGTGTCGCAAAAGCACCGATTTCGCCAGGGAGGTTGCGACCGAGCCTGTGAATTTCGGGGCGATTTCCGCTACGCACCGCGACTGCGGAATACTGCCTGCTGGAGGACAGCGCGGTCCTGCCCTCTGCTGCCACGTTTGAAAGAGCAAGGAGCGCACCGATGCCTATCGCTTCTCCCGAGGTCTACGCCGAAATGATCGATCGCGCCAAGGCCGGCGCGTTCGCTTACCCGGCGATCAACGTGACGTCTTCGCAGACCCTCAACGCGGCCCTGCAGGGCTTCGCGGAGGCCGGCAGCGACGGCATCGTGCAGATCTCCACCGGCGGCGCGGAGTACGCGTCCGGCCCGACGATCAAGAACATGATCACCGGCGCCGTCGCGCTGGCGGAGTACGCGACCGAGGTCGCCAAGAACTACCCGATCAACATCGCGCTGCACACCGACCACTGCCCCAAGGACAAGCTGGACAAGTACGTTCGTCCGCTGATCGCGATCTCGCAGGAGCGCGTCAACAAGGGCCTGGCCCCGCTGTTCCAGTCGCACATGTGGGACGGCTCGGCCGTGCCGCTGGACGAGAACCTGCAGATCGCCGAGGAGCTGCTGGCCGCCGCGGCGGCCGCGAAGATCATCCTTGAGATCGAGGTCGGCGTCGTCGGTGGCGAGGAGGACGGCGTTTCCGCCGCGATCGACGACAAGCTGTACTCGACCGTCGAGGACGGCCTGGCCACCGCGGCCAAGCTGGGCCTGGGCGAGCGGGGTCGCTACCTGACCGCGCTGACCTTCGGCAACGTGCACGGCGTCTACAAGCCGGGCAACGTCAAGCTGCGCCCGGAGATCCTCAAGGAGATCCAGGAGGCGATCGGCGCCAAGTACGGCAAGGAGAAGCCGCTCGACCTGGTCTTCCACGGTGGTTCGGGCTCGCTGCTCTCCGAGATCCACGGCGCGTTGGACTACGGCGTGGTGAAGATGAACATCGACACCGACACGCAGTACGCGTTCTCCCGCCCGGTCGCCGACCACTTCTTCAAGAACTACGACGGCGTTCTGAAGATCGACGGCGAGGTCGGCAACAAGAAGGCGTACGACCCGCGCGCCTGGGGCAAGCT
The DNA here is from genome assembly GCF_051380535.1 of Actinoplanes sp. HUAS TT8. Taxonomy (NCBI): domain Bacteria; kingdom Bacillati; phylum Actinomycetota; class Actinomycetes; order Micromonosporales; family Micromonosporaceae; genus Actinoplanes; species Actinoplanes sp. HUAS TT8. The sequence goes on along the minus strand of NZ_CP195646.1, from coordinate 9,137,534 downwards.
GGCCGAGAACGGTCTGGCCAAGCGCGTCGTCGAGGCCGCCGAGCACCTGCGCTCGACCGGCACCAGCCTCGGCAAGTAAATAGCGCGTCGAGTAACAGAACCACTCGCGAGAGTAAGCGGCCGGTCCTCGTACGCGGGGATCGGCCGTTCTCGTCTTGCGGGGTTACACAGCGGCATGGGTACGATCGTGCGGTCTTGATCAAGGGACGGTGATCGTGCTCGCTATTCAGGGCTGGAAACCCGAGTGGCATCACGATGCCGAGGCCCTGGCCGCCACCCATCGACACATGTTCGTGCGGCTCATCGGGCGTCGATTGCGATCAAGCTGGCTGCTCTGGGATGTCGCGCAGCGTGGCTGGTTCGCCGACGGTCCGGTCATCCTCGACTTCGGACTGAGTCGCCTGGAGATTACTCACCGTAAATTCGATGAGTGTGCGATCACCTGGGACCAGATCGACATGGCGGTCCCGATCGACATGTACGAGCACTTCGACTGGCGGGCCGATCCGCACGCTGCGCTGCGCAACGCCCGGGGCCGCCCGCTCCGCGCGGTCAACGTGATCGAGCGGACCACGTCGGCCGACTGGCGTCCCCGGGTGCTGCACGCGATCGAGTTCCTGTTCGACGGCGCCCGGCTCGCCGTCTACAACGCCATGGATGAGAACGGGCTCACCGACGTACCGGAAAAGGATCTCCCGGCGGCGCACTGGCGCCGGGTGCACGTCGCCTGAGGGGCGTGCTCAATCGCCGCCACCACCGCTGTCGCCGCCGCCGTCCGACGATCCGCCGTCGGAGTAGCCGCCGTCGTGACTTGAGCCGTGGTGACCGTCGGAGCCGTGGTGGTGGCCGTGCTGCGGGCTGTTGTCGCTCCAGGAGTGCGACGACGAGAGGCTGTCGGTGTGCGGCCCCGGCCCTCCGGAGTACCGACGCCCGGCCGGGCCGTGACTGCGCCGTGACCGGAACCCCTTGGCGAGCCCGACGACGGCGAAACCGGCGATGATCACGAAGAGCAGGATCTCCATGAGCGCAGTGTGCGTCTCGCCACCAAATCCGCTCTCAGTTCCCGCCACCGCCCCCGCCGTCGCCCCCACCACCGAACGAGCTCCCGCCGTCGCCACCCCACGAACCGCCACCGCTGTCGTGGTGGCCGAAACCGTGATGGCCGCCGTGATGGTGGTGGTAGCCGGAGTTGGCGTCCGGCGGGACATAGTTCGCGTCCGTCCCGAAATATCCGGCCGTGTGCCGCCCGCCGGCGGACGAGTGACGATTGCGCCGCACGACTGTCGCGGCCGAGATGAGCGACATGATCAGAATGCCCGCGAAGACCAGCAACAGGAGCGTCATGCTCGCAGTGTGCGCCCCGCTGCCAAGGCCCGGCGAGCTGGGACTATGCGGTCAGCGCCCGCATCGCCTCGTCGATCGAGTCAGTGACCACGATCAGGCCGGACTGGTCGCCGTGCGGTGAGCGGGCCAGCAGCGTGCTCAGCAGGTCCACCACCGGGAGCTTGGCCCAGTGGTCGGAGCCGAGGAAGACGAACGCCCCGGACGGCCCGTCGGTGCGGTAGAACGTCTTCGTCGCCGCCTGGAACACCTCCTGCACGGTGCCGGCCCAGCCGGGCGCGAAGACGATCCCGCCGCGGGACAGGCGCAGGATCGAGTCCTCCCGGACGGCGTTGGAGAAATACTTGCCGATCTGGCCGGCGAACAGGTTGGCCGGCTCGTGGCCGTAGAGCCAGGTCGGCAGGGCCAGCCCGCCGTACCGGAGCCGGTCGGCCAGGTCCACGGCCGGCAGCGGATAGGTCGCCCGGACGTTCAGCGCCGCCGCGGTGTACGGATCGTGGTCCAGGAAGTGCGGTGCCGCCGCCAGCATGTCGATCGCCGCGTCCAGCTCCCGCTCGCTGCGGAAGGCGAAGTAGGCCCCCAGGTTGGCCGCCTCCATCACGCCGGGGCCGCCACCGGTCACGATCAGCCGGTTGCCCTTGGCCAGCCGCCGGGTCAGCGTCGCGGCCATCCGGAACGCCTCCGACCCGCGGGGTTCGGCGTGCCCGCCCATGATCCCGACCGCGCCCGCGGTGCCGTGCGTCGTCGCCCACGCGGACAGCGCCTTGCCCAGCGCGTTGTCGATCCCGGCGTCGTGCAGCCGCTGGGCGATCGCCTCGCGCACGTCCGGCACCGCCCCGCCCCGCGCGACGAAGTGCTGGTAGACGACGGTGTCGTACATGCCGGCGAAGCCGCCCTCGGCGAACCCGGCGGACAGGTCCTCCGGGGTGTAGAGCAGCGCCGGATGCGTCGGGTACGGCAGCGTGCGGAACGGCGGGACCATGTGCGCGCCCCGCCGGATCAGGTCGATCTCCACCTCGGGCGAGACGATCCGGCACCCGACGAACAGGGTGTCGCGCACGTCGACGGAGGTGAGGTCGGGCGGGTTTCGGTCCAGTCGCAGACCGAGAACGATCAGTCCGGCCAGGCTGTTCTTGACGAGATGGGTGTCGAGCTCTTCACGAGACTCGATCTCGAACGCGGTCGCGTCGAACGGCAGGTCGCCGCCGAGCACCGGTTGCAGGGGATCGGGCATGGATACATGGTGCGCCGCTCGGGCGAGGGCCGAACGGACGCCCCGGCCGTTGATGCGCGATGAACGGCGGGGAACCTAGAGTTGCACCATGCGTGCTGCGTCGGGATCGATGTTCGGGTTGGCCTACGGCGATTCGCTGGGCAAGCCCACGGAGTTCATGGACTACCCGGCGATCGTCTCGCGATACGGCCCCGGCGGCCCGAGGCAGCTGGACGGTGAGCCGGCCCTGGTCACCGATGACACCCAGATGGCCCTCGCGGTCGGCGAGGCGCTGCGCGAGGTGCGGAACCCGGCTCCGGAGTCGCTCGAACCGGTGCTCCGGCGGCGCTTCCTGGCCTGGGCCTACAGCCCGGAGAACGACCGCGCGCCGGGCATGACGTGTTTGCGGTCGATCGGCGCGCTGGCCGAGGGCGGGCCGTGGGTCGAGGCGACCCAGCACGACTCCAAGGGTTGTGGGGCGAACATGCGGGTCACCCCGGTCGGGCTCGTGCCCGGCCTGACCGACGACCAGCGGGCGGGCGTGGCCCAGTTCCAGGCCGCGCTGACTCACGGGCATCCGACCGGGCTCGCGGCCAGTGAGCTCACGGCGTACGCGGTCCATTGGCTTCGCGGCGGCCTGGCGCCGGCGGATCTGCTCGCCGCCCTCCGCGACCGATGCGAGGAGCAGCGCAAGATCTATCGCGGCGACTGGCTGGGCGAACTCTGGCAGCGGCACGTCGGCGAGCTCTGGCGCCGGCCGGTGGTCGACTCTCCGGAGACGTTCATCGCCAAGGGCTGGGACGAGTGCGCGGCCGCGCTGGACAAGGTCACCGCCGGGCTCGCGGCCGGACAGTTCGAGGGCGACCCGTGCCTGGTCGCCGGGGCCGGCTGGATCGCCGAGGAAGCGCTGGCCACCGCCCTCTACTGCTACCTGATCTCGCCGGACGAGCCGGTCACGGTCCTCGGCCGGGCCGCGGCCTCCTCCGGCGACTCGGACTCGATCGCCTGCCTGGCCGGTGCGTTCGCGGGCGCCGCGCTCGGCCTGGGCGCGTGGCCGGCGGGCTGGCAGACCCAGATCGAGTACGCCGATCGCCTGCTCAAGCTCGGAACCGCGTGGGACTGAAACAAACGTCGGGGGCACCGGGTTGAATGAGGTCATGCAGAACCTCCTTCCCGAACCGCCGGCCACTCGCCTCCCGGCGGATGCCGAAGCCGACCAGGCCCTGGCCGCCGCCGCGGCCACCGGCACCGACGAGGCGTTCAAGGCGGTCGCGGCCAAGTTCCCGGCCTACAGTGCGGCCTGGGCGCCGCTGGCCGCGGGTGCTCTCGCCGCCGGCGAGCCGGTGACCGCTTACGCCTATGCCCGCACGGGCTATCACCGTGGCCTGGACGCGCTGCGTCGCAACGGGTGGAAGGGCCACGGCCCGGTGCCCTGGGCGCACGAGGCGAACCAGGGCTTCCTCCGCTGCCTGCACGCGTTGTCGCAGGCCGCCGCCACGATCGGTGAGGCCGACGAGGCGGCCCGGTGCGCCCAGTTCCTGCGCGACAGCGACCCGGCCGCGGCCGACGCCCTCTCCTGAGACCGCGGAAGAGCGCGCCCTGAAAAGGACGCCCTCTCCTGAGACCGCGGAAGAGCGCGCCCTGAAAAGGACGCCCTCTCCTGAGACCGCGGAAGAGCGCGCCCTGAAAAGGACGCCCTCTCCTGAGACCGCAGAAGAGCGCGCCCTGAGTAGGACGCGCTCTTCTGAACGGCCGAACCGGGGTCAGGCGTAGACCGCCCAGGCCCCGGCCTCGGTCCACCAGGACTTCTTCCGGCTGGTCGACCCGGCCACCCCGTCGTCGAGGAACTGCAGCTCCCCTTCGCGCGGCAGCACGGAGACGGCTCGCCCGCTCGCCCGGCGCACCTCGACCCGTACGCGAGTGCCTTTGAATCGCTGTTTGACGACGACCGGAACCGCGACAGCGACCTCGACCCGGCCGTCGGCCGGGTTTCCCTCGGCCAGCAGACGGATCCCGTCGAACTCGGCGTAACCGCCACCGTTGCCGATGACGCAGGCCAGGATCGGTTCCTCGCCCTCGCTGAGCACGGCGTCGTCGACCTCGACCCGGCCCCGCCACGGCACCGCGGCCCCGTTGTCGTCGGCGCCTCCGAGCAGCGCGCCGTCCAGCGTCACCGACCCGCCGTCGTTGCGCAGCAGGTCCAGCCGCCGGACGTCCCCGGCCAGGACCGCCTTGGCCACCTGGGCCGGATCGCGGGGCAGGCCGAGCTGCGCGGCCAGATCCACCGAGTTGCCCGAGTCGAGCGGCAGGATGGCCAGCGGCGGCAGGTCGGGCACGGTCCGCCCGGTGGCCAGGTCGTCCGGGCGCTTGCTGGGTGCGGGTGCATACCGCCGGACCAGTCGGCGCACGATCGCGCGCAGCTGGCCGTCGGTGGCGACGGCCACCACCAGTCGGACGTCACCGTCGGCGGCCGGCCAGGTCAGGCCGTCGGCCCGGGCCGGCCCGTCGAAGCGGGCCAGCGCGGCGTCGATCTCCTGGTCCGATCCGGCCAGCACGGTGTCGACCTCGGCGCCGGCCTCGCGGAGTGCGTCCGCGCAGGCCAGAACCGGGGTCCGCGGGGTGGCGCAGGCGGCGTTGCAGCCGCCGCAACCGGACCCGCACGAGTCGCCCGACCCCTCGGCCAGGCTGAGGATGACGACGTCCACGACTACTCGCTCAGCACCGAGTGGCGCTCGATGACCGCTTCGCGGCCGGGGCCGACGCCGACGATCGAGACGCGCGCGCCGATGCGGGCCTCGACGAACTCGACGAAGTTCTGCGCTTCCGGCGGCAGGTCCTCGAACTTGCGGCAGCCGGAGATGTCGGACTTCCAGCCGGGCATCGTCTCGAAGATCGGCTTGGCGTGATGAAAATCGGTCTGGTTGATCGGCATCTCGTCGTGCCGGACGCCGTTCACGTCGTAGGCCACGCAGACCGGGATCTCGTCCAGGCCGTCGTAGTTGTCCAGTTTGGTCAGAGCGAAGTCGGTGACCCCGTTGATCCGCTGCGCGTAGCGGCCGATCACCAGGTCGAGCCAGCCGATGCGGCGCGGACGGCCGGTGGTGGTCCCGTACTCGTGGCCGACCTCGCGCAGGTAGTCGCCCCACTTGTCGTGCAGCTCGGTCGGGAACGGGCCCTCGCCGACCCGGCTGGTGAACGCCTTGAGCACGGCGACAACCCGGTCGATGCGGGTCGGCGGGATGCCGGAGCCGGTGCAGGCGCCCCCGGCCGTGGCGTTCGAGCTGGTCACGAACGGGTACGTCCCGTGGTCGACGTCGAGCAGGGTGGCCTGGCCGGCCTCGCAGAGCACGACCTTGCCGTGGTCGATGGCCTGGGACAGCTCCAGGGCGGTGTCGGCCACGTACGGCCGCAGGCGGTCGACGTACGACAGCAGCTCCTGCACCACTTCCTCGACCTTGACCGCGCTGCGGTTGTAGATCTTGGACAGCACCTGGTTCTTGAACGCCAGTGCGGCGGTCACCTTCTGCCGCAGGATCGACTCGTCGAAGAGGTCCTGCACGCGGATGCCGACCCGGTTCATCTTGTCGGCGTAGGTCGGGCCGATGCCGCGGCCGGTGGTGCCGATCCGCCGGGCGCCCAGGAAGCGCTCCGAAACCTTGTCCAGCGAGCGGTTGTACGACGCGATGACGTGCGCGTTCGCGCTGATCCGGAGGCGGGACGTGTCGATGCCGCGGGCCTCCAGGCCGTCGATCTCCTGGAACAGCACGTTCAGGTCGACGACGACGCCGTTGCCGATCACCGGGATGACGTTGGGGGAGAGGATCCCGCTCGGGAGCAGGTGGAGTGCGTACTTCTCGCCGTCGATGACGACGGTGTGGCCCGCATTGTTGCCACCGTTGAACTTGACCACGTAGTCGAGCCGGTCGCCCAGCAGATCCGTGGCCTTGCCCTTGCCCTCGTCGCCCCACTGGGCGCCGATCAACACGATCACCGGCACTGGAATGATGCCTTTCCCCAGAGTCGTACCTGGAGGAGCCCGGGTACTGCCGAAGTTTACGCGACGTAAGATGGGCCGTCGTGCGCGTACTTCTGATCGGCTCCGGTGGGCGCGAGCACGCGCTCGCCGTCGGCCTGACCGCCGACCCCTCCGTCGACTTCCTCGCCGCCGCTCCCGGGAATCCCGGCATCGCCCAGGTGGCGGAGCTGCACCCGGTGACCGCCACCGATCCGGCGGCGGTCGCCGCGCTGGCCCGGGAGCTGAGCGCCGACCTGGTCGTGATCGGCCCGGAGGCACCGCTGGTGGCCGGGGTGGCCGACGCGGTCCGCGCCGCCGGCATCGCCTGCTTCGGCCCGTCCGCGGCCGCGGCCCAGCTGGAGGGCTCGAAGGCGTTCGCCAACGAGATCATGGACGCGGCCGGTGTGCCGACCGCCCGGTCGTTCGCCTGCACCACGATCGACGAGGTGAAGGCCGCGCTGAACGAGTTCGGCGCTCCCTATGTCGTGAAGAACGACGGGCTGGCGGCCGGCAAGGGCGTCGTCGTCACCGACGACCTGGACACGGCGATCAAGCACGCCGAGGAGTGCGGCAAGGTCGTCATCGAGGAGTTCCTGCCCGGCCCCGAGGTCTCACTCTTCGTGATCACCGACGGCACGGCGGTCGCCCCGCTGATGCCCGCTCAGGACTTCAAGCGGCTGCTCGACGACGACGAGGGCCCGAACACCGGGGGCATGGGCGCCTACGCCCCGCTCGACTGGACGCCGGACGATCTCACCGAGCGTGTGCTCCGGGAGACCGTCGAGCCGACCCTGGCCGAGATGCGCCGGCGCGGCACCCCGTTCGCCGGCCTGCTCTACGTCGGCCTCGCCCTCACCCCCGACGGTCCCAAGGTCATCGAGTTCAACGCGCGCTTCGGCGACCCGGAGACCCAGGTCGTGCTCGCGCTGCTGGCCACGCCGCTGGGCGGGCTGCTCAACGCCGCCGCGACCGGCACGCTGGCGTCCCACCCGCCGCTCACGTGGCACGAGGGTTCGGCCATCACGGTGGTCGTGGCCAGTCACAACTACCCAGGCACGCCGCGGACCGGCGACGTGATCACCGGGGCCGAGGTGCCCGGGGTCATCCACGCCGGCACCGCGCGCAACGCCGCCGGCGAGCTGACCTCGGCCGGCGGGCGCGTCCTCAGCGTCACGGCGACCGGCGCCGACCTCGCCTCGGCCCGCGAGGCCGCCTACGCCCTGGTCGACGGGGTCTCGCTGGCCGACGCGCAGTTCCGCACGGACATCGCGCTGCGCGCGCTCAAGAACGAGATCAAAATCTAAAAGCCGCTTTGCGTACGGCGTGACACCGTGCCCGTCCGGGCCCAACCGCCCCTGAGCGCCTCGCGGCCGGGCCCGGCACCGGGCGGTGGCTGCGACGGATGCGTGGGGGCGGGGCGGTCACGTCCGTACTGAAAAAGGGTGTGTGGCCGGGTCGCGGAAAGCGCGACCGGACCGCACACCCTTCGCCGAGCGGCGCTGGATCAGGCCTTCGGGATGTCGAAGAGCTTGGCGATGTTGGCCGCCAGGGCCAGGTCGCCCTTGGCCTTGATCTTGCCGGTCATGAACAGCATCATCGGGTTCCCGTCGCCGGCGACGACCTTGAGGAACGTGACCGCGTCCATGGTCATCGCCAGCTTGGGCTCGCGGACCGGCTCGGTGGTGACGGTGCAGGCACCGTTCTCGATCACGGTCTCGTAGGTGTTGGAGACGCTGTTCGGGCCGGTGATGATCCAGTGGATGACGGCCTGGGCGTCGCCCGCCTTCTCGGCGCGGAACAGCGTGGGCATCCGGTTGAAGACCTCGTCGAGGATCTTCGTCCGCGAGTCCGACGCCATCACTTCGGTGATCTTGGAGTCCGGAGTGGACTTGACGAGCTGAGCGAACTCCTTCGGGCCGATCGAGGAGAGCGACTCGGGGTTGAATTCAGTCATCAGTGGACCTTTCGGAATGTTCGTCGAACCTACTCGCCAGTAACCTTAGCGAGAATGCCGCCTTTTCGTGCAGTCTGCCACTCTCCAACAACTGTTGGACGGTGGGCCCGGCGAGCCATAGACTCCCCAACATGTCTTTGGGGGATGCTTCGCTGCGGGCCCTGGCCCACCCGGTCCGGCTGCGCATCCTGTCGCTGCTCACGGGGTCCGAGCTGACCGCGGCCGACGTCGCCCGGGAGCTCGGCATCACCCACGCGAACGCCAGCTATCACCTGCGCAACCTGCTGACCAGCGGGTTGATCGTGACGGCGGGCGAGGAGAAGATCCGCGGCGGTCTGGCCAAGCGCTACCGGTATGACCAGAAGAGTTCACTCAGCCGAGGTCAGGCCGAGCACTTCTACCCGGCCGCGGCCGAGGAACTCCTCCGGCGGGCCCGGCGACGCCGGCCGGGCGGTGCCGCCGGTGTGCTGGGCGACGCCGAACTCTGGGTCGACCCGGCGGTCTGGCAGGAGGTCCGGGACCGGATCGCCGCCGCGGTCCACGACCTGCACGCCGCAGCCCGCCCACCCGGCACCCCGGGCACGATCCGGACCAGCACGACGGTGGCCCTGTTCGAGATGGAACCCGAATGACCCGAGCGTTCCGGCTGCTGCTGATCGGGCGGGCGGTGGACTCGTTCGGCAACGCGTTCGCCCCGATCGCGCTCGCCTTCGCGGTCCTCGACCTGACCGGCCGGGCCGGCGACCTCGGCCTGGTCGTCGGCGTCCGCACCGTGCTGAACGTGTCGTTCCTGCTCTTCGGAGGCGTGCTGGCCGACCGCCTGCCGAAGAACCTGCTGATGGTCGGGTCGAACCTGGTCGCCGCCCTGACCCAGGGCGCGATCGCCGCGCTGGTGCTGACCCACCACGCGACGATTCCGCTGCTCATCGGCCTTTCCGCGGTCAACGGCGCCACCGCGGCGATGGCCATGCCGGCCAGCTCGGCGCTGCTGCCGCGCACGGTCGACGCGGACTATCGGCAGCGCGCGATCGCGATCAGCCGGCTCACCTTCAGCGGAGCCACCATCATCGGCGCGCCGCTGGCCGGAGTGGTGGTCGCCGCGGTCGGGCCGGGCTGGGGCATCGCCGTCGACGCCACCACGTTCCTGCTCTCGGCCGGGTTCTTCGCGCTGATCCGGCTGCCGTTCGTGGCCCCGCCCCAGCGGGCGGGCGTGGTGCACGAGCTGCGCGCCGGATGGTCGGAATTCCGCTCGCACACCTGGCTCTGGGTCGTCGTGGTCTGTGCCTGCGTGACCAATCTGGCCTGGTCCGGGGCCACCCATGTGCTGGCTCCGGCACTGGCCGACGTCACCATCGGGCGCCGGGCCTGGGGTCTGGTCCTCGCGGCCCAGACCGCCGGCATGATCGCCGGGGGACTCCTGGCGATGCGGTTGCGGTTAAAACGATTTCTTCGGTACGGCGTGATCACCCTCCTGGCCATGGTCGGCCCGCTGATCGTTTTCGGTCTGTCGCCGCACCTCGTCCCGCTGGCCGGGGCCGCCTTCCTGGCCGGTGTCGGGCTGGAGCAGTTCAGCGTCGCCTGGGAGAGCTCGATGCAGGAGCACATCCCGGCCGACCGGCTGGCCCGCGTCTACTCGTACGACATGGTCGGCTCGTTTGTCGCCGTCCCGCTGGGCGAGATGACGGTCGGTCCGATCGCCGACCACGTCGGTCTGCGGCCCGCGCTGCTGGGCTGCGCCGGTGTCCTGCTGCTCGGCATCCTCGGGATGTTGCTCAGCTCGGACGTCCGCACCCTGCGTCACCGGCTGCCGGGGGTGGAACCGGGGCACGTGGAAGAATCGGTGCCGTGACCATCCCGAACGTGCTTGCCACCCGTTACGCCTCCGCTGAACTCGTCACTCTCTGGTCGCCGGAGGAGAAGATCAGGATGGAGCGCCGGCTCTGGCTGGCGGTCCTGAAGGCCCAGCGTGACCTCGGTGTCTCGGTTCCCGAGGGCGCCGTCGAGGCGTACGAGTCGGTGCTCGACCAGGTCGACCTGACGTCCATCGCGGCCCGCGAGCGGGTCACCCGGCACGACGTGAAGGCGCGCATCGAGGAGTTCTCGGAGCTGGCCGGCTTCGAGCAGATCCACAAGGGAATGACCTCGCGCGACCTCACCGAGAACGTCGAGCAGCTGCAGATCCGGGCCTCGCTCGAACTGATCCGGGACCGCGTCGTGGCCACCCTGGCCCGGCTCACCGCGCTCGCCGTCGAGCACTCCGACCTGGTGATGACCGGCCGTTCGCACAACGTCGCGGCGCAGGCGACCACGCTGGGGAAGCGGTTCGCCTCGGCGACCGAGGAACTTCTCATTGCGTACGAGCGTCTGGACGACCTGATCGGGCGGTACCCGTTGCGCGGCATCAAGGGCCCGGTCGGCACCGCCGCCGACCAGCTCGACCTGCTCGACGGTGACTTCGAGAAGCTGGCCGCCCTGGAGTCGAAGGTCGCCGAGCACCTCGGCTTCGCCCGGGTGCTGAACAGCGTCGGCCAGGTCTACCCCCGCTCGATCGACTTCGACGTGGTCTCGGCCCTGGCCCAGATCGTCGCCGGCCCGTCCTCGCTGGCCACCACGATCCGCCTGATGGTCGGCCAGGAGCTGGTCACCGAGGGCTTCAAGCCGGGCCAGGTCGGCTCGTCGGCGATGCCGCACAAGATGAACACGCGCTCGTCCGAGCGGGTCAACGGTCTGGCCGTGATCGTCCGGGGTTACCTGTCGATGGTCGGCGAGCTGGCCGGCGACCAGTGGAACGAGGGCGACGTCTCCTGCTCGGTGGTCCGCCGGGTCGCCCTGCCGGACGCGTTCTTCGCCACCGACGGCCTGTTCCAGACGTTCCTCACCGTGCTCGACGAGTTCGGGGCCTACCCGGCCGTGATCGCCCGTGAGCTGGACCGGTTCCTGCCGTTCCTCACCACCACCAAGCTGCTCGTGGCCGCCGTCCGCAAGGGGGTCGGCCGGGAGGTCGCGCACGAGGTGATCAAGGAGCACGCGGTGGCCGTGGCCCTGGCCATGCGCGAGAAGGGCGTGGCCGTCAACGATCTGTTCGACCGGCTCGCCGACGACGGGCGGCTCCAGCTGACCCGGGCCGAGATCGACACCCTGGTCGCCGACCGGGCCGCCTTCGTGGGCGCCGCGCCGGCCCAGGTGCGCGCCGTCGCGGACCGTGTCGCCGGGATCGTCGAGCGTCACCCCTCGGCCGCCGGATACACCCCCGCACCCATCCTTTGAACTGCCCGAACAGTTGACCAGGTAGGCTCCTTCGTGCTTACACCTATCAGTCAGGAGTGCCCGTGGCTCGCGTCGTGGTCGACGTCATGCTCAAGCCGGAGATCCTGGATCCGCAGGGTCAGGCAGTAGCGAATGCGCTGCCTCGGCTCGGCGTCACCGATGTCTCGTCTGTTCGCATCGGTCGTCGGATCGAGATCGAATTCGATGGCGAACCCGACCTGGATCGGGCTCGTGAGATCGCCGACAAGCTGCTCGCCAACCCGGTGATCGAGGACTACTCGGTCCGGGTCGACAGCGCGGCCGAGGTCGCCTGACCATGCGGATCGGTGTGGTCACCTTCCCCGGTTCACTCGACGACGGGGACGCCGCCCGCGCCGCCCGGATCGCCGGCGCCGAGGCCGTCCGCCTCTGGCACGGGGATCCGGATCTGCACGGGGTCGACGCCGTGGTCCTGCCCGGCGGCTTCTCGTACGGCGACTATCTGCGCTGCGGCGCCATCGCGCGATTCGCTCCGGTCATGGAGTCGATCATCGACGCGGCCCGTGGCGGCCTGCCCGTGCTGGGCATCTGCAACGGTTTCCAGGTTCTCTGCGAGGCACATCTGCTGCCCGGCGCGCTGACCCGGAACCAGCACCTGCACTTCCGTAACCGGGACCAGTGGCTCAAGGTCGAGGCGACGAACACCGCCTGGACCAACGGCTTCACCCCCGGCCAGGAGATCCTCATCCCGGTGAAGAACGGCGAGGGTTGCTTCGTCGCCGACCCGGCCACTCTCGACAAGCTCGAGGGCGAGGGCCGGGTCATCGCGCGCTACATCAACGGGAACCCGAACGGTTCCCAGCGCGACATCGCCGGCATCACCAACGAGGCCGGCAACGTCGTCGGCATCATGCCGCACCCGGAACACGCCGTGGAGGCGCTGACCGGCCCGTCGCTCGACGGCCTCGGCTTCTTCACCTCCGTCCTGCGGGCCCTGGCCGGGTCGTCCGCGGGCGGCTCGCAAGGGGGACAGCAGTGACGACGCAGCAGAACCTGTCGGAGACGGCCTTCGCTGCGACCGACGTCCTGGCCGACAACTACGCGGACGGGCCGGACACCGTCGAGAAGGCGGAGAAGTCCTCGGACGACCTCCAGCCGTTCGCGGACCTCGGCCTCAAGGACGACGAGTACGCGAAGATCAAGGACATCCTCGGCCGGCGGCCGACCGCGTCCGAGCTCGCGATGTACTCGATCATGTGGAGTGAGCACTGCTCGTACAAGTCGAGCAAGGTGCACCTGCGCGAGTTCGTCGCCAAGGTTCCGAAGAACACCCGCATGCTCGCCGGCATCGGTGAGAACGCGGGCGTCGTCCAGGTCTCCGACGACCTGGCGGTGACCTTCAAGGTCGAGTCGCACAACCACCCGAGCTACGTGGAGCCCTACCAGGGCGCGGCCACCGGCGTCGGCGGCATCGTGCGGGATATCCTGGCGATGGGCGCCCGCCCGATCGCGGTGATGGACCCGCTGCGCTTCGGCGCGGCCGACCACCCGGACACCGCCCGCGTGCTGCCCGGCGTGGTCGCCGGCATCGGGGGCTACGGCAACTGCCTGGGCCTGCCCAACATCGGTGGCGAGATCGTCTTCGACCCGACGTACCAGGGCAACCCGCTGGTCAACGCGCTGAGTATCGGCGTCATGCCGGTCGAGCGGCTGCAGAAGAAGGAAGCCACCGGCACCGGCAACATCGTCGTGCTGATGGGCGCGCGGACCGGCCGGGACGGCATCGGCGGCGTCTCCGTGCTGGCGTCGGCCACCTTCGACGAGGAGGCCGAGCAGCGCCGCCCGTCGGTGCAGGTCGGCGACCCGTTCATGGAGAAGCTGCTGATCGAGAGCTGCCTGGAGCTGTACGACGCCGGTCTGGTCTCCGGCATCCAGGACCTCGGCGGCGCCGGCCTCACCTGCGCGCTCACCGAGACCGCCGCGGCGGCCGGCACCGGCATGCGGGTCTGGCTGGAGCGGGTCCCGCTGCGCGAGGCCTCGATGTCGCCAACCGAGATCCTGGCCAGCGAGTCACAGGAGCGCATGCTCCTGATCGTCACGCCGGAAAACCTGGACGCGGTCCTCAAGGTCGCCGAGAAGTGGGGCGTCTGGGCCACCGCGATCGGCGAGGTCACCCCGGCCGGCGAGGACGGCACCCCGGGCCGCCTGCTGATCACCTGGAACGACCATGTCGTGGTCGACGTGCCGCCCGGCTCGCTGGCCGACGACGGGCCGGTCTACGAGCGGCCGCTGCGCGAGCCGTCCGACCTGATCCTGCTGCAGGCCGACCGGGCCGAGACGCTGCCGCGTCCGTCGACCGGCGACGAGCTGCGGGAGACGGTGCTGCGGATGGCCGCCTCGCCGAACCTGTGCGACAAGACCTGGGTCACTGAGCAGTACGACCGGTACGTGCTCGGCAACACCGTGCTGGCCCAGCCCGAGGACTCCGGCGTGCTGCGCCTCGACGAGGAGACGAACCTCGGCGTGGCGCTGTCGGTGGACGGCAACGGGCGGTTCGCGCGCCTCGATCCGTACGAGGGGGCCAAGCTCGCGCTGGCCGAGGCGTACCGGAACGTCGCCGTCACCGGCGCCGCGCCGATCGCGGTCTCCGACTGCCTGAACTTCGGCTCGCCCGAGGACCCGGCCGTCATGTGGCAGTTCGCCCAGGCCGTGCGCGGTCTGGCCGACGGCTGCCAGCAGCTCGGCATCCCGGTGACCGGCGGCAACGTCAGCTTCTACAACCAGACCGGTGCCGCCGCGATCCACCCGACCCCGGTGATCGGGGTGCTGGGCCTGTTCGACGACGTCACCCTGCGCACCCCGATGGGTTTCCCGAAGCCCGCCAAGGCCGAGGGTGACCTGCTCTTCCTGCTCGGCGAGACCCGGGCCGAGCTGTCCGGCTCGGAGTGGGCCTGGGTGACCCACAGCCACCTCGGTGGCCGTCCGCCCAAGGTCGACCTCGCCGCCGAGCAGGCGCTCGGCCGGCTGATGGCCCGGGCGTCGCAGACCGGCCTGGTCGGTGCGGCGCACGACCTCTCCGACGGTGGCCTGGCCCAGGTCCTGGTGGAGAGCTGCCTGCGGCACGAGGTCGGCGCCAAGGTGACCTTCCCGGCCGACGGCGAGACCGCTTTCGTCCAGCTCTTCAGCGAGTCGGCGGGCCGGGCCCTGGTGGCCGTCCCGCGGGGACACGAGAAGGCGTTCGTCGCGTTGGCGGCCGAGTTCGGCGTCCCGTGCGCCCAGATCGGTGTCACCTCGGCCGAGGCGACGCTGGAGGTCACCGACCAGTTCTCGATCCCGCTGGACGAGCTGCGGGCCACCTGGTCGGCGACCCTGCCGAAGCTGTTCGGCGGGCCGTCCTTCGCGGGCGTGCCCACCGAGCTGCCGGTGGCCGAGGAGCCGGTGGCCGAGGCTCCGGCCGAGGTTCGGTCGGTGACGCTGGAACTGACCGAGTCCAAGGCGCAGGAGCCGGGCGGCTCGATCTAGATCGACCGGAAAGAAGCCGGCCCGTGGAACGGGCCGGCTTCTTCTTTGTCCGTCTTCTTTGCCCGTCAAAAAAGGCCCCGCGCGATGCGCGGGGCCTTTTTCGTCAGGTCAGATCACTCGTCCCACTCACGGTTGCGGCGGTTCGGGTCGTGCTGCTGCCCGTACGCCCCGCCGTGCTGGTCGTAGCCGCCCTGCTGGTTGCCGTAGCCGCCCGGCTGGGCGCCCTGGGCTCCCTGAGGAGCGCCGTAGGCCCCGCCGTGCTGGTCGTAACCACCCGGCTGAGGCTGGGCGCCGTAGCCGCCCTGCGGCTGGTCGTACCCGCCCGGCTGAGCACCGTAGCCACCCTGGTCGTAACCGGTGGGCTGGCCGCCGTAGGCCGCGCCGTGCTGGTCGTAACCACCCGGCTGGGGCTGAGCGCCGTAGGCGCCCGGCTGCTGGTCGTACCCGCCCTGAGCGCCGTAGCCACCCTGGTCGTAACCGCCATACCCGGCCTGCTCGTCATACCCGCCGTTGTTCGGCTGGTACATGTTGGTGTGCTCGTCGTAGCGCTGCTGGCCCGGCTGACCCTGACCCTGGTCGTAGCCGCCCGCCTGGGCGCCGTAACCGTTGTCCTGCGCGCCGTAGACGCTCGTCGCGCCACCGTAGTTGCCACCACCGGCGGGCTGCTGGTTGTCCCACTGGTCGTTGCCGCCGGTGCCGATGAAGCCACCGGCCGGGGGCATCGGAGCGCCGTAAGGGTCGGGGAACTCGTCCTCGACCGGCGGGCGGTGGATCATCGTGGGCGCGTCGCCCAGGCCACCGGCCATGCCGCCGCCCATGCCACCCATCCCGGCGCCCGCGACCATCGTCGCGTCGTTGCGTCCGGCACCGACCGGTGCGGCCACTCGGGTGGCGTCGGCACCGCCGAAGCGGGCCGGGCCGGCCGGAGTGCCGGTCGGGCCGCCACCGCCGAAGCCGGGGCCGCCGGTCGAGTCGTCGTCGTTCTTGGCCGCGTTCTTACGACGCATCCAGACCAGGACCATCGCGCCGACACCGGCGGCGACGAGCAGACCACCCATCACGATCAGCAGCCAGGAGCTGCCGCCGTCCTCCGACGTGTTCGTCGTGGTGGCCGCCTGCGTGTTGGCCGGGTTGGTGGTCGCGTCGTCGGTGGCCTCGTCGGTGGCCTCGTCGGTCGCCTCGGAGCTGGCCGCGGCACTGGCCGACGCGCTCGCCGAGGCGGACGCACTCGCCGTGGCCAGGGCCTTCAGCGTGATCGTGGCGGTGGCGCTCTTCCCGGCGGTGGCGGTGACCGTGGCCGCGGCGCTCTTGTAGCCGGCCAGCTTGGCGCCGACCGTCACCTTTCCGGGCGAGATCAGGGCCGTGTCGGTCGCGCGGAAGACGAAGCTGCCGTCGCCACCGGAGGTCACCGTGTACGAGTGGCCGCCGCTGTCCTCCATGCCGACGGTCGCGCCGGAGAGGCCGGTGCCGTCCCCGTCCTTGACCTTGCCGGAGATCTGCACCGCGCTCACCGGAGCGGCCGCGCCGTTGACCGTGATGGTCTTGGAGTCGGCCTGGTTGCCGTTGATCGTCAGCGTGACCGTGGCCTGCTGCTTCTGGCCGGTCCCGACCTGCGGCATCCGGATCTGCGCCGAGAAGTCGCCGCCGTCGTCGGTGCCGGGCTGAATCGTGTTCGTGTTGCACTGCACACAGACCGCGCCGCCGCCGGCGCTGACCTTGACAGTGATCGGCTGCCCCGGCGGGGTGTCGGTGAGGGTCGCGGGGTTACTAGCCGTGTAGGAAACAGTTACAGTAGCCCCGGGGTCGGCTTGGCCTGGCACGTCATTGAATTTGGCGGACGGGTCGGCCGCCAGGGCAACCGTCTGAACGCCGGCCACCAGGCCGACGACCAGCGCCAGGAACGCACCGGCCTGGGCAGCCCGGCCACGTAGGTGCGTTGTCACATCCACCGCCTTCCGTGTCGCGCTGTCTGCGGTTACTTCCCCGACAGATCTCTCGCGACTTGTACGCCGTCGGCAACTATGCCTTGTCGCACGCCTTTTGCGCGACCCAGGGCGGTGTGCCGTTGTCGGCAAACCGCGTCGTATCGTCCCGACATGTCGTCTGCGCACAATAAATCCGAGTCGGTGGCCGAGGCCTTGGGCGCGCTGGACCGGGGAGACGAACCTGACCGGACAGTGCTGCGTGACGCGGTCCGAGCACTGCTGACCGAGTTGTCCGGCCGAGCGCCTGGCCGTTCGGTGGAGGTGCGAATTCCACCTTTCGGTGCGATTCAGTGCGTCCCCGGTCCACGGCATACACGTGGCACACCGCCCAATGTGGTCGAAACGGATCCGATGACGTGGCTGCTCGTGGCCACCGGCCGCCTGGAGTGGGCCGAAGCGGTCCGGGACGGCCGGGTCCGGGCCAGCGGAATCCGCACCGATCTGAGCGAGTACCTGCCGTTGACCCCGGAATGAGCCCGGGCCGGTCACCTCGGGGCTCGCGTACACTGGGCGATCGGAGCGAGCGGAGTTCGGGCAGACCAGCGATTCGGGTTGGTCAGCGCTTCGAGCAGTTCGTGGCGGATCCGACATGAGGGAGCAAGCAGGTGCCCCGAGGCGACGGCCTATTGACCGACGATCTCGACCCCCAGGAGCGCGGCCCCCAGGATGCCTGTGGTGTGTTCGGCGTCTGGGCCCCCGAGGAAGAGGTCGCCAAACTCACGTACTTCGGGCTCTACGCACTCCAGCACCGGGGCCAGGAGGCTGCCGGCATCGCGGTGAGCGACGGGTCCGGCGTCGTGGTCTACAAGGACATCGGCCTGGTCTCCCAGGTCTTCGACGAGCCGACCCTGGCGAGCCTGCGCGGCCATCTCGCGATCGGTCACGCGCGCTACTCGACCACCGGCGGCTCCAACTGGGAGAACGCGCAGCCCACGATCCGGGCCACCACGGCCGGCACGACGATCGCGCTCGCCCACAACGGCAACCTGGTGAACACCGCCGAGCTGGCCAAGGAGGTCGCCGACCGCGGCCTTGAGGTGGGCGACGCCACATCAGACACGATGCTGGTCACCACTCTGCTGGCCGGCCGTCCCGACCTCTCGGTCGAGGCCGCCGCCATGGAGGTGCTGCCGACCCTGCGGGGCGCGTTCAGCTTCGTCTTCATGGACGAGCACACGCTTTACGCCGCCCGGGACGCCCAGGGCGTGCGCCCGCTGGTCCTGGGCCGGATGGAGCGCGGCTGGGTGGTCGCCAGCGAGACCGCCGCGCTGGACATCACCGGCGCCAGCTTCGTCCGTGAGGTCGAGCCCGGCGAGATCATCGCCATCGACGAGCACGGCCTGCGCTCCTCGCGGTTCGCCGCCCCCGAGCCCAAGGGCTGCCTGTTCGAGTATGTGTATCTGGCCCGCCCGGACACCACGATCGCCGGCCGCAACATCTACGCGGCGCGCGTCGAGGTCGGCCGCAAGCTGGCCCACGAGCACCCGGTCGAGGCCGACCTGGTGATCGGCGTCCCGGAGTCCGGCATCCCGGCCGCGATCGGGTACGCGGAGGCCTCCGGCATTCCGTACAGCGCCGGCTTCATGAAGAACGCGTATGTCGGCCGCACCTTCATCCAGCCCTCGCAGACCATTCGCCAGCTCGGCATCCGGCTGAAGCTGAACCCGCTGCGCGAGGTGGTCCGGGGCAAGCGGATCGTCGTGGTCGACGATTCGATCGTGCGCGGCAACACGCAGCGCGCCCAGATCCGGATGCTCCGCGAGGCCGGCGCCCTGGAGATCCACGTCCGGATCTCGTCGCCGCCGGTGAAGTGGCCGTGCTTCTACGGCATCGACTTCGCCACCCGGGCCGAGCTGATCGCCAACGGTCTGGAGATCGACGGCATCCGCCGCTCGATCGGCGCCGACAGCCTGGGTTACGTCTCGCTGGACAACCTGATCCAGGCCACCGAGCAGCCGAAGTCGCGACTCTGCATGGCCTGCTTCGACGGGGAGTACCCGATCGAGCTGCCGGCCGCCGACCTGATCGGCAAACACGTGCTGGAGGGCGTCGGCCGCCGCGCGGCGGAGAATGCCGTCGCCGGCCTGGAGGCCGACTACGAGGCCCGCGAGCACGCGGACGATCACGCGGCACCGGCGCCGCTGGTCGCCAGTCCGGGCGGCGCCAACGCGCTGCACCACCCGTGACCTGTTGACTCTGCTAGTTCCTGCAGAACCGCTAAAGGGGAGAACCGTGACGCACGTGTCCGAGCGCAGTGCCGGATCGAACGGCGCTGAGGGCGGCGACCGACAGCCGTGGACGGCGGGCGCCGGCCGCGGGCCGCGCAAGCGCTCCGCGACGTATGCGGCGGCGGGCGTCTCGATCGATGCCGGTGACCGGGCCGTCGAGCTGCTCAAGTCCAAGGTGAAGAAGACCACCCGGCCCGAGGTCATGGGTGACCTGGGTGGCTTTTCCGGCCTGTTCCGGCTGAACACCGCGAAGTACAAGAGCCCGATCCTGGCCTCGTCCACCGACGGCGTCGGCACCAAGCTGGTCATCGCCCAGCAGCTCGACATCCACGACACGATCGGCATCGACCTGGTCGCCATGGTCGTCGACGACCTGGTCGCCTGCGGTGCCGAGCCGCTGTTCCTGCTCGACTACATCGCCTGCGGCGAGGTCGTCCCGGACAAGATCGCCGAGATCGGTGCCGGTATCGCGGACGGCTGCCGGTACGCCGGTTGTGCTCTGCTCGGTGGCGAGACCGCCGAGCACCCGGGCGTGCTGCGCCCGGATGAGTACGACGTGTCGGCCACCGGCGTCGGCGTCGTCGAGGAGAGCGAGATCCTCGGCAAGGAGCGGGTCGAGCTGGGTGACGCGGTGATCGCGATGCGCTCGTCCGGCCTGCACTCGAACGGGTATTCGCTGGTCCGCCACGTGCTGCTGGGCGCCGGCCGGATGCGCCTGGACACCGTGGTCGACGACTTCGGCACCTCGCGCACCCTGGGTGAGGAGCTGCTCACCCCCACCAAGATCTACGCCAAGGACTGCCTGGGCCTGATCGAGGAGACCGACGTACGTGCGTTCTCGCACGTCACCGGCGGTGGCATCCCCGGCAACCTGAACCGGGTGCTCCCGCCGACCATGGACGCCGTGGTGGACCGGTCCACCTGGCGCCCGCAGCCGATCTTCGACCTGATCCAGGCCAAGGGCCGGATCGAGGACTCGGAGATGGAGTCCACCTTCAACATGGGTGTCGGCATGTTCGCGGTCGTCTCCTCGGACGACGCCGACCGCGCGATGGCCTACCTGGCCGGTCGCGGTGTCGAGGCGTGGCAGGTCGGCGAGGTGCTGGAGGGCACGGGCCAGGTTCAGATGATGGGTTCGTACACCCGAGGCTGACGCAGCGTGACGCCGACTGTGATCTTGTTATGAGACTCACGGTTGGCGGATCGCGAGCCTGGTTCACCACCGGCCGAACATGAAATGATCCGTGTGTGCCGATGTCCGGCACATACGGATCTTTCGCATGGTGGTGAGGTTCGCAGGGGCCGCGTCTGGACCGTGGGGCCTAGCCTGGCGCTGTGTCACGGGTGCCGGACGGGAGGTGCGCGATGGCGGGCACGTGGAGCGGGATGCGAGGCATCTCGTCGGAACCGGGTTACGTCGTCATGCAGCCGACTACCCTGTGCAACTTGGCCTGCAGTTACTGTTACCTGCCGTTCCGCCGTGAGAATCGGAAGATGCCGGTCGCCGTCGCCGAGGCGGTGGCCGCCGAGATCGCCGATTTCGCCCGGGCCGGCCGGTTCTCGGTGGTCTGGCACGGCGGTGAGCCGCTGGCGGCCGGGGCGGAGCATCTGGCTGCCCTGTTCGCGCCGTTCGGCGACGGTGTGGAGCACCACATCCAGACCAACGCGACGCTCATCGACGACGCCTGGTGCGAATTCTTCCTGGCCCACGACGTCCGGGTCAGCGTGAGCGTGGACGGGCCCCGCGCGCGCAACGGCGACCGGGTCGATCGGGGTGGCAAACCGGCCTACGACCACATCACCCGGGGTGTCGAAGCGCTTCGGCGGCACGGCATCCCGTTCTCCACCCTGTGCGTGGTCTCCGACCCGAGACCCGGCCTGGCCACCGAGCTGTACGAGTACTTTCTCGGCCTGGGCTGCGAGGTGCTCGGCATCAACGTGGAGGAGCAGGAGGGCGTCAACCTGCGGCTGAACCGGCACGACCCGGCCGCGGTGAGCGCGTTCTGGGCCGAGCTCGTCGGCGCCTGGCGCAAAGCGCCGAGCATCCACCTGCGCGAGGTCGAGTGGTCGTTGCGGTATGCGGCCGCGGTCCTCGACGGCACCGCCGACGCTCTGCTGCCCCGGCGGCTGGACCCGATCCCGACCATCGCCCACGACGGCTCGGTGGTGCTGCTCTCGCCCGAGCTGGCCGGTTTCCACGATCCGCGGTACGGGGATTTCACCAGCGGCAACGTGCTCACCACCCCGCTCCGGGAAATTCTCGCCGGCGCGGCCGACACACCGTGGATCGCCGAGTTCCTGCGCGGGGTCGAGGCGTGCCGGCAGAGCTGTCCCTACTTTGGCTTCTGTGGCGGTGCCCACGCGGCCAACCGCTACTTCGAGCACGGCCGGTTCGACGTCACCGAGACGAACCACTGCCGGAACAGCAAGATTCGCCTACTGGAGGGAGTGCTGGATCATGCCCGAGATCACGAGCCCACGGCTGTCTGACGGCGTGGAGACGGATCCGGTGACGGCCCGGGTGCACGACACCCGGGACGGGCTGGCCGCGCTCATCGCCGAGGCGGAGACGGCCCGGCGGCAGCGTGCCGAGGAGGCGACGCCGGAGAGCGGCTCGGCGGTGTGCGCCTGGAACCACTTCGAGAACATCCCGACGTTCTACAACTGGAACAACCGGCCACGCTGAGCCGGCGGAGGACGTGCTGGGCTGCCATCCATTCCGCAGCCGAGCACGTGGGCCCGGGCGGCAGCGGCGCGACGCGATCAACCCCACACCGGGACGTCGAGCCCACACCAGGACGTGCCGAGCACGCTGAACCCGCACCAGGACGTGCTGAGCAGCCTGAGCACGCCGGGTGTGAAAGCTGGGCCTGCGGTGCTCGGGTGGGTCACACCCCGGCACTCAGCGCCCAACACCCAGCACCTAGAGGCAAGGCCAGGCCCGCGGTGGGTCGCACCGAGCAGACGAAGGCCGCGCCCGCGAAGGCCTGAACCGAGCACGCCGAAGCGAGGTCGGGGCCTAAGCAGGTGGAAGACGCAGGGCAAATCGGGCCCATGCGAATGGAACGCGCGGCGCGCGGCACCGGCCCGCAGAGTGCGAGACTCGGTCGAAGCCCACGCGGACATCGCCCGCGTGGGCGTCAGCTGCAACCGCTAGGAGTTGATGACCACGGCGCACTTGAGCACGCGGGCCATACCGCGTGCTCCGTGCAATACGGGTCAAATCCGCCTTGGAGGCGACCAGGAATCCTGGTCGTCGTCGTCAGCGTCATCCTCGTCATCGTCGACGAACTCTTCGTTGTCGTCGTCGAAATGACGGTCGGACTGGCGTGTACTACCGGCCAGTTCGCGCTGCAAGGCGGTGAGGTCGGTGTTCGGGGAGTGGTACTTCAACTCCCGGGCCACCTTCGTCTGCTTGGCCTTAGCACGGCCGCGCCCCATGGCTCGACCCCCTCGCACAGAATTCGGGGCAGCCCGAAGGCGGGCCCCGATGACGTCAGGCATCTCTCGTGGGTCTTACGGTACATGGACGATGCCGTCTTCGGCACCTCGGGTTGCGTGTGACACTGCCGCGCGTCGCGGTTCTGTCTAAACAACGCCGCGCGGCAGCCTCTGAACCGGTCTAGTTGAGGTAAATCGCCCGCAAGCGACCGACTTCCGCCATCCGGCGTTCGGCGAGTCGGTCGGCGGCGACCGCGGGCGGGACGCCCTCGTCACCCGCGAGCTGGAGGATGCGGCGGGTGGTTTCGAAGATCCCGGTGGCCCGGAGCTTCGCGCGGTCGAAGTTGAAGCCCTCGATCTCGTCGGCCACCTGGATCACGCCGCCGGCGTTCACCACGTAGTCCGGCGTGTAGAGGATGCCCCGATCGTCCAGCAGCTTGCCGATGCCCGGGTGGGCGAGCTGGTTGTTGGCCGCGCCGGTGACCACCTTGGCCCGCAGCACCGGGACGGTGTCGTCGTTCAGCGCGCCGCCCAGGGCGCACGGCGCGTAGACGTCGAGGTCCGAGGCGATCAGGGTCTCGTTGTCGGGGACCAGCTGGACTTCGGGGTGGTTGGTGCGGGCCCACTGGAGGGCGGCCGGGCTGACGTCGGTGGCGACCACCGTGGCGCCGTCCTGGACCAGGTGGGTCACCAGATACTTGCCGACCTTGCCGAGGCCGGCGACGCCCACCGTGCGGCCGGTCAGGGTCGGACTGCCCCAGGTGTGCTCGGCGGCCGCCCGCATGCCCTGGAAGACGCCCCAGGCAGTGAGGACGGACGAGTCCCCGGCGCCGCCGTGCTCGACGCTGCGGCCGGTGACGTAGCGGGTCTCGCGGGCGATCACGTCCATGTCCGGCACGTACGTGCCGACGTCACACGCGGTGTAGTACCGGCCCTTCAGGGACTCGACGAAACGTCCGTACGCGCGAAGCAGGGTTTCTGATTTGGTGGTGGCCGGGTCGCCCCAGATCACCGCCTTGCCGCCGCCGAGGTCCAGACCGGCCAGCGCGTTCTTGTACGCCATCCCGCGGGACAGCTTGAGTACGTCGGCGAGGGCGGCGGCCTCGCTCTCGTACGGGTAGAAACGGGTCCCGCCGAGCGCGGGCCCGAGGGCCGTGGAGTAGATCCCGATGATCGCCTTCAGGCCGGAGTGCCGGTCCTGGCAGAAGACGACCTGTTCGTGCCCCGTGGCGTCGTTGCCGTCGGTGTCGAACACACCCATCGTTGTTCTCCTGATTCTTCCGTGTGGGCCTTCGTGGGGCCCGTGACCCGGCGGGGTGGGCCGGATAAGGCGAGCCTAGGCCCTGCCCGGCCGTGGAATGGCACGCCGATTACGCCCGCGCGGGAAGTTCCACCCGGCCGGATTTGTGAAACGATCGCGCCGTGCCGTCACTGTTCGCGTCGTACCTACGGATTTACGAGCCGCTGACCGCCTTCGACCGGGAGCGGCAGGTCTTCTGGCGTCGTTACGCCAAGGAAGGCCGTGACCTCGGGCCGATCGAGGGCCCGGTCCGGCAGCGCACCGCCGTGCTCGAGGCTCTCGGGGCCGGCTGGACCCGGCTGCCCGACCTGCCCGACGAGGCGTACGTCCTGGAATGGGACAACTCCATCCTGGTCTGCCCCTGGAATCTGCGCCTGCGGGTCGCCGAGGCCGCGCTGAACGCCCGCGACGGCGTGCCGGCGGTGCTCGCCGACGCGTTCGTCCCGCCGGTGCTGGCCGGCCAGGCCAAGGCCGTCGTGGAGGACTGGCGCAGCGGCGCTCGTGTGCTGGAGCAGGGTGTGCCCCGCGTGCACGAGCAGATCGCCACCTGGGGGGTGCCGCTGCGCTGGTTCGCCTTCGTCGACCTGGAGGAGCGGGAGATCGCCCTGACCGGCCGGCGGCGCACGCTGCGTTACCGCACGGAGATCTCCAAGGCCCGTCGCCGGGCCCATCGGGCGGTCTCGGTGCTGCGCAAGTCGCTCGGCGACGCCCCGATCACCGAGGCGGTGGAGGAGGGCACCCGGTGGCTGGAGGAGTTCCATCCCCGATCGGTGGTCGAGTTGGACTACGGCGGCCTGGTCAACCTCCTTCCGGAGGACAAACTGACCGGTGATGATTCCCCCGGACTGGTGGCGGCCGGCCTGTCGGCGCTCTCCCGGGGTGACGCCGACGCGGCCAGCGAGGCGTACGAGAAGTTGGTCGCTAGATGGCGAAGTGTCCAACTTCTGGAACGCAGCAACTGACCTGCGAAAATAGGACAGACCGGGAAGATTCTCCGGTCGCGGGAGCGCTCCCGAGGCGAATACTCTTCGTGATCATCGCCGGTCGAAGCGTGATAATCGGACTAAACGAGACACTATCTGGCGTAGAAAACACGCAAAAATCGGGCATGCTTCATCCGTCTATCTGGGGACGTTCGTCCGTTCGGCCCATGTCGGACATCGGGGACTAGCCGGACCATGAGAGACGCACCGGCCGGCGGGACCCCGGCCGATGTTTTTAGGCACCTGTGGAGGAGTGACCGATGGCATCGCGTACGCACGATCCTGAGCCGCTACTAACGCCGGCCGAGGTGGCGTCGATGTTCCGTGTCGACCCGAAGACCGTGACTCGGTGGGCGAAGGCGGGCAAGCTCAGCGCAATTCGCACGTTGGGTGGCCACCGTCGCTACCGGGAGTCGGAGGTTCGCGCCCTGCTGCAGGGGCAGATTCCCACGCAGCGTCAGGGTGACTGACCGGTTCGACCTAGATCGTTGTAAGGGGCGTGCGCTGGGGAAGGCGTAACGCCCCTTCTTCGTTTTCTAGATCAACGAGCCGCCGGCGATCGGGATACGCCAAGATCGCGCGCCCGATTTGCTCCGGGCTGGGCGGCCCGAAAGAGTAATGAACCATGGAGCAGCCCGCCATCGGCGACGCGTTCGGCGAGATGATCAGAGACGCGTACGCGGTACGGACCGGCATCGGCCCCCGACCGCTGGCCGGCGGGCGTCTGCCCCGTCCGGTCATCGAGGTGATCGAGCGCGACGACGGCCTGATCAACGGCGCGCCCGCCGATCACTACCTGGACGAGCCCGAGGCCTGGCCGCAGCACGACCACCGCGCTCTGCGCCTGTGCCGCGGGCACGTGCTGGACATCGGGGTGGGTGCGGCCCGGATCGCGTTGGAACTGCAGCGCCGGGGCATGGCGGTGACCGGCCTGGACACGTCGGCCGGCGCGATCGAGGTGGCCCGCAAGCGCGGGCTGCGCGACACCGTGCTGAGCACCGTCGACCGGTATGCCCACGCGACCACCCGTTACGACACCTTCCTGCTGCTCGGCAACAACCTGGGCCTGCTGGAGGGTCCGGAGCGCGCGCCGGTCTTCCTGGAAGCGCTGGCCCGGCTGGCCAGCCCGGGGGCCCGGATCCTGGCGCAGGGCGCTGATCCGTACGGGACCAAGGACCCGGTGCACGTGAGCTACCACCAGCTGAACCGGGACCGTGGGCGGCTCGGCGGGCAGCTGCGTCTGCGGCTGCGGTACCGGATGGTCGCCTCCGAGTGGTTCGACTACCTCAACTGCTCCGTCGACGAGCTGGATCAACTACTCAGGGGCACCGGGTGGCACCTGAAATCGATCGACCGGAAGGATCGGCCGTACTACCTTGCGGTCATGGAGCAAGACCATTGACCGAACTGACCCGCGACCAGGTCCGCCTCAGCCGGCGGATGTCCCTGGTGCTGCGACACCGGCCCGAGACGGCCGGTCTGACCCTCGACGCGAACGGCTGGGTGCCGGTCGCCGACTTCCTCGCCGCCCTCCGGATCAGCCGCTCTGAGCTGGACCACGTGGTGGCCTTCAACGACAAGTCCCGCTTCGCGGTCGCGGTGGGCGACGACGGGGTGGAACGGATCCGGGCCAGTCAGGGCCACTCCCGCCGCGTCTCGGTGGACCTGGACCTGCCGCCGGTCGACCCGCCGGCCGTCCTCTTCCACGGCACCCCGCGGGCGAACCTCGACTCGATCCGGCGGGACGGGTTGCGGCCGCGCAGCCGGAATCACGTACACCTTTCCGCCGATGTGCCGACCGCCCTGGTGGTGGGCCGGCGCCGCTCGGCCGACGTGGTGGTGTTCGAGGTGGCGGCGGGCGTGATGGCGGCCGCCGGGCACGTGTTCCACCGCAGTGCCAACGGCGTCTGGTTGACCTCGGCGGTCACCCCTGAGCACCTTTCGGTAAAACGGACAAATCCGTAATCTTCCAGGTTGATCGACCATCCACTGTGGTGGCACGCACGGATCGCCGGACACCAACCGGGCGTCCTCGTTAGCGTGGACGGATGGGGACGGTCACGCGGCGTCATCTCACCGATCTCCCCAGCACACCCGGATTGCTCAGCGCCCTCGTCGTGGTCGCCGTTCTGGCGGCACTCTCCTTCGGCCTGCCGGCGCTCGATCGCGCCGTCTCGGCCCAGAGGACGATCCCCGGCGGTGAGCCGTACCGGGTCGGTGCCGGGGTCACCGTGGTGCCTCCGGCCGGTGCGACGCTCGACGTCACGGGCACCCGGCCGGGGGAGGACCGCGCCACCGCGCTGTTCCGGCTCGGGGCGGTGCGCTACTCGATCGCCGTACAACCCTTCTCCGGCGACCTGCCCCAGGCGGCCGTCCGGTTGCGGCAGCGGATCACCGACACCTCCGGCTATCAGGTGACCGGCACCCAGCTCGCGGTCTCCACCGCGGGCGGGCTGGCCGGTCTGCAGGGTGGTTACACGGCCGGTGACCGCGGCGGGCGCTACGCCGTCTTCGTCGCGCACGGTGTGACCATCGAGGTCACGGTCAGTGGGGCCGACCTGGATCTGGACCACACGCTGCCGGCCATCGACGCGAGCACCAAGACGCTGCGGTACGAGGGCGGCCGATGAACGAGCCCGTCCTTCCCGGGGCCGCGAGCCCGGCCAGGCCGTACCGCGCGCCCGCGTTCTGGGTGGTGATCACGCTGCTGGCCGCCGGTGCCGTCCGGATGTCGCAGATCCTCGCGAAGTTCCTGGACTCCTACCCGATCGCCACGCTCACCGCGCTCGTCCTGTTCGCGCTGCTCGCGGTGCCGTTCTGGCTGTTCGTCCAGGAGCTCGACTTCCTGGAGCGGGAACCGGCCGGCCTGCTGGTCGTCGCGTTCGCCTGGGGCGCTCTGGTCGCCACCAGCGTTTCCATCCCGGGCAGCACCGCGCTGGAGAACCTGATCGCCAAGCTCGGCTCGCCCGGCCTGGCCGCCGACTGGGGTGCGGCGCTGGCCGGCCCGACGGTCGAGGAGATCGCCAAGACGCTCGGCGTGGTGGCCATCGTGCTGATCGCCCGATCGCAGGTGAACAGCGTGCTGGACGGCGTCGTCTACGGCGCGCTGGTCGGGCTCGGCTTCCAGATCGTCGAGGACATCGTGTTCGCGATCGGCGCGGTCGCCTTCGCCGGTCAGGGCGACGAGGTCCAGCCCGTGATCACGACGTTCCTGGTCCGCGGCTTCCTGGCCGGGGTCTGGAGCCACACCCTGTTCGGCGCGCTGGCCGGCGCCGGCATCGGTTACCTGGTGGTCAGCACGGATCGCGGCTGGCCACGGCGGATCACCATGGCGATGCTCGCGCTCTTCGGCGCCTGGGCCTCGCACGTGCTGTGGAACTCGCCACTGTTCCGCGAAGGTCTGGGCAACGGCGCGGTGGCTCTGCTCGCCGTCCTGGCCTTCAAGGGCCTGCCGCCGCTGCTGCTGATCCTGTGGCTGGTCCGCCGCGCCCACGACCGCGAGGCCGAGTACTACGTCGAACGCCTCAAGACCCTGGACGATCCCGAGGTGATCACCGAGGGCGAGCTGCGAGCGCTCGGCTCCGGGTCACGCCGGGCCGCCGCGCGCCGCCATGCCGCGGAAAGAGCAGGGCGAAAAGCCCGGGCCACGGTACGGCGTCTGCAGCGCGCCCAGGCCCGGCTGGCCGTCGAGCTCAGCCGGGCTCCGGAACAGGCCAATCAAGATCAACACCATTTGGACGTACGGCGTCATCGGGCGACCCTGATCGCCATGGGTCACCCCGAGGCGGTCGAGGGGGCCCGCTCGTGGCGGCACACCGCCTCCACCGTCGTCACCGCGGCCGTCGCGATCGCCGTCCTCTGGGTCGCGCTCTCCGCCCTGGGCGGCGCCTGAGTCAGACCGTGCCGGCCGGCGGCAGCCCGCCGTCACCGTCGACGATCGTGTCCGGGTTGCCGTCCTCGTCCAGGTCGA
Source organism: Actinoplanes sp. HUAS TT8 (assembly GCF_051380535.1). Classification (NCBI taxonomy): domain Bacteria; kingdom Bacillati; phylum Actinomycetota; class Actinomycetes; order Micromonosporales; family Micromonosporaceae; genus Actinoplanes; species Actinoplanes sp. HUAS TT8. The sequence goes on along the minus strand of NZ_CP195646.1, from coordinate 9,108,336 downwards.
CCATCGTGACGTCGACCTTGCCGTCGCCGTCGGTGTCGAACTGGAACAGGTCAGGCTTGCCGTCGCCATCGGTGTCGGACACCCAGACGTCGACCTTCCCGTCCTTGTTGGCGTCGCTGGTGATCAGGTCGACGCGGTCGTCGCCCCGGGTCTCCACGATCTCCTGCGGCTCGCTCATATCGTCTCCTCTGAGGGGATTCTCGGGTTCTACCGCTCTTTACGGATCCGAACTCTGCCCGGATGGATCACCGGAAGCAATCGCCACATCAGTACCCCGCAGACGCAAGCGTCAGTCCCACACCTGTGACGGGTATCGCTGGAACGAGGTTGACTCGGGGGTAACGTACGCCGTCGTGGATATCGCGGAAGACGGCATGCAACACCTCTTCACCAGCAATGGAGGGGGTGCGCTGGCCGAGCGGATGGGCATCGTGATCACCGAGGCCACGGCCGAACGGGTGGTCGGCACGATGCCGGTCGAGGGCAACACCCAGCCGTATGGTCTGCTGCACGGCGGCGCGTCCTGCGTGCTGGCCGAGACCCTCGGCTCGGTCGGTGCGGTCCTGCACGGCCAGACCGTGGACCGGCCGTTCGCCGTCGGGGTCGACATCAACGCCACCCACCACAAGGCGGCCCGCTCCGGGCTCGTGACCGGCATTGCGGTGCCGGTGCACCGGGGGCGCGCGGTCGCGACCTACGAGGTCGTTCTCGAGGACGAGGGTGGCGAGCGGGTCTGCACCGCGCGCATCACGTGTCTCCTCCGTGGCGCGTGAGAACCCACAGTTGATCCACAGGCGTTCCTTGACGGTGACGCGTACGGTTTGCAACGTGACCGAAGCACCACAGCACGCGTTCGACGACGCCACGCAGATCCTGGCCTGCGCCCTCACCGGAGACAGTGATGCGGTGGCCAGCACCTTCGATGCCGTCGTCAGCCGTGATGGGGTGGTCGGCGCCTGGGACGTCGCGTGGTGCCTCGCCGCGACGATGGTCGGCGAGCTGCCGGGCAGCGGGGGCTGGACCCTGGAGTTCCCGGGGATCGACGATGCTCGTTACGACAAGCGCTGGGTGGCCCGTTTCGTCAGCGCCTATGTGAATGGTGACGCGCCGACCGGGGAGGCGCTCTTCGGGGCCGCGATCGCCGACGGCCAGCTGCCGGATTGTCTGCTCGCGCTGGCCGGGTCCACGGTCGCGACGCTGCGGCACCGCGCGGCCTGATCCCACTCCCGCCGGCCGTCCTTCGGGCGGTCCGATCCCGGCCGTTCGAGCGGCCCGCTCTCTGTTGTTTGAGCGGCGCTCGGGCAGCCCAAGCCCCCTGTCGCTCGGGTGGCTCGCATCCGGTCGCGCCGCCATGGCCGCGGGCGCGCTGATCCGGCGTCACGGCACAATCGGCGCGTCTACCGGCGTACCGTAAATGTCGGGTTTTGCGGGGTCTGATGCGAGGCTCAAGTCTTTTTGAGGTAGAGCGCCTTCGCATACTGCGTCGCGGCAGCGGTGTTGTACATCGACGCCTGCGACATGAAGAAGGAATTCTCCGCGATCGCCCGGGTCGCCTGCACGCTGCCGCTGAAGCGGATGTCGGCCTCGGCCTCGGAGAGCCCGCGGGCCTTGAACTGGCGACGCATCGCTATCCGCCCGCCCTGGAACGCCCTCGCGGCCTCCTCGGCGTTGCGCATGAACGACATCGCCTTCTCGGCCAGGGCCTCGGCAAGGTTGTAGGCCGTCTGCTCGGCCTCGTTGGTGAAGGTCTGCACGACGTCGTGCCTCCTCGCGAGCCGGTCCGCCCGGACCGATCCCGATAACACTCTGATTGAGCGCGCGCTCGGCTTCAAGAGGTGATGCGTGCCCTGTGGACAGAACGTCCGCCAACTGAGTGGCCCGAACAGGTCAGCAGCGCGTGAAGACCGTCCACAGGCGATCCCCGATCACGCGGCGATGAGTGTCGCGGTCCCGGCCCCGGCCTCAGCTGGCGCTGACGGTCGTCTTTGGACCGAAATGCAGCCGTGAGCGCCAGCCGGTCGCCAAGCGGAGTGGCGGGCATCACACGAGTGCCATCGCGTATCAGCCGAAACGGGGAGGCGCGTCGAAACGGTACCGTTCTACGATCGGGCGCGCGGTGATCGACACCGCCCATCCGCTCCTCACGGGGGATCTCCCATGTTCTTGATCAACCGCAAGGCATTGGCCATGATCGGCGTTTCCGCCGCGGCCGTGGCCACCACCGCCCTCTTCGCCGCGCCGGCGCAGGCGGCCTCGGCCGGTCTCGCGAAGGTGGTGGGGACGAACACGGTGCAGTTCAACGCCCAGGCGGGCAAGGCGAACTCGCTGACCATCACGATCTCCGGTCGCACCGTCACCCTGGCCGACCGGGTCGCGCTCCAGCCCGGCAAGGGCTGCAAGAAGGTCACCACGACCAAGGTGAAGTGCACGACCTCCAAGAAGACGACGAAGCTCAACGTCTCCCTGGGGGACAAGAACGACACGCTCGTCAACAAGACCGGCGTCTACATGCTGGCCAACGGCGGCACCGGCAACGACACCATGAAGGGTGGCTCGGGCGCCGACCAGCTCCAGGGCGCCGCCGGTGACGACAAGCTGTACGGGTACGCCGGCAACGACGCGCTCTTCGGCCAGGACGGCAACGACTACATCTACGGCGGCGTCGGCAACGACTCGATCGACGGCGGCAACGGCGTCGACCGGATCCTGGGCGAGGCCGGCAACGACACGATCTTCGGCCAGGCCGGCAACGACAGCATCGACGCGGGCATCGGCAACGACCGGGTCGCCGGCGGCCGTGGCAACGACACCATCTTCGGCCAGGCCGGTAACGACCAGATCCTCGGCGAGAACGGTGCCGACACGATCAACGGTGGCGACGGCAGCGACTTCATCTACGGCGGCGCCGACAGCGACCGGATCATCGGCGGCAACGGTGACGACAACCTGGTCGGCGACAACGCCGACGGTTCCGGCAGCGGCAACGACACCATCTCCGGCGACGCCGGCAACGACCTCATCGACGGTCTCGCGGGCAACGACCGGATCACCGGCGGCGTCGGCATCGACTACATCCTCGGTGGCGCGGGCGACGACACGATCAGCGCCGGTGCGGGCGCGGACGGCGTCATCGGCGAGGCCGGCAACGACGCGATCAACGGCGACAGCGACGACGACGTCCTGGTCGGCGAGGACGTCTCCGACGACGCCCTGATCGGCAGCGACACCGCCCTGGACGTCCTCGACGGCGGCACCGAGATCGACCTCTGCGGCGTGATGGCCGCCGGCACCACGGTCAACTGCGAGAACCCGGACCCGACCGTCTCGTCGGCCACCGTCGCCCGGTCCGCGAAGTCGGCCGCGGCCGTCGCTTCGGCCGCGACCGAGGTCAAGAAGCGGGTCGAGGCGCTCACCAAGTAACACTTCATCACGGCACCACGAAGCAACGGCGTCCGGCGGGTTCTCCCGCCGGGCGCTTTTCGTTTCCCGCCCGCTCCGAACTCCCGTCGGCCGGCGCCGTTTTTGGGGGCCCGGAATGAGGAGCGTTGCGCCGCGGTTGGGCCGGGGCTCCGCAGCATCCAGTCGCCAACATGGCTTCCGAGGTCGAGGATTAGGCCCGGTGGTTTGCTGCATGTGTTGGGCGTCACTGCCAGGATCGGGCCGGCGGCGTAGCCCGATCGTCGTGCGGCGAACGTGCAACTCGTGACGACGGTCATGGGGAATCCGCGATCAACCGGCAGAAATTTCGGAGCGCGAAAAGAGGGCGGAAAGCAAAACGTCCACCGTGCGTTTCCGCAGGTGGACGGTGCTCAGTGCCCGGCGAGAGGCCTGGTGGCCAGGGGCGGGGTCGAACCGCCGACCTTCCGATTTTCAGTCGGACGCTCGTACCAACTGAGCTACCTGGCCGTACATGGTGCCTTGCGGTCCTGACGGGACTTGAACCCGCGACCTCCGCCTTGACAGGGCGGCGAGCACTCCAACTGCTCCACAGGACCTTGCTATTCACTTCTGTCTTGCCTGGCCGGTGAGCGACCTGCGCCGCAAACCTTACCAGTACCCCCAACGGGATTCGAACCCGTGCTACCGCCTTGAAAGGGCGGCGTCCTAGGCCACTAGACGATGAGGGCAACTCCGCCATCATTGCACATCGAGTTGGCGACCCGATCCGCAGTGCTTGGTGGCCTTGGCCCCAACTGCGCCCCGTTGAAGGCTTGGAAAGCATATGTGATCCACCGGGCGGTCTCCAAATCGGTACCCCTCTTTTCGTCGAAAAGCCTCTGACCTGCGGAAACGTGAAGGGTCAGACCGGGGTGAGGAGTTGGACGGCGTCGGCGAGGCCGGTCAGGCGGGTGATTCCGGTGGGGAGATCACCTTGCGGCCAGCCCGGACCGCCGGCCGCGACGACCACCGGGGGGTGGGGTACGTCCCGGACCCGGGTCAGCTGGCCGACGTCGCCGGTGGCCGGCCGCTGCGACCAGAGCACCACCGCGGACGGCCCGGTCCGCCCGATCGCGTCCAGCAGCGCCTGAGACGGCACCCGGGCCCCGAGCTGGCGGGTCGGTACCCCGCCCTGGGCGAGCGCGGCGGCCAGTGCCTCCAGGGGCAGCGTGTGCTGTTCCTCGTCGGCGGCGGCGAGCAGGATCCGCGGGGTGCCGGCCGCGTGCTGGACGGAGGCCAGCACTTCGGTGACGGTCCGGGACAGCAGGTGTTCGACCTCGATGAAGCGCTGGGTGAGCTCGTAGCGGTCGCCGATGGCGACCAGCACCGGCGCGATCACGTCGGCCCAGGCGGTGACCACGCCTCGTTCCCGGATCGCGGTGCAGAGGATGTCCCGCATGGCCGGTGCGTCCAGCCGCATGGCGGCCCGGGTCAGCCCACGAGCCGCCGTCTCCGGATCCGGCCCGGCCGAGGGCGACGGCGGCTCGGCCGGGGCCGCGGCGGTGGCGTCCGGGCTGGGCTGGGCGAGTGCCCACGCGGCCGCCTCGGCCGGGGCCACGCCCTGCGCGGTCAGGCTCTGCATGACCTGCAGCCGGTCCATGTCGTCGGCGGTGTAGCGACGGTGGTGCCCGGACTCGTGCCGACTCGGGCCGAGTCCGTACCGCTGATGCCAGGTGCGCAGGGTGGTGACCGCCACACCCAGACGGCGGGCTGCGGCGCCGGCGCTCAGCGCCTCATCGGCCACCCGGCCGTTCCGTGAGAAGGGCACTGGACTGCTCCGTAGGACGGGCGCTCGGCGGCTCCGTGAGGGAACTCGGCTGCTCAGCGAGGAGGGCGTGGGGACGGGCGTGGGGCAGATGACGGGGAAAGGCGCTGGTGAGGACCTCGAAAACCCCGGACAACCAGGGCGCGTACGACTCGGGGGTGGCCGCCAGTCCGGCCCGCAAGGAGTCCGGGGAAACCCAGCGCAGTTCCGCGATCTCGTCCGGGTCCGGCCCGAGGATCGTTCCGGCCGGCAGCGCCCCGATCAGCACGTGGTCGTATTCGTGTTCGACCCGTCCGGTCACCGGATCGGACGCGCGATAGGTGTAGACGCCGAGTTCGGTGAGCTCGACCCCCCGTACGGAAAGCTCCTCGAAGAGGCGGTGACCAGCAGCTTCGGTGACCGATTGGCCGGGCGCCGGGTGGCCGCAGCAGGTGTTTCCCCAGCGAAGCGGGAAGCGGGTCTTGACCGCGGCGCGCTGCTGCAGCAGCACCCGGCCCTCGTCGTCGTGGAGGAAGACCGAGAAGGCCCGGTGCAGGAGGCCGGGCTCCTGGTGGGCGTCGGCGACCGTGGCCGACCCGGCGGCCGACCCGGCGGTGTCGACCAGTTCGACCAGCTGATGTTCGCGTTCCGTAACGCTCATGAGATCTCCCGTGTGATGCGGCTCGCGGCCAGCTTCCCGGAGATGAGGACCATCGGCACGCCGACCCCGGGTTGTGTGCCCGAACCGGTGAAGACCACGTTCGGTAGCGAGGGGTGCAGGTTCGACGGACGGAACGGGCCGGTCTGGGAGAACGAGTGCGCGGCGGCGAACGGGGTGCCGGCGGCCATGCCGTCGTCGGCCCAGTCGGCCGGGGTGATGATGCGCTCGACCTCCACGCCGTCCCGGAAGCCGATGTATCCGCGCTGTTCCAGCGTCCGCAGCAGCTCGTCGGCGTAGCGCTCGGCGAGCCCGCCGCGCCAGTTCATCGGTCCGGCGACGAGGTTCGGGGTGGGCGCGAGGACGTAGTACGTCTGCTTGCCGTCGGGCGCGGCGGACGGATCGGTGTGGGTCGGGTTGGTCACCAATAGTGACGGGTCGCTCATCAGCAGGCCGCGGTTGATGACCTCGTCGAAGGTGCGCCGCCACGTCGTACCGAAATGAATGTTGTGGTGGGCGATCTTCGAGTAGGACTGGTTCGATCCGATGTGGAGAACGACGCAGGACGGGGAGAATCGCAGGTTGCGCTGCTTCCGGGCGGGGAGAAGGTCCCGGTAGGCGATCGGCAGATCCGGATTCAGTACGACGGTGTCGGCCGGGATGATCTCGCCTCCGGCGGTCAGCACCCCGGTCGCCCGGCCGTGCTGAGTGATCACTCGCTCGACCGTCGTGTCGTAACGGAACGTCACCCCATGCTTCTCGGCGGCGCCGGCCAGAGCCTTCGGAACCGCGTGCATGCCCCCCTTGGGGTAGTAGACGCCCGCGACCGAGTCGAGGTAGGCGATCACCGCGTAGATGGCGAGCGCGTCGTGCGGGGCGAGCCCGGCGTACATGGCCTGGAACGAGAAGATCCGCTGGGTCCGCGGGTCCCGGAAGTACTCGTTGATCTTCGGCTGCAGTCGGCGGAACGCGCCCATGCCCAGCAGTCGCAGCAGGTTGAGGTTCATCAGATCGACCGGGGTGTCCAGGTTCCGGTCGATGAAGTTATCGCGTTCCAGCTGCCAGAGCCGCCGGGTGAAGTCGACGAAACGCAGGTAGCCGTCGGCCTCGCGGGCGCCGCAGACCCGGGCGATCTCGGCGGTCATCCGGGTGGTGTCGGTCCGCACGTCCAACGTGGAACCATCCGGGTAATACGCCCGATATGCCGGATCAAGTGGGGTGAGTTCGAGCCAGTCGGACAGCTTCTCCCCGACCGCCTCCAGGGGCTCGGCGATCAGCTCGGGCATGGTCAGCACGGTCGGGCCGGTGTCGAATTCGAAGCCGCCGACCGAGAGCCGCCCGGCTCGTCCGCCCGGCACCTGCTCCCGCTCGACGACGGTGACCTGGCGACCGGCCGCGGCCAGATGCAGGGCGCAGGACAGGCCGGCCAGGCCGGCCCCGACTATGACGACGCGATCGGTGGGTCCGGTGACGGTTCGCACGCGGTTAATCATGCCGGTCGCTGCGTCGCGACGGTGGCCAGCTCGATAAGCACGCCTCGGGCCTCCGGATCGATCGGCGCTGAGGACAGCGCGGTGAGTCCCTCGGTGACCCGGGCCCGGATCATCTCCTCGACGCGGGCCGGAGCACCGGTCTCGGCGACAATCTGCGCCTTGCGGTCGATCCCGGCGTGGTCCAGCTCGGACAGCTGGGCCGGGGTGGCCATCCGACGGGCCATCATCAGCAGCGCCGTCGGCTTGCCGCTGAGCAGGTCGTCCCCGGCCGGCTTGCCGGTCACGGCCGGGTCGCCGTAGACGCCGAGCAGGTCGTCACGCAGCTGAAACGCCTCGCCGATGGCCAGGCCGTACACCCGGTAGGCCTCGGCCACCTCGGCGTCGTCGATCCCGGCCAGGGCGAGCCCGAAGTCCAGCGGCCACTGCACGGTGTAGCTGGCCGTCTTGTGCCGGGCGACCAGCAGCGCGCGCTCCACCGACCAGGACGCCGGATCGGTCTCGCCGAGAACATCCAGGTACTGCCCGGCGACCGCCTCGATGCGCATCCGGTCATATCGCGCGCGGACCTGCAACAGCGTGGCCGGCGGGATCGCGGTGCGGGCCAGCAGCTGATCGGCCCAGACCAGGCAGAGGTCACCGACCAGTACCGCGGCCGAGGTGCCGAACCGGGCCCCGTGTCGCGCGGCGAAGATGCGGTGAGCGGTGGGGCGGCCCCGCCGGGTGTCCGAGTCGTCCATCAGGTCGTCGTGGACCAGGGCGAACGTGTGCATCAGTTCGAGGGCACCGAAGGCCGGCAGCAGCGGCTCGGAGTCGGCACCGGGGCCGGCAACCCCGCGCCACCCCCAGTACGCGAACGTCGGCCGAAGCCGCTTCCCGCCGGCCAGAACCAGGTCCCGCGCGGTCCGCGCGAACCCGCCGAGCGACGCGTCGATGGTGTCCAGAGAAGCGATCTGCGAGGCGAGGAAATCCGCGAGTGTCCCCTCGACGGCGCTGGTCAGGCCGGTGTGAGAGGCCGGCTGGCGGGGTATCGCACCTACACGATTTCCCTCGAGGGTGTCATTGGCCACGTTCAGTACCGTACCCTAACTTTCGGAAGTTGCGTCGATTCGTGCGTCGATTTACCGGGAGGACCGGGATGGATACCGATCTGGCCGCCGCCTATGCGCGCTGCCGTGAGCTGCACCGAGAACACGGACGCACGTATTACCTGGCGACCCGGTTGCTACCGGCCTGGAAGCGTCGCCATGTACACGCTCTGTATGGATTCACCCGTTTCGCCGACGAGATCGTCGACCGGACCGAGTCCCAGCCGCCCGCGGAACGCGCCGCTGAGCTTTCCGCCTGGTCGGCCGGGTTCCTGGCCGGCCTCCGAGGCGAGCCGGTCGAGGATCCGCTGCTCCCGGCCGTGCTGCACACCATCGCGGTCTTCGGGCTGGACCTGGAGGACTTCGAGAAGTTCCTCCGCAGCATGGAGATGGACCTCACCGTCACCGACTACGCGACGTATGAGGACCTGCTCGGATACATGGAAGGCTCGGCCGCGGTGATCGGCACGATGATGCTGCCGATCCTCGGCTCGTCCGACCCGGTCGCCGCCCGCGAGCCGGCGCGCCAGCTCGGCTTCGCCTTCCAGCTGACCAACTTCATCCGGGACATCGCCGAGGACCTCGCCCGCGGACGCGTCTATTTACCCCAAGAGCACCTTGCTGAGTACGGCGTCAGCGTCGCCGACCTGCACGCCGGGGTGGCCACCGGTCCCGTCCGCGCGCTGATCAAAGCCGAGGTGACCCGGGCCCGCGAGCACTACGCGGCCGCCGCCCCCGGCATCCCGCTGCTCGAACCCGCCTCCCAGGCGTGCATGCGCACCGCGTTCCAGCTCTACGGCGGCATCCTGGACGAGATCGAGGCGGCCGACTACGACGTCTTCATCCGCCGCGCGACCGTTCCCAATCACCGCCGGGCCGCCGTCGCCGTCCGCAGCCTGCTCACCCGGCCCGGCACCCCCGTCGAACTGGCGGCCTGAGATGGGCCCGCGGATCGCGCTGTTCACCCGTGACCTGCGGGTCCACGACAATCCAGTACTGGCCGGCGCCGGTGATGTCGTGCCGCTGTTCGTCCTCGACCCGCGCCTCGGCGGACTCTCCGCCAACCGGTCGCGCTTCCTCCACCAGAGCCTGGCCGACCTGCGGAAAAGCCTGCAGGAACGGGGCGCCGACCTGGTGATCCGGGAGGGCGATCCGGTCGCCGAGACGGTCAGGCTGGCCCGCGAGGTGGACGCTTCGGCGATCACGGTGGCCGAGGATGTGACCGATTACGCACAGCGGCGCGAGCGGCGGCTTCGGGACGAACGGTTCTCGGTCGAGACCGTGCCCGGCGTCACGGTGCTGCCGCCGGGTGCCGTGAAGCCGAGCGGTGGCGGAGAGTCGTATCGGGTTTTCACTCCGTACTGGAAATCCTGGGAGAAGGCCGCGTGGCGCAAGATCACCGCGACCCCTCGCAAGATCGCGATGCCGTCCGGCATCGCGCCCGGCCGCCTCCCGAAGACGCCGGACGGCGAATCACCCGACGCGATCCCCGGCGGCGAGACCGAGGCTCGGCGCCGCCTGAGCCTTTGGCTCAAACAAATTTCCCGGTACGGCGATGAGCACGACGACCTGGCCGCCGACAACACCAGCCGACTCAGCGCCTATCTGCGGTTCGGCTGCCTGTCGCCACTCGAACTGGCCCTGGCCGCGAAGGACGACGACTCGCCCGGCGCACAGGCCTACCTGCGACAACTCTGCTGGCGCGACTTCTACTACCAGGTCACCGCCGCCTTCCCGAAAATCTCGACACAGGCGCTCCGGGAGAAGGCCGACAACGAGTGGCGCCACGACGACGACGCCCTGAAGCACTGGCAGGACGGGACGACCGGGGTTCCGGTGGTCGACGCCGGCATGCGCCAGCTGCGCGCCGAGGGGTGGATGCACAACCGGGCCCGGCTGATCACCGCGGCGTTCCTCACCAAACATCTGGGCGTCGACTGGCGTCCCGGCCTGCAATGGTTCTTCCGCTGGCTGATCGACGGCGACGTGCCGAACAACTCCGGGAACTGGCAGTGGACCGCGGGCACCGGCAACGACACCCGCCCCTACCGCAAGTTCAACCCGATTCGGCAAGCTCAGCGGTTCGATCCGGAAGGCGTGTACGTTCGTCGCTACGTACCCGAGCTCAAGGATGTCGCCGGCGGCGCGGTTCACCAGCCGTGGCGTCTTTCCGAGCCGGTGCGCCGCGGCCTCGACTATCCCGGACCGCTGGAGTCGCACCGGGACGAGGCGGTCTGGCTGCGGGACTGAGAGCAGGGGTCCACCGGCTGGTTGCGTCCGTCAAAACGTCCTCGCCGGTGGACCCCGCGACGTGTACCCACGTCTTACCGCCGCGAATCGTCCTAGCTGGGAACGCTCCCGGGATTCACCCGAGTAGGCGGCCATGAGGATGGTGAGCGCCAGCCAACGCTCGCCACC
>NZ_CP195646.1:8807500-9092500 GCF_051380535.1 Actinoplanes sp. HUAS TT8 | reverse complement strand
TCGCCAGCTAAGGCCCCTAAGCGTGTGCTAAGTGGAAAAGGATGTGGGATCGCATGGACAACCAGGAGGTTGGCTTAGAAGCAGCCATCCTTTAAAGAGTGCGTAATAGCTCACTGGTCAAGTGGTTCTGCGCCGACAATGTAGCGGGGCTCAAGCACACCGCCGAAGCTGTGGCATTCACACGTAAGTGTGGATGGGTAGGGGAGCGTCGTGCAGCGGGTGAAGCGCCGGAGTGATCCAGGTGTGGACGCTGTACGAGTGAGAATGCAGGCATGAGTAGCGAATGAAGGGTGAGAACCCCTTCCGCCGGATGACCAAGGGTTCCAGGGCCAGGCTAATCCGCCCTGGGTGAGTCGGGGCCTAAGGCGAGGCCGAGAGGCGTAGTCGATGGATAACGGGTTGATATTCCCGTACCCGCAAAGAAACGCCCAAGACGAACCTACTTGTACTAACCACGCGAAGCCGGCGAGGACTTCGGTCTGAACTGGTGGAGTCTGGGACCTCGGGTGGTAGTAGTTTAGTGATGGGGTGACGCAGGAAGGTAGATGAGCCCGGCCGGTGGTTGTGCCGGGGTAAGCGTGTAGGCCGTCATGTAGGCAAATCCGCATGGCAATAGGCTGAGACGTGATGCCGAGCCGTTCTGGTGAAGTCATTGATCCTATGCTGCCGAGAAAAGCCTCTAGCGATGTTTCGAGCGGCCCGTACCCTAAACCGACACAGGTGGTCAGGTAGAGAATACCGAGGCGACGGGTGAACTGTGGTTAAGGAACTCGGCAAATTGCCCCCGTAACTTAGGGAGAAGGGGGGCCGGACGCGTGAAGCCACTTGCTGGTGGAGCGTGGTATGGCCGCAGAGAGCAGGGGGAAGCGACTGTTTACTAAAAACACAGGTCCATGCCAAGTCGTAAGACGATGTATATGGACTGACGCCTGCCCGGTGCTGGAACGTTAAGGGGACCTGTTAGCTCTTCGGGGCGAGGCGGAGAACTTAAGCGCCAGTAAACGGCGGTGGTAACTATAACCATCCTAAGGTAGCGAAATTCCTTGTCGGGTAAGTTCCGACCTGCACGAATGGCGTAACGACTTCCCCACTGTCTCAACCACAGGCCCGGCGAAATTGCAGTACGAGTAAAGATGCTCGTTACGCGCGGCAGGACGGAAAGACCCCGGGACCTTTACTATAGCTTGACATTGGTATCTGAATTCGATTGTGTAGGATAGGTGGGAGACTGTGAAGCTCGGACGCCAGTTCGGGTGGAGTCATTGTTGAAATACCACTCTGTTGGGTTTGGGTATCTAACTTGCGGCCCTGATCGGGTCGAGGGACAGTGTCTGGTGGGTAGTTTAACTGGGGCGGTTGCCTCCTAAAGGGTAACGGAGGCGCCCAAAGGTTCCCTCAGCCTGGTTGGCAATCAGGTGTTGAGTGTAAGTGCATAAGGGAGCTTGACTGTGAGACTGACGGGTCGAGCAGGGACGAAAGTCGGGACTAGTGATCCGGCACTTGCGTGTGGAAGCGGTGTCGCTCAACGGATAAAAGGTACCCCGGGGATAACAGGCTGATCTTCCCCAAGAGTCCATATCGACGGGATGGTTTGGCACCTCGATGTCGGCTCGTCGCATCCTGGGGCTGTAGCAGGTCCCAAGGGTTGGGCTGTTCGCCCATTAAAGCGGTACGCGAGCTGGGTTTAGAACGTCGTGAGACAGTTCGGTCCCTATCCGCCGTGCGCGTTGGATACTTGAGAAGGGCTGTCCCTAGTACGAGAGGACCGGGACGGACGAACCTCTGGTGTGCCAGTTGTCCTGCCAAGGGCACGGCTGGTTGGCTACGTTCGGAAGGGATAACCGCTGAAAGCATCTAAGCGGGAAGCTCGCTTCGAGATGAGGTATCCCACCACCTTGAGTGGGTAAGGCTCCCAGCTAGACTACTGGGTTGATAGGCCGGAGATGTAAGCACGGTAACGTGTTGAGTTGACCGGTACTAATAGGCCGAGGGCTTAACCACCCTAAACATTTTACTTGCGTCCACTGTGTGATTCACAGCAAACGAACAACCACCCCGGTCTGTATGACGGGTTGCTGGTTGGTTCTGCTGATGGCTGTTTCGGTGGTCATAGCGGAGGGGAAACGCCCGGTTACATTCCGAACCCGGTAGCTAAGCCCTCCAGCGCCGATGGTACTGCACTCGGGAGGGTGTGGGAGAGTAGGACGCCGCCGGACTTAACTTACAGATTAGGCCCACCCCACGCGGGGTGGGCCTAATCTTTTTTGTGCGTTCACCACAAACGGAACACCCCGCCTCCGGGAATGCCCGGGGACGGGGTGTTCTGCGTTGGGGGCGGGGCTATGACCGTACGGGAAAAGCGGCTTTTAGATTTTGGCGAGGATCAGGTTGCGCCAGTCGATGAACTTGAAGTTCGTGCTCGTGCGGTCATTGTTGGGGGTGTTCTCGCCGTCGTGGAGAACGAGTAGGCCCTTGGGGTAGCCCGGGAGGGCCACCGAGGTGACCGCGGCGCCGTCGGAGTGCTGGACGCCGTCGATCTTGGGGCCGTCGGTGACGGTGAAGAGGGTGACCGGCTTGTTGGTGCGGCGGTCGTAGACGTAGAACTTGCTGTCGCCCTGGCTGGAGACGATCAGGTAGCCGTCGCGCTTGCCCGAGGAGTAGATCGTGGCGCCCTCGGCGTCGGCGGCGATGCGGCCACCGAGGCCCGGGTCGCCGGCCGTGTCGAGATCGCACTCCTCGGTGGTGGCGTTCCAGGAGGCCGGAACGCCGTACTCCTTGGTGCGCTCGACGATCCGCGGAATGCTGCTGAACGTGCCGCCGGCCAGGTTGATGCGCCAGAGAGCGACGTCCTCCTGGGCGGCGTAGAGCACGCCCGCCTCGGCGTCGACGACCATGCCCTCGACCTGCGGACCCTCGCCCGGCTCCTCGCACGGTGACCAGGTGCCGCCGTTGGGCAGGCGGAACGAGCTCGGCAGATCCAGGGTGTCCGAGGTGCGGTAGGTGACCCGGCCGTGCTTCTCCTCCAGACGGAAGATTCCGAGGCGGGTGCTGTGGCGGCGGCTGACCACCGCGTACCGGTCATAGGTGGCCAGGCCGTAGCCGGTGGCCTGCTCCTCGACCTCGGCCTGGTCCTTCGAGAACAGCAGCGGCGCGTCGGCCGAGGTCACGTCGGTCAGGCCGGCCGCGGTGATCCGGTAGATGCGGAGCTTGTCGAGGCCGCGGTCGGTGACGACGGCCAGGTCGACGCGCTGATTGCCCAGCTTGAAGCCGGATATGAGGTCGACGTTGTTGAAACGCCCGCCCTCCGGGGTGGCGATCGACTGCACCTCGCGGCCGGACAGGTCGTAGACCCGCAGGCCGCCGTTCTTGGCGGTGCCGATGACCAGGCTGCGGGCCTTGTTCGCCTGGTTGACCCAGATGGCGGGGTCGTCGGCGTCGGCGTCTCCACCGGCCTCGTCGTCGTACAGGGCCGGGGTCTCGACCTTCGCGGTCAGCTCGCGTGCCGGTCGCTCGGAGGCGAACGCCGGCGTGCCGGCGGCCAGGGTGGTGAGCGCCACGAGCGCGGCGATTCCGGAAGTACGTTGCATGATCCAGAAGGATCCCCGATCCAACTGTCCGTCGGGTGGCCGGAGACTGAACAGGGCACCGATCCGTTACATGCTCGTTACATGTGGCGGTGGCTCGCCGGCGTTGAGGCAGGTCACAGTCGCCACACCCCTATTGCTGGGCGGCCGCCCATTTGATCAAGATCATCGGGAGGTTCGGACAGGAAGGCTGCCTTGAACGAGATGCGCCCGGCACAGGCGAATACCAGCGACCCCAACGACATACGGCTCGTGGCCGGGATTGTCTGGCTCATCGTCATGGCGGTGTATCCGACGACGGGGACGATCACCAATCCGGCCTCGTACGTTTTGGATGTCGTGGTCTTCGGTGGCGGCGGGATCGTGCTGATCCGGCGGTGGTATCAGCGCCGGGTGTTGAAACGAGCTGATTCGAAAGCGAAGCTGCCCGGTCTGCCGGGGGTAGCGCTGGTTCCGGGATATCTCGGAGTCTTCGCTGCCTTCGTGGCGATCAACGCGGTGTTTGACGGCCTCTGGAATGGTGGGCTCGCTGAGCATCGAGTCCTGATCATTGTTGCCGGGGTCATCGGGGTTTTCCTGCTGGCGAATTGTTTTGGGTTGGCCCGGAGCTTTGCTCGTGGAACCCTCCCGTCGCAGCAGGCCTCGGCGCCTTCAAAACCGGATGCCTTGGTGCCTGAGCCTCAGCCCGCGCCGGTCCCCGCAGACCCGGAGCCCGCGCCGGTTCTTGCGGACCCGACGCCTGTCTCCGTGCTGCCCGGGGCCGAGCCCGTGGCTGCACCGCTGGCGGAAGCTGCCGCGGCGCCCGCGGAAAGTAAAGAGCCGGCGGATTTCTTGCGGACGGATTCCCGGACGGCCTGGGCCTATCGTCGCTACCTGACCCAGCGTCGACCCGGCGGTATCGATACCGCGATGGGCGCTCGACTGCTCGCTCTTGTCGAGCCCGGCGACCACGTCGAACTGTTCCTCGACGCCGTCATTTCTCCCACCGGCGGCGCTCTCAACGCCATTGACCTGGAACGACCGTCACCCACCCCGATCGTCGCGGTGCGCACGCTGCGGGCCTGGATTCTGCTGCACCGCGAGCACGCCGACGACACCGTCATTCCGGGGCGGGCCGACGGTGGCTGGTCCGTGACCAGCAGTCGGGCCACGGCGTGGCCGCACACCGGCTGGGCCACGACCCTGGAATCGGCCGACGGCGCCGACCTCGCCATCAAGGTGTTCCTCGACGATCGTGAGGGCCTCGACGCCACGATCATCGAGGAGGGCGCCGGCCCGCACATCCGCCGGCTTCCCGAGACCGACGCGGTTCCGGGCGTTCCCGACGCCGCCGACCTCCTCGCGGCCGCGCCGGAATCGGAGCCGGAATCGGCGCCGGTATTGCCGGCCGACTGGCGGGCGGCTGAGGACATTGCCGCCCACCACATGCGGGTGTTGGGTTTTGCCGACGCGGAGAAGACGGCCGGCGGACGCGACGGCGGTCTCGACATCACGTCCGCACACGCGGTGGCCCAGGTGAAGATGATGGCCCTGCCGGTCGGTGCCCCGCCCGTGCAGCAGTTGCGCGGGACGCGTCCCTTCGTGGAGCACCACATCTTCTACTCGACCTCGGGCTACACCGCGGCCGCGCTGGCCGCGGCCGACGAGATCGTTGTCGCGCTGTTCAAGATCGACCGCGACGGCACCGTCACCGAGGCCAACGCGGCCGCGAGCGACCTGGCCGTCTCCGGCCGGGGTGGCACCGCGCCCGCGCCCAGCCCGGAACGGCTGGTCGAGCGCTACGCGGAACGGTTGGCCGCGCGGGTGCTCGCCGCCGTGCAGCGGGTCGACCACGACAAGGCCCAGCTCGACGAGCGATACCCCGGGCAGTACCAACGCTTGCTCCGCTATCCGCACCAGGCGTTGCGGAACCTGGACGACCGGCCGGAGACCTTCACCTCGCTACGCGCGGCCCTCATCTACTTCCACCACACCGAGCTGCTGGCTCACGTCTTCTTCCAGGAGCTCGGCATTCCCTATCCGGAGGGCAACCTGGTGGAGGAGGACCCGCTGGACTCGTACTACGACTGAGGCCGCTCAGCTGGCGCGGAGCTCTTCGAGGTCGGTGCTGGACCGCAGCACCATCATTCCGGCACCCACCACCAGCAGCATGGCCAGCACGGCCCCGCCGCCGAGCAGGGCCAACGGCCCGAACGGGATCGGGATGGGCAGCACCACCTTCACGGTGTCGCCCGCCACCGGGACTTCGGTTCGCATGCTGCGGATCAGCGACACCCCGGAGATCAGGGCCAGGAGCAGGGCCGGCAGCAGGGGTGCGAACGTGACCCAGAGCAGCATCGCGCCGAGGGTTCGCCGGGGCACCCCGCCGGCCGTCATGGCCGCGAAGGTGCGGCGCCGGGCCACGATCCCCTCGGCGAACGTGACCAGCATGCCGCCGGCCGCGACGACCAGGGCGATCGTAACCGCGATCATGACCAGGCGGATCGCGCCGAAGTAGAACGACGTGTCGGTGACGTACCGGTCACCGGACGGGTCGGAGAGCTGGTTGAACCGATCCTGCGCGGCGAAATCGGTGGCCAGGTCGGCGCGGAATCCGAGCGTCCCGGCGCCGAACACCACGGCGGCGAGCAGCGCGCCGATCGTGCGGCTGCCGTTCCACGGATCGGCCATCAGGCGCGCGCCGGCCAGCAGGGTGACCGGGCCGCGGCCGTACCGTCGCAGCAGTCGCCCGGCGGTGTAGGAGATCCATCCGGTGCCGAGCACGACGCCGACCATCACGCACAGCACGCCGGCGCCCATCAGGGCCAGCGGCGTCCACTCGGGCAGGCGCCAGTCGTCCGGAACCAGGTCGGCCAGGGTTTTCGGCGCGAACAGGACCAGGCCGAGCACGATCAGCACACCCGGCCAGGGTCGCGGCCCGTGCTCGCGCGGCCGTCGCTCGACGCCGAGCGGCGTGACCACCACGCGGCGCATCAGCAGCAATCCGATCAGCCCGGCCAGCAACGGCACGGTCAGAAGAGCCAGGATCAAAATCAACGAATTCGGCCGTACGTCGGTGGGCAGCAGAAGTTTCCCGTCCCCGTTCCGGCGGTCCAGCACGACACGCAGAACCAGGTAGACGCCGAACCCGACGATCGATCCGAGCAGGCTGGCCGCGGCCGTTTCCGCGCCGGCGATCAGCACGGTCTGCCCGGGTGTCGCCCCGGCCAGCCGCAGCGCGGCGAGTCGGCGGTCCCGGGCCGGCGCGCCCAGCCGGATGCACTGACCGGCCAGTGCGAGCACCGGCAGAGCGAGCATGACCAGCGCGAAGATCACGCCGGGGCGCAGGCCCTGCTCGGCCAGCAGCGCGCTCGCGTACTGATCGGAACCGGACGACAGGACTCGCTGCACTCCCAGGTCGACCGGTTTGTCGATCCATTCTCCACCGTGGATCGCCGCGACCGTCGCGGCGGCCAGCAGTGCCACGGCGGCCAGGGCGGCGCTGGCCGCGGTCAGCCCGGTGCGGAGCCGGTCGGTGCGGTTGCCGGCCAGGCTGAGGCGGATGAGCGTGCCGGGCCTCATCCGAAGATCCCGATCCCGCTCGGGTCGATCGCGCCGTCCCGCAGCACGACCTCCCGGTCCGCGTACGCCGCGATCGGCGCCTCGTGGGTCACCAGCACCACCGAGCTGCCCTGCTCGCGCACCGCCTGCACCATCGCGGCCATCACCTGCTCGCCGCTGAGCTGGTCCAGCGCGCCGGTCGGCTCGTCCGCGAAGATCACGCGCGGGGCGGTGACCAGGGCCCGGGCCGCCGCGCAGCGCTGCTGCTGGCCGCCCGACATCGCGCCCGGCCGCTTGTCGGCCACGTCGGCGACGTCGAACCGTTCGAGCCAGCCGAGCGCCGCCTCCCGTGCTTCTCGCCGCCCCGAACCGGCGAGAAGCAGCGGGAGGGCGACGTTCTCGGCCGCGGTCAGTTCGGGCACGAGCTGCCCGAACTGGAACAGCACCCCGAAGTCGGTGCGCCGCAGCCGCGACCGGGACGTCTCGGACCACAGGTTCAGGTCCTGGTCGCGGTAGACGATCGAGCCCTGATCGGCCCGGAGGATGCCGGCCAGGCAGTGCAGCAGGGTGGACTTGCCGCAACCGCTCGGGCCGGTGATCGCCACGATCTCGCCCTCGGCCACGGTGAGGTCCACCCCGCGCAGGGCCGGCGTCGCGCCGTAGCTCTTGGCGATCCCGGTCGCGCTCAACAGTGCTGTGCTCAAGAGTTCACTTCCTTCTGCAGCTCGGCGACCCGCGCCAAGGTGGTCTGCAACCAGCGCAGGTCGGCGTCGAGGTGCCCGATCGCGTAATCCGCGGCGACGACATCGCCGACGGAGGCCCCGGGCCTGGTCTTGACCGCGGTCAGCTCGCGCATCCGGGCCATGTGGGCGGCCCGCTGCGCGGTGAGATATCCGGTGGCCTGCTCGGTTCCGGACGCCAGCAGCGCGACCACCACTTTGTTGAACAGGACGCTGTTGACATGTGGGGCCGGGGGCTCCACCTCGACCAGCCACGCGGCCAGACGCTCCCGGCCGAGGTCGGTCAGCTGGTAGGAGGTGCGCTCCGGCCCAGCCTCCTGGTCCTGGCCGGACTGGGCGACCAACCCGTCCCGTTCGAGCCGGCCGAGCGTGGCGTAGACCTGCCCGTAGGCCAGCGGTTTGGCCTGGGGCAGGCGGTCGTCGTGCGCCCGTTTCAGGTCATACCCGTGCCGGGGGCCGCCGGCCAGGAGCCCCAGCAGGACATGTGCGGTGGACATGTCGGCTACTATTCACTGAGTGAATAGCTGACGTCAAGGAGGCTCACGGCCGTACGCGAAAGAAATCAGGAACGCCGGAGCGCGACCACAGCGATGTCGTCGGCCTGCTCGCCCGACCCACCCAGTCGGGTCAGCAGGCGGCTGCAGAACGCGTCGAGATCGGGCTCGACCTCGGCCGCGCAGGCGGCCAGCGCGCGCAACCCGTCGTCGATGTCCGCGTCCCGCCGCTCGATCAGCCCGTCCGTGTAGAGCACGAGCGTGCCCCCGCGCGGCAACTCCAGCTCCTGCTCGGCGCGCGGCGGCGCGTCCAGGCCGAGCAGCGCGCCGCGCAGCGACAGGAAGCGCACCTCGCCGTCGACGTGCAGCAACGGCGGCAGGTGCCCGGCCGAGGCCATCCGGATCCGCCCGGTGGCCGGGTCGAGGGTGAAGAGGCAGAGCGTCGCCGAATCGGCCGGCAGCACCGTGCGCATGAAGCGGTTGGCCAGCTCCAGCACCGCGCCCGGCGGATGACCCTCGACCGCGTAGGCGCGGACCGCGTGCCGCAGCTCGGCCATCACCGTGGCCGCGTGCAGCGAGTGCCCGGCCACGTCCCCGATCGCCACCAGCAGCTTTCCGTCCAGCACGGTCAGCTCGTAGAAGTCGCCGCCGACCTCGGTCTGCGCGCCGGCCGGCTCGTACCGCACGGCCATCTCGATCCCGGGCACCTCGGGCAGCCGCGACTGCAGCAGGCTGCGCTGCAGGGTGACCGCGATCCGATGCTCTTCGTCGAACGAGCGCTGCGCCTCCACGGCGGCCGCGACCGCCTGTGAGAGCTGCCGCAACACCGGGAAACCGGGCGTCTGCGAGCTGCCCGAGACGGCCACGTAGACCGGCGGCCGGTCGACCCGCAGCCGGGCCGCCGCGACGGCCACGGTCTCGCCCTCGGGCCACTCCACGACATCCCAGTCGGCCGCGTCATCGGTTCGCACGAGAGAACCCACCGCTACGCGGTGACGAGGAACAGCCCATTTGCGTACGGCCGGGGGCGGTCCCGCCGCGGCCAGACTCTCGCCCTCGGACGTCTCGGCGACAACGACGACCGGCCCGCCGAAGATGTCGGCGGCCCCGAGCGCGGCCGCCTCCAGCAGGGCCGGCAGCGTCGACGCCGAGTTGATCGCCAGCGTGGTCTCGGCCAGCCGGACCATCCGCGCGGCGAGCAGCTCGGCTCGCTGACGCGCCCGGTAATACCGCAGCACGGCCTGGGCGGTGGCGATCAGCTCGTCCGGCTCGATCGGCTCGACCAGGTACGCGTCGGCGCCGCGGTTCAGCCCCTGGGTGCGGTCGTTGACGTCGACCGCGTGGGCGGAGACGTGGATGACGGGGACGACGCCGTACCTCTGCGAATCGGTTTTGATCCTCTCGCAGACCTCGAAACCGCTCATGTCCGGGAGCTTGACGTCGAGCACCACGAGGTCGGCCTCGACGTCCTCCTCGGCGAGTTTGCGCAGCGCCTCGCCGCCGGTCTCGGCCTCGACGACGGTGAAGCCGGCGCGGGTCAGCCAGCTCACGAGCAGGTACCGCTTGGTCGCGCTGTCGTCGACGACCAGGACGGTCGCCTTCCCGTGGTTCGGGCCGGCGGGTGTCATGACGCCTCGATCGGAAGCTGGAGAGTGAACGTGCTGCCCTCGCCGGGCACGGAGTCGACCCGCAGGCCACCGCCCAGAATCCCGGCCAGCCGGCGCGCGTAGGGCAGGCCCAGCCCGGTGCCACGGCCACTTATCGGCTTGCTCCCGGGCACCTGGTAGAACTCCTCGAAGACACGTTCGTGCAGCTCAGGTGGGATGCCGGTGCCGGTGTCGGCGACCACGAACTCGATCTCCGGGCCGGCCCGTCGCGCGCTCAGCCGCACCGAACCGGCCTCGGTGAACTTCAACGCGTTGGTCAGCAGGTTGCGCAGCACCTGGGCGAGCAGCACCTCGTCGGAGCGCATCACCGGCACCGCCGGCTCCTCGACCACGAACTCCACCTCGGGACGGGTGGCGAGCGGCCGCAACGTGCCCCGGAGCTGCCCGAACACCGCCTTCAGGTCGACCTCGGACCAGTTCGGCTCAAGTCGGCCGGCCTCGGCCTTGGCCAGGTCGAGCAGACCGTTGACCAGGGACAGCAGGTCGGTCGCGGAACCCCGGATCAGCTCCACCTGGCGGCGCTGCTCCTCGGTCAGGTCCTCCGAGGAGGAGTCGGTGAGCAGCCGCCCGAGCCCGATGATCGCGGTGACCGGCGCGCGCAGCTCGTGACTGACATTGGCCAGGAACCGGCTCTTCGCCTCGCTCGCGGCGCGCAGCTGCACGGACTTCTCGTCCAGCTCGGCGTAGAGCGCGACCACACCACGGTTCGTCTCCTCCAGCTCGTCGGAGAGCTGGTGGTAGAGCGCCATCACACCGCGGTTCGTCTCCTCCAGCTCGGCGTTCAGCCGGGCCAGGTCGTCCCGCTGCGCGCGCACCTCGTCGAGAGCGACGATGAGCTGCTGATTCTGCACCGCCAACTCGTCCAGCGGGCTACCCGGCACGTGCTGCGCCAGCCCGGCGCGAATCTCGTCCATCCGGGTCGGCGTCAGGACCGGGGCGCCGAGCGGTAGGCGCCGCACCATCCGGACCGTCGTACCGGCACCCTCATCGTCGACCTCCATCGTGTCGACCAGACGGCCGACAACCTGCAATTGCTCGGCCAGGCGGGTCGTCCCACCCAAAGCCGAATGCGCCATTGTCACCTGGAGGGCTGGTACCCCATAGGGCTCAACCGTGAACGTCACGTCCGTTTCCGGACCGGCGGCCAGCAGAACCCGGCAGACCTCGCTCAGCGCGGTCGCCACCCGGGTCTGGTCCTGCGCCTCCAGGCCGACCGCCCGGGCCACCTCCCGGCCGAGCTGCCGTACCGCGAAAATGTCCTGCTCGACCCGCAGGCGTGTACGCATCAGCGGCTCGGTCGTGGTCACGGTAGCCGGGCCACGAGAACACCGGCGTCGTCCCGGCGCGTGCCGGCGTCGCGCAGCACCGTGCCGGCGATCACCTCGGGCGAGCGGGTCAGCAGGCCGGGGTACTCCGTCGGGTTCCAGCGGTCCACCAGGCCGTCGCTGTGCATCACCACGACCGCGCCGGGGAGCATGGGGTAGTCGTACTCCCGGATCTGGCGGCGCTGGTGCCCGGCAATACCCGGCATCGAGATCATGCCGCGGCGGGTGCCGTCCGGGCCGAAGACCGTGCCGGCGATGTTGCCCAGACCCGCGTACCGCACCTGGCCGGCCACCGGGTCGAGCTCGGCGACGGCCAGCGCGGCGCCGCGGGTGTGCCCGAGCGTGCGGTGCAACGTCTCGACCACCGCGGCGGGCGACCCCGCCGGAGCCTGGAGAAACACCCGGACCGCCTCGTGCGACGCCGCCGCGGCCAGGCCGCCGTGCCCCAGACCGTCACTGACCAGCAGCTGCCGGCGGCCGTCGACCTCGCGGGCGGCAACCGCGTCGCCGCTCACCGTCTCCCCGGTGATCGGGCGGGTCAGCCCGGCCGACCACGGTGCCTCCGGCGAGTGCTGCGCCCACACCTGCACGGCCAGGACCGTGCCCTTGCCCGGCAGTGAGTACATGTCCCAGCGGCTGGCCTGACGCAGTATCGCGCCGAGCCCGATGCCCAGCGTGCCGGCGGTGGAATGCCCGTCACCGAGGGCGTGGGCCACGTCGGCGATCCCCGGGCCGCTGTCGATCGCGATCAGCTCGACGCCGGCCTGCTCCGGGGTACGGACCGCCCGGACCAGCATGACGCCCTGCTGAGCGTGCTTGACCAGGTTGCCGGCGGCCTCGGCGGCGACGATCGAGAGATCGGCGATCCGGCTCTCGGGGATGGCCAGGTCGGCGGCGAGACGTTCGGCGGTGCGGCGGACAGCAGCGGCTGTCCCGGCGGCCTCCACCCGGAACCAGACCCCTTCGTCGAGGAGCCCTTCGGGTACCGACGCCACCGTTCCTCCGCTCATCGACACCACTTGGTTATGGTGATTGTCGTGCCCTCGCCGGGCGCGGTGTCGATGGCGAACTCGTCGACCAGCCGCCGGGCGCCACTCAGGCCCAGCCCCAGTCCGCCGCCGGTGGTGTACCCATCGGTGAGAGCCAGGTCGAGATCCGCGATACCCGGTCCCTGGTCGGCGAAAACGATGCGGATGCCGTTGCGGACCTCGTTTCGCACCCGGCTCACCTCGACGGTGCCGCCACCGCCGTAGACCAGGGTGTTCCGCGCCAGTTCGCTGGCCGCGGTGACCAGTTTGGTCTGGTCGACCAGGGAGAGCTTGGCATCCACGGCGACGGTGCGCACCAACTGCCGGACACGCACCACATCCTGGTCGGTAGTGACCGGGACCTGCCGGCTCTCCTCGCTCACGACGCGGGCACCGCTGCCGGGTCGGCGTCATCCTCGTCGTCGAACTCGATCGTGAGGCGGCTGCTCGCCAGCATTTCGATGCCCAGGTCGACGTTGAGCGCGGTCCGGATCCCCGGCAGCGACAACCCCAGCTCGACCAGGGTGATCGCCACCGCCGGTCGCATGCCCACCACCACGGTCTCGGCGTCCAGCACCCGGGAGACCGACGCGATGGTGGCCAGTGTCCGGCCGACGAACGAGTCGACGATGTCCAGCGCGCTGATGTCGATGATCACACCGTGGCAACCGGTGTTCACGATCTTGTCGGCCAGGTCCTCCTGGAGCTGCAGCGCGACCTGGTCCTCCATGTCGATCTGGATGGAGACCAGGAGGATGTCGCCGATCTTCAGGACCGGGACACGTTCCACGTCAGCGCTCCGTCCGCTTCGCGGTGACGACCTTGTAGCTCTTCTGGCCGAGCACGTAGCGCAACGCGTCGGCCAGCGAGGCCTTCGTCGCGATGTCGCCGAACTCGATGCCGAGCGCGACGATGGTCTGCGCGATCTGCGGCCGGATCCCGGAGATGATGCAGTCGGCGCCCATCAGGCGGGCGGCCACCACGGTCTTCAGGATGTGCTGGGCCACCTGGGTGTCGACGGCCGGGACACCGGTGATGTCGATGATCGCGTACGGCGAACCTGTGTCCACCAGCGTCTGCAGCAGCCGCTCCATCACGACCTGGGCTCGAGCCGAGTCCAGGGTCCCGACCAGCGGGACGGCGACCACGCCCTCCCACAGCTTCACCACCGGGGTGGAGAGTTCGAGCAGCTGCTCGGCCTGGTCGGCGATCAGGGCCTCACGGACGCGCACGTAGGCGTCGAAGGTGAACAATGCGGCCCGGTCGACGAACGCGGAGAACGCCACGAAGTCCCGCAGGGT
Source organism: Actinoplanes sp. HUAS TT8 (assembly GCF_051380535.1). Lineage (NCBI taxonomy): Bacteria > Bacillati > Actinomycetota > Actinomycetes > Micromonosporales > Micromonosporaceae > Actinoplanes > Actinoplanes sp. HUAS TT8. Next base: position 9,078,821 of record NZ_CP195646.1, on the reverse strand, counting down.
CTGTGCGTCGCTCGTGTCACCGATGACCCCGAGAACGGCGTCCTTGAGAGCGAAGACGCTGACCGCGGTCTCGTTGGCCGAGAAGCCCTGCCGGGCGCGGTTGCTGGACAGCTCGCTGAGCTGGGCCCGCAGCTCGCCGGCCTCCTCGTCGGTCAGGTCCCGGGCGCCGCCGGCGAACGCCTGCTGGAAGCCCTTCTGCAGGTCACGGGTCTGGCGCTCCAGCTCGGGGCGGCTCATCCTGCCCTGGAGGTTGGCGCCGGCCAGTTCCGCCCACTGGGCGACCAGCCCGTCGCCGTGCTCCTTGAGCAGGTCCGCCAAGCGGCCTGCCTCATCCGGACCCAGCGCCACCGCAGCCTCCCCCACCACACGAACCGTGCGCAACGGCCGGACTTTACCATCAGCATGTCCGTAAATTGCTGTAGACCAACTAACGGACGAGGTCAAGGCCTTCCTCCCACAGTGCGCGCCATCCCGGCACTTGGAGTACCGTTCAGCAATAACAGCAGGAGGTCCCCGAAATGTCCCTGACGGTGCAGACCGAACAGCGCGGCGACATGGTCGTCGTGTCGGTGGCCGGTGAGCTCGACATGGCTACTGCCCCGCAGTTGCAGGACCAGATCAGCGACCTGCTGGAGAAGGGTCGGGCTCGTCTCGTCTTCGATCTGGCCGAGGTCTCGTTCTGCGACTCCACCGGGCTGTCCGTTTTCGTCCGTGCGAAGAACAGCACCGACGACGCCGGCGGCACGGTTCGACTGGCCGCCCCGCAGCGCGGTGTACTGCGTATCCTCGAGGTGAGCGGGCTGGTCGAGGTCCTGCACACCTACCCGACGGTCGACGAGGCGGTCAGCGCCGAAGAACCGGCACTGGACTGACGCCCGGCGTTTCGACGGACGTACCGGTCGGCGCGTAGTTTGTCGCCGACCGGCAGCGGGAACCCGTTGCCGGATTCGTACCCGGCTTCCAGGAGTTGCTCGTGGGCAAAATGTTCCAAGGCTTCAAAGACTTCATCATGCGCGGCAACGTCGTCGACCTGGCGGTCGGTGTCGTCATCGGTGCCGCGTTCACCACCGTGGTCACCAGCCTGACCAACGGCTTCCTCAAGCCGCTGATCCAGCTGCTGGGCGGTGGCACCGGGCTCGAAGCGGGCAAGTTCTACGTCCGCAAGGTGGAGTTCGACTACGCCACCTTCATCAACTCGGTCATCACCTTCCTGCTGACCGCCGCGGTCCTCTACTTCCTCGTCGTCTTCCCGCTGAACAAGCTGGCCGAGCGGCGTCGTCGCGGCGAGGAGCCCCCGCCGGCGGCCCCCAGCGAAGAGATCCAGCTGCTCACCGAGATCCGGGACGCCCTGGTCGCCGCTCGCGGCGCCCAGCCGCAGCCGGGTCAGGTCTACGGCAGCGCGGTCGACGACGTCCTCCAGCGCCGCCAGGAACCGCCCCGCTGACACGCTGCGAAAAAGATCGCCCCTCCCGGCACGGTTCGAACATATGTTCGATACAGTGCCGGGATGGAGCAGCGTAAGCACTGGTGGAACGGCAAATGGGGACGTCTCGCGCGGAAGGACGTCTACCTGCGTACGAATGGCGACCAGTGGTATGTCGAGCAGCGCGCCGGCGGCTCCGACGGCACATCCCACTTTTTTGAGTACGACAGCGAGGACGCGGCCCTCGACATGATCCGCGCCCTGCTCAACGGTCCGGACGAGTGGCGCGAGCTGTCCGTCCGCCCGCCCCGCTGATCCCGGCCGGCTCTCCCCGTGGTCACTTCGACAAGTCGCGCTGACCACCTCGAAAGCCTGCCGATGACCGGCGAGTCAGGCGGCCCGGTGCTCGTCGCCGGCCGAGCGACGGGCGGTGAGCGGCCCGGCCGGCGGCACCAGCCGCAGCCCGGGACGGCGCACCACCGGCGCCTCCGCTTCCTCCGTGGCCGCACCGTCGAGCCGCCAGCCGATCCCGGCCCGCGCCCCCGGCGGCCGCACCGACCCGCCGACACCGCGGGACAAGGCCACCACCAGCAGATATCCGGCGATCACGAACCCGTGCCCGACCAGCCGCGTGACGTCGACCCGGCCACCGGTCAGATCGTTGAACGAGAGCAGCAGCAGCATCCCGACGAACGCGGTGAGCATCGGCACCAGCCCGACCGGCCGGGTCCGCCGCAGCGCGATGAAAAGGTATCCGGCGCCGACGGCGACGTTCCACGCGGCCGACTCGTTCCAGATGTGCCCGGCGGCGGCGGACGACCCGAGGTGCACGTGCGCGCCCGACCCGCCGCCGATCTGCGCCAGGCCCAGGATGATCTGCACCGCGCCGACCAGCGCCAACGCCACCCAGAGCAGGGCCGCGACCGGGACCCGGCGACGCCACGACGGCGCCGCGACCGGCCGGGCGGGCAGGGCGGCCAGGATCGCCGCGCTCAGATCCGGCGCCGCGGGCACCTTCGCGGTGAACGTCAACCGGTTCACCGCCGCGGCCGCGTCCAGCCACTCCCGGCACCCCGCGCAGCCGGCCAGGTGCTCGTCGACCAGCGGCCGCAGGGCCGGGTCGTCCTCACCGTCCAACTGCGCCGACAGCATCTCGCGCCACCGTTCACACGCCATGTACCCATAGTCGCGCGAGATCGGCTCGTGGTTCCCGCCGGTTGCGGTTGGTGGGGGCTTGACGTCGTACGCGATCGGGCTGGTTTTGATGTTGGTCGTGCGGGCCCGCTAATAACCGTCGTGGCCGCGGCCGACCTCGATCTCCTGGCTGTGCCCGAGCAGCCGTCGCCGCTCCCGGAACGCGCGCAGGTTCGCCGTGTTCCCACACGTGCTGACGTCGTGCCAGACCCCGCTGTTGTTCCGCGAGGTGTCGAAGAACGCGGCCCGGCAGACCCCGTTGTGACACAGCTTGAGCCGCGGCCACACCCCGGCCTGCTGAGCGAGCAGGGCCTCGGCCCAGAGCGCCGAGGCCAGCCACCGGGTGCCCCGGCCGGTCGGCACGACCCGGACCCAGCCGGCCGCATCCGGCGCCAGACTGACCGCCACGTCGGCCGGCGGCATCGAGCCGGGTGGCTCCTGATTCGACCCGGCGAGCACCACCTGCTCGAAAGCGGACCGCAGCCGGCGCAGCGAGCGCAGATCGCCCGCGGAAAGCAGCAGCGTCGGGGCCGGCAGACCGGACACCCGGGACCACGAACCCAGCGCGTCGGTCACCCACCACTGGGCATCCTCGACGAGTCCGAGCAGGTCAGGACCGTAGGACATGGCCGCGCGGGTGTTCAGCAACTCCTGAACGAGGGCGAAGCCACCGGGCGCCTCCCGCACGCCGTGCCGAGCACTCGCCTTCCACGACATAGTCAAAGACTACTTGACTCTTTTTCACACCCTCTGTCCACAAGCACGAAGATCACCCACCCGGGCGGGTGGACGATCGGGCATGATCGGTGGACGGTTGTAAATGGGTCCCTAGACTGGCCCGGCCGATCAGTGTGGGAGGTCTCGGTGCGCAGAGTTCTGGCGATCGTGGTCGCCGCGGCGACAGCACTGACCCTGGTCAGCGGCTGCGACACCGACTCGGGCACGCCGAGCGCGGAGGGGACACCGACCGCTGCTCCCTCGGCCCAGCCGTCCGTCCCCGGCCCGACGGCCGCGCCCTCGACGCCACCCTCGGCGCCGGCCACGACCACACCACCGGCCCCGCCGCGCAAGCTCAAGGTCGGCGCCGAGGGTCCCGACGTGCTCGCCGTCCAGCGGCGCCTGACCGAGCTGGGTTACTGGAACGGCAAGGCCGACAGCAAGTTCGGCGACAGCACCCAGCAGGCGGTCTACGCGCTGCAGAAAGCGGCCGGCATCGGCCGCGACGGCACGATCGGCCCGAAGACATATCAGGCCCTGGCCGCCGGCATCCGGCCCAAGGCGAAGTCGACGAGCGGCCGGCTGGTCGAGATCGACCTGAAGAAACAGCTGCTCATGCTCGTCGACAACGGCCGGATCACCCAGATCCTCAACACCTCGACCGGGTCGAACGAGTATTACCAGCAGAAGGGCGAGACCTACCTGGCCGACACCCCGCCCGGAAAATTCACCGTCGGCCGGCAGATCGACGGCTGGCGCAACGCCCCGCTCGGCCTGCTCTGGCGCCCGAAATATTTCAACGGCGGCATCGCCGTGCACGGGGCCGGCAGCGTGCCGCCCTACGCGGCGTCACACGGCTGCGCCCGGGTGTCGATCGCCGCGATGAACTGGTTGTGGAACAGCGATGCGATCCCGCTGAAGACCAAGGTCTGGGTCTACTGATCCGCTCGGCTGCCGCTGCCCCGGCAGCACGGCCGGGCCCGCGAGCGACTCCACGCCGACCGGCGGGAACGCCTCGCTGTAGAGCTCGGCGCACAACACCACGCCCAGCCACGGCACCCACGGGCCGCTGAGCATTACCGGCGCCGACCGCCCACGGATCCGCAGAGCCACCGACCACTGCGGCGGATCGCACTCCACCCCGGTCAGCGCCCGCAGCGACCACTCCCGCTCGCCCACCAGGATCCGCTGATCGGTCACGACCACGATCCGGCGCCCGTCCCCGGCCACATCGGCCGGGAACCATCCGAACTGCCGCTCACCCACCCGCAGCCGCACGGTCGGCGCCACCGCGGCCGGCCGCCCACCCCGCTCCACCAGCGCGGCGAGCAACACCATCGACCGGAACCCGGCCGCGCGTTGCTCCTCGTCCCACCCTGCCACGACACACTCCGATCCCGGACGTGCCGCCGGCCGGCCCCATTCCCGCCGACACACGCCTCATCGACCCTCGCACGAGAAAACGGCGCTGACCAGCTGATACACACCTGCGGGCGCCGTTTTGCCCGGTCAGGCAGTTCCGGTCGGAACAACCCGCTTACCCCGACCGGGTGCCCCGGGCGGCGGGGGTGTTCACCGGCCGTACGGCGAAATCGTCTTTAAAAAAGAAAAACCCCGGCCGGGCAGCGCTGGCCCGGCCGGGGTTCGAGAACTCGGCGTTACTTGACGGTGAAGGTGGTGACGGTGGCTTTGCGGTTGTAAGAGCGGATCACGATGTCGATGGCCGCGGTCTTGGTGCCGAACGTCGGGAAGTGCCAGCCGTTGATCGGGCTGGTCTGGCCCTTGACGATGCCCGACACGCGCCCGGTCGTGGTCACCGTGAGCCGGCGGCCGGACGTGTGCTTGAAGGTCAGCGTGGTGCCGTTGACCTTGCCCGAGACCAGCGTCCAGCCCGGGGCCAGATGCCAGTGCTGCCGCCACAGGGTCGACTTGGGGAACACGTCGCTGACCTGCATCCGGTGCGCGTCCCGGCTGACGTTGACGTTACGCGTGTGCGGCGTGTTGTAGACGTCGTCGGTGATCGTCCAGGCGTGCGCGGAGGACTGCACCTTCGACGCCTTCACCTTCGCGGTCTTGCCGGACTTCACCACGCCGCCGTTCGGAACCGCGACGTTGTGGCTGGCCGGACCCACCTGCCAGGTGTACCAGGCCGAATTCTTGTCGTACGTGTACTTGCCCGGCCCGACCAGCACCCGCGCGCCCAGAGTCGACCAGGTGACGCCGCCGGCCCGGTCCTCCTGGCCGTGCGCGCGCCGCGGCGGACCATAGCGGACCGTGTAGTAGCTGGTCAGCTTGTCGGTCCACGACCAGCGACCGATGATCGTCCCGGTCTGGTCGTCGCGCAGCGTCCGCGCCGTGGAATTCGCGGCCCGGCCGGTGCTCTCCTCCGAGTCACCGATCTGCACGATCTTGCCGTCCGGCTCGGTCTCCCACGCGAACGCGCTCCAGGCCGCGTTGACCGCCTTCTGCAGCGTGGCCGCGGCCGTCGCGGTACCGGGCGACGCGGCCAGCACGGCAGCCGCCTGCCCCCACAGCGTCGCGTTGACACCCTGATAGCCGGACGCCTGCTCGAACGACAGGCCGACCTTGGAGAACGCCTGCGGCGCCTCAGAAGTCAGCCGCTTGACCGCGGTCGCCTTCCAATCCGCCCGGCCCAGCAGATCGCCGGCCCGGACGAGCTGCAGGTTGGCCATCAGGCCGTGATTGTGGACCGGCGCGTACGGCGGGCCGTAGTAACGCTTGCCCAGCAACACCGCCGCGTCCGAGGCCATGCCCGGGACCAGCTCGTCCGCGTGAGTCAAGGCGTACAGACAGTTCTCGCTCTCCAGCCGGCGCAGGGCAGTGCCCTCGTCCCAGCCGGAAGCATTGGTGCCCGGGTCCGGGTCGTCCTTGTGGAACTGCACTGCCTGCGCGACCAGAGTCGCCAGGGACTCCTGCTGGTTGTCCATCGCCGCGCGCCGCGCGAGCGACTTCATCCACATCAGACCCTGGAAGTCGAGCCGCCAGGACGGATCCGTGACCGACGGATTCCGCCAGGTCGCGGCACTGACCTGACCGACCGTGAACGGTGCTGCGGAACCGATCTGGACGACGATCGGCTCACCGTCCGGCACCGGATTCGGGGCGGCCGAACCGCAGCCGGCCGACGCGGTCGGGTCAGAAGGGTCAGCGCTGGCGCCGAACGACAGGCCGGTCGTCGTCAGCGCGTCGTAGGTCGAGGGGTCGACCGGAATGACATGTGGACCGTCGGCATGAGCCGCGACCGGATCCACGAACAGGACACCAGCGGCCAGGGTCGCCATCATCAGCGCCCGGAAAGTCTTCACTTGGGATCACACCGTTCCATCTGCCGGCGATCGGCGTCCCCCGCCATTTCATAGATCGCCGATGAGCGGCCATCCCATCAGAAGAAGATTCGGATATACAAGATCCTTGAGGTCTGAATGTGGTGGAACTTGTGGTCACGATCAGGTGGCCGGGCATCCGTGCCTCACTCTCCGCGGATGCAGCGTTGCCGTCAGTGAGTATTGATCGGAGCCTAAATTTTTGTAGCGCGGCCTTTTTTCTTCGCGATTTATGGGTCACCGCCGCTATTTCTCGTGTCGTGCGCCGATCACCGTCCACATCGGCGTTGGCACGAATCGTCACGCGAGAGCGGCTTTATCCGACAGTCGCCTATTTGAACTGTGTCGCGGTCGTACGCAGGGCAAAGTATCGATCAATCGAAATGTTTCCAGCGGCCACGATGCGAGAAAAAGAGTGCCCGGGATTTGAAGCGGTGGTTACTCTTCATCCACCTAATTGATCACCGTCAACCGCATGGGTTTCCGAAGCGGAAGCGAGGGTTTTGGTGAGGTTTCAGGAGCGAATCGCCGTTCTGGGCGGGGCAGATCCGGCGCATCCCTTGGAATCGGACAACCGCGTTCGCCACACGGCCGTCGGCATGCTCCTGCTCACCATCGCCGCGTGGGCGGCCGTCGCGGCCACCGCCGCGTTCCGCAGCAACCTGCATGCGCCGTGGCCCCTCGCGATCGGTGGCGGGCTCCTCATCGCGCTCGTCGTCTTCAGCATCGACCTGCTGGTCACCGTGACACCGCTCAAGGACGGAAAGATCGGTTCCCGCGTACGACTCGTCGCCGTCCGCGGGATGTTGTCGCTGACCATGGGGCTGGTCATCTCGCACGCCACGATCCTCTTCATGTACCGCGACACGCTCGCCCACATGGTGTCGGACCGGAACTCGGCGGCCGTGGCCACGACGACCGACGAGATCATGCGCACGTCGAAGTACACGCCGGCGATCGACCAGGCCACCAAGCGCATCACCGAGGACAAGGCCAAGATCGACGCCGAGGAGAAGAAACTCGCCGACGCGCAGGCGACCCTGGCCGCGAAACAGAAGGCATGGTCGGACGACCACGTCTGCGTCAACGGCAACCGGGCCGCCAACGGCGACACCTGCGGACCCGGCCCGAGCTCCGATCAGCTGCTCCAGCAGGCCAAGGACTTCAAAGCCACGCTGCCGGCGATCGAGAGGCGCCACGACACGCAGATCGGCCTGCTCAACTCCGACATCACCGCCCAGCAGAAGACCGTCGAGACCGACACCAAGGCGCGCGAGCAGGAAATCAAGGACGCGGTCGCCGCGACCCTGGCCGACACCGGCCTGGCCGCGCAGACCGACGCGCTTGTCGAACTGCTGAAGCACGACCTGTTCGCGTGGCTGTGGCCACTGTTCTTCATCGCCATCGACCTCGCCGTCGCGCTGATGAAGGGCATCCTGCCGGAGTCCGACTTCGACCGGGCCCGCCGCGAGCGCCGCATCCTCACCGACACGGTGAACGCCGCCGTGCTCCAGTCCCCGAAGATCGCCGAGCTCACCGAGTACGCGGCGGCCAAACAGGCCGAGATCTTCAAGGCGCGGCTCGACCACGAGACCGCGCGGCAGGTGGCGGCCCTGACCGGCAGCGGCCCGGCACCCCGCGGTCCCGGTCGGCTGCGCCGCCGGTTCGTCGTGGCCGGACTGATGGTGCTGGTGGTCGGCGGTATCGCGGCGGTGGCGGTGCTGGGCGGCCGGGGCGGTGGGGTGGTGACGCCGGCGAGCCTGCAGGCGCGGGGCGGGCAGTCCATCGCGCTGCGCGACGGGCTCACCCTCTACGTGCCGGAACGGGCGATCAGTGACGACGCCCCGGTGAAGGCCAGCTATCAGACGTCCCGGCCGTGGGCCGGGCACGTACCGATGTCGGCCGGCGTCGAGTTCACCACCAGCGGCCAGGTGATCGGCCGGCCCGAGCTGCGGCTACCGGTGCCGGCCGACCTCCAGGACGCGGCCGAGGCCGGCGAGCTCCAGCTGGCCTTCGAATCGGACGACCCCAGCGGCTGGACCCAATACCCGGTGACGTACGACGCCACCACGCACACCCTGGTCGGTGCGCTGACGCACTTCTCGAAATGGCAGTTCTGGGAGTGGGACTGGCCGACCCTGCTGGCCGGCGTCAGCCAGTCGATCGGCGAGTGGACCGGCCGCCGCGCGTCCGACACGCCCCGGTGCGACCCGGGAAAGAAGGTTCCGGCCTGGTACAACACGTCGGCCGGCATCACCGACGCGGCGGCCATGGTGGTGCGCTCCTGCGTGCAGGGCCACGGTGACGACGGCGTGCTCGACGTGCAGTTGGTCAACAACCGGCCGTACGGGCTGATGCTGCACTACAACGGCGCGAAGGTTAAGTGGGGCTGGCACGAGTCGGCCGGGATGCTGCCGGACGCGTTCCGCAACGTCATCGGCGACACCGCGGCCGGGTCCCACGGGCTCTATCTGCCGCCGCTGTCCCGCGCGTCGGTCGGCATCCTCGACGTCGGCAACGGCAAGAACCACACCTTCTCGATCACACCGACCGCCGCGACGATCACCGCGGACATGTTCAGCATCATCGCTCAGCAACTGCTCGACGTCGGTATCAAAGCCGGCGCCGACAACTACGTGAAAGACGTCTTCGGTGCGGCCGCGGCCACCGAGTGCTCGAAAATGGTCGTCAACACCGACATCACCGACAAGAGCGCCCTCTACAAGGTGATCACCGGCGACGGACCCAAGTGCATCAAGCAGATCCTGGTCATCGCCGCTCGCAACGAGATCCAGCAGAAGTCGGGAATGGACCTCGCGACGATCGGCCGGCTCAGCACCGGCATCAGCAAGATGACCGGCCTGATGGCGCGCGGACTCCCGGAGATCGAGAACAAGCTCGGCGACGTACTCGACTTCACGGTCGACCAGAAAGCCGCGGCCGTGCCGAGCCTGGGCTTCGGGTTCAGCGTCCTCTCGCACTACACGTACAACGAGCCGGCGAAGCCCGATAACACCGTTGAACCGGGCGATGACCAGAACACCGGGAAACCGTCGACCGTCGGTCCGCTGTCGTTCCAAGTAACCGGCTCGTGCACAACCGCGAGCGGCAAGCTGTCCAGCACCTCGTCCGGTTTCACGGTCGGCGGTCGCTACAAGGTCGAGGCACGGCGGCCGGACGGATCCGCGTACACCGGGATCGTCACCGACGGGACCGTGCGCGCCGGCGGCAAGGTCGTGTGGACGTGGCCGTGCGCCGGCGACCCGGCGGGCACCTACACGACACGGGTCACCGACACGAGTACCAGCCGCACCACCGGCTGGGTCTCGTTCCGGATCGGCTCGGCACCGACCACGCCGCCGACCACCACATCACCGCCGGCGCCGGCGCACGACGTCAAGGCGTACGACAACTACGGGCCGGTCACCACCGCCGGCATCCCGATGTGCGCGGGCAACCCGGGCCGGCCCGAGTCGCTGCCCGGCGGCTCGGTCACCCAAACCTTCACGGTGCCGGCCGGAGTCGCCTACCTCGACCGGGCCACCGTGCAGATCGACGTCAACGTGTCGATGACAGTCCGCGCGGCACTACTGGTCGGTGGCGTGGAGCAGGCCTCGGACGAGCAGATCGCCGACAACGACACGGTCTTCATGTTCTCGCGCGTCCGGGTGCGGGCGGGGGACACCGCCGCCCTGAGGCTCACCTGGACGGCTACGAAGGGCAAGCTCGACACCATCTACCTGACCGGCAACCCTGGTGGGCACTTGACCATCGTCAACACCTGCTCGGATGGTGCGCCCAGCCTCGACCGCACCAATATCGGTCTGCGGGCGGTGGTCGGTGGTCGGTCGGCTTGACCGGGGCGCCCCTAAAACCGAGGGCCTGCGCTGCTCCGGCCCAGCCGTGCCCACTTCGTGATCATCTTTTATCTCTTCGCTGGTCGACACCATCGATCCGGTGCCGTACCGTCGTCGCATTGTTCTCGCCATGGGGGATGCGGCGTTGAAGACGCTTCGCGCTGCCGCGATCGCGGCACTGTCCAGTTCCTTGATCCTTACCGCAGGCACGCCGGCATTCGCCGACGACGCCCCGGCCGACACCACCGCGCCGGTGATCGACAACATCGGCCTGACCGATGGCCAGGTTTACAACCAGATGTCGGTGTTCCAGCCGACGGTGCACGACGACACCGGCGTGATCATGCTGGAGACGCTCGTCGACGGCGTTCGAAGCCGCAAGTTCTCGGTCACCCGGACCGGCACGCGGGTCGGGGTGGACCTCACGAGCGTCCCGGACGGGACGGAGGTGGAGATCAAGCTGCGGGCCTACGATGCGGCCGGGAACGTCGCCGAGAAGACCGTGCGGGTGATCGCCGACATCAACGTGCCGCACGCGAGGATCTCCCCAGCGAGCGGCACGGTCATGCACAGCGGACCGCTGACGATCACGGTGAACGACCTGCCGGCGGACATCGCCAAGGTCGCCCTGTATGACACGGGCACCGGTAAAAACCTGGACGTCCGCACCGAGGCGCCGTGGACCTTCGACCTGACGACCGTGCCCGGAGTGAAATTCGTCAACCTGCGGCTGACCGATGTCCGCGGCAACCTCGGCGGTGCCTCGGCCAGCTACGCGATCGACGACACGCCGCCGGTCATCTCCGACCTGGCCTACAGCCGGGAGTCCGTCGTGAGCGGGGTCCCGATCAACGTCAAGGTCACCACCGCCGGGGCCACGATCGGCCCGGTCGGCACGCTGACCGCCACCGCCACCGATCTGACGCTGCGGAAGACCGAGTGGTACGTGGACGGCGAGCTGAAGTCGACCGGCTCCACGCTGAACTGGGACGACCGGGCCTCGACGCGGACGTCCGCGACCATCGAGATCCGTGCCACCGACGCGCTCGACCAGACCACCAGCAAAGTGTTCCCGGTGACGATCGACCGGACCGGCCCGGTGGTCACCTCACTCACGCCGGCGCAGAACGCGCTGGTCCGAGGCTCGTACTTCGTGACCAACAGCACGGTCAAAGTCCCCTCCGAGCTTGTCGACGCGGAACTCGTCGGGCTGCCGAGCATCGCCAACGCGCCCGGCGGTCTCGCGATCTACCCGAAGAAGGACGGTCCGCTGACGTTCACCTGGTGGTATGTGGACAAGCTGGGTAACCAGTCGTTCGCGTCCCGCACGGTGATCGTCGACAACACGCGGCCGGCGCTGAAGCTGACCAAGGCACCGAAGAACCAGGCCAAGCTGAAGGGCAAGGTGACCGTCACCGCCACGGCGAGCGACAAGAACGGCGTCGCCAAGGTCCAGTTGCTGGTCAACGGCAAACTCGTCGCCACCGACTATCGAGCCGGTTACGCCTTCTCGATCAACACCGCGAAGTACGGCAAGACTTTCAAGATGCAGCTTCGCGCGTACGACCGTGCGGGCAACTACATCTACACCACGACCCGCACCTATCGCCGGGGTTGATCGAGCCGTCGAACGCCCCGGGCCCCGCGCCCGGGGCGTTCTCGTTTGTCCGGGCGCCTCTGAAGTCCAGCGGCCAGGTTGGGAGCGACTGCGGCTCAGTCCCGCGGTGTCGTGCCGACACAGGTCGCTCCGGACCTGCCGAACAGAGTGACCGAAGGGTGCCTTCAGTAAGGCTTTAACCAAAATATGTGCTGGTCAGTGTGGTGGGCCGCCAGGGACTCGAACCCTGAACCTAAGGATTAAAAGTCCTCAGCTCTGCCATTGAGCTAGCGGCCCGCAGCGTTCAGAGTACCGGCGAGCGACCTTGCGGCCCACTGGGATACCCCGACATAGGTGTTTCCGCAGCTCAAGCGGCATTTAGCGTGTCGTCGTGTGCGCCGTGAACCAGCGGACAGCAACGCCATAGTTCGCAGACCATGAGCAGGATGCCGGGCCGTCTGGTGGTCTGGGGAACCAGCACCACACCCGCCCGGACTCACCGTCGCTGCGCAGGTCGGCATGCTGCTCGACGGTGGTGTCGGTTCTGATGACCACGGATGTCGCGGGTGAGGGTCATGCCATCCGGTGGGCCCAGGTCAGGCGTAGTGCGGTAGCGGTCCAGTGCTCAACGGCGGGTCGCAGCCGATGCTCGGCGGCGTGCCGGGCCGCCACGACGGCTTCGCCACGGAACCGGTCGCGGATCGCAGCGGCATGCTGAAGGTCGTCGCGGGCCGCCCGTTCCGCGACAGCGGCCTGAGTGTGACACCGCCGTCGATGACCGGCGATCGCCCGGAGAACGGTCAGTTCCTGGTCCACGGGGTGCAGCCACCGGTTCCAGCCATCCCGGCCGGACGACACGGCCACCATCGCCGTGGCGGGCAAGTCACCGCAGGCGACGGCGGCGGACACGCGGCGATGCAGCATCCGGGTCCAATCGGTGTATTCGGTTGTGGTCTTCGCCGCCCACGGGGTGGCGAACGCCGTTGCGGCACGGGCCCGGCCCACCTGCTGCTCGGCCGCCTGCCAGGCCAGCCACATCTCGTCCGTGCGCTGCCCGGCCTCACACCAGAGGACGTGCCGGTGCTCAACCACCACGCCGGCGTGGGTCAGCGCGACCCGGGCCTGCTCGGCGCGGTGCATCGCGGCGAGGGCGTCACGCCGGGCCTGTTCCCGGGCTTCGACGTGGCAGCGCAGCAGGTCCACGATCGTCATCAGCAGCCGGCCGGGGCGGTGCACCGCGTGCGGACTCGCCAAAAGCACGACTGCGGGAACCGCGGCCACCATCAGCATCATCCAGATGACCATCGGGGCCATCGATTCGGACAGCAGCGTCTGCGGCAGAGAATTCACTGTTGAAAATCCTTATTGGAATGACGAACGGGGGGGGCGGACAGCGTTCAGCCGTCGACATACATGGGGCATTCGGCGGGCGGCCCGCCTTGAGCGCCTGTTTAAAGGGCGGTGGCGGGCGGCGCGCGGGAGACACCGACCGACACGGTGCTCTGCGATGCCAGGATCTGCTCACGGTCGATGGCCGCGCCCGCAGTTTCCGCCTTCTCGACCGGGGCGCCATGCGCCTGCTCGGCCGAGTCACTGCGCGACGCACAGGCAACCACGGCGGGCGGATCGGCCGGCGACCGGTGCACACCGGCCGTGGCCGGCGCGGCAACCAGGACCAGCGCCAGAAGAACGGGCAGACAGCGGCGGAGCGCGCCGCGGGCCACGTTCTTGATCACGTCGCCCACACTAGGAACCGACCCGCATCGCGCCTGGCCGACACGCGCAGCACCACAGGGTGACGCCCACACGGTGACCGTTCGGGGCCGGCGGGCGCCGGGACCAGGCTGCTCGACCTGGACTCGGTTCGGCGTGCTTTGTGCGGCATCGCAGTAGCTCGGTCAAGGCCCTTCCTGGCTTTCGCGCACCGGCACGAACCCCTGATTCGGACACTCCCCTTCAATACGGCTGATTTCGGCTCTCAAGCGTCTCTCCATGACGACTACGATCGATGCGAGAGCCGAGCGGCCTCCGTCGAAACTGGCCGGCACTTCGGAGATAAGGGATGGCCTTGGTGACACGGGTTGAGGTCAGGATCGACACCAGGGTTCTCGCGGTTGAGGTGTGCGGTGCATCGGACGGGGTTCCGGTGTTCCTGCTGCACGGCACCCCCGGATCGAGCGCCGGACCGCGCCCCCGCAACAGCGTCATCTATCGGCTGGGCATCCGGCTGATCAGCTACGACCGGCCGGGGTACGGCGGCTCCACCCGCCTGCCGGACCGCAGCGTGGTCGACGCCGCCGCGGACGTGCAGGCCATCGCGGACCGGCTGGGTGTTGAGCGGTTCGCGGTGGTGGGTCGTTCCGGCGGCGGGCCGCACGCATTGGCGTGCGCCGCGATGTTGCCGCACCGGGTGGGGCGAGCCGCGGTCCTGGTCGGGCTCGCACCGAGGGACGCGGTTGGCCTCAACTGGTACGAGGGTATGGCCGAGTCGAACGCCCGCACGCACGTTACTGCTGACCAGGGCGCCATCGACCAGCTGCGGGAGCTGCGGGCACTGGCCGAGCAGACCGCCGCCGACCCGGAGAGCCTCATCGAGGAGTTGCTGGCGCAGATGTCCGGCCCGGACGTGCGCTTCATGCAGAGCGTGCTGTACCGGCGGTTGCTGGCGAAAAGCTACGCCGACGCGCTGCGGGTCGGCCCGTACGGCTGGCTCGATGACATTCTGGCGTTTCGCCGCGACTGGGGGTTCACGCTCGACTCGATCGTGTCGCCGGTCCGGCTCTGGCACGGCGCGCATGACACGTTCTCGCCGGCCAGCCACAGCCGGTGGCTGGCGCAGCAGATTCCGCGCTCGGAGGTGCATGTGCAGCACGACGCGGCCCACTTCGGCGCGGTGGAGGTGCTGCCGCGGATCCTGGCGTGGCTGACGGCCTGACGGCCGACAGTCATCGGCCGGGTCGGCTCAGGGACAGGTCAGCGCGGGCCAGCAGCGGCTGTATCTCACTGGCGAACGCCTGCAGTTCGGCACAGAGCTGAAGCAGGTGGTCGATGCTGTGCAGGTGATGGATCGCGGCGTTGCGCAGCCGGGTGGCCCGGTTGGCGGTAGGTACGCCGCCTCGGGCGAACTCCTGGTAGCCGGCCGCCATGGTCTGCCGGTGGTGTCGCAACGCGGCCTCGATGTCGTTCCAGAGCCGTTCGAACTGGGCGGCCTGGGTGGTCTGCTCGCCGTTGCGGACGATTTCGCCGAACAGCGCCCGGAGCTGGTTCCCGTCGATCCGTAGCGGGGTCACCACCCGCTCGTAGAACAGCCATTGCTGGCTGTCCATCTGGGCCTGCAGCAGATGAGCCGACTCGACCGCGGCGTCCGGGTCGGCGAGGCCACCGTTCACGATGCGTACGGCCGTCACGAAAGCGTTGGTGCTGTCGGTCACCTCCTGGACCAGTTCCTGGACATATTCGCTGGTGGTGTGGGCCGAGGTGGTCAGCTGTTTCAGTGCCGCGGCGTACCTGGCCTCCAGGCGGACTCGTTCGAGTTCTTGCACCTGGTAGTCGGCCAGCCTGGCAATGATCACCAGAGCCGCCGGCAGCGCGAACAGCCCGCAGATCAGCTCGGAGATGATGTTCGTGGTGAACTGCAGACCACCCCACCAGTTCCGGGCGTCGGCCACACCCGACAGGATCACCGCCACCAGCGCGACGGTCCAGACCGCGTAGGCGAATCGGCGGAGCACCGGTGGTGCGGTCTGCCAGGCCGTTCGTATCAGCGACGTGATGGTGCTTTCCGAGTTCGCCATGGACGCCCGCCCCCTAGAACTGGTGAGGATCGATGAGTCGATACAGGTAGCGGCGCCTGTCGAGCCCGCTCACGATCGGATGCGTCGCGCCGAGCCGGACGATGACGCGCTCCCGGAGAGCGGCGAGACGGTCGTCGGCCGCTTCGGTGCCCAGCGCGTCCTCGACGAGGGCGAGGTTCGCCTCGAAACGGAAGGTGTTGGGGTGTTCCGGCCCGAACACCCGGCGAATGCCCTCGCCGATCGAGAGCAGCGTCTCCCGGGCCGTCACCGGGTCGGTGCCGCCCGCTTCGGACGGCTCGGCCTCGCAGATTGCCAGGTTCATCTGCGCGGAGAGAGTGTACGGATGCTCCGGACCCAGCACTTCGGACAGTCGCTCCACTGTCGGCCTGATCCACTCGCGTGCCGCGTCGAGCCGGCCGAGCTGGCGTTCGGCGATCGCCAGGTCATTCATGCAGACCAGCGTGTACGGGTGCCGATCGCCGAGCCGACGTTTCCAGAACTGGAGGATGGCCAGCAGTTCCTCCACCGCCTGATCGCCCTCACCCGCGCTGAGCAGCGTGAGCGCTCGGCTGAACCGGCAGGCCACGGTCTCCGGGTTGTCGGCGCCGAACAGTTCGAGCAGCCGGGTGTACGCCTCTTGATGTAGTTGCCGGGCCTCGTTGATCCGGCCGAGACTGCGCAGCGAGACCGCGTAGTTCGACTTGGTGGTCAGTGTCGACCGGGAGTCCGGCCCGCGGGTACTGACCAGGTGGCCCAGTGTCTGCTTCAACAGTGCGGCCGAGCGTTCGAAGTCGCCGGCATCACGCCAGTCGCGGGCCAGGCAGGCCGCGGTGCCGAGAGTCCAGAGATTGGTCTCTCCGTTCACCTCCTGGCGGCGCTCCCAGGCTTCCTTGTCGTGTTCGCTGGCCTCCCAGAAACGACCCATCAGCCGGTACGACACCGCGAGATTGTTCCGGGCCGCCAGCGTGCGCGTGTTGTCCTCGCCGTACAGATCCTGCCAGGCGCGATAGGTTTCGATGTCGAGCTTGAGTGCTTCCGGATAACGTCCGAGTCCTCGCAGATCGGCGGCGTAGCTGCCCCGGGTCATCAGTGTGTGCGGGTGCTCCGGCCCGAGCAGGCGCACCTGCTCGGCCAGCACCTCCTCGTCCACCTGCCGGGAGAGCTCGAACTCGCCCAGATCACGCAGCAGGTTGGCGAGGTTGAAGCGGAGCTGGAGCAACTGCCGCAGCAGGGTCGCGGCCTGCCTCGGGTCGGTGATCGTGGTGAGTTGCTGCTCCCAGATCCGGGCGACTCGCTCCGACCGGCCGCGGCCGGTCACCGGGTCGGCCTGAACGTAGTACCAGCGGACGCGGTCGATGATCAGCTGGCGGACGGATTCGTCGGTGCTGTGCTCGGCGTCCGAGGCATCCAGGTGTGGCCAGAGCAGGCGGAACCGCGGCCAGTACTGCGGGTCTTCGACTTCGCCCTCCGGCCGGGCCTTGGCAAGTACCTGGTGTACCTCCAGCCGGGCCTGGATGAGCTCTTCCTCGGTCATCCGGTCGCGGACCACGTTCTGCACGACGCGGTGGATGAGGATCCGCCCGCTGCGCTCGCCGTCGCCGGAGGAGGACGGCCGCTGGTCCAGGCGCAGCAGCGCCAGCCGGTTGATCTGCTGGATCAGCGAGCCACGCAGCAGCCGTTCGGAGAGCGCCGGGTTGTACGCCTTGAGGTACTCCGCCATCTGATCGCTGAAGACCAGGTCGAGCGGGATCTCCGGAGCCAGCACGCTGCAGAGCTGGAACAGCCGGTACGCCGCGTGGTCCCGTTCGCGCAGCCGGTTCAGCGACAGGTCCCAGGTCCGCGCGATCGGCCGATCGGTCATGGCGGTGAGGACGGCGCTCGGCCCTTCCTCCTGGATCAGCCGGAGGTAATCGCTGACCGCGGTGTGCGTCTCGTCGAGCCAGGCCGCGGCCGCCGCGACCGCGATCGGCAGGTCGGCGAGCTGCTCGGCGACCAGGTCGGCGTCCCCGTGGCCGATCGCGTCGACGCGCTGCACCAGGTGCTCGATGCTTTCGTCCCGGGTGAACACATCGACCTCGAACGGCTGGGTCTGCTCACCCCACGCCTTGTTCCGGGAGGTGATCAGGACGTGTCCGGGGCCGTGTGGCAGGTAGGTGCGGACCGCATCCGGTTCGTCGGCGTTGTCGAGGATCAGCAACCAGCGCCGCTTGCCCCGGCTGAGTTCCTGCACGACGGCGCGGGCATAGTCCGGCCCGGACTGCTCGGACATCAGGTTCAGCCGGCCGCCGAGGTCACGCAGCGAACCCTGCAGGCTCTCCTCGGTGTCGGCGTTCAGCCAGGCCACCACGTCGTATGCGGCCCGGTAGCGATGCGCGTACTCCAAGGCCATCTGGGTCTTGCCGACGCCACCCATGCCCTGCAGGGCGATTGCCTGGGTGCCGAAGAGCACCACGGCCGAACCGGACCGCAGCTGTTCGCGGAGGGCGCGCAGCCCGGCCTCGCGCCCGGTGAAGCGGGCGTTACGGGCCGGCAGGTTGACCACCAGGTCCGGCTCATCGCCGGGGTAGCGCGGGGCGCCGGCCAGCACGCCGTCCAGGTCGCCGGCGGGCCGGCCGATGAGCTCCAGGATCTGGGCGGCCGCCGCGGCCGAGCCGAGTCCGGTGATGAACCGCGAGTGCTCCGCCGGGATGCTGCGCCATTGGGTGATGTCGGCGGTGTAGATCGCCCGAACCTCGGGCTCGATACCAGGAATGCCCGGTGCGCCCGAGAACTGGGCGATCCCTTCCGCCCGGGAAATGATCTTCAGGTGCTGGACGTTCCCCGACGGCAGGTCCGGGATGTCGCCGCCGACGGCCGCATTCACCACCCGGAAACCACCATTGGAAAGTACGTGCTCGACCCACTCCAGCCACACTTGATCGACGCTGGCCCCGGAGAGCTGCACCGCGTCGGCCTCGGAGAACACTTTGCGCTCGAATCGAGGGGCGACCTGTCGGCGCAGGGTCGGGTTCATCGGTGGCATCGACGAGACTCGGCCGCCGGTAATGTGCGAGGCCAGGGCCTCGTACGAGCTCAGCAGCGTGCCGCTCGCGCCGGGCTCGTCGCCGAAGGTGGCCAGCGTCTCCTCGTATGCGTAATACGCCCGGTAGGGCACCTCGACACTGAGCCAGTACGCCCGGCGCTCGTCTTCGTGAAGGCCGCTCGGTAGGTCGGCGAACTCCCGAAACGCGACGGCCCGGCCGGCATCGGCCTTGCCCTTCTCGGCCGGGTCCACCCGCATCGGCACCGGTAGCACCCGGATGTCGCGGACGCTGTGCAACTGCCGGGCCATCCTGGCTGCGCCCTCGATGCCCTGGTCGCTGAAGGTGAAGCAGTCCACCAGCACGTCCGGCAGGTGGCTGGTGCAGATGCCGGCGATGTCACTGTGCCCGGTCCGGCTGTCGATCAGCGTGAAGTCGTACCGGTCCTTCATGTCGGCGCGCATCGCGTCGAAGAAGCGACCGCCACTGCCATCGCCGTTCTGGTAGAAGTCGTCCCAGTTGATGTTGGTGAGGACGCCCTCGTACACCGGGTTCTGCTGGCCGGCCGAGAGGAAGTCCAGGGTGCCGCCCTCCGGAAAGTGGTTCCAGTTCAGCGACGAGGAATGCTGCTGTACCGCCGCGTATCCACCGACCTGGGCCGGGTCCCATCCGGGCTTGGAGGAGTCCCATTCGTACAGGTTGATCATGTCGACGATGCCCCGCGTGCTGGCCAGCAGGCGGGGGTCCATGAACGGGTGGAAGAAACGGTGCAGGCCGGGGGACTCGAGGTCCCAGTCGACCGCGAGCACCCGGTATCCGTTCGCGGCCAGGATCCAGGCGACGTTGGCCAGCGCCATGGTGCGTCCGGTCCCACCCTTGTACGAGTAAAAGGTGACGACCTGTCCGTTGCGGCCCCTGGTCATCGCAGGTCCTCCCACGGTCTGCTCGTTTGCCGTCGGTGCATGAAGTTGCGGCGTGCCTTGGCGACCGCCTCGACGACGGCTCGCTGGAACTCCCGATCGTTGCGGGCGACCTGCACGCCGTTGGGGGTGAGCGTCCGCGCTTCGGCGGCCAGCTCGTGGGCCCGGGCGGCGTGGTCGGCGTGATCCGGCGCGATCACCATCACCACCGTCATCCATGGGGGGATGGTGCGTAATACCTGTTCGGCCGCGGGCCGGCTGAGCGGGTCGTCGAGCACCCAGGAGTCGAGCAGCAGGACGCCGGCCGCCTCGTGGAAACCGTTGGGTGAGGCCGGCATCGCCATCCCGAGCAGGATTTCCGGCAGCAGGGAGAGTCGCTGGGCCGCGTCCTTGGCCCGCTCGATCAGCGAGCCGGTGCCGAACGGTGACCAGTCGGGCCCGCGCCGGTCGGCCCGGACCACGGTGATCAGGAAGCGCACCTCGGGCGCGCGATCCAGGATCGGCGGCTCGGGGCGGGCGAAGAGCCAGAGCGGTGGCCGGTCCGGGTTTTCGGCGGCGGATACCAGGCGGTCGGCCAGCTCCTCGACGATCCGTTTGAGTTCCGCCGTGTACGCGTTGAGCCGGCAGATCGAGGCCATGCCACAGTCCAGGTACTCCTGAACCGAACTACCCAGCGAGGTGGCCTGGGCCAGGCCGTTCACCCTTCGCGCGGGCAGGTGCGCCTCCCAGAGCACCGGGTGCACGAAGGGCAGCGTGGTCGGGTCACCGATGCGGTAGAGGCGGTCGCCGAAGTCGGGCGGCGGGTCGTGCAGGAATTCGCGGGTGTAGAGCGGAACCAGCACCCGTACTCGAGGGAGCCCGAGGTCGAGTGCGCGCAGCGCCTCGCCGGCGGTGGAGAAGTAGAGCGAGCCAGGACGTAGGCCGGGCATCGGTGCGGCACGACTCTGTACTTCGAGGCTGAGCCGGTGATAAAACGCCTCGACCCACTGATTCGGAGTCGAGGTTCGCGCGTATATCAGCGCAAAGTAGAGATCGGGCGCGGCCACGATCAGCTCTCCTCAGCGGGTACGTCCACTTCGATCCCCGATCCGGTCGCCTCCCTGGGGATTCAGAGTAGTTGGCCGACTCCACTCTGTCATCGATCGGCTTCCCTGCCTGGTCAGTGACGGCTTGTGCGACCTACTCCATGGTCCGGACAGGCTGATCCGGGGGTACCGGGCGACGCACTTTCTCCGTGCGGCGGCGAGAAGTTGAACGACGGCGCTGAGGCGATCCGGCGTGTCAGGTCGAAGGCAGATCGCTCTGGGCGGTCAGAACTCCCAGGCTTGCGCCGCGGCGGCCACCTGGTCGACGAAGTCTGTTCCCAGGGGGGTGAGTGCTCCGGAAGCGCGAAGTGCGGCGATCGCGTCGGTGGTCCAGCGGCGGTACATCGGGTACAACTCGGCGGCGCGCGGGTCGGAGCCGAGCCGGGTCCGCCATACGTCGGCGACCGCGGCGTGTGCGTACACACCCTGTAGCGCGGCCTCGACCGGCCTCGGCTCCGGCTTCCAGCCCACCGTGATCCGCGCGTCCGAGTTCCGGTCGTGCAGATCGTAGAGGTCGAGCAGCGCACCCAGTTTTGCGTGCTGGAACTCGTGCACGAGCAGGACGGCCAGCTCGGCCGGACCGACCAGAGCGGCGGCCATTGAGCCGAACGCGTCCATGGCGGTGGCCGCCCGCTGCTTGCCCGCCGGGTCGGCCTCCAGCGGCATGATGACGTGCAGTCCGGCCCGTAATGCCGGGGCATATCCGGGAAGGTCGGCGGTGATCAGGCGCCACGCTGCGGTCAGCGAGTCTCGCCAGCGGGCGATAGCCGCGTCGCCGAGCCGGCCCGCTGGGGTCCAGCCGTGGCAGTCCCGGGCCGGGTCGCCGTCCTCGATCCGGACGCTCCAGCCGTCCACCGTGATCCAGCGAGTCGGCTGCCAGGTCGGGGAGGCGCCGGGTTGGGCCAGGTCGACCGTGATCGTCCGGTCGTCCGGGCCGGTGAGCCAGAGTTTTCCCCGGTCCACGGTGATCCGGGCTCGGGCCGTGGTCTCCTCCGGCCAGTAGAGGGTGCCGAGCGTGGGTAGCGTGACCACGCCGCGGTTGATCCGCACCTCGGTCTCGATGCGCATGTCGGCGTGCACGCCCGCCGCGGCGGCGAGGCCACCCAGGTAGGGCATGCCGGCCGGGTCCTCGGTGCGCAGCATCCCGACCGCCCAGGCCCGCACGTACGGATGCGCCAGCACGCGCCGCACGGCCTCCGGGTTCTCCGCCTCCACCTCGGCCAGCGACTCCCATCCGGGGGTCGGGCCGTGCTGGTCGATCGTTGCCGAGACCAGGGCGCGGGTGACCGAACGCTGCTGCTCGGCCAGCCAGGTGATTGTCGCCTCGTCGCCGAAGCCGGAAGCGAGCTGGGCGATCACCTCGGCGGCACTGGTCTCCTCCGGCTTGCGGCCAGCGTTGTGCATCCTGCTCTCCTCATTGGTCCTCTCGATGAGGACCCGCAGGTCAGGGCAGTAGACGGACGGGTTCGCGAAGTCATGACCGCTGCGGTAGCGGTGTGCGTAGAGCCCGCCGGCGCACTGGCTGACCACCGGACAGGATCGGCAGATGTCGCCCAGGTTCTGGATGCTGTTCTGGCGTACCGCGATCGGCTGCAGCCGGGAAAGGTCATCGACGGTGTGCGTGAGTACGCTCAGGCCGGTCGCCGGCGCCCCGTCGTAGGCGGTCTTCATCGAGTCGGCTTGCTCGTAACTGCCATCGGTCTCGATGACCGCCAGGTCGACAGCATCGGCCCCGAGCTGTTCGCTGCCGCTCGGGCCGCCTCGCGCGGTGGAGTGCAGACCCTCGAAGAGGCGGATCCGCATCGGACGGTCATCTGCGAGCCAGCGCCGGTGGATGACGGAGAGCCAGTCCGCGTACGGCGTGTGCCGATCCCCCGGGCGGTACGGCGGATCGTCCCAGGTGGCATGCGGCAGCAGGAAGTCGATGTGCGGCGGGCGCTCAGCCAGCAACGCTTCGTAGACCTGGTCGGGTGGGTTGCGTATGTCGACGGTGCAGAGGATGCCGGCATACAGCTCGCGATATTCCGGGCGGCGCAGCAGCGCGAGCGCGGCGCGGACCTGATCGAAGCTGCTGGCGCCGTTCGCGAACCGCCGGTGTCGATCGTTGGCCGCTCGATCACCGTCGAGTGAGATGCCCACCCGGACGCCGTGCCGCTTGAGCACGTCGCCCATCGCCGGGTTGAATCGCACGCCGTTCGTCTGCATCATCAAGGAGAGCTGGGTCACCGCCTCGATCGGCGCGCGGACCCGGGCGATGAGTTCGTCCAGCCGGGCCGGCCCGAGCAACAGCGGCTCACCGCCGTGCAGGACGACTCGGACGTGGGAGAGATTCCAGGCCTCGGCATGCTCGGCGATCCGCCGGGCGGCGGCTCGGGCCACGTCCGGAGTCATGGCCTTGGGTTTGGATCGCCAGCTCTGGTCCGCGTGTTCATAGATATAGCAGTGATCGCACGAGAGGTCGCACCGGCCCTGAACCTTCAACACGAACTGGCTCAGCGGATAAGCATCGCCGGCCTTGCCGCCGGCCGGCCCGGGCATCAGTGTGCTGACTGAAACGCGGCGACGTCCAGTCGCCGGAGCAAAGACTCCTTGTCCACGATCCGCCGCACCACCCGATCGGCATCCTCGGCTCGGATCTCCCGGAGCGGGGCGTTCTTGATGGTGGCCAGCGGCCCGACCAGAGTGTCCATGGTCGCGACTTCGGTGTTCACGATATCTCCAGCTTGTATGAAGGTTCGAGTCTCGCGGCCGGTCACGCTGTCGTTCAACGAGAGCTGGGCCGGCTGGATTCGGTTGGGTCTCGTATGCGACGTCGACTGCCTGCGTCGACACGAGTGCCGCCGAAGTCTGCGCCACCCGTCATCGTCGCACAGTCCCTCCAACCCGACGCTCAGGTTGAGAAGAATCAGGCGCCGATGTTATAGATTCAACGAGTTGGGCGAAATAGTTTGAACGCTTGTGCTTCCCCTGGGTGAGGGCACAGGACGAATAGTCTGACTGTAATTTACGAATCGTGATGTTCCGGTTACGTCTAGCCGATGTTCCGGTTTCGAAAACGAGCTGGCGCGGAAAGCGCCGAGGCCGCCTCGCGTCGGGTGACGGGAGACGGCCTTCGTGGGGGCGGCTCAGCGCCAGGTGCCCTGCTTCCGGGCCTTGCGGACCAGGAGGTAGGCGGCCGCCGCGCCGGTCAGGACGGCCCAGATGCTGGCCTCGGGGCCGAAGGTGCCGCCGCTGAAGATGGCCAGGCCGTGGGGGGAACCGGTGAACAGGCCGCCGACGGTGGTGTCGGAACCGGAGACGGTGGCGCCGAAGATGCCGGATTCGGCGAAGTTCCAGCCCAGGTGGATGCCGATGGGGAGCCAGAGGCTGCGGGTGGCCGCGTAGGCGGCGCCGGCCAGCAGGCCGCCTTCGATGGCGATGGCCAGTGCGCCCCACAGGGAGGCCTGCGGGTTGAGCAGGTGCAGGCCGCCGAAGGTGAGGCCGGAGACGATCAGGGCGACCAGGCTGCCCCAGCGTTCCTCGATGATGCGGAACAGGACGCCGCGGAAGAGGATCTCCTCGATGGTGGCGACACCGAGCATCATGCCGAAGGTGCCGATCATGGCCCAGAACGAGCCGCCGTGCAGGCGGTAGGCGTTGGTCATGAACATCAGGGCCAGGGTGAGGACGAACAGGCCGGCGCCGATCAGGGTGCCCTGGATCAGTTGCGGCCGCAGCGTGGCCCGGCTGATCTCCGGGGTGGCGCGTCCTTCCAGCCAGGAGACCAGTTTGGCGTACGCGAACAGGGCGATCACCATCGTCGCGACGCCGGCCAGGATGCCGGTGATCGGGTTCTTCGCGGCGGTCGTCAGCAGCGGTGTGAACAGGGATTCGAACACCGCGAAGACGACGAGCAGGAACACCAGCCGGGCGGCGAGCGGGCGCAACCAGCGCGGCGGCGCGGAGCGGGTGGGCGGGGCCGCGGAGATTTCGTCGCTCATCGTGTCCTCCTCTGTGAGCTGCGGGAATGTCCCGCTTCGACAGGGAGAACACTAGGGAGATCGATGACCGCGATAGTCACCCTGAAGTGAGCAATCCGGGGTCCCCCGCGTGGGGGACCCCGGCCCGGCTCAGACGCCCGCGGTGTCCAGGATCCAGGCGAGGACGAACGCCTCTTCCTTCCACGAGTCGTAGCGACCGCTCGGGCCGGCGTGGCCGGCGCCCATCTCGGTCTTCAGCAGGAACTGGCCGTCGGGGGCGACCGCGCGCAGGCGGGCGATCCACTTGGCCGGCTCGTGGTAGAGGACCCGGGTGTCGTTGAGGCTGGTCACCGCGAGGATCTTGGAGTACGGGAGTTTCGCGACGTTCTCGTACGGGCTGTACGACTTCATGTACGCGTAGACCTCGGCCGACTCCAGCGGATTGCCCCACTCCTCCCACTCGGTGACGGTGAGCGGCAGGGACGGGTCGAGGATCGAGGTCAGCGGGTCGACGAACGGGACTTCGGCGACGATGCCGGCGAACGATTCCGGCGCCAGGTTGGCGACCGCGCCCATGAGCAGGCCGCCGGCCGAGCCGCCCCGCGCGACCAGGCGATCGGCGCTGGTCCAGCGGTTGCGGATCAGGGCTTCGGCGCCGGCCACGAAGTCGGTGAAGGTGTTCTTCTTGGCCAGCATCTTGCCGTCCTCATACCACCGGCGGCCCATTTCGCCGCCGCCGCGGACGTGCGCGATCGCGAAGACCACGCCGCGGTCCAGCAGGGAGAGGCGGGCGATCGAGAAGTACGGGTCGATGCTGTGCTCGTACGACCCGTAGCCGTACAGCACGGCCGGGGCGGAACCGTCGCGCACGACGCCCTTGCGAGCCACGATCGACACCGGGATGCGGGTGCCGTCCGGAGCGGCCGCCCACTCGCGGAACTGCTCGTAGTCGGCCGGGTCGTAGCCACCCAGCACCGGCTTGCGCTTGCGCAGCGTCATGGTGCGGGTGACCAGATCGACGTCGTAGACCGAGTCGGGCACGACCAGGGACGTGTAGGTGATCCGGACCGAGGCGGTGTCGTACTCCGGGTTGCCGCTGAGGCCGACGCTGTAGAGCGGCTCGGGGAACTCCATGTCGTAGGCGTCGGTGCTGCCGTCGCCCATCACCCGCAGGCCGGTCAGACCATCCGTACGCAAAGAGATCACGATGTGCCGGGCGAACGCGTCGACCGATTCGAGCCGGGTGCCGGGCTGATGCGGAACCAGCTCGACCCAGTCGCCGGGGGCGTCGACCGACGTGTAGGCCAGTGCGAAGTCCTCGGCGTCCCGGTTGTGCAGGATCAGGAACCGGTGTCCGTGGTGCTCGATCTGGTACTCGACACCCTGCCGGCGTTCGGCGATGAGCACCGGATCGGCTTCCGGGGTGTCAGCCGGAATGATCCGTACCTCAGAAGTGATTTTGCTCTGGGCGTCGATGACGATGAACTTCTCACTGCGGGTGAGCTCGACGCCGACCCAGAAACGCTCGTCGGCCTCGTGGTAGACGACCGCGTCCTCCCGGGAGGACTGGCCGACCACGTGCCGGTGCACCCGGTCGGGGCGCCAGGCCTCGTCGACCGTGATGTAGAACAGGGCGCTGCCGTCGGCCGACCAGGCGGTGCCGTAGAACGTGTCCGGGATCTCGTCGACCAGCACCTCACCGGTGCGCAGGTCCTTGACCCGGAGGGTGAAGCGCTCGTCGCCCTCGAAATCGGTCGAGTAGGCCAGCCAGTTACCGTCCGGACTCACGTCGAACGTGCCGAGCGCGAAGAAATCCTTCCCGTCGGCCAGCACGTTGCCGTCGAGCAGCACTTCCTCGCCGGGGCGGGCGTCGCCGGTCGGCGGGTCGGACTCGCCCGCGCGGACCGGGACACGGCACTGGATACCGTACTGCTTGCCCTCCTCGGTGCGGGTGTAGTACCAATACCCACCCTTGCGGCTCGGGACTGACAGGTCGGTTTCCTGCGTGCGGCCCTTGATCTCCTGGAATACCTTTTCGCGCAGGTCGGCGAGGTGCGCGGTGGCCGTATCGGTCCACGCGTTCTCCGCCTCCAGGTAGGCGATGGTGGCCGGGTCCTCTTTGTTCATGAGCCAGGCGAACTCATCGGTGACCGTGTCGCCGTGGTGGGTGCGCTCGGAGGGGTCCTGGCGGGCCGTCGGTGGGCCGGCGGGCGATTCGGTCGTCACCGTGACCACGTTACCGGCGGATTGGTCCGGGATGAGTTTCTTACACACCTGGACCTCGGTCATTCGAACATGTGTACGATGTGCCAGAGTGGACGATCTTCAGTCCGGTCTGGTGGGGAGGCTGCGGACGTGACTGATTCCCTTCTCGATGCGCTCGTGGACATCTGCGGCCCCGACTTCGCGCGACGAGCGCGGTCGGTGGACCAGGTGGGCGGGGAGCGTGCGGGCTATGTCGCGCTGCCGGCCACCGGTCCGGCCGCCGCGGCCACGCTGCGTCTGGCCGCGGCGGAAGGGCTCAGCGTCCGGGCGCGAGGCTCCGGCAGCAAGATCGACTGGGGCCGGCCACCGGCCGGGCTCGACATCATCGTCGACACCGGTCGCCTCAACGGCATGTGGCACCACCAGGGCTCGACCGCCACGGTCGCCGCCGGGACGCCTGTTTCCGCTGTTCAGGCCGCTCTGGCGCTGCAGGGCCGGCGGCTCGCGGTGGATCCGCCGTCGCCCGGCACGACGGTCGGCGGAATGCTGGCGGTCAACGAGGCCGGGCCGCTCGCGCACCGGTTCGGCAGCCCGGCGGAGCAGACCGAGAGCGTGACGTTCGCCGAGGCCACCGGCGCCGAGCGCGAGACCGACGGGGAGAACGGGCGGCCCGGCATCGCCGAGATCGTCGGTGTGATCACCTCGGCCACGCTGAGGGTCGAGCCGCTGCCCTCGGCCCGCCGCTGGGTGGGTCGCTCGGTGCGGACCCCGGCCGGGGTGGCCGAGCTGGTCCAGCTGGCGGTCGAGCAGAGCCTGGAGCCGAGCGCGATCGAGGTCGACCTGCCGGGCGCGGCCGACGGCACGGTGGCGGTGCTCCTGGAGGGTGACGCATCGTCGGTGGACGGGCGCGCGGCGAAGCTGGCCCAGGTCTGGGGCGCCGAAACCGTCCTGGCCGAGCAGGGTCCGCCCTGGTGGGGGCGGTATCCGTTCCGCGCCGGGGACGTCTCGATCCGCATATCCGTGCGGCCCGAGGGTCTGCAGGCGGTGACCTACGCGCTGCGGGATCTCTGTGGGGCGCCGGTGCCGTTGCGCGGGTCGGCCGGGTTGGGCACGGTGCACGCGGTCCTGCCGGCCGGTCTGCCGGCCCCGCGGGTGCGCGACATCGTCGACGGGGTGGAGCAGGTGCTGCTGGCCCGCGGCGGCAAGGTCGTGGTGGTGTCGGCGCCGCCCGCGCTGGCGGCGGAGCTGGAGATGGCCGAGCCTCAGGACCTGTTCTGACGCCGATCGTCAGAAGGCGGCCGGGAGCAGGGTGGCGGTCTCGGCGGCCAGGTGGCGGCCCATCCGGGCGACGTCGCCGACCGCGTAGGTGAGGTAGGCGAACTGGCCCACCTCGCGGACCCCGGTCAGGATCAGCTCGTCGACGTGGATGCGGTGCCGGAGCATCGGGGTGCCGGCGCCGAGGACGGCCGGGGCGATGCCCAGGATGATCTCGTCGAGCAGGCCGTGCTCGGCGAACTGGGCGACCAGGTCGCCGCCGCCGGCCAGCCAGACGTTCTTGCCCTGGGCGGCGACGAGCATGGCCTCGTGGACCCGGCGGACATCGCCGCTGATCATGAACACGTTGGCGTCCGGGACCGGCGGGAGGTCGCGGTGGGTGAAGACCCAGCAGGGCACGTCGCCGTACATGTCGTGCCAGTTCTGCGGCTCTTCCAGCAGGTTGTCGTTCTCCAGCACCCACTCGTAGGTGGTCGCGCCCATGGCGAACGCCCCGACGCCGGCGAAGAACTCGCCGAACGGGTTCTCGGTGCCCTCGTCGACCTCGAAGAGCCAGTCCAGCGAGTTGGTCTCGTCGGCGATGTAGCCGTCGATGCTGGTGGCGGTGTAGTACTGCGTCTTCGCCATGCCAACACCATGCCACGGCGACGGCGACAAAAAGGGCAGATCGACTGACCTGGGATCAGGCGACGGGCGGGCCGACCGCGTACCTCAGATTGGCGAACTGTCCGAGCCGGCTGACCGAGGTCAGACTGAGGCGCTTCGACGTGAGCCGCCGGGGCAGCACCGGGGCGCCCGCGCCGAGCGTCGCCGGGGCCACACCGAGGATGATCTCGTCGAGCAGCCCGGCGTCGGCGAACGAACCGACCAGTTCACCGCCGCCGACCAGCCACACGTTCTTGTCGCCGGCCGCGGTGGTCATCGCCTCGTGGACGGGGGCGACTTCACCCCGTACAAAATTGATGTTGGCCCCTGGAATGCGCGGCAGCTCACGGTGAGTGAAAATCCAGGCCGGAGTGTCGCCGTAAGGCGACAGCCACTTCTCCGGTTCCTCGACCGCGTTCTCGTGCGCGAGCACCCACTCGTAGGTGGTCGAGCCCATCGCGAACGCTCCGACCTCGGCGAAGAAATCGCCGAAGGGGTTCGCGTCGCCACCGTCGTCGACCTCGAAGAGCCAGTCCAGCGAGTTGTCCTCGTCGGCGATGTACCCGTCGATCGTGGTCGCGGTGTAGTACTGAGTCGTCATCCACCCACCTCAGGCGTCGTTGCGCAGCACCAGGATCGCGATGTCGTCGCGCGGTTCCTCCACCGAGAAGTTGATCGTGGTGGACCGCAACCGGGCCGCCATCGCGTCGGCCGGATAGCCGGCCAGGGGCGCGGCCGCGTCGTGCAGCCGGGCCGAACCGAAGAGTTCCCGCCCGCGGCGACGCTCGGTCACCCCGTCGGTGTAGAAGATCAGCGAGTCGCTCGCGAAGAGCGTGATCTCGGCGGCCGGAGACGTGATCGTCTCCAGGAGACCGAGCGCCGTGCCGCCCTCGCCGACGAACGTCGTCCGCCCGTCGCCGCGCACCAGCACGGCCCGGTCGTGCCCGGCCAGGTGCAGGCAGACGCGCAGGCCGGCGTCGGGCTGGCGGGTCACCGAGGCCATCGCGAGCGTGCAGTAACGCCCGCCGCCGCGCTGCACGAGCGTGCGGTTGACCCGCTGGAGAATCTCCTTGAGCGACTTCCCGTCGTCGACCAGGATCCGGATCACGTCGCGGACCAGGCCGGTCACGGTGGCCGCCTGCACGCCCTTGCCGGAGACGTCCCCGACCACGACCAGCCAGCGGTCCTCGCCGAACGGCATCACGTCGTAGAAGTCGCCGCCGACCTCGGAACCGGTCGGCACGTATTCCGCGGCGAAGCCGATGCCCTCGACGTGCGGCAGCGCCGGGGGCAGAAGAGAGGCTTGGAGCGTACGAGCAACCGTGCGCCGCTCGTCGTGGATGCGCGCGTTGTCGATGGCCAGCGCCGCCCGCCGGGCCACGTCCTCCAGCACGGCCACCTCGTCGGCGTCGTGCCGGTGCTTGGCGTGCCGTCCGACCGCCAGCGTGCCGAGCCGCGCGCCCCGGGCCACCAGCGGCACCGCGAACCCTTCGAGCGGCGCCCCGAACATCACCTGGGTGCCCAGCCGGGACGCCTCCTCCAGCCGGGCCAGTATCGACTCGGGCCCGGACTCGGCCAGCGTCGCGTGCAGGTTGGCCAGCGCCGACTCCTCGGCGTGGGTGGCCGCGGCCAGCTGCAGCCGCCCCCACGCGTCGGTGGTGTGGACCGCGCACCACTGGCCCAGCCGGGGCACCACGAGCTGCGGGATCAGCGCCATCGTGAGGTTGACGTCGAGGGACTGGGCGAGCAGCTCACTGGCCTCGGCCAGGAACGTGATCCAGGTGGCCCGGCGCACGTCGGCCCGGCGCAGGCGGTCGTTCTCCAGGTGCAGCGAGAACCGCTCGGCGACCATGACGGCCAGGGCCTGCGCGTAGCCGACCGGGGCCGCGTCCAGCTCCAGCTCGCCCGAGTACGGCCGGTGGACGCTGAGCGGGACGCGGATCGTGTCGGCGTTGTCGCGCGGGGCCCGGCCGTACCGCGCCAGCAGCTGCCGCCCCATGCCGTCGCCGCGGTCGACCCGGAGCACGCCGCCGGCCGCGCCGGTCAGCCGGGCCAGCCGGGAGAGCAGGTCGGCCGCGAGGTCGGCGAGCCCCTCGTCGGTCTGCCGGTCGGAGCCGCTGCGCAGCAGCCCGGTGAGCGCGCCCAGGCTCGGCGCGTCGGCCGGGGCCGGGATCCGCGAGCCCTCGGCGCCTTCCGGCACGTGGTGGTCGAGGTGGAACCAGACACCCTTGCCGTCGCCCTCGTGCACGGTGCCCCAGCGGCTGGCGAAGTGGTCGACCAGCAGCAGGCCACGCCCGCGCTCGGCCACCTCGCCGATGTCCGGGCTCTCGTTCTTCGGCCCGACCGCGAGCTGCTCGACCGGCCCGGGCGCGAAGTCGGTGACGGTCACGGTCAGCCCGGTCGGGTCGGCCGTGACCTCGATGTCCAGGTCCGTGTTGGCATGCACGACCGCATTGGTGGAGAGTTCGGTGGTCAGTAGGAGGGCCTCGTTGAGCAGGCCGTCCAGCCCCGCTTCCTCCAGCACCGAGCGGACCAGGGCCCGTGCCGCCGCCGGGGTGCGCCGGTCGTTGGGCAGGCGAGCCCGGCGTACGAGGGTGCCGGACGTCGCTCCCGACGGGATGCTCGTCCTGGTTCCTACCTCGGCTGGCACAGCATGCATCCTCTCCCGTGGGTGGGTGTATGCACAAAGTCGTCTCTCGCATTGACCCGGTCGGGCGAGAGAGGATAGGTACCCCCGGCGGCGAGATTTTGTTCAGGATGGCCCAGGTCCTGAACGAACCTCAGTTGGACAGCGAGTGAGGACAGCATGACTGCGGCCAAAGAAGCCAGCGTCGGCGGGCCCGACGAGACCGTTCTGCTCGGTGAGCTGGCCGACGCGTTGCGGCGGGTCCGGCGCGGCGATCTCAAGGTCCGTCTGCCCCGGCGCGGTGGCGCCGCCGGTGCCGTGGCGGAGGCCTTCAACGAGGTCATCTCGCTGCAGGAACGGCAGAATCTCGACCTCCGGCGGATAAGCCGGATCGTCGGGCGTGACGGCCGGCTGACCGAGCGGCTGGACGAGGAGGGCCTGGACGGCTCGTGGGCGGACAGCGTCCGCTCGATCAACTCCCTGATCGACGACCTGGGCCGCCCGACCACGGAGATCTCCCGGGTCGTGGGCGCGGTCGCCGAGGGCGATCTCTCCCAGCACATGGCGTTGGAGATGGACGGTCGCCCACTGCGGGGTGAATTCTTGCGGATCGGCCGGACCGTGAACACGATGGTCGACCAGTTGTCGTCGTTCGCCGACGAGGTGACCCGGGTGGCCCGCGAGGTCGGCACCGAGGGTGAACTGGGCGGTCAGGCCGACGTGCGCGGCGTGGCCGGCACCTGGAAGGACCTCACCGACTCGGTGAACACGATGGCCTCCAACCTGACCCATCAGGTGCGCTCGATCTCGCAGGTGGCGACCGCGATGGCCCGCGGCGACCTGTCGCAGAAGATCACCGTCTCGGCCCGCGGCGAGGTCGCCGAGCTGGCCGACACGATGAACGGGCTGACCGACACCCTGCGGCTCTTCGCCGAGCAGGTCACCCGGGTGGCCCGCGAGGTCGGCACCGAGGGCAAGCTGGGCGGCCAGGCCGACGTGCCGAACGTGGCCGGCACCTGGAAGGACCTCACCGACTCGGTGAACTCGATGGCGTCCAACCTGACCAGTCAGGTGCGGAACATCGCCCAGGTCTCCACCGCGGTGGCCAAGGGCGACCTGTCGCAGAAGATCACGGTGGCCGCCCAGGGCGAGATCCTGGAGCTCAAGGACACCGTGAACACGATGGTGGATCAGCTGTCGTCGTTCGCCGACGAGGTGACCCGGGTGGCCCGCGAGGTCGGCACCGAGGGCCGGCTCGGCGGTCAGGCCCAGGTCCGCGGCGTCTCCGGCACCTGGCGCGACCTGACCGAGAACGTGAACCAGCTCGCCGCCAACCTGACCGCCCAGGTGCGGAACATCTCGCAGGTCTCCACCGCGGTCGCGAAAGGTGACCTGTCGCAGAAGATCACCGTCGACGCGCGCGGCGAGATCGCGGAGCTGAAGAACACCGTGAACACGATGGTCGACCAGCTGTCGTCGTTCGCCGACGAGGTGACCCGTGTCGCCCGTGAGGTCGGTTCCGAGGGCAAGCTCGGCGGACAAGCCCAGGTCAAAGGCGTTTCCGGTACGTGGCGAGACCTCACCGACAACGTCAACTACATGGCCTCGAACCTGACGAGTCAGGTTCGGAACATCGCCTCGGTCACCACGGCCGTGGCCAAGGGTGACCTGTCGCAGAAGATCACGGTCGACGCCCGCGGCGAGATCCTGGAGCTCAAGTCCACTGTCAACACGATGGTCGACCAGCTCTCGTCGTTCGCCGACGAGGTGACCCGGGTTGCCCGTGAGGTCGGCACCGAGGGCAAGCTCGGCGGTCAGGCGCAGGTGCGCGGCGTGGCCGGCACGTGGCGCGACCTGACCGACAACGTCAACTCGATGGCGTCGAACCTGACCGGTCAGGTGCGGAACATCGCGCAGGTCTCGACCGCGGTCGCCAAGGGTGACCTGTCGCAGAAGATCACGGTCGACGCCCAGGGCGAGATCCTGGAGCTGAAGAACACCGTGAACACGATGGTCGACCAGCTCTCGTCGTTCGCCGACGAGGTCACGCGCGTGGCCCGCGAGGTCGGTTCCGAGGGCAAGCTCGGCGGTCAGGCGCAGGTGCGCGGCGTGGCCGGCACGTGGCGCGACCTGACCGACAACGTCAACTACATGGCCTCCAACCTCACCGCCCAGGTGCGGAACATCGCGTCGGTGACCACGGCCGTGGCCAAGGGTGATCTGGGGCAGAAGATCACGGTCGACGCCCGCGGCGAGATCTTGGAACTCAAGAACACCGTGAACACGATGGTCGACCAGCTCTCGTCGTTCGCCGACGAGGTGACCCGTGTCGCCCGTGAGGTCGGTTCCGAGGGCAAGCTCGGTGGACAAGCCCAGGTCAAAGGCGTTTCCGGTACGTGGCGAGACCTCACCGACAACGTGAACCAGCTCGCCTCCACCCTGACCATCCAGCTGCGCGCGATCGCCGAGGTCTCCACCGCCGTGACCCGCGGTGACCTCACGCAGAGCGTCGCCGTCGAGGCCCAGGGCGAGGTCGCGGAGCTGAAGGACAACATCAACCGGATGATCGTGACGCTCCGCGACACCACCAAGACCAACGCGGAGCAGGGCTGGCTCGACTCGAACCTGGCCCGCATCGGCGGCCTGCTGCAGGGTCAGCGGGACGTCGGCGAGGTCTGCCGCATGATCATGACCGAGGTGACGCCGCTGGTCGACGCCCAGCTCGGCGCGTTCTTCCTGGTCGACAACGAGGAAGCGGTGACCCGTCTGCGGCTCGCCGCGGCGTACGGCTACGTCGCCCGCGACCACGAGGTGACCTTCGGCCCGGGCGAGGGCCTGGTCGGCCAGGCCGCGGTGTCGCGCCGCACGATCCGGGTGCGGGCCACCCACGACGGCATCCTGACCATGCGCTCCGGGATGCTCGCCATGCCGCCGAACGACCTGGTGGTGCTGCCGGTGCTGTTCGAGGGCGAGATGCTCGGCGTGATCGAGTTCGCGTCGGTGGCCACGTTCTCCGGGCTGCACCTGACGTTCCTGGAGCGGCTGGTCGCGACGATCGGGGTCGCCCTCAACACGATCCAGGCCAACCGGCGTACGGAGGAATTGCTCGCCCAATCGCAGCGCCTGGCCCGCGAGATGCAGGACCAGTCGGCCGAGCTGCAGCGGACGAACGCCGAACTGGAGGACAAGGCGAAGCTGCTCAGCGAGCAGAAGGCCAACATCGAGCTGAAGAACCGGGAGATCGAGCTGGCCCGGCTCGGCCTGGAGGAGAAGGCGCAGCAGCTGTCGCGGGCCAACACGTACAAGTCCGAGTTCCTGGCCAACATGAGCCACGAGCTGCGGACCCCGCTGAACTCGCTGCTCCTGCTGGCCCGGCTGCTGGCCGACAACAGCGACCGGAACCTGACCGACAAGCAGATCGAGTTCGCCAAGACCATCCACAGTGCCGGTACCGACCTGCTGTCGCTCATCGACGACATCCTCGACCTGTCGAAGATCGAGGCCGGCCGGATGGACGTCGAACCGGACGTGGTCGACTTCGACGGCATCCGCAGCTACGTCGAGCAGGCGTTCCTGCCGCAGGCCGAGGAGAAGGGCCTGCGCCTTGAGGTCGAACTGGCCCCCGACCTGCCCGACTCGATCGTCACCGACCCACAGCGGCTCCAGCAGATCCTGCGCAACCTGCTCTCCAACGCGGTCAAGTTCACCGACAACGGTGCGGTGACGCTGAGCATCTTCGCCGCGTCCCGGGAGACCGACCTGGACGTGCCCTCGCTGGTCTCGTCCCGGCAGGTGGTCGCGTTCGCGGTGCGCGACACCGGCATCGGCATCTCGGACGAGAAGCTGGCGATCATCTTCGAGCCATTCCAGCAGGCCGACGGCACCACCACCCGGAAGTACGGGGGCACCGGCCTCGGCCTGTCGATCAGCCGCGAGTTCGCGGCCCTGCTCGGCGGCACGATCGCCGTCCGTTCGGTGCCGAACGAGGGGTCGATCTTCACGCTCTACATGCCGGAGGCGCTGACCAGCGACACGATCCCGATGCCGGCCCTGCCGTCGTCCCCGGCCAAGGCGGTGTCGGTCCGTCCGATGTCCTCCTCACTGGACATGCCGCTGATCGAGCGCCCGCGACCGGAGGAACCGGCGCCGGTGCACCCGGCCGGCCGGCAGTTGGACGGCGCCACCGTGCTGATCGTCGACGACGACGTACGGAACGTGTTCGCCCTGACCAGCGCCCTGGAGATGCACGGGCTGCACGTCCTCTACTCGGACAACGGGGTGGACGGCGTACGCATCCTGAACGAGCATCCTGAGGTGGACATCGTGCTGATGGACGCGATGATGCCGGACCAGGACGGCTACGAGACCACGCGGGGAATCCGGCGCAATCAGCGTTTCCGGGACCTACCGGTAGTGTTCCTTACGGCGAAGGCGATGCCCGGTGACCGGGAGTCGGCTCTCGCCGCCGGCGCGAGCGACTACATCACCAAGCCGGTCGATCTGGACGAGCTGATCGAGATGATGGCGCGCTGGGTGAACGCGGAGACCACGGAACCGGAACGCGGCTGAGATCGTCTACATGACGAGAGCCGCGGCGGAAGGAACGAGGTGAGCACGCGTGGGTGAGCGCGCCAAGGCACTGCTGGTCGACGACCGGCGGGACAACCTGCTGGCCCTGGAGGCGATCCTGCAGGGCCTGCCGGTGACCCCGGTCGCCGTCGAGAGCGGCGAGGCCGCGCTCAAACAGCTGCTCACCGACGATTTCGCGGTGATCCTGCTGGACGCGCACATGCCCAACATGGACGGTTTCGAGACGGCCAGTCACATCAAGCGGCGGGAGCGGACCCGGCACGTGCCGATCCTGTTCCTCACCGCAGCTGACCGGGACGCCCAGCTGGCCCTCCGGGGTTACGCGGTGGGCGCGGTCGATTACCTGACCAAGCCGTTCGATCCGTGGGTCCTGCGCGCCAAGGTCTCCATCTTCGTCGAGCTCTGGACGAAGAATCAGCAGCTCAAGGCCCAGTCCGAGGCGTCCCGGGAGCGGGATTCGCAGTGGGCCCGGCTGACCGAGACGGTCGACGAGGCGGCCCGGGTGCTCCGGGCCGGCGGTGACGACGCGGCCACCGAAGCGCTGGCGCTGCTGGAGAAGGCCCGCTGGGGTAACTAGCCGGATGTGACCTAGGTCACTCTGGGCAACGAAGTTGATCGCCCGCACCACAAGCGGTCGAAGCCTTCGTCCCCAGGAGCTAGGAGCAACATGCGGCACGCACACCCCGACGACGCCATGGCCGCGAGCCGTCGTCGCCGCCGGATGATCACGGGCCTCGGCGCGGCCGGAGCCGCCGGTGCGGTCACCGCGCTCGTGGCCGTCCTCGTCCCCAACGCGTCGGCCGGCAGCGCCCTGTTCAGCGACGACTTCGAGAGCGGGGCGACCGGCTGGTCCAAGTCCGGCGGCACGTGGTCGGTGGTGACCGACGGCTCGAAGGTGTACTCCCAGTCCAAGGCCGACAGTGAGCTCGCCCGGGTCTTCGCCGGCGAGACCTCCTGGAGCGACTACTCGGTCCAGGCCAAGGTCAAGGGCGTCAGCCTGGGCAGCGCCGGTCTGGCCGGCATCGCGGCCCGGGCCGGCAGCTCCTCGACCATGTACCGGCTGGCCGTGCTCGGCACCGGCAAGGCCGAGCTGCAGGCGGTCAAGGGCAGTGCGGTCACGGTGCTCGGCTCGGCGACGCTGAGCAGCGCCACCGCCTGGCACACGCTGCGCATCGACGCCTCCGGAACCACGATCAAAGGCTTCCTCGACGGTACGGCCATTGCCACCGCGACCGGCACGCTGACCGCGACCGGGCGGATCGGCCTGGTCACGGCCAAGGCGTCGGCCGAGTTCGACGACGTCTCGGTCAACCCGGTGACCGCCGCGACCGCCACCACCTCCCCGAGCGCCACCAAGTCGGCCACCGCGTCCCCGACCGCCTCCCCGAGCGCGTCGAAGACCGCGACCGCCTCGCCGAGCGCCACCAAGACCGCGAGCGCGACGCCGACCGCGACCACGTCGACCTCCGGTTCCACCTCCGCGACGGCGGCCTGGCCGACCGCGACCGGTTCGAAGGCGGTCACCGCGACCATCGAGGTCAAGACCAGCCTGGACGGCGGCAACGTCCGCTACTTCGGCAGCGGCGCCCTGGGCACCGACTCGCAGGACGAGGACCAGGGCCCGCTCTTCGAACTGGCCGACGGCGCCACCCTGTCGAACGTGATCCTCGGCGACCCGGCCGCCGACGGCGTGCACTGCCTCGGCTCCTGCACCCTGACCAACGTGTGGTGGGAGAACGTCGGCGAGGACGCCGCGACGTTCAAGGGCGGCACCTCGGCCGTCTACACCGTGAACGGCGGCGGGGCCAAGGGCGCCGACGACAAGGTCTTCCAGCACAACGGCGGCGGCACCCTGACCATCAAGAACTTCCAGGTCAGCGACTACGGCAAGCTGTACCGCTCGTGCGGTAACTGCAAGACCCAGTACAAGCGCTCGGTCGTCGTGCAGAACGTGGTCGCCACCGGCAAGGCCAAGGCGCTGGTCGGCATCAACACCAACTTCGGCGACACCGCGACGCTGTCCGGCATCACCGTGGTCGGCGCGCCGACGCTGAAGGTCTGCGCCAAGTTCAAGGGCAACAACACCGGGGCCGAGCCGACCGAGATCGGCGACGGCGCGGACGGCGTCAACTGCAAGTTCTCGGATTCCGACATCACCTTCAAGTGATGTCAGGTGGCCGCTGGATGCCAGTCCGGCGGCCACACCCGATCCCCCTGAAGGGTCCCGATGCGCGACGCCGCCTACCACGCGTACTTCGAGAGTCACTACGACTCGTTGTCGCGGCTGGCGTACCTGATGGTCGGGGACGCCTCGGCCGCCGACGACCTCGCCGCGGACGCGATGACCGAGGTGTGGCGGCACTGGGACCGCGTGCAGTCGGCGGACGACCCCGCCGCGTACGGGCATGGGATCTTGATGAATGTCGCCCGGAATTGGATCCGCCGGCGCAGCCGGGAGCGCCTGTTCTCCCTGGAGGTCCTGAAACGGGCGCCGGAGTCGGACGTCCCGGTCGTCCTGGACGTCCGGCGGGCCCTGGCCAAGCTGCCCCATCGGCGGCGGGCCTGCGTGGTCCTGCGATACGCGTTCGACATGTCCGAGCGTGAGGTCGCCACCACCCTCGGGATCTCCGAGGGCGCGGTGAAGAGCGCGACCTCGCGCGGAGCGAAACAACTGGCCGAGATGCTCGGTGGAAGTCTGGCCCGGATCAACGGATGGGAGGCGGCGGCGTGATGCTCACCGACGACGAGCTGCGCGCGGTTCTGCGCGCCGAGGCGGCGGCCCACCAGCCCGACCGCGCCGTGATCCTGAACCGGGTCACTCAGACCGCGATGCGGAACCAGGCGGCGCGACGGCGCGCGCCCCGGGTCCGGATCGCCGGAGCGGCGGCGGCCGTGGCCGCCGTCATCGGGGGCGGCGGTTTCGCCCAATGGGCACTGGCCGGCGGAACGGGATCCAGCCGGCCGACTCCGCCGCCCCCACCCGTCACCGCCACGGTCGCTCCGTCCGCGGCCGCGAGCGAGAGCGCCGCGCCGAAGCCCAGCCGGACCACGAAGAGCCAGAGCCACCGGCCGAGCCCGTCCTCGTCACCGTCGGTGAGCAGCGCTCCGCCGGCCGACACCACCGCGATGGGGCCGCTCTGGTCCGACGGGTCGGTCGACGTGGGCGGGAAGACGCAGGCCAGCAGCGTGGTCACGATCAAGACGAGCGAGTCGTTGACCGCTCTCGACGTGACCATCCGGGTGGCCAAGACGGCCGAGCTGGTGGGTCGGGGCGGCAGTCAGCAGGTGCCCGGCGCGAGCGTGAACAGCGCGGTCACCGAGGAGGCGGGCGCGCTGGTGTATCACTTCACGCTCTCGTCGGGGGACACGATCGTGCCCGGGACGTACACGTTCTTCGCCCGGTACACGTACGCGTCCGGCGGTCGCGATGCCGGCGCGGACACCTACTCCGCGGCCGCGACCAGCGGATCCGGGGCCCAGCTGACGGTCAGCGGCACCTTCGGCTGACACCGTTCGTCCACAGGCAGTCCCCGGGTTTGAGGCGTTGTCCACAGGCGACGCGATGCCTGAACCTGCGCCCAGGTTGCTGTGGCAGCATCGGGAGCGTGCCCGATCGGAACCGCCGCGGGTCAGGGGGTGGTGATCATGAGCGCCGACCGCAGGCCGGTGATGTCCAGCACCCGCATCAGGAAGTCACCCACGTTGGCCAGCGCCAGCACGGTCTGGTTGTGCTGCGCCTTGCGGCTGAGGACGACCAGCGTGCCCAGGCCCTGGGAGTCGCAGAACGTGACCCCGGCCATGTCGAGCACGATGCGGCCCGGCGGCTCGGCGGCGAGCACCTCATTCACGAGCGTGGACAGCTCGGTGACCGTGAGCACGTCGATCTCCCCGGCGAGCAGCATGGTTACCTCGTCCGGGGCGGTCTGAACCGTGATGGACAGCTCGGCTCGCTCCACGCGGCCAGCCTATCCTCTTGGGGGCGAATCGGCCCGTCCGGCGCGGTCGAACCGGGCCGATCCGGACATCATCCGGTGATGTGAACAACCCTCTCAACATAGGCGACCGTGCCCGCTGACAGAATGGGAACCGCTGTGACCACGACATATCCCACCGCGGATCTTCCGTACCCGGAGGACGCCCCGGTCTCCCAGGCCCTGTTCGACCGCGCCCAGGCCATCGTCCCCGGCGGGGTGAATTCACCTGTGCGGGCGTTCCGCGCGGTCGGTGGCACGCCGCGCTTCATGGCCCAGGGCAGCGGCGCCTGGCTGACCGACGTCGACGGCCGGCGTTATGTGGACCTGGTCTGCTCGTGGGGCCCGCTGATCCACGGTCACGCCCACCCCGAGATCGTCGCCGCCGTGCAGGCCGCGGCCGCGCTCGGCACCAGCTTCGGCACGCCCACCGAGGGCGAGGTCGACCTGGCCGAGGAGATCGTCCGGCGCACGTCGGTCCAGGAGGTGCGCCTGGTCAACTCCGGCACCGAGGCGACGATGACGGCGATCCGGCTGGCCCGTGGCTACACCGGCCGGTCGAAAGTGGTGAAGTTCGCCGGTTGCTACCACGGGCATGTGGACGCGCTGCTGGCCGCGGCCGGCTCGGGCGTGGCGACGCTGGGGCTACCCGACTCGCCCGGCGTCACCGGCGCGGCGGCGAGCGAGACGATCGTGCTGCCGTACAACGACATCGACGCGGTGACCGCCGCCTTCGCGCAGGACGGCGCCGAGATTGCGGCGATCATCACCGAGGCCGCCCCCGGCAACATGGGCGTAGTCACCCCGCGCGACGGCTTCAACCAGAAGCTGGCCGAGATCGCCCACGCCAACGGCGCCCTGCTGATCATCGACGAGGTGATGACCGGCTTCCGCGTCTCGGCCGGCGGCTGGGCCGGGCTGCACCCGGTCGACGCCGACCTGTTCACCTTCGGCAAGGTGATGGGTGGCGGCCTGCCCGCGGCGGCCTTCGGCGGCCGGCGGGAGATCATGTCCCGCCTCGCCCCGGCCGGCCCGGTCTACCAGGCCGGCACGCTCTCCGGGAACCCGCTGGCCTGCGCGGCCGGCCTGGCCTCGCTGCGGCTGGCCGACGCCGACGTCTACAAGCGCCTGGACGAGCTCGCCACCACGATCGGTTCGCTGGCCACCTCGGCGCTGAGCGCGGCCGGTGTCCCGCACCACGTGTCGTACGCGGGCAATATGTTTTCGATCTTCTTCACCGAGACCGCGGTTGTCGACTACGACTCGGCGAAGACGCAGGACGCCGCGGCGTTCAAGGCGTTCTTCCACACCATGCTGGCGCGGGGCGTCTACCTGCCGCCGAGCGCCTTCGAGTCGTGGTTCGTGTCGACGGCGATCGACGACGCGGCCCTGGAACAGATCGCTTCAGCGTTGCCATACGCGGCGCGAGCCGCTGCAGGGGAGTAAGGCGTGACCGAGTTGACCAAGACGACCGTGCACGTGTTCCGGCACGGCGAGGTCTTCAACCCCACCAAGATCCTGTACGGCCGTCTGCCCGACTTCCACCTCTCCGAGCTGGGTCACCAGATGGCCAAAGCCGCCGCTCAGGCGCTGTCCGGCCGGGACGTGACGCACGTCGTGGCCAGCCCGCTGGAGCGCGCGCAGGAGACGGCCGCCCCGATCTCGGCCGAGTTCAAGCTGGAGACGGCCACCGACGTGCGGCTGATCGAGAGCGCGAACTTCTTCGAGGGCAAGAAGGTCTCGGTCGGTGACGGCGCGTTCAGCAACCCGCGGAACTGGTGGGTGCTGCGCGACCCGATCACCCCGTCCTGGGGCGAGGCGTATATCGCGATCGCCCAGCGCATGTTCGAGGCGCTGCAGGCGGCCCGGGTCGCCGCCGAGGGCCATGAGGCGGTCTGTGTCTCCCACCAGCTGCCGATCTGGACACTGCGGAGGTATGTCGAGGGCAAGCGTCTCTGGCACGATCCGCGTAAGCGGCAGTGTGGTCTGGCCAGCCTGACCTCGTTCCGCTTCGAGGGGTCCAAGGTGGTCGGTATCGACTACACCGAGCCGGCCGCGCACCTGGTCGCCCTCTCCGCGACCGCCAAGACCGCCAAGGGAGCGTGACCGTGCGCCGCCTGCTCGCCGTCACCCTCGCCGCCACCGCCACGGCCGGCGTCCTGGCCGGTTGCGGCGGGGACAACTGGGCGAAGAACTGCACCACCAC
Organism: Actinoplanes sp. HUAS TT8; assembly: GCF_051380535.1. Lineage (NCBI taxonomy): Bacteria > Bacillati > Actinomycetota > Actinomycetes > Micromonosporales > Micromonosporaceae > Actinoplanes > Actinoplanes sp. HUAS TT8. The sequence goes on along the minus strand of NZ_CP195646.1, from coordinate 9,036,393 downwards.
CAAGGGCGTGGTGGAGTGCGACGCGGCGAACCGGCCGCAGGTCGGCGCGGTCACCGGCGAGCTGCTGGACGGCGGGACGTATGACATCTCCACCGACCGCGGCAAGGTCGTCGTGGTCAACTTCTGGGGTTCCTGGTGCGCCCCGTGTCGCGCCGAGGCGGCCGACCTGGAGTCGACCTACCAGGCCACCAAGGCGAAGAACGTGACGTTCCTGGGGATCAACTCGCGCGACGACAAGGACTCGGCCAAGGCGTTCGAGAAGGGCCGGGTCACGTACCCGAGCGTCTACGACTACGACGGTGACGTCGCGCTGAAGTTCGACGTGACCCAGACGAGCACCCCGGCCACCCTGATCCTGGACCGTCAGGGCCGGATCGCGGTCGCGCTGCGGCGCTCGACCACCGCCGCCGAGCTGCAACCCCTGGTCGAACGGGTGGCGGCGGAGGCGGCCGGCTGATGGGCACCGCGTTCGAGAACACCGCCAGCAGCGGCCCGCTGCTGCTGGCCATCGGCGCGGCCCTGCTCGCGGGCCTGGTCAGCATCCTCTCGCCGTGCGTGTTGCCGCTGGTCCCGGGCTACATCTCGTACGTGACCGGCCTGGCCGGGTCCGATCTCGAAGCGGTGGTCGGCACCAAGGAGGACGCCGGCACGACCCGGACGGTGACGCTGAAGAGCCGCGTCCTGGCCGGGAGCCTGCTCTTCGTGCTCGGCTTCACCGTGGTCTTCACGCTGATCATCACCCTGGTGTCGAACGTGGTGTTCAGCCTCAAGACCAACCAGGACACGCTGAACCTGATCCTCGGCGTGCTGATCATCATCCTGGGCCTGGCCTACCTGGGCTGGATCCCGGGACTGCAGCGCCAGGCCCGGATCAGCAAGCTCCCGGCGGCCGGCCTGCTCGGCGCCCCGGTGTTCGGCGCGATCTTCGCGCTCTCCTGGACACCGTGCGTCGGCCCGACCCTCGGCGCCGTGATCGGCCTGGCCACCACCACCGGTCAGACCAACCGCGCGGTGACCCTGGCGATCGCGTTCAGCCTGGGGCTCGGCGTCCCGTTCATCCTGTTCGGGCTCTTCTTCCGCAAGTTGCTGGGCGTCTTCCAGGCGATCCGCCGCAACAGCCAGTGGGTGACCCGGGTCGGCGGCGCGCTGCTCATCGTCGTCGGGGTCACCCTGGTCAGCGGCCAGTGGAACCACTTCCTGATCTGGCTGCAGACCTCGTTCGACTTCGGAGCGGGGACGCTGCTGTGACCGTCGTGGAGGAACGTCCCGAGACCGCCGAGGCCCCGCCGCCGCGCCGGGTGAACCCGTTCTGGGCCCTGCTGCGCAACTCGTGGCGGCAGCTGACGAGCATGCGTACCGCCCTGGTGCTGCTCTTCCTGCTGGCCGTCGCGGCGATCCCGGGCTCCTACTTCCCGCAGACCGCGGTCAACCGCGAGCGCGTGTCGCAGTACTACACGGCCCACCCCCAGCTGGCCCCGTGGGTCAGCCGGCTGGGCGGCTTCGACGTCTTCGGGTCGCCCTGGTTCGCCTCCATCTACCTGCTGCTGTTCACCTCGCTGATCGGCTGCGTGCTGCCCCGGCTGCGCGATCACGCCCGCGCGCTGCGGACCGTGCCGCCGGAGGCGCCGAAACGGCTGGACCGCCTGCCTCAGCACGCCCCGGCGCGGGACGTGCCGGAGTCCCCGGCCGACACCGCCGACACGCTGGCCCGCACGCTGCGCCGCAAGATGTTCCGCACCCGGGTGCGCGAGCTGCCGGGCGGCGGGTTCTCGGTCGCCGCCGAGAAGGGCTACCTCAAGGAAACCGGCAACCTGCTCTTCCACTTCGCGCTGCTGTCGGTGCTGATCGGGGTCGGTTTCGGTCACTGGTACGGCTGGCACGGCAACCGGATCCTGGTCACCGGCGAGGACCAGGGGTTCTGCAACTCGATCACGCAGTACGACGACTCCTCGCTCGGCCCGCGGGTCACCGCGGCCGACCTGCCGAAGTTCTGCATGCGGATGACCGAGTTCGACGCCACCTACCAGAGCACCGGCCAGCCCAAGTCCTTCCTGGCCCACGCCGAGGTCAAGGAGGGGTCGGGGGACTACCGGAAGGTGGACTTCACGGTCAACGACCCGCTGCGGCTGCACCACGCCAACGTGCATCTGATCGGTCAGGGTTACGCGGTGGTGCTGCGCTACACCGACCGCTACGGCGTCTCGCAGCAGAAGATCGTCCCGTTCCTGCCCACCGACGGCATGCAGACCAGCGAGGGTGTCGCCCAGTTCCCGGACGTCAACATCGACCCGAAGACCAACAAGCGCGACGACCAGCTGCAGGTCGGCTTCGAGGGAGTCTTCCTGCCGACCGGGGGTGACGACGGCACCGCCGTCTCGAAGTTCCCGGCCGAGAACAACCCGGAGCTCTACCTGGCCGCATACCGCGGCAACCTGGGACTCGACGTCGGCAAATCCGGTTCGGTGTACGCGCTGGATCGCACCCAGATCACCAACGGCGAACTGAAGAAGGTGAGCGGCGACCGCCCGCAGGCCCTCAAGCCGGGCCAGTCGTGGACCCTGGACGACGGCACCAAGCTGGAGTTCGTCGGCACCCGCAAGTACGCGACGCTGTCCATCCGGTACGACCCCACCCAGTCGTTGCTGCTGGTCGGGGCCGTGCTCGGACTGATGGGTCTGATGCTCTCCCTGTTCGGCCACCGCCGCCGCATCTGGTTCCGGGTGATGCCCGCGGCCGGGAACACGGGATCCCCAGCCAACGATCAGGAAGCCGGCGGTAGCGTGATCGAAGCCGGTGGTCTGCCCCGAACCGACTATCCGGGGTTCGCGGCCGAATTCGCCGCGCTGACCGGGCCCGCCACGGATGACGGGCACGCCGAGGAAGGAACGCCCTGATGGCGGAGTTGTCCAACCAGCTCATGGCGCTGACCGTGCTGGCTTACCTGGCCGCGATGATCTGTTACGCGGGTGAGTACGCGTTCGGCCGTCGCAGCGTGATCGGCAAGGCGGCCGCCCGGCCGGCCCGGCAGCTGGTCGGCGCCGGAGCGCCGGTCGACACCGACGTCCCGGACGACGCACCGGTCACGCCGGTCGCGCCCGTGACCAGAATCGGTCGCGGTGAGTGGTCCGGTCGCATCGCCGCCGGCCTCAACATCCTGGCTCTGCTCCTGCACCTGGGCACGCTGGTCACCCGCGGCGTCGCGGCCGACCGCATGCCCTGGGGCAACATGTACGAGTACATCCTGTCCGCCACCTTCGTCGGGTCGGCGGTCTGGGTGGGCGTGCTCCTGCGCCGCCCGGCCCTGCGCCACCTGGGCCTGTTCTCCTCGCTGGCCCTGGTGGTCCTGCTCGGCGCGGCCGCCCTGGTCGCCTACACCCCGGTCGGCCCGCTGGTCCCGGCCCTGCACTCGTACTGGTTCATCGTCCACGTCTCGACGGTGATCATCTCGTCCGGCATCTTCCTGATCGGCGCGGTGCCGGCGCTGATGTTCCTGATCAAAAACGGTTACGACGAGGGCAAGCGCAGCTTCCCGTACACCCTCGGCAAGCGCGTACCCACCCCGGCCGTCGTGCTCGAACGGCTCACGTTCCGCCTGCACGCGTTCGCGTTCCCGCTGTTCACCTTCGGCGCGCTGATCGCCGGCCCGCTGTGGGCCGAGGCGTCCTGGGGCCGTTACTGGGGCTGGGACCCGAAGGAGGTCTGGGCGTTCATCTCCTGGGTCGTCTACGCGGCCTACCTGCACGCCCGCGCCACCCCGAGCGTCAAGCGCACGGTCGCGACGTGGATCGCCCTGCTCGGCTTCGTGACGATGCTGATGAATCTCTTCGGCGTCAACCTCTTCTTCGAAGGCCTCCACAGCTACGCCAACGCCCGCTGATCGTTTTCGGCAATCCGGCCCGCGACCTCTTGTCGCGGGCCGTTGTCGTCGAAGATCAAATTCAAGATCTTCATGTCCTAGCTCCGCCGTGGTCCAGATCGTCGCTCCCGCGGGGACCCTTCCGACCCTCGCAGGCCGCTGGCGCGGCCAAAACGCGACGCTCGAAAGGGCGACGTGGTCTTTTGGTCACGCTCAAACCAACAAACCCACCCACGCCCTCCGCCGCCACCCCCAGTCCCGCCGCCACAACCCACGCAACCCCGCCGCCACGCACCCCCAGCCGCGCCCCCACACCCCAGCTGGTGCTGAGGGCTGTTTTCAGACCCAAAAACAGCCCTCAGCACCAGCCGGCGCCGCAAGCCCCGCGCAGGCCCGGCTCGCGGTGCGGGCCGCGCTGCTCGGCTGGCGCTGAGGGCTGTTTTGAGGGGCGAGAGCAGCCGTCAGTACCAGCTGGCGCCGCAAGCCCCGCGCTGGTTCGGCTCGCGGTGTGGGTCGCGGTGCTCGGCTGGTGCTGGGGGCTGTTTTGGGGGCCGAGAGCAGCCCTCAGTACCAGCTGGCGCCGCAAGCCCCGCGCTGGTTCGGCTCGCGGTGTGGGTCGCGGTGCTCGGCTGGTGCTGAGGGCTGTTTTGGGGGCCGAGAGTAGCCGTCAGCACCAGCTGGGGAGTGGGTCAGGGGGTGGGGCGGAGGGCGGTGGGTGAGCGGGTGGGGGTGCTTTCGGGGCAGTCGCCGGCGTTCCAGGTGTCGTAGCGGGTGACCCAGTTCAGGCAGTAGCCGCCGGACTGTTGCTGCTGGCCGGGAGCGACCCCGGTCAGAGTGCCCACATCTTCGCGCCAGAATCGGGACACGCCCCCGGCCGGCGGCCGCAGCTGCACGTTGTCCACCTTCACCGGCGGCACGTCGATCCTCCCCGGCTTCCCGGCGTCCACGTGCACCTCGACGTACTGCTCGACGAACGCGCTGCCCCCGATCGGCAGCTTCTGCGCGGTGAGCAGGTTCCACCGGTTGCTCCACCACAGCCACGCCTGCCACACCCCGCCGGAGTCCGTGTGCAGGTCCAGCCAGACGGTGTCACCGGCCTTGATCGGGTACTGGTCGTAGAACTGCCACGCCTTGGTGTTCGTGTTGTACGTGTACACGTGCGGCTGCCCCGGCGACCGCCACCCGGTCTCCGCCCATCCGGCTTCCAGCCAGGCGATGTTCCCTTTACCCAGGTCCCGTTTGACCATGAACCGCCCGGCGACGAAGTCGTACGTCCCGGCCCGCACGGTCCCGTCCACCACGGTGTACCGCCCGGACACCCCGCTCCATTCGGTGCTCGTACCGGCCCCGAGGTGGTGGTAGCCGCTGGGCGTGAACCCGGGCGCTTTCTCCGCCCGTACCGAAGACTCGGTGAGAGCGACCCGGCAGGCACCCGGCGCCGATGCGGAGGCCGGCCCCGAAGGTGGCCGGGTTGAGGCTGTTCCGGCGACCCCGCACAGGGGAAGCCGCGATCCGGGCGCGGAGTCGGCCGGGGTGACGACGGCGAGGGCGGCCAGCAGACCACCCAGCGCGAAGCACCGGGCCACCCTGCGGAGAGTCACGATCCCTCAACGCGCATCGCAGATCACGAGTGACGGCCCCGGCACGCTGCCGTGCCGGCGCGGTGCCAGACTGGTGCGCATGGCGTCCCGTGGGTTCCCCTATGCCGATCTGCAGAGCTTCCTCGCCGCGCTGGAGCAGGCCGGTGAGCTGCGCCGGGTCAGCGTGCCGGTGGATCCGACGCTGGAGATCAGCGAGGTGGTGACCCGCACGGTCCGCGCCGGCGGTCCGGCGTTGCTGTTCGAGAAGCCGACGCGCGGCGAGATGCCGGTGGCGATCAACCTGTTCGGCACCGAGAAGCGGATGGCGATGGCGTTGGGCGTCGAGACGCTCGACGAGATCGGCGACCGGATCGGTGCGCTGGCCAAGCCGGAGTTGCCGGTCGGCTGGTCCGGGATCCGCGAGGGCATCGCCAAGGTGTTGCAGCTCAAGTCGGTTCCGCCGAAGAAGGTGAAGTCCGCGCCCTGCCAGGAGGTCGTGCTCAAGGGCGACGAGGTCGACCTGAACAAGCTGCCCGGCCTGCAGGTCTGGCCCGGTGACGGCGGGATTTTCCACAACTTCGGGCTGACCCACACCAAGCACCCGGAGACCGGCAAGCGCAACCTGGGTCTGTACCGCCTGCAGCAGCATTCGAAGAACACGCTGGGCATGCACTGGCAGATCCACAAGGATTCGACCGCCCACCACGCGGTCGCCGAGCGGCTCGGGCAGCGTCTGCCGGTGGCGATCGCGATCGGCGCCGACCCGGTGGTGTGTTACGCGGCCAGCGCCCCGCTGCCCGGTGACATCGACGAGTACCTGTTCGCCGGTTTCCTGCGCGGCGAGCGGGTCGAGATGGTCGACTGCCTGACCGTGCCGTTGCAGGTCCCGGCGAATGCGCAGGTGATCCTTGAGGGTTACCTGGAGCCGGGGGAGCGGCTGCCGGAGGGCCCGTTCGGCGACCACACCGGTTACTACACGCCGGTCGAGCCGTTCCCGGTGCTGCACATCGAGTGCATGACGATGCGGAAGGATCCGGTCTACCACTCGATCGTCACGTCGCAGCCGCCGCAGGAGGATCACGGTCTGGGCAAGGCGACCGAGCGGATCTTCCTGCCGCTCGCCAAGATCCTGATCCCGGACATCGTCGACTACGACATGCCGGCCGCCGGTGTCTTCCACAACTGCCTGATCGTGTCGATCAAGAAGCGCTACCCGAAGCACGCGCAGAAGGTGATGAACGCCATCTGGGGCGCCCACCTGATGTCGCTGACCAAGCTGATCGTGGTGGTCGACGAGGACTGTGACGTTCATGACTACAACGAGGTCGCGTTCCGCGCTTTCGGCAACGTTGACTACGCGCGGGACCTGCTGCTGACCGAGGGCCCGGTGGATCACCTGGACCACTCGTCCTACCAGCAGTTCTGGGGTGGCAAGGCGGGCGTCGACGCGACCCGCAAGCTGCCCGCGGAGGGCTATACGCGAGGCTGGCCAGAAGAGATGATCATGTCACCGGAGGTCGTCTCCCTCGTCGACAAGCGGTGGAAGGAATACGGGCTGTGACAGCTGTCGAGGAAAAACCGGGGAAGGTCAAATCCTTCCTGCGGCTCGTCATGATCGAGCACTCGGTCTTCGCGCTGCCGTTCGCCTACCTGTCCGCGCTGGTCGCGATCGACCGGGACGGTTCCGGCCGGCACTGGCTCGACCTGGTGCTGGTCACGGTCGCGATGGTATCCGGGCGTACGTTCGCGATGGCCGCGAACCGGATCCTGGACCGGAAGATCGACGCGCTCAACCCGCGGACGCAGAACCGGGAGCTGGTCACCGGCGCGGTGAGCGTCCGTACGGCCTGGACCGGCGCAATCGTCTCGCTGGTGATCCTGGTCGTCGCGGCCGGCCTGCTCAACCCGCTCTGCCTGGTGCTGTCCCCGCTCGCGGTGATCCCGCTGGTCGTCTACCCGTACGCGAAGCGGTTCACGAACTTCCCGCACTACGTGCTCGCCCTGGCCCAGGCGGTCGCCCCGGTCGGCGCGTGGCTGGCGATCACCGGGACGTTCAGCGGTTCGGGCCCGGCCTGGGTGCTCGGCGTCGCGGTCGGCCTGTGGATCGGCGGCTTCGACATCATCTACGCCTGCCAGGACGTCGAGGTCGACCGGAAGATCGGCGTGCACTCCACGCCGGCCCGCTTCGGGGTGCCGGCCGCCCTGCACATCTCCACGGCCACGCACGTGGTGACGTTCGCGCTGTTCGTCACGTTCGGCCAGCTGGTCGGCCTGAGCTGGCTGTGGTGGATCGGTCTCGCGGTGACCGCGGCCGGCCTGATCTACCAGCACGTGGTGGTCACCGCGAACGACCTCTCCAAGGTCAACCGCGCGTTCTTCACCGCGAACGGCTTCATCGCCATCACTATCTTCGTCTTCGCGCTGCTCGATCTGATCCTGCTGTAACCGGATCGACCGCCGCCTCCGTCTTATCCGCGTGAGCGATAGAGAGGCCGAGTTCCGGACGTTCGTCGCCGCGCGGATGGAATCGCTGCGCGGTCTGGCGTACCTCACGTGCGGTGACTGGCAGGCCGCCGAGGACGCGGTGATGGCCGCGCTGTCGAAGCTGTACGTCAAGTGGTCCAGCATCGACAACCAAGACACTTACGCGCGTACGGCGGTGGTCCGCGCGGCCATCGACGAAACCCGCCGCCCATGGTGGCGACGCGAGCGCGCCCACAGCCACGCCATGCCCGACCGGGAACAGCCGGACGGCACCAGCGCTGTGGACGAGCGTCTGCGCATGCGGGAGGCGTTGAGTCACCTGCCCGCCAAGCAGCGGGCCGTCCTGGTGCTGCGGTTCCTGGAGGGGCTCAACGTCCAGGAGACCGCGGCCGCCCTCAAATGCCCCGAGGGGACCGTCAAGGTCTACACCGCGCGTGGTCTCGGCACGCTCCGGCAGATGTTCGGCACCGAGTTGGAGGCCCGTCATGAAGCAGCTGTCTGACCTGCTGTGGGAGGCGCGGGCCGACGCGCCCCCGCCGCGTTACGACGTCGACGACGTGGTGGTCGCGGGCCGGCGTCGGAAACGTCGGCGGCAGGCGACCTGGGTTGCCGCCGCGGCGGTCGTGGTGGCGACGGTGGGGGTGGCGCTTGTCGTGCCACGGGGGTCCGCCGTCACGCCCGCTCTGCCCGCGGCGCCGACGGTCACGCCGTCCACGTCCTACTACACCTTCTCATTCCGGGGTTTCACCGCCGGTAACTACGTGATCGCCGATCCCGACACTCTGATGATGGATCGGAGCGTGGCCGAGGTGCGGACGGCCGGCTCGTCCGACACCGTCGCCGATCTCGAGGCCTATCTGCCCGGGGTCCAGCCGGCCTTCAAGGGCTGGACGAGGCGGGAGGCCGAGCCGATCAACGGCCGTAAGGCGTTCTACCTGACCCGGAGCAGCGACGAGGGTCTCATCTGGGAGTACGCCGACGGAGCCCTGGCCTTCCTGCGACCGGGCGCCGATCCGTTGCCACGGGCCGATCTCCGGAAGATCGCCGGATCGTTCCGGCCCGGCGGGGGTCAGATCCTGCGCACCCCGTTGAAGGTCGGTTACGTCCCCGCGGACTATCGACTGATCACGCTGCGGTCCAGCACCGATGGATCCTTTGCCACGTTCGTGCCCGCCGCGCAGGTCGAGACGATCCTCGCCAGCCCGAGCCGCATGTATCCACCGGGGAAGGTCGAGAAAGTGATCACCATCGGCGTCAACAAGTCGATCCCGGGCGAGGACCCCGCCCCGGAGAAGCTGAACTGCCTGGTCGGTCCGGGCCGGTGCGAACGCGCGCTGACCGATGGTTTCCGGCTGCGGATCCTCGGTCAGGGCCCTGCGGTGTCCGAGACCGAGAAGCTCGCCCGGGCAATCACCGCAGCCGACCCGGCCGACCCGGAGAAGTGGATTCCGGCGGATGAGGCGTTCCCCACCTCGGCCCTGCTCACCGGCAACAGGTAGCACACTGGAGGCATGCGCGAACCCTGGATCGTCGGCGTCTCCGGCGCCTCCGGCACCCCGTATGCGAAGGCAGTGATCGGAGGGCTGCTGGACGCCGGCGAGTCGGTCGACCTGGTCGTCTCCCGGGCGGCCCGGTTGACGCTGCTGGACGAGACCGGCGCCACGATCCGGGACGCGCATTGGAAGGACGACGTCGCCGCCTGGCTCGGCCGTGATCTCGGCGATCTGACGTATTGGCCGGCCAATGATCTGGCGGCCGGGCCGAGCAGTGGTTCCTATCCGGCGAAGGGCATGGCCGTGGTTCCGGCGAGCACCGCGGCCTGCGCGGGGATCGCCATCGGCCTCTCGAAGGACCTGCTGCAGCGCGCGGCCGAGGTCAATCTGAAGGAACGCCGGAAGACTGTGGTGGTGCCGCGGGAAACTCCGGTCACCCGCAGTCACCTGGAGCATTTGATCGCCCTCATCGATGGCGGTGCGGTGGTGCTGCCGGCCAGTCCCGGTTTCTACGGGTCCGGTGCAGACGCCACCGCACAGCAACTCATCGATTTCATTGCGGGCAAGGTGCTGGACTCGCTAGGGGTGGAACACACCCTGATGCGGCGATGGAGCGGACAGATCGGTGAGCGCTAGCGCAGACCGTTCGGCGGGCCGTAACCCGCACCCGGGTTGGTCGGGCCGCTGTTCCGCGGCTTGTTCGCCGCGTCGTCCTCGCGCATCTCCTCGATCACGCCGTCGCCCTCAAGAAGGGCCTTGACTTCGGATTCGCGGAATCGGCGGTGTCCACCCGGAGTACGGATGCTGCCGATACGCCCGGCTGCCGCCCAGCGTGTCACCGTTTTCGGATCGACGCGGAACAATGCGGCCACCTCACCGGGTGTGAGCAGACGGTCTCCAGTGTCCACAACCCCCTCCTCGGTTCTGTTTTTCTGGAGCGGCCGGTGGTCACGGTGAGTGTCGGCATGCTCGATCGGGACGTAAAGCCATTAGAGCACCGCCCCTGAAGCAAGTCCGTGAAATGCGGAAAAAGCCCCGATTGCGACAACGATCATTATCCTGCCCCCCATTCGCCGCTACCGGGCGTGAGTGCCGGGGAGCCACCCGATTAGGGTTTCAGGCATGGACTCCATCGACCTCCGGCTGATCGACCTGCTACGGGAGAACGCGCGCTCGTCGTACGCCGAACTGGCCCGCAAGGTCGGGCTCTCCGCCCCCGCGGTGCACGAGCGTGTGGGTAAGCTCGAAGCCGCCGGCACCATTCGTGGCTACCGGGCTGACGTCGACCACGAGGCGGTCGGTCTCGGTGTCACCGCGTTGATCGGCATCGTCGAGGATTCCGGCGCCGACACCGACGACGTGCTCGCCGCCGTGCGGGCCATGCCCGAGGTCGAGAGCTGCTATTTCATGGCCGGCGTGGAGTCGTACCAACTGATCGTCCGGGTCGGCACGATCGCGGAGCTGGAGCAGCTGATTGTCCGGATCAACCGCACGCCCGGCGTCGCCTCCACCCGCACCGCCATTGCCCTCTCCACCAAGTGGGAGAACCGGCCCCAGCCGGGCGTCGCCTGAAATTCAAATTCCCATTGGGTACGGCCGCAGCAGCGCCCGCCGCGTGGCGCCGACGTGAGGCCTGGCACCCGGCTCTCAGGGGGTGCCTGAGGGCCAGCCGGCCGGGCGCGAGGCGCGTCTCGCAGCCGGCACCGGACGCGGGTCGCGTGCGGATCGGCTGGGCGGGCGGCTCACCGCCGTACGGCGAAATGGGTTGAGACCGGGCGAAGAGGACCGGAGGCACGGCAGGATCTAGGCCACATCGATGCGTCGTGATTAGATCCCGCGCGTGGAAGATCTTTCGCGTCCGGAGTTTCCCGAGCGCCCGGATTCCGGCGGCCACCCGGCCTATCCGGCCTACCCGGAGCAACCGGTGTATCCGACGCATCCGGTATATCCAGCGCATCCGGGATACGGAACGCCGCCGGGATACGGGATGCAGCCCGGATTCGAGGCCCAGCCGGGATTCGGGGCGCAGCCGGGATTTGCCGCGCCGCCGCCGCCCGGGGGATCGCGGAAGCCCGCTCTCGTCGCCGCCCTGATCGCGATCGTCCTGGCCGCCGCCGCCGGCGCGATCGTTTTCTGGCCGGCGAAGGACGACTCCGCGAAGGCCACCGCGGACCCGGCCGCGACCCGCCCGCCGACCGCCTTCGAACTCGCCCAGCAGCGTCTCGTGCTGCAGGCCCAGGCCTTGGCGAAGGGCGACGAGAAGGGCTGGCTGACCCCGGTCGACCCGGCCCGGAAGACGCTCGTCACCCGCTACCGCACGATGTTCCGCAACCTGCGCGGCCTGGAGCTCAGCCACGCCGAGTTCCACAGCGACAAGCTCCCCGAGACCACCGCCGACCAGGTCGTGGTGCAGGCGACGCTCGGCTACTGCCTCTCCGGCGTCACCTGCCCGGCCTGGAACGGCAACTACGGCACGGGCGCGGCCAAAGCTACCTACAAGCTGACGTTCCAGCTGCTCAAGGGCCTGTGGACGATCACCGCGCTGGACGACACGACCGGGGTGAAGAACAACTACCTGCAGCCGGCGCCCTGGGACAACGTGGCGCTGACCATGGTCAAGGGCAAGCGGGTGATCGTCGCCGGGCCGACCAGCCAGGCCAAACGGATCAAGCAGGTGCTCCCGCTGGCCGAGAAGGCGGCCAAGGTCGTCGACAAGTACGCCGGCTACGTCGGCAACCCGCAGAAGCGTTACCGCATCTACGTGGCCGACGAGAAAGGCTGGAAGAACTGGTACGGCGGCGTCGACCAGTCCTGGATCATCGGCTACGAGATGCCGCTCAACGCGACCGGCGGTGACATCATCCTGCGCGCCAAGACCAGCGGCAACCAGCGCCAGCTGGCCGTCACGGTCCAGCACGAGCTGACCCACGTGGTGACCCTGGGTGGCGCCGACTGGGCCTCCGGGGACGACCAGTGGCTGGTCGAGGGCATCGCCGAGTACGTCGGCGCGTTGCCCCGCAAGCCGCAGGACACCGGCAACCACGACGTGCTGTCCGACTCGTTCAAGCGGCGGGGCGTGCCGAAGACGATGGCCGTGCCGCCACTGGCCGACAACGCGGACGATCTGACGGTCAACACGCTCTACGCGATGGGGCATTACGCGTCGGCGTGCATGGCCGAGACGTTCGGCGAACGCAAACTGTTCCAGTTCACGAACCAGGTGCTGCGCCTGGGGAAGAAGAAGGACGAGGCGTCCCGGAGCGTTTACGGCAAGCCGTTCGCCACCGTCGACAAGACGTGCCTCACCTGGATTCGGGAACGGGTCTGACGCCCGGCTCGACACGCCGCGCCAGCCCCGGATAGTCGACCACGAAGCCGTCGTCGTCGACGGTCAGATCGGCCGCGAACGTCTCACTGGCGTACCGCACCTGGCCCGAACCCAGCGGCGTGTAGATCTGGTCGGCCTGGACCACCTCCAGGCTCGGCACCAGCACCCACGCGACGCTCAGCCGGTGCGACAGGCCGGTCTCGCCGCTCAACAGATCCAGCCGGCGGATCGGCAGCGTGTTGGTGAGCGGCGACGCGCCCAGATCGACGTCGAACGCCCCGAAAAGACGGTCCGGGTCCTCGATCCCGGGCAGACCGGCGCGGGCGTGCCCGGCGGCCACCAGAGCCGCGTCCAGGTCGCCCTGATCCGAGGTGGTCACCCGCCAGCGACCGGCGGCCATCTCCAGCCGCACCCCGCGGGCCCAGCCGGCACCCTCGGTCCGCACGTCCAGGTAGGCGGTCGCCCAACCCGGATCGGTCCGGATCTCGTAGCGGCAGGAGTAGGTGACCGGTGTCGCGGCCAGCGCGACCCCCTGGGCATACAGCCCATTTCGCGCGTCCAGCCGCACATGCTCGCTGCCGGGGACATCCCGGCGTTCCCAGAACAACCCTGCCGACAGCATGCCCATACCGGCAAGCTACCCGGCTTCGCCGCCGGAAAAGCCTGCGTGGTCCAGGTTTCTCCCTCGGCGGCGGCCACGATCATTTTCTTTCCCGTACGGAGGGTGAGCGTCGCGCCGCGGAAAGGCCTGTGGACAGTCCTGTGGATAACGGAAAGCCCCGGCTCGCGGCTGCGAGTCGGGGCTCCCGTTCGTGCTTCAGATCAGTGGTGCGTCAAACCTGTGGATCAGTGGCTGCGCGCGGGCCGCGGCGAGTTGAAGCGGCCCGGGCCCTCACGACGGTCCGTGCGCTGCCCGTCCCGGCGCTGGCCGGACGGACGGTCACCGGTCGCCGCCGGGCGAGCCGGACGGTCACCGAACGCGCGGTCACCGAACGAACGCTCGCCGCCGGTCCGCGGACGGTCACCGAAGCGACGGTCCCCACCGCGGTCACCGAAATTCCCACGGTCGCCGGCACCCGACGCGGAAGCCGGACGGTCACCGTAGCCGCCACGCTCGCCGGCCGGACGGTCACCGAAGCCGGTGCGAGGACGGTCGCCGTAGCCACCACCCGCGGGACGGTCACCGAAGCCGGTGCGGGGACGGTCGCCGAAGCTGCCGCGCTCGCCAGCCGGACGGTCACCCCGGTAACCACCACGGTCGTTCCGGTCGCTGTAGGAGCGCTGCGGCCGGTCCCCGTAGCGGGGCCGGTCACCGCGGTCACCGCCGCCGAAGCGGCCACGACCGCCACCGGAGCGCTCACGCCGCGGCTCCGGCTCCTCGACGACCGGGATGCCACTCGGCTCCTGAGCGCCGGTGATCGCGGCCAGCTTCTCGTCGCCCAGACGCACCCGGACCTCGGCCGGCGCGACGCCCGCCTTGGCCATCATGGCCTGGGTGGTGCGGCGCTGCTTGGGCAGAACCAGGGTGACGACCGCACCGGACTCGCCGGCCCGAGCCGTACGGCCGGCGCGGTGCAGGTAGTCCTTCGGGTCCTTGGGCGGGTCCACGTGCACGACCAGCGAAACCCCGTCGACGTGAATGCCCCGGGCGGCCACGTCCGTGGCGACCAGAACGTTCGTCCGGCCTTCCTTGAACTCGGCCAGGGTCCGGGTGCGCACCCGCTGGGTCTTGCCGCCGTGCAGCGCACCGGCCCGGACACCGACGGCCGCGAGCTGCTCGGCCAGGCGGTCGACGCCCATCTGCGTGCGCGCGAAGACGATGGTCTTGCCGTCCCGGTTCGCGATCCACGAGGTGATCGGGAACTTGTCGGCCGGCGGGATCAGCAGCAGGTGGTGATCCATCGTGGACACGCTGGCCTCGGCCGGCGCGGTCGAGTGAGTCACCGGGTCGTGCATGAACCGCTTGACCAGGGTGTCGACGTCACCGTCCAGAGTGGCCGAGAAGAGCAGACGCTGCGCGTTCTCCGGCGTCTTGGCCAGCAGGTCGGTGACCTCGGGCAGGAAGCCCATGTCGGCCATCTGGTCGGCCTCGTCGAGAACCGTGACCTCGACGTCGTCGAGCTTGCAGGCGCCCCGCTCGATCAGGTCGGCGAGCCGGCCCGGAGTGGCGACGATGACCTCGACGCCGCGGCGCAGAGCATCCATCTGGCGGTCGTAGGGAACCCCGCCGACGGCCGTCTTCAGGAAGACACCGACCGAACGGCCGACCGGCATCAGCGAGTCGGCGACCTGCATCGCCAGCTCACGGGTCGGAACCAGGATCAGAGCCTTCGGGTAGTGCGGGCGAGCCTTGCCACTCTTAGCCGTGCGGGCGAGCACCGGCAGGCCGAAGGCGAGCGTCTTGCCCGAGCCGGTCTGGCCACGGCCGAGCACGTCACGACCGGCCAGCGCGTCCGGCACGGTCGCGGCCTGGATCTCGAACGGGGTGGTGATGCCCTCACGGGTGAGGACTCGCACGATCTCGGCGGGAACGCCCAGGTCGGCGAAGGTGAGAGCCGGCGCGGCGGGGGTCTCGTCGGTCTCGGCGGCGACCTCGGCCGCGGGAGCCTCGACGGCGGCGGTCTCGGCGATCTCAGTCTCAGCGGTCTCAGCCGCGGGAGTCTCGGCGGCGGCCTCGGGGGCGGCCGGCTCGGCGGTGACGGTGACGTCGGTGCCGGTGGTGTCGTCAGTGCTGTTGCTGTCGAAAACGGACGGGAACGTGCTGGGGTCAGCGAAAGTGGTCAAGAGAACCTCTCTACGGGGGCGCATGCTCGCGAATAGCCCGCCGCGGTTGTCGAGAACCGCCCGCTGAAATGCCCGCAAGAACGCCCGAGGCATGCACCGGGTGGGCACGCCGCTTCAATAACTGCCATAAGTGTACGTGTGAACGCTCGCGCCACCGACCGCATTCCCGTCGGGTAGTGGGCAGGCTCACCTCAGCGCACAACCTCGCCAGCTTAGAGCAGGTGCCCCCAGGCAGCAAACAACCCCGGCCGTCCGCTCAGCCGGTGACACCCTTCAGCATGTCGCTGAAGCTGCTGCCCACGGTGAGGACGAAGACCAGGCTCACGGCCACCAGCAGGCCGAGAACGATGAGCATGGCCACGACCACCTTGAGGTTCCCGCGGCGCTGGTCGACCTTCGCGTCGTGCCAGCCCTGGGCCAGGATGTGCCCGGTCAGCGAGCCCGAGTTCTCCACCGGATCGTTGGACGGGACGGGCATCTCCAGCGCCGGGTAGCCGCCGGTGCTGCTGTAGAGCTGACCGCCCTGATTGCGCTGAGCGGACGAACGATCCGGCTGAGTCGGCACATAGTTCACCGGCATGGTGGAGTCGATGTTCGTGGCGGTGGCGAGATTCACCGGGAGTGTCATGTCACCGGCGCCGCGCCCGCCCAGGTTCATCGGCGCGGTCAGGTCGCCGCCGGCCGGCCCGACCGGCATGGTCCGGTCGAAGTCGCCGTTCGAGGCCGCCGTGGACAGCGGCATCGTCATGTCCGGATTCCCGGCAGCACCCGTGCGAAGCGGCATCGTCATGTCCGGGTTCCCCGCGGCGCCCGGGCGCAACGGCGCGGTCAGGTCCGGGTTTCCCGCGGCGGGCGTCCGCAGCGGTGCGGTCAGGTCCGGATTCCCCGCGGCGGCGGTGCGGAGCGGCTGGGTCAGGTCAGGGTTGGCCGGGGCCGGTGGAAAGCCGGAGGTGCCGTTGGACATGGGCGGAAGGACTCCCGTCGGGCCGCCGCTCACCGGCGGCATCGTGTACGAAGGCAGACCGTTCCCGATCACCGGAGGCGGCGGGAACACCGGACCCGGTCCGGGCGGCGGCGCGGGCACCGGGCTCGGCCCGGGCGGGCCGGGAACCGGGCTCGGCGTCGGGCCGGGCGGAACCGGGGACGGTCCGGGGCCGGGCGGCACCGGGCTGGGACCCGGCGTCGGCGGCACCGGTGAAGGTCCGGGACCAGGGGGAACGGGGCTCGGCGGGTACGGATTCGGCACCGGGCCGGGGGGAGTGGGGGCCGGCTGGGGCGCCGGAGTGGGGAACGGCCCGGGCTGCGGGCTGGGGATCGGCCCGGGCGGCGGCTTGATCGGGTCCGGGACCGGGGGGTCGGCCGGCTTGGGCTCGCTGGGCTTCGGCGGCGTGGGAACCGGACGCGGCTCATCCGGGCGTGGCTCATCCGGGCGCGGCTCGGGCTCGCCCGGGCTCGGCTCGGTGGGCTTGGGCTCGGTGGGCTTGGGGTCGCCGGGGGTCGGCTCGGCCGGCTCAGGCTCGGCTGGCTTCGGGTCTGAAGGCTTCGGGTCTGAGGGCTCGGCCGGCTTCGGGGTCGGGTCACCCGGCTCCGGCTCGGATACGGCCTTGCCGTACACGGTCGGATGCTCCGAGGTCGACGTCCCATAGACGGTCGAACGCGGCGGCGCCGAGACCGGCGCCGAGCCGAACGCCTTCGCGCTGGCCACCACCGCGGAGGCCGGCGCGGCCGGACCCGGCGTGGCAGCGGCCTTCGGCACGGCCGCCGACCCGGAGGCCGGAGCCGCCGAGCCAGGCGCCGGCGCTGCGGAAACGGGCGGTGCGGGCGAGACCTGAGCCGACGCGGACGCCGTCACCGGGCGCGGCGCGGACGCGGCCCACAGCGCCCCCGGGCCGGGCGGCGGTGGCGGCGCATACCCCTCGGCGTCGCCCGCGGACGGCCGGCCGGGCGGCGGCGTCGAGCTATCGCCGTCCCTGGTCGCCTGCTGCTCGTCCATGGGGCCTCCCGACCGCCGCTGCCGACGGGTTTAGGACGTCGGTCGCTGACCTTAACCGTGCCACATCCGTCGGTGTGAACGCACCCGGCATAGACCCGACCAGCCCTCCGACAGAAAGGTCGAGGGGCTGGTGAGAGATTCGGATGGTTTCCGTATGCCTTAGTACCCGATTTCCGGACTACTTGTCTGTCGCACCGGAGGAGGACGACGAAGCCACCGCCGACGACGTATCGGCCGACTTGCTCGACGTGGCCGATTCGGTGGAGGCCGCCGACGACGTGGTGGAGGTTTCCTCCGCCGGGGTCGTGGTCTTGGTCTCCTCCGGGGCGGGCGTGGTCGTCGTCGGGTCCGGGTCGGGCGTCTTGCTCGGCGTGGACGAGGACGGCGTGTCGGACGGGCTGCTCGTGGACGGTTCCGGGTCCGGCGAGCCGGAGCTCGAACCGCCGCCGGGCTTGGTCGTGGTCGCCGACGGCTTCGGCGTGGTCGACTTCGTGCCGGTTGGCTTGGGCGTGCTGGTCTTGGCCGGCGTCGTCGGCGTGGTCGGGGTGGTCGGCTCGACCTCCGAGTCGGGCGTGCCGAGCGGGATGTTGTCGGTGCCGCCCTCGACCGAGCCGAAGACCCGGGTGGCGCCGAAGAGCGTGCTCCAGCGGACCGGGACGAGCCGCACGTTCAGACCGGTGCGCGGGGCCTCGATCATCATGCCGTCACCCGCGTACATGGCGACGTGGTGAATGCCGGTCCAGCTGTTGGTGTAGCTCCAGAACAGCAGGTCGCCGGGGAGCAGCGAGTACCGGTCGACCGCCTTGTTGCGGGTCTGCCAGTACTGATCGCGGGAGACGCGGACCAGCGGGAAGCCGACCGAGTGGTACGCCGCGTACATCAGGCCGGAGCAGTCGTACTCGTCCGGGCCCTCCTCGGACCACACGTACGGGTCGCCGCGCTGGGCCAGGGCGAACTGCAACGCCTGGACGGCGCGCGGGTCGGCGCCCCGCCCGGCCGACGGGCCGGCCAGGTACTGCGAGCCCAGGGCCAGGTCGTTCGCGCTGGCCGCGGCCTCGGCGGCGTCCAGTTCGGCCTTGTGGGCGGCCTCGTACTTGTCCTGCGCGGTCTGCTTCTGGGTGAGCTTGACGTTCTGCGTGTCGTACTTCTTGGTGAGGTCGTCGAATTTGTCGGTGGCGACGGTCTGCTCGTCGAGCGCGAGCTGGGCGGCGACCTGCGCCGACTCCAGGCGGTCGATCGAGGAGGCGTCGACCGGCTTCTCGCCGCGCTGGATGCGGGCCAGCTGGTCGAGCCCGAGCAGGCCGGAGTCGAGCGCGCCGGGCGGCACCGCGGCCGCGTCCTGCAGCCCCTGGCTGGCGGCGCTCAACGCGTCGGCCTGGGCGCCCTGCAGGTTGGTCTGCGCGTCGGTGACCTTCTGCTGCGCGGTGGTGACCTGGGTCTGTGCGAGATCGCGGTCGGATTTCAGGGTGACCAGCTGGTCGCCGAGCTGGTCGACCTCGACGCGGCCCTTCTCGATCTTCTGCAGGACCGGGCTGGTGGCCGAGCCGGGGATGCTGCTGACCGTGGTCGTGGTGACCGGGGTTCCGGGCAGCACGAGGGAGCCGACCTGGGTCGGGCGTGAGCCGGAGTCCGGCACGCCCGCGGCGAGCGGCTGGCCGTCATACGGCGCGGCCATCGCCGGGACCGGCGCGAAGAGCGCTGCCAGTGCCGCGGCGACTGCCGCCGAGATGGTGACGGGTAGCAGTCGCGCGTACACGGAGCGTGATGTAGCTGTTCCGTAACGCAGTGCCTTGGACATGAGCTCCCCGTCCGCGACGATCATCGGACCATCGCTAGTCGTTCCTAAAGGTTCATACCGCAGCGGCGCACCGCTGTCGATCGAAAGAAGGTGAAAGGAGCCTGAGAATTTCTCGACTTCCTGGTGTCGAAGTCCGTATTGCCTGGTCAGAGAGGTTCCGTCCGAGTGGGTTGGGACACCGGGCGGCCCGGTGCCGTGCTCGGCGTCATACCCGGCACGTAGGCTCGACGGCGAGAACGGGAAAGGGGCGCACATGGATGCCGGACTGAAGCGAGACCTCGAGGCGAAGGTCTACGCCGGTGAGCGGCTCAGCCGCGAGGACGGCATCGCGCTCTACGACAGCGATGATCTTGCCTGGCTCGGCCGGCTGGCCCACCACAAGCGCACCGAGCTGAACGGTGACCGGGTGATGTTCAACGTCAACCGCCACCTGAACCTGACCAACGTCTGCTCGGCCAGCTGCGCCTACTGCTCCTTCCAGCGCAAGCCGGGGGAGAAGGATGCGTACACGATGCGCATCGACGAGGCGGTCAGCAAGGCCAAGGAGATGGAGGACGAGCAGCTCACCGAGCTGCACATCGTGAACGGCCTGCACCCCTCGCTGCCCTGGCGTTATTACCCCAAGGTGCTGCGCGAGCTGAAGGCCGCACTGCCCAACGTCAAGCTCAAGTGCTTCACCGCCACCGAGGTGCAGTGGTTCGAGAAGATCAGCGGCCTGAGCGCCAGCGAGATCCTCGACGAGCTGATGGATGCCGGGCTGGAGTCGCTGACCGGCGGCGGCGCCGAGATCTTCGACTGGGAGGTCCGCCAGCACATCGTCGACCACAACTGCCACTGGGAGGACTGGTCGCGCATCCACCGGCTGGCCCACGAGAAGGGCATGAAGACGCCGGCCACGATGCTCTACGGGCACATCGAGGAGCCGCGGCACCGGGTCGACCACGTGATGCGCCTGCGCGAGCTGCAGGACGAGACCAACGGCTTCGCCGTCTTCATCCCGCTGCGCTATCAGCACGACTTCCACGACTCGGCCGACGGCAAGATCCGTAACCGGATCCAGGAGCGCACGACGATGGCCGCGCCGGCCGAGTCGCTGAAGACGTTCGCGGTCTCCCGGCTGATGTTCGACAACGTGCCGCACCTGAAGAACTTCTGGGTCATGCACGGCTTGTCGGTGGCGCAGCTGTCGCTCAACTTCGGCGCCGACGACCTGGACGGCTCGGTCGTGGAATACAAGATCACGCACGATGCCGACGCCTACGGCACGCCCAGCACCATGCACCGCGACGATCTGCTCGACATCATCCGGGACGCCGGTTTCCAGCCGGTCGAGCGCAACACGCGCTACGAGGTCGTCCGGGAGTATGAGAAGCCGGTCAGCCTGGCCGAGCGGCGCAGCGAGCCGCAGAAGGTCTGGGCCTAGGGTGTTCTGATGACCCAGCAGCGGAGCACGGGCGGCCTTCGGCGGAACTCCGGTCCGGTGGCGACGGTCGGCGACCTGCTCGGCGCGGCCTTCGCCGGCCTGGTCGTCGGGATCGCGGTGGTCCTCGTCCTGGAGGGCATCCTGGCGCTGTCCGGGGTGGCCGGCTTCGGGCAGACCAACGGCTGGCTGATCGTGATCCTGCCGGTGTGGCTCTTCGTCGAGCAGTTCCGGGCCGAGGGTTTCGGGGCGGACAGGGTGATGGCGGCCGTGCTCGGCATCGGCTTCGGGGCGGCCGCGGGCATGACGATCGCCGGCTTGGTCGCGCCGTACACTCCTCCCCTGGTGAGCGGCGGCGCCGGCGCGGTGACCGCCACGGTCGTCTACTGCTTCGTCTGGTTCTACGGCCTCCGCTGGCTCCGTCAGCGGTCCGGCTGAGGGAGAGAGATCATGAGTCCCGCCATCAAGTACACGCTGGGCCGCATCGGGCTGTTCCTGCTCGTGTTCGCGGTGCTCTTCCCGACACCGTTGAATATCCTGGTCAAGGCGATGATTGCGTTCGTCGCGTCGGCCGCCTTCGCGTTCATCCTGCTCCGCAAGTGGCGGGACCAGATGGCCGAGCACCTCGGCGACATGGCCTCGCGCCGCTCGGCGGAGAAGGCCCGGCTGCGGTCCGCGCTGGCCGGCGACGACGTGGCCGCCGAGGCGGGCGACCGGGTCGCGGCCGCCGACGCCGAGCGCGCCACCAAGCCCGCTCCCGAGAGCATCAAGGCCGACAGTGCCACGACCGAGAGTGTCGCGACCGACGACAGCGAGGCCGGGAGCGCCGCGGCCGCGGGTGCCGCCGACACCGACGAGGCGCTGAAGGCCGAGAACAAGAGCGACGCCGGCAAGTGATCCATTCACTGCCGGTCGGCGCGGCACCACACCCGACCGGCAGAAGGACCTCGATGAGACGCGCGTTGATCGCCGCCGCGACGGCGGCCGCCCTGCTGCTCAGCGGCTGCGGCAAAACCCAAGACCAAGATCAAGATCCGGCTTCCCGTACGGCGGTGAGCAGCGCTCCCGCCGGATTCCCGGTCACGGTCGGCGCGCTGACCCTGGCCGCGCGACCGGAAAAGATCGTCTCGCTGAGCCCGACCGCCACCGAGATGCTCTTCGCGATCGGAGCCGGCTCGCAGGTGACCGCGGCCGACGACCAGTCGAACTATCCGGCCGACGCCCCCAAGACCGACCTGTCGGGGTTCAAGCCGAACGCCGAGGCCATCGCGGCCAAGGATCCCGATCTCGTGGTGCTCTCCGGCGACGCCGACCAGATCGTCGCTCAGCTGGGCAAACTCAAGATCCCGACGTTTGTCTCCCCGGCCGCCGGGACGCTCGACGACACGTACCGGGAAATCGGGGAACTTGGCTCGCTGACCGGTCACGCATCGGAAGCCGGGCAGGTCACCGACCAGATGAAGACTCAGATCGCGCAGATCGTGAAGGCGGTCCCGGCGCGGAGCAAGCCACTCAGTTACTACTACGAGCTCGGGCCGGAGCTGTACTCGGCGACCTCGAAGACGTTCATCGGCGGCGTGTTCGACCTGTTCGGGATGACCAACGTGGCCGACGCCGCGGACGCCGACGGCAGCAAGGGCGGTTACCCGCAGCTCTCGGCCGAGGCGCTGGTCAAGGCCAACCCGGACACCGTCTTCCTGGCCGACACCAAGTGCTGCCGGCAGTCGGCCGCGACCGTCGCCGCCCGCTCGGGCTGGTCGTCGATCACCGCGGTGGCGAAATCGCAGGTCTATCCGCTGGACGACGACATCGCGTCGCGCTGGGGTCCCCGTACAGTCGATCTTGTGAAGTCCGTGGCCGACGCGGTGAGCAAGGTCTCATGAGGCCGGCCGGGCTGCGCCCGGCCTGGTTGGCCGCCGGCGTCGTGGCCGTGCTGGTCGCGGTCGTCGCCGGCCTGGCCTTCGGCTCGGTGTCGCTGCCGCCCGGCGGTGTCGCGATCGAGCTTCTCGACCTGATCCCCGGCGTACGGATCCACAGCGGCCTCACCGAACGCGAGGTCGCCATCCTGACCGAGCTGCGGCTGCCCCGGGTCGTGCTCGGCCTGCTCGTCGGCGCGATGCTGGCGCTGGCCGGCGCCGCCTACCAGGGTGCTTTCCGCAATCCGCTGGCCGACCCGCACCTGCTCGGTGTTGCCGCCGGGGCCGGGCTCGGGGTGACCGCGGTGACCGTGCTGCGGCCGGCTGGCGAAACGGGGCTGCCCATCGGGGTGCCCGCCGCCGCGTTCGCCGGCGCGCTGATCGCGGTCGCGCTCACCTGGGTGCTCGGCGCCGCCGGTGGCCGGGATCGATCACCGGCCGCCCTGATCCTGGCCGGCGTCGCGGTCTCCGCTTTCCTGGCCGCGATGCAGACCTACCTGCTGCAACGGCACGTCGAGTCGCTGCGCGAGGTGTACTCCTGGCTGCTCGGCCGCCTCGGCACCGCCGGCTGGCACGACGTGCTGGTCGTGCTGCCGTACACCGTGCTGACCGCCGCGATCATGCTCACCCAGCGCCGTGAGCTGGACGTTCTCACCGTCGGCGACGAGGAGGCGACCAGCCTCGGCCTGCACCCGCAGCGCAGCCGGTACCTGCTGATCGTGGCCGCGTCGCTGGGCACCGCCGCCGCGGTCTCGGTCTCCGGGCTCATCGGATTCGTCGGCATCATCGTCCCGCACACGTTGCGCCTGCTCACCGGGCCGAGCTACCGGTCCCTGCTGCCGCTGTCGCTGCTCTTCGGCGCGGCCTTCCTGACCCTGACCGACCTGCTGGCCCGGGTCGCCGGCGGCGCCGCCGAGATCCCGATCGGCGTGGTCACCGCGTTCCTCGGAGCACCGTTCTTCATCGTGGTGCTGCGCACCACGCGATCGGCGGCGGCATGACGGCGGTCGCGGTCACCGATTTGACGGTACGTCTCGACAACGCCCTGATCGTCGACCGCGTGAACCTGTCGGTCGCCGAGGGTGAGTGGGTCACCGTGATCGGCCCGAACGGGGCCGGCAAGTCCACCGCCCTGCGCGCCGTGGCCGGTCTGCTCCCGTTCGAGGGCTCGGTCCGGCTGCACGGCCGCGCGGTCGACGAACTGCACCGGCGGGACCGGGCCAAGACCATCGCCGTGGTCGTCCAGAACCCGGTCGTCCCGCCCGCGATGACCGTTTTCGACTACGTACTTCTCGGGCGTACGCCGTATATCGCGCCGCTCGGCCGGGAGTCCGCCACCGACCTGGCCGCCGTCGAGGAGGAACTGACCGCCCTCGACCTCGTCCCGTTCGCCGACCGGCGGCTGGACACGCTCTCCGGCGGTGAACGGCAGCGGGTGTTCCTGGCCCGGGCGTTGGCCCAGGGCGCGCGGATCCTGCTGCTCGACGAACCGACCAGCGCCCTCGACATCGGCCACCAGCAGGAAGTCCTCGAACTGGTCGACCACCTCCGAGCCGAGCGGGCCCTGACCGTGCTCGCCACCATGCACGACCTGTCCACCGCCGGCGAGTACGCCGACCGCATGGTCCTGCTGTCCCGCGGCCGGGTCGTGGCCGCCGGCACCCCCACCGAGGTCCTGACCGAGGCCAACCTCGCCGAGCACTACCGCGTCCGGGTCCGCATCATCCCCGGCGACCACGGCCCCTTGGTGGTGGCCGTCCGCTCCTGACCGCCCCCACGGCCGGTCGCGGCTCGCGCGGGGACGGTGGTGTCAGCGAGTGCCGGCGAGGACGGCGAAGGTGGCGCCCTGGGGGTCGGCCAGGACGGCGTACCGGCCGATGGAGATCGTCGTGGGCGGGCTGATCACGCTGCCACCCAGGGCGAACGTGTGCTCGGCGGCCATGTCGCAGTCGCCGACCGCGAAGTAGACCAGCCAGTACGGCAGGGTGTCGTCGGCCCAGGCGTCGCCGATCATCGGCTGGATGCCCGCCACGGGCTGGTTCAGGTTGTCGCAGAGCATGTACGGCAGGCCGCCGACCTGCATCTCCCGGAATGTCCACCCGAAGACCGCGCCGTAGAAGTTCCGTGCTCCGTCGACGTCCCGGGTGTTCAGCTCGCTCCAGGTCAGCGCGCCGGGGACGTTGAAGACCTCGGCGCCGCGCATCATGCCGGCCTCCCAGACGCTGAACGGCGCGCCGGACGGGTCGAGGAACGCCGCCATCCGCCCCTGATCCATCACGTCGAACGGCGCCACGAGCACCTTCCCGGCCGACGCACCGACCCGGGCGGCGATCGTGTCGGCGTCGTCGGTCGCGATGTACGTGCTCCAGGCGGTCGGCTGACCCTCCCCGAACAGTGGGCCGGCGCCGGCCACCGGCAGACCGTTCAGGAGAAACGTCGTATACCCACCGAAGTCGTCGCCGGAGACCTCGGCGGTCCAGCCGAACAGACTGGTGTAGAACCGGATCGAGTCGTCGAGATCGGGCGTGGCCAGATCCACCCAGTTGGGGACTCCGGGCGATGGAGCGGTCATAACCGCATGGTCGCATCCGGACACGAGCCTCCGGGCGGAACTGTCATTCATCCGGCTCGCTCAGGGGCGCGGCGCGGGCACGTGCTCCCAGACCTCGGAGCCCTGGTCGTTGATGAACACGGGTGCGCTGAGCGTGGCGTCACCGACCGGCTGGGCGCGAACGGCCAGGCCGAGCCCGGGCAGCATGGGTGAGCCGTCGATGTCGTACATCAAATCGAGGTGTTGAATGTCGATCTGATCCCACATCCACTGCTCGACGACCGAGTGCTCCTGGCCGGTCAGCGGCGTCCCGCCGACCGACACCCGGGGGCCCCGAGCCGCGTCGATCGCGATGATCCTTAGCGGCCCGTCGGCGTAGTCACCGCGGTAGTAAACGGTGACGCCGGCGTCGTGGAACGCGGCGCCGGCGTGCCACACGCCGGCGTCGAAGAGCTCCGGCTCGGAGCCGCCGAGCGCCGCGACCACCTCGTCATGGGTCGTCCCGAACTTCAGCGGCCCCACACTGATCAACGGTGTGGCTTCCCAGGTCTCACGTTCCTCCGGCATGCCCAACATGATCCCTGTTGATCAGCTTTCCGTTGCCGGATCGAGCAGAGAACGCAGGGCGATCACGTAGTCGTCGAAGGCGAGCCGGCCGCGACGGGTCAACCGGACCAGGGTGGCGGGGGTGCGGCCGCGGTGCGTCTTCTGCACCTCGACATAGCCGGCATCCTCAAGTTTGCGCAGGTGAACGGAGAGATTGCCGGGGGTCATCCGGAGGATCTCCTGGAGGCGGGGAAAGGCGATGCTGTCCGCCTCGCGCAGCTGGGAGAGGGCCGAGACGACCCGGAGGCGGGCCTGGGCGTGGATGACCGGGTCCAGATCGGGCAGCTCACTCATCCGCGGCGCATCCCGCCGATCAGGCCGGCCGCCAGGAGGCCACCGCCACCGGCCACCGCGACGATGAGCGAATGCCAGCCCGGACCGGCCAGCACCCCGGCCGCGTTGACGACACTGATCCAGCCGCCCAGGTAGAACGTCGTGCGGTCGTTCCAGACCGCGCCGCCGGCCATGAACAGCGTGCCGATCAGCGCGACCAGGCCGCCACCCCAGAGCAGGCCCTGGCGGAACTCCGGGACCACGTCGGTGAACTGGCTGAACACGATGGCCAGGCCACCGAACCCGGCCGACCAGGAGAAGCCGAACATGCGACCCCGGTCGGTGGTGGGGCCGCTGACCGATCGGCTCGGGCGGGCGCTCTTGATGCCGGTGATCGCCCCCGCGGCCATCAGCAGCACGGTCAGGGTGGCCGGTGGCAGCCAGCTGGGGAGGTCGACCAGGACTCGTTCGTCCGGGCCCCAGCGCAGGAAGAACAGTCCGAAACCGATCAGCCAGGCGAGGCCCCAGGGCCAATACATCCACCGGGCGTCGGGGGTGAGCTCGCGCTCCAGGTTGGCGCGCTCGCGGTCGATCAGTCGCAGGGCCTCGGCCGGGTCGTCGAGTGTCGATTCGTCATCAGTCGATGTCATGGCTCGACTTTACAACACAAAGTCAAAGAACTTTGTGCCATAAAGTTGATGGTCGTGATGCCTCCCGCTGTCATGAAGCCGGCGCGGGTGGCCGCCCGGCAGGGGCAGCGCCTTGGGATAAGCGGTCGAGGTGGGGCCGGGGCCGCTCTAGGGTGACGATCGTGGGAGAGCTGATCTTGCGGGCGGCGGGACCGTCGGAAGTGGACGCGTTGCTGGCGTTCTGGCAGAGCGCGGCCGAGAACGACGGCCGCCCGACGGACACCCCGGCGGCGGTGGAAGCGCTGGTCACCAGGGATCCGGAGGCGCTGATCGTCGCGGTCGCCGACGGCGAGATCGTCGGGACGATCATTGCCGGCTGGGACGGATGGCGCTGCCACCTCTATCGGCTCGCGGTCTCACCGGCCCATCGCCGACAGGGGATCGGCGGCCGCCTGATTTCCGCCGCCGAGGAACGTTTCCGCAGGCTGGGTGGTACCCGCGCGGACGCCATGGTGCTCGACGCGAACGAGCGGGCCCACGGCATCTGGTCGGCGCACGGCTACCGTCGGCAGGGCGAGTGGTCCCGCTGGGTGAAACCGTTGACCTGACGACCACCAAAGCGGTCCTAGCACCGCCCCGTCCACAGAGTGAGATCCAGCCGCAACCGAACAAGGCTTCCCGCCGGGGCGTGGAACGGCGAAGATGCTCGATCGTGGATGACCTCCTGGTGGCGCTGGCCGGTAATCCCGCTCTGCCGCCCGCGCTCGTCGACCGCCTGATCGGGCTGGCCGACGAGGAACTGGCGCGCGCACTCGCCTATCGCTGCGACCTGAGCGGCACCCAGATCCGGGCGCTGGCCGCTCGTGACGGCGGGGCCGCGGTGGTGCTGGCCCGTGACGGCCGCCTTTCCGCGGACGACCTCGATGCGATCACCGAGCCGGCGGGCGCCGAGGAGAGGGCAGCGGGGCCGGGGCGCCTGGGTGCGGTCGAAACGACGTACATCCAATTGGCTCTTCTTGATGAAGGTCGTGGCCGGCAAGCCTGGGCCAGGCGGCTGGTCGCCGACCCCAGCGCCGAGATCCGGCAGAAGTTGGCGGCCTGCCCGGCCCTGCCGAGGGACGTCTCGGAGGCGCTCGCGGCCGACCCGGACCCGGAGGTCGCGGCCGAACTGGCCGCCTTCACCACCGACCGTGAGCTGCTGGAACGCCTGGCCGCGCACCGGCACGCCGAGGTCCGGGTGATGGTCGCGGCCAATCCGGCCACGCCGTCGGATCTGCTGGCCGCGCTGCTGCGCAACGACCCTCCGCCGGAGGTTTGCCGGGTGTGCGAGCAGGAGCCGGTCCCGTTCACGCACGAGCCGGACTGTGCGCGCCCGGATTGTTCGCTGCTGCCCGGCGACGCGTGTGACGGCAGCCACCAATCCGCTATCCACAGCCTGCGGTGTCAGGCTGTGGATAACTTTGCGACGCCGATGTCTTCGCTGGTCAGGCTGGCCGAGGAGCGGTCCATGATTCTGCGGTGGACACTCGCGTCGCGGCCCGATCTGCCGGCCGAGGTGGCCGAGCGGCTGGCCGAAGACCCGGTTCCGGGAGTGCGGCAGTACCTGGCGGCGAATCCGGGGCTACCGCCTGAGCTGATCCGGCGGATGGCTGACGACCAGGTCAACGAGGTGCGCTGGCAGCTGGCCCACAATTCGGGCCTGCCGCTGGACACCTTGGAGAAGCTGGCCGCGACAACCCGGATCGGGCCGACCGCGCTGCCGCGGGTCGAGGCAGCGACCGGGGAAGAGGTTCACCGGCTCGCGGCCAGTGCCGTCCCGGAGGTCCGCATGCTACTGGCCACCCGCCGTGACCTGCCCGCCGACGTGCGGGACGCGCTGGCCGCCGACCCGGACGCGAAGGTGGTCGCGGCGGTGGCCGGACATCCCGGTCTGAGTGCGGAAACGCTGGCCGGGATGGTGGCGGTTCACGGCGTACGCGTGAAAAGCAATGTCGCGGCGAACCCGGACGCGCCCAGCGGCCTGCTCCTGGCCCTGGCTCGCGAGGATCCGCGGGTGCCGAAGGCCCTGCGGGAGATCGCCCGGCACCCGAACGCCGACGCCGAGGCGCTGGAGTTGTGCCTGGCCACGTCCGGGGAGCGGGCCCGCCCGATCGCGGCCGCCCACCCGGCGCTGCCGGCCGAACGGGTCGCCGGACTGCTCGCCGACCCGGACCCGCAGGTGGCCGAGTCGGCGGCCGGCAACCCGTCCCTGCCGGTGACCGAGATGAACCGGCTGATCAGCGACCGAGGGCGGTGAGAGCGGCCTTGAGCTGCGGAATCGGGTCGGGCCCGAGCGGCCGCAACACGATCGTCCCGGCACCCGCCCCGGCCAGTGACTCCACCTTGGACGGCACCTCGCCGAGCGGCCCGATCAGTGAGAACAGCTCGGACGCGGGCACGCCGAGCCAGCTCGCCTGACCCTCGACCATCGCCCCGGTGACCTTCTCGGCGTCGGCCGGATCGTCGTTGACGTGCAGGTACGTGAACACGATCAGCTCGTGCGAGTCGGTCGCCCCACCGCGCCGGATGTGCGTGAGCGCGTCCGTCAGCTGCGCGGGCCCGTTGCCCTCGGCGATGATCGTGCCGTCCGCGACCCGGCCGGAAAGCTCCAGCGAGCGCGGCTTGACCACGCCGGTGACGATCGGCGGCACGACGACCGGTGGGTGCACGAGCCGCACACCGTCGATGTGCACCTCACGCCCGTCCAGGGTGACCGTCTCCCCGCGGAGCAGCCCCTGCACCGCGACGATGGTCTCCTCGAGCATGGCCAGGGGCGACTTCGGTTTGACGCCGAGCTGCTCCATCCACGCCCCCACGCCGTGCCCGAGCCCGGCGACCAGGCGGCCCGGGTGGACCCGGGCCAGCATGGCCAGCTCCATCGCGAGCAGCGCGGGGCTGCGCAGCGGGACCGGCGCGATCCCGATGCCGACCCGGATGCGGGACGTGGCGGCGAGGGCCAGCGCGGCCGTACTGACCGAACCGGCCCAGCCGAGATCCTCGACCACCCACAGGTCGTCGGCGCCGGCCTCCTCGGCCGCGGCGGCGAAGGCGGGCAGCTCTTCGGGAGGCAGGTCACGGTCGAACATCACACCGATGCGAGGCATCAGTCGATGTTAAGCGGTTCAGGCAGCGCTTTCGCGTGCAGCACGGAAAGGCGGGTGACCGCGCGGGTCAGGACCACGTAGAGCCGGTTCAGCCCGCGGGGCTCGGCGGCCACGATGTCGGCCGGCTCGTGGACGATGACATGGTCGTACTCCAAGCCTTTGACCAGCGTGGCCGGGACCACCATGACGCGCGCCTCGGCCTCGAGGTCGTCGGGCGTCGCGTGCTCGACGCCGGCCGCCGTGAGGTGACCACGCAGCCGGTCCACCGCCGCGTCGGCCGCGATGATCGCGATCGAGCCCTCGTGCTCCAGTGCCGCGGTGACCTCGGCCAGCGTGCGGGCGTCCAGATCGTCTGGGTCGGCGACCGGGATGACCGCGAGGTCGCCGTCGCGGCGCAGCGACACCGCCTCCGGCACGTTGACGCCGAGCGCCGGCAGGAGCCGGTTGGCCAGCATCACCACGGCCTCGGGGACCCGGAAACCGACGGTCAGCGGCACCACCGGAGCGTCCGGTTTACCCAGGTGGATCAGGATGTCCCGCCAGTCCGTGGTGGCCCACGGCGCGGTGCCCTGCGCGAGATCGCCGAGCAGCGTGATCGACCCGTGCTCGCTGCGCCGGGCGATCGCGCGGGCCGCCATGGGCGACAGGTCCTGCGCCTCGTCGACGACCACGTGACCGAAACTGTTCTCCCGTTCGAGCAGGCCGGCGGCCTCGTCGAGCAGCAGCAGATCCCCGGTCGTCCACTTGGCCGACTTGGCCGTCTTGGGCGGCTTGGCCCAGCGGATCGCCGCCCGCTCGTCCTCCGTCAGCAACTCGTCCGCCGGGTCGGTCAGCAGCTCAGCAACCAGGGACTCCGGGGTGACAGCGGGCCAGCAGGCCTCCAGGAAGCCGGTCACCGGGGCGATCCTGCTCATCTTGCGGAGCCAGGTCTCGCCCGGCGAGTTGCCGGTCCGGTACTCCGACTGGCGCTGCAACAGGCCGACCACCCGGGCCCGGACACGCTCGCGGCCGACCGAATACGGCAAGTCCTCGCGCCGGGCCTCGTCGACGATCCGGCGCAGCGGCTCGACGTCGATCCGCCACCGGTAGGAGCCGTCCGACACCATGATCGGCTCGGTCGGCTTGGCGATCCGGGACCACAGGGCCCGCTTCAGGATCTCAGCCATCCGCACGTCGTTCTTGACCAGCGCGGCTTCCGCCGAGTCGGCCGCCCGGACCGGCGCCCGCTTCACGAGCTCGTCGAGAGTGGACTGCTGCACCTCGACCTCGCCCAGCGTCGGCAGAACGGCCGAGATGTACGACAGGAACGCCGTGTTCGGCCCCACGATCAACACCCCGGACCGCCGCAGCCGCTCCCGATGCAGGTAGAGCAGGAACGCCGCCCGGTGCAGCCCGACCGCGGTCTTCCCGGTGCCGGGCGCGCCCTGCACACAGATCGACTCGCCCAGGTCGGCCCGGACCAGCTCGTCCTGCTCCGGCTGGATGGTGGCGACGATGTCCCGCATCGGCCCGACGCGCGGCC
The DNA here is from genome assembly GCF_051380535.1 of Actinoplanes sp. HUAS TT8. Classification (NCBI taxonomy): domain Bacteria; kingdom Bacillati; phylum Actinomycetota; class Actinomycetes; order Micromonosporales; family Micromonosporaceae; genus Actinoplanes; species Actinoplanes sp. HUAS TT8. The sequence goes on along the minus strand of NZ_CP195646.1, from coordinate 9,005,017 downwards.
GCTCGATCTCCGCAGTCAGGATCCGGCTGCTGGTACCCAGCTCCTCGCCCCGATCCAGGTGCTCGTCCTCGAAGCTGGTCAGCTCGCCCTTGACGAACCCGAACCGCCGCCGCGTCGCCACGCCCTGCGGATCACGCACGCTCGCGCGATAGAACGAGCGGGACAGCGGCGCGCGCCAGTCCAGCACCATCGGCTCACCGGCGTCGTCGGTGACGTGCCGGCGCCCGACGTGATAGGCGATCTCCTCGATGTCGAGGCGCCCGAAAAACAGCGGAGTGTCGGGATCGTCGGCGAGCTCCTTGACCCGGCGGGCCATGTGCCGCCCGAGCTGTTCCGCGGTGTAGGAATCGCCGGCGACCATCGAGCCGGTCGAGAAGAGCTCCTCGGCGCGGCCGCGCATCCGCTTCAGCGCGGCCCGCGACTCGGTGAGGTGGGAACGTTCGGCAGAGAGCTCGGAGTCCAGGTCTTTGTGCAGGTCAGATGCGGGCACGGAACATCCTTGGCAGGCTGATCTCGGCTGCGCTCGCGTTTCCGGACGCCGTTTCGGCCGCCGTCCGGCGCGGGGGACGTCCGCTGCGGTGCTTGCTCACCACGGCCGTCAAGCGGCCCTCCACGCTACGCCCTCTTCACGATCTGTCTACCGAATTATCGCTTTTAAAGATCAAGTTCTTCATTGCCCATGTCCGCCGTGGTCCCGATCGTCGCTCCCGCGGGGACCCTTCCGGTCTGAGCAGGGCGCTGGCGCGCCCAGAACGCTCAGCCCGAAAGGGCGACGTGGTCGGTTGGTTGCGGTCAAACCACAAAGCCCCGTGAACGAGGCCGGGCGGTGGGAGGTGATCGTCGGGCCCTCGACCGGGACCGGTGAGAATGGGGTATGGCTGAGCAGGAAAACGAGCGGTCCAACGTGCGCGTCACCGACGCGCGGGCGCTGCGGGCGCTCGCCCATCCGGCCCGGATCGAGATCGTGGAGCATCTCAACGTCTCCGGCTCCTCGGTGACCGCGACCGAGATGGCCGGCGTGGTCGGGCTCTCCCCCAGCGCGACCAGCTATCACCTGCGGGAACTGGCCAAATACGGGCTCGTCGAGCAGGCGCCGAGCCAGGGCGACGGTCGTGAGCGGCGCTGGCGCAGCACCGGCAGCAGCCTGTGGATCGAGAGCGACAGCGAGCAGCCCGAGGCGGCGGCGGCCGAGCGCGCGCTGATCGACATGTATCTGAACCGGGACCACCAGCGCGTCCGCGACTGGCTGGACCGGCAGGCCGCCGAACCGCTGGAGTGGCGGGAGGCCGGCGCGCTGATGGGTCAGCACCTGATGCTCACCGCGACCGAGTTCGCCGAGCTCAACGAGCAGATCCGGGCGCTCATGGAGCCCTACCGGGTGCGGGAGCGCCGGGATCCGCCGGCCGGGGCTCGCACGGTGGTCATCCAGTACACGGCGTTCCCGATGGCCGGTCGCGAGGCGGTCCGGGACGGGGAGGACCACGCCGCTTAGATCGATGGGCTTGCGCCGGCAGATGTGAAGGACTACTTTCGAAGTATGTCCTTCACATCTGCCGGCTCGCGTTGGTCAGACGTCTACCTGGCGGCCGCCGGGCGAGGAATCTCCGTCTGCGGCGACTTCCTGGCCGCGACCACACTCGCCCTGGTCCTGCAGCAGACCGGGCACGGCGGGCTGGCCGTCTCCGGCCTGCTGCTCGCCGCCACACTGCCGATGGCCCTGCTCACCCCGCTCACCGGGCGGCTCGTGGACCGCGCCGACAGCCGCACACTGCTCGTCACCGTCGGGCTCGCCCAGGCCGCGGTCTGCGCCGCCCTCGCCTTCGTCAGCCACCCGGTCGCGATCATCGCGCTGGTCGCGCTGCTGGCCGCCGGGCTCGCGGTGACCCAGCCGACCCTCCAGGCGCTGCTGCCACAGATGGTCCGCAAGGAAGACCTGGCCAAAGCGGGCGGGATCATGATGACGGCCACGCAGATCGGCGGCCTCATCGCTCCCGCCCTCGCCGGGTTCCTGGTCGGGCGCACCGGGGCGCGCCTCCCCCTGCTGATCGACGCGGTCAGCTATCTCGCGCTCGTGGTGATGGCCCTGCTCGTCCGTACGCGCAGGAAGGGTTTGATCGTCGAACAGTCGACGCCCGTCGCGGAATTCCGGCTGCGCGCCGACCGGCCGTTGACGGTGATGGTCGTGGCGATCGCGGCCGTCGTCGGCGGCGTCAGCATGATCAACGTGGTCGAGGTCTTCTTCATCCGGGACACGCTGCACGCCTCGGCCACCGCCTACGGTGTCGTCGCCGCCGCCTGGACGGCCGGATCAATGCTGGTCGCGGTGTTCGCCGGGCGGATCCCGCAGCGGCGGCTCACCATCCACCTGGTCCTCGGAGCACTGGCCGGCGCCTGCGCGGCGATCGCGGCGGGCGCGGCGGTCGGATCGGCGAACTGGCTGATCCCGCTCTGGATCGTCGGCGGCGCGTTCAACGGTGTGCTGAACGTGTGCATGGGCGTGATCATCGCCAGCCGGGTGCCGGCCGAGGCCCACGGTCGCGCATTCGCCACCGTCACCGCGGTGGTGCAGGGAGCGGGGCTGCTCGGGTTCGTGGTGGCCGGGCCGCTGATCGAGCAGTTCGATCCGCGGGTGCTCGTCGCGGCGACCGGGCTGGCCGGGCTGCTGGCCGCGCTCGCCTGCTGGCCTTTGGTGCGGCGCTCGGAGCGGGACTCGGGGTCGCATCCGGTCGGTGACACCGATCCGGAGCCCGATCCGCAGCCTGAATCTGGGCCTGGTTCTGGGCGTTCTGGGCCTGATTCGGGGCGGCAGTCGCCGTCGGGTGTGCGTTCGCCCGGGTGCGTGGCGCGTGGCCTGGACCGGTCGCCCGGGGGACGTGAGCAACGAGACGCGGCTTCGATAGGCGAACGGGCCGAGGTCAGGGATACCGTCGGTTCATGAACGACAGCGTCAGTCGGCCCCGGGTCGGGCACATCCAGTTCCTCAACTGCCTGCCGATCTACTGGGGGCTGATGCGCTCGGGCGCGCTGCTCGACGTCGACCTGCACAAGGACACACCCGACCGGCTCAGCGCCGCGCTCGTCGCCGGTGACCTGGATATCGGCCCGATCACGCTGGTGGAATACCTGAAGCACGCCGACCAGCTGCTCCTGCTGCCGGACCTGGCCGTCGGCAGCGACGGGCCGGTCCTGTCGGTCAACCTCGTCTCGACCCGACCCCTCGACGAGCTGGACAAACGGCCGGTCGCGCTCGGCTCCACCTCACGGACCGGGGTGCTGCTCGCCCAGATGCTGCTCTCCGAGCGGTATGGGGTCGAACCCACCTACTTCCGCTGCCCGCCCGACCTGTCGCTGATGCTGCGCGAAGCCGACGCGGCCGCCCTGATCGGCGACCCGGCGCTCCGCGCGCTGTATGAGGCGCCCGCGCTCGGCCTGCAGGTGATCGACCTGGCCGACGCGTGGCGCGAGTGGACCGGGCTTCCGATGGTCTTCGCCGTGTGGGCGGTCCGCAAAGACTTCGCGGCGGCCCACCCCGGGCAGGTCAAGGATGTGCACGAGGCGTTCCAGCGATCCAAGGAGCTGTGCCTCGGCGAACTTGACGCGGTCGCCGAAGCCGCGGCCCGCTGGGAACCCTTCGACGCCGCTACGCTGGCCAACTACTTCCGCGCGCTCGACTTCTCGCTGGGGGAGCGGCAGCAGCAGGGGGTTCGCGAGTTCGCCCGGCGTGCTGCCGCGCGGGGCGAGGTTCCGGCTCTTCCCGCCGAAGGCCTCCTCTTCGCCGACGTCTGACGCGTCGCCGCCCCCTCCCGCGCCGCCGTCGCCGCCCCTCCCGCGTCGCCGCGCCCTCCCGCGCCAGCGCCGCCGCCGTCGCCGCGCCCTCCCCGCGCCCGTGTCCTCGCCGCGCCCGCGTCGCCGTCGCCGTGCCGCGGACCCGGTGACTCGGGGGAGGCCTCACCTTGTCCGGCGTTGCTCGCTCGCCCGGCGTTGCTGGCCCGCCCGGGTTGCTTTGCCCGCCCGTTTCGCCCGACCCTTCGCGGCGCTGCTGGCTTTGGAGGGGGCTCTCCGCCTTGCCGGCTTCTGAGACGCCCGCCGGCCCAGCGGAATTCGGCGGCGTGCCGGAATCTCGCTGAGCCGGCGGGGCGAGGCCAACTCGGCTGGGCGCTTCAGCGTGTGTTTCCGGTCAGGCGCTGAGGATGGTGTCGAGGGCGGCCAGGTCGGCCGGGGTCAGCTCCCAGGTCGCGGCGGCCGCGTTGGCCCGAACCTGATCGGCCGTGGTGGCGCCGGCGATCACGCTGGTCACGGCCGGGCGGGCGGCCAGGCCGGCGATCGCGACGTCGAGCAGGCTGTGCCCGCGCTCGGCGCCGAACTGGGTGAGCGCCTCGATCGTGTCCCAGTCGGCGTGCTCCAGCCACGGCGCATACCGGTCCTGGGACAGGCGGGTGCCGGCGCCCGGCTTCTGATCGCGCCGATACTTACCGGAGAGCAGGCCGGAGTCGAGCGGGAAGAACGGCAGCAAGCCCAGCCCGAAATGCTCGCACGCCGGGACGACTTCGATCTCCACGTCCCGGTGCAGCAGGCTGTAGCGGTTCTGCGCACTGATGAACGGGGTCAGGCTTGCGGCCCGGGCGGTCCAGTCGGCGTCCGCGATCTGCCAGCCCGAGAAGTTCGAATTCCCCAGGTAGCGCACCTTGCCGGAGCGCACCAGGTCGTCGAGGGCGGTGAGCGTCTCCTCGATCGGGGTGGTCGGGTCCGGCTCGTGCAACTGGTACAGGTCGATGTAGTCGGTCTCCAGCCGCCGCAGTGACGCCTCGACGGCCCGGATCACGTAGCGCCGGGAGCCGCGGGCACCGAAGTCCCGCCCGTTCAGACCCTCCATGTTCATGCCGAACTTGGTGGCCAGCACAACCTCGTCCCGACGACCTTTGAGCGCGGCGCCGAGCAGTTCCTCCGAGCTACCGTGCGGGGTGCCGTAGATGTCCGCCGTGTCGAACAGGGTGATGCCGGCGTCGATCGCCGCGTCGACGACCTCACGGGTCCCGTCCGCGTCGAGCTTCCGGCCGAAGTTGTTGCAGCCGATGCCGACGACGGACACCACAAGTCCCGATTCGCCGAGTCGTCGGTAGCTCATCTCAGTCATGATTCAAACCTAGCCCGAGCCGTAGCGGGACCTCGCAAAGACTTGTATATCGCCCGTGACCTATTGATCTGTGTTGTCACGCCTCGCATACTGTTGAGCACTCTCCGATAGGCGAAATCCCCTCAAGTCGGGTAGTCTCCAAGCCGCCGCGTCCATCGTGGACTCGCCCACGATCGGTCCACGATGGGCGCGGCCCGCACCCACCGCGCACCGCGTCCTCGCGCACCGCGTCCTCGCGCACCGCGCCCTGGTCGGTCGCCGCCTGCTGGTGGCCGCTCGCCCGCCGCGCCCCTACCTCGCGTCCGAAGCTTTGTGGCCCGCCTGGGCCCGGAAAGCAGGCCGAGTCAAGCCGGCCCGTCCGGGCCAGGTCAGATCAGGCCGGGCCAAACCGGGCCGGGCCAAACCGGGCCGGCCAACCGAGCTGAGCCGGGCCGAGCTGACCTGAGCCGGGCCGAGCGGGGCCGAGTTGGGTGCGGTCGGCCGGGTCGGGTCTGGGAGTTGGGCGGGCGGGTCTCGTTACTCCTCGGGTGGGGCGGCGGCCAGGTCGCGGTAGACCGGACGCAACAGGTCGATCAACGGGATGTGGCGCACCTTCACCGGAGGCGGGTCCAAAGCACGTAGCAGCAGCTCCGGTGGGGTTCCGCCGCGAGCGGGACGTTCGCGCAGGCGCCCCAGGCTGACCGCCGGGGTGTAGTAGTCGACGAGGCGGTCGGTCAGGGGTTCCTCGGTGACGGTGAGCGGGTCGATGACCTCGCCCGGGTCGGCGGTGCCGCGCAGGGCGTCGAGCAGCGGCTCACGGGCTCGGCCACGCCACGCGAGGACCAGGAACGGGTCGTCGTCGAAGGCTTCGGCCAGGACGTACAGCGCGGCGGAGCCGTGTTTGCACGGGACGCCCCAGTCGGGGCAGGAGCAGTCGATGCTCAGCTCGGACGGGAAGAGCGGCAGCCCGAGGTCGGTGAACAGGTCGACGATTTCTCGGGGCATCTCGCCGGCCAGGAGCGCGGCCCGGTACAGCGCCTGCGCCCCCAGGGCTTCGGTGATCTCTTCCCACTGGGTGTCGTCGAACGCGGCTATACGGATCGTCACCTGGTACGGCGTGGGGCGGGAGCCCTGGACCCGGGCGACCATCTGCCCGGGGCTCAGCGCGAAGTCGATGACCTGGCCTTTGCGGGCGTAGGCGCGTCCGCGTGCGAGACGCCCGGGGTCGCAAATGTCTTCGAGCACGTCGACGAAGCGCCGTGACCACCACTGCTCGCCGATTTTGCCGCGCTTGGAGCGGACTGCGAGCCCGCCGTCCACCTCGATGGCGCGTGTGGCCTCGTAGAACTGGCCGGACTTGTCGAACGGCATCTCAGCCCACCGCCGCCGGGTCGAGCGCGAACAGCTCGCGCAGCTGATCGGTGCTGAGGTCGGTGATCCACTCCTCGCCGGTGCCGACGACTGCGGAGGCCAGCGCTTTCTTCCGCTCGATCATCGCGTCGATCTTTTCCTCCAGCGTGCCGGTGCAGATGAACTTGCGGACCTGCACGTTGCGCGACTGTCCGATGCGGAACGCCCGGTCGGTGGCCTGGTCCTCGACCGCCGGGTTCCACCACCGGTCGAAGTGGACGACATGGTTCGCCGCGGTCAGGTTGAGGCCGGTGCCTGCGGCTTTCAGGGAGAGCAGGAAGAGCATCGGCTCGTCCGCGGTCTGGAAACGCTCGACCAGCTCGTCACGGCGGGATTTGCTCAGCCCGCCGTGCAGCCAGAGCACCGGGCGGTCCAGGTGCGCGGCGAGATACGGCTGCAGGAGGGAGCCCCACTCCGCATACTGCGTGAAGACCAGGGCCTTGTCGCCGTCCTCCACGATCTCGTCGGCCAGCTCCTCCAGCCGGGCCAGCTTGCCGGACCGGTCGGGCAGGCGCGAACCGTCCTTGAGCAGGTGCGCCGGGTGGTTGCAGACCTGCTTGAGTTTCATCATCGCGGCCAGCACGTTGCCCCGCCGCTGGATGCCCTCGGTGCTCTCGATCTCGGCCATCATGTCCTCGACGACGGCCTGGTAGAGGGTGGCCTGCTCGGGCGTGAGCGTGCACCACACCTTCATCTCGTTCTTTTCCGGGAGGTCCGAGATGATGGTCTTGTCGGTCTTGAGGCGTCGCAGCACGAACGGCCCGGTCGCCCGTTTCAGCGCGGCGGTGGCGTCCGGATCCTGCCGGACCTCGATCGGTTCCTGGAACCGGCGGCGGAACCGTTTCGCCGGCCCGAGCAGGCCCGGATTGCAGAAATCCATGATGGACCAGAGCTCGGCCAGATGGTTTTCCACCGGGGTGCCGGTCAGTGCCAGCCGGGTGCGGGCCGGGATCGCCCGGACCGCCTGGGACTGGCGGGTCCCGCTGTTCTTGATCGCCTGTGCCTCGTCGCATGCGACCCGGCTCCAACCGATCTCGCGCAGCGTCTCCAGGTCGCGGGACGCCGTCCCATACGTGGTGAGGACCAGGTCGGCGGCGCCGACGGCGGCGAGGAAGTCGTCACCGCGCTGCCGGGTGGCGCCGTGGTGCACGTAGACCCGCAGGCTCGGGGCGAACCGGGCGGTCTCCTTGCTCCAGTTCGTGATCAGGGACATCGGGCAGATCAGCAGGGTCGGCGCGACCTCGCCCGGCTCCCGCCCGACCCGCTCGGTGAGCAGCAGCGAAATGGTCTGCGCGGTCTTGCCCAGGCCCATGTCGTCGGCGAGGACGCCGCCCAGCCCGAGCCGGCCCAGGAAGTGCAGCCAGGAGAGGCCGCGCTCCTGGTAGGGCCGGAGAGAGCCCTGGAAGCCGGCCGGGGTGGGCATCGGGTCGAGCCGCTCCGAGGCCTGGCCGGAGAGCAGGTCGCCGAGCATCCCGTCGGCGTCGACCTCGACGAGCGGCAGATCCTCCTCGCCGCCCTCGACCACCTGCTGCAGGACCTCGGCCGCGGTGAGCTCGCCCTCGCGTCGCCGGTCGACCGCCTTGAGTGCGGCCTTGAGCTGCCGATCGTCCAGCTCCACCCACTGCCCGCGCACCCGGACCAGCGGCACCTTGAGCCGGGCCAGCTCGGCCAACTCCTCGGGGCTGACCACGCCGTCACCGATCACCAGGTCGAGCCGGAACTCGACGATCTGCTCCAGGCCGAACCCGGAATCTGCCGCCGCTCGCGAGGAACCCGCCTTGGACCGGGACCGGGTGGTCAGTTTGAGGCCGACGCCCTTGCGACCGGCCCAGGCCGGCAACTGCACCCCGAACCCGGCCGCCTGCAGCAGCGGCGCGGTCTGGCGGAGAAATTCGTAGGCCTCGGCGGTGCTCAGGGTCATCGCGGCCGGCTGCTGCTCACGAAGCGCCTCGTGCAGCGCCGGGAACAGCCGGACGGCCCGGCCCAGCCCGGCGAGCAGCGTCTCGTCCGGCCGGCGCGGCAGGCCCGGGAACCGTTCGCCGGACCAGACCAGCTCGGCCGGCAGGTAGAGCCCCGAATCCTCGGCCGACTGGAGGGCGAACTGAAGGTCCCACGCGTCCTCACCCGGCTCGGGCTCGAACAGCCGGAAACTGACCCGGATCGGCTCGTTCGCCGCCTGGGCGGCGCGCATCCAGTCGTCGAGCGCCTTGCGCAGGTCACGCAGCTCGCCGGCGGGCGCGCCGGGCAGGGTGGGGTCGGTCGCGGTCAGCGCGTTGACCCAGCGGTCGGCCAGTGGTGCCTTCGGCCCCGCGCGGTGGCCGCCGAGAATCTTTTCCGGCAGGACCGCTCGGGCGGACCCGTCGAGCATCGTCTCCAGGGCATCCCGCAGCGTCCGCCCGATCCCCAGGCCCGCCGCGTCGGCCGGAGCGGACCGGCCGACCGTGGGGGCGGGGCCGAGCGCCCGGACCACCGGCGGCATGCCGGCGGCGAAGTCACGGTAGGTCGCCAGGTCGGGGCCGGTGATCACGGAACGCCACCGGGCGGCCGGGAGACCCTCCTCGATCGCCAGCTGCGGCAGCATGCGGCCACGCTGGGCCAGATCGCAGGCCCAACCGGCCAGCAGGCACAGATAGCGAAGCGAGGCGCCGGGCACCCACGGGGCGGCCGGGTCGGGCTCGGCGAGCGCGGCCAGCAATGCGACCGCGGACTCGCCGGGGACCGCCAGGGTCGGCACGGTCCAGGAGGTGAGCTTGACGCCGCGCGTCGCGGTGGTCTCGATGCCGGTCTCGGGGGAGGGCACCGGACCTCGTGAGGTTCCCGGCAGCTGGACCGAGGAGACTCCGGCGACCGTCCCGGTGGGGAGGTCGAGAGCCGTGGTCAGCGTCTCGACGCCGGCCGCGAACGGGTGGGGACGGACCTTGGAGCGGGACGCCGAGGACTCCTGGGTCGCGGACTCCTCGGCCCAGAGCATCAACCGGCCTGGACGCCCCGACCCGGGCACCCAGCCGCCGTGAACGACGAGCACTTTCTCAACCCCCTGAGCAGTCCGTCGAGATTATCGGCCGAAGGGCGGACCGGCCCACTCCGCGAGCTCGTAAACGACACCATTGGGGTCGGTCACCAGTAGTAGCCGCTCGCCCCAGGGCTCCTCGCGGATCGGCAACGACGGCTCGACGCCCTCGGCGCGCAATCGCTCCTGCTCGGCGTCGAGATCGTCGACCACGAAGGCGACGATCGTGCCCGCGACCAGCACGTCCCGCAGCTCCGGAGGCAGCACCCCGAGGCCACGGCGATGGAGAGCGATGTCGACGCCACCATCGGCCCGCTCAGCGCCGCGAAGCCGTCGGCGGCCATCTGCTCGGCATAGCCGAAGTGGTCCACGAGAAACTTGCTGGAGACCTCGACATCCTCGACGGTGAGTCCGACGACGGACGACTTGACATGCATGACGCCTCCCGGGCTGAAGACAGCTTGTCTGTACGCCGTACAGAATACGCCGTACAAGAAAGGAATGCCAAGCCATGGCCGAAGCCCGCCGGACCATCGACCTGCTCTGGTTTCCGGAGGCGGTCGAGCGCAAGCGCGGCCGCCGGCCGGGCCTGAGCGTGGCTCGCGTCGTCGAGACCGGCATCGCGGTGGCCGATGCCGAGGGGCTGGACGCGGTCTCGATGCGCCGGGTCGCGACCGAGTTGAGCGTGGTGCCGATGACCCTCTACACCTACGTGCCGGACAAGGCGACCCTGCTGGAGCTGATGCTGGACCGGGTCTACCTGGCCATGCCCCGGGCCGAGTTGCCCGATCGGCCCTGGCGGGAGCGGCTGACCGCGGTCGCGGCGGAGAACCGGAAGCTGGTCGAGGACCATCCCTGGGTGGCCGGGCTGCCGGCCAGTCGCCCGCCGCTCGGCCCGGGGCTGATGGCGAAGTATGAGCACGAGCTGCATGCCTTCGACGGCTGCGGGCTGGACGACGTGGCGGTCGACTCGGCGCTCACCTTCCTGATCGGTTTCGTGCAGTCCTCGGCTCGGACCGCCGCCGACGTACGGGCCGCGGCCGCCCGCAGTCACGAGACCGACTGGGAGTGGTGGCAGGAGCGGGGCCCGGCCTTCGAGGTGGTCTTCGACCAGCGCGCCTATCCGACCGCGACCCGGGTCGGCGCGGCGGCCGGGGCGGCGCTGGGCACGGCCTACGACCCCGATCACGCGTACGAGTTCGGCCTGCGCCGCGTCCTGGACGGCCTGGGCGTCCTGATCGCCGAGGGGAACGGCCGTGACCCGGGCCGCTGACGATCGCCGGGTGGTGGACGTACGCTTCCAGACGTGACGGCGAATCCGGAGATCGACAGCATCCTGCAGCGTGGGGCCGACGGTGGGCGGATCACGCCCGAGGAGGCACTGCTGCTCTACACGGAGGCGCCGTTCCACGCGCTGGGCGAGGCGGCCGACGCGGTCCGGCGTCGCCGCTATCCCGACGGCATCGTGACGTATCTGATCGATCGCAACATCAACTACACCAACGTGTGCGTCACGGCCTGCAAGTTCTGCGCGTTCTTCCGCGCGCCGAAGCACAACGAGGGCTGGGTCCACCCGACCGAGGAGATCCTGCGTCGCTGCGGCGAGGCGGTCGAGCTCGGCGCAACCCAGGTGATGTTGCAGGGCGGCCACCACCCCGAGTTCGGTGTGGAGTATTACGAGGAGCTGTTCTCCTCGGTCAAGGGCGCCTACCCGCAGATCGCGATCCACTCGATCGGCCCGAGTGAGATCCTGCACATGGCCAAGGTCTCCGGCGTCTCGATCGAGGACGCGGTGATCCGGATCAAGGCGGCCGGGCTGGACTCGATCGCCGGCGCCGGCGCCGAGATGCTGCCCGAGCGGCCGCGCAAGGCGATCGCCCCGCTGAAGGAGAGCGGCGAGCGCTGGCTCGAGGTGATGGCCGTCGCGCACCGCAACGGGCTCTCCTCAACCGCGACCATGATGATGGGTACGGGTGAGACCGCCACCGAGCGCATCGAGCACATCCGCATGATCCGGGACGTGCAGGACCTCGCCGTGGCCAACGGTTACCGGGACATCGCGGTCGAGGAGTCGCACGAGGTCGGTGGTTTCCGCGCGTTCATCCCGTGGACCTATCAGCCGGAGAACAACCATCTGAAGGGCCGCACCCAGGCCACCACGATGGAGTATTTGCGGTTCATCGCCGTCTCCCGGCTGTTCTTCGACAACGTCGCGCACCTGCAGGCGTCCTGGCTGACCACCGGCAAGGACATCGGCCAGCTCTCGCTCCACATGGGCGTCGACGACCTGGGCTCGATCATGCTGGAGGAGAACGTGATCTCCTCGGCCGGTGCCCGGCACCGTTCCAACCTGCAGGAACTCATCTCCATGATCCGTACGGCGGATCGGATCCCGGCCTGGCGCGACACCTGGTACCGGCACCTCGCCGTGCACCGGACGGCGGCCGACGACCCGACCGACGACCGCGTGGTCTCGCACTTCTCCTCCATCGCGCTGCCGGGCGGCGGCGTCGGGCGCACTCAGCTCCCCCTGGTGGAGGTCAACTAGGACCGAACGATCGACAGACTTGGGTGCGTCTGTCGATGCAGAGTGTCACGCATGCTCAACAGCAGCGTGTCACTGCTGACCGCAGTCGTGACGGCGATCGTGGTGTTCTTCTTCACCGCGGCGTGGGTCTCGATGAAGGGTGCCAGGGAGGGTTACCGCAAGGCCAAGGCCGCGGTGCCCTCGGCGCGTAAGTCCATGTGGTCCGCAATCGGATCGTTATTCAAAATCGCGGTGCTCGCCGCCATCCTCGGGCTCATCCTGGTTGCCTGGCAGGCAAAAGATCTTGCCGATGCCGCGGACGAGAAGCCGGGACCGAGCCCTTCGGTGGGTCGCACCTGACCGTTCGGCCAGGGTGGGGGTCGTCGGACCGGTGAGGGCCTGATTGCTCCTTCGTAACGAGCCCGCCTGTTGGCTGTACCGGGCCGTTCCCGCTGGTTACGTTGCCTGCGTAAGGCATTGAAAAACCTCATGCGTCGCCAGGCGGTCAGCGTCGGTGACGAGCAGTCGGACCCGACCGATGGCGGTCGTATATATAACGCACAAGGCACGGGCGGGATGGGTGACCATCCCGCCCGTTCTGTTTTCCAGGGTTCTGCCGCGCGGATCGCATGGGAGCGAGGCCACGCCGCAGCCCCGCGTGATCCGCGCGGCCGAACCTAGTGGCAGCATGGGCGGGGTGACGCGCGCAGACCTGGACAAGCAGCCGCACGAGGTCGCCGTGATGTTCGACGGCGTGGCCAAACGTTATGACCTCACCAACACCGTGCTCTCCTTCGGTCAGGATCGCGGCTGGCGTCAGGCCACTCGGGCAGCGCTGGGCCTCCGGCCCGGCGAGCGGGTGCTGGACGTGGGCGCCGGCACCGGGATCTCGACCGACGAGCTGGGCCGGTCCGGCGCGTTCGCGGTCGGGGCCGACCTCTCGGTGGGGATGCTGCAGGCCGGCCGGCGAGTCCGCGCGGAGGTGCCGCTGCTGGCCGGTGACGCGCTGCGGCTGCCGTTCGCGGACGCGACGTTCGACGCGGTGACGATCTCCTTCGCGTTGCGCAACGTGGTCGACACCGCGGCTGCGCTGCGTGAGTTCGGCCGGGTCACCCGGCCGGGCGGGCGACTGGTGGTCTGCGAGTTCAGCACGCCGACCAACCTGGCTTTCCGCACTGTCTACATGCAGTACCTGATGCGCTCGCTGCCGGTGGTGGCGCGCGGGGTGTCGAGCAACCCGGATGCGTACGTCTACCTCGCCGAGTCGATCCGGGCCTGGCCCGACCAGGCCGGGCTCGCGGCGCGGATCGCGGAGTCGGGCCCGTGGGATCGGGTGGGCTGGCGGAACCTGACCGGTGGCGTGGTCGCGTTGCACCGGGCGACACGCCGCTGACGCCGTACGGCGAAATCGGCGGCCGCAAGCGACAGCAAGCCGGCGGCGGTCAGCGGACCGCGACCCGATGAGAACAGCGGACCGTGATCAAAGCCGAATGCTGTATCGAAGCGGACCGTGGCCGACAAAGCGGCCGGCGGAAGAACGGCGGGCGAAGAGAACGGCCGATCTAGATCAACTCGCGCGTGTCGGTGACAAATCGGGCGTTTCGTGTACGCGGAGCGAAACGGCTGTTTAGCTCGAAGTCATGACGAATATCGGGCAGCTAGAGGACACCGACATCGACATCGCGATCGACGAGGGCGAAGCCGGCGAGCGCCGTGCCACCGAGTTGGCCACGCGCATCCGTCAGGTCGCCGCTCAAGATCCCCTGTTGGCGCAAGACCTGGTAGAGGAACTGATCGTCGCTTTGGACCGCGCGATGGACGGCACCATCCGAGATCATCTAGAGGGTCCGGCTCGTGGGATGGCCGACCGCGTTTTGGGAGATTCTGACCCGATTCGTTAGCCACGCCGAAACAATGACGGCGACCTGAGTGCAAAGATCGTCGATAGTCGGCCTAGACTCCGACCGAGGCATGCTTGTGAACTAATTCACGAGCACTGCGGATCGGAGGCTGCACCGTGAACGACCACTCGCCATCCACCGTCGCTGACGAAGCAGACGTGATCGTGGTCGGGGCTGGTCCCGGTGGCAGTGCGGCCGCCTACCACCTCGCCCGGCACGGCCTCCGGGTCCTGCTCCTGGAGAAGACCGAGTTCCCGCGCGAGAAGGTCTGTGGCGACGGCCTGACCCCGCGTGCCGTCCGCCAGCTGGTCCGGATGGGCATCGACACCTCGGAGAAGGCCGGCTGGCTGCACAATCGCGGCCTGCGCGTGATCGGTGGCGGGGTCCGGCTCGAACTGGACTGGCCGGAGCTGGCGAGCTTCCCGAACTACGGCCTGGTCCGCACCCGCATGGACTTCGACGACATGCTGGCCCAGCGCGCGGTCGAGGCCGGCGCCCTGCTGCGGACGAATGTGAACGTCACCGGCCCCGTTCTGGACGCGGACGGCCAGGTCATCGGCGTCGAGGCCAAGGTCGGCGAGGGCAAGGAACCCGTTGAGTACCGTGCTCCGCTGACGATCGCCGCGGACGGTGTCTCCGGTAAGTTTCCGCTGGCCCTGGGTCTGGCCAAGCGCGACGACCGCCCGCTCGGGGTGGCCGTCCGGCGCTACTACCGCTCCACGGTCAAGGCGGACGACAACTACCTGGAGTCGTGGCTCGAACTGCGCAGCGCGCAGGACCCGAATCGCCTGCTCCCGGGTTACGGCTGGATCTTCGGTCTCGGTGACGGCCGGGTCAACGTCGGCCTCGGCATCCTGAACTCGTCGAGCGCCTTCGGTAAGACCAACTACCGCAACATGCTCACCGACTGGCTCGGTTCGACGCCGCCCGACTGGGGTCTGGCCGACGAGGCCAACGCGGAGGGCCCGACGCTCGGCGCGGCGCTCCCGATGGGCTTCAACCGGGTGCCGCATTACACCCGCGGGGTAATGCTGGTCGGCGACTCCGGTGGCATGGTCAACCCGATGAACGGCGAAGGCATCGCGTACGCGATGGAGTCGGGCGAGCTGGCCGCCGAGGTGGCGGTGCAGGCCCTGGCGCGTCCGGCCGGTCCGGAGCGGGAGCGGGCGCTGCGCGCGTATCCGACCGAGTTGAGCCTGCGGTTCGGCGGTTACTACCGCCTGGGCGGCGTGTTCGTGAAGTTGATCGGCAACCCGCAGGTCATGCGGCTGGCCACCAAGCACGGCATGCCGCACCCGACGTTGATGAAGTTCGTCCTCAAGCTCCTGGCCAACCTCACCGACCCGCGCGGTGGGGATGCCATGGACCGCATCATCAACGGCTTGACCAAGGTGGCGCCCGCCGTCTGACGGCGAAATCGGGCACCCCGACCAAAGGGATACAAAAGCGAAAAACTAGTGTGAAGCGGCTAACAGTCGTACGGGAGTGAAGATGACGATCAACCCATACGTCCCGATCGTCGGGTTGCTGATCCTCGGCGCGCTCTTCGCGTTGTTCTCGGTGTCCGTTGCACCGATCGTCGGGCCGAAGCGATACAACCGGGCAAAGATGGACGCCTACGAATGCGGCATCGAGCCGGCCCCCCAACCGGTCGGCGGCGGCCGATTCCCGGTGAAGTTCTATCTGACCGCGATGCTCTTCATCGTCTTCGACATCGAGACCATCTTCCTCTACCCGTGGGCCGTCTCGTTCGAGGCGCTGGGCCTGTTCGGATTCGTGGAAATGGTCCTGTTCATCGTCACCGTGTTCATCGCCTACACGTACGTGTGGCGGCGCGGCGGCCTCAACTGGGACTGATAACCATGGGAATCGAAGAGAAGCTGCCCAGCGGCATCCTTCTGACCTCGGTCGAGAAGCTGTCGAACTGGGCCCGCAAGTCGTCGTTCTGGGGTGCGACCTTCGGCCTCGCCTGCTGTGCCATCGAGATGATGGCGGCCGGCGGCCCGCACTACGACCTCGGCCGCTGGGGCATGGAGGTGTTCCGAGCCTCGCCCCGCCAGGCCGACCTGATGATCGTCGCGGGTCGGGTCAGTCAGAAGATGGCCCCGGTGGTCCGGACGATCTACGACCAGATGCCCGAGCCTCGCTCGGTGATCTCGATGGGCGTCTGCGCCTCGTCCGGTGGCATGTTCAACAACTACGCCATCGTGCAGGGCGTCGATCACATCGTTCCGGTCGACATCTACCTACCCGGGTGCCCGCCCAGGCCGGAGATGCTCATCGACGCGATCCTCAAGATGCGCGAGAAGGTGATGGCCCAGCCTCTCGGCCCGAACGGCCGCAAGATGCTGGAACAACGCCGCGCCGAAGGAAAGCTGCCGATCGTCGCGCCCGGTGCCATGCCGTCGTCCTACCGCGTGGACAAGGTCCGCCGCGCGGAATGGACCCAGGCCGTCATCGAAGGCCGCGAGGAGCAATTGCGGATCGAGAACTGGATGAAGCTCCAGCCCCATTTGCGGGAGGGTGGCAAATGAGTATTCAACCCGGAACCGACGGTGACGTTCCAGTTACTGCATCGACGAATGCAGAACTGGGTGCGCCCGCCCAGACACCGCCAAGCCCGGATAAGGGCATGTTCGGAGTCAAAGGCACCGGTGACGTCTCCGGCTTCGGTCGTCTGGTCCGCCCCCGACCTGCTGTTTTTGACAGCCCACGGCCGTACGGCGGGTATTTCGACGACGTCTATGACGCGCTTGAGGAAGCATATCCGGCCTTCTCCGAAGCCATCGAGAAAGTGGTGGTGGATAGGGCGGAACTCACACTTCACATCAGGCCCGAGAAAGTCACGGATGTCTGTCGGGTAATGAGGGACGACGAGTCCCTGCGGTTCGAGCTGTGCTCCTCTGTCGATGCGGTCGACTACCTGGGCAGCGACGAGCGGCGATTCCACATTGCTTATCAATTGACTTCGATGACGTACCGCCGGAGGGTCCGTCTCGAGGTGGCCGTCGCGGACGGTGTTCCCGTTCCGAGCGTCACCAGCGTCTACCCGACCGCCGACTGGCAGGAGCGGGAGATCTACGACATGTTCGGCGTCGTTTTCCCCGGCCACCCCAACCTCACCCGGATCCTGATGCCGGACGACTGGGAAGGCCATCCCCAACGCAAGGACTACCCGCTCGGCGGGGTCCCCGTGGAATACAAGGGCGCCGAGATCCCGCCGCCCGACCAGCGGAGGGTCTACCAGTGACCACGTCTGAATACGCGAGCGCGCGCGAGACCACCGAGGGCCGGGTCTTCACGGTCACCGGCGGCGACTGGGACAGCGTCACCAGCAGCATCGACCCGCTCAGCAACGAGAAGATCGTCGTCAACATGGGTCCCCAGCACCCGTCCACGCATGGCGTGCTCCGGCTGGTGCTGGAGCTCGAGGGCGAGACGGTGACCGAGGCCCGGCCGGTGGTCGGTTACCTGCACACCGGCATCGAGAAGAACCTGGAGTACCGGACCTGGACCCAGGGCGTCACGTTCGTCACGCGGATGGACTACCTGTCCAACATGTCGAACGAGACGGCGTACTGCCTCGCGGTGGAGAAGCTGCTCGGCATCACCGATCAGATCACCGAGCGGACCCAGACGATCCGGGTCATGTTCATGGAGCTGCAGCGCATCGCGTCGCACCTGGTCTGGCTGGCCACCACCGGCATGGAGCTCGGCGCGATCTCGATGATGCTGTACGGCTTCCGCGAGCGTGAGTACATCCTCGACATCTTCGAGGAGACCTCCGGCCTGCGGATGAACAACGGCTACATCCGCCCCGGCGGCCTCGCTCAGGACCTGCCCGAGACGGCGGTCAAGAAGATCCAGGACTTCCTCGTCTACCTGCCGAAGAAGCTCAAGGAATACGAGGCGATGCTCTCCGGCCAGGTCATCTGGCAGAAGCGCACGCAAGGGGTCGCCGTCCTGGACGTGACCGGCTGCCTGGCCCTCGGCATCACCGGGCCGGTGCTGCGCTCGGCCGGACTGCCCTGGGACCTGCGCAAGACGATGCCCTACTGCGGCTACGAGACGTACGAGTTCGACGTCCCGACCGCGACCACCGCGGACGTCTGGGGCCGCTATCTCGTGCGGCTGGCCGAGATCAAAGAATCCCTCAAGATCGTCGAGCAGGCGCTCGACCGGCTCAAGCCCGGACCGATCTTCGTCGCGGACAAGAAGATCGCCTGGCCGGCCCAGCTCGCGCTCGGGGTCGACGGTCTCGGCAACTCCCTGGAACACGTGGCCAAGATCATGGGCAGCTCGATGGAGTCGCTGATCCACCACTTCAAGCTGGTGACCGAGGGCTTCCGGGTTCCGCCTGGTCAAGTCTACGTTGCGGTCGAACATCCGCGGGGCGAACTCGGCGTTCACGCGGTTTCCGACGGCGGCACCCACCCGTACCGGGTGCACTACCGCGAGCCGAGCTTCGTCAACCTTCAGGCCATCCCGGCGATGGCCGAGGGCGCATTGCTCGCCGACGTGATCGCCGGCGGCGCCTCACTGGATCCGGTGATGGGTGGGTGTGATCGCTGATGTCAGAAACCGCTATCGAGTTCTCCCCGGCCGCTTCTCCGCTGGCGGAGAAACTGCTGCCGGCAGCGCAGGAGGTGCTGGCCCGCTATCCGGTGGGCCGGGAACGGTCCGCGCTGCTCCCGCTGCTGCACCTGGTGCAGACCGAGGAGGGGTTCGTCAGCCCGGCCGGGGTGGCCTTCTGCGCCGAGATCCTGGGGATCAACAAGGCCCAGGTCGGCGCGGTCGCCACCTTCTACACCATGTACAAGCGCCGGCCGACCGGTGAGTACCTGGTCAGCGTCTGCACCAACACCCTCTGCAACGTGCTCGGCGGGCAGGACGTCTACGACCGGCTGACCGAGCACCTCGGGGTCGGCCACGACGAGACCACGGCCGACGGCCGGATCACGCTGGAGCACGCCGAGTGCCTCGCGGCCTGCGACTACGCACCGGTGGTGACCGTCAACTACGACTTCACGGTCGACCAGGCCACCCCCGAGACGGCGATCGAGATGGTCGACAAGCTGCGCAACGGCGAGCGGCCCACGCCGAGCCGGGGTGCCCGGATCTGCAGCCTGCGGGAGCAGCAGTACCAGCTCGCCGGCTTCGCCGACCCGCGCGACGGCGCGGTCGGGGACGGGGTGGCCGGTGCGCCCACGCTGCGCGGTGTCCGCCTCGCGCAGGAGCACGGGATCGCGGTGGCCGGGTTCGACCCGGAGACCCCGATCACGAAGACCAAGCCGGCGCGTGAGGAGGAGAAGAAATGACTCAACCCCGGCCGGAGGTGCTCCAGAAGCTCACCCCGGTGCTGACCAAGCGGTGGCTCTCGCCGGACGCCTGGCAGATTGGCGTCTACGAGCGGCTCGACGGGTACCAGGCACTGCGCAAGGCGCTCGACGTCCACCCGGACGACATGATCCAGCTGATCAAGGACTCCGGGCTGCGCGGTCGTGGCGGGGCCGGCTTCCCGACCGGCCTGAAGTGGGGGTTCATCCCGCAGGGCGACGGCAAGCCGCACTACCTCGTGATCAACGCGGACGAGGGCGAGCCGGGCACCTGCAAGGACCTGCCGCTGATGACCTACGACCCGCACTCGCTGATCGAGGGCGCGATCATCGCGTCGTACGCGATCCGCGCCAACCGGGCCTTCATCTACATCCGCGGCGAGGCCGTGCACGCCGCGCGGCGGCTGCGCAACGCGGTCCAGGAGGCGTACGCCGCCGGTTACCTCGGTGAGAACATCCTCGGCTCCGGGTTCGACCTGGAACTGGTGGTGCACAGCGGCGCCGGCGCGTACATCTGCGGCGAGGAGACCGCGCTGCTCGACTCCCTCGAAGGGTTCCGCGGCCAGCCCCGGCTGCGCCCGCCCTTCCCGGCCATCGCCGGCCTGTACGCCAGCCCGACCGTGGTCAACAACGTCGGGACGATCGCCAGCGTGCCGTACATCGTGCTGGGCGGCGCCGACTGGTGGAAGAGCATGGGCACCGAGAAGTCGGCCGGCCCGATGATCTACTCGCTCTCCGGACGGGTGGTCAATCCCGGACAGTACGAGTGCGGCCTCGGTATCACCCTGCGCGAGCTGATCGAGCTGGCGGGCGGGATGCAGCCGGGCCACAACCTCAAGTTCT
This sequence comes from Actinoplanes sp. HUAS TT8, assembly GCF_051380535.1. Taxonomy (NCBI): domain Bacteria; kingdom Bacillati; phylum Actinomycetota; class Actinomycetes; order Micromonosporales; family Micromonosporaceae; genus Actinoplanes; species Actinoplanes sp. HUAS TT8. The sequence goes on along the minus strand of NZ_CP195646.1, from coordinate 8,984,877 downwards.
GGACACCGGGCGGCTCGTCCACGCCGCTGCTGACGGCCGAGCACATCGACACCGCGATGGACTTCGAGGGTGTCGCGGCGGCCGGTTCGATTCTCGGCACCACGGCGATGCAGATCTTCTCGGACCAGGACTGCCCGGTCTACAACACGTGGCGGTGGCTGGAGTTCTACCACCACGAGTCGTGCGGCAAGTGCACCCCGTGCCGGGAGGGCAACTACTGGATGGTCCGTACCTATCGGCGGATCCTCGCCGGTCACGGCACCGTCGCCGACCTGGACACGCTGCAGGACACCGCGGACAACATCTTCGGCCGGTCCTTCTGTGGCCTCGGTGACGGCGCGGCGACGCCGGTCGTCTCGACGCTCAAGTGGTTCCGGGACGACTACCTCGGCTACATCGAGGGCCGCACCGCGCCGCGGCTCTCCGAGAAGTCCCTCGTAGGAGCGCACTGATGACCGACGTAGCGAAGAGGACCGACGCTGTGCCCAGCAGCGGCGTAGGCCCCAAAAAAGACGAAGTGACGCTCACCATCGACGGCGTAGAGGTCCAGGCCGAGAAGGGCGAGCTGGTCATCCGGGTCGCCGAGCGGATGGGGATCGCGATCCCGCGGTTCTGCGACCACCCGCTGCTGGCCCCGGCCGGCGCCTGCCGCCAGTGCCTGGTCGAGGTCGAGGGCCAGCGCAAGCCGATCGCCTCGTGCACCCAGACGGTGGCCGAGGGCATGATCGTGAAGACCCAGCTCAGCTCGCCGGTCGCGGCCAAGGCCCAGGCCGGCGTGATGGAGCTGCTGCTGATCAACCACCCGCTGGACTGCCCGACCTGCGACAAGGGCGGCGAGTGCCCGTTGCAGAACCAGGCGATGAGCACCGGCCGCGCCGAGTCCCGGTTCCACGAGCCCAAGCGGGAGTACGAGAAGCCGATCCACATCTCCAGCCAGGTGCTGCTGGACCGGGAGCGCTGCGTGCTCTGCCAGCGCTGCACCCGGTTCTCCGAGGAGATCGCCGGGGACAAGTTCATCGACCTGATGGACCGCTCCTCGGGCGAGCAGATCAACGTCTACCGCGACGACTTCTTCGGCGGGACGGGCACCGGTGACGGCCAGGTCGGCGAGGGTGAGGGGGACGTCGCGTTCAACTCGTACTTCTCCGGCAACACCGTCCAGATCTGCCCGGTCGGCGCGCTCACCGGTGAGCAGTACCGGTTCCGCGCCCGCCCGTTCGACCTGGTCTCCTCGCCGACGACCTGCGAGCACTGCTCGGCCGGCTGCTCCCAGCGGGCCGACCACCGCCGCGGGAAGGTGCTGCGCCGGCTGGCCGGCGACGACCCGGCGGTCAACGAGGAGTGGAACTGCGACAAGGGCCGGTGGGGTTTCCGTTACACCACGGCCGACGACCGGATCACCACGCCGTTGATCCGTGACTCGCGTACCGGGCAGCTACGCGAGGCGTCCTGGAGCGAGGCGCTTCTGGCCGCGGCCGAGGGGCTCCGCACCGCACGTGAGCGCGGTGTCGGGGTTCTTCCGGGCGGCCGGCTGACGGTGGAGGACGCGTACGCGTACGCGAAATTCGCCCGTCTTGTTCTTGGCACCAACGACGTCGACTTCCGGGCCCGCCCGGTGCGGGCCACCGGCTCGCCGACCGGGGTCACCGAGGAGGCCGATTTCCTCGCCGCCGCGGTGGCCGGGGTCTCGGACGTGACGTACGGCGATGTCGAGAACGCCCCGTCGGTCCTGATCGTCGGTCTGGAGCCGGAGGAGGAGTGCCCGATCCTCTTCCTGCGCCTGCGCAAAGCTCACAACCACAAGAAACTGCCGGTCACCGCGGTCGCGCCGTTCCTGACCCGAGGATTCGACAAGCTCGGGGCCGCGCTCGTCGCGGCTGTCCCGGGCGACGAGGCCCGGCTGCTGAACACCGACCCGGCGGTCGCCGCGGCGCTCAGCGCGCCCGGCAGCCTGCTGATCGTCGGCGAGCGCCTGGCCACCGTGCCGGGCGGTCTCTCGGCGGCGGCGGCCCTGGCCGCCCGGACCGGAGCGCGGCTGGCCTGGGTGCCGCGCCGGGCCGGTGACCGGGGTGCCGTGGACGCCGGCTGCCTGCCGAACCTGCTGCCGGGCGGTCGCCCGGTCAGCGACCCGTCGGCGCGCGCCGAGCTCTCCATGTCCTGGTCGGTCGCGAGCGGCGTGCTGCCCAGCCGACCCGGCCGGGACGTCGACGCGATCATCGCGGCGGCCTCCGACGGGACGCTCGGCGGTCTGCTGGTCGGCGCGGTCGACCCGGGTGACCTGGCCGACCCGGTCCTGGCCGAGCAGGCCCTGGACGCGGTGCCGTTCCTGGTCAGCCTGGAGCTGCGCCGCAGCACGGTCACCGAGCGGGCCGACGTGGTCCTGCCGATCGCGCCGGCGGTGGAGAAGTCCGGCACCTACATGGACTGGGAGGGCCGGCTGCGGTCCTTCGAGACGGTCCTGCGGGGCAGCACGGCGCTCACCGACGGGCGGGTGCTGGAGGCGATCGCGGCGCTGCTCGACGTGACTCTGAACACCGGGGACGTGCAGGCGGTCCGTCGCGAGCTGGGCGCCATGCCGGCCAGCACGGCCCGTACCGAAGCGCCGTCGGTCGCCGCCGAGGCACTGGCCGAACCGGGTGAGCGCGCCGCGGTCCTGGCCACCTGGCACCAGCTGATCGACCTGGGTTCGCTGCTGGACGGCGACGAGGTGCTGGCTGGCACCGCCCGCCCGCCGGTCGTCCGGCTCGGCAAGGCGCTGGCCGAGCAGCTGCGGGTCGCCGACGGGGACCTGCTGACGGTCCGCACCGATCGCGGCTCGGTGACCCTGCCGGCCGCCATCACCGACCTGCCCGACCAGGTGGTCTGGCTGCCGACCAACTCGCCGGGTTCGACGGTGCGCCGCGACCTCGGCGTCACGGCCGGCGCGGTGGTCCGGTTGTCGGCCGGTCTGCCCGGCCCGATCCTCGCCGAGGGAGTTGACCAGTGATCGACATTCTTGCGGCGCACGCGGAGGATCCGACGCTGCAGACGTTCGAGCACGACGTCTGGTGGATCGTGCTGATCAAGCTGGTCGGTCTGTTCGTCATGCTGTTGCTGCTGACGCTGTTCACGATCAACTACGAGCGCAAGGTCGTGGCCCGGATGGCGGTCCGGCCGGGCCCCAACCAGGTCGGTTTCCGCGGCTATCTGACCTCACTGAGCGACGGCCTGAAGCTGCCGTTCAAGGAGGAGATCATCCCGCGTACGGCGGACAAGGTGGTCTACTTCATCGCCCCGGTCATCTCGGCGACGACGGCGTTCACGGCGTTCGCGGTGATCCCGTTCGGCGGCGTGGTGACCATGTTCGGTCATCGGACGGCGCTGCAGCTCACCGACGTACCGGTCTCGGTGCTCGTGCTGCTGGCCTGCTCGTCGATGAGCGTCTACGGCGTGGTGCTGGCCGGGTGGGCCTCCGGGTCCACGTACCCGCTTCTGGGTGGTCTTCGATCAAGTGCACAGATGATTTCGTACGAGGTAGCGATGGGTCTTTCCATCGTGGCGGTCTTCATGACCGCCGGCTCGATGAGCACCTCGGAGATCGTCCGGTCGCAGGCGGCCGGCCAGCCGACGAGCTTTTTCGGACACGAGATCACGGTGCCCGGCTGGTATTGCGTTCTGCTGCTGCCGAGCTTCCTGGTCTACATGATCTCGGCGGTCGGTGAGACCAACCGAGCACCGTTCGACCTGCCCGAGGCCGAGTCCGAGCTGGTCGGCGGTTTCCACACCGAGTACTCGTCGTTCAAGTTCGCACTGTTCTTCCTGGCCGAGTACATCAACATGATCACCGTCTCGGCGTTCTGCACCACGCTGTTCCTGGGTGGCTGGCGGGCGCCGTGGCCGATCACCGCGGTCTGGCACGGGGCGAACTCCGGTTACTGGGCGCTGCTGTGGTTCTTCCTCAAGGTGTTCGGCCTGCTCTTCGGCTTCATCTGGCTGCGGGCCACGCTTCCCCGGATGCGCTACGACCAGTTCATGCGGTTCGGCTGGAAGGTTCTGATCCCGGCCAACCTGGTCTGGATCCTGGTGCTGTCCTGGTTCAAGATCATCCACAACGGCCTGGTCACCGGCCTGGCCAAGTGGGGTCCGACCATCGGGATCGCGCTGATCTTCCTGCTCGTCGTCCTGTTCTGGCCGTCGAAGCCGAAACCCCGCGAGCGGTCGCTCGAGGAGCAGCTGGCGCGTCGCCCACCGGGCAGCTTCCCGGTTCCCCCGATCGATCTGCAGGTCCCCCCGAGCCCGCGTGCCCGCCGAGCGGTCGCCGAGCGTGCCCCGGCCGCCGTGGGCGGCGACTCCGAGTCGAAGGAGGTGTGACGTGAACACGGTGACCGGCTCCTTCAAGGGCTTCGGGGTGACCTTCGCGCACATGTTCCGCAAGGTGGTCACCACCGACTATCCGTTCGCCCCGCCCCGGCCGGCCCCGCGCTACCACGGGCGGCACATCCTCAACCGTCACCCGGACGGCTTGGAGAAGTGCATCGGCTGCGAGTTGTGCGCCTGGGCCTGCCCGGCCGACGCGATCTACGTCGAGGGCGGCGACAACACCGACGAGCAGCGATTCTCGCCGGGTGAGCGGTACGCGAAGATCTACCAGATCAACTACACCCGCTGCATCTTCTGCGGGCTCTGCATCGAGGCCTGCCCGACCCGCTCGCTGACCATGAGCAACGAGTACGAGCTGGCCCGCGACAACCGCCAGGACCTGATCTTCACCAAGAAGGAACTCCTGGCCCCGCTGCTGCCCGGGATGGAGCAGCCGCCGCACCCGATGCGCCTGGGCGAGACCGACAAGGACTACTACGTCGGCGCGCTCACCAACCCGGGCACCTCGGCCGGCGCGGAGAAGTCGCCGCTCGTTCAGGAGGACACGGAATGACTCACGTGTCGACCGGGGAACAGGTCGCGTTCTGGATCCTCGGCTCGCTCGCGGTACTCGGGGCCCTCGGCATGGTGCTGGCCCGCAACGCCGTGCACTCGGCCCTGTGCCTGGTCGTCACCATGCTCAACCTCGGCATCCTGTACGTGGTCAACCAGGCCCCGTTCCTAGGCTTCGTGCAGATCATCGTCTACACCGGCGCGATCATGATGCTGTTCCTGTTCGTGCTGATGCTGGTCGGCCGGGACGCGTCCGACTCGCTCATCGAGACGCTGCGCGGTCAGCGGATCGCGGCGATCCTGCTCGGCCTCGGCTTCGCGGCCCTGGTCGGCACGGGTGTGGCCCGCGGTCTGCAGGGCACCCCGACGGTCGGCCTGGACGCGGCCAACCAGGGCGGGAACGTCAAGGGCCTGGCCGCGCTGCTGTTCACCAAGTACGTGTTCGCCTTCGAGGTCACGTCGGCGCTGCTGATCACCGCGGCGGTCGGCGCGATGATCCTGGCCCACGTCGAGCGGGCCAAGGGCGACAAGGCCGACCAGGTGACCCGGATGAGGGAGCGCTTCCTGCCGGGCAACTACCCCGGACCGAAGCCGGGCCCGGGCGTTTACGCGAACACCATGTCGGTGGCCGCGCCGGCCCGGCTGCCCGACGGCAACGGGACGGAGAACAGCATCTCGCCGATCCTGCCGGTCCGGGAGCTGACGACTTCCGAGGTCGCCCCGAAGGGAACCGAGAAGTGACCCCCGACTACTACCTGATTCTGGCGTCGATCCTGTTCACCATCGGGGCGGCCGGCGTGCTGGTCCGGCGCAACGCGATCGTCCTGTTCATGTGCATCGAGCTGATGCTGAACGCGGCGAACCTGGCGCTGGTCACCTTCAGCCGGATCAACGGCGGCCTGGACGGGCAGATCATCTCGTTCTTCGTGATGGTCGTCGCCGCGGCCGAGGTCGTGGTCGGCCTCGCCATCATCATGTCGATCTTCCGGACTCGACGCTCGGCGAGCGTCGACGACGCGAACCTCCTGAAGTACTGAAGGGGCCTGTTGTGGAACACACCTACGCCCCGGCGACGGGAGTGCTGAGCAGCATCTGGCTGCTCGTGGCCATCCCGCTGGCCAGTGCCGCGATCCTGCTGCTGCTCGGCAAGCGTGCCGACAAGTGGGGACACTGGCTCGGCGTCCTGGCGGTGGCCAGTTCGTTCGTACTCGGGCTGATCTTCTTCATCAAGCTCGGCGGCCTCGACGCCGAGCACCGATCGGCGCAGCTGAGCCTCTTCGACTTCATCGACGTGGGCAGCCTGAAGGTCGACTTCGGACTGCTCTTCGACCCGCTCTCGGGCATCTTCGTCCTGCTGATCACCGGCGTCGGATCACTGATCCACCTGTACGCGGTCGGCTACATGGAGCACGACGCGGGCCGCCGGCGGTTCTTCGCCTACTTCAACCTGTTCGTCGCGGCGATGCTCCTGCTCGTCCTCGGCAACAACTACGTGATGCTCTACTTCGGCTGGGAGGGCGTCGGTGTCGCGTCCTACCTGCTGATCTCCTTCTGGTACACGCGCCCGTCGGCGGCCACCGCCGGCAAGAAGGCGTTCCTGATGAACCGGGTCGGCGACGCCGGCCTGGCCATCGGCGTGTTCCTGATGTTCACCACGGTCGGCAGCACCCAGTACGACGCGGTGTTCAGCGGGGTCACCTCGATGAGCGCCACCACGGTGCTGATCATCGGCCTGCTCCTGCTGCTCGGCGCGGCCGGCAAGTCCGGCCAGTTCCCGCTGCAGGCGTGGCTCCCGGACGCGATGGAGGGCCCGACCCCGGTCTCCGCCCTCATCCACGCGGCCACCATGGTCACCGCCGGCGTCTACCTGATCGCCCGCTCCAACCCGATCTTCTCGGCCAACGAGACGCTGCAGCTGGTGGTGGTCAGCGTCGGTGCGCTGACGCTGCTCATCGGCTGCATCATCGGCGCCGCCAAGGACGACATCAAGCGGGTGCTGGCCTGGTCGACGGTGAGCCAGATCGGCTACATGTTCCTGGGGGTCGGGCTCGGCGGCGCGGCCTACGCGCTGGCGATCATCCACCTGCTGGCCCACGGCTTCTTCAAGGCCAACATGTTCCTCGGGGCCGGCTCGGTCATGCACGGGATGCACGACCAGGTTGACATCCGGCGGTTCGGTGGCCTCCGCAAGTACATGCGGGTCACCTGGCTGACGTTCATGATGGGCTGGCTGGCGATCATCGGCATCCCGCCGCTCTCCGGCTTCTTCACCAAGGAGCCGATCATCGCGGCGGCGTTCGACCGCGAGGGCTGGACCGGCTGGCTGTTCGGCGGCGCGGCCATGCTCGGCGCGGGCCTGACCGCCTTCTACATGACCCGGCTCTTCGTGCTCACCTTCCACGGGCCCGAGCGGCACACCGAGGACAACAAGCACCCGCACGAGTCGCCGGCGATCATGACGATCCCGCTGATCCTGCTGGCGCTCGGCTCGATCGCGGCCGGCTGGGTGATGTCCACGACCGTGGTGGACTGGCTCAACCCGGTCTTCGGTGAGCAGCCGGAGCACCACGAGAGCATCTGGATCACGGTCGGCAGCCTCGCGCTGACGGCCGCCGGGGCGGGCCTGGCCTGGGCGATGTTCCGCCGGGGGACCGCGCTCGCGCCGGAACCGGCCGGGATCGTGGTCACCGCGGCCCGGCGCAACCTCTACACCGACGCGTTCAACGAGGCGGTGTTCGAGCGGCCCGGCATCTACCTCACCCGAGCCCTGGTCTACCTGGACAACCGGGGGATCGACGGCCTGGTCAACGGGCTGGCGGCCGGGGTCGGCGGTGGCTCCGGGCGACTGCGGCGGCTGCAGACCGGGTTCGTCCGCTCGTACGCCCTCTCCATGCTCACCGGCGCGATGCTCGTGGTCGGCGCCTTCCTCGCGATCCAGTTGGGGTGGCTGGCGTGAAAGACTTTCCCTATCTCTCCATTCTCACGCTGCTTCCCCTGGTGGGGGCGGGCGTGGTGGCCGCCGTTCCGCGGGCCAAGGCCGAGCTGGCCAAGATCATCGCGTTGATCTGGTCACTGGTGGTGCTGGCGCTCAGCATCGTCATGTGGGTCGCGTTCTCGGTCGACAGCCAGGACCGCTTCCAGTTCCACGAGTCGTACGCCTGGATCCGCGACTGGGGTGTCAACTTCACCTTCGCCGCCGACGGCATCGCGCTGGTCATGCTGATGCTCATCGCGGTGCTGTTCCCGGTGGTCATCCTGGCGTCCTGGCACGACGTGGACCAGAGCCGCCGGTCCGCGCCGACCTACTTCGCCCTGCTGCTGGCCTTCGAGTTCACCATGATCGGGGTGTTCGCCGCGGCGGACATCTTCCTGTTCTACGTGTTCTTCGAGATCATGCTGATCCCGATGTACTTCATCATCGGCTCGTTCGGCAGCGGCCAGAAGCAGTACGCCGCGGTCAAGTTCTTCCTCTACAGCCTGGTCGGCGGCCTGTTCATGCTGGCCGCGGTGATCGGGCTGTGGGTGGTCGGCGGGCACACGTTCGACTTCGAGGCGCTGGTCAAGGCCGGCTCGTCGTTCGACACGGACACCGCGCGGTGGCTGTTCCTGGGCTTCTTCGTGGCGTTCGCGATCAAGGCGCCGTTCTTCCCGTTCCACACCTGGCTACCGGACTCCGGTGGTGCCGCCCCGGCGGGTGCGGCCGCGCTGCTGGTCGGCGTGATGGACAAGGTCGGTACGTTCGGCATCCTGCGCTACTGCCTCCCACTGTTCCCGGAGGCGTCGCGCTGGTTCGCCCCGGCCGCCCTGATCCTGTCGGTGATCGGCATCATCTACGCGGCGCTGCTGGCGGTCGGGCAGAACGACCTGAAGCGCCTGGTGTCGTACACGTCGATCGCCCACTTCGGGTTCATCGGCATCGGCATCTTCGCCTTCACCACACAGGGCGGCACCGGCTCGGTGCTCTACATGGTCAACCACGGTCTGGCCACCGGCCTGCTGTTCATCGTGGTCGGCATGTTCGTCGCCCGGCGCGGGTCGTCGCTGGTCAGCGACTTCGGTGGGGCCGGCAAGCTGGTTCCGGTGCTGGCCGGGGTGCTGTTCTTCGCCGGTCTCGCGTCGCTCGCGCTGCCCGGCACCGCCCCGTTCGTCAGTGAGTTCCTGGTGCTGCTGGGCACGTTCAGCACGCACAAGCCGTACGCGGTGATCGCCACCGCGGGCATCGTGCTGGCCGCCGCGTACGTCCTCTGGATGATCCAAAGAACCACGCAGGGCACCCTCAATCCGGCTCTGGACGAGGTCCCGGCGATGCGCAAGGACCTCTCCCTCCGGGAGAAGGTCGTCGTCGCCCCGCTGATCGCCCTCCTGCTGGTGCTCGGCTTCTACCCGAAGCCGGTCACCGACGTGATCAACCCGGCGGTTCAGAAGACCCTTCAGGACGTCGGTACGCAGGACCCGACCCCGACGGTCGCGGACGGAAAGGCAGGCCGTTAGCCATGGACAAGCTGGAGCTGCCCTCGATCGACTACGGCGCGCTCGCGCCCATGTTGATCCTCTTCGGCGTGGCCTGCCTGGGTGTCCTGGTCGAGGTGTTCGTGCCGCGCCGGGCCCGCAACGTGGTCCAGCTGGTGCTGACCCTGCTGGGCGTGGTCGCCGCGCTGACCGTGGTGATCGTCAACCGGAACACCCGGGTCGTCACGATCGGCGGTGCGGTCGCGTTCGACGGTCCGTCGATCTTCCTGCAGGGCGCGATCCTGGTGCTCGGCGCGGTCTCGCTGCTCCTGATCGGGGAGCGGTCGGTCGAGGCCGGCGGCGCGTTCGTCGCCCAGGCGGCGGTCGTGGTCGGCTCGGACAAGGACAGCCGCCAGTCGGCCGGCCAGCCCGGGCTGACCGAGGTGTACCCGCTGACCGCGTTCGCGCTCGGCGGCATGCTGCTCTTCGTCGCCGCGAACGACCTGCTCACCATGTTCGTGGCGCTGGAGGTCTTCTCGCTGCCGCTGTACCTGCTGTGCGCGCTGGCCCGTCGCCGGCGCCTGCTCAGCCAGGAGGCCGCCCTCAAGTACTTCCTGCTCGGGTCGTACGCCTCGGCGTTCTTCCTGTTCGGGGTCGCCCTGCTCTACGGCTTCGCCGGCGGCGTGCAGCTCAGCGTCGTGCACGACGCGGTCGCCAACCCGCAGCGCAGCCAGCTGCTGCTCTACGGCGGCCTGGGCCTGGTCTCGATCGGCCTGCTCTTCAAGAGCGCGCTCGCCCCGTTCCACGTCTGGACGCCGGACGTCTACCAGGGCGCGCCCACCCCGATCACCGCGTTCATGGCCGCCTGCACCAAGGTCGCCGCGTTCGGGGCCCTGCTCCGGGTGCTCTACGTGGCGTTCGAGGGCGTGCGCTGGGACTTCCAGCCGGTGCTGGGCACGGTCGCGGTGCTGACCATGTTCGTCGGCGCGATCCTGGCGGTCACCCAGACCGACATGAAGCGCCTGCTGGCCTACTCGTCGATCGCCAACGCCGGCTACCTGATGGTCGGTGTGCTCGCGCTCAACGAGGCCGGCCTGCGGAGCACGCTGCTCTACCTGGTCGCGTACGGCTTCTCGGTGCTCGCCGCGTTCGCCATCGTGAGCCTGGTCCGTGACTCGGAGGGCGAGGCCACGCATCTGTCCCGCTGGGCCGGGATCGGCCGCAAGAGCCCGCTGCTGGCCGGCGTGTTCACGCTGATCCTGCTGGCCTTCGCCGGCATCCCGCTGACCAGTGGCTTCACCGCCAAGTTCGCGGTCTTCGGGGCGGCCTACGAGGGCGGGCAGATCTGGCTGGTCATCTTCGGCGTGATCAGCAGCATGCTCATCGCGTTCCCGTACCTGCGGGTCGTCGTGCTGATGTGGCAGTCCGAGCCGGGCGAGTCCACGCCGGCCGTCTCCATCCCGGGCTTCCTGACGTCGGCCGCGCTGGGCCTCGGGGTGCTCGTGACCCTGGCCATCGGCGTGTTCCCGACGCCGCTGCTCGACCTGACGCGCGACGCCGCCCAGTTCGTGCGCTGAACCGTTCCGCGAGGCGGTCCCGGGCATCCCGCCCGGGGCCGCCGCCGTTTATCCGACGTCAACGAGATCCACTTAAGATCTCGCGCGTGAACTCTCTGCCCGAAGTGATCGACGCCTACCGCACCTGTGAGCTGGCGACCCTGACCAAGGACGGCTCACCGGTCGCCTGGCCCACCTCGGGCCTGCGCCTCGACGACGGGACGTTCCTGCTGACCACGTCGCTGGGGTACCCGCAGAAGGCGTACAACATCCGCCGGGACGGCCGGGTGGCCCTGCTCTTCTCCGAGCCGGCCGCGAGCGGCCTGGACGCGCCCGAGCAGATCCTCGTCCGCGGCGTCGCCACCTGCCCGGACGAGGTGCACACCGAGCCGGTCGGCGACCTCGCGCGACTGTGGGCGGTGCTGATGGAGCGCCAGCCGTCGAGCCAGAAATACCTGAACTGGCCGACCAACAAGATGACCGATTTCTATTACATGCGCCTCAAGATCACCGTGGCGCCGGCCGAGGTGGTCACCCGCCCGCTGCCGGCCGCCGCGAACGCCGTCGCCGGCAGCGCGCTGATCGGCGCCGAGGTGCTCGCGCAGTACCCGAGCGTCGTCCTGATCGCGGTCGACGACCAGGGCGCACCCGTGCTGATCCGCACCACGGTCAGCGCCGAGGCCGACGGCTACCGCGTCGAGGTGCCCGAGGACGCGCCGGTCGCCGAGGGACCGGCCGGTCTGCTCGTCCACCGGCACGACGACAAGCTGTGGAATCTGCACAACGCGAACGTGCGAGGGTCGCTTGCCGCCGACGAGAAAGGCTGGCTGCTTCGTCCGTCGAAGCTGGTCGAGCCGGGCCAGCGGAGCAAGGCGAGCGTGCTCGACCCGATCCGGATCGGGCGCGAGTGCCAGGCCGCGACTCGCCGCTATCTGGAACGCCGGAACCTGACCCGACCGTCCATCCCGTGGGACGCCTACCGCGCCATCCGGGCGAGCCTTCCCAAAAGCAATTCTTGATCTTGTGACTCGGACCCCTGGGACAGAAACCGGTGGGCCGGTATGGCATCGTGGGAGCGTGGTGAGCACCGGTGATCTGACGTTGTCGTCGCTGGGCCTCGACGTCGATCCCGTGATGGACGCGTCGGTGTCGGCGACGCTGGCCGCCGTGGAAGAGGCGCTACGCGTGCACGTCGCCAGCGCCGACCCGCTGGTGACCGAGGCCGCGCGCCATCTCGCCGACGCCGGTGGCAAGCGGCTGCGGCCGATCCTGGTCGCGCTGGCCGCCCAGTTCGGCGATCCGTCGCGCCCGGAGCTGATCGACGCGGCCAACGTGGTCGAGCTCACGCACCTGGCCACGCTCTACCACGACGACGTCATGGACGAGGCGCCGGTTCGCCGCGGCACCCCGAGCGCCAACGCGCGCTGGGGCAACTCGGTGGCCATCCTGGTCGGTGACTACCTGTTCGCCCAGGCCGCCGAGCTCGCCGCCAAGCTCGGCACCGAGGCCGTCCACCTGCAGGCGCAGACCTTCTCCCGCCTGGTCCACGGCCAGATCGCGGAAACCGTCGGTCCCCGCGACCGCGACCCCATCGAGCACTACCTGCAGGTCATCGCCGACAAGACCGGCTCGCTGATCGCCACCGCGGCCCGCTTCGGCGGGCTCTTCTCCGGCGCGCGCCCCGAGGTCGTCGAGGCCCTGGCCGGCTACGGCGAGATCATCGGCCTGGTCTTCCAGCTCTCCGACGACCTGCTGGACATCGCCTCCGAGTCCGTCCAGTCCGGCAAGACCCCCGGCACCGACCTGCGCGAGGGCGTGCCCACGCTGCCGGTCCTCTACGCGCTGGCCGGCGACGACGCCGACCCGGCCGCGGTCCGCCTGCGCGAGCTCCTCTCGGCCGGCCCGATCGTCGACGACACGCTGCACGCCGAGGCATTGACCCTGCTCCGCGAGTCGGCCGCGATGAAGCAGGCCCGCGAGACCGTCCGCGGCTATGCCGAGGAGGCGCGGGCCCGCCTGGCGCCGCTCCCCGACGGCGAGGCCAAGCGCGCCATGGAAAGCCTCTGCGACTACATCGCCGACCGCACGAACTGATCGGCGACCCGCAACCCTCAAGATCAAATTCTTCATTGCCTCGGTCCGCTGTGGTCCAGATCGTCGCTCCCGCGGGGACCCTTCCGGTCTGAGCAGGGCGCTGGCGCGCCCAAAACACTCAGCCCTCCAGGGCGACGTGGTCAGTTGGTCACGGTCAAAGCAACAACCCCGCCCACGCCCCCAGCCGCCAGCCGGCTGCGCTCAGAGAGGCGGCATCGTCGGCGCTCGAACCGCGGGTCGGCCGCTTTCACGGCGGCCGCCCGGTCGGCGGGTGCCGCCGCACGCTCGGCGCTCGCGTGACGGGCTCGCAAGGTGGCTGCCACTCAGGGCCCGGCCGCGCTCACGGTCTCGGCTGGTCCTCAGGGCTGCCTCCGGCACCCCGCAACAGCCATGAAAGCCAGCCGGAGACCGCGAGCATGAGCTGGCGCTGAGTGTTGTGTCGAGGGGTTGAGGCAGCACTGGGTGCCAGCTGGAGGGCGTGGGCTGGCGGTGAGGGCTGTGTTGAGGGGGTTGAGGCAGCACTGGGTGCCAGCTGGAGGGCGTGGGCTGGTGGTGAGGGCTGTGTTGAGGGGGTTGGGGCAGCACTGGGTGCCAGCTGGAGAGTGCGGGCTGGCGGTCAGGGCTGCTTGAGGGGTGGTTAAAGGGTTTGGTGGGTTAGGAGGCGGCTGCCCAGGAGCATGAGGGCGGCGGCCATTATCATGGCGATCGAGGCGACGGTCCACATCGTGGGATAGCCGGCGGGGCCGGCGACCGCGCCGAGGCCGAGCGGGCCGAGGCAGCCGCCGGCGTAGACGCCGGTCTGCGTGATGGACGTGGCCGCCGCCGGGGCCTGTGGATGCAGGCGGACGACGGCGAAGGTCATCAGACCCGGCCACGCCCAGCCGAAGCCGAACCCGAGGACGACGCCGGCGATCAGCGCGACTTCACCGCGTACGGAAAGAAGCTCTAGACCGAGAGCACCGCAGGCGAGTAACCCGGCGATGGTTCCGACCTGCCGATCGGGCCGCCGGTCGGCCTGCCAGCCGCCGGTGATCCGGGCCAGGCCGCAGATCGCGCCGCCCAGGGTGAGGGCGAGCCCGGCCGGCGCCGGGGAGATGCCGTGCGAGACGGCCGACGACACCAGGAACGTGCCGAGCGCGTTGGCCGAGGCGGCCGCGAGCGTCGCCGCGAGTCCGATAACGATCAACGCTCCGGTCGCCTGGCCGTGCTCCCGGGAGCGTTTCGCCGCGGCCGGTTCGACCGGCACCAGCAGGATCGCCGCGCACGCGAGCAGGCCGGCCAGGACGAACGCCCACCGCCAGCCGATCGTCAGCGCCACCACCGGGACGGCCGCGCCCGCCAGCAGCGTGCTGATCGGGATGGCGGCCTGTTTCACGCCGAACGTGAAGCCCTGCCGGTTCGGCGGCACCTGCCGGGCCAGGCTGGTGTTGCTGGCCAGCTGGCCCATCGCGTTGCCGGCCGCGCCGACCGCGAGGATGGCGACGAGACTCCACAGTGACCTGGCGGCGACGGCGACGCCGAGCAGCGCGGCGGCAGAGAGCGCGATGCCGGTGCGCGAGATCCGGGTCGCGCCGTAACGCTCGACCAGCGCGCCGGCCGGAACGGAGGCGAGCGCGCTCACTCCGAAGTAGGCCGAGACGACGAGTCCGAGACCGGCCGGGCTGAAATGAAGCTCGTGGCCCACCTGAACGGCCAGCCCGCCGACCAGGAAGACCGGTATCGAAACAGAAATGGTCGTGGTAAGGGCCCCGATCGTTGCCCGCCGGGCGTTTTGCCTGGTGGTGGGCGGTGCTGGCGGACGATTCGAGGCAGATGGCATCGGACGCAGACTAAGCCAATTCGGGCAGGTTCGGACACGCCCCGTTCTATTGATCACACCCGCTGTGCAAATCGATCGTGATCCACATGCTTTTGGCATTCCGTCGCCGTGAGTTTCTTCATATGGTGTAAGTCCCTGGCCTCGGAGGTAGCTGTGCGTGACCCCCTAGCGGAGCCGTCAGATCTCATCCGGAGCGTGTCGCGGGCCCTGCGTGTGCTGGAGTCGGTCGGCCGGGCGCCGCGCGGGCTCACGGTGAAACAGATCGCCCGGCGCTGCGAGCTGACCGTCGCGACGACGTATCACCTCGTGCGAACGCTGGCCTATGAGGGCTACGTGATCCGCCGCGAGGACGGCACCTACATCGTCGGCCTGGAGATCGCCGATCGATATCGCGAGCTCGTCTCCGCCTTCCGTGGGCCACCCGCGGTCGGCGACGCGCTGCGCCGAGCCGCCCTCGACACCGGTTACAGCCACTACCTGGGCCGGTTCGTCGGCGGCCGGATAGCGGTCACCGCGTCGGCCGAGGGCGCCCGATCGCCGTTCCTCGACGACGTCGCGCCCGGCTTCGACGAGGGCGGGCACGCGACCGCGCTGGGGAAGGCGCTGCTGGCCACGCTCACGCCCGATCAGCGGTCGCGGTACCTGCGGGACTACGGGATGCGAGCGTTCACTCCGACCACGCTGACCACGCCGGAGTCGCTTGAGGCCGATCTGGCCGCGGGGGAGCGGCGTGGCATGCAGATCGAGATGGGGCAGTTCCGGCAGGGGCTGGCCTCGGCCGCGGTCGTCGTGGTGGCGGATCGGGACATGGAGCGCCGGCTGGTGCTGGCCTGTTCGATGCCGGCCGCCGAGATGCTGACGTCGGCCCGGGTGGTGCGGGCGAAGCTGACCGCCGCCGCGCGGAACGTGGCCGAGGCGCTCTCCGGCGGGGAGTCCGCGACCGCGTAAGGGCGGCGTCCGGACTGTGCTCGTGCACAGTCCGATCGGTGTCTCGGCCTGCTCATATTTATTTTCGAATGTTTCCGCAGCCCCGGGACTTTCGAGTGACCGAATCGCTACAGCTTGAGGTGCGGCTTTAAGAGATATTTGAACCTCCCCGGCGCCTGTCGCGTACCAGAGTGCGGACGACAAAAGCCGGCTGGAGGCAGGACGAGATGCGCTGTGAGGACGGGCACGACGACGCCGCGTACGTCCTCGGCGCACTTTCGCCGGCCGAACGTGCGGCCTACGAACAGCACCTGGCGACGTGCTCGTTCTGCCGTGAAGCAGTGGCCGATTTGTCCCGCGTGCCGGACATGCTGGACCGGCTCGACGCCGACGAGTTCGCGCGGCTGCTCGACCCGACGCTGAGCCCCGCGCCGGCGCCCCGCCCCCAGCATCAGGCCACCCCGGCCAAGGCCTTTTCGGTACGGCTCGTCAGCACCCTCGTCGCGGTTCTGCTCGTCGCCGTGATCGGCGGTGGGGTCACGCTCTGGCTGATGAACCGACCAGAGCCGGGCAGCACGGCGACCGGGCCGGCGGTGGCGATGGTCGAGGTCAACGGCCCTTCACCGATCACCGCCAACATCCGGGTGACCGGGACCGCGGGCGGGACGAAGATCGAGATGGTCTGCCGGTACGCGGCTTCCGAGAAGCCGTACACGTTCCGGCTGGTGGCCTACGGGCCCGATGACCAGAGCGAGCAGGTCGGGTCGTGGATGGCGCATCCCGGGGCGGAGTTCCGGATGCCGGCCAGCACACACTTCTCGGTCGAGAGCCTGGACCGGCTGGACCTGGTCCGCTCCGACGGCACGGTCATGCTGACCTACCGCCCCCGCTGACCCGTCCGGGATCAGCGGGGCCGTCCACAGGGGATGCGCCCGGTGCGCCGTTGATCGGTGTCGGGCGCTTGACCGCCGTACCAAATCGGAATTTTCGGTTTTGGGGGTTTAAGCGGGGGTGGCTGCGGCGGCGGCTCGGGTGCGGGCTGAAGCGCGGGCCGTGCGGAGGCCGTCCGTGGTGAAGATGATCAGGGCGATCCAGACCAGGCCGAAACCGGCGAGGCGGGCGGCCGGCATCGGCTCGTGGTAGATCAGGACGCCGCAGGCCAGCTGCAGGATCGGCGCGATGTACTGCAGGATGCCGAGGCCGACGAGCGGCACCCGGTTGGCCGCGCCGGCGAAGAGCAGCAGCGGGACCGCGGTGGCGATGCCGGCGAACAGCATCAGCGCCGTGTGCGTGGTCGAGACGTGCCCGAACTTCGCTCCGCCGTCCAGGTTGAGCCAGGTCAGATAGCCGAACGCGGGGAGCGCGAGCACCGCGGACTCGATGAACAGGCCCTCGGCGGGCGGGAGCGACATCCGCTTCTTGATCAGGCTGTACGAGCCGAACGAGGCAGCCAGGACCAGCGCGATGTACGGCAGGTGGCCGTAGTCGATCGTGAGGATCGCGACCGCGAGCGCGCCGACCCCGACCGCGATCCACTGCCAGATCCGGAGTCGCTCGCGCTGGACGGTGACGCCGAGCAGGACCACGACCAGCGGAGTGATGAAGTAGCCGAGCGCGGTCTCGACGACGCGGGACGAGTTCACGCCGTAGATGTAGGTCGCCCAGTTCACGCCGATCAGCAGGCCGGCCAGGATGACCCCGCCGAGCAGGCGCGGGGTGCGCAGGATGCGGCCGAGAAAACCCCAGTTCCGCATCGCGGTCAGCAGCAGCGCCACGAAGGCGACCGACCAGATGACGCGGTGGGAGAGGATCTCCAACGGCGGCGACGGCTGGAGCAGCTTGAAATAGATCGGGAAGAAACCCCAGATCGCGTACGCCGTGAAGCCGTACAAGTATCCGCGCCGCTCGTCGCTCATGCCCTCACCGTAAGGGCACATGTGTGACACGGTCCTTGCATATGTTTCAGCTCACGGAGCCAATCGATGGCCTCTGGCCTGCTCCTGTATGCACGGCGGGAGCGGGGCGCCGCTCGGCCCCCCGCTCCCGCCGTGAAACGCTTCTCAGTCGTCGCCGCCGTCGGGGACGAGCATGTTGAGCACCCAGCTGACGATGCCGACGAGCAGCGCGCCCAGGACCGCGGACGGCCAGAAGTGGTCGACGTGGAAGCCCAGGTCGATCTGGCCGGCGATCCAGCTGGTCAGCATGAACAGCAGACCGTTCACGACCAGCGCGATCAGGCCGAGGGTGAAGACGTAGAGCCCGCAGCCGATCGTCTTGATGATCGGTCGGAGAACCGCGTTCACCAGGCCGAAGATCGCCGCGACCGCGAGGAACGTGCCGGCCGTGCCGAGCTTGGAATCCGCGGTGACGTCGATCCCGTCGATGACGAGGGTCGAGATCCACAGCGAGATCGCCGTGATCACGAGCCGGATGATGATGCCCATGGCAGGGGATCGTGCCACGGCCGTGCCACCAGTGGGTACGACACTCCGCGATCTTCATCCGTGGACCGCCGGATATTCCGACATATAGAGATCTATCGCTCACCGGCCGTTCGGTTCGGGTCCCCGATCAGGACCTTCTCGATGTCGGTCGGGGAGATCGTGGCCCATCGAACCGCCTGATGACTGATCACGCCGATCATGTCGGGGCGCATGCCGACGATCAGCGGGACCACCTCACCCAGGTGCAGGGCGGTGCCGACCAGGTCGGCCTCGGCCTGGAGCAGGGGCTGCAGCAGAACCAGATCGGCGTCGGACGCGGCTGTCACGTCCGTGCTGTCGAACGTCTCCCGCAGCGTCACCGTGGCCTCCCACGGCCCGCGCGGATCTCCGCCGCCGGCCCAGGTCTGCGCTCCGGAGTTGGCCCCGGCCGCGGCCGGCTCGGCATCGGCGGAATGCGGCCGGGGCGGCACGGGGTAGACCCCGGCCGGACCGGGCTGGAGTCCGCGGGCCTGCTCGGGCCATGGCGTGGCTCTCGGGCTGGGCCGAGGCATGATCCCTGATCCCGGCGTGGTCAACGGGTCGGACCACGGTGAGGTTGCGAGGGCGGGACGGGCGGCGACGGCCGGGCCGGTGTCGAGGATGGTCAGAAGTGGGCGCAGTGGGGTGCCCGGTGGCGGCTCGACGGGATGGTCGGGCGGCGCCAGGACGATCGTGCCGTGATCCGCCGCCGTGCCCCGGGCGAAGGCGGCCCACTCCCGCGGGCGCCGAGTGCGCACCAGGACCCGGGCGCCGACCGCCAGCGAGCGGAAGACCAGCAACTGCGCGCAGCGCAAGCCGCTGACCAGCAACATCCGGGTGGGCTCGGTGCGGAACAGCCGGATCGGCAGCGGATTGCCGTGCCGGTTGCGGCCGACCACGACACCGGACCAGGTCGTCGGCAGAACCAGCCGGTCGAACCGCGGACTCGCCGGTGACGCCCGTTTCGGGTGCCAGCCGTACTCCTCCTGCAGCGGACGGCCCGAGGCGCCGAGCGGCAGGGTGGCCGCGAGACCCCGGAGATGGTCGCCGTCCCGGCGGCGCAGGGCGACCAGGCGTCGAACCGAGGCCGCGGCGCTCTCCAGGGCGGCCGGATCCGAGGCGGTCAGGCGCACCGCCAGGCTGATCGACAGGGGATCGGCGGACCCCGACTCGGGGAGCTCGGCGGTCAGGGCCACCGTGGTCGCCGCGACCGGAAGCCGGAGCAGCCGGGTCAGCAGCTCGGCCGAGGGCGTCACCCCGGCCTCCGGGGACGTGTGGAACGTGGTCTGGGACAGGTCGCCGACCCGCAGGGACGACCACTCCTCGTGGACTTCGGCGGCCGGAACGCCGTACGCGAAATCGGTGATCGTGCGAATCGCCGCCGCCCGGTCCAGAGGATGCGCCGTCAGGCGCTTGGTCAGCTTGCGGACCAGGCCGGTCAGCGCGCGGCGCGACGCGACGTCGGACCCGCCCTCGTCGCGCCGCACGCGGACCGCGAGGACCGCCCGCGCGTGCCCGAATGCGCGGCCGTCGGCGAGTGCCCGGTAGGAGGTGACGATCGGGCCGGTCCCGGCCGTGGCGGCGGGTGCGGCCGAGAGCAGGAGCTGGACCCGGCAGGACGGGCGCTCGCGGTTGTCGCCGGCCACGATCTCCCACGGCGCGGTCAGCTCGTGCGAGGTGCCGGCCAGCAGATCGGCCGGGTCGCCCACCTCCAGGAGCACGGTGAGACCGGAACCGTCGTCGAGGACCGCGACCGGGCCGCCGGGCAGGTCGATCGAGGTCACCCGGGTGCCCGGGGCGACACGATCGAACACCGTGCCGGCCGGCCGGCGAGCGGCGCGGAACCGGAGGCCGGCGCCGAGCCACTCGAACGCCCAGTGCCCGCGAGCGCGAGACCAGGTCAGGATCAGCGCGAGGACGGCGCAGGCCATGGCCAGGAATCGGGCCGGGCCGCTCGCGGCGATGCCGACCAGGACGAGGACGGCCGCCGCCTGCGTGGCGATCACCTGATGAAGGCGCACGCCGGGCCGGCCGGCCACTCGCCGCGGTGCTGTCAGGTCCGCCGCCACGCGCACCCCCAAGATCGTGATGGACGTCGATCGTCTTGCGCGGCTCATGCTAGGCCGGAATCGGAATCGGCCGTGTCCGTCGTCCACAGGCCCGAGTTATCCACAGGCCTGGATTCGGGACTTCCGTCGCCGTCCACCCATCGCCTAGCGTCGAAGCTCGGAACGTGACCAGGTGATCACGCTGAGCCTTGATGCCTGGCCGCGACCGGTCCGCTTGATCATCCGCGGCGACACGTGGGTGACCTCGGCAAGTGTCCACATCAGAGAATGGGGGTGACCTCGGAAATGGCGTACACGCAGGCGGAGTCCGCGGTGATGGCGAGCACCGCGGCGAAATTCGACGAGGTCAACGGCGCGCTGCAGCAGATGCTGAGCCTGCTGATGACCGAGCTGTCCTCGCTCCACGGCTCCTGGAAAGGGCTCGGCGCGAGCGCTTTCGAACAGGTCAAGACGCAGTATGCGGCCGATCTGCGGAGTCTCAACCACGCGCTGGCCGAGACGGCCCAGTCGATCCGGGTCTCCGGGGCCGGCTATCAGACCACCGATTCCGACGCCGCCGGCCGTGTCGCCCGCACCGGCGGCACCTTCACGCTGCCGCTCTGACTTCTTCCGGAGGATTTTCGTGAACGACGGAGTTCTGCTCGTCAACTTCGGCGCCCTGCAGCAGGCCGGCGCCGACATCGACAAGGCGCTCGGCACGCTGCGGACACAACTCGACCAGCTCGAGAAGGATGCCGCTCCGCTGGTGGAGGGATGGGCCGGCGAGGCGCGCGAGGCGTATGCCCAGCGTCAGGCCAAGTGGCGAGCCGCCTCGGCCGACCTCGAAGGCATCCTGCGGCAGATCAAACTCGCGGTGGACGAGTCGGCCGCGGACTACGTGGCGACCGAACGGGCGGCGACACAACGGTTCCAGTGACGACGCGACCCACCCGTTCGGGCGTTCCTATTGGTCCGATCCGGGTGGGTTGAGGTCGCCCGTTCGCGTACTGGCCCGGGTGGTTGACACGGCTACCATCGGTTGTTGGATCATTGCGCCGGGCGATTGGAGCGCGCGTACCGGCTCGGCGCGACCGTGGACCGGGCGTGCCGGGATACAACTCGGTCATCAGCGCACTGCCGCCCATTGTCATTGCGGTCTGGCCTTGTAGGTTATACGCGTCGAGATGGCTCAGTCGTACGCGTGGGGAGAGGTGGACGTGTCCGAGTGGGAGCCGGTTACGGACGCTGAGGTCGCGATGCGCGATGCGTTGCGCACTGACGACCAGGAGTCCTATTTCCGCATCCTCGCTGGTGTCGACCTCTTGCTGCCGGTTTCGGCCGATGCGCTCGCAGGTCTGGCGCCGCTCGGCTGGGGCACCTGGAGCACCGGTGGGCGCACGCATGTGCTGGCGTTCACCTCACAGGAGGCGCTGCGTTCCTGCCTCTCCGACTACACGGGCTCGTCCCGCCGGGTTCCCTATGCGGAGCTTGCGAACACCTGGCCCAACCTGGAGTGGTGGCTGGCGGTCAATCCCGGTCTGCCGATCGAGGGATATCTGCCGGCCTGGTTCGTCGCTCAGCTCGCGCGTGGTGACCTGCGGCTTCCGACCCGCGGTCCGGGGCGTGAGGTGCACGGCACCTCCAAGATCCAGGAGCTCGGTGCGGCGGCGCTGGCGGCCAAGCGGTCCGGAGAGGGCCCTGGCGGCCCGACTCATGAGACGTCGGCGCCGGCCGCGGCCCCGCCGAGTTATCCGGGGGGCGGCCCGCAGCCGCCTCATCCCGGTTCCGGGCCGGGTGGGCTGCCTCAGCGCGGCGCTCCACAGCCTGGTGGGTCGCCTGTTCCGGCGGGGGCGGCCGCGCAGTTCGGCTCCGGCCCGGGTAGTGCCCCGGCCGGCTTCGGGCCCGGTGGCGCGCCGTTCGGGCCGGCCAGTGCCGTGCCGGGTGCGCCGGGATTCGGTCCGGGCGCCACGTCCGGTGCGCCCTCCGGCCCCGGTAACGCTCCTGGATCGTCACCGTTCGGTCCGGGCGGGGCTTCGCCCGGTGGCCTTCCCGTCCGTCCGGCGGGACCGCCCTCACGGCAGACCACGCCGTCCGGGCTGCCTGTGCGAACGCCCGCGGCGGCCGATCCGTCCGGTCAGCCGGCGGCTCCGCCCGCACCTGCCGCGCCGGCTCCCGGTCGTCCGGGTGCCGATGTTCCGGCCGCTTACCAGTCGCCGGGCATTCCGCGGGACTTCCCGGGTGCGCCCGGCCCGTCGTCGGCGCTGCCCACCCGCAGCACGGCCGGCAGCGGCACGGCCACCCCGGGGTGGAACTCCGACGCGGTTCCGTTCGGGCCGGAGAACGACCCGCGCGGCCCGCTGCAGGATCTGAACGCGCCGCTGCCGGTGCGTACCCCGATGGCCAACACGCCGCCGATCCCCGAGCACGTCAAGCCGTATGACCCGGCTGAGGCGCAGGTCGACCCGGGCTGGGCGACGATCGGCAGCGGGCGTGGTCCGAGCCTCGCTTCGAACGCGGCTGCCGGCGCGCCTGCTTCGCCCTCCGGCGCTCCGTCGGCTCCCGGCTCGCCCGTCGGCCCTCCTGCCGGTTTCGGGCCGCCTGCCGGCTCTCCGGCCGGCTTCGGCTCGCCTGCGGGTCCGCCTGCCGGTCCTCCGGCCGGTTTCGGCTCGCCTGCGGGACCTCCCGCAGGTCTCGGTTCGCCCGCCGGCCTCGGTTCGCCGGCCGGTCCGCCCGCGGGTCTCGGCTCGGGGATCAACCCGCCGCCGGCCCGTGGCGGCTCCGACCTGCCGCGGCGTCAGCCCGGGCAGGCCGCCGGGCCCAGCCAGACCACATCTTTCTCCGGGTTCACCAACTCCCGGACCATGCCGGGTTCCGCTCCGGCGGCGCCGAGCTTCCCGCAGGGGCCCGCATCGCCCCAGGCCGCGGCCGCGCAGAGCGCCCCGGCCTCGGCCGTGCCGGCTCTCGGGGCCTCGCCCGCCGGTGCTCTGCCCCCGGCTGCCTCGTCCGTGGCCCCGCCGACCGGTCCGGGCGGGTTGCCCCGCCGCCAGGTGACTCCGCCCTCGGAGCGCCCGGCCTCGATGGCGGCCGCCGCGCAGGCGCTGACCGGCGGCCGTACTCCGGCTCCGGATCCCAATCTGGCCCAGCGCGACCCGTCGGCTGACCGATTCGGCCCATCCGGGCCGCCGCCGGCTCTGCCGCGTTCCGACTTCGGTGCCCCCGGCGCTGATCGGTCGGCGCCGGGTGGTCGGCCCGGTCTGCTTCCGCCGGTCATTCCGGGTGCTCCCGGCGCTGACCGGGGTCCGGGATCGGCTGGCTACGGCGGGCCCGGTTCGGGTGCTCCCACGCCGGGTTCCCCGGCGTACGGTCAGGGACCGGCTGGTCAGGGCCCGGCCGGCTACGGCGCGGCTGCTTCGGCTTCCGGTTTCGGCCCGGGAAGTCCGGCGGGATTGGTGCCCGGGTTCGGCCCGGCGGCGACGTCCGGTGCTCCGGGCTCGCCCGCCGGCTATCCCGGCTCGCCCAGCGCCCTCGGACACTCCCCGGAGGGCCGCCCGGTCTCGGCGCCGGCCGCTCCGGGCACCCCGATCTCGGGTGCGGCCTACGCGGCTCCGGGCAACACCGACTATGCGGCTCCGGGCAGCCCGGCCACGGCGTATGCGGCTCCGGGCAGCAGCCCGGCGACGGCCTACGCCGGCGGCCCGGGAGGTTCGGACGCCTACGGGCAGAGCGGGGCCACGCCCTCGGCCTACGCGCCGTCCGGCTACAGCGCGCCGTCCGCGCCCGGCCCGGCCATCGGCATGCCCCCGCAGGGCAGCCCGGCTTCGGCGTACGCGAATCAGGCGCATGTGACGCAGATCATCCAGCTGCCCACGGCGACTCCGGCCGCGCCGACCTCGGGTTCGTCCGGGCTCGGCATTGCCGGCTCGGCGACCGGTGGCGCCCAGAGTGGTCCGGGCGGTCGTGCTCACGAGGACTTCGTCCCGGCCAACGAGACCGAACGGGAACTGCAGGACGCGGCCGACGCCGGGAACACCGACGTCTTCCTCTCCACCCTCCTGCTGGCGAACGTGCTGGTCCCGGTCGCCCACCACTCCCGCCCGGGCAGCGCGCCCGGCGAGTCCGGCTTCGCATTCCAGCCGGAGGAGGTCGAGGGCGAGAAGTTCCTCATCGTCTTCACCAGCAAGGACCGGCTCTCCGAGCACTTCGGCGAGCCGACCCGCACGGTGGGCGCCCGCTTCTACGAGCTGATCCGCAACTGGCCGGACCCGAACTGGTCGTTCGCCGTCAACCCGGGCACCCCGGTCGGCGCGAAGTACCCGGGCACCCAGATCATCGCGCTGGCGAACTGGGCCACCGAGGCCGGTCTCGGAGCGGATCCGATCGAGAACCCGGCGGCCGAGGAGACCGCGGCCACGGTGCCGGCTCCGGAGCCGGTCAACGACGAGGCGCAGCACGCCACCGTCATGCAGAAGACGATCGCGGCCGACCAGGTCGACTACTACCTGGACCGGGGCTACGACCGGGTGGCCGGTTTCGTTCACCGGGCGTCCGAGGTCGAGCACCTGCGGACTCCGGCCGAGTTGTTCGGCGCGCTCGGGCTCAACTACGAGAGCTCGCCGTTCCCGTCCGAGGCCAAGGAAGCGTTCGTGCTGCGCTGGCCGGCGTTCCGGCCCAGCCTGTACCGGATCCCCTACGGCGGGCAGAACGAGCAGGCCCTGCGGGCCATGGACGGCTGGGTGATCGAGCGGCCGCCGTTCCGGGGCAACGGGTTCGCCCCGGGCGAGGGCCGCGACGTCATCGCGGAGTTCAAGGTGGACAGTGTGCGGCTGCCGCACGGCGCCCAGTTGTGGCGCATCGACGCGGACGGTAACGAGCGCATGGTGGCGATCTTCGACGCGGACGGGCCGCTCTGGCGCCGGGTGGGTGAGCAGTGATGCGCGACGGTTACGTGGTGTCCTGGCAGGGCCAGGAGTTCGACGCGGTGCCGGACGGCGACAAGGTGCGGATCTACGGCACCCGGCCGGCTGACGGGTTCACCGAGGTCAAGCCCGGGCGTTACGTGCGGGTCCTGGAGCCGGACGAGTACGACGAGGTCGCCTACGTCCGGACGATGTGCACCTGGCGCGGCGAGCCGTTCATCGTGCTGGCCGAGGCGGACACCTGGCTGCGGCTGGAGTACACCGGGGGTCGCGCCCCGGTGGCCCGCCGGCTCGGCCTGGAAGAGTTCGACTACGGCGTCTACCAGGGCTGGGCCCCGGCCAGCGAGATCCGCGACCTGTACGAGCACCGCGTCTGACAAGCGAGCCCGGGGCTGAAAACGAGCCCCGGGTCCGGGAAGCGAGAAGGCCCGAGTCAGGTGGGGTTCTTCAGCCAGCGCAGGATCTCGCCGGTCACGACATCCGGCGCCTCCTGATGGATGAAGTGCCCGGCCCCGGGCAGCAGCCGCCACTCGTACGGCGCCGTCACATACCGCCCCGACCCTTGCGCCGTGCGCGGCAGGATCGCCGTGTCCAGTGACCCGTGCAGTTGCAGTGTCGGCATGCCGAGCGGCTGCTGCATGAGCTTCACGAACCGGTAGCCCTGGAGACGTAACGCGCTGCGCGCCACCCACCGGTACGCCTCCAGCGCGCAGAACGACGCCTGCGGGATCTGCATGGCCTGCCGGCAGCGGTACGAGTAGTCCGCGAATTCGGGGGTGGCCGCCCACGCCGGGCTGCTCCAGTGCTCGATGAGCTCGCCGATCAGCGCCGCATCGTCCCGGGTCAGCACATGTTCGTACCGTGGCACCTGGAATTTGAGGATGGCGGCGGAGGCCGCGAATTGGCCGCGAGGGTCGGCGAACAACGCGGCCCGCAACCGCAGCGGGTGGGCCGCGCCGAGCACCACCAGGCGGTTGACGAGTTTGGGGTGGAAGGCCGCGGCGGCCCAGCCGATCATGCCGCCGGCGCCGGCGCCGACGATGGTGGCCGAGCGTTCACCGAGGGCCCGGATCAGGCCGGTCACGTCGGCGGCCATGGTGTAACCGTCGTACCCCCTCGGGGGTTTGTCGCTCAGGCCGTAACCACGCAGGTCGATGGCGGCGGCCCGGTAGCCGGCGTCGGCGACGCGGGTCATCACGTCGTGCCAGGCCCACCAGAATTCGGGGAAGCCGTGCAGGAAGAGGACGAGCGGCCCGGTGCCGACCTCCACCACGTGGAACCGGCTGCCGTTGGCGCCGACGAAGCGGTGTGACCATGGGCCTTCCGCCATTACCACCGACTCGTCCATGTGGAAAGCCTATGCTCCGCTGTCACGGTCGATACGTGGCACTCGTGAACCCATGCAGGATCATCCGATCGGCTCGGCCGCGGTCATCGCCATCAGGTTGCCCGGCCCGCAGTAGATCTTCAGCAGCGTGGTCTCCAGTTTCACCTTGACCCGGGCCTTGTCCTTCAGCGTGATGCCGTCGGCGTTGTAGAGCGCGTAGCGGGTGCCGTCGTCGGCGGTGAGGCCGTAGCAGGGGCCGCTGCCGCCCCGGGTGACCATGCCGGCCACCCAGCCGGTCTCCGGGAGGTTGTCGGTGGGCTCCTTGGGCGGTTTGCCGGGCTCGGAGAGGGTGGGCAGCGGTGCCGGGGACGCCGACGAAGGAACCGGCGAGGCGGCGGTCGAGGAGGGTGCCGAAGAGGACGGCGTGGTGGTGCCACAGGCGGCGCTGAGGGCCCCGGCGATCACCGCGACTCCGACCCGGACCGTGTACTGGCTACGCATCTGCCCATCCTTTCCGCACGAACTGTCAACAGTGGGACGAAACGCGCCCCCGAACGGTTCCGGGGTGAAGGCAAAAAGGGAGCGGCGCCCGGGGAGTAGGGTCCCCGGGCGCCGCTTCGGTGGGTGGATCAGGAGACGGCGACCGTCATCGACGTGCCGAGCTGGCCCAGCACCGCGATCTTGACGCCGACGGCCGGGAGCTTGACGCCCTGGTTCGGCAGCTCGTCGTAGTAGTACTTGCCCTTGTCGTTGAAGACCGGGTTGCCCCACAGCGGGGAGACCACGGACTTCGCGCCGTTCAGGTGCAGCGTCATGCCGTCCGTCGGGAAGAGCCCGAACGGAGCGTCGTAGACCTGGACCCGCGACCGCCACGGAACACCGGTCGGGTTGTTGAACGGCTTGGGGTGCGCGTCGATGACCAGGTTGAGGCCGGATCCCGGGTGCACGTTGGTGTTGTTGTCGGTCTGGGAGGTGTCCCAGTACGAGATCAGCAGACCCGACTGGTAGTTGTAGTGCTCCACCCAGTCCGGCTTGGTGCTGGCCCAACCGAAGTTGTACGGCCCGTACTGCAGGTACTTGTCGTACGACGTGTAGCTGCGGTACCCGGCGATGTAGTAGTTCGGGTAGGCGCTGGTGCTGGTCGACCCGACGATGTTGAAGCCGGCCGCGGTCCACGTCGAGGTGCCCTCGGCGCCCTCGGTCGAGACGACGGTCCCGTCGGTGGTGACGGTCAGGTCGTCACCGAAGAAGCCGCCCTCGGAGACACCACCGTCGGTCACGTAGTGCAGGCGGAACTGGATGCTCTTGCCCGCGTACGCGTTCAGCGGCACCTCGATCGGCTTCCAGGCGTTGTCCGACGAGCCGGTGATGGCCGGTGCGCCGCTGCCGTCGGCGCCGAACGGCTCGCCGCCGACCGTGCCGTCGAGCTTGGTCCAGTTCGCACCGCCGTCGGTGGAGGCCTCGGCGTACAGGTAGTCGTAGTCCTGCTCGATCGCGTACCGGCCCTGGAGCGAGACGCTTCCGCTGCTCTTGCCGGTCAGGTCGATCGCCTTGGACAGCGACACGTTCAGGTCGTCCGCGTTGCCGGAGAAGAACTGCTTGCTACCGGAGTAGGGCTGGCCCAGATCCGTGGTGACCTTCTTGTCCGGGAGGTTCACCACCAGCGCCTGCTTCTTCGCGGTGTTGTACTCCTGCGGCCCGAGGTTGACGACCTTCTTCTGGCCGGCCTTGACCGACTCGTAGTTGAGCCAGCCGAGCTGCAGCTTGTTCCACGCGCCCAGGTCACCCGGGTGCGTGCCGATGGCCTGGTCGTTCTTGGCGCCGAGCCGGCTCTGCGCCATGAGCGTCCAGTACTCGTTGCTGTTGTCGCCCAGGCCGCTGGTGTCGTAGTCGTCCGGGAGGCCCAGGTCGTGGGTGTACTCGTGGACGAAGACGCTCAGGCCGCCGTTCTCCGGCTGGATCGTGTAGTCGCCGACCCACAGGCCGGTGTCACCGATCTGGGTGCCGCCCAGCTTGTTGCCGGTCGGGCCGGTCGCGCCGGCGTCGGTCGAGTAGGCGTACCACCGGTGGCTCCAGACGGCGTCCTCACCCTGGTACGGGTCACCGTCGGCCTGGTCGCCGCCGGCGTGGACGATCTGGAAGTGGTCCATGTAGCCGTCGGGCTCGTTGAAGTTGCCGTCGCCGTCGTAGTCGTAGCGGTCGTACTGGTCGAACTGCGCCAGCTCGGCCTTGACCTGCGCGGGCGTGGCACCGGCGGCGATCCGGTCGTTGTACCACTGGGTGACCGCGTCGCGGACCAGCGCCCACACGTTGGTGCAGTTGCTGGAGGCGCAGACGGCCGGGTCGTCGCCGTTGGCGTCGGTCGGGTTGTCGTTGGACCGCCCGTACCGAGCCTCGTTGTATTTGACCTTGACCCAGTCGGTGACCTCGCCGTCGACGCTGTAGCGCCCGGACGACTGGGTCTCGAAGTAGGTCTTGACCGACTCGGTGTCCTTGCCGGTGCCGAAGTACAGGTTCTGGTAGTACTTCTGCGAGTAGTCCTTCTGCCAGACCGTGGAGTTGTCGAGCTTCCGGTCGGGCTGCGGGATCGCGTTGTGAATCGGACCCTCGAACGTCGACGGGCCGGCGTACGCCGTCGTCGTGTCCTGGTCCGGGTACGACGGGTGCCGCTCGTTGCCGAACTCCGTGAGGATCACGAAGATCTTGTCGGTCTTCTCGCGGGCCAGCTCGACGTACTGGTTCTTGCCCGGGTGGCCGAAACCACCGTTACCGTACGTCTTGCCCAGGTTGACGACCTGACTACCGTTCCTGGTCTCCACCTTGGACTCACCGCTGACCACCTGGGAGACCGCTTCCTCGCGCAGTGCGCGACGCTTCTCCTCAAGCGGATTTGGCAGGTCATCGACCGGAGCGCTGTCTCCGGTCGATGCCACCGGAGCCGGATCCGCCGGCGGAGCCGCGAAGGCCATCGTTGGAGCCATCGCTCCGACGGTGGTCACCATCGCGGCGCCGAGCAGTCCCACGACCACCTTGCGCACTACGTTTACCTCCGTTTTAGCGGCCGGGCGCAGGGTGCCGCGCCTGGCATCAAACGGCCCCGGGGTTCGGGACTAGAGGTGAACGTATGCAAACTGACCGATGTTCGGGGATCGCACAGCAGATTGATGAACAACGGTTACGTGATATGACCTTGGCATATTATGACAATCGGCAAAAAGGACAAAAGGGCTGGTGGCGATTACGCCACCAGCCCTTATAGATAACTGTCAGTCTTCGGACTTCGCCGACTGCATGCCGGAACTGATCAGATCCATAACAGTCGAGTCCTGCAGCGTCGTGACGTCACCGAGCGACCGGTTCTCGGCCACGTCGCGCAGCAACCGCCGCATGATCTTGCCGGACCGGGTCTTCGGCAGCTCGGTGACGAGCATGATCTGCCGCGGCTTGGCGATCGGGCCGAGCGTCTTGGCCACGTGGTTGCGCAGCTCCTTGATCAGCTCCTCGCCGGCGTCGCCGTCGGTCACCACGTTGCCGCGCGGGATGGTGAACGCGACGATCGCCTGACCGGTCGTCGGGTCGGTCGCGCCGACCACCGCCGCCTCGGCCACCGCCGGGTGCGACACCAGCGCCGACTCCACCTCGGTGGTGGAGATGTTGTGACCGGAGATGAGCATGACGTCGTCGACCCGGCCGAGCAGCCAGAGCGCGCCGTCCTCGTCCTTCTTCGCGCCGTCCCCGGCGAAGTAGATCCACTTGTCGCCGTTGCCGGCCCCGGCGCCGAACCGCGACCAGTACGTGTCCAGGAACCGCTGGTCGTCACCCCAGATGGTGCGCAACATGGACGGCCACGGCTCGGTCAGCACCAGGAAGCCGCCGCCCCCGTCGGGCACCGACCGGGCCTGGTCGTCGATCACGTCGGCGCTGATGCCGGGCAGGGCGGTCATCGCCGAGCCGGGCTTGGCCGCGGTCACACCGGGCAGCGGCGAGATCATCACCGAGCCGGTCTCGGTCTGCCACCAGGTGTCGACGACCGGGGTGCGCTCGTGACCGACGTGCTCCCGGTACCACATCCAGGCCTCGGGGTTGATCGGCTCACCGACGCTGCCCAGCACCCGCAGCGAGGACAGGTCGTACTTGGCCGGGATGTCGTCGCCCCACTTCATCATGGTGCGGATCAGCGTCGGCGCGGTGTAGAGGATCGACACCTTGTACTTGTCGACGATCTGCCAGAAGCGGCCGCGGTCCGGGGTGTCCGGCGTGCCCTCGTACATCACCTGGGTGGCGCCGTTGGAGAGCGGCCCGTAGACGATGTAGGAGTGGCCGGTCACCCAGCCGATGTCGGCCGTGCACCAGTAGACGTCGGTCTCCGGCTTCAGATCGAAGACCGCATTGTGCGTGTACGAGGTCTGTGTCAGGTACCCACCGGTGGTGTGCAGGATGCCCTTCGGCTTACCGGTGGTGCCCGAGGTGTAGAGGATGAACAGCGGGTGCTCGGCGTCGAACGGCTGCGCCTTGTGCTCGGGGCTGGCCTGCTCGACCGTCTCGTGCCACCACTTGTCCTTGTCGGTCCAGGCGACCTCCTGGCCGGTGCGCCGGACCACCAGCACGTGCTCGATGCTCTCGCAGCGGGCCACGGCCTCGTCCACGGTCGGCTTCAGCGCGGACGGCTTGCCGCGACGGTAACCACCGTCGGCGGTGATCACGACCTTGGCGTCGGCGTCCTGGATGCGGGTGGAGAGCGCCTCGACCGAGAAGCCGCCGAACACCACGCTGTGCGTGGCGCCGATCCGGGCGCAGGCCAGCATCGCGACCGCGGCCTCGGGGATCATCGGCAGGTAGATCGCGACCCGGTCGCCGGCGGTCACGCCGAGGTCGGTGAGCGTGTTCGCGGCCTGCGAGACCAGCTTCAGCAGATCCGCGTAGGTCACCGTGCGGGTGTCGCCGGGCTCGCCCTCCCAGTGGATGGCGACCTTGTCCCCGTGGCCGGCCTCGACGTGCCGGTCCACACAGTTGTAGGCCACGTTCAGCTCGCCGCCGACGAACCACTTCGCGAACGGCGGGTTGGACCAGTCCAGCACCTGGTCCCACGGCTTGGCCCAGGCGAGCCGCTCGGCCTGGCGGGCCCAGTAGCCCAGCCGGTCGGCGGCCGCCTCGTCATACGCTTCGGCCTTGACGTTCGCGGCGGCCGCAAGCTCGGCGGGCGGTGGGAACCGCCGCGTCTCCGAGGACAGGTTCTCCAGTGTCTCGCTCATGAGGGCGGCTCCTCTGCCGTGACCGGGATCTCTTTGTTGCACACTAGTTCCGTCAGCGCGGCCCAGCGACAGGGGTGCGCGCCGAGTGACGCGTATGTGCTCGGTACTGCGCGAATCTTGCCAGTTCCACACTTGTTTGTGCACCCCGTGTTTCCGCCGTTTTACCGGTTACCTTGTTCGGGTGGATCCACTAGCACCCCTGCTCGACCTCGCTGACGTCGCTCCGGCCCTGGCCGCGGCCCGGGACAGCGTCGACACCGCCATGCGGCACCGCGCCCTGCGCCGGCACGGAGGCCAGGTCGCCGCCGAGGCCAGCCTGCGCGCGGCTGTCGCCAGCGCCGCCCTGGAAGGCAATCCTCACGAGCTCGACGACGTCCGCGCGGGCACCGTCACCGACCCGGTCCTGCAGGGCGCCCTGCGGGTTGCCGAGGGGCTCGGCGGCCTGGTCGACCTTTGGCCCCGAGCACCCCGCCAGGTCCTGGCCAAGTTGCACGTCCTGGCCGCCCGGGGCGTCGTCCACGCCGACCACCTCGGCCGGCTCACCGGCGGTGCCGAGCGGATCGACGCGCTCGCCGGCCTGGTCGCCGGCAACGACGAGACCCCGCCGCTGCTGCTGGCCGCGATCGTGCACGCCGAGCTGATCACGTTGCGGCCGTTCGCCGGTCCGGCCGGTGTGGTGGCCCGCGCCGCCGCCCGGCTCACCCTGATCGGCCGCGGCTTCGACCCGCGCGGCCTGGTCGGCGTCGAGGTCGGGCACCTGTCCCGCGAGCCGGAATACGTCGGCTCGGCCGGCGCCTACGCGACCGGCACCCCCGACGGCGTCCGCTCCTGGCTGCGGCACTACGCGGCCGCGATCACGGCCGGCGCGGAGGAGATCACCACGATCGGCGATCAGGTCCTGGCGGCCGTCTGACCTGTGATCATCGGCAAGTCGCATACTTTTCGGGTGGGTGACAACTGGGTGCGTCCGTACGAGCCCGGCTCCGGACGCTGGCTGGTCATAGCGTGGGAGGCCTTCGCTCTGGCGATGCTGAGCTGGGCCACGGTCCGGCAGTTCGACCTGATGGGCCACGGCGTGCGGGTGGTCGCGGGCCTGCTCGCCGCCGTCTGGGTGGTCGGCGCGTGGCGGATCCTGCAGCTCGGCGTCTACGTCAGCACGGAAGGTGTGCTGATCCGTGGCCTGCTGCGATCGCGCGTCATGCACTGGCGCGAGATCGGCGGCGTCCGGATCCACCGGGCCCGCCACCGCCTGGGACCGTGGGAGATCGAGAGCGGCAACACCGTGCTCCTGGAACGCCTCGACGGCCAGACGGTCAACACCGAGCTGTGGGAGAAGGGCGTCGACTTCCACTCCCGCCCGACCGTCTTCCGAGCCGTCTACCAGGAGATCCGCAACCGGCACAGAAAAGCCGCCACCGGACAGTGAACCACCGACGGTAAAGAGCCGGCGTCCCTCGCGGGGGCGCCGGCTTTGCGCGTCCGGACCGGGTTATCAAGCGTGCACCTGGGTCGTTGTCGACAGTCCTGCGGCCCGGTGATGATGATCCCCAGAGAAGGCGGAAGCACCACCTGAGGCGGAGGTCCCGTCGCAACGTGCCTGCCGTGGCTGATCGCGCGTGGGTTCCCGGTGGCCGTGCACGGTGCCCGAACAATCGGCCGACCCAACCTCGGTCTGAACTCGATTCCTCTTGGCTCCGCGCCTCTTTTCTACGCCGCTCCCGGCATGATCGCCAGGTTTCAGCCCGGCAAATCTGGCGTTCCGCAATTACTCAGACCAAAGCCATCCGCCCTGGTCATTGCGTTTTCCCCCGAAACAAAGATCAAATTCAAGACCTTCATGTCCCAGGTCCGCCGTGGTCCGGATCGTCGCTCCCGCGGGGACCCTTCCGGTCTGAGCAGGGCGCTGGCGCGCCCAGAACGCTCAGCCCGCAAGGGCGACGTGGTCGGGTGGTTGCGGTCAGAGCAACAACCCCGTCCACGCCCCCAGTCGCCCGGTCGGCGCCTGTGCGGCGGGCTCGCGCGAGATGGCGGCCACGCCGGCCGGAGTCCGTGGGCTGGTGCTCAGCGGTGTTTGAGGCGCCCCGGAGAGTTGGCTGGGGGCGGCACCGGGGCTACGTCGCGGAGGGGTGGCGACGGGCGCGGTGCTCATCACGTACCAAATCGGGGGTTTGATCTTCAAGCGACGGCGGCGCGGGAGCGGCGGTGGCGGCCGTAGAGGGCGAAGCCGATGGCGACGCCCACGCCGACGCCGAGAGCGGCCGCGGTGATCGGGACGGCCGGGCGGTCGCGGAGGCGTTTGCCGAGGGCGATCGGGTGGCGGAACTCCAGCACGGGCCAGCGGCGCTCGACGGCGACGCGGCGCAGGCCCCGGTCCGGGTTGACGACGCTGGGGTGACCGACCGCTTCCAGCATCGGCAGGTCGCTGCTGGAGTCGGAGTAGGCGAAGCACTGGCTCAGGTCGTAACCACGGGTGGCGGCCAGCTCGCGAATGCCGACGACCTTGGCCGGGCCGGCCGCGTAGAACTCGACCTTCCCGCTGTACCGCCCGTCGACGATCGCCATGCGAGTCGCGATCACGTCGCGGATGCCCAGGAGCTCGCCGATCGGGCGGACCATCTCGTCACCGGACGCGGACACGAGCACCACGTCACGCCCGGCCGCCTGGTGCTCGGCGATCAGCGCGGCGGCCTCCGCGTACACATACGGGTTGATCAGCTCGTTGAGAGTTTCCGCGACGATCTGCTGCACCTGATCGACCCGCCAGCCCTTGCACAGGGCGGCCAGATAATCCCGGGTGCGGGCCATGGCCTGCTCGTCGGTGCCGCCCCCGAGCCGGAACATCAGCTGGGCATAGGCCGACTTCACCACATCACGTCGGCTGATCAGGCCATCGCGATAGAAGGGCCGTCCGAAGGCCAGCGCGCTGGACTTGGCGATGACGGTCTTGTCTAGGTCGAAAAACGCGGCACTGGGGCCCACGGGCCGAAAGTGTAGCCGCAAGGGGCCCGCGAGCGAGCACCCGATCGCCGTGACGCGCTGTGAAAACGGTCAGAGGGGCAGGGACCTTGCATCGAGTTACATTCGGTACTCGACTGCCGCCTCAGTCTGAGGCAGACTTGTGTTTGCGCCGGGGAATAGTGTTATTACCGTCGCGTCGCGTAGACCTAAATGATATGGCCCTCGGTGGCCGCGCCCCCCGCGGTACCACCGAGTTGATTCGGCTCGACCCCCCCGGAGCCGAATCCCAGGACGACCCCCGCCTCCCCCGGCGGGGGTCGTTCCCTTCAGCGCTCAGGTTCCGGTCGCCCTCTCCGCCTCGCGGAACTCGACCAGGCTCTCCGTCGCCCCGGTCTCGATCAGGCCGAAGAACTCGCTGAGGCCGGTCACGGTGAGGACCCGGCGAAACGTCGGGCTCGGGTTGAGCACCACATAGCGAATGTCGCTCTCCGTGGCCGCTCGATAACCCTCGATCAGGGCGCCGAGGCCGGTCGAGTCGATGAAGGACGCGTCGCGCAGATCCACGTGGACGGTCGACGGTGACCAGTCGGTGATGGCATCCCGGATGCCGTCGGCCACCTCGTCGGCGTTGGAGAAGTCGATCTCCCCGATCACCGTGACAGTGACCGCCCCGTCGTCGGCGAGCGTGGTCCGGATCGAGTTACCCATACCAACTCCATCGCTCCGTGTCGGCCCAACATACCCAACGCGCGCCGCTCCATACGTTGATGGGCCTAACAGATCCAGATACCCGACCGCCGATATCCACAGCGTCGGAAGTTATCCACAGGTCGCGGGGCGCTCGATTGCCGGGAACCGGCCGGGCCGGGAGGTTGGGCGGGCCCAATCTGCGCATCCCATGGGAGACCGCGATGCCCCTGCCGCCCCGCCCGCTCCTGGTCACCGCCGACTCCGACCTGCTCGACGACCTGCTGCGCCTGGCCGCCGCCGCCGGCAGCGAGGTCGAGGTGGCGTCCGACCCGGCCGCCGCCCGCCCCCGCTACCTGCTCGCCCCGATCGCCCTGATCGGCGCCGACCAGGCCGTTCCCTGCCTGCGCGCCCGGCTGCCACGCCGGCCCCGGGTGATCGTCGTCGCCCGGGGCGCACCGGGGGAGGAGGCCTGGTCGGCCGCCGAACCGCTCGGCGCCGACCACATCGTCGTGCTGCCCGAAGCCGAGCCGTGGCTGATCGAGCAGCTCGCCGACCGGCCGCGCCCGCCCGCGGTCTCGCGCCGAAGCCGAGCCGTGGCTGATCGAGCAGCTCGCCGACCGGCCGCGCCCGCCCGCGGTCTCGCGCACCCTGGCCGTCATCGGCGGACGCGGCGGCGCCGGGGCGAGCATCCTCGCCGCCGGGCTCGCCGCGATGGCCGTCGACGCCCGGCACCGGACTCTGCTCATCGACGCCGACCCGCTCGGCGGCGGCCTCGACCTGGTCCTCGGCTGGGAGCAGGTGAGCGGCCTGCGCTGGCCCGGCCTGGCCGAGGCCGGCGGCCGGGTCGACCCGCCCGCCCTGCTCGGTGCCCTGCCGCACCGCGGCGACCTGGTGCTGCTCTCCTTCGACCGGAAAGAGCTGGGAGGCGTGCCGGCCGAGGCGATGGCGGCCACCCTGGACGCCGCCCGCCGCGGACGGGACGTGATCATCGCCGACCTGCCGCGACGGGTCGACGACGCCGCGGTGCTGGCCCTGCAGGCCGCCGACCGGACCCTGCTCGTGGTGCCGGCCGAACTGCGCGCCACCGCGTCGGCGGCCCGCACCCTGGCCCAGATCCGGCCGCACTGCGACGAGATCGCGGTGGTCGTGCGCGGGCCCGCGCCCGGACGGCTACGACCCCGGCAGATCGCGCAGACACTCGGACTACCGCTGGCCGGTTCGCTGCGACCCGAGCCGGCGATGTGCCAGGCGCTCGAACGCGGCACCCCGCCGACCTCGGACGGGAAAGGGCACCTGGCCCAGCTGTGCCGGCGGCTGATCGACGAGCTGACCAGCGTCCGGGCGGTGACGGCGTGAGCGTGGCCGATCGGGTGCGGCGCCAGTTCGCCTACGAGGGAGTCGACGCCACCCCGGCCGCGGTCGTGAACGCCGTCCGCCGGGAGAACGGGGTGCTCGGCGACCGGGCCGTGCTGCGGCTCGCCGACCAGGTGCGGGACGAACTGATCGGGGCCGGGCCGCTGGCGCCGCTGCTGGCCGACCCGGCCGTCACCGACGTACTGGTCAACGGGGTTCAGGTGTGGGTGGACCGCGGGGCCGGCCTGCAACGGGTGGCGGTCCGGCTGGGCGAGACCGAGGACGTGCGCCGGCTGGCCCAGCGACTAGTCGCGGCCTGCGGGCGGCGACTGGACGACGGCCAGCCGTACGCGGATGCGCGACTGCCCGACGGAACCCGGCTGCACGCCGTCCTGCCGCCGGTCGCCACCCAGGGGCCGTACCTGTCGTTGCGGACGTTCCGGCAGCGCCCGTTCAGCCTGGCTGACCTGGTCACGCACGGGACCGTGCCGGCCGCGGTGGCGCCGCTGCTGGAAGCGATCGTCAGCGCCCGACTGGCCTACCTGGTGACCGGCGGCACCGGCAGCGGCAAGACCACGCTGCTGGCGACCCTGCTCGGGCTGGTACCCCCGACCGAACGGATCGTCCTGGTCGAGGACGCGGCCGAACTACGGCCGGTGCACCCGCACGTGGTCGCGCTGCAGGCGCGGACGGCCAATGTGGAGGGGGCCGGGGTGGTCGGGCTGACCGATCTCGTACGGCAGGCGATGCGCATGCGGCCCGACCGGCTCGTCATCGGGGAGTGTCGCGGGGCCGAAATCGTGGACCTGCTGGGGGCGCTCAACACCGGGCACGACGGCGGGGCCGGAACACTGCACGCCAACGCGCCGGCCGACGTGCCGGCCCGGCTGGAAGCGCTCGGGATGCTCGGCGGGCTGCCCCGGGCCGCGCTGCACGCCCAGGTGCTGGCGGCGCTGCAAGTCGTGCTGCAGGTGCGGCGCAGCGCGAACGGGCGGGTGCTGGAGTCGATAAGCGTGCTCGTGCCGTCCGGGGAGTCCCGGCTGACGACCGTGATCCCGGCGTGGGAGCGGAACTCGGGCCCCGGATCCGGGGCCGGTCGGCTCGGACGGATGCTGACGGACCGCGGGGTTCGGGTGCCACCCGTGCTGGGGGCGTCGTGATCGCGGTACTGGTCGTGTGCCTGCTCGGATGCGCGGTCGCCCTCGCGTGGCCGCGCGCCGGGGTGCTGGCGAGGCTCTCCGGTGCTCGTCCGGCGTTCCGCCTCGGCACGCTGCCGCGGCTGCGGATGCCGGTGAGCGAACTCGGCCGTCGCGGCGTGTTCGGGGCCGCCGGGCTGGCTGCCCTGGCCGGGTTGCTGCTCGGCGGGCCGGTGGCGGCGCTGATCGGGGCGATCTACGCCGCGCTCGGCATGGCCGAATGGCTGCGGCGGGCCGGGCGCAAACGGGTCGCGGCCGGGCGAGCGACCGCCCTGGACGGGCTGTCCGCCCTCGTCGCCGACCTGCGGGCCGGACTGCCGCCCGCACTGGTGGCCGCCGGCCCGCTCGACGGGGACGGGCGACTCACCCACCTGACCGGGGCCGTGTGGCGGCTGGCCGAACGCACCGGAGCCCCGGCCGCCGACCTGCTGGAACGGATCGAATCGGATGCTCGGGCGGTCGACCGGGCCGCGGCCTCGGCCTCCGCGCAGGCGGCCGGGGCGCACGCGACAGCGGTGCTGCTGGCCGCGCTGCCGCTGGGCGGAATCGCCCTCGGCTACTCGATCGGGGCAGATCCACTTCAGATTCTTTTGCGTACGCCGTTAGGGGCGGCCTGTGCGATCGCCGCCGTGCTGCTGCAGTGCGGCGGGTTGCGGTGGGCGCGACGGCTCGTCGAAGGGCCGCGCTGATGGAACCGACATGCGGGGCGGTGGCGGTGCTCCGGCCGGGTGGGCCGGTGCGGATGCCGCTGCGCGAGTGCTGCGTGGCGGTGCTGCTCGGGGCCCGCTCCTCCCTCAGCGTCTGCCACGCGGCGGCCGTCGAACCGGCGCCCCATCCGGTGCCGCTCCCGCCCGTCGAGTCGGCGTCTCTCCTGCCCGTCGAGCTGGCGTCTTCTCCGGAGATCGCGCCTTGGCTGGAGGAGGTGGTCGAGGCGTGGCCGTGACCTTCGTCTTCGTGGTGGCGGCCGTACTCGTGCTGGTCGTGCCGGTACTGCATCGGCGCCGAGCCGGTCGACGACTCAAACAGATCGGGACGGCCGCCGAGAACGAGCCGCCGACCGCCCGGAACGACCGGCGGAACCAGATCCTGATCGCGGCGATCGCCGGAATCGGCGTCGCCGGCCTGATCGGGGGCGGATGGGGCGTGCCGATCGGTGCGGCCACCGGGATCGGCGTCGCGCGGTTCCTGCGCCGGCAGGAACCGGCCGAGGTCAAACGGGAACGCCGGGAAGCACTGGCCGACCTGCCGCTCGGCGCCGACCTGCTGGCCGCCGCCCTGCGAGCCGGCGCCCCGGTGGATCGGGCCGCGGCGGCGGTCGCCGACGCGCTCGGCGGGCCGCTCGGTGCGCGGATGGAACGAACCGCCAGGTCGCTTCGGCTCGGCGCGGGACCGGCCGAGGCCTGGGCGCACGTGGCCGAGGTGACCGGGGCCGAACGGCTGGCCGCGGCCGCGGTGCGTTCCAGCGCCAGCGGCGGCGCACTGGCCCGAGCCCTCGAACGGCTAGCCGGTGAACTACGGGCCGACCGTTCGGTGGCCGTCGAGGCGGCCGCGCAGCGGGCCGGGGTGCTGATCGTTCTGCCGCTCGGACTGTGCTTCCTGCCCGCGTTTCTGCTGGCCGGGCTGATGCCGGTGATGGTCGCCGTGCTCGGGGAGGTGCTCGGCGACGTCCTGTGAGACCGAGGCGCGGCGCGATCTCCGCGGCGCGCTCAAAACGCCCGGTGCGCGGCGCGATCCCGCGTCGAGCCCGGAACCCCTTTCGGCGCGCGGCGCGATCTCGCGTCGAGCCCGGAACCCCTTTCGGTGCCCGGCGCGATCTCGCGTCGTGGCCGGAACCCGGTGCGGGGCGCGATCTCGCGTCTCGCCCGGAACTTCGGTTCGGCCGGGCGGCCGGGCCGGAGAGGAACGAGGGCGCGGCGACCGGCCGCGTCCCAGATCTAGGAGGACCACGTGCATCAATTCGTCACAGCGTTCCAGCGCTTGCGGGCCGAAGCGGCGGACGCCGGGATGAGCACCACGGAGTACGCGGTCGGCACCTTCGCCGCCGCGGCCTTCGCGACCGTCCTCTACAAGATCGTGACCAGCACGGGGGTGCAGACCGCACTGACCGGGCTGATCACCAAGTCACTGAAGTGACCACGGCCGACGAAGTGAACGAGGACTTGAGGTGAGACGGCGCCGGCGGCCCGGCCGGGACCGGGGTGCGTTCACGGCCGAACTCGCGGCCGGGCTGCCGGCGCTCATGGTGCTGCTCTTCGCCGGGATCGCGGCGGTCTCGGCGATGGTGACCAAGGCGCAGTGCCTGGATGCGGCCCGGGAGGCGGCGCTGGCCGAGGCCCGAGGCGAGAGAACGTCGGTGGCGGCGCAGGTCGCCCCGGAAGGAGCCGACATCCGGGTCGGCGGAGATCAGGAGAGCGTGACGGTGACGGTATCCGTGCGGGTCAGCGTGCTCGGCGGCCATCTGCCTGGGTTCACGGTGACCGCCGGCGCGGTCGCCGCCCGCGAGCCGGCGGCCGGGGAAGGAGGCGGATGAAACGAGGAAGGACAGGGTGGCGGAAACGAAGAAGGACAGGGCGGCGTGACATGACGGGCCGTGATCGGGGTGCGGCGACGATCTTTGTCGTGGCCGTGGGGCTGTTCCTGGTCGGGGCCGGAGTCGCCGGGGCGATGGTGGTGTCCGCGCGGGTCGCGCGGCACGCCGCCCGGAACGCCGCTGACTTCGCGGCGCTCGCCGGGGCGGCCCGGGCGATCGAGGGCGCCGGGCCGGCTTGCGCCGCGGCCCGGCGCTACGCCGAGGCGAACGGTGCTCGGCTGGCGTCGTGTGAGGTCAGCGGCTTGGAGGTGACGGTCAGGACAGAGGTGGTGGTCCGGATGGAGTTGCTGGTGCACCCGACGGCCATGGTGGCGACGGCGGCCGCCCGAGCCGGGCCGGTCACCTACCCGGCGAGCTGACGCCCGGCGTCGCAAGAAATCGCACGGCGCCGATGTCCGGAAGCGGCGTCTGCCCGGCCGTGAGGTGCGTGCGCGGGGCGGGTGGCGTCTGCCTGGCCGTGAGGCGCGTGGGCGGCGCCGAGGCGGGGCCGGTGGCGTGTGCCCGGCCGTGAGGCGCCTGCGCGGCGCCGAGGCGGGGCCGGTGGCGGCTAGTCGGGTGGGAGGGCGGCGAGGACGGTGGTGAGGACGCGGACGGCGCCAGGTTTGTCCAGGGGGTTGTTGCCGTTGCCGCACTTGGGGGATTGGACGCACGAGGGGCACCCGGTTTCGCAGGCGCACGACGCGATGGCTTCCCGGGTGGCCCGGAGCCATTCGGCCGCGGTGGCGTAGGCGCGTTCGGCGAAGCCCGCACCCCCGGGGTGACCGTCGTAGACGAACACGGTCGGGGCTTCGGTGTCCGGGTGGTTGGCGGTCGACAGTCCGCCGATGTCCCACCGGTCGCATGTCGCGATCAGCGGGAGCAGGCCGATCCCGGCGTGCTCGGCGGCGTGCAGCGCGCCCGGCACGTCGGCCGTTTCGACGCCGGCCGCGGCCAGTGCCTGCGGGGAGATCGTGAACCAGACGGCGACCGTGCGCAGTTCCCGGACCGGCAGGTCGAGCGGCTTGGTGTCGATCACTTCGCCGCTACCCAGGCGGCGGCGCTGGTAGGACACGACCTGGCTGGTCACGTCGACGTCGCCGAGGAACAGGCCGACCGGGCCGGCGTCCACGTACGACCGGACCCGGACCACCGACACGTCGGTGACGTCCCGGGCGTGTGTGGTCCAGTCCGGTTCTTCCGGGTGGACCAGGGCGATGGCGTCTTCCAGGTCGAGTTCGTCGACCAGGTACGTCACGCCCTGGTGCAGGTAGACCGCGCCTTCGTGCAGCATGACGTGCGACGATCCCTGGTCGACCGTGCCCAGCAGTCGCCCGGTGGAGGCCTCCACGACCTGGACCGGGGCGCCGCCGGTGCCGCGCAGGTCGACGTCGGGCCGTCCCCGCTCGGTCCAGTACCAGCCGGACGGCCGTTTCCGCAGCGCTCCCTGCTGGACCAGCGCCTCGACGGTGGCCCGGGCCGCCGCGCCGCCGAACAGTTCGAGATCAGTTTCGGTCAGCGGGGCTTCGGAGGCGGCGCAGCAGAGTTGCGGGCCGAGCACGTACG
Source organism: Actinoplanes sp. HUAS TT8 (assembly GCF_051380535.1). Lineage (NCBI taxonomy): Bacteria > Bacillati > Actinomycetota > Actinomycetes > Micromonosporales > Micromonosporaceae > Actinoplanes > Actinoplanes sp. HUAS TT8. The sequence continues at coordinate 8,942,787 of NZ_CP195646.1, read as the reverse complement.
GGTTGGCCGGGTCCAGCACGGTCGCCTCCACCGGCCGCCCGAACAGCGCCTCCGGGTGATGCACCAGGTACGTGTCCAGCGGATCGTCCCGGGCGATGAGCACCGCGAGTGCTTCCCCGCCGGCGCGGCCCGCGCGTCCGGCCTGCTGCCACAGGGACGCCCGGGTGCCCGGCCAGCCGCAGATCAGTACCGCGTCGAGCCCGGCCAGGTCGACGCCGAGTTCGAGCGCGTTGGTCGAGGCCAGCCCGAGCAGTTCGCCGGAGAGCAGGGCGCGTTCGATGGCCCGCCGGTCCTCGCGCAGGTAGCCACCACGGTAGGCGGCGACCCGTGAGCCCAGCCCGGGTACGGCCTCGTCGAGCGATCGCCGGGCCATGGTCGCCACCACCTCGGCGCCGCGGCGGGATCGGACGAAGGCGAGCGTGCGGGTGCCGGCGACGACCGCATCGGTGAGCAGGTCGGCCGTCTCCCGCAACGCCGACCGCCGAATGGGCGGCATGTTGTCCAGGTCCGGATCGACCTCGGAAGCGGAACCCGCGGAAAGAAAACCGGCGGAGGGGGAGTCCGCGGAAGAGGAGCCGGCGGCGGAGGCCGGGGTTCGAGCGGCCGGAACAAACGTCGGCGGCGCGGACGACTCCGGCGGAAGCAACGGTGGCTCCCACAGCGCGAACGTCATCCCCCCGCGCGGCGAAGCATCCTCGACGACGGCCGCCACCGGCACCCCGACCAGCCGAGACGCACTCCCGGCCGGATCACCCGAGGTGGCCGAGGCCAGAACGAACGTCGGCGAACTCCCATACCGCTCGGCCACTCGCCGAAGACGCCGCAGGACATGCGCCACGTGCGACCCGAACACTCCCCGATAGGCGTGGCACTCGTCGATCACCACGTATGACAGCCGCCGGAAGAACGCCCCCCACCGAGCATGAGCGGGCAACACCGCATGATGCAACATGTCGGGGTTTGTCAGTATGAATCGGGAGTGCTGCCGGATCCACTCGCGCTCCTCCCGCTGAGTGTCCCCGTCCAGCGTCGCCGGCCGCACCCCGTCCAACCCGAGCCGGACCAGCGCCCGAAGCTGATCGGCCGCGAGCGCTTTGGTCGGCGCGAGGTACAGAACGGTCGCCCGGGGATCGGCCGCCAGCCGGCTCAACGCCGGCAACTGATACGCCATCGACTTCCCGGAGGCCGTCCCGGTGGCCAGCACCACGTGCGTGCCGGCCCAGGCCAGGCTCGCCGCATCCGCCTGGTGCTGCCACGGCGCCACAATTCCTTGAGAGACAAGACTTTCCCGTACGGACGGGTCGGCCCACTCCGGCCACTCGGCGACCCGGCCCGCCCGGGCGGTGACCTGCTCGACGTGTGTGATCGGCGACTGCGCGGCCGAACCGCTCCGGGCGCGCAGGCGATGCAGCAGCTGAGCGGGACCGAAAGCGGTGGCAGTCACGCCAAGCACTCTGACACCGGTGGACCATCGAACCCAAACGCCACTTCCGAAACGGGACACCGGGATGATGGAGGGCCCAAACGGGTAGGACGGTGGGTGCCACGCGTCGCCCGCCACCGGTCGGTGGTTAGATTCGCGGGGGAGATCAGGGAGGGGGACCGATGGAGCTGTCGCTGGCGACCCGGACCGTCGCCGAGCACACGGTGCTCGAAGTCGGTGGTGAGGTCGACGTTTACACTGCTCCGCGGCTGCGGGAGCGCCTGATCGAGCTCGTCGACGGCGGTGCCCGGGACGTGGTGGTCGACCTGGAGCGGGTGGAGTTTCTCGATTCCACCGGTCTCGGCGTGCTCGTCGGTGCGTTGAAACGTTTGCGCACCGCGCAGGGCACTTTCGGCCTGGTCTGTGCCAAGGAGCCGTTGCTCAAGATTTTCCGGATCACCGCGTTGGATCAGGTTTTCCCGATCTTTCCGACCGTCGAGGCCGCCACGGAACGCGACGGCAGCGGTCCCGCTTCGTGATGGCCACGGTTCGGCTGTCCTTCTCGCCGGCGCCGGTGCACGTTCGCACCGCCCGGCTGGTCGGCGTGGCGGTTGCCCGGCGGGCCGGGGTGGACGAGGCGCTGCTCGACGAGGTGCGCCTGGCCATCGGTGAGGCCTGCACCCGGGCGGTCGCCCTGCACCGGCAGTATGGCTTGACCGACCTGGTCACGGTGGAGATGTCGGACTCGGGGGCGTACACGGTCCGGGTCATCGACCACGCCCCGATCGAGGCCAGCATCGGCCTGACCAAGCTTCCGCCGGATGAGCTGGCCGCCGAGTCGCTCACCGAGGACGATCTGACCACGGGCGTCGGCTTCGCCCTGCTCGCCGGCTTCGTCGACGACCTGCAGGTTCGCCCGGTCGAGGACGGTCCGGGCACCGAGGTTCGCATGGTCTGGCCGGTCACTCGCCGCTGACCGATCCCCGGGCTGACGCGGCCTGGGCGGGTTTGTTGCTCTGACCGCAACCACCCTCGGACGTCGCCCTGGAGGGTTTCGCGTTCTGGGCGCGCCAGCGCCCTGCGAAGCCCGGAAGGGTCCCCGCGGGAGCGACGGTCTGTACCCCGGCGGACCGAGGCAATAAAGAATTTGATCTTCAGGGTGAAACGCCGTCCCGAGCCATGCGCGACGCGACGGATACCCCTATCCTCAATTCCGGCATTTCGCCAAATTTCCGAATGGCTGCGCCACGTCATCGCCGACCAGGCAAAAGATCAACCATTCCGGATACCCAACCGCCGGATGCGCTAACACAGCGGCAAACATCATCGCGACACGGCCGGGTCTCCATGTGACGATCGCCACGACGGACCTATACAGTACGCGAGTTATCAGCTACTCGCTGGACCCGCGCCCGCGGGTCTGCTCGTTGTTCCCCGGCTCCCCGGGGAACGCGCCCGGTGGTCTCGTCCGCCGCTGGGTGCGGTCGGTGTGTGTAGGAGGACATTGATGTCCGGGACCTCACTAAACCTCGCCGCCGAAGGCGGCGGAGTGTCCCTCAGCGGATCCAACGTCGTATTCGTCATCGTCGCTCTGGTGTTCGCCCTGATCGCGCTGGGCTTCGCCGCGATGTTCGTCCAGTCGGTGCTGCGCGCCGGCCGGGGTACCAAGAACATGCAGGAGATCGCCGGCGCCGTGCAGGAAGGCGCGTCGGCGTACCTCTTCCGGCAGTTCAAAACGCTCGCCGTGTTCGTGGTGATCGCGGTCGTGTTGCTGTTCCTGTTGCCGGTGCACGACACCGACAACGAGACCTGGGTGAAGATCGGTAGGTCGCTCTTCTTCATCGTCGGAGCGGTCTTCAGCTCGTTCATCGGCGGCGCCGGGATGGCCCTGGCGACGCGGGCCAACCTGCGGGTGGCCGCGGCGGCCGGCGAGACCGGCGGCCGGGAGACCGCGATGGGGATCGCGTTCCGCACCGGTGGTGTGGTCGGCTTCCTCACTGTGGGGCTCGGCCTGTTCGGTGGCGCCCTGGTGGTGCTGATCTTCAACACCGATGCTCCGACCGTGCTGGAGGGCTTCGGTTTCGGTGCCGCGCTGCTCGCGATGTTCATGCGGGTCGGCGGCGGCATCTTCACCAAGGCCGCGGACGTCGGCGCCGACCTGGTCGGCAAGGTCGAGCAGGGCATTCCGGAGGACGACCCGCGCAACGCGGCGACCATCGCCGACAACGTGGGCGACAACGTCGGTGACTGTGCCGGCATGGCCGCCGACCTGTTCGAGTCGTACGCGGTGACCCTGGTCGCCGCCCTGATCCTGGGCCAGGCCGCGTTCGGCCAGGACGGTCTGATCTTCCCGCTGATCGTCTCGACGATCGGTGTGGTGATCGCGATCCTGGGTGTGTTCATCACCCGGCTCCGCCCGTCCGACCGCAACGGCCTGACCGCGATCAACCGGGCGTTCTACATCTCGGCGGCGGTGTCGGCGGTTGCCGTGGCCGTGGTGACCTTCCTCTACCTGCCGGACACGTTCGCCGGTTTCGGGGACGCCGGGATCGCCAAGGACATCGTGGACAGCGGGCAGAACCCGCAGTTCGTGGCCATCGGCGCGGTCGTCATCGGTATCGTGCTGGCCGCCGCCATCCAGGCGCTGACCGGCTACTTCACCGAGACCAACCGTCGTCCGGTGCAGGACATCGGCAAGTCGTCGGCGACCGGCGCGGCCACCGTGGTGCTGGCCGGCATCAGTGTCGGCCTGGAGTCCGCGGTCTACTCGGCGCTGCTCATCGGTGCCGGCGTCTACGGCGCGTTCCTGCTGGGTGGCACGTCGCTCACCCTGTCGCTGTTCGCGGTGGCGCTGGCCGGTACCGGCCTGCTCACCACCGTCGGCGTCATCGTGGCGATGGACACGTTCGGCCCGATCTCCGACAACGCGCAGGGCATCGCCGAGATGTCCGGTGACATCGACGAGAAGGGCGCGCAGATCCTCACCGAGCTCGACGCGGTGGGCAACACCACGAAGGCGATCACCAAGGGCATCGCGATCGCGACCGCGGTGCTGGCGGCGACCGCCCTGTTCGGCTCGTACACCAACAGCCTGGTCAGCTCGCTCACCGACGCCAAGGTGGCCGACGTACAGAGCGAGATCTACCAGCTGCTGAACATCGCCAACCCGCGCAGCCTGGTCGGTCTGCTGATCGGCTCGGCGGTGGTGTTCCTCTTCTCCGGCCTGGCGATCAACGCGGTGTCCCGTTCGGCGGGCGCGGTGGTCATGGAGGTGCGCCGGCAGTTCCGCGAGCACCCCGGGATCATGGACCGGACCGAGCGGCCCGAGTACGGCCGCGTGGTCGACATCTGCACCCGGGACGCGCAGCGTGAGCTGCTCACCCCCGGTCTGCTGGCGATCATGGCCCCGATCGCGGTGGGCTTCGGCCTGGGCGCCGGGGCGCTGGCGGCGTACCTGGCCGGCGCGATCGGCACCGGCACGCTGATGGCGGTGTTCCTGGCCAACTCCGGTGGCGCCTGGGACAACGCGAAGAAGCTGGTCGAGGACGGGGCGTACGGCGGTAAGGGTTCCGAGGCGCACGCCGCCACGGTCATCGGCGACACCGTCGGCGACCCGTTCAAGGACACCGCCGGCCCGGCGATCAACCCGCTGCTCAAGGTGATGAACCTGGTGTCGCTGCTGATCGCTCCGGCCGTCGTGACCTGGAGCATCGGCAATGACCAGAACACCCCGCTGCGGGTGTCGATCGCGGTGATCGCGGTGGCGATCGTGACCGCCGCGGTGGTGTGGAGCAAGCGCAAGCCCATCTCGATGGGTGACGACGCGGCCGAGGCGGCCGCGGTCGGTGCGGCCGACACGGCCCGGGCCGCGCAGGACGAGCCGGCCCGGATCAAGGACAACGTGAGCTGAGTCCGGCTTTATCCACAACGGGCGCCCGGTGATCACCGGGCGCCCGTTCGTTTGCACCCATCGAGGTGTTTGGAGTGTCCTACCGAGGCCGTACGCTGCTCCCATGCGCGCGGTCCGAACGATCTCCCTCGCTCTCGTCCTCGTGCTCGCGTTGCCGTTGGCCGCCTGTTCGTCCGGGCACAACGCGGAGGCCTGGGCCGCGTCGGTGTGCACCGCGCTGGTCCCCTGGCGCAGCGAGATCAGCACCCTGACGACCCGCACCCAGCAGCAGATGACCACGCGCACCACGCCCGGCCAGGCGCGGGAAAATCTGGCCCGCCTGTTCGACGGCGCGCGCACCGCGAGCGAGACGGCGCGCGAGGGGGTCGAGCGGGCCGGTGTGCCCGACGTCACCGACGGCAAGAAGATCGCCGCCGCGTTCGTCGGTTCGCTGGCCGGCATGCGGGACGCCTACGGCACCGCCCACGACGGCATCGCGGCCCTGGCCACGACTGCCTCCGGCACGTTCTACACCGAGGTGGGAAAGGTCGTCGACCGGCTCAACGCGGAGTATGAGAAGAGTGGCCTGGACACCACGAAACTCGACTCGGTGGAGTTGAGGGACGCCTTCGAGTCGCTGCCCGAATGCCAGTGATGCGATGACCGAGACCGGGTGGCCGCTGATCCCGCGGGAGACGCTCCCTCCGCCGATACTGGTGGAGAGGCGACCTCATCCGCGGGACACGCCCCGGCGTCCGGACGGCCGCCAGCTGTCGATGTTCGGCGCCGAGACGATCGAGCCCTCGCCGGCCGACCTCGCCGGGCTGCTCGCCGGACCCGGCCAACTGGGCCGGATGGGCGGCACGGCCAAGGTCTCGGTGATCGTCGAGGACGCCTGGCGGGTGCACGTCCTGGTCGCCGAGTTCGTCGCCCGCGGCCTGGCGGCGACCTGGGCTCCGGTCACGGAACCGGAGAAGAACAAAGATCAAGACCCGATTGACGTACGGGATGAGCCCCCCGATCCCACGGACGAGATCCTCGACACTCCCGAGGAGCCGCCCCCGCCCCGCTTCGAGGTGCGCACGGCGTACTCCCGTCGGTTGAACGCTCTGGCCAAGGCGTGGCCCGAGGCCGCCGCCCAGTTGTTCCTCTCCGGTCCACGCCTGCGCCTGTGGGTCGCGGCCGCCGGCCGGCCCCGTCCGGGCGGCTTCCGGCTGGGCCTGGATCCGGCCAAGGACCCGGTCGAGGTGGACGCCGCGCTGGTCCGGGCGGGTCTGGCCGGCCGGGTGTCGGATGACGGACGGTGGTATCTGATCGCCGGCCGCCGACGGCTGACACGGCTCGCTGAGCTGGTCGGCGAGCGGCCCGAGGCGGCACCGTCCGAGATGTGGCCGGGCGGCGCGGGTGCGTGATCTTCCCGGATTGTGTCCGACATAACAGTGTCATCCCGGTGTACGGTGTCGCGGTCGGACGCATGCGGTGGCCGGACCGTTACCATCCGACTGCGGGGTTTCCCGGGAATGAGGGCTCGTCCGGCGCGTTACGTTGAACATCTGTGCCTCGCCGAGTGCGACGACGGGGAGCGCCGAGGATCGAAACAACTGGGAGTGCCGTGCCGAGTGACGCCAGGATGACGCGTCTGGTCATCGTCGAGTCTCCGTCGAAGGCCAAGACGATCGCCGGTTATCTGGGGCCCGACTATCTGGTCGAGGCCTCCGTCGGCCATATCCGCGACCTGCCGAAAAACGCCGACGAGGTCCCGGCGAAGTACAAGGGGCAGCCGTGGGCGCGTCTCGGCGTCGACGTCGACAACGGCTTCCACGCGCTCTACGTGATCTCCGACAGCCGCAAGCAGCAGGTGGCCAAGCTGCAGAAGCTGGCCAAGGAGGTCGACGAGATCTTCCTCGCGACCGATGAGGACCGCGAGGGCGAGGCCATCGCCTGGCACCTGATCGAGACGATCAAGCCCAAGGTGCCGGTCAAGCGGATGGTCTTCCACGAGATCACCAAGCCGGCCATCCAGGCCGCCGTGGCCAATCCGCGCGACATCGACCGTTCCCTGGTCGACGCGCAGGAGGCCCGCCGCATCCTGGACCGGCTCTACGGCTACGAGGTCAGCCCGGTCCTGTGGAAGAAGGTCATGCGTGGCCTCTCCGCCGGCCGCGTGCAGTCCGTCGCCACCCGGATCGTGGTCGAGCGCGAGCGCCAGCGCATGGCCTTCCGTACCGCGGAGTACTGGGACATCCTGGCCCAGCTCTCGGTGATCGGTTCGGTCGAGGGCGCCCGCTCGTTCCAGGCCACGCTCATCGCGCTGGACGGCGACCGGATCGCCACCGGCAAGGACTTCGAGCCCACGACCGGCCAGCTCCGGTCCGGGTCGAACGCGGTGCAGCTGGACGGCGCCGGCGCCCGCGGGCTGGCCGCCCGCCTGGAGGGCCGCCCGTTCACCGTCACCCGGGTCGAGGAGAAGCCGTACCGGCGTAAGCCGTACGCGCCGTTCATCACCTCCACCCTGCAGCAGGAGGCGGCCCGCAAGCTGCGCACCTCCTCGGCGCAGACGATGCGCACCGCGCAGAGCCTGTACGAGAAGGGCTACATCACGTATATGCGTACGGACTCGGTGAACCTCTCCGAGACCGCCATCGCGGCCGCCCGCCGGCAGATCGCCGAGCTCTACGGGGCGAACAATGTGCCGCCGCAGCCGCGCCGCTACACCACCAAGGCGAAGAACGCGCAGGAGGCGCACGAGGCGATCCGCCCGGCCGGGGACAACTTCCGTACCCCCGGTGAGGTCGCCAAGGAGCTGAGCAGCGACGAGTTCCGGCTCTACGAGCTGATCTGGCGCCGGACCATCGCGTCGCAGATGACCGACGCGGTCGGTAACTCGGTGAGCGTCCGGATCCGCGCGATCTCCACGGCGAACGAGGAGGTCGACTTCGGTGCCTCCGGCAAGACGATCACCGACCCCGGCTTCCTCCGGGCGTACGTGGAGTCCTCGGACGACGAGAACGCCGAGGCCGAGGACGCCGAGCGCCGCCTGCCGAACCTGAAGAAGGACGACCCGCTGACCGCCGACGAGCTGAACGCGGTCGGTCACCACACCTCGCCGCCGGCCCGGTACACGGAGGCCTCGCTGGTCAAGGCGCTGGAAGAGCTGGGTATCGGCCGCCCGTCGACCTACTCGTCGATCATGCAGACCATTCAGGACCGGGGGTATGTCGAGAAGCGCGGCCAGGCGATGATCCCGACGTTCCTGGCGTTCGCGGTGATCGGCCTGCTCGAAGGGCACTACCCACGGCTGGTGGACTACAACTTCACCGCCGCCATGGAGGGCCAGCTCGACGACATCGCCGCCGGTGACGGCACCCAGCTGGACTTCCTGACGTCCTTCTACTTCGGCAGCCGGGCGCCCGGGGCCGACGACGACATCGCCCGGGCCGGCGGCCTGAAGAAGATGGTGACCGAGAACCTGAGCGCGATCGACGCGCGTGAGGTCAACTCGATCCCGCTCTTCACCGACGAGGAGAACCGCCAGGTCCTGGTCCGGGTCGGCAAGTTCGGGCCGTACCTGCAGCGCAAGGCGGCCACGATCGCCGAGGGCGAGGAGGAGCCGGCCGAGGATCGCGCGTCGATCCCCGAGGGCCTGGCCCCGGACGAGCTGACCCCGGAGAAGGTGGCCGAGCTCTTCCTGGCCGGCAACGGGGACAAGGCGCTGGGCGACGACCCGGTCACCGGCGAGGCCGTCGTGGTCAAGTCCGGCCGCTACGGGGCGTATGTGCAGTCCGGCGAGCGCAGCTCGTCCCTGTTCGCCTCCCAGTCGCCGCAGACGCTCACCCTGGAGCAGGCGTTGCAGCTGCTCACGCTGCCCCGGGTGGTCGGCCAGGACGCCGAGGGCAACGAGATCGTGGCGCGCAACGGGCGCTACGGGCCGTACATCTCGCGCCTCAAGGACTCGCGTTCGCTGGAGAACGAGGACCGGCTCTTCACGGTCACCCTGGACGAGGCTCTGGCCCTGCTGGCCGCGCCGAAGACCCGGGGACAGCGTGGTGCGGCCAAGCCGCCGCTGCGCGACCTGGAGGGGGTCGACCCGGTGTCCGAGAAGCCGCTGCTGGTCAAGGACGGGCGCTTCGGGCCGTACGTGACCGACGGCGAGACGAACGTGACGCTGCGCCGCGGTCAGACGCCCGAGGAGCTGACGCTGGCCGAGGCGATCGAGATGATCGCCGAGAAGCGGGCGAAGGGTCCGGCGCCGAAGAAGGTGGCCAAGAAGGCTCCGGTCAAGAAGGCCGCCGCCAAGACGACTACGGCCGCGGCGAAGAAGGCCGCGCCGGCGAAGAAGACGACCGCCGCCAAGAAGGCGCCCGCGAAAAAGACGGCCGCGGCCAAGAAAGCCACGGCCGCCAAGGAGTGACCTAGCTTCCGAGAACCCGGTCCAGGTAGTCGTTGGTGAAGACCCGGGCCGGGTCGAGGCGGTTGCGCACGGCCAGGAAGTCGTCGAATTTCGGGTACGCGGGCCGCAGGTCCTCGGCCGTCCGGTAGTGCATCTTGCCCCAGTGCGGTCGCCCGCCCAGCGGCTCGCAGAGCGCTTCGAGCGCGGTGAAGTAGGGCTCGTACGGGACGCCCTGGTACTGGTGGACGGCGATGTAGGCGGACTCCCGCCCGTACCCGTGGGACAGCCACAGGTCGTCCGGCCCGGTGAACCGCACCTCGACCGGGAAGAGCACCTTGAACGGCAGGGACTCGATCAGCCGGGGCAGCGCGTCGATCACGTCGGGCAGGGCGGCGCGGGGGATCTCGTACTCCATCTCGGTGAAGCGGACCCGGCGGGAGCTGCAGAAGACATGGTCGGAACGGCCGGTGTAGGTGCGGGCGCTCAGCGCGCGGGCGGCCATCGAGCTGAGAGTGGGAACCGCGCCCGGGAACTTTCGTCCGATTTTGCAGACACCATCAAAAACGGTGTTGGACAGAAAGTCGTCATCCAGCCAGCCGCGGAATCGCGACAGCGGCCGATCGTGCTCCGGCACCCGATTGTTGATCTTCACGCTGGCCCGATCGGTGTACGGGTACCAGAAGAACTCCACGTGATCGTTGGCCGGGATCCACTCCTCGACCCCGGCCAGCACATCGGCCAGCGACATCGGCTTCTCGTCGGCGAGCAGCACAAACGCCGGCACGCAGCGCAGCGTGACCTCGACCAGCACGCCGAGCGCGCCCAGGCCGACGACCGCGGCCGGGAACTCGGGCGCTTCACGGCCGTACCTCTCAATTTTGCCGTTGGCGGTGACCAGCGTGACCGCCTCGACGCACGAGGCGAGGGTCCCGTGCCCGATCCCGGTCCCGTGCGTGGCCGTCGAGATCGCGCCGGCCACGGTCTGCGTGTCGATGTCGCCCAGATTGGGCATGGCCAGGCCGTTCTCGGCCAGCAGGGCGTTCAGAGTGGACAGCGGCATCCCGGCCTGGACGGTCACCAGGTCGCCGTCCAACGAGATCAACTGGTTGAGCCGGTGCAGCAGCATCCGCTGGTCGTCGGCGACCGCGATGGCCGTGAACGAGTGCCCGCTCCCGACTGTCTTGATCCGCCGTCCGGCCCCCGCCGAAGCGGTGACCATGGCCGCCACCTCGTCGATGCTTCCGGGGGTGAGCACCTCGGCGACGGACTGCTGGTTCTGTCCCCAGTTGGTCCACCGACGGGAATTAACGGGTGTAGTCATTCCGGCTTTTGTCCTCCGTCCGAGCGGACACCAGCACCTGGCGTCCCGTCGATGCGCCTCGCTCGTTGATCCGAGTAACGTTCGATTTATCACTGAGATCTATTCATGACCATGCGTGGTTTCCGCCGTCGTGAAAAGGTCTCACTGCTGAGAGGGAGTGGCGACGCGTGTCGACACCAACCGTCAGCACCGGACCGCTGCGGCGGGTTCCGGTGCAGGGCAGAAGCGTTGCCCGGGTACAGCGCATGCTCGATGCGTGCGCCGAGCTGGTGGACGAGGTCGGCTATGAGGGCCTGACCACGACGTTGCTTGCCGAGCGGGCCGAGGTCGCCATCGGCTCGGTCTACCAGTTCTTCCCGGACAAACGGGCCATCGTCCAGGCCCTGGCTCTGCGCAACATGGACGCCTACCTGCAGAGCCTCTCCGACCGTTTCGCGGCGGAGACGTTCCAGCACTGGTGGGACGCGGTGGATGCGGCCATAGACGGTTACATCCACATGCACCGCAGCGTTCCGGGTTTCCGCACGCTGCACTTCGGCGACGTCGTCGACCTGCACCTGCTCGACTCCGACCGGGACAACAACGCGGTCATCGCCGAGCGCCTGGCCGAGCTGCTGACCGACCAGTTCCGCCTGGTCGACCGCAACCGGGTCCGGTTCGCCCTGCAGATCTCGGTCGAGGCCGCCGACGCGCTGATCAAGCTGGCGTTCCGGCGCGACCCGGCCGGTGACGAGGCCGTGCTGACCGAGGTCAAGGCCCTGATCAGGGAGTACCTGCACCGGCACGTCCAGGCCTGACTCAGCCCAGGAACGCATGACCCTCTCCCCGATACGTCGGGGCCGGCGTGGTGTTGGTGCCGTCGATCAACTGCAACTCGTTGACGTGCTCGCACATCTCGCCGGCCTTGGCGTGGCGGAACCACACCCGGTCGCCCGGGCGCAGCTGCTCGGCGGCCTCGCCCAGCAGCGGCGTCTGCACCTCACCGGGTCCCTCGTCGGCCTTGAACGACAGGCCCTCGGGCAGGTAGGGCTGCGGCAGCCGGGACGACTCGGCCGGGCCGGAGGCGATCCAGCCGCCGCCCAGCACCGTCGCGATCCTCGGCGCCGGGCGCCGGACCACGGAGAGCGCGAAGAACGCGGCCGGGGTGGGCCGCCAATTGCGGTAGGAGTCGAACAGGGTCGGTCCGTACAGGCCGGACCCGGCGGTGACCTCGGTGACCGACGGGTCCGCGCTGGTCGCGGCCACGCTGCCGGTGCCGCCGCCGTTCACGAACTCCAGGTCGGCGTGCTCGCGGACGGCCCGGACCGCGGCCGCCCGCCGGCTCAGCAGCTCCGGGAAGGCGCGGCTCTGCATGATCCGGATCGCCCGGGCCCAGACCGCCCGGCCCGGCGGGTCGTCGCCGACCCCGGCGATGTGCGCCTCGTAGGACATCATCCCGACCAGCTTGAAGCCGGCCCGGGTGGCGATCCGGCGGGCCAGCGTGCCGGCCTGCACGGCCGAGTGCACGGGGGAGCGGCGGACACCGACGTGCAGCGCGGCGGCCGGCTTCCAGGACGCGTCCAGCTCCAGGCAGAGCCGGATCACCGGGCGGCCCTCGGGAGCCGACACCTGGTCGACCAGGTCGAGCTGGGACGGGTGGTCCACCATGATCGAGATGGCGGCGGCCAGCGTCTCGTCAGCGGCCAGCTCGCGCAGCGCCGCCCGGTCGACGGTGGGATACGCCACCAGTACGTCGTCGGTCACACCGGAGCGGACCAGCCAGATCGCCTCGCGAAGTGTGTACGCCATCACACCGTGCCAGCCGGGGCGGGCCAGGACCCGTTCCAGCAGGGCTCGACACCGCACCGATTTCGACGCCACCCGGATCGGTTTGCCCGCGGCGCGAGCGGTCAGACGGTCCGCGTTGTCGTCGAACGCGGCCAGGTCGACCACCGCGATCGGGGTCTCCAGGTGGTCGGTGGCCTTCTCCAGTCGCTGGCGCAGGGCGTTGCGGTCGGTGAACACACCGGCACGCTATCCCGATACGAAGCAACGCGAAAGACATTCATCTCTACTCCACTCGATGGTGCGAACCCCCGATGACCTGGGCGGGCCGGATACAGTGCTCCGAGCAGTGACCACGGGGAGGTAAGGGCCATCGACACGGAAAGCCGCCAGGAGACCGCGCCGGTCGACCTATCGGGCGCGGCCGCGCTCCGCTCCGTCCTCCGGATCCGTCCGTTCCGCCGTCTGTGGCTGGTGCTCGGCGCCGCCTCGTTCGGTGACTGGATCGGTCTGCTGGCCACCAGCATTTTCACCGCCGCGCAGTTCAAGCAGCCGGCCGCGCAGGGTGTGGCGTTCGGCGCCACGATCGCCGTGCGCCTGCTGCCCGCGCTGTTCCTCGGCCCGATCGCCGGCGTCTTCGCCGACCGGTTCGACCGCCGCTGGACGATGATCATCACTGACCTGCTGCGATTCGTGATCTACGGCTCGATCCCGCTCGTGCCGGTGTTCGGCGGATCACCCGGGCTCACCGCGATCTGGGCCACGGTCGCCACGCTGATCGGCGAGACGATCACGCTGATCTGGATCCCGGCCAAGGAAGCGGCGGTCCCCAACCTCATCCCGAAGTCCCGGATCGAGGTCTCCAACCAGCTGACGCTGGTGACGACGTACGGGATCACCCCGATCCTGGCCGCCCTCAGCCTCTCCGCCCTCACCGCCGGCGTGCAGCAGTCCGGCGCCTCGCTGCCCGACTGGGCCCAGCCGGTGCAGATCGCGCTCTACCTGAACGCGCTGTCCCGCCTGGCCACCGCGCTCGTCGTGTTCTTCGGCATCCGCGAGATCGGCGGTCGCAGCCCCGAGCGCGAGCACGCGGCCACCGAGCAGACGATGACCCGCCAGTTCCTGGACGGCTGGAAGTACATCGGTAAGACCCCGCTGGTCCGCGGCCTGGTGCTCGGCATCTTCGGCGCGTTCGCAGCCGGCGGCGTGGTGATCGGCGCCGCGAAGACGTACGCGGTCTCGCTGGGCGCCGGCGAAGCCGCGTTCTCCCTGCTCTTCGGCGTGATCTTCCTGGGCCTGGCCTGCGGCATCGGGCTCGGCCCGATGATCGTCCGGGACCTGTCCCGCCGCCGCTGGTTCGGCATGAGCATCGTGCTGTCCAGCGGCTCGGTGATGTTCCTGGGCCTGGCCTTCCACCTGTCCATGGCCCTGTTCGGCGCCCTGCTGGTCGGTGCCGGCGCGGGCATGGCCTTCCTGGCCGGCACCACCCTGCTCTACGGCGAGGTCGCCGACGAGGTCCGCGGCCGGGTCTTCGCCGTGGTCCAGATCGGCGTCCGGATGGTCCTGCTGGCCGCCATCACTCTGGCCGGCGTGCTCGTCGGCCTGGGCAGCTCCCGCCGGGTCGACCTGGGCGCGGTGCACTTCGACGTCTCCTCGACCCGGGTGCTGCTGCTGGTGGCCGGTGCGATCGGGATCTGGGTCGGCATCGGCGCGTTCCGGCAGATGGACGACAAGAAGGGCGTGCCGGTTCTGGCCGACCTCATCGGGTCGGTCCGCGGCCGGCCGCTCGCCCCGCCCGAGGAGTTCGTCCGCAGCGGGCTGTTCGTGGTCTTCGAGGGCGGCGAGGGCGCCGGCAAGTCGACCCAGCTGGGCCTGCTGGCCGACACGCTGCGCGCGGAAGGCCAGGACGTGGTGGTCACCCGGGAACCCGGCGCCACCCCGCTCGGCGGGCGGATCCGCGGGCTGGTGCTCGACCACTCGGAGGACGGGCCGTCACCGCGGGCGGAAGCGCTGCTGTACGCGGCCGACCGCGCCCATCACGTGGCCACCGTGGTGCGGCCGGCCCTGGCCCGGGGCGCGGTGGTGATCAGCGATCGGTACGTGGACTCGTCGCTGGCCTACCAGGGGGCCGGGCGGACGCTGCCGGTGCAGGAGATCTCGTGGCTGTCGTCGTGGGCCACCGGCGGGTTGAAGCCGGACCTTGTGGTGCTGCTGGACGTGGATCCCGCGGTCGGGCTCGACCGGGTCGGTGCCCGGGGCGCGGGCGCTGATCGGCTGGAGAGCGAGTCACGGGCGTTCCACGAGCGGGTTCGGTACGCGTTCCTCGACCTGGCGGCGGCTGATCCGAAACGGTATCTGGTGCTGGACGCGGCTCGACCGGCGGCGGAGATCGCCGGGGCGGTGACGACGCGGCTGGTGGACGCGCTGCCCCCGATCCCCGAGCCGTCCGCGACTGACGCGCCTGCGCCCGCCTCACCCGACGCTCAGCCTGCTGCCGACGTACGCGGAAATGCTGGTTTGTCGCCGAAGGCGGAGCCGGGGGAGCAGCCGGAGACGCCGCTGGAGGAGATGGCCGAGGCGCTCGGACTGGACGAATCGCCTAAATCCTGAAAAGTCGTAGCGGAACCGCGGCGGCCATCGCAGCCATCCCAGCATCGTTGGGGTGCAGATGGTCGCCGCTGTCGTAGGCGGCCCGAAGCCGCAACGGATCCCCGGGATCCCGCACGGCCGCGTCGAAATCGATCACCCCGTCATACTCCCCGGACGTCCGGATCCACCGGTTGAGCGCGGCCCGCTTCCGCTCGTTCTCCACGCTGTAGAACCCGAGCGTGTCGTCCTTGAACGGCAGAACCGTCGCACCGTAGGCCCGTAGCCCGGCCAGGTGCGCCCGAGCGATCAACTGCCGATGCCCCCAGATCAGGTCATCCGCCGAGACGACCTCGTCGAGCGGCGCCGACGTCCCCGGGTGTCCGAGATCGTTCACCCCGAGCAGCACCACGAGGAACTCCGCGCCGGGTTGCGCGACGACGTCCCGATCGAACCGCCGCAGCGCGCTGTGCCCGAAGTACGCGGCGTAGCCCACCGCCGGACTCCCGGCCGGCGGATTCGGATCGTGCAACAGCCGGTTACCGGAGACCCCGACGTTGGCCACCCCGAGCCGATGATCCAATCGCGCCGACAGCAGATCCGGCCAGCGATGATTCGCGTTGGCCACGGTGTTCGCGCCGTTCGTGATCGAGTCACCGAGCGTCACGATCGCCCCGCCGGAGGCGTGCACGCTGACCCCGGACAGGAACAGGTATTGCTGGATAGTGCTGGTCGCCGTGACCATGCGCGCGCCCGTGACGTTCCCGGCGGCGATCACGTTGTCCTGGAACGCGAACGCGGCCAGCGTCGTCACCGGTGTGCGCGCCGGCAGGTAGACGCTGATCACCAGGTCGGTGCCACCGCCGACGCGCAGGCCGACCGGGTCGCTGACGATCGGGGCGCCGGCCGGGCCGGTCACCGACGAACGCCCGCCGAACGTCACCCGATGATCGGTTCCGGTCACCGCATCGGTGCCGGCGCCACTTCCCGAGCGCCGCGCCACGTGCACCTCGCCGATCCGCAGCGGGGCGTCCCCGAACTCGTTGGTCAGCCGGATCCGCACCTGGTCGCCGCCCGAGCTCAGGTGGACGACGTGCCGCACGGTCTGGTTCTCCAGCACGAGTGGGGGCGTCGGCGGAATCGTCGTCGGGACCGCCGCCCAGCTGGCGATCCACCGTTTCGGGTGGGCCTGAGCGGGGCTTCCGGGCAGCACACCGGCGGCCGCGGCACCGGCCGAGAGGGCGAGGAGCTGGCGTCTGGTGGACATGGCACGCTCCGAAAGTTTCGGAAATCTCCGGGACAGATCTCCGTAACGTAGAGCCGTCCATCTATGACGTCAAGGGCGGAAGATCCCCTGCCGCGCCATGCGAACGCTCCGATGTTCATCAATGGACACCGTTGACCATTGCCGGTCACTGTGCATAACGTTTCGACCTGTCCTCGTAACTTTCGGAGGCACTGCAGATGAGATTCAGCCGCATCGCCGCGTTCCTCGCGGTCAGCCTCGCCGTGGCCGGTTCCGCACCGGCCAGCGCCCATCCGTCCCCCGTCCGGGACGACGGTTCGCTGCGGGCCGCCGCGCACGGCTCCGGCGTACGCATCGGCACCGCTGTCGACATGGCCGCGCTCGCCGCCGACGCGCCCTACAAGACGGCCGTCGCCCACGAATTCGACACGGTCACCCCCGAGAACGTGATGAAGTGGGAGGCCGTCGAGCCACAGCCGGGCGTCTACAACTGGGCGCCGGCCGACCAGCTCGTCGACTTCGCGCGCAAGAACGGGCAGCTCGTCCGCGGCCACACCCTGGTCTGGCACAGCCAGAACCCGGCCTGGCTGACCGAGGCCGCCTACACCCCCGCCCAGCTGCGCACGCTGCTGCGCAAGCACATCTTCGACGAGGTCGGCCACTTCAAGGGCCGCGTCTGGGCGTGGGACGTGGCCAACGAGATCTTCAACGAAGACGGCACGCTGCGTGACACCATCTGGCTGCGGGCGCTCGGCCCGGACTACGTCGCCGACGCATTCCGCTGGGCTCACCAGGCCGATCCCAAGGCGCTGCTGTTCCTCAACGACTACAACAACGAGGGCGTGAACGCGAAGAGTGACGCCTACTATGCGTTGACGAAGCGGCTCCGCGCGGCCGGCATCCCGGTGCAGGGCTACGGAATGCAGGGCCACCTCGGAGTGCAATACGGATTCCCCGGCGACGTCCGGGAGAACGTGCTCCGATTCGACAAGCTCGGCGTGAAGACCGCGTTCACCGAAGTCGATGTCCGCATGCTGCTACCGACCGACACCGCCAAAGTGCAGGCCCAGGCCGAAGGATTCGGATTGCTCCTGAGGGCTTGCCTGATCGCCAAGAATTGTGTCTCGTACACGGTGTGGGGATTCACCGACAAATATTCGTGGGTGCCGGGGGTCTTCGCCGGTGAGGGATCGGCCACCCCGTTCGACGAAAATCTGCAGCCGAAACCCGCCTACGACACCCTTCGGGAGACATTCCTGCTGGTCCGGCGCTGATCGCCGAACCCGATGAAGACCAGGCTGCGCCGGCACCGTCCGCCGGCGCAGCCTCTTCACCCCAAAAATCAAATTCTTCATTGCCTATGTCCGCCGGGGTACAGACCGTCGCTCCCGCGGGGACCCTTCCGACCTTCGCAGGCCGCTGGCGCGGCCAGAACGCGAAGCCCGAAAGGGCGATGTCCGAGGGTGGGCACGGTCAGAGCAACAAACCCGACCACGGCTGGAACTGCTTCCCGTCAGCCTTTCCAGAGGTTGAGCATCATGGCCTCGACCGCGATTTCCGGCTTGACGTTCTGGTTGATCGACTCACGGCAGGCCAGCACCGCCTCCAGCCGGCGCAGCGCACTCTCCGGAGTCCACTTCCGCGCCGCCGCCTCCGACTGCGGCGCCACATCCCCGTGCACGACCGCCACCGGCGCCCGCAACGCGGTGATCAGCACATCCCGGTAGAACCCGGCCAGATCCACCAGCGCACGATCGAGCGCGTCCCGCTGCGCGCGAGTAGCCCGGGACTTCTGCCGCTTCTCCAGATCCTTGATCTGACCGGCCGCGCCGCGCATCGCCCCGGCCGCCCCGCGCCCGGTGCCGCCCGCCCCGAGCGCCTGCTCCAGTGCCGAACGCTCGGCCGCGTCGGACTCCACGACACTGGCCGCCGCCTCCGCCTTGGCCGCCGACACCAGGGCCGCGGCCACGTCGAAGCAGGCACCGACCCCGGTCAGCCGCTTCGGCACCGTGAGCACCGCCTCCCGCCGGGTGCGGGCCTCCGGATCCGCGGCCAGCAACCGGGCCCGGACGATGTCACCCTGAGCGGCCGCGGCCGCCCAGACGGCCGTCTCCCGGGTGAGCCCGTTGCGCTCCATCAGCGCCGCCGCCACCGCGTCGGCCGGCGGCTGCCGCAGCGCCACCACGCGACACCGGGACCGGATCGTCACCGAGATGTCGTCCGGGTGGGTCGACGGCGTGCACAACAGGAAAACCGTCCTTGGCGGGGGCTCCTCGATGGCCTTGAGCAGTGCGTTCCCCGCCGCCTCGGTGAGCCGGTCGGCATCCTCGATCACCACGACCTGCCAGCGCCCGCCGGACGGGGCGGTCGCCGCGCGCAACACCAGCGCTCGCATCTCGTGAACGCTGATGGAGAGACCCTCGGGGGCGACGAACCGTACGTCAGCATGGGTCTTGCCCAGAACGGTGTGGCAACCGTGACACTCACCGCACCCGGCGCCCGCCCGCTCACACTCCAGCGCGGCGGCGAACGCCCGCGCCGCCAGCGTCCGCCCGGCCCCGGGCGGCCCGGTGAAGATCCAGGCGTGGGTCATCGCCCCGCTGCCGACCTGCTCCCCGGCGACCACCCGCGCGGCCGCCTGGGCAGCGCGCCGCAGCGTCTCCACCGCGTCGTCCTGGCCGACCAGGTCCGAGAACACCCCATCCTGACTCACTCGACGATGGTATTGCCCACCCCCGACAACTTCCCGGACCGCCCGTCCCCGACGCCGCCGATCTTCCCGCCGCCCGCTCGCCCGGCGCCCTTTTGCCCGCCGCGCGTTCGCCCGGCGCACGTTCGCTGCCCGCTCGGCAACCTCTTCGTGTGCGGCCACCGCCCCTGGTCGATGACGGCTCCCCGGGCGCACATCCGGTCCTTCCTGCGCTGACTCACCGTGATGATCAACCCCGATCGGGGTGACGCTGCGTCCGGCGCGGAAAGTTATCCACAGAGGACACCAAGGGCTTCGGGATGCCGGTAGATTCGGCTTCCGGAACGCGACGGAGACATGACGCGTGGTGAGGAGCCTGGTGCATGGCCCGGGAGATCGACGAGGCGTGGATCGATGACGCGATCGATCGCTACAAGCGTGTCGAGACGTTGCGCGCCGAGTTCGACCGGGCCGTGGCGGCGCATCAGGTCTCGGTGCACTCGCCCGACCAGTCGATCGAGGTCGTGGTCACCGCGGCCGGCGACATCGTCGACGTCCAGGTGCGCGGCGGCCTCACGCGCCGTGACAACGCCGAGTTCTCCCGCGAGCTGAAGGCCGTCGTCACCAGCGCGACCGAGGCGGCCCGCTGGGCGCGGGAAAAGCTGCACGCCGAGGTTTTCGGCTCGTTCCGTTCGCTGGAGGGCTACTGACATGGACCGGCTCGCTGACCAGATCGACCAGGCGGCCGCGGCACTGACCACGATGGACCGTCGCGTGCCCCGGCTGCTGCCGGCCGCCGACGCGTTCGGCGCCGACGACACCGGCCGTCCGGGCCGGCTCGGTCGCCAGTTGCACGAGAGCTGGACGGCGGTGCTCCGGGCCCGAGCCGAGGAAGCCGCCGGCATCTCCGCCGGTCTGTCCGATCTGGCCCACTCCGTGCGCACGAATGCCCGGGACTACGCGGAAACCGACGAGACGGTCCGCCGCCGCTTCCTGAAGGGCCTCTGATGGACCGGCTCGACCACCTGCTCACCACCGCCGAGCCCCTGCTGGCCCGGGTCGACCAGGTCCTCTCCGCGGCCGGCGCCCCGGCCGGTCACGAGGTCTGGCCCGAGCTGCGCCGGGTCCGTCTGCTCCCGGGTGACGCCGCCCGCGCGGTCGCCGCACTACACCCCGCGGCGGTGGCCGACGCCGCTCCCGAGCTGCGCGCCCAGGCCCAGGCGTGCGCCGACACGGCCGACGCGCTGCCGATGGCCACCGGGTGGTCCGGCCATGCCGCCGAGGCCTACGAGGTGGCCCGCCGCCGCACCACCGAGCAGCTCAACGTCGGTTCCGACAGTCTGTCCCGTCGCATGGCCGCCACCGCCGACCTGGCCGAGGCCCTGACCGACTGGATGACCCGCACCCGCTTCGACCTGGCCGGCACCCTGGCCGGCGTCCTCACCTCGGCCGAGGCGCTGACGCTGATGACGGGTGGCGGCTTCCCCGAGCCGGACGAAACCCGAGCCGCCGCCGACATCGCCGCCGCCCTTCTGCGAACCGTCGGCGACAGTTACGACCGAGCCGAAGATCTCCTCGACGACGCCACCGGCTTGAAGTCCCCCCAGCCCGCCTGACCCTCGGTCATCGACGCCGTTGAACAACCCCTGGCCGGCCGAGCCTGCGCCATCTTGTCGGCTGGACCGCGACCCCTTGAGGGGCGCATCCGGAGTCCTGACCTGTTCGGCAGCTTGGTCGCCGAGTCACTGGTGGTCGCCTACCGGACCGGCCCGATCCGGCCGATAGGCGACCACCGCATGACCGGAATCCGAGGGCGCAGGCCCCGAACTCCGAGATCTCACCGAAGCCTCATACCCAGGCCCACCCCACCTCCGGCCCGCTTCGGTCCGTCCGCGGACAGGGGGTGACGGGCGACCGGGGTCAGGCGGCTCGGCGGCGACGGCGGGCGCTGAGCAGGAGGGCGAGCGCGCCCCCGACCAGCAGGCTTGCGCCGGTGACGAACATCGGGGCCAGCCGCGGTCCGGTGACCGGCAGGGTTCCGCTCTGGACTCCGGACTCTACGGCGTGTTTGCCCTGCTCCGGAGCCACCGCGGCGGCCTCCAGCACGCCGATGCCGAGGTCGGCGACCATTGCCGACGACGCGTACCCGGCTTGGCCCCGGCCCTGCTCGGACGGCGCGACCACCGACACCTTGATCGCGGTGGCCCGGGCCGCCAGCGCGTGCCCCTTGGACGCCTGCCGGACCTCGCCGAGCGACACCCGTACGACCGCCTGCCCGTCGGCCGGGACGCTCTCCAGCACCGGAGATCCACCACCGCTTCCACCCGACGGTGCGGGCAGGCCGGGAATCGACGGCAGGGGCGATCCCGACGACGGCAGGACCTGAACCGTGGCCGCCTCGGTCACCCGTCCAACGCTACCCACCGTGACGTCGACGTGGTCACTTCCGGTGCTCAACCTCGTACGGGAAATGCCCGGGCCGGACACCTCGACCAGCGCGGGTTGATAGCGGACCTGGCCCCCGGTGGTGGCCGACATGCTGACCCGAAGGGTCGGCGCCCGCAGCACCCGGACCTGCACCTTTCCGCCGGCGAGCTCGATCCGCCCGGCGCTCACGGTCGCCGATGCCACGGCGAGCGCACCGTTTCCGTGCCCGTTGACCGCGGTGCTGCTGAGGCTCGACAGCTTCTCGGGTACGCGAATCAGGTCACCGTGCAGCGTCATCCGATCGAGCCGCGTCGCGGAGCGTGAGATCTCGCCGTCGACCGCCGCGCAGCCCATGGCCGGGTTCCAGCGTGCGTGCGCGGACATCGCCCCGGCGCCGACCTGGATCGGCCCGAACCGCTTGGAGCCGGTGTGCTGCTCGATCGGCTCGGTGTGCGACGGCGGCGCCTGCTGCAGTACCTGCTCGGCCGCGGGCGCCCCGGCGACCCGCCCGTCCAGCAGCATTCCCGCGGCGGCCGACTTGATCGGCGCGTCGGCGATCATGACGCTGCGCGCGTCCCCGACGCCGACCCCGCTGATCCCCTGCGCCCCGTCGTCGCCCGAGGTCGTCCCGCCCTTCTTCGAGGCCGAGCCACCCCCGCCCGTGGCGTTGTCATCGCTGCCCGCGGCGTTATCGGTCGCGCCGGGCCGGCCGAGCTCGGTCCGATCGTCGTCGCCCGCCCGCAGAACGGTCACCGGTCCGCCGACCCGGTACGCGGCCGGAACGATACCGCCGAGAAGATCACCGATCCCGCCGAGCAGTCCCTTCGGTTTCGAGCCCGACTCCGGCGCTGTCGCCCCACCGGAAGGCGACTTCGAACCACCGGTGGACGATGTCGAACCATCGGAGGGTGGCTTTGAACCGTGGGAGGAAGAGCCGGGAATCTCCTGGCCGCTGGCTCGACCACCGGCCGCCCGCCCGTCGCCGGCCGGATCGGCGTCCGAGGTCGACCCCGTCCCTCCGTACCCATCGGATTTGCCAGAATTTTTTTCCGAGTCGGCCCCGGCTGCGATCCCACCCACAGCCGGAGCCGACCCGCTCCCACCCACATCAATGTCTGATTCGTCGGTCTCGGCCGAGGGCATGGTCGGCGTCGAGTTCCCGGCCGCACCTCCGGCCGGATCGGTGGCCACGACCGACGGACGCTCACCGCTGTCCCGCTTGGTGACCCCGGCCCCGTGCTCCCGCTTCTCCCCGCCCCGAAGATCCAACCGCTCGATCCGCAGGAACTCGGCCTCGGCCTGGGCCGCATACCGTTCAGCCCGTTCGCACGGCGCGGGCGCACCCTGGGCCGGCGCCGCGATCGGCGTTGTGGCGTGGGCCGGAAGCGAGACGCTGAGCGTGCTCGCAAACCCGAGCGCGGCGACGCCGGCGGCCAGCGACCTAGCGGGTGTCATGGCGGTTCCTTTCGACGCGGGCCGCCGCGGAGGGCGTCTACGGGACTGGCCAACGAAGGTCGATTGGGCCGGTTGCGCGGCATCTATGCGACAACCCTCGCGGGTAGTTCAAAACCGGCATTTGGTACGGAGGAATCACAGTCCTCCCCAACACCGCCGCCCCGCTCGGTCGTCAGGACGGACCGTGGAGTCGTAGGGTTGATCGCATGGGAATGCTGTGCGCGGTCAGCTTCAACCGGTACGGCCGTCTCTACTACCTCGACCCGGGTGAGTTCACCCCGTCCGTCGGCGACCGCGTGCTGGTCCCGACCGACGACGGCCCCGAGGTGGCGGAGTGCGTCTGGGCGCCGCAATGGGTCAGTGAGGACACCGACGGCTTCCCCAAGATCGTCGGCCTCGCCGTCGACGACGACCTGCGCCGGGACGAGACGCTCCGCAAACGCAAGGCCGAGGCCAAGGTCGCCGCCAAGAAACTGATCAAGGCCCATGAGCTGCCGATGAAGGTCGTCGCCGTGGACCACGTGCTGGACACGACCGGCGGCAACGGCGACCGCACGACGATCTATTTCACCGCCCCGCACCGCGTCGACTTCCGCTCGCTGGTTCGCGACCTGGGCGCCACCCTGCACTGCCGGGTCGAGCTGCGCCAGCTGTCCGCCCGTGACTCGGCCCGAGTCCAGGGCGGCATCGGCTCCTGCGGCCGCGACCTGTGCTGCGCCACGTTCCTGACCGATTTCGAGCCGGTCACCATCCGCATGGCCAAGGACCAGGACCTCCCCCTGAACCCGCTACGGATCTCCGGCGCCTGCGGCCGCCTGATGTGCTGCCTGAAGTATGAGCACCCGCTCTACCAGCAGTTCCAGGCCACCGCCCCGGCCATCGGCAGCCGAGTCACCACCCCCGAGGGCGACGGGCGGGTGGTCGCCCACAGCGTCCCGAAGGACTCGGTCGTGGTCCGCCTCGACGCCGACGGCTCCCGCTGCTCCTGCTCCCGCGCCTCGGTCTGCGCCCCGCGCCAGGCCCACGACGCCCAATACAACCCGCCGGCCTAGCTCAGGCGACCCCTTCGGCCGCGAGCCGCCCATCGACGTAGGCGTAGACGGGCTGCGGCCGAAACCCGGCGAAGAGCCGAGCCCGATGCTTCTCGATCCTCACGGCATACCGCTCCTCGGCGCCGACGACGAAGTCGTACCGCTTGACCAGGCTGACCGACTGGAGCCGGACGGTCCGGACGGCGTTCACCCCGTCCACCTTGATCGACAGCCCGCCCCAGACCTTGCTGAAGAAGAACTCGACCGTGTGCCGCTCCTGAACACCGACATCGAAGGTCATTCGCACGGAGGTAACTTTACGCATCGCCGATGATCAATCGACTCGGCCGGGCTCGGGCCGCAGCGCTACCGCTCAGAAGCGGGGCACCGGCAGGTCGGTGATGATGATCGGGGGTTCGATCCGGTGAGGGGTCAGCGGCTCCTCCGGCCGCAGCCATGGGGTGTGCGGTTCGCCGTCCGGATCGGCCGACCAGCGGTGGCAGATGCGGTCGACGCCGATCGGGTGGATGGTCAGGGTGCCGTCGGCGGCGATGTGGAGGCGGAGGAAGCTTTTCGCGTGTTCGATGCCCTGGCCGGCGAACAGTTCGTTGACGTTGACGTCGAAGAAGCCGGCCACCAGCAGGTACAACGCGACCAACTGGGTGGCCAGCACGGCGATCACCGGGCCGTAGAGGATGGCCGCGACGACGAACGGGCCGGGCCACGCCCATTCCTGGAACGGCAGGCGTAGCCACACCCAGGTGCCGCCGGCGGCGAGGGCGATCTGGGCCAGGCCGTGGCTGACGCCGAGGATCCAGTGCCGGGCGTGTTTCGCCGAGGCGGCGCCCGGTGGCCGGGCGAACAGGATCGTGCCGAGCAGGATCAGGGTGAGCATGAGCAGCAGCGGAATGCTGAACAGGCGTTGGATGCTGCCGCCCTGCCGGGCCGCGCCGGCCATCGGGAGCATGGTCAGGGTGTGGATGATGCCGAGCATGGTGGCGAACCCGGTGTTGCGTCGCGGCACCCGGTGGAAGACTCCCCAGCCCAGCTTGCGTGAGGTCGGAGCGTCGGGGAAACGGGCGGCCAGCTGGTATTCGCGGCTGAGGCTGCGACTGCGGGTCAGCGTTTCGCGCGGCGGGACGGTGAGTGTGTCCGGCAGGTTCTGCGTGCCGAGCAGGTAGGCCCCGCCGCCCCCGCAGGTGATCAGTTCGCGTTCCTCGCTGGTGTAGCGCGCGTAGTGGTGCAGGTCGCCGGAGACGAGCACCCGGATCTGCGCCTGGGTGGGGGCCAGGATCGTACGGATGAAGTAGTCGACGGAGTCGTAGATCTCCGGGTCGTCTTTGGCCTTCACCCAGGTCGGCGACGGTGTCATCAGGATGATGCGATCGTCCGGCCCGATCTGGCGGGCGGCCTTCTCGAAGTAGAGCAGCTGCGGGTCGTCGATGTACGCCCCGAACTGCTCGTCCACCGCGAACAGCCACCAGTTGTTGGGCAGTTTCACCGCGAAGTACGACCGTTGCTGTTCCGTGCGCCAGCCACCGATGTGCCCGTCCTTGCGGCGCGCGAACAGGCGCAGGAACGCGGTCAGGCCGTCATACCAGTCATGGTTGCCGGGCAGCGCGAAGAGTGTGGGCCGCGGCTCGCCGGCCGGTGCCTCGGGCAGCGCCGCCCGGTAGGGCCCTTTCATCCGGCTCTCGTAGCCGTCGCCGCTGGCCAGCGGATAGACCTGGTCGCCGCCCATGAGCAGCAGCCGCCCGCGGGGCAGGGTCGTGCCGTCCACGGTCAGCGACGGCTGGGCCAGCAGCCAGGCGATCGAATACGTCGCGTCGAAGCCGTCGCCCAGGTCGGCCACGTAGTCCAGCCAGATCTCGCCGTCGGCTGTCCGCGAATGGTCGAAGTGGTCGTCGTCCAGCGCGTTCTGCAGCTCGCGCTTGTCCATGTACGCCCCGAAGAGGATGGCGAGGAGCGCGCGCAGACCGGTACTGAGCAGCAGGAGCGGCGCCAGCCACCCGATCGGCTTGCGCCGGGTGAAGCCGAGCTCCTGCGGATCGAGGCTGATCGGGCGGGTCGGCACGGTGTGTTCCGCCCCGGAGAACGGTGGTGGGGGAATGACAGGCTTCGACTGATCGTCCGTCACAAAAGGCACAGTAGTGCCGAGGTCTGACATCGGCACCCCCGCGCGGTGCGGCCTGTGGAACGCCTGATGCGAACCCCGGCGAGCCGCGCCGGAAGAGTGTCGTACACTTAGACCTCGTTGCCGCCTTAGCTCAGTCGGCTAGAGCGACGCACTCGTAATGCGTAGGTCGACGGTTCGATTCCGTCAGGCGGCTCCACGGATGCCCAGGTCAGCGACCTGGGCATCTTTCGTTGCAGGACGCCGCGCCGCGTAGTGACTCGGCGGTTTCGATCGTGGCGCGGGCGACGTTGAGGGCGTTCAGCCCGGCCACGGTCAGCGCCACGTGGTGCCGGCTGCGTTCGAAGAGCGGGTGTCCCAGTTCGCGTTCCAGGGCTTGGACGGTGCGGGAGACCGCGGACTGGGCGATCCGGAGGCGGTCGGCGGCGCGGGAGAAGCTGCGCTCCTCGGCGACCGCGACGAATGTGTGCAGGTGACGTAATTCCACGTCAGGACGCCTTCTGCCGATTGCGGTAGGCGCGCATCGACGCCTGTGACGAGCAGGCCGGGCTGCAGTGCAGCGCCGACGTGTTGCGGGTCTTGTCGAAGAACCCGCGGTGGCATCCCTCGTTCTTGCACACTTTCACCCGACCCCAGATTTCCCGGTACGACAGGTCGGCGACCGCCGCGAGCACCCGCGCGAACAGGCCGAACGCGCCGTCGTGGACCGGCTCGAAGGTGCAGGTGTCGACGCCGATGACCGGGACGAGCGGGTACCGCACCGCGACCTGGCGCAGGTGGGCCTCGGCGGCGGGCACGTCGCCCGGGTCGAGCGTGCACCCGGAGTGCGCGCGCAGGAGCGTGACCAGGCTGGCCCGTAGTTCCGTGGCGGCGGCGACATCCGAGCCGGCCGGGAAGGCCGGCGGCTCGTTGACGAACGACACGATCAGGTCGCTCGCCGCGCAGTAATCCTCCATGTGCCGAGCATAGACCAGACGCCCCTAACCAGGATGCCGAGAAAGCATAACCACGTTGCCTGCTATCCCCGTACGGTCGTTGCAGATCCCCACCGCAAGGAGAAACCGATGTCCACCGTTCTGATCGTTCTCTCCGGCGCCCGTACCTGGACTCAGCAGGACGGCACCCAGCGCCCGACCGGTTTCTGGGCCGAGGAGTTCACGACGCCGTACCGGATCCTCACCGAGGCGGGGGCGCGGATCACGATCGCGACTCCGGGCGGGCGGGTCCCGGTCGCGGACGTCATCAGCGTCGATGACGTTCAGACGTCGTACCTCAAGGAAATTGATCTGGAAAAGGTCGCCCGGCTCGAGGATGTCGACCCGCGGGACTTCGACGCCGTGCTGATTCCGGGCGGGCACGGGCCGATGCAGGATCTCGCGGTCGATCCGGACATGGCCCGGATCCTGGAGGCGATGCTGCCCGACGAGTCGAAGACGGTCGCCGCGCTCTGCCACGGCATCGCCGCGTTCCTGCCGGCCGGTGCCCCGGACGGCGGCTGGCTGTTCCGCGGGCGCCGGATGACCGCGTTCTCGGACGCCGAGGAGGAGCAGGTCGGCCTGGCCGCGAACGCGCCCTGGCTGCTGGAGTCCCGGGTGCGCGCGGCCGGCGCGGTCTACGAGGCCGGCCCGGCGTTCGGGTCCTACGCCGTGGTCGACGGCAACCTGATCACCGGCCAGAATCCGCAGTCGGCCGCGGCGGCGGCCGAGGCCCTGTTGAAGGCCCTCGCGACGGCGTGATCCGGACCGGCGGCCCGGGTGGCCAAAGTGCCCGGGCCGCCGCATCCGGCACGTGTCTAGACTTCAGTCCGTGCTGGGGGAACCGGAGTGGGACGTCGCGGTGATCGGGGCGGGTCCCGCCGGGCTGGCGGCCGCGCAGGCCGCCGCGTCCGAGGGCGCGCGGGTCGTGGTGCTGGAGCGGGCCGAGCACCCGCGGTACAAGACGTGCGGCGGTGGTCTGCTCGGCAGTTCGCTGCGGTTGAGCACGGAACGCCTGGCCACGGTGCCGGTGCGGGACACCATCACCAGCCTGACCTTCACCCTGGCCGGGGGCCGCGAGTTCACCCGCACCGCCTCCGAGCCGCTGGTGTCGCTGGTCCGGCGGGACGAGTTCGATCTGGCCTGGTGCGAGGCGGCCGAGAAGGCGGGTGCCGTCGTCCGGTCGAACTCGCAGGTCCGCGCCCTGTCGCAGGATGCCGACGGGGTCACCGTGACGCTGGCCGACGGCTCGGCGGTGACCGCGCGGGTGGCGATCGGGGCCGACGGCTCGGCCGGCATCACCAGCCGCCACGTCGGTGTCGTCTTCGAGCAGCAGGACCTCGGCCTGGAGGTCGAGCTGGCGGCCACGGCGGAGGACCGGGAACGCTGGCGCGGTCGCGTGCTCCTGGACTGGGGGCCGTTCCCGGGGTCGTACGGCTGGGTCTTCCCGAAGGAGGACGAGCTCACCGTCGGCGTGATCATGGAGAAGGGTCACGGCGCCGACACCAAGCGCTACCTGCGTGATTTCGTCGAGCAGCTGGGCCTGAGCGACCGGACGGTGCTGCGCGACTCGGGGCATCTGACCCGCTGCCGCGCCGAGACGTCCCCGGTGCGGGCCGGGCGGATCCTGGTCGCCGGCGACGCCGCGGGCCTGCTCGAACCGTGGACCCGGGAGGGCATCAGCTATGCGATCCGGTCCGGGTTGTGGGCGGGCGAGGTCGCGGCCAAAAATCAAGACCTTTCCGCGTACGACCTGAAGGTCACCACCGAGCTCCAACCGGAGATGGTTGCCGGTCGTCGGCTGCTCGGCGTGTTCGCCCGGCACCCGTCGATCGTGCACACCGCGATGTCCAGCTCGCTGGGCTGGCGCGCGTTCAGCGGTTTCTGCCGGGGCGACTTCTCGATGGCCGGCGCTCTGGGCCGCCCGACCGTGCGGACCGCGTTGCGCCTGCTGGGCAGCCGGCCGGTACAGGTCCAGCCGGCTGCCGTCTGACGGTCAAGAGCCGGGGTCCGGGGCTCAGGGACTCAGGGACTCAGGGACTCAGGGACGAACTTGCCAGGGGCCCCACTGCACCGGCGCGGCGAAACCGCCCCGCCGTGCCTCTCGCGCTCCGGCCGGGGAGAGGGGCCCCTCCCGGTCGGCCAGCACGTCGGCGCCGATCAGCCGGGCCTTGAACCAGGATCCGCTCAGGCCGCGGCGGACCCGTTCCCACAATCCGCCCTCGACCAGGGCGTACGAGTGGGAGCGCAGTTGTTCGGTGAGTTGGCGGGGGTTCTCACCGCAGGTGTCGCACCCGCACAGCGGCAGGGTCTCCGTCCACCACCGGCCGAAGTGCAGGTGCAGGCCGGTGTCGGTGAACCGGACGCCCAGCGGCGCGGCCGCGGGGGTGCGGGGGATGAGCCGGACGGTCCGCGCGAGCGCCTCGTCGAGCCCGGGCGGCTCTTTGCTCTCCCGGCGCTCCACTTGATAGCGCTCGGTGAGCTCGTCCAGCAGGGTGTCGGCCGCTTCGTGCAGCACGGTGAAGCGGTCCGGATCGGTGGCGTGCTGGTTGCCCTCCACCAGAGCAGTATGCCGCGCTCGGCCCGCGACGTTCATGCGCTCCGGTGGTGACGGATTCACGCCTTGCTGAATTCGTCGGACTTGACTCCGGCGATGAACGCCGCCCAGGCCTCCTGGTCGAAGTCCAGCGGCCCGGTCGCGGGGCTCTTGGAGTCCCGCATCAGGAACCGCTCGCCGTTCCGCGCAACCTCGACGCAGGCTCCGCTGGAGCAGCGTTTACTCCGTCGCCAGTTCGATTCACCGGTCGTTTTGATCATGTCTGTGCACCTCCGTGACGGTTCGGATACCACGTTAAGTGATGGATCCGGATACGGAAGGTCACTGGCATGAATGAAAACAAAAGTACGCCGCTTATCTCACGAATTGTGAGTTATGCGGCGTTGATTAGAATGGAAATATGTAAATCGCGAGTATTTTGACGGGCCCGCTCCCGGCTGGAACGGGCCGCCCTAAAGCCTTCAGAAACGGAACTCGCCCGCGGTCACGCCCTCGACGAACGCATCCCATTCGGCCTTCGTGAAGGTCAGGGCGGCGGCTTCGGGGTTCTTCGAATCGCGGATCATGTAGTTGTCGTCGATCTTCGCGACCTCGACGCAGGTCGACGTGCCGCAGCGGCTGCTCTTCCGCCATGCGGGCGCGTTCATGTTCTCCATCTGGGGACTCTCCACGGTTTTCTCGCCGCACCCGACATTGGGCCCGACATCAATGATTGTCTATGGACCTGGTCGTCGGTGGTGGTTCCGTGTTCCCAGGGCCGCCGATTGCTGCCGGATAAGGGGATCGTGTCTACTCTGTCCGGAATCGGCACTACCGTGACCGGGCCTCCCGCTGTGCGCGAAGCGGCCGGGACTGGCATTTCGGGAGACCGTCGTGTCGAGATCGAACGGGACGGTCCAGGTGTCAGTGACCGGAGCGGTGACCGACGACGTGCCCCGGGAATGGGTGAACCCAGCCCGCTGCCGCGTTGCGCGGAGCACGAGCCGTGCGGCGCATCGACGCGCGCCGCGGGGTGAGTCACCCTCAGCCATGGGACCTTCATCGTTGAAGTGGTCGAACCGAGCCTGCGGTGGAACCTAGTCACTTTGCTACCTCGCTGAATGCCAGTTGGCACTCAGCGAGGTCGCGGACATCCTAGTACTGTCCTATCAGAACGAGACGTGGCGGGTGGGGTTTTGGTTCGATTCCCCGGTGTCACCCATTAGGAAAATGCCATTCGGCCTGGTCAGGCGGCAGCCAGCCCGTACCCCCAAGGAGTACGGCGACCGTCCTCCATGGCACGCCGCAGAGCGCGACCGACCTGATTGAAGACCCTCACGTCACTTGAGGAGTAGAGCACCACAGCGGTGCCGTGATACTGCGCGTGGAGTTCCCAGCGCCGTGGCTCGCGCCAGAAGTAAGCCAGGAGCGGACCGGCGATCGCCAGCGCGATGATCACGTAGAGTGTCGGGTTCGCCAGCAGGGTCCAGCCGGCCGCGACGGACAGCAGCACGCCGGCCGCGAGATGGGGAGCGTAGGGGCGGGTTCGCGCCGGCGTCTGCACCAGCCCGACCTGCCGGAGCTCGGAGACGGCGAAGCTCAGGGGCTCGGGTGAAGTGCGCCAGGTGAACAGCGCATTGGTGACTTCAGCGTCCGACCCGAGGTAGTAGGTGCGTGTGCCGCGTGTGCTCATGGCGCACTCCTTCTCGCGTTACCTTGCGAGGAGGAGAAGACCGGGACCACCATTGGCTCGAGAGACCAACCCCGCCTCGCTCATACAGCACTGGAACGGTCGCGATGGGAACGTCGGACAGTGCGAAGTGCTGGAGAGAGCGGACAACGGCACCCGTTTGCCGCCGGGTGCCGTTGTTGTGTCTCTCCCTCCAACTCCGCCCTTGTTGCTCTACGCTCAGTGAAGCACGCCACGTATCGCTCCGCCACAGGGCTAACTGCCATGTTGCAGATTACGGAGAACCCGGTGACGGACCGAGCGTGTGGCGCTCGGCACGCACGATGGCGTTTCATCGCCACAGGTACCGGGCAAGCCAACCGAGGAAGCCGCGACAAACCTGTATTTCCGCAGGTAGGAAGGGCGAATCCGGATGGAGAGCCGATTGAGTGTCGCGGGGCAGACGGTGCAACCCGTACTGGTCATGTTCCCGCTGGGCCTGTTCGCCATGGCCGTTTTGTTCGATCTCGCCGATTTGCTCGGTGGTCCTAACATCCTTGGCGCACTGGCCTACTGGAACATCGCCGCCGGGCTCGTCGTCGGCGTGCTGTCCGCGGTGGCGGGCGCGGTCGACGTGATGTTCCTGCGCCGTCCACAGGCCCGCCGGCTGGGCGCGCTCCGCACCCTGATCAACATCGGTGTGCTCGTCGCCTTCGCGGTGATCCTGATGGTCCGGGTCCGCGCCGCGGATCGGGTCGCCGGGGTCGGGCTGTTCCTGATCGAGGTGCTTGCGCTCAGCCTGGCCGTCTTCGGCGCCTGGTTCGCCGGTCAGCTGGCCAACGGCAACACCCCGGCGTTCGCCCGCGCGGCCGCCGGTGCCCGCGAGTTCTGACCCCGGGACGGGTTACTGAGGACCCTCCAGCGAGAGGATCTGGTGGTCGATGAAGGCGAGTGTGGTCGCCTCATCGGCCACGTCCTCCCACACCTTGTCGTACCGCGTCCGGTGCTTGGCGGTGCTGTCCTTGTCCTCAAGCATCTCGTCGCCCAGCCCGGTCTCCCGGTAGAGCACCTCGCCCTCGCCGAGCGTCAGGATGTCGAAGCTGGCGTTGTTGGTGACCGGGGCGTCCAGCCGGAACGGGACCATCCGCATGGTGATGATCTCGGCGGCCATCAGCCGGCGCAGCTCACGCAGCTGCGCGGCAAAGATCGTGTCGCCGCCGATGGTGCGGCACAGCACCGACTCGTCGAGCATCACCAGGATGCGGACCTGACCGGCCTCGGCCCGGGCCAGCAGTGCCTCGCGACGCAGCTTGCGGGCTTCGATGCGACGGCTGATCTGATCGGCGGTCAGCTCGTCCTCGAACCGGGTCATCAGCGCTTTCGCATAGTCCGGGGTCTGCAGCGGGCCGGGGACGTAGTAGACCGCGTAGGACTTGATCTGCGAGGCCTCGTGCTCATACTCCACCAGCTTGCGGGTGGCGTCGGTCAGGTTCTCCCGGAACTCGGGGGTCTGGAACCAGACCTGGCGCTGGCGGGTGCGGGCGATGCGGGCGTCGGCCACCATCGCGGCGACGATCGGCTTGTCGCGGACGCCGAGGTAGGTCAGCAGCGGCTTCAGATCATTCGGTGAGATCGACACATCACCGTTCTCGATCCGGATCACCTTGCTGAGCGACCACTCCATCTCCTCGGCGACCTGATTCTGGGTCAGATCGGCCTTCTCACGCGCCTCTCGGAGCGCGAGCCGGACGCGCCGGCGTGCGACGGTGGGTGAATCGCCCTCAGGCATGAGTCCTTCAACATGAGCTTGTCGGTTCCTCGGCGAGCGGATGCCCGCGAGGGGTCAACCCCTATTACTGTCCTATCAGAACAGCTGGCGCAAGCGCACGGTAGTGACAACCGCACGCGGGGTGCGGTTTGCATCGCCTGGCCGGGACTGAACCCCAGAAAAGGAACAGGCACCCGGTTGCCGCCGGGTGCCGAACTGCTCCACGCTACGCATCCGCCCGCGTAGCTCCTTGAATCAAGTCAAGCACGCCATCCGGCTGTTCGCCAGCAGACATAGTGCCATGCTGCAGGTTGCCTGTCGGCAGATCTCCGGTCGATGCCGCCACTGTGCCACAAATCCTGACAAAAGCGGCGACCGCTGACGAGTGACTGTCCTGTGGCCAGGCAACTTTCAGGGTGCTCGGCCCGAGATCACGCACCGGGCGATAGGCGATCGTCGGTCGCTGATGCCGACGAGCCACCGAGACCGGCGTGAACAACACCATGCTGCCGATTTCGATCAGGTTGAAGATCTGGGCCAGGTCGAGCTGCCGGGCCGGGACGACCTCACCGCTGTCGGCGCGATCGGCCGGGGCGCCGCTCGGCTGGGTGCGACCGGCGAGGTCGGCCAGGCACAACTCGGTGTGGGCGGCGAGCGGGTCGCCGGCCGGCAATGCGACCACCCGCGGCTCGGTCAGCAGCGACTCGGTGTCCAGACCGCGCTCGTCGAACGGGCCCGGCATCAGCCCCACGTCGGCCCGGCCGTCGCGCAGCGCCGCCACCTGATCGCCGCGCCCGCCGAGCAGCACCTCGACCGGGATCGCGGCCGGATCGCGGCGGAACTCGTCGAGGATCCGGGGCAGCATGCCGGCGTCGTAGTCGGCCTTCAGGGCCACGCGCAGCACGGGCTGGGGGCGTCCGGCGTTCTGGGCCCGGCGAACGGCGGCCTCGACCGCGTCGAGCACGACACGGGCGTCCCGCAGCAGGGACTCGCCGGCCGGGGTGAGCGTGACCTGGCGGGTGGTGCGTTCCAGCAGGGTCACGCCCAGGCGGCGCTCCAGCTCCTTGATCGCCCGGGAGAGCGGGGGCTGGGCCATGCGCAGGTTCACGGCGGCGCGGCCGAAGTTCAGCTCCTCGGCGACGGCGACGAAGTAGCGGAGCTGGCGTACCTCCAGGTCTACGTCACTCATACCGCCACGGTATCAATTGCGCCCGGATCGGTCCTTCACGGTGAGGGCGTCCGGGGATTGACTGGTCTCGGGAAATCTCCCGTACCGGAAAATTGGGGTAAATCGAAATGATCGTTGTCACCGCACCCACCAGCAGCATCGGATCGCAGCTGCTCGACCACCTGATCGACGGTGGAGCCGAGGTACGCGTGATCGCCCGTGATCCGAGCCGGATCCGGCCCGAGGTGCGCGAGCGCGTCGAGATCGTGCCCGGCTCGCACGGGGACGCCGACGTCGTGGACGCCGCGTTCGACGGTGCCGAGGCGGTCTTCTGGCTGGCCCCGCCGAACGATCAGGCCGAGAGCCTGCGCAGCGTCTACCTGGACTTCCTGGAGCCGGCCCTCGCGGCCTGGAGCAAGCGGGGCGTGGCCCGCGTGGTCGGGATTTCCGCGCTCGGCCGGGGCACACCGATGGCCGCGCACGCCGGGCACGTCACCTGGTCGCTGGAGATGGACGACCGGATCGCGGCCAGCGGTGTCGCCTACCGGGCGCTGACCATGCCGTCCTTCATGGACAACCTGCTCAACCAGGCCGGGGCGCTGCGGAACGGGATGTTCTTCTCGTCGATTCCGGGCGAGAAGAAGCTGCCGACCTGCGCCACCCGGGACATCGCCGCGGTGGCCGCGCGGGAACTGCTCGCCGGAGGCTGGACCGGCTTCGAGGAGGTGCCCGTCCTCGGGCCGGAAGACCTGTCGAACGACGACCAGGCGCGCATCCTCACCGAGGTGCTCGGGCGGCCGATCCGGTTCCAGCACGTGCCGGTCGACGCGTTTCGCGACAACCTGATCGCCAACGCCGGGATGTCGGCGGCGGTCGCCCAGGGCATGGCCGACATGATGACCGCCAAGGCGGCCGGGCTGGACAACGCCGAGCCGCGGACGCCGCGGAACACGACACCGACGACGTTCCGGGCGTGGTGCGAGGAAGTGCTGGTCCCGGCGCTGGCTTAGGAACACGGAAAGGCGCCGGGTCCGCTGTGGACCCGGCGCCTTGATTGCTTACGGTACGGCGATCAGCGGTGCCACGTGCGGGTGCTGGTCGCGATCGAGTTGCCCGCTCGGTCGTACGCGCGCAATTGGATCTTGAATTTCTTGCCGTACTTCGCGCTGTTGATCGAGAAGGCGTAGGCCGACCGGTAGTCGGTGGCGATGCGCTTGCCGTTGATCCAGAGCTCGACCCGGGCGACGCCGTTCCGGTCGGTCGCCTTGGCGCCGACCTTCACCGTGCCCTTGACCTTGGCGCCGTTCTTCGGACCGGAAGTGATCGCCAGCGTCGGGCGGGTGTTGTCGACCAGGACCGTCTGGTAGACGTAGCGGCCCTGGCTCAGGTAGTCCTCGACCCACCACTTCAGGGTGTGCACGCCGTCCTTGCCCAGCGTGAACATGCCGACGTAGGGCGAGGTGGAGTCGGAGACGCTCCAGCCGTTGTACGGAATCGCGTTCAGCACGCCCGAGACGTCCTGCAGGCTCAGCGTGGCCGTGACGTTGCTGCCACGGACGAGCGTGCCGTCGGCCGGGGTCGCCGAGGTGATCGCCGGAGCGTCGGCGTCGACCGTGACCTGGAACGGCGTGGTCGACTCGTGGCCGTTGAGGTCCCGGGCCTTGACGACCACGTCGAGAACGCGGCTGGTCGTGCCGAAGTCGTAGGGGACCTTCTCGGTGTTACCGACCGGCGTCCCGTTCACCCACCACTCGACGCGGTCCACGCCGGAAACGTCGTGGATCCAGGCGCTGAGGAACCCTTGGCCGGCGCGAACGATCCTCGGCCGGTTGTCGACGGCCGGGCCCTGGTTGTCGATCGTGAAGTAGTTGGTCGTCACCGTGACGTTGCCGGCCTTGTCGATCACTTTGAACGTTGCCCAGCTGTCAACCGGCCACCCATTGGTGTCCCAGGTCAGCTGCCAAGGCGCCGCGGTCGCTCGGTCGATCTCGGCGCCGGCCCGGGAGATGACCACGGCCGCGACGTCGTCGGACAGGCCGCTGGCGGTGATCGTGGTGATGTCGTGCACGATCCCGCCGCCCGGCGAGAACCTGCCCGACGGCAGGACGAAGTCGGTGTGCACCCGAGTGGTCAGGTCGGTGTGCACGTCCGTCGCGGTGAAGAACTGGACCGTGACGTCGGCATCGGTGTCGTCGGCCACCCCGGTGAAGTTCGCCAGGACGCCGGTTGCGCGTGCCGTGGCGGCGCTGGTGACAAAGGGGTTGGCGCCGTTGACCAGCGTCCGGATGCCTTTGACCTCGTCGCCGAAGACCGGCTTGAAATAGACACCGCGGCCCAGGACCTGCCTCTCGGTGAGCCCGGTGGCGTTGGTGACCGGTTCGGTGTCGCCGGCCAGCGCCGGCGTGCCTCCGAGAAGAAGCAAGGAACCAGAAAGCGCCGCGATCGCGGCCGCGCGAAGCGTCTTCAACGCCGCATCCCCCATTGTTGATCAAGCGGCGCCAGGCTACGTCGCTTGATCAACAACGTCGATCATCTTTTCAGGCGGATGCCGCGCGGGCCTCGGCCGAGGCGGCCCACTCGGCGTCGGCCGCCTGCTTGAGGGCCAGACCGTGCTCGCCGTCGTACCGGACGAACTTGGGCAGGACCGCCGCCAGCGCGACACTGCCGGCCACACAGAGCGCGCCGCCGACCCAGATCGAGCCGCCGACGCCCAGTGACGTACGGGCCATCAGGCCGGACCGCAGCTGCCCAAGCAGTGGTCCGGTGGTGTACGACAGCATCTCGATCCCGGCCAGGCGTCCGCGCAGGTGGTCGGGGATCGTCTGGTTCCAGATGATCATGCGGAACAGGCCCGAGACCATGTCCGCCGCGCCCGCGAAGGCCAGGCAGAACAGGGTCAGCCAGAGCATGTGGGACAGGCCGACGCCGACGATGCCCACGCCCCAGAACGCGGCCGCGATGATCACCATGAGGCCGTGCCGGTGCACCCGCTCGGTCCACCCGGAGCCGACCGTGGCCAGCATCGACCCGACCGCCGGGGCGGCGTAGAGCAGGCCCAGCACCTCGGGGCCGCCGAGCCGGTCGGCCAGGAACGGGTAGAGCGCGGACGGCATGCCGAAGAACATCGCGTTGATGTCGACCAGGTACGTGCCGAGCAGTTCGGGGCGGGACTTCGCGTACTTCAGGCCGGTGACCACGCTCCTCAGCGACGGGCGGTCGGCCTCCGGGGGTGGCGGCACGGCCTTGACCATGGTCAGCAGGACCAGCGAGACCGCGAACGTGAGCAGGTCGAACGTGTAGACCCAGGCCAGGTCGAGCGTGGCGATCAGGATGCCGGCCAGGGACGGGCCGATCAGCTGGGAGAACTGCATGCTCAATGACTTGAGGGCCATCGCCGCCGGCAGTTCCTCGGGTTTCACCAGCCGGGGCAGCATCGCGCCCATGGCCGGCTGTTGCAGGCCGGCGAACGCGGCGGTGAGGAACGCGCAGACGTAGAGCAGCCACAGGTGCGGCTCGTCGGAGAGCGAGTTGATCAGCAGGAGTCCGCAGATCAGCGCGAGCGCCGCCTCGCTGCCCCGGACCAGCAGCCGCCGGTCCACGTAGTCGGCCAGCGCGCCGCCGACGAACGCCATGATCAGGATCGGGGCGAGCTCGCAGACACCGATCAGGCCGACCATCAGCGGGTCGTCGGTCAGCTTGGCCACCTGGTACGGAATGGTGACGTAGCTGATGAACGACCCGAAACTGGTCACCGCGCCGCTGAGGAAGACGAGCCGGAAATCCCGGGAGGTGCGTAACGGGGTGAGATCCACGCTCAAGCGGCGTTTGCGGTCAGCCATGATCGGCCATCCTGCCGAATCGGGTTACTTCATCACCAGGCGACCCGTTGTGTTGAAGGTCTCCAGGTCGGCCAGCGCCTCGTCGATCACGAACGATTTCCCGCCGGGCAGGTCGTCCAGCGGGAACCAGCCGGCGTCCACGCTCTCATCGGTGACCCGGACAAGTTCGCCCTCCCAGGTGTGCACGATGAACGTCATCAGCACCTGCTGGTACGTGTGCCCGTAGTCGTTGGTGTACGTGTACGCCGTGTAGAACGCGTACGGCGTCAGGGAGGTGGCCCGCAGCCCGGTCTCCTCCCACAGCTCCCGGATGGCGCACTCCTCCAGGCTCTCGCCCAGCTCCATCGCCCCGGCCGGGATGGCCCAGCGGTGATTGTCCGAGCGCTGGATCAGCAGCAGCCGGCCCTGCTCGTCGAAGACCACGGCGCGCGCGCCGACGAAGAAGATCGTGTCGGTGTCGCCGACACTCGCGCGCACCTTGCCCAGGTACGACTCAGCCCATGTCAATGCCACGGGTGAAGACTACTTACGCTGACTTCTTCGCGGCCTTCGTCGCGCGGGGCGTGGCTTTTTTCGCCGGGGTGGCCTTCTTCACGGCCTTCTTGGCCGGTTTTGCTTCGGCCTCCGCCTCGCCCCGGGCCTTCTTGGCCCGCTCGACCGACGCCTTCAGGGCCGCCATCAGGTCGACCGCGGCCGGCGCGGCCTCCTCGGCCTCCTCCGGCTGGACCAC
Source organism: Actinoplanes sp. HUAS TT8 (assembly GCF_051380535.1). Taxonomy (NCBI): domain Bacteria; kingdom Bacillati; phylum Actinomycetota; class Actinomycetes; order Micromonosporales; family Micromonosporaceae; genus Actinoplanes; species Actinoplanes sp. HUAS TT8. The sequence goes on along the minus strand of NZ_CP195646.1, from coordinate 8,903,748 downwards.
TTCGCGGCCCTCCACCTTGGCGTCGATGACCTCCTGCAGTGCCGCCCGGTAGTTGTCGGTGAACTCGTCCGGCTGGAAGTCCCCGGCCATCGAGTCGATGAGCGAGCTCGCCATGGCCAGCTCGGCCGGCCGGGTCTCGATGTCGTCGTCGAGGAAGCCGAACTCGGGGACGCGGACCTCGTCGGGCCAGAGCATGGTGTTGAGGACCAGCACGTCGTCGCGGACGCGGAGAGTGGCCAGCTGCTCGCGCTGGCGGATGGCGATCTTGACGATGGCCACCCGGTCGGCGTCCCGCAGGGCGTCGCGGAGCAGCACGTACGGCTTCGCCGCCTGCCCGTCCGGCTCCAGGTAGTACGCCTTGGCGAACAGGATCGGGTCGATCTGCTCGGCCGGCACGAATTCCAGGACGTCAATGGCTCGGGACGTGCTCAACGGGAGCTCGGAGAAATCCTCATCGGTCAAGATCACCATTTCTCCGCCGCCGATGTCATACCCCTTGGCGATGTCGTCGAAGCTGACCACCTCGCCGTCGACCGAGCAGGTGCGCTGGTACTTGATCCGGCCCCCGTCGGTGCGATGGACCTGGTGAAAGCGGATGTCCTTCTCCTCGGTGGCGGAGAACAGACGTACGGCGATCGACACCAGACCGAACGAGACCGCACCTTTCCAGATCGCTCGCATGATCAACTCCAAAGACCGGTTGACGGCACCTGATCAGGATGGCATTACTGAGACACCTGCGTAAGGTGAATGCTTTTGCCTATGGTGATCGGGTGACGGGAACTCCGTTGTCCCCGATGCTCGCGACCGCGGGCCAGCTGCCCATGGGCGCGGACTGGAGTTACGAGTTCAAGTGGGACGGGGTTCGCGTTCTCGCACTGTTCAGCGGGGGCGCGCCGGAGCTGTTCGCGCGTTCCGGGGCGGTGGTCACCGCGGCCTACCCGGAGATCGCCGACCTGCACCTGCCCGAGGGGACCCTGCTCGACGGGGAGATGGTCTGCTTCGACGCGGACGGGCGGCCCTCGTTCACCGCCCTCGCGGAGCGCATGCACGTACGGGACAAAAAGCGCGCCGCCCGCCTGGCCGCCGCTCTGCCGGCCACCTATCTCATCTTCGACCTGCTCTTTCTCGACGGTATGGACTACACCGGCCTGCCCTACCTGGCCCGCCGCGAGCGTCTGGAGGATCTCGATCTGGCCGGCCCGCGCTGGATGGTGCCGCCCTCGTTCGGCGACGGCGCGGCGACCGCGGCGGCCGCCCGGGAGAACCGGTTGGAGGGCGTGATGGCCAAGCGCTCGGACTCGGTCTACCTGCCCGGGAGCCGCTCGTCCGACTGGGTCAAGGTCAAGTTCGACCGGACCGGCGACTACGTGATCGGCGGCTGGCGTCCGGGCGTCCGCAAGCTGGGCGGGATGCTCATCGGCGTGCCGACCCCGGACGGACTCGCCTTCCGCGGCCGGGTCGGCGGCGGCATCGGCGCGGCGGCCGAAAAAGATCTGCTCTCGCGGCTGGCGCCGCTCGCCACTCAGGAGTCGCCGTTCGCTCCCGGCGCGGTGCCCCGAGAGGATGCCAAAAACGCCAATTGGGTACGGCCTGAGCTGGTCGCCGAGATCCGATACGGCAACCGGACACCCGACCGCCGGCTCCGCTTCCCGAGGTTCCTCCGGCTCCGCGAGGACAAGAAGCCGGAAGAGTGCACCGACGATGCCTGACCGATTCGTGGTGCACCTGGAGGGCCGGGATCTGGAGCTGTCCAACCTGGACAAGCTGATGTTCCCGGCGGCCGGGTTCACCAAGGGCGAGGTGATCGACTACTACACCCGGATCGCCCCGGTCCTGCTGCCGCACCTGCGCGACCGCCCGGTGACCCGGATCCGCTTCCCCAACGGCGTCGAGGGCGTGCATTTCTTCGAGAAGAACAAGCCGGGGGGCACGCCGGACTGGGTGCGCCGGGAGACCCTGCCCGTGCCCGGTTCCACCAAGAGCCGGGAGACCATCGACTTCGTGGTCGTCGACGAGCTGCCCACCCTCGTCTGGCTGGCCAACCTCGCCGCGATCGAGTTGCACACCCCGCAGTGGCGGATCGGGGCCGACCCGGACATGCTCGTCGTCGACCTGGACCCGGGCGCGCCGGCCGGGCTGCGGGAGTGCTGCGCGGTGGCCGTGCTGATGCGCGATCGGCTGGCCGAGGACGGGATCACCGCGTACCCGAAGACCTCGGGCAAGAAAGGGATGCAGCTCTGCTGCCCGATCGCCGGGACGCAGGACGCGTTCGTGGTGGCCGGGTACGCCAAGCGGGTCGCGGAGGAGCTGGCCCGCCTGGTGCCGGGCTCGATCACGGCGAAGATGGCCAAGCAGCTGCGCCCGGGCAAGATCTTCATCGACTGGAGTCAGAACAACGCGGCCAAGACCACGGTGACGCCGTATTCGCTGCGAGCGGGCTCGTCGCCGACCGCCTCGACGCCACTGACCTGGGACGAGACCGAGGCGATGGCCACCGGGGACGCCGAGGCCCGCCAGTTCGCCGCCGCCGAGGTCCTGGAGCGCGCCGAACAGCACGGCGACCTCTTGGCTGACCTGCGCTTACCGGGCCCGGCGGTGCCAACTTCATGATCGACAACTGGTGGCCGGGCGCGTAGCTTGCTCACGTGCGTGCTTCCCGGCGGATCGCCGCGGCGATCGTCGTCCCGATCCTGTTGATCAACCCGGCCACCCCGGCTCTGGCCGACGAGCCGGCCGGCACCACCGCGCCGGAGCTCTACTTCACCGGACTCACCCCGCATCAGCCCCTCGGCCGGCATGTGTACTTCAAGCCCGTCTTCAGCGATGACGTCGTGCGGGTGAGCACCGAGGTGGACGGCCACCTCGACTTCGTCAACGCGACGGTGGCCCGGAGCCGTGGCGTTCCGGTGAACCTGGACACGACGCCGGACGACACGGATGTCGACGTCACCGTGCGGGTCTACGACGCGACGCAGCACTATGCCGAGCTGACCACCACGGTGCACACCGAGTACACGGCGCCGACGGCGACGATCGCGCCCGCCGATTACACGCTGCTGCACGGCATGGCCACGATCACCGCCTCCGACCTGCCGGACGACGTGGCCGCGGTCGTGCTGCGGCAGGGCCACGAGATCAGCCGGGCCACGGCCGCGCCGTGGGAGCTGACCTGGGACACCACGACGGCCACGAGGCCGGCCACCGGCAGCACCTCGGTGATGATCGACGTCATCGACCGGGCCGGCAACACCACGACCTACCAGCGCTACTACCGCATCGACGACGAGGGTCCGGAGGTCTTTCCCGAGCTGAGCCCGCCGAATGTGGTGAGCGCCGGTAACTTCTGGTTCCAGCCGGTGCTGGCCGACGAGTCCGGGGTCGATCACGTCGAGTTCTGGATCGACGGAGCCCTGCGATCGACAAGCACCGCGGGGTTCCGGTACGACTTCGGCCAGGTGTCGCGCCGGACGACGATCGAGGTCCGGGCCCGGGACGTCAACGGTTACGCCTCGACGACCGACGTCCCGGTCACCGTCGACGCCGACGGGCCGACGGTCACGTCGATCACGCCGGGTAGCAACGCGCTGGTCCGCGGCAAGTACGTCACCAGCGTCCTCAGCGCGACCGACATATCCGGAATTCAGTTCGCCTTCCCGGTCAACGGGGAGACGATCTCGGGCTACCGGGCGCCCTACACCGGGCGGTTCCCGCTGGGTAAGGACGGCAAGTTCACGCTGGAATGGTCGGCGACCGACCTCTGGATGCATACGACCTTCGTGCGGCGCACGGTGATCGTGGACAACACCCGGCCCACCCTGAAGATCACCTCGGGGCCGAGGAGCGGCGCGAAAGTGCGGGGCACCGTGCGGATCGGGGCTTCGGCCGCGGACCGGAACGGGGTCGCGCGGGTGCAGTTGCTGATCAACGGGAAGCTGGTCGCGACCGACTCCCGAGCCGGTTACGCGTTCTCGTTCAACTCCGCGAAGTACGGAAAGACGATCAAAATCCAGCTTCGCGCGTACGACCGAGCCGGCAACTACGTCTACACCAGCGCTCGCACGATCCGCCGCTGACCGAGCAAACGACCGCCCCGGGCCCGGTGCTCGGGGCGGTGCTGTTTTCGGGGCGGCTCACTCCCGTACGCGAATCAGGTCTTTGAATTTTTGTACCTTGCGTCGCAAGGTACTCTGTCGTGCATGGCAGAGGGAGCGCAGTTGGCCTCCGGGCTCCGCCGCGGGACTTTGGAGTTCTGTGTGCTCGCGATGGTGGAGTTCGAGGATCGCTACGGCACCGAGGTCGTCCGGCGGCTGGCCGAGGAGCAGACGCTCGCGGCGACCGAGGGCACGATCTATCCACTGCTGTCCCGGTTGCGCCGGGGCGGCATGTTGGACAGCAAATGGGCGGAGTCGCCGAACGGCCCGCCCCGGCGCTACTACAGCCTCACTCCGGCCGGGCGGTCCGCGCTCGCGCATTTCCGCGCCGAGTGGGTGTCGTTCCGTCAGACCGTCGACCGTCTCGTGGGAACCGGTGAGATCGCATGAAGCCCAACCAGCCCGACCTGGTCGGTGAGTACCTGCACGAGGTTGACCTGCGCCTGAGCGGCCTGCCGCTGCTGCAGCGCCGGGAACTGCTGGCCGATCTGGCCGCGCACATCGCGACTGAGCGGACCGATCGGAACGTGCAGAGCGAAGCCGAGCTGATCGAGATCCTCGAACGGCTGGGCAGCCCGGAGGTGGTGGCCGCGGCGGCCTACGAGGAGGCCGGGGCGCCGCGGATGGCCGCGACCGCCCCGCCGCCGTTCATCTCCACGCCGCCGCCGTTCGTGGTCCCGCCCACGCCGAGCCGGCCCGGGCCGCCGAAGTGGATCTTCGCGGTGCTGGCGGCCGTCGGCGTGGTGCTGGTGCTGTGCCTGGGCTCGGCCCTCATGGTGAGCCGGGGCACCAGCACACCGCCGGAACCCGCGACCGTGGAGTTCGCGACGCCCAACCCGCCCGACGCGCCGCAAACCCCCTGATCAACGGCGCTGCCCTAGTCGACCTGGGGCAGCGGCGGGCCGAGCACGTCGTCCGCGTCCACGATCTTGTACGCGTACCCCTGCTCGGCCAGGAACCGCTGCCGGTGCGCGGCGTACTCGGTGTCGATGGTGTCCCGGGACACCACGGTGTAGAAGTGCGCCTGCCGCCCGTCGCCCTTGGGGCGCAGCACCCGCCCGAGCCGCTGCGCCTCCTCCTGCCGCGAGCCGAACGTGCCCGAGACCTGGATCGCCACCGCTGCCTCGGGCAGGTCGATGGAGAAGTTGCCGACCTTGGACAGCACGAGCGTGCGCAGCTCACCGGCGCGGAACGCATCGAACAGGCGCTCACGCTCCTTGTTCGTGGTCGAGCCCTCGACGATCGGGGCGTCCAGGTACTCACCCAGGGTGTGCAGCTGATCGAGGAAGCCGCCGATGACCAGCACCTGCTCGGTCGGATGCTTCTCCACCAGCGCTTTCACCACCGGCAATTTGGTACGGGCGGTGGCCGCCGACTTGTAGCGCTCCTCGGCGTCGGTCACCGCGTACGCCATCCGTTCCGCCTCGGTCAGCGTGACCCGCACCTCGACGCACTCGGCGGGCGCGATCCAGCCCTGCGCCTCGATGTCCTTCCACGGCGCGTCGTAGCGCTTCGGCCCGATCAGCGAGAACACGTCGCCCTCGCGCCCGTCCTCCCGGACCAGCGTCGCGGTCAGGCCGAGACGGCGGCGAGCCTGCAGGTCGGCGGTGAAGCGGAAGATCGGCGCCGGCAGCAGGTGCACCTCGTCGTAGATGACCAGGCCCCAGTCCCGCGCGCCGAACAGGTCCAGGTGCGTGAACGCGCCGCCGCGGCGGGACGTGAGCACCTGGTACGTCGCGATGGTGACCGGCCGGATCTCCTTGCGCTCGCCGCTGTACTCCCCGATCTCGTCCTCGGTCAGCGACGTGCGCGCGATCAGCTCCCGCTTCCACTGCCGGCCGGCCACCGTGTTCGTGACCAGGATCAGCGTGGTCGCCTTGGCGGTGGCCATCGCGGCCGCGCCGACCAGCGTCTTCCCCGCACCACAGGGCAGCACGACGACGCCGGAGCCGCCGGCCCAGAAGCCGTCGACCGCCTCCTGCTGGTACGACCGCAGGGTCCAGCCGTCCTCGGCCAGGTCGATCTGATGGGCCTCGCCGTCCACATACCCGGCCAGGTCCTCGGCCGGCCAGCCGAGCTTGAGCAGGGCCTGCTTGAGCCGGCCGCGCTCGGAGCCGTGGACCAGGATGGTCTCGTCGTCGACCTTGGCGCCGAGCATCCCGGCCAGCTTCTTCGACTTCGACACCTCGAGCAGCACGATCTTGTCGAGCCCCCGCAGGACCAGCCCGTGCACCGGGTCGTTGAGCAGCTGCAGCCGGCCGTACCGATCCATCGTCTCGGCGATGTCGACCAGCAGCGCGTGCGGCACCGGGTAGCGCGAGAACTTGAGCAGGGCGTCGACCACGCTCTCCGCGTCGTGGCCGGCGGCCCGCGAGTTCCACAACCCGAGCGGGGTCAGACGGTACGTGTGCACGTGCTCGGGCGACCGCTCAAGCTCGGCGAACGGCGCGATCGCCATCCGGCAGGCCTGTGCGTCCGGGTGATCGACTTCGAGGAGGAGGGTCTTGTCCGACTGCACGATCAGTGGTCCGTTGGTCACGCGTATGTCCTTCACCGAAGGAGAAAAGCCAACCATTCAGTGTGCCACGGAACTCGGGTGCAACATTTCGGCGGCCGCGTGCGTGTACCTATTCGGCCGGGTCGTGACGCGACGGGGGCGTACACGGCCCGGCCAGAAATTCACTCCTCGGTGACGGCGGCCGTGATCCGGTGCAGCGCGAACGTGTGCAGGCTCTCGCCGCGCTCGTCCTCGGCCCGCAGGTAGCCGGCGCTCAGCGAGACCGGCCGGACCAGCCGGGACAGCGTCGCGCCGTGCGAGTCCACGTACCCCACCCAGACCTTGGCCCGGTCCCGGACCGCCTGCTGCAGCACCGCCATCGCCTGGCTGTGCTGCTGCACCGCGGTCAGCCCGGGCACCGCCTGCCCCTGCGCGGCCCGCACGGTCACCGGCGCCCGCCGGGCCGCCCGGGTCGCCACGTCACCGCGGCGCAGCTGCTCGACCACGCCGGCCAGACGCGGGCCGAACAGGGTCGGCGGGCCGGCCGGCTCGGCGATCCGCGGCGTCCGGGACGGCGCCCGACGAGCCTTGGGCCGGGTCAGCACCGCGGCGCCGCCCGCATCCTCGGCGACCGGGGCGAAACCGGCCTCGCGCAGCGCGCCCAGCAGCCGGGCCACCGGGCGCGGGCTGACCAGCACGGTCGGCGCGATCCGGCGCAGGTCCAGGGTGATCAGCCGTTTCTCGCTGAGCACCTCGGCGATCAGCGCCTCGTCGTCGCTGCGCAGGTACGACCCGGCCGAGCCGCTGCGCAGCCCGCCGTGCTTGCGGGCGGTGTCGTCGATCAGATATTCCAGCGTCTGCGGCACCGGCGTGCGGGACCGGCGGCGGAACAGGGCGTGCAGCTCGGTCGCGGTGTAACCGACGTCCAGCGCGCGCCGCACGCTGGCCGGGGTGACCCGGAAGACGCTGGCCCCGCCGACCGACTCCGGCTCGGCGATCACGTCCAACTCGCCGGCCAGCTCCGGCTCGGGCGGGCCGGGCACGATCACGGTCAGATCGGCCTGGACCAGGATGTGGTCGACCGGGGCGGGCAGCAGCACGTCCAGGGCCCGGACGGCGTCGGCCGGGGTCTCCTCGGGGTGCAGGCCCAGCGGATCGCTCTCGGTCACCTCCGGGTCGGTGAGCAGCAGCCGCGCGTACGACGTGACCGCCCCCAGCCCGGTGATCCCGAGCAGGGCCGCCCCCGCGTAACCGTCCCGATGCCCGAGCTCGCGCCCGCGGGCCCGCCGCGGCGCCTGCCAGGACAGCAGCGCCAGCAGATCGTCGACGGTGGGTGCCGCGCCCGGCTCCAGCTCGGCCAGCGCGTCCAGGGCCTCCCGCCGGGCCTGCGGGGCTCCGGCCCGCTCGGCGTCCGGGGCGAGCGCGTTGATCGGCCGGTCCCGCTCGTCCCGCTTGCCGACCAGGCCGGGCTGGCGGGTCATGATCAGCCAGGCGCGGGCCAGGGCGGTCCAGCGGTGGGCCATGCCGGCCGCGCGCCACAGGTCGTACGCCCCGGTGGGCAGGAAGATGTCCTGCACCGCGCCCGGTGCCCGGTGCACCGACGTCTCGGACTCGCCGAGCAGGCCGGCCGTGTAGGCCACCTCGATCATCAGGGCCGCGCCGGCCTCGTCCAGACCGGCGGCCTTGGCCAGCCGCTTGAGGTCGCGCACGCCCAGCCCGCCGGTCTTCAGCATCGGCGCGGGCTCGGCCGCGAGCGCCTCCAGCACCGCCTCGGCCGCCCGGACCGCCTCCATGGTCTGCCCGGCCCCGGCCGAGTCGACCGCCTTCATGTCCCGGACGGTCGCGTCCGGGATCGGCGGGAACGGCCGCAGCGCGCCCAGCGGCCCGGAGTCCCGCCGCAGCAGCAGCCCGACCTCGCGCGGCAGCTCGACCAGCTCGCCGTCGGCCCGCGGGGCCCGGCCGGCCTCCGAGATCGGCACCAGGACGTGCTCGTCGACCAGCCAGCGGATCGGCTCGGCGACCTCACCGGCGTTCCTGTTCAGCGAGCCGACCGGCGGCCCGGCGGCCAGCCGGTCCAGCACCGCGCGGGCGCCCGGCGGCGCGGCCAGCACGGTGCGGCGCAGCCGGGCCCGGTCGGCGACCAGGGTGGCGGCGTACGGGTCCAGGTAGTCGGCCGGACGACCCAGCCCGGCCGGGTACGGCGACGTGACCTCGTCGACCGCGCTCACCACCTGCAGCGCCTCCGGCGGGCCGTGCAGCAGGAAACGTACGCGGAGGCGGTCGACCGCGACCCGGACGTCCTCCTCGGCCACCCCGGTGGCCAGGGCCACGATGGCGTCCACGGAGGTCAGGGCGGTGTCAGCCGCCCGGGTGACCCGGGCCGCGTCGAGGATCGTGAGGGTGAACTCGTCCAGCCCGTCCAGACAGCGGGCGACCGAGCCGCGCGACTGCGCGCGGACAGCCAGTGCCGAGATGTCGGCAGGGACCGGGACGACGAGGTCAGGGCGCAGCTGAAGGAGCCCGCCCAGTGCCTCGTCGGGCAGCGACCGGAGTTGATCCGCAAATGTGGTGGCCATCGTCTTCAACGCTAACGTTCATGGGACGATGGTGACGGGTCCGGGCGTGGCCGGACCTCGATCAGAGGAGGACCGAACGTGGCGTCGAAGGCCAAGAACCAGGAGAGCCCGGCTCTGAAGGGGCACCTCCAGGTGTCCGAGCTGGTCTCTGACCGGGCCGCCGCCCCGTCGCCGTTCGGCGACGACCAGACCTTCCCGCTGCCGATCGAGCGGCTGCGGCACCTGCCGGAGTCGCAGAAGCATTGATTCCAGCAGTCGGGTTCGACCTGGACATGACCCTGATCGACTCCCGGCCGGGCATCCGGGCGGCCTACCGGGCGCTGACCGAGCGGACCGGCGTCTTCGTCGACGCCGACCTGGTCGTCACCCGGCTCGGCCCGCCGCTGCGGACCGAGCTGAGCCACTGGTTCCCGGCCGAGGACGTCGAGGCGGCGGTCACCACCTACCGGGGTCTCTACCCGGAGTTCGCGATCAAGCCGTCCGTCCCGACCGCGGGCGCCGTCGAGGCGCTGGCCGCGGTCCGTTCGGCCGGGCTGCGCGTCGTCGTGGTCACCTCGAAACTGGGCCGGTTGGCGCGCTTGCACCTCGACCATCTGGGTATGCGGTTCGACGAGCTGGCCGGTGATCTCTTCGCCGAGGGCAAGGCATCAGCGCTGGTGGAGCACGGTGTGCGGTGGTACGTCGGCGACCACGTGGCCGACATGACGGCCGCGCGCACGGCCGGGGTGCCGGGGATCGGCGTGGCCACGGGACCGTGCTCGGAGCCGGAGCTCCGGGCGGCCGGGGCCACGTACGTACTGTCCGACTTGACGGCCTTCCCGGCCCTGCTGGATGAGATTGCAGTTGGGTCGGAGCCCTGGCGCTAGATAGGCTCCCCGTGAGCAGTTGTGTCCATTGAGTGAAGTTGAGGTCAGCGGTGCCCACGGGTCGAGTGAAGTGGTACGACGCGACGAAGGGATTCGGATTCGTCACCAGTGATGAGGGCGGAGACGTGTTCCTGCCCAAGGGTGCGCTGCCGGCGGGGGTCACCGACCTGAAAACGGGCCAGCGGATCGAGTTCGGGGTGGTCGACAGTCGCAAGGGCGCCCAGGCGCTCGGCGTGAAGCTCCTGGACGCTCCGCCGTCGCTGGCGGCTCGGGATGCCGAGGCGCGCCGCCGGCCCGCGGAGGAGACGGCCAGCATGATCGAAGACATGATCAAAGTGCTGGAGAACACTGTCCAGCCGACTCTCCAGCGCGGCCGTTACCCCGAGAAGAAGGTCTCGCAGAAGATCGGCCAGTTGCTGCACGCCATCGCCGACGAGTTCGAAAAGGGTTAGCCGAGGCTCGGCACAGCAGGCGTGAGACCCGCCGCGGCCGCGCGTCCCAACAGGGCGTCGGCGGCGGCGAGTCCGTCTTTACCCAGGTCCAGGGTGAACTCGTTGACGTAGAGCTCGATGTGCTGCTTGACCACGGCCGGCTCCATCTCCTGCGCGTTGGCCAGGATGAAGTCCTGACTGGCGGCCGGGTCGAGCCAGCCCTTGCGCAGCGAGTCACGGATCCACTCGGTGGCCTGCCCGGGGTCGACCGTGCCCTTGCGGGCCAGGATCGCGCCGAGCGGGATCGGCAGGCCGGTGTCCGATTCCCACCACTCGCCGAGGTCGGCCAGGGCGGTCAGCCCATACCGCTGGTAGGTGAAGCGGGCCTCGTGGATGACCAGGCCGGCGTCCCAGGTCCCGTCGGCGACCCCGGGCATGATCTTGTGGAACGGAACCACCTCGATCTTGGCCGGCGGGTTCCCCTCGGACCAGAGGCGCATCAACAGGTACGCCGTGGTCCGGTCGCCGGGCACGGCCACGGTCGCGCCGGACAGGTCGGCCCGCTTGTCCCGGGTCAGCACCAGTGGCCCGCAGCCCCGCCCGAGCGCGCCGCCGCAGTGCAGCAGCTCGTACTTGTCGAGCAGCCAGGGCAGCGCCGCGTAACTCACCTTGACCAGGTCGAAATCGCCCCGCTCGGCGGCCGTGTTGGTCACGTCGACGTCCGCGAAGGTCAGGTCGACGGCGGGCGCGCCGGGGACCAGCCCGTGGATCAGGGCGTGGAAGACGAACGTGTCGTTGGGGCATGGGGAGACCGCGAGAGAGAGCGCCACATGCCCACGCTAGCTCTGCACCTCGGGGGACATCCGAATGGCCGCCCGTAAAAATATTCACATTCACCTCTGGTTTAACCAGGGTGTGATTTTCTACACTCCGCTTGTCGGATCATTTGATCTACCAAGGGGGTGCCCGTGCGTCGCAAGCTGCTCACGGGCGTCCTGGTGCTGGGCCTCGTCGGTGGGCTGTCCGCGCCCGCCGCCGCTGCCGAGACCTGGACGCCGGCCAACAACCTGGAGGGCGCATGCGTCACCCTGCAGGCCTTCAACGGAACCAGCTCGCTCGGCTACGTGTTCAAGGACTCGGTCGGCTACGGCTTCACCGGCACGGCGTCCAAGGCCGAACCGTTCCGCTTCGAGGCCACCCAGCTCGGCCGCTACCTGCTCCGCGACCACACCGGCGCCCCGCCGTACCAGAGCATGCTCGGCTGGATCTGGGCCGGCGACTCCTACGGTGATCGCGCCGACTGGACCGTAAGCAGCGGATCCTCCGGCAACTACAAGCTCGTCTCGACGTCGACCGGTCAGCAGATGGGTTCGTACCTCGGCGGTCTCGGCGCCGGAAGCGCGACCATGAAGCTCACCGCGGCCACCGGATGCGCCGCGATCCCGGACATCGCCACCGGCGTGAGCGGCACCCCGTCCCCGGCGGTCGACTCCAGCGGCAAGCTCGTCGGCTGGATCGACGCGCACGCGCACATCACCGCCGGCGAGGCGTTCGGCGGCTCGATGCACTGCGGTGACGCGTGGGCCTCGGGCGGTGCCCCGGTCGCGCTGGCCGGCTGTGCCTCGCACTCGACCCTGGGCTGGGGAGCGCTGCTGGAGGCGATCATCGCCGGCACCGACCCGATCAACTCGTCCGAGCAGGGCTGGCCGACGTTCACGGACTGGCCGCAGACCGACACCATGCTGCACGAGGCCTCGTACTTCCGCAGTCTGGAACGGGCCTGGCAGTCCGGCCAGCGGGTGCTCAACGTGCTGCTGGTGGCCAACCGGGTGATCTGCGACCTCACGCTGCAGCACACCTCGTGCGACGAGATGGACCAGATCCGCGCGCAGTCCACCTACCTGCGGAACATGCAGGACTACATCGACGCTCGCAGCGGCGGTCCCGGTCGCGGGTGGTTCCGCTTGGCGACAACCCCTTCCGAGGTACGGGCGATCGCCGCCCAGGGCAAACTCGCCGTCACCATCGGCGTGGAGAACTCGGAGATCTTCGGCTGCCGCGAGATCAAGGACGTCGCGCAGTGCACCACCGCCGACATCGACAAGGGGCTCGACGAGCTGCAGGCGATGGGCGTGAGCGGCTTCTACCCGGTGCACAAGTTCGACAACGCGTTCGGCGGCACCCGCTTCGACGAGGGCGTCACCGGCGCCGCGATCAACGTCGGCCAGCTGCTCTCCAGCGGCCACTGGTGGCAGGCGACCAGCTGCACCGGCCCGTCCGACAACGAGCAGCCGATCGTCAGCGACGACCTGGCCAAGCTGCTCAGCCTCGGCGTCGACCTGCCGGCCGGGACGATCCTGCCGGTCTACCCGAGCGGGAAGATCTGCAACGTCCGCGGGCTCACCGCGCTCGGTAAATACCTGGTCCAGAAGATGATGGACCGGGGCATGATCATCCACATCGACCACATGGGCGTGAAGACCGCGTCGGCGGTACTCGACCTGGCCGAGCAGCGCGGCTACGCCGGGGTCACCTCGGTGCACACCTGGGCCGACCGGGCCCTGGTCAACCGGGTGCTCGGGCTCGGCGGGTTCGTCGCCTCGTACGCCTTCGCGGCCACCGACGACGGCTCCGGCACCCCGACCTTCCTCGACGAGTGGCGGGCCAACAAGGCGCTGGCCAACGGCTCGAAGATCACCGGGTACGGCGTCGGCTCGGACGTCAACGGACTGGGCCCGCAGGCCGAGCCCCGCCTGACCGCCGCGTCCAGCCCGCTCACCTACCCGTTCACCGCGCTGAACGGGACGACCGTCACCAAGCAGGTCTGGGGGACACGTACGTTCGACCTGAACACCGACGGGGTCGCCCAGTACGGCCTCTACACCGACTGGATCACCGACCTGACCAACCAGGCCGGCTCGGACAAGGCGCTGCTCACCAAGCAACTGATGAGCGGGGCCGAGGCGTACGTGGAGATGTGGGAGAAAGCCCGCTCATGACCCTCACCGAGGCGCCGGTCCGTACGCGCTGGATGGTCGCCTACTCCCTGGCGATGATCGGGGTGGCGGCCGGCTGGTTCGGGCCGATCCAGATCCTGCTGCCCGAGCAGGCCGCGCGACTGGCCGGTGCCGACGGTAAGGAATCGCTGCTCGCCCTGGTCACCGCGATCGGGGCGGCGGCCTCCCTGCTGGCCAACCCGCTGTGGGGCGCGCTGTCGGACCGGCTCGGCTCCCGGCGGCCGATCTTCGTCGCCGGGACCGTGGTCGGCGTCGCCGGCCTGCTGGTCCTGTCCGTCGCCGACACCCGTGGCCCGATGATCGGCGGCTGGGTGCTGGTGCAGGTCGGGCTGAACGGCCCGCTGGCCGCGCTGGCCGCGATGATCGGGGACCGGGTGCCCGAGCGGCAACGCGGAACCGTCGGCGCGCTGTTCGGCGTCGCCCAGATCGTCGGCGTCGTGCTCGGGACCGCTCTGGCCGTCGCGGTCGGCCAGGGCACCCCTGGCTACATCGCGGTGGCGGTGGCCGTGCCCGCCCTCGGCGCGGCCCTGCTGCTGATCCACCGCGAACCGGCCCGGGTAGCCGAGAAGACGCGCATCACGCTGCGCTGGCCCGGCTCCCAGTTCGCCTGGGCCTGGCTGATCCGCTTCCTGCTCAACCTGGTCAACGCGCTCGTCCTCGTCTACCTCTTCTACTACCTGTCGGACGAGATCGGCGTGGCCGACGCGGCCACCTGGGTGCTCGTCCTCACCGTGGTGAACGTGCTGTTCGCGGGCATCTTCGGCTTCGCCGGCGGCGTGCTCTCGGACCGCTGGGAACGCCGGAAGATCTTCGTCGCGGTCGCCGCGGTGGTCCTCGCCGCCGGCACCGCACTGCTCGCCCTGGTCCCGGTCGTGGCCGTCGCCATCGCGGCGTCGGTGCTGGTCGGGGCCGGCTGGGGTGCGTACGTGGCGGTCGACATGGCGGTGATCACGCAGGTGCTGCCGGACGCCGAGACCCGCGCCACCATGCTCGGCGTCGCCAACATCGCCGGCACGCTGCCGCAGCTGCTCGCCCCCGTGATCGCCGCGCCGATCGTCACCCGGCTCGGCGGCTACCCCACGCTCTACCTGCTTACGGCCGCGATCGCGGTGCTCGCGCTGGTCTGTCTGCCCCGGCTCAAGGTTCTGTCCTGAAAGGATCATCCATGCGATTCCCACCCGGCTTCCGGTTCGGCATGGCGACGTCGGCCTTCCAGATCGAGGGCGCCTGGGACGCCGACGGCAAGGGCCCGAGCATCTGGGACACGTTCACGGCGCGGCCGGGCACGGTCCGGCACGGCGAGAACGCCCGGGTCGCCATCGATCACTACCACCGGTACGCCGAGGACGTCACGCACATCGCCGAGTCCGGGGTGCGCGACTACCGGTTCTCGATCTCCTGGCCGCGGGCGCTGGCCTCGCTGGACTTCTACGACCGGCTGGTCGACGAACTGCTCGCGGCCGGGGTCCGCCCGGTGCCCACGCTCTACCACTGGGACCTGCCGCAGGACCTGGAGGACAAGGGCGGCTGGCTGAACCGGGACACCGCGCACCGGCTGGCCGACTACGCCAGCGCCGTCGTGCTGCGCCTCGGCGACCGCGTCCGCGACTGGATCACCATGAACGAGGTGAACGTCCAGACCCTCTACGGGTACGCGTTGACCGACCATGCCCCGGCCCGCGGTCTCGGCCTTGAGGCGCTGCCGGTCGCGCACCACCAGCTGCTCGCCCACGGGCTGGCCGTGCAGGTGCTGCGCACCCACGACGCCGGCTCGATCGGGATCGCCAACCAGCACTTCCCGGTCTACCCGGCCAGTGACGACCCGGCCGACGCGTTCGCCGCCGAGATGTTCCGCGGCCTGACGAACTGGACGTTCTCCGACCCGATCCTGCTCGGCGACTACCCGGACGAGATGATCCGGGCCGGGGTCGGCACGACCGGCGCGCAACTGGACCGGGACCTGGAACTGATCGGGGCGCGGCTGGACTTCTACGGGGTCAACTTCTACGAGCCGACCGCGATCGAGGCGCCCCGCGAAGGCAAGGACTACACCGGGGTGCTGGAGGTCGACATCCCCGACGGGCTGCCGTTCTCGCCGGTGCCGGTCAAGAGCGACGAACGCACCGACTTCGGGTGGGCGATCGTGCCGTCCGCGCTGACCGAGATCTTGGTCGCGCTGCACGAACGCTATCCGGCCCTCCCGCCGATCATCGTCACCGAGAACGGCGCCTCGTTCCACGACGCGGGGCCCGGTGACGACGGGCGGATCCACGACCCGCGCCGGATCGCCTACCTGGACGCGCATCTGACCGCGGTGCGGGCGGCGATCGACTCCGGGGTGCGCGTGGACGGCTTCTACGTCTGGTCGGCCTTCGACAATTTCGAATGGGCGGCCGGATACGACGAGCGATTCGGACTCGTGCACGTGGACAAGGAGACGCTCGCGCGTACCCGAAAGGATTCCTGGTATTGGTACCGCGACCTGATCGCGGCCGATTCCGGCGCGGCTAAATCCTGAGCTGACCGACGAAGCTGTCGGCGAGGCGGGTCAGGCGTTCCGCCCGGCCCTCCTCGGCCCAGCCGTCCACCAGACTCAGCAGAGAACTGCCCTCGACGAGAATGATGAAATCGTCGATCACCGCGTCGTCGGCCACCGCCGGTCGAAGCTCGGCCAGCTCACGGGCCTCACGCAGGCAATTCATCAGATGCACGCGAATGGCCCGGTGCGATTCCCGCCGCGACTCGGCCAGCAGCGGATGCGACAGCGCGGCCCCGGCGAACGCCACATTCACGTGCGCGTCGGCCGCCCGCTCGTCGTCGATCGGCAACACCGCGTCGAGCGCGGCACGCAACGCGGCCAGCCCGTTCAGATCGCCACCGATGCGGAAAGCCCGCTCCACGATCCGGTCGTAGACCGCTTTCTGCGCGGCGACCAGAATGTCGTCCTTGCCGCCGAGAAAATGCGCGAGAACACTCAGCGAGCAGCCCGCCTCGTCGGCGATCGCCCTGGTCGTCGTGCCCTCGACACCCCGCGCCCGGACCACCCGCCAGGTGGCCGCCAGAAGCTCCGCCCGGCGAACGTCGCGATCGACCAGCCTCGGCACCCGCCAAGCGTACCGGCCGCACCTTTCCCGCGACCCGGCCGGCGGTCGCCGGGCGGCCCGGCACCGGGACATGGTCGCGGCCCAGGACCAGGGGCTGGATGTTTGCGGTTGAGGGGTTGCTAGGACGTACAAGCGAAGGGGTTTTATGGGGTTGGTCTTGGGGCTGGTTCGGCGACCGTGAGTTGGGTCAGGCGGCGGGCGATCGGGAGGGTCAGGATGACGCCGACCACCGGGATGAGGAAAGCGATCCGCAGGCCGATCGGGTCGGAGAGGGCGCCGAGCAGGACCGCGCCGAGCAGGGCGCCGCCGTAGTTGAACAGGTTGACCCGGGCGATGACCTCGTCGCTGCTCTCCTTGGCGGCCTCGCCGGCGGCACTGAACGCGAGCGGGACCAGGACGCCGACGCCGATGCCGGCGATCGCGAAGCCGGTGATCGCGGCGGCCTTGGTCGGGATCAGCACGACCAGGGCGCAGCCGAGGCCGGAGACCGCGAGCGAGCCGAGGGCCATCGAGAGGCGGCCCGCGCGCGGCACCATGTGGTCGGCGATCAGGCGGCTGATCAGGACCGTGACCTGGTACGCGGCGTAGCCGAGAGGGACGATCCAGCCGGTCGCGGCCAGGTCCTTGAGGTAGACCGAGCTCCACGTGCTGACCGCGGAGTCGACCAGGAACGCGGTGAAGATGAGCATGCCGCAGACCCAGATCACGCGGCGGACGGCTCGGCTGCCGGTCTCGTGCACCACATGGGAGCGCTCGGTGCGGCCCGGTTCGAACGCGCGCCAACCGGCCAGGCCGACGAGAACGGCGAACGCGGCGGCCACCCCGAGCGGAACGCCGGCCCCGAGATCCTGGGCCAGCGAGCCGGACGTGATCAGGGCGGCGGCGATCGCGGCGGCCGTGTACGCGGCGAACAGCCGGCTCATCACGCTGCGACCCAGCCGGGCCTGGACCAGCACGCCCTGCATGCTCAGCGACGCGTCCACGGTGCCGAGGCCGACACCGTAGAAGAGCAGGATCGCCACGAACGCGGCGGTCGGGGTGTGCACCGTCGTGCCGGCCAGCCCGGCGCCGATCACGAAGAGGCCCCCGGCCAGGGCGTATCGGCTGCCCCAGCGGGCGGCGACCTGGTCGGCGACGACCGAACCGGCGGCCGCGGCCACGCACATGAGCAGCAGGATCGCCGAGACGAAGGCGTCGCTGAGGCCCTGCCGGTCCTCGAACGCGGGCACCGCGGTGACGACCGCGGCATACCCGAGCCCCTGGGCCGCGTAGCCGGCGCCGATCAGGCGGGCCCGGGAGCCGGCGCTCATCTCGTTCATGGTGCCTCGCTCAGGAGCTAAAGCGACGGAAGTCACATCGTATTCAGCGCAGCATGCCGGGCCGGATCATCAACGGCAACAATTTTCTGTAAAAGAATTCACCTTTGGTGTTTCCCAGTGTGCCCGCGAAAGCGGGCAATTCACATAAATGATCAGAATTGCAGGGATGGGGCTGCGGTTCGGAGCGCGGCGAACGCGTCGGCCAGTCGCCAGGCGGCCCGGTCCCGGGGGCCGATCGGGTTGGAGATCGCACGGAGCTCGGCGAACGGAACACCGGCACCGGCGGCGGCGATCGCCACGCCATAACCCTCCATGGCCTCGGCCACCGCGTCGGGAAAACGGGTGGCCAGCCGGGCGGCGGTCCCGGCGGTGCCGGTGACCGTGCTCAAGGTCAGGACATCGCCGGTGATCGCGTGCGGGAGAGCCGCGACGAGAGCCTTGAGCAGGGCGGCGTCGGTCTCCAGGACGCTGCTGCCGAAACCGAGCTCCTCGACCGGGAGGAAGCCGTCGGGGGACTCCGCGCCCAGGTCGGCGGCGATGGTGCGGGTGGCCAGGACGGTGGCGCCGACGTCGGCGCGGCCGGGGAAACCCCCGGCGATACCGACGCTGATGACCGCCCGGTAGTCGCGGCGGGCGAGGAGGCGGGCGGTTCCCGCGGCGGCGGCGGCCGGGCCGACCCCGACCGCCTCGACGACGACCAGATCCGGGTCGAGGGTGGGGCGCAGGGCGTCGGCTTCGGCGGCGACCGCGGTCACGGCCAGGACGGGATGGAGGGTCACGCGGACTCGCTGTTCTCGGAGTTGCCGTTCGAGGCGGCGGAGGAGGGGCGGTAGACGTGATAGCCCGGGGGAGCGGCGGCACTCCCGGTGTCGAACTGCCGGGTGGGCTCCTCGACCGGGGCGGGCTTCTTCGCGGCTTTCGGCTTGCGGCGGCCCCACCGGGCGCGGCCGTGCGGCTCCTCGACCAGGGTGGGGTCGGACTCGGTGGCGGGGCGCTGGTGGGGGGCGTTGCGCTCGGTGACCGTGGGGGCGTCCGGCCAGGGGTCGGCCGCTTCGTAGAACAGATCCTCGTCGTCGGCCCGGGAGGAAGTGGCCCGGGACTCGGTGGTTTCCGAGCCCGGCGGCGTGGAATCGAGGCGGGCTGACGTCGTACGGGAAGGGGCGTCGCGGCCCTGATCGGAATCGGCCTTGCCGGAACCGCCCGGGTCTCCCGCGGAGCCTTCCGGGCGACCGGCCAGACGTTCGCTGCGCAGGCGCGCGGCCGACCAGGCGGCCCGCGCCGCGGCCAGCACCGCGAGCAACGCGGCGAGCGCGACCCCGAGCCGCCCGGTGAGCGGGATGAGACCGATGCCGCCACCGGCGACCCAGGCCAGCATGAGAACCGTCTCGGAGTGGGCGAAAGCGGTCGCGCGCAGCCGCTCGGGCACCCGCTCCTGGATGCTGGCGTCGACCGCGAGCTTCGCGATGCCGCTGAAGACGGCGGTGATCAGGGCCAGCAGGGCGATGGTGGCCAGGTTGCAGAAGATCGTGGCCAGGACGGCCACGCCGGCGGTGATGATCAGGCCGCTGGACTGCAGGGCGAGCGGGCGGCGGATGTGCAGACCGGTGCCGGCGGCGGTGGAGAGGAACGTGCCGAGCGCCAGCGCGCCGCCGACCACGCCGACCGCGGTGCCCCGGCCGATCGCCCAGCCGAGGATCGTGGTGTCGACGTCCCCCGCCATGATCGCGAAGGTCATGAAGAGCAGCAGGAAACCGTAGAGCAGGCGCAGCGACGAACTGCCGATCAGCGTGGCCAGGACCAGACGGCCGGAGAGCGGCCGGTCCGACCCACGGTTGAGGCCGAGCACGGTGCGCCAGGCGCGCGGCATGGCCTCGGGCGGGTCGGAGTCGGCGCGGGGCGGCAGGCGCAGCGAGACGACCATGCCGACGATGAAGATGATGCTGGCCACCCGCAGCGGCCACTGTGGTCCGAACTTGAAGGCGAGCAGACCGATCGGGGCGACCACCGCACCCGCGAACGTGCCGTAGACGCTGGCCCGCGCACCCACCTGGGACAGCCCGACCCCGTCGGGCAGCAGACGGGGCACGGCCGCGGAGCGGGCCACACCATAGGCCCGGGAGAGCGCGAGCACGCCGAACGCGGCCGGATAGAGACCCCAGCCGAGCAGGTTGTCGGACATCACGTAGGCCAGGAAGGCGCGGCCGAGCATGGTGACGGCCAACGCATAACGCCGGCCGTGGCGGAAGTGGTCGAGCAGCGGGCCGACCACGGGCGCCAGCAGCGCGAACGGGATCATGGTGATGAGCAGGTAGAGCCCGACCTTGCTGCGGGCCTCGCCGAGCGGGACGCTGAAGATGGTGCCGGCCAGGCCGATCGCGATCAGCGCGTCACCGGCGCAGGAGACCGCGTGCAGGTCGAAGAGGCGGATCATGCCGATCTCGTTGGCGGCGCCGCGGGCCCGCGCGGTGCCGACGCGGCGGGTCGCCCAGGCGCCGCCACGCACGGAGCCGCGCACCACCAGGCGCACGGCTTTGACGCCGGAACCGACGGTGCGTCCGAGAGTGGGAAGCAGCGGCATGGCAACCATCCTGACTGATCCGGGCGAGGTCGGCCCCCTTCTGTCCACAGGTATGTGGGGAGTCGTTGCGACCGGTGGGGTTCGGTAGGCAACAATGGGCGGGTGACCTCCAGGACCACCACCCGCGCCGCCCGACTCGACCAGGTCTGTGCCGATGCCGTCGGGGTGGCCCGTGGCGCGATCACCGATGTGGACCCGGCAGACATCGGTGACCATCTCGAAGCGATCGCCGAGGGCGATCGTGTCGTGACTCACTTCTTCGAGTCCCACCTCGACGGCTACCGCGGCTGGCGCTGGGCGGTCACCGTGACCCGCGTCCCGCGCAGCCGGCACGTCACGGTCTGCGAGACCGTGCTGCTCCCCGGGCCGGACGCGTTGCTCGCCCCCGGCTGGGTGCCCTGGAACGAGCGGGTCCAGCCCGGCGACCTGGGCGTCGGCGACCTGATGCCGACCGCGCCGGACGACGACCGGCTGGCCCCGGGCTATGTGCTGAGCGACGACGCCGCGGTCGAGGACGTCTCCTGGGAGCTCGGCCTCGGCCGGTCCCGGGTCATGTCCAAGGACGGCCGGATGGAGACCGCCCAGAGGTGGTATGACGGCGACGCCGGCCCGGAGGCGCCGATCTCCACGGCCGCCCCGCGCAACGCCCGCTGCGGTGCCTGCGGCTTCTACCTGCCGCTGGCCGGTTCGATGCGGCTGATGTTCGGAGTCTGCGGAAACCTCTACGCGCCGGACGACGGCCGCGCGGTCAGCGCCGACCACGGCTGTGGGGCGCACTCCGAGGCGCTGCTGGCCACCACCGAGCAGCCGGTCGACGAGCTGCCGACGGTCTACGACGACAGCGAGGTCGAGACCGTGGCCGTGAGCCGTGGCCACGGTTCGGTCGAGTCCGGTGAGCCGGCCGAGGATTACGGCCACAGCTGACGGTTTAAGAGGCGTGGAACTCCGGGTGTGACAGCGCCCGGCGGCGCTTCCGGTTCCGGTCGTGCACGATCATCGTGATCAGGCCGGGGATGCCGACGAGGAACCCGGCCACGCTGGTGTCGAGCCAGGAGTCGGGGGCGTCGGCCAGCAGGCAGACGAGCGCGGCCACCAGGAACGCGGCCAGCCCGGCGAGCGCGAACGGGACCATCGGCGGGTCGAGCGGCTCGACACGTGGTTTGGTACCGGTCACGACGGTCAGACCGGACGGCGGATCGTCAGCCCGGGTCGCGGGAGACAGGTCACTCACTCCGACAGGGTAAGGCCATTACGGAACGTCTCGGCGCAGGACGTGAGAGTTGTAACATCACTCCGTTTTTGCCGAGGTCAATCGCGTAAGGCACCATGCTCGCGTCCTCAGAGTGCCACCCGAAAGGGCCAGCATGTCCACGCGAAACGGTTTCGACCGCTTCTTCCAGATAACCGAGCGCGGCTCAACGTTGAGCCGCGAGATCCGTGGCGGGTTCGTCACGTTCTTCACGATGGCGTACATCGTCGTCCTCAACCCCCTGATCCTGGCCGGCGGCGCCGACCAGAAGGGCGCCCACCTGCCGCTCGCCGCGCTCGCCGCCGGCACGGCACTGGTCGCCGGTGTGATGACCATCCTGATGGGCGTCGTGGCCCGCTTCCCGCTCGCGCTGGCCGCCGGCCTGGGTGTGAACGCGCTGGTCGCCTACGAGATCGCGCCCCAGATGACCTGGGCCGACGCGATGGGCCTGGTGGTGATCGAGGGCCTGCTGATCGGGGTGCTCGTGCTCACCGGGCTGCGGACGGCGGTCTTCAAGGCCGTACCCACGCAGCTCAAGACCGCGATCGGGGTCGGCATCGGCCTCTTCCTGATGATCATCGGTCTGGTCGACTCCGGCTTCGTGCACCGCGTACCGGATGCGTCCAACACCACCGTCCCGGTCGAGCTGGGCCTCGGCGGCAAGCTGCTCACCTGGCCGACCCTGGTCTTCTCGATCGGCCTGCTGTTCACGCTGGTGCTCTTCGTCCGCAAGATCAAGGGCGCCATCCTGATCGGCATCCTGGGCACCACGGTGCTGGCCATCGTGGTGGAGGCGATCACCGGCGTCGGTTCGGTCGTCACCAACCCGCACGGCTGGTCGCTGAACGTGCCGAAGATGCCGGCGAAGGTCGTCGACACCCCCGACCTGTCGCTGCTCGGGCACTTCAACGTGCTCGGCTCGTGGCAGCACGCCGGCTGGCTGGTCGCGCTGATGTTCGTCTTCACGCTGCTGGTGGCCGACTTCTTCGACACCATGGGGACGATGGTCGCGGTCGGCCAGGAGGGCGAGATGCTCGACGAGGAGGGCATGCCACCGCGTACGCGGGAAATTCTGCTCGTCGATTCTCTGGCCGCCGCCGCGGGTGGTGCGGCCAGCGTCTCCAGCAACACGTCGTTCGTGGAGAGCGCCTCCGGTGTCGGCGAGGGTGCCCGCACCGGTGTGGCCAACCTGGTCACCGGCGCGCTGTTCCTGCTGGCCATGTTCTTCGCGCCGCTGGTGCAGGTGGTGCCGTTCGAGGCCGCGTCGACGGCGCTGGTCGTGGTCGGGTTCCTGATGATGACCTCGGTGCGGCAGATCGACTGGACCGACTGGACGATCGCGGTGCCGGCGTTCCTGACGATCACGATCATGCCGTTCACGTACTCGATCTCGAACGGGATCGGGGCCGGGATCGTCTCGTACGTCGTCCTGAAGGCCACGACCGGCAAGGCCAGGGAGATCCACCCCATTCTGTACGGGGTTGCCGTCCTGTTCGTGCTCTACTTCGCCCGGGGTCCGCTGGAATCCTGGGTGCTCTGATTCACTCGCCGTCACCGGGTGCGCTAGCGTGCCCGGTGACGGTTCTTACATGGTCGAACACATGTCGTTAGCCATGCTCATTAGCTAGGCTAAGTATCGTGACGGAGCGGGTGATGACGACGGAGCGCACAGCGGAATCGCTGGCCAAGACGCTGCGGGAAGCGATCATCCGGTTCAGCCGGCGGGTCCGGCAGGCCCGGCCGGTCGGCGATCTGACGTTCAGTCAGCTCTCCGCGCTGACCAGCCTTCAACTGCACGGCGCGCTGACTCCACGTGAGCTCGCCGATGTGGAACGGGTGCAGCCCCCGACGATGACCAAGATCGTCGGCAAGCTGGAGGACCGCGGGCTCGTGGCCCGGACCCCGCATCCCACCGACGGGCGCCAGGTCATCCTGGCCGCCACCGATCAGGGGCGCGAGGTCTACGCGGTGCACGAGAACGCTCGTAACGAGTGGCTCGCCGTGCAGCTGGACCAGCTCACGCCCGAGGAACGGGACACCCTGGCCCGCGCTGCGGAGATTCTGCAACGCGTCGCCCGCGCCTGACTCTTACGTCCGGTCGTTCCGCTTCGTCACACGACGATGACGCGTACGACCGAGGCGAGGAGGCACACCGCATGCGGGCAGTGCTGGACACGACATTCCGATCCCTGAGAGTCCGGAACTATCGCCTCTTCTCCCTCGGGCAGCTGATCAAGCTGGTCGGTGTGTGGACGATGTTCACCGCGCAGGACTGGCTGGTCCTGGACCTGTCACACAACTCACCGGGCGCGCTCGGGGTGGTCACCGCCCTGCAGTTCGTCCCGGTCATGCTGCTGACCCTCTACAGCGGGCGGCTGGCCGACCGCTACGACAAGCGCAAGCTCCTGATCATCGCCAACTCGGTCTTCGCGGCCACCGCCATCGCCTTCGCGATCATCGTGGCCTCGGGCATCGTGCAGCTCTGGCACGTGTTCATGTTCGCCCTGCTCTTCGGCATCGCCAACTCGGTTGAGACCCCGGTCCGGCAGGCGTTCGTCTCCGAGCTCGTCGAGCTGCCGCTGCTGCCGAACGCGCTGGCGCTCTCCGCGGCCACCTTCAACTCGGCCCGCATCGGCGGCCCGGCGCTGGCCGGCGTGCTGCTGGCCGCGTTCCCGATGCGCGTGGTGTTCCTTCTCGCGACCGTCCTGGCGATCGCGCCGATCTTCACCTACACCCGGATGAACACGTCCGAGCTCCTCGGCATCGAACGCAAGCACCGCGGCAACGCCAAGGTCCTGGACGGTCTGAAGTATGTCGGCAAGCGCGCCGACCTGGTGCTCCCGATCACCCTGATGGCCGTGGTCGGCATGATCGGCTTCAACTTCCCGGTCACCCTGGCCGCCCTCGCGAAGATCAATTTCCACGCCGGCGCCTCGTCGTTCGGCCTGCTCACCACCGCCCTGGCCGTCGGCGCGCTGGGTGGCGCCCTGGCCGGCAGCGCCCGCCGGGCCCGCCCCGGGGCATACCGGGTGATCGGCGCCGCGATCGCCTTCGGCGTGTTCGAGTTCGCGGTCGGCTTCGCGCCGAACTTCGTGGTCGCCATGCTCCTGCTGGTCCCGACCGGCTTCTTCTCGATCTACCTGGCCCAGGCGGCCAACCACCGGGTGCAGATGGGCGTCGACGCCGAATACCGCGGCCGGGTGATGGCGCTCTACGTGCTGGTCTTCCTCGGCACCACGCCGATCGGGGCCTCCCTGGCCGGATGGTGGGGGGAGCAGTTCGGGGTGCCCTCCAGCATCTGGGTGGGCGGGCTGGTGTCGTTCGTCGCGGCGGTGGCGACGCTGGTCTGGCAGTTGCGGGCCAGCGGGGATCGGCTGCGGTTCCGGTTGCGGCCCCGGCCCTCCCTGCGGCTGATCGAGTCACCCTCGGTCGCGTCCCCGGTGGTGTCACCCCCGGTCGCGTCGTCGCCGGTTGGGTCGCCCTCGGTGCACTCCGAGGCCGCCGTTCTTGTCGGGCCGGCTCCCGCCCTCGCGGTCCAGGTGCGTCGGGAGCCCCCGGCCCGCACCCCGGAGCCGGTGGTCAAGGGCTGAGGCTCACGCCCGAATCCGCGTCACCCGTTCGAGGGGTGGCGCGGATTTTCGCATTCCAGGCACCATTTCTGGATAAGTGCACCCCACAGCCTGCCCGCTGTCGGTCAGAAACGTGGCATTCAGGTAGTTGGCAGATCAGGTCCGCCGAACGGGTGTTCCCGCCCCGGCCGGTCCCGGCCTAACGTCAATACGTGGCGATGGCGCAACTGGTCGTGATCTTAGCGGCGTGGACGACGCTGCTGATCCTGCCGTGTGCCCGGATCCTGCGCCGGCGTCCCGATTCACGCCGACCGGCCGGCCCGGGCCACCTGCCCCGACGGCGAACCTCATTCCGCCGGGTGCCCGCACCGAACCGACAGCCCCGCAAAGGTTCGGCCCAGGCCTACTGGGCTCGCCGGCCCGGCCCGCCCGGCCGCGACCTCCGCCGCCTCGACCGTGACCTGGCCGGCCTCGACCTCACCGCCCGGATGGACACCCTGCCCGCGGTCCCGATCGAACAACTCGCCTTCGACCTGCGCCGCCTGGACCGCCAGCGCCGGTCCGGCCCGCTGCGCTCGTCGGAAACCTGCATGGCCGCGCTGATGCGCGCCTACGACGCCCGGCTGCGTCTGGCCTGCCGCTGCCTCGGCGTTCCGGAACACCTGCAGCTGCTCCAGGGGGTCGACCGCGAGATCGAACGCCTACGCCTCGAAACCCAACTCGAAGCCGCCGGCCTGGCCCTCCGCGGCTGATCCCTCCGGCCGCCCCGGCCACTCTTGGCTGGCCATCATGAGCTTTCCCGGCTAGCGCGCATGTTCCGACCGGGTTCTGTCCCGCAGCAGGGCATACCGTGGGAAGTGCCTGCCCCCGTGTGGCGCCTGCCCGTAGAGCTGTGTGCCGCGGGGCGGGGTTCGGTGGGATCAGGGAGTGGGTAGGGGCCATTCGTGGAGAGTGTGGTAATTGCCGAGAATGCTCTCGACCAAGGCGCACGTTGTCACGTCCCACTCCGGGCCCGTGTAGCCGTTCAAAGCGGCGAGGATGCTGGGCTCCAGGCGGTACGAAACCGTCAAGTGGGGGCGGAACGGGCGTGGATCGATTGCGAATCCGGCGTTGTCCAGGGCGACTCGGACTGATTCGCGCAGGTCGGTGAGCGCCGGGACGTTACCGGACAGGCCGGCCCACGCGACTGATCCGAAACGGCCACCGCCGGATACCCGGAGGCGGAAGGCCGGATGGGTTGGGACTGTCGAGAGGGCTTGGGTGACCTCGTCCGTACTGCGGGAGATCTCACCGAGGAAAGCCAGCGTGACGTGCCACTTCGAGGGGCGCGTCATTCGTGCTCCGGGCGGCAGGCGGCGTAGCAGATCCTCGCGGGCCGCCGCCGACGGGTGGACGGCTACGAAAAGGCTGCTCAGGAGGACTCCCGCACGACCGAACCGCCCCCGAGGAGCGTAAGGAGGACGCGGGCCGCAGCCGGACCGCGACCACGGCAGAGGTTCCGCGCCGGGCCCCGGCCAGCCCAGCGGACCTGCTCCAGGCTGCGGGCAAGCCGGGGGAGCCGGCTGAGGCGGTGGGCCTGCGCTGAGCCGTGGCTGAAGGGACGGGTCGAGCTGTGGGGGTGGGCTGTCGCTGCGGCCGGGTGGCCCGCGGTCGGGATCAGGAGGACTCCCGGGCGGCCGGGCCGCCGCCGAAGAGCACGTCGTCCCAGCTGGGGAGGCGCTTGCGGGGCTTGTTCTCCTCGCCCTCGCCGTTGCCCTGCGTGTTCTGCCCGACGGTGCGGCGCGGGCGGAGGACGGCCAGTGACGGGACGGCCGGGACCTCCTTGGGCAGGTCGGCGTCGTCGTCGAAGGCCGAGCCGGAACCGCCGCCGAGCAGGGCCGCGGCACCGCCGGCGACCGGGCGTCGGGCGGCCGGCGAGATCGGTTCGAGGCTGCGGCCGGACTGACCCTCCAGCGGACGGTCCAGGGAGGCCAGCAGGGCGTCGCGACCGGCGCGGATCGGGTCGCGGGTCGGCCGGGCCGGGCTGTTGTCGGCCGCGGGCAGGCCGTGACCGCCACGGATCGGCTCGGGGCTGCGGACCGGGCCGGGCAGGCCGTGGCCGCCACGCTCGGGGACCGGGTCCTGGCCGAGGATCTGGGTGGGGCGTTCGGCGCACAGGTACTGCGCCATGTCGTCGTGCGGGGCGACGACCTGACGACCCTTGTCGAGATCCCAGATGGCCTGGGCGGTGGCCTTGCCGGAGGGCCAGGTGGCGACGATCCGCCAGGTGCCGTCGTCCTTGCGGAACGCGTCCCAGGAGATCTTCTCGGTGTCGATGCCGTGCTGGGCCAGGCGGCTGTCCACCACCTCGGCCAGCGGCTGACCGGAATCGGACGTCTTCAGGCGGGTGCGGCGCGCGTGCTGGGCCAGCATGGCCCGCTCCTGCAGCACCGGGCCGGCGTAGCGCAGCACACGGTCGACCGGGACACCGGCGATGCGGGCGACATCTTCGGCGGACTCGCCGGAGCGGATCCGGGCCTGGATGTCGCGCGGTGACAGTGAGGGCACCGCGTCGGGCGCGATGACGGCAACCGCTGTTCCCGGCGCCGCGGGGCTCTCGCTGAACACTCCCGCGACCCGGTCGTCCAGGGGAAGCGCGAGTAGTCGGCCCACCTCATCGGCGAGCACGAGGGCCTGTCCGTCCTCGGAAAGGGCGACGAAGCGTACTGGCCGCATGCGTTGCCTCCGTCCCGTCGCGTTGGCGTTGGCCTGTGCTCCCGAGAGTCAGCCACCCGGGCGCGTTTCGGAACACGGTACGCGCCTTGGTCACTCAATGGGGGTAAGCCACGCCGTCAAAGTGGCTGACCAGCGAAGATGATCTTCATTCTCCGCAGACCGATTTCCTTCGTACGGACTGTGCCTTACCCAGCGCAATGAGCCAGGTCACCAAGTCGCTTTAGAGACGCTCCACCACGTAGTCGATGCACGTGGTCAGGGCGGTGACATCGGTCGGGTCGACGGTCGGGTAGAGCGAGATCCGCAGCTGGTTGCGACCCAGCTTCCGGTACGGCTCGGTGTCCACGATGTCGTTCGCCCGGAGCACCTTGGCGATGGCCGCGGCGTCGACGCTCTCGGCGAAGTCGATGGTGGCCACGGCCGAGGAGCGCAGGGCCGGATCGGTCACGAACGGCTCGGCGAACGACGACCGCTCGGCCCAGCCGTAGATCGCGGCGGCGCTCTCCGAGCTGCGCTTGACCGCCCAGGCCAGGCCGCCCTGCGCGTTCATCCAGTCGAGCTGCTCGGCCGCCAGGAACACGGTGGCCAACGCCGGGGTGTTGTACGTCTGCTCCAGGCGGGACTGCTCGATCGCGGTCACCAGGTCGAGGAACTGCGGGATGTACCGCTTGGACGCCTTGATCTCGAAGGCCCGCTCGATCGCGGCCGGCGACATCAGGGCCAGCCAGATCCCGCCGTCCGAGCCGAGCGCCTTCTGCGGGGCCAGGTAGTAGACGTCGGTCTCGTTGAGGTCGACGTCGAGGCTGCCGCCGCCGGAGGTCGCGTCGGTGAGCAGCAGCGCGCCCTCGTCGGCGCCGGCCACCCGCCGGACCGGCACGGAGACGCCGGTCGAGGTCTCGTTCTGCACGGTCGCGTAGACGTCGACGCCGGCCTCGGCGGTCAGGAACGCGGCCTGGCCGCCGGGGGCCTTGTGCACGGTGGGCTCGGCCAGGAACGGCGCGTCGGTGACGGCCTGCACGAACTTGGCGCCGAACTCGCCGAACTCGGCGAACTGGGCCTTGTCGCGGATCAGGCCGAACGTGGCGACCTCCCAGAACGCGCTGGTGCCGCCGTTGGCCAGGATCACCTCGTACCCATCAGGCATCGAGAAGAACTCGGCCAGACCCTTCCGAAGCCGGGCGACCTGCTCCTTCACCGTCTTCTGGCGGTGCGAGGTGCCCATGAAGGTACGGGAGACCGCGGCGAGGGCCTCGACACCTTCCGGCCGGACCTTGCTCGGCCCCGAGCCGAAACGGCCGTCGACTGGTTTGATCGCGTCAGGGATCCGGATCTCATTCACGATTTTGCCTCGGTTTTCCGCCGCGGATTAGCTCAGCCACGGTCACACATTATGCGTGAGTTGGGACCAGCCTTCGACCGCCGAGGGCGTGCGCGGCGCCGGACCCACGTACCTCAAACTGGGTCGCAGGATCCGGTTGAGCTTTTTCTGCTCCAGGATGTGCGCGCTCCACCCGGCCACCCGGGCGCAGGTGAACATCGAGGTGAACATGTGGGCCGGCACCTCGGCGAAGTCGAGCACCACGGCGGCCCAGAAGTCCACGTTCGTCCAGAGCTCGCCGTCGGGCTTGCGCTCGCGCAGCTCGGCCATCGCCGCTTTCTCCAGCGCGGCGGCCACCTCGAAGCGAGGGGCGCCCAGCTCCTTGGCGATCCGGCGCAGCACCCGGGCCCGCGGGTCCTCGGCGCGGTAGACGCGGTGACCGAAACCCATCAGCCGCTCGCCACGGTCGAGCACGTCCTTCACATAGCCCTCGGCGTCGCCGGCGCGCTCGACCGACTCCAGCATGTGCAGCACCCGGGTGGGTGCGCCGCCGTGCAGCGGACCGGAGAGCGCGCCGATCCCGGAGGAGATGCAGGCGGCCACGTCGGCCCCGGTGGAGGCGACGATGCGGGTGGTGAACGTGGACGCGTTCAGCCCGTGCTCGGCGGCCGAGATGAAGTACGCGTCGACGGCCTTGACGTGCCGCGGGTCGGGCTCGCCGCGCCACCGGCGCATGAACCGCTCCACGATGGTCTCGGCCTTGTCGATGTCCTTCTGCGGCACGGCCGGCAGGCCCAGACCGCGGGCCGCCTGGGCGACGAACGAGAGCGCGGTCACCGAGACCCGGGCCAGGTCCTTGCGGGCCTGCTCGTCGGTGATGTCCAGCAGCTGGTCGAGCCCCCAGTAGGGCGCCAGCATGGCGACCGCGGACTGCACGTCGACCCGGATGTCACCGGAGTGCACGGGCACCGGGAACGGCTCGGCCGGCGGCAGCCCCGGCCCGAACTTGCCGTCGACCAGCAGGCCCCAGACGTTGCCGAACGACACCTGGCCGATCAGGTCCTCGATGTCGACGCCGCGATACCGCAGAGCGCCACCGTCCCGGTCGGGCTCGGCGATCTCGGTCTCGAACGCGGTGACGCCCTCGAGTCCCGGCTTGAAGTCGGACACGGCACTCCCTGGGAGACGTGAGCTGCGGTGAGTGATTCATCTTGCCCGGCGGGTAACGGCCGGGTCGACCCGTGGCGATTGTGCTCTCGATGACACCCATCCTGGTTCAACTGACACCACGCGGTTGCGGACTTAACGTGCTTGCAGCCGAAAGGAAGTACCCGGATGTCATCCGATCCGCCGTCCCCCGCGGGGATGCGCCGTGACTACACCGAGCACGGGCCGCTGCTGGAGAGCTCGCTCGCGAAGGAGTGGACGGCCCAGTTCGCGGCCTGGTTCGCCGAGGCGACGGCGTTCGGACTGCCCGAGCCGAACGCGATGATCGTGGCGACCGCGGGCGCGGACGGTCACCCGTCGGCCCGGACAGTGCTCCTCAAGGGGTACGACTCGGCGGGATTCGTATTTTTCACGAACTATGAGTCCCGCAAGGGCACGGAAGCGGCCGACAACCCGTACGCAAGCCTGGTCTTTCCCTGGTTCGTCATGCAACGCCAGGTGATCGTTTCCGGTCAGGTGGAACGCGTGTCCCGGGCCGAGACCGAGGAGTACTTCGCGTCGCGTCCGCGCGGCTCGCAGCTCGGCGCGTGGGCGAGTCCGCAGTCGCGGGTGCTGCCCGATCGCGACGCGGTGGAGGCCGGTCTGAGCGCGGCGGCCGACCGGTTCGGTGACGGGCCGGTGCCGCCTCCGCCGCATTGGGGCGGTTTGCGGGTGATTCCGGAGACCGTCGAATTCTGGCAGGGGCGCAGCAACCGGCTACATGATCGGCTGCGTTTCCGCAGGCAGAACGGGGACTGGATCGTGGAAAGGCTGGCCCCGTGAGCGTGGTCGAGGAAAATAAAAAAAAGTCCTGGATGATCGACACCACCCCGCTGCGGGTGGTGGCCTTTCGCCGGATGTGGATCGGCACCGGAGCGTCGTTCTTCGGCTTCCAGTTCACCGCCGTGGCCGTGCCGGTGCAGATGTTCGCGATCACGCACTCGACGTTCTGGGTCGGGCTGCTCGGCGTCGCCGGCCTGGTCCCGCTGCTGATCTTCGGGCTCTGGGGCGGTGCCATCGCCGACGTCGTCGACCGGCGCAGGCTGCTGCTGACCAGCTCAGCGCTCACCTGGGTGGTCACTCTAGGCCTGCTGACGCAGGCGATTCTTGGCGTACGGAGTCCGCACCTGCTCCTGACGCTGACGGCGGTCCAGTCGGTCGGCTTCGCGATCAGCTCCCCGGCCCGGCAGTCGATCGTCCCGCGCCTGGTGCCGACGCCGATGGTGCCGGCCGCGAACACGCTGAACTACACGACGACGACGGCCGGTGGCGTGCTCGGCCCGCTGGCCGCCGGTGTGATCATGGGCATCTGGTCGACCGGGACCGGTGTCGCGGTCGCCTACACGGTCGACGCGCTGCTGTTCACCCTCACGTTCTGGGCCACCTGGCGGCTGCCCCCAATCCCGCCGATCGAGCCGGACGAGTCCGGGGAGAAGCCCACAGCCGGCCTGCGCGGCATCGTGGTCGGCCTGAAGTTCCTGGTCACCCAGCCGGTGCTACTGCTCTCGTTCGCGGTCGACCTGATCGCCATGGTCTTCGCCATGCCCCGTGCGCTGTTCCCGGCGGTGGCCGAGGAACGGTTCGGCGGCCCGACCGCGGTCGGCTGGCTGTTCAGCGCGATCGCCATCGGCTCGCTGCTGGGCGGCCTGACCTCGGGCTGGATCAGCCGGGTGCGGCGGCAGGGCATCGCGCTGACCGCCGCGGTGGTCGGCTGGGGTGTGGCCATCGCCCTGTCCGGCCTGGCCCATCAGCTCTGGCTGGCCGTCCTGCTGCTCGCCGTGGCCGGCGCGGCCGACCTGGTCAGCGCGGTCTACCGGCAGACGATCATGCAGACGTTCGCCCCGGACCGGCTGCGTGGCCGGCTGCAGGGCGTGTTCACCGTGGTGGTGGCCGGCGGTCCCCGTCTGGGTGACCTGCGCGCGGGTGCGACCGCCCAGTTCACCGGCGTCGGCGCCTCCTGGGTGGGCGGCGGCCTGGTCGCCGCGGCTTTGGCCCTGGTGCTGGCGCTCGCGTTCCCGGCGCTGATCCGCTACCGGCCCGTCCCGGAACCCGTGGAGAACGCCGAACGATAGTGTCGCGGGTATGACACAGACAGCCGCGAAATCCGGGGTTCAGTGGTCGATCGAGGCGGACGGCCGACGTGCCGTCCTGGCCGAGGTCGGTGGCACGCTGCGCAGTTTCTCGTCCGGCGGCGTTGAGCTGCTCGACGGCTTCGGCGTGGACGAGATCTCCCCGGGTTCCGCCGGCCAGATCCTCGCACCGTGGCCGAACCGGATCCGGGACGGGCGTTACACCTTCCAGGAGCAGACCTACCAGCTCGCGCTCTCCGAGCCGGCCCGGCACAACGCCATCCACGGCCTGGTCAACTGGGCCCGCTGGCGGGCCACCGAGCACACCGCGTCCGCGGTGACGCTCGAATTCGACCTGCCGCCGCAGGTGGGCTACCCGTGGGGCCTCACCCTGCGGACCCGCTGGTCGGTCTCGGCCGAGGGCCTGCGCAGCGTGCAGGAGGTCGTGAACACCAGCGAGTCGGACGCGCCGTGGGGTTACTCCGTGCACCCGTACCTGCGGCTGCCCGGCGTCTCGGTCGACGACACCGTCCTGCAGGTGCCGGCCAAGACTCGGCTGCTGGCCGACTCGCGGCTGCTCCCGCTCGGCGCGGTCAAGGTGGCCGGCACCGAGTTCGACTACGCCGAGCCGCGCCGGATCGGCACCGCGGTCCTGGACACCACGTTCGGCGACATCGACTTCGGGCCGGACGGGATCACCGAGGTCGTCCTGGCCGATCCCGACTCGGACACCAAGATCACCGTCTGGGCCGACGAGAAGTTCAAGTACTGGCAGGTCTTCTCGGGCGACACGCTGCACGGCGAGCGGCACCGCCGGTCCGTCGCGGTCGAGCCGATGACCTGCCCGCCGGACGCGTTCCGCTCCGGCCGGGACCTGATCGTGCTGGCGCCGGGCGAGACCTGGACCACCGCGTGGGGGATTCGCGCCTGATGGAGTTCGACGAGGTGGTCCGCCGGCGCCGGATGATCCGGGCGTACGACCCCACGCGTCCGGTGCCGCCGGAGCTGGTCGACAAGATCGTCCGGCACGGGCTGCGCGCGCCGTCGGCCGGCTTCTCGCAGGGCTGGAGTTTCCTGGTCCTCAGTTCGCCCGAGGACCGGGAGCTCTACTGGTCGGTGACGGCCACTCCGGAGTTCGAGGCCGGCGGCTGGCTGGACCGGATGCGGACCGCCCCGCTGCTCATCGTCGCGCTCTCCAACAAGTCCGTCTACCTGGACCGTTACGCGCAGAGCGACAAAGGCTGGACGGATCGGGACGAGAACCGCTGGCCGGTGCCGTACTGGGACGTCGACACCGGCTTCGCCGCGCTGCTGATGCACCTGACCGCGGTGAACGAGGGGCTCGGATCGTGCTTCTTCGGCATCCCGCCTGCACGGATCCCGAACTTCCGGGCCGCTTTCGGGGTGCCCGAGGAGTTCAACCCGGTCGGCGTGCTCAGCGTCGGCTATCGGGGAGACGACAAGAGGTCTCCGTCACTCAAGCGCGGCCACCGGCCGGTGGACGATGTGGTGCATCATGGCCGATGGGCTCCGGCCGCGGAGGCATGATTTTGTCGCGGCTAGGCTGATAGCAACGATGACGTTTCGCAGGGAGAGGGGCAGCCGCCGTGATCTTCAAAGCGGTTCGGGACGGCGCCCCGTACCCTGATCACCACACCACGCTGAAAGCGTGGGCGGAGATTCCGCCGCGGCCGATCCGGCTCGCCGACCTGATCACCACCAAGCGTGAGCTGGCGCTGGACAAGCTGCTGGCCGAGGATTCGACCTTCTACGGAGATCTTTTCCCGCACGTGGTGGAGTATCGGGGCGCCCTGTATCTCGAGGACGGTTTGCACCGTGCATTACGCGCTGCGCTCCAGCAGCGCAATCAGATTCACGCCCGTGTATTGGTCGTAGAGGGCTGACAACTCCGTTAATTTGAAATGCATGGTTGTTCGACCGCTTGACCTGCTGGATCTTGACGACCTGCTGAGTGATGACGAGCGTGCCGCGCGCGCTCTGGCCCGCCAGGTAGCGAATGATCATATTCGCCCGGACGTGGCCGACTGGTTCGAGAACGGCAATCCGCCAATTCGCGATCTTGCGCTCGAATTGGGAAAGGCCGGCCTGTTCGGCATGCATTTGACGGGGTACGGCCTCGGCGGCGTCTCCACCGTCGCCTACGGCCTGGCCTGCATGGAGCTGGAAGCGGCCGACTCCGGGATCCGTTCCCTGGTGTCGGTGCAGGGCTCCCTGGTGATGTACGCGATCTGGCGCTACGGCTCGGACGAGCAGAAGGACCACTGGCTGCCCGCGCTGGCGGCCGGCCGCTCGATCGGCTCCTTCGGCCTGGCCGAGCCCGACCACGGCTCCGACCCGACCGGGATGTCCACCCGGGCCCGCCGTGACGGCGACGATTGGGTCCTCGACGGGGTGAAGACCTGGATCCTCAACGCGCCGATCGCCGACGTGGCGGTGATCTGGGCCAAAGCCGAGAAGGGCGTGGTCGGGTTCGTCGTGCCGGCCGGCGCATCCGGCTTCACCGCCCACGAATTCCGGCACAACATGTCGCTGCGCGCGTCCAGCGTCGGCGAGCTGGTGCTGGACGGGGTGCGGCTGCCGGACAGTGCCCGGCTCCCGGGCGCGCGCAGCCTGATGGCGCCGCTCTCCTGCCTGACCGAGGCCCGGCTGAGCATCATCTTCGGGGTGCTCGGGGCGGCCCGGGACTGCCTGGACGCGACGCTCGACTACGCGGCCGGGCGGGAACAGTTCGGGCGGCCGATCAG
The DNA here is from genome assembly GCF_051380535.1 of Actinoplanes sp. HUAS TT8. Classification (NCBI taxonomy): domain Bacteria; kingdom Bacillati; phylum Actinomycetota; class Actinomycetes; order Micromonosporales; family Micromonosporaceae; genus Actinoplanes; species Actinoplanes sp. HUAS TT8. The sequence goes on along the minus strand of NZ_CP195646.1, from coordinate 8,868,315 downwards.
CGGCTTCCAGCTGACCCAGGCGAAACTCGCCGACATGGCGTTGGAGCTGCAGAAAGGGTTCCTGCTCGCACTGCACCTGTGCCGGCTGCGGGACACCGTGGGCAAGCCACTACGGCCGGAGCAGGTGAGCGTGGGGAAGCTCAACAACGTACGGGAAGCCATCAAGATCGCTCGGCAGTGCCGGACCATCCTCGGAGGCAACGGGATCCGCGGGGAGCTTCCGGTGATGCGGCATGCCAGCAATCTGGAGAGCGTGCTGACCTACGAGGGGACCTCGGAGATCCACCAACTGTCGATTGGTCAGAAACTGACCGGATTGAACGCTTTTTCGCACTAGCCAGCGGTGGACGGGCCTCGGGATGCGAATTGTCGTACCCCCTCCGTACCTTTTAGGCATGGCCCACTCACCGGATGTCGAAGAACCGACGACGGAGTACCCGGCCGTGCCCGAGGAGGCCGAGCCGGTTGCTCCGGCCGTGCCGCCCGAGCACAAGCCGAGCTTCTTCGCGCGGTTGCTGATCTTTGTCTTCGTCGTCTTCGCCTTGATCGTCGCGTCCTGCTTCGGGCTGCGCGCGATGAACGTGCTGCCCTCCTTCGACAACCCGTTCTCCGACCAGACCGTCGACCGCAGCCAGCCCGTGCTGCTGCAGTCCATGCGCGATCTGCATCGCTACGTCGCCGCCGACGGCACCTTCCAGGTGATCGTCGACCTGCAGCAGAACAAGGAGAACATTCCGGATTTCCTGGTCAACCGGCGGATCCTGTTCGTCGGCTCGGGCACCGTGGAGACCTATGTCGACTTCAGCGCCCTCAGCGGGGACGCGCTCAAGGTCGACAACGAGAAGAAGACCATCGAGCTGACCCTGCCCCCGCCGCAGCAGTCCCAGGCGGCGCTCGACATGTCCAAGAGCTACGTCGTCGAGGAGAATCGGGGCCTGCTGACCAGCATCGGTGACGCTTTCCGCAGCGACACCGACAAACAGCAGCGGGTGTACGAGATGGCTCAGCAGAAGATCACCGAGGCGGCCAAGTCGAGCGGGCTTGATCAGCGGGCGCAGCAGAACACGCAGCAGATGCTGGAGAGCCTGTTCACGCGGCTGGGATATTCGACGGTGACGGTTACGTTCACCAACCCCTGAGACAGGTGACGCCGCCGCCCTCGGGGGATAGGGCGGCGGCGCCGGGAACCGCGCCCCGGTGGTGGCCGGGTCACGATTCACGTCTTCCTGTGCGGCGGGCCCGCAGTCGGCCCACGCCGTGACCACGCCGTGGGCCGGCGGTGTCGCGGTCGACCGCGCTGCGCCCGACCTGCGCCGCAGTTGGCCTGCGCCGCGCTGCGCCTGGCCTGCGCCGCGCTGCGCTTGGCCTGTGCCGCGGGTGGCCTGCGCCCGCGCTGCGTTTGACCTGCGGCGTTGCGGGTGGAGCCGTGTTGCGGTCGGGCGGTGTTCTGGTTGAGCGGTTGGGCTGGTTGTGGGGTTGGGCTGGTTGTGGTGGGGCTTGGTCCCGGCCGGGCTGCCAGCCCGGCTTCCGCCCGGCCGGGAGTTCTCGGGCGGACCGCAGATGTCCGATGTGTTGGGGCTCCTGCGGTCTGGTGTCGCTTATCGGATATGTGCCCGGATGGCCGGCGAATTACTCACCCGGATCGATGCGAATTCTCGCCCCTGATCGAGGAAGCCGGCCCAGCTGCGCGGACCCCGCCTGGTGCTGGTGGGCGTTTCCGGTCGGATGGTGACCGTGAACACCGGGCGGGGCCGCCGCAGGCGAGGTGGTTACGCGCTGGGCATCAGGGCGGCGAGGTGGTTACTCGCTGGGCATCAGGGCCCAGAGGATCAAGTAGGCGATGACCTGGGGGCCGGGGAGCAGGCACGACAGGACGAAGAGCAGTCGGACCACGCCGGTGGAGAGGCCGAAACGGCGAGCCAAGCCGGCGCAGACCCCGCCGAGCATGCGGTTGTCGCGGGGGCGAGTGAGGGGGCGGGTCACGTAAATCCACTCCTTCAGTGGTGGCCGGGGCGGTCTGCCCTGGACCACTTAGACGGTAGGTACGGTGGCGCGGCCGTCCCTCATTCCCGAGGGGGAGAGCGACGACCGAGTTCCCGTAAGGGGGACCCGTACCCGAATGGGTCTCGCTGTTAACCTTTAGCCCCTCGCAGGGCCCCTCAGCTGCACATCCATGGGAGACAACCGGTGACGCTGGCCGTACTTCACGCGAGTTCCGGCGCCGCGCTCACCTCAAGTGACGCTGGTCTCCTGGCCTACGACCTGACCGTGGCGCTGCGCGAGGCCGGGGCGTCGATCATCGACCGGGTCGAGCGGGGGGCTGACCTGCCGGAGCGCCTGCGGGCTGCCGCCCGTCGCGCGCGGGACGCCGGTGAGCCGCTGCTGATCTGCGTGGACGACCTGGTCACCCAGCACAGCCTGCTGCGGATTCTGGCCACCGATCCGGGCGGTCGCAGCGGTGTGCTGCTCGCCGCTGACCCGGCGGGCGAATTCCGTGTGGATCGCGGGCGGGTGATCGCGGCCGAGCCGGGGGAGTTTCGCTACCTGGGGGCGTTGTTCCTGGCCACGGGCGATCTTCCGTTGCTGGAGAAGGCGGCTGAGCAGCTCACCGCGTACGCGAAGGGGAAGTTGATCTGGCCCGAAGCGGACGCCGGGGCCGAGGCCGAAACCCGGACCGAGGCGGAGGTCGCGGCCCCGGCCGACGCGGCGGCGGGTGTGGGCGAAAACGGTCTGGAAGGGGTTCTGCTCGACGCGTTGCTCGAAGGTGGGCTGGCGGCTGTCGGAGTGGAAGCGCGGCTTCTTCATGCGGAGCGGGTCCGGACCGGGGAGGAGCTTGCGGCGGCTCGGCAGCGGGTTGCGGCGATCGATGAGGACAAGGCGCGGCTGCGGAGCGCGGTTGACGAACAAGACGACTTCTTTTTGACGTACGCGGTGAACAGCTGGTCTCCGCTGGTGACCCAGGCCGCGGCGCGGCTCGGGTTGCGGCCGGCCGGGGTGACGATGCTCTCGGTGGCGACGGCCGGGGCGGCAGCGCTCGCGTTCTGGCCGGGCTCGCGAGGGGGCATGATCCTCGGCGGGATCCTCGTCTACCTCGGACTTGTGCTGGGGTGTGTGGAGGGTCAGCTGGCGCGGTACACCCGTCGGTTCGGCGGCCGGCTGGAGCCGATCGCCGACCGGGCCAAGGAGTATTTGGTTTACGCCGGCCTCGCGGCGGGGGCGGATCGGCTCGGGCTCGATCATGCTTGGCCGCTGGCGATCGGTGCGATCGTGCTGCAGACGGTCCGGGATCTGGTTGACCGGTGGTATGGCGTGCTGCGCGACGAAGCGGGCGCAGGCGCAGGGGGTGGCGTGGAAGCGTTGCGGGCGGCCGGGGCGGGCGCGGATGGCCGCCGGACTGAGGACGTGGGGCTCGCTGCGGCGCAGGACGTGGGGCTGGGTGCACGGCTGGCCGCGGTGCGGCGTGGTCCGCTGGAACGGATCGTGGCCTTCCCGATCGGGGAGCGGTGGGCGCTGATCGCGGTGGCGGCGGTGCTGAGCAACGGGCGGGTCGCGCTCGGGGTGCTCGTCGGGTTCGGGGCGCTGGCCTTTCTCGGCACGTTGACGCTGCGTGCGCTGGCCGGGCGTGGTGCGGTGCCGAACGGGGTCGATGCGGGGCGGCATCGGGATGACGGGTGGCTGGCGCGGACCGTGCTCGCCCGGGGGCGGATGGACTTTCCCCTGATCGTGGGGGCGGTGCTGGTGGCGTACGCGGTAATCGGGATTTTTGTTGGTGAACCACTGCGAACCGGGATGCTGGCCGGTGCGATCCCGGCCGTGCTCGCCGCCGGGATGACCGCACGCGCGCGGCACGATCGTCCCCTGGACTGGCTGGTGCCGGCGGTGCTGCGGGGTGCGGAGTACCTGCTCGTGGTGCTGGCCGGGCTGGTCGGTGGGGTCTCGTGGCCGGTGGTGTTCGGGCTGCTGTTCGTGCTGGCGCTGCGGCACTACGACCTGACCGCGCGGATGGAGAGGGGCGAGGCCCGGATGGCGGTGCTCGCCCTGGAGGGCCGGGTCGTGCTGCTGGCCTCGGCGGTCTTGGCCGGATTTGCGAACCTCGGCTTCGTGGCGCTGACGGTCGTGGTCGGAGGCACGTTCCTGTTGACCGTGGCAAGAGGCCGGCTGACCTTGCTGGGGCCCGCGCCCACGAAGTACCCCTGAGGACCAGCCGCCGGGTCCCAGCTGGCGCTGGTGGTTGTGTCAGCGGCCGTGAGGCAGCCCTGAGGGCCAGCCGGCGGGCTTCAGCTGGTGTTCAAGGGTGTCTGGTTTCTGAACGTCCTGTGGCGTGACGGATGGGCGGGATTTGGCTGCGGGGGGTGCGGGCCGGTTGGTAATGGTTTGTGGCGTTCTCGGGAGCGGGGTGTTCCGGGGCGTGGTGGCGGTGTGTCGCGGACTGTTGGCAGGCTGTCAACAAGCGCCGGGCGAAATGTCGCTTCGTGCTGGGAACGTGCACAGAACCAGACCCCAAGTTCCGATCTCCGTAATCGATTGATCACTATCTGCGAATGGCACGTTCGCCCGATGGCAAAGCATCGAAGGCACTCGCAAAGTCATTACCCGATTGCCGACCGTCGTGGGATCGGAATCACAGTCGATCGGGGAGGGGTTGACGGTGTCCACCGTCGCGCTCAAGGACGTCACCAAGATTTGGCCAGATGGCACGCTTGCCGTCGATCACGTGTCCCTCGATGTCCAGGATGGCGAGTTCATGGTCCTGCTCGGCCCGTCGGGCTGCGGCAAGTCGACCGTGCTCCGGATGATCGCCGGGCTGGAGGACCCCACCGACGGGGACATCCTGCTGAACGGGGAGCCCGTGCTCGACGTGCCCCCGCGCGACCGCAGCATCGCCATGGTGTTTCAGGATTTTGCGCTCTATCCGCACATGACCGTCGCCGACAACATCGGCTTCCCACTGAAGCTCTCCGGGATCGAGCCGGGCCCGCGATCGGACCGGGTCGGCACGGTGGCCGGTGCGCTCGGCATCGGCGAGGTGCTCGGGCGCCGGCCCAGCCAGCTCTCCGGTGGGCAGCGCCAGCGGGTCGCGATGGGCCGGGCGATGGTCCGCCGGCCCGGGATCTTCCTGATGGACGAGCCGCTCTCCAACCTGGACAGCGGTCTGCGGGCCGAGCTCCGCGCGGAGATCACCAGCATGACCCGCGAGCTGGGCGTGACCACCATGTACGTGACGCACGACCAGGCCGAGGCGCTGACCATGGCCGATCGGGTGGCGATCATGCGGCGTGGGGTGCTGCAGGACCTGGGTACGCCGACCGAGGTCTACCGCCGTCCGGCCACGCTCTACGTCGCCGCCTTCCTCGGCTCGCCGCGGATGAACCTGCTCGAAGCCCAGGTCTACGTGCACCTGGACCGGTACGTGGCGTTGAACTTCGGTGAGCAGAACCTCTACCTGCCGTGGTCGGACCCGCGGTCGCGGGCGGTGGCGCGCTATCACGGCGACCGGATCGTGGTCGGCGTCCGGGCCGAGGCGCTCACCCCGGTCACGCCCGACACGCCCGGGTCGGTCCTGCACGGCCGGATCCGCTACCTGGAGCACCACGGGCACGAGTCGCTGGCCTACCTGGACGTCGGCGCGACCGCGATCGTGGTCGACGAGGTCGGCGGCACGGTTCCCGAGCGGGCCGCCTCCGGGGGTGCGCTGAAGCGGCTGGGTGGAGCGTTGCAGCGGTTCACCAAGTCGCCGGCGGCGGCCGCGGAGGCCAAGGGGGCGCCGGTCAGTCTGCTGAACGACCCGGGCCGCCACCACCGTAAGCCGGCCGAGCTGTCGGTGCGGCTGGCGCCGTACCCGGCGGTCAATCCCGGACACCCGTTGACGGTGTCGGTGCAGATGGACGCGTTGCACTTCTTCGACGAACGTGGCGACCGGATCGATGTGGGCTGGCGCTGAGTGAGGTGGGATCGGTGAACAACGAAGGCCACTTCCGGGCAGGATCGCGGATGCCTCCTGCCACCGAGCGGCCACAGCGCGTAGGCTGCACGACGGTGGAGGACAGGATCGGCCAGAGCGTGCGCTCGGCTCCCGGTGTGGAGCCGAGGCCGGATGCCGCCCCTTCACGGTCGGCCTCTCCGGTGCTGATGGACCGGCCGTTCGGGCACGGCGACATCACCGTGCTGCGGCACGAGGTGACACGTCTGCTGCCGACCGTCGGGGTGACCGGCGACCGCCTGTCGGGCTATGTGCTGGCGGTCAACGAGGTGATCACCAACGTGGTCCTGCACGCCGGCGGGCACGGCCGGATCGTGCTGCGGCTGGAGTCCGGCTCGGTCTGGTGTGTGGTCACCGACTCCGGTCCGGGCATCCCGGACGGGGGTCTGGACGGTGAGCTTCTCCCCGGCACTGACGAGATCGGGGGACGTGGTCTGTGGCTGGCGCACCAGCTGTGCGACGAGGTGACGACCGCGACCGGGCCCATCGGTACGTCGATCGGCCTGCGAATGGATCTTGCTTCGTTGAGCTGAGAGCTGAAACAGCAGCTTGAGCCGCTTATGAAACACCCAGGAAATGTGAAGGAGCCCTTCGCCTCTCGTCCTGGGGCGGGTGCGACTACATTGGGCGCGTGCTCGGACTTCCTTCCCAGGTGACCGCTTGCCTTTTCGATCTTGACGGGGTGCTGACGGACACCGCCCTTGTGCACAGTGCCGCGTGGAAACAAACGTTCGACGTGTTTCTCAAGTCGTGGTCCGAGCGGCATGATCAACCGTTCGTGCCGTTCGATTCCGGCGTCGACTATCACCGATATGTCGACGGCCGGCAGCGTGCTGACGGCGTTCGCACGTTCCTCGCCTCTCGTGGCATCACCCTGCCCGAGGGCACTCCCGACGACGATCCCGACCAGGACACCGTCAACGGCGTCGGCAACCGCAAGAACATCCTCGTGTTGCAGAAGATCAAAGAAGGCGCCGTTCAGGTCTACCCCGGCTCGGTGGAGTACCTGAAGGCCGCCAAGGCCGCCGGTCTGCGCCGTGCGGTCGTGTCGGCCAGCGCCAACTGCAAGGACGTGCTCGAGGCGGCCGGCATCGCCGACCTCCTGGAGGCCCGGGTGGACGGCGTCGTCGCGCGCGAGCTCAGCCTGCCCGGCAAGCCCAAGCCGGACACGTTCCTGCACGGGGCGAAGCTGCTCGGCCTCCCGCCGGAGAGCTGCGCCGTCTTCGAGGATGCTCAGGCGGGCGTGGCGGCCGGCCGTGCCGGCGGCTTCGGTGTCGTGATCGGCGTGGACCGGGTCGGCCAGGCCGACGCGCTGCGCGAGAACGGTGCCGACGTCGTAGTCACCGATCTTTCCGAACTTCTCTAATTCACCTTCAAGAAGAGGCACGACCGTGATCCGTGAACGGGCCTACCCCGTCGACCCCTGGCACATCCGGGAGACCCGGCTGGACTTGGACCTGCTGGCCCAGTCAGAGTCGGTGTTCGCGCTCTCGAACGGGCACATCGGGATACGCGGGAATCTGGATGAGGGCGAGCCGCATGGCTTGCCGGGTACGTACCTGAACTCGTTTTACGAGTTGCGGCCGTTGCCGCATGCCGAGGGTGGGTACGGGTTTCCGGAGTCCGGCCAGACGATGGTCAACGTGACCAACGCGAAGTTGATGCGGTTGTTGGTCGATGACGAGCCGTTCGATGTGCGTTACGGCGAGTTGCGGTCGCATGAGCGGTGTCTGGATCTGCGGGCCGGCACCCTGGAACGGACGGTGGAGTGGGTGTCGCCGTCGGGTCAGGGTATCCGGGTGCGGACGACGCGGTTGGTGTCGTTCACGCAGCGGGCGATCGTCGCGTTCCTGTACGAGGTGGAGCCCTTGGACGGGGCGGCCCGGTTGATTCTGCAGTCGGAGTTGGTGGCCAACGAGCAGTTGCCGCCGAGTAGTAAGGATCCGCGGGTCGCGGCGGTGCTGGAGAAGCCGTTGGTGGCCGAGGAGATGTTGGAGCAGCGCTCGGGTGGGTTGCTGGTGCATCGGACCAAGGCCAGTGATCTGCGGATGGCCACGGCGATCGAGCATCTGGTGGAGACCCCGGGCCGGCACGCGATCACCACCGAGGGCCACGGTGATTGGCTGCGCACGACGGTGGCGTGCCGGTTGGAGCCGGGGCAGAAACTACGCGTGGTGAAACTCGCTGCGTATGGCTGGTCGAGTGTCCGATCGCTGCCCGCCCTGCGGGATCAGGTGGGTGCGGCGCTGGCCAGTGCCCGTCTGGACGGCTGGGAGGGTTTGGTCCAGCAGCAGCGGGAGTATCTGGACGCGTTCTGGGATCACTCTGATGTGCGGGTCGAGGGTGACCCGGAGGTGCAGCAGGCGGTCCGGTTCGGGTTGTTCCACACGCTGCAGGCCGGGGCGCGGGCCGAGAAACGCCCGATCGGGTCGAAGGGCCTGACCGGGCCGGGTTATGACGGGCACACGTTCTGGGACGCCGAAACATTCGTGCTCCCGGCGTTGACCTATACGCAGCCGTCGGCGGCGGCGGATGTGCTGCGGTGGCGGCACTCGACCCTGGATCTGGCGCGGGAGCGCGCGCAAACGTTGGGGTTGCAGGGGGCGGCGTTCCCGTGGCGCACGATCCGTGGTCAGGAGTGTTCGGGGTATTGGCCGGCGGGGACGGCGGGTTTCCACATCGGCGCGGATATTGCTGATGCGGTGCGCCGGTATGTGCAGGCCACCGGGGACTACGACTTCGAGCGTGAGTGTGGTCTGGAGTTGTTGGTGGAGACGGCCCGGTTGTGGCGGTCGCTGGGGCACCACGATCGGCACGGCCGGTTCCACATCGACGGGGTGACCGGCCCGGACGAGTACACGGCGATCGTGAACGACAACATCTACACCAACCTGATGGCCCAGCAGAACCTGATGACCGCCGTGGACGCCTGCAAACGGCACCCGGACCTGGCCCGCCGCTTCGGTGTGGACGACGAGGAAGCCGCGTCGTGGCGGGATGCGGCGGCGGCGGTGCACATCCCGTACGACAAGGAACTGGGTGTGCATCAGCAGTGCGAAGGCTTCACCCGGTTGGAGGAGTGGGACTTCGAGAACACCCCGCCGGAGGGGTATCCGCTGCTGCTGAACTACCCGTACTTCGACCTGTACCGCAAGCAGGTCGTCAAGCAGGCCGACATGGTGATGGCCATGTACATCCGGGGTGACGCGTTCACCCCGGAGGAGAAGGTCCGCAACTTCGCCTACTACGACGCCCGCACCGTCCGCGACTCGTCGTTGTCGGCGTGTATCCAGGCGGTGATGGCAGCCGAGACCGGGCACCTCGAACTGGCCCACGACTATCTGGGCGAGGCCGCCCTGATGGACCTGCACGACCTGCACCAGAACGCCCGCGACGGCGTCCACGTCGCGTCCCTCGCCGGATCCTGGATCGCCCTGGTCGCCGGCCTCGGCGGCATGCGCGACTTCAACGGACAACTCGCGTTCGCACCGCGACTGCCCAGCCGGATCAACAACCTCGACTTCTCGCTGCTCTGGCACGGCCTGCGCCTACGAGTCAACGTCACCGCCGACGAGGTCACCTACTCGCTGCGCAACGGCGGCGGCTCGGCCCGACTCACCCTGCTGCACCACGGCAAAGAAATCGAAGTGACCCAGGTCCGCCCGGTGACCATGCCGATTCCGTCGGCCGGTCCGGTCGGTCCCTCGCCGACGCAGCCCGCGGGCCGCGCTCCGGTCCGCCGGGCCACCCCGCATCCATGATTTCTTCGCGTACGGCGTGAAAAAAGCCCCCGGTCCACGCGGACCGGGGGCTTTCTCGTGCTGTCGTCGAGCGCTACAGCAGCGACACGTGCACGTGGTCGGTGTGGTCGCTCGGACCGTGGTAGGCGTGCCAGTTGCCGGTCGCCGGGAACCAGATCTGCTTGTACCAGATCACGTAGTAGATCCCGAGCCGGTCGGCGTTGCGTACCAGGAACGCGGTGAGGTCGTTCCCATACCGCATCATGTCGTCGTTGTGCGCCACCGAGAAGCCGCTGTTCTGCAGGGACCAGTCGCAGGCCCGGCCCTTGGGATGCTCGAACGGACCGCCGTTGCGATGGCAGCCGACGAACCGGTTGAACCCGGCCTTCTTCACCTCCTGATAGAGGTGCAGGGTGCGCTTGGTGATGCAGCCGTCGGTCGTCGGGTCGTCCTGGTTGCAGGACTCCGGCGAGAAGCCGCCCTCGGAGTTGCGCGGTGCCGGCGCCGCGACCTTGGAGACCGCGTCGACGAAACCGTTGGTGATCGTCTTGTTGATGCCGGTCCCGCCGCCGAGCAGTTCGAGCTGGCCCTCGGCCGAGTCGTGCTGCTTCTGCTGGATCGTGAGCTGGGTCTTCTGGTTCTTGACCTCGGCGTCGATCTTCGCCTTGCTGTCGTTGATCGTCGCCAGCGCCGTGTTCAGCTCGTTCAGCTTCGCGTCGTGAAGCTTGTTGATCTCCTCCAGGGAGACCGCCTTGGCGATGAAGTCGGACGAGTCGTTGGCCTGGAGCAGGAAGCTCAGGCTGTTCAGCGTGCCGAACTCGTACTGCTGCCGGGCGATCGCGTTGACCTCGGGGATCAGCGCGTCCCGCGTCTTCTCGGCAGCGGCCTTCTTGACGTTCAGAGCGGCCTGGTTCTTCACCGAGGTCGCGTAGGCGGCCTTGGCGTTGACGAACCGGCGGTTGGTCGTCTCGAGTTGCGCGGAGAGGTCATCGCTGTCGTCACCCTCCGCGGGGGTCGACGAGCTGCCGCTGGGTGCGGCCTGTGCCGGCGTGACCGGTGCCACGAACATCGCGGTGGCGGCCACAAGCGGCGCCAGGGCAAGTATCAGCCACCGGCGGGGACGTGCGGTCATCAACAATCCTTCCTAGTCACCGCCGACCGAGTTAGCTGACGGGTTCGGGACGGAAGCTATCCCTACCGCATTACGCGGATTCACCCCAACTACCTGGTTCCCCGGCTCACCTTTCGGCGATTGGGCGGCGGCCTGCCGGCAACTCGGGGGCGGTGCCGTCCTGGCAGGACCGGCGGCCAGTTTACCTGAGATATCACGCGGTATCAGGACCGGAGAAACCGTCAAAACCGTTACCTGTTAACGACTTTCCGTAATGGTGTCACCAGTGGTGACCGGGCCGTAGCAATGGGTACGAGAACTGTCGATTCCTCGATCGAGTGGGTATGGTCGGTCCCGGTTCCCATCCAGGGAACCGCCGCCTAATCGCAACAACGAGCGAGCCGGGGATCCACGTTTCCTCCGGGGTGAATCCGCGACAGCGGTAGGGATTTCCTTCGTCCCGAACCCGTCAGCTAACCCGGCCGGCGGCCGACGGAAGGAAACAAGCCAGTGCAGCATGTGACTGCGCGGCGACGATGGGTGGCGGTTCTCGCGCTGCTGGTCGCCGCATGCGCGATAGTCGGCGCCGGCGCGCCGGCCTCCGCGGCACCCCGGCCCCTCGCCGCCCCCGGGGAGTCCGGCGACGACGGTGAGGGCGGTTCCAAGTCCCTGCTCGACAAACTCGACGAGGCCTCCAAGGGTTACGTCACGGCCAAGACCAAACTGCAGACGTCCAAGACGCAGCAGACCAAGCTGGCCGCGACGCTCAAAGAGCTCGACGCCGCGATCGGCCCCCAGCAGAAATCCCTGAACATGTACGCCGTGCAGGCCTACACGATGGGCCGGCTCGGGCCGCTGAGCGCGCTGCTCAGCGCCGACACCACCGAAGGCTTCCTGGACCGGGCCCAGCTGCTGACCACCGTGGCCGAGCGGCAGAACCAGGCCGTCTCCGACCTGCGGACCACCCGGGACAATCAGGTCAAGGCCAAGACCGCGATCGACGCGACCATCGTCGACCAGCAGCGGCAGGTGAACGTGATGGCCGCCCGCAAGACGCAGGCCGAGCAGGCGCTCAAGGAAGCGAACCAGGGCAGCGACTCCGGTGACGACTCGGGCAGCTCCGGCGGCAGCACGGACGCGTCCAAGCCCTCCGGCAGCCTCTCCGGCGGCTGCACCGTGGATGATCCGACCACCACCGGCTGCATCACCCCGCGCCTGAACTTCGCGTTGAAGCAGGCCCAGGCGGCCGGCTTCAACCACTACGTGGCCTGCTTCCGGCATCAGAACAGCGGGGAACACCCGAAGGGCCGGGCCTGCGACTTCGCCGCCGACAAGGGCGGCTTCGGCGGGGTGGCGACCGGCAGCAGCAAGACGTACGGCACGAACCTGGCCAACTACTTCATCCACAACGCGGACACGCTCGGCGTGCTCTACGTGATCTGGTTCAAACGGATCTGGCTGCCGAGCAGCGGCTGGAAGTCCTACTCGGGTGCGGGCGGGACGCCGTCGACCGACCATACGAATCACGTACATCTGTCAGTGACCTGATACGCAAGAAGCCCGGGCCGACGGCCCGGGCTTCTTGCTTCGTCGTGAGGACCTACTTCTTCATGTAGGTCTCGTACTCCTTGAGCACTTCCTCGGTGTCGCCGTCGGCGCGGATCTCGCCGGACTCCAGCCAGATCACCCGCTCGCAGGTGTCCCGGATCGACTGCTCGCTGTGGCTGACCAGGAACACCGTGCCGGCGTCCTTGCGCAGCTCGCGGACCCGCGCCTCGCTGCGGCGGCGGAACTTGGCGTCACCGGTGGCCAGCGCCTCGTCGATCAGCAGCACGTCGTGCTTCTTGGCCGCGGCGATCGCGAAGCGCAGCCGGGCCCCCATGCCGGACGAGTACGTCCGCATCGGCAGCGAGGCGAAGTCGCCGCGCTCGTTGATGCCGGAGAACTCGATGATCGAGGCCGCCTTCTCCTTGACCTCGGCCGGGCTCATGCCCATGGCCAGGCAGCCCAGCTCGACGTTGCGCTCGCCGGACAGGTCGTTCATCAGGGCGGCGTTGACGCCCAGCAGCGACGGCTGGCCGGAGGCGTAGATCGCGCCCTGGGCCACCGGCAGCAGACCGGCGACCGCGCGCAGCAGGGTCGACTTGCCCGAGCCGTTGCTGCCGATCAGGCCGATCGCCTCACCCTTGTAGGCGACGAAGCTGACGCCCTTGACCGCGTGCACCTCGCGCACGTTGGCCGAGTTGGTCTTGGTCACGAGCCGCTTGAGAGCCGAGAGCGGGCTGACCTGGTTCGCCCCGATCGCTCCGACGATCTTGTAGACGATGTGCGCGTTGTCCGCGATGACGGTCGGGACCTTCTCGATGTCAGCCACGGCCGTAGCCCTTCTCTCCGCGCCAGAAGTAGAGGAAGCCGCCGATGCTCACGACCACGGCCCAGATGGCGGCCTCGGTCCACAGGAGCTGCGGGCTGCCGGCCAGCTTGACGTTCTCCATCAGCGAGTGCCGGTAGAGCTCGATGAAGACCAGCATCGGGTTCGCCTCGATCAGGTGCAGCTTCCATCCGTGCAGGTGATCGGTGAACCGGGTGACCGGGTAGAGCACGGCCGACGCGTACATCCAGAAGCGCATGATGAACGGGATCAGCTGCTTGATGTCGCGCATCTTGGAACCCAGCCGGGCGAAGAAGAGCGCCAGGCCGACGTTGAACAGCGACTGCAGCAGCAGCGCCGGGAGGACCAGCAGCCACGTCAGGTCGGGCCGCTCACCGGTGAAGAGCACGATGACCAGCAGCACACCGAGCGCGGTGACGAAGTTGCGGATCTCCACCAGGGCGGTCGACAGGGGCAGGCTGCCCCGCGGGAAGTGCAGCGCCCGGATCAGGCCGAGGTTTCCGGTGATCGCGTTGGCGCCCTGACCGACGATGGTCTGCGAGAAACCGAACACGAAAACACCGATACAGAGGTACGCGATGAAGTTCGTGCTGTTCGCGCCGGTGCCGATGATGACACCGAAGATGATGTAGTACACGAACGCGTTCAGGGCCGGGGTGAGAACCTGCCACAGCGTGCCCAGGTGCGTCGTGCCCAGCGCGGAGACCGTCTTGGCCTTGGCGTGCGCGGTGATGAAGTGCCGGTAACCCCACAACTGGGTGAGGTACTCCAACGGTCCGACCAGCCGTCCGGAAGAGGTGAGGCCGTGCCGCTGCGCGAGTTCCTTGAGCGGAATCGCGGGAGCGGTATCGGCAACCGCTGTCTCTGGCATGGGGTGGTGCTCCGATCTCGTCTGCCGGTACGAGGCGGCGGACTCCGGTGATTCGCCTTCAAGCACAGGTAGAAGCATGACAGGCGTCCGCCGACGCCGATGGAACGGGTTCGTATCGACGTCGGAGGGAACGGTATCCGACGTCGCGGCGGGACGCAACCGTTACGTCGTAGCGCTATAGTCACCGTGTGGCGACAGTGAAGCGCGCACCGGCCGGAGCGGCGGTGCTCCGAAATGACATCACCGTGGCGATTCGTAACGCGGTCATGAGCGAGCTGGCAGAGGTCGGTTACGGCCGTCTGTCCATCGAAGCCGTGGCCCGCCGTGCCGGAGTCGGCAAAACGGCGATCTACCGGCGGTGGAGCAACAAGCTGGAGATGGTACTTGAGATCATCACCGATGTCGCCGGGCGGAAGGTGCCGGTGCCCGACACCGGCAGTTTCGCCGGCGACCTCGACCTGCTGATGATGATCGTCAGCCGGGCGCTGCAGCATCGGGTCGCGTCGCAGATCATCCCCGACCTGATGGCCGAGGCCGCCCGCAACCCGCAGATCGCCGAGACCCTGCAACGGGTGCTCCGGCTCCACCAGCAGTCGGTCGGGGAGAAGCTGGTCGGCCAGGCGATCACCCGTGGTGAGCTGCCCGAAGGCACCGATCCGGACGTCGCGGTGGACCTGATCCTCGGCCCGCTGTACTGGCGTCTCGCGGTGTCCCGGCAGCCGGTCACCGACGACTACCTGGAGAAGCTGGCGGCGGCCGTGCTCGGCTCGCTGAAGGGGGGATCGGCCACCTAGGTCGCTCCTCAGACGCAACTACGACATTCCTCGCGGTGGCCGACGTGCGGGCCGAACGAAATGGGCATGCACTCCAGCCCCCCGCACGTCGACACCACGATCCTGGACGCCGCCGCGATGCTCGCCATCGCCATGGGCCGCACCTCCGACATGTCGCTCGGCATGGCCCCGAAGCGCCCCGAGGTGATCACCGGGGCGGCGGTCGTGGGCGCGTGGCGCAGCCCCGACGGCGCGATCAAACTGCAGATCAAGACCGATGGGACGTACGACGGTGAGGTCGCCGGCCGGCGCAAGCGACCGCACGGGACGTACCGGATCGACGGCGCCTCGGTCGTGCTGCACGACGACACGTCCGGGCTGAAGACGCCGGTCACGCTCGTGCACGAGGGCGAGCTGGAGATGGCCGGGCACCGGCTGCTCCCGGAATAGCCGCGGCTCCTTCTCCTCGCCCCCGAGGTCAGCGATGCTGTGACCGTGATCGATTGGTTGAACGGCACCGCGCTGACCGCCTTCGGGGTCGCGACCACCTGGGCCGAGGTGCTCGGTTTCGTCACCGGCCTGCTCAACGTCGGTCTGCTGGTCCGGCAGCACATCCTCAACTGGCCCCTGGGCATCCTCAACGTCCTGCTGCTGATGCTGGTCTTCGGCACGGCCGGCCTCTACGCGGACATGGGCCTGCAGGTCGTCTACGTGATCCTGGGGTTCTACGGCTGGTGGGCCTGGCTCTACGGCGGCGCGGACCGGACCCACCTGGTGGTGCGGCGCACGACCCGGGCCGAGTGGCTGGGACAGGCCGTGGCCGGGGCGCTGCTGACCGGTGGACTGTGGCTGTTCCTGGACCGGCTGACCGGGTCGACGGTGCCGCTGGCGGATGCGCTGACGACCGCTTTGTCGCTGCTGGCGACGTACGGTCAGACGCGCAAACTGGTGGAGAACTGGTGGTTGTGGATCATCGCCGATGTGATCTACATCCCTCTCTACGGCTACAAGGGCCTCTGGTTGACCGCGATCCTCTATGTGGCGTTCCTCACTCTCTGCGTGCTCGGACTCCGTTCGTGGCGTAAGGCGGTGATCGCGTGACGTTCGGTCACGGACTGGTGGTCGGCAAGTTCTACCCACCGCACGCGGGCCACCACGCGCTGATCGAAGCGGCCGCCAGGGCCTGCGACCGGGTGACCGTGGTGGTCGCGCCGTCGTCGCGGGAGAGCATCCCCCTCCAAGCGCGGCTGGAGTGGCTGCGCGAGGCGCACGGGCCGCGCGTGCGGTTCGTCGGGGTTCACGACGATCACCCGATCGACTACACCGACCCGGCGGTCTGGGACCTGCACGTGGCCGTCTTCCGGGCCGCGGCCGGCCCCGAACCGGTGGACGCGGTGTTCTCCTCCGAGGCGTACGGCGCCGAACTCGCCCGCCGATTCCGGGCCGAACCGGTCCTGGTCGACCCCGGCCGTGAGCGGATCCCGATCTCCGGCACCGCGATCCGGGCCGACCCGATCGCGCACTGGTCCCACCTCGGCCCGGGCGCGCGGGCCTGGCTGACCCGCCGGGTGATCGTGGTCGGGGCCGAATCGACCGGCACCACCACGACGGCCCGCGCGCTGGCCCGGCACTACCGCACCCGCGGCGGGGTGTGGTCGTCGACCGGCTGGGCGCCGGAATTCGGCCGGGAACTCACCGAACGCAAGCTCGCCGGGCTGCGCCGGGCCTGCCCGGAGGCGACCGTCTTCGACGTGACCTGGGACCGGGACGACTTCGTGACCGTCGCCGTCGAGCAGGCCGCGGCCGAGGACGCGCTGGCCCGGGCCGGCTCGCCGGTGCTGTTCGGCGACACCGACGCGTTCGCCACCACCGTCTGGGAGGAGCGCTACCTGGGCAGCGCCTCGGCCAAGGTGCGCGAACTGATCCGCGACCCCGACCTCTACCTGCTCACCGACGACGCGGGCGTGCCGTTCGAGGACGACGGGCTGCGCGACGGGGAACACCTGCGCCGGTGGATGACCGGGCGGTTCCGGGAGGAGCTGGCGGCCCGCGCGGTGCCGTGGATCGAGCTGACCGGGAACTACCGGGAACGGCTGACCACCGCGATCCGGGCCGTCGACCGGCTGCTCGCGGCCGGCTGGCGGTTCACCCCGCCGCTAAGCCATTCCGGGTCAGCGGCCGAATCGTAGGGTGTGCGGCATCTCAGAACCGTGCTCGCCGTGGCCGCGCTCGCGCTGGTGACCGCCGGGTGCGGCAGCGGTAAGGACCAGACCGCGACCGTGGCGTCCCCCAGCCCGGGCGACACCTGGCAGCTGCTCGTCTCCGGCAGCGCCGTGCCCCGCCCGACGCCGTCGCCGTTCGGCACCCGGCCCGGGATGAGCGACGCGACGCTGTCGGCGTCGCCCGACCCGAGCTGTTCCAAGCTGTTCACGCAGAGCGAGGCGGTGCTGATCCCGATCGAGGTGACCCCGATCTCGGGCGGCTTCAAGGTCGAGTGGCCCCGGCAGTACGACTCGAACTACCGGGTCACCGCCGTGCCGCAGAAACTGGTCAGCGGGCCCCAGCCGGAACCGCCCTGGAAGGACGTCCCGGCCGGGACGGGCTGCACGGTCAGCACCACGATCACCGGGCTGACCGCGGGCGCGGCCTACATCGTGTGGCTGGACGCGCCCAACACCGGATACGACCTCGACGGCACCCGCCACCTTTACAGCGGGCGGTCGGGCGTCGTCTATCCCAAGTGAGCGTCCTCCGGCTTGCCCTGGCGGGGCATCAGGAACGTGAGACCGAAGGCGGAGATCAGGAGCAGGAGCGACACCCCGGTCGTACGGATCGTGGTGTCCTCGAACCCGGCCCGGACCTGCTCGGTGACGTAGGCCGTGAGTTCCGGCGAGGTGGGCTGGTCGGAGCCCCGGCAGGACGGCGGCACGACGTCCGGGTTCTCCTCGGCGACCCGGTCGGTCAGGCAGTCCCGCAGCCCGGCCACGGCCGCCGGCGGCAGACCTTGGAGCTGACCGGCCGAGGTGTCGACGTGGTGGCCGACCGCCCCGGGCAGCAGCGCGAAGAAGATCGTGCCGAGCACCGCGATGCCGAACGCCCCGCCCAGCTGCTGCACCGAGGTGATCGCCCCGGACGCCGAGCCGCTCTCCTCGTCGTCGACGCCGGCCAGCACGATGCCGAAGAACGGCGCCATGGCCAGGCCCATGCCGATGCCGAGCAGCAGCAACGCCGGGATCAGATGCCACGGGGTGATGCCGGACCCGGCCAGACGCACGGTGACGGCGAAGGCCACGCTGCCGACGATCATCACCAGCGTCCCGATCTGGAGCAGCTTGCGACCCAGCTTCTCGGCCAGGCCGGCGCCGGCCACGATGAAACCGGCGATCATGCCGAGCGCCTGCGGCAGCGTGGTCAGACCGGCCTTGAGCGGCGTGTACCCGAGCCCGATCTGCAGGTAGAACGTGAAGACCAGACCGGTGCCGATGAGCGACGCGAAGAACATCAGGCCCAGGGCCAGGCCACCGGTGAACGCCCGCTTGCGGAACAGGCTCGGGGTGACCAGCGGGTCGAGGCCGCGCTTGTCCCGCCGGGCCTCGTAGGCCGCGAACAGCCCGAACGCCACCACGCCGAGGGCCAGCATGACGAACGTCCACACCGGCCAGTCCAGCTCCCGGCCCTGCACCAGCGGGTAGAGCAGCAGGAATGCGCCACCGGCGGCGAACAGCACGCCGAGCCAGTCCAGCCGGGGCGCCCGCTCCAGGCGGGACTCGGGCAGGAAGCGGAGCGCGCCGATCACCGCGAAGACGCCCAGCGGCAGATTGATGAAGAAGATCATCCGCCAGCCGGCGCCGAAGTAGTCGGCGTCGACCAGCCAGCCGGCCAGGATCGGGCCACCCACCGAGGAGAGCCCCATCACCGGGCCGAACGCGCCGAACGCCTTGGCCCGCTCGGCCGGGCCGAACATCTCGCGCAGCATGCCCAGGCCCTGCGGCAGCATCAGCGCGCCGAACAGGCCCTGCACCGCCCGGGCGGCGACCAGGAAGCCCGCCGCCGGGGCGAGCGCGCAAGCCAGCGACGCGAGGGTGAAGCCGGCCGCGCCGATCAGGAACATCCGCCGACGGCCGTAGATGTCACCCAGCCGGCCACCGGTGAGCAGGCCGATGGCCATCGACAGCGTGTAGGCGGCGCCGAGCCACTGGATCAGGCTGTACGACCCGCCGAGCTCCTGGCGGATCACCGGGCCGGCGATCGTGGTGACCAGCGAGTCGAGCAGGTCCATCACCTCGACCGCGAGGATCACGAAGAGCGCCACCCACCGATAACGGTAAGGCGCTTCTGTTTGAACACTGTTCGTTGTCACGGACACTGTTCTAGTTGTGAACACTGTTCGGTGTCAACTAGATTAGACGGCGATGAAGACCTCGCCCTGGAGTCCGCTTCCCGACAAGCGGCCGTCCCGCGTCACGCTCGACCGCGAGCAGATCATCGACGCCGCGCTGCGGATCAGCGACGCCGAAGGCATCGACGCGGTCAGCACGCGCCGGGTCGCCGCCGAGTTCGGCACCGGGCCGTCCAGCCTTTACGCGCACGTGTCCAACAAGGACGAACTGCTGCGGCTGATGTTCGACCGGGTCTGCGGCGAGATCGAGCTGCCGCCGCATGATCCGGAGCACTGGCAGGCGCAGATCAAGCAGCTGATGCTGCACACCCACCAGGTTCTGCAGCGGCACAACGACCTGTCCCGCGTGGCGCTCGCCATGATCCCCAACGGGCCGAATGCGCTGCGGTCCTCGGAGTGGATGCTGGCCCTGGTGATCAAGGGTGGGCTGCCGCCGCACTACGGCGCCTGGGCGATCGAGCGGATTTTCCTGTACGTCACGGCGGACGCCTACGAGAACTCGATCTGGCGGGCGCAACTGCGTCACCATCAGCAGCCTGAAGGCGTGATGGAGGCGCAGGTCAAGGCCGAGCTGAAGGCCTACTTCGCGGAGCTGCCGGAGGATCGGTTCCCGTATCTGCGGGCGCATCCGGACGCGATGACTTCGGGGACGGTTCAGGAGCGCTTCGAGTGGGGCCTCGACCTGTTGATCAACGGACTGGCGGCCTACGTCGTCCGATGATCCGTCCGCGGGGTTTTGTGGTTTGACCGTGACCAGCCGACCACGTCGCCCTTTCGGGCCTCGCGTTCTGGCCGCGCCAGCGGCCTGCGAGGGTCGGAAGGGTCCCCGCGGGAGCGGCGATCTGGACCACGGCGGACCGAGGCAATGAAGATCTTGAAGTTGATCTTTAAGAAGTTGTCGGCAGGCCGGCTTCGCGCCAGGCTTTGAAGCCGCCGTCCAGGTCGGTGGCGCGGTGCAGGCCGAGGTCCTGCAGCGCGGCCGCGGCCAGGCTGCTGGTGTAGCCCTCCTGGCAGGTGATGATCACCGCGAGGTCGTAGCTGTCGGCGAACGGCAGGCGGGCGTCGCTGCGCGGGTCGAGGCGCCACTCCAGCACATTGCGCTCGATGATCAGCGCGCCCGGGATCTCGCCGTGCTCGGCGCGCTGGGCGGCCGGGCGGATGTCGATCAGGATCGCGCCGGCGCGGATCGCGGCGTGGGTCTCCAGCGGGCCGAGGCGATCGAGCCGGTCGCGGGCCTCGTCCAGGATCTCGGCGATGCTCCTCGAACCGGCCGGAGCGACCGCGGTCACCACTGGCTGCCGGCCTTGTCGACGGTGAGGATCTCCAGGCCGGCGCGGCCGAGCCGGTACTTGGTCATGGTCGTCAGCGCCGGGCCGTAGACGTGGATGCTGATCGCCGGGTCGGTGCCGCGGTTGACGATGCGGTGCACGTGGTGGGTGCCGAAGCGGCGACCGGCGCCCTCGCCGAGATCGCGGGTGACGACGCGCGGCGACTCGGCCGGGCCGCCGACGGTGTCCTCGGTGAGCGTGCCGCTGAAGATGTGGAACGCGCCGGCCGAACCGCCGTGGTCGTGCAGCTCGGTCTGCTGCCCGGGGAGCCAGGTGAGCAGCCAGACCTCGTGATCGTCCGTGGCCGCCAGCCGGTGGTACCACCGCTCGACCGGGTCGAACCGGGGCGGAACCACCCACCCCTCCGGCGCATTCGCGAATTGCCGGGCGATGGCGAGGTGGTCGAGTTGGAGGGCGGTGGCAGACATGCGTTCTCCTCGGCGAGGGCATATATAACCTATCGGCAAGATAGGTTTTACCACAGAAGTTGATCGCGTGGGGCGGTTTCCCGGATCCGGCGTGTCCCCCGAAAGAGGCTTCACCGAGTTTGCCTCTTTCCTGACGTGGTGCGAAATACTGCTATCCGCAATGGCCTGGACACGCTGCGTCGAACAAAGTGGTCGATCTGTCACCGGAATGGCCGATGGCCTCAGCCGTTACGGCAGAGTTCCTGGTCAGGACGTCCCTAGGCAATTGAGAAAGCTATATGGTGAGTCGCGCCGCCGAAGTCGGTGCGCTCCCCCCGATTTACGAGGACGGACACGTGTTGAAGTCACGCCGCGGTCTGCTCGCCGCCGGCCTCACCGTCGCGGTGATCGGCGCGATCGGAGTCGCCTCCACCCTCACCGCGGGGGCCGAGCAGATTCCGGGCGCGACACCCGCGACCCCGGCCGCGACGAGCGTGGCCGTTGCCCCGCCGGCCCTGAACCCGCCGTCCAAACTGCCCTGGGGCGCGCGGCCGGAACGGGTCAAACGCGGCAAGGACGGCGCGACGAGCAAGGCCCTCAAGACCGCCGGGCTCAGCGTCGCCGGGCCGGCCGAGGGCGACACCGGCGCACCCGACGAGGAGTTCGCGCCGAAGGGCCGCAGCAACAAGTCGACCTTCCTGCGGACCGCGAAGACCAATGTGGTCCCGCCGGAGCCGTCGTCGTCGGCCTCGAACACGCCGGTCCCGACCGCCAGCAGCGACGGCGACACGGTCAGCTTCCTCTACAACGTCGGTGCGCAGGCCGCGGTCTCGGACGGCGCCTACGTCAACCTGACGATCAACAAGCCGAAGCTCGACAAGAAGGACTACCACACCCTGGCCGAGCTGGCCGTGCAGTCGGCCGACGGCAACCAGATCGTCGAGGTCGGGTGGAACGTCGACCGCGTCGTGAACGGTGACGACGACCCGCACCTGTTCGTCTACCACTGGGTCAATCGGCAGACGTCCTGCTACAACGGCTGCGGCTGGGTGCAGTACAGCAAGACCGTGATCGCCGGGGACACCCTCGCGGTCGACCAGCAGCGGCGGTTCGGCATCCAGTTCTACAACAACGCCTGGTGGGTGGCGTACGACACCGAGTGGGTCGGCTACTTCCCGGCCAAGCTCTGGGGCGACGTCTCCTTCACCAAGACCGGCCTGGTCCAGGTCTTCGGCGAGGTGGCCGCCTCCTCCGACCACCCGTGCACCGAGATGGGCAACGGCAAGACGTCGGACGACACGACCTCGGCCCGGATCGGCAGCGTGGCCTACCTCAACGGCCCGGACCCGAACATTGCGGTCCGCAGCACCACCGACCTCTACACGGTCGCGCCGCTGAGCCTGCGAACATTCCGGTACGGCGGCCCCGGCGCCTGCGCCACGGCCAGCCCGTCACCGACCCCCAGTTCTTGATCCACTGATCACCTTCGGATGCCCGGTCCCTCGTAAGGGGCCGGGCATCGACGTTTTCCGGTTTCTTGTCCCCACCCTGAACCGGATCGCGTGCCACGATGTACATCCGGGTGGCCGGGCGGAACCCGAGGGGAGCTGGCGCCGATGAAGCGACGGGTGAGCCCCGACGAGCAACTGATGACCGCGCTCTACACGGAGCACTACGCAGTGCTGATCAACTTCGTCTCGAGATACGTCTCCGATCGTCACAAGGCCGAGGACCTGGTGCAGGAGACGTTGCTACGAGCCTGGAAGCACATCGACCACCTCGACCCGGAACCCGGGCGAACCCGGTCGTACCTGCTCACCATCGCTCGTAACGTGGTGACCAACGCATGGCGGGCGGAACAACGCCGGCCACGCCTGGTCTCCGACGAGACCGCGGTCAACTCCGTGCCGTCGGCGGACAATGTGGATCAAATGGTGGAGGGCTGGCTGGTCGCGGAAGCGCTGGAACGGCTCTCCCCCGAACACCGGGCGGTGATACAGGCCATGTATTACGAGGGGCAGAGCGTGGCCGACGCGGCACGCCGGCTCTCGGTGCCGGAGGGCACGGTGAAATCGCGCGCCTACTACGCGGTTCGTGCACTTCGCGCCGTCTTCGAGGAGATGGGCATGCTCCGGAGCGGAGGTGTGGCATGAGTGATCTCGACGAACACGACAGCCTGCACCGCTTGCTGGGCGGCTACCTACTGGGTGGCCTGGACGAGACCGACACCGACAAACTCGACGCGCACCTGCACGACTGCGCCGAATGCCGGGCCGAACTGGACCGGCTCGCCCCGGTGCCGGAAATGCTGCAACACCTGCCGGACGCCCGGCACATGGGCGGTGATCTACCGCCGCTGACGGTCGCACCGACCGCGCGGCCGAGTCCGCAGAACATCGAAAACCTGCTCGGCCGGATGCGGGCCGAGAAAACCCGGGAAACCCGGGTCAGCCGGACGCGGTGGCTGGTCGCCGCGTCGGTGGCGGTGATCGCGGCCGGCGCCATCGGCTACGGCGTGCTCGTCAACACCGGCGGCGGAACCCCGGTCTCACCGCCGGTCGCGGTCCAGAACATAACCGCGAACTTCCAGGCCGCCGACGGCAGCGGGATGGCCGGCCAGGCGACGCTGATCAAAAAAGCGTGGGGCGTCCAAGTCTCACTCAACATGACCGGCATGGCGGGCAAAGGACCGTTCTTCTGCATCGTCAAACGGGCCGACGGCACACAGGAACAGGCCGCCGTCTGGGGTGAGACACCCGAGCACACCGCGAAGGTCGACGGCTCCAGCTCGTTCACGGCCACCGACGTGACGACGATCCTGATCAACGACGCCGAAGGAAAACTGCTCGGCAGCGCGACGGTGACCTGAGCAGAATCGGGGGCATGTCGCTACGAATGCCCCCGAAACTGCGCCCCGGCGATCGTGTCGCGGTGCTGTCCCCGTCGTTCGCCGCCCCCGGGCTCTTCCCGGAACGGCACGAGCAGGCCATGCGCCGCATCCGCGACGAACTCGGGCTCACCCCGGTCGAATTCCCGACGACGCGGCGCCTCGGCGCGACCCCGGTTGAGCGGGCCGCCGACCTGACCGCGGCCTGGGCTGACCCGACGATCCGGGCGATCTTCGCGACCATTGGCGGTGACGATCAGATCACGCTGCTGCCGCACCTGGACCCGGCGGTGTTTCAGGCCGACCCGAAGCCGTACTTCGGGTTCTCCGACAACACCAATCTGCTCAACTGGCTCTGGAGTCACGGACTCGCGGGGTATCACGGTGGGTCGACGATGATGCACCTTGCGCGTGGTGAAGGTATTCAGGCGGTGCATCTGGCTACGTTGCGGGCCGCTCTCTTCTCCGACCCCTCCAACTCCTCAGGTTCCTCCGACTCCTCCGGCTTGTCTGGCCCCTCCGGCTTGTCTGGCTCCTTCGGCTCATCCGGCTTCTCCGGTGGCGACCTGGCGATCGAGCCGGTCGGGGAGTTCAGCGAGGAAGAGGTCGACTGGGCCGAGCCGCGGGCGCTGACCGAGTCCGCGCCGTCGATCCCGAGCCCCGGCCACCACTGGCACCAGCCGGAAACGGTCGTCACCGCACCGACCTGGGGCGGCAACCTGGAGATCCTGCACTGGAACCTGGCCGCCGGTCGCTGGATTCGGCCGGTCGAGGACTACGCCGGGTGCGTGCTGCTGCTGGAGACGTCGGAAGAGATGCCGCCGGCTGAGGAGGTCTTCCGGATGCTCCGCAACTTCGGTGAGCGTGGGCTGCTGCGACAGTTCCCGGCGGTGCTTGTCGCGACCGCCAAGGCGACGGTGTTCACCAATCCGCGCCCGGCTGCCGAACGCCAGAAATACCGCGATGAACAGCGTGATGCGGTCCTGCGTGCATTCGCCGCGTACAACCCATCCGCGATGATCGTCTTCGGTGTCGATTTCGGACATACGGATCCGCAGTATGTTCTGCCTTACGGCGGCCGCATCACGATCGACGGCCCCGCCCGAAAGATCACCGCCCACTTCTGACCGATCGCCGCCGCCCCGCCGCGGAGATCAGCGCCCACTCCCAGAGCGACGGCCCGGCGCGAACCTCCAAATGGTCGACAATCCCCACCCCGCCACACTCATCCCGGTTGGTGTTGGGCGCCAGAGGCAGCCCTCACTGCCAGCTGGCGAGGCTCGGCTGGTGTTCAGGGTTGTTTTTGGGGTTGGAGGCAGCCGTCACCGCCAGCTGGCGGGGTCCGGCTGGTGTTCAGGGTTGTTTTTGGGGGTTGGAGGCAGCCGTCACCGCCAGCTGGCGGGGTCCGGCTGGTGTTCAGGGTTGTTTTTGGGGGTTGGAG
Organism: Actinoplanes sp. HUAS TT8; assembly: GCF_051380535.1. Taxonomy (NCBI): domain Bacteria; kingdom Bacillati; phylum Actinomycetota; class Actinomycetes; order Micromonosporales; family Micromonosporaceae; genus Actinoplanes; species Actinoplanes sp. HUAS TT8. The sequence goes on along the minus strand of NZ_CP195646.1, from coordinate 8,842,986 downwards.
GCAGCCGTCACCGCCAGCTCGCGGGGTCCGGCTGGTGTTCAAGGTTGCCTCGGCGGATTGGAGGCACCCTCAGCGCCAGCTGGGGCTGGGTTGCGTCGGGGACCGGGCCGGCGTGGGCCTTGGGACCTGGGCGGCTGCTGGGCTTGGGCCTTGGGCGGCGGCAGGAGCTGGGCTGCGGCGGCTGGGGCTTGAGGCTGGGCGGCGGCTGGAGCTAGGCGGCCAGGGCTTGGGCTGGGCGGCTGCTGGAGGTGGGCGGCCAGGGCTTGGGGCTGGGCGGCGGCTGGGCTGCGGCTGCTGAGGCGTGGGCTTGGGGTTAGTGGCGGGCGCTCAGCTGCGCGAGACGGCTCTGGTGGGGGAAGCCGGTCCGCTTTGCGTTAGGGCTCGGCGTGGGGGCGGGGGTGGACCGGCGGCGAAGCGGGGTCGCAGAAGGAGCGCTTCTCGGCGGGTTTTGGAGGGAGGCGGCTGGGGATGATGAGGAAAGCGGTGACGGCCCCGGCGGCCATGAGGGCGGCGCAGATCAGCATGGCCTGGTGGTAGACCGGGTGCAGCTGGGTGGAGTCGGTCAGCGAGCCGGAGCCCAGGCCCGCGGCCAGCGGCAGGACCGCGACCGAGAGGAGGCCGGCGGCGCGGGCGACCGCGTTGTTGACGCCGGAGGCGATGCCGGCGTGGGCGTCGTCGAGGGCGCCCAGCGCGGTGGCGGTGAGCGGGGCGACAAGCAGGGCCAGGCCGAGGCCGAAGAGGATGACCGCGGGCAGGACGCGGGTGAGGTAGGGCGCGTTGGTGCCGATCATCGACATCAGGACCAGGGCGGCGCCGCAGAGCAGGGGGCCGGCGGTCATCGGGATGCGCGGGCCGATGCGCTGGCCGAGCGCGCCGCCCCGGGCCGAGAGCAGCAGCATGATCACCGTGACCGGGAGCATGGCCAGGCCGGCGGCCAGCGCCTGATAGCCGGCGACGACCTGCAGGTTGACCACGACCAGGAAGAACACGCCACCGTTGGCCGCGTAGACCAGGAACGTCACCAGGTTGGCCCCGGTGAACGCACGGTGCCGGAAGATCTCCGGCGGCACCATCGGGTGCGGCGAGCGGCGCTCGGAGATGACGAACGCGGTCATCCCGAGCACGCCGATGACCAGCGGGATCAGCACGACCGGGGAACTCGCGCCGTGCGCCGGCCAGGCGGTGAACCCATAGGTCAGGCCGCCCAGGCCGAGGGCCCCGGTGATCAGCCCGGCGACGTCGAAGCTGCGGGCGGCGCCCGGATCCTTGGTCTCCGGCACGTGCCGGGACGCGACCCAGAGGACCAGCGCCGCGACCGGCACGTTGATCAGGAATAGGAACCGCCAGCTGCCGATCTCGAGCAGCCAGCCGCCGAGGAACGGCCCGAGTGCGCCACCGATGCCGCCGAGCCCGGACCACGCGCCGATCGCGCGGGCTCGGTCCTGCGGGGCGAACGACGCCTCCAGGATCGCGAGCGCACCGGGGGTGAGCAGCGCACCGCCGATGCCCTGCAGCACCCGGGCGGCGATCAGCAGCTCGATGTTCGGCGCGAGGCCGCAGAGCAGCGACGCCGCCGCGAACCAGGCGATGCCGAACATGAAGATCCGCTTGCGGCCGAAGCGGTCGCCGAGTGAGCCGCCGACCAGGATCAGCGAGGCGAGCGAGAGCGCGTAGCCGTTGATCGTCCACTGCAGGCCGGCGGCCGACGCGCCCAGATTGCGCCCCAGCTCGGGCAGAGCCAGGTTGACCACCGTGGCGTCGATGAACGCCAGACTGGAGCCGAGCACCGTGGCCAGCAGCACCAGGCGCCCGGCAGTCGTGCCGTAACGCACCTGATCGCCTTGCCGAACCGGATTCATGCGACGACCCTACGCCGCGTCCGGTGTCACCCCGGTGTCATGCCGAGTGTCGGATCTGGATCTCTTCGTAACGAGTGTGCGGCGCTGGTGGGACCGCGTGCCGGGCCGCGGCCAGGGCGGCGCGGGAGGCGGTCGACGAGCGGACCGTGCCGGTGCCCGGCCGGCGCAGCAGATCGCCGAGCCGGGCGACCAGTTCGTCCCGGGCGAACGGCTTGCACAGGTAGTCGTCGGCCCCGGCGTGCAGCGCGGCGGTGATCCGGTCCCGGTGCACGTCCGCGCTCACCACCATGATCGGCAGCGACTCCAGGGCGGGGTCGCTGCGGATCCGCCGGCACAGGTCGATGCCGGAGACGCCGGGCATGCGGATGTCGATCAGGGCGGCGTCGACACCACCCTGCGCCAGCAGGTCGAGGGCGCCGGCGGCGTCGTTGGCGGTGACGACCTGATAGCCGAACCGGCGCAGGGCCATGGCGAGCAGATCTCGGTGGTCGACCTCGTCGTCGGCGATCAAGACTGTGAACACGCGGACCTCCAGAGGTCAGGCAGCGACGTGCCTACTCCTTTTCGGCACCGCTGTAGAACCACTGAGCCGTTGCCGGGTGGAAACTAGTCGATCAGGGTAGAGGACAAATGATCAGACCAGCACGGGAAGCGGACATTCCGGCGATGCAGCGGATCGAGATCGAGGCCGGGCGCATGTTCCTCGCACTGAACATGGACCTGGTCGCCGGGGACGATCCGTTCAGCGCCGCCGAGCTGCGGGAGTACCTGGCCGACGACCGGGCCTGGGTGAGCGTCGACGAACAGGACCGGCCCATCGCGTACGCGATCGTCACTCGCGCCGATGGCCTCGCGCATCTGGAACAGGTCTCCGTACATCCGAATCATGCCGGCCGAAGGCTCGGCGTCGATCTGGTTGAGCAGGCCGCGGCCTGGGCCCGGGCGCAGGGATCGCCGGCGCTGACCCTGACCACTTTCGCCGATGTCCCGTGGAACGCTCCCTACTACGAACGTCTCGGCTTCCGCCGGCTCGCCGACGACGAGGTCACGCCCGAACTGCGCGCGATCCGGGCCGCGGAGGCCGCCCACGGGCTGGATCAGTGGCCTCGTCTCGCCATGCGCCGGGACCTCTGACGCGGCATAGGGTGGTGGAATGCGCGCTGCCGTCTTCTCCGAGCCCGGTCCTGCCTCCGACGTCTTCGAGATCACCGAACGAGAGCTGCCGCTGACCGGTGCCGACGAGGTACGGGTCCGGATCGTGCTCTCGGCGGTGAACCCGACCGACACCGGCACGCGGGCCGGCCGGGGCGTGCCCGACGGCGTGTCCCCGCCGCGGGTGCCGAACCAGGACGGCGCCGGCGTGGTCGACTCGCTCGGCGAGGGCGTCTCCGACCTCGAACCGGGCGACCGCGTCTGGGTGTGGGACGCCGCTTACGGCCGCGCCGACGGCACCGCGCAGGAGTATGTGGTGCTGCCCCGCCGCCAGGTCGTCCGGATGAACGACGACGTCCCGTTCGAGGTGGGCGCGGCCCTGGGCATCCCGGCGCTGACCGCGCACCGCTGCCTGACCGTGGCCAGCGACGGCCCGGCCCGGCTGGAACCGGGTGCGCTGGACGGGCGGACCGTGCTGGTCGCCGGCGGGGCGGGCGCGGTCGGTAACGCCGCGATCCAGCTCGCCAAGTGGGCCGGCGCGACCGTGCTGACGACCGTGAGCAGCAAGGAGAAGGCGGCGCTGGCGAGTGCGGCGGGCGCCGACGTGGTGATCGACTACCGCGAGGAGGACGTGGCCGCCCGGATCCGCGAGGTCAGCGACACCGGGCCGCACGTGATCGTCGAGGTCAACACCGACAACCTGGAACTCGATCTGGACGTGATCGCCCCGGGCGGCAACATCGCGATCTACGTGGGCGGCAAGTTCAGCGTGCCCAGCTTCAAGGCGATGCTGAAGAACGCCAGCCTGGACTTCGTGCTCACGTACACGACGACGCCCGAGGAGAAGGAGAACGCGGTGGCCGCCGTCGCCGAGGCGGCGAACTCCGGCGCCTTCCGGGTCGGCGAGGAGCACGGCCTGCCGATCGTCCGATTCCCGCTGGACGGGGTGGCGCGAGCGCACGAGGCGGTCGAGAATCACGCCGTCGGCAAGGTGGTAATCGATGTGACCGAGCCCTACTAGTCGGGTTAACCCTACTGTCGGGTGGGCGGTTCACAGGATCGGAACGGAGGGCTCCGGTGCCTAGCGTGGAGAACATGACAACCACGTACGCCGGAGCTCCGGCCGCCACTCCCGCCCCGGCCCGGCGCTACCTGCGTCAGCTGGGCATCGACACCCAGTACGTGCTGGTCGGCTTCCCGTTCGGCCTGGTCACGCTGACGCTGTGCATCGCCGGTTTCGCGACCGGCATCGGCACCGCGATCATCTGGATCGGCCTGCCGCTGCTGGCCGGCTCGCTCGCCATGTCCCGCGGCTTCGCCCACCTGGAGCGGCTGCGGATCGGCCCGGTGCTGCGCCGGCGGATTCCACACCCGCGTTACCGTACGAGTCGCTCGCAGAGCTGGGTCGGCAAGATGTTCAGCCCGCTGGCCGACGGCCAGTCCTGGTTGGACCTGGTGCACGGCATCTTCCGTTTCATCCCGAGCACCATCGCGTTCTGCTTCGTCTTCACCTGGTGGACCGGGGTGCTGAGCGGCCTCACCTACGCGCTGTGGGACTGGGCGCTGCCGCACACGGCGGACAACCAGGAGCTGCCCGAGCTGCTCGGCTTCCAGGACACCGCGGCCGTACGGATCACGTTCTACCTGCTCATGGGCCTGTTCTTCGCGATCACGCTGATCCCGGTGGTGCGCGGCGCGGCGCTGCTCGAAGCCCAGTTCGCCCGGGGCCTGCTCAGCGGCGTCGACGAGCTGCGCCAGCAGGTGGCCGACGCGAACGCCGCCCGCGACACCGCGCTGGGTCAGAAGGCGGCCGCCGTCTCGGCCGAGGCGACCGCGCTGCGCAAGCTGGAACGCGACATCCACGACGGCCCGCAGCAGCGCCTGGTCCGGCTCGCCATGGACCTGGGCCGCGCCGAGCAGCAGTTCGCCACCGATCCGGACGCCGCCCGGGCCACCGTCGCCGAGGCGCTCAGCCAGACCCGGGAGACGCTTGACGAGCTGCGCGCCCTGTCCCGCGGGATCGCCCCGCCGATCCTGGTCGACCGTGGCCTGCAGGCGGCGCTGACCGCGCTGGCCGGCCGCTGCACCATCCCGGTCGACCTGGAAGCGCCGTTCTTCGAACGGCTGGACCCGTCGGTCGAGTCGACGGCGTACTTCGTGGTCGCCGAGGCCCTGACCAACGTCGCCAAGCACAGCCACGCCAGCGAGGTGCAGGTCAGCGTGCAGCGGATCGCCACCGGACTGCTGGTGACCGTCGCCGACGACGGGGTGGGCGGTGCGAGCCTGGCCAAGGGCCACGGCCTGGCCGGTCTGGACGATCGGGTCAAGGCGGCCGGCGGGGTGCTGGCCGTGGAGAGCGCCGAGGGCGAAGGGACCCGCCTGACAGCGGCACTGCCACTCTGACAGAGTGGCCGCATGCGGGTGGTTATTGCTGATGACGCGGTGCTGTTGCGCGAGGGTCTGATCCGGCTCGTCGAGGAGAACGGCCACACGGTGGTGGCGGCCGTCGGCGACGGGCCGTCCCTCGTCGAGGCCGTCGTCGAGCATCGTCCGGACGTCTCCATCGTGGACGTCCGGATGCCGCCGTCTCACACGGACGAGGGCCTGCGGGCGGCGGTGGAGGCGCGGAGCCGCGTGCCCGGCACACCGATCCTGGTGCTCTCGCAGTATGTCGAGGTCTCGTACGCGGATGATTTGCTGGCCGATCGCCGAGGGGCGGTCGGCTATCTGCTCAAGGACCGGGTGTCGCTGGTCGCCGACTTCCTGGACGGCCTGCGCCGGGTGGCCGAGGGCGGCACCGTGCTCGACCCCGAGGTGGTCGGCCAGCTGCTGGTCCGCCGCAGGCGCGACGACCCGTTGCGCAGCCTGACCCCGCGCGAGCGCGAGGTGCTGGGCCTGATGGCCGAGGGCATGTCGAACACCGCGGTCGCCCGCAAGATGGTCGTCACCGAGGGAGCGGTCGAGAAGCACGTCCGGAACATCTTCACCAAGCTCGACCTGCACCAGGACGAGGAGCAGCACCGACGCGTCCTGGCGGTGCTGGCCTACCTCCAGACGTAGGGTTATCCCCACCCCGAGTCGGGGGCTCGCCTGATTCAATCCGATCTCTGCGATCCATAGCGTTCTCAGGCATGGAGCACAGGGGGAAAGTCAAGGGAATCGCGCCTCGGGTCGCGATCTGGAGCGCCCGCCACCGGGCACTCGCGATCCTGGGATGGATCGGGTTCGTGGTGGCCGCCACCGTCCTCAGTGGCATGCTGGGCAGCCTCGCGGCGACCAACGCCGAGCAGGGCAACGGCGATTCCGGCCGGGCCGAGAAGATCGTCGAGGGGGCGGGCTTCCCGGCGAAACCGGCCGGCGAGATGGTGCTGATCCAGAACCGGTCCGGCGCCGAGCGGGGCGCCGCCACCACCGAGATCACCAAGGCGCTGGGGGCGCTGAGCGACGTCACCGACGTGCAGGAGCCGATCCAGTCGCCGGACAAGAAGTCGACGCTGATCACCTTCAGCATCAAGGGTGACTCGGAGACCGCGAAGGACCGGGTCGGACCGGCGCTCGACGCGGTGACGAAGGTGCAGGCCGCGTACCCGGAGCTGTTCATCGCCGAGGGCGGTGACGCCAGCGGCGACAAGCTGATCGGCGACGAACTGGACGAGGGACTCGCCCGGCTGTCGATGCTCTCCATCCCGGTCACGCTCGGCATCCTGCTCGTTGCGTTCGGCGCGGTGGTGGCCGCGCTGCTGCCGGTCGGCCTGGCCGTGACCGCGGTGATCGCGGCGATCGGCCTGATGGCCGCGTTCAGTCGTCTGGCGCCGACGGTCGACGCCACCTCGCACGTGATGCTGCTGGTCGGGCTTGCGGTCGGGGTCGACTACTGCCTCTTCTACATCCGCCGGGAGCGCGACGAGCGCCGCAACGGCGCCGATCCGGAGCGCGCGCTGATGATCGCCGCGCAGACCTCGGGCCGCTCGATCTGGGTCTCCGGCCTCACCGTGATCGTGGCGATGGCCGGCATGTTCCTCACCCACGACACCACGTTCGTCAGCTTCGGGCTGGGCACGATCCTGGTGGTCACCACGGCCGTGCTGGGTTCGCTGACCGTGCTGCCGGCGCTGCTCTCGGCGCTCGGCGACCGGGTCGACTCCATCAAGATCCCCGGACTCTACCGGCGCCGCAGCGATGGCCGCTTCTGGAACGGGCTGCTCAAGGTCGTGCTGGCCCGGCCGCTGATCTCGGTGCTGGTCGCGGTGGCGGCGCTGGGTGCACTGGCCGCCCCGGCGCTGGACCTGAAGACCAAGGCCGAGGGCATCGAGGACCTGCCGCACGACGCGCCGATCGTGCAGGCGCTCGCGGCGATCTCCGAGGCGTTCCCGAGCAAGACCACGCCGGCCCGGGTCGTCGTGCAACGGGACACGGTCAAGGACAAGAGCTTCCAGCAGGCGCTCGCCGAGTTCCGCACCGAGGCGAAGGCGAGCGACCAGCTCGTCGAGCCGATCGACGTCGAGATCAACCCCGCCGGAACGGTCGCGGTCGTCTCGGTCGGCCTGGTCGGAAAGAGCGATGACAGTACGGCCATGGCGGCGCTGGACACCCTGCGTGGCCGCATCGTCCCGGACACGTTCGGCGCACTGCCCGGCACGACCGCCCTGGTCTCCGGCGACACCGCGTCCAACGCCGACTTCAACAAGCAGCTTGACAACAGCCTGCCCTGGGTGTTCGGGTTCGTGCTCGGGCTGGCGTTCCTGCTCCTGCTGGTCTCGTTCCGCTCGGTCGTGGTCGCGATCACCGGTGTCGTGCTCAACCTGCTGTCGGTCGCCGCGGCCTACGGCATGCTGGTCTACGTCTTCCAGTACGGGCACTTCGAGAAGCAGCTGGACTTCGTCTCCAGCGGCGGGATCACCAACTGGATGCCCCTGTTCCTCTTCGTGATCCTGTTCGGCCTGTCGATGGACTACCACGTCTTCGTGCTCAGCCGGATCCGCGAGGGCCACGACCGGGGACTGAACACCCGGGACGCGGTCCGCGAGGGCGTCGGCCGGACAGCCGGCGTGATCACCAGCGCGGCCGTGGTCATGGTGGCGGTGTTCTCGCTCTTCGCGACGCTCCCGCTGAACTCGACCAAGCAGCTGGGCGTGGGGCTGGCGGCCGCGGTGCTGCTGGACGCCACGATCGTGCGGGCGGTCCTGCTCCCGGCCGTGATGGCGATGCTGGGCCGGGCGAACTGGTGGCTGCCGCGCTGGCTGGGATGGCTGCCGGAGATCGCCCACGACGTGGAGCCGGCGGTCGAGCCGGTGCCGGTGCCGCGTCCGCTGACCCCGGTCGGCTGAGGTCCGCTGTTCGGTCCGGGTGCGCCTCGCGAAAATCCGGGTGGTCGAGGTTCGCCGTTCGGTCCGGGTGCGCTTTGCGCCCGGGCCGCGGCCATTTCGCCGTACGGAAATCGGGGGTTGATCCTGATTGGGGAAGTGCCGAGTGCCGGGGGTCAGGTTCCCGCCGCGCAAGATCGTCGCCTACAGTGGACTCTGAAAACGCTGAGGCACAGGTCAACAGGCATTTACATCGCCTGTTTCAGGTCGTTTCATGCGATCAGTGGATCTGTCCCAAGCGCCCGGAACCGGCCGGGGAGGACGCCGCCACGTCCCCCCGGCCGCCCGCGCGATAGCGTTGCCGGAAATGGATCTCGACGTGGACCGCCAAGGCCTGGCCGTCGTCGCGGCCGGCGGGGTGCTCGGCGCGCTGACGCGCTACGCCATAGGAGTGACCTGGCCGCACACGCCGGCCGAGTTCCCGTGGGCGACCTGGTCGATCAACGTGTCCGGGTGCTTCCTGATCGGGGTGCTCTACACGCTGCTCGCCCGGTTCCGCCCGGGTCATCGCCTGACCAGGCTCTTCCTGGGGACGGGCGTGCTCGGGGGATATACGACGTTCTCGACCGCCGAGGTCGACGTGCAGCGCGCGGTGCCCACGATCGCGATCGTCTACCTGGCCGCGACCATCGTCGGCGCGCTGCTCGCGGTCTGGGCCGGCAGCGCTCTGGCCTCCGTGGGGGAGACGCGAACCGCGACCGAGGACGCGACCGCCGCGGCGCCGGGGGAGACACGCGGATGATCGTGCTCATGGTGGCGTTCGGCGCGGCGATCGGCGCTCCGCTGCGCTATGTCACCGACCGTTACGTCCAGACCCGCTACGGCACCGGGTTTCCGTGGGGGACCCTCGCGGTGAACCTGTTCGGTTCGTTCGTGCTCGGGCTGGTGCTCGGGATGCGGCTCTCGGCCGAGCTGACCGCACTGATCGGCACCGGGTTCTGTGGGGCGCTGACCACGTATTCGACGTTCTCCTGGGAGACGCTGACCTTCGCCCGCCGGGGGGAACGGGCCAAGGCTTTCGCGTACGTGCTGGTCAGTCTGCTGGCCGGGCTCGGCGCGGCCGCCCTGGGCGCCATCCTGGCCGACGCCCGGTAAGACGTGTCCCGGCGCCGCCCGTCCTACCGGCCGGGCTCCGCGTCCTTGGGCGGCGGTCCGGAGGCCAGCAGATCGTCCATCGCCTCCGTGGTCAGGGGTTCCGCGAAGTAGTAGCCCTGGCCCAGCTCGCAGTTACCGTCGGCGAGCTCGCTGAGCTGCCCGACGTGCTCGATCCCCTCGGCGATCGTGGAGAGCTGCAGCGCCTGGCCGAGCTGGATGATGCCCAGGGTCAGCGCCGCCGCGGCCGGCATGTCGTGGATGTCGTCGACGAACGACTTGTCGATCTTGATGATGTCGACCGGGAAGTTCCGCAGGTACGCCAGCGACGAATACCCGGTCCCGAAGTCGTCGATCGCCAGCCGCACCCCGAGCGCCTTGATCGCCTCAAGCCGCCGCAGCGTCTCCGGCCGGTGATCCACCAGCAGCGACTCGGTCAGCTCGATGATCAGGCACTTGGCCGGCAGCCCGCTGTCGGCCAGCGCCGACGAGACCAGCAGCGGCAGATCGGCCCGCTCCAACTGGACCGCGGACAGGTTCACGCTCACGGTGAGCGGAGTGTCCCCGTCGCGCTGCGAGTTCCACCGAGCCGCCTGACGGCACGCCTCCCGCAGCACCCACTCGCCGATCGGCACGATCATCCCGGTCTCCTCGGCGAGCGGGATGAACTCCATCGGCGGGATCATCCCGCGATCCGGATGCTGCCAGCGGACCAGCGCCTCCAGCCCGGAGATCTCCTGCGTGCGCAACCGCACGATCGGCTGGAACCGCAGCTCGAACTCGTGCCGCAGCACCGCCCGGCGCAGATCGGCCTCCAACTCCAGGTGCTTCTGGAACGAGGCGCGCATGGCCGGCTCGAAGACCGCCAGCTGATCCTTGCCCTGCTTCTTCGCCTCGAACACGGCCAGGTCGGCCCGGACCAGCAGATCGTCCGCGCTGGTGCTGCCCGCCTCCGCGTAGGCCACGCCGACACTGCAGCTCGCGTAGACCTCCCGCCCGTCCAGCTCGAACGGCTCCCGCAGCGCGGCCACGATCCGCCGCGCCACCGGCACCGCGAGCTCGATCCCGGCGACATCCGGCAGCAGCACCGCGAACTCGTCCCCGCCCAGCCGGGCCGCGGTGTCCCCGCCGCGCAGGCACTCGCGCAGCCGGTCGGCGACCGCGGACAGCAGACGGTCACCGACCGCGTGCCCGAGCGAGTCGTTCACCACCTTGAACCGGTCCAGGTCGACGAGCAGCGCGGCGACCCCGTGCGAACCGGAAGTGGCCAGCGCGTTCTCCATCCGGGTGGTGAACAGCGAACGGTTCGCCAAACCGGTGAGCGAATCGTGGAACGCGTGGTTCATCTCGCGCAGCGTGCGTGCGTCGGTGATGGCCAGGCTCACATGCTCCGCGAAGGCCTGCAGGATCTCCTGCGAAGGGCGATCCCATTCCCGTACGTCGTGGAAGGAACCGACGAACAACGCGCCGACCACCACGTCGTCCTCGTGCACCGGAACCGCCATCACGCTCTTGAGCTGCGCACGGACGATCTCCGGAACCGCGATCGGCGAGTTCGCGTAGTCGTCGACCGCGACCAGTTCGTTGCCCATGATCGCGAGCCCGGCGACACCCAGAGCGGCGACCGGGATCCCCTGCATCCGCTCGACGCCCTCCTCGGTGATCCCGCGGCTGGCGAACAGGCTGGTCCGGCTCGGGTCGTCGATGTCGAGCACGGTCAGCCCGGACATCTCGACGCTCAACAGCTCGGCCGCGCCGGCCGTGATCTGGTCGAGGATCCGGCGCAACGGCTCCCGCCGGGCGATCGCCCGCTGCACCGCGCTCAACTCGTCGAAGAGCCGCTGCCGGCGCTGCAACGAGTTGATCAGGCTCTCGTTCTCGGCGGCCTGGCGGCGCTCCACCTCGATCAGGTGCAGTGCCTGCAGGCTCAGCTCGAGCACGCGGGCCATGCCGCGCAGCAGACACACCTCCTCGACGGTGAACGGCGCCTCGCGGCCGAGGACCAGCACGCCCGGCGCGAGACCGCCGAGGTGGGCCAGGGTGACCGCGTAGAGGCGGCCGTCGGCCTCGAAGGTGGTACGACGACCGGCGGCGATCTCGGTCAGGGCGTAGGCCGGGATTCGCTCGACCGGCAGACCGACCGCCGCCACCACGCCGCCGTCGACCATCAGCACCGCTAGGTCGGCGTCGAGGGCGCGCACGGCGCACTCGACGGCAGCGTGCTGCGCGGCAGCCTCATCGGGCCGATCGGCGACGACGGCGAGGAACTCCGTCAGTTGCTGGGTGGCGAGCACAATGTTGCAGTCGGCTGCCGCCCACCTCAGTTGAGGAATTGCAACCGGCCCCGTGGGGCCCCTCCCCCTCCCCACCGCCACCTCCGTCTTGCTCCAGGTCCGGGACTGAATCAATCAGTCGATCCGGGTGTGCCAATCTAGTCACGAGCGGTCATTGTTCAGTCACGCATGGTTGTCAAAGTCCACTTCCATGCGCCTGAATAGAGTCCGTGGCCACCCCTGACGAACCCCCGCCCGCGGAGCCCCCCGGTCTCGCCCGCGGTCGTCTCGGCGCCGTCTCGGCCGCCCTCCTCGGCGCGGCCGTGGCCGCCCCGATCGCCACCGTGGTCACGGCCACCCCGCCGGTTCTGGCCGCCGATGCCGGGCCGCTGGCGGCCCTCTCGGTTGTCGCCGTCGCCGTCGTCCTGTTCCTTTTCGGTACGTCTTACGCCGCCATGATCCGTCGAAGGCCCAGCGCGGGCGCCGCCTATCCGCAGCTCGCCCTGGGTCTTGGCCGCCCGGCCGGGCTGGCCGGCGCCTGGCTGGCCCTGGCCGGTTATCACGCCATCCAGTTCGGGTTGTACGCGCTCGCCGGTCAGGCCGCGGCACCTTTGTTGCACAGCTGGTTCGATGTGACGGCCCCGTGGTGGGCGGTCGCCGCCGGTTGCTGGGCGCTGGTTGCGTTGGTCGGCACGTTCCGGGTCGAGCTCGCCGCCACGGTGATCGTCATGTTCACCGTGGCCGAGGTCGCGGTGCTGGCCGGTTTGGCCGGGGCGTTCGTGGTGCGGCCGGCGGACGGGCGGATCGAGACCGGCACGTTTCTTCCGGCGGAGGTGTCCGGGGCCGACCGGCCGCTGTTCGGGTTGTTGCTCGCCGTCGCGGTGCTGGCTTTTGCCGGTTTCGAGACGACCGCGTCGTATGCCGAGGAGTCCAACGATCCGCGGCGCACCGCCGGTCGGGCCGCGCGGCTGGCGGTTCTGCTACTCATGGTGGTGCTGGCCGGGGTCACGTGGAGTCTGATCGTGGCGGCCGGGCCGCGCGTGGTGGCCGGTCGTGCCGCGGCTCGCGGGCCGGAGCTGATTTTCGCCCTGGCCGACGACCGGCTTGCTCCGTGGGCGGTCACGATCGGCCGGTTGATGCTGTTCACCGGCCTGCTGGCGGCGATCTTGGCGGTGCATCACGCGATTGCCCGCTACCTGTTCGCGCTCGGACGGGAGGGGGTTCTTCCCGCCGTACTGGGAAATGTTTCGCACCGGACTCGCGCGCCGCGCGCCGCCTCCTTGACCCAATCCTTGATCGCGGGGGCGGCGGTGCTCGGCGCGGCCGTGGCCGGCGCCGAGTCGTCGGCCCGGACCGCCCGCTGGCTGATTGTCGGCGGCAGCCTCGCCGTCCTGGTGTTGTTGCTGCTCACCGCCGTGGCCGCGGTTCTCCACCTGAACCGCGTGCCGGGGCCGGAGAACGTCTGGGTGCGCTTTGTCGCACCCGTTCTGTCCACTGTGTCTCTCGGAGTGCTGGTCTATCTGGCTTTGCTCAACCTGGGCGCGCTGCTGGACGTGCCGCGCGGGTCGCCCTGGGTGGTGGTGGTCGTCAGCTCGCTCGGGGCCTGCCTGGTTGTCGGTCTGGGGCATGCGCTGGTGCTGCGCTCGACGCAGCCGGTCCGCTATGCGGGGATCGGTCTGGCCGGCGCCGCTCTGGTGATCACCCCGAAGCCGAGCATCCCGCCGCCGGTCCAGGAGTCGCCCGATCCGGAGCCTCCGGACGAGGAGGCGTCCGGCCTGAAGGTTCCGCGGCAGCGAGTGCCCGGCGCTCACCGGCCCGAGCGGATTCACCCGGAGGTCAACAGCTGAGACGACGTCCATGCCCGGCACCTTGCCGTCTCGGGTGGCCGGCCGCATCCGGCCCTGTGGACAGAGCGTCAGTGTGGATAACTTCGGTCAGCCTTCCGGCGCCTCGGCCACCAGCGGAACCGCGCTGCCCCGGACCAGCCCCAGCTGCACCGGCTGCCGGGCCAGCACCCCACCGAGCACCCAATCGGCGGCCACCCGAACCCGGTTCCCCGGCATCGACATCAGGTGATACCCCCTGGTCACCGCTTTCGCTGCCGCTCCGGCCAGCGGTATCCCCAGGGGGTCGGCCGCCGCCGACCACCCGCCGAGATCCACCACGAACCCGAGATCCCGATGCCGGTAGGCCCGCCGCCGCCCATGCCCGTACGACGCCGCGATGTTCCCGGCCACGAGCTGCCCCTGCCGTACCGCGTGCTGTGCCGTCATCCCGGTCAGTGCCCCCGGGCGCAGCACGTCGGGCACGGCCGCGGCGTCACCGCAGGCGAAGACGTCGGGCCGGCCGGGCACGTTGAGGAACTCGTCCACGATCAGCCGGCCGTCCCGGGTGGCCAGCCCCAGCCCGGCCACCAACGGTTCCGGCCGCACCCCGACGCACCAGATCAGGGTGCGGGTGGGCACGCTCTCCCCGTTGGTCAGCCGGACCGCTTTCGGGCCGGCCTCGGACACCCCGGTTCCGGTCAGTACGCGCACGCCGCGATGCCGCAGCACCTCTCCGGCCGTACGGGAAAGCCTCGGATCAAGTGTCGGAAGCACCCGGTCCGCGGTGTCCAGAATCAGCCACCGGGGCGACAGTGACCTTTCCGCGGCGAGGGCCGCCGTGAACAGGGCGCCCTGCGCCGCGACCTCGGTGCCGGTGTACCCGGCTCCGGCCACCACGAACGTGCACCGGGCCTGCCGTTCCACCGGATCGTCGGACTGCGCGGCCAGCTCGATCTGCCGAGTCAGGTGGTCGCGCAGGTAGAGCGCCTCCGCGAGGCCCCGGAACCCGTGGGCGTATTCGGTCACGCCCGGCACCGGCAGCAGCTTGTTCACGCTGCCCAGGGCGAGCACCAGCCGGTGATATCCGACGACGCCGCGCTTGCCCTCCGGGTCGGCCCATTCGACGGTACGGGCGTCCAGGTCGAACGCTCCGGCATGCCCGAGCAGCATCCGCACCCCGGGCAACGCCAGCGGCACCGAGATCCGCCGCGGTTCCAGGACGCCGGTCGCGACCTCGGGCAGCAGCGGCAGATACAGAAAGTAGTCGGTCGGGTTGAGCAGCACGATCTCGGCCCGTCCCCGGGCGATCCGCTGCAATCGCCGGGCTGCGGTGTACCCCGCGAAGCCGGCACCGACGATGACGATCCGCGGTCGTGGCATGCGAAACAGCCTGCCACCAGCACAAACCAGCGCGGGGAAGTTGCCGAAAGTTGTCCTGGCAGGTGGCACGATCGGTGGCGATGACCGCGACCGGCGCTCGGGCGACGGCCACGTCGGCGCCCGGCCCGCCCCGACGGTGGCGGCGAGGACCGTTGGTGGCCGCTGTGATGGTGGTCGTGCTCGGCGCCGAGCTGATCCTCGGCTGGCCGGCCCTGCGGGAGGCGTTTGCCGAGCTCCGGGCCCCGCACTGGGGTTGGGTGGGTGCGGCCCTGGCGGCCGAGATCGTGTCCATGGGCACCTACGCCCGGATGCAACGGGCGCTGCTGCGCGGCGCCGGCACGAAGGTGAGCGTGCGCCGCCACGTCGCGATGGCTTACGCCGCGCATTCACTGAGCGTGACCCTGCCGGGCGGGCCGGTCTTCTCCAGCAGTTTCAACTTCCGGCAGATGCGACGGTACGGCGTTTCCCCCGCCGAAGCCTCGTGGTGCATAGCGTTGAGCGGCGTCCTCTCCACCGGCGCCCTGATCCTGGTCGGCTCGGTCGGCGGCCTGCTGGCCCGTAACACCGGCAGTTGGCGGGGGCTGGCCGGATACGCGGCCGGGGCGGTCGTGGTGACCGCCGCCGTCCGTCTGCTGGCCAAGCACCCGCTGTGGCTGGACCGTCCGGTGCGAGCGCTGCTCGGCGGGGTCAACCGGGTGCGCCGCCGCCCGCCCGAGCACGGCGCGGACCGGCTGTTCGGCTTCTTCACGCAGTTGCGCGCGATCCGCGTACACCCGGCGCATTTCGCCGTCGCGGTGTTGCTGGCCTGCGCGAACTGGCTCTTCGACGCGCTCTGCCTGTGGGTGTGCTGCGTGGCCGTGGGCGCGGATCGGATCACGCCGGTGCACCTGCTCATCGCGTACTGCGCGGGCATGGCCGCCGCGAGTGTCCCGGTCATCCCGGGCGGCCTCGGTGTGGTCGACGCCGCCCTCGTCCTCGGTCTGGTCGCGGGCGGCCTGACCAGCGCGAGCGCGGTCGCCGCGGTGGTCCTCTACCGGCTGATCAGCTTCGGGTTCATCATCGGGGCGGGCTGGCTGGTCTGGCTGTTGCTGCGGCACCGAGCCCGGGGGAGTGCCTGAGTCAGGTGCGCTCCTCGGGGCGGATCGGAGCCTCGTTCCCCTTGCGCCCGAACAGCTTCCAGCCGCGCTTCTTCTTCTCCACCACCGGGACGGCGTCCCCGTTCAGGATGTCCAGCCGTTGCCGCGCGACCGGGTTGTTCGGTTCCAGCCGCAGCGAGGTGGTGAGCGCCTGCCGGGCCTGATCCACGTGTCCGAGCGCGGCCAGCGCCACCCCGTGCGTGAAGTAGTAGTGGGCCTCGTTCGGGTCCAGGCCGATCGCCGTGCGGGCGGCCTGTTCGGCGTCGGCGAGCTGGCGGTCGGCGGCCAGCAGGGCCCACGCGACCCGGTCGTGCCAGAGCGGGTTCTTCGGTTCCACGATGACCGCCCGGTAGGCCATCGACATCGCCTCGTCGTGTTTGCCCTGCAGGGTCAGGGCGCGGCTGGCGATGGCCAGCGGCCGCGGGTCCTCGGGGGCCAGTTCGATCGCCCGGTGCGCGGCGGCCAGGGCCGGTTCGACCTGGTCGAGCGCGAGCCGGATGCGGGCCATCAGGATCCAGCCGGCCGGCGACTGCGGGTTGCCGGCCAGGGCCGGTTCGAGCATGCCGGCGGCCTCGGCCGGCTGCATGTTCTCGAAGAGGGCGGCCGCCCGCGCGACGGCCATGTCGGTCGGATCGGCGAAGGCGCGTTCCGCGACGTCGGGATAGGGCGTGGCGGGGGCGACGGCGGGCGGGGGGAAAGCGGTCGGTGCCAGGTCAGTCATCGGGCCGCTCCGGGTAGCCAGGGGACAGGGCTCACATGGCTAACTTCGTCACCCGACGACGATTTGTTAGGAGACCCGGGGAACCACCGACGTCAGCAGCCGCACCGCGAACCCGGCCAGGCTCGCCACCCCGAGCAGCCCGGGCAGCCAGGAGGCCGGTGCCACGGTCGCGGTCAGCAGCAGGGCGAGGGTCACGGCGGCGGCGATGCTCGCGGCCCGCTGCCGGCTCAAAACCTCCCGGAGGTACGACCGCAGCACCCGATCGAGACGGGCCAGGAAGTAACCCGCATACCCGGCCGGGGCGAGCGCGGCCGTGGCCGCCAGCGCCCGGGCCCAGGTGGCCGAGTCGTCCGACACCCGCCAGCCCAGGTAGGCGAAGACCACCATGATGATCGCGGTGTAGACCAGGAACTGCCGCAGCGCCGCGTCCAGCAGGTGCCGGCTGGCCTCCTGCCGGGGGTCGGCCCGCAGCGCCGCGACCAGCCCGGTCACCCCCCGGGCGAGCCGTCGCAGCGCGAACGGGTTGCGGTGCACCACGTCGAACGCGGCCAGCTCGTGCCGGGCGATCGCGTTCTCCGGGTCGAGCTGCAGCGCGTCCCGCAACGCCTGCCGGGCGCGATCGGGCAGATTCAACTGCTTCATGACCATGGCGTACGTGATCCGGAAGTCCGCCTCGTCGGGGTCGAGCCGGACCGCCTCCCGGGCCGCGTGCTCGGCCTCGACCGACCGTTGGCCCTGCTCCAGCAGCGCCCAGGCGAGCCGGTTGTGCCGGTACGGATTGTCGGCCTGCCGAGCCACCGCGGCCTGCGCCATGGCGATCGCCTCGTCGTGGCGCCCGAGCGCGGTCAGCACCCGGCTGAGCGCGTTGAGCGCCTCGGACGATCCGGGCGCGTGCTGCACGGCCCGCGCGGCGGCCTCGTGGGCCAGGTCGGTCTTCTCCAGCGCCAGCTGCGCGTGGGTCATCAGGACGAGCGCGGTCACGTGATCCGGTTCGGCGGCCAGCACCGGACCGAGCAGGTCGGCGGCGGCACCGGCCTCGCCGCGTTGCAGCTGGATGCGGGCCAGCGCGATGGACTGGCTCACGCGTGCCCGCCCGGCTGCCACCCGGCGCCGTGCTCGCGGTCGTGCGGCTCCCGGGCCGGGACGGTGGCGTAGGCGCGGACCGGGAACGCACCGAACCCGGCGATCCGCGGCGGCACCGCGGTGAACCGGGCGCCGTGCACGGGCAGCGTCGCCAGATTGGTCAGGTGCTCGACGATCGGGATGCCGGCGGCCAGCAGCAGGCTGTGCGCGGGCCGTTCGCCCCGGGCCGGGCCGGCGATGTCGTCGATGTTCACCGCGTCGATGCCGACCACGGCCGCGCCCCGGTCCACCAGGTCCCGCGCGCCCTCCCGGGTCAGGTAGGGCGCGTCGACCGCGTAGTCCTTGGTGGCCCAGTGCCGGTCACCGCCGGTGTGCAGCAGCACCGCGCGGCCGGCCACGTCCACATCGGCCAGCGTTTCTCGCGTGACCCCGCGCGGGCCGCCGATCGCCCGGACGACCACGGCCGGGACCTCGGCCAGGCGCTCCAGGGGGAGGCCGGCCAGGTCGGCGCCGTCGGGGTAACGGTGGAACGGGCTGTCGACGTACGTCCCGGTGTTGCCGATCATGGTGATCCGGTCGATGACGAACTCGGTGCCGGGCGCGTACCGGCTGCGGGACTCCGAGCGGGACAGGTGCTGCCCGAACTGCGGGGCGGGCAGACCCGGATAGGTGATCAGCCCGTCCCGGATGACGTGGCTGAGCTCGACGAACCTCGTACGCGAAATCGGCCTTTGAAGGGGAATGTGGGGCTCGCCGAAGACCCGGACACCGCTCAGGCGCGCCTGCTCGACCGGACGCGGCGCGAGCAGGTCGACAAGTCTCTCGGTGATCTCGGCCTCGGTGACGTCGGCGTGCGGGACGTCCACCTGGAAACGGCGGGCGCTCAGGTCACCCCCGTCGGTGAAGGTGACCTCGGCGTCGAACTCGGCCCGGTACCGCAGCACAGCGCCTCCTTTGAAGGAGCCGGAAAGATCAGGACAGGCCGATCACGCCCTCGGCGATCAGCCAGATGCCGAAGATAGCGAACAACGCGGCCGCGCCCCACTTGATGATGTGCTCGGGAAGGTGACGGCCGAGCAACCGGCCGACGACGATCGCGAGTGCGTCGGCGGCGACCATGCCCACCGTGGAGCCGATCCAGACGGCGAACCAGCCGTGCTGGGTGGCCAGGGTGATGGTCGCCAGCATGGTCTTGTCACCCAGCTCGGCCAGGAAGAACGCGCCGCCGACGGCCAGGATCGCGGAACCGCTGGAGCGTTCCGCCTTGCTCTTCTCGTCGTCGGTCAGCTTGTCGCCGCGCAGCGTCCAGGCGCCGAAGGCGAGGAAGGCCACACCGGCGACCAGCGAGATCCAGTCGGTGGGGATGGCGGCGCCCAGGCCGTACCCGATACCGACCGAGACCAGGTGGACCAGGGCGGTGGCGGCGGTGATCCCGATCAGCGTCGGCACCAGCCGGAACCGGGTGGCGAAGGTCATGGCCATGAGCTGGGACTTGTCGCCGAGCTCGGCCACGAAGATGACCGCGAAGCTGAGGCCCAGTGCGGCGAGGAATGTTGACACGAGAATCTCCCGGTTGACGACGACCGGGGCTTGGGCGCAGGGCGACCTCGACCCGGCCGTCACGAATGAACAGCCTGGTCGAAGGTCTCGCTCGCCTCAGATCAAGGCTGTCCGGCCGGATGATCCAGGGACCATCAGTATGTCGACCGCGACATTGGGAGCTACTCCCCTTCGCGTGATCGAGCATAGCCGACCTGGGCCAAGGCCCGGTGGAGAGCTTCACCACCGGGCCGAATCCTTCAGCGGCCGATCAACTGCTGCAGGCGGAGCCGGTCGAGCGCGTCGGCCGAGCGTTTGAGCGCCGGCTGCCCGGGAACCGGCTGCGCGAGCGGCCGGCACTGCTTGTCCGAGTGGATCCCGGCGACCCGCGGGGGCAGCGCGCCGGTGGCCAGGTAGTCGGCGATCGTGTCGTCGACGCACGGGTCACCGAACAGCGAACCGGCGTGCGTGGTGCCGTTCACGCCCTCGATGAGCACCGAACGCGGGAAGAGCTGACGAACCTCAAGGCTTCCGCTGTACGGCGTGGCCGCGTCCAGCGTCTCGCTGAGCAGCAGGATCGGCGGCACCTTGGTCCCGTTCACCCGGACCGGCCGGGACGGTGCGGCAGGCCAGTGCCGGCAGGGCGCGTTGTACCAGGCGTTGCCCCACGTCTCGAACGGCGACTGGTGGTAGACCTTCCAGTTCTGCTCGGACCAGGTCGACCACTTCTGCGGCCAGGGCGCGTCGGTGCACTGCACGGCCAAGTAGACGGCGTAGTTGTTGTCCGAACCGGCGGTCTGCGGGTTGTTCTCGTCGTAGAGCGTCTTGAGCCCGACCGGGTCCTTCCGGGTGACCCAGCTGGAGAACGCGCGGGCGACCTTCTCCCAGCCGAAGATGTAATACCCCGGCTGCAGGAAGACGTCGGTCAGCTCGGCCGGCCCGATCACCCCGGCGGCCGGCTTGGCGGTCAGCGCGGCGAGCTGCTTGTAGTAGAGCTTCTCCACCTCGGGACCGGTCTTGCCCAGGTGGTAGACGCTGTCGTACTTGGCGATCCAGGCGAAGTAGATCTTGATGTTGCGGTCGAACGCGATGTCCTGGTCCAGGTTCGAGCGGTACCAGACCCGGCCCGGGTTGACGTTGCCGTCCAGGACCATCCGCCGCACCCGCTCCGGGAACTGCGTGGCGTAGACCTGGCCCAGGTACGTCCCGTACGAGAAGCCGTAGAAGTTGATCTGCTCGACGCGCAGCGCCTGGCGGATGCTGTCGATGTCCCGGACCGAGTCCTCGGTGCGCATGTGATCGAGCAGCGGGCCACCGGCCCGGGCGCAGTCCGCGGCGTACTGCCTGGTCCGGGCGTGCCAGGCGTTCTCGATGGCCGGCGTGCTGGGCACGTAGACCGGGCGGTTGTAGCCGGTGTAGTCGCTGTCGCAGCTCAGCTTCGGCTTGCTGGCGCCGACCCCGCGCGGGTCGAACCCGATCCAGTCGTACGCGTCGCCTGCGTCCTTCGGCACCTTCGCGCCGAGCGTCGCCATGCCGCGCCCGGCGCCACCCGGTCCGCCCGGGTTGACCAGCACGACGCCCTGATACTTGTCGGCCGGGACGGTGTGCGCGACCCGGGCGACGGCCAACTCGATCTTGGTCCCGCCCGGGTTCGCGTAGTCCATCGGCACGGTCACGCTGCCGCACTCCGCGCCCTGTGCCTTCAGGGAGACGTCGGTGCAGGGGCTCCACACGATCGCCGCCGGCACGTAGTTCGGCGTGCCGCGCGGCGGAGCGGCCTCCGCTGAGGTGATCGCGGTGCCGGCCGCACCGAGCGCGACCACGGTGGCGGCCGCCCAGATTCGTTTCATGCCTCGCCCTTCGGTGTCCGATTTGCCCCATATAGTGAGGGGTTCTCGGGCGCTTTCCACCCCTCCACGCCGAGGCGGCCACCAAAGGTGTGGAATCAGGCCGAACGGCGTGTGCGCTGGGCGATCAGGGCCACCAGGCCCAGGGCGGAGACGATCGCGGCATACCCGAGCGCGGTCGTGTGCAGGCCCAGATGGTTCGCGACCTGCCCGGCGATCACGGCCGGGATGCTGAAGGCCGCGTACGAGATGGTCAACGCCACCGCCAGCAGCTCACCCCGCTCGTGCGGCTCGGCGATCCGGGCCAGCGTGCTGAACGAGGCCAGCGCCGCCGCCCCGAAGCCGATCCCGGACACGATCGAACCGACCGTGACCAGCGTCAGACTCTCCACGACCAGGCCGGTCACGCCGAGCGCACCCCCGGCCAGCAGCCCGGTCCCGGCCACGGTGAGCACCCGCGGCGTGGCCACCTTGCGCATCAGGAACGAGGTCACCGCACCGGCGCCGCAGACCAGGGCCACCACCAGGCCGCCGATCAGGTGATCGGTGATGCCGAAGGTGGCCGCCGCGACCGACGGGCCGAGCGACAGGTAGAGACCGCCCAGCGCCCAGCTGGCCACGATGATCGGGATCAGCGCGAACAGGTCGCCGCGCAGCCGGGCGGGCACGCCGAGCCGCCACTTCAGCGAGGCGGCGGCGCCCGGGCGGCGCTCCGAGGTCTCCGGCATCCAGGCCACGGCCAGGGCGGCGACGACCATGCCGGCCAGCAGCAGCGCGTAGACCAGGTGGGTCGGGAACGGCGCCCACTCGACGAGCACGCCGCAGCCGAACGCGCCGAGCCCGAGCCCGGCCACCGGGGCGATGCCGCTGATCAAGCCGGCCCGGCCGGGCGCGTGCGACGGGTTGAGATCGATCAGGGCGGCACCCAGCGTGCTGAGCGCGGCGCCGGTGGCGATGCCCTGCACGATCCGGGCGATCAGCAGCACCGTCACGTTCCCGGCGGCCAGGAACAGGGTGAGCGCGACCGCCTCGGTCAGGATCGCGCCGGCCAGCACCGGGCGGCGTCCGACGTAGTCGGAGAGGGCGCCCAGGGTGAGCAGGGTGGCGATCAGGGCGACCACGTAGACCGCGAAGACCACCGTCAGCATCGCCGGGGAGAAGCCCCAGAGGTGCTGGTAGACGACGTAGAGCGGGCTGGGCACGGCGGCCGCCGCGGCGAACGTCACCAGGATGGCGGCGATCGCGGTGAAGGCCGCGTTCCGGCTCAGGCGGGCCGGTGCGGTGGTCCGTACGGCCTCGGCGAGGACGGTCATGAGGGATCCCCCAGTGATCGAACAGACAGGTCTGTCTAGTTGCAGCTCTGACAGTAGACAGACCTGTCTGTTAACGTCAAACGCATGTCCGTCACGTCACCCCGCCCGTCGGCCCGTGAACGTCTCCTGGCCGCGGCCGACGAGCTCTTCTACGCCGAAGGCGTGCACACCATCGGGATCGATCGGGTGATCGAGCAGGCCGGCGTCGCCAAGGCCTCGCTCTACTCCTGCTTCGGCAGCAAGGACGGCCTGGTCCGGGCCTATCTGCAGAATCGACACCAGGAGCGCCGGGCCCGGCTGCAGCGCCACATCGACAAACACACCGACCCGCGTGACCGCCTGCTCGCCATCTTCGACTCGCTCGCCGAATCGGCCGCCAAACCCGGCTTCCGCGGATGCGCCTTCTACAACGCCGGCGCCGAATCCGACCCGAACGGGGTCGTCGCCGAGGAGTCCGAGGCCAACCGCGCCTGGACCCGGTCCACGCTGGTCGACCTGGCCCGCGAGGCCGGTGCCGCCGACCCGGTCGCGCTCGCCGCCCAGCTGGTCATCCTCTACGACGGCGCCACCGTCGGCGCCCGCCAGGACCCCGGCCCGGCCGCCGCCCACGCCGCCCGAGCCATGGCCGCGACCCTGCTCACGGCCGCCCTCCCCACCTGAAGATCAACCCCTTTGCGCGTACGGCCATAGCCCCCGCCCGCCCAGCCCCCTCCGCGACCCCCGCCCCCACTCACCCCCCAGCCGCGCCTCACCCGCCCAGCTGGCGCTGATGGCTCTCCCGAGGCCCTAAAGCAGCCCCCAGCACCAGCCGGAACCCGCCGGCTGGCGTTGAGGGTTGTCGCGAGCTTGCGATGGAGCCGTGAGCGCCAGCTGAAAGCGGTCAGCTGGTGCTGAGGGCTGGGTTGGGGGCTGCGAAGCAGCCGTGAGTGCCAGCTGGGCCTTGCGTCGCGAGGGGAACAGGGGGCGCGGCGGGCGTCGCGGACTCGGACGGGCGGGCGGGGGCCATGGCCGTACGCGCAAATGGTTTTGGGAATGGAAATCGGCGCGTCCCGGGTGGGGCGCGCCGATGTCGGGTGGCTGGGTTCAGTCGCGGGTCGCGGGTTCGTCGAGGGGTTCGGGGATGCGGGCCGCGGGGAGCAGGGGCTGTGATTCGGCGAGTTCGGCGCTCAGTTCGGCCTCGCGGGCGACGAGATGCTCGCCGTCGGTTTCCGCACCGGAGGTAGCGGCCGCGGAGGTGTCGACCGCGGAGGCCGGGCTGGTCGGGTCGAGGTCGTCGGACGGGGCCGGCTTGGCGCGGATCAGCGAGGCCAGGGCGCCGAGGACGGCCATGGCGATGGCCATCCAGAAGACGATGATCAGGCCGTCGTGGAACGGGTCGGCGATCAGTCGCGGGAAGAATTCGAGGCCGGTCAGATTGCGGGCGTTGTCGGCGGGCAGGGCGCCGAGCACCTGCGGTCCGAGCAGTTCCTGGATCGGGTTGTAGCCGAGGAACGCGGCGAACAGTGTCCCGACCGGCGGGAGTTCGGCGGCCTTGGCGGCGATGTCGGCCGGTACGCCCTGCGCGGTCAGGCCGGCGCTGAGGCTGGCCGGCAGCGAGTCGGCCAGCCCGGCGACCATCAGCGAGAAGAAGACGCCGATGGAGAGCACCTGGCCGGCGTTCATGAACGTGGCCCGCATGCCGGAGGCGGCGCCGCGCATGTTGGCCGGGACGGTGGACATCAGCAGTGACGTGTTGGGTGCGGAGAACAGGCCGCCGCCGAGGCCGTTGATGAAGATCAGGATCGCGAAGATCGGGTAGCTGAAGTCGCCCGGCACGAGCAGCAGGCCGGCGAAGGACACGGCCATGACCAGCAGGCCGCCGGCCGCGAAGGGCCGGGCCCCGAACCGGTCGGACAGGAAGCCGGAGAGCGGCCCGGCGGCCAGGAAGCCGATGGTCAGCGGGACCAGGTAGATGCCGGCCCAGAGCGGTGTGCGCTCGTAGTCGTAGCCGTGCAGCGGCAGCCAGATGCCCTGCAGCCAGATGATCAGCATGAACTGGAGGCCGCCGCGGGCCACGCTGGCCAGCAGGTTCGCCACGTTCCCGCCGGTGAAGGCGGCGTTGCGGAACAGTTTGAGCGGGAACATCGGCTCGGCGACCCGGGTCTCGATGATCCCGAAGATCACCAGCACGATCGCGCCGCCGATCAGGCCGCTCAGCACCCACGGGTTGGTCCAGCCCTGGGTATGACCGCCGTACGGCTGAATGCCGTACGTGATCCCGACGAGCACCGCCGTGAGCCCGACCGCGAACGTCAGGTTGCCCCACCAGTCGATCTTCGCGTGGCGGCGGGTGCCGGTGTCGTGCAGCGACCGGTACGCCCAGATGGCGCCGACGATCCCGAGCGGGATGTTGACCCAGAACACCGACCGCCAGTCCCATTCGGCCAGCACCCCACCGGCGACCAGGCCGATGAACGAGCCGGCGAGCGCGGAGACGATGTTGACGCCGAGCGCCATGCCGCGCTGCTTGGGCGGGAACGCGTCGGTGATGATCGCGGCCGAGTTGGCCATCAGCATGGCGCCGCCGATGGCCTGCGCGACCCGCCAGCCGATCAGCCAGATCGCGCCGCCGGAGCCGGTGAACGGGTCCACGGACAGGATGACCGAGACGACCGCGAAGATCGCGAAGCCGGCGTTGTAGATCTTGACGCGGCCGTACATGTCCCCGAGCCGGCCCAGCGTGACCACCAGCACCGCGGTGACCAGCATGTAGCCCATCAGCATCCAGAGCAGGTAGCTGACGTTGCCCGGGGCCAGCGGGTTGATCTTGATGCCCTTGAAGATGGCGGGCAGCGAGATCAGCACGATCGACGAGTTGATCGTCGCCAGGAGGTTGCCGAGGGTGGTGTTGGAGAGCGCGACCCACTTGTAGCGCGGATGGTCAACGGCAAGCATGCGATCAGTCCTTCGTGAGCAGGTCATTCAGCCGTTCCAGAGCCGGCAGGGCAGCCGTGATCACCGCCCGGTCGTCCTCCGGCAACCGACGCAGCACCTCCGAGAGCGCCTCCGCGCGCCCCGCTCGGCGCCGGGCGACGGCCTCGCGCCCGGCGTCGGTGATGCCGACGACCACCGCCCGGCCGTCGGCCGGGTCGCTGCCCCGCGTGGCCAGCCCGTCCCGTTCCAGGCGGGTGACCAGCTGCGTCATCGCCGGTTGGGTCACCCCTTCGGGGGCGTGCAGCTCGCAGAGGCGATGCGGTCCCGATCGTTCGAGGCGGGCCAGGGTGGAGGCGGCCGTGAGGCTCAGTTCCTCCCGGGGCGTGATCCGCCGCAGACCTGCGTAGAGACGTTCGAAAGCGGTCGCGATGACCGCGTCCTCGACCGGGATGCGCACAGCCAATTTATATCATCTGCTTATGCAAGGTCGGGATGGAGTGTGACCCAGTTCCACTCCGACGCGCGACCCCCGAATTCCCACGAGGCACCCGGGAAGCCTGGGACCATGCGAGACATGGACGAGTTCTGGCTCCACCCGCGGCTGGGGACGGCAACTCGGGACGGCCGGGCGCCTCGGCACTACCTGATCGCGCTCCAGCACGCCGTACACACCATCGACGCCGACCCGCGCTGGCAGCGGTGGTGGGACCGGAGCGGATTCCGGACGTGCCAACTCGGCATCGTCACCGAGGGTGTGGATCACCTGCGGCCCAGCGCCGACATCCGGCACGTCGGAGACCAGCTGCGTGCGAACTTCACCTGCGCGCTCCCGCCGACCTGCTCCGACCAGGAGCTGATGCGCCGCGCGGTGACCGAGGTGCGGACCATGTTCGAGGTCATCCGGGAGGCGATGGCGCTGCCGCATCTCCCGCCCGACCCGGAACCGGCGCCGCCGCCGAGCAGCCCGGACGACGTCCCGGTGATCGAGCGGGCGCTCACGTCGGTGCCCCGCGAGCTGGAGCAGCAGGGCTACCTGACCCTCACCCAGGTGCAGAACTTCTTCGGTTAGGTCCTTCGGTGCTGCCCCAACCGGTCCCGGTCGTCATCGCCCGCTACGACTTCAACGGCTCGACCGCCACGCTGGACGACTCCGGCTTCGGGCACACCCTGCGGATCATTACCGGGCACGGCGGCCGGATCCGCTCGATCCCGCACGGCACCGGTACCGCGTTCGCCTTCCCGGACCACTGCGAGCCGATCGCCTGCCCGCACGTCGCCCTGCAGAGCCCGGGCACGGCCGACCTGAACCCGGGGACCCGGGATCTCGCGTACGGCGCCGACGTGCTGCTCGATCCCGGGCAGACCAGCAAGGGGCAGAACATCGTCCAGAAGGGCTACTCGAAGACCAGCAGCCAGTACAAACTGCAGATCGACGGCCTGGCCGGCGAGCCCAGCTGTGTGCTCGTCGACGAGCGCCGGCCGGGTATCCGGATGGTCCGCAGCTCGGTCACCGCGGCCGACGGCCGGTGGCACGCGGTGCGCTGCGAACGGTCGGGCGGGCGCTTCGAGATCTACGTGGACGGGGTGCTGCGCGGACGGACCCGGATCCCGGCCGATCTGTCGGTGGCCAACAACCGGCCGCTGAGCATCGGCGGCAAGGGCGCCTACCTGGACAACGACCAGTTCAACGGCGCCCTCGACAACGTCTGGATCCGGATCGGCTGACGGGTTACTCCCCAAAGTCTGCCAATGGGCTTCCTCGATGCACTGTGGCCGGTTCGAACCCGCGAACATCTTCCTCAGTTGATCGCCGAACACCACACGGGGGATTCCGAAATGTTCGCTCGCACCGTCGTCGTCGCCACCGCCGCTACCGCCCTGTTCGGCCTGGCCGCCTGCGGCGAAGCCGCCACCACGACCACGCCCGCCGCCGCCCCGGCCGCGACCACCGCCACGACCACCGCGGCGACTCCGGCCACCTCGGCCGCCACCACCAAGACCACCACTCCGGCGGCGACGACCCCGGCCGCCACCGACCACGCGAAGGCGAAGGACGGCTGCCCGGTCACCGCCGCCACCCTGCAGCGCCTGGCCGACTACCCGGCCGGCTGGAAGGTCAACGCGTCGACCGTCAAGTGCAAGGACAACTGGGCCGTCACCGCGATGACCGCCCCGAGCCCGGACAAGCAGGGCGACGGACAGATCTTCTTCGCGTACGACGTCAAGACCGGCCAGTGGTCGAAGAAGGGCGAGGGCAGCGGCGTCGAGTGCGGCTCCGGCGACGCCATGAACATCCCGGCCAGCACGGGCTTCTGCGGCTGACCGTTCAGCTGGACAGGGCGGTGATCAGCTTGCCGTCGGGGGTGTCCCCGGACAGCTCCCACGCGAAGACACCGCCCAGCGCCCGGCTCCGCGCGTACGCGACCTTCCCCCGGATGGTGTCCGGGGTGTCATAGGACCACCATTGAGCCCCGCACTGCGCGTACGCCGTCCCGCCGACCGTCCCGGTCGGCGGGCACCGCCCGGCGAGGACCTTGTAGTCCTCCATCCCCTTCTCGTAGGTGCCCGGGGCCGGCCCGGTCGCGGTCGCTCCCGGGGTGGCGCTGCGCACCCCGGTCCAGCCGCGCCCGTAGAACCCCACCCCGAACAGCAGTTTCGACGCCGGCACCCCCTGTTGCAGCAGTTGGGTGACGGTCGCCTCCACGGTCGCCCCGGCCCGCGGGATCCCCGGGTACGTGGTCAGCGGCGAGTGCGGCGCGGTCCGTACGTCCTCGTTCCCGGCCCCGAAGTAGTCGTAGGTCATCGCCCCGAGCCAGTCCACCTGTGCCGCCGCCGCGGACAGGTCGACCGCTCCGAGCTTCTTCACGTCCCCGGGCACCGCGGCCGTGACCAGCGCGTCCTTGCCGAACGCGGCCCGCAGCGCGGCGAGCACCTTGGCCAGCGACTCCCGCCCGCTGCGGTCGCACTGCCGGCCGCAGGCGTTCGGGTACTCCCAGTCGACGTCGATGCCGTCGAACAGTCCGGCCCAGCGCGGATCCTTGAGCAGGTCGTGGCAGGACTTGGCGAACCCGGCCGGGTCCTGGGCGGCCGCGGTGAAGCCGGCCGAGCCGGTCCACCCGCCGAACGACCAGAGGATCTTCAGCCCGGGGTGGGCGCCTTTGAGCTTCCAGAGCTGCCCGAAGTTCCCGCGCAGGGGAGTGGACGTGGTGTCGGCGACGCCGTCGATGCTGTCGGCCGCGGCCACCGGCTTCTGGTACGCCGCCCACGGGTCACCGACCCCGCACCGGCCGCCGTCGACCTTGCCGAACGCGTACAGCAGATGGGTGAGTCGCCCGGCGGCGCCGCTGGCGGCCAGGTTCTTCACCCGGAAGGCCCGGCCGTAGGCCCCCCACTCGGTGAAGTATCCGGCCAGCACCCGCTCGTGCGGGGGAGGTGGAGCGGGGTCGGACTGTGGGCTAGGCGATTGGCAGGCCGACAAGATCAGGACGAGCAGGGCGAAAGCCGCCGTACGGACACGCACTGGCACGAAACTAGCCGCCAAAACCGCTGATCGCCCCTTATTCCCCCGTTCGAGTGCGGCTGCACCCGGCGCGATCGGCTGTGCCATTGTCGAGCCGTGGCCCTAAGCCCCGAGATGCGTGCCCTCTTCGCCTGGCGGCGAGTCCTGGGCCGGGCCAAGGCTGTGCTCCGCAGCGCGATCACCACGTTCGTGGTGGTCACCGTGACACTGTGGCTGATGCCGGGAGTGGCCGGCGCCGACATCGTGGACACGCTGAACCTGGTGGTCCTGGTCGCGCTGACCGGCGCCGTGCTGCGCCCGCTGCTCCTGCTCGGGATCACCGCCCTGGGCGGCTGGGGCGCCATGCTGTTCGGCGTGATGACCCAGGTCGCGGTCATGGTCATCGCCCTGCGGCTGGACCCGGCGAACCGGATCCGCGGCCTGCCCACGCTCGTCGTCGCCGCGATCCTGGCCGTGATCTTCGCCGCACTGCTGGACTGGGCGGCCGACGCCGGCAGCGACGACACGTTCGTCCGGGAGGCCCGACGGCTGATGCGGGCGGTGCGCCGCCGAGCCGCGCGCCGCGCCGGCGGCCCGTTCTTCACCCTGCGCCGCCCGCGCCCCGGCACCGCCCCCGGCCTGCTCGTGATCCAGCTCGACGGGGTCGCCGAGCCGGTGCTGCGCTGGGCCATCCGGGCCGGCAACCTGCCGATCCTCGGGCACTGGCTGCGCTCCGGCAGCCACACCCTGCGGCCCTGGCACACCGGTCTGCCGTCGACCACCCCGGCGTCGCAGGCCGGGATCCTGCACGGCGCGTCCCGGCAGATCCCGGCGTTCCGCTGGTTCGAGAAGGAGACCGGCAAGGTGATGGTCTCCAACCGCCCACGCGACGCCGCCGTGATCGAGCGCCGGCTCACCGACGGCCAGGGCCTGCTCCGCGACGGCGGGGTGAGCATCGGCAACGCGTTCGGCGGCGACGCGGTGACCAACCTGCTGACGGTCAGTCACGCCGCGCTGCCGGGCCGGTCGGCGCGGGGCTGGGCGGCGTTCATGGCCTCGCCCTACGGCTTCACCCGCGCGCTGGTCCTGGGCGCGGCCGAGGTCGTCACCGAGCTGCACGAGGCCCGCCTCCAGCGCCGCCGCAACGTGCAGCCGCGAGTCAGCCGCTCGGGGGCGTACCTGGCGCTGCGCCCGGCCGCCATGCTGCTGCGCGACGTGAACATCTCCCTGATCGCCGAGCAGATGGCCCGCGGAGTCCCGGTCGTCTACTGCGACCTGGTCGACTACGACGAGGTCGCGCACCACGCCGGCCCGGCCCGGCCGGAGTCGATGCGGCAGCTGGAGAGCCTGGACCGGATGCTCGGCGTGCTCGAACGCCTCTCACCCGAGGCGGCCCGGCGCTATCACCTGGTGGTGCTCTCCGACCACGGGCAGAGCCAGGGCGCCACGTTCCGGCAGCGCTACGGCGAGACCCTGGACGAGGTGGTCGAGCGGCTCACCGCGGTCGCCGCCGAGAGCCCGGAGGCGCCGGCCGAGGAGCCGAGCGCCCGCGAGCCCGATCCCGTGCCGGATGCCGCCCCGCTGCTCGTGCTCTCGTCCGGGAACCTGTCGCTGGTCTACCTGACCCGGTTCACGCATCGGGTGCTGCGCGACGAGATCGAGGAGACGTACCCCCGCCTGATCGCCGGCCTGGCCGCGCATCCCGGCATCGGGCTGGTCGTGGCCGGCAGCGAGGAAGGACCGATCGCTTTCGGTCCCGGTGGCACCCACCGGTTGCGGGACGGCCTGGTCACCGGGCAGGACCCCCTTCTCCCGTACGGGCGTGAGGCCCGCGACGACCTGCTGCGTCACCAGGAGGCGGCCCACATCGGCGACCTCGTCGTGATCAGCGCCGTCGACACCGAGACCCTCGAAGTCGCCGCGTTCGAGGAGTTGGTCGGCTCGCACGGCGGCCTCGGCGGCTGGCAGACCGACGCGATGCTCGTGCACCCGGCGGCCTGGACCGTCACCGGCGACCTGCACGGCCCGGACGCCGTGCACCGCCAGCTGATCGAGTGGCTGACCATGCTGGGCCTGCGCGAGGAGCCGGTCCGGGAGCAGATCACCGCCGGCGAGCCGGTCTACGCCTCACTGGAATCGGCGAGCGACCCGCTGGCTGACCGTCCAGTAACCGGCGGGTAGGACCCGGGCCAGCAGGTCCGCGGCCCGTGCCTCCTTGGTGATGACCAGACGCGGCCGGCGTGACTGGACCGCGGCCAGGATCTGCCGGGCCGCCTCCTCGGGCGGCAGCGTCAGCGCGGTCTCGTGGAACTTCCGGTTCTCGGCGGCCTGCGCGCCGTCCGGGTCGGGGCCGCTGAGCCGGGCGTTCAGCGCGATACCGGTGCGTACCCCGCCCGGATGCACCACGGTCACCCCGACCCCGCGCGGCGCGATCTCGTGCCGCAGCGCCTCGGTGAACCCGCGCACCGCGTACTTGCTCGTCGCGTAGGCCACCTGACCGGGCGGGGCGATCAGCCCGAACAGGCTGGACACGTTCACCACGTGCGAGCCGGGCCGGGCCAGCAGCTGCGGCAGGAACGCCTTGGTCATCCGGATCACCGCGTGCAGGTTGATCTCCAGCAGCCAGTCGACGTCGTCCAACCGGTTCTGCTCGAACGTCCCGGAGAGCGTCACGCCCGCGTTGTTGATCAGAAGATCCGCGCCGCCCAGCCGGGACGAGACTTCGGCCGCGAGATCACTCCGGTCCTTTCCATCGGCCAGATCGATGACGTACGTCGTGACGTCCGCCCCGCCCAGCTCCCGAGCCGTCCCGGCGACCCGTTCCAGCCCGTCCCCGTCCCGGTCGATCAGCACGAGCGCGGCCCGTCGCTTGGCCAGTTCGAGCGTCAGGGCCGCGCCGATCCCGCCCGCCGCCCCGGTGATCACGCAGGTCCGCCCCGCGAACGTGAAACGTCGCATCCGCCAAGTATCTGATAAGTGCTGCTTAACGGCCGCACAGGATGCGCATAGGGGCGGTGGTCAGTCTCTTCGCAGCGAAGCAACCAACCGAGGAGCAAACGATGACCGCGTACGACCCCTCCGACCGCTCCGCCCCGCCCCGCCCGCTGCATACCCAGGGCCCGCCGGCCGACTGGCCGCCCGCGACCCGCCCGCGCGGCTCGGCCACCGACCCGCGGGACGCCGTCGTCGACCTCCCCGGTTCCTACGGCGCCTATCCGGCCCCGCGCGCCGGGTCGGCCGACCTGCGAGACGCGTTCGATCCCCGCGGCTCGTTCGCCGGCGACCCGCGCGGTGGGCACCGGGCCGCCGAGTACGACATTCCGACCGCGCAATGGCAGTCCCCGGCCGGTGCGCCAGGTGGCGCGCCCGCCGCCTGGCTCGACTCCCCCGTGGAGCCGGGCGGCGCGCACGCTTCCTGGGACCGGCGGCCATCAGCCGACGACCCGAACAACAGCTGGGGCGGCGACCCCGGCCGCGCCGCCGGCGAATGGACCACCAGCAACATCCCGGACTCGGTCCCACCCTCCTGGAACGAGGCCGTCCGCGCCCCGGCCGCCCCGGCCCCGGCCGCCTGGCCGTCCACGGAAGCCCCGCCGCAGGCCCGGGCCGCCGCCGCGGTCCCACCGGCTCCCCTCGCCCCGGCTCCACCGGCCGGCGACCCGGCGGGCACACCGCAGCCGTGGACCCCGCCGGGCAACGGCTCCGACGGCGGCACCCCCGGGAAACCGGCCCGCAAGAGTCCGAAGATGGCCCTGGTCGCGGCCCTGATCGCCGCGGCCCTGGCCGGCGCGGGCGTCGGAGCCGGCGTCACCGCGGCCCTCTCCGGCGGCAGCAGCAGCGCTTCCACCCCGGCCGGCGCCCCGGGCCAGATGAACGGCGCCCCCGGCCAGAACGGCGCTCCCGGCGGCCAGGCCCCGAACACGCAGCCCTCGGCCGCCGCGAGCAGCGGCTCCTGATCTTTACTCGGGGGAAATAAGCAGAGATGGTCCCTGCTGTGGGCGGCGGGGACCATCTCTGTGTTTCCGGAAGTGCCGCAGGCGGAGACGACGGCGATGCGCGCGCCGACCGCCCCACCGGCAGGAAACGGGCCTTACCCGCCGTACGCAAGCGGAAAGCCGGACAACCTCGCGCCGAAGAGCGGACCGCAAGCTCAGGCGGGGTTCTCCTCGGCCGGCGTGCTGGCCGTCGCCCGCGCCCGGCGCCGCCGGATGTGCCGCACGTGCAGCGTCACGTAGATCGCCACCGCGACCACGACCAGCCCGATCGCCAGCCACTTGTACCGATGCGCGTGCTCGATGATCGTCACCAGGTTGGAGCCGAGCAGGTACGACACGGTCGTCCACCAGCCGACCCAGAGGGCCGCCCCGATCGCGTTGTAGATCGTGAACGTCTTCCACGGCATCTTGGTGATGCCGGCAATCACCCCGTTGAGCTGCCGCAGCCCGTCGATGAACCGGGCGACCACGATGATCCGGTTGCCGCGACGCGCGAAGAACTGCTCGGCCTTCTCCAGGCGTTCCGGGGTGACGAAGATGTACTTCCCCCACCGGTGCACGACCTTGCGGCCGCCTCGCAGGCCGATCCAGTAGCCGATGTTGTCGCCGACCACCGCGGTGATGAAGCTGACGATCGCCACGACGAAGATGTTCATCCGGCCGGTGCTGGAGTAGATCGATGCGGCCACCATGATCGTCTGCCCGGGTGCGGGGACCCCGAAGCTCTCCACGACCATCACCGCGGCAAGAGCCAGATATCCCCAGCGGTCCAGGATCGGGGCGACGCTGTGGAGGAACCCGGGGAGCTCGGCTGAAGGTGGCATCGGCTACACGGTAGCCGCCGAAGGTGACGACGGTCGCACGGACCTGTGCGGCGGACCCGGTCCGACCTTTAGCCGAATACGAGGAGGTCCCGGCCCGTCACGGACCGGAACCTCCTCGGGAAAGTTCAGAAATCAGAGGGTCTCGGCGGCCAGCTGGTTGCGCAGCTTGGCCAGCGCCTTGGTCAGCAGCCGGGAGACGTGCATCTGGGAGATGCCGATCTGGTCGGCGATCTGCGACTGGGTCAGGTTGCCGTAGAAGCGCAGCGTCAGGATCCGCTGCTCCCGCTCGTCCAGCGTCGCCAGCGCCGGCCCGAGGGCGACCCGGGTCTCGGCCAGCTC
Source organism: Actinoplanes sp. HUAS TT8 (assembly GCF_051380535.1). Taxonomy (NCBI): domain Bacteria; kingdom Bacillati; phylum Actinomycetota; class Actinomycetes; order Micromonosporales; family Micromonosporaceae; genus Actinoplanes; species Actinoplanes sp. HUAS TT8. The sequence continues at coordinate 8,808,832 of NZ_CP195646.1, read as the reverse complement.
GAACTCGTAGTCCTCGCCACCGAGGGTGTCACCGAGCTCGGTCGAACCGTCGGCACTGATCGGGGTGGACAGCGACGTCGCGTTGTAGGCGCGGGCGCCTTCCAGACCCTCCAGCACCTCTTCCTCGGAGATGCCGAGGTGGGTGGCGATGTCCGGAACCGTGGGCGACCGGCCGAGGCTGTGGGTCAGCGTGCTGTTCGCCTCGGTGATCGCGAGGCGCAGCTCCTGCAGGCGACGGGGGACGCGCACCGACCAGGTGCGGTCGCGGAAGTGCCGCTTGATCTCGCCGATGATGGTCGGGATCGCGTAGCCGGCGAAGTCGACGCCGCGCTCGGGGTCGAACTTGTCGACCGCCTTGATCAGGCCGACGGTGGCGGTCTGGATCAGGTCATCGGTCGGCTCGCCACGGCCGGAGTACCGGTTGGCGAGGTGACGGGCGAGCGGCAGCCAGGCCTCGATCGCCTGGTCGCGGAGCGCGGCCCGGGACGGGTGCCCGGCAGGCATCGCAGCCATCGCGTTCAGCAGTTCCGCCGCGCTGTCCACGGGGCTTTCGGCACTTTTAGCCGTCGCCGGGGCAACGGTCGTCGAAGTCTCCATGACGGTCATGCGTGGTCCTCCCTGGCACCTTTCCGGAGAGCCGGTCCACTTAGTACTGGACCCGGTCGGTCGGGCGTCTCTACCCACGGGCGGGACGGTCCAAACCTCGACCGCCGCCCGAACCTGCTTAGCCGTTCAGTTGCCATGACCCTAGCCGGTTGTCTGACAAAAAACTAGCCGAAAGTATGAGTGACACTCGGCCGAGTGGGGTGGTGCCCGTCGATGCCCGAGGCCCGGTCGGCCCACTGCGGTTTCTTGACACCCCAGCAAGATGGATCCATGAACCCGGGGCTGGTACGGCAGTGGACGCTCGATCACGTCCACGACCTGCGGGTCCTCCGCGCCGGGCTGCGCGCGGAGATCGAGGACACCGAGATCTTCGAACGGATCGCGATCGTCGCCACCGAGCTCGCCACCAACGCCCTGCGCCACGGCACCCCGCCCGCGATAGTGCGCTTGCTCACCGAACCGGGCCGGATGACCGTCGACGTGTCCGATCAGGATCTGGTCGGCGAACCGCAGTTCGGCCTCGTCCGCCGGCCGATGGGCGCCGGCGGGCTCGGGTTGCTGCTCGTCAGCACGTTCGCCACCGCCAGCGGCTGGTACCTCACGGCCGACGCCAAGCACACCTGGGCCAGTTTTCAGATCTCCGAGTGAGCGGCGGCCTGACGCAGATCCACATCGGCGATCAGTTCCCGGGCGGTCGCCTCGTCCAGCTTCCGCTCCATCAGCGCC
>NZ_CP195646.1:7857500-8802500 GCF_051380535.1 Actinoplanes sp. HUAS TT8 | reverse complement strand
GATAAGCTTCGTAGTCGAGAGGGAAACAGCCCAGATCGCCAGCTAAGGCCCCTAAGCGTGTGCTAAGTGGAAAAGGATGTGGGATCGCATGGACAACCAGGAGGTTGGCTTAGAAGCAGCCATCCTTTAAAGAGTGCGTAATAGCTCACTGGTCAAGTGGTTCTGCGCCGACAATGTAGCGGGGCTCAAGCACACCGCCGAAGCTGTGGCATTCACACGTTAGTGTGGATGGGTAGGGGAGCGTCGTGCAGCGGGTGAAGCGCCGGAGTGATCCAGGTGTGGACGCTGTACGAGTGAGAATGCAGGCATGAGTAGCGAATGAAGGGTGAGAACCCCTTCCGCCGGATGACCAAGGGTTCCAGGGCCAGGCTAATCCGCCCTGGGTGAGTCGGGGCCTAAGGCGAGGCCGAGAGGCGTAGTCGATGGATAACGGGTTGATATTCCCGTACCCGCAAAGAAACGCCCAAGACGAACCTACTTGTACTAACCACGCAAAGCCGGCGAGGACTTCGGTCTGAACTGGTGGAGTCTGGGACCTCGGGTGGTAGTAGTTTAGTGATGGGGTGACGCAGGAAGGTAGATGAGCCCGGCCGGTGGTTGTGCCGGGGTAAGCGTGTAGGCCGTCATGTAGGCAAATCCGCATGGCAATAGGCTGAGACGTGATGCCGAGCCGTTCTGGTGAAGTCATTGATCCTATGCTGCCGAGAAAAGCCTCTAGCGATGTTTCGAGCGGCCCGTACCCTAAACCGACACAGGTGGTCAGGTAGAGAATACCGAGGCGACGGGTGAACTGTGGTTAAGGAACTCGGCAAATTGCCCCCGTAACTTAGGGAGAAGGGGGGCCGGACGCGTGAAGCCACTTGCTGGTGGAGCGTGGTATGGCCGCAGAGAGCAGGGGGAAGCGACTGTTTACTAAAAACACAGGTCCATGCCAAGTCGTAAGACGATGTATATGGACTGACGCCTGCCCGGTGCTGGAACGTTAAGGGGACCTGTTAGCTCTTCGGGGCGAGGCGGAGAACTTAAGCGCCAGTAAACGGCGGTGGTAACTATAACCATCCTAAGGTAGCGAAATTCCTTGTCGGGTAAGTTCCGACCTGCACGAATGGCGTAACGACTTCCCCACTGTCTCAACCACAGGCCCGGCGAAATTGCAGTACGAGTAAAGATGCTCGTTACGCGCGGCAGGACGGAAAGACCCCGGGACCTTTACTATAGCTTGACATTGGTATCTGAATTCGATTGTGTAGGATAGGTGGGAGACTGTGAAGCTCGGACGCCAGTTCGGGTGGAGTCATTGTTGAAATACCACTCTGTTGGGTTTGGGTATCTAACTTGCGGCCCTGATCGGGTCGAGGGACAGTGTCTGGTGGGTAGTTTAACTGGGGCGGTTGCCTCCTAAAGGGTAACGGAGGCGCCCAAAGGTTCCCTCAGCCTGGTTGGCAATCAGGTGTTGAGTGTAAGTGCATAAGGGAGCTTGACTGTGAGACTGACGGGTCGAGCAGGGACGAAAGTCGGGACTAGTGATCCGGCACTTGCGTGTGGAAGCGGTGTCGCTCAACGGATAAAAGGTACCCCGGGGATAACAGGCTGATCTTCCCCAAGAGTCCATATCGACGGGATGGTTTGGCACCTCGATGTCGGCTCGTCGCATCCTGGGGCTGTAGCAGGTCCCAAGGGTTGGGCTGTTCGCCCATTAAAGCGGTACGCGAGCTGGGTTTAGAACGTCGTGAGACAGTTCGGTCCCTATCCGCCGTGCGCGTTGGATACTTGAGAAGGGCTGTCCCTAGTACGAGAGGACCGGGACGGACGAACCTCTGGTGTGCCAGTTGTCCTGCCAAGGGCACGGCTGGTTGGCTACGTTCGGAAGGGATAACCGCTGAAAGCATCTAAGCGGGAAGCTCGCTTCGAGATGAGGTATCCCACCACCTTGAGTGGGTAAGGCTCCCAGCTAGACTACTGGGTTGATAGGCCGGAGATGTAAGCACGGTAACGTGTTGAGTTGACCGGTACTAATAGGCCGAGGGCTTAACCACCCTAAACATTCTGCTTGCGTCCACTGTGTGATTCACAGCAAACGAACAACCACCCTTGTCGGGAGAGATCCCGGAAAGGTTGCTGGTTTTGTTTCGCTGATGGCTGTTTCGGTGGTCATAGCGGAGGGGAAACGCCCGGTTACATTCCGAACCCGGTAGCTAAGCCCTCCAGCGCCGATGGTACTGCACTCGGGAGGGTGTGGGAGAGTAGGACGCCGCCGGACTTAACTTATGGAAACGCCCACCCGGGTTCCGGGTGGGCGTTTCTTTTTGCCCGAAATTCGAGGCCAATCGAGTGATGTCGGCCCCTGAGGCCGGCAACAGGTGTGACCGTCACGGGCCGGGTCGGTATGCTGGCGGTAGGCCGTGACTGGCGCGTTCGGATGGTTGACCATCGGGGAGCGGCCTCGTCGAGATGACGACCTGCCGTGCGCCTGGGCCTCTTCACTACGTGATAGGGAAGGTCCTGTGCCTGAATTGAACGCTGAATCCACTGCCTTCCGTTCCGCCCTCGAGGTGGTTCGGTCCGTCGAGCCGCGCATCGCCGACGCGATCGCCAAGGAGCTCACCGATCAGCGCGAGTCGCTGAAGCTGATCGCCAGCGAGAACTACGCTTCGCCGGCCGTCCTGCTGGCCATGGGTAACTGGCTCTCCGACAAGTACGCCGAGGGCACCATCGGCCGCCGCTTCTACGCCGGCTGCCAGAACGTGGACACCGTCGAGTCGGTGGCCGTCGAGCACGCCAAGGCGTTGTTCGGGGCTCCGTACGCGTATGTGCAGCCGCACTCCGGCATCGACGCGAACCTGGTCGCCTACTGGGCGATCCTGGCCGACCGCGTCGAGGTGCCGTACCTGAAGAAGTTCGAGAAGCGGCAGATCAACGACCTGACCGACGCCGAGTGGGCCGAGCTGCGGCAGGCGTTCGGCAACCAGCGGCTGCTCGGCATGTCCCTGGACGCCGGCGGTCACCTGACCCACGGCTTCCGGCCGAACATTTCCGGGAAGATGTTCGACCAGCGGTCCTACGGGGTGGACCCGGCCACCGGGCAGATCGACTACAAGGCGCTGCTGGAGTCGGCCAAGGAGTTCAAGCCCGCTGTGATTGTGGGCGGCTACTCGGCGTACCCCCGCAAGGTGAATTTTGCCAAGATGCGGGAGATCGCGGACGCGGTCGGCGCCACCTTCATGGTCGACATGGCGCACTTCGCCGGGCTGGTCGCCGGTGGGGTGTTCACCGGGGACTACAACCCGATCCCGCACGCGCACATCGTCACCACCACCACCCACAAGAGCCTGCGCGGCCCGCGCGGTGGCGCCGTGTTCTGCCAGCCGGAGCTGTCGTCGCAGGTCGACCGCGGCTGCCCGATGGTGCTCGGCGGCCCGCTGCCGCACGTGATGGCGGCCAAGGCGATCGCGTTCGCCGAGGCCCGCCGGCCGGAGTTCTCGACCTACGCGCAGCAGATCGTCACCAACAGCCAGGCGCTGGCCGAGGGCCTGCTCAAGCGGGGCGTGCAGCTGGTCTCCGGCGGCACCGACAACCACCTGGTGCTGATCGACGTGCACCCGTTCGGGCTGACCGGCCGCCAGGCCGAGCAGGCGCTGCTCGACAGTGGCATCGTCACCAACCGCAACGCGATCCCGTCCGACCCGAACGGCGCCTGGTACACCTCGGGCATCCGGATCGGCACCCCGGCCCTGACCTCGCGTGGCCTGGGTGTGGCCGAGATGGACCAGATCGCCGAGCTGATCCACACCGTGCTGGCCGGCACCACCCCGGACGCCACGTCGAAGGCGAAGTTCACCCTCGACCCGGCCCTGTCCGAGGGCGTCTCGAAGCAGGCGACGGACCTGCTGGCCCCGTTCCCGCTCTACCCGTCGGTCAGCCTCGCCTGACCCTGCCCCGCGCACCTCGTCGAAACCCGTCGTGGCCTACCCGGCCCGGCGGGTTTCCGCGTCTGCGGGACCCGACGCGACCAGGGCGACTCGGCGGTTTCGGGTCCGCTGGATACCGGCGGTGATCAGGCCGGCGGCGGTCCACAGGTATGACGACGACGAAGCAGGCGACCTTCAGGGCGGCCGCGTCGAATACAGCATGGTGGCGGCGATGAAGGTCCGGCTCACCTCCCATGGCGGCGAGCTGCTGGGTTCGGCCATGCGGGCGATGCATCCGGACGCGACTGTCGCTTTCGCCGGGCTCTCCGACGCCCGGCTCGCCGCGCTGGTCGAGTTGCTGGCCGAGGTGCGCGTCCGGCTCGACGACGCCCGTTCGCAGGAGCGCTGACCCTTCGTACGGAAATAAAGGTTTCTGAAGGCTTTTGAGAGTTGTGGCGAGACTCGGCGGAACCGGTTCCGGAAGACCTGTTATCGATATTCATGAAACACGTCAGGTCAATTGTTACCGGTGGCTTGACCTGCGTGGATGAGCCGGATGGCGGTGCGCCCGGTGAAACAGCGGCAGCCGCCGGTACCGGTTCCGGAACCTCGCAACATCCTGGACATCGATTGGTAACGACTCTTAGCGTCGTGGCACCGGGTGAGCGCTCTCCCAGTTACCTAGTCCCCCTCCCGTCCTACTAGGAGACCCCCATGAGACGCTCCCGCTGGCGGAGCGGCGCGATAGTCGGCCTCACGGCCGCTGTTGTCGCCGGTTATGCCGCGATCACCATGTCCGGCGCCTCGGCCGCCGAGACGCTGCTGTCGCAGGGCAAGCCCGCGACCGCCTCCTCCACCGAGGCGGCCGGCGCCTACCTGGCCTCGGAAGCCGTCGACGGTAACCTCGGCACCCGCTGGGCGTCGGCCTTCTCCGACCCGCAGTGGCTGCAGGTCGACCTGGGCAGCACGCAGTCGATCTCCCGGGTCGAGCTGAACTGGGAGACCGCGGCCGGCAAGGCGTTCCAGATCCAGGTGTCGAACAACGCGAGCACCTGGACCTCGATCTACTCGACGACCACGTCGACCGGCGGCAACCAGAACCTGTCGGTCAGCGGCTCCGGGCGCTACGTGCGGATGTACGGCACCCAGCGCACCACCGGCTACGGCTACTCGCTGTGGGAGTTCAAGGTGTACGGCGGCGGGACCACCACGCCGACCGACCCGACGACGTCCCCGTCCGGGCCGACCCTGCCCGGTGGCGGGAGCCTCGGCGCGCAGGTCACCGTCTTCGACCCGAGCATGTCGAGCGCGTCGATCCAGGCCACGGCCGACGCGATCTTCAAGCAGCAGGAGACGAACCAGTTCGGCACGCAGCGCAACCTGATCGCGTTCAAGCCGGGTACCTACAACGGTCTGAACATCCAGGTCGGCTTCAACACCTCGGTGATCGGTCTCGGTCAGAACCCGCAGGACGTGCGGATCAACGGGGACATCACCGTGGACGCCGGCTGGTTCCAGGGCAACGCGACCCAGAACTTCTGGCGCTCGGTCGAGAACATCTCGCTGTACCCGGTCTCCGGCGCCGACCGCTGGGCCGTGTCGCAGGCCGCGCCGTTCCGCCGGATGGACGTGCACGGCGACCTGAACCTGGCGCCGAACGGCTACGGCTGGGCGTCCGGCGGCTACATCGCCGACTCGCGGATCAGCGGGGTCGAGGGGCAGTACTCGCAGCAGCAGTGGTTCACCCGGAACAGCCAGATCGGCTCGAACTCCAACGCGGTCTGGAACCAGGCCTTCGTCGGTGTGCAGGGTGCTCCGGCCGGCGGCTTCCCGAACCCGCCGTACACCACGATCGGGCAGACCCCGGTGATCCGGGAGAAGCCGTACCTGTACCTGAACGGCAGTGACTACGCCGTCTTCGTGCCCAACCTGTCGACCAACTCGTCCGGTGTGAGCTGGGCGAACGGCAACACCCCGGGTACCAGCATCCCGCTCAGCCAGTTCTACGTGGCCAAGCCCGGTGACAGCGCGGCGACGATCAACCAGGCGCTCGCGCAGGGCCTGAACCTGATCTTCCAGCCGGGCGTGTACCACGTGAACCAGACGATCAACGTGACCCGGGCCAACACCGTGGTGATGGGTCTCGGCTACGCGACGATCATCCCGGACAACGGCGTCACGCCGCTGCAGACGGCCGATGTGGACGGCATCAAGATCGCCGGCCTGCTCTTCGACGCGGGCACCACCAACTCGGCCAACCTGCTGGTCATCGGCCCGAACGGTTCGTCCGCGAACCACGCGTCGAACCCGACCACGATCCAGGACGTGTTCTTCCGGATCGGCGGCTCGATCGCCGGCAAGGCCACCAACAGCCTGCTGGTGAACAGCAACAACACGATCATCGACCACATCTGGGCGTGGCGGGCCGACCACGGCAACGCCGGCACGTACGGCTGGAACGTCAACACGGCCGACAGCGGCCTGATCGTGAACGGTCAGAACGTGACCGCGTACGGCCTGTTCGTCGAGCACTACCAGAAGTACGAGGTGGTCTGGAACGGGAACGGTGGCCGGACGTACTTCCTGCAGAACGAGCAGCCGTACGACCCGCCGTCCCAGTCCGCCTGGCGCAGCGGGGCCAACGGCTACGCCGCGTACAAGGTGGCCGACTCGGTGACCAGCCACGAGGCGTGGGCGCTGGGCAGCTACTGCTACTTCAACGTGGACCCGACGATCCACTCCACCAACGGCTTCGAGGTGCCGGTGAACTCCGGTGTGAAGCTGCACAACCTGCTCACCGTGTCGCTCGGTGGCAACGGCGTGATCGACCACGTGGTCAACAACACCGGGGCCGCCGCTCAGGGGACCGCGACCGTGCCGTCGTACCTGGTCAGCTTCCCGTAAGCAGTTCGGCACCGGCGGCGTGGGACCAGGCCCGGTCCCGCGCCGCCGGCGTGTTTCTCAGGTGACCCGGAAGCTGGTGGCGACCGGGGCGCCGTCGCGGGACTCCACGCTGAGCTGGTAGGCGGGCGTCTTCTGGCCGGCGGCCGGGAAGACCCAGCCGTACGGCATCGTCTTGTCCCCGATCCAGATCCCGGAGATCCGTCCGCTGGTGCTGACGATCAGGTGCCGCCCGGATGGGTGCCGGAACGTCAGGTTGGCGTCGCCGACCTTGCCCGTGACCAGTTTCCAGGCCGGGTCGAGGTGCCAGTTCTGCGACCAGACGGGCACGTCACCGAATCCGTCGGTCACGGCCAGACCGGCGTGGAGCTGGTCGACCATGATCTGGCGGCGGTGCGTCGCGCCGTAGACGTCGTCGGTGACCGCGAGGTTGTGCCGGGTCTTCCCGAAGTCGGTCTCGATCGTGCTGACACTGCCCTTCTTGATCTTCGGGTCGGGCGGTGCGGCCACGTTCTGGCTGGACGGATCGCGGCGGTACATGCAGAGCGGGTCGGTGGTGTCGTAGCCGTAGCGGCCGAGCCCGACCAGGACCCGGGTGCCCAGGGCCGACCAGGTGACGCCGCCGGCCCGATCGTCCTGGCCGTGCGCGCGGCGCTCCGGGCCGTACCGGACCGTGTAGAAAGCGGCGTCCGGGTCGGTCCAGCTGGAGCGGCCGATCACCCAGCCGGTGTCGTCGTCGCGGAGCACCTTGGGGTCCTTCGGCCGGCCCGGCTGGCCCTCGACCAGGTCGGAGTCGCCGACCTGGACGATCTTGCCGTCCGGCTCGGTCAGGTAGCCCCAGACGCGATCGGCCTTCCGGGACATGGCCTGGATCTGCCGGCCCTCGGTGGCGTAGCCCCGGAGCTGAGTCAGCATGGCGCCGGCGGTGTTCCACAGGGCCACGTTGACGTTCTGGTAGTACGAGGACTGCTCGAACGTGACGCCCGCCGGGGAGAAGGCCAGCGCCGCCTCCGACACGATGCGGTTGGCCGCGAAGCTGATCCAATCAGGCCGGTTCAGCACCCGGCCCGCGTTGATCATGTGGATGTTGGCCATCAGGCCGTGGTTGTGCACGGGTAGCCGCGGCGGCCCGGCGTACCGCTTCCCGGTCAGCACGGCGACATCGGCGACCATGCCCTGGACCAGCGCGGCCGAGTGGGTCAGGGCGTACAGGCAGTTCTCGGTCTGCAGGCGGCGCAGCGCGGTGCCCTCGTCCCAGCCGGCCGAGTTGTTGCCCGGGTCGGGGTTGGTGAGGTGGAAGTCCACGGCCTGCCGGATCAGGGCGGTCAGCGAGCGGTACTGGGCGTCCTGGGCGGCTCGCAGGGCCAGCGGCGGCATCCACCGCAGGCCCTGGAAGTTGAGCATCCAGGCGGGATCCCGGTCCGGCGGCTCACGCCAGATCCGGCCGGTGATCTCGCCGAGGGTCATGGACGGCGCCGGTGACAGGTCGACCTGGATCTGCCGTCCGTCCGGGATCGGCTGGGCGGCCGGCTCGTCGCCGCACATCAGGTTGACGGTGGCGTCCTCGGCGGCGCGCACGGGCATGGCCCCGACGAACGCCGACGGCGCGAAGGCCGAACCAGCCTCGGCTCTCGATGGTGGAATTGACGTCAGAATGGCCGCGCACAGCACAGCGAGCCCGGCTGCGAACAGCCCGGCCCACCACAATTTCGTCCCCGTGCGCGCCGCGTTTGGCCGGCGCAACGAAATCTCCCCGTGATTTCAAGATGTGCGGCTGATCGTATTGATCAAGTCCTCGTCCGCGCCTCCCCACTTCAGGCCAATGTGGTCAGTCCCACACCGCAACTTGCGCGAAACCTCTTGTTGACAGGGCCGAAGCCGAGGCGTCTACTCCAAGACAACGGCGTCCCTCGATGTAGCGGAGGCGGCATGCGCAGGCTGATGGCGGTCGCAAGCTGCATGATGCTGTTGCCGGCCGTCGCGGCGTGCAGCCCGGGCAACGGGGAGCCGGTCGTCGGGCTCATCACCAAGACCGACACGAACCCGTTCTTCGTGACCATGAAGCACGGCGCCCAGCGGGCCGCCGGGGCTCAGGGCGTCGATCTGCAGACCTTCGCCGGCAAGATCGACGGCGACAACGAGGCCCAGGTCCAGGCCATCGAAAATCTTATTTCGTACGGCGCCAAGGGCTTCCTGATCACGCCGAACGACTCGAAGGCGATCGTGCCGTCGCTGGACCGTGCCCACAAGGCGAACATGCTGGTCATCGCTCTGGACACGCCCGTCGACCCGCCGGACGCGGCCGACGCGACCTTCGCCACCGACAACTACCAGGCCGGAAAGCTGATCGGCGAGTGGGCCAAGGCCAAGTTCGCCACGGACGGCAAGCAGGCCAAGATCGCGATGCTCGACCTCAACCCGAACCAGGTTTCCGTGGACGTCAAGCGGGACCAGGGCTTCCTTGAGGGGTTCGGTATCCCGAACGGCGACCCGAACCGGATCGGCGACGAGAACGACCCGCGGATCGCCGGGCACGACGTCACCGACGGCAACGAGGAGGGCGGGCGCACCGCGATGGAGAACCTGCTGCAGAAGGACCCGTCGATCAACCTCGTCTACACCATCAACGAGCCCGCGGCGGCCGGCGCCTACCAGGCGTTGAAATCGGCCGGCAAGGACAAGGACGTCACGGTCGTCTCGATCGACGGCGGGTGCCCGGGCGTGGACAACGTGGCCAACGGGGTCATCGGGGCCACCTCGATGCAGTTCCCGATCAAGATGGCCGAACTCGGCGTCGAGGCGATCGCCAAGTTCGCCAAGGACGGCACGAAACCGCAGAACACCGCCGGCAAGGACTTCATCGACACCGGCGTCCAGCTGATCACCGACGACCCGCAGGCCGGCGTGGAGGCCAAGGACTCCGCGTGGGGCAAGCAGAACTGCTGGGGGTGAAGTCCCGACATGACCGCCGCCACTGACTTCGACGTACGCCGGCACGACTCGTTCGGCCTCCGGCTGCAGCACACGCTGCACGGCAATCCGGTGCTCGGGCCGCTGGCCGTGCTGATCCTGGCGATCGTCGCGTTCTCGATCGTCAACACCCGCTTCTTCGCCGCGGCCAACCTGTCGCTGGTGCTCGTGCAGGTCACCGTCATCGCCACGCTCGCCCTCGGGCAGACGCTGATCATCCTGACCGCCGGGATCGACCTGTCGGCCGGCGCGATCGCGGTCTTCTCCTCGATCCTGATGGCCCAGTTCTGTTTCAAGGCCGGGATGCCGGCGGTGCTCGCGCTGCTGCTCGGACTCGCCTGCGGGACGGCCATGGGCGCGCTCAACGGGATGCTGGTGACCCGGATCAAGCTGCCGCCGTTCATCGTCACGCTCGGCACGCTGACCATTTTCTTCTCACTGAACTCGGTGGTCAGCAACAGCGAGACCGTTCGTGGATCGGACATGCCGCACCTGATGACGTGGACCGGGGACGCGATCGCGATCGGGAGCTTTCAACTGACGTACGGGTCAATTCTGATGTTGTTGCTCTTCGGGTTTTTCTTCTATGCCCTGGGGCGCACCGCGTGGGGCCGGCACGTCTACGCCACCGGGGACGACGCGGAGGCGGCGCGGCTGGCCGGGATCCGGACGAGCCGGGTGCTCTTCTCGGTCTACACGGTGGCCGGGCTGCTCTACGCGATCGGCGGATGGATCCTCATCGGACGCCTGGCGTCGGCCAGCCCGAACGTCGGCACCGAGTACAACCTGGACTCGATCACCGCCGTCGTCCTCGGCGGGACCAGCCTCTTCGGCGGGCGCGGCGGGGTCATCGGCACGTTGATCGGCGCGCTGATCGTCGGGGTGTTCCGCAACGGTCTGCAGCTGGCCGGCGTCGAGGTGGTCTGGCAGGGCTTCGCCATCGGTCTGCTGGTCCTCGTCGCGGTCTCGCTCGACCAGTGGATCAGGAAGGTGAAGGCATGACCGGGCCCGGGGTTGAGGCGACCGCGCGATCCGACGAGGGCGCGGCGATCGCGCCCGTCCTAGAGGCAAAAGGGCTGATCAAACGGTACGGACGGGTCGTCGCGATCGACGGCAGCGACCTCGAACTGATGCCGGGCGAGATCCTCGCCGTGATCGGTGACAACGGCGCCGGTAAGTCCAGCCTGATCAAGGCGCTGTCCGGCGCGATGATCCCGGACAGCGGCGAGATCCGGCTGGACGGTGTGCCGGTGCGTTTCCGCAACCCGATGGAGGCTCGCGCGGCCGGTATCGAGACGGTCTACCAGACCCTGGCCGTCGCGCCCGGTCTGGACATCGCCGACAACCTGTTCCTCGGCCGTGAGCAGCGCCGTCCCGGCCCGCTGGGATCGATCTTCCGCATGCTGGACCGCAAGCACATGCGCGAGGAGGCCGCCCGGCACATGAGCGAGCTCGGCGTGGCCACCCTGCAGAACATCGGGCAGGCCGTCGAATCACTCTCCGGTGGTCAGCGGCAGGCGGTCGCGGTGGCTCGGGCGGCCGCGTTCGGCAGCAAGGTGGTGATCCTCGACGAGCCGACCGCGGCGCTCGGCGTCAAGGAGGGCAACCGGGTGCTGCAGCTGATCCGCGACGTCCGCGACCGGGGGTTGCCGGTGATCCTGATCAGTCACAACATGCCGCACGTGTTCGAGGTCGCGGACCGCATCCACATCCAGCGGCTGGGCCGCCGGATCGCGGTGATCACACCGTCGTCGCACTCGATGTCCGACGCGGTGGCGATCATGACGGGCGCCGCTCCGCCGCCGTAGAAACGCGGCTCTCCACAACGTTGTCCACAGCTTTTGGCGAGTTATCCACAGGCTGTGTTTAATCGAAGGTGGCGATGCGGTGCTGGGTGACGCCACCGATCATGGTGAAGTCACCACCGACCGCGACCGCGCCGAGCGCGTGGCTGACCGTGAGCGCGCGGACCCCGTGAATGCCGTTGGCCCGCGGGTTCCAGCCGGTCAGGGCGCCGCCCGGGTCGATCGCGGCCAGCTTGACCCGGGAGTGTGACCCGTCGGTGCAGTCGCCGAACTTGTCGACGTTCGCGTTGGTGCAGATGCGGTCGAAGTGGCCGCCGACGTACACCGTGCCGTCCAGCGCGCCGACCGCCTGCACATCCCCGTCGAACGTGCGCGACCAGCGCAGACGTCCGCCGGTGGTCCACGACTCGGCCTTCCCGCCGAGACCGCCCAGCCCGGCGTAGACCCCGCCGGCGTCGGCCGCGACCGCGTACACGGCCGCGGTCGGCTTCGGGGTGAAGCCGCGGTCCAGCTCGCCGGTGATCGCGTCGACCGCGGTCAGGCGCAGCGTCGACCGGACACCGTTCGTCCGGTGGAAACTCCCGCCCAGGTAGACCCGCGGCCCGGCCGTGGCCAGCGCGTACACCGGCGCGTCGGCGGTCGGCGCCCAGTCCGGGTCGAGGTCGCCGTCACCGATCCCGAACGCGGCCAGCCGGGTCCGCCGCTCGCCGTCCACGGCGGTGAAGTCGCCGGCCAGGTAGAGGCGGCCGTGCCCGACCGCCAGCGCACGGGGAGCGCCGTCGACCCGGTGCGTGAAAGCGCCCACCGCGCCGGTGGCGGCGTCGAGGCGGGCGACCGCGTCCCGTGGGCTCCCGGAGACCGTGTGGAAGTCGCCCGCCGCGTAGACCGAGTTCCCGCTCACGGCCAGGGCGCGGACCGTCCGGTCGGCCGCCGGCGCCCAGTCCAGCAGCTCACCGGTGCCCGCGTCGAAGGCAGCCAGCCGCCCGCGCACGACCCGGCGCCCGTGCGTGGTCGCCGCCGTGAAGTCCCCGCCGACATAGACCGTGCCACCCCGGAACGCGACCGCGTAGACCGAGCCGTTGAACGCCGGCAGGTCGTCGCGGGCCGAGGAGCCGACCTCGGCGTACGCCGGTGAGCAGCCCAGCACGGTCACGGCCGCGGCAGCGACCGCCGTGAGCGCGCGCCGCCACCGCTGAGAGATACGCATGCCGGGTCAAACGGCGCGGCGCCCACCGGGGATGCGGTGAAACTCTCAGCCCGTACCGCCCGGCGTCGATCAGTCCCGCATGCGGATGCGCCGGTCACGTCGGCGGACAGGCGCCCGGCACGGCCGGCGTCTGTTCGCCACCTATGCTGCCGCGAGCCTGGTGCCGGTGATGGTGCTGGGCGCGGTGATGTGGCAGGGGATCCGGCGCGACGCCGACGAACAGGGCCGGCGCCAGGGCCTGGCCCAGGCCCGGGTGATCGCCGAGATGGCGGTCGCCCCGTCGCTGGACGGCGCCGACCTGGAGGACGGACTCACCACCAGCCAGCTCGAAGGGCTGCGCCGGGCCACCGAACTGGCCGTCTTCCACGGGTCGGTGCTGCGGCTGCGGGTCCGAGGGTTCGCCGGCCAGGTGGTCTTCTCCGACGACGGCTCGACCGGCGGGGGCCTGCCGGTCTCCGACGCCGACTTCCGGGCCGCGGCCCAGGGCGAGTCGCGGGTCAAGGTCATCGGCGGGGCCGGCCAGGAGGTGATCCGGGTCGTGCAGCCGCTCGTGGCCAGCGCCTCCGGGCAGGCTCTCGGGGTGCTGGAGCTGTACCTGCCGTACGAGGAGATCGCGGCCCAGATGCGGGCCCAGCTGACCAGCGTGACCGAGCGGATCGCGGGCGGACTGGCCGCGCTCTACCTGGTCCTGGCACTGCTGGCCGGGTGGACGACCCGATCGCTGAGCCGGTACGCGGCCCGGCAGGAGTTCAACGCCACCCACGACATCCTGACCGGACTGCCCAACCGCGCGGCGTTCCGGAGCCGGGCCGAGTCGGTGCTCGCGGTCGCCGAGCGCGACGGCGGTCACGGCGCCGTGGTGCTGCTCGACCTCAACCGCTTCAAGGAGGTCAACGACACCCTCGGCCACCACGCCGGTGACGAGCTGCTGCGGGTGGTGTCCGGGCGGATGCGGGCCGGGCTGGACCCGGCCGACGTGCTGGCCCGGCTCGGCGGCGACGAGTTCGCCATCCTGCTGCCCGGGCGCGACGCCGCGCAGGCGGTGGCCGTGCTGGAACGGATCCGGTCGGCGGTCGCCGAGGAACTGGTGCTGGACGAGGTGCCGCTGAACATGGAGGCCAGCTTCGGCATCGCGCTCTACCCCGAGCACGGCATCGAGCTGCAGGCCCTCAAGCTGCGCGCGGATGCCGCGATGTACCAGGGCAAACGTGGCGCCGAGGACATCGTGGTGTTCGCCGGCGGGACGGCCGGGCACCCGCACCAGTGGCTGAAGATCCAGGCCGAGCTGCGGCACGCGCTGGAGCGCGACGAGTTGGTGCTCTGGTATCAGCCCAAGGTCGGGCTGCCGGACGGCGACATCAACGGCGTGGAGGCGCTGGTCCGCTGGCAGCACCCGGAGCGCGGGCTGCTGCCGCCGGGTGAGTTCCTGCCGGCGGCCGAGCATTCCGGGCTGATCGCGCCGCTCACCGAGTGGGTGCTGCGGCGCGCGCTGGCCGATCAGGCCGGCTGGACCGCGACCGGTCAGGACTGGACGCTCTCGGTCAACGTGTCGGCCCGCAACCTGGACGCTCCCGGCTTCGCCGGATACGTCGCGGCGCTGCTGGCCGAGACCGGTGCGCGGCCGGACCGGCTGATCCTGGAGGTCACCGAGACCGCGCTGGCCGGCGATGCCGACTCCGCCGCCCGGGCGGTCAAGGAGCTCGGTGCGCTGGGCGTCGGCATCTCGGTCGACGACTTCGGGACCGGGTACACCAGCCTGTCGCACCTGCGCGGACTGCCGATCGACGAGATCAAGATCGACCGGGCGTTCGTCGCCGACGTCGATCGCGACCCGCAGAGCCAGGCGATCGTGCGCTCGGTGATCGAGCTGGCGCACGGCCTGGGCAGCCGGGTAACCGCCGAGGGCGTGGAGACGCCCGAGGTCCACCGATGGCTCGTCGACGCCGGGTGCGACGAGGCGCAGGGTTATCTGTACGGCCGCCCGGTGCCGTGGCCGCAGGTCACGGTCGAACCGATCACCGAGAGGTCCACCCTATGAAGTCGTTCCGCCAGGTCCTGGCCGTGTCCGGAGTGCTGGCCGTGCTCGCGGCCGGTGGTTGCGGCCAGGCCGCGGCCGAGTCGACGACCCAGGCCGGGATGGATCTGACCGGCGCGATCACCGTCGACGCGACCCTGCGTGACCAGCTCCCGCAGAGCCTGCGCGACCGGGGGTTCATCCGGCTGGTGACCGACGCCAGCTACGCGCCGATGGAGTACTTCGCGGCCGACGGGCGCACCATCATCGGCTTCGAGCCGGACCTGGCCGCAGCGCTCGGAGCGGTGCTCGGCATCCGGGTCGAGGTGGTGATCGGCGACTTCGCGAGCTCGCTGGACGAGGTGAACAAGGGCACCTACGACGGGGTGTTCTCGTCGATGACCGACACCGCGGACCGGGAGGAGAAGGCCGACTTCGTCAACTACTTCAGCACCGGCACGTCGATCCTGGTGCAGCGGGGCAACCCCAAGCACATCACCACGATGGACGACCTGTGCGGGCAGTCGGCCGCGGTCGAGGCCGGCACGTTCCAGGAGGACATCCTGCGGGCCCTGTCCAAGAAGTGCGGCAGCCGGCCGGTGGCCATCGACGCGCTCAAGACGAACTCGGACGCGCTGCTGCGGCTGCGCGGCGGGCGGGTGGCGGCCGTGCTCAACGACTACCCTCCGGCGACGTACCTGGTCACCGACCCCAAGACGAACCTGTACTTCCAGCTGGCCAGCGACAAGCAGTACGAGCCCGGGCTGTTCGGGATCGCGGTGTCGAAGAGCAACCCCGACCTGCGGGACGCGCTGCTCGGCGCGATGAACCGGCTGATCACCACCGGTACGTACGGCGAGCTGCTGCAGCGCTGGGGTTTGAGCTCGGGGGCGCTCCAGAAGGCGACGATCAACGCCGGGAATTGACGGGTATTGCGACTACACGGGTGTGTAGTAGCCTACACATGTGAGTAGTGACAGCGACCTGACCGCGCGGGCCCGGATCCGTGACGCCGCCATCGAGCTCTTCACCGAGAAGGGCATCGCCGGCGCGACGATCCGGGACATCGCCCAGGCCGCCGGGGTCTCCTCCGGTCTGCTGCGGCACCACTTCGGCTCCAAGGAGGGGCTGCGCGACGCCTGCGACGAGTGGGCCATGGCCCGCGTCGCCGAGCTGCAGATCCGGTTCGCCGAGACCCAGCTGGTCGGCGCCCTGCCGCCGGACACCATGATCCTTCAGCGCTATCTGGTGCGATCGCTGATGGACGGGTCACCGGCCGCGACGAAGATGTTCGCCGAGTCCGTCGACCGTGGCGGCTTCTGGCTGGAGAAGAGCGGCATCGACAGCGCCGACCCGCGCGCGTTCGTCGCCGTGATCGCCGCCATGAAGATGGGCATGTTCCTCATGCACGAGCAGCTCAGCAGCGTGCTCGGCGAGGACGTCGGCGTCATGCCGGGCTGGCTGCGCATGGTGCGCGCCGCGGTGGAGATCTTCCGGCAGCCACTGCTCACCCCGGAACAGGCCGACCAGGCCATGAAGGCGCTGGATCGGCTCGCATCCCATGAAGGGGAGCAGCCATGACCGAAGCGATCGACGTCGAGGGACTGATCAAGAGGTTCGGGAAGGTCACCGCCCTGGACGGGCTTGACCTGCAGGTTCGGACCGGGGAGGTGCACGGGTTTCTCGGGCCCAACGGCGCCGGCAAGACCACCACGATCCGGATCCTGCTCGGCCTGATGCGCAACGACGGCGGGACCGCGCGCCTGCTCGGCGGCGACCCCTGGGCCGACGCGACCGAACTGCACAGACGTCTGGCGTACGTGCCGGGCGACGTCACGTTCTGGCCGAACCTCACCGGCGGCGAGGTGATCGACCTGCTCGGCCGGCTGCGCGGTGGCCTCGACCCGCAGCGCCGCGACGACCTGATCGAACGGTTCGCCCTCGACCCACGGAAGAAGGGCCGGACGTACTCGAAGGGAAATCGGCAGAAGGTGGCGCTGATCGCCGCCCTGGCCTCCGACGTCGAGCTGCTGATCCTGGACGAGCCCACCTCCGGGCTGGACCCGCTGATGGAGGAGGTCTTCCGCGAGGTCATCCTGCAGGAGAAGCGCCGCGGCGACCGGACCGTGCTGCTGTCGAGCCACATCCTGGCCGAGGTCGAGGCACTCTGTGACCGGCTCACGATCATCCGCGACGGCCGCTCGGTCGAGACCGGAACCCTTGATGACCTGCGGCATTTGACGCGTACGACGATTCGCGCCGAGCTGACCGGCCCGGTCAACGGCCTGGCCGCCATCGCCGGGGTGCACGACCTGACCACGAGCGACGGGCGGGTGGCGTTCGACGTGGACGCCGAAGCGCTCGAACCGGCACTGCAGTCCCTGGTCGCGGCCGGGGTGCGCAGCCTGGTCAGTCAGCCGCCGTCGCTGGAGGAGCTGTTCCTGCGGCACTACACCCGCGAGGTGGCCGAATGACCGGCACCGGCCGCCTGGTGCGGCTGATCCTGCGCCGGGACCGGGTGATCCTGCCGATCTGGGTGTTCCTGCTGGGCCTGCTGCCGCAGGTCTACATCGCCGGCTTCGAGAAGCTGTTCGCCACCGACGCCGAGCGGATCGAGTATGCCCGGGTCAGCGCGGCCAACGCCGGGTTCGCCGGGCTCTACGGGCCGCTGTCCGGGGACAGCCTGGGCGAGCTGGTGGTCTGGCGGGCCGGGTTCGTCCCGGTCATGGTCGGGCTGGCCGCGCTGCTCACCGTGATCCGGCACACCCGGGCCGAGGAGGAGGCCGGCCGCAGCGACCTGATCCGGGCCACCGTCGTCGGGCGGTGGGCCCAGCCGGCCGCCGCGCTGCTCGTCACCATGGCCGGTGGCCTGGTCATGGGCCTGATCGTGGCCGGTTCGATGATCGGGGCGGGTGAGCCGGCCGAGGGCTCGGTGGCGTTCGGCGCGCTGTTCACGCTCAGCGCCTGGCTGTTCGCCGGGGTGGCCGCGATCGCCGCCCAGCTGACCGGCAGCGCCCGGGGCGCGCGGATGATCGCCGTTCTCGTGCTCGGGGTGTCGTACGTGCTGCGGATGGGCGGCGACATCTCCGCGGTCGGGGACGGGCGGCTCGACTGGCTGTCCTGGCTGTCGCCGATCGGCTGGGTGCAGAAGATCGTGCCCTACGCCGAGGACAACTGGTGGCCGGCCGCCCTCGCGCTCCTGGTCACGCTCGTGACCCTCCCGGTCGCCGGGTTCCTGCTGACCCGGCGGGACCTGGGCGCCGGCCTGCTCGCCACCCGGCTGGGCCCGGCCCACGCCGGGGCCGGGTTGTCCTCGCCGCTGGGGCTGGCCTGGCGGCTGCACCGGGGGCTGCTGCTCGGCTGGGTGGCCGGGTTCGGGGCGCTCGGCGTGGTCTTCGGCGGGGTCGGCACCAGCGTGGTGCAGCTGGCCGAGACCAGCAGCGGGGTGACCGAGGCGTTCAACAAGATCGGCGGATCCGGGTCGGTGACCGACGCCTACTTCGCGACCACGACCGGGACGTGCGCGCTGATCGTCGCGATCTACGCGATCCAGGCCGCGCTGCGGATGCGCGACGAGGAGCAGAACGGGCACGCCGAGCTGATCCTCGGCACCGCGGTCGGCCGCTTCTCCTGGGCCGGCAGTCACCTGTTGTTCGTCCTGATCGGGCCGGCCCTGGCCATGGCCGCCGAAGGGGCGCTGGCCGGGCTGACGTTCGGCGACGACCTCGGCGGGGTGCTGTCGGCGTCGCTGGTGCAGCTGCCGGCCGTCTGGGTGCTGGGGGCGGTGGCCGTGCTGCTGATCGGGACGCTGCCGCGGTTCGCCCAGGTGGCGTGGGGCGCGGTGGTGCTGAGTCTGCTGATCCTGCTGGTCGGGCCGTTGCTGGAGTTTCCGCAGTGGGCGATGGACGTGTCGCCGTTCACGCACGTGCCGCAGCTGCCGGCGGCGAGCTTCACCGCCGTACCCGAAATTGTTTTGATCCTGGTGGCCGTCGTCATTGCCGGAGTCGGGCTGGCCGGCCTGCGCCGCCGCGACATCCCCGCCTGAAAAACGTCTGGCCTGCGGCGATGCCGCAGGCCAGACGTCTCAGTGGGACTTCCCGCGTTTGGGGAGCACGAGTTCCTCGTGGTCGAGTTCGCGGTTGAGGACCCGCAGGTTCTCGTCGTCCAGGCGGCCGGCGTCGCGCCAGCGCAGCAGCTCCTCGCGCTCGGCGTCGATCACCGCCTGGCGGACCATCAGCGCCGCCTCGTACTGCGGCGAGGCCGGAACCTCGGGCGAGTCGACCTGTTCGAGCAGGTCGAGCCGGTGCCGGTAGCGGTCCAGGCGGACCTGGAGCTGCTTGCGCATGGTCTCCATGGCCTCGTCCTCGACGTTGTCGTGGTGCTCGCTCTGGATGTCGTCGAGCCGGTTCAGGGCGGCCCGGACGGCGGCCGAGCGAGCCTCGTTGCGCAGCTTGGCCTTGTCGGTCTGGTTGGCCCGCAGGCCGAGCCACTTGACCAGCGGCGCGAAGGTCAGGCCCTGACCGATCAGGGTCACCAGCACCACCGCGAACGCACAGAACGCCAGCAGGCCGCGGTTGGGGATGTTGACGTTCAAGCTGTAGACCGCGGCCAGCGTGATCACGCCCCGAGTGCCGGCCCAGCTCATCGCGAGGGACTCGCGCCCACCGAGCGACTTCTCCTTGCGCTTGCCCTTCGGCAGCTCCTCGACCTCTTCGTCGTCATCGTCCCCGCCCAGGCGTGTGTGCAGGGACCGGGGCATCAGCTGGGTGAGCAGGAACCAGAGCGGGCGCAGCAGCAGGACCACGCCGAGCGTGACGCTGACCGCGATCACGATCGTGCTGGTCTTGTACTCGTGCAGCTCCCTCAGGACGTTGCGCATCTGGATGCCGATGAGCAGGAAGACCGCGCCTTCGAGCAGGAAGTCGATCAACCGCCAGACGGCGGCGGTCTGCAGACGGCTGGCGCCGGTCGCGTACCGCGGGGTGTCGTGCCCGATGATCAGGCCGGCCACCACGACCGCCAGCACGCCGGAGAGGTGGTAGTGCTCGGCCAGCAGGAACGCCGCCATCGGAGTGATCAGCGAGATCGCGTTGGCGGTCAGCGGATCGGCCCGGAGCACCCGGAGGAACCGGACGATATACGCCACCGCGACGCCGACCACCACACCACCGGCGGCCATGATCACGAATTTTCCGGCGGTGTTCCCGAACGTGAACTCCTCCTTGCCGATGGCGACCTGCTGGGCCACCAGCAGGATGGTCAGCGCGGTGGCGTCGTTGAGCAGGCCCTCGCCCTGGATCAGGGTGATCAGCCGCGGTGGCAGGCCGGCCTTGCGGCCGACGGCCAGCGCGGCGACCGGATCGGGTGGCGCCACGGCCGCGCCCAGGGCGATCCCGGCGGCCAGCGTCACGCCGGACACGGCGAGCGAGAGCCCGAAGCCGACCAGGAAGGCGGTGGCGATGACCAGGGCGACCGACAAACTGATCACGGTTCGCAGATTTCGCCGGATGTCGAGCAACGACGAATCCAGCGCCGCGTTGTAGAGCAGCGGCGGGAGAATGAACGTGAAGATCACGTCAGGTTCGATCTTGAAGTTTTCGCCCGGGAGGAACGCGTAGGCGATTCCGGCGAAGGTCAGCAGGACAGCGGCGGGTAGGCCGGTCTTCCCGGTGATCCAGTGGACCAGCACGATGATCGCGATGGCCCCCAGACCGAAAAGAAGAAGGGTCTCCTCGTGGCTCATTCGCCTATTCTTCGCTACTCCCGATCACATCGTTGTGGCAGGTCGATGACGTGATCGGGAGATCACGGAATTTTTTCTACCGACCGAAGTTCCCGAGCGCGGCCCGGTGGTGCCGGATGACGGCCAGCGTGCGGCGGGCGATCTGCCGGGCCGCGGTCTCGTCGCCGTCGGCGAGTTCGGCGCGGACGACACGGGCCGCCTTGTCGTGCAGCATGGCCTGGCTCGACATGAACAACTGATCGAAGTCGGACTCCGGAGTGGACCGGTAGAGCGTGACGCTCTGCTCCACGGTGCTGTTCGGCTCCTGGTCCAGCCGGACGTCCAGGCGCCCGGCGGCGGTCCGGACGGCCGCGTCGAGGCGGGCGCTGTCGGCGGCGATCCGGGCGCCGAGCCGGCGCAGCTCCGGGGTGCCGGCCCGGTGGGCGGCGATCCGGCCGAGCGCGATCTGGGCGAGGTTGCCCTGGTGGGCGGTGCGCAGGAAGGCCGCGTCCGGGTCGAGCCGGTGGACCGCGGTGGCCGCGGTGGCCGGGGTCAGCAGGGCTGCCGTGGCGGTCAGCGCCGCCAGGAATTGTCGGTTGAACATATAAAAACTCCCCCTATGTCGGAGTTTGAAGATAGGACTGTCAAATCCGACATAGGGGGAATATTGCGCTTAATGCCTCAGTAGCGGTAGTGCTCCGGCTTGTACGGACCCTCGACGTCGACGCCCAGGTACTCCGCCTGCTTCTTGGACAGCGTGGTCAGCTTCACGCCCAGCGCGTCCAGGTGCAGGCGCGCGACCTTCTCGTCCAGGTGCTTCGGCAGCACGAAGACCTGCTTCTCGTACTCGCCCGGCTTGGTCCAGAGCTCGATCTGGGCCATCACCTGGTTGGTGAACGACGCCGACATGACGAAGCTCGGGTGGCCGGTGGCGTTGCCCAGGTTCATCAGGCGACCCTCGGAGAGCACGATCACCGAGTGACCGTCCGGGAAGCGCCACTCGTGCACCTGCGGCTTGATCTCGATCTTCTCGATGCCGGCGACCTTGTTCAGGCCGGCCATGTCGATCTCGTCGTCGAAGTGACCGACGTTGCCGACGATCGCGTTGTGCTTCATCGCCGACAGGTGCTCGACGGTGATGATGTCGGTGCCGCCGGTCGTGGTCACGAAGATGTCGACCTCGCCGATCACGTCCTCGATCCGGGCGACCTGCAGGCCGTCCATGGCCGCCTGCAGCGCGCAGATCGGGTCGACCTCGGTCACCACGACGCGGGCGCCCTGGCCGCGCAGCGTCTCCGCCGCGCCCTTGCCGACATCGCCGTAACCGCAGACCAGGGCCAGCTTGCCGCCCAGCATGACGTCGGTCGCCCGGTTCAGGCCGTCGACCAGGGAGTGGCGGATGCCGTACTTGTTGTCGAACTTGCTCTTGGTGACCGCGTCGTTGACGTTGATCGCCGGGAAGAGCAGCGTGCCCTCCTTGGCCAGCTTGTAGAGCCGGGCCACACCGGTGGTGGTCTCCTCGGTCACGCCGCGGATCTCCGACGCGATCTTGGTGAACCGCTGCGGGTCCGACTTGAGGCTGGCGCGCAGCGTCTCAAGAATGATCGAGTACTCGTGGTTGTCGTTCTCGGTGGTCGCCGGCACCGCGCCGGCCGCCTCGAACTCGACACCCTTGTGCACGAGCAGGGTGGCGTCACCGCCGTCGTCCAGGATCATGTTCGGACCCAGGCCGTTGCCGAAGTCGAACAGCTGGGTGGTGGCCCACCAGTACTCCTCCAGCGACTCGCCCTTCCAGGCGAAGACCGGGACGCCGGCCGGGGCGTCGACGGTGCCGGTGCGGCCGACGACGGTCGCGGCGGCCGCCTCGTCCTGCGTGGAGAAGATGTTGCAGGACACCCAGCGCACGTCGGCGCCGAGCGCGACCAGCGTCTCGATCAGGACCGCGGTCTGCACGGTCATGTGCAGCGAACCGGCGATCCGGGCGCCGGTCAGCGGCTTCGAGTCACCGAACTCCTCACGCAGCGACATCAGGCCCGGCATCTCGTGCTCGGCCAGACGCAGCTGGTGGCGGCCCGCCTCGGCCAGGTCGATGTTCGCGATCGCGAAGTCGAGACCGTTGACGGATCGAAGTTTGTCGCTCATAGAAAGAGGGCTCCTCCCTCACAGGAGGCGCCCTTACGTCAATAAACCTCACCGAGCGTGGCGGGCGCTGGGTTCAAGAAAACCCTCGCCCGTTGCAGCGCCTCTCGGATCAGCGTCCCTACTTTATCGTGTCCAAAGCTTGATCACATGCGCCTGAGTGTTCCGTCGGTATCGGTGACGACGTAAGTCCCGTCACCCAGCGGCCGGAGGTCATACGGGTCGATGGTGGTCACGGACATCTCGCCGGTGAGGCGACCGGCCCGGAGATCGACGGTGAAGTGCCGCCACCACTCCTCCTCGGTCTCCTCGTTCTCGCCGGTGACGACCGCGATCGCGGTGTCGCCGTCCAGGAATCCGCCCGACCACTCGACGAAGGCGTCGCCGAACTCGTCCGCGATCGCGAAGTCGGCCGTGGTGATCCGGAAGCGGACCTCCCCGCTCGGAAAATCGTGGACGGCGACGTCGTCCTGATCGTGGTCGACGGTCATGAACCGGGACTCGTCCGGCGCGACGTCGATCAGGACGCGGTTGCCCCAGCCGAAGTCCCGCAGATCGCCGTCCGGCGTGCCGAGGTAGATCTGCGAGCCGTCCTGGCCCTCGCCGACGTCGAGCAGCATGCGGCCGTCTCTCAGGGCGAAGTGCTCACCGCCGTGCCCGACGGCCGGCAGCGAGTGCCGCAGGCGCGGCTCACCGGTGGCCGCGTCGAGCGCGATCCACTGATCACCACCGGCTCGGCCGGCCATGTCGTTGGGCGCGTAGACCCAGACCAGCGAGTCGTCGGCCGAGAAGGCCAGCCCGGTGCGCGCGTTTCCCGCGTCCTCGCCGTGCGGGCCGAGGTCGAAGTGCCAGCCGTCCGCGCCGATCCTGATCACGGCCTGCTCGGTCGCGTAGACCAGACCGTCCCGCGTCGAGGTCACCGCCCATTCCTCGGCCTCGGGCGGCACCGGGAAGACCCGGGAGGACTCCAGATCCGCGTCGAACACTTCGATGCCGCCGTCGACCCGGCGGGAGATCACGCGCATGACCAGAGCCTAGTCACGGGAAGGGATGAGAAAACATCAAAGACCTTCCATGCAACCTCAAAAACCCATCATTCTGTACGGCGTGAAGCACCGGATCCAGCAGATCGCCACCCGGTCGGGCCTGAGCCCGGCCACCGTCGACCGGGTGCTGCACCAGCGCGGGGGCGTCCGGGCGGACACCGCCCGCCGAGTCCACCGCGCGATCGCCGACCTGGACCGCGCGATCGCCGCCGGCGAGCCGCCGCGCGACTTCGAGGCCGGCGCGACCGCGGCCTACCTGGTCGAGCAGTGGCTGCACGACCGCGCCGGTGACGTGCTGGTGGTCGGGAGTCCGGCCGAGCGGGTGGCCGGGTTCCGCTCGGTGCTGTCACCGGCCCGCCGCCTGCGGCTGGTGGCCGATCCGGACCAGGTGCGGGCACTGTTGGCGGGCACCCGGACCGTGCGGGCGGTCTACGCGTCCGAGGGCGCCGAGGTGGTCGCCGCGTTCGAGGCCGAGGACCGTAACTACGACGTCTTCGTGGCCCACGGCCTGGGCCGGGACAACCTGGAGCTGCTGCGGGCGCACCGGATCAGCGCGGTGCTGGACGCCTGCCCGGGGCGGGCGCATCCGGCCGGCGTACAAATAATTACGCCTTTCAACGCTCCGGTGTCCTGATCCGATGATTCCGTTCGTCATGCAGGCAGGACCGAGGAAAGGGACCCCATGAAGTACATGATGTTCGTCTGCACCGACACCGAGCCGGAGACCACCCTGGAGGCGCCCGACATCTATGCGTGGGTGGCCGACAACGACGCGAACGGGCGCCGGGTGGCCGGTAACCAGCTGGTCGGGCCCGAGGCGGCCACCACGGTGCGGGTGCGCGGCGGCGAGCTGCTGCTCACCGACGGGCCGTTCGCCGAGACCAAAGAGGTGATCGTGGGCTTCGACATCCTGGAGTGCGCCGACCTGGACGAGGCGATCGAGGTGGCCCGGGCGCACCCGATGGCCTGGCACGGGCGGCTGGAGCTGCGGCCCTACCACGGTGAATGAGCAGGACTTCCGGGAGGCGTACGGCCGGATCGTCGCCACGCTGATCCGGCTCACCGGCGACTGGTCGCTGGCCGAGGACTGCGCGATGGACGCGGTCGCGTCGGCGCTGGAGCGGTGGCCGCGCGACGGCGAACCGGCCAATCCGGGCGGCTGGCTGATGACGGCCGCCCGGAATCGGGCCATCGACCAGCTCCGGCGGTCCGCGCTGGCCGACCGGAAACTGCGCGACCTGGCGCTGCTGCAGGATCCGGAACCGGCGCCCCAGGGCGACGACCAGCTGCGGCTGATCTTCACGTGTTGCCATCCGGCGCTGGCCATGGAATCGCGGGTGGCGCTCACCCTCCGTACCGTCGCCGGGGTCTCCACGGCCGAGGTGGCGCGACTCTTCCTGGTCGGCGAGGCGGCCATGGCCAAGCGGCTGACCAGGGCCAAAGCCAAGATCACGCAGGCTCGGATCCCGTACCGGGTGCCGTCCGGGCCGGCCCTGGCCGAG
Source organism: Actinoplanes sp. HUAS TT8 (assembly GCF_051380535.1). Classification (NCBI taxonomy): domain Bacteria; kingdom Bacillati; phylum Actinomycetota; class Actinomycetes; order Micromonosporales; family Micromonosporaceae; genus Actinoplanes; species Actinoplanes sp. HUAS TT8. Next base: position 8,777,286 of record NZ_CP195646.1, on the reverse strand, counting down.
CGGCTGCCGTCCGTGCTGGCCGTCGTGTACCTGCTCTTCACCCGGGGCTACGACGGTGAGCCGGAGCTGGCCGAGGAGGCGATCCGGCTGGCCCGGCTGCTGCCGGCCGAACCGGAGGCGACCGCGCTGCTCGCGCTCTGCCTGCTGCAGCACTCGCGGCGGTCGACCCGGCTGGACGCGGAGGGCGAGCTGGTCACGCTGGACCGGCAGGACCGCTCCCGGTGGGATCACGCCGCGATCGCCGAGGCGGTCGGGTTGCTCGCCGGGAGTCCGGTGACCGGGCCGTACGCGATCCAGGCGCACATCGCGGCCCGCCACGCGACCGCGCCCACCTTCGGCGCCACCGACTGGCCGGCCGTGGCCGGCTGGTACGACCAGCTGGCCCGGGTTCACCCGTCCCCGGTGGTCGAGGTGAACCGGGCGGTCGCGCACGGCTACGCGCACGGGCCGGCGGCCGGGCTCGGCCTGCTCGCCGCGGTCCGGGACACGGTTCCCGGGTACGCGCCGGCGCTGGCCGCCGAGGCCGACCTGACCGAACGGGCCGGTGACCCGGCGGCCGCGGCCGTGCTGTTCCGGCGGGCCGCGGAGGCGTCCGGCTCGGAGGCGGAATGTCGAGCGCTGCTCAAAAGGTCCGACGCCGCGGGTCAACTCGCCCTCGGAGGTGCCGAAAGAAGCGGTACCTGACGAGGAGAGGACGGACATGGCCGGGAACCGTGGGCTCGGGCAGTGGTGCCGGGACCGGAAGGTCTCCACCAAGGTGCTCGCGGTCGCCGGCGTGGCGATCGCCGGAACCGTGCTGACCGGGGCGCTCAGCGTGACCGGCATCGGCGCACTGGAGACCACGCGCGACGCCGAGATCGGGCGGATGGTCCCGTACGTCAAGAATCTGAACGCCGCGGCGCTCTCCTTGAAGGCCGCCGCCAACGACGAGCGCGGCTACCTGCTCAACGGCGACGCGAAGTTCCGTGACCAGGCGCTGGCCGCGCAGAGTTCCGTGCACGACTCGCTGGTCGCGGCCCGGGCCAGCGACGCCTCGCAGCAGGCCGACGTCGACGCCATCGAGACCGCGGCCACCACCTGGTTCACCGCCCTGACGGCCGAGTTCAAGCAGTACGCGACCGACCCGGCCGGCGCGACCGAGGCGGCGCTGGGCAGCAACCGGGACCTGCGGCTGGCCTACGAGTCGGTGCTCGACGCCGAGATCGACGACACCAACGAGGAGCTGCTGGCCGGTGCCGGCTTCGACGCCACGGCCAACCGGACCCGGGTCGAGGTGCTCGTCGGGCTGGGGGTGGCGCTGCTGTTCGGCGTGGCCGGCGCGCTCTTCGTGGCCCGGCTGATCGTCACCCCGCTGCGACGGGTCAGCGGCGTGCTGGACCAGGTGGCCGAGGGTGACCTGACCGGCGACCCGGATGTGCACCAGCGCGACGAGCTCGGGCACATGGCCGACTCGCTGCGGGCGGCCACCTCGTCGCTGCGGCAGACCGTGACCGAGCTGACCGCGCACTCGGAGTCGCTGGCGGTCGAGGCCGGCGCGCTCGCCGACACCAGCCGCCAGTCGGCGACCAGTGCCGAGCACGGCGCCCAGCAGGCCGCGTCGGTGGCCGACTCGGCGGCGACCATGTCGCACAACATCCAGACCGTGGCGGCCGGCTCGGAGGAGATGGGCGCCTCGATCCGGGAGATCAGTCAGAGCGCGACCCAGGCCGTGCAGGTGGCCAATCGGGCGGTCGAGGTGACGGCGACGACCAGTGCGGTGATGGCCAAGCTGGGCGAGTCGTCGACCGAGATCAGCGAGGTGGTCAAGACGATCACGGCGATCGCCGAGCAGACGAACCTGCTCGCGCTGAACGCCACGATCGAGTCGGCCCGGGCCGGCGAGATGGGCAAGGGTTTCGCCGTGGTGGCGAGCGAGGTCAAGGAGTTGTCCCAGGAGACCGCGCGGGCCACCGACGACATCGGGCGCCGGGTGGCCGCGATCCAGGCCGACACCGCGGGCGCGGTCGCCGCGATCGGGGAGATCAGCGAGATCATCGGGCGGATCAACGAGTTCCAGACCACCATTGCCTCGGCGGTGGAGGAGCAGACGGTGACCACGAACGAGATGAGCCGCAACGTCAATGAGGCGGCCGAGGCCGGGGCCCGGGTCGCCGGGACGATCACCGGGGTGGCCGAGTCGGTGCAGATGACCACGGTCGGGGTGACCGAGGCCAACCGGGCGGCCACCGACCTGGCCGGGATGTCCACCGACCTGCGCCGGATCGTGGAGCGATTCACGTTGTAGAAGAGCAAAGTTTTGCAAGAACAAGGCAAATGCTCGGCAAAACGAGACTGGCCCTTGTGGAGCAGATCACAGAACTTCTATGGTCGGCGACATGTTCGCTCCGCCCCGCTGGGCCGCTCTCCTGGCCACGCCGCTGGTCACCCTCGGCGTGGCGATCGGCCCGGCCGACGCTGCCGCAGCACATCCGTCCTCAGTAGCCATCAAACCCGCGGCCACTCGCGCCGCTCTCGATCCGGCCCTGGTCGCCGGGCGCGGCGCCACCGTCGCGTTCGCCGAGCAGGAGGCCGAGCACGCCGTCACCACCGGCGCCGTGCTCAGCCCGAGCCGGGACGCATACACGCTCGCCGCCGAGGCCTCGGGACGGTCCGCCGTCTCGCTCGACCCGGGGGAGTACGTCGAGTTCACCCTGCCCAAGGCGGCCAACGCGATCACCGTGCGCTACAGCATCCCGGACGCCCCGAACGGCGGCGGGATCACCGCGCCGCTGTCCGTGGGCACGCCCGGTGGCACCCGCACGATGACGCTCACCTCGCAGTACTCGTGGCTCTACAACCAGTACCCGTTCACCAACGACCCGCAGGCCGGGCTTCTGCACCCGGACTGGTGGATCACCGAGTGCGCCTGTGTGCCGGCCGCGACCACGCCGGTGCCCGAGGTGAGCAAGCCGTTCCGGCCCATGCACTTCTACGACGAGCAGCGCCTGCTGCTGGGCCGCACGTACCGGGCCGGTGAGAAGATCCGGCTCACCGCGCGGTCGGTGACGACCACGATCGACCTGCTCGACTCCGAGCTGGTCGGCGCCCCCAAGATCGACCTCGGCGCGGTGAACGTGCTGCTTTTCGGCGCCGACCCGACCGGCCGGAAGGACTCCGCGCCGGCGATCGAGAAGGCCGTCGCCTTCGCCAAGAAGATCCACCGCGCGGTCTACCTGCCGCCGGGCACGTTCCAGGTCAACCGGCACATCATCGTCGACGACGTGACGATCAAGGGCGCCGGCAACTGGTACACCACGGTCAAGGGTCACGAGGTGGCGCTGGCCACCCCGGCGCCGGACGGATCCGTGCACACCGGTGTCGGTTTCTACGGCAAGGACGGCGGCAGCCGGAACGTGCACCTGGCCGACTTCGCGATCGACGGCGACGTCCGCGAGCGCATCGACACCGACCAGGTCAACGGCATCGGCGGCGCGATGAGCGACTCCTCGATCACCGGCCTGCACATCCAGCACACCAAGGTCGGCCTCTGGTTCGACGGTCCGATGTCGAACACCACGGTCAGCGGCAACATCATCGTCGACCAGATCGCCGACGGGCTGAACTTCCACACCGGCGTCACCAAGTCGCTGGTGAGCAACAACTTCGTCCGCAACACCGGTGACGACGGGCTGGCCATGTGGTCGGAGAAGACCGCGGACGCCGGCAACACGTTCGACCGGAACACGGTCCAGACGCCGACCCTGGCCAACGGCATCGCGATCTACGGCGGCACGGACAACACGGTGTCGCGGAACCTGATCGCCGACCCGCTCCGGGAGGGCAGCGCCCTGCACGTCGGTTCGCGCTTCGGGGCCGAGCCGTTCGCCGGGCACCTGTGGATCACCGACAACACCACGGTGCGGTCCGGGACGTTCGAACTGAACTGGAAGATCGGCCTCGGGGCGATCTGGTTCTACGCGCTCGACAAGTCGATCGACGCGGACATCCGGGTGACCGGGGATCACTACCTGGACAGCACGTACAACGCGATCATGCTGGTCTCCGACTGGCCGGTGAAGGATCTGTACTCGATCAACGGCGTGCACTTCAAGAACATCCGGGTCGACGGCACCGGGACCAGCGTGGTCAGCGGCCGGGTGGCCGGTGGCGCGACGTTCGAGAACGTGGATGCCCGCAACGTCGGTGCGGTCGGGGTGAACAACTGCGGATCGTTCAACTTCACGCCCAGCGGGTCCGAGTTCACGCTCAGTGATCTCGGCGGGAACGACGGCGGCTGGCTCGGCCCATTCGTCCCGAACGTGATCACCTGCGACGACCGTCCCCCGGTCGTCGCCCCACCGGCGCCTTCGACCTGGTGACCTACGCGAGGTGAAGTGCGGTGGCCGTACCCGACGAGTTCGGGTACGGCCGCCGCGCTTGGTAGCCTTGTCGGCGCACTCGCCGCGGCTGAAGGTTGGGAACTACGTTGAGTCAAACTCTGCTGGTCACCGGCGGCGCCGGATTCGTCGGCACCGCTCTGATCAAGTCCCTGCTGACCGAGTTCCCGGACGCCACGGTCGTCTCGCTGGACAACTATTTCACCGGATCGGCGGCCAACCACGTCCACGATCCCCGGGTGACCTACATCGAGGGCTCGACCGCGGAGATCGCCAAGATCTGGGCCGGTCGGGGGCTGCCGACGCCGTCGCTCGTCTTCCACCTGGGTGAGTACTCCCGGATCGTCCAGTCCTTCGAGGACCACGACCTGACCTGGGACTTCAACCTCCTCGGGACCAAGGAGGTGGTGAAGTTCACCGCCTCGGCCGGGGCGAAGCTGATCTACGCCGGCTCCAGCTCGAAGTTCGGCAACGACGGCGACGACGAGAACCTGAACCCGTACGCCTGGACCAAGGCCAAGAACATCGAGTACATCAAGAACTACTCGAGCTGGTTCGGCCTGGACTACGCGATCGCCTACTTCTACAACGTGTACGGGCCGGGCCAGATCGCCAACGGCAAGTACGCGACCGTGATCGGCATCTTCGAGCGGCAGTACCTGGCCGGTCAGCCGCTGACCGTCGTCTCGCCGGGCACCCAGACGCGCGACTTCACCCACATCGACGACATCGTGCGCGGGCTGATCCTGGTCGCCCGCGGCGGCGACGGCGACGGATACCTGCTCGGCACCGGGCGGGAGTGGCCGCTGGCCGAGGTCGCCGGGCTCTTCGGCGCGGAGATCACGCTGATCCCGGCGCTGCCCGGCGAGCGGGTCCGCGGCCGGGCCGACCTGACCAAGGCGGCCGGGCTGGGCTGGCAACCGCAGAAGCAGCTCAACGACTACATCGCCGAGTTCGTCGCCGCCAACCCCCGCTGAAAGATCAAATTCCCGATCAAGAGCCCGATTATGTACGTACATAATCGGGCTCTTGATTTTTTGGGGTTGATCAGCCGGTTGCTCGGGGGCGCGAGGTGACCGCGGAGAGCGGGGTTGCGACGTCTTCCAGGGATTTGCCCTCGGCGTCGACGCCCAGGAAGATCTCGACAACCCCGCCGATCGCCATGACGACCGCGCCGATCAGGTAGCCGATGAATAGTTTGCCGGGGTCCTGGCCCTCGCCGATCAGCCAGCCGTAGAAGATCGGGCCGATCGCGCCGAAGCACTGCGCGATCGCGAAGAACACGGCGATGGCCTGGGCCCGGATCTCCAGCGGGAAGATCTCGCTCACCGTCAGGTAGGCCGCGCTGGCGCCCGCCGACGCGAAGAAGAAGATGATGCACCAGGCGATCGTCTGGGTGATCGCGTTCAGGATTCCGGCGTTGAACATCACCGCGCTGATCGCCAGCAGCACCGCGGAGATCAGATACGTCCCGGCGATCATCTTGCGCCGGCCGATCACGTCGAAGAGATGGCCGATGGTCAGCGGCCCGATCAGGTTCCCGGCCGCGAACGCGATCAGGTAGAGCGGCGCGTTCTTCTCGTCGACCCCGTAGAAGTTGGTCAGCACCAGCGTGTACGTGAAGAAGATCGCGTTGTAGAGGAACGACTGCGTGATCATCAGCGTGGCGCCGAGGATCGACCGCTGCGGCAACTGTTTGAACAGCACCCGCAACAGCGACAGGTAGCCGTGCGGCTCGGTCGCCCGGATGTCGATCGCCTTGGACTCGTCGACCGGGGCCAGGACCTGCCCGGACGACTCCACCGCCTGCTCGATCTGCCGGATGTTGGCCTCGGCCTCCTCCTCCCGGCCGTGCATGATCAGCCATCGTGGACTCTCCGGCAGGTGCCGCCGCAGATTCCAGATGCAGGCACCGATGACCGGCCCGATCAGGAACCCGATCCGCCAGCCCAGGTTCAGGTCCATGTGGTTGAGCAGCACGAACGTGCCGAGCGTGCCCAGGATCGCGCCGCCCCAGTAGGTGCCGTTGACGCCGATGTCGACCCGCCCGCGATACTTCGCCGGCATCATCTCGTCGATCGCGGAGTTGATCGCGGCGTACTCGCCGCCGATACCGGCTCCGGCGATGAATCTCGTCAGATACAGGAAAGTGATCGCCAACGCATCGTTTCCCCATGTCAACGCCGTTAGTGCATTGCCCGCGAGGTAGACGCCGAGGGTGATGACGAACAGGTTCTTGCGGCCCAGCCGGTCGGAGAGCCGGCCGAAGAACAGAGCCCCGAAGACCTCGCCGAGCAGGTAGACGGTGGCGATCGCGCCGACCGCGGTACTGCTCAGATGCAGGGTCTCCTGCTCCTTGAGCACCGGGCCGATCGCGCTGGCGATGGTGATCTCCAGGCCGTCGAGCACCCACGCGGTGCCCAGCGCCAGGATCATGCGAGTGTGGAACGGCGACCAGTTCAACCGGTCGATGCGCGCGGGGATCAAGCTCCGGATAATTCCCGAATCGGAGGCCGGGGCAGGAGATCCGAGGCTCTGGGCCATAGGATGCACCTCCAAAATGCCGTGATGTAGCTCACGCATTACCCAGGGTGCCGATTAGCATGCACAGAGATGGATGCGATCGGTGTCGCCGTGATCGGATTCGGCTGGATGGGCCGAGTCCACACCCAGGCCTACCTCCGCCTACGACAGCACTATCCGGACCTGCCCCGGCCCGAACTGGTCGCCGTGGCCGACGACGTGCCCGGCCGAGCATCGGAAGCAGCCACCCGATACGGGTTCCAGATCGCCACCACCGACTGGCGTGACCTGCTCGAAGACCCGAGGATCGGTGCCGTCAGCATCACCGCGCCGAACTTCCTGCACCGCGAGATCGGCGCCGCGTTCGCGGCCACCGGACGGCACATCTGGATCGAGAAACCGGTCGGGCTCGACGCCGGCGACGCTCGCGCCATCGTCGGAAACGGACACGTCGCGGTCGGCTTCAACTACCGGCACGCGCCCGCGGTGCAGCGGGCCCGGGCCATCCTGCGGGACGGCGGGATCGGCGCGGTCACGCACGCCCGGTTCGCGTTCCTGAGCGACTACGCGTCCGCGCCGGACGGGGCTTTGACCTGGCGCTTTCTTCGCGCGTACGGCGGCAACGGCGTCCTCGGCGACCTGGGCGCCCACGCCGTCGACCTGATCCGGCACCTGCTCGGCGAGATCGACACGGTCACCGCGGCCGACACCGCGATCTTCATCCCGCGGCGGCCCGCGCCCGGCGGGGCGACCACCGGACACGAGCGCGGCACCGGGCCGCTGGGCACGGTCGAGAACGAGGACTGGTTCGCGGCGCTGCTCCGCGTCGGCGACACCCGGGTGACCGTCGAGGCGAGCCGGGTCGCGGTCGGCCGGCAGAACCACTACGGCTTCGACATCCACGGGACGGCCGGGATGCTGAGCTGGGACTTCCGCCGGATGGGGGAGCTGGTCGTGGACGGCCGCCCGGTCTTCGTGGGGCCCGGGGACGGGGAGTTCGGGGCGTTCCAGCCCGGGCCGGCCAACGCCATGAGCTACGACGACCTGAAGGTGATCGAGGCGGCGCTGTTCCTTCGCTCGATCGTCGAGGGTGTTCCCCACGGCGCGACCCTGCCCGACGCCATCCGCGCCGCCGAAGTGCTCGGCGACATCGCCCACCGGGCTACCGCGGAACCCTAGAACCGCGGCTCCGGTCACGCCGTACCCCGAAGAATCTGGTCGGCCGCGTTGGCCGGGCCGTCCGTCGCGTCGTAGAGCCGGCGAATCGCCTCGGCCGCGCGCCGATAGGCGGAATCGGTCAGAAGCTCGTGAGCCAGCGCCGTCAGGCGCGGCGTGCCGGCCTGCCGGGGCGCCACCCAGCGGGCCGCGCCACGCCGCTCCAGCAGGGTCACGTTGAGGTCCTGTTCGAGCTGCAGCGGCACGCCGAGCAGCGGAGTCCCGGCGGCCATGGCGGTCTGCACGCTGCCCTGGCCGCCGCCGGTGATCGCCAGGTCGACCCGGGGCATCACCAGGTGGCTGGGCAGGACACCGGCCACCAGGGTCCGGTCGTCGGCCAGATCGGCCAGGTCGTGAACCGTCCCGGCGACCAGGATCCGGGCCTTGAGCGGCCGCAACGCCCGGACGACGGCCCGGATCAGGGACGGCGGGCTGGACGTGATCGCGACGTAGACGATCGGACCGGGCCCGTCCAGGAAGGCCGCGACCTCGACCGGCAGCGGGATCGGCAGGTGGGCGAAGAGCGGGCCGGTCACCCGGAGCCGGGTCGACGGGCGGTAACCGCGCCCGGGCCGCCACGCCTCGATCTCCGCGGCGGGCACGCCCAGCACCTCGGGCACCTCGGTGACCAGGGTGAGGTCGCCGAGGACCAGCGCGGCCGTGCTCGGGATCCCGGGAATGCCCAGCTCACGGGCGATCCGATTGAATCCGCCACAGTAGAACTTGACCCGGGCCGGGAACCAGTTCGCCAGCCGGGCCGACCGCACCCCGAAGATCGGCGTGGACGGCGCGGGCAGCCGGCCCCGCTCGAACATCGGCGGGACCCAGCCGGCCGAGTGCTCGCCGACCAGCCGGACCCCGGCCAGCCGGGTCGAGAGCGTGGTGGTCAGCGAGAAGCCGGTGACCGCGGTCGTGATGCCGTGCGCGCGGAAGTACTCGGCCTCGGCGAGCACATAGGACCGCAGCTCGTCGTCGCTGTACGCGCTCTGCCAGACCGGGCCGCTGCTGGGTTGCTCCCGCAGGAAACGCGCGCATCGTGTGGCGTCCATCCGGGGGCCGATCAGGTCGTACTCGATACCGGCGGATCGCAGCGCGGACTCGTAGGTGCCGCCGTAGGTGGCGACGCGCGGCGTGATGCCCCGCTTCCCGAGGGCTCGGTGGATCTCGATGATGCGGGAGGTCCCGGACAGGTACGCGCAGTGCGGCAGCAGGCAGATCCCCGAACTCCGCAATATATTGCTGACCATGTGTGTAATATATTGCTGATGTCTCGCGCCGAACAGACCCTCTTCGATCTGGGCCCGGATTCGCGGCTCACGCCCCCGGTCCGGGCGTTCCGGCTCGCCCTGGTCCTGGGTCAGCGCCTGCGCTATCTGATGGACAATCGCCTGCGCGCCGACGGCCTGACCACGCAGCAGGCCGCGCTGCTCACCGCGGTCCGCGCACTCGGCACGCCGGCCCTCACCGAGGCCGCCGCGGCCATGGGCACCACCCATCAGAACGCGGCCCAGCTGGTCGCGGCGCTGGAACGCAAGGGCATGCTGCACGCCGAGCCGGACCCGGCCGACAAGCGCCGGCGACGCCTGGTCCCGACCGAGGCCGGCGCTCGCTACTGGTCGGAGCGCGACGCGGACGACGAGGCCGCGGTCGCCGAGTGGTTCGCCGCCCTGACGCCGGAGGAGCTGGCGACCTGGTCCGCGCTCAGTCAGAAGATCCTCGCGGGGTCCAGCTCGGGGCTCCCCCTTCCCGGAGCTGGACGACTTCCGCCGGGCTAGGCCGTCGCGGACGGCGACGCGGTGGGCGGCGGGCCACTCGGCGGCGGGCCGCTCGGTCCACCAGGCCCGCCCGGGCCGCCCGGCGGCATCCCACCCCCGGGTTCCTCCACCGCAGTCGGGTCGACGGTGATCACCAGCAGCGACACGTACCCGAAGCGCGGATCGCCGACGATCGTGGCCATCTCCCGGGCCGCCAGGTCGTCGCCGAAGACCATGTCGGAGGCGAGCGTGATCCGCTCCATGTTGGCGACGCTCTGCTCGTAACCGGGCGCCTCGGCGTAGATCCGGTCGGCCACGTCCTCCGGGAAGGCGATCTGCGAGGTCTTGCGGATCGGCCCGGCGCCGCTGGTCGCGTCGGTCAGCGAGGAGTAGACCTCGAAGTGGATGTGCGGCCACCGCCCGGTGTAGCAGGCCGGGAAGACGCTGGTGAAGGTGACTCGGCCGAACCGGTCGGTGACCTGGATGCCGCGCAGGTAGTTCTCCTCGGTCACCCCGTTCGAGTAGAGCGAGTACCGCCCCTCCCGGTCGCAGTGCCAGACGTAGACGGCCGCGCCGGCCAGCGGTTTGCAGTCGAGGTCGCGGACGACCAGGCTGAAGCTCAGCGGCACGCCGCCGGCCTTCGTGGTCGAGGCGCCGAACGACCGCCGGATGTCGCTGCGGACCACCCCGGACACCGTACGCACGTCGATGCCGTTGGAGCCGTCGGCCGGGAACGGGCCGGCCGTCTCCGACTCGACCTCCTCCAGGCAGCCGGTCGTCGCGGTCGCTGCCTCGGCCGTGCCGCCCGACATCACCGCGCCGCCGGCCAGGGCGATCGCCCCGGTGCCGCCGAGCACGGCGAGCATCCGCCGCCGGGACATGGTGCCGAGGTCGAACGCCAGCCCCTTGTCGTGGACGGCGCGGACGTACGCGTCGTTCTCCGACTCTGATCTCTCTGTCATGCTCTCTGCCTCCTGGTCGGCCGCTGATGGGCGGAGCACGCAGCAGAACATTGAACTCTATGAATGACCTGTGGTTGATCTCTCCCGGTTCATACCGGAACGGTCATAACGTCAGGCGGCCGGGTATGCCCGGGTTTCGCTGGCCTTGACGGCCGCCCACAACTCGCGCCCCGGCGCCAGATCGAGGTGCGCGGCCGCCGCCGGCGTGATGTCGGCGGCCACCACGATCGGCCCGTCCAGGCGAACCCGCAGGTTGTCGCCGTGCCGCTGAATGTCGGTGAGGACCGCCGGCCAGGTGTTGCGCGGGCTGCCGTCCGGCCGCTCCGGATGCAACGCGACCGCCGCCGGGGGAAAGGCCACGAACGCGTCGCCATGCACGGCGTCGGTCGCGGTCAGAACAAAATCCCCATCGAGGCGTACGGCGTGACCGTCGCCCTGTCCACGGAAGAGATTGAGCCCGACCAGCTGGGCGACATAGTCCGTACGCGGCCGGGCCGTGATCGTGGCCGCGTCCCCCTCCTGCACCACCCGGCCGCCCTCGATGATGATCAGCCGGTCGGCGAGCACCAGCGCGTCCAGCGGGTCGTGCGTGACCAGCAGCGTCGCGCCCGGATGGGCGCCCAGATGACGGTTCAGCTCGGCGCGGGTCTCCAGCCGGGTCCGCGCGTCGAGCGCGGCCAGCGGCTCGTCCAGCAGCAGGAGCACCGGGTCGACGGCGAGCGCCCGGGCCAGCGCGACCCGCTGCGCCTGACCGCCCGAGAGGTTCCGCGGTTTGCGCCGGGCGAGATCGGTCAGGCCGACGCGTTCCAGCCAGCGGTCGGCCGTCGCGTGGGCTGTGCGCCGGTCCACACCCTGCCGGCGCGGGCCGAAGGCCACGTTGTCGCGCGCGCTGAGGTGCGGAAAGAGCAGATAGTCCTGGAAGACGACACCGACCCGGCGACGCTCGGGCGGGGTGGCCGTGAGGTCGCGCCCGTCCACGGTGAGGTGGCCGCCGGAGAGCGGGGTGAGCCCGGCCAGCGCGCGCAGGGCGGTGGTCTTGCCGGCCCCGTTCGGCCCGAGCAGGGCCACCGTCTCGCCGCGGGCGATGGACAACTCGATGTCCAGCACGAACTCGCCGCGCCGGACCAGCAGGCGCGCGTCGAGCAGGGATGCGGTCATGGCGCGGTCAGCCACCGATCGCGCAGGGCGGCCAGGATCGTCACCGACACCGCCAGCAGGATCAGGCTCAACACCACCGCTCCGTCCAGGTCGCCGCTCTCCATGGTCTGGTAGACCGCGAGCGGCATCGTCTGCGTGATCCCCGGATAGTTCCCGGCGAAGGTGATCGTCGCCCCGAACTCGCCCAGCGCCCGCGCCCAGCAGAGCACCCCGCCGGCCGCGATCCCGGGCGCCACCAGCGGCAACGTCACGTGCGTGAACGTCGTCCACCGAGTCGCGCCGAGGGTGGCAGCGGCCTCCTCGTACCGCGTGTCGGCGCCCCGCAACGCGCCCTCGACCGAGATGACCAGGAACGGCAGCGCCACGAAGGCCTCGGCGATCACCACCCCGGCGGTGGTGAACGGCAGGGTCACCCCGAACGTCGAGTCCAGCCAGCTGCCGAGCAGGCCACGCCGGCCCAGCGCGAGCAGCAGCGCGATCCCGCCGACGACCGGCGGCAGCACCAGCGGCACCGTGATCAGCGCCCGGACCACGCGCCGGCCCGGGAAGGCGACCCGGGCCAGCACCCAGGCCAGCGGAACACCGAAGAACAGGCAGAGCAGCGTGGCCAGGCTCGCGGTGAGCAGCGAGAGCTTCAGCGCCTCGAGCACCCCGGGCTCGGTCAGCCGCTGGGGCAGGCTGGTCCACGGGGTGCGCCACAACAGGCCCGCCAGCGGCAGGACCAGGAAGATCAGCCCTCCGACGGCGGGCACGAGCAGCGCCCCCGGGACCCGCCCTTTCGTCATGGAGCCTGGAACCCCGCGGCGGTCAGCACGGTCTTGCCGTCGGCCGACAGGACATAGTCGACGAACGCCTGGCCGCCGGCCGCGTTGGTGGCCTTCTTCAGCACGACGATCGGATACTCGTTGATCGCCTTGTCCGACTCCGGGAACTCGACCGCGTCGACGTCGGCGGCCGAAGCCTTGGCGTCGGTGCGGTAGACCAGGGCCGCATCGACCTCACCGAGCTTGACCTTGGCGAGCGCGGCCTTCACGTCCTGCTCCAGGGTGACCGGGGTGAGCTTGACCCCGGACGCGTCGAGCGCCGTCTTGGCCGCGGCACCGCAGGGCACCGCCTCGGCGCAGAGCGCCACCTTGAGACCCGGCTTGGTCAGGTCGGCCAGCCCGGTGATCTGCTTCGGGTTGCCCTTGGCGACGGCGATCACCAGCTGATTCTTCACGAACGTGGTGGGCGCCCCGGCACCGTTGCCGGCATCGGTCACGGTCGCCATGTTCTTCGGCGCGGCCGAGGCGAACACGTCGGCCGGCGCGCCCTGGTTGATCTGCGTGGCCAGGGCCGAACTGCCGGCGAAGTTGAACTTCACCGTGGTGCCCTGGTGCGCCGCCTCGAACTGCTTGCCGAGCGTGGTGAACGACTCGGTCAGCGACGCCGCCGCGAACACGTTGATCGTGCCGGTGACCCCGGCGCTCGTGCTGCTCGAAGCCGGCGTGTCGGTTTTATCCCCGCAAGCTGCCAGCCCCAACGAAAGCACGGCCGCGAGACCCGCGACCGCAAGTTTGAGCTTCAACTGGTCCTCCCCAAAGTGGAACGCTCCACCACAACGGTGGTCGACTTGATCACGGCCACCGCCACCGAGCCGACCTGCAGGTCCAACTCGTCGACGGCCTCCCGGCTCATCAGCGACACCACCCGGAACGGGCCGGCCTGAATGTCCACCTGAGCCATGACGGTGTCCTTGACCACCGCGGTCACGATCCCGCGGAGCCGGTTGCGGGCCGACGAGCTGTCCTTGCGCTCATCCGGCTCGGCGGCCTGGGCCCGGACGAAACCGGCCAGATCCGCCCCGCCGATCACCCGGTGCCCGTGCTCGTCGCGGGACGCGGCGAGCCGGCCGGCATCGACCCAGCGGCGCACCGTGTCCGGGCTGACCCCGAGCAACTCGGCCGCCTCGCCGATCTGGAACACCGTCATGGCACTCACCCTAATCATTCGCAGTTGCCAGCCAACATGTCGTTTCTCACGCGCATACTCGATCGATCCCGCGCTGATGTGGCCGCACCTGCGACCCTGTGCCGCCCGCGTCGGCCGGCCCGGCGCCGGTGGCACATCATCGACAGGAGACCACGGACCCGTGACCGAGATGGAGCAGGCCACCATGACCGCACCGGCGCGCCGTCCGCACGGCCCCGGCATGCCGTGGGCCCAGGCCCTGGCCACCGCCCGTGACCTGGCCGGCCCGCTCCCCGCCGAGCGAACCACACCGGACGCCGCGATCGGCCGGATTCTCGCCGCGCCGCTGCGCGCGGCGGTCCCGGTGCCGGCGTTCGACACGGCCGCGATGGACGGCTACGCGGTCGCCGGTCCGGGCCCGTGGCGGGTCGCCGGGCGGCTCCTGGCCGGCTCCGATGCGCCGCCGAAACCCCTGGACAGCGGCGTGGCGACGGAGATCGGGACCGGTGCGGTGGTGCCCGTGGGGACGATCGCGATTCTTCCGTACGAACATTGCACCCGAGTCGACGACCAGGTCACCGGCGAGATCCGGAGTCCGCACGTCCGCCGGGCGGGCGAGGACCTGACCCCCGGGGACCTGCTCGTCGACGCCGGACGCCCGGTCACCGCGACCACGGCCGCCGCGGCCGTCCAGGCCGGTGTCGAGGAACTGCTCACCCACCGCCCGCCGACGGTCGCGCTGTTCGTGACCGGCGACGAGGTGATCACCAGCGGACAACCCGGCCCGGGCCAGGTCCGGGACAGTTTCACCGGACTGATCACCGCGGTCACCGCGCGGGCCGGCGGCCGGCTGCTCGGCCGCACCCGGCTGCCCGACCACCCGTCGGCGCTGGAGATGGCCCTGACCGGCGCGGACGCCGACGTGATCGCGGTGAGCGGCTCGTCGTCGGCCGGGGCGGCCGATCATCTGCAGCGGGTGCTGGGCTCGCTGGACGCCACGTGGCACGTGCGCGGGGTGGCCTGCCGGCCCGGGCATCCGCAAGGACTGGCCGAACTGCCGGGCGGGCGGTGGGTGGTCAGCCTGCCGGGCAATCCGTACGCGGGACTGGTGGCCGCCCTCACCCTGCTCGAACCGCTGCTGTCGGCTCTCGCGGGGCGGTCGCCCGAGTCGCCGCCCGTGGTGCCGGTGACCGGTGAGACGCCGCTGTACTCCATGGGCGTACGTCTCGTGCCGGTGAGTGGAACCAGAATCGTGCCCGGCGCTCGCGCCGGAAGCCTGCACACGGCGGCGGCCGCGGATTTTCTCGCCGTCCTCCCGGCCACCTGGCAGTCCGGAGACCCGGCCCCTCTCCTCAAGATCCCGTGAACTGGAACTTCTAGTTTTTTGCCGGAGACGGGCAACCTTTTCGGGGCGAACGGCCACCACCACGCATGACCCCCATCTCGCACCGTCCCCCGACCTCACGGAAGCGTCGCAAGGCCCTGGCCGGTGGCCTCGCCTCGGTCGCGGTGCTGGCCGGCATCGGCCTGCTCGGCGGCCAGCCCTGGGCCAGCGCCGCCGCCAACATCACGTTCGACACCGGCACCGGCGTCACCTTCGTGGTCAACAGCACGAACGGCAACATGACGTCGCTGACCCACAACGGCACCGAGCTGACCGCTTCCGGTCTGGCCGCCGGGCAGTTCGAGTCCGGCTGGTCGTCGGCCACGGTCACCAGCCAGACGTTCAACAGCGGCAGCTCGATCCTGGTCAGCGCCACCAACTCGTCGATCGGCGTGACCCAGTACTACTTCGCGCGCAAGAACGACAACACGGTCTACATGGCCACGAACATCACCAAGGCGCTGAACCCGGGTGAGGCCCGGTTCATCACCCGGCTGAAGAGTTCGCTGCTCACCACGTCCCCGGTGGCCGCGAAGACCGCCGGCACCACGACCACGGTCGAAGGTTCGGACGTGTTCGCGTTCGCCAGTGGGCAGACCGCGTCGAAGTTCTTCAGCTCGCAGCGGCTGATCACGCAGACCCCGTTCGGGGCGAGCGGGAACGGTCACGGGGCGTACATCATCGCCGGTAACAACGACATGACCTCGGGCGGCCCGTTCTTCCGGGACATCGAGGTCAACGACACCGGGACCGCGGTCAACATCACGCACTACATGTTCAGCGGCCACCAGCAGACCGAGGCGCTGCGGCTGGGCCTGCACGGTCCGTACGCGCTGGCCCTGACCGACGGCACGTCACCGACCGTGCACAGCATGGACTTCCTCAGCTCGTACATCCCCGGCCTGCTCTCGAACGCCCAGCGCGGCGGCGTCAGCGGCACCGCGAGCGGCACGTGGAACGGCCTCAAAGCCACAGTTGGCCTGGCCGGCACCAACGGTCAGTACTGGGGCTCGGTCAAATCCGGCCAGTTCGTGATCGGTCACATCAAGCCGGGCACGTACACGGCCACGCTCTACGCCGGTGAGCTCGCCGTCGGCACCCCCAAGACGATCACGGTGACCGCGGCCGCGACCACGTCGCTGGCGATGACCGGCAGCGTCCCCGCCGCCGGCACACTGTTCCAACTCGGCACGTTCGACGGCACCCCGGCCGGCTTCCTGAACGCCGACAAGATCGAGACGATGCACCCGTCCGACACGCGCATGTCGTCGTGGACGGCGAGCAGCTACAGCGCGACCGACGCGGCGAAATTCCCGATGGCCGAATTCAAGTCCGTGAACTCGCCGATGGCGCTGAACTTCACCCTCACCTCAGTACCGGCCAACGGCGTCAAACTGCGCATCGGCACCACGTCCAGCTTCGCCGGCGGCCGGCCCGCGGTCACCATCGGCAGCTACTCGTCACCCGCCTCGGCCTCCCCGGCACCGACCAATCTGGACTCCCGCAACGTCACCCGCGGCACGTGGCGCGGCATCAACACCACCTACACGTTCACCATCCCGGCCGGCGCCCTCAAGACCGGCACGAACACGTTCTCCATCTCCACCATCAGCGGCAGCAGCGGCGCCACATTCCTCAGCCCCAACTTCATCTTCGACGCGCTCGCCCTCGACCCCGCCTGACCCCCAACCCCTCAGCCCCAGCCGCAACCACTCAGCTGGCCGCGAGGGCCGCCCCCCACCGCGCGAACCAACCCTCAGCGCCAGCCGCAACTGCCCAGCTGGTGCTGAGGGTTGCTTCCGGCGGTGCGAGGCAGCCGTGAGTGCCAGCTGCGACTGCCCGGCTGGTGCTGAGGGTTGCTTCCGAGGGCGCGAGGCAGCCATGAGCGCCAGCTGCGGAGATCCGGCTGGCGCTGAGGGCTGGTTCGCGCGGTGCGAGGCAGCCGTGAGTGCCAGCTGCGGCGGCTCGGCTGGGGCTCGCGGCTGCCACGCGCGGTATGAGCCGGCTGCGGCAAGGGTGTGTGGGCCGTGCTGGGAACGGGGTGGGTCAGAGGAACAGTTGGAGGATGGAGGCGCCGCCGCAGGCGAGGACCAGGACTGCGGCCGCGATGAGGCCGAGGATGGTCAACGGCTGGCGGCCGTCGAGGAGGCCGGGGCGGCTGGGCGGTGTGGAGACCGGCCGGGCCGATCCGGCGTACCGTGACGGGCCACCCGGCGCGCTCGCCGCATCCGGGAAGGCCGGTGGCCGTGCCGACCCGGCGAACTTCGAGCGGCCCGCTTCCCCGGCGCTGAAGCGGCCCGCCTCCGCCGCCACCCCGGCCCAGCCCCCTTCGGCGGCGTTCCCGGCTCGGCCCGTTCCGGTCGCCATCCCGGCCCGGCCGGCCTCGGGCGTGTTCCCGGTTCGGGCTGGTCCGGGGGTGTTTGCGGCTCGGGCTGGTTCGGCGGCCATGGCGGCTCGGCCGGTGGGGGTGGGGGAGAGGTGGGTGAGGAGGCGGGTCGGGGTGGTGCTGTCGGTGCTGCGCAGGTGGCGGCACAGGTTGATGATCTCGTCGGGGGAGGGGCGGGCCGCCGGGTTGGCTGCCACGCACGAGCGGATCACCGCGGCCAGCGCCGGGTCGACGCCGTCGAGGTCGATCTGTTCGCGGATCAGCCGTACGTAGATTGCCTGGAAGGACCCTTCCCCGTACGGCCGCCGGCCGGTCGCCGCGTAGGCCATGGTGACGCCGAGCGCGAACACGTCGGTGGCCGGTGTGAGGTCGTCGCCGTCGACCATTTCCGGCGCGATGTAGCCGGGCGTGCCCATGGACACTCCGGTGAGCGTGAAGCCGCTCACCCCGGCCGAGCGTGCGAGACCGAAATCGATCAGCTGGGGGCCGGTTGCCGAGAGGATGACGTTCTGGGGTTTGAGGTCGCGGTGGCAGATGCCGTGCCGGTGGATGTCGACCAGGCCTTCGGCGACGGCGGCCATCACTTCGGCGCATCGGGCCGGTGGCATCGGGCCGTCGGCTTTGACCGCGGCGGACAGGGTGGGGCCGGGGATGTATTCGGTCGCCATCCAGTACGGGGCCGTGGTCAGTTCGGAGTCGATCAGCGCGGCCGTGTACGCGCTGCGCACCGTCCCGACCATGGCCACCTCGCGCCGGAACCGGGCTACCGCCTCGCGGTGTTCCAGGTATTCCGAGCTGATGACCTTGATCGCGGCCGGGCGTCCGCCGGGCGAGCGTCCCAGGTAGACGGTTCCCATTCCGCCGCTACCGAGGGTCGCCTCGATCTCGTACCGGCCGACCCGCAGTGGCTCGCCGGGCAGCAGTGGCCGCATAGATCCGCAATCCCTTCGGCTGTTGATCAGCAAGAGCCTCGCACATGGTTGCAGATGAATGGAAAACCTTCCGCACCGGACGACAGTCGCGTTCCGGACGATTGGCCGATCACCCCTTTTGCCCCCCGATACGCCTTAGCCGCACGTCATCGCCTCTATAGAGGAAATGACCGACATTTCCGGCCAGTGATCGACGTTCGACCCATGATCGCCCGGATCCGGGCGCGGGGCAGTCGCCTACCGGACCCTCTCGCGATCAGGAAGTTTCCTCAACAGGCGTATCAGAATCGGCCCGGAGACGCCGCCGGCCGCCCCGAAGGCGGCCGGCGAGAAAAGAACGCACGAGGGTCAGGCCGCGGAGACCAGATCCTCCGGGTACGCGGTACCGAGCTCCTGGAACACGGCCGCGTTCAGCGTGAACGCCAGCTGCGACTCGGCCACCAGCGCGTCGAGCTCGGACTCGGGCAGGTCGAGCGCGTCCAGCCGAGCCCGGTACACCATCTTGTAGGCCTTCGGGTCGGCGATCTGTCCGAAGTGGTAGAACGCTGTGCCCAGCGTCCCCAGGTTGTAGGTCGCGGCCACCTTGCGCCCGACGAGCTGCCCGCCGGACAGGTCGCCCAGGTAGCGCACGTAGTGGTGGGCCACGAAGTGGGCCGGCGAGGTGTAGCAGTGCTCCCGCAGCCGCTCGGCGTAACGCCGGGTCGCCTCGACCGGTGCGACCCGCGCCTCCCAGTTGGGCCCGTACAGGTGGGCGAGATCGGACTCCAGGGCGGCGACGCGGGACAGGGCCGGGTCGGCGAAGTCCCCGGCGACCGGGTTGTCGCGCATCGCTACCGCGGCCGCTTCCAGCTCCCGGTAGATGATCAGGTACTGCGCGGTGAGCGCGGCGAACCCGGCGGCCGGGACCGTGCCACCCATCAGCCGGGCGATGAAGCTCCGGGTCTCGGCGTCGCGGTGCTCGGACATGGTGGCCTTGCGCAGGCGTGCGGCGAATCCGGTCATCGGTCGGCTCGTCCTTCCTGGTGGTCGTGAGGAGGAAGCACGACGGGCTGATACCCGATCATGCGGCGGGGGCGGGGACGGTGTCCAGGGCGGCGACGCGGGCACGCCGTCGTTTGACAAAAATCCGGATTATTACGTACGAAATGAGCACGCCCAGCAGAGCGACGAGGGCCCAGGGCCAGGCCCAGACGCCGGTGCCGCGCGAGATCGAGGGCAGTTTCTGGTCGAACGAGGCCGGGACCACGGACACGTCGGCGGCGAGCCGGACCGTCGGCTGCACACCGAGGATCTTCTCGGTCACCGTCACCGAGCCGCCGGGCAGCAGCTCGGGGATCTCCATCCCGCCGGTGCGGGCCAGCTCCCAGCCGAACGGGCCGGTCACCCGCACGGTTCCGGTGCCGCTGAGGCGCAGGTTGCCCGTGTTGTGGACGAGGTACTTCACGGTCATGACGCCGCCGTCGGCCGGATTCGTGGACTGGGCGTACTCAAGACGTACGGAATCAATTTTTAATGTCGGCGCGACAGCGCCCGCCACGGTGAGGTAGACGCGGGCCGCGACCCGGCGGTCGACCAGGACTTTCTGGCCGTTGGCGGCGGCCTGCTCCTCGGCGATGGAGGCGACCACCCCGCCGGCGTGATCACCGGGGGTGGCGTCGGCCGGCACCGAGATCGCGAACGGGACGTCCAGCCGGGTGTTGGCCGGAACGGTGTACCGAGCCGCGCCCAGCGTCATCCAGGAACCGATGTCGGTCGGCTTCTGCACGGCCGGGAGCAGCGCGAACGAGCCGTCGTCGGTGGTGTACGCGTCGGTGCCGTACACCGAGAAGGTCAGTGGCCGTGCGGTCAGGTTGGTCACGCCGACGTAGTCGGTCAGTCGCTCGCCGGGGGCGGCCCGCCGGATGATGTAGTCCCGCCCGTCCGGCCCCTTCGCCGTCGACGGCTGCACCGACCAGCGCACGTCCGAGCCGCCCGTCGCGGCCGGCGAGGGCGCGGCGCTGGGCTGCGCGGGCGCCGCCTCGGCCGGCGCGGGCGCCGGAACGAGCAGAAGTACGGCGGCCAGCACGCCACGTACGACCATGGTGCTCCTTACGATGGGTGCGGGCCGGCCGGGAATCGTTGCGGAATTCCCGGCCGGTTCCCCGCCCGTGGATCAGGCGAGCGTGAGAGTGAGCACCGCGCTGTACTCACCGGCCGCACTGGACTCGGGTACCCCGAGGTTCAGTGCCGCGCCGCAGGTGGAGCTGCCGAGGCTGCTTCCGGTCTCGGCCTTGCAGAGGGTGTGGCTGGCGCCCAGGCCGGTGCCCGGGGCGACCGGTCCGCCCGGGATGACCGCGTTGGCCGCGCCCTTGGCGCTGACCAGGCCGGTGTTCGTGACCGCGGCGCTCGGCGTCCAGCCGAGGTTGGCCGCCGGGATGGTCGCCCCGCCGGTCGCCGTGAAGTCGGTGACCTGGCCGACGAGGTCCCAACCGGAGTTGGTGCCCCGCAG
Organism: Actinoplanes sp. HUAS TT8; assembly: GCF_051380535.1. Classification (NCBI taxonomy): domain Bacteria; kingdom Bacillati; phylum Actinomycetota; class Actinomycetes; order Micromonosporales; family Micromonosporaceae; genus Actinoplanes; species Actinoplanes sp. HUAS TT8. The sequence goes on along the minus strand of NZ_CP195646.1, from coordinate 8,756,158 downwards.
GTCGCTGACCGTGACCGCGTTCAGGTTGCCGGTCGCGGTCTGGCCCGGGGTGGCCGCCGAGAGCGCCACGGTGGAGCCGGACGAGGTGAGCGTGAGCGCCCCGCCGGTGACCGCCGCGGTGATCTTCTGCGCGGACGAGCCGTTACCGGTGCCCGGGTCGGTCGGGTCGGTGGGATCCGTCGGGTCGGTGGGGTCGGTCGGGTCGGTCGCGGAGGCCGAGGCCGACGCGGTGATCGGGTCGAGCGCCGAGCCGGCCGCGTAGAACCCGGCGAACGCGCTCGCGCCCGAGCTGGTCAGCGTGCTGCCCAGGTTCGTGAACGAGACGGCGCCGTCGGTCACCGTGGGGGCGGTGGTCACCACCGTGGCGATCTCGGCCTGGTCCAGGTGCTGCTCGGTGCTGCCACCGTTGGCCACCAGGTCCACGTCGGCCAGCAGCGAGCCCGTGCCGTCACCGTCGACGACCAGGGTCGGGTTGGCCAGCGTGATCTCGAACATGTGCAGCGGGTACGAGAAGACCACGGTCCCGCCGTAGTTGACCGTCGCGGTGCCGGCCGACGCGTCGTACGTCCCGCCCTTGGCCGGGAAGTCGAAAGTCCCGTCGGCGTTCTTGGTCGCACCGTCCAGATAGGCGATCGGCGGGGTTCCGTTGCCGGTGCCGACGTAGGCCCGGAACGACGCCTTGAAACCCCAGTCCAGGCTGCCGCCGCCGACCTTGACCGGGGCGGCCAGGGCGGGCGAGGTACCGACCAGAGCCGCCGCGGCGCCGATGGTCAGGGCGCCGGCCCAGAGGGCGGCCCGATGCAGGCCGTGAGATGTGCCCATGTTCGTCAAATCCTTCCGAAGTGGGCGATGCTCCGCTGTTGCGGTCTGGGTTAGGGTAGCCTCACCTAAGTCCTTGATCAATCGGGTGGGGCGACAATGCGTATCGGCCTGAGATTCGTGGCCGTGGTGCTGACGTGCGCGGTGGTGGCCGTTTCCGGCACCCCGGCGCAGGCGGCCAAGCGGCTCACGGTGTCCAAGACCAAGGGCCTCGACCGGGCCGGCCAGACGGTTACCGTCACCGGCAGCGGCTATGACGTCAACAAGGGCATCTACGTGGCGTTCTGCCTGGACAACGGGCCGGGCGTGGTGCCCTCGCCGTGCGGGGGCGGCGCCGACATGTCCGGCTCGTCGGGCTCCTCGGCCTGGATCTCCTCGAATCCGCCGTCCTATGGGGAGGGCCTGGCCACGCCGTACGGCAAGGGCGGTTCGTTCTCGGTGCGGATCCGGGTCGGCCAGATGATCGGGGACGTCGACTGCGCGGTTCGCGGGTGCGCCATCGTGACCCGAAATGATCACACTCGTACCGCTGACCGGTCGCAGGATGTGCGGGTTGCGATCCGATTTGCCCCGGCTGCGAATGGCACGCCCGTGACAACGGCCACAACCGGAGCCACGGTGACCGCCGCTCCTCCCGCAACCGGGGCGAAAGGGGCGACCAAGGCGCCGGTCGGGCCGCCGACCGGGCGACTGGCCACCGCCGCGCCACCCGACGCGACCACCGAGGCCGCTGCCGTTGCGGCCGCCGACATCGCACTGACCAGGACGAGCTCGGCCACGCCGATGGGGCACTGGTGGGCGATCGGGGGAGCGTTCCTGGTCGGGCTGCTCGCCGCGTCGGTCGCCGGCCGGATCCGCCGCCGGAAGGGAAAGAACGCGTGAAGCTCCTGGCGACGGTCGCGGCCGTTCTTCTCCTGACCGGATGCACCGCGGTCAGCGAGGTCGGACCAGAAACGGACACGACGACCAACGGGTGTGGAATCGCCACGGCCAAGCTGGCCAACGACGACATCACGCCACTCGACCCTCGACCTACCCCGAAACTGCCGGTCACAGTGGACTCGGCGGACGGTCGGAAGGTCACCGTGAACAGCGCTGACCGGATCCTCGCGGTCAACCTCTACGGGTCACTGGGCGAGATCGTTTTCAGTCTCGGGATGGGCGACCGGGTCATCGGGCGGGACACCTCGACGACGTTCCCGGCCGCGAAGAAGCTGCCGCTCGTCACGCCGCAGGGCCACGATCTCTCGGCCGAGGCGATCCTCAAGCTCAATCCGACGGTACTGCTGGCCGACGACAGCATCGGGCCGCCGACCGTTTTGGATCAGGTTCGGCAGGCCGGCATCCCGGTGGTCATCGTCGACGACGAGCAGACGCTGGCGGCGGTGCCCGCGCACATCCGGGCCGTGGCCGCCGCGCTCGGCGTGCCCGAGGCCGGTGAACGCCTGGTCGGGCGGGTGCAAGGGGAGATCAACACCGCGCGCGAGTCCGCGCCCAAGACCGACAAACCCCTGAAAATCGCTTTCCTGTACGTACGTGGGACCGCCGGCGTCTACCTCATCGGTGGCGCGGGCGCCGGCTCCGACGCGATGATCCAGGCGATCGGGGCGGTCGACGCCGGCAGCGCGATCGGGCTGAAGAAGTTCCGGCCGCTCACCAGCGAAGGCCTGATCAACGCCGCGCCCGACGTGATCCTGGTGATGACCGAGGGGCTCACATCCGTGGGCGGCGTCGACGGCCTGCTCAAACTCGCCGGGGTGGCGCAGACGCCGGCCGGGGCGAACCGGCGGATCGTGGACATGGACGACGGGGTGCTGCTGAACTTCGGCGCACGCACCGGGCCGGCGGTCGCGGCACTGGCCAAGGCGGTCTACGGCCCATGCGGCTAGGCGCCGGATCGGCTCGGGGCGAGCGGCTCGTCCCGTACGGGAAATCGGCCTTGATCTTCGGTCTTGGTCTTGGCCTGGTGATCGTCGCGCTGCTCGCGGCCGGGCGCGGGCAGGTGCCGATCTCGCCGGCCGAGGTCGCCGGATCGCTGCTGCACCGGCTCGGGATCGACGCCGGGCCGCTGCCGTCCGCGGTCCAGGGCGAGAACGCGTTGTGGCTGGTCCGCTTCCCGCGGGTCACCCTGGCGATCGTGGTCGGCGCGTCGCTGGGCTGCGCCGGAGCGCTCATGCAGGGCGTCTTCGGCAACCCGCTGGCCGAACCCGGCGTCGTCGGAGTTTCCGCAGGCGCGGCCGTCGGCGCCGCGGCGGCGATCGTCAGCGGAGTCACGTTCCTCGGCAACTGGAGCACCGCGGCGGCCGCCTTCGGCGGCGGGATCATCACCACCCTGATCGTGTACGGAATGTCGCGCGCGGACGGACGCACCGAGGTCGTCACCCTGGTGCTGACCGGAGTCGCGGTGAACGCCACGGCCGGCGCGCTGCTCGGGCTGCTGATGTTCGTCACCGACGACGACGGTGTCCGCGCCATCGCGTTCTGGCAGCTCGGAAGCCTGGCCCAGGCCACCTGGAGTGCCGTCGCGGTGGCGTTGCCGTGCTGCCTGGCCGGCCTCGCGGTGGCGATGATCTCCGCCCGCAAGCTCGACCTGCTCGCGCTCGGCGAGGGACCGGCGCGGCACCTCGGCGTCGACACCGAACGTCTGCGGATCACCGCGATCGTGGCGACCGCGCTGCTCACGGCGTCGGCGGTGGCGTTCACCGGGATCATCAGCTTCGTCGGGCTGGTCGTGCCGCACCTGATCCGGATGGTCGCCGGCCCCGGGCATCGGGTGCTGATCCCGGCCAGTGCGCTGGGCGGGGCGGTCGTGGTGGTGCTCGGCGACCTGATCGCGCGGACCGCCGTCGACTATCAGGAGTTGCCGCTCGGGGTGCTGACCGCGGTGGTCGGTGGCCCGGCGTTCTTCTGGTTGCTGCGCCGCACGCGGTCGCGGGCGGGAGGCTGGGGATGACCGCTTTTGATCCCGCCGCTCCTCCGTCCGGACCGGCTTGTTCATCGAGCGCGGGCTCGACCGCCGGATTACGAGCGGCCGGGGTGCGCGTCCGCCTTGGCGGTCGCTATGTGGTCGACGGCGTGGACCTCCACGTCGACGCCGGCGAGGTGGTCGCCCTGGTCGGGCCCAACGGCGCCGGTAAGTCCACATTGCTCGCCGCCCTGGCCGGCGACGTCCGGCACGAGGGCCTGGTCGAGATCGCCGGTCGCGCGATCGGTGCATACCGCCCGGTCGAACTGGCCCGCCTGCGGTCGGTGCTCCCGCAGAAAGCAGCGCTGTCCTTCCCGTTCACGGTCGGCGAGGTCGTCCAGATGGGCCGCGCCCCCTGGGCCGGACGCCCTGAGCGGGCCGACGACTCCCAGGCCATGGCTGAGGCGATGCGGCAGACCGAGACGACTGATTTTGCCCACCGCCCGTTTCCGGCTCTCTCCGGTGGTGAACAGGCGCGGGTCGCGCTGGCCCGGGTCCTCGCCCAGCGAACGCCTCTCCTGCTGCTGGACGAGCCGACCGCCGCCCTCGACCTGCGTCATCAGGAACTCGTGCTGCGGACCGCTCGGGAACGCGCGCTGGGCGGCGCCGCCGTCGTGGTGGTTCTGCACGATCTGGGGCTGGCCGCCGCGTACGCGAATCGGGTCTATGTCCTGGCCGCAGGCCGTGTCCGCGGTGTCGGCCCACCCGCCGAGATCTTCACCGCCGCGCTTCTCAGCGACGTCTATCAGCACGAGGTCGAGGTCCTGCCCCACCCCACCGGCGGCGCCCCACTGGTCATCCCCCGCCGGACATGACCCGGGCCGGGTTCCGCACCCGGCCCGGGTCATCGGTGCCTTATCCGCCGAGCGACGCGGCGGCCGACGCGATCGTGGAGGCGAAGTAGCTGACCTGGGTGTACACGCCGGGCTTGTTGGGGCGGGCGCAACCGTCACCCCAGCTGACGATGCCGACCTGGACCCAGGCGTTGGCGGAGTCGCGGCGGAACATCGGGCCGCCGGAGTCGCCCTGGCAGGTGTCGGTGCCGCCGGAGGTGTAGCCGGCGCAGATCTCGTTGCTGGCGATGATCTCGCCGTTGTACATCGAGGCGGAGTTGCAGGTGGTGTCGCTGACGAACGGGACGGTGGCCTTGAGCAGGTAGCGCTGCTGCCCGCCGCCCTCGGTGGCCGCGCCCCAGCCGGCGATGGTGAACGTGCCCGTGTCGTACGCGGTGGTGGTCGCCGTCGGCAGGGTGGCCAGGCCGGTCACCGGGCTGGCCAGGCGGATCAGCGCCCAGTCCTTGCCGTTGCCGTTGTAGCCGGGCGCCCGGTACACGTAGTTCGACTTGCGGGTGATCTTGCTGGTGGAGTTCAGGTCGACGACGCCGAGGGTGGCCGTGATCGAGGTGTTGGTGCCGGTGCCGCTGACGCAGTGCGCGGCCGTGAGGACCAGGGTCGGGCTGTAGAGGGCGCCGCCGCAGCCCATCGACAGCCGCACCATGAACGGGAATTCGCCCTGCGTGGCCCGGGTGCCGCCGACCACGTTGGCGTCGGCGTGGGCCGCTCCGGGTGCGGCCAGCACACCCATCGTGGCCGCGGTGATCGCCGCCGCCGCGGTGGCCAGAAGGGTTCGCCATCTGCGCATCTTCGGTTCTCCTCGTCCCAGGGGGTACGCCCGGTGGGGCGTTGAGAAGAGGGTCCCATCGATATCGAGATACGTGGATATCCCAAACCGCTCATACCGTCGGTCCGGCGCCGGGCCGATCGATCGATAGAGATTTCTTATTGACTAAGACTCCTAACGGTCGTAATTTTCATCAACAACAGATGACGGTGAAAACGATGACCGCCCGAGGGGGGCAACCGTGAGCGTCACCAGCGAGGACTTCCTGGAGCAGATCCGTGCCGTCATCGACCGGGTCGGCACCGGGCAGACGGCCGAGAAACGCAAGGCCGCCGACCTGCTGACCGCGACCGTGCGCAACGGGGGCGTGATCCAGGCCTTCGGCTGCGGCCACTCCGAGGCCCTGGCCATGGAGATCGCCGGCCGCGCCGGAGGCCTGGTCCCGGCCAACCGGATCGCGCTGCGCGACGTCGTGCTCTACGGCGGCGACCCCCTCGACGTGCTGGCCGACCCGATGGTCGAGCGCGACCCGGCGATCGCCCACCGGCTGTACGAACTCGCCCCGATCAAGCCGGACGACGCGTTCGTGATCGCCTCCAACTCCGGCATCAACGGCGCCGTCGTCGAGATGGCGCTACTGGTCAAGGAGCGCGGGCACGCGCTGATCGCGATCACGTCGGAGCGGCACTCGGCCGGCGTCGACTCCCGGCACCCGAGCGGACGCAAACTCGGTGAGATCGCCGACGTGGTGCTCGACAACGGTGCCCCCTACGGCGACGCGGCCCTGGCCCTGCCCGGTGGCGGCGCGGTCGGCGCGGTCTCCTCGATCACCGCCGCCCTGCTGGCCCAGCAGGTCATCACCGAGGTGGTCGCCAATCTGATCGCGGCCGGGGTCATACCGCCGGTCTACCTCTCCGACAACGTGCCCGGCGGTAAAGAACGCAACGCGGAATGGGAAGCGCGATACGCCGGGCGGATCCGGCGCATCGCGTAGCGCGCTTCACGCCGTACGGCGGAATCGTTTTTGAATTTTTTGCCGGGCTCTGGAATGCCATCCCGGCCATGGACCGGTGCTTCCCGGCGCGGGGCTTGGCCACCCCGCGGGTCAGCCGGGACGACCGCAGTGTTCCAGCGACCCAGTAACTCCCTTTCCCCATCCCCCTTTTGGGAGGAGTGCATTCATGTTGATCGACAAACGTCGATTCGCGGGAATCGTCGTGGCCGTTCTGGCCGCCTCGGGCATCGTCGCCCTCAGCTCCGGCACGCCCGCTTCCGCCGCCGACTGCGGCTACCTGTTCGACGATTTCCACTACAACACCTCCTCGGACGCGGCACTCACCGCGAACGGCTGGACACCGCGCAGCTACAGCGGCGGTCCGGGCGTGGCCGGGGCGACCTGGTCACCGGCGAACATCACATTCCCGAGCGCCAACGGGGACAAAGTCGCGCAGCTCACCGCGTACACGGACGGCACCGCGGCCGGAACCGGGCACGCCGAGCTCTACTCGACCCAGAAGCGGTACCTGGAAGGCACCTACGCCAGCCGGATCCGCTTCACCGACACACCCACCGGTGGCGCCGACGGCGACCACATCAACGAGACGTTCTTCACGATCAGCCCGCTCAACGGGGATCTCGACCCGACCTACAGCGAACTGGACGTCTCCGAATACCTGCCGAACGGGGGCTGGGGCGAAACCGGGCCGATCAACTATCAGACGACCTGGTACACGTATCAGAACGAGCCCTGGTACGCGGACAACCTGCACTCCTCGCAGCGATCGAGCCTGGACGGCTGGCACGACCTGGTCGCGCAGGTGGCCAACGGGCACGTCGTCTACTGGATCGACGGAGTGCAGGTCGGTGACCACGGCGGAAAGTACTTCCCGCGCCAGACGATGACGATCAACTGGAACCTGTGGTTCATCGACACGGCCGCGCACACCGGCGGGAAGAGCACGTACGTCGAACAGGTCGACTGGGTGCTGTTCGCCAAGAACAAGGTGCTGTCGCCGGCCCAGGCGACCGCGCAGGCCGCCGGATACCGCACCGGCGGAACCGGATTCCTGGACACCGTCGCATCCAGCGGGACGTGCACCAACCCGACCACGCCGCCGTCGTCACCGTCGGCGACACCGTCCACACCGCCGACCTCCCAACCGACCTCCCAGCCGCCGGCGACCGGATGCTCGGACGCGCCGGAATGGGCGTTCGGCAACGTCTACCTGGGTGGGGCGCTGGTGAAGCACGAGAAGAGCAAGTACGGCGACCCCAGTGGGCCGGCGTCCGGGCAGGGCAAACACCTGTGGAAGGCGCGGTACTGGACACAGGGCTCCGAGCCCGGCTGGACCGAACAATGGCAGGACCTGGGACCCTGCTGATCCATCGATGAACGGCGGGGCGCTTCCTTCGGGGGCGCCCCGCTTCGGTATTTCCTTCCGAGAGTGCCGGCTCCGGTGTGCCAGATCGAGACACCTGAGTGTCCGGTTGAACCGGACGCGGCCGGTCGGCGTGGGCTTGAGTGTGAACCCATGCGACGGGGAGGTGGGGATCGTGCGGTTCGACCCGGAGAACGACCTGCGTGCCTTTCAGGCGCACGTGGACGAGCGCACGGACCGAGCGCTCCGCTTCAGCGCCGAACTTGAGGCAGTCGAAGTGACCGAGCGTTCGCCCGGCGGTGAGGTGACCGTCCGGATCAACTCCGCCGGTGGGCTGGCCGACCTTCGCATTCATCCCGAAGCCGACCGGGTATCCCGTGAAGAACTCGCACGTCTGGTCCTCGACACGTCGCGGCGGGCCCAGGTCCGGCTCGCCGAGCGGGTCGGCGAAATGGTGAGCTCGGTCTACGGGACGGAATCGGGGACGGCGGCGCTGATCAGCGAGGCGTACGCGAAACGGTATCCGGCCGGGGGTGGATCCGATGAGCGTTGACATTCCACCCGAGGACGTGCGGCGGCATGCTCGGGACGTTGATGAAGTGGCTCGGATGCTTGACGAGGCACGGGTCGAAGGTGCGCGGATCAGGATGTCGACCAGCGCGTACGGGTATTTGATCGGGCCGCTCTTCACGCATCGGTATCTGAATCCGCATGGGGATGAAGCCGTGGACGCCATGCGTAAAGCGGTTGATGGGATGCAGGCGCTGGCCGATGAACTGCGGGCGATGGCGAACGTGTTCGAAGAGACCGATCGGGACTCGGCGGCGCGGTTGCGGGGGACGCGATGAGCGACGCGTTGGCGATCACACGGGTTCCGTTGGCGGCGGAGGCCGCGGATACGAAGTGGTATGAGGGCGCCGGCATTCTCGAAGCCGCGATGAGCATGGGCGAAGGCTTCGCTCAGGGCAAAATTTTGACCGGATTCGGCAACTTCGGTGTTCTCGGACTGAGTGCGCTCGGCGCCGTTCTGGATCCGTTCCAGGCGGTCTTCGCTGCGGGCGTCGGCTGGCTGATGGAACATCTCGACTGTCTGCGGCAGCCACTGGATTGGTTGGCCGGTGATCCGAAAGAAATCGAAGGGCACGCCGAGACCTGGCGCAACATGCAGGTGCGGGTCCAGAAAACGTTGACGTTCTTCGGAGAACAGGTCACATCGGCGACCGCGCCGTGGGAGGCGGAGGCCGTGACCGCGTATCGCGCGAAAGCGGCCGGTATGGCCAACGGCGTACTCGCGTTGGGCGAGGTGGCCGGCGTCATGGCTGAGGCAACGCTCATCGCGGGCTCGATCGTGGGCGTGATCCGCAATACTGTGCGCGACCTGATCTCGGAGGTCGTGGGTGCAGCGATCTCGAAAGCGTTGCAGGCGCTCCTGGTCGTGACGATTCCCAAGGTCCTGGCCGAGGTGGCGCTTCTGGTCGCCAAATACACCGGGAAGATCGTCCGGGTCCTGCAACGACTCACCGACACCATCGCCGAACTCGGTGCCAAGTTCTCGCCCGTCGTGACCATTTGCAGCAACGTCAAGGGACTTCTTGAGGAAGCCACCTTCGGGTCGGTGTTCCTCAATTCTGCGAAGCTCGCCGAAGCGGATGGTTATCTCGCTGACAGCGCGGGTTCATGGGGCGCCTACAAGGCGGCGTACCGAACCTTCGACCAGGTCGATGACGTCGTCTACGGTACGAAGGCGAAGGTCGCCGTCGATGCCTTGCGTGAAGGTCTCAGAGGCAACAGCATCCAGAACGGCGCCGCCACCGGCGACACCCTCTTGGAAGAATGATCCACTCCGCCGGCATATCCCGGTGAATGCTCTTGGAGGTGTGCGATGACTGATGAGAACCGGGCGGCCTATCGCAGGCGCCGCATGGCTGAGATGCTGGCCGAGGCCGAAGCCGGCGTTGCCCGCTCCCGAGCTGCCAAGAAGCGGGCCGCGGAGACCGGGCCGGCGGTCGAGACCAAGCGCGGTGGGTGGTTCCGCGATGTTCTCGGCGTTCTGATCATTTTGGCTGTCTCGTTCGTTCTGCTGGCCACCTCGATGACCGTCGCGCGGTTCACCGGTGCGGATTTTGCCGATGCCGGCCGGACCGGCGAGGCCACGGTTGTGAGCTGTGAGCGCCGAGGACCCATCAGCCTCAAGGGGTTCGGCTACTACAAGGCGTGCGTCGTGTCGGTCGCGTGGGGTGGCTACCGCGTGAGGATCGACAAGCCGGGCTTCTTCACGGATGAGAAGCCCGGTGACACCTTCACGATCGGCGAGAACCGGGGCAGTCGGGGGAGTGTCGGGTACTCGCGCGCCGAGTTGCCCTCCCGGGGATGGGTGACCTTCATCGCCGCCGTGATCGGCTTCTTCGGGGTGGTGCCGATCCTCCTGCTTCTCGGCATGGTGCGGGACTGGTTCAAGGGTCTGTTCCGGCGGCGGGAGTAGTTCTGTCGTACCCCTCTGCTTCGATGTCGGCATGGGTGCTTCTGGATGGAGTTATTACGTCGCGTACCAGCCTGACCTGGGCCGGGCGCTCGATGAGTTGCGGGCGAAGGTCTTCGACGAGGGCGACTACTGGTGGGCCGAGCCGTATGAGTTGGGCAAGTCTGCCGCCGACTTTCCGAACCGGCCTCGGACCGAGGAGGAGCTGTGGTCGTCGGAGAGTGTGCAGGAGAGCGGGACCCATTCGATTCTTGACGTGCACGAGGTGGTGCCGACGAGGGCGAAGGCGTCGCTGGGCACCGTCGTCCCGGTCCGGGAGGATGAGGTGTTGGCCACCGCGGGGGTGACCAGGCTGACCAGGGCGCACGTCGAGGCGATCGAGGGTCTGGCCGAGGAGCGCTGGCTGGGCCGGTGCGCGGTGCTGCACGACGATGCCGGTAATCCGTCCGAGATCTACTTCTGGGGGTTTTCGGGCGACTGAGTGGATCTTTCGGGTGGCGGCGTGCGACACACCATGTGGCGTTGCGTGGCGCGAGCCGCACCCATATATAGTGTCCATCGCAGCTGGTTCGGTGTGCTCCGAAAGGGGTGGGCCGAGGTAAGAGGGAATCCGGTGTGATACCGGAACTGCCCCGCAGCGGTGAGTGGGAACGACCGCCGTCACACGGCACTGGGCCGCAAGGTCTGGGAAGCGACGGTCAGTAGGACCGGCCTGAAGAAGGGGCCACGCCCACGAGTCCGAAGACCTGCCAGCGCGCCGCATGCGACCGTGTGCGGCGGTCGAAGGCCGCGCGGGACGGCCGACGCCTCGCTTCTCCGTGCGCTTTTGCGCGTCCGGGGCAAGCATGGTGTCTTCCTGCGCGGGTTGCGGCCGTGTTGACTCGCGAGGGAAGAGGGCCATGACGCTCACGCCGGAGAAGAGCCTGGAGGCTGCGGCCGTTCCGGGGCAGCGCCGCCATGTCATGCAGGTGCGTAAGCGCAACGGCGAGCTGGAGCCCGTCGACGTCAACAAGATCGTTGCCGCGGTCGAGCGGTGGATCACCGGTCTGGACGAGGTCGACCCGCTGCGGGTGGCGACCAAGACGATCAGTGGGCTGTATGACGGCGCCACCACCGAGGAGCTGGACAAGCTCTCGATCCAGACGGCGGCCGAGCTGATCGGCGAGGAGCCGCAGTATTCGCGGCTGGCCGCGCGCCTGCTCGTCGATGTGGTCGAGCAGGAGGTGGGCGAGCAGGGCGTCACCACGTTCAGCGAGTCGATCGCGCTCGGTCACGTCGAGGGCCTGATCAGCGACGCTACGCTGGCTTTTGTCACAAAAAATCGGGACAAGCTGGATGCGGCGATCAACCGCGACGCCGACCTGCGGTTCGAGTATTTCGGGCTGCGCACCGTGGCCGACCGCTACCTGCTCCGCCACCCCACCAAGCGGGTCCCGATCGAGACCCCGCAGTACTGGCTGCTCCGGGTCGCCTGCGGCCTCTCGGAGAACGCCGACGAGGCCATCGGCTTCTACCGGCTGATGTCGTCGCTGGCCTATCTGCCCAGCTCGCCGACGCTGTTCAACTCCGGCACCCGGCACACCCAGATGTCGAGCTGCTTCCTGGTCGACTCGCCCAAGGACGAGCTGGACTCGATCTACGAGCGGTACCACCAGGTCGCGAAGCTGTCGAAGTTCTCCGGCGGTATCGGTATCGCCTGGTCGCGGGTCCGCGGCCGGGGCGCGCTGATCCGCGGCACGAACGGCAAGTCGAACGGCATCGTCCCGTTCCTGAAGACCCTCGACGCGGGTGTCGCCGCGGTCAACCAGGGTGGCCGGCGCAAGGGCGCGGCCTGCGTCTACCTGGAGCCGTGGCACCCGGACATCGAGGAGTTCCTGGAGCTGCGCGACAACACCGGCGAGGAGTCGCGGCGCACCCACAACCTGAACCTGGCCAACTGGATCCCGGACGAGTTCATGCGCCGGGTCGAGGCCGACGAGGAGTGGTCGCTGGTCGACCCGTCGGACGCGCCCGAGCTGCCGGATCTTTTCGGCGACGAGTGGACCGAGGCGTACCGGGCGGCCGAGAAGAAGGCCATCAAGAAGGTCAAGGCCCGCGATCTGTACGGGCGGATGATGCGAACCCTGGCGCAGACCGGCAACGGCTGGATGACGTTCAAGGACCGCTCGAACGCGCTGTCGAACCAGACCGGCGCCCCGGGTAACACCATCCACCTGTCGAACCTGTGCACCGAGATCCTCGAGGTGAACAGCGACGCCGAGACCGCGGTCTGCAACCTGGGTTCGATCAACCTGGGCGCGCACACCACGGCCGAGGGTGTGGACTGGGAGCGGCTGCGCGAGACGGTGCGGACCGCTGTGGTGTTCCTGGACCGGGTCATCGACATCAACTACTACCCGTCGGACCAGGCCGCGGTCTCCAACCCGCGGTGGCGGCCGGTCGGGCTCGGGCTGATGGGTCTGCAGGACGCGTTCTTCACGCTGCGCCTGCCGTTCGACTCCGAGCAGGCCAAGGAGCTGTCGACGCGGGTGCAGGAGGAGATCTTCCTGACCGCGCTGGAGGCGTCCACGGTTCTGGCCGAGAAGTTCGGACCGCATCCGGCGTACGCGGAGACCCGCGCGGCCAAGGGTCAGCTGCACCCCGACCTGTGGGGCGCCACCGTGTCGCAGACCGCGCGCTGGGACGCGCTGCGCGCGAAGGTCGTGGCCCACGGGCTGCGGAACTCGCTGCTGATCGCGATCGCGCCGACGGCGACCATCGCGTCGATCGCCGGCTGCTACGAGTGCATCGAGCCGCAGGTGTCCAACCTGTTCAAGCGCGAGACCATGTCCGGCGAGTTCCTGCAGATCAACACGTATCTGGTCCGGGAGCTGAAGGCCCGCGGGCTGTGGACCGCCCCGATCCGGGAGGCGATCAAGCGCGCTGAGGGTTCGGTGCAGGGCATCGCCGAGCTTCCTTCGGACATTCGCGAGATTTTCCGTACGGCGTGGGAGCTCCCGCAGCGTGCCCTGGTCGACCTGGCCGCGGCCCGCGCGCCGTACATCGACCAGTCGCAGTCGCTGAACCTGTTCATGGCCGCGCCGACGATCGGCAAGCTCTCGTCGATGTACCTCTACGCCTGGAAGTCCGGGCTGAAGACCTCGTACTACCTGCGCTCGCGTCCGGCGACGCGCATCCAGCAGGCCACCACGGCCGTCGCGCCGGCCGCCGCCGCACCGGTCACTCCGGCCGTTGTCACGGCGGTCGTGCCGGCTCAGACGACCACCCTGGTCGCCAACCCGTCCGGTCCCGGCCAGGTCGCCACGCTCAGCCTGAACCTGCTCGGCGACACCGATGGTGTGCTCGCGGCGTCCCTTGAGAACCCCGATATCTGTGAGGCTTGCCAGTAATGCTGCTCGACCCTGGAATGGACCTGACCCTGCGGCCGATGAAGTACCCGCACTTCTTCGACCGCTACAAGGACGCCATCAAGAACACCTGGACCGTCGAAGAGGTCGATCTGCACTCCGACCTGGCCGACCTGGCCCGGCTCTCGGACGCCGAGAAGCACCTGGTCTCGCGTCTGGTGGCGTTCTTCGCGACCGGTGACACGATCGTGGCGAACAACCTGGTGCTCAACCTGTACCAGCACGTGAACTCGCCGGAGGGCCGGCTCTACCTGTCGCGGCAGCTGTTCGAGGAGGCCGTGCACGTTCAGTTCTATCTGAACCTGCTCGACACCTACGTGCCGGACGAGGCCGAGCGGTTCGAGGCGTTCGCGGCGATCGAGAACATTCCGTCGATCGCGCGTAAGGCCGAGTTCTGTTTCAAGTGGATCGACTCGGTCTTCAATCTGCGCAAGTTGGAGACGAAGGCGGATCGGCGAGCATTCCTGCTCAACGTGATCTGCTTCGCCGCCTGCATCGAGGGCCTGTTCTTCTACGGCGCTTTCGCGTACGTGTATTTCCTGCGCTCGCGCGGCGTCCTGCAGGGTCTGGCGTCGGGGACGAACTGGGTGTTCCGCGACGAGAGCATGCACATGGCGTTCGCGTTCGACGTCGTCGACACCGTGCGTCAGGAAGAGCCGGACCTGTTCGACGCCGAGATGGAGCAGCAGGTCCGCGACATGCTGGCCGAGGCCGTCGAGTGTGAGGTCCAGTTCGCCGAGGACCTGCTGGCGCAGGGTGTTTCCGGGATGTCGCTCGGGGACATGCGCGAATACCTGCAGCACGTCGCCGACCGGCGCCTGCAGGTTCTGGGGATTGCTCCGATGTACGGCAGCAAGAACCCGTTCGCGTTCATGGAACTGCAGGACGTGCAGGAGTTGTCGAACTTCTTCGAGCGCCGTGTCTCGGCCTACCAGGTCGGCGTCACCGGCAGCGTCAGCTTCGACGACGACTTCTAAGAACTGAAAGGCCCGGAACCGGTCAACCGGTTCCGGGCCTTTTTGCTTTGACCGTGCCCACCCGACCACGTCGCCCTTTCGGGCTGAGTGTTTTGGGCGCGCCAGCGCCCTGCTCAGGTCGGAAGGGTCCCCGCGGGAGCGACGATCTGGACCACGGCGGACCTAGGAAATAAAGATTTAGATCCTTCGGCGACGCCGGGTCAGGGAGAAGCCGAACAGGCCGGCCAGCGCGGCCAGGATGCCGCCGCCGGCGGTCCAGAACCAGCGGCCGGAGAAGTCCGGCAGCCAGTCGGCGCTGAAGGTGCTGTCGTCGGCCTCGGCCGAGGGCGTCACCGCGGGCGCCGGGCCGGTGAGGACCGTGCCCGGCTGGTTGTTCGGGACCAGCGGCTTGGCGAGTTCGCCCTGGTCAGCGTCGAGGTCGCCCTTCGGGGTGGCCAGCGCGAGGCTGATCTTGAGGGGCAGGCCGAGGTCCTTCTCCGGCACCTTCGTGCTGGACAGGCGCACGTAGTAGGTGCCCGGCAGCGGGTCGCCGTCCTGCGGCTCGGCCCACGAGCGGACCTGGCGCAGCCGGCAGCCGAGGGTGACCTGGCCGGCGTCCTTGGCGGCGATCGGGCTCTGCTCGCCGGCCACGCACGCCTGTCGCCGGCGCAGCCCGTCGAAGACCTCGACGATCCACGACTCGTCGCCGGTGCGGCCCTTGTCCGGCAGGGTGACCGTGGCGGTGAGGTCCGGTCGCTGCCCGGCCTCGGCGTTGAACTGCCAGTACAGGTAGTCGCCGGTGACCGCACCGACCTGGACCGGCTGGTTCGCGGTGATCGGCACCGCGGTCAGGAACGAGGTGCCGGCGACGTTGACCGCGGGAGCCGGGGACGGGTCGTCGGCGAATGCCGGCGCCGGGACGGCCGCGATGCCGAAGAGCACGGCTCCGGCGACGGCGAGCTGCTTGATCCGCATCAGTTCTCCCTCCAGGTGGCGACCCAGTAACGGGTGATCCAGCCCGCGAGCACGCCGGCGACCAGCCCGGCGATCGCCAGGACCAGCAGGAACAGGAAGCCGCGGCCCAGGCCGGGAGCGTCCGGGGCGTGCGAGGCGTCGATCAGATCGATGCTCAGCTCGACCGGCATGCCGGTCTGGGTGACCACACTGGACGCGAACGAGTTGCTGACGATCAGGCAGACCTCGGTCTGAGTGGTCTCCTCGACCTCGTCGGCGTCCGCGGCCTCGGCCGAGGCCTTGGCGTCGGCCTTCTGCTCATCGGCCGACCAGCGAAGACCGGCCGACAGTACGTCGGTCCGGCCGCTGCCCGCGTCGAGACCGCGGACCAGCTCACGGCCGTCCTTGGTGGCGGCCTTCAGCAGGACGCCGTAGTCGGGCTGCACCGCGCGGTCGAGCGCGATGCTCACCGACGCGCGCAGCTCCTGGTCGGGCTGGACGGCGACCCGGTAGTAGCGGTGCTCGCTGATCTTCTCCCGGTCGGTGTAGACGCCCGGGGCCAGCAGCGGCGCGTTCGCGCAGTCGGCGGTGCCGGTGACGGTGGCCGGCTGCACCGGCGGCGGAACCGCGGCCCGGTCGACCAGCTGCTGAACCCGGTCGGTCAGCTCCTCCTCGCTGTTCGCGGCGGCGAACGTGCCGCCGGTCGCGGTGGAGATGCAGACCAGCTGCTTGCGGGTCTTCTCGTCCGGGGTCAGGCCCAGCGTGTCGACCACCAGGTGGGTGCCCTGCGCGGCCAGGTCCCGGGCGACCTCGCACGGGTCGGGCGGGGTGCAGGTGTCCTCGCCGTCGGTGATCAGGACGATCCGCCGGGTGGCGCTGGTGTCGCCGAGGTCGGCCGCAGCCTCCTTCAGCGCCAGGCCGATCGGTGTGTAACCGGTCGGCTTGAGCGTGGCGATCGCGTTCTTGGCCGCCACCTGGTTGACCGGGCCGATCGGAAGGATCTGCTGGGTGTCCTGGCAGGCGGTCTTCTTGTTCTCACCGGAGTAGGTGGCGCCGAGGACGCGGATGCCGAGCTGGGTGGTCTCCGGCAGCGCGTCGACCACCTTGCCGAACGCCCGCTTGGCCACCGCGATCCGGGTCTCGCCGTCGATGTCGGCGGCGGCCATCGAGCCGCTGACATCGAGGACCAGTTCGACACGGGGTGGTTCGGAGCTCACGGGTTCGCGGGCGAACGCCGGGGCGGCGCCGAGGAGGGTGGCAGCGCCGATCAATCCAGTCGCCACCACTATGGACAGACTTTTGTGGATCACGCGCCAAGATCATAAACATAGGCATACGCCATGATCCCGGGCGGGGCTCCCGGCTCGATCGCCCCTTGTGGGAGCGGTCGTGCCGGGGCGTTACGCGGCTCGGACGGATTTCGCGCCCGGACCGCGTACCCCTTCCGGCGTGAGCGTCGGTGGCACGCTCGGGAACCGGCTGGCCCGGTGGTGGCGTCCTTCCCGCCATCGGGCCAGAGCTTTGGTGGCCTTGCGCCGCCTCTCGTCCGGGGCGGCCGTGGCCGCCTCAGGCTCGGCGGGCATAGGTGGTCACCTGACGGCGGGCCAGGTCCTCCAGGATCTCGGCGGTCGCCGACGAGCCGAACCGGGTCACGCCGACCCCGGCCATCGCCAGCAGTGTGTCCAGGCTGCGGATGCCGCCGGACGCCTTGACCTGAACCTTGGGCGAGACCGCGGAACGCATCAGGGCCAGGTCGTCGAGGGTCGCGCCGGTCGGGGCGAACCCGGTCGACGTCTTCACGAACGCGGCCCCGGCCCGCTCGGCGGCCCAGCAGGCGGCCAATTTTTCCTCGTCGGTGAGGTACGCCGTCTCGAGGATGACCTTGACGTGAGCCGCGCCGGCGGCCCGGACGATCTCCTTGATCTCGGTCTCGACCGCGGCGATGTCACCCGATCGCAGCCAGCCGATATTGATGACCATGTCGATCTCGGTCGCGCCGCGGAACACGGCCTGCTCGGTCTCGGCCACCTTCACCTCGGTGCTGGTGTCCCCGTGGGGGAAGCCGATAACGGTTCCGACCTGCACATTCGTGCCGCGGAGAAGTTCCACCGCGAGGGGCACGTCGGAGGGGCGTACGCAGACGGACGCGACCTGGTACTTCGCGGCGACGGCGCAACCCTGACGAACGTCCTCGCTGGTGAACTGGGGCTGGAGGATGGAGTGGTCGATCATGCGGGCGATCTGCGGCACCGTGAAATCCATGGCTCTGAAAGCTACCTGTCTAGACAACCGCCTGTCTAGACAGGTTGCCCCTCTCGGTAGGGTGTGCCTCATGTCCGCCGGACCAGACTTCGCGCCGCGCTACTTCCGCATCGAGCAGGAGCTCCGAGCGCGCATCGCCAAGGCGCGGCCCCACGACCCGCTGCCGTCCGAGCCGGAGCTGGCCCGCGAGTTCGGGGTCAGCCGGATGACCGCCCGGGCCGCGGTCACCCAGCTGGTGAACGACGGATTGGCGTACCGGGCGCCCGGCCGCGGCACGTTCGTCGCCGTGCCCACCGGACCACGCCGCGCCGACAACCTGATCCGCCTCAGCGAGGAGATCCGCAAGCAGGGCAAGAAGCCGTCGTCCCGTGTGGTCAGTGCCGAACTGCGCGCGGCCACCGTGATCGAGGCCACCCGGCTGCGGCAGCGCGCCGGTGACGTCGTGGCGATCTATCGCGTACGGCAGGCCGACGGCGACCCGTTCGCGTTCGAGCACGCCTGCTACCCCGGAGTTCTCAACGCGCTGCTCGACTTCGACCTCTCCGGTTCGGTGCACGAGGCGCTCGTCGCGCTCGGCCGCATCCCGACCCGGGGCACCTCGACGATCACCGCCCAGCCGGCCAACGACGAGGACGCCCGCGAGCTCGGCGTCCCGGCCGGCACCGCGCTGCTGGTCGAGGAACGGCTCATCCTGGACCAGGAAGGGCGGCCGCTGGAGTTGAGCGAGTCGCGCTACAACGGTACGAAATACCGGCTCGATGTAGCCTTCGGGGTGGAGCCGCACCAGTAATCCCTGTGACACGATTTCGGCGTGCGCATCGAGCTTTTCGGCGGTTTCCGGGTCCTGGTCGACAATGCTCCGGTTCCGCCCGAGTCGTGGTCCCGGCGTGCACCTGCGGTGCTGGTCAAGATGCTTGCGCTGGCATCCGGTCACCGGCTCCGGCGGGAGCGGCTGATGGACGCGATCTGGCCGGATCTCGACCCACCGGCGGCCGCCGCCAATCTGCGTAAGGCATTGCATTCGGCCCGGAGAATTGTCGGCGCCGAAACGATCGTCTCGGCCGGGGATCTGTTGTTCTTCCCGGTTGACGCCGTTTCGGTCGACGTGAGCGATTACTGGTCCCTGGTCACCGCCGCCCGGGGCTCGCGGGACCTGGGCGTCTACGCCGCGGCCATCGACCTCTATCGCACCGGCCTGCTGCCCGAGGACCTGTACGAGGACTGGGCGACCGCACCCCGTGACGAGCTCCGGGCCGACTGGCAGATCCTGGTCGAGGAGTACGCGGGGCTGCTGGAGACCGGGGGCGACCTGAACGGCGCCGCGCGGGCCGTGCAGCGACTGGTCACCGCGGATCCGCTCAACGAGGACGCGCACGCCTGGCTGATGCGGCTCTACGCGCTGGCCGGTCGGCGCGACGAGGCCCAGCGGCAGTTCGCCCGGCTCCGGGACCTGCTGGCCGAGGAGCTCGGGGTCGAGCCGTCGGCCGAGACCCAGCGGCTGCACGAGGAGATCCGGGCCGAGCAGACTGCCGATCCGGCGTTGACCACCGACCTCTGGGAACGGGTCGGCGACCTGCGGGTGCAGTCCGGTGACCCGGCCGCCGCCGTGAAGGCGTACGGGCAGGTTCCGGCCGGCGACGGGCGGATCGACCGGAAACTGGCCGGGGCCTGGCTGATGCTGCACCAGCCGGCCGAGGCCGAACCGCATCTCGACCGGGCCGACCGGCTCGGGCCGGACGCGGCCGAGCGGGGACGTCTGCTCTGCCTGCGGGCCAAGCTGGCCTGGGAACGCGGCGACCTGCCGGCCGCCCGTGGGTTCGCCGAGCAGGCGCATGACCTGGCGCTCACTCACGGCGACGGGGACGACGTGGCGGCGGCGCTGGAGGCGCTCGCGTTCGTCTCCCACATGCAGGGCGACTGGCGGCCCGGGCTGCAGCAGCAGATCGAGCGGCTGGCCGAGGCCGAACTCGGATCGCGGGTGGCCCGGTTCTGCGACTTCAACCACTGCCTGAGCCAGTACCAGTTGTACGGCGACGACTTCGCCGGTGACGTCGGCGACTACGCGCGGCAGACCCTGGAGGTGGCCGAGCGCGCCGACGCGGTGCCCGCGCAGGCCTTCGCCTGGTGCCTGCTCGGCGAGTCGTTGCTGCTGGAGGGCCGGTTCGACGAGGCCGCGGCGTGCCTGGAACGCAGCTGCGAACTGTACGAGCCGCTCGGCAGCCGCTCGGTGGCGCTGCCCTGGCTGCGTCGCGCCGAACTGGCCGCCTGCGTCGGCGACCACGCCGAGGTGACGATCTTCCTCAAGCGGGCGGCGGCGATCGCGACGGTCACCCCGATGGCCCGGCACGCGTGGGCCCGGCTGCACGCCACCGCGGCGTTCGCGGCCATGGAACGCGGCGAGCCGGAACTGGTGATCCGCTCGGTGCGGGCCGCGCAGGGCACGGCCGCCCGCCACGGCGACTGCCCGACCTGCAGCGCCCTGCTGAACCCGGTCGGCGCGCAGGCGTACGCCCAGGTCGGCGATCTCGAATCGGCCCGCCTGCGGGCTGACGCGGCCGCCCAGTTCGTCGGCTCGTTCCCGAGCGCGGCGTGGCGCGCGATGGCCGACGCCGCGGCCGGTTACGCGGGCGGATCCCGCGAGCTCCTGGACGTCGCGGCCGACGGTTTCACCCGCGCCGGGCACACCTTCTGGGCCGAGCGGACGCGAGGGAACGCTCAGGGAACGCTCGCTCCGTAACTTTCTCCCCAGCGGCTGAACAAGCCACGAGAACAGGGAGAACACAATGAGTGTGACCATCGGTGACGTCGCTCCGAACTTCGTCGCGGCCACCACGGACGGTGCGATCGAGTTCCACGACTGGATCGGGAACTCCTGGGCGGTGCTCTTCTCGCACCCGAAGGACTTCACCCCGATCTGCACCACCGAGCTCGGGTTCCTGGCCGCGATCAAGCCGGAGTTCGACCGCCGCGGCGTCAAGATCATGGCGCTGTCGGTGGACCCGGTCGAGAAGCACGCGCAGTGGGCCGCCGACATCGAGGAGACCCAGGGCACCGCGCCGAACTACCCGATGATCGGGGACGCCGACTTCGTCGTCTCCAAGGCCTACGGCATGCTCGGCGCCGACGTCAGCGGGGACGCAGCCGACCGCACGGCCGCCGACAACCAGACGGTCCGCGGCGTGTACGTAATCGGCCCGGACAAGAAGATCAAGCTGATCATGCTCTACCCGATGACCACCGGCCGGAACTTCGACGAGATCCTCCGCGTGATCGACTCGCTGCAGCTGACCGCCGCGCACAAGGTGGCCACCCCGGCCAACTGGCAGCAGGGCGGCGACGTCGTCATCGCCGGCTCGGTCAGCAACGACCAGGCCCGGGACATCTTCGGCAGTTGGAAAGAGCCCAAGCCGTACATCCGCATCGTCGCGCAGCCGGCCTGATCCGCGATGCGCGTCCTGGTGCTCGGGGCCGGCTTCGGCGGGCTGGAACTGACCACCCGGCTCTCCGAGGAGCTGGGCGGCGACGTCGAGATCACCCTGATCGACAAGGGTGACGGCTTCGTCTTCGGATTCTCCAAACTGGACGTCATGTTCGGCCGCACCGTCGAGGGGGCGGTGCGGCACTCCTACGACGACCTGGTCAAACCCGGTGTGCGGTTCGTCCGGACGACCATTCGGGCGATCGACCCGGCGGCCCGGGCGGTGGAGACCGACGCCGGACGTTTCGAGGGGGACGTCCTGGTCGTCGCGCTCGGCGCCGACCTCGACCCGGCGGCGACCCCGGGCCTGGTCGAGGGCGGCCACGAGTTCTACACCGTGCCCGGCGCGTTCGCGCTCCGCGAGGTGCTGGAACGCTTCGAGGGCGGCCGGGTCGTGGTCGGCGTGACCTCGACACCGTTCAAGTGCCCGCCGGCGCCGAGCGAGACCGCGCTGATGATGCACGACTTCCTGACCGATCGTGGGCTGCGCGAAAGCTCCGAGATCGCGCTGGTCATGCCCCTGGGCACCCCGGTCCCGCCGTCGCCGGCGGCCAGCCGGGCCCTGCTCGGGGCGTTCGCCGAGCGCGGCATCGACTGGTACCCGGAACGGCTCGTGACCGGGCTCGACCCGGAACGGCGGGTCGCGATCCTGGCCGACGGCGAGGAACTTCCCTACGACCTGTTCCTCGGCGTGCCCGTGCACCGGGTGCCGGACGTCGTCCGCGACTCCGGGATGTGCGAGGACGGCTGGATCCCGGTCGACCCGCTCACCCTCGAAACAAAATTCCCCGAGGTGTACGCGGTCGGCGACGTGACCAGCGTCGGCACACCCAAAGCGGGGGTGTTCGCCGAAGGTCAGGCGGCCATCGTCGCCGAGCGCATCATCGCGCGGTTCAAGAGCCAGGAGCAGGCTTCGACGTACGGCGGTAAAGGCCTCTGTTTCGTCGAATTCGGCGGTGACCGGATCGGGCGGGTGGAGGTCACGTTCCTGCGTGGGCAGGCGTCGACCGGCCGGTTCGACGAGGCCTCGGTCGAGTATCGCGCCGACAAGTCCGAGTTCGGTGCGAGCCGGGTGAAGCGCTGGTTCGGGCGATAAACGAGTTCCGGCACGGCGGCGGGTGTGGGTAGCCTCGTCGTCGTGCCGTACCAGTTCTACCTCTGAGCTCACCCGAGCCCGCCCGCCGCGAGAACGCGCGCCGGGTGGCTCGCCGCTGTCCACGAACAGCCCTCGCGCTGTTGTCGACCAGCCGTGCTCTCGCTGTTGTCGACCCGCAGCGCTCTCGCTCAGAGGAAAATCGGCATGCCTGCCACCGTCACGCAGCTCGTTGCTGCTGGAATTCGCGCCGATCGTGCGCGCCTGTCCGGAATCGATCTCGCGGTGTCGCCCGGGTCCCGTTGGGGGATCATCGGGGAGAACGGCCGCGGCAAGACCACCCTGCTGCGGATCCTGGCCGGGACACTCGCCCCGGACGCCGGGACCGTGCAGCTCACCGGCACCCTCGGGGTCGCCGATCAGGAACTCTCGTTCGAACCCGGGGACACCGTCGGGACGCTCGTCGAAGCGGCACTGTCCGAGTCCCGGGCCGCGCTGCTCGCCCTGGACCGGGCCGCGGCCTCGCCCGGGTTCGCCGCCGACGACTATGCCCGGGCGCTGGACGCGGCCGAGCGGCTCGACGCGTGGGACGCCGACCGCCGTGTCGACCTCGCCCTGAAACGGCTCGATGCGATCGCCGATCGGGGGCGGCGGCTGGACACGCTCTCGGTCGGGCAGCGATACCGGGTACGGCTGGCCTGCCTGCTCGGGGCCGCCCACGACTTTCTGCTCATGGACGAGCCGACAAATCATCTCGACGCGGACGGGCTCGACTTCCTGACCGAACAATTGCGGTCGCATCCGGGCGGGGTCGTGGTGGTCAGTCACGATCGGGCGCTGCTCGGTGACGTCGCCACGACAATTCTTGACCTGGACCCCACAGTGGACGGGAAGCCCGCGGTCTATGGCGGGGGATTCGCCGGGTATCAGAGTGGGCGGGCCGCGGCATCGGCCCGGTGGGAACAGGCCTACGAGGAACAGATCGCCGAACGGGAACGGCTCTCCGGCGCGTTGAGTCAAGCGCAGAATCGGCTGGTCACCGGGTGGCGGCCGGACAAAGGGGTGGGACGGCACAAGCGGGCCACCCGGGCGCCCGGGCTCGTGCGGTCGGTGCATCGGCGGCAGGAAGAACTGCATCGGAACGCGGTCACCGCACCCGTGCCGCCGGCCCGGTTCCGGATGCCGGCACTGCCGGAACGGCCCGGAATCACGCTGCTGGCGGCCGAAGGGATCACGGTCGGGGAGCGGCTGCGGACACCCGTTTCGCTGGCGCTGGAATCGGGGTCGCGACTGGTGCTCACCGGGACGAACGGGGCCGGGAAATCCACGCTGCTGGCCGCGCTCGCCGGAATTCTCGAACCTTCCTCGGGTACGGTTTCTCGCGCTCCCGGCGTACGCGCAAGTCTTCTGACGCAGGAGTCGGCGACCCGAGTGACCACTTCCGGTCGGCTCGCCGCGGGTGATGCCGGGCCGCCGTTGTCGACCGGGCAGCGGCGCCGACGGGATCTGGCCGCGGTGCTGGCGACCGAACCGCACGTGCTGCTGCTCGACGAACCGACCAACCACCTGTCGATCGCGCTCGTCGACGAGCTGACCGAGGCGCTGTTGCATACGCCGGCCGCGGTGGTCGTCGCCACCCACGACCGGCAACTGCGCAAGGACCTGGCCGCCTGGCCCGAACTCCACCTCCCCTGACACGCGCGCGTCCACCCAGCTGGCGCTGACGGCTGCTCCGCCGCCTTGAGGTAGCCCTCAGCGCCAGCTCGGGCTTGCCAGCTGGTGCTGACGGCTGCTCCGCCGCCGTGAGGCAGCCCTCAGTGCCAGCTCGGGCTTGCCAGCTGGTGCTGACGGCTGCTCCGCCGCCTTGAGGTAGCCCTCAGCGCCAGCTCGGGCTTGCCAGCTGGTGCTGACGGCTGCTCCGCCGCCGTGAGGCAGCCCTCAGTGCCAGCTCGGGCTTGCCAGCTGGCGCTGACGGCTGCTCCGCCGCCGTGAGGCAGCCCTCAGTGCCAGCTCGCGTGTGGTGGCTGGGGTCAGAGCCAGGTGGTGGCGAGCCAGGCGGTGACGGCGGCGGCGAGCAGGAGGGCGATGTTGAGGCCGATCAGTTTGGTCTCGCCGCGGGAGACGTGGGTGATGATGCCGCCGACCTGGATCAGGACCAGGCCGATGGCGGCGACGAGGGCCAGGGCGACCGCGATGCCGGTGAGCGGGGGCAGGATCAGGCCGAGCGCGCCGAGCACCTCCAGCCCGCCGATGACCCGGACCAGCGGCATCGGGATCTGGTCGACCCAGCCCATCATCGGCCGCAGCCGATCCTGGCTCCGGACGACCTTGATGCCGCCGCTGTAGAGGTAGAAGAGGGCGAGCAGCCCGCCCAGGATCCAGTACGCGATCTCCATGCCGACCCCAATGGTTACCGGTAGTAAGTGACCACATGATGCGTCAGTATTGGGAGGCTTACAAAAGGCACACGGGTGTGCCCAAGGCACAGGGGGATGCGTGTCGGAGTACGAACACACCTGCATGATCCGGGGCGACGGCGGCAAGACGCTGCGCGCGATCCTCGACCACATCTGCAACAAGTGGACGCTGCTGATCGTGGCGACGCTCGACCAGGGCACGCTGCGTTTCAGCGACCTGGTCCAGCAGATCCCCGGCATCTCCCAGCGGATGCTGACCCTGACGTTGCGGAACCTGGAGCGGGACGGCCTGGTCGACCGGGAGGTGTTCGCCGAGGTGCCGCCGAGGGTGGAGTACACGCTGACCCCGGTCGGCAAGAGCCTGATCCCGCCCGCGCTGGCCCTGGCCGGCTGGGCGATCGAACACATCCCGCACATCGAGGCGAGCCGGGAGGCCTATCAGGCGCGCTGATCCAGCGGCAGTTCGATGGTGAACGTGGCGCCCCGGCCGGGTGCGCTGCTCACCGACACCGTTCCGCCGTGGGCCTCGGCGAGTTTGCGGACGATCGAGAGGCCGAGACCGCTGCCACCGGTCTGGCGGCTGCGCGACTTGTCCGCGCGCCAGAACCGTTCGAAGATCAAGGCCTGCTGCTCGGGCGGGATACCCGGGCCGGTGTCGCTGACGTCGATGCGGAGCGTTGCTGATCCCGTACGGGAAAGAATGTCGATCCTGCCCCCGGAGGGTGTGTGGCGGATCGCGTTGGTGATCAGGTTGCCGACCGCCTGCCGCAGCCGGATCGGGTCGGCGGTGATCACCGTGGGCGGCGCTGTGGTCCGCAACAGGATGCCGGCCTTCTCGGCGGCGCCCGCGAACGCGTCGGCGACCGCCGGGAGCAGGTCGGCGATCTCCACCGGCTGCGGGTGCAGGCGCAGCTCACCGGCGTCGGCCGCGGAAAGATCCTGCAGGTCGTCGATCACGTGCTGGAGCAGCAGAGCCTCCTCCAGCAGGGAGAACATCAGGTCACGGTCGAGCGGGACGACGCCATCGGCGGCGGCTTCGAGCCAGCCCCGGATGTTCGTCACCGGCGTACGCATCTCGTGCGCGATGTCGCCGACCATCGCGTGCCGCAACTGCTCGACGTGCCGTCGGCGCTCGGCCATGTCGTTGAAGGCCGTGGCCAGACGGGCGACCTCGTCACGCCCGGTCACCTTGACCGAGGCGGTCGCGTCGCCGTCCCGCATCCGGCCGGCGGCCGCCGTCAAGGCCCGCAGCGGGCGGACCAGACGCACCCCGACCAGGGCGGTCACGCCGATCGCGGCGAACAGGACGAGACCCGTGACGGCGACGATCCGGATCTGGTTCGGCCGCGACAGGTCGAGCGCGGCCGGCGTGGTGTGACCCGGAGTGGTGACGAACAGTAGCGCGGCCGGGGCGGTCCAGCTCGCCAGCTGCTCACGGCGGCCCGCGGTCAGGCAGTCGGCGACCGGTTGGTTGCGGCGCTCGCCGGAACGCGCCGACTCCGGATCGGCCCAGGTCCACGTGTTGGCCAGCCCCACCTTCACGGCCGGGATGCGCTGCCGGGCCAGGCAGGCGTTGACCAGCTTGTCGAGCCGGGCGAGAGCCTTCGTCTCGGTGGCGGTCGGCGCGGCCAGGGCGGCGCGTCCCTCCGCGCAGGTCACGGTGTCGGCGTTCAGGTCCGAGCCCGGTGTCTCGATCCGCGACCGGCCGTTGGGCTCCTCGACGATCTCCGCGTTGTGCGGCTGCGCGCGGGGCTGGTTCTCGCCGGCCGGGGCCGGGGCGCTCAACGGATCGAGCAGGCAGTTCTGCACGCGGGTGGCGATGTCGTGCAGGTCGGCCCGCTCGGCCGCGGTCAGCCGGAACGGGCCGATGGCGCGCGGATCGATGCGGTCGTCCGAGCTGGCCGGTTCCGGGTTCGCCGACGCGGTCAGCAGGGAACTCGTGTTGAGCGGATCGACGATCGCCGAAGGCTGCTCGGGCAGGGCGCCGTCGGCCGAGTCGGCGATCGGCTCGCGGGCCTGGCCGGTCAGGACGATGCGGTGCCCGGTCTGCCGGCCCAGCTTGATGATCACCGGGCCGACCTGGGACCAGTCCCGGTGGGTGGCCGCGTAACCGAGCAGCGTGTCGTAGATCCGGGCGTCGTCGGAGAGGGCCTGGCCCTGTTCCTGCTGGATGGCGCGGGTGGTGGTGCGGACCGCGAGCCAGGCGGTGGCGGCGATCGAGAGCAAGGAGACGACTGCGGAAAGTACGAGCAGCCGGCGTAGGAGGCTGCCGCGGCTTTTCCGGCTCGGCGGCATATCGTCGCTCGCCCGTTTGGTGGCGCTCGGCTGCATTTTGTCGCGCGATTCAGCCGTCGGCCAGCTTGTAGCCGACGCCGTAGACGGTGAGCAGCCGCGTCGGGCGGCGCGGATCCGACTCGATCTTGCGGCGCAGGTTCATCACGTGCACGTCGACCGTGCGGGCGGTGACATACGCGTCGAAACCGTGCAGGTGCCGCAGCAGCATCTCGCGCGTGAACACCCGGCCGGGCTCGGCCGCCATCGTCCGGAGCAGGTGGAACTCGCCCGGCGTGCACGTCACCGGCCGCCCGTCGGCGCGCACCTCATGACGTACCGGATCGACCTGAAGATTGCCGACCCGCAGCACCGGATCCTGCGCCCGGACACCCGGACGGTTCCGGCGCAGCAGCGTGCGCACCCGGGCGGCCAACTCGCGCGGGCTGTACGGCTTCGTCATGTAGTCGTCGGCACCCAGATCCAGCCCGAGCAGCAGATCGTCCTCGCCGCTGCGAGCGGTGAGCATCAACACCGGCAGCTCCGAATCGCGCCGCAGGATCCGGCACACGTCCAAGCCGTCCACGCGTGGCATCATCACGTCGAGCACCAGCAGGTCGGGCGGGTTCTGCCGAATCTCCTCCAGCGCGGCCCGGCCGTCACCGACCACGATCACGGCGTGACCCTCGTGCTCCAGGTACCGCTGCACGAGTTCAGCCTGCTTCGGATCGTCCTCGGCGACCAGCACGTATGCGCACACGGCGGGGAGTCTAGGCCCGTTCCGCACCGCCAACAGGTCGAGAACCGGACGACTACCGGACGACAACAAGTTTCTGACAAGTCCTGACCAGAGTGCCCCCCATGCCGAAGATCCTCTATTTGAGCGCCCTGCTGTTGCTGGGCGCGTGCAGCTCACCGGCCCCGGCCGCGTCCACCGCCACCGGCGGCGGCGACGTCGCCACCCTCGCGAGCGCCGCGCCCACCACCGCCAAGTCGGCCACCTCGGAGACGCGGCCGCCGCTGCGCCTCGACACCAGCGACGAGGAACGTGATCGGTTCTTCACCACCTACGACGACTGCCTGGTCGCGCACGGGGTCAAGACCAACCCGGTGGACCAGGCCGGACCGGCCGGGCCCGGACGACGCCTCGACCAGAGCGGCGAGCCCAAGTCGGCCTACGTCGCCTGCGCGGGCAAGCTGCCGCTGCAGCCGCCCGAACTGGACGAGGACATCAACCCGAACTTCGCCGCGCAGTGGAACGACAACGTCAAATGCCTGCGCGCGCACGGCCTCAAGGTGCACGTGACCAAGCCGGGCGAATGGACCTACGACTCGTCGGACACCGCCATCCCGGCCAACCAGACGGAGATCGAGCACGACTGCCTGCTCGAGGCCTTCGGCCATGGCTCTTAGGGCGGCCCTCAAGGCGGCGACCGCGGTCGTCTCGGTCGCGCTGATCGCGGCCGGCGCGACGTTCGCGGTGCGCGGTCGCCGTCCGGCGCCGCCGGCGCCGATCGCCCAACCGACGACCAACACCATTGAGGTACGGAAGATGGATCTCACCGATGAACGGACAGTGAGCGGGACCCTCGGCTTCGGCCCGGCGCGAGTCGTCAAGGGCGTCGGCGAGGGCGTGATCACCAAACTTCCCGCGGTCGGCCTGAAAACCAAGCGTGGCCAGGAGTTGTACCGGGTCAACGACCAGCCGGTGGTGGTCCTCTACGGTGACACGCCGCTCTTCCGGCCCCTGGACAAACCGGGGCTGACCGGGCGGGACGTGGTGGAGGTCCGCAAGAACCTGGACGCCCTCGGTTACTCCGCGCGATCGCTGCACCCGGAGGTGTCGGACGCCGGGTTGATCGCCGCACTCAAGCGGTGGCGGAAAGATCATGGCCTGCCCGGCCCGGGCCTGACCCCGGAGGGCGCCGTGGTGCTGGCCGGACCCAGCCGGGTCAGCGAGGTCACGGCCCAGGCCGGCGATCCGGCCGCGGGGCCGCTGCTGTCGATCACCGCCACCGAAGCGGTGGTCTCCGTGTCGATGAGCCCGGCCGACGCCGCATCCGTCCACACCGGAACCAAGGTCACCGTGATCGCGCCGTCCGGCACCTCCGCACCCGCCAAGATCACGTCGATCGGCCGGGCCGTCGCCGAGGGCGAAGGCGGCGAATCGGCCAAGGTCGACGTCGTCATCACCCCGAACAAACCGATTTCGGCGTACGACGCGGCGGCCGTCCAGGTGCGGATCACCACACTCGCCCGCAAGGGCGTGCTGGCCGTCCCGGTGGGTGCGCTCGTCGCGCTGGCCGAGGGCGGGTATGCCCTGCAACGCCCGGACGGATCGCTGGTGGCGGCCAAGACCGGCGTCTTCGCCGGGGGAATGGTGCAGGTCAGTGGCCCCGGAGTCACCGACGGCCTGACCGTGGTGACCACCCCATGACAGCCTCGGCCCCACCACCCCGGCCCGGGCCGCGGTCGGTCGTCTCGTCGCACCCCGCGGCGGCGGATTCGGTGCTGTCGATGCGGGACGTCACCCGGGTGTATCGCGGTGGGGTGACGGCCCTGGCCGGGGTCTCGCTGGAGCTGGCGCGCGGCGAACTCGCGGCGATCGTCGGGCCGTCCGGTTCCGGGAAGTCGACCCTGCTGCACATCATGGGCACGCTCGACCTGCCGACCAGCGGAACCGTCGCGATCGAGGGCCGGGACGTCACCGCCCTCTCCGACCGCCGGCTGGCCGAGCTGCGGGGACGCCGGATCGGCTTCGTCTTCCAGCAGTTCCACCTGATCGACGGGCTGAGCGCGACCGAGAACGTGGCGACCGGGCTGCTGCACGCCGGAGTCCCCGTGCGCCGGCGCCGGGCGCTCGCCGAGGAGGCGCTCGACCGGGTCGGGCTGAGTCACCGGCGGGAACACCGGCCGGGCCAGCTCTCCGGCGGTGAGAAACAGCGGGTCGCGATCGCCCGGGCCGTGGTCAACGCGCCGGCGCTGGTGCTGGCCGACGAGCCGACCGGCGCGCTCGACTCGGCCAACGGAGAAGCCGTGCTGGACCTGTTGACCAGGCTCAACGCCGAAGGGGCGACGATCGTGGTGATCACCCACGACCGGGAGATCGCGGCCCGGCTGCCTCGGCGGATCACCATCCGGGACGGGCGGATCGATGCGACCCGGTGACATGCTGCGGCTCGGGCTGGTCGGCCTGCGCACCCGCAAGCTGCGGGCCGCGCTTTCCGCCCTCGGCATCGCCATCGGGATCGCGACCATGCTGGTGGTGACCGGGATCCCGGCGTCCAGCCGGCAGGCGGTGGCCGATCGCCTGGCCGCGCTCGGCACGAACCTGCTGCGCGTCCAGCCGCAGAGCGTGGGCGACACGCCGACGCCGTTGCCGGTCGAGTCGGTGGACATGGCCGCGCGGATCGGCCCGGTGACCGGGGTCAGCGCGGTCGCCAACGTGCACGCGGTGGTGCGCCGGTCGGACCTGATCGACCCGTACGACGGATCCGGCCTGACCGTGCTGGCCGCCCGCACCGACCTGCTGGCCGCGGTGAACGGGCAGATGCGCTCGGGTCGCTTCCTCACCACGGCGACGTCCCGTTTCCCGACCGTGGTGCTGGGTTCGGAGGCGGCGGCCCGGCTCGGGCTGATCGAGCTCCGGCCGGACCGGCCGGCGTCACAGGTGAGCATCGGGAATCGCTGGTTCACCGTGACCGGCATCCTGGCACCGGTGCCACTCGCGCCCGACCTCGACCAGTCGGTGCTGGTCGGCTGGGATGTGGCCGGCCGGATACTCGGCTTCGACGGGCATCCGACGGTCATCTACGTCCGCTGCCGGGAGCCGGCCATCGAAGAGGTCCGCGCGGTGCTGCCGGCCACGGTCAGCCCACAGCTGCCCGGGCTGGTCCGAGTCTCCCGCCCGTCCGACGCGCTGGCCGCGAAACGGGCCGCGGACAGCGCCTTCGGCGCCCTGCTGCTCGGCCTGGCCGGAGTGTCGCTCCTGGTGGGCGGCGTGGGCGTGGCCAACACGATGGTGATCTCGGTCCTCGAACGTCGCCGCGAGATCGGTCTGCGCCGCGCTCTGGGTGCTCCTCGTGGTCACATCCGCCTCCAGTTCCTGGCCGAATCGGTTCTTCTCTCCGCGCTCGGCGGTGGCATCGGCACGGCCATCGGCGTGGCCGCCACCCTCGGGTACGCGACCTGGCAGCGCTGGCCCCCGGTGATCCCACCGGTCTCCGTCGCCGCCGGCCTCGGCGGCGCCCTCCTGGTCGGGATGATCGCCGGCGTCTACCCGGCGATGCGGGCCGCCCGTCTCACCCCGACCTCAGCCCTCGCTGCCTGACCGCGGCGGTGTACGCCGTTCGGCCCTCGCCGCCTGACCGTCCTGTTCGAGTGCCGCGCCCCTGCCCCCCGTTTCGCGGCAGGGGCGCGGACTCACTTGCAGTGCCAGATCACCGGCTGAATCTCGTCGTTGGCGTCGTCGGACTGGCCGGCGGCGGTTCGGCCGTCGTCGCTGAGCGTGTAGGCGATGTCGGCCAACTGGTCGCCGCGGGCCGGGGCCAGGCCCGGCAGCGAGATCACCCGGTCGTCGGCCAGCAGCTTGGCACCGCCCTCGGGACCGATCCCGGTCTGCCAGCCCAACGCGTTCACCCCGAACGCGCCCTTGTCGATCCGGTCGACGAGCGTCACCTTCCCGGTGCGCAGATTCCAGCGGGCCGCCTGGACCGCACCCTGCGCCTTCTTCGCCCCGGAGGCGGCCGAACCGGCGCCGCCCTCGTTCACCACCCCGTTGACCCAGCCTTGGCGGATGTGGAAGAGCCGGCCTTCGAGCTGCTTGCCGCCCAGGTCGGGCATGGGCAGCGCGTGGTGGGTGCCGTCCGGCAACCACACATAGGGCACCTTGTTGTCGAGGGTGCCGATCACGGTGCCGTCCTCGTCGATGTCGACCGCCGTCGCCGACTGGGTGCCCTCCGGGACGGGCAGCCGCGTCGGATACGACGACGAGGTGGCCCAGAGCAGCGGGTGAACGCCGTCGTCGCCGGCGACCTCGCCCTTGTCGTTGATCGCATACGCCGAAGCGCCCTGGGTGCCGGGCAACTGGTCGACCTTGCCGTTGCGATAGACGAACGGCATCGGGGTGTTCTCCGCGACGTAGCTCCAGCCGACCGCGGTGCCAC
This sequence comes from Actinoplanes sp. HUAS TT8, assembly GCF_051380535.1. Lineage (NCBI taxonomy): Bacteria > Bacillati > Actinomycetota > Actinomycetes > Micromonosporales > Micromonosporaceae > Actinoplanes > Actinoplanes sp. HUAS TT8. Next base: position 8,723,894 of record NZ_CP195646.1, on the reverse strand, counting down.
TCGTGTTCACATCGGTCAGCTGCTCCTCGGTGTCGCCGGGCAGCGCAACCTCCCGGGCCACGCCGTCGTGCCAGATGATCGCCTGGGATCCGCCGCCCTTCGGACTGGACCGGCCCACGAAGAACTTCCCGGTCGGGTCGCTGCCGAAGATCAGGGCCGAGGGCGCGGCATTCGGCACCGGCATCCGCTCGATCACGCAGCTCGTGGGAGCGTTCGCGGCGGTCGCCGCTGTCGCTGAGGCCGCCGGTGGCAACGGAATGGTCGCCCGTGGCGAGCTGATCATCATGCCGCCGGCGACGGCGGCCACGGTGAGCGCGGCGGCACCCGCATAGCCTGCACCACGAACCGCCCGCTTGCGGCGCGCGGTCGAGATCGCCAACGCGATGTCCACGGTGGAGGGCGAGCGTGGCTCGGTGTCGAGCGGGCGCAGCAGGTCGAAGTCGGATGGCATGTCGGCTCCTCAGGTCGTGGCGGCGAGTTCCGGCTCGCCGAGCAGGCGTCGCAGAGTGGCGAGTCCACGGGAGGCGTGGCTCTTGACCGTTCCGGTGGAGCAGCCGAGAGTTGTCGCGACCTCCTCGACCGGCAGGTCGTAGAAGTACCGGAGGACGAGCACGGCCTGCTGGCGCCGTGGCAGCCGGGCCAGGGCGGCGCGGACGAGCTGGCGATCCTCGAACCCGTCGGGCTCGACCGGGGGTGGCTCGGGCGCGTGCCGGAACAGCAGCACCCGGGCCCACTGCCGCCGGCGCTCGTCCACGAACGTCCGGACCAGCATGGTTCGCACATAGGCGTCCAGGTGCTCGGCGGCGCTCGCTCTTCGCCACTTGAGGAACAGCGTGGTGATCGTCTGCTGCACCAGGTCGTCGGCCCGGTGATCGTCACCGGCGAGGAGAAACGCGAGCCGTCTCAGCGCGGGTAGGCGCGCTGTGACGTACTCGATGTACTCCTTCTCCGAGCCATCCCGCATGGCGCCCGCCTTCCTTCGATTCATCACCCCTCAGACGCATCCGGCCGAGTGTCCGGTTGTCATGCCGTCGCGACCAGTTTGCCGATTTCTTGAGACGCGCTCCCGTTGCGCGCGTGGATCTTCGGGGACCTTCACGCCGTACGCGCAAATTGTTGGTCTTTGATGTTTTTGGGTGGCCGGGTTGCTCTCGCAGGCGGCGGTCGCGATCAGTAAACTTCAGCGCCGCCCCACCGATCACGGGAGCCAAGAAGTGCAGGCATCGCAAACGGGCTCGGACCCGGGGGAGACCGTGAGGCTCACTCTCGGCCCGCAGCCGCGGAACGTCGACAGCAGGAACGCGCCGGAGTCGCCCTCGTCGGACGCCGCCCCGGCCTCGCCCGGGTTCGGCCTCGCCGCGGCCTGGCCGGCCATCGCGCTCTACGCGGGTCTGCGTCTCGTCGGCATCGTCGTCGCGTGGTGGTTCGCCGCCGAGGAGCACCGCAGTCTGCTGAAGCTTCTGGGTGGTTATGACGCGATCTGGTACGCGGGGATCGTGCAACACGGCTACGACGCCGCCATCCCGCTGAAGGCCAACGGGGCGCTGGCGACCACCAACCTCGCGTTCTTCCCGCTCTTCCCGGGGCTGGTCGCGGCGGTCGACCCGGTGCTGCCGGGCGGCGCCGACGCGGCCGGGATCGTGGTCTCCGGGCTGGCCGGGCTGGCCGCCGCCTGGGGTCTCTACGCGATCGGCGCGCACCTGCGCGACCGCGGCACCGGAATCCTGCTCGCCGGGCTGTGGGCGGTGCTTCCGCACGCGTTCGTCGAATCCATGGGCTACACCGAGACGCTGTTCACCGCGCTGGCCGCGTGGTCGCTGTTCGCGCTGATCCGGCGGAACTGGATCATCGCCGGTCTGCTGTGCATGCTGGCCGGGTTCACCCGCCCGACCGGATCCGCGCTGATCGCCGTTCTGGGAATCGCCGCGCTGATCGCCATTGTGCAACGCCGGGACGGGTGGCGGCCGTGGGTGGCCGGTGCCGTCGCGCCGATCGGTTTCGTCGGATATTTCGCCTGGGTGGGGCACCGGCTGGGCCGGGCCGACGGCTATTTCTACGTCCAGAACGAAGCCTGGAAGATGTCGTACGACTTCGGCCAGTTCACGATCAAGACGACGCACACGCTGCTGACCAAGCCGTCGGCGCTCGCGTTGTATGTGGTGGCGCTGGTCGTTCTGGTGGCCATCGCGCTGCTGGTCGTGCTGGCCACCGATCGGGCGCCGTGGCAGCTGACGGTCTACTCGGCGGCGATCCTGGCCATGTCGTTCTTCGGGGACAGCTACTACAACTCGAAAGCGCGGTTGCTGATCCCGGCGTTCCCGCTGCTGCTGCCGATCGCGGCCGGGCTGGCGAAGGGACGCCGGACGGTGGCGGTTGTGGTGATCGCGCTGCTGACGGTGGTTTCGGCCGGGTACGGCGTCTACCTCAGCCTGGTGTGGACGGCCTCTCCGTAGGATGCGCGAGCGGTCCCTGGAAGCGATCGAGGGTGATGCCTGGGGCGATGCGCCGGCGGGTGCGACCAGGCTCATTTCCACGGTCCATGAACTGCGCCGTAAGGCGATCGGGACGCTTGCGGTCGAAGATCTGCGGGTGCTGATCGGCCAGCGGGTGGGGGTGGCGGTGTTGGTGCCGTTGGCGCTCGACATTCTCGAACGGGACCCGCTGGCCGAAGGGGATTTTTATCCAGGGGATCTGCTGAGCGTGGTGTTGCGGCGGGTACCGGCGGACTACTGGGCTGGGTATCCAGGGGAGTCGGGTCGGCTGGACGCGGTGATCGCCGCCGTCGACTTGGACGAGGTCGAGGTTGATGAGCTGCGGGCGGTCCTGGGCGACTTTCGATCGGCCGGCGAGGGCTGATCGGTGTTCCCGGCGGCCGGATCGTCCCGGGGGCGACGCTGCGCGATTTGAGGGCAGCGTTCGCTCGCCGTGATTTGCCTGGCGGTGTCAGCTGTCGCGGGTGGCGGCGGTCGTGCAGGATGAAATTCATGGACGGTCCTGGATTTCATGTCGACATCGAGTCGCTGGAGCAGGCCAGCGGCGGCATCGCGCGCAGCGTCAATGATCAGGAGAAACGCCAGCTCAAAGACGTCTACGCCGGGCCAGAGGCCTACGGGGACGTCAGCGTTCATCGAGCAGTGAAGCACTTCTGCGACCGCTGGAACGACGGGCTCGATCTACTGGTAGAGGATGCCAAGGAGGTCAGCGACATCCTCGGACGAGCAGCGACGGCCTATCGAGCTGTCGACAACGCCAACGCGGCAAGCCTGCGTGGTGACCCTGGAACGCAGGTCACCGGTGACTGAGCTCGGCGAGACGCAAAGCGCGACGGAACTCGTTCCAGGCGACCTCGCCACAGTCCGTGCCAACGTAGGTGCATTTCGAGTCCGTGCGACCAGCGCTGAAGCAGTGGGCGACGGCTTGATCGACATTGACACCGGCGCCTGGGTCGGCCAATCCGGGGACGCGTTCCGCGAAAAGTTTAGCTACGAACCCAATAAGTGGTTCGACGCGGCCAGCTCGCTGCAGACGGCAGCCGACGCGTTGTCGACCTACGCCGATGTGCTCGAGTGGGCGCAGAAACAGGCCGGAGAGGCGATCCGCCTCTGGAACGAGGCTGAAGGCCGCACGAATCAGGCCCGGCAGGACCATGACCAGGCGATCGCGCAGGCGGCTCCCGGTCAGGAGGTCCCGCCGTTCGTGGACGCCGGGGAACCAGGGCGGCAAGCTGCGCGGGATGTCCTCGGCTCCGCGCGAGAGCAGGTCAGCAACGCCGGCAGCCAAGCGGCGAGCTTCCTGAACAACGAGGCGGCCGCAGCGCCCGAGAAGTCGTCCTGGCTGGATGACGCGGGGGACTTCCTCAAAGACGTCGGTGCCGACGTGGTCAACACTTTGGCCTCGATGGGCAACGCGGTGATCCACCATCCGGGCGACGTGGCAACGGCGGCAGCTGGCATCGGGCTGATGCTCCTGAGTTCCGGAGGAGAAGGCCTCGGCGTCGCACTCGACGCAACAGGTGCAGGTGCAGTCGTTGGAGTTCCGCTCAACGTCGTCTCGGCTGCGGGCTTGGCTACTGGCGCCACCATGACCACCGCGGCTGGTGCATCGCTGATGTAGCACGCCGCGAGTGACGACTCGGTCTCGCCTATGCAGAGCGGTCAGCCGTCACGAAAGGTGCCCCGCAAGACCGACCGTCTGAAGGAGCATCTCACTCCTAAGGACCTCGAAGGAGCACGGCGGGAACTCAACGGAGAGGTGGTGGCCCGCAAGTCGACCGGCACGCCGTGGAATCATATTGATGAGGTCAGCAACGCACAGCAAGGTCTGGTCAATCGGATTCACCAGTTGAAGCGCCTGGTCAACGACAGCCGATTGTCGGACGAGCAACGTTTGGCTGCGCAGGACGAGTTGGGCGAGGCCAGCCGCCTTCTTGATCACTCTGAACAGTTCCTGCCTCGTGTCGCCGAATGAGGGAGAGGTGCCATGACGGACGCCCGCGAACAGTCGCTCGAGGAAATTGAGGGTGACGCCTGGGGTGATGCGCCGGCCGACGCGACCAGGCTCATTGCCACGGTCCACCAGTTGCGGCGCAAACCGATCAGCAAGCTGGACGTCGAGGATCTGAGGATCATGCTCGGCCAGCAAGTGGGCGTACCGGTGTTGGTACCTGAAGCACTCGTCGTTCTGGAGCGTGATCCACTCGCCGAGGGCGACTTTTACCCGGGGGATCTGCTGTCGGCCGTCGTGCGCCGGACCCCGGCGGAGTATTGGGACGCTCATCCGGATGAGTTGACGCGCCTGCATGCCGTAGTAGCCGGGATCGATCTGGATGAGATCGATGACAGTAAGCTTGTTGCTGATCTCACCGCGTTCCGTGAAGGTGCACCGACGAAACCTCCGTCGCCGTCGCAGGGTGTGCTCTGACGTTGCTCGGAGACGCGTGGTCACCGGTAGGCAAGGGTGGTCGGTGTTGGGGCCGGGTGGCCGTTAGATCCGCCGCGCGGTGATCACGTTGCTCCAGATGCGGTCCGACGGCCGGATCGCCCCGGCTGCAACACGGCTGGTCACGAGTGGGCGTTATCGGGTGCGGGTGGTCACCGCTGGTCGGGTAGGATCACGACTTGCGCCCTCGTAGCTCAGGGGATAGAGCGACGGTTTCCTAAACCGCAGGTCGCAGGTTCGATTCCTGCCGGGGGCACCGCACTGACCAGCGTAAACGCTGGCTTGGACGTCTCCACGCGCTGTGTTGCTCAGCGTGTGGGGACGCCTGACCGAGGACTAACGGCACAGATGTTCGAGCGGCTGATATTTCCGCAACTTATTCAGGCCGTCGATGATCGGGATGTCGCCCCGTCGGCGGAGCCGAATTAATGATTTCGAGATCCTGGGAAACAATTAATTAACCAGTTTCCGGAAACGAATGTCCAGGTCATCCGTCCCTGGCCATCCTACATTCGGACGCCATACCGCAGCGGAGAAGTGGACGTCAGCCGCAGATGAAGGCGAGGCGTACCTTGCCCGGCCGTGAGATAGTCTTGACGTCAGGAATGACCACCCACGCCGTGTTACGGAGCGCCGAATGCCGAGTGACCACATCCGGGACGAATCGCACACCCGGCCGGACGATGGATTTGACCGCGATGTCACGCTGACGGGCGCATTCAACGTGCGTGACCTCGGTGGGATCCCGGCCGGTCCCGATTCGGTGACGAAGCGCGGAATCATCTACCGGGCGGATTCGCTCGATTTTCTGACGACGGAAGACCGTCGCATTCTTTTCGGCAAGCTCGAGGTCGGCCTCATCATCGACCTGCGCACTCCGGAAGAGGCCGGTGGTGACGGTCTTTCCGACAGCCGGCTGTTTCCGGCGGTGCGGACGGCTCTGCACCCGGTGATTCCGAGTGGGCGGATCGGCGCCGAGCCGTTCCCGGTCGGCAATCCGAAGGCGGTCGCGAGCCTTTATCTTTCGTATCTGACCGAGCGGGCGCCGATCATCTCCGGGGCGATCGAGGCGATCATCTCCAGCGTCGGCGACGACATTCCGGTGCTGTTCCACTGTGCCGCCGGGCGGGACCGGACCGGGATCATCGCGGCCGCGCTGCTCGCGCTGGCCGGTGTCGACGAGGATCTGATCGTCGACGACTATCTGGCCAGTAATTTGCGGGCCACCGAGGTCTCGCACCGGTTGAAGCAGAATCCGCTGTACCGGGCCGACGAGACCCGGCTCGACAATGACACCAGCCTGGTGGACGGGGCGACGATGCGGGAGTTGCTGGCCAACGTCCGTGACGCCTACGGGTCGTTCCGGGAGTGGGCGCTCTGGGCCGGTCTCGACGAGAAACAGCTGGACGATCTCGCGCAATCGTTCGTCATTGCTGCGGACTGAGCAGAAGCGCGGTGAGCAACGGCCCGTCGGGGAAAGGCGTACCGGCGGGCGGGTCTACCGACGACGGCGCGCGGCAGGAAGGATGTCGGTCATGAGCGACTCCTACACCGGGCCGGCCGAGATCAGCAGCGAAGAGCTGGACAGTTTCCGGACAGCCGTCGAGCTCTGGCTCACCGACGAGGGCGGCTGGGTCGGCACCTGCCTGCTCGAGGATGAGCGGCTTGAGGGCAAGACCGTGACGATCAAGCTGAACAACGGCCGCAGCGGCACGGCCCGGGTCAACGGGGAAGTGCTGACCGGGACGGGACCGGCGCCGTTTGTCGAGTGAGGACGAAGGCCGACCGCAGGAAGGCTTCGATCATTCCGTACGTCGGATGGGCGAAGTTCCGCGTCAGCGGTGTTCCCGCGTGGCGGACCGTGGCCCGGGCCGCCCGTGCGGAGACGATGTCGCGGCTGTGGCCGACGCCGGGGACCGTGTAGAAGGTCGTCGGGACGGAGGCCGCGGCCAGCGTGTCGAAGAGCAGCCGGCTCTGCCGGAGCGGGACGAGCCCGTCCTGGACGCCGTGGATGATCAGGACCGGCGGGGCGTCCGAGCTCACCCGGAACAGCGGGTTGGCCTGGGCGACCCGGTCCGGGCAGGTTTCGATCGGGCAGCCCAGCAGCGCCGACTCCGGCGAGTCGACGTCGGCGTGGCACGCGGAGAGATGGAAGGCGCGGTTGAACGAGGCGCACGCGCCGGGCAGCATGTCCGGGTCCATCCGCAGGAAGTCGATCGGGGCGTAAAGGTCGACCACGGCTTGGACGCCGGTGCCGGTGAAGCCGGCCATCAGAGCGGTCCAGCCGCCGGAGGAGTCGCCGAGCACGGCGATCCGTCCCGGGTCGAACTCGAACCGGTTCGCGTTGGCCCGCAGCCAGCCGATCGCGGCCTGCACGTCCTGCACCTGGCCGGGGAACTTGATCTGGTAGCTGGAGCGGGTGGAGACGCCGGCGACGACGAAGCCGTGCGCGGTGAAGTAAGGGACGAGCGCCGGGGCATACCCCTTGCCGTCGTCGGCTTTCCAGCCGCTGCCACCCATGACGATCAGGAGTGGGTACGGCGTCGCGGCCGGTTCCGCGGGCAGGTAGAGGTCGAGCAGGTGCCCCCGGGTCCCGGCGGGCTCGGCCGGACCGTACGCGAGGTTGCGGAAAACTCTCGGCGGGCGTGTGGCGGCCGAGGTCGGCAGTCCGGCCGCGACCACGGTGACCAGCGTGGTCACCAGCAGCGCGGCCATCGCGAGGACGCGGGAGTGCGTGCGGTTGAGCAAGGTGGCCTCCCGGGTGTCCTCGGTGTCGACCCGATGGTCACCTACGGTGACAACCCCACGATCCTCGATGCGATCGACTCGCGGAATCCCCCGGCCCGGCTACCTCATTTCGCCGTACGGACGAAGCGGGCGAACCGGTCTCGCAACCCGATGAGTACGTCGTGGCAAGCCGTCCGGTGGATGCTGGGCTACAACAGCCGAGGTGGTCGTGATGTAACCCACTCCTCAGCTTGTTGAAGTTTCAAGAGCAACCGGCGAATAGTGTTGGTGAAACTTCAACAACCATGGGGGCTGCGATGACGGTGACGATCGGCGAGGGGACGGCGCGGGTGAAGCCATCGGCGGCTCGGATCCGCACGCGGGTCACGGTGCCGCTGGAGTTCCCGGACGGCTACCGCACCACCGCGGAGGTGTTCACCTTCATCGGCCTGGCCGACGGGCGCGAGCACCTCGCACTCGGGCTCGGTGACTGGAAGAACGCGACGAACCCCCTGGTCCGGCCGCACAGCGAATGCCTCACCGGTGACGTCTTCGGCAGCCAGCGCTGCGACTGCGGCCCGCAGTTGCGCGAGGCCGCCGAACGGATCACCGAGGCCGGCGGGATCCTGCTCTACCTGCGCCAGGAGGGTCGCGGGATCGGCCTCTACGCCAAGCTGGACGCGTATGCGTTGCAGGACACCGGCCTGGACACGTACCAGGCGAATCTTGCTCTTGGTCATGCCGAGGACGAGCGGGACTACACGGCCGCCGCTCAGATGCTGCAGGCCCTCGGGGCCGAGCGGATCCGGCTGCTGAGCAACAATCCCGACAAGGCCGGGCAACTGGCCGATTTCGGGATCGAAGTGACCGAACAGATCCGGACGGGCGTTCATCTGTCCGCAGCGAACGCCCGGTACCTTGCTGCCAAGCGCGATCACACCGCGCACACCCTCGACCTGACCGGTGCCGCATGACGCTCTTCACCGAGGCTGACCGTTTCTGGACGCGATCCGCCATCGACCTGTCCCGGCTGTCCCCGCCGTCGCCGACGCATTACGCCGTCGGCGCGGTCATCGTCGGCCCGTCCGGCAACCCGATGGCCACCGGCTACACCGGGGAGACCGACCCGCACTTCCACGCCGAGGAGGAGGCGCTGGCCAAGCTGGCCGGCCGCGGGCTGAACCTGCTCGGCGCCACCCTCTACACCTCGCTCGAACCGTGCACGACCCGCAAGTCCCGCCCGGTCTCGTGCACCGAGCTGATCCTGGCCTCGGGCATCCGCCGGGTGGTGCTGGCGCTGCGCGAGCCGCTGCACTTCGCCGACTGCACGGGCGTGGAGACGCTGCTCGGGCACGGTGTCGAGGTCATCGAGATCGCCGACCTGGGCGAGGCCGTGCGGGATATCAACGCGCACGTCATGGGGATGCAAACGACATGACCCAGGATGCCGTCGTGACCGAGACCCGCTGGCTCAGCCGCCCCGAGATGGCCACCTGGCTGAACCTCACCCAGCTGCTGATGCTGCTGCCCAGCGCGCTCGACCGGCAGCTCCGTGACGACGCCGGCATCCCGCACGCGTACTACCAGATTCTCGCCATGCTCAGCGCCGAGCCGGGTCGCTCGATGCGGATGACCGATCTCGCCCGTCTGGTCGGCACCACCACCAGCCGCCTGTCGCATGCCGTGGCCAGCCTGGAGCAGCGGGGCTGGGTGGCGCGGAAGGCGTGCGCGTTCGACAAGCGGGGGCAGATCGCCTGGCTGACCGACGCCGGGATGTCCGTTCTTGAGTCCGCCGCGCCCGGCCACGTGGCCGAGGTCCGGCGACTGATCTTCGATCGGCTGACGCCGACCGAAGTTGATCAGCTGCGCGAGATCACCGCCAAGATCCTTCCGGCCGCCGCAGGCTGAAAAGCCTATTTGGGGTACGGAAATAGGGCCGGGACCCGCGGTTCGCGGATCACGGCCCCCTCTGCCGTCCGCGGTCAGCGGCCGGCCGCGTCGGCCAGCGCCCGTTCCAGCGGGACCGGTCGACCCAGGTAGAAGCCCTGCCCGTGGCGCACACCGCAGGCGACCAGCGCGTCCCGCTGGCCGGCGGTCTCGATCCCCTCGGCGATCACCGTGCAGTCGTTGGCCGCGGCGAAGTCGACGAGCGTGCGGATCGCCACCTGACGCGCGTTCTCCGTCTCGACACCGGCCAGCGAGGCCGGGCCGAGCTTGAGGATGGCCGGGCGCAGCGACTCCATCTTGGCCAGGGTGTCGTAGCCCGCACCGGCGTCGTCGATGGCGAACCGGAAACCGGACGGCAGCCGTTCCAGATCGGCCTGCTCCGGGCTGGGTATCTCCAGGATCAGCGGGCGGTCCGACTCGTCCAGCAGCGACGTCAGCTCGTCCGGACGGCGCAGCAGGTCGGGCGAGACGTTCAGGCCCAGCCAGGTGCCGGCCGGCAGCGCCACGGCCGAGGCCAGCGCGGCCCGGATCAGTGCCGCGTCCAGATCGATGTGCAGGCCCTGGTCCTGCGCGGTGGCCAGCCCGCCCTGCGGGGACGTGCCGTCGGCGAACCGGGTGAGCGCCTCGTAGCCGACCACCGCACCGGACTCCAGCTCGAAGATCGGCTGGAAGACGGTGAAGAAATTGAACTCCTGGAACGAGTGCGACGCATTCGCGACGGCCGGGCGGCGGCCGGTCTGCGGCTGGCCGGAACGGACCGCGACCAGGCCGGCCGCGCCGCGCTCACCGCCGTAGTGCAGCACCGACGCCCAGTCGCCGATCGCGCCGCCGCCGGTCACCGCCGGGGCCGGCGCCGACGCGGTGCTCCGCACCCGCCGCCGGGGCGAGACCGGGCGATAGAGCCAGGCGCGCAAGTGCGCGAAAAGGTCGACGACGGTGTTGCCGACACCGACAAAGGCCACGATGGCGTACGTCGTGAGGACCAGATTGATGCCGGCGAACGCCAGGTTGTTCCAGAAGTGGAACCGCACGTCCCGGATCACCGTATAGGCGCAGAGCGCGGCCAGCGCGAGCGGCGCCAGCAGGTAGAACGTCGCCGTCGTGGTCCGGTCGCGGACCTTCGGCGTACGTTTGAACTGGCTCTTCTCCCCGGTCAGCAATTGCAGCAGCGAGGCGATGCTCCCGGACAGGTTGACCGGCAACAGGATCAGGTTGAAGCCGTAGATGCGCAGCACGTCCACGCGCTTGTAACCGCTGGCCCGCAGATCGGCCGCCATCATCATGAAATAGGGCACCGACACCAGCAGCAGAACCGGGTTGAGCAGGTCGCTGTTGAACGGGTAGACCAGCATGACGACCAGGCAGATCGAGCTCCAGAAGATCGAGGCCATGTAGTTGACCCGCAGGAACAGCTCGCCGAAACGGTTCTTCTGCCCGCGCCCGATCCGCGCCCGGAACTGATCCTTCAGACGCGACAGGATCAGCAGACCGCCATTCGCCCAGCGCTGCCGCTGAATGCAGAGCGACCCGAAATCCGGCGGCGTCGCGCTGTAGGCCAGCCGTTCGGGATAGTTGTGCAGTGTCCAGCCGTGCACCCCGAGGTCGATTGTCGACTCGGTGTCCTCGATGACCGTCCGGTCCTGGATGTAACGCTTTATCGACCAGTCACCCTCATAGGCCACCTGACAGATGTCATCAAGAGCTTTCTTCCGCAGTACGGCGTTGGCCCCCACCCAGAAAGTGGCGCCGTACTGGGTCATCCCCTGATGCACGATGTGCTGCAGATCGGTGGTCGCCCCGGAGATCCGCTCGATCCGGGTCGCCGCCCCGGGAAACGCGCTGTACGGCGTCTGCGCCACCGCCACCGCCGAGTAAGCGCCCTGCTCCATCAGGTGCACCAGCCGCAGGCAGTAATCCGGCATCAGCACACTGTCGGCGTCCAGGGTGAGCACGTAGTCCGGGTTCGGCACGGTCAACTCGCCCCGGCCGGCGCCGGACTCCACCAGCGCGATCCCGAGCGGCGTGCTGACCTGCTGATAGCTGCCGCCCATCAGGCCGATGTAACTGTTCAGGTTCATCGCCTTGTTGGGCTCGTGCGACAACGACACGTACCTCTTGCGCTCGAAGCTCGTCACCTGCGCGTCGAAGATCGCCAGCAGCCGGCTGTACAACTGCACCAGCCGGGCCACCGGCAGGGTCGCGTTCTCCTCGGCGCCCCGCTCCAGGGCCTCGCCGATCGTCGCCAGGTCGTCGCCGAGCGCGCCGACGATGTGGTCGACGAAGAACCGGTCCGTGTGGTCGACCATCTCCTGACGCTCGCCGAGGCCGGTCAGCCACTCGGTCGCGGCCCGGTACTCGGCGGCCAACTCGCGCATGTCATCGGTGGTACCGGCCCGCTGGCCACGCTCGCCGAGCGAGCGCTCGAAACGGTCGTACGCCGACTGGATCCTCCCGAAGGGCGCGGACAACTCGCCCTCGATCGCGGCGGGCAGGCGACGTGCGGAGAGCAGCAGGTCCCGGGCGGCCCGGTTCCGCGGCGTCTGCGGGTCGTCGATCAGCAGCACCACGCGCAGGCCAGGGTATTCCTGCAGGGCCGCGGAGAGCAGTGTCGTCCGGATGACCCGCTCGTCCTCCTGGTACGACGGCACCAGCACGGTCACCGTCGGCGTCCGCGGCTTGGCCAGGAACGCGTCGAGCACGATCCGCGGCGCGCGCTGGTGCGCCCGGCTGCGATAGAAGTAGCCGATCCGGGTGATCAGATACGCCATCGCGGACGCCACCAGACCGGTGATGACCAGCATGTAGACGATCGCCTCGACCGCCCGCCGCGCGGTGTCGGCCTTGCCGACGACGAACTGCTCGAAGATCGTGTACGCGATGTAGCCGGCCCAGACCGCGATGGTCAGCACGATCGCCAGACGGCCGCGAGCGATCCGCCCCTCCGAGATCGTCGGCGGAACGATCGGATGCGGATCCGACCGGCGGTCCGCTCCCCACTGGCGCCGGCCGTCCAGCCGTAGCCGGGGCACCGAATTGCGCTCCATGTGGCCGCCCTCCACCTCGTCGTCGAATCGTGAGACCAGTCACCTCTCCATCGGAGCATTTGGGGTGCGGCATGAAGGGTTTTCCCTGGTGAAACCGGACGGCCCTTGATTCGGCGGAGCTTTTGCCGATCGGGAGAACAGGACTCCGACGAAGGAGAACGCTGATGCCGACCGACCGCACCACCCCACCGACCGTGCGGCCGGACGACGACCCGCTGGCCGACCCGAACTGGCAGGAACCGGAACAACCGGTCGAAAAACTCTCCTGGCTCCGGGTGCTGTTCCTGATCCTGGTCGTCGGCACCGTCGGAGCCGGCAGCGCCGCCGCCGTCATGCGCTACCGCGACGCCGGGACCCGGGTGAAATCGTGGGCGGTCCCGTACGTCGACGTCACACTCACACCGACCTTCGAATTCCAGGACCCCGACGCCAACCCGGCCAACGACGTGGCGCTGGCCTTCGTCGTGGCCGACCCCAACGACGGCTGCGCCCCCAGCTGGGGAGGTGCCTACACGCTCGACGAGGCCGCGGCCTCCCTGGAACTCGACCGCCGGATCAGCCAGCTGCGCGCGGCCGGCGGCGACGTCATGCTCAGCGTCGGCGGTCTGACCAATCGCGAACTCGCAGTCGCCTGCGCAGACCAGGCCCGGCTCACCGACGCGTACCGTCAGCTGGTCAAACGCTACGACCTGGCCACCCTCGACCTGGACGTCGAAGGGACCGCCCTGGCCGACCAGGCCTCCCTGCAACGCCGGGCCACCGCGCTGAAAACAATCCAGGCCGAACGCCAGGCGGCCGGCAAACCACTGGCCATCTGGCTGACCGTGCCGGTCACCCCGCAAGGCCTGACCGCCGACGGCGTCGCCGCGGTCCGCACCACCCTGGAAGGCGGCGTCACGCTGCGCGGCGTCAACATCATGACCATGGACTACGGATCGAGCGGGTCCGGCCCGGACATGCTCGACCTGGCCACCAGCGCCCTCAACGGCACCCACAAACAGCTCACCGACCTGTACCTGCGGCTCGGCGTGCAACTCAACTCGGCCGACGTGTGGTCCAGAATCGGCGCCACCCCGATGATCGGGCAGAACGACGTGGACACCGAACGGTTCACCGTCGAGAACGCCGAAGGACTCGCCCGGTTCGCGGTGGACAAAGGGCTCGGACGCGTGTCGATGTGGTCGCTGAACCGGGACTCACGCTGCAAAGGAACCTTCACCAACGTGGTCGTGCACTCCAACACGTGCAGCGGGGTGGACCAGGCGGCGCTGGCCTTCTCGAAAGTCTTCGCCGGACTACCGGGGACCGCCGTCGGCAGCACCGGACGAGACGCGGTGCAGATCCCCGACCAGCAGGCCACCGTCGATGATCCGGCGACCAGCCCGTACCCGGTGTGGCGGCTGACCGCACAATACGTCGGCGGATACAAGGTGGTCTGGCACGGGGTCGTCTACCAGGCCAAATGGTCCAACACCGGATCCGACCCGTCGGCCGACGACAGCGGAGGGACACCCAGCCCGTGGTCGGTGATCGGGCCGGTCACACCAGGAGACACCCGGCCGTCACCCAGCCCACTGGTGAGCGGGGTAACGGTGGCCTGGAACCCGTCGACCGAATACCACCGCGGGGATCGGGTGGCGTTCGACGGCATGCCCTACGAGGCGCGGTGGACGACCAAGGGGGACGCGCCCGTCACCGATTACCCGGTCGATCCGTCGTCGCCCTGGGCGGCGCTGTTCAACGTTCCTGGGGAGCCGGTGGTCAACTGAGGCGGGGCGGGCCTTTGGTGGGCCCGCCCGCACTCCGTTGTATCGCGTTTCTGCTGATCGAATGCCGGTTGTCCACAGGGGGTGGTTGTCCACAGGGGGTGGGCGGGATCTTCCGCTTTTCCGCGATAATCAGTGGTGTGGAGGTGGCCCCCCTTTGGGAGGGTGGGCTTTATCTGCGGGCCGACCTTCATGATCAACGGGATGGGTTGTTGATCTAGCTAGTTGGTGCTGTGGGGGCGGGACGGGCCGCCGCCGGGGCCGCCGTTGTTCGGGCCGCCGCCCGGACCGCCGCCGCTGGGCCCGCCGCCGGGGTTGCCCCCGCCCGGGTTTCCGCTGTTCGGGCCGCCGCCGGGGTTTCCGCCGCTGGGCCCGCCGCTGTTCGGTCCGCCGCCCGGGTTTCCGCCGCCGGGGTTGCCCCCGCCCGGGTTGCCCCCGCTGGGTCCGCCACTGTTCGGGCCACCGCCGCCGGGGTTGCCCCCGCCCGGGTTTCCGCTGCTCGGGCCGCCGTTGCTGGGGCCGCCGCTGTTCGGGCCGCCGTTGTTCGGGCGGTCAGGGCGAGTCGGGCCATTGGGGCCGCTAGGGCCGTTGCCTCCAGGGCCGTTGGGCCCGTTACCGCCGGGACCGCTGGGCCCATTGCCCCCAGGACCGTGAGGGCCGTTGCCACCGGGACCACTGGGGCCGTTACCGCCAGGCCCGTTGCCGCCGGGTCCGCTGCCGCCGGGTCCGTGGGGGCCGTTCCCGCCGGGTCCGTTGCCGCCGGGCCCGTGAGGTCCGTTCCCACCCGGGCCATTCCCGCCCGGGCCGTGCGGGCCGTTGCCGCCGGGACCGTGCGGCCCCGGGCGGTCCGGCCGCCCCTGTCCGGGCCATTGCGGCCGGTTCGGCCAGCCGGCCGGCCAGGAGCCCGGCCGCCAGCGGTTGTCCCAGCGGCTGTCCCAGTCGTTCTGGTCGACGATGAGGGCCCAGGCGCCGCGGCGGAAGCCCCAGCGGACTTTTTCGCAGTCGTGGTCGCCCCAGGCGCGGAAGCGTTCGCCGACGAGGCCGGCGCGCTGGCAGGACCAGAAGTCGCGGTAGTAGCCGACGACTTCGTCGTCGTTCCACGGGTTCTGCTGGGCTGTGGTGTTGCTGTTGGCGGGCGTGGCCTGGGCGGGGGCGGCGGCCGCCGTCATCCCGGCCAGCATGCCGAAGCCGGCCAGCGCCACGAGGCGCATGGTCTTCTGCATTGCGATGTCCCTTCGTTTACTTCTTCCCCAAAACCCTCCTTACCGTGACAGAACGGACTAAACCTACCTAGCACCTGATCTCATACTTTTAGGTTCACCTGCGGAGCCGAACCGATGATCATCGGCGCCGGGCCGGAGCCGCCGCTGGTGAGCTGCGCGAATGCGCCTGGCGCGGCGGCTCCGGCCGTACGGGAAAATTAATCAGGCGGCCGGGAGCAATTCGCGATCCTCGCCCCGGGGGGTTTCGGCGAGCTGCCGGGTGAGGCCCTCGCCCTCCACGTCGACGTTGGGCAGCAGGCGGTCGAGCCAGGCCGGCAGCCACCACGCCGAGCGTCCGAGCAGCGACAACACTGCCGGGACGATGGTCATCCGGACCAGGAAGGCGTCGACCGCGACGCCGAAGGACAGGGCGAAACCGAGGGACTTGATGATCGTGTCGTCGGCCAGGATGAAGCCGGCGAACACGCTGATCATGATGAGCGCGGCGGCCGTGACGACGCGGGCGCCGTGTTTCATGCCGGCGATGACCGCTTCGTTCGGGGCGGCACCGTGCACGTACTCCTCGCGGGTGCGGGTGACCAGGAAGACCTCGTAGTCCATGGCCAGTCCGAACAGGATGCCGATGAGGAAGATCGGCATGATGCTGACCAGCGGCCCGGTCGATTCGACGCCGAACCAGCCGGCCAGGTGGCCCTCCTGGAAGACCCAGGTCAGCGCGCCGAACGCGGCGACGACGCTGAGCAGGAAGCCGACCGTCGCCTTGAGCGGCACCAGCAGACTGCGGAAGACCAGCATGAGCAGCACAAAGGCAAGACCCACAACAATTGCGAGGTACGGGATCAGCGCCGCGGTCAGCTTGTCGGAGACGTCGATGTTGACCGCGGTCGTCCCGGTGACCTGCACCGGAAGGGGCAGATCGCGGATCGATTTCACCAGGCCCTTGGTCGCCTCGCTGGTCGGCGCGCTCTTCGGGATGACGGTGAGCATCGCCACGTCCCCGGCCCGGTCGAGGACGGGCTCGGTGACCAGGACGACGTCGGTCAGCTTGGCGATGGCCTGACGTGCCTCGTCGAACGAGCCGGTCGCGACCACGATCAGTGGCCCGTTGAAGCCCGCACCGAAGCCGGCGGCGAGCTGGTCGTAGGCCTTGCGCTGAGTCGACGTGACCGACGCGGTGCTGTCGTCGGGCAGCGACAGGCGCAGGTGGAAGACCGGGACGGCGGCGGTGACGATCAGCGCGAGCGCGACGACGAGCGCGGCCCAGCGGTATCGGAGCACGTTGCGGGCCCAGCGCTCGCCGAACGAGACCCGGTCCCGGACCGGCGCCTTCTTCGGCATGATCCGGCGGCCGGCGAAGCCGATGACCGCGGGGACCAGCGTCAGCGTGATGACCACGGCCCCGGCCACGGTTCCGGCGGCGGCCAGGCCCATCGCGGTCAGGAACGGGATGCCGGTGACGCTGAGCGCGGCCAGGGCGATCACCACGGTCAGGCCGGCGAAGACCACGGCCGAACCGGCGGTCCCGGTGGCGCGACCGGCCGCCTCCTCGCCGTCGTGGCCGTTGGCCAGTTCGTGCCGGAAGCGGGAGACCAGGAAGAGCGCGTAGTCGATGCCGACGGCCAGGCCGAGCATGGTGGCCAGCGCCGATGTGGACGACGACAGGTCGAAGAATCCGGTGGCGATCTGGATGCCGCCCATCCCGAGACCGACCCCGATCATGGCGGTGAGCAGCGGCAGGCCGGCCGCGACGAGCGAGCCGAACGTGACGACCAGGACCATCGCGGCGATCACGATGCCGATCGCCTCGCTGGAGTGCCCGCCCTCGGCCGACTGGGTGGACTCGCCGGAGTACTCGACGCCGAGCCCGGCCGACTTCGCGGTGTCCCCGGCGGCGAAGAGCGCGTCGCGGCCCGCGTCGGTGACCGCGGTGGCCGGCACCGAGTAGGTGACCGTCGCGTACGCGGTCCGCGCGTCCTCCGAGACCGTCTTCGCCTCGTACGGGTCGGCGACCGCGGACACCTGCGGTACCCCGGCGAGCGCGGCGACGACGGCCTCGACCGCGGACTTCTGCTGGTCGGCGGTGAGCGTCGAACCGGCCGGAGCGGTGAAGACGACCTTGGCACTGGCGTTGTCCGAGCCGCCGCCGAACTTCTCGGCCAGCAGCTCCATGGCGCGCTGCGACTCGGTTCCCGGGATGGAGAACGCGCCGGTGGTCGGCCCGGAGAGGGTGGCCGCGCCGATCCCGATGAGCGCGAGGACCAGTGCCCAGACGGCCAGGGTCAGACGGCGTCGCCGATAGGACAGCCGGCCGAGCCGGTACAGCAGGGTCGCCACGGTTGCTCCTTGCACGGTGAGGCGGGGTCGACCCACGTAATCGGCCTACTTTTCGGTGGCCTGAGAACCGGCACAAAACACCCGCGCCGGGCCGTATGCGTCCCGTCGCGACGCAGACGTTTCGTTACGCGTTGTATAGACAGCCAACAGGTAACAATCCGTAGTGGAGAGTCCGATGCTCAACTGTGATCACATCGAAGGGTCGATAAAGGTGGATTCAACCCCGTCCTTTGTGGGCCGCACCCCTTTCTGTTACCTGGGCGAGAAGAGAACGTCACCGAACCTACCTACGCTCCGGCGCACTCACTTCCCTAGGGGGACCTGTTTCCATGCGTCCATATCTACGCAGCGTGAGCGCCGCTGCGAGCCCTCAGGCTCTCCGAGCCCTGGGCGCGGCGGCACTCGCGACCGCGCTGGGATTGGGCTTCTCCGTGCCGGCGTTCGCGGCCGAGGCCCAGATCCCCTTCATCTCCGAGATCCACTACGACAACGTCGGCGACGACACCGGTGAGGCCGTCGAGATCCAGGCTCCGGCCGATTTCGACCCGACCGGCTGGACGCTCGCCCTCTACAACGGCAGCGGCAACGGCGTCTACGACACCAAGCCTCTGAGCGGCATGGTCGCCACCAACGGCGTGTACGTGCAGACCTGGGGCAAGGACGGCGTCCAGAACGGCGCCCCGGACGGCCTGGCCCTGGTGAAGCCGGACGGCACGGTCGCCGAGTTCCTCAGCTACGAGGGCACCATGACCGGCGCCACCGGCACCCCGGCCGCGGGTCTGACCAGCACCGACATCGGCGTCTCGGAGTCGAACAGCACTCCGGTCGGCTACTCGCTGCAGAAGATCGACGGCACCTGGCTGGCCGCGGCGCAGAACTCGTTCGGCAGTGTGAACAAGGCTGCCACCACCGACCCGGGCACCCCGGTCGGGTGTGACACCGCGGTGACCAACACCATCGCCGAGGTGCAGGGCACCGGCGCGGCTTCCCCGCTGGCCGGCTCGAAGGTCACCGTCGAGGGCGTCGTCACCGCCGACCACCGCACCGGCGGCTTCAGCGGCTTCTACATCCAGACCGCGGGCACGAGCCACACCGCCGCCGAGGGTGTCGCGTCCGACGCGATCTTCGTCTTCGGATCCAGCCTGCCCGACATCGCGATCGGCGACCAGGTCCGGGTGACCGGCACGGTCACCGAGTTCAACACGCTGACCGAGCTGACCCTGGCGGCCAAGACCGACGCCCAGGTCTGCGCGCACGACGTGACCGTGCCGACCGCCTCCCCGCTGGCCCTGCCGGCGAGCGACGCGGTCCGCGAGTCGGTCGAGGGCATGCTGGTCTCCCCGGCCGGTGACTACACCGTCTCGGACCCGTACTACCTGACCTCCTACGGCGAGGCCGTCCTCACCGCGGGTGACAAGGTCGCCAAGGTTCCGACCGACGTGGCCAAGGCCGGCAGCGCCGAGGCGGTCGCGCTCAAGGCGGCCAACCGCGCGAGCCGCATCCTGCTCGACGACGGCCGGACCACCACGCTGTCCACGGCCGGCATCGCGCCGCCGTACATCAGCAAGGACGCGCCGATCCGGGCCGGCGACAAGGTCGCCTCGTTCGGGCCGGTCGTGCTCGACTACTCCTACGGTGACTGGCTGCTCGAGCCGACCACCGTGGTGACCGCCGAGACCCCGGCCGCGAACCGGACCACCTTCACCTCGGCCAACCCGCGGACCACCGCGCCGGCGGCCGTCGGTGGCGACATCAAGGTGGCCAGCTTCAACGTCTTGAACTACTTCGTGCACTTCCCGTCGCAGAACGCCAACGCCCGTGGCGCCAAGGACGCGGCCGCGCTGGTCAAGCAGCAGACGAAGATCGTCACGGCGATCTCCTCGCTGGACGCCGACGTCGTCGCGCTGATGGAGATCGAGAACTCGGTCCGCTTCGAGGCGAACGACCCCCAGCTGGCGCTGAAGACGCTGGTCGGCGCGCTGAACGAGAAGGACGGCGCGGGCACGTGGGACTACGTCCGCACGCCGGCCGAGCTGCCCGGCGCGGACCAGCAGGACTTCATCACCACGGCGATCATCTTCAAGCCGGCCAAGGTCACGCCCAAGGGCGCGTCCCGGTCGATCAACGACGAGACCGTGTGGTCGAACGCGCGTGAGCCGATCGCGCAGACCTTCACCTCCGGCAGCATCGACTTCACCGTGGTGGCCAACCACCTGAAGTCGAAGAGCGCCTCGGTCGCCCCGACCGGCGACAATGTGGACAGTGGGGACGGGCAGGGCCCGTACAACGGTGACCGCAAGCGTCAGGCCGCGTCGCTGGTGTCGTTCGTCAACGGTGTGGAGAAGGACAGCGGCACCGACAAGGTGATCCTGCTGGGTGACTTCAACTCCTACACCCAGGAGGACCCGATGCAGGTCCTCTACGGCGCGGGCTACACCGACGTGCACACCACCAAGGCGCCGGGCAAGAACTCGTACGTCTTCGGTGGCGAGTCCGGTTCGCTGGACCACGCGCTGACCACGCCGGCGCTGACCTCCCGGGTCACCGGCGTCGACATCTGGAACATCAACTCGGTCGAGTCGTACGCCTTCGAGTACGACGGTTACGCGCCGTTCTACAACGCCGACCCGTACCGGGCCAGCGACCACGACCCGGTCGTGATCGGCCTGGACACCAGCGCGCCGAAGCCGATCGACCTGCAGCTGCTGAGCATCAACGACTTCCACGGCCGGATCGAGCAGCCGACCGCCGGTAACGGTGGCGCCGCGCAGCTCGTCGGGCTGGTCAACAAGCTGCGCGGGGAGAACCCGAACACGCTGTGGAGCGCGTCCGGTGACCTCGTCGGCGCGTCCACCTTCGTCTCGTCGATCGCGAACGACGACCCGACGCTCGACGCCCTGAACGCCGGTGGCCTGAGCGTCTCCTCGGTCGGCAACCACGAGTTCGACAAGGGCGCCGACGACCTGCTGAACCACCTGGACCAGAAGGCCAACTTCCCGTACCTGGCCGCGAACGTCTACAAGGACGACAAGCGGATCCTGCCCGGCTACTCGGTGCAGACCGTGGGCGGCGTGCGCGTCGGTTACATCGGCGTGGTCACGCTGGAGACCCCGAACATGGTCAGCCCGGACGGCGTCAAGGGTCTGGACTTCCGTGACCCGGTGGCCGAGGCGAACAAGGTGGCCGACGAGCTGTCCGACGGCGACGAGTCGAACGGCGAGGCGGACGTGGTCGTGGTGCTCGCTCACGAGGGCGCCGCCACCGAGAACATCAACTCCGCCGAGGCGCTGCAGAGCGACAAGGTGTTCGGCGCGTTCACGCGGCTCGACGCGAACGTGGACGCGATCTTCAGCGGCCACACGCACCAGCCGTACGCGTTCGAGATCCCGATCCCCGGAACGGACAAGACCCGTCCGGTGCTGCAGGCCGAGGACTACGGTCTGCGTCTGGGCCGGGCGAACCTCACGTACGACCCGGTGACCAAGTCGGTGACCAGCTCGACCGCCGAGCTGATCGACGTCAAGGGCTACGCCGAGGACCCGACCGTGGCCGGGATCGTGGCCGCCGCCAAGACCAACTCGGCCGAACTCGGCAAGAAGGTCCTGGGCAACATCACGACCGACATCAAGCGGGCCTACTCGGCGACCGGTACCGAGGACCGTGGCTCGGAGTCGGTGATGGGCAACTTCATCGCCGACGTGCAGCTCGACCAGACCAGCGACGCCGGCCGGGGTGGGGCGCAGATCGCCGTCATGAACCCGGGTGGCCTGCGTAACGACCTGCTGGTCGGTGACGACGGGGTGATCACCTACTCGGAGGCGTACGCGGTTCAGCCGTTCGCCAACGACATGGTCACCAAGACCCTGACCGGTGCGCAGATCAAGAGCGCGCTGGAGGAGCAGTGGCAGCCGGACGGCGCGTCCCGGCCGATCCTGCACCTGGGTGTGTCGAAGGGCCTGACCTACGAGTACGACCCGGCCGCGGCCCGTGGCTCGCACATCATCGCGTCGACGCTGAAGCTGAACGGGGTCACCCTCGACCCGGCCGGCTCGTACCGGGTGTCGATGAACTCGTTCCTCGCCGCGGGTGGCGACAACTTCACCTCCCTGGGCCTGAACAAGCCGAGCGCGACCACCACCGGCGACAACGACCTGACCATGCTGGTCAACTTCTTCGCCAAGTACACGCCGATCACCGCGGTCACCGCGCCCCGCAGCAAGGTGTACGTGCCGGCCCCGACCGACACCACCGCGCCGACCGGCTCCTACTCGGTGAACGCGGCGAGCATCTGGACCGGTCAGACGGTCACCCTGACCCAGAAGACGCTCTCCGACGACAGTGACGTCGCCGGGATCACGCAGGTGGTCAACTGGGGCGACGGCAGCGCGGCGGAGACGCTGGCGGCCGGCGCGAAGACCGCCACCCACAAGTACGCCAAGGCCGGCACGTTCGCGGTCACGGTGACGATCACCGACAAGGCCGGCAACGCGTCCGCGCCGATCGCCGCCGGTACCGTCACGGCGGCCGTCCAGACCGGCAAGTACAGCGTCGACCGGGGTTCGATCTACGCCACCCAGTCGATCACGCTGCGGGTCAGCGGCGTGAACGGCACCTCGGTGAAGATCAGCTGGGGCGACGGCTACGTCGGCAGCGCGTCGGCCAACACGCCGGTGGCGCACACCTACACCAAGGCCGGCACCTACACCATCAAGGTCACCCCGGTGAACGGCGTCGGCGCCGGCACCACCGTGACCGCCGGTTCGGTCAAGGTCGTCAAGGACGTCTGGGCGCCCAAGGTCACCCTGAAGGTGCCGAGCGGCCCCAACCGCGCGACCTCGTGGGCCAAGGTCACCGGCTCGGTCAGCGACACCGGTCTCGGTGTCCGCTCGGTCCGGGTCAAGCTGACCGAGCAGCGGGGCAGCCACTGGTACTACTACAGCCACGGCAAGTGGGTCAAGGCGTCCTCGCGGACGTCCGCCCTGGCCAAGGCTGAGGTGGTGAACGCGTCGTTCAGCGGGAGCACGTGGAGCGTCCGGGTCACCGGCGTGAAGACGGGCATCCTGCGGATCTCGTACTGGGGGGTGGACAAGGCCGGTAACACCTCGGCCGCCAAGGTCTACTTCCGGACGATCACGCGGTAACACCTGACAGGCCGGGAGGCCCTCGTCGCGATCAGCGCGGCGGGGGCCTTTCCGCATGTCAGGGCGGTGCTATGGCCGTACCGTAAGCGGATTTTGATGGTTTTTTGAGGGTCAGCCGAAGGCGGCTCGGCAGTGCTTGAGGAAGGCGGCGAGCGCCGGACTCGTGCGCTCGACCCAGACCAGGGCCAGCAGGGCCGGGATCTCGATGCCGTCGATCGGGACGGCGATCAGATCCGGGTGGGCGGCGGCCATCGACTCGCTCAGGATGGCCACCCCGAGACCCCGGCGGGCCAGGCCGGCGACGGTTTCCGGCGACGTCGCGACGAGTGCGACCTGCGGTCGCAGCCCGAGCCCGGCCATCCCGGCCCGGTCGAGCACGTCACGGATGCCGGTGCCTTGCGGAAGACAGATTATTGGGTACGAGGTGAGCCCGGTGATCGCCAGGCGGCCGCGTCGCGCCAGCTCACTGCCGGGGGAGGTGAGCGCGACGAGCGGCTCGCTGACGATGACGTGCGACGCGAGATGTTCCGGCGGCTCGCCGGCCAGCCCGGCCAGAGCGACGTCGATCGCGCCGGCCCGGACACCGGCGACGAGCTGATCCGAATTCGCCTCGGTCAGCTCGACCTCGATGCCCGGATGATCGTCGTGGAAGGCGGCGAGCGCGTCGAAGAGCGGCGCGACCTCGCAGCCGATCACCATCCCGATCGTCAGCCGCCCCCGGACCAGGCCTTTCACGTCGTCGATGGCGTCGCGCAGGTCAAGCGTCGAGTCGAGCGCGGCCCGGGCGTGGCGCAGCGCGACGGAACCGGCGTCGGTGAGCCGGGCGGTCCGCCCGCTGCGGACGAAAAGCTCGGCCCCGAGCTCGTGCTCCAACGCTTTGACCTGGGCACTCACCCCGGACTGGGTGATGTGCACCCGTTCGGCGGCGCGGGTGAAACTGCCGGTCTCGGCGACCGCGACGAAGTACTCCAGCTGCCGCAAATCCATGAGTAGGAATTGTAGTAGCTAGAAGAACTATCTGTTGGACTTGTGGATCGGGCCGGAGGAGGGTGGAGTCATGACCGAACGCGAGAAGGCCCACCGACCCGAAGACCTGACGCGCCTGTTCGTCGAGCGCGCCAACGCGAAGGACGCCGAAGGCCTCGCGCTGCTGTATGAGGAGGAGGCCGTGATGGCCTTCCCGCCGGGCAGCCAGACGGTCGGCCGCGCCGCGATCCAGAAGCTCTGGGCCGAGCTGCTGCCCAGGATGCCCCGGTTCGAGCCCGAGCCCCCGCTGCCGACCCTGATCAGCGGCGACCTGGCCCTCACCTCGACACCGCCGAAAGACGGGGCCGGGGCGAGGGCGCAGGTGGTCCGCCGGCAGCCCGACGGAACGTGGCTGCGGGTGCTCGACCAGCCGGAATTCGTCAGAGCGCCAGGCGCTGACCGACCCTGAGGTGGTTCGGGTTGCTCAGACGGGTCGCGTTGGCGCGGTAAAGGGCCCGCCAGCCGCCGCGGACGTGGTGGCGCGCGGCGATGCCGGACAACGTGTCACCACGCCGCACGACGTAGGTGCCGGTGGTCTTCAACGCGGTGTTGTAGGAGGCCAGGCGGTAAGGGCTCACCTTCGTGGTGGTCCGGGCGCTGGTCAGGCCCCGGCGGCCGCACGTGGGCCAGGCGTGGATCCCCTGGCTGCGCAGCACCCGTTCGGCGACCGTGATCTGCTCGTTCTTGGAGGCGAGATTGGCCGTGGAGCCGTATTTGCCGCCGCCGTGAGCACGCCACGTCGAACGACTGAACTGCAGGCCGCCGTAATAGCCGTTGCCGGTGTTGATCCGCCAGTTGCCGCCGGATTCGCATCGGGCCACGGCGTCCCAGTTCACGTTCGGGGCAGCGCTGGCCGGTGCGGACTCGACGGCCAGCAGGCCCACGGCGCCGGCCAGCCCGGCGATCGTGATGCCGAGAGCACGCCGGACCCGGGTCCGCTTGGAGACCGCGCGGTGCTGGGGCCCTGATGGAGCGCGCTCGGCCGGCATCGGCCGTAAAAGGGCGCGCGGGGACTGGGCTCGCCGGGAGAGGACACGACGAACCCGCTTGTTCAGGTGAAGCATGAAGTTTTCCCTCCACGCCTACGAGGTGAGCTGTCGGGTTCGGGCCGAGGAGCCCGGCCGCGTGAGCGGCTTCACCCCGAGGCGCGCTCCGGTTCGAGCGCGCCGAGGAACTTGTGGGTCCCCCGCTCCATGCCTGTGTGTTGTTGACCGTGACCAGCAGGCAGGACTCGGCGTTCCGGCCACGGTGTCCGCGATTGCGGACTGCCGACGGTAGCCACCACCTCACTGGACTGACTACGTCCGGAAGCGGGGCCGGTGACTTTGTTCTCACAAATTAGCCGCTTTGATCTTCCTTTGTGTGAATAACTCCCTGAGTTCTTCAATCGTGGCGCGACTTGCCACCCACGTGGTCGCGCATACGGGGGAAAGCCGCTCTCCATAGGCTTAGCGCTCGCACGACTGGGTAAAAATGCCGCGCTCGTTCGGATCCCGGCTGCGTGCTCATGCGACTCCGGTCCTGTACAAGGGTTTCCGCGCGGTTGTTACCGGCCAGTTCCCCTGGACGCGGTCCGGGGTGCACAATCTCCGACCATGAGTGATCGTTCACGCGACTTCGAGGTGATCGTCTACGGTGCGACCGGCTTCGTCGGCGTACTGGTGGCGGAATATCTCGCCGGACACGCACCGGCCGGCACCCGAATCGCGCTGGCCGGCCGCTCGGCGGAGAAACTGGCGGCGGTTCGGGACCGGCTCGGCGTCGACTGGCCGGTTCTGGTCGCCGACGCGGCCGACACCGAGGCGCTGACCACGCTGGCCGGACGCACCCGGGTGGTGGTCACCACGGTCGGGCCGTACGCGAAATACGGCCACGCCCTTGCGCACGCCTGCGCGACGACCGGCACCGACTACGTTGATCTGACCGGTGAAGTGCTGTTCGCCCGGGACAGCATCGACGCGAACCACGAACTCGCTCGCAGCACCGGTGCGCGGATCGTCCACTCCTGCGGCTTCGACTCCATCCCGTCCGACATCGGCGTCCACGTCCTCCACAAGCTGGTCGAATCGGACGGCGCGGGCGAGTTGACCGACACCACGCTCGTGGTGACGAGCATGCGCGGCGGGGCCAGCGGCGGCACCATCGACTCGATGCGCAACCAGGTCGACGACATGAAGAAGGACCCGGCGCTGCGGCGGGTGGCCGGAAGTCCGTACTCGCTGAGCCCCGACCGCAAGGCCGAACCGAAACTGCCCCGGCAGAGCGACCTGGACACGTTCCCGGCCTCCGAAGTGGACCCGCGGCTGCGCGGGCGACTCGCGCCGTTCGTGATGGCGTCCTACAACACGCGGGTGGTGCGGCGCAGCAACGCGTTGCGATCCTGGGCCTACGGGCGGAACTTCCGGTACCGCGAGGCGATGAGCGTCGGCGCGTCCCCGCTGTCGCCGGTCATCGCGTACGGCACCAAGCTGGGACTGGGCGCCCTCTTCGCGGGGCTCGCGGTGCCGCCGGCCCGGTTCGTGCTCGACCGTCTCCTGCCCAAGCCGGGCACCGGGCCGAGCGAACGGGAACGGCAGGCCGGCCACTTCACCATGGACATCTTCACGACGACGTCGACCGGCGCGCGGTACACGGCGCGGGTGCGGGCCAAGGGCGACCCCGGTTATGCGGCGACCTCGGTGATGCTCGGAGAAGCGGCGCTCGCACTGGCGCTGGACCGGGAGTCGCTGCCGCCGTCCGAGGGCGGGGTGCTGACGCCGGCCACCGGGATCGGGGACGCGCTGGTCACCCGCCTCCAGGCCGCCGGGCTGGAGATCAGCGCGCGCAAGCTCTGACCGGGTGGGCCGAAGCCGCCGCCGGGCGCGATCGGTAATCCGACGGTTGGACGGTCAGGAATCAACAGCGGTCGTCTGTGGATCGCCACTAGCCGCATACGGGTCTTTCCGGGCAGGATGCGAAGAGTGACCGCCAGCCCGCTGCCGCACCCGCTGACGTTGGCGGGCAATGGCGTCGTGCTGCGGGAATGGATGCCCGACGATTTGGAAGATCTCGTCGCGATCCTCGACGAACCAGACATCGCCCGGTGGACGCCGATGCCGTCGCCGTTCGACGTCGAGGCCGGGCTGGCCTACCTGAAACGGGCCCGGCAGGGGCGGCTGACCGGGCGGCGGATCCAGCTCGCGATCACCACCGACGGGCGGGCGCCGCTGGGCGAGGTGCTGCTCTTCGGCGTCGAGGAGGGGCTGCGCGAGGCCGAGCTGGGCTACCTGGTCGGAGCCGCCTATCGGCGTCGCGGGCTCGCGGCGGCCGCGTTGTCGCTGCTCACCGAATATGCGTGCGGCACGCTGCGACTGAACCGGCTGCTGCTGCGGATCGACCCGGGCAACACGGCCAGCACCGCGGTGGCGCGCCGGTGCGGGTACCGATTGACCGGCGAGCCACCGATCCCGCAGGAGGGGCCTTACGGCCCCACGAGCCTGGACACCTGGGAGTACGTGGAGGGGCTGCCCGGCGCACGACGGGAACGCCTGAGAAATGTCGCATCCCGGCGGTACGGTCGTCGCATTTGAGCAACCGGGGGTGGGGCGAGTGATCACCGTGGATCGTGCGCAGGTGATGGCCTATCGACTGGCCGCGCTGGGGCTCACCGACCGGGGCGACGCGCGACCCGCCGACCTGCCGGTGCTGGACCTGGGCGTGCAGGAATACACACCGGGCTCGACCCACGTCGCCCTCGCCGCCCGCACCGCCGCCGACCTGGAGGACGATCGGCTGGTCACCGTCTGGGCGGCCCGCGGGGCGCCACACCTGCACCGGCGGGACGACGTCGCCGCGCTGACAGCGCGACTCTGGCCGGTCGGCGACGCCGACGCGAGCGCGCGGATCAAGAGCGGGGCAATCCCCGACGGCGGGCGCCTCGGGGTCGCGGCCCTGCGCGCCACGGCCGAGGCGTTCCGCGAAGTGGTGCGGGAGCCGATGCCCCGCGGTGAGGCGAGCACCGGGGTGAGCGCGCGGGTGCCGCGCGAGCTGACGTTCGAGTGCAAGACCTGCCGGGCCCGGCACGTCTCCGGGAACGTGTGGCAGCAGGCCGGGCTGGCCGGGGGCGTCCAGGTGCTGTCCCGCGGGCGCGACGCGATGCTGGGGCCGCTGGCGACCGGCCCGATTCCCGAGGCCAACCACGGCATCGGCGAGCTGATCACGACGTACCTGCGGTTTCTCGGGCCGGCCGGCCCCGCCGAGGTGGCGAAATACCTGCAGAGCACGACCGCGGAGATCCGCGCGGTGTGGCCGGCCGAGCTGGCCGAGGTGCGCATCGACGGGCGCAAGGCGTGGCTGCCGGCGGCGAGCGTGACCGCGCTGGAGTCGGCCGCCACGCCGAAGGAGGCGCGGCTGCTCCCGGCGATGGATCCGCTGCTCCAAGGCCGCGATCGGGATCTGCTGGTGCCTGACCAGGAGCGACACAAAGAGGTCTGGCGGGTCCTCGGCAACCCCGGCGTGGTGCTGCTCGACGGGGAGATCGCCGGGGTGTGGCGGCCACGGATGGCCGGGAAGAAACGAGTGGATCTGACCGTGACCACGTTCGGGCCGCTCACAGCCGCCCGACGGGAGCGGGTCGAGGGAGAGGCGGTGACGGTGGCGCGGGCTCGTGGGGTTCCCGAGGCCACTACGGTGTTCGAGTGAGCACGATCGGGTTCCTGCACACCGCCGAGGTTCATGTGGCGACGTTCCGCGGGCTGGTCGCCTCGCTGGCGCCGGGATGGCGGGACGAGCACGTGGTCGACCCCAGCCTGCTGGCCGATGCCCGGGCCGGGATTCCGGTCGAGGAACGGGTGCGGGCGCGGCTGGCGGAACTCGGCGGGGCGGACGTGATCGTCTGCACCTGCTCGACGATCGGTCCGGAAGCCGAACGGGCCGGGGTGCTACGCGCGGACCGACCGATGGCGCGAGCAGCGGTCGCGGCCGGCGGGCGGATCGCGGTGGCCTACGCGGTGGAGTCCACGCTGGAACCGACGACCGGATTGTTGCTGGATGAGGACCCTTCGGCCGATCTGGTGCCGGTGCCCTGCCTGGACGCCTGGGCGTTCTTCGAGGCCGGGGAGCTGGCGAGTTATCACGCGGTGATAGCCGAGCAGCTGCGGGACGTGGCGGCCGACGTGATCGTTCTGGCCCAGCCGAGCATGGCCCCGGCCGCCGACCTGCTGCCCGGCCGCCTGGTGTTGTCCAGCCCGCGCGCCGCCGTCCTCGCCGCCACCACCCCCTAAAACCCCACCACCCACCCAACCCCAGCCGGCACTGACGGTTTAGCCCACACCGTTTTCCAGCCGCCAGCACCAGCCAATCCCCAATCCTGCCCACCGCCCCACCCGCCCACCGGCTTGGCGGCTTGGCGGCTTGGCGGCTTGGCGGCCTGGCGGCCTGGCGGCCCACCAGGCTGGCGGGTCGGGCGCGGGCCCGGCTGGTGCTGACGGCTGTTTTTGGGCTGTTTTGCAGCCGTGAGCACCAGCCGGACCCCGCGCCGCGCCGCGCGACGCCGGGCCGTGCCGGGCCAGCGAGCTGGGCGGTCTGGTTGCGGGCCCGGCTGGTGCTGACGGCTGTTTTTGGGCTGTTTTGCAGCCGTGAGCACCAGCCAGTCCCCGCGCCGCGCCCCGCCCCGCCCCGCCGCGCCGGGCTGCGCCGCGCCGGGCTGCGCCGCGCCGGGCTGCGCCGCGCCGGGCTGCGCCGCGCCGGGCTGCGCTGCGCCGGGCTGCGCTGCGCCGGGCTGCGCCCCGCCGCGCTGCGCCCCGCCGCGGCGGGCCAGCGGGCTGGGCGGTCTGGTTGCGGGCTTGGCTGGTGCTGACGGCTGTTTTTGGGCTGTTTTGCAGCCGTGAGCGCCAGCTGGGACCTTGGCCGGGGCCTGCGGGCTGGGCGGCGCCGTCGGCTGGGGCTGGTGGCGGGTTTTGGACGGGTTTTGGACCGTGAGCGCCAGCTGGGGCTGGGGTGGGTGTGCGGGCTCGGCTGGTGCTGAGGGCTGGTTTTGGGGCGGGTTTCGACCGTGAGTGCCAGCCCCCGGGGGTGGGGGATGTGAGCGAGCCCGCGCCGTGCCGGGCGCGGGCTCGATCGGGGAACGCCTTTAGCGGGCGCGGAACTTGCGGAGGCGGTAGCCGGCGGCGATCGCGGTGACGACGCCCCAGACGGCGACGACCACGGCGGCGATCCACCAGCCGGTCGCGGCGAGGAGGATCGCGGCGACGGCTATCGCGGCGGCGACGAAGAAGAGGGCTAACGGGGGCCTGGGGGTCGGGACGCTGAAGTTGCCGCCACCCATCCGGGCGCAGAAGTCGGGGTCGTCGCGCCGGAGCTGACGCTCCAACTGTGCCAGCCGTCGGCTGTCCTCTTTGCTGAGCATGTTTTGCTACCTTCCGGTCGCCGCGCCGGTGAAGCAAGGATCGAGAGTCGGCTATCCCGATCAAAGCCCATTGTTACCTCTGAGTTGCTTCCGTGATACGTCTGCGTGTGCCGAATTTTTCGGCCGAACTACCCGTGGACCCGGTCGGGGCGCCCAATGGGTGAGATGACCGGAAAGGTGTTCAGTAACCGGTACAACGGCTTTGCCAGGTTTCGATGACGGTGCGGATCGTTCGAAACCTGTCTCGCATTTCGGGCCCCGCGGTCAGATGGCGATAGAAACGACTCGCTTGTGGGCTGCGAAAACGCGGCGCCCCGGGGTGGCGGGCGCCGCGTTCGTCGGTGCTCAGAGATCGAAGTTTGTCGGTCGCGGCACTGTGGTCCGCGGCGGATCGCAGGGGTGTGGAGGATCAGGCGCGGTCCCGGGAGCCACGGAAGACCCAGACGCGCATCATCAGGAACCGGACCGCCGTGGCGATCAGGTTGGCCAGGACCAGGACGGTCAACTCGACGAAACGGGACGGCTCGGTGGAAGCCGCGCCCAGCAGCGCGAGCGAACCGCTGGTCAGGCCGAGACCGATTCCGAACACCACGAGGCCCTGCATCTGGTGACGGAGAGCGCCGTCCTTGCCGCTCACCCCGAAGGTCAGGCGCCGGTTCGCGGCGGTGTTGGCGACCGCCGTGGCCAGGAGCGCGATCAGGTTCGCGGCCTGCGGGCCGACCCCGACCCGCAGCAGCGCGTAGAGCACCAGGTAGGCGAGCGTGCTGGCCACCCCGACGCCGGCGAACCGGATCAGCTGACCGGTGAGGCCGGTCGGCACCCCGTCGACCGGCAGCGGGTTGCGCCCGAGCTGTTCCCGGAGCGTCCCGATCGGGAGCTTTCCGCTGCTCAGCGCGCGGGTGATCCGGACGATGCCCTTCAGGTCCTCCATCGCGGTGGAGACGATGTCGACGCGGCTGTCCGGGTCGTCGACCCAGTCGACCGGTACCTCGTGGATGCGCAGGCCGGCCCGCTCGGCCAGGACCAGCATCTCGGTGTCGAAGAACCAGCCGGTGTCCTCCACCATCGGCAGGAGCCGGCGGGCCACATCGGACCGGATCGCCTTGAACCCGCATTGCGCGTCGGAGAAACGGGCCGCCATGGTCGTACGCAAAATGAGGTTGTAACTGCGGGAGATGAATTCGCGCTTGGCCCCTCGGACGACTCGTGATCCGCGGGCCAGGCGGGAGCCGATCGCGAGGTCGGAGTGGCCCGAGATGAGCGGCGCGACCAGGGGGAGCAGCGCGCCGAGGTCGGTCGAGAGATCGACGTCCATGTAGGCGAGCACGGCCGCGTCGGATTGCGTCCAGACGTGGTTGAGCGCGCGCCCGCGGCCTTTCTGGGCCAGGTGCACGGCCTCGACCTCGGGAAACTCGGCCTTCAGGCGCTGAGCCACGGCCGCCGTGCCGTCGATGCTGGCGTTGTCGGCGATGGTGATCCGGAACCGGTACGGGAAGTAGGCCGCGAGGTATCCGTGCAACCGCCGGATGCACGGTTCGAGATCGGTCTCCTCGTTGTAGACCGGCACGACGACGTCGAGGACCGGTGCGGTGACGCGGGCCGAACCGGCGTCCTGCGAAGGCAGCGTCGAAAGGCTCATGGGAACAATTTCCGTCCCGCGTCTTTGCGCTCTGTATAAGAAGGCTGTGGCCCCACTGTGAGTTGATGGGGTTTCTGTCCGCTTTGTGTCACGGATGTTTCCGACCATTTGGTACGACGGAAGCGGGCGGCCCCCGGTCCGGGAGCCGCCCGCGTGGGTCGGTTGTGGAGAGTGGTCAGTTCGTGGTGCCGGACGCGCCCGTCGTCAGGTCGTAGACGGTGGTGCTCCCGACCGTCTTGGCGGTGAAGTTCGACGTCACCCAGGACGTGATCTGGCTGCTGTCGCTGCTGCCCGAGCTGTTGCCGCCGCCGAAGCCGCCGCCACTGCCGCCGATGAAGTAGTGGATCTTCCCGGCGGCCACGTACGCCTTGAACTGGGCCAGCGTGGGAGACGGGTCGGTGCCGTTGAAGCCGCCGACCGCCATCACCGGTTTCTCGGTGGCCAGCTGGTAACCGGAGGCGGCCTGCGACCCGACGGCCGCGGCGACCCAGGTGTACTTGTCGGAGTCCTGTTCGAGCAGGGTCTTCATCTCGTCGCTGACCGAGACGGCGTTGAGCAGGCCGCCCGCGCCGCCGCCGCCCATGCCCCGGCCGCCGAATCCGCCGCCGTCGCCCTGAGCGCCGGTGCCCGGCCCGTTTCCGCCCGGAGCATTGCCCTGCGCAGTCGTCCCCTGTCCGGTCGTGCCTTGGTTGCCACCGGGGAAGCCGCCACCCGGGAACCCGCCGCCACCG
Source organism: Actinoplanes sp. HUAS TT8 (assembly GCF_051380535.1). Classification (NCBI taxonomy): domain Bacteria; kingdom Bacillati; phylum Actinomycetota; class Actinomycetes; order Micromonosporales; family Micromonosporaceae; genus Actinoplanes; species Actinoplanes sp. HUAS TT8. Next base: position 8,690,993 of record NZ_CP195646.1, on the reverse strand, counting down.
TTCCGGCCGCCGCCGCCGAAGTTGCCGCCGCCACGATTACCGCCGCGCCCGCCACCCGGGCCGCCGCCGAAGCCGCCACCCTGACTCGACGGACCGGCCGACGGGATCGACCCGGTGTGCGGCTCGGAGGCCGTCTGCACCGCGTACGCGGCCGGCCCGGCCAACGCCGTGACCAGCGCGATCGCCCCACCCACGAGAGCGATCCGACGCCCCAGGCGGAACGAGACGACCACCGCGACCGCCGCCACGATCCCGGCGATCAGGACCGGGGTGCGCAGCCAGGGCAGGAAGTCCGAACTGCGGCCCAGCAGCGTCCACGACCACCAGGCCGTGACCGCGATCGTCGCGCCCAGGGTCAGCGCCGCGAAGATGTTGGCCCGGTGCTTCCAGAGCAGGCTCACGCCCATGCCGACGACCGCGCCGACCGCCGGGGCGAGCGCCACCGTGTAGTACGCGTGGAAGATGCCCTGCATGAAGCTGAAGATCAGCCCGGTGATCAGCAGCCACGAGCCCCACACGACGAGACCGGCGCGCTGCAGGTCGGTGCGGGTGCGGCGGGCGGTGATGACCAGCCCGGCGGCCAGCACGATCAGCGCGGCCGGAAGCAGCCAGGAGATCTGACCGCCCTGCGAACTGTCGAAGAGCCGTGACCAGCCGGTCTCGCCCCACATCCCGGTGCCGCCGCCCCCGCCGCCACCGACGCTGCCGGTCTCCTCACCGTTGAGCCGGCCCAGGCCGTTGTAGCCCAGGGCGAGTTCGAGCAGGCTGTTGTTCTGCGAGCCGCCGATGTACGGCCGGGCCGACGCGGGCACCAGCTCGACGATCGCGATGTACCAGCCGGCCGAGACGACCAGGGCGCCCAGGGAGAGCAGCAACTGCCCGATCCGCTTGAGGATCTTGGGCGGGCCGGCGATCAGGTAGGCCAGACCGTACGCGGGGACGACCAGCAGCGCCTGCAACATCTTAGTGAGGAAGCCGAAGCCGACGAACACCCCGGCCAGCACGATCCACTTGGTCGAGCCGGTCTCGACGGCGCGCAGCGTCGCATACGCCCCGGCGACCATGAGCAGCACCAGCAACGCGTCCGGGTTGTTGAAGCGGAACATCAGCACGGCGACCGGGGTCAGCGCCGACACCAGGCCGGCGATCAGGCCGGCGGCCGGGCCGAAGCCGCGACGCACGGTGGCGTAGAGCAGGCCGGTGCTGGCCACGCCGAGCAGGGCCTGCGGGACGAGGATGCTCCACGAGCTGAGGCCGAACATCCGTACCGAAATCGCCATGATCCACAGCGAGGCCGGGGTCTTGTCGACGGTGATCGAGTTGGCCGCGTCGGACGAGCCGTAGAAGAACGCCTTCCAGCTCGCCGAGCCGGCCTGGACCGCGGCCGAGTAGAACGCGTTGGCCCAGCCGGACGCGCCGAGACCCCAGATGTAGAGGACCGCGGTGCCGACGAGCAGCGCGAACAGGCTCGGCCGGATCCACGCGGCGTCGGTGCGGCCGAGGAGCCAGCGGGCGGCGCCGGTGCGGTGGGGGCTCTCGCTGTCAATGACCGGTGGCGGTGGTTCGGCTATGTCGGTGACCGGCGCTTCTAAGGTCATCGGAGTACTCCCAGAGCTGGCGGATTCGTACTCGATGAACTATTTCCACCGGCGCTGTCGCGTCCTTGTGGCGCGACTGTGCGCTCCCTGTGAGTCCCGCCGAGTGCCGGCGGGACCCAAGACAGGGCCTGACAAATCAAGAGCAGATCAGAGGGTACGTCGTTTGGCCGAGGCCGCCGCGAGACGCTCCAGCACGGTGACCGTGCCGTCCCAGCCCATGCACGCGTCGGTGACCGACTGGCCGTACGTCATGTCCGAGCCCAGCTCCTGGCGACCGGGCACCAGGAAACTCTCCAGCATCACGCCACTGATCGCGCGGTTGCCGGCCTCCATCTGACCGGCGATGTCCTCGGCGACCAGCGGCTGCCGGTTGTGGTCCTTGTTGCTGTTGCCGTGCGAGCAGTCGATCACCAGACGCTCGGGCAGACCGGCCTTGCGCAGCAGTGCCAGTGACGCCTCGACGTCCTCGGCGCTGTAGTTCGGCTTGCCGCCGCCACCACGCAGCACCAGGTGACAGTCCGGGTTGCCGGTCGTGTGCAGGATCGCCGGTGTACCCGAGTAGTCGATCCCCGGGAAGACGTGCTGGGCCGCGGCGGCGTGAATCGCGTCGACCGCGGTCGAGACGCTGCCGTCCGGGCGGTTCTTCATGCCGATCGGCATCGACAGGCCGGACGAGAGCTGGCGGTGCACCTGCGACTCGACCGTCCGGGCGCCGATCGCACCCCAGGCCACGGTGTCGGCGATGTACTGCGGGGTGATCGGGTCGAGGAACTCGACGGCCACCGGCAGACCCCGGCTGACCACCTCCAGCAGCAGCTTGCGGGCGATCCGCAGGCCGGCGCCGACATCACCGGAACCGTCCAGGGCCGGGTCCATGATCAGACCCTTCCAGCCGACCGTGGAACGCGGCTTCTCGAAGTACACCCGCATCACGATCAGCAGGTCCTCGCTGAGCCGCTCGGCCTCGGTCTTCAGACGCTCCGCGTACTCGCCGGCGGCGACCGGGTCGTGCACCGAACACGGCCCGACGACGACCAGCAGGCGCTGATCTCGGCCGTTCAACACATCCTCGACCTGCTTGCGGCCGGCCAGCACGGTGTCGTGCAACTCCGACGTCAGGGGCAGCTCGTGGTGCAGCAGGGCCGGGCTCATCAGCGGAACGATTTTCTCGATGCGCTGGTCGCGGACGCGCTGCACCTCGGGGGCGGTCATGGTGATCTCTTCTCCTTCGACCGGCCCGCAACGTGAGCCGGTTTGCTTTGGGCAAACAAAAAGGCAGCGACGATGTCGCTGCCTCAGCCGGCTCTGGCGGGGTGTCTCAGGTCATGGGGTCATGGCCGAGGCACCGGCTTGAGCCGGCCTCGTAAACCAATAAAACGACCACGTCCGAGTCACGCCCGCCAGCATAGCCGGATCAGCCGACCCGTGGCAGATATGGCGTGTGATGTTCAGCTGATGGGACGACCATCTGCGGGGCCAGCGGCAGCATCACCGTGAAGATCGTCTGCCCCGGGCGGCTCTGCACACCGACCTTGCCCCGGTGCGAGGTGACCACCGCGTGCACGATCGACAGGCCCAGACCGGTGCTGCCGGCCGCCCTCGACCGCGAGCTGTCACCGCGGGCGAAACGCTCGAAGATGTGCGGGACCAGATCCGCCTGAATGCCCTGACCGTTGTCGATCACCTGGAGCACCGCCGCGTTCGGCACCGTGCCGACCTTGACCGTGACGGTCGAACCCTCCGGGGTGTGCGTGCGGGCGTTGGCCAGCAGGTTCGCCACCACCTGATGCAGGCGGGCGCCGTCGCCGACCACGGTGACCGGCTCCTCCGGCAGGTCCAGCTGCCAGTAGTGCCCGGGGCCGGCGGCGTGCGCGTCACTCGTCGCGTCCACGGCCAGCATGGTCAGGTCGACCGGATCCTGCGCCAGCGGGCGGCCGGCGTCCAGACGGGCGAGCAGCAAAAGGTCCTCGACCAGGGCGGTCATCCGCTTCGCCTCGGACTCGACCCGGCCCAGGACGTGGGCGATCTCGTCCGGGATCGGCTGGCGGCTGCGGCGGCTCAGCTCGGCGTAACCACGGATGGCGGCCAGCGGCGTGCGCAGCTCGTGACTCGCGTCGGCGACGAACTGGCGGACCTGCATCTCGCTGGCGTGCCGGGCCTCCAGGGCGCTGCCGATGTGGTCGAGCATCCGGTTCAGGGCCGAACCGACCTGCCCGACCTCGGTCCGCGGGTCGGTGTCCTGCTCCGGGACCCGCTGGGCGAGTTCGACCTCGCCACGATCCAGGCGGAGCTCAGCTACGCGACTCGCGGTCGCTGCGACACGATCAAGAGGCTTGAGCGTACGGCGGACGATCAGCGCCCCACCCCACCCGGCGATCAGCAGCGACCCGAGGATCACGCACCCGGTGAACGCCGCGACCGCGACCAGGGTCTGGTTCGTGTCCGTCAGGGGGAGAGCCGTGATGGCGGTGACCACGCCGTAGTCGGAGGTCTCGGTGCTCCAGGCCATGGCCCGGAACTCGCCCAGATCCCCGAGGTCGACGTTGACTTTCTTGCCGCTGCCGGCCTGGACCGCGGCCGCGATCTCCTTGCGCTGGTCATCGTTGAGCAGGTTGTACTTGTTGTCGTTGAAGCGATTGTTCGTGGCCGATTCCGACGTCGTGGCCGACGAATCCGGAAGAGCGACCTGGCCACCGCCGAGGAACGCGCCGGAGGAATCGAGGTAGAGCAGGATCGACCCGATCGGAATGTTCGGCGGGGGCTTGTCGAGGGCCAGGGCCTCGTCGGACCTGAAAGCGCCCGGAAAGCTGGGGCCGCCGGGGCTGCCTTGATTCCGGTCCGAGTGGATGACGAACTTCCGGGCGTCGCCGAGCTTCTCGTCGAACTGCTGATAGAGCGAGTTGCGCAGGTAGAGCTCGGCAGTGCCGCCGACGACCAGGCCCAGGACCGCCAGCAGGGCGATCATGGTGGCGACCAGCCGGGTACGCAGCGGCCAGCCCGCCGGGCTGCGCCAGCGGGCGGGGCGGGGGCGGGCCGTGTCGGCAGCAGCCATGATCAGTCGGCCGGCTTGAGGACGTAGCCGGCGCCGCGCATGGTGTGGATCATCGGGGCGCGGCCGGCGTCGATCTTCTTGCGCAGGTAGGAGATGTAGAGCTCGACGACGTTGGCCTGCCCGCCGAAGTCGTAGTTCCAGACCCGGTCCAGGATCTGCGGCTTGCTCAGCACCCGGCGGGGGTTGCGCATGAGGTAGCGCAGCAGCTCGAACTCGGTCGCGGTCAGGGTGATCAGGTCACCGCCGCGACGGACCTCGTGCGAGTCCTCGTCCAGGGTGAGGTCGCCGACGACGAGCTGCGACTCGGTGCGCATCGGGGCGTGGCCCATCCGGCGCATCAGCCCGCGCAGCCGGGCCACGACCTCTTCCAGGCTGAACGGCTTGGTGACGTAGTCGTCGCCGCCGGCGGTGAGGCCGGTGATCCGGTCCTCGACCGAGTCCTTGGCCGTCAGGAACAGCACCGGGACCTCGGGTGCCTCGCCGCGCAGCCGGCGCAGAACTTCCAGCCCGTCGATGTCGGGCAGCATCATGTCGAGGATGACGGCGTCCGGGCGGAAGTCGCGCGCGGTGCGCACCGCGCTGAGTCCGTCGCCGGCGCTCTTGACCTCCCAGCCCTCATAGCGCAGCGCCATGGAGAGCAGCTCGGCCAGCGTCGGCTCGTCGTCCACCACGAGTACGCGAACCGGGGTGCCGTCGGGCCGCCGAAGTTCGGTGCTGGAGTCTGCGTTCGCCATCGTCATGTCCCCAACTGTGGTCGGCGACGCTCGGCGTCGGCTTTCCGTTTCCTGTGTAGCAGCTGTGCAATTGGCCCATAGGAGATGCCGTGTCGTCTTGGTTTTCGGCACGGGCCGCTTCCACCTCAAGCGTTAGTGGCATTTCTCCGTACATAATCGGGGGTTTTGATGGTTTTTGTCGGGAAGCTTGGGAGCGCGGAACACTCGCTGTCGTCACGATGTTGTGCAAGCGTTGGCATGTCGGCGGGCGCGAGCGTGGGGAGCTGCACGTGGATCTTCTCGAGGAGTACCGCAGGGCCAATTTCTTCTTCGAGTCCGGCGACCCGCTCGGCGCGTCCCGGCTTCTCGAACCGATCGTCGAGGCGGAGCCGCACAACACCGCGGTCCGTCAGCTGCTGGCTCGGGCCTACTTCAACTCGGCCCAGCTGAACGGGGCGGAAACGCAGCTCCGGGCCCTGATCGACCATGATCCGTCGGATCATTACGCGCATCATGTGCTCGGCCGGACCCTGGAGCGGGCCGGGCGTTTCCGCGAGGCGCTGCCGCACCTGCGGCTGGCCGCCGCGATGAAGCAGCAGCCGGATTATCAGGACGCGGTGCGCCGGGTCGAGACCTGGCTCGGCAAGAACGCCGCGGAATAGGGTCTTGGTCATGAAGCTGAAGCTCGACCTGCACGACATCTTCAACAAGGGTCAGGAGATCGACCGCGCCCTGCGGGGGATCATCGACGAGGCGATCCAGAAGAAGGCCGCCCTCGTCGAGATCATCCCCGGGAAGGGCAGCGGCGCCCTGAAGAAGAAGGTGATCCGCTTCCTCGAGCAGAAGGACGTCAAGCAGCTCTATCACCGGATCGAGAAGGACGGCGACAACTGGGGCCGCCTCTTCGTCCACTTCCGCCACGAAGCCCCGGCCGGGCGTCGCGGCCGGGGACGATAAAACCTCAGAGCTCGTACGTCTTGGCTACCGCGACCATCTCGCTGCTGTGTGAACCCAGGATGCCGACGCCGGCCGGGCGGGCGTGGAAGCCGGGCATCTCGGTGAGGTTGTCGCCGGCGTCCATGGCCCGCACCTTCACCGGGCCGGCGCCGTGGATCGTGACCACGACCTGAACGCCCTCGGCGGGCGGCGCGTGGAAGATGAAACCGGTGCCCCAGCCGCCCCCGGCCGACTTGTCGGCCGGGATCTGGACGCCCGCGACCGTCAGGGTGGTGACCTGGGTCGCCGCGGCCACGTGCAGGGTGGTGAAACGGACCGTGCGCTGCGGCTTCAGCCGCAGGGTGAGGACCCGGTCGCCGTTCGCCGCGGTGGTCTCCGACTCCTTCGTGACCAGTGGTGCCGGGAGCGTGGCGGCCTGGGCCGGGCCGACGCGCAGCTCCTCGGCGCCGAACGCGGGCAGGGTCGTGGCCACCGGCTTGGGGTCGCCGGCGACGTACTGCGAGGTCCACTTCTGGGTGCTCGCCTCGGTGCTGAGCCACTCGGCCTGGCCGGTGTCGGCGTCCAGCGCGTACATCAACTGGGTGAGCGCCGGATGGGTGGTGTCGAACCGGTCGACGGCCAGGCCGGCCGCTGTGCAGACGACCGCGGTGAGCGAGGCGACCAGGGTGGCGAGCGTGCCCTGACGGCGGGCGCGCAGCGCGGGCAGGCCCTGAACCGGCTCGGCCGACGGGTGGACCAGGTCGATCACGGGGAGCAGGGCCAGCAGGAGCAGCACGGTCAGGAACGCGCCGGCACCGGCCATCCCCATGCCCAGCGCCGGGAACAGCATGACGACGGTGGGCAGCAGGATCGCGGTGGCTACGAGACCGCCGAGGGTGATCACGGCGGTGCCGAGCCACGCCCGTACGCGCAAAGCAATTAAGCCTGTGATGGCGCCGGCCAGAGCCGGCAGCGTGGCCAGATAAGCCCCACCGGGAGTGACCGCGGCCAGGACCAGGCCGAGCCCGGCGAGCCAGGCCAGACCGGCGACGGCCAGCGCGGCGGCGCCGAGCTTGCGGCGCAGCAGGGCGAACCAGCAGAGCACCACGGCGGCGGCGATCGCGATCACCGCGATGCGGTAGAGACCGGGACGGTACGGATCGATGGGGAGCGCACCGTACTCCGGGCGGATCAGCGTCAGCACCGTCCAGAAGACCTGGGCCAGCACCGGCGCGACCACGATCGGGGCGAGCGTGAGCAGACCGGCCAGGGCCAGCCGCTTGCCGGTCAGCCGGCCGGTGCGCCGGGCCAGCCAGGCCAACGCCGCGACGGCGAGCAGGGCCAGCCCGGCCAGGACCCAGATGAGCGCGCCCGGATAGCGCACGAGCTGACCGAAGGCGGGGAAGTAGGTCGCGTCGCCACCGGCCGTGGCCTGGCCGATGTTCGCCGTGTTGCCCAGCGTCCGGGTGAGCGCGAGCGCGTTGGCGCCGTGGTGCTGCAGGCTGTCCCGATCCATCGCCGAGGGCAGGTCGGTGGGCGCGTGATACACCGCCGCGCCGTCGATGTACGCCGAGTTCAGCCCGGCGAAACCGGCCTCGCGGAACGCGGTGAAGTCGGTGTCGTTCGGCAGCAGGCGGTAGATCTCGACGGCGAACGAGGTGCCGACCGGGTACGGCGCATGCGAATACGCCTCCACCAGCCGCGCGTTCTTCTCCGAGGTCTCGAACATGATCGCCGGACCGGAGCTGCCGCGCGCCTCCAGGTTGATCGCGATGCCGCCGTCGCGGGCCAGATCGTTCTGCTTGACGAACGCCTCGGCGCCGCACAGGCAGGCCTCCTCGGCGTCGGTGAGCACCAGCACCACGTCGTTGACCAGCTGGTCGCTCTTGGTCAGCGCGCGAGCGGTCTCCAGGATCGTGGCGACGCCGGCCGCGTCGTCGTTGCCGCCCGGGCCGGTCTGGGCCGAGTCATAGTGCGCGACCAGGAAGATCCGCTCGGTGGAGGCCTTCCCCGGGATCACCGTGACCACGTTGCGGACGCGGGCCAGGCCGGTGCCGCCGGCGCTGGCCGACAGCTCGCCGCCCTGCACCGACACGGTGTCCTGCACCTGCGGGCTCAGGCCCAGGCCGGTCAGGGTCTGCACCAGGTAGTCCCGGACGCGGTCGTTGGCCGCGCTGCCGGCCGGATGCGGTGTCGTGGCGATCGCCTGCACGGTCTGGAAGGCCCGCTCGGCACTGAACTCGGAGGCCGGTGCCGAGACGGGCGCGGCCGCGGGCGGCAGGATGGACCGGACCGAGGCGAAGCCGGCCAGGGCGAGCACGGCGAGGACGGCCAGGGCGGCGAAGCCGCGCCGAGCCGGCCGGACGAGAGCGGCGTCACGCATGGGTGACATCTAATCGTGGAGGTACGACATCCGGGTACCCGGTAGATCGATTGGCGCGGGCGATAGCGTTGTCGGGGTGACTGCCTCGTTCGACCCGGCTGCCGTCATCGCGGAATTCATCGACGCGGTGGCGCCCTACAACCCGCAGCCGGACGCTCCACCGGTCGCACTCCTCGGGATCCGTACGGCACTGGGTGACGAGACGTTCACTCTGAGCGATCATGTGATCCGGGCCATGTGCCGGGCCCTGGAGTCCTATCGGGACCCGGAGGACCGCGGGCGGTGCGTCGACTGTGGCGGTCGCCACCTCGACGAGAACCTTCACTGCCAGGACTGCGGGCGGCTGCACGGCATCCTCGGCCAGGTGATCGCTGATCATGCCCGCCGCGTCGCCGCCTCCGGCGATGGCAGCGCTCCCAGTGAGCCGGCGTGAGGCCAGGTCACGAGGTGGTGACCGATGTTGTGTCACCGGGTCCGGTGGTACACGATTTCCGGGTCACCTCTGCGCTGAGTGAGGATTCTCCGATGTCGGATCGTTCGCTCGCCTCCAGCACCTATGCGCTCCATCAGCAGCATCTGGAGCGGTTGCGCATCCTGCTGGTCGAGGATGACGAGGGTGACGCCTTCCTGGTCCGCGAGCTGCTCAGCGAGGCCGAGGCGCCGTTCGAGCTGACCGTCGCGAGCAGCCTGCGGGAGGCTCGTGAGCTGGTCGCCGGGGCCGAGTGCGTGCTGCTCGACCTGGGGCTGCCGGACGCCGAGGGCATCGACGGCCTGCGCAAGCTGCTGGCCGTCGCCGGTGGCGCCGCGGTCTGCGTGCTCACCGGCCGCTCGGACGAGCACCTGGGTGTCCAGGCGGTCGCCGAGGGCGCGCAGGACTACCTGGTCAAGGGCCAGGTCGACGGGGTCTGGCTGGTCCGCGCGCTGCGCTACGCGGTCGAGCGGAAACGGTCCCAGGACGCCTCCCGCCGGCTGCGCGAGGTGGAGCTGCGCCAGGAGGAGTCGGCCCGCCTGGAGCGCGGCCTGCTGCCCAAGCCGCTCATGCAGACCACCGAGGTGCAGGTCGAGACGTTCTACCGGTCCGGTCGCGCGGCCGGGCTGCTCGGCGGCGACTTCTTCGACGTGGTGCAGATCGGCGAGGACAAGCTGCACGTGATCGTCGGCGACGTCTGCGGCCACGGCGTGGACGAGGCGGCGCTCGGCGTCGAGCTCCGGGTCGCCTGGCGGGCGCTGGTCCTGGCCGGGGTGCCCGAGGAGCACGTGCTGGCCTCGCTGGAGCAGGTGCTGATGACCGAGCGCCGGGCCCGGGAGGTCTTCGCCACCGTCGCCTCGGCCACGATCGACCTGGTCAAGAACCGCGCGACGGTACGCCTGGCCGGCCACCCGCCGCCCGTCGTGCTCAGTGAGGGCCGGGCCACGCCGGTGCAGGCGCGTACCGGGATCGTGCTCGGGGTACGTCCCACTCCTACGCCCTCTACCGAGCTGGAGTTCGCCGGCGATGACTGGTCACTGCTGATGTACACCGACGGGCTGATCGAGGGTCATACCGGCCCGGGGAACGAACGCCTGGACGTCGACGGGCTCTGCAAACTGCTGGACGAGCCGGCCGCGCGGGCGCTCCCGGTGGCCGGGCTGCCGGCGTGGCTGGTCGATCGGGCCGACCGGGACAACGGCGGCCCGCTCACCGACGACGTGGCGATGCTGCTGATCTCCCGGGGAGGTGGGCGGTGATCAACCTCCGCGTGCAGACGTGGTCGCTGCGGGCCCGGATCGCCGCGCTCTGCGCCACCCTCGGCCTGATCCTGACCGGCCTGGGGGTGTTCGCGGCGTTCACCGCGGCCGCGCACAACAACCAGCTGGACGACGTGCTGAACCGGGCGAGCCCGATGCGTGCGGCCGGCGAGACGCTGAACACCGCGATGGTCGATCAGGAGACCGGCATCCGCGGTTACGCGATCACCGGCAAGGACACCAACCTCGACCCGTACCGTCAGGGGCTCGCCGACCAGGCGACCCAGGTCTCCCGCATCGAGGGTTACCTGCACCCCGAGGACCGGACCATCCGGGCCGACCTGGACGACGTCAAGGCCCGGATCGACACCTGGCACCGCGAGGTCTCCGAGCCGGTCCTCGCGACCGTCAAGTCCGACGGCCTGCAGGCCGCCCAGGCCCAGATCGAGGCCGGCAGCACCCGGCAGTTCGACGACCTACGGGCCTCGATCAACCGGATGCAGACCGACATCCAGGTGCTGCGGGGCAAGAGCGCGACCGCGGCCAAGGACTCCAGCCAGACCATGGTGGCCATCGAGATCGCCGCCGCGGGGATCGTCGTGCTGGCCGGGATCTTCCTGATGCTCCTGCTCGACCGCCTGGTCAGCCGGCCCATCCTGGACCTGGCCGACCAGGTGCGCCGGGTGGCCGGCGGCGACTACGAGCGGCACATCGAGAGCCGGTTCGGTTCGCCCGAGCTGGTCGGCCTGGCCTCCGACGTCGATCAGATGCGCCAGCAGATCGCCTCCGAGCTCTCCGAGGTGCGGGACGCGCGCCAGCAGGTCGAATGGGTCAACCAGCAGCTGCAGAGCCAGGCCGAGGAGCTCACCCGGAGCAACAGGGACCTGGAGCAGTTCGCCTACGTCGCCTCGCACGACCTGCAGGAACCGCTGCGCAAGGTGGCCAGCTTCTGCCAGCTGCTGCAGCGGCGGTACGCGGGCAAGATGGACGAGCGCGCCGACCAGTACATCGGCTTCGCGGTGGACGGCGCGCAGCGCATGCAGCGCCTGATCAACGACCTGCTGGCGTTCTCCCGGATCGGGCGGCTCACCAACGGCTTCACCGACGTCGACCTGAACAAGGTGCTGGGCGAGGTGAAATCCCAGCTCGAACCGCGAGCGGGCGAGGACGCCGAGATCAGCTGGCCGCCGCTGCCCACAGTGGAGGGCGAGGAGCCGTTGCTCACCACGCTCTTCGTGAACCTGGTCGGCAACGCGCTCAAGTTCCGCCGGCCCGACGTGCCGCCCGAGGTGCGGATCACCGCCGAGCGGGACGGCCGGGAGTGGAAGTTCAACGTGCGGGACAACGGCATCGGGATCGAGGCCGAGTTCGCCGACAAGGTCTTCGTGATCTTCCAGCGGTTGCACGCGCGTGACGCGTACGAGGGGACCGGCATCGGACTGGCGATCGTCAAGAAGATCGTCGAATACCATGGCGGACGAATCTGGCTGGACGTCGGTGTCGAGGTAGGTGCGTCGATCTGGTTCACGCTCCCCGCGCCGATCGGCGCCGACGAGCCGGACGAAGAGGCGGAGAGCCGAGAGATGGTGGGCGCATGAGCATTGAGCGGGAGAGCGGCACGCCGATCGAAGTCCTTCTGGTCGAGGACGATCCGGGTGACGTGCTCATGACGCAGGAGGCGTTCGAGGAGCACAAGGTCCGCAACACGCTGAACGTGGTGTCGGACGGCGCCGAGGCGCTGGCCTACCTGCGACGCGAGGGGCAGTACGCCAATGCCGTACGTCCGGATCTGATCCTTCTTGATCTGAACCTGCCGCGGCGGGACGGCCGTGAGGTCCTGGCCGAGATCAAGAAGGACGACGAGCTGGGGCGGATCCCGGTCGTCGTGCTCACCACGTCCTCGGCCGACGAGGACATCCTGCGCAGCTACCAGCTGCACGCGAACGCGTACGTGACCAAGCCGGTCGACTTCGAGCGGTTCATCGCCGTGATCCGGCAGATCGACGAGTTCTTCGTCAGCGTCGTGAAGTTGCCACCGCGTGCTTGATCAAGTTTCCGATCTCATCCGTGAGGTCGCGCAGACCGTCGTGCTGCCCCGTTTCCGGAAACTGAGCGCCGACGAGGTGCACCAGAAGTCGCCCGGCGACCTGGTGACCATCGCCGACCAGGAGTCCGAGCGCGCGCTGACCAGCGGTTTGACCGCGCTGCTGCCCGGTTCCGTGGTCGTCGGCGAGGAGGCTGTCGCGGCCGATCCGACGGTCCGGGACCGGATCGGCGCGGGCGGCGCGGTGTGGATCGTCGACCCGGTCGACGGCACCAACAACTTCGCCGCCGGCAAGACACCCTTCTGCGTGATGGTCGCCCTGGTCAAGGACGGTGAGACCGCCGCCGGCTGGATCCTCGACGTGGTCGCCGACCAGCTCACCGTGGCCGAGCGCGGCAGCGGGGCGTTCCGCGACGGGGTGCGGCTCAAGACCCGCGCCGACGCGCCGGCCGCGGCCGATCTGCACGGCGTGATCGCCCGGAAATACCTGCCCGATTTCGTGCTTGAGCAGGTCGATCGCCACGGCGACGCCCTCGGCAGCCGCACCACCGGGCGGCACTGCGCCGGTTACGAGTACCCGGCCATCGTCACCGACGTGCAGCAGTTCGCGATGTTCTGGCGGATCCTGCCGTGGGACCACGTGCCCGGCACCCTGATCGTCCGCGAGTCCGGCGGCGTCGCCCGGCACCTCGACGGCCGGGAATATCGGCCGGTCAACCATCGCCGCGGGCTGCTCGCCGCGGCCAACGAGGAGATCTGGCAAACCGTGCAGACCACCCTTTTTCTCGACGGCCCACCGGTCGTCGAGGACTGATTTCGGTACGCCGTGGCGGATCTCACAGTGGGATCCGGCGCGGTCGCTCGGCGATCTACCGTGCAGGGGTGACCTCGTACCTCGATGAGCTCTTCGGGTTGAGCGGGCGGACCGCGGTGGTGACCGGCGGCAGCTCCGGGATCGGCCGCGAGATCGCCCTGGCCCTGGGCCGGTCCGGCGCCCGCGTGATCCTCGTCGCCCGGCGGCCCGACCCGATGGCCGAGGTCGTCGCCGAGCTGGAAAAACTCGGCGCCGAAGGCGACGCGATCTCCGCCGATCTCGCCGATCGCGAGGCGGTCCGGGCCACGATTAAAAAGATCATTTCGACGTACGGCGTTCCCGACGTCCTGGTCAACTCGGCCGGCGTGAATCTGCGCCCGCCGCTGGGCGAGCTCACCGAGGACGTCTGGGATCTGACCGTGGCGGCCAACCTGACCGCACCGTTCCTGCTCGGGCAGGCGTTCGGTCCGGTGATGGCCGAGCGCGGCTGGGGCCGGATCATCAATCTCGTCTCCCAACAGGCATTTCGCGCGTACGGCAACAGCGGTGCCTACGGCGCGGCCAAGGCCGGACTGGTCGGACTCACCCGATCGCAGGCCGAGGCGTGGTCCCGGCACGGGGTCTGCGTCAACGCGATCGCGCCCGGCGTCGTGCACACGCCACTGACCGAAGCGGTCTTCGCCGATCCCTCGAAAGTGTCCGCGCACGCCGCCCGGTCGATGATCGGACGCAACGGTCTGCCCACGGATTTCGCCGGATGTGCCGTTTTCCTGGCGAGTGGCGCGAGTCAAGCGGTGACCGGTCAGACACTCTTCGTCGACGGCGGATATTCGGCCACCTGATCGATCTCCCTCTCTCCAGGTCCGGCGCGGTAAAGTACCGGGCGCTCATGACTTGGAGGTTTCCGTGGCGGCGCTTGGATCCCGCACCGTGCTGATCGCTTGCATGGCGGCCGTGGTCACGGCCGTGCTGGCCGTGACCGGTGGCACCGCGGCCTGGGCCGCCGACCCGGAAGGCGGCACCAAGAAACTACGGGCCAACCTCGAGGCCGCCGCCAAGGGATACGACCAGGCGAAGACGAAACTGGCCGCCTCCAAGAAGCGGCAGGGCCAACTGAACGCGACGATGAAATCGGCGCAGGAACGGGCCGGCAAACTCACCAAACGCGTCGCCGCGGTGGCCAACCGGTCCTACCAGATGGGCCGGGTCAGCACGGTGATGCTGCTGCTCAACAGCAACGACCCGGACAGTTTCGTCGAACGCGTCCAAGGGCTCGACATGCTCGCGCAGGTGGACGGCAGCACACTCGCGTCCTACAAGGACGACATCGAGACCACCAAAAAGGCGCAGACCGCGCTGAACGCCGAGATCCTCGAACAGCAGCGGCAGCTCAAAGTCATGGAAGGCAAGAAGAAGCAGGCCGAGACCGCGCTCGCCGAAGTGGGCGGCGGATCGGCCGGCGGCTTCATCGACGCCGACTCGCCGGCCGCCGACCCCGCCCCCCGCAACTCGGACGGGTCGTGGCCGAAAGAGTCGTGCACCGTCGACGACCCGACATCGACCGGGTGCATCACGCCGCGGATGCTGCACGCGTACCAGCAGGCCCGGTCGGACGGGTTCACGCACTACACGGTGTGCTGGAGCCAGCGGTCGTCCGGGGAACACCCGAAGGGGCGGGCCTGCGACTTCTCGGCCAACGCGACAACCTTCAAGGACGCGGCGGCGACCGGGAGCGACAAGGCCTACGGGGATCGGCTGGCCGCGTACTTCGTGAAGAACGCGGACAAGCTCGGGGTGATGTATGTGATCTGGTATCGGCAGATCTGGATGCCCAGTACCGGGTGGCGGGCGTACAGCGCGAGCGGTGGGCCCTCGGTGGTTCACACCAACCACGTGCACCTCTCGATGCTCTGACCGTTTTTGACGGCTCATGACGCCCGTCCCGGTTTTCGGGGGCGGGCGTTCGCCGTATCCGCCGGTCCGGGTGTGGGGTTCGTGGTCTCCGTCGGAGCGGGTGTGGGGTTCGTGGTCTCCGTCGGGGCGGGTGTGGGGTTCGTGGTCTCCATCGGGCCGGGTGTGGCGTTCGGGGCGGAAATGGCCCGGGACGGATAGCATCCCGGCGATGGAGACCGCGCCGCCCCGCGCCCTGCCCACGGCCCTGGCCAGCGCCCTGGCCTTCGGTTCGAGCGGCGCCGTCCTGGTCCTGGAGATCGTCGCCCTGCGCCTGGTCGGCCCCTACGTGGGTGTCACCCTGCAGGTCAGCAGCTCGGTGATCGGCATCTCGCTGGCCGCCATCGCGTACGGCGCGTGGCTCGGCGGCCGGCTCGCCGACCAGTACGACCCGCGCATGCTGCTCGCCCCCGCCCTGATCTTCGGCGCCATCGGCACCGCCGTAACCCTCCCGCTGGTCCGCTGGGGCGGCGAACTACTCCGCGGCGGCGCCGCCCCGGCCGTGCTCCTGCTCGCCGCCCTGGCCGTCTTCCTCCCCGCCTTCGTCCTCGCCGCGATCCCCCCGATGGTCGTGAAACTGCAGCTCAGCAGTCTGCGTGAGGCCGGAACGGTGGTCGGCCGGCTGTCCAGCATCGGCACCCTGGGTGCGATCACGGCGACCCTCGGCACCGGCTTCGTCTTCGTCGCCGCGATGCCGAGCAGCGCGATCATCCTGAGCCTGGCCGGGCTGCTGGCGCTGGGCGGCCTGGTGCTCGGCTGGTGGCTGCGACGCGACGAGAACCATCCGGACCTGCCCGGACCACCCCGCTTCCGGTCCGTGCTGGCCACGATCGGGCTGGTCGGGGCCGGGCTGGGCGCGGTCTCGCCGACTCCCTGCGACGTGGAGACGGCCTACCACTGCGCCCGGGTGGTCACCGACCCGGACAATCCGGGCGGGCGCACGCTGATGCTCAACTCGGCCCCGCACTCGTACGTCGATCTCGACGACCCCCTTCATCTCGAATTCGCCTACATCCAGTGGATCGCCGCGGTCGCCGACGTCCTCCGTCCCACCGGCGCCCCGATCGACGCCCTGCACATCGGTGGCGGCGGGTTCACCGTCCCCACCTACCTCCGCGCCACCCGCCCCGGCAGCGACCAGGTCGTGCTCGAACTCGACGGCGACCTGGTCAAGCTCGACCAGCGCGAACTCGGCCTGGTCACCGGCCCCGACCTGCGGGTCCGGATCGGCGACGCCCGGGTCGGCGTGGCCCAGCAGCCGTCCGCCGGGTACGACCTGGTGGTCGGTGACGCCTTCGGCCACCAGGTCGTGCCCTGGCACCTGGCCACCCGGGAGATGGCCGCGGACATCTCCCGGACCCTGCGGGCCGACGGTGTCTACGCCCAGAACGTGATCGACTACCCGCCGGACCGCCTCATCCGCGCCGAGCTGGCCACGGTCGAGGCCGCCTTCCCGAACGTGGCCCTGATCGCGCCCGCGGACGCCCTGGCCGGTGAGATCGGTTCCAACTTCGTGATCGTCGCCTCCCGCGGTCCGTTGCCCCTGACTGCTCTGGGCGCGCGCCTGGCCCGGGTGAAGGAGCCGGTCAAGCTCCTGTCCGGTGCCGAGCTGGCCGGCTACGTGGGCGGCGCCCGGGTCCTGACCGACGACTACGCCCCGGTCGACCAGCTCCTTCCCGGCTGAGATCCGGCTTCCGCGGTCTCCCGGCCCGGCGAATCCGGGCGGGTTTCGGTGTGCGGCTCCGGAGGATGAGCCGCTCGGGCGAGAATCGGCGCATGGGGCGTACGGAGCGAAACGGTCAAGAGGGATCGCTTCGCCTCGCCGGGCGATACCGCCTCCTGGAGAAGCTCGGCACCGGCGGCATGTCGGTGGTCTGGCGCGGTTACGACGAGACCCTGGGCCGCGAGGTCGCGGTCAAGGTGCTCGCCCCGCAACTGGCCACGGACCGCGTGTTCCGGGATCGCCTGCGTCAGGAAGCGCTGGCCGCGGCCCGCCTCTGCCACCCGCACATCACCGGTGTGTACGACTTCGGCGAAGCGCTGCTCTCGGAGCACCTGACCGTTCCCTACGTGGTCATGGAACTGAACGACGGCGAGTCGGTCGGCGCGCGGATCGGCCGGCAGGGCTCGCTGGACTGGCGCGAGGCCGTGATGGTCGGCGCCGAGGTCGCGTCCGCGCTGGCCACCGCGCACGCCCGGGGTGTCGTGCACCGCGACGTGACCCCGGCCAACGTGATGCTCACCGGCTCCGGCGCGAAGGTGGTGGACTTCGGCATCTCGGCGGTGATCGGCCAGCGCGACGCCGGCCCGGACGGCAGCCTGCTCGGCACGCCCGCCTACCTCGCCCCGGAACGCCTCGGCGGTGCCCCGGTCTCGCCGGCGACCGACGTCTACGCCCTCGGGCTGCTCCTCTACCGCGCGCTCACCGGCCGGATGCCGTGGCCGGCCCAGAGCACCACGGAGGCGTTGCGGGCCCACCTTTACGCCGACCCCGACCCCGTCCCGGAACTGCCCGGGATGCCGTCCGGGGTGGCCGAGCTGTGCCTGCGCTGCCTGGCCAAGGATCCCACCGCCCGGCCGCTCTCGGCCGAGCTGGCCCGCGCCCTGGCCGCCACCGTCGGGGTGCGCCCGATCATCCCGCCGCTGCGCCCGGGGGAGCGGCCGTCGTTCGCCGCCGCCCGCGGTGTGGCTCCCGCTCCCGTCTCGCCCGACGACCCGGAGCGCCGGACGGCCTGGCTGCGCCCACCCGGCTGGTTGAGCGGCTCGCCGTGGGCCCGGGTTCGCAAGCTGCGCCTGCGCGCGGCCCTGCGGCTCGGCGCCGCGCTGCGGATGGGCGGGGTGCGCCCGCTGGGTGGTGGCCTGTTCACCGGGGCCCGCCTGCACCGCACCCGCCCGGCCCGGAACCGCCTGTCGATCGTCGCCGCGCTGGCCACCGTGGTGCTGCTGGCCGGCAGCGCGCTGAGCTGGTCGACCCGGCGCGTGCCGGCCGAGGCCGACCAGTCGAGCGCCTCCGCCGCCGGTCCCGCCCCGGACGGGGCCGTGGTGCGGCGGATCCGCTGCTCGGTCAGCTACCAGGTACAGCGGGACACGGGCGGCTCCTTCGAAGCGCGGATGACGGTGATCACGTCGGGTGGGCCGGGGGACTGGCGGGTCGACTTCTCGTTCCCCGGCACGCAACGGCTGGCCGGGCCGCCCAAGTCGGTGGCCCAGCGCGGGCAGCACATCACGGTGCACGGCCAGGGCCGGTCCCGGACCGTCACGCTGCGCGGCGGTTATCGCGACCGGAACCCGCTGCCGCTCTCCTTCGCCATGAACGGGCACCCGTGCCGGGCCGAGGTGATGGGCAGCGTCAGCGAGTCCACCCCGGTCGAGGACGACTCGGTGAGCGCCGCCTCGGCCAAGGACCGGCCGGAGGAGACGATCCGCAAACGCAAGCGCCAGCCGACGCGCCCGGGCGGCACCGCGCGCAAACGGGCCACGACGCCGCCGGCCGCCCGGACGCCGGCCGCGCCGGCCAAGCGCGGCAGCGGATTCTCGCTCGCGCTCTGAGGTTTCCGCCCGAGCTGTCTGGATAGGGTCGACGACATGACAAGACTGGCTGTGGTCACCGGCGGTGGCACCGGAATCGGCCGGGCGACCGCCGGCATGCTCGGGGGCGAAGGCTTCGACGTGATCATCGTGGGGCGCCGGCCCGAGGTGCTGACCGACGCGGTGAAGTGGATCGGCCCGCAGGCGTCCGCCGTGACCGCCGACGTCTCCGACCCGGCGCAGGTGCGCACGGTCGTCGAGGCGGTGGCCGGGCGGGCGTTGGACGTGCTGGTCAACAACGCCGGCGCCTACCTCGCCGGGGACGAGAGCACCCTTGAGGGCGTGGCCGCGCGCTGGCGGGCCAACCTCGACTCCAACGTGCTCACCGCGGTGCTGATGACCACCGCACTGCTGCCGAGCCTGCGCCGGCCCGGCGGGAAGATCATCCTGACCAGCTCGATCGCGGCACAGCGCGGTGGCGGAGGCCCCTACTCGGCGGCGAAATCCGCGCTCCACGGCTATGCCCTGGACCTCGCCACGAATCTCGGCGCGGAGGGGATCACGGCCAACGTGATCTCGCCCGGATACATCACCGACAGCGAGTTCTTCGACGGCCGGATGACGCCCGAGGGGCACGCCAAACGGGTCGCCTCGTCGCTGGTCAACCGGGCCGGGGAGCCACAGGAGATCGCCGAGGCGGTGCGGTGGCTGGTCGGGCCGGGCGGTGGCTTCGTGACCGGGCAGATCATCAACGTCAACGGGGGCACCGTCCTGGGCCGCTGACGGCGTGATCGAACGCGGCCGGTCCGGCCCCGGCACGACCGGGACCGGACGTCGCGCGATCACGGTGGGTCGCGCCGGCTCCGGCGTACGCCCGCGGGGGGAATTTGATTCTTCGGCGGCCGACCGGACCGGCCGCCGAAGACCGGATGCGCACGTCATTGACTGCCTCCGGTGAAGCGGCCCTCGTCCGCCCGGTTGGGCCGGAACCGCAGCCCGGACCAGCGGTCGTCGATCGCCACCTGGCCGCACGGACGCATGTCGAAATCGGCCACGATGGGCCAGAGCGAATCGCGGTTGATGTCCGCCTGATTGCCCTTCGGATAGGCGATCCAGAACGCGCTCGGCTTGTCCAGGTCGGCCCGGTGCTCGGTGAGCTGCTCGCGCACGCCGGCGGCGTCCTCGGCGAAGAGCACGGCGGTGCCGGCGGTGGCCAGCGTCCCGGTCTCGCGCACGCCCTCCGGCATCGGGGTGAGCAGCGGCAGACGGGCCGGCTGGTTGAGCCAGAGGGTGGAGTTCGGCTTGATCAACAGCTTCTCGGCGATCGTTTTGCTCATGACCTGAGACTTCCATTCAGGAGTCGGTCCGGGTCGGGTTTCGCTCTCCGCATGGCTCGGCCTCCCGCCGCGGGAATTCGGATGCCCACGAGCTTGGCCCGCCGCGACGGCCGCCGCCCGAATTTTTGTTCGGGCTGTGGACAACCGCGGGCTGTGGATAACTCCGGTTCTGTCGGTGGGGGCTGATAGACATGCCGGGTGACCGAGACGACGCGGATGACAGCCGATGCGGCTGAGCGGGCGAGTGTGCGGGAGCGTGCCGAGGAGGTGCTGCGCCGGCTCGCCGGGGAGCACGCGAGACTGCGTGAGGATCAGTGGCGCGCCATCGAGGCGCTCACCGTCGACCGCCGGCGGGTGCTCTGCGTGCAGCGCACCGGCTGGGGCAAGTCGGCGGTCTACTTCGTGGCCACCGCTCTGCTCCGAGCGGGCGGCACGACCGGGCCGACGGTGATCGTGTCCCCGCTGCTCGCCCTGATGCGCAATCAGGTCGACGCGGCGGCCCGGGCCGGCATCCGCGCCCGCACCATCAACTCGGCCAATCTCGAGGAGTGGTCCGAGGTCGAGCGGGAGATCCGCTCCGGTGCCGTCGACGTGCTGCTGATCAGCCCCGAGCGGCTGAACAATCCGGACTTCCGCGACAACGTGCTGCCCGGCCTGGCCCACAGCACCGGCCTGCTCGTGGTCGACGAGGCGCACTGCGTCTCCGACTGGGGCCACGACTTCCGGCCGGACTATCGGCGGCTGCGGACCTTCCTGGCCGGCCTTCCGGGGCGCACCCCGGTGCTCGCCACCACGGCGACGGCCAATGCCCGGGTCACCGCCGACGTCGCCGACCAGCTCGGCGACGCGCTGGTGCTGCGCGGCCCGCTCGGCCGTGACTCGCTGCGCCTCGCCGTGCTGCGCCTGCCCGATCCGGCGCACCGGCTGGCCTGGCTGGCCGAGCATCTGGAACAGCTCCCGGGCTCGGGCATCGTCTACACGCTCACCGTCGCCGGGGCGACCGAGACCGCCGACTTCCTGCGGTCGCGTGGCTTCGCCGTGGCCTCCTACACCGGGCAGCTCGACGACGCCGAGCGCCGCGCGGCCGAGCAGGACCTGCTGGACAACAAGATCAAGGCGCTGGTGGCGACGTCGGCGCTCGGGATGGGTTACGACAAGCCCGACCTCGGGTTCGTCGTGCACCTGGGCGCGCCGAATTCGCCGATCGCCTATTACCAGCAGGTCGGCCGGGCCGGCCGGGCCGTCGAGCATGCCGAGGTGATGCTGCTCCCGGGCCCGGAAGACGCGGCCATCTGGCGGTATTTCGCCTCGCTGGCCTTCCCGCCGGAGGATCAGGTGCGGGCGGTGCTGGCGCAGCTCTCGGCCGACCGCCCGATGTCCACGCAGGCCCTCGAACCGCTCGTCGACATGCGGCGCACCCGCCTGGAACTGATGCTCAAGGTCCTCGACGTGGACGGCGCGGTCCGGCGCACCCGCGGCGGCTGGCTCGCCACCGGCGAGCAGTGGGACTACGACCACGCGCGATTGCGGCGGGTCGCCGAGGCCCGCGAGACCGAACAAAAAACCATGATCGAGTACGCGGAGACGGCCGTCTGCCGGATGGAATATCTGCGGCGATGCCTGGACGATCCCGACGCGACACCGTGCGGGCGGTGCGACAACTGCGCCGGCCCGCTCTTCGACGCCGACGTGTCGGCCGGTTCACTCGCGGCGGCCGAGGCGTTCCTCGGGCGGCCCGGAGTGGAGATCGCGCCGAAGAAGATGTGGCCCACCGGGCTGTCCGCGATCGGCATCTCGCTGAAAGGCAAGATCGGGCCGGGGGAGCAGCTCGAACCCGGGCGGGCCGTCGGGCGGCTGTCCGACCTGGGGTGGGGTTCACGGCTACGCGGCCTGGTGGGGCCCGACTCGCCCGACGCGCCGATCCCGGCCGAGCTGGCCGCGGCGGTCGTCGAAGTGCTCAAGGCGTGGGCCCGGGGCGAAGACGCGTGGGCGCGGCGGCCGGTCGGGGTGGTGGCGGTCGGGTCACGCCGTCATCCACAGCTTGTCCACAGCCTGGCCGAGCACATTGCCGAGGTGGGGCGGTTGCCGCTGTTCGGAGGGTTGCGGTCGGCGGGGGCGGAGAGTTTCCGGGGGAACAGTGCGCAGCGGGTTCGGGCGCTGCATGACGCGTTTGTCGTCCCGCCCGAGGTGGTTGACGGGATCAAGGCGGGGCCCGGCCCGCTGCTCCTCGTCGATGACCTGGTGGATTCCGGGTGGACGATGGCGTTGGCGGGCCGGGCACTTCGCCGGGCCGGGGCCGATTCCGTGCTGCCGTTGGCCCTCGCGGTGGCCGGCTGACCTGCTGGTTTGGCTGGCGGGGGGGGGTGCGTCTGCCCTCCGCTTCGCCACAGCCTTGTCGGCGGGCGGGGTCAGGCGAGGCCGAGGATGGCGTTTCGGGTGGGGCGGTTGTCGATCTCCATGAAGCGACCCGGGCCGGCCAGCGGGGTGAAGCCGGAACGGCGGTAGACCTCGTGGGCGTCGCGGGTGGCCAGCAGCAGGCGGAGGATGCCGCGGGCGGTCATGTCCTCGACGATGCTGTCGACCAGCCAGACGCCCAGGCCGTGCCCGCGGTGCTCCTTGTCGACGAAGACGTCGCAGATCCAGGCGAAGGTGGCGCCGTCGGTGACCACGCGGGCGAAGCCGACCTGCTCGTCGCCGTGCCGGATCGAGTAGGGCAGGGAGCCCTCGATCGAGCGGTTGACCAGATCGTGCGAGCGGCCGGTGGCCCAGTAGGACTCCTCGGACAGCCAGCGGTGCACACGATCGATGTCGACCCGGCTCGCGTCGTCGGTCAGGACGTAGCCGTCGCGTTCGCGGTCCCCCACAGGTGCTCCTTCAGCGTTTCCGAACTGCGTTTCCGAACTGCGTTTCCGAACTCTGCCGCATCCTGCCATGAGCCGTGGGCCGGTCGGCGAACGCTTTCTCACGGGGTGGGGGCGAGCTTCGGAAGGATGGCGGCCAGGCGCGTGAGCCAGAGAGCCGGGCCGCCGGGCAGCGCGCCCTCGATGGTCCAGGGGCGGACATCGGCCCGGGAGAGCGGGACCGGCCCGCCGGTCATCGCGAGCTGGTGGAGGCGGGGCGAGAGTCGCATGCCGGGGAGTTCCGCGAGCAGGACGGCGTCGTAAAGATCCTTGGCGGCCGATTCCCGCTGCACGGACTGGTCGGCGGCCAGCCAGTGCAGCTTCCAGGCCAGGGACAACTCGCGGGTGGCGGTGAACAGGCCGACCGGCGCGCGCCCGGCCGCCCGGGGCACGGCGGTCAGCACCGGCGGCTCCGGGACCGGCTCGTCGAACGCGAAGTCGATGCCGATCTTCCCGCCCTCACCGTCGGGTGTCATCCATGGGAGCAAAACCCTGGTTCGGAGGCCGCAGCTGCCGTCGAGATCGTCGTAGTCGTCCGAGTATTCGGCGGACGCGAACTGGCTGATGGCCTCCAGATCGAATTCCACCCCTTCCGGCGTACGCGGACTGCCCTTGATCAGGTCTCGCACGAAGTCGACCGGGTAGCCGGTCTCGGCGAGATCTTCCGAGGTCATCCAGTGCAGACCCTCGGGTGGCAGCCGGGGACGCTGCCCACCGGTCTCGAACTCCTCGAACCCCCACATCTCATACCGCGCGCCGCCGTGCACCGCCTCCGGCCAGTGCTGGGCCGGCTCGATGCTGTCGACGAACGGCCACGGCGCCAGATCGTCGGGCCGGGACAGGCCGGAGGAGAGCACGATCCAGTCCAGATCGGCCGGCAACCGGGCGTCGGCGCCGACCCACGCCGGCATCAGCGCGCTGCCCCGCAGCATCAGCATCTCGGCCCAGGACGACTCGGCGATCAGCCCCAGGACATGATCGAGTGCGGAACGATGCGCCGCGTCCCACGGATCCATCTCCACGACGGCACACGCTAGCGCCCGGGTACGACAGAACTCCGATACCGGAGGGGGGTATGCTGGGACGCATGTCTGAGGAGGCGAGCGCGCAGCACGGACCGCACGGCTACTCCGGTGACAAGGCGGCCCTGCTCAGCCGCCTGCGCCGGATCGAAGGCCAGATCCGTGGGTTGCAGCGGATGGTCGACGAGGATACGTACTGTATCGATGTTTTGACCCAGATCTCCGCGGCGAAAAGTGCGCTGCAGGCGGTCGCGGTCGGCCTGCTCGAGGATCACCTGGCGCACTGCGTGGTCGACGCGGCCCGGGCCGGTGACCCGTCGGAGAAGGTCAAAGAGGCGTCCAACGCGATCGCTCGGTTGATCAAGTCCTGAGGTCGCGGGCTCTAGAATCACGAAACCGGTGGAAACCACCAGAAACCCCCGAAAGGCGATTGTCATGGCTGTGACCAGCACCTACGCCGTCAAAGGCATGACCTGCTCGCACTGCGTCAACGCGGTGACCGAGGAGATCTCGGCGCTTCCCGGCGTCTCCGGCGTGCAGATCGACCTGGGTTCCGGCGCGGTGACCGTGACCAGCGAGGCGGCGCTCGGCGACGATGCGGTGCGGGCGGCGGTCGACGAGGCCGGCTACGAGCTCGCGGATGCCTGACCGCCCCGACGATCCGGAGGCGAAGCCGGTGCCGGCGAAGGACGTCGACGACCCGCCCCGCCGAAAGGGGAAGGACGTCGACGACCCGCCCCGCCGGAGGTCGAAGTGGTCCCTGGACCTGACCGACGACGACACCCTTGGCGCTGACAATTCTGATGACGGCACCCCGGTGGACGTGCAGCCCGAGAAAGGCTCGACCTTCCGCTTCGCCGCCTTCGGCGCCCTGCTGGTCGTCGTCCTCTTCGCCGGCTACGGCCTGGGCCGCCTCAACAACGGCACAACCGCGACGACGGCCACCGCCCCGGCCGCCGCCACCAGCACCGGCACCACGGTGATCAACGAGAACATGCCGCACACCCACGGCGCGACCGGCACCGGCGTCGCCGCGACCGGCGCGGTCATCGGCGGTCTTTCGCTCAGCTCCGACGGACTCACCCTGCACCCGGCCGGCACCACGTTCCAGGCCGGGAAGCCGCAGCGGCTCAGCTTCACGATCGACGCGACCGGCGGCGTCCCGGTCACCTCGTACGCGATCGTGCACGACAAGCCCCTGCATCTGATCGTGGCCCGCCGTGACCTCACCGGCTTCCAGCACCTGCACCCGGAGATGGCCGGTGACGGCACGTGGAGCATCGATCTGACCCTGGCCCGGCCCGGCATCTACCGCATGATCGCCGACTTCACCGCCCTGGTCGGTGGCCAGCAGATCGCCACGACGCTGGGCACCGACCTGACGGTTGCCGGTGACTACGCGCCGCTGGCGCTGCCCGCCCCGGCCACCAGTGCGACCGTGGCCGGCCTGACCGTCACCTACGAGGGCAAGCCGGACACCAAGGCCGTCCAGCCGCTGCTGATGACCGTCACCGGCGGCGCTGTCGAGCCCTACCTCGGGGCGTACGGCCACCTGGTCGTCCTGCGCGAGGGCGACGTCGCCTACCTGCACGTCCACCCGGAGCAGCAGCTGGTCGACGGCAAGGTCAAGTTCTGGGTGACCGCGCCCAGCAGTGGCACCTACCGGATGTTCTTCGACTTCCAGGTCGCCGGCCAGGTGCACACCGCCGAGTGGACCCTGACCGTCGCCTAGCAGCATGCCGCCGCCGGCCCGGCTACTCCAACTGGCCGTCAGCCGGCAGCATGCCGCCGCCGGCCCGGCCACCCCAGCTGGCCGTCAGCCGGTAGCGGGCCGGCGCCGGCCCGGCCGCCCGGCTAGCCGTCGGCCAGGAGCGTGGCCAGCGCCGGCTTGACCGCCCACTGGCCGATCAGCGATTCATACTCCGCGCGCTGCTCACCGGTGGGCGCCGCGCCGGTGCGCCGGGCCCGCAGCATCAGGTTGCGCGGCGTGTGCGCGGAGTCGATGAACTCGACCACGTCGACCTTGTACCCGTTCAGCCGCAGCAGACCGGCGCGCAGCGAGTCGGTGAGCACGTCCGCGAAGCGTTCCCGGAGGATCGCGTGGCGGGTGAACTCCCCATACGGCGACGGGGAGGACTGGCTCTTGAGCTGGGCGGCGATGTCGTGGTGGCAGCATGGGGCGGCCAGGACCCAGCGCGCGTCCCACCGGACGGCGCGGGCCAGTGCCTGGTCGGTGGCGGTGTCGCAGGCGTGCAGGGCGAGCACGAGATCCGGGGTGAACGGCAGCTCGGCCGCCTCGATGGTGCCGGCCACGAAGGTCACCTCGGCGGAACAGCCGAGCTGGGCGGCGACCTCACCGTTCCGTACGCGCTGATCCTCTCGGACATCGACCCCGGCGACCTGGACCGAAACGCCCCGGCCGGCCAGATAGCGGTAGGCGGCGAACGTCAGATAAGCGTTTCCGCAGCCCAGATCGACGACGCGCAGCGTCGGCGGAAGCTCGTCGGGCAGCGTCGCGGCCAGCGCGCGCAGGAACGCGTCGATCTGCCGCCGCTTGGCCGCGTTGCCCCCGATCACCTCGAAGAGAGGGTCGCCCGGATCGAGAAGCCACTGCTTGGCCCGGTCGTGGTCCTGCGGTGCGGCGTTCTGAGAGGCGGCCCGGTGCACCTGGGCGTCGCCCTTCTTGGTGATCCGCACCTGGACGGTGGCCGAATCGGTCTCCACGTGCCAGTTGCCGAACGGCTCGGCCAGCAGCTCGTCGACCGCGGCGGCGGCCTCCTCGCCGGGCGCGACGTTGCGCGTGAAGGGGCGGGCGCCGTCGTCGGTGACGATCTGCAGCCGCGGACCGCTTTTCAGGGTGACCGGGCGAACCTGGGCGCGTGTGACCGAGGGCACATGCCCGCGGCGCCGACCGGCCGCGACGGCACGGGTCAGCCCCGGGGCGAGAAGGAGTTCGCGCACCTCGGCGAGCGCTTGATCAAGCGGTTGTGGCATGCACCCATTCTGCCCGGCCCGCGAGATCGCCCGCCGAGCCTGTGGACAACGCGTCCACAGGGTCTATTGACGGTGGCTCCGCGGCACTAAGTTGGTCCGAGGCGGAGGGAGAAGTCCTATGTGGCATCTGACGGACACGCCCGTGACGGGCGCGCTCTCCACCTCGCTGCGGAAAATTCTCGCGGAAGGATTCGCTCAGGCCCGGCGCGGCCGATTCATCCAGAGTCTGGCCAACGGGCAGGTCCCGATCGGGGCCTATGCGGAATTGGTCGCGCAGCACTGGTTCGTCTACGAGTCGCTGGAGCTGGCCACCACCGCGATGGCCGACGATCCGGTGGCCGCGCGTTTCTGCTTCCCCGAGCTGCTGCGGATCCCGTCACTCGAGGACGATCTGCGCTTTCTGCACGGCCCGCGCTGGCAGAGCCGGATCGCCGCGTTGCCGTCCACCACGACATATTGCACGCGCATTCGGTCGGCCGCGTTCGGCCAGGCCAGCGGCTATGTGGCGCATCACTGCACGCGTTATCTGCGCGATCTCGACGACGGCCAGTGGCTGGGCGCGGCGGTCTGGGAAATGTACAACTTCCGCCGCCAGGGCTACCGATTCTTCGTCTTCGAGGGCGTCAATCCGGAGCTGTTCCAGGCCCGCTATCACCAACTGCTCGACACGATGCCGTGGACCCCGGCGGAACAAAACGCGTTCCTCACCGAGGTCACCACCGCCATCCGCCTCAACCTCGACATGCTGAAGGAGCTGGAGATTCGCTGGCTCTGAAGATCAACCCCAATTCGCGCGTACGGCGATAGCCCCGCCCGCCGCGAGAAGGAGACCGCGGCCCGCGCCCGGCCGGAAGCCGCCCGGTCCCGCGCGGCGGCGGGAGAGCGCAGCCCGACGCCGCGGGAAGCCGCGGCTGAGTTTGCGCGAGATCGGTGGCGCGAGTGGCCTGCGCGAGGTCGGTGGTGCGTGCGCGGCGGTGGTGCGAGGGGCGGCGCGTGCGCGGCCCCGGAAAAGGAAAGCGCCTGGGATCGTGGAGACGATCCCAGGCTTCGTGCTTACGTGACCGCTCAGGCCTCGGCAGTCCCCACGCCGGCCTCGGAGCCGCCGCTCATGCTGTCGACGGACTCGTCCGAGCCGCCGGCCCGGGTGCTGCGACGCCGGCGACGACGCGGCCGCGACTCCTCGGAAGCGGAGTCGGCGGGCGCCTCGGCGGAGGCCGGGGACGCGGAGGACGCGGTGGGCGTGGAGGCGGGCGCGTCCGAGACGGGTGCGGGCGCGTCGGAGGCCACCGCGGCGACCTCGGCGACGGGTCCGGCCTCGCCGGGAGCGGACTCCGAGAAGACCAGTGACGTCGCGGGAGCGCGACGACGACGGGTCCGGGCGCGGGGCGCCTCCTCGGTGGCCACGGCCGACGCATCCGCCGCACCGCGCGGTTGGCCATCCGCGGTTGCCGCCGGGACCGTCACCACGGGGGTGTCGGTGGACGGTTCGGTTGCTCCGTCCGTACGGGAAAGGTCGGAGGAAGCCGGACCCTCGACGACCTTGCGCCGACGTCGCTGCCTCTTGGGCCGGTCGACCCCTTCCTCGGAAGGGGTCGAGGGCGAGCCGTCAGGCGAGGCCGAGCTCGGGGCCGAGGCGCCGCGTGAGCGCCCGCCGCGGCTGCTGCCGAAGCTGCTGCCGCCGCTGCGCGAGCGGCGACCCCGGCCACCGCCGCCGAGGTCTTCCTCGATCTCGGCGGACAGTCCGGCGCGGTTCCGCTCGGCGGTCGGCAGGGTGCCCGAGATGTCGGTCGGGATGTCCAGGTCGGCGTAGAGGGCCGGGCTGGTGTGGTACGTCTCCGGCGGGTCGGGCATGTGCAGCGCCAGCGACTTGTCGATGAGCACCCAGCGCGGCATGTCCTCCCAGTCCACGAACGTCACGGCGACGCCCGTGGCGCCCGCGCGACCGGTCCGGCCGATGCGGTGCGTGTAGGTCTCCGGGTCTTCCGGGCAGTCGTAGTTGATCACGTGGGTGACGCCGGAGACGTCCAGGCCGCGGGCCGCGACGTCAGTGGCGACGAGCACGTCGATCTTGCCGCTGCGGAACGCCCGCAGGGCCCGCTCGCGTGCGCCCTGGCCCAGGTCGCCGTGGACGGCGGCGACCGCGAAACCGCGGAAGTCCAGCTCCTCGGCGACCTTGTCGGCGGCCCGCTTGGTCCGCGTGAAGATCATCGTGAGGCTGCGCTCCTTGGCCTGCAGGATGCGGGACACCATCTCGATCTTGTTGAGCGGGTGCGTCCGGTACACCACCTGCTTGGTCAGCGGGTTGGGCCCGCTGTCGGTGGTGTGACCGGCGTGAATGGTCATCGGGTTGTGCAGGAACCGGCGGGACAGCGCCACGATCGGATCCGGCATGGTGGCCGAGAACAGCATCGTCTGCCGCTGGTCGGGGAGCATGGCCAGGATCTTCTCGACGTCGTCGAGGAAGCCCAGGTCGAGCATCCGGTCGGCCTCGTCGAGCACCAGCGCGCGGACCGCGTTCAGCTTCAGGTGCTTCTGCTTGGCCAGGTCGAGCAGGCGGCCGGGGGTGCCGACGAGGATCTCGACGCCCTTCTTCAGGGTGTCGACCTGCGGCTCGTAGGCCACGCCGCCGTAGATCGGCAGGACCCGGACGCCGCGCGTGCTGCCGGCCGCGGCCAGGTCGCGGGCCACCTGCAGGCCCAGCTCACGGGTGGGGACGACGATCAGGGCCTGGGGACGGCCGTCGGCGCCCTCGGACGGGGCCAGAACCCGCTCCAGCAGCGGCAGGCCGAAGCCGAGGGTCTTGCCGGTGCCGGTCGGGGCCTGGCCGATCAGGTCGCCGCCGCGCATGGCGATCGGCAGTGCGTACTCCTGGATCGCGAACGCGTGCGTGATGCCGGCCGCGGCCAGCGCATCCACGGTCTCGGGACGAACGCCCAAGTCAGCGAAGGTGGGGCTGTCCGTGCGGACCGGAGCCCGGTTTGTCACGGGGATGAGAGCTTGCTCATTGTCGGTCATGAAGTTTTACGGGTGCCCTCTCGTGGTGCGCCCGTTGAATGTCTGGGGCGCGGTCTGGTTTGGCGCGGGCCGCACGCTCGAAAGCGGGCCACACGCGGGGCCGTCAATCGACAGATCGACGGCGACACCAGCCACTCTACCCGACCCAATAGCAGACGCACGCGAGAGCAGTTACGGGAGGGAACCCTGTTCCCTCCCGTTACCGCATCAGCGGGTGGTGAAACCGAACGGCCGGTGCGAGGCCTCGGCGATCTCCACATAAGCCAGCTTGGCGACCGGAATGATCACCTTGCGGCCCTTCTCATCCGTGAGCGAAAGGACGCCGTCCTTGGCCAGAGCCTCGGACACGGCCTGCTCGACCTCCGCCGGAGACTGTGCGCTTTCCAGCACAAGCTCTCGCGGCGACTGCTGCACGCCGATCTTGACCTCCACGGAGTCCTCCTCTGTCAACACGTGTACCGCCTCGAAAGGCTATCCGATTTCCGGTGCCGTTCCGCCTGTTGAACCGCCCTGCAGGGGGAAGCTGGCGATCCCGCGCCAGATCAGAGCGGCGACGAGGCTCTCGGCTTCAGCTTTAGGCGTACGACGACCGTTCGCCAGCCAGTACTGAGCGGCCGCTCCGGAGGCCCCGGCGAGCCCGGACGCGAGCAGTTGGGCCTGATCCGGCCGCAGGCCGGTGTCCGAGATGATGGTCTCGGTCAGCGCCTCGATGCAGCCCTGCTCGACCCGCTCGACCCGCTGGCGCACCTGCGGGTCGTTGCGCAGGTCGGACTCGAAGACCAGGCGGAACGCCTCGCTCTCGTGGTCCATGAAGTCGAAGTAGGCCCGGACGGCGCCCTTCACCCGCTCCTTGTTGTCCGGCGTGGCCAGCAGCGCGCCGCGAACCTTGGCGATTATCGCGTCGCAGTGCGTGTCCAGCAGCGCCAGGTACAACTCCAGCTTGCCGGGGAAGTGCTGATAGAGCACGGGCTTGGAGACGCCCGCGCGTTCCGCGATGTCATCCATCGCGGCGGCGTGGTAGCCGTGCGCGACGAAGATCTGCTGGGCGGCGGCCAGCAGTTGCTTACGGCGTGCCGATCGAGGCAGCCGGGTGGGGCGAGTGGTCTGAGCCCCGCCGGACGCGGCGGTCATATCTGGTGAACCTCCAGGGGGTCGGTCCCCGCGGTTTGTCGACGCGGATTGCCCGGATCGGCGCTTGTCGCGGTCGTGCGGGCAATTGTCGCGACGCTGCAACTTATCGCCACTGCAACCACACGGTAGCCTCAGCGGGGGCGAGCGAGGAGCACGCGGTGGATGAAACTGGGCATTCCGGAGACACCGGAGCCGCGAGTGGCGGCAACGGTGCCGACGCGCGTGACCACAATCGGATGAATGGCTGGGCGAATGGCGAAAACCCGTGGTCGAACACGGGAGCCGCGCTGGAACAGGAGGCCGACGTGCCTCCGTGGAGGCGTGGCAACGTGAGCCGCCAGCCGTTCCCGGAGCGCCCGTTCGGGCCGGCTCCGAGCTCGGCCGTGCCGGCCCAGGTGCCACCGCCGCCCGGGTTCGTGGACCCACCGCAGACCACCGAGATTCCCCCTTCCGGGCACAACGAGACGTCACCGTGGTCGGGCGATCGCAGCCGTCTGGCTGACATTCTCGGTCACCGGCCGCGTCCGGTCGATCCGGCATCGCCCGCTCCGTCCAGCGCGCCCCCTTTTCCGTACGAGGGTGACCTCGACGACTCGTACCGTGGCGGCCCGCCGGCCCCGATCCAGCGCGCCGGCGTGCCGATGGCCCGCCCGACCTCACCGGCGCGCACCGATTGGACGCCCGGCGAGCCGGGCCCGACCCAGGGAGATCCACTGAGCCGTACCGACGCACTGTCCGAACCGATCCGTTCCCGGCACGCGCTGGTCAACGACACGTTGGCGCAGGGCCTGCCCCGGGTGGAACCCGCCGCTCAGGTGGGGGACCAGCGATCGGTGGACAACGAGCCCCCGATGGGCCTGCCGACGTACGATGCCTCCAGTTTCGCGCGCCGGGGATACGAGCCGGCCGCTCCCTACCCGCCGGAGAGCCCGAGTTCCGCCCTGGACGAGCCGAGCGGAGCGCTGCCCCAGCGCGTGCCGGCCCAGCCGGACGTGCCCCGAGTCCCGGAGCCGCCCGCCGTGGAACCATCGGCCGAGGCCCCCGCACTGGCACGCATCGCGACGCACCTGCGCCGCGGTGACGTCGTGCCCGCGCAGGAGCGCCAGGAGGGCTTCGACGTGCAGGCCATCCTGGCCGCCGTGCGCGAGGTGGCCGGCGTGCGGGACGCGTCGCTGCGGGCTACCCCGACCGGCGCCCACAGCCTTCGCCTGGACCTGGCCGACGGCGCCGACGCGGCCGAGGTGAGCCGTCACGTGGCCCGCCTGCTGCAGGAGCGGATGGGTCTGGACGCGGCCATGCCGGGCGCGTTCGGCGGCGTCGGGTCGGTGCCCCCGCAGACCCCTCCGGCCCAGGCCACCCGGCCCGGCCGCGCCACGGTCCGCCCGGTCTCCCCGGCCCCGCTGCCGGCCGCCGCGGCGTCCGCGCCCCCGGCGCCGGCCCCGATCTCGGCCGTGCCGGTCTCCGCCGCCCCGGTCTCGGCGGCCCCGGTCACGGCGCCCCCGATCGCCCCGGTCACGCCGACCCCGCTGATGGCGCCCCCGCCGCCGCTGCCCAGCCCGAGGACCGAATCCGCGCCGGTCGCCCTGGCCCCGCGCGACCTGAACAAGCCCCGCCCGCTCGACCCGGGCAACCGTCCCGGCCCGCGTGTCCTGATCGAGAACGTGCACGTCAACACGTTCGGGGCGGA
Organism: Actinoplanes sp. HUAS TT8; assembly: GCF_051380535.1. Lineage (NCBI taxonomy): Bacteria > Bacillati > Actinomycetota > Actinomycetes > Micromonosporales > Micromonosporaceae > Actinoplanes > Actinoplanes sp. HUAS TT8. The sequence goes on along the minus strand of NZ_CP195646.1, from coordinate 8,658,161 downwards.
CGCCACGGTCGAGGTGCGGCTGCGCGCCGGCGACCGGACCGCGTCCGGGGTCGCCACCGGCCCGGCGGTCGACGGTTACCTGCTGCGCCTGTGTGCCACGGCCACCGCCGGCGCGGTCGACGAGTTGCTGTCGGCCTCGACGCACGCCGACGGGCCGGCCCGCTGCTTCGTCGAGCACGCGGCCGCCGTCTCGTTCGGCTCCACCCAGGTCGCCGTCGTGGTGCTGCTGCTCTCCTGCGCGGGTGGCTGGGTCGAGCAGCTCTCCGGTTCGGCCGTGGTCACCGGCGACGACCGGCATGCCATGGTGCGCGCCACATTGGCTGCCGTTAACCGCCGCGTCGAGGCACTGTTGGCCTAGTGAAGGGCGCGGTGTTGGCCGGCGACAGCGAGCTGTTGCCGGACGGTGAGGTGCCGCCACCCTGGCCCGCGCGACGGGTCACGGTGGGTGGCGCGATGCTGCACGTCCGGGACACTCCGGCCACCCGGCCGGGCGCCGAGCCCGCGGTCTACGTGCACGGCCTCGGCGGCTCCTCGCAGAACTTCACCGACCTGGCCGGCCTGCTGGCCGATCGGTTCGACGGGCAGGCGGTCGACCTGCCCGGGTTCGGCTACAGCGACCCCAGCCCGCGCTACTCGATCCCGGCGTTCGCGGCCACCCTGATCGACTATCTCGACGCGTCCGGCCGCGGCCCGGTCCACCTGGTCGGCAACTCGCTCGGCGGGTCGATCTCGGTGCGGGTCGCCGCGCTGCGCCCCGACCTGGTGCGCACACTCACGCTGGTGTCGCCGGCGATGCCGTTCCTCGACCCGCGCCGCACCGCGCAGGGGCCGATGCTGCCGCTGCTGGCCATGCCCGGCGCGGAACGCCTGATGGCCTGGGGCCTGACCCGGATCACCGCCGAGGAGATGGCCGAGCAGGTCCTCGCGGCCTGTTTCGGGGACACCAGCAAGGTTCATCCGCAGCGCCGGGTCGAGGCGATGGAGGAGATCCAGCTGCGCTACACGGTCGCCCACTATCCGCGGGCCTACCTGGGCACGCTGCGCGGGCTGGTCGGCAGCTTCCTGCGCGCCTACCTGCCCGGGGTCAACTCGCAGTGGCGGCTGGCGGCCCGGGTGCAGGCGCCGACGCTGGTGATCGGCGGCCTCAACGACAAGCTGGTCGACCCGCGGGTGCCGGCGCAGGTGGCCCGGGCGATCCCGGACGGGCGGCTGCTGATCCTGCCCGGGATCGGGCACGTCGCCCAGATGGAGGTGCCCCGGCTGGTCGCGCGAGCCATCGTCGGGATGCTTCAGGACGTGCGCTGACCTTCTCGGCGGTCTACGTCTCACAAGATCGACTCGGGCGGGTGCGAATCACGTTCATGTGCGAGGCTGAGGCGCAAGATGATCGCTCCTGTCACTTCCGTCCTCGAACCGGAAGCTCAGCCACCCGCGGGTGACCGGTGGCGCCAGTGGTGGCTGGCCCTCTTCTCGGTCACCTTGGTCCTGCTCACCGTGATTACGGTGGCCTCGCGCAAATCCACTCCGCCGATCCCGGCGGCGGCGCCGGTGTCCAGTTCCGCCCCCACTCCGTCGCCCGCGCCGTCCGTCACCTCAGCCGCGCCGTCGGCCACCGCCGCCTCGCCGTCGGCCGCGGCGCCGATCCTGGAGGGCACGCCGACGTCGGCCCCACCCGCCTCGGCTTCGCCATCGGCGCCGACGACGCTTGTCGACCCCGAGCTCCTGCAGATCGCCGGGCCGGTCCCGACTCACGGTTCAGGCGATTTCGCGTACGCGATCAAGCGCGGCTCGATCCTCGGGAGCAAAGGCCAGTTGAAGCGCTTCCGGGTGGCCGTGGAGAAGGGCAGCGGGGAGGACCCGGACGCGTTCGCCGCCCAGGTGGTGAGCACCCTCGGCGATGCGCGCAGCTGGATCGGCAACGGGAACCTGCGGCTGCTCATGGTCAACGGGGACGAGCGGGCCGACTTCACGGTCTACCTGGCGACCCGGGACACGGCCGGGGCGAAATGCCAGGCGGGCGGGACGAACATCCGGATCGGCGGGGTGCCGTACACGTCGTGCCGGGTTCCCGGCGGGGCGGTCATCAACCTGGACCGGTATCGGCAGTCGTCCAAGCCGTACCTGACCGCCAAGATCCCCCTGGCCGTGTACCGGAACTACGTGATCAACCACGAGGTCGGTCACGAACTCGGCCATCACCACGAGGGCTGCCCGAAGCCGGGCGGGCCGGCGCCGGTGATGGTGCAGCAGACGTTGACGACACGCGGGTGCGTGCCGTACGCGTGGCCTCGCCTGGACGGAAAGCCCCTGACCGGACCGGCTTTGTCGCGCTGAGATGGTGCACGGTTCTTCCGGTGGGGAATCCGATTCTCCTGTGACGGACGGAGAGTCGTGGCAGGCTGGCCTTTGTTATGGCAAACGCGACAAATGCCTCCCCTGATCCGGCCTCCGGCGCGAGCCCGTCCGCGGCCGCCCGGCGGGCCCGCACCGAGCCGGCCCGAGCGAAGGCGACCCCGGCCAAAGGCGTCGTCACGGCGCAGGCCGGCACTGCCAAGAAGCCCACCCGGGCGAAGAGCGCCGAGCCGGCCGCGACATCCCGCCCGGCCGAGCCGGCCTCCCGCACGGCTTCCCGGCCGAGCGCCGCTGAGCCGGCCTCCCGCGCGGCTTCCCGGTCGAGCACCGCTGAGCCGGCCTCCCGCGCGGCTTCCCGGTCGAGCGCTGCTCAACCGGCTTCCCGTGCGGCGGCCAGATCGGCTACAGCCGGGTCGGTGGGCTCGGCGCGCAAAACGGCCGCTGCCGCCGCGCCGACCGCGACAAATGCGCGGAAAACGACCGTCACCACCGCGGCAACGACCGGGACCAGGGCGGCGAGCGTGTCCGGGAAGGCTGCTCCGGTCAAGGACTCGGCGAGCGCGGGGAAGTCCCCGACGGCCAAGGCGGCCGGCGCACGCGGCGAGAGCAAGGCCACGCCGGCCGGAACCCGCGCGGCGGGCGACAAGACCACGACGGCGCGCGCTCGCAAGAGCCTGCGGGCAGGTGAGGTCACGGCCGATGCCGGCCCACGGGCCCGGAAGAGTTTGCGCGGGGGTGAGATCACGGCGGACGCGGGGCCACGGGCCCGGAAGAGTCTGCGCGCCGGGGAAACCGCCGGCCGGACGGTAGCGGCCGAGTCCGGAACGGGCACGCGCGTCCGGAAGACGATCGCGGCCGGAGAGAGTGCGCCGCCGCGCAGCCGGACCGTGGCGGCCGAGACCAGCACGGCGGCCCGGCCGCGCCAGACGGTGTCCACCGACACGCAGGCTCCGCGGAAGACGATCAGCCGGGGTGTCCGGCCCGCGATGCACGCTGCCGAGGACCGCGAGGACTCCGGTGGACGGCACCGCCGCGGCGCCGAACGGCTGGACGTCTCCACCGGGCGGCACCGGATGTCGCCCGAGAATCCGGTCGAGAACCCGGCCGCCAAGCACCGCGCCGATCAACAGCCGACGGCCCACGACCTGAACAGCCAGGAGAGCGGGATCCCGAAGCCCAGCGGTCCGGAACGGCCGTTGCCGCCCGGCGACGCTCCCACCCGGCATTCGGCGGCCCGCCACGCCCAGCCGCAGCCGGCCCGCCCGCCGGTGGACCCGGAGACCGGTCTGCCCCCGGGCATGACCCGCGGAATCCTGGAGCTGGCGGCGGAACGTCTCGCGGCGTCGCGTTCGGCCCAGCCGGCCGACGACGGCGACGAGCCCGAGGCCGAGGAGCCGGAACCGGCCGACGAGACGCCACGCCCGACCGGTCGACGGCCGGGTCGTTCGGCGGGCGGTCCGGGGTTGCGCGGCGCGGGCACACCCGCGGCCGGTACCCGTCCCGGAACAGGCTCCCGGCCGCCCCTGGCGTCCCGCCCTCCGGCGGGCCCGCCCGAGGCGATGCGCCCCCCGACCACCCAGCTGGACCCGCCCCAGGACCCTCCGCCGCCGGTCCCGCCCGCCCCGGCCGAGGGTTCCGACCTGGGTCAGGCCCTGCAGAGCGCCTGGCCGACGAGCACGCGCCGCCCCCGTGGTTCCCGGCCGGCGGTGGTTGCCGAGCCTGAGGACGATGCGGAGAACCCGCCGCTGGTCCGGCCCATCCGCGCCGGTCGCCCGGTCGCGGCCGAGCCGATCGAACCGGTCGAGCCGATCGAGTACCAGCCCGACGACGAGCCGGATCCGGCCGCGATCACCGGCCAGCCCGACCGTTCCGCCCGTCGCCGCCCGATCGTCCGCACCGCCGCGGCCGACGTGACGCCGGACCAGGCCGCCTCGACCCGCCCGGACTTCTACCGGGTCCCGGACGCGGGCCAGGCCGACGACGCCGTGCCGACGCGAACGACGCCGTCCGCCTACGCGACGCCGGACGAGGTGGCCTATCCGATGACGGCCGCCGGGCCGGAGGTGAGCGCTCCCACGCCGTACGCGCAAACGGGTTTGATCGAAATGCCCGTGACCGAGGTCGCCGAGCCGGAGACCGAGGACGAGACCTGGTTCTGGTCGACCACGGATCATCCGGCGCCCGGCCTCCCGGAGAGTCTCCGCCTGCCGGTGGGCATTCCCGAGGGGCTCTGGCATCCGGCCGAGCACGAGCCGCCGCCCGACGACCGGCCGACCCGCGAGCAGGTGGTCTACAGCGAGCCGGCCGTTACCGAGGTCGAGGAGCCGGAGCCCGAGCCGGAGGAGACCCGGGCGAGCCTGGTCCCGCATCAGCCGCTTCCGACCGCCGGCGACACCCCGCTGGTGGAGATCGACCGGACCGGTCCGCCGCCCGATCCGGACGGTCACGCCGACATCCGCGCGAAGATGAGCCCGGCCGGTCGCAAGCTGCTGCGCCGGCGTCGCCGGGTGACTTTCATGGCGTACCTGATGGCGGTTTCCCTGGTTTTGATCGTCGGTCATGAGCTGCGGGATCGGCAGCGGCCGGTGGCCGATCGGGCGGCCGAGCCGATCGGGGCGGTCGCGCCGCCGGTCGATCGGTCGGCGAGCCCGGATCAGGAGAATCAGGACCAGGTCGGCTCGGTGCAGGCTGAGCCGACCGCCGCCGGCCAGGTGTCGGGCCAGGCCGGCGATTTCCGGTACGTCAATTCGCGCGGCCCGGTCCTCGGGAAGTCCGGTCAGTTGCACCGATTCCGGGTGGCTGTCGAGGAGACCGTGTCCGGTGTCGAGCCGAAGGTGTTCGCCCGGGCGATCGACAGCACCCTGAGCGACAAGCGGAGTTGGATCGCCAGTGGCAAGGTGCGTCTGCGGCGGGTGCCGAAGTCGGCCGAGACGGATTTCACGATCTATCTCGCCTCGGCGGCGACGTCGGAGCGGATGTGCGCCGCGGGTGGCCTGCACACCGAGGGTTTCACCTCGTGCCGGGTGCCCGGTCAGGTGATCATCAACGCCGACCGCTGGGCCGACGCGACCCCGGATTACGAGGGTGAGCTGTGGGAGTACCGCCAGTACGCGCTGAACCACGAGGTCGGTCATGAGCTCGGGCACGGTCACGAGGCCTGCCCGGGCAAGGGCAAACCGGCTCCGGTGATGCTTCAGCAGACGTACGGTCTGGACGGCTGCACCCGCAACGCCTGGCCGTTCCTGGACGGCGAGCGGTACGAGGGCGACCCCCGTCCATGAATATTCCGCAATCCCGCATGTCGGGCCCGTGTCCGACGTCATGGGCATTCGCGCGCCGAACGAGCGACAATGGGCGGCGATCCTTACCACCGAACCCGGGGAGTGAACTGTGGCTCTGCCCCCGCTCGTCGAGCCGGCCGCCGAGCTGAGCGTCGACGAGATCCGCCGCTATTCGCGACACCTGATCATCCCCGACGTCGGGATGGACGGGCAGAAGCGGCTGAAGAACGCCAAGGTCCTCGCCGTGGGCGCGGGCGGCCTCGGCTCGCCGACGCTGATGTACCTCGCCGCGGCCGGCGTGGGCACGCTCGGCATCATCGACTTCGACACGGTCGACGAGTCGAACCTGCAGCGTCAGATCATCCACGGCGTCTCCGACATCGGCACGCCGAAGGCGGAGTCCGCTGCTCGCAGCATCGCGGAGATCAACCCGCTGGTGAATGTGGTCATCCACAACACCGCGCTGGACCGTGACAACGTCAAAGAGATCTTCAGTCAGTACGACCTGATCGTCGACGGCACCGACAACTTCGCCACGCGCTACATGGTGAACGACGCGGCCGTGCTGCTCGGCAAGCCGTATGTCTGGGGTTCGATCTACCGCTTCGACGGCCAGGCCTCGGTCTTCTGGGAGGAGCACGGTCCCTGCTACCGCTGCCTCTACCCGGAGCCGCCGCCGCCCGGCATGGTGCCGAGCTGCGCCGAGGGCGGCGTCCTCGGCGTGCTCTGCGCGTCGATCGGCTCGATCCAGGTCAACGAGGCGATCAAGCTGATCACCGGTATCGGTGAGCCGCTGGTCGGGCGTCTGATGGTCTACGACGCCCTGGAGATGGAGTATCGCAAGATCAAGGTCCGTAAGGACCCGAACTGCGCGCTCTGCGGGGACAACCCGACCGTCACCGACCTGCTGGAGGACTACGAGGACTTCTGCGGCGCGGTCTCCGAGGAGGCGCAGGAGGCGATCACCGGTTCGACGATCACCGCCCGCGAGCTCAAGGACTGGCAGGACAGCGGCAAGGACATCTTCCTGGTCGACGTCCGTGAGCCGGCCGAGTGGGAGATCAACCGGATCCCCGGCGCCACGCTGATCCCCAAGGGCGAGATCCTGTCCGGCGAGGCGCTGGCCAAGTTCCCGCAGGACCGGCAGATCGTGCTGCACTGCAAGTCCGGTGTCCGTTCGGCCGAGGCGCTGGCCGCGCTGAAGGCGGCCGGTTTCAAGGACGCGGTGCACGTCCAGGGCGGCATCGTCTCCTGGGTCAGCACGGTCGACCCGTCTCAGCCGTCGTACTGATGCAGGTCTACGAGCCGGTGTTTCCGCAGCGGAAACACCGGCTCGTAAACACCCAACGGTGTGACACCCGCTGTCCGGATCACGTCGGCGAATCACAGAAATGACGGGTAGCGTCTCTATCGTGGTCGATATCGATGCCGCGATCGGATACGTCGTGGCCCATGGTGACCCGGTCGAACGCGCCCGTTTGTCGTATCTGCGGACCGGCCAGCCAGCCTCTCCGGAGATCATCGACCGGATCGCGGGCGGCCAGATGACGGCGGGCGGCTGGCCCGCCTCGGCCGACGGGCAGGTGCCCTCGGTCGATGCCACCTGCTTCCGGCTCGGCGAGCTCGACGATCTCGGCGGCCTGCAGGCCGGCCCGGTGGCCGAGCGCGCCCTGCACTGGCTGGCCACCGCCCAGCGGCCCGACGGCACCTGGCAGGAGCACGAGTCCCTGGCCGGGGAGGCCCCGGCCTGGGCGATGCCCGGCGATCCGGAGGCCACGCTCTACCTGACGTCGGCGGCCGGCTTCTGGCTGACCGCGGCCGCCGTCGAGATCGACCCGTATCAGACCCGCGGGCGGTATGAGAACGTGCTCGGCTCGGCCGCCGCGTTCGTCGCCGCCCAGATCCGACCGGACGGGACGTGGCCGTCCTTCCTGGCCGTCGGCTGGCACGCCGCCGGGCTTCTTCACCAGCAGCAGTATTTCTACGAGTCGTCCCGGGTGCAGCTGGTCCTCGGCGAGCGGTTGCACGAGATGGCGCCGGCCGACGTCGCGCAGATGGCGGCCGCGCTGCGCCGCGTCAACCTGGGCGACGACTGGCTGTTGCGGAACGCCCGGAAGAGGCTGGCCGAGACCCAGCGTCAGGACGGGGGCTGGGACAGCAACGAGGGCCCGGTCTTCGACGTCAACATCACGCTGACCGCGCTGCGGGCCTGCCGCTGATACTCGGCGGCCCGGCCGATCACCCTTTGATCGGCCGGGCCACTGCGTGGGTCAGACGGCGAAGCCGCGGTGCCGCCGGACCAGCTTGCGCAGCATGAAGACGGTCTGCGCGATGGTCGCCAGGTAGAGGATCGGCCAGCCGAGCGACAGGATCGCCGACTGGACGCCGACACTCTGCTGGCTCCAGGCGTAGATGCCGCCACCGAGGATGGCCAGGAGAACGATCAGCGGCATGACGTACGCCGATCCCTTGCCCTTCTCGGCGTTGGCCTGCGCGGCCCAGTTGTCCTTGTCGGTCTGCGCGAGGAACTGCGTCCAGGCCGACACGAAGTGGCCCATCCGGATCCACATGTAGAACTCGGCCGGGACGATCAGCGCCGCGTAGAGCAGGTCGGAGGCGCTCTTGTCCTTCATGGCCAGCGCCAGGCGCAGGTTCAGGAGCATGGCGATGACCGGCGGGATGAGCCAGATCGGGTTGAACACGAACGCGTGGATCGACAGCGCGGCCATCAGCAGCAGCAGGAAGCCGATGCGCGACCCGATGTTGAACAGCATCGAGATGTTCTCGTACCAGCGCAGCCGCAGGTTGGGGTGCAGCGGCTGACCCTTGTTGTCGCCGCGCTGGCCCGGCCAGAACAGGTCGATCGCGCCGAAGTTCCACTTGACCTGCTGACCGTGCAGGGCGCGCAGGTTCGTCATCGGGCCGACGAAGGCACGGGCGGTCGCGCTGATCTTCGTACTGAAGCCGGCGTCCTTGATCTGGAGGGACAGCTTGCTGTCCTCGACCTCACTGTCGCGGACCCACGGCGCCTGCTGGTGGTGACGGACCATCACCATCTCCAGCGCCCGGACGCTGAACAGGCTGCACTGGCCGCCGAGCACGGCCATGTTGCGGCCGCGCAGCAGGTTGTCCATGTTGAACGCGCCGAACTGGGCCCGCTGGCCGGCCACCAGGAATCGGGCCATCAGACCGCGGTACCGGCTCTTGTCGATCGTGTAGATGGCGCTCAGCCCGCCGATGCGCGGGTCGTCGGTCATCTCCAGTTCGAGCCGTTCCACGGTGTCGCGGGCCAGCGTGGTGTCGCCGTCGACACCGAGGATGTAGTCGCAGCCGCGGGACAGGAAGTAGCCGTAGTTGAGGGCGCCGACCTTCTTGTCGGGGTTCACGCCCATGTCGTGGACGTGGACGGTGGTGACGAACTCCTCGCCCTTGATCGACCGGGTGTGCCGGCCCTCGAACGTGCGGGCGATCTCCGGGGTGTCGTCGTCGGTGTTGTTGATGATGACGTGGATGACGTCCGGCAACCGGGTCTGGGCGAGCAGGCTCTTGAGGACGTCGCTGATCGTCTCCTGCTCGTTGTAGCAGGGGATGATGCAGCTGATCGTGGCGTGCCGGGGCTTGGCCGCCGCGACCTGGTCGGACACCGCCTCGGCGGTCTCCAGCAGGGCCAGCTGCGGGACGGCGGGCGGCAGCGCGAGCGGTCCCGCCTTGGTACTACGGGCCACGAGGATGCGGCGGTCGGTGGCTCGGCGAAGGCCGGGACTGGTCTCGGTCATCAGGTGGCGCCATTCGTGAGCAGAGGCAGGGTCAGGGTGTCCAGCGCGGTGGAGCGGTAGTACGTGTTCGCCTTGGGGGCGGTCTCCACCAGCAGGTCCAGCCGGATGGTGAGCGTGAGCGCCGCTGCTCCCGCCGTCGCCGCCGGCAGGGTCACCACGGTGTTGTAGGGGTACGGCGGGGTGACGTCGAACTTCCCGTTGTCGGTCGTGACCGTGGCCCGGTTCGTGCCGTCGTCCTGGACCACCTGGAACGTGCTGACGGTGACCCGATGGGTGCTGTCGGTGTCCTCGATGTGCGCCGACACGTTGATGGTCTTGACCGAGCTCGCGGTGTAGAGCTTCGCGTTGTCGGAGGTCCAGTACGTCAGCTGGACCGTGAAGCTGCCCTGTTTGAGCCGATGGGTGACCGTGCCGGTGTCCAGCGGTCCGCTGGCCCGGGACGACTTCGTCGCGGTCGCGACCGCCTTGGCCGTCGTGGTCGCCGCGGGCGTTGCCGTGGCGGTCGGACTGCTCGTCGTCTTGGCACCGGTCAACGGTTTGCTGCTACTGGTCAGATCTTGGAGGCTGTCGCAGCCGCTGAGGCTGCCGCATAGCACGGCTGCTGCTACGACAGCCGCCGCGCTTCGGGGGAGGCGCACTGATGACCTCTTCGCTGGGGGATGTGTGCTTGTGAGGGGTCGATGGCCCAAGTCGGCGGCGGTGAGCGGCACTTGAGCGTTCCCGGCCGTTCGGCGCCGAGGGTCGCCCGAACGGCGAGCGGGGCGGCGGCCGGGCGGCCGGTCATGTGATCATGGACGAATGAATCGGCGTCGATGGGTTACCGGGCTGGTCGCGATGGTGGTGGCCGGGATGGCCGGGGCGGTGCCCGCGCAGGCGGCCGGAGCCGGCCGGGTCACGGCGTCCGGGACCCATCTCGTCCGTGACGGGGGTTACTTCCCGCTCTACGCGGCGTCGGTCTACCCCAGCGGGTCCGGCTGGAAGGACGCCGGCTTCCGGAGCTACTTCGACGGCGTGGTGGCCGACGAGGCCGGCGCCGGGCTCAACACGCTGCGGCTGACCGACTTCATCAAGGACGTGACCACCGACCCGTACGACCCGGTCATGTGGGGCAACGTCGACTACGCGATCCAGCGGGCGGCGGCGAACGGCCTGGCCGTGATCCTGGACCTGTCGACCTTCCGGAACGATCTCCTCCGGAAAGCGCCGACCGCCTCGCCGTACCTCGTCGAGTACTGGACGACCTTCCTGGACTTCGTCGGCAACCGGTACCGGGACGAGACGGCGATCGCCTACGTCGCGCTGGCCGGGGAGCCGGAGGGGCCGAAGAGCGAGGTGTCCGGCCGGCCGGCCTCACCCGCCGAGTTGACCGCTTTCTACCAGGCGGCGAGCGCTGAGCTGCACCGCGTGGCGCCCGACCTGCTGATCTCCTCGGGCGGGCTGATGCAGCTCTACTGGGACTCCGGGATCGAATGGCAGTCGATCTTCGCACTGCCGAACATCCTGCCCGCGGTCCACATCTACCACGACGAGGACCTGCCGCTGCTGGCCACGGTCGCGAAGTGGACCGCGCAGCACGACAAGCCCCTGATCCTGGAGGAGTTCGGCGAGAAGCAGAGCGCGGGCGACGCGACGCGGGCGGCGCTCTTCCAGGACCGGTACCGGGACTGGTACCGCTACGGACTGGCCGGCATCGGATTCTGGAACTTCGGGCCCGAGGTCACCGCGGTGTCGCACGACGTCAACCCGGGCACCCCGCTGACCTGGGCGACCGTGCGGGCCAACGCGCCCCGGACCGCCTCGACACCCCCGGGGACACTGTTCCGGACCGGCTTCGAATCCACCGATACCCAGCCGACCTGGTCGGACACGATCGACTGGTCGTCGAGCGTGACCGGCATGTACACCGGCATCACGCCCGAGTGCTCGGTCCGGGTGGAGAAGGCGCACAGCGGGATCCAGGCACTGATGTACTCCGGTAAGGACACCAGCGCGGGCGGCTCGTTCGCCTACTTCAAGTCGTTCAACGTGACGATCCCGGTCAGCGCCGGGACCAAGCTCAGCTACTGGCTCTGGCCCGGCCAGGCCAACGGGCGGTTCGTCGGCGTCGACCTGCACTTCACCGACGGATCGACGCTGCGCGACAGCGGCGCCGTGGACCAGCGCGGATTCTCGATGCACCCGAAGGCCGCGCACGGCGGCGCCATCGCGCTGAGCAGCTGGACGCAGATCCAGAGCGACATCGGACGGTGGGCGAACGGCCGGACGATCGATCGCATCTGGATCGCGTACGACCAGCCGGCCGCCACCGGCGACTTCCGCGGTTACGTGGACGACATCGAGATCACCAACTGATCAGCGGGTGTGACCGTTCCCGGTCACGATGTACTTGGTCGAGGTCAGCTCGGGCAGACCCATCGGGCCGCGGGCGTGCAGTTTCTGCGTGCTGATGCCGATCTCCGCGCCGAAGCCGAACTCGCCGCCGTCGGTGAACCGGGTCGACGCGTTCACCATCACCGCGGCCGCGTCGACCCCGGCCGTGAAACGCCGGGTCGCGCCGACCGACTCGCTGACGATCGCCTCGGTGTGACCGGTGCCGAACTGCCGGATGTGGTCGAGCGCATCCTCCAGCGAGTCGACGACCGCGACCGCGATGTCGGCCGAGAGGTACTCCTTACCCCAGTCCTCGTCGGTGGCCGGGACGACGGCGTCACTGAAGCCGGCCACCCGGGAGTCGCCGTGGACCGTGACGCCCCGGTCGGCGAGTTCGGCCAGCACGAGCGGCAGGAACGAGTCGGCGATCTCGGCGTGCACCAGCAGCGACTCGGCCGCGTTGCAGACCGAGTTCCGATGGGTCTTCGAGTTGATCGTGATGGCCAGGGCCTTCTCCAGGTCGGCGGCAGCGTCCACATACACGTGACAGTTGCCGACACCGGTCTCGATCACCGGGACCGTGGACTGCTCGACCACTGTCCGGATCAGATCAGCGCCGCCGCGCGGGATCAGCACGTCGACCAGGCCGCGGGCGCGCATCAGCTCCTTCACCGAGTCACGGGTGGTGGCGTCCAGCAGCTGGATCGTGTTGGCCGGCAGACCCGCGTCGGCCACCGCCTTGCGCAGCACCGAGACGATCGCCGCGTTCGACGAGAAGGCCGAACCGGAGCCGCGCAGCAGCGCCGCGTTGCCCGACTTCAGGCAGATGCCGGCGGCGTCGGCGGTCACGTTGGGCCGGCCCTCGTAGATCATGCCGACGACCCCGAACGGCACCCGGACCTGCCGCAACTCCAGCCCGTTGGCCAGCGTCGAACCGCGCACCACGTCACCGATCGGGTCGGGCAGCGCCGCCAGCTGGCGCAGCCCGTCGGCCATCGCGACGACCCGCTCCGGGCTCAGCGCGAGCCGGTCGATCATCGCCTCGGAGATCCCGTTCTGCCGCGCGTTGGCGATGTCGACGGCGTTGGCGGCGACGATGTCGTCGGTGCGCTCGACCAGTCGGTCCGCCATCAGCAGCAGCGCCGCATCCTTCTCGGCGCGGGTCGCCCCGGCCAGATCGATGGCGGCGATCCGCGCGGCCGCGGCCTGCTCCAGCACGCTCATGACAAACCCTTCTTGGATGTACGTCGTCAGAGGAGAACCAGGTCGTCGCGGTGGACGACCTCTCGTTCATAGCCCGGCCCGAGTGCCGCCGCCAACTCCGGTGTGGACCGGCCGAGCAGCGCCGGCAGCTCCACCGCGTCGTAGTTGACCAGCCCGCGCGCCACCGGAGTGCCGGAACCGGCGTCGACCAGGTCGACCGGGTCGCCCGCGGCGAACGAACCGTCCACCGCCGTGATCCCGGCCGGCAGCAGCGACTTGCGCCGGGCCACCACCGCGGCGACCGCGCCCGCGTCCAGGTGCAGGCGGCCGCGCGGCGCGGTGGCGTGGGCCAGCCAGAACAGCCGGGCCGCAGGGCGGGTCGCGGCCGCCTCGAAGAGCGTGCCCACCTCGTCGCCGGCCAGCACCTTCCCGGCCAGCGGGGCGGCCGTGAGCACGACCGGGATGCCGAAGCCGGTGGCGATCCGGGCCGCCTCGACCTTGGTCACCATGCCGCCGGTGCCGACCCCGGACTTGCCCGGCGAGCCGATGGCGATCCCGTCCAGGTCGCTGTCGTCGCGGACCAGCGGGATACGCCGGGACGCCGGGTCGGACGGGCTGCCGGTGTAGAGCGCGTCCACATCGGAGAGCAGCACCAGCAGATCGGCGTCGACCAGCGCGGCGACCAGGGCGGCCAGCCGGTCGTTGTCCCCGAATCGGATCTCCTCGGTGGCCACCGTGTCGTTCTCGTTCACGATCGGCAGCGCGCCCAGATCGAGCAGTTTCCGCAGCGTCCGGTACGCGTTCCGGTAGTGCGCCCGCCGGGTCACGTCGTCGACGGTCAGCAGCACCTGGGCGACGGTCCGGCCGTGCCGGGCGAAACCGGCCGCGTACCGCCCGATCAGCAGGCCCTGGCCGACCGCGGCGGCAGCCTGCTGGGTGGCCAGGTCACGCGGTCGGCGCGGCAGGTGCAGCGGGGCCAGCCCGGCGGCGATCGCGCCGCTGGAGACCAGAACCACCTCACGACCCTCGCCGGTCAGCCCGCCCAGGGCGTCGACCAGAGTGTCCAGACGCTGCTCGTCGATGCCGCCCGCCGCCGTGGTCAGTGAGGACGAGCCCACCTTGACCACGATCCGGCGCGCACCGGTAACCACTTCCCGCACTCGGCCCATTCTGCTCGGCCGCCCGGTGGACAGCCGCCGCCGATCCCATATCGTGGCCGGTGATGACACCGGAGGAGTACGTCGAAGCGGTCCTCGAACTGGTCGAGCGGATCCCGGAGGGGCGGGTGATGTCGTACGGCGCGATCGCCGACGCGCTGGCCGAGCGCTCCGGCCGCAACTCGCCCCGCCAGATCGGGGGCATCATGTCCCGGCACGGCGGGGCGGTCCCGTGGCACCGGGTGGTGAACAGCACCGGACGGATGCCGCCCGGGCACGAGCGTGAAGCGCGGGCGCGACTGCTCGCCGAAGGCGTACCGTTGCGCGGCGACCGCGTAGTGATCGACAAGGCCGGGTGGAGCCCTGATGCAGACCGGACAGGCGAGTAAGACCGCGTACGCGGCGGCGCGGTACCGTGCCGCCCACCAGGTGCTGGAGCACGGCTCGATCTTCACCGACCCGCTGGCGCTGCGGATCCTCGGTCACGAGCCTGAGGAGTTGCTCGGCGACGCGCCCCGGCGCGGGATGCGGCTGTTCATCGCCGCCCGGCACCGGTTCGCCGAGGATCATCTGGCCGCGGCCGTGGAGCGTGGCGTGCGGACGGCCGTGGTGCTCGGGGCCGGGCTGGACACGTTCGCGTACCGGAATCCTTTTCCGGGGCTGAAGGTGATCGAGATCGATCACCCGGACACTCAGGCGTGGAAGCGGGAGCGGCTGGCCACGGCCGGCATCGCCATTCCCGACAGCGTGCGACATGTCGGGGTGGACTTCGAGCGGTCGAGTCTCGCCGAGAGCCTCGACCTGGACGAACCGGCGTTCTTCCTGTGGATGGGCGTCGTGCCCTACCTGACCACCGAGGCGTTCGAGCAGACCCTGACCGCGGTCGCGGCCCGCTCCGGCAACGAGGTGGTCTTCGACTACGCGCAGTCGCCGGAACGCATGCCGGCCGAGCGCCGGGCCGCCCTGGAGGCCCGCGCGGCCCGGGTCGCCAAGATCGGCGAGCCCTGGCTCACGTTCTTCGAGCCGGAGGAGATCGCCGAGCTGCTCGGCCGGCACGGCTTCGCCGACATCGAGGACCTGGGCCCGTCCGGCCTGGCCGCGCGCTTCTTCAACCGCCCGGACGTCCCCGCCGACACCGCCGGCGGCCACGTCCTGCACGCCCGGCGCCCCTGACCCACCCCTCCGGTGCCGCGAGCTTCGCGCCGGCCCGGCTCGCGGCGCGGGTCCCGGGCTCAGCTGGTGCTCAGGGTTGTTTCGAGGGGTCGGATACAGCCGTGAGCACCAGCCGACGGGCGGGAGCGCGGCTGGGGCCTGGGTGGTGACGGCCTCGCGTGGGGGCACGGTGCGGGACGTGGGCGGGCGGGTGCGGCGTGGGTGGGTTTGTTGCTCTGAGCGCAACCACCTGCGGAGGAATAAGCTCCGAAACCTGTCCACGGGGTTTGGCGGTTTGACCGTGCCCACCCGACCACGTCGCCCTTTCGGGCTGAGCGTTCTGGGCGCGCCAGCGCCCTGCTCGGACCGGAAGGGTCCCCGCGGGAGCGACGGTCTGGACCACGGCGGACCGAGGCAATGAAGAATTTGATCTTTTAGCTCAGGCCGGCGAAGGCCGCGGTCGCGCGCATCTGCCACTCGAAGAAGCCGCGGCGATCCTCGTCGACCGAGTTGTTCAGCTGGCCGAAGAGTTCCGCGCTGACCGCGCCGCAGAGGTTGATGAATCCGGTCATTCCGGCGCCGACCAGGTAGGCCGGCACGCCGGTCCCGAAGTGGGTGCCGACCACGGCCAGTTCCTCGCCGAAGCGGCCCTCGGGCTGCGGCGGCACGGTGGTGATGCGACCGCCGGCCAGGGCCATCTGGATCGTCCCGGCCAGCGCGAAGATCACCCTGGTGGCGGGCACGATGGTGTCCTGAGGGGCCTGGTAGCCGGGCACCGGGCTGCCGTAGATCAGCGCCCACTGATGCGGGTTGGCCAGCGCCCAGTCGCGGACCGCGTGCCCGATGGCGACCCAGCGCTCGGCCGGCTCGTCGTGGGCGGCGGCGGCCTGCTCGGCCGACTCGCCGACCGCGTCGTAGGCGTCGATGATCAGGGCCGTGAGCAGGTCGTCGCGGCTGGCGAAGTAGCGGTAGACGGCTGACGAGGCCATGCCCAGGTCGCGGGCGACCGCCCGTAACGAGAGGTTGGCCCCGTCGGTGGCCAGATGGCGCCGGGCCACCTGCTTGATCTCTTCGGTCATCTCGGCCCGGACACGGGCGCGCAGGTTGGCGGCGTTCATGAGGGCAAGTGTGCCACAACGAGAGCACTGCTCTTGCATGTCCGCGGAACGTGTGGAACAGTTGTCCTCAACAGAGAGCACTGCTCGCAAAGGAGAACATCATGCACGTCATCGTCGGTTCCGGCCCGATCGGTTCCACCGTCGCCCGCGTCCTCGCCGAGCAGGGCGAGCAGGTCCGGATCGTCACGCGCAGCGGCAGCGGCCCCGAGCATCCGCTGATCGAGCGGGCCGCCGCGGACGCCTCCGACGCCGCTCGCCTGACCGAGCTGACGCGGGGCGCCGAGGTGCTCTACAACTGTGCGAACCCGAAGTACACGGAGTGGGCCGACAAGTGGTTCCCGATGAACAACGCGATGATCACCGCGGCCAAGGCGGCCGGCGCGGTCTACGCGATCACCGGGAACCTGTACGGCTACGGTCCGCGGCCCGACGGCCGGATGACCGAGGACACCCCGCTCGCGGCCACCGGTCGCAAGGGCCGGATCCGCATCAAGATGTGGGAGGACGCGCTGGCCAGCGGTCTGCGCACGGTCGAGGCGCGGGCGTCCGACTACGTCGGGGCGGGCGCGGTCAGCACGATCTCCGCGGTGCTGCTGCCGGCGATCAATTCCGGTCGCGCGGCCTGGGCGCCGGGCGACGTGGACGCGCCCCACACCTTCACCTACACCGGCGACATGGCCCGGACGCTGGTCACGCTGGCCCGCGACGAGCGGGCGCACGGCCAGGCCTGGCACGTCCCCTCCGGCCCGGCCGTCAGCATGCGCGAGCTGGCCGCGCGGTATTGCGCCGCCGCCGGTGTCCCGCAGGTCAAGGTGCACAGCCTGCCGCGGTTCGTGATGCGCACGGCCGGCCTGGTCGTCCCGATCGCCCGTGAGCTGGCCGAGATGGACTACCAGTTCTACGCGCCGTTCGTGATGGACAGCACCCGCACCGAGCGCACCTTCGGCCTGACCGCGACCGACCTGGACGTGGCGCTGCGGGAGACCGCGGAAGCGGCCGAGGCCACGGCCGCCCGCCGCATGTGACTACAGCAGCAGTCCGACGCCGCCCCGCCGGGGATCCCCGGCGGCACCGGCCTGTCCGACCGCGGTCACCCCGCCGAAGTAATGGTTGAGGTCCGGCCACTCGACGATCTGCCAGCCCGCCGCCCGCAGCGCCGCCAACTCCTCGGGCGGGCACCCGTTCTCGGCGTGGATGGTGTCCTCCACGGCGTGGAAGCGCGGCCGGGCGATCGCCTCGGTCACGTCCAACTCGTCCACCAGCACCCCGAGCAGGGTGTCGACCAGGGCGGTACGGATCCGCGAGGCCCCCGCCGACCCGGCCGCCACGGTGAGCGACCCGTCCGGCCCGATCACCACGAGCGGGCACATGTAGGACGACATCCGCCGCCCCGGCACCAGCTCCTCGGTGAGCAGTTCACCCTCGCCGAGCATGGAGTTCAGGTTGATGCCGAGCCCGGGCAGCCACACCCCGGCACCCAGCCCGAGCGTCGTCGTGATCACGCAGGCGTTGCCCTCGGCGTCGACCACCGACACGTTCGTGGTGTCGCCCAGCCGCTGCGCCCCGAGATTGCGCAGCGCGGTGGCCACCCCGACCGCCCGGCCGGGCCGGGACAGGTCGGCCGGCAGCGCGGCGATGGTGTCCACGGTCCGGTTCAGGTCGTGCCGGGCGCAGACCCGGTGACCGGCCAGCTCGGCGTGATCGACCGGAACCTCGGCCACCCGGTACTGCGCCAGGTCGGCCGGGCCGATCGTGCCACCGGCCGCCCGGACCGTGGAGACCATCAGATCCGCGTGCTCGCCGGTGTAGAACACGTCCGGCCCGTCGACCGCCAGCGCGTCCATCGCACTGGCCAGGCCCTGGTGGAACAGCAACTCGTCGCTCTCCAGCAGCCGGCCCTGAGGCTGATAGGAGGCGGCGCCGTCGCCGTAGGCCAGCGCCGGCGCGCACGACTTCAGTGTGCTCGCGTGCGCGGCCGGCAGCAGCACGCCGGTCCGGGCCAGGCCCGCGGCCGGGGCAACCACCTCGGCCCAGGGCAACCGGCCCCAGCGTTTGTGCACCTCACCGAGACCGGCCGGAACACCGGGCACGGCGACGCTGGCCCCGCCGATCGAATAGATCTGTGGCAGCCCGCCGAAGAACACGTCCACCGCGACCATCGGCTCCGGCTTCCGATCGCCGTCCAGCCCCGGCACCGCCACGAAGAAGTCCAGGCAGGTGACCTCGCCGCTGCGCGCGTCGAAGTAGGTGGCGAACCCGCCGCCACCCAGCCCGGTGTAGATCGTCTCGGCGACACAGCAGGCCAGGACCGCGGCGACCGCCGCGTCGGCGGCGCTTCCGCCCGCCTCGAGAATCCGCACTCCCGTGCGGGTGGTCGCCGGATGGCTCGCGGCGACGCCGGCCGCAACGCTTCCCATGCGAGCGAGCGTAGGCGGCAACACCCGATCTTGGTTACGATGCGCGTCGATGACGCCCATCGGTCCCTCTCCCGTGGTAACCCGGCCGAGTGTTCTGCCCCGGGGGGTTTTGGCTGGTTATGCCCTCGGATCCCTGGTCACCGGGGCTTTCGGGACCGTGCCCGGTTTGCTGCTTCTGCCCTATCTGACGGACACGCTGGGTGTTGCCGCGGGCGTGTCGGGCCTGCTCGTGCTGCTGCCGAAGGCGTGGGACGTGCTGGTCAACCCGCTGGCCGGTCGGATCTCGGACCGACGCGGCTCCCGGCGCCCGTTCCTGCTGGTCGCCGGCCTGCTGCTGGCCGTGCTGTTCGCGGCCATCTTCGCGGCGCCGCTCCGGGGCGAAGGCGCCTCGGCCGCCTGGGTGGCCGCTGCCTTCCTGGCCGCCGCCACCGCGTACGCGTTCTTCCAGGTCCCCTACGTCGCGATGCCGGCCGAACTGACCGACGGCTACGCCGAGCGGACCCGCCTGATGACCTGGCGCGTCGCCGTCCTGGCCCTGGCCATCCTGGTCTCCGGCGCCATCGCGCCGCTGATCGTCGACGCCGCCGGCGGCGGGCGCGCCGGCCATCGGTGGTCCGGCTTGTTCGTCGGCTCACTCATCGCTGTGGGCACGCTTGCCACATTTGCGGGTACGAGGAAAGCCACGTCCCGCACAGCGTCCGAAGCCGAGCCCAGCCTCTCCGCCCAGCTGCGCGTCGCCTCGGCCAACGCCCCGTTCCGGGCCCTGCTGCTCTGCTGGATCGTGCAGGCGGCCGGAATCGGCACCATGCTGGCCGGCGTCCAGTACTTCGCCGACCACGTGATCCACCAGAAGGCCGGCGGCACGTTCCTGTTCGCCGCCTTCGTCGGCCCGGCGCTGCTGGTCATGCCGCTCTGGACCCGATTCGGCAAGCGGTACGGCAAACCGCGCTCGCTGATCGCCGGCTCGCTGCTGTTCGCCGGCGGCGCGCTCGTCCTGCTGGCCGCCCCGGCCCTGCCCCCGGTCGTGGTCTACCTGGTCGTCGCCGTGATCGGCGTCGGCTACGCCGGCCAGCAGGTCTTCGCGATGGCCATGCTGCCGGACTGCATCGCCTACGACACCGCGCGCACCGGCCGCCGCCAGGCCGGCGTCTTCACCGGCCTGTGGACCGCCGGGGAAACCCTCGGGCTGGCCCTCGGCCCCGGCATCTACGCCCTCATGCTGCAGATCTTCGGGTACGTCTCCTCGGCCAGCGGGGAGGCGGCGACGCAGGACTCGACGGCCCGGCTCGGCGTGCTCCTGGGCTTCACGGTCCTGCCGGCCCTCCTGGTCGCAGCGGGTGTACTCCTCCTTCGTGGTTACCGGGAAGTCGCCCTTCTCAAGGCCGAGGGCGAGCCGCTAGCGTCCGAGTCATGATCGATGCGCTGCCGGAGAAGCCCGTACCCGGCGACCAGATCCTGGCCGAACTGCGGGCGCTCCGGGAAGCCGACCTGCCCACACACGGCGGGCGACTCTTCGCGTACGTGTACGACCCGGCCGTGGACGGCCTGGACGAACTGGCCCGGCAGGCGTACGCGGTCTCGGCCTCGGTCAACGGCCTCGACCCGACCGCCTTCCCGTCCCTGCTGGCGATGGAGAACGCGCTCGTCGGCGCCGCCGCCCGGCTGCTCGGCGGGGACCCGGCCACGGTCGGCAGCGTCACCAGCGGCGGCACCGAATCGCTGATCCTGGCCGTGAAAGCCGCGCGGGACGCGCACCCCGACCTCACCGACCCGCGCCTGGTCGTGCCGTCGACCGCGCACGCCGCGTTCGCCAAGGCGGCCCACTACCTGCGGGTCGGGCTCGACGTCGTACCCGTGAAAGATCTTCGGGCCGACCCGGCGGCGATGGCCGCGGCCATCGGCCCGCAGACCGTGCTCGTCGCCGCCTCGGCACCCTCCTACGCGCACGGCGTCGTCGACCCGATCCCGGCCATCGGCGCCCTGGCCCTCGAACGCGGCGTCCGCTTCCACGTCGACGCCTGCTTCGGCGGCTGGATCCTGCCCTACCTGCGACGACTCGGCGCCGACCTGCCGCCGTTCGACCTGTCCGTGCCCGGGGTCACCAGCATCTCGGTCGACCTGCACAAGTACGCGTACACGCCCAAGGGCGTCTCGATCCTGCTGCACCGCACCGAGGAACTGCGCCGCCCGCAGTACTTCGCCTACGCCGACTGGCCCGGCTACACGATGATCAACCCGGTCATCTCGTCCACCCGCTCCGGCGGCCCGATCGCCGCCGCCCTGGCCACCATGCGCTCCATCGGCGACACCGGCTACCTGAGCCTGGCCACGGCGACCCGCGAAGCGGTGCAGATCCTCAGCTCGGCGGTCACCTCGGTCGACGGGGTCCGCCTGTACGCCCCACCCGAGACCGGCGTCGTGTGCCTCGCCTCGGACGGCGTCGACCTGTTCGTCCTGGCCGACGAACTCGCCGCGCGCGGCTGGCACACCCAGCCTCAGATGGCGTACCGCGACCTTCCACCCACGATCCACCTCACGGTGACCGCGTCGGTCCGCCCCACCGCCGACGCCTTCGCCGCGGACTTGGCCGCCGCCGTCGCGGCCGCCCGCGCCCGCGGCCCGGTCGAGATCCCCGAACTGCCCCCGCTGACCCCGGACATGATCACCCCGGAGTTCATCGCCGGCCTGGCCGAGGGCCTGGGCCTGGGCGGCGGCGACTTCAGCCGGATGGCCGAGGTCAACAGCCTGCTCAATGTCGCCCCGCCCGCCCTGCGCGAAGCCCTGCTGACCGGCTTCCTCAGCCTCCTCCAACACCCATCGCAATGACGCAATGATTACGTCAACTTTGCGATATCGTTAGAGGATGCTGTTTCCGACTCCCTCGCTGGCCGATGCCGATCGGGCGGTGCTGGCCGGCATCGAAGAAATGCGCCAGAAGCTCCGGCATCAAATCCTGGACAGGCCGGCCAGATGGACATCCGGCCTGCGCAAATACCTGACGGCTGACGCCGTGGCGGCGTCGAACTCCATCGAAGGATTCCGCGTCTCGACCGTGGACGCCCAGGACCTTATGGATGGCGAGCGGGACGTCGACGTCTCTGACGAGGACCGTGAGGAAACCCTCGCATATCAGCGCATGATGACCTATGTGCAGAGACTGCACGACGTGGCTGACTTCTCTTACAGCAAGGGCCTGCTGAACGCGCTGCACTGGATGTTGCAGGGACATCGCGACACTCCACGCAAGCCCGCCGGGCAGTGGCGTGGTGGTCCTGTGTATGTAACCGCCGCGGGTGACCCGAGCATCGCCGCATATACGGCGCCAGCCGCGGCTGACCTTCCCGGTCTGATGGATGAGTTGGTGGCCTGGCTGAACGCCGAGGACGAAACTCATCCACTGGTTCGTGCGGCCATGGCACACCTCAATCTGGTGTCCATTCATCCTTGGGCTGACGGCAACGGTCGGATGTCACGGTCGCTGCAGACGTTGCTGATCGCGCGGGAAGGGGTGCTTGCCCCGGAGTTCTCATCGATCGAGGCCTGGCTTGGCCGATCCGGTAACACCTGGAAGTACTACGAGGAACTCGAGCGACGCGGGTCCACGTATCTTCCCGACCAGGACGTTTCCAGCTGGATTCGATTCAACCTCACTGCATATCACCAGCAAGTGCAAAGCGTGCAGGGCCGGGTGAACCGGACGGCTGCCGTGTGGGATCTGCTCGACGCGTTTGTCGGCCCGGCGGGCTTCGACGAGCGAGTAATCTCGGCACTCCACGACGTCGCGGTGGTCGGGAGGGTCCGTCGTAATCGATATGAGCAAGCCGAGGGGTTGACCCTCCAGCAGGCTCAGCGAGATCTCCGCGACCTTGCTACCGCCGGTTTGCTTGAGCCGGTGGGGCGCACCCGTGCTCGGTTTTACAAGGAAGGCCCCCGTTTTCCTGAGAACGTGCTGGAGGTGGCGCGCCGTCCGATGACCCTGACCAAGCCCTATGCGAATGCAGTAGGTTGACCGGGTGGCCCTACCTGGAGTGCTCGGTGAACCCATCCGGTTCGTGCTGAACTGGGGACGCCGCTACTCCCTGTGGGTGTTCAACTTCGGTCTCGCCTGCTGCGCGATCGAGTTCATCGCGTCGAGCATGAGCCGCCACGACTTCATGCGTCTGGGCGTGATCCCGTTCGCGCACGGTCCCCGCCAGGCCGACCTGATGGTCGTCTCGGGCACGGTCACCGACAAGATGGCGCCCGCCATCAAGCGTCTTTACGACCAGATGCCCGAGCCCAAGTATGTGATCTCGTTCGGTTCCTGCTCCAACTGCGGCGGGCCGTACTGGGATTCGTACTCGGTCACCAAGGGCGTCGACCAGATCATCCCGGTCGACGTCTACGTCCCGGGTTGCCCGCCCCGCCCGGAGGCCCTGCTCCACGGCATCCTCCGCCTCCAGGAGAAGATCGCCGCCGAGCAGTCCGGCCCCGGCGGCGTCTCCCGCCCGGATCCCCTGGCCAAGGATGCTGCCGCGCTTACGGCTCCCGTGGTGGCCCGGCCGGTCTAGCGTGATCGGCATGAGCCAAGCGTCTCGTGCCGACTTCATCGTCGATGTGCTTGCCCGGGAGTTCGGGGAGCTGATGGCGATCGACCCGGCCGCGTTCCGTCGTAAGTTCCGGAAGATGGCGGCGTCGCCGTTCGCGTTCTATCGGGGCAGCGCCTCGCTGTTCTACGCCGACCAGGCCGGTGACTACCGTGACGACAGTTATCTGGACGAGCGGACGAGCCGGGTCTGGATTCACGGCGATCTGCATGCCGAGAACTTCGGCACCTACATGAATTCGTCGGGGCGGCTGGTTTTCAACGTCAATGACTTCGATGAGGCGTACGTCGGGCCCTTCTCTTGGGATCTGAAGCGGTTCTCGGCGAGCGTCGCGCTGATCGGTTACTCCAAGGCCCTGTCCGACGAGAGCATCACCGCGCTGGTCACGACGTTCGCCGGGTCGTATCTGACCGAGTTGCGGGCGATCGCGGCCGGCGGGGACGACGCGATCGGTTCGATCACGTTGGAGAACGCGGACGGTGTGCTGCGCCGGGTGTTGCAGGAGGCGCGGCTGAACACGCGGGTGGATCTGTTGAACGGGCAGACCACGGTCGACGACTACGAGCGCCGGTTCTCGCTGGGGGACGGGGTCTACGACGTCGACGAGGACACGGCGGCGCGGGTCACGGCCGCGTTCGAGCGGTATCTGAGCACGCTGCCGGAGGCCGGGCGGCCGATCTCGACCACGATCAAGGACATCAAGCTGCGCAAGGGCGTGGGGATCGGCTCGGCCGGGCTGCCCTCCTACAACCTGCTGCTGGAGGGTCACACCGAGGCGCTCGAGAACGACGTGATCATCTACATGAAGCAGGCTCAGGTGCCGGCCGTCGCGCGCTGGATCGACGACGAGCGGGTCCGGGCGTACTTCGAGCATCAGGGCCATCGCACCGCGGAGTCGCAGCGGGCGCTGCAGGCGCACGCCGACCCGTGGCTGGGCTTCACCGAGCTGGGCGGGGTCGGGCAGCTGGTCGCCGAGGTGTCGCCGTACGCGTCCGACCTGGACTGGTCGGATGTCAACGAGCCCGACGAGCTCTCCGGGGTCATCGCCGACCTGGGGCGTTCGGTGGCCCGGATGCATTCGGTGGCCGACGACGAGTCGAGCCACGATCTGGTCGACTTCTCGACCGAGGAGGCGATCGTCGCGGTCGTCGACAAGGACGAGGCGGGTTTCGTACGGCATCTGGTCGACTTCGCGCACAAGTACGGTGACCAGGCCCGCGAGGACCACCAGGACTTCGTCGACGTGTTCCGCAACGGCCGCATCCCCGGTCTTTAGGGGCGGGTCAGCGAGGCTCCCACCGGTAGGCCACCGCCGCCTGGTTCTCGGCGTCGCCCGAGGGCAGTGCGTCGATGGTTGCGCCCGTCGTGCCCGGCGGCAGGGTGATGTCGAATTCGGCGGCCGTGCCGTCGCAGTCGCGCTGGTAGGTCTTGATCGGCTCGCTCCCGTCCTCGTGCATCTTCTGGTTGCCGACCTTGACGGTGACCGATCCGGCGCCGGCGCAGGCCAGCGCAAGGGTGTACCGCCCGGCCCCGACCGAGTCGTCCTGGATGCCGATGACGCCGTCCAGGAACGCGGCGCCGCCGCCGTTGTCGTTGCTCGTTCCGACCGCCTCCTGTGCGTCGCCGGTCAGGTCTCCCTTGGCGCCGTCGGTCATCCGCACCGAGAAGGCCAGTCCGTACCGGCCGGCGGCCACCGCGTCCGGGGCCACGTCGATGGTGACCTCGGGGTTCGACTCGGTGACGGTCACCGGGACGTGGATGGTGGTCAGCTGCGTCCCGCACGACACGGGCTGGTCGATGCCGGCGACCGTCAGGTTGACCATGCCCGCGACGCCTGCGCAGACCAGGGCGACCTCGTAGTCGCCGGGCACGCGTTTCGTGGTGAGGACCTGACCGGCGAAAGCGGTGACGGTGCCGTCGTACGATCCGAGCTGCCTCGCGGCCCGACCGGCGAAATCGTCCAAGGTCTCCTGGGAGAGTTGCCCGGACGCGGGGTCCGCCTGCTGTGGCGGCGACGGGAGCGCCAGGGCTGCCCCCGCGGCGACGACCGCGACCAGGCCCACGCCGGTCATCGCGGTCCGGCGTGTCCGTCGGCGCCGGACCGTGCCGCGGGCCGCTTCCGAGCCGGGCGGCAGGATCCGGGGGATCGTGTCGGCGCGCAGGTCGGCGAAGAGCTGCTCGAACTGGTCGGTCATGGCTGCCCTCCGGCGCTCTCGGTCAGGTTGAGGCGGGCCGCCATCGCGACCCGGCCGCGGTGCAGCCACGACTTCACGGTTCCCTCGGCCACGCCTTCGCGGTGGGCCACCTCGGCCACCGGCATGTCGGCCAGGTAGTGCAGGACCAGGGCCCGCCGATGGTTGTCGGGCAGTTCGGCCAGCGCCGCGATCAGCGCCACCCGGTCCGGCCCGGGCCCGTCGGCGTGCAGTTCCACCGCCGGCTGCCGCCGCAGGAATCCGAGCGCGGTCCGGGCCCGCCGCCAGCGGCTGACGGCGAGGTTCCAGGCGACGCGGCGGATCCAGGCGACCGGATCGTCGTACCGGGAAACTTTTCGCCATCGGGCCAGGGCCCGGCAGAACGCTTCCTGTACGACGTCCTGCGCTTCCTGCCGGTCGCCGAAGTACGCGTAGAGCTGCACGGTCAGGTCCGCGAAGTGCGCGGCATAGACCTCGTCGAACGTCGGCGGGTCGTGCTGCACGGCGCTCGACGTCTCCGATCGGTGCTCGGTCAGGGCTGTCACGGCGACTACACGCCCGTGCCCGGCGGGCGGTTGCAGTCCGATCCTGGCCCATAGGATGACGGCATGACGCCGGAAGAGGTCGGAGAGCGACTGGTCCACCTGATGGCCACGGACGATCCCGCCCTGGGTGAGGTCACCGCCGGCGTGTCCGGTGGCGGTCCCGGCCATGCCCGCGCGGTGGTCGACGTCCCGGTCGCCCGCTGGTGGCACGCGGCCGGCATCGCCCGTGACCCGGGTGCGCTGGGCTGCGACTTCTTCGACTGGCTGTCCGCCGTGGACGAGCTCGAGGAGGGGTTCGACGTGGTCGCCCACCTCTGGTCGACGCGCCGCCGGCACGGGGTGCTGTTGCGCACCCGGGTGCCGCGCGCCGACGCCGAAGTGGAGTCCCTGGTGGATCTCTATCCGGGTGCGGACTGGCACGAGCGGGAGACGTTCGAGATGTTCGGCATCGTCTTCGCCCGCCATCCCGACCTGCGTCCGCTGCTGCTGCCGCCGGAGTTCGAGGGTCATCCGCTGCGCAAGGAGTTCGTGCTGGCCGCGCGGGTGGCCAAGCCGTGGCCGGGCGCGAAGGAGCCGGGGGAGTCGGAACACGGCGGCCCGGCCAAACGGGCCCCGATGCGGCCGCCCGGCGTTCCGGATCCGAACGAGTGGGGCCCGATGAAGGGCAAGATCCCGCCTCCGGAGACCCCGGCGCGCGCGGCTCGACCGGCGCGCCCGTCGCGCGAGGCACCGGCCGTACCAAATCGGGAAGTTTCGGAGAAAGCGGAGAAGCCGCGGGCTGAGGGGGAGGCCGAGTAATGCCGCTCTGGCTGGACCTTCTCATCCGGGTCGTCGCCGTGATGGTCGCGTTCCTCGTGCTGCCGCTGCTCGTCGGGCAGGCCGAGCACAAGGTGATGGCCCACATGCAGGGGCGGGTCGGGCCGATGTACGCCGGCGCCTTCCACGGCTGGGCGCAGCTGGTGGCTGACGGGATCAAGTTCGTACAGAAGGAAGATGTTCATCCGGACGGCTCGGATCGCACCGTGTTCCGGCTGGCCCCGATCGTCGCCCTGTTCCCGTACCTGATCGTCATCCTGACGATCCCGCTGGGCCCGAACGGCCTGGTCGCCCAGCGCCTCGACATCGGCCTGTTCCTGGTCCTGGCGATCCTCGGCTTCGGCGTGGTCGCGGTGCTGATGTCGGCCTGGGCCTCGGCCAACAAGTACAGCCTGCTCGGCGGCCTGCGCGGCGCCGCCCAGCTGCTGGGTTACGAGCTTCCGCTGGTCCTGGCCGCGGCCAGCGTCGCCATGGCGGCGGGCACGCTCAGCCTGCCCGGCATCGTCGAGGCCTGGAAACCGTGGTGGCTGATCTGGCAGGCCCCGGCCGGTCTGGTCTTCTTCATCGCCGGCCTGGCCGAGATCCGCCGCCCGCCGTTCGACATGCCGATCGCCGACTCGGAGCTCGTCTTCGGCTACATGACCGAGTACACCGGCCTGCGGTTCGCGTTCTTCCTGCTGGCCGAGTACGTCGGGATCATCGTCATCGCCGGCCTGACCACGGTGCTGTTCCTGGGCGGCTGGCACGGCCCGGACGCCGATCACCTGGGCTGGCTGTGGACGCTGCTGAAGATCTTCGCGCTGTCCTTCGTGATCATCTGGTTCCGGGTCACGTACCCGCGCCTGCGCGAGGACCAGCTCCAACGTCTCTGCTGGCTGATCCTGGTCCCGGTGTCCCTGGCCCAGTTGGTGCTCACCGTCGCGGTGAAGTCCCTGCTCTGATCAGAGGTGGCGCGGTCGCAGGCGGGCGACCGGAATCTCGATTCCCCATGGCTGGTCGAGCTTGATCGTCTCGGTGAAGACCCCGACGGGCTGGTAGACGTCGTCGCCGTCGGCCAACCGGAAGGCGTGCACCACGAGGCCGCCGCTCCGTTCGATCAGCCAGTAGAACGGGATTCCCGCCTTCGCGTAGAGAGCGGGTTTCATCACTCGGTCCATGCTCTGCGAGCCGGGCGACACGATCTCTACGGCGAGCACGACCTCTTTTGCGATGAATCTTCGGTCCCGTGCGGCCGCCTCGTCCGTGGTGACGAGGACGTCCGGGGTGAAGAGTCGTTGCATGGAGAGGACGACGTCGTTGGCCTGGCTGACGTGCAGATGTTCCGGGCAGGTTTCTTCCAGGGCCACCAGAAGCCGGGCGGCGAGAACCTGGTGGGTCGGTGCCGGGGAAGGCGTCACATGAAGAATTCCATCGATCAGCTCCCGTCGGGCGCCGTCTTCGGGAAGCGCGTCGAGGTCATCAACAGTCCAACCGTCTGTTGGCGCGTCGTTCATGTGGGCGAACATTCGGGCCTCCACAGCGGGCTCGCTCTCCCGTCCGTCAACACTACCGGAAGATCAGGTGGGTCCGAGGTCGCGTCACCCGTCCGAACCGGGCAGGATATGCCCTTGTGACTGATGACGGCGAGCGCGGCATGCCCGGCAAGGGCTTGATCAATGGCCTTGCCGTCACGCTCAAGACGATGACCCGCAAGACCATCACCCAGCAATACCCGGACGTCGAGCCCGAGCTGCCCCCGCGTTCCCGCGGCGTGATCGCACTGCTCGAGGAGAACTGCACGGTCTGCATGCTGTGCGCCCGCGAGTGCCCGGACTGGTGCATCTACATCGACTCGCACAAGGAGGAGGTCGTCGTCCCGGGCGCCGCGCGGGCCCGCCAGCGCAACGTGCTGGACAAGTTCGACATCGACTTCTCCCTGTGCATGTACTGCGGGATCTGCATCGAGGTGTGCCCGTTCGACGCGCTGCACTGGACGCCCGAGTTCGAGTACGCGGAGACCGACGTCCTCTCGCTGCTGCACGACAAGGATCGCCTCGGCGAGTGGATGCGGACGGTTCCGCCGCCCCCGGCCCACGACGTGCTCGGCGAGCCTTCCAAGGAGGAGGCCACCGCCGCGCGCAAGGCGGCCGGTCCGGGTGCGGCAACTGCCGCAAAAACCGCAAGACCTGCTTCGGTACGGCGTGAGCAGGCCCCCGAGTGACCATCGCGGACGTCCTCCTGCTCGCCCTCGGCGCTGTCGCGGTCGGCGCCGGCGCCCTGGTCGTGACCAGCACCCACCTGGTCCGTTCCGGCCTCTACCTGGTGATCAGCCTCGGCGCGATCGCCGGCCTCTACCTGGTCCTCGGCGCCGAGCTGGTCGCCTGGGTGCAGATCCTGGTCTACGTCGGCGCGGTGGTCGTGCTGCTGCTGTTCGCGGTGATGCTGACCCGCGCCCCGATCGGCCCGAGCACCGACCTGGACCGCCCGATCGGCCCGTCTGCCCTGATCGGTGGCGGTGTCGGGCTGGGCCTGGCCGCGCTCCTGGCCGACGCGTTCCGCTGGATCGAGTACCCGCGACCCGACCCCGGCACCGCCGAGCAGGTCGGCCGGCAGGTCTTCGGGACCTGGGTGCTGCCGTTCGAGGTGCTCTCCATCCTGCTGCTCTCCGCCCTGGTCGGCGCGATCGTGCTGTCCCGCCCGGACATCGGCCGCCGGACGATGCAACCGGACGACCCGGAGGAAGCGACAGAAGGGGAGAGGGACGCGGACGAGGAGGTGCCGGCCTGATGCACGTGACCATTCCGTACGTGGTCGCCGCCGCCCTGTTCGGCCTGGGCGTCTACGGCGTCGTCCGCCGCCGCAACGCGATCCTGGTCCTGATGGCCGTCGAGCTGATGCTCAACGCGGTGAACCTGATTCTGATCACCGCCGACGTGTCGCTGCGGTCGGCGCTCAAGGGCGTCCCCGGCGAGGCGTGGGCCACCCCGAGCTCGCAGCCCGGCTCGGGCGGTGTGTTCGCGCTGTTCGTGATCGTGCTGGCCGCGGCCGAGGTCGGGGTCGGCCTGGCGATCGTGTTGCAGTTCTACCGGATGCGCAAGGCGGTCGCGATCGACGAGGTCTCCCTCGACGAGGAACGGGTGGACGGGTGAACGCCGCAGTGTTCGGAGCCCTGCTCCCGGGCATGCCCCTGATTCTCGGTCTGATCGGACTCGCCCTTCGACCGGGTGACGACGGGCCTCGCCGGGCCGCCGCCGCGCTCGGGATCACCGGCGCCGCGCTCGCCCTGATCGACGCGATCGTGCTGCTCGCGGTCACGACGAGCCGGGGTGAGCCACTGGCCGCGAGCACCCACTGGGTGAGCCTGGGCGATCTGGAGATCACGCTCGGCTTCTCGGCCGGCCCGGCCGCGCTCTACGTCGCGCTCGCCGTCTGCGCGGTCGCCCTGTGCGTCCAGGTCTACTCGGTGACGTATCTGCACGACGATCCGCGCTACGCGCCGTACGCGGCTCAGGTCGGCCTCTTCACCGGCGCGATGCTCCTGGTCGTCACGTCCGGTGACCTGATCGGCCTGCTGATCGGCTGGGAGGTGATGGGCGCCTGCTCCTACCTGCTGATCGGCCACGACCGCCGGCTGCCCGAGGCCCCGGCCGCCGCGGTGAAGGCGTTCCTGGTCACCCGGGTGGGTGACGTCGGTTTCCTGCTCGGCATCGCGCTGCTCGTCGCTCACGCCGGCACGTCCCGGATCAGTGACGTCCTCGCCCACGACTATTCGCACGGCACCCTGACCGTCGCGTTGCTGCTGCTCCTGGCCGGGGTGGCCGGCAAGAGCGCGCAGTTCCCGCTGCACACCTGGCTGCCGGACGCGATGGCCGGTCCCACCCCGATCTCCGCGCTGATCCACGCCGCGACGATGGTCGCGGCCGGCGTCTACGTCGTCTTCCGCACGTTCCCGCTCTTCCAGCGGTCCCCGGCCGCCCTCGCGGTGCTCGCCGTGATGGCCTCGATCACGATCCTGCTGGGCGCGCTGTCGGCGACGGCTCAGGACGACATGAAGCGCGTGCTGGCCTGGTCCACGGTCTCCCAGATCGGTTACATGACCGGCGCGCTGGCCGTCGGCTCGCCCGCCGCCGCCCTGTTCCACCTGCTCACCCACGCCGCGTTCAAGGCGCTGCTGTTCCTGGCGGCCGGCGCGGTGATCCACACGGTCGGCACCAACTACCTGTCCCGGATGGGCGGTTTGCGCGAGCACATGCCGGTCACGTTCTGGTCGTTCGTGGTCGGTCTCGGCGCGCTGGCCGGCCTGCCGCCGCTGGCCGGTTTCTGGTCGAAGGAGAACGTGCTGACCGCGGCCGCCCACGCGACCGACGGCGGCGAGGCGGTGCCGGTCTGGGCCGCGTGGCTGGTCTGGATCTCCGCTTTGCTCGCGGTCGGCGTGACGGCCTGGTATGCGACACGCCTGCTGCTCCGGGCGTTCTTCGGCCCGTCCCGGCAGCACGGTCCGGACGGGCCGAACTGGGAGATCGGCTTCGACGACGGCCGCTATCACGTGCCCGCCGTCCCGCACGATCCGCCCGGCCCGATGCGCTGGCCGATCCTGCTGCTGACGATCCCGGCCGCGCTGCTCGGCCTGGCCGCGTTTGCCCCCGGCTTCCGCCACGCGCTGGAGCTGGAGGATCCGCACCTGGGCGTCGCTCTCCTGCTGCCGTTGCTGCTGCTCGCGGCCGGCTCCGGGACAGCCTGGTGGCTGTGGTGGGCGGTGCCCGGCGTGGACCCGGTCCTCGCGCTGGGCCGCGCCCGTCCGCTGTTCGCTTCCGGCTTCCACCTGGACCACCTTCAAAGCCTGATTTTCGTACGGCCGGTGAAGGCGCTCGCCCGAGTGGCCACCGCGGCCGACGAGCACGTCGTCGACGCCACCGTCGAGGGCACCGGCACAGCGACCCGGAGCCTGGGCGGGATGTTCGCCGACGCGCACCGGGTCGCCCTGCCCGGTGCCGCGGTCCTGGTCCTGTTCGGTGCGCTGATCCTGAGCGTCGTCGCGTGGTTGGGAGCGTCCTGATGTACCGCGACTATCTGACCGACCCCACCTGGACCGCCGGATCCGTCCTGCTCGTGGCCCTGCTGGCCGTTCCCGCGCTGGGCGCCGTGGTGGTCGCGCTCCTCCCGGCCCGGCGGGACCGGCAGGCCCGGATCGTCGCCACCGTGTTCGCCGCGGTCACGTTCGCGCTCTCGATCGTCCCGTTCTTCGCGGGGGAGCGCACCCGGGGCTGGTTCGCCTACGGCGGCCCGCGCACCACCGTGCCCCTGCAACCGTGGGTGAACCTCGACCTGCCCTGGGTCCCCGCGCTCGGCCTGCGCTTCCACCTCGGGGTGGACGGGATCTCCTATCCGCTCGTGGTGCTGACCGGTCTGCTCACGCTGCTGTGCTGCGCGTACACGGTTCGCAAGGTGCCGAAGGGCGGGGGTCCGGGCCGTACGCTCAGTGCCTTGCTCTTGATCTTGGAAGTCGGCGTCCTCGGCACTTTCCTGTCGCTGGACCTGATCCTGTTCTTCGTCTTCTTCGAGGTCGTCCTCCTCCCGATGTTCGCGGTGATCGCCGGCTGGGGCGGGGCGGAACGGCGAGCGGCCGCCCGCAAATTCGTGCTCTACACCCTGTTCGGCTCGGTCCTGCTGCTGCTCGGCGTCGTCCTGGTCGTCACCAAGTCCGGCACCGGCGACCTGATCACGCTGACCGGCGCCCCGGCCCTGACCCGGACCACCCAGTACGTCGTGTTCGCCCTGCTCGCGGTCGCCTTCGCGGTGAAGGCGCCGCTCTGGCCGCTGCACACCTGGCTGCCGGACGCGCACACCGAGGCGCCGACCGTCGGCTCGGTGATCCTGGCCGGCGTCCTGCTCAAGATGGGCACCTACGGCCTGATCCGGGTCGGCGTCGGCGTCGCCCCGCTCGGCGCGGAACGGGCCGCCCCGGCCCTCGGCATCCTCGCCGTGATCGCGATCCTGGCCGGTTCGCTGATCTGCCTGCGCCAGCGCGAGCTGAAACGGCTCATCGCCTACTCCAGCGTCGGGCACATGGGGTTCGTGCTGCTCGGCATCGCGACCCTCTCGATCACCGGCCTGCAGGCCGCACTGCTCGGCAACGTCGCCCACGGCCTGATCACCGGCCTGCTGTTCTTCCTGGCCGGAACGATCAAGGACCGGGCCGGGACCGGTTCGCTCGACCAGCTCAGCGGCCTGCGCGAGACCGCGCCCCGGCTGGCCGGCCTGTTCGGGTTCGCCGCGATCGCCTCGCTGGGCCTGCCCGGCCTGGCCGGCTTCTGGGGCGAGGCGTTCGCGGTCGTCGCGGCCGTCCGCCGCGGTGGCCCGCTCTGGCTCACCCTGGCCGTCCTGGCCGCCGTCGGGGGCGCGCTCACCGCGGCGTATTTCCTGCGGCTGCTGCGTCGCCTCACCCACGGCCCGACCACGCCGACGGTCCACTCGCTGCGCCCGTCGATCGCCGGCGTCGAATGGTTCGCCTGGACCCCGCTGATCCTGCTGACCCTGGCCGTCGGCGTGATCCCGGCCCTGGTCCTGGCCGAGACCGCCCTGCCGCTGACCACCCTGCTGGGAGGCCACCCGTGACCCGGTCACCGTTCCTGTGGTCCGCTGTTACCGGGGGCCGATCGTGAGCCAGTCGATCAACCACTTCGCGCTGCTCCCGCTGTACGCGGCGGCCGGCACCGCCATCCTCGCCTTCCTGGCCGACCTGTTCATCGCCAAGCGCGTCGCGACCATCGCCACCACCGCCGTCGGCAGCCTGGCCACGGCCGTCCTGGCCCTGGTCGTCGGCCCGGAGGCGGGCACGTTCTGCACCACCGGCGCGTGCTCCTGGGTCCCGACTTGGCCGGCAGCGGTCACCGCCGTACTCTTCGCCCTCCTGACCGCCGGAGTCCTGGCCCTCTCGACCCCGAGCCTGAACCTCGGCATCGCCCCGGCCGGCGAGTTCTGCTTCCTGCTGGCCTGCTCGATGACCGGCGGCGTCGTGATCGCGTACTCGGGCGACCTGATCACCCTGATCGTCGGCCTGGAAACGCTCACCCTCCCGCTGTACGTGCTGGTCGGCCTGCGCCGCTTCGCCCCGGACGAACGCCCGACCGACACCGGCGCCGCCGCCTCCCTCACGTTCTTCCTGATCAGCGTCGTCTCCACGGCCGTCACCCTGCTCGGCGCCGCCCTGAACTACGCCGCCACCGGCGCGATCCACCTGGCCCAGCTGCACGCCGCGGCCGGCCCGTTCGCCCCGCTGGCCGGTGTCGGCGTCGCCCTGCTGGTGATCGGCCTGGCCTTCAAGGTCGCCGCCGTCCCGCTGCACACCTGGGCCCCGGCCACCTACGACGGCGCCCCCATCCCGATCGCGGCCTACCTGTCCACCGCCTCCAAACTCGGCGGCGTCCTGGCCCTGGCCGCGGTCGTCGCCCACCTGGACGCCCGCGCGGTGATGGCCGTCCTGGCCGTCCTCACGATGACCATCGGCAACCTGGTCGCGCTGCGCCAGACCCGGATGGTCCGCCTCCTGGCCTGGTCCTCGATCGCCCAGGCGGGCTACATCCTGGCCGCGCTGGCCCTGGGCGCCCCCGGCGTCACCGCCGCCCTGGCCTACGCCGTCTTCTTCGTCGTCCTGGAGTTCGTCGCCTTCACCGTCGTCGCCGCCCTACGCCCACCCGGCGCCGACGGCGGCTCCCTGCTCGACTACCGAGGCAGCGCCCGCCGCAGCCCCTGGCTGGGCGCGGCCCTGGTCCTGGCCCTGGCCGGCCTGGCCGGTCTGCCCCCCGGCCTGGCCGGCCTGTTCGCCAAACTCTCGGTCGTCGACACCCTGGTCCAGCACAACTGGTCCTGGCTGGCCGGCGTCGTCGTCCTGAACGCGGTGATCGCCCTGGCCTACTACGCCCGCGTCGCCGCGTCCCTCTACTCCCTGCCCCCACGAATCGGCCTCAGCGTCGCCGACCCGATCCTCCTCGACGCCGCCCGCCACCCACGGTTGCCACTCACCCGCCCGGTCGCCGCCACCCTGGCCGCGTCGGTCGCCGTCGCGGTCATCCTCGGCTTCGCCCCGCAGTTGCTCTTCAACGCCCTCACCTGAGAACGCCCCGACCGAGAACGCCCACCTGAGAATGCCCTGACCCGAGGGCACCATTACCCGAGGGCGTGCCGATCCCGGGGGCGCCGGCCCGACGACTGGCCCGGCGCCGGAGAAAGGCCGCGCGTCCCGCCCGCTGTCGGCTCACCATTGCTCGGCACGGCGGCACGGCGGCACTCAGCCGCTTCTGTCTGAGGCGAAGGCTCAAGGGTCTTGCTTGAGGCCCGGGCGCCCGGTTACTTGACGCGGCGGGTTTTGCGGGCGACCAACCCTTCGTACTCCGCATGCTTGTCGAGCCACTCCGACACGAACGGGCACATCGGCACCACCGTCCGCGACTTGGCCTTGGCGTCCTCCATCGCGAAGCGGGCCAGCGCCGACCCCACCCCTTGGCGCTCGAACGCCGGGTCGACCTCGGTGTGCGTGTAAACCACGATCGGCCCGGTGACCTGGTACGTAAGCACCCCGGCCACAGCACCCGCCTCATCCCGAGCCTCGAATCGGCCCTTGTCCGGCACGTCGGTCACCGCGAACTCCATCGGGCCATCAAACCACGGTGATCAGCCGAGCAGTCAGGCCACTCCCGCGGTGATCAGCCGAGCAGCTGGGCCACCTCGGCCAGCATCTTGGGCGGCAGTTCGGGGGCTTCGAGGAGCCGGGCCAGCCGGGACCGGTCGTGCATGTAGATCTCGTAAGATTCGGCCAGCGTCAGCCCGTGTCCAGGCCGGTCGGCGACGGTGATCCGGTCGCCGGGGACCAGCATGCCGGGCGTGATCACTCGTAGGTAGGCGCCGGACCGGTTGGCGGCGGCGAAGCGTTTCACCCAGCGCGGTTCGCCCATCCGGTTCTGGAATGTCAGGCACGGGATCCGCCCGAAGGTCACTTGCAGGATCAGGCCGGAGTCGAATTCCCAGCGTTCGCCGATGACTCCGCCGACGAGGTCGAGCCCGGAGGTGGTCAGGTTCTCCCCGAACAGGCCGGGCGGCAGGTCGCGGCCGAGTGTGGCCGCCCACCACGAGTAGTCCTCCACGCCGTACGCGTAAATGGCCTGATCGTCGCCGCCGTGGTGTTTGGTGTCGCCGATGTGGTCGCCGACGACCCCGCTGTGCAGGCCGGTTGTTTTCGGGCCGGGGGCCCGCACGGTGACCGGCGCCGACACCGGTTTTTTGATGATTCCGGTGGTGGGCGCGTCTTTGCCCATGCTGGGTTCGGACGAGCCGACGTTGACCGATTCCGCGACACCGATCATGAGAAGGTCACCATCGCTCGATCTTCCACCGGCCGGTAGCCCAGCCGGTGGTAAAGCGCGTTGCTGGTCGGATTGTCGAGGTCGGTGTAGAGCACGACCTCGTCCGCGCCGTCGTCGAGTGCGGCCCGGGTGGCGGCCGCTGTCGCTCCGGCGGCGTATCCGCGGCGGCGCAGGTCCGGGGGCGTCCACACGTACAGGATGCGAATCATTCCGGCGGAAGGCTGTGAGCGGACCGCCATCGAGACCGGTCGGTTCCCGTCGATCCAGAGCGTGATTCTGGTGTGCGCGAGATGGTCGTCGACGGCCGCGGTGATGTCGGGGCGCGTTTCGTGGACGAATTCGTAGAAGTCCCGGAACCATGCGATCAAGAGGTCCCGATCCGCTTCACCGGCCGGCCGGGCCTGGCCCGACGGCGCGGGTTCGGGCGGGGTCAGTGTGCCGAGGCGGTGGAGCCGGGTCCGCATTCCGGGCACGACTGTGCGGGATCCGACGAATTCCGGGAGGTCGGTGTCGAGCATGTTGACCCCGGAAATGGGCCGGTCGGCGAGGGCTTCGGCCGCCTCGCTAATGGCGGCCGGCGGCATTGCGCTGAACAGCACGGGGTGTGGGGGAGTTTGCAGAAGCACTCCCGCCACGTCCCCGTCGGGCGTTGTCCACCAGCCGAAATACGGCTTGTCCGGCCCGTAGGCGTGTAATCCCCGCGACCGCAGATTGTCGATCAGTGTGAGGAAAACGGTGTGCCGGACCGGCGACGATCGCAGAAAGTCCCCCGCGACCGAGGCGAACCTGTCCACATCGGATGAGATCTCCCAGGCCATTCGGTCATCCTAGAACCGGCTACAGGCCCCACGCCTTCGCAATTCGCGCGAGGCTGTCCCGCCGGGTCGCCGGGTCGTAGACGGTTCCGGCCAGGATCAGCTCGTTCGCGCCGGTCCGCTCGATGAGCGCGTCTAGCCCGGCGACCACCTCGTCGGCGGTTCCCGCGTACTGCGTGCCGGGCAACGAGTCCAGCATCTGCAGATCCAGATCGGACAGTTCGCGTTCGGCCGCGGCTTCGGGCGAGATGATCGGCCCGAGCCGGCCGGTGCGCAGGCTCAGTGCCATGATCCGGCTCGGCCCGGCCAGGAACTGCGCTTCCTCGGTCGTGTCGGCCGCGATCACCGAGGCGCTCACCATCACGTGCGGCTCCGGGAACCGTTCGGACGGCTGGAACCCCGACCGGTACAGCTGCAGCGCGCCGTCCACATCGGAGGCGATCGCGAAGTGGTAGGCGTAGCAGAAGGGCAGGCCCAGGGCGGCCGCGATCTGCGCTCCGTACGTCGAGGATCCCAAAATCCAGACTTCGGGGTACGTTTCGGGAGCCGGTGTCGCCCGCAGCCGCCCCGCTTTCCCGGCCGCCCGGTCGTCCCCGAGCAGCCCCAGCACCGTCTGCAGATGTTCCGGGAACTGTTCCACGGTCAGATAGGGCGAAACACCCCGCAACGCCGCCGCGGTGGCCTGATCAGTTCCGGGCGCGCGCCCGATCCCCAGGTCGATCCGTTCCGGGTAGAGCGCCTCCAGCAGCGCGAACTGTTCGGCGACGACGAACGGCATGTGATTCGGCAGCATCACGCCGCCCGACCCGACCTTGATCCGGCTGGTCTGCGCGGCCACCGCCCCGATCAGCACCGGCGGGGTGGTCGACGCCACGGCCGGCATGTTGTGGTGCTCGGCCACCCAGAACCGGGCGAATCCCAGTTCGTCGGCAGCCTTGGCGATCTCGACGGTGCCGCGCAGCGCGTCGGCGCTGCCGTGCCCCTCGCGCACGGTGGCCAGATCCAGCACGGAAAGCGGTACACGGGTCATGAGCTCGTCCATTCCGGAGATTGCAGGAGGGTGAATCCCTCATCGATCAGGCGGTGCAGTCCGGCGATCCCGGTGGTCGGGTCCCACCGCGGAAGCATCGTGTTGAGAACGGCCCGGGCGGTGTTGACGAGAAGGTCGAGCCGCAGGTCGGAATCGCGGCCGGCGGCCCAGTCGCGAATCGCGTCCCAGAAGCGGTCGCAGACGTCACGCGAGCAGACTCCCAATTCGGGGGAGGCCCGCAGCACGAATCGTTGCTGAATCATGCGGTCCGCGGTCGCCGTCGTGTATTCGAGAATCAGCTGGTGCAACGCCGTCCAGAGCGGTTCGCCGGCCGGCCGCGCGGCGGTCAGTTCGGCCCACAGCCGTGGATCCTCCGGATCCGGGTCGAACAGCACGGACTCCTTGCCGGCGAAATAGTTGAAGTAGGTCCGCCGGGAGATTCCGGCCGCGGCCACGATGTCCTCGACCGACACCGCGTCGAATCCCCGCTCGGCCATCAATCCGACGGCCGAGTCCCGGATCAGACGCCAGGTCTCGGGGCTGCGTTGTCGCATGTTCCCGACCCTAGCGCGTCGTGCACCGAGTGCAAGTTAGGTCGGTTGCCCAGCGAACTCACAGCGTCTATCCGGATGAACGCGCAGCAATCTCGCGTTCTCTGGAGTGCGGGTCACGAGCCCGCATGCTGAAGGAGTCGAACGTGCACAGCCATCACAACGGACTCAAGACGGCCGCCCTCCTCGGGCTGCTCACCGGCCTGATCCTGGCCGTGGGCTATTGGCTCGGCGGCAGCACCGGCCTGGTCATCGCGGTGATCTTCTCGCTGGTCACCAACGCGGTCAGCTACTTCTTCTCGGACAAGATCGCGCTGCGGGCGATGGGCGCCCAGCCGGTCAGCGAGGCCGAGTTCCCGGCGCTCTACCAGATCGTGCGTGAGCTGGCTCACCAGGCGGGGCAGCCGATGCCACGGCTCTACGTCTCCCCGTCGATGCAGCCGAACGCGTTCGCCACGGGTCGTGACCCGGAGCACGCGGCGGTCGCCGTCACGGTCGGCATCACCCGCATCCTCGACGCGCGTGAGCTGCGCGGCGTCATCGGCCACGAGCTGTCGCACGTCTACAACCGGGACATCCTGATCTCCAGCGTGGCCGGCGCGCTCGCCGGGATCATCACGATGTTCGCCCAGCTGGCGATCTTCCTGCCGTTCGGCGGCTCGGACGACGACGACTCGCCGAACCCGGCGTCGCTGCTGCTCATGCTGATCCTCGGCCCGCTGGCCGCGTCGGTGATCCAGCTGGCCATCAGCCGCAACCGCGAGTTCCAGGCCGACGCGTCCGGCGCGACGCTGACCGGCGATCCGCTGGCCCTGGCGAGCGCGCTGGAGAAGATCCACTACGGCACGCAGCAGGCCCCGCTGCCGGCCGAGGGGCAGCTCACCAGCACGGCCCACCTCATGATCGCCAACCCGTTCCGCAGCCAGGGCATCGCCGCGCTGTTCTCGACCCACCCGCCGATGGCCGAGCGGATCCGCCGCCTCCACGAGCAGGCGTCGCTGACCGGTGGCGCCTCACGGCCGTACCTCCGCTGATCCTTCTCTCTTGAAACGGGCGACCGCCAGGTCGCCCGTTTTTTTCAACCCCAAACCGATTTCGCCGTACGGCGTCAGCCCGCCCCCGCCGGGCGAAAGCACATGGTGAGCCGCATGACAGCGGGCGCTCTCCCTTGAGGAGCGGCGTTAGGGTCGAAAGTGCCTACGCTCGTTACCGAAGAACCTGGGGGACCCGCCTGTGACCGCGTTGCGTCAGTACCTTGGCGTGTGGCAGCTCCCGGGCGGACGCATCC
This sequence comes from Actinoplanes sp. HUAS TT8, assembly GCF_051380535.1. Taxonomy (NCBI): domain Bacteria; kingdom Bacillati; phylum Actinomycetota; class Actinomycetes; order Micromonosporales; family Micromonosporaceae; genus Actinoplanes; species Actinoplanes sp. HUAS TT8. The sequence continues at coordinate 8,618,174 of NZ_CP195646.1, read as the reverse complement.
TGCTGGTCGTCGGGATCCTGGCCCGGCTCGGCATCGGGATGACCCCGCTCGGCCTGCTCCTGCTCGTCGAGCAGGCCACCGGGCGATATGCCGCGGCCGGTCTCGCCGGTGGGGTGTACGCGCTGGCCGGAGCGGCCCTGAGCCCGATCGCGGGACGCCTGGCCGACCGGATCGGGCCGGCCCCGATCCTGCTCGCCACCGCGATCCTGCATCCGCTCGCGCTCGGCGGCCTGCTGCTGGCGAGCCGCGGGGGCGAGGGCGCCCTTGAGTGGATCTTCGTGGCGTCGGCCGCGGCCGGGGCGACGTACCCTCCGCTGACCGCCGCGATCCGTCGCGCCTGGAACGACATGACCGCCCCCGGCACCGGCGGTCAATCGCTGCGCGGCGCCGCCATGGCCGCCGAGACCTCCCTCTTCGAGCTGGTCTTCGTACTCGGCCCGATGCTTGTCGCGGCGTTCCTGGTGATCACCGGTGAGCCGGCGACCGCGCTGGCCTGCTCGGCCATCGCGACCCTGTTCGGCACCGCCGTGGTCGCCCGCCTGCCGGTCATGCGGCACCGCGGCGACCACCCGGCCGAGCACGCCGCCCGAGGCCTCGGCCCTCTGCGATCGGGCGGCTTCCCTGCGCTGCTGTTCTGCGTCGGCGCCCTCGGCACCGCGTTCGGCGCGGCCGGCGTGATCGTGCCCGCCTACGCCGAGCAGCACGGCGGCGGCGACGCCCTGGGCGGTGTCCTGCTCGGCATCTGGGGCATCGGCAGCGCGATCGGCGGCATCTGGTTCGGCACCCGGCGCTGGGACATCCCGCTGTCCCGCCAGTTCGCCTGGCTGCTCGGCGGTGTCGCGCTCAGCTTCCTGGTGCTCGCGCTCATGCCCGGCCCGGTGCACCTGGGCGTCGCCCTGGTCCTCGGTGGCGCCACTATCGCACCCGCCCTGACCGTGGAGAACAGTCTGGTCGGCCGTTTCGCCCCGGCCGCGATGCTGAACGAGGCGTACACCTGGATGGTCACCGTCTCGGTGGCCGGCAGTGCCGCGGGCGGCGCGCTGGCCGGTGTCATCGTCGACCAGCCCGGCGGCCTGCCCTGGTCCTTCGTCTTCGCCGGCGGCGTGTTGCTGCTGGCCGCGGCGGTGGCGGCGATCCCGGAGGGCTCGATGGCCCGGGCCGACCGCCGGGCCGCGGAGGCCTAAAACCCTTTTCCCGTACGTCGTGGGCCGCGCCGGTGTGCGCGGCCCTCCTTTGTGGTGCCGATTTTTGTGGCGCGCGCCACGTCGATCTGTATACCCCCTGGGGGTATCTTGTGAGCATGAACGCGCTGACCCGCACCGCCATCTCGGCCACGCTGCACTGCCTCACCGGCTGCGCCATCGGCGAGGTCCTCGGCATGGTCATCAGCACCGCCCTGGGCTGGCACAACGCCGCGAACATCGCCCTCTCCATCGCGCTCGCCTTCCTCTTCGGCTACGCGCTGACCATCCGCCCCGTCCTCGCCTCCGGGATCCCGCTGCGCCAAGCCGTCGGCATCGCCCTGGCCGCCGACACCGTCTCGATCGCCTCGATGGAGCTGTTCGACAACCTCGGCCTGGTCCTCATCCCCGGCGCCATGAACGCCGGCCTGGCCGACCGGCTGTTCTGGGCCAGCCTGGTCGGCACGCTGGCCATCGCCTTCGTCCTGACCGTCCCGGTGAACCGCTGGATGATCGCCCGGGGGAGGGGCCACGCCGTGGTGCATCAACACCATCACCACTGAGTTGCGAAGTTTCGATAGCCTGGCGCCGAGAACCGGCGTCATGCGAAGGAGCCCGGCCATGGCGAAAGAGGTCACCGGCCCCGGCCGGCGCTCCGAACAGATCGAAACCCTGCGAGCGGCCGACTCCGACCGCCAACAAATCGCCGATCAGCTGAAAGGCGCCCTCGACGAGGGCCGCCTCTCCCTCCACGAGTACGACGACCGCGTCGCCGCCGCCTATGCGGCCCGCACCTACGCCGAACTCCTGACCATCGTCCGGGACCTCCCCCGCCCCGGCGTCAGCGCCGCCGAAATCCACGCCCGCCGCACCGCCGAGGCCCGCCGCGAATCCCGCCGCCTCCCGGTCGCCATGCTGGTCCTGTGGACCATCTGGGCCTCCCTGGCCGCGGTCAACCTGGTCGTCTACGCCCTGGTCCGCAAAACGGTCAACTACTACGTCTACCCCTGGCCGGCCTGGATGCTCGTCCCCGGCGCCGCCCTCGCCGCAGTCACCATCGGAGTCCAGGTAATCCGCCACCAGCAGCGCCGCTACTGACTTCCGCGTCCGAGAAGGTCGGTCGCCGATGACAGCCTGACCCGCGAATAGGTGGTGCCGGCGGGGATGACTGGCGCTGTCGGCAGCTGGAGCCGTCAGCGACGAACGAGAGACCGCGTGTCGAGTTCGAACCGAAACGGATACTCGGAGGTCAGGCTTGCGCCGGTCTTCACGACGGTTTCCTCGACGTAGTGCTGGCCATCGAGACGGTTGAGTCGTAGCGTCAGCGAGTCTGGCGCCTCGTGCTCGACCAGGAGGTACGACCCGATACCGGCAGCAGCGTAGAGCTGCATCTTGAGCACGCGGTCCATGGCGGCGTTGCTCGGCGAAACGATCTCACCGATCAGGAGCACCCGGGAAGCGTCTGCCGTGACGGCTTCCTCGTCCTGGTCAACGACAGCCAGGTCGGGAATGACGATGCGGCCGGTGTGCAATCGGACGTTGATCGCCTCATAGACGAAGAGCCCGGCCGGCTCGGCGCCTTCCTCCAGCGCGTTCGCCAGACGGCGGGAGAGACGCTGATGGCTCATGCTCGGCGCGGGGCTCACCACCAGGCTCCCATCGATGAGCTCGATCCGGTCCGTCGTCTCGCCGAGCGCAAAATACTCGTCCTCAGTCCATGGACCGACGTGGTCAACCACTCCCACGCTCATCGACGACGTCACCTCCGGCAGCGGCTCATAAGAAGATGCTTCCGCCCACGGTACGGCACCTCAGGCGGCCCGGCGTCCCTGGAAAGCGGCAGGCTGGCGTGAGTAGTACGGAGAAGCTATCCAGCCGAGCGCCACCTCTCGCTGACGTTGCCTTCCTCGTAGTCCCACCAGCCCTCTTCGAACCCCGCCCACTCGATCACGTCGGTGGCCACGGGCATGCCGTCATCGTCACGTACGACTCGGACCTCATCACCGGAGGAGAGGCCACGGACGAAGAACGGCACGTTGTCGATCTCGACCCGGTCGGGTGAGAGGACCTTCGCCCACATCGTCTCTGCACTCGCCGGCGGCCACTCGTCTTCGTCCACGTCCAAGGAGAAGAGCACCCGTATGAGATCGGATTTGCGTTGCTGATGCATCGCAGTTCCCCTCCGCGGATCCGGCGGCGGTGTCGGCTGCCGCGGCTCTTGGCGGACGCCGTGGGGAGCTCGATAGAGGCCGGCGCCGAGAGCCGGATCTTTGCCTCAGTGGGTTCCCGCTATGTTCCCGTGGACGGTCGTAGACGGCCGGATCTTGCCGTACTCCTAGACCACAACGAGAACAGCCCCGATGCGCGTTTCCGCAGCTACCGGGGCTGTTATCTGTGCTTGTGGCGGGTAGAGGATTCGAACCTCTGTAGCTTTCGCGACGGATTTACAGTCTGCCGATCATCTAGCCTTCACCAGGCAATATGGCATCCACGCATGGTGGGCCGACACGGATACGACAACGACTCCCGCGCTGGCCTGTTGACATGAAGGCTGGCCGAGCGCTGAAACAGGGAGGGGTCAACTTACCGGGCCTGCGTAGACGTCGGTGATATCCGAGGCGGTTCAATGTCGTACCCCACCCCTAACCTTGGCTCTCATGACGGACACGTTGCTCCGCTCGCTGCGCGAGCGCCTGCTGGATGAGACAGAGCCGCTCGCCGGATTGCTCCGCGTTTGCCTGCTGCTCGGTGCGGAGACCGGCTCTGACACGCTGCGAGCGTGGGCACGCAGCGAACTCAACGGGTACGGGAAGGACGTCGAAGTTCCGGAATACCGCAGGATTTCTAACCCGCCGATCTCTATGGACTCGATCAGTGGTTATACCCATTCCAAGAACCAGATCATTAGTAAGCTTCAACTCCCTCATGATTCCTGGGAGTATATTCCCGATGAAATGTGGCTCAAGCAGCCAATCGAGGAGTTAGAGCAACTGGCAAAGCAGGAGCGGCTGTCTTTCGGTTCGCCTGGCCTGGCGATGGCTCTGACCATCTGGAATCGCCAACTTGACGAGTTCCAGCAGGTCATCAGCTTGTCATACGCGATGACCGGCTCGGTCATCGCGGGCGTCCTCGGTCAGATTCGTACCAATCTCGTGGATGTCGTTGCGGACCTGACTGCAGATACGCCATTGTCTGAGCTTCCTAAGAAGGGTCAGGTAGACGCCGCAATGAGTCATCACATGGGCGACATCTACAACACGAACATCCGGACCTCTAACGGCCCGGTCGCCATCGGTGCTAAGGCTAAGGCCACCACTGAAGGCTTGACTGTTGAGGACGCGATCCGGCTGCTCGATAAGGTTAGAGAAGCTGCAGCCGAAGTTCCGGACGAGCATCGCGCCGAGGTCCTCGGCGCGGTGGACGAGCTGCGAACCGCAGTACAGGATGACGACTCAGACACCGGCGAGGTGGTGAAGAAGGCGGGCAAGCTCCGTGCCGCTGCCGAGAAGGTCGGCGCAGCCGGGTTGACCATGGCTGCTAGCAGTGCCGTCCAAGCTGTAACCGACTTGGCGATCAGTGGCGTGTTCGGCTGACGTCGCACGCGGCACTGGGGGACACGGGGGACAGTCTCATTCTCGTGTCCCCCAGACTTCCGCAGCTCACTCCGCCTTCGGGGACACGGGGGACACGGGGGACAGCGCCACGACGATGTCCCCCATCGACGTGATGACGATGTCGGCCGCCGAGAAGGCGTCAACCTTCCATGCCCTGTTGGCGTAGCCGATCGCGGCGACCCCGGCGGCGCGGGCTGCGTCGATGTCGGTGAGCGAGTCGCCGACCAGCACGCACGACTCCGGCGCGGCGGCGAGGGCGCGTACCGCATCCAGGGTGGTGCCAGGATCTGGCTTCATCCGTGCCGGGTCGGCGTAGGGCCGACCGATGATCGGCGAGACGTACGCGGCGAGATCATGGGCCGTGAGGTACGCCTCGATCGCCACCGCCGAGTTGTTGCTGACCACTGCGACCGGCACGCCACGGGCGTGCGCGCCGAGGATCACCTCACGTCCGAATGGCGTTGGTGCCGCGACGACCGCCGCGCGCAGCTCGGCCGCACATAGGGCGTCCTCGACCGCCAGCGTCAGGTCATGAGAGCAGCTCTCGCCGACCCATCGGAGGACGGCAAGCGGGTCGCCCTCGCTTCGCACCTCCGGCGGCATGGCGATGCCCTCGACGTCGAGCAGCGCGACCAGCTCGGCGGCGACGCGCGTCGCGGGGTACCCCGCGAAGATCGAGCACACCGGCCCGTCGAAGTCCAAGAGCAACGGGCCGGTGCCGACCAGGTCGGCCAGCGTCGGCCCGTTCATGCGCGGTACTCGCATGCGACGCTGTCCCACACGGAGTTGAACCACAGGCGCGCAGACTCCACGAATTGCGTGCCGTGCGATGCCTCGTCGTCGTCAACGGTGTAGTGGAACAAGGTCGCATCCCTGCCCATCAGGTCGAAGATCTCGACCGGTTCCCGGCCGATGGTCACCTCGCGCTTGACCGCCGGGTAGAAGCCGAAAAACGCCTGTCGCCCGTTGAGCATGTAGAGCTTGAAGGTCGGCGCGATGCTGTGCGTTCGCACCTCCACGGTCGCGGACTTTACAAGGCCGAGGTCGGCGAGTTCATGCACCTGGTCAATGATCCCGTCGGCGGCCCGACGGGTGATGCGTTCTGCCCGCTTCCGGACAGCGGGATCGTCGGCACCGGTCGCGGCGAGTGCCGGTAGCGCCATCGGTACTGACATGTCTGAGATCATCAGTCGCACCGTGATGGTCTCCGGTGCGGATCGGCCGGCACGCACCATGTCGAGCGCCTCGGCGATCGCGTCCCGCAGCGTCTCGCCCGAGAATCCGGCGAAGTCGATCGCCACGTGCGTGTGCTCGAATGCAGCCTCGATTAAGGGGCGAAGCTCGACCGGGTGCGATCTTCTCCGGGGCGCTGAAGTACGCGGTCGAGCTGCGGCTGTTGGAGGTCCACCCGCTGTCGCTCGTGAGCTGGATCGCCCCAAAGCATGACGACGAGGTCGACCGCAAGGCGGTGGTCAACCCGGCGCAGGCTCGCGCGCTGCTCGCCGCCGTCCGTGACCGCACGCCCGAGCTGGTCGCCTTCTTCGGCTGCATGTACTACGCCGCACTACGGCCGGAAGAGGTGCTCAACCTACGCGAAGACGAGTACGAGCGCCCCAAGGTCAAGGGCGGCTGGGGGATCCTTCACCTGACCGGCTCAACGGTCGCCGTGGGCAACGGGTGGGGCGATGGGGGCGGCACGATCGAACGACGTGGTCTGAAGCACCGCGCCAAGAGCGCAACCCGGCCAGTACCCGCCGCGCCCGCGCTCTGCGCCCTGCTCGACCACCATATCGATGAGTACGCCCCCGCCCCGGACGGACGGCTGTTCGTCACCCGGCGCGGCCCCGGCGGGCGATACGTCCCGACGGCCGGGCAGCCCATCCCGAGCAACTCGTACGGCAAGGCCTGGCGCGACGCCCGGGAAGCGGCGCTGGCCCCCGCGCAGGTCCGGTCCCCGCTCGCCCGGCGCCCGTACGACCTGCGACACGCCGCAGTATCGCTCTGGCTGAACGCGGGTGTCCCGGCTACCCAGGTCGCCGAGTGGGCAGGGCACAGCGTGCACGTGCTTATGCGGGTGTACGCGAAGTGCATCTACGGCCAGGATGAGGCCGCTCGGAGGAGGATCGAGGCCGCCCTGTCGTGAAGTCGGTTAGGGCTGACGGGCAACGTCCTGGTGCAGCGCATCGACGACTGCATCGAGCGGATCGAAGTAATGGCCGTCATCTACGCCGTCCGCCAGCGCACGCTTACCGGATTCGAGAAGCGCGACGTTGGTGGCCGAGACGAGGTTGCCTAGCTGTTGACCGCCTAACACCGAAATCTCAGCACGCAACCGACGCAGCTCGCCTGATGCGGTAACGATCTGCTCCAGCAGGCTGGTGGCGTTAGCTGCAAATCGGTCATTAAGAGAAGCTGTTTCGCGCTGGTTGCCGTCGTCGGATGCTGAGAGTTGGCGGTGCTCGCGATGAAGATCCATGGTGGCAGTGATCTGATCGATCATGTCCTCCACAGCCCGAAGATACTTCCCGTAGAGGACGCGCTTCTCCCCAAGCGTCGCGGTGACCGATGCCATGCGCGCTACCTCTACCTGCGCTCGCCGTGCGAATAATGCGCTGGTCACAGTGCCGCAGATTCCGGCTACCCCAACCACTGCGGTAGTGGTCGGCCCCAGCCATTCCCACGCCACCTGGCGGTCCTCCTCCCAACGCCGACACGTATGCGACACAACCAGTGAGATCAAGCGGTCCTGAGTGAGACTCAGTGGGACTAATGAGAGAAGCCCCTCCCTGCTGTTTCAGCAGGTGAGAGGCTTCTTTTGTGTGCTTGTGGCGGGTAGAGGATTCGAACCTCTGTAGCTTTCGCGACGGATTTACAGTCCGCTCCCATTGGCCGCTCGGGCAACCCGCCTGGGCACTAACCGCAGTCTCCCGCGGTTGCGAACAAGAGCATAGCCGTACCGCAGGGCCCGCCCGCAACCGGGTACGGTCGGCATGTCGCGGGTCGGACGAGGCCCAACGGCGACATCGACAAGCATCCAGCCGCAGGAGTCTGATCATGGCAGCCAACCCGTCGTTCGACATCGTCAGCAAGGTCGACCGGCAGGAGGTCGACAACGCTTTCAACCAGGCGGAGAAGGAACTGAGCACCCGGTTCGACTTCCGGGGCACGGGCACCGAGGTCGCCAAGTCGGGCGAGGCCTTCACCATCACGTCGGAGACCGAGGAGCGGGCGGTCGCCGCACTCGACGTCTTCAAGGAGAAGCTGGTGAAGCGGAACATCTCGCTGAAGTCGCTGGACGCGGGGGAGCCCCGGCAGTCCGGCAAGACCTACAAGATCGACCTCAAGGTGGTCGAGGGGATCGAGTCCGACAAGGCGAAGGCGATCAGCAAGAAGATCCGCGACGAGGGCCCGAAGGGCGTCCAGGCGCAGATCCAGGGCGATTCGCTCCGCGTCACCGGCAAGAAGCGGGACGACCTGCAGGCCGTGATCGCCCTGCTCAAGGCCGAGGACTTCGGCGTCGCGCTGCAGTTCAACAATTACCGCTAACGGGCTGACCGGCGTTCGGCCCGGTCGCACACTGGGGCGATGAGTACCGAGGTGCTGGGCGGCCTCGCGGGTCTGGCACTGTTTATCTTCGGGATGCGGATGCTGGTCCTGGGCCGGGCGCCGGACATGATTGCCCGGTCGTTCCGTTCGTTGCGGGACGCCGGGTATTACCACATGCTTTTCGGTCTCGCCCTGCTCATCTATGTGGGTGGCCTGCACCTGCCCGGCGTGGTGTCCGGGCAGGTGGCTGCCGTGTTCGCGGTGCTTCTGGTCGGTGTGGCGCTTGTCCGTTTCCGCCCGCGCGGCCGAGGCCCGACCCGTAAGGCGTAGGAACACGCTGGTCAGGATCGGGCGGACCGGCTAGGAACGGCGGTATGGATCTGACCCACGCCGTTCTGTCCTTCGCGATTCTTGGCGGCCTGCTCACCATCACTCCCGGTTTGGACACGGCTCTGGTGCTGCGTTCCGCGGTGACGATGGGCCGTGGTCCCGCTTTCGCCACCGCTCTGGGGGTCAACACCGGTGCCCTGGTCTGGGGCGCGGCTGCTGCCGTGGGTGTTTCCGCGCTGCTCACGGCATCGGCGACCGCCTACACCGTGCTGCGTGTGGCTGGTGCCGCCTACATGCTCTACCTCGGCGTACGGATGATCGTCTCTGCTTTTAAGAAGAAGACCGATGCGGTCGAGCTCACCGGACCGCCGTCGCCGACCTGGTGGAGCACGTTCGGCAAGGGCTTGTTCACGAACTTGCTGAATCCGAAGGTGGGCGCGTTCTACGTGGCGGTTCTTCCGCAGTTCATTCCGGCCGGTTCGTCTCCGCTCGGTGTCGGTCTGCTGCTGGCTCTCGTGCACGACCTTGAGGCGCTGGTCTGGTTCTCCTTGATCATTTTCGGCGCGCAGGCCGCGCGTGGCCTTCTCGCGCGTCGTGTGGTGCGGCGTACCGTCGATGCCGGCACCGGTGCGGTCCTGATCGGATTCGGCCTGCGGCTGGGATTGTCGAGCCGCTGAAAGTGCCGAGACTGTCGAGCCGCTGGAAGTAGGAGAGGCAACGCGATGATCGACCCCGTGGTGGACCAGGACTGGCTGCGCGCCCACACCGGCGACGTGATCATCGCCGACGTCCGGTGGTATCTCGACGGGCGGTCGGGTCGCGACGCGTACGAGAAGGGTCATCTGCCCGGCGCGGTCTTCATCGACCTGGACACCGCGCTGGCCGGTCCGGCGTCGCCGGCCGAGGGCCGGCATCCGCTGCCCGATCCGGAGGTTTTTGCCGCGGGGATGTCGGCCGCCGGCATCGGGGACGCGAGCACCGTCGTTGCTTACGACGACGCCGGCGGCGTCATCGCCGCTCGTCTCATCTGGTTGCTGCGGGCGATCGGGCGCGAGGCCGCTTTGCTCGATGGAGGCTTGCTGACGTACGGCGGTGAGCTCACCTCCGACTCCACGCCGCCGCCCCCGGCGGTGTTCTCCCCGAGCGGGTGGCCCGCCGAGCGCCTGGCCACCCTGGCCGACACGGCCGACGGCGGTCACGTCGTGCTCGATGCCCGTGAGGCACCCCGCTTCCGCGGCGACACCGAGCCGGTCGATCCGCGAGCCGGGCACATCCCGGGCGCCCGCAGCCTGCCCTGCCGGGAGAACGTGGCCGGTGACGGTCGTTTCCGGCCGGTCGCCGAGCTCCGTGAGCGTTTCGCCGCGGTCGGCGTGACCGAGGGCGCCGACGTCATCTCCTACTGCGGTTCCGGGGTGACGGCCTGCCACAACCTGATCGCGATGGAGCACGCGGGCCTGGGCGAGGGCCGGTTGTACCCGGGTTCCTGGTCGCAGTACAGCGCCACCGACCGTCCGGCCGCCACCGGCGACTGAGGCGGCGCTCAGCTCTCGGGGTCGGGGCCTTGGCTGTCGAGCCAGCGCTGATGGGTCTCCCACGCGGCCTGTTTGCTGGTGCCGAGCGCGGCCCCGATCTGCGTCCACGAGGCCCCGGCGGCGCGCGCCGATCGGATTTTGGCCTGCCGGCCATATCCGGCCTTGCGGATCACCACTTCGCTGAGCGCGAGCATCTCCAGGCACTCGTCGGGGGAGAGGGCGGCTTCGTCGTCGTCCGGGTCGACTGCGGCGAGGGCGTCGCGCATGCGGAGATCGTCGTAACGCCGCGTAGCGGTGATCAGCGAATGCTGTCGCTCCAGATCGTCCGGCGTCACCATGAAAATCAGTCTTTCGTCAGGCTGTCCTGACGTCAAGCAATCTTGACAGTAGAAGTCGAAATGGCCTCACTTCTGCGATTAAATCACCTATAAAGCCGCCAATCCTTCAGCGTGGACAGTCCCCCACGCCTCAGCCGTTCGGCCAGGATTCGCCGGAGCCTCGTCACGACCCGCCGATGAACACTCCCTGTCGCACATCCGGTGTGGCACCATCATGGGACCCCGGTACATGTACTCCGAGACAGGAGCAAGGGATGTCTGCCAGGAAGTTGATCCGCTACGCGAGCTTGGGTTTGGTGCTTGCCGCGCTGGTCGGCGGCGTTCTCGTGAGCGGTGCCGGTCATGCGGCGACGAGCGATACGTCCGCGGTGATGTATTCGACCCTCGACTACTTCTGGTCCTGATTCGCGTAATAGGTGTGTGATCGCTCAGGACACCGACTGATAGGGAGCGCTCATGGCCAGGCCTTCGGGTCCCCGGGGGCGCTCTGATCAATGGTCTTGGCTGATCACCGCCCCGATGGCGTTGTTCGCCGTCATATGTACCGTCGGGTTCTGGCTCGCCGACCCGCACTGGTATCGGGCCTGGCCGGCCGGGCTGCTGGTCTTCGTGCTCTATTCCGCCGGCATACTCGCGGTCTTCACCGTCGTCGTCCGGCGTAGCTCGTTCACGCTGGCCCTGAACGAGGTCCCTCTCGTCCTGGGGCTGTTCTACCTACCTCCGGTGCTGATGATCCTCGCGGTTCTCGGCGGCAGCACATTGATGCTCTTCCGGGGGTCGCACAACCCGGTCAAGACGTTCTACAACCTGGCGCGGGGCGCGGCGAGCACCTGCGCCGCGTTGATCGTTCTGGAACCGTTCCGGCCGCTCTCCGCCTCCAGCCCGGAGACCTGGGCGCTGCTCTTCCTGGCCACCCTGGTCATGCTGCTCACTCAGCTGGTCGGCCTCTTCGGCGTGCTGAGCCTGGTGCAGGGCATCCAGGCCGGCCGAGCGGTGATCCGCCCGGTTCTGTCGAGCTTCGTCGTGCCCTGCATCAACGTCACCGTCGGCCTGCTCTTCCTGGTCGCGCTGGACGCCGCCGCCTGGTCGGTGGTCCTGATGGCGGTCCTGATCGTGGCACTGGTCTTCGCGCTGCGCTCGTTCGCCGGGTTCTTCCGGCAGCACCAGACGCTGGCCGACGTCTACGAGATCACCCAAGCTGTGGGCAACGAGGCGTCCGACAGCGGACTGCCCGACGTCCTGCTCGCCCGGGTCCGGGCTCTGATGAGCTCGGAGTTCGCGACACTCTGGCTGGCTCCGCGGGAGCGTTATCCCGAGGTGCTTCTCACCGCGCAGGTCGACAACGCCGGACTGCTCGATCTGTCGCCCATCCCGGCCGCGGTGCGGGACGTCGCCCTGACCGAGCGAATCCCGGTCCCGCTGGGCGCGCAGTTCCCCGGGACCGAGCATCTGCGTGGCCTGCTCCGCGGTGGTCAGGTCAAGGACGCGGTCGTCGTCCCGCTGCGATCGGGCCAAGCTGTGGTCGGCACGCTGGAGGTGGCCAACCGGCTCGGCGACGGCCGGACGTTCCGTCCCGACGACGTGAAGGTGCTGGAGACGATCGCCGCCCACGCCGCGGTCGCCGTCGAGAACTCACGGCTGGTCGACCGACTGCGGTACGACGCGTACCACGACCGCCTGACCGCCATGCCGAACCGCCGCCGGATGCTCGACGCGCTGGCCGAGGCGGTCGCCGTGCACGCCGAGGACGAGGTCGTCGCGGTTCTGCTCTTCGACGTCGACGGGCAGCGCAACGTCAACGAGTCGATGGGCCACGCCGCCGGCGACAAGCTTCTGGCCGAGGTCGCCGAGCGCCTGCGGGGCATCGCCGGGTCGGGCGCGCTGGTCGGCCGGGTCGGTGGCGACGAGTTCATGGTCACCCTGCGCACCGAGGGCATCGAGGCGACGATCGACCTGGCCACCCAGATGCGCGAGCGGCTGCGCGGCCCGATGGCGGTCGGCTCGCTCACCCTGGACGTGGACACCGCGGTCGGTGTCTCGGTCTACCCCGATCACGGCGCCGATCCCGAGACCTTGCTGCAGAGGGCCGAGCTGGCCGCCAATGCGGCCAAGGCTCTCCCGTACGGCGTTCAGCCGTTCCACCCGGCGCTGGAGTCGCGTGCGGTCCGTCGGCTGGGTATCGCCGCCGACCTGCGCCGCGCCGTCGACAACGGTCAGCTGGACGTCTACTTCCAGCCCAAGGTGACCCTGGCCGACCGGCACGTGCTGGGCGTCGAGTGCCTGGCCCGCTGGGTGCATCCGACGCACGGCGAGGTCGCCCCGGAGGATTTCGTCGCGGTGGCCGAGCACACCGGCCAGCTGGCCCGTCTCACCGAGGTGGTGCTCACGGCCGGCCTGCGGCACTGCCGCGCCTGGGCCGACGCGGACCGCCCGCTCTCGATAGCGGTCAACCTGTCCGCCCGTACCCTGCTCGACTCCCGCTTCCCCGACCTGGTCCAGGAACTGCTGATGGAGCATCAGGTCGACCCCGGTCAGGTGACGTTCGAGATCTCCGAGCCGGGGATGCTCAACGACATCGAGCGGGTCCTGCCCACCCTCTACCGTCTGCGTGATCTCGGGGTCCGGCTGAGCGTCGACGACTTCGGCACCGGCGCGTCCTCGCTCGGCTACCTGCGGCAGTGGCCGGTGCACGAGGTGAAGATCGACGACACCTTCGTGCAGGGCATGGCGACCGACTCCGGTGACCTGGCCATCGTCCGGGCGATCGTGAGTCTGGCTCGTGAGTTCGGTCTCACGGTGGTCGCCGAGGGTGTGGAGAGTGAGCTCACCCTCGACCTGCTGGAGGAGATGGGCTGCGAGATCGGTCAGGGCTATCTGTTCAGCCGGCCTCTCCCATTCGAGCGGCTGGAGGCTTGGCTGAGCGCGCAGACCGAGCCCGAGTCCACCCCGACCGGTGAGGTCAGAAGGCTCCGAGCAGTCATCTGACCTGCGGTTATGCGTTGTTGGGGATACCGATTTCACCCCTGCTGGAGGGCCGTGTAGTCTTATCCACGCAGCGAGCGAGTGATCGCAAGCAGCGCCCCCTTAGCTCAGTCGGCAGAGCGTCTCCATGGTAAGGAGAAGGTCTACGGTTCGATTCCGTAAGGGGGCTCTACCGGGTTCGTTCCCGCCGAGCCGGCGATGGACGTGAGCCTGGCTCGGCGGTGTAGCTCAGATGGCAGAGCAAGCGGCTCATAATCGCTGTGTCGCCGGTTCAAGTCCGGCCACCGCTACTCTTCAGTTTGGTCTCAAATCCGAGGCTCATTTTGCAGAGTGACCGACCGAGCGTCTACGCTGGTTCGTCGTCAGTTAGTTTCCGTTAGCAGGAAGGCACCCCGCCGTGGCCAAGGCGACCGACGTACGTCCGAAGATCACCCTGGCGTGCACGGAGTGCAAGGACCGGAACTACATCACCAAGAAGAACCGGCGAAACGACCCCGACCGCGTGGAGCTCAAGAAGTTCTGCCCCCGCGACGGGAAGCACACCCTGCACCGCGAGACCCGCTGAGCCTCGTAGCCTCACTGGGCTCCTCAAAGGTCCAAGTTTTTACAATGCGCCGCCCGGAGTTACTCCGGGCGGCGCATTGTAGTTTGTCAGGTATGCCCCTGGATCAGACGTTTGCCGGCCGTACCTGGCCGCCCACCGACACGTATCTCGTCGGCCGGGAGAAGATCCGCGAGTTCGCCCGGGCGATCGGCGCGACCGAAGCGGAATATCACGACCTCGAAGCGGCTCGGGCGCTCGGCTACCCGGACGTGGTGGCACCGCCCACCTTCCCGGTGACCATCACGATGGCGGCCAGCCGGCAGGTGGTCAACGACCCCGACCTCGGGCTGGACTACACCCGCGTGGTGCACGGCGACCAGAAGTTCTCCTACACCCGCCCGATGGTGGCCGGTGACGCGGTGGTCTGCGTGAACACGGTGGACGAGATCACCACCCGGGGCGGCCACTGGTTCATCACGATCCGCACCGAGGTGAGTACCGAGGCCGGCGAGCCGATCGTCACCGCGTGGTCGAAGCTGGTTCAGCGCGGCGAGGAGTCATGAGGGCCGTGACGCGCGAGGCAATGACCGGCACGACGATGGAGGCGCAGCGCTGATGGGTGACGTCATGGAACCGCAGACTTTCCGGGTCACCCGGGCCGACCTGGTCCACTACGCCGGCGCCTCCGGCGACTTCAACCCGATCCACTGGAGCGAGCGCGCCGCCACCGGTGTGGGCCTGCCCGGGGTGATCGCCCACGGCATGTTCACCATGGCCCTGGTCGGGCGCGCGGTGACCGCCTGGGCCGGGGCCGGTGACACGGTGAAGGAGTTCGCCGTGCGCTTCAGCCGCCCGGTTCCGGTGCCGGACACCGACGAGGGTACGGAGGTCGTGGTCACGGCCACGGTGAAGGAGGTCACCGCGGACGGGGACACCCGTCTCGCCCTGACTGCCACATGCAACGGAGACAAGGTACTGTCTCTGGCACAGGCGCTTGTCGGTAAGCGGTAGGCCCGGGTTGGGATAACCACGGGCGTACCCGTACACTGGTGCGCCGTGGGACTGTGAGTCGAAAGACATGCGGTCCCGCAAAGGGGTGTAGCTCAATTGGCAGAGCAGCGGTCTCCAAAACCGCAGGCTGCAGGTTCAAGTCCTGTCACCCCTGCGCAATCCTCCTCGACGTGCCCGCCCGGTGCGCGGTTTGCACAGTCCGCGTCCGGTCGAGTGCTGACAGGAAATCAACACCACCGACGACGGAAGTAGGGCGAAGTGGCCGAAAAGGACCGGCCCGGTGACGACGTCCCGGGCGACGACGAGCTGCTCGCCGACGCCGCCGACGGTGACGACGCCGATGAGGCCGCTGACGCCCCGGTAAGCCGTGGTGGCGGGACCGCGGTCGCCGAGCGCACGAAGGACGACGACACCCCGAAGACGAAGAAGGAGCGCAAGCGCACCGGAGTCTTCGGTCGGATCGGCGGGTTCTTCCGCGAGGTCATCAGCGAGCTCCGCAAGGTCATCTGGCCGACGCGCAAGGAGCTGCTGACCTACACCGGCGTCGTGATCGCGTTCGTCACGGTGATGACGGCGATCGTGGCGGTGCTGGACTACGGATTCGGTAAGGGCATCCTCTACGCGCTCGGCGGTAAGTGAGCCGTCGCGTCGGATTCCGAACCGAGTGACTTGATCTGGAAGTGAGCGAGCGTGCCTGAGTACGACGACGAGACCGCGCAGTTTGCTGACGAGCAGTCGTCGCCGGTCACCGACGAGTCGGTCGAGGAGACCGACGAGACTCCGGTGGCGGTCCAGGCGCCCGAGGTCGACGAGGACTACGACCCCGTCAAGGAGCTGCGGCAGAAGCTGCGGTACGCGCCCGGCGACTGGTACGTGGTGCACTCCTACGCCGGCTACGAGAACAAGGTCAAGACCAACCTCGAGACCCGGATCACCAGCCTCGACATGGAGGATTTCATCTTCCAGGTCGAGGTGCCGACCCGCGAAGAGGTCGAGGTCAAGAACGGCAAGCGCAACCAGGTGCAGGCCAAGGTCTTCCCCGGCTACATCCTGGTCCGGATGGACCTGACGCCGGAGTCCTACTCCTGTGTCCGGAACACGCCCGGCGTGACCGGCTTCGTCGGCGCCACCGACCGGGTGGACCGCCCGGCCCCGCTCTCGCTCGACGAGGTGCTGAAGTGGCTCGCCCCGGCCGTCCAGGCCGAGGAGAAGAAGTCGAAGCCCGAGATCAAGGTTCTGGACTTCGAGGTCGGCGACTCGGTCACGGTGACCGACGGCGCGTTCGCCTCGCTGCCGGCCTCGATCAGTGAGATCAACGCCGACCAGCAGAAGCTGAAGGTCCTGGTGTCGATCTTCGGCCGGGAGACCCCGGTCGAGCTGAACTTCAACCAGGTCACCAAGATTTGATCGCCGGATCCCCGGCGAGATCAGTGGGAGGGGCCGTCATCGCGCGGCCCCGCCAACAACCACAGGAGTAATGAGTAATGGCACAGCGCAGCAAGGTCTACCGCGCGGCGGCGGAGAAGATCGACACCGAGAAGCTCTACGAGCCGAAGGACGCGGTCGCCCTCACCAAGGAGACCAGCTCCAAGAAGTTCGACGCCACTGTCGAGGTCGCGATGCGTCTCGGCGTGGACCCGCGCAAGGCGGACCAGATGGTTCGCGGCACGGTCAACCTGCCGCACGGCACCGGTAAGACCGCCCGCGTCATCGTCTTCGCCCAGGGCGCGAAGGCCGAGGAGGCCGTCGCGGCCGGCGCCGACGAGGTCGGCACGGACGAGCTCGTCGCCCGGATCCAGGGTGGCTGGCTGGAGTTCGACGCCGCCATCGCGACGCCGGACCAGATGGCCAAGATTGGCCGGATCGCCCGCATCCTCGGCCCCCGTGGCCTGATGCCGAACCCGAAGACCGGCACCGTCACCATGGACGTGACCAAGGCCGTCAACGAGATCAAGGGCGGCAAGATCACCTTCCGGGTGGACAAGCACTCGAACCTGCACCTGATCATCGGCAAGTCGTCGTTCACCGCCGAGCAGCTGGTGGACAACTACGCCGCGGTGCTCGACGAGGTCCTGCGGGCCAAGCCGTCCGCCGCGAAGGGCAAGTACCTGAAGAAGGTCACCTTCAGCACCACCACGGGCCCCGGCGTGCCGGTCGACCCGAACGCGGTGAAGAACCTGCGCGGCGACGCCCAGGCCTGATCGCCGATCGCTCGAACGATGAAAGCCCCCGGGGACATCCCCGGGGGCTTTTTCGTGGAATCCTTGCGGCCATGCTTTTCGATGGGGTCGGTTTTCGGTACGCCCGTCGTGCCCCCTGGGCGCTGCTGAACGCCCACGTGAGCGTGTCGCCCGGCCAGACCGTGGTCGTGCTCGGCCCGAACGGCGCCGGCAAGTCCACGTTGCTGCAGCTGGCGGCCGGGGTGCTCCGCCCGACGGGCGGCACGGTCCGGGACCGGCCACCGGTCGTCGGCTGGGTCCCCGAGCGTTTCCCGGCCGACCAGCCGTTCACCGCCCGCGGATACCTGCACGGGATGGCCGCCCTGCGCCGCGTCCCGCCCGCCGCGGCCGACCGGTGGATCGAGCGGCTCGGGCTGACCGAGCACACCGGGACCCCGCTCGGCGCGCTCTCCAAGGGCACCGCCCAGAAGGTCGGCCTGGCCCAGGCCCTGCTCGTCCCGCCCGGGCTGCTCGTCCTCGACGAGCCCTGGGAGGGCCTCGACGCCCAGGCCCGGACACTGGTCCCGCAGATCGTCGCCGAGGTCACCACGGCCGGCGGCATCGTCCTGGTCAGCGACCACCGCGGCGAGATCACCAGCCTTCCCGGGGCCGTTCACTGGACGGTCTCGGCCGGCACGGTGCAGGTGACGGCCGCGCCTCCGGAACCCCGGCCCGGCCCGGGCGACCCCGACGAGGTGGTCGTCGAGATCGTGGTGTCGCGCGCGGAGGCCGACGCGACGGTGGTCCGGCTCCGCGACTCGGGTCACCGTGTCCTGGGCGTACGGGAGAAGTCCGAACCCGAGTGGGAGGCCCGATGATCGCCCTGGTGCGCATGCGACTGGCCGGCTTCTTCCGCGGCGGCCGTGCCCTGGCCCCGCTGATCGCCGTCCTGGTCGTCCGGGGTGTTCTCTACGGCGGGGGAGCGTCCCCGGCCGGCACCGCCTACGGCTACTCCGCCGCCGCGCTCTTCCCGGTGCTGGCCTGGCTGTCCAAGGTGCTGCTGGACACCGAACCGGACGTTCAGCGGCGCCTGGCCCGGCTGACCGTCGGCCCGGTCCGGGAGGGCACCGCCGGGCTGCTCGCGGCCGTCGTGGCCGGTGCCGCCGTCTGCACCACCGCGATGATCGTCCCCTGGCTGTTCCACGCGATCCGGGGCCCGGAGGCGGGCACGGACGAGTCCTCGGTCGGCGCCGGTGTCCTGCTCGGCGTCCTGGCCCACGCGCTGTCCCTGATCGCCGCGGTGGCGCTGGGCGCGCTCTCCGGCCGGGCCGTCACCCGCCGCATCCTGCCCGGTGTTGCGACGCTGGTCACCGGCTCGATCCTGGCGGTCGTGCTCGGCCTGACCACCTCGATCGCCCCGTGGCTGGCCCCACCGGTGATGGCCACGGCTCGCGCGCTCAACAGTGGTGCCGTCCCGTCGGCGACCACGCTGGCCGAGCTCACGGCCTGGTCGCTGGCCTGGTCGGCGGTGGCGCTGACGGCCTACGGGGCGTTGCGCCGCTCCCGCTCCTGAGCACCGGTTTACCGGCCGGCGGGCGGGCTTGACGCCGTACGGCGAAGGGGGTCTTGTCCTTGATTTGGTTTTCGGCGGGGGGCCGCGTAACCTCCTTTCTTGGAGTTCCACCCATAGACCGCTGGTCGCCGCAGCAACCGTCGTCATGACGGATGTCGCGGCCGAAGGTCCCGCATGAGCGGGCGACCTGCGCAGGGACAGGTTCGTGATTGATCGACATGCGTTCGCGCGTGTTCGGATGTCCGCCCCGTGCCCTGCGCCGGGGCGTTTTGCTTTTTCGGACCCTCTCGACCAGTGGCAATAGCACTGATGAGAGGAGGGACATGGCGGACAAGCCGGTCCGGGCCGACAAGGCCACGGCCGTCGTCGAGCTGACGGACAACTTCCGTGACTCTGCGGCCACCGTGTTGACCGAATACCGGGGCCTCACCGTCAAGCAGCTCACCGAGCTGCGGCGGGCGCTGGGCCAGCAGGCCAAGTACTCCGTCGCCAAGAACACGCTCGCGAAGCGTGCGGCTAGCGACGCGGGCATCGAGGGCCTCGACGAGGCGCTGTTCACCGGTCCTACCGCGCTTGCCTTCGTGAAGGGTGACGTGGTTGACGCGGCCAAGGCGCTTCGCGCTTTCGCCAAGGCCAACCCCGTCCTCGTCATCAAGGGCGGCGTTTTCGAGGGCAAGGCCATCTCGGCCGAGGACGTCAACAAGCTTGCCGACCTCGAGTCCCGTGAGGTGCTGCTGGCCAAGCTGGCCGGCGCCATGAAGGGCAACCTGAGCAAGGCCGCGGCCACGTTCCAGGCTCCGCTCTCCCAGGCTGTTCGCCTGGTGGACGCCCTGCGTGACAAGCGCGAGAAGGACGGTTCCGCCGAGGCCGCCTGACGGCGCCTCGCGGACCGAGCAACGTTTTAATCAGAAGCTAGGAAAGGTTGCCAGACATGGCGAAGCTCAGCACCGACGAGCTGCTCGACGCGTTCAAGGAAATGACCCTGATCGAGCTCTCCGAGTTCGTGAAGACCTTCGAGGACGTCTTCGACGTCAAGGCTGCCGTGGCTGTCGCCGCTGCCGCCCCGGGTGCCGCGCCGGCCGCCGAGGCTGCCGTGGAGCAGGACTCGTTCGACGTTGTCCTCGAGGGCGACGGTGGCAAGAAGATCCAGGTCATCAAGGTCGTGCGTGAGCTGACCGGCCTGGGCCTCAAGGAGGCCAAGGACGCCGTTGAGGCCGCCCCGAAGGCGATCCTCGAGGGTGTTGCCAAGGACAAGGCCGAGGCGGCCAAGGCCAAGCTCGAGGCCGAGGGCGCCAAGGTCACCCTCAAGTGATCTAACGCTCCTCAGCGTTTTCCGTCGATGGCGGAGATCCGGCTCCGGATCTCCGCCATCGGTGTTTTCATCAGTGTTCATACTGGTCAGCGACGCGTATCCGAGCAGGTCGCGGGCCGGGTGACAAAGTGTCACAAAGCTCGCCATCCATGCAGTAAGGTCCCTTTGGTGCGCCGGCCGGACGAGCGGCTGAGTCCGACCCGCGGCACAGCCCTTGACTGTGTGTCCCCTGACAGGCACGCTGATGGCAGCAAGTTTCCGCGCTTGCGACAGCCGCCCCGTGGGTAACCACGACCGGCACCCGAAGAAGATGCGCCGCGTTTCTTGAGCGGCCCCGAGCCACCGTGTTGATCGCGATTGCGCAGGTCAACGAGGCCGGGGATGCGTTCCGCAGGCCACTTCGTGGTGTGGGCTGGACAGCGGTTAGCCAAGCGGCTACACTGCTAGTTTGCGCTGCCTTCTATCTTGACGCCTGTCCTTCCATTCACGTCTGTGGATTCGACGGGTGTCTTTTGGAGTGCACGCAGACCAGTTGCATCAGCAACTCAGCCGCATAGCAGCACCGGTCCTCGGAAGGACGCATCTTGGCAGCTTCCCGCCCTGCGAAGACCAGCCGTACGTCGAGCGCTTACGCACCCCGCCGGGTCTCTTTCGGTCGGATCACCGAGCAGCTAGAGGTCCCCAACCTTCTCGCCCTCCAGACGGACTCGTTCGACTGGCTGGTCGGCAACGAGGCTTGGCAGGCGCGTACGACGGACGACCCGCACGCCCACTCGGGCCTCGCAGAGATCCTCGAAGAGATCAGTCCCATTGAGGACTTCTCCGGCACCATGTCGCTGTCCTTCTCGGCTCCGCGCTTCGACGAGGTCAAGGCCTCGATCGAGGAGTGCAAGGAGAAGGACCTGACCTACTGTGCCCCGCTGTTCGTGACCGCGGAGTTCACCAACAACACCACTGGCGAGATCAAGAGCCAGACCGTGTTCATGGGTGACTTCCCGATGATGACCCCCAAGGGGACGTTCGTCATCAACGGCACCGAGCGGGTCGTGGTGAGCCAGCTCGTCCGCTCGCCGGGCGTGTACTTCACCAAGGAGCCGGACAAGACCTCCGACCGCGACCTCACCAGCGTCAAGGTCATCCCGAGCCGGGGCGCCTGGCTCGAGTTCGACATCGACAAGCGCGACACCGTCGGTGTCCGCATCGATCGCAAGCGCCGTCAGGCCGTCACCGTCCTCCTCAAGGCGATCGGTTGGTCCGCCGACCAGATCCGTGAGCGCTTCGGCTGGTCCGAGCTGCTCATGACGACGCTCGAGAAGGACCACATCGCCGGGCAGGACGAGGCCCTACTCGACATCTACCGGAAGCTGCGCCCTGGCGAGCCCCCGACCCGGGAGAACGCGCAGACCCTTCTCGACAACCTCTTCTTCAACCCGAAGCGGTACGACGTCGCGAAGGTCGGCCGGTACAAGTTCAACAAGAAGCTCGAGATCGACGTCCCGATCGTCCGGGGCACGTTGTCCGAGGAAGACATCGTCAAGACCGTGGACTACCTCTGCCGGCTGCACGCCGGTGAGGAAGGCTACGAGGCCGACGACATCGACCACTTCGGCAACCGTCGTCTCCGCACCGTCGGCGAGCTCATCCAGAACCAGGTCCGCGTCGGCCTGTCCCGGATGGAGCGCGTCGTCCGTGAGCGGATGACGACCCAGGACGTCGAGGCGATCACGCCGCAGACCCTGATCAACATCCGCCCCGTGGTGGCTGCGATCAAGGAGTTCTTCGGTACGTCGCAGCTGTCGCAGTTCATGGACCAGACCAACCCGCTCGCGGGTCTGACCCACCGTCGCCGCCTGTCGGCGCTCGGCCCGGGTGGTCTGTCCCGTGAGCGGGCCGGCTTCGAGGTCCGTGACGTGCACCCGTCGCACTACGGCCGGATGTGCCCGATCGAGACGCCCGAGGGCCCGAACATCGGTCTGATCGGCGCGCTCTCGACGTTCGCGCGGGTCAACCCGTTCGGCTTCATCGAGACGCCGTACCGCAAGGTCGAGAACGGTGTCGTCACCGACGAGGTGCACTACCTCACGGCCGACGAGGAAGACCGGTACATCAAGGCGCAGGCGAACGCCGTCCTGTCCAGCGACAACACCTTCGCCGAGGACCGCGTTCTGGTCCGCCGTAAGGGTGGTGAGGTCGACTACGTGCCCGGCACGGAGGTCGACTACATGGACGTGTCGCCGCGGCAGATGACCTCGGTCGCCACCGCGATGATCCCGTTCCTCGAGCACGACGACGCCAACCGTGCCCTCATGGGCGCGAACATGCAGCGTCAGGCCGTGCCGCTGGTCAAGGCCGAGTCGCCGCTGGTCGGTACCGGTATGGAGTACCGCGCCGCGGTCGACGCCGGTGACGTGGTCGTCGCCGAGGTCGCCGGTGTGGTCGAGGACCTGTGCGCCGACTACGTGACGGTTCACCAGGACGACGGCCACCGCCGGACCTACCTGCTGCACAAGTTCCGCCGCTCGAACGCCGGCTCCTGCGTCAACCAGAAGCCGGTCGTCTTCGAGGGTGACCGGGTCGAGGCCGGCCAGGTCATCGCCGACGGTCCGTGCACCGACGAGGGGGAGATGGCCCTGGGCCGCAACCTCCTGGTCGCGTTCATGTGCTGGGAAGGCCACAACTACGAGGACGCGATCATCCTGTCGCAGCGCCTCGTGCAGCAGGACGTCCTCACCTCGATCCACATCGAGGAGCACGAGGTCGACGCCCGCGACACCAAGCTCGGCCCGGAAGAGATCACCCGCGACATCCCGAACGTCAGCGAGGAAATGCTGGCGGACCTGGACGAGCGCGGCATCATCCGGATCGGTGCCGAGGTCGTGCCCGGCGACATCCTGGTCGGCAAGGTCACGCCCAAGGGTGAGACCGAGCTGACCCCGGAGGAGCGCCTGCTCCGCGCGATCTTCGGTGAGAAGGCCCGGGAGGTCCGGGACACCTCGCTGAAGGTTCCGCACGGCGAGACCGGCACCGTCATCGGTGTCCGGACGTTCTCCCGCGAGGACGGCGACGAGCTGCCCCCCGGCGTGAACGAGCTGGTCCGGGTCTACGTCGCCCAGAAGCGCAAGATCCAGGACGGTGACAAGCTCGCCGGTCGTCACGGCAACAAGGGCGTCATCTCCAAGATCCTGCCGGTCGAGGACATGCCGTTCCTGGAGGACGGCACCCCGGTCGACATCGTGCTCAACCCGCTCGGTGTGCCCTCGCGTATGAACATCGGCCAGGTTCTGGAGACCCACCTCGGGTGGATCGCCAAGACCGGCTGGTCCATCGAGGGCGAGGACGAGGAGTGGAAGCGTCAGCTCCGCTCGATCGACGCGCACGAGTCTCCCGCCGACAGCAACGTCGCGACCCCGGTCTTCGACGGTGCTCAGGAAGAGGAGATCAAGGGCCTGCTCGAGTCGACCCTGGTCAACCGGGACGGCAAGCGGCTGGTCAACGGTGACGGCAAGGCGCAGCTGTTCGACGGCCGCTCCGGTGAGCCGCTGCCGGACCCGATCTCGGTCGGCTACGTCTACATCCTGAAGCTGAACCACCTGGTCGACGACAAGATCCACGCGCGGTCGACCGGCCCGTACTCGATGATCACGCAGCAGCCGCTCGGTGGTAAGGCCCAGTTCGGTGGCCAGCGGTTCGGCGAGATGGAGTGCTGGGCGATGCAGGCCTACGGCGCCGCTTACGCGCTGCAGGAACTGCTGACCATCAAGTCCGACGACGTTCTCGGCCGCGTGAAGGTGTACGAGGCCATCGTCAAGGGCGAGAACATCCCGGAACCGGGCATCCCGGAGTCGTTCAAGGTGCTTCTCAAGGAGCTCCAGTCGCTGTGCCTGAACGTTGAGGTGCTCTCCAGCGACGGTGTTGCCCTGGAAATGCGCGAGACCGACGACGAGGTCTTCCGGGCCGCGGAGGAACTCGGCATCGACCTGTCCCGGCGCCCGAACGAGGGCGTCAGCAGCGTCGAAGAGATCTGACGGAGAGCGGCCCCGTCCGGTTCTGGAAGCTCAGAACCAGGCCGGGGCCGCCCCCGCCGGCCTTGAATTCACCCGAGCAACGAAACACGAGGGATAGTCCAAGTGCTCGACGTCAACTTCTTCGACGAGTTGCGCATCGGCCTGGCTACCGCTGACGACATCCGGCAGTGGTCGCACGGCGAGGTCAAGAAGCCCGAGACGATCAACTACCGCACCCTCAAGCCCGAGAAGGACGGACTCTTCTGCGAGAAGATCTTCGGTCCGCAGCGGGACTGGGAGTGCTACTGCGGTAAGTACAAGCGCGTCCGGTTCAAGGGCATCATCTGTGAGCGCTGTGGCGTCGAGGTGACCCGCTCCAAGGTCCGGCGTGAGCGTATGGGCCACATCGAGCTGGCCGCCTCGGTCACGCACATCTGGTACTTCAAGGGTGTGCCGAGCCGGCTGGGCTACTTGCTCGACCTGGCGCCCAAGGACCTCGAGAAGATCATCTACTTCGCCTCGTACGTGGTCACGAGCGTTGACGCCGAGTCGCGTCACCGTGACATGTCCACGATCGAGAACGAGATCTTCGCCGAGAAGCGGCAGTCGGAGAACGGGCGCGACTCGGAGATCGAGAAGCGTGCCGCCAAGCTGGAGCAGGACCTGGCCGAGCTCGAGGCCGAGGGTGCGAAGGCGGACGTGCGCCGCAAGGTCAAGGAAGCCGGCGAGCGCGAGATGCGCCAGATCCGGGACAAGGCTCAGCGCGAGATCGACCGTCTGGACGAGGTGCTCGACACCTTCCGGAAGCTCGACTCGAAGCAGCTGGTCACGGACGAGCTGCTCTACCGCGAGCTGCGCGACCGCTTCGGTGAGTACTTCACCGGTGGCATGGGCGCCGAGGCGATCAAGGCCCTGCTCCAGAACATGGACCTGGACGCCGAGGCGGAGAACCTCCGGGAGATCATCCGTACCGGTAAGGGGCAGCGGAAGATCCGGGCGCTCAAGCGGCTGAAGGTTGTCGCGGCGTTCCTGAACACCCGCAACTCGCCGCTCGGCATGGTGCTGGACTGCGTCCCGGTCATCCCGCCGGACCTGCGCCCGATGGTGCAGCTCGACGGTGGCCGCTTCGCGACCTCCGACCTGAACGACCTGTACCGCCGGGTCATCAACCGGAACAACCGGCTCAAGCGCCTGATCGACCTGGGCGCGCCCGAGATCATCGTCAACAACGAGAAGCGGATGCTGCAGGAGGCCGTCGACGCACTGTTCGACAACGGCCGCCGCGGCCGGCCGGTCACCGGTCCGGGTAACCGCCCGCTGAAGTCGCTCTCCGACATGCTCAAGGGCAAGCAGGGTCGTTTCCGTCAGAACCTGCTCGGCAAGCGCGTCGACTACTCCGGCCGTTCGGTCATCGTCGTCGGCCCGCGGCTGAAGCTGCACCAGTGTGGTCTGCCCAAGCAGATGGCGCTGGAGCTGTTCAAGCCGTTCGTGATGAAGCGCCTGGTCGACCTGAACCACGCGCAGAACATCAAGTCGGCCAAGCGGATGGTCGAGCGTCAGCGCCCGGTCGTGTGGGACGTGCTGGAGGAGGTCATCAGCGAGCACCCGGTGCTGCTGAACCGTGCTCCGACCCTGCACCGTCTGGGCATCCAGGCCTTCGAGCCGCAGCTGGTCGAGGGCAAGGCGATCCAGATCCACCCGCTCGTCTGCACCGCGTTCAACGCGGACTTCGACGGTGACCAGATGGCGGTCCACGTGCCGCTGTCGGCCGAGGCGCAGGCCGAGGCCCGGATCCTGATGCTGTCGTCGAACAACATCCTCAAGCCGGCCGACGGCAAGCCGGTGACCATGCCCACCCAGGACATGATCATCGGTCTGTACTTCCTGACGCACCAGACGGCCGGGGCCAAGGGCGAGGGCCGGGTGTTCAGCTCGGACGCCGAGGCTCGGATGGCGTTCGACAACGGCGAGCTGCACCTCCAGGCGAACATCAAGGTCCGCCTGCGTGAGGTCATCGGCGTGGACAACGGCCCGAAGCACGACGCCTGGGTCGCTCCGGAGGAGTGGGTCGAGGGTGACCCGCTGCTCGTCGAGACCACGCTCGGCCGGGTCATCTTCAACGAGACGCTGCCCCCGGGCTACCGCTTCGTGAACTACGAGATCCGCAAGGGTCAGCTGTCGGCGATCGTCAACGACCTCGCCGAGCGCTTCCCCAAGGTCGCCCTGGCCGCGACCCTGGACGCGCTCAAGGAGGCCGGCTTCCACTGGGCCACCTGGTCCGGTGTGACGATCGGTATGGGCGACGTCATCGGCCCTCCGCGCAAGCCGGAGATCCTGGCTCGCTACCAGGTCGAGGCCGACCGGATCGACAAGCAGTACCAGCGTGGTCTGATGACCGCCGAGGAACGTCGCGGCGAGCTCATCGAGATCTGGACCAAGGCGACCAACGAGATCTCCAAGGAGATGGAGACCGCGCTGCCGCAGGAGAACCCGCTCTGGGTCATGATCAACTCCGGCGCTCGCGGTAACCTCCTCCAGCTCCGGCAGATCGCTGCGATCCGTGGTCTGGTGGCCAACCCCAAGGGTGAGATCATCCCGCGGCCGATCACCTCGTCGTACCGCGAGGGTCTGACCGTGCTGGAGTACTTCATCTCCACCCACGGTGCCCGTAAGGGTCTGGCCGACACCGCGCTGCGTACCGCCGACTCGGGTTACCTGACCCGTCGTCTGGTCGACGTCTCGCAGGACGTGATCATCCGCGAGGAGGACTGCGGCACCGAGCGCGCCATCCCGATGGCGGTCGGCGACCGTGAGGCCGACGGCACGCTGGTCGTGCACGTCCACTCGGAGACCGGTGCGCACGCTCGCACCATCGCCGACGACGTCTCCGACCAGAACGGCAACCTGGTGGTCGCGCGGGGCACGGACCTCAACTCGATCATCGTCGACCAGCTGGTCGCCGCCGGTGTCGAGAACGTCCGGGTTCGCAGCGTGCTGACCTGTGAGTCGAAGCTGGGCGTCTGCGCGGCCTGCTACGGCCGTTCGCTGCCGACCGGCAAGTCGGTCGACATCGGCGAGGCGGTCGGCATCATCGCGGCCCAGTCGATCGGTGAGCCCGGCACCCAGCTGACGATGCGTACCTTCCACACCGGTGGTGTCGCGGGTGAGGACATCACCCAGGGTCTGCCGCGTGTTCAGGAAATCTTCGAGGCCCGCGTGCCGAAGGGTAAGGCGCCCATCGCCGACACCCCCGGTCGCATCCGCATCGAGGACGGCGAGCGGTCGCGGAAGATCATCGTGATCCCGGACGACGGCAGCGAGGAGATCGTGTACGACAAGATCTCCAAGCGCGTCAAGCTGCGGGCGCACGACGGCGACCACGTGCAGGTCGGCGAGAAGCTCACCGAGGGCACCATCGACCCGCACGAGCTGCTGCGCATCATGGGCCCGCGCGCGGTCCAGGTCCACCTGACCAGTGAGGTCCAGGAGGTCTACCGCTCGCAGGGTGTGCTCATCCACGACAAGCACATCGAGATCATCATCCGCCAGATGCTCAAGCGGGTGACGGTCATCGACTCCGGGGCCACGGAGTTCCTTCCGGGCCTGCTGGTCGACCGCGCGCTCTTCGAGTCGGAGAACCGCCGGCTCGTGGGCGAGGGTGGCGAGCCCGCCGCCGGTCGTCCGGTGCTGATGGGTATCACCAAGGCCTCGCTGGCGACCGACTCCTGGCTCTCGGCGGCCTCCTTCCAGGAGACCACCCGGGTGCTCACCGACGCTGCGATCAACTCGCGCAGCGACTCGCTGGTGGGCCTCAAGGAGAACGTCATCATCGGTAAGCTCATCCCGGCCGGTACCGGTATCTCCAAGTACCGCAACATCCGGGTCGAGCCGACCGAGGAGGCCAAGGCCAAGGTGTACTCGATGACCGGGTACCCGGAGACCGACTACGGCTTCGGCCCGGCCAGTGGCCAGGCGGTTCCGCTGGACGACTTCGACTTCGGGTCGTACCGCTAAGGAATCTCAGTTCGCTGGGGCGGTCGCGCATAGGCGCGGCCGCCCCAGCGGCGTTCCCGCCCACGGGCGAGGATCAAAATCCCAATTAGGATGTACGGGTGACCGTTCAGCTCGCGCCCTCACGTCATCCCCTGGATCCGGAGCCGGCGCCTTCGACGAAGGCGCGGGCGGTTTTCACGCTGGGTCTGGTCGGCCTGCTGACCGGCCCCCTGATCGGTGGGGTGATTCCCGCCACGATCGCGTTGCTTCTGGCCCGTCAGACGTCCCGAGAGGCGTTCGCGGCCGGTGGCTACCTCACCGGGGGCGCGTGGATCCGCCGTGGCCGCAAATTGGCCTGGACGGGCCTCGTGCTGGCTCTGACAGCGCTGGTGGTGGCCGTGATCGCGGGTCTGCTGCACCTGGCCGCCTCGCCCGTCGGGCAGGACTTCGCGCCCGGCACCGACTGATCCGGCGCCGTTCCGGGGCGGGACCGGCCGGGCTGCGCGACGGCGCGTCCGGGTGACATGCTTCTGAACATGATGCAACCCCCACCGCCTATGCCGTACGGTCCGCCGCCCTATGGCGTGCCTCCGCAGTCGGCCAGCGGCTGGGAGACCGAGCGGGTCGACGTGGTCAGCGGGACCCCGTTCGGGCTGGTGCAGCTTCGCGTCGTGCCGATCACCTCGGGTCTGGCGATCGGATCGTTGATCGCCGGGATCGGCTCGATCCTGGTGTCGGTGTTGGTCGTCTGCTTCGCCGTGACGAGCGGTGGCCCCTGGGTGGCCGGCGCATTCACGCTGCTCAGCGTCTTGGCCGCGGCCGGCGCGGTCGCAGCCGCGGTGCTCGCGATGCGCCAGATCCGGCGCTCGGGGGAGCCGGGCCGGGTCCGGTTCACCGGCCGAGGACTGGCGATCTCCGGCATCGCGTGCGGCGGATCCGGGGCGGGAATATCCTTGCTGGCGTTGTTGCTGGGATTGGTGTTACAGACTTCGTGACGGGGCCCGATGCGTGGATCCGGCACCGCGGCATTGCCGCGCCGGGGCACCCGGTACACTGGTATACGGAGATGTCCATCGTGGGTACCTGAGTTCATTTTGACCTGGGTGCTTAGGGTGGGTACTCTTTCCCCTCGTGCCCGGGCTCGCCCGGGCAACTCGTGCGTGCACCCGAATCGGAACGTACGACGGGTATTGCCGCACGACGGGCAGGGTTCGGCGAGAACCCATGTCCTGACAAAGACAAGATCCGGTACGCGTGACCTCATCGCGCGTGGCGGGACCGTGAGCCGGACGACACGCCCGACCGCGGGTGCGGGACACTCCCTCCTGGGAGCGCCTCGCACACAGGCAGAACACTCGGTGCGGCCGTATTACAGGAAACGGCCGAAGGGAGCGGAGAAACCCGGTGCCCACGATCCAGCAGCTGGTCCGCAAGGGCCGCCAGGCGAAGACGACCAAGACGAAGACGCCGGCACTGAAGGGAAGCCCTCAGCGGCGCGGCGTGTGTACCCGCGTGTACACCACCACCCCCAAGAAGCCGAACTCTGCGCTGCGCAAGGTCGCTCGCGTGAAGCTGAGCAGCCAGATCGAGGTCACGGCGTACATCCCGGGTGTCGGTCACAACCTGCAGGAGCACTCGATCGTGCTCGTGCGTGGCGGCCGTGTGAAGGACCTCCCCGGCGTTCGCTACAAGATCGTCCGCGGTTCGCTGGACACCCAGGGTGTCCGCAACCGCAAGCAGGCCCGCAGCCGTTACGGCGCGAAGAAGGAGAAGAGCTGACATGCCGCGTAAGGGCCCCGCTCCGCGTCACCCGGTGGTCGCTGACCCGGTGTACAACTCGCCGCTGGTGACCCAGCTGGTGAACAAGATCCTGATCGGCGGCAAGCGTTCGCTGGCCGAGCGCATCGTGTACGGCGCCCTTGAGGGTGCGCGCGAGAAGAGCGGCACCGACCCGGTGGTCATCCTCAAGCGTGCGATGGACAACGTGAAGCCGACCCTCGAGGTCCGCAGCCGCCGCGTCGGTGGCGCGACCTACCAGGTCCCGATCGAGGTGCGTACGCCGCGCCAGACGACCCTGGGTCTGCGCTGGCTCGTCCAGTACTCCAAGGTCCGCCGCGAGAAGACCATGATCGAGCGGCTGCAGAACGAGCTGCTCGACGCCAGCAACGGCCTCGGCGCCGCGGTGAAGCGTCGCGAGGACACTCACAAGATGGCGGAGTCCAACAAGGCCTTCGCGCACTACCGCTGGTAAGACCCTGCTGACGGCCCGGTAAATCCGCCGGGCCACGGCAGTCGTACCGGTCCACGAGACGACGACGAAGAAAAGTAGGGATGGAAGTGGCCGCCGCAGACGCGCTCGCCAAGGTTCGCAACATCGGCATCATGGCGCACATCGACGCTGGTAAGACCACGACGACTGAGCGCATCCTGTTCTACACCGGCATCACGTACAAGATCGGTGAGGTCCACGAGGGCGCTGCCGTCATGGACTGGATGGAGCAGGAGCAGGAACGCGGTATCACCATCACCTCCGCCGCCACGAAGTGCGAGTGGAAGGGCTACACGATCCAGATCATCGACACGCCCGGCCACGTCGACTTCACGGTCGAGGTCGAGCGGTCGCTGCGTGTGCTCGACGGTGCGGTCGCGGTGTACGACGGTGTGGCCGGCGTGGAGCCGCAGACGGAGAACGTCTGGCGCCAGGCCGACAAGTACAACGTCCCGCGCATGTGCTTCGTCAACAAGCTCGACCGGACCGGCGCGGACTTCTTCCGCTGTGTCCAGATGATGATCGACCGGCTGCACGCCACGCCGCTCGTCCTGCAGATCCCGATCGGGCTCGAGGGCGACCACATCGGCGTCGTCGACCTGATCAACATGAAGGCGCTCACCTGGCGCGGGGAGACCCAGAAGGGTGAGGACTACGCGATCGAGGAGATCCCGGCCGACCTGGTCGACTCCGCGAACGAGTGGCGCGAGAAGCTGATCGAGACCCTGGCCGACGTCGACGACGCGGTCATGGAGAAGTACCTCGAGGGCGAAGAGGTCTCGATCGACGAGATCAAGGCCGCCATCCGGCGGGCCACGATCGCCAGCAAGGCCAACCCGGTCCTGTGTGGCTCGGCGTTCAAGAACAAGGGCGTTCAGCCCATGCTCGACGCCGTCGTCGACTACCTCCCGTCGCCGCTGGACATCCCGGCGATCGAGGGCACCGCGACCGACGGCGAGACGCCGCTGCTGCGGAAGCCGTCGAACGACGAGCCCTTCTCCGGTCTGGCCTTCAAGATCCAGACGGACAAGCACCTCGGCAAGCTCACCTACGTGCGGGTCTACTCCGGCACGCTCGACTCCGGCGCCCAGGTGGTCAACTCCACCAAGGACCGGAAGGAGCGCATCGGCAAGATCTACCAGATGCACGCGAACAAGCGTGAGGAGCGCGCCACCGCGCAGGCCGGCGACATCATCGCCGTCCAGGGTCTCAAGCAGACCACCACCGGTGACACGCTCAGCGACCCGGCGAACCCGGTCATCCTGGAGTCGATGACCTTCCCGGAGCCGGTCATCCAGGTCGCCATCGAGCCGAAGACCAAGTCGGACCAGGAGAAGCTGGGCACCGCGATCCAGCGCCTGGCCGAAGAGGACCCGACCTTCCGCGTCTTCAACGACGAGGAGACCGGCCAGACGATCATCGCCGGCATGGGCGAGCTCCACCTGGACATCCTGGTGGACCGCATGCGCCGCGAGTTCAACGTCGAGGCCAACATCGGTAAGCCGCAGGTGGCGTACCGCGAGACCCTCCGCGGCACCGTGGAGAAGCTCTCGTACGTGCACAAGAAGCAGACCGGTGGTTCGGGCCAGTACGCGAAGGTCGTCGTCACCGTCGAGCCGCTGCCGCTCGACGCGGACGGCCCCACGTACGAGTTCGTCAACGCGGTGACCGGTGGTCGCATCCCCAAGGAGTTCATCCCCTCGGTGGACGCGGGCGCGCAGGACTCCCTCCAGTACGGCGTCCTCGCCGGCTACCCGCTGGTCGGCGTGAAGTTCACGCTGATCGACGGTCAGTACCACGAGGTCGACTCGTCCGAGATGGCGTTCAAGATCGCCGGCTCCATGGCAATGAAGGAGGCGGCCCGCAAGGCCGACCCCGCGCTGCTCGAGCCGATGATGTCCGTCGAGGTCACCACGCCCGAGGACAACATGGGTGACGTGATCGGCGACCTCAACTCCCGCCGCGGCCTGATCCAGTCGATGGAGGAGCGCCACGGCGCCCGCGTCGTCAAGGCTCTTGTGCCGCTGTCGGAGATGTTCGGCTACGTCGGCGACCTGCGGTCGAAGACTGCGGGCCGGGCCAGCTACAGCATGCAGTTCGACTCCTACGCCGAGGTTCCCGCGAACGTGGCGAAGGAGATCATCGCTAAGGCCACCGGCGCCTGACGCGTTGAGGCACGTGCGGCCCGTCGAGGGCCGCACGTGCACGAGCAGTCGACAGAGTCCTGAGCGCCTTATCGGCGTGCCGGGCGAAAAGAAATGATCAGTCCACAGGAGGACACCAGTGGCGAAGGCGAAGTTCGAGCGGACTAAGCCGCACGTCAACATCGGCACCATTGGTCACATCGACCACGGTAAGACGACGCTGACTGCGGCCATCACGAAGGTCCTGCACGACGAGTTCCCGGACCTGAACCCGTACACCCCGTTCGACGAGATCGACAAGGCGCCGGAGGAGAAGGCCCGCGGCATCACGATCTCGATCGCGCACGTCGAGTACCAGACCGCGGCGCGTCACTACGCGCACGTGGACTGCCCCGGCCACGCCGACTACATCAAGAACATGATCACCGGTGCCGCCCAGATGGACGGTGCGATCCTGGTCGTGGCCGCCACCGACGGCCCGATGCCGCAGACCAAGGAGCACGTCCTCCTGGCCCGCCAGGTCGGCGTTCCGTACATCGTCGTCGCCCTGAACAAGAGCGACATGGTCGAGGACGAGGAGCTCCTGGAGCTCGTCGAGCTCGAGGTCCGCGAGCTGCTCAGCACCTACGAGTTCCCGGGCGACGACCTGCCGGTCGTTCGCGTGTCGGCGCTCAAGGCGCTGGAGGGCGACCCGGAGTGGACCGGCAAGCTCCTCGAGCTGATGAACGCGGTCGACACCGCGATCCCGCAGCCCGAGCGTGAGACCGAGAAGCCGTTCCTCATGCCGATCGAGGACGTCTTCACGATCACCGGTCGTGGCACCGTGGTGACCGGTCGCGCCGAGCGCGGCATCCTCAAGCCGAACGAGGAGGTCGAGATCGTCGGTATCCGCGAGAAGTCGACCAAGACCGTTTGCACCGGCATCGAGATGTTCCGCAAGCTGCTCGACGAGGCCCGCGCGGGTGAGAACGTCGGTCTGCTGCTCCGCGGCATCAAGCGCGAGGACGTCGAGCGCGGCATGGTCGTCGTGAAGCCGGGTACCTCTACTCCTCACACGGAGTTCGAGGGCCAGGTCTACATCCTCTCGAAGGAGGAGGGTGGCCGGCACACCCCGTTCTTCCAGAACTACCGGCCGCAGTTCTACTTCCGCACCACGGACGTCACCGGCGTCGTCACGCTGCCCGAGGGCACCGAGATGGTCATGCCCGGCGACTCCACCTCGATGGAGGTCAAGCTGATCCAGCCGATCGCCATGGAGCAGGGCCTGAAGTTCGCGATCCGTGAGGGTGGCCGCACCGTCGGTGCCGGAACGGTCACGAAGATCACCAAGTGATTGAGGGTTGTTCCCGGTGAGAGCCGTGAACAACCCCCAACGGTGACCCCGATTAGCAATGCCGCGTTCAATCCGGCATACTAGTCAGGTTGCGTCCGCGCGGGGTGGGTTCCTGACGTGCTCAGGGCCCACCCTCGCCGGGTGTCCGGGTGTGTTTTGTTCGCCGCCCGGCGCCCTAGATCCCCGTGATCGCGCCTGCTTCCAGCAAGATCGGGAGCGGGGGCTGGAAGCTGAATGCTCAGCATTCTGCGACGAGGCGCGACACGCCCGACCGCGGGGGTCGGACAACGCAGGATCAACGGTCCTGCGGGCATGTGGAG
The DNA here is from genome assembly GCF_051380535.1 of Actinoplanes sp. HUAS TT8. Classification (NCBI taxonomy): domain Bacteria; kingdom Bacillati; phylum Actinomycetota; class Actinomycetes; order Micromonosporales; family Micromonosporaceae; genus Actinoplanes; species Actinoplanes sp. HUAS TT8. Next base: position 8,583,989 of record NZ_CP195646.1, on the reverse strand, counting down.
GCCACCGCTTCCGCACGTAGCGGCATCGAGAGAAGGAAACAGAAGCCACCATGGCGGGACAGAAGATCCGCATCCGGCTCAAGGCCTATGACCACGAGGTCGTCGACTCCTCGGCGCGGAAGATCGTCGAGACGGTGACGCGTACCGGGGCGCAGGTCGCTGGCCCGGTGCCGCTGCCCACGGAGATCAACCGTTTCTGCGTGATCCGTTCGCCGCACAAGTACAAGGACTCGCGCGAGCACTTCGAGATGCGCACGCACAAGCGGCTGATCGACATCATCGACCCGACTCCGAAGACGGTCGACTCGCTCATGCGCCTCGACCTGCCGGCTGGCGTCGACATCGAGATCAAGCTGTAGGGACCGGACAATGGACAGGCAAGTAAAGGGGATCCTGGGCGCCAAGCTCGGCATGACCCAGGTCTGGGACAACAACAAGGTCGTCCCGGTAACCGTGGTGCAGGCCGGCCCTTGCGTCGTGACTCAGGTCCGCACGAATGAGAAGGACGGCTACTCCGCTGTCCAGCTGGCCTACGGCGCGGTCGACCCGCGCAAGGTCAACAAGCCCGAGAGCGGCCACTACGCCAAGGCGGGGGTGTCCCCGCGGCGCCACCTGGTGGAGCTCCGGACCAGCGACGCCGACGCGTACGAGCTCGGCCAGGAGATCTCCCTCGAGGAGTTCTCGGCCGGCACCGCGATCGACGTCACCGGTAAGACCAAGGGCAAGGGCTACGCCGGTGTCATGAAGCGGCACGGCTTCCACGGTCTTCGCGCCAGCCACGGTGTCGAGCGCAAGCACCGCTCGCCCGGTTCGATCGGCGCCTGCGCGACCCCCGGTCGCGTCTTCAAGGGCGTCAAGATGGCCGGCCGCATGGGCGGCAAGCGCTACACCGTGCAGAACCTGGTCGTTCAGGCGGTGGACACCGAGCGCAACCTGATCCTGGTCCGCGGCGCTGTGCCCGGTCCGAAGGGCGCGCTGATCCTGGTCCGTACCGCGGCCAAGAAGGGCGGTGCCAAGTGAGCTCGGTCGACATCATCAACGCCGAGGGCACGAAGACCGGCACGGTCGATCTGCCCGGCAGCATCTTCGACGCTCAGGCCAACATCCCGCTGATGCACCAGGTCGTCGTGGCGCAGCTGGCCGCGGCCCGGCAGGGTACCGCCAAGGCGAAGACCCGCGGCGAGGTCGCCGGCGGCGGCAAGAAGCCGTACAAGCAGAAGGGCACCGGCCGCGCCCGTCAGGGCTCGATCCGCGCGCCTCAGTTCACCGGTGGTGGCGTCGTGCACGGTCCCGTGCCGCGTGACTACAGCCAGCGGACCCCCAAGAAGATGAAGGCCGCCGCCCTGCGTGGCGCCCTCTCCGACCGGGCCCGTGACGGCCGCGTGTTCGTCGTCGAGTCCTTCGTCACCGGCGAGACGCCGTCGACCAAGGCCGCCGTCGCCGCGCTGCGGAAGGTCGCGCAGACCAACAAGGTTCTCGTCGTTCTGGACAGCCAGGACGAGCTGAACTGGATCTCGCTGCGCAACGAGCCGACCGTGCACCTCATCGAGGCCGGCCAGCTGAACACGTACGACGTGCTGGTCGCCGACGAGGTCGTCTTCACCAAGGTCGCGCTCGACGAGTTCCTGGGCGCTTCCGAGAAGTCCGAGGAGGGCGACAAGTGAGCACGATCGCCGACCCGCGCGACATCATCGTCGCCCCGGTGGTCTCCGAGAAGAGCTACAGCGTTCTCGACCAGAACTGGTACACGTTCACGGTCCACCCGGACGCGAACAAGACCCAGATCAAGATCGCGATCCAGCAGATCTTCAACGTCCGCGTGCTGACGGTGAACACCGCCAACCGCGAGGGCAAGCGCAAGCGCACCAAGACCGGTTTCGGTCAGCGCAAGGCGACGAAGCGCGCGATGGTCAAGCTGGCTGACGGTGACCGCATCGAGGCCTTCGGCGGCCCGGTCAGCTAAGGGGTTTGTGAATCATGGCTATCCGTAAGTACAAGCCGACCACGCCGGGCCGTCGCGGCTCGAGCGTCGCCGACTTCGCCGAGATCACCCGGTCCACCCCGGAGAAGTCTCTGCTGGTCCCGCTGCCCAAGAAGGGTGGTCGCAACGTCCACGGCCGCATCACCACGCGGCACCAGGGCGGCGGCCACAAGCGGCAGTACCGGCTGATCGACTTCAAGCGGAACGACAAGGACGGCGTGCCGGCCAAGGTCGCTCACATCGAGTACGACCCGAACCGCACCTCGCGCATCGCGCTGCTGCACTACGCCGACGGTGAGAAGCGCTACATCCTGGCGCCGAAGGACCTGAAGCAGGGCGACCGCGTCGAGTCCGGCGTGGGCGCGGACATCAAGCCGGGGAACAACCTGCCCCTGCGCAACATCCCGGTCGGTACGACGATCCACGGTGTGGAGCTTCGTCCCGGCGGTGGAGCCAAGCTGGCCCGTTCGGCCGGTGTGGGCATCCAGCTGCTCGGCCGTGAGGGTGTGTACGCCACGCTGCGTATGCCCTCCGGTGAGATCCGTCGTGTCGACGTCCGTTGCCGGGCGACGGTCGGCGAGATCGGCAACGCCGAGCAGTCGAACATCAACTGGGGTAAGGCCGGCCGCATGCGCTGGAAGGGCAAGCGCCCGACCGTCCGTGGTGTCGCCATGAACCCCGTCGACCACCCGCACGGTGGTGGTGAGGGTAAGACCTCCGGTGGTCGTCACCCGGTCAACCCGGCTGGTAAGCCGGAGGGCCGTACCCGCCGCAAGGGCCAGGAGAGCGACAAGCTGATCGTTCGCCGCCGCTACGCCACCCGCAAGCGCGGGTAACGGGAGTTAAAAGATGCCTCGCAGCCTGAAGAAGGGCCCGTTCGTCGACGACCACCTGCTCAAGAAGGTGGAAGTCCAGAACGAGAAGAATTCCAAGAACGTCATCAAGACCTGGTCGCGGCGTTCGACCATCATCCCGGACATGCTCGGGCACACGATCGCCGTGCACGACGGGCGCAAGCACGTCCCGGTGTTCGTCACCGAGGCCATGGTCGGTCACAAGCTCGGCGAGTTCGCTCTGACCCGGACGTTCAAGGGTCACGAGAAGGACGACCGCAAGAGCCGTCGTCGCTAGTCAGCCACGGATAAGAAAGGGGTTACAGCGATGTCAGTAAAGAACGACGCTCCGGCGCTTCCGGGCTCTCGCGCAGTTGCGAAGCACGTGCGTATTTCGCCGAGCAAGGCGCGCCGCGTGGTCAACCTCGTCCGCGGTCTGCCCGCGAAGGAGGCTCTGACGGTCCTGCAGTTCGCGCCGCAGGCGGCGAGCGAGCAGGTCTACAAGGTGCTCGCGAGTGCGATTGCGAACGCGGAGAACAACGAGCGGCTCGACCCCGACGCACTCCTCGTGAGCGAGGCGTTCGTCGACGAGGGTCCCACGCTGAAGCGGTTCCGTCCGCGGGCGCAGGGCCGGGCGTACCGGATCCGCAAGCGCACCAGCCACATCACTATTGCGGTCGAGGCGGTCCAGGTGGCCCGCCCGGCGAAGAAGGCCGCGGCGAAGAAGGCCACCACGGCCGCTGAGCCCGCTGCCGCCGAGTCCCAGAGCACGGAGGGTGCCGAGTAATGGGTCAGAAGGTTCACCCCACCGGGTTCCGCCTCGGCATCTCCACCGACTGGAAGAGCCGCTGGTTCGCCGACAAGCTCTACAAGGACTACATCGGCGAGGACGTCAAGATCCGCCGCATGATGTCCAAGGGCCTCGAGCGCGCCGGCATCTCCAAGGTGGACATCGAGCGGACCCGCGACCGGGTTCGTGTCGACATCCACACCGCCCGGCCGGGCATCGTCATCGGCCGTAAGGGCGCGGAGGCCGACCGGATCCGTGGCGAGCTCGAGAAGCTCACCGGCAAGCAGGTCCAGCTGAACATCCTCGAGGTGAAGAGCCCCGAGTCGGACGCTCAGCTCGTGGCCCAGGGCGTCGCCGAGCAGCTGTCCTCCCGGGTCAGCTTCCGCCGGGCGATGCGCAAGGCCATGCAGTCGGCCATGAAGAACCCGATCTGCAAGGGCATCCGGGTGCAGGTCTCCGGCCGCCTCGGCGGCGCGGAGATGAGCCGCACGGAGTTCTACCGTGAGGGTCGCGTTCCGCTGCACACGCTTCGGGCGAACATCGAGTACGGCTTCTTCGAGGCCCGTACCACGTTCGGCCGGATCGGCGTGAAGGTCTGGATCTACAAGGGCGACGCCGTTCCGGGTCGCGAGGTCGTCACCGAGGCTCCCGCGCGTCCGCGCCGGGACCGGGCTGACCGTCCCGAGCGTCCGCGTCGTGGCCGTTCCGGCTCGTCCGGCACGACCGCGGGCGGCACCGAGGCCGGGCGCGCTGCCCAGGCCGCGGCGAACGCCGACGACACCGCCGCTGCTCCGGCTGCGGCCGAAACGCAGCAGGAGGGCTGACCTGTGCTGATGCCCCGTAAGCCCCCGAAGGGCTTCCGTAAGCCGCACCACCCGGACCGCCACGGCGCGTCCAAGGGCGGCAACCGGGTCGTCTTCGGTGAGTTCGGTATCCAGGCTCTCGAGCCTGCGTACGTGACGAACCGGCAGATCGAGTCGGCGCGTATCGCGATGACCCGTCACATCAAGCGTGGCGGCAAGGTCTGGATCTCGATCTTCCCGGACCAGGCCCTGACCAAGAAGCCGGCCGAAACCCGCATGGGTTCCGGTAAGGGTTCTCCCGAGTGGTGGGTGGCGAACGTCAAGCCGGGACGGATTCTCTTCGAGATGTCCTTCCCGAACGAGACGGTCGCGCGTGAGGCGATGCGCCGCGCGATCCACAAGCTCCCGATGAAGTGCCGCATCGTGACGCGCGAAGTGGGTGAAAGCTGATGGCAGCGGGCGTTAAGGCAGCCGAGCTGCGCGAGAGCTCCGACGAGGAGCTGGTCGCGAAGCTGCGGGAGGCCAAGGCGGAGCTGTTCAATCTTCGCGTGCAGCGCGCGACCGGGCAGCTCGACAATCACCGTCGACTGCAGGTCGTCCGCAAGGACATCGCGAAGATCTACACGATCATGCGTGAGCGCGAGCTGGGGCTCTCGGTTGCGCCGGATGAGGTGAGCGCATGAGTGAGAACACTGTTGCGCCGCGCGCCCAGCGCAAGACGCGTGAGGGCCTCGTGGTCAGCGACAAGATGGACAAGACCGTCGTCGTCGAGGTCGAGGACCGCGTCAAGCACGCGCTGTACGGCAAGGTCATCCGTCGTACGCGCAAGCTGAAGGTGCACGACGAGCAGAACGCTGCCGGCACCGGCGACCGGGTTTCGATCATGGAGACCCGCCCGCTCTCCGCCACCAAGCGGTGGCGGATCGTGGAGATCCTCGAAAAGGCCAAGTGAGTACGCTGGGCCGGCTACGGCCGGCCCAGCGGACCATCGTTCCGCCAAGCTTCGGTGGGTCACCGGAGAACTGGCAGACATAGGAGACAGACGTGATCCAGCAGGAGTCGCGACTGCGCGTCGCCGACAACACGGGTGCCCGGGAGATTCTGTGCATCCGCGTGCTCGGTGGCTCCGGTCGCCGTTACGCGAGCATCGGCGACGTCATCGTGGCCACGGTCAAGGACGCTATCCCCGGCGCCGGTGTGAAGAAGGGTGACGTCGTCAAGGCGGTCATCGTCCGCACCAGCAAGGAGCGGCGTCGTCCGGACGGCTCGTACATCCGCTTCGACGAGAACGCCGCCGTCATCATCAAGGACGGCGGGGACCCCCGCGGTACCCGCATCTTCGGCCCGGTCGGGCGCGAGCTGCGCGACAAGCGGTTCATGAAGATCATCAGCCTGGCGCCGGAGGTGCTCTGACCGTGAAGATCAAGAAGGGCGACACGGTCGTCGTCATCGCCGGCAAGGACAAGGGTGCCAAGGGTAAGGTCATCGCGGCCTTCCCGCGGCAGGACAAGGTCCTGGTCGAGGGCGTCAACCGAGTCAAGAAGCACGAACGCATCCGTACCACCCAGCGTGGTTCGAAGACCGGTGGCATCGTCACCCAGGAAGCCGCGATCCACATCTCCAACGTGCAGATCCTGGACGACCAGGGGAAGCCGACCCGGATCGGCTACCGGATCGACGAGAACGGCGCCAAGGTCCGTATCGCGCGTACGACCGGTAAGGAACTGTGATGACTGCCGCCACTGAGACGAAGGCGCTGCCGCGCCTGAAGAGCAAGTACCGGGCCGAGATCATCCCGGCGCTCCAGGAGCAGCACAAGTACGCCAACCCCATGCAGATCCCCGGCCTGGTCAAGGTCGTCGTGAACATGGGTGTCGGCGAGGCTGCCCGGGACGCCAAGCTGATCGACGGCGCGGTCCGCGACCTGACCACGATCACCGGTCAGAAGCCGCTGGTGCGCCGGGCGACCAAGTCGATCGCACAGTTCAAGCTCCGTGAGGGCATGCCGATCGGCGCGAAGGTCACCCTCCGGGGCGACCGGATGTGGGAGTTCCTGGACCGGCTGCTGTCCATCTCGCTGCCGCGTATCCGTGACTTCCGGGGCCTCGACGGCCGCAAGCTGGACGGGCACGGCAACTACACGTTCGGCCTGACCGAGCAGTCGGTGTTCCACGAGATCGATCAGGACAGGATCGATCGCACGCGGGGCATGGACATCACGGTGGTCACTACTGCCACGACTGACGACGAGGGCCGGGCGCTGCTGAAGCTCCTGGGCTTCCCGTTCAAGGAGAACTGAGCATGGCGAAGAAGGCCCTGATCATCAAGGCTGCCGCGAAGCCCAAGTTCGCCGTGCGTGCCTACACCCGCTGCCAGAAGTGCGGTCGCCCGCACTCGGTCTACCGCAAGTTCGGCCTCTGCCGCGTTTGCGTGCGGGACATGGCTCACCGTGGTGAGCTGCCCGGCGTGTCCAAGGCCTCCTGGTAACCGACTTAGTAATACCGCTTCGCCGTAGGCCCGCGTCCGACGTGGGAACCCCGGCGAGAAAGGTTGACGAATACCCATGACGATGACGGACCCGATCGCAGACATGCTGACGCGTCTGCGTAACGCCAACCAGGCGTACCACGACAAGGTGACGATGCCCTACTCGAAGATCAAGGCGAACATCGCCGAGGTCCTCAAGGCCGAGGGCTACATCGCGTCGTGGACGTCTGAGGAGCCCGAGGAGGGCGCGGTCGGCAAGCGTCTGGTCGTTGAGCTCAAGTACGGCCAGAACCGCGAGCGCAGCCTCGCCGGCATCAAGCGCGTCTCGAAGCCGGGCCTGCGGGTTTACGCCAAGTCCGACGAGCTGCCCCGCGTGCTCGGTGGTCTCGGTGTCGCGATCATTTCGACGTCCCAGGGACTGCTGACCGACAAGCAGGCCCGCAAGCGGAGCGTTGGCGGGGAAGTCCTCGCCTTCGTCTGGTAACTGGAGACTTAGACATGTCGCGAATCGGACGTAAGTCGATCCCGGTCCCGGCCGGCGTCGACGTCACCATCACGGGCCAGACCGTCAAGGTCAAGGGCCCCAAGGGCGAGCTCTCCCACATCGTGGCCGAGCCGATCACCGTCGCCCGGGAGGGCGCCGAGCTGGTCGTCAACCGCCCCAATGACGAGCGCAAGGCCAAGGAGCTGCACGGTCTCTCGCGCACCCTGGTCGCCAACATGATCGTCGGAGTGACCGAGGGCTACAAGAAGACCCTCGAGATCAACGGCACCGGCTACCGTGTCACCGCGAAGGGCAAGGACCTGGAGTTCGCTCTGGGCTTCTCGCACCCGGTGAACATCGTGCCTCCGGCCGGCATCACCTTCTCGGTGGAGAAGCCGACGCAGTTCACTGTGGCCGGCATCGACAAGCAGCTGGTCGGCGAGGTTGCCGCCAACATCCGGAAGATCCGCCCGCCGGAGCCCTACAAGGGCAAGGGCGTCAAGTACCAGGGCGAGGTCATCCGCCGCAAGGCTGGAAAGGCAGGTAAGAAGTGACCGCCACGCTGCTCAAGCGCCGCAATGGCGGCGGTGCCGCCTCTCGGCGGGCCGTTGGCAAGGCGCGTCGGCACTTCCGGGTCCGCAAGAACGTGCAGGGCACGGCCGAGCGTCCCCGCCTGGTCGTCTCCCGGTCCACGCGGCACATCACCGCGCAGATCATCGACGACCTCAAGGGCCACACGCTGGCTTCGGCCTCGACCCTCGACACCACGATCCGTGGCACCGAGGGCGACAAGAGCGCCCAGGCCGGCAAGGTCGGTTCGCTCCTCGCCGAGCGGGCGAAGGCCGCGGGTATTTCCAAGGTGGTCTTCGACCGCGGTGGCAACAAGTACGCGGGGCGTATCGCCGCGCTTGCCGATGCCGCTCGCGAAGCCGGACTCGAGTTCTAGGAGGATTTGACCAATGCCTGGTCAGCAGCGCCGTGGCGGCGGGTCCGGCGGCAACAGCGAAGGTGGCGGCCGCCGGGACAACCGTCGTGAGGGCGGCCGCGGCAACGCGCCCGTCGAGAAGACCCCTCACCTCGAGCGGGTCGTCGCGATCAACCGTGTCGCCAAGGTCGTCAAGGGTGGTCGTCGCTTCAGCTTCACCGCCTTGGTGATCGTCGGCGACGGTGACGGCACCGTGGGTGTCGGCTACGGAAAGGCCAAGGAGGTGCCCGCGGCGATCGCCAAGGGCGTCGAGGAGGCCAAGAAGCACTTCTTCAAGGTTCCGCGGATCGGTGCGACGATTCCGCACCCGATCACGGGTGAGGCTGCCGCGGGTGTCGTCCTGCTCAAGCCGGCGTCCGCTGGTACCGGTGTTATCGCCGGTGGCCCGGTGCGCGCCGTGCTGGAGTGCGCGGGCATCCACGACATCCTGTCGAAGAGCCTCGGCTCCTCGAACCCGATCAACATCGTGCACGCCACGGTGGCCGCTCTGAAGGGCCTGGAGTCCCCGGAGAAGGTCGCGGCTCGCCGCAGCCTGCCGGTGGAGGACGTGGCCCCCGCGGCGATGCTGGCGGCGCGCGCGGAAGCGGCGGTGCACTGATGGCTCGCTTGAAGGTCACCCAGATCCGGTCCGAGATCGGCCGTAAGCAGAACCAGCGGGACTCCCTGCGGTCGCTCGGCCTGAAGCGGATCAACGATGTGGTGGTCAAAGAGGACCGTCCCGAGATCCGGGGCATGATCTTCGCCGTGAACCACCTCGTCACTGTCGAGGAGGTCGAGTAATGGCGATCAAGATTCATGACCTGAAGCCGGCTCCCGGTGCCAAGACCAAGAAGACCCGCGTGGGTCGTGGTGAGGGCTCCAAGGGCAAGACGGCCGGTCGCGGTACCAAGGGCACCGGTGCCCGGAAGAACACTCCGGCGTCGTTCGAGGGTGGGCAGATGCCTATCCACATGCGGCTGCCGAAGATCAAGGGCCTCCGGAACCGTCCGCGTAACAAGGTCGTGTTCCAGGTCGTGAACCTGGACCGGCTCGCCGAGCTGTTCCCGAACGGCGGCGAGGTCGGCCCGTCCGAGCTCGTCGACGCCGGTGCGGTTCGCAAGAACCAGCCCGTCAAGGTGCTGGGCTCGGGCGAGCTGGGCGGTGTGACGCTGACCATCTCGGCGCACGCGTTCAGCGAGTCCGCGAAGGAAAAGATCGCAGCCGCTGGTGGATCCACCACCGAGCTGTGAGGCTTGCGGGGATGCTCGTCCGGACGCGTGTTCGGCGAGCATCCCCTTGTGGCGTTTGACCTGCACTTTTGTGATCGGTAGTAACGCATTGCCTCGTGGACGGCTACCGTGGCTGACCACGACGGTCCAAGACTGTTAGAGTCCGTTCCCAGCTAGGGATATCGGTCATCCGGGCCGATGCCTTCCCCCCGTACCGCCGATAGAGGCGGTCACCTCGCGCAGGAGGAAGAAGTTGCTCTCCGCCTTTTCGAGTGCGTTGCGGACGCCTGACCTGCGCAAGAAGTTGTTGTTCACGGTGGCGATCATTGCGCTCTACCGGCTCGGCGCTACCTTGCCCAGCCCAGGCGTGTCGTACACCAATGTGCAGGCTTGTCTCAAGCTGACCGAGCAGTCGGGCAACCAGGTTCTGAACCTGTTGAACCTGTTCTCCGGCGGCGCGCTGCTCCAGCTCTCGGTTTTCGCGCTCGGCATCATGCCGTACATCACGGCCTCGATCATCCTGCAGCTGCTCACCGTGGTCATCCCGCGGCTGGAGCAGCTCCGCAAGGAGGGTCAGTCCGGCCAGGCGAAGATCACTCAGTACACCCGGTACCTCACGCTGGGCCTGGCGATCCTGCAGTCCTCGGCGTTCGTGGCCCTCGCTCGCACCGGCCAGCTGTTCGGCGGCCTGTGTGACCAGGACAACCCGTCGTACCAGATCATCCCCGAGAACACCGGCATCCCGATGTGGCTGACGCTCACCGTGCTGGTGATGACGATGACCGCCGGTACCGGTGTGGTCATGTGGCTCGGCGAGCTGGTCACCGACCGCGGCGTCGGCAACGGCATGTCCGTCCTGATCTTCACCTCGATCGCCGCCCGCCTCCCCGGCGAGGGCTGGACGATCAAGCAGTCGGCCGGCACCGCGAAGTTCCTCCTGGTGATCGCGCTGGTCCTGGTGATCATCGGCCTGGTGGTCTTCATCGAGCAGGCGCAGCGCCGCATCCCGGTGCAGTACGCGAAGCGCATGATCGGCCGGCGGATGTACGGCGGAACCTCGACCTACATCCCGCTGAAGGTGAACCAGGCGGGTGTCGTCCCGGTCATCTTCGCGTCGTCGCTGCTCTACCTGCCGCAGCTGTACTTGCAGTTCTTCGACAAGAACAACCTCAAGGGCTACCAGATCTGGATCCAGAACTGGCTGGCGGCGCCGACGAGCTGGGTCTACATCAGCGTCTACTTCCTGCTGATCATCTTCTTCACGTACTTCTACGTGTCGATCACGTTCAACCCGACTGAGGTCGCGGAGAACATGAAGAAGTACGGTGGTTTCGTGCCGGGTATCCGCCCGGGCAAGCCGACCGCCGACTACCTGGACTTCATCCTCAGCCGGATCACGCTCCCGGGCGCGCTCTACCTGGGTCTGATCTCGGTTCTGCCGAACTTCTTCTTCATCTGGCTGGACCAGCAGCAGTACCAGAACTTCCCGTTCGGTGGCACCGCTGTTCTGATCATGGTCGGTGTGGGTCTGGAGACGGTGAAGCAGATCGAGAGCCAGCTCATGCAGCGGAACTACGAAGGGTTCCTGCGGTAGTGGGCACGCGGAGCCGGGGGGCTCTGGCGTCGGCGGTTGGCGTGGCTTCTTGCGACCGAAGCGAGGCGATGTAGGTGCGGCTGGTACTGGTGGGCCCTCCCGGGGCCGGCAAGGGGACCCAGGCTGAGTTCATCGCCGCCCATCTAGCCGTACCGAAGATCTCGACCGGGGACATCTTCCGGGCGAACGTCTCGCAGGGCACCCCGCTCGGCGTCGAGGCCAAGCGCTTCATGGACGCCGGGCAGCTGGTGCCCGACGAGGTGACCATCAACATGGTCCGGGACCGGCTGGCCGAGCCGGACGCCGGCGACGGGTTCCTGCTGGACGGGTTCCCGCGCACGGTGCCGCAGGCCAACGCCCTGGACAAGCTCCTGGCCGACCTGGGCACGGCCCTGGACCTGGTGATGGAGCTCGTGGTCGACGACGACGAGGTGATCCGGCGGCTCTCGGGCCGCCGGACCTGCCGGGGCTGCGGCAAGATCTGGCACGTCGAGTTCGACCCGACCAGCAAGCCGGACATCTGCGACCGATGCGGGTCGGAGCTGTTCCAGCGGGACGACGACAAGGCCGAGACCATCGCCAACCGCCTGGTGGAGTACGCGGACAAGACCGCGCCACTGGTCGACTACTACGGTGCCCAGGGCAAGCTCGTGGGCATCGACGCGACCGGCCCGGTCGAGGACGTCACGGTGCGCGCCATCGACGCCCTGCGGTCGTACGGGGGCTGAAATGCGTCGTCAGGAGCTGGACATCCAGCTGAAGACGCCGGAGCAGATCGAGAAGATGCGTGCGGCCGGCCTGGTCGTCCACGCCGCGCTGGAAGCCATGCGCGAAGCGGTCTCTCCCGGCGTCTCGACCGCCGATCTCGACGCCATCGCCGAGAAGGTGATCCGGGACCACGGGGCGATCCCGTCGTTCAAGGGCTATCACGGCTTCCCGGCGTCGATCTGCGCGTCGAACAACGAGCAGGTCGTGCACGGCATCCCCAGCACCGAGCAGATCCTCGTGGAGGGCGATCTGATCTCGCTGGACTGCGGCGCGATCCTGGACGGGTGGCACGGCGACTCGGCGATCACGGTCGGCGTCGGCGAGACCGATCCGGCCCTGCTGCGGATGGCCGAGGTCGCCGAGGACGCGATGTGGGCCGGCATCGCCGCGGCCGCCCGCGGGGTGGCCAACGGCCGGGGCCGGCTCACCGACATCTCGTTCAACATCGAGAAGGTGATCCGCAAGGCCGGGCGGTACGGCATCGTCGACGGCTACGGCGGGCACGGCATCGGCACCGAGATGCACCAGGAGCCGCACGTGCTCAACCACGGCAAGCCGGGCCGCGGCCCGCGGCTGATCCCGGGTGTGGCGCTGGCCATCGAGCCGATGATCACGATGGGTTCGCCGCGGACGCTGGAGCTCTCCGACGGCTGGACCGTGGTGACCCGGGACGGTTCCCGCGCGGCTCACGTCGAGCACACCATGGCGCTGCTGGAGGACGGGGTGTGGGTCACCACCGCCCTGGACGGTGGAAAGGCCCGCCTGGGTGATCTGGTGACGGCTAAACAGGCCACCACGTCGGCCTGAGCGGACCGGTCTTACCCCGCTCGCGTTCGCCTGGCATGCTGTGACCCATGGGACGCGAGGGGATGCGGGCCGGCGACAATGATCGTCAGCGCGTCGCGGATCAGTTGAAGTCCGCGCTCGACGAGGGCCGGCTTGATCTGAACGAGTACGACGAGCGGGTCCAGCGGGCATATTCGGCCCGGACGTATGGCGATCTTGACGGCCTTCTCGATGATCTGCCCGGCACGGTCCCGGTTCAGCATGCTCAGATCCAGCCGCAGTCCCCGCCGCCGGTGCCGCACCCGGCCGCGGTGAGGAAGGACGGCCACGGCGGCCGGCACACCTTCGGTTCGGCGCTGACGGCGTTCCTGATCTGCACGGTCATCTGGGCGATCTCGTCGCTGAGCTCCGGTCAGGCGTATTATTTCTGGCCCGCCTGGGTGCTCATCCCGGTTGTCATCACCGCCGTCGGCGCGCTCACCGACCGGAATCGCCGCCAGCGTTAGGGCGCCGCCCGGGCCGATGTGAGGCCCCGTTCAGGACCGCTCCGAGACCCGCGTGACACGCCCGACCCCGGGTAACGGTGACCTCGGTTTGGCGTCCCCGAAACGTGCGCGTAGACTGGCTTGCTGGCGCGCAGCGTCCACTCTTTCATGTCCTCAGCGCTTCGAGGAACGAGGGAGCCGCGGCTGGTCCGAGCCCCCCAAGAGGCTTGGGTACGACGTTGCACAGCCTGCCCCAGAACCCGATGTCAGGTAGCGGAGGACATGCCAAAGAAAGACGGAGCCATCGAGATCGAAGGCCGAGTGATCGAGCCCCTGCCGAACGCAATGTTCCGCGTGGAGCTCGCCAATGGTCACAAGGTCCTGGCACACATCTCCGGGAAGATGCGCCAGCACTACATCCGCATCCTTCCCGAGGACAGGGTCGTCGTCGAGCTCTCGCCGTACGACCTGACCCGTGGGCGCATCGTCTACCGCTACAAGTGAACTTTTCCGGCGTGGTTCGCAGCCACGCCGGAGATGATTCATTCGGGTCACGGGGTTTTCCACATCCCGTCTGACTGAGAGTTAAGGCAAACCGTGAAGGTCAAGCCGAGCGTCAAGCGGATCTGCAACAACTGCCGGATCATCCGGCGGCACGGCCGGGTCATGGTCATCTGCTCCACCGACCCGCGTCACAAGCAGCGCCAGGGCTGAGTAGACCCGCGCAGGATCCGCACCACTGAACAAGCTCGTCCCGGCCGCTCCTAGCGAGTGGCCACACCCCCGGTCGGAGGCCGGGGCCCGCCAGGGCAGGTGGGAGGGGATGGGCACAGACCTCCGAGATCACAACGAGGAGTACGCCCAGAAATGGCACGTCTCGTCGGCGTCGATCTCCCCCGCGAAAAGCGGATGGAGATCGCGCTCACCTACATCTTCGGGATCGGGCGTACCCGGTCCGTCGAAGCATTGACCGCTACGGCGATCGACCTGAACAAGCGCGCCAAGGACCTCACGGAAGAGGAGCTGCTCAAGCTCCGCGAATACATTGAGGCCAACTTCAAGGTTGAGGGCGACCTGCGCCGCGAGGTCGCCGCGGACATCCGCCGCAAGGTTGAGATCGGCTGCTACGCCGGCATCCGCCACCGCAAGGGCCTGCCCGTGCGTGGACAGCGGACCCGGACCAACGCTCGTACCCGTAAGGGCCCGAAGCGCACGGTTGCCGGTAAGAAGAAGCCCGGTCGGAAGTAATAGGAGCGCACTGACTTATGCCACCGAAGGCACGCGCAGGGGCCGCAGTCAAGAAGGTCCGGCGCAAGGAACGCAAGAACGTCGCCCACGGGCAGGCGCACATCAAGAGCACCTTCAACAACACCATCGTGTCGATCACCGACCCGACCGGTGCGGTCATCTCCTGGGCCTCTTCCGGCCAGGTTGGCTTCAAGGGCTCCCGCAAGTCGACTCCGTTCGCCGCGCAGCTGGCCGCCGAGGCCGCCGCTCGCCGGGCCATGGAGCACGGCATGCGCAAGGTCGACGTTTTCGTCAAGGGCCCCGGTTCCGGCCGGGAGACCGCCATCCGTTCGCTGCAGGCCGCTGGTCTCGAGGTCGGTCAGATCTCCGACGTGACCCCGCAGCCGCACAACGGATGCCGTCCGCCGAAGCGTCGTCGGGTCTAAGGGAGATCTAGAAGCATGGCTCGTTACGTAGGTGCGGACTGCAAGCGCTGCCGCCGCGAGAAGATGAAGCTGTTCCTCAAGGGCAGCAAGTGTGACGGGCCGAAGTGCCCGTTCGAGTCGCGTCCCTTCCCGCCCGGCCAGCACGGCCGTGGCCGGACCAAGGAGACCGAGTACCTGCTCCAGCACCGCGAGAAGCAGAAGGCCCGCCGCGTGTACGGCGTGCTGGAGAAGCAGTTCCGCGGGTACTACGAGGAGGCCGTCACCAAGCCCGGCAAGACCGGTGAGGTGCTGCTGCAGATCCTCGAGTCGCGTCTGGACAACGTCGTCTACCGGGCCGGCTACGCCGCGTCCCGTGACGCCGCCCGCCAGGTGGTCAAGCACGGCCACTTCCTGGTGAACGGCGTCAAGGTCGACATCCCGTCGTACCGGGTGAAGGAGCACGACATCGTCACGCTCCGCGAGAAGTCGAAGGAGATGACCCCCTTCGTCGTCGCGCAGGCCCAGGCCGGATCCCGGCCGGTGCCGGCCTGGCTGGAGCCGATCCCGAGCGAGATGAAGATCCTCGTGCACACGCTCCCGGCCCGCGCTGTCATCGACACGCAGGTCCAGGAGCAGCTGATCGTCGAGCTCTACTCCAAGTAGCAGCTCTTTGAAGGTGCCGGTCCTGCGACCGGCACCTTTGACAGCAACAGACGGCCATCAAATAGTGGGTGGCCTGACAGAAAGAAGAACAGCGTGCTCATCAGCCAGCGGCCCTCCCTGTCGGAGGAGTCGATCAGCGAGACCCGTTCCCGGTTCACCATCGAACCGTTGGAGCCGGGTTTCGGCTACACCCTCGGTAACTCGCTCCGGCGCACCCTGCTGTCGTCCATCCCGGGCGCGGCGGTCACCAGCATCAAGGTCGACGGCGTGCTGCACGAGTTCACCACGATCCCCGGTGTCAAGGAGGACGTGGTCGAGCTGGTCATGAACGTCAAGGAACTGACCGTCAGCTCGGAGCACGACGAGCCGGTCAGCATGTACCTGCGCAAGCAGGGCCCGGGCGACGTGACCGCCGGGGACATCCAGCCGCCGGCCGGTGTCTCGGTGCACAACCCGGACCTGAAGCTGGCCACGCTGAACAGCAAGGGCCGGCTCGACATGGAGCTGACCGTCGAGCGGGGTCGTGGCTACGTCACGGCGGCGCAGAACAAGAGTGCGGGCGCGGAGATCGGCCGGATCCCGGTCGACTCGATCTACTCGCCGGTGCTCAAGGTCACCTACCGTGTCGAGGCGACTCGTGTCGAGCAGCGCACCGACTTCGACCGTCTGATCATCGACGTCGAGTCGAAGGCGTCCATCTCGCCGCGGACGGCGCTGGCCTCGGCCGGCTCCACCCTGGTCGAGCTCTTCGGTCTGTGCCGGGAGCTGGACGAGACCGCTGAGGGTATCGACATCGGCCCGTCGCCGCAGGACGCTCAGCTCGCCGCCGATCTGGCTCTCCCGATTGAGGAGCTGGACCTCACGGTCCGGTCGTACAACTGCCTCAAGCGTGAGGGCATCAACTCGGTGGGCGAATTGATAGGGCGTACGGAGGCCGACCTTCTGGACATCCGGAACTTCGGCCAGAAGTCCATCGACGAGGTCAAGATGAAGCTCGCCGGTATGGGCCTGGGCCTGAAGGACAGCGCGCCGTCCTTCGACCCCGCGCACGTGGTCGACTCGTTCGGCGACGTGGACTACGACACCGACGACTACCGCGAGACCGAGCAGCTCTAAGAGCTCGGTTGCGCCACATTCCAAGGAGCATCTGAAATGCCCACGCCCACCAAGGGTGCCCGCCTCGGCGGCAGCCCGGCACACGAGAAGCTCATCCTGGCCAACCTGGCCACCGAGCTCTTCCGGCACGGGAAGATCAAGACCACCGAGACGAAGGCCAAGCGGCTGCGCCCGCTGGCTGAGCAGCTCATCACGAAGGCCAAGCGCGGCGACCTGCACGCCCGTCGCCGCGTGCTGGGCACCGTGAAGGACAAGGACGTCGTGTACGCCCTGTTCGAGCAGATCGCTCCGCGGTACACCGGTCGTCCCGGTGGCTACACCCGGATCACCAAGACCGGTCCCCGCAAGGGCGACGCCGCTCCGATGGCGATCATCGAGCTGGTCGAGGAAGCTCCGGTCGCGGCCACCACCGCGCCCGCCGCGCAGGCTGCTGCTCGCCGGGCCGCCGCGCAGCAGGACAAGGTCGAGGCTCTGGCCCCCGAGGAGACGTCGGCCCCGGCCGCCGTCGCCGACGACCAGGACGCCGAGGCGCCGGTCAGCGCTTCCGGCGACAAGGCCGAGGGCGACGACGCCAAGGCCTGACATCGCGTCACGAGGGGCCCGGCATCCGTTCAGGGTGCCGGGCCTTTCGGTTTCAAAGACAAAGACCAAGAATTATTAGGTACGGCCTGAGCACCGTTCCCGTGGATGCGGGGATGCGCGCCGGGCCGTGGTGCAGGCCGAGGAGCGCGCTGCGCATGACGGACACCATCCGGCTACGACTCGACGTCTCCTACGACGGCGCCGACTTCTCCGGCTGGGCGGTGCAGCCAGGTCGCCGTACCGTAGCCGGGGTTTTGATCGAAGCTCTTCGGAGGATCCTGGGCGCTTCGGGCGCGGAGTGGCCGCTCGGGCTGACCGTGGCCGGCCGGACCGATGCCGGGGTGCACGCGACCGGCCAGGTGTGTCACATCGAGTTGCCGGCCGAGCAGTACGAGGAGTTGGCCGGCTCGCTGCTGCGGCGGCTGAGCGGGCTGATGCCGCCGGACGCCCGGGTGCGGGGCGTGCTGCCGGTCCCGGACTCGTTCGACGCCCGCTTCTCGGCGACGTTCCGGCGTTACGAGTACCGGGTCTGTGACGACGGCTGGGGTCCGGAGCCGCTGCGGCGCTACGACACGCTCGGCTGGTCCCGCCCGCTCGATCTGGACCGGCTCAACGCCGCCGCGGCCGGGCTGCTCGGCGAGCACGATTTCGCCGCGTTCTGCAAGCGCAAGGAGCACGCCACCACGATCCGCGCGATCGCCCGGCTGGACTGGCGCCGCGAGGCCGATCGGA
This sequence comes from Actinoplanes sp. HUAS TT8, assembly GCF_051380535.1. Taxonomy (NCBI): domain Bacteria; kingdom Bacillati; phylum Actinomycetota; class Actinomycetes; order Micromonosporales; family Micromonosporaceae; genus Actinoplanes; species Actinoplanes sp. HUAS TT8. The sequence goes on along the minus strand of NZ_CP195646.1, from coordinate 8,566,040 downwards.
CGCTCGTGGCGACCGTGCAGGCCGACGCCTTCTGCCAGGCGATGGTCCGCAGCCTGGTCGGCGCGATGCTCGCGGTCGGCGAGGGCCGTCGCGAGCCGGAGTGGCCGGCCAAGCTGCTCACCCAGCGCGAACGTTCCAGCGAGGTGACCGTCGCCCCGGCGCACGGCCTGACCCTTGTCGCGGTGGGCTATCCGGCCGAGGCCGAGTACGCGGCCCGGGCCGACGCCACCCGGCGCCTGCGCGCCTAGATCCGGCGATCGATGACCTGCTCGGTGAGGTAGGAGTCGAGCAGGTCGCCGGTCAGCCGGGGCAGGCTCGGGTCGCCACCCGGGACCGGCTCGCCGCCGGGGCCGGTGATCACGCAGTAGAGCAGGTAGTGACCGTGTGCGCGCCAGCCGATCGGGGTGCCCGGCGGGGACTGCTCACCGGTCATGCCGGTGAACCCGCCGTCGTCGGACTCGACCAGGCGGCCGACCTTCTCGCCGACCGCGGCGGCGCTCTGCGAGTCGGCCAGGTTGAGGACGCCGGCGGTCAGCTCGTAGCCGCTCTCCGGGGTGCGCAGGGACGCGCGGACCGCCTGGGAACATCCGTACGCCGAAATCGCCGACCGCAACTCACCGGTGACCGCGACCGTGCAGTCGGCCTGGACCGACGTGGTCTTGATCTGGAAGCCGGCGGCGCCGGCCGGGAAGACCTCGTCGACGGTCAGCGGGCGCGGATCGGCCGCGCGGGACTCGATCCGCCGGCTCGCGCCGGTGTCCGGGCCCTCGTCGCCGACGATCAGGAACGCCGACACCAGGCAGATACCGAGCACGATCAGGGCGGCCAGGCCGCGGGTGAGAAGGGTCATGGTCTGGTACGGCTCACGCCGCACGTGCCGCTGCGGCCGGGCCCGGACCTGCTGCCGATGCTGGCCGGAGGATCGGGGGAACGGCGGGGCCGGCAGCGCGAGGCCGGCCGCCGGAGCGGCACGATGGGCGGAGCGCGTCGGGGTGGCGAAGCGCATTGGCACAAGTTAGGTGCGCACATCGGTCAATGAACGCACAGTTTGTCCGGCACCCGGTGGTTCCCGCCGCGTTGTGACGCGAGAAACTGACGGGGTGACCGCCGAGCATTACTTCAGCACCGACCCCGACGCCCCGATGCGCCGCAGTGAGATCGAGTTCAGCGTGGCCGGCCGGGACTACCGGCTGGCCGTGGCCTCCGGCGTCTTCTCGGCCGGGCGGCTGGACCCGGGGACGGCGGTGCTGCTGCGCAAGGCCGCGCTGCCCGACGCGAGCGTCCAGGGCGACCTGCTCGACCTGGGCTGCGGCTACGGTCCGATCGCCTGCGTGCTGGCCTCGGAGGCGCCGCTGGCGACCGTGCACGCGATCGACGTGAACTCCCGCGCCCGCGAGCTGACCGATGAGAACGCCGCGACGCTGAAGCTGGCCGGGCGGGTCCGGGTGACCGCGCCGGACGACGTGCCGGCTGACGTCACCTTCGCCCAGATCTGGAGCAACCCGCCCACCCACGTCGGCAAGACCGAGCTGCACGTGCTGATGGACCGGTGGCTGCCGCGGCTCGCCCCGGACGGCGTCGCCTGGCTGGTGATCAACCGGCACCTGGGTGGTGACTCACTGCACACCTGGCTGGTCGACAAGGGCTGGCTGGTCGAGCGAATCGCCAGCCAGAAGGGTTTTCGAGTGCTGCGGGTGACTCGCGTTGAGTGAGTAAAACCGGCTGCCATCTGAGGCCGAAACCCGGCAGGATGCCGGGCATGGGTTATGTGGATGTCTCCGGCGTCGGTTTCGTGCTGCCGGATGGCCGTGAGCTGTTCACCGAGGTCTCGTTCCGGGTCGGCGAGGGCGCCAAGGTCGCGCTCGTCGGTCCGAACGGGGCCGGCAAGACCACGCTGCTGCGGACCGTGGCCGGTGACATCCCGACGCAGAGCGGGAGCGTCGCGCGGGCCGGCGGGCTGGGCGTGATGCGCCAGTTCATCGGCATGATCGGCGACGACCGGACGCTTGAGGACATGGCGTTGTCACTGGTCACGCCGCCGCTGCGGGAGGCCGGGGAGCGATTGGCCAAGGCCACCGCGGCCCTCGACGAGACCGAGAAGACCCAGATCGCGTACGCGAACGCGCTGGCCCACTGGGGTGAGGTCGGTGGGTACGACGCCGAGGTGCTCTTCGACACGGTCGCCGTCTCCATCCTCGGCAAACCGTGGGACGAGGCCCGCAGCCGGATCGTGCGCACGCTCTCCGGCGGCGAGCAGAAGCGTTTCGCGCTCGACCTGCTGCTGCGCGGCAGCGACGAGGTGCTGCTGCTCGACGAGCCGGACAACTTCCTGGACGTGCCGGCCAAGCGCTGGCTGGAGCAACGGATCCGCGAGTCGAACAAGTCGATCCTCTACATCTCGCACGACCGGGAACTGCTCGCGCAGACCGCCGATCGGGTGGTCGCGGTCGAGGGCGGCGGCGCCTGGACGCATCCGGGCGGGTTCGCCTCCTGGCACGAGGCCCGGTCGAACCGGCACGAGCGCATGGAGGAGCTGCGCCGCCGCTGGGACGAGGAGCACGAGAAGCTGCGCGAGCTGGTCTTCACGCTGAAGAACAAGGCCGCCTACAACGACGGGCTGGCCTCGAGGTACCAGGCCGCCCAGACCCGGCTGCGCAAGTTCGAGGAGGCCGGCCCGCCGCCGCTGCCGCCCAAGGAGCAGGCGGTCAAGATGAACCTGCGCGGCGGCCGTACGGGCAAGCGCTCGGTGATCTGCGAGCAGCTGGAGCTGGAGAACCTGACGTTCCCGTTCGACCTGGAGATCTGGTACGGCGACCGGGTCGCCGTCCTGGGCGCCAACGGCACCGGCAAGTCGCACTTCCTGCGCCTGCTCGCGGCCGGCGGCAGCGAGCCCGACCTGGAGCACCAGCCGGTCGACGGCGCGCCGCTCGCGCACGTGAAGCACAACGGGGTGGCACGGCTCGGCGCCCGGGTCCGGCCCGGCCACTTCTCGCAGACCCACGACCGGCCCGAGCTGGTCGAGAAGACGCTCGTCGAGATCCTGTGGCGGGGTGACGAACATCGCTCCGGCATGGACCGGGCCGGTTCCATGAAGCACCTGAGCCGGTACGAATTGTCGGCCCAGGGCGATCAGCGGTTCGGCACCCTCTCCGGCGGGCAGCAGGCGCGGTTCCTGGTCCTGCTGCTGGAGTTGTCCGGGGCGACGTTGCTGCTGCTCGACGAGCCGACCGACAACCTCGACCTGGCCTCGGCGGAAGCCCTGGAGGAGGGACTGAAGGCGTTCGACGGAACGGTGATCGCGGTCACGCATGACCGCTGGTTCACCCGGTCCTTCGATCGCTTCGTCCTGTTCCGGAGCGACAACGAGGTGGTCGAGGTTCCCGAGCCGGTGTGGGACGTGCGCTGATCCCTACCGGGCGGGCCGGAGGATCCGGCGGGCGGTCTTCCAGAGCCGGGTCTTCTTCAGCCAGCGCAGCCGGGACGGGACCGGGATCGGCCGGGCCGTCGGCTTCTTCGGGGCCGGCGGCGCGGTGATCCGGGCGTAGGCCGCCCCCGTGGCCGGCGCCACGGTGCCGGGCTCCAGCACCGTGGAGGCCACCGCCAGGTAGTTGAACTGGCGCAGGATGTGCTCGGGCGAGCTGTCCGTCCGCACGACCGTGGTCAGGGTCTTCTCGACCAGGTCGCGGTTGATCAGCTGCGCGATCGGGCCCTGGGCCGTCTCCAGCAGCTCGGCGATCGCCTTGGTGCCGTCGCCGTCCCAGATCCGGGTGGCGGTCGACGTGCCGTGGAAGGCGGTGACGAACGGGACGTCGCCCCACTCCGGGATCAGCCGCTCGATCAGGCTCTTGTGCAGGAGGAAGTCACGCTTCTGCTGGGCCGTGACGCCGAACGCGGCGGCGACGAAGCCCGGCGCCAGGTACGGGGTGACACTGCCGATGATGTACGCCGACGAGTACCACCGGCGGACCCGTTCGGTCAGGTAGAGGTAGTCGACCAGGTGCAGGTCGCTCAGCCCGATCTCCCGGGCGTGGTCGAACAGGCCGGTGATCCGGGCCCGCTCGGCGTCGATCACGCCGGGAGCCAGGCCGTTGCGGGGCACCGCGTTGGTCAGGCGGCCCACCACCTCCTGCTCGGGGGTGCGGCCCTCGACCGTCGGGTACCAGTACCCGGTGGCCAGCTCGCCGCCGACGCCGCTGAACGAGGCCGCCGGGAGGGCGTCCGGCAGCCGCGGGTCCACGGCCGGCCGGATCTGGTAGCTGGACGGGAACTGGAAGTCGTACCGCTGCTGCAGCCGCTTGGTGCGCTCGAACAGGCCGACCTCGAGCACGTCGGCCGGAGCGCCGACCTTGGTCAGGCGGTGGTCCGGGGTCAGCCCGCGCTTGTCGCGCAGGATCTGCATCAGCCGCAGGGCCGTCTCGCCCTCGACCACGGTGTCGTCGTTGGTGTGGAACTTCGGCATGTGCCCGGTGGCGATCAGTGAGGCGGCGATGAGCCGCGAGTCCTTACCGCCGGACAGGCCGAGACTGATCGGGCCGTCGTACAGCTTGCCGATGCTGGTGGCGGTCTTGGTGAACGCGTCCGCGGCCAGGTCCAGGGACTCCTCGACCGGCCGGCCCTGCCCGGCGAAACCGGACATCACCACGTCGTCCACGTTGTACCGGGTCTCGCTGGTGAGCTCCCACCCGCCCTCGGACCGCCGGCGGCCGGTGATCCGCTGACCCGGCTGCAGCAGCCGGGCGCCGCGCACCGGCGACATGTCGGCGCCGAAGAACCCGCTGGCCGCGTACGAGCGCCAGCCGTCGAGGTCGGGCTCGGTGGTGCCGTAGAGGAAGGTGGTCAGCAGGCTGGGCCGGCTGCAGAACGCGGTGATGCCGTCGGACGTGCCGGTGAACAGGCGGCACATGCCGATCCAGTCCTGCTGGATGGCGAGACGCTGATCGCCGTCGAGCGCGATCAGGCCGAACGGGGGGAGCACGTCCCGGTGGATGTCGGCGCCGGCCAGCAGATCCCGGGCCAGCGCGAGCGGGCCGGTGGTCTCGACACCGACCGGCAGGCCCAGCGACAGCGCGGTCAGCGGACCCTCGGTGGAGGCCAGGGGCCACTTGTAGTCGCCCTGGTCGGCGCTGTGCAGGAAGGTGACGCCCCAGTCCTCGCCGCCGAAGTCGCGGCGGACGTACGTCTCGGGGACGACCTCGGCGACAGCGGCGTCGAAGCGAGCCCGGGCTGCCCGGATCGTCCCGTCGGGTTGGCGGCGGTCGCTGAACCAGGCGAGTACGACGTACATGACGCTCCTGTACATGAGCTGTGAAGAAGGCTCACGAAACTTAGTAGGTCGACGCGAATTCCTCTACCCCGTAGATCACGAAGAGCCGCTGGCTTTTGCCGTCACGTTCCGGTTAGGGTCGAACACAAGAAACCCACGGGAGTCCGGGCACCGGGCTGAGAGGGGGGCTGATGCGGCCCCCGACCGTCGAACCTGATCCGGGTAATGCCGGCGCAGGGAGGAGCGCGTCATGGACGCACCATCTTTTCCCCGACTGCACGTGATCACCGACGACATCGACGTCGTCCGTGGAGTGGCCCGCCCCGGCGTGGCCGTGCAGATCAGAATCAAGAGCAACGACAATTTCGCGTACGCGGTGACCGTCGAAGCCGTCCGGATCTGTCGCGCGGCCGGGGCGATGTGCCTGGTCAACGACCGGATCGGGGTCGCGCTGGCGGCCGGGGCGGACGGCGTGCACGTGGGCGCCGACGACCTGCCCGTGGATGCCGCCCGCCGGGTGCTCGGGCCGGGTGCGGTGGTCGGAGCTACGTGCCGTACGCCCGAATCGGCGCGTTCAGCCGTGGCGCAAGGAGCGACATACCTCGGGGTCGGTCCGGCCTTCGAGACATCCACAAAAGACGGACTGCCACCACCGCTCGGGCCGGACCGGATCGCCGTCGTCGCGGCCGCCGTCCCGGGGACACCGGTGCTGGCCATCGGCGGCATCACGGTGGACCGGGCCGAGCTGTTCGCGGGCCGGGTGCACGGGATCGCGGCGATCGGCGCGTTCGCGACCGACCCGGGCGGCGCGGCCACCGCGTTCCTGAAGGTGCTGTCGTGAGGGTCGGCGTGGTCGGCGGCGGGATCATCGGGCTGGCCGTCGGGGCCGAGCTGCGGCACCGCGGGGCCGACGTCACGGTCTACGACCCGGCGCCCGCCGGCGCCGGTGGCGCCTGGCACGTGGCGGCCGGGATGCTCGCGCCGGGCGGCGAGTCGGTCTTCGAGTTTCCGCAGCTGGAGCCGCTGCTCGAAGCGTCCAACGCGCTCTGGCCGGAGTTCGCGGCATCACTCGGGGACGTCGGCTACGACGACGCCGGGACGCTCGGGGTCGCGCTGACCGCGGACGACGTGACCGAGATGGCGCGGGAGTGGAAGCACCAGAAGCTCTCGCCGCTGACCGGGTCGCAACTGCGGGACCGGGAGCCGGCGCTGTCGCCGCGAATCCGGGCCGGCGCTTTCGCGGCGACCGAGCGGCAGGTGGATCCGCGGCGGGTGGTTTCCGCGTTGCGAACCGTGCTGGCCGGGCGCGTGGTCGCTCGACACGTCTCGGATCTGTCCGAAATAGACGCGGACGCGATCGTCGTCGCGGCCGGCTGCGGCACCGAGGCGCTCACCGGCCTGCCGATCCGGCCGATCAAGGGTCAGGTGCTGCGACTCCGCGGCGAACCGGGGCTGCTGACCCACGTCATCGACGGCGCCGCCGACGGACGCCACGTCTACCTGGTCCCGCGCGCCGACGGCGAGATCGTCGTCGGCGCCACCCAGGAGGAACGCACCGACCACCGGCCGACCGCGGGCGGCGTCCACGACCTGCTGCGCGCCGCCCTCGACCTGGTCCCCGGCCTGGCCGAACACGAGCTCACCGAGATCACCGTCGGCCACCGCCCGGGAACGCCGGACAACGCGCCGATCATCGGCCGGCTCCGGGACGGCGTCTTCGTCGCGGCCGGCCACCACCGCAACGGGGTCCTGCTCACCCCGATCACCGCGAAACTCGTCGCCGACCTGGTCCTCACCGGGACGACCGACACCATCGCCGACGACTTCACCCCCGGGAGGTTCGGATGCGCCTGATCGTCAACGGCCGGCACCAGACCCGGCCGCAGACCTGCTCGGTGGCCGCCCTGGTCGCCGAGATCACCGACGCGCACCGCGGTGTCGCGGTCGCCGTGAACGGCACGGTCGTGCCCCGTTCCACCTGGGACCGGGTCGACCTGGCGGACGGCGACGCGGTCGAGGTGCTCACCGCCGCCCAGGGCGGCTGACCGTGGGACTTCTACCGGAAAACGGACTCATCGTCGGGACCGGCGGCGCCAACAGCCTGGCCGCCCTTGAGGAGGCGATCGTCGCGTCGGAGACCGACATGGTCACCGTCGCGCTGCGCCGGGTCGAGGCGGCCGGGCCCGGACTGCTGCCGATGCTGGACCGGCTCAAGGTGCGGATCCTGCCGAACACGGCCGGCTGCTTCACCGCCGCCGACGCGATCACGACGGCCCAGATGGCCCGCGAGGCGTTCGAGACCGACCTGATCAAACTGGAGGTGATCGGCGACGAACGGACGCTGCTGCCGGACGGCGTCGAGCTGCTCCGGGCGGCCGAAGTGCTCGTCGCCGACGGGTTCGTGGTGCTGCCGTACACGACCGACGACCCGATCCTGGCCCGCCGCCTGGCCGACGCGGGCTGCGCCGCGGTCATGCCGGCCGGCTCGCCCATCGGCTCCGGCCTGGGCATCTCCAACCCGCACCACATCGAGCTGATCCGGCAGAACGTGGACGTACCGGTCGTGCTCGACGCCGGCATCGGCACCGCCTCGGACGCCGCGCTGGCCATGGAACTCGGCTGCGACGCGGTGCTGGTGGCCAGCGCGATCACCCGGGCCGACGAGCCGGCCGTGATGGCCACGGCGATGCGCCACGCGGTCGCCGCCGGACGCCTGGCCCGGCGGGCCGGCCGGATCCCGCGTCGCTTCCACGCCCTCGCGTCCACTTCGGACGACGGGATCCCGGTGTGGTGACGCCGGGCGGGCTCGTCGTACTCACCGATCGGCGGTCCGCCGCCGGGCCGCTGGTGGAGACCATCGCCGCAGCCGTACGGGGTGGTGCCGCCTGGATCGTGCTCCGCGACCGCGACCTGCCCCGCGACCAGCGGCTCGACCTGGCCGGACAACTCCGGAAGGTGGTGCCCGCCGGTCGGCTGATCGTGGCCGGGCCTGACCCGCTCGGCGGGGACGCGGTGCACCTGGCCGCGGCCGATCCGCGACCGGCCGGGATTCCGCTGGTCGGCCGGTCGTGGCACGGGACCGAACCGTTGTCCGAAGTGGATTACGTCACGTTGTCGCCGATCTACCCGACCTCGACCAAGCCGGGATACGGTCCGGCGCTCGGGGCCGGGCCGGCGGCTCGACTCGCCGGTACCGTGCCGTGGCTGGCGCTCGGCGGCATCGACTCGGCCACCCGGGCCGCGGAATGCGCGCAAGCCGGCGCGGCCGGGATCGCGGTGCTCGGGGCGATCATGCGGGCGGCCGACCCGGAACGGGTCGCCCAGGTCCTCTCCGGGGCGTTCGCCGCCGCTCAGGGGGTGCGGGCGTGACGCCGCCGGTGGTGCTCACCATCGCCGGATCGGACTCCGGTGGGGGAGCGGGGATCCAGGCCGACCTCAAGACGTTCGCGGCGCTCGGGGCCTACGGGGCGTCGGTGATCACGGCGATCACGGCGCAGAACACGCTCGGCGTGACCGCGATCCACCCGGTGCCGGCCGACATCGTGGCCGCGCAGCTCGACGCCGTGCTCAGCGATCTGCCGGTGGCCGCGGTCAAGGTCGGGATGATCGCTGACCCGGCCGTGGCCAAGGTGATCGCCGATCGGGCCGCCGACCTGCCCAACCTGGTCGTGGACCCGGTGCTGGTGTCGACCTCGGGCAGCCGGCTCGGTGAGGCTGCGGTGGTGGCGGTGCTGATGCCGTACGCGCAAGTTGTGACGCCGAATCGGCAGGAGGCCGGCGCCCTCGCCGGACGTCTTGTCGGGACCACCTCGGAGATGGCCGCGTCAGCGGCCGAATTGGCCGCGACCGGGCCGCGCGCCGTGGTCGTGACCGGCAGCGAGCTCGCGGTCGACGTGCTCTGGCACGGCGGCGTCATCACCGAACTGCACGGCGAGTCCGTGCCGACGCGGAACAACCACGGTTCCGGGTGCACGTTCTCCTCCGCGATCGCGGTGCGGCTGGCCATGGGGGATTCCGTGCCGGACGCGGTCGCGACGGCCAAGGAGTACGTGACCGGGGCGCTGCGCGGCGGCGCCGGGTGGGAACTGGGCGCCGGGCCCGGTCCGCTCGACCACTTCTTCATCTAGCTCGCTTGTTTGAGGCTTCGGCGGCTTCCTACTGCCATCGGCCGCCGGATTTGTGGCTATCTGGGAGGAAAAGATCATGAGGCGCAAGGTCTACGTGGAGGGCTCCCGTCCGGAGATCCGCGTCCCGTTCACCGAGGTGGTGCTGACCGGCGACAACCCGCCGGTGCGGCTCTACGACACGTCCGGCCCCGGCAGCGACCCCACCGTCGGGTTGCCGAAGCTGCGGAAGCCCTGGTGGGACGGGCGGACCCAGCTCGCCGCGGCGCGGGCCGGCGACATCACGCCCGAAATGGAATTCGTCGCGGTCCGTGAGAACGTCGACCCGGAGATCGTGCGGGACGAGATCGCGGCCGGACGCGCGGTGCTGCCGGCCAACCGCAACCACCCGGAGTCCGAGCCGATGATCATCGGGTCGAAGTTCCTGGTGAAGGTCAACGCGAACATCGGCACCTCGGCCGTCACCTCCTCGGTCGCCGAAGAGGTCGAAAAACTCACCTGGGCCACCCAGTGGGGCGCCGACACCGTGATGGACCTGTCCACCGGCCCGCGAATCCACGAAACCCGCGAATCGATCATGCGGAACGCACCCGTGCCGATCGGGACCGTGCCCATCTACCAGGCCCTCGAAAAGGTCAACGGGGACCCGCTGCGCCTGTCCTGGGAACTGTTCCGGGAAACCGTGATCGAACAGGCCGAACAGGGCGTCGACTACATGACCGTCCACGCCGGGGTGCTCCTGGAATACGTGCCGCTGGCCGCCGAACGGGTCACCGGCATCGTGTCCCGCGGCGGGTCGATCATGGCGGCCTGGTGCCTCGCCGGACACCGGCAGAACTTCCTCTACGAGCACTTCCGCGAACTGTGCGAGATCTTCCGCGAATACGACATCACGTTCTCGCTCGGCGACGGACTACGCCCCGGATCGATCGCCGACGCCAACGACGAAGCCCAGTTCGCCGAACTGCGCACACTGGGCGAACTCACCCACATCGCCTGGGAGTACGACGTCCAGGTCATGGTCGAAGGCCCCGGCCACGTACCCATGCACAAGATCAAGGAGAACGTCGACCTGCAGGTCGAACTCTGCGACGGAGCGCCCTTCTACACCCTGGGGCCGCTGACCACCGACATCGCACCCGCCTACGACCACATCACCTCGGCCATCGGAGCCGCGATGATCGGCATGTTCGGCACCGCCATGCTCTGCTACGTCACCCCCAAAGAACACCTCGGGCTGCCCAACAAGGAAGACGTCAAAGCCGGGATGATCGCCTACAAGATCGCGGCCCACGCGGCCGACCTGGCCAAAGGCCACCCCGGCGCGCAAGCCTGGGACGACGCGCTGTCCCAGGCCCGGTTCGACTTCCGGTGGGAAGACCAGTTCGAACTGGCCCTCGACCCCGGAACCGCCCGGGCCTACCACGACGAGACCCTCCCGGCCGCCCCCGCCAAAACCGCACACTTCTGCAGCATGTGCGGGCCCAAATTCTGCTCCATGAAAATCAGCCACGAACTGCGCGCGGCCGGCATGAAAGCCAAATCCTCGGAATTCGTGGACGCCGGCGGGCGCGTCTACCTGCCGGTCAATCCTTCTTAGGCGGCAGGAAGTCGAAGACCGGGTCCCGCTCGGCGGTACGCTTCGCCAGCCGCTCCGCGCGGGCCCGGTCGGCGGCGGCCTGATCCTCCTCGGCCTTGCGGGTGATGGCTTGCTCCAGGGCTAGGTTGCGCTCGGCCAACTCCTCAGCAGCCTTTCGTTCCGTGGCGAGATTTTCCGCCGTTTTCGCTTGAACATCGGTCAGCGCGCTCGCGGCGGTCTCTTCCGCCGGCACGTTGTCGCTCTTGGCGTCGCTCTCCCGCGCGGCCGGCTCTTTCGCGACCTCCGGCGTGGCGGGTTCCTTCGTGGCCTCGGGCTCGGTGGTCGTCTTGGGCGCTTCTTCCGCCGGTGTGGGGGTTTCTTCCGCGGGCTTGGGGGCGGTCGGGGTGGCTCGCTTTGCGGCCGGCTTGCGCCTGGTGGCTGGGCGTTTGGCGGGCTGCGGGGTTTCCGCCGCGGCCTCGGCTTTTGCTTCGGTCCCGGGCTCGGCTTTTGCCTCGATCCCGGCCTCGGCTTTTGCCTCGGTCTCGGTTGGCGGCGCGGCTTTGCGGGCGCGGGGCGCCCGGCGCGCGGGCCGTTTCTGTGGTCCGGGCGCGCTTTCCGCTTCCTGCTCTTTTTCCCGTACGTCCGTAGCCGCCGTCTCCCCCTCAGGGGCCGTCGTCGGCGGTTCCACCTCGACCGGAACCGGCGGCACGGCGAGCGTCGGAGTCGCCTGCGCTGCCTCGACGGTGGCCTCGGGCTGAGGCTCGACCTTCTGTCGGCGCTTGCGGGGACGGCGTGCCGGCTGAGTGCGGGTCACCGGAGCCGGCTCAACCTCGGCCACCGGCGTCTCCACAACGGCCTCGTCGACCTTCGCGGTCTCTGTCTCCGCAGTCTTTGTGGGTTCGGAGGGCTTCTCCGCCTCAGTTACCTCGGAAGCTTCCGGCGTCGCCTCTTCCGGCTGCTTGATCTCGTCGGCGTCCGCCTTGGCCTCGTCGGGCTGCGTGCCCTCTGCCCCTGCCTTCGGTTGCTCGATTTCCGCGGCGGTGGCCTCCGCCTCCGGTTGCTCGGTTTCCGCGGCGGTGGCCTCGGTCGGTTCGGGCTGCGAGTCGTCTGTCCGTAGCTTCTCGGTGTCTTCCGCGGTGGGCTTCGGCTCTTCGCTCGCGTCAGCAGCCTCGGGTTCCCCGGCGTCCTCGCGGCTGTCATCCGGCCCGGGTTTTTCCTGCTGTTCGGTAGCCACCTTGAGCTCGCCAAGCTGCTCGGCTTTGCCCTCCTCGCGCGAGCCGCCAGACACTTCCTCCGGCGTGGTGACCGGCTTCTCGCTCGCGGGCTCTTCGCGCGGGGTAACTGAAGGCTGCTCGGCGCGAATCTCATGCCCAGCCACCGGAGTGCTTTCCGGCTCAAGCTTGCGGTCAGCCTCCGCTTCCGTAGCCGCGTTCTGCGCAGGCGAACCGATCACCGAAGCAATACCGAGCGCCGCCGACTTCTGCGCCTTCCGAGCCGGATGAGGCACCCCGGACAGCGGAGGCTTGGCCGCGGTAGGCCGAGGCGGAACAATCCGATACCGGTACAGCACCCCGTCATCCCGAACCACGAAGTCATCCGCCCCGTCCGGCCGGGTCCAGGTGAGGATCATCTGCCCGTACTTCTCCGCCAACTTCACCAGCGCCGGCACCGAAGCCACGGTCACCACCGCTTCACCCTGCTTACTGGTCATCGGCTCAACCGGCACCAGCAGATGCCCATACCGCCGCTGAACCTGCGCCCGATTCCCCAACGGCACGTGCCGCATCGCCGCCAGTCCGATTCCGATCACCCCAGCCACAGCGAACAGCAACAGCCACACCGCATACCGCCGCGCCTCACCCGCCGTCACCAGGTCGCGCCCCAGCACACTGATCTGCCGCGGGTAGATCCCACCACCAGACGTCTTCCCTGATTGATTGACGACCAGGCTGTTCGCCCCGTTCGCCAAAGCCAGTTGGGGCTCGGTAAGGATCAGAGGAAGTTGCGGCTCGAAGAGGGTTCCATCTGGGTGCTCCACGTGTGCTGTCACGGTGATGGTGATTTGACCGAGGTCGGTACCGATCGCCGTGGCTGCTGCCTGCACGCGATCGTCCAGGCCGTCGAGATCGAGCAGAACTGTGCCGGTGTAGCGGTCGGCGGTGAACTGGCGAGCCTGCGAGAGTTGCATCTTCGAATGCCATCCGGCCGCAGACGCCACCCGGGCGTCGACGTTGATACGGCCAGGCTCGCCCCGGTACTGCAGTTGCAGGTTGACGAAGTGTGCAAGCTTTCGATAAATCGGATCAGGTGAGTAGGCGACGGTTCCGTCGTAAGCGGCGGACGGCTCGACCTTGGCCGAATAGGAGAACGTTATCGATTCCCCAGCCACCGAACTGCTCGCAGTCGACTGGGTGGCCGGCTTCATCCACCCCAGCACACCTAGCACGAGTCCACAGGCGGCGCAGAGCGTGGTCAGAACAGCGATGACACGAAGGATCGGATGAAGGCGGCTTACGGTTTTGAATGCGACCGTGGCCGCTGCCCAAGAGCCCCCTTGGCCAGCCATGCCTTTCACCTTCTTCTTGCGTCGGCCACGGGCCAGGTCTCTGCGTTTTTTGGCTGAGGCCGACCCACCGCCGCTGATCAGTAGGAAGCCGAGCATTCCGAGGGCGGTCGGACTCAGGAAAGGCCTCAGCCAGGTGCCACCACCAGAGACGTGGAAGACGGCTCGCCCCTTGATCTCATCTGCTGTGGGGTGAGGAACGTCGGTGGACTGGTTGTTGTCTCCTTTGAAGGTGAATCCGGTCGTATCATCGCCGCCGATGATGCGATGAAGGACCTCGACGCCGCCCGCCCCGGTGTAGGCGGCGATCTCACCAACTTTGTAAGAATCGGCTCTTGCGACGATAACTAGATCGCCCGAGTAGTACACCGGATTCATGCTGACGCCGTGGGTGATCACGTACGAAACCCGATGCGTTCCGATCGTCCAAGCACCAATGGCCGCCATCACGAGGATGGCGGCCACGGCGAGACGACGGGCGGTGCGAGGAATGACGCCCCCCTGTCCGAGGCCGTCGGAGGGCGACGGCCGGATCAGATCGACGTCTCGAAACTAGGCGACGGTAACGGCGAAGGTGTCCACTCCGGCGAAGTAGCCGACGTTGGCGCCGGGAGTGCCGTTGCTGTCCTCGGTCTGGCATGTCCAGGTGTCGTTGGTGTGACCCACAACCACGGTGGAGGCCGTGCATACCCAGGAGTCCGCGCCACTGATGCCGAAGCCGCCACCGGTGGTGCTCGTGGCAGCTACGGTCACGGTGTTGGTGACGGCTGTGTCGAAGGTGATGACAGCCTTCTTGATCTGGTTGTGGAAGCTGCTGCCGGTGCTGGTGTTGTCGGCGTATGTGTAGACAATGCCTGAAATGTTAAGACCGCTGGTGACGGACTGCACGACCGTACCGACGGGCGAGACAGCCTGCGTCGGCTGCGACAGTTTGAGACCAGGAGCGGTGAATGCGGTCGCACCGGCTGCGACGACACCAGCAGCGGCGACGCCGCCCACCATCTGAAGCATGTTGCGCATATCGGTTCCCCTGTTCGTTCGGTGGTAGCCCAGCCGACCTCGTGGGTCCTGTGGCTTTGCGTCCCCGGCTTGCGCCGGGTTTGCCCTTCACGCCGAGCGGACTTCGTTATCCCCCTGGCAACGAGTTTGTTCGGCCGGGGGCGGGGGCCAGCTAAGCCTTCGCCGGGACTTTCGCGGGTCTGACTTATTCGGAAAGGCCGCATGAGCACGAGCGGGGTGCTAACGGTTGCGGGGCGGTAGCAGATCAGGGGGAGGAATGCGACGCGGCGGCCGTCGAGGGGACGGCCGCCGCGGGGGGCTCACTGCGTACCAAATAATTCTTTAGAGCTTGTAGAAGGTCACGTAGTGATCCGGGGTGAAGTAGGCGACCTTGGTGCTGCGGTTGACGACGATGCGGTAGGCGTCGCGGGACGCGCCCTTGGCGCGGGAGTAGACGTCGTACTCGTTGTAGGTGGCCGACGGCAGGTAGCCCTCACGGTTCTGGAAGGTGCCGCCGGTGTAGTTGTAGCTGCCGTACGGCCAGGAGTACCAGCCGGAGCTGAGCGGCCAGCCGAGGGTCTGCCAGCCGGTGAAGGCGGTGCGCGCGGCCGAGCAGCGGCTGATCGTGCAGGTGGAGTAGACGGCGGCCTGCGCGGCCGACGGGACGGCGAGCGCGGTGCCGGCCAGCCCGAGGATCAGGGCGAGGCTGAGTACGAGCTTGCGTGCGCGGGGCTTGAGACGGGTCACGGTTGAACTCCGATACGCCGAGGGGATGGGGCCCGGACATCGAGCATCGTGTCTGCCCCAGCCGCTTGGCGGTACCTCCCAGATGCATCATTCCATCGGAGTTTACGAATGTTTTACTGGCCGCCGAGGCCGCTTACCCAATCGACATAATCATTTTCCTGGCCGGGCTTGCGCGCCGGGCCGGAAGGGTATGGCCCGCTGATCGAGGTGGGTTCGACGACCGGTCCGCGGGTGCCCGGGATCCGCGGGTGCTCGGCGGTGATCGCACCCGAGCGGCCGGCCGCGAAGCCGTCGAAGCCGTCGCCGGTCGGGGCCTGGGATGGTGGTGGCTGTGTGGGGCGGCGGCCCTGGAAGCCGGCCGACGGGTTGGGCTGCTGGCCGGAGAAGCGCGGCGGGATCTGCGGGGCCGGGGCGTGCGGCGGGTTCTGCGGGGCCGGGGCGTGCGGCGGCGGCTGGGTCGGGGCCGGCTGCGGGGGGAACGGCACGCCGGCCCGGAACGGGCTGCCGGTGCCGCCGGCGAACGGGTTGTTCGGGGTGCCGGGGGCCGTGCCGATGACGCCGGTGTCGGAGGGGCGCAGCTGGTCCTCGGGGCGCAGCGCGGCGGCGGCCGCGGCCTGCGCGATGGCCGACTGCACGGGCGCGTCCCGTTTCGGCAGCGGCGCGGCCGGCGGCTCGACCGCGGCGGGGGCGGCGGGCGCGACGGCCGGTGAGGAGGAAGCAGTGGCGGTGGCGGGGGTAGTGGCCGGGGCGCTGCGGACGATCGCGGCGATCACCGAGCCGAGCACGCCGGCGCCGCACGCGGTCATCGCCGACCAGTACGGGTCGGTCTGGAACCCGGTGGCGCCTGCCTCCGGGCCGGCGACCAGGTAGGCCAGCGTCAGCAGGGCCGGACCGGCCAGCCCGGCGAGCCCGGCGGCGAGCACCGACACCCGGTGGCCGCGGGCCACGAAGCCGACCGTGAGGCCGGCCAGCAGCGCCAGCGTCGGCATGGTGAGGAAGGTGGTGTGCGACGCGAGGGCGGACGGGATGAGGCTGCCGCTCAGCACGCCGAGGTGGATCTCGGGCCGGTCGTGGCCGGGGCGCAGCGACGGGCCGATCGAGATCAGCGCGACGATCCACATCAGCACGCTGACGGCGGCCACGTTCCAGCGGGCGGCCGGCTTGGCCGCCGACGCCCACCCGGCGAAGATGCCGGCCGCGGCGCCGAGCCCGGCCGCGATGCCGATGACCAGGACCGGCTGGACTCCGGCGACCTGCGCGTCCCGGGCCGGCTGCATGGTCAGCGGCAGGACGGCGAGCGAGCCGATCCCACCGGCCAGGCCGAGGGCGAGGGCGCCGCCGGCGCCGACCGGGCGGTCCCGCCAGCGCGGCAGCAGGCCGGTGGCGACGATCGCGCCGATCGCGGCCGCGGTCATGGTGATCCAGGCGACCCAGGCCAGCTGTGCCGTCCATTGATCACGCGCAGTGACGTCGAGAACGCGATTCAGCCGGACGATGCCGAGCCCGTAGGCGATGCCGAGTTGGCCGGCTCCGACCACCGCGGCTGCTGTGGCGGTGGTGGCCAGCAGCTTCACCCAGCTCCGAAATGCCATGCCGGGCACGTTACGGAATGCTGCGCCGGTCACGCCAGTGGGGGCGTGGCTTCTTAAGGCAGCCTAAAGTATGGATCTTCATTGATCGAAATGATTCGATGGCGTAACGTCACTTTCGGTCACTTCAGGGCGACGTACGGGATAGGTTGCGGTAGCAACGCTCCAGAGTGGACACTGTCGGCCACGGACAACGTGTCCGTCGCGTCGTGCCAATCCTTGCGAACGTGAGACCCCTGCTCAGAAGCCGCGGTTTCGTCAGGCGCGGGACAGGACTCTCACATAGTGGTTGGAATCGTGAAGGTGTTCGGTTGCCGTGACTGCGGAAACGGTCGCGGATGAGGTATTCGCGCACGTCAACGCCACAATCCGCGGCACCGGCCGTCGTCGCGCGCGGTTACCACCCGGACAGCCGGGTGGTTTCCGGGAGGATCCAGGCTTCCCAAAACAGTCGGGGGTCTGATGAAATCGCCGCCGTGCCATTTTCGGCACGGACCTTGCTGCGCGCGCCGGACGGGGCCGGACCGCAGACCCAGGACGACGCCGTAGCGGCGACGATCGCGCGCCGGGGCGGCCATTCAGGCGGGACGACCGCGAAGGAGATGTCGTGAGCACGGGATCCTCGGGCCTGGCTGTACGACGCGGTCCTTTTCCCTGGCTGCGTGATGCCCGGATCCGGGCCAAAGTCGCCGGCATCCTGGTCATCCCACTGGTCGCGGTGCTCGTGCTGGCGTCGGTGCGGCTGATCGAGGTGCGCGGACGGGCCACCGACGCGGGCCGGGTCGCCGACCTCACCAAACTCGGCACCGACCTGTCCGGGCTGAGCCGGCTGCTGCACCAGGAACGGATGGCCGCGGCCGCCTTCCTGGCCACGTCGGAAGCGCCCCGCGACACCTACCGCGACGCGGTCGCGGCGACCGACGCGCAGGCCCGCAAGTTCCGGGCCGACCGGGCCGACCTGCAGGAGGTTCCGGCCCGGGTCCGCGACCGGCTCCAGCTGATCCAGGACCGGCTCGGCGCGCTCGACGACCTCCGTGGTTCGGTCACCGCCCGCAAGGATGTGACTCTCGCCACCGCGGTCCAGCAATACAGCGACGTCCTTCATGGACTGTCCGATTACGACGAGACGGTCAGTCAGATCGCCGAGCCGGGCACGGTCGCCGACGGGCTGCGCGCGCTCGCCGCGTTCACCCGGATCGAGGAGGCCGCCGCCGACCAGGAGGCCGCGTCGTACGTGGTCCGGGTCACCGGCCAGCTCACCGCCGTCTGGCAGCAGGACCTGATCGGCGCGCAGGCGGCCCGGCAGGAAGCGCTCGACGACTTCCGGATGATCGCCACCACCGAGCAGTCCGGCCAGGTCGAGTCCGCCCTGGCCGACGCCGCGGTGGCCAAGGCGGACGGGACGGTCACCCGCCTCACCGGGCCGGGCGCTGTCTCGGCCGAGGACCTGACGAAGACGTACGCGCAAGTCCTTGATCTTCTGCGGAACACCGAGACCGGTCTGGAAGCCGGGGTCGTCAAGATCGCCGAGGACGACAGCAACGCCACCAGCCGGCGCTCGACCCTCGAATTCGTGGTGGTGCTGCTGATCCTGATGGCGGCCATCGGACTCGCCGTCTACCTGGGCCGCAACCTGCACCTCTCGCTGCGCATGCTGCGCGAGGGCGCGCTCGCCGTGGCCCACCGCGACCTGCCCGACGCGGTCAGCCGGCTGCAGGACGTCGACAGTCTCGGCGAGGGCGGCGTCGACCGGATCGTCGCCCAGACCCGGGACCCGATCCGGCTGCCCGACCGGGACGAGTTCGGGCAGGTCGCCGAGGCGTTCAACATGGTGCACCGGGAAGCCATCCGGGTCGCCGCCGAACAGGCCGCACTGCGCACCAGCGTCTCCGCGATGTTCCTCAGTCTGGCCCGGCGCAGCCAGGCGCTCGTCGACCGGATGATCGGCGAACTCGACCAGATCGAGCGCACCGAGGAGGACCCGAAGCGGCTCGCGCGGCTCTTCGACCTGGACCACCTCGCCACCCGGATGCGCCGCAACGACGAGAACCTGCTGGTCCTGGCCGGTGCCGACGTGGGCTCGCCGCGCCGCGAGGACGCGCTGCTGGTCGACGTGCTCCGCGCCTCGCAGTCCGAGGTCGAGCTCTACCACCGGGTCGAGTTCGGCGCGACCGACACCGACGTCTCGGTCGCCGCCGCCGCGGTCAACGACGTGGTCCGGCTCATCGCCGAACTGCTCGACAACGCCACCCGGTTCTCGCCGCCGACCACCGTCGTGATGGCGCAGGGCCGGCGGGCCGGCGACCAGGCGATCGTCCAGGTCGAGGACCGTGGGCTGGGCATCACGCCGGAACAGCTCGAAGTGATCAACCGCCGGCTGGCCGAGCCGACCGAGGTCGACGTGGCCGCGTTCCGGCTGATGGGCTTCGCGGTCATCGCGCGGCTCGCGGCCCGGCACGGGATCGGGGTCCGGCTGCTGCCGCACCGCGAGGGCGGGACGATCGCCGAGATCAGCCTGCCGGCCGAGATCACCGTGGTGCCCGGCGGATCCTCGGTGGCCCCGGGGCGGGCCGCCAGCTGGACCCGGCCCGGGCCGGCGCCGCAGCAGACCGGGAGCATCGAACGGGCGCCCGAGGTTCGGCCGCCGATCCGGTCCGCGCCCGCGCCGACACCGACGATGCCCCGATGGGCGTCCATGGAACTCGCCCCGCCGACCGATCTCGACCTTCGGCCCACGCCGGATCGGCCTCCGCTGCCGACCCGGGTGCCCAAGCCGGATGCGCCGGTCGAACTGCCGTCGGCGCCGCTGTTCGAGCCGGTTTCCGGTGCACACTCCGGGGCGCACTCGGCGCCGGTCTCGGCCCAGCCCTACCCCGTGCAGCCGGTGGCCTCCTCGCCGCTGATCGCCCGGCCGGTCTCTTCGCAGCCGGGTTCGACCCGGCCGGTGTCGGCCCAGCCCGTCTCGGCCCGGCCGATCTCCGCGATGCCGGTATCAGCCCACCCGGTTTCCGCACAGCCGGCCGCGCGCCCGGTCTCCGCGCAGCCGGCCGCGCGCCCGGTCTCCGCACAGCCCGCAGCCGCCCGCCCGGTTTCCGCGCAGCCGAACGGCAGTCGCCCGATCCCCACCCAGCCGAACGGCAACCGCCCGGTTTCCGCGCAGCCCACGGCCGGCCCATCGGCTCCGAACGGCTCGATCCACGTCGAGATGCAGCACAACTGGTTCGAGGCCGACGCACCGGCCGCGCCCGGAACGCCGGACATGCGAGGCATGCCGACCGCCGGATACGCCCCGGCCCCGGTCGTCCTCGTCCCCGAGCCCACCCCCAAGGCCGGCCCGGTCCCGAAGCCCCGCGAGGCCGCCGAGGACCGCTGGCGCACCGCGGCCGACGAGGGCTGGCACCGCGCGATGGCCGCGGCCGCCCCCAAGGACGCCGGTATCACCGACTCCGGCCTGCCCAAGCGGATCCCGCAGGCGCAGCTCGTACCCGGTGGGGTGCAGGAGACACCTCGCGCACAGAATCGTCGCAGCCCCGATGACGTACGCGGGCTCCTCTCCGCGTACACCCGTGGGGTTCAGCGAGGGCGGACGGACGGCGTCGCCGAATCCGCCGCCGTGGTACCACAGGCTCCTAAGGAGAATGAACAGTGACCAGGCCTCCCACCATGCACGACATGGGCTGGCTGCTCAACAACTTCGCCGACAGCATCGCCGGGATCGCGCACGTGGTGGCGGTCTCCGCGGACGGCTTGTTGCTGGCATCCTCGCGGGATCTGCCGACCGACCGGGCCGAGCAACTGGCCGCGATCACATCCGGCGTGGTCAGTCTGACCGACGGCGCGTCCCGGATGTTCACTGCCGGAAAGGTGCAGCAGACCATCATCGAAATGGATAGCGGCTATCTTTTCCTCATGTCCATCAGCGACGGTTCGTCGATGGCCGTGCTGGCGGCGCGCAGTTGCGACGTCGGCCAGGTCGGCTACGAGATGGCCTTGCTGGTGGAGCGCGTCGGCGCGGCGTTGTCGCCGGCGACCCGAGAGGCTGTCAGCCACTAAGCGCCGGGGTGGGTGAACCCCGGTGGAGATGAGGTGACCGCGACATGACAGAGCCGCATGATCCCCGGGGAAACCTGGTGCGGCCTTACGCGGTGACCCGCGGCCGGACCGAGCCGATCCGGGACATCCCGATCGAAGCGGTCCTGGTCGCCAGTTCGGCGGCCGTCCAGGAAGCGCGTTTCGCCGGACACGACAAATACCGCATCGCCGTCCTGTGTGAACCGAAAGCCCAATCGCTCGCCGAGCTCGCGGCGCTGACCCGGCTGCCTCTCGGGGTGGCCCGGGTTCTCGTCGCCGACATGGTCGCCGACGGTTTGCTCTCGCTGCACAGTGCCGCTCCCCGCAAGGGTTTCACGGAGCGGATGGATCTGCTGGGAAGGGTTTTGAGTGGACTTCGCAAGCTCTGAGCGGGCGGGCGCCCCTCCTTCGGAGATCACCTCCGCGAAGATCGTCATCGCTGGTGGTTTCGGCGTCGGTAAGACGACGCTGGTCGGCGCCGTCTCCGAGATCGAGCCGCTGACCACGGAGGCCGTGATGACCGCGGCCGGCGCCGGCATCGACGACGCTTCGAAGGTGCCGGAGAAGGGCACCACCACCGTCGCCATGGACTTCGGCCGCATCACGATGGCCGACGACCTGATCCTCTACCTGTTCGGAACGCCCGGCCAGACCCGCTTCTGGTTCATGTGGGACGAACTCATCCGCGGCGCGGTCGGTGCCGCGGTCATGGTCGACACCCGCCGCCTGACCGACGCCTTCGCCCCGCTGGACTACTTCGAGAACCGGCATCTGCCCTACCTCGTCGCGGTCAACTGCTTCGACGGCGCGCCACGCTACGAGGCCGAGGAGGTCCGGGAGGCCCTCGCCATCCCGGCCCGCGTCCCGCTGGTCATGTGCGACGCCCGGCACCGCGATTCGGTCAAGGCCGTCCTCATCGGCGTCGTCGAACACGCCATGGCCACCCTCGTCGCCGAGCACGAGCAGGGCGTAGTCGTCGGCTGACGCTCGTCTCAGGCCCGCGCCAACCTGATCACTTCCGGTCGGCGCGGGTCATTCTTTACTTCAAAATTCTTTATTGCCTATCTCCGCGGTGGTCCAGATCGTCGCTCCCGCGGGGACCCTTCCGGGGCTCGCAGGGCGCTGGCGCGCCCAAAACGCGAACCCCTCCAGGGCGACGTCCGCTGTTGGTCACGCTCACCCCAAAACCCCAGGTGCACGCCCCTATCCCCACGTTATCCACAGGCTGTCCACACCCCTTCCGCCCGCCTTACCCTTCGCCGCGGCGAAACCCCCAAAGAGCCACCAAACCGCGCAAGCCCAGCGTCGTCCCACCCCGCCACGCGGTGCAGTGTCCCCAGCTGGTCTCAGGGCTGCCTCCGGGCGTCGGAGGCAGCCCTGAGTGCCAGCCGGCCGCCTTGAGCTGGTGTTCAGGGTTGTGTCGAGGGGGCTGAAGCAGCCCTGAGTGCCAGCCGGCCGCTTTGAGCTGGTGTTCAGGGTTGTGTGGAGGGGGCTGGAACAGCCCTGAGTGCCAGCCGAGATCTGGGGGCGCGGCTGGCGCCTGGGTGGCTGTGGCTCGCGGTCGCTGCTCGGGCGGGCGGTGTGCCGAGGGAGTTCGGGCGATTTCTGCGGTTTGGCGGGACTGGGCCGGCGGCTTCGGGGGTGGGCGGGTTTGTTGCCTTGACCGCAACCAGCCGACCACGTCGCCCTTGCGGGCCTCGCGTTTTGGCCGCGCCAGCGGCCTGCGAGGGTCGGAAGGGTCCCCGCGGGAGCGACGGTCTGGACCACGGCGGACCGAGGCAATGAAGAATTTGAAGTTGATCTTCAGGGTTCAGGGGGATCGCGGCCGGCCGAGACCTAGGGGATGGGGATTCGGTAGCCGCGTTTGACGACGGTTTGGACCAGGCCGGGGATGGCGAGGCCGGCGCGGAGGCGGGCGACCGCCATCTCGACCGCGTGCTCGTCGGCGTTGCGGGGGAGGGCCTGCAGGAGGGCGGCCCGGGAGAGGACGCGTCCGGGTGGGGTGGCCAGGGCTCGGAGGACGGCCATCGGCCCGGGGGCCAGGGGGCGGAGTTCGCCGTCGACGACCGCGGCGTGGCCGCGCAGGGTCAGTGAGTGGCCGTTGACCTGCAAGGAGACGGCTCGTTTGGGGAGTTCGTCGACCAGGGTGCGGACCAGGGCGCTGAGGCGGGCCCGGTGCGGGGTGGAGACCGGGATGTGCAGGCGGCGCAGGGGGGCCGCGGTGACCGGGCCGACGGCGGCGGCCAGTACGTCGTGGCGGAGCGCGTCGAGCAGCGGGTCGGTGGCCGGCCCGGCGGCGCGGAGCAGAGCCTGCACGGCGGCGGCCGAGGTGAACGTCACGGCGTCGACCAGCTTGCCGACGATCAGGTCGACCAGGCGGTGCAGCGGGGCCGGGTCGGTCGGTGGCGCCCAGCGGTAGACCGGGACCTCGATCACGCGGGCCCCGGCGGCTTCCAGGGCTTCCGTGTACTCCGGCTGGCTCTCGCCGTGCAACTGCATGGCGACGGTGAGGCCGGCGATGCCGCGGGTCGTCAGGTGCTCGACGACCTCCTCATAGCTCTCGCCGTCCGGGGTCCACTGTTCCTGCAGGCCGGCGGTGCGGACCGCGGCGCGCGCCTTCGGGCCGCGGGCGATCAGGTAGGCGTGGCTGAGCACCTCGTGCAGCGGCTCGGCCAGGCCCCAGCCCTCGGCCGCCTCCAGCCAGCCGCGCATCCCGATGCCGGTGTTGACCAGCACGATGTCGGGCGGGTTGTCCAGGCAGGCGCGGGTCGCGGCGCGCAGTTCGGCGTCGTCGGCGATCGGGACTATCCGCAGCGCGGGGGCGATGACGACGCGGGCGCCGCGGCTCTCCAGCAGGCCGGCGAGCTCGTCGCGGCGGCGGTCGGAGGTGACACCGATGGTGTAGCCGGTGAGGGTTGCGGTGGGCTCGGCCAGCGCGGCCGCGGTGAGAACCGGCCGGCGAGCCGAGGAGCTCCGGTCCGTCATCCGGCGGAGTTCCCGTTTTCGTCGAGGTCGAGAAGTCGCGGCGTGGCCGGGCGGTCCACCGAAGGGCACGCTCGAAGACCGTCGTCCTCAGCGTCGACCCGCTCCCATGTCACGCTTACGGTCCTCGCCATGCCTCCGTCCGGGGCACGCCGCGACTTCTCTCCGTCACACCGGGCAACCGGGGTGACGAACACCGTCAGGTCCGTCCTCAACCCTGACGGTGGTCTCTCCATGGTGCGCCCGAACACGCCGACTCGGCCAATGCCGGGCCGCGTCGTCCGTAGTTCCGCACCGTTGGGCATGCGGGGAAGCCTGCCGGTGGGGAATTTCGGCCAAGCGTCCCATTTGTTTCGAGCCTGCTAAGAGCGGCTGAGGTTCTGATGGTTAACCCGCGGTCGGGCGAGTCCTGAGACCGAGTATGCTGGATACCGTTTGAGGTCCCGCCTCGGGCCATTCACCCAGGGGCAGCCTGTTTTGACCACGCGCCGCGCGGCCGGGTATTGTTGCCTGCTGTTGTGCGATAGCTGGCGAGCGCTCCCCCTGGGGTGTGCTTGATCGTCGTGTCGACGTCGAGTTCGACGCGACCAGCGCGCGCCCCCAGACCGACGACGAGACAAGGTAATTCTGTGCGTACGTACAGCCCGAAGCCGGGTGAGATCGAGCGTCAGTGGCACATTATCGACGCTTCTGACGTCGTTCTGGGCCGCCTGGCTACCCACACCGCGACTCTCCTCCGCGGCAAGCACAAGCCGACGTTCGCCCCGCACGTCGACACCGGCGACTTCGTTGTGATCATCAACGCCGGCAAGGTCGCGCTGACCGGCAACAAGCGGCAGACCAAGATTGCCTACCGGCACTCCGGCTACCCGGGCGGTCTGAAGCAGGTCCGGTACGAAGACCTGCTGAACACCCGCCCCGAGAAGGCGATCGAGCTGGCCGTCAAGGGCATGCTCCCGCACAACAAGCTGGCTGCCCAGGTTCTCAAGAAGCTGAAGGTCTACGCGGGCGCCGAGCACCCGCACGCCGCTCAGCAGCCGCAGCCGTTCGAAATCAAGCAGATCGCGCAGTGAGCGCGGGAGAAGGCAGCAGCATGACCGACACCATCGAGCCCGAGGCCGTCGAGCCCGAGGCTGTCGTCGAGACCGTCGAGGCGGTCGAGGAGCCCGCTGAGACGGTTGTCGTCGTCGAGGCCGCGTCGGCCCCGGTCCGCGCCCCGCGCCCCGGTGACCGCCCGATCCAGACCGTGGGCCGCCGCAAGGAGGCCATCGTCCGGGTGCGTCTCGTCCCCGGCACCGGCAAGATCACCTGCAACGGCCGTCAGCTCGAGGACTACTTCCCGAGCAAGGTTCACCAGCAGCTGATCCGTGAGCCGCTGGGCACCGTCGAGCGGGCCGAGCAGTTCGACGTCTACGCGAACCTGCGTGGCGGCGGCATCACCGGCCAGGCCGGTGCGCTGCGCCTCGCGATCTCCCGGGCCCTCATCACCAACGAGCCCGACGACCGCCCGGCCCTGAAGAAGGCCGGCTTCCTGACCCGTGACGCCCGGGTCAAGGAGAGCAAGAAGTACGGTCTCAAGAAGGCCCGCAAGGCCCCGCAGTACTCGAAGCGCTGATTTTCCTTCGACGGCCGAGTGTGCTTCCCGATTGTTCGGGGAGTGTGCTCGGCCGTCGTGGTTTTTGCGCCGCCGGCGGTAGCTGTGAAAGCTTGTCCCTGACGTGGCGGCCCCTGTGGTTGCTGTGACAGGCCTGTTCCTGGTGTGACACCCCCCTCCCCCCAACTAGCCGTTCCGGTACTCCTGCCCTGACCAGTTGTTGCTGCACGCTTGAGGGCACGTGTCACCGGCGAAAGGAAGCCGCCATGGGGCGACTCTTCGGCACCGACGGCGTTCGCGGCCTCGCGAACGGCGAACTGCTCACCCCGGAACTGGCCCTCGCGGTCGCGGTCGCGGCCGCCCGGGTTCTGGTCGAGACCGACAGCAGCCACCAGCCGCTCGCGATCGTGGGCCGAGACCCGCGGGCCAGCGGCGAGATGCTGGAAGCGGCAGTGGTGGCCGGTCTGACCAGCGCCGGGGCCAACGTGGTCCGGGTCGGCGTGCTGCCGACACCCGCGGTCGCGTACCTGGTGGGGCAGACCGGCGCCGATCTGGGTGTGATGCTCTCGGCGTCGCACAACCCCATGCCGGACAACGGCATCAAGCTCTTCGCCGCCGGCGGCCAGAAGCTGCCGGACGAGCTGGAGGAGCGCATCGAGAAGGCCGTCGCGGACGGGCACGGCCTGGTCGGGCGGCCCACCGGCGCCGGCATCGGCCGGGTGCACGACCTGCTGGACGGGGCCGAGCACTACATCAAGCACCTGATCGAATCGCTCCCGCACCGGCTCGAAGGCATCAAGGTCGTGGTGGACTGCGCGAACGGCGCGGCCAGCGAGGTCGGCCCGGTCGCCTACCGGGAGGCCGGCGCCGAGGTCATCGCCATCCACGCCGAGCCGGACGGGCTGAACATCAACGAGGAGTGCGGCTCCACGCACCTCGACAAGGTCCGCGAGGCGGTTCTGCTGCACGGCGCCGACCTGGGCCTGGCCCACGACGGCGACGCCGACCGCTGCCTGGCCGTCACCGCCTCCGGCGAGGAGGTGGACGGCGACCAGATCATGGCGATCCTGGCGCTGGCCATGCGCGACGCCGGCACGCTGACCGAGGACACCCTGGTCGCGACCGTGATGAGCAACCTGGGCCTGCGGATCGCGATGAAGCAGTCCGGGGTCAAGCTGATCGAGACCAAGGTCGGCGACCGGTACGTGCTGGAGCACCTGCAGGGCAACGGGCTGGCGCTGGGCGGCGAGCAGAGCGGGCACATCGTCATGCCGGCGTTCGCCACCACCGGCGACGGCGTGCTGACCGGCCTGCACCTGATGGCCCAGATCGCGGCGAGCGGCAAGTCGCTGGCCGACCTGGCCGCCGTCGTGCACAAGCTGCCGCAGGTCCTGATCAACGTGAAGGTCGGCGACCGGGCGGCCGGGGCGGCCGCGCCGACCGTGCAGGCCGCCGTGGCGCTGGCCGAGGCCGAGCTCGGCGAGACCGGGCGGGTGCTGCTGCGCCCCTCCGGCACCGAGCCGCTGGTCCGGGTGATGGTCGAGGCCGCCACCGAGGAGCAGGCCGGCGCCGTGGCCGCGCGGATCGCCGACGAGGTGCGGGCGGCCAGCCCGGTCGTCTGAGAGGTTTCTACAACGCCTTGAGGCGGTCGGCCGCCTGGTCGATCACCTCGGGGCGCTTGCAGAACGCGAAACGGATCAGGTGCCGCCCGGCCTCCTGGTCGTCGTAGAAGACCTGGGTCGGCACCGCCACCACCCCGCAACGCTCGGGGAGCTCGCGGCAGAACGCGACGCCGTCGGTCCCGCCCAGGGGGCGGATGTCGGCGGTCACGAAATAGGTCCCCTCGGGCGGCAGCACGCCGAAGCCGGCCTCGGTGAGCCCGGCGACCAGACGGTCCCGGTTGGCCCGCAGGCCGGCCGTGAAACCGGTGAAGTACGAGTCGGGCAAGGACAGGGCGACAGCGACGGCCGGCTGCAGCGGGGCCGCGTTGGTGAACGTCAGGAATTGCTTGACCCGGGTCACCGCCGAGACCAGGGACGCCGGGCCGGTCGCCCAGCCGACCTTCCAGCCGGTGCACGAGAACGTCTTGCCGGCCGAGGAGATGCGCAGGGTGCGCTCCCGCATCCCGGGCAGGCCGGCCAGCGGGGTGTGGACGCTGCCGAAGACCAGGTGCTCGTAGACCTCGTCGGTCACCGCGTACGTGTCGTGCTCGCGGCAGAGCTCGGCGATCAGCGCCAGCTCGTCCGCGGTGAAGACCTTGCCGGTCGGGTTGTGCGGGGTGTTGAGCAGCACCAGCCGGGTGCGCGGGCCGAACGCCGCTCGCAGCTGTGCCTCGTCGAACTCGTAGCGCCCGTCCGCCCCCGGGCGCAGGGTCACCGGCCGCCGGACCGCGCCGGCCAGGGTGATCGAGGCCGCGTACGAGTCGTAGAACGGTTCGAAGCAGACCACCTCGTCGCCCGGCTCGCAGAGGGCCAGGATGGTCGCCGCGATCGCCTCGGTGGCGCCGGCCGTGACCACGACCTCGGTGTCCGGGTCCCGGGTCAGGCCCCAGAACCGCCGCTCGTGGTCGGCGATCGCGTGCCGCAGGGCCGGGACGCCGGGCATCGGCGGGTACTGATTCGCGCCGTCGGCCAGGGCCCGCGCGGCCGCGGCCAGCATCTCCGGTGGGCCGTCGGTGTCCGGGAAGCCCTGGCCCAGGTTGACCGCGCCGGTGCGGGCGGCGAGGGCGGACATCTCGGCGAAGATCGTGGTCCCGAACGGGCGCATCCGTTCGACCAGCGGGTCCGTGCTCACCGTGCTCCCTCTAATTGAACGTGAACTTGTTGCAGGTCGCGGTGGCGCCAAGCCCGGACGCGTCGTGCTGGGACACGGTCGCGCCGTTGATCGTGGCCTTGCAGGAGATGCTGCCGTCCTCCAGTGAGGTGCGCAGGGCCGACACCGAGACGAAGGACACGCCGTCCATGGTCACCGACAGCTTCCACGGCAGCTTCGCGTCGTTCACGGTCTTCGGCAGGCCGCCCAGCTTCTCGGTGTAGATGATCGTGGCCGGGCCGTCGCCGGTCACCTCGTAATTCACCGTGATCGGCTTGCCGTCGGAGAGGCCGGGCACATTCGGCAGGTCGCTCGGCAGGGCCGTGGGCACGTTGGTCGGCAGGGCGGTCGGGATCTTCTGCGCCGCCTTCTCGGCCTTGTCCGAGGCGCGCTGGACCAGCAGGACGCCGGTGGTCACCACGCCGCCGCAGAGCAGCAGGGACACGGCCAGGATCAGGGCGATCAGCGGGACGTTGCTGCGGCGCGGGGCCGGCGGGGGCGGCGGCCCATAGGGACCTTGTGGGCCATAACCAGGCGGGGCATAGCCGACCGGCGGAAACTCTGAGGTGGGCGGATAGTCCCGCGACGGGTCTCGCTGGTCGCTCATCTCATCCCTCCGGGCGGGGCCGCTGGTGAGGCCTTTGACGACGGTACGCCACCGGAGCGAGCGCCCACTATCCGGTCTATGTTTCCGATCACGTACCATGCTCGTAAGAGTGCTTCTTGCGCATGACGTTTGCGCGAAAGTCGGCTACGCTGCCCGGCATGTGTGGGATCGTGGGTTACGTAGGCAATCGCCCGGCATTGAGCATCGTCCTCGATGGGCTCCGCCGGCTGGAGTACCGCGGATATGACTCCGCCGGGGTCGCCGTCATCGACGGCGGCGAGGTGCGCACCGAGAAGAAGGCCGGCAAGCTGGCCAACCTGGAGAAGGCGCTCGCCGAGCGGGCCGCGGACGGCATCGCCGCCGGGCACACGGGCATCGGGCACACCCGGTGGGCCACCCACGGCGGGCCGACCGACCGCAACGCCCACCCGCACCTGTCGGCCGACGGCCGGGTCGCCGTCATCCACAACGGCATCATCGAGAACTTCTCCCGGCTGCGCGCCGAGCTCGAGGCCGACGGCATCGAGTTCCGCAGCGACACCGACACCGAGTGCGCGGCCCACCTGCTCGCGGCCGAGATGCGCGCGCTGCGCGCGGCCGGCGGGGAGAGCAGCCCGGCGCTGCTGGCCGAGGGCATGCGGCGCGTCGTGCGCCGGCTGGAGGGCGCGTTCACGCTGCTCGCCATCGACGTCGACGTGCCCGACGCGGTGATCGCCGCCCGGCGCAACTCGCCGCTCGTGGTCGGGCGCGGCGAGGGGGAGTTCTTCCTGGCCAGCGACGTCTCGGCGTTCATCGAGCACACCCGCGAGGCGGTCGAGCTCGGGCAGGACCAGGTCGTCCTGATCACGCCGGCGGGCATCGAGATCACCGACTTCGACGGCGCCCCGGCCGAGGGCAAGGAATTCCACGTCGACTGGGACCTGTCGGCCGCCGAGAAGGGCGGTTACGAATACTTCATGCTCAAGGAGATCGCCGAGCAGCCGCAGGCCATCGCCGACACCCTGCTGGGCCGGCTGAGCGACCGCGGCGAGATCATCCTCGACGAGGTCCGGCTCACCGACCAGGACCTGCGGGACGTGGACAAGGTGTTCATCGTGGCCTGCGGCACGTCCTACCACGCCGGCATGGTCGCCAAGTACGCCATCGAGCACTGGGTGCGCATTCCCTGCGAGGTGGAGCTGGCCAGCGAGTTCCGCTACCGCGACCCGATCCTGGACCGCTCCACCCTGGTGATCGTGATCAGCCAGTCCGGCGAGACCATGGACACCCTGATGGCGCTGCGGCACGCCAAGGAGCAGAAGGCCCGGGTGCTGGCCATCTGCAACTCCAACGGCTCGACCATCCCGCGCGAGTCGGACGCCGTCCTCTACACCCACGGTGGCCCGGAGATCGCGGTCGCCTCGACCAAGGCGTTCCTCACCCAGCTGGTCGCCTGCTACCTGATCGGCCTGCACCTGGCCCAGATCCGCGGCGTCATGTACGCCGACGAGGTCGCCGCCGTGGTCGAGAAGCTGCGCGCCACCCCGGACAGCCTGCGCTCGCTGCTGGACCGGATGGAGGACGTCCGCGCCCTGGGCCGCGACCTCTCGACCGCGTCGACGGTCCTGTTCATCGGCCGGCACGTCGGCTTCCCGGTGGCTCTGGAGGGCGCGCTCAAGCTCAAGGAGCTCGCCTACATGCACGCCGAGGGCTTCGCCGCCGGTGAGCTCAAGCACGGCCCGATCTCGCTGATCGACCAGGGCACCGCGGTGGTCTGCGTGGTGCCGTCGCCGGCCGGTCGCGGCGTGATGCGGGACAAGGTCGTCTCCAACATCCAGGAGGTCCGGGCCCGGGGCGCGCGCACCATCGTGATCGCCGAGGAGGGCGACGACAGCGTGGCCGCCTTCGCCGACCACCTGATCCCGGTGCCGCACACGCCGACCCTGCTCGCGCCGCTGATGACCACCGTGCCGCTGCAGATCCTGGCCTGCGAGATCGCCGCCGCCCGGGGCAACGACGTGGACCAGCCGCGCAACCTGGCCAAGTCGGTCACGGTCGAGTAAGACGCCGGAGCCGGCCCTACGGTGTCCCGCCCAGGGTGATCCTGGCCAGGGCGTCCAGGGCCGGCCTGCCCGGCTCCCAGTAACCCAGGTGGCCGCCGTTCCACTGGCTGCCGAAGACCCGCGCGCCGAACTCCGGGTCGCTCGGGTCGTGCCCGAACCAGAGGCGCTCGGTCGGGCCGGGTGCCATCAGGACCGGCGAGACCGCCAGGTACTGGATCGGGTCGCTGACCGACGTCGAGGCGAAGACCCGGTCGGCCGACAGGCCCAGCTGTTGCACCGAGTCGACACCGACACCGGGCGAGCCGACGAAGACCACCCGGTCCGCGTCCAGGCCGCCGGTGGCCGCCTTACCGACCACCAGTGACCCGTAGCTGTGCCCGAGCACCGTCTGCCGGGCCACCGCGCCCTCGTGGGTGGCCCGCAACCCCTGCTGGAACCGGCGCAGGCCGGGCGCCGCGTCCTCGGCCTGCCGGGCCGACCAGGCCTCCTGCAGGAAGTCCGGCGCGTCGTAGTCCAGCCACAGCACCGAACTGGTGGCCTGGCCCGGATCCAGCTCGCCGGCCCGGTCCGCGACCCGCCCGGCCCGGATCAGCTCGTGGTCGAACCCGGCCAGGTCGGCGGTCATCCCGGGGACGTGGGTGAGCACGTTGGCCGCGCGGTCCGGGTCGCCGAGAGCGATCACGGCCCGGCCGTCGTGGGCGACGTCCAGATCCAACAGGTACGCCCGGGGGCCGGCGTCGTCCTCCAGCCGCGCGGCCAGCCGGTCGATCCCGTCCGGGGCGCCGCCGTGGCGCACCAGGTGGTCGCGGCGGTCGGCCAGCAGCAGCCGGTTGGCCAGATCCCGGTCGGCGGCCGGCACCCCGTCCAGGGCGGCGACCGAGGCCGGCTCGCGGCCGAGCAGCCACATCCGCTCGGCCGGGGACAGGCCCGCCCACCAGGACCGCACCTGGGCCGGAGAGGCCGTGCAGTCCGGCCGGGACGTCCCGGCCGGAGCCGACGGGACGACCGCCGACTCACCGAGGCGGGCCGCCGCGCTCACGTCCGCGGTGGCGGCGATGTCGAGAGCGCCGGCCAGATCGAGGGCGGTCGGGCTCAGGGCGGTGCTGTCCGCGCCGGGACCGGCCCGGACCACGCCGGAGTCGTCGATGACCAGGCGTGCGGCCCGCGCTCGGGCCCGGGCGCGGTCGAGCAGCGCGCGAGCCCGGGTCAGGGCCGCGGCGAACTCGCTCAGGATCTGGTCGGCCCGCCAGCAGAGCAGCCGGAACAGGAGCAGGCGGCGGCGGAGACCGTCGAGCCGGGTGGCGGCGGCCTCGGCCGCGGTGCCGGACCAGGCCGCGCGCAGGCGCTCGATCAGCGGGCCGAACTCGGCCGTGAGGACACCGGCGAGGGCGGCCCAGCGGCGCCAGGAGAGCGCGGCGGCCGACCAGCGGGCCGGGTCGGTGACCCGCAGGCGGTTGTAGGTGACGACGCTCATCGCGCCGCCCGGAGCCGGGCCGCGGCGCGCGAATCCGTCTCGACGTACGCCGAGATCGTGGTTCTGATCTGGGCGGCGAGATCCGACAGATCGCTGTGCAGCCCGCGTAGTTGCTGCTGGGCCGCGAGGGCCGCGGTCGCCGAGGCGCCGGTGGTCGCCCACGGCGGACCGGCCACGGGCGAAGGGGCCGCGGCGGCCGCGTCCCACACCCGGGACGCCGTCCGGTCGAGCGCGGCGGCCGCGTCCCGCAATTGCTGAGTGTCGACGTCGAGATCGGGATTCATGGCGGCGAGGCTAGGCGCTTCCGGACGGCGCCGGGACGGGCTGTGGACAACGCCCGGACGCTTCGTCCACAGCCCGGTCACCTGCCGTTAGGGTGTCCGTTGTGATCGTGTCTGTCGGCATCGACGTCGTCCTCGTGGACCGCTTCGCCCAAGCGCTGGAGCGCACCCCGCTGCTCTCGGACCGGCTGTTCACCGAGGAGGAACGGCTGACCGGCTCGGGCAACCCGCGCTCGCCCGAGTCGCTGGCCGCCCGGTTCGCGGCCAAGGAGGCGGTGGCCAAGGCCCTCGGTGCGCCGGCCGGGCTGCGCTGGCACGACTGCGAGATCGTCACTGATCCGGACGGGCGGCCCTGGTTGACCGTTTCCGGTACGGTCGCCGCGGCCGCGTCCGAGCGCGGCATCAATCGATGGCACCTGTCGCTGTCCCACGACGGCGGCATCGCGTCCGCGATGGTCGTCGCGGAAGCCTAGGAGGACATCATGCGGCAGGCATGGCGGGTCGCGGACGTGCGCGCGGCCGAGAAGACGCTGATGGCGACGCTGCCCGAGGGGACGTTGATGCGGCGCGCGTCGGCCGGTCTGGCCCGTCGGTGCGCGCTGCTGCTGGAGCCGACCGGTGGCGTCTACGGCGCCCGGGTGCTGCTGCTGGTCGGCAGCGGTGACAACGGCGGCGACGCGCTCTACGCCGGGGCCGCGCTGGCCGCCCGGGGCGCCCAGGTGCGCGCCCTGCTGCTCAGCCCGGACCGGGTGCACCTGGCCGGGCTGGCCGCGCTGCGCCGGGCCGGCGGGTTCACCACCGTGGACCTGCCCACCCGGGCCGACCTCGTGCTGGACGGCATCGTCGGGATCGGGGCGTCCGGCGGCCTGCGACGCCCGGCCGCGGCGATCGTCGACTGCCTGGGTGACCTGCGGGGACGTACGGGAGAAAGGCCTTTGATCGTCGCCGTCGACGTGCCCAGCGGGGTGCGGGTCGACACCGGTGACGTGCCCGGCGACGCCGTGACCGCGGATGTCACCGTGACCTTCGGATGCCTGAAACCGGCCCACGTGGTCGGGCCGGCCGCGATCCGGTGCGGCCAGGTCGAGCTGGTCGACATCGGGCTGGGCCCGGTGCTGGTGACCGACCCGGCGGTGCGGGTGGCCGACGCCGACGACATCGCCGGATGGTGGCCGCGCGCGGACGCGACCTCGGACAAGTACACGCGGGGCGTGGTCGGGCTGGCCACCGGCTCGGCCGGCTATCCGGGCGCGGCCCTGCTCTCCACGTCCGGCGCGCTGGCCGGCCCGACCGGGATGGTGCGGTACGCGGGCAGCGCCCACGAGGAGGTCGTGCGCGCCCATCCGTCGGTCGTGGCCGCGCCCCGGGTCGCCGACGCGGGCCGGGTGCAGGCCTGGGTCTGCGGTTCCGGGCTGGGCACCACCGACAGCGCCCGCACCGAGCTGCGCAGCGTGCTCGCCACCGCACTGCCGGTGCTGCTCGACGCGGACGCGATCACCCTGCTGGTCGGCGGGCAGCACGCCGAGGACCTGCGCCGGGACGCGCCGCTCGTGCTGACCCCGCACGACGGCGAGTTCAAGCGGCTGGCCGGGGAGGCGCCGGGCGGCGATCGGATGGCCGCGGCGGCCCGGCTGGCCGCCTGGACCAACGCGGTGGTGCTGCTCAAGGGCGACCGGACGATCGTGGCGACCCCGGGCGGGGAGATCTGGGCCAACCCGACCGGCTCGGCCGCGCTGGCCACCGCGGGCAGCGGGGACGTGCTCGCCGGGCTGCTCGGCTCCCTGCTGGCGGCCGGGTTGCCGCCGGTCCGGGCGGCCGTGGCGGCGGCCTACGTGCACGGTCTGGCCGGTCGGCACGCGGCTCTGGACGGGCCGGTGACCGCGCCGGAGATCGCCGCCGCGGTGCGCCCGGTGGTGGCCGGCCTGGTGGGGTAGACACCCGGTCCGACCGAAACTGTCGTACCCCTCAGTAGGGTGGACGGCATGTGGCAGGCCGAAGTCCGCGTCGATCTGGACGCCATCCGGGACAACGTCGCGATGCTGTGCGCCGGCACCTCCGCCGAGGTGCTGGTCGCCGTGAAAGCCGACGGTTATGGGCACGGCATGGTGCCGGCCGGTCGGGCGGCCGTGGCCGGCGGCGCGACCTGGCTCGGCGTGGCCACCCTGGGCGAGGCGCTGGAGCTGCGCCGGGCCGGCATCGAGGCCCGCGTGCTGGCCTGGCTGATCGCTCCCGACCTGCCGTTGCACGAGGGCATCGAGGCCGGCATCGACCTGAGCGCGGCCACCCCTGGCCTGATCGACGAGCTGGTCACGGCCGCGCGGCGGGCCGGGCAGCCGGCCCGGGTGCACCTCAAGCTGGACACCGGGCTGGCCCGCGGCGGCGCGGTCCCGGCCGAGTGGCCGGCCCTGTTCGAGGCCGCGGCCAAGGCCCAGGCCGGCGGCGACGTGGAGATCGTCGGCGTGTGGAGTCACTTCGCCTGCGCCGACGAGCCGGGTCACGAGTCGGTCGACCGGCAGCTCGCTTCGTTCACGGCCGGCCTGGCCCTGGCCGAGCGCTACGGATTGACCCCGCGCTACCGGCACATCGCGAACTCGGCGGCCACCCTGACCCGGCCGGACGCGCACTTCGACCTGGTCCGGGTCGGCATCGCGGCGTACGGGTTGTCGCCCATCGCCGGCCAGACCTACGGGCTGCGCCCGGCGATGACCGCCCGGGCCCGGGTGACCCTGACCAAGCGGGTGCCCGAGGGGCAGGGCGTGTCCTACGGGCTGACCTATCACACCGAGCGGGAGACGACCCTGGCCGTGGTGCCGCTGGGCTACGGCGACGGGGTGCCACGGCACGCGTCCAGCGCCGGCCCGGTGCGCATCGGCGACGTGACCACGCGGATCGCCGGGCGGGTCTGCATGGACCAGTTCGTGGTCGACGTCGGGGACGCGCCGGTCGAGGTCGGTGACGTGGCGACGCTCTTCGGCGCCGAGGGGCCGAGCGCCGACGACTGGGCCGCGGCGACCGGCACGATCAACTACGAGATCGTCACGCGGTTCGGCAGCAGCCGGGTGCCGCGGGTCTATGTCGGGGAGGTCGCATGAGTCCCTCTCGGGCGGCTCGGAACGCGGGGATAGCCGGGGCGGTCGTCGGTGTCGCGGCGGCCGGGCTGGCCACGGCGTTCGCCGTGGAGCGGGTGCTGGTCCGGCGGTCGGTCAACAAGCCGGGCGACCCCTATGTGGACGAGCCGTTCGGCGATCAGGCGTTCGACGAGGAGTTGACGGTCACCGCGGCCGACGGGACGGATCTGCACGTCGAGATCGTGAATGCCCGCGAGACGGCCGTGGAGAGTGCGCCCGCGACGGAGGAGCCGTCGATCAGGCGCTGGCTCGGCCTGAAGAAACCCGCCAAGACGGCTAGGTCGGACGATGAAGAGGCGGTCGAGGCCAAGCCGACGATCGTCTTCGTGCACGGGTTCGCCCTGGACATGGGCACCTTCTACTTCCAGCGCAAAGCCCTGGCCGAGCGCGGCGACCACCGGCTGGTCTTCTACGACCAGCCCGGCCACGGCCGCTCCTCCAAACTTCAATCCGGGACGTACGACATAGCCGCGCTCGGACGCTCGCTGGCCGCCGTCCTGGACGCGACCGTGCCGGAGGGCCACATAATCCTCGTCGGCCACTCGATGGGCGGCATGACGATCATGGCGTTCGCCGAGCAGTTCCCGGAGTGGTTCGGCAACCGGGTGACCGGTGTCGTGCTGATGTCCACCTCGGCCGGCCTCTTCGACAAGGCCACCCTCGGCGTGAGCAACGTGGTGGCCCGGTTCAGCGCGCCGTTCTTCCCGCTCTGGGACAAGGCGGCCAAGCTCGGCGGCGGCACCATCGACCGCGCCCGGGTGGCCTCCTCCGACCTGGCCTGGCTGCTGACCCGGCGCTACGGGTTCGGCGAGTCCCAGCCCAGCCCGACCCTGGTCACGTTCGTCGAGAGCATGAACTCGAAGACCTCGGCCGAGACGCTGACCAAGTACCTGAACACGCTCTACCGGCACAGTCGCCTGCCGGCCCTCTCCGCCCTGCGCGGCGTCCCGGTGCTGGTGATCGTCGGCACGCGGGACTACCTCACCCCGGTGACCCACTCCGAGCAGATCATCAAGGAGCTGCCGGAGGCCGAGCTGCTGAAGATCGAGAACAGCGGGCACGTGGTCATGCTGGAGAAGTCCGACGAGGTGAACGCGGCCCTGATCCCATTCCTGGAGAAGATCTCGTGAAGCTGATCACCGTCGAGGAGACCAAGGCGTTCGGCCGCCGCCTGGCCGCCGTGCTCCGCCCGGGTGACCTGGTGCTGCTCACCGGGCCGCTCGGGGCCGGCAAGACCGCCCTGGCCCAGGGGATCGGGGCCGGGCTGGGCGTGACCGGGCCGATCACGTCGCCCACCTTCGTGATCGCCCGGGTGCATCGCGGCCCGGTGCCGATGGTGCACGCGGATGCGTACCGGTTGGGCGATCGCCCCGACCCGCGCGCCGAGATCGACGACCTGGACCTGGACGCCGCGGGCGACGAGGCGGTCACCGTGGTCGAGTGGGGCGCCGGCCTGGTCGAGCAGTTGAACGACGAATATCTGCTGGTCACCCTCGACCGGCTGGACGACGACACCCGAGTGATCGAACTGGTCCCGCACGGCGGCGACTGGGCCCGACGACTGGAGAGAATGTGAACCTGACCGAGCTGCTTCCCGGCGAGTGGCGCACCGAGCTGGCCCCCTTCCTGGACGAGAAGGCGACGGCCGCGCTGGGCGAGTTCGTCGCCGCGGAGTATGCCGAGCACACCGTCTACCCCCCGGCGGAGGACCTGTTCTCGGCGTACCGGCTGTGTCTGCCGGAGCAGACCCGGGTGCTGATCCTGGGCCAGGACCCGTACCACGGCGCGGGTCAGGCTCACGGGCTGAGCTTCAGCGTGCGGGACGGCGTCCGGGTGCCCCCGTCGCTGCGCAATGTTTTCAAGGAGCTGTCCGAGGACCTGAACGTGGTCCCGTCGAAGTCCGGGAACCTGACCGGCTGGGCCGAGCAGGGCGTGCTGCTGCTCAACGCGGTGCTCACGGTCCGGGCCGGCAAGGCCGCCTCGCACGCCAACAAGGGCTGGGAGGAGTTCACCGACGCGACCATCCGGGCGCTGAACGAGCGCAACGAGCGGGTCGTCTTCCTGCTCTGGGGGAACTACGCCAAGAAGAAGGCGGTCCTGGTCACGAACCCGGTGCACGCGGTGATCGAGGCCGGTCACCCGAGCCCGATGAACCCGGCCGGCTTCCTCGGCAGCCGCCCGTTCAGCGCGGCCAACAAGGCTCTCGCGGATGGTGGCCGCCCGGTCGTCAACTGGGACCTGAAGCCGACCGTCTAGGGTTTCAGGGTGCTTGTTCTAGCTCTGGACACCGCCACGCCGGCTTCGACGGCGGCGCTCGTCGAGGTCACTGCCGATGGTCTGTTCGGGGTGGCGGAGAACCGGACCGTCGATCCCCGCGCGCACGGCGAGAAGCTGGCGCCGGGGATCGCGGCGGTGCTCGCCGAGGCCGGGTTCCGGCCGCGCGACCTGACCGCGATCGTGGCCGGTCTCGGCCCCGGGCCGTACACGGGCCTGCGGGTCGGTCTGGCCACGGCCGCGAGCATGGGTCAGGCGCTGGGCATCCCGACGTACGGGGTGTGCTCGCTCGACGCTCTCGGCCGGGCCGCCGGGCCGGGGCGGGTGCTGATCGCGACGGACGCGCGGCGGCGCGAGGTGTACTACGCGACGTATGCCGACGGCGTACGGGAAAATGGTCCTGATGTCGCGAAGCCCGCAGATGTCACGGTAAATGTGGACAAGTCAGCGGGCGAAGGGGCGTTGAAGTACGACTTCGGCGTGCCGGTGGAGGAGCACCTGCTCTATCCGCCGGGCGCGGCCCTCGTCGCGATCGCGGCCGACCGGATCCGGGCGAAGGCCCCGAGCGAGATCCTCGCCCCGCTCTACCTGCGTCGACCCGACGCGGTCGAGCCGGCCGGCCGCAAGCCGGTGCTGACGTGAGGATCGAGCGTTTCCGCTGGTGGCACATCGATGAGGTGCTGCCGCTGGAGGAGGATCTGTTCGGGCCGGAGAAGTGGTCGGTCGCGATGTTCTGGAACGAGCTGGCCCAGCGCAACTACTACGTCGTCGCCATGGAGAACGACGACCTGGTGGGGTATGCCGGGCTGTCGATTGTGGATCATGAAGAGTCCTGGGTGCAGAACATCGCGGTCAAGCGGGACGCCCAGCGGCTCGGCATCGGCCGCGCCCTGCTGGAGGACCTGCTCGGCGAGGTCAAACGGCAGAACGTGCAGCGGACCCTGCTCGAGGTGGCGGTCGACAACCATCCGGCGCAGAAGCTGTACGCCACCTATGACTTCGAGCCGGTCGGGATCCGGCGCGGCTACTACCAACCCAGCAACACGGACGCCCTGGTGATGATGCGAGATGCGTGACTTCGGCATCAAGACGGTGACGGTGCGAGATGCGTGATGAGCCCCTGGTCCTCGGGATCGAGACCTCCTGCGACGAGACCGGGATCGGGATCGTCCGCGGGCACACCCTGCTCGCCGACGCGCTGGCCTCCAGTGTGGACCAGCACGCCCGGTTCGGCGGGGTGGTGCCCGAGGTGGCCAGCCGCGCGCACCTGGAAGCGCTGGTCCCGACCATGCAGCGCGCCCTCGACGAGGCCGGCGTCACGCTGGCCGACATCGACGCGATCGCCGTGACCAGCGGACCCGGCCTGGCCGGGGCGCTGCTGGTCGGGGTGGCCGCGGCCAAGGGGTACGCGCTGGCCGCCGAGAAGCCCATCTACGGCGTGAACCACCTGGCCGCCCACGTGGCGGTGGACACGCTGGAGCACGGCCCGCTGCCCGAGCCGGCGATCGCCATGCTGGTCTCCGGCGGGCACTCGTCCCTGCTGCTGGTCGACGACCTGACCGCGGGCGTGACCCCGCTCGGCGCGACCATCGACGACGCCGCCGGTGAAGCGTTCGACAAGGTGGCGCGGCTGCTCGGGCTCGGCTTCCCGGGCGGCCCGATCATCGACCGGTCGGCCCGGGACGGCAACTCCCGGTCGATCGCGTTCCCGCGCGGGCTGACCGCGCCCAAGGATCAGGCCGAGCACCGGTTCGACTTCTCGTTCTCCGGGCTGAAGACGGCGGTGGCCCGCTGGGTCGAGGCGCGCGAGCGGGCCGGTGAGCCGGTGCCGGTGGCCGACGTCTCGGCCAGCTTCCAGGAGGCGGTCTGCGACGTGCTCACCGCCAAGGCGATCGACGCCTGCCTCAGCAACGGGGTCGGGACGCTGGTCATCGGCGGGGGAGTGGCGGCCAACTCGCGACTGCGGGTGCTGGCCGAGGAGCGGGCGGCCAAGCACGGGATCGCGGTGCGGGTGCCGCGGCCGCAGCTGTGCACCGACAACGGGGCGATGGTGGCGGCGCTCGGCTCGCACCTGGTGGCCGCCGGTGTCGCCCCGAGCCGCCTGGATCTGCCCGCGGACTCGTCGATGAACCTGACGACGGTGAGCGTGCCGGGCTGAGGCGGCAGCGAGCGGGCGGCTCATCGCCGTACGGGAAACGCGGTTTTGATCTTCCGGGTTTGACCGCGGTCGTGCTCGGGGGGTAGACAGCGAGCATGATCGCGCGGATGTGGGAGGTGCGGGCCTCGCGCAGCGGCTTCGACGAGCTGCTGAGCTGGGTCTGCGACACGGCGGTGCCCGGCCTTGAGGTGCTGCCACAACATGTGTCGAGTGACGTCTATTCGTCCACGGATCATCGCATCGTCGTCATCACCAAATGGCGAAACACCCCGGAGAGCCTGCCCACGCCGCCGGAGAAGCTGGTCGCACGCGCTCCGCACGTCTGGGATTTCACCCCCGTCGATCGCTGAGCGGTCGCTCCGCGGGCCTCCCGGCCGTACCGTCGGGGCCTGATGCGCAGATTGCCCGTGGCCGATCCCGGCCTGCCCGATGCCCGGTCCGCCACCCGTTTTCTGAGCTGGCTGGTCCGGCGCTCCCGTATGACGATCATCACGGGGATCGTTCTCGCGATCGCCTGGATGGGTTGCCAGTCGCTGGTTCCGGCCATGGTCGGGCGGGCCATCGACGCGGCCGCCGAGGAGCGCGGTGGCGCCCTGCTCGGCTGGGGTCTGGTGCTGCTCGTGGTCGGCGTCGTGCAGGCGCTCACCGGGATCAGCCGGCACCGGTACTCGGTCTACAACTGGCTCGGTGCCGGGTTCCGCACCGTGCAGGTGACGGTCCGCCAGGCCAATCGGCTGGGCTCGTCGCTGCCGCGTCGCCTGGAGGCGGGCGAGGTGGTGGCGATCGGCACGGCCGACATCACCCACATCGGCGGCGCGGTCGACGTCGCCTCCAAGGGCACCGGCGCGGTCCTCGCGGTGACCACGGTGACGCTGATCCTGCTGCACACCTCGGTCCCGCTCGGCCTGGTGGTGCTGATCGGCGTGCCGGCCCTGATGGTCGTCGTGAGTGGACTGATCCGGCCGCTGCACCGGCGTCAGCAGGCGTACCGGGAGCAGCAGGGCCGTCTCACCGGCCAGGCCGCGGACCTGGTCACCGGGCTGCGGGTGTTGCGCGGCGTGGGCGGGGAGGCGGTCATGGTGGCGCGCTATCGCGCGCAGTCCCAGGCGCTTCGCGCGGCCGGCGTACGGACCGCCACCGTCGAGTCTCTCCTGGAAGCGGCCCAGGTTCTGCTCCCGGGAACGTTCCTGGTCCTGGTGACGTGGCTGGGCGCCCGGTTCGCGGCGGCCGGGCAGATCACCGTCGGCCAGCTCGTGTCGTTCTACGCCTACGCCGCGTTCCTGGTCGCGCCACTGCGCCAGCTCACCGACTCGATCGACAAGCTGACCCGGGGACACGTCTCGGCCCGCCGGGTGGTGAAGCTGCTGAGCCTGTCCCGGGACCGGCCGCTCGCGTCCACAGCGGAGCGACCACCCGGGGAGCTGGCCGAC
The DNA here is from genome assembly GCF_051380535.1 of Actinoplanes sp. HUAS TT8. Lineage (NCBI taxonomy): Bacteria > Bacillati > Actinomycetota > Actinomycetes > Micromonosporales > Micromonosporaceae > Actinoplanes > Actinoplanes sp. HUAS TT8. The sequence goes on along the minus strand of NZ_CP195646.1, from coordinate 8,524,324 downwards.
CCGGAGTCCGGGGTCCGGGCCGTCCCCGGCCGGCTCACCGCGATCGTGGCCGAGGACCCGGCCGACGCGACCCGGGTCGCCGACCGGCTCGGCGGTTACACCGAGGGCGCCGAGCTCGGCACGACCCCCCTGGCCGCCCTGCCCCTGGACGAACTGCGCCGGCGGATCCTGGTGGCCGAGAACGACGCCCGGCTCTTCTCCGGGCACCTGCGGGCCGACCTCGACCCGGAACGCGGCGGGCGGCTGGCCGAGGCCCTGGAGGCCGCCGCCGCCCAGGACATCGTGGACGGTCTGCCGCGCGGGCTGGACAGTGTGGTCGCCGAGCGCGGCCGGTCCTTCTCCGGCGGCCAGCAGCAGCGGCTGCGGCTGGTCCGGGCGCTGGTCGCCGACCCGGAGATCCTGATCCTGGTCGAGCCGACGAACGCGGTCGACGCGCACACCGAGGCGCGGATTGCCGAGCGGCTCCGGGCCGTACGGGCCGGGCGCACCACGATCGTCTGCACCTCCAGCCCGCTCGTGCTCGGCCACACCGACCGGGTGCTCTACCTGGAACGGGGCCGGGTGGTGGCGGCCGGGACCCATCACGAACTGCTCGACTCGGAGCCGCGGTACGCCCGCGTCGTGCTCCGTCAGGAGCAGCCGTGAACCATGCGCTACCCGTCGCCGGTCGTGCCCAGGCCTGGCGCTACGCCCGATCGTTGTTCCGTACCCACCCCGGCATGTTCCGCGCCACCATCGGCCTGCACCTGCTGGCCGCGCTGGCCGGGCTGGCCGGTCCGCGACTGCTCGGCGACCTGGTGCAGGCCGTCCAGCGGATGGCCCACACGGCCGAACTGAACCGGCTGGCCGGAGCGCTGGCCGGGTTCGTGGTGCTGCAGGCCGTGCTGATCCGGTACGCGTACCTGGCCTCGGCCCGGCTCGGCGAGCAGATCCTGGCCGAACTGCGCGAGGAGTTCATCGCCCGGGTGCTGACGCTGCCGCTCGGAACGGTGGAGTCGGCCGGGACCGGGGACCTGCTGACCCGGACCACCCGGGACGTCGACGCGCTCTCCAAATGCGTCCGGCTGGCCGTGCCGGAAACCCTCATCGCGCTGCTCACCGGCGGTCTGGTGGTGGTCGCGCTGATCGCCGTGAGCCCGGTGCTGGCCGCCCCGCTGCTGATCGGCGTGCCGATCACGGTGGCCGGGACCAAGTGGTACGTCCGTCGCGCGCCCTCCGGATATCTGCGGCAGAACGCGGCCTACTCGGAGGTGACCGACGGGCTGGCCGAGACGGTCGAGGGCGCCCGCACGGTCGAGGCGCTCGGCCGGCAGGGCCAGCGGGTCGCGCGGACCGACCGGGACCTGGGCCGGTCCTGGCGGGCCGAGCGGTACACGCTGTTCCTGCGGACCGTCTGGTGGCCGGTGATCGAGGTCAGCTACGTGCTGCCGATGGTGCTCACCCTGCTCGTCGGCGGCTGGCTCTACCTGCGGCACGCGGTCACCCTGGGCCAGCTGACCGCCGCCGTCGTCTACGTCCAGCAGCTGATCCACCCGCTCGACCGGCTGCTCTCCTGGCTGGACGAGCTGCAGGTGGGCGCCGCGTCGCTGGCCCGGCTGCTCGGGGTGGCCGACGCGCCCGAACCGCCCCGGCCACCGGCGCCGCTTCCGGCCGACACCCGGATCGAGGTACGCGGGGTCCGCTTCGGCTACATCGAGGGGCGCGAGGTGCTGCACGGCGTCGACCTGACCCTGCGGTCGGGGGAGCGGCTCGCCGTGGTCGGCCCGTCCGGCGCCGGCAAGTCCACCCTGGGCCGGCTGCTGGCCGGCATCCACCGGCCCACCGAGGGCAGCGTGACCGTCGGCGGGGTGCCGCTCGGCGCGCTCGCCCCGGACCGGCTGCGCGCCGAGGTGGCACTGGTCAGTCAGGAGCATCACGTGTTCATCGGCACCCTGCGGGAGAACGTGGCGATGGCCCGCCCGGCCGCCCCCGAGCCGGACGTCCGGACCGCCCTGGCCGCCGTGAACGCCCTCGAATGGGCCGACGCGCTGCCCCGCGGGCTGGACACCGCGGTCGGCGACGGCGGGCACCAGCTGACCGCCGCCCAGGCGCAGCAGGTGGCCCTGGCCCGGCTCATCCTGGCCGACCCGCACACCCTCGTCCTGGACGAGGCGACGGCCCTGCTGGACCCGCGGGCGGCCCGGGACCTGGAACGCTCGCTGGCCGCCGTGGTGCACGGGCGGACCGTGGTGGCGATCGCGCACCGGCTCTTCTCCGCGCACGACGCCGACCGGGTCGCCGTGGTCGAGGACGGCCGGATCACCGAATTGGGGTCACATGACGAACTGGTCGCCGCGAACGGGTCCTACGCCGCGCTGTGGCGGTCGTGGCAGGGCGATGCCCCGGAGAAACCTCCGGACATGGTGAGGGCGCGCCCCCGAGAGGACGCGCCCTTCTGAAAACCAACCGGGTCAGAAACCCGGACCGTGCTGGTGGCCGTGACCGTGGCTGTGGCCGTGCCCGCCACCGGCGGCCGGGGCCGCCTCGGCCGGCTTGTCCACGACCAGGCTCTCGGTGGTCAGCAGCAGACCGGCGATCGAGACGGCGTTGGAGACCGCGTTTCGGGTCACCTTCACCGGGTCGATGATGCCGGCCGCGGCCAGGTCCACATACTCGTCCGTCGCCGCGTTGAGGCCGTGGCCCCAGCCCAGCTCGCCGACCTTGCCCACCACGACGTAACCGTCGTGGCCGGCGTTCTGAGCGATCCACCGCAGCGGCTCGACCAGGGCCTTGCGGACGATCGTGACACCGATCGCCTCTTCGCCCTCCAGGCCCAGGTTGTCCTCGAGCTCCTTGGCGACCTGAGCGAGAGCGGCGCCGCCGCCGGGGACGGTGCCCTCCTCGACCGCAGCCTTGGTCGCCGCGATGGCGTCCTCGATGCGGTGCTTGCGCTCCTTCATCTCGACCTCGGTGGCGGCGCCGACCTTGATCACCGCGATGCCGCCGGAGAGCTTGGCCAGCCGCTCCGAAAGCTTCTCACGGTCCCAGTCGGAGTCCGACGCCTCGATCTCCTTGCGGATCTGCGAGACCCGGTCGGCGACCTCGACGGAGTTACCGCCACCGTCGACGATGGTGGTGTTCTCCTTGTCGACGACGATGCGCCGGGCGGTGCCCAGCTGCTCGATGCCGACCTGGTCGAGCTTGTAACCGAGCTCCGGGGCGATCAGCTCGCCACCGGTGGCGATCGCCAGGTCCTGCAGGATCGCCTTGCGGCGGTCACCGAAGCCGGGCGCCTTCACGGCGGCGACCTTGATGGTCTTCCGCAGCGAGTTGACGACCAGGGTGGAGAGCGCCTGGCCCTCCACGTCCTCGGCGATGATGAGCAGCGGCTTGCCGCCCTGCAGCACCTTCTCCAGCAGCGGGAGCAGTTCCTCGATGCTGGAGATCTTCTGGGTGGTGATGAGGATGTGAGCGTCCTCGAGCACCGCCTCCTGCGACTCGGCGTCGGTCACGAAGTTCGGCGAGATGAAGCCCTTGTCGAACTGCAGACCCTCGGTGACCTCGAGCTCGGTCAGCATCGCCGAGCCCTCCTCGACGGTGATGACACCGTCGCGGCCGACCCGGTCCATCGCCTCGGCGATCAGCTCGCCGATGGTGGCGTCCTGCGCCGAGATGGTGGCCACGTTGGCGATCGCCTTGTGGTCGTCGACCTCGACGGCCTTGGCCAGCAGCGCCTTGGACACGGCCTGGGCGGCCTGGTCCATGCCCCGCTTGATGCCGATCGGGTTCGCCCCCGCGGTGACGTTGCGCAGGCCCTCGCGGACCAGCGCCTGCGCCAGAACGGTCGCCGTGGTCGTCCCGTCGCCGGCGACGTCGTTGGTCTTGGTCGCCACCTCCTTGACGAGCTGGGCGCCCAAGTTCTCGTACGGGTCGCTGAGCTCGATCTCCTTGGCGATGGTGACACCGTCGTTGGTGATCGTCGGAGCGCCGAACTTCTTGTCCAGGACGACGTTGCGGCCGCGCGGGCCGAGAGTGACCTTGACCGTGTCGGCGAGCGTGTTGACGCCGTGCTCCAGCAGGTGCCGGGCGTCGTCAGAGAAGCTGAGAATCTTCGCCATGTATTGGTCCCTTCACGCGCCGACGCCCTGCCCCGATTTCCCGGAACAGGGCGCCTGCACAGTCGGTTAGGTCTTACTTCTCGATGACCGCGAGGACGTCGCGGGCGGAGAGCACCAGGTACTCCTCACCGGCGTACTTGACCTCGGTGCCGCCGTACTTCGAGTAGAGGACCACGTCGCCGACCTTGACGTCGAGCGGGACGCGGTTGCCCTTGTCGTCGATCCGGCCGGGGCCGACAGCGAGGACGGTGCCCTCCTGCGGCTTCTCCTTCGCGGTGTCGGGGATCACGATGCCAGACGCGGTGGTGGTCTCAGCCTCGTTCGCCTGGACCACGATGCGGTCCTCGAGCGGCTTGATCGCAACCTTGGTCGCGGTAGTCACGGGCATACCCTCCTGGGTACAGGTTTCGCCGGCCATGAGCCAGGCCGGTCAGATGCCTCATGCCACCGGGCGGGGCCGTCGTCGCGGGTGCCGGTCCGCCTGGTGCCTAACTGTCAGGGCCGGGCCCTGTCAGCTGGCACCCTCATCATGAGAGTGCTAACCGGAGATTATGCCGGAACTAGCACTCCGTCAACCAGAGTGCCAACCTGTCACGCCGGGGAGAATGCCTGGTGTGACCCCTGAACTCCTTGCTCTGCTGCAGACCCCGGATGGGGTGGATGCCCTGGCCGCGGCGGCCGAGGCGGGCGACGGTGACGCTCTGGCCGCGGCCTCGGCCCTGCGGGCCCGGGGCTTCGGCGCGGAGTTGGCCGCCGCCGCACTCACCCAGGCTAGTTTGCGCCGCCGGGCGGCGGTGAAGTTCGGCCCGGACGCCACCCGAATGTTCTTCACCCGGCACGGGCTGGAGCAGGCGACACGCGCGGTGGTGGCCGAGCGCCGGGCCGCCCGGCTGGCCGCCTCGGGCGCCCGGACCCTGGCCGATCTGGGCTGCGGGCTGGGCTCGGACGCGCTGGCCGCGGCCCGATCAGGAATTTCCGTGTACGCGGTGGAGGCCGACCCGGCGACCGCCGCCCTGGCCGCCGCCAACGTGCGGGCCGCGGGACTGGACGACCGGATCACCGTGGTCTGCGCCGACGCGACCACGGTCGAGGTGGAGGGGTTCGACGCGGTCTTCGCCGACCCGGCGCGTCGCCAGGCCGGGCGGGGCCGGGTGTTCGACCCGAAGGCGTACTCGCCGCCCTGGGACTTCGTCGCCGGCCTGGCCGAGCGGGTGCCGCGGACCGTGCTCAAGCTGGCCCCGGGCATCGACCACGGGCTGCTGCCGCCGGGTGCCGAGGGCGAGTGGGTCAGTGTCGGCGGCGATCTGGTCGAGGCCGCGTTCTGGTGCGGTCCGCTGGCCCGGGCACCCCGGCGGGCGACCCTGGCCGGGGTGGGCGAGCTGACCGGTTCGGGGCTGGAGCGGGCGCCGGTCGGGCCGGTCGGCGCCTGGTTCTACGACCCCGATCCGGCCGTGGTCCGGTCGCACCTGGTCGCCGAGTTCGCGGCGACGATCGGCGGGCGGCTGGGCGATCCGGAGATCGCCTACGTCTACACCGACGATCCGGTGGACACGCCGTTCGCCCGGCGGCTGGCGGTGACCGACGTGCTGCCGTTCTCGCTGAAGCGGCTGCGGGCGCTGCTCCGGGAACGGGGCGTGGGGACGCTGGAGATCCGCAAGCGCGGGTCTGCGCTCGTACCCGATCAATTGCGCAAGGATCTGAAACTGAGCGGCCCGCATGCCGCCGGACTGGTCCTGACCAGGGTCGACAACGCCCCCACGGTTCTGATCACGGCCCACTCCTGACGCCGTAACGTGACCGATCCGTCGCTACGTGTCCGAATCGGGGTGAGGTGGAGATCACTCCCGGAGTAGCGTGCGGCGCATGCCGAAGAAGGCGGCCGGCACCCCGGCCACTGTGCTGCTGATCGCGGAGAAGGTGCCACACACCCTGCATCCGTACGAGGTGTCACCGGACGCGCCGAACTACGGCGCCGTCGTCGCGGAGACCCTCGGGGTAGCACCGGAACGGCTGTTCAAGACGCTCGTCGCCGAGGTCGACGGGCGTCTCGTGGTCGGCGTCGTCCCGGTCACCGGTGATCTCGATCTGAAGGCGCTGGCGCACGCCGCCGGCGGCAAGCGGGCGGCCCTGGCCGACCGGGCCGCGGCCGAGCGCAGCAGTGGCTACGTGCGCGGCGGCATCAGTCCGCTGGGTCAGCGCAGGCAACTGCCCACAGTGATCGACAAGTCGGCCGAGGAACTTGACCTGATGTATGTCTCGGCGGGACGCCGCGGTCTGCAGGTCTCCCTGGCGCCGGCTGACCTGATCCGGTTGACCAGCGCGACCGTTGCGGTGATCAGAAGCTGACATGACGTCCCGGTGATGTCCGCCGGGAGCCTCCGATGTTTCGTCGTGATCTCACGCAGAGTCACCCCGCGTGCCGGGATTCACGACTTTCCGGGGCAGGTCATGCGTGTTCGGGTTCAGTCGTGTTGCTGGATTGTTATCCAGCGTTACGAGATAGATCTCCGCAGTGCCTTGTGTTCTAGGCCACCACCGGAATACGTTGCCGGGCACAACAAACCGGTTCCTGATCCATCGGCGCCCAGGGGAGCGACACTCCCAGGCACGCACCACCCCTGACAAATCCGAACGAAGGCCCGGATTTACCCCCCGAAAGGACATACGGAATGCGTAAGGGACTGTTCGCCCTTGCCGCGGTCGGCCTCCTGGCCACCGGAAGCATGGCTGCCTGTGGCGACGACAAGGGCAGCGACACCGGTTCCGCCGGTAACTCCAGCAAGACCGGCAAGGTCGGCGTGATCCTGCCCGACACCAAGAGCTCGGCTCGCTGGGAGACGGCGGACCTCAAGTACCTGACCGACGCGTTCAAGGCCGCCGGCGTCGACGCCGACATCAAGAACGCCCAGGGCGACAAGGCTTCCTTCCAGACCATCGCCGACGGGATGATCCAGGAGGGCGTCAAGGTCCTCATCATCGTCAACCTGGACGCCGGTACCGGCAAGAACGTGCTGGACAACGCCAAGAAGGCCGGCATCGCGACGATCGATTACGACCGTCTGACGCCGGGTGGCGGCGCGAACTACTACGTCTCCTTCGACAACGTCGAGGTCGGGAAGCTGCAGGGTCAGGGCCTGGTCGACTGCCTGACCGCCGCGAACGTGACCAAGCCGTACATCGCCGAGCTCAACGGCTCGCCGACCGACAACAACGCCACGCTGTTCAAGCAGGGCTACGACTCGGTCCTGCAGCCGAAGTACGACTCGGGCGACTACCTCAAGGGCCCGGACGACTCGGTGCCGGAGTGGGACAACGCCAAGGGCGGCACCATCTTCGAGCAGCAGCTCACCAAGCAGCCGAAGATCGCGGGCGTGCTCGCCGCCAACGACGGCCTCGGTAACGCGGCCATCGAGGTGCTGAAGAAGAACAAGCTGAACGGCAAGATCCCGGTGACCGGCCAGGACGCGACCGTGCAGGGTCTTCAGAACATCCTCGCCGGTGACCAGTGCATGACGGTCTACAAGGCGATCAAGAAGGAGGCCGACGCGGCCGCCGAGCTGGCCGTCGCGCTCGCCAAGAGCCAGACGCCGACCACCGCGACCGGCACCACCGAGGACCCGACCACCAAGGCCAGCGTCCCGTCCGTGCTGCTGAAGCCGGAGTCGATCACCAAGGCGAACGTCAAGGCGGTCGTCGACGACGGCTTCGTGACCAAGGCCGAGCTCTGCACCGCGGCCTTCGCCGCGGCCTGCACCGCTGCCGGCATCAGCTGATCTAGCAGCAGCAACACCGCTTGAACCGGCGACGGCGCCGCTCACGCAACTGACGTGGGCGGCGCCTGAGTCGGTTCAGGCGGTCCCCGAACGGCCGGTCACCGAACGAAGGAGAAACATCCGTGGCCGCGACACCCCTTTTGGAGCTGCGCGGGATCGACAAGAGCTTCGGTCCCGTACAGGTCCTGCACGATGTCGAACTGAGCGTCTACCCCGGCGAGGTGACCGCCCTGGTCGGCGACAACGGCGCCGGCAAGTCGACGCTGGTCAAGTGCATCAGTGGCATCTACCCGATCGACTCGGGCACGGTGACTTTCGACGGCAAGCAGGTCTCGATCCACAGCCCCCGCGAGGCCGCCGAGCTCGGTATCGAGGTCGTCTACCAGGACCTCGCGCTCTGCGACAACCTGGACATCGTCCAGAACATGTTCCTCGGCCGGGAGAAGGTCCGCGGCATCGTCCTGGACGAGCCGACCATGGAGCAGATGGCCGGTGAGACCCTGGCCAGCCTCTCGGTGCGCACCGTCAAGTCGCTGCGCCAGCTGGTCGCCAGCCTCTCCGGTGGTCAGCGCCAGACCGTGGCGATCGCCAAGGCCGTTCTGTGGAACAGCAAGGTCGTCATCCTCGACGAGCCGACCGCCGCCCTCGGTGTCGCCCAGACGGCCCAGGTGCTGGAGCTGGTCCGCCGACTGGCCGACAACGGCCTCGGCGTGGTCCTGATCTCGCACAACATGAACGACGTCTTCGCGGTCTCCGACCACATCGCCGCGCTCTACCTGGGCCGGATGGCCGCGCAGGTGAAGGCCAGCGACGTCACGCACTCGCAGGTCGTCGAGCTGATCACCGGCGGGCGCAGCGGCAACCTGGGCCTCCCGCCGGAGAAGCCCACCGACTTCGTCGACATCACGCCTGGAGCGGACCAGTGACCACCACACCCACGCTTGAGACCGCCGGTGGCGTCAAGGTAGTCAAGCCCACCGTCGGCAGCCACGTCCGCGATTACATCGGCCGGATCCGGGGCGGCGACCTCGGTGCCCTGCCCGCGGTCCTGGGCCTGGTCATCCTGGTGGCGATCTTCGGAAGCGCCCGTAGCGACACGTTCTTCAGTGCCGGCAACTTCGCGAACCTGTTCAACCAGGCCGCCGGCGTCATCATGATCGCGATGGGCCTGATCTTCGTCCTGCTGCTGGGCGAGATCGACCTGTCGGCCGGTTTCACCGCCGGTCTGTGCGGCGCGGTGATGGCGGTCCTGCTCACCGAGCACGGTCAGTCCGGCTGGGTCGCGCTGCCGGCCGCCCTGCTCACCGGCGTCGTGATCGGCCTGGTGCTGGGCTTCCTGGTGTCGAAGGTCGGCATCCCGTCGTTCGTCGTCACCCTGGCCGCCTTCCTGGCCTTCCAGGGCATCCTGCTGGTGCTGCTGGGCGAGGGCAAGAACATCTCGATCCCGGACGGCTTCATCAAGTCGCTGAACAAGGACAGCCTTCCGGTCGCGTGGAGCTGGGGTCTCGCGGTCGCCGCGGTCGTCGTCTTCGCGCTGGTCCAGTTCCTGCGGCACCGCGGCCGGGCCGCCCGTGGCCTGGTCACCGAGCCGATCGGCATCATCCTGCTGCGCGTGGGCGGCATCGCCGCGCTGCTGCTGATCTCGACCGCGATCCTGACCCAGGAGCGGGCCATCAACCCGGCGATCGCCACGCTCAAGGGCGTCCCGATCGCGGCGCCGGTGATCGGTGGCTTCCTGGTGCTCTGGACGTTCGTCCTGGGCCGCACCACGTACGGCCGGCACGTCTACGCCGTCGGTGGCAACGCCGAGGCCGCCCGTCGCGCCGGTATCCCGGTCGACCGGATCCGCATCTCGGTCTTCGTGATCGGCTCGTTCATGGCCTCGGTCGGCGGCATCATGCTGGTCAGCCGGGCCGGCTCGGTCGACCCGAACACCGGTGGCAGCAGCACCCTGCTCTACGCCGTCGGCGCCGCCGTGATCGGTGGCACCAGCCTCTTCGGCGGCAAGGGCAAGGTGATCCACGCCGTGATCGGTGGCGCGGTGATCGCGGTCATCGACAACGGCATGTTCCTGATGGACTTCTCGTCCGGTACCCGTTACATCTTCACCGGCGTCATCCTGCTCATCGCCGCCGGCGTCGACGCGCTGGCCCGGCGCCGGGCCGCCGCCACGGGCAACCGGTAACGATGCGCGCAGGCCCCAGCCAGGAAGAGGTTCGCCGGCACAATCTCGGGACACTGCTGCGGTACGTCCACGTACACGGCGCCACGTCCCGGGCGGAGCTCACCACCCGGCTCGGCCTCAACCGCAGCACCATCGGGGCACTCACCGCCGAGCTGATCAGCGCTGGTCTGGTCAGCGAGGCGGTGCCGAAGGAGACCGGCCGGGCCGGGCGACCGTCACTGGTCGTCCGGCCCGAGTCGGAGACGGTTTTCGCGTACGCGCTCAGCATCGAGGTGGATCGCCTCCGCGCGGCCCGGGTCGGGCTGGGCGGGCAGATCCTGGAGCAGTACGAGACCGTCCGGCCGCCCGGGATGAGCGCGGACGAGGCGGTCGAGCCGCTGGCCCGGTTCGTCCGGGCGATGCACGACCAGGTCGGCGACGACGCCCGCTGCGTGGGCAGCGGGCTCGCGGTGGCCGGCATGGTCCGGCGCGAGGACGGCATGGTCCGGCTCGCCCCGACCATCGGCTGGGTCGAGGAGCCGGTCGGGGCCGCCCTGCGGGCCGAACTGGGCGCGCCCGGCACGCTGAGCATCGGCAACCACGCCGACGTCTGCGCGCTCGCCGAGCACGCCCGGGGCGCGGCCGTGGGCTGCGACAACGTCATCTACCTGTACGGCGACGTCGGCGTGGGCGCCGGCATCGTGGCCGGCGGCCGACGGGTCACCGGCCACGGCGGGTACGGTGGCGAGGTCGGCCACATGGTGGTCAACCCGTACGGACGGCCGTGCGACTGCGGTTCGCGCGGCTGCTGGGAGACCGAGATCGGCGAGCACGCGCTGCTGCGCCTGTCCGGGCGCGAGGGCCGGACCGGCCGGGACGTGGTGCTCGAGGTCGTCGACGCCGCGGTCCGCGGGGACAGTCAGGCCCAGCACGCGCTGCGGCACGTCGGCGACTGGATCGGTTTCGGCGTCGGCAACCTGGTCAACATCTTCAACCCGGAGGTGGTGATCTTCGGCGGCACGCTGCGCGACGTGTACCTGGTCGCGGCCGCCCAGATCCGCAGCCGGCTCAACGCGGTCGGGCTGCCGGCCTGCCGCGAGCACGTCCGGCTGCGCACTCCCGAGCTCGGCGCCGATGCGGCCCTGATCGGGGCGGCCGAGCTGGCGTTCGACCGACTGCTCGACGATCCTCTGGTCTCCTGATCACCCGGGACGCACGGATCGCTCCGGAAGTTCTATGCTGCCGCGCATGCCCCCGCACCACCCGGTACTGGACCCCGCCGCCGCGTACCCGAAGATCGCCGAACTTCGCTCTTTCCTGGACGCCCGGGACTGGGCCGCCGCCCGGACCCTTCTCGATGCCGCCGAGCCGGTCGAGCGTGACTCGCTGATCAGGGCCGGTGGTGAGGGCGCCGGTCGGGAGGAGTTCCTGCGCGGCGTGCTGCGCGACGATCCGGACGACAGCGCCGCCGGCGCGATGCTCGGCCAGCACCTGATCGACGAGGCCTGGAAGATCCGGACCGGATACCGGGCGACGCACGTCAGCCGGCAGCAGTTCGCCGGTTTCCACGAGTTGCTGCGCAAGGCCGAGATCGTGCTGATCGACGCGGCCGCGCGCACCCCGGCCGAGCCGGCGCTCTGGACGGCCCGGGTGACCAGTGCCCGCGGGCTGGAGCTGGGCCAGGCCGAGTCCCGGCGCCGCTACGACCGGCTGGCCGAGGTCGCCCCGCACCACCTCCCGGCCCAGCGGCAGCTTCTGCAGAATTTCTGTCCGAAGTGGAGCGGATCGTGGGAGAAGGTGCACGCGTTCGCCCGGGAGGCGGCCGGCGCCGTGCCGCCCGGCGCCCACAACGCGGTGCTGATTCCCGAGGTGCACCTGGAGCACTGGCTGGACCTGAGCGCCCCGGCCGACCTCGCCTACCTGCGGTCGGACGCGGTGCGCAACGAGCTGTACGAGGCCGCCCGCCGTTCCGTCTGGCACCCCGAGTTCCGCCGCACCCACGGCTGGGTCGCCGTGATGAGCACCTTCGCCGCCGTGTTCGCCCTGCTGGAGGACATGCCGGCGGTCGGCTCGCTGTTCACCGCCATGGGCGACCTGGCCACCGAGTGGCCGTGGCAGTACATCGGTGACCCGGTCACGGTGATCGGCAAGTACCGGGCCCGCGCGTTGCCGGCCGGGAGCCCCGCATGATCACCCAGATCGAGGTGGACGGCGTGCCCGCCGTGCTGGCCCCGACCACCGGCCCGATGCACGCCGGCCTGGTCTTCCGGGTCGGGGTGGCCGACGAGACGCTGCCGCTGCGCGGCCTCACCCGCCTGGTCGAGCACCTCGCGCTGGACGGGCTCGGTACCGCCGACCAGCAGCACAACGGCATGACCGGCGCCGAGCACACGTTCTTCCACGTGCAGGGCACGGCCGACGAGATCACCGCGTTCCTGGGTGCGGTCTGCGACGCGCTGCGCGAGCCCGACCCGGCCCGCCTGGCCCGCGCCCGGGAACGGCTGCGGGCCGACGACCGGGGCAACGACCCGCTCGCCCTGTGGCGGCACGGCGCCCGCGACTTCGGCCTGACCGGTTACCCCGAGTGGGGTCTCGACCGGATCGGCGAGACCGAGCTGCGGGACTGGATCGCGCGGTACTTCACCCGGGAGAACGCTGCCCTCTGGGTGGCCGGCGACCAGGTGCCGGCCGGGCTCAAGCTGCTCCTGCCCGGCGGGGAACGGCAGCCGGCCCGCACACCCTCCTCGGCGCTGCCGAGCAGCCCGGCCTGGTTCACCGGCGCCGACAGCGACGTGGCCTGGGACGCGGTGGTGCCCCGGGAGTCGCGGGCCGCGGTCCTGGCCAACGTGCTGGAACGAAAGATGTTCCGGGAGCTGCGGCAGCACGACGGCATCTCGTACACGGTCCGTACCGACTACCAGCCGCGGGCCGGCGGGACCGCGCGGATCGTCGCCTACGCCGACGCGCTCCCGGAGAAGCGCGAGGCGGCCCTCGGCGGCCTGGTCGACCTGCTGGCCGCCATGCGCGTCGGCCGGATCGACCCGGACGACGTGTCCACCGTGATCACGCTTACCGCGGAGGGTCTGGCCGAGGCCGACACCCGCGGCGGGCGGCTGCCCGGGCTGGCGTTCAACCTGCTCGCCGGGCGGGAGCTGAAGGACCTGGACGAGGCCGTCGCCGAGGTGCGCGGGGTGACCGTCGCCGACGTGGCCGAGGTGGCGGTGACCGCGTACGACGCCGGGCTGCTGATGACTCCGGCCGGCACCACCGGCGACTGGGCCGGCTACACGGCCGCGCCCACCCACTCCGAGTCGGCCGTCGAGGGCCGGGTGCACCGGGCGATCCGCGACCGGCGGCATCACCTGGTCAGCGGCCCGGACGGGGTGAGCCACGTGATCGGGGGCGAGGCCGCGACGGTCCGCTACGAGGAGGCCGTGACCGTGCTGGCCTGGCCGGACGGCGCCCGGCAGCTGATCGGGCCGGACGCCATCGTGGCCCGGATCGAGCCGTCGCTGTTCCGCGACGCCGCCGCGGTGATCCGGGAGGTGGACACGCGCGTGCCGGCCGGGCTGCGGATCGAGATGCCGGCCCGCGATCCGGAGCGGGTGCCGCAGCCGCCGCCCCGGCCCGAGCTGGGTCTACGGGAGCGGATCCGGCCGTACTTCATAGTTCTGGTCTTCATTCCTTTCGGTCTTCTCCTGCTCACCGGGGCGATATACGGGCTCTGGCAGGTGATGAACGACCGGCCGTTCACCGGGGACGGCACCGGCAAGGACCTCGTGGTCGTCTGCGGCAGCATTCTGATCGTCGGGGTGTTGATCCGGCTCGTCCGGTCGGGCGTGCGCGAGCTGCGGGAACGGTGGGCGAACCGCTGATGATCAGGCGACTCGAGGTTGACGGGGTGCCCACGCTGCTCGCCCCGACCACCGGCCCGATGCACGCCGGCCTGGCGTTCCGGGTCGGCCTGGCCGACGAGCCGCTGACCCGGCGCGGCATCACGCACCTGGTCGAGCACCTGGCGCTGTACTCGTTCGGGGTGGCCGACTACCACTACAACGGCGCGACCGGGGTGGAGCACACCTACTTCCACATGCGCGGCGCCGAGGCCGACATCGTCAAGTTCCTCAACGGGGTCTGCGCCGGCCTGCGGGATCTGCCGATGCAGCGCCTGGAGGTGGAGAAGGAGATCCTGCGCACCGAGGAGAACGGGCGCGGCGAGGCGGCCACCGACGGTCTCGCGCTGTGGCGGTACGGCGCCCGGGACTACGGCATGCCGGCCTACCCCGAGTGGGGCCTGACCGGGCTCACCCCGGCCGACCTGCAGGCCTGGGTGGCGCACTGGTTCACCCGGGAGAACGCGGCGCTCTGGATCGCCGGTCCGGACGTCCCGGCCGGGCTGCGGCTGGCGCTGCCGTCCGGTGCGCGCCGCCCGGCGCCCCGGCCGTCGTCGGCCCTCCCGGTGCGGCCCGCCTTCTTCCACGGGCCGGCCAACGTGGTCGCCTGGAATGCCGTGGTGCCCCGCCGTCCGGCCGCTTCGATCTTCACCGGTGTGCTGGAGCGTGCGCTGTTCCGCTCGCTGCGCCAGGAGAGCGGGCTGTCCTACACCGTGCAGACCGACTACGACCCGCGCGGCGACGGCACCGCCGTACTGACCGCGCTGGCCGACGCGCTGCCCGAGAAGCAGGACGCGGTGCTCGGCGGCTTCGTCGACGTGCTGGCCGAGGCCCGCGCCGGCCGGATCGACCCGGCCGAGGTGACCGCCGTGGTCAACCAGCGCTGCGAGGACCTGACCCGCGCCGACGAGGTCGGTGCCCGCCTGCCCGGGCTGGCGTTCGGCCTGCTCGCCGGGCGCGCGCCGCAGAGCGTCGACGAGGTGCTGGCCGAGCTGCGGGCGGTCACCCCGGCCGAGGTGGCCGAGGTGGGCCGGCTCGCGGTCGAGGACGGGCTGCTGATGACGCCGGGACGGACGACGGCCGACTGGGCCGGTTACGCCGCGGCGCCGGACAGTTCGCCCGAGGCGGTTCCGGGGACCTCGTACGCCTCGCTGGACCGTCCCGAACGGCGGCTGATCGCCGGCGAGCACGGGGTCAGCGCGGTCGACCCGGAGACGGTGGTGACGGTCCGGTTCGACCGCTGCGCCGCCGTGCTGACCTGGCCCGACGGTGCCCGCCGGTTCGTCGGCGAGGACGGCATCCAGGTGCACGTCGAGCCGACCCTGATCGGCCACGGGCACGCGGTCGTGGCCGCGCTGGACAGCCGGGTGCGCCCGGAGCTGCGGGTCGCCATGCCGCCGCGCGACCCGTCCCGGATCCCGGTTCCCCGCCCGCCCGCGATGCCGGTGCCGGCGGCCGCTCCGGCGAGCCGGGGCGCGCTGATCGCCGGGCTGATCGGCCTGGCCGTGGTCATCCTGCTCTGCGGCGGGCTGGGCCTGCTGATGAGCCTGGACGCGATGGTGGACTCCGAGGACCGGGGTTACGGGATCGGCATCGCCGTGGTCAGTCTCGGTCTCGCCGCCGCGGCCGGGTATGGCGTGTATCGCCTTACGAAACGCTTACGGCGCAGCTGAATCCCAGTTTCGCGAGGCAGGATGGCGCGGTGAGAACAACGTTGCGGGCCGGGCTGTCCGGGGTCGCGGCGGCCGCGGCCGCGCTGGGCCTGGCCGAGCTGCTCGCGGTCTTCGCCGGGGCGCGCTCGGCTCCCCTGGTGGCGGTCGGTGGCGTCGTCGTCGACCACGTGCCGCCCGGGGTGAAGGATTTCGCCATCGCGGTGTTCGGCACCCACGACAAGACGGCGCTGCTGACCGGGACGGCGATCCTGCTGGGCGTCTACGCGTTCGGGGTGGGCCTGCTGGCCGTCCGCCGATGGCCGCTCGCGGTCGGCGGGATCGTGCTGTTCGGCCTGGTCGGTGTCGCCGCCGCGGTGACCCGTCCGGGCGCCGGCATCGCGTCCGGGATCCCGTCGGTGGTCGGCGCGGCGGCCGCCGTGTGGGTGCTGCGCCACCTGCTGGGGGTCGCCTCGGTCCCCGACGACGATCTGGTCGAGGGCCGGCGCACCTTCCTCAAACAGGTCGGGATCGTCGGCGCGGTCGCGGTGGCCGGCGGGGTGGCCGGTCGCTGGCTGACCTCGCGCGGCGCCGCCACCGAGGCCCGCAAGGATCTGACGCTGCCGGCCGCGGGTGAGCCGGCCCCGGTCGTCCCGGCCGGTGCCCAGGTCCAGGGCGCGGTGCCCTACGTGACGCCGAACGACGACTTCTACCGCATCGACACCGCCCTGATCTCCCCGCAGGTCGACCCGGCCACCTGGACCCTCAAGATCCACGGCATGGTTCGCAACCCGATCACGATCACCTGGGCCGAGCTGCTCCAACGCCCGATGGTCGAGCGTTATGTGACGCTTGCCTGCGTCTCCAACGAGGTCGGCGGCGACCTGATCGGCAACGCGCTGTGGCTCGGCACGCCGATCAAGGCCCTGCTCGACGAGGCGGATCCGCTGCCCGGGGCCGACCAGGTGGTGCAGCGGTCGACCGACGGCTGGACGTGCGGCACGCCGACCGCGGTGCTGCGGGACGGGCGGGACGCGCTGCTGGCGGTCGGGATGAACGGCGAGCCGCTGCCGGTCGAGCACGGCTTCCCGGTCCGGATGATCGTTCCCGGACTCTACGGGTACGTCTCGGCCTGCAAGTGGATCACCGAGATCGAGCTCACCCGATTCGCCGACTTCGACGCCTACTGGGTGCCGCGAGGCTGGGCGGCCCAGGGCCCGATCAAGACCGAGTCCCGCATCGACACGCCCCGCGACGGCGCCAAGCGCGACGCCGGGCCGGTCGTCGTGGCCGGCGTGGCCTGGGCTCAGCATCGAGGCATCGCCAAGGTCGAGGTGCAGGTCGACGACGGTGCCTGGGAGACGGCGGCGCTGGCCCCGGCGGTCTCCGACGACACCTGGCGGCAGTGGACGCACACCTGGCCGGCCACGTCCGGGCGGCACGTCCTGAGGGTGCGGGCGACCGATCTGGACGGTTACACGCAGACGTCCGACCTCGCTGATCCGGCCCCCGACGGGGCGACCGGATGGCATGAGGTGACGGTCTCCGTCAGCTAGTTGAAAGCCGCACTTTCGGTCCGACTCGAAAACGCAAGTCGCTCATACGGTGGGTTGCATGTCCACCAATGCGGTTGAAGAACCGCTGAACCACTCGACACGGTCCCCCGGGGAGGACCGTGTCGCCAGTCGTGTGGTGATGCCGCGTGCCGGGCGTTCTCAGGCCGCCGGTGCCTGCCGCTGTGCGGGCACCGCCGATTTGTGGGGCCGGCCGAGGCGTGCCTCGAGCCGGGCCAGGTCGACTCGTCCGTGACGATCGGCCAGATCCTCCCAGCCGACCGCGAGCAGCCGCAGCCGCTCCGATTCGCTGAAACCTCCCCACACCCCGTACGGCTCGCGCACCGCGAGGGCGTGGGCGGCGCACTCGGCCCGTACCGGGCAGGCGCCGCACATCGTCTTGGCTTTCGCCTCGCGGCGATTGCGGGACGACCCGCGCTCACCGTCGGGGTGGAAGAACTGCGCACTGTCCCGGCCCCGGCAAAGTCCCAGTCGCTGCCAGTCCCAGAGGTCGGCGATCGGACCGGGCAGCCTGCGAACGTTCGACATCAACACCCTCCTCACCGCGCGGCACCGCGGATTGGTCGACATGGGGGCCAAAGACCGGCCTCACGCGGGTGTACCCCGGCGAAAGCCGGCTCACACGCAACATGTCGATGTCTCTCCGAGCGCAGTGGCAAAGTAGGGGCAAGTCATACCTTTCTTTCCCGTTTTTTCCATCTAAAGCGCGTAATGCTGCGGCCCTCGCGTGATCTCCTCTGAGAGAGAAGGAGGATCACTGTGCGTACCGTCCTCGTGTGCGTCCGAACCCCGCTGGCGGCCCAAACCGTCGCGTCGACCGCGGCCCGGCTCGGCATGACCGGCGTCGTCCGGACCGCGGTCAGCGAGACCGAGGCCATGATCCGACTGGCGGAACGGCCGGCCGAAGTGGTCCTGGCCGACACCGCCGTGACCCGACCCGACAGCGTCGGTTTCACCCGGCGCGTACTCGCCCGCGCCCCCCAGGCGCAGGTGGTGCTCTTCGGTGCTGAAGACCCCCGGGTGGCGGCGGCGGCCGTCGCCGCCGGCGCCCGCGGTGTCATCCGCGGCGTCGAGCACGACCTCGTCAGCGTCGTAGCCAAGGCGCTGCTCCTGCTGCTGTTGCCGGTGCGCCCGCAGGGCATGCCGATCAACGGCAACGCGCAGCCGGCCACCGTGGCCGGTGGGATGCGCAACAACAACTCACCCGCAACCCGTGGGCAGTACGGGATGGGGGTCGGCGCGCCCAACGCGGCCGCCGTCCCGGCCATGCTGCCCAACTCGCCGATGGTCCCGGCGCAGCGCGGCGACGCCCCGATCGACCCGGCCACCGGCCGGCCGATGGTGGCCTGGCCGGGCAACGAGGTCGGGATGGGCGACGCCCAGCCGGCCGGCCGGCGGCTCACGCTGACCGAGCGTGAGCTGCAGGTCCTGCGGGGGATGGCGGACGGCAAGAGCAACGCCGAGATCGGCCGCGAGCTGTTCGTCTCCGAGGACACGGTCAAGACCCACGCCCGCCGCTTGTTCCGCAAGCTCGGCGCGCGCGACCGCGCTCACGCGGTGGCCGCCGGTTTCCGGGCGGGCCTGGTCGCCTGAGTCACACAGCCGGTGAGGGGATGTCCCTCACCGGCTGCCTCAACCCAAGATCAAATTCTTCATTGCCTATGTCCGCCGGGGTGCAGACCGTCGCTCCCGCGGGGACCCTTCCGGGCTGAGCAGGGCGCTGGCGCGCCCAGAACGCTCAGCCCGCAAGGGCGGCGTCCGCTGTTGGTCGCGGTCAAGGCAACAAACCCGTCGACCGGTCACGCTCGGAGCCGAGTCCGGCGGTCGGGTGGGTCTGTTGCTCTGACCGCAACCAACCGACCACGTCGCCCTGGAGGGTTTCGCGTTCTGGGCGCGCCAGCGCCCTGCGAAGCCCGGAAGGGTCCCCGCGGGAGCGGCGGTCTGTACCCCGGCGGACCTGGGACATGAAGATCTCGAAGTTGATCTTCAGTCGTCGTCGGAGCCCTCGGTGAGGGTGTCGTGTACGCCATCGGCGTAACCGCGGGCATATTCCCACGTCACGTAGTGATCGGGGTCGGGGTCGTAGGCCGGCTCGTGCACGCGCGGGCGGCCGCTGCTCAGCAGGTGGCGCAGGTTGCCGCGGAGCAGGTCCCAGTCGAAGTAGTGCGGCTCGTGACAGTCCTCGCACTCGATGACCAGCCCGCGGATTCCCGTCGGGCTCAGTAAGGCCTGGTAGATCTCCAGGTCGGAGAGATCCTCCAAGACGTCCTGCCGCTCTTCCTCGGTCAGCGGTTCGTTCTCGGCGTCCTCGTTGAGGTCGTCGAGTTCCGCGGCCGGGTCGGCGGGGTCGCCGTTGAACGGGTCGATCGGCTCTTCTTGCACCCCCATACCGTACTCACCTCCCGGGGGAGTGTGCTGGCCCGCACGTTCTGTCCGCCGCCAGGGTGCCCCGTCCGGGATGGGTAGGATGATGAACTCCGCCTCTTGTCTAGGGATGATCTGTGGAAACTGACAGCGCTCGCACTGTTCCCCTCGGTCTGACTTTCGACGACGTGCTGCTGCAGCCCGGCGAGTCGGACGTGGTTCCGAGCCGGGTCAACACGGTCACGCGTCTGACGCGCAACGTCGAGCTGTCCATTCCGCTGCTCTCGGCCGGCATGGACACCGTCACCGAGGCGCGGATGGCGATCGCCATGGCCCGCCAGGGCGGCATCGGCGTGCTGCACCGCAACCTCTCGGTGGAGGACCAGGCGGCCCAGGTCGACCTGGTGAAGCGCTCCGAGTCCGGCATGATCACCAACCCGATCACCTGCGGGCCGGACGACACCCTCCGCCAGGTCGACGCCCTGTGCGGGCGGTACCGGATCTCCGGCGCCCCGGTCGTCGACGGCAACGGCGTGCTGGTCGGCATCGTCACCAACCGGGACATGCGCTTCGTCAGCGACCTGGACGCCAAGGTCCGCGACGTGATGACCAAGGCCCCGCTGATCACCGCCCGGGTCGGGGTGAGCAAGGACGAGGCGCTCGAACTGCTGGCCAAGCACAAGGTGGAGAAGCTGCCGCTGGTCGACGAGGGCGGTCACCTGCGCGGCCTGATCACCGTGAAGGACTTCACCAAGTCCGAGCAGTTCCCCAACGCGGCCAAGGACCCGCAGGGCCGCCTGCGCGTGGCCGCCGCTGTCGGGGTCGGTGACGACTCCTACAAGCGGGCCCGCGCCCTGGTCGACGCCGGCGTCGACGTGGTGATCGTGGACACCGCCCACGGCCACCAGCGGGCCGTGCTGGAGATGGTCGCCCGGCTGAAGAAGGATGTGACGGTCGACATCGTCGGCGGCAACATCGCGACCTACGCGGGCGCCAAGGCCCTGGTCGAGGCCGGCGCCGACGCGGTCAAGGTCGGTGTCGGCCCCGGCGCGATCTGCACCACCCGGATCGTCGCGGGCGTGGGTGTGCCGCAGATAACGGCGATCATGGAGGCGACCCGGGCCTGTGCTCCGGCCGGCGTGCCGGTGATCGGCGACGGCGGTATTCAGTACAGCGGCGACATCGCCAAGGCGATCGTGGCCGGCGCCAGCACGGTGATGTTGGGCAGCCTGCTGGCCGGCTCCGAGGAGAGCCCCGGCGAGCTGATCTTCATGAACGGCAAGCAGTTCAAGTCGTACCGGGGGATGGGCTCGCTCGGCGCGATGCAGTCGCGCGGTCAGGCCAAGTCCTACTCCAAGGACCGCTATTTCCAGCAGGATGTGAACGAGGACAAGCTGGTGCCCGAGGGCGTCGAGGGTCAGGTGCCCTATCGTGGTCCTCTGTCCAGGGTGGCGCACCAGCTGATCGGCGGGCTGCGCGCGGCCATGGGCTACGTGGGTGCGGAAACCATCCCCGACCTGCAGGAGCGGGGACAGCTCATCCGGATCACGGCGGCCGGGCTCAAGGAGTCCCACCCGCACGACATCCAGATGACGGTAGAGGCCCCGAACTACCACTCCCGTTAAGAGGAACCCGGACAAGTCATGCGTGACGTAGTGGAGATCGGCCTCGGAAAGACCGCCCAGCGCGGTTACCACCTGGATGACATCGCGATCGTGCCGAGCCGGCGGACCCGGGACGTCGACGACGTCTCGACCGAATGGAAGCTCGACGCGTACCCGTTCAAGATCCCCTGCGTCGCGCACCCGTCCGACGCCACCATGAGCCCGGACTCGGCGATCGCCCTGGGCCGCCTCGGCGGCCTGGGCGTGCTCAACGCCGAGGGCCTGTGGACGCGCTACGAGGACCCGTCCAAGATCCTCGAAGAGCTGGCCTCGCTGGACGAGGAGGCCGACGCCACCAAGCGGCTGCAGGAGGTGTACGCCGAGCCGATCAAGCCCGAGCTGATCGCCGAACGCGTCCGCCAGATCCGCGAGGGCGGCGTCACCGTCGCCGTCCGGGTCTCGCCGCAGCACACGCTGGCGCTCGCCCCGGTGATCCTCGACGCCGGCGTGGACCTGCTGGTCATCCAGGGCACCCTGGTCTCGGCCGAGCACGTCTCCACCACGGACGAGCCGCTGAACCTCAAGGAGTTCATCGCCGACCTGGACCTGCCGGTCATCGTCGGCGGCTGCACCGACTACAAGACCGCCCTGCACCTGATGCGCACCGGCGCGGCCGGTGTGATCGTCGGCGTCGGCGCCGACGAGTGGTCGACCACCGACACCGTGCTCGGCATCCGGGTGCCGATGGCCACCGCGATCGCCGACGCGGCCGCGGCCCGGCGCGACTACCTGGACGAGACCGGCGGGCGGTACGTGCACCTGATCGCCGACGGCGGCATCGCCACCTCGGGCGACATCGCCAAGGCGATCGGCTGCGGCGCCGACGCGGTCATGCTGGGCGAGCCGCTGTCGCTGGCCGAGGGCGCGCCGGCCGGCGGCGCCTGGTGGCATTCGGCGGCCAGCCACCCGGCCCTGCCGCGCGGCGGGTTCTGCATCGCGGGCGAGCCGGACGGGACGCTGGACCAGCTTCTGTACGGCCCGGCCGATCGGGCCGACGGGCAGCTGAACCTGTTCGGCGGGCTGCGGCGGGCGATGGCCAAGTGCGGCTACCGCGACGTCAAGGAGTTCCAGAAGGTCGCCCTGGTCCTGGATAGGGCCTGAGTCAAAGGGCCGGCCGGGTAGTTCCGGTCAGCCAGGCCGCGAAGAAGGTGTCCAGATCCTTTCCGGACACCTTCTCCGCGGTGGCGATGAACTGGGCGGTGTCGCCGTTCCCGTCCTTGTGCTCGGTGGTCCAGGCTTTGAGCAGCTTGAAGAACGCGTCGTCGCCGATCGTCCGGCGGAGCGCGTGCACGACCAGCGCACCCCGCTCGTAGACGGCCCCGCCGAAGAGGCGTTCCGCCCCGGGATCGCCCGCCGGCTGCTTCCAGTCGATCGAGGCGTAGGACTGCTCGAACTGCCGCTGGGCGCTCTCCCCGCCGGTGTGTTCGGTCCAGAGCCATTCCGCGTACGTCGCGAAGCCCTCGTTGAGCCAGATGTCCTGCCACCGGTTGAGGGCCACGCTGTCCCCGAACCACTGGTGGGCCAGCTCGTGGGCGACCACGCCGGGGTTGGCCTCCTGGAAGAACGTGCCGCCGTAGACCGGCCGGGACTGGGTCTCCAGCGCGTATCCGATCCGGCTGTCGGTGACCACGACCCCGCCGTTGGCGTCGAACGGGTACGGCCCGAACACGCTCGCCAGGTAGTCGGTGATCTCCCCGGTGCGGGCCAGTGACTTCGCGGCCGGCCCGTTCTCCGGCAGTGACTCGGGCACCGCGATGATCATCGGCTTGCCGTCGTGGGTGCTCGTGGTGATCCGGTACTGCCCGATCACCACCATCGAGAGGTAGCTCGCCATCGGTGAGCCCTCGGCCCAGCGCCAGGTCGTCCAGCCGTCCTTGGTGGCGCGCGGCCCGGGCACCCCGTTGCTGATCACTTCCAGTCCGTCCGGCACGGTCATGGCCAGGGTGAAGGTGGCCTTGTCGGACGGGTGGTCGTTGACCGGGTACCACGTGCTGGCCGATTCGGGCTGGCCGAGGGCGATGCCGCCGTCCGGGGTGCGGAGCCAGCCCCCGTTGCCCAGCGACTTGTTCTCCAGCTGGTCGGGGGTGCCGCTGTACTCGGCCACGACGGTGAACTTGCGCCCGTCCGGGATTCCGGTGGCCGGTGTGACGACCAGTTCGTTGCCGCTGGCGCGACTGGTCGCCGCCGCACCGTCCACAGTGATCTTGGAAACGGTCAGGTGGGCCAGGTCGAAGTCGAGCCGGGAGAGGTTCTGAGTCGCCGTCGCGGTGATCGTCGCCCGCCCGCCGAGCCTGCCGGTGGACGGGTCGTAGCGCAGGTCGAGGTCGTAGCCGGCGACGTCGTACCCGCCGTTGCCGTACTTCGGGAAGTACGGGTCACCGATCCCGTCGGCGCCGGGCCGGAAGTCCGCCCCGGAGGGATGGGAGCATCCGGTCGTGAGCAGCAGAACGGTCAGGGCGGCGACTGGCAGGTAACCCCGTGTCATACCACCGAGGTTACGTTCAGCCCTTGTTGACCATTTTGGGGTGTGCCTTCAGATATGCGGGGATCTTTCCCTGGGCGACCGCGGTGAGGAACCCGCGTGCCTCGGTGTTGAGCTGCTCGCCGAGGTAACCGCTGCCGCTGCCGACCCCGCTGCCGTCCAGTTGCACCGAGGTGATGCCGGCCGGGGTGAGGTCGCGCAGCGCGTACGCGAACTCGACCGGCTGCCGTCCGCCGAAGGTGACGAGTGACTTGCCCAGTGCCGTGATGAGCGCCTGCAGCTTGGTGGCGTCGCTGAGGTCCTGGCTGACCGCCTTGGCCAGGATCGCCTGGACGAGCTGCCGCTGGTGGCGCTGCCGGTCGTAGTCGCCGTTGGGCAGGCCGTACCGCTGGCGGGCGTAGTCGAGCGCCTGCCACCCGATCAGGTGCCGCTTGCCGGGCAGGTAGACGGCCTGCGGGCCGCTGAAGTCGTGGCCGGACAGCTTGCGGAGTTTGCCGTTGGGCTGGCGGTGCCGCGACTTGACCTTCTGGTCGATGGTCATGTCGATCCCGCCGAGCTCGTCGACGAGGTTGTCCAGGCCACCGAAGTTGAGGATGGCGCCGGCCTGGATCGTCTTGATCCCGGTGTAGTTGCTGATCGTCTTGGTGAGCAGCTCGTACCCGTTCTGGATGTTCTTGGTGCTCGTGCCCGGCTGCCTCGACCCGTACGCGATGGCCTCGGTGATCTTGTGTTTTCCGCCGGGGAAACCGGATTTCTTGTACGCCGGGATCTGCACCCGGAGGTCGCGGGGGAGCGAGTACAGGTACGCGGACTTCAGCCCGGCCTCGACGTGCAGCAGCATGATCGCGTCCGAGTGCGGCTCCCAGTCCGGCACGCCGTTGCGCGTGTCCACGCCGGCCAGCAGCAGGTCCAGCGGGCCGGTGATGTCGGCGCCCGGGGAGGGGGCCGGCGAGGCCGGAACCGAGGCGGACGGCGCGGGCGTGTTCTCGGTCACCGGCGCCGACGGCGACGCGTCCGAGCTGGTCGAGCCTCGATTGACGGCGATCGCTATCCCGATGCCCGCGAGCACGGCGACGACCAGCCCGGCGACCACGGCCCACGTGATCTTGCTGTTCCGCATAGGCCGAACCCTAGAGGACGGGACGGCACCGGCTCAACGTCGAGTCCGAAGCTGACTGAAAGGGGGGTTACTAAATGGAAGATCGCCAGTATGTTCATCGGGCGATTCGTCAATCTGCGGCGATCGCCAACGGGGAGGCATCCACTCATGAACCGTTCGCCCCGACGGTTGACCGTCGGACTCATCTCCACCGCCCTGATCGTGGCTGCCGGTGCTGTCGCCGGCACTCCCGCGTCGGCGGCCGACACCCCGGTTCGGGTTCTGATCGGACTCAAGTCGGGTTACGACGCCAAGGCCCGGCTGTCCAGCCTGGACGCTCTCGGTCTGCGCAGCGCCGAGGCCGTCGGCCAGACGCGCGGCGCACTGCTGGCCGCGCTCGGCGCCAAGACCGTCTCGGTTCCGCAGAGCCGGGTCAGCTCCACCCTCGCCGCGCTGCGCAACGATCCCTCGGTGGCGTACGCGGAGCTGGACGTCAAGCGCAAGACCTCGGTCGTGGCTCCCAACGACCCGGTCTACACGCAGGGCTACCAGCAGGAACTCGGCCGGCTGAACGTGCCCGCGGCCTGGGCCACGACCACCGGCTCGGACATCACGGTCGCCGTGGTGGACACCGGTGTGGCTCCGGTCGGTGACCTGGCCGGCAAGGTCCTGCCCGGTTACGACTTCTTCAACGCCGACAGCGACCCGACCGACGACGGCACGTTCCCGCACGGCACGGTCGTCTCCTCGCTCATCGCCGCCACCACCGACAACGGTGAGGGCATGGCCGGCGTCTGCTGGCAGTGCAAGATCCTGCCGGTGAAGGCGCTGGACTCGGACGGCTCGGGTTACGACTCGGACATCTCCCAGGGCATCATCTACGCGGTTCAGCACAACGCGCAGATCATCAACCTGTCGCTGGGTGGCTACGGCTACTCCAAGACGCTGGCCGGCGCGGTGGCCTACGCCAACGCCAAGGGCGTCCTGGTGGTGGCCGCGGCCGGTAACGACAACACGTCGCAGCCGTCGTACCCGGCGGCCCTGCCGGACGTGCTCGCCGTCGGTGGTACCGACACGAGCAAGGTCGGCGACTACAAGGTCAGCTTCTCCAACTACGGCAGCTGGGTGGACGTGTCCGCCCCGGCCATCACCACCGGCATGTTCAAGGACGGCTCCTACCACTACGGCCTGGAGGGCACCTCCTTCTCCACGCCGCTCGTGTCCGGTATCGCCGCCCTGGTCAAGTCGGTCCACCCGAACTACTCGGGGTGGAGCCTGTGGAGCTCGATCGTGCGCTCCGGCAAGAAGGGCACGCGGAACTGGAACTCCTTCGGTTTCGTGGACGCGGCCAAGGCTCTGAACTTCGGCACCGACACCACGGCGCCGACGATCTCCCGGGCTCTCCCGGGTCAGGGCACGCCGGTCCGGGGCACGGTCAACATCACCCCGGACGGCCTGAAGGACACCGGCAGCGGTATCCGGCTGGTCGAGCTCGAGGTCAACGGCGCGTTCCACAGCTGGTCCTACACCTCGCCGTCGTTCGTTCCGAAGCTGAACACGGCGGGTCTGAACGGCCCGATCACGATCCGGCTGAAGGCGACCGACAAGGCCGGCAACGTGGGCTACTCGGGGTACCGCCAGCTGATCGCTGACAACAGCAAGCCGAAGCTCACGGTGACCAGCTGGCCGGCCAACAAGGCCAAGGTCTCCGGCACCATCACGATCAAGGCCACCGCCACCGACGCGACCACCGGCATCGCCAAGGTCGTCGTCTACGTGAACGGCAAGGTCGTCGCGACCGACCCGACCCCCGGGTACGTTCTCGGCGTCAACTCGGCCAAGCAGCCGAAGAGCTTCAAGCTCCAGGTCGTGGCGTTCGACAAGGCCGGTAACGCGGCCTACTCGGCGACGCGGACGTACACCCACTCCTGACGCATCACCGCGAGGGGCCGCTCCGTAAGGGGCGGCCCCTCGTCGCGTTCCGGGTTCGGACACGCCGGTAAACTCGCCGGGTGAGTACCCCGCGTCCCGTCCTCGTCGTCGACTTCGGCGCCCAGTACGCCCAGTTGATCGCCCGCCGGGTCCGTGAGGCCCGCGTCTACTCGGAGATCGTCCCGCACTCGATGCCGGTGGCCGAGATGCTGGCGAAGAATCCGGCCGCGATCATCCTGTCCGGCGGCCCGTCCAGCGTCTACGAGCCGGGCGCGCCCGTGCTCGACGCCGGCCTCTTCGACAGCGATGTGCCGGTCTTCGGCATCTGCTACGGCTTCCAGGCGATGGCCCAGGCCCTCGGCGGCACCGTCGCCCACACCGGCTCCCGGGAGTACGGGCGGACTCTCCTGACCGCCCAGGGCGGCTCGCTGCTCCGCGACCTGCCGGACGACCTGCCGGTCTGGATGAGCCACGGCGACAGCGTCTCGGTCGCCCCGTCCGGCTTCATGGTCACGGCGTCCACCCCGGGTGCCCCGGTCGCCGCGTTCGAGGACGTCACCACCAAGCGCGCCGGCGTGCAGTTCCACCCCGAGGTGGCGCACACCGAGCAGGGGCAGGAAATGCTCAAGCGCTTCCTGTACGACATCGCCGGCATCGAGCCCACGTGGACGCCCGGCAACATCATCGACGACCAGGTCGAGCTGATCCGTCAGAAGGTCGGCGACAAGCAGGTCATCTGCGGCCTCTCCGGCGGTGTCGACTCGGCGGTCGCCGCCGCGCTGGTCCACAAGGCGATCGGTGACCAGCTCACCTGCGTCTTCGTCGACCACGGCCTGCTGCGTGCGGGCGAGCGCGAGCAGGTGGAGAAGGATTACGTCGCCGCCACCGGCATCCGGCTCGTCGTCGTCGACGCCGAGGAGCAGTTCCTCGGCCACCTGAAGGACGTCACCGACCCGGAGCAGAAGCGCAAGATCATCGGCCGCGAGTTCATCCGGACGTTCGAGGCCGCGGCCCGCGAGCTGGACGCCGAGCGGCACATCGAGTTCCTGGTCCAGGGCACGCTCTACCCGGACGTGGTCGAATCCGGCGGCGGCACCGGCACGGCGAACATCAAGTCGCACCACAACGTCGGCGGTCTCCCCGACGACCTGCAGTTCGCGCTCATCGAGCCGCTGCGCACGCTGTTCAAGGACGAGGTGCGCGCCCTCGGGGCCGAGCTCGGCCTGCCCGAGGCGATGGTCCAGCGGCACCCGTTCCCGGGCCCGGGTCTGGCCATCCGGATCATCGGCTCGATCGACCGAGAGCGGCTGGACATCCTGCGCCAGGCCGACCTGATCGCCCGCGAGGAGCTGACCGCGGCCGGGCTCGACCGCGACGTCTGGCAGTTCCCGGTGGTGCTGCTGGCCGACGTGCGCAGCGTCGGCGTGCAGGGCGACGGGCGCACCTACGGCCACCCGGTGGTGCTGCGTCCGGTCTCCTCCGAGGACGCGATGACCGCCGACTGGTCCCGGCTGCCGTATGACCTGATCGCCAAGATCTCGAACCGCATCACCAACGAGGTCCGGGAGATCAACCGGGTCGTGCTGGACGTCACGAGCAAGCCGCCGGGCACGATCGAATGGGAGTGACGGTCAGTAGTGGATCAATCGCCCAGGGCGGTTGAATCCACTCTGACCTGCAGTTACGGAGCGCGATTCAACTGTCAGGAACCCGACAGACGCCCTGGATAGTTAACATAATCCGGGCAGAATGCCGCTTCGTGACCCCCGCACTGGAACCGCTCCGCAGGATCGCCGCCTACGCCGTCGCGACCGACGACGAAGGCCGCGTCCTCCTGGTCCGGGCCTCGGCCAAATCCGGTACACCCGGGATCTGGTCGCTGCCCGGCGGCGCCGTCGACCACGGCGAAGATCCGAACCACACCGTCGTCCGCGAGACCGCGGCGGAGACCGGGCTCTCCGTCGCGGTGACCGGGCTGCGTGACGTCCTGGCCGACATGCGCTCGCTGCCGCACCGAGGCGTCACCATCCACACCGACCGGCTGATCTACTCCGTGTCGGTGCGCGGTGGCACCCTGATCGACCGGGTCGGGCACGCCACCGACCTGGCCCGCTGGTTCACGCTCGAAGAGGCCGAGGAGCTGAAGCTGCGGCAGTTCGCCGCGGCCGCCCTCGGGCTCAGCGCCGGCTCGCCCGACCTGCGCCCCGACGTGCCGCCGACGTTCCCGTCGTTCTACGCGTACGAGGGGCCGGACGGGCTGCACCGGGCGCAGCGGTTCGCGGCCTACGCGATCGCCACCGATCCGTACGAGAACCTGCTCCTGACCCGGATCGCCCCCGGCTATCCGGGCGCGGGCTGCTGGCACCTGCCCGGCGGCGGGACGGACTACGGCGAGCAGCCCGGCACCGCGCTGATCCGCGAGCTGGTCGAGGAGACCGGCCAGGCGGGCCGGCTGATCGAGCTGCTGGGCGTGGCCAGCCACCGCGACGCGGCCTCGCTCGGGCCGGAGGGCTACCCGATCGACTGGCACGGCGTCCGCGCGTTCTACCGCGTCGTCGTGGACGAGCCGACCGAGGTGGTCATCCACGACGTCGGGGGCTCGACCTCCGAGGCACGCTGGATGCCGCTGAAGGACGTGGCCGTCCTGGCCGCCGACGAGCTGACCGAAGTCACGGCCGATGCCTTGCGGGCGGCCAAGCTAATCTAGGCACAGTGAAGATCAGACGAACGGCGGCGTACGGCGTGGCCCGCACCGCCGACGGCAGCGTCCTGCTCACCCGCGGGTCGGACCTCGGTTCGTACCCCGGTGTGTGGTCGCTGCCCGGCGGTGGCGTGGATCACGGCGAGCACCCGGCCGACGCGGTCGTCCGGGAGTTCGCCGAGGAGACCGGCCTGGCCGTCGTCGTCACCGGCCTCCGGGCCGTGGTCGCCGACGTGATCGCGCTGCCCGACGGGCCGGAGCCCTCGCTGGTGGGGCTCGTCGAGCACACCGACCGGATCATCTACGACGTCGAGGTCACCGGCGGCGACCTGCGCCCCGAGGCCGACGGCACGACCGATCTGGCCCAGTGGATGACGCCGGCCGAGGTGGCCGACCGGCCGCTGCTGGGTTTCACCGCCCGGGCGCTCGGCGTGCAGTTCGCCACCCCGGCCGCGGTGCCGCCGAGCGACGAGCCGGTGCGCCGCGGCGACCGCGTCCAGCGCTTCGGGGCGTATGGGTTGGTGACCGACCCGGCCGGCCGGATCCTCCTGGCCCGCATCACCGAGGGTTACCCCGGCGGCGGGTTCTGGCACCTGCCCGGCGGCGGCACCGACTTCGGCGAGACTCCGGAACAGGGTCTCCTGCGCGAACTATATGAAGAAACTTCACAACGCGGCCGCATTGCGGAGTTACTCAGCGTGGGGCATCGGTACACCCCGACCGCCCTGGGTCCGGAGGGCGTGCCGATGGACTGGCAGGTGATCCGTGTCGTATATCGCGTAAGAGTGGACGAACCGGTCACCGCGACGGTGTCCGAGGCGGCCGGCGGATCCACCGACCGGGCAGCCTGGTTCACCCCCGGTGAGGTGGGCGAACTCCCCTTGACCGAACTGGCCCAAGAGGCACTCGCCCAGGCGGGCTAAAATCGTCACAGTAAGACGGAGAGCGGCCCGTAGCACAGCGCAACCAAACGGCCTCTCGCCAAGGCCGCTCCGCTGTGCGATGGTGTAACCCGCAATTTCGCCGGGCTTCAAGGATGACGCCGGTGACCACGAACTCCATGGAGGAACCACGTGCCGAGTACCCCTTGGCGCCGGCGTCGATCGACGGATAGTCCCCGTCCCGCCGGTCGCCGTTGGGCTGGTCGCTTGCGTCGCGGCGGGACTCTCGCCCGACAGGCCTTACTGGTTCGGGTGGGTCGCCGGAACACCTCCGAGACGAGCCGGGCCGCCACCGCGACCCGTGCCGAGGTGCTCTACACCGGTTCGGAGCCGGGGCTGAACCACATCGTCCCCGCCCCCGGAGTTCCGCTGAACACGTCCTTCATCGAAGAACCGGCGCCGACGACCATCCCGCTGCTCCCCGGAGCGCACACGATGGCCCGCCGCGCCAGCTTCGCCCTGGTCAACGCCTGCACCCTGAGCAGCCTCGGCCTCGGCCTGCTGGCGATCTTCCTGGCCATGGAGCACGAGCCCCAGATCGCCGCCGCCTGCCTGGTCGCCTGTGTCGTCTTCGACGGCCTGGACGGCGCGCTCGCCCGCAAGCTGGGCGTCGCCAGCCCGTTCGGCGCCCAGATGGACTCGCTGGCCGACATGTGCTCGTTCGGCCTGGCCGCCCCGGTCGTCGTCTACGCCTCGCTGGTCGACTCGGTGCCGAAGCCGGCCGCCGCGCTGGCCTGCGCCCTGGTCGCCGCGTGCGCCGCGATCCGCCTGGCCCGCTTCAACGTCTCCCCGAAGGACGGCCGCTTCTTCTGCGGCGTCCCGACGACGATGGCCGCCGCGGTCCTCGCCCTGGCCGTGCTGATCGGCCTCCCGCTGCCCGGCATGGCCGTCCTCGCCGGCGTCGCCCTCCTGGCCTTCGCGATGGTCTCCAGCTTCCCCTACGCGAAACTGGCCCGCATCGTGAAGCTCCCGCCGTGGCTGTGGCTGCTCCCGATCGTCGGCGCGCTCATGCAGCCGCGCATGACGTTCGTCCTGGTCGTCGCGACGTACCTGGTCAGCGGCCCGATCCTCTGGGTCCGCGCCAAGCGCGCCTGACGTCCCCCCGAAAGCCGCCTCCCCGGAGGCGGCTTTTTCCATACCCCCAAGATCAAATTCTCCATTGCCCCGGTCCGCCGTGGTCCCGATCGTCGCTCCCGCGGGGACCCTTCCGGGCTGAGCAGGGCGCTGGCGCGCCCAAAACACTCACCCCTCCAGGGCGACGTGGTCTTCTGGCCACGCTCAGAGCAACAAACCCACCCACCCCGCCCCACCCGCAGCGGTTCCCCGGCTGGCCCCGCGCCCGCAGCGGTTCCCCGGCTGGCCCGCCCGCAGCAGTTCCCCAGCCAGCCTGCTCGCAGCGGTTCCTCAACCGGCCCGCCCGCAGCGGTTCCCCAGCCAGCCCCGCCCGCAACAGCTGCCCAGCCGGCGCTGCCCGCGTCCGCAACCGGCCCGCCTCACGCCCGGACAAGCAGCAACCCCGCCCGCGACCAGCGTCGCCCGGCTGCCACCTCACGCGAGCCCAGCTGTGCCCGATCCTCTGCCGCGACCCCCGGCCCCGGCTGGTCCTCAGGGCTGTCCCAACCCCGCAAAGCAGCCCTCACGACCAGCCGAGCCCGCCCGGCTGGTCGTGAGGGCTCTCTCGCGCATGCTGAGGCAGCCGTGAGCACCAGCCGAGCCCGGCTGGCTGGTCGTGAGGGTTGCCTCGCGTGGGCCGAAGCAGCCGTGAGCGCCAGCCGGGCCTGGCTGGCGGGCTGGCTGGTCGTGAGGGCTGGCTCGCGCTTGGGTGGGTTTTTGGGTGGGGGTGGGGCTGGGTGTGCGGGTTTGGGTGGGTCTGTTGCTCTGAGCGCGACCAAAAGACCACGTAGCCCTGGAGGGGTGAGCGTTTTGGGCGCGCCAGCGCCCTGCTCAGCCCGGAAGGGTCCCCGCGGGAGCGACGATCTGGACCCCGGCGGACCTAGGCAATGAAGGTCCTGAATTTATGGAAGGTGCCGCAGGCACTGATCAATGGCGGTCAGAGCCAGCGCGCGATGACCGTAGCCCCGCCGACCACCCGCTCGTCGACGCTGACCAGGGCCTCCGCCTTGTCGGCGGGCAGGTACACGTCGGTGCGCGAGCCGAAGCGGATCAGCCCGTAGCGCTCGCCCTTGGCCAGCAGCGTGCCGACGGGCGCCCGCTGCACGATGCGACGGGCGATCAGGCCGGTCCGCTGGGCGACGACGACGGTGCCGCGTTCGGTGTCGAGGACCGTGTAGGCGGCGACGTTGTGCTCGGCGGCGGCGGTGGCGGCGTTGGCGTAGCCGCCCTCCTCGACGAAGTAGTCGGCGACGCGACCGGCGACCGGCGACCGGTTGACGTGCACGTCAAAAACGGACAGGAAGACGGCGATGCGGAGGAACTCGCCGGGGCCGAAGCGGTCGTCGCGCATCCGTTCGACGGAGAGGACCTTGCCGTCGGCGGCGGCGACGACGGCCGACGGGTCGGTGGGCACGTCGCGCTCGGGGTCGCGGAAGAACGCGGCGACCGGGGCGGCGGCCAGCGCCGGGATGAGCCAGAGCTTGGACTTCGGGCGGGCGCGGCGGGCCAGCGCGGCGAGGCCGAGCGCGATGCCGGCGGCGGCGACGCCGTTGGAGTCGATGTGCATGGTGCGGGTCAGCGGGACGCTCGACGTGCGGAACGTCGGGGCCAGGCTCGCCGCGGTGGCCACCTCGGCCGGGGTGAAGCGCAGCTTGTGCACCCGCAGCGGCGGCTGGTTGCGGACGATCAGGTCGGAGCCGACGCCGAAGAGCGAGCCCTGCCGGAACAGCTCGGCCGCGGCGCCCTGGGTGCGGCCCGGGCCGGCCGGGGTGGCGACGCTGAGCACGGCGCCGTCGTTCAGGTGTTTCGCGAGCTTGTCGATGAGGCCGCGGGTTTCCTCGGCGGTGCCGGTGAGCGGCTCGCCGACGATGACCACGTCGGCCGGCTGCGCCTCGTCCAGCGACTCGACGATCTTCACCCGGTCGGCCACCCAGCTGCCGAGGCCGGTGATGTGGCCGCGGAGCAGGTCGGCGCTGCTGTGCTCGCCGGCGACCAGGACCAGGGTGTCGCCGGGCAGCAGCGCCTCGACTGCGGCGGCGACCACTGTCGATGCGTGATCGGCCCCGACCAGCAATGCTGTGGTGGCCGCGTTCTGCCGGGCGAACTCGGCGGTCAGGGCGCGGGCGGCCCGGGCTCCGACGGCCGGAACGGGCGTGGCGGACACGACGGGGAACTGGCTCATTCCGCGAGCATATTGCCCCGCCCACGGGGGTTGACCCGTGGGCGGGGCATCGGGTTATTTATCCGATTTGTGCTCAGTCTTGGGGTGCTCGGACTCGAACTTGGCCGCCGGGTCCTCCAGCAGCTCCTGGACGATCGAGGCGTGCACCTCGGGCGGCAGGTCGCCGGGCGTGGTCTCCACCCGGGTCTCGGCCATGACGACCGGGGCGGGCTGCTCGCGGCGTCCGGAACTGATCGCCCCGAGCAGGCCGACCGCCCCGAACAGGATCAGGCCGCCGGCGACCGTCCAGCCCAGCGCGGGCAGGTGCAGGGTGATCACCTGGGAGACCGCCCACCAGGCGGCGATGAGCAGGAAGAGCAGGCCGAAGGTCAGCGAGACGGCGTCCATCCGGTGCGGTTTCATCGGATCACCTCCAGGTTTCCGGTGTCGAGGTGCAGGTCGAGCGCGAGTTTGCCACCGCCGGTGCCGTCCGCGCCGAGGTCGGTGATCGTCTGCGACTCGGCGGCCGAACCGCTGTACTCCTGGCCGAAGACCTCGGCCCGGCCACCGACCCGGACCTGGGTGGTGGTGTCGACGTTGTCCGGCAGGAGAACCCGCAGCTGGCCGACCCGCATGTTCACCGTGGTGCTCTGGTCGGCGCCGGCGAAGTCGACGCCGCGCAGGTCCAGGGTGACGTTGCCGAGGGTGAACTCGTAGGAGTCGGCGACCTCGGCCAGGCTGCCCGGCCGGTACACGCTGTCGCGGAACTCGCCGCCCCACTGCTCGGTCCCGGTGGAGATCAGCAGACCGATCGTGGTCACGAAGGCCAGGAAGATCAGCCCGCGGGCCCGGCCGAACCACGTGCCGAGCAGGAGGCCGGACGCGATGGTGGCCAGCGCGGCGGCGAAGTACGCCGAGACGACGACGTTCAGCCCGGCCATGTCGAGCACGGCCAGCACGCCCATCACCACGATGACCGCGAAGAACGTCAGCCGGCCGAGGATCGAGCGCTCCTTCGGCGGCTTGGGCGGCTTCGGGATCGGCGGCGGGACCGGGGCCGGCGGCGGGTAGGCGGAGCTGGCGAACGGGCCGTGCGGCGCGAACGGCGGCCGGTAGCCGGACTCGGCCGGCGGCGTCCAGCGGGGCGGCTCGTACGGCGGCGGGGCCGGCGGGGTCACCGGTTCCCCGGCCGGTGCGGCCGTGGCCGGCTGCTGCGCGAACGCCATCGTCGGATCCTCGGCCGCCGGGGCCGGCCCGGGCGGTGGCGGCGGAAACGTCCCGGCCGGCGACCCCCGCTTGATCAGCAGGAACGCGCCGACCAGCACGGCCGCCGCGAGCATGCTGGCCCGGGCGCCGTCGCTGACCACGAACGAGAACGTGAGCAGTGCGGCCGCGCCGAGCAGGACCACCGAGAGCGGCGACATCCCGGACTGGCCCTTGCCGAGCAGCGACTCGACCGGTGAGGCGGTGTCGCCCTCGGACGGGATGACCAGCCAGCCGATCAGGTAGAACAGGACACCGGCGCCGCCCAGCACGCCGAGCACCGCGAGCAGCACCCGCCACAGCACCGGGTCGGTGCCGGTGCGGCGGGCCAGGGCGCCGCAGACGCCGGCGATGTACCGGCCCTCCCGCGGACGGACCAGCTGCTGACGGGCGAAGGCGGCCTGCGCCGCCGAGAGCCAGGGCGGAATGTTCGCGGAAGGTGCCGGCCCGCCCTCTGGACCGGCACCGTGGGTACGGGGTTCGGCAGCTTCGTCGTTCATGCCTTCGATCCTGCGGCCCGGCACGCCCGAGCCGCCTCAGGAGCTGACCCTGAGGCCACCCTGAGATCCGGCCCCGGGAGATCCCCGTGGCCGGGGCTTGCCGTACGTGTGACGATCGGAGGGTGACCACAACCGCCGCCCCGTCCGTCTCGGCGGTACAGCCGCGCCGGCTGTACCGCCCGCGCGATCATCGGATCGTCGCCGGCGTCGCCTCCGGGCTGGCGCGCCACCTGGGTGTGCCGGTGCTCGCGGTGCGTATCAGCCTGGTCGTGCTGCTCGGCTTCAACGCGCTGGGCCTGTTGCTCTACGCGGCCTACTGGGCGGTCCTGCCGCAGGAGGCGCGCAACGACGAGCAGCCGGCCCGCCGTGACTTCGCCGCGCTGGTGCCGTTCGCCGCGATCGGCCTGGGCGTGGTGCTGCTGCAGGCGCTGGTCTTCGGCGACCAGGTGGCGACCACGGTGGGCTGGATGATCGCGGTGGTCGCGGTCGGCGCCGGGGTGATCTGGCATCAGTCCGACCCGAGCCGCCGCGAGCAGTGGGCCGACGCGAATGCGCCGTCCGGCTGGATGGCCGCGATCGTCGGCGAGACCGACCGGCGCTCGTTCATGTTCCGCTTCGTCGGGGGCGGCATCCTGGTCGCGATCGGCGTGATCGGCGTGGTCGCGATCTACTCGCCCGCCGACTCGCTCTCGGCGGTGTTCAACGGCTTCATCTTTGCGCTCGTCGGTCTGCTCGGCGTCGGCGTGGTGGTGGCCCCGCTGGTCTGGCGCACGTTCGGCCAGCTGCGGGCCGAGCGCGAGGGCCGGATCCGGGAGCAGGAGCGGGCCGAGGTGGCCGCGATGATCCACGACCAGGTGCTGCACACGCTGGCCCTGATCCAGCGCAACTCGGCCGACATCAAGGAGGTGCAGCGGCTGGCCCGCGGCCAGGAGCGCAGCCTGCGCAACTGGCTCTACAAGCCGACCGCCTCGCCGACCGAGCGGTTCGCGGCGGCCCTTGAGCAGGCCGCGGCCGAGGTCGAGGACACGTACGCGATCAGCGTCGAGACCGTCGTGGTCGGCGACACCCAGTGCGACGAGCGGGTCGCGGCCCTGGTCGCCGCCGCCCGCGAGGCGCTGGTGAACGCGGCCCGGCACGCCGGCGTGCAGACCGTCTCGCTCTACGCCGAGGTCGAGGCCGACGAGTTGAGCGTCTTCGTCCGGGACCGTGGTGCCGGTTTCGAGTTGAGCGGCGTGGCCGAGACACGGCACGGGGTTCGTGGTTCCATCATCGGGCGCATGCAGCGCCACGGTGGGCGTGCGGAGATCCGCAGTGCCCCCGGCAACGGTACGGAAGTTCGCCTCACCCTTCCCGTCCGGGAGAGCGTGACCGCCGGTAAGGAGTCAGCACGATGACCGAGCCCGTGACCCAGTCGGAGGGCCGGCTGACCGTCTTCCTGGTCGACGACCACGCGATGTTCCGCGCCGGTGTGCGCGCGGAGCTGGGCCGGCATGTGGAGGTGGTCGGCGAGGCGAGCACGGTGGCCGAGGCGATCAGCCGGATCGGCTCCGTCCAGCCGGACGTGGTGCTGCTCGACGTGCACATGCCGGACGGCGGTGGCCGCGCCGTGCTGGAGGCCATCCGGCGCACGCATCCGCAGGTCAAGTTCCTGGCGCTCTCGGTCTCGGACGCCGCCGAGGACGTGATCGGCCTGATCCGGGCCGGCGCGCGGGGTTACGTGACGAAGACGATCTCGCCGGACGAGCTGGCCGCCGCGGTGCGCCGGGTGGCCGACGGTGACGCGGTGTTCAGCCCGCGGCTGGCCGGTTTCGTGCTCGACGCGTTCGCCTCCCGGCCGGATGTGCCGGTCGCCGACCCGGAGCTGGACCAGCTGACCAACCGGGAACGGGAAGTGCTGCGGCTCCTCGCGCGGGGTTACGCATATAAGGAAATCGCCAAAGAGTTGTACATCTCGATCAAGACGGTCGAAACGCACGTGTCCAATGTGCTGCGGAAACTCCAGATGAGTAACCGTTACGAGTTGTCACGATGGGCGGCAGACCGCCGGCTCGTTTGAAGCGAGATCAACCGAGTGTCACCGAAGATCACATGATCGGCTGCAGCGGGTGTACGTTCGGCCACTACAGGGAGTACTCGCAGCTCAGACCCGTCGAATCAGCCGAAAGAACGATCTTTGGGCCTGCGTACGGACGTAAACGGCTAATATCGGCTTGATAACGGCGCTCTTTGGTTTCAGTGCCTCTGTGTCACAGTGGCAGCTACTCACACAACCCCTCGTGAGCGCCCCTGAAGGAGTGTCTCCCATGCCTGGGAAAAGCCCATGGAAGATGGCGGTCGGTGCGACCGCCATCGCCTTGTTGGCCGCTGGCTGCGGTGGCGGCGGGTCCGACGACTCGTCCTCCACTTCGAATACGGTCGTGATCGGTATCGGCGAGCCGCAGCACCTCATCCCGACGAACTCCACGGAGTCGAACGGTTCCGAGGTCCTGGCTTCGCTGTTCTACCCGCTCGTCGACTTCGACGCCCAGAACAAGCCGGTTCCGGTCGCCGCCGAGTCGATCACCTCCACCGACAACATCACCTGGACCGTCAAGCTCAAGCCGGGCTTCACGTTCAGCAATGGTGAAGCGGTGACCTCGGACAACTACATCAACGCCTGGAACTACGGCGCGTACGGGCCGAACGGTCAGGGCGCTTCGTACTTCTTCGACAAGATCGCCGGTTACGAGGACCTGCAGTCGAAGGACCCGGACGACGACGGCCCCAAGAAGGCTCCCGATCCGAAGGCGAAGACCCTCACCGGTCTGAAGAAGGTCGACGACACCACCTTCACGATCACGCTCTCGGCGCCGTTCTCCGGCTGGGAGTCCGTCATGGGCTACAGCGCGTTCTACCCGCTGCCGAAGGCCGCCTTCAAGTCCGAGGGCGTCATCGCCGACGGCTTCGAGGACGCGATCATCGGTAACGGCCCCTTCAAGCTGAAGGGCAAGTGGGAGCACGACTCCCAGATCGTCGTGGAGAAGGTGGCCGACTTCAAGGGCACCGTTCCCAAGGTTGACGGCATCACCTGGAAGATCTACCAGGACCAGCAGGCGGAGTACGCCGACCTGGTGTCCGGCAACGTCGACGTGCAGACCACCATCCCGATCGAGAGCCTGGCCAAGGCCTCGGCCGACCTGGGTGACCGGTTCAAGAAGAGCCCGAACTCGGGCTTCGGCTTCATCGGCTTCCCGACGTTCCAGCCGGAGTTCAAGGACGTTCGCGTCCGTCAGGCGATCTCGATGGCGATCAACCGCCAGGAGATCACCGACCAGATCTTCCTGGGCTCGCGTTCGCCCGCCACCTCGTTCGTGTCGCCGGTCGTTGCCGGTTACCGCCCGGACACCTGTGGCGAGAACTGCACGTACAACCCGACCAAGGCCAAGGAGCTCTACACCGCGGCCAACGGTCCCAAGGAAATCAAGATCACGTACAACGCGGACGGTAACCACAAGGCGTGGATCGACGCGACGTGCAACCAGATCAAGGCCTCCCTGGGCGTCAACTGCGTCGGCAACGGTGAGCCGAAGTTCTCCGACCTGCTGACCAAGGCGGAGAAGAAGGAGCCGATCGGCCTCATCCGCCTCGGCTGGCTCATGGACTACCCGCTGATGGAGAACTACCTCGGCCCGCTGTACAGCACCACCGGTTCGTCGAACTACTACGGCTACAGCAGCCCGGCGTTCGACAAGCTGGTCGCTGACGGCTCCAAGGCGGCGACGTCGGACGAGGCGATCAAGGACTGGCAGGCCGCCGAGGACATCCTCGTCAAGGACATGCCGGTTGCGCCGATCTACACCCAGCAGAACGTCTACGGCTACTCGACCAAGGTCTCGAACGTGAACGTCGACCTGTTCCAGAAGGTCGACCTGTACAAGATCGAAGTCGTCGGCTGATCTGACTGACCGCTCGACCGGTGGTGGCGTCACGGAGAATGTGAAACCGTGGCGCCACCACTGCGTTACCCCCAACCTCATCGTCGCCGTGCTCACGAGGCCGGCGCTCTTCCGCGGAAGAGGCTAAACCCGTATGTTCCGCTACATTGTGCGGCGCTTACTGCAGATGGTCCTTACCTTCTTCGGGGCCACATTCCTGCTGTTCGCGCTGGTGTTTGCCAACCAGAAAGACCCGATCCAGGCACTGGTTGGCGAACGGCCCGTCACTGAGAGTCAGCGCCTCGCGCTGACCGAGAGATACCACCTGGATGATGGCTTCTTCACCCAGTACTGGTACTATCTGAAAGGCATCCTGACCGGGGACTTCGGCACGTCGCTCACCGGTCGTAAGAACTGGGACATGATGTCCGACGCGTGGCCGGTCACCCTCCGGCTGGCGATCATCTCGATCGTCATCGCCGCCGCCTTCGCCGTCACGATCGGCGTCTACTCCGCGCTCAAGCGTGGCGGCGTCTTCGACAACGTGTCGCTGATCATCACCCTGGTGCTGCTCGCGATGCCGATCGTGGTCATCGCACCCCTGTTCCAGTTGATCTTCGGCATTCAGCTGGGCTGGTTCCCCCCTACCGCAACACGCGACGCGACTTTCTGGCAACTTCTTTTGCCCGCCATCGTGCTCGCCTGCGTGGTCATCGCTCCCGAGATGCGGGTGACCCGAACCGCGGTGGTCGAGAACCTCCGCGCCGACTACGTTCGTACGGCGCGGGCCAAGGGCCTGACCCGCATGCGCGTCATCTGGGTCCACGTGCTCCGCAACTCGCTGATCCCGGTGGTCACGCTGATCGGCGTCGACCTGGGCACTCTCATGGCCGGTGCCATCGTCACCGAGCACGTCTTCAACATCCCCGGCGTCGGTTTCAACCTGGCCAGGGCCATCCGCACCGAGGACGGTCCGCTCGTGGTCGGGTTCGTGAGCATCCTGGTGATCCTGTTCCTGTTCATCAACCTGCTCGTCGACCTGCTCTACGCCGCCCTCGACCCCAGGATCCGCTATGAGTGACTTGAACACGGTGACCGCTGC
The DNA here is from genome assembly GCF_051380535.1 of Actinoplanes sp. HUAS TT8. NCBI lineage: Bacteria > Bacillati > Actinomycetota > Actinomycetes > Micromonosporales > Micromonosporaceae > Actinoplanes > Actinoplanes sp. HUAS TT8. The sequence goes on along the minus strand of NZ_CP195646.1, from coordinate 8,483,938 downwards.
CGAGGCGCCCGGTGGTCAGCCGAACGTGCCGCGTGGCCCGGTCAAGAAGGACAAGCCGCGCAGCCTCGCCGCCGACGCCTGGGCCGACCTGCGCAAGCGGAAGATCTTCTGGTTCGCGATCGTGCTGGTCCTGGCCATCCTGGTGATGGCCGCGTGGCCGACACTGTTCACCTCGGCCGACCCGGGCGCGTGCGCCCTGGCCAACCAGTACAAGGGCTCGACCGGGGCCGCCCTCTTCGGGTACGACTACCAGGGCTGCGACATCTACGCCAAGGTCGTCCACGGCGCGCGGAACTCGATCATCGTGGGCGTGCTGTCGACCCTGCTGTCCGGTGTCATCGGCCTGGTCTTCGGCCTGGCCGCCGGTTACTTCGGCGGCTGGCTGGACGCGATCCTGTCCCGCTTCATCGACATCATGCTCGGCGTGCCGTTCCTGCTCGCCGGTGTCGTCCTGTCGAACCGGCTCTCGTCCGACCCGAAGAGCAACGGCATTTTCGCCGTCACCCTGACGCTCGGCCTGCTGAGCTGGACCTCCGGGGCCCGCGTCATGCGGTCCGCGGTGATCACGGCGAAGAACCAGGACTACGTCGCGGCGGCCCGCATGCTGGGCTCCTCGCCGTCCCGGCTCATCTTCCGGCACATCCTGCCGAACTCCATCGCGTCCTACATCGTCCTGCTGACCCTGCTGCTGGGCATCAACATCGCCAGCGAGGCGACCCTGTCGTTCCTCGGTGTCGGCCTCAAGAACGGTGCCATCAGCTGGGGCATCATGATCTCCGAGGGCACGGCGTTCGCCCGGACCCAGCCCTGGCCGCTGGTCTGGCCGGCGATCTTCCTCGGCGTGACGGTGCTCGCCTTCATCATGCTCGGCGACGCCGTCCGCGACGCCTTCGACCCGAAGTTGCGGTGACCCTGTGACTGATATCAAGGCGCAAATGGATGTCCTACCGGGCATCGATCCTCGCGCACCCCTGCTCGAAGTGAGCGACCTGCACGTCGAGTTCCGCACCGGTTACGGCGTGGCCAAGGCCGTCAACGGCGCCAACTTCTGGCTCTCCCCGGGCGAGACGCTGGCGATCCTGGGCGAGTCCGGCTGCGGCAAGTCGGTCACCGCGCAGGCCATCATGGGCATCCTGGACACCCCGCCGGGCTATGTCACGCAGGGCCAGATCAAGTACCGCGGCGTCGACCTGCTCAAGATGAAGGAAGAGCAGCGGCGCAAGGTCCGGGCCAACCGGATCGCGATGATCTTCCAGGACGCGCTCTCCGCGCTGAACCCGGTCTACACGGTCGGTTTCCAGCTCGGCGAGCTGTTCCGCAAACACCGCGGAATGTCCCGCGGCGACGCCAAGAAGCGCGCGATCGACCTGCTCGAACAGGTCAAGATCCCGGGCGCCAAGACCCGCGTCGACGACTACCCGCACCAGTTCTCGGGTGGTATGCGGCAGCGCGTCATGATCGCCATGGCACTGGCGCTCGACCCCGAGGTGCTGATCGCCGACGAGCCCACCACGGCGCTCGACGTCACCGTCCAGGCGCAGATCATGGGCCTGCTGGCGGACCTGCAGCGGCAGCGCAACATGGGCCTCATCCTGATCACGCACGACATGGGCGTGGTCGCGGACGTGGCCGACCGGATCTCCGTGATGTACGCGGGCAAGGTCGTCGAGGAGGCGCCGGTCTACGACATCTACGCGCGCCCGGCCCACCCGTACACGAAGGCTCTTCTCGAGTCGATTCCGCGGCTCGACATGAAGGGTCAGCAGCTCAGCGTCATCCGCGGTCTGCCGCCGGCGCTGACCGACGTCCCGAAGGGCTGCGCTTTCAACCCGCGGTGCGCGTACGCGCGTGACGCCTGCCGTCAGGACCCGGCGCCGCCGGCCTACCAGGTCTCGCACCAGCCGCACCGCACGGCCCGCTGCCACTTCTTCCGGGAGGTCATCGGTGAGTGACGTAGTCCTCGAAACCAAGGGTCTGGTCAAGCACTTCCCGATCACCCAGGGCATCGTCTTCAAGGGCAAGGTCGGAGCGGTCCGCGCCGTCGACGGCGTCGACCTGCACCTGCGCCGCGGCGAGACCCTCGGCGTGGTCGGCGAGTCCGGCTGCGGCAAGTCGACCCTGGCCAAGCTGCTGGTCGGCCTGGAGAAGCCGACCGCCGGCTCGATCAACGTGCGTGGCCAGAACATGGTCACCATGAAGGGCGCCGAGCTGCGCCGGGCCCGCCGCAACATCCAGATGGTGCTGCAGGACCCGTACACCTCGCTCAACCCGCGCATGACGGTCGGCGACATCATCGGCGAGCCGTTCGAGATCCACGCCGACGTGGTCCCGAAGGGCGGCCGCCAGCGCGCGGTGCAGGACCTGCTCGACACGGTCGGCCTCAACCCCGACCACATCAACCGCTACCCGCACCAGTTCTCCGGCGGCCAGCGTCAGCGCATCGGCATCGCCCGCGCGCTCGCGCTCAAGCCCGAGATCATCGTCTGCGACGAGCCGGTGTCGGCGCTCGACGTGTCCATCCAGGCCCAGGTGATCAACCTGCTCGAACGCCTGCAGGACGAGTTCGGCCTGTCGTACATCTTCATCGCGCACGACCTGTCCGTGGTTCGCCACATCTCCGACCGGGTCGCCGTGATGTACCTCGGCAAGGTCATCGAAACCGGTCACGACCAGGCGATCTACGAGCAGCCGACGCACCCGTACACGCAGGCGCTGCTCTCCGCCGTACCGGTCCCGGACCCGCGCCTGCGCGGCCACCGCGACCAGATCGTCCTCGAGGGCGACGTCCCGTCCCCGGCCAACCCGCCCTCGGGTTGCCGCTTCCGCACCCGGTGCTGGAAGGCCACCGAGATCTGCGCCCAGCAGGAACCCCTGCTGCAGATCCGCGAGCGTTCCCCGCACCCCAGCGCGTGCCACTTCGCGGAGATCCGCGACGTCGTGCACGGTCGCTGAACCCGGGCAGCAGGCCGGGCCGGATCCTTCCGGCCCGGCCTTCGCCATTCCCGGGAGACTTCGCCGGCCCTCGCTGGTCCCGAGAGACTTCGCCGGCCCTCGCTGTTCCCGGCGGAACTCGCCGGCCTTGCTGTTTCCGGCTGACTTCGGCCGAGCCCGCGCCATCCGGGGCTTCGCCCTATCAAGATCAAATTCTTTTTTGCCTATGTCCGCCGGGGTACAGACCGTCGCTCCCGCGGGGACCCTTCCGACCTTCGCAGGCCGCTGGCGCGGCCAGAACGCGAAGCCCGAAAGGGCGACGTCCGCGGGTGGGCGCGGTCAACCCAAAACCCCGGCCACCCGACTCGCGCCGTCCGAACGGCTGACCTACAGCGGGCCGCGGCCGGAGCGGAGCAGAAGCAGCGCGACCTGCGTGCCGTCGGGGCCCAACGCGGCGCGGAAACGGTCGACGATCTCCCGCTCGCGGGCCAGGACCAGCCGGGTACCCCCGGAGGCCATCCGGGTCTTCCCGACCTCCTGGGACAGGCGGGACCGCTCCTGCCAGAGGTCGATGATGGCCTGATCGATCTCGTCGATCCGCTCACGCATGGCGCGGATCTCGCTCGCGGCCAGGGGCCGCCCCGCGCCGGTGGACTCGTCCAGCGCGATGGCCGCCGCGGTCGCCTTGTCGGTCGTCAGCCGCGCGGCCACGCTGCCGGCCGCGTCGCTGGTGCTCGCGGTCGGCCTGTCGGCCGCCGGCTTGTCCCCGGCCGTCGTCGTGAGCTTGTCGGTGGTCCCAGCAGATGCGCCGAGCTTGTCGGTCGTGCCGGCGGATGCGGCGAGCTTGTCGGCGGTGGACCCGGCAGGTGCGGTGAGCTTGTCGATCGTGCCGGCGGATGCGGCGAGCTTGTCCGTGGTGGTCCCGGCAGGCGCGGTGGGCTTGTCGGCGGTGGGGGACTGGTCCATCACGTCGGCGGTCATTGTTGTGCTCCTCGGGTGCTCATCGCCCCGGACAGCCCGGCCCGGGATGCAACAAGCCCCGGGCTGTGGAAGCCCGGGGCTTGAAGTAGGTCTGTCGTTCAGGGGCGACCTACGGCTGCCGGACTTCCGGTGCCGTAGTAAAAAAATCGCGCCTGCTGGATCACGCAGCCGAGTATGCCCCGCCCCTGGACCGCCCCGCAAGAAAACCGCCCGAACGTTGGGAACCGGCACGTCCGGGCACCTCTCCGGCCCCGGACGGGTGGTCCCGGCGGGGCGTCCCCGACGCCGTACGGGAAGCGGTTTTGCCTGGTCCTCGCCGTATAGAAATTTCTTCGGCGCCCGCCTTGACTCGGCCCCTGGGGCAGACCCGAGCATGGTTTCAGCGGCCGGAACGACAGCCCGGACCCCGATCGGACCGCCGGGCTGAGTAATGGGCTCGGCCCCCGGCCGTGGGCCGGGGGCCGAGCTGGTGGAGACGAGGTCAGGAGGAGGTCAGGAGGTGGTGGAGATGCGGTTGGCCGGTCCGGGGGAGATGGTGCCCGTGGCGAGGTAGGCGGTGAGGGCGTCGATGTCGAAGCCCGGCGCGGTGACGACCTTGGCCGGGTCGACGACGAACTTGGTGAAGCCGTCGCCGCCGGCGGCCAGGAAGTTGTTCATGGTGACCTGGTAGGTGGCCGCGGGGTCGATCGGGGTGCCGTTCAGGGCGAGGTTGCTGACACGCGAGCCGAGGGCGGCCGAGGCGCTCCAGGTGTAGGTGAAGCCGGCCGAGACCTGGAGGATCTTGGTGGTGGTCTGCCCGGCGTATCCGGCGAACTGCTGCTCCAGCACGTCCTTGAGCTGCGCACCGGTGAGCGGCTCGGTGGCGACCAGGTTGTTGAACGGCTGAACGGTGAACGCCTCGCCGTAGGTGACCTGGCCGTATCCTTCGCCCCCGGAGGACTGGTCGGCGTCGAAGTCGGCGCGGATGCCACCCGGGTTCATCAGGGCGATCTGGGCGCCGGCCGACGTGGTGTAGGCCAGCTGGGCGTCGGCGATCACGTCGCCGAGCGGGCTCTCGCCGGCCGCGGTGTTCGTGCGCACGATGTCACCGGAGATGGTGCCGATGATCTTGTTGGCGAGCGGGGCGACGGCGACGCGGTACTTGTCGGCCACCTTCTTGGCCGCGGCGTCGACGGTGTCCGGGTTCTTCAGGTAGACCCCGGCCGCGTCCTTCTTCCAGCCGCCGTTGCCGTCCGAGACGCCGTTCTCCACGATCACGTTCTTCGCGGTGATCTCGGCGAACTTCCCGGTCCGCTTGTCCAGCGAGTAGTCGATGTCGGTGACCAGCTGCCCGTTGGTGCCGGCGCTGGTGACCACCGTGTCCCGGCCGGCCTTGTCCGGCAGCTTGCAGCTGTAGAAGCGGTGCGTGTGCCCGGACACCACGAGCCCGATCTCCGGGTTCAGGCCCTTGACGATGTCGACGACCGGCCCGGAGAAGTTCACGCAGTCCGAGACACCCGGCGTCGGCGTGGCCGAGCCCTGCGCCCCGCCCTCGTGCAGCAGCAGCACCTGCGCCTTGACGCCGAACAGCTTGAGGATGTTGCTCCACTTGTTGGCGGTGACGATCTCGTCGGTGAAGTGCACGTTCTTGATCCCAGCCGGGTTCACGATCCCGGCCGTGCCCTCAAGCGTGAGCCCGATGAACCCGACCGGCACGCCACCGACGTACTTGATCTCGATCGGCGGCAGGATCGGCAGCCCGGTCTTGTTGTTGATCGTGTTCGCGGCCAGGTAGCTGAACTTTGCCCCGCGGTACGGGTCGCCGTCCTGGCACCCGTCGACCGGGTGGCATCCGCCGCGCTGGATCCGGATGAGCTCGTCCACGCCCTCGTCGAACTCGTGGTTGCCCACGGAGCTGACCTGCAGCCCGATCGTGTTCATCAGTTCGATCGTCGGCTCGTCGTGGAACGCGGCACTGACCAGCGGCGACGCCCCGATGAGGTCGCCCGCACCGGCCGTGATCGTCTCCCGGCCCTCTTTCTTGGCCTCGGCGCGCAGCTTCTTCAGGTACGTCGCCAGGTATTCCACCCCACCGGCGGGGGTGCTGGTGCCGCCGGCGTTGACGACCGCGCCGCTCCCGGTGGGCGGGTCGATCGCGCCGTGGAAGTCGTTGTAGCTGAGGATCTGGCCTTTGACCACGGATGATCCGTGAGGTGCGCCATAGGACGCGGTCACCGGGGTGAACTCGGCTGGTGGCGCGGCGACCGCCGATTGGGCGGCGGGCAGCGTGGTGAGCGCACCGACGACGGCCAGCGCGACGGCCGGCACTCCGACGCGCCGCCGAAGGGAAGAAGTCATGATCGTGAGACTCCGGAATCTTCAGTGGACGTTCAGGTATCTCGATCAGACTCGTTGATCGGGCTGTCCGGCGCCACCACTTCGGGGTGACATGTCGATTGCCGGACACCGATGTGTGGGTCGCCGTGGCGCGATTTCGTGTCGGGGGGTCGGCATACACTGGCTCCCGCGATGCGACCTTCATCTGAACCTTCCGACAACGCCCTGTTCGCGCTGCCCACAGTCGCGCCCCCGGTGAAGCCGGCGGCGCCGCAGGTGTCGCGGGCGCCCCGGCCCGCCGTCGACCCTTCCGCGCTGCTGGAGGGTCTGAACGGTCCTCAGCGGGACGCGGTGGTCCACGCCGGCGGCCCGCTGCTGATCGTGGCCGGTGCCGGCTCGGGCAAGACCCGTGTGCTCACGCACCGGATCGCCTATCTGCTGGCCGCGCGGGGCGTGCATCCCGGCGAGATCATCGCGATCACGTTCACCAACAAGGCGGCCGGCGAGATGAAGGAGCGGGTGGCCCATCTGGTCGGCCCGCGCGCCCGGCTGATGTGGGTGTCGACGTTCCACTCGGCCTGTGTCCGGATCCTGCGGGCCGAGCACGAGCACGCGGGGTTGAAGAGCACGTTCTCGATCTACGACGCGGACGATTCGCGCCGGCTGATGCAGATGGTCGCCCGCGAGCTGGATCTGGACCCGAAGCGCTACACCGCGCGGGGCCTGGCCGCCCAGGTGTCGAATCTGAAGAACGAGCTGGTCGACCCGGAGGAGTTCAAGGGCCGCGCGAGTGGTCCGAACGAGCGGGCCGTCGCCGAGGCCTATGAGTTGTATCAGCGCCGTCTGCGCGAGGCCCACGCGCTGGACTTCGACGACATCATCATGGCCACGGTGCACCTGTTCCAGTCGCATCCGCTGGTCGCCGAGGCCTACCGTCGCCGTTTCCGTCACGTGCTGGTCGACGAGTATCAGGACACCAACCACGCGCAGTACACGTTGATCCGCGAGCTGGTCGGCAAGGACGACGACGACCCGTCCGAGCTGTGTGTGGTCGGTGACGCCGACCAGTCGATCTACGCGTTCCGCGGCGCCACGATCCGTAACATCCTGGAGTTCGAGCGGGATTACCCGTCGGCCCGCACGATCCTGCTGGAGCAGAATTATCGCTCCACCCAGACGATCCTGTCGGCGGCGAACGCGGTGATCGACCGGAACACGTCACGCAAGCCGAAGCGGCTCTGGAGCGATCAGGGCGCCGGCGAGCAGATCGTGGGCTACGTCGCCGACACCGAGCACGCCGAGGCCGACTGGGTGGCCCGGGAGATCGACCGCCTGACCGACAACCACGACGTGCGCCCGGGCGACGTCGCCGTCTTCTACCGGACGAACAATCAGTCCCGCGTGTTCGAGGAGGTGTTCATCCGGGTCGGCCTGCCCTACAAGGTGGTCGGCGGGGTGCGCTTCTACGAGCGCAAGGAGGTCCGCGACGCGCTGGCCTACCTGCGCTCGATCGTGAACGAGGACGACACGGTGAGCATCCGCCGGGTGCTGAACACGCCGAAGCGGGGGATCGGCGACCGGGCCGAGGCCTGCGTCGAGGCGCTGTCCGGCCGGGACCGGATCTCGTTCGGCCAGTCGCTGCGGCACGCGCGCAACGCGCCGGGCATCTCGACTCGCGCGGCCAACAGCATCGCCGACTTCGTGCAGCTCCTGGACGATCTGCGGGAGCTGGCGGCGACCGCCCCGCCGGAGGAGGTGCTGGAGGCCATGCTGCAGCGCTCCGGCCTGCTCAGCGAGCTCGAGGAGAGCCTCGACCCGCAGGACCAGGGCCGGGTGGAGAACCTGCAGGAGCTCGTCAGCGTCGCCCGGGAGTACACCGAACGGGTGGAGTCCCAGGCCGACGAGGAGAACCCGGAGGCCCCGACGGCGACGCTGGCCGGCTTCCTGGAGCAGGTGGCGCTGGTGGCCGACGCCGACCAGATCCCCTCCGACGATCCGGATCATCAGGGTGTGGTCACGCTGATGACCCTGCACACGGCGAAGGGCCTGGAGTTCCCGGTCGTCTTCCTGACCGGCCTGGAGGACGGCGTCTTCCCGCACATGCGGGCGATGTCCGACAACACCGAGCTGGAGGAGGAGCGCCGGCTGGCCTATGTCGGGATCACCCGCGCCCGCCAGCGCCTCTACCTGTCCCGGGCGGTGACCCGCTCGCAGTGGGGCCAGCCGCAGTACAACCCGCCGTCCCGGTTCACCGACGAGCTGCCGGAGGAGCTGATCCGCTGGGAGCGCACCGGCGGGTCGTACACGTCGTGGTCCGGCACGGGCGGCGGGATCGGTGGTCGCGGCGGCGATCGGCAGCGTGGTGGTGGTTTCGCCGGCGGCACGCCGAAGGCGCAGCGCATCGCCGAGCGTCTCGGCATCGACGCCAGCCGGCTCTCGACGGCGAGCGAGCTCAAGCAGGCGCCGAAGGTGGAGCCCGGCGACCGGGTCAACCACCAGCGTTACGGTTTGGGCCGGGTCGTCGCGGTCGAGGGGCAGGGCCCGGGCGCCCGCGCCCAGATCGACTTCGGCGACCAGACAATGTGGTTGATCATGCGGCACGCCCCGATCGAGAAGATCTAGATCAAGATCCAGGGCCGATTTCAGTACGTGTCGCAGCCGGGAATGTCCACCCCGCGCTGATGCATCCACGCGGTCGGCTCGACCGGGTTCTTGTAGTGCCCCTCGTGCACCTCGAAGTGCAGGTGGGGCCCGGTCGAGTGCCCGGTCGACCCTTCGTCGCCGATCTGTTCCCCGGCCTGCACGACCTGGCCCACGGTCACGGCGATCCGGGACAGGTGGCCGTAATGGGTGAGCCACCCGTTGCCGTGGTCGATGAGTACGGCGTTGCCGTAGCCCTCGGCGAGTCCGGCCCGGATGACCACGCCGGCGCCCGCGGCGACGATCGGTGAGCCGTCCGGCGCGGCGATGTCCACACCGGCGTGCAGACGGCCCCAGCGCGGCCCGAAGCAGGAGGTGACCTGCCCGGCCGGGTTCGGGTTCACCCAGTCGGCCCCGACGCCGTCCGGGGCCGTGGCCGGGTGCACGGCGGGCGGGGCGACGACCGGGACGGGCCGGTCCATGCGTTTGACCGGCGCCGCCTGCGAGATGCCGAGGCCGGCGGCGATGCCGAGGCCGCCGTCGTCGGTGCCGAGCCGGGGGTACGCCTTGCCGGGCGCGTCGTCACCGAGCGGCGGGACGATCGGCAGGGCCGCGGTCGCGTGCGCGGCGGTGTGCCCGCCGCCGGTGTGCCCGCCCGGGGTCGCGGCGGAGGCGGCGGCGCCGGCCACTCCGATTCCGGTGGCGAGGGTGGCGGTCAGCGCGGTCAGGGAGATCGCGGATCGTCCGCGGCTGGCGAAGAGGGCCGGGAACGCCGGAGCCCGGTGACGGTGCAGGCGCTCCTGACGGTGCCGCCCGTTGGTGCCCGTGCCCCAGGTCTGCCCCACGCGAGACTCTCTTCCCGACGACCGTGAATTCCGCTGTCACGGTTCTGTCGGCCCCGTCCGGGGAGCGCTGAGGGAGTGGGCGGCCGGTTCAACCGACCTGCAACCGAGGGGCCGTCCACGGGAGGTCGACCCGCGACCAGGGGCCGGCCAGAGGCGGCCGATCCGCAACCGGTCAGGAAGCGGCTTCGGCGCCGGCCATGCTCGCGTAGACCGACTCGATCTGGAGCTGGATGTCGACGCCGTGGGCCTTGAGGAAGGTGATCGGGTCGGTGGGCTTGCCGCCGACGTGGATCTCCAGGTGCAGGTGCGTCCCGTACGAGTAACCGGTGTTGCCGACCTCGCCGACGACCTGACCGGCCTTGACGGTGTCGCCCTTCTTCACCAGCAGCCGCCGCGAGTGCGCGTAGATGATCTCGGTGCCGTCGCTCTGCTGGACGGTGATCGAGTATCCGTAGCCGCCGTTGTAGCCGGCCGCGGTGACCGTGCCCGCGTGGACCGCCTTGTAGGGCGTGCCCTCGGGGGCGGCCAGGTCGATGCCGGCGTGCAGCTTGCCGAAGCGGACCCCGAACGGTGCGGTGAACTCGTAGTCGTCGAGGGGGAGAACGTAGACCTCGGCGGCGGCTTCCTCGTCGGAGATCTTGGCGCCGGCCTTGGCCGTGGCGTCCCGGTTCTCACTGCGGGAGGCGCGGCTCGGGTCGGAGCGGTTGGCCAGCGCGTCGGTGGCGGCCTGGGACTGCTGTGACTGGTCCAGGCTCTGCAGCACGTCCGGGCTGACGGCTTTGGCGTCCGAGAGGTTCGCGGCGCCGAGAGCGACGACGCCGGCGCCGACGAATGCGGAGGTGACGACCGCGGCGTAACGGCTGCGCGGCGGGGTTGGCACGCGGCGGCGGCCGCGATAGCGATCGGGCTCAGACGACAAGCGCTGGCGCACGAACAACCCTCCGTCGACGACATTGCGGCGGCACCCTCGTATCCCGCCGTCAAGCGGTTAACGAGTGTTGGCCGGGCTCTCGCTTAGGGGTGAACCTGTGCGGGAGCCGTGGCCACGGTAACGAAACGACTGCCCGGTCACAAGTCGCAGCGCCATTTTCGTGACAGTTCCATGCCAGTATTGATCACTTATTGTCCGAATTGGCTTACTTTCCTTAGCGCCGAATTAGCGACGGTACGTAATCGGCAATAAAACGGAAAGTGATGTGACCGGCGTAACCATTCCCGAGCCGTGTCCTGGTCCGGGGTGCCGCCGAGGGCTCGGCGCGGCCGGTCGCCGCTCGCTCGGGCGGGTGCGGGTCAGGGTTGGCACACTCGTGCCGATGGGGGGAGGGGTCGTTGCATTCGGTGGCGTCATCATTCCGGAGGGCGACATCACGGAATGGAAATCACCTGGCGTAGCCGAGCCATTCACGGCCGGTGCGACTACCGCATCCGTCGCCGAATGGGTTCGCGCCAATGCGGGGCGGCCAGGCCGTTTAGACAGTCACCGAGACAGGCGGCCGACGGGCCGGAATAAATAAAGGGAGGGACCGGACGCACCCCTCACACGTCCGGCCCCTCTATGCGCGATGCCCCGCCGCCACCCCTCGACCGACAGGGCATCGGCCGCTTTCTCGTCCGCGAGCCCGGTAACGGGCCGCCGACATCACACTCAACGACCCCTCCTCCCGGGGGTTACGCGCGCTCGCGTGACTTTTTCCGCACAGTTGGGCCGGAGCGCCCGGGGAGATCGAAGGGAGGCGTACCGCGGGCCTCGGCGGTCACTCTGCACACAGCTGTCCCGACCGTCCCGGACCTGCGATTTCGTACCTCTGGTGTGTGGTCTTGCACACCGTGTACCCGCGCGGGCACGAAGCCCGAATCGGTCGCTACTCTGCGGATGAAGGCCATTCGGCGGGCCGCGCTTCGGCGGGCGGTCAGATGGCCGGACGATCCTCACGCTGGCGGCGCCACTGCGACGCGCCGCGCATACAACAGGTCGGGACGCAATGGTGCGGCTTGCCGGCGCTTGGCGTCGCGAGCGAAAGGAGACACGTGGACCTGTTCGAGTATCAGGGGCGCGACCTGTTCGAACGGCACGGGCTGCCCGTGCTGGGCGGCGGCGTCGCCGAGACCCCGCAGGAGGCCCGGGCGATCGCCGAGCGCCTGGGCGGCAAGGTCGTCGTCAAGGCGCAGGTCAAGGTCGGTGGCCGCGGTAAGGCCGGCGGCGTCAAGCTGGCCGACGGGGCCGACGAGGCCGAGGCCCGCGCGACCGACATCCTGGGCATGGACATCAAGGGTCACACGGTCCACAAGGTGATGCTGGCCGAGACGGCCGACATCAAGGAGGAGTACTACTTCTCCTACCTGCTGGACCGGGCCAACCGCACGTTCCTCTGCATCGCCAGCGTCGCCGGTGGTATGGAGATCGAGACGGTCGCCGAGGAGGACCCGGACCGGGTCGCCAAGGTCGCCATCGACGCCAGCAAGGGCGTGGACGAGGCCAAGGCGCGGGAGATCGTCACCCTGGCCAAGTTCCCGGCCGACGTCGCCGACCAGGTCGTCGACATCGCCGTGAAGCTGTGGCAGGCCTTCGTGGCCGAGGACGCGCTGCTGGTCGAGGTCAACCCGCTGGCCAAGGTCGGCGACGGCCGTGTGCTGGCGCTGGACGCCAAGGTCACCCTGGACGAGAACGCCGGCTTCCGGCACCCCGACCACGAGGCGCTCGAGGACAAGTCCGCGGTCGACCCGATCGAGCAGGCGGCCAAGGCCAAGAACCTCAACTACGTCAAGCTCGACGGCGAGGTCGGCATCATCGGCAACGGCGCGGGCCTGGTCATGTCCACCCTCGACGTGGTCGCGTACGCCGGTGAGAAGCACGGCAACGTGAAGCCGGCCAACTTCCTCGACATCGGTGGCGGCGCGAGCGCCCAGGTGATGGCCAACGGCCTGGAGATCGTCCTCGGCGACCCGGCCGTCAAGTCGGTCTTCGTGAACGTCTTCGGCGGCATCACCGCCTGTGACGCGGTGGCCAACGGCATCATCCAGGCCCTGCAGCTGCTGGCCGACCGCGGCGAGACGGTGACCAAGCCGCTCGTGGTGCGTCTCGACGGCAACAACGCCGAGGCCGGCCGCGCCATCCTCGACGGCGCCAACAACCCGCTGGTCACGCGGGTCGACACGATGGACGGAGCGGCAGAGAAGGCCGCCGAGCTCGCGGCTGCGGGGAAGTGAACTAATGGCTATCTGGCTCACCAAGGACTCCAAGGTCATCGTCCAGGGCATCACCGGTGGTGAGGGCTCCAAGCACACCAAGCGGATGCTCGCCGCGGGCACCAACGTGGTCGGCGGCGTGAACCCGCGCAAGGCCGGCACCAAGGTGGACTTCGACGGCACCGAGCTTCCGGTGTTCGCCACGGTCGCCGAGGCGATCAAGGAGACCGGCGCCGACGTGTCGGTCATCTTCGTACCGCCGGCGTTCACCAAGGCCGCGGTCGTCGAGGCGATCGACGCCGAGATCCCGCTGGCCATCGTGATCACCGAGGGCGTGCCGGTGCAGGACTCGGCGTCCTTCTGGTCGTACAACGTGGCCAAGGGTGAGAAGACCCGGATCATCGGCCCGAACTGCCCGGGCATCGCCTCGCCGGGCGCGTCGAACGCCGGCATCATCCCGGCCGACATCACCCCGCAGGGCCGGATCGGCCTGGTCAGCAAGAGCGGCACGCTCACCTACCAGCTCATGTACGAGCTGCGGGAGTTCGGCTTCTCGACCGCGGTCGGCATCGGTGGCGACCCGATCATCGGGACCACGCACATCGACGCGCTGAAGGCGTTCCAGGAGGACCCGGACACCGACGCGATCGTGATGATCGGTGAGATCGGTGGCGACGCCGAGGAGCGGGCCGCCGAGTTCATCAAGGCCAACGTCACCAAGCCGGTGGTCGGTTACATCGCGGGCTTCACCGCCCCGCCCGGCAAGACCATGGGTCACGCCGGCGCGATCATCTCCGGCTCGGCCGGCACCGCCGACGCGAAGAAGGCGGCGCTGGAGGCGGCCGGGGTCAAGGTCGGCAAGACGCCGAGCGAGACCGCGCGGCTCATGCGCGAGATCATGAGCTGACCATCTATTTGGTACGAACGGCGCGCCGCGGGCCGGGTCGATACGACCCGATCGGCGGCGCGCCGTCGTATCTGCATCGCCGTAAGTGCCTCGGCGTGACAAGGTAGGTCGCGATGCCCAGCACAACCGACCGTCCCGGCGGCTCGGAGGACCCGTTCGCGGTCGCCGAGGCGCTGCAGTCCGTGGTGCGGGACACCGAGGAGGTGCCGGTCGGCGAGCCGCCGGAGCCGGCGCCCGAGGCCCGGGACACCGTGATCGTCGACGACGCCGTGCTGGGCCGCCGCGAGACGGTGCGGGTGCCGACCCAGCGCCGGCCGTCGGAGCGTCGCCCGCGGGGCGCACCGCTGCCGGTGGCCGTCGCCTTCGCCACACTCTGGGCCGCCGCGCTGACGTATCTTCCGGTCGCCGCCGCACTGGGGCTGGCCCGCACGCTGGAGGGTCAGGGCGGCCTGGCCGGGGCGGCCCACGCCGGTGCGGCCGCGTGGCTGCTCGGCCACGGGGTGTCGATCGGTACCTCGATCGGCTCGCTCGGCCTCATGCCGATGCTGTTGACCGGGCTCGTGCTGTGGCGTCTCAACCGGGCCGGGCTGCACGTGACCCGGGCGATCGGGGCGCGGCGCTCCGGCTCGATCGGGTCGGCGCTGCTCGTGGCCCTGTGCGTCGGAGCGACGTACGCCGGGATCGGTGCCTTGACCGCCCACTTCACCGATGGTCGCGGCACCGAGGTCTCCACCGCCAAGGCCGCGTCTGATTTTCTGCTGCTCGGCGTGCTCGGTGCGCTGATCGGTTCGCTGCGTGGCAGTGACTCCGTCACCACGCTGGCCCGGCGGGTCCCGTCGGCGCTGCGGCACGGTGTCCGGACCGGCCTGGTCGCCGGGCTCCTGATGGTCGGGGCGGGCGCGGCGGTCGGCGGCCTGTCGGTGGCGCTCGGCGGCGGCGACGCCGCGAAGATCATCGCGGCCTATCACACCGGGGTGGCCGGTCAGGCCGGAATCACCCTGATCAGCGTGGCCTACGCGGCCAACGCGGCCATCTGGGCCACCGCCTACCTGCTCGGCCCGGGTTTCGCGCTGGGGGTCGGGTCGAGCATCCGGCTGACCGAGTTCGCGGTCGGCGATCTGCCCACGTTGCCGCTGCTGGCCGGCCTCCCGAACGGCCCGCAGGGCTCCGGCGGGACATTGCTGCTGGCGCTCCCGGTGGTCGCCGGCGCGGTGGCCGGCTGGGGGCTCACCCAGCGGTTGAGGTATGGCCGGGCCCACGCCTGGGGCCCGGGACGCGGCTCGGCCGCGGACGCGCCGGAGCCGGCCTGGTCGCTGCTGATCGGCGCCGGCGTGCTGGCCGGTCCGGTCGCGGGCCTGCTGCTGGGCGCGCTCGCGTGGTGTTCCGGCGGCCCGGTGGGCGGCGGGCGCCTCGCCGAGATCGGCCCGGAAGCCGTTCCGGTCGGGCTGGTCGCCATGATCGTTGCCGCCATCTCGGTGATCGTCGGGGCGTCGGCGGCCCGGATCTTCAGCACCCCGCGCCGCCCGGCGCCGGCCAAGAGCCGCAGATAACCGCCCGATTTCGGTTGTCCTGGGCGCCCCGGATAGGGTGCTGAGGTGACTGACCCCGCGCCCGCCCGCCTGGTCGTCCTGATCTCCGGATCGGGCAGCAACCTGCAAGCTCTTCTCGAAGCGGCCACGGATCCGGCGTATGGCGCCGTGGTCGTCGCCGTCGGCGCGGACCGGGACGGCATCGCCGGTCTCGACATCGCCGCCGCGGCCGGGGTGCCCACGTTCGTGGACTCGGTGAAGGCCTACGAGACCCGGGACGACTGGGATGCCGCGCTCACCGCGCACGTCGCCGAGCACCGCCCCGACCTCGTCATCTCGGCCGGCTTCCTGAAGCTGGTCGGCAAGCAGTTCCTGGACGCGTTCGGCGACCGCTACATCAACACGCACAACGCGCTGCTGCCGTCGTTCCCCGGCATTCACGGGCCGCGTGACGCGCTCGCCTACGGCGTGAAGCTCGCCGGCGCGACGCTCTTCTTCGTCGACGCCGGCGTCGACACCGGACCGATCATCGCCCAGGTCAGCGTCCCCGTGCTCGACGGCGACACGGAGGAGACGCTCACCGAGCGGATCAAGGTGGCCGAGCGCGCCCAGCTGGTCGAGTTCGTCGGCCGCCTGGTCCGCGACGGCTGGACCATCAAAGACAGGAAGGTACGGATCCCGTGAGCACTGAGGGCCTTCGTCCGATCAAGCGGGCGCTGCTGAGCGTGTGGGACAAGGCGGGCATCGTCGAGCTCGCCCAGGCCCTGCACGCCGCCGGCGTCCAGATCGTCTCGACCGGTTCCACCGCCAGCACCGTGGAGAAGTCCGGTGTGCCGGTGACCCGGGTCGAGGATCTGACCGGTTTCCCGGAGATCCTCAGTGACCGGGTGAAGACCCTGCACCCGAAGGTGCACGCCGGTCTGCTGGCCGACCTGCGGCTCGACAGCCACGCCGAGGAGCTGGCCGAGCACGGGATCGAGCCGTTCGACCTGCTGGTCAGCAGCCTCTACCCGTTCTCCGAGACGGTCGCCTCGGGGGCGAGCGAGGAGGAGTGCATCGCCAAGATCGACATCGGTGGCCCGGCGATGGTCCGCGCCGCGGCCAAGAACCACGCCTCGGTCGCGGTCGTCGTCTCCACCGAGGGTTACCCGCTGATCCTCGCCGCCCTCGCCGCCGGCGGTTTCACGCTGGACCAGCGCAAGGCGCTCGCCTCCCGGGCCTTCATCAACATCGCGGAGTACGACGTCGCGGTCGCGAACTGGACGGCCACGGTGCTGGCGCCGTCGGAATGGCCGGAATTCGCGGGAATCGCACTGAAAAAACAGGACATCCTTCGGTACGGCGAGAACCCGCACCAGCAGGCCGCGCTGTACCTGGACCCGGCCGCCCCGGCCGGGCTCGCCCAGGCCGAGCAGCTCAACGGCAAGGAGATGTCCTACAACAACTATGTCGACGCGGACGCCGCCTGGCGCACCGCGAACGACTTCACCGACCCGGCCGTGGCGATCATCAAGCACGCCAACCCGTGCGGTGTCGCGATCGGCGCCGACGTGGCCGAGGCCCACCGCAAGGCCCACGAGTGCGACCCGGTCTCCGCGTTCGGCGGCGTGATCGCCGTCAACCAGGAGGTCACGCTCGAACTGGCCAAGCAGGTCGCGGAGATCTTCACCGAGGTCATCGTGGCGCCGTCCTTCGCGCCCGAGGCCCTCGACGTGCTGCGGGAGAAGAAGAACCTGCGCGTCCTGGTCGCCCCGGTCTGGAACCCGCCGCCCGCGGAGATCAAGCAGGTCGGTGGCGGCGTGCTCGTCCAGATGTCCGACCGGATCGACGCCGACGGCGACGACCCGGCCAACTGGACCCTGGCCACCGGCGCGGCCGCGTCCCCGGAGGTCCTGCGCGACCTGGTCTTCGCGTGGCGGGCGATCCGCAGCGTGAAGAGCAACGCGATCCTGCTGGCCCACGACGGCGCGACCGTCGGCGTCGGCATGGGCCAGGTCAACCGGGTCGACTCGGCCAAGCTCGCGGTCGACCGCGCCGGCGCCGCCCGCGCCGCCGGCAGCGTCGCCGCGTCCGACGCCTTCTTCCCGTTCCCGGACGGTCTCGAAGTCCTGATCGCCGCCGGCATCAAGGCCGTGGTTCAGCCGGGTGGTTCGATCCGCGACAACCTGGTGATCGAGGCCGCCGAGAAGGCCGGCCTGACGGTCTACTTGACCGGCACCAGGCACTTCTACCACTGAGCTAGCTTGGCTCCGCTTCGCTCCGCGCACAAAACGCCTGGTACCCGATGAGGAGTCAGATGATTTTCCGCCACCCGCACACCCCGCGGGCGTCGAAAAATCAGCTGCCTCCTCATCGGCGGCGTTTCGTGAGGAACCTATGAACCGCCGGGCGAATGAGCGGTTCTCGGGGGAGGACTGGGCGCTTGCTGAGGAGGAGCGGGTTCACTACGTGGACTGCGTGTTCCATGACGTGGACTGGAGCGAGTCGACCTTCACGGCGTGCACGTTCGAGCGGTGCGAGTTCGGCAACGTCAAGTTCAACGCGGCCACGTTCGAGCGGACCGCGATCCTGCAGTCCACGCTGCGTCGCTGCTCGTTCTTCGACGCGCGGTTCGTCGAGTGCAAGCTGACCGGCACCAGTTTCGAGGACTGTGAGCTGCGTCCGCTGACCGTCGACGGCGGCGACTGGGGGTTCGTCTCGCTGCGCGGGCAGAAGCTGGCCGGCATCCGCTTCGGCGCGATCCGGCTGCGCGAGGCCGATCTGACCGGGGCCGACCTGTCGAAGACCGACCTGCGCGGCGCGGATCTGTCGAATGTCCGGCTCAAGGACGCCGTACTCAAAGGATCTGATCTTCGGGGTGCGGATCTGGACGGAGCGCCGTTGCGCGATGTCGACGTCACCGGAGCCAGGATCGACCTGGCCCAGGCCGCCCACTTCGCCCGGGCCTACGGGGCGATTGTCGGCTGACCGTGAGGTGCCTCACCGCGTCGGCTCGCCAGGGTCGGCCGAGCCCGGCCCCGCTCCCGGAGTTTGTGCTGGATGCGCTCGCGGCGGCGGAGCTCGTGCCGCTTATCGGCCCGCTCGGGCGTCAACGCTGGGATGGTAGAGGGGGATCACCAGTTCGGGGCCGCCCGGCGATCTTCAGCGGGCGGGCAGTACGCTCGTACTGCTAAGCGTGTGTTTCGGGAGAGGAGCGCCGGCCGATGGCGAAAATCAAGGTCAAGAACCCGGTCGTGGAGATCGACGGCGACGAGATGACCCGGATCATCTGGAAGCAGATCCGTGAGCAGCTGATCCTGCCGTACCTCGACGTCAACCTCGAGTACTACGACCTGTCGATCCAGTACCGGGACGAGACCGACGACCAGGTCACGATCGATTCCGCCAACGCGATCAAGCGGCACGGGGTGGGCGTCAAGTGCGCGACCATCACGCCGGACGAGGCGCGGGTGCAGGAGTTCGGCCTGAAGAAGATGTGGCGGTCGCCGAACGGCACGATCCGCAACATCCTCGGCGGCGTCGTCTTCCGCGAGCCGATCATCATGAACAACGTACCCAGGCTGGTTCCGGGCTGGACGAAGCCGATCATCATCGGTCGTCACGCCCACGGTGACCAGTACAAGGCGACCGACTTCGTCGCGCCCAGCGCCGGCAAGATGACCGTCACCTTCACCCCGGACGACGGCTCGGCGCCGATGGAGTTCCTCGTCTCGGAGTTCCCGGCCGGCGGCGTCGGCATGGCGATGTACAACTACGACGAGTCGATCCGCGACTTCGCGCGCGCCTCGTTCCGTTACGGCCTGGCCCGCAACTACCCGGTCTACCTCTCCACCAAGAACACGATCCTGAAGGCCTACGACGGCCGTTTCAAGGACCTGTTCGCGGAGATCTTCGAGACCGAGTTCGCCGACCAGTTCAAGGAAGCCGGCATCACCTACGAGCACCGGCTGATCGACGACATGGTCGCCGCCGCGATGAAGTGGGAGGGCGGCTACGTCTGGGCCTGCAAGAACTACGACGGTGACGTGCAGTCGGACACGGTCGCGCAGGGCTTCGGCTCGCTCGGCCTGATGACGTCGGTGCTGATGACGCCGGACGGGCAGACCGTCGAGGCCGAGGCCGCGCACGGCACGGTCACCCGGCACTACCGGCAGTGGCAGAAGGGCGAGAAGACGTCGACCAACCCGATCGCGTCGATCTTCGCGTGGACGGGCGGGCTCAAGCACCGCGGCAAGCTGGATGGGACGCCGGAGGTCACCCAGTTCGCCGAGACGCTGGAGCAGGTCTGCATCGAGACCGTCGAGGGCGGTCAGATGACCAAGGACCTCGCGCTGCTGATCAGCCGGGACGCTCCGTGGCTGACCACTGACGAGTTCATGAACGCGCTCGACGAGAACCTGGCGCGCAAGCTCGCCTGATCGTTCTCCGACAAACCCCAACCCCCTTATTGGGTACGGCGTGAGCGGTGCTCTGTCCGTACCAAATCGGGGGTTGGGGTTTTTGATGTTCGAACATCCGACAAAACGCATGTTTAGTGACGTAACCGGCGGGTATCCGACTTCGTTTGTCTCAGTGGTGCCGGTGGCGGACTCGGGTTCGCCGCTCGCCGTCCCCTTCAGCGGGGGCCTTGTCCCGGGCCCCCGCTGTCCCTCCCTCGGGCCCACGCAGAACGGCCCCGCCGTGAGGGCGAGGCCGTTCCGTCGAGCGAAAATTTCAGATGGCGTCGCGCAGCAGCTGAGCCGCCTTCTCCGGGACGACGTCGCTGACGAACGCGCCCATCGCCGACTCCGAACCGGCCAGGTACTTCAACTTGTCGGCGGCCCGCCGGATGCTGAACACCTGCAGGTGCAGATATCCCAGGTCACGGCCCTCGCCGACGACCGCCTGGTGCCAGGCCGAGATGTACGGCATCGGCTTGCCGAACAGCCCGTCGAAACGGTGCAGCACGTCCAGGTAGAGCGGGCCGAACGCGTCCCGCTCCTCGTCGGTCAGGCCGGGCAGGTCGAGGACCTGGCGGTGCGGCGCGATCTGGACCTCGAACGGCCAGCGGGCGGCGGCCGGCACATACGCCGTCCAGTGCTCGTTGGCGCCGATGATCCGGACCTTGGCCTCCTGCTCGGCGGCGAGCACGTCCGCGTACAGGTTGCGCCCGCCGGTCTTGGCGGCGTGCTTCTCGGCCGCCCGCAGCATGGCCGCGGTGCGCGGCGGCACCATCGGGTACGCATAGATCTGGCCGTGCGGGTGGTGCAGCGTCACCCCGATCTCGACGCCCCGGTTCTCGAACGGGAAGACCTGGGCGACACCCGGGAGCTGCGACATCTCGGCCGTCCGGTCGGCCAGCGCGTCGACCACCGTGCGCACCCGCGACGGCGTCAGCGCACCGAACGAGCTGTTGTGGTCACTGGTGAAGCAGACCACCTCGCAGCGGCCCAGTCCCGGCTTGACCGGCACCATGTCGGTCAGCTCGGTGATGTCGCCGCCCGGCACCTCGCGGTAGCTGAACGACGGGAACTGGTTCTCGAACACCACCACGTCGTAGCTCGGCGCGGGGATCTCGCTGGCGAAGTGCGAGTTGGTCGGGCACAGCGGGCACGCGTCCGACGGCGGCAGGAACGTCCGCGTCTGCCGGTGCGCGGCGACCGCGATCCACTCGTCGACCAGCGGGTCGTACCGCAACTGGGACGCCGGCGGCGGCGGTGGCAGCTCGCGGGTGTCGGCGAACGCCGAGCGGCCGGAATCCGGCGACTCGTCGAAGTAGATGAGCTCGCGCCCGTCGGAAAGCGCGACGGTCGAGCGGATGGGTGTCACTGGGGGTTCACCACCACGAGTTCAGGGACGGTTTCGGTGAGAAGAGAACGCGCGGTGGCGTCCAGGCCGTCGTCGGTGATCAGCACGTCGGCCCGCTCCAGGGGCACGATCGAGGAGATGCCGACGGTGCCCCACTTGGTGCTGTCGGCGAGCACGACCAGGCGTTCCGCGGCCTCGACGAGCGCGCGGTTGACATCGGCCTCCATCAGGTTGGGCGTGGTGTAACCGGCGCGCTCGCTCATCCCGTGCACGCCCAGGAACAGCATGTCCAGGTGCAGGGTGCCGATCGCGGCCACGGCCACCGGGCCGACCAGGGCGTCCGACGGAGTGCGGGTGCCGCCGGTGAGCACTACCGTCTGATCGGGCCGGCCGGCGCGGTAGAAGACGTCGGCGACCGGGATCGAGTTGGTCACCACGGTCAGCGACGGGACGTCGACCAGCCGCTGGGCCAGCTCGGCGGTGGTGGTGCCGGCCGACAGCGCGATCGCGTCGCCGGGCGAGACCAGGGCGGCCGCGCGGGCCGCGATCGCGGTCTTCTCGTCGCGCTGGCGCACCGACTTGGCGGCGAAACCGGGCTCGTGTGCGGATCCGGGGCTGACCGTGGTCGCGCCACCGTGTACTTTCGCGAGCAGTCCACGGTCGGCCAGCGCCTCGAGGTCACGGCGGATCGTCATGTCGGAGACGCTGTACTCCGCGGCCAGCTCACTGACCCGGACGCCTCCGGTGGCGCGGACCCGATCGAGGATCGCGGCCTGTCGTTGCTGGGCGAGCATCAGCAATCCACCAACTTCGGCCAGGTTTTCCGCACTATTTCGAACACACTTGAACAGTACAGCTGATCAGGTGTGCGCGAAAGAGTGACTTCAGATACCACGTCCTCGTTTGTGCAGCGCTGAAAGCACATTCTCCACCTTCACCGCGCCGGTCATCGCGGCCAGCGCGATCGCCGTACGCGGTTCCTTCCAGTTGGCCCGGACCGCCTCCTTGCTGAACTGCCAGGCCTGGCTGCGATTTCCGGTCGCGGCCGACCAGCAGGCGAGCTGCCCGTACACCCGCGCGGCACCGGGCCGGCAGCCGCTGATCTCCGGGTGACGCTGCATCATCCAGCGCAACGAGGAGATCTTGGTGGCGTACTCGTAGGCGTAATGCGAACTGCGCCCCCAGAGCACCTGGACCAGCGGCTCGTCCACATGCACGATCGGCGCGCGGCGGGCCGCCCTGAGCAGAAGATCCCAATCCTCGTTCTGGCTGCCCGGCGCGTCCTCGGCGACCATCCCCATCGCGTCCTCGACCAGCGCCTCCCGGCGGATCAGGAACGACGACGAGTGCAGCATGGACATCCGGGACCGGGCCAGGTCGGCCACCGTCACCCGGCTCTGCCCGGCCAGCCGCGGCGTGGTGTGCCCCTCGAACTCCACCTCGATCGCGCAGGTGGCGAACTCGGCGTCCGGCTCGGCCATCAGCGCCGCCACCTGCCGGCGCAGCTTGTCCGGCAGCCAGCGGTCGTCGTCGTCGCAGAACGCCACCAGCTCGGTGTCCAGAGCCAGGATGCCGGTGTTGCGGGCGCCGGCCAGGCCGCCCGTCCGCCAGTTCGTCAACACCAGCACCGGCACGTCGTCCGGGCAGGCGAGCAGATAGTCCGGCTCGGTCTGGTCGTAGACCACGACGATCTTCAGCTCGCCCGGATACTTCTGCCCACGGACCGCGGCGATCGAACGACGGACCAGCTCCGGGCGGTTCCGGGTGGGGATCACGACCCCGACCGACGGCCAGTTCATCAGCTCTCCTGAGGGTTCATCGGGTAGCCGTAGGCCCGCAGCATCGGCCCGCAGACCGCACCGACCAGCCGGCGCTGGGCCGGAGGCAACGCGCGCATCCAAGCCGTGTCGTGACGCAGCGGCAGGCGGCCCACGGTGAAACGCATCGGATTGCCGGCCGCGCTGTGACCCACCCGCAGATCGGCATGGCCGGGCCGCAGGAACTCCAGATCGGCCGGCTGCAACGTGATGCCGGCGAAGTCGGCCAGCCGGATCAGCCCGGCCCGCGGATCGGCCAGGAACTCCTCGTAACGGATCCGGCGGACCGGCACACCGCGGCGGGCGAGCAGGCCGAACGCGGCGTTGTGGGCATTCCACAGCAGCGCCGAACGACCGGGGGAGTAGCGGGTCATCTCGTCGGCGCCGTCGGTCTCCGGGCGGGCCACCCGCTTCGTCCACGAGTAGGCGACCCCGCGGGCGTCCCGCACCACGTGCACCACCCGCAGGTCGATGTCGCCGGCCGCGCGCAACACGTGGGCCAGGGCGGAATGCTTGGAGGAATCGACGACCAGCTTCGCGCCGGAGACCTCGGCGGCGGCGGCATAGACCTTCGCATAAAAAGACGCATATTCCCGTACGTCGGCAGCGGGCCTGGCCGTCGACGCGAGCCACGGGATGTGGCGGGTCCGCTCCACCGCGTCCCGCAGGGCGAGCACCCGGTCGACGTCGACGTTGTCCCAGCCGTCGAAGGCGCTCTTTCCGACCCGCAGCCAGAACTCGCACGTGGAGAACCGCTCGCCGCAGCCGCAGCGCTCGTCGTCACGAAGGTCCCGTTGCCACAGGTGAACTACCTCGCCGAGCGCGCAGACCCCGGGCAGCTCGCCGAGCAGTCTTTCGACGAGCGTGGTGCCGCTTCGCCCCAATCCGCCCAGAAATAGCACTTCTGCCACTTTGGCCCGCCTTCGCTCGTTTCGCTCTGGTAACGAGTGAAGCAGGCAAAAGGAGGCGTCAGGTGGTTATCGAGGCTTTCGATCGCGTGCACCTGGACGGAACCGGAATCGACCGGATCACCGAGGACGAAGTCGTCGCCGTCGTACGCGACGCCCTGTCCCGAGGCCGCGGCGGCCGCATCATCACCCCCAACGTCGACATCCTGCGGCGGGCCTCGACCGACCCCGACGCCCGACGCCACCTGGACAACGCCGACCTGATCGTGGCCGACGGCATGCCGCTGATCTGGGCCAGCCGGCTGGGCGGGGCGCCACTCCCGGAACGGGTGGCCGGGAGCAGCCTGATCTGGTCCCTGTCCGAAGGCCTTGGCCGGGACGGTCGCTCGGTGTTCATCGTGGGCGGCACGCCGTCCCCCCGCATCCTCGCCCCCGGCCTCCGCGACCTGCTCGAAGCGCCCCTCGGCCAGCCCGCGCCGGCCGGTCGCCGCGCCGGCGGCCAGCCCGTCGCCGCCGGTCGCCGCACCAAGGATCGGGCGCCGGGCACCGTCGCCACCATCGGTCGCCGCGCCGACATTGAGACGCCGACCACCACCGTCGGTCGTGGTGGCGGCCTCTCGCCGGCCGCTGCCGCTTCCACCACCACTGCCGCTTCCACCACCACCACTGCCACCACCACTGCCACCACCACTGCCACCACCACTGCCACGGCCGCCACCACTGCCACGGCCGCTACCACTGGCGCGGCCACCGCCACCGCCGCTTCCACCACCACTGCCACTGCCACGGCCGCCACCACTGGCGCCGCCTCCGCCACCGCTGCCACTGCCGTCGGCCGCCGCGTTGCCGGTCGGTTGCCGGTCGGCAAAGGGCGGTCAGGTGCTGAAGGGCGGCCGGGCGTCGGCGAGGGGCCGGCTGCCGACGGGCGGCGGGGTGCGGCGGGCGGTGTGGTCACCGTGCGCGATACCCACACGTCAGGCGCGGCCCGGGCCGCCGTGCGCCTCGCCGCCGCGAGCCCCGGCCTGCGCATCGCGGGCGCGGTCAGCCCACCTTTCGGCTTCGAGGAGAACGAGATCACATACGCCGATGTCTGCGCACGCGTCACCGACGCCCAACCCGACCTGGTCTTCGTCGGCCTCGGCTTCCCCAAACAGGAATCAGTGATCGAACGCCTCCGCCGCGACCTCCCCGCCACCTGGTTCGTCGGCTGCGGCGCCGCCGTCAACTTCGTCGCCGGCGACGTCCACCGTGCCCCGCGCTGGATGCAGCGCACCGGCCTGGAATGGGCCCACCGCCTCAGCACCGAACCCCGCCGTCTGGCCGGCCGCTACCTGCGCCACGACGCCCCTTACGCCCTCCGCCTCCTCGCCCGAGCCCCGCGCCGCCGCCCCCGCCCCGCCTGACCCTTCCAAACCGCCCGCCGCCCGCCGCCTGCCGCCGCCCGCCCGTTTGACCCGGCCTCGGCTTGGCCCGCACCCACCCGGCACCGCGCAGCCCTGCCCAGGCCAGCCCTGCCCAGGCCAGCCCTGCCCAGGCCAGCCCTGCCCAGGCCAGCCCTGCCCAGCCCTGCCCTGCCCAGCCCTGCCCTGCCCAGCCCTGCCCAGCCCTGCCCTGCCCAGCCCTGCCCTGCCCTGCCCTGCCCTGCCCAGGCCAGCCCAGGCCAGCCCAGGCCAGCCCAGGCCAGCCCTGCCCGGCACCGCGCCGCGCCGTCTCGCCGACCACCGAACCGCCCTGTACTGCCGCCCCGGCCGGCGGGTGTTCCGAGCTCACGCCCGCCGGGCATGCCGGGCAGCGCCCGGCGGATGGCTCGCGGCCGAGCACGCCCGCCGCGCACCGGATGGCTTGTCCCGAGGGCGCCGGGCCGGCGCCGGGCACTGTCCGGTTCCTCCCTTCTCGCAGATCGGCAAGCGCCCCGGGTGGATGGCGAGGTCAGGAAGTCTCGCGGCCGTGGCGGGTGCCCATCCGCCGGATGCGGGGCCCGGCCAGGCTGCGCGGCGCCCGGCAGCGGGCCAGCGCCACCGACGGCGCGGCGATCAGCGGCTGGTGGAACTCTTCGGACGGATAGTCGGCCTGCCAGGGAAAACGGTTCTCCGGGTCGGGCCAGACCAGCTGCTGGAGCCGGACTTTCTCCCGCCCGTACCGCGCCAGCGCGGCCCCGGGCCACAGGACGGCGGTCGACGTGCCGGTGAGGATGACGACGTCCTGGTCGACGATCAGGTCGGTGACCCGGCGGCCGTGGTGGAAGCGGGCGCCCTCGTCGTGGACCCGCCCGGCCAGCTCGTTGAGCAGTTGATGGGCGAGGTCCGGCGGCAGTCCCGCGATGATCAGCTCGGGCCGGCCGGCGGCAGTCAGCCCGACCGTGTACGCGAACGGGACCGCGTCGGCCGGATCCTCGTCGGAGGGCAGCACATGCACCACCGCCCAGCCGAACTGCTGGATGATCTCGGTCTGCTCGCGGAAGAAGTCGGACATGGGACCCCCTTGGAGTTGGCTCTGAGCCCCACTATGGAACACGTGTACGACACTTTTCCGTCTATCTAAACCGTACGTACGTACTGTTAAGATGCGAGAATGCGTATCGTCGATCTCCACCACGTGCAACTACTGATCCCGCCCGGCGGCGAACCCGCGGCCCGAGCGTTCTACAGCGGAGTCCTCGGCATGGCCGAGATCGTCAAGCCCCCACCCCTGGCCGCCCGCGGCGGCTGCTGGTTCCGCGCCGGCGGCTGGGAGATCCACCTCAGCCCGGTCCCGGACTTCCGGCCCGCCGCAAAGTCCCATCCCGGCGTCCTGATCGACGACCTCGACGGACTGGCCGCGATCCTGACCGCCGCCGGCCACCCGGTCGAGTGGGACCCCCACTTCCCGGGCCACCGCCGCCTCTACTCCGCCGACGGCCACGGCAATCGTCTCGAATTCCTGGAGCCGATCATTTCCTAGATCAAATATCCATTTAATTGATCAACGACATTGCTTGAACCCGTCCGTCGATTGTGGCGTGTACGTTGACAGCGGCATCGAGCCAGGTGGAGGTGTCGCGCGACGTCCACGCGGGGAGCGGCAATGTCGATCAATCCGAATCTCGGAGTCGACCTTTTCGGGCTCTGGACGGCGGCCAAGGACTACTATCCGACCGTCGCCTATCAGTACGCTCAGGCGCTGCAGCATGTCGATGCGACCGAGCGAGGCCTGAGCTACGCCTTCCAACGGCCGGACGTCTTCGGCGGCGGAACCTATGGCCCGGTTTATCAGCCGTGGCGCGATCTTCGCGACAGTCTGACCGCTGCCCTCAGCGAGACCAGGACCAACCTTCTGGGAGTCGCGGATGTCCTCGCCATGGCGGTCAAGACGTACCAGGAGACGGACGAGGAAGCGGCTGCCGCGTTTCAGGAGGTCCGTCGCGGGCGTGCGGAGCCTCAGCCGACGCTGCGGGATTGGGCGCAGCGATGAGCTTCGACGAGCTGATGCGGCATGCCCACGACATCCAGGCCACCGCGATCGCGAAGTCGATGGACCAGCACGGCGTGCGAGAAGCGCCGAAGCCCGGCGATCCGCCCCTCGCGCCGCAGCCGGGTGAGGAGGCGACCCGGGCGAGTGTCATCGCCAGCTTCGCCGACATCCCGGCGTTGTTCGAGCCGTTCATGCTGATGCCCGACCCGGCATCCTTCGACGGTCTCCTCGACGAACTCAGGTCGGCGATGGGGCCTCTGTCCTCCGGTTACATGGCCGGCGACCCCATTACGGGATATCCGTATTCCGCCAACCCCCTTCTTTCTCGGGTCGGGGCGTCGGAGAGTTACCTGGAGGAGTGGACGGGCGCGGCGGCCGACGTCTTCCGCACCGATTTCGTCAACACCTTCCCGGCCCTGCTGGTGAATCAGTTCATCGGAGGTGCGATCCTCCGTGCCGCGCTGGACGCCCAACGAGCGTTGTGGGTGAGCGCACGGGAGCACATCGACAAAATTGCGCATGACACTCTCGTCGCGCTCGACAACATGGGCCGTTGCGGGCAGAACAAATGGACCATGACCTGGACCATCGTGGCCTCGGTGGCGGCCGTGGTGGCGGTGCCCATCTCGGCCGGGACATCGTTGCTGGGTGCCGGAGCGACGTTGGCTGCGGTGACCACCGTGACCGCGGTCGGCGCCGCCGGGCAGGTGGCCGCCGCCCATCAGGTCGCGCCGGCCAAGGAGACCGAGTATCACGGCGAGACGGCCGAGGTCGTCGTCGAGCAGATGCGCCGTGGAGTGAACGAGGTCATCAGCGAGATCCAACTGGCTGAGCAGGCGATCGCTGCGGCCCTCCGGAACATGCACGCCTTGATGATTCGGGAAAGGGAGCTTTTCGTGGCGCCCCGGCCGACGCTGCTCGATGCCGGCCCGGGCTCTGTTTTCGACGACAAGTACCTGGGGCGTGCCCGATGAGACTGAGTGAAGCGTTGAATCGGATGCGGGTGCGGGTGTCCGTCGCCGGCGGCTCGATAACCGGCGAGTTGTACGACGACGATCGGGTCGATCTGTCTTTCGCGCCGGGTTTCTATGGGCTGGTCGCCGCCTCGGTGCTGGAGGGCCATCTGGTGTCGCTGGCGCGGGAGATGCACGCCGAGTACGTGCGGCAGTACTTCCGGGCGCTCAGCGTGGCGTACGAGCGAACGATCACGAAGGAGCCGGCCGTGATCGGGCGGCAGGATCGGGAGTACACAGAGCGGCGGCAGTCGCTGGTGGCGGAGGGCCGGTCCGCCCGAGGCCAGATCACCATCACCGTTCGGGGAATGCAGTCGTGGCAGGTCCGGATCGGTCGGGATGCACTTCGGACGCTCGACGAGCGGCAGTTCTCTCTGGCTTTCGGAGAAGCGGCGCAGGCACTGATCCGTGACCAGTTCGCAGGTATCAGGGCCCTGAAGGAGCAGGTCTATGGCTAGGACAAGAGGTCTCATGATCGGGCAGGCTCGGCGGGCCGTCCTCCTCGGCCTGATCTTGGTGACGGCGGCGGGCGCCTGCACTGCGGGTTCGCCGGATCCAGGGCCGTCGGTGTGCCCGATTCCCACGGCTCCTCCGTCCGGAGCATTTGCTCCGGCCGAGCGGGCTCCGGGCGGCGGCGGTGTCGAAATCGTGGATCACGGCTTCACCCAGTTCTCCGGTCTGGAGAACGGAGGGCGGGTGAGCCTGGGTGCCCTGGTCCGCAATACGAGCGACCAGATCGCATATCGGACCCAGGTCACTCTGCGTATCAAGGATGCCCAGGGCCGGGACGCGGTTCACCCGTGGAACGCACGAGATCTCATTCTGGAGATCCCGGTCATCAGCCCGGGCCAGCAGGTAGCGGTTGCGGCGAGAGCGGGCGTGCGTGACGATCTGGACCAATTTCACGCGTACGACAAGGTGACCACGTTCGACGTCGAACTCGGATCCGCGACCTGGCTGCCGGCGGAGAACGCGGCGATGTTCCCGTCGGTCACCACGACTTTCCAGAGCCTGGAACGAACCAAGTCCGAAAGCACGGTCCGGTACTCAGCTACCACGACGGCCTGCCGCGCGACGCTTTCTCGGGGCATGGCTGCGGTCTTCGTCAACGCGTCCGGCCACGTGGTCGGCGGCTTGTTCGCAGGGCGCGGCGACCTGGGGCAATGCGGCACCGCTGGGTATGCGGGGCGGATTTCGGACATCATTCCGGCCCCCGAGGGGACCGATGACAAGAAGACGGTGGTGAGTGAGTACTGCGATGTGGCTGGGCCGGAGGGTGGTGTCTACCGCCCCTCCGGCGCCCCGGCCAACTGAGCCGCTACGGGTTGAAGTAGGGGTCCTTGACCAGTGAATGGAAGGCCCCGAACGCCTGCTTGTCCCCGCTCAACCGGAACTGCTGGTTGGGCCCGTTCCCTTCCGGGTCGGACTCGAAGTAGGCGACCGCCTTGATCTGCTTGTTCGCCTTGAACGTCCGTTCCGCGTCCTTCAACCAGGCGGCCCGGTTGGCCGAGCCCCACGCCTTGGCCACGCCGAACTCGCCGATGATGATCGGTTTCGGGCGTTGGCCGGCCCACTGGAGGAACGGTCCCATCAGTTCGCCGATGGGTTGGAAGCTGGCCCCGGCGTAGACGTCGACGCATGTCCAGTCGACCTGGTCGTCGCCGGGGTAGAAGTCGGCCGCCTCGCCGCGCTGGAAGCCTTCGGCGGTGGGGCACCACACCCAGGACACGTTGTCGGCGCGTTCCTGTTTGAAGATGGCCCGGACGTATTTCCAGGCGGCGATGTAGTCGGCGCCGGACCACATGGTGGCTCGCAGGTTGGGCCGGTCCATCTCCCAGCGCATCCGCAGCAGCACCGGCTGTTTGATCTTCCGGATGGCGCGGGCCTGCTGGTGGATCAGGCGGTCGTGTTCGCCGTCGAGGATGGACCGGTTGTCGCCGGTGGCCCAGCTGACCATCAGGGACTGGCCCTGGGCCAGGAACTCCTGATCGGATTCGGTCCCGACGAGCTGGTCGAATCGGCGGTACGTGTTCAGGATGTCCAACCGGCGGCCGAGGGAGCTCTCCAGGGATCCGACCGCTTCCAGCCGGCCGACGTGCGTCAGTTCGTCGGGTTTGATCCACGCTCCGACGTACGCCCCCTTCGCCGGAGGCGTGAACGGCCCGGCGGCGAAGGGACCACCTTGCACCGCGAGGGCCGGCGGCCGGCCGGAGAGGTCGGGTGAGGGCTCCGGGGCCGGCTCCTTCTTGTCGCTGCTGCAGGCCGCGACCAGCAGAAGTACGGCGATCAGGACCCCCGCGGCGGCCCTACGCATGGACGCGCCGAGCCGTGTAGAGCACGTTCACCGCGTAGCCGTCGGTGCCGGGGATGCGTCGTGCGGCGGCGTCGGCGACCCGGGCCAGCCGGTTGTCGTGCATCGACGGGGTGAGCATGGAGAAGCCTCGGCGTTCGACGATTTCGAAGCCGTGCCGGTCGAGCAGGGCTTCGACCTCTTCGTGGGACAGTTCGGCGAACCAGCGTTCGCCCCGGTGCCGCCGGGCCCGCAGGTGGCGGACGGAGCCGGCGTTGCCGTGGTTCTCGACGACGAGCAGTCCGGAGCCGCGGTGCGGCAGTGCTTTGGCGGCGAAGGCGAGCGCCCGGTCGCGGATGGTGTCGTTCACGTTGAGCAGCAGCCGGAAGATCGTCACGATGGCCGGGAAGCCGGCCGCGACCGGGGCCGGCACCGGCCCGTCCATCGGTACCTGGTGCCAGTAGGCGCGGGATCCGACCTCGGCCGCCTTGGCCATCATCTCGGCCGACGTGTCGTAGCCGTGGGCTTCCCGGACGAGCCCGTGCAGGGTCCGGATGGCCCGCCCGGTGCCGCAGGCGAAGTCGTGCTGGACCGGCGGGTGCTGGCCCTCGAACTCGCGGCGGACCAGGGTGCGCAGGTAGTCGCGCTGCCGTTCGTTGATCCGGGACGCGTAGCTGTCCGGCGCGTAGGTCACCGACTCGTACTTCTCGACCGCCTCGGCGTCCTGGAACACCTCGGTGTAGTCGCTGGTCAACTCGCCTCCTGGGGGTTTCGTCGGGTGAACGCGCCGAGTTCGAGCCGGCCGCGGAGCAGCCAGGCGCCGGCGCCGAAGGCCGCGACCGCGGCGGTGGTGGCCAGCGCCAGGCCGACCGGCCCGTCCCCGGTGAGGACGGTCACCGCCCGGGGCAGCAGGCCGAAGCAGCCGATCGAGAGCAGTGCGGCGGCCCGGGTACCGGGTCCGAACGGGTGCAGCCGGGCGCCGCGGAACACCTGGATCAGCGGCAGCAGGTTGTTGGCGACCATCGCTCCGGCCAGGCCCACGGCCGCGCCCATCGCGCCCTGCCGGGGAATCAACAGCACATCCAGGCCGATCGTGACGGCCAGGGCGACGGCCACGTTGCCGAGGTTGAGCGAGGTGCGCCCGGCCATCGACAGGACCATGTCGACCATGCCGCAGCCGGTGGCGACCAGCATGGCCACGGCCAGCAGGCGGACCACGGGCACGCCGGCGGTGTACTCGTCGCCGAAGAACCGCAGGTAGTACGGCGCGAACAGGATCACCAGCAGGTTGATCGGCCAGGTGATCAGCACGAGCCAGCCGGTGGCGACCTGGTAGAGCCGGTTCGCGGTGGCCCGGTCGCCGGTGCTCAGCGCCTCGGCCAGCCGGGGTTGCACGGACTGGGAGATGCCCTGGTTGGCGAACTGGATGAGGATCACGAACCGGCCGGCGACCGCGTAGACGGCGGCCGGGCCGAGCCCGCCGAGCGCGGCCACCAGCAGCACGTCGACCCGCTGCAGGGCCAGCTGGGCGACCGCGGCGAGCGCGCGCGGGCCGGTGAACAGCCAGAAGTCGCGGCGCAGGCGGCGGCGCTCGGCCCGCTCGGCGCTCGCTCCGGGGGGCCGTCCGGCGAGGTAGACGCGCCGGGCCGCGTACGCGGAAAGGATCGTGACCGGAAGGTAGGGGATGGCCCAGGCCAGCGCGAAGTTCGGCAGTGAGGCGGCCGCGAACAGGCCGGCGGCGCCGACCGCGAGCACCTGCAGGCCGCTGCGCAGCACCCGGTCGAGAAGCACGGTCGGGCGCATCGAGCGATATCCGCGGGTGACCGTGAGCAGCACGTCGGTGAGCGCCTGGAGCGGGATGAAGACGGCCAGTACGCGCAGCCCGCCGACGATCCCGGGGGCCTGATGCGCGGTGAGGCGGGCGATCTCCGGCGCCGCGATCCACACCGCCGCGGCCAGGAGCAGCGAGAACACCACGACCGGGACGAGTCCGATACGCAGGCAGGCGCCGAGCAGGTGGTCCTGGCCGGTGGCCCGCAGCCGGGCCGGCCAGTAGACCAGCCCGGTGTTCGTGCCGAGTTTGGCCAGGCCGCCGGCCAGCACGAACGCGGCCGTGGCGGAGAAGAACGCGCCGGCCTCGGCTTGGCCCAGGCTGCGCGCGACGATCCAGGTCACCGCCACGCCGGCGCCGCCCGCGAGCGCGGCCCCGGCCATGTTGGCCAGGCCGCCGCGGGCCGCACCGCGTGTTCCCCGGGCGGCGCTCGGTGCGAGCAGAGTCACCGGCGGCGCCAGATCGGGGTGTGACCGAGCCATCCGGCCAGCGCCTCGTCGTGCGACTGGTAGTAGGCGGTCAGGTCGTGCCGCACCCGCGGGTCCATGTCGGCCTGCCGGGGGCGGGCGTTGTGCTGCTCGAACGCCGGCCGTTCGAGGTCGGCCGGCAGCCCGAGGAACTCGCAGACCTCGTCGTAGACCGGTTCCGGATCGCTGAAGAACCGTTCGCTCTCGACCACGTGGATGCGTTCGCGGCCGACGTGCTGGGCCATCACGCTCAGGTAGCGGGCGTATTCGCCGCGGGCGCGGTAGGCGTGGTGCTGGTGGGCGAAGCTGTAGTACTCCGGGTCGGCGGCCAGCCGTTCCTCCTGCCGGTGCAGGCGGGGCGGCTCCAGCGCCAGCGCGAAGCCGAAGTCACGCTCGGTCTCGAAACCCCGGGCCACCTCGTGATGGTGCTGTGAGTAGGCGCGTTCCACCGGGTCTCGGACCAGAACCACGATTTTCGCGTACGGCAGGTCCCGCGCGATCCGCGCGACCGCCTGCGGGTGGTACATGTAGTACGGGCTGGACTCGAACGTCTGGGCCGGTACGCCGTACTTCTCGGCCACCTTCTCGCCCGCCCGCCGGCCCGGGAAGTGCGCCTTGTACCAGTCGATCCCGCGGTGGTACGACGTGTCGAAGTAGTGCACGCCTTTGTGCAGCACGGCCTTGAGCACCACCGGGTGCGCGGCCAGGGCCCGGTAGAGCGACGTGGTCCCGCACCGCTGGCCGCCGCAGATCAGGAACGACGGCAGCATGCGGTGATCCGAGGTGAGCCGGCCGTACGAGCGGGAGCCGAGGTGCACCACCCGTTTCATCGGGGCGGGCAGTTTGCTGACGTTCATCAAAGCTCCTCAACACGCCGGATGAGCACCGGCAGCAGCCAGGTGCCGAGCACGCCGAGCCGGGCGCCGGCCTCGGCCTGACGGTCGGTCAGATAGCGCACGGCCAGGTCGACCAGGTAGAGCAGGGCGGTCGTCTCGCGGGCCACCGGCGCGACCCCGAACGGGGCCAGCAGTTCGTCGGCCCGGCGCACGGTGGCTTCCACCGCGCCTCGCGCGTCCCCGCTGGTCTGGATACGTTTCTGCAGCTCGTGGTGCACGGCGTCGAAGCCCAGGGGCACCCCGGTGGCGAATCGCTCCCAGTCCCAGACGAGCAGCGCGTCGGCCAGGTTGGCCATGTTCCAGGGCGCCCAGTCGCCGTGCCAGGCGCCGTAGCGCAGCGTGGTCTCCCCGCTGTGGGCGGCCAGCAGGTCCACGGCCGAGCCGAGCGCGGCGCCCTCGGGCCGTTCGCCGACCGCGGCCAGCCGGGCCCGCAGCTCGTGCCAGTACGCGCTCTGCGTCAGCGGCCCGGTCGTGTACCCGCAGCAGCCGGCGATGTCGAGCATCGCGGCGGTCAGCCGGCGCGGGGTCAGCGTCGCCCGGGGAAGCCAGACCGGCAGCGCCGACTGGACCAGCACCTGCAGGCCGCGCCACTGCCCGGCGTGCATGACCTTGGGCACGGTCAGTTTGGTCAGCCCGCTCGTGCCGAGCGCGTTCAGGGCCGCGGTCTCGGCCCGGACCAGGCGCTGGGTGAGCGCCCCGGTCCCGATCTTGCCGAACGCGAACGTCTCGCCGTCCGGGGTGAGCAACTGCAGCACCGGTTTGCGGTTGGCCCGAGCCGGACCGATATGGACACTTACTGACAAATCGCGCCGGAGCGCGTCGCTGAGGTACCCGTCGATGCTGGCCGAGACCGGGCCGGTGACCCGGATGCGGTCGCGGAACACCAGCCGGTCGGCCCGGGCGTGCACGGCCGCGACCACGGCGTTGCGCTTGAGCCGGGCCATCCGGGACTGCGGCTCGGCGTACCGGCGGACCGCGGACGCGGCGATCGCCGGTGACGCGTTCGGGACCAGCAGCCGGGGCCGGTGCGCGTTCGGCACCACGAGGTACTCGGCGATCAGGTTGCGCTCGCCGTCGTCCTCGCGGGCGGTCCGGCACGGCGGCGGATAGAGCAGCGCGAGGACCTCGGTCAGATACTGCGTACGCAGTGCGGCGTCACCCGCGGTCAGCTCGGCGGGCGCGGTCTTTACCGGACTCAATTGCTTTTCCCCTCGATCCAGTTGCGCCAGAGCAGCGCGTAGGCCAGAACCATGAAGGCCAGAGGGGTGACCAGGGAGTTGTACCAGAGCATCGCGGAGAACGAGCTGACCAGCGCGGCGCTGCCGGCCACCCCGATGGCGCTGCGGTCGCGGCGGAAGCGCCACAGGCCGTACGCGAAGAAGCCCAGGTATCCCACGGTGCCCACCGCGCCGTGCGAGAAGAGCAACTGCCAGAGCTGCCCGTTCCCGCCGATCGTGAAGTTTCCGCAGCGTTCGCACTCGGAGCTCTCGCCCACGGTGATCGAGTTGCGCCCGCCGAGCGTGTTCCGGGTGCCGCCGTAGCCGATCACCGGCGAGTCCGCGAAACCGTCCAGCGCCCGCTCGGTCAGGAACGCGCGGACCCCGTTCGACTTGCCGTTGTCCAGTCGCGCCTGCACGGTCGAGCCGAGCGGGGTGGCGGCCAGCGCCACCGCGATCGCGCCCGCGGTCAGCGCCAGCGCGCCGAGGACCCAGAGCTTGCCGGCCAGGACGTACCGGACCGCGACGTACGTCAGGACGACGCCCAGCCCGATCCACAGCCCCCGGTTGAGCGAGACCACGGCCGGGGCGACCGAGACCAGCAGGCAGAGCCAGGCGAACGCCTTCTTCCGCCCGCTCGTGCTCGCGGCGGCGGCCACCAGCAGCCAGCCGACCAGTAGACAGAAGTTGTTGCCCCAGGTGTTGGTGTAACCCCAGGGTGCGGCCGGGCGAGGGGCGTCCCCGCCGACGATGTCCATGATCTGCGCGGCGTACGGATGCACCAGCGACCGCACGAACCCCTTGTTCCGGACCCCGTGCGGCAGCAGCCACTCCACCGGCGAGGTGAACTCGAAGTGCCCGGCCACCATGCCGAGCAGCCCACCCAGCACGGTCAGCACGAACATGCCGGCCAGCAGCCGCACCAGGCGGCGGCGGGACAGCTCACGCTCGGTCAGGTTTCCGGCGTAGAGCAGGAGCACGGTCAGGGAGACGTACATCGCAAGTTTGTAGATGACCGCGGGCAGGCGCCCGGCGGCCCGCTCGACCACCGTCCCGGCCGGGTCGGCGCCGAGCGCGGCGATGCTCACCACGGCCGCGATCAGGAAGACCAGCCACCAGCCGAAACCCGGCGGCAGCCGCAGCGGCCGGCCCGCGGCTCGGCGCCGGACCAGCAGGAACAGCATCGGCGCGGCCATCAGCGGGAAGATCAGCACGCCCAGGCCGAGCGCCCACCAGAGCGGGTAGAGCAGCAGGATCCCGGAGACCGGCCAGGCCGGCAGCGTCAGGTCCTTGGTGTCGCGGTCGGCCGCTCCGGCGAGCGGGGCCGCCGGGGCGACCGTGATCACTTCTCGTCGCCGTCGACGACGATCGGTCCGGACGTGTCGATCGCCTTGGTCGTCTCCGAGGAGTCGTTCTCGGCCGGGCGCTGACGAACCGCCGCCGAGACCGGCTCACCGCGCTCGGGCAGCGACGACAGCTGCTGGGTGGCCTCGTCGATGAGCGGCTCGACGCCGGACGGGGGCAGGGCCACGGCCGGTTCGGGCAGCGCCGGGGCCCGCCGGGCGGCCAGCCGGGGCAGCACCACCGCGCCGAGCAGCCGGGTACCCACCCGCTGCAGCTGCTCGGTCGCGTCGACCAGGGCCGGGCGGCCGGTGCGGCGCAGCTCGACCGCGAGGATCGCCGCGTCGGCGAAACTGGCCAGGCTCTGCGCGTCGGCGCTGCTGCTCGTGGACGGCGCCTCGATCACGACGTAGCCGCCCTGCGCCCGCAGCGCGTCCAGGGTGTCCCGCAGTCGCTGCGACTGCATCAGGCCGGCCGCGGTGGCCGAGCCACCGGTGGCGATCACCCGCAGCGACGGGATGCGCGGGGTGCGCTGGAGCACCCGGTTCAGTCCGGCCCGGCCGGCCAGCAGCTCGGAGAGTCCGGGCACGGCGGCCACCCCGAGCATCCGGGCCAGCGGCGCCGCGTCCACCACACTGTCCGGCAGGTGGGCTCCGATCAAGACCACATCGCTTCCCGTACGGGCGAGCGCCGCCGCCAGGTTCGCCGCGACCAGCGTGCTGGCCGAACCCCGGCTCGTCCCGGTCACCACGATCACCCGGTCGGCCGGATCGAGGCTGGCCAGGACCTCGTTGCGCAGGCGGTTGAAGACGCGCCCGCCCGGTCCGTACGGCTGCAGCACGTCGTCGAAGTGGGGCGTGGTCCGCTCGTCCAGGGTGGCCAGCACCGGCACCCGCCCGCGGTCGCGGACGTCCACGGCGGTGACCAGGCGCCGGTCGAACCGCTCCCGCAGGTAGGCCAGGGCCAGCCCGATGAGCAGCCCGATCATGCCGCCGGTGGCGATGTCCAGCAGCGTGTTCGGGCTGGACGGGGTGTCCGGCAGCCGGGCGTCGCTGATGATCGCGCCGGCGCCGACCGTGGTCGTGGTGAACTCGTTGAGCCGCCCGGTCAGGCTGTTCAGCTGGTTCTGCGAGTTGCTGCGCAGGCTCAACAGGTTGCTCTCGATCGAGCTGCCCCGGCGGGCCTGCGCCAGCTTCGCGTTGATCCCGGTGAGCGCGGTGGTGAGCTGCTTCACCTTCAGGTTCAGCGAGGCGATCTGCTTGTCCAGCGCCGCGCGGGCGGTCTCCTCGCGATTACGCAGGTAGGCCTCGGCGAACGCGTGCGAGCCGGCCTGCGCCTTCAGCGGACTGTCGGCCTGGAACGTGATCACCAGGACCGTGGTGTTGGCCGGCACCTGCACCGACACCGAATGGGCCAGTTCGGCCGGGGCGACGTCGGTGCGCAGCAGCGCGGCGGCCTTGGCGGCGACCGCACCGGAGCCGACCAGCTGGGCCTCGGTGTCCAGGTTGACCGAACCCTTGGTCCGGCCGCCCTGCGCGTTGGTGTCCTGGTCGACCGCCTGCACCAGGACCGACGAGGAGGACTCGTAGATCCGCGGCAGCGAGTGCGTGACCGTGGCGCCCACGCCCAGACCCGCGGCCGTCGCGGCCAGGGCGATCCACCAGTGCCGGCGAACCGCGCCCAGGTAGTGCGCGACATCGGAGGACGGTGGGCGAGACGCTTCCATCGGTCTTCGCGGCCTTTCGAGGAGGAGTTTTGGGCGTTTCGCCCCAAGGGGTCCAACGCCCTACTCCCGCCGCGAGTGATGGGTCAGCTCAGTTTGGGCTCCACCCAGCCGTTTTCCACGAGGTAGCTGAGAACCGTTTCGACCGCCTCGGAGACCGACATCGTGGTGGTGTCGATGGTCAACTCGGCGTCCAGCGGCTCCTCGTACGGGTCGTCGATGCCGGTCATCCCGCGCAGCTGACCGGAGCGTGCGCGGGCGTAGAGGCCCTTGCGGTCCCGCCGCTCGCAGACCTCCAGCGGGGTCGCCACGTGCACCAGCACGAACCCGGCACCCGCCTCGACGGCCATCCGGCGCACGGAGGCGCGGGCCGCCTCGTACGGCGCGATCGGGCAGGCCACCGCCATGCCGCGGTGCCGGCCGACCTCGGCCGCGACCCAGCCGATCCGGCGCACGTTCCGGTCCCGGTCGGCCTTGCTGAAGCCCAGCCCGGCGGTCAGCTCGCGGCGCACGACGTCACCGTCGAGCAGCGTGACCGTCCGCTCGCCGGTCTCCCGCAGCGAGTCGGCCAGGTTGCGCGCGATCGTCGACTTGCCCGAACCGGACAGGCCGGTGAAGAAGACCACCAGACCGCGGTGCCGGCGCGGGGGCCGTACGCGGGAGAGCTCCTTGGCCACGGCCGGCGGGGTGTGCCACTCGGGCAGCGGGAAACCCCGGTCCAGCAGGTCCTCGATCTCCTCCGGGAGCAGCGCCAGGCGGCGGTTGCGCGGCGGGATGTCGTCGCGCCAGCGCCACTGACCGTCCCGGTTGTCGTAGGCCAGCTCGCGCGGCACGAGCACGCGCAGCCCGGCCCCGGAGAGGGTGTCGCCGGTGGAGAGGACATGGGTGACGCCGTACGACGCGGCGACGCGCGACCGCAGCAGGGCGTCGCGCATCTCGTCGCCGTGCGGGGACACCGGCACCGCGACGATGGTGGCCGGGGGCATCCGGTCGCGGGCCGCGAAAACTGCTCGGACCAGCGCCTCCGGCGGCAGCCCGTCCGGACCGTGGCCGCTGACCGGGATCAGGATCAGCAGATGCGCGGCCAGCGTGCGGGCGGCGTGCGCGATCTGCGCCAGCTGCGGCCGGTGCAGCGGCCGGTCGGCGATCACGCCGAGCACCCGGCCCGGTGGGAGCAGCGACCGGACCTCCTCCGGCGTGCGGCGCAGGCGCTGGAACGGGCCGTGCCCGCCGTCGCCCATCTTGCGGACCGGGCCGCCGACGCCGAACCGGTTCTCCCCGGCCCGCCAGACGTCGTGCACCTCGATCGCCGCTATCGGGGCGCCCTCCAGGTCGGTGAGGACCACCGTCCGCCGCGCCGGGTCGGCCGGGTTCAGCCGCTCGGCCAGCTCCTGGGGGAGCTCCAGGGTGACCGGGACCGGCCAGGGCGTGCCGTCGGCCAGCCGGCCGGTGCGGGCCAGCGCGGCGAGATCGGCGCGGACCAGGAACCCGGTCAGCGGCGCGTAGGCCCCGGAGAGCAACAGCTCAAGATCTGCCAGCTCAAACGGGCGAGGGGCGTACGAGGGTGCGTCCCGCAGGACGTCTTCCGGCAGAACCGAGCCACTCACCTTTGTATCCCCTTGCCGCGGCCGACTTGGGTGACAGTTTCGCAGCCCGTTTCCAGCCGGTCGAGGCGGGCTCGCGATCCGGTCCTGTCGCGGGTGCCGCGCGGGGCTGCGGCGTGGCCCAGGCGGCGCCTGACGGCGTCCGGGGAAAGGCCACATGCAACACCGGTATGCGACCTTTCCCCGGCCGGCGTCAGCCACCACCTGGACCTCGCCTCGCTCCCACGCGACCCCCGCGACAGGACCGCCTCCGCAGTCCGAAATTCCACCGTTTGCCTGATACCCGGTTAAAACATTCTCTAACTGGACAAATCCGCAGCATCCCTTAATATCGGACGATTGTGAGACAGATCTTCCGTGTTGTCGCGCTCGGCGCCGTCCTGGCGATGGCCGTGACGGCCTCCGCGATCACCCCGTCCGGGCCGGCCCGCACCGCGACGCGCACGCTGGTGAGCGGGGACGAGCGGGTCGCACCGGCCCCCCGGCCGTGCCACACCGCGTACAAGCTGGTGCCCACCTGCGGCATCCTCTGGGGCGTGGCCCCCGGCGCCCGGACCGAGGAGCACGGCTTCGACGCGCTCGCCGACTTCGAGCGCAAGACCGGCCGTCACCAGGCCATCTATCACGCGTACCACCACGGGATCCGGCAACTGTTCCCGACGCCGCAGGAGATGGCGATCGCCCGGCAGCCCGGCAAGAAGCGGGTCCTGCTGCTCAACTGGAAGCCGGAGAGCGCGTCCTGGGCCACCATCGCCCGCGGCGACCGGCGCACCGACGCGTTCCTGGACCAGCTGGCCGCCCACATCCACCGTAACTTCCGGGAGCCGTTCTTCTTCGCCATCCACCACGAGGCCGAGGACCAGGTGCGCGAGCGGGCCGGGTCGGGGTACACGGCCCGCGACTACGCGGCGATGTTCCGGCACGTGGTGACCCGGCTGCGGGCGCACGGCGCGGACAACCTGGTGACCGTTCTCGTGCACATGGCGTACGTCCCGCACACCACCAAGAGCTGGTTCAGCGACATGTACCCGGGTGACGACGTGGTCGACTGGATCGGGTTCGACACCTACTCCTACAGCGACCCCGGGTACGGCCACGGCGACTTCGCCGAACTGCTCAACCGCCGGTCGGCGATGAAACCGCGCTGGCCCGGCTTCTACAACTGGGTACGGGCGCACCACCCGCGCAAACCGCTGATGGTGGCCGAGTGGGGAGTGTGGTTCAGCAAGCGCAACCCCGGGCACATGGCCGCCTTCTACCGCGAGGTGGGCCAGCAGATCGGGCACTTCCCGGCGATCAAGGCGATGGTGCACTTCGAGACCCCGGCCAACCAGAAGGGCCAGGACTCGTCGGTGGACAGCACACCGGCCGCGCTGCGGGAGTACCGTCGGCTCGGACGGCTACCGGTGTTCCAGGTCTCGCTGGGCTGAGCGCTCATGGCCGTACGCCGAAATCGTGTTTTTCTTGGTTTTTGGGCATCTCCACAAACCTGAGAGAACGCTGAGGGACCCTGAGAACCCCTCAGGGTCCTTCCGGATTCAGCGAGATGCGACGGGTTCCTAGGCTGAGGCCGTGAACATCATCGCTACTCAGGCGCTCACGAAGACGTACGGGGGCGGGGTGACCGCCCTCGCCGACCTGACCGTGCAGGTCGAAGCCGGCGTCATCGGCCTTGTCGGCGCGAACGGCGCCGGCAAGAGCACGTTCATCAAAATCATGCTCGGCCTGATCGCTCCCAGCGCTGGCTCGGTCCGGGTCTTCGACCTCGACCCGGTCACGCAGACCGACAAGGTCCGGGCCCGGGTCGGCTACATGCCGGAGAACGACTGCCTCCCACCGGACGTGTCGGCGTCGGAATTCGTCACCCACATGGCCCGGATCAGCGGCCTGCCGCGCACCGCGGCCCGCGAACGCGCCTCCGAGGCGCTCCGGCACGTCGGCCTCTACGAGGAGCGGTACCGGCAGATCGGTGGCTACTCGACCGGCATGAAGCAGCGGGTCAAGCTGGCCCAGGCCCTGGTCCACGACCCCGACCTGCTGCTGCTGGACGAGCCGACCAACGGCCTCGACCCGGCCGGTCGCGACGCCATGCTCGCCCTGATCCACCGGATCGGCACCGAGTTCGGCATCTCCGTCGTGGTCTGCTCGCACCTGCTCGGCGAGGTCGAGCGGATCTGCGACTCGCTCATCGCCATCCAGGGCGGGCGCCTGCTGCGGGCCGACCGGATCTCCTCCATGACCGCCGCCTCCGACCTGCTCGCGGTCGAGGTCAGCGACGGCACCGACGAGCTCGCGGCCAAGCTGGCCGAGGTGGGCCTGCCGGTGACCCGGGACGGGCGGCTGCTGCTCGTGCCGCTGGAGTCCGACGACGCGTACGACCGGATCCTGCGCGCGGTGACCGATCTCGAACTCAACCTGCACCGTCTGGACCAGCGCCGGCACCGTGTCGCCGAGCTCTTCACCGCGAAGGAGACCGCCGATGTCTGAGACA
Source organism: Actinoplanes sp. HUAS TT8 (assembly GCF_051380535.1). Lineage (NCBI taxonomy): Bacteria > Bacillati > Actinomycetota > Actinomycetes > Micromonosporales > Micromonosporaceae > Actinoplanes > Actinoplanes sp. HUAS TT8. The sequence goes on along the minus strand of NZ_CP195646.1, from coordinate 8,441,768 downwards.
GGCGTCATCCATGACATCGGCTATCAGCGGTACACCGGTCCCCGGCTGACCCGCGGAGCCGCGATCAACGCCCTCTACGTGCACGGTCTGCGGGCCGCGTTCGGGCTGGGCCGATCGGCCAAGGCCAAGATCTTCCCGTGGCTGGTCGCCGGCGTCGCGCTGCTGGTCGCGATCATCGTGGCCGCGATCAAGTCGCAGGTGCCCGAATTCAACTTCGGCTACGTCGACATCGACAACCAGCTGAGCTGGATGATCGTCTTCTTCGTGGCGATCCTCGCGCCGACCCTGGTCTCCCGGGACCTGCGCTCCAACACGCTGCCGCTGTACTTCAGCCGGCCGCTGCGCGCCGCCGACTACGTGATCGCCAAGTTCCTGGCCATGGTCACCGCGGTCTGGCTGCTGCTCGGCGTTCCGCAGTTCATCATGTTCCTGGGCTCGGCGTTCACCACCAAGACGGGCATGACCGGGGTCTGGCACGAGATCAAGGAGCTGGTGCCCGGCTGGGGCTACAGCCTGATCTGGGCGCTGCTGTTCACCGGCGTCGGCCTGCTGATCGGCTCGCTCACCGGCAAGCAGGCGTTCGCCGCCGGTGGCATCGTGGCGATCTTCCTGATGACCATCCCGGTGGTCGCCGTCCTCTCCCAGCTGCCGTCCAGCGCGGCCAACAAGATGGCCGGTCTGGCCAGCCCGAACACCCTGATCCAGGGCTTCGGCAACTGGGTGTTCGGCGCCCAGACCGGCATCGACGTCGGGCGGTACGGCCCGATCTACGCCATCGAGGCGTTCTGCCTGATCGCCGTCTGCCTCCTGCTCCTGCTCGCCCGCTACCGGAAGGTGGCCGCGCTGTGACTACCTCAGTCGAATCCACCACGACCGTGGCCCCGGCCGGCCACCCGACCGGCGTCGTCGAACTGGCCGGCGTGTCCCGCTGGTACGGCAACGTCGTCGCGGTCAACGACATCACCATGTCGCTCGACGCCGGCGTGACCGGCCTGCTCGGCCCCAACGGCGCCGGTAAGACCACGATCCTGCACATGATGGCCGGCTTCCTGGCCCCGTCCAAGGGCACGGTCACCATCCACGGCAAGCCGACCTGGCGCAACCCGGGCGTCTACCGCGAACTGGGCCTGGTCACCGAGCGCGAGGCCGTGCACGCCTTCCTCACCGCCGAACAGTTCGTGCTGGCCTGCGCGAAGATGCAGAAGCTGAAAGACCCGGCCGGGGCCGCCCGCCGAGCCCTGGAACTGGTCGAGATGACCGACGCGGCCGACCGCCGGATCGGCACCTTCTCCAAGGGCATGCGCCAGCGCACCCGGGTCGCCGCCGCGCTCGTCCACGAGCCCAAGGTGCTGCTGCTCGACGAACCGTTCAACGGCATGGACCCGCGGCAGCGCATGCACATGATGGAGCTGTTGCACCGCCTCGGCGACAGCGGGCACACCATCCTGTTCAGCTCGCACATCCTCGAAGAGGTCGAGCAGGTCGCCGGGCTGGTCCAGGTGATCGTCGCCGGCCGGCTGGCCGCGTCCGGCGACTACCGCAAGATCCGCCGGCTGATGACGAACCGGCCGCACGTCTTCGCCGTCCGCAGCTCCGACGACCGCCGGCTCGCGGTGGCGCTCATCGGTGAGCGATCGGTGAGCGGCGTCGAGATCGACGACAAGACCGGCATGACGGTACGGGCGTCGGACTACGGCGACTTCACCCGCGCGCTGCCCCGCATCGCCCTCGACCAGGGAATCCGCCTGCACCAGTTGGTGCCGTCGGACGAATCCCTGGAGAGCGTCTTCTCCTACCTGCTGGAGGCCTGAGATGTCGACCGTCGCCCTGATCACGGTGCGCGGCCTCTTCGGCCGGCGCCGGGCGCTCATGCTCCTGCCCCTACCCATCCTGGTCATCGGCCTGGCCGCGCTCTGCCGCGGCTTCGACCTGGCCCCCACCGACTGGGGTCAGTCGGTCATCGAAGCCCTCGGCTTCGCCGTGGTCCTCCCGGTCGTCGCCCTGATCGTCGGCACCGGTGTCCTCGGCTCCGAGATCGACGACGGCACGCTGGTCCACATCCTCACCAAGCCGCTGCCCCGCCGCGAGATCATCCTGGCCAAGTACGCGGTCGCCGCGGTCGTCACCGCCGTCACCACCGCCATCCCGCTCTACGTGGTCGGCCTGCTCGCCGGCTCGGCCAAACTGGCGGCGGCACTGGCGGTCGCCTCGGTGGTCGGCTCGTTCGCCTACACCGCCCTGTTCGTCCTGCTCAGCCTGCTGACCCGCCGTCCCGTACTCCTCGGGCTGGTCTACATCCTGATCTGGGAGGGACTGCTCGGACGCTGGGTGAGCGGCACCCGCGTCCTCTCCATCGAGCAGTACGTGATCACCATCGCCGACAAGCTCGACCCGACGACCATCCTCACCGCCCAGCTGAGCGTCACGACAGCCGTGGTGATGAGCGCCATCTTCGTGGTCGTCAGCACGGTCATCGCGATCAACCGGCTCGGCTCGTTCAGCCTCGCCGGCGAAACCAGCTGACCACCACTCAGGCCGATCCGGCCCGGTCCAGGTTCCCCCTGGTCCGGGCCGCTTCGTTTGCTCTTGTACGTCCTAGCCCACCCCTCAACCGCAAACACGAGCCCCTGGTCCACGGCCGCGACCTGATCCCCACTCCAGGCCACCCGGCGACCACGGCGAAAGTGCCCGGCCCGCCAGCCGACCCCGGGTCCCGGCCCCGGCCGCGCCCCACCCTCCCCGGCGGCCCCGAGACACCCTCCACCCCATCCCGCACCACCTGGCTGACCCCCACAGCTGCAACAACCCCCGCGCGGCATGAGCCAGCCGGATTCCCCGGTGTTGCGCATGCCAGCGGCGATGCCATCGACCGTCGGTGGAAGCAGATTGTCGAGGTTGGCATTGGACAACTAGTCTTACGCTTCGACTCTCCTCCAGATGCCGGCATTTCGGGGCGGTAGCGGTGCACAAGAACGTTCATCAGGGTCTGCACGGCGAAGGATTCATCCAGGCACTCGCGTGCGCCGGCGGATTCACCACCGCTCGGGCGAATCTCGACATCGACGGGGTCGATCTGCAGATCGCCAGTGCCGGCCCGAGGGGAACGGTTCGGTCGCCCAAGATCGAGGTGCAGGTCAAGTCGGTGTCCGCCCATCCGGACAGCGTGACGGTGAGGGTACCGCTGCGGAACCTGCTCACCGTGGCGGCGATGCGGTGTCTGCTGGACGGCGATCTGGAAGGAGCGGCACGATGATCCGGGCACAGGTCACGGACCGGGCCGCCATGGCCGCTCGGTCGCCGTCCGAGCTAGCGATGTATCTCCGCGCCAACGGCTGGGTCACCCGCGGCCGTGCCGGCAGCAGCATGCAGTGGGTGAAGCCGATCGGTGACGAGGAATTCGAGGCACTGCAACCGCAGGAGTCCACGATCCGTGACTACTCGCTGCGGGGTTCGCGACCTGCTCTCGGTGTTGGCAGCGGTCGAAGACCGGTCGGAGCTCGAGATCCTCAGTGACATCACCAGCGTCTCCATGGACGTGCACGCGGTCCGGGCGTTCCCGGCGGACAACAGTCCGGGAATGATCGGGATCGACGACGGCGTGCAGGCCTACGAGAGCCTGCGGAACCTGGTTCTCGCCGCGGCCTGCGCCGTCGCCACCGACCAGCCACGTGCGGTCCACCCCGCCCGCAAACCGGCCGACGTGCTCAGCTTCCTCCGCGAGGTGCGGATCGGTGCCCCGGCCGAGGGCAGCTTCGTGCTCTCCGTGCATACCCCGGTGCCGCCGCGGTTGTCCGTGCCCCAGGCGTCGTTCTTCGACGGGGATGTGGCGGACGCGTTGGAGCCGGCCGAGCCGTTCGAGCGCCGGGTCTCCCTGAAGCTGTTCGACGCGGTGCGCGCGGCCTATTCCGCCGCCAATGACGCGTTGGTCTCCGCGGAGGGTCTGGACGCGTTCACCGAGGCGGTTCCGTCCGGCGTCAGCGCGAATCTCTGCGAGGCACTGGTCGGTCTCGGCGGGGAGGCCGGGCATCCGTTCGACTTCACGTTGCGCCTGGCGCCGTCGCGGCCGCTCCGGGCGCGGAGCTTCGCGCCGATCCGCTTCCGCCGGGATCATCTGCCGGTGCTCGCCTCGGCGGCGCAGGAGCTGCGGGAACGGGTCGCGGACGAGGGCGTCTCGGTCCGAGGCGACCTGATGCGCCGGGGCACCCGTCACTATCTGACCAACCCATCGGCGTTTCACCTGGTGCGAGATCCGGAGAACTGACACCGGAACGGGAGAACCCGGGCCGCGTCGGCGGCCCGGGGTTCCGGTGGGACAGGGACGGATCAGCCGGTGTTGCGCATGCCGGCGGCGATGCCGTTGACCGTGGTCAGCAGGGCCCGCTCCAGCGCCGTCGAGTCCGACGGGCCGCGGCGGGCGCCCGGGGCGGTCGGCATCTGGCGGCCGGCGTCGCCCAGGTCGCGGTACTGGCGGAGCAGGGCGACCTGCAGGTGGTGCAGCGGCTCCAGGTACGTGTCGCGGACCCCGAGCGTGCGGGACAGTTCCGGCTGCGCGGCCAGGATCTGCGGCTCGCCGGTGATGGCGAGGACCTCGCGGACGGTCAGTTCGTACTCGGCCTCGATGGTGGCGAAGATCGGGTGCAGTTCGGCCGGCACGAGGGTTTCCACGTAGCGCCGGGCGATCGACAGGTCGGTCTTGGCCAGCATCATCGCCACGTTCGACAGGAACGTGCGGAAGAACTGCCAGTCGTTGTGCATCTCGTCGAGCACGTCGCCGTGGCCGGCGGCGCGGGCGGCGGCCAGGCCGGAGCCGACACCGAACCAGCCGGGGACGATCTGCCGGGTCTGGGTCCAGCCGAAGACCCACGGGATGGCCCGCAGGCCGCCCAGGCCGGCGTCCGCGTTCTGGCGCTTGGCCGGGCGGGAGCCGATGTTGAGTGCGCCGAGCAGTTCGGTCGGGGTGGCCGCCCAGAAGTAGGCGGGCAGGTCCGGGTTCTCGACCAGCTTCCGGTATGTCGTGAACGCCGCGTCCGACGCGGTGTCCATCGTCGCGTCCCACACTTCGAGCCGGACCGGGTCGACCGACAGCGTGGTGTGCAGCAGGGTCGCCTGCAGCACGGCGGCCGTGGTCAGTTCCAGGTTCTCCCGGGCCAGGGCCGGCACCGTGTACTTGTCGGAGATGACCTCGCCCTGCTCGGTGACCTTGATCGCGCCGTCGAGAGTTCCGTACGGCTGGGCCAGGATCGCCTCGTGGGTGGGGCCGCCACCGCGGCCGACGGTGCCGCCGCGGCCGTGGAACAGCCGCAGGCGTACGCCGTGCCGGGCGGCCACGTCACGCAGCGAGCGCTGCGCCTTGTGGATCCGCCACTGGCTGGTGGTGATGCCGGCCTCCTTGTTGGAGTCCGAGTAGCCGAGCATGACTTCCTGCAGGTCGCCGCGGGCGCGCACGATCGCCCGGTAGGCCGGCAGGGACAGCATCTCGTCGAGCAGGTCGCCGCCGGCGTCCAGCTCGGCCGGGGTCTCCAGGAGCGGCACGATGCCGACCCGGGCCCGCCCGGTCTGGATGTCGACCAGGCCGGCCTCGCGGGCCAGCACGGCCGCGGCGAGCACGTCGTCGACGCCGAGGGTCATCGAGATGATGTACGACTCGACGACATCCATGCCGAACTTGTCCTGCGCGTCGCGGATCGTGTGGAACACGTCGAACGTCTTGCGCGCGGAGTCCGTCAGCGGGGTGTCGGCGCTGCTCAGCGGCCGCCGGCCGGTCAGCTCGGTGGCGAGCAGCTTGGTGCGGTCGGCCCGGTCCAGGGTGGCGTAGTCGTCGACCTCGCCGACCTGCGCGTACATCTGCTCCAGGACCTCGTGGTGCTTCTCGGCGTGCTCGCGCACGTCGAGCGTGGCCAGCTGCAGGCCGAACGCGGAGGCCTGGCGGATGGCGGTGGCGACCACGCCGATGGCCGAGAGCTGGCCGGAGTTGCGGGCCAGGGACGCGCGCATCAGTTCCAGGTCGGCGATCAGCTCGTCGCTGCCCAGGTAGTCGCGGCCGCTCACATGCGGGGTGCCGTGCTGCAGGCGGGACCGGGTGTTGGCCAGTTTCGCCTTGATGGCGCGGACCTTCAGACGGTACGGCTCCTCGGCGTTGACCCGGCGGAACCGGTCCTGAACCTCGGGCAGGTTGTCCAGGTCCTGCGCGATGCTGGCCGACAGGTCGAGGGAGACCCCGCGCAGCCGGCGGGAGACGGACAGCTCCTCGATCAGCTTGTCCATCACCTTCTCGGTGGCCTGGATGCCGTGCTCGTGCTGGATGAGCAGCACGTCGCGGGTGACGGCGGGGGTGACGAACGGGTTGCCGTCGCGGTCGCCGCCGATCCACGTGCCGAAGGTGAGCGGCCGGGACGTCGGCGCGGTCTCGACTCCCAGCCGGCGCAGCGTCTCGGCGAGGTCGTCGAGGACCTGCGGGGCGGCCTCGGCGTACAGGTCCTTGAGGTAGTAGACCGCGTTGCGGGCCTCGTCCAGCGGGTCGGGCCGGTCCAGCCGCAGCTCGTCGGTCTGCCAGAGCAGGTCGATCAGCTCGGCGAACCGCTTGGTGGAGACCGTGGTGTCGTTGTCGCCGTAGAGCACGGCGGCGGCCGATTCGGCGTCCAGCGAGTCGGCGACCTGGCGCAGCTTGCTCAGGATCGATCGGCGGGAGGCTTCGGTCGGGTGCGCGGTGAAGACCGGGCGGACCGCGAGCCGGCGGGCGGCCGAGGCGATCTCGTCGGCGGGCACGCCGGCCTCGGCGATGCGCTTGGCGGCCTGGTCGAGCCAGCCACCGTCCTTGGCCCGGCGGCGGCGCAGGTCGCGCGCGCGGTGCACCTGCTCGGTGATGTTGGCCAGGTGGAAGTAGGTGGAGAAGGCCCGGGCCAGCTTGGTCCCGGTGGTGATGTCCATGGCGGCGAGCCGGTCGGCGGCGGCCGGCACGTCCTGGCGGACCAGGGCGCGGATCTCCTCGACCAGGTCGAGCAGGGGCCGGCCCTCCTGGCGGGCCAGGGTCTGCCCGAGCAACGTGCTGATCCGGCGGATGTCGGCACGTAGCGCGGCGTCGGGCCCCTCCGGCTCGTCGAGGTGGGCGGACAGCTCAGTCATCGGGGCGCTCCTTCGTTCGGATGGCTCCAGGACGGCGCTGTCCCGACATCGCCGATCGTATCGGCGTCCCCCGTCGCGGGGGTGAATTGAGTCAAGAGTCTCACGGTCGTTCAGGAAGAAAACCATCACCCGGCCAAGGCCAGCGCGTACGCCGGATACCAGTGACCCGCAGGTGGGGCGTCACCACCGCAGGCGCCGTCGGACTCACCCGGTCGCTTGATCCATAGGTACGCGTCGGCCAGCGGGCTCGCGGTCCGCAGTGTGGGTGCCGCCCCGAGACGGCGGCCGGGCGGATTGCACCAGTGCTCGTCGCCGGCGCCGGGCTGGGCCGGACCGTTGCCGTTGCGGCTCGTGTCGATCACGAAGTGGGCGCCGCCGAGGAGGCGGGACAGCTCCGTTCCGTACGTCACATTGTCGTTGGTGGTCTCGAAATTGGCGACATTGAGCGAGAGACCGTGTGCGCTCGACGCCCCGGCGCGACGCAGCGCCGGGGCCATCTCGGCCGCCGGAACCCAGGTCGGATTGCCCGCGTCGAGGTAGACGCGGACGCCCGGCAGCGCGCGCAACGTCCTCACGGCGCTCGCCAGCAGCCGATAACGTTCCGCGGTCCGCCGGGCCGTGAGGCAGCCGGTGACCGCCTGGGCGACCGCGTCCGGCTCCAGGATCACCAGCGCGCGATGCCCCCGCAGGAGAAGAGCCAACTTCAAGATCCAATTTTGGTACGTGGTGGGGCCCGCCGCGCCGCCCGCCGAGTGCCCCGCGCAGTCCCGGTGCGGGATCGCGTAGAGCACGAGCAGCGGCACCCGTTCGGCCTCGGCCGCGTCGGCGACCAGCTTCTCGGCCCGGTCCAGGGTCGCCGCCCGGGTGTCGGTCAGCCAGGTCGCGACCGGCTGCCCGGCGATCCGCCGCACCACGTCGGCCTCGTCCTGACGCCCCTGGCGCTCCAGGTTGCGGACCTCGGCGGCGGCCGCGCCGGCCGGGTCGACGTAGAACACCGGCCGCTCGGGCGCCGCCGCCTCGGGAACCCGCACGACCGAGGGCGCCGGATCCCGGCCGCGCAGCAGCGGGACCGCCGAGGCGACCGTCAGCACGGCGGCGAGCAGCGCCCACCGGCGCCACCGTCCGCCGGTGTAGGAATGTCTGGCCATGCGCGGGTCAGGCGACCACCGGCACGGCCGGCCGGACCGCCGACGGCAGCCGCCGGTCGGCCGGACCGGCGTTGCCGGGGCGCGGGCGACCGGCCAGGACCGGCCCGGTGTTGCCGGCCAGCAGCAGCTGACGAGGCGTGGCGGCGGGCCGCGTCTTGCGGACGAACGCGCCCCGGGCAGCCGAGAAACCGGACCGGTCGGCGTAGATGTCCCGGCTCATCTCGGCCAGCTCGCGGGTCTCGAAGACGTCGAGCGGGATGCGCTCGGCCGCGAGCCGCCGGGCCTTGGCCGCCCGGCGCTTGCGGGCGGCCCGCGCGTCGCTGTGGCGTTCGGCCAGCAGGGTCAGCCACTGGGCGTACGCCTCCGGGTGCCGCGGCCCGATCTCGTCGACCAGCCCGATCCGGACCGCCTGGGCGGTGCTGACCGGCAGCTTCCCGTCGATCAGGTGCTGCGCCCGGTCGGTGCCGACCCGCCGGGGCAGCGTGTAGGTGTGCAGCTCGGAACCGAACAGACCCATGTCGTAGTACGGGTTGAGCACGATCCCGTCCCGGGCCGCGACCACGTCCGCGCCCAGCCCGAGCATCACCCCACCGGCCCCGGCACTGCCCGCGTACGCGGCCACCACCACCTGCCGGGTGCACGTGATGATCTCCCGGCAGACCTCGTTGATCGCCCGGATGCTGGCCCACGCCGCGCCGGCCGGGTCGGGCGCGGCCTCGATCACGTTGAGGTGGATGCCGTTGCTGAACGCCTCGGTCCCGCCGCGCAGCACGAGCACCCGGGTGTCCTGGGCGATCGCGTGCCGCAGCGCGGTGAGCAGCCGCCGGCAGTGCCCGGGGGCCATCGCGCCGTTGTAGAAGTCGAAGTGCAGCCAGCCGATCGTCCCGGTGCGCCGGTAACGGACCTGGCGGTACGCGTTCGGGATCTCCGGCTCGGCGTACGCCTGGACGGGCGAGTCGGCCACGCCGCGCAGCCGCTCACCGAGCGCGGTGGTCGCGGGCAGTTTGATGCCGCCCTCGGCCGGGCGCAGATGGCCCAGCCACAGGCTGCCGTCCCCGGTGGCGACCAGGATCGCGCCCTGGCGACGGCCGAGCAGCGTGCCCGGGCGCGCCTTGCGGACCGGACCGGGGTGCGTGTCGTAGACGTACGCGGAAAGCCCGCCGACCTCGGACAGCACCCCCGGCGTTCCGTCGGCGGCCCGGATCCGCCGCATGATCGTCTCGGTCGGGTCGGCCCAGTCGAACGCCCGATCGGCCTGGCGCATCATCGGCCGCGGCCCGGCCCCGGGGATCTGGGTCGGTGTCTCCTCGGCCGGGACCGGGGTGAAGGACGGGTCGCCGGCCTTGGCCACCACCTCCAGCGCGCACTCCAGTGCGGCATCCGAGACCGGCCCGGTGTAGAGCGCGGACTTGCGCGGGGGCACGGCCGGCAGCGGGAACGTGCGCGCGGCCCAGATCGGCCCGGCGTCCAGCTCCTCGACCGCCTGCAGCGCGGTGACGCCCCAGCTGCGCGCGCCCTCGGCGATCGCCCAGTCCAGAGAGGACGGCCCGCGGTCGCCGACCGGGCCCGGGTGCAGGATCACCGTACGGAAACGCTGCCAGATCTCGGCCGGAACCCGATCCTTGAGGTACGGGCACAGGATCAACTCGGGCGCGGCCGCGTGCACCCCGTCCACGATCTCTCGTTCACTGCCGGCCAGCAGCACGCCGACCTCGTGTCCGGCGTCGCGCAGAGCGCACCAGACCCGCTGGCTCAAGCCGTTGAAAGCGCTGACGAGCAGCAAGATACGCACGGTGCCTCCCCTTGGTCCCCGGGGGACTCTTCAACAGGACCACGCCCGCATGCCGGACATGTTGTGCGTTAAGGCGCACGGGACCAGGAGTGGCGAAGAGGCGGACTAAGCTGTGTCGCGTACCCCCGTGTCTTTCTCGACCGGGGTCGTTCGTCGTGCCCTATGGGGGTCCCTCGCCATGCAACTCGCCGGTTTGATCCCTGCCGCCCTGCGCGACCGTGGCCTCGCCCGGGCCCGTGACCTGGCGGCGAAGGGATTCGTCGACTCGGACTCGATGGATCTCACCGCCCCCGTCTCGCTGCGCCCGTTCGTGGTCGCCACCGTGGCCGGCCCGTCCGACATCGGCGGCGCCCAGCGCCCGGTGCTGGCGGTCACCGCCACCTCCCGCGAGGCCGACGACCTGGCCGACGCGCTGGGCTGCCTGGTCGACCCCGAGCGGGTGGCCGTCTACCCGTCCTGGGAGACGCTGCCGCACGAGCGGCTGTCGCCCCGGTCGGACACGGTCGGCAAGCGCCTGGCCGTGCTGCGCCGCCTGGCCCACCCCGGTGACCAGCCCCTCCAGGTCGTCGTGGCGCCGGTCCGATCGCTGCTGCAGCCACAGCTCAAAGGCCTGGGCGACCTGGAACCGGTCGAGCTGATCACCGGGCGCGAGGCCGAGCTGGAGCAGACCGCCCGGCGGCTCTCCGACATGGCGTACGCGCGGGTCGACCTGGTCACCAAGCGCGGCGAGTTCGCCGTCCGCGGCGGCATCCTGGACGTGTTCCCGCCCACCGACGAGCACCCGTCCCGGGTCGAGTTCTGGGGCGACGAGGTCGAGGAGATCCGCACGTTCGCGGTCGCCGACCAACGCACCATCGAGCAGGTCGAGCGGCTGTGGGCCCCGCCGTGCCGGGAGCTGCTGCTCACCCCGGCCGTCCGGGAGAAGGCGGCCCTGCTCGCCGCCGAGCACCCCGAGCTGGCCGAGATCCTCGACAAGCTGGCCGGGGGCATCCCCGTCGAGGGCATGGAGTCGCTGGCCCCGGCCCTGCTCGACGGCACCGACAACATGGAGCTGCTGCTCGACTGCATGCCGGCCGGGACCCACGTGCTGCTCTGCGACCCGGAGCGGATCCGGACCCGGGCGCACGACCTCACCCGTACGTCGGATGAATTCCTCGAAGCGTCCTGGGCCGCGGCCGCCGTGGGCGGGCAGGCGCCGATCGACGTCGGCGCGGTCGCCTTCCGCAGCCTGGCCGACGTGCGGGCGCACGCGGCCACGCTGAGCCAGCCGTGGTGGACGATCTCGCCCTTCGGCCTGGCCGTCACCGAACCCGGCGAGCCGCTCCCGTGGGAGGACGCGCCCGAGGTCGACGTCGCGCCGGATACCGGCGACGCCGTCGCGCTCGCGGCCCAGCCGGTCCCCCTCTACCACGGTGACACCGCGAAACTGGCCGGCGATCTGTCGGAATGGTCGGCCGCGGGCTGGGCGATCGCCCTGGTCTTCGAGGGCAAGGGCACCGCCCAGCGCGCCACCGAGCTGCTGCGCGACGCCGGCCTGGGCGTCACCCCGGTCGACTCCATCGCCACCCCGATCGCCGACGGGCAGCTGCTGGTCACCTGCGGCGGGCTCAACCACGGCTTCGTCGACGAGCAGTCCCGCCTCGCGGTGATCACCGGCAACGACATCTCCGGCGGCCGGGGCGCGTCCACCAAGGACATGCGCAAGATGCCGGCCCGCCGGCGCAACACGATCGACCCGCTCGAACTGAAGATGGGCGACTTCGTGGTGCACGAGCAGCACGGCATCGGCCGCTACATCGAGCTGGTCCAGCGCACGGTCAACGGCGCCGACCGGGAATACCTGGTCATCGAATACGCCGCGTCGAAGCGCGGCCAGCCCGGCGACCGGCTCTACGTGCCCACCGACCAGCTCGACCAGCTCTCCCGCTACGTCGGCGGCGAGCAGCCCACGCTGCACAAGATGGGCGGCGCCGACTGGCAGAAGAGCAAGGCCCGGGCCAAGAAGGCCGTCAAGGAGATCGCCGCGCAGCTCATCCAGCTGTACGCGGCCCGCCAGGCCTCCAAGGGGCACTCCTTCGGGCCGGACACGCCGTGGCAGCGCGAGCTGGAGGACGCGTTCCCGTACACCGAGACGCCGGACCAGATGGCGGCCATCGTCGAGGTCAAGCACGACATGGAACTGCAGACCCCGATGGACAGGCTGATCTGCGGCGACGTCGGCTACGGCAAGACCGAGATCGCGGTGCGGGCGGCGTTCAAGGCGGTGCAGGACGGCAAACAGGTCGCCGTGCTCGTGCCGACCACCCTGCTGGCCCAGCAGCACTTCAACACGTTCACCGAACGGATGAGCCAGTTCCCGGTGCAGATCAAGCAGCTGTCCCGGTTCCAGACACCCAAGGAAGCCACGCTCACCCTGGAGAACGCGGCCGACGGCACCGCCGACATCGTCATCGGCACCCACCGCCTGCTGGCCAAGTCGACCCGGTTCAAGAACCTCGGCCTGATCATCGTCGACGAGGAGCAGCGCTTCGGCGTCGAGCACAAAGAGCAGCTCAAAGCCCTGCGCGCCTCGGTCGACGTGCTGACCATGTCGGCCACCCCGATCCCGCGGACCCTGGAGATGGCGATCACCGGCATCCGCGAGATGTCGACCATCGCCACCCCGCCCGAGGAACGCCACCCGGTGCTCACCTACGTCGGCGCCCAGGACGACAAGCAGGTCGCCGCCTCCATCCACCGTGAGCTGCTCCGCGACGGCCAGGTCTTCTACCTGCACAACCGGGTCGAGTCGATCGACCGGGCAGCCCGCAAACTGCGCGAACTGGTGCCCGAGGCCCGGGTCGCGGTGGCCCACGGCCAGATGAGCGAGGAACAGCTCGAAAAAGTGATGGTCGGCTTCTGGGAGAAGGAGTTCGACGTCCTGGTCTGCACCACGATCGTCGAGTCCGGCATCGACATCCCGAACGCCAACACCCTCATCGTCGAACGGGCCGACCTGCTCGGCCTGGCCCAGCTGCACCAGATCCGCGGCCGCGTCGGCCGGGGCCGCGAGCGGGCGTACGCGTACTTCCTCTACCCCCGCGAGAAGCCGCTCACCGAACACGCCCACGAGCGGCTGGCCACCATCGCCCAGCACACCGAACTCGGCGCCGGCATGTACGTCGCGATGAAGGACCTGGAGATCCGCGGCGCCGGCAACCTGCTCGGCGGCGAACAGTCCGGCCACATCGAAGGCGTCGGCTTCGACCTGTACGTGCGGATGGTCGGCGAGGCGGTCAGCGCGTTCAAGGGCGAGCGGCCCGAGGAAGAACCCGAGGTCAAGATCGACCTCCCGATCGACGCGCACCTGCCGACCGAGTACATCGCGGTCGAACGCCTGCGCCTGGAGATGTACCGCAAACTGGCCGAGGCCCGCGACGACACCCGGCTGGAAGAGGTCATCGCCGAGATGACCGACCGCTACGGCGAACCCCCGGCCCCGGTGGTCAACCTGATCGCGGTCGCCCGCTTCCGCCAGCTGGCCCGCGCCTACGGCCTGACCGACGTGTCGATGCAGGGCAAACACATCCGCCTGTCCCCGCTGAACCTGCTCGACTCCAAGCAGATGCGGCTCAAGCGCTACCACCCGGACTCGGTCTACAAGCCCGCGAACGACCAGGTCAGCGTCCCCCGCCCGGCCACCCGCCGGGTCGGCGGCGAGCCGCTGCGCGACCAGGCCCTCCTGCAGTGGTGCGCCCAACTCCTCAAGGACGTCCTCGGCGACGCGCCGGTTGCGGCCCGGGTGTGACGGATCACATTGATCGTGAGAGGGTGATGCCCATGCAGCGTAGCCGCCGTCTTGCATCCATGGCCGTCGTCGCGTCCCTCGCGGTGGCCGGCCTCACCGCGTGTCGTTCCGAGCCGGCCACGGCCGCCTACGTCGGTGACACCCGGATCACCGAGAAGCAGGTGCAGAAGATCTGGGACGAGGCGCGGCAGAGCGTGGGTGACGCCGGCACCGTGCCGGTCAGCCGGGCCCAGATCGTCCGGGCCCTGGTCACCCTCCCGGTGATGGAGCAGGTGGCGGCCAACAATCAGGTGGCCTTGCCGGCCGACCTGCCGTACGACCAGATCGCGGAGAGCGTCAAGCTGCCGGCCACGATCGAGTACGTACGGCTCCTGACCAAGACCGTGGCCCTGCAGATCCTGGTGAACCAGAAGGTCACCGCCGTGGCGACGCTCTCCGAGGACGACCTGCGGGCCGTCTACAAGCGGGCCGAGGATCTGCACGCGCTGCGGCCCGGCGCCACCTTCGACGCCTTCCGCAGCGGCATGGACGAGGAGCTGAGCGCCGGCCTGAAGTCCGGTGTCGGCCGCCGCAACGAGATCGACGCGGTGACCGAGAAACTGCACGTCACGGTCAACCCGCGGTACCAGCCGATGGAGATCGTCACCTACGCGTACCCGGTCTCCCAGACCGGGAGTCTGAACCTGGTCGCCGCCGCCCTCGGCGACCAGACGCCGCTGCCGGTCACCGACGTCTCTTGAGCGCCCGGATCGTTCTGCTCGTCACCTCGCCGCGTCTGCCGGCCGGGTTGCTGACCGCCGAGGCGTGGGACACCGTGCGTTCCGGCCCGGTCTTCGCGTCGGCCGAGTCCGAGCAGGCCGTGGCGTTGCGGGCGGCCGGGGTGGACGTGACCGTGCTCGACACCGACGCGCAGGGTCTGCTCGACGCGATCGGGGACGCGCCGGTCGCGGTCTGGCTGGCCGGGGCGCACGGCGATCAGCCGTTCGCGCGTCAGCTGGGGCTGCGTCTGGCCCGCGAGCCCGGTCTGGCCGAGCTGGAGCTGATGTACGGCAGCTGGGATCCGCCCGGCGCGCGCCTGCTGGACGCGGTCGCCGTCATGGATCGCCTGGTCTCGCCGGGCGGGGATCCGTGGAAGCGGGCGCAGAGCCACCGTACCCTCGCGCCTTATCTTCTCGAGGAAAGCTACGAGGCGTACGACGCGATCGAGCGCGACGACCTCGACGAGCTGCGCGAGGAGCTGGGCGACGTGCTGCTGCAGATCGTGCTGCACGCCCGCCTGGCCGAGGAGCTGCCGGACGGCCGGGCCTGGAACGTCGACGACGTCGCCGGGATCCTGGTGGAGAAGATGATCCGCCGCAATCCGCACGTCTTCGCCGGGGAGAGCGTCGAGGACATCGAGGAGATCACCGCGAACTGGGAGCGGATCAAGCGCGAGGAGAAGTCGCGCGAGTCCGTTCTGGACGGCGTGGCGCTGAGCCAGCCGGCGCTCGCCCTGGCCGCGAAGATCCTGCAGCGCGCCGCGCGGGGCGGTGTCGATGTGCCCCTCCCCACTGAGGACGACCTCGGTTCGGGGCTGTTGCGCCTGGTCGCGGACGCTCGCGCGGCCGGTCTCGACCCCGAGGATCAACTACGAAAAGCCACTTTGGCGTACGCCGAAGCGGTGCGAGCGGCGGAAAAAGTCGGACCCTCCGAGTAGTTTTCTCGGCATGCCGGAGTTCGTACCGCTCGCCGAGCGCATCGCCGACGCTCTGCTGGAGAGCGACCCCGTGACGGCCCTCTACGCGGGGGACCATCGCTTCGACGACCGTCTGCCCGACCTCTCCGCCACCGCGGTCGAGGGCCGGGTGGCCATGCTTCGTGACGCCGCTGATGCCCTCAGCGGCATCGACGCCGACGGCCTGGAGGCGGAGGATCAGGTCGATCACGCCATCCTCGCCGCCCAGGTCGAGCAGCGGTTGTTCGAGCTGACCGAGGTGCGCGAGCACGAGTGGAATCCCCTGGAGCACAACCCGGGTCCGCTGCTGCACGGTCTGCTGTCCCGCCCGTTCGCCCCGGCCGCCGAGCGGCTGGAGAGCCTGCGAGGCCGGCTTGCCGCGCTGCCGGACGCGCTGGCCACGGCCCGGTCCGTGCTGACCGACGTGCCCCGCATCCACGCCGAGACCGCGGCCGGCCAGTTCGCCGGCACGGCCGGGCTGATCCGCGACGAGGTGCCCGTCCTGCTGGCGCAGGAGCCGGGGCTGCGCGACTCGGTCGAGCCGGTCGCGCAGGCGGCCCTGGCGGCGCTGGGCGAGTTCGACGGCTGGCTGCGCGGCCGGTTGGAGAGCGGCGAGCCCGGCCGTGACCCGCGGCTCGGCCGCCGCCTGTGGGAGGCACGGCTCTGGCACACGCTGGACACCGAGCTCTCCGCGTCCGAGGTGCTCAGCCGCGCCCGGGCGAATCTGGACCGGGTCGGCGACGAGCTGCGCACGCTGGCCGCCGAGATCGTCGGCGGTCCGGCCGACGACGAGACGGTCCGCCGCGCGCTGGACACGATCGCCGACCAGCACCCGGACAACACCACCATCGTCGGCCTGGCCAAGCTCACCATGGACGAGGCGACCGAGTTCGTCCGCGCTCAGGACGTGATCTCGCTGGTCGACGACCCGTGTGTGATCGAGGAGATGCCGGAGTTCGCCCGGGGCGTCGCGGTGGCCTACTGCGATCCGCCCGGCCCGCTGGAGACGGCCGACGTGCCGACGTTCTACTGCATCGCGCCGGCGCCGTCCGACTGGTCGCCCGAGCGGGTCCGAAGTCTGTACCGGGAGTACAACAACGAGATGATCCGGAACCTCACCGTCCACGAGGCGATGCCGGGTCACTTCCTGCAGCTGGCCCACGCCCGCCGGTTCCGGGGCAGCAGCCGGGTCCGCGCGCTGGGCTGGTCCGGGCCGTTCGTCGAGGGCTGGGCGGTCTACGCCGAGGAGATGATGGCCGGTCTCGGCTTCGGCGGCCCGGCCGTGCGGTTGCAGCAGCTCAAGATGCAGCTGCGGATGAGCCTGAACGCGATCATCGACCAGCTCGTGCACTGTGACGGGCTGGCCGAGGCCGACGCGATGGAGCTGATGACCGGGCGCGGCTTCCAGGAGGAGGGCGAGGCAGCCGGCAAGTGGCGGCGGGCGCTGCTCACCTCGACCCAGCTCTCGACGTATTTCGTGGGCTACACCGAGGTGGCGGCGATCGCGGCGCTGCGCCCGTTCGGCGCCACGCCGAAGGCCTGGCACGACGCGATGCTGGCCCACGGCTCCCCGCCGCCGCGTCACCTCCGGGCGCTGCTCGGCGTTTGATCCGGCCGGCGACAGGCGAGGTCCGAGCGGTTCGGGCCAGGGGGTTCAGGGCTTGAAGGCGGCGTCGTCGGCGGTCGGGGTGAGGTCGGTGAGAGTGAGGTCGAGCGTGGTGCCGGCGAGCACGCCGGTGAGGGCGGCCATCGTCCCGTCCCCGGTCACGCAGACCTCGAAGGCGCCGGTCAGCTTCACGCAGGCGGCGTGCCGCCCGGCGATCGTGGTGTCCCGCTCGGTGATCGCCAGCGCCGGGTCGGCCGCGGCCGCCCGCAGTTTCGCCTCGACCGCGCCCGGCGTGATCATCCCGGTCGCGGGGAGCGGTTCGGCCGGGCCCGGGGCGCCGGTCACGCAGGTGGCGGCGCACCGGATGGTGGCCTCCGGGGTGACGATCAGACGACCGCCGGGCCAGCGATAGGCCGTACGCGAAGGGGCTTGAATGATGTGGGCAGTGCCCCCGTCGCCCAGGCGGTAGGTCGCGGTGTAGGTCAGGCCGGCCGAGTCGGCGAGCTGGCCGGCGATGTCGAGGACGGCGTCGGCCGGACCGACCCCGGCCGCGCTGGCCCGGTCGAGGTCGGTGCACGCGGTCGTGGCGAGGATCGCGCCGAGGGCCAGGAAAGCATTCACGAAACGACGGCAGGCCACGTTCTCCACCCTGGTCCACCGGTCCGGGGCGCGCAAACGATATAGGCCGGTCAATAGAGACCGGAATTGTTCGTCACGCGGACTCGGCGGCTTTGGTGCGCATCATGAGTTGATAGCGCATGACATATCGGCGAATGATCTTCGCTTCCGACTCGGGCGGGTCGTAGAGCGCGACCATCTCCACCGACAGCGGCCCGCGGACCGGTACCTGCTGGCGCATCGCGCTGGCCTTGGTGACGGTGGCCGTGAACTCCACCACGTCGCCGCCGAGTTGCGCCCGCAGGGCCACCTCGTGCCCGGGCCGGACCTCGACGTCGGTGAAGTGGGCGCGCACCGACCGCTCGCTGATGTCGTGGATCCAGCCGATGGCGTCGGGGTGCCCGGATCGGGTCATCACGATCGGTTCGCCACCGCCGCCGCGCACGTAGAGCCGGTTCTGGACGATCTCCGGCTCACCGGCCAGGCGCAGCTCGGCCCGGTTCTCGTCGGCGGTGGCGACGGTGGCCGACACCACGTACCGGCCGCGGGGCGCGGCCGACCAGCGCAGGATCACCGTGGACCCTTGCCGGGGCAGGTGGGCGCGGGGGAGCGAGACGGTCACGGCCGCGTCGGTGGCGGCCACGATCCGGACGCCGGGGCGGATATCGCCCCCGGCTTCCATCTCGACGCGTGAGCCGTCCTCGGGAAACAGGCTGCTGCTCATAGTGCCCCCTGTTTCGGCAGGCGGGCCCCGGTTTTGAGGCATACCGCGCGGTGAACTTGGGCGGGCGGCCGAACGCGCGGCCGGTCGGCTCGATACGCTCACTGGCGTGGTCGGCCCGCAGGGTCGCGGACCGAAACGGTATTCGTACAACGCTTAGGGAGCGACACCACAAATGGCCACCATTGAAGCGATCGTCGCCCGCGAGATCCTGGATTCCCGTGGCAACCCGACCGTCGAGGTCGAGGTCGGCCTGGACGACGGCACGGTCGGCCGCGCCGCGGTTCCGTCCGGGGCGTCCACCGGCGCGTTCGAGGCGCACGAGCTGCGTGACGGCGACAAGGGCCGTTACCTCGGCAAGGGTGTCGAGAAGGCCGTCGCCAACATCGAGGACAAGATCGCCGACGAGCTGATCGGTTACGAGGCGAGCGAGCAGCGCCTGATCGACCAGAAGATGCTCGACCTGGACGGCACCGACACCAAGTCGGAGCTGGGCGCCAACGCGATCCTGGGCGTCTCCCTGGCCGTCGCCAAGGCCGCCGCGCTCTCCGCCGAGCTCCCGCTGTTCCGTTACGTCGGTGGCCCGAACGCCGCCGTCCTGCCGGTCCCGATGATGAACATCGTGAACGGTGGCGCGCACGCCGACTCCAACGTCGACGTGCAGGAGTTCATGATCGCCCCGATCGGCGCTCCGACCTTCCGCGAGGCGCTGCGCACCGGTGCCGAGGTCTACCACGCGCTGAAGTCGGTCCTGAAGAAGAAGGGCCTGTCCACCGGTCTGGGCGACGAGGGCGGCTTCGCGCCGAACCTGCCGGCCAACGCCGCCGCGCTGGACCTGATCGCCGAGGCCGTCCAGGCCGCCGGTTTCTCCCTGGGCAGCGACATCGTGCTGGCCATGGACGTCGCCGCGACCGAGTTCTACAAGGACGGGGCGTACGTTTTCGAGGGCTCCCCGAAGTCGACCGACGAGATGATCGCCTACTACGCGAAGCTCGCCGCCGACTACCCGATCGTCTCCATCGAGGACCCGCTGGCCGAGGACGACTGGGCCGGCTGGAGCGCGATGACCGCGGAGCTGGGCAACAAGATCCAGATCGTCGGCGACGACCTGTTCGTCACCAACCCGCAGCGCATCGCCCGCGGCATCGCCGAGGCGGCCGGCAACGCGGTGCTGGTCAAGGTGAACCAGATCGGTTCGCTGACCGAGACGCTGGACGCCGTGGACCTGGCCCACCGGGCCGGTTTCAAGACGATGATGTCGCACCGCTCCGGTGAGACCGAGGACACCACGATCGCCGACCTGGCGGTCGCCGTCGGTTCCGGTCAGATCAAGACCGGCGCCCCGGCCCGTTCGGACCGGGTTGCCAAGTACAACCAGCTGCTGCGCATCGAGGAGCAGCTGGAGAGCGCCGCGCGTTACGCCGGTGCGGGCGCGTTCCCGCGTTACCGGGTCGCGTAACACCCGACCGGCCATCATGGTGGAAGTGGCACCCGGGCCCACTCGGGTGCCACAATCCGTGACGGTTGTGGGGGAGGGGTGGAGATGACACAGCGTCGCATGCCGAGCGGTCAGGGTCCGTCCCGTCGTTCGGGTGGCACCGCCGGTCGCCCCGGCACGTCGTCCCGCGCCCGCGCCACCGGTTCGATCCGGGTGGAGGCCCGCCCGACCGTCCGGGTGCCGACTTCCCGCACGGCCCGCCCGACCGGCTCCCGGCGTACGTCGCAGTCGGGCGGTCCGGCCGCCCGCCGCACCGATGCTCCTCGTCCCCGCGCGTTGACCGGCCGGGCCACCGTCCTGCTGGCCGTCTTCGTCGTGCTGGCGCTGGCTTATACGTACCCGATCAAGGTCTATCTGCAGCAGCAGTCCGAGATCGCCCAGCTGCAGCGCTCGCAGGCCGCCCAGCAGGAGAAGATCAAGGCGACCGCCGGCGAGCTGGCCAAATGGCAGGACCAGGAGTACATCCGGATCCAGGCCCGCAAGGACCTCTATTACGTACGTCGCGGCGAGGCCCCCCTGCTGGTGTATGAGGACCCGGCCGGCGCGGCCCGCGACTCCGAGCAGAAGACCCCGGCGGCCGTCCCGGACCGCTGGTACGACACGCTGTGGAACAGCGTCCGAGCCGCAGACGCGGAGCCCTCGAACTGATGGATGCACCAGACCCCGCCGATCTCGACATCGTGGCCGCTCAGCTCGGCCGTCGCCCCCGTGGCACCCGGGCGATCGCGCACCGCTGCCCGTGCGGAAATCCGGACGTGGTGGAGACCGCGCCCCGGCTCGACGACGGCACGCCGTTCCCGACGATGTACTACCTGACCTGTCCACATGCCACCGCCGCGTGCAGCCGCCTGGAGTCGGCCGGCGTGATGCGGGACATGCAGGACCGGTTGAGCACCGATCCCGAGCTGGCGGCCCACTACGCGAAGGCTCACCAGGACTATCTGGACCGTCGTCAGGCGATCGCCGACGTGCCGGAGATCCGGAACGTGTCGGCCGGCGGCATGCCTGACCGGGTGAAGTGCCTGCACGTCCACCTCGGGCACGCGCTGGCCGCCGGCCGTGGGGTGAATCCGTTCGGCGACGAGGTCCGCGACGCGGTCGAGCCCTGGTGGGTCGAGGGGCCGTGCGTCAAGCTCCCGCAAGACGAATGCTGATCCGTCGCGCCCGGACCGGGGATGTGCGGGCGATCCGCGCGCTGGTCGACACGTACACGACGGATCGTCGCCTGCTCAGCAAGGCGACGGTCACCCTGTTCGAGTCGGTCCAGGAGTTCTGGGTCGCGGTCGGCGACGACGACACGGTGGTCGGCTGCGGGGCCCTGCACGTGATGTGGGAGGACCTGGCGGAGATCCGGACGGTCGCCGTCCATCCGGGCCACCGTGGGCACAAAATCGGTCACAAGATCGTCTCCGCGCTCCTCGATCAGGCCCGTGAGCTCGGCGTGCGCCGGGTGTTCTGCCTGACCTTCGAGACCCGGTTCTTCGGCGCCTTCGGGTTCACCGAGATCGACGGCGCGCCGGTGCCGCACGCCGTCTACGAGCAGCTGCTGCGGTCGTACGACGAGGGTGTGGCCGAATTCCTGGACCTGGAGCGGGTCAAGCCGAACACGTTGGGAAACACGAGAATGCTGCTTCACCTGTGAGGGTCGCCGCCATCGACTGCGGGACCAACGCGGTCCGCCTGCTGATCGCCGACGTCGACGGCGACCGGCTGACCGACGTCGTGCGCACTATGGAGATCGTCCGGCTGGGCGAGGGCGTCGACCGGACCGGGATGCTGGCCCCGGCCGCGATCGAGCGCACCCGGCTCGCCCTGGTCGGCTACGCCGCCGAAATTGAAAGATCAAAAGCGGTCGCCGTACGGATGTGTGCCACCTCCGCCTCCCGGGACGCCTCGAACGCGCAGGACTTTCGTGACATGGTCCGCGGCGTGCTCGGCATCGACCCGGAGGTGATCACCGGCGAGGAGGAGGCCACGCTCTCCTTCCTCGGCGCCGTGAAGGGCCTGTCCGCCCCGGGGCCGTTCCTGGTGTTCGACCTCGGCGGCGGCTCGACCGAGTTCGTCACCGGCACCGACACGGTCGAGCGGGCCCTCTCCGTGGACATCGGCTGCGTCCGGATGACCGAGCGCCACCTGCACGGCGACCCGCCGACGGCCGAGGAGCTGGCCGCGGCCGAGAAGGACGTGACCGCGGCGGTCGACACCGCTCTGGCCGCGGTGGACGGCCGGGCGGCCCGCACGCTGGTCGGGCTGGCCGGCACGGTGACCACGGTCGCGGCGCTGGCGCAGGACCTGCCGGAGTACGACTCGGCCCGCATCCACCACAGCGAGATCGGTCGCGCCGAGGTCACCCGGGTCACCGAGGAGCTGCTGGCCATGACCGTCGAGCAGCGGCTGGCGCTGCCGGTGATGCATCCGGGCCGGGCCGACGTGATCGGCGCCGGCGCCCTGATCATGCGGATCATCCTGGAGCGGTCCGGGCACGACACGGTGATCGCTTCCGAGCACGACATCCTCGACGGCATCGCGTTCGGCCTGGCCGCGTTGCCCAGGTGACGGCACCGCGGCTGAACGGGCAGCGCCGGCCATCCGTTCGGACACATTTCGCTGCCCCTGGGTCGCGAGTGGGGCACGCCGTGTGATTTTCCCAGGAAAGTCACAGCGCTCCCTGCGCGTTCTTGGATAATCGCAGCTAGAACGGGGTCGCGCGACGCTCCCGCCGATGGCTATCCTCGCCTGCCAAGCGACCGGACGGTGGTCGTCCGCGAAAGGAAGCATCGATGTCGAACCCGGTTGACCCGAATCACGGCGGTCAGGCCTTCCCGCCGCCGAACGCCGGCGGCGCCTACCCGCCGCCGAACGCGGGGACCCCGGGAGCGCCCGGTGCCTACCCGCCGCCGGCTCCCGGTGCCTACCCGCCGCCCGCCCCCGGCGCGTACCCGCCGCCCGGTGCGGCCGGTTTCCCGCCGCCCTCCCCGGTCGAGCCCACCGTCCCGAAGAAGGGCGGCGCCGGCAAGAAGGCGCTCAGCATCCTCGGCGTGATCGTGGTCGCCCTGGTGATCTTCGGGGCCAAGTACGCCCTGCGCTCGGCGCTCTCCAGCGACCCGACCGCGGACGCCAAGGTCGGCGACTGCATCTCGGTCAGCGAGAAGCTCTCCGACAAGGAGACCGAGACCGAGGCCGACGTCGTCGACTGCTCCGACTCGAAGGCGAAGTTCCAGGTCGTCGGCCGGGTGGCCGGTGTCGACGACGTGAACAGCACCGCCTGCGACACCTTCTTCACCGAGGCCGACAAGGACCCGGCGATTCTGTCCAGCCCGAGCGGCGCGGACGACAAGTACCTGCTCTGCGTGAAGGCCAAGGCCTGATCGGCGGCGGGACCTGATCGGGGGCGGTGTTCCGGGCCTGGAACACCGCCCCCGGTTGCATCACCGGGCCGCACGGATGTTGTGCTTCTCCGGTGCAACCGTCGGAGTCCTCACCGCGTACCCCCGATGGGGTTGTCGCACAGGCGGCCGAGGCCGCCTCGCTGAGCGTGCTCGACGCCGGCATCGCGGACTGCTTCGCGTGCCCCCGGCTGGTCGAGTGGCGCACCGAGGTCGCCGCGGTCAAACGGGCGTCCTTCCGGGACCAGGACTACTGGGGCCGGCCGGTCCCCGGCTACGGCCCGGCCGACGCGCCGATCGCGATCCTGGGCCTGGCCCCGGCCGCGCACGGCGGCAACCGCACCGGCCGGATCTTCACCGGCGACCGCTCGGGCGACGTCCTCTTCGCCGCGCTGCACCGGGCCGGGCTGGCCAACCAGCCGACGAGCGTCTCGGCCGACGACGGCCTGGAGCTGCGACACACCCGGATCTTCGCGGCGGTGCGCTGCGCGCCGCCGGACAACAAGCCGACACCGGAGGAGCGCGACACCTGCGCGCCCTGGTTCCGCCGCGAGCTGGAACTGCTCAGACCCACCCTCCGGGTGGTGGTCACCCTGGGTGCCTTCGCCTGGGCCGCCTGGTGGCCGGCGATGAAGATGGCGTACGGCGTGAACCCGCCCGTCCCCCGTCCGAAATTCGGGCACGGCGCCGAGGTCAGCCTGCCCGGCGTACCCCCGGTTCTGGGGTGTTTCCACGTCAGTCAGCAGAACACGTTCACCGGCCGGCTCACCCCCGACATGCTCGACGCGGTGTTCACACGTGCCAAGGCTCGGGCGGGCCTGGCATGATGCGCCTGTCCGAATCCCGTTTCGAGTCACGGATCTGATCGCAGCCGCATGGACTTAGCACAACTGCGCCGCTGGTGGCCCCTGGCCGCCGTCATCGGGCTGCTCTTCGTGACCTCGCTGGCCGCGACCCGATCGGCCCCCCAGCTGGACCGGATCACCCCGCAGTCGACCACACCGACCACGCAGGCCCCGCTGCTGCCGCCCACGCCGGACCCGTCGGCCGCGCCGGCCACCGAGACCCCGGTCGAGGCCGCCCGGGGCCTGCCCGACTGGCTCGGCACGGTCACCGTCGTGCTCCTCACCGTCCTGGTGATCGCGATGGTGGCGATCCTCACGTGGGCGCTGCTGCGCGACGTGAGCAAGCGCCGCCGGGGCCGCACCGGCCGCCGTGACCCGCGTCGCGCCGGCAACACCGCGGAGGACCTGGTCGCCGCGCTCGACGCCGGTCTGGAGGAGCTCTCCGACGCCGACCGGGACCCGCGCCGCGCGGTGATCGCCTGCTGGGTGCGCCTGGAGCAGGCGGCCGCCGAGGCCGGCACCCCGCGCGAGCCCGGCGACAGCCCGACCGACCTGGTCGGGCGCCTGCTGGCCGAGCAGCGGGTGGACGCGGCCGTGCTGGCCGCGCTGATGGAGGTGTACCGGGAGGCCCGGTACGCCACCCACGCCGTCGACGACCGCATGCGCCAGCAGGCCCGGAACGCTCTGGAACGCCTGCGCGCCGACCTCGGGGCGGGTGTTCCGGCATGAGCTACGGGGGCCTGGGCGAGCTTTTCGAGCTGACCGCGGCGCCGTCCGCGGAGCCGGCACCGCGGGTGCGCAAACGCCGCTCGCCCGCGGTCCGGGTGATCGGCAACGTGATCCTGATCGCCGCCGCCACCGTCGTGGTCGTCGCCGCGCTGCGGGCCGGTTCGGTCCACGCCCCGCTGCTGCTGGTGATCGCCCTGCTGACCGGGCTGCGCCTGGTCACGATCGCGGCCGCGGCGGTCCGGCCACCCCGCACGATCCGCGCCGGGGCCGGGGGCGGCAGCGAGTCGGCTCGCGCGGTCGACTCGTTGCGTGCCACAGTGCGCCGCTGGGAGCGAACTCTCGACAAGGCGCACTCCGACTCGGACACCTATGCGCGTAACGTCTTGCCGGTGCTCGGGGAACTCGCCGACGAGCGCCTGCGGTTGCGGCACGGCATAACCCGGGCCGGCGACCCGGCCCGGGCCCGGGAACTGCTCGGCGAACAGGCCTGGGCGGTACTGTCCAACCCCGGCCGGCACGGGTTGAAGACGCGGGACCTGGAGACGTACGTACAAGCGATGGAACGACTGTGAGAAAGGTGCGCCGGTGACGCAGACAGGCGTACAGGCCCTTCCCCCGTACGAGGTCGGGCGCCTGGCCGGAGCCGTCCTCGACGCCGTGAACAGCGTCGTGGTCGGCAAGCGGGAGGCCCTGGAGATGGTGCTGGCCGGGATCCTGGCCGGCGGGCACGTCCTGCTGGAGGACCTGCCCGGGCTGGGCAAGACGCTTACCGCCCGCTCCTTCGCGCAAGCCCTCGGGCTGGACTTCCGCCGGCTGCAGTTCACCCCCGACCTGCTGCCGGCCGACGTGACCGGCTCGTTCCTCTACGACCAGCGCAAGGGTGACTTCGCGTTCCGGGCCGGCCCGGTCTTCACGAACATGCTGCTGGCCGACGAGATCAACCGGACCCCGCCGAAGACCCAGTCCGCCCTGCTCGAAGCCATGCAGGAGAAGCAGGTCTCGGTCGAGGGCGTGACCTACCGGCTGGATCCGCCGTTCCACGTGCTGGCGACGGCCAACCCGATCGAGTACGAGGGCACGTACCCGCTGCCCGAGGCCCAGCTCGACCGCTTCATGCTCCGCGTGTCGTTCGGTTATCCGACCGCCGAGGAGGAGTGGGAGGTCATGCGCCGCCGGATGTCCCGCCGCCAGGAGGAGTCGCAGCTCGCCGCGGTCGTCGACGCCCGCACCCTGCAGGTCATGCAGGCCGCGCTGGAGTCGGTGACGGTCGAGGACTCGATCGGCCGCTACATCGTGTCGCTGGCCGCGGCCACCCGCGAGCACAACGCGGTGCTGGTCGGCTCGTCGCCGCGTGGCTCGCTGGCGCTGCTCCTGCTGGCCCGGGCCCGGGCCGCGATGGCCGGGCGGGACTACGTGGTGCCCGAGGACGTCAAGGACGTCGCCGTCCCGGCCCTGGCCCACCGGATCACGCTGCGCCCGGAGATGTGGCTGCGCCAGGTGAACCCCGCGTTCGTGGTGCAGGAGGTGCTCAGCGCGGTGCCGGCCCCGGCCAGCGGGGCGCTTCCGACGTACGCGCGGCATGACTGAACCGGCCGCTCCGAGCTGGGCGCCGACCCGTGCGCTCGGCCGTTCGGTGCTGCTCACCGGCCTGCTGCTGCTCCTCGGGGTGGCGCTCGGCCGGGTCGACCTGGTGCTGCTGGCCGCCCCGTTCGCGATCGGGGCGGCGCTGAACCTTCGCCGGCGGCCCGTGTCGGTGCCCGAGGTGACCATCACGGCCGACGAGACGCACCTGGTCGAGGGCGGGACGGTGCAGGCCGCGCTGACCGTGAGCAACGCCGATGCGCTCGGGTACGACCTGGTCGTCGTCCGTACCAAGACCTCGCCGTGGTTGCGCCTGGAGCACGCCGACCGTCCGTTCGCGATCACCGTGCCGTCCGACGGCTGGGCCGCGATCGACCTGCCCGGCGAGGCGCTGCGCTGGGGCCGGCTGGACGTCGGCCCGGCCGCGGCCCGGGCCGCCGCCTGCGGTGGGCTGCTGGCCTGCCGCCCGGTCGTCACCCCGGCCCGGGGCGTCCGGGTCTACCCGGTGACCGAGCCGTTCAAGGCCACCGAGGCGATGCCGGCCGCGGCCGGTCTCGTCGGCGCGCACCGCTCGCGGCGTCTGGGCGAGGGCGGTGAGCTGGCCGGCGTGCGCCAGTTCGCCCCGGGCGACCGGCTGCGCCGCATCGACTGGCGGGTGTCGCTGCGCACCCGCGACCTGCACGTGGCGTCCACGCTGTCCGACCGTGACGCCGAGGTGCTGCTGCTGCTCGACCTGCTCGGCGAGGTGGGCCGGTCCGGTGGTGTCCGGGGCAGCGCGTCGGTGCTGGACACCACGGTCCGGGCCGCCGCCGCGGTGGCCGAGCACTATCTGCACCGCGGCGACCGGGTGTCCCTGCTGGAGTACGGTGCGACCGCCCGCCGGCTGCGCGCCGCCTCCGGCCGCCGGCAGTACCTGACCGTCCTGGAGTGGCTGCTCGACGTCCGGGCCGACCCGGTCGAGGAGGACTACGAGCCGGTCCTGGGCGCTCACCACATCTCGACCTCGGCGCTGGTCGTGGTGCTCACCCCGCTGATCGACCCACGCGCCGCCGACATGCTGGGCCAGCTCACCCAGGCCGGCCGGTTCGTCGTCGCGGTCGACACGCTGCCCGAGGAGACCGCCCCGCCGGTCCGCAACCAGTGGACGCCGCTGGCCACCCGCCTGTGGCGGATCGAGCGGGAGAACGTGCTCGGCCGCCTGCGCGAGCACGGTGTGCCGGTCGTCACCTGGGCCGGCGCCGGCAGTCTCGACCTGGTCCTGCGCGACGTGGCCCGGATGGCCGCCGCGCCGAGGGGGCGCTGACGTGCTGACCGGACTGCTCCGGCGACTGAGCCGGATTCCCACCGTGGTCCGCCGGGCCACCGTCGTACCGGTGCTGGTGCGCTGCGGTATCGCCCTGGCCGGTGTGCTGGCGATGGCCGTGGCCTGGCCGACCGCACTGCTGGCGAGCCAGTTCCTGGTGATCCTGCTGCTGATCGCGGTCTGGCCGGCGATGGCGCCGCGCGGCGGGGCGGCCACGTTCGCCGCGCTGGTCGTGGTGGGCGGCTGGATCGTGGACACGGCCGGTTACGACTCCCGGATCGCGCTGTGGCGGGTGGTCACCCTGGCCACGCTGCTCTATCTCGGTCACACCCTCACCGCGCTGGCCGCCGTGCTGCCGTACGACGCGGTGGTGAACCTCGATGTGCCGGGCCTGTGGCTGGGCCGGGCTCTTCTGGTCGCGCTGATTTCCGCGGTGTTGACAGTGCTGGCTCTGGGCCTTACTGCGGATCTTGGTGGGGATGCGTTCCAATTGGCGACATTGGTGGGATTGGTTGCTGCGACGGGTGTGACAGTTCTTTTGGTCCGCCTTACCAGGCGAACCTGAATTTCGGGCAGTTTATGTGTCGTTCGACACTTGACTTTCAAGGTTGCGATGGTCACAGAACGACGCATGAACTGCCACCGGCGCGCGAGAATAGGGGCGTGAATCCGCCGCGCATAGTCGTCGTAGGAGCAGGCCACGTCGGGCTTTACACGGCCCTTCGCCTGTCCAAGAAGCTGAACCGGAACCACGCCGAGGTCGTTGTCATCGACCCCGTGCCGCACATGACCTATCAGCCGTTCCTGCCTGAGGCAGCGGCCGGTAGCATCTCGCCGCGCCACGCCGTTGTGCCGCTGCGCCGTGAGTTGAAGAAGTGCCGCATCGTCTCCGGTGAGGTCACCAAGGTCGAGCACGCCAGCAAGACCGTGACCATCCAGCCGATCGACGGCCCCTCCTACGAGATGGCCTACGACCACATCATCGTGGCGCCCGGCTCCGTCTCGCGGACTCTTCCGATCCCCGGCCTCAGCGAGATCGGTATCGGCCTCAAGACCATCGGCGAGGCCATCTACCTGCGCAACCACATCCTCGACCGGCTCGACGTCGCCGCCGTGACGCCGGACCCGGAGGTGCGCAAGGCCTCGCTGAACTTCGTCTTCGTCGGTGGTGGCTTCGCCGGCATCGAGGCGCTCGCCGAGATGCAGGACGTGGTCGCCGACGCGTTGAAGTACTACCCGGAGCTGGACCCCAAGGAGGTCCACTTCATCCTGGTCGAGGCGACCAACCGGATCCTCCCCGAGGTCGGTCCGGAAATGGGCGCCTACGCCGCTCGCCAGCTCGCCGCCCGCGGCGTCGACCTGCGCCTCGACACGTTCCTGAACTCGTGTGTCGACGGCCAGATCGAGCTCTCCGACGGTGGCTCGTTCCGCGCCGAGACCCTGGTCTGGACGGCCGGCGTCAAGCCGTCGCCGATGCTGCAGCAGACCGACCTGCCGCTCGGCCCGCGCGGGCACGTCAACTGCCTGCCCACCCTGCAGGTCGCCACGCTCGACGGCGAGGTGCTCGAGGGTGCCTGGTCGGCCGGTGACTGCGCGCAGGTCCCCGACCTGACCAACCCGGGTGGCTGGTGCTCGCCGAGCGCCCAGCACGCGGTCCGGCAGGCCAAGGTGCTGGCCGACAACATCCGGCAGGTCGTCCTCGGCGGCGCCCCGAAGGAGTACCGGCACAAGCACGTCGGCGGCGTCGCCGGCCTGGGTATCAACAAGGGTGTCGCGCACGTCTACGGCATCAAGGTCAAGGGTTACCCGGCGTGGCTGATGCACCGCTTCTACCACGTCAGCCGGATCCCGTCGTTCAACCGCAAGGTGCGCGTGCTGGCCGACTGGGTTCTGGCCTTCGTGCTCAAGCGCGAGACCGTCGCCCTCGGCCAGCTGCACCACCCGCGCGAGGAGTTCCTCGAGGTGACCCCGCCGGTCGCGCCGAAGCCCAAGGCTGAGGAGAAGGTCGTCTCCGCCTCGCG
Organism: Actinoplanes sp. HUAS TT8; assembly: GCF_051380535.1. Classification (NCBI taxonomy): domain Bacteria; kingdom Bacillati; phylum Actinomycetota; class Actinomycetes; order Micromonosporales; family Micromonosporaceae; genus Actinoplanes; species Actinoplanes sp. HUAS TT8. The sequence goes on along the minus strand of NZ_CP195646.1, from coordinate 8,411,897 downwards.
CTGACGGCCAGGCCGTTCCCATCACCCGGGTGGCACCAGCTACGGTGTTCGCAGGCCCGCCCGGGTGGTGGAATGGCAGACACGGCCGCCTTAAAAGCGGCTGCCCTAACAGGCGTGCGGGTTCGAGACCCGCCCCGGGCACACATAACGAAGCGGTCGCGACTCTCCGTCGCGGCCGCTCGTTTTTTGGGGCGTTTGTTGCTCACCGGTTACCACCGACCCTGGTCCGGTACCCATGACAGGTGTCATTTTCAGCCTGCTCACAGCTTCCGGGAGCGGCAAGTCCGGCCAAGAGCGCTTACTCTGGAGCGACAGGCATTCTGACGTGCCAAGGGAGGCTGGACACAGTGAAGACTTCTAACCCGGTGCTCTCGCGCCTCGGCCAGGCGGCCGAGCGGGAGCGGACGGCCGGGTACGGGCCATACGGGCCGGCCGGCGCGGGTTACGGTCAGCCGGGTTACGGTCAGCCGTACCCGACCGCTGAGGGTTACCCCGCCGCCCCGCCCGCCGTGCAGCCGATGACCGTCGACGACGTCGTCGTCAAAACGGTCACTCTGCTCGGCATCACCGGCATCTCCGCGATCGCCGCGTGGAACCTGATCCCGTTCGAGCTGACCCTCAGCGCCTGGATCGGCGCCGCGGTCGTCGGCCTCGTGCTCGGTCTGGTCATCTCGTTCATGCGCATCGCCAGCCCGGCGCTCGTCATCGCCTACGCGGTGGTCGAGGGCGTGTTCGTCGGCATGGTCAGCAAGGCCTACCAGGACATTCTGGGTTATCAGGGCATCGTCCTCCAGGCGGTCGTCGCCACCTTCGGCGTCTTCTTCCTGATGGCCGCGCTCTACCGGGCCCGCGTCATCCGCGCCACCCCGAAGTTCACCCGCATCATGATCGGCGCCATCAGCGGCCTGTTCATGGTCATGCTGATCAACTTCGTGCTGGCCCTCTTCGACGTCAACACCGGCCTGCGCGACAACGGCCCGCTCGGCTACATCTTCAGCCTGGTCTGCATCGTCGTCGCCTCGCTCAGCTTCATCCTCAACTTCAACGAGATCGAGGAGGGCGTCCGCGCCGGCCTCCCGCGGAAGTATTCGTGGACCGCCGCGTTCGGCATCCTGGTCGGCCTGGTCTGGCTCTACATCGAGATCCTGCGCCTGCTCAGCTATCTCCAGGGCGACGACTGACGGTTCGTCAGAGCGTTCGCACCGCAACGCCCGGCCTGCCTCCCCGCGGACCGGGCGTTGCTCCCCCGCTTCACCTCGACGCCCGGCCCGCTCCCGCGGTCCGGGCGTCGCCCTTTCCCCCATCCCGGGCCCGCTTTCCCTCTGGCCTCGCCTTTCCCGCTGGTTTCGCATTCCTGTCGGGTGGCCTTTGTGCTTTCTTCGCCAGCCAGCCCGCATGATCATTTCCTCCGGCCGGGCCAGCCCCGGCATTGAATGGCGAAATACGTTATTTGTCAGATATCAAGCAGCTCTTCCGGACTGCTTAATCAAGATCAAATTCAAGATCTTCATGTCCTATCTCCGCTGTGGTCCAGATCGTCGCTCCCGCGGGGACCCTTCCGGGCTCCGCAGGCCGCTGGCGCGGCCAGAACGCGAAGCCCTCCAGGGCGACGTCCGCGGGTGGTCCCGCTCAAAAGGACCCACGCGACCCCCGCCGCCGCTCAAGCCCCAGCCGCGCCTCCCGCAAGCCGGCTGGTGCTCACGGTCGTCATCCGGCCCGGGAACAGCCGTGAGCACCAGCTGAGAACAGGGCAAGAGCGATCTGAGCGGGCTTTGACAGCCCGGACCGCAACCCTGAGTGCGGCCGGATTGTGGTGGGGAGGAACTGAGAGTGGAGGCTGGGCGGGTGGGGCTGAGGGTTTCGCGGGTGCGGGCGGGGGACGCCGGGTTCGGGTGGTTGGTGGGGCTCTTCGACGAGTACCGGGTGCACTACGGGGAGGAGAGCGAACCCGCACGGACCGAAGCGTGGCTGGCGGGTCAGCTGCGGGCCGGGCGGCTTCGTGCATCGGTGGCGGAGCTCGACGGCGTGGGGGCCGGGTTTCTGACCAGCGCGGTGATGCCGGCCTCGCTGCGGCTGGGGGAGTTCTGGGTCGTACGGGACCTGTTCGTCCGGCCCGGAGGGCGCCGCGGCGGTGTGGGGCGGGCGCTGCTCGACCAGGTCGTCACCGAGGCGCGCGAGGCCGGTGCCGTGCGGGTGTCGCTGCAGACCGAGCCGGGGAACGGGCCCGCGCTCGGACTCTACGAGGCGGCCGGATTCCGACCCGTCGAGGGGCTGACGAGCCTCAGCCTGCCCCTGGTCGAGATGCCGGCCGGGTGACCGGCCGCGAGCGCCGCTGACCGAGTCCGGGGCTCAGATGGTGAAGCGGACCTCTTCGACGGCGGTGGCGGCCCGGGTCAGGACGGCGTCGGACGGGGCGGCGGCCAGCAGGTCGTCGGCGACCACCCGCAACTGGTCGGGCAGGACCAGGTCGTGGACCCGGGGGACTTCGCGCGGCGGGTGGTTCTCGGCTTCCGCACCCAGGTCGGCCAGACGCTGGACCAGCCCGTACGCGAGATCGGCCTTTGATCGTGATCCGGCCGACGCCTTCCAGCGGGTCTCTTCCCAGTGCCGGACCTGAGTGAGCAGGCGGTCGATCGCCACCGCGAAGTCGGACATCCGGCGAGCGTACCGCGACGCCCCGACGCCGTCCGACCTGGTCGATCAGCAGCCGGGGCCGGGCTCCGGATGTGAAGACACGGACGGGGCGGGCCCGTCCGTGTCGTGAGGATCAGGTCAGCTGAGGCGTTCGAGGACCAGGGCCATGCCCTGGCCGCCGCCGACGCACATCGTCTCGAGGCCGATGGACTTGTCGTGCCAGTTCAGCGAGTTGATCAGGGTGCCGGTGATGCGGGCGCCGGTCATGCCGAACGGGTGGCCGACGGCGATCGCGCCGCCGTTCACGTTCAGCTTGTCCAGCGGGATGCCCAGGTCCTTGTACGACGGGATGACCTGCGCCGCGAACGCCTCGTTGATCTCGACCAGGTCGACGTCGTCGATGGTCATGCCGGCGCGCTTGAGGGCCTGCTTCGACGCCTCGACCGGGCCCAGGCCCATGATCTCCGGGGAGAGGGCGGTGACGCCGGTGGAGACGATCCGCGCGAGCGGGGTGAGGCCCAGCTCGCGGGCCTTGGTGTCGCTCATGATGACGACCGCCGCGGCGCCGTCGTTGAGCGGGCAGCAGTTGCCCGCGGTGACCCGGCCGTCGGGGCGGAAGACCGGCTTGAGCTGGGAGACCGCGTCCAGGCTGACGCCGGGGCGGGGGCCGTCGTCCTTCGACACCACGGTGCCGTCGGGCAGGGTGACGGGCGTGATCTCCCGCTCCCAGAACCCGTTGGCGATGGCCTTCTCGGCGAGGTTCTGCGACCGTACGCCGAATTCGTCCATCTCTTCGCGAGTGACGTTCTTGATCTGCGCCAGGTTCTCCGCCGTGTAGCCCATCCCGATGTAGATGTCGGGGAGCAGGCCGTCCTCACGCGGGTCGTGCCAGACGCCACCGTTCGCCGCGGAGGAGACGGTGCGGGCCTGGGCCTCGTCGAAGACCGGGTTCTGCCAGCCGCCGCCGACCAGCGCCTGCGCGGCCGAGGGCAGGCCGTCGGAGCTGCCGCGGGCGAAGCGGGACACCGTCTCCACACCGGCCGAGACGAAGATGTCGCCCTCGCCGGCCTTGATCGCGTGGAACGCCATCCGGGTGGTCTGCAGCGACGACGAGCAGTAGCGCGTGATGGTGGCGCCGGGCAGGCCGTCCAGGCCGAGCTTGGTGGCGACCACGCGGGCCATGTTGAAGCCCTGCTCACCGCCGGGCAGGCCACAACCGAGGTAGAGGTCCTCGATGAGGGTGCGATCGAGCTCGGGCACCTTGTTCAGCGCGGCGTCGACGATGGTGGCGGTGAGGTCGTCGGGGCGCAGTTCCTTCAGCGAGCCCTTGTGGGCGCGGCCGATCGGGGAGCGGGCAGTGGCAACGATGACAGCTTCCGGCATACGGCCAGTTTACCCACGGGTAACATTGTCGGAAGTGTGGATTCGTCACACCCCTCCAACCGCCCCGCCCACCACCCTAAATCGGAATTTCATACTCCGGTCATGGCGGCCTTGGCTACTGCCGGATAAAGCGCATGCGCCCATACCCGATACCCGTCCGCGGACGGGTGGAAGCCGTCGTAGCAGAGCGTCCCCGCGTCGGCCCGGAACACCGCGCCGGTCTCCGCGGCCAGGTCGACCACCACGCCGCCGGCCTCGGTCACCGCCCTGTTCTGCGCCCGCCCGATGCGCCGGCCGACCAGCCCGGCGATCTGCCGCAACGGCGGGGCCATCGAGCGCATCGCCCCCAGATCGGGGCAGGTGCCGACGACCACCTGGACACCGGCCGCGCGCAACCGCCGGACCGCCTGACCGAGATGACCGGCCGCCTCCTCGGGCGCCCGGACCGAGGTCGCGTCCTGCGAGCCGATCAGGACGACGGCCACATCCGGTTTCGTGCCGAGCAGGGCCCGGGCCACCTGGGTGGACAGGTCGGACGAGCGGGAGCCGGCCACACCGACGCTGGAGAGCAGCACGTGCCGCTGCCCGGTCTCCGGGGTGCCGTCCGCGACCAGGCGGGCCAGCTGCCCGCCGACCGTGTCGGACAGCCACTCCACGCCGACACCGACCGCGGCCGAGTCGCCGAGCAGCACCAGCCGCAGCGGCGGGGCGCTGAGTGGGCCCATCGACGTGCGCAAAGCCAGGCCCATGGTCGGCTTGGCGTAGCGGCGGGCCTTGGCGGCCAGCACCTCACCGGCGATCAGGGCGGCACCGCCCAGTGCGCCGGCGAGCAGGCTCGTGGCCGCGGCCTTGGTCAGTCGTTCCGGCAGCCCAGCCATCTCTCGCCTCCCTGCGTCCCGCCCGACTCCGATGATCCTTCTGTCTTCTACCCTACGGCCCGGACCGCATGCGCCGCGCTGCCCGGACCCGACCGGCTCCCCGATGCGCGGCCCGGGCCGGGCCGCGCATGAGAAAAGCTCACCCGGTGACCGGCACCGTGTCCGAGGCGCCCGGATGCTCGGAGTGCCCGTGGTGGCTGAACCAGTGCCGCGACTCCCCGAACCACGGGTGCCGCCGCAACTGGGCCCACCGCCCACCGGCCCGGACCGGGCTGACCTCGGTCCCCGGCGCGCGGACCGCCTCGTCGGCCGCCTCGGGCAGACTGCGCATCCCCTCGGCGACCGGCACGGGCGGGCGATCGTCCTCACCGAGCGCGGCCATCACGGTCGGCATCATCACGGCCGCCGCCCGCGCGTAGCCCTCCGCCGACGGGTGGAAACGGTCGGAGCCGAACATCCGCGCCGGGTCGGCCTCGAACATCGGCCCGAGCAGGTTGCCCAGCGACACCGTGCGCCCGCCGGCGCCGACCACGGCGACGGTCTGCGCGGCGGCCAGCTGACGGCTCCAGCGCCGGGCCAGCCAGCGCAGCGGCGGCTTGATCGGCTGGATGGCGCCGATGTCCGGGCAGGTGCCGACGACCACCTTGCAGCCGGCCTCGCGCAGCCGGCGCACGGCGTCGCCGAGGTGCCGGACCGCCTCGGCGCGGGCCGAGACGTGGGTGACGTCGTTGCCGCCGATCAGGATGATCGCGAGCTCCGGTGCCAGTTCCAGTGCGGCGTCGACCTGCCAGGGCAGGCCGGACGAGACGCAGCCGACGACGGCGAACCGGCGGAGGCTGACCGGCCGGTGCAGGCGGCGGGAGATGCCGGTGGCGAAGAGCGCGCCGGGCGTCTCCCTCGGCCGGTGCACGCCGTAGCCGGCCGCCGACGAGTCGCCGAGGATGACCAGGTTGAGCGGCTTGCCGTGGAATTTCGCGCCGTAGACGCCGTCGCCGCGGGGCGGGGGCGCCTCGGCCATCGGGATGATCCGGCGGGCGTCGGCGGCCTGCCGGAGCAGAAGACCGGCCGAGATGGCGGTCACACCGGCGAGCGCGCCGGTGACCGAGCCGGCGATGCGGCCGGCCGTACGGATTCGTTGCCGATCCTCTGAGCTCAATCCACGAAAGTGGATGACGGTGCTGTTCACAGTCTCCCTCGCTGTCTTCCGAAGGGAACCATCCGGCCCGGCTGACGCTTCCCCGGGGTGGTGGGGAGCGGTCCGGCACGGCCTAGATCGGCACCTGATATCGGGATTCGAGGCTAACGCGCCACCGCGAGAGGCCAATCCGCCGCCGCGACGGTCTGTGGGAGGCAATCATGGCGGACCCAGGTCATGCTTGGGTGGCGGAAAGGGGAACACACATGGCCAAAACTCTGAAACGCGCGGCGGCGTTCACCGCGCTCGGCAAGGCGCTGATGTCCGGCGCCCGGGGCGGTCCCTCGCTGAGCAAGCGGCTCGCGGCGCTGCCACGGATGCTGAAGGCGACGGTCAAGGGGGAGTATGACGGCGGTATGCGCGTCGCCCTCATGGCGTTCGCGGCGGCGTACGTCATCTCGCCGATCGACGCCGTACCGGAAGCCTTTCTCTGGGTTTTCGGTCTTGTCGATGACGCCGTCGCGGTGACCTGGCTGGCCGGGACGGTCCTGGCCGAGACCGAGCGGTTCCTGGAGTGGGAGAAGCTGGTGAAGCCCGCCGTCGTAGGCTGAAGCGTGCGCTATTACGACAACGTGGTCGAGATCATCGGCAACACCCCGCTGGTACGACTCAACAGCGTGACCGAGGGCATCAGTGCCACCGTGCTGGCCAAGGTCGAATACATGAATCCCGGAGGTTCGGTCAAGGACCGGATCGCCCTGCGGATGGTCGAGGACGCGGAGGCCGCGGGGCTGCTCAAGCCCGGCGGCACGATCGTCGAGCCGACCAGCGGCAACACCGGGGTCGGTCTGGCCCTGGTGGCGCAGCGGCGGGGCTACAAGTGTGTCTTCGTCTGCCCGGACAAGGTCAGCGAGGACAAGCAGAACGTGCTGCGGGCCTACGGTGCCGAGGTCGTGGTCTGCCCGACCGCGGTCGCGCCGGAGGACCCGCGTTCCTACTACAACGTCTCCGACCAGCTGACCCGGGACATCCCGGGCGCGTGGAAGCCGGATCAGTACAGCAACCCGGCGAACCCGCGGTCGCACTACGAGCAGACCGGCCCGGAACTCTGGGAGCAGACCGACGGGAAGATCACCCATTTCGTCGCCGGGGTCGGCACCGGCGGGACGATCAGCGGCGTCGGGCGCTACCTCAAGGAGCAGGGCTCGGTGCGCGTCATCGGCGCCGACCCGGAGGGTTCGGTCTACTCCGGGGGCACCGGGCGGCCGTACCTGGTGGAGGGTGTCGGCGAGGACTTCTGGCCGACCGCCTACGACACCTCGGTGACCGACGAGGTCATCGAGGTCAGCGACTCGGACTCGTTCGAGATGACCCGCCGCCTGGCCCGCGAGGAGGGCCTGCTGGTCGGCGGCTCGTGCGGGATGGCCGTGGTGGCGGCGCTGGAGGTGGCCCGCAAGGCCGGCCCGGACGACGTGATCGTGGTGCTGCTGCCGGACGGCGGACGCGGCTACCTTTCCAAGATCTTCAACGACCGGTGGATGGCTCGGTACGGCTTCCTGCGTACGCCCGGAGACGCCCCGACCGTCGCCGACGCGCTCGCCGCCAAGGGCCCCGAGATCCCGCCGCTGGTCCACGTCCACCCGACCGAGACCGTCCGCGACGCGATCGACTACATGCGGGAGTACGGGGTCAGCCAGCTCCCCGTCCTCAAGGCCGAGCCCCCGGTCGTCACCGGCGAGGTGGCCGGCTCGATCTCGGAGAAGGCGCTGATGGACGCGCTCTTCACCGGCCAGGCCCACCTGCACGACACGATCGAGCGGCACATGGGCGACTCCCTGCCGATGATCGGCGGCGGCGAGCCGGTGAGCGAGGCGGTGGCGCTGCTGGAGAAGTCGGACGCCGCGATGGTCCTGGTCGACGGCAAGCCCGCCGGCGTCCTGACCAGGCAGGACCTGCTCACCCACCTGAGCTAGGGCTCCAGGTGGGCGACCTGTTCCCAGCGTGGGTCGGGCGTGACCGTCATGCGGACACGCCCGTCCTGCCAGCCCGCGATCAACGGCTCCAGGGCGTGCGTCGCGGCGGGACGATCGGCGTACAGGTGCGTGCTGCGCACCCCGTCCGACGTCTCGTGCGCGACCACGACCGCCCCGTCCGCGTGCGCGCTGACGTGATCCTCCAGAGCGTAGAGCGCGTCGAGCGTCGGCTGGTCCGGGAAGCCGTGCTCGTCCCGTGCCCGGTACGGCACGTCCAGCCGGATGTGCAGGTCGTACCCGGGCCACCGGGCCGGCGACAGATGCGTCTGCGCCAGCGCGATGACCGGCTTCCCGTCGATCTCGCCGGACATGGTCCGCCAGCGCGGCTCGTCCGGGATCAGTTCGGTGACCAGCGCGGCCAGCCGGGCCCCGGTCAGCGGCGCCCCGGCCACCGGGAGCGCCTGGATCCGCCCCACCCACACCTCGACGACGTCCTCACCGAGCAGCCAGTCCAGCGACAGGAACGCGACCTGGTCCCGGGCGCCGTCCGGCATCGACGGGAACGCCGGATGCCAGACACCCACGTGCACGCAGTCCAGGTCCTCGTCCTCCTCGGCGGTGAACCGCAGCTCGGCCAGTTCGAGCTCGTGACCGGCGATGGAGAGCCGGCCCTCCAGCGCGTCCGGGCTGCCCTGACGGGCCGACGCGTAGCCGAAGACGCCGTCCGGCGCCGGCCCGGCCCGCCGCCACCGCTCGGCCAGCGCCCGCAGCTCCGGATCGCCGGCCGCGCTGACCACCAGCAGGTTCTCCGACGACGAACCGGCCGTGAACTCCCACTGCAGCTCCGGGTGGATCGCCGACACGGCCTGGCTGAGGTCGTGCACCAGCGCGTCGTCGGAGTCGCCGGCGATCAGACGTTCGGCGCGCGGGCGGGCGGTGGCCCACCACGTCCAGAACGCCTCTATCGCCGTACCCGGATCGGTCTTCCGCCTTCGCTTGAAGATCACCCGGGCAAGGTACTCCTCACCGCAGCTCGGTGGGGAGGGCCACGACGTCGACCAGCGCATTCCTCCGCAGCAGGGTGATCGGCAGATCGACGCCGATCGCCGGGCCGAGCATCAGGCGCTGCAACTCCTGCACCGAACTGACCGGCCGCCCGGCCGCGGTCACCAGCACGTCGCCCAGGTAGACACCGGCCAGCCCGGCCGGACTGTCGGGCACCACCTCGACGACCCGCAGGCCCTGCCTCTGGCCGAGGCGGGTGGCCAGGTGCGGCGGGAGCGGCACGGGAATCCCGGCCACACCGAGCCACGCGCGCCGGACCCGTCCGGTGGCCACCAGCTCGCCGACGATCGACCGGGTGGTCCCGTTGATCGGCACGGCCAGGCCCAGGCCGTACCCGGCGACCGCGGTGTTGATGCCGACGACGTGACCGGTCGAATCGGCCAGCGCACCGCCCGAATTGCCGGGATTGAGGGCCGCGTCGGTCTGGATGACGTTGTCGATGATCCGGACCCGGCGGCCGTCCCGGGCCGGCAGCGAACGGCCCAGCCCGGACACCACGCCGGCGGTCACCGAACCGGCCAGCCCCATCGGATTCCCGACGGCCACCACCAGCTGGCCGATCCGCAGCTCGTCGGCGTCGCCCAGCGGTGCCGCCGGTGCGCCCGGATGATGCACCCGGACCACGGCCAGGTCGGAGAGCGCGTCCGCGCCGACCACGTCGAACGGGGTGTCGACGCCGTCCGCGAACGACGCCGAACCGGTGGTGGCGCCGGCCACCACGTGCGCGTTGGTCAGCAGGAAACCGTCATCGGTGAAAGTGACCGCGGAACCGGCGCCGCCGCGCATCGAAAGAGCCGCCACCGAGGGCAGGAGGCGACTGGCCACACCGGTGACGATGCGGCTGTAGGCATCGAGAGCCTCGGATTCTCCGGTGTTCATGACCAGGTCAACAACGAGCGGGTGGCCGTCGATGCCGGTGAATCGTCCGCCGACGGCGAACACGGCCGCGGGAGCACAGTGGACATCAGCGGTTACGGATAGTCGCCGCAATCGCACACTCAGTCCGACCAGGGGGTGGGCGGGTGCGGTTGTATGTCTCGTGACGGAGCTATGAGCCACTACCGGACGAAGGGGTAGGGGATGGTCGACGTCGAAGAGGCGGCACCCGCTGACATCGTGGACCGCCTGCTGTGGCGGGACGCGCAGACAATGCTCGGGCGGCACAACACGGCCGACCGCAGAGGAAACTGCGTCTGGTGCGGATGGCACTGGCCGTGCTCGGCCCGCCGCCTCGCGGAACGCGCCGACGCGGTCTCCCGCCGCCCCTGGCGCGAGGCCTGGACCTTGCGCCACGACCTGAACAGCCTGCCGGCCGCCATGACCGACCGCGGCCGGAACCACAATCATCGGAGGTACGCCGACTGACCCACGGACCCAGACGTCGTCGACGAGCTTGACCGTCCCCCGGCAAGCCTTGGCTTCCCGGCCCGGCGAACGTCTCCCGGCGGTGACGCCGGGGCGCCCCGCCAGCGCTCCGGTATTCCCGCGCCCAAGCCCGCTTCTGAACCGGACCACGGATCGGCACGCCTCCGCTGATCCGCGCCTCCGGCCAGGCGCACCGGTTCTGATGCGGGGCGGTTGGCGGGAGCGCGTGACCACAGGTTCCCCCGCATTCACTCGGTCACGCGTTCCCGCCCAACCAGCAGCCCGTCGCCCCTGGCGGCGGGCTCGCTCGCCAACCATCAAGATCAAATTCTTCATTGCCTATCTTGGCCGGGGTACAGACCGTCGCTCCCGCGGGGACCCCTCCGGGGGCCGCAGGGCGCTGGCGCGCCCAGAACGCGACCCCCTCCGGGGCGATGTCCGTGGTTGGTCGCGCTTACCCCAAAACCCGTCCACCAGTTGCCGAAGGCCGTTCCGAGCCGGGAGTCGCTCCAAGCCCGGTCGTCCCCACCGGCTGGGCGTCGAGGGTTGCCCTCAGCCGCCCCAGCCCTCCCAAGACCAGCGCGGCCGCTCGCTCCAGCGCCGCCAGCACCAGCGCCGCCAGTAACACCGCCGCCGTCGCCGCTCGCTCCAGCGCTGCCCGCTCCCGCGCCGCCGCTCGCTCCAGCGCTGCCAGTAACACCGCCGTCGCCGCTCGCTCCGCCGCCGCTCGCTCCAGCGCAGCCCGCTCCAGCGCCGCCAGCACCAGCGCGGTCCGCTCGACGCCGGCTGGCGTTGAGGGTCGTTGTCGGGGCGCGGAGTCGACCGTGAGCGCCAGCCGGGCCTACAACGGGTGGGTGTAGCGAAGCTGGGGGACCGGAATGTCGTTGATCGGCTCGGTGCGGGTTTCCCCGTCGGGCTTCCAGCCGCCGTTCTCATAGAACGTGCGGGCCGTGTGGTTCTCCTGCAGAACCCAGAGGACGGCCCGGTCGCCCCCGATCGACGGAAGGTCGGCCAGAGCCTGGACCATCAACCGGCGGCCGACACCGGTGCCGACCCGCGACGGCTCGACGTGGATGGCGTAGAGCTCGGCGGCCCCCTCGGTCTCGCTGGGCCCGATGTAGCTGAAACCGACCACCTCGCCGTCGTCCTCAGCGATCGTCATGCGGTGGGTGTCCTGCTCCCATCGACAGCGCTCGGCCCACCACTCACCGAACGCCTCCGCCGGCCGCGAGGCGAGGACGTCGGCGGGCAGAAACCCTGAATACGCCGCGAGGCGGGACCGCTGGTGCAACGCCCCCACAGCGATCGGATCGGTCTCGGCGGCAGCGCGCAACAGGACAGCCATGCGCACGAGGCTAGCCCCGTTCCGGAGGGACCAACGAGTTATCCACACCAGCGCTCTGTCCACAGGGCACCCCGCAGCCCGGCGCCGAATCCGCGATAATGGTCGTGGGAGGTCAGCCCCCTTGGGAGCGGCGGGGTCTGCCCTCACGCGGCGAGCCCCGACCGCGGATGAGAGGCCGGCCCTCAGGCGCGGAAAGGGGCCGCTCCCAGCGCGGGAGAGCGTTGCCGCCGGCGCGGCGACACGGCCGCCCTCTCCGGCCGCGGGCGGCGGCCCCCAAGCGGGTGCGACCGCGGGCGGCGGCCCCCAAGCGGGTGCGACCGCGGGCGGCGGCCCCCAAGCGGGTGCGACCGCGAGCGGCGTCCCCCGAACGAGCGCGACCGCGAGCGGCGTCCCCCGAACGAGCGCGGAACCAGCTCCGGCCCGGGCCTGAGCGCGGCCGGCTCGGGGTGTAACGAAGGGGCCTGACCCCTCAACCGCTCAGCGGCGTGCCGGGAACGGCACCCGCTGCAGGTCTTCGGCCACCGTGATCGGCCCGTCGAATTCTTTGCGGGCTTCGTCGAGGAAGCGGGACGCGTCCGGGTATCGCTGCGAGAAGTGGGTCAGCACCAGATGCCGCGCCCGTGATTCCCGGGCGACTGTTGCGGCCTGGCCGGCGGTGAGGTGGCCGACCTGGGCGGCCATGCCGGCGTCCTCGGCCAGGAACGTGGATTCGATCACCAGCAGGTCGACGTCCTGGGCCAGGGTGTACACGTTGTCGCACAGGCCGGTGTCCATGATGAAGGCCATGCTCTGCCCGGGGCGGACGGCGCTGACCTGTTCCAGGGTGACCGGGCCGTGGTGGCCGGTTCGTTGTAGTTCGCCGACGGCGGGTCCGCTGATGCCGTGGGCGGTCAGCAGTTCGGGCAGCATGCGGCGGGTGTCGGGTTCGGTGAGGCGGTACCCGTACGTCTCGATGGAATGCCTCAGTGGCAGCGCCATGAGGCGCCCGGCCGAGGTCTCGGCGGCGAAGCCAGCGCCGACCGGTGACGGCACGATGTCGGCGTTGTCCCAGTAGCTGGTGGCGTGCCGCAGCCGATCGTAGAACTCCTGGCCGCCGGCCGGGTAGTGGACCGACACGGGGTGCGGGACGCGGTCGAGGGAGATGCGCTGGAGGATGCCGGGCAGGCCGAGGCTGTGGTCGCCGTGGAAGTGCGTGATGCAGATCCGTTTGATCGGGGTGACCGGGAGGCCGGCCATCAGTAGTTGGCGCTGGGTGCCTTCGCCCGGGTCGAAGAGGATCACCTCGTCGTCGAAGCGGAGCAGGTAGCCGTTGTGGTTGCGGTGCCGGGTCGGCACCTGGCTGGCGGTGCCCAGCACGACGAGCTCACGCATGACATCCCCGTACATATGAAGCGACCCCCGGGGACTTCCACGGTCTTCGAGAAGATCGTGGTCCGGTCGGACAAGGCCGGATCCCCGGGGGTCGGGTGGCTGTCTGGTACTCGCCGGCCGCTGCCACACGGTCTCGACGCTGAAACGAAGCTGTCAAGGACAGCGGCTAGCGGACAGCCACCTCACGAGTCCCGATGCTATACAACTTCGGACCACCTCCCTTCACGTGTACGGCCACGTTAACCACCCGCCGCCGTACGCGCCAACGGTTTTGAATCACTAAAGCCGCGGGAATACGTGCGGCCCGGATTCGGTGGTCTCGACCACGAGAGAGGCCGGGCCGACGATCAGTGGATCGGGGCTGCCGACCACCTCCTCGTCCTTGCCGGTGTAGTCGAAGCGGTTGAGGACGTGGCGCATCGCCTCCAGGCGGGCGCGTTTCTTGTCGTTGCTCTTGACCACGGTCCAGGGTGCGTCGGCGGTGTCGGTGTAGAAGAACATCGCCTCCTTGGCCTCGGTGTAGTCGTCCCACTTGTCCAGGGACTGGAGGTCCATGGGGGAGAGCTTCCACTGCCGGACCGGGTCGACCTGGCGGATCGCGAAGCGGGTGTGTTGTTCCTGCTGGGTGACCGAGAACCAGAACTTGACCAGGTTGATGCCGGAGAGCGTGAGCATGCGCTCCAGCTCCGGGGTCTGCCGGAGGAACTCCAGGTACTCCTGGCGGGTGCAGAAGCCCATCACGCGCTCGACGCCGGCCCGGTTGTACCAGGACCGGTCGAACAGCACGATCTCACCGGCCGACGGCAGGTGCTTGATGTAGCGCTGGTAGTACCACTGGGTGCTCTCCCGCTGGTTCGGCTTCTCCAGCGCGACCACGGAGGCGCCTCGGGGGTTGAGGTGCTCCATGAAGCGCTTGATCGTGCCGCCCTTGCCGGCCGCGTCCCGCCCCTCGAAGAGGATCACCAGGCGTTCGCCGGTGTCCTTGCACCAGTTCTGCAGTTTCAGCAGCTCGATCTGGAGCAGCCGTTTGTGGTGGTCGTACTGCTGGCGGGAGAGCCGTTCGCCGTACGGATAGTCCTCCCGCCACGTGTCCACCGGGCTGCCGTCGGCTTTCAGCAGCCGCGGATCGTCGTCCTCGTCATCCACCACCCGATACCCGGTCAGTTCGGCGATCGGCCCCGCATAGGGGTGCGTTGCCGCCTCTTCGAACCCTTCGAACCGCTCGATCTCAGTGCTCATGTCTCACGCCTTCACCAGCCAACGACGGACCTTCTTGCGCCGCGACGCCCGCACCAGCGCGGGGACAGCGATGAGCGTCTCCTTACCCACCGCTTCCTGTCGACCGTAGAGAACGCCGAAGTGGAAACTGTCCGGCCCGATTTCACGCAGTGTTTCCCTGGCGATGCTCGAGTCCTGGTGTGCGCCGAGCCCGTCCTGCAGGTCGGTGAGTGCCTTCACCAGTCGCTTGCCGGTCTTCCCGGCCTCCGGAGCGACCACCTCGACCGCGTACCGCGCCTGCTTGTACTTCTTGCGGGCGTCGTGGATCTCCTCGTCGACGCCGTCGGCCAGCGCCGTGTCCAGCCGGTCGTCGGCCTTGCCGAGCACCTTGCGGGCGCGTTCGGCCGGGTCGCCGGCGTCCGGGAGCGGCCGGTCGACCAGCGCGTCGATCCGGTCCAGCAGGTCGAGGTAGCGGTCCGAGGCGAGGGCGGCCTCCAGCTCCTGGCGGCCCTTGGCCACGCGGTGCTCCAGGGCGGTCCGGATCCGCTGGGCCGTGGGGATGAACTCGGGGCCGGACTCCTCGACGCCGGCCAGCAGCTTCACCTCCAGCACCTGCGGGTCGCGGACGCCGCCGAGCACCGCGGCCAGCCAGCGCAGCTCGTCACCGAGCGGGGCGGTCTCCTCTTCCGGGAACCAGCGGCGGAAGCTCTTCAGGGTGCTGCGCAGCCGCCGGGTCGCGACGCGCATCTTGTGCACGGCCTCCTCCTCGCCGCGGCGGGCGGCCGGATCGTGTTCGAGGATGGCGTCGCGCTGCTCACGGGCGTACCGGGAAACGGGGTTGATCTTGATTTTGCCGGGTTTTTCCTGAAGGCGGCCGGCGAGCGCCCGGGCAACCTTGGAGGGGCCCGCGGCGGGTCGTGCGCCGGCCTCGAGCAGCACTTTCTCGACCGCGTCGAGGACCTTCTCGTCGCCGTCGACCAGCTCGACCTCGATCTCCTGCCAGGCGCTGCGCTCGTCACCGGACTCGGCGCGGACCTGGTCCTGCGCGATCAGTGCGAGCGTGCGGCCCTTCTTGTCGCGCAGCGGGGTCTCCACCCGGTGGGTCCGCAACCGGGCCACCGGCTCCAGCGGACGTCGTCGCACGATGGTCCTGACCAGGGCGCGCAGCTCGCCGGGCACCTCGTCGCCGGCGTCCGGCATCCGGTGCTCCTTGCGGCCGTCGCCGTCGGCCGGGGTCTTCAGGTGCCAGCCGGCGTCGTGGCCGCCGGATCGACGCCGAAGTGTCCGACGGTTTTTCATCAACCGCAGGTCGTCGGTGTCGAAGTACGTGGCGTCGAGGTCGTGGGTCTCGGCGCCGTCGACCTGGGCGATGCCCGCGGCAACGGTCAGGTCCGGAAGCTCGAAGGTCTCGGGTACGTCGTACTTGCGTTCGGTCTCGGTCGCGGTCTCCACCCGATCAATGGTGCCCGTCCGAGGCGCTCTGACACAGCGATCCCTCAGGTTGCGCTGTCATCGTGGTGATCCGCCGCAGGTTTAGGAGCTGTTCATGGAGAAGTCGGAACGTCGCCAGGTCTCCCTCGCCGGGCTGAAGCTGATCGGGGCCGGTGCGGTCCTCGGTCTGGCCCTCGTCGCGCCGGGCAGTGCCGCGCAGGCAGCGCCGCCGCGGCCGGACAACACGACGGTCGCCGAGCACGACGTGCCCAACCCCGACCGCTAGGCCGATCCGTTTCTCCCGGCTCCGGCCGCGACTTCCGCTTTGCCGGCTTATTTTCCGGTACGTCGTTTGCGGCGCTCAGGCGCGGCTGCGTAAATACAACGCCCGTGAATAGTTCGCCGCTGCCGCGCCGTAATACATGCTCGCCAGCGAGACGTAGAAGTTGTTGTTCGTGATCGCGTTCTTCGCGGTCGTCGTCGCCGACCACCGGATCTCCGCGTCGGTCTGGCTGATGCCCCGGCGCTCGCAACGCAACCGGTTCATCTCCTTGCCGGTCTTCCAGAGCTCGAGCGCGTTCTCGGCCTCCCGCATCATGGCCCGAGCCTGCTCCATCATGGCCTCGGCGGCCGCCCAGGCCTCGTACTCGTCGGGGTTGCGGAAGCGCTCGGAACCGTCGCGATAACCGGAATACCGCGCCTCATTGGTAGAACTCGGTGACATGATCCACCTCCCGCTTTGTCGCACTTTCGAGTGTGGGCAGGATTTCGGGACATGTCGATTTTTTACGCCCGTCAGCGTGAATGCCGCGATCTGCACTTGCGGTTTACCGCAAAACACCGCCCTTCGGGCACGGCTTCCACCTGCCTCAACGCCTCGCAGTGCGATCGGGTGGCCCCACCTGGGAAACCGGGCGGATGGGAGGCGCGATTCGCCACGTCCGAGGCCGCCAAGGGCTGGGAGCACCTGTGTCAGACGGCCCGGTCGAACACCTGGGAGGCGTGGATCGTTCTCACCGAACGACCTACCGCGCCGACAAATCCGGCGCGGCAGCATCGCCTCTACGGTCCCTTGGCGCATCGCGAGGTCGGCGGCAAACGTCTCGACCAATGGCAGTACGAGGTGACGGCCGGCGGCCGAATCTGGTACTGCCCAGATGCAGACCGCCGGATCGTCTGGATCGTCGCAGCCGGTCCATCACATCCGAAGCTGACCGAGTGATCAGTCGGTGGTCTTGGCGACGCCGGTCGGGCAGGTGAGGCCGTTGGGGCCGTGGTTGCAGTAGCCGTTGGGGTTCTTGGTGGGGGCCAGGTACTGCTGGTGGTAGTCCTCGGCGAAGTAGTACTGGCCGAGGGGCCGGATCTCGGTGGTGATGTCGCCGAGCCGGGCCTTGGTGACCACCGGCTGGAAGGCGGCCCGGGATGCCTGCGCGATCGAGGCCTGGGCCTCGGTGGTGGTGTAGATCGCGGAGCGGTACTGGGTGCCGACGTCGTTGCCCTGGCGCATGCCCTGGGTCGGGTTGTGGTTCTCCCAGAACGCCTTCAGCAGCTGCTCATAGCTGATCTTGGCGGGGTCGTAGACCACCTGCACGACCTCGGTGTGGCCGGTGGTGCCGGAACACACCTCCTCGTACGTCGGGTTGGCGGTGAAACCGCCCGCGTAGCCCGCCGAGGTGGACCAGACGCCCGGCAGTCGCCAGAAGATGCGCTCGGCGCCCCAGAAACAGCCCATCCCGAAGACGGCGACCTCGAACCCGGCCGGCCACGGACCCTCCAGCGGGTTGCCGAGCACCTCGTGGCGGTCGGCGACGGGCATCGAGATCAGCCGGCCCGGCAGGGCGGTGTCGGCGGTGGGCAGGTCAAGCTTCTTGTGCCGCAGGAACACGGTCACTCCCTTCGTCCAGTGTCTGTAACACCGGGAGGGAGCTATTCCTTACCGAGGGCGGCGGCGATGGCAGCGGCGGTCTCGGCGGCCTCGTCGTCGCTCTCGTACTTGCGGCGGGGCCAGAAGAATCCGCGCAGGCCGTCGCCCTTGGTGCGGGGGACGACGTGGGTGTGCAGGTGCGGGACGGACTGGGAGACGAGGTTGTTCATCGCCACGAAGGTGCCGGTCGCGTTCAAGGCGACGGGGACGGCCGCCGCGACCTGCTGAACAAGTCCGAAATATCCAGGCAGAAGGTCGGTCGGCAGCTCGGTGAGCTGGACGATGTGCGGGCGCGGGACGACCAGGACGTGGCCTTTGAACACCGGCCGGGTGTCGAGGAAGGCCAGGCCGTCCGGCGAATCGGCGACGACGAACGCCGGGACGGTTCCCGCCACGATCCCACAGAACACGCAGTCGGCCACAGGGTGAGACTAGCCTTGCGCTACATGACGACCGATGACTACGGGTTCGACACCCTCGCGATCCATGCGGGTCAGGACCCGGACCCCCGCACCGGCGCGGTGGTTCCGCCCATCTACCAGACGAGTACGTACGCGCAGGACGCGGTCGGCGCCCCGCGGCTCGGCTACGAGTACAGCCGATCCGGCAACCCGACCCGGGATGCCCTGCAGGAGTGCCTCGCGGCGATCGAGGGCGGCCGTCGCGGCCTGGCCTTCGCGAGTGGTCTCGCCGCCGAGGACACGTTGCTGCGTGCGGTCTGCCGGCCGGGCGACCACGTGGTCATCCCCAACGATGCGTACGGCGGCACGTACCGCCTGTTCTCGAAGGTCGCCGAGCGCTGGGGCCTGGACTGGACCGCGGCCCCGCTGGACGACCTGGACGCCGTCCGGGCCGCGTTCCGCCCCGGCCACACCCGGCTGATCTGGGCCGAGACGCCGACGAACCCGCTGCTCAACATTGCCGACATCACGGCGCTGGCCGGGCTGGCGCACGAGTTCGACGCGCTGCTCGCGGTCGACAACACGTTCGCCTCGCCGTACCTTCAGCAGCCTTTGGCTCTCGGTGCCGACGTGGTGATCCATTCGACGACCAAGTACCTGGGCGGGCACTCCGACGTCGTGGGTGGCGGTCTCGTGGTGGCCGACGCCGGCCTGGGGGACGAGCTCGCGTTCCACCAGAACGCGATGGGCGCGGTCAACGGCCCCTTCGACGCGTGGCTGACCCTGCGGGGGATCAAGACCTTGGGCGTACGGATGGACCGGCACTGTGACAACGCCGAGCGCATCGTCGGGTACCTGAGCGAGCACAAGAAGGTCGCGAGCGTCCTCTACCCGGGCCTGGACACGCACCCCGGCCACGAGACCGCGGCCAAGCAGATGAGCCGGTTCGGTGGCATGGTGTCGTTCCGGGCGGCCGGCGGAGCCGAGCAGGCGATCGAGATCTGCAACCGGGCGAAGCTGTTCGTGCTGGCCGAGTCGCTGGGCGGAGTCGAATCGCTGATCGAGCACCCGGGGCAGATGACACATCTGTCGGCTGCGGGCTCAGCGCTTGAAGTTCCCGCCGATCTCGTGCGACTGTCTGTCGGCATCGAAACCGTTGACGATCTGCTCGCTGACCTCGAGCAGGCGCTGGGCTAGGCATTTCACAAGCGGGAGACTTTGCGAGATGGAACCGACGACCTGGGTGGGCGCCACCGCGAAGCAGATCGCCCGTGCGGTGCGGCGCGGGGATACGAACGCCACCCAGGTCGTCGCCGACCACCTGGAGCAGATCGGCATCTCCGACCCGGCGCTGGGCGCGTTCCGGGTGGTCCGCGGCGGTGAGGCGATCACCGAGGCGGAAAAGGTCGACGACCAGGAGGACCTGGCCAACCTGCCGCTGGCCGGCGTGCCGGTGGCGGTCAAGGAGAACACCGCGGTCGCCGGCCTGCCCACCTGGCACGGCTCGGCGGCGGCCCGCACCGACGAGGTGGCCGAGGTGGACCACGAGGTGGTCCGCCGGCTGCGCGGGGCGGGCGCGGTGGTCGTCGGCGTCACCAAGATGCCGGAGATGGGTCTCTGGGCGACCACCGACGACGAGGACGGGCCGGCCCGCAACCCGTGGGATCTGGACCGTACGCCCGGCGGCTCCTCCGGTGGTTCGGCCGCCGCGGTGGCGGCCGGGCTGGTCCCGATCGCGCAGGGCAACGACGGGCTGGGCTCGATCCGGATCCCGGCCGCCTGCTGCGGGCTGGTCGGGCTCAAGCCGGGCCGTGGTGTGGTGCCGGTCGACTTCGGCGACAAGGACTGGTTCGGCCTGGTCGAGAACGGGGTGCTGACCACCACGGTGGCCGACGCCGCGCTCGGCTTCAGCGTGCTGGCCGGTCAGGCGCCGGTGAAGCTGGTCGAGCCGTCGAAGCTGCGGGTCGGTGTGTCGTTGCGCTCGCCGGTGGCCGGGGTCAAGCCCGACGAGGCGAACGTGTCGGCCGTCGCCAAGGCCTCCAAACTGCTGGTCGACGCCGGGCACGACACCGTCGGGGCGGACCCGAAGTACCCGACCGGAGTCGCGCTCGGTGTGCTCGCGACGTGGTTCGCCGGGGCGTACAAGAATTCTGAAGGTCTTGATCTTCGCTCTTTGCAGCCGCGCACCCAGCGGCACATTCAGCTCGGCCGGGCGGTCACCCGGGCCGGCCTGGTGCGGGCGTCGCAGCGGGCGGCCTGGCGGGAGCGGTCGATCCGGTTCTTCGCCGACCGCGGCGTGGACGTGCTGCTGACCCCGGCGCTGGCCACCGCGCCGCCCGAGGCGCTCTCCTTCTCCTCGCTCTCGTGGGCGCAGAACATGCAGGCCAACGCCCGGTACGCGCCGTACCAGGCGCCGTGGAACTTCGCCGGCCTGCCGGCGATCGTGGTGCCGGTCGGTTTCCGGCCGGACGGTCTGCCGCTCGCCGTGCAGCTGGTCGGGCCGCCCGACTCGGAGCTGCTGCTGCTCTCCCTGGCCGGCCAGTTCGAGCTGCAGAACCCCTGGCAGCGGCACGCCCTGGTGTAACGCTCCGGGTTGGTTCCCCGGGGTCCTTCCGGAGGACTGAGGCACCCCGGAGAACCAGCCGGGAAGCCGCCGCCGGGCGGGTGGCACGATGGGCGCCATGACGGACCTGCTCTCCCTGGCCGACGTCGAAGCGGCCCGGGAAAATCTCGGTGCGGTCGTGAAGACCACGCCGCTGGTCACCTCCCGGCCGCTCAGCGAGATCACCGGGGTGCCGGTCTGGCTCAAGTGCGAGAACCAGCAGCGCGCCGGGTCGTACAAGGTGCGCGGCGCCTACACCCGGATCTCCCGCCTCTCCGAGGCCGACCGCGCCCGCGGCGTGGTCGCGGCCAGCGCCGGCAACCACGCGCAGGGCGTGGCGCTCGCGGCCGGGCTGCTCGGCATCCAGGCCACCGTCTTCATGCCCGAGGGCGCGCCGCTGCCCAAGGTCACCGCGACCAAGGGGTACGGCGCCGCGGTGGAGTACGCGGGGACGAGCGTCGACGACGCGCTGGAGGCGGCCAACGAGTTCGCCCGGCGCACCGGGGCGGTGCTGATCCACCCGTTCGACCACCCGGACGTGATCGCCGGCCAGGGCACGCTGGCGCTGGAGATCCTGGAGCAGTGCCCGGAGGCGGGCACGATCGTCACCGCGGTCGGCGGTGGCGGGCTGATCTCCGGTCTGGCCGTCGCGGCCAAGGCGCTCCGGCCCGACCTGCGGATCGTCGGCGTGCAGGCGGCCGGGGCGGCCGCGTTCCCGCCCTCGCTGGCCGCCGGCGCCCCGCGCAAGCTGGACTCGGTCGCCACGATCGCCGACGGCATCGCCGTGATGCGGCCCGGTGACCTGACCTTCGCCCACGTCGCGAAGCTGGTCGACGAGGTCGTCACGGTCACCGACGAGGATCTGTCGGCGGCCCTGCTGGTGCTGCTGGAACGCCACAAGATGGTGGTCGAGCCGGCCGGTGCGGCCGGGGTGGCCGCCCTGCTCACCGGCGCCTACGTGCCGCCGCGGGACGGCGGCCCGGTGGTGGCGATCCTGTCCGGCGGCAACATCGACCCGATGCTGCTGCTGCGGGTGATCGAACACGGTCTCGCCTCGGCCGGCCGGTTCCTGCGCCTGGCCGTGCGCTGCCCGGACCGGCCCGGCCAGTTGGCCCGGCTGCTCAGCCAGATCGCCGAGCAGCGGGCCAACGTGGTCGACGTCGAGCACACCCGGCAGAGCCCGCGGCTCAGCTTCGGCGAGGCCGAGGTGGCGCTCTCGGTCGAGACGCGCGGCCCGGCCCACTCGGCGGCCCTGATCAGCGCCCTGCGCGAGGCCGGCTATCGGGTCTCGTTGCTGGCCGACGCCACCCCGTGACGGGGTGGCGCCGATCGATGCGCTCGGGCATGATCACCGCTCGTGTCAACGGGAGAGAGCTGCCCGAAGTGTGCGGCGGCGACGATCAGCAAGCGTTCGGCCGAGCCGTGGTGCCCGGCCTGTGAGTGGAATCTGGACCACTTCGAGAAGGAGCGGCGGCCGGAGTTCGGCTGGCGCTGGGTGGACCGGCGGCTGTTCCGGACCGCGTACTGGCTGACCGAGCGCCAGTACACCGAGCTGCGCGACGCGCCGTCGCCGGCCCGGGCGGCGAGGTCGGCCCGGATCGCCACCATCGCCCTCTCGGTGGTGCTGCTGGCGATGGTGGCGGCAATCCTGGTGGCCGGGGTCTGGCTGCTCACCTACGAGTTCTTCTCGCCGGTCAACCTGATCGGCGCGCTGCTCATCCTGATCGCCGTGGTGCTGCGGCCCCGGCTGGGCCGGCTCTCGGCGTTCCTCCGCGACGCCGAGGAACTCGACCGGACCACCGCTCCGACGCTGTTCGCGCTGATCGACCAGGTGGCCGCGGCGGCCGGGACCCCGGTACCCGATCGGGTGCTGCTCTCGGCCGAGTTCAACGCCTCGACCAGCATGGTGGGGCTGCGGCGGCAACGGGTGCTGACCCTCGGCGCCCCGCTGTGGACCGCGCTGGACCCGCAGGAACGGGTCGCGCTGCTCGGTCACGAGCTCGGCCACTTCGTGAACGGTGACGTCCGGCGGGGCCTGATCACCCAGGCCGCCGAGAGCACCCTGGGAGCGGTGGCGTACCTGCTGCGGCCGGACCGGCGGCGTACCCGGGCCGACGGCCTGGTCGGCATGATCGCGGAGGTGCTGCTGGATCTGGTCGGCGGGACTCTCGCGCGACTGGTCGGGCTGCTGCATCTGCTGCTGGTCTGGATCAGCCGGCGGGACTCGCAGCGGGCCGAGTACCTGGCCGACGAACTGGCGGCGAAGGTGGGCGGCAGTTCGTCGGCGATCCGGCTGTTCGACGCGTTCCTGCTGCACGACGCGATCGACACGGTCGTGCGGCGGGAGGCCCGGGCGGGCCACGGCGCGGTGGCCTGGCGGGCGGCGGCCGAGCAGTCACGGGCCCGGCTGGAACCTGACGTTTCCGCATTTCGGCAGCTCAGCCGCCGTACGGAAGCATCGCTTTTTGCCTCTCACCCACCGACCGGATTGCGGGCCGGCCTGATCGCGGCCCGGCCGGAACAGCCCGCCGCGGTGGTCCTCACCGACCTGGAACAGGCCCAGATGGACGAAGAGCTCGCCGCGCACTACGAGCGAGTGCGCCGCGAGCTCGCGGCCGCGACCTGGTGAAGCTGTGCGCGAAAGCCCGCCTCGGCACGACCGGCGGCGGGCTTTCCTCGCGGATCAGCCCTCGAAGGCGCCGAACTTGACGACGGTGACCTTGATGTCGGCGCCGCTGGGCGCGGTGTAGGTCACGGTCTGGCCCGGGCGGGAGCCGAGGATGGCCTTGCCGAGCGCGGACTCGGGCGAGTAGACCGTCAGGTCGGTGGTGGACGAGATCTCCCGCGAGCCGAGCAGGAACGTCTCGGTGTCGCTCTGGTCGTCGTCGAAGTAGATCGTCACGACCGAGCCGGGCACCACCGAGTCGGCGGCCTTGACCTCGCCGACCTCGGCGTTGCGGAGGAACTCCTTCAAGTACAGGATCCGGCCCTCCTGGCGGCTTTGCTCCTCGCGAGCCGCGTGGTAGCCACCGTTCTCCCGGAGGTCGCCCTCCTCGCGCCGCGCGTTGATCTCCGCGGCTATGGCCGGGCGGCCCGCGATCAACTCGTCGAGCTCGGCCTGCAGCCGGTCGTGTGCGTCCTGGGAGAGCCAGGTCTTCGGCGCCTCGGAACTGGACACGGTCGATCTCCTTGCTGGAACGGGAACGCGAAAGCTGAACGGGCGGTGCGGGAAATGAGTGCGTCGTGAACGCAGCGAATCACTAACCTTACCAGCGGTACGCATCCGGCCGGATCGGTCGATGTCCCCCGAGTGCGCTCAGCCGGCCGGCCGGCAGGTCATCACGTCGCCCACCGAACCCCGCGCGGTTGTCGGCACGGAC
Organism: Actinoplanes sp. HUAS TT8; assembly: GCF_051380535.1. Classification (NCBI taxonomy): domain Bacteria; kingdom Bacillati; phylum Actinomycetota; class Actinomycetes; order Micromonosporales; family Micromonosporaceae; genus Actinoplanes; species Actinoplanes sp. HUAS TT8. The sequence continues at coordinate 8,387,792 of NZ_CP195646.1, read as the reverse complement.
TCGGTCACAACGAGTTCGCCGCCGCCCGGTTTCGCGGGCACCTCGATGGTCCTGGTGCCCACCTCGTAGCCCTGGTAGTCACGGGCGCGCAGCACGCACGAGGCGGTCTCGCCCTTCGGCACCCGGACCCGGAACTTGATCACCATCTGGGCGTCGGTCGGCTCGTTCCAGCCGACGATCTCCGGGCTGTAGTCGGTCTGCCCGAACTTCTGGTAGTAGCCCCAGGTCAACGCGAGCGCAACGACCAGGAAGACGGCACCGGCGACATACATCGGCAGCGGACTGCGCCGGCGACCGTCGCGGCGGCGGCCGTACCTACCGGGCGGGAACACCGGGGTTGTGGCGCGCGTCTCGCTCACCTGGGGGCCTCTCGTGCGTTTGTTGTCGGTGGGATCGGCCAGAATGGCAGAGTCCATCTTCGCAGCCGGTCCCGGCCCGCCGACGGCAGGCCTGGTCGAGAGGGTAATCAACGTGGCAGAGCAACTGCGTCTCATGACCGTGCACGCGCACCCGGACGACGAGTCCAGCAAGGGTGCCGCCACGATGGCGAAATATGTCGCCGAGGGCGTCCAGGTGCTCGTCGCGACGTGTACCGGGGGCGAGCGCGGCAGCGTGCTCAACCCCAAACTGAAGGACGATCCCGAGGTCCTGGCCAACATCACCGAGATCCGCCGCAAGGAGATGGACCGGGCCCGCGAGATCCTCGGGGTCGGCCAGGCCTGGCTCGGCTTCGTCGACTCCGGGCTGCCCGAGGGCGACCCGCTGCCCCCGCTGCCGGAGGGCTGCTTCGGCCTGCAGGACCCGCAGGAGGCGGCGAAGCCGCTGATCAAGCTGATCCGCGAGTTCCGCCCGCACGTCATGACCACCTATGACGAGAACGGTGGTTACCCGCACCCCGACCACATCATGTGCCACAAGGTCTCGGTGGTCGCGTTCGAGCAGGCCGGCGACCCGGAGCTCTACCCGGAGCTGGGCGAGCCGTGGCAGCCGTCGAAGCTCTACTACAACTCCGGCTGGACCCGCGCGCGGATGCTCGCCCTGCACGAGGGCATGCTGGCGCAGGGCCTCGAGTCGCCGTACGCGGAGTGGCTGGAGAAGTGGGCCGACCGTGACGACCGCGGTGACAAGATCACTACCCGGGTCGAGTGCGGGGAGTACTTCTCGGTGCGTGACGACGCGCTGCGCGCCCACGCCACCCAGGTCGACCCGGACGGGTTCTGGTTCCACATCCCGCTGGAGATGCAGCAGAAGGTGTGGCCCACCGAGGACTTCGAGCTCGCCCGCTCGCTGGTCGACAGCCCGATCCCGGAGTCGGACCTGTTCGCGGGCATCCGGGAGAAGGTCGACGCCGCCTGAGCAGTAGTCTGGGGGCGTGGACATTACCATCGCGGTCAACAACTTCGGGGACACCCGGGACGGCGGTCTGGCCGGCCCGATGGGCCTGTTCCTGATCGTGCTGATGTGTATTGCGACCGTCGTGTTGATCCGCAACATGAACAAGCGCATTCGTCGGCTTCCCGACAGTTTTGATGACGAGGCCGAGCGCGCACGTGTGGCGGAAATCGCGCGGCTCAATGCCGATCTCGAGCGTTCCGGCGACGATGTAGCGGACGGTGTCGACGCGGGTCGATCGCCCAAGACCGTCGACGCCACGGAAGGCGAGGTGGCGGCCGTGCCGGAGCCGAAACATGAGTCCGCATCGGACTCCGGCCGAACCGCACAGTGATCATGCCGTCGCTCGCCGCGCCCGGGTTCCGGGCCGCGGCGGGTGGCGAGTGTGGTCAGTCGCCGAGCGTCAAGCCCTGTTGCGTTCATCAGGATTGATTTAGCCTTCCGCCGGGGACCACACGGTTCCTGGACCCTGCGCGGAAGGGGGCGCCGAGATGACTGCATTCCGGCGCCGAGTCTCACAGTCCCATCTGCACGTGCATCGTCCCGTGCCGAGCGTCCCCCGACAGTGGATCCGGCCATGACCGTCCCCGGCTGGGCTCAGCGACCGACACGTGTCCTCACCGTCGCCGTGGTCGTCGCCGCTCTCGCGGCCGTGCTCCTGGGGGCGCTCCAACCCGTACATCTGCCGCCCGGCAGCCCGCTGTCGCCGGTCGACGGCGGTCTCGTCGCGGCCGTGCTCGCCGCCATCGCCCAACTGGCCGGCCTACGCTTCCGGCTCGGCCCGGACGCGGTCTCGGTGAGCTGGGCCGAAGCGGCCGTGGTGGTCGGCCTGGTGATCTGCCCGGCCGGCTGGCTGCCCGCCGCCACCCTGGCCGGGATCGGCGCGGCCTGGCTGCTGCTGGCCTGGCTGACCGGGCTGCACAGCGTCGCCGAGGTCGTCCACCTGGTCGCCTCGATGACCCTCGGCGTCGCCGCGGCCACCCTGGTCACGTCGCTGCTGGCCGGCGACGCCGGGGTGCACAGCGGGCGGCTGGCGCTGGCCCTGGCGGCCGGCGCGGCGACCTATCTGCTGGTCACGTTCGGCCTGGTCGTCATCACCCTGATCCTGCAGCGCGACGCGCCACCCGGGCAGGTCGCGGCCAAGGTCCTCTACGCCAAGGCGCCGATGTCCGCGGGCAACGTGATCGTCGGCCTGTGCGCGGTGTTCGCCCTGGTCCGGGAGCCGCTCTGGCTCATCGCGTTCGGCCCGGTGCTGTGGCTGCTGCACCGGACGTACCGGTTCCACCTGCGCGCGGCCGAGCAGCGCCGCATGTGGGAGGCGTTCGCGGCCGCCACCGCACGGCTCCCCGGCGCCACCGAGGCCGACGTGGCCCGGGCCGGCCTGCGCGGCGCGCTCGACGTCTTCGGCGCCCGCCGGGCCGAACTGGAGCTGAGCCCCGAACACGGCAGCCGGCGATACACCCAGGAAGGCCCCGGACCGGACCCGGCCGGCGCGAGCTCCGGCCCGGCGGTCACCCGCAGCATGGCCGTGGCCGGGCGACCGCTCGGCGAACTCACCGTCTGGTTCGGCGAACCCACCCTGCCGGTGCCGCACGACGAGGCGGCCATCACGGCGTACGGGGAAGCACTGGCCGGCGCCCTGCACGAGGCGGCCGTCCACCAGCGGATCGCCGAACTGGACGCCCGAGTCGCACACGACCGGGTGCACGACCCGCTGACCGGGCTGATCAACCGATCCGCCCTGGTCGCCGACGGGGACACCATCCTGCGCTCGGGCGAGCGCGGCCGGCCCGCCGCCCTGCTGCTCCTCGACGTGGTCGACTTCCGGGGCGTCAACAGCACCCTCGGGCACGGTGGTGGCGACGACGTGCTGCGCCTCATCGCCGAACGGCTCACCGGCCAGGCCCGCCCGGGCGAACTGGTCGCGCGGATCGGCGACGACGAGTTCGCGCTGCTGATGCCCGCCCTGACCGCGCTCGCCGACCCGGCCGGCTGGGCCCACGGCGCCCCGCACAGCCTGTCCCAGGCCCTGCGCCGGGCCCGCGAACTGGTGGAGCAGCTGCGTCTCCCGATGCGGGTGGCCGGGGTGCGGCTGGCCGTCGAGGTGACCGTCGGCGCGGTCGTCGCCCCGGCCGGGCACGTCGAGGTCAACGAACTGCTCCGGCGGGCCTCCCTCGCCGCCGGCAAAGCCAAGGAGCAGGGGCTCACCGTCGGGACGTACGACAGCGGCCAGGACGCCAGCAGCACCGACCAGCTCGCGCTGCTGGCCGAACTGCAGGACGCGTTCGCCGCCGACGACCAGATCGTGCTGCACCTGCAGCCGGCCGTCGACCTGATCACCTCCGAACCGACCGGCTGCGAGGCGCTGGTCCGCTGGCGGCACCCGCGGCGCGGGCAACTCTCGCCGGGCGAGTTCCTGCCCGCGGTCGAACGCAGCGAACTGCTCATCCCGTTCACACGCCGGGTCCTCGACCTGGCCCTGGCCGCCGCCGCGGACTGGACGGCGGCCGGAATCGACGTGCCGGTGTCGGTGAACGTCTCCGCCCGCAGCCTGACCGACCCCACCTTCCCGGCGCAGGTCACCGAGGCGCTGCGGCGGCACCGCACCCCGGCCTCCCGCCTGGTCCTGGAGATCACCGAGTCGGTGGCGGTCAGCGAGCGGGACATCGTCGACGAGGTGCTGGCCCGGCTGGAAGCGACCGGGGTGCAGCTGTCGCTGGACGACTTCGGCACCGGCTTCTCGTCACTCTCCTCGGTCACCCGGATCCCGGTCCACGAGATCAAGATCGACCGCTCGTTCGTCGACGAGATGATCGACAAGCCGGCCGCGGGCGCGGTCGTGCGCGGCGCGGTCGAACTCGGCGCACGGCTCGGCGTGCGGGTGGTGGCCGAAGGGATCGAGACCGTCGAACAGCGGGCGGCGTTGATCGCGCTCGGCTGCCCGTCGGCCCAGGGCTACCACTTCTGCAAGCCGATGCCGGCCGACAAGATCGTGCAGGCCCTCCTGCAGCTGCGCCAGTCCTCCTCGGCGACGATCACCCAACTGCGCGCCGACGGCGCTTCCTGACGATCGCGCCGGACCCGCCGTACCCAATCGGGCATTTATCTTGTGAAAAACGACGAAGCGACCCGTTGGTCGCATCCGGGATCGGCCGAACGGGTGTGTCAAACTCGGGTGTTACGGGATCATCGTGACGCCCGATTTCCGAGTTCAGGAGTGGCGGAATGGCCAATCGCCTCGCCGGCGCGACGTCGCCCTACCTTCAGCAGCATCGGGACAATCCGGTGGACTGGTGGGAGTGGTCGGCCGAGGCGTTCGCGGAGGCGCGCCGGCGCGATGTGCCGGTGCTGATCTCGGTCGGCTACGCGGCCTGCCATTGGTGTCATGTGATGGCGCACGAGTCGTTCGAGGACGAGGCGGTTGCCGCGCAGCTCAACGCCGACTTCGTGGCGATCAAGGTGGACCGTGAGGAACGCCCCGACGTCGACGCCGTCTACATGACCGCGACGCAGGCCATGACCGGCCAGGGCGGCTGGCCGATGACCGTTTTTGCCACCCCCGGCGGCGACCCGTTCTACTGCGGGACCTACTTCCCGAAGCAGCAGTTCACCCGCCTGCTGACCTCGGTCACCGCGGCCTGGCGGGATCAGCGCGACGACGTGCTCAAGCAGGGCGCCGCCGTGGTCGAGGCCGTGGGTGGCGCCCAGCTCGTGGGTGGTCCGACCGCGGCCGTGTCGGCCGAGATGCTGGCGGCCGCGGCGCAGGCTTTGATCAAAGAGCACGATGAGACGTACGGCGGATTCGGCGGCGCCCCCAAGTTCCCGCCGCACATGGATCTGCTGTTCCTGCTCCGTCACCACGAGCGAACCGGTTCTGCCGAGGCCCTGGAGCTGGTCCGGCACACCGCCGAGCGGATGGCCCGGGGCGGCATCTACGACCAGCTGGCCGGCGGTTTCGCGCGCTACGCGGTGGACGCGACCTGGACCGTGCCGCACTTCGAGAAGATGCTCTACGACAACGCGTTGCTGCTGCGCGTCTACACGCAGCTGTGGCGGCTCACCGGTGACGTGGTGGCCCGGCGGATCGCCGACGAGACGGCCGCGTTCCTGCTGCGTGACCTGGGCACTCCGGCCGGCGGGCTGGCGTCGGCGCTGGACGCGGACACCGACGGGGTGGAGGGCCTGACCTACGCGTGGACCCCGGCCGACCTTGCCGCGACGCTCGGCGACACCGACGGTGAATGGGCGGCCGACCTGTTCCGGGTCACCGCGGACGGCACGTTCGAGCACGGCCGGAGCGTGCTGGTGCTCGGCCGTGACATCGACGAGGCCGCCCCCGAGCTTGTCGAGCGGTGGCGGGACGTGCGGGCCCGGCTGCTCGCGGCCCGCGCGGAACGTCCGCAGCCGGCCCGGGACGACAAGGTGGTCGCGTCATGGAACGGCCTGGCCGTCACGGCGCTGGCCGAGCACGGCGTGCTGACCGGTTCCGATCAGTCCCGTACGGCCGCGGTCGAGCTGGCCGGGGTGCTCGCCGAGCGCCACCTGGTGGACGGCCGGCTGCGCCGGGTCTCCCGGGACGGCACGGTCGGTGAGCCGGCCGGCGTCCTGGAGGACTACGGCTGCGTCGCCGAGGCGTTCCTGGCCGTGCACCAGATCACCGCCGACCCGCGGTGGCTGCGGTCGGCCGGCGAGTTGCTCGACGTCGCTCTGGCCCGTTTCGGTACGGGCTCGGGCGGCTTCTACGACACCGCCGACGACGCCGAGAAGCTGCTCACCCGCCCGGCCGACCCGACCGACAACGCCACCCCGTCCGGCCTGGCCTCGGTGTGCGCGGCGCTGGTGTCGTACGCGGCCCTGACCGGCGGGACGTCCTACCGCGAGGCGGCCGACGCGGCCCTGGCCACGGTCGGGCCGCTGATCGAGGGGCACCCGCGCTTCGCCGGTTACTCGGCGACGGTGGCCGAGGCGGTCCTGACCGGGCCGTACGAGATCGCCATCGCCACCGACGACCTCGACGATCCGCTGGTCACGGAGGCCTACCGCGAGGCCCCGGGCGGTACGGTGATCGTTGCCGGCGCCCCGGACCTGGCCGGTGTCCCGTTGCTGGCCGGCCGTCCGCTGACCGACGGTCAGCCCACCGCGTACGTCTGCCGCGGTTTCGTCTGCGACCGCCCGGTCACCACCTCGAAGGACCTGATCGCCCGCCTCCGGCAGTCTTGAGGGGATCAGCTCGCCGACGGCAGGTGGTCGTCGGGCGAGGACTGCAACAGCCAGGCGAGAGGCAGCTTGGTCACCGATTCGTAGCCGTCGGTCTCGGTGAGGCGGTAGAGCGTCACCGTGTTCGCCGCGTCGCGATCCACCACCCAGTACCGGGGGATACCGGCCCGCGCGTATTCCTTGACCTTGAGATCGCGATCCATGCTCCTGGAGCTGGGCGAGACGATCTCGACCGCCAGCAGCAGGTCGGCGATGGCCGGCCAGACGCCCTGCGGACGCTTGGACCAGAGCGTCAGATCGGGAATGCGGCCGCCATCTCCGTCCGGCAGCGAAATGCGGATGCCCACGGCCTGCAAAATCTGCCGGGGCGGCCGTCCACTGGCAAGAAGCCAGGCGAAGAGATCGCTCGCGATGCCGGCGTGCTCAGTGTCAGGCAGCGGCGTGATGGTGACTGCTCCCTCGGGGCTCAGTTCGAACCGGTGACCGTATCCGTCAGTTTCGATCATGTCGGTGATGTGATCGAGCGTGACGACAGGTGGCAGGGACTTGGCGAATGCCTCTGCGCTCATGGGCCCACGGTAGTGGCCATCGCGCTGGACCAGGTCGGTCAACTTGTGCGATTGGTGACGGCCTATTGCCGTACCGGAGAAGTGGGGTTGATTTCCGGAAGGGGAAAAGGCGTGGCTAGGCTGGGCGGGCGATGGATACCCGAACCGGTCTGCCCGTAGTCGGCATGGTGGGCGGCGGCCAGCTGGCCCGGATGACCCACCAAGCCGCGATCTCCCTCGGCCAGTCACTGCGCGTGCTCAGTGAGAAGCCTGACGACTCCGCGGCGCTGGTCGCCGCCGATGTGCCGATCGGGTCGCACACCGATCTTTCCGCGTTGCGGGAGTTCGCGAAGGGGTGCGACGCCGTCACCTTCGATCACGAGCAGGTGCCGACCGAGCACATCGAGGCGCTCGAAGCCGAGGGTGTGAAGATTTTCCCGGGGTCCAAGGCGCTGGTCTTCGCGCAGGACAAGGGCATGATGCGGGAGCGGCTGGCCGAGCTCGGCGCGCCGGTGCCGCGGTGGGCCCGGGTCGGTTCGGCCGACGAGATCGAGGCGTTCGCGGGCGGCTCCTGGCCGGTGGTGGCCAAGGCGACCCGCGGGGGTTATGACGGCCGCGGTGTCTGGATGGTCGGTTCCCGCGAGGCGGCCGAGGATCTGGTCTCGACCGGGATCCCGCTGATCGTCGAGGAGAAGGTGCCGCTGCGGCGCGAGCTCGCGGCGCTTGTCGCGCGGTCGCCGTTCGGCCAGGTCGCGGCCTACCCGGTGGTCGAGACCGTGCAGCGGGACGGCATCTGCGTCGAGGTGATCGCCCCGGCTCAGGATCTGCCCGACGAGGTCGCGCTGCACGCGCAGCAGCTCGCCATCGACCTGGCCACCGAGCTGGGTGTGGTCGGCCTGCTGGCGGTCGAGCTGTTCGAGACCGCCGACGGCATCGTGGTGAACGAGCTGGCCATGCGCCCGCACAACTCCGGCCACTGGACGATCGAGGGCGCGCGGACGTCGCAGTTCGAGCAGCATCTGCGCGCGGTTCTGGACTATCCGATGGGTTCCACCGCGCTGGCCGCGCCGGTCGTCGTGATGGCCAACGTGCTCGGTGGCGAGCCGGGCGGGATCTCCATCGACGAGCGGCTGCACCACCTGTTCGCCGAGGTGCCGGACGCGCGCGTGCACCTCTACGGCAAGCAGGTCCGGCCCGGCCGCAAGATCGGGCACGTGACCGTGCTGGGCGACTCGTTGGACGAGGTGCGGGCCCGGGCGGCCCGCGCCGCGAAATGGCTTCAGGAAGGCAACTGATGGCACCCGTCGTCGGCATCATCATGGGCAGTGATTCGGACTGGCCGACCATGGAGGCGGCCGCCGTCGCCCTGGCCGAGTTCGAGGTGCCGTTCGAGGTCGGCGTGGTTTCCGCGCACCGGACCGTTCGCAAGATGGTCGACTACGCGGAGTCCGCGGCCGACCGCGGCGTCAAGGTGATCATCGCGGGGGCCGGCGGTGCGGCTCACCTGCCGGGCATGGTCGCGGCGCTCACCCCGCTGCCCGTGGTCGGCGTCCCGGTGCCGCTCAAGCACCTGGACGGCATGGATTCGCTGCTCTCCATCGTGCAGATGCCGGCCGGCGTCCCGGTCGCCACCGTGTCGATCGGCGGCGCGCGCAACGCGGGCCTGCTCGCGGTCCGCATCCTCGGCGCGTCCGACCCGGCGATTCGCCAGAAGATGTCGGATTTTCAGGCGGGCCTGGAGAAGCTCGTCGCCGAGAAGGACGCCGCGCTCCGCGAAAAACTTCTGGGCTGATCCCTTCGCCGCCGGCTCCGCTTCCCTCCGGCGTCAATTCCCGATTGTGTACGTCGTGAGCCCGGTCCCCTGGCCCGCCCTCGCGACCCCCAGCTCACCCCGGCGCCGCCGGCCAGCCCAGCTGGCCCTCACGGTCGTCCCGAGCCGTCTGAGCAGCCGTGAGCACCAGCTGCCGGCTCGCGGCTGGTGCTGGTGGTCGTCCCGGGCTATCTGGGGAGCCGTGAGCACCAGCTGCCGGTTCGCGGCTGGTGCTGGTGGTCGTCCCGGGCTGTCTGAGCAGCCGTGAGTGCCAGCTGACGGCTCGCGGCTGGTGCTGGTGGTTGTCCTGAGCCGTCTGAGCAGCCGTGAGTGCCAGCCGAGGTGGGGCGGGGTGCGGGGTGGCCCGGTGCCGGGGCGGCCTCGCGAGGGGGACGCCACGGGACCGGGGTTATGGCCGTACGCGCAAATGGGGTTGATCTATCGCATTTGGGAGACCCGGTTGCGCAGGTCCTGAGTGCGGCGGCGGCTCTCGCTGGTGGCGCCCAGGAAGATCAGGACGACGCCGACCGGGACCAGCATCAGCCAGGGGCCGCCCAGGCTGAAGATGAACTTCAACGCCGCGACGATCGTGGCGACCGTGCCGACCAGCACGGGCGCCTGCTGGCGGGTCCGGGAGCCGATGATCAGCGTGGTGACGCCGCCGAGCAGCAGGAGCACCTCGCGGATGTCCTCGTGGCTGCCACCGCCGATGACCAGTGCGATCGTCGGGATGAAGGCGGCCAGCAGAGCGGGACCGTAGGCGGCCCAGCTGCTCAGGTCGGGGCGGTGGTGCGCCTCGACGATGCCGACGGCGAGCGCCAGGGCGGCGAACGGCAGCGTGTACGCTTCCGGGAGCGCCACCTCGGCGAGTGCGATGAACAGCCACCAGCCGACGATCTCGAAACCGACCGCCAGCCAGAACAGCATGCGCCGCTGGCTGGGCGTGCGGTCCGGGCGGGACGCGGTCAGGCCGAGCACGGCACCCCAGGCGGCGAGCAGCGCGGCCAGGTGCGCGGGCGAGTCGAAGGCCAGCGCCCCGGCGATCGCGGCCGACGCGTAACCACTCCACTCGACGGTGACCGCCTCGGCGCGGAACTGGGCCAGGCCGAGCCGGGGGAGCAGCGACTCCAGGGCGAGCAGCCCGGCGCCGACGGCGAGCACGCCGAACGCCGCCCAGTGCCGGTCCAGCCCGAGCGCGATCGCCCCGGCCAGCACGAACATCTGGCCCATGAGCGCCGCGAACAGCCAGCCGAGCAGGCGGGCGGTCGACGAGCGCCCGGCGATCGCGGCGACCAGGCCGACGCCGACCGCGGCGCCCAGCGTGAACAGCGTCAGGTCGGAGCGGGCCAGGCTGCCGGACAGGCCGGCGCCACCGGCCAGCAGACCGATGACGAAGACGACGGTCCGGGTGCCGCGCAGCATCGGCGACCGGCTGGTGACCGGGGGCAGGGTGAGCGCCAGCCCCAGCATCGAGATGGTGAACACGGCCAGCGCCGCCCCGGTCGCCGCCGGGAACCCGGCGTGCAGCGCGATCGGGGTGATCAGCAGGGTGAGGGCCACCCCGGGCAGGATCACCGGCACGGTCTCGGCCGCCCGCCCGCCGAACCCGAGCGCGGCCAGCGCGGCCGCCCCGGTGAGCAGGACCGCGGCCAGCGCACTGGTCGCGTCGACGGTCCCGGCGTCCGGGGTGAGCAGGGCCGGCACCGGGCCGTCCCAGACCGAGCCGAGCTGCTTGAGCGGGTCGAACAGCGCCGCGCGCAGGGCCGGGGCCAGCGAGAACAGCGCCAGCAGGGTGGGCAGCAGGGCGAGCATCACGGCGCCGGTGGCCGGATCGCTGCGCCAACGCTGGAACAGGCTGCCCCGGCGCAGGCGGCGGGACCGCTGGTAGCGGATGTCACCGGCCGGGAACTCGTCGACCACATCCGGGTCGAGCGGGGCCGGGACCGCGCCGCGCAGCATCTCGGCGAGCACCCCGAGCAGGGCGGCGGCCGCGGCGTAGAGCGCCGTCGGGTAGTCCGTCGGCACCGACACCAGCGCGGTCACGGTCGCGCCGAGCACCAGGCCGATCGTCGCCCACGGCAGGTACTGCGGGACGTGCCGGCCCAGCAGGGCCAGCAGCGCCAGCCCGAGGCTGGAACCGGCCAGCGCGGCGGTCAGCACGACCTGGGCACTGTTGCCCTGGTCGGCCGCGAACGAGGCGAACGCACCGGGCAGGGCGAGCAGGACGGCACCGGTCGCGGCGCCGCCGATCTGCGCACGATGCGACGGCAGCACCATCGCCCGGCCACGGCCGGTCACCGCCACCAGCGTGCCCAGCAGCACGACGGCGAGCAGCGCCATGCCGGTCGACCACGGCTGGGCCAGGCCGACCACCGCGGCGTGCAGAAGGACCAGGGCGGCGACGGCGGCGCGAGCCCGGGCCGCCTGCGGCTCGTTCGTGGCGAGACTGCCCAGCGCGTACGCGGTGGCGACGGCGGCCCCGATCAGCAGGGGCGACCACCAGGGCAGCCCGAGCGCCCACGGCGCGCCCATCGTGGCCAGCGCCGCACACACCCCGGAGGCGTAGTGCGACCACGGCTTGGGCAGCGCGATGGCGGCCGTGATGGCCACCAGCACCAGGGCGAACGGGGCCTGCCAGGCGCCGGCCGGCGGGTTGGTGGTGAAGTGCTCGACGTCGGCCGCCCAGAGCGGGCCGGGCGCCGACAGGATCCGCAGGCTGCCGTTGACCGCCTGGACGCCGGCCAGCCCGGCGACCACCAGCGCGGCGATGCCCAGGCCCCGGGACGGTCCGCGCTTCCAGTCCTCCATCAGCACGGTGACACCCATGCCGACAAGCAGGATCACGACACCGGCGACGGCCAGCGGAGCGGTCGGGAAAGCCAGCGCGGCGACCCGGGCCAGTGCCCCGCAGATCGCCACCGTGGCGGCCGCGGCGGCCCAGTCCGGCCCGTCCATCATCCGGTCGGTGCGGCCCCGGTTGTCGATCGACTTGGCGAAGAACAGCAGCAGCGCGGCGGCCAGCAGCAGCGCGCCGACCGCGACGTCGGCCGGCGCCCGGCCGGGCGCGAGGATGGCGGCGGCGGCCAGCGCGACCGCACCCAGGCCGGTGCCGGCGGTCAGCGGGAAGCTGATTTCCCGGCGGGCCACCTGGAACACCGCCGCGTAGCTGAGCGTGCCGGCCACCGCGAGGAAACCGGCGGCGAGCGCCGGGACGGTCGCCGCGGCGGTCGGCGGCGGGCCCTGCCCGGTGTCGGAGATGGCCAGGGCGGCGGTCACCGCGGCCCCCGGGATGGCCAGTGCGGCCGCCCCCGACGCCCAGTCGCCGATCACCCAGGCGAACAGCCGGACCGGGATCTGCCGGGCCGCGATCGTCACCATCACCCCGGCGCCGGCCAGCGCGGTCAGCACCGCGGCGGTCAGCCAGGTCGCGGAGAGCGCGGCCCCGGCCCCGAACAGGCCGACCAGCCCGGCCGCGGCGACGTGCGTGAACGCGACCCGACGGGTCGACGACCAGAGGCCGCCGGCACCGATCGCGATCGCCGCCAGCACCAGCGGCCAGGGCGCCTCGGACCAGTTCAGCCCGAGCGAGGCGGGCACGGCCAGGGCGGTCATGGCGACGCCGATCACCGCGCCCTCGTGCCGGATCTCGGCCGGCAGGGCGAGCGCGGCCGCGATGGTCACCAGCAGCGCGGCGAAGACGAGCAGCCAGCCCGACGGGCCGACCGCGTCGGACAGCGTACGGGCGTAGTCGGCGGTGTCGGCGTGCCAGATCGGGCGGGCCGCGGCCACCGGGGCGATCGCGGCGCGGATCGCGTCGATGGCCACGAACAGGCCGATCAGTCCCAGAGCGCCGGTCGCCGCCCACTGCGGGCCGGTGCGGACCGGCGCGGGCAGCAGGCCGACCACGGCCCCGGCCAGTGCCACCGTGGCGGCGGCGATCACCAGGGTCCAGCGCGGGTCGACCACGGCGGCCAGCCGGGCGGCGGTGCCGATCACCGCGAGCGTGAGCACGCCACCGGCGATGTGCCGGGCCAGCGGCTGATCCAGCAGCTTGGCCGCGGCGACCCCGGTGAGCGCGGCGGCGACCAGGATCAGGCCGGAGCGGAACGCGTTCGAGAAGACCTGGGCCTGCAGCAGCGCGACCGAGGAGTAGAGCAGCGCGCCCGCGCACGCGACGCAGAGCAGCGCGAACGTCAGCTCGCGCAACCAGTCGGCCGATTGCGGCTCGGCCGGGTCGGCGAGCGGGCCGGAACCGGCCGGCGGCGCGCCCTCGGGCCGCGGGCCGGGGAAGATCCGGGTCGGGATCCAGCGGCGGCGCTTGGGCCGGAGACCGGGAATGATCAGATCCGGCTCTTCCGGCTGGGACTCCGGCCGGGGATCGGGCTCGGCCTCCATCTCCCGCTCGGCCTCGTTGACCCGGTCGGCCTCGGTGGGCCGGCCCAGCGGCCAGCGCGGCACCAGCCGCCCCCGCTTGATCACCCGGGTGAGCAGCAGCAGGTCGAGCACGGCGACCGCGGTCAGGGCCAGACCCCAGCCGGCCGGGCTCTGGATCCAGGGGTACGCCAGCAGGGGCGCGACCGGCTGGGTGGCGATCACCGTGGCATAGCGCGGGATGGCCAGCTTGGTCGCGCCGGCATACACGAAACTGGCGACCGCGGTGATCCCGAACGTGATGCCCAGGTAGAGCGGGGTCGCGACGTCCGGGCCGCCGCCCAGCGGGCTGCCGTGCAGCGTGTACAGCGTCATCGGCAGCAGGATCAGGCCGACCGCTGCGATCGTCTCGGCGGTCGAGGTCAGCGTGCGCCGGGCCACGCCGGGCGCGACGCTCAGCGCGATCGCGGTGAACAGGGCCAGGATGACCGCGCGGGCCACCGGGTTGGAGAAGGCCACCCCGGCGAAGACCACGGCCGCGATGCCGATCAGCAGCGCGCCGAGGCCGAGCAGGATGTTCTGCACCGACTGGGTGGAAGCTTCCGGCCCGTGCTCCAGCGGGGCCATCGGCCGGCGGGAGGGGCGGCGGCCGGCGCCGGGTTCGGGGCCGTCGTCGGTGGGGCGGCGGGGCGCGCTGCGCGGCGGCTGGGGCGGCGGCTCCTCGTCCGGCCCGTCCGGGCGGGCGCCCGGAGGCGGCGGGGGCGGGAACTCCTCGGCCGGGCGGCGCGCACCGGCGGCCACGCGGCGTGACTTTCCGGCCTTCTGCTTCTGCGCGTGGGCCAGGATGTCCTTCTGGAACTGGGCCGCCTGAATCTTGCTGGCGATCTTGGTGCGGGTGGAGGCGGCCTCCATGTCCTGCTGTTTGAGCGCCGCAATCGAGGCGTCGATCCGAGACAGCTGCTCGCCGTAGTCAGGCTCCTCAGCCTTCGCCACCGGTCCTCCTCGCCAGCGTGCCGCTCCGTAGTTAGAGCATGCCGGTACGCCACACCATTAGAACAGCCTCAACCGGGTGGAGATCTGTTGAAACGGCCCCGAACCCGGCAGTGACCTCGCTTGCTCGTCATCGGTGGCGATATTCGGCACAGTCAGGTTCCATTGCCCGGCGTACGCTACGCGCCAGTAACATTGCGGGCGGGTCCGTTGAAGAGGGAAGGGCAAGGGGACATGTCTGATTTCGACGTCTACCGGCTGCCGGAGGATCACGAGACCATCCGCGCCGCCGTGCGCGAGGTCTGTGACGCCCGGGTGGCTCCGAACGCGGCCGAGGCCGATGAGACCGGGGAGTTCCCGAAGGCGTCGTACGACGCGCTGCGATCCTCCGACTTCCACGCCCCGCACATCCCGGTGGAGTACGGCGGCGCCGGCGCCGACGCGCTCGCCACCGCGATCGTGATCGAGGAAGTGGCCCGGGCCTGCGCCGCGTCGTCGCTGATCCCGGCGGTGAACAAGCTCGGCTCGCTGCCGCTGATCCTGTCGGCGTCCGAGGAGCTCAAGCGCAAGTACCTGTCGAAGGTGGCCGCGGGCGAGGGGATGTTCTCCTACTGCTTGTCCGAGCCCGAGGCCGGCTCGGACGCCGCGTCGATGACCACCCGGGCCGTCCGCGACGGAGACTCCTGGGTGCTCAACGGCGTCAAGCGCTGGATCACCAACGCCGGCGTCTCGGAGTACTACACGGTCTTCGCCGTCACCGACCCGAGCGCGCGCTCGCGCGGCATCTCGGCGTTCGTCGTCGAGAAGTCCGACCCGGGCGTCACCTTCGGCGCGCCGGAGAAGAAGCTCGGCATCAAGGGATCGCCGACCCGCGAGGTCTACTTCGACAACGTACGGATCCCGGCCGACCGGATGATCGGCGACGAGGGCACCGGGTTCGCGACCGCGATGAAGACCCTGGACCATACCCGGGTCACGATCGCGGCGCAGGCCATCGGCATCGCGCAGGGGGCGCTGGACTTCGCTCTGGGCTACGCCAAGGAGCGCAAGCAGTTCGGCAAGTCCATCGCCGAGTTCCAGGGCCTGCAGTTCATGCTGGCCGACATGGGCATGAAGCTGGAGGCGGCCCGGCAGCTGACCTACACCGCGGCCGGCAAGAGCGAGCGCGGCGACGCCGACCTGACCTACTTCGGCGCCGCCGCCAAGTGCTTCGCGTCGGACGTGGCCATGGAGATCACCACGGATGCGGTGCAGATCCTGGGCGGGTACGGGTACACCCGGGACTACCCGGTCGAGCGCATGATGCGCGACGCCAAGATCACCCAGATCTACGAGGGCACCAACCAGGTGCAGCGGATCGTGATGGCGCGGCAGCTTCTGAAAGGCTGAGAGAGGCAAGTTTCCGCAGGTCAGAATGGTTCTAAGACAGGGCCGACTGTAGACAGTCGGCCCTGTTTTTGGCCCCGGAAACTCGTAGATGTCCGTGATTCACGAATGCGGGATATCTATCGATGGATGGGCGGGGTGCTGTGAGGCGTCTCGACAAGCGGTGTGAGACGTTTTCCCAGCTCAGGACCCATGATTTGCGACGCGCGTGCCGCCGCCTTGCGTACTTATTCCGTTACGGAGGGAAGTCTAAGAGGGATGCTTTCGGTTGGTGTTATGGCGAGATGCTGGCTCGGCCGATCGATTTATTTGACTAAGGCAATGAACGATCGCCGTCGAGTTGCCTCATGAAGACTCGGATACCTTCGATTTCTTCAGGGGGTGATGACGGAAATTCGTAGCCGACCTTTTGCTGCCCCGGGCGCTTCGGCGGCTGGGATGTCGAACTCCGTCTAGTTACGCCGAGTAATCGTCGATAGCCCAGATCTTGTCGTTCGACAGCCCCCTGCATTTGCCGGAGAAGATCGGCGACACCACCATTTCCAGCTACTCCCGCTGGACGGAGGGCAGCACCATCGGCACACTGATCAACGCGCCGACCCTGGCTGTCCCCGCTGAGTTGAGTACCGCCGAGCTGCCGCATCACCTGCAGATCATCGGGCGCAACCACGACGACTATGCCCTCATGAACTCGTCGCGGCTTGGGAGAAGCAGACCGCCGCCGTCCAGCAGATGTTGCCCCCGCTGCTGCGCTGACTCAACAGATGGACACGGCGACTCCCAGGGGCAGGGCCTGGTCGACAGCCATATTTCAGGGCGTCGTTGTCGCCGAGCGGCATGAATGATTGGTCTGCGGTGCTCCTCCGGTCACCATGTCGGAGGTGCTAACTCCGTAGACTGACCGAACGCCTGGCCCGCATCATCGGCGAATGACCTCTCGGAGCGATGAACAGGAGCTGGAGCGTCTCGGCGCACTCCATCTGGCGGCAGCCCACGCCTGCCTGGAACACTGGCGAACAGCGCCCGCGTTCGTGGTCGACGCGGAGTCGACGAGGAGGTTCAATGCCACCTACCCGGTTGTCGCCCACACGATGGCGCAGGTCGTGGCGGCACTCAGTCTGCATGCGCAGGGCTTGGCCTACGCCGCTCGCGCGAACATCCGGGTGGCCTTCGAGCACGCCCTCGCCGCCCAGTGGGTGATCCATACCCACGAGGGCGAGGAGGCCCTGATCGGGTCCATGAGCCGGCTGCACCGCAACGTCGTCCAAGGCATGCGCGATGGGGGCGTCGTCATCCCGGAGAGCCTGCAAGCGGATCTCAACCATCCTGTCGGAGAGCCACAGCTCAAGATCGAAGCGGTCGCAGACCGCTTCGACGGCGGGTCCAAGAGCATCTACGGCTTTTACCGTCACCTCACCGGGTCGGTTCATGTCAGCCTGGCGACGCTGGCCAAGTACATCGACTGGCGGGGCGCAGATCAGCCACCGGCCCTGCGCCTCGCCGCCGAGCCCGAGGCTGACCCCGAGCAGCTACTCGTACTGGGGTGGAGCCCGGTGTTGGCCCTCAGTGCCATCGAGAGCCTGCGAAGCGGGCGTCCTACCTGGCGAAGATCCGCGATCTCGCAGCAGCTCACGAGCTGGTGCCCGACCTCGGTCCGTTCGACACCCAGCCGCATCTGCAACATCCGCCGTCATCGAAGGCCAGCAGCTCGTGATCTGGGGCTTTGGCACCCGGAGGAAGCCCGCTGTCGGCACTGCGCGACACGCCTGTTTCATCACTTGGCACTCGCCATAGCTGACGATTTGCGAGTGGCGTCAGCTCAACCATCAATCATGGCGTGTCAGTTGGCGTCAGCGACCAATCTCCATTCGATCGAAAAACCATGACTTTACATGAGGGTGCTCCCGATCATCGTGTACCCTGCACCCGTTGCCGCGATCCAACCGGCCCACTAGACCGTGAAGTGAGATTGCCAATGCTGCGCATTTTGGGCGTGAAGTGCACCAAGAACACCCTCGATTGGGTGATTCTGGAGGGGGTTGATCGGGCTTCTGCAACGAAAGTCGACTCGGGTTATGCAAAAGCTCCGGCGGGTACCCGCGGTGAAGAATTGGTCTGGGTTCGTAAAGAGATTCTCGAGATCACGGGGAAGCAGGATTTAAGCATGGTGGCGATTCGAGCCGCCGAAGCAGGTGGTCAAGGCAACTCACTTCCGCGCGCCGAGGTTGAAGGAGTTGTCCAGGAAGCGATTGCGTCGAGCGGACTTGAGTGCCGAAGGATTCTGGCGGTATCCCTTAGAGCTGCATTTTCCGCAAAAAACGCAACGGAGCTTCAGGACGCTTTGCTGCAAGTTCCCCTGGTGGCGGAAACAATCAAAGCTCACCTTGAGCCCGTAACGGCGGCATTGGCTATTTTGGAGAAGTAGGATTTATGTATAGGCAGCTGAGAGTTCTTGGAAGAGGGTACTTCGGGGAGGTATGGCTAGAGGAGGATCTTGGCCTGCAGCGCTTGTGTGCGGCAAAGTATCTGAACGGGCCCGGATCTTCCGGCATTACTGACCCGTTCTCCGAGGCTCGAAGTATGCTGCAAGCCAAGCATGACCACGTTGTTGATGTCTACTCCGCAGAGCTGGAGATGGGCGTCCCGGTGATCAGAATGGAATACCTGCCCGCCGGAAGCATTGAAAATCGACACCACGGAGAACCGCTGCCAGTACGGCTCGCAACCGCAGCGGTCGAGGATGCCTGCCGTGGCCTCGAATACCTTCACTCGCGCAATCTTCTTCATCGAGATTTGAAACCAGCCAATCTCCTGGTCGCTGCAAACGGATCAGTGAAGGTGTCTGACTTCGGCCTTGCTTGCCAGAAAGGTCATGCGGCGTTCGCGCCAATTGGCTACACGCCTCATCTGCCGCCCGAAGCTTTTCCTGATCCGGGTTGTATCGAGGCTGCGGCCGGTGACGTCTATGCGATGGGCGTCACCCTGTACCGCATGCTTAATGGAGACAGCTTTTTGTCTGCCATTGCATCAGCCAGTAGTGACCAAATAGCGCGACTGATAAAATCCGGATCCCTTCCGCCGAGAGAAACATTTGCGCCCCACGTGCATAAAAGTCTTCGCCAGGTGGTGGCGAAAGCATTACATATGGATCCCGCCAAGCGATTCCAATCTGCACGCGCCATGCGTCACGCTATAGAGTCCGCGCGCCCTAAGGTGTCTTGGCAAATGGTTACAGGCAGCGCATGGAAGGGAATCAGTAAGGATGGAGTGGAGTGGCAAGCTGGGGTGGACGGAAGTAAGCGCGGGTTTCGCTTCATCTTGAAGCGTAGAAGCGCTAACGGAAACTTCCGGTCAGTCAGTGCGGACTGCGCACAATTCACAACGGAGGCCAGCGCCAACCAGCATTCCGCAATCGTTCTTCAGCGAATCGCGATCGGCGGTCGCTAGTCGACTCCATTCGGGCCGCGCACTCTCCTCAGCCTGAGATCGCGTCGCGAGCAGTATCACGTACATTGTGAGGCCGCAGCAGCGGTTACTCGGTCTCGGCCGGTGTTCTTCGCCCGGTCGGACAACCAGCGACTTTGGGCCCGCGTCCAGGAGCAGCCGAGCGCCGAGGGACAATAGCAGAAATCGGCCAATGGCGTTGCCGCCAACCGTGCGCGCGTTGACAGTCTCTCGGACCCCGCCGCCGGTAGCGGCGTGGAGACCGCCGAGCCCACGATGCTCAACGTGCGACCCGGCCAGTTGCCCTGACCCGGCAGGAACCGAGCCGACCTAGGTCGGCTCGGTTCCTGCCGGTGTTCACTGGTCGGCTTCGGGTTCGTCTTGCTCGGTGTCGTTCTCGTAGATGGTGTCCACGGCTGCCGGACCCGGGTGCCCGATGGTGGACACCGTGGGCGCGTCGTAGTCGAAGTCGATCTCCGCGAAGTCACGTTGCACGGCTGCGGGAAGCTCGTTGTCGGCGACGATCAGTTGCAGTTTTCCGGGCAGGGCGCCGGCGAGGCCGCTGAGCCGCCGGTAGAGAGCTACCTGCATGCTCGTCGCCGAGTTCAACGCCATCCTCGGGCTGTCGATCAGCAGGAACGACGGGTATCGGGTGTCGCCGCGAGACACCACCACGTAGAGGACCGATGTCCAGTAAGCGATCTGGGTGGCGGTGATGATGCCGCCGCCCTTGCTCGACTTCTGGAACGGCTTACCGTTCAGGAGCGGTAGGTAGGTGGTCGGACTGATCTCGGCGGTTCTCACGCTGGGGACGCCGATGCTGCGCATGATCCGGTCGAATTGGTAATTCAGCTGTCCGATGATCGAGTCTCGGCGTTCGTTTAGATCCGCCTCCAGCCGCTGGCACTCGCCGCGGATGCGATCACGCTTGGCGCGCAGCTCGTCTTCGACGCGGCGCAGATCGTCGACCCGGTCCCATTGCCGCAGGACGGTTTCCAGCTCTCGATGCCGGGCCTGTGCGTTGGCCAGTTTGGTGGCGGCGTCGGTGTATGCCTGCAGGCGTGGCGTGACCCGCTCCGCTGTCCGAGTCTCGATCTCCACGGTGAGCCGGTTGACGAGAGCCTCGCGATCGGTGACCGCTTCCTTGGTGGCGGCGAGCTGTTCCCTCAGTACCACCAGTTGCGCTTCCATCTCGCGCATCTGCTCGGCCAGTTGACGCTGCTCGTACTGGTCATCGCTGTGCCCGGTCGTCACCGGATCATGCTGAAGGCAGACTCGGCAGGCGCCCTCGGCAACCGGCCTGGCTGTCAGCGATTGCAGACATCGGGGGCAGGTTACGAACTCGATGTCGGCGATCCGGGCGCCGGCATCGCGCATGCGCTCCAGCCGGGCCAGATCGGCTTCGACCCGGCTCCGCTCGCGAGTGAGTTCCCGCTGCTGCCGGCTCAGGGCGGTCACCGTCGCCCGGGCGTCCGCCAGCCGCCGTTCGGTGTCGGTCAACAAGTCGCGGATCACCTGAGTTTCGCGGTCGACGGCCGGGTTGATCGCTTCCCGCAACACCTTCAACTGCGCCTCTGCGGCGATCTGATCGTTGGTGGCGTCACCGAGGGCGCTCAGCGCTTCTTCCTTGCCGGTGGTGTTGGTGGTGCGCAGGAAACTGCGGATGGTCTGAGTTTCCTTCTGCGCGGCCGACACCTCGGCGTTCAGCCTGCTGGCCTCGGAGCGCAGGGCGAGAATGTTCTCGTTTGTCAGCATGAACAGCAGCTCGAAGACCGCTTTGCGTTTCGGTTCGAGGTACTGGTCCTGGCTCCGGGCGATGTCCCGGTTCATGTCCGATTGCGCGACATAGAGGAAGGAGAAGACGTCGGCGAACGAGATGCGGGTGCCGGGGTTGCCACTGGTGCTGTTCTTCGATGCCGCCCGCATGTCGGCCGACAGGCCCAGCGCGTTCAGCAACAGGGTGTTGAGGCTGGGTGCCTGGTCCAGATCGGTGCTGTGATCGGGCAGCCGCTCCTGCGTCTTCAGGTCGGTGACCCGGACGTTGCGCCGCTTGTTCGGGTCCGTCGAGCGCGACAGTTGGTAGCGCTCATCGCCGATGCTCACATCGACGCTGATGTCGGTGACGCTGTCGGTGATGACCAGAGCCAGTACGCCGTCGAGGCCGAAGCCGTACTTGATCGCTTCCAGCAGCGTGGTCTTCCCGACGCCAGTCGGGCCGGCCAGGATCGTCAGATCTCTGGGGAACTCGTGCCGTACGGTCCCTTCGACGGTGTCGAGGACGACGGCGTTGAGACGAAACGTGGTGGTCAACGGATCACCTGTCGATGGGGTCGGTCCATGAGGTCGGACAGCCTCTGGTAGATGAGATCCTTGAGAGCGTTGCCGGTTAGACCGGTCGATGCCTGCGCGATGGCCCGGCTGCGTTCAGCGATGACCTCCCAGGCGGAGGCGTCGGCGAGCTGCCCGGCCAGGTCACGGCCTTCAGAGGTCGGCACCAGCGCCACGCTGCCTTTGCGGCCGCGGGCGTAGCGCAGCAGGCCACGCCCGACCAGAGCACCGATGATCGCGTAGTAACGGTCATCCCAGGGTCCGTACTTGTAGCGGGTCATCGGGGCTTCCACGTCAGTGGGCTGCTCGATCTCGTCCTCGCTCAGGTGCAGACGCGGATCGTCGGGGTCGAGCTCATCCAGCACCTGCGTGGCCAGAGCGGGATAGCGCAGAAGGAAGTCCAGCTTCGCGAGCTTGGTGAGCCCGTCGAGTTTGCGGTTGTGGCCTCGCTCCGCGGCGGTAGCGGTCACCAGCAGCAACACGCGAGCCTGGTGGTAGGCGAGATCCTCCCGCAGCAACGCCAGTTCAGCGGCCTCGAATGCCGTCGTCATGATCCTCCACCTCCCTCACCACGCCGGCGCTCAACCTCGCTGTCGATGTCGAACTTCTCGCTGAACCACACCTGACAACGGTTGGACAAGTCACATAGCCCACCCAGAGCCAGGTCCACATCCATATCGTCAGGCAACTTGGCAGCCTGCTGCTCAAGCGAAGCTTCAAGTTCCCGCCACAGAGCGGTACCCCACTCCGCATCCGGATCGCTCACCCGCGACGTCGCGGTGTCGCTGATCCGCAACAACATGCGGCGCAGCCGCATCTCCTCGGCGCGAGCCAGCGGATCACCCGCCATCCGCTCACGCATCAAATCCTGGTAATCCAGACGCAGTTGCTCCGCTCGTTCCACAGCATTGTCCGAGCAGCCCCCGACCTCCATCTTGATGGCCAGACGGCTGGTGCGCTGCATCCGCGGCAGCCGCGCGAAACCCGACGGGAACGCCAGCGCAGCGCGGACGGCCACATCAATATCGCCCAACGTGACGATCCGGCCCATCAGATCCTTCTCCAACTCGGCCACGCTCGGGATTCCGGCACCCACCGGAGCCGCCAGAACCGCCGGGAGGCCGCCCGCCTCGGTCGGGCCACAAGCCCGCATCCGAGCGCGGAACAGCGACAGAACCGCTCCCCACACCGCGTCGGCAGGAACCGAGCTGCCTAAACGCCGCAGCACCGGCTGCACATACATCGACGGCGCTGCAAAGCCGACATAGTCCCGCAGAGGGCTCGGCTGATAGCGGAACATCGACAGGAAGCGCGCCATCTGCCGCCGCTGATCCCGACTCGGAACCGCATCAGCCTGGCCTCCGGCGTCGGCGCTCCATCGCTCGGGCAGGCCATCGCAGTGTTTCAACAGCGCGGCACCGAAGGCGTCGAGCAATTCCTCAAATTCGCCGTCGGCGAGCAGATCGACACCGGCAAGCCGCCGCTGCTGCAGTGTGTCTGCCAGTGCAGTCAGCTGTTTGGGCTGCTTGTCCACGCCAGCGGTCGTCACGAGCCGGCACGTCGCCTGCTCGCCCATGGTCATCCAGCGGTTGAACAGATGCCCGACGCCGCCGTCATCGGCCAGCGAATTGAGAGTCGTGTAGGCGCCGAACGAGAGACCCGGATGCTTGGCGGAGATCAACTCGGCATCCCTGTCGCGCAGGATCACCCAGTCCTCGTGCCGCTCACACAACACCCGGCAGCCCTCTGCCGCGACGAGTTCGCCCGACGTGCCCAGAGCGTTTAGATAGAGCCGCAATCCGTCCGCCGCGGCCATAACAGCCTGCCACTCGTACAGATCCGCAGTCCGAGCACCGGCATCGTCGGGTGGCTCCTGCGTCACCACAAGATCAGCGGCCGAAACCGCTCCGTCTTCAGCCTGCAACCGCCACCCGCACAGATATCCGTAGGTATCGAAGCACTCACCGCTTGTGGTCGCAGCACCGTATCAGGGCGGCCATTGCGCGGGCGACAGTAGAGGCCTGTCGCCAAGCCGACAGCGGCGAACGCTCCAGGGTTCCGGAGTCGGGCGAGCAGGTGAGGCCAAACCATGGATGGCTCCGCGATCGCGCCGTTCTGCCTTCAGTTCACTTCCGGGTCTCCGGCAGGCGGTCGGGGATCCGTAATCCGTGCAGGTGAGTTGCTTCTCAAAAGCTATGACAGCCGTGGAAGAGGGATCTGGTCGAGGCGACGTGGTCCGTCTGGTAGATGGGCTAGCAAGTCGCCTGCATCCTCATTGGCCTCGATCGGGGCGTCGCCGATGGTGTCGATCAGGGCAGTGAGGCGGGGGAAGGCTGCAGTCTGTCGGATCCGGTCGGCGGCGTCGGTGCCGCGGAAGGCCTGGATGGCCATCATCGCCAGGTTGGCGGCGGCACGCCGATACTCCGAGTCATTGCGGGCGAGCAGCGATCCGTTCAGGAGTCTGTCGCGGTACTCGGCCCGGACCGGTTGGTATTCGATCAGTAGATCTCCGCGTGGTACGCCGAAACTGGTCTGCCCATCGTGCAGGGCGTCTCGACTCTGCCGAGGGATTCGGCCGACGACCGGGCCCTGTCGCAGTGCCCGAATTTCGGGAACCTGCTCGATGGTCGGATCCACCAGCTTGTCGTGATGGGGTAACAACAGGATGGTGTGCCCGATCAAGGTGGTGTCGTCATGCCAGCGAGGCTCGTCGGTGGCGTACTGGGTGCGGCTACCGTCGGGATGGTGGAGCGCCACGCCGACCGGCAGGATTTCGGCGGAGATCCCGAACAACTGGTAGGCATGTCGTAGCTGGGCGCACGCGTCAAGGCAAGCATTTGCCCGTTGGCCTTCGGCCATCTTAACCCACAGCAAGGGCAGGAACTGAATGGCGAGGTACTCGCCGGAGCCCTGCATCAACAGGGCCGGTAGGTGATCGTCGTGCAGAGCCAGGGTGCCAGGGTCAAAGTGTGTCCTGGCCCGACGCGGCGCTGGCACCCGGCCGGGTCGGCTCCGATCAGAACCGGGCTTCTGGTGGCGGACGAACGTGCGCTCGCCGGGGTCGGGGCGGATCTCGGCATGTACCCCGAGGACCATCCACGGGTCGAAGCCGCTGTCGCGATCAAGGATGTCGAAGCCGTGGCTGCGGTAGAACCGTTCCAGCGCTGAGCTGTCTGCCATCTGCCCGTACGTGATCATGTAGCCGCAATGGGTATAGACCTGTTGGCAGCGGTAGAGCAGCGCGCTGCCGATCCCCTGACCGCGCATGGCCTCATCGACCGCGATCGCCTTGATCCGCACGATCCACATCACGGCGGCCATGACCAGCTGGAATCGCTGCTGACCGCTGGAGCCGATCCGCCGCTGGTGCTCCACCAGTTGCTGGATGACCCCGCCCGGCGGATACGCGACCACGGCACCGACCACGCCGTGCTCGACGTGTTCGGCTACCAGCACCAGAGTCGTCGGCGGCAGCAGCCGACCCAGGTCCGTGCCCTGTGGTCCAGTGAACTTCTCGGCCATGTACCGCATGAACGTGTCCGGACCGCCACTCAGACCGGCCTGCAAAGCGGCCCCGCCGACGCCCGCCTCCACTGCCGCGACGACCTCGTCCTCCAGCCGGGCGCCGGCTAACGAGGTGAGCCGGCGCACTGCGGCCATGTCCTCGCCGCGGGCCAGCCGCACTCGCACCTGCTCGGTCATCGACCACCCGTCGATTAAGTGCTGCTCGGTCAGGTCAGCGACCTTGCCCGTTGAAGCGGACAGTCGTGCTGCCGGAATCGGACGACGGATCGGCTCCCTGCGTCGAGACCGGCTGCTGCGCTTGCTCACGGGCGACTCCCTCCACAGCGAATATTGCTGCGAGTAACCGTACCGTTACTATTTGGCAGATTTCGATGGGTGAGCGTAGCCAAAATCCGACCATGCTCTGGCGGATCCGGGAACGGCGCAGATCGCGGCTCAGGGCGGCGACAACGGTGAATCCTCCGACCGCTTCGTCAACCTCGGCCGCTATGGCCTGTCGTCCAGCAAGCACCTTGAGCGGTGCCAGGTCGCCGACCTGCACTTCACTGCCACCGAGGTCCTCAACGCAAAGAGGCTGCAATGGCTTTCACTCAACACAGTGGATCGTGCACACTGCGTTCATGTCGGCGAAGCGGGGTACCGAGATACCGGAATCGATCAGATTGGCGAGACCGGATTCACGGGACAGCGCTGCCATCGACGCCGCCATCCAGCTGGGGAACGCGGCCCGGTCAACGCTGGGACACATGCCGTTCTCCGGCTACAGCGACGCGGCAGACAACCGCACCCTGCTGCTCGCCTACGCTGGCGACCTTGCCGTGGGATACGCCCTGTACGCGCTGGCACGCCGACGCGTTCGGCTCAGCCACCTCTGCGTCGATCCCACGTGGCGGGGTACGGGTATCGCGCGGCTGCTCGTCGAGGACATCAGCGAACGCCACAGCGACCACCTCGGAATCTCGGCACGGTGCCGCCGCGACTACGACCTTGGCGAGATGTGGATCCGGCTCGGCTTCGCGCAACGAGGCGAACGACGCGGCCGCGGCGCCAAAGGCGAGATCCTGATCGACTGGTGGCGCGACCACGGCCACCCCAACCTGCTGTCGGTGGACGCCGACACGGTCCTCGTGCGCGCGGCCATCGACATGAACGTCCTGCGTGACCTCACCGAACCCGGCCGGACCAACGCCGACGAGTCCTACGCGCTGCTCGCACCCCACCTTGTCGGACTGCTGGAGATCATCCGTACCGCGGCGCTGAACACCGAGATTGACCGCATGGACAGCGACTTGCGAACCCGCTGCACCGAACGCGCACAGGGATTCACCGCGGTCCGCTCCGATCCCAGCACCCGCGGCGAGGTCATCGCCCAGCTACGGCAGCACACCCGCCCACTCGTCGCCGCCAACCCGAAAGACCGGCAAGACCTGCTCGACTTGCAGCACGTCGCCGAGGCGATCGCCGCCGGACTGAACGTGCTCGTCACCAACGACCGGGAACTGACCAGGATCTACGGCGGCATCGCCGAACGGTACGGCTTGCGCATCATGCGACCCGCCGACGTGGTCACCCATATCGACGAACTAGCGCACGCGGAGTCGTATCGCCCCGCCAGCCTTCACGACACCGGCTACGTTGAACGGCGCTTGCGCAGCGGTGAGAACCAGACCGTTGAAACCCTGCGCAATCACACCACCGGCGAACGTCCCCGCGACCTGCAGAACACACTCACCAGCCTCGCCACGATCGGCGCCCAGCGGCTGGGCGTCTTCCAGCCGTCCGGGGAACTGGTGGCTGCCTATGCCACCACCCGCACAGCGGGTGCCCTCCAGGTGCCGCTGCTACGGGTGGCGAACCGGCCCCTCGCGGACACTCTCGCCAGGCAGCTGCTATTTCGGTTACGTGAGTCGGCGCGCGACGCCGCACTCCCCATGATCCAGATCGCGGATTCGCATTTGTCGCCCCAGGCACAGCTTGCCGCCCTCAACGACGGCTTTCAGGAAGCCGCCGACACCCTCTACTGCTACGTCATCGACACCCTCGGCACGGCATCTGACATCGAACGGGTGGCGAGTTCAGCCGCCAGGGTGGCCGGATTACCCGAGCCCGCCCCGTTAAGATCTGGTATGCCCGCCGTCGCTGCTGCCGAACTCGAACGCATCTGGTGGCCGACGAAGATCCTCGACAGTGAGCTGCCGACCTATCTCATCCCCATCCAGCAGCCCTACTCGTCGCAGCTGCTGGGTGTCCCGGCCAGCTTCCTGCCCCGCCAGGACGTCCTGGGCATCAGCCGGGAACACGTCTACTACCGCAGCCCCGGTGGCACCAGACCGCAGGCACCGGCGCGGCTGCTGTGGTACATGAGCAAAGGCGGACAGACTACGCAGCAGCCTGCGGCGATCATCGCCTGCTCGCAGCTCGATTCCGTCATCACCGCCCCGGCCGACGAACTCTACGACCGGTTCCAGCACCTCGGCGTCTGGGACCGCAACACCGTTCACCAGGCCGCCCGCGACGGTATCGCCCAAGCCCTGCGGTTCACCAACACCGAGATCTTCCCGCGGCTCATCCTGAGGCAGACGATCCGCCGTCTCGCCCTTGAACACGGCGGTCCCGTCAACCCGCCACAACAACCCACCCGGATCCCCGCGGCCCTGTTCGCTGCCCTCTACCAGGAAGGTCGAGCCTGATGACAAACCAGCGGACACTGCTGCTCTCGCTCCGCCCCCGCTTCGCCGCCGCCATCCTGGCGGGCACGAAAGTCATCGAAATCCGGCGTCGCCCGGTGAACGCCGTGCCCGGCACGCCGATCATTCTCTACGCCAGTTCTCCCCAGATGGCGGTTGTCGGCACCGCCAGGCTCGGCGAGGTAACCGTCTGTCTTCCCGGCGACGGGTGGCGCCGGTTCCACGAAGATCTCGGTGTCAGCCGCGAGGAGTACGACGCCTACCTCGACGGCGCCGCCAACGCGCATCTGCTGCACATCAGAGCAGTCAACCGGCTCAACGAACCACTACCTCTGCGACATCTTCGAGAGCAGGCGCCATTCCAGCCGCCGCAGAGCTTCCGCTACGTCGCGGCGGGTGACCCGGCAGGTCTGCGCGACCTTGTCAAAGCCTGATCGCCCTCGCCGCGCCAGGCGGCCCATGCAGCGAGGTTCCGGCCCGCGGCCGGCCGGAGGACATACCGTCGCTGTGCACGGCATGCGGTTCTCTTGCCCGAGCCTCGTCTGTCCATTGTTCGCGCCGTTCTAGGCCGCGGCAGGCTGCCTGTGTCGGCGGCAATCATCTCGGCAACCTGAAACCGCAAGGCGGTGTTGCGCTGTTCCGCTTCGGGTCTGCTCCTGTAGGCGATAGGGATCCTTTCCGGCAACGGTGCTCCGGCGATCATGCTGCTCAGGCGTGAGGGGCAACCCATCGGTAGCGACGTTTGGGGCTTCGGGTAGGTCCTATGACCTCGATAGCCTGGGTTCTGGCCAGAGCACGGAGATGATTTAAGACGGCATTACGGGACAGTCCGGTCATTTCAACGAGCTCGCCTGCTGTCGCTTCCCCACGTGCCTTGAGCGCTTCGGCGACATCGGGCGGCGTTTGAGGCGAAAGCGCCGAGAAGAGATCGGGAGCTCCTGACCGGCCTGAGACTGCGGGGTCGAGGACATACCGCGCATAGCGTCTGCCGCCCTCCTTCACTGCCAGTCCTTGATCGACGAGGTCGCGGAGGACCTGGCCGGCTGCTACGCGGTCGACTCCCCACTGGCGGAGCATCTCGTTGGTCAGGTAGTCGTCGCGCAGCATGGCAAGAGCGAGGTGATGTGCCTGTGTGGGCAAGTGCGCCCCGAGTCGGGAGATCCAGCCGCGGACTTCGGGGCTGAGGAGTTCAGACCGGGCCATGGTGACTACGAAGCTGGCGATCGAGCTGCGAAAGCTCGGCCGGGGGAGTCCTCGGCGCCGGGCCACGGCCAGCATCGCAGGGATGCCCGAGGACCTGTTTTCCGCCACGAGTTCGTTCGATGACGGGAGGTAAGTATCTGCGAGGAGGCTGCTCAATACTGCGTTCCGAGATGAGGAGATGCCTTCCTCGCCGAGTTCGTCGACGACGACTCCGCCGTAGAGTCCGCCAGGGCTGCGGACGACGAGACGATCGGGGAACAGTTCGATCTGCACTTGAGTGCCTCTGGTCACCGGGCTGTAGTCACGGTGCATCAGGGCGTTGACGACCGCCTCGCGTACCGCTTCCAAGGGGTACTCGACTTCGTCCACGCGTGAGCCGTACTCGCTGATGATTGCGCGGACCGCGAGGTTGCGGCGAAGCATGGCCAGCGTTGTCTCGACCATTTCAGGGATGGGGCCACGAACGGTTTGGTTGTCGAGGAACCGGGTTCCGGAGCTGGAGTCTGGGCTGTGTACAACAACCGAGACCATCAACTGGGGAAAGAACTGCTGTGGAAACTGGCCGAAGGCCAACAGCCCTGCCAGGGTCAGGGGGGCATCCTCGGAACGCCCGGCGGTGATGCCCAGGCGGAAGAGGACCGTGGCGTCGTCGGACTGTGCGAGTTTGGGGAACCCGGCCCGAACCCGGCGCAGGGTGCGCCGCCATGCCTCCTCATCCAGGTCCTGTACGGAGGTTCTTTCGACGATCTCACGGTCATAGACCGGTTGAGTCCGGGCCGCCATGACGAGGGCGATCTCAGCCTCGGTCATGTGTCGATCGCCGTCTCCTCCGCGAAGGTAGGAACCGCCGGAGATTCCTTGCGCGGTGACGTAGACGGGCCGGCGGTCCGCCGACATTGGGGGGACCTCGGCCACGACCAGCCGCTGGCCCTCGACATCGACGATCTCAGTGCTGATCTGCAGCGGTGGAGTGATGTCGTCTCGTGACATCTGCACCAGCGCATCACGGAGAAAACTGGGATCGGTGAGCTCGACCACGCTGAAGCCGCTTGCTTCGTCTACGCCGAGCAAAATCGTCCCGCCGTCGGTGTTCGAGAAGGCGGACAGTGTCTCGCGCACCGCCTTGGGTAACCCGCCTGCGGCACGTTTCGCCTCGATTCGTGTCGGTTCGCCGCCCATTCGACGCAACGTGGCGAGGGCTTCCCTGACGCTTTCAGCGCTCATGGGTCCATCTCATCACCCAAGCTTCACACCTCGCAAGCGACGTGCGAAGACTGTGTGAAGCATTGTGAAGTGGTGTGAAGACTGCGGCGCACCGTCATGCCGGTTCGCTGAGGGTGAACTACTGACTGTCCAGGCCAGCGGCTTGGTGCGGCACTCGGCGGCGGCCGCGGCCGTTCGTCCTTCATGAGCTGCGACAGGACCCTCCGCGGAGGGTTTAGTTCCGGTTAGCGGGGTTCCGCCAGGCCGTCACCGCGATCGTCACGTGCCCGCTCCAGCCGTCAGTGAGCGCCTCGACGTGGACGATCTTGCCCTTGTCGCGCGCTTGGTCTGCGGTGGAGACACAAAAGCTGAGCCCGGCAGAGACCCGAGTTGTCGTCTCGTCGAAAGCCGAGACTCGCAGAGCTTCGAGGCATGTGTCGAGGGTGGCGGGCGTGGCAGTGTTCGAATACCCGCCGGCCGCGCCGGTGGCGAGCCAGAACTCCTGGTCGATGCAATGGTAGGTGAGATCCTCCCCGGAGACGGGAAATACTCGTGGTTCGTCCAAGTCGATTTCCACCCCCGTGCCGCAGTTGATCGTGAGCTCTGTGCGGTCGTAGGCCAGTGAAGTGTCATGGGTGGTGGGTGTCGGCCTGACTGACGAAACCACCGTCGGGTCAGCCGAGTCCATCGCGCGCGGGGCGGAGATGCGCGGCTGTGCCGTTGCAGGACTCTGCCCCGGTTCGGCCACGGCGCCAGGGTCAGGCGAACGCGGAAACAGCCAGGCAAACAGGGCAACGAACAGCGCTAGAATAGTCGAGACGGCTGCGATGGCATCGATCAGTGACTTCCGGGCGGATCGTGCCGGCGAGGTTCCCGGCGAACGCGACATCACTAGACGTTCGTCCTAGCTTCGGCGACATAGACGACCGTCCACAATAGCTAACATGTGCGAATCGCCCCGGCGCTTTCTGGGTGTCGGCCAGCGGCCGTCGAGCTACGCCCGGCGTGGATGCCGACGCTGGCTCTCTCCGTCTTGCCGTCAAATTCTCGTCCGCCGGGATCCGTGCTTTTTCTAGGCTGCGGCAGCCTGCTTCGACTGGCGGCCATCGTGTCGGCCGCTGTTGGCCGCGATCGCACGCAGGTCCGGCAGGCTTGCCATCGCATTGTTCATCGCGGCACGCCCACGATCGGGAGCGTCGGGCATCAAGTGTCCGTAGTAATCGTGGGTGATCTCGGGTGAGGCGTGGCCGAGCCACTCAGCGACGTCGGTGATCGGGACGCCGTCGGCGAGCAGGGATGAGGCGAAGAAGTGCCGCATCGTGTGAGTGCGGTCGAACGACACCCGCGAGGTGGCCAGCGCTGGCTGCCAGACCTTGTTGCGCAGGTAGTTCTGATTCAGCAGCCCTCTGCGGCTGTGGTTCGGAAACAGCAACTGCACAGGGTACTTGGACGACTTCCAGGTGACAGTTCCGAACCGCTCGATGTGCGCGCACAATACGTTGGCGACGATCTTGGGTAGCGGCACTGTGCGTCCGGGGTCGTCGGCATCACGGTGCTTGGTGTACATCTTCAGCTGCAGCCCGGCGTTCTTGCCGCTCGCCGTTGTGCCGTCCTCGGTGACCTGCCGGTTGACGTACAGCAAGCCGCGCTCGAAGTCGATCTGGTCGACACACAGGCCCATCGCCTCGGCGACCCGCAACCCGCAACCGACCATCACCCAGACCATCGCGGTGTAGCGAGGGTCGAAGGCGGTGATCAGCGCTTCGATCTCGGTGAGGGTCGGTACGACGATCTTGCCCTTGACCTTGCGGCGAACGTTGGCGCGTTTACCGGGGAGCTTGGCCCGTTTGGCAGGATTGCGGCCGAGTTCGTCGTTGTCGACCGCCCACTGCAACGCCGCGGACAGATACCCGAACCGGGTCTGCAGCGTCTGCGGCGAGTAGACCTTGGTGTCGCGCATCCACAGGATCCATGCCTGCACGTCGGCGAGCTTCAGCGCGCCGATCGTCTTGGCCTTGAAGAACGGGCGGATCGCCTGGTTGAGCAGGCTGCGGTACTGCCGGACGGTGGAGTTCTCCACGCCGCGGCTGGTCGCCCACCGCTCGAACAAGGCGACAACGGTCTGGGCACCGCGCTCGGTCTCCAGATAGGTGCCGGTAGCTATCTCGCGTTCCTTCTTGGCCCGGAAGTCGTCGGCGTCGCCCTTCAGCCGGAACACCTTCTGCCGTTGCCGTTTGTCGGGGTCCATCCAGAAGCAGGTGTAGCCGAGTTTTGCGGTACGGGCAGTTACCCATGCATGCGCCATGCCGGGATTCCATCGGTACCGGAGTCTCGCTGTGGCTGTTCAAAGGTTGTCTCACCTTTTCGACGGCTGGTCATCTGCGGCAGCTTCACCAGCCGGTTGCGGGTACGCGTTGGGGCTTGGAGCCAGCCGGTCCCCTGCCGGATCAGGGCCGACAGGGACGCGGGGCAGCGGAGTTCAGCCAGCAGTCCAATGAATGGGACTCGTAGTAATGAAATGGATTATTCACTCACTTGCCGTGCTTTTCGGGTGCTCTGGTGAGCGCTGAAGTGCCGAATGCCGTGCATTCACGCGGCGGCCGGGGTCCTCAGGTTCGACGTGGGCTGTAGATAGAGGCCCGGCGATTGGTGGTCCGGCCTCTTCGATCTACGCCTATTGAACCCTGGCCCCTGGGGCTCCCGATGGTGCTGGTTGTTACTGATCTTTGCCGGTTGCTGCTGGGTGACCCATAGATCGTCAAGCGTCGATGGCCTTGGTCCCCGGTCCGCCGAGAAAGCTGCTGACGAGTCCTAGGCGTCCTGGCCAAATCCTGGCCGAGCCCCCGGAAGAAGGAGTTTTCGCAGCTCAGAAGGGGTGCCTGCGTAGAACACCCAAATCTACGAGGGCACCAACCAGGTGCAGCGGATCGTGATGGCTCGGCAGCTCCTTAAGGGCTGACGTCTTCGCAGTTCAGGACGGGGCCGACGGTCGATGGTCGGCCCCGTTGCCGTTCGGCCAGAGCTCCTCGACCGGGCGGCCCAGCAGGTCGGCCAGTTCGCGTTCGGCGCGGCCCGGGCCCGCCTCGGGCCGGTGCGGCTCGGTGACCCGCCGATCCAGGATGCTTCTGATCCACTGGGTTTCGTCCGCGTCGGCGTCGCTGCGGCAGCCGGCCAGCCACCACACCTCGACGTAGGTGGCCGCGAGGATCGCCGTCCGCCGGCGGGGTTCGGCGACGCGGGCGGTGAGGTCGGCGGCGACGGCGGCGCAGGTGCGGTCGAAGAGCACGGCGAACGCTTCGTGGCTGCCGCGCGAGATCGCCTCCATGGTCGGCGATGGCGAGCTGTCGTCGAGTCGTAGCTCGGTAGGGGGCTTCCGGTCGGTCCGGTCTCGGGCGAAGACGCTCATCTGTGCTCCCAGGCTGCTGTCGCGAAGGCTGCCGCCGGGGTCTGGAGCGACTTGCTCTCGTCGTGCCGCGTCAAGTGTGACGCGGGGCGGCCACGAATAGGTGTCATTCGCTCGATCGGGTTACCGGAGCCTGGTGGCGTGGGGTTTGCCACCCGAGGAGCGGCGATGACCACGTCCGCGTCGCGACCGCGTAGTGTGGTGGTGTCGCTCCAGACTCCGGCGGCTCCGGTCCAGCTTCGGCGGACGTACCCGGGAGAGCAGACAGATGATCATTCTGAAAGCGGCCGTCCTCGCCGTGCTTCGCGAACGCGGTCAGCACGCCCGGGCCGATTTCGTCGACCGCGAACTACCGGACCGCATCGACTCCTCGGTGCACGGCGGGCTCCTGGCCACGCTCCACCTCGATCCGGTCGCGCTGGCCGAGTCCGACCCGGTGTGACATCGGGCCGGGGCTCACCGTCGCGTACCCATCCGGCCTGCGATTTCGCCGATTCGGCGCCGTCATCACGTGTCGCCGCCCGGCGCGTCCTCCGCAGCCGGTCGACGAACGGAAGGCACGGTTCATGACCATCAGGTACGGATTCCTCAGTACCCATCCGCCCACCCTGTGCGGGCTGGCGACCTTCAACTCCGCGCTCGCCACGCACCTCGGCGGGGGCGGCATCGTCCGTGTCGCCGAGACGGGCGACGACCTCACGTCCCAGACCGACGTGGTGCACACCTGGACGGCCGGAACGCCGGCCGGCTGGCGGGACACCGCCGAGGTGCTGAACACGTTCGACATCGCGGTCATCCAGCACGAGTACGGCATCTACCCCGGGCGCGACGGCGGTGAGGTGCTGTCCGTGCTGCGCCGGCTCACCGTGCCCAGCCTGGTGGTCCTGCACACCGTGCTGACCCAGCCCACCCCCGGCCAGAAGTCGCTGCTCGAACAGATCGTGTCGGCCGCCGGCGCGGTCGTGACCAGCACCCGGGCGGCCCGCGACCGGCTGCTCGCGGGCTACGCGGTGGACGCCGCGAAGATCTCGGTGATCCCGCACGGCACTTCCGCCTATGCCGGTCCGCCGGTCCGGCGGGACCCCCGGCCGCACCTGCTCACCTGGGGTCTGCTCGGGCCGGGCAAGGGCATCGAGTGGGCGCTGCGCGGCCTGGCCCGGCTGCAGAATCTCGATCCCGCGCCGGTCTACACGGTGGCCGGTCGGACCCATCCCAAGGTGGTCGAGCTGCACGGCGAGGCCTACCGGGCCGGGTTGCACCAGCTCGGCGCCGCCCTCGGCATCGCGCACAGCGTGCGCTACGAGTCGGCCTATCTCGACGATCGGGCGCTCGGGGAGCTGATCCGCTCGGCCGACGTGGTCGTGCTGCCCTACGACTCCACCGAGCAGGTCACCTCGGGAGTTCTGGTCGAGGCGGTGGCGGCCGGGATCCCGGTCGTCGCCACCACATTCCCGCACGCGGTGGAGCTGCTCACCGACGGTCCCGGGCTGCTCGTGCCGCATCGCAACCCGGCCGCCCTGGCGACCGCCATCCGGCGCATCCTGACCAAGCCCGCCCTCGCCGCCACGCTGCGCGAACGTGATGGCCAGGCGCTGGGCTGGCCCGCCGTCGCCCAGCGGTACCACGAACTGGCCGCGACCCTGGTCGCCGAGAACCGCCCGGTCGCCGTGGCCACGTGAGCGTCTCGACGACAGTTCCGCCCTTCGCGCACCTGACGCGGCTGACCGACGACACCGGACTCTTCGAACACGCCCGGCACGCCACGGTGCGCCGGGAGCACGGCTACTGCACCGACGACGTCGCCCGGGGCCTCGTCGTCACCAGCCGTGAGCTCGACCCCTCGGCCGAGGTGCTGCGGCTGGCCGAGTGCTATCTGACCTTCCTCGTCCACGCCCAGGACGCGGGTGGCGCGTTCCGCAACCGGCTCGGCTTCGACCGGACCTGGGGTGATCGACCGGCCCTGGGTGACTGGTGGGGCCGGGCGCTCTGGGGCCTGGGCACCGCCGCGGCCCGCGGCCCGGCGCCGTGGATCCGCCAGGACGCCCTGATCGCTTTCCGCCAGGGCGCCTCGTGCCGGAGCAGCAGTCCGCGGGCGATGACGTTCGCGGCACTGGGCGCCGCCGAACTGCTCCGCGTCGATCCCGACGACAAGCCGGCGGCCGCCCTGCTGGCCGACGCCGCGGCGGCGATCGGACGCCCGGATCACGATCCGCACTGGCCGTGGCCGCAGGACCGGCTCACCTACGCCAACGCCGCGCTGGCCGAAGTCCTGATCCTGGCCGGCGACCTCCTGGACGACCCGCCGGCCTTGGCCGACGGCCTGCGGATGCTGAGCTGGCTGCTCGACATCCAGACCAGCGACGGCCACCTGTCGGTGCTGCCGGTGGCCGGCTGGCGACGCGACACTCCGCGGTTGCGCTACGACCAGCAGCCGATCGAGGTGGCCGCGCTGGCCGACGCCTGTGCCACCGCCGCCGCCGTCACCGGCGATCCGGCCTGGACGGACGGGGTGCACCGGTGTGTCGCCTGGTTCCTCGGTGACAACGACGCCGGTCAGGTCATGTGGGACCCGTCGACCGGGGGCGGCTTCGACGGGCTGACCCCGGGCGGGCCCAATCTCAACCAGGGCGCCGAGTCGACCCTGGCCTTCATCTCCACGCTCCAGCACCGAACCTCCGCGCTCCAGCACCGAATCTCCACGCTCCAGCACCGAACCGTCCGGTGAGGGCTCGACCGGCGTAGGGTGCGGTGTGCTGGCCTCCTCGGCGCAACTCGATCGGCCATGGTGGGTGTCTCGGTGGCGAAAGGCAGGATGCGGCCGGCCGTCGAGGCGTGGAGGCGGGCCCGGCGCCGCTTCGGCTGGCTCGATCACCTGAGCCGTGCCGTCCTGCGGTACGACGAAGCCGACGGCGGCCGGCTCGCCGCCGCGATCACCTACTACGCGTTCTTCGCGACGTTCGCGTTCGCCCTGCTCGGCTTCGCGGCCTTCGGGTTCGTCCTGGACCGGCCGGAGGTGCAGCAGCAGCTGCAGCGTTATCTCACCGCGAACCTGCCCAGTCTCGACGTGCAGAGTCTGCGGGTGGCCCGCAACACCGCCGGCGTCATCGCCTTCCTCGGGCTGCCGGTGACCGGTTGGTTCTGGGCGGACGCCGTACGGTCCTCGATCCGCAAGGTGTGGCGACTGCCCGAGTACCCCGGGTTCATCGTGCGCCGCCTGCTCATCGATCTGCTCGTGCTGCTCGGGCTGGGCCTGCTGCTGGCCGTCTCGCTGGCCACGGCGTACGTGACCATCGCGGTGGCCGGTGCCCTGATCGAGCCGGCCACCGCGAGCGCCGTCTGGAGTCACCGGCTGCTCAGCGTGGTCGGTCTGGTGGTCAGCGTCGGGGTGAACGCGCTGCTGGCGGCCGCGATCCTGGTCGGACTGCCGCGTCTGCGCGTGCCGCTGCGTCGTGTCGTCGTGCCCGCCCTGCTCGTGGCCGGCGGCCTGGAACTGCTCAAGACCGCCGGCCGTGTCCTCGTGCAGCATGTCGCGGCGAACCCGACGTATCAGGTCGTCGCCGGAACCGTGGGGCTGCTGTTCTCGCTCAACCTGATCAACCAGGTGATCCTGTTCGCCGCGGCGCTGACGGCGACCAGCACGGTCGGTGAGGTCACCGATCTGTCCGCCCGGGCCGACGACGGCGAGTAGCCGAGGGCTGCGTCTTTTTCGGTTCTGGACGAGAGCCGTTGACGAACCAGTGACATATCTGAAACATTGAATGTCCCGGTCTGCAAGAACTCAGCAGAACAACGAAATTTTCCTAGATCGAGTTGGAAAATGCTACGCCGGGCCGCTGTTCCTCAACCCATCCCCCCGGCGCAGCGGTGACCGCTTCGGCGTACGTCGACGCGCCGGTCCGACAGGACGGACGTCATGAAGCCGATAACCCTCAGTCGAAGACTGGTCAGCGTGGCCCTCGCGGCCGGCCTGACCGTCCTCGGCCTCTCCCCGGTCGCCGCCCACGCGGCCGACGCCGTGGGCGGATCCACCGCCGCCCTCGCCGCCGGTGGTTCCAACCTCGCGCTGGGCAAGACGGTCACCGCCAGCAGCGCCCTCGGCGCCCAGCCCGCCTCCGCCGTCAACGACGGCAACTCCAGCTCGTACTGGGAGAGCACGAACAACGTCTTCCCGCAGTGGATCCAGGTCGACCTCGGGGCCACCGCCGCGATCGACCAGGTGGCGCTCAAGCTGCCGCCGGCCACGGCCTGGGCCACCCGGACGGAGACGCTCACCGTCCAGGGCAGCACCGACGGCTCGTCGTTCGGCACGCTGTCGGCGTCGGCCGGGCGCGTGTTCAACCCGGCCACCGGCAACACCGTCACGATCGACTTCACCTCGGCGACCGTGCGGTACGTGCGGGTCACCATCACCGGCAACACCGGCTGGCCGGCCGGGCAGCTGTCGGAGTTCGAGATCTACGGCGTGGCCGGCCCGACCAACCCCGACCCGGACCCGCCGACCGGCTCGAACCTGGCCGGTGGGAAGGCGATCGAGGCGTCGTCGGCCACCTTCAACTTCGTGGCGACCAACGCCAACGACGGCAACCTGGCCACCTACTGGGAGTCGGCCGGTTTCCCGTCCACGCTGACCGTGAAGCTCGGCGCCGACGCGAACGTCACCGGTGTCGTCGTCAAGCTCAACCCGGACGCGGCCTGGGGTGCGCGGACCCAGAACATCCAGGTGCTCGGCCGGGCCGGGGCGGCCGGCGGGTTCACCGAGCTGAAGGCGCGGGCCGACTACGGTTTCAGCCCGTCGGGCAATCAGAACACGGTGACGATTCCGGTCAACGGGACCGCTTCCGACGTACGTCTGCAGATCTTCAGCAACAACGGCGCGCCCGGCGGCCAGGTCGCCGAGCTGCAGGTGATCGGCGCCTGGGCGCCCGCCCCGGACCTGGTCGTGACGTCGACGACCTGGAGTCCGGCCGGTCCGGACGAGACCTCGGTGATCAACCTGACCGCCGGCGTGCGTAACGCGGGCACCGTCGCCTCGGCCGCCACCACCCTGGACTTCAAGTTCAACGGCGCCGTCGTGGCCACCGCGACCGTCCCGGCCCTGGCCGCCGGTGCGTCGGCCACCGTGACCGGCTCGGTCAGCGCGCGGGCGCAGGGCAGCTACACCGTCGCGTCGACGGTCGACCCGGCGAACGCCGTGGCCGAGTCGAACAACGACAACAACACGTTCACCGCGAGCTCGCAGCTGGTGGTGGCCCAGGCGCCCGGCCCGGACCTGCTGGTCACGGCCGTGAACCTGAGCCCGGCCAACCCGGCCGTGGGTGCGGCGGTCAGCTTCACCGTCGGCGTGCAGAACCGGGGCACCAGCACCGCGGCGGCCAGCACGACCCGCGTGGCCGTCGGCTCGACCACCCTGACCGGGGCGACCCCGGCGATCGCGGCCGGCGCCACCACGACGGTGACCATCGGCGGGACCTGGACCGCGACCAGCGGCGGGGCCACCGCGGTGGCGACCGCGGACTCGACCGGCGTGGTCGCCGAGACCAACGAGGGCAACAACACGCTGTCGAAGTCCATCGTGGTCGGTCGCGGCGCCGCGGTGCCCTACACCGAGTACGAGGCCGAGTCGGCCCGCTACACCGGCACGCTCCTGCAGCCGGACGCGCTGCGTACGTTCGGGCACACCAACTTCGCCTCCGAGTCCTCCGGCCGGCAGTCGGTGCGTCTGAGCAGCGCCGGTCAGTTCGTCGAGTTCACCTCGACCAACCAGAGCAACTCGATCGTGGTCCGCAACTCGGTGCCGGACGCCGCCGGCGGGGGCGGCCAGGACTGGACGATCAGCCTCTACGTCAACGACGTGTTCAACCGGAAGCTGACGCTCAGCTCGCGCAACAGCTGGCTGTACGGCACCACCGACGACACCGAGTCGCTCTCCAACACCCCGTCGGCCGACGCGCGGCGGCTCTTCGACGAGTCGAACGCGCTGCTGGGCACGTCGTACCCGGCCGGCACCCGGTTCAAGCTGCAGCGCGACTCGGGTGACTCGGCCAGCTTCTACGTCATCGACCTGATCGACCTGGAGCAGGTCGCGGCGCCGTTGAGCCAGCCGACCGGCTGCGTCTCGATCACCACGTACGGCGCGGTGCCGAACGACGGGCTCGACGACACGACCGCCATCCAGCGGGCCGTGACCGATGATGAGAACGGCGTGATCCCGTGTGTCTGGATCCCGGCCGGCCAGTGGCGGCAGGAGCAGAAGATCCTGTCGCCCGACCCGACGCGGGGCCAGTACAACCAGAAGGGCATCCGCAATGCCGTGATCCGCGGCGCCGGCATGTGGCACACGGTTCTCTACTCGAACACGCAGCCGCAGAACGTGGTCGGCAACATCAACCACCCGCACGAGGGCAACGTCGGGTTCGACATCGACGACAACACCCAGATCTCCGACCTGGCGATCTTCGGCAACACGCAGAACCGGGCCAACCGCGGTCACGGACTCAACGGGCGGTTCGGCAAGAACACGAAGATCAGCAACGTGTGGATCGAGCACGTCAACGTCGGCGCCTGGGTCGGCCGCGACTACTCGGACACGCCGGCCTACTGGAACCCGGGTGACGGGGTCGAGTTCACCGGCATGCGCATTCGCGACACGTACGCCGACGGCATCAATTTCTCCAACGGCACGCGCAATTCCCGGGTCTTCAACTCGTCCTTCCGGACGACCGGTGACGACGCGCTGGCGATCTGGGCCAATCCGTACGTCAAGGACCAGAGCGTCGACATCGATCACGACGACCATTTCGTGAACAACACCGTGCAGTTGCCGTGGCGGGCCAACGGCATCGCCATCTACGGCGGTTACGGCAACTCGGCCGAGAACAACCTGGTCTCCGACACCGCGAACTACCCCGGCATCATGCTGGCGACCGACCACAGCCCGCTGCCGTTCTCGGGCACGACGCTGATCGCCAACAACGGCCTTTACCGCACCGGCGGGGCGTTCTGGAACGAGGACCAGGAATTCGGGGCGATCACCCTGTTCCCGTCCACGAAGGACATCACCGGGGTCACCATCAGAGACACCGACATCATCGATTCGACGTACGACGGGATCCAGTTCAAGAACGGTGGCGGGAACATGCCGAACGTCGCCATCACGAACGTACGGATCGACAAGTCCAACAACGGCGCCGGAATCCTGGCGATGAGCGGGGCCCGCGGCAACGCGACCCTGTCCAACGTCACGATCACCAACTCGGCCGACGGCAACGTCGTCATCCAGCCGGGCTCCCAGTTCACGATCTCCGGTAGCTGATCGGCCGTCCAGGGGTGCGCGGAGACGCGCACCCCTGCGGTGGTCAGGCCGTCGCCGGCACGGGGGCGGGCGAGGGCGCGAGCCGCCGGTAACGGTGCAACTCCAGCAGGATCCAGCCCATGCTGACACCACCGACGATGATGTACGCGATCTCGGTGCCGAAGCTGTCCCAGGCCGCGTGCAGGGCGACCGCGGCCAGGAAGGTCAGCGCGAACCCGACGAGTCGCCGCAGGCTCGGGGCGGCGGCCAGGGCGAACAGTGCGCCGCTGGTCAGGCCGGTCCAGGCCAGGTGGGCGGCCGGGGCGGTGACACCCCGTACGAAAAGGGTCTGCTCCAGATCTCCGATGTTGCCGTTGGAGGCGACGAGCGCACTGAACCCATACCCCATCGTCTCGAGGGCGGCGAACCCGGCGCCGCTGGCGACGCCGATCACCAGACCGTCGCCCGGCGTGGGGTGCCGGCGCCAGAGGAGGGCGAGCGCGGCCAGCGGGGCCAGCAGTTTCGCGGTCTCCTCGATCAACCCGACGAAGACCATCGGGAGGACGCCGAGCTTGTGCAGGGCGTCGAACTCCAGCCAGCCGGCCGCGACCACGCCGATCACGCCGCCGAAGAACGCGACCACCGCGAGCGTGGACGCCGGGACCTGCCACCGGCCGGAGCGGCCCTGCGCGAACGTCAGGAACGTGGCCGGGGCGATGGTCGCGCCCAGCAGGATCATCGACGGGACGAAGTTGATGTTCTGCGTGTCCACCAGGGTCACCAGGACCAGGACGAACAACGCCACGCCGACGATCAGTACCGGGATCCACGCCCACCGGCGCCAGGCTGCAGTCATGACCATCAGTCTTCCCGTCGGTCCGGCCTGGGAAAAGTAACTTCCGACACCTGGTTTCCCCGGGGATTCAACACGAACGAACATTTGTAATCGCATATTGACTCGTTCGACCAGCGGGCGTAATTTTCGACACATCGGCGCGTCGACCTCCGTCGATACCTGACCTGCTCCGTCCTCCACCGCTAGGAGCAACCGTCCATGTCGAGAAAACGCTCTCTCACGCTGCTCGCCGCCGCGGCGATCAGCCTGATCGCCGGGCTGATCGGGGCACCGAGCCCAGCCGCCGCGGCCGGCACGCTGCCCTGTGACATCTACGCCGCGGCCGGCACGGCCTGCGTCGCCGCCCACAGCACCACCCGCGCCCTGTTCGGGGCCTACGGCGGCCGCCTCTACCAGGTGACCCGCGCCTCCGACGGCGCCACCCACGACATCGGCACCCTGGCCGCCGGCGGCTACGCCGACGCCGCCGACCAGGACGCCTTCTGCAACGGCACCACCTGCCGGATCACCAAGGTCTGGGACCAGACCAGCCGGCACAACGACCTGACCGTCGCGCCCGACGGCGGCGCCGGCAGCGGCGACCGCGGCGCCGACGCGAGCGAGATCGCGGTCACCGCCGGCGGGCACAAGGTGTACGGACTCTGGGTCTCCCCGGGCGTCGGCTACCGCTACAACGGCGTCGCCTCCGGCGTCGCGGTCAACGGGCAGCCCGAAGGCGTCTACATGGTGGCCAGCGGCACCCACGTCGGCTCCGACTGCTGCTTCGACTACGGCAACGCCGAATCCACGCCCTACGACACCGGCAACGGACACATGGACGCGGTCAGCATCGCCACCACCTGCTACTTCGCGCCGTGCCAGGGCTCCGGGCCGTGGATCGAGGCCGACCTGGAGAACGGCATGTTCCAGGGCGGCAACGGCTCGAACCCCAACCCGGGCAACAACTCGCCGTTCGTGACCGCCGTATTGAAGAACAACGGCCAGACGACGTACGCCCTCAAGGGCGGAAATTCGCAGACCGGCGCGCTGACGACGTGGTGGAACGGGTCTCTGCCGACCGACAAATCCGGCTACAAGCCGATGCACCAGGAGGGCGGGATCATCCTCGGCATCGGCGGTGACAACAGCAACCGCAACCGCGGCACCTGGTTCGAGGGTGCGATGGTGGCCGGCTATCCGACCGACGCGGCCGAGAACGCAGTGCAGGCCAACGTGGTCGCGGTCGGCTATTCAGGACAGACGAACGTGCCCAACGGGCCGGCCGGCACCATCACCGGACCCGGCGGCAAATGCGTGGACGTGGCCGCCGACGACACCGGTGCGAACGGGGCCGCAGTCAGCCTGTGGGACTGCCAGACCTGGTCCGAGGATCAGCGCTGGACGCACTTCGCCGACAACACGCTGCGCACCCTCAACCGCTGCCTCGACATCGTCGGCAACGGGACCGCCGGCGGGGCCCAACTGGAACTGTGGGACTGCAACGGGGTGGGCGGGCAGAAGTGGGTCCAGCAGGCCGACGGTTCCCTGCGCAACCCGCAGTCCGGTCGCTGCCTGGACTCGCCCAACGGCGCCACCGCCAACGGGACCCGGCTGCAGATCTGGGACTGTAACGGCGCGGCCGCGCAGAAGTTCGCGGTCAACGCCGGTGGGGTGACGGCCGGGCCGGGCGGCAAGTGCGTCGACGTGGCCGGGGACGACAACGGCGGCAACCTGACCGCGGTCCAACTGTGGGACTGCCAGAGCTACGCGAC
Organism: Actinoplanes sp. HUAS TT8; assembly: GCF_051380535.1. Taxonomy (NCBI): domain Bacteria; kingdom Bacillati; phylum Actinomycetota; class Actinomycetes; order Micromonosporales; family Micromonosporaceae; genus Actinoplanes; species Actinoplanes sp. HUAS TT8. Next base: position 8,344,387 of record NZ_CP195646.1, on the reverse strand, counting down.
CGACCAGCACTGGTTCCACCAGTCGAACGGGGCGCTGCGGACGCTCGGCCGGTGCCTGGACATCAACGGGAACGGGACGGCCGGCGGGACGCAGGTCGAGCTCTACGACTGCAACGGGGTCGGCGGGCAGGTGTGGCAGCAGCAGGCCGACGGCTCGCTGCTCAACCCGCAGTCCGGCCGCTGCCTGGACGCGCCCAACGGCGCGACCGGGAACGGGACCCGTCTGCAGATCTGGGACTGCAACGGCAGCGCGGCGCAGAAGTTCGTCCTGAGCTGACGGGTTTCACCGAGGGCCGGCGCACCCGCGCCGGCCCTCGTCCGTTCCCGTGCGGCCGGTTCCGGAACCGCGGATATAGATGACTGTCTTGTTTCAGGTGTGTTGCCGGTCATAGTATCGATGAGTGTAAGTATGAAACGTTTCACACTCTCGGGAGGTCCCGGATGAACGGTCCACTCGCGGCGATGACGGCCGCGCTCCTGCTGGCACCGATACAGGCTCCGGTCGCCGCGGCCGATCCGCCGGTGAGCCTCAGCGGCGCGCACTGGATCTGGTACCCCGAGGGCGATCCGGCGAGCAGCGCGCCGGTCGCGACCCGATATCTGCGTCGCGCGTTCACCGTCACCGCGGCCGACATCGTGGGCGCCCAACTCGTCGTCACCGGTGACGACACGGTCGACGTGTGGGTCAACGGCGTCCGGCTGGCCGGCTCGCCGCGGGTGGCCGACTCCTGGAAGAAGGCGATCTACGTGGACCTGGCCGGCTCGCTGCGGGCCGGGTCGAACACGGTTGCGCTGGCCGTCCGGAACACCGGGGGACCGGCCGGTGTCCTGGGGCGGTTGCACGCCGGAGCGGTCGACCTGGTGACCGACACGTCGTGGCGGGCGGCCACCTCCGTACCGGAGAACTGGTCCGACCCGGCGTTCTCCGACGCCTCCTGGGCCGCCGCGAAAGATCTCGGCGCCGGGCCGTGGGGCGGCGGCGTCACGCTGCCCGACCCGACCGTGGCGTCGCCGGTCAGCGTCACCGACCTCACCGTGAACCGGCAGGTCAACCCGGTCGGCGTCGACGCGCCGCGATTCGGCTGGCGGCTCGCGTCCGGCGCCGGGGGCCAGATGCAGGGGCGCTATCAGATCACCGTGGGCAGCACGCCGGGCGCGGCCGACGTCTGGGACAGCGGGACGGTGGCCAGCTCAAGATCAATTGATATCGCGTACGGCGGCCCGGTGCCGGCCGCCAACAGGACCTACCACTGGCGGGTCCGGGTGTGGGACGCCCAGGGCCGGCCGAGCGGCTGGAGCCCGAGTGCCCGCTTCGACACCGGCATCGCCCTGACCGCACCGTTCGTCGGCGCGCCTCCGGTCGGTGACCTGAGCGGGGCCAACTGGATCTGGTACCCGGAGGGCGACCCGGCCAACAGCGCGCCCGCCGCGACCCGGTACTTCCGGCGGACGGTCACCCTGGCCGCGAGCACCACGCTGGTGGTGACCGGCGACGACACCGCCGACGTGTGGATCAACGGGACGCCGGTCCTGGCCAGTCCCCGGGTGACCGACTCCTGGAAGACGGCGGCGACCGTGACCGTCCCGGCCGGGACCAGCACGATCGCGATCGCGGCGACCAACACCTCGGTCGGCCCGGCCGGGGTGATCGCCAAGCTCGGCTCGACGGTCACCGACGGGTCGTGGAAGGCGTTCACCTCGGCTCCCAGCGGCTGGCAGCAGCCCGGGTTCGACGACTCCGGCTGGGCCTCGGCGCGGGTCCTGGCCCCCTACGGTGGCGGCCAGTGGGGCAGCCAGGTGCAGGTGCCGGGCCCGGCGCCGTACCTCCGGAAGGGTTTCTCGGTCGGTAAGCCGGTGGCCCGGGCGCGACTGTTCACCACGGCTCTCGGCCTGCACGACACCTATCTCAACGGCACGCGGGTCGGCGCCGAACGGCTCGCGCCGGGCTGGACCGACTACACCAAGCGGCTGCAGTACCGGGGCTTCGACGTCACCTCGGCGATCCGCCAGGGTGACAACGCCCTCGCGGCGCAGGTTGGGCGCGGCTGGTACTCGGGGAACATCGGCTTCGCGGGCAGCCAGCGGTACGGCACCCAGCCCTGGTACGCCGCGCAGCTGATCATCGAGTTCACCGACGGCACCTCGGCCACCGTGCAGACAGACGGCAGCTGGCGCACCACGCCGAGCAACATCCGGGCCGACGACCTTTACGCCGGTGAGACCCAGGACGCGCGGCAGGCCAGGGCCGGCTGGAGCAACCCGGGATTCGACGACAGCGGCTGGGGCGCCGTGACCGTGAAGACCGGCAGCCGGCCCACCCTGGTTCCGCAGGTCGACCCCGGGGTGACCGTGCAGCAGGAGTTGCGCCCGGTCGCCGTCACGCAGCCGGCTCCGGGAGTTTTCATCGCCGACCTCGGGCAGAACTTCACCGGCTGGGACCGGCTGCGGGTCAGCGGCCCGGCCGGGACCACGGTGACCCTGCGGCACGGCGAGATCCTGAACGCCGACGGCACCCTCTACACCGCGAACCTGCGGGCGGCCCAGGCGACCGATCGGTTCACCCTGGCCGGGTCCGGAACTGAAACGTTCGAACCGCGGTTCACCGTGCACGGCTACCGGTACGTGGAGATCACCGGTTTCCCGGGCACGCCGACCGCGGACAACCTGACCGGGCTCGCGGTCTGGACCGCCGGGGCGTCCACCGGCACGTTCACCACCTCGGACCCGACCCTCAACAAGGTGCAGCAGGCCATCCTCTGGGGTGCCCGGTCGAACCTGCTCTCCATCCCGACCGACTGCCCGCAGCGCGACGAGCGGCTCGGCTGGACCGGGGACATCGCCGCGTTCGGGGCGACGTCGACGTTCAACTTCGACACGTACGGGCTGCTCGACAAGTTCGCCACCGACCTGGTCGACGCGCAGCACAGCGACGGCGCGTTCACCGACGTGGCGCCCGACGTGCTCGGGGGCGCGGGCAAGGCGGGCTGGGGGGACGCCGGCGTGATCGTGCCGTACACGATCTGGCAGCGGTACGGCGACCTCGGCCCGGCCGACCGCACCTTCGACGCGATGGCCCGCTGGGTCGACTACCTGCGCGGCACGGCCGGGGCCGATCTGATCCGCAACCAGGACACGTACGGCGACTGGCTCAACGTCGATGACGGCACCGCCAACGACCTGACCAGCACGGCCTACTTCGGCTGGTCGGCGCGGCTGGTGTCGAGGATGGCGGCGGCCACCGGGCGCACCGCGCAGGCCGCCTCCTACGGCGCCCTGGCCGATCAGATCGCGGCCGCTTTCACCAGCCGGTTCGTCGCTGCCGACGGGACGGTCGGGGCGAACAGCCAGACGGCGTACGTCCTCGCTCTCGCCTTTGATCTGGTCCCGGCCAACCGGGTGCAGGCGGTCGCCGACCGGCTGGCGGCCAAGGTGGCGTCGCGGGGCGGGCACCTGTCGGTCGGCTTCATGGGTGTGGAGAACCTGCTGCCGGTGCTGGCCGATCACGGGCACGTGGACACCGCATACCAGGTCCTGCAGCAGCCGGACTATCCAGGCTGGGGCTACATGATCTCGCGCGGCGCGACCACGATCTGGGAACGGTGGGACGGCATCCGCCCGGACGGCAGCCTGCAGGACCCGGGCATGAACTCGTTCAACCACTACGGGCTGGGCTCGGTCGGGGACTGGCTCTACCGCCAGGTCGGCGGGGTCGCGCCGGCCGCGCCCGGCTATGCCCAGGTGCTGCTGGCGCCGAAGCCGGGCGGCACGCTGACCTCGGCGTCGTCCGATCTGACCACGGGCTACGGCCGGGTGCGCAGCGCGTGGAGCCGGTCCGGCTCGGCGCTCACCCTGCAGGTGACCGTGGCGCCCAACAGCACGGCGACGGTACGGGTACCGGGCTCGGTCGTGACCTCGGCGCCGGCCGAGGCGGTGCCGGTGGGCGGGACGTCCTACGTACTGGGATCGGGCACCTACACGTTCAGCTCGACGCTCTGATCCCAACCGCGGCGTGGAGGCCGGGTGCGCTGCGCCCGGCCTCCACCGGGGCCACTGACAGCTTTCCGTCACCTCTTGTTACTCGCCCGTATCGAGCGGCGACTCTACGCTGGGCAGCGATGTCGCTGAGATTCTCGGTGCTCGGACCCGTGCGTGCCTGGTCGGACGAGACCGAACTGGATCTGGGAGCGCCCAAACAGCGGGCGCTGCTGGCGGTTCTCCTGATCAATAGCGGTCACCCTCTGTCACTGCGAGAGATCGTTGCGGTGCTCTGGGGGAGTGAGCCGCCGGACACCGCGGACAATCTCGTACATCGGTACGTGGGCGCGCTGCGCCGATTGTTCGAGCCCGAGCTGACCGGCCGGGGCGCGTCCGGGGTGCTGGTGCGCGGCTCCGGGGGTTATCGCCTGAACGTCGAGCCGGCCGATGTCGATCTGCTGCGGTTCCGCCGGCTGCGCCGCGACGCCGACCGGAGCGAGCCGGGCGTGGCCGCCGGGCTCCTGTTGGACGCGCTCGACCTGTGGCACGGTCCGGTCGCGGCCGACATCCCGGCCGACGTGCGGATGCGGCCGGTGTTCACGCTGGTCGAGGGGGAACGGCTGGCCGCGGTCCGGTCGGCCGCCGAGTACGCGGCGGTGGCCGGCGGCGAGGTGGCCGAGCGGGTGCTGGACGCGGTGCGGGTGGTGGCCGCCGAGCATCGGCTCGACGAGTTGCTGCAGGCCCGGTTCATGCTGGTGCTGGCGGCGGCCGGTAAGCAGGCCGAGGCGCTGGAGGTCTTCCGGGCGACGCGGGCGCTGCTCGCCGACGAGTTGGGGCTCGACCCGGGGGCGGATCTGCGCGCGGCCCAGGAACGGGTGCTGCGTCAGCGATCCGAGGTGTCCACGTCGGACACGTCGCCCGGGAAGCCCGACGCGGCCGACACCGGGCCGCCGACGGCCGAGCGACCGGCGCAACTACCACCGGACCTGGCCGTCTTCGCCGGGCGCCGTCTGGAACTCGGACTGTTCCCGCCGATCGACGAGCGGACGAGCGCGGCCGCGGTGGTCACCATCGGCGGCATGGGCGGCGCCGGCAAGACCACGCTGGCCGTGCACTGGGCGCACCGGATCGCCGAGCACTTCCCGGACGGTCATCTCTACATCGACCTGCACGGCTTCTCTCCGGACCGGGCGATGATCAGCCCGGCCGACGCGCTGCACTCGTTCCTGGAGGCGCTCGGTGTGCCGGTCCGGAGCATCCCGGCCGGTCTGGAGGCGCAGACCGCGCTGTTCCGCAGCCTGCTGGCCGGGCGCCGGGTGCTGATCGTGCTGGACAACGCCCGGGACAGCGAGCAGGTGCGGCCGTTGCTGCCCGGCGCGCCCGGCTGCCTGACCGTGGTGACCAGCCGGCATCAGTTGTACGACCTGGTCTCGGCGCACGGCGCGACCGCGATCACCCTGGAACACCTGCCGCCCGGGGAGGCCGTGGAGCTGTTGACACGGCGGCTCGGCGCCGAGCGGGTCGAGCGGGAGCCGGCGTCGGCGGCCGAGATCGTCGAGCTGGCCGGCCGGATTCCGCTGACCCTGGCCATCGTCTGCGCGCGGGCCGCGATGAACCCGCGGTTCTCGCTGGCCGCGATCGCCCGGGAGTTGCGCGAGTCGGACGGCAGCCTGGACGCGTTCGAGGGGGAGTCGGCGCGGTCCGGTGTCCGGTCGGTCTTCGACTGGTCGTACAACGTGCTGACCCCGCCCGCGGCCCGCCTGTTCCGCCTGTTCGCCCTGCACCCGGGCCCGGAGTGCACCACCGCGGCGGCGGCCGCCCTGGCCGGGGTGCCGATCGGGAAGGCGCGGCGGGCGCTGGCCGAGCTGCTGCGGGCCAACCTGATCGTGGAGACCGAGCCGGGCCGGTTCGGCTGTCACGACCTGCTGCGGGCGTACGCGCGGGAACTGGACGGTGAGGATGACGGCGCCCGTGGCCGGATGCTCGACCACTACCTGCACGCCGCCGTCGACGCGACCGCCGTGCTGTTCCCGGGCCGCGAGCGGCTGCCGCTGGATCCGCCGGCGCCGGGCACCCCGGTCGCCGAGTTCCGGGACGCGGGCGAGGCGTTGGCCTGGTTCGACGCCGAGCGCCCGGTCCTGATCGCCGCGATCAAGCAGAACGCCACGGCCGGGGACGGGTATGCCTGGCAGCTGGCCGTCGCGCTGGAGATGTACCTGGACCGGACCGGGGCGTGGCTGGTGCAGCGCGAGATCCAGGCCGCGGCCCGGGCGTCGGCGCTGATCCTGGTGGACCGGTACGCGCTGGCCTGCACCGAGCGCTCGCTCGGGTTCGCCGAGGGCCGGCTGCGGCGGTGGGCCGACGCGGACCGGCATCTGGGTCACGCGCTGGAACTGTTCGCCCAGCTCGGGGACGGTAACGGCGAGGCCCGGGCGCACCGGCTGCTGGCGTTCCTGCTCAACCAGCGGGAGCGGTACGACGCCTCGCTCGAACATTACCGGGCCGCGGCCGAGCTCTACCGAGCGAGCGGCTGGGGGTCGGGGCTGGCGCATGTGCACAACGAGACCGGCTGGACGTACATCCTGCTCGGGGACTACACGAAGGCGCTGGACGAGTGCCGCCGGGCCATCGAGGAGCACCGGGCGATCGGCGACCGTAACGGGCAGGCCGCGGCCTGGGACAGCACCGGCTACGCACAGCACCACCTCGGGTCGTACGACGAAGCCCTGATCTCTTTCAGCCAAGCACTGCGGCTCTATCGGCTGGTCCACGACCGCTACCTGGAGGCCGACACGCTTGTCCACATGGGAGACTCGCATCTCGGCGCCGGTCGGCCGGCGCAGGCCGAGCTGTCGTGGCGGGAGGCGCTGGTGATCCTGGACGACCTCGGTCATCCGGACGCGTCCGGGATTCGGGACAGGTTGCGCCCCCGTGAGGTGCCGGCCGTCGCCTGACCGGGCCCTGAGCTGTGTAAACGCCCGGCCGGTCAGAACTTGGTCAGAGTTTCGGAAGTCGGCCCGGCCTACCGTCCGCGCATGGCAACGACCCTCACCCACCAGCAGTCGCAGGTGGACGCGCTGGTCGCCGAGCACGGCCCGGCCCTGCTCGGTTACGTCCGGACCCTGGTCAACGACCACTACCTGGCCGAGGACATCGTCCAGGAGACGCTGATCCGGGCCTGGCGGCACAGCGAGCGGCTGTTCAGCAACGAGGGCTCGGTCCGCGGCTGGCTGCTCACCGTCGCCCGCAACCTGGCCATCGACTGGCTGCGCAGCGCGGCCAACCGGCACGAGAGCCCGGCCGTGCAGGACGGGGACGCCGATCGGGCCGAGCCCGACCACGCCGAGGCGATCGTCGCCACGGCCGAGGTGACGACGCTGCTCCGCCGGCTCTCCACCGAGCACCGGACGGTTCTGCTGCACACCACCATGGCCGGGCGCACCGCCGCCGAGACCGCGAGCCTTCTGGGTGTCCCGGTCGGCACGATCAAATCCCGTCAGCACTACGCGCTCAACGTTCTGCGCCGGACCCGGCCTAGGCCGGGACGGTGAGTTCGAGGCCGAGCACCGGGATCGACAGGGATCCGTCGGCGCCGGCCGCCCACCGCCAGTGCGCACTCTCCCCGGCGTCGCCGCAGACCAGCCCGGTCCATCCGGCGCCGCGCCGGCCGCAGAGCGCGAGCAGGGCCGCTTTCTGCTGCTCGTCCGGGTCACCGGCCAGGACGACCAGGCCCCGGATCGGCCCGCGCACGGCGGCGCCCCGCAGAGGACCATGCGTTTCACTCGCGGTCGCTTGCGGCGGCGCCGCCATTTGCCGTACGACCTCCAGCCCACCCGGAATCACCAGCGGCGCCGACCCGTCCGAGGCAGGCAGCGGCAGCACCGGCGTGCCCGGCCGCAGCCGGGCCACCTCGCCGAGCAGGTTCTGCACGACGTCGCGGGCCACCGCCCGGTCGCCGGTGACGCTGAGCACCCCGTCGAGCCGGCTCAGGTCGACCAGCAGCGGCTCGCCGGCCGGGTCGGCGCCGGCCCGGACCAGGAACGCGTCCGGCTCGGCGGCCTGCCCGCGCCACGAGCTGCCGGTGTCGCGCCGCCAGCGGGTGCCGTCGACCCGCTCCCACGGGGCGCTCAGTTCGTCGGCCGGGGACAGCCACACCGAGGCGCCGGCCCGGTCGAGCTGGACGGCGTGGACCAGGCCCTGTCCGCCGGGGGCGGCGGCCGCGGCCTCGCCGACCGTGTCGTAGGCCCGGCGCAGCACCTCCCCGTCGGCGGCGAACCGCTGGGCCAGAGCGTGGCGTTCGGCCAGCCGGCGACGGCGACGGCCCGGCTCGGTGATCGCGCCGATGATCCGGCGGACGCCGGCGACGACCTGGCGGCGGCTCACGATCACGACCGTGATCAGGGCGAGCAGCACCGAGCCGACGATCGCGAGCGCGGCCGCCAGCGGGAAGGTCACCGCCGTACCGGAAGCCGGATCTTGATCTTGATTTTGGTTCTGACCCTGATTCTGGGTCTGCTCCTGACCGCCGGACTCGCGGGCCAGCTTCACGTCGGGCCCGGACGCGTCCTGCGGCAGGCGCAGCACCCAGCCCTTGTGCAGCGGCGTGTCCGCGCTGGTCAGAGCCGCGCCGTCGGACTGCGGACGGCCCCGGTTGAGGTCGAGGATCTCACCGGCCCGGCGCTGGTCGCCGAGGGTACTGGCGGCGATCGCCGGCAGCGTCTGGGACGCGTCGGTGACCACGAACACCTTGATCAGGTCACCGTCGTCGGCGGCGGCCGGACCGGCGCCGATCAGCGCCGCCCAGCCGGCCAGCACCAGGACCAGCACGGTCCGAAGAAGCGAAGACATGCCACCTACACGGGACCGCGCGGCGAAAAGGTTCGACGAAAAACCCTCGAACCATCCGGCGCGGGTGTCCCGTGTATCCCCCGACGTTGGCGCACGGCGAGAGGTGGAGGATGGCGCGGCAGCACGCGACCCCCGCGGATTTCGAGCTGGTCGGTATGAGCTCGGATCCCACGCCCGGTGATCCGGACCAGATCCAGGGCGTGGTCCAGCGCTACTCCGACATCGCCGACGCGGCCGAGCGGGCGCTCAACGTCCTGAAGAAGGACGGCTCGATCGCGGCCGGGCGCGGCTCGGCCATGGACAAGCTGCGCGAGAAGGTCGGCGACGACCTGCCGGACAAGCTGGCCAAGACCCAGCGGTCCTATCAGGACGCGGCCGACGCCTACCGGACGTACATGCCGCAGCTGCGCGAGGCCCAGGAGACCTTCGACCGGGCGGTCGAGCAGGCCCGCAGCGCCGCGCCGCAGGCCAATCAGACCGTGCCGCCGCTGGCACCCGAGGCCACCGACGCCGACAAGGCCGCGGCGACCAAGTCGCAGAACGACATCGACGCCGCCAAGGGCCAGATGTCGGCCGCGCGCAGCCTGGCCGAGCAGGCCCAGAGCATGCGCGAGTCGGCCGAGCGCAGCTGCTCGGACGCGCTCGACCGGGCCGCGAGCGAGGCGATCCCGGAGCGCAACATCTTCCAGAAGATCGCCGACTTCTTCGAGGACTTCCCGTTCGTCCAGATCCTGCTCGGCATCCTGATCGCCGCCGTCGCGGTCTTCTTCCCGGTGGTCGGTTTCCTGCTCGGGGCCAGCCTGTTCGCGATCACCCAGATAGCCGCGATATCCAGCGGGAAATTCAAACTGGGGGACTTCCTGGTCGGGCTGATCGGCCTGGTCCCGGGCGGGTCGGTGCTGAAGGTGCTGGGGGCCGGGGCCAAGGCCGGCGCGGGCCTGGTCTCCAAGATCCTGCCGAACTTCGCCAAGACCGTGAAGGGCGGCATCGCCGGGATCAAGACCTCGATCAACTCCAGCAAGACGATCGGGCCGCTGATCAACAGCAACGCCGGGAAGATCGCCAAGGAGGCCGGCAAGGGAGCCGCCGACAAGGCGGTCGACGAGACGGCGACCCAGGTGCTCAACGGCGACGAACTGGACGCCGGGAAGATCGCCGCGGTCGGCGCCGGTGGCGGGCTGACCGGTGGTGTCGCGGGCAAGAAGAAACTGTCCGAGAACGGCATCCCGGTCAAGACCGCCCCGCCGGCCGGAACCGGCTCGCGCAGCCTGGACGGCCCCGGCTCGCCGAGCGCGCCGCCGGTGCACGCGCCCGACCCGGACAGCTTCGGCATCCCGTCGTCGGTCAAACGCCAGGGCGACTCGCTGGACTTCAAGCACAAGGACTTCCCGGACGAGACGCTCACCCTGCACAAGACCGATCCGGAGGACATCGACCCGGCCGTCTTCGAGGTGCAGAGCAGCGGCGAGAAGGTCTTCTTCGACATCGACACCAACAAGTTCAAGGAATTCGACGGCACGTTCGACGGCAAGAACGAGGCGGCCTTCACCCAGTTCCGCGGCGAGGTGCCGACCGATCACTTCCGGGTCAAGGGCTTCGACGGCGTGGACCTGCCCAAGGTCGGCCACTTCGACGACCTCAAGGACGTACCGCCCGGCCAGGTGGTCCTGGTCCCGACCAACACCATCCCGGACCACCTGATCCGCGACGACGCCGACCCGAAGCGGATCGCCGACATCACCCAGGGCTTCGCCGACAAGAAGGCGTTCAACCCGGTCGGACTGGCCAAGGACGACCTGACGATCAACGACGGCAACCACCGGATCGCCACGGCCAAGGACCTCAAGCTGCCGTTCGTCCCCGTTCAACTCACCTGATTCATCGGTAACAACGACAGAAGGAGTGCACCATGCCCGACTACCGGGTCAACTCGGACGAGACCGCCTCGACCTCGCAGGCGCTGCTCAACGACTTCGCGCAGCTGCAGGACAAGCTGACCGAGGTCAAGGGCAAGATCTCGGCCCTGCTGGCGAACGGCTACAGCACGCCGGCCGCGCAGCAGAAGTTCTCGCCCTTCTTCGACGAGTTCGCCAAGGGCTTCGACCAGGTCAACCAGGGTCTGCAGGGGATCGGCCAGTACGTCAAGGCGGTCGGTGACGCGTTCTCGCAGACCGACGACCAGCTGGGCTCCAACCTCAACTGACCGCGCGACCACGCCGTCCCGTACCGACACGAAAGCAGATGTTGCCGTGCGATTGAACGTGAGCGTCCGAGACACCACCGTCGTCGTCGACACCGAGTCGTCGGCCACGGTCGGCGACCTCGCGGCCGAACTGGCCCGTGAGGTCGGTGGCGCGCCGGTGCTCTATCTCGGGCCGCAAGCGGCCGACCCGGCGAGCACGCTGCAGGCGGCCGGGGTACGGGACGGCGTGGACCTCGGGCTGGGCGAGCCGTTGCCGGCCCGGCCCGCCGTCGAGGGCCGCACCGAGGTCCGGGTCGTCTCCGGGCCCGGGGCGGGCACCATCTACCGGCTCACGCCGGGCGACTACGACCTGGGCAGCGGCGCGTCCTGCCGGATCAGGCTGGCCTCGGAGGACGGGACCACCCCGGCCCACGCGGCCCGGGTCCGGATCCGGCTGGACGGCACGGCCGAGCTGGTCAGCGCCGACCAGGCCCGGCTGGACGGCCGAGCCGTCGAGCCGGGCACCCCGTGGCGCGAGGGCAACCTGGTCACGGTCGGCGACATCCTGCTCGAAGTCACCTCGCGGCAGTCGCACCGGGCGCCGCTGACCCCGGCCGCGGACGGCTTCGGGCTGGAGTTCAACCGGCCGCCGCGGTTCCTGCCGGCCCCGGCCGGTGGGAAGTTCCGGCTGCCGACGCCGCCGGTCAAGCCCGAGAAACGGCCGATCCCGCTGCTGCCGATCCTGCTCGTGCCGGTGGCCGGCGCGATCGTGTCGATCGTCGCCACCGGCAAGTGGTCGTTCGTCTTCATCGCGCTGCTCTCGCCGCTGGCGGCCATCCTGGCCCAGTTCGGCGGGCGCAAGCAGATCCTGCAGAAGTACCTCGACGACGAGAAGGCGTACCAGGCGAAACTGGCCTCGGTGCGGGCCGAGATCGAGGATTCGCTGCTGGCCGAGCAGCTCGACCTGCGGATGGCGCTGCCCGACCCGGCGGCCCTGCTGCAGATGGCGAGCCAGCCCTCCGAGCGGCTCTGGGAACGGCGCTGGCAGGACCCGGACTTCCTGTCCCTGCGGATCGGGACGACCGAGCTGCCGTCGGCGCTGAGCGTCGACGACCCCACCAAGGACGAGAACCGCCGCACCACCGTCCCGGCGCTGTTCGAGGCGCCGGTCGCGATCTCGGTCCGCCAGGCCGGCGTGGTCGGCGTCGCCGGCCCGGAAGCGACCGACCTGGCCCGCTGGCTGGTCGCCCAGGCGGCCGCCCTGCACAGCCCGACCGACCTGCGCACGGTCGTCCTGGCCGGCCCGGACGGCGAACGCAACTGGGCCTGGACTCGCTGGCTGCCGCACGCCCAGGCGGCCACCGAGGACGCGTACTCGCTGGTCGGCAGCACGGCCGACTCGCTGGCCCGCCGGGTCGGCGAGCTCGGCCAGATCGTCACCGCCCGGGTCGCGGCCGGCGCCGAACTGGTACGCGGCGGCGTCAACGGCTACCCGGACATCCTGGTCGTGCTCGAACAGGCCCGCCGGGCCCGCTCGCTGCCCGGCGTGGTCGGGCTGCTGCGCGACGGGCCGGCCGTCGGCGTCTACGTGATCTGCATCGACACCGAGGAGCGGGTGCTGCCCGAGGAGTGCGGCGCGATCGCGGTCACCGAGTTCGGCGCGCGGAACATGTCGAAGGTGCGGACCGGCGGCGCGGCACCGCTGACCGGGGTGCGCACCGACGCGCCCGACGAGGGCTGGTTCGAGCCGTTCGGCCGGGCCCTGGCGCCGCTGCGCGGGGTCGGCGACAGCGACGAGAGCGCGCTGCCCGGCAGCGTGCGACTGCTGGACCTGCTCGGCATCGAGCCGCCGACCGCGGGGGCGCTGACCGCCGGGTGGGCGCTGGGCGGGCGCAGCACTCTGGCGACGCTCGGGGCCGGCTACGACGGGCCGTTCTCGATCGACCTGGTCCGGGACGGGCCGCACGCACTGATCGCCGGCACCACCGGCTCCGGCAAGTCCGAGCTGCTGCAGACCCTGGTGGCCACGCTCGCGGTGGTCAACCGGCCCGACGAGATGACGTTCGTGCTGGTCGACTACAAGGGCGGCAGCGCGTTCGCCGAGTGCGCCGACCTGCCGCACACCGTCGGGCTGGTCACCGACCTGGACACCCACCTGGTCGAGCGGGCGCTGGTGTCGCTCGGCGCCGAACTGCGCCGCCGGGAGACGCTGCTGGCCTCCGCGTCGGCCAAGGACATCGTCGACTACCTGGACAAACGTGCGCGGGGTGGCAACGTGCTGCCGCCGCTGCCCCGGCTGCTGCTGGTCGTCGACGAGTTCGCGTCGATGGTCCGGGAACTGCCCGACTTCATCTCCGGCCTGGTCAACATCGCCCAGCGCGGTCGTTCGCTCGGCATCCACATGGTGCTGGCGACCCAGCGTCCGGGCGGCGCGGTCACCCCGGACATCCGGGCCAACACCAACCTGCGCATCGCGCTGCGCACCACCGACACGTCGGAGAGCCGCGACATCATCGACGCGCCCGACTCCGGCGAGATCTCCTCGGCCAACCCCGGCCGTGCGTTCGCCCGGCTCGGCCCGTCGGTGCTGCTGCCGTTCCAGTCGGCGCGGGTCGGCGGTCGCCGTCCGGGCGGTCAGATTCCTGAGGATCAAGACCGGATTTCCGTACGGGCATCAGCCGTCACCTGGAAGGACCTGGGCGGCCCGCTCCCGGCCGTCGCCTCCTCGCGCGGCGGCGGGCAGTCCGGCACCCAGGCCGTCACCGACCTGGCCGTGCTCGTCACCACGATCGCCCAGGCGGCCCGCGAGGCCGGCATCCCGCCGCAGCCCAGCCCCTGGCTGCCGCCGCTGCCGAGCACACTGACCTGGAACCGCCCGCCGGCCCCGGAGCCGGCCGCGACCCGGGCGGCCGCCCTGCCCACGGTCGACTACGGCGTCGTCGACCTCCCGGCCCAGCAGAGCCGGGTGCCGCTGACGTTCGACCTCGACAAGGCCGGGCACCTGCACCTGATCGGCTCCCCGCGCAGCGGCCGCTCGCAGGCCCTGCGCACGCTGGCCGCCGCCCTGGCCGCCGCGCACGGCGCCGACGACCTGCACCTGTACGGACTGGACTGTGGCAACGGCGCCCTCAACGTGCTCACCGCGCTGCCCCACACCGGTGCGATCGTCGACCGCAACCAGGTCGAACGTCTCGGCCGGCTGCTCGACCGGCTCAACGCCGAGCTCACCGCCCGGCAGTCGGCGCTCGGGGCGCGCGGCGCGGCCGACCTGACCGAACTGCGCCGCTCGCAGGCGCCCGAGGACCGGCCGGCCCACATCGTGCTGATGGTCGACCGGTTCGAGGTGTTCGACCGGGAGTTCGTCAACTACGACAACGGCAGCTACATGGAGCGCATGGTCCGGCTGCTGCGCGACGGCGCCGGCGTCGGCATCCACGTGGTGCTGGCCGGGGACAAGGTGCTGGGCAGCGGCCGGTACTCCGGGACCACCGAGGACAAGCTGGTGCTGCGGCTCAACGACCGGCAGGACTACTCGACCGTCGGCGTGCCGACCAAGTCGGCGCCGGTCGACCCCGAGCCCGGACGGGCGATGCGCACCTCCGACCTCAGCGAGGTGCAGATCGCGGTGCTCGGCGAGGACCTCTCCGGGGCCGGGCAGGCCCAGGTGCTGCAGGAACTCGGCGAAGAGTTGGCCAAGCGGGAGGCCGGGGTGCCGGCCGGGCGGCGAGCGCGGCGGCTGGATGTGTTGCCGGACCTGGTTCCGTACGCGCAAGCCTGGAATTTGCATGTCGAACGTGGCCCGATGCGCCCACTCGTGGCGGTCGGCGGCGACACGCTGACCTCGCTCGGGCCGGATCTGACCGAGGTGCCCAGCTTCGTCATCGCCGGCCCGCCGCGCACCGGCCGGAGCACGGCGCTGATGACCGTGGCCGAGTCCCTGCTGGCCCAGGGCGCCGGTCTGGTCGTGATCGCGCCCCGGCGCTCGCCGCTGCGCGGTCTCGACGGGCGGCCCGGTGTCGCCGCGGTCTTCACCGACCCGGACCTCGGGATCGGCGAGTTCCGCGGGGTGCTCGGCAACATTCCCGAGCCCAGCGCCGTCATCCTGATCGACGACGCGGAACTGCTGATGGGCTCCGAGATCGACCCGGACCTGGCCGCGTTCGCGCGCGGCGCGCAGGGCAACGGGTGGGGTCTCATCGCGGCCGGCAACGCCGAGTCGCTCGCACTCTCCCTGGCCGGATGGATGGGGCAGGTCAAACGCAACCGGACCGGGATGTTGCTGTCGCCCCAGGGCCTGAGCGACGGCGAGATCATCGGCGTGAAACTGTCCCGGGGGAACGTCGGACAGGCGCCGCAACCGGGCCGTGGCCTGCTTCATCTGGGGGACGGCAGCCTGATCACCGTGCAGGTGCCGATCGGCTAGGGGGCGCGGTCCCGGCTGGTGCTCAGGGTTGTGTCGGGGGGCTTGATACGACCCTCAGCGCCGGCCGGGACCTGGCGGCGCGCCGCGGCCTGACGTGGCCGCGGCGCGGCGCCGAACACGTGGCGCCGCGCTGATCACTCCGGGTCGTGGCCCGGCGGTGGTCACTCGACGAAGCGGAACGTGCTGGTGATGGCGTCGAACAGGTCGTAGACCTCGTTCTTCAGCGGCAGGTTGGGGCTGGCCAGGGTGACCACCAGGAAGTCCTCGGCCCGGCCGGGAACCGGCATCATCGTGTGCATGGTCAGCAGCTTGACGTCGATGTCCCCGGTCAGCCGGGTGGTCTCGGTGCCGGTGACTCGGGCGACCACGCCGACGTGCGGCAGCCGCACCGACGAGATGATCCGGTCCTTGGGCGCGATGCCGGTGGCCGACGAGACCCCGGCCTGCGCCGAGAGCACCGGCAGGGTCAGTTCCTGACCGGGGGGAGTGGTGACGGCGAAGACCATGCCGTACGCCATGAACAGCCCCTCGTCGTAGACCGTGGCCGTCCCGGCGGCCAGCAGTGCGCCCTGCCGGCGCGCGGCGCGGCTTATCTCGCGGGCCTGCCGGAACATGTCGTTGATCCGCATCCGCTCGCGCGGGTCGGTGGTGATCGCGAGGGCCTGCGCGCGGACGGCGGCCAGCTCCTCGCCGCTGAGGTCGACCTGGTCCCAGAGGTCCGGCACGTCAAGCAGGAACCGTCGCGCGGTCGTCGTCGTCATCGCTGTCACCCTTGTCCCTCGTCGAGGTTCTTCGCGGCGTCCTGGTCGGTCTTCTCGAAGGAGTCGAGGATGCTGCCGATCGCGTCCCGTACCCCGACGATCTGCCGTTTCAGCTGGAACCGGCCGTCGTTCCAGCGGTCCTCGAAGTGCTGGGCCGAGTGCCGCAGCCGGCCCCGGCCGAAGGCCGCGTCGAAGTCGAACGTGTGGTTCCCGATGTCGATGAAGTCGTGGACGAAGGTGAGCATGTCCTGGGCTTCCTTCAACTCGTTGCCCGGAATGTTGACGTCCTCGGCCATCCCGTTCCCTCCGATGTGAATTACTCGGCTGACACACGAGACGACCGGCGGTGATGGTTCAAGCGGGGGTGAACCATCCGGGCGGCCGATCTCGTGTGTGCGGTATGGCTTCGACCTCCATCCGCCGCGGCGCCGCGGTTCTGCTGTGCGCCGCCGCCCTGCTGTCCGGCTGCGGCAAGACCATCACCATCACCGACTCCGACTCGAAGCAGCAGCCGGCCGCGCCCGCGGCCACCTCGGCCGCCGCCGCCCCGGCGTCCTCGGCCCCCGCGGCCGGCGGCAACGGTCAGCTGGAGGTGGTCGACTCGACCGCCGCGCAGAACGGCAAGACCGGCAACGGCGGCACCGTGATCGGCGTGGCGATCCAGGAGACCCCGCCGGTGTGGCAGCAGCTGGCCGCGGTGACCTCGCCGCCGCTGAACAAGGCGCACCTGATCAACATCAACCAGGCCGCGCTGTACCGGTTCGACAAGGACACGGCCAAGCCGTCCAAGTCCAACTGCAACGACGACTGCGCGGTGAAGTGGCCGCCGGTGATCATCCAGGAGGGTGGCGCGGTCTACCTGGCCGGCGTGGACCCCAAGCAGGTCGGCGCGATCCGCCGGGCCGACGGGAACGTGCAGCTCACCGTCGGTGGGTGGCCGATCTACCGGTTCTCCGGGGACTCGAAGCCGGGCGACCTGAACGGGCAGGGCGTGGGCGGCACGTGGTTCGCGGTCGGCCCCGACGGCAAGAAGGTCGTCGCGGCCAAGTAGGCCCGGCTCAGAAGAATCCGCCGAGCCCGAAGTCCTCAGTGTCCTCGGGCCCGGCCTTCTCCTTGCCCTTCTTCTTGGCCGTCCGGGCGTCACGCCGGGCCTTGGCCTGGGCCGACTCGTCCTGGACGGGCCCGTCGCCGCCGGCCAGCCGTTTGGCCCGCGCGATGGAACGGTCGATCCCGCTGTAGCCGGTCGCGTCGAAGAACCGGACCGCCTCGGCCGCCGCCCAGAACTGGGCGAAGCCCTGCCGCTTGACGACCACGTTGGGGATGCCGTCGCCGTCCCGGGCGCCGCCCGCGCTGCCCTCGAACTTGACGTTCGGACTGCCCTTGAACGGGGACAGCTTGGCGCTGCCGGTCTCCGGATTGCTGATGTACGAGTAGTCGCGCAGGAATGCCAGCATCCCGGCGGTCACCGGGATCTCCACGATCCGCTCGTAACCCTTCTTCGGCTTCAGCTGCTTCCAGTTCGCGTCCTTGAGATCGTCGATCTCCCGGTCGAAAATGTACGCGTCGTTGACCGAGAAGACGATCTCGCCGCGTTTGCCGGCGGTGAACAGGGCGGTCAGCGCGCCGTCCACGTCGCCGGCCGCCGCGGCGGCCTTGAACGCGTTCTCCTCGGCCTGGGCCAGCCGCCGGATCAGCACGCTGCCCTGCAGCCGCTGCAGACCGGCGACGAAGTCGGCCCGCTTGGCCGGCGTGTACTGGGTGATGTTGAGCAGTTCCTCGGGGCCGACCATGGGCGGCGTGGCGTACGGATCGTCGTTGCGCCCGGCCGCGTCCGGATCCACGTTCCACGTCTCCTGGGCCGTGCCCCGGACCAGGATGACCTGGGCTTCCAGGGTCTGCAACAGGACCGGGATGATCCGCAACTCCCGTTCCGCCGGGATCCAGCCGGTCAGCGCGGCGGTGAACGCCCCGAGCTTCTCCGGTTCGGCCAGCACTCCGGCCGGGCCGGTGGCCAGGAACCGCCGCAGCTGCCCGATGGTCCGTTCCCGGGCCGGGAGCCGCTGCTCGCCGACCTTGCCGAGCATCATCGTGAGCTCGGCGACCAGGCCGCCGACGGTGGTCGCGTTCGAGCGGAAGCCCTCGACCACGTCGGGTCCGCCGTACGTGTCGAGGGTGGGGTCGGCCCCCGCGACGCCCGGCCGCGTTCCCTGGTCGAAGGTGACCGGCACCTCCTCCGCGTTGCGGGACATGGCCCAGGCCACGCCCTCGTTGATCCGGGTGTCGAGGGTCCGGATCAGGTCGGTCTGGTCCCGCTCGGGCAGGCCGCTGGCGGTGACCAGCTCCACGATCCGGGCCTGCGGGAGCCGCCGGCGCAGGCTGATCAGGGACTCGGCCAGCTCGGCGAGGTTCAGCCCGTGGTAGGGCGACTCCTTGTTCCGTCCCATGCCGATGATCGTCTTGGGCAGGTCGGTGCCGGTCAGGAAGTCCCCGTCCGGCTTGCGGCCGCCCTGCGCCCGGACGTGCATGGCCCCGCCCAGGTCCTGCCGGATCATGCCGTCGCCGGTCTTCAGCCAGTTGGCCGGCTTGTGCAGGTCGAAGATGGCCAGCACGGCGTCCAGGCCGAGGTCACGACGGAAGTCGGGGGACGCGGCCAGCTCCTCGGTGCTCGGCTCCTGCGCGTCGGCCCGGAAGTCGGCGATCTGGGCCAGCGACCACTGCGGCCGGCCGCCGATGCTGGTGGCGACCCAGGCCAGCTCGGCCGGGAGCACCTTGGCCCCGGCCGCCTGATACAGCTGGCCGGTCAGCATCTCGGTGCGCATCACGTCCTCGGGCGCGATCTGATCCGCGTCCAGGGCGGCCTGCTCGGCGGCGTCGGGCACGCCGGGAACCCCGGGCGGCCGGACCGTGGTGCGGTCGCGCCGGCGGACGAACTTGAACACCTTCCCGACACCGCCGACCTCGACGTGCCAGGGCTGGCTGGAACCGCCCTTGAACTCCTTGATGAAGGTGAAGTCGTCCGGCCCGTACTCCCGCAGGGCGGTGCCCGGCGTCGCGGTGGCGAGCACGCGCTGGGCCAGCATGGTGGTGACCGCGCGGTTCCCGGCCAGCCGTTGCAGCCGCAGCACCTGATCGGTCGCGGTCATGGTGTGCGGGCGGGCCGGAGTCGCCGCCGGCGTCACGGCCGGGGTGGCGCGCTGGTCACCGGCCGTGCGACGGAGACCCATCCCGGCAGTGTCGCCGATGTGGACCCACCGGCCCCAGGGTGGTCCGGGCAGTTCCCCGGGCACGATTACCTGCCCGTCCGGGCACCCGGCGGAAACAGCCCGAGCTGAGGTGACCCGCGGATGGCATCTCGGGATTCCAAGAAGAAGACCCGATTTCCCGTACGGGAAATCGGGTCCTCTCTTTTGAAAGGGTCTTATTTGGTCTTCTGCATGATGCCGTTGAGGTAGAGCGATTCGCGGCACTGGGTGGCCGCGGTCGCGTTGGCCGGAGTGCCCGGGGTGCGGCAGGTGACCTGCATGCTCACCTTCGCGCCGGCCGGCACCCGGATCGGGGTGACCGAGTGGTAGTCCTGGTTGCGGAAGTTCTCCAGTGCGTAGGTGACCACCGGCACGCCGTTCGCGGTCACCCGCAGCGTCCCCTCGTCACCCTGCACGTTGTCGACCAGGAAGTCGGTGAGCAGGAACGTCTGCTTGGCCGGGACGGTGTAGCTGCGCTCGGCCGAGCCGGCCTTGTTGGTCCGGAAGGTGATCGCCGCGGAGAACTGCTCGCCCTGACCGTTCCCGGCTGCCCCGGCGCCACCGCTCGGCTGGCCGCCGCCCTGCGCGCCCTGGTTCCCGGAGCCGGCTCCGGCCGTGGCGGTCGGGGTCGGCGTCGGGTCCGGTGGCGTCGTGGCGAACTCGGCCTCCTGGGCGGCCCGCTGCTGCGCGGTGTTCTGGTCGACGGCCTCCTTCGCGGCCGACTTCACCGCCGGCCGGACCAGCCCGAACCAGAGGGCGAGCAGCGCCAGCAGCAGCGCGAGCAGCGCGGCCAGGAGCTTGAGCAGCCCGGCCGAGATGATCGGCTTCTGGACGAAGACGCCCTCCATGGCCAGGACCCGGCCGCCGGTCGGTTGCACCTCGGCGGTGAACGGGTACTCCCGGGACGGGCCCCACCAGAGCCAGCGGCGCGCCTTCACGGTCAGGCGGGTCTCGGCCCGGGTGCCGTTGCCGGCGACCAGGGCGGCCGGCCGCAGCGCGAACGTGACCTGGTCGGTCCCGTCGGCGGCGGCGAAGGCCAGTTCCTCGGCGACGTTGCCGTGGTTGTCGGTGTCGATCCGGTAGCGGCCCTGCCGCCGGCCGGACTGCGAGCCGGGCTGGAGCTGGGCGGTGACCTCCTGGAACGGCTCGACGGTGAGCACGCCCTCCTGCACGACCGTCGCGTCCGGGTGCTCCGACGGCACGACACGCACGCCGAACGGGCGCTCGCCGGCCGCGACACGCGGGGACCGCGGCGGCGCGAAGGTGACCGTCACGGTCTCGCTGCCGGCGGGATAGAGGGTGATCTCCGCGGGCTCGGCCACAGCCCATTCGGCGGGCTCGCCGAGGACCTCGATCCGATAGGCCTCCACGGTGTCGCCCGAGTTGCGGACGGTCACCGGGACCGTCACGGTGGAGCCGGGGATCACCGAGACGGTGTCGCTCCCCAGATTCGCGGATGCACGCATGTCGCTGAGCGTAGGGATCGACAAGCGCCAGGACAGGGCCGTCCGGGAATCGCCGCGGGCAGACCTGGTGCCCGTCCGGTCTGTGTGTTCGGCGGCACATCGCCCGTTAAGTGCCTGCTAAGTGCTTGCTAAGCGGGCCGGTCCAGAATGCCCCTGCTTTGGTCGGCGAAGGGGGCAGCAATCATGCAGCGGGTGCCGGTGTTTGTCCAGGCCACTGATCCGATCACGTTGCTCGGGATGAACAGCCACCTGGGCGGGCGCCCGGAGATCCGGGTCGTCGGCGAGTCCGAGCGGGCCTCCGCCGTGGTCACCGTGGTCGTCGCCGACGCGGTCGGTGAAGAAATCTTCGCCACCCTGCGTGACCTTCGCCGGGGCACGAGCCGCCTGGTGCTGGTGGCCTCCGATCTGGACGACGCGCAGCTGTCCCGGGCCGTCGAGTGCGGCGTCGTCGGCGTCGTGCGCCGCGGCGAGGTGCCGTCCGGCCGCCTGATCCAGGTGCTGCTGGCCGCGGCCAAGGGTGAGGGCAGCGTCCCGGGTGACCTGCTCGGCCGGCTGCTGGAGCAGATGGGCCGCCTGCAGCGCGAGGTGCTGCACCCGCGCGGCCTGACCCTGCGCGGCCTGACCACCCGCGAGGTGGACGTGTTGCGCCTGGTCGCCGACGGTCTGGAGACGCGCGAGATCGCCTCCAAACTGTCCTATTCGGAGCGGACCGTGAAGAACGTGCTGCACGAGCTGACCACCCGGCTCCAGTTGCGCAACCGGGCCCACGCCGTGGCCTACGCGCTGCGACACGACCTGATCTGAACTTTGTGAGGGCACCGATTCTGCCCTCCTCGTTGCCCCGGCGTCCGGTGCGGGCGCCGGGGCCCATTACCCAGGATGACAACGTGCTGAAGTCTCGGGCGTTCACGGCCCTTGCCCTGGCCGCGCTCGTCGCGGTGCCCGCCGTCTGGGCGGTGGTCGCGGGCGCCGCGCCCGGTGACCCGCCCCTGACCGCCGACGAACTACGGGTGGCCTACGTGGGCACCGCCCACCGGTCGATCGGCGTCGTCTCCGGAACCACCACGACCCCTCCGCTCTTCTCCACCGGCATCCAGCACTACGACGACGAGGCCTCGGCCCGCGGCGCCACGGTGGCCTTCGTCAGCCGTCGCACGTCCCGCCTGGCGCAGGTCTGGGTGAAGGTCGGCAACGGCGCCGCGGTGCAGCTCACGAACGACACCGCCCAGGTGGCCAGCCACCCGGTGGTCTCGCCGGACGGCACCAAGGTCGCCTACGCGATGACCCGGGACGCCCAGGGCAGCGCCCGTGACCTCTGGGTCGTCGGCGTCTCCGGCGGCACCCCGCAGCGGGTCACCGACGGGACCGGCGACAACTACTGGCCGTCCTGGTCGCCGGACGGCACCGAGCTGGCCTTCGAGGGCAAGATCGGCTCGGACGTCCCGCAGGTGTGGTGCATCGCGGTGGCCGGCGGTGCTCCCCGGTTCGTGACCGCGCTGCCCGGCGGCGCCGGCGAGCCGTCCTGGAACCCGGACGCCGGTCGCGGCCTGATCGCCTGGACCGCCGCGCCGGCCAGTACGACCGACCGCAAGGTGCACATCAGCTCGCTCGACGGCACCAACGACCGGCTGATGCTCAACGCCGCCTGGGAGAGCCACCAGCCGGCCTGGTCCCCGGACGGCGTCACCGTCGCCTTCCTCAGCCGCAGCACCCAGCCGGCCGGCGCGCTCGGCGACCACGACCTGCTCTACAGCGGCGAGCCGCGCGACGACGGCTGCCCGTGCATCGCGGCGCTGCAGTACGGCGAGGACCGCTCGATCGGCACACCCAGCTGGTACAACCCGGACGGCAACGGCCAGCGCCTGCTGATCACCCGGACCACCGCGGCCGACCAGTACACGGCTGACCTCTCCGACGTGCGGCCGGACGCCGTCGACCCGCGCGACCTCGGCGTGACCGTGCTCCGCGAGGACCCGGGCGCCGGCACCAACCCCGACCTGCTGTGGAACCCGGCCAACGGGGACCCGTGGACGGCCCGGCCGTCGTACTCGCCGGACGGGCAGCGCATCCTGATCAGCCGGTTCGAGACCGAGGGGACCGTCCGGGTGGCCCGGCTCTGGGTCTACTTCGCCGACGGCACCAACGGCAAGCGGCTCGACCTGCCCGGCCGGACCGCGAACGGTTCGGAGACCGAGGCGGTCTGGTCGCCGGACGGCACGCGGATCGCGTACGTGCTGCGGACCCCCGGCGCCCCGGCCAAGATCCTCGTGGTCAAGGCCGAGACCGGCGAGTCGGTCGCCTCCGTCCCGTCCACCGGCGACGCGGTCGGCGAGACCCAGCCGGCTTGGTCACCGGACAGCACCACACTGGTCTTCGACCGCGGGCAGACCGAGGGCGCGGGGGCGAACAGCCACCTGTGGATCGGCGCGGCCGACGGCACCGGCCTCCAGACCGACATCACCCTGGCCTCGGGCGGCAGCGGGCGGGCCGACTACGGTGCCGGCTTCTCGCCGGACGGCAACCAGATCGCGTTCGGCCGCGCGCCGGACGGCATGCTCGTCACCGACCTGGCCGGCGGGAACTGCCGGGTGCTGGTGCCGATCGGCAACGCCTGCGGTGGCGCGCTGACCGCGCCCGACACCGGGCCGCACCACCCGCGCGAGGTCGTCTGGTCGCCCGACGGGCTGACCCTGGCCCACGCGGCCCGCCGGTTCGCCCCGGCGACCCAGCCCGACTACGTCAAGACGTACGACCTGGCCAGCGGCGTCCGCGACGGCCTGACCTGGGAGATCCCGGGCCGGCAGCGCTGGCCCGCCTGGCAGGCCGCGAGCGACGTCACCACCGCCGTGGTCGACAAGCCGGACACGATCAGCACCGGCGAGACCACCACCGTCTCGCTGTCGGTGACCGACAAGGGGCCGGTGACCGCGCACGGCGTGCACGTCGACTTCGACGTACCGACCGGCTTCCAGGTGACCAAGCTCGAAGCCGACACCGGCACCTGCGACGTGACCAGGCTGACCTGCGAACTCGGCTCGCCCGGCATCGGCGTGACCGTCGGCGTCCGGGTCACGGTCACCGCCACGACCGCGGCCGAGGGGGCGCTGAGCTGGACGGCCGGCGGCTGGCTGGCCGACGCCGCGCCGGTCGACAACACCGCCGAGGTGGACCTGACGGCCACGGCTCCGCCCGTCCCGTCGGCGAGCGATTCGGCGCCGCCCGTACCGCCCGCCCCGGCGCCGCCGCTGCTGCAGGTCAGCGTCGTGATCACGCCGACTCCGACCTGGGTCGGGCACCGGACCACGGTCGTCTACACCGTGCGCAACATCGGCGGCAGCACCGCGACCGGCGTCACCGTCCAGCCGCAACTGCCGACCGGCATCCCGGTCGTCACCCGCCCCGCGGCCTGCGACGCGACCGTCTGCCGGGTCGGTGACCTGAACCCGGGGACCGCAAGCGTGCTGACCTTCGTCCTCGTTCCACCCAAGAAGATCACTGCGACGGTACGGGGTGTGATCAGCGCTGACACCCTGGTCGCGAAGACCGTGTCGGCCCCGCTGCGCGTACTGCAGCCCCGCATCGTGGCCAACCCGGAGATCGGCCCGCCCGGATTCGTCACGATCATCCGGGGCTTCGACTTCCCGCCCGGCGTGCCGGTCCGGCTCGCCTGGGACACCGGCGTGACCGTCGCGGCCAACCCGGCCGTGCCCGACGCCAAGGGCGGCTTCGACGCGCAGCTGCTGGTGCTCTGGAAGGACGAGCTCGGCGCCCGGAAGGTGATCGCCACCGGCTCCGGTTTCGCCAAGGTGACCACCGACTTCCAGGTCGTACTGCCGGCGCAGCAGCCACCCGGACTGGTGCTGCGCAAATGATCGACGAGGTCGACGCCGCGCTGCTCTCGCTGCTGACCGAGGACACGCTGCCGGGCATGGACATCCAGGTCGCGTTCGACGCGCCGACCAAGGAGTGGACGGCCCGGCGGACCGCCCCGACGGTGAACCTGTTCCTCTACGACATCCAGGAGGACATGTCCCTGCGGCAGCAGGGGTCGGCGGCCGAGTACGACGACGGTGGCGCGATCGTGGCCGAGCATGACGCGCCGCGCTGGTTCTCACTGTCCTACCTGGTCACGGCCTGGACCAGCCGCCCCCAGGACGAGCACCGGATCCTGTCCGTGCTGCTCGGCGGGCTGGTCCGGCACGATGCCGTACCGCCCGAGCGGCTGACCGGCACGCTGGCCGACATGGCCCTGCCGGTGTCGCTGACCATCGCCGTGCCGCCGATGCGCGACCGCGGCCTGGCCGACATCTGGACCGCGCTCGGCGGCAACCTGAAACCGTCGCTCGACCTGGTGGTGCTCGTGCCGCTGGCCGGCAGCCGGGTGCGGGCGGCCGCGGCGGTGACCGACGGGCTGCGGCTGACGACGCGGGACGCGGATGTCGGGACGAGCGAGTCACGGCGGCTCAACCAGCCGGAACTCGACGCCGACGATCAGGTGCGGCGGATGGGCGTACCCCGGGAACGTGATCTTCCCGGCGAACGCCGGCGTCGCGGCGGCCGGCCGATCGGGCCGCGGTGACCAGCACCATGCCGTCCCTTGACGAGGACGAGCTGACCGGCGCGGAACACCTCGGGATTCGGCTCTCGCTCGTCGAGCAGCGGGTGCGGCACGCGGTCGAGGTCCGGCAGGAGACCGACCCGGATCCCGGCGACCCGCTGCGCGGCCTGCACATCTCGGACGCCGCGGCCCGGCGGCTCATCGAGGACCCGGCCGCCGGCCCGCTGCCCGACCTGGTCGACCAGGAGGCCCTGGCCGCGGCCGAGGAGATCGCCGACCGGGCCGAGCGGGCCGGCCGGCCGGTGCCGCTGCGTCACCTGGTCCGCGAGTTCGACCTGCTTCCGCTGGACGCCGAGATCCTGCTGGTGGCCATGCTGCCCGACCTCGACCGCCGGTACGAGAAGCTCTACGGCTACCTCAACGACGACGTCACCCGCCCCCGGGCCACCGTCGGGCTGGCCATCGAGCTGTGCGGCGTCCCGCCCGTCCTGGGCGCGGCCCGGGCCCGGCTGACCGCCGGATGCCCGCTGGTCGACGGCGGCCTGCTGCTCGTCGAGGACACCGACCGGCCGTTCCTGACCCGCACGCTGCGCGTACCGGACCGGCTGCTCGGACATCTGCTCGGCGACGACCGGCCCGACCCGCGCCTGGCCCGCATCCTGCACCCGGCCACCGATCCGGGCTGGGAACCGGCCGGGGCGGCCGGGCTGGCCGCCGCGATCCGGGCCGGGCACCGGCTGAGCTACGTGCACGACAGCACCGCCGACGACCTGGCCGTGGTCGCCCTCACCCAGGCCGGCCGACCGGCCCTGCGCCTGGACCTGGACGCGGTGGCCACCGACCCGGCACCGGCCGAGATCATCGCGGCCGCGGTCCGCGAAGCCCGGCTCGCCGGGGCAGGACTGGTCGCCGGGCCGGTCGACCCGGAACGGGTGGGCGCACTGCGCGGACTGCTCGACGCGGCGGCCCCGGTGGTGCTGACCGGGCGGTCCCGGTGGGACCCGCTCTGGGCCGAACAGGCACCGGTGCTGGTCACCGCGCCGCGAGTGGGACCCGAACGGGCCGAGCTGTGGCGCGCGGCGCTGGGCGCGCCGGTCGAGGACGATGTGGACGTGGTGCGGGAGCTGTCGCCGTACACGCTGAATGCGGCGCAGGCCCGCCGGGCCGCGACCGTCGCCACCCACCTGGCCCTGATCGACGGCGCGAAGCGCGTCGGCGCCGGGCACATCCGCGCCGGAGTACGCAGCCAGAACGCCGCCGGCCTGGAACAACTCGCCCGCCGGGTGGAACCGGCGGTCACCTTCGACGACCTCGTGGTGCCCGACGAGGCCGGGCGGCAGCTGCGCGACCTGGCCGCCCGGGTACGCCACCGCGAGCAGGTGCTGGGCGGCTGGCGGTTGCGGCCCGGCGGCGGCCGGGGACGCGGCGTGACCGCGCTGTTCGCCGGCGACTCGGGCACCGGCAAGACCATGTCGGCCGAGGTGATCGCCGCCGACCTCGGCCTCGACCTGTACGTCGTCGACCTCTCCACGGTCGTCGACAAGTACGTCGGCCAGACCGAGAAGAACCTGGAACGCATCTTCACCGAGGCCGCCGGGGTCAACGGCGTGCTGCTCTTCGACGAGGCCGACGCGATCTTCGGCAAGCGCTCCGAGGTGAGCGACGCGCACGACCGCTACGCGAACATGGAGAGCGCGTACCTGCTGCAGCGGATGGAGTCGTTCGACGGCGTGGCCATCCTGACCACGAACCTGCGGGCCAACCTGGACGAGGCGTTCATCCGCCGGCTCGACGTGATCGTCGACTTCCCGGTGCCCGACCAGGCGCTGCGGCGCTCGCTGTGGGACCACTGCCTCGGCACCGACCTGCCCCGCGCCGACGACGTGGACCTGGACCGCTGCGCGCGGCTCTACGAGCTGTCCGGCGGCGCGATCCGGGCCTGCGCGGTCACCGCCGGTTATCTCGCGGCGGCGGCCGGTGGCCCGGTGACCATGGCGCAGCTGGTGGCGGCGGCCGAACGCGAGTACCGCAAACTGGGCCGCCTGCTCCCGATCAGCTGATGCCGGCGAACGCCACGTTCGTCAGCTTCTCGGACACCGCCCAGACCCGGGCCGCCTCCTGCTCGTCGCGCAGGCGGGAGTACAACTTCTGCTCCGCGGGCGGGCCGCCGAGGTGCCCGGGGCCGCTCGGGCCGTAGAAGCCGGCGTCCCGCGCGTCCGGAGACGTCGCCGCGTACAGGGCCGGCAGCGCCGCGCTGTCCGGGGTGCCGAGCAGGATCCCGCGCCGCGACAGCGCCACGATGACCCGGCGGCCCACGGTCTGCCGGTCCCGGCCGAGCTCCGGGCGGGCGCCCAGCAGATTCGTCGGGGCGACCCCGGGATGGGACAGGTAGCTGGTGATCCCCCAGCCGGCGGCCCGGCTCCGGCGGCTCAGCTCCAGGCCGAACAACCCGAAGGCGATCTTCGACTGGCTGTAGGCCTTCATGCCGCTGTACGACTTCTCCCCGTTGAGGTCGTCCCAGTTGATCGCGCCCTGATCGGCCGCCACGCTGATCTGCGAGACCACCCGCGCGTGGCCGGCCACGAGCAGCGGGAGCAGATGCGCGACCAGCGCGAAGTGGCCCAGGTGATTCGTGCCCCACTGCAGCTCGAACCCGTCCGCGGTGGTCTGCCGGCTCGGCGGGGTCATCACGCCGGCATTGTTGATCAGCAGGTGGACCGGCCGGCCCTCGTCGCGCAGGATCCTGCCCAGCGCGGTGACAGAGTCGAGCGACGACAGGTCGAGCGGGCGCACCGACACCTGCGCGCCCGGCGTCCGCTGCCGGATCGTGGCGATCGCCGCCTCGCCCTTGACCGCGTTGCGGACCGGCATGATCACCTCCGCGCCGGCCGCGGCCAGCCGTCCGGCGATGCTCAGGCCGAGGCCGTCGCTGGCGCCGGTCACGACCGCCCGCCGTCCGGAGAGATCGCCGATGGTCAGGTCGGGCCGGGTACGTGGCATGAGCTGCTCCTGAGAACGTCGGAACTGATGCCATTTCAGGATGGGCGCCGGGGCGCGCCGTTAGCCACGGTCTGTCGATCCGTGGCTACGCCCGGCCGCGAGCGGTAGAAACGAGTAGTGATCGACCGGACCGGACTGGCCGAATTCCTCCGGCGCCGCCGTGAGGCACTGCAACCCGAGGACGTGGGCCTGCCGCGCGGGCCGCGACGCCGTACCGGCGGGCTGCGGCGCGAGGAGGTGGCCGCGCTGTGCCACATGTCGGCCGACTACTACGCGCGGCTGGAACGGGAACGCGGGCCGCACCCGTCCGAACAGATGATCGCCTCGATCGCGCAGGGGCTGCACCTCTCGCGCATCGAGCGTGACCACCTGTTCCGGCTGGCCGGGCACCGCCCGCCCACGCCGGGCACGGCCGTCGAGCACATCAGCCCGGGGATGCTCCGGGTGCTCGACCGCCTGGTCGACACCCCGGCCGAGATCGTCAGCGAGCTGGGCGAGACGCTGCGGCAGAACGCGCTCGGCGTCGCGCTCACCGGCGACACGACCCGGTTCACCGGGCCGGCCCGCAGCATCGTCCACCGCTGGTTCACCGACCCGGCCACCCGCGCGCTGTACGCGCCCGAGGACCACACGTTCCTGTCCAGGATGTTCGCCTCGGGCGCGCGGGAGATCGTCACCCTGCGCGGACCCGACTCCCGGGCGGCGCGGCTGGCCGGCGGCCTGCTCGCGGCCAGCGACGAGTTCCGGGCGCTGTGGGACGCGCACGAGGTGGGTATCCGGCCGGACGACGTCAAACGGTTCATCCACCCCGAGCTCGGGCGGCTGGAGCTGAACTGTCAGACGCTGATCGACCCGGGGGAGTCGCACTACCTGCACGTCTTCACGGCCGTGCCGGGGAGTGAGAGCTACGACAAGCTGCGGCTGCTGGAGGTCATCGGCGCGGCCGGGCTCACCGGGCTCACGTCATGATCTTGGCCGGCGGGCTCACCGGGCTCACATCAGGATCTGGACCCACGGGCTCATCAGGGTGAACTGGGCGGCCGTCACGGTCTCGCCACCGTCGCGGACCCGGTCGGCGATCTTGCCCTGGGCGGCCGACATGGTCTGCGTCCCGAGCGGCAGGAACTGGGCCGGCCCGCTCGCCGGCGAGTACAACGCCCAGTACTGATAGTGGGTGAGCGTCAGGTAGACCCGCTTGTTGACGTAGTCGAGCACCACCTTGGTGTTGTGCTCGCCGTTCGAGCCGGTACCGGTGTACTCGGCCAGGCCGCGCGGGCCGTCGGCCGGGTTGACGATCGACGAACCGGCGCCGCTCTGCGAGTTCACCGTGTAGTCGTCGTGCAGAGCCCGCGCATCGGCCGGGACCTGGTTCCGGATGTGCGCGCGGTCGCCCGGCGTGACGCCGGTGCCGGGAAGTTTCCCCTGATCGTCCTGGTGCCAGCTGCGCAGCGTGCCGGGCGCGGTCGGGCTCTTGACCCGCCGGTCCTTCTCGTTCTGGGTGCGCTCGTCGACGACCGTGCCGCTCTCCAACTGGTAGCGCACGTCGAAGAGCAGGTTGAGCAGCGGCCGGGGCAGCATCGCGGTCGCGGTCGCCCACGGGAGCTGCTTCACCGCCGGCTCCGAATTGGACCGGGCGGCGGCCCCGACCGAGGTCCGGAGACCGGCCGCCACCAGGGGCGGACCGGCCTGGCCCCACATGTCGTCGTCGTTGGCCCAGGTCGTGCCGGCCCGCGAGCGGGTGTGCTCGTAACCGTTCTGCGGCTCCACGCTGTACCGGTGATCGCGGTTCGGCATGTCCTCCAGCACCGGCTGCATCGCGGTGAGCAGGGCGTCGAGCTCGTCGGCGACCGCGCCGACCTGGTCGGTGTCGTTCAACGGGGCCAGCCCCTGGGCGATCGCCCGGAACCGGGCCTTGAGCGGGCGCGGATCCGGCGCGAACGATGTGGCCAGCGCATAGTCGTCCTTGACGGCCCAGTGCATGTAGTCCACGAACTCCAGCTTGGTGAGCTGGGAGGCCTGGGGGCGCGCCGGATGACGGCCCGCGGAATACCCCTGGGGCGTCACGGCGGTGACCCGCTGGATCGGCGCGGCATCACGTCGCAGCAGCTCGCCGGCGGCCGCGTTGCCGATCGTGCGCTGCAGAAGATGCGCCCGGGCCACGTCCGGTGCAAGATGTGTCCTGTTCGGACTCCGAACCGCCCCGAGACTCGGCCGGGGCTCCTGCGTGGGCGCGGTTCGTCCGTGGTGCATCCCGCCAGTCAACACGGTCGCACGGCCCCGGACGGGTAAGCGCTCGGGCACCGTTTCTGCCCTCCGCGACGTCCCGATGGACCTAGGCGTGACCCGATCTCCCGGCGAGGCTGGCAGGGTCCACCATCACGGGTTTGAAGGGGTTCCGCATGCCGACGTACCTGTCTCCCGGCGTCTACGTGGAGGAGGCGCCGAGCGGTTCGCGCCCCATCGAGGGTGTCGGCACCGCCGTGACGGCGTTCGTGGGATTCGCCGAGAAGGGTCCCTTCCACACGCCGACGCTGGTCACCAACTGGAGCCAGTACGTCCAGGTCTTCGGCGGCATGATCGAGGGCACCTACCTGGCGAACTCGGTGTACGGCTACTTCGCGA
This sequence comes from Actinoplanes sp. HUAS TT8, assembly GCF_051380535.1. NCBI lineage: Bacteria > Bacillati > Actinomycetota > Actinomycetes > Micromonosporales > Micromonosporaceae > Actinoplanes > Actinoplanes sp. HUAS TT8. The sequence continues at coordinate 8,313,310 of NZ_CP195646.1, read as the reverse complement.
ACGGCGGCGGCGTCGCCTACGTCGTGCGGGTCGGCGCCCCGGCCACCGGCTCCACGGCGTCCAGCAACGGCCAGAAGTCGCTGCCCGCGGGCACGCCGGCCCCGGTCGGCACGTTCCGGGCGGCCGCGCTCCCCGGCGGTGGCGAGGTCACCGTCGAGATCGCCGACCCCGAGGGTGAGAGCACCGGCGACGACCAGTTCCGGCTGATCGTGCACCAGAACGGCCAGCAGGCCGAGGTGTTCCAGGGCTCGTTCCGCCGCCGCGGCGACAACAACGTGGTCACCCAGGTCCGCGAGCACTCCAAGCTGATCACGCTGGAGGAGGCGGCCGCGGCCAACGCGCTGGCCCGCCCCGCGAACCAGACGGTCACCCTGCCGGCCCCGGCGCCCGGCGCCGACGTGGTCCCGGCCACCGTCTCGGTCGACGAGTTCGCCGGCGACCTCGACACCCGGTCCGGACTGGGCGGCCTGGAGGCGATCGACGAGGTCACCATGGTCGTCGCGCCCGACCTGATGGCCGCGTACCAGCAGGGGTCGCTCAGCCTCGAAGAGGTCAAGGCCGCGCAGCTCGCCCTGATCTCGCACTGCGAGCAGATGGGCGACCGGCTGGCCATCCTGGACACCCCGCCCGGCCTCAGCGCCCAGCAGGTGCGCGTGTGGCGGCAGGAGACCGCGGGCTACGACTCGAAGTTCGCCGCCCTCTACTACCCCTGGGTCAAGGTCTTCGACCCGGCCGGTGGCCGCAACGTGATGATGCCGCCGAGCGGCCTCGTCGCCGGACTCTGGTCGCGCAGCGACAACGAGCGCGGCGTGCACAAGGCGCCCGCCAACGAGGTGCTGCGCGGCGTCGTCGACCTGCAGAACAACATCACCAAGGGCGAGCAGGACCTGCTCAACCCGATCGGCGTGAACTGCATCCGGACGTTCCCGGGCCGCGGCGTACGCGTCTGGGGCGCCCGCACCCTCTCGTCCGACCCGGCCTGGCGCTACATCAACGTGCGCCGGCTCTTCAACTACATCGAGGAGTCGATCCTGCTGGGCACCCAGTGGATCGTCTTCGAGCCGAACGACCAGCGGCTCTGGGGCACCATCCGCCGCAACATCAACGCGTTCCTGACCGAGGAGTGGCGTCGCGGCGCGCTGTTCGGGGCGACCGCGGCCGAGTCGTTCTACGTCAAGTGCGACAGCGAGACGAACCCGCCCGAGGTCATCGACCGCGGCCAGGTCGTGTGCGAGATCGGCATCTGCCCGGTCAAGCCGGCCGAGTTCGTGATCTTCCGGCTCTCGCAGTTCTCCGACAGCACCAGCCTGGTCAACGAGTAAAGGTAGGCAGCGAAAATGGCCGGTGGCGACACCCTCATTGTCCACAGCTTCTCCGTGGAGCTCGGTGGAATCCAGGTCGAGTACGTGCAGGAGGTCAGCGGGCTGACCTTCGAGCTCGACGCCATCGAGGTCCAGCAGGTGACCCCGACCGGCGAGCTGGTCATCCGCAAGATCCCGGGCGCGCGCAAGGGCGGCGAGTGCACCATCACCCGCGGCCTCGACAAGAGCAGCGCGTTCACCGAGTGGATCAAGAAGACGTTCCTGAACGGCGCCGTCGACGACGCCCGGAAGCACATCAGCATCATCATCAACGACTCGCAGCGCCAGGAAGGCCGGCGTTTCGAGCTGACCAACGCGTGGGTCAACAAGTGGGAAGGCCCGAGCCTCAAGGCCGGCGACTCCACCGCCGCCACCGAGAAGGTCACCGTGGTCTACGAGGACATCAGCACGTCATGAGACGGCGCAGCGCGGAACTCGACCCCGTGGTGGTTCCGGCCGCGCCGCCGCCTCCGCGGTTGCAGACCGAATTCACCTTTCAACTGCCGCGGGGGTACGTCGACGAGGACGGCCAGGTGCATCGGGACGGCTCGATGCGCCTGGCCACCGCGCGGGACGAACTGGCGCCGCTCATCGACGTGCGGGTCAAGCAGAACCCGGCCTACCTGTCGGTGGTCCTGCTCAGCCTCGTGGTGACCCGCCTCGGCACGATCACCACGATCCGCACCGAGACGATCGAGCGCCTGTTCGCCTCCGACCTGGCGTTCTTGCAGGACCTGTACCGGCGGATCAACGCCGAGGGTCACACCTTGGCCGAGGTCACCTGCCCGAACTGCGACACGTCGTTCGACGTCGACCTGGCCGGCAGCCGCCTGGGGGAATCGTGACGTACGGGACCGACCGGCTCCACGAGGAGGTCGCGTACGTCGCCTACCACTTCCACTGGCCGCGGACCGAGATCCTCGGACTCACCCACGCCGAGCGGTCCCGCCACGTCGAGGAAATAGCGCGCATCAACACCAGGATGAACGAGGTTCGGTAACACCATGGCGGTTTGGGACAGGCTGCGGCGGCGCGGGCCGCAGACCACGCCCGCCCCACCGCCGGACCCGGCGGCGGTCGCGGACAACGCCGACCCGGGCTGGACCTCGCTGCCCGCGCTACGCCCGACCTCCTCCGGCGGAGTCTCCCTGCTCAGCGACGGTGCCCGCTTCACCGCCGCCCTGACAACCCAGCAAAACCCTTCCTTCGGTACGGCCATAGCCCCGTCCCGCGACGCCACAGCCCCACCCGGCGTCATCCGCGACCTGCTCCGCCCCACCGGAAGCCCCCGCCCCGCCCCGTCAGCCACCCCCACCCCGCCAAGCCGCCCGCCGGCCGCCACCCCCGCCGCGAATCGTCCTTCGGCCGCTCCCACAGCGAATGGTTCTTCGATCGGGGCTCCGACGGCGAACCGCTCCTCGCGCGCCGCTCCGGTGGTGAACCGCGCGGCCGCCCCGCTCGCGACGAACGCGACTTCGGAAACCCAGCCCGAGGCCACCGGATCCCCGGCTCCCGGCTCCCGGCCGGCTGGCTCCGGGACCTCGACCAGGGCTTCGGCAAGCGGGACCTCGACCAGGGCTTCGGCAAGCGGGACCTCGACCAGGGCTTCGGCAAGCGGGACCTCGACCAGGGCTTCGGCAAGCGGGACCTCGACCACGGCTTCGGCAAGCGGGATCTCGTCGTCGTCGAGCGGCCCAGCGCACTCGGGTGGCACGGCGTCGTCCCCCGCGAAGGCGCCTTCCAGCAGCTCACAGCGTCCCGTGGTGCCGGCGCGGGCCCCAGCACGGACCCGTTCGCTGGTATCGGGCCACCCGGTCGAGCCGGCGCGACGCCTGCCCGTCCGGCCCCGCCCGCCGCGGACCACGTCGCCCACCCTCCCGGTAGCCCGCCAGCCCGAGCCGAGCACGACTTCCGGCGACATCGATTCCCCTGGCCCGGCCCAGCGCCCACCGGCCGACAATCCAACTCGGACAGACGACGCTCGCCCGGCGAGACCCCACCCCACCCCCGAAGTCCGTCCCACCCCTGAGGCTCGGCCTGCCCCCGAGGCTCGGCCTGCCCCCGAGGCTCGTCCCGTGCCTGACAGCACGGCCCCGGCGCAACGCACGCGTGAGTACCCGCCCGCGGCTCGCGCATCGGCTGAAGGCTCGCCCACCGAGCGTCCGCTCGCGGCACCGGGTTCGCCCGAAGGCTCGCCCGCGGTACAACGCACGCCTCAGCATCCGCTCGCGGCTCGCGGCTCCGCTGAGGGCTCGCCCGCGGTGCAACGCGCGCCGGCACCTCCGCTTGCGGCGCAAGGTCCAACCGAGGGTTCGGCCGCGGTACAACGCGCGTCTGATCACCCGCGTGCAGGGCAGGGCTCGCCCGCGGCGCAACGCCGGGCTGAACGTTTGCCTGCGGCGGAGCGAGCGGTCGAGAAGCCTCGGCTGCCGGTGCAGCGTTCCTCCGAGACCCCTCTCGCCGGTAAGTCCCGACCCCTCGGCCTCGGCGAACCGATGGACGGCGGAGTCCCGGCCACGGCCCGTTTCGGCCCGGCGGAGTCGACCCGCCCAGCTGGCGCCACCGGCTGGCCGCAATCACCCCGATCCGGTCCCACCCCGCCCGTAGTAGCCCAGCGATCCCCGGATCCCCGCACCACTCCCGGATCACCAGGCGTCTCCCGCCCAGCCATTTCCGGCACCGGCCCAGCATCGCCCGCACCCGGTTCCCGCAGCTCCGGATCGCCTGCCGCCGGTTCGCGCGGCCCGGCGTCGTCCGTGGCCAGTTCTCCGGGCTCGGTGTCGTCCGGGGCGGGTTCTCCCGGCTCGGCGTCGTCCGGGACGGGCTCGGCCGGCTCGGTGCCCGCCGAGACCGGTTCGGCTTCGGCGGGATCGCCGGATGGAACGGGTACGCCCCCGGGCCCGCCGCCGGTGGTGACTGCCCGCCCGATTCAGCGTGATCCGCTGCCCGGCGCAGAGGCAGCAACCTCCTCAGCCGAACTGTTCCGAACCCGATCAGCCGACTCGCCACCCCCAGCGAGCCGGCCCGCAGGTCATTCCGCTCCCGTCCCGGGAAGCCCTTCCGCCCCAGCACGCCCGGGCACCCCCTTGGCTCCCGCAAGCGCGGCACCCAGCGGCGATTCAGCGTCGAACGACAAGCCTGGGAATCCGGCCGTCCGACCGACCCCGACATCGGATCCCGGCAACTCCCGCCGGGCCGGGCTCGGTGCCCCACTCGCCACCCCTCCTTCGTCGATGTCGCCCGCGCCACCTGCCGCCCGCGCCGACGGTGGCGGAAACCGGACCCCTCTGCAGCGCGCACCCTCCTTCGCCCCTAAGACGTCACCGAACCCTCGTCCGGTTGTCCCCACCGACCAGCCAATCGCGGCACCGAATCTGCCGATGGCCCCGGCCTCGACCCCCGGCCCTGCGGATACGGCGCACGCACGGGCCACTGACAACGCCGCCCAGCCGACGAGCGCGTTCTCGCAGCGACCGGTGGTCCAACTCTCGCCACGACGAGGCTCCCCGCCGGCCGACCAGGACCTGCCGACGTCAGCCCGACAAGCGGTCTCGATCCGGCCGGCCGTCCCGCGCACGGCCAACCCGGCACCCGGCCCACGCACCGCGAATCCAGCTGCCGGTGCGCGTGCAGCCGACCAAAGCTTCCGGCCACGCGCTGTCGACCCGAGCGCCCGCCCGCACCCCGCCGCCCCCGAGGCTCGCATCGGGGCAGCGCGCGGCAACCTGATCCAGCGCGCCGCCCACCCGATCGGACCGCTCCCACCGGCGCCGGGAAGAGCGGATGGCGCTGCTCACGGCGTACCGAATCAGGGATTGCAGCCGCAGCGAACCGGCCACCCGGACCACAGCCGCGGCGCCACGACGCTGCGGCAATCACATTCGGTCGAGCGACCGTTTGTGATCAGCCAACAGGACGCTCCGCCGCCGGTCGTTCAGCGGGCTCCCGCTCCGCAGCCGGCACCGAAGGCGGCCCCCAAAGCCCCTCCGGCCCAGCGTTCATCCGCGCCGTCGACGCCCGCCAAAGCTCGGCCCGCCGCCCCGGCCGCTATTCCCGCCCCGGATCTGGATGCCCTGCTCAAACGCCTTGAGCCAAGGCATGTCGACGCGATCCTCAGTCGCTTCGACGACAAGCAGCTGACGAAGCTGGTCCGGCTCCTGCAGCGCGAGCACCTCGACGAGTTGGCGCACCGCTTGACCGATCCGGTCCAGCGTCTGCTCCGGGCCGAGATGCGCACCAGCCGCGAGCGTTCCGCCCGGTTGCGGGACGGCTGGCGATGACAGCGAAAGCAGCGACCGCGCCAAAAGACCAGGCAAAAGCCAAGGCAAAAGCCAAGGCAAAGGCCAAGGCAAAGGCCAAGGCAAAAGCCGGAGTAAAGGCCGAGGCAAGGACCGCGGCAAAGCCCGGAGCGAAAGCCGGGCCAAGGGTTGGCGAACGCGCCGAGACCAGGCAAAAGACGAAGCGGCCGCAGCCGCACGGAACAGGGGCGAGATGAGCGGCGATCCGGGTACCAGCGTCCACTTCCGCCTGCGCATCGACAGCATCGACCTCGGCGAGTGGAACACCTGTGACGGCCTGGGCATCCAGGTCGAGCTGGAGGAACACCAGGAGGGCGGCAACAACGATTTCGTCTGGCAGCTGCCGTCGCGTCTGGTCTACACGAATGTGACCCTGACCCGCCCGCTGACCGCCGACACCGCCAAGGTCTTCTCCTACCTCTCCAAGCTGCCGCAACGTGTCCGCCGCGGTTCGGCCGAGATTGCCGCGCTCAAGCCGGACCGGTCGTTGCTGGTCCATTGGGGACTGGCCGATGTCGTGCTGGTGCGCTGGTCGGGTCCGAGCTTCGACCCGTCTCGTTCCGAGGTCGCCTCGGAGAGCATCGAGTTGGCCTATCACGGTTTCACCGAGGTGAGCGGCTGATGGCGCGGACCGGGAAGGTGGCCGCCGGCCTCCAGTTGTTCCAGCCTCCGCCGGCCGGTGGGGATCAGCCCGGTGGGCCGCTGGGCGGACCGATCACGTTCATGTTCAATCCGAACGAGCTGGCGTTGTCGAAGTCGGCCAACTGGATTCCGCACGTGGCGCGCGCGGCCGAGGACGTCGGTGTGGCCGAGTTCAGCGGTTCCGGCCCTCGTACGCTCAATCTCTCGATTTTCCTGGATGCCACCGACACGCACGATCGATCGGTCCAGGAACGCGTGGAGAAGCTTTTGACCTGCTGCGTTCCGACCAAGGCGAGTATCGCGGCGAAAGCGCCGTCACCGCCCTGGGTCAAGTTCACGTGGGGGCAGTTCCAGACGGTTTCGTTCTATTCGTACGTCAGCCAGATCGACGCCAATTACAAGCTTTTCGATCCCGACGGTACGCCGTTACGGGCCACCTGCACGCTGACCCTGACCGAGATCAGCGGCTCGACCCCGGGCCAGAACCCGACGTCGGGGGCGCTGACCGCGCAGCGGGTGCACCGGCTGGTGGCCGGGGACACGCTGGAGATGCTGGCCTACCGGGAGTACGGCGATCCGACCATCTGGCGTGTGATCGCCGAGGCCAACGACCTGGACGACCCGGTGCGCCTGCGCCCGGGGCAGCAGCTGCTGCTGCCGTCGGTGGAGGGCTGACGGGTGGGCGCCGGCACCGATCACGTCAACAATCTTCAGCTGGGCCTGCCCGGTCAGCTGCCGCGCAAGTGGGAGCGGCGACTGGTTTCGGCCACCGTCGAGGACAGCAGCAATCTGGCCGCCGTGGCCGAGCTGCGGTTCCGGGACGAGCACGGCGTCTTCTACTCGGAGAACAGTGTCGCGATCGGGACCCGGGTGACGGTGCGGGTCCGCCGCGGCCGTACGGCATCGGTGATGCTCTTCAAGGGTGAGGTCGTGACCCTGGAGTCCCAGCATGACGGGCACGGCACGTTCTCGGTGATCCGCGCGCTCGACCTGTCGCACCGGCTGATGCGCGGCCAGCGGGTGCGCAGTTTCGTCAAGCAGACGCCGTCGGTGATCGCCCAGCGCCTGGCCGCCGCGGCCGGCCTGCCGATCGGCAAGATCGACTCGTTCACCCGCTCGTACGAGATGATCACCCAGCCGAACGTGAGCGACTGGGAGTTCCTCAAGATGCTCGCGGTCGACAACGAGGCCGAGGTCGCGGTGATCGACGGCAAGTTCTACTTCCGGACCAGTGAGCGCGCCTCGTCGGCGCCCGGCACCGGACTGACCGCCGACCAGAGTCCGAAAGTGATCGAGGCCGGCAACAACGTGCTGGCGGTGCGCTCCACGGTCACCTCGGTCGGGCAGATCCCGACCGTGACCGTGCGCGGCTGGGATCCGGCCCGCAAGAAGTCGATCAAGACGGAGTTGCCGGTCACCGACAGCACCGAGCTGGACATCAAGACCACGCCGCGCAAGGCGATCCAGCCGTTCGGCAGCGGCGGCGCCGGGTTGAACGTGACCGACGTGCCCTACGAGACCGAGGCCGAGACCCGGGTGGTGGCCCGGGCCGTGGCCGCCGACGTGACCGCGGCGCTGGCCGAGGTCGAGGTGGGCGTGCGCGGCCGGCCCGAGCTGCGCGCCGGCGTGCCGATGACGCTGAAGAAGATCGGCACCGAGTTCGACGGCAAGTACACGATCACGTCGAGCCGGCACGTCTTCGCGCCCGGCTCGGTCTACGAGACCTGGGTGACGGTCAGCGGACGCCAGGACCGGTCGGTGTTCGGCCTGGCCGGGGGCTCGGCCGCGCCCGCGCGCCCGGTCCGCGTGCCGGGGATGGCGATCGGCATCGTCACGGACACCAAGGCCACGGCCAAGGATCGGAACCAGGGTTGGGTCCGGCTGCGTTTTCCCTGGCTGACCGACGACACCGAATACCAGACCGATTGGGTACGGACGGTGCAGCTCGGCGGCGTCGGCGGGGGAGGAGTCTTCAGCCCCGACATCAACGACGAGGTCCTGGTCGGTTTCGAACAGGGATTGCTGGACCGGCCGTACGTCATCGGCGGTTTGTACAACGGCAAGGACAGCCCCTCGCCGCACCAGTCGGACCTGATCGACGGCACGACCGGCAAGGTGAACCGGCGCTCGTTCGCGACCCGGGCCGGCGACCGCGTGGAGCTGCTCGACTCGCGGCTCAACCCGAAGGGGATCCGGCTGGCCACGGCCAAGGACAAGCTGGTCGTCTTCCTGGACCGGGGCAACAAGAAGATCGTGGTGCACGCCGACGGAAAGATAGAGATCGATGCGACAGGCGCCATCGAGGTACGGGGCAACGGCATCACCCTCGACGCCGGGCGCGGCGACCTGACCCTCAAGGGCCGGCGCGTCGAGGTGGCCGGCGCCATCGAGGCCGACATCCACGCGCCCATCGTGAAGCTGAACTGAGGAGCCGCTCATGCCGCACTTTCCCGCCGCCCGGCTCGGCGATCCGATCAGCGACCTGGCCGCCCCGATGGTGCCCGGCCCGCCCACCGGTGTCCTCGGCATGCCCGGCCCGCCCCCGCTGGCCGGCGTGCCGACCGTGCTGATCGGCGGCAAGCCGGCCGCCGTGGTCGGCAGCGCCGGCGTCTGCACGCCGCACTACGAGCTGCTGGTGACCAACGTCGTCCGGCCGCCGACGCCGCCCCGGATCGGCGGCCAGGTGCTGATCGGCGGCTTCCCGGCGGCCCGCCAGTTCGACCAGCTGGTGTGCAACGCCCGGATCGTCGCCGGCGCCCCGAACGTCCTGATCGGAGGGTGACGTGGCCGAACAGTTCATCGGCAACGGCTGGGCGTTCCCGCTGCGGGTCGACGCGACCGGCGGGATCGCTCTGGTCAGCCGCGAGCGGGAGATCGCCGAGGCGATCCGGCTGATCCTGGCCACCGCGCCCGGCGAGCGCCCGATGCGCCCCGAGTTCGGGTGCGGCGTGCACGACTACGTCTTCGCACCGGCCGACGAGAACACGGCCGGACGGATCGCCTTCGAGGTGCGCCGCGCGCTGGACCGCTGGGAACCCCGGATCGACGTGGCCGACGTGGTGGTCGGCTTCGACGACGAGGACGCGGGCGTGCTCTACATCGACGTCCGCTACACCATCCGGGGCACCAACGACCCGCGCAACCTGGTCTTCCCGTTCTACGTCATCCCGTCGCACGACGAAGAGAGCGCCGCCTGATGCCGCTGCCCGCACCGAACCTGGACGACCGGCGCTTCCAGCAGCTCGTCGACGAGGCCAAGAGATTCATCCAGCAGCGCGCGCCGGAGTGGAGCGACCACAACGTCTCCGACCCCGGTGTGACGCTCATCGAGGCGTTCGCGCACATGGTCGACCAGCTGCTCTACCGGCTCAACCGGGTGCCGGACAAGAACTACCTGGCCTTCCTCGACCTGATCGGGGTCCGGCTGTTCCCGCCGGCCGCGGCCCGGGGCGGCGTCACGTTCTGGCTGTCCGGCCCGCAGGAGCAGCTCGTCGTGGTCCCGGCCGGCGCCGAGATCGCCACCGAGCGGACCAGCACCGAGGACGCGGTCGTCTTCACCACCGTGGCCGACCTGGCGATCGTGCCGAGCCGGCTCACCCGGCTGCGCCGGCACCCGGCCGCCGGCCCGCCGGTCGACCTGCTCGACGACGTCACCGAGGGCCGGGACACGCCGGTCTTCCAGACGACCCCGGCGGTCGGTGACAGCCTGCTCGTCGGGCTCTCGGCCGCCGTGCCGTCCTGCGCGGTGCTCCTCGAACTGGACAGCCGGGTCGAGGGCGTCGGCGTCGACCCGCGGCAGCCACCCCTGGTCTGGGAGGCGTGGACCGGGGACGACTGGGCCGCGTGCGACGTCGACCGGGACGACACCGGCGGCCTCAACCGGCCGGGCGACGTCATCCTGCACGTGCCGGCCGGGCACTCCCCGTCGGTGCAGGGCGGGCAGTCGGCCGCCTGGCTGCGCTGCCGGCTCGTCCAGCCGGAGCCGGGCCAGCCGTTCTACGTGCAGCCGCCGACCGTGCGCTCGGTCGTGGTGTCGACCATCGGCGGGACGGCGGCGGTCATGCACGCCGAGACGGTCGCCGACGAGATGATCGGGGACTCCGAGGGCGTGCCCGGCCAGCGGTTCGTGATCGCGCGGCCGCCGATCGTGGCCGACGGCGAGCCGATCGTGGTCGAGACCTCGGACGGCGACGCCTGGACGCGCTGGACCGAGGTGGACAGCTTCGCCGGGTCGGAACCGTTCGACCGGCACGTGACCGTGGACCGGACCAGCGGGGAGATCGGTTTCGGGCCGGCCGTCCGGCAGGCCGACGGGACGCTGCGGCAGTTCGGGGCGGTGCCGACGGTCGGCGCCCGGGTCCGCGTGCGGAGATATCGCACGGGCGGCGGTCGGCGGGGCAATGTGGCCCGGCGGGCGCTGACGGTGCTGAGGACCTCCATCCCGTACGTCAGTGAGGTCGAGAACCGGGGTCCCGCGCTCGGCGGCGTCGACGGCGAGACCGTCGGCGAGGCCCGGATGCGTGGACCGGTGCAACTGCGGGCGCAGGACCGGGCCGTGACCGCGGCCGACTACGAGCTGCTGGCCCGGCAGGCGGCGCCCGCCGCGGCCCGCGTCCGCTGCCTGCCCGCCGGGGACGGCAGCGACGCCGGGGGCGTGCGGCTGCTCGTCGTGCCGGCCGCCGTGCCCGACGAGACCGGACGCCTCCCGTTCGAGGATCTCGTGCCCGACGACACGATGCTGGCCACCATCGCGGCCGACCTGGACGCGCGACGGCCGATCGGGGCCCGGCTGGTCGTCGAACCGCCGTACTACCAGGGCGTCACCGTCGTCGCGCGGCTGCGGCCACGGGCTGACGCCTCGGCCGTACGGCTGCGGGCCCAGGCCGAAGAGGTGCTGTACCGCTATCTCGACCCGATCCACGGCGGACCCGACGGGCAGGGCTGGCCGTTCGGGCGGCCGGTGCACTCCGGCGAGGTGTTCGGGGTGCTGCAACGGCTGCCCGGCGTCGAGGTGGTCGAGGAGGTGCGGATGTTCCCGGCCGACCCGCTGAGCGGACGCCGCGGTGACGAGGTGACCCGGATCGAGCTGGACCGGCACGCGCTCGTCTTCTCCCACCAGCACCAGATCCGGGTGGAGGAGCGATGAGCGGGCTTCGGAGTGACTCCGCCGGCGGGACGGAGGGAGCGCGATGAGCGGGCAGCGGGCGGCCATCCCCGGGCTGCCGACGCCGGATCCGCTCGGGCGGCGGCTCCCGGCCGTGTACGCGGGCGACGACCTGGCCCAGCGCCTGACCGGCGGATTCGACCAGGTCCTGGCGCCGGTGCACGCGACCCTGGACAACCTGTGGGCGTACCTGACCCCGGCCCTGGCCCCGGACGACTTCGTGACCTGGCTCGGCGGCTGGGTCGGCGCCGCGGCCGGACCGGACCGGCCGGTCGAACAGCGGCGGACCGCGGTCCTCAACGCGGTCGAGACGCACCGCCTGCGCGGGACCGCGGCCGGACTGCGCGCGGAGATCCACGATCTGTTCGGCCTCGACGCGGAGATCGTCGAGAGCGGCGGGACGGCCTGGTCGGCGACACCGGGCGCGGCACTGCCCGGAAGCACGCAGCCGGACCTGCTCGTCCGCGTCCGGGTGGCCGAACCGTCGGAGCTGCTGGTGGCCCGCTTGCGGGAGTTCGTCGAGGCCAATCGGCCGGCGCACGTGCCGTGCCGGGTGGAGGTGGTGGCGGGATGACACTCTGCGACAACTGCGGTTCGCCGGTGACGCCGGGGGATGCTTTCTGCGGGGTTTGTGGCGCTTTCCTGGACTGGTCCGCGGCCAAGGAAGCCCCGGCGGCCCCCACGGCCGCTCCTTCCGCAGCTGAGTCATCGCTCGTTTCCGCGCCGCTGCCGACGGTTCCCGGTCCGGCGGAAAAGACCGATCCTGCTCCCGCGGAAAAGGCCGATCCCGCTCCCGCGGAAAAGGCCGAGCCCAGCGAGCCAGATGTAAGCAACAAAACGGATAAAAACCGCCCAGCCGAAGAGGTTGCTGAGCCGGCGGCGACAAACCCGGCTGCTGAGCCGGCGGCAGCCAGTGCCGTGGCTGAACTGGCCGCGGCCAGTGCGGTGGCCGAGGTGGCCGCCGAGCGAGCGATGGCCGCGGCCCGTGAAGCAGCGGAAACGCGGAATCGGGCGGCGGCGCTCGTCGTCCCCATCGCCGAGGCCACCGACCGCCCGGTGGCCACCCCCGTGGTCGTACCGGAAAAGGTGTCTGGTTCTGATCAGCCGGGGGCCGTCCTGCCCGGCCGCCCCACGGCGCCCCGTCCGATTCTTCGGGAATTCGCCGACGTCCCGGACACCACCGGCGAGATCGCCTGCCCGAACTGCGGCACCCAGAATCCGGCCGACCGCACCTTCTGCCGCAAGTGCGGCCAGGCCCTGCACACCGAGCAGGCCGCCGAGAAGGCCCGCCGCCGGTTCCGGTTCCGCTGGCCCAAGGGGCTCGGCCGGATCCGCCGCCTGCTCGCCGTCCTGGCGATTCTGATCCTGGTGGCCGCCCTGATCTGGGCCGGCATGACCTACGGTCCTCGCGCGGTCGACGCGGTCCGTGACCGGATGGCCACCCCGGAGCTGGTCACCCCGGACGCCGTGACCGCTTCCAGTTCCACCCGCGGCCACGCCCCGAACCTGGTCAGCGACGGTCTCAGCAACCGTTACTGGGAGCCCGGGCACGACAAGAAGCCCTGGGTCGAGCTGACCTTCACCAAGCCGATCCGGGTACTCAGTGTGATCGTCACCGGTGGCGTTTCTCCGCAGCAGCAGGACTACGCGCGGCAGGGGCGTCCGGCCGACGTACATCTGGAACTCTGGACCCCGGACGGCACCCGGACCGAAAAGGATCTGCCCATGGTCGATCGTGCCGGTCCGCAGACCTTCGAGATGGCCGTCGGTGACGTGACCCGGATGCGCCTGACGGTCGAGTCCGGTTACGGGCTGACCTCGGGAAAGGTCCCGTCGATGGCGGAGATCGAGGTGTTCAGGCGACCCTGAGGGCGGGGTTGAGGACGGAGGTGAACGGCACGCCGAGAGTGCGCAGCATGCTCTCGTACTGCCGCCGGGTGCGTTCCGCCGCGGCCCGATCCCCGCCGTGCACCTGCGCCGCGATGAGCAACCGCCATCCCGCGTCGTGATGATCGTCGAGGTCGAGGGCCCGCCGGGCCGCGCGGGCGGCCGCCACCGGATGCCCGGCTTCGAGTTCGAGCTCGGCCAGCATCGCGGCGGCGTCGGCGGCCTGGGTCCGGTATCGCGAGCGTTCCGGGACCACCCAGTCGGCCGGCCCGTCCTCGGGGAGCAGGTCGCCGGTGTAGATCTGCAGCACGGCCTGGAACCAGCGGATCGCCTCGGCCCGGTCGGCGGCTCGGCGCCCGGCCCGGTACGCCTCCCCGAACGCGGCCACGTCCAGGTGTGCGCCGGTGACCAGCCGATATGTCGGGCCGTCGCGCACTATGTACTGCGACGCACCGCGCGCGATCCCGGGTTCGAGGAAGGTCCGCAGGGTCGAGACGGCCACGTGCAGGCTGTTGACCGCGGTACCGGTGGCCATCTCGGGCCAGAGCGCGTCGATGATCTGTTCCCGGTGGACCGGGCCGGCGGCCGCCGCCAGGTACCGCAACAGGGTGCGGCTGCGTGGCCGGATGGAGCCGAGGTCGAGCTCCCGTCGGTCGTTGGCGACCCGGAAGCCGCCGAAGCAGAACCAGCGCAGCGTCATGATGTCCCCTCCCGGTGAACCTCGGCGGGTGTGACCGTCCGGGCAATGCGGATCAACCTGGTTGGACCGACAGTCTGGCCGATAAGGCTGGGGTTCCGGAACTCGCGGGTAACAACTGCGGGCAACGGTTCGGGGACATCGCGATGTCTGTGATCTTGTAACAGATGCCCGTTCTGTGCGCTTCAGGCCCTCGGCCAGGGACGATTGACGACTGATAAGAAACCGTCCTATTTCGGCATTCAGTCGCCTGTGAGCGCATTCATGTTGTTCGAATCACATAAAACAGGCCGTGCCGGAGATCTCACTATTGAACACTCGGCGGGTCCTTATTCGTGGAGCTCGGGCAGGCCCTCGCCGATCACCGAGCTGGACCCGCCGGAGGTGATCCGGCGCGCGTTCGCCTCGGCCTCGCGCTCGCCACTGCCGCCCGGGTCGGTCACGTTCACGCCGCCGACCGCGGACCCGGCCCTGGTGATCGGCTTGACCACGTGGGTGAGCTCGTGGATCCGCGTCTCCCGGGACTGGCTGCCCGCACCGTACACAATGGAATTTCCGATGGTGAAGGCCTTGGCCTCGACGGCCGCGGCGGCGCGCTCGGCCACCGGCCCGCGGAACTCGCGCACGGTGGAGAGATCCGACTGGAAGGTCGACTCCATCTCCCGCTGGAAGGGTGCCTCCAATGGTCGGCCGCTGCCCCGCAGGGCGGCCTCGACCAGCCCGGTTGCGTCGCCGGAACCACCGCCGTGTCCGCAGCCGTCACCGCACCCGGCGTCGTGGCTGCGCGCGGCCAGCAGCTCACCGATCGCCCGATTGCCGACCATCCGCTGCAGCGCCGGCAGGCCCAGGGAGCCCGAAACCGCCGGTCGCGCCGATGGGGCGGTCCGTCCCGGGTCGGCGCGCTTCTCGACCGGTTGCCGGTTGCTGCCCACGGCTGCCTCCCTCGCGCGACTCTCGCCCGCCCGACGGTAGCCCGGATCAAGGGCTGACGATCAGAATCATTCCCGTACGGGCAAAGATTGTGCCCTCAGGTCGGCCGCGATCCGGTCGCGCACATGGTGGATCAGCGCGGCCAGGTCGGCGCAGTAAACCGAGGGGTTGCGGAAACCGTCGGGGGAACGATATCGATGCGCGTAATGCCCTCCACCGCACACCCGGTGCAGCGGGCAGGCGCGGCAGGTGTCGCCGAGCGCGTCGGCGCCGATCTGCCGCGCGACCACCCCGGGGTGCCGCAGCACCGCGTCGAACTCGTCGTCGGCCACGTTCCGGCCGGTCGCGCACGCACCGGGATAGGCCGACTTCAACGAGTCGACCAGCTCGATCGCACCGTCGGTCTCCACCACGACCACCGCGACCGGGCTCAGCCCGACCTGCTCGGACCGGCCCGGACCGCCCAGGAGCAGCGTCATCACGTCCTCGAAGAGGCGGATCGAGGTCTCCTGGCGCGGAGCGTCGTACCAGCGGTCGAAGACGGCGATGAGCCATTGCGCGTAACCGCCGGCCGGTGGCGAGTCCCAGTTCGCGTGCGGCAGCAGCAGGTCGATCGCCGGTGGGCGGTAGCTCAGCAGAGCCTCGTAGCAGGCGATCGGATCGGTCGCCGGGTCGATCACGCAGAGCAGCCCGGCGAACCGGTCCGGGGGCAACAGCCGCAGCCCCCGATCGACCCCGGCCGCGCTGCCGCGCCCGTCCGGCCGGCGTCGCCGCAGGTCGTTGGCCTCGGCCGGGCCGTCCAGGCTCACGCCCACCCGGACGTCGTGCCGGTCGAACAGGGCGACCGCGGCCTCGTCGATCAACGTCGCGTTCGTCTGGATCAGCACTTCGAGCCGCCGCCCGGCCGGGAACGCGGCCCGGAAGTCGCCGATCAGCTCGTCCAGCCGCGCCGTCCCGGCCAGCAGCGGCTCGCCGCCGTGCAGCACCAGCCGCATGCCGTCCAGGTCGTGCGCGTCGGCGTGCGCGGCCGTGCGCCGGGCGGCGATCCGCCAGGTCCGCCGGTCCATGACGGCCGGCCGGTCCCGCCAGGACTGGTCGGCCATCGTGTAGACGTAGCAGTAGTCACAGGCCAGGTTGCAGCGCTGATGCACCTTCAGCACCACGTCCCGGAACGGCGTGGGCCGCCACCCGGCTCGCAGCAGTGCCTCGACGTCCAGCGCCGCGTCCGGCCAGTCGCTGCTCATCCGGGCTCATGTTAGGCCCGGGCGTCCCGCAAGGGAGCGCCGACCTCGTGCAGGTGACGAAGCGCCTGCCGGTACGACTCGATGAGCCCGGTCTCCTCGTACGGCACACCGATCTCGGCGCAGTACTCCCGCACGATCGGCTGGGCCTTGCGCAGGTTCACGCTCGGCATGCCCGGGAACAGGTGGTGCTCGATCTGGTAGTTCAGGCCGCCCAGGGCGACGTCGGCGATCCACCCGCCGCGGACGTTGCGCGAGGTCAGCACCTGCTTGCGCAGGAAGTCCTCGTCACCGGTGGGGTGCGGCATCCCCTTGTGGTTGGGCGCGAACGTCATGCCCAGGTAAACACCGAAGAGCGCCTGATGTACGACCAGGAACGCGATCGCCTGCAGCGGCGACAGGACCACGAAGACCGTGGTGAGGTAGACGACCGCGTGCACGACCAGCAGCACCGACTCCAGGACGGGCCGCTTGACCTTGCCGGCCCGGATCGCCTTGATGCTGGACACCTTCAGGTCGATGCCGAGCAGCGTCAGCAGCGGGAAGAAGAGACCGGCCTGGTGGCGGGTGACGAAGGCGGCCAGGCCCCGGCGGCCGAGCGCCGACTTGGTGGCCCAGATCAGCACCTCGGGCGCGACGTCCGGGTCCAGGTCGTCGTGGTTCGGGTTGTTGTGGTGCCGGGTGTGCTTGTCCATCCACCAGCCGTAGCTCATGCCGATGCCCAGGTTCCCGGCCACCATCCCGGCGATCTCGCTCGGACGCTTGGTGCGGAACACCTGCCGGTGGGCCAGGTCGTGAGCGACGAGCGCGAGCTGGGCGAACGCCACCGCGAGGAACACCGCGACGGCCAGCGACCACCAGCTGGCGCCGACCAGGAAGAAGGCGGCCCAGCCCGCGGACACCAGCAGCCCCACGAGCGTCAGGCGCACCGCGTAGTAGGCGGGTCGCCGGCGCATCAGGTCCAGCTCGTTCACCCTGCGGTTGAGCTCCGCGAAGTCGCTACCGGCGCTGTTGGTACGCCGGACTGTCGTTGCCGTCATCCGCTCAGTGTCCCGATTTCGGGGCCGGGTTTTCAGGAGCGCCAGAACCCCGTGACGTTTGGGGTGCCAGCACCCTTGCGTGGCCTCTCTCGTCCCGGCGGCCGCCGGGCGGGATGATGGGGGGCATGAAGTCCCAGGCCTGGTCGCGTGCCGGCGTGACAGCGGTCGTCGACAGTCTGTTGACGGTCCTCCTGGCGATGCTCAACATTCCGGTGCTCGTCCTGTGGGTGATCGGCCTGTTGTTCAGCCCGGTCCCGGTGCTCGGCATGGCGCTGCTGACGGTGGCGACGGTGGTGGTCCGCTGGCGGGCCGGCCGCGAGCGGGTGCACGCCGGTCGGGTCGGCGTCCTGATCCGGCAGCCGTATTCGCCGCCGCCGGCCAACGCCGAGATCGACAGCCGCCGCCGGCTCACCTGGATCATCACCGACCCGGCGACCTGGCGTGACGTCTCCTGGCTGCTGCCCGGGGCGCTCGTCGGCCTGGTGCTGGGCCTGATCGCGGTGGCGATTCCGCTGTACGGCCTGTGCGGCGTCCTCCTGCTGCCGCTGTGGCTGTTCCTCGGCGACGTGCCGTTCGGGTACGGGCTGTTCTGGCCGATCACGAACACCGCCGAGGCCTGGCTCGCCCTGCCCCAGGGCCTGGTCGTGCTCGCCGCCGGCCTGGCCGTGGCGCCGCTGCTGCGCACGACCGACGTGCTGTTCGCCCGGCTGTTCCTGGCTCCGACGGCCGCCGCCGAGCTGCGGTTCCGGGTCCAGCACCTCACCACCACCCGGGCCGACGCCATCGACGCGCAGGCCGCCGAGCTGCGCCGGATCGAACGCGACCTGCACGACGGCGCCCAGGCCCGGCTGGTGTCGGTGGGCATGACCATCGGCCTGGCCGAGCGACTCGTCCGCCGGGATCCGACCGCCGCCCTGCAGCTGCTCGCCGAGGCCCGCGAGTCCAGCACCGCCGCCCTGGTCGAGCTGCGCCACCTGGTCCGGGGCATACACCCGCCGGTGCTGGCCGAGCGCGGCCTCGAAGGGGCGGTCCGGGCCCTGGCCATGAGCCTGCCGGTGCGTACCGCGGTGACCTCGGAGCTGCCGGGGCGCCTGGACACCCCGGTCGAGTCGGCGATCTACTTCGCGGTGGCCGAGGCGCTGGCCAACATGAGCCGGCACAGCCGGGCCCGGACGGCCTGGGTCACCATCCGCCACGACCAGGGCGTGCTCCTGGTCGGGATCGGCGACGACGGGGTCGGTGGCGCCGACCCGGAACGCGGGACCGGGCTGACCGGGATCACCCGCCGGCTGGGGGCCTTCGACGGGACGATGGCACTCTCCTCTCCACGGGGTGGCCCGACCGTCGTGACCATGGAGGTGCCGTGCGTGTTGTCATCGCCGAGGATCTGACCCTGCTGCGGGACGGGCTGACCCGGCTGCTCCAGGCCTTCGGCTTCGAGGTGGTGGAGGCCGTCGACAACGGTCCCGCGCTGCTGCCGGCGCTGCTCAGCCACCGGCCCGACGTGGCCATCATCGACGTCCGGCTGCCGCCCACCCACACCGACGAGGGGCTGAAAGCGGCGATCGCCGCCCGGGCCGAGATCCCCGGCCTGCCCGTGCTGGTGCTGTCCCAGCACGTCGAGCCGTTGTACGCCCGGGAGTTGCTCGGCGACCGCGCCGGCGGGATCGGCTACCTGCTCAAGGAGCGCATCTCCGACGTCGAGCAGTTCATCCAGGCCGTCAACCAGGTCGCGGCCGGCGGTACCGCGTTCGACCCGGAGGTGGTTGCGCAGCTGCTGACCCGCAACGAGCCGCTGGCCAGCCTGACACCGCGCGAGCTGGAGGTGCTCCGGCACATCGCCGAGGGGCGATCCAACGCGGCCATCGCGGCCCGGCTCTTCATCACCGAGAAGGTGGTCAGCAAGTACATCAACAACATCTTCAGCAAGCTCGGCATGCCGCCGTCGGACGACGACAACCGCCGCGTTCTGGCCGTCCTGATGTTCCTGGGCACCTGACACGCCAGGAGTAGTGTGGGCCCCGCCGACACGTAGGATCGTCTTGTTTGTACCGCCCGAGACCCCGGCGGCCCTGTTCGCTCAACAGGTCTCCGGGGAGCGTTGTGACAAAAAAGTGGCCATCAACGGGCATCGAGATCTGCCGGTCCGCCCGCAACCGGGTCCTGATCAGAATCGACGACGGAACAGCCCGATGAGTGTTTCGGGCGGGTTCGCCCGCGTGCCGATGCCGGCCGAGCGGATCGGGCAGGCGTTCGTCGCCCTGGCCGACACCATGGCCGAGGACTTCGAGCTCGCGGCCTACCTGCGGCGGTTGATCAGCCTGGCCCAGGATCTTCTCGGCGCCGACGGCGTGGGCGTGATGCTCAACGACCCCAGCGGCCGGTTGCGGGTCGCCGCCGCCTCCAGCCCGTCGGTCGAGCGGCTGGTGCAGGCCGAACTCGCCGGTGGCGACGGGCCCGGCCTGGTCGCGTACCGGACCGGCAAGGCCGTCGCGCACGTCCGCCTCGACCCCGGCGAGCGCCGCTGGTCGGCGCTGGCCGCGTCCGCGTGGGCGGCCGGCTTCCGCTGCGCGCACGCCATCCCGCTGCGCCGGGGCGACGAGGTGATCGGTGGGCTGAGTCTGTTCAGCCGGGCCGACCAACCGTTGAGCCAGCCCGGGCAGCTGCTCGGCCGGGCCCTGGCCGACCAGGTCACGATCAGCCTGCTGCACCATCGCGCGCTCTCGGCCCAGCGGCTGCGGGCCGCCCAGCTCCAGCAGGCGTTCACCACCCGGGTCGCCATCGAGCAGGCCAAGGGGGTGCTGGCCGAGCGGCACGACATCCCGCTGGACGTCGCCTTCGACCAGATGCGGGCTCAGGCCCGCAAGACCAACCGGAAGCTCGCCGACCTGGCCCAGGAGATCCTCGGCGACGCCGCGCTCACCCCACCGGTCACGCCGGCCGCGGATCGCCGGCGTACCGGAGGCGCTTCACCAGCGACACCGTGAGACCGGTGGGCGAGGTCGGGCCCAGGGTCAGGTGGTCGGTGAACGCCCTCATCAGCGGCAGCCCGCGCCCGCCCTGGGCGCCGGGCGGCGGCATCGGGGCCTCACCGCGATGCCGCCGGGGGTCCACCCCGACACCCCAGTCGGCCACCTCGACGTGACACCACTGGGGATCGAAGCCGGCCGAGAACCGGTACAGATCGCTGCCCCGGGCGTGCACGACGGCGTTCGTGCACGCCTCGCTGACCGCGACGGCCAGTTCGTTGCGGCAGCCGTCGGTGACCCCCATCGGACGCAGAACGTCCTCCAGCAGGTCACGGACCGCCAGGACGGACTCGGGCTCG
The DNA here is from genome assembly GCF_051380535.1 of Actinoplanes sp. HUAS TT8. NCBI lineage: Bacteria > Bacillati > Actinomycetota > Actinomycetes > Micromonosporales > Micromonosporaceae > Actinoplanes > Actinoplanes sp. HUAS TT8. The sequence continues at coordinate 8,292,722 of NZ_CP195646.1, read as the reverse complement.
CGGGTCAGGTGACGCACGAGATCGAAGCGAATTCGGGTCGCGCCGTTCGGATACGGCGACTGGCCGGCTGTCGCCGGCACGGGGTGAAAGACATTCACGGCGGCTCCCGGGTGTGGAAATCCACCGCCAGGGTCCGGGGCGGCCGCGTTCCCGTTCAGCATAGGTGCCGCCGCACGGGTCCGGCGACTGGATCATCGCACCGCGGCGCTGGTCACAGCCGCCTCCCGGGCGGCCGGCGCGGTGGCCGCGACCCCGGCGCCCCAGCGCTCCCGCGAGCCGATCCGGCAGCGGACGTACGCGATGACCCCGTCCCGCCACGGATGCGTGACCTCCTCGGTCACCCCGACCCCGTCCAGGTTCACCGAGAAACCGGGCGTGACCAGGTATTCCTCGCGAAACAGGGCCAGCAGTCGGTCCGGGCTCAGCTCGCCGCCGGCCCGGCCCTCACTGGCCGACTGGGCCAGCGCGCCCACCTCGGCCCGCAGCCCGGCCGGCAGGTCCAGCCCGTGCTCGGTGCGCAGCAGGTACGCCACCCCGCCCTTCCCTGATTGACTGTTCACCCGGATGACGGCCTCGTACGAGCGACCCACGTCGGCCGGATCCACCGGCAGATACGGCACCTCCCAGGGCGCCCGGGACGGTTCGACACCCAGTTCGGCGGCGCGCTTGGCGTGGAAGATCATGCCCTTGTCGATGGCGTCCTGATGGGTGCCGGAGAACGCGGTGTAGACCAGGTCACCGGCGTACGGGTGGCGATCGGGCACCGGCATCCGGTTGTAGTGCTCGACCGTCCGCCGTACCCCGTCGATGTCGGAGAAATCCAGCTTCGGGTCGATCCCGTTGGCGTACAGGTTCATGGCCAGGGTGACCAGGTCGACGTTGCCGGTCCGCTCGCCGTTGCCGAACAGACAGCCCTCGACGCGCTGCGCGCCGGCCAGCACGGCCAGTTCCGCGCAGGCCACGCCGGTGCCGCGGTCGTTGTGCGGGTGCACCGAGAGGATCACGTCGTCGCGGCGGTCCAGGTGGCGGCTCATCCACTCGATCTGATCGGCGTACACGTTGGGGGTGGCGATCTCGACCGTGGCCGGCAGGTTGTGGATCACGGGACGGTCCGGGCCGGCGTCCCACAGCTCGGTCACCGCGTTGCAGACGTCCAGCACGTACGCGGGCTCGGTCAGGTTGAAGACCTCGGGGCTGAACTCGAATCGGGTGTACGTGTCCGTCAGCCGATCGGTTTCGGACAGGACCACCCCGGCCGCGGCCAGGATCTTGGCCTTCAGTTCGTCCCGCGAGGCCCGCAGGACCACGTCGCGCCACGTCGGAGCGGTCGCCGTGTACATGTGCACGACCGCTTTCCGCAAACCGAAGATCGATGCGACGGTACGGCGGATCAGATCGTCCCGTGCGGCCGTGAAGACCACCACCGTCACGTCGTCCGGGACCAGGTCGTCCCGTTCGGCCAGTAACCGGACGAAGTCGTAGTCCAGCCCGCTCGCCGACGGGTAGCCGACCTCGATCTCCTTGAAGCCCATCGCGACCATCATCGTGAACGCGCGCAGCTTGCGCTCGGCGTCCATCGGCTCGGCCAGGGCCTGGTTGCCGTCCCGCAGATCGACCGGCACCCACAGCGGGGCGGCGGTCGGCCGCCGGGTCGGCCAGGCGCGGTCGGTGATCGGGACGTCGACCCGCTCGTGCGCGGGCCGGTAGCGGTGGAACGGCATGGGACTGGGCTGCTGAGGATTCCAATTGATCATGACGAGGCTCCGTTTTTGCTTTTCAGCGCCGGGAAAAAGATCGACCGGCAAAGCACGAACAGCCCCCACGGCGGGGAGCCGGTCGTCGGATCAGGCCCCGCCGTGGCGGCTGAGGAGCAGCGCCACGAATCGCGTCACGGCGGGGACGATACCCGAAGCGGAACGGCCGTCCAGGGACTGCTTGGATAGTGGGAATGTCCAGGACCTTGCGGATCAGCAGCCGGAACGCGACCTTCCAGCAGTGGCAGGCGCTGCTGACCAACCGCACCAAGCGGCACCGGGCCGGCGAGTTCCTGGTCCAGGGCGTACGCCCGATCACCCTCGCCCTGGAGCACGGCTGGCCGATCCGCGCGCTACTCCTGGACGATGCCCGCCGCCTCTCCCAATGGGGCCGCGACGTGCTCGAACGGGCGCCCGGGGTGTCCCGGTTCGCCCTCGACGGCGACCTGATGCACGAGCTCGGCGGCAAGGACGAGGAGTCGCCCGAACTGCTCGCCGTGGTCGGCATGCCGGCCGACGACCTGGAGCGCATCCCGGCCGGCCCGGGCATGCTGACCCTGGTCTTCGACCGGCCGTCCACCCCGGCCAACATCGGGGCGCTGGTCCGCTCGGCCGACGCGTTCGGCGCCTCCGGCCTGATCGTGACCGGTCACGCCGCCGACCCGTACGACCCGAAGGCGGTCCGGGCCAGCACCGGTTCCCTCTTCGCCCTGCCGGTCGTCCAGGTGGCCGGCCACCGCGAGGTGGTCGACGACGTGGTCGCGCTGCGCCGCGGCGGCCTGCCGGTGGAGATCCTCGGCAGCGACGAGGGCGGCGACGTCGACCTGGCCGACCACGACCTGACCGGCCCCAAGGTCATCGCCATCGGCAACGAGACCCGCGGCCTGAGCAGCGCCTGGCGGGAGGCGTGCGACCACATCCTGCGCATCCCGATGACCGGCGCCGCCAGCTCCCTGAACGCCGCCGCCGCGGGCACCGTCGTCCTCTACGAAGCCGCCCGCCAGCGCCGCTAGCGGGCGCCGAGCAGCTCTTCGAAGCGCTCCAGCAGGAACGTGGCCTTGAGCTGGGAGGTCTGCTCGGCACCGAGCAGGCCGCCCCACTCCGGCGCCCAGGTGACCCCACCGGCCGGGCCCAGGGTCAGCGCGATGCCGTCCGGGAACGGCTCGTACGCGGTCAGCTCGCCGCCCTCGATCAGCGCCCGGATGTTGGCCGCCACCACCTCGCCGTGCCGACCGGCCGCGCGGGCCATCTTCATCTCCGGCACCGCGGTCAGGTCGCCGACCGCGAACACCCGCTCGTGCCCGGCGACCCGCAGGTACTGATCGACCGCGATCCGCCCGTCCGGCTGCCGCGCCGCGGCGAGCGTGTCGTCGAGATAACCGCTGCTCACCTCGCCGCCGTAGCACGGGAACCACAGGTCGGCGGCGATCACGTCGCCGTCCGCGGTGGTGACCGTGAACGGCCGGACCACGCCCGGCGGCACGTCCGGCGCCGCGGTCAGCTTCGTGCCGAGCAGCACGGTCACCCCGAGCGCGTCGAGCTGCTGGGCCACCTCGGTCCCGAACTCCTCCGGGAACCGCCCGCCGGCCACGGCCGGAGACGGGTCGACGAGCGTCACCGTCGTCGAGGGCCGGGCCGCCGCGATCTCGCCGGCGAACTCCAGGCCGATCGCCCCGGCCCCGAGCAGCAGCACCTTTCCGGCCCGCCCGAGCGCGTCCCGCGCCTCACCCAGCCGCTCCAGGGCCGCGGCCCGGGTGCCGACGTCCATCCTGGACGGGAACGGGCTGGTCGCGCCGGTGGCCAGCACGATGTGGTCGGCGTTCAGCCGCACCCCGGACTCCAGCTCCACGTGACCGGGAGTGATCAGCGAGGCCCGGGACCGGACGATCCGCTCGCGGGACAGCAGACCGCCGTACGGGATGAAGATCTTCTCGGCCCAGACCGGATCGACCGCGGCGCGCAACGCGGCGACGTTGTGCACGAACGTCTCCCGGGGCTCGACCAGCGTGACGTCGGCGACGTCGTCCAGGGCCCGAGCCGCCGCGACGCCGCCGTAGCCGCCGCCCACCACCACTACCTTCGCATTTGTCATGCCCCGACTCTGTGCTGGTCGCAGCCGTGCGGGGAGACCGCGCTCAGGCTGGTAGCGGCAGGGCCACCCGGGCGGCGCGGGCGCGGGTTACGGTCGATTCGTGAGCGACAACGAACTGGGGAACTTCCTGCGCGCTCGCCGGGGCGAGGTGACACCGGCCGAGGTCGGGCTGCCGCCGGGGAGCCGGCGCCGCACGCCCGGGCTGCGTCGTGCCGAGGTGGCGATGCTCGCCGGGGTCAGCGTGGAATACCTGATCCGGCTCGAACAGGGTCGCGATCGGCACCCGTCGCCGCAGGTCATCGCCGCGCTGTCCGGCCCGCTGCGGCTGACCGTGAGCGAGCGCTCCCACCTGTATCGGCTGACCAAGCTGGCCGCCGGGTTCAGCTGCGGGGCCAATCTGCGCGACCCGGTCCGGGTCGTCCGGCCCGGTCTGCGGGCGGTGCTCGACCAGCTCGAACCGGCCGCGGCGGTGCTGCTCAACCAGGTCGGCGACATCCTGGCCCACACCGCCGGGTTCCGCCGGCTGGCCGGCCCGATCGGGCTGCTGGACGGCGACGAGCCGAACCTGAATCGGTACGTGTTCGCCGATCCGCGCGCCCGTGAGGCGTATCCGGACTGGGCGCACGTGGCCGACGAACAGGTCGCCGCGCTGAAGGACGGCCCGCCCCGGCCGGACTTCACCGACGAACTGACCGTGCTGGCCGGCGCCGACTTCACCGAACGCGCGGCCCGAGTGCCAGGGTTGCCCCGGGCGCATGGGTTGTTGCGCTTGGAGCATCCGGAGGCGGGCTCGTTGCGGCTGACCTACGAGATCATGCAACTGCCGGGCGACGAGGGGATGCGCCTGCTGATCCAGCTGCCGGCCGACGAAGCGACGGCGACCGCCCTGCGGGGGATCGCCCCGCTGAGGCTGGTCGCGGGCTGACCCCGGGCGATCAGGAGGCGTTGAGGGCCGGCTGATCCTGGGGGAGAGCGGCGCCGGTGGCGATCCGGGCGATCGCGGTCAGGGCCACACTTCCCGGCATGAAGTAGCCGTCGTGGCCGCTGACGTTGCCGGCGGGCAGGGGCAGGGCGCCGAAGGCCGGATCGATCGGCAGGCGGCCGTGACCGAGACCGAGCACCCGGATCGACGGCAGTTTCCGCGTCCAGTCGTCCGGTGCGCTGCCGGCCCAGACGCGGGCGGTTCCCCCCAGGGCGGCCCGGTTCGACACGCCCATCCCCGGGCTGCCGATCGCCACGATGTCGCTGACCTGCGCCGGAAGGTGCGCCGCGGCCCGTCCGGCGACGATCGAGCCGTAGCTGTGCCCGACCACCGTGATCGACCGGTCCGGCCGTTGAGCGACCAGGCCGTCGACGAAGCGTTCCAGGGCGAGCGCGCCACTGGCCGCCCGGTCCTCGCGCAGCGCGGCCCGCCGCACCCCTTCGGGCGGGTCGTAGCCCAGCCACGCGATCACCGCGACCCCGGGCCTGACCTGCGAGAACAGCTGCCGCGCCTGCCACGCCGGCGCCCGTCGCCGGACATGTCCGAGGCCGGTGTCGAAGTCGGCCAGCGTGGTGTCCACGCCCGGGATCAGGATCACCACCCGTTCGGCGGCGTCGAGGTCACCGAGCACTTCCACGATCCGCCCGTCGCCGCGCCGGTCCAAGGTCAAGATCTGCCTGCCCGCGTACGAGGGATCACCGTTGGCCGCGTACCGAAGTGCCGCCGGCACCCCGTCCAGGTTGCCCACCACGGTCGGATACTCCCGGGCCAGCGCCGCGCCAGCGCCCGCCGGAAGGCCCGCGAAGTAGGCCGCCACCTGGGCCGGCGTCGTCGTCGCCGGGTCCGGCAGGTGCCGGGGGTCGGCCGTCCATGCGGCCGCCCCGGGCAGCTGGTCGGCGACCGCCTCGGTCGGCCCGAACAGCCAGACCGCGGGCGCTGCCAGCAGCAGAAGCGCGACAATCCACAAGCGATTCACGACGTCCCCCTGAGCCTGTTTTTCCGGTGTGCGGCGAAGGTAGGAGGACGGGATGGTGGTGGACGTCAATCCGTGGCGGGAACTCGGGTGTAGCCCTGAGGTACTACGCCGGTCACCCTGCGGTACGGTAGGCAAAGACTCGGGTCTATGCTTCGTCCGTGAAACAGGGCGATGAAACAAGAGTCACCGTGCGCGATCTCGCGGCCCACACCGGGCTCTCCATCGCCACCGTTTCCCGGGTTCTGAACGATCGGGCGAACGTCGCCCCGGCCACCCGGGACCGGGTCCTGCGGGCGATGGGCAATCTGGGCGAGCGCGCCCCGCGCCGGCGGGGCGGCCGGGTCCAGGGCGCCGGCGTCTTCGTCCGCTGCCCGTACGTGCTGACCGACTACTTCGGCCTGATCGTCTCGGCCGTCGCCGAGGCCCTGGAGCCGCACGGCCTGCACGTGATCCTGAACGCCGGCACCGCCGCCCAGCAGACCCGCGTGCTGCCCACCCTGCCCGAGCGGCGGGACGTGGCCGGTGCCGTGCTGATCCTGCCGCCCGAGCCGGGGGCCGACCTGATCCGCCTGCGCGATCGCGGCTTCCCGTTCGTGCTGGTCGACCCCCGGATCTCCCCGCCCCGGGACGTGGCCGCGGTGTCGGCCGCGCACTTCGCCGGCGCCCGCGCGCTGACCGCGCACCTGATCGAGCTGGGTCACCGGCGGATCGGCATCATCGGCGGCCCGCGCGACTGGCTGGCCAGCGACAACCGTTTCCACGGCTATCTGGCGCCGCTGGCCGACGCCGGTGTGCTGGCCGGGCCGGAGCTGACCCGGTTCGTGGCCGAGCCGACCACCGAGCTGGGCTATCGGGCCGCGGCCGACCTGCTCGACCTGCCGGAGCGGCCGACCGCGCTGCTGGCGTTCAACGACAAGATGGCGGTCGGGGCGTTGCGGGCGGCCAACGAGCGTGGTCTCCGGGTGCCGCACGACCTGTCGGTGGCCGGGTTCGACGACATCGACCTGGGTTCGGCCTGCGATCCGCAGCTGACGACGGTCCGGCAGCCGCTCGGCGAGATGGGCCGGATGGCGGTCCACCTGCTGTTGCGCATGCTGGGTGGGCACCGGTTGGACGCGCTGCACATCGAGCTGGGGACGGAACTCGTGGTGCGGGACTCCACGACGAAGGCGCCGTATTGACGTGTTTCATGGTTCCGGAACCGAAACGAAGCATCCGGAACCCGTAACTCATTGACTGGTGTATTTGGCAAAGGTTTCCTTCCTGTTACGCCATCCCCTTCCCCCGTGAGGGAGAGCCAGTCATGAGATCCCCTGTAACCAAAGCCGTGGCCGCCACGGCGGTGCTGGCCGGGAGCGTGTTGTTCGCCCCGGCCTCGGCGATTGCCGCCGGTGAGGCCGTCCAGGTCTACCTGACCACCACGTCGGACAGCGGCGGCCGAAATGTGACACGTGGGCTGCAGCAACAGGCCAACGTCGCGTTCGGCCCGGCCGGTGGCAGTGCCGGCACCACGATCAACGTCAACGAGGGCACCACCTACCAGACCTTCGAGGGCGGTGGCGCGTCGATCACCGACACCACCGCCTACCTGCTGCGCGGTGGCCCGGTCACGGCGGCGACCCGGGACGCCACGATGACGAAGCTGTTCAGCCCGACGAATGGGATCGGGCTGTCCTTCGTACGTAATCCGATCGGTGCTTCTGATCTTTCGCGGCCCGGCAATGTCTCGCTGGACGACACCTGCTGCGACCTGAACGACTTCGGCAGCAACGGCTACGACACCAACGTGCGGTTGCTGACCCAGCAGGCCAAGCAGCTCAACCCGGCGCTGCGGGTGATGGGCGTGCCGTGGAGTGCGCCGGGCTGGATGAAGGACAACGGCCGGATGGACCAGATGGGCTGGTTGAAGGCCGAGTACTACCCGATGTACGCGCAGTACCTGGTCAAGTACGTGCAGAGCTACCAGGCGGCCGGCGTGCCGGTCGACTACCTGTCGGTGCAGAACGAGCCGAACTGCTGCCAGGCCGGCAACCCGACCGCGATGAACTACCCGGGGATGAGCTGGAACCCGTCCGGGCTGGTCGAGCTGACCAAGAACAACCTGTACCCGGCGCTGCACGCGGCCGGCCTGAACACCAAGGTGCTGGTGCACGACTGGAACTACGGCGACTACGCCAGTTTCGGCTCGGGCATCCTCAACGACGCCGGGATCCGCGGCGACTCCGCGTTCGGCGGCATCGCCTGGCACGGCTACACCGGCAGCGCCTCGACCGGCTCGGACGTGCACACGCAGTACCCGAGCGTGAAGCAGTTCGAGACCGAGCACTCGGGCGGCGACTGGATCGGCAATCAGCAGAACGAGGACATGAACAACATCATCGACTACACCCGGAACTGGGGTAGCTCGGTGGTCAAGTGGAGCCTCGGCGTCGACCAGAGCAAGGGCCCGCACAACGGCGGCTGCAGCACCTGCACCGGCTTCATCACCGTGCAGAACGGCGGCGCCCGGGCCGGCCAGGTCGACTACACCATCGAGTACTACACGATGGGTCACCTGACCAAGTTCGTGAAGCCGGGCGCGGTCCGGATCGACACCAACGCGACCAGCGCGGTGCCGAACGTGGCCTGGAAGAACCCGGACGGGTCGAAGGCGCTGATCGCGCACAACGGGGGCACGTCGAGCCAGTCGGTTCGCGTGAACTGGGGCGGCCAGTCGTTCACCTACACGCTGCCGGCCCGCACCACGGCGACCTTCACCTGGGCCGGTACGACGACCACGCCGCCCCCGGCGACCGGCGGGACGATCACCGGGCTGGGCGGCAAGTGCGTGGACGTGGCCGGCGCGGCGACCACCAACGGGACCGCGGTGCAGCTGTACACCTGTAACGGCTCGACCGCGCAGCAGTGGACGCGGAACTCGGACGGGACGCTGAGCTCGCTCGGCAAGTGCCTGGACATCGTCGGGCCGAGCAACGCCGACGGGACGCTCGCGCACCTGTGGGACTGCCACACCGGCACCTCGCAGAAGTGGACGTATGACAGCGCGACCCAGCATCTCGTGAACTCTTATTCCGGCAAATGTCTTGATGTAAAGGACAACACCTCGGCGGACGGGACCCGTCTGCAGATCTGGACGTGCACGACCGGCGCCAACCAGAAGTGGGTGCTGAACTGATGCTGCTCAAGATGGTGATGGCGGCGGCGGTGGCGATCGTGCCGGCCCACCTTCCCCACGCGAAGGCGCCGATTGTCACCGGGACCTACTCGGCGGGCGCCGCGCAGTGGAGCTCCCTTCCAGCCACTTATCTCGATAAATCCGACAAGTCGGCGACGGCGACCGTCGTGGTCGACCCCACCCGGACCGAGCAGTACTACGCCGGCATCGGCTTCTCGATCGACGAGACCAGCGTCTCCAACCTGTGGAAACTCACGCCGGCCGAGCGCGAGAAGGCGATCAAGCTGCTCGTCGACCCGCGCACCGGTGCCGGTCTCGACCGATTCCGCCTGACCATCGGCAGCCCCGACCTGATCGAGCACCTGCCGTTCTGGTCCTACGACGACGGGGCCGGCGAGGACTGGAACCTCAAGCGCTTCTCCATCCAGCGCGACGTCGACCTGCACATCGTCGACACGATCAAGCTGATCCAGAAGTACAACCCGAAGGCCACGTTCTTCGCCTCGGCGTGGAGCGCGCCGGCCTGGATGAAGACCAACAACAAGTTCCTGGGTGAGGTCGCGCTCAAGCCCGGCAGCACGACCGACTACTACCAGTACGGCAAGCTGCGCGACGACTGCATCGACGTGTTCGCCCGCTACTACGTCAAGTACCTGCAGGCGTACGCGCGGCACGGCATCAAGGTCGACGCGATCACGCTGCTCAACGAGCCGGGCATGGACGTCGTCTACCCGGCCATGGACATCAGCGTCGAGCAGCAGCAGAAACTCTCGGTGGCCATCAAGCGGGAGTTCCACCGGGCCGGGCTGCGCACCGACCTCTACATCCACGACTTCAACTTCTGGGACTGGCGCGACCCGAACAGCACCGCGACCAAGAACTACTACCGGGTCCTGAACGACCCGAAGGCCGCGGCGGCGGCCGACGCGATCGCGTTCCACCCGTACTGGGGTGATCCGACGGTGATGCGCGACGCCTACCAGCAGACCGGCAAGCCGGTGCACATGACCGAGACCAGCGACCTCTCGCCCTCGACGGTGCTCTCCTACTTCCGGCTCGACGCCGGCGACTACATCCTCTGGGCGCAGACCACCGACCAGGACGGCGGCACGCTGCACTGGACCGGCGAGCGCAACAACAACGTGGACTGGGACGAGGTCGCCCGGACCAGCAAGTGGCCCGATCGACTCGTCAAGGTCAACACCAACACCAGGACGTTTTCCGTACGGAGTGAGCTCTACCAGCTGGGACAGTTCGCCAAGTACCTGACGCCGGATCACGTGCGCGTCGAGTCGAGCGCGGCCGACCACGGCGTGAGCAGTGTCGTGTTCCGTGACGGCCAGGACTACGTGGCCGTGCTCGGCAACACGAACACGACGGCGACCAGCACCCGGGTGATCCTCGGCGGCCGGTCGTTCGTGACGTCGGTGCCGGCCGGGGCGTACGCGACCTACCGCTGGACCGACCCCGGCCCGCAATCGCGGCACAACCGCGCCCCGCGCCTGGCCGGCGTCCCGGACGTGACCGCCGACCAGTACGGCACCACGAAGGTGCGGTTGCACGCGACCGACCCCGATCATGATCGGCTGGCCTACTACGCGGTCGACCTGCCGGCCGGCGCGAGCCTGGACGCCACCACCGGCGTGCTCACGCTGAACCCGGTCGTCGCGGGCACCCAGGACCTGACCGTCGCGGTCACCGACGGCCGGGCCCACGCCGAGACCGCCGTGCACGTGACGATCGCGCCGCACGGCGCCCCGGTCGGGGCGATCGTCGAGGCCGAGGGGTACACGGCCCAGCACGGCTGGACCGAGGGCGGCGGCAACTTCGTCGAGAGCAATGCCGCGGCCAGCGGCGGGAAGAACATCGGCTGGACCGCGCCCGGCAACTGGCTGTCCTACCGCTTCGACGTGCCGGCCGGTGCGCACCGCCTGGAACTGCGGGTGGCCAACGGATCCGGGGCGGTGGCGACCGGCGCGATCTCGGTCCGGGACGCGGCCGGCAAGGTGCTCGGCACAGTGTCGGTACCGGACACCGGCGGCTGGGGCACCTACCAATCGGTGGAACTGCCGGTCTCGCTGGCCGATGGTGATCAGACGGTTACGGTTTACTGTGAAACGGGTGGGTTCAATCTGGACTACCTACGGCTGACCGAGTAGGGGCGGTCAACCGCCGGCCTGCCGGAGGCGCGCCAAAAGCTCGCCTTCGGCAGCGTCGGAGACCGGATCACTCCAGAAATTCAGGGGTACGGACCGCAGGTTGCGCCCGAGCGGATCCAGCAGATGACCGCCGAGCTTCATCACCCACAGTGCCACCGAGCGGTCGATGATCGTCAACTCCGGGACCTGCGCCCCCAGCCGCGCCTCGAACGCGGCGATCTCCGGCACCGAACGCAACCAGACGACGAGCAGCAGGTTCGCCGTACCGGAAAGGGTGGCGCAGAACCGCGTCTCGCGCATGCCGCTGAGCCGGCTCACCACCCGGCCCAGGTCGCCGGGCGGCAGCGTGCCCCAGAGCGACACCGAGATCGGAAAACCGGAGACGTAGCGCGCGACCTCGGCCCGGTAGACGATGGAACGATCCGCGTCCAACCGGTCCAGCCGTCGCCGGACCGTGGTCGGGCTCAGCCCGAGCCGTTCCGCGATCCGCACGGCCGGCTGCCGCGGGTCGTCGCTGAGGATCCGCATCACGTCCAGGTCCTCGCCGGTCAGCTTCCGCTTGGTGTCGCCCGACGGCCGCCCCTCGGTGAGTGCCTGCCGGGCGCTCTCGGTCAGCCGGTCGAGCCGCCAGCGGCTGCCCTCGATGTGCACGGTCACCGCGATCTGCGTGCGCGACGCGGCCACCCCGGGCAGCATCCCGAGCCGGAAACTGAGATAGCGGGCGAGCTGCGCGTGATCGGCGAACGCGGCCTGGATCAGCAGGTCCCGCGCCCCGGTGACGTGCTCCAGGGTGACGATGTTGACGTCCCCGGCCAGCCCGGCCGCGACCTCGGGCAGCCGGCCGGCGACGCAGTCGACCTCGATCACCGCGAGCACCACGCTCGGGATCGCCAGCTGCGCGGGCAGGCAGCTGAGCCACGCGTGCCCGGAACGGTAGAGCCGGTTCCAGCGCCGGGCCGCGGTCGAACCGTCGACCCCCAGCGCCGCGCCGATCCGCTGCCAGTCGGCCCGCGGGGCCAGCTGCAAGGCGGTGATCAACTGGTAGTCGAGCTCGTCCAGGGTGACCGTTTCCGGCACGTCAGAGGGCTGCATCGGCGGATCTCGGCAATCCGGCGGCGACCACGATCATTTTGCCGACCATACCCGTCATGTTCACCTCACTCGACGCTCTCCCGTTCGCCGACCGCCTGATCGCCCTGCGGCACGCGTTGCACCGCGAGCCCGAGCTGGGGCTGGACCTGCCGCTGAGCCAGGCCAAGGTCCTCGCCGCACTGGACGGCCTGCCCCTGGAGATCACCACCGGCACGGCGCTGACCTCGGTGACCGCGGTGCTGCGGGGCGGGCGCCCCGGACCGGCCGTACTGATCCGCGGCGATATGGACGCGCTGCCGGTCCAGGAGGAGAGCGGGGTCGACTACGCCTCCACGATCCCCGGCGTCATGCACGCCTGCGGCCACGACGTGCACACCAGCGCCGTCGTCGGCGCGGCCCACCTGCTGGCGTCGCGGCGCGCCGAACTGGCCGGGGACGTCGTGTTCATGTTCCAGCCGGGCGAGGAGGGACAGCGCGGGGCCAAGGTGATGATCGAGGAAGGCGTGCTGGAAGCGGCCGGTGCGACCGTCATCGCCGCCTACGCGATCCACGTGGCCAGCACCATGCTGCCGCTCGGAGCCGTCGCCACCAGGCCCGGCACGATCCTGGCGGCCTCCGACTCGGTCACCGTGACCGTGCACGGCCGCGGCGGGCACGGCTCGTCGCCGCACCTGGCCGTCGACCCGGTGCCGGCGCTCTGCGAGATGGTCACCGCGCTGCAGACCATGGTCACCCGGACCGCCGACGCGTTCGACCCGGCGGTGCTGACCGTCGGCTCGATCCACGCCGGCTCGGCGTTCAACGTGATCCCCGCGTCCGGGACCTTCCAGGCGACCGTGCGCACCTTCTCGCCCGCCACCCATCAAAAAATTCAGGCGGCCGTACGGCGGGTGGTGCGCGGCATCGCCGACGCGCACGGCGTCCAAGTGGAGATCGACTACCAGGCGAACTACCCGGTGACCGTGAACGACGCCTCCGAAGCGGCGTTCGCACTGGACACCATGCGCTCGATCGTCGGGGCGCAGCGGGCGTTCCAGGCGCCGCAGCCGCTGGCCGGGGCCGAGGACTTCTCGTTCGTGCTGGAAAAGGTGCGAGGGGCGTATCTGATGGTGGGCGCGGTCCCGCCGGGGGTCGACCCGGCGACGGCGCCGATGAACCACTCGCCGCAGGCGGTCTTCGACGATCGCAGCGTCCTGGAGGCGGCCTCCGTTCTCGCCTCGCTCGCCGCGGCCCGCCTGGAGCTGGCCGACGCCTCGGCCGGTGCGTCGTGACCGCGGTCGCCGATCGGGCTCCGAAGGTCGGGGCGGTCGTCGGGCTGCTCGTGCTCTTCGAGCTGACCAGCGGATTCATCCAGGGGAGCATCGCGCCGCTGCTGCCCGACCTGGGCCGCGAGATGGGCATCTCGGACGCACACCTGAACTGGGTGATCTCCGTGCAGCTGCTGGCCTCGGCGGTGTGCGTGCCGGCCTTCGGGCGGCTCGGCGACCTGCACGGGCATCGGCGGATGCTGCGGATCGCGCTGATCTGCGTGGCCGCCGGCAGCCTGCTCGTCGCGCTCGCCCCGAACCTGCCGGTGCTGCTCGTGGGGCGGCTGCTGCTCGGGCCGCTGGCCGCGCTGCTGCCACTGGAGATCGCGCTGGTCCGGGACCGGCTGCCGGTCGCCCTGGCCCGCAAGGCGATCGCGCGGCTGGTCGGGGCGTTGACCCTCGGGGCGCTGCTCGGCGGGGTGCTGACCGCCGGACTGCATCAGGTGATCGAGGACGCGCGGCTGACCCTGCTCGTGCCCGCCCTGCTGGCGGTGATCTGTGTGCCGGTGAGCTTCCTGGCCGTACCCGAGAGCGCGCGCCTGGCCGGCGGCAAGCTCGACCTGGCCGGGATCGCCGTGCTCAGCGTCTCGATGGTCGCCCTGCTGGCCGGGATCTCGCTGCTCAACGCGATCCTGATCGTGATCGGGGGCCTCGGCTTCGCCGGGTGGGTCGTGCTGGAACTGCGGACCGCCGAGCCTCTGGTCGACCTACGGGCGATGGCCGGGCGGCACGTGGCGCCGTTCTTCGGGGCGTCGTTCGTGTTCGGCATCGTCTACTTCGGAAGCCAGTCACCGGACTCGACGTTCCTGGCCGCGACCCGCTCCGAGGCCGGGTACGGGTTCGGGTTCACCGCGCTGCAGATCTCGCTGGTCGCGCTGCCGGCCGCGGTCTTCGCGGTGATCGGGTCGGCGTGCACCGCACTGATCGCCGGGAAGCTGGGCTACCGGCCGACCCTGGTCGCGGCGTTCGCGGTGATCGCGGGCGGGTTCGTGGCCACGGCGGCATTCCACGACCAGGTCTGGCAACTGCTGGCCGTCAAGGTGCCGATCGGGCTGGCCGCCGGGGTGGCGCTGGGTGCGATGCCGACGGTGATCGCCGAGACCGCCGATCCGTCGCGGACCGGGATCACCACGGCGCTCTACAACAACGTCAAGACGCTCGGCGGCGCCGTGGCCGGTGGGGTGGTGGCCGCGATCCTGGCCGCGGTCGTGCTGCCGGACGGGGAGACACCGCGCGAGTCGGCCTATGTCACCGTGTGGCTGATCTGCGCCGTGCTCTGCGCGGTCGCGGCCGTGGCGGCCCGGTTCGCCCGTCGAGCTGAGTAGCGGGTTTTGGGGTAACCGTGCCCACCCGACCACGTCGCCCTTGCGGGCCTCGCGTTCTGGGCGCGCCAGCGCCCTGCGAGGGTCGGAAGGGTCCCCGCGGGAGCGACGATCGGGACCACGGCGGACCGAGGCAATGAAGAATTTGAAGTTGATCTTTGAAAGGGCCGGTGCCGCCGGATCGCGACGGCACCGGCTCGGGATCAGTGGGCGACCGGGCAGCCGCCGGTCAGCTTGCCCAGGAACGCGTTCGGGTCGTAGTAGTGCTCGACCTCGAGGAGTTTCAGGTCGTCGTTGACCTTGGCGACGCTCATGCCGAACATCTCGATGGTCTTCCCGTTCGGCTGGTGGCCGTGGTACTCGCCGTCGAACGCGCCCCAGTGACGCCACTTGAACGTGACGACCGGGGGCGGGCTGAGGACCTCCAGGACCTCCCAGTAGAAGCCGTTCGGGAACGCGCCGTGGAAGACGTCGTGCTGGCCGTCGAACGACTCCGGCTTGTAGAACGCGCTGTCCCCGATCAGCACGTTGTAGCTGCCCTGGTCGGCGATGTCCTGCGCGGACGCCCAGCCGCCGCCGTTGATGTTGGTGCGGAAGTGCTCGGACACCATCGACACCCAGGTCGCCGGGTCCTTCTTGTGGGACACCTCCATCTCGAAGACCTGGACGATCGACTCGACGATGGCTTCGAGAGAACCCGGCGCGTGCTCCGTGGTGCGCTGCCCGGGCATCACGACGTGCGACAGGTGGTAGTCAGGGGTGCCATGGCGGAACTCGGACGGATCGGCGGCCTCGATGACGGCGTCCCGGCCCTGCAGCCACAACGGTGTATCGGACAAGGTGTGGTCCTTCCAGAGGAGGGCAGGGGGCCTCCACAACGTTGCTTTTTGGTTACCCCCCGTAGTCCAAAAGCGATGATCACGATATCCACGATGGACCGCTCTCGAAAGTCCCTATTCGTTACGACCTATTTTCGAAACGTCACACGTATTAACGAGCGACAAAGTCGAGCGCCTGCGCCAGGTCGGCCACCAGGTCATCCGGGTGTTCGATACCGATGGCGATTCGGATGGTTCCGGGGGTTAAATGCGATTCTCGCAGTTGCTCCGGAGTCAATTGCCTATGCGTGGTGCCGGCCGGATGCAGAATCAGCGACTGCGTACTGCCGAGCGACGCGGCCACCTTGATCACCCGGAGCCGGCTCATCAGGCGCACCCCGGCCTCGCGCCCACCGGCCAGGTCGAAGCAGAACGCGCCCGGGAAACCGGTGATGTGCCCGGCCGCGCCCGGCTGCGGGCAGGTCACCCGGCTCACCGCCGGATGGGTGGCCAGCCAACCGGCCACCCGGGTCACGTTCGCGGCGTGCCGTTCCATGCGCAGGCCGAGCGTGTGCAGACCGCGAATGGTCAGCCAGGCGGCGAACGGGTCGGCCACCGAACCGAACTCGACCGCGTGCTCCCACACCCGCTCGTAGCGGCTCCGATCGGCGAAGACCGCGAGCCCGCCGGTCACATCCGAATGGCCGCTCAGGAACTTGGTCGCCGAATGCACGACCACGTCGGCGCCGTGCTCGATCGGGCGGCAGAAGATCGGGCTGGCGAACGTGTTGTCGACGACCGTCAGCACCCCGGCCGCGCGTGCCACCGGAGTCAGAGCGGGCAGGTCACTGATGTGGCCGGTCGGGTTGGCGACGGTCTCCAGGTAGAGGACCTTGGTGCGCGGGGTGAGAGCGGCGCGAAGCTCCTCCGGGTCGCGGCCGTCGATCCGGGTCACCCCGATGTCGAACCGTTTCTCCAGGTCGCGCAGGTGGGCGTGGGTGCCGCCGTAGACCTCGCGCTGGGCGATCACGTGGTCGCCGGCGCCAACCAGACTGTGCAGCAGCAGGGAGATCGCGCCCATGCCGGACGACGTGGCGATCGCGGCCGCCCCGCCCTCCAGGTCGGCGACCGCGTTCTCCAGCGCGCGGACGGTCGGATTGGCGAAACGAGAGTAGGCGTAGCCGCCGTCGGGACGGTTCAGGCCGTCGGCGATCAACTCCGGGTCGTCGAACGCGTACGACGACGTCTGGTAGATCGGCACCGCCAGCGGACTGCTCGCCGCCGGCACGGGCGCCTCGATGTGGACCATGCGGGTGTCGGGATGCATGCCCCGATGGTCGCGGACCGTGACCGGCCGGAGACAGAGCCAATGCCGCTATATTGGTCCGCTGATGGAACCAATCGAGCTCGCCGCGCGCCTGGGCCGCTGGTCGGCCGGGCGCGGGCCGCTGTACCTGCTGCTCGCCGGCCGTCTCCGGGCGCTCATCGACGACGGCGAGTTGCCGCCCGGGACCGCGCTGCCGACCGATCGGGCCCTCGCGGCCGGGCTCTCGGCCGGGCGGACCACCGTGGTCGCCGCCTACGACCTGCTGCGTCAGGAAGGGCGGCTGGTCCGGCGGCAGGGGAGCGGGACGTGGGTCGCGGGCGGGCCGTCCGGCGCCCCGGCGCCTCCGGGGGCGGAACCGACCGTCAACCCGGTCTTCCTGCACCTGCTCGACCCGCCGGATCACGTGGCGCAGTTCGCGTGCGCCGGGCCGACCGCGGCGCCGCCCGAGGTGATCGCCGCCTATCAGGCCGCGCTGGGCTTGCTCGGCGGGCCGGACCTGGGATATCACCCGGCCGGGCATCCGCGGCTGCGGGCCGCGCTGGCCGCGCGGTACTCGGCCCGTGGGGTGCCGACGACGGCGGCCCAGATCCTGATCACGACCGGTGGGCAGCAAGGGCTCGCGCTGCTGGCCCGGGCGTTGGTCGCGCCCGGGGCCGAGGTGCTGGTCCAGGCGCCGACCTACCCCGGGGCTCTGGAGATCTTTCGCGAATCGGCGGCGGCTCTGCTGCCGGTCCGGGCCGCCATTCGCGCGTACGGAGGAGCCCTCGCCCGGCGGCCGGCCATGGCCTATCTGATCGCGCTCTGCCACAACCCGACCGGGCGGACGCTGGCGCCCGAGGAACGGGCCGAGATCGTCGCCGCGGCGCTGAAGTGGCAGGTTCCCCTGGTGGTGGACGACGTGCTGGCCGAGCTGAGTTTCACCGGGCCGGCGCCGTCCGTGCCGGTGGCCGGGCTTGCCCCGGACGCGGACGAGCTGATCACCGTGGGGTCGCTGAGCAAACTGGTCTGGGGTGGGCTGCGGATCGGCTGGGTGCGGGCGCAACCGGCGCTGATCGGGCGGCTGGCCCGCCTCAAAGCGGTGATCGACCTGGGCAGCGGGGTGCTCGACCAGCTCGCGGCCGTGGAACTGATCGGCCGGCTGGACACGCTGATCGAGGACCGGGCCCGGCTGCTCGCCCAGCGGCACGATCATCTCGCTGCTGAGCTGCGGGAACAGTTGCCGGAGTGGCAATTCGAGCCGGCCGGCGGCGGGCAGACGCTGTGGGTGCGGCTGCCGTACGGGGACGCCGCGTCGTACGCGCAGGCGGCCCTCCGGCACGGGGTGGCCGTGCTGGCCGGTGGGTCGCTCGACCCGTCCGGCGGGAGCAACGACTACTTGCGCATCCCGTTCGTGGCGGAACCCTCGGTGCTGAGCGCGGGAGTACGGGCGATGGCCGAGGCCTGGCGCGGATTCGCCGGCCGGGCGGTGGGGAGTCCACCGCCGCTGCCGGCGATCGCGGTCTGATCAGGGGGCCGGGAGCTTCATCGGCTCGGTGCGGTCGGGGTCCGGGCCCGCGGCCGTCTCGGTCCTCGGGGCGGCCGGCTGGGCCGGGATCACGGTGGTCTTGTCGTCGCTCGACCCGGCCGCCGTGAGCACCGTGGTCTTGTCGTCGTCGGCCGGCTCGGGCGTCGTTGTCGCGGGCTCAGGCGTTGTTTTCGCGGGCTCGGGCGCTGCTTTCACCGGCTCGGGCGCTGCTTTCGCGGGCGCGGCGGCAATAGTCGGATTAGTGGTAATGCCGGATTTATTAGATTTAGGCGCTTCGGGAGTGCTCGGAGCCGGCTTCACGGCGGCGAACACGGTGGTCGTGTCGTCGCTGGCCGGGGTGACCCGCGGACTGCTCGGGGCGGCCGGCGCCGGAGCGGCCGGGATCGCCACGGTGGCGTCGGCCGGGGTCATCGCGACGGTGGCGTCGGCCGACGATGTACGCGCCAGGGGTGAAGCACCCGCCGGCGTACGCAGGACCTGGGTCCGGTCGCCCTGCGCGGCGGGCGGCTGCGCGGTCCGGAAGACCGTGGTCTGCTCGGCGGCCACGTTGATCCCGGCCACCTTGGCCGAGCCCCGGAAACGCCCGATCTCGCCGATGATCGGCAGCACCGGCGGCTCGTAGCGGGCCCAGCGGCGGGCGCTCAGCATCGTGCACAGCAGCGGCACCGCGAGCAGTGCGGCCAGGCCGTATCCGGGGCGGCTCAGGTCGAAGCCGTCCTTGACCACGTCCGGCGACCAGATGCCGGCGTAGGACTCCGGTGCGCTCCACGCCCAGTACGTCACCCCGAGGAACGCGGCGCCGGCGATGGTCGGGCCGAGCGGCGAGATCGGGGAGAACGCCAGGATCGCGTACAGGATCCCGGAGAAGATCAGCAGGAGCAGGCCGCTCAGCGACTCGGCGGTGAAGAAGTCCCGCCCACGGCTGGTGAGGTCGTGGGTGAAACCGACACCGGCGAGGACCCAGACGGCGGGCGCGAGCACGAGGGCGTAGAGGATCGACCGGAGGTGGCGCATGATCCGGCAGGCTACCCGGCGACGGCAATGAGCCGCCAAACCAGTCGTAGTGTGCCGATATGGATGAACCACTTCCGGGGCGACCCACCGCACACGGCCGCGTCACGCTCAGCAAGATCATGACCGCGGTGGACGTCAACCTGTACGGCACGGTCCACGGTGGGGTGCTGATGAAGTTCGTCGACGACGTGGCCGGGGCGGCCGCGGCCCGGCACAGCGGGGGCACCGCGGTGACCGCGGCGATCGACGAGATCGTGTTCCTCGAACCGGTCCGGGTGGGCGACCTGGTTCACGCGTATGCGCAGGTCAACTGGACCGGCAAGAGTTCCATGGAGGTCGGCGTGCGGCTGGAGGCCGAGCGCTGGGACGCGGTCGGCCCGACGATCCCGGTCGGCACCGCCTACCTGGTCTTCGTCGCCGTCGATGTGGCCGGCACACCCCGTCCGGTCCCGCCTGTGTTGCCCACCGACATGGACGACCAGCGCCGGTTCAAGGAAGCCTTGATCCGCCGTGACCATCGGCTGGCTCGTCGCGCCGCCATCCAGAAGGCCCGGGCTGAGTGAACGTTAGGGTGAGCGCATGACGGTGACGACGGGCACAGTCCTCTGGGAACCGCCGGCCGATGCCCGGCAGACCTCGCGGATCGGTGACTTCCTGGGCTGGCTGGAGCGCGAGCGCGGGCTGACCTTCGCGGACTATGCGGCGCTGTGGGAGTGGTCGGTCACCGATCTGTCCGGGTTCTGGGGCGCGATCTGGGAGTACTTCGACGTCGTCGCGCATGACCGGCCGACCGCCGTGCTGGAGAACGCGACGATGCCCGGGGCGAGGTGGTTCCCCGGCGCGACGCTCAACTACGCGGAGAACGTGCTGCGTATGCCCGGCATCGCGGACGACGAGCCGGTCGTGATCGCGTACTCGCAGAGCCGGGAGCCGATCACGCTGACCGCGCGGGAGCTGCGCGAGCAGGTGCGGCGGGTGCGGGCGGGGCTGAAGGCCCGCGGGGTCGGCCGGGGGGATCGGGTCGCCGCTTACGCGCCGAACATCCCTGAGACGTACGTGTTGATGCTGGCCACCGCGAGCCTGGGCGCGATCTTCTCGTCCTGTGCGCCGGAGTTCGGCTCGCGCAGCGTGATCGACCGGTGGAGTCAGATCGCCCCGAAGGTCCTGGTAGCCGTCGATGGCTACAAATATGGCGACAAATCGGTCAACAGGCGGGCCGAGGTCGACGCGATCGTCGCAGCGCTGCCGTCACTGGAACACGTCGTCACTATCGGATATCTCAGCGAAGATGGCGATTTTTCCGAACTAGACGGGCCGGATGAGCTCGCCTTCGAGCCCGTCCCGTTCGACCACCCGCTCTACGTCCTCTACAGCTCCGGCACCACCGGCCTGCCCAAGCCGATCATCCACGGCCACGGCGGCATCCTCCTGGAGCACCTCAAGATCCTCGCGCTGCACCACGACCTGGGCCCGTCCGACCGGTTCTTCTGGTTCACCACCACCGGCTGGATGATGTGGAACTACCTGGTCAGCGGCCCGGCCGTCGGCGCCGCCATCGTCCTCTTCGACGGCAACCCGGGCTGGCCCTCGCTCGAAGCGCTGTGGGACCTCGTCGACACCGCCGGGATCACGTACTTCGGCACGTCGGCCCCGTTCCTGATGGCCTGCCGCAAGGCCGGCCTGACCCCGGGCAAGACCCTGAAGGGCGTCGGCTCGACCGGCGCGCCGCTTCCTCCCGAGGGCTTCGCCTGGGTGTACGAGGCGGTCGGCCGTGACCTGCAGCTGATCTCGCTCTCCGGCGGCACCGACGTGTGCACCGGTTTCGTCGGCGGCTCGCCGCTGCTGCCGGTCCGCGCCGGCGTGATCTCCGGCCGCAGTCTGGGCGCTCGCGTCGAGGCCTACGACCCGGAAGGCAAGCCGGTCATCGGCGAGCTGGGCGAACTGGTGATCACCGCGCCGATGCCGAGCATGCCGGTCGGGTTCTGGAACGACACCGACGGCTCGCGCTACCGGGAGGCGTACTTCGACGTCTTCCCCGGCGTCTGGCGGCACGGCGACTGGATCACCATCGGCGACGACGGCAGCTGCGTGATCACCGGCCGCTCCGACGCCACCCTGAACCGGGGCGGCGTGCGGCTGGGCACCTCGGAGTTCTACTCGGTGGTGGAGGGCCTGCCCGAGGTCGCCGACTGTCTGGTCGTGCACCTCGACAAGGCCGACGACCCCAACGGTGAGCTGCTGCTCTTCGTCGTCCCGGCCGAGGGCTCGGAGGTCGACGACGCGCTGCGCGCGAAGATCGCCCGGGAGTTGCGCGGCGCTCTCTCCCCGAGGCACGTGCCCGACGCGATTTATTCGGTACGGGCGGTGCCCCGCACCCTGTCCGCGAAAAAACTCGAGGTGCCGGTCAAGCGGATCCTCACCGGCACCCCGATCGAGTCCGCCGCCGCCAAGGGCGCGCTGGCGAACCCGGAGTCGCTGAACGCCTTCGCCGAGCTGGCGAAGACACGTCTCACACCGCCAGGACGAGGCTGACCTTCTCCGCGGTGGCGCGGGCGTCCAGTTTGCTCTCGTCGAGGTTGGCGCAGAGCACCGCCGAGGCGCCCGCGAGCAGCGGCGCGAGCAGCCAGTCGACCGGGTCCGGGTGGATCGTCACGTCGATCAGGACCCGGTCACCGGCGCCGAATCCTAGCTGGGTGGCCCGATCCTCGGCGGCCGACAGCACGTCGGCGTGACTGAGTTCGATCGGCCCGGCGAAGGCCCGGTCAGCCGGCGCGACCGGATGACCCCGGAAGTGGTCGCCGTGGTTGCGCACCTCGGTCACGAAGTCCGCGTACCCGGCCGGGACCTCGCGCAGCGGCATGGCCAGCGGGAGCAGCCCGGTCGCGTACCGGTCGGTGGTGGCCCAGGTGGCCGCCCGATCGACCCGTTCCGGGGTGGTGAACAGCGCCTCCACCGGCTGCGGATCACCACCCAGGTCGGCCAGGTCGGCGGCGAGACCGGCGGCCGACACGCCGAGCAGGATCGCGGCGGTCTGCCAGTGCGGCGGCAGCAGCAGAGCCACGGCGTCGCCGTGCCCCAGCCCGACGCCGTCGACGAGCAGGTTCGCCGTCTTCGACACCCAGTTGTCCAGGGTCGCGCCGGAGAGCTCGGCCCGGTCTCCGGTGGCGTCGTCGTACCAGGTGAGCAGGGGTGCGGCCGGGTCGCGCCGGACCGCCTCAGCGAAGACCTGCGGGATAGTGGTGTTCATCGTCCCTCAGACTAGGGGGTGACTGTGCGTGTTCGTGCCGGTGCGTCCATCCGGCATCGATTACGGCAACGTACGGCAACCACCGGTGTCGCGGACACTTGCCGGAAGCCTTCCGGGCGTACGCTCGGGGTGGACGCCACCTACCCTCGGCGCCCGTGTTACACCGCAGCATCGGTACGTCAGAGACGCCAAGGAGATGCCTCGTGACCCCCGGTCGCCCCCCGCGAGTGCTGGTCGACGCCACTAGTGTCCCCGCGGACAGAGGTGGTGTCGGCAGATATGTCGACGGATTGCTCGGCGCCCTCGGGCAGCTGGGCCCGGATCGAGTGGACCTGGCCGTCGTCGCCCAGCGTTCGGATGCGGAGCGTTACCGCCGGATGCTTCCCGACGCGGAAGTGCTGCCCGGCCCGGCCGCGATCGCGCACCGCCCGGCCCGGCTCGCCTGGGAGCAGACCGGCCTGCCGCTGCTCGTCCAGCAGGTCGGCGCCGAGGTTCTGCACTCGCCGTTCTACACCTGCCCGCTGCGCTCCAGCGTCCCGGTCACGGTGACCGTGCACGACGCGACGTTCTTCACCGAGCCGGAGCATTACGACAACACCAAGCGGACGTTCTTCCGCAGCGCGATCAAGACGTCGCTGCGCCGCGCGGCCCGGGTGATCGTGCCCAGCAAGGCCACGCGGGACGAGCTGATCCGCCTGCTCGACGCCGACCCCACCAAGATCGACGTGGCCTATCACGGCGTCGACCAGGCCGCCTTCCACATGCCGAGCGAGGAGGAGAAGGCCCGCGTGCGCGCCCGCCTCGGCCTCGGCGACTCGGGCTACGTCGCGTTCCTCGGTGCCAAGGAGCCGCGGAAGAACGTGCCGAACCTGATCCGCGGCTGGGCCCGCGCGGTGGCCGACTGGCCGCACCCGCCGGCCCTGGTGATCGCCGGCGGTCAGGGGCACGACGACGACATCGACCGGGCGGTCTCCGAGGTGCCGTCGCACCTGCGGCTGCTCCGGCCGGGCTACTTGCGCTACGCGGATCTGCCCGGTTTCCTCGGCGGCTCCCTGGTCGCCTGCTACCCCTCCTTCGGCGAGGGCTTCGGCCTGCCGATTCTGGAGGCGATGGCCTGCGGCACCCCGGTGCTGACCACGCCCCGGCTCTCCCTGCCCGAGGTGGGCGGCGACGCGGTGGCGTACACGACCGAGGCCCCCGAGCGGATCGCCGAGGACCTGGCCGACCTGCTCCACGACGAGCAGCGGCGGCACACTCTGGCCAAGGCCGGCTTCGATCGGGCGAAAGAGTTCACCTGGTCGTCCAGCGCGGAGGTGCATGTAACAACGTGGAATCGGGTGGCGAACTGACCCTCTACTAAACTCCCGCCCATGAGCGACGAACAGAGTGCGCTGTACGGAGTGGTTCTGGCGGGTGGCACCGGAACCCGCCTGTGGCCACTGTCCCGCGCCGGTCATCCCAAGTTCCTCCACCCGCTGACCGGGACCGAGGCCTCGCTGCTGCAGGCCACCGTGGACCGGCTCGACACCCTCACCACACCCGATCGGGTGTTCGTGGTGACCGGCGTGGCCCACGCCGCGGCGGTCTCCCGCCAGCTGACCTCGGTGCCGGTCGAGAACGTCCTGGTCGAGCCCTCGCCGCGGGACTCCTGTGCGGCGATCGCGCTGGCCGCGGCGGTGATCGCCCGCCGGGACCCGGAGGCGATCATGGGATCGTTCGCCTCGGACCACCTGATCGCCGACAAGGCCGAGTTCGCGAACGTCATCCGGCGTGCGATGGTCGGTGCCCGGGACGGCCTGCTGATGACCCTCGGAATCACCCCGACCCGCCCCGAGACCGGTTATGGGTACCTGCAGTGCGGTGGCGAGCTGCGCGAGGGCCCGGTGCTCCAGGTCGAGGAGTTCAAGGAGAAGCCGTCGTACGACGTGGCCGAGTCGTACGTGAAGTCCGGCAACTACCTGTGGAACGCCGGCATGTTCGTCTGGCGGGTCGACGTGTTCCTGGCCGAGCTGGCCCGGCAGCAGCCGCAGCTGGCCTCCGGCGTGAGCCGCATCGCCCAGGCGTGGGGCACCGCCGAGCAGGAAGAGGTGCTGGGCGAGGTCTGGCCGACCCTGCCGCGCATCTCGGTGGATTACGCGGTCATGGAGGGCGCGGCCACCGTCGGCCGGGTCGCCACGGTGCCGGGTGACTTCGGCTGGAACGACGTCGGCGATTTCCACACCCTCGGCGAGGTGCTCACCGCCGACCCGGCCGGCAACGTGGTCGTCGGCCACGACACCGGGCCGGAACGCCCCACGGTCCTGCTGCGCGACACCGAGAACCTGGTCGTCGTCCCCGGCTCGGGTCGTCTGGTCGCCGCCATGGGCGTCCGTGACCTGGTCATCGTGGACACCGCCGACGCCGTGCTGATCTGCCCGCGCGAGCGCGCGCAGGAGGTCAAGAGCCTGGTCGACCAGCTCAAGGAGCTCGGCCAGCACGGTTACATCTGATCCTGTTCCGCTGGTTCAGGGCCGCTCGTGCGGCCCTGGACCCCGTTACCGCTTGTCACCGCTTGTCACCAGGCGACGACGCCCTGGTTGCTCGGCTGCAGCGTGCCGATCTGCAGCGACTTCATCGTGATCCCGCTGCTCTCGGCGTTCGGGAAGCCCTCCAGCGCGGCCACCGTGCCGTCGGTGGACGCCTCCAGGTTGTAGCGCAGGGTGTTGCCGACGCCGCAGCTCGCGTCGCCCTTGTCGCAGGTCGTCCACTTGATCCCGGCGAACGCCGAGGTACCCGGCTTCACCGTGAACGCCTCGGCCGGGCCCGGCTCGTTCACCTTCTTCGTCGGCACCGCGACGACCTCGTCGGCGGCGTTGACCAGCGAGATCGCCACCCAGCCGTCGAGTGTGCAGCTCGCCTGGCCGCCGTTGGTCAGAACGACCATCGCCTTCTGCGTGGTTCCGGTGCCGTCCGGCTGCAGGGCGACCGTGGTCTTCAGATCCGCGCTGCGGCAGTAGGCGACCTTCGTCGGAGCGGCCGGCTTGGTCGCCGCCGGCTTGGTGGCGGCCGGGGCAGCGCTGGTCGCAGCCGCGCTGGTCGGAGCAGCGCTGGTCGGGGCGGCGCTGGTCGGGGCGCCGGCCACGGGCGTTTCACTACCCGAGCAGGCGGTCGCCAGCCCGAGCACGAGCAGGGCGGGGACGGCCACCATCAGAGTTCGGGTACGCATGCTGTTCTCCTCGGTCACGAATCAACTGAGGATGATCATGTGGCCCGGGCGGAACGTGGGCCGAACCGATCCGCCCGGACGGCACGAACGCGGGAGAGTCAGCCCAGACGGGCCCGGGCCGGGGCGATCTGCTGCACCACGCCGGACGCGAGCGGGCTGGGCAGCGCGTCCGTGGTGAACCAGGCCAGGTCGGACGACTCCGCGCTGATCCGCTCGACCGAGCCGGCCGGGGCGCGCAGCAGAAAACGTACGTCGAAGTGCACTGAATCGGTGGCCGGAGCACCATCGGACGCGCCGCAGCGCACCTCGTGGATGTCGATGTCGATCGGCTCCGGATCGAGGATCAGCCCGTCGATGCCGGACTCCTCGGTCGCCTCCCGCAGCGCGGCGGCGGCCAGGGTCTCGTCGCCGGGCTCGCAGTGCCCGCCCACCTGCATCCACAGCCCGAGCCGGCCGTGCAGGCAGAGCAGGACCCGCCCGGCGTCGTCGAGGATCAGCGCGCTGGCGGTGACGTGGCCGGCGCGATGGGCCCGGGTCATCGCGGCCGGACCGTCGGCGAGCAGGCCGAGGGTGCGCTTGCGGTTCACCTCGGCGGTCTCCGAGGTGGCGGTCCAGGTGGTCAGGACACGGACGGCGTCCTCGTACAGGCTCATGCTTCTCCGAATGTGATCGTCACGCCGTCGTCGTCGTACTCGATCGTGCTGGTGATGCCCGCGGCGGCGAGCTCGGCGCGGAACGCCTGGGCATCGGCGCCCAGCCGCACCAGATCGGCCGGCCGGGACCCGGCCGGCCCGAGCCGCAGCGTGCCCGAACCGGATCCGACCAGCTTGGCGACCGTCTCCCGCGGGATGTCGGCGGCCATCCGGGCGGCGTCGCGCAGACCCTCGGCGTGGGCCTCGGCCGTGCCCAGGCCGAACATGTCGCTCTCGGCGTCCCGGATCAGGACCTTCACGCCGGCGTCGCCCGCGTCCAGCCGGCGGGGATAGCCGCGCACGACGGCGACCGGCACCCGGTCACACTTGCCCTTGACCAGTTCCGCCGCGGCCGACAGCTCGTCGACGATCGCCATCTGGGTCAAATTCAATTCATTCCCGTACGGATCGATCTGGCCCCGATGATCGAGAAGCGCATCGATCCCGGACGCGCCCAGCGCGACGTCGGTCAGCCCGTTCCGCCAGGCCCGGCCCATCGTGTCGGAGATGATCACGGCGACGTCGAGCCCGCGCGCGGCCAGGTCGGCCCGGAGCCGGCGCGCGGACGCGTCCGGGTCGGCCGGCAGCAGCACCAGGTGCGTCTTGTCCACGTTCGACGCGTCGATGCCGGCCGCCGCCATCACGAACCCGTGGTGGGTCTGCACGATCGTGGTCGGGCCGCGGCGGGCCACCACCCGGGCCGTCTCCGACTCCAGGGCGCGGACCCGGGCCTCGTCGCGCTCCGGGCCGTCGGCCGGCACCTCGACCAGCCGGCCCTCCGACTTCGACACGATCTTGCTGGTCACCACGAGCACGTCGTCGTCCTGCAGCCAGGGCGCCGCGCCGGTGATCAACTCGGCCAGGTCGTCGCCCGGGGTGACGTCGCCGATGCCCTCGACGGGCCGGATCTCCAGCCTCATCGGGCCAGCTCCAGCGCGTCGGCCACCATCCGGGCGGTGAGCGTCTCGTCCTTCATCCACAGCGGCACCGCCCGCACGTTCACCCCGGGGATCTCGACGCCGGCGTCCGAGGTGTCGACCAGCCAGGCGTCGAGCAGGCCGCCGTCGGCCCGCGGGCCGTACATCCGGCCGACACCGGCCGCGCTGACCTCGACCTGCAGGGTGGCCAGGCACTTGTCGGCCATCCCCCGCACGGGTGAACCTCCGATGATGGGGGAGAGGCCGATCACCGGGGCCGAGGCGCCCGCCACCGCGTCCCGGATCGCCGGCACGGCCAGGATCGGCGCGATGCTGACCACCGGGTTGCTCGGGGCGAACAGGATCACGTCGGCCTGCCCGATCGCGTCCAGCACCCCGGCGGCCGGCTTGGCGTGCTCGGCGCCACGGAAGATGAACCGGTGCGTCGGCACCTCGCCGCGATAACGCACCCACCACTCCTGGAAGTGGATCGCCTTGCGCTCGCCCTCGACGTCGACGACGACGTGCGTCTCCAGCCGGTCGTCGGTGGCCGGCAGCATGGTGATCCCGGGCTGCCAGCGCTCGCACAGAGCGGCCGTGACCTGCGACAGTGGGTATCCCGCGTTCAGCATGGTGGTGCGCACGAGGTGGGTGGCGGTGTCCTTGTCGCCGAGGCCGAACCAGGACGGTTCCACCCCGTACTTCGCCAGCTCCTCCTTGACGACCCAGCTCTCCCCGACCCGGCCCCAGCCGCGCTCGGGGTCGGCCGCGCTGCCCAGCGTGTACATCACGCTGTCCAGATCCGGGCAGATCTGCAGCCCGTGCATCCGGACGTCGTCGCCGACATTGACCACCGCTGTGACCTCGGCGCCGATGGCACGGGCGTGCTCACGCACGCCGACGAGGAACCGGGCGCCGCCGATGCCCCCGGTGAGGACCACGATCCGCATCAGCCCATCCTCTCCCACCCGCGTCGCCGGGCCGGTTGCCGGGTGGCGGTTTACTCTGGGCGGACCTCGATCACCGCACGACCGGGAGTTACCGTGACCAGTCCACCGCCGCCCACGCCGGCCGACGGCAAGCCGATCGGCCAGTACCTGACACCGCTGCGCGACCTCGCCGCGTACGTGTTGGTCGGCGCGCCCGCCGTGTTCCTGTTCGTCGCCGTCATCAACCTGTTCGGCGACAACTTCGGCAACCGTACGGCGGCCAGCTTCGGCAACTTCATCAGTCTCGAGACGGTCGGGATGCCGCTGGCCGCGGTCGTGCTCGCGCTCGGACTCAAGCCGCACCACCCCAAAGCCCGGCTGATCACGCTGGCCGCGGTCGTGGAGTACGCGGTGATGGGCTTCTTCGGGGTGATCTTCGGCCTGCTCTTCGGCGTGATCAACATCGCGTCGTACGACGCCGGGGGTGCGTTCAAGGCGCTTCTCGTGCGGATCGCCTGGCTGGCGGTGTACGGGCTGGCGGCGTACGCGATGCTGCAGATCTGGCGGGGTATCTACATGGTGCCCAAGCCGAAGGCGCAGCCGGGCGTCTACGGGCAGCCGCAGGCGCCGTACGGGCAGCCCTACGGTCAGCAGCCGTACGGTCAGCAGCCCTATGGGCAGCCGTACGGGCAGCCGCAGCCGCAGTCGCAGCCTCAGCCGGGGACCTACGGGCAGGCCCCGCCGCCGCCGGCCGCGCCGGTCTACCCGCCCGGCACCTATGGCCAGCCGCAGCCCGTGGCCCAGCCGGGTTGGAACCAGCCGGCGGTCCCGACCCCGCCGTTGAGCACCACGCCGCCGCCCGCCTCGGCGCCGCCGGCCGCCCCTTTTGTGGACCCGACGCAGGTCGTGCCCCGTGAGGAACCGGCCCCGATCGACCGCACCAGCAAGCTGCCGGACGACCGTCCCGGCTTCGGCCCGGCCGACTCGGACCCGCCCCGGCACTGATATTCCTTGTCCACAGGCCGCGCTTGGTGTCTCACGACACTTCGCGGGCCTGTGGACGGCGGCGGCAGTCGAAACGATTCCGGTCTAGGTTGTTTTCGTGGCAGAGGTCAACCAGGCACCGACCGAGGCGAGCATCCGGCGAGCGTTGCGCCGCGCCGCCGACGGTAAAGCGATCGACGTCGACGAGGCCACCGCGCTGCTCGCGGCAACCGGCGACCAGTTCGAGGAGCTGCTGGCGATCGCCGGCGGCATCCGCGACGCCGGGCTGCGTGAGGCCGGGCGGCCGGGCGTGGTGACGTTCTCGAAAAAGGTCTTCATCCCCCTCACCCGGCTCTGCCAGGACCGATGTCACTACTGCACGTTCGCCACGGTGCCGCACCGGCTGCCGGCCGCGTTCCTGGAGCGCGACGAGGTGCTGGAGATCGCCCGGCAGGGCGCCGCCCAGGGCTGCAAGGAGGCCCTGTTCACGCTCGGCGACCGGCCCGAGGAGCGCTGGCCGGCCGCGCGCCAGTGGCTGGACGAGCGGGGCTATGACTCCACCCTCGACTATGTGCGGGCCTGCGCCATCGCGGTGCTGGAGGAGACCGGCCTGCTGCCGCACCTCAACCCGGGCGTGATGAGCTGGGCCGAGCTGCAGCGGCTCAAGCCGGTCGCGCCGAGCATGGGCATGATGCTGGAGACCACGGCCACCCGGCTGTGGTCCGAGCCCGGCGGCCCGCACTACGGCTCACCGGACAAGGAGCCCGCGGTCCGGCTCCGGGTGCTGGAGGACGCCGGCCGGGTCGGCGTGCCGTTCACCACCGGCATCCTGATCGGCATCGGGGAGACCCCGGCCGAGCGGGTCGACGCGCTGTTCGCGATGCGCCGGGTCGCCCGCGAGTTCGGGCACGTCCAGGAGCTCATCATTCAGAACTTCCGCGCCAAGCCGGACACGGCGATGCGCGGGATGCCCGACGCCGAGCTGCGCGAGCTGGCCGCCACGGTCGCCGTCGGCCGGGTCATCATGGGCCCCCGGGCCCGCATCCAGGCCCCGCCCAACCTGATCGACGCCGAGTTCTCGCTGCTCCTGCGGGCCGGCATCGACGACTGGGGCGGGGTGTCGCCGGTGACTCCGGACCACGTCAACCCGGAGCGTCCGTGGCCGCAGATCGACCTGCTGGCCGAGAGGACCGCGGCCGCCGGGTTCACCCTGCGCGAGCGGCTGACGATCTACCCGGAGTATGTGCGCCGCAGCGACGAGGGCTGGCTCGACCCGCGCCTCGCGGCCCACGTGGCCGCCCTGTCCGGGCCGGACGGCATGGCCCTGGAGGAAGCTCTCCCGGTCGGCCGCCCCTGGCAGGAGCCGGAGGAGACGTTCGGCACCGGCCGCACCGACCTGCACACCGCGGTCGACACCGAGGGCCGCACCGGCGACCGCCGGTCCGACTTCGACTTCGTCTACGGCGACTGGGACGAGGTCGCGGCCCACGTCAAGAGCGCCCCGGCCCACGTGCCGACCGACGTGCTGGCCGGGCTCAAGCTCGCCTCGACCGACCCGGGCGCGCTGCTGCGGCCGGAGCACGAGGACAAGGCGATGGCGCTGTTCAACGCGGACGGCAGCGCGCTCGACGAGCTCGCCCGGATCGCCGACGACCTACGAAAATCGGTCAACGGCGACGACATCACGTACGTGGTGAACCGCAACATCAACTTCTCCAACGTCTGCTACGTGGGCTGCCGGTTCTGCGCGTTCGCCCAGCGGGAGAAGGACGCCGACGCGTACCGGCTCTCCGTCGAGCAGGTCGCCGACCGGGCCGAGGAGGCGTGGCGGGACGGCGCGTCCGAGGTGTGCATGCAGGGCGGCATCGACCCGAAGATGCCCGTTACGGCGTACGCGGATCTGGTCCGCGCCGTCAAGGAACGCGTCCCGGGCATGCACGTCCACGCGTATTCGCCGATGGAGATCGTCACCGCCGCGTCCAAGGCCGGGGTGTCGCTCAAGGAGTGGCTCACCGAGCTGCGCGCGGCCGGCCTGGGCACCATCCCGGGCACCGCCGCCGAGATCCTCGACGACGACGTGCGCTGGGTGCTGACCAAGGGCAAACTGCCGGCCGCCACCTGGGTCGACGTGGTCACCACGGCGCATCAGGTCGGGATCCGGTCCAGCTCCACGATGATGTACGGGCACGTCGACCACCCCCGGCAGTGGCTCGGCCACTTCCGGGTGCTGGCCGGGATCCAGGACGTGACCGGCGGCTTCACCGAGTTCGTGGCGTTGCCGTTCATCCACACGAACGCGCCGATCTACCTGGCCGGGATCGCCCGGCCCGGCCCGACCTGGCGGGAGAACCGGGTCGTCCACGCGATGGCCCGCGTTCTGCTGCACGGGCGGATCGACAACATTCAGTGCTCGTGGGTCAAGCTGGGCGACGAGGGCACCCGGGTCATGCTCAACGGCGGCTGCAACGACCTCGGCGGGACGCTGATGGAGGAGACCATCTCCCGGATGGCCGGGTCGGAACACGGGTCGGCGCGGACGGTGGCCGAGCTCAAGGAGCTGGCGGCGGCGGCCGGGCGGCCGGCGGTGGAGCGGACGACGGTGTACGGGCGGCGCTGAGCCGGTTGGCGGTCCGCGGTCGGCGCTGAGCCGGTCGGTGGCCTGCCGGCGGTGCTGAGCCGGTCGGCGGTCTGCCGGCGGTGCTGAGCCGGTCGGCGGTCTGCCGGCGGCGCTGAGGCGTCGGGGGTTTTGGGGCGGCGCTGAGTCGTTTCGGAAGGGTGGGCGGCCGAGAGGCGGCCCGCCCTTCCCGTTTTTCGATGGGGGCGTTCGACGCTCGTTGCTGCCTCCGGGCCGGGCGCCGGGGCGGGGCTTCGATGGGCGCTCAGCACTTTTTGTCCCGAATGCTGGGCCGGGCCGTCTGGACGGACGACCACTGGTGGGTGATCCGTGCGAGGTGGGATACGCCACGGATGTGGCGGGTTTCGATTCCGGAACGGCCGGGAATCCGCGGCCCCGACTCACCGCCGGGGGCGTTTGGACCGTCTCAACGGGCCGGTCGCGGGCGGACTGTCCCTCGTGGCGGGGCGACCCGGGGGTGCGGCGTTACTCGCGGGTAGAAGCCGTCCTGCGGGGAAGCCGTATGGCCTGTTCGCGGCCAGGTCGGGGCGGGAACGGGGCCCGGTGGCGTGACCCCCCTTCTGGTCAGGTAACAAAACGGGTTAAATTGGACGCGTAGGGCAGCGTTCGCGTTACCTTCCGGTGGCTCCGGGAGATAGGGCAGGAACGGGACCTCGACGCGCCCTGGCGCCGAGGGGAAACGGGCCCATTTATCAGGTTCGGCTTGACGACGCACGTCTTACACGCGTGTAATTTTGGTGGGGTTGTGGGGACGATGTGCGACTTTTGCGTCGAACCCACAGAAACACGCCGCGTGCGTGGGGGGTCAGTGTCGGCATCGCTGCCGGCGCAGAAATTTGGAGGCACGCCGATGGAAGCGCAGGTTGAAGGGGTAGACCTGCTCGGGGACGCGCCCGAGTGGCAGGAGCGGGCGCTGTGTTCACAGACCGATCCGGAAGCCTTCTTCCCGGAGAAGGGCGGCTCGACGCGCGAGGCCAAGCGCATCTGCGGCCGCTGCGAGGTCAAGGCCGAATGTCTGGAGTATGCACTCGGCCATGACGAGCGCTTCGGGATCTGGGGTGGACTGTCCGAACGTGAACGTCGCAAGTTGAAGCGGCGCGTCGCCTGACCGCGGCCGGAGTGGCACTCCGTGCGGCACGTCCGGCGACCCGCGCGAGGGGGCACGGCCAACCGGATGGGAAACGCGACGATCTGCTTGAAGCAAGATCGCAGCACGGCACGATCGCACCAGAGCCAGAACCGCACCAGAGCCAGAACCACAACAAGGCCGGAACCGCATCGGAACGAGAACCGCGGCGGAGCAAACGGCAAGATCCGCTTTAAAGACCGGTTCCGCGTAAGGCAAGAACTGCGTGGAGCCGCGAGTATCACGTGAAGCACAAGAAGCGCGGTAGTGGCGTGAAAAAACGCGGCGACCGCACGCAAAAATGCGGCAGCCCGCGTCGATGACGCGGTGACCCGCGCCGGGTGCCGTCGCCACGCGCGAAATCGCGCGGCATCGGCGTTCGAAAACGAGCGACCACATGATCATCCGCCAAAAAGGCGGGTGGGCGGCCGCGACGCGCGGACAGTTGCGCAAGTAACGCGCGGACGGCTACTCGATCAACCGCGCGATGAGCGCGGCGTGATGGTGTGACCGGCCGCGCGGTGAGCGCGCGGTGATGGTGTGACCGGCCGCGCGGTGAGCGCGCGGTGATTCGGTGCGGGGCGCGGCGGGTGAGGCCGCGCCGGGCGTCAGGCCAGTTCGTCCGGGTCGACGCCGAGCAGGTTCGCGACCTGCTCGATGATCACGTCGTGGACGAGGTCGGCGAGGTCCTCCCGGTCCATCGCCCGGAACTCCAGCGGGCGCCGGTACAGCACGATCCGCGGTGGCAGCTCGTGCCGCCCCGGACGGCCGGGCAGCAGGCGGGCCAGGGGCACCTCGCCGTCCTCGAGCACATCGGAGTCGTAGACGTTCAGCTCCGGTGGCACGTCCTCGACCGCGAACTCGACGCCGGCGAGCTCTTTCGCATAGCGGCGTTCCAGGCTCTCGACGGTGTCCAGCACCAGGTCGTCGAAGATTTCCGCCTTGGTGCGGGCCAGGGGCACGGTCGCCGGCACGAGACGGCCACGCAGGCCGCGGCCGTGCCGATCACGCCGCGCCGGATGACCCGGGCCGGAGCTGCGCGCCGCCTTCGGATCGGTGCGACGGCGTTCGGGGCTGGTGGTCACCTGCTGAGCGTATCCCCACTCGGGCGACATCCGTGGTCAGCCCGTTCCTCACCGTGTGTCCTAGGCGTTAATTCGTCCCATCGAGACGGCGTGTCGGCCGACCATGGCCGAATCGTGATGCATCGCGGGTCGGCGTGTCGCGGGGTATCGGTCCCCAGAAAGCCCGGCGGAGAGATAAGTTGCCGCCGTGAGGTCACCACGGCGCTGCTCCCGGAACGGCTGTCCCCGACAGGCGGTCGCCACCCTGACCTACGTCTACAGCGATTCAACCGCTGTCGTGGGTCCGCTCGCGGCGTTCGCCGAGCCCCACACCTACGACCTGTGCGAGCCGCACGCCCGCAGCCTGACCGCCCCGCGCGGCTGGGAGCTGGTCCGGCACGACGGCGACTTCGCCCCGCCGCCCCCGACCACGGACGACCTGGTCGCCCTGGCCGAGGCCGTTCGCGAGGCGGCCCGTCCGGCCCCGCCGCCGCGCCCGGACACTCAGGACCCCCAGCCCGGCCACCAGACCGGTCGCCGCGGCCACCTCCGGGTAATCCCGCCCTCCCACTGACGCGCCCCGGCCCGTCCCCCCACTCCCGAAGCCGGCCCACCACCGCGCCGCCGAGCCCACCACAAGCGCTCGCTGCGGCGTCCGGCTGGTGCTGAGGGTTGTTTCCAGGTGCTTGACACAGCCCTGAGAACCAGCCGGTCACCGCGCGCCGCGCTGCCGAGCCCGGCCGGAGCGCTCGCGTCGCGTCGCCGTCGGTGTCGGGCTGGTGCTGAGGTTCCAGCTGGTGCTGAGGGTTGTTTCCGGGTGCTTGATACAGCCCTGAGAGCCAGCTGGCTACCGCGCGCCGCGCTGCCGAGCCCAGCCGGAGCGCTCGCGTCGCGTCGCTGTCGGGCTGGTGCTGAGGGGCCGGCTGGTGCTGAGGGCTGTGTTCGGGTGCTTGGCACAGCACTCAGCACCAGCCGGTCACCGGGCGGCGCGCCGCGGCGGCGGGCGGCGCGCCGCGGAGGCCGGCGGGGTGCGGCGTCGTGGTCAGGGGAGGGGGATCAGTTTGTAGCGGCTCTTGAGCCAGGGGATCAGCACGCCGTACGCCTTGATCGTGTCCGGCTGGGCGTAGTCGTGGGACAGCACGATCGCCCCGGCCCGGGTCCGCTTCTTCACGGCGTTGATCACGCGGGTGGTGTGGGCCCCGTCGGATTCCTCGCGCCCGTGCTCCCAGTCGCGCGGGTCGACCTTCCAGTAGATCGACGTCATCCCGAGATCCTTGGCGATCTTCACGATGTCGGGGGTGAAGTTCCCGCCCGGCGCCCGGAAGTACTTGATCTTCGCGCCCGGGACTGCGGCCCGGATCGCCGCGTTGGTCCGTTCCATGTCGGCCCGGATCGCCGCCGGCTTCTTCTTGCCGAGTTTCAGGTCGTGGTTCCACGTGTGGTTGCACAGGGTGTGCCCACCGGCCACGATCTTGCGGACCAGGTCCGGGTGGTTCTTCACGTTCTCGCCGACCAGGCAGAACGTGGCTTTCACGTGCTGGCGGGCGAGGATCCGGAGCAGGGTGGGGGTGTTGGCCGGGTCGGGGCCGTCGTCGAAGGTGAGCGCGACGCCCTTGCCGCCGGTGGTGAGCAGGCTGCCGGCCGGTCCGGTGTGCGCGCCGGGTTTCGGCGGCTTGGTCTTGGTCGTCTTCTTGGGGGCGGTGGTCTTCTCCGTGCGCGGAGAGGTGGGTGTCTGGGTTGCCGGCGGGATGGTGCTCGGGGCCGTGCTGGGGGCGATCGCCGCCGTTGGTGCCGCCTCGGTGTGGGACGACTCGGCGGCGGCCGCCTGGCCGAGAAGACCCGCCATGATCAGCGTCAGGCTGATCATCAGAGCCTTCCGGGTGTGGGACAGCCGCATCGATTACCTCCCCAGTTCATCGGCGACGACGATGCCTCGGGATCCGGGTGGTCGACAAGTCCCGTACGCATCTTTCGCACCGATTTCGTTACTCGTTCGCGTTCGCAGTCGTATCCTGGCGCACCTCCGCTACCCCGTACGCATGCCCGTAAATGTGGTGGATTGATGGCAATGCCCGCGGGTCCGACTTTTACTGTGAGTATCGGTCCCGGATCGCCTGGCGAACCCGTCGCTCACCCGCCCGGGGATGCCACGTTCCGCCCACGTGTGACCGGGATCTCAGATGACGCGGATAAAACCCGGAAAACAGAATTTCCCGTACGGCGTCGAGCCCGCCCCTCGCCACGACGGCGTGGAACGGGCTCAACGACGTACGGGAAAAATCAGTTGATCTCGGAAAGTTCGACGATCTCGGACTCGGTCAGCAGGCGCGACCGGATCAGGAAGCGGAAACCCTCGGGCGCCTCCAGCGAGAAGCCGGCGCCGCGCCCGGGCACCACGTCCACCGTGAGGTGCGTGTGCTTCCAGAGCTCGAACTGCGCGGACGACATCCAGAACGTGATCGGCTCCGGCACCCCCTCGATCGCCAGAGACTCCAGGAGCACGTCGGATTTCCCGGTGCGGAACTCGCCCTCCAGGTAACACATCGGCGAGCTGCCGTCGCAGCAGCCGCCGGACTGGTGGAACATCAATGGTCCGTGCTGCTCCCGCAGCCGCCGCATGAGGTCGGCGGCCGCGGGAGTCACATCTACCCGGCTGGCCATGGCCTAGAAGAAGCCCATCGCCTTGGGGGAGTAGCTGACCAGCAGGTTCTTCGTCTGCTGGTAGTGGTCGAGCATCATCCGGTGGTTCTCCCGCCCGATGCCGGACTGCTTGTAACCGCCGAACGCGGCGTGCGCCGGGTACAGGTGGTAGCAGTTGGTCCAGACCCGGCCCGCCTTGATCGCGCGCCCGGCCCGGTAGGCCCGGTTGCCGTCCCGCGTCCACACGCCCGCCCCGAGGCCGTACAACGTGTCGTTGGCGATCTTGATGGCGTCGTCGAAGTCGGCGAACGGGGTCACCGAGACGACCGGCCCGAAGATCTCCTCCTGGAAGATCCGCATCCCGTTGCGGCCCTCGAAGATCGTCGGCTGCACGTAGTACCCGCCCGAGAGGTCCCCGCCGAGGTCGGCGCGAGCCCCGCCGACGAGCACCTTCGCGCTCTCCTGACGGCCGATGTCGAAGTACGACAGGATCTTCTCCAGCTGGTCGTTGGAGGCCTGCGCGCCGACCTGGGTGTCGGTGTCGAGCGGGTTGCCCTGCTTGAGGTTCTCGACCCGCTTGACGCCGGCGGCCAGGAAGTCGTTGTAGTGCCCCTGCTGGATCAGCGCGCGGCTCGGGCAGGTGCAGACCTCGCCCTGGTTGAGCGCGAACATTGTGAAGCCTTCGAGCGACTTGTCCAGGAAGTCGTCGTCGGCGCTGCTGACGTCGTCGAAGAAGATGTTCGGGCTCTTGCCGCCGAGCTCCAGGGTGACCGGGATCAGGTTCTCCGAGGCGTACTGCATGATCAGGCGCCCGGTGGTGGTCTCGCCGGTGAACGCGACCTTGGCCACCCGGTTCGAGGAGGCGAGCGGCTTGCCGGCCTCCACGCCGAAGCCGTTCACGATGTTCACCACGCCGGCCGGGATCAGGTCACCGATCAGCGAGAACAGGTAGTGGATGGAGGCCGGGGTCTGCTCGGCCGGCTTGAGCACCACCGCGTTGCCGGCGGCCAGCGCGGGGGCCAGCTTCCAGACCGCCATCAGGATCGGGAAGTTCCACGGGATGATCTGCGCGACCACGCCCAGCGGCTCGTGGAAGTGGTACGCGACGGTGTCCTCGTCGATCTCGCCGGCGCTGCCCTCCTGGGCCCGGATGCAGCCGGCGAAGTAGCGGAAGTGGTCGATCGCGAGCGGGATGTCGGCGGCCAGGGTCTCCCGGACCGGCTTGCCGTTCTCCCAGGACTCGGCGACGGCCAGCTTCTCCAGGTTCTGTTCCATCCGGTCGGCGATCTTGTTGAGGATGTCGGCCCGCGCGGCGGCCGAGGTGCGGCCCCACGCGTCGGCCGCGCCGTGGGCGGCGTCGAGCGCCCGTTCCACGTCCTCGGCGGTGCCCCGGGCGATCTCGGTGAACGTGCGCCCGGTGACCGGGCTGGGGTTCTCGAAGTACTGCCCCTTGGCCGGCGGGACGTACTCGCCACCGATGTAGTGGTCGTAGCGTGACTGGTAGCTGACGATGGCGCCGTCGGAACCGGGCGGGGTGTATATGGTCACGGTCTCGCCTCCTCGTTTGAGGCGGACGTTAGTTACGGCAACGTTGCACGGACGTTGCACGCGTATTCGCGGCCGAGTTCGGCGGCGCGGCGGGCGGCGACCAGATCGGTCGGGGTCAGCCGCGCGTAGGCCTGCCACATCTCCAGGTCGTCGGCCCCCCACGGGCTGTTCAGCCAGGTCTGCAGGAGGCGGCGGTCGCCGGTGCCGAGGATCGCGGCGCGCAGCCGGTCGTCGATCATCCGCCGCAGCCGGACGATGCCGGGCGCGTCCGAGCCGGGGAGCAGCGGTCCGGTGTAGGCGGCCAGCGCTTCGGCGATCTGCCCGGACTTGACGAGACTTGTCAGGGTGCCGAAGTCGGTGGTCGGCTGAGTGCGCAGCCGGTAGGGGCGAGAATCGAGCAGCTCAGGGCTCAGTAGGCGCCGCAAACGCGACAACTCTGCTCGGACCGTGACCGGGTTGACGTCGTCGCCGTACAGATCGAAGCCGAGTTGATCGCCGGTGCGCCCCTCGGGGTGCATGGTGAGCAGGACCAGCAGTTCGGAGTGGCGACGTTTGAGATTTGCCCGGATATCTCCGGACGCGAAGGAGGCCTCGTCCCGGCCCAGTGCCGCGACCGCCGGCTGGTCCCGGGGCGGTTCAAGCCCGC
The DNA here is from genome assembly GCF_051380535.1 of Actinoplanes sp. HUAS TT8. Taxonomy (NCBI): domain Bacteria; kingdom Bacillati; phylum Actinomycetota; class Actinomycetes; order Micromonosporales; family Micromonosporaceae; genus Actinoplanes; species Actinoplanes sp. HUAS TT8. Next base: position 8,253,546 of record NZ_CP195646.1, on the reverse strand, counting down.
GGAGGTACGTCTCGGCAGCCAGTGCCGTGGCCCGGACGAGCGCCAGACTGTGCGGGTTGGCGAGATGATCGCCCCCGGTCACGTCGATCGCCCCGAGCAGCCGCCCGACCGGGTCGTGGATCGGCGCGGCGGTGCACGTCCACCGCTGCACCGAGCGGCTGAAGTGCTCGGTCGCGAAGATCTGCAGGGCGTGGTCGACGGCGAGCGCGGTGCCGGGCGCGTTCGTGCCGGCGTGCGCCTCGTCCCAGCGGGCCCCGGGCACGAAGTTCATCGACGCGACCCCGCGCAGCGTGCCGGCGTGCCCCTCGACCCAGAGCATCCGGCCGTTCGCGTCGCAGACGGCCAGGATGTGATCGCCGTCGTCGGCCAGCCCGCCGAGCAGATCCCGGAACAGCGGCATGACCCGGGCCAGCGGATGCGCCGAGCGGTAGGCCTCCAGCTCGTCGTCGCACAGGTCGATCGGCGCGGTGCTGTCCGCCCCGATCGACTTCGCCGACCGGGCCCAGGACTCGGCGACCACGGTGCGCATCCGTTCCGGGGGCACGGCACCCGAGAGGAACCGTTCATGGGCGCGTCCGACCTGGCGGATCCGTTCCGCCGGATCGTCCCCAGGGGTCAGCGCGAGCCACGGGTTCACGGGCAGCACCTCCAGACCCACCCATCGTGACGCGCATCACCCGAGGAGACAACAGGATCTATTGTCACGGCGGTGCAGCCTTGGCCCCGTACCGAAGAAGAAGCTCTTGCCGTGCAGGACGCGCTGCGCGGCCGCGTGATCTCGGCCGCGGGCCCGGCGTCCCCGGCGACCGTGGCCGGTCTGGACGTCGCCTACGACGACTCCGGTGATCGTCTGGGCGCGGCCGTCGTCGTGCTCGACCTCGACGACCTGTCGGTGCGGGACACGGCGACGATCAAGAGCAGACCCGCTTTCCCGTACGTGCCCGGGCTCTTCGCCTTTCGTGAGGTCCCGGCGCTGATCGAGGCCTTGGAGAAGCTGACCGTGCGGCCGGACGTGCTGATCTGTGACGGACACGGTCTGGCCCACCCGCGGCGCTTCGGGCTCGCCTCGCATCTGGGGGTCCTGACCGATCTTCCCTCGTTCGGGGTCGGCAAGACGCGGCTACTGGGTGAATGGGAGCCGGTCGGCGAGGCCCGGGGCAGCCGGTCGCCGCTCGTCGACGACGGCGAGACGGTCGGGGCCGTGCTGCGCACCCAGGACGGGGTCAAACCGGTCTTCGTCTCGGTCGGGCACCGCATCGACCTGGACAACGCCTGCGCGCTGACGTTGCGGCTGGCCACGCGGTTCCGCCTGCCGGAGACCACCCGGGCGGCGGACCGTGCGTGTCGCGATCTCCTCAGTTAACGGTGCGGTCGTGGGGATAAAACCTTGCCGGTGCGCGGGCTCCGATAGCCTCAGCCGAAACGGGGCTTTTTCGATTAGGAGTGACGTGGTGCTCGATCTGTCCGAGATCATCAAGGCGTACGACGTCCGGGGGGTGGTCCCGGACCAGTTCAACGAGCCGGTGGCCCGGGCGATCGGGACGGCGTTCATCGAGATGCTGCGTGAGTCGGGCGACCAGCCCGACCAGATCGTGGTCGCGCACGACATGCGCGAGTCCGGCCCGGGGCTGGCCGCCGCGTTCGCCCGGGGCGTCAACGCGGCCGGGGCCAGTGTGATCAACATCGGGCTGGCCTCGACGGACCAGCTCTACTACGCGTCCGGCTCGCTGAACCTGCCCGGCGCGATGTTCACCGCCAGCCACAACCCGGCGCAGTACAACGGGATCAAGCTGTGCCGCTCGGGCGCCCGGCCGGTCGGCCAGGACAGCGGGCTGGTGATCGTCCGGCAGCGGGCCCAGCAGCTGCTGCGCGACCTGAACGCGGAGGCCGACGGCCCGTCCCGGGTCGAGGAGCGGGACCTGCTCGGCGACTACGCCGCGCACCTGCGCTCGCTGGTCAACCTGAGCGGCATCCGCCCGCTCAAGGTCATCGTGGACGCCGGCAACGGGATGGGCGGGCACACCGTCCCGGCCGTGCTCGGCGACCAGGTGCTCAGCCCGCTGCCGCTGACCATCGTGCCGCTCTTCTTCGAGCTGGACGGCTCGTTCCCGAACCACGAGGCCAACCCGCTCGACCCGAAGAACCTGGTCGACCTGCAGAACGCGGTCCGGGAGCAGGGCGCCGACATCGGCCTGGCCTTCGACGGCGACGCCGACCGCTGCTTCGTGATCGACGAGAACGGCGACGCGGTCTCGCCGTCGGCCATCACCGGCCTGGTCGCCGCGCGGGAGCTGGCCAAGTTCCCGGGCAGTGTGATCATCCACAACCTGATCACCTCGGCCGCGGTCCCGGAGATCATCCTGGAGAACGGAGGCAAGCCGATCCGCAGCCGGGTCGGTCACTCGTTCATCAAGGCCGAGATGGCCCAGAGCAACGCGGTCTTCGGCGGCGAGCACTCGGCGCACTACTACTTCCGGGACTTCTGGTTCGCCGACACCGGCATGCTGGCCGCGATGCACGTGCTGGCCGCGCTCGGCGGGCAGGACCTGCCGCTCTCCGAGTTCGCCGCGGAGTACGAGCGGTACGTCGCCTCCGGTGAGATCAACTCCACGGTGGCCGACGCCGCCGCCAAGAGCCGGGAGGTGCGCGACGCGTTCCCGGACGCCCAGGTGGACGATCTGGACGGACTGACCTTCTCGTTCGAGGACGGGTCCTGGTTCAACCTGCGGGCGTCCAACACCGAGCCGCTCCTGCGGCTGAACGTCGAGGCGCCGGACGCCGCGCGGATGGGCTCCCTCAGGGACGACGTGCTCGCGATCGTTCGCGGATAGGATCGCCGGGGAAACGCTCGCGCGGGTGCGCAACCCGCGCGAGGTTTCCGCCGCATCCACTTCCAGAAGGAGTAGACAAGGTGGCGCTCGATCCACAGCTGCTGGATATCCTGGCCTGCCCGGACACCCATCACGCGCCCCTCGACTACGACGCCGGCGGCCAGACGTTGACGTGCACGGAGTGCGGCCGGATCTTCGAGATCAAGGACGACATCCCGATCCTCCTCCTCGACGAGGCCCGCCGGCCCGAGCCGGCCGCGGGGGAGGAGACGAACTGATGGTCAACCCACTGGAAGGCTCGTCCGGGGTCAACGGCCACCGGGTCGCCGACGAATCACTGCTCAACGACGAGAAGTCGATGCTGGCCAACGACCCGGGCGGCATGCTCCGGGCCACCGCCTCGGCCGGCGCCCAGGTCCGGGAGACCGCGGCGCTGTCGGCCGAGGTCGACCTGACCATGCTGGCCGACGAGGGCCGCCCGCGTGCCGTCGTGGTCGCCGGCATCGGCACCGCCGGCCTCACCGGCAACATCCTCTCCACCGTGGCCGGCCCGCGCTGCCCGGTGCCGATCATCGGGCACCGCAGCGCCGGCATCCCCGGCTGGGTCGGCGCGGCCGACGTGGTGATCGCCGTCTCCGCCTCCGGCCGCAGCCCCGAGGCGCTGGCCGCGGCCGAGGCGGCCGCCCGTCGCGGCGCCCGCCTGGTCGCCATCGGCAACCCGGACTCCGAGCTCCAGGCGGTGGCCGAGCGGGCCCGCGCGCCGTTCATCGGCGTGCCCCGCCGTGCGCCGGCCCGGGCCACGCTCTGGGGCCTGGTCGTCCCGGTCCTGTTCGCCGGCCGCGCGCTGGGCCTGGTCAAGGTCACCGAGGCGGACATCGCCGAGACCGCGACCCGGCTGGACGCGGACGCCGAGCGCTGCCGTCCGGGTGCCGACTCGTTCGTCAACCCGGCCAAGTCGCTCGCGCTCGGCCTGGCCGGCTCGGTGCCGATCGTCTGGGGTTCGTCCCCGCTGGCCACCGTCGCCGCCCGGCGCTTCGCCGACACCCTGGCCGCCAACGCGCGCTACCCGGTGATGGCCGGTGCGCTCGGCGAGGCCGGCCGGGGCCGGGTGGGCCTGCTCGACGGTGTCTTCGGCGGTCTGGCCGAGGGCTCCCGGGACATCTTCGCCGACCCGGACGAGGACGACGAGGCATTGACCCGCCTGCGTCTCGTGGTGCTGCGCGACGGCGGCCTCAACCCGGAGGACGACGCCGACGAGCCGGTCGCGGTCGAGGAGCGGCGGGCCGACGCCATCCAGACGCTCGCCGATCGACGTGGCGTACGCTGCGACGTGCTTACCGCCGAAGGCGGTTCGACGCTGGAGCGGCTCGCTTCTCTTGTCGCGGTGCCCGACTTCGCGTCGCTGTACCTGGCCTTGGCGCACGGCTTGGACCCGATGGCCGTGCCCGCCATCAGCGAGATGAAGGAGCTGTCCAACCCGATGCCAGAGGCACTTACGTGAGCGCCGAGGGCGGCACCAAAGCGATCATCGCGGCGCTCAGCGCCAACCTGGGGATCGCGGTCACCAAGTTCGGTGCCTGGCTGCTCACGGGCTCGTCGTCGATGCTCGCCGAGTCGATCCACTCCGTCGCGGACTCCGGCAACCAGTTGCTGTTGCTGATCGGCGGCAAGCAGTCGCAGAAGAAGGCAACCCCCGAACACCCTTTCGGGTACGGGCGTGAGCGTTACATCTACGCGTTCATCGTCTCCATCGTGCTGTTCAGCGTCGGTGGCCTGTTCGCGCTCTACGAGGCGTACCACAAGATCAGTCACCCCGAGCCGATCACCAAGTGGCAGTGGGTTCCGGTGGTCGTCCTGGTCATCGCGATCATTCTGGAGTCGTACTCGTTCTACACGGCGATCACCGAGTCGAACCGCACCCGCGGCAAGACCTCGTGGGTCGACTACGTCCGCCGGGCCAAGGCCCCCGAGCTGCCGGTCGTGCTCCTGGAGGACGCCGGGGCCCTGGTCGGCCTGGTGCTCGCGCTCTTCGGCGTCGGGCTGACCCTGATCACCGGCGACGGCGTGTGGGACGGCATCGGCACCGGGGCGATCGGCGTCCTGCTCGTCGTGATCGCGGCCGTCCTGGCCGTCGAGACCAAGAGCCTGCTGATCGGTGAGGGTGCGAACCCGGAGACGATCAAGAAGATCGAGCAGTCGGTCCTGGCCGGCGCCGGCATCGAGCGGATCATCCACATGAAGACGCTGCACCTCGGCCCCGAGGAGCTGCTCGTCGCCATGAAGATCGCGGTGCCCAAGTCGGAGACCGCGGCCGAGGTGGCTCAGCACATCGACGAGACCGAGGTCCGGATCCGCGAGGCGGTCCCGATCGCCCGCGTGATCTACATCGAGCCGGACATCTTCCGCGCCCGTGAGGTCTCGGAGGAAGCGGTAACCTCCGCGCCACCCGTCACCGCCTGACAACTGCTAATTTGCCGGGTATGACCGTGTACCCGCTGACCGGAGTGATCCGGCCGTACGCCTGGGGATCCCGGACCGCGATCGCCGAGCTGCAGGGCCGTCCCACCCCCACCGAGGGGCCTGAGGCGGAACTGTGGCTCGGCGCGCACCCGGGTGACCCGTCCACTGTGCCGGGCCCCGACGGGCCGGTCTTGCTGACCGCCCTCATCGACGGCGACCCGGCCGGGCAGCTCGGCGCCGGGGTGGCCGAGCGGTTCGGCGCCCACCTGCCGTACCTGATGAAGGTCCTGGCCGCCGGCGCCCCGCTCTCCCTGCAGGCCCATCCCGACCTGAAGTACGCCGCCGAGGCGTTCGCCCGGCAGGAGGCCGACCCGTCCCGGCCGAAGAACTACACCGACGCCAACCACAAGCCGGAGATGCTTGTGGCGCTGACCCCGTTCGACGCGCTCTGCGGCTTCCGGCCGGCCGAGGTCTCCGCACACGTCCTGGCCGAGCTGAACCTGCCCCAGCTGGCCCCGGTGGTGGCCGCCCTGCGCGGCGCCGACCTCGCCGAGGCGGTCCGGCTGCTGCTCAGCTGGCCCGCGGAGGACCGGCCGGCGCTGATCGACGCGGTCGTGGCCGCGGCCCTGCACCTCGGGGATGAGCACCCGCACGCCGAGTCGTTCCGGCTCGCCGTCGACCTGGCCGGGCACTATCCCGGTGACCCCGGGGTGCTGGTGGCGCTGCTGCTCAACCTCGTGCACCTGGCGCCCGGCGAGGCCATCTGGATGCCGGCCGGGAACCTGCACGCCTACCTGCACGGGCTCGGCGTCGAACTGATGGCGGCCAGCGACAACGTGCTCCGCGGCGGGCTGACGCCGAAGCGGGTCGACGTGGACGAGCTGCTCAAGGTGCTGCGGTTCGAGACGCTGGACGATCCGCTGCTGCACGGGGCCGAGGTGGCACCCGGTGTGACGTCGTGGCGGGTGCCGGTGCGGGACTTCGAGATGTACCGGGTCGAGCTGGTCGAGACCCGGCCGCCGGTGCGGCTGCCGGGGAGCGGGCCGCGGATCCTTCTCGGGGCGGCGGGGGACGTGCACATCGGGGAGGACCACGGGACCCCGGTGACGCTGGCTCCGGGGACGGCGGCGTACGCGCCGGCCGACGCGGGGGTGCTGACCGCGGCCGGGCTCGGGACGCTCTTCGTGGCGGCCGTCCCGGACTGAGGCTGCTCCGGGCCCGGCGGCCGGCTCGAGGCGCCTCCGGGCCCGGCGGTCGGCTCCCGGTCCGGGCTGCTCCGGGCCTGATGCGGCTTCAGAGTCGCGATCGGTCTGACTTTCGCGCCCGATCCGCCCGAAATTTCTGGAAATAACTTGACACGGCATGTTCGGAGTGTGAATCTATAAACACGCAGCGTCATTGGTGATCGGGGGGTCCCACGGACGCGCGCGGTACCAAACCGGGGGGATGAACGGGGCGGCAGGTTTCGACCTGTCGCCCCGTTCGCTATCCCGGCCCGGCCGGCTCCAGCCTTTCTCGCCGTTCTTCCTGCGCCATTGCCCGGCCTCGCGGATCGCTTCGGCCCTCGGTGTTCCGCGAGGCCGTCGCCGTTCCCTGCCGAGCCATTTTCCGGATGGGCGGTTTCGGGCCGGATGTTTGATTCTTCACACGCTTACCCGTTGTCCGATAATCGGCGGAACGGTGAGGTACGCGCGGCCGGCCCGCCCGTTCGGGAGACCATTCCCGGGCCCGTTTCCCGGGCGATCAGGTTTCGCCTTCGGGGCCCGGCGGCATGGCCGGAAGCCCGCGGCAACGCGCGACTTCCGGGAGGAAGCCCGCCAAGTCGGGCAACCGGTGATGAATCTCCTTCGGGGGTCTACCCGGCCCGGCGACGCGCCCGGGGCGACTGGTCACCTGTACGGATGACGATCCGAACACGTGACCAGAACGGCCGCCGGGACGGATCGCGCCGATGAGATTCGGTCACGGGACGGGCGGATGGTCACTCGCCAAGCCGTCTACCTGCGCATTGATTGTTGAAACCGGGTTGCCTTCAGTGCGGAACGACCGGGGTCATCGTCGCGGAAACGCATGACCGGAGTGAAGTGCCGGAACGGACAGGCGGCGCGTTTTACCGACGGAGTCGCACTGCAAGTTGCAATCAGTCATTGATACGCCGATATGGTGGCTCCGTGGCGAGGCCGACATCGACAGCGCGCCGGGAACTCGGCGGCGAATTGCGCCGGCTCCGTGGCGAGCGCCGTGCGGTGGACGTGGCTACCGCGCTGGGCTGGTCGGAGTCGAAACTGAGCCGGATCGAGACGGCGCATACGGGAATCAACGAGGCGGATCTCGACCGTCTGCTCACCCTCTACGGCGTCCGCGTGGAGGAGCGAGGACGCCTGCGTGACCTGGCCAAACGCGGCCGGGCCCGGGCGTGGTGGACGTCGTACCGCTCGTTCGTCACCGATCCGTACGACGAATATCTCGCCCTGGAGGGCGAGGCGATCTCGATCTCCCAGTGGGAGGCCCAGGTCATGCCCGGCCTGCTGCAGACCAGTGAGTACGCGCACGCCGTGATCGAGACCGGCGCCGGGATCGGCGACGACGAGGTGATCGAGCGCCGGGTGAGCGTGCGGATGGACCGCCAGCGGGTCTTCACCCGGGAGCCACCGGCCACGTTGCGGGTCGTCCTGGACGAGGGGGTCCTGCGGCGTGAGGTGGGCGGCCGGGACGTCCTGCTCCGCCAGCTGACCCGGCTGCACGAGGCCACCGTCCAGCCCGGCGTCGAGGTGCAGATCCTGCCGTTCGAAGCGGGCGCGCACGCCGGTCTGACCGAATCGTTTCTGGTGCTCGAGTTCCCGGATGGTACGCGTAACCCGGTCGTGCACTCCGAAGGGTTGACGGGCGGCCACTTCCGAGTGAAGCCGGAGGAGATAGACGTCTACCAGGACGCCTTTGATGACCTGCGCGAACGCGCTTTGTCGAAAGAAGAGAGCCGAACGGTCATCGCTGAGACGAGGGATCGTTTGGCTCGGTGAGCGCCTGCGGTGAGGTCCAATGGAGATGCATTTCCGTTGGAAGGGGAGAAACCATGCAGGACGCCACGACCACTTGGCGTAAGAGCAGCCGGAGTGGCGCTGCTGGGCATTGTGTCGAGGTCGCCAACACTCCGGCAGCGGTTCTGGTCCGCGACTCCAAGGACGCGACCGGCCCGGTGCTCAGCTTCGACACGCGGGACTGGACCGGTTTCCTCACCGGGGTCCGCGCAGGAGAGTTCGACCGGCCCGGCGCGTAACAGCCGATTCATCGAATTTGCGCGCCACGGGCGGTCCCGGTCCGGGACCGCCCGTTTTCATGTGTTCACCCAGCGTTTCCGGGTCCTCACGGCCTTCTGAGAGAGGTGCCTTTTCGCGTAGGCTGCCGGGCAAGATCGCCCCCCGGGTAGCGCGGGGGCCGGGAGGACAGTGCAATATTGGACCGCATGAGAGCCCGGGTACTGGTCGTCGACGACGATCCCGCGTTGGCCGAGATGCTCGGCATCGTCCTGCGCAGTGAGGGATTCCTGCCCTCGTTCGTGGCGGACGGGGAACGCGCGCTCGCCGCTTTCCGGGAAAATCGCCCGGACATCGTTCTGCTGGATCTGATGCTGCCCGGAATGAGCGGCATCGACGTCGCGCGCGCGATCCGCGCCGAGTCGGGCATTCCGATCGTCATGCTCACCGCGAAGAGTGACACCGTGGACGTGGTGCTCGGCCTGGAGTCCGGCGCCGACGACTACGTGGTGAAGCCGTTCAAGCCCAAGGAGCTGGTGGCCCGCATGCGGGCCCGGTTGCGCCGGGGCGAGGACGCCGCGCCCGAGATGCTCACCATCGGACCGCCCGGCAACCAGATCACCATCGACGTGCCGGCGCACACCGTGTCCCGGGACGGCGAGGAGGTCAAGCTCACGCCGCTCGAGTTCGACCTGCTGGTGGCCCTGGCCCGCAAGCCGCGCCAGGTGTTCACCCGCGAGGTTCTGCTCGAACAGGTCTGGGGTTACCGGCACGCGGCCGACACCCGGCTGGTCAACGTGCACGTGCAGCGCCTGCGCGCCAAGATCGAGCCGGACCCCGAGCGACCCGAGATCATCCTGACGGTCCGTGGTGTCGGCTACAAGGCGGGCACCGGCTGATCGGCGGGAGCGGCTAATCTTGCCGCGATATGCGTGCTCCGGCCTGGCTTCCTCAACCCGTGCGTCGCGTCCTCCGAGTGGCGCGGCGCGGCTGGCGCGTGGTCGCGCACCGGCTGGAGAGGTACACCTCGCCGGTGCGCCGCTCCTGGCGGCGCTCGCTGCAGGTCCGCGTGGTCACGCTCACCCTGGTCGCGTCGAGCCTGCTGGTCGGCACGTTCGGCTGGTTCATCGCCGACCGCAGCGCCAACATCCTGCTCGACCGAGCGCAGGACGAGGTCGCGGCCTCCCTGGAGCGCAAGGTCGACTGGGCCTCCGGGCAGCTCACCGTGCACCCGCAGCCCTACGATCCGGAGCTGCCGGCCACGATCAGCGAGACCGTCGACGAGCTGTCCGACGGTGACCAGGCCGGGGACAGCGGCACGGTCGTCTCGATCCGCGCGGAGCAGTACCCGGAGATCGAGCCGCACACCGTCCCCTCGTCCGCCCCGGACGAGCTGATCACCACCTCGTTGATCCACTCGGTGGCCGACAACGCGAAGGTGGCCCGGCAGATCCGCACCGTCATGGTCAACGGCCACAGCACGAAATATCTGGTGTACGGGTCGCCCGTGCAGGCCAAGTTCGGCCACGTCGAGCTCTACTACGCGGTGCCGCTGACCACCGAGGACCGCGCGGCCAACCAGATCCGCAACACCGTGCTGCTCACCGGCCTGGCCCTGGTGATCCTGCTGGGCGTCGTGGCCGGCCTGGTCACGCGACTGGTGGTGACCCCGGTCCGGGTCGCCGCGCGGACCGCCCAGCGCCTCTCGGCCGGCCTGCTCGACCAGCGGATGAAGGTCGACGGGGAGGACGACCTGGCCCTGCTCGCGGCCGCGTTCAACCAGATGGCGGCCAACCTGCAGCGGCAGATCGTGCGGCTGGAGGAGATGTCGCGCCTGCAGCGGCGCTTCACCTCGGACGTCTCCCACGAGCTGCGGACACCGCTGACGACCGTACGGATGGCGGCGGATCTCATTTTCTCGGAGCGGGAGGATTTCGACCCGGCGGTCGCCCGCAGTGCCGAGCTGCTGCAGGCCGAGCTGGACCGGTTCGAGGGCCTGCTCACCGACCTGCTGGAGATCAGCCGGTTCGACGCCGGGTTCGCCGCGCTCGACTCCGAGCACGCCGACCTGGTGCCGATCGTCGAGCGGGTCGCCGAGCGGCTCGCCGGCCTGGCCGAGCGGGTCGGCGTCGATCTGGAGCTGAACCTGCCCGAGGGCCCGGTGATCGCCGAGGTGGATCCGCGCCGGGTCGAGCGCGTGCTGCGCAACCTGGTCGGCAACGCGGTCGAGCACGGCGAGGCCCGCCCGGTGCAGATCACGATGGCGACCGACGACGCCGCCGTGGCGATCACCGTGCGCGACCACGGCATCGGCCTCAAGCCCGGTGAGGAGCGCCTGGTCTTCAACCGGTTCTGGCGGGCCGACCCGTCCCGGGCCCGGCAGACCGGCGGCACCGGCCTGGGCCTGTCGATCAGCGCGGAGGACGCCCGCCTGCACGGCGGCTGGCTGGAGGCGTGGGGCGCGCCCGGCGAGGGTGCCCAGTTCCGGCTCACGCTGCCCATCCGGGCCGGTGACCGGCTGGTCGCGGCCCCGCTGCCGCTGATCCCCCGGGACCGTACGGCGGAGGTGGGCTGATGCACCGGCGCAGGACCGCACCGATCGCGCTGCCCACCGTGGTGGCGCTGGTGGCGCTGCTGAGCGGCGCCTGCGGGATCCCCGACGAGTCCGGCGTGACGGTGGTCGGCGCCGGCCCGTCGGCCGGCACGTCCTCGGGCGACGAGCGCAATCCGGGCCAGATCTCCCGGGACGCCGCCGCCGACCGCAAGACGTTCGCCGAGAACTATCTGAAGGTCGCGGCCGGTGACCTGGACTCCGCGGCCGACCGGATGCGGACGTTCATGACCAAGTCGGCGGCCGCCTCGTTCGACCCGAAGGGCACCGACCTGACGGTGATCCGGCTGACCGCCGATCCGCTCGTGGAGCCGGGCAGCGACCTGGTCACGCTGAACTACGAGCAGGTCGGCACGCTGGACAAGTTCGGCCTGCTGGAGCCGGCCACCGAGGCCCGCCGCGGCACGTACCAGATGAGGATCGGCACGGACGCCGGCCAGTCCGGGTATTTCGTCACCGAGCCCCCGCCGGGCCTGCTGCTCAGCGCCGAGGCCCTGACGGCGTACTACGAAGAGCACACGATCTACTTCTGGAACACCGACTACACCGGCCTGGTGCCGGACGTGCGCTACATGCCGGACGCGGTGCCGGTCGAGCAGCGCCCCACCACGGTCATGACCTGGCTGCTGAACGGGCCGGCGCCCTGGCTGTCGGTCTCCGACCTGCCCGACAGCACCACCCTGGTCGGCAAGGTCGTCGAGGTCAGCGACAACAAGCTGCAGATCACGCTGAGCACGCAGGCCCTGCCCTCGAACGACACCGCCCAGGCGCTCACCCGGCTGCGCCAGCAGCTCCAGTGGTCGCTGCGGCCGATGCTGTCGACCAACACGCAGCTCGTGCTCAAGGTCGGCCGCCAGGACGTCGGCACGTTCTCGGGGGAGGACTACGAGAGCAGCAACCCGGCGTACCGGCTGGTCTCCGACCCGGAACGGTTCGTGGTCTTCGACGGCAAGATCCACCGGATCACCGGCTCGGCCAACACGTTCGCCCCGGTGCCCGTGCTGGTGACCGAGGAGAACAAGGACGTCCGCCTGGCCGCGATGAGCGCCTCGACGTCGTTCACGTTCGCGGCGGTGGTGAGCCGCAACGGCAAGAACGACGTGCTCCGGGTCGCCGCGGCCGGCGCCGGGGCCCAAGCCGCGCTGCAGCCGATCTCCGGGCTCACCGGCACGCTGGGCACTCCGGTCTGGGCGATCACCGATCCCGGCACGGCCGACGGCGCGGTCGGGCTGATCACGGCCGACGGCAAGCTCTTCTCGTTCGGCCCGAAGAAGGGCCGGGCCGTCCCGATCCTGTGGAGCGGCCCGGGCGCGGTGATCAGCTCGGTCGCGGTGGCGCCGGACGGTCACCGGGTGGTCCTGGTGGTCGACGGCAAGCTGTACCGGGCCGCGCTCACCACCAGCGGGGACACGCCGACCCTGGGCACGCCGCAGCAGATCCGCCCGTACGGGTTGTCCTCGGTGACCGCGGCCGGTTTCACCGCCGAGGGCTGGCTGACCGTGGCCGGCCAGCAGGCCTCGGACAAGCGGACCACGATGGTGGACCTGTCGATCGACGGCGCGGTGCAGTCCGGCCGGCTCGACAGTCTCGGCGACAAGCCGGTCGACTCCATCGCGGCGTACCCGTCCAATCCGCTCGTCTCCCGGGCGCCGTTCCGATCCGTCTCGTACTCATGGGGTGGCAAGGCCTGGGAGGCGCTCTCGGTGGCCCAGGCCATCGGCGTCGACAAGGTGTCCGGCCTGATCGGCGACGCACCCCCCGACGCCGTCCCGACCGCCCCCTTCTACCTGGAATGACCGGCGTCTTCGGGGAACTGGCCGACCTGGTGCTGCCGAGCGCCTGCGCCGGCTGCGGGGCCGAGCGCACCCGGCTGCGGCACGGCGCCTGCCCGGCCTGTGTGGCCGAGCTGGAGGCGCTGCGACCGGCCTGGTCGTCGCCGAGCCCGCCGCCGCCCGGCTTTCCGCCCTGCGTGGCCGTGGGGCCGTACGCGGGCGCGTTGCGCGGTGCCCTGCTGGCGTACAAGGAGAAGGGCCGTCATCGTCTCGCCGGGCCGCTGGGCGCACTGCTGGCCGGCGCGGTCGCGGCGATCGCACCCCGTGACCGCCCGGTGCTGATCGTCCCGATCCCGTCCACCCGGGCCGCCCGCCGCGAACGGTACGGCGACCACATGTCGCGCCTGAGCGACCACGCGGCGCAACGGCTGCGGGCCGCCGGCTGGACCGCCCGGGTCGAGCATCCGCTGCGTGCGCTGCCCAAGCCTGACTCCACGTCACTGGACGCTGCCGCAAGGTCCACAGCGGCTGTCAATTCCCTGCGAATCACCACCGCTCGAATCGGCAATCCGCGGCGCGGCGCGGCGATGAGAGGCACGCTGGTGGTAGCGGACGACATCGTCACCACCGGGGCCACGCTGGCCGCCGCGGTACGTCGTCTAGAGGAGGCGGAAATGCAGGTCACGGGCGCCGCGGTGCTGGCTGCGACACAACTTCGCCGAAACTTCCCGGGAATTTGACTGAGGTCAAGCCTGCGTGCGCCGATAGAGGCGAACGTCAGCCATCCGGTATCCCCAACGAGGGGTGACTCGCAGGGATCGGCAGGTTAGCGTCTAGGTGACGAGGGTAGGGTTCATCAACTTACCCACCACCGGGAACAGCGTTTTCCGCCGTACCGGAAAGGAGTCGTCTCACCCACGTCTGCCGCGCCTCTTCCGCTTCTCGCACAGGTGCGCGGCGTCCTTCTCAAGCATCACGATGCGCCGGCATCCGGCGCCCCAAAGATCAACGTTGGGGGAGGTCACGAGTGGACATTGTCGTCAAGGGCCGCAACGTAGAGGTTCCCGACCACTATCGAGAGCATGTCGCCGAGAAGCTGAGCAAGGTCGAGCGTTACGACCAGAAGCTGATCCGAGTCGACGTCGAGTTGTTCCACGAACGCAATCCGCGTCAGTCCGACACCTGTCAGCGCGTCGAGATCACGGTCATGACCAAGGGACCGGTGGTCCGCGCCGAGGCTCAGGCGCAGGATTTCTATGCAGCTCTGGACTGCGCCTTCAGCAAACTGGACGCCCGGTTGCGCCGCTCCGCCGACCGGCGCCGCGTCCATCGCGGACGGCACGCGCCGGTCTCGGTCGCCGCCGCCACCGCGAACCTTCCCACCGACCTGACCAGGGGTGGCACCGCCACGCTGACCGCGGAGCCAGAGGTCGAGGAACTTGTCGAGCACGATGACGGCCAGCCGTGGCGCATCGTGCGCGAGAAAGAGCACTCCGGCGAGCCGATGACCGTCGACGACGCGCTCTTCCAGATGGAACTCGTCGGGCACGACTTCTATCTGTTCCAGGACAAGGAGAGCGGCCGCCCCAGCGTCGTCTACCGCCGTCGAGGCTACGACTACGGGATTCTCAGCCTGGCTGGGTGAGTTCCCCGCCGGAGGCCTGCGCGAGCAGGTCTTCGGCGAGTAACACGAACTGCACGTCGTCGTGGCGGGCGCCGGCCAGGCCGGGCAGCCGGGAGCGCAGGTAGGCCTCCCGCCGGAACCCGGCTTTCTCCAGCACCCGCTGCGACCCGGCATTGTCCGGCAGCGTCCCGGCGATCAGCCGGGCGATGCCGGTCTCGGCGAACGCCCAGAGCGCGACCAGTTTCGCGGCCCGGGTGATCAGTCCGCGGCCGCGGAACGCGGGCATCATGCTGTACCCGATCATCGCCTGCGCGGTGCGCGGCTCCTGGTAGTAGAGCGCGATCTCGCCGGCCGGGAGCCCGCTCGCCGCGTCCACCACGATCATGTCGGCGCGGCCGCCGGCCAACCAGTGCGAGGGCGCCCAGGCACACCGCCGGTACACCTCGGCCGGCTCCGGCGGGATCGGCGGCACGCTCGTCGCCACGATGTCCGGCTGGCGGTGCAGCTCGGTGTAGAACGGCGCGTCCTGCTCGCCGAGCGGCCGCAGGGTCACCACGCCGTCGCTCAGCTCGCCGCCGGGCAGATCCGGCAGCAGTCGCTCGGCCGGCACGCCCGAGTCTCCGGCCAGCCGGGCGTAGACCAGCACGTCATCGAAGCCGCCGGACGAGTTCGGCCACGCGCCGCGCCGCTCGCCCTCGCGGCTGTAACCGGCGGCCAGCGCGACGCGCTGAGCGACCGGATTGTCCAAATGAATGAGCAATTCCACACGTTGCAGGCGAGGCATCCCCGCCACGCCGGTGAAGACACGCTCGCTGAAGATCCGCAAGGCCGCCGTCGCGATGCCGCGCCGCCGCGCGTGCGGCCCCACCCAGAAGCGGGCCTCGGCTGCGCCTCGCCCCGGCAGGAGGTGGTCCAGCTCGATGCCGCCGACCGGGTGGTCCGCGCCTGCGGCGACTATGACGTACGAGTAATCGCTGCTCATGCCCGGGATGAGCGGAAGGAATCGGCGGCCCTGGCGGTCGTCGCGTGTCGCGGCGAAAGCCGCCTCGTCCTGCGGGCCGAAGGCGCGCAGTCCTACCCCGTTGAGCTGATCCACCGGGTCATCCTTTCTCAGACTCGCCCGGGCGCCAAACACGTTCCAATCGGTCGGCGACTGCGCTGTCAGCGAACTTCCTGCACCGTTTCCTCCCTTTTGTGAGCTTGCCGGGAGGCTCGGGTCACAGGTCTCGAAAGAAGATGCCTACGATGGTTCGGCAGACTGTCTAGGGGAGCGCTGACCCGTGTCGATATTGGAAAAGATCCTCCGTGCCGGCGAAGGCCGCATGGTACGCCGGCTCAAGGCGATCGCGGACGCGGTCAACTCGATCGAGGATGACTACGTCGACCTCACCGATGACGAGTTGCGCGAGTGCACCGAGCAGTTCAAAGAGCGTTATCAGGAGGGCGAGACACTCGACTCGCTGCTGCCCGAGGCGTTCGCGGTGGCCCGGGAGGGCGCCAAGCGGGTGCTCGGCCAGCGGGCCTACGAGGTCCAGCTGATGGGTGGCGCCGCGCTGCACTTCGGCAACATCCCGGAGATGAAGACCGGTGAGGGCAAGACCCTGACCGGTGTCTTCCCGGCCTACCTGAACGCCCTGAGCGGCGACGGCGTGCACATCATCACCGTCAACGACTACCTGGCCCAGCGTGACGCCGAGTGGGTCGGGCGGGTGCACGTCTTCCTCGGCCTGACCGTCGGCGTCATCCTGCCGAACCGGCCGGCCGCCGAGCACCGCGCCGCCTACGAGTGCGACATCACGTACGGGACGAACAACGAGTTCGGCTTCGACTACCTGCGCGACAACATGGCGTGGTCGAAGGACGAACTGGTGCAGCGCGGCCACAACTTCGCGATCGTAGACGAGGTGGACTCGATCCTCATCGACGAGGCGCGCACCCCGCTGATCATCTCCGGCCCGGCCGAGCACTCCCAGCGGTGGTACGGGGAGTTCGCCGCCATCGTCAAGCGGCTCGAGAAGGGCAAGGACGGCGCCGGCGACTACGAGGTCGACGAGGCCAAGCGCACCGTCGCGGTCACCGAGCGCGGCGTCAGCAAGGTCGAGGACCGGATCGGCATCGACAACCTGTACGAGTCGGTGAACACCCCGCTGGTCGGCTACCTGAACAACGCCATCAAGGCCAAGGAGCTGTACCGCAAGGACAAGGACTACATCGTCAGCGGCGAGGGCGAAGTCCTCATCGTCGACGAGTTCACCGGCCGCATCCTGCACGGTCGCCGCTACAACGAGGGCATGCACCAGGCCATCGAGGCGAAGGAGGGGGTGGAGGTCAAGCAGGAGAACCAGACGCTGGCCACCGTCACGCTGCAGAACTACTTCCGCCTCTACAACAAGCTCGGCGGCATGACCGGTACGGCGCAGACCGAGGCCGGCGAGTTCAACAGCGTCTACAAGGTCGGCGTCGTGTCCATCCCGACGCACCGCCCGATGGTCCGCGTCGACCACCCGGACGTCATCTACAAGACCGAGAAGGCCAAGTTCAACGCGGTCATCGAGGACATCGCCGAGCGGCACGCGACCGGCCAGCCGGTCCTGGTCGGCACCGTCTCGGTGGAGAACTCGGAGATCCTCTCCACCCTGCTGCGCCGCCGTGGCATCCCGCACAGCGTGCTGAACGCGAAGTTCCACGCGCAGGAAGCCACGATCATCGCCCAGGCCGGCCGCAAGGGCGGGGTCACGGTGGCCACCAACATGGCCGGCCGTGGCACCGACATCCTGCTCGGCGGCAACCCGGACTTCCTCGCCGCGCAGGAGCTCGCCCAGCGCGGCCTCGACCCGGTGGAGAACCCGGAGGAGTACGCGAAGGCCCTCGAAGAGGTCCTCCCGCAGGTCAAGGAGGCCTGTGAGGAAGAGCAGGCCGAGGTGCAGGCGGCCGGCGGGCTGTACGTGCTGGGCACCGAGCGGCACGACTCCCGCCGCATCGACAACCAGCTGCGCGGCCGCTCCGGCCGGCAGGGCGACCCGGGCGAGTCCCGGTTCTACCTGTCGCTGCAGGACGACCTGATGAAGCGGTTCCGGGCCGGCGCGGTCGAAGCCGTCATGGAGCGCTTCAACATCCCCGAGGACGTGCCGATCGAGTCCAAGATGGTGACCCGGCAGATCCGCAGCGCGCAGACCCAGATCGAGGCGCAGAACGCCGAGATCCGGAAGAACGTGCTGAAGTACGACGAGGTCATGAACAAGCAGCGCCAGGTCGTCTACGCCGAGCGCAAGCGCGTGCTCGACGGCGAGGACATGCACGACCAGGTCACCCACATGATCGACGACGTGATCGCGGACGTCGTCACGGTGGCCACCTCCGACGGCTACGCCGAGGACTGGGACCTGGAGCAGCTCTGGACGAACCTGCGTCGGCTCTTCCCGGTCACCCTCACCATCGAGGACCTGATCGAGGAGTCCGGCGGCGAGCGCAACTCGATCGACCAGGAATTCCTGATCGAGCAGCTCAAGCAGGACGCCCAGGCGGCGTACCAGGCCCGCGAGGAAGAGCTCGGCGTCGAGGCGGTGCGCGAGCTGGAGCGGCAGGTGCTGCTCGCGGTGATCGACCGCAAGTGGCGTGAGCACCTCTACGAGATGGACTACCTGCAGGAAGGCATCAGCCTGCGGGCGTACGCGCAGCGTGACCCGGTGGTCGAGTACATGCGCGAGGGCTTCGACATGTTCAACGCCATGATGGAAGGCATCAAGGAAGAGGCCGTCGGCTTCGTCTTCAACCTGGAGGTCCAGGTCGAGGAGCAGCCCACCATCACGGTCGACCCGTCCCAGGCGTTCGCGCTGCCCAAGGTCGGCGAGGTGCCGGACGACGCGCCCGTCACCGAACCGCACGAGCACGTCGAGGTGCGCGCCAAGGGCCTCGGCGGCGGCAACCGCCCGCAGAACCTGCAGTACACCGCGCCGACGATCGACGGCGAGGTGGCCGGCGGCCCGGCGATCAACCAGCAGCCGGAGATCCCGGCCGCGTTCGGCCCGGGCGGCTCGCCGATCCCGGCCAACCCGGCCCACACCGGCGCCGGCCGCCACGCGGCGAAGGAGACCGACTCGAACGGTCCGTCCCGCAACGCGCCGTGCTACTGCGGCTCCGGCAAGAAGTACAAGCGCTGCCACGGTGCCCCGGGCGGCGCGGCCTGACCCCAGGCGCCTGACGAGAACGGCCCGTGCCCCGGCTTCCCGCCGGAGCACGGGCCGTCTCCGTCTTGCTGGAACCCGGAACGCCCGCCGCCTGTGTCGCTCACCGGACGCCCCGGGTGCCTCCCCTGCTCCCTCCCGCCTCCCA
Source organism: Actinoplanes sp. HUAS TT8 (assembly GCF_051380535.1). Classification (NCBI taxonomy): domain Bacteria; kingdom Bacillati; phylum Actinomycetota; class Actinomycetes; order Micromonosporales; family Micromonosporaceae; genus Actinoplanes; species Actinoplanes sp. HUAS TT8. The sequence goes on along the minus strand of NZ_CP195646.1, from coordinate 8,234,662 downwards.
CCAGCGCCGCCCGGCCCAGCCGCCATCGGCCGTGCGCCCGGTCGCCGGCCGCACGCCTAGCCGCCAGCCGTGCGCTTGGTTGCCGGCCACACGCGTAGCCGTCGGCCGCGCGCTTGTTCGTCGGCCGTGCGCCTGGCCGCCGGCCGGCCGAAAGGTGCCGGGTCGACCGGAGGAGGGCGGCAGACGGCTGGCGGCGTGGTCTAGATGAGGCGGAGGGCGGTGGCTGACCAGGTCTCCTTGTGGAGTTCCAGCCGTAGGGCCATGGCCCATGTCCGCTCGCCGGTTACCAGAGCAACGGCTACCTCGACGGCACCGGGCCGGGGCTCGCACAGGTGAACGCGAAGGACCGCGACCGGCGTCGTGCGCTGGTGCCGCCGATCCCCGGGCCGGCGTGGACGCCGCATGTCGGCGACCCGTCGAGCCCCGGCGAGACCCTGGGCGACCACATCGGCCGCCTCCCCGGGTGTCGACAGCCGCCGCAGGTGAGCCGCCGGCCGGTGCCCGTTGAGCACCTCGACGCACGTCTGCACGAACCGCTTGACGGCCAGCTTCGCGTCCCCGGAAGCCCCGACCACGATCGGCGCCGCGCCGCCGCCATCCCCGCCACCGCGGCCTGCGATTCCACTCTCCGCGTGCCGGTGGCCTGCGGCTCCGTTCTCCGCGCGGCTGTGGCCTGCGAGCCCGCTCTCTACGCGGCCGTGGCCTGCGAGCCCGCCTTCCGTGCCACCGCAGCCGGCGCGACCGCATCTCGCGCCGCCGGCCCGGGCCGCCCCACAGTTAGCCGCGTTGCAGTGCCCGGCCTCGTCGCTCAGCCGGAACGGGTGCCCGCCGAGCCTCGGCCCGTCCTCACCCGCCGTCGTCTCCGCACCGACCACACCTCGTCCCACGTCCGGCCCAAGCCCGCTAGCCGAAGCCGATCCGCGCGCCCGTGCTGTGTTGCCCGAGGCCGATCCGCGGGCCGCACCCGAGCCGTGAGCTGGACCTGGCACGCGATCTGAGCCGCGAGCGGCCCCAGCCTCGCGCGCCGTGCCGGCTCCGCGCGCCGTGCCGGCTCCGCGCGCCGTGCCAGCTCCGCGCGCCGTGCCAGCTCCGCGCGCCGTGCCAGCTCCGCGCGCCGTGTCCGCGTCGGGCGCCGGGTCGCGGGGCGATTCCGCCTCGCCGTCCGGGTCGGCTGCCCCGCCTGTTGGAGGACCACCGGCCGGCCGTGACAGGTCCAAGGCCAGCTGCTGGGCCGACGACCACAGCGGAGGTGGCAGCTCATCGTCGAACGGAGGTTCGAACCGCGGGACCGGGCGCAGGCGAATCCCCGCGCGGGACCCGGCGGGTGGAGTGTCGGTCAGCGACCGCATCTTCACCGCCCATCCATCGTCCCGGCAAACCTTGCGTTTGCCTACGTTTGCTTGCGATGAGCCCAGTCTGCTCGCGTCCACAAGCGACCGTCAACGCCGCGACGATATCCGGGAAGAGGAACAAAAGCCGCGTTACGGATCACTCCTGCTCGCGCTCGCTCATCGGGTTCTCCCGGACCCAGGTGGCCGTCTCCGTGTACTTCCCCTGGATGTATTCCTCCAGCTTGGCCCGTTCGACCCGCCACTGACCGCGGCCACCGATCTTGATCGCGGGCAGCTCTCCGCTGCGCACCATGTGATAGACCTGCGAGTCCGAGACGTTCAGCTCGGCCGCGACGTCGGACAACAACAGGAACCGGGCCTCCACCGGGGCCTCCCACACTCGTTGATTACGGCAGCTTGAGTTTGCCACCGTTTGCCGTCGACATCATCCCGGGTGACCACGATCCGGAGACGCCTGGTGGAATGGGCCTCTCCCGGACCGCGGCGGCGGTGTACTGACCGGGATGTCGAAGCAGGAGGAGAACGTGCCGATCACCGAGCTGGTCCGGGTTTACGTGCCGGCCACCGTGCCGATGCTGGCGGCCCTGCGGGCGGAGGGCCGGCTCGGCGATGCGACCACGACGGAGGCGCACGCGGTCACGCCCGCTCTGCGGGAGTGGTATGCGGAGGGCGACGAGGAGGAGTTGGAGTACGTGGCCTTCACCCGCGCCGCCCAGGGCGCCCTGCTGCTGCTCCGGCACGATGCCGCCGCGCCGCGCCGCCGGGTCGTGGTCTCGGCCGACGTGCCGGCGTCAGCGCTGGTCCGGGAGGACGTCGAGCTCGGTTCGAGCACCGTCCGCCTGCCCGAGCCGATCCAGTTGTCGCAGGTCGCGAGCATTCACGTGGACGGCCAGGAGTCGCTGGAGTCGGTCGCGGCGGCGGCTGACGTGATCGTCGAGGCGCTGGCCGGCGACCCGGACGCCCAATTCACCGTCGACGGCGCCGAGGACCACGAGTTGGAGTGGTACGCCGTCTCCGAACTCGACGAACTCCTCTGACCGGCAGCCCTCAGCCCTGCTCGGTGTCCTCCGAGGAGGCGGACCCGGCCGAGCTCTTGGCCGGGGTCTTGGGCTCGATCGCGGCTTCCTCGACGTCGGCCTGACCCGCCGTCGAGGCCGCGGCGATCTCCTCGTCGTCGTCCTCGGCCGGGGACATCGTCCGCCCGACCGCGACCATCGCCGTGAACGCCCCGACGAACAGCACGATCAGTGCGCTGTTGAGCCGGTTGGTGCTGAGAACCTGCTGGACCGACTTCTCCAGCTCGCTGACCTTGCCGGCCAGGTCGAGCACCTGGGCCCCGGCGGTCCGGGTGAGGATCTCGGAGATCACCGAGAGCACGCCCGCGCCGGCGCCCGCGATCAGGTAGAACGGCCAGCGCAGGTCGGTGCCGGCGTTGCGGCCGGCGCGGCGCAGGACGACGAACACGATCAGGCCGGCGGCGAGACCACTGAGGGCGGACTGCCCGTACGCGAAATATTGGTTGGCATCGGCGGCGGCCGCGGTGGAGTCGTTGCCGAGCAGGTTCAGCACCGGACCCTGCACGTAGCTGTCGTTGAGGATCAGTCCGACCAGGAAGACCCCGAGCGTGCCCCACCCTGCGGCGGCGATGACCGGCGGGATGCGCAGACCGGCGAACGCCCCGCCGATGGTGGCGGCCGCGGCGACCGTCCCGCCGACCGCCGCGTACATCGTGCCCTCGGTGTTGATCGTGAAGAGGACCAGCGCACAGAGCACACCGACCAGCAGGCCGGTGCCGGTGCCGACGGTGAACCGGGTGGTGGCGCCGAGTGTCCGGCGCAGGCTGATCAGGGTGATCACGAGCAGCGCGACGGCGGCGCCGGCCACGAGGGCCGCGGAGACCGCGCCGGGCAGTGCGTAGGCGGTCGAGGTGACCTCCATCGCCGCGTCCGCCCAACTGGTGATCTTGGCGCGGGCCGAGGCCAGCATCCCGGCTGCCCAGACGATCGCGGCGACCGCGAGCAGGATCGCGGTGAGGCGCGAGACCTCGCGGGTCTCCGGAGCGGACTGGGGCTCGGGGTCGGTCATGGAGGTCAGGGTAATAGGCGAACCTGCGGGCCCCTGACCGGCCGTCGTCCGGGTGCGACGATGGACGGGCGAACGAGTACTCCCACATGCGCTGAATGTCCGAATGTGCGCGGCGACTCGCCCAGTTATGGGGGTTTCCTGCCTCGGGCTGCCTGTCTGACCGAATAGGTGCTCCATTTTAGCTGGTCAACTAAATGATGGGGCGCAAATCGCCCGGTCTGGGCGCTCGTTGTCGGACTGTCTGTGCGGGACAGTCGTTTGTGGAGGCGCAAACTGGACGGATCGTGCGAAATCCTGGACGCCGGAGCGACAAAGTGGCAGCTTAGAAGGCATGCCCGACTTCCAGATCAATCCCACGGCTGCCGCCTTGCTCGGCCTGCTTCACGAGGGGCCGATGACCGGCGGACAGCTCATGGCGGCTGCCGAACGCCGTCTCGGGCCCTACTGGTCGATGACGCGGAGCCAGGTCTACCGCGAATTGCCCGTACTGGCCGAAATGGGGTATGTGCGCCTCGGCAAGCCGGGCCCTCGTTCCAGTCAGCCCTACGCGATCACCGCCTCCGGTAAGCGCGCCTTCGGGCGCTGGCTCACCGAGTCGCCCGGCCGGGACGCGCTGCGCAACCCGGTCGCGCTGCGAGTCGCTTTCGGCCAGCAGCACAGCACCGAGCAGTTGCAGACCCTCTACACCACGGCCAACCAGTACCACTCGGAGGCTTTGGCCATGGCGAAGGAGCAGGCCAAGGAGGCTAAGAAGAATGACGATTCGTACGGCGCAGCCGCGCTCGAGTTCGCCGTCGCGTATCACAAGGCGGCTCTCACCTGGCTGAAGACCGTTCCGTCGGAATGAGTTGCGGACGCCCCGGCCAGTGATCTGGCCGGACGGCGTAGTCTTGAGTGTCGTGACCGCTGCCGACTTCCCTGAGCAACTCAAAGCCCTCGACGCCACCCTCCGCAACATCGAGAACGTCCTGGACGTCGACAAGCTGCGGCGGGACAAGGCGGATCTCGAGGAGCAGGCTTCCGCCCCCGACCTCTGGGACGACCAGGCGCGGGCGCAGGAGGTCAACAGTCGTCTGTCGTACGTCGCCGGTGAGATCTCCAAGCTGGAGCGCCTGCGCAGTCGTCTGGACGACGCCGGCCTGCTGCTGGAGATGGCCGAGGACGAGGGGGACGCGGGCTCGGTCGCCGAGGTCGGCGAGGAGATCGCCACGCTGACCAAGGCGATCGACGAGATGGAGGTCCGCACGCTGCTCTCGGGGGAGTACGACTCCCGCGAGGCGCTGGTGGCCATCCGGGCCGGGGCCGGTGGTGTGGACGCCGCCGACTTCGCCGAGATGCTGATGCGGATGTACCTGCGGTGGGCCGAGCGGCACGGCTACCCGACCGAGGTCTACGACACGTCGTACGCGGAGGAGGCCGGCCTCAAGTCGGCCACCTTCACGGTCAAGGTTCCTTATGCCTACGGGACGCTGAGCGTCGAGTCCGGCACCCATCGGCTCGTCCGGATCAGCCCGTTCGACAACCAGGGCCGCCGGCAGACCAGCTTTGCCGGTGTCGAGGTCATGCCGGTCGTCGAGCAGACCGACCACATCGACATCCCGGAGAACGAGCTCAAGGTCGACGTCTACCGCTCGTCCGGCCCGGGTGGGCAGAGCGTCAACACGACCGACTCGGCGGTGCGGCTGACGCACATTCCGACCGGCATCGTCGTCACGTGTCAGAACGAGAAGTCGCAGCTGCAGAACAAGGCGTCCGCTTTGCGTGTTCTCCAGGCCCGTCTGCTGGAGCGCATCCGCCAGGAGGAGCGGGCCAAGATGGCCGATCTGAAGCAGGACACCACCGGTTCGTGGGGCGACCAGATGCGTTCGTACGTCCTGCACCCGTACCAAATGGTGAAGGATCTGCGCACCGAGTACGAGGTCGGTAACCCGATGTCGGTCTTCGACGGCGACGTGGACGGTTTCATCGAGGCCGGCATCCGGTGGCGCAAGCAGAACGAGATCGCCGCCTAGCCGAATCCATCACGGTGAGCGACCTCGTCTGAACGCTCGGTCAGGCGAGGATCGTTCAGTTTTGTTGTTGCCGCAGGTGGCGAAGATTCCCGACCCCGGCGGACTTGGCGAATTCGTTACACCGCGTAGACTCCACTCCCGTGATTCAGCTCGAGAACGTGACGAAGACGTACCCGAAGGCGTCTCGGCCGTCGTTGGACAATGTCAACGTCGGGATCGAGAAGGGTGAGTTCGTCTTCTTCATCGGCCCCTCCGGTTCCGGCAAGTCCACGATCATCAAGCTGCTGTTGAAGGAGGTCCAGGCGACTCGCGGCAAGGTGGTCGTGAACGCCAAGGACGTCACTTCACTGCGCTCCTGGAAGGTCCCGCACTTCCGCCGTTCCATCGGCTGTGTGTTCCAGGACTTCCGGCTGCTCCCCAACCGCACGGCGTACGAGAACGTCGCCTTCGCCCTTGAGGTGATCGGCAAGACCAAGGCGGTCGCCCGTCGCGTCGTCCCCGAGGTTCTCGAGCTGGTCGGCCTCGGCGGCAAGGAGCACCGCTACCCCCACGAGCTCTCGGGTGGTGAGCAGCAGCGTGTCGCGGTGGCCCGAGCTTTCGTGAACCGGCCGCTGATCCTGCTCGCCGACGAGCCTACCGGTAACCTCGACCCGGACACGTCGATCGAGATCATGCGACTCCTGGACCGGATCAACCGCACCGGCACCACCGTCGTCATGGTCACGCACGACTCCAACATCGTGAACCAGATGCGCCGCCGCGTCATCGAGATCGAGAGCGGTCGGATCGTCCGTGACCAGGCTCGCGGCGTTTACGGCTGAGACAGGCTCCGCCCACATGTTCAACGCCGAAACAGCAACACGCGGAGTCCCGGAAGGATCCCCCCGATGCGCGTGAAGTACGTCCTCAATGAGGTCCTGGTGGGCCTGTGGCGAAACGTCACGATGACGATCGCCATGATCATCACCATTACGGTCTCGTTGGGCATGCTGGGTGCCAGCGTGCTGATGTACCTGCAGGTCGACCGTATGAAGACCTTCTACTACGGCGAGATCGAGGTCTCGATCTTCCTCGTCGACAACGTCTCCGAAGGTCAGATCACAGCGCTCGAGGAGAAGCTCAAGTCGAACCCGCTGGTCAAGACCGCGACCCACGAGACCAAGCAGGACGCGCTCGAGCGCTTCAAGGTGCTCTACGCCGACTCGCCCGACTTCGTGGCCGCCGTGAACGCGGACAGCCTGCCGGAGTCGTTCCGGGTCAAGCTGAACAACCCGGAGGACTACGACAAGTTCAACGCGAGCCTCGGGGACCAGCAGAGCCAGGGCATCCAGCGGGTCATCGACCAGCGGGAACTCCTGCAGAAGGTGTTCAACATCTTCAACTCGGTCCAGCTGATGTCACTCGTCTTCGCGGTCGTGATGGCCGGCGCCGCGGTGCTGCTGGTGGGTAACACCATCCAGGTCGCCGCGTACAGCAAACGGCGAGAAGTCGCGGTCATGAAGCTGGTCGGCGCGTCGAACTGGTTCGTCCAGGCGCCGTTCGTCCTGGAGGCGGTGGTCGCCGGCGCGATCGGCGCGATACTGGGCTTCGTCGGGCTGTTCATCGGCAAGGTCGTGCTGCTGGACAACAAGCTGCAGGCCCTGACCGCGATCCTGACCCCGGTGCCGAACGGCAACGTCTGGCTGATGCTGCCGCTGCTGGTCGGTGTCGGCGCGGTGGTGAGCGCCGCGACCGCTTGGGTCACGCTCCGCTTCTACCTCAAGGTCTGACGCCCACTTCACGACCTCACTCCGAAGGCCGCGACCCGACCGGGTCGCGGCCTTCGTTGCCTTTACGGCCTTCGGGCGGTTTGCGACTATCCGGGCGATTAGTCAGAGTACGGTGACTCCAGTGAGGTACCGCCGCTCGAATCCGCTGCTGACCCTTGTTCTCTGCGTTCTCAGTGCCGTCGTACCCACACTGGCCCGGCCCGTGCCGGCGATGGCCGATCAGAACGACGCGTCGAAGGCCGCCCAAGCCGTACGCCGGGCCGAAGCTCTTCTGGAAAACGCCGGAGCGACCGCCCGGGCCGCCGCGCGCCGCCTCGCCGCCGCCTCGGCGGTACTCCCGGAAGCGCAGCACCGGGTCGCCGCCGCCCGCGGCGTCGTCATCGCCACCCGGGTCCAGGCGACCACCGCCCGCGGCCGGGCCGACGCCGCCCGGCAGGGCTACCAGCAGGTCGCCGACGACTGGACGGCCGCCCAGGAACGGGTGGCCGGCGCCCGCGACCGGGTCGCCGAGATGGCCCGCAACAGCTACATGGGCGGCGGCTCGATCACCCGGTTCAACCTGCTCGTGTCCGCGACCGGGCCGGCCGACCTGATGGACCGGATGAGCCTGGTCGACGCGATGGTCCGGAACGAGAACGCCGAGGTCAGCCACCTGGTCGTCGCCCGCCGGGAGGCCCGCGTGGCCCAGGACCAGGCCGGCGCCGCGAAACGGGCGGCCGAACTGGCCGAGGCCGAGGCGGCCGCGAAACTCCGGGCTGCGCAGACCGCCCAGGTCGACGCCGTGCGCGCCCGGCGCGACGTCTACCAACTGGTGCTGGCCCGGCGGACGGCGCTGGCCGCGGCGAACGCGCAGCGGGCGACCGTGCTCGAGCAGTACCGGGCGGCGGTGGCGGCCGAACGGAAGATCCGCACCAGCATGCGCGGGTGGGAGACCCGATCCGGGTATCGGCGGCAGTATCACGGGCAGCTGATGATGCCCGTACACGGATGGAAGAGCAGCGATTACGGGAACCGTTACGACCCGTACTATCGCGTCTGGCAATTGCACGCCGGGACCGACTTCGCCGCCGGTTCGGGCACACCCATCCGGGTCGCGGCGGCCGGCCGGGTGATCCAGGCCGGGTGGCGAGGCGGCTACGGCAACTACACGTGCGTCAGCCACGGGCGCATCATGGGGACGAGTTTCTCCACCTGTTACGGCCATCAATCCCGGATCTACGTACACGTCGGGCAGTACGTCCGGCAGGGCGAGATCATCGGTCTGGTCGGTAGCACCGGCGCATCCACCGGGTCACACCTGCACTTCGAGACGCGTTTCGGTGGTGCGCCCCGGAATCCACTGAATTATTTGCCTCCCTGCCTTTGTTAGAGTTGTGAGTCGATCAATCAGCAGGGGGTTCGGGCCATGCCACGCGAACAGGGGCGCAAGCTCGTCGCCTCCAACCGCAAGGCGTATCACGACTACTCGATCCTCGATACGTACGAGGCGGGCATGGTGCTCACCGGCACCGAGGTGAAGTCGTTGCGCGCCGGGCGCTCCTCACTGGTCGACGCGTTCGGCCATGAGAACCAGGGCGAGATCTTCCTGCACGGCATGCACATCCCGGAATACACGCAGGGCACCTGGACCAACCACGAGCCCCGGCGGGTCCGCAAGCTGCTGCTCAAGCGCGACGAGATCGCCAAGATCATGGGCAAGCTGCGGGACGACGGCGTCACGCTGATCCCGCTCTCGGTGTATTTCCAGAACGGGTACGCGAAGGTCGAGCTCGGCGTCGGCAAGGGCAAGAAGAGCTACGACAAGCGTCAGGACATGGCCGAGCGGGATGCGAAGAAAGAGATCAATCGCGCCATGGGCCGCCGTGCCAAGGGCATGCGCTGAGGGGTATTCTGCCCCGCCAGGCTTGTTGATCATTGCGTCCTAGCGGCGACCCCGCAGGGCGAGCCCCTTGCTCGACTCTTCATCGAGGAGACCGGCCGTGTCAGCCCAGTCCAAGCACCGTGATCGCCAGTTCTTCCTCGCCCGCGGAGTGTTCGGACTGGCCGCCGCCATCCTGGTCGGCCTGGTCGTCTTCATCGCGGTGCGAGCCGGCGGCGACGCCTCGGCCAGCGAGAACCCGGTGATCGTGCAGCCCTCGGCCAACCTGCAGGCGGCCGAGTCGACCACGGCCCCGCTGCCGTCCGAGACCACGCCGGCACCGGACGTTTCCTCGGCCCCGATCTCGCCCTCCGCATCGGCGTCGAAATCCCCCTCCTCGTCGCCGTCGGCCTCCGCGTCGTCCTCGCCGACCCCGTCGAAGAGCTCGTCCTCGCCGAAGCCCTCCAAGACGTCGTCCAGCCCCAAGCCGAGCAAGACCACCCCGCCGGTCGTGAACGACCTCAGCGCCACCTGCTCGGTCAGCTCGTGGGGCCGCTCGTTCCTCGTCAACGTGAAGGTCACCAACCGCGGCTCGCAGGCCCACAACTTCGAGGTCACCGTCAGCTTCCCGGACTCGGCCAAGGTCACCGGCCTGCAGGGCAACCCGTGGAACGCCCAGGCGACATCGGTCAGCTCCAGCCGGGTCGTCCTCCGGGGCAGCGCGGCGGTCGGCGGCGGCGGCACGGCCAACCCCGGGTTCATCGGCAACAAGAAGAGCGACGGTGACTTCAGCCCGACCGGGTGCTCGGTGGCGGTTGTCGGCGGGTGAGCTAATATTGTCGGGCTGTACCAATATCCAGGGGGTGACTGGTTTCGACTTCGTACGTGGAGACAGGGGAAGCGAGCCGAGGAAGCCGACGTCGTCTCGAGAATCGGTCGTCGGAAACTTATAAGCGCCAACTCTAAGTTTGACGCTGACCAGTACGCTCTCGCCGCCTGAGGCAAGTAGCGTGGTCTGTCGGTCTGGGAGCGCCTCCGTCCCAGCTGCCGGCATCAGCTAGGAGGCTGGCCAACCGGTCCCGGTCACGGGGACCGCGCGGCGAGATTAATCAGTGACTGGGCCCGTCGTCCGAACTTGCTCACATGAGTCGGAGGGCCGAGTAGGGACGTAGTGAGCTGCGCTCGGAGAAGCCCTGACAAAGCAACGAAGGACCCGGGTTCGATTCCCGGCACCTCCACTGGTGGACGGCCCCTGGTTCGCGGAAAGCGCGAGCCGGGGGCCGTTTCGTATTTCATCCTGAGGGCCGAGCCGCCAGGCCCGCGTGTTACGCGGGGCGCGGTCCGCTGCCGTGGTCTCCCGGCAGAAAGGGATGGTGCCGGCTGCCCACCGCGGGGCAACCGGCACCATCACTGGTCAGGCGGCTGGTCCGTAGACCGCCAGCTCGGTGGAGTCCATGAACGTGCAGCCGTTCGCGGTGGCCGGCTGGCCGGCCGCGCAGAGCCCGGCATCCTGCGCCTGCGTGGTCAGCATCGTGTACCGGACGTACTCGATGGCATCGCCGGTGCCCGCGGCCAGTGCGACCGGGGTGGGCGTGACGGTGCCGGCCGGGAAGCTGCCGCTCGCGGCGACGACCCAGGTCGCGCCGTCCTTCGACGTCTCGATCCGGTAACCACCGGTCGAGGCCGTCGCGTCGTCACCACAGGTGGCCGACGGGTTGACGACCAGCTGCGCGACGTTGACGACGTCGGACAGGCGGATCACGGCGTTCTGGCCTTCGGCCGAGACGTCGGAACCCCAGCCGGAGATCTGCGACTGATCGATCAGCTGACCCGGGCCACAGCCATACGGGGTGTAGTCCGGACCGGTGGCGCTGATGATGCCCGCACCGCCGGAGGAGGCCGCCCAGTCCCGGCGGACCGCCCAGTTCTCCGCCTTGGTTCCCGAGTTGATAGAGACCGTCTTGACGACCTGGTCGTAGCCGGCGCCGCGCGCGTACACCTTGGCGTACGTGCCCGGGACAATCCCCGAGATCTTGTAGGTGCCGTCGGCCGCCGTGGTGGCGCGGTAGTCACCGGCGAAGCCGGAGGCGTGCCCACCGAAGGCGATGGTCAGGCCGGACACCGGGGCCTTGGTGTCCTGGTCGGTCACCTTGCCGGTGAGCGTGCCGCGCGGGGTGCTCGCGGCCGGCGGCATCGAGAAGTCCTCGATCGGCTGGGCGTCGTCGCCGTCGATGGCGGCGGCGAAGTAGCCCATGCCCCGCTTGGCGAAGACCTTCCAGATGGTCTTGGCGTTCTTGCCCTGGTTGACCACCAGGTCGGCCGCGATGATCGAGTTCCGCATGTCCAGGTAGGACGGGTTGTCCGGGGACAGCTCCATGCCGCGGGTGACGATGGACTCGGCCTTCTTGCTGCCGATGGCGCGGCGCAGGTCCCACAGGGTCTGGGCCCAGATCTCGCCGTCCGCGTGCACCTCGGTACCACGCGACGAGATCTTGCCGAAGTCGCCGTACGTGTAACCGCCGGGGCCGGCCGTCGGGGTGCCGGGACACGCCGCCGCGACGATGCCGACGGTGCAGTCGAGAGCCTCGGTGCGGATGGTGCCGCCGGCCGTCCAGTACTTGCCGATCAGCACGTCACCGGGCTTTGCGGTGTCCTTCTCCAGCCCCGTGGCGTGCAGGTAGTCCTCGGCGTACCAGTCGCTCCACGCCTCGCCCATCGCGCCGCCCTGGATGTTGCTCAGGGTGGAGTTCCCGGCGGCGTCGACGACGAGCCGGTTCGACAGGCCGTGCGTGTACTCGTGGAACACGACGTCGGACTCGTCACCGGTGTTCGCGGCGACCGCGTCCGGGGCCGGGTTCAGCAGGTACATCTGCATCACCGGCGGGATGCCGTCCGGCGGGGTGTTCATGTTGGCGTTGTCGGTGTGGTCACCGTCGGGCAGACCGTTCAGGGTGTTGGCGCCGTCCATGGCCTGGCCCTGCACCGCGTCGCCGTCCTGCGCCTCGAAGTTGCCCGCCGCCCGGGTGAAGCCGATCGGCGAGGACTTGAGGTGGTCGTGGAAGGTGCCGAGGAACGTGAAGAGCTGCACCGCGTTCTGCTTGCGGTTGACCTGCCACGAGTTCGCCGTCTTCGGGTCCCACGAGCAGGGGTACGCGTCTGAGCAGAGACCGCCCACCTCGTCGTTGAAGTCGACCAGCGGGTAGTCCCACCGGCGCACCCCGGACGGGCCGACCTCCTCGGTCGGGTCGGCCAGGTTGTTGTCGTTCACGTCCGAGTAGACGTGCGCGACGTTGCCGGACAGCTGGCGCGCGTTGTTCGGCAGCCAGCCCTTGGCGGTCAGATCGACCTTCTGCTGTACGCCGCCCTTGGGCGCGCCTGGATAGTTCTTGAACACCTCGGCGGTGTCGTTCGCGATCGTGCTGTGGCGATAGAGCACCTCGCCGCTGGCCGCGTCGATCACGTGCACGTAGCCCTCGTCGACAACGATCGTCTGCCAGGCCAGGCGCGGGCCTGAGACGGTCTGGAACCAGACCTTCTTGGCCGTGCCGTTGTCGCTGAAGGTGGTCGTGCCGGCCGCGGTCGTGGTGACCTTGGCGGTGGACGCGCCGAAAACGTCCTTGACCGCCGCGGCGCGGGCGTCCGTGGCGGTCATCCTGGCGGCGCCCGCCGTGGAAGGCAGCGACGTGAGCGGCGACCCGTCCACCTGCACGAGGCGGCCGTCCTTGGTGACGTGCGCCTTCAGGCCGTTGCCGAACACCGGCACGCCGTCGGCCACCTGCACCCAGCTGAGGTGGTGGGTGCCATCGACATCGACATAGTCGCGGCGCAGCTCGAGCGTGGCGAGGCCGGCCGCGTCCAAGCCGAAGACCTCGGGGTGGGCCTTGACGTAATCGAGCGCGATCGTGGTCGGCTTCTTGCGGCTCGGGCCGGTCAGGAAGCCGTCCAGCTTGGCCACCCGGCGTGGAGTGCCGGTAGCCCGATCGATGTCGACGATGCCCTGCACACCGAGCGTGTTGCGCATGGCCTGCACCGCCGAGGCCGACGGAGCGGATGCGAAGGCGCGGCTCAGCGCGCTGCTCTTGGGCGCGGCCGCCGGCGCTTGTGCTTCGGCCGCGGCGGCCAGGTTCTCACGGGAATCGTAATCGGCTCGCCGTGGCGAGTTGCTGTCAGCGCCCGCGGGCACGACGCCTGGTAGCGGCGCGGCCTGTGCCTGCTGCGGCAGCAACGCCGCGAGCAGAACGACACCGGCGGCTGCCGCTCCCACCCGCCGGGTTGCGGACGGTACGGATAACGGTCTCAAATTCAGCCCCTCTCGACCGGGCTAAGGTGCGGCCCCGCCCCGGGGTTAGCCCGGGGCCGGTCCGCACCTCACTTGTGTGGCCCGTCGATGGGTGATGCTCATTGCCATCGGTGTACATAACTAGAGATGTATTTGGATCTTTACCGATCCGAGATCACGCCGTGGAGAAAATCGGACACATCCGCCGTGCCGTTCAAGTTGGCACGATCCATATATGCGTCTCTGCGCGCTGAGTGTGTTTGCCACGGTGGCGGAGGCCGCGGGTTCGGCTGAGTCCGCGGCGGGCGGCGAGTCGGGTCGGATGCGGGCGCGGGTTTCTGCGTGGTCCGACCGGCGCCGCGGTGTGGCGTCCCGGCTGGTGTTCACGGCTGTATTTGGGCCGGAATACAGCCGTGAGAACCAGCCGAGAGTGGGGCTGCGAGCTGGCGCGGGGCGCTGTTTGGGAGGGGTCGGTCGTGGGCGGGTTTGTTGATCTGACCGTGCCCAGCTGACCACGTCGCCCTTTCGGGCTGAGTGTTTTGGGCGCGCCAGCGCCCTGCTCAGGTCGGAAGGGTCCCCGCGGGAGCGACGGTCCGGACCACGGCGGACATAGGCAATGAAGAATGTGTTTTTCGTGGTTCGCATGCTTAGTTTGAGGTTACTGAGAGTGATGTGATGTCTTGTAGGGTGACGAGGGTCATGCGGGGCGTTAAGCTACCGGCGAGTAACAAGCTCACGCCTTGAACGCGTTCATGGTCGGCATCCGTGAAGACACCCACATTCACGTTTCCGCCGTAGGTCCGGCAGCGTCGCTAGAACTACATGGGAGTCGATTGATGATCATTGGTGTTCTTGGGGAGTCCAGCCCGGGGGAGAGGCGCGTGGCGGCGACGCCCGCGACCGTCGGGCAGTTGCTCAAGCTGGGGTATGAGGTTGTCGTCGAACCGGGGGCGGGGCGGCTGGCGTCGTTCTCGGATGAGGCGTTCGCCGAGGCCGGGGCGACGATCGGGGATCCTTACGAGGCCGACGTCGTCTTCACGATCAACGCGCCTGAGCCGGCGCGGCTGGATCGGATCAAGGGTGGGGCGACGCTTGTCGGTGTCTTCAGCCCGCGGCTGAACGAGGAGCTGGTTCAGGAGTTCGCGCGGCGGCCGATCACCGTGCTGTCGATGGATGCGGTGCCGCGGATCTCGCGGGCGCAGTCGCTGGACGTGCTGTCGTCGATGGCCAACATCGCCGGGTATCGGGCGGTGGTCGAGGCGGCGCACGCGTTCGGGCGGTTCTTCACCGGGCAGGTGACCGCGGCCGGCAAGGTGCCGCCGGCGAAAGTGCTGGTGGCCGGGGTGGGTGTGGCCGGTCTGGCGGCGATCGGCGCGGCCGGGAGCATGGGCGCGATCGTGCGGGCCACGGATCCGCGGCCGGAGGTGGCCGACCAGGTGAAGTCGCTCGGCGGGGAGTATCTGGCGGTCAAGGCGGCCGATGTCGAGGTTTCGTCGACCGGCTACGCCAAGGAGATGTCGGACGACTACAACGAGCGGGCGGCGCGGCTCTACGCCGAGCAGTGCACCGACGTGGACATCGTCATCACGACCGCGCTGATCCCGGGACGGCCGGCGCCGCGGCTGATCACGGCGCGCATGGTGGCGACGATGAAGCCGGGCAGCGTGATCGTGGACATGGCGGCCGCGAACGGCGGGAACGTCGAGGGCACGGTGGCCGGGGAGTCGATCGTGACGGCCAACGGGGTGACCATCATCGGGTACACCGATCTGGCCGGGCGACTGCCGGCGCAGGCGTCCCAGCTGTACGGGACGAACCTGGTGAACCTGATGAAGCTGATGACGCCGGAGCGTGACGGCCGGCTGGTGCTCGATTTCGACGACGTGGTGCAGCGCTCGATCACGGTCGTACGCGAAGGGGAATTGACCTGGCCCCCGCCGCCGGTGTCAGTGTCCGCAGCGCCAGCAGTAGAACAGCCGGCCAAAAAAACTGAAAAAGCAACTGATAAGCCGAAAAATCGGACTCGACCGCTCGTCGGCGTGGGCGCGGCACTGCTCTTCGTGCTGACCGCGTTCGCGCCGGTCGCCCTGCGTGGACACCTCACGGTCTTCGCGCTGGCCATCGTCATCGGCTACTACGTGATCGGGCACGTGCACCACGCCCTGCACACGCCGCTCATGTCGGTCACCAACGCGATCTCCGGGATCATCGTGGTCGGCGCGCTCCTGCAGCTCGGACACGGCGGCGCCGTCGTCACCGCGCTGGCGTTCGCCGCCATCCTGCTGGCCAGCATCAACGTCTTCGGTGGCTTCGCGGTGACGCGCCGCATGCTCGCCATGTTCACCAGGAGCTGACCCCGATGACCATCGAAAAGGCCGCCCAGGCGGCGTATCTCGTCGCCGCTCTCCTGTTCATCCTGGCGCTGGCCGGGCTGTCCCGGCACGAGAGCGCCAAGCTCGGCAACACCTTCGGCATCGGCGGCATGGCCCTGGCGCTCCTGGCCACGATCGCTCTGGCCATCGACGGCGACTTGAGTGGTACGGCGCTGGCCCTGATGTTGGCCGCGATCGCGATCGGCGCGACGATCGGCCTGTACCGGGCGGGCAAGGTCGAGATGACCGGCATGCCGGAGCTGATCGCGTTGCTGCACAGCTTCGTCGGTCTCGCCGCGGTCCTCGTCGGCTGGAACGGATACCTGCACGCCGACACGGCCACGCTCGACGCGCAGGGCCTGGTCGGCATCCACAGCGCCGAGGTGTTCATCGGTGTCTTCATCGGCGCGGTCACGTTCACCGGGTCGATCGTGGCGTTCCTCAAACTGTCGGCGCGGATCAACTCGCGGCCGCTGGTGCTGCCCGGCAAGAATCTGCTCAACGTGGGCGCCCTGGTCGCGTTCGTGCTGCTCACGGTCTGGTTCGTGATCGACCCGCGGCTCTGGCTGCTGATCGCGGTGACCGCTGTCGCGCTGGCGCTCGGCTGGCACCTGGTCGCGTCGATCGGCGGCGGGGACATGCCGGTCGTGGTGTCGATGCTGAACAGCTACTCCGGCTGGGCGGCGGCCGCCTCCGGCTTCCTGCTCTCGAACGACCTGCTGATCGTGACCGGCGCGCTCGTCGGATCGTCCGGCGCCTACCTGTCGTACATCATGTGCAAGGCGATGAACCGGTCGTTCCTCTCGGTCATCGCCGGCGGCTTCGGGATCGAGGCCGGGCCGTCGTCCGACACCGATTACGGCGAGCACCGGGAGATCCAGGCCGACGCCGTCGCCAAGATCCTGTCGACCGCCCAATCGGTGATCATCACGCCGGGGTACGGCATGGCCGTCGCCCAGGCGCAGTACGGCGTGGCCGAACTCACCCGCAAGCTCCGGGAGCGGGGCGTCGACGTCAAGTTCGGCATCCACCCGGTCGCCGGGCGCCTGCCCGGTCACATGAACGTGCTGCTGGCCGAGGCGAAGGTGCCCTACGACGTGGTTCTCGAGATGGACGAGATCAACGACGACTTCGCACGTACGTCGGTGGTCCTGGTGATCGGCGCCAACGACACGGTGAACCCGGCCGCCACCGACGACCCGTCCAGCCCGATCGCCGGGATGCCGGTGCTCAAGGTGTGGGAAGCGGCCGAGGTGATCATCTTCAAGCGGTCGATGGCGTCCGGTTACGCCGGAGTGCAGAACCCGCTGTTCTTCCGCGAGAACAGCGCGATGCTCTTCGGCGACGCGAAAGAGCGCGTGAACGACATCCTGCGCTCGTTCTGACCGAGAAAACCGCCCCCCGTCAGGCCCTGAGCTCACGCCACAGGAATTCCAGGCTCAGGGCCTCGATGGTGGCGGCCTGCTCGTTGTCGGCCGCACCGCCGTGCCCACCCTCCACATTCTCGTAATACGCCACCTCGTAGCCGTGCTCGCGCAGCAGCGCCGCCATTTTGCGGGCATGCCCGGGATGCACGCGGTCATCCCGGGTCGAGGTCAAAAACAGAATTGGAGGGTACGGACGGTCGGCCCGCACCTGGTGATACGGCGAGAACTCGCGGATGAACGCCCAATCCGACTCGACGTCGGGATCACCGTACTCAGCCGCCCAGGACTTGCCGGCCAGCAATTTCGTGTACCGGCGCATGTCGAGCAGCGGGACCGAGGCCACGACCGCGCCGAACAGTTCCGGATACCGGGTCAGCATGACGCCCATCAGCAGGCCGCCGTTGCTGCCGCCGGTGATACCGAGCCGGCTCGGCACGGTGATCCCGCGGGTGACGAGATCGGCGGCGACCGCGGCGAAATCCTCATACGCCCGCGGGCGGTTCTCCCGGAGAGCCGCCTTGTGCCAATCCGGACCGTATTCGCCGCCGCCGCGAATGTTGGCCACCACATAGGTGCCGCCGCGCGTGAGCCAGCCGCGGCCCAGCACGCCGTCATAACCCGGCGTCAGCGAGATCTCGAAACCGCCGTACCCGTGCAGGATCGTCGGCCCCCGATCGCCGCGGCCGATCACGAAATACGGCACCCGGGTGCCGTCGGCCGAAACGGCGAAGAACTGCCGCACGGTCATGCCGCTCGCGTCGAAGAACGACGGCTCCCGTTTGAGAACCTCGGCCGGGCCGCCCACACGACCCAGGCTGAGAGTGTCCGGGCGGAGAAAACCCTCGGACGAGATGAGGTACGAGTCGTCGCGATCCGGATCGGTCTCGACGATCCCCAGATCGTCCTCCTCACCCGGGTCGCCGAGCGGCTCACGGACCCAGCCGTCCGCGGCCGGGGTGAGCACCTGCACGCGGGTGCGGACATCCGTCATCGTGACCAGGAGCAGGTGGTGGCGCGTCCACGAATGCGAACGGTACGAGGTGTGCTCGTCCGGCTCGAACAGGACGGTCAGATGCCGTACCCCGGAAAGGAAATCGTCGAAATCGGTCACCAGCAGCGAACCGGCCGGGTGCACGACATCGCCGATCGTCCACGCCGATCGGAGGCGGATCAGCAGCCACTCCCGGTGCCAGTCGCAGTCGGCGTCATCCGGGACATCCATTCGGACGAGATCGCCGGTGGCCGTCCGCAGATAGAGCTCCTTGCGGAAGAAATCGACGAGCCGGAGTACGGAATCACGCTCGAACCCGGGCGACGGATCGCGGCCGGCGGCGACCAGAACATCATCCGCCCGCCCCTCGAAAACCACCTCGGCCTCGGCCGGCGGAGTGCCACGCCGCCATTGCTTGACGACCCGCGGATAACCCGACGACGTCAGCGAACCCGGGCCGAAATCCGTGCCCACATAGATGTGGTCGGCGTCGATCCAGCTGACACTGGTCTTCGCCTCCGGCAGCGTGAACCCGCCCTCGACGAAAGCCCGTGCGACCAGGTCGAACTCGCGGACCACGACCGCGTCGGCGCCACCCCGGGACAGACTGATCAGGCAGCGCTCGTAGCCCGGCCGGAGGACCGTCACACTGTCCCACGTCCAGTTCTCGCCCTCGGCCGCGTTCAACGCGTCGACGTCGAGCAACACATCCCACTCCGGCTCGTCCCGCCGGAACTGCTCCACAGTGGTCCGCCGCCACAGGCCACGCGGATGCTCGGCGTCCTGCCAGAAGTCGTAATAGAGACCGTCACCGCGCCAGCCCGGATACGGAATCCGGTCCTTGCTGTCCAAGGTCTCCCGGATCGCATCCTTCAACCGCCCGAACTCGGCGTCACCGAAACGCTTCAGCGTCTCGCCGTTACGGTCGGCGACCCAGCGCAGCGCCTCGGGCGAATCCAGCTCCTCCAGCCAGAGATAACGGTCGTCGCCCGGCACGGCCACCCCCAGCATCGATCAGTGGCTCGACCTTCGCACCCGCAGCCGCCGTTGCCAAGACCTGACGCGAACGCGCCCCGAGCTGTGGGGCGCGTCTCACGGCGTACGGGAAATCGGGAAAGCGGAACCACAGCGGACCGTGAGGGTCCGGCGCAGCTCAGGGAAGATCGAACGGGAGCTTGATGCCCTGCAAGGCGTCCTTGCAGGGGCAGGCGCGCTCGGCCGGCAGCTTGGTCACCGCATCCAGGAGGACATCGCGCAGGCGGGCCGTGTTGTCGGCGAAAACCTGGAAAACCTCCTCCTGAGTCACGCCTTGATCGCCCTCGACACCCGCGTCCAGATCCGTGACGAGCGCGATCGCCGTATAACAGACCGCCAGCTCGCGGGCCAGAACCGCTTCCGGGTGACCGGTCATGTTCACGATCGTGCCGCCGATCGAGGTGAACCAGCGGGACTCGGCCCGCGTCGAGAAACGCGGACCCTCGACGACCACCATCGTGCCGCCGTCGACCGCATTCACCCGGGCGGCGGAATCCAGCACCACGGCGCGCCCGGCCGGACAATACGGATCGGCGAAAGAAAGGTGCACCGCACCCTCGTCGAAAAACGTCTGCACCCGGCCACTCGTGCGGTCGATCAGCTGATCCGGCACCACGAACGTGCCCGGGCCCAGCTCCGGACGCAGACCGCCGACCGCACACGGCGCGACGATCTGGCGCACACCGAGCGACCGCAGAGCCCACAGATTCGCCCGATAGGGGATCTTGTGCGGCGGGAACCGGTGGTCCCGCCCGTGCCGGGGCAGGAACGCCACCCGGCGCCCACCGACCTCGGCAATCGTGATCTTGTCGGATGGCGGACCATACGGCGTCTCGACGTCGTGTTCAATGGCGCCGTCGAGCAGTGCGTACAGCCCGGATCCGCCGATGACACCGATCTCTGCTGCCGGGGGTGACGGGTTCATGAGCAGACCTTATCCATGGCCGGAAACGCAGGCTAATGTGCTGACATGGCGTTGACGTCGGACGGCGGAAGGAACCCCGTGTTCGGTGAGGGGCAGCGGATCGGAGGCCGGTCGGTGGAGTCGATGACCGGTCAGCTGCTGGTTGCCACGCCCACCCTCAAAGACCCGAACTTCGACCGTACGGTCGTGCTCCTCGTCGCCCACGAACCGGGCGGCGCCCTGGGGGTGGTCCTCAACCGGGCCACCGAAGTCCCGGTCGCCGAAGTGCTCGGCAACTGGGGCGACCTGGCCGGCGACCCGGCAGTCCTCTTCGAAGGCGGCCCGGTGCAGCCCGAATCGGCCATCTGCCTGGCCCGCACCCGCCCCGAAGTGAAAAAGCGGGTGACCGGATTCCATCCCGTCTCCGGATCCCTCGGCACCCTCGACCTGTCGGCCGACCCGGAACGCCTCCGGGAGAACGTGGCCGGCATCCGCGTCTTCGCCGGATACTCCGGCTGGTCCGCGGGCCAACTGGAAGAAGAAATCGCCTCCGGCTCCTGGTTCGTCTTCGACGCCCTCCCCGGCGACCCGTTCGTGGAACGCCCCGACGACCTGTGGGCCATGGTCCTGCGCCGCCAAGGGGACATCCTGGCCGCGGTCGCCCACTTCCCACCCGACGTCTCCCTGAACTGAGGGGGTGCTGCAGGGGGCGGTTCGGGGGTGTGTAGTATTTCCAGCGTGCCCGGGGGAAACGCCGGGGACGACGGCAAGGGGCTGTGGCGCAGCTGGTAGCGCACCACACTGGCAGTGTGGGGGTCAGGGGTTCGAGTCCCCTCAGCTCCACCAGGTAAAAGACCCGGACTTCGGTCCGGGTCTTTTGGTTTGTGCCAGATCCGTGCCAGATCACTTCTCGGCCTGCGTACGAGCCTCGACGATCAACGCGTCCAAGGCTGCCGCGATGGCCTGATCCCGATCCCGGCTGGCGTGCTGGTAGATCATGGCTGCCCGCGTGCTGGAATGGCCGATCCGGGCCATCAGCTCCTTCAGGGTTGCGCCGCTCTGTGCGGACCAGGTGCTCCCGGTGTGCCGCAGATCATGAAGGTGCAGGTCCATCTCCGGTGGGATCCCGGCGCGTTCGAGAGCGGCCTTCCAGATCCGGTTGAAGTTGCGACGGCGGGGGATGCCGCCGAGTGGCCCAAGAAAGAGCCGGCTGTCTGAGCCGGGCTGGACGTAACGGTCTAGATGGACCTGGACATCCCCGCGTAAGCCTGTCGGCAGGCTAATGGGGCGTTTGCCCGCGTCCGACTTAGGATCATCGTCGAACTGGGTGCCGTCCTCCATCTCTCCGGTGGCCATGCTGACGCGCAGCTCCATGGTGGCGAGGTCGATGCTGGTGCGGCGAAGGGCCACCAGTTCGCCAAACCGCAGTTGAGCGAAGGCGGCGAGCAGGACCAGAAGCCGGTAACGCGGCTGGATACGTTCGGCTATCGCGAAGACCTGGTCGAGGGTGGCGGTATCACGTTCGTCGGCCTTGTCGTAGCCAGCGCCTTTGATCCGGCAGGGGTTGCGTCGGATCAAGTCATCGTCGACCGCTGTGACAAAAATGGCGTGAAGGATTCGATATGTTTTCGCGACCGTAGGTCGCCCTGTTCCTGCTTCAAGCAGGTTGCTCCGCCATGTGCGTATCCGCTGCGGAGATATTTGATTCAGGGGAACCTCGCCTATTTGGCTTCGGACGTGCAGCCGAATAAGCCTTTCGTACTCTTCGCGAGTACGCGGTTTGAGGTCACGCTCTTTAATCCAGCGGGCGACATAGTCATTGAATTCGACCTTGCCCGCATCGGGGTCGACCCACTCGTTTTTGAGGATGTCGGCCTCGACCTCCACGAGCCACTGCTCAGCGGCCCGTTTGGTGTCGAAGGGAGACTGTCCGGTACGGGGCAACCCGTCCGGGCCGGTGTACCTGGCCTGCCAGGAGCCGGACGGAAGCTGGCGCACACTTCCGAACCGACGTTTACGTCCCTTCGCGTTCCCGGACACTCAGGCGGCCCTCCTTCCTCGTGACGGTCGCCGAATGGTCGAGACCGTGCACTGATCGATGTAGGCGTTGAGTACGCTTTCGGCAATCCGCACGTGACGGCCGAAGCGTTTGAATTCGATACGCCTTTCCTCCACCAGGCGTCGCGGGAACCGTAGCGTGGTTCCTAATATCTCGGCAACCTCCGGCAGGGACAGGTATTTCTCGGCCAATGGTGATTCCTCCACTCGATGTGTCATGCGGCTATCGGATCGTTCACGGTGAGGGCGCTACCGATTTCGTGCGCCAGTTCCTCGCGGCCTACGGCATGTCGCTCACGGGCCATGGCGGCGGCGGTGTTGGCGAGGAGTGCGTCGCCGTTGTTGTGCCAGCCGACTCCGGCGAAGGAGAGGGTGCCGACGATCAGTGTTGTTTCGTCGGTGTGGTCGGCGGTGCGGATGGTGCTGGGGTCGGTGTCGGCCTGGTCCTCGGCTCGGCGGAAGGCGATGCGGGTGTCGCGGAGGGTGGCGAAGCGGACGACGCGGCGGCGGGTTTTGGTCAGGAAGTGTCCGGCGAAGCCGAACCGGTGTGCCCATCGGCGTAGCCGCGCGTAGGGGTTGTTGGTGTTGGTGTTGGTGGTTTTGGTGTCAAGACTGGCTTGACGCTCGGCGACGCAGACGGGGCAGGCGCGGTAGCGGGTGTGGGTGCCGCAGTCGGGGCAGTCCCAGGGGGCGCCGAACGGGTTGCCGTTGGCGGGGGTGGGCCGGTCGGCGGGTGGCCGGCTGTGGGTGGTCGGGTCGGTGGTGGGGCGGCCGAGTTGCCAGCAGGCGGCGATGAGGCGGGCGATGTGGTCGCCGTCCGGGTCGTGCTGGGTGGCGGTGTCGTCGGTGATGCGGGTGGAGGAGAAGCCGGTTGCTTCGGTGCTTTTGGTGGCGTACTTGGCGAGGTATCCGGCTTTGGCGAGGTGGTCGCCGATCATGTCGTCGGTGATGCTGCCGTCCCCGGCGAGGGTGAGGGCTTGTGCGTCGAAGCCTTTGTCGGGGTCGCCCCATCGGATGGTCCAGCCGTCGGGCCGGGTGGGGTGCGGTGGGGTGGTGAACGCGATGGAGCGGACGGCGTGGGTGAATGCGGCGATGATGTCGTCGGTGTCGACTCCGGGCGGGGGTGCGAGTACGGCGTCGGGGTCGTTGGGGTGTACGCCGTCGAGGCGGACCAGGGCGTGGAAGTGCACGATGGCGCGGCGCTGGAATTCGGCGGCTTTGCCGTGGGTGAGCTGGGCTGGTGGCACCATCCGGACGTTGCCGGTGGCGGTGGTTTTCGCGACGGGGGGCAGGCCGCGGCTTTTGCAGAGTTGGGCGAGGTAGCGGTCGGCGGCTTGTTTGGTGCGGTGCCATAGCTCGCCGGAGAACAGGTTCCAGACGACGTGGTGGTCGTGGTCGTAGCAGTCGAGGCACAGCGGGCGTCCGAGGGTGGGGTCGTCGGCGGTGTGCCGGGTCCAGCAGACGGCGGGGTGTCCGTGTTCGCAGAGGCCGGTGTCGCGGCGGGCGTGGCAGGGTTCCGGGCGGCAGTCGCAGCGTTTGCGGCTTGCGCAGGTGTGTTTGCGCACGACGCGGGTGTGCACGGTGCCGAAGCTGGGGGCGGTGAAGGTGAGGAACACGCCGGGGTGCTGGGCGACGGTGGCGGGGATGCCTTTGCCGCCGACGAGGAACGAGCGCAGGATCTGGAACGCGTCGCGCTGGTAGGTGCGGGCGCAGGACGGGCAGACCGAGGCGAGCCGGGTGCCGCAAGCTTTGTAGATGGCGGCGTCGGGGAGCTGGTCGGTGTGCCGGGCGTCGAGCAGGCGTCCGGTGGCGGCTTCGATGGTGTCGAGGGTGCCGGACAGCCGGACCGGGCGGGTGCAGCCGGACGCGGCTTGGACGTGGGTGAGCCAGTCGAAGTAGTCGGGGCGTGAGGCGCGGGCGAGGGCTTGCCCGGCGGCGGATGAGACGGCGGCCGGTGGTGTCCAGGTGTCGGCGTTCGAGCCCGTACCCCGGGCAGAGTGCTCCCGGGGTACGAGGTCCAGCGTCGAACTCATCAGGCAGCGATTCCGGTAGTCGGGTGCTGCGGGCCGTGGTGGCCGGTGTGGGTGAAGGTCACCGTGTGTTCGATGACGGTGATCCGGCAGGCCGGGCACTGCCGGTCGCGGGGCATGTGGCGTCCGCAGTCGATGACGGCGGTGGTGTCGCCGGACCGGACCGTGACCGGGTTGCGGCAGGGGCCGCCGGGGACGGTGGCGACGATGGTGCGCCGGGTGTCGTAGGGGTGCGGTTGCGGGTCGGCCGGGCAGGTGTGGGTGTAGTGGTGGACGTCGACCAGGTAGGCGGTCATCGGGTGCCGCCGAGGGCGGGGATGTTGCCGTTGATCCGGGTCGGGGCCGGGTTGTCGATGGCGGTCAGGAGGTGTCCGGCGATGGCCGGGGTGGTGTTGAGCCGGGCGGCGAGTTCGTCGGCGGTGATCGGCTCGGTGGAGGTTTGCCGGTGCTGCATGGTGATCATGCGGGCGGCGGAGACGAGCCGGGGCGGGATGTCGTCGGTCGGGTGACGGTCGGGTTTGGCCGGCGCTGTGGTGGCTACCTGCGTGAGACCGTCGGCGGTGTCGTCGGTCGGGGTGGTGGTTCCCGTGGTGAGTTCGGTTTCGCGGTGTTCGATGGCGGTGAAGTCGGGCCGGATTTTTCCGGCGACCCATTCGACGGCGGCGACCAGGCCGACGACGAGGGCGAAGATGATGCGTAGTCCGATCGGGCCGGGGGCGGCGGCGTTGACCGCGCCGGAGACGACGACCACGACGATCAGGACTTTGAGGGCGGCGCGTTTGGCGTCGGTGGCCATGCCGACGGTCTGGGTGATGGTCAGCATGGAGACGATGGCCAGGTCGAAGACGGCGGGCACGATCCAGGAGAAGACGCCCGCGCCGAGGTGGTCGAGGAAATGGGCTTGGTGCAGGTAGCTGGCGGCGACGGCACCGACGACGATGCCTTTGTTGGCCAGCTTGATGATGCGGATCGCCCGGAGCATGCCGGGAACGGCCTTCTTGGCGTAGGCGGTGGCGAATTGCTGGGTGAGGCTGGTGGTGGTCATCGGATGCCTCCGTCGTTGGTGACGGGGATGACAGCGGTCACGCCCATGCAGGAGGAGCACCAGACGGCGGACAGGCCGTCGTCGAAGAGTTCGTTGATGCGGTCGTCGAGGGTTTCGTATTCGGCGGGGAACAGGGACAGGCCGCCGCATTCGTCGCACCACCGCCGGGTCGGGCACAGCGACAGGACGGGGCCGAGGTCGTCGTGGATGCCGGCAGGGCTCATGCCGCCGATGCACCACAGGCAGTTGTCGGCGGCGAGGTGCGCGCCGAGGTCGATGAGGCTCATCGGGTGCCTCCGTTCTCGCAGGTCAGGCAGGTGCCGGTGCGGCGCGGGATGTAGTAGTCGCGGGTGACGCCGCAGCCCGGGCAGGTGCGGCGGGCGGTCAGCATCCGTTCGATGACGGCGAGCTGTGCCGGGCTGGCGATGCGCTTGGGCCGGGCGAGGTCACGCCGGTAGAGGTAGGCCATGCGGCGCTGTTTGCGGTGTCGCCACAGGATCTGAGCGACGGGGTCATGGCCGCCGGGGCAGAGTCCTTCGGCCCGCAGCTGGCGGCGGGTGGCCAGGAAGTCCGGAGCGAGCCGGAACGGAAAGGTGGGGAAGCCGTAGCGGCTGCCCGTGGGGTCGTAGAACTCGACACGGATGCCCGTGCGAGCACCGAGAGCGTCGAGGAATTCGCTGGTCAGCGCGGCGGCGGTCACTTTCCGCCTCCCCACCGCTGGTGAGCGGCCTGCCGGGAGATCCCGAGCCGGGTGGCGATTTCGGCCCAGGAGTAGCCGTGTTCACGCAGGCCTTCGACCGCGTCATCGAGGGATTCGTCGAGCAGCGTGGAGAGCGCGACCATGTCGCGGAGCGCTTCGACGTCGCCGGTGGCGATGCGTCGGGCGTAGGCGCGGATGATGCGCCGGACGAACGCGCCGTATTCGTCGTTCTCGACGACGTTGCGGCGGCGCGGCTTGGGCGGTTGGGTGTCGCCGTTTCCGGTGCCGGTTGTCAAGGCGAGGTTGACAAAGAAGCCGCTCACCGGGCACCCCCGGTGGTGCGGAGACGGTCCCACTCGGTGGCGGCGTCGATGAGGCCCTCGATGACCTCGTCGATGGTGCGGCCGTCGTAGTCGTTCCAGTCGCCGATCACGTCGATGGCGCTCGTGTCGTAGTTGTTGTTCGGGATGTATTCGAGGTCGAGGTACGCGGCGAACACCCGCATGGCCCGGATAGCGGCGATGGTGTCCGTGTCCTCGCGATGGACATCGAGGGCACCGATGTTGTTGCCAAAGCAACGCCCGTGCGCGGCGGCCATGATGGCGCCGGAGGCGCAGGCGGGCGGGAACGGCCCGGTGGTGTCGTCGACCAGGTCGTAGAACTCGTGCTGAGTCCAGCCATGGGTGCCCAGGTAGAGGGCTGCTCCGCGGAGCAACGCGGCCGGGGTCATGGCCGGGTCGTCGTCGGGTGTCGTGGTCGGTTGACGGGTAGCCTTCATGGCAGCCACGTCCCTTTCTGGGTGGTGGTTGTTGGATGGCTGGCAGGACCCGCCGTTGCTGGCGAGCGTTCGGGTCGGGTCCTGTCGGCCGTGCTTATGCACTTGTCCGGACTGGTCGGTCAGTGGACGGCGGTCCGTCGGCTGGTGGCCTTCATGCGCTGCCGGGTCGCGTCGAGTGCGTCGCGGGTCGCCTGGTCCGTCAGGGCACCATCGGCGAAGTCAGGACCGGAGAGGATGACTGCTCGGCGTCGGGCTTCGAGGAAGGCCGGCAAGTCGGGGTGCCCGATACGGCGACGACCGCCGGGCAGTACCTCGACGGTCAAGCCCTGAGCGAGGGCCTGGGCGTCGCCGTCAGCGTGGATACGGTCGAGGATTCGAGTGAAGAAGTTCATGCCGCCATCTCCCATTGCGGTGTGGTGGTGGGTGCGGGAACGGTGATGCCGGACGGACGTCGCATCCATGCGGCGTAGTCGGCGATGTTGTAGATCTGCTCGTCGGTCAGGTACGCGGCCTTGATCAGGTACGGGGCTCGTTTCCCTGCCCGCAGGAGCGCCTCTCCGGGGTTGTCCGGGTTGATCTTTGAGGCGTCGTAGCCCATGGCGGCGTGCCCGTCGCCGAGGATGACGTCAGAGCTGCCGTTGGTGGTGCAGTGGAATGCGCAGCGGTAGCCGAAGAGGTCCCGCAGGCTGGCCGGAATGATGTCCCAGCTGGTGCGCTGGGTCGCGCAGATGACGGGCATGCCGCAGGCGCGACCGAGTGAGACGAGCCCGCGGAGCAGGCCCTCGAACTCCTCCTGTTGTGCTTTGGTGCCGAGCACAGTGGTGAACATGGCGAGCTCGTCGATGATGGTGACGATGGTCGAAAGAAGATCTTTCCGACGAACCTTGCGTCGGCGTTGCGAGAGGATCCAGATATAGCGGTTGCGGGCCACGGTGAGCAGCCGCCGCATAACGCTGATGCCTTTGTCGATTTCGTCGCCGATGAACTCGTCGGCCACGTCGATGTAGGGGCCAAGCTCGACCCATTTGGCATCGAACAAGATGAGGCGGGTGTTGTCGGCCAAGGCCGACGTTCCTGCTGCCAGATTGACTAGGCCCGACTTGCCGCCGCCGGGCTCTCCGGCGATCAGCAGGTTGTGATAGACGACGTCGAGCATCACGTGCTCGCCGAATTCGTCGATGCCGATGAACATCGGGTCGAACATCGACAGGCCAGGAGCGACCGGTACCCGGTCTTGGCCGAGAGGGTCGCGGGCGACGATGGACATAGTGATGGCCTCCGATAGGCGATAAACTGCGGAGACCGACGCGGAGGACGCTGCTGCTTGGAGGCCGTGTGCGGCCTTCGCGTCGGTTCCGTTTACAGGTCAGTCGTTGTTGGTGCAGGTGTGTTCGCGTTGCAAGCCGTCACAGCCGCAAGCGAGGTAGCCGCCCACATCGAGAAGCGGGGCGACGAGGGCGGTGTCGTCCGGGCTGTAGAAGGTCCGGACACCGGAGATGGACAGGCCAGACGCCTCAGCGAGGTCGGCCAGCGGATACGGGCGGGGCTTGACGTGCTCCCGCGCGTAGGCGACTACTCGCCGCATCTGACAGTCGATGACGTCCCGCTGGGCGCGCAGCTCTGTGAGGTAGTCCAAGAGCTGCTGAGCGTTGTGCGGATCGTGGATGTCTGCCGGGAACGTGCCCGACAAGTCGAGGGTCATCAGAGAGGGTCCCGACCAGGTCGCCGAACGTTAGGTGTGTGGCGGCTACGCAGCTGGCTAGCGAGAAGCGCGACGTTCGTCGCAACGTTCTCGATCAGGTCAATGACCTGGTCACGCTGCTCGGGTGCGAGGGCCCAGTCGTCGTAGACGTCCGGGTTGAGGCCATCGTTGATGAAGATGTCCGACAGCCCTTGGGCGTCTCCGAGGAGCCCGGCAATGGCCGAGGCGAGACGAGAAACAACGAGTCTCTCGGAGCCGTCGACCTCGGCGGCGATCTCGTCCACGTAGGCGGCAGCAGTGACGTCGTCGAATCGCGACGTGTGTTCGGTCATGGAGAAGTAGGAAAGATCAGCCATCTCGGTTGTCCTTTCAGTCCCAAAGGTCGTCTTCGTCGAAGGTGTCGGCGGCAGGGGCAGCTTTGGCCGCCTTCTTGCCGTTCGGGCTGGTGGCCGACTTGGCAGCCGTGGCGAACGGAGGTTCGGCCGGAACGTCCGGCAGATCCAGGGCGGTCGGCACGTCGGTGGGTGCCGTGTACGCGTGCGGCATGTTCTCGGTGTCGATGACACCGGGCAGCGGCGAGCTGACCTGGGCGGTCAGGACCTCGCGGCGTTTGATGTCGAACCGCAGGTAGGCGGCCTTCTCACCCTTGCTGGCGAGTTCCACCAAAGCCGATTTGGCGTGGCAGGCTACGGCGATCTCTTCGAGACGGTCTTGCAGCCGGGACAGTGACAGGCCGGGCCGCAGGTAGACCCAGACACGTTCCCCGACCGGGGTCGGGTGTGCCCACAGGATCAGCGGCAGGCTGCCGGATTTGTTGGCGATGATGAACTGCGAGAAGCACACCCGCAGTCGGTGCCGGACGATGAAGCACCACCCGAGGGCGGTGACCCGGCGGCGGATGGCAGGCACGGCGGCCGGGATGCCGACCAGGGGTGCCATGACGGCGAAGGTGATGATGGCCGGGGTGGCGTTGGCCAGGGCGATCCAGCCGTAGACGAGTGCCATGCTGGCACTGATCTCCGGCGTCCACCACCAGAGCACCCGCAGCACGGGCCAGATCCGGACCAGCGTCCAGACGAAAGCGCCGGCCACGAAGGCGATCGGGATGGCGAGCAGCCCGGCGAGAATCGGGTGCATGTGGTCGGAGGCCACGGTCATGGCCAGGATGCCGACGATCAGCGCGGTGATGATGAACGCGATCCGGGCGTTCCGGGCGGTGGTACGCAGGACCTTCTGTTCGATGACGGTGACAGTTCCGGACCTTCTGCCGAAACCGAAACCTCGGCTAGATTTGGACACGACACGTCCTCCCTTATCAGGGCTGGGATGGGTTGGAAGGCGTAGGGGTCGGCAGGTTGGTAGCCCGTGAACCGGCCCCACGTCGTCTCTTCGAGATCGAAGGCGGCGAGGCTGGCAGGGATGAGACCAGTACCAGCCCCGCGCCACACTTCGGATTGCTTCGGCCAACATGGGTGGCCGATAGGTCGGGATGCTGGAGAACCAGCGGAATTCCCGGGCCGTCAGGTTGAATCAGTGGAGATGGCGACCGTCAATGGTCGAGGATTTGCCACGGACACTGTGGCGGGGGTGTTCCGGTGTTACTGAAGTGCTACTTGCTCGCCGAGGCACTCGTCAGGGGCTTCAGCGACGCCGCGCGGAACGCGGTGCCGTTACGACCATTGGTGGCCCATGCCTTGGCCTCCAGCTGCTCGACAGTGACGAACTGACCAACCTCCACCGACGGAATCTCACCGACCGTCGTGACGTTGATGACCTCGCCACCCGTCTCGTCGAGAGCGACGACCTGGGTCTGCCACATCGGACGGCCCGTTCCCCTCTCGGACCGCTGATTGCCCTTCTCGTCCACCTTCGGCTGAGCCTTCTTCGCCACCGTGAACGTGATGCCGGTGGTGTCCACGTAGATCTTCACGAGGGATCCTCCCTGATATTGAGCGCGTCCCCTGCGGACGACTGCTCGATCTGGAGAAAGACTCTCGTGAATTGGCATGACGACTTCACCACGCAGTATGGACAGCTAGGGACGTCCGTCCTAATGTGAAGACGTCCCTAGATGTCCCGGAGGAATTGATGCCGAACGAGCGACTGCGTGACGCGATTCTGCGCAAAGATCTGACGGTGGCGTCGGTGGCTCAGCAGATCGGCGTCGATCCCAAGACGGTTGAACGCTGGATTACTCAGGATCGGAATCCATATCCGAAGCATCGCCACGCGATCGCACAGCTCGTGCGCCAGGCCGAGTCCTACCTTTGGCCCTCAGCGCTTACGCCTCAGAGAGCTACTCGGGTTGCAGAGTCGGAGATTCTACGCATCTATCCGAGACGGAGTGCCGTTCCGAATGACCTGTGGCAAGAGTTGTTGGACCAGGCCAACAACCATATTGGGATCCTTGCCTACGCTGGACTGTTCTTGCCGGAGCAGAATCCTCGCTTCGTTCCAACCCTCATTGAGAAAGCAGACTCAGGTGCCGTCGTCGAGGTCGCACTCGGTGATCCCGACAGCGCAGAGGTAGCTCAACGAGGGGCAGATGAGGGCATAGGCGAAGCAATGGCAAGCAAGATCCACAACGCCCTGGCCTTCTACCGCGACTTGAAGGGCAACGACAACGCCTCGGTCTACTTCCACCAGACGACCCTCTATAACTCGATCTATCGCTTCGACGACGAGATGCTGGTGAACACACATCTCTACGGCATCCCGGCGGCTTACGCACCAGTCCTGCATCTACGGCGCCTCGGAGGCGGCGACCTGTTCGATGGGTACGCCAATAGCTTCCAGCGCGTGATCTCAAAGTCCCGTTACGTCTGGCCGTGACAAGGTAGGACCATGGCACGCATCGAGCACCTCAACGATCCAGAAGCTCCGAAGGCCAACAGCATCGTCTCGGCTGCAACAGCGTTCGTTCAAGATGGAGAGGGCCGGGTGCTGCTGATCCGTCGTACTGACAACACGCTGTGGGCGCTGCCTGGAGGTGCTCAGGACTTTGGCGAGTACATCGCTCAGACCGCAGTGCGAGAGACGGCTGAGGAGGCCGGCATCACGATCGAGGTCGTTGACGTGGTCGGTATCTACACGAACCCACACCACCTCGTCGAGTACAGCAATGGCGAAGTCCGGCAGCAGTTTTCGATCTGCTTCCGGGCCGAGTACGTCGCTGGTGAGCCGACGACCAGCAGCGAGTCGTCAGAAGTCAGGTGGGTTGCCGCCGAAGAGTTGGACGCGCTTCCGATCCATCCTTCGATGAGGCTTCGCATCGATCACGGCTTTGAGCAGCGGAGCAAGCCTTACATCGGTTGAGTGCCCAGACGCTCTTCCGTACGCGATACTGCGGCTACCAGCGTCGGCTCAGCAGTAGCCCAAAAGCGGGTTACGACGTGCTCCGGTCCGTAACGTTGACGTACCTCCCCAAGCCGAGCGTTGACCGAAAGACTGTGCCCGGACGGTCCTGTCGTCATGTCGGCGTACCAGAGCGCGTCCGTCACCGGCGATCGCTCATCTACAAACTCTGCAGTGAGCAGATCAGCTAGGCCCCGTTCAGTCGCCTCGAAAATGGCACAGGAGTGGTACGCGACCAAGTCGGCCACGCGGCGAGGAATCTCGTTCTTCAGAAGCTCGCGAGCACCGTCCAGCGAGTGAAGGCCAGTGTCGGTGACTCCCGGGGCGTACCCGACATCGTGCAGCCACGCGGCAGCAACGAGCGCTTCGGCATCGGCGTCAGACAGGATTGGGGCGACGCGAGCAGCCTTTGCAGCAACGGCCTGGACATGTTGCCAGCGCGTAGGAAGCGCCACGGCGAGGTAGGACTCAGCGAGCATCGCGGCCCTGTTGATCAATTCGCTCACCAGTTCAGGCTCGCACGAAACAGCGAAGCCGGGCTAGCGCCGAAAGGGACGTCTTGGGACGTCCCTGGGGTTTGACCAGGGGAACACCTGAGCCGGTCGGCCGCCGGATCTTGTTCAAACTTTCTGTACGTCTTCAAGGCGGCCCGAAACGGGCCGCTCACGCCGCCGCCTGGGCGCGTGCCGGTCGCTTAGCTGGCGCACACGACCGGCACGCAGGCAGCCCGTCGGCTGGCGTGCAGGAGCGGATCGGGCCGCGGCGACGACAGGTCAACAGGTGGGTGAGGCTTGGGGAGTTTGGCCGGCTGCCGACCGGTGCGGCCAAGGCGGCGCGGCCGAGCTGCCGCGCCGGGCCGCAGCGCGAGTCATGGCCGTCGGATGCCGGTCGCGGCGGCGCGCAGTGTGTCCGGGCCGCCCCTCCGAGGTCAAGGGCGCTTCGCGTCGCAAGCGACGGCCGCAAGCGGCCGCCCTGGACCTCGGAGCCTCTACGGCCCTAGCGGTCAGGTGGTCAAGCGGCAGGCCGATGGCCTGCCCGCATCATGGCGCGCGCCGCCACTCCCTGCACCGACTCGGACGTTGCTAACGTGTCAAGAGCACCTTGACGCCGATCAATCTGGGCCGTATCAAGTCAAGGTTGAATGTCGTCATCGCTAATCCAACGCCACATGCGCTTTCTGTGGCGGCGCTCCTGTAGCATGCTTTGTGCAACCTCGCGCACCCGTTGCGCCTCGGGCATGGTAGACGCCATGTAAGTAAATATTTGAGATGCGCCAAATCCGTACTCGGGATTTTGACGCGAAAGTCGGTCGAGCACAACCATTCCGCTTACTTGGGTTACTCCCTTATCGCTGCCGACCAGCTCAATTGCTTTGTTGAACTTGTCGTCAATTCTATCCGACTCTCCAGTCCACTGACGGCGCGCTCCAAGAAATATTGCACTCAGCCCGGAGGCTCCGAGAGCAACGGTCGCGGCCGTTTTGATAGCCTCTATTCTGACTTCGGGCCGCTTATCTGGTGCAACCTTGTTGGCTTCATTGAGTAGTACCGCGAGGGCAATGCCCCCAATTGCCACGGCAAGGGTGCCTAAAATTGCACCTAATATCCAGGGCGGACGTTTGATGCCGAAGGCTAGCTTCCGATAGCCAGTATGGCGATACGCGCCGATCACGAAGAAGAGAACGAAGAGTGATGCAACTACTTCCAGTCGCCAAGTGTAGAAAAAACTAAGCCAACTCTCAATAGCGGAACGCCTTTCGCTGGCTATTCCATATGAAGGAGGACGTTCGTTCTCCTGAATACTTTGCAGGATGAGATAAATCAGAAGTCCGAGGAAGGCGAGCGCGAAAAGATAAGTTATCGGCCGCCTAAACCTTCGTCCTGGAACGAGAATAGTAACTCGGCGGTATCGTCGTCGAGGCCGCGATTGTACCTCGACTAGATCTTCGAGTTCTTCCTCGGTAAAGATTGGATCTTCATAACTCTCATCCTCCATCGAGTCATGGTGCCGGAGTGCGTCAAGAGTACTGCCTCTATCGTCCGACTTGCGTCGGTTGCAACATTGTGCATGACCGACCAAGATCAGTAATTCAAGATCAGTAATTTGGTGAACGGCTAGGTGCAGCTGCATGTCCGAGTCGCATAGCCGCATTGGCGTGAGTAACTGTATAGTTACTTTCCGCGACGGCTCGCGCCTGGGCTTAGGCAGTCAGGCACGCTCATCGACAGGTCGGAAGGATTCGTGCTGTGAGTTGGTTGCAGTGGCTTCTGTTGGTTGGTGCCGTGATCTTCGTCGGGTGGGGCGCTGTCTTCTGGATCTTGGAGCGCCGTGCTGGCGCGCACAAGCAGCATTTCTCCGACGGCTGCGCCAAGCCGTTCTTCGAGCAGGCGACCCGCTCTGACGGATCCCGCAAGAACATCATTCCTCGCCCTGGCGACGGCGATATTGAAGACTTGGAGCACCTCCTGGAACACAAGCGCCGAGCTGAAGAGGTGTAGGGCCAAGTCTGCGGTGGTCATGCCTCAGCGGGATCAACCCCCTCGTCGCCAAGATCCCGTTGAACGAGGTTGCGATGGTTGGCCCTGGGCGCGGAGCCGGGTGACTAACTGAGTGACAATCGCCAGTGATCGCGAGGGACGTCGGTGGACGCTGGCGGACGACCACTAGCAGGTCAGAACCATGTTGACCAAGTTCATTCAAGATCATGAGTTGCCTGGGGGTCAAGGGGGCCGCCAGCCGTGTTACGTCGCGAGGCCGTTCTTTCCCAGAATATTCAGGTACTCCGCGCAGGTCTTTCCGAATGCATTTAAAGCCCAGCGGCCCGTGTAGTCCCATGTCCCAATGGCTATGTCGGTTACCAAACCGAGACTGATGATACGGCCAATCAAGTGATCGAAAACCCGTTCTAGGCCGGGATCCGCTTTCAAGATTTCTTCCCTAGTCCAAGCGAATTGATACCGGTTAACCAGGTCCTCGTCCGTTGTATCGACCCCGCTCATAGGTGATGTTCGGACGAGTGTAGAAATCAGACGCCAATGCGGAGCTTCGAGTTGTCGCACCACCTCGATAGCTAGCATCGCGTCGTCGACCGCTGCAGGGTCGCTTGACAGTGCACCAGTAACGAAGGCGTGAGCTATAGCGTGAATTTTCTGATCTTCCATGGAGCGGGCAGCCTCTTCAACGGCCCTGGCCAAAAGTTCACGCTTACGTTCGTCACCGAGGATCGCCGGAAAGAGTTCGTCGGACGAGTCTCCGGCAACTTCGCTAACTGCGGCCGACATAGCACGTACACGCCTTGCGCGGTCCGCTGCATAGAGCTTGACATAGTCTTCTGCTATAGCACCCACGGCGGCGCCAGCAACCACCCCAACAGGGCCAAAAGAGGCGCCTAAAGCGGCTCCCAATAGGCCGCCTACAGCATTGCCGGTCGCGTTTGCTCCGACATCCCAGCTTCTCTCGACGTCCTCGTTCGCCATTTTTCCTTCCCGGAATTCTACGAGTAACAGCCAGTCCGCAACGGTAGCGGACAGGCTCAAGTTGGCCTGACGAGTCAAGTGCTGCCTACCCGAAGCATTGACACCAGCAGCCGTGACGTTGACGGCAACGCTGACGCAGCAGTCGATGCGGATGATCTCGATTGACTCGATCGTGCTCCGGACGGCCGTCCACGCTCCGGAGGGCATCCGCGTCCATCGCCGCAAGTATCACTGACAGCCGTGTGCCAGATCCGTGCCAGATGGGGGAGTTGCGGGCGGGGTGCAGCGGGGAGTCACAGTAAGTCGACCTACGGCGCTGCCGGTCAGCGAGCTGCAGATCAGCGATCTTGGGCGAGCACCGTCCTGGCAGTGTGGGGGTCAGGGGTTCGAGTCCCCTCAGCTCCACCCTTGCAAACGCTCGGACCATTGGTCCGAGCGTTTTTCGTTGTCCGCCTCGGCGGGCGGGCTCGGGTCGCCGGGCTGGCGGTGAGGGCTGGGGGATGCCCGACCCGGGGCCGGGCGGTGAGGGTTGGGCGGACGCCCAGCCGAAGGCCGGGCGTCCGCGTTGGGATCGCGGTTGGTCGCGGTCGCTCCGCCGCCCGAAACGGCCCTGATGGGGTCAGTGGTCGAGGGACTGGTAGGCGGTGGTCCAGAAGTCCTGGGCGAGGTGGGCCGCGTGCGGGACGGTCAGGCCGACCTGGGTCAGGAGGATGCCGGTCAGGCCGGTGTGCGGGTCGGCGTAGGTGGCGGTGCCGGAGCCGCCGTCCCAGCCGAACTGGCCGGCCGGGGCGTAGTCGCCGCGGTAGGTGCGGACGGCCATGCCGAAGCCCCAGCCGCCGTGCTGGCCCTGGCCGAACGAGATGTGGACGTTGTCGCGGGCCATCGTGGTGCGGGCGGCCAGCTGGTCGGGGGTGAGGCGGTTGGTGGTCATCAACTCGACGGCCGGGCGGGAGAGGATCCGCTCGGTTCCGTGCATGCCGTGATTCACGAGCATTGTGAAGTACGTGTGGTAGTCGTCGACGGTGGAGACCAGGCCACCGCCGCCGCCCTCGAAGGCCGGGGGCTTGCTGTGCCGGCCGCCGGAAGCTTCGTCCCAGATGTGGAACTCGCCGGTCTGCGGGTCGGGGGCGTAGAGCGGGGGCAGCCGGTCCAGTTTGTCGGCCGGAACGTGGAAGCCGGTGTCGGTCATGCCGAGCGGGCCGAAGACGCGCTCGTCCAGGAATTCGCCGAACGTGCGGCCGGTGACCCGGGCGACGAGCACGCCGAGCAGGTCGCTGGCGATGTGGTACTGCCAGCGTTCGCCGGGCTGGTGCATCAGCGGGAGGGTGCCGAGGCGGCGCATCCACTCGTCCGGGGCCGGCATCGGGGTGGGCAGGTCGGGGGTGAGTCCCTGCTCGAAGACCGCGTTCATGATCGGCGTGCCCAGTGAGGTCATGTCCATGCCGATCCCGCAGGTGGAGGTCAGCACGTCCCGGACGGTGATCGGGCGCCGCGCGGGGACGGTGTCGTCGAGCGGGCCGTCGATGCGTTTGAGGACCTGGCGGTCGGCGAGTTCGGGCAGCCACCGGTCGACCGGTTCGTCGAGGCGCAGCCGGCATTCGTCGAGCAGGATCATCGCGGCGGCCACGGAGACCGGCTTGGACGTGGAGGCCATCCGGAAGATGGCGTCGCGGCGCATCGGCGGGCCACCGTCGTGGCGCATGGTCCCCAGTGTCTCGACGTGGGTTTCGTCGCCGAGGCTGAGCAGGGCGACCAGGCCGGGGATGCGGCCGGAGTCGACGTAACGGGCCAGGGTCGCCCGCCAGTTGCGCAGGCCGGCGGCGGTGAGGGTCGGGTTGGTCATGGCGGTTCTCCTTGACGAGCGCGGCGGGCTGATGAGAGGTGGGTTTCAGTTGCTCAGGGCGGCGATGTCGCCGTACGCCGTGGTGGCCTTGATGGTCAGGGCGGGAACGCCGTCGTTCTTGAGGCGGTTGGTGATGCGGCCGTGGCCGGTGCCGGCGTCGAGGGCGGCCGAGACACCGGTGGCCGCGCCGATGGTGATCGAGCCGGCCTCGGTGCGCAGGGCGACCCGGCCCTGGTGGGCCTCGGTGATGCGGATGTCGCCCTTGCTGACGGCGACCTCGGCCGGGCCGGTGAGACGGTCGATGGTCACGTCGCCGGCGGCCGTGGTGGAGCGGACGGCGGCGGCCTCGTCGATCTTGATGTCGCCGCGGGCGGTGTCGAGGGTGACGTCGCCGAGGCGGCCGACGCCGCGGAAGTCGGCCGCGGCGGCTTTGGCCTCGACGCGGGAGCCGCTGGGCAGTTGAACGGTGACCTCGACGAAGCCGGGGCTGCCGAGGATCGGGTTCCTCCGCTCGGTGCCGATCCGCAGGACGCCGTCGGCGAACTCGACCCGGGCCCGCTCGGCGGCCTTCTGGTCGCGGCTGCTGGTGGCGTCGGCCGGGCGGACCTCGACGACGGTGTCGGACCGGTCGGCGGCGATGACCTGGATGCGGCCGGCCGGGATGTCGAGGACGGCGGTGATCGCGGCGGTGGTGGCGAACTTGTTCATCGTGGGCTCCTTCGATGCGTTGTTTCCGATGAGAGAAACGCTACGTTGCGTTCGCTGATCGGGCAACATCGAAGTTGCATCTAAGAGGCAAATTAGCAGTTCAAGATGCTTAAATCGTTGCACTGGACCTCTCGGTTAATGCAACGAGGGGGGATTTGGCGTTGCAATGGAGTGAAGGTTAATGCGACGACTCAGCCCGGGTGCGTGATTGGCCGAAGAATGCGATGTGTAGTCACTTGACTCCGGCATGGCGTCTCTCGTTAACCGGATCGCGACCCATATTCATGATCGTCTTTGGATCTGCTGCGGCGTGCCGGCCCGGCTGACGCGTCCGGCTTGTATGGCAAGGGCGGTTCGGCGTCGACCTGCGTGCAGCAAGAACCGGAACTGCCGCCGCCGACCGACGGTGGCGTCACCGGTAACGAACCGCCCCGCAAAACCGCCTGCCGAATCCTGCCAGGACGATTCGGCGGGTGCGGTCAGGGCGGCTGCGTCCACGAGTGCAACGGCAAGACGTGGCTGGTGACCGGCAACTGGAACGACCTGAACGCGGACACGCCGCACGCCCCGCACCGGGAGGTCGGCGCGGTCGAGCCGGCCGGCGGGACGGCTTGAATCGACTCCGGGTCAGCATCGGTAAGTCGAAGGCGAACTACGAAGAGAAGCCGCCCTGTAGCGAGTGAGGTCGCGAGCCGCGCCGCATCGGCTCGGTGGAAGTGGAAGGCGAGAAAGGCGCGGGACGCAGTCATCGCCGACTTCCGGAGCCCCGGCCGCGGGGGAGTGGCTGACCGACGGATTCATTGCTGTCACCGCCGGCCGGGAGTCCCTGCTCAGCGTCGATGTGGAGGAGCGGGGCGGACGGTCTCACATCGAGACCACACTCATCGGCGACGGATTCGGCGAGCTCCGCGCTCGCTTCGCCGAGCTCGGACCGCCGCCGCAGCCGATCGCCGGCCCACCGGAGACCCGCCGGTGAGCTGAGCGCCGACCCGCTCCGAGGCGGGCGTCAGGCCGTGTCGTCGCCGCGGTCCTTCTCGCGGCGGCGCAGTTCCTCCTCGCGGCGGCGGAGGTCGGCCTCCCACGTCTTCATCATCTGCTCGTCCTCCTTGCGGGAGGTGGTGAGGCCGCGGAGGAACTCCGGGTCGTCGTCGGGCGCGACCGGGCCGCGGCGGCCGGCCGGGCGCTCGTGCTCCGGGAAGCCGGCTCCGGGGCGCCAGACGGTGCCGTTGCTCAGTTGGACCGGGCGGGCCGGGCGGCCGGCGATGAACCAGGCGATCGCGCCGATCGGTGAGAACAGCAGGATGAGGAAGACCCAGAGGCCGCGGGGCAGGGCCCGGATCGCGTACTCCTCGACGGAGAGGCAGTCGATCAGGGCGATGACGAGCAGCGCGAGGTCGACCAGCGCGAACAGCGAGTAGAGACGAAACACGCGGCAGATGATGCCAAAGATGTGGGGACTCTGCTGCCCCGTTTTCGCAGTCCGTGCTGGTTGTGGTGGTTGCGGGGATCGGTACGGTTGCGACGCTTCCTTCGTACGAAATAAGTTTGATGTTGGTTTTTGAAGCCTTGTCGGTTAGCGTCCCGAAGGCATCGGCGAGACCGTGGCCAGCGCATAACATTCTTATACAGCCGGTAACCGGCGGGTAACTTGAGTGTTTGCTGGCAGTTCCGTGCTCCCCGTCTCTTGCGCTGCGTCTCCTGTTAACCGGTTGTGCGCGCTCTGTGTACAGAGCCTGTTCAGCGTGTGCATCGCACGCGTGACGATCGAATCCGGTTCCGCGTGTTCCCACCCTTCAGGCGAGGCGGAACTGTGTCTGCGGCGCGTTTCGGATTTCTTCCGACCAGAACATCCGACTGGGTCGGCTGGCGACTGCTGACCACCAACAATCGTGACCTCGGCCGGTCCTCGACGGTCTACCCGGACCACGAGGCGGCCCGGGCCGCGGCGCAGTGGGTGCAGGAGCACGTGGCCGAGATGCGGATCACGCTGGTGCGCAGCAGTTCGATCGGCTGGCGCTGGCGGATGCTGGTCGGCGACACGATCGTGGCCGTGGCCAGCCGGGACTACCACCGGCGGCTGCAGGCCGAGCGGTCGGCGACGGTCATGCTCACCCTCCTGCCCCAGGCCGCGCCGCTCGCCGAGGGCCTGCGGTCATGACCGACACCCTGACCATGCCGGCGGTGGTGGAGCAGCCGGACGCGCCCGAGCAGCGCCGGCGGATCCGGCCCTCGGGCGGCGTCGACCTGCTCTACCGGTCGGTGCTGCGGGTCGGGGGTGCGTTCGTCCTGGTGCTGATGGCGCTGGTCGGTGTGTTCCTGTTCGAGAAGGCGTCGCGGGCGCTGAACGTGGCCGGCTGGTCGTTCCTGACCACGCAGGCCTGGGAACCGGACTCCGGGCACTTCGGTATCGCGGCCGTGCTGACCGGAACCGTTCTCATCGCGAGCGTGGCCATCGCGATCGCGGTGCCGCTGGCCACCGGGATGGCGCTGTACGTCTCCGAGTACGTCCCGCGCCGGCTCAAGCGCCCGCTGATCGCGTTGGTCGACCTGATGGCGGCCGTGCCGAGCGTGGTCTACGGACTGTGGGGCTTCGCGTTCCTGCAGGGGCACGTGATCGGGCTGTCGCGCTGGCTGTCGACGTACTTCGCCTGGATCCCCTTCCTGCGCGTGACCAATTCTGATCCTCGTGACCCGCTGGCCACGGCGACCGTCTATACGTCCTCGACGTTCATCGCCGGGATCGTCGTCGCGATGATGATCTCGCCGGTGATCTGCTCGATCATGCGCGAAGCGTTCTCTCAGGCGCCGATCGGCGAGCGGGAGGGCGCGTACGCGCTGGGCGCCACCCGCTGGGGCATGATCCGCTCGGTCGTCCTGCCGTTCGGGCGGGGCGGCATGATCGGCGGCACCATGCTCGGCCTGGGCCGGGCGCTGGGCGAGACGATCGCCGTCTACCTGATCATCTCGCCGGTCTTCGTGATCCAGCCGCACATCCTGCAGAACGGCGCCAACTCGGTGTCGGCGCTGATCGCCCTGCGGTACGGCGAGTCCGGCCCGGTCGCGCTCTCCGCCCTGATGGCCGCCGGTGTCGCGCTGTTCCTGATGACCCTCGTCGTGAACTTCGGCGCCGGAATGATCGTGGCCCGGAGCCGTTCCGGTGCGGAAAGCGAAGCCTGATGTCCGAACTTCGGCGCAACACCGCGTCCCTGCGCAGCGAGGACGTCTTCGCCGGCCTCGGCGCCGCGGTCGCCGCGGTCGCCCTGACCGCCCTGGTCTTCTACTGGATCGCCCCGTTCTCCGGGTTGCTCGGCTTTGTCGTCTGCTCGTTCGTGGTGTTCCTGGCGCTCTACGCGGTGCTGGTCTGGCTGGACCGGGACGGGCCGGCGGTCCGTGACCGGCTGGTCTCCACGGTGGTGCACGGCGCGGCCATCCTGATGATCAGCGCGCTGGTCTTCGTGGTCGGGTTCACCCTGATCCGCGGGTTCCAGGCCCTGATCCACCTGAACTTCTACACCCGGGACCTCAGTGTCACCGGCCCGCTCGCCCCGCTCACCGAGGGTGGTGCGGTGCACGCGGTGGTCGGCACGCTGGAACAGATCGGCCTGGCCCTGGCCATCACCGTCCCGTCCGGCATGCTCTGCGCGCTGTTCCTGGCCGAGATGCGGGGACCGTTCCCGCGGCTGGTCCGGACCATCGTCGAGGCGATGACCGCGCTGCCGTCGATCGTCGCCGGCCTGTTCATCTACGCGACGGTGATCCTGATCCTCGGCTTCCAGCAGTCCGGTTTCGCGGCCTCGCTGGCGATCAGCGTGATGATGCTGCCGATCATCGTGCGGGCCTCGGACGTGGTGCTGCGGCTGGTGCCCGGCAACCTGAAAGAGGCGTCGCTGGCGCTGGGCGCGAGCCGCTGGCGGACGGCCTGGCACGTGATCCTGCCGACCGCGCGGCCCGGCCTGGCCACCGCGGTGATCCTGGGTACCGCCCGCGGCATCGGGGAGACGTCGCCGGTGCTGCTGACCGCCGGATACAACAAGGCGCTCAACCCGGACGCGTTCCACGAGTCGCAGGTGTCGCTGCCGCTGGCCACGTTCACGCTGATCAAGTCGCCGGAGCCGAACATGGTGGCGCGCGGGTTCGGCACCGCGGCGCTGCTGCTGCTCCTGGTGCTGCTGCTGTTCGTGATCGCCCGGTTGATCGGCGGACGCGGGCCGCTGGAGCTGAGCGATCGCCAGCGGGCGGCCCGGGCACGGGCGTCGGCGCGGGATCTGGCCCGCTTCCAGAAGCAGGCTCCGGCGGTCCTCACCCCCCTCTGGGAGAACACGCCCGAGAGCGCCGGGTTGCCCGGCAACGCGCACGAACAACAGCAATCCGTACAAGTAAAAGAGGTTCAGTGACCATGTTGAGGCGCGCTCTCCGCGCCGTTTCCGCGGCGCTTGTGGTGTTAGCGCTCACGGCGGCCGGCCAGGTGGCGGGGATCCTCCCGGCCGCGGCCGAGGTCTACGTGCCGATCACCGGGGCCGGCTCGACGTGGAGCTCCAACGCGATCGACCAGTGGACGTCCAATGTGAAGCAGTACGGCATCACGGTGAACTACACCGCGAACGGCTCCACCGCCGGGCGTAACCAGTTCGCCAGTGGCCTGCTCGACTTCGGCGTCTCGGAGATCGCGTACGGCAAGGACGACGCCGGTGACACCGAGGCCAAGCCCAAGTTCGGTTACGCGTACATGCCGATCGTGGCCGGTGGTACCTCGTTCATGTACAACCTGGAGATCGGTGGGAAGCGGGTCACCAACCTGCGGCTCTCCGGCGACACCCTCGCCAAGATCTTCACCAACGTGATCACGGTCTGGAACGACCCGGCGATCAAGACCGACAACCCCGGTCTGTCGCTGCCGGCACGCAAGATCGTCCCGGTCGTGCGGTCCGACGGTTCCGGTACGACCGCCCAGTTCACC
The DNA here is from genome assembly GCF_051380535.1 of Actinoplanes sp. HUAS TT8. Classification (NCBI taxonomy): domain Bacteria; kingdom Bacillati; phylum Actinomycetota; class Actinomycetes; order Micromonosporales; family Micromonosporaceae; genus Actinoplanes; species Actinoplanes sp. HUAS TT8. The sequence continues at coordinate 8,191,927 of NZ_CP195646.1, read as the reverse complement.
ACGTGGATGAAGGCCCGCTACCCGAGCATCTGGGACGCGTACTGCAAGAAGGCCGGCCGGTCCACGCCGTGCAAGGTGACCTCGCTGTATCCGACGATCCCGGGCAGTGCGATGACCGCGCAGAGCGGTTCGCAGAACGTGGCCGGTTACGTGGCCCAGGCGTCGAGCGTCGGCGCCATCACGTACGTCGAATACTCGTACGCGAAAAATGCCCGATTCCCGGTGGCCAAGATCCGCAACGCCAAGGACTACTACGTCGAGCCGACCGCCAAGTCGGTCGCGGTGGCGCTGCTCGCTGCCAAGATCAACCAGACGCCCGGGCCGGATTACCTGACCCAGGACCTGAGCGGCGTCTACACCTACAACGACCCGCGTACGTATCCGCTGTCCAGCTACAGCTACATGCTGATCCCGACCGCGACGACGGACCGGTTCACCACCACCAAGGGCAAGACCCTCGGCGCGTTCAACTACTACTTCCTCTGCGAGGGGCAGCAGCAGGCCGACGAGCTCGGCTACTCGCCGCTGCCGAAGAACCTGGTCGAGGCCGGTCTGACCCAGACCAAGAAGATCCCCGGCGTGGTGGTCAAGAACATCAACATCGCCACCTGCAACAACCCGACCTTCTCCAAGGACGGCTCGAACACGCTGGCCAAGAACGCGCCCTACCCGCAGGCGTGCGACAAGGTCGGCACCACGCAGTGCGCCACCGGCACCGGCGGCGCCACCCAGAACACGCCGACCACCAACAACAACGGCGGCAAGACCAACACCAACACCGGAAACACCGGCACGGGTACGGGCACCGGCACCGGCACCGGGACAGCCACCGGCACGAACAACGGGCCGGCCGCGGGCGCGGTCGATCCGGACACCGGGCTGCCGGCCGGCGGCACGGGCGGGGGCACCGGCGCCGACTCGGCCCTGGCCGTCCCGGTCTCGGTCGGCATCCAACTCGACTCGACGCTGAAGACGGTCCTGATCGCGCTCGCCGTCGCGCTGCTGGTCGGCCTCACGGTCGGCCCGCCCCTGATCGCCCGGGTGTTCCGGCGGGGAGGAAAGCCATGATCCGGCGCTGGACCGCGGCCGCGCTCGCCGCCGTACTGCTGATGTTCACCGCCCCGGCCCCGGCCGCCGACGCCGCCGACTCGACCGCGGTGACCGTCACCGGGCGGGGTGACTTCAAGGACCTCAAGGTCACCGTCAGCCAGACCACCAACCTGATCAACCAGGTCGTGGACGTCACCTGGACCGGGGGCGCGCCCACCGGCGACTCGGCCGCCTACTCCAACTACCTGCAGATCATGCAGTGCTGGGGGGACGCCAAGAGCGGGCCGACCCGGGAGCAGTGCCAGTTCGGCGCGCTCTACACCGACCAGCGCGGCGGCCTGTACACCGGGAAGCGGCAGCTGAACTACGCGCCGTACTGCTCGCCGGAGAACGAGAAGGCCGGCACGTGCCCGGACGGTCTGCGGGACCCGCTCGAGACGGTCAAGATGACCCAGGCCAACGTGAACGTCTTCGCGCCGTTCAAGCCGGTCGAGGGCGACCCGGTCACCAACGGCACCGGCGGCGAGTACTTCGACCAGGCGACGACCAACGAGATTCCGTACGGCCGGACCAGCCCGGACGGCCACGGCGAGGAGTTCTTCGAGGTGCAGACCGCCCTCGAAGCCCCCGGCCTGGGTTGCGGGTCGCTGCTGGCCAACGGCACCGGCCGGTCCTGCTGGATGGTCATCGTGCCGCGCAACGACTCCGAGGTGAACGGCACCAGCGGTGACGCCAAGCCGCACCACGCGCTGGACTCCTCGCCGCTGAGCGCCACCAACTGGGCCAACCGCCTGGTCGTGCCGCTGAAGTTCCAGCCGCTCGGCCGGGTCTGCCCGCTCGGCGCGGCCGAGAAGCGCGCGATCGGCGCCGAGGCGATGACCGAGGCGATGATCCGCTGGCAGCCGACGCTGTGCGCCGGTGGCCGCAAGGACCGGGTGTTCGGCTGGACGCAGACCACCGACGCGTCGGCCCGCGACCGGCTGGCCGGCGTGGACCCCGGCATGGTCTTCGTCAACCAGCCGATGACCCCGGTCCCCGGCCGGAAAGTGGTCTACGCGCCGGCCGCCGTCTCCGGACTGGCCATCGCCATGAACATCGACTGGGTCTCCGGCTCCGGGGCGAACCCCGAGGAACTGGCCAACGAGGGCAAACGCCTGCCCACCCTCAAACTCACGGCCCGGCTGGTGGCGAAGCTGATGACCCAGTCGTACCGGTCGGGCGCCGACCTGAATCGGCCGACGGTGATCAAGAACCCGCAGACGATCACCTTCGACCCGGAGTTCCGCCAGCTCAACCCGGACTGGGTGCAGAAGGATCCGGAAGACACCACGTCCAGCGTGCAGCTGCCGCTGGCCATCGGGGACGCGCTGGTCGGCGTCGGTCAGACCGACATGGCCACCGAGCTCTGGTCCTGGATTCTGTCCGACCCCGACGCCAAGGCGTTCCTGAAGGGCAAGGCGGATCCGTGGGGCATGGTGGTCAACCCGGTCTACCCGGGCCTGACCTGGCCGCAGGACAACTTCCCGAAGAGCGACCTGTACTGCGTCAAGATGCGCAACGAGGCACAGAACGACGTCGACTGGTGCACGCTCGACATGCACCCGTTCGCCAACAACATGCACGACGCCGCCCGGTCCGCGGCCCGCGGTGACACGCTGGTCCGCAACGCCACCTCGTTCGACAGCAACGGCGACGTCATCGGCTGGAAGAAGGGCACCCCGCAGCTGCCCGGCAAGCGGGCCGTGCTCGCGGTGACCGACACCGCCACCGCCACCCGGTTCGGGCTGCCGATGGTCCAGCTGCAGAACGCGGCCGGCAAGTTCGTCGCCCCGACCTCCGAGAGCATGCTGGCCGCGGTGGCCGCGATGAAGCCGTCGGCCGTCGACAAGAGCGTGCTCGCGCCCAACCCGTCGACCACGTCGGCCCAGGCGTACCCGCTGACCTCGGTGATCTACGCGGCGACGGCGCCGGCCGACATCGACAAGGACCTGGGCGCGGCGTACGGGGATCTGCTGCGCTACGCCGCCGGCAACGGACAGACCCCGGGCGTCAAGCCGGGCACCCTGCCCGCCGGATACGCCCCGCTCCCGGCCAAGCTGCGTGCGCAGACCCGGACCGCCGCGACGACGATCCAGAAGACGGCCGGGGTCGACCCGAACGCCGTCTCCGGCTCGGCCGACACCCCGGCCACGAGTCCTACGACCAAGCCCGCGACCAAGCCGACCAAGGCGTCGAACACCGGCACCGGCACGCCCTCGGACGTGCCCGCCGCGACGCCGAGCGGCCTGGGCTCGGCCGTACCGGTCGCGGTGTCGAACCCGACACCCAGCACCCCGCTCGGCAACGTGCGCTTCGGGCTCTTCGCGGCGCTGGCCGCGGGTCTGCTCGCGGCGCTGGCCGGGCCGATCCTGCTCACCATCGCCCGGGCCAAGCGGAGGAACGGGTGATCACCACCAAGACGACTGTGGCCAGGAGCTACCACTCCTGGCCACAGCGACCGGCAGTTCGCAGCTGCCGGCGTAGTGCGGCCGGACAACCGTCCGGCACGCGAACGCAGAGAAAAGGATAGCCGCAGTGCAGAACAAACGGTTCCTGGCCGCGGTCGGGATGGGGCTGATCGCGGCACTCGCCGTGACTGCCTCCCCGGCGCAGGCCGACCCCGCCGGCGACCCCACCTACCGGGTGCTCGCGGGTGTCGGTTCGGACACCACCGAGGGCGTCATGAACGGTCTGTCCGACCTCGTCCTCGACGGCACCACCAAGCAGATCGCCTCCTACGACGCGTTCGGCTCGCAGACGATCAAGACCAAGGCCACCGGCTGTGAGATCACCCGCCCGTCGGGCTCCGGCGCCGGCGTGACGGCCCTGGTCAACTCGCTCGACGCGAACAACGGATGCGTGGACTTCGCACGTTCGTCGAGCAACAACTCGGCGAGCTACCCGGGTAAGAACCTGACCTACATCCCGTTCGGGGTGGACGCGGTCACCTACGCGGTCCGCGGGGACAGCAACATCTCCCGCAAGCTGACCAAGGCGCAGCTCACGAGCATCTACAACTGCTCGAACACCACGCTGTACAAGCCGCTGCTCCCGCAGTTCGGCTCGGGCACGCGCTCCTTCTTCCTGAAGTCGCTGGGCTTCACCGACGCGTCGACCTTCACCCAGACCGCCAACCACACCTGCATCGGCGAGGTCGACGCGACCAACGCCCCGCTGCAGGAGAACAACGGCACCCTGCTGACCGACCCGAAGCAGATCGTGCCCTATTCGATCGCGCAGTACCTGTCGCAGACCACCGCGGTCGTCGCCGACGTGCACGGCAAGTCGGTCCTGGGCCAGCTCGACGGCATCGCGCCGACCGTGCTGAACACCGGCTCGACGATGACGCGGGACGTCTACAACGTGGTCCCGACCGCCCGGATCGGCGCCGAGCCGTACGCCTCGGTCTTCGTCGGCCCGACCTCGAAGATCTGCTCCAACACCACGACGATCAAGAAGTTCGGCTTCGCGCCGCACACGTCCTGCGGCGACACGTCCCTGCGCACCCCGTGATCGAAGGCGAGAAGACTTCCATGCAGCTCAAGTCCCGTACCGCCAAGGGTGCCCTGGTCGCCGTCGCGGCCACCGCCCTGGTCCTCCCGTTCGGCGCGGCGGCTCAGGCCGCCCCGCCGGCCGGCAGCTTCGGCACGCTGACCGCCACCCCGGCGACCGGCGCCGACATCACCGTCCCGAAGGTCCGTACCTCGGCCGGTTGTGGCACCACCGGTGCCGACTCCTACTGGGGTTACCTCTTCGGCCCGGGCAAGTTCACCGGCGGCGTGCAGGTCGTGACGCCGAAGGACACCAACTTCTCGGCCACGGCGCCGTTCGACATCCAGGTCGACAACAGCTTCAAGGACGTCGCCACCGACCAGGGCACCACCATCGTGGCCGGCGAGTACGACCTGGTCATCACGTGTGTCGACTCGTTCGAGCAGCACGAATACGGCACCTTCACGACGGCGTTCTACTTCACGTCGCCGACCGCGTACACGACCACCGACCCGAACTCGAGCTCGCCGTCGACGACGACCATCTCGGTCGACCCGACCGGCCCGGTCACCGCCGGTGACGAGGTCACGCTGAAGGCGGCCGTCACCCCGGCCGCCGCCGCGGGCAAGGTCCAGTTCAAGGACGGCAGCGAGAACCTGGGCAGCGAGGTCACCGTCGCCAACGGTGTCGCCGAGCTGAAGACGACGGCGCTGACCGCCGGCACCCACACGCTGACCGCGGTCTTCACCCCGACCACGGCCGGCGTCTCCGGTTCCACCTCGTCGGCCGCCACCCTGGTCGTCAACCGGGCCGCGGCGCAGGCCACCTCGGTCGGCCTGGCCGTCAACCCGCAGCCGACCGTCGAGCAGTTCTCGCCGGTCGCGCTGACCGCGACGGTCAGCCCGAGCGAGGCCGCGGGCAAGGTCCAGTTCACCGACGGCGGCCAGAACCTGGGCGCCCCGGTGACCGTCTCCGGTGGCACCGCCGTGCTGAACACCAGCAGCCTGTCCGAGGGTGACCACGGCTTCACGGCCAAGTTCGTCCCGGCCGACGCGGCCGTCTACACCGCTTCGGAGTCGGCGTCGGTCCCGCTGACCGTCACCGCGTTCAAGGGCGGCAGCGCTTCGCAGACCATCTCCACCACGGTGGAGAGCGGTGCGCTGACGATCAGCGTCGCCAACAATGCCCCGGTCGTGCTCCCGGCTCCGGCCCTGACGTCGGACGCCTCCAAGCTGACCACCGCGGGCTCGATCAACCCGCTGACCGTCACCGACACCCGGGCCGGCAACTTCGGCTGGAACGTCTCGGGCCAGGTGTCGGACTTCTCCGACGGCGCGAGCCACGCGATCAACGGCGCCAACCTCGGCTGGTCGCCCAAGCTCGTCGACAAGTCCGCCTCGCAGACGATCACCCCCGGCAGCAAGGTCGACCCGGCCAACGCGATCGCGCCTCAGGCGACCGCGCCGAACGGTCTCGGCCTGGCCTCGGCCCGCACGCTGGCCCTGGCCGGCGCCGGTGCGGGCGTGGGCACCGCCCACGTGACCGCCGACGTGTCGCTGCAGGTCCCGACCACCACGGTGGCCGGCACCTACACCGCGACGCTGACCATCACCGCCATCTGAAACACCCCGGTGCGGGGCGGCACTGCCCGCCGCCCCGCACCACCCCACAGCTTCTAAGGACGGTCACCATGCGGCGTGCGGTCACGGCACTCCTCGCCACCTTCATCGGGATCGGTCTCGCCGGTCCCGCGGCCGCGGCGCCCGCGAGTGGCGACGGCCGGGTCACGTTCGGCGTCCGGCCGACCGGCAAGACCGGTCCGGACAAGCGCTCCACCTTCGCCTACGCGGCCACGCCGGGCGCCTCGGTCGAGGACCAGGTCGAGGTCTCCAACGCCGGGACCCGGCCGATCACCGTACGGGTGTACGCCAACGACGCCTTCACCACCTCCGGCGGCGGCTTCGACGTGCTCGCGTCCGGTGGGAAGTCGGCCGACGCCGGCGCCTGGGTGACCATGTCCAAGGGTTCGGTGACGGTTCCCGCCCGCGGTCGCACGGTCGTCCCGTTCACCCTCCGGATCCCGGCCACCGCGACCCCGGGCGACCACACCGCCGGCATCGTCGCCTCGGTGTCGTCGTTGCAGACCGATGCCAAGGGCAACAAGGTCTCCGTCGACCAGCGCGTCGGCTCCCGGGTCTACCTGCGGATCAGCGGCACGCTGACGCCGGGGATCACGGTCGAGAAGCTGACCGCCAAGTACCACCCGAACGCCAACCCGCTCAAGAGCGGCCGCACCACGCTGACCTACCTGGTCCGCAACACCGGCAACGTCCGTCTCGGCGCCCGCCAGAAGGTCACCGTGAGCACCCTGTGGGGCGGCAAGCGGGAGGCCGTGGGCATCGCCGACGTCGCCGAGATCCTGCCCGGCGACGCGGTCACGATGACCGCCGAGGTCAACGGGGCCCTGCCCGCCGTGTGGCTGACCGGTGAGGTGCACGCCGACCCGCTGGCCCAGCCGGGCGACCAGAAACTGCAGCTCAGTGCCGTCACCCGGGAGTACGGCTTCTGGGCCTTCTCGTGGACCACCGCGGCCGTCGTCTTCCTGATCGTGGTCCTGATCGCCGGCGTGCTCCTGAACCGGCGCCGTCGCCGCCGGGCGGTCAAGAATGCTTGAGAGCGCGCTGGTGGCGCTGCTCCTCGCGGTTCCGGCCCCGGCGACCGGCACGATCACGTTCACCCCGGCCGACAGCATCGACCTGGCCGCGATCAAGGTGCACACCTCGGGGGGCTGCCCGGCGCCGGCCGACGGGTTCTACGCCGTCGCGCGCGGGCACGGCTTCCCGAAGGACGGCCAGATGGTGACCGCGCCGACCACGGCCGGGATGTCGGCGACCGAGGGCTTCGACGTCTACTTCGCACAGACGATGGCCGACTTCGCCAAGGACAACAGCACCAAGCTGAGCGGCCGGTACGACGTGACGGTGTACTGCGTCGAGCAGTTCTCCAACACCGTCCACGCCGAGTACCGGGGCGCGATGGTGTTCAGCACCCCGAACAAGTACAAAGCCGCGGGCGGGGCAGCCACCCAGTCACCGGCCCCGGTCATCTCGGAGGCTGCCGAGCCACCCGTGACCGCGCCGGCCGAGGCCGAGGCCGTGCCCACGACGGAGGCCCGCCCGGCCGCGACCGGCACCACCCCGTCCCCGTGGTGGCTGGTGGCCGGCCTGGCCGTCGTCCTCCTCGCCTTCGAAGCCGGCCGCCGATTCGGCCGCCGCTCCCGCACCCCGTGACACCCGCGACATCCCAGGAGGTCCAGTGACGACCACGATCACCCCGGTCGTGCCGGCCGCCGCGCCCCCGGCTGCCGCGCCCCCGGCTGCCGCGCCCCCGGTCCCGCCCCCGGTGGCCGCGCCGCCGACCCCGCCCGCGGCCGCCCCGCCGGCCCCGCCCGCGCGCCCGGGCCCGCTCTGGGCCAGCCTGCCCGGCACCGCGTTCAGCATCCTGGCCGCCGTACTTCTCGGTTTTGTCCTCCAGTTCACCGTCCTCGGCGACCTCGGACACGACCGGGCACAGAAGCTCGCCTACGCCAACTTCCGAGCCGAACTGGCCCTGGCCACCGCCCCGGTCGGTCACGTCACCGAGGACGGCAAGACGGCGCTGCCCTCGGGCACGGCCGTCGCGGTGATCGACATCCCGGCGATCGGCCTGCGCGAGGTGGTTTTCGAGGGCACCGACGGCGGCGTGCTCACCCGGGGTCCGGGCCACCGCCGCGACACCGTGCTGCCCGGTCAGGCCGGCACGAGCATCCTGATGGCCCGCCGTGCGGGCTACGGCGGCCCGTTCTCCCGGATCGGCGAGCTCTCCGGCGGCGACAGGATCTCCGTCGTCACCGGGCAGGGCGAGCACACGTACGAGGTGATGGGTGTCCGCCGCGCCGGCGACCCGCAACCGCCCACGCTCACCCCGGGCTCCGGACGGCTCACCCTGGTCACCGCCGACGGCACCGCTTACCTGCCGAACAACGTCCTCCGGGTCGACGCCAAGCTGACCTCCAAGGTGCAGGACACGCCCGCCCTGGCCGTCTCGACCGCGCTGCTGCCGCCGTCCGAGAACCTGATGGGCATCGACCTGATCGCGCTGGTCCCGCTCGTCCTGTGGGGACAGTTGATGTTCATCTCGGCGCTGGCCGTGGCCTGGGTACGGCAGCGGCTCGGCCTGTGGCACGCGTGGCTGATCGGCCTGCCCGTGCTGGCCGTCCTCGGCCTGCTCGTGGCCGGCCAGGTCACCCGCCTGCTGCCCAACCTGATCTGATCGAGAAGAGGAATCGCCATGACCGTCATGGAAGCCCCGGTGCGCTCGGACGCGCTCGCCCTGGAGGCCGCCGCCGTGTCCGCGTGGTTCGGCGAGCGCAAGGTCCTCGACCGGGTCTCGCTGACCATGCCGGCCCGCCAGGTGACCGCCCTGATCGGCCCGTCCGGCTGCGGCAAGTCCACGTTCCTGCGGATCCTGAACCGGATGCACGAGCTGGTGCCCAGCGCGTCGCTGGCCGGTGAGGTGAAGCTGGCCGGCGAGGACATCTACGACGCCGCGGTCCGGGTCACCGACGCCCGCCGCAAGATCGGCATGGTGTTCCAGAAGCCGAACCCGTTCCCGGCGATGTCGATCTACGACAACGTGGTGGCCGGGCTCAAACTGACCGGCACCCGGGCGTCCCGGCGGGAGAAGGACGGGCTGGTCGAGGAGAGTCTGACCCGGGCCGGCCTGTGGAAGGAGGTGCGGGACCGGCTGCGTCAGCCCGGCGGCGCGCTCTCCGGCGGGCAGCAGCAGCGGCTCTGCATCGCGCGGTCCCTGGCCGTACGTCCGAAGGTTCTTCTGATGGACGAGCCGTGCTCGGCCCTGGACCCGACGTCGACCCGGCGCATCGAGGAGACCATCACCGAGCTGGCCGAGACGGTGACCATCGTCATCGTCACGCACAACATGCAGCAGGCCGCGCGGGTGTCCCACCAGTGCGCGTTCTTCCTGGCCGAGCAGGGCACGCCGGGTCACATCGTGGAGGCCGGCGAGACCCAGCAGATCTTCGGCGCGCCGGTCGACCCGCGGACCCACGACTATGTCAACGGGGTCTTCGGCTGACGTACACCGGGTGGTCGCCCGGGGCCTTTAACGTGATCGGGTGCGAACCGTCTCGACGGGACCGACGCGCACGTACGGAGCCACCGCGACCTCGTCCGCGCTCGTCGCCATCGCCCTCATCCTTGTGGGCGGCCAACTTTTCGTCATCCCGCTCGGGCTGCTGCCGCGAGGCACGGCCTGGGGATGGCTCCTGATTCCGATCGTGCTGACCAACACGCCACTGTGGTCGTTGCTGCACGAGTCCATCCATGGGTCTCTCATTCGCGACCGGGCCGGCAACGATCGGCTCGGCCGCCTGCTGGCGGTCGCCTACGGCGCACCGTTCGCCCTGCTCAAGGCCGGGCACCTGCTGCATCACCGGTTCAGCCGGACACCGCGCGAGCGGACCGAGATCTTCGATCCGGGCCGGACCACCTGGGGTGCTCAGGCACCCGGGTACTACCTGCGCCTGTTCGGCGGGCTGTACCTGGCCGAGGTGTCGTCGCTGCTGCTGGCGCCCCTGCCGAGACGGGGCTGGGCCTGGGCCGCCCGCCGTCTGGAGGATCCCGAGACGGTCACGTCGCTGCTGCTGGAGAACGTGGCGGCCCGCCGGCTGGGCATGTTCCGCCTGGACGCCGCGCTGATCGTCGGGGTCCACGCGGCCGCGTTCGCCGCCTACGGTCCACACTGGTGGATGCTGCTGGCGGCGCTGCTCGGGCGGGCGTTCGTGGTGTCGGTGGCCGACAATGCCTACCACTACGCGACGCCGCTCGACGAGCCGCTGGAGGCGATGAACCTCTACCTGCCGCGCCCGCTGGAGACTTTCATCCTGGCGTTCAACCTGCACGGGATCCACCACAAGCACCCGGGTCTGGCCTGGGCCGATCTGCGCGGCGCGTTCCTGGCCGACGGCGGCCGGTTCGACCTGAGCTGGTGGAACGCGGCGGTCCGTCAGGTCCGCGGCCCGATTCCGTCGACCGCGGACCGTTTGCGCGCCGTCAGACCCCCAGGTGACGACGGTTGATCAGGTTCTGCAGCTCGGAGACGAGCGCCTTCGGCGCGAGCGGCTTGGCCAGGTAGCCGTCCGCGCCGGAGATCAACCCGGCGTCGACGTCGTAGGCGTGCGCGTTGCCGGAGACCATCAGGATCGCCATGTCCCGGATGGCCGGGTTGCTGCGCGCGAGCTGGCACAGCTCCATGCCGTTCATGGCCGGCATCCGGACGTCGGTGATCATGCCGATCGGTTTGGCGACGGTGAGGATGCGGGCCGCGGTGTGCCCGTCCTTGGCGCCGAGCGCGCGGTAGCCGGCCGCCTCCAGGGTGACCGACAGCAGGTCACGGACGTCGGCGTCGTCATCGGCGATCAGGATCAGGTTCTGGTTCATCGGGGCTCCTCCTCGTGTGCCCCCATCTGATCGACGATTGCTTGCCCTGCAGCAGGTATTCCGAGTTGCGGATCAGGAGCGCAAATAACCCAAGATCACATTCTTCATTGCCTCGGTCCGCCGGGGTACAGACCGTCGCTCCCGCGGGGACCCTTCCGACCCTCGCAGGCCGCTGGCGCGGCCAGAACGCGAGGCCCGAAAGGGCGGCGTCCGTGGGTGGGCACGGTTACCCCAAAAATCCTCTGCCATCGGCAGAAGTCTGTCGGCTTCGTGCCTGATCGCCGCGAACAATGACGCATGACCACTTTCTCGCTGCAGGCGCGACCCACCGACGCCGCCGACTGGCTGGACCTGGCCCGCCGGGCCGAGGCGGCCGGCTTCCACGCCCTCTACACCGCCGACCACCCGGGCACGAGTGCCTCCCCGTTCGTCGCGGTGGCCGCCGCGGCCGCGGTCACCAGCACGATCCGCCTCGGTTCCTACGTCGTGAACGCCGGCGTCCGCGAGCCGATCCTGATCGCCCAGGACGTGGCCACCCTGGATCTGATCTCCGGCGGCCGGGCCGTTCTCGGCATCGGCGCCGGCCACACCCCGGCCGAGTGGGCCGCGGTCGGCCGCGAGCGCCCCGGGGTCGCCGAGCGGGTCGACCACTTCATCCGGGTCGCCGAGGCCACTCAGCGCCTGCTGGCCGGGGACGGCCTGACCTGGCCGCGGCCGGTGCAGGATCATGTGCCGCTGCTGTTCGGCGGGGGCAACACCCGGCTGCTGCGCTGGGCCGCCGAGCACGCCGACCTGATCGGGCTCTCCGGCCTGGGCCGCACCCTGGCCGACGGGCACGAGCACACCGCCCGGTTCCGGGTCGAGGACGTGGACCGGCAGGTCGAGCTGGCCGGCGCGACCCCGGTGGAGGTGCTCGCGCACTACTTCGAGGTGACGGATGACGCCGAGGCCACGTACGCCACATGGGCCTTGGAGACCGAGATGAGTGCGGCCGAGGCGGCCCTGACGCCCTACATGATGGCCGGAACCCTGGGTGAGATCCGGGCGAAGCTGGACCGGATCGAGGCCCGGTGGGGGATCAGCCGGTACGCGGTCCGCCGCCCGGCCTTCGACGGCGTCGCCGCCCTGCTGGGGTGACGGGCGGCCGGGCTGCCTGATGGCGGCCCGGCCGTCGCGGTCAGTTCGTGGTCACGGCCGTGGTGGTGCTGCCGTCCGGGTTCCGGAAGGCGTTCAGGGTCAGGCCCAGTTCGGCGGTGCCGGCCGACTCGTCGACGGTCAGCTGGGCCGACTTGATCAGGACGGCCCGGGCCTGAGTGTTCTGCAGCTGGTTGATGAACTTGCTGATGGCCTTGGTCGGGCCCTTCGCGTTGAGCGCGATCGGCAGTGCCTCGACCGTGGGGATCACGTCCGACTTGGACTTGCCGGTCGCCGAGTAGGCGTCCACGTCGACGCCCAGGTCGATGCCCATCACCTGGAGCTGGGTCAGGAAGGCGGGGATGTCGTCGGCCGGGATCTGGTCGCCGGTCGGCAGCGCCTTCATCAGCTCCGCCTTCTCGGCCGTGTAGGTGGCCAGGTTGGCGTTGTCGGCACTGAGCTGGGACAGGCTCTTCTTCAGGGTGGCCAGCTGGATGGTGGTCTCCTCCACCTGGCTCTGCATGTCGGACGCCTCGGCGTACTTCGGGCTGATCATCAGGAACCACCCGGCGGCGATCACCATCGCGATCAGGCCGAGGCCGCCGAAGAGCCAGACGCGGTCGGAGCGGAACAGACTCATCATCTATCTCCTACGAGGCCTTGCACTTCGTGGTGTATTTGCCGCACTGTGCCGTCTTGGTCAGCGACACGGTGATGTCGAAGGTGACGCCGTCCTTGTCGGCTCCCGACACGTCGTTGACGAACGGGTCGGCCAGGCCCTTGGATTTCAGGTCGACGATCGCGAGGACGTACTTGGCGACGGCCTTCTTGTCGGGCGCCGATCCGGTCAGGTTGAGGGTGCCGACCACGTCGCTGGAGGTGGTGCCGTTGGCCTGGGCCAGTTGCCCGGTGACCTCGGCGACCTTCACGTCGTACTTGTCTCCGGTGCTGCGGACCAGGTCGAGAATGGTTTGCCAGGGCAGGTCGGCGGCCATCAGCTTGGCCAGCTGTCCGTCCATCACCGTGATCGTGTTCTTGGTGGTGGTCAGTTTGCTGTACTTGCCCTGGGCCTTCTGGATCTGGGAGACCTGCCCGGTGACCGACACGAAGTCGGCCTCGGCGTCCTGCTTCTTCCCGGCCGCGTGCCAGTACCAGGTGCCGAGCATGGCCAGCACCAGCACCACCGAGATGATCACGGCGGTCCGGGTCCGCCGCGCCCGCCGGCCGTCGCTGATGTCCTGCGGCAGCAGGTTCGCGCGGATCGGCAGGACCCGGTTCGCCTGCTGCGGGGAGACCGTCGGGTCCAGCGGCATCAACGCGGTCGTGGTCATCGGCCGGCTCCCAGGGTGAGGCCGATCGACACGGCGGCCGACGGCACGAAACTGTCGAACCCGCGCTCCCGGGCCCGGCGGGTGTCGCGCAGGCGGGAGGTGCTGTCCGCGTACATCACGGCGATGCCGCTGAGCTGCTCCTGCAGGTGCTCGGCGAGACCGGGCATGAGGGCGCCGCCGCCGCACAGGGCCAGGCGGGTGACCTGCTTCTGCCGTTCGCCCGAGGCCAGGTAGGTGAAGGAGCTGCGCAGCTCGCTGGCGAGCGGCCGGACCGCGTCGGTGATCGCCGCCACGCTGTCCGGGCTGCCGTCGCCGTGCAGCCCGAAACGGCACTTGATGTCCTCGGCCTGCGGGGCCGGGACGCCGAGCCGGGTGGCGATGCTGTCGGTGATCTCGGTGCCGCCCCGGGGCAGGGTCCGCACGAACAGCGGCTCGCCGTCCGCGTGGACGACCACGCTGGTGATGTCGGCGCCGATGTCGACGATCGCCTCCACCTGGCTGTCCAGCCGGGAAGCGGCGCGCAGCAGTGCGAACGAGGCCAGATCGACGCCGGTGACGTGCAGGCCGGCCTTCTCCACGGCCTGGACCAACTCGGCCACCGCGTCCTTGGGCATGGCGATCAGCAGGCCACGCACGGTCGGGTTGTTGCCCGGCTGCTCCAGCGGGTAGAAGTCCAGCAGCGAGCGCTCGACCGCGAGCGGGAGCGCGTCCTTGACCTGGAACGGCAGCGCCTGGCGCATCTGCCCGGCGGGCAGGTTGGCGATCGACATCTCGCGGACCACCAGCTGCGGGTTGGTGACGCCCAGGCTGACCCGCTTGGTGCCGAACCGGGAGGCCGCCCAGAGCTGCTTGAGCGCGCTGGTCACGCCGGCCGGGTCCTGGACCACCCCGCCGTGCACGGCGCCGGGTTCGAGGGGGATCTGGCCGAAGTTGCTCAGCGAGTACTCGTCCCGGGTGCGACGGACCTCGACGGCCCGGATCGAGGATGAGCCGATGTCCAGCCCGATCGGTGTTGCGCCAGCCATCGGTCTTCCTTCCTTGGTGTGACGGATGCTGCGGGGTGACGACGCCGCGGTGACGACGCTGCCGGTCGACACCGCCGCTCGCGCGACGGTGTCCTACGGGCTATCGGTCGTTACGCGATCGGGGTGAGCAGGTTGGCGTACCAATCGGCGATCGGCGCCGCGGCGAAGACCGCCAGGAACGCCCCGGCCAGCATGTACGGCCCGAACGGGATCCGGCTCTTGCGCCCGGCGACCCGGGTGAGCAGCAGAACCCCGCCGGCCAGGCCACCGAGCAGGAATCCGGAGAACGCGCCGACCGCGACCGCGCCCCAGCCCAGCCAGCCGAGGTAGAAGCCGAGCAGCGGGGCCAGTTTCACGTCGCCGCCGCCCATCCCGAACCCGCCGAGCACGCGGTACAGCAGGTAGAGCAGGATCGCCGCGACCGCGCCCCGGAGCAGCGCCGACGGGTCACCGGCGAGCAGGGCGGCCGGGACCAGCAGGGCGGCGGCGACCGCGTACGAGGGAAGGACGATCTTGTCGGGCAGCCGCATGACGTCCAGGTCGATCAGGGCCAGGGCGATCCCGACGGCGGCCAGGTAGAGGTAACCGGGCAGGGCCCAGGACCAGCCGAACCGGGCGGCCACCGCGACGAACAGGGCGGCGGTGCCGGCCTCGACGAGCGGGTAGCGCGCGCTGATCGGGGCCGCGCAGTCGGCGCACCGGCCGCGCAGCATCAGCCAGCCGAGCACCGGGACGTTGTGCCGGTTGCGGACCGCGTGGCCGCAGTGCGGGCAGTGCGAGCCGGGGTGGACCAGCGACTCGTCGCGGGGCACCCGGTGGATCACGACGTTCAGGAACGAGCCCACCACGAGCCCGAGGAGGCCGGTGACACAGAGCAGGAAGTACTGCGGCACGGCGGTTCTCCTCAGGCTCGCGGTGGGCGTCAGGCCGGCGTCAGCCGCAGGTGGTGAAGTTGGTGGTGGTGATGCCGGTGACCGACTTCACCGAGCCACCGGCGGTGCTGTCGTAGAGGTAGTACTTGCCGCTGCCGCCGGTGTTGGTCGCGCAGATCTTGTAGCTGGCGGCGGTGCTGCCGCTGGCGGCGACGTAGGCGTACTGCAGCTTGGTCTTGTCCGACAGCGTGATCGTGGCGTTGCCGTTGGTGCCGGTCAGGGTCAGGTTCGGGGCGGCGCCGGCCGAGTTGTCACCGAGCTGCGAGGTGCCCGGGTAGGCGTTGCCGTTGTTGGTGTAGAACTGCTCCACCGCGCTGATCGCACCCCGCACGTCGGACTGCGCCGACTTGTCGGCCGCGCCCTGGCGGTAGTTCAGGTAGACCGGCACGGCGATCGCGACCAGGACGCCGATGATGACCACCACGACCAGGAGCTCGATGAGGGTGAAGCCCTCGTCGTCCTTCTTGGCCATGATGTCGTCGCGCTTGACGGCCAGGCGGTCGATGACGTTCTGCATTCGGGGTGCCTCCAGGGCAAGGGGTGGGGTGGAGCGGGGAAGGGGTGTTACGGCCGTCGGGAATCGGCCGGGTGTTGCGCCTGGCGTGCCGCGTCGCACGCCGGAAGGGTCAGCTCGACTGGATGTTCTGGTAGATGGTGAACATCGGGAGGTAGAGACAGACCACCATCCCGCCGACCACGGCGCCCATGACGAGGACCATGATCGGTTCGATCGAGGCGGCCAGGGACTCGGCGGCGGCGTCGACTTCTCTGTCGTAGAAGTCGGCAACCTTGTCGAGCATCTGACTGATCTGACCGCTCTCTTCCCCGACCTCGATCATCTGGTTGACCATCTCGGGGAAGACCTTGTGGTTGCGCATCGAGGAGGACATCGGCTGGCCGTCACGGACGGTCGCCTGGATGTCCTTCATCGCGATGTTGATCACTTCGTTGCCGGTGGTCTCACCGACCACGGCGAGCGCCTGCATGACCGGCACGCCGACGTTGAGCAGCAGGCCGAGGTTCCGGGAGAACCGGCTCATGGCCAGTTTCTGGAACAGCGCGCCGAAGACCGGCATCCGAAGCTTGAGTTTGTCCACCTTGAGGCGGAAGTCGGCGCTGGTGCGGCTCTGGTGTTTGTAGGCGACGGTGACGCCGATGCCGATGCCGATCGCCAGCGGTCCGATCCACCACATGTTGTGGCTGGTCGTGACCAGGAACTGGGTGATCGCCGGCAGCTCGCCGCCGAGGTTCTTGAACATCTGCTCGAAGATCGGCACGATGAAGATCAACATTGCCGCGATGAGCAGGAACGTGAAGCCGAGGACGATCGCCGGATAGGTCAGGGCACTCTTGATCTTGCCGCGTAGCGCGGTGTCCTTCTCCAGGCTGTCGGCGATCTGCTCCAGAGCCCGGTCGATCATGCCGCCGGTCTCGCCGGCCCGGATCATCGCGATCATCAGCCGCGGGAAGACCCGGTCGTGCTTGGCCATCGACGCCGAGAGCCCGCCACCGGCCGCCACGTCGGCCCGCACCTCGCCGATCGCCTTCTTCAGCGGCGGGGCCGAGGTCTGCTCCTCCATGATCGACAGCGAGCGCAGCAGGGACATGCCCGACGCGGTCATGGTGGCGAACTGCCGGGCGAAGACCGCCAGGTCCTTGAGCTTGACCCGGTTGCCCAGCCCGGGAATCTTCAGCTCACGCTGAAGACCCTGGCCGGCCTCGACCAGGCCGAGCGGCACCTCGCCCCGCTGCCGGAGCATGTGGGTGGCCGCCGCCTCGTTGGGGGCCTCGATGGTCCCCTTCGACTTCTTGCCCGAGGCGTCGATGGTGTTGTACATGAAGGTCTTGTTGGCGCTCATGGTCAGTTCCGCCCGACGAGCCGCTTGAGTTCCTCCGCCGAGTGGGTGATCTCCAGGGCGGTCTGCATGGTGATGACGCCTTCACGCACCTTCTCGGCCAGGTGCTGGTCGAAGGCGAGCATGCCCTCGTTGCTGCCGGCCTGCATGAAGGACGGGATCTGGTGCGACTTGCCCTCCCGGATCAGGCTCCGGATGGCCGGCGTCGCGCTCAGGATCTCGCAGATCACCTGACGTCCCTTGCCGTCCGCCCGCGGCGCCAGCGCCTGGGTGACCACACCCTGGAGACTGGCCGCCAGCTGCGCGCGGATCTGCAACTGCTGGTGCGGCGGGAAGATGTCGATGACCCGGTCGATGGTTTGGGTAGCGCTCTGCGTGTGCAGCGTCGCCAGCACCAGGTGGCCGGTCTCGGCCGCGGTCAGCGCGGTCGAGGTGGTGGTCAGGTCCCGCAGCTCGCCGACCAGGATGATGTCCGGGTCCTGCCGCAGCGCGTGCTTGAGCGCGCTGGCGAACGTCTCGGTGTCCGAGCCGACCTCGCGCTGGTTGACGATGCTGCGCTTGTGCGGGTGGAGGAACTCGATCGGGTCCTCGATGGTGATGATGTGGTCGGCGCGGCTGCGGTTGGCCAGGTCCAGGATCGAGGCCAGCGTGGTGGTCTTGCCGGAACCGGTCGGGCCGGTCACCAGCACCAGACCGCGGGGCAGGTGGGCGAAACGGCCGACCGACTCGGGCATGCCCAGCTCGTCCAGCGGCTTGATCTTGTGCGGGATGGCCCGGAAGACCGCGCCGCACGAGGTGCGCTGTTTGTACAGGTTCCCGCGGAAGCGGGAGACACCGACGATGCTGTGCGCGAAGTCCATCTCCTGCTCGCGCTGGAACGTCTCCCACTGGTCCGGGGTGACCGCCGCGCGGGCCAGCAGCTCGGTGTCGCCGGCGTTCAGCTTGCCGTACCCGGGGACCGGGCGCAGCGAGCCGTCCACCCGCATCATCGGCGGCGAACCGACCGTCAGGTGCAGGTCGGAACCGCGTGACCCGACCAGCGTGACCAGCAGCTGGTCGAGCACGGCGAGGTCGTCCGCGCTACCGGCGGAGTCCGCGACCCGCGCCTCGTGCTCGATGGTGTCCATCTGCTGTTCCGGCCCTCTCCGTTCATGTCCCGACGTTTGTTGAATCGGCACGACCGGAATCCGGTTTAGTTGCGGACGGGGTGCGCTCAGACCGCGACCCGGGAGACCTCGCGGACCGAGGTCAATCCGCCCGACGCCTTGGCCAGGCCGTCCGCCCGCAGGTCGTACATCCCCTGCGCGACCGCCACCTCCCGGATCTCGCCGGCCGGGGCCCGCCGGATGGTCAGCGATTCGATCTCCGAGCTGATCGGCATCACCTCGTGCAGCGCGATCCGGCCCTTGTACCCGGTGTTGGCGCAGTTGCGGCAGCCCACCGGGCGGTAGAGCGCGTTCGGGAAGGGCAGGTCCTCGATCGGCCAGCGGGCCGCGTAGACCTCCTCCTCGGTCGGCGCGTACGCCTCCTTGCACCAGTCGCACAGCCGCCGCGCCAGCCGCTGGGCCAGCACGCAGTCCAGCGACGAGCCGACCAGGAACGGCTCGATGCCCATCTCGGTGAGGCGGGTGACCGCGCCCGGCGCGTCGTTGGTGTGCAGGGTCGAGAGCAGGAGGTGACCGGTGAGCGCGGCCTCGACGGCGATCTGCGCGGTCGTGCCGTCCCGGATCTCACCGATCAGCACCACGTCCGGGTCGGAACGCAGGATGGCCGGCAGCACGGCGGCGAAGGTCAGTCCGGCCTTCACGTTCACCTGCACCTGGTTGACGCCGCGCAGGCGGTACTCGACCGGGTCCTCGATGGTGATCACGTTGACCTCGGGCTTGCTGATCCGGCCCAGGGTGGCGTAAAGCGTCGTCGACTTGCCCGAGCCGGTCGGGCCGGTGACCAGGACCATGCCGTGCGGCTTGGTGAAGGACGCCTCGAAGCGGCTCAGGTTGTGCTCGGTGAACCCCAGTTTGCGCAGGTCCAGGTCGATGCCGCCGGTGTCCAGGACCCGGAGCACGATCTTCTCGCCCCACACCGTGGGCAGCGTGGCGGTACGCAGGTCGACCGTCCGGTCCCGGATCAGCACCGTGATCCGGCCGTTCTGCGGCACCCGCTTCTCGGTGATGTCGACCCCGGACATGATCTTGATGCGGGACGTGAGCGCGGCCATCACGCCCTTGGGCACGATGTCCACCTCGTGCAGCACGCCGTCGATCCGGTACCGCACCCGCATGTCGTCCTCGGTCGGCTCCAGATGCAGGTCGGACGCGCGGTTCATGACGGCCTGCTCGATCAGGCTGTTCACGTACCGGACGATCGGCGCGTCCTCGGTGCTGGTCTGCTGGGCCGACATGCCGGTCGACTCGGCCACGGCGTCGGCCAGGTCCCCGAGGTCGCTGTCCTCGCGCTGCAGCTTCTCGATGATCCGCCGGACCTCGCTGCGGGCCACCACCACCGGGCGGACCGTCATGCCGGTCGCGGCCCGGACGTCGTCCAGCGCCACCACGTCGGCCGGGTCGGTCACGCCGACCACCAGCTCGCCGTCGTTGATGGCCAGGCCGAGCACCCGGTGACGCAGCACCACCGGCAGCGGGATGCGCTTGAGCGCGGTCGGGTCCGGCGTGAAACCGACCAGGTCGAGCGTGTTGATGCCGAACGCGGCGGCGGCCGCCTGGGTCAGCTGCTCCTCGGTGACCACCTGGTCGTTGATCAGGACCGCACGCACCGGGCGGCCGCTGCGCAACGCCTCCTCGGCAGCCGCGTCGACCGCATGAGCGTCGACGCCGATCTGCTTCAGGGCATCGAGCAGCGGACGGAAGGTTTGGTCCATGGATTCCTCAACCGCGGCGGCACCGGCTATACACCCCTCCATCGGACATCGGGCCGCAAAACTTAGCCGCTAGGACGCGTGGCGGAACGTCCGCCGGTAGGCGCTGGGGGCGACCCCGATCGTGGCGTGCAGGTGCTGCCGCAGCGCGGTGGCGCTGCCCAGCCCCGCCCGCCGGGCCACCACGTCCACCCCGAGGTCGGTCGACTCCAGCAGCAGGCGGGCGTGCTCGACCCGCTGGCGCAGAAGCCACTGCCGGGGGCTGGAGCCGGTCTCGTCGCGGAAGCGCCGGGTGAACGTGCGCACGCTCATCCGGGCGTGCGCGGCCATCTCCTCCAGCGTGACCGGCTCGCTGAGCCGATCCAGCACCCAGGCCCGGGTCGGCTCGGTACCGCTGCCCGCGGCCGCCGGGACCGGACGCTCGATGTACTGCGCCTGGCCGCCGTCCCGCCATGGCGGCACCACGCAGCGCCGGGCCGCCCGGTTCGCCGCCTCGGAGCCGTGGTCGGAGCGGATGATGTGCAGGCAGAGGTCGACCCCGGCGCCGACCCCGGCCGAGGTCAGCACGTTCCCGTCGTCGACGAAGAGCACGTCGAAGTCCCAGCTCACGCCCGGGTAGAGCCGGCGCAGGCGCGGCTCCCACCCCCAGTGGCTCGCCGCCGGACGGCCGTCGAGCAGACCGGCCGCGGCCAGCACCGAGGCCCCGGTGCAGATCGACACCATCCGGGCGCCGCGCGCGGCGGCCGCGAGCAGCGCGTCGCGGATGACCGGGTCGAGGGTGCCGTCGGTCATCGGGCCGGTGCCGTGGATGCCGGGGATCACCACGGTGTCGGCCACGGCCAGGGTGTCCAGGCCGTGGTCGGGCACGACGGTGAAACCGGCCGCGCTGTGCACCGGGCCCGGGCCGCAGACCCGCACGTCGTAGAGGTGGTCGGTGTCGGAGCGGCGAGCGGCCCGGAACACCTGCGGGGGCACGCCCAGGTCGAAACCGACGACGTCGTCCAGGACCAGAACCGCGAGCACATGGGGCATGGCCCAATTCTTGCGCATGATGGCCTCCCGGCCACTCGTCCGGACGGGCGGTGACCCGGAGAATTCAGAACGTGAAAGCACGCCTCCACCCCGCCTGGTCGGTCGCCGCCGTCGCGTTCATCGCCCTGATCGGCGCGGCCGGCTTCCGCTCCACCCCGTCCGTCATGCTCCAGCCGCTGCACGACGAGTTCGGCTGGTCGCTCGGCACGATCTCCGCCGCCGTCTCGGTCAACCTGCTGCTCTACGGCCTGACCGCGCCGTTCGCGGCCGCGCTGATGGCCAAGTTCGGCATCCGCCGGGTCGCCGCCGTCGCGCTCGGCCTGGTCGCCCTCGGCTCCGGCCTGACCATCTGGATGAACTCCAGCTGGCAGCTGATGCTCTGCTGGGGTGTGCTGGTCGGGCTGGGCACCGGCTCGCTCGCGCTGGGCTTCGTGGCCACGATCACCGGCCGGTGGTTCGTCAAGCACCGCGGCCTGGTCACCGGCGTGCTCACGGCCGGCGGCGCCACCGGCAACCTGATCTTCCTGCCGGTGCTGTCGCGGATCACCGAGGCGCATGGCTGGCGCACCGCGGCGCTCACCGTGACCACGGTCGCGCTGCTGGTCGTGCCCCTGATCCTGTGGCGGCTGCGCGACCACCCGCAGGATCTCGGCGTGACCGCGCTCGGCGGGGTCACCGACCCGCCGGCCAAGCCGACCGGCAACGCCGCCCGGACCGCCCTCACCGCTCTGCGGGACGCGGCCAAGACGCGGGCGTTCTGGCTGCTCGCGGGCGGGTTCGCGATCTGCGGGGCGACCACCAACGGGCTGGTCGGCACGCACTTCATCCCGGCCGCCCACGACCACGGCATGCCCACCACGACCGCCGCGAGCCTGCTCGCCCTGGTCGGTCTCTTCGACATCGTCGGCACGATCGCCTCCGGCTGGCTCACCGACCGGGTCGACAGCCGGATCCTGCTCGGCGGTTACTACGCCCTGCGCGGCCTGTCGCTGCTGATCCTGCCGTCCATCCTGGCCGCCACCGCGCACCCGAGCATGCTGGTCTTCATCCTCTTCTACGGCCTGGACTGGGTGGCCACCGTGCCGCCCACGGTCACCCTCTGCCGGGAGTATTTCGGGGCCGCCGGCCCGGTCGTCTTCGGCTGGGTCTTCGCCTCCCACCAGTTCGGCGCCGCGATCGCCGCCACCGCCGCCGGCCTGGTCCGTGACCAACTCGGCGCCTACACCTGGGCCTGGTACGGCGCCGGCGCCCTGGCCATCCTCGCGTCCCTGCTCAGCCTGATGCTCTTCGCCGGCAAGCACCTCAAGCCGATCGCCCCCGGCATCGGTCTCGCGGTCACGTCAAAAGCCTGACCAAACCCCAGATCCGCTTTCCCGTACGGCGATAGAGCCGCCCGCCCGCACCCGCCGCCGCGACCCGCGCCGAGCTCCGGGCCCAGCCGCGCCCCCGCCTTCCGGCTGGTGCTCAGGGCTGTCTCCGACCCTCGGAGACAGCCCTCAGCACCAGCTGACCCTGCGCGAGTCGCGGCTGGGGCCGGTGTCGAGCGGAGCTTGCGACAGAGGCTGCGGGCGGGCGGCTCATCGCCGTACGGGAAATGGGAGAGAAGGCGCCGAAGCGGCCCGGACGTGGCAGGGTGGTTTTATGGGGTCACCTCGACGACCTCCATGAGGCCGCTGAGCATCAGGATCTGGCGGACGTTGCTGCTCGGGCGAGCCAGCCGGAAGGCGATCGCCTGGTCACGGGCCCGCTGGAAGCCGGAGATGAGCGCGCCCAGACCGGTCGAGTCGATGAAAGCGACGTCGTGCATGTCGACCACGATCTGCCGTGGACGGCCGGCGACCGCCTCGCCCAGCGCGACGCGGACCTGCTCGACAGTGAGAACATCGATCTCGCCGCGCAGGGAGACGGTGGTGAGGGTGCCGTCCGCATCCAGGCTCGTCACTTCTTCGATCACGGGGGGCCTTCCGTCTCGCCGGGCCGGTGCCCGCTTTGCTGTGGCGGGGGTTCCACGTACGGTAATCGGCATCACCAACACGTGAGGAGCACGGTGTGCCGATCCGTGGCGGTCTGCCGCCGCGCAATCCCCGCTTCGTGGGCCGTGAAGAGTTACTGTCCCGCGTGCGTGGCCTGCTCGGCAACGGTCCCGTGGTGCTGCTGCCGAGCCCGGACCATCAACTCGGCGGGACAGGACGTACCCAGTTGGCGGTGGAATATGCTTACCGCCACGCCGACGCCTACGACCTGGTGTGGTGGATCCCGGCCGAGCAGAACGCGGGCATGCGCGCGGCCCTGGCCGGTCTCGCCCAGAAACTCGGGCTGCCCGAGGCGCGGGACCTCAACCGCACGCTCGGTGCTGTCCGGGACGCGCTGAGCCGCGGCGAACCGTACCGGCACTGGCTCGTCGTCTTCGAGAACGCCAACCGGCCCGAGGACATCATGCCGTACCTGCCCTCGGGCGCCGGCCACGTGCTCGTGACCAGCCGGAACCCGCGCTGGACGGCCGAGGTGGCGCAGGCCCTGCCGGTGCCCGTCTTCGACCGGGCCGACGCGATCGACCTGCTCCGCACCCGCGCCCCCGAGCTCTCGCCCGAGGACGCCGACCGGCTCGCGGACCGGCTCGGCGACGTGCCGATGGCGCTCGACCTGGCCACCGCCGTGCGCACAGCCACCGGCTGGCCGGTCGGGGAATACCTGGAGCGGTACGACCACCGGGCCGCCGAACTGGCCTTCCCCACCCCGATCCGGGTCACCTGGGGTCTGGCCGCCGACGCGCTCGGCGAGGCCGCCCCGGCCGACCGGGTGCTGCTCGAACTCTGCACGTTCCTGGCCAGCGCGCCGGTCTCCTGGCAGCTGCTCTGGGCCGCCCGCACGCTCCCGCTGGAACCGGAGGTGGCCCGCACGGTCCGGGTCGAGCGCCGGCTGCGGGCGGCGATGCGGCGGATCGCCCGGTTCGGGCTGGCCGGGCTCGACCCGTCGGGCGAGCGACTCACCGTGCACCCGCTGGTCCGCGGCATGTTCGGGCAGGAACTCAGCTCCGAGCGGCACGCCGAGCTGCTGCGCCTGGTGCGCGGCATGCTCTCCGCGGCCGACCCGGGCGACCCGGACAACCCGGCCGGCTGGTACCGGTACGCCGAGCTGGCCCCGCACCTGATCCACTCCGACCTGCTCGGCGGCGACGCCGAGGAGGTCCGCCAGTTGGTGATCAACTGCATCCGGTTCCACTTCGCCCGCGGCGACTACGACTCCAGCCGCGAACTGGCCGGCGCGGCCGTGGCCCGCTGGAAGGACGCGCTCGGCGAATCGGCCGAACAGACCCTGCTCGCCTCGTTCCACCTGGCCAACGCCATGCGTGCGGTGGGCCGCTCGGCCGACGCGCGGAACCTGAACCTGCAGACCCTGCGCACCCAGCGCGAAGTGTTCGGCGCCGACGACGAGGCCACCCTGGCCACCGCCAACAGCGTCGGCGGGGACCTGCGCATGCAGGGCCACTTCGGGCAGGCCCGGCAGCTCGACGCCGACAACCTGGTGCGGTACCGGCGGCTGTTCGGCGAGAGCTTCCCGACCGCGCTGCGCTGCGCCAACAACCTCGCCATCGACCTGCGGCTGCTCGGCGACTTCCGGGGCGCCCGGGCCCTCGACGAGCAGACGTTGCGGCACCGGCAGGCGATCTTCGTGGACGGGCACCCGGAAACCCTGTCGTCGCGGGCCGCGCTCGCCTACGACCTGTTCGGGCTCGGCGACTACACCGGTGTCGCCGAGACCCTGGCCGGGCACGCCGAACAGGTCGCCGAGGACCATCCGTTCGCGCTCTGGGCCGCGCGGCTGACCGCGATGGCGGCGTACCGGCTGGGCCAGGCCGAAGCCCGGGACCTGGCCACCGCCAACCTGGAGGCGTGCCGGCAGCGGTTCGGCGACCTGAACGTGGACACCCTGGCCACGGCGCTGTCGCTGGCCAACTGCGTCCGGGCCGCGGGCGACCTGACCGCCGCCCACGAACTGCTGGAACG
The DNA here is from genome assembly GCF_051380535.1 of Actinoplanes sp. HUAS TT8. Lineage (NCBI taxonomy): Bacteria > Bacillati > Actinomycetota > Actinomycetes > Micromonosporales > Micromonosporaceae > Actinoplanes > Actinoplanes sp. HUAS TT8. Next base: position 8,166,654 of record NZ_CP195646.1, on the reverse strand, counting down.
CGCCGTGATCCGGTTCCACGCGGTGCTCGGCGACGAGCATCCGTTCACGCTGGCCGCCTCGGCCGGGCTGGCCGGGGTGGTCCGCGCGGCCGGACGGTTCCACGAGGCGCGGACCATCGACGAAGAAGTCCTGGGCGGGCTGCGGCGCAGCGTCGGCGCCGATCACCCGTTCACCCTGAGCTGCGCCAACGGGCTGGCCGCGGACCTGTTCGCGGCCGGCGAGGGCCAGCCCGCACGCGAACTGGCGGCCGACACGCTGCGGCGGTCCCGGGTGGTGCGCGGGGCCGACCACCCGGACACGGTGGCCTGCGCGTGGAACCTGGCGCTGGCCGATCAGGACGAGGCAGCGCAGCAGCAGGCGCTGGGGGCGCTGGCCAAGGCGTACGGCGACGGCCACCCGGTGTTCCGGATGACCGCCGCCGCACAGAGGTTGGAGACCGACATCGACCTGCCGCCCCTCTAACCTGGCCTCGCTCCGCTCGGCGGGCAAAATGCGCGGGCTGGAGTTGGAGCAGGTCTCGTTGAGGTGTGTCAGGAGGCGAGCGGGATTTCCTTGTCATCGTTCTGCTTGTCGAGCAGTTCGGTGACGCCCAGGGCGGGCATCGGGCGGGCGAAGTGGTAGCCCTGGGCCCGGCTGCACGCCAGTTCGCGCAGCCACTCGGCCTGGGCCGCGTCCTCCACGCCCTCGGCCACCGGCGCCAGGTTGAACGTCCGGGCGATGTGCAGCACCGCCTCGGCCACCGACGCGCCCCCGCTCTCGGGCATGGCCTGCACGAACGACCGGTCGATCTTGACGACGTCCACCGGCAGCGCGCTCAGGTGACTGAGCGAGGAGAACCCGGTGCCGAAGTCGTCCAGCGCGATCCGCACACCCAGGTCCTTCAGCTCGCTGAGGATGCGGGCCGACTCCTCCAGGTCGACCAGCGCGACCGACTCGGTCAGCTCCAGCACCAGGTGCTCCGGCTCCAGACCGGTCCGCTCCAGCACCGAGCGGACCTCGGCGACCAGGTTCGGGTTGCTCAGCTGGGAGGCCGACAGGTTCACGTTCATCTCGAAGCCGGGGAACTGGTGCTGCCACTTGACCGCCTGCCGGCAGGCCTCCTCCAGCACCCAGCCGCCGAGCCGGGGGAGCAGCCCGAGCTGCTCGGCCAGCTCCAGGAACAGGCCGGGCGGGACCAGGCCCTTCTCCGGGTGCTGCCAGCGGATCAGCGCCTCGACCCCGACCGTCTGCTCGCCCTGCAGGTCGACGATCGGCTGGTAGTGCACCTCGAACTCGCCCAGGTCGAGAGCGCGGATGATGTCGCCCTCGGCCTTGCGGCGCTGCTCCTCCAGGGCGAACAGCTCCGGGTCGAAGCGCCGGGCGGCACCGCCACCGTCCAGCTTCGCGCGGTGCAGGGCCTGGTCGGCTTCGCGCAGCACGTGATCGATGCCCTCGCCGCCGGCCGTGATCGCGACCCCGGCGCTGGCCCGGACCGTCATCTTGAGACCGCCCACCTCCAGCGGCCGGTGCAGCTCGGTCAGCACCCGCTCGGCCACCGCGACCGCGGCCTGCTCGTCCTCCAGGCCGGGCAGCAGCACCACGAACTCGTCGCCGTCGAGCCGGGCCACCACGTCGTTGGCGCGCACGTTGGCGGCCAGCCGATCGGCCGCGGCCCGCAGCAGGTCGTCGCCGACCTCGTGGCCGAACTCGTCGTTCAGCTCGCGGAAACCGTCCAGGTCGACCACGATCACCGCGGTCATCGTCCGGCTCGCCTCGGCCAGCTCGTGATCGGCCCGCTCCAGGAACATCTTGCGGTTGCCGACCCCGGTCAGCGGGTCCCGGTACGCCTGCCGGGCCAGCATGGCCCGCTGCGTGGTCATCTCGTGCAGCAGCGCCTTGTCCGTGCCGGCGCCGAGCCAGCGACGGACCAGCACGGCCAGCGCCATCCCGAGCAGCAGCCAGACCGCGCCCGAGGCGAGCTCACCCTGAGCCTGCCGGATGCCGCTCACCGCCAGCGCGGCCGCGGTCGGCGCGAACCGCAGCACCGGACGTTCCGGCGCCACCAGCAGCATGGCCAGGCCGAGACAGAGAGCCGCGGCCAGCGGCACGAGCCGGGACGTGAGGGTCACGTCCGTAGCGTCGGCTGCCGGCCAGACCAGCAGTACCAGCGAAGCCAGAACTACACCGTCGTCGACGGCACGACGCATCCGGTCCAACAGAGCTTTGCGAGCCACGATCCACCTCCGGTCGCTCACATCGGTCCGGGGGCGGGTGGGTTAAGTCATCCGGGGCGCTTTCGTGGTTCGCTACCTGGCACAAAACCGCAGGTCAACCGTATTGCAACCGGGGGGCGGTCGGTTTTCGCGGACGCGCTTTCCGCTGCACGTGCAGCTGCGGTTTCCGCGCCCTTCCCCGGCTCGCGTCCGCGTCCTGCGTCTGCGTCTTGCGTCCGCGGCTCGCGTCGGCGTCTTATTTCCGCGTCTTGCGTCGGCGTCTTGCGTCGGCTCAGCGTTCGTCGGCGCTGGACAGCCAGGCGGCGATTTCCGCGAGGTCCGCTTCGGGGGCGGCCAGCGCGGCGGCGCGGACCAGTTCCGGCCTGCGGCGCAGGGCTGGGTGCGGGGAGACCAGGGCGAGTCCGCTCCAGGCCGCATCCTGGTCATTCACCACCCCGATTTGGTACGAGGTGAGCGCCGCGTCCGCATCGCCGAGCACACAGGCCACATCTCCGGCGTCGCTCGGCGCTTCGGTCGCGTGGATCTCGTCGCCGCGCAGCCGGGCCCGGATCAGCTGCAACCGGGGACTGGACTCGATGACCCGCTCGCCGCCGGACACCGTGGACTCGACCGCCGGTGCGGCCCGTCCCGCGCGCCAGGCCTCGGCCAGCGCCCGCGCGTCCTCCGGGGAGACCGTGAGATTCCGCAGCCGCCACCGCGCGTAGTGGTCGGCCCGGGCGAGGTCCGCGAGCCGCTCGACCTCGGGGTCGACCGGCTCGTCGAGCCAGGGTTCGACCTCGTCCCGCAGGGCGCCGACCAGCCGGACGCCGGCCGCGGTCAGCTCCCCGCCGGCCAGCAGTTGTCCGGCGGTCTCGTGCACCGCGGCCCGCCAGCGTGCGAACTCGAACTCCGCCTCGCTGCCGCCTCCCGTGTTTTTCCCGCCTCGCGTGCGCTGTGCGCCTTCGGTGCGTGTCGCGCGCTCGTCTCGGCGCGTGGTTTCGGCCTGGGCGCCGGGCAGGTGCGCCGGGGCGCTGAGCGGATGCGCCGGGGCGCTGAGCGGATGCGGTGTGCGGGCGGACCGTTCGGTGCGCCAGAAGCGGGTCACGGCGAGGAACGCGTAGACGCCGTGCAGGGTCCCGAACGCCGGCCGCGGGTCCTCGCGCCACGGCGAATACCCGAGTTCGCTCCCCGGGCCGACCAGCTCGAACAGGCCGTGCACCGCGTTCAGGACGCTGTGCTGGGTCTCGTGCAGCAGCGCCACGGCCAGGCCGGTGCCGGTCACCGGGGCCGACATCGCGACCGCCCCGAACGCGATCGCCGACGTCGCGCTCACCCCCTCGGCCCGGGGATCCGGCCGCGCCGGAACGATCACGCGCAGCACCCCTTCGACGATGTCGGCCGCGCCGGGATGCCGGGTGATCAGAATCCGCCAGGCCTCGTCGAGACAGGTCCGCCAGTGGGCCACCCCGGCCGGGTCGAGGGGGCCGGTCGGCGCCAGCCCGAGCAGGTGCCGCAGCGGGCCGCGATCATCCAGTCGCACGGTCAGCGTCCGGCCGGCGTGCGTCACGGAGAGCACATGGCCGGCCGGCTCGGGCAGCTCACCCAGCGCGATCGCCGGGCCGGGGGTGGCCGGGGACAGGCCGGCGACGGAGCCCGCGGCGGGGGTGGCCGGGGACGGGCCCGGGGCGGGGGTGGTCGGGGCCGGGCCGGGGACGGAGCCCGGGGCGGGCGGCGCCGCGGCGCGGAGTGCGGACAGGGCCTGGGCGGCCCAGAGGCCGGTCATCGGGTCGGCGATCCGGGTGCGGGACTCCTCGACCGGCATCGCGTGCAGAACGCCGTACCAAATCGGATCTTGATCGGTCTTGAGGCGGATCTCCCGGAGGAGAAGGAGATGGCGGCTGAGCTGCGCCCGGCGCAGCAGGCCGAGGGTTTCCGGAGCGGGTCGCCCGGCGCCGAGAGCGACGAGATCGGGGTCGGCGAGCCGGAACGGATGCACCGCGGGCCCGGTCAGAGCGCGGAGTTGAAGCCGGCGATCTGCTCGCTCGGCCCGCCCAGGTCACCGGCGAGGCGGCGCAGGCAGCGGTCCAGGACGGAGTCGTCGCGAGTGACCAGCTCGGCGAGGGTGGACTCGGAGACGTCGATCATCGCGGACCGCCACTCGGGCGTGGGTCCGTCGTCCGGCTGACCGGTCTCCACGGCACCTCCTCGATCGTGGCGGTCGATACGTTGCTTGAAGGTTACGGCGGTCGCCGGGTCGAGTGAGCGCCGGGAGTCGCTACCGTGGGTGCTCGCGGGGATGGCGTGGTCGTGATCTCATGGGACATCACCACCGTAAGTCGGTAACGGAGGGCGAAATCGTGCTGGGTGGAGAGCAGGGTGCCGGAAACGGCGCATCCCTCTCGGGAGGTGCGGCCGCCGCGCTGGCCGATCGGGTGGCGACGCTGCGCGCGTCGGCCGCCGGTGCGGACGGTGCGGTGCTGGTCACCGTGGCGAGTTCCGGGAACGTGACGGAGCTGGAGCTGGACGAGCGGTCCCTGGGCCTGGGTGCGCCCGGCCTGGCGACCGAGATCCTGCGGACGATCCGTCGGGCCCAGTCGGCACTGGCCGGCCGGGTCGCCGACGCGGTCGAGGAGACCGTCGGGACGGAGACCGAGACCGGCCGGGCGGTGCTGGACAGTTTCACGCAGCGTTTCCCCGCCCCGTCCGGGCCGGAGGAGGCGGCCGCCCCGGTCATGCCGGCGCGGGCGCCGTTCCCGTCGTTCAGCACGGTGCCGTCGCTGCCGCATCAGGCGCCCGGCAACGGTTTCGAGAGCGGGCGGGACAGTCGTGCACGCTGAGCCGAGTCCCCGCCTGCCGCGTCGTGGGCCGGCCCCGCCGACCGATCAGATGAGCAACGCCGAGCTGGCGCGGATGGTCGAGGCCGAGCATCCGTATCGCGGGCGGGCGCTTTTCGAGCTGTGTGACCGTCTGACCGCCGACGACGACGCGGTGGCCAAGGTGGCGATGCTGTCCCGGCTCACGTCGCTGCGGCGGGCGCGGCTCTTCGACCGGGTGTCGCTGGCCTGGTCGGCGATCATCGCGCTGCTGGCCGCCGAGACGGAGAACGCCCGGGAGGAGGCCTACGCGGCCTTCCGGGCGCTGGATCCCGAGGAGCAGCGGGACATGCTGGACTACCTCGAGGTGACCGCGATCGAGGAGGCCCACCCGCGCATCGCGTGAGCGGGCCTCCGCTGCGGGTTCTCAGATTTCCACGGTCACGTCTTTGCGGAACGCGACCCGGTCCCGGACCGCCGAGGCGTCCGGTTTCGGGTCCGGGTAGTACCAGGCGGCGTCGGCCGCGGTCTGCCCCTCGGCACGCAGCGAGTAGTAGGACGCCTTGCCCTTCCACGGGCAGACGGTGTGCGTGTCGGAGGGGATGAGCACGTCCGCACGCACCGAGGCGCGGGGGAAGTAGTAATTCCCCTCAAGCACCACGGTGTCGTCGCTCTCCGCGATCACTTCGTCGTTCCAGATGGCCTTCGGCATGCCCCGAACCTAGCGCGCCGCCGGATTTGTGACTGATATGTGCGTTTTATTCACCTCTCGCGGGTGAAACGCGGCGAGATTGCCGCCGTCCCGTAGAATTCCCCTGCATTTGTCGATCAAGAAGGGCGCGGATGACCCGGCTTGACGAGCTGCGCGGCTCAGGCAAGGCCAAGCGGCACAACGCGCGCACGATCGCCGCTCTGACCGGCAACCCCGGCTGCAACCGGCGTGCCGTGCTGGACGCGGCCGGCGTCGACAAGCTGAAGCTCGCCGAGGCGGTCGGCTTCCCGGGCAGCTTCGGCCAGTCCCGGTTCGCGCTGTCCCGGGGCAACGCGTTCGAGGCGATGCTCAAGGCCGACGACTGCGCACTGCTGCGGTCGGTGCTCGACGCCTCCGCGTCGTTGCCGTATCAGGATCTGGGAGCGGACTCGGACGACACGCTGGGTGACCGGCATGCTCGCACGACGTCGCTTCTGGGGGCGGCGGAGTCGGCTTTGATCGACCACCCGCTGCTGACCCTCGAAGTGGCCGGGCAGACCGTCTACCTCGAACCCGACCTGGTGGCCTACGCGCATCAGGGCCGCCTGCAGGTCGTCGAGATCAAGTCGTTCGCGATCGTGGACGGGCAGGCCGACAGCGCGAAAGTCTCCGCGGCGGCGATCCAGGCCGCGACGTACGTGCTGGCGCTGCGTCAACTGCTCGAACGCCTCGGCCTGGACCCGCTGCTGGTCGACCACGAGGTCGTGCTGGTCTGCCCGGAGAACTTCGCCATGCGCCCGGTCGCGGTCCGCCTCGACGTGCGCAAACAGCTCTCCACCCTGCGCCGGCAGCTGTCCCGGCTGGCCTCGGTCGGCGAGATCATCGACGCGCTACCGGCCGGGCTGACCTTCGACCTGAACCGGCCGGCCGACGAGATCGCGGTGGCGCTCGGGCACGTGACCCCGCGATACGCGCCCGAATGCCTCTCGACCTGCGAGCTGTCGATGTTCTGCCGGAACGAGGCGAGCGGGACGACCGGGGCGCTCGGCCGCCCGGTGCGGGAAGCGCTGGGCGGGATCGACAGCGTGGGCGAGGTGCTCGAACTCGCCGCCGGGACCCGCCCGCCGACTCCGGATCAGGAGGAGGCCGCGGCACTGCTGCGGCAGGCGCTCCGCCTGAGGTCGGAGGCCCTCCCGTGAGCACTCTCACCGCCCTGGCCCGGGCGCAGGCCGTCGCGGCCGGGCGGGCACAACCCATCGCCACCGTCCGCCACCTGCACGTTCATGACCATCCGCTGGTGCTCGTGCCGCTCGCGATGGCCGGCGAGGCCAACGCGCCGCTGGCCGCGATGGTCGGCACCGACCCGGCCGAACCCGAACTGCTCGTCGTCACCCAGCCGCGCGACCGCGACGAACGATTCCGGTTCGCCGATCGACTGGGGCAAATCATCATCGCGTACGTCGACATGTTCGCCGACGGCACCGAGGACGTCCCGATCGACCGGGGCAAGGACGTGCGCACCCGCTATCTCGACGCCCCGCAGATCTGGGTGCCGAACCCGGGCGGCGTCGACTTCCTGCGCCTGTTCGGCCGATCCACCCGGTTCCGCACGGTCGACGGCGAACACCCGGTGCCCGCATCCGTGCCGATGCTGGGGCGCTGGCTCACGTTCTTCGCCAACAGTGCCGAAGTGCCCGGGTCGTCGCTGCTGCTCAACGCCGTACAGGCGCTCGGGCTGCACTGGGTGACCGGGCAGAGCAGCGCCGAGGACGCGCAACTCGGTGTCCTGCTGGCCTGGATCGAGGACGGCTTCGCGGCGGCCCGGGCCGTGGAGAACGGGCCGGTGGCCGGACCGGCGACCGACCCCGACTTCGACAACCGGGTGCTGGCCCCGCTCATCGAACGATCCGCACCCGAACTGCCCGGGGTGCTGCGCGAACTCATGTGGCCCACCTGGGAACGGATGTGGCGGGTCCACGACCTGCTGCGCCGGCTCCCGGCCGGCGAACGGGTGCGGCAGCGGTGGGACGCCGACCGGGACGCGTACACGGCGTTCACCCAGCACGTCGCCGAAGGCGGCGCACCCCAGCCCCGCCGGGACGGCGCCGTCGCCGCCGCGGCCCGCCTGCAACGACTCGAAACGGCGGCCTCCCGGTACGCGGTGCAGCGCGCCTTCGACGACCCGCTCGTCCTGGCCGAATACCGCCTGGCCGGCGCCGCCTTCGCCGGAACCGTCACCCTGGCCGCCCCGGACCGGGTCGACGACACCGGCAAACGGCCGGTCCTGCGCCCGCGCATCATGGTCCGGACGGCCGAAGCCGTGCGGGTCGAGGCCGGGACGTCCCTGACCTCGCCGTCGCGGCCGGCCCAGAAGGCCCGGGTGATCTCGGTGGCCCGGCTCGACTCGGGGGAGTCCGACGTGCTGCTGGAACTTTCCGGGGGGATGGGGCGCAAGCTGACGCCGGAACCGGGGACGGTCCCGTCCGTGGGCGAACAGCTGATCCTGACCACGCTGTCCGAGGAGTTCCGTCGGAGCGGGTCCCTGCCCGACCCGACCGAGACGCCCTGGACCCACGGTGGTCCCCCCATCTACGACGACCCAACCCCAGACCTCCCTCGCCCCTAACCGCGCCCCGCCGGCACCACGCCCACGCGCCACCCGTGTCCGCCTCGCGTCGTTCTGTGCCCCAGCTGGTCGTTTCCGGTGCCGGAGGCACCGCCGAGCGCCGGCCGGGACTGTGACGCGGCTGGGGAGTGAGTGGCTGTGGCCTTGCGGGCCCGCAGGGCAGGACTTGGGTGATCAGTTTCGGGCTTGGGCGGGGGTGTTGCTCTGACCGCAACCACCCACCCAGATCGCCCTGGAGGGTTTCGCGTTCTGGGCGCGCCAGCGCCCTGCGAAGCCCGGAAGGGTCCCCGCGGGAGCGACGATCGGGACCACGGCGGACCTAGGCAATGAAGATCTTGAATTTGATCAGCCGGTCAGGCGGACCAGGAGCAGGGCGATGTCGTCGCTGCGGCGTGGGGCGACGTCGAGGAGGCGGGCGCAGAGTTCGTCGCCGGGGTAGGCGCAGCTCTCCCGGAGGCGTTCGGCGAGGCGGGCGACGCCGTCGTCGAGGAGTTGTTCGCGGTCCTCGACCAGGCCGTCGGTGTAGAGGACCAGGGTCGAGCCGGGTGGTACGTATCGGACAGTGGTGGTGCGTGGCTGCTGTGGCGGCAGGCCGAGCAGCGGCTCCGGCGGGATCCACCAGACCTGGACGCGGCCGTCGGGCATGAGCAGCAGCGGCGGGGGATGGCCGGCGTTGGCGAAGCTGATCGCGTAGCCCGACCAGGACTGCCGGACGCGGGCCAGCACCGCGGTCGCCGCGGCCGGGACGTGCAGGCCGTGCAGCGCCTGATCGAGCTGGGTGAGCAGGACGCCGGGCTCGTCGGCGCGGCCATACGCGTCGCCGCGCACCAGATTCCGCAGCTGGCCCATCATCGCGGCGGCCTCGATGTCGTGCCCCGACACGTCGCCGACCGCGACCATCGCACTGCCGTCGGGCTGAGCGAACGCGTCGTACCAGTCACCGCCGACCGCGGCGCCGTCCTGCGCGGGCAGATAGCGGGCGTGCAACTCGACGCCGGGCAGCGCGGGCAGCTCGGTCAGCAGGCTCCGCTGCAGCACCTCGGCGACGTGCCGCTGCTCCCGGTACAGCCGGGAGTTCTCGACGGCCAGGCCCGCCCGCCGGCCGATCTCGGCCGCGACACGCTCCTCGGCCTCGCTGAACGGTGGCCGGTCCGGCCCGTTGACCAGCAACACCGCACCCAGCACCACGCGCCGGACCGGCGACAGGATCGGCGCGATCATCGACGACCCGAGCCCGGCCGAGGTGGCGATCGTGGCGATCTCCGCGTCGCTGAGCCGGCCGCGGAGCTTGGCCGGGCCGTGCTCGCGGCGCACCGAACGCCCGGGCCGGCGCGCCGCCAGCACGATCGCCTGCAGGTCGGTGCGCGAGCGGGCGGCCAGATCGGCCAGCCGGTCCATGTCGGCGGCGTGGGCCGGATCCCGGTGCGTGGCCGAGACGTGCGGGCTCGCGCCCGGCTCGTCGGCGTAGGTGACGACGCACCAGTCGGCCAGGCGGCCGGTGACGATCCGCCCGAGCCGGCGCATCGCCTCCTCCACGTCCATCGTCGCCGCGAGCGACTCGGTCAGGTCGGTGAGCAGCGACAACTGCTGCTGGGCGGACTCGGCGGCCCGCCGTGCCTCCTCGGCCGCAGCCCGCGCGATCCGCAGGCAGACCTCCGACGAGCAGACCGCGGCCAGCTCGCTGAGCAGGGCGATCTCGCTCTGCGTCCACTCGCGGGGCTCCTCGTCGACCGCGCACAGAGCCCCGACGACCAGGCCGTCCGGGTCGGTGATGGGAGCGCCCGCGTACGCGATGGCGTTCAGCTGGTCGATCGACGGGTTGCCACGCGTCCGGGGATCGGTGCGCACGTCCGGAATGATCAGCATCTCGCCGGCGACGACGACGTGCCGGCTGAACGAATGGGTCAGCGGCATGCTCCGGTCACTGGCGAACGGCTCCGGCATGCCGACCTGCCCGGCGAGGAACTGCATCTCCTCGTCGACCAGGCAGACCACGCAGAGCGGCGCGTCCACCAGCTTGCGGACGAGCATCGCCACCCGGTCGAACGCCTCGTCCGGCCCCGGCCCACCCAGCCGTCGCACCGAACGCAGGCGCACCGGATCAGCGAGCACACTCTGCTCGGTGTCACCGATGACGTCCCACTGAAGCACCATCGCCCCCCAGCCGGTCGCCTGCCAGGCTACCGGCGTCCGGGGCGGGTTCACCCGTGTGCTCCCGACCCGATCATCCGTTTCCGGTCGGCCAATCGGTCAAATCCGCCCCCTCATCCGTGCCATTCGGCATTGTCCTGCGTTATTGGCCCGGCCCGGCCCGCGGCTGGGTTCGGGCCGAGCCGGCTGGGCCCGGCCCGGGTGACGTCCTGGCTGCGGGCCTGCTCGCTCGGCTTGGCGGCGGCTTGGCCTGGCGGCGGCTTGGCTTGGCAGCGGCCTGGCCTGGCCTGGCGGCGGGTCTGGTCAGGCGGCGTGGTCGGCGAACGGCTGGCGGGTGCCCGCCCGCATCCCGGACCGGATGGTGCCGCGGATCTCGGCCTGCCCCAGCCCCGCGTAGCGAGCCGCCTCCTCCAGCGCCCGCCGCACCACCCAGGCGTCGAGCAACCCAGCCCCGACGAACCGGCCCAGCGCGAACGCCGCCCGGTTCAGCGTGTCGTTGCGGCACCCCACGACGGCGCCGGCCACCCGTTCGACCTCGGCCTCCAGTGCGGCCTCGGCATACCGATCAGGGTGCGTGACCGGTCGCGACGGCATCGGCGGCGGTCCGGCGATCATGGCGCGCAGCGCCGGCGGCCCGACCGGGAGGGGCGGGCCGGGGCGGCGGATCCAGGTATATCCACCACCGGTCGCGTGCCGGGACGGCGGGGCCAGCACGTAACCACCGGCGCCGCGCCAGTCCAGCCCGGGCAGCAGGCGGACCCGATTGCCGTAGCCGGTCGGGCGGAACCACAGGTGGCGGCCGCCCCCACCGGTCTTGACCTGCGGACCGGGCGGGATCTCGTCGTCCAGCAGGTGGCGCAGCCCGTGCCAGCCCTCCACCGAGTCGACGTCGGCCACATCCATGATCACGCCGGTGCGCAGGCCCACGTTGGCCTGCGGCCAGTGCGACCACCAGATCTCGATCCGGCGCGGATCGGTGGTGGCCTCGTTCACCCCGTGCCGCAGCCGGGGATGTTTGCCGGGACTGTCGCATCGCTCTCCTCGCGGGCAGGAACAGACACCACCCCGGTCAGGCGTGTGCACCGGCAGGACAGGGATGCCATGCCGGGCGTACGCGAGGGCAGCCGTGAGCGACATTAGAACAACCGTACGACAATTTCAGCGCTCCGGCAGTGCCCGAAGAACGTGCGATATGTGGTGCGAGGTGCTCCAGGCGATCCAGCTCGCCGAACTGCCCGCGCCCCGGGCGGTGCGGGCCCGCCGGGCGATCTCGGCGTCGCCCCAGGAGAAGCGGGAACCCGCCGACGGCCACTGCGCCGAGGTCACCAGCGTGCGGCACAGGTCGTGGCAGCGGTCGTCGCTGCGTCCGCCGCGTCGTGCCCAGCGGTAGATCCACCATTCCCGCTCGGTCGTGTACCGCAGCGTGGGCAGCTGGCGATGATGCTGCACGCCGAGCCGCCGGACCGGGGAGGTGACTCCGTAGTCGGCGTATCCGACGCCGGGCTCGCCGAGCCGCGCCCACACCCGGGCGTCCAGCCGGCCCACCGTCACCGGGCGGTCCGTGGGCAGGTCGTCCAGGTTCGGCGGCATCGCGCCCGAGGCCACGCTGACCGAGCGCCACGGCATCGTCCGGGCCCAGCGCAGGACCCGCCGCGCCCGATCCTCGACCTCGTCGGCGTGGGCTTGGCAGGCCGTCTCGGCGAGGTCGATCAGCAGGTCGACCTCGTTCGAGTCGAGCGCGGTGGCGGCCAGTACCCGGTCGGTGACCAGGTCGGCCGTCACCGGATTGCCGGCGTCGATGTGCGGTTGCAGACGCAGGATCGCGCGACGGCGGTGCATTCGTGCGGCGAGACCATGGGCGACAAGACGACGGCCGCTTTCGTACGGCCGTAGCACCGGCACTATGGCCACCCCGAGTCGCGCGAGCTGCCTCGCGACGGACACCGGCGCGATCGGCTCCGGAATGTGCCCGAAGTCGAGCGCCAGCACCTCGGTGCGGGGCGGCAGCTCGCGCACCAGCGGGACGATGCTGACCGCCGGATCCAGCTCGACGATCGGCGTGACTCGTGCGGCCTCCTCGTCGGAGAGGTGCGCGAGTGCCGCGAACTCACCGCGGCGGGGCCGGAGAATCGGTTGATAAGCCCCGTTGGGCGTCATAGCACCACGGTAACCGGATTGACAGTTACCAGTGGGTTACGTTCGGTATAAATGCGCGAGCATCGATTGATTGGCCTCCCAGCCGTCCGGGAATTTGACCGGCACGTTCAGGTGCACCGGCTCGGTCGAGGGATGAGCGTCGAGCAGCTCGGGGATGCCCGATCGGGCCACCACCACGCAGGCGTGCCGATGCCGTGAGGTGAGCACGCAGAGCCGCCCGGACTCCAGATGGAACGCGGTGGCGTCCCGCCGGCCGGAGAGCGGGTGCAGGACGACGGTCAAGTCATACTCCCGGCCCTGGAGCCGGTTCGCCGTGTCGACGGTGATGCCGGCCGCCTCCGGGGGCAGCAGCGCGCGGATCGTCGCCGCCTGGTCGCGGTGCGCGGCGCCGATCGCGATCCGGGCCGGGGACAGCGGGCCGGTGCCGGCCTCGGACTCGGTGACCCCGCCCCGGGCCAGCGCGCGGGCGGCGAGCTGGGCACAGGCCGCGGCCGCCTCGGCGTCGGTGCGCACGGTGAACCGGGCCGGCAGCTCGTGCAGCCCCCACCCGGTCTTGGCCGCGGTGTCCAGCACCTGGTCCAGCGGGGTCTCGGCGGCGCGCTCGAAGTGCAGCGTGCGATCACCCGGGCCGGTGCCGGAGCGGAACCCGGTGAACGGATAGAACGCCTCGGCCACCACCGGCGCGGCCGACGCGGGCAGCCGCCAGGACACCGGCAGCCGGTGCACCGGCAGCTCCGGATTGTGCCGGAGCAGCACCGCCACCGCGCTCTGCATCGGATCCCAGGACAGGCCGGTCCAGCGGTCGACCTCGACGGTGGAGAACGGGTCGAGCTGACCGGGATCGCCCACGAACAGCGCCCGCTCGAACCGGGGCGCGACACGGAGCAACGCGTCCGACCGCATCTGATAGGCCTCGTCGACGATCGCCCACGGCCAGCTGCCCTCGGCCACGGTCGCCCACTTGGCCGCCGTGCCGATGGTGATCGCCGGCGAGCCGAGATCGGGCACCTTGGCCGCGACCCGGCAGCTCGGATGATCCTTCACCCGATCCGTCCGCTCGTAGTCGACCGCGGAGAGCCGGCCGACGGTCACCTCCGGCGAGCGCGTGCCGAGCCGCTCGATCAGGTCGTCGACCTGCTCATTCGTCTGCGCCACGATCATCAGCGGGGCGCCCGTGGCGGCCAGCTCGCCGGCCGCGCGCACCACCAGCGTCGACTTGCCGGCGCCGGGCGGCGAGTCGACGACGACGCCCCGGTGCCGACCGGAGCGGAGATCGCCGAGCACGGCGGCGATCACGGTGGCGGCCTCCTCGGCCGGGCTGACTTCACTCACCCGGGCACGGTAGCGCGGCGGTCCGACAGAACGGCTGATGTCCGTCGCGTCGAAACCTTTCATGGGTACGCTTCGACCTGTCATGGATCATCGTGAATGGGACTGGCCGGCTCCGAAGCTGGCGGCGTTACGGCTCGGCCGGAGGCTGGCGATGCTGGTCCCGGCCTCGCAGCCGTACCGCTGGTCGTTCGTGCACATCGTGCCCAGCGGGCGGTCGGCCGACGAGGCGGCGATCCGGGAGGGCGCCGCCCGTCTCGACTCCGGGCGCAGCTTCCTCATCACCCATTGGGAGTACGAGGCGGACCGGCTGGAGGGCTACGACCAGGACCTCGGTGTCGTCCGGATCCGGCACGCCGAGGCCGCGGACGAGTCCGAGCTCCTCGCCGTGCTCCGCGAATGGCGCCTGCCCCCGGCCGGCTTCGACTACTCCTGGGACACCGTCGAACCGGTCTGACCGAGGTTATCCACAGGCCCCTCCGTGATCTTGCCGACGGCGATAACGTCGGCGCCACGGCGAGGGGAGGCAGTCCATGAACGACGGTCGGGAGATCGAGGACGCGCAGGACTGGATCGACGAGTGGCGGTCCGGGTTCGCGGAGCGGGCCCGGTGGGCGCGCGAGCTGTCCACCCGGCTCCATCAGTTGTCCGGGACCGCGCGAAGTCCGGACGGGCTGATCAGCGCGACCGTCGGGCCCGGTGGCGAGCTGCTCGGGCTGGAGCTGGGCGAGGGGATCCGGCGGCGGCCGGCGGCCGAGACCGCCGGGAAGATCAAGGCGACGGTGTACGCGGCCCGGGAGGCGCTGGCCGAGGCGGTGCGGCAGGCGACCGCGGAGACGGTCGGGGCCGGGTCGGCGACCGGGCGTGCGGTGGCCGCGGCCTATGCGGTGCCCGGCCGGAACGGTCGTGGTGGCCTCGGGGCTGCTGCAGAAGGGGGCTGAGCGGCGTCGATGCTGTACCGGTTCAGGCCGGGAATGCGAGCGCGGCCGGTGCGGGATCGTGGTCGGCGCGCCTTTCCGGGCCGGCGGTCAATTCCGGGGACGGTGGAAATGCCTGGTGGGCTGCGGTTCTCGACTCAGCTGATCTTCAGGGAGCCGAGTTCGGGGAGCTAGGCCGTCCCGCGGGCGGAGGGAATAGTTACTCCGCGTCATGGAGGCCGGCGATGCTGAGCGTGTCATCGGGTGAATGCGGAATAGGGTTCCGGGCTCGGTGAATTCTCGTCCCGATCCGGGCCGGGTCTATATCCGTGGCGGCAGTCGTGGAATTGCATTCGCGATGTCTTGGATCGATCCAACGGCGCGATAGGCAATTCGGCCAGGAGTCTTGATAGGGGGAGTGGTGGTCCGTATGCGTGCGTTCGTGGGCGGTGGCGCGGGGGAGCCCGGTCGGGGCTCGTCCTCCGGTCGCGCGCGGCCGGCGGGGCGCCGGAGATCATCCTGAGCTGGAGCCGGGCCGGAGAGCGTTTGCCCGGGCTATTTGATCAAAGAACAGATGTTCTGACGGGAATCCGACACTTGACCTGTCTCAAGTTGCGCATACGTCCGGGGTTTGCCCGGTTGCCAAGGGTCGATGGCGCATGTGTGGATCTAGGTGAAAGAGGGAAGCAATGACTGCAAGGAATTTCCGTCCCATTGGTCCACATCGGATGCCTGGTCCGAGGTGATCTGCCAGGTGGCAGTCGTGCAGGTGGCAGACTATTTGATCAAGGCTCGTGAAGGGATGTTCGCGTCTCTGTCACCGGCCGGAAATAAGTCGGGTGTTCAATATCGGGTACGGAGAAATACGAAACCGGCTTGCAACTTGCGCGTGCGGTTCGCCGCGCAAGTTGCAGGTTTCGATGCTTCTCGGCTCAACGCCCCGCCGTGGTGGCTAGCCTTTGGTCGGCATGCGCGATTTCATTCACGCTTGTTTTTATGATCTCGTTGCCGCCCCTTCCAGTCGATCATCGGAAGTGCAACTCTTCTAGCCAGCAGTGACGTCGGAATCACGGACGGTGGTGGTGGGGAATGCGTCCAGACGTTCTCATCGGTCCCAGCGATTGGCTGGTCGAGCAGTTCGGCGACAGGATCGCCGACGAGCTGTGGACTCGAGTGCCCGAGGCTCTGAGCACGGCGATCGACCGTGAGGTGCACGCGCACCCGGCCATGACGCAGACCGTGGAGCGCGTGCTGGGTAACCCGCGATGGGCGTTGCCCTATGAGGAACTGGTGCTCTTCCTCGGTACGCTTCCGGGCGCCGAGATCATCAGCGTCCCCCGGTCGGTCTATCAACTGGTGCTGATCAACGGCCACATCGTGGTGCCGTGGTGCTACGGGCAGTCCGCGCGGCTGTCGATGGCCGACGCCGAGGTGGGCCGCTCGTTCGGCCGGCTCGCCCGCGAGTTGCTCGGGCGCTTCGGGCCACCGTGGCGTCGCTCACCGGTCGAGTCGCCGCTTCCGCTGGACGCGGTCGACGAACGCGAGGTCGCCAAGATCTGCGCGGCCATCGCCCGCCTTGAGCCGAAACCCGAGGTGGTGATCGCGGGCTACGCCGGGGCGCCCAACCTCGGCCTGCTCCGGGCCTGCCTGGGCGAGGTCAAGTCCACCGACAACGGCACCCTCAACTGGAGTCACCTCGACGACCTGCCGCTCCCGCCGCCGGTCATCCCGCGCCCCCGGCGCATGCAGTTCCCCTGAGGTCACGCCAATCAGTTCGGCCGAGTCTCGGCGGATGCAGGCCCGCTGAACTCCGGCGCACGCGGTTCCGCTGAGCCCTCGGGCTCTCGCAAACTCTGCTGGCGGCGGGCCGGAGCCGCCCGGTGGACACCGCCCACCCGCCCTGAACGGTGTCCACCGGCTCCGCCGCCTTCTCCACTGCCTCTCTGCGGCCTCTCCGCCGCCGTCCACGGTTCGCCGAGTGCACGAGCCGCGACCGGGCCGGCCGCGCGTTCGCCCCTGTGGCGTCGCCCATCGATCCCGCGCCTCGGCTCGCCTGCCGGTGGTGGCGGGCTGGGTACCGTCGATTGGTGGATTCTCGAGGAGCGGTGCCGGGGTCTTCGTTCGTGGTCACCGGCGGCGGCCGGGGGATCGGGCGGGCGATCGTCGAACGGCTGGTCGGCCAGCGGGACACCGTTGTGGTGCTGGACAACGACTCCGAGGCGCTGGACTGGGTGGCGGTACATCCCGGCCGGGATCGGATCGTTCCGGTGATCGGGGACGCTACCGAGCAGGTTGTCGCCGAGCGCGCGGCGGAGGTCGCGGAGAGGGCTGCTCCGCTCCGCGGGTGGGTCAACAACGCGGCCGTTTTTCCGACCGCCTGGCTTCATGAGACTTCGGCGGCCGAGGTGAGCGCGATGATCCGGCGCAACCTCGACCTGACGCTTACCGGCTGTGCGGCCGCGGTGCGGTCGTTCCTGGGTGGGGGACGTGGGGGCTCGATCGTGAACGTCTCGTCGCATCAGGCGCAGCGGGCTGTGCGCGGGGCTCTGCCCTACGCGACCTCGAAGGCGGCGATCGAGGGGCTGACCAGGGCGTTGGCTGTCGACTACGGGGCTCATGGCGTACGGGCGAATGCTCTTGCCCTTGGGTCTATCGCGACCGAACGGTCGGCGGCCTACCTGGAAGGGCTCCCGGAGGCGGGGCGCCTGGCTTTTGACCGCGAGATCCGGCTGCTTCAGCCCCTCGGGCGGATGGGGCAGCCGGATGAGGTGGCCGAAGTGGTGGCGTTTCTGCTGTCCGAGGCGGCCGGATTCGTGAACGGGGCGATCATTCCGCTGGACGGTGGTCGGTCGGCGGTGGGGCGGGATCCGGAGGAGGCTTAGGGGTTCGTCGATCCGTTCTGACCTTGTGAGATGGGGGTCGGCCGGAATGCCCGGGCGCCTCTAGACTTCACGGGATGGAGTCGCCCACGACGATCCGGGACCGGGCTGTCGCGGTCGCCGACTACCTGCTTGCGGTGCGTGCCCAGATGGACCGCCCGGCTCGCACCGTGCCCTCGGACGCGCATTGGCTGGACGCGCTGCCCGCCCATCCGGACTGCCAGGCCGGGCCTGGCGCGGATGGTTCCTCCTGGCTGCGGGTGGGTCGACCGGAACTGCCGGGGCCGGTGAGCGTCCCGGCCGCCCTTCGCCGCCGCCTTCGCGGAGACGTCACCGCGGCAGCTGAGCCCGCTGTCGACCACCCCGCTAAAGCTTCAGATATCGCGATAAATCCGGCGGTGGTTACGCCGACTGCCGCCGAGAGCCGGGGCTCTGCGGCAGCAACGCGAGTCGCCCCGCGCCCAGACGATGCGACCGAAGGGCGGAGGGCCACCGAGGCTGCGCCGCAACAAGAAGGTGCGGAGGCGGCACCGGAACAAGAACAAGAAGGTGCGGAGGCGGCACCGGAACAAGAGGGCGCGGCGAACCAAGAAGGCGCGGCGGGGCACGAGGGCGCGGCGGCGAAAGAGGGCGACGCCGGGGATGACTTCGAGCGTTGGCGGGATGAGACCTGGCGCCCCTGGTCGCAGCTCACCGCCGCGGCCGAGCAGGCGCGGGAGTTGCACCGCAAGCTGTTCGACCGGATGCACCAGATCGACATGGCGGCCGCGACCACCGAGATGGTCTGGGGTCACGGCATCCTGGAGACCACGATCGACGGAACCCGGGTCCGGTATCCGCTGGTCGCGACGCCGGTCCTGATCGAGTACGACGCGGATCGCGCGCTGATCAGCGTCTCCCCGGCCGGTCCGTCGCGGCTGCAGACCGATGCCCTGCACGGGCTGGACGAGCGTCATCTCAGTCAGCTGCAGGGGCTGGCCGGCCCGGGCGGTGTGGTCGAGGTCGATCTCTGGAACGATTTCGAGCGCCGGGAGTTCTTCGAGCGGGCGATGACCCGCCTCGGCTACGACCGCGTGATCCTGAAGGCCGGCGAAGCGAAGGTCGGCGACGCGAAAGCCGGGGACGCGAGGGGCGGCGACGCGAAGGCTCTCATTCGAGACACCGCCTTGCTTTTCGCCCGCCCCCGGCAGCGCCAGCTTCGCGGCTTCCTGGAGAACCTCCGCAACCGCCTCACCGAGAATCGCGCCACCGAGGGGGTCGGCGCTCTCGCCGCGATCCTCGCCCACGAGCCCAGCCGCCTGGCCATGCCCGACGATCACCCCGAGTCCTGGGATCGGGTCGGCGAGCGTCTGCTCATGCCGCTCCCGACCAACGAGGCCCAGGAGTCGATCGCCCGCCGGCTCGCCCAGCACCGCAACGTCGCTGTTCAGGGCCCGCCGGGCACCGGCAAGACGCACACCATCCGCAACCTGATCTGCCATCTGATGGCGAACGGCAAGCGTGTCCTGGTGGTGGCCCAGAAGGAGGAGCCGCTGCGGGTGCTGCGGGACGGGCTTCCGGAGGAGGTGCAGGCGCTCTGCCTGGCCGTTCTGGGCCGCACGACCGATCAGCTGGTGCAGCTACAGCTCGCCGCCCGGGAGCTTTCCGATCGGGCCGCGACTCTGGACAAGGATGCCGAGGCGCGCCGGGTCGACCGGTTGACCGCGAGTGTCGAGGAGGCCGAGCGGGAGCTCGCGTCGGCGCTGGCCGGGCTGCGGCTGATCGCCGAGAGCGAGGCCGTGACGTACCAGGTCGGCGGGGTCGGTCTGCTCCCGGCCGAGGTCGGGGCCTGGTTGCGGGAGCGGGCGGCGGCGCACGGCGGGATTCCGGACGCGGTTTCGGGTCCGCCGCCGCTGACCATCGAGGAGTTCGCGACGCTGCTCAAGCTGGCGTCGCGGCTGACCGCGGATGATCGGGCGGCGTCGATGCGGCCGTTCCCGGAGATCATGGATCTTCCGGACGAGGCCACGGCCTCGGCCCGGCGGGCCGAGATCGCCGCGGCCGAGCTGCGCCTCTCACGCTTGGCCGACCAAGGCGTCGATTTCGATTTTGTACGGCGTGAGCACCGCCCCGCCCACACGGAACTGATGAGCGATCTCCGTGACGCGGTGGCCTGGCTGCGCCGGCGCGAGGGCACGTGGACGGACCGTCTGGGTCGCCTGATGGACGATCAGCACTGGCGCACCCTGTGGGCGGATCACGTCGCCACGGTGTCGGCGCTGCTCGACGAGCTGGCGGTGAGCGCCCGCGAGCAGGCCGGTCACCGGGTGACGATCGGCGAGCAGGTGCTGGCCGAGCCGAAGCTGCTGCTGTCCCGGCTGGGCGAGATCCGTCAGCGGTTCGCGGCCGGTAAGGGTGTGAGCCGGCTGTTGCAGGCCGCCCTGTTCCGGGTGGCCGAGGAGATCCGGGTCGACGGCGAGCCGATGCGCACGGTGGAGGACGTGGATCTGGTGGCGGCCCGGGTGCGGCGCGCGCAGGCGCATCGGCGACTGGGTGACGTGTGGACGGATTGGGTGGAGCGGCTGCGGATCGACGAGCCGACCGGTGGCTGGACCGATCCGGAGGTGTGGGCGGGGCTGCTGCTGACCGAGGCCGCGCAGTCCTTGGAGTTCGATCTGCGCCGCTGGCCGCCGCTGGTGGAGCGCATGACCGCCGTCGTACCTCAAATTGATCTTGAATTGGACGCGGCGCGGCTCGCCGCGGTGGCCGAGATGATCGACGGCGCCGGCGAGATCTTCGCCTTGGAGCAGGCCCAGGCGACCGAGCGGGCGGTGGCCGAGCGGCTGGCGCCGTGGCCGGAGCTGGCCGAGGCGTGGCTGACGCTCGACGGCTGGGACGCGTCGGTCGCCGAGATCACCCGGGTGGCCCTGTTGCAGCCGGACGTGCTGCGTTTCCACGCCATGCACGACCGGCTGGTGAATCCGGCGCCGGAGTGGGCCGCCCAGATCGCCTCGGGCGAGCACCCGGTGGTTTCCGGGCAGGCCTGTCTGGAGGCGTGGGAGTGGCGGCGCGCTCAGACCTGGTTCGACAACGTGGTCGGTGACGTGGATCCGGCGGTGCTGGCCCGGCGGGTCGAGCGGGCCCGGGCGAAGATCCGCCGCCTGACCGGTGAGCTGGTCGTGGCCTCGGCCTGGCTGGAGGTGGCCCGCGCGCTGGACGATCGCCGCCGGGCCGCGCTGGCCGACTGGACCACCGCGCTCCGCAAGATCGGGAAGGGGACCGGCCGTAGTGCCGCGCTGTGGCAGGCGCATGCCCAGCGTGCGATGGAGTCGGCCGTTTCCGCGGTCCCGGTCTGGGTCATGTCGGTCGACCGGGCGATCGAGCAGTTTGCCGGCGGCGCGAAATTCGATGTGGTGATCGTCGACGAGGCGTCGCAGGCCGATCTGTTCGCGCTGCCGGTGCTGTCGCTGGCCGAGCGGGCCGTGGTGGTCGGCGACGATCAGCAGATCGGCCCGCAGTTGAGCTTCGTCGGCTCGGTCCAGGGGTTGATCCAGCGGCACCTGACCGACGTGCCGTCGGCCGAGCACTTCGACCCCGAGTCGTCACTTTACGATCACGCGGTGCGCCGCTCCCCGGAGCGGATTCTGCTGACCGAGCACTTCCGGTGTGTGCCGCAGATCATCGAGTTCTCGTCGCGGCACTACTACGACAGCAAGATCATGCCGCTGCGCGCGGATCGTCCGGCGCTGCCGCCGATCCGGGCCGAGTTCTGCTCCGACGGTGCCCGGGAAAATCGGCCGGGGGTCGGCGAGATCAACCCGGCCGAAGCGGATGCCCTGGTCGACCGCGTTACCAAGATCGTTGCCGATCCCCGGTACGACGGTAAGACGCTCGGCGTGATCAGTCTGCTGAGCAGCAGCGGGCAGGCCGGGCACATGCTCACCCGGCTGCGCGAGGCGATCGGCGAGGACGAGATCCAGGCGCGTCGGCTGCGGGTCGGTGACGCCTACACGTTCCAGGGGGACGAGCGCGACGTGGTGCTCGTGTCCATGGTGGTGTCCGAGAATGATCCCCGGATAGCCGCGTTCACCAAGCGCGATTACCACCGGCGGATCAATGTGGCCGCGTCCCGGGCGCGGGACCAGTTGTGGATTTACCATTCCGTGCGGCCGGGAACGCTGCTTGCCGATGACGCGCGGGGACTCCTTCTCTCGTACGCGGTGAATCTTCCGGTGGAAACCACCGGGAGTGATCCGGCGGCCCGGTGCGAAAGCGATTTCGAGCGCGACGTGCTGCGCCTTCTCGCCGTCCGGGGCTACCGCCCGATTCCGCAGTTCCGGATCGGCGGTTACCGGATCGACTTCGTGCTGAACGCGCCGGACGGGCGGCGGCTGGCGATCGAGTGCGACGGCGACGCCTACCAGGGGCCGGATCAGTGGGAGAGTGACATGCGGCGGCAGGCCGTCCTGGAACGGGTCGGC
This sequence comes from Actinoplanes sp. HUAS TT8, assembly GCF_051380535.1. NCBI lineage: Bacteria > Bacillati > Actinomycetota > Actinomycetes > Micromonosporales > Micromonosporaceae > Actinoplanes > Actinoplanes sp. HUAS TT8. The sequence goes on along the minus strand of NZ_CP195646.1, from coordinate 8,144,438 downwards.
AACTGCGTGTTCGTCCGGATCCGGGGCAGCGTGTTCGCCCGCGAGCCGGAGGCGGCGATGCGGCCGGTGTGGCAGCGGATCAGCGAGTTGGAGATCACCCCGGCCGGGGAGTGACGATCACGCAACGGAGGGTTTTGGAAACGCGGCGTGCATGTGGACGGTCGCTTGCGGGTAGGAAATCGCACAAGGTTTTCCGCTCGATACAAACAGTGACTGTCCGTCATGGATACTGAGACGCTTTTCGGGGGAATTGGGTGGTAAAGCGGTCCACCGTTCGGTTGTTTCGATACTCTGGATGGGCGATAATTCCCTGCTCCTGGCCTTGCCGGCGGATACGTCAAAACTTTGACTATGACGTCCACTGTTACTACGGCCCGGTGACAGGTCGTAATAGGTAGGGGTCTTTGGTGGCAGGGGAAACAGCCGTGCGCGAGGGGGGAGGTGCTGTCGGATGACCGTGCCCGAAGAACGCGAGCGCTGGGCGCCGCCGGCCGCCTCGCTGCCCGAGCCGCGCCCACCGGTCGAGGACCGGGCCGCCTGGTTCTCCTACACCACCGCGAACGATCAGATCGTCTGGTCGGCGGCGCTCTCCGCGATGCTCGGCCGCGCCCCGGCAGCGGGCGAGATGACCCGCCAGATCCTCGCCCGCTACGTGCACCGGGACGACCTGGCGGCCGCCCTGGGGGCGATCACCGAGGCCTGGACCAGCCGGGCCACCGTGCGGGCCACGGTCCGGCTGATGCGCCACGACGGCGGCTGGTTCGACGTCGACTGCCGGCTGGAGCCGATGATGAGCCCGGACGGCACCGTCCGCGGCCTGCGGGGCACGGTCCGCGACGTCACCGACCGGGAACGCGCCCGCCGTGAGGACGTCCGGCTCACCCGTCGCGGCGAGACCGTGCAGACCTCGCTGGTCGACCCGGATCCGGCGACCGGCCTGCTGACTCGCGCCCGGTTCGCCGACGAGATCGACCGGGCGCTGCGCAACGCGTCCGGTGCGCTGCTGGTGCTGCGGGTCCAGGGCGAGGAGCCCGACCTGCTGAACCGGACCGCCCGGCGCCTGGAGGACCTGATCGGCCCGGATCAGCTGCTCGGCCGGGTCGGCACCAACGAGCTCGCGGTCCTGCTGGCCGCCTGCAACTGGGCGTCCGCCCGCAAGCAGGCCGGCGCGCTGGTCGAGGCGCTGCGCGGGGATTCCGGCGCGCGGGTCTGGGGCGGCCTGGTCCGCTTCCGGCCGGACGGCGAGGCCGGCAGCCACGACCTGCTGATCGACGCCGAGCAGGCCTGGCGGCAGTCCCGTGAGGCGGACTGCCCGATCACCCTGGTCGCGCATCCGGTGCCGGCGCGTGACCGCCAGGGGTCGTACCGCAACCGGGTCGCCGACGCGCTCGGCACCGACCGGTTCACCCTCTACTCCCAGCCGATCCTGGAGTTGCAGACGAACCGGGTGACCCGGCACGAGCTGCTGCTGCGGGTGCTCGACGAGGCCGACGGCCCGCAGTCGCCGACCCAGGTGCTGGACACCGCCGAGCGGCTCGACGCGGTCTTCGACATCGACCTGTGGGTGGTCGAGCGGGCCATGAAGCTCGCCGCCGAGCAGCCCGGGATGGGCCTGCAGATCAACCTGTCCGGCCGCTCGGTCGGTGATCCGCGGCTCACCGCCGAGGTCGAGCGGCTGCTCACGCAGTACGGGGTGAATCCCGAGCAGCTCACCTTCGAGATCACCGAGACCGCGCTGATCGGGAACCTGAGCGAGGCCCGCCGGTTCGCCGACCGGATCCGCGATCTGGGGTGTTCCCTCGCGCTCGACGACTTCGGCTCCGGCTACGCGTCGTTCCGCTACCTGCGGCTCTTCCCGATCGACCTCGTCAAGATCGACGGGGAGTACGTGGTCGACCTGGTCGACAACCCCCAGGATCAGGTACTGGTCCGGGCCCTGGTCCAGGTCTGCCAGGCCTACGGCATCCACACCGTCGCCGAGTTCGTCCAGGACGAGGCCACCCTGCGTATGCTGCGGGAATTCGGCGTCGACTACGTGCAGGGCTACCTGATCGGCCGTCCGTCGCCGGTGGTTCCGGGCGGCCTGCTTTAGATAGCGTGGCCGGCATGGAGCACTACGTCATCGCCACGGTCGCCGAGCAGAGCCCCGACTTCCGCCGGGTGCTGTGGACCGGCAAGCACACCCAGCTCGTCATCATGACCGTCCCCGCGGGCGGCGAGATCGGCGAGGAGATCCACCACGTGGACCAGATCCTCACCTTCGTCAGCGGCGTCGGTAAGGCGATCATCGACGGGGAGACCCGGGCCGTCCAGCAGGGCGACCTGGTCATCGTCCCGGCCGGGGCCAAGCACAACTTCGTGAACGACGGGCCGAACCCGCTCGTCCTGCACACCGTTTACGGCCCGCCCGAGCACGCCGACGGCGCGGTGCACAAGACCAAGGAGGAGGGGGACGCGCTGGAGGAGGCCGGGCTCGACAACCCGCCCGTTCAGTAGCGTTTTCGCCGCTTCGGACTTCCGATTCCGCGCATTCTTTTCCGAATGCTTGGCTTCGTCACGACGTACGTCGCAATTGTTTGGATTTTGAATTTCGGTGTGCGACGCCGGAAGCCTTTAGCGCACGACGCCGGAACCGGCCGAGGCCCCCCAGCCAGCCGGTTCCGGCGCCGTGTCGAGGTGGAAAGTCCTCGGACAGCCTACTCGCTGAGGTTCACGTAAGTCGATCGATTCGGTGACCCGCTGTGGAATGGTGTCCGCCCGGCCCATGCTGCACTGTCCGAACGCCACTAACCTTCCAGCATGGACGACGCCCGGTGGTTGACCCAGGAGCAGCAATCGGCCTGGCGGCAACTGGTCGAGGTGCTGGTCAAGGTGCCCGCCGCGCTCGAGACGCAACTGCAGCGCGACGCCGGCCTGACCCACATGGGCTACCTGGTCATGATGACCCTCTCCGAGCATCCGGAGCGCCGCCTCCCGATGAGCCACCTGGCCAAACGTGCCTGCGCATCGCTGTCCCGGCTCTCCCACGTGGTCGCCCGGCTGGAGGAGAAGGGCTGGATCCGCCGCGAGCGCGACACCGGTGACGGCCGGGTGCAGATCGCCGTGCTCACCGACGACGGATTCGACAAGGTCGTGGCAACCGCGCCCGGTCACGCCGAGACCGTCCAGCAGCTGGTCTTCGACCGGCTCACCGACGCGCAGGTCCGCCAGCTCACGAAGCTGGCCGAAGCCCTGCTGAAAAATCCGTAAGGTCTTGTTCATGCGGAAAGGTGCGTGCGACAGATGAGTCAGCTGGTGCGGGGCGTGATCGCCCGGGAGAAGGGCAAGCCCGTCGAGATCGCCACGATCGTGGTGCCCGACCCCGGTCCGGGCGAGGCCGTGGTCAAGGTGCAGACGTGCGGCGTGTGCCACACCGACCTGCACTACCGGGAGGGCGGGATCAACGACGAGTTCCCCTTCCTGCTCGGGCACGAGGCGGCCGGCGTGGTCGAGGCGGTCGGCGACGGGGTGACCGACGTGGCCCCCGGCGACTTCGTGATCCTCAACTGGCGGGCGGTCTGCGGAAACTGCCGGGCCTGCAACAAGGGCAAGCCGTGGTACTGCTTCAACACGCACAACGCCAAGCAGAAGATGACCCTGGAGGACGGCACCGAGCTCTCCCCGGCCCTCGGCATCGGCGCGTTCGTGGAGAAGACGCTGGTCCACGCCGGCCAGTGCACCAAGGTCGACCCGTCGGCCCGCGCGGCCGCCGTCGGCCTGCTCGGCTGCGGCGTGATGGCCGGCCTGGGCGCGGCCATCAACACCGGCGGCGTGACCCGCGGCGACTCGGTCGCGGTCATCGGCTGCGGCGGCGTCGGTGACGGCGCGGTGGCCGGCGCGGCGCTGGCCGGGGCGACCACGATCATCGCGATCGACACCGACGACCGGAAGCTGGAGTGGGCCAAGGGTTTCGGCGCCACCCACACGATCAACGCGCGTGAGCACGACGTGGTCGAGCGCGTCCGTGAGCTCACCGGCGGCTTCGGGGCCGACGTGGTGGTCGAGGCGGTCGGGCGGCCGGAGACGTACAAGCAGGCGTTCTACGCCCGCGATCTGGCCGGGACCGTGGTGCTGGTCGGCGTGCCGACCCCGGACATGAAGATCGAGCTGCCGCTGCTCGACGTGTTCGGCCGGGGCGGCGCGCTGAAGTCCAGCTGGTACGGCGACTGCCTGCCCAGCCGCGACTTCCCGATGCTGACCGAGCTGTACCGGCAGGGCCGCCTCGACCTCGACGCGTTCGTGACCGAGGAGATCCCGCTGGACGGCGTCGAGCAGGCCTTCGCCAAGATGCACACCGGCGACGTCCTGCGCTCGGTCGTCGTCTTTTAAAAGCTTTTCATGGCCTAGGTCCGCCGGGGTACAGACCGTCGCTCCCGCGGGGACCCTTCCGGGCTGAGCAGGGCGCTGGCGCGCCCAGAACGCTCAGCCCTCCAGGGCGATCTCCGTGGGTGGGCACGGTTACCCCAAGACCCTTTCAATCCGCCCGGGCATAGGCGGGCGCCGACCGATCGGCCAGCAGGTCCAGGCACAACGCCGCGGTCCAGCCGAAGGTCGGCGCCCCCAGCCCCGCCCCGCTCTCCGGGTGGAAGTACTCGTAGTGCCCGTGCTCGTGCACCAGCCGCAGCATCGCCCGTCGCAGCTGCTCGGCCTCCCCGCGGAACCCGTGCACCTGCATGCCCCGCCGCAGCAGCCAGTTCACGTTCACCCAGACCGGCCCGCGCCAGTAGCGATGCGTGTCGAAGCTCTCGTCGGTCCGGTCCACGCTCGGCGCCGGCAGCCCGAACCGCTCCGACCGTGCCTCCGCCATGATCGCCTGGACCTGATCGGCCGGCAGGTCGGGCAGCATCAGCGGCATCAGCCCGCTCACGCAGCGCACCGGGCTGAGCCGGCCGGTCCGGGCGTCCCGGGCCCGGAACGTGCGGGTCTCCGGCTCCCACAGCCGCCGGGAGATGGCCGCGGTGATCTCCCGGGCCCGGTCCCGGTGCCGCCGCGCGTCGGAGGTCCGCCCGAGCACCCCGGCGATCTGGGCCAGGGCCAGCTCGGCGACACCGAGGATGCTGTTGAAGGACGGGCACTCGACCGCGAACGGGTGCCGCTGCACCAGCTCGGTGTCGGAGTAACCACCGTCGCGGTAGTTGAGGATCAGACCGACGTACCGCGCGTAGTCCTGGTCGGTCGGCCGGTGCGCGGCCTCCGAGACGGCCAGGTCCCGCCGCTGATAACGATCGAGCAGCGACATGTCGGCCGGCACCTCGGACAGCGCCTGATCCCAGGCCGGGCTGTTGTCCAGGCCGGACTCCCATGGATGCACGATCGAGGCCAGCCCGGCGCCGGCCGCGTCACGCCGCTCGGTCAGGTACTCCTGCTGCCGCACCAGCCGGGGATAGAGCCAGGCCAGCTCGGTGCGCGCCTCGCTGACACAGGCCGCGCCGTGCGCCGACGCGTGCCGGTACACCTCCCACGCGGCCAGGGCGTGCAGCGGCGGCTGGACGATGCCGGTGCTGCGCCGGGCCGGGCGCCCGGCCAGGACCGGGACGTTCCAGAAACCGGGACCGGGGAAGTAGTCGTCCTCGGCGGTCGCCGGGTCGAAGACGATGTGCGGCACCCGCCCGTCGGGCCACTGCGCCTCGAAGAGGTTGTGCAGGTCGCGCCAGGCCCGGGTGGGGTTGACGTAGGCCAGCCCGACCGCGATGAACGCGGCGTCCCAGCTCCACTGGTGCGGATACAACCGGCGGGACGGCACCGTGTGGTCGCCGGACCAGTTGGTGTCCAGCACCCGCACCGCGGATTTCCACAGCTCGGCGGAGAGATCGGGGACGGCGACGGGGGACGGGGGCGGGTACGGGCGCATTCTGAAGTCGAGACCCTTTCCACTGCGGTCGCAGGCTTTCCCCCGCCATCGGGCGACCCGCAGCGCTCCTGAACGAAACTGCCGGTTGCATCTTCGGTACCGCCGCCCCGGGGTACGTAACCGGGGTGCCCCTCAGATCACCGTGATCTCCCGCCAGAGCCGGCTCGCCCGGCCGGGCAGGTAGGGCGAATCCATCCGCTTCGCCACCACGCCGGACAAGCCCTGCGAACGGGCCGCGTCCAGGGCGAACTGCCCGCCGCCGGGGAAGAACGGCGGGGTCTGCCAGTGTTCCCCGGCCGGCGCGAGGCCGTCCAGCAGCTCGCGGCGCTCGGCGTACCGGAGCAGTTCGGTCGTGGTGTGACCGTCCAGCCACAGAAGGTCGTACAGAAGAAATTGCACCGGATCTTCCTCGGCCGACCGTTTCGGGTTCTTCGCGGTGGCCCGCCGGGCCAGCCGATCCGGGTCGGGCCGGGTGCCGTCGAACGCCACCACCTCGCCGTCGAAGATCGCCTCGACCGGCGCCAGGGCCGGACCCAGGGCCCGGACCTCCGGGAACGTCGCGGTCAAGTCCTCGCCGCCGGCCCCGCTGAGACGCACCCGGCCGCCCGACACGTACGCGAGACAGCGCCGCCCGGCCCAGCGCATCTCGTAACCCCAGTCGGCGTCGTCGGCCGGCAGTCCGGCGGCGCGGGTGGCCAGCATCGGCCGCAGGTCGTCCGGCATCGACTCCCAGCCGGGCTCGGGCGGATCCATCCGCCGCACCATCCAGTCGGCGCCGCCGGTCTGGAAGAAGACGTAACGCCCCTTCGTGCGATCGCCGTGAAAGGTGACGCTGATCTCGTCGGGGCGCCACTTGCCGGTCTCGTACGTGCCCCGGTCGAAGATCGTCATCCGGCCGCCGCCGTACTCCCCGGCCGGGATCTCGCCGGCGAAGTCGAGATATTCGAGCGGATGGTCCTCGGTGTGTTTGGCCAGGTTGTTGCGGGCCTGATCGCGGGGCAGGCCGCGCGGGACGGCGAACGAGACGAGCACGCCGTCGCGCTCCAGCCGGACGTCCCAGTGGAGGCTGCGCGCGTGGTGCTGCTGGATCACGAACCGCTGCGACCCGGTCGGAGCCGGCCGGTCCGCCGGGACCGGCTCGGGGGTGCGGGCGGGGTCCCGCTTGCGGCGGTACTCGTCCAGACGATCCGGCATGCTCCCGATTCTGCCGGTCGCCCGGCGGCCCCGGAATTGTCGTACCCCGATGGTTGGGTTCTCCCCATGACGGGGATGGAACTGTTGCCGCGCCGGGTGATCCGTGCACGCCGGGCCGTTGCTCTTGCTCGGGCCGGTCGCGCGTTCGCGACCGTGGATTCGCCCGCTGGTGTGACTTCGATGTGGTCAGGTGCCCAGGGGCCTGTACAAATCGGACTCGGTGTTGATCGTGGCTTTCCCGAGACCGTGGCAGGCGGTAGTGTTCTGGCTCCGACGCGTATCCATCGACAGGAAGGCGTTGGCCGATGACCTTGCGCATCCTCGTGGTGGGCGCCGGCATTGCCGGTCTGGCCGCGGCCCGAGGCCTGCGAGTCGCCGGCTTCCGACCGGATGTGGTGGAGGCCCTGCCCGCCACGATGAGCCCCGGCGCCGGCATCTATCTCCCCGGTAACGCCTCCCGCGCGCTGCGCCTGCTCGGCCTGGACGTGCCCCTGCGCCCGCTCGGCGACCTGATCTTCCGGCAGGTGTTCCTCGACACGCGCGGCCGCGGGTTGTTCGAGATGGACGTCGCCGCCCTCTGGGCCGGCGTCGGCGAGTCCCGCGCGCTGTCCCGCTCCGACCTGCAGCAGGTGCTGCTCACCGGGGTCGGCGGCGAGGTGCGGTATGAGACCGAGGTCCGCGACGTGCAGATCATCGAGGGCGCGGCCAAGGTCGAGTTCTCGTCCGGCGCCATCGCGGAATACGACCTGGTCGTCGGCGCCGACGGCCGCCGCTCGACCATCCGGGAGAAGATCGGTCTGGGTGGCCCGGCCACCCCGACCGGCCAGATCGTCTACCGCGCGGTCGTCTCCGGCGGCCCGCCGCTCACCGACTGGACCGCCGTGCTGGGCCGGCGGGCGCAGTTCGTCGCCATGCCGATGGGCGGCCGCAAGATCTACTGCTACGCCGACGAGACCGCGCCGGAGACTCCGGACCCGGCCGACCCGCGCGAGCGGCTCCGCGAGGTCTTCGGGGCGTTCGCCGGCCCGGTCCCGGCGATCCTGGAGCGGATCGAGAAGGTGTCGGTCGCCCGCACCGACGAGGTGGTCATGCCGTCCTGGTCGCGCGGCCCGGTCGTGCTGGTCGGCGACGCGGCCCACGCCACCGCGCCGACATTGGCCCAGGGTGCGGCGATGTCCTTCGAGGACGGCTGGGTGCTGGGCCAGGAGCTGCGCGGGGGCGAGGGGGACATCCCGGCCGCCCTCCGGGCGTATGAGGAACGTCGCCGGCCCCGCTGCGCCGAGGTGCGCGACCGCACCCGCGAGCGGGACCGGGCCCGGGACGTGCCGCCGTCGCTGCGCGACCCGATGCTGCGCCGCCGCGGCCTGCGGATCTTCACCGACCACTACAAGGGCCTGGTCACGCCGGTCTGAGAGCGGATCTCGCCTGTGATGTGATGCACGCCATGGGTTTGGACGTCTCCATCTACATCGGTGTGACCGAGCCGGGGATCGGACCGGCCGAGCTGGCGCGAGAGCTCGCACCGCTGCTCGGGTACGAGCTCGTGGACCGCCCGGCCAGTGACCTCTTCGAGGGCGGTGACCTCTCGGGTCACGCCTGGCTGCGGGTGCGGGCGACGGGTCACGAGCCGGACCTCACCTACCCGTTCGAGCTGGAGCTCTCGTACACCGAGGGGCCCCTGGTGCCGTACGCGGAAGGGCTTTTCGATCGTCTGCTGCGGACGGGCCGTTTCCGTCTGGCGTTGGTGGCCGGTGACGACTGTCTGCGATCGACCCACCTTCCGCGCGAACTGTTCTGGGACTGAGTTCGTCCTGGGTGGCCCTTTGGTCACCCCCCGAAGGCCGGAGGTCGGTGGGGGACTATTCTGCCAGCGAGGTACGCCTGATCATTGGCGTGCTGAGTGGGACGAACGAGACAACGGAGGCAATTCGTGACGACCGTTGCGCCGTCGCCGATCGCGACCCGTCCGTATCCGGTTCGACGGACGGTCAGGGGCTCGGCATTCGCCCGGGTCCTGCGCACGACGGACGCGAAGCAGATCGGGATCATGTATATGGTCACCGCCTTCGTGTTCTTCCTTCTCGGCGGCCTCATGGCCTTGCTGATGCGCGCCGAGCTGGCCCGGCCGGGGATGCAGATCCTCTCGCCGGAACAGTTCAACCAGCTGTTCACCATGCACGGCACGATCATGCTGCTGTTCTTCGCGACACCCATCGTGTTCGCGTTCGGCAACTACGTCGTACCGATCCAGATCGGTGCGCCGGATGTGTCCTTCCCCCGGCTGAACGCCTTCGCCTACTGGCTGTACCTGTTCGGCGGTCTGATCACCATCGGCGGGTTCCTGACCCCCGGCGGTGCCGCGGACTTCGGCTGGTTCGCCTACACCCCGCTGAGTGACTCGCTTCACTCGCCGGGCGTCGGCGGCAACATGTGGGTGGTCGGCCTGGCGATCTCGGGTCTGGGCACGATCCTCGGCTCGGTGAACCTGATCACCACGATCCTGACCCTGCGCGCGCCCGGCATGACCATGTTCCGGATGCCCATCATGACCTGGAACATGCTGGTCACGGCGCTGCTCGCGGTGATGGTCTTCCCGTTCCTGGCGGCCGCGCTGTTCGCGCTGGCGGCCGACCGGGTGCTCGGTGCGCACGTCTTCGACGTGGAGACCGGCGGCCCGATGCTCTGGCAGCACCTCTTCTGGTTCTTCGGACATCCAGAGGTGTACATCATCGCCCTGCCGTTCTTCGGCATCATCACCGAGGTCATCCCGGTCTTCAGCCGCAAGCCCGTCTTCGGCTACAAGGGCCTGGTCGCGGCGACGCTGCTGATCGGCGCACTGTCCATGTCGGTCTGGGCGCACCACATGTTCGTCACCGGCCAGGTGCTGCTGCCGTTCTTCAGCTTCCTGAGCTTCCTGATCGCGGTCCCGACCGGCATGAAGTTCTTCGTGTGGATCGGCACGATGTGGCGCGGCCAGATCAGCTTCGAGCCACCGATGCTCTTCGCGATCGGCTTCCTGGTGACGTTCCTCTTCGGTGGTCTCTCCGGCGTTCTGCTGGCCGCCCCGCCGATCGACTTCCACGTGTCGGACTCGTACTTCGTGATCGCGCACTTCCACTACGTGCTCTTCGGCACGATCGTGTTCGCGGTCTTCTCCGGCATCTACTTCTGGTTCCCGAAGATGTTCGGCCGGTTCCTCGACGAGCGCCTCGCGAAGATCCACTTCTGGCTGACCTTCATCGGCTTCCACACCACGTTCCTGGTGCAGCACTGGCTGGGCACCAAGGGCATGCCGCGGCGCTACGCCGACTACCTGCCCAGCGACGGCTTCACCACGCTGAACACGATCTCCACGATCGGCTCGTTCATCCTGGGCCTGGCCACGCTGCCGTTCCTCTACAACATCTGGAAGTCGTACAAGGTCGGCCGGATCGCGGTCGCCGACGACCCGTGGGGTTACGGCAACTCGCTGGAGTGGGCCACCACGTCCCCGCCGCCGCTGCGCAACTTCGACCGGATGCCGCGGATCCGCTCCGAGCGTCCCGCCTTCGACCTGAAGTTCCCGGAGCTTGCCGCCGGTGAGCACACGATCGCCGGTCCGCCGGAGGGTGGGGCCCGTCCGCTCACCCACGAGTCCGACGGTGGCGCTTCGTACCAGGAAGACATCAAAGACTGATTTTTCGTACGGCGGTGGCCCCGCTCTCCCACGTGGAGAGCGGGGCCACTTTCGTTACCCGGTTGTTTCGGGCATATCTCGCCGGATCCGCGCTCGGGGACGTGAGCTGCGCTAAAGCCGTTGGTTTCTGTCGTACCCCTGGGGGAGGATCGCGGGCGGAGGTCAGGATCGTCATGTTGCTCAAGCCTTACCGGGAAACCCTCGCGCTGCCCAAGGTCACGTCCCTGCTGGTGGTCGCCACGCTGGCCCGCATCCCCATCGCGGCCGCCGCTGTGGTGCTCACCCTGCACGTCGTCACCGACCTCGATCGGGGGTATGGGGCGGCCGGCCTGGTCGGCGCCGCGGCCACCATCGGCGGCTCGTTCGGTGCCCCGGTGATGGGCCGGCTGATCGACCGGCGCGGGCTGCGCCCGGTCCTGGTGCTGACCACCGTCGCCGAGGTCATCTACTGGCTGATCGCCCAGGCGCTGCCGTATTGGACGCTGCTCCCGGTCGCCGTGGTCGGCGGTTTCCTGGCCCTGCCGGCGTTCTCGGTGGCCCGGCAGTCCATCGCCGCGCTCACCCCCGAGTCGCATCGCCTCCCCGCGTTCGCGCTCGACTCGATGACCACCGAGCTGTCGTTCATGGCCGGCCCGGCCCTCGGCGTGCTCATCGCCACCAACGAGCACGCCGGCCCGCGCGTCGCCATGCTCACCCTGGCCGGCGGCATCCTCCTCGGCGGTCTCGGCCTGTGGCTGCTCAACCCGCCCACCCGGGCCGAGCACGAGGCCCCGGTCTCGGCCGGCGAGCGCGTCGCCCGGCGCGACTGGCTCAAGCCCCGCTTCGTCGCCATCCTGGCCGTCACGATGGCCGCCACACTCGTCCTGTCCGGCACCGACGTGTCCGTGGTCGCCGTGCTCCGCGCCTCGGGCGAGCTGGGCTGGAGCGGGCTCGTGATGTCCCTCTGGGCGCTGTTCTCCCTGATCGGCGGTTTCGCGTACGGGACGGTGCGCCGCGGCCTGCCGGTGCTGGCCCTGTTCATCCCGATGGCCCTGCTGACCATCCCGGTCGGCCTCGGCGGCTCCCAGTGGTGGCTGCTGGCCGTGCTCCTGATCCCGGCCGGCGCCCTGTGCGCACCGACGATCACCGCCAGCTCCTCGGCGATCAGCCACATGATCCCGGCCGCGGCCCGCGGCGAGGCGATGGGCCTGCACAACTCGGCCCTCACCGTCGGCGTCGCCCTGGGCGGCCCGCTGGCCGGCCTGGCCATCGACAACCTGGGGCCGAAGTGGGGCTTCGTGGCCGTGGGCGCGGTGGGCGTGCTGGTCGCCCTCCTGGTCCTCCCCGGCGAACTGCGCCGCCGCAGGTCCGACCGGCCGGTGGAGGACGCCGGCGAGCCCGCTGTCGCTCCGGACCAGCCCGCTGTCGCCGACGGTGAGCCGGCTGTCGCCGATGGGCCGGCTGTCGCTGCTGAGGCGCGGCCGGAGCTGACCGTGGCCGGGCCGTCGGCTCGTGAGGACGAGTTGGTGGTGGCCCCGGTCGTGGTGGGCGCGGGCTTGTCGTCTGCGGGCGGTTCCGCCTCCGCCGGACGCTGACACTGCGCAGGCTTGGCCTCGGCCCGGCCTGCGCTTGGTCCCGGCTCAGCCCGGCCCGGCCCGGCCCGGCCCGGCCCGGCGTGGCCTGGCGTGGTCAGCCCGGCGGCCCGGAAATCGGGTTGCCGGGGGTGGGGGCGGGCCGGGTAGGTTGGCCGGGAACTCCGAATCCTTGTGCCCCGGATACATGTCGCGGATGGGCGCGGGACCTCGCCGTGAGCGGGGAGGAGGTGGCGACGTCAGTCGTTGCTACCTGCCTTTCGGAGGAGATGTTCATGGAATTCGGCCTTGGTCTGCCCATCAACGACCCGGCCCGGTTGCCGGAATGGGCCCGGCTCGCCGAGGAAGACGGGTTCGCCACGGTGGCCCTGCTGGACCGGCTCGCCTACGACAATCCGGAACCGTTGACCGCCCTGGCCGTGCTGGCCGGAGCCACCGAGCGGATCCGGCTGCAGACCGAAGTGCTGCTCGGGCCGCTGCGTTCCACGGCGCTGCTGGCCAAGCAGGTCGCCACCCTGGACCGGATGTCGTCCGGCCGGTTCGTCCTCGGAATCGGGGTGGGCGGCCGGGAGGACGATCACGCGGCCGCCGGTGTGCCGCTCAACCAGCGAGGACGAATCCTCGACGCCCAGCTGGCCGACCTGCGGAAAATCTGGGGCGGCTCGCCGTACCCGGCCACCGATCCGGTCGAGGCGGGCCGTGCGGGTGCCGCGGGGCCGGAGAACTGGGGTCTCGGGGCCGGAGCGGGCGCGACCGCCGGGATCGGGCCTCGGCCGGTCACCGCGGGTGGGCCGCCGATTCTGATCGGGGGGTTCGCTCCGGAGGCGTTGCGGCGGGTCGCGCGGTACGCCGACGGGTTCATCTGCGCGGCGCCGCCGGCCTGGGCCGCTGGACTCGTCCGTACCGTCAATGAGCAGTGGGATGAAGCGGGCCGGGCCGGCCGCCCCCGCCTGGTCGGTCAGATCAACGTCGCGGTGGGGAGCGCCGAGACGATCGAGCGCGGTAGCCGGGCAGTGGCCGACTACTACGCCTTTACCGGCCGGCCGGGCTGGGGTGCGCCGATGACGGACCCGGCTGAGATCGCCGAGACGGTCGCGGCCTACCGGGAGTTCGGAGCCGATGAGTTGATCTTCTACTGCTACGGCGACGATCCCCGGCAGATCGAGCTTCTGGCCGCGCTCAGAGGCTGATCGGCGGGGACGGGTCCGGGCTGGTCGCCCAGGTCAGGACGGCCGGCCAGGGCCCGTACCCCGATTCGTGGTTGAGATGAGCGCCGCCGCGGAGCAGGTCGATGTCCAGGGCCAGCGGCTTGCCGTAGTCCTCGACGGCGGCGCCCTCCGGTGCATACGGATCGTCGTCGGACACGACCAGGCGCGTGTAGCGCGACGCCGCGGCCACCTCGGCCGGGATCAGGGTGGCCGGTGCGAAGGCGGCGATCTCCGGGTGGGACCGGGTGACCGCGATCGACGGCGGCGCGACCAGCAGGACCCGGTCGACCGGGGTGGTGATCAGGCCGCGGGCGGCCCCGTTGAGCCAGAGCAGGCAGCCCAGGCTGTGGGCGATCACGGTCCGTGGCCCGTCGAGGCCGTCCAGCCGGGTCGTCAGCTCGGCCAGCCACCGTTCCAGGTCCGGCTCGTCCGGGTCGGGCAGCTGGGGGTAGTCGACCTGATGATCAAGATCGGTCAGCTGCCCGGCCAGCCAGTGCTGCCAGTGCTCGGGTGGGCGACGGTTCTGCCAGCCGTGCAGGATCAGAAAGCCCATGGTTCCTCGCCTCCTCAAGACAGCGGCGCATCGCGACAAGAACGATCATGACGCGACGGTGCGAGGATCAGAAGCGGTCTAGAACTCCAGGTACATCACATGCAGGCCGACCCGCCCGAGCGTGGGGTGCTCGAACGCCCGCGGCACGGTCCCGATGATCTCGAAGCCCAGCCGGCGGTAGACGGTCACCGCCGCCGTGTTCGACTCGGCGACCGCGTTGAACTGGATCCCCGCGTACCCCTGGGTCTTGGCCCAGTCGATCGCGAAGCGGCACAGGGCGGCACCGACACCCTGGCCGCGGCTCCCGGCGTCGACCATGAAGCTAGCGGTGGCGATGTGGGCGCCGGGCCCGCCCTTGTTCGGCCCCATCTTCGCGGTTCCGGAGATCTTTTCCGGAGAATTCTGTACGGCCACGACGGTGAGCCCCGGGGGTCGTTCGACCCAGAGGCCCCGTGAGTCCGCCTCGCTCATCGAGGTGTCGTAGGTGTACGTGTCCCCGGCCCGCACCACCTCGCGGACGATCGGCCACACCTGGGCCCAGTCGGGGTCGGCGAACGGCCGGATCACCGCGGCCGGGCGGTCGGCGAGCTCAGGCCGGGTCGACAACCGGGACCCCCGTGGTGTCGACCGACGCGGCGCGGAACTGTTCGAGGGCGGCCTCGGTGGTCGCCCGGGCCACGCCGGCCGTGAGCTCCAGCAGGACCGTCGTCGCGAAGCCCTCGGCGGCGGCGTCGAGCGCGGTCGCCCGTACGCAATGGTCGGTGGCGATGCCCACGACCTCGACGTCGGTGACCCCCTTGCCCCGCAGCCACCCGGCGAGGGTTTCGCCCTGCTCGGTCCGGCCTTCGAAGCCGGAGTAGGCCGCCTGGTGGGCGCCCTTGTGGAAGATCGCCTCGACCCGGTCGGTGATCAGCTCGGGGTGGAAGTCGGCGCCCGAGGAACCGACCACGCAGTGCGTCGGCCAGGTGTCGACGAAGTCCGGGTGGTCGCTGAAGTGGGCGCCCGGATCCACGTGGTAGTCCTTGGTGGCGACCACGTGATCCCAGCGGTCGCCGGCCCGATCGAGGACGAGCGAGATGCCCTTGGCGACCGCGGCGCCACCGGCGACCGGCAGTGAGCCGCCCTCGCAGAAGTCGTTCTGCACGTCCACGATGATCAACGCGCGTGACATGGGAACCCCTAAGCGGTGGGAATGATGACGACGGGGATGGCCGGGTCACCCGCGGAGAGCTTGAGGCCCTCCCACGGGATGGAGATCAGGCACTGCCGCAGGTGATCGCGGGACTCCTGCAGGCTCGGGCGGGCCTGCGGCTCGCCGTCGGCGATGTAGGAGCGCTGCAGCAGCCGGTCGTTGGCCTGGTGGTCGGGCACGCCCTGGGAGACGATGATCTCCTCGGTGGCCGTCCCGGTGGGCTTGTGCCGGCGCACCGCGGTCTTGCGGCCGCCGACGGTCGCCTTGTTCTCCGAGCGCTTGACGACCGGGCGGCCGGCCACCTCGACCAGCTTGTAGACCAGCCCGGCGGTGGGCGCGCCGGAGCCGGTGACCACCGCGGTGCCGGCGCCGTACATGTCGACCGGCTCGGCGGCGAGGGTGGCGATCGAATACTCGTCCATGTCGCCCGAGACGATGATTTTCGTCTCGGTGGCGCCGAGCGAGTCGAGCAGTTCCCGGGAGTGCTGGGCGAGCACGGACAGGTCGCCGGAGTCGATCCGGACGGCGCGCAGGTCCGGACCGGCGACCGCGATCGCGTTCCGGATGCCCTGACCGATGTCGTACGTGTCGACCAGAAGAGTGGTGTTCTTCCCCAGCGCGGCCACCTGGGAGCCGAACGCGGTCGGCTCGTCGTCGTGCAGCAGCGTGAACGCGTGGGCCGACGTGCCGGTGGTGGGGATCCCGTACTCCCGGCCGGCCGCGAGGTTCGACGTGGAGGCGAAGCCGGCCAGGTACGACGCGCGGGCGGCGGCGACGGCGGCGTGTTCGTGGGTGCGCCGGGAACCCATCTCGATGATCGGGCGGCCGCGGGCGGCGGTGACCATCCGCGCGGCGGCGGCGGCGATCGCGCAGTCGTGGTTGAGCACCGACAGGATCAGCGTCTCGAGCACCACGCACTCGGCGAACTTGCCGCTCACGGTGAGGATCGGGGAGCCCGGGAAGAAGAGCTCGCCCTCCGTGTACCCCTCGATGTCGCCGGTGAAGCGATAACCGGCCAGCCAGTCGGCGGTCGGCTGGTCGACCACGCCGGAGGAGCGCAGGAAGTCGATCTCGGCCGGGTCGAACCGGAAGCCGGCGATCATGTCCATCAGCCGGTCGGTGCCGGCCACCACGCCGTACCGGCGGCCGGTGGGGAGTCTGCGGGCGAACACCTCGAAGACGCACTGACGGTCGGCGGTGCCGTCCTTGAGCGCGGCGCTGATCATGGTCAGCTCGTAGTGATCAGTCAGCAGAGCCGGGCCGGTCGTATTCACGACGCCTACCCTAATGCGTGTCCCCGGAGCGCGTCGCGACCTGCGGTTCGGTGCTCCGGTTCACAGATCCGGCGGATCCGGTGGCACCATGGGGGCATGGCGTTGCCTCAGGTTGCTCCCGTCGAGACGCCGGAGATCGAAGAAGTCCCGGCCGAGGACCGGCCTTGGGTGACCATCGTCTGGGACGATCCGGTCAATCTCATGTCGTACGTGACGTGGGTCTTCCAGAAGCTCTTCGGCTATAACAAGGACAAGGCCGAAAAGTTGATGATGGACGTGCACACCAAGGGCAAGGCCGTGGTGTCCATCGGCGCCCGGGAGCGCATGGAGATGGACGCCAACCAACTGCACGGATACGGTCTTTGGGCAACTGTGGACCGAGCCTGACAAAGCGGGTGGGGAAGAGCATGTTCCGACGCAGCGGCGGTCAGTGTGTGGCCACGTTCGCACACGATGAGGTCCGTGTCCTGCGGAAAGTGGCCGCCGAGGTGGTGGGTCTGCTGACCGACGGGATGGATCACACCGATCCGGTGGTGAGCCGTCTCTTCCCGGACATCTACCCGGACCGGCCGGACGACTCGAGTGAGTTCCGGCTGTACACCGAGGGTGACCTCAAGACCGCCAAGATCGATCAGGCCGGCGCGATCCTCGCGGCGCTGCCCGACGAGGGCGAGGGCGAGGTGCGCCTGGACGGCGAGGCCGCCGAGGCCTGGCTGCGGGCGATCAACGACGCCCGGCTGGCCATGGGCACCCGGCTCGACATCCAGGCCGACACCGACCTGGCCGAGGAACTGGACGACGCGGTTCTGGAGGATCCGGGCTCCAGCCGGGTGTTCCAGCTCTCGGTCTACGCCTACCTCGGCTACCTCCAGGAGTCGCTGCTCAACGCTCTGCCGGAGATCAAGTAGGGGCACGGAGTGTGTGCCTCGCCACGCGCGGAGTGGCGAAATACTTCGGTAATGTGAACGCCGTGCTGACCATCGACAGTTCGATCGTGCGTGCGATCGTCGACCACGCCCGGCGGGATCACCCCGACGAGGCCTGTGGCGTCGTCGCCGGGCCGATCGGCAGCGACGTGCCGGCGCGGCACATCCCGATGGACAACGCGGCCCGGTCGATGACGTTCTACGAGTTCGACTCGATGGAGCACCTGCGGGTGTGGCGCGAGATGGACGACCGGGACGAGGAGCCGGTGGTCATCTACCACTCGCACACCGCGACCGAGGCCTACCCGTCGCGGACCGACATCTCCTTCGCCGGCGAGCCGGGCGCGCACTATCTGCTCGTCTCGACCCGTGAGCCGGATTCCGAGGAGATCCGCTCGTTCCGTATCGTGGACGGTGTGGTGACCGAGGAAGAGGTCAACATCGTGGATGCGACGGTGAAGTCGTGAAGGTGAGTGCCGTGCAGTCGTACATGTTCGGGCAGAGCCCGCAGTCGGTTTTCTACGAGTGTCGCCGGGTCCACTAGACCCCGACCTCCCGACCGCCTGCCCGCATTTCGACTCATCAGGAGCATGACAACCATGGCTATCGAAGTCCGCGTCCCCACCATCCTGCGCAACTACACCGGCGGCTCCAAGATCGTCGAGGGCGCCGGGGAGAACCTGTCCGCCCTGATCGACGACCTGGACGCCAAGCACAACGGCATCAAGGGCCGGCTGATCACCCCCGAGGGCGGCCTGCACCGGTTCGTCAACATCTACGTCAACGACGAGGACGTGCGTTTCCTCGGTGCGCTCGACGCGAAGCTGAACGACGGTGACTCGATCACCATCCTCCCGGCCGTCGCCGGTGGCGCCCTGGGCTTCGCGGCCGCCGCCGCGCTGCTCGGCCGGTAAATCGCACGGGCCGGTTCCGGCTCGTCAACTTTCGCCGCTCAAGACGTACCTAAGGCGGGTTTTCTGAATGGCTCGTTTCGAGAGCCTGCTGGACGCGTGCGGGGGCACGCCGCTTGTCGGTCTGCCCCGCCTGTCCCCGGTGGTGCCCGAGGGGGCACCACCGGTGCGTCTCTGGGCCAAGCTGGAGGATCGCAATCCCACCGGCAGCATCAAGGACCGGGCCGCGCTCTACATGGTGCGTGAGGCCGAGGAGTCCGGGCACCTGCGCCCGGGCGACACGATCCTGGAGCCGACCAGCGGGAACACCGGTATCGCCCTGGCCATGGTGGCCAAGCTGCGCGGTTATCGGCTGGTCTGCGTGATGCCGGAGAACGTCTCGGCCGAGCGCACCCAGATGCTGCGGATGTATGGCGCCGAGATCATCTTCTCGCCCGCCGCCGGCGGTTCCAACCAGGCGGTGGCGACCGCCAAGCAGATCGCGGCCGAGCATCCCGATTGGAAGATGCTTTTCCAGTACGGGAATCCGGCCAACGCCCGTGCCCACTTCGAGACCACCGGTCCCGAGTTGCTGCACGACCTGCCCACGATCACGCACTTCGTGGCCGGTCTGGGCACCACCGGCACGCTGATGGGCACCGGCCGATTCCTGCGGGAGAAGGTCGACGGCATCCAGATCATCGCCGCCGAACCGCGCTACGGCGAGCTGGTCTACGGACTGCGCAACATCGACGAGGGCTACGTGCCCGAGCTGTACGACGCGAGTGTCCTGACCCGCCGCTTCTCGGTCGGCACCCGCGACGCGGTGCTGCGGACCCGGCAGCTGGTCGAGGTCGAGGGGATCTTCGCCGGCTTCTCCAGCGGCGCGATCCTGCACGCCGCCCTGGCCGTGGCGCACGAGGCGGTCAAGGCCGGACGGCGCGCGGATGTGGCGTTCGTCATCGCCGACGGCGGCTGGAAGTACCTGTCCACCGGCGCCTACGGCGGCACGCTGAACGACGCCGAAGAGGCCCTCGAAGGCCAGCTCTGGGCCTGACGGCTCAGTAACTCCCGGCCAGCAGCAGCGCCCCGACCATCGGCGGCGCGGCTGCGGCCAGCAGGATCCACGGCAGGGCGCGCTGGTGGACGGCGAGGAACGCGCCGACCGCCAGCCCCACGCTGAACATGGTCAGCATCGCGAGCGCGGGCAGGTACCAGCCGGGCGCCCCGCGCAGCATCGCCACGATGGCGTAAAGCCCCACCCCGACACCGGTCAGACCGAGCATCGCGGAATAGCCCGCCATCGCCAGGACCCGCGTCGAGCCCGGTGCCGGATCATCTTCGGTGGGAAATCGAAAAACCGCAGGATCTTCATCCCAAGAGGGTTCGAAGGGCATGATTTCGGGTACCGCGCTGCGGGAGATGCGGGTCGGCTCGACCGCGGTCACGTCGCCTCCATCAGATCGTTTTCACACCCTCACCCAGAGCAACGCAGAGGGCTTACCGGACGTGACGGTGGAAATGTGACGACCCAGGTCACAGCGGCTGTGATGTGCGTTGTCGATTTAGCGACAAATCGATCAGTTGTTTACGTCAGGCAGTGGTCAGCGCGTACGCTTCGCTCCGTGATTGACTGGTCTGACAAGTCCAGCGCGGACCGGTCGGGCGGGGCGTGGACGACCCATAAAAAGGGGCCGACCCAGTGGCCGACCCAGTGTGAGTCAGAGGGACCCGCATGCGACTAACCGTTCTCGGTTGTGCCGGCAGTTTCCCCGGCCCCGAGTCGGCTTGTTCGGCCTATCTCGTGGAAGCCGAAGGATTCCGGCTGCTGATCGACTTCGGATCCGGTTCGCTGTCCGCCCTCCAGCGGTATTCGGACATGCGTTCCGTCGATGCGATCCTGCTCACCCACCTGCACTGCGACCACATGCTCGACGCGTGTACGTACGTGGTGGTGCGGCGCTACGACCCGGCCGGGCCGCTCGCGCCGCTGCCGGTCTACGCGCCGCTGGGCGCGGCCGAGCGCATCGCGGCCGCCTACAGCGCCGAGGGCGAGCCGGTGGACGACGTGTACACGTTCTACGGCCTGCAGCCGGGCACGTTCCCGATCGGGCCGCTGACGGTCACCGTCGATCGGGTCAACCACCCCGTGGAGACGTACGGGGTGCGGGTCGAGCACAACGGACGGGCCATCGCCTACTCGGCCGACACGGCGCCCTGCGAGGCGCTGCTGCGCCTGGCCGCCGGCGCCGATCTGTTCCTCTGTGAGGCGAGCTACATGGACGGCGTGGAGAACCCGCCCGACCTGCACATGACCGGCGGCGAGGCGGGCGAGGCGGCCACCAAGGCGGATGTCGCCCGGCTTCTGTTGACGCATCTCGTTCCGGCCTGGGCCAGTGAGGCGGCTATCGTCGAGGCGGCCGGCGCCGCTTACGCGGGACCGGTCGAAGTCGTCCGCCCGGGTGCCAGATACGATCTCTGAGCCGGTACGGGGGTGGGATCGGCTAACACCGGTGCACCACGTGTCGTGACCTTGGAGTTGTTGGATGCGCATAGTTCGCCTGGCCAACTTCGTCACGGCCCATACCGGCGGCCTGCGGACGACGCTGCGCGAGCTGGGTAAGGGCTATCAGGCGGCCGGGCACGAGGCGGTCCTGATCATCCCCGGTCGCAAGTTCGACGACCAGCAGACCGGGCAGGGCCGGGTGATCACCCTGCCGAGCGCTCCGATCCCGCGCACCGGCGGCCACCGGGTGCTGGCTGGCCGGCGCGAGCTGATCAAGCTGCTGGACAGCCTCGAACCGGACCGGATCGAGGTCTCCGACCGCACCACGCTGCGCTGGACCGGCCACTGGGCCCGGCGGCGCGGCGTCCGGTCGATGATGGTCTCCCACGAGAGCCTGGCCGGCCTGCTCGGCGTCTGGGGCATGCCGAAACGCGACGCCATGGCCGACCGGCTGAACCGGCGCACCGCCGAAGCGTTCGACACGATCGTCTGCACCACGGCGTTCGCCGCCGCCGAGTTCCGCCGCCTGGGCGTGCCGAACCTGGTCGAGGTGCCGCTCGGCGTCGACCTGGACATGTTCCACCCCCAGCGGATGGACATCGCCGTGCGCTCCCGTTACGCCCGGCCGGAAGAACTGCTCATGGTCTTCGCCAGCCGGCTCTCCGCGGCCAAGCGGCCCGAGCTGGCCGTGGACACGGTAGCGGTGCTGCGCAACGGCAAGGTGCCGGCCGTGCTCGTGGTGGCCGGGGACGGCACTCGGCGGGCGGCCCTGGCCTATCGGGCGGCGCGGCTGCCCGTACGATTCGCCGGTCACATCGCCGATCGCAAAGCTCTCGCCGCGCTGCTGGCCTCGGCCGACGTCGTGGTCGCGCCGGGCCCGGTGGAGACGTTCGGTCTCTCCGCGCTGGAGGCGCTGGCCTGCGGCACCCCCGTCGTGGTGGACGAGCAGAGCGCGCTGCCCGAGGTGATCGGCGAGGCCGGAATAGCGGTTCCGGGCACCGCCGAGGCGTTCGCCGACGCGATCTCCCAGCTGCTCCAGCGCCCCCGCGACGAGTGGCGGGCCATGGCCCGGGCCCGCGCCGAACGGTTCGGATGGCCCCGCGCCGTCGAGGGATTCCTGCACGCGCACGGGGCAGAAGTGGTGCCCGCGCTGATCCGCCCGGCAGTGCCACGACCCCGTTTGGTGACACCTCCGGCCCGCGAGCCCGGGGCGGACGAAGCGGACGCACCCCGCTACGCATAGGGTTGGGGTCATGGCGCGACCCGACGGCCGAGCGGCCGACCAGCTGCGGCCGGTGACCCTGACCCGGCATTGGAGCATCCACCCCGAGGGGTCGGTGCTGGTGGAGTTCGGCAATACGCGAGTGCTCTGCACCGCCAGCGTCACCGAGGGGGTGCCGCGATGGCGCAAGGGATCCGGCCTCGGCTGGCTCACCGCGGAGTATGCGATGCTGCCCCGCGCCACCAACACCCGAGGTGACCGCGAGAGCGTCAAGGGCAAGGTCGGCGGGCGCACGCAGGAGATCTCCCGCCTGATCGGGCGCAGCCTGCGGGCCTGCATCGACCTCAAGGCGCTCGGGGAGAACTCGATCGTCCTCGACTGCGACGTGCTCCAGGCCGACGGCGGCACCCGGACCGCGGCGATCACCGGCGCCTACGTGGCGCTGCACGACGCCGTCACCTGGCTGGCCGGGCGCAAGGCGCTGGCCGGCAAGGTCGACAAGGTGCTGCACACCTCCATCCAGGCGGTAAGCGTCGGGATCATCGACGGGGAGGCGCGACTCGACCTTCCGTACGAGGAGGATGTCGCCGCCGAGGTCGACATGAACGTGGTCTGCACCGGCGGCGGCGACTTCGTCGAAGTGCAGGGCACCGGGGAGAACGGCGTGTTCAAACGCGCCCAGCTGGACGCGATGCTCGACCTCGGCCTGGCCGGTTGCGCCGAGCTGGCCATCGCGCAGCAGAAGGCCCTCACCGCGTGAGCGCGCGCCTGCTGCTCGCCACCGCGAACCAGAAGAAGCTTGTCGAGCTGCAGCGCATCCTCGACGCGGCGCTCGGGATGAGCCAGATCCAGCTGGTCGGGCTCGGGGACTTCCCCGGGTACCCGGACGTGCCCGAGACCGGGCTCACCTTCGGTGAGAACGCGCTGATCAAAGCCCGTGAGGGCGCCAAACGGACCGGGCTGCCGACCGTGGCCGACGACTCCGGGCTGGCGGTCAACGCGCTCAACGGGATGCCCGGGGTGTTCAGCGCCCGCTGGTCCGGTGGGCACGGGGACGACGCGGCCAACCTGGACCTGGTGCTGGCTCAGATCGGTGACGTGGGCGACGAGCATCGGGGCGGGGCCTTCGTGTGCGCCGCGGCGCTGGTCCTGCCGAACGGGCGGGAGCATCTGGTCGAGGAGCGGCAGAGCGGGCGGCTGTTGCGGTCCCGGCGGGGGGAGGGGGGCTTCGGCTATGACCCGATCTTCGTGGGGGACGGGCAGGAGCGCACCAATGCCGAGCTGAGCCCGGCCGAGAAGGATGCGATCAGCCACCGGGGGAAGGCGTTCCGGGAGCTGGCCAAGGTGATCGCCAAGGAACTGCCGCGTTGATTCCCTGAGCCCTTTTTCGGAGGGGCCCGGGTCGGCCCCCGGGGCTGAGTTCGGCCGGGTTCGACCTTGGGAATGTGCGGGCTTGACTCGGCCCTTGGGGCAGAGTTCAGCATCGATTCATGGCCTCATTCATGATCGATCGGAGGCCACTCGCGGTTCCGGCGTTTCGCCGGATGTGGGTGGCCTCTCTGGTGTCCGCGGTGGGCGGCTCGTTCAGCGCCGTCGCGGTGCCGGTCCAGCTGTATGCGTCGACCGGCTCCTCGGCCACGATCGGCGCCGCCGCGGTGGTGTCCTTCGTGGCCCTGGCCGTCGCCGCGCTCGGGACCGGCGCGATCGCGGATACCCATGACCGGCGGCGGGTGCTGCTGGCCGCCCAGTCCGGGCTGGCCGTGGTCCATCTGGCCCTGTGGGCCCAGGCCGCGCTCGGCGGCGCCCCGCTGCCGGTGCTCCTGCTGCTGGTGGCCGGTCAGGGGCTGACCATGGGCGCGACCAGCGCCACCTCCGGCGCGGTCCTGCCCCGGCTGGTCCCGGCCGAGTTGCTGCCCGCGGCCAACAGTCTGAACTCCCTGGTCCGCTATCTGGGCTGGATCCTCGGGCCGACCGTGGCCGGTCTGCTGATCCCGCTGGCCGGCCTGTCCACTCTCTATCTCTGCGACGCGCTGGCCCTGTTCGTGGTCCTCGCCGCGGTCCATCGCCTGCCGCCCTTGCCGCCTGGGCCGGCCGCCGCCACCACCCAGGGTGTGGTGCGGCAGGTCCTGGCCGGGTTCCGCTATCTGGCGGGTCACCGGCTGCTTGTCGCCGTCCTGACCGTCGACCTGGCCGCGATGGTGTTCGGGATGCCGTCGGCGCTCTTCCCCGAGCTGGCCCATCGGGTGTTCGGCGAGTCGTCGATCGGGTTGCTGTACGCGGCCTATCCGGCCGGAGTGGTGCTGGCCGGGCTCGGCTCCTCGTCGTTCACCCGGGCCCGCCGGCACGGCGTGCTGATGGCCGGTGCGGCGATCGCCTGGGGCGTGACGATCGTGGCGTTCAGCCTGACGAGCCGGCTCTGGGTGGCACTGGCGGTGCTGGTCGCGGGCGGCGCGGTCAACTTCGTGCTGAGCACGTTCCGCAACGCGATCTCGCAGGCCTATACCGACGACGTCATGCGCGGGCGGATCCAGGGCGCCCTGACCGTCGTGCTGTTCGGCGGTCCGCAGCTGGGCAGCCTGCTGCACGGCGCGATCGGTGCGCTGATCGGCCCGCGCCTGACCATCGGACTCGGGGGCCTGCTCACCGTCGGCACCGTGCTAGTTGTCCTGCGGGCGGCCCCGGAGGTGCGGAGATATGCCGTGGCCGTGCCCGGGGAGACGGATGTCGCATCTCCCCGGGCACGGCCGGAAGCCCGAGCGCGGCCGGAAATCCAGGCGGGGCCGGAAGCCTAGGGCCGGTCGGGATGCGTTCAGAGGAGGGGTTCGGTGGCGTTCTCGATCGAGGTGCGCAGTTCGGGGCCGGCGATCACGGCGCGGGTCTGCTCCAGGACCGGGGCCAGGAACAGGTCCGGGCCCGGTCGGCCGGCGAAGGGCTCGACCGCGGCGATCGCGGCCCGACCGGCCGGGGACGGGGTCATCGGGGCGCGCAGCTGCAGGCCACGGACGGCGGAGAGCAGCTCGACGGCGAGGATGCTGGTGAGGTTGTCCAGGACGGTGCGGAGCTTCTTGGTGGCCGCCCACCCCATCGAGACGTGGTCCTCCTGCATGCCGCTGGTCGGCAGCGAGTCGACCGAGGCCGGGCCGGCCAGGCGACGGTTCTCGGCGACGATGCCGGCCGCGGTGTACTGGGCGATCATCAGGCCCGAGTTCACCCCGGCGTCGGGGGAGAGGAAGGGCGGCAGGTCACGGCTGCGGGTCACGTCCAGCAGGCGGTCGACCCGGCGCTCGGCGATCGCACCGACCTCGGCCGCGGCGATCGCCAGGAAGTCGGCGGCGAAACCGAGCGGGGCGCCGTGGAAGTTGCCGGTCGACTCGACCCGGCCGTCCGGCAGCACCACGGGGTTGTCGACGACCGAGACGAGCTCGCGGGAGGCGGTCAGGCGAACGAAATCGAGGGTGTCCCGCGCCGCCCCGGCCACCTGCGGCGCACACCGGATGGAGTATGCGTCCTGCACCGCGTGCGCCAGGTCGTCCCGGTGCGAGTCCATGATCGCCGAGTCCTGCAACAGCCGGTGGATGTTGGCGGCCGAAGCCGCCTGCCCCGGGTGCGGCCGGATCGTGTGCAGCTCGGGCAGGAACGGGCGTTCCGAGCCGAGCATCGCCTCGGTGGCCAGCGCCGCGGTCACGTCGGCCATGGTGAACAGGTGCGCCGCGTCCGCGATGGACAGCAGCAGCATGCCGAGCATCCCGTCGGTGCCGTTGATCAGCGCCAGCCCCTCCTTGGCGGCCAGCTCCAGCGGTTCCAGGCCGGCCGAGCGCAGGGCCTCGGAAGCCGAGATCCGGGCGCCGTCCTTGCCGATCACCCAACCCTCGCCGAGCAGCACGATCGCGCAGTGGGCGAGCGGCGCCAGGTCACCCGAGGCGCCCAGCGAGCCGTGCTCCGGCACCCACGGGGTGATCTCGTGATTGAGCAGGTCGACCAGGCCCTGCGCGAGCACCGGCCGAACACCGGAGCGACCCATCGCCAGCGAGCGGACCCGCAGCAGCATCATCGCGCGGACGACCTCGCGCGGCATGGGCGCGCCGATGCCGGCGGCGTGCGAGCGGATCAGGGCGTGCTGCAGCTCGGCTCGGCGCTCCGGTTCGATCGGCGTGTTGGCGAGCGCGCCGAAACCGGTCGAGACGCCGTAGACGGGCCGGCCGGAGGCTTCGATGCCGTCCACGATGGCGCGGCTGGTCGCCATCGCCTCGACGGCGGCGGGGGCGAGCTCGACCTTGGCGTTGTCCCGCGCGACGGCGAGGACGTCGGCGGGCTCGATCCCGGTGGGCTGAACGATCACGGTCATTGCGGCACTCCGTCGTGCGTGGTGGTGGCGGCATCTGAAGAGCGGCCGGAAGGTGTGGATGTGATGGACCCGGAGCCGGTAGCAGCGCCGGCCGAGGTGGCAGCGTTGGTCGGGACGGCGGCGCTGGTCGGGACACCGGCGCCGGCCGAGGCGAGGGCGCCGGCCGGGGTGGCGGTGGGGTCGAGGGGGCGGCCGCGGTGAATCACGGTGCGGATCAGGGGGACCCCGGGGCGGTAGGCGAGGTGCAGGTGCGACGGCGCGTCCAGGATCAGCAGGTCGGCGCGGGCGCCGGGCCGGATCACGCCGATGTCGTCGCGGCGCAACGCCCGGGCCCCGCCCAGCGTCGCCGCCCGGACGGCCTCGGCCGGCGTCATCCGCATCTCGCGGACCGCGAGGGCGATGCAGAAGGACATCGACGAGGTGTAGGACGACCCGGGGTTGCAGTCCGTCGCCAGCGCGACCAGCGCCCCGGCGTCGAGGAGCCGCCGCGCGTCCGGATAGGGCGAGCGGGTCGAGAACTCCGCACCCGGCAGCAGTGTGGCCACGGTCCGGTCCCACCCGTCGTGGCACATGCAGTCGACCTTCGACGAGGCGAGCGCGTCCACATCCGCATCGCTCAGGTGGGTGCAGTGGTCCACGCTGGCCGCGTCCAGTTCGACCGCCAGCTGAACGCCCGGGCCGGGGCCGAGCTGGTTGCCGTGCACTCGCACGCCCAGGCCCATCTCCCGCCCGGCCGTCAGGATCACCCGGGCCTGGTCCTCGTCGAACGCGCCGCGCTCGACGAACGCGTCCACCCACTTGGCGTGCGGCGCGGCCAGGGCCAGCATCGGCCCGCAGATCAGGCTGACGTATTCGTCCGGCCGGTCCCGGAACTCGGCCGGGACGACGTGCGCCCCGAGGAATGTGGTCTCGCTGGTCAGTTCGGCCGCGAGCCGCAGGGATCGGGCCTCGTCGGCGACGTTCAGGCCGTACCCGGACTTGATCTCGATCGTGGTCGTGCCCTGCCGCAGCGCCTCGCCGACCAGTCGTCGCGCGTTGCCGCGCAGCTCGTCGTCGCTCGCCGCGCGGGTGGCCCCGACCGTGGTCCGGATGCCGCCCCCGGTGTAGGGCTCGCCGGCCATCCTCGCGCCGAACTCGGCGGCCCGGTCCCCGGCGAACATCAGGTGCGCGTGACTGTCCACGAAGCCGGGCAGCACGGCCGCCCCGCCCGCGTCGATCCGCTCGTCGGCGGCCGGCGCCTCGGCGGCCGGGCCGACCCAGGCGATCGTCTCGCCGTCCACGACCACCGCGGCGTCGCGCGGCAGCTCCCGCGCATGCGCGTCGTTGGTGAACAGCTCACCGATGTTGGTGATCAACAGACTCATGCCGCCACCTCTGTCGTGCTCCGCGGCCGTCTCGCCAGCTCGTTCATGGGAGGACCGCCGTGATCGCTTTCCGCAGGGCGTCCGGCACGTCGATCGACCGGTGCCGGCCCTCGGCGACCACCGGCCGGCCGTCCACGATCACGTCGGTCACGTCGGCCGCCGTCGCCGCGAAGACCAGCCCGGCCGGGTCGACCCCGGCCGTCCGAGCGCTGGAGAGCGACACCGCGACCAGGTCGGCCCGCTGGCCGACGGCGATCTCCCCGGCCTCGGCCCAGCCGAGCGACGCGTGCCCGTCCCGGGTCGCCGCCGTGATCAGCTCGTCGGCGCCGAAGTGCCCGCGTTTCAGGGTGGCCAGCCGTTCGTCCAGCTCCACGCCGCGCGCCTCCTCGAACAGGTCGATCACCGCGTGGCTGTCGCTGCCCAGGGTGAGCCGCGTGCCCCCGTCGACCAGGGCCCGCGCCGGGCCGATCCCGTCGGCCAGGTCCCGCTCGGTGGTCGGGCAGAAGCAGGCGTACTGGCCGGCCAGCAACTTGCGATCGTTCTCGGAGAGGTGGGTGGCATGAACCGCGGTGGTCATCGGCTGCCAGAAACCCATGGAATCCAGCAGCTCGGTGGGGGAGCAGCCGTGCACGGCCCGGCACTGCTCGTTCTCGGCCGGCTGCTCGGAGAGATGCACGTGGACCGGCAGGCCGTCGGTGCGGTGGGCGAAGGTGGCCATGCCGTCGGCCGGCGCGGCCCGCACCGAGTGCAGCGCCGCCCCGATCCGCGCGTGGTCGTCGCCGCGCAGCCGGTCGAACCGGTCGTACCAGCCGTCGTAGTCGCCGTCGCCGAAGCGCCGCTGCACGCCTTCGAGCGGCTTACCGTCGACACCCGCCGTGAGGTAAAGGGTGTCGAGCAGCGTGATCCGGATCCCGGCCTCGGCGGCGGCCGCGGTCAGCGCGTGACCCATCGCGTTCGGGTCGTCGTACGGCGTGCCGTCCGGGCCGTGGTGCAGG
Organism: Actinoplanes sp. HUAS TT8; assembly: GCF_051380535.1. Taxonomy (NCBI): domain Bacteria; kingdom Bacillati; phylum Actinomycetota; class Actinomycetes; order Micromonosporales; family Micromonosporaceae; genus Actinoplanes; species Actinoplanes sp. HUAS TT8. The sequence continues at coordinate 8,115,632 of NZ_CP195646.1, read as the reverse complement.
TAGTGGAACTCGCCCACGCACGTGATCCCGGCCAGCGCCATCTCGGCGTAGACCGCCCGGGCCAGCGCGAAGTAGTTGTCCGGGTCGAGGCGGCCGGCGACCTGATACATCAGGTCACGCCAGGTCCAGAAGCTGCCCCGATCGTGGTGGGTGCGACCGCGGAGGGCCCGGTGGAAGGCGTGCGAGTGAGCGTCGGCCAGGCCCGGCAGGACGAGACCGGGCAGGAACACGCCCGTTCGATCCACCGAGTCGGCCGAGACGGTGGTGAAGAGCCCGTCGGCGACCTCGATGCGGACGTCTCGCGCCACGGCGCCGTCGACCCAGGCGTACTCGGCCAGGTAAACGGTCACGTCAACGCCTCGAGAACCGTGGCCAGCGCCTCGATCCCGGCCACACAGTCCTCGTCCGAGGCGCTCTCGGCCGGGGCGTGCGACACCCCGGTCGGGTTCCGGACGAAGAGCATGGCCGTGGGCACGTGTGCCGACATCACCCCGGCGTCATGACCGGCCCCGGTCGGCAGGATCGGCGCGTCCCCGAGCAGCTCGGACAGCCGCCGGGCGAGCTCGGTGTCGAAGGCGACCTCGTCGGTCACCGACTCGGCGACCACCGACAGCTCGGTGCCGTCGCGGCCGGCCCGCTCGGTGGCCCGCTTGATCACCGACTCCAGGAGCCGGTCCAGGGTGCCGGTGTCGGCCGCTCGGGCGTCCAGCCAGCCGCGGACCATCGACGGGATGGCGTTGGTGGCGTTCGGTTCGGCCTCGACCCGGCCGACGGTGGCGTGCGCCCCGATCAGCCGGGCCTCCTCGTCGGCCGCGAGGACGGTGTGGGCGAAGGCCAGCATCGGGTCGCGGCGATCGGTCATCCGGGTCGTCCCGGCGTGGTCGCCGGCCCCGGCGAACTCCATCCGCCAGCGGCCGTGCGGCCAGATCGCGCTGCCGACCCCGACGGGTGTTTCGAGGGCGCGGCCCTGCTCGATGTGCAGCTCGACAAAGGCCGACAGGTTGCTGATGAGCCCGTTCGGCCCGCTGGGCAGCCCGCCCAGCGCTTCGCCGAAGGTGATCCCGTCGCGGTCGGTCAACGTGGCCGCCCGCTCCGGCGTGATCACCCCGGTCATCAGGCGCGAGCCGAGGCACGGCACCCCGAAGCGGCCGCCCTCCTCCTCGACGAACGCGCCGATCGCGATCTTCCCGGGCGATTCGAGACGGTCCAGGGCGAGGAACGCGCTGACGATCCCGAGCGGCCCGTCATAACCCCCACCACCCGGAACGGAGTCGAAATGCGACCCGGTCAGCACGGTCCCCGGCGCCCACGGCTCACCGCACCACGCGAACAGGTTCCCGTTGCCGTCCTCGGTCACGGTCATCCCGCGTTCACCGGCCTGGCCCCGGAACCACTCGCGCAGCGTCAGCTCGGGCGGCGTCAGCGCGTACCGGAGATAGCCGCCGTTCGCGGCCCGTCCCACCCCGGCGATCTCCGCCCAGAGGGTTGCGAAGTCACTCATCGCGCATCGGAACCCGTACGCCGGAAGCGGCTTCTGATTCATAACCGGCGTCGACGTGACGCAGCACGCCCATCGCCGGGTCATTGGTCAGCACCCGCTCGATCTTCTGCCCGGCCAGCGCGGTCCCGTCCGCGACACACACCTGGCCGGCGTGGATGCTGCGCCCGATGCCGACCCCGCCACCGTGGTGGATCGACACCCAGCTCGCCCCGGAGGCGGTGTTGACCAGCGCGTTCAGCAGCGGCCAGTCGGCGATCGCGTCCGAGCCGTCCAGCATCGCCTCGGTCTCGCGGTACGGCGAGGCCACCGACCCGGAGTCCAGATGATCACGCCCGATGACCAGCGGCGCCTTCAGTTCGCCGCGCGCCACCATGTCGTTGAAGCGCACGCCCGCCTTGTCCCGCTCGCCGTAACCGAGCCAGCAGATCCGCGCCGGCAGCCCCTGGAACGCGACCCGTTCGCCGGCCAGCCGGATCCACCGCGCGAGCGGCTCGTTCTCCGGGAACAGGTCGAGCACGGCCCGGTCGGTGGCCGCGATGTCGGCCGGGTCGCCGGAGAGCGCGGCCCAGCGGAACGGGCCCTTGCCCTCGGCGAACAGCGGCCGGATGTAGGCCGGGACGAACCCGGGGAAGTCGAACGCCCGGTTGTAGCCGGCCAGCTGCGCCTCACCGCGGATCGAGTTGCCGTAGTCGAAGACCTCCGCGCCGGCGTCCTGGAAGCCGACCATCGCGGCCACCTGCTTGGCCATGCTGCCGCGCGCACGATCGGTGTACTCGTCCGGTTTATCGCGCGCCAGCTCGGCCGCGTCCTCGAGTTCCACACCGACCGGCACGTAGGAGAGCGGGTCGTGCGCGCTGGTCTGGTCGGTCACGATGTCGATCGCGACTCCCCTGGTCAGCAGCTCGGGGAAGACCAGCGCGGCGTTGCCGACGACGCCGATCGAGATGGCCTTCCGCTCGGCCTTGGCGGTCAGGGCGCGGTTGATCGCGTCGTCCAGGTTATCGGCGATCACGTCCAGGTATCGGGTGTCGACCCGCCGCTGCAGCCGCGTCCGGTCGATGTCCACGATCAGGCAGACGCCACCGTTCATGGTCACGGCCAGCGGCTGCGCGCCGCCCATCCCGCCGCACCCGCCGGTCAGCGTCAGCGTCCCGGCGAGATCCCCGCCGAACCGCTTGGCCGCCACCGCCGCGAACGTCTCGTAGGTGCCCTGCAGGATCCCCTGCGTGCCGATGTAGATCCACGAGCCGGCCGTCATCTGGCCGTACATCATCAGGCCGAGCTGCTCCAACCGGCGGAACTCGGGCCAGGTCGCCCAGTCGCCGACCAGGTTCGAGTTCGCGATCAGCACGCGCGGCGCCCACTCGTGGGTGCGCAGCACACCGACCGGTTTGCCGGATTGCACCAGCAGCGTCTCGTCGCCGCGCAACGTGTCCAGCTCGCGGACGATCGCGTGGAACGACGGCCAGTTCCGTGCGGCGCGACCGGTCCCGCCGTACACCACAAGATCTTCGGGCCGTTCGGCCACATCCGGGTCAAGGTTGTTGAGCAGCATGCGCTTGGCGGCCTCCTGCGGCCAACCCATCGCGGTGTACGTCGAACCGTGCGGTGCACGAATCCCGGTCATGTTCTCCTCCATCACGCCGTGAAGATGTTCCGTCGAGCGGCGGACGCCTCGAACTCCTCCAGCCGACGCTGCACCGGCTCGGGTGCGGCGTCGCACATCGCCTCCAGCAGCACCATCGCCATCGCCATGGGTCCGGTGTGCAGGTCGAACACGAGCCGCGTGCCCACCGCGGCCGGCAGCACCACGTCGGCGTCGTCGGCCACCGGGCTCACCGCCGAATCGGTGATCGCGACCACCGCATACCCGGCCGCCTTCGCCTCGCGGACCGCCTCGACCGACTCGCGCGGATACCGTGGCAGCACGATCGCCAGCATCGCACCGGCACCCGCGGCGCGGGCCTGTTCCAGCCGGTCGAGCAGCCCGGTCCCCCCGCTGTCCAGAACCCGGACGTCCGGGAAGACCTTCGCCGCGAAATACCCGAAATACGCCGCGAGCGGTGCCGCCGCCCGCAACCCCAGCACCGGCAGAGGTCCGCCGGCCACGAGGAGCTCGGCGGCCCGGCGTACGTCATCGGGTCGTTGAAGTTCCTCGGCCAGCCGCCGGAGGTGTTCGGTCTCGGCGAGCACCGCCCGCTGCATGCTGTTCTCGCCGGCCGGCTCGCCGGGGGCGTCCGACGCGAGGGCCCGCAGCTCCCGCCGCAGCGCGGGATATCCGGAATAGCCGAGCGCCATCGCGAACCGTGTCACCGACGGCTGACTCACCCCGGCCAGCTCGGCCACCTCGGCGGCCGACAGGTAGGCGGCCTTCGCGGCGTGTTCGACCAGGCTGTGGGCGATCCGCCGCTGGGTCGGCGTCAGGCGGGCCCCCTGGAACAGGTCGAGCACCCGCTCGGCGGTCCTGACCACTCCGTCATTCACGCCCACACCATATGCATGAAAACTTTCAGAGCGCTAGACGCGCGAATCCCCGCCTGCCAAAAGAACCCCCCGAACCCGCCGAAAGTAACCCACCCGGTGTCCCGCGCAGCGTCACTCCAACGGGGCAGGCGTCAGCTCGACGCTTGGCCGGCCGCCCGGCGGATCGCTGTCGCGACGTTGGACTCGACATGCGTCGGGCGGTAGGACGACTCGGTCCAGGCACGCCCCAGCGAGATCCAGCTGCTGGGCAGCCCGAGAGCGTGCGCACCACCGATGTCCGCCCGCGCCGAGTCCCCGATCACCCAGGCCTCGGAGAGCGCCCGCCCCACGACCGAGGCCGCGGCGTGGAAGATCTCGGCCGCCGGCTTCTTGAACCCGACCGCCTCGGAGATCACCCACCCGTCCACCAGCTCGTCGAGCCCGCTGTTGCGGATCTTCGCCGTCTGCTGGGTGACCCGCCCGTTGGTCACGATCACCGTGACCGCGCGGGTCTCGGCCAGCGCGAGCCGCACCGCCGGCACCAGAGTCACCCGATCGGCACCCCCGTTATCCAGAAAGCCCCGAATCTCAGCAGCCGGCACCACTCCCGAGTACCGCCCGGCAATCGCCGCCGCCACCTCGTCCCGCGGCGTGTACCCACTCCCGTCGACCGCCATCAACCAGTCCAGATCCCCCGCCGGCAGCCCGTGGTCAGCGAGAAACGCCGACCCCGCCGCCCGGAACGCCCCGTCGCGATCGACAAGCGTGTTGTCCAGATCCAGCAGGAGCAGCATCAGCCGCTGTCGCGGGCCACGAAGTGATGGGTGACGGTCAGCTCACGCTCGATCAGGTAGGCGTCGTCCTCCGGATAGAACACCGCCCGCTCGATGTCCTCCCCGGCGAATCCGCGGATCACGTCAAGGGATGCCCACCAGCTCACCGTGGTCACCTCGGAGCGGCCGTCCCCCAGGTCGCGGGTCCACATCTGGGCTCCGAGGTTGCCCGGCGTCCCCCGGTACGCCGACAGGCCGGTCCGATCGATGTACGCCACGTACGCCTCGACCTGGTCGGTGCGCACCCATCCCCGCCACATCCGTGTGATCACCGGCCCACCCTATTCCGGCAACATGAAAACCAGCTGACCACGAGAACGTGAAAAGCTGGATGCCATGCGGATCGTCGAGCTGCACACATATCCGGTCAAAGGCTGTCACCGGCTGGACCACACCGAGGCCGCGGTCGAGCCCTGGGGTTTCCGGGGTGACCGCCGCTGGATGATCGTGAACGCCGACGGTGTCGGCATCACGCAGCGGGACATGCCGGTCCTGACCCGGTTGCGGGCCGAGCCGCGTCCCGGTGGCCTGCGGTTGTCCGCGCCCGGCCGGCCCACGTTGGACCTGGACGAGCCGGCCGACGGCCCCAAGATCAGCATCCGGGTGTTCCGCAACAAGCCGGAGTACCCGGGGCGGGTCGCCGAGTCGGCCTGGGTCAGCGCTTTCCTCGGGCAGGAGGCGCGCCTGGTCTGGCAGTCCGACCCGACCAGCCGCACGATTCCGGAGTTCGCGACGCCGGACGACCGGGTCAGTTTCGCCGACGGCTACCCGGTGCTGCTGGCCAACACCGCCTCGCTCGACGCGGTCAACGACTGGCTGATCGAGGGCGGCGACGAGCCGGTCCCCATGCATCGCTTCCGGCCGAATCTGGTGGTCGAGGGCGCCCCGGCCTGGGCCGAGGACGGCTGGCTGGGCGGCCGGCTGCGGATCGGCGGGATGATGTTCCGCGTCGCCAAGCACTGTGCTCGGTGCCGGGTGACGACGATCGATCAGGAGACCGGTGACGCCGGGCGGCAGCCGTTGCACGTACTGGGAAAGCATCGTCGCATCGACGGCGGCCTGATGTTCGCGGTGAACCTGATCCCGGATCTTGCCGCCGGTGATGTCGGTGTGTTGCGGCTCGGCGACTCCGTGACACCGGTGGAGTGATGCCGCACTCATTAGCGGTACAAGTGTCTTAGGAGTGTCTTAGAAGATTTGCCGGAAGCGCCCGGCCCAAGAAGTATCGCTGAGCGTGAGTGCTCATCGACGCCCGTTCCCGACCCGCTGGCTCGCCGCCGGCGGCGCCGCTGTCCTCGCCGGCATCATCGGCGTGGCGCTGCTGCTGCAGACCGGTGGGTCGGCGTGTGCCGCGCCGCCGAGCACCAGCAAGAAGTCCGGCAAGGCGACCTTCTACGACCTGGCCGGCACGTCCGGCAACTGCTCGTTCGAGACTCCCGCGGACGATCTGTACGTGGCGCTCGGCCCGGACCAGTACGCCGCCGGCGCCTCCTGCGGCGCCTACCTGGACGTCACCGGCCCCAAGGGCACGGTCCGGGTGAAGGTCTTCGACTCGTGCCCCGAGTGTGACACCGGCCACCTGGACCTCAGCCGCACCGCGTTCAAGAAGATCGGCAGCGAGGTCGACGGCATCATCCCGATCACGTACAAGCTGGTCACGAACCCGTCCGTGCCCGGTCCGATCACGGTCCGGATCAAGGAGGGCGCGTCGCAGTACTGGTTCGCGGCGCGCATCGACAACCACGCCAACCTGCTCTCATCGGTCCAGGTCTCCGGTTCGGGCGGCTCGTTCAAGTCCGCACACCGCACCGACTACAACTACTGGCTGATCGACAGCGGCGCCGGTTCCGGCCCGTACAAACTGAAGATCACCGACGTCTACGGCAACACGACGACGGTCTCCGGCATCGCCATGAAGCCGGGCGTCGTCCAGAAGACGTCCACCTCGGTCTCCGGCCGCTCCACCACCGTCAAGACGACGTCCACGACCAAGTCCTCGCCGTCCCCCACGGCGAAGAAGTCCGCACCCGCCAAGCCCACCACCGTTCCCCCCACGGCGTCCTCGGTGGCCCCGCTGCTCGAGTCGGCCGCGGCCGTACCGGGCACCACCGAGGACGCCCTCCTCGACCTCGCCTCCACCCCCAAGCCCGCAAGCTGCGGCTAGCCAGATCCCGCAGCCCCCCAGTCGACAGCCCCACCCGCCCCCGCATGGTGGGGCTGTCGCCTGCCAAAAGATCAACTTCAAGATCTTCATTGCCTAGGTTCGCCGTGGTCCAGATCGTCGCTCCCGCGGGGACCCTTCCGACCTGAGCAGGGCGCTGGCGCGCCCAGAACGCTCAGCCCGAAAGGGCGACGTGGTCGGTTGGTTGCGGTCAGAGCAGCAAACCCGTCCACAGCCGGTTCCCCGAACGCAAGCGCTCACGCCCACAGATAGCTGTTTATACAAATCGGTCAGGACCCGCAGCCGTCATCACATGCGCTTGGCTCGCCCCTCAGGCGGAAGCCGCAAATCATCCCGAAAGCTATGTGTACAACCTGTGGAAAACCACCGCCGAACCCCAAGCGGTCATTCCATTCGGTGCGGGAGAAGGGACTCGAACCCTCACGCCCTCTCGGGCACGGGCACCTAAAACCCGCGCGGCTGCCATTTCGCCACTCCCGCCCGTTTTGCCCAGCTAGAGCAAAGCGTTGGCTGGAGTCTAATCGCTAAGCCCCCGCAATGGCGCCTCGGTTCTGCCCGTTCGTGTCCCCCCACCCCCCACTACTCCCCGTATCCACCCCACGCCGGGCCTTGTGCGACCGCCGCCTCGCGGGGTCCGCGGCGAGTCCAGGTCGCGGCGCGGCTCGCGGTTCCAGCTGGCGCTGACGGCTGTATCCAGCCGTTTTTACAACCCTCAGCACCAGCCGGGACCGCGAGCGCGGCCGGGCCGTGTGTGGCAGCTGCCTCGCGGGGTTCGCGGCGAGTCCGTGCCGCGGCGTGGGCTCCGACTCCGGCTGGTGCTGACGGCTGTATCCGGCCGTTTTTGCAGCCCTCAGCGCCAGCCGAGCAGCGCGATCCGCGGCAGGGGGTGAGCTGGTGCTGACGGCTGTATCCGGCCGTTTTTACAGCCGTCAGCGCCAGCCGAGCAGCGCGAGCCGCGGCTGGGGGGTGAGTGGCATCGGCCTGGCGTAGGGGGCGGGCGGCCTGGGGGCGAGTGGCCTGGGGCGGGGGAGCGGGCGGCGTGGGGCGTGGAGCGGGGTGGGTCGTTGACCGGGTTTTGCTTTGAGCGGGACCACCCGACCACGTCGCCCTTGTGGGCTGAGTGTTTTGGACGCGCAGCGGCCAGCTCAGACCGCAAGGGTCCCCGCGGGAGCGACGGTCTGGACCACGGCGGACATGGGACCAAATGAATTTGATCTCAGGAATGGTCTTGATGTTCGCGGTGTGGCCGTGCACGGCGGCCGCCTTGCGGGTTGGGTACCGCATGACGACCGCCGTGAGCCCGGTGACCAACGGCCTGGAGTGCTCTCCTCATCGGCGCGATGGGCCCGGACCTGCGGGGTTTCCCGAAGTTCGGACGGTCAGTCCAGGCCGAGATCGCGGCGGAGTTTGGCGACGTGGCCGGTGGCTTTGACGTTGTAGAGGGCGCGTTCGATGGCGCCGGTCTCGTCGATGACGAACGTGGAGCGGATGACGCCGGTCACCGTCTTGCCGTAGAGCTGCTTCTCGCCGAACGCGCCGTACGCCGTCAGCACGCTCTTGTCCTCGTCGCTGACCAGCGGGAACGTGATCGCGTCGTGCTCGCGGAACTTGGCCAGTTTGGCCGGTTTGTCGGGGGAGATGCCGACCACCTCGTAACCGGCGGCCTGGAGCGACGCGAGCGAGTCGCGGAAGTCACAGGCCTGCTTGGTGCAGCCGGGTGTCATCGCGGCCGGGTACGCGTAGAGGACGACTTTGCGTCCGCGCAGGTCCTTGAGCGAGAGCCGGTCGCCGTTATCGGTCGGAAGGGAGAAGTCGGGCGCGGCGTCGCCGGCGCTGAGACGCACGTTTTCAGTCATGCACCGACGATAGTGCGGCCCGGTGGCCGCTCCAGAGTTGCTCCGCCGCGGCGAGGTCGCGCGGCCATTCCTCACCCCGGCGCCGCAGGGAATGCTCGCTGATTCGGTAGTCGCCGACGAGGCGGCGGAACTCGGCCAGCACGTCGGCCTCGCGGAACGGTTTGCACGAGAACACGTTGACGAAGATCTCGCGCAGGTGCGGATAGGTGTGAATGGCGGCGTGCGACTCGGCCAGGATCACGACGGCCGATTTGCCGGCTTTCTCCGGCGGGCCGGCCTCGGTGGCGACCATCGGGCCGGCGATGACGGTCATCCCGATCCGGGTCACCAGGTTGCGCATGAAGGTTGTCAAGGCCAGATCGTCGTCGAGCGCGGTGATGTCGGCGATGCCGGACAACCGCAGGGTCAGCTCATCGCCGTAGTGGTCATTCTCCATGACGCCTCCCGAGCCTGTTAATCACACGTTACCGGCTCCCCGACGAATCGAATGTGCCACGTTTTCCCAGCTAGATGCCGATGTGGGAATCCGTTTCGAAGCGGCTTGATCCCACCGTTTTCCGCATTCCGACCACGGTGGACGGTGCGATTTCCGGTGTTCCTCTACGGACAGTCGGATACCGGTCTGGCGGTCCGCGGCGGATCTTCAGTACGCTCCCCGGCGGAGTCGCAGAATCTGCGTCAAGAGCGGAGTACAAGGGTCATGACCGAGCCCACTGGCACCACCCCGGCGTCCGGCAACACCACCGTCTCCGGCGAGGTGGTCGAGAAGATCGCCGCCGCGGCCGCGCGGACCGTGCCCGGCGTCGCCGACCTGGGTGGCGACGTTTCCCGATTCTTCAACAGCGTGCTCGACAAGGTCGGCCTGGACACTGTCGGCGACGCCAGCCGGGGCGTGTCGGCCGAGGTCAAGGAGGGCACGGTGACCGTCAACATCGTGGTCGTCCTGGCCGTCGGCACCGTGGTCGCCGAGGTGACCAGCGCCGTGCAGCAGAAGGTGACCGAGGCCGTGGAGAGCTACGGCCTGCGCGTCCTGGGCGTCAACGTGAACGTGGACGACATCGCGATCTGAACGAGCGATCCCAACGAGCGATCTAAACCAGTCTGTTCTCGTGGGCGTAGACGACGATCTGCACCCGGTCACGTAATTCGAGTTTGCCGAGCAGCCGGCCGACGTGAGCCTTCACGGTCGCCTCGGACACGTGCAGCTCCTCGGCGATCTCACCGTTCGAGCGACCCCGGCCCACCAGGACGAGGACCTCACGTTCCCGTTCGGTGAGCCGGGCCGTCTTCGGCGACGCCTCACCCGGGCTCGGCAGATGCGGCAGGAACGTGTCCAGCAGCCGCCGGGTCACCGCCGGGGCGACCACCGCGTGCCCGCCCGCGACCGCGTGGATCGCGCCGATCAGGTCGGCCGGCGGCACGTCCTTGAGCAGGAAACCGCTGGCCCCGGCCCGCAGCGCGGCGTAGACGTACTCGTCCAGGTCGAACGTGGTCAGGACCAAGATCCGGGCGGTGCTCCCGGAGGCGATTATCCGCCGGGTCGCTTCGATGCCATCAAGAACAGGCATCCGTACGTCCATGAGCACCACGTCCGGACGCAACGCCCGCGTCATCGCGACGGCCTGCGCCCCGTCCCCGGCCTCGCCGGCCACGGTGATGTCCGGCTGCGCCTCCAGCACGAGCCGAAGGCCCAGCGAGAGCAGCGGCTGATCGTCCACCAGCAGCACCGAGACGCTCATCGGAACCTCAGCGTCGCGTGGACCCGCCAGCCGGCGCCCGCCCGCGGCCCGGCCTCGACCCGCCCGTCGTACGACCGGGCCCGCTCCCGCATCCCGGCCAGCCCGTGCGCGTCGTCCGGCGCCGCCCGCGGCCGGCCCGTCCCGTCGTCCACCACCGTGATCTCCGCGTTCTCGTCGTCGTAGCGCAGGGTCACCTCGGCGCTGGCGGCCGGCCCGGCGTGCTTGAGCGTGTTGGTCAGCGCCTCCTGGACGATCCGGTAGACGGCCAGGCCCGCGCCCGGACCCCAGTCCCCGGGAACACCCTCCCGGACCAGCGTGGTCGGCAGCCCCGCGGCCCGGACCTGCTCGACCAGCGGGCCGATGTCGTCGAGCCCCGGCTGCGGTGTGCGCGTTGAGGCCGTGCCGTTCACCAGCCCGACCAGCCGGCGCATCTCGCCCAGCGCCTGCCGCCCGGCCGTGGACGCCTGACCCATCACCTCGGCCGCGCGGCCCGGATCCCCGGGTGCGGTCGCGGCGGCGCCGTCGGACAACGCGATCATCACGGCGATGTGGTGGGCGACCACGTCGTGCATCTCCCGGGCGATCCGCGCCCGCTCCTCGGCCACCGCGAGGCGGGCCCGCTGGTCGGCCCGCTCCTCCAACTCGTGCAGGTAGGCCGTGCGGGTCCGTTGGCTGATCCCGGCCAGCGCGGTCGCCACGACGATCGCGGTGACCGCCCCGAAAGCCACCCAGTTGTCCCGGCCGGCCAGACCGGGCAGCACGGTGAGGACCGCCGCGACCCAGACGTACCGGGCCGGCCGCAGCCGGGCCAGCGTGTGCAGCGCCAGCAACGGGACCAGCAGTGCGCCCGGATTCTGCAACCCGGCCGCCTGGGTGGCCCAGAAGCAGCTCGTGACCAGTGCGAAGACCAGAACCGGGGCGTCGCGCCGCCCGACCAGCGGGACCGGCAGCAGCACCACGGCGATCCAGTCGGCCGGGCCGGTCGCGGTGACCGTCGCCCCGGTCCGGCCGGTCAGGATGATCCCGCAGGCCAGAGCAGCCAGGGCAGCGATCCCGGCGTCCACCGCCCGCGGTCTCATCGGCCCAGTGTGGACCACCTACGGATCCCGTCTCCAGAGCACGACCCCGCCCGCGGCCAGGACCAGCAGCACCCAGCCGGCGGTGACCAGCGCGGCCGGGCCCGGATTCAGCATCGTGAACGGGTTGCCGGTGCTCTTCACGGCGTACAGGGCCTGCGCCGCCGCGACCGGGATGAACTTCAGCACGTGATCGCCGACTGAGGCCGGCAGCGTCTGGCTGAGCACCGCCGGGGCGACCAGGATGAGCAGCACGTAGAGGGTGATCGCGGTGGCGGTGTGCCGCAGCAGGGCGCCCAGTCCGAGACCGATCAGCGCGAGGGCCACCGGTGCGGCGGCCGCCCCGGCGATCGCCCGGAGCACGTCCGGATCGCCCGGGCCGAGTCGCTCGGCCGACGGCGCGAACGATTGGCTCACCACCAGCGACACCGCGCAGACCAGCAGCATCAGCGGCACGGCCAGGGTGGCCAGGGCGACCGCTTTCGCCCACAGCACCGGCAGCCGCCGCGGGACCGCCGCGAACGTCGCCCGGATCAGCCCCGAGCTGTACTCGCCGGTCATCGCGGTGATCCCGAACGCGCCCAGGAACAGGGAGAACACGTCCACCCCGAGGAACGCGCGGTCGATGATCTCCGAGGGCGTATTGGACGCGCCGGGCAGCCGGTTCGCGTTCCAGCCGATCACCCCGGCCAGCGCCACGGTCAGGACCGCCACCACACCGAGCATCACCCAGGTCGAGCGCAGCGCCCGCAGCTTGCCCAGCTCGGCGGCCACCACCCGCGGAAACGTCACTTTGATCATGACTTCACCAGCTCCATGTACGCCTGCTCCAGCGAAGCCTTGACGCCGGTGAGCTCGTAGACCGCCAGCCGGTGCTCGGCCGCGGCCGCCCCGATCTCCTCGACGCCGAGGCCGGCCACCTCCAGCCGCCCGGCCTCACGCGCGGTCACCGTCGCCCCGAGCGCGACCAGCACATCACGCAGCCGGGCCGCGTCCGGCGAACGAACCAGGCTCGTCGTACGCCGGAGCAGTGCGTCGATCCCGGTATCGGCCAGCAGACGACCGTTCCCGATCACGAGCAGATGATCCGCGGTCACCGCCATCTCGCTCATCAGATGGCTGGAGACCAGGACGGTACGGCCGTCACCGGCCAACCGGCGCAGCAGCGTGCGGATCCACAGCACGCCGTCCGGGTCCAGCCCGTTCACCGGCTCGTCCAGGATCACCACGGCCGGATCCCCGAGCAGCGCGGCGGCAATCCCGAGCCGCTGCCCCATCCCCAGCGAGAACGCCCCGGCCCGCTTCGTGACCCCGGCCAGCCCGACCTCCTCCAGCACCACGCCGACCCGGCCGGGCGGAATCCCGTGCGTCCGGGCCAGGCCCAGCAGATGCTCCCGGGCCGTGCGCCCCCGATGCACGGCCCCGCCCTCCAGCAGCGCCCCGGCCACGGTCAGCGGCGCGCGATGCTCCCGATAGGCCTTCCCGGCCACGGTCGCCCGACCCGCGCTGGGCCGGTTCAGCCCCAGGATCATCCGCATCGTGGTCGACTTGCCGGCCCCGTTCGGCCCGAGGAACCCGGTCACCTTCCCGGCCCGCACCGTGAACGACAACCCGTCCACCGCGGTCGCCGCCCCGAAACGCTTCACCAATCCGTCAACTTCAATCATGGGATCGACGCTAGGAACGATCCGGCGGCGGCGGACCCACCCACGGTCTACATCCGGCGCGGATTTCTGTTGTCCGTGGTCCCGGCCACCGTCTCCTCAGGTGTGGTTGTCATAACCGGCCGGCACCGGCGCCCCACCTCACCCGTGTGGGGCGTCGCCGCCGTCGTCCTATGCTGGCTGGCGGTCCTGGCCGCGGCCCCGCGCCGCCCCACCGAAGGGGTGGTGCACGACGTCGCGCTCTTCGTACACCTGGGCTCGATGACCGTCGGCTTCGGCGCGGTCCTTCTGGTCGACTGGTTCGGCCTGCGCTGGCTGGCCCGCCGCGCCACCCTGGCCGACGTGCTGCGCACCGCCCAGGGCGCCCACTTCCCGACGTGGGCCGGCTTCGCCGGTCTGCTCGTCTCCGGGTTGTTCCTGGGCGTGCCGGCCGGCCCCAAGGCGATCGCGGTGCTGGTGGTCGGCCTCAACGGGATCTACGCCGGGATCCTGATGTCCGAACTGACCCGCCACCCGACACCCTCGACCGCCCTGCTGGCCCGCGCGGCGGCGGCCACGCTGATCTCCCAGCTGGCCTGGTGGACCGCCGTCGTCCTCGGCTACCTCAACAGCCGCGGCTGACCCCGACCACCCCCGGCCCCGGCCACCCCCCCCCAGCCCCGGCTGACCCCGGCCACCCCCGGCCCCGGACAACCCCGGCCGCGGCTGACCACGCGGTTAGCCCTCTGGCTACTTCGTTCGCTGCCGGTGCCGGCGGGCTGTCGACCGGCCAGACAACGCCGTGATCACAGGTGGCCGGGGTCGGCTGGTGCTGGCGGTCGTTACCGGGGCCGGATGGCGACCGTGACTGCCAGCTGAGCGGGCTCGGCTGGAGCTGAGGGCTGTTGCCGGGGCCGGGTGACAACCGTCAGCGCCAGCCGGCTCCGGTTCCGGCCGCGGCGCGGGGCCAGGTTGCGGCGCAGGGCCGGGCTGCGCCGCAGGATCAGGCCACGGCGCAGGTTCCGGCCACGGCGACGGGTCAGGCCGCGGCGACGGGTCAGGCCACGGCGATGGGTCAGGCCGCGGCGACGGGGGTCGGCTCCTGGACGGCGTCGCGCATGCGGAGGAGGCCGGTCAACGCGAGCGCCCCACCCGCCCCGATCGTCACGGCCACGCAGGCACGGGCGACCCACCCCGCCCCCACAGCCGGCACCACCGCGGCGAGGAAGGCGTCGGAACTGCCGAACCCCGCGAACGCCGCCAGCACGAACCCGGACAGCGCGAGGAAGAACGGCGGATGTTTCCACGCCGCCCCCACCGCCAGCGCCCCGGTCGCGAAAAGCACCCCGGACCAGCCCGCGCCGTCGAGACCTCTCATCACCGCGTACGCAAAAACTGTCAGACCCGCGACAAGCGCGAGTGGCCCCACCAACCGTGACCGGAAGCGGACCAGGGCCGTCAGGAGGACGCCGAGCAGGGCCGCCCCGGCCCACCAGGCCCAGGTCACCGGCGGTGGTTCGTAGTCGAGTGTCCCCCGGATCTCGAAGACCCGGACCTGATCCCGCAGGGGCACGGCCCATTCCCGGAGGCGGTGTGCGTGATCAGGGTCGGCCACGGCCTGGGGTGGGCGGGCCGAGCCGAGCCAGTGTGTGCGCTGGTCGTGCCAGCGGATCGTGGTGCCGGAGGCGATTTTCTGCCAGGTCGGCGGCATGGTGACGTCGGCGGTCGTCGGGACCGGGGTGTCGCCGGCCAGGGTCTGGTTGACGTAGGCCGCGGGGGAGGAGAGGTTCTGGTAGACGCCGTCCGGGCGCATTTCCAGGTAGGGCTCGCCGGAGTAGCCGAGCACCTCGATCGACCGCCCGGTGTTGTTGACCAGTTCGAGCCGGGCGCCGCCTTCGACGGTGCGGACGGTGAGACCGTTCATCGGGCTGCTGACGCCGCTGATGGTGGTCCGGTACGACGTGACGTTCGCCCCTTCGCCGCCGTGGGCGAACGCGGCCGTGGCCGGCGCGAGAACCGCACCGGCCACGATCAGTGCCACGCCGAGCAGCCTCACCCGGCCGCCTTGTCGACGGTCTGGGTGAGCAGCGCGTCGGTGGGCAGGGTGTCGCCGGGCCCGACGAGCTGCGTGCCGTTGATCACGATGGTCGGCGTGCCGGTGTAGCCGCGCGAGGAGAACGTCTCGGTCACCTTGGTCGCCCATGCCTTGTACGTACCAGCGTTGACCGCGCTCGCGAACTTGTCACTGGTCAACCCGACGGATTTCGCCAGCTCGATGATCTTGGCGTTGGAGAGGCCGTCGCTGTTCTCCTCGGGCTGGTTGGCGTAGAGCACGTCGTGCAGCTCGGTGAACTTGCCCTCCTCGGCGGCGGCCGCGGCGGCCCCGGCGGCCCGGGTCGAATACTCCGTCCCGTTGGAGGCGCGGTCCAGGATCGACACCGGGTGATACCGCAGGGTGATCTTGCCGGCGGTCAGGTAGTTCTTCAGGGTGGCGCCGCTCTGCTGCTCGAAATGGTTGCAGATCGGGCACATGAAGTCCTCGTACACATCGACGGTGACCGCGCCGGTGCCGACCGAGAACGCCGTCCCGTCGTCCACCGCGGCGCTCGGCGTGACCAGCGCACCGGTGGTGGAGCTGTTCTGCTTGGAGATCGTCGCGTAGCCGATGAAGCCGGCGACGACCAGCGCCACGACCACCACCACCGACGTCCACAGGGTGACCTTGCGGCGCTTGTCGGCCGCTTTCTGCTGCTCGACGATCCGGCGGGCGTTGGCCGCCCGATCCCGACTGCCCTTGCTCAAGACGACTCCCCCATCAGCGCGCCATCGACCGAGAACCGGGACCGCGGTCTCCACAACAGGATCCCCGAGAGTGCCAGAAAACCGAGGTCACGCACGATGTCCAGCCCGTACTGCGTGTTGCGCCCGGCGCCGAGCTCGCCGCCCGAGCTGAAACAGCCGCAGTCGATGCGCAGCCCCTTGCCCCAGGCCCAGGCGATCCCGGCGATGAAGATCAGCAGGAGCACCGCGGAGATCCCCGCGGTCAGCCGGGTGGAGAGGCCGATCAGCAGCAGCAGGCCGAGCGCGATCTCCAGGAACGGCTGGATGCCGCCGACGACCTTGGCCGCGTCGTACGACATCAGCTGATACGCGTGCACGGCCCGCGCCGACTCCGCCAGGTCACCGACCTTGGTGGCGCCCGCGACCAGCCAGACTGCGGCCAGCCCGAGCCGGGCCAGGGTGGAGATCCACGGCCACAGTGCCGGCCGCGTGGTGGTTTCCATGGTCACGCCCAGTTAGACGGTGATGATCGGACACCGGTTCCCGATCATCGCGCTTCTCCAGAAAACTCTCAGCTCGCCTCGGCCTTGGCCACCGCTGTGATCAACTCGTCGCGGGCCCGGGCCACCCGGGAGCGAATCGTCCCTACCGGGACATTTTCAACTTCAGCGGCTTCGGCGTACGACAATCCGAGCACCTGGGTCAGCACGAACGCGGTCCGCCGCTCGTCGCTGAGCCGGCTCAGCAGATCCGCGCTGCTCAGCCTGTGCGCCGGGTCGGGCGCCGGACTCTCGGTGGCGGCCTGCGCGGCCAGCCGGACGTCGAGGCGACGACGCCGTACGACCGCTCGCAGATGATCGGCACAGGTGCGCCGCGCGATGCCGAGCAGCCACGTCCGCACGGTCGACCGCCCCTGGAACGTGTCGAGCGCCCGGAACGCCCGGAGGTAGGTTTCCTGGGTGAGATCATCCGCGGCGCCCGGGTCGACCAGCGCGGCGGTGAACCGCCACACCTCGGTCTGGGTGGCGCGGACGAATCCGGCCTGCGCGACCGGGTCGCCGTCGCGGGCGGCCAGCGCCAGCGCGGTGGTCTCGTCCGTCTCCTGCTCACCAGCCGTCACGACCGGCATCGTACGCGTCCCAGCTCGATCTGGAACCATGCGTACGCCGCGGGCGACTACCCGAACGTGGCCGAACGGATGGTGATCGGAGAACATGGCCGTCATGACCGTTGACCGACGCCGGGGAGCGACAGTCCTCCTCGGCCTGCTGATCGGCCTGATCGGCGTGCTGTTCTCGGCCGGGCCGGCCAGCGCGCACGCCGCGCTGGTCAGCAGCGACCCGAATAACGGCAACATCGTGCCGGACGCGCCGAACAAGGTGACCCTGACCTTCAGCGAGTCCGTGCAGCTGATCTCCGGCAAGATCCAGGTGCTGGCACCGGACAACTCCCGGGCCGACGCCGGTGAGCCGACGGTGGACGGCAACACCGTGACGATCCCGCTGCGGTCCGGTGGCGCCCGGGGGACGTACCTGGTCACCTATCGGGTGATCTCGGCCGACAGTCACCCGGTGGCCGGCACGATCACGTATTCGGTGGGGGCGGCCTCGACGCCACCCTCGGCCGACATCGCCGCCGAGACCCGGGTCGATCCGGTGGTCCGGGCGATCATCCCGGTCGGTAAGTATCTGGGGTACGCGGGTCTCGTCCTGCTCGTCGGCCCGGTGCTGGTCCTGGCGCTGCTCTGGCCGCAGCGCCTGTCCCGCCGCGGCCCCGGCCGCCTGATCTGGACCGGCATCGGCCTGGTGGCCGGCAGCACCGTGCTCGGCATCTGGCTGCAGGCGCCGTACACGCTGGGCACCGGCCTGTTCGACGTCCGGGTCGGTGATCTGCGCGACGTGCTGGGCAGCACGTTCGGCGCGGTCATGCTGGTCCGGCTGGCCGTCGTGGTGGCCGCCGCGTTCCTGCTCCGGCCGCTGCTGGTCGCCGGTGACGGCGGGTCGAAGCTGGACCTGGCTCTGCTCGGTGTCCTGGGCGTGGCCGCGCTGGCCACCTGGCCGCTGACCGGGCACCCGACCGCCTCCCCGGTGGCCGGCGTCTCGGTGGTGCTGGACGCGCTGCACCTGGCCGCCATGTCGGTCTGGCTGGGCGGCCTGGTCATGCTCTTCGCGTTCCTGCTGCCCCGGGCCAATGCCCGCGAGCTGGGCGCGATCCTGCCGATCTGGTCGCGCTGGGCGTTCACCGCGGTCGGCGCGCTGATCTTCGCGGGCGTGGTCCAGGCGCTGATCGAGGTCTCCACGCTCAGCGGCCTGTTCAACAGCACGTACGGGCGTCTGATCCTGGTCAAGGTCGCCCTCGCGGCGATCGTGATCGGGGTGGCCGCGTTCTCCCGC
Source organism: Actinoplanes sp. HUAS TT8 (assembly GCF_051380535.1). Classification (NCBI taxonomy): domain Bacteria; kingdom Bacillati; phylum Actinomycetota; class Actinomycetes; order Micromonosporales; family Micromonosporaceae; genus Actinoplanes; species Actinoplanes sp. HUAS TT8. Next base: position 8,097,165 of record NZ_CP195646.1, on the reverse strand, counting down.
AAGCTGGTCAAGGACCGGGCTGCCGAGGAGTCGCCGCGCGCGCTGCGCCGGATCGTGCTGGCCGAGCTCGGGATCACCGCGGTGGTGCTGGGTGTGACCGCCGCGCTGGTGCAGATCTCGCCGCCGCGCACCGCGGAGGCGGCGCAGACCACGACCACCGACACCACGGTGACCCAGACGCTCACCGACAAGACGATGTCCCTGCAGGTGGACATCTATCCGGCCACGGTCGGGAACAATTCGATGCACCTGTACGCGTACACGCCGGACAACAAACCGCAGCCGGTGGTCGAGTGGAAGGCCACGGCGTCGCTGCCGGCCAAGGGCATCGAGCCGATCGAGATCCCGTTGCTGCGGATCACCGACTTCCACGCGATCGGCGACATCGCGCTGCCGCAGGCCGGGGACTGGACGTTCAAGTTCACCGCGCGCACGTCCGACATTGATCAGAGCACTTTCACCATGACAGCCAAGGTTCGCTGACCTTTTTCTACCCTTTCGGCCAGTTTCCTCCAGGCTTAAGGCCCGATTCCGTACGGGATCGGGCCTTTGCCGTATCTATCGAGGGCGGCCTGCTCGTTTGCCCATTTTGGGGTTATTTGCCTCGGTATGGTGCGCGCAGTGGGGCCCGAGAAGGGGGAATGAACGATGCGGCTGATCAAGCCGGTCCTCGGCATGATGCTCTTGACGATCGGACTGCCCGCGCTGCTGGCGGGCGGTTGCCTGTGGGTCGCGCTGCGGCACCGCGACGCCGGTGGTGCCTACAGCGCTGAGCTGCAGCGCCTCAGCACGTCGGGGTACGCGATCGTCGTCCCCGACGTCGACCGCCTGCTCCGCGACGACGCGAAGTTCGCCCGGATCGGCGACACCGAGCTGCGGATCACCGCGCTCACCTCGGGCGGACCGGCCTTCGTCGGCCTGGCCCCGTCCGAGGACGTCGCCGACTACCTGCAGGGGGTGGCCCTCACCGAGGTCACCGGCGTGCAGGTGGGCACCGGCGAACTGCCGATCACCACGACCCGGATCGAGGGCCGTCGAGCCCTGCCGTCCGGACCGGGCCTGCAGGACATCTGGTACCGGACCGGCGGGGGCGCCCTCCGATGGACCCCGGGCGAGGTCACCGGCAACTACAGCCTGGTGATCATGAATGCCGACGGCGCCCGCGGCATCCGCCTCAACGGAACCGTCGAGGCCCGCCCGGGCTGGCTCGACCCGGCCGCGTGGGGACTGCTCTCGCTCGGCGCGATCCTGCTGATGGCCGGCGTGATCGTTCTCACCCTGCCGTCCCGCCGCCGCGAGATCGTCTACGTGGTCGAGCCCAGCCAGGTCCCCGACCTCATGCGGGCCATCGGAGCGCCGCTACCGCTGCGCGCCCTCGAAGCACCGGCCCTCCCTGGCGGCGGCCGGCGCTCCTTCGACGCCGCGACCGATTTCGACCAGGTGCCGGGTTTCGGTCCGGGCGGCCTGTTCGGCTTCGGCCCGGCCCGGAAACGGGGTGCCCACCGCCCGCGCACGCTCGCCGATTCCGAGCCGAGCCGGCCCCCGGCACTGCCCCAGTTCGCCTGGCCACCCACCAACCCCGACGGGGGCACGGCAGGCGATTCGCTTCCGGTTTCCCCCATTTCTTCCGGTACGTCGATTGCTTCCGGCCCGTCCGGGGGCAACCCCACCGCTTCGGGTACGACCATGACCGCGGCCCCCACCACGGCGATCCGCCCCAACGGACTCACCCCGGTCGTCCCCGGCGCCCTCCCCATCCCGGCCCCGACGTCCCCCTCGCCGTCCCGGTCGGCCGAGATCTCCGCGCCGGGTGCCCAGACACCGGCCCCGGGCACCCCGCTGAGCCTGCTGGGGGAGACCCCCGCGGTCACCACCGAAACTGTCGCTCAGCCCGCCGCCCGCCCCGCCCGCCGCCGTGCCGACACCCCGGCCGACATCCCGGAGTTCCACGCCACCGCGGTCGGCGCCTGGGTCGCCAAGACCGCCCCGGAACGCGCCCGTCAGACCGAAGCCCGGGCCGCCGCCGCCCTGGCCGAGGCCGCCCGCACCCGAGCCGCCAAGCTCACCCCGGCCGACCAGCTGATCCGCTCGGCCGCCGACCCCACTTCCGGCGACCAGCCCACCCCGGCCGACCCCAAGCCCGCGGCGGACGACAAATCCCGCCCGAGCGACAGCCGCCGTCCGAGCGGCGAGGCCGGCGACAAGACCGGTCCGGCCGGAAAGGCTGATCCGGAAGGTGAGACTGATCCGGATCGGTCGGGCGACAACCAGGACACGGCCGGGAAGCACACCGCCGACCAGGACCGTCAGAGCCCCAAGCGGGACGGCGTCACCCGGCGCCGCAGCGTCTGGCCGGCCCCGGTTCCCCGCCGGGTAGCCCTGCTCACCGGCCCGAACGCCACCGACTGGTCGGCTACCGGCATGACCCGCATGGGCGGTAGCCGCCCGTCCCCGAAGCCGGCCTCCGAAACCCCGGCCACGGACCTGAACCCGCCGAAGACCTCGGCCGCCCAGGGCGTCGCCCGGGTCGCCGCCGCCTCCGGAACCACCAAGGTCGAGTCCGCCCCGGCCTACCCCGACCCGGTGCTGGTCCCGGCCCAGAGCATCCCGGCCTCGGACGCCCCCACCGAACCGATCGAGAACATCCCGGCCGCCGACGCCCCCACCGAGCCCCTGGAGAACCGCCCGGCCGCCGACGCCCCGACCCAGCCGATCGGGAAGGACGCGGTCGGTGAGGTGCCGGGCCAGGCGGTCGAGAAGGTGGCGGCCTCCGAAGAGGTCCGGCCCGAGACGGTGAGCGAGCAGAAGACCATGACGACTCCGGAAACGGAGAAGCGCGAGGAGTCCAAGCCGCCGATCGTCCCGTTCCCGACGCGCCAGCCGTCCAAGCCGGTCCCTTCGGCCCGGACCGCCGAGCCTCGGCGCCCGTCGCTCCACGAGGTCGAGGCGGCCGAAACCCAGCCGGAGCCCGAATCGTCCCGCACGTCCGAGCCCGGCACCTCTGCCCTCACGCCGAAGCAGCCCGAGGCCGACACGATCGAGAGCACCACCGAACGCCCCTCGATCCACCAGGCCGAAGCCGCACCGACGACCCAGCCCGCCAAGCCCTCTGACTCCGAGCCGGCCGGCGACGCTCCGGCCGACGCCGCCCCGTCCGCCGAAGGCCCGGTCGCTCCGGCCGCGCCCGCAGATGCCGCGGATGAGCAGGCCATGGCCGGCCAGGTTGCGGATGACCAGGTTGCGGATGAGCAGGTCGGAGCGGTTCAGGGGCCGGTGGCGGAGGTCGCGGAGGCAACCGTGAAGCCCGCCGCCAAGCCGGCCACGAAGCGCGCGGACCAGAAGCGGACCACCGAGCCGAACCGCCCGCTGTCCCGGGCCCAGGACCGTCTCAGCGGCACTACGCCCGGCCGCCAGCCCGGCTCCGCAACCACCCGCAAGGCGCCCGCCGCCTGGATAAAGGCCGCCGAGACGGTCGCGGCCCGAGCCGCCGCCGAGGAGACCGACGCCTCCACGTCGCCGTCCGCCGCCGACACGCCGCCCGCCGCTGACACGCCGGCCCCCACCGGTACACCGCCCGCCACTGAAACGCCGGCGGCCCGGAAGCCGCGCCCCCGGACCGCCCGGCCCGCGGCCGAGAAGCCCGCGGCGAAACCGTCCACCACGAAGTCGGTGCCGGAGCAGACCGCCCCCAAGTCGGCGCCGGAGCAGGCCGCCCCGAATGCCGAGCCCGATACCGAGCTCAAAGCCGACGCGAAGGCCGAGGCCCGAACCGAGTTCCAGGCCGACGCGCAGGCTGAGTCCAAGGCCGGTTCGGAGGCTGATTCCGCGGCGGCGACCACGACCGAAGCTGACATGGGAACCACCAAACCGTCCCCGCGTACACCCAGCTACCGCGAGGAAGCGGCCGAACTCCTGGGCTCCGGCACGGAGCCCAAGCGCCGCCGCACGGTGACCCGCCGCCCGAAGGACACCCCGAACCAGCCCTGACCGATACCGCACACCCACGACGAAGGCCGCCCGAGAGGGCGGCCTTCGCTGTTGCCGGGGCAGTGCGGGTGATTCGGGGCAGTCCCCGCCGCGCTGCATGCTCGTTGGGCAGGGCGAACCCGAAAGGACCCTCCGCGCTGCCGACACGGAGGGCCCTTTACCGGGGGAAACGGAGTAACCGAAGGGGGGCTTCGTCCGTTAAGTTCACTTTACCCGCCCAATCGGCCAACGGGGAAGTCATCCCACTAAAGCGGACAAACGATGTGAATGTTCGCTGTGGTGACACTCGCATCGAACAACCGCCTCGCTCTCGGCGTACGCTGTCCGAGTGGCGGATCTTCTGGTGTGGATCGACTGTGAGATGACCGGTCTCGACCTGGGCAAGGACAAGCTCATCGAGGTCGCGGCGCTGGTCACCGATCCTGAACTCAACGTGCTCGGCGAGGGCGTCGACCTGGTCATTCACGCCGACGACGCGGCGCTCGACGCGATGCCGCCGGTGGTGCGTGACATGCACGCCAAGTCGGGGCTGACCGAGGAGGTGCGCCGCTCGGTCCTCACCATGGGTGAGGCCGAGGAGATCATCCTGGCGTACATCAAGGAGCACGTCCCCAACCCGCGCACCGCGCCCCTCTGTGGCAACTCGATCGCGACCGACCGGGGCTTCCTGGCTCGTGACATGCCGGCGCTCGACGCCCACCTGCACTACCGCATGATCGACGTCTCCTCGATCAAGGAGCTGACCCGCCGGTGGTACCCGCGGGTGTATTTCGGTCAGCCGGCCAAGGGCCTGTCCCACCGGGCGCTGGCCGACATCAAGGAGAGCATCCGCGAGCTGGAGTATTACCGCCGCACCGTCTTCGTCCCGCAGCCGGGCCCGGATGTGGAGGCCGCCAAGGCGGTCGCCGCCGAGCTCTGACACGCCTGCGGTAACCCGGTCGACGAACCCCGGGAGCTTGTGGCTATGATTGACCGGCACCACGGGGGACGGTTCTCCTCCGCGGACATGGTGGTCGTAGCTCAGCTGGTAGAGCACCTGGTTGTGGTCCAGGGGGTCGCGGGTTCAAGTCCCGTCGATCACCCCATGTGAAGTGCAGGTCAGAGGCCTGATCGCGAAAGCGGTCAGGCCTCTGCCTTTTTCAGATGTCCGAATTTGGGAGCAGAATGGGAGCGAAGCCTCCCAGCGGGAGCGCTCGGGGTGGACCGGAGAGCGCCTTCAGTGCGGCGTTCAGCGACGGAACGGGCGAGGTGGGGGACAGGGCGGCCCGTGCCCGCAGTGACTCGATCCAGCGCCGTTGCAGCGCCTCCCGGATCTCGGTCAGCATCCGGTCGGTGACGTGGTTGTAGATGCCGCGCATGCCCGGCACGTCGTGGCCCATCTGCTGTGACTGCGCGACGTAGGGGATGCCGTCCTCATCCAGCCACGTGTGGTAGCCGTGTCGCTGTCCGTGCGGGGTCAGGCCGGGGCAGACCGGTAGCCAGCAGGCGAGGCGTGAGTCATCGGTTACCCGTGGGCGGCCACGGCCCTGTGGCGGCACGTATGGCTGGCCTGGCTCGGCGGCTGGCCATGCCGGGATGGGTTTTCCCGGCCACGGATGCTGGTGATCGACAAGGACCGGTCGGCGGGTGCGGCGCGGCGAGCACTCCGGATGCCAGCCATCAGCAGCCGGCCGGAACAGCCTCTCGCTGAAATTCGACCGCCGAAAGTGCGCACCCTCTGGGCTCAGCAGCGCGTAGTCACCACCGGTGCACCAGGGAATGCCGGTGTCATCGGGCCGGGCAACGCACGGGCACCGAAGCGAAACTCCTGATGACAGGTGAGCTTTAAGCATCTGGTTGAGGAACGGCGGAGTTGCCACCGTTCGCATGGACCCGTCCTTAGGCCGGCCACGGTAGAAACGGCCGTTGAGTTCGTACAGCTTCCAGTGAAGGTCGATCGCTTCACCGTAGACCAGATCAGGGGGAAGGCCCAGCGCCTCACCCCATCGGCATCCGGTGTAGGCAATGGTGATGTCAGTGACGAAGACGGCATCTGATCCAGCAATGACCGCAGCCCGTTCGGCGATCAGCAGCACTTGCAGCGGAGACGCCCATACCTTGCTGGCCTTCTCGACACGCTCGATCCGGCTTCCGCCCTTCCGGCCTTTTCCTTTGCTCTTGGCTGCGGGGTTCAGTGGGATGTATCGCGGGACCGCATCGGCTAATGCCGACGACAGGGCGGCTCGTGCGCTGGATGCCGTTTTCTTGGAGAACTGGGCGCCGACCATCTCTTTTTCCCATCGAGAGATCTCCTCGTTCGTCAAGGACTGCAAGGTGTGCTTGCCGAACTTGGGAAGGACGAACACTTCGAGCAGGTAGCGATAGTTGTCGAGCGTGCTGGGTTCGAGGTCGAGCGCCGGGAACCACCTATTGACCCACTCGGTGAGGGTCATCCGCCCACCGCGGGGGTCGACGTACCGACCCCCGCGAATCGCTGCCTCTTGGTCCCGGCCGTATTCTAGTGCGGCTTTCTCCGTCTCGAACCCTGACCGCAATTCGAGCTTCCCATCCGGGTTGCGCCACCGGGCGCGATAGAACCTTCCGCGCTTTTCTGCGAATGCCATAAATGAACCTCCTGTTGGATTGAGAAAGCGATTAAGCGGCCAGATCTTTCCGGCCGGGAAGGCGGCGGGAACGCGGGCGAAGGGGAACAATCTGCGGGTCAATCGATCTGCTCGGATCGTGCCGCCGCTGTCGCGCAATCGGAACGGCCGGGAGGACCTGCTCGTTGACCTCGGCGGGCATCTCCTCGAACCTGAAAAGGATTTGCCAGAGGTGGTCTGACGAGAAGTGGTAACTTCCGCCAAGCATCGAAAACGGGATGAGGTTGGAAGCGGCCTTTTTCTCCAGCCAACTTCTCTTGACGCGGAGGATCTCGGCGGCTTCTTCAATGGTGAAAACGGTCGGGACAAGTCCGGCAATATCCCGTGGCGGCGGGGTCATGCGGCCTCCTGGAGACGCGTCGGGAACCTGCGGAGCGGCCCGGTGGCGCCCGTTCCGCTCATGAAGGGTGTTGCAGGACGGTTGAAGGTGCGGTGTGGCTGCGAGCCGTACAGCGGCCCCGCTGAGAGCGCCGTGGGGCCAAGATCTCCGCTGTGGGAGGGGTAAGCCATGCATGGAATCGGCTCTGTGGCTCTCAGCGGCTCGGTTCGGTCGCGGTGGTTTTGTGGGGCTGGATTGGCTGAAACATCTCCGCATCTCCGCAGCAGTGCGGTTGACCTGCGGTTTTGTGCTGCGGAGATGGTCGGATCGCATCTCCGCACATCTCCGCATCTCCGCATGACCTTGAAGACCCTTGATCGTGCGGAGATGCGGAGATGTGCGGAGATTCGGCACTCGGCATCTCCGCAGCCTGTTTCTCCTGGTAGCTGCCACTGTGGGGAGGGCAGTGCGGAGATGCGGAGATGTTTCAGCGGATTGGACCTAGTCGCTGTGGTGCTCGACGGTGAAGACGGCCCGGTCCCCGCGTTCGGACTTGGCGGCGCGGATCACGTAGTCCCCGCGCCACCTGCCGTTTTGTCCGGTCAGCATCCGGCCGAGTACGACGGCGTTGGGCAGCTTGCCGGTCGGGGTGGTGATGAACTGCCCGTCCCACGGATCGCTGACATCCCCGCCGATGACGACCGGTTCGGCGCCACGGCGTAGCTCGGCGGCAGTTACCGGCGTGGTGCCGTAGCGCTCATGCCAGCAGGACAGGAACCCGCGCCAGCGGGTTTCGTCTTCATCGACTCCCCGCACGTCGGCGATGTTGGTCAGGAATCCCTCGATCCCGTGGTGGGCTAGGAACCCGCCGAGTGCCTGTGCCCACGGCGTGAACTGGCGCATGGATACCCCGATCGCCCGGGCCGCGCCGACGCGTGTCCAGTCGAGGACCAGCACGAGCAGGTGCCACAGCACGGTGAGCTGATTGGCGGGGACGGTGATCCACTGATCGAGGTGCGGGATTCCGAACCCGGACTGATCGCGCGATTCCGGCCGGGGCATGTTCGGATCGAGGTGTACCCGGACGGTGCGGGAGGCCATGTCGCCGCCGACCTGCAGGTTGTTGCCGGTGGCCATCCACAGCCGGTCGTTGACGGTGGCGACGTTGCGCGACGCGCCGAGTTGCCGATCCGACCACACACCGGAGGTGACCAGCTGGGCGAGCACGGCCGAGTCGATGACGGTGCCCTCGGCCAGGTTGTCCCAGATGACCACGCCGACCTGCTCGGCCAGCACGGCCGTGATCGATTTGCGGAGTTCTTCCTCGGCGTATGCCCAGGGCATGACCCGCTGGCCGTAGAGCATTCCCGGCCCGGCGGTCAGGATCGTCTTTCCGCTGGCGGGCATGGTCGCGTCGACCAGCGCGAACGGGGTCAGGCTGCGGGTGAAGTGCCGCAGGATCGGCGTGGCCAGCAGCGCGAGGTAGTTCGCCCGGTCCGCCGGTCCGGACCATGGGAAGTCCCGCAGGAACCGGTCGAGCAGGAACGTGCGGGCCGCGGCGACCTGCTCGCCGGTCGGCGCCTCCGGGACGGGCGGCAGATCGACTTTGGAGGCGAGGTACAGGCCGGTGGCCGGGTCGTAGCCGGGGGCCTGCAACAGGGTGCCGTCGCGTCGCAGGACCGGGGCGCCGATGATGCCGCGTAGCGCGGGCACGTTGGGCCAGGTCTTGCCGGTCAGCACGGCGGCCAGCACCTCGCGGGGCGGGGTGCATTCCTCGTCGTAGGTTTCCACCTCGCCGTCCGCGCCTTTGCGGACCTTCTTGCGGTAGACGTGCGCGTGCTCGGCGAGCAGGCCGGCCAGGCCGGCGGGCTGGATGGTGCTGGCGTTGACCGGCAACGGCGAGTCCTCGTCGGCCGCGCCGGTCAGCCCGCCGGACACGGTTTCCATGTAGACCAGGGCGCCGCCGGACACGTAGGTGTCCGGCAGCAGGCCGGTGGTCAGCTCGCGTTTGAGGGTGCGGATCGTCTCCGGCCCGGTGCCGACCTTGACCCGCCGCTGCCCGGCTTCGACCGGGGCACTCATCGGCCCTGCTCCGTCTCGCCGATCCGGACCGTCCGTGGCCGCCGCGCCCCGGCCCTCAGCCCCGATCGGATCGTGCCGGTGATCTCGCGCTCTCGCAGGCCGATCTGTTGGGCGGCGTCGGTCAGGGCTGTGGTCACGGTCTCCTCGGCAAGTTCGCCGCCGGCGACCAGCTGGCCGAGGGTCTGCGCTGCCATGAACAGCGCCGCGTTCCGGCCGCCCTCGTGCGCCTCCCCCAGCTTGGTCAGGGTCCGATCGACCGCGGCCCGCAGGTAAGCGCCGCGCCGCCCGGTCGGCAGACCGATCACCCGCGGCGACCCGACTGGGTGCAGCGGCTCGATCGGCCGGGCACGCTCGGCGAGCCAGCCCGGCACCTCGCCCGGCATGCCGTCGTCGATGAACAGCTGGTACCGCTTCCCGGCGACGGTGCTGCCCGCGGCGACGACGTAGCCGCCGTGTCCGCGGGTGTCGATCAGCCAGCCGATCCGCCCCTGCGTGTTACGCAGCGCCAGACCGTTCTGTGGCTGCAGGAAGTACAGGTGAGCACCGCCGCCGCCGGTCCCGACGGCGTATGCGGTTGTCGGCGTCGGTTGTCCCTCCCGTTTGCAGAGTGCGATCAGGGTGTCGTCGCCGTGCCGGCACTCGGCGTGCCCGTCCGGCGCGATCTGGCCGGGTTTGCGCATGTCAAGGTCGATGACCAGCAGCCCGGACGGGCCGCAGGCGATACCGATACCGAACGGCGCCATCGACCAGGCCCGGCGGATCCGGGCCGGGTCGAGGGTGGCGCGCTGCTCCCACTTGTCGATCACGGGGCGTTTGCTGTCCGGGACGAGCGGGAAGACGTGCCAGCCTCGCTCGGCGTGGCCGAGAGCGACCGTGAGTAGGTCGGGCATGAGCATGAACCTTTCAAGATCGGCGCAGTCAGGCCGCCGGGCGGCGGGTGCTGCGGAAGGTGGCCAGATCGACGACCTCGGCCCGGCCGAGATCCGGGAAGTACGCCGGGTCGGCGGTGGCCGCGGCGGCACGCAGCGCGGCGATCACGTCGATCGCAGTGCGTCCCGGCTCGGCCTGCCACATCAGTGCCGGTGCCTGCAGACCGCGGGCGCCGACGTTGATCAGGTGTTCGTTGAGGTGCCCGGTCGTTGCTTCGTAGGCCGCGGCGATCTCGGCCCGCACCTGTTTGGGCACGGTGCCGAGATCCCATTTCGGGCGGCCGATCAGCGCGGCCCGGATCGCGCCGACGATCGACGCCCGGTACAGGCCGGTGCGGTGCACCACGCAGCCACGTGAGCAGGTGCGGTGCTCGTCGTACAGGTAGCCGCGATGCCAGCCGTGGGCGGTGATGTACTCGCCGGCGGCGTGCAGCGTGCTGCCGATGGTGCCGGTGGACAGAGCCGCGGCCATCGCAGCGCCGTAGAAGTCCGGGCCACGCCCGACGGGCAGGCCGCCTTCGTCGGCCAGGGCGATCAGCGCGGCCCGGACCGGACCGAATGCGGAGCCGAGCAGGTCGGCGCCCATCACGCCACCAGCAACGGCCGGTCGATCGTTTCCAGAGCGCGACCCGTCGTCCGTCCGCTTAGGAGCGATCGGCCGATGTCGTTCCAGTTCATACCTCGGCCCTCCCGCCGCGGAGCGCGCGAGCCTCGGCCCGGCGCCGGTTGGCTTCGAAGCGCAGCCGGCCGGGGTTGCGTGAGCGGGTCAGGGTGCGGATCAGCCGGGAGGTATCGAGCAGGTCGGCGAGTTCGTCGCAGCGTTCGGCGACCTGCTCGGCGATCAGAGCTTCGTTGGCGGCGCCGTCCTGCTCGGCGTTGAGCCAGGCGATGCTTGCCCGCAGGTTGCGGACGCGGATCAGGGTGTGGATGAGGGTGCGGGGGTTCATGCGGCGGGCCTCCGGTCGAGGGCGGGGCGTGCGGTGCGGGATCCGACCGCGGCGGGCCGCAGGGCGGCGACGGCGGCGAACAGGCCGTGCAGGTGGGTCAGGACGGTGTCGAGCTGGCGCCGGGCGAGGGCGTCGCCGCGGTGCAGCGGTACCCGCAGAGTGACCTCGGCGTAGTCGCGGTCACCGGCACGGACGCGGGTCACGATCGCCCGTCCGCCGGTCGGCGGGCGCACGGCGATCGGGTGGCCGCGGTGCTCGGCCAGACCGCAGGTGTGGTCACGCGCACACCAGTCGGCGTGTGGTGTCTCGGCCCGTTGGAAACGGGCCATGGTCCGGGCCGTCATCGGGTGCCCTTGTCGTGCAGCTCGCGCAAGTTGTTGATGATGCGGCGGCCGATGCGCAGTCGGCGGCCGTCGCCGCCGCAGCGGCGGCAGTTGCCGAACGCGCGGCCGAACGGTGAGCGGCGTTTGCCGGTGCCGTGGCACTTGCGGCAGGCGCCGAACGGCCAGAGCCAGCAGCCGAACGCGTAACCGAGCGTGACCAACATGGTGATGATGAAAAGCAGTCCGACGAGTGCACCGAAGTGATCATCGGCGGGGGTGACGGTAACGGCGAGGGCGGGCATGGAAGTGCCTCCAGGGCGGTTTTCGCAGGTAGGAGGGGTGCCGCCGTTACCCGTTACCGGCCGGTGTATCGCCTGACCAGGCCGGTAACGGGTGGGGTAACGCGAGCGTTACCGGTAACGGGGGCGGCGTAACCGGTCAGGCGGCTTTGCGGCGGCCGATCGCGGTGTCGATATCGGCCGCGCGGCAGCCTCGCGCCGCTTCACCTTTGACCTTGACGACCACGCTCGGTACATGCTCGCGGAGCAGTGCCGAGATCGCTTCGGGTGTCGCGTCGGCGTAGTGCTCGGGCAGCCGCTCGGCGAGCCGGGCGGCGATCACGGCCCAGTGCAAGCCGTTCTCGCCGGGCAGGAACACGCCGCGCACGTCGGCGAGCGAGTCGCGAAGCTCGCGGACGATCTTCTCCCCGGCCGCGTCGCCGGTGAGGGTGCCGGCCGCCTCGCGGTGGCGCCGCGCGGCGGTCAGGATCCGCTCGGCGTCCTCGTGGTCGGCCAGGTACGTGCGCACGGTGGCGGTGTCGTCGCTGTGGCCGTAGAGGATGCCGACGCCCCGGTAGTTGGCGCCGTTGGGCAGCGCGGACGCGTCGAAGCCTTCGGCGTAGGCGTCGCCGCCGAGCACGGCCTCACTGACGATCCGGTTGCCGCAGCGCAGCGCGAACCGCACACCGTGGTTGTCGCGGTAGCGGTTGAACAGCCGGCCCACGTCGCCCGCGCCGACCCCGGACGGTTTCTGCGACGACGACAGGATGATGACACCGGCGGACGGGCCGACGGCCATGATGAACGCCAGCAGCGCGGCGATCTCCTTGTTGATGTCCTGATCGTCGGTCTCGAAGTAGGTCTGGAACTCCTCCATGACCAGCACCCACACCCGCAGCAGCGGGTACTTGCGCGACAGCTCGCGGGTGAGCTTGCCCTCCGGGCATTCGGAGGTCGGCAGCGAGGCGAGGAAGTCGTTGACGTCCTCGATGTGCATCTTGATCTCCCGCAGCATTTCGAGGAGGTGCTCGATCGGGTCGTTGTCGCGGCTGTTGGGGACCACACCGCACACGAACCGGTGCGCGATCAGCCGGAACTTCTCCCAGTCGGCCGACATCTTCCCGTCGGCCAGCAGCAGCACCGTGTACGGGTCGAGCGCGGCGTACAGGGCCAGCAACCTGGTCGCGAACGTCTTGCCCTTACGCGGCTGAGCACCCACGAGGACGCTGATCCACATCATCAGCAGGCCGACGTTGCGGTCTCGTTCGTCCTTGCCGAAGGGGGCGGGCTGCCAGATGTCGCGGGGCTTGCCGTCCAGCAGCGGTGTACGCCCGGCCGGGATGGCCAGAGGGTCGCGGTCGGCGACGAACAGCACGTGCCGACGGTGCGAGCTGGGATCGCGGGTGATGTACACCTGGTTGATCGACACGTCCAGGCCAGACGCGATCGCACCCTTGGCCTTGATCACGTCGTCGAACGTCTTGCCGTACGGCAGATCGATCGTGACCTGTGAGCCGGTGTTCGCCGCGTCGCGGGCCATCGTCGAGCCGAACTCGACCTGCTGGCGCGGCCGGTCGGGGTTGCCGAGCCCGGCGGCGTAGTACGCCCGCAGGATGATGTCCGGGTCGATGCGCCGGAATCGGCCGGCCACGGTCGCGGGCCGGATGATCGGTTTGTCGTCAGGATGGCCGATGTGCGCGAGGAACGTCACCATCCCGGCGCCGATCAGCAGCAGCGCCCAGGTCGGCGCGGTCGCGTACAGGACCGGCCCGCCGATCACCAGGGTGAGCAGCCCGGCGAGCAGCACGATGCCGCGCCACGTGCGAGTGGCCTTGACTTCGCGGTGCAGCTTGAGCCACATCCCGGGGTCGTTGGCGTCGGCGGCGGCCTGCCGCAGCCCGTACTGCTCGGTCACCCACCACCACTTGATCTGACGGCCGATCAGCCGGAACAGGCCGATGAACGACCAGAACGCGGCGAGCACCGCGTACCAGGGCGAGCGCAGCGCGTGAAACCCGAGCCGGTACGCGCCGATCGCGGCGGCCTGCCGCGCGCTGTGCTTGATGTTGGGCCAGGTGTTCCAGCCGACCGGCACGATCGGGATCCGGCCACCGGACCCGGTCGGCGGCGGATCCACCACCGCACCGCCGGGAGTCGGCTCATCGTCGAGCGCGACCGTGTAGTGGGTGCCGCTCGATTCGGTCTCGGCCTTGCGGGCGCGGGCCGTGTCCAGATCCAGCACCTCAGCATCGGGCCGGTCCGCGACGTCGGGCTCGGCGGCGTTCTGGTCGAACGCCTCAGGGTTGGGGATCGGGTTGTCGCTCACGGACGGTCCTCCGTTGCGTTGATCGTGCCCGGGCATACGAGGGGGTCACGCTGCGACGACGCGTCAGCGGTCGCAGCGACCAACTGCGGGTAGAAACCGGTGTCGAACCGGTAGACGAACCGTTCGACCGGCCAGGGCAGCGTCACCCAGCAGGTCTCATCGGCGCGGTCCAGCCGTACGGTCCGGCCGTCGACCGCTACGGCGGTCAGCGTCGGGTCCGACGCGAGCAGGTACCGGGCGACCGGGCACGCGCCCGGCTGCTCCGGGCGACCGGTGTATCCGGCCAGGGTGAGGGTGTTCGCCACGGCGTGAACCGACGGTCCCAGCGCCCGCAGCGCCAGCGCGGCGATCCGGGCCGGGGTCGTGACGTCGATCGGCATGATGCGCGTCGGCGCGCCCATGACGGTCACTGCCCGATCCGGGTGAGCGCGTCGTGCGCGGCGTAGAGCAGCCGCATGTGCGCCGGGTAGAGGACCTGGCAGCCGTCCATCTCGTGGGCCAGGGCCCGCAGGTCGCTGAACGGGATCCAGCGGGCGCCGATCGCGTCGTCATGCCCGGCGACCGCGTACCGGTGGCCGGTGCGGAACAGGAACGCGGTCGTGGCGATCCACGCCGTGTCGCTGTTGCGCGGGTCGTCGACCACGCCGCCGTAGACCGGCACGGCGACTCGGCCGCCCAGCTCCAGCCCGGTCTCCTCGGCGAGTTCACGCACTGCGGCCTGCCGGGGCGTCTCGCCCGGCTCGATCATGCCGCCGGGCAGCGCCCACAGGCTGCAGTCGCCGCGCAGGATCATCAGCACCGACCGGGCCGGGCCGTGACCGGCGATGACGATCGCGTCGGCGGCGGCGTTCTCGCCCCACCGGCCCAGGTCGCGACCGGCCCGGCCGGTTCGGCCGGCCGGATTGCGCGGCATCCCGTCGACCAGGTCGAACGGGACGACCGCGGTTGCCTGCCGGGCGGGCCAGTCGGTCACGGCCGTCGGGGTCAGCGCGGGCTCGGCCCGGCCCTCGGCGACGCTCGCGGCGAGCCCGGCGCCGGTCAGTTCGGGCGGCGTGATGTCCACCGGCAGATAGCCGGGGGCGGGGGTGTCCCACGGGCGGGGGAACACGCGCCCGGCGGGGGTGTGGTCTGACAACATCAGGGTCTCTCTCCCAAGAGTTCGCAGGGACTTGCAGGGGTGAGGGACCGGCGGCACGGCTGATGGCCTAGGAACCGTGCCGTGCCGCCGGGCAAAGATCAGTGGAAGTTGTAGTCAGCAGTTGTGGCCGTGCTGGTGTCAGCTGCGGTCGGCCTTGGCCTGCTGGGCGGACGAGGCCAGACGGCGACGGGTCGCCTCGTTGCTGAGCAGCGGCGGTGCGACCTTCTCGGCGCGGCGCCGCAGGTCGGCCATCTGCTGGTCGGTGATCGTGTTCGGGACCGGCCGGGTCATCGTGGTGTTCTCCCTTGTGGGTCGCTGCTGACCGGGGGTGAGGGACCGGCGGGACGGCTGATGGCCTAGGAACCGTGCCGTGCCGCCGGGCGGGACTAGCGGGTCTTGCGGGACTCGCGGATGGTGAAGCTGGCCGAGCCGCCGAGCGGCTGCTGGCCGCGCATGCGCTGACGCAGCGCCTCGGCCTTGGCCGGGGTCTTGCTGGCCGCGCCGACCTGCCTGGTCTTGAGGTTGTCGTCGGTCTTGATGACGGCGTACCGCTTGCTGGACATCGGATCTCCTCGTCCTGGCCTGCCGATCTGGCGGCCACCGCACAGGACCGGCTGTGCCGGTCCTGGCGGAAGCGGTCAGAACGGTCAGGGCCTGCGACGCGTGACGGCTCGCAGCAGCGCCCGTCCGGCCGCGCCGGCGACGTCGCCGGCCGCGCGGGCGATCTGGTTCTCCCGGAACGTCGCCGGGTCCTCGATGGAGCCCTTCGGCATCCGGCCCGTGCCGGTGCGGCCGGTCTCGTAATCGACCATCCCGCCGGTCTTGCGGCCCATCAGTGGCCACCGCCGTTCCCGATCGAGCGGCGGTCGCGGCCGTTACGCCGGGCCTCGGCGCGGGCGGCGCGGTCGGCCTCGGCCTGGCGCCGCCGCTGGTCCGCTTCGACCTCATCGGCAGAGCGCTCGCGGCGGGTTCCCGGTCCGAACAGGTTGCTTGCCATACTGGTGACCTCCCGAAGGTCTGGTGACTGGATGGGGGGACCGGAGCGCGGCCGTGGTTTCCAGGCCGTTGAGGTCGCGCTCCGGGCGAAATCAGTGCGAGCGGTGCATCAGGTGTGCGAGACCGGCGCCCATGCCGAGCACCGCGACCGGGATGCAGGCCACAGCGGCGGTGATCGGCCACGGGGCGTGCAGCCAGCCGGCGGCGGCCATCAGGTGATAGGCGACCTGGCCCAGCGCGCCGAGCGCGAGGGACGCGAGCGCCGACCACTTGGCGAACTTGAGCGCCGGGCCGGTGACCATGCCGGACAGCCACACGTACAGCGCGTACGCGGCGTAGGTCTCGACGCCGATCGGCAGCGTGATCGCGGTGTTGATCTGGAAGTTGCTGATGCCGGGCAGCAGCGTGACCATGCCGAACCCGGTCAGCCTGCCCATCTCGACCCAGCCGCCCCAGATCGCGACGAAAGCGGGCAGGCAGAGGATCAACACGGGCCAGACGATCGGCCGGCGGCGCTTCGGAGCGGGCTCGGACTCGGCGACCGGCGCGGCGGGCCAGGGCCCCGGGCCGAACGCCTCGGTGAGCACGGCCTGAGCCTCAGCGACCTCGGCCATGGCCGCCCAGTGATCGGCGGCCGAAGGCAGCGGCGGCACCTCTCCGTCATAGCCAGCAGCCAGCGGCTCGACCGGCTCGGCGGGCGGTCGGGCGATACCGACCCACGCCATCTCGTCCGCGGGATCGATCGGCGGAAGCGCCGGCCGGGTCACCGCGGGCTCGGCGACCGGCTCGACCGGCGGGACCGGGTCGGCGGGCGGCTCGGGCTCGACCGGCTCGGGAGCGGTCGGGGCGGTCGTGAGCGCGGTCAGCAGCTCTTTCGCCTTCGGTCCGCCAATCTTGAAGTGCGCCATCAGCTTGTTGCGGCTCGGGATCTCGCCGAGCTGGTCGGCCAGGTCGCGAGCGTGCGGGATCAGGTCATTGACCGTGCGCGGGTAAGCGCTCGGGGCGGTCGTGGCGGTCATCGGCTGTTCCTTCCGGAGCAGGGATAAGGGCAGGTCACGCACACTTGAGGCAGCAGCCGAGCGAGCGCGGAATGTAGTAGGGCCGGACGATCCGGCAGGTCGAGCAGGTGCGCCGGGCCGTCAGCGCCTTGTCGAGCGCTCGCAACTGTGCGGCGCTCGCGGTGCGCTTCGGCCGGGCGAGGTCGATGCGGTAGAGGTAGGCGGCTCGGGTGCCGCCCACGCCGCACCACAAAATCTGAGCGGCGACCGGCTGACCGCCGGGGCAGAGCCCGCGTTTCCGCAGTTGACGGCGGGTAGCAAAGCCGGGCGGGGCACCCTGCCACCAGAAGGTAGGGATGCCATACCGAGCGCCCTCCGGATCGCGGAACGCGGCCCGGACCCGCGCCATCAGGCCGCGCGTCGCGGCGCGACCGGCCGCGCCATCCTGGCGACGTGCGCGAACGTCTCACGGATCACCGCGTGCTCGGCACGCCGCACCCGACGAACGTCCAACACGGTCGCCCGGCCCCGGCTGGCCGCGGCCAGCAGAGCAACCTCAGCAACCGCCCACTCGAACTCGGCAGCGATCAGCGGTTCCGCATCCTCAATCGCCGCCAGATCGGCGACGGGCGGCTCAGCGTCGTAGTCGTAGTCGTGGTCCCTCACGGGATTGTTCCTCCAAGTCATGGGTCAGCGCGGCACCAACACGAGCGGCTAACGCCGCGCTGACCAGCGAAAATAGATCGAATGCGCCGACCAGAGCAGCGCGCGGCAGCCTTATTCGAAGGGAGGCTGCGAGCCCTTGAAACTCCCCTGTCCACCCGGCTCCGGCTTCCGCTTGCTCCCGGCAGTTGATGGGAGGTCATCGCGGCCCTGTGGTTTCGCCTGTGAATCAGGTCTGTCGCTATGGAGTTAGATCGCTTCTCGAAACGAGGCGCTGTCACACCCGCATTGGCACGTGGCCAGCGGTAGCTAGATCTGCGGATTCGCCACCCTGGAAGCGACTCTTAGTAGCGAATTGCCGATGCGCTTCAAGGTAGCGGTTCGCCGACGAGTTGCGCAAGAGGGTGGCGGTACTCTGTTGGTTATGACCGATGAAAGAGCCGCTCTAGCTGCGGCGACGCGCCGCTATGAGCGAACGGAAACGGCGCACGAAGACGCTCGTCGCGCAGCGATCGAAGCCGTCCTAGCTGCGCTCCGAGCAGGAGTAGGCCCGACGGAGGTCGAACGGCTCTCGCCGTTTACCTCCGCATATGTTCGAAAGCTGGCACGCGAAAACGGGATTCCGCCGGCGGCGCCTGGCCCTAAGCGAGCGATCACTACCTGAATGCCATCTGCCGTCTGGGTCATGTCTCCACCTTGGTGTGACGCGGGCCTCAGTGGCAGTCGACAGAGAAGGACACGGGGGGACAGGGGACATGTCCACGGACAAGGTGACGGACAAGATCCGAGCCAGCCGGCAGCTTCAACCCAACTTGGTTCTAACCGCCAAGCGTGAGGCGCGGGGCTGGACGTCTCGGCGGAGGGCCGCGCGCGAGCTGCACCGAATATGGAAAGACAACTTGCCGGGTTGTCCTGACCTCGAATCGCTGGAGAAATCTCTATACAGGCACGAAACTGGGCGCGTTCAAGTTCGAGACGATACCTACCGTAAGCTTTACTGTCTTGCTTATGAAGCCACGCCGCAGGAGCTATTCGGTTGGATTGGTGCAGACCCTGCAGCGGAGCAACGTCTAGTCGTTCGATCGCATAAGTTCATCCCAGTCTTTATCGGTGTTGAGTCGGCAGAGCGTCTGCGCGATGATCCCCGAGCTGTCGCCAACGATAAACACTGGCTTGACTGTAGAGTAATGCCTGTAGATGTCATCAACGGGGAATGTGACCTACACGTCTGGCCCTTTGGGATTGCAATATTCCATTTGGTTGAAGATCTCGCACTGCCAAACATCGCTTCGCTTAGCGTTTGGCGAGTGCAGTCGTATAAGGACAATATGGGCTGGGCTACAGGGAAAATTCGTGAACTGGCGGAGCGCAATGACATAGAAGCGGCATACGTCCTCAGTGCGTATTGGATCGAAGAAGCGCCGTGGTCCGGGGAAACTCTAGACGCGGCCCTGCAGATCCTCGCCGTTCCGAAGGTTCTTCTAGAGCGCGATATCGATCCTGTGAATGCGCTGGGCCACGCGGAACTTGTCGAGCGAACTCTCTTGGTGGAAGGGTTCGAGCATGCTGGTATAGTGCCGTTCGGCATTAAAGGAATATCAATTGCCTACGCTTCGTGGTCAGGCGTCGTATACTTCCCGGTGGCATATCAACGATCCTTGGCCGAGGAGGATCTAGTGCACTGCGAGTTGGCGGTCCAATCCCTCTGGGCTTACTCGGATCACCTGAATCGACTCGTTGAGCGCGGCTCCGATCCCGTGGTTCCGGCCGAATATGGATGGCGGTTTCTGCGGGGTGCTCGATCGCGGATCGCGAACGCTAGGCCACAGGAGAACGAACAACATCGGTCCATGAGAAATGCAATCCTGGCTACATGTGATCTCGAAAGTCATCTCGCGCAATCCATCGAGGCGCTGCGCGACAGTGCCGGAGGTGAAATTTGATTCCCAAATCCGCTGTTCTTGTGGTCGTTGATGTCCAGAACGGATTTATACGTCCTCCTTCGGCGCCAGTGGTTCCCGTAATTGAAAGACTGGCAAGCCGATGGAAGAGTGAGGGGGGAGAAATTGTTTTTACGCGCTACCTCAACTATCCCGGAAGCCCTTTCGAGCGTATGATTCATTGGGAGAAGCTTCGCGACTCCCCTGAGACCGATATCGTTCCGGAACTTGTTGCGCTAGCGAACGAATCTATCGTCCTTGACAAGACTATCTACAGCCTTTTCTCGGAGGAGGGAACGCAACTTGTTCGCGACAGGGGCTGGAAAGATATCTACATTTGCGGGATAGCCACAGAGAGTTGTGTCCTGAAAACCGCCGTAGACGCCTTCGAACAGGATCTAACGCCTTGGGTGATCGCTGAGGCCTCCGCTAGCCACGCGGGGCAGGACGTTCACGACGCTGGGATGCTCGTCATCCGCCGATTCATCGGCCGGGGACAGATCATTAGCGTCGCTGATGTGCCCCTTGAGCCGATGATCCCGGCGCCGTAAGAGCACGCGGCGTCCGGGACCCCCACAACTCGTCGAGCGTTGTGGGAGCAAAGTGGGAGCAACTTGGGAGCGGTCAGCGTCTGTGATCTACGGTCTGACGCTGTCTCTGATCGGCTGCCTAGAGTAGTTGAGCTGGGAATTCAGCCACTACGCAGGGCGTGCTGGGCGTAATGACCTTGGTTGTGGTCCAGGGGGTCGCGGGTTCAAGTCCCGTCGATCACCCCATGTAGCGCTAAAGGCTCGGTCTTCGGACCGGGCCTTTTTCGTGCGCGCACCGTCCTGAGGGCCGGTCAGGAATCCGTACGGCGGAAAAGATTTTTTGGGGAGCGCGCAACCTTTCGTGTCGCCGGGACCACTGGGTGGGTGATCAACGCAAATCCCTGCCCCCGGGAGTCCCCTGATGCTCGCCAAGCGTTTCGTCGTGCCGCTCGCGGTCGTGACGATCGGCGCCGGTGCCGCGGTCTTCGGTGTTCTGAACGCCGATGCCGCCGAGACCGTCGGTTGTGCCGTCACCTACACCGTCAACAGCCAGTGGAACTCGGGTTTCACCGGTGATGTGCGGGTCCGCAACACCGGTGCGTCGGCGGTCGACGGCTGGACCCTCGGGTTCACGTTCCCCTCCGGACAGAAGGTTGCCTCCGGTTGGGCCGGCACCTGGACCCAGACCGGCGCGAAGGTGGTCGTGACCGACGCCGGCTGGAACCGGGGTATCGCCGCCGGGGCCACGGTCGCTCTCGGTTTCAGCGGCACCTGGAGCGGGACCAACGCGATCCCCAGCGCGTTCACCCTCAACGGCGTGACCTGCGGCGCGACCGCTGTCACGACGTCCCCCGCGGCGACCGCGGCGACCACGTCCCCGAGCGCGACAAAAAGCGCCAGCGCGACCCAGAGTGTCAGCCCGACCCCGAGTGCCGGCGCGACTCAAAGCGCCGGCCCGACGAAAAGCGCCACCCCGGCGGCCACCAAGGGCGCCGAGAACTGCACCGACTACGCCGCCCTGGTCCGCGGCAAGTACTGGGTGAACAACAACGTCTGGGGCCGCGCCGACGGCACCGGCTCCCAATGCGTCTGGGAGAACGGCCTGAGCGGCGACAACCTCAGCTGGGGGACCAGC
This sequence comes from Actinoplanes sp. HUAS TT8, assembly GCF_051380535.1. NCBI lineage: Bacteria > Bacillati > Actinomycetota > Actinomycetes > Micromonosporales > Micromonosporaceae > Actinoplanes > Actinoplanes sp. HUAS TT8. The sequence continues at coordinate 8,075,932 of NZ_CP195646.1, read as the reverse complement.
TGGACCTGGGCCGGCGACACCACCAAGGTCAAGTCGTATGCCAGTGCGGTCCTGGGCTGGCACTGGGGCTGGAAGACCACCGGCACCGGCCTGCCCGTCCAGTTGAGCGCCGGTAAGGCGGTCAAGGCGAGCTGGAACTTCACGGTCACCCAGAAGACGTCGAACATCATGAACGTCTCCTACGACCTGTGGTTCCACAAGATCGGGAACGCCGACTGGTCGGACCAGCCGACCGACGAGGTCATGGTCTGGCTGTACAAGAGCGGCGGGGCCGGCCCGGTCGGTACGAAGCAGGCGACTGTGACCGTCGGCGGCACGACCTGGGACCTCTACAAGGGCAACATCGGCTGGGACGTGTACTCGTTCGTGCGCACCTCGAACACCACCTCGGCCGACCTGAACCTGACCGATTTCACCAATGACCTGGCGGGGCGGGGATGGCTCGACAAGACCAAGTACCTGTCCAGCGTGCAGGCCGGAACCGAGGTCTTCACCGGCTCGGGGCAGCTCGACACCAGCGCCTACTCGGTGAAGATCAGCTAACCCGGTCGGCCTGCGGGCCCTCGACGGTCAGGAAGAGCCGCGTGCCGGAGCACGACGACGAACGCGCCTTCAGGCGTTTCTTCGACGAACACCACACCGATCTGTCGCGCCTGGCGTACCTCGTCACCGGGGACACGCAGGTCGCCGACGATCTGGCGTCGGACGCGTTCGTCGAGGTGTGGCGCCATTGGCAGCGGGTGCAGGCGGCGGACAGCCCGATCGCGTACGCCCGCGGCATCGTGACGAATCTGGCGCGTCAGTGGATCAAAAAGCAGACCCGGGAGCGGGCCGGGTTGCTGCGGCTCGGGCTGCTGCGCCGCGACCGGGGCGAGACCGATACCCCGGCGATCCTGGACGTGCGCGCGGCGCTGGCTCGACTGCCGCTCCGGCGCCGGGAGTGCGTCATCCTCCGGTACGCGTTCGACGTGCCGGAGAAGGAGGTCGCCTCGATTCTCGGGATCTCGGTCGGTGCGGTGAAGAGCCACACCTCTCGGGGTGCGGCCCAGCTGAGCGAGTTCCTGCGGGGGATGCCGCTGATGACGGGAGGTGGCCACGATGGCTGAGGACCTGGGTGCGGTGCTGCGCCAGGAGGCCGAGCGGCACGTGCCGGACGGCGACGCGATGTTCGACCGGATCAACCGTCGCCGGTTCGCTCCCGAGCCGGTGCGAGCGTCGCGCCCTTTCCCGGGGTTCACCGGCCTGCGCCCGGTCGCCGCGGCCGCGTCGGTGGTGGCCGTCCTGGTCACCGGTTTCGCCGGGATCCGGGTGCTGACCCGGGACGAGCCGAGGAAGGCACCGGCCGCGACGACCGGCCCGGCGTCGGTGGCCCCGACCAGCACGCCGCCGCTGCCGGTGATCACCTCGCCGACGCCGGCGACGACCGGGAAGTCCAGGCACACGGCTGACGCTCCGCCGCCGGCGCGTTCCGGCAACAGGCCGAGTTCGGCTCCGCCGCCGCCGAAGTTCCAGCCGGTGGCCGGCTTCGTCAGCTCCACCGGGGTGATCAACTCGTACTCGACCGAGACCTGGGCGCAGAGCGACGTGACGCTCACCACCACGCAGGAGATCACCGCGTTGGACCTGGCGATCAGCGTGGCGCGGACCGACGGCGTGAAGAGCACCGGGAACTGGAGCACGATCCCGGCCGAGATGATGACGATCACGCTGACCGAGGAGAAGGACGCGCTGATCTACCGGTACACGCTCAAGCCGGGCGGCCGCCTCGCGCCCGGTAGGTACGTCTTCGCCGCGCAGTACGAGCACGCCGCCGGGAAACGCGACCCGGGCGCGGATCTCTACGGTGCGATCTGCTCGGCCGGGGACCAGAACGCGGAGGTCACGGGGGCCTTCACCGCGAGCTGACCCCGCCGGGCCGCCTCTGGCGGGGACGGCCCGGCGGGTGTCTCAGCCCGGAGGGGTCTCAGTTGGCCGAGTCCAGGCCGCTGTCGGCGCACACCTGGGACATGTCGGCCGCGGCGGCACTGACCGCCGCGATCGCGTCCGGCTCGCTCTGCGTCTCATGAGAGGCCAAGGCTTTCGCGTACGCCTGACCCAGCGCCGTCGCGGCATCCGCGACCGGGGCGTCGGCCGTGCCGCTGACCGCGACAATGCCCTGGATGACGCCCGGCTGCATCAGTGACGCCTCGCGCACCGCGGTGGCCAGCGCCCGGCAGGTGAGCAGCCCGGGCGGGTCATCGACGGGGGCCGAGGAGGCGCTGGGGGCGGGCGCGGGCGATCCGGGGGTCTGGTCGTCACCGCAGGCGGCCAGACCGGCCGACAGGAGCAAAGCGACAAACAGCACGAAACGGGTCATGCGTTCAACTTAGGCCGCCCCGGGTCAGGAACGCGTCCAACTCGGTGACCATCTCGTCCGCGGTCAGGTGCCCGGCCAGCACGTGCACGGTCAGACCGTCGACCACCGCGTGCAGCCGCCGCGCCCGGGTGCGCCGCTCGGGCTCGTCGGCGTCCGGTGCGAGCGCGGCCACCACCCGTACGCATAAATCGAACATGCTCTGGAAGTGCAGTCTCTGCACCCGGGCGAGCGCCGGATCGCCGAGCCCGAGCGCGAGGAATCCGAACGCGATCGCGGCCTCGGTGTGCCGCTCGGCGTCGACGGGCATCGTCTCGAGCAGGATCCGCCGGGCCACCTCGTGCACCGGCCCGTCCGTCGGCATGTCCACGATCCGGTCCGTGACCTGGGCGATCACCTGCTCGCAGGCGAAGGCCAGCAGCTCGTCGCGGGTGGCGAAGTAGTGCCGCAGCGCGCCCGTGGACCAGCCCGACTCGGCGGCCACGGTCCGGATGGACACGTCGGCGACCCCGTCGCGGGCGATCACCCGCTGGACGGCTCCGGCCAGTTCGCGGCGGCGCTGATCATGATCGACGATCTTCGGCACCGGTTCATCATCGCACGGTCGTGTTATAAACAAGAAAACACGACCGTGTGAAAAAAAGGGGGCGGCTCATGATCGGGCTCATCGTCGCGTGCGAGATCGGCTTCTGGGTCTTCCTGCTGGCCGGGCTGGTGACCCGATATCCGCTGGGCCGCCGCCGCATCGGCGCGATCCTGCTGCTCGGGGCGCCGCTGCTCGACGTCGTGCTGCTCGCGTCGGCCGCGATCGACCTGCGCCGCGGGGGAGAGGCCGGCTTCGCGCACGGGCTGGCGGCCGTCTATCTCGCGGTCACCGTCGTCTCCGGGCACTCGCTGATGCGGTGGGCCGACGTCCGGTTCGCGCATCGGTTCGCCGGTGGCCCGGCGCCCGTCCGGCCGCCGCGGACCGGTCGCGCGCACGCCGCCCACGAGCGGCGGCAGTGGCTCTGGCACCTGCTGACCTACGTCGTGGCCGCCGCCCTGCTCCTCGCCTTCACCGCGCTGGCCGGCGGTTTCGAGCAGGCTGCCCCGCTCTGGTCGGTGATGGCCCCGTGGACCGTGGTCCTCGTGATCGACCTGGTCATCTCGTTCAGTTACACCGTCGCGCCGCGTTCCGGGGACGCTGTGCCGCCGCGGTCGTAACGTCCTGGGCATGCACATCCGCCCGATCCACCAGGGTGACGCGCCCCGGCTGGCGGTCCTGCTCCAGCAACTCGGCTACCCGTCGAGCGAGAAGGACGTCCGGCACCGGCTCGGCTACTGGCTCGACGACCCGGCGAGTCACCTGCTCGGCGCTGACGACGACGGCGTGCTGGCCGGGGTCGCGGCCCTGCACGTGACGCCGATCATCGAGGTGACCGGCAAGTTCGCGCGGCTGGTGGCGCTGGTGGTGGACGCCGAGAGCCGCAAGCGCGGGGTCGGGCGGGCGCTGATGACCGCCGCCGAGGACCGGGCGCGCTCGGCCGGCTGCCTGTTCATGGAGGTGACCAGCAACCGGCAGCGGCTCTCGGCGCACCGTTTCTACGAGAACCTGGGCTACACCGACACGCACGAACGGTCGCGCCGGTTCGTCCGCTCCCTGGCCACCACCCCGCCCGGCGGCGTCCAGCCGAGCTGACCCCGTACGGGAAAGAAAAAAGCGCGGACCCGGTCCCGAAGGACCGAGCCCGCGCCGAGCGGGGGTGAGACGACCGTCAGAGTGCGCTGGTCTGCTTGAACGCGTCGTAGCTCATGTTCCAGTCGGTCCAGCCGTTGCCGTTCTTCAGCTTCTCCTCGGTGCCGGAGACCGTGATCACGTCGCCCATCATCGTCTGCTTGAAGAGCCAGGCACCCATCGCCTCGGAGACGTTGACGCAGCCGTGCGAGACGTTGTACTTGCCCTGCTGGCCCTCGGACCACGGCGCGGCGTGGATGAACTGGCCGCTCCAGGTGATCCGCTGGGCGAAGTCGATGTTGGTCTTGTAGCCGCCCTTGGGGTCGGTGTCGGTGGTGTCGAAGACGGTGTGCTCCTTCTTCTCGATCACCACCATCGTCCCGCTGGAGGACGGCGTGGACGGCTTGCCCAGGCTGACCGGGAGCGTCTTGATGACCTTGCCGTTCTCGGTGACGGTCATCTTCTTGGTCTTGTTGGACACCGTCATGATCAGCGAGCGGCCGATCTTGAGGTCGACGGTGAGGTCGGACTTGCCATACCACCCGTCGTCCAGCTTGACGCCCTTGAGCTGCACCTTGTAGTCGATCTTGGTGCCGGCCTTCCAGTACACCTTCGGCCGGTAGTGCACCTCGGTCGGGCTGATCCAGCCCCAGGTGCCCTCCTGCGCGGGGGTGGCGGTGACGACCATGTTGCGCTCGACGGTCGCCCGGTACTTGGCCGGGATGGCGCGGCCGAACTTCATGATCAGCGGCATGCCGACACCGACGACGTTCCCGTCACCGAGGAAGCTGGTGACGCGCACCAGGTTCGCCGGCTTCTTCATCACGGTGAAGTCGCTCGTGGTCTCGTTGCCCTTGCCGTCGACGGCCGGGGTGCTGACGGTCACCGTGTACTTCGAGCCCCAGTCCATCGACTCGCCCGGGTGCCAGACGTTCTCGTCCTTGTCGACGGTGCCCTTGACCTCTTCACCGGCGGCGTTGGTCACCTTGACGGTGGTGTTCTCCGGGTCCTCGCTCGTGTACTTGACGTCGGACCAGGCCTCGACGTCGGTGGCCGCCGCCTTGGGCGAGGTCACGGCGACGGTGCTGAGCGTCGGCGTGGGCGATGGAGCGCCGGACTCGGCGGTGCCCGCGGCACCGTTGCTCCCGCCGCCCTGCCAGCTCGGTGACTTGCTGGTGCTGCTGCTGCACGCGGCCGTGAACAGCAGACTGCCCGCGAGCAGCGCGACAAGCGCGGCCCGCACCCGGCGTCGACCGTTCCCGGCCGGCTGACTCAGCCCGGCCGACCGAACTCCATTCATCTCCATGGTCCCCTCACGGCGTCGTCTCTCCCCGGCGACCAATACTGCTCCGAAAACACCAGTTGACCAATCCCGGATTCGTGCCGCGAACGCCACACCATGCCTATCGGTGTGTCCTGGCGAACACTGACCCGGGATGTACCGAATGTCTCAGCCGAGGTCGGCCGGCACCGGCAGCGCGCTGCCCTCGGCGAACTTCTTCCAGCTCACGTCCCATGGCGTCCAGCCGTTGCCGTAGTCCAGCTCGTCCCCGGTGCCCTTCACCGTGACCGGGTCGCCGATCAGGGTCTTGTCGAACAACCAGCTCGCGTTCGACGGGGACACGTTGACACATCCGTGGGACACGTTCGTGCGGCCCTGGGCGCCGGTCGACCACGGGGCGGAGTGGATGTACTGCCCGCTCCAGGTGAGCCGCTGCGCGTACTGGATCGTGGTGCGGTAGCCGCTCGCGCCGTCGGTGTCCGTGGTGTCGAAGACGGTCGAGGCCATCTTCTCCATGACGACCATCGTGCCGCTCGACGACGGCGTGCTCTTCTTGCCCAGGCTCACCGGCATCGTCCGGACCGTCTTGCCGTCCTGCGTCACCGTCATCTTCTTGGTGGCGTTGTCGACCTTCATCTCGAACTTGCGCCCGATCTTGGAGGTGGCCGAGCGGTCCCGGTCGCCGTAGAAGCCGTTGCCGATGGGCAGGCCGCCGACGGCGATCCGCACCTTGATCGTGGTGCCGGTCTGCCAGTACTCCGGGGCGCGGTAGTAGGCCTGCGTGCCGCTCGACGTCCACGACCAGGTGCCCGGCTGCGACGGGCTGGTCTCGACGAACATCCGCTTCTGCACGGCGGCGCGGTCGGCCTTCTTGACGCCCGGGGTGAACTCGACGACGACGGGCATGGCCACGCCGTACGTCTGGCCGTCGAAGAGGTAGAGCCCGGTGCCGGTCCGCTTGCCGGGGGCGCCCATCGTCGTGAAGGTCGTCTTCGACGTCGTGGTCGTGCCGTTGTCGGCGGTCGCGGTCACCTCGGCGGTGTAGGCCTGCTTGGTCGCCAGCGTCGTGCCGGGCACCCAGGACGAGTTGTCGTCGCGGAGCTTGCCGGCGACCGCCTTGCCCTTGGCATCGGTGAGCTTGACCGAGGTCACCTTGCCGTTGCTGACCTTGAGGCCGATCTCGGTGCTGACCGGCACGTCCTTCTTACCGGCGGCCGGGGTGATCGACAGGGTGGCCGGGAGAGCGGCGGTCGTGCTCTCCGGGAGCGCCGAGGTGGCCGGCGCGGCGCTGGCGGCCTCGGCCGGGTCGGTGAAGGCCGGCTTCTTGTCGTTGCTGCAGGCGGCGAGCGGCACGGCCACCGCGAGCGCGAGCACTATCGCCACACTGCGGCGGAAGTCAACCATCGTCGGGCCCCGTTCTGGAGTTCTCGGCGCAGCCATCCTTGCGCACGAAAGCAAATCCCGGGTCCCCCTTAAGGAGGTACGCAGGCGATTTCGAGGATCTTCCGAGGCCGTGCTACGGTTTTCTCCGTTGCCAGGCGTCGCTAGCTCAACTGGCAGAGCAGCGGACTCTTAATCCGCGGGTTGTAGGTTCAAGTCCTACGCGACGCACCAACACGAAGGCCGCGACACCACTCGGTGTCGCGGCCTTTGTCGTTTCTGCGCGCGCTACGCTGGCGCGTGCCTTCTGAGACTCCCCTCACCGTCGACGACTTCGACGCCATCGCCTACCGGGCCGCCGCCCTCGACGATCCGACGCCGGTCGTCGCCGAGCTGATCGCCGCCGTCGAGCGCGGTCCGGTCGAGGACGACGAGACTGCCGCGCACGCGTTCATCCTGGCCGCCGAGATCACCGAGCGGGCCGGCGATCTGCCGGGCGCGCTCGGCTACGCGCGGCGGGCGACCGAGGTGCCGGGCGAGGACGGCCTGGCCCGCGCCGGCTACGCCGAGCTCCTGGTCAAATCCGGACGCGAGAAGGAGGGGCGCGAGCTCTTCGACGCGCTGCGGCCTGAGCTTTTGCAAGATCCACATGCTCCGGCGTACGTCGGTGAGGCGCTCGACGCCTGCGGTCTGGGCGCCGTCGCCGAGGAGTGGCTGTCCGTGGCCGCGCGCACCATCGTCGAGGAGAACCAATTCGGCCCCGAGGACGACTCCGACGACCTCGGCGTGCTCGACCTGCTCTTCGCGGTGCTCACCGAGCGCCACCGGATCCGCGAGTCCATGGAGTTCCCGCACGACGAGCTGGACGGCCTCTTCCACGAGATGGAGGACGCGCTCGACGAGGACGAGCCGGTCGAGAGCGGTCAGGCGCTGCTCTACTGGCCTGAGGCGGAGCTGGCCCAGGTGCTGCAGCGTTGGCCCGAGCGGGCCGACATCTACGGGCTGGACTGGCTGGACCACCGGACGAACGTGGAGCGGACCCTGGCCGCCTGGTCGTCGACCGGGGTGACCCGGATCGCGCTGATCCCGGGGTCGATGGCGGGCCTGCTCGCCTACGCGGCCGAGGCAGGGGTGGACCCGGGCGACCGGGAGGCCCAGGCCGACTACGCGGCCGACCGGGCCGACGGGGGCGAGCTCACCGAGTGGCCCCCGCAGCGGAACGGGGCCTGCTGGTGCGCCTCCGGCGCCAAGTACAAGAAGTGCTGTCTGCCCCGCTCCCGGGCCTGACCCACCCGGTAAGCGGCACCCCGCGGGTGTGCTAACGTTCTTCCTCGTTGGCCGGCGCCGCTAGCTCAACTGGCAGAGCAGCGGACTCTTAATCCGCGGGTTGTAGGTTCAAGTCCTACGCGGCGCACAACACCTTGAAGGGCCCCGGATCCGGGGCCCTTCTTGCTTGGGGTCATCCCGTGATGAGGACGCGGTCCAGCGGGTTGAGGCAGACCAGCGCCACCCGGCTGCAGTAGTCGTCGCACTCGGCGTCGTGGCGGGCCAGCCAGGCCGCGCCGGCCATGGTCTCGCCGCACATCGCCGCGGTGTAATCGACCGGGCGGGCCGGCTCGCCCCGCCCGTCGATCTCCACGGTGACCTCTGATTGCGCCATTGCGGATCACACTCCCGATCGTGGTCACCAGCCGGCCGCCCCGGCGTGACTCACTCCGGGATACGCCTACGTTCGGTAATCAGTTCACCGATCAGGCCACTGTGGCACGTCATTTTTCGGCGAAACGGCTACGCGCTGCTACGAGATCAGCCGGCCGCGGCCAACGCGAAGGCCAGCATCCCGGTCGCGGTGAAGTCCAGGGCCGGCTCGTTGGTGGCCGAGACCCGCATGTCGTCGACGTACTGCGCGTCGTCCCGGTCGAACTCCTCGTACGACCCGTCCGAGCAGAGCGAGTCCGGCGTCTCCTCCTCCAGCGACTCGACCCGGCCGGCCGTGTTCGGCCCGTTGACCACGGCGCCGGTCAGCGACGTACGGGTCAGGGTCCCGATCTGGTCGTGCGGGCACTTCGGATAGTCGTCGCCGGCGCCGATCACCATCGACAGCCCCCAGCCGTTGGCGCCGAGCGCGACCGAGCGCTGGGCCGTGGCGAACGCCGCGTACCGGTCGTCGCCGGTCATCCGCCGGTACAGGGCGGCCGTCGCCGCCCAGCCCAGCTGCCGGGCCGCGTAGTCCGACCCGCCGGCGCCGGCCGTCGCGCCCATCGGGTCGGCCGACGCCGCCTTGACCGCCTTGTCGAGGCGGGACCGCAGGTCGGCCGCGAGCGCGGTCGCCGGCGCCAGCCGGTACAGCTCGGCGTCGGCCAGCGCGTCGACGTCGTACACGGTCAGGCCGTCGTCGCCGCCCGCGGTCTCGCCGGCCCAGCGCTTCGCCTGGCCGGTCCACGCCGTCACCCGCTTGTCGCCGAGCGCCTTCCCGGCCAGGGCGAGTTCGGCCGCGCCCAGCGTCAGGTCGTCGTCGAAGCTCTCCTCCGGGTAGAAGTCGCGCGGCACGGTGGTGACCAGACCTCCGCCCGCGCCGGTGCCGGCCCGCGCGAACAGCTGGGCCGCGGTGTCCAGGTAGGACCGGGCCCGGGCCGGGTCGGTGTGCGCGTCCAGCTGGGCGGCCAGGGCGAACGCGGCCGACACCCGCCCGGCCAGGTTCGGGCTGATCGGCTCGCCCGGGGCGGCGGCCCGAAACACCGGCCTGTAGCGCTGGTAGTAACGCCGGTCACCCGGCTGCACGTCCAGCCCGTCGTCAGCCTGCGGCAGCCGCCAGGCGTCGTGATCGCCCAGGTAGGCGTCGTTGCCGCCCACGCCGACCTGGGTGTAGAGCACGCCGTCGTGGTACATCTTGGTCAGCCAGTCCAGCCCGTGCCGGATCTCCGCGGTCAGGGTCGCCGGGGCCGGGCCGTCCCGGGCCACGAGCTGCATGACGATCAGGGCGTAGGCGGTGGTGTGGGTGAACTTGAGGTAGTCGCCGGCGTCGTACCAGCCGCCCTCGACGTCGACCCGGGTGTCGGTCGCGGTCAGCGCGCTGTCGTCGTCGTCCGGGGTGAGGTAGACGGTGGCCGACCGGTCGTCGGCGTGCGCGGCCGTCCGCTGCCAGGCCCCGCCGACCTGGTCCGGGCCGTCCCGATGGGCCTGGAAGTACTGAACCGTGTCGGCCACCAGGGGGCCGTAGAGCCGGCCGGCGGCGTCGATGCGGAACGCCGGGGACTCGGCGGTGACGCGGTCGTTCATCCGTACGCGATAGGTGCCCGGAGTCCGCAGGGCCGTGAGGTCCAGGGGGTTGATCGCGCGATAGCGCGTGTTCCAGTCGCCCCGGCTGGGCCCGGCGGCCAGCGTGAGCACCGTCCTCCCGTGGTCGTCGATCACCGTGGCCTTCGCGCCGGCCGCGTCGGACGGGGTCATGAGCAGCGCGATCTTGCTCTCCCCGGTGATCCAGCCGACCTGGTCGACCCGGATCCGGGCGGCCGGCAGCGCCCGGGTCGGCGACGGCGAGGGCTTGGGCGTCGGCCGCGGCTCGGGTTTCGGCGGTGGTGCGGAACACGAGGCGGTGAGCAGGATCAGGACGATCATCGGTACGCGGTACGGGCGGCGCTTCACGATGCGCAAGCTTCACCGAGTACACGTTCGTGCGGACGCACCGGCTGTCCGCCAAAGATCTGACAGTTCGCTGTGAACGGGCCGGAAGCACCGACGCCGTATCGTCTCGGCCATGACCTGCGTCCTGCTGATCCCGGGCAGCACTCGCGACGGATCCCTGCACACCGCTGCCCTGCGCACCGCCAGCCGGTTCGCCCCGCCGGAGGTCGACGCCACGCTCTACACCGGGCTGCGCGACCTGCCGGCGTTCGTGCCGGGCGACCCGGCGCCGCCGGAACCGGTGAACGATCTCCGCCGCCGGGTCGCCGAGGCGGACGCGGTGCTGTTCAGCACGCCGGAGTACGCAGGCTCGCTCCCCGGCAGCCTGAAGAACCTGCTGGAGTGGCTGATCGACGGCGGCGTGCTGACCGGCAAGGCCACCGCCTGGCTGTCGGTCGTCGCGCCGGGGCAGGACGAGGGCGCCCGGGCCGGTCTGGAGTCGGTCCTCGGGCACGGCGGCGCGCGCCTGCTGCGGGCCGCCTGCGTGCGGATCCCGCTCGACATGCGCGCGGTCGACGAGCAGGGCCTGGTCACCGACCCGCAACTGCACCAGGCGCTGCAGGACATGCTCGGGGCGCTGGCCCGCGTCTCGGCCATGCCCAAGCCGGCGCCGTCCTGGCAGGTGCAGTCCAGCCTCTACCCGGTGATCACCCGTTCCGACATGCCGACCTTCGGTCGCAAACCCTTCTAGGCGTACGCCGTGGGTTATCGCCCGCTGAGATGATCTTTAAAAGAACCTCAAGTAGTGGGTCAAGCGCGACGTCTGTAACGCATAGTGGACACCCGAGTCGTTGCCCGGAAGGGGACCATCGTCGTGGCCAGCGCAGACCCGTTGCACACCCGTATCATCGTGGTCACTGAATGTAATCATTCCTCATCGGACCGTCCGATCCTGCCGGCGACCCGCCGCCGTCGTCTCCCGGTGCGCCCACCCCGCTTCTTCCGGCGCCACGCGGGCTGACCGGGAACGCCGCTCACTTCCGATTCGACACCTTGCGAAACACGCAGGTGGAGAGCGCTACATCCCGGCCGTTCCGTGGAAACTGCCACGAAACAGGCGCTGGTTAGCTTCGGGCCCTCCTTGAGGGAAAGTGAGCATCGCGTGACCGCGAACATAAATCGACGTGCCCTGCTGCGTGGCGGTTTCGGCCTGGCCGGCCTCGGCGTCTCGGCCGCCCTGCTCGCCGCCTGCGGCGATGACGACTCCTCGACCGGCAGCGCCTCCGGCGGTGCCAAGAGCTTCGGCGCCCTCAACTACCAGCTGTCCTGGGTGAAGAACGTCGAGTTCGCCGGCGCCTACATCGCCGACACCAAGGGCTACTACACGGCCGCCGGGTTCACCTCGGTCAACCTGATGGCCGGCGGCCCGAGCGTCAGCCAGGACGCCGTGGTCGCCTCCGGCAAGGCGCTGATCGGCATCTCGTCGCCGGACATCACCGCGGCCGCCATCCTCAAGGGCGCCGAGCTGGTGGTGATCGGCGCGCAGTACCAGAAGAACCCGTTCGCGATCGTCAGCCTGGCCGGCACCCCGATCAACACCCCGCAGGACATGATCGGCAAGAAGATCGGCGTGCAGGCCACCAACGAGCCCGTCTGGAACGCGTTCCTCAAGGCCAACAACATCGACCCCAGCAAGATCACCAAGGTGCCGGCCCAGTTCGACCCGTCCCCGCTGGTGTCCAAAGAGGTCGACGGCTGGTTCTCGTTCTTCACCAACGAGCCCAACCTGCTCAAGGTCAAGGGCGTCGAGACCGCGGCGATGCTGCTCAACGACCACGGCTACCCGATGGTCTCCGAGGTCTACGTGGTCAAGAAGTCCAGCCTCACCTCCGACCGGGACAAGCTCAAGGCCGTGCTCACCGGCGACGTCAAGGGCTGGACCGAGTCCCTGGCCGACCCGAAGGTCGGCGCCAACCTGGCCGCCACCAAGTACGGCAAGGACCTGGGCCTGGACGAGGCCGAGCAGACGCTCGAATCGGCCGCCCAGAACACCGTCGTGCAGACCGACGAGACCAAGACCAACGGTCTGTTCACGATCACCGACGAGAAGGTCGACGAGACCATCAAGACGCTCGCGCTCGGCGGGGTGACCATCACCAAGGAGCAGCTCTTCGACCTCTCGCTGATCAAGGAGCTGTACACCGAGAACCCGTCGCTGAAGGCGGGGTCCTGACCGGCGCCGACGACCGGGGGATCGTGCTGCGTGGCCTGACCAAGCAGTTCACGATCCGCCGGTCGGCCGTCACCGCGCTCGACAACGTCGACCTGGACACCCCGGCGGGCGCGTTCGTCGCGCTGCTGGGGCCGTCCGGCTGCGGCAAGTCGACGATCCTGCGTATCCTCGCCGACCTCGAACAACCCACCTCGGGTGAGGCCCTCGTGCACGGCGAGGCGCCCGAGGCCACCCGGCGCAACCACCACCTCGGCATCGCCTTCCAGGACGCGGCCCTGCTGCCCTGGCGCTCGGTCGAGGCCAACATCCGGCTGCCGCTGGAGGTCAGCGGCGTCAAGGTCGACGACCGGACGATCGCCGACCTGATCAAGCTGGTCGGCCTGGAGGGCTTCGAACAGGCCCGCCCGGCCCAGCTCTCCGGCGGCATGCGCCAGCGCGTGGCGATCGCCCGCGCGCTGGTTGTCGAACCGAGGATCCTGCTGCTGGACGAGCCGTTCGGGGCCCTCGACGAGATGACCCGGCAGCGGCTCAACCTGGAACTGCAACGGATCTGGACCGAGCGGGCCACGACCACGCTGCTGGTCACCCACTCGATCGCCGAGGCGGTGTTCCTGGCCGACACGGTCGCGGTGATGAGCGCCCGGCCGGGCCGGATCGTGGCCCAGGTCGAGATCGACCTGCCCCGGCCGCGGACCCCGGAGATGATGCGTACGGCCCGGTTCCACGAGCTGGAGGACCAGCTGAGCGCCCTGCTGTTCGGCACCGCCGAGGCCGAGGCCGACGTCGCGGAGCCGGTCGGATGAGGAAGCCGTCGCAGTGGCTGTTCGGCGTGAGCGGTCTGCTCGTCCTCCTGATCGTCTGGGAGGTCCTCGGGCGGACCGTCTTCGCCGACAGCCGCGCGGTGCCGCCGCCGACCGCGATCCTCAGCCAGTTCGGGCACGACGGGTTCGGCTTCTACTGGCCCAACGTCGAGACCACGCTGCGCGAGGCCGGGCTCGGCTGGCTCTGGGGCAACGCGATCGCGATCGTGCTGGCCGTGGTGCTGGTCCAGGTCCCGATGGTCGAGAAGGCGCTGATGCAGCTCGCCCTGGTCAGCTACTGCCTGCCGGTGATCGCGATCGGTCCGGTGCTGGCCGTGCTGTTCAGCGACGACACCCCCAAGGTGATCCTGGCCGCGATCTCGGTCATCTTCACCACGCTCGTCGGCGCGCTGGTCGGGCTGCGCAGCGCCGACCGCACCAGCCTCGACCTGATCCGGGCGTACGGCGGTGGCAAGTGGACCCAGCTGTGGCGCGTCCGCCTGCGGGCGAGCCTGCCCAGCCTCTTCGCCGGGCTGCGGATCGCCGCCCCGGCCGCCATGCTCGGCGCGATCATCGGCGAGTACCTGGGCGCCGAATCCGGACTGGGAGTCGCGATGATCAACTCACAGCAGGCCCTCGCGGTCGAACGGACCTGGGGGATCGCCCTGGTCGCGACCGCCCTCTCCGGTGCCGCCTACGCCCTGACCGCCCTGGTCGGCCGCCTGCTCACCCCGTGGGCCCCGGGCGGCGCCCGATGACCGCCACACCGGCCGGCGCCGTCAGCCCGGCCACCGTCGCCGGCCGGGTCCCCGCCGCCGCGCCGAGCCTCGACCGGCACGTCGCCCGGCGGGCGCTGATCCGCCTGGCCAAAGGCGTCGGCGGCGCGTTGCTCTCGGTCGCGATCATCTGCGGTGTCTGGCAGTTGCTGGTCAAAGGCTTCGCACTCGACCCGTTCCTGACCCGCGGCCCGCTCGACGTCTGGAACTACCTCACCGACCCGGCCAACGACGCCGAACGCGCCCTGCTCCGCGAAGCCTCCGAAGTCACCGCGGTCGACGCGTTCCTGGGCCTGGCCGGTGGCGCCGTCGCCGCCCTGATCACGGCGATCGCGTTCGCGCTGTGGCGCGGCGTCGAGCAGACCCTGCTGCCGATCGCCATGGCCCTGCGCGCGGTGCCGCTCGTCGCGATGACCCCGCTCATCGCGTTGATCTTCGGGCGTGGCCTGCTGGCGGTCACGGTCATCGCCGGGATCGTCACGTTCTTCCCGGTCCTGGTCAACGTGTCCCTGGCCCTGCGGTCGGTGCCGCGCTCATCGCTGGACCTGATGCGCGCGTACGGCGCCTCACCGTTCACCACCCTGTTCCGCGTCCAACTGCCCGGGGCCCTGCCGGCCCTCTTCGCGGCCCTGCGGGTCGCCGCGCCGCTCGCCCTGGTCGGCGCCCTGCTCGCGGAATGGCTGGCCACCGGCAAGGGGCTCGGCTACCTGATGCTGGCGGCGGTCACGACCTTCGAACTCGACCGGATGTGGACCGGCGTGACCATCGTGACCGTGGCCTCGATCCTGCTCTACACGCTGATCAGCGTGGTCGAGCAGCTGACCCTGGCCCGTTACGCCCCCGAACAGCCCGGCCGCAAGATCTAGCCGCTGCCGCCGGAGCCGGCCCCGATCGAACGCCGGCCGTGCCTCAAAAGCCGGTCGCGTCGGAAAGCCGCGGCCCGGTCGGCTGCGGAGCGTGGATCAAGCGCTCAGGCCGTGCTGGTACGCATACCGCACGGCCTGGGCCCGGTCCCGCACCCCGGCCTTGGCGAACAACCGGTTCACGTGCGACTTCACGGTGACCTCGGTGACGTAGAGCCGCTTCGCTATCTCCTTGTTGGACAGTCCGGCCGCGATCAGTCGCAGCACCTCGGCCTCCCGCGCGGTCAACCCGTCCGGCAGCCCGGGCTCGCCCGGACCCGCGGGCGCGGCCACCGGCCCGCCCCCGGACGCCGCGGCCAGCAGCCGCTGCTGCACCTGCGGATCGAGAACGCCCTGCCCGATCGCCGCCGCCCGCACCGCCTGGGCGATCTGCACCCGGCCGGCGTCCTTGGTCAGGTAACCCACCGCGCCGGCCCGCAACGCCCCGAGGATGTGCTCGTCATCGGCGAACGTGGTCAGCACCACCACCCGCGTCTCCGGGAACCGGGCCTTGATCAGCGCGGTCGCCTCCACCCCGTCGCGCCGCGGCATGCGCAGGTCCATCAGCACCACGTCCGGCCGCTCCCGGCCGACCAGTTCCAGCGCCTGGTCCCCGTCGGCCGCCTCACCGACCACCTCCACGTCGTCGAGCAGGCTCAGCATCACCGCCAGCCCTTCCCGGACCACCGTCTGATCATCGGCCACCACCACCCGGATGCTCACCCGCCGATCCTGACACCCATCAGCCCACTCCCGCGCCCCACACCCTCACCCCGTCCGCCCACACCGAGCCGCGAGCCGCCGGATGGCCCGCGCCGCCGGATCGTCGAGCCGTGAGCCGTGAGCCGTGAGCCGCCGAATTGTCCGCGCCACGGGATCGTCGAGGCGCACGCCACCGAATCACCCGCGCCGGGCCCTGCGCCGTGCGAGAGCGCGGATCCGCCCGCGCGCGACTCATCCGGGCAGCCTGAGGTCGACCAGCCAGCCGTCGTCGTCGGGGCCGACCGTGACCGTGCCGCCGGCCAGCTCGGCCCGCTCCCGCAGCCCGATCAATCCATAACCGCTGGACAGCCCGGACACCGGCGGCCCGGCCGGACCATGGTTGCGGACGCGCAGGGCGACCACCCCGGCCTCGAACGCCAGGTGGGTCTCGACCGCGCTCCCCGGCGCGTGCTTGCGCACGTTGCTCAACGCCTCCTGAGCGGCCCGGAACAGCGCCAGCCCGGTCTCCGCGTCCAGCTCCCGCGGCTCGCCGTCGACCGTGAACGTGGCCGGTGCGTCCAGATCCCGCCCGTAGCCCGCGGTCAGCTCGCCGACGAGTTCCGGCACCGGCAGCGGGTCGCCGCGCAGCGCGCTCACCGCCCGGCGGGTCTCGGTGAGGCCGTCGCGGGCCAGTGTCCCGGCGCGGTCGATCAGCCGGGCGGCGTCGGCCGTCCGGTCCCGTTCGAGCAGGGCGGCGGCGGTCTCCAGCTGCACCGACAGCGCCGACAGGGAGTGGGCCAGCACGTCGTGGATCTCCCGGGCCAGCCGGGCCCGCTCGGCCAGGGCCGCCGCCCGGGCCTGCTCGTCGGCGAGCAGCTTCTCCTGCCGGGCGCCGGCGTCCCGCTGGCGGCGTAGCAGGACCAGCAGCGTGACCACGATGGTGACGCCGCACCAGACCGCGATCGAGGGCGCCGCCACGTCGTGCGCGGCCAGGGCCACGATCAGGGCGATCAGGGCGACGCCGGTGAGCACGCCGGTGGTGATCAGGCCGAGCACGGCGGCGCTGCTGGCCAGCCCGACGATCAGGTAGATCGGGGCCAGCCCGGGCCCGGCCACCGCGATCAGCCACAGCGACGTCGCGACGGTGACACCGACCGCGACCAGGTGCTGCCTCGGCGGCAGCACCCGCAGGGCCAGCACGACCCAGCCCAGCCCGCCGACCACCAGCCCGGCCACCAGGGCCGGGCCGAGCGGGTTGTCCTGAAGCATCGCCACGGTGATGACGACCAGGACGATCAGGTTGCGGGCCCGGCGCCACACGAGCAGCAACCGGGACCGGTCGACGGTGAACACGGGATCAGTCTGCCGAACGATCGGTGTCACCACGGTGTCAGCGTCGACCGGCGCGGTGTCCGTGGTCACCCCCGCAAGGGCAGGACCGATCGGATCGGAAGCAGGAGCGATCGAAGTCGGACCAGGCGTGATCGGAACGGCCGGAGTCATGGTCACCGCCCGGCCACAACCCGCTCCCGCCGCCGCGGCGCGAACGGCGCCCCGGTCGCCATCGCCCGCGGCCCCACCACGGCCCCCTCGCCGAGGAAGCTGAGCCCCAGCGAGAGCACCAGGGACGCGGTCAGCACCGGCCGGTCGGCCCCGATGGCGACGGCGGCCGCGGCCTGGCCGAGCCGCAGCGCGATCAGCCCACCCCAGACGGCGATGGTGGCCCAGGTGTAGCGGTACCAGACGTGCCCGTCCCGCACGAACACCCGCACGGTCCGGCCGCGCAGTGCCCCGCCGGCGATGGCGAGCACCCCGCCCAGGAACAGCGCGGTCAGGTCGGCGCCCCGGTGGACGAGATCGGTCTGGGCGACCTGATAAACGCCGTACGCGGAAAGCAACAGCGGAAGCAGGATCAGCCTGCGTGCGGACAGCGGCTCCCCGAGGAACCGACGGACCATGGCGTAGACGATGACGACGATGACCAGGAGCGCGGTGGCAAGATTCATGCCTCTGAAGTTAGGTTTCGGGCCGGGTGGAGCGCCGCCATCCACGGGTGGAGAGCCGGGTGGAGATCAATGCCCGACTGCCCGATCTGTCCGCCCGAATGACGGTATTGTCGGTACTCGATTCCGGCATTCGGGGAGGACCGATGACGCAGGAGATCGTGGACCTGGGTGACCAGGCGTTTCAGGACGACCCTCACGGGCTGTACGCGGATTGGCGCCGCACCGGCCCGATCCGCCGCGCGGTGCTGCCGAGCGGCACGCAGGCCTGGATCGTGACGCGTTACGAGGATGCCCGCCGGGCCCTGACCGATCCACGCCTGTCCAAGCGGACCACCCCGGCACCGCAGGGCGCGCCGGTCGGCGGTTCCCGGACGGCCGGTGCCGCGGCGATGCCCGCGGCCATCGGCGCCGCGATCTCCCGGCACATGCTGGCGGTGGATCCGCCGGATCACACTCGTCTGCGTCGCCTGGTCTCGGCCGCGTTCACCGCCCGCCGGATCGAGGCGTTGCGCCCGCGGATCGAGCGGATCGCCACCGATCTGCTCGACGGGCTGGAGGGCCGGGAGCGGGCCGATCTGGTCGACGATTTCGCGTTCCCGCTGCCCATCCAGGTCATCTGTGAGCTGCTCGGCCTTCCGCCGGAGGACCGGGACGACTTCCGTGAGTGGTCGGACGCGGTGGTCGCCGGTTCGGCGGCCGGTGCGAAGCTGGCCCCGGCGCTCGAAGCGATGGTCGGTTACATCCACGCGCTGCTGGCTGAGCGACGAAAATCACCCGGCGACGATCTGCTGTCCGGCCTGATCCAGGTGCGCGACGCCGAGGACCGGCTGACCGAGGACGAGCTCTCCTCGATGGTCTTCCTGCTCCTGGTGGCCGGGCACGAGACCACCGTCAACCTGATCGGCAACGGTGCCTACCTGCTGCTGCGCGACCGCACGCAGTGGGAGCGGCTGCGCGCCGACCGGGAGCTGCTGCCGAGCGCCATCGAGGAATTCCTTCGGTACGAGGGTCCGCTCAAGACGTCCACGTTCCGGGTCGCCACCGAGGACGTGGAGTTCGGCGACGCGACCATCCGGGCCGGTGAGCCGGTGATCATCGGCCTGCTGTCGGCGAATCGGGACGGCGATCAGTTCACCGACGCCGACGAGCTGCGGCTGGACCGGGTGCAGAGCCCCGGTCACCTGGCCTTCGGGCACGGTCTTCACTACTGTCTGGGCGCCCCGCTGGCCCGGTTGGAGGCACAGGTCGCGTTCACCGCGCTGTTCGATCGGCACCCCGGCTTGCGGCTGGCCGTCCCGCCCGGCGAGCTGACGTGGCGGTCCGGTCTGCTGCTGCGGGCGCTGGAGGGATTGCCGGTCTTTCTGTGAAGAGGGCATGATGTCGGCCGTGTCCGACATGCATGATCCCCGGCCGTCGTCGCCGCACTGGCCGACGACCGTCCTGCCGACCGTGCCCCAGCACGACAAGTATCGGCGCGCCAATCGGCTGCGCCTGATCGTGCTCGGCGCGGCCGGCGTGTTCCTGGTGCTCGCCATCGGCTACTGGGCGTTGTCCGGTTCGGGCGGCGACGACAACCAGGCGCCGGTGGCCGCCACGTCCGCGCCGGTGCAGGTGATCCAGACGCAGAGCATCGAGGCGTTGGAGGAGTCGACCGTCACGCCGTCCAGCAGGCCGCCGACGAGCAAGCCGACCACCAAGCCGCCGGTCGTGACCGCGCCGGTCAAGGTCACCCAGGTGCTGGGCCAGATGCAGCGCGAGCTCGGCGTGCTGGTGCGGAACAGGCAGATGGAGCGGGACGATGCCCGTTCGCTGAACCAGCGGCTGCGCAAGATCGCCGAGTCGGTGCGCAAGAACGACACCGAGGAGGCGGTCGACCGGCTGGGCGACTTCGCCGACAAGCTGGCCGACCTGCACGACGATCAGAAGATCAGCGACGCCGGGTTCAACGCCCTGGCCGGACAGGCCGGCCAGGTCGCCACCGCGCTGAAGGCCTGAACCCCCTCCATCCGGACATCGGGTGAAATGTCCGAATAGCTAATTGGCGGCCGGGCGGGCGAGCCGGCCGATCGCCGCCTCCACGCCGGCGACCCGGTCGGCCACCAGCGCGACCGCCCCGGCCGCCCGTACCATCGGATCGGCCTCGCTCCCACCGAGCGCCTGCTCCCGCAGATACCCGGCCTTGACCTCGGCCCAGCGTCCGGCCCGGGCCGGGTCGAGCCGCCCGCGAAGTTCGGCCAGCTTGAGCAGGTTGGCCTCGGCGCCCCCGGTGAGTGTCTGGGCCTCGCCCAGGTAGTGGTCGTCGAGCACCTGCTCCAGCTCGTCGTCGTTCATCGCCGGCACGATCCGCTCGGCCAGCTTGTTCATGTTCCGGTAGGAGCCCTGCAGTTTGAACGGCGGCTCGGTCCGGCTGGAGTCGGCCTGGGCGGCCGAGGCGATGTAGGCCTGGTTGACCCGCAGCACGACCCGCTGCGCCCGTTTCATCTTGCGCAGCACGGCCAGGATCTGTTCGAGCTCGGCCGCCGAGTACGGGTAGGACAGCCGATCGGCCCGAGCCGTCTCGTCCCCTTCGGCCAGCCGCAGCAGCAGCGGCAGGTCGGCCGAGTCGCGGGCGGCCAGCGGCGCCAGCACGGTGTTGGCGGTCAGTGCGTTCTCCAGATAGGACAGCTCGAACAGGTCTTCACGCCCGGCCAGCACGTCACCGAGGTTCCACACGTCGGCCCGGTTGGCGAGCATGTCGGGGACGCGAAAACGACGACCGCTTTCCGTGTACGGGTTCCCGGCCATACACACCGCGAACCGTTTGCCCCGCAGGTCGTACGTCCGTGTCCGTCCGTTCCAGACGCCCTCCATGCGCCTCTGCGCGTCGCACAGGGAGATGAACTTCTGCAGCAGTTCGGGGTTGGTGTGCTGGATGTCGTCGAGGTAGAGCAGCACGTTGTTGCCCATCTCGAGCGCGAGCGAGATCTTCTCCACCTCCTGTCGCGCGGTGGCGTCGGGCGCGTCGGCCGGGTCGAGCGAGGTCACGCCGTGGCCCAGGGCGGGCCCGTTGACCTTGACGAAGACCAGGCCGAGCCGGTCGGCGACGTACTCCATCAGGGTCGTCTTGCCGTAGCCGGGCGGGGAGATCAGCAGGAGCAGGCCGGAGCGGTCGGTGCGTTTGCCGTCGCCGGCCGCGCCGATCTGCCGGGCCAGGTTGTCGCCGATCAGCGGCAGGTAGACGTCGTCGAGCAGCCGGTTGCGGACGAACGTGGTCATCACCTGCGGCTTGAACTCGCCCAGGCGCAGCCGATCCTTTTCGGTCGCGGCCAGGGCGGCGCGCTGCTTCTGGTAGGCGCGATACGCCGGCATCCGGATGTTCCGGAAATCTCGGGCGGCCGGTAGGAGCGCGTCGAGCCGGACCGTCAACCGTCCATCGGTGATCCGCGGATGCACTCCGAGCAGCCCCGACACCGTCTCGCTGGTGGCCGCCGAGACGTCGTACCGCGTCAGCGAGGTCAGCTCGATCGCCGCCGCTTCCGCCAAATCCGACTTGTCGCCAGCGTCGGGCTTTGCTGCCAAAAATGCATCAAGCCACGCAAGGGCGAGCTGCCGCCGGGCGGCAAGATCCGACTCCAGAGCCCGGAGGTCATCAGCGAACCGAACCCCACCCAGCTCCCGATGGAATCGATCGAGCAGAGTCCGTGCTCCGGCACTGGTGGCGAAACCCGAAGGAGCCGAGGCCAACTCCTCGACCAGATACTCCCCGACGACCGAACCCGCCGCCGTGTCCAGCTCGGCCCGTAACTCGTCAAGGGCCGCCCCGGCCGACCCGAACAACTCCCGGGCCCGGATCAGCGACGACGCCCGCAGCGTCCACAGCTTGCGCTGCTCCTCGGTCGTCCCGAATGCCCAGAACAGCTGCGCCTCGGCCCGAGTCGACGCGTCGAACCGCAGCAACCCGGCCGACGCGTGCAACCGCAGCAGCGCGTCCAGGATCACCGTCGCGTCGGCGTCGTGCACCCCGCGTTCGTACCCCTCGTCGTACCTTTCCTCGGCCGCCCGCCGCACCAGATCCCGCAGCGTCCCGTCCACCTGGGCGGCGGCCGCGGCGGCCGGATCGGCCGCGAGGATCGCCGCCGCCAGATGCTCGGCCCGGTACAGCCCGGGGAACTCCGAGATCAGCGGCTGATCCCAGAACTCCCGGGTCAGCGCGAACGCCGGATCGGTGATCGCCGCCCGGTAATCGGTGCCGGTGATCGCGTAGGCCAACCCGCCGTCCTGCGGCACCAGCGTCAGGTCGATCGCCTGCCCGTTGACGGCGAACGTGTGCCGCCCGAGCCGGATCCCGCCCTCGTCGAACAGGTCGAGCCGGTCCCGCAGCGCCCGCCCGGCCTCCTGCCGGGCCGCCTTGAGCCGTCCTTCCAGTTCCTCGGCCCGGACCGTGTCCCCGGCGGCGCGCAGTTCGTCGGCGACGGTCCGGACCTTGGCCACCATCGGGTCGGTGGCGAAGTACGTGTTGACCTCGTCCGGGTCCCCGAGCGTGGTGATCCGCCGGTGCACCGCGTCCAGGATCCGCCGGGCCGATTCGGCCAGCCGGTCGGCCCGGCGGGCCCGCTCGTCGAGCAGGGCCTGCCGGCGGCCGGCGATCGCCTCGTACACCTCGGTGCGTTTGGCGGCCAGCCGCTCGCCGAAGTCGTCGACGTCGCCGAACCTGGTCTCCAGGGTCTCCACCTGGGCCATCAGCCGGGCCAGGTGCTCGTCGCAGCGTTCCGGGGTGTCGGCGGCGGCCAGGGCGGCCGACACCGACTGCCCGAAGAGCGCGAACTCGGCGGCGAACGCGGCCCGCCCCTCGACCGCGGCGAGTTCCCGGCGGCGGGCGTCCAGGGTGGCCCGGGCCCGGTTGAGCCCGCCCAGCACCGTGCCGATGCGTTCCAGAATGGACACCCGCACGGTCGCGTCGGCGATGTCCAGCCCGCCGACCACCTCGGTGACCACCTGCAACCCGTCGGACTGTTCGCCGATCCGCATCGCCACCGGTTCCGCCTCGGCCACCGTGGCGATGGCCGTGGCCTGCGTGGCCAGCTCCTCGACGCCGGTCTGGTAGTCGGCGAACGCGTCCGGCCGGCGCAGGAACTCGACCGCGCGCCGGGCCGTCTCGTCGGTCGCGGTGACCAGGGAGTCGGCGATCCCGTCGAGCCGGGCCACGTCGGCGTAGCGCATCTCCCGCAGCCCGGCCAGCTTGCCGCGTTCCCGGCGCAGCTCGGCCAGCCGCGACACCCAGCCGCCGGTGGTGGTCGGCGCCTCGGCCTCGGACCGGCGGATCAGCGTCACCGCGGCCGCCTCGGCGTCGGCCAGCGCCTGTTCGGCCTGCTGGGTCAGCGCCTGCACGGACGCGAACTCGTCGAGCACCTGGGTGGCCGCGGCCCGCACCTCGGACAGCGGCTCGGCCAGGTTCTCCAGCTCGGGATCGCTCAGCCAGTGATAGGTGTCGAAGGCCCGCGTGCAGGCCGCGATGATCGCCTCGAAGACCGGGCCGGCCGCGGACATCTCGTCGACCATCCGGGTCACCGACAGCGCGTCGGCGATGCCCCGGACCAGGTCGGCGTTGCCGATCCGGTCGAGCGGCCCGGTTCCGGCGGGCTGGGCCGCGGCGTGCGCGTCCGACACGTACGACGTCTGCCACACCTGCACCGGGTGCACGCGCGTCGGCTCGTCGCCGGGGCTGCGCAGCACGACCAGGGCGCCGTCGTCGAAGATCGCGTAGCCGTGGCCGGCGATCGGCGTCGCCACCTCCTTGCGGATCACGTTGTAGGGCAGCAGCAGGTACCGCCCCGACCCGGCGTCGTGGAAGACGTGCAGCACGTCCTCGCCGTTGACCGACCGGACCACGCGCTCGAAGGCCAGCCCGGTGGTGTCCTGGTCGAACGTCTTGGCGACCCCGGTGGCCAGGTAGTACCCGCCGGGGAAGATCACGCCCTGGTCCTCCGGCAACCGCCGGCAGGCCTGCCCGATCCCGTCGAGACGCCGCACGTCCCGGGTCCGGGTGTTGAAGACCAGATACCGCTGCACGGTCTCCTGATAGGGCAGGACCCTCAACAAGATCAAAGGCCCGACCCGGGCGTACGCGATCTCGGCATCGGCCAGACTCTGCAGCGGCTCGTCGACGGGCTCCGAGTAGATGCCCTCGCCGTCCTCGGTGTTGTTCTCCACCTTGACCGTCAGCGTCCCGCCGACCGCCTCGACGAACACCTCGTCCTCGATCGAGACGTGCGGGTGCCGCCCGAGGACGTGCTGCTCCCGGGTGGTGACGGTCCAGGTGAAGTCGTGGGTCGGCGGCAGCACGTGGTCCCGCTCGCCCCGCGCGTCCTGGTACGCCACCGCCCCGTCGACGCCGACCCGCCAGCGCAGCACCTTCAGGTCGTCGGCCCGCGCCCCGGTCTGGAAGATCGCCAGCAGCAGCCCCTCGACCCGGCGCAACTGCCGCAGCCGGGTCTCCTTGTAGTACCGGTACAGCTCGGCGAAGTCGCGCCGGAAACCCGGGTCGTCGAGCAGCCCGGGCGCCTGGGCCGGCTGGAACTTCCGGTCGACCACGGTGAACACGTCGTCCACCGCGGTCTCGGCCTTCATCCCGAGGAACGCGTTGGCGCCGAACAGCAGCGCCTCCCCGGCCGGCGCGATGTCGGCCGGCACACAGTTGTTGCCGGTGCGGATCCGTTCGGAGCCCAGCAACTCGGTCTGCTGGGCGCCGAAGACCTCGACCCGGCGCCCGTTCAGCGCCTCGGCCCGCTCGGCCAGCTCACGCGCCTTGGCGCCGAGCCGGGCCCGCAGCACCTCGTAGGTGCCGGCGTCGATGTTCGATTCGGTCACTCAGCCTGGTCCTTCTTCAGCTGGCTCGCCACGGCCGCGGCCACGCTCAGGTTGGCCACGTCGGCGGTCGACACCGCGGAGGCCAGCTTGTGCAGGTCCTCGGCCAGCTCGCCCTCGCCGTTCAGGTAGCGGGCGCCGACACCCTGGACGACCGTGCTGTGCTCGACGAATCCGTCGATGCTCTTGCCCAGCGTGATCGAGCCGACCAGCTTGTCGAAGAAGACCGAGTCGCCGCCGACGATGTCGATGTTCGCCTTCTCCAGCCCGGCCGCGACCACCATGGCCTGCGCCTCGGCGATCTCCTTGTGCACGGTGATGCCGGCCAGCCGGATCTCCTTCTCCATCTCCAGCCGCAGGCGGTACTCCTCGTGCGCGCGGGTGACGTCGTCGAGCGTGGCCATCGCGCCGGCCTTGTGCTCCAGGCCGATCGCCTCGCCGAGCAGCTTCTCCTTGATCGCCTCGGCCGCGACCATGGCCTTCTGCCGCTCGACGGCGGCCTCGGCCAGCCCGGTCTTCTCGATGACCTCGGCCTCGGCCCGGCCGGTCTTCTCGATCACCTCGGCGTTGCGCTCGCGGACCTGGACGTCGGCCAGGCCGAACGCCGCCGCCTCGGCCTGCTTGCCCTCGGCCAGCCGGATCGCGGCCCGGGCGTCCAGCTCGGCCGCCTGCTGCCGGGACTCGGCCAGCAGCAGCAGCTCGCGGGCCTTGAACTTGGACGCGGCCTCCGAGGCCTCGGCCGCCTTGATGTCCTTGACCAGCGACTCCTGCGCCTCGGCCTCGGCGTTGATGATGACCGCCTGGCGGGTCCGCTCGGCCTCCTCGACGACCCGGAGGCGCTTGATGTTCTCCTCCTGCTCGGCGACCGTCTTCTCCACCGCGATGCGCTCCCGGATCACCTCGGCCATCGACCGCTTCTCGGTCTCGACCTCCTTGTCCTTGGCGATGGTGGACAGCTCGGTCTCCCGCTGGCGGCCGATCACCTCGAGCATCCGGTCCTTCTCGATGCGCTCGGTCTCGATCGCGATGACCCGCTCGCGGTTCTTCTCGGCGACCGCGATCTCCCGGCTCTTGTTCTCGGTCTGCACACCGAGCTGCTGCTCGGTCTTGATCCGGGCGGTCTCCGAGCGGAGCGTCTCCTCGGCCCGGGCCAGGGCGATCTCGGCCTCCTCGCGGGCCCGGATGGTCTCGATCTCCCGGCGCTGCTTGATCTCCGCGTCGGTCCGGCGGCGTTCCAGTTCGAGGATGGCCTCGCGGGCGTCCACGTCCTGGCGGGTGATCTCCTTCTCCTCGTTGCGCCGGAAGTCGTTGGTGCGCACCGCCTCGATCGCGGTCAGCTCAGTGATCTTGCGGATGCCCTGCGCGTCCAGGATGTTCTTCGGGTCGAGCGAGCCGACCGGGGTCTGCTCCAGGAAGTCGATCGCCGCGTCCTCCAGGCTGTACCCGTTCAGGTCGGTGCCGATGACCTCGATGATCTGATCGCGGAAGTCGTTGCGCTTGGTGTAGAGGTCGACGAAGTCGAGCTGCTTGCCGACCGTCTTCAGCGCCTCGGAGAACTTGGCACTGAACAGTTCCTGCAGGGTCGTCTCACTGCTGGCGCGGGCGGTGCCGATGGCCTGGGCCACCTTGATCACGTCTTCGGTGGTCTTGTTCACCCGCACGAAGAACGTGATCCGGATGTCGGCACGGATGTTGTCCTGACAGATCAGGCCTTCACGCCCCGTACGGGAAATCTCGATGGTTTTGACCGAGATATCCATGATCTCGGCTTTATGAAGAACGGGAAGCACCACCGCGCCGGTGAAGGTGACGTCCACGCGGCGCACCTTGGAGACGATCAACGCCTTGCCCTGTTCGACTTTCCGGAACATCCGGCTGAGGAAGAACAGCACGCCGAGCGCGATGAGTACGACAACGGCGATAAGCACACCGAAACCGGTGGAGACAACGTCCATCAAAGGCCTTTCTTGGCGATATCAGCGGGAACGACCCAGAAGAACTCGCCTTCGGGGTCGACGTCGTAGATGAGGGCGACGGTGCCGGCCGGCAACGGGTCCTGGCCGGCCTGGCGGACCTGGATGATCGCCGACGAGCCGTCGGCCGCGTGCACCTCGGCCTGGCCGAACGTCCCGGTCACCCGCCCGGTCCGAATGACGCAGGTGAGCCCGACGAAATCGGCGCGCGACGCGTCCGGACCGTCCGGCAGCAGTTTGCGCAGCGGAATCGCGATCAGCCGGGTGATGATCGCGGCGGCCACCAGGGCGACGATCGGGACGATCCAGAGCGGGAACGAGAAATGCCACTCGCTGCCGGCCAGAGTGCCGAACCAGGCCAGCGCCACCAGCAGCGAAAGAAAAACGGGAACCGGGACACCGAGCAACTCGCCGTGACCGTGCCCGGCGTCCGGGTCGGCCCCGCCGGCGATCACCACGATCCAGTAACCGACCACGAGAATCAGCAGGGGAGTGAGGAGAACGGTCGGGAAGCTCAGCGCGGCTTCGATGAATCCGTTCCCCATGAAAGTGTCCGTCTCCCGTTTGTTCGTGTGCGGCCCACAGGGTCTCAGGCGGGAGCAAACGCGTCTATCCCCGGATAACCGATCCGTGGATAAGGACGGCCTTCATCCGGGTGTCCGGTCGCGGCAGACTTGGCTCATGGATCGGGAACAACTGGCCCACTTCCTCCGGACCCGCCGCGAGGCGCTGCAGCCGGAGGACGTCGGACTGCCGCGCGGCCCACGGCGGCGCACCGGCGGCCTGCGGCGGGAGGAGGTGGCGGCGCTGGCCGGCATGTCGGCCGACTACTACGGACGGATCGAGCAGCAGCGTGGCCCGCTGCCGTCCGACCAGATGCTCGCCGCGCTGGCCCGGGCCCTGCACCTGAGCCTGGAGGAACGGGATCACCTGTTCCGGCTCAGCGGGCACCCGGCGCCGTTGCGGTCGCTGCGCGACGATCACATCAGCCCCGGCATGATGCGGATCGTCGACCGGATGACCGACACCCCGGCCATGGTGCTGTCCCGGTTCGGCGAGACGCTGCGGCAGACCCCACCGGCGGTGGCCCTGTTCGGCGACGAGACCCGCTACACCGGGCTGGCCC
Source organism: Actinoplanes sp. HUAS TT8 (assembly GCF_051380535.1). Taxonomy (NCBI): domain Bacteria; kingdom Bacillati; phylum Actinomycetota; class Actinomycetes; order Micromonosporales; family Micromonosporaceae; genus Actinoplanes; species Actinoplanes sp. HUAS TT8. The sequence continues at coordinate 8,048,218 of NZ_CP195646.1, read as the reverse complement.
GGTCGACGGTCTACCGCTGGTTCACCGATCCGGAGAGCCGGCGCGTCTACCCGGAGCGCGATTATCCGAAGCACGGCCGGTTCTTCACGGCCAACCTGCGGCGGGCCTATGCCGTGGACCCGGGCGGCCGGGCCGGCGAGATCGTCAAGGCGCTGCTCGCGGTCAGCCCCGAGTTCGCCGAGATCTGGGACCAGCACCAGGTCGGCGTCTACCACGTGGCCCAGAAGACGCTGGTCCACCCGCAGCTCGGCGAGATCGAGCTGTGGTGCCAGAACCTGTCCGACCCCGAGCAGGAACAGACCCTGCTCGTCTTCACCGCGGCCCCCGGTTCCGAGAGCTACGAGAAGCTCCAACTGCTCGCCGCCGTCTCCTAAAACCCCAGCTCACGACCTTCGAGGGGATCACCATGCCCAAAATCGCCCTGATCACCGGCGGCAACCGCGGACTCGGCCGGGCCACCGCCCTGGCCCTGATCGACGCCGGCGTCGAGGTCATCTACACCCACCGCGGCGACCCCGGCGAGAAGATCGACGCCGTCCCGCTCGAACTCACCGTCGGCGCCCTGGACGGCTACGACGCCTTCGTCACCGAGCTGCGCCGGGTGCTGCGCGACCGGTTCGGCCGCGACGACTTCGACTTCCTGGTCAACAACGCCGGCGTCGGCGTGCACGCGTCGATCGCCGACACCACCGTCGACGCCTTCGACCAGCTGATGAACGTGCACTTGCGGGGCATGTACTTCCTGACTCAGAAGCTGCTCCCGCTGATCGCCGACGGCGGCCGGATCATCAACATCTCCACCGGCCTGGCCCGCTTCACCGGTGACGGCTACGCGGCCTACGCGGCCATGAAGGGTGCCGTCGAGGTCTTCACCCGTTACCTGGCCAAGGAGGTCGCCCCGCGCGGCATCACGGCCAACGTGGTCGCGCCGGGCCCGTCGGCCACCGACTTCGCCGGCGGCCTGCTCCGCGACAACGAGCAGGTCCGCTCCCGGTTGGCCCAGGTCATCGCTCTGGGCCGGGTCGGCGAGCCGGAGGAGATCGCCGGGGTCATCGCCGCCATGCTGGCCGACGGCACCGGCTGGATCACCGGCCAGCGCATCGAGGCCTCCGGCGGAATGTACCTTTAAACCCCGAAATCCCCTTTCCCGTACGGCCATGGCCCGCGCCCGTCGGCGGGCCCGCGGCGGGGCGTGGCCATGGCCGTACCGAAGCAGGGTTTTGATCGGGGTCTCAGGCCAGACCCAGGTCGTCGAGGCGGTTGATCTCGCTGCCCTGCTCGACCGCCGTCTCATTGGCCATTTCGGACAGACGTTGGTCGGCGCCACCGCGGAGCAGGTCGCCCGCCATCTGCTGGGCGCCGCGGTGGTGGGCGATCATCATGGTCACGAAGCGGCGGTCGAAGTCGGCGCCGCGGGCCGCCGTCAGTTCGCTCACGGCGGTCGCCGACTGCATCCCGGGCATCCCCGCATGGTCGTGCCCGGGATCCGTCTCGGGCTGCCCGCGGTCCCGCAACCAGGAGCGGAGCACCGCGACCTCGGGTTGCTGGGCGGCGCTGATCCGGCCGGCCAGGGCGCGCAGCTCGGCGCTGGCGGCGCGGTCGGGGGCCAGCCCGGCCATCGCGATGGCCTGGCCGTGGTGCGCGATCATCATCTGGGCGTAGGCGACGTCGATCGAGTTGTAGGTCGACCCGTCCGGCGCACGCACCTGATCAGAGTCGGTCACCGTGGCGGACTGCCCGGGGCGTCCGGGCAGCACCACGCGCACCGGCGGCGGCCCGGGCGGGGGTGGTGGCGGCCGGTCCGGCGCCGGTCGCAAGCCCACGATCAGGGCCGTGCCGATCAACGCCGCGCCGGCCAGGCCCATCCATGATTGCCGATTCATCTATCGCCCTCCGGCGGCTATCGTAACCAAAACCATCGATGTCGCCGACGGTGCGCGCACGTTCACATGTGGTGCTCGCCGGTGACGCGCAGCCGGAAGGAGCTCCATGAAGCACCTGGCCTCACGAGGGCTGGCCGCGATAACGGTCATGGTCGGCCTGGTGATCGCCGCACCCGCTCACGCCGAGCCGGCGGCCGCCGTCGTGCCCGGCGTGGACGAGATCGTCAGCAGTCCGAACATCGCCCAGGTCGGCCACCTGGACAAGACCGGTCCGTTCGCCGCCGAGAACTCCTACAACACCGACTGGGCCTTCAGCGGGAAGTACGCGTTCGGGGGCAACTACAACGGCTTCACCGTCTACGACATCAGCAATCCGAAGGCCCCGGCGATCGCCACCCAGGTGGTCTGCCCGGGCTCGCAGAACGACCTGTCGATCTACGGCAACCTGCTCTTCGTGGCCACCGACTCGCAGCGCACCGACGACTCCTGCAACAGCACCTCGGTGCCGGGCAGCGCGCCGGCCGAGACCCCGCGCTGGGAGGGCATCAAGGTCTTCGACGTCAAGGATCCGCTGAACCCGGTCTACGTGGCCGCGGTCAAGACCGACTGCGGCTCGCACACCCAGACGATGATCCCGGGCAAGGGCCGGGACAAATCGATTTATCTGTACGTGTCGTCGTACAACCTCTCCGGTGCGAGCGTGCCCAACTGCGCGCTGCCCCACGACAAGATCTCGATCGTCAAGGTGCCGCTGCGCGACCCGGCCGCCGCGGCCGTCGTGGCGACACCGGTGCTGTTCCCGGACGGCGGCTTCGGCGGTGACACCGACAGCTCGCCGACCACGGGCTGCCACGACATCACGGCGTACCCGCAGCGCGACATCGCGGCCGGCGCCTGCATGGGCGACGGCGCGCTGTTCGACATCTCGAACCCGGTGGCGCCCAAGGTGATCACCACGGTCCGGGACACCGAGAACTTCGCGTTCTGGCACTCGGCGACGTTCAACAACGCCGGCACCAAGGTCGTCTTCACCGACGAGCTCGGCGGCGGTGGCGGGGCGACCTGCAACCCGACGGTCGGCCCGGAGCGCGGCGCCGACGCCATCTACGACATCGTCGGCAAGGGCAAGCGGGCCAAGCTGGAGTTCCGCAGCTACTTCAAGATCCCACGGGAGAACGCCTCGACCGAGAACTGCGTGGCCCACAACGGCTCGCTGATCCCGGTGCCCGGGCGCGACATCATGGTGCAGGCCTGGTACCAGGGCGGCATCTCGGTGTGGGACTTCACCAACTCCCGCAAGCCGGTGGAGATCGCCTACTGGGAGCGCGGGCCGCTCAGCACCGAGCGCATGATCCTCGGCGGGTCCTGGTCGGCGTACTGGTACAACGGCTACGTCTACTCCAGCGACATCCAGAAGGGCCTGGACGTCCTGAAGATCGACGACCGCCGCCTCCGCGGGGCCACGCTGTTCCGCACCCGGCAGTTCAACGCGCAGACCCAGGAGAACTTCTACACCTGGTGATGTCTCTACGTGAGGCCGGCCGGCGGGCCGGCCTCACGCCAGGCCCACAGGGCCCACCACCAGCGCACCGTCTCCAGCACGGTCAGCTGCTCCTCGGCCGCGCCGAAACCGGTCAGCTCCTGCAGCCGCCGCAACCGGTAACGGACCGTGTTCGGGTGCAGATGCAACGATCCCGCGGTCAGATCCAGCCGCTGCCCCCGATCCAGGTAGGCGAGCGCGGTCCCGGCCAGATCCCGATGGAAGTCGTCCGCCGGATCCAGCGCGCCGAGCAGCTCGTCGCGCAGGAACCCGGCCAGCATCGGCTGCCCGGCCAGCGCGGTCTCCCCGGCGAACTCGGTCACCCCGTGCGGCCCGGCCTTGCGGCGCACGCGAGCCGCGTCGAGGGCGGCCAGGGCGACGCGATGCGCCGCCGCGGCATTTTTCAGACGTACGGGCGGAGTGCTCACCACCAGCACCTTGTCGTCCAGCCGGGCGGGCAGGCGCGGGGTGAGCCCGCTCAACCGGCCGCCCACCGGCGCCAGCACGCCACCGCACCGTGCGAACGCCCGCTCCAGCTCGTGGACCCGTACCGGATCGGAGGCATCGGAAACCACGCAGTGATAGCACCCCTCGGCGGTCAGCCCGAACCGGCCCAGATCCTCGCCCGCCTCGGTACCGTCCGGCTCCAGCAGCAGCTGCCGCAGCAGGCGGATCCGGGCCGCCCGGCGGTCGGTGTCCAACTGCCGCTCGGCGGTCCGGTAACCGTCCAGCACGTGCCGTTCCAGCGCGGTGCCGTACCGGTCCAGCCGCAGCAGCCCCTGCAGCAGCACGTCGTCCGGCAGCCCGGCGGCCCGGCCCCGCGCGATGGCGATCTCCAGGATCCGGCTGCGCCCGCCGTGCACCCCGGAGAGCAGCGCGCCGACCGGCACCCCGAGCGCCGCCCCCTCGGCCCCGAACCGGCGCGCGTCGGCGAAATCACCGTCGTCCGGTTCGGCCGCCCGCAGGAACGCCGTGCACCCGGCGGTGATCAGCGCGGCCACGTGCCGGCGGCTCTCGGCCGTGGGCAGCCGGGCCGACTCGGGGGACTGCGCCCGCGCCGAGGCCACCACGTCGTCGACCAGCCGGGCGTCGCCGGCCAGCGCATGGACCAGGGTGGTGAGCACGTCGGCGGACATCGGCACCTGCTTCTCGCGTGTTACCGCAAAGTAACAGTTGCCGACATCGATGTGAATCGCCCGCTCCGGGCCGGGTCAGGGGAGGGTCGCGCGGCGGCGGTGCTTGCGCTGGTACATGGCGGCGTCGGCCTCGCGCAGCAACCGGTCGCCCTCGCCGGCCCGCCCGGAAGCCACCCCGACGCTGGCCCCCACGGTCAGCCACTGGCTGCTGATCATCATCGGTTCGGCGATCACCGTGGTGATCCGGTCGGCCAGCTTCGCCGCCTCCTGCTCACCGGTCCCGGGCAGCAGCACCGCGAACTCGTCCCCGCCCAGCCGGGCCGCCACCTCACCGGCGCCGAGCAGCCCGCCCAGCCGCTCGGCGACCATCACCAGCACCTGGTCACCGGTGTGGTGGCCGTGCCGGTCGTTGATCGCCTTGAACCCGTCCAGGTCGATCAGCAGCATGCTGACCGCGCTCTCGTCGTCGGACGCCGCCTCGTCGATCCGGCGCTGCAGCAACACCCGGTTGGCCAGCCCGGTCAACGCGTCGTGGGTCGCCTGCCGCTCCAACTCGTCGTGCAGCGCGCGGGTCTCGCCGGCATCGCGGGCGTTCAGCACGAAGCCGCGGATGCTCGGGTTGTGATGCATGTCGGTACTGATCACATCCAGCCACCGGTACGTCCCGTCGGCGTGCCGCCAGCGCACCTGGATGTGCACGCCGACGCCCGGATTGGCCTCCAGGACCTCGGTGTGCCGGTCCACCCGGGGCCGGTCCTCGGGGTGGGTCCGGCCGGGCAGCCAGGTGCCGATCAGGTCGGCCGGATCGGTGCCGAGCACCCGCTTGGTGGCCGGGCTGGCGTACTCCACCCGGCCGTCCTCACGGACCACGATCGTCATGTCGGAGGCGTTCTGCACCAACGCCTGGAACCACTCGCGCTGGCCGTCCAGCTCGGTGACCAGGAGCTCGTTGTCCCGCGTGGCCGAGATCTGCCGGCCCACCACCAGCGCGGTGATCACCACCGCGCCGATCGCCACACCCCAGGTGCGCAGATCCGGTGCGCCGTCGCTCAACGCGTACACCACCAGCAGCTGAGTGGCGATCACGGCGACGTACGGCAGCACGCTCGGCCGCTGCGCGAGCCGGTGACCGCGGGCCGGGTCCACCGGCCGGGTCTGCAGCAGCTGCAGCCGCAGGGTGGCCAGGATGATCACGCACGGGACCAGCTGGACCACGTACATCACCCGCGGGTCGGCCTCGGCGCCGAACAGCACCCCGGCCACCGACGCGCCCAGCGCCGTACCGGCCAGCCCCAGACAGCCCAGCACCCCGGAGATCTTGGTGAACGGGGCCGTCCCGCTGAAGATCAACTTGAGCACGCCGAACGCGATCAGCAGCATCACCACAGCGGTCGCGGCGGCACCCCAGCGGTCGATCTCCTGCTGCTCGCTCAACTCGTTCGCGAGCAGGAAATACCAGAGGAACGCGGCCACCCCGGTGAGCACGGTCGCCGCGTCCAGCCAGAGCCGCAGCCGCTGCCGGCCCTCGCCGCCCAGCGGATGGCGCAGCGTGGCCGCGACCACGATCACCATGCCCGTGACCACGAACGCGGTCTGGACGACGCTGATCTGGGGGCCGGCTCCGACGTACGTCGAAATCGTCTGAAATCCATCACCGAGCGCGCAGGCCGCGCAGGCGACGATCACCGCCCGCCAGAATCGGCGGCCGGCCCCCGGAACATCCGGATGAGAAGCCAACCGCCAGGCAAAACAGACATCCAGTACGTCGATGGCGGTCTGCGCCGTCCACGACGCCGCGTTCCCGCCGAGCCCGGTCAGGAAGAGCGGGACCAGCAGCAACCCGCCCAGCACGACGGCGAGCAGCACGGGGTCGCCCGCATTTCTCCGCATGCTCGCTCCCGCTGTTGGAGTGGTCCGGAGGGTCCCATCGGCCTGCGGCGGGCAGACGTGAGCGAACTCTCTTAAATCGGCCTTAGCGGCTGTTCTGATCCACCCGGAATCCCCCATACTGTCTCGATCCGTGCCGCTGCCCGGCACCGACGGCCCGGGCCGGTTCCCCTGCGGGCGAAGGGGCCGGCCCGGGTCCCCGTCCGTGGCGCCCCCGGGATCACGCCGTCGCGTCCTCCCGGCAACGCCCGCGACCTTCGCGCCGCCCGCGACCTTCGCCGCCCGCGACCTTTGCGCCGCCCGCAGTCCTCGCGCCGCCCGCAGTCCTCGCGCCGCCCGCAGTCCTCGCGCCGCCCGCAGTCTTCGCGCCGGCCCGCAGTCCTCGCGCCGCCCGGCTTCTCCGCGCTGCGGTCGTCGGGCTCGCGTTTGCCGCTGTCGAGGCTTCGGGGCGCGCTCGGCGTCTCCTGTCCGGCGCACGGGCCGCCACCTGCGGGTGAACCCGGGTCCGCGGCGCGCCGCGTCCCGCGGCTGACCAGGGTGGACGGTTACCTTGGCAGCCATGACGACGACCGCACACCGCACCTCGGTGTTCCGGTCGTTGCCCGCGCTCCTGGCACTGCTGCTGGCCTTCTTCGCGGCTCCCGCGAACCCGGCCGGCTTCGCACCCGCCACACACCGCGCTCCCGTTTCCGCGGTCGCCGTCTCCGGCGCCTCCGCCACCTCCGCCGCCCCGGTCGCCGCCCAGGCCACCGCCCCGGCCGAGAACACCGCACCGCCCGTCGAGCCGGTCTCCGGCCACCCCGTCACCGACCGCACGCGCGTCCTGTTCGCGCAGCGCTCGGCCGGGGCCGCGGGTTCGCGCGCACCGCCCCGCACCGCCGCCTGAAGTCCTCGAGAACGGCCGCCCGTCGGCCGTTCCGGGGCCGCGTGCACGTGCCCGGCCAGCGGAATCCCCAGACGAGCGGAAACGGAAAATCCCATGAACATGGTTGCCGAAATGCTGCTGCACGAGCCGGCCCCGGTAGCGATCTGGGCCACCCTGTGGCTCGCCACCGTACCGGCCATGATCGTCCTCGCCAGCCCCACCGGCGTCCGCAACCCGGGTCGCGCCCTGGCCGACGCGTGTACGTTTTTGATCGGCCGCCCCCGCCGTCGCCGTCCCGCCCCGGGGCCGTTCGCCACCCATGCCGTTTTCGCCGCCGAAGTGCCGGCCGAGGGTGGCGCTGCCGTCCACCCGGCCGCGCCCTCGCCGCGTCGCTCGCGGTCCGTTTTCCCGGCCGCCCGTTCCGTTCCCGGCGCTGTTCCGCCCGCTGATTCCGCCGCTGTTTCGCCCGCTGCTTTTGGCCCTGTTCCACCCGCTGTTTCGCCCGCGGCCGGTGCTTCCAGCCCGGCCGCTGTTCCGGACGCTGTTCTGTCCGCGGCGGGCCGTTCCGTTCCGGACGCGATCAACTCTTCCGTTTTTGCGGACGCCGATCCGTTTGCGTCCGCTTCCACGGAATCCGCGCCGCCTGTCGCATTCCTCTCCGCCGGCCCCGTTTCCGCCGACCACGAGTCCGGCCGGCGCTCGCGGCTGGGCCGCTTCCTGTACCGGGCCGCGAAGCGCCGTGAACAGCGCCTCCGGCGCGAGGCCGAAGCGATCCGGGTGGTCCGCTACGCCGACGAGGTGCGGATCGCCGCGGAGAGCGCCGGCTACGCCGCGGACCGCTGGCAGGAACACTGGGAGTCCGCCGCCGAACGCGTCGACAACGCGTTCCGCGCCTGGCAGGCCGCCGACTCGCGGGCCCGCCGCATCCAGATGGCGGCCGCCTTCCACACCCCGGCCACCGAGCAGAGCCCGGCCGAGTACGCCGACCGCGAACGCTTCCTGCACCTCGCCGTCCGCGCCGCCGCCGAACGCGGCGAACTCCCCACCAGCGCCGTAGCCGACGCCCTGACCGGCCGCGGCGGCTGGGACGCCCGCCTGCACCCGGTCGACCAGGAGCTGGTCGTCCAGCGCGCTTCGGCCGCCCACCTGGAAGCCGTCTGGAACCGCGCCGTCGAAGCCGAAGCCCGAGCCTGGGACGACGCCCAGACCTCCCGCCGCAACTGGCAGAGCCTCTGCCAGGAGGCCATCCTCGCCGAAGCCCACTCCACAGCCGTCCACCACCTGCTCCCGTCGGAGCCGGTCACCGCCCCGCCCGCCCCGCACCCCGCCGCCCTGGCCCGCATCGCCTGACCCCACCCGCCAGCAGCAACGCCCGCACCCAAGCCAACCCCGCACCCTCAGCCGGCCCCGCACCACATTGCCCTGCATCGCATCGCCCCGCATCGCACCGTGCGCACTGCACCGCCCCGCATCGCACCGTGCGCACGGCACCGCATCGCCTCGCATCGCCTCGCATCGCACCGCGTGCTCTGCACCGCCCCGCCCCGCCCCGCCCGGCATCGCACCGTGCGCCCCGCATCGCACCGTGCGCACTGCACCGCACTGCGCCACGCCACCATCGCCAAGTCGGCACTGCCCGCCAAACCGGCACCGTTACGCACCGCCAAGCCGGTACCGCGCCATGCGAGTCGGCAGCACGCCGCGCAAGCCAGCACCACCCAACGCTGTCTGGCGTTTTGCCGGCCCAAGGTATCGCCTCCGCAAGGCCCATTGAGGGTTATCCACATCGATGGTTTGTCCACAGGCCGCCCGCATGATCTTGGCGTTTTCGGCAAGAATGACCCAGTGGAGGTGGCCCCCCGGGTGGGGTGGATTCTGTGGTGAGCGGGGGCACCGCCTGACCGCGTCGTGACCGACCGAATGCGATCGGCGGCAGCCGTCTCCGACCAGCCCCACCGCCGTCTCGCTGCCGCTCGGCACCGAACCCCTGTGCAGCTGATGCGGGTCGCATCCTTACTGCCGGCGTCGCTGTCGCGCGAGGCCTCGTGACCTCCGTGGGCATGCCGTCGCGCGGCGTCTTGTGGCTTCCGGGGCTTGCCGTCGCGCGGTGCTTTGTGATCGACGGTTCCGAGCGACGTGATCGACGGTGCCGAGCGACGGAAGACCTGCGGTTCCGAGCGACGGAAGACCTGCGGTGCCGAGCGACGGAAGACCTGCGGTGCCGGGTGACGCGAGAGCTGCGGTGCCGGGCCGTCGCGCGGTGGCTCACCGGTGCCGACGGGCGCGGGCTACGACCGTACAGGGAAATGAATGTCTGAATTTTGATGGCCGTGAGTGGACCGCTTCGAGTGCGCGAATTCCGTACCGGAAAAGGGTTTTGAAGAATTGCCGATCATGCGACGCGCCCCGCGCCGTCCCGCGTTTTCTCCGTATGGATCGGCGTCGGCCGATCGCGGATTCGCGTGGTGAACGATCGCGGGGCGCGTGTGGCGGGCCGCGCCCGGCCGGGGGACCTCCGGCCGGGCGCGGTGGCCTACGGCTTGGTCAGCAGGCAGCCGGTTTTGGTCAGGTCGATGGTGCGGGTGCTGGTGAGGCAGGTGGTGAACCAGTAGGTCTCTTCGCCGTAGCTCTGGCCCTGGTACACGTGTGTGGTGCCGTTGGCGTCGACCTCGCACGGGTTGTTGAGGGTGCACATCTCGCCGTCGTCGTTGCCGGTGTTGTTGATGCCGACGATCTGTCCGCTGGTGGCGTCGACGATGGGCGAGCCGGAGGTGCCGTGGATGGTGTCGCAGTCGGCGTTGTACCGGATCGAGTCGTGCCAGGTCCACTCGTCCTCGCGGAGTGTGGAGACAAAGCTGTCGATCTTGCAGTTCCAGATCCGCTTCCAGTAGCTGGACGGGATGCTGATGCTGGCGCCGGCCGTGGGGTGGCTGGCCGAGATGGTCAGCGGGCTCGCGCCGTAGCTGCTCGACAGTGTCGCGTACGTGCTGGTGAGCCGGTAGAGGGTGACGTCGGTGCCGGTCATCGTCGCGTACAGGATGCGGTCGGCGCGGACGGTGGCGAGTGAGCGGCCGCTGCTGTTGAGCAGGGTTCCGGAGCGGCTGCTTGTCCGGTTCTGCAGGACGGTTCCGGCGGGGATGAGTCCGCCTTCGTAGCAGTGTCCGTTTGTGAGCATCATCGCCCGGTCGGTGCTGACCGACGTGGGGTAGCGGACCAGTGAGGCGGAGCAGTTGCTCAGGGTGATCGTGTTCGCCAGGGTCACCGCGCTGACCGCCTGGGCGGGGGTGGGTCCGGCGAGAGCTGCGGTGGTGGCCGCGATGGCGGCGGCCACGACGGCGACTGCGCGACGTAGGCGCATGCGGGGGTCGTCCCTTTCTGTGAGGTGACGGAGCCCGGCCGAGTGGGTGGGGATCGTCACCGTGGGTCTGACGGTGCCCGTACCCTCGCATCGGCGTACTTCTATGTCAACGTTTATGGATCCTGACCGAGAACGAGCATGCAGAAAGCCGCAACACCCAACCGGGTGTTGCGGCTCTCTTTCAGATCATGCACCGAAGAAGTTCAGTCGGACCCTTCCGTCGGTGCGAGCCTATCGGTAGGCTCACGGGGCGATATCGAATTCGCCGTCCTTGGCAGAGTCCACGAAGGCGGTCCACTCCGCCTGCGTGAACATGAGAGCTGGGCCTGTCTGGTTCTTGCTGTCACGGACGGCGATTCCTTCGTTGAGGAACGCAACCTCGACGCAGTTGTTACCGCCGTTGCCGTTACTGCGACTGCCTTTTTTCCAGACGGCACCCTTGAGCTGGTGCGCGAGCAACTCGTGCACCTCCCTCCATTATGAGATTGTTTCGGGAGTCGCTAAGCGGCGAGCAGACTCTCGATCATCTTTATGGTGGTGCGATGGTCGAGCGCCCTCGTGCTCAATCGCTCGAACTCCTGCCTGTACCGGGCAACCTCAGTCGGCTGCTCCTCGTAGTAGTCTCCCGCAATGCCTTCGAGGTAGACAACATCCAAATGGGTGGTATCCCGGTATTCCAAAAGGGTGACGGCGCCGCCGAGGAACGAATGTTCACCGGCGCTGAACGGCAAGATCTGTAATGAAATATTTGGCAATTTAGCTATGTCAATCAAATGTTCGAGCTGGGCGTTCATCACGTCCTCGCCGCCGACCACGCGACGGACGGTCGCCTCGTCGACGATCACGGCCAGCTCCAGCGGGTGCTCGCCGCGCAGCCGGCTCTGCCGCGTCAGCCGCAGCGAGATCCGCCGATCGATGCGCTGCGGCGGATCGGCCGAGCGACCGGTACTGATCAGTGCCCGCATGTACGCCTCGGTCTGCAGCAGGCCGGGCAGGATGATCGGCTCCCAGCATCGCATCGACGTCGCGGCCGCCTCCATGCCGACGAAGTTGCCCGGACGCATGATGTCCTTGTAGTCGGTCCACCAGCTGCGCTCCCGCGAGGAGCGGGCCAGCTCGACCAGAGCCTCCCGGTACTCCTCGTCCTCGACCCGGTAGAGGGTCAGTAGATCTCGGACATCGCGCGGCGTCACGGCGACCCGCGCCGTCTCGATCCGGGTGACCTTGGCCGAGTGCCACTCGAAATGCCGTGACACGTCCTGCTGGGTCAAATGGGCCGCCTCGCGGCATCGCTTGAGTTCCACCCCAAGGCGGCGGCGGCGCAGTGTCGGACCCTCAATATCGGACACCTAAGACTCCCTAAAGGTGCTGAGGAGGCTGATATTACGAGTGTTCCTCACGGTCCGGGTACCCCCATTCATGATCGACTATTGATGATCATAGGAGGAGGGTGCTGAGCAGCGGGGCCTGAATAAGAAGTCTAGTACTTCTTGCATTGACCTTGATGTAGGGGACATGATGCGACGGACATCGAGTTCTGTCTTGTTTGCTACATAGGCGAAATGATCATTGGGACTGGCGTCTAAGGGGCGTGGCGCAAGTGTTGGCTGACCAGTACTACCTGATCGCACACGAGGACCGCACCGGGCGGTCCAGGCTACATCCCCGTGCGACCGGCCTGGGGCTGGCCGCCGCATTACTGTCCGAACTCGTCTTAGAGGGACGCATCGGCGTAACCGACGGCGATCTTTTCATCATTGATCAGCATCCGCCGAGGGACGCTCTCACCCACGACATTCTTGATCTACTTTGCGCACAGTCACAACACCGTGATGTGCACACCTGGCTGGCATTCCTGGCGCAGGATTCGGCGCTCCGGGTGGCCGAGCGGCTGATCCGGGTCGGCGCCGTCGAGGCGATCACCCGGCGCCGGATGCTCGGCGGCACCCAGACGCTCTACATGCCGAACACCGCCCGCCAGCGCAACGCCGCGGCGTGGGCCTCCACCCGGATCGCCAACATGCTGGTCCGGGGCATGGACCTCAGCGTCGCCGACCGGGTCCTCGTCGGTATCGTCGTCGCCACCGGCCTGACCCGCCACGTCATGTACGGCTTCGAGATGTACCCGCACATCTACCACGCCCTGCCCAGCATGATCGCCTCGCTGCCCGACGACCTCCGTGAGCTCGTCGAGTGCACCGAGTCGTCGGTGGGCTCCGCTCTCGCGGTGGGGCGCCGGTGAGCCGGGGAAGGCATCAGCGCCGCCGCGACAACTACGAACAGTGGGCCGGCCGCGTCCTGATGGAACAGCGCCGGAGCACCGCCGCGGAACCCGACCTGATCAGCAGCGCTCTGGCCCGCAACCGGCTGGGCATCCCGTCGGTCGTGTTCTTCGGGGTGGCCGGCGCGGCCCCGCTGACCGTCGTCATCGGTGGCATCTCGACCGTGTACGCGGTGATCAGCGGCTCGGTCGCGGCGCCGGTGGTGTACCTGGTCGTCGCCGCGATCCTGTCCCTGTTCACGGTCGGCTTCGTGGCGATGAGCCGGCACATCGTCAACTCGGGCGCGTTCTACTCGTACATCAGCCAGGGTTTCGGCCGGGTGCTGGGTGTCGCCGCCGCCTTCGTCGCACTGCCGGCCTATTCGATGATGCAGATCGGCCTGTTCGGACTGTTCGGGGTGGTCACCTCGGGCGTGCTGGCGGCCCTGGGCATAACCACCTCCTGGGTGCCGTGCGCGCTGGTGGCGTGGGCTCTGGTCGCGGTGCTCGGCGTGCTCTGGGTCGACCTCAGCGGCAAGGTGCTGGGCGTACTACTGGCCCTGGAGATCGCCGTGGTCGTGATCTACGACTCGGTGATGATCAGCAACCCGGCCGGCGGCTCGGTCAGCTTCACCACTCTCAACCCGGTGCAGCTGCTGACCCCCGAGGTCGCCGCGATGCTGGTGCTGGCGATCGCCGGATTCGTCGGCTTCGAGGCGACAGTGGTGCTCTCCGAGGAGGCCAAGGACCCGAAGCGGACGATCGCCCGGGCCACCCACATCTCGGTCATCATCGCGGGTCTGCTGCTCGGCATCTCGGCCTGGGCCATGTCGGTCAGCACCGGCGCGACCCGGATCGTCGCGGTGGCTCAACAGGAGAAGACGAACCTGGTCTTCGCCCTGGTCGGCCCGCACGTGCCGGAGATCCTGGTGACCATCGGCTACCTGCTGTTCATGACCAGTATCTTCGCCGCGCTGCTGGCCTTCCACGCCGCCGTCGCGCGGTACCAGTTCTCGCTCGGCCGCGAAGGTGTGCTCCCGCACGTCTGGGGATACACCCACCCGCGGACCGGCGCGCCGGTCGTCGGCTCGATCGCGCAGAGCGTGCTCGCCCTCGGCGTGATCATCCTCTACTCGTTCATCAACGCGGACCCGCTGGTGTACCTGTTCGCCTGGCTGACCACGATCGGCGGCCTGGGCGTACTGATCCTGATGTGGGCGGCGTCCGCGGCGGTCATCGCGTTCTTCTTCAAGAATCCGGGACGGGAGAACGTCTGGCGGTCGAAGATCGCGCCCGTGCTCGCGTTCTTCATGCTGAGCCTGGTGCTGGACGCGACCGTGATCGGGCTCGGCGACATCCTGCAGGTGCCCGAGGGCTCGACGTTCCGCTGGGTCTTCCCGGTCGGCTACGCCGTCGCCGCCGTACTCGGCATCGGCTGGGCGCTGATCATGCGCCGGACCAGGCCGCACTCCTACGCGATGATCGGTCGCGGCGGTGACGGCCGAGCGCTCATCGAGCTTCCGGAGATGGTCCGCCCGCACTCGCACTCCGTTCCCGTCAACAGTCAGATGCCGTCGATCAGGTAGGGACTACTTCCATGACGTACGCCATCCAGGACCTTGTGATCAGGCACGTGTCGCCGCTCGACACGGCCGAGATCACCGACGTCGTGGCCGACGCGATGTGGGACGGTCCGGTCGCCCGTTGGCTCCACCCGGATCCGATGATGCGCCGCCGGAACGCTCCGCGGTACTTCGAGATCTTCGTCGACTACGCGGTTCAGTACGGCGAGGTGTACAGCACCTCGGACGCGGATACCGGGCGGATGGCGGGCGTCGCCCTGTGGTTCCCGCTGACCTCGATGATCCCGCCACCGGCCGACTACGACCGACGGGTCAAGGAGGCGAGCGAGGACGCGCACGACCGCGTCCTGCGACTGGACGCCGCGCTCGAAGCCCACCATCCGCTCGATCCGCACCACTACCTGGCATTCCTCGCGGTACGTCCGAGCCGGCAGAACCGCGGCATCGGTGGCGCGCTTCTGGACCGGCATCACACCCGGCTCGACAGCGCCGGTATCCCCGCCTACCTGGAGGCGAACGACCCGCGCAATCGCGATCTCTACCTTCGTCACGGCTACCAGGTGCGGACCGTGATCGACCTGCCCGACGGGCCTCCGCTCTGGGCCATGTGGAGGCCGCCTATGGCTCGTCTCTGAGGATCAGGCGGCAGCCGGGAACTCGTAGGACCAGAACTGCTCCTCGTCCATCCGCTCGGCGCGAATCACCCCGCGCGCGAACCGGCCGAGGATCCGCTCGGTGGCCTTGCCCATGTTCCGCTTGCTGTCGTTGAACCGGCAGAAGTCGAGAGCGATCATGCCGTTGTTGGCCGAAGCCGTGTGGTACATGGCCTCCATCAGCTCGAGCAGGGCGCGAGAGCCACGAGCCACGCGATCGACCGCCACGAAACCGGCGTACCAGATTCTCCGTTCCTGGTAGAGCTCGGGCCAGCGGCGCTCGAAGTACTCCGGTGAGATGAGAGGCATCGCGCGCAGGTCGTTGCTGAAGGTCGACAACCCGGACAGCGTGCCATCGTCGTCGTAGCAGAGGTACTTGTCGATCCGCAGGTCAAGCATGACCTCGTCGAACTCGGACCGGTACATGAGGTGTCGTTGCACCGCAAGGGAACGCATCTCTCCGAGCGCCCGCTCGTAGAGCTCCCACGCGGCCACGTGCATCTCTTCATCGGTGATTTGGTCGATGACTTTGATCAGCATGGCTGCCCCGCTTCATCGCACTTATGTCGATCGATGACAGTTGACCATCAGAGTACGAAGTGCAATAGCTCCGGGACAATGCGTTCCCGGTAAATCAGTGTGCCAAATTCCAGAAAGGAGGGTCATTAGCGGAACTGCATGCAACTTGCAAACTGGCAGGTTGAAGGCCATGTCGAACCCGATCGAGCTCCCGCTGGAATTGGTTCCGGGAAAGGTTCGGTATTCCGTGAGTCGGCCTTTTTGCGGAATACTCCGAGTACTGGACTCCGTGCGCTGAACGCGGAGTGTTCACCTATGTGCGACCTGGCGGGATCCCTTCGACGACGGAACGGGTCCGACGCGGCCGGACACTGCGGGCCACCCCGGTGAGGCGATAGTCCCCCCGCCTCCGAGGTGGCCCGCATCCATGTGCACCGATTGACATAGTTCAACGCTCGAACATAATCTGCCGAGACCAAGCCTCCATCCACTTGAAGGAGCGCCATGCTCGGCAGGTTCTTGAGCCTGGCCCTGACCGCCACCCTGGCCCTCACCGCGCCGGTCGCGGCCCAGGCGGCTCCGAACACCCCGAAGAACGCCGAAGCAGCGGTCGCGGCCATGCAGCCCGGCTGGAACCTGGGCAACACCTTCGACGCCACCGGCGCCGACGAGACCTCCTGGGGCAACCCGAAGGTCACGCGCGAACTGCTGGCCGGCATCCGCGCCCAGGGCTTCCACAGCATCCGCATCCCGGTGACCTGGAGCCAGCACCTCGGCCCGGCACCCGACTACACCATCGACCCGGTGACGCTGGCCCGGCTCCGCGAAGTGGTCGGCTGGGCGCTCGACGACGGCCTCTACGTGATGATCAACATTCATCACGACTCGTGGCAGTGGGTCAACACCATGCCGAACGACCACGACGCCGTACTCGCCCGGTTCGACGCCATCTGGACCCAGGTCGCCGCCGCCTTCCGCGACGCCCCACGACGGCTGGTCTTCGAGAGCCTCAACGAGCCACAGTTCGTCAGCGACGGACCATTCCTGACCGAACTCAACACCGCGTTCCACACCATCGTGCGCGGCACCGGCGGCGGCAACACCAGCCGCCTGCTCGTGCTCCCGACCCTGCACACCAACGCCGACCAGATCTACCTCGACCAGCTCGCGAACACCATCACCGCACTGAACGACCCGAACCTGATCGCCACCGTGCACTACTACGGCTACTGGCCGTTCAGCGTCAACATCGCCGGCGGCTACCGCTTCGACGCCACCGCACGACAAGACCTGCTCGGCACGTTCCAGCGCGTCCACGACACCTTCGTCGCCCACGGCATCCCGGTGATCATCGGCGAGTACGGCCTGCTCGGCTTCGACCGCAGCACCGGCACCGTCGAACAGGGCGAGAAACTCAAATTCTTCGAACTTTTCGGCGCCCAGGCGCGGATCAACCACGTCACCACGATGCTCTGGGACAACGGCCAACACCTCGACCGCACCACGCTGACCTGGCGCGACCCGGCCCTCTACCGCCAACTCAGCTCCAGCTGGCACACCCGCTCGGGCACCGCCGACACCGACCTCGTCTTCAGCGCCGCCTCCGCCCCGATCACCCCCAAGACGATCACGCTGAACCCCAACGGCACCCGCTTCACCGGCCTCGACCTCGGCCACGCCGCGCTGCGCCGCGGCATCGACTACTCACTCTCCGGCGATCAACTCACGCTCACTGCGCGGTTGCTCATGCGACTGCTCAAAGACCGCGCGTACGGCGTGAAGAACACCCTTTCCGTCCGATTCGACCGCGGTGTCACGTGGCGCCTGGACGTCATCAGCTACGACACGCCCGTCCTGTCGGCCGCCACCGGCACCACCGACACGTACGCCCTGCCGGCCGCCTTCAACGGCGACCGCCTGGCCACGATGACCGCCACCTACGCCGACGGGTCGAACGCGGGCCCGCAGAACTGGACGCCCTACAAGGAATACGACGCCACATTCACCCCGGACTACACCGCCGGCGCCATCAAACTCACGCCCGCGTTCTTCGCCGAGGTGAACGACGGCGCCCCGGTCACCCTGACGTTCATCTTCTGGAGCGGCGCCACAGTCACCTACCAGGTGACCCGCACCGGAACCACGGTCACCGGCACAGCAGGCTGACCGCCCCGACCCCCAGCCGTGGCCGCCCCGGGGCCGGAGCGGCCACGGCTGGGCCCGCCATCAGCCGCGCGCCCGGCCGTTGCTCGCTTCCCCCGCCCGATCAGTGGCCCCCCACGGCTGGGCCCGCCATCGGCCGCGCGCCCGGCCGTTGCCCGCTTCCCCGCCCGATCAGCGGCTCCCCACGGCCAACGGCGGCTCACCGGCGGGCGAGCCGGCGGTCCCTGATCGCGATGGCGATGAGCGAAGCAACAAGCGTGGCCACGCCGAGACCGACGAACAGGAAGACGGCGCCGACCGCGAACAGACCCGTCGTGTCACGAGCAGCCGCCGTCACGGTCCACGCCGCGGTGAAAGCCACCGTCAACGCCACCGACACGAACAGCGGCCGCACCCCGGCCGCCACCGCCCCGGCGAAAACCGCGAGCAGAGTCACCGCGCACCCGGCCACCTGCCACGCCGCATACGGCCCCGACTCCACCCCGGACACCGGATCCGTCTGATACTGCCCGTCCCACCCCATCCAGCCGAACCAGCTCAGCGCCGCGAGAACAGCAACCCCGACCGTGCCGCCGACCTGCACCAACACACTCCCGAAACGCATGACCGAAGACCCTAGATCATGCGGTGATCCCCGCGCACCGGCCTGTGGACAACCCGCCGAGGCCGCCTGTGGACAACGCCGGCACCCGGTCAGGAAAAAGCTAATGTGGCAACCGCGAGGCCGGCCCGATCGAAGAGCACGAAAAGATCGTGAACGCCACTGACCGGGCCGATCGGCGCTCGCACCGAGACGACACCGAGCCGATCGGTGACCGGCGGAATCGTGAGCGTGGCCAGGACCGGCCCGGAAAACGGATCGTCCAGGCGCAGGGTGACAGTCCCGCCGTCACCCGAGGAATCAACGGACAAGTCGGAGGAGGTGAGACCGGCCGAAACCAGCGCGGCGACCTGCTGGACGCCGCCGTCCAGATCGACATCGGCGAAGAGCGCCCACGCGTCGTCGACGACGCTGCGGAGCGCCTCGCCGGGTTCGGCGGCGATCGCCACGGGCGTGGTACCGGCGTACGCATCATTGTCGATCAACCGGAAGCCGGAGCGAACCGTGCGTGGCGGGATCACCTCGCCGCGGACGCGAAGCGTCGCGGTCAACGCCCAGTCGAGGCTGGAACCGCCCACGGCGATGGTGTGTGAGGCCTGCTCGATCACCCAGCGGGATCGAGTGACATCCCAGAACGCGAGGTCGGCGACGTCCAGGGTGAACGAGACGCGGGTTCGTTCGCCCGGGGCCAGACCGACCCGCTGGAAACCGCGCAGGCGGCGGAGCGGCTGCTTGACCCGGGAGTGCTGCTGCCGGGTGTAAAGCTGCACGACCTCGTCGCCTGGACGAGAGCCGACGTTGGTGACGTCGACGCTCACCGTGACCGTGCCGGACGGGTCTACGGCGAGCACGGTGTCGCGTGGGTCGGGCGTGCCGTTCGACGGGCCGGGGGCCGGGCTGTCGGCGGTCGCGGTGTTCGTGTTCGTGCAAGAACTGGTGGTGGCGGCGGGGGCGGGGGCGGGCCCTAGCCGGAGACTGTCATAACGGAAGTCGGTGTAACTGAGCCCATGCCCGAACGGGAACAGCGGAACCCCGCGGTAGTACAGATAGGTGGCGTCGGTAGCGACAACGTCGTAATCCAACAGCTCCGGCAACTCACTGTCATCCACATACCAGGTCTGCGTAAGACGCCCGCCCGGCTCCGCCCCGAAAAGCACGTCCGCCAGCGCCGCCCCATGCTCTTGCCCGCCGTGCGCCGACCACAGCACGGCCGGCAGGTTTTCCCGAGCCCACCCGATCGCGTACGGATAACTGCTGGTCAACACCAGCACGGTGCGGGGGTTCACGGCTTGCACGGCCCGCATCAGCGCATCTTGCCCACCGGGCAGGTCCAGATCCCGCCGGTCGATGGTTTCCCGCCCGCAGACCATCGGATGGTTCCCCAGCGCCAGCACCACCACGTCGGCTGTCGCGGCCACTGTCGCGGCTTCCGCCACCCCGTCCACCAGCACCTCGACGTCGAAGATGGTTGCCTCCGCGATGTCGTCGGTCTCGGGTCGCACCAGCCCGTCCGTTCCGGCGCGTAGCAGTTTCCCGGTCTGCAGGTGCCGAAGGGCCATCCCGTTCCCGTACGGCTCGAAGGTGAATGTTTCTTTGACCTCCCACCCGTTCGGCCCGGGTTGGTCGTTGCGCAGCCGGTCTCCGTCGTAGCCGACGTATCGGCGGTTCGTCACGGCCCGCAGCGAGATTGTTTCCTGTCCCCAGTCGAGGATGTCGAAGAGTGCGGTGTCGGGCGTCCCGTCGACCGGCTGCACGCGCAGGCCGTCGTCGGAGGCGACCAGGGTTCCGCCGGTGCCCCGCAGCGCCACCCGATCGACGCCTTCGTGGAAGAGGACTTCGGAGATGTCGGACAGGGCGGATCGCAGGCTTTTACGGTACGGCGGGGTCCCGCTGTACCAGTCCTCGAAGACCGCGTCCCCGAGCGGCCCGATGACCGCGATCCGCCCGGCCGCGGCCGGGTCCAGGGGGAGGGTCCCGTCGTTGGCGAGCAGCACGATGGAGGCGCGTGCGGCTTCCCGGGCCAGGTCGCGGTGGGCCGCGCAGTCGATCACTTCGGTCGTGGTGTTCCGGTACGGGTCTTCGTCCGGGTTGAATTCGCCGAGCCGGATCCGCACGGACAGGATGTGTCGCACGGCGGCGTCCACATCGGATTCGGTGATCAGTCCGCGTTCGAGGGCCGAGGTGAAGCGGGCGATGGTCGGCGCGGGGTTGTCGCCTTCTTCGGTGACGCAGTCGATGCCGGCGCGGAGTGCGGCCGCGAAGCCGGCCACGTGGTCGTCCTCCCAGTGCTGGTCGCCGGCGATGTTGTGGACCGCGTAGGCGTCGCCGACGACCATGACGTCTTCGACCGGCCAGCCGCGTAGCACCTCGTTGATCAGCGGGCTGACGTGGGTGGGCCGTCCGTTGATCAGGTTGTAGGAGGCCATCACTGCGACCGCGGCGCCGGATTCGAGGGCCGGGCGGAAGGCCGGTAGTTCGTATTCGTGGAGCACCCGTGGGGGCAGGTTGCTGCTGGTGAGGCAGCGGTCGGTTTCGTTGTTGTAGGCGAGGAAGTGTTTCAGGGTGGGCGCGGTTCGCAGCCATTGCGGGTGGTCGCCGCGCAGCCCTCCGGCGTACGCGGTGCTCAGTGTCCCGGTCAGCCAGGGGTCTTCGGAGAAGCCTTCCTCGTTGCGGCCCCACCGTGGGTCGCGCAGGAGGTTGACGACGGGGGCCCAGACGTTGAGGCCGACGTGGTCGGGGTCGGCGTGGTGCCGGGCGCGTACCTCGGTGCCGACGGCGGCGCCGACGCGGCGCAGCAGGTCCGGGTTCCAGCTGCTGGCGAGGCCGATCGTCTGGGGGAAGACGGTGGCCGTGCCGAGCCAGGCGACGCCGTGCAGGGCTTCGGTGCCGGTGCGGAATCCGGCCATGCCGAGCGCCGGGACGGGGGCCTGGTGCTGGTGGAGCAGGGCGATCTTCTCGGCCGTGCTGAGCCGGGCGAGCAGGTCGGAGACACGGGTGGCGAGCTTCTGCTGCGGGTCGCGAAAGACGACGCGAGAGGGGGATTCGGTCATCACAACGTGTTCCTTCGGGGCCGTGCCCGGTTGTTGGAGCGCTCCCAAAAACAGCGTCGAAGCGCTTCGACAAACGAGCGAAGAGAACCACGCGAGTGGTTTCGCGAATGTTTCGGACGAAGTTCCCTGAGGCTCGCACCCTCGTCGTGACTAGGTCAAGGTGCGGCACGCATGTTTGGTCATCGATCGTTACATCGATGAACTAGCCCACCGGTTGCGGGATCCGTCCGGTGTCGACCTGATCGAGATGGGACACGGCGCCGCCGAGAGCGGCCGCGTGCAGGCCCAATCGGGATGCCACGACGCGAGCCTGCGGGGCGTTGCCGTGCCGGGCCAACTCGGCCGTGGCGGCCGGGATGAGCCAGTCGGCCAGCGTGGCGAAATGGTCGCCGAGCACCAGCACGTCCGGGCTGACCAGGTTCGTCAGCACGGCCAGACCCTGACCGAGATAGCCGCCGGTGTGCGCCAGCGCGGCCAGGGTGGCGGCGTCGCCGGACCGGGCGCGGATGACGACCTGCTCGACGGCCGGGCCCAGGTCGGCCAGCGCGGCCGGATCAAAATCGGGCAGCGCGCGCTTCACCAGCGCCTCGATCCCGGCCTGGTCCCGCAGGGTGGGGGAGCCGGCCGGGCCGAGGGTGAAACTTCCGAGCCGGCCGCCGCGGAGAAGATTTCCGTCCAGGATCAGGCCGGCTTCCACGCCGCAAAAACTGGAGACATACGCCAGATCGCCTCCGGCATCCCCGCCGCGGCGCTGCTCGGCGACCGCGGCCAGGGCGGCGTGGTGGGCGACGGTGACGACCAGGTCCTTCTGCCGCAGCGAGCCGGCGACCAGCTCGCGCAGCTCGGGGGAGGGTGTGGCCACGGTCAGTCCGAGCAGGTGGCGGCCCTGCTGGCGCACGCGCGAGGCGGCCCGCTGGGCGAGCGCGACGACCTCGGCGTCGAGCCGGTGGGGCTCGAACGCGCGGTGCCACAACAGCAGTTGATCACCGGAGTAGTCGACGGCCAGCGCGGTCAGCTGCCCCGGCGAGATTTGGATGCCGATCGACGCGTACGCGGAACCGTCGAGGGCCAGCACGGTGGCCGGCCGGCCGATCCGGTTCCCGCTCAGGCCGGTCTCGCGCAGCAGCCGGTGCCCGATCAGGTCGCCGGTCAGGCTGGAGACCGTCGCCTTGGTCAGCCCGGTCGATGCGGCGATCGCGGCCCGCGAGCTCGGCCCGTGCGCGCGCAGATGGCGCAGCACCACGGCGAGGTTGGTGGTGCGCACGTCCGCGAAGTCGGCCGGCTGTGGTTCCGCCCGGGTGGTGGTCAAGTCAAGCTCCGCTCTCCGGTGGACCGTCCGAATCTGTGAACAATCTTGCCGCATCCCGCCGTGGGTGCGCTCCCAACTGCACCTTGTCGGGTCGCGCCGCGTCAGTTAGCTTGTCTTCGATGTCCTTAGTTTAGAGCCTAGACAAACTAAAGCCTAGAAAGACCAAAAAGTCATATAGGAAGGCAGGTGCGCCGTGGGCGCGTCTACGAACAGGCGTACTTTCCTGGGCCTGGCCGGCCTCGGCGCGGCCTCGATCGCCGGCCTCGGCGCCCTGGAGGGCTGCTCCAAGAAGCCCGGCTCGACCGGCACCGCCACCAACGCCGAGCAGGCCGCCGGCGTGGTGCCGACGTTCAAGGACTCGAACCTGGTGGCGCCGGACGTCAAGGGCATCCGCCCGATGGCCGACGGCTACGTGAAGTACCCGACGAGCCTCGTCGACGCGATCACCGACAAGGCGATCACCAGCGGGAAGCCGGTCACCGCGACCACCCCGTGGTGGGGGCCGGCCCCGCCGACCTCGAACAAGTACGTCGAGGCGGTCGGCGCCGACATGGGCGGGACGATCACGTTCAGCGTGCAGGACGGCAACACGTACGGCGACAAGCTGAACACCATGCTCGGCGCCCGCGACGTGCCGGACCTGACCTGCATCCCGGGCTGGGAGATCAGCAAGCTGGCGCGGTTCTCGGACGGCGTGCACGTGCTCTTCGAGGACCTGACGCCGTACCTGGCCGGGGACAAGGCGAGCGCGTACCCACTGCTGGCCGGCCTGGACACGGCCGCCTGGAAGGACTCGGTCTGGGGCGGCAAGCTGATGGGCGTCCCGTTCCCGACCGACTCGCCCTACCCGACCGCGCTCTTCATCCGGCAGGACGTCGCCGACCAGCGTGGCATCGCGGCGCCGACCTCGCTCGACTCGCTCTACGAGTTCGGCAAGAAGTTCACCGACCCGGACAAGGGCGAGTGGGCGTTCGGCGACATCTTCCAGGAGGTGCTGCAGATCTGCGGCAACCCCGGCTCGCAGAACGGCTGGTTCAAGGGCGCCGACGGCAAGGTTCTGCACCGGTACGAGACGCCCGAGTACAAGCGGGCCGTCGAGTGGATGGCCCGGATCTACTCCGAGAAGCTGATCCACCCCGACCTGGCCAGCAGCAAGGGCGGTGACGTGGTCACGCTCTTCAAGGGCGGGAAGATCTTCTCGTACGCGACGGGTCTGGGCTCCTGGAAGGAGACCCAGCGGGAGATGACCCGGCAGGGCAAGGGCTTCAACATGCAGGCCGTGAAGGTCTTCGGCGCGGACGCGAGCACGCCGCCAGTGCGCTGGGGCGGCACCCCGTCGATCATGTGGACCTTCATCAAGAAGGGGCTCGGCGAGGACCGGACCAAGGAGCTGCTGCGGGTGCTCAACTACACCGCGGCGCCGTTCGGCACCAAGGAGTACGAGCTGCAGAACTACGGCGTCGAGGGCACCCACTTCACCCGGGACGCGAGCGGTGCCCCGAAGACGAACGAGACCTTCACCAAGGAGTTCGCCAACCAGTTCATCTTCCTGGGCGGTCGTCCGGCCGTGGTGACCAGCGACCCCGACCTGCCGCACTACGCGCAGGACCTGGTCGGCTGGGGCAACGACGCCACCAAGTACCTGGAGAAGAACCCGTGGGAGGGCATCAAGGTCGAGGTGCCGACCGAGCAGGCGGCGATCCAGCAGCCGACCGACGACAAGATCACCGACATCCTCCGGGGGCGGCGCCCGCTCTCCGACTTCGACAAGGTCGTCTCGGAGTGGAAGGCCGGCGGCGGGGACAAGGCCCGCGACTTCTACGCCAAGGTGCTGGCGGACAACGGCCGATGAGCGCACCCTCCGTGGTGGGAACCGCAGCACAACCCCGTACCAAATCGGCGGTTTCCACAATGTCAGTCGCGGCGCGCCTGCGTCGCGACTGGCCGCTCATGCTCATGTGTGTCCCGGCGATGGTGCTGCTGGCGGTCTTCCACTACCTGCCGGCCATCGGCAACGTCATCGCGTTCCAGGACTACAACCCGTTCGCCGGCGACAGTCCGCTGCAGGCGTTCCTGTCCAGCGAGTGGATCGGGTTCGGAAACTTCCAGTACCTGTTCGAGACGCCGGCGTTCTGGGAATCGGTCCGCAACACGCTCGGGATCACCGCGTTCCAGTTGGTGTTCTACTTCCCGATCCCGATCCTGCTGGCGATGCTGATGAACAGCATCCTGTCGCCGCGGATCCGCTCGATCGTGCAGAGCGTCGTCTACCTGCCGCACTTCTTCAGCTGGGTGCTGGTCGTCTCGCTGTTCCAGATGATGCTCGGCGGCGCCGGCCTGATCGCGCAGACCGCGCGCGACGCCGGCTTCACCGCGCCGGACTTCATGACCAACCCGGACACGTTCTACTTCCTGATCACCTCGCAGGCGATCTGGAAGGACGCCGGCTGGGGCATGATCGTCTTCCTGGCCGCGCTGGCCGCCATCGACCCGAACCTCTACGAGGCGGCCGCGGCCGACGGCGCCGGCCGGTTCCGGCGTTTCTGGCACGTCACCCTGCCCGGTCTGCGCCCGGTCATCGTGCTGCTGCTGATCCTGCGCCTCGGAGACGCCCTCAACGTCGGTTTCGAGCAGTTCTACCTGCAACGCGAGGCGGTCGGGCGGGACGCGTCCGAGGTGCTCGACACCTTCGTCTACTACCAGGGCATCACGGTCCAGCAGTGGGGCGTCGGCGCGGCCGCGGGCCTGTTCAAGGCCCTGGTCGGGCTGCTGCTCATCGTGGGCGCCAACAAGGTCGCGCACAAGCTCGGCGAGCAAGGGATCTACTCCAAGTGACCACTCTCGCGGAACTGAAACCGTCCTCGAGATCACGCCGCCCGGTGTGGGAGGAGAAGCCGACCCTTATCGGTCAGCTGGGCAAGGGCACGATCCTCACTCTCGTGGTCGCCGTCGTCGTGGTCCCGCTCTGGGTCGTCCTGGTCACCAGCCTCTCCTCGACCGAGACGATCAACAACGCCGGCGGGTACGTCTTCCTCCCGCGCGAGTTCGACCCGTCCGCGTACATCGTGATCTTCTCGGGCGGTCAGGTGACCGACGCCGTGCTGGTCAGCACGCTGGTGACGGTGATCGGCACGGCGCTGAGCCTGAGCGTGACGGTGCTCGCGGCGTACGGGCTCTCCCGCACCGGAACACTGCTGCACCGGCCGATCCTCTTCTACTTCCTGCTCACCTTCCTGATCTATCCCGGCATGATCCCGAGCTACCTGGTGGTCACCGGCCTCGGGCTCAAGGACAACCTGCTCGCGCTGGTCCTGCCGGCCGCGGTGAGCGCGTTCAACCTGGTCGTGCTCCGCGCGTTCTTCATGGGCATCCCGTCCGAGCTGCTGGACAGCGCGCGCATCGACGGCGCGGGCGAGTTCCGCATCCTGTTCCGCATCGTGCTGCCCCTGTCAAAAGCGGTCACGGCGGTCGTCGGGTTGTTCTACGCGGTCGGCTACTGGAACACGTTCTTCAACGCGGTCCTCTACATCGACCGCAACGACCTGCAGCCGGTCCAGCGGGTCCTGCAGATGTTCATCCTGGCCGGTCAGTCGCCGACCAACGCGGGCGCCGGCACGGTCGTCCACCTTCCCGGCATCGGCTACAGCGCCCCGCCCAACCTCGCGATCAAGATGGCGGTCGTGGTGGTGACCCTGGTACCGGCGCTGATCATCTATCCGTTCGTGCAACGACACTTCACCAAGGGCGTGATCGTCGGCGCGATCAAAGGCTGACGCCTGCGGCGCCAAGAACTGCCGCCGGGTGGTTCCGGATCCCAGCTCCGGTTCCGCTCGGCGGTTCTCACTCTTCACGACGATTTGCGCGTACGGGCGAGCCGCAGCCGAAGCGGTGTGCCCGGCGCCAGAGCCACCGTGACCGTGCCGTCCGGCCCGGTGACGACCGCGGTGCGCGCGATCGCCGAGGTCAGGACCGCCTCCAGCGTGCCCGGCGCCCAGGTGAGATCGACCCGCACCGGGCCCCGGGCGATCAGGCCGCGCACCGATCCGGACGGCCACGCGTCCGGCAGCGCCGGCAGCAGGTGCAGGCGCGCGACACCGTCCGCGGCCACGTCCCGGCCGGCCAGCAGCATGGCGGCGACCAGGGCCGGGTAGGCGCCGGCCAGGTCCACGTTGAACATGTGGTCGCGGTTGTGGGTCGGCACCAGGTTCGGTCGCCAGTACGCCGCGGAGAGACGGGTCAGGGCCGCGTACGCCTCCTCGGCCAGCCCCAGGCGCGCGGCGGCGACGCCCAGCAGCCCCAGGCCGTACCCCATCTCGTCGGACGCCTCGCTCAGCCACCATCGCAGGCGCCGCCGCACGGTCTCGACGGCGGCCGCGCGCAGCACCGGATCGTCGAGAAGTTCCGCGTCACCGGCGTAGTACAGCGCATAGAGATGACTGCTGTGCCGGTGCTCGTGGTTGTCGTCGAAGCGCGGATCGAGCCATTCGGCCAGCTCACCGGCGTCGGTGACGCGATAGGGCGGCAACGCGTCGAGCAGGGTCCGCCAGCGTTCGGCCAGCGGATTCGCGGCGTCGAGGATCAGCAGCGCACGCAGCACGTCACCGACCGCCCGCACGTCGAGCGTCGCGTCCACGCAGGCCTGCGCGCCGGTGTTGACCGGGTGATTCTCCGGCGAATAGGACGGGCTGAACCGGGCCCGCCCGTCGGCGATCTCGGCGAAGGCGAGGTGGAACTCGGCGACCTCGCGCAGGTAGGGGAGCGCGCGGTCGTGAAGAAACGCGACATCGCCGGTGTGCTGCCAATGCTCCAGGTAGAGGCGGCCGAGCCAGGCGGCGCCGGCGGTCCAGAAGGTCAGGCACCAGACCGGCCCGAAATGGTTCTGCCGCCCGTGTGTCCCCAGGTGAGCGGGGGCGTAGAGGCCGGGCATCCCGTAGAGGCGGCGGGCGTTCTCGCGCAGATCCGCGCGGAGCGCGTCGAGCAGGTCGAACAGCGGCGGCATGAGCTCGGGCGTGCCGGTCGTGTGCACCGCGAGCAGGGCCGCCTGCAGATTGCCGTCGATGGTCCAGCCGCTGCGCCACGGCGGCGAGTACGTCCCGCTCCACACACCCTGCAGGGTCGGCGGACGCGTACCGGTGCTGCTGATGATCGCGTAGCGCCCGGCGTCGAAGAGCTGCTCGGTGCGCCGGTCGGGCAGGGTGAGACGGGTGCGGTCGAACAGGTCGCCGTGGACGGCCACGTGCTCCGCCAGCACGGCGTCAAAATCCGGCATCTCACCCAGGGCGGTTCGCCTCAGGCCCGGCGTGGTCCGGGCCGCTATGACAACCCCGCTTGCCGTACGCCATGAGCGTGCCGTGACGGTGTAGCCGTCGAGGGCGCCGGGCCAGGTCGCGTCCCGGAAACGGGCGGTCAGCACGAGGGTGCCGTGCTCCTCGGTCCGCTCGACGTCGATCGGGCGTTCCGGCGTGCCGGCGATCGGCGCCAGGGACAGGGTGCCGCCGGAGCCGGTGACCCGGATGAACAGCAGGTCGGCGGCCCGCGAGACGAACGCCTCACCGGTGACGCCGGCCCACCGCAGCCGGACCACGCCCGTCCGGAAATCGGTGTCCCGGGACCAGCCGTCGCCGGGGCGGTCGGGGGTGAACGTCAGCGTCGCCGTGCCGATGAGCGGGTCGATCCAGCGGGTGCCGGCGTACCCGGGATGTTCCGCCGTCGCGACCTCGCACACCTCGGCCGCGGCCTCGGCGAACCGGCCGTCGGCCAGCATCGTCCGCAGCCGGGGCAGCGCCGCCGCGGTCGCCGGGGCCGGCAGCGGCTCGGTCACCGGCTGGAAGACGTCCTCGTGGGCCAGGGTGAACCGCAGCGCGGCCGGAGAGCCGTAGCAGAGAGCGCCCTGACGGCCGTTCCCGGTGATCAGCGCGTGCTCCCAGTCCTCGGTGGCATCGGCCGGGAGTGCGGACAGCGGATTGACGGGATCGGTCACGATGCCTACTTTGTTTAGAGTCAAAACTAAAGTCAAGGCGGTGTGATGCTGTTCTTCGGCGGCGATTACAACCCCGAGCAGTGGCCCGAGCAGATCTGGCCCGAGGATGTCGCCCTGATGCGCCAGGCCGGCGTCACGATCGTCTCGCTCGGCGTCTTCGCCTGGTCCCACCTGGAACCGGAGGAGGGCCGCTTCGAGTTCGGCCGGCTCGACCGGATCATGGACCTCCTGCACGACGGCGGCATCAGGGTCGCCCTGGCCACCCCGACCGCCTCGCCGCCACCCTGGTTCACCCTGGCGCACCCGGAAGGGCTGCCGGTCACCGCCGACGGCGTCCGGCTGACCCACGGGAGCCGCGACACGTATTGCGTCTCCGCCCCGGCCTACCGCGCCGCCGCCCGGACCATCGCCACCGAGCTGGCCGCGCGCTACGCCCGGCATCCGGCGCTGGCGCTCTGGCACGTCCACAACGAGTACGGGACCGATTGCCGCTGCGACCTGACCGCGTCCGCGTTCCGCTCGTGGCTGGAGAAACGGCACGGTGACCTCGACGCGCTGAACGAGTCCTGGACCACGGCGTTCTGGAGCCAGCGATACTCGGACTGGGCCCAGATCATGCCGCCGCGCGCCACGCAGTATTTGCCGAACCCGGCCCACGTGCTGGACTTCCGCCGATTCCTGTCCGACGAGTTGCTGGGCGCGTTCGTCGAGCAGCGCGACCTGCTGCGCGAGGCCAACCCGGCCGTCCCGATCACGACGAACTTCGTGCAGGGCGGCTGGGTGAGCGTCGACCACGCGCGCTGGGCGTCCGAGGTGGACATCGTCGCGGTCGATCACTACCCGGCCGCGGTCGACGGCCGGGGCGAGGCCGAGACGGCCTTCGGCGGCGACCTGGCCCGCGGCTGGGCCGGTGGGGAATGGCTGCTCATGGAGACCGCGCCGAACCTGATCTACACACCGGGCCGGATGCACGCCAAGGAACCCGGCCGGCTGACCCGGCACAGCCTGAACTACGTGGCCCGGGGCTCGCGCGGCGCGATGTACTTCCAGTGGCGGCAGCCGCGGGGCGGGGCCGAGCTGTTCCACTCGGCGCTCGTGCCCCACGCCGGTCCGGACACCCCGGTCTTCCGCGAGGCGATCGGCCTCGGGAGGACCTTGAAGACCATTGCGCCGTACGCCGGTGGGGAGGTCGAGGCGCGTGTGGCGATCGGCTGGGACGCTCCTTCGTGGTGGGCGCTGCAGGGTGGGGGCCTGCCGGCCGCGGACATCGACTACCTGGCGGCCGTGCAGCAGACGCACCGCGCGCTGTACCGATCCGGCATCCCCACTGACTTCGTCTTCCCGGGCCGGACCGATTCCGGCGAGGCGTCAAGGGCCGGCGACGCGGTGGGCTCCGGCGGGGCGGCGTGGGTCGGCGGGGCGGGGCTCCGACCGTACAAAATCGTGGTTTTGACGCATTTGTTTCTGATCTCGGACGAGAGCGCGGCGGCGCTGCGGGAGTTCGTGGCGGCCGGGGGTCATCTGGTGGTCGGGCATCTCAGCGGGATCGCCGACCCGGCCGGGCGGATCCGGCTCGGGGGCTATCCCGGCGCGTTCCGCGACGTTCTCGGGGTGCGGGTGGTGGAGTGGCGGCCGCTGGCCCCGGGCACGACGATCGCGCTCGACGACGGTGAGCAGGGTGTTCGCTGGAGTGAGCGGGTCGAGACGGCCGGCGCCGAGACCGTGGTGCGGTATGCCGGGGATGTCCTGGCCGGGGCGCCGGCGATCACCCGGAACCGGTTCGGCGCCGGCGTGGCCTGGTATGTGTCGCCCGGCCTGGACGATGACGCGTTGCGACGACTGCTGGAGCGGGTGGCCGCCGAGGCCGGGGTGACCCCGCTGCTGCCCGGCCGGCCGCCGGAGGTCGAGGCGGTGCGGCGAGGCGAACTGTTGTTCCTCTTCAACCACGGTTCCGGACCGGCCGTGGTGGCATTGCCCGGTTCCGGGACGAATGCGGTGACCAAACGCGCCGTTTCCGAATCGGTGACGGTGCCGGCCGGGGGAGTGATGGTGATCAACATGCCCGATCGTGAATTCAAGTCACGGACCGGGTGATGCGGTTGTCGGCAACCTTACAGAGCGGCTAGATCGCTAATTCGGCGAGGTCAGTGCGGTTGCGGGCCGCTGTTTCCGGGTTTTTGAGCACTGGTCGGCCGAGACTGTCCTGATCGTACTTTTGGCTGATGTGGACCCCTCGATCGCAGGTGCCCCGACTGTCCGATCGGGTAATTAGTCTATTGACGTCGGTCGAATGGGTGTTGTGTCCGCCGGGCGCCGCCTGGCACTCTGGGTGCCTATGCAGCCTTGGTGACTAGCTGTAACCTGATGGTTGCGCACGGCGGCGCTCGCGGTGTCGTAGTGGATCGTCTGCGGCCGAGCCGTCACGGGAAGGCGATGCGGGATGGGCGGAGTGCGACGAAGGCCGGCCGGCTTGCCGGTGGCGCTGACCAGTGTGGACGCGAGCCGCCCACCGGCGTCGTACTTCGAGAGCGCGGACCATCGCCGTACGGTGGTCGAGGCGGTCGTCGCCGGCCACGTTCCTTTGAAGTTCGCCTATGCCGGCAGTGCCGCATTCACTCACGACCGGTATGCGAGCACCGACGACTACGCGAGCATGCTGGCTTCGGTGGCGCACGACGCCGACGTTCTCCGTTCGCTGTATCCGGAGTTGGCGGCGTTCGCGGAGATCGGCCCCGGTAACGGCCGGCGAACCGCGGCGATGCTGACCTATCTCGCCTCGCTCGGGCAGCCCGTCGGTCGATACCTGGGCCTCGATTTCAGCGCGACCCTGCTGGACATCGCCGCCGCCCGGGTGCGGGCCGGCGCCGGCCCGGACTGCTCGGTCGACACGATGGTGTGGGATGTCGAGCACTCGCCGTCGCCCGGCGTCGAGCGGTGGCGCCGCGGTGACGACCCGATCGTGCTCGGCATGGTCGGCCACACCCTCGGCAATCTCGAGGACCCGGTGGCGGCGCTGCAGAACCTCGCGGTGGCGTTGCGGCTCGGTGACATTCTATTACTGAGCGTGTTGCTGCGACGACCCGCCGAACTGATGCGTTCATCCATCGCCGCCTATCACAGCCAAGAATTCCGGTGTGCCGCTCTGGAGCCGCTGCTGGCCGCTGGGCTGCGTTCTGCTGATCTCGAATTCGAGGTCGACTATCACGATGACGCGTTCATCGGGCGGGTGACTCTCTTGCGGGACGTGCGGCTGGACGATAAACCTCTCCCGCACGGTTATCAATTCCGTTGCTTCCTGTCCCGCCGGTTCGATGCCGATGAAGTCGTGCAGATGGTCGAGAAGGCGGGATGGTCAATTTGCCGGA
Organism: Actinoplanes sp. HUAS TT8; assembly: GCF_051380535.1. NCBI lineage: Bacteria > Bacillati > Actinomycetota > Actinomycetes > Micromonosporales > Micromonosporaceae > Actinoplanes > Actinoplanes sp. HUAS TT8. The sequence continues at coordinate 8,016,066 of NZ_CP195646.1, read as the reverse complement.
CCGCTATTGATTGGGACAGCGATCATATGACTGTTGTCGCCTCGCGTGGGTAGGAGCGCAGATGTTGCCTGACGGGAAAATCGACTCGTACCGGCGCTTCGGGGGATCTCCGGCCGCCGTGGAGATGATCGAACATGCTCGGCAGGCCTGCGTCATGCACCGGGTCTCGTTCGAGGGCACCGATCCGCACAGCGTCCGCGTGCCGATGGACGCGGTCGAGGAACTGGTGCAGTGCCTCAGCAGCACCGTGCAGCACAAGGTGCAGCAGATCGTGCCGCTGAGCCCGAGCCAGCCGGCCGGCAACCTGTTCTCCGGGATGATCTGGCAGCAGCTGGCCCAGCGGTGCCACGTCGAGCGCTACTACCTGGTGCCCTCCGGCGACGAGACCGAGCTGCGGGCCTCGCACCTGATCGACGCCGACAAGGAGCACCAGCTCCGGTCCCATCCGGTGACCGTCACCGGCTGGGACCGGCTGTCGCAGATCCCGATGAACACGGTCTGGCTGATCGACGACAGCGTGGTCGTGAAGCAGGAGTTCAGCGGCAACGGGAGCGCGTCCTGGCTGGTCAGCGGCCGGAAGTCGGAGATCGCGGACGCGCAGCGGCTGATGCGCGCGGTGCTCGCCCGCCTCAAGGCGACGGCCGCCTCGCCTCGCCCGGCGCCGGAGATGACCGGCTGGTTGCTGGAGTCGGCCCCGATGATCCGGTCGGCCGCACAGCTCTCCTGCACTTCGAGCCGCTATCTCGGTGACGGCAACTGCGCCTGGTATCACGGCGCCTGGCAGTACCTTCGGCTGTTCGACATGGTGAGCAGCCCGAATTGGCACGCCGACTTCTACGCCTCGGCGTTGCGGGACGCCATTCACGGGCGCGGCGCGCGGAAAGTGCTGATCAGCGGCACCGCCGACTACACGACGCTGGCCTTCGTGCTGGACGCGGCCAAGAGCGCGGACGGGAAGATCCCCAAGGATCTCGAAGTGCACGTCCTCGACCTGTGCGAGACGCCGCTGGGGGCGAACCGGTGGTACGCGCGGCGCTGGGGCCAGCGGATCATGACGCATCAGGCCGACGTCACCGAGCAGCGTGACCTGGCCGCGGCCGGACTGCCGGTCGACGGCGAGTTCGACCTGATCGTGGCCGACGCCTTCTTGACCCGATTCGCCCGTAATGAATCGCAAAAGGTATTGAATAGTTGGTTTCATCTTCTCCGGCCCGGCGGCGCGGTTCTTACCACCGTTCGGCTGCACCCGGGAAATGATTACCGGGCTACTGACGAGTTCGAGATCGAATGGGACTCGTCGCGCCGGGTCGCCGCCGCTACCGATGATTTCGAGCTGCGTCTCCGCGAGCGTGCCGCGGGGTGGCGCGGTATGCTGACGATCGACTTGGACGATCTTTCTGGTTCCGCCCGGCAATACGCGCAGAAAATGACTAGTCACGATCTGGGTGACGCCCGAGATGTCACCACGGCATTTGAAGATCAAGAATTCGAGATAGTCCAGCACGGTGCGGGCCGCGTGCCCGGTGAATTGATCGGTACCGAGTACCTGAGGGTTCTCGCCCGCCGACCGAGCCGCACGGCTGGAGCCCCCCAGGCTTGACACCGGCGTTCCCTCGACGGCGGTGGCCGGCCCACCGCAGTGAAGGGAGCCAGCGTCGGTGCCCGTCGTCGCTTCTGGGTGGGCTGCGCTTGAAAACCTGGGGTCGAGTGGGAACTCGCGGGAGGTGCTGGCGGCCGCCCGGGACGACCTGCAGAACCTGCGCCGGTCGATAGCCGACACGCACGATCCGGCCCTGTCCATCACCAAAATCTCGCCCGACTTCGTCGACGAACCTCAGCTGGTGGTCGAGGTGGCCGGCGCTCCGGACCAGGCCCGGGAAGTCCGGATCAGTGTTCCGGTGCTGCGCCGCGCACTGGAGAAGCAGATCGACCCGCTGGGGCTGCTGGCCTACGCGCTGATGAGCCCGGAGCCGCTGCCGGTCACCTGGCGTCCGAAACCGATCGGCCAGGCGCTGGCGCCGACCCTTGAGCAGTGGCGGCAGAGCCACCAGCGGATCTACCGGCTGACCCCGGCCGCCGACCAGGTCCAGCGCGCCCTCAAGTTCGGCAAGGACATCCTCGTCGTCGGGGATCCCGGCTCCGGCCGGTCCGCGCTCGCGGCGAACTTCGCCCACCAGGCCGAGATCAATGAGCGCGGCGTCATCTGGCTGAACTTCACCGACCCGGACGACGGGCCGGAATCGGTCCTGGTGACCCTGTTCCAGGCGGCCCGGAACGACTCCTTCCTCCTGGTCATCGACGACATGCAGGCGAATCTGCCGGTGCTGAAGGCACTGTTCGGCTGCATCCGTACGCTGCGCGAGGATTTCGGTCTGACGATCCAGGTGCTGGCGACCAGCTGGCGGGCCATGACGGACCTGCTCGACCAGGGCGAGTCCGCGATCACGCTGCAGACGATCGGCATCGACGGCGCGGACACCATCACGCTGATGCTCGACGAGCACAACGGGGAGTTCAGTGAGGAGGTCCGCCGCGACATCCGCGATCTCGCCGACGGCGACGTGCACACCGCGGCCTCGGCCATCGAGTTCCGGGTGCACAACGCGCGCGTGCCGAGCGAGGCCGAGCTGCAGGAGCAGTACACGGCGAACGTCGCCCCCGGCCGGCAGCGGGCGGCGCTCTACCACCTGGCCAGCCTGGGCTTCTTCGGCGAGTCGTTGCCCGAGGGCGAGGCCCGGTCCCTGTTCGGCGACGAGGTGGAGGCCTTCCAGCGTCGTGGTGTGGTACACCGGACCGACGACGCCTTCACGCTCGGCCCGCGCCGCCGCGCCGGGTTGATCATCCGGTACGCGCTGGAGCACTGGATCGAGGCCCAGGGCCCGGAGAACCGGCCCGAGAACATCGTCTGGCAGCACCTCCAGGCCGGTGGGGACGCCCGCCTCAAGGCGACGCTGAGCCGGATCGACCACTTCCGGTCGCCCGGCCGGCTCCGGGTGGAGTCCCTGTATCTCAAGTTGAGCCGGGAGATGCTGGAGTATCTCCGGTTCTGGCTGGAGCAGAGCACCGAGGAGGACCCGGCCTGGGGCGACAACCTCGGCGCCGCGGTCTTCGCCGCCATGGCGCTGACCCGGCTGCACCGGGACGAGGAGTGGCTGAGGATCGCCACCAAGATCCGCGAGCGGTGGCGGTACGACGACCCGGCGCAGCTGACGCTGGAGCCGATCGGCGCCAACACCGAGGACTTCGCGGACTTCGAGGAGATCGCCGAGCAGATGCGGGGCGAGGACGAGCTCTACGGCAAGGCGGGCCACCCGAGCGGCATGTCCTGGCAGGAGTTCGACGCCGAGAAGGAGAAGGCCTACCGCAACTGGGCGCTCGGTCTGCTGCTCGGGCTGGAGGGCACGGCCCCGCTGCAGTACCGGGACGACAACCGGATCCAGCATCTGGTCCGGATGGCCGCCCGGGCGCAGCAGCGGCGCGGTCACTTCTTCCCGGCCCGGGTTCCCTGGGTGACGGCCCGGATCGTGCAGGGGCTCTGCTCCGCGGTGATCCGGCCCCGGGACAACGAGACCGTGCGTCGCGCGAGCAACTGGCTGCTGAGCCAGGTCGACGACAAGTCGCACTGGTGGCGCAGCGGAACGGGGTCGTGGAACACCGACGAGCTGGCCACGTCGATGGCCCTGACCGCGCTGGTGCTCAGCGGCCACCGCGACGAGCCCAAGGTGGAGAAGGCGCTGACCTGGCTGCGCAGCCGGGAGGGCCAGTGGACCTCACGGAACCGGGAGATCGATCTCGCGCTGGTCCTCGAGACGCTGCGGCTGTGCACCGAGGACTCGGTGCACCCGCACCTGACGACCCTGCTGGAGCGGGCCAATCAGGAGCTGGAGTCCAGCCGGGACGTGTCCCTGGACCGGCCGGAGGAACGGCTGCGCCTGCCGTTCATCACGGCGCAGCTGGCCGACATCGTCGAGCGGACGGTGTTCGCGAAGTACCTGGACATCCTCCGTGACATGATCCCGTCGCCCGAGTCGGATCCGGTGCGGCCGGCGACGAATCCGCCGGCCGGCGCCGCCGCCGAGCCGGTCACGCCGTTCACCCCGCCCCGGCGAGGAATGAACGAGCACGACCTTCAGATGTGGCGGGCCGCCGTCAGCCAGTTGCAGGGCGAGCTGGCCGAGCAGATCAAGAAGCGCAGCCGCGAGGGGGTCGCGCACAGCGCCCGGGTCCAGGAGAAACTCGAGGCGTTCATCCGGCACCGCACGAGAGTGCAGGATCTCTACCGGAATTTCGACGAGCACACCCCGCCGGCCGTCCTCGAGGAGATCGACGAGATCGGCCGGGAAGTGTGTGGGCGGGCCTGGCCGGAACCGCCCTTCCCAGAGTCCGACGCGGATGAGGCGGAATGAAGATGATGATGCTCCCGGCGTCCTCCTCGCTGAACTTCCTGGCCGGGATATTCGCCGGTGCCGGGATCAACCTGGTCACCTCGATCGCCACCGGTCCCGAGGGCGACGTCTCGACCGGGAAAGTCGTGCTGGACTCGGCGTTCTGGGTGCTCACGGCCGCGTTCCTGACCTGGGCGGCCCAGGTGCTGCAGAACGGCGAGCGGGACGCCGACCTGGACATCGACCGGGACTTCAGCGAGGCCGAGAAGCAGGACATCCGGCAGCTGAATCAACGCCGGGCGCTGCGCCAGGCCCTGCTGCCGCTGGTGCTCACCGGCGCCTCGTTCTTCGTCTCGCTGCTGCTCCTGCCGCGTCTCGTCCGATGGAGTGACTGGTTCTAACCATGTACCCGTGCGGTCGTTGACCGAGAGCGACGGCGCGACAGCTCGCGAGGGGATGCCATGGCCACCACGCCACACCGCTTTCTGGTCCTGCACGGCTGGCAGAACCGGCAGCCGGCGGGCCACTGGCAGCGCCTTCTCGCCGAGGACCTGGCCGCCGACGGTCATCAGGTGGACTACCCGCAACTGCCCGATCCGGACGCCCCGGCCCTCAAGGACTGGCTCGGCGTGATCGAGAGGCTCCTCGCCCCGTCGGCCGGCGCCCGCCCGGTGGTGATCGCCCACAGCCTCTCGTGCATGGCCTGGATGCATCTCGCGACCCAGGGCAGCGTGCACCTGCCGGTCGAGCGGGTGCTGCTGGTCGCCCCGCCCAGCCTGGACTTCCTGGCCGGGACCGACGAGATCCGGGAGTTCCAGCCGCCCGCCGGGGCCCATCACGCGGTCCGGTCGACGTCGATGCGGGCCCCCCGGCTGGTGTGCGGGGACGACGATCCGTACTGCTCGCCGCCGGCCCATCGGGTCTACCCGGGCGCGTTCGACGTCGACCTGATCCCGGGCGCCGGTCACCTCGACATGGTCGCCGGTTACGGGACGTGGCGGTCGGTGCGGAAATGGTGCGACGATCCCGGTGTGCGCCTCACCGCGGACTGATCCAAACCTGTCGTTCGACTGTGCTCCGGCTGTGCGTCACCGGACTAGCATTCGAACATGGACGGAACGCTGCGGGATCTGACCTCGGCTCTTGTTCAGCAGGACCTGCCGACGGTCACCCGGCTGATCGACGACCTGCGGCTGGAGATCGCCGAGCACCTTCACGGCCGGGTCGACGAGGGACGGTCGCAGGGCCGGCAGCACCCCCGTCCGTACATCAATGTGCCGGAGGCCGGGGGAAAGACGAAGACCCTGGCCGTGTACGTGTGCTCCGGCACCGCCGACACGGTCGGGCACGAGATCCACACCCCGGTGAGCCCGTCCCCGGGTGCCCGCTCGGCGCTGGTCGTGGTGATCGGCGGGTGGACGACCGATGACGGCATGCCGGAGAGAGTGGACGGTTTCGAGGTGACCCTCGTCGGCCCGGTCGAAGGGCGGGACGAGTGGCGCCTGCGGGACGACTCCGGCCGGCTTCGTGACACCACGACGCTGCGCGCGGGTCTGGACCGCATCCGATCAGGTTCGCTGCCGGAGCTGGTCGTTCCCGAGGCCGAGCCGGTCGTTCCCGAGGCCGTGACCGCGCCGATGCCGCCGGTCGTCACCGTCGTGACCGATCGGCCGAGCGAGCCGGCCGTGGCCGTGCCGAGCTTTCTGCTGGTGGCCGACGAGTGGGAGTCGCGGCACGGCGGCATCTCGACGTTCAACCGGGAGTTCGCGGTCGCCCTGCGGACCGCCGGCGCGGACGTCCGGGTGCTGGTGCCGGAGGTCTCCGAGTCCGAGCGGGACGCGGCCGAGCAGGCCGACGTCACCCTGATCGGGTCGACCCCGGCTCTCGGTCTGTCCGGGAAGGATCTGTTGCTGACCAAGCCGCCCTTCGCCGGTGACGACTACCGCCCGGATGTGATCGTCGGGCACGGCCGGTTGCTGGGGCCGTACGCGGAGGTTCTCCGACGCGACTACTTCCCGGCGGCACGGCGGCTGCACATCGTGCACACCGACGCCGAGTCGCTGGAAGTCGCCAAGGAGTGGCCGGGCGACGAGTCGCGGATGGAGATCGCCGGGCAGCGCACCCAGGACGAGATCGACCTGGCCGGCACCGCCGACCTGGTGGCCGGGGTGGGCCCGTGGCTGAGCGACGCCATCGCGGACGACCTGCTGGGACAGTCGGCGGCGCCGCCGGTGTTCCGGCTGACGCCCGGCCTGCGGGTCACCGACAACTCGGTCGTGAAGCCGCCGAGCCGGCGCGAGGTCCTGCTGATCGGCCGGGCCGAGGATTTCCGGTCGAAGGGGATCGACATCGCGGTGCAGGCGGTGGAGATCGCCGTCAAGCTGGTGTCCGGTGGACCCTCCTACCGGCCGACGCTGGTCATCCGGGGCGTCCCGAAGAGCGACGCCCAAAAAGTCAAGGACCACCTGGACGAGCTCTCGACCCGAGGCTTCAAAGCGGTCATGCGGGAGTTCCGGCCGGACGAGAAGACCCTGTGGGAGGATCTCCGCAAGGCCCGCGTCGTGATCATGCCGTCCCGGCACGAGGGTTTCGGCCTGGCCGCCTACGAGGCGATCGCCGCCACCGTGCCGGTGCTGATCACCGCCGAGAGCGGTCTGGCCCACCTGCTCCGCGAGTTGAAGATCGAGGACGGGGACCGATCCCAGCCGCGGGAGATCGTCTCCATGGACGGCACCGACGAGGAGATCGCCCAGCGGTGGGGTGAGGAGATCGCCCGGGTGCTGCTCGACCCGGCCGGCTCGGTCACCCGGGCGGCCGACCTGCGGGCCCAGATCAACGCGAAGGTCAGCTGGGCGGCCACCGTCGCCGAACTGTTCGAGACGCTGGGCCGGCTCCCGGCGCAACGTCCTGGCGGTGGTGCGTGACACTGGGCGGGTGACTGAGACGAGCCCGGCCGAACCGATCACCGCCCCGCGCCGACGACGGCCGATCGTGATCGCGGCCGGCGTGGTCGTCGTCGTCCTGGTGGCGCTGGTCGCCTGGATCTCGACCCGGCCGTCCTCGCCGACCGCGGCGCGGGACACGGCGTTGCAGGGCGTTCTGGCGTACGGCGGCCCGGACGGCTGGGAGCTGGGTCAGGACCCGGCGGTGATCGACGTCGACGGTGCCCGGTGGACCCAGCAGGACGGGCATCCGGTCATGCTCGCCGAGGACAGTTTCACCCTGGTCTGGTCGACCTCCCCGGCCACCCCGCAGGCCTGCGCGACCCTGGCCACCTGGGCCGGGAAACGCCTGGCGGCCGAGGCCGGGGCCGACGTGACCGACTCCTGCCCGGGAGCGCTGGCCGACAAATCGGGCGAGGAGAGGATCGTCAGCAGCTACGCCACCGATCCGGGCGAGCACGGGCAATACCTGTTCGTCGCGCGGATCGGGGCGGACACCCTTTACGCCGACCTGACCTACCGCGGGCCGGCGCCGAACGCCCGGCGATAGGCCGACGGCGACGTCCGCATCGACTGCGTGAAGTGGTGGCGGAACGTCACCGGCGAGTCGAAACCGACCGCGGACGCCACCGCCTCGACCGGGGTCGCCGTGGTCTCCAGCAGGGCCAGGCTGGCGTGCACGCGCTGGCCGATCAGCCAGCGGATCGGCGTGGTGCCGGTGGCCCGGGCGAAATGCCGCAGATAGGTACGCCCGGACATGTGCGCGCGCCGGGCCAGCACCTCGACCGTGATCGGCTCGGCCAGGTGGCCCAGCGCCCACTCCATGCTCCGGGCCAGCCGGTCGTCGGCCGGGTCGTCGGCCACCGGCGCCTCGATGAACTGGGCCTGACCGCCGTCCCGGTGCGGCTGAACGACCAGGCGGCGGGCGACCGCGTTGGCGATGGCCGGCCCGTGGTCGCGGCGGATCACGTGCAGGCACAGATCCAGGCCGGCGGCGCTGCCGGCGCTGGTCAGGACGTCGCCGTCGTCGAGATAGAGGACGTCGGCGTCGACCTCGACGGACGGGTGGCGGGCGCGCAGGGTCTCCGCGTACCGCCAATGGGTGGTCGCGCGGCGGCCGTCGAGCAGGCCGGCGCCGGCCAGCGCGAACGCGCCCGAGCAGATCGACATGATCCGGGCGCCCCGGGCGTGGGCCGAGCGCAGCGCGGTGACCAGGGCGGGAGACGGATCGGCGCGGACGTCGGGCACCCCGGGGACGATCACCGTCTGCCCGGCCGCGAACGTGTCCAGGCCGTGCTCGGTGTGCAGGGACGCGCCGCCGATCACCCGGACCGGGCCGGGGGACTCGGCGCAGACGGTCAACTCGTACCACGGGCGGTCGAACTCGGGGCGGGGCAGGCCGAACACCTCGGTGACGATGCCGAGCTCGAAGACGGACATGCCGTCGTACGCCAGAACCGTCACCGACGGCCCGCGCCGCCCGATCGTCAGCATGGCGAAATATTAGCGGTGGATGGCATCAGCGCCACTGGGGCCAGGGCCTGAAGGGCGGCACGATCAAGGGCATGAGCAGCGCGATCGAACACTTCAGCAACCGGCTCCGCTTCGAGACCGACGTCAGTGACGTGCACGCCGACCTGGAAGCCGGCACGCCCGGCGTGGTCGTCGTCGACTCGCGGAGCGACGAGTCGTGGCGGCAGGGACACCTCCCGCACGCGGTCCACCTGCCGACCCGGGCGATCGCCGGGCGGGCGGCCGAGCTGATCCCGGCCGGGACCGCGGTGATCACCTACTGCTGGGGCCCGGGCTGCAACGGGGCGACCCGGGCGGCGCTGGAGTTCGCCAAGCTGGGCTACCCGGTCAAGGAGATGATCGGCGGGTACGAGTACTGGGTCCGCGAGGGTTTCCCGGTGCGCGACGAGAAGGGCGAGTGGTCCCGCCCGGCCGACGAACTGACCGCCCCCGCCGGCGCCGCCTGCGGCTGCTGACCCCGACCGAGCCGTGAGCACCAGCCGGACGGCCGCAGCTGGCGTTCAGGGCTGTCCCGGGCGGGTTGAGGCAGCCGTGAGCGCCAGCCGGACGGCCGCAGCTGGCGTTCAGGGCTGTTTCGGGCGGGTTGGGGCAGCCGTGAGCGCCAGCTGGGAGGGTGGGGGTCAGCTGAGGAGGCGGTCGAGGAAGTCGTTGCGGAACTTGGCGGTGGGGTCGAAGCGCTGGACCAGCGCCGAGAACTCGGCCGCCCGGGGCAGCTCGGGCGCGCTGGTGAAGATCTTGCCGAGGTGCGGGCGGGCGCCCAGCGGGGCGAGCACCTTCTCCACGTCGGCGACGACCGGCAGCACCGCCTCGGTGTCGGCGATCCAGGTGAAGTGCAGGGCCAGACTGTCCCGCTCGTGGTTGGGCGACAGCCAGAGGTCGTCGGCGGCGATCGTCCGTACCTCGGAAACCTGAAGGACGGCGGCGACCCGCTCGCGGACCTGGGCCACCGCATCGATCGCGTCGCCGGCCCGGTCGAGCGGTACGTGGAACTCGGACTGCAGTTCCTCGCCGCTGCTGGGGGTGAACTCCATCCGGAAGTGCGGCAGGCGCTCGTGCCAGGGGCCGGGCACGCCGCCCTGCTGGGTGCAGTTCCCGGTGGGCATGCCGGGCACCGGGTGGCGCGGGCCGTCGGCGAGCGTGGCGCCGTGGAACGTCGGCGCGGTCATCGGGTCGAGCCGCTTGAGCCAGACCTGGTCGACGTCCGCGCTCGTCCAGCGGGTGAACAGGCTGACGCTGTAGCCGTCGGCCAGGATCGCGGGCAGGTCGGAGCGGACCGACGCGGCGGGCAGGTTCTCGTAGACGTACTGCCGCAGCTCGAACGCGGGCTGCACGTCCAGGGTCAGGGCGACCACCGCGCCCAGGGCGCCGAGCGCGGCCACCGAGCCGGGGAAGTCGGTGTCGCCGCGGGACACGGTGACCAGCTCGCCGTCGGCCCGGATGATCTCGACGGCGGCGACCGCGGTGGCCAGGTTGCCGTTGCCGACCCCGGAGCCGTGGGTGGCGGTGGCGACCGCGCCGGCCACCGAGATGTGCGGCAGCGACGCCATGTTGTGCAGGGCGAGGCCCTCGGCGTGCAGGCGGGTGGCGAGGTCGCCGTACCGGATGCCGCCGTCGACCCGGACGGTCCGCCGGTCGGGGGCGATCTCGACGGTCCGGGGCAGCCCGGCCAGCGAGAGCAGATCGCCGTCGGTGTCGGCCAGGCGGTTGAACGAGTGCCCGCTGCCGAGCACGCGCAGCTTCGTGGCGGCCGTGATCAGCTCACGGGCCTCGTCGAGCGAGCGCGGGCGCAGGACCCGCCGGGCGCCGAAGGTGATGTTGCCGGCCCAGTTCGTCAGTGGTTCCACCCCCATCACCCTACGGGCGTACACCAGTCGGCCATTCGGGGTCGTTCCGGAGATCAAGGTCAATTTTGGGTTGTCTCTAGGTGTATACGCCCATAACGTTGTTCCATGCCGCTGGATGCCTCACGGAACAGTCTGGTGCTGCCGATCCTCGGGTTCCTCGGGGAGCGGCCGGCGCACGCCTACGATCTGGCGACCCGCCTCCGGGGGCGGTACGCGCACTTGAGCGCGACCCGCAGCACGGTGACCACCCTGCTCAAGTCCCTGCACCGGGACGGCCTGGTCGAGGCCCGGGAGCCCGGCCAGGTGGGCAACCGCCCGCCCCGGACGGAGTACGAGTTGACCGGCCCCGGTATCGCCTGCTTCCGGGCGAAGGTGGAGTCCGGCCTGCGGGACACCCCGGTCGCGTCGGTGGATTTCGCGCTGGCCGTCGCCTACCTGGGCAGTCTCCCGGCCGATCGGGCGGTTGCGTTGCTCTCGGCGCGGGCCGAGCGCCTGGCCGGGGAGCAGGCGGCGTTGCCGGACGGGTCGGTTGCGATGACCGAGCTGGACACGTTGGAGCACGCCTACTGGCACGGGCTGGTCGCGGCCGAGCTGGCCTGGATCGCCACCCTGCTGACGAGGATCCGCTCGGCCGAGCTCGCCTGGGCCGCCTGAAAACGTTCGACGACGCCGCGGCCCGCGGAGCTCCCCAACGCGAAAAGGGCCATAAATCGACGATGTCCGACATTGTGGATTTCAGGGATCTGTAACGCTCCCCGGGTTTATGGTCGGGTCGATCGTGCGGCCGACCGCACCCGGTGATCTCACCGGAGTGGCCGTCGGCGCGGGCCGGTGCAGAGGGGAGCGAGTCATGGCGTCCATCGTGATCGCGGAGGACGACCGGGACATCGCCGAGCTGCTCAAGACCGTGCTGAGCAACGCCGGCCACGCCGTGCGGACCGCCCCGGACGGCGCCGCCGCGCTCGACCTGATCGTCCACGACTCGCCCGACCTGGTCATCCTCGATCATCACATGCCGGGCATGAGCGGCCTGGAGGTCGCCGACCGGCTGCGCGCCGAGGCCAGCACCCACGACATCCCGGTGATCATGCTGTCGGCGGCCACGCCGGCCGCGGCCCGGCAGCTCTGCGACGTGACGATCTCCAAGCCGGTCCGCCCGAAGCACCTGCTGGAGGCCGCGACCGAGCTGCTGGAGGCCCGTGAGGCGCACCCGGGCACGGCGGCCCAGCTGGCCGACGTGCCGCGCCTGCTGGCGGTCTCGGACTTTCTGACCCGGCCCGCGCAGGCGGCCGGGCTGGACGCGTTCGCCCAGCAGCTGGCCGTGCTGACCGGGGTGCCGACGGCGGCGATCACGCTGATGCTCAACGACAGCGCGGTGGTCGCCGGGTCGTACGGCCTGCCGAAGTGGGTCCGGGAGGCGGGCGGGGTTCCGGCCGAGTGGTCTCCGGACGCGATCGTGGTGGCCGAGGACGTGCCGGTGCTGATCGGGGACAGCCGGGTGAGCGACGAGTACGCGGATACGCCGCTGTTCGCGGTGAGCGGGGTCCGGTCGTACGCGAGCGTGCCTTTGCATTCCCCGGAGGGTCACGTCGTGGGCACACTCTGTGTCATGGATGAGGCGCCCGGCACCTGCACCGAGGAGACCGTGCAGATTCTGCATTCGCAGCGATCGGCCGCGCTCGGGCTGCTCTCGCCGGTCGGTCCGGCCCCGGCCGACGCCTGATCTTCGGCATTTCGGATAGGTTACGGAAAGTTATCCCCGGGACGGTCGGCAACACGATCGTCCCATTTGTAGTCGGTTCGTAACGGAAAGCCGACTATACCGGTCCTACGTGGCAAAACGGATGTCCGATATCGCCGTTTCGGATGATCCGCCATCAACCGTGACCCAAATCGAGATCATCTGCTCGTGTGCTTGTAACGAAAGTTGGATCACAATCGGTGACGGCTGCGACGGGGCTGCGGCAGTATGCAGCGCGGCAAAACTCTTCAGGCGAGGGAGCGCGGCACCATGGCGGAGATCCATCACTTTGACCACGGATGGGTGACCCCGGCGTTCAGCTATCTGCTGTCCGTGCTCGGCTCGTTGCTCGGTCTCATCGGCGCGGTGCGCCTGCGGTCGGGCCGCACCCAGGCCGAGAAGATCTGGTGGCTGGTCCTGAGCACGCTGGCCATCGGCGCCACCGGCATCTGGACGATGCACTTCGTGGCCATGCTCGGCTTCGAGGTGGTCGGTTCCACGGTTCGCTACGACGTCGGCCTGACCGCCGCCAGCGTGCTCATCGCGGTCGTCGCGGTCGGCGTGGGTCTGGCCATCGCGCTGCTCGGCAACGGCGCGCGGAACCTGCGGATCCTGGTCGGCGGCGTGCTGGCCGGCCTGGGCGTGGCCGCCATGCACTACACCGGCATGGCCGCGATGCGCGTGGACGGCGAGATCCACTACGAGGGCTCCCGGGTCATTCTCTCCGTGGTGATCGCCGTGGTCGCCGCCACCGTCGCGCTCTGGCTCACCCTGGTGGTCCGCAAGCCGGCCGTCATCTTCATCTCCGCCCTGGTGATGGGCATCGCGGTCAACGGCATGCACTTCACCGGCATGTCCGCGATGTCAGTGACGACGGAGCAGCACTTCGGCGCGGTCCACGGCGCGAGCGCGCAGTCGCTGCTGGTCCCGATCGGCGTCACGGTGGTCTTCGCGCTGCTCGGCATGGTCTACGCGCTGATGGCCGCGCCCAGCGAGGAGGACCGCGCCGCCAGTGAGTACCTGAAGGCCCGCATCGACGCCCGGATGGCCCAGCAGGCCCAGCAGGCCGCGCAGAGCTCGTCCGGCCGGGGCACCCTCGGCAACGGCAACTGGACCTACCGCGACCGCGGTCAGCAGTAGAAAATCACGATCAAGAGAATTGGCGCGTACGGCGTCAGCGGGGCTGGACCAGCCAGTCCCACGCCCGTTTGAAGCTGCTCTCGTGGCGGCCCGCGGGCAGGTTGTCACCCGGCCGGGCCAGGCGCTCGGCCGGCTCGGTGACGATCGCGCCCCGCTCGTAGAGGCCGGCCACCTGATCGCCGGCGGCGAAGCGGCGCCCGTCCGGCGTGTCGATCAGCAGCCCGTGGAAGACGTCCTCGCGCTCGTCGGCCAGGACCTGCCCGACCCGGCCGACGTTGTCGCCGCTGAGCGTGTAGACCGGCACGCCCTTCTTGAGGACCAGGTAGGCCACCGGCTCGCCGAGATCTTCCGCGTTCTCCGCCATGACCAGCGAATACCCCGTGATCGGGGTTTCAGTCCGGGCGGCCGCATCAGCTTTTCGTATGACTGAATTCTGCCGCTTTGTCCAAATCACGTTTCCCCTCCGAAAAACGCGGGCAAATCCGGACAGTAAGGTACTCAATTCCCATATTGTCCCTTTCGTCGGACCGCGCTACTGACGGACCGGCGAACAGAGGGCATCGGAGGATTCGAAATGCACATGAGTCGGCGAATCGGAACGACGTTCGCGCTGGCCACTGCAGCGGCCGGGCTGGCGACGGCCGCGGCGGCACCCGCCCTCGCGGCGGCACCCCGGGGCCCCGAGCCGGTCAGCAGCTGGCTCAAGCCGATCCGGGCCAACGTGCCCACCTGGGTCGACATCGCCTGGCGGACCGACCGGCCGGTCTGTGACGCGCAGGTCCAGGTCCGCGGCGAGCGGGTCCGGGTGGAATACCTGGGCAACCGTCGCGCCGCCGGCTTCCTGACCGGCCGCGGGCTCTCCCCGCGGCGCCCGGACGTCACCCGGATCCGGGTCACCACGGACTACGTGCCCGGTGGCGCGGCCAAGCTCTGGGCGACTGTGTCCTACAACGACTGCGGGCTGCGGGCCCGTACCCAGACGCGCACCACCGCGCTCACGCTGCCGGTCGTGCGTTCCACTCCGCCGGGGGGTCAAGGCGGTCCGGGCGGTCCCGGAACCGGACACCCCGGCGGGCCCACCAACCCGGGCATGCCCGGCCACGACCAGCCCGGCACCCCGCACCAGGGCGGCGCCCACCCCGGCGGCTCTCAGCCCGGCGGCCCGGGCGGTCAGCAGCCGGGCGGCCCGGGCCACGGTGGGCCGGGGCAGGGCAGCGGTCACCACTGACCTGATCCCGGATGAAAAAGGGCGCACGGCCGGCTTCCCCCCGGCCGTGCGCCTTTCCGTTCGTCAGGTGATCCCGCTCAGCGGGCGCCGGCCATGATCAGGCCGGCCGGGTCGCTGCAGACCAGATCCAGGGCCCGCTGCACGACCCGCGGGTCGTAGGTCGTGGCGTGGAACGCCGCGTCCAGGTGCAGCACCCCGTCCATCTCGCTGATCGCCAGCACGATCCCCTCGGGCTCGCAGTAGGCCGGCACGTTCTGGTTCACCCGGCCCGCCGGGTCCACGCCCCACGGCAGGTCACCGAGCAGGTCGTGCCGTCCCTGGTCGTCGAAGACCAGCCGCGGGCGGGGCTCGATCGCGACCTGGTCCGGGTACGGCTCCGGGCGGCGCGGCGCCCGGGTCAGCAGCAGCCGCCCCTCACGCCGCAGCATCGAGGTCAGGATCCGGCCGCCGGCCAGCTCGGCGGTGAGCGTCCGGTCGATCGGCGCCGGATGGGTCAGGCTCTCCGGCGACAGGTACGAACCGGCCGAGAAGTTGCCGTCCACCCCGGCCGCCTGGCCCAGGTGCCAGCGCGCGTCGGCCAGGAACACGCCGCCGCTCAGGTCCGGCTGCAACCCCAGCTCGATCAGGGCCGCGGTGAACGCGGCGAACGCGATGGCCGAGGCGGTGGCGCCCGGAGCGTGCTCGTCGCGCCAGACCCGCATCTCGCCGAGCACCCGGGTCGAGCGGACCGAGCAGGCGACCAGGGCGGGCTGCCACGGGCGGGTCGGGCCCGGCGTGCGGCGCGGCGGCCGGTGGTGCACCCCGAGCCCGTCGCGCCAGCGGCTCGGACGCATGCCGACCTGCTTCATCCATGCCTTCGGCAGCGCCCAGCGGTGCGGGGTGAACGGGACCAGCTCGGCCGGGCGACCCGCCCAGGCGGCCCGGACCAGCTCGCGGAGCAGGGCGTTGACCGGCTCGGCGTCGCCGTACGCCCGGGAGACCCTGAGCGCCACGTAGCCGCCACCGACCAGGATCCGTACGGGATGATCGTCGGCCGGCTCGTCCTGCAGCCGCCGGGTCATCGCCTCGAAGTCCAGCGGCCCCGGACCGAGGTCGGTCACCGCCCCCTGGACGTGGGCCGCGAACCCGGCCTCGTCCAGTTCCTCCCAGGCCGCGGCCGTCCGGTCCAGCCGGGCGACCGCGCGGTGCCCCGGGTCGGCCCGGTGCAGACCGATGAACGCGTCCCGGACCCGGGCCGCGGTGATCCCGGTCAGCGGGCCGACCGTGCGGATCTGTTCCAGCGGCAGCCAGGCACGCTCGCGCAGGGTCAGGCTGATGCTGGACATGGTTCTCCCCCAAAGATCAAACAACCCGGAACCTAGTCACTCGCCGTGGTCGCGGGCTAGGGGCGAAGGTGACCGATCCGGGTCACCGTCCGGTGTGGAAACCGGTCCGATCGGCTGATCCTGAGAGTATCCAGACGCGTGGACTCCTAAATGGAGTTCAACTGTGACCTTGGTCGCGATCACTGAAGGTGATCAGAGCCAGCCGGTCCGTTTCAGCCGCCAGTAGAGGCCGCCGCAGAGCACCGCCATCGCGGCGATCGTGCCGTCGAAGCCGTACCGCGAGCCCAGGCCGGGGATGACATCGAAGTTCATGCCGTAGATGCCGGCGATGACCGTCGGCACCGCGGCGATCGCGGCCCAGGCGGCGATCTTGCGCATGTCGTCGTTCTGGTCGATCGAGATCTGCGCCAGGCGGGCCTGCAGGATCGAGTTGAGCAGGTCGTCGAAGCCGGCCACCCGGTCCACGGCCCGGCTCAGCCGCCCGCGCACGTCGATCAGGTACGGCTTCAACCCGGCCGGCACCTGGCCGTCCTCCAGCAGGCGGGCCAGCGGCTCGGCCAGCGGCAGGACCGCCCGCTTGAACTCCACCATCTCCCGTTTCAGCTGGTAGATGTGGGCGATGCCGGTGCTGCGGGTGGCCGCGAAGGACTCCTCCTCCAGGCGCTCCAGGTCGCGCTCGACGTGCCCGGCGACGTCCAGGTAGTTGTCGACCAGGCGGCTGCCGACCGCGTAGGCCACCGCCCACGGCCCGTGCCGCAGCACCTCAGGGCGTTTCTCCAGCTCCTGACGGACCTGCCAGAGCGGGCCGACCGGGCCGTGCCGGACCGTGATCGCGAACCACGGGCCGATCAGCACCGTGATGTCGCCGGTCTCGACCACCTCGGAGGTGTCGGTCAGCCGGTCGTGCTCGACGTAGCGGGCGGCCCGCAGCACCAGCCGGGTCACGTCGCCGGCGGTCTCCACCCCGGGCCGGTGCCCGCCGCTGGTGGCCTGCTCGGCGACCAACTCGTGCAGGCCGAAGATCTCGGCGACGGCGTTCATGGTGGGCTGGTCGGGCTCGTGCAGGCCGAGCCAGACGAACGCGTTGCGGCGGCGACGAGCAAGACGGGCGGCTTCCGCGTACGGCATCTGCCGCGCCTGCCCCGGCTCGGCCCGTCGCGTGCCACCGGCGTAGACCGCGCAGTCCACCACCGCGTCCGGGTTGCCGCGGCGCACCGTCGTGGCGGTCGCCGGTGGACGGATCAACCCGTCCAGCAACTGGCGGAACGGGCCGGGCAGGGCACGCCGCCGGGCGCGCCATCGGGAGCCGACCCGGGCCCGCTCGTCGCTCGACTCGGGATGCCAGCCGTCTTCCTCGAAACCGGGTAGGACGAACTCGTCGTCGTCCCGACGCCGCCGACCGAGCATGCGCCTGCCCGCCACCTCTCCGCCTCGCCCGACTCGTTGAGTCGCGATTTAAGAAGGTAGCGGGCCCGCGCGTCAATCGGAGCGCTGCATCGCCCGTACACCGGCCAGCAATCCGAGCAGACCCACGCCGGCGGCGGCGATCAGGCCGTACCCCGTCGCCGGGGCCCAGACGTGGCCGTCGAACAGACCGCGTTCGGCGTTCACGACGTACGTCATCGGGTTGATCTTGGAAAGGAACCGCAACCACGCCGGGCCGTCACCGATCGGCAGGAGCACCCCGGCCAGAAGCAGCAACGGGAAGAGCAGGGTCTGCTGCACGGTCCAGAACAGCCACTCCTGGTTCTTCGAGGCCAGCGCCAGCGTGTACGACAACGCGCCCAGCCCCACGCAGAAACCGGCCAGCATCAGCAGACCGAGCAGCGCCCCGAGCGGGTGCAGCCGGAACCCGAACGGCAGGCACACGACCACGATCAGCACGGCCTGGGCCAGCATCGGGACGATCTCCTTGAGCGCCCGCCCGATCAGCAGCGCCGGGCGGCGCAACGGGGTGACCAGCATCCGCTCGTGCGAGCCGGTCTGGATCTCGTAGAGCAGGTTCGAGCCGGTCATCGACGTGCCGAACAGGCAGGACATCACGATGATCCCGGGCACGAACCACTGCAGGGCCGTGCCGTCGGGCAGCAGAGGGGCGTAGAGCGCCAGGAAGAACAGCGGCTGCACCATCGAGAAGACGATCGAGAACGGGCTGCGCAGCACCGGGCGCAGTTCCCGGCTGAACACGACCCGGGTGTCGGTGACGATCGAGCTCATTCTTCAGGCCTCCGGGGTTTCTTCGCGCAGGCTGCGGCCGGTCAGGGTGAGGAAGACGTCGTCCAGGGTCGGCCGGATCACCTCGACGGTGAGCGGCCGCAGATCCAGCAGGGTCGGCACCAGCCGGGGCCCGTCCTCGGTCGTGATCACCACCCGGGTGCCCTCCCGGACACCCTCTCGGACGCGGGCCGCCTCCTCCTCGGAGCCGAAGCCGAGGATCACCCGGTCACCGACGTGCTTGGCCTTCAGGCGCTCCGGGCTGTCGTCGGCGATGAGCTTCCCGTGGTCGATCACGATGACCCGCTCGGCCATCGAGTCGGCCTCCTCCAGGTAGTGCGTGGTCAGCACGATCGTGGTGCCGTGCTCGCGGCGCAGCCGGACGATGTGCTCCTGCAGATTGGCCCGGTTCTGCGGGTCCAGCCCGGTCGACGGCTCGTCGAGAAAGAGCAGCTCGGGCGCGTGGATCAGGCCCATGGCGATGTCCAGGCGGCGGCGCTGGCCGCCGGAGAGCGTGGAGACGGTCCGGTCGGCGACCTCGCCCAGCCCGAGCGAGTCGATCAGCTCGCCGGCGCGGGCGCGGGCCTGGCGCACCGGGAGGCCATAGGCCCGGCCCTGGCTGATCAGCTCGTCGCGCCCGCGCTGACTGTGCCCGGCGCCGTTGCCCTGCCCGATGTAGCCGATCCGGCGGCGCACGTCGCGTTGCCGGGTGACCACGTCCAGCCCGGCCACCTCGGCGCTGCCCGAGGTCGGCGGGATCAGCGTGGTGAGCATGCGCAGCGTGGTGGACTTGCCGGCGCCGTTCGGGCCGAGCAGGGCGACGAGTTCGCCGTCGGCCACGTCCAGGGTGATGCCGTCGACCGCGGTAACGCTCTTGAACCGCTTCGTCAGTTCTCGCGTCGCAATCATCATGCTTCGACGCTAGGTTCTTTTGCGGTCAGCTCCTGGCCGCAATCGGAGGGATTCTGGAGCCATGGCGAACACGAGTGCCCGGATGCTGCGCCTGCTCTCCCTGTTGCAGACCCACCGCTACTGGCCCGGCTCCGAGCTGGCCGACCGCCTCGAAGTCTCCCCGCGCACCCTGCGGCGCGACGTCGACCGGCTGCGCGAGCTGGGCTATCCGGTCGACGCCAGCCGCGGTGTGGCCGGTGGCTACCAGCTGCAGGCCGGGGCCGCGGTGCCGCCGCTGCTGCTCGACGACGAGGAGGCGGTGGCGATCGCGGTCGGCCTGCGCACCGCCGCCGCCGGGGCGGTCGCCGGGTTCGAGGAGACGTCGGTGCGGGCCCTGGCCAAGGTGATCCAGCTGCTCCCGCCCCGGCTGCGCCGCCGCATCGACGCGCTGCAGGCGGTGACCAGCCCCGGCGTCCTCGGCGGCGGGCCGGTACTGGACGCCGGGGTGCTGACCACGATCGCGATGGCCACCCGGGCCGAGGAGCGGCTGCGCTTCGACTACACGCCGCGCGAGGGCGCGCTCAGCCACCGGCACGCCGAGCCGCACCGGCTGGTCCCGCTCGGCCGCAAGTGGTACCTGCTGGCCTGGGACCTCGACCGCGCCGACTGGCGCAACTTCCGGGTCGACCGGATCGCCGGCCCGGCGCTGACCGGCGCGCGCTTCCGCCCGCGGGAGATCCCCGGCGGCGACCCGGTGGCCTGGCTGCGGTCGCGGATCCGGGCGATCCCCAACCGCTACGAGGTCTCGGTGCTCGTCGAGGCGAGCGCCGAGCGGATCGCCGAGTCGACCGGCCACTGGGGGACCGTCGAACCGGTCGCCGATGGCGTCTGCCGGCTCCGGATGAACGTCGACGACCTCGGCTGGCCGGTGATGGTGCTGGGCGTGCTGGGCGCGCCCTTCACCATCGAATCCCCGGCTGAGCTGCGCGAACGTGCCCGGGCGGCGGGGGAGAGCCTGCTGCGCGGGACGTCCGTCTGATCTGGACGGACCGACACCCCCGTGGCGTCGGTCCGCATCAATGAAGTTAGCCGGTGGGTGCGACACTTTCGCGTCACTTTCGGGGCGTCGGCCACAAGAAGAACCCCGATTATTTGGTACGGCGTACCGACCGCGCCAATTGCAGCACCTGATCGGCCGTGAACGATCGCGGGACGGTCAACCGGAACGCCGACCCGTCGGGCAGCCGGCCGCCGTTGACGACCCAGACCTCCTCGGCCCGGTCCAGAGTGGCCGGACGGCCGTTGATCGTCACCGGCGTGGTCTCCGCCAGATCCGTGGTCCCGCCGGTCTCGTCGCCTTCCGGCGTCGGCCCCCTTGTCGGCATTTCTTGTCGGGGGGTGCGACCAGAATGGCGGGCATGACGACCCTTGGCGCGATCTACCTCCCCTACAACCCGCCGGAGCGGCTGCCCGACGTCGCCCGGGCGGCGGACGAGGCCGGGCTGGCCGAGCTCTGGCTCTGGGAGGACTGCTTCCTGAGCGGCGGCGTCGCGGCCGCCGCGGCCGCGCTCGCGGTCACCGAGCGGCTGCGGGTCGGCATCGGGATCATGCCCGTGCCGTTCCGCAACGTGGCGCTCGGCGCCATGGAGATCGCCACCCTGGCCCGGCTCTCCGGCGACCGCGTGATTCCCGGCATCGGCCACGGCGTGCAGGACTGGATGGCCCAGGTCGGCGCCCGCCCGGCCTCCCCGTTGACGCTGCTCAGGGAGCATGCGACGGCCCTGCGCGCCCTGCTGCGGGGTGAGACCGTGAGCACCGACGGGCGTTACGTGCGGCTCGACGCGGTGACGCTGGACTGGCCGCCCGCCGCGGCACCGCCGCTGCTGATCGGCGCCACCGGGCCGAAGACGCTGGCCCTGGCCGGCCAGGTCGGCGACGGCACGATCCTGACCGGGGCGACCACGGTCGCCGGTGTCGCCGAGGCGAAACGGCTGATCGCCGCCGACGGCCCGCACGAGATCGTGGTGTTCATGTCGGCCGCGTTCGGGCCGGGCGCGCGGGAACGCCTGCGCCTCCACCGGGAGCAGGTCGGGCCGGACGAGCCGGGCGTGGCCGGGGACGCCGAGGAGATCGCCGCGGCCGTGCGGGCCTACGCGACGGCCGGCGCCACCAAGGTCATCCTCCAGCCGATGTACGGCGAGCCCGACCCCGAGGGCTACGTGCGCTTCGTCGCCGAGCAGGTGCAGGCCCTGGTCGCCTGACCGGTTGTGGCGTCATGGTGACGAATCCCTTCACGCCGGTAAGTGGATGACGGCCGCCGGGCGTAACACGGGTATGGAACGTGGGTCGGCGGACTTCGCCAGCTTCTACGAGAGCGCCCGGGACGACTGCCTGCGAGCCGTGGCGGCGGTGGTCGGCAGCCGGCAGGCGGCCGAGGAACTGGTGGCCGAGGCCTTCGCCCGCGCGTGGGCGTCGTGGACGAAGGTCGCGCACCACCCGGCGCCGCCCGCCTGGGTTGTCCGCACCGCGCTCAACCTGCACGTCTCCTGGTGGCGTCGCCGCCGCCGGGAGGCTCCGGCGACGGAGTGGTCCGACCGGCCCGACCCGGGCGCCGATCCGGGCGGGGCGGTGCCCGACCGCCGCATCATGGCGGCTCTCAAGCTGCTGCCCGCCCGGCAGCGGCAGGTCGTCGTGCTGCGGATCTTCCTGGACCTCGACAGCGAGACCACCGCGCGCACGCTGGGGATCGCCCCCGGCACGGTCACCGCCCATCTCGCCCGGGCGACCCGCACGCTGCGCGCGAATCTGACCCCCGTCACCGAGAAGGAGTGACCGCCGTGAGCAGTGACGACCTGTACACCCTGGTGCGCGACGAGTTCGAGCCGGTGCACATGCGGCGCTCGCTGCCGGACATCGCCGCCCGGGGCCGGAAACTGCGCCGGCGACGCCGGGGGGTCACGGCGGTCGCCGCCGTGGGCCTGGCCGTGGCCCTGGCCGCCGGGGTGGCGCCGGCCCTGCGGTCCGGCCCGGCCCCGAAGCCGCCGTCCTCGATCGAGCTGGCGGCCTGGTCGGTCGACACCGTCCCGGACGGCTCGGTCGTCCTGACGATCCGGCAGCTGGCTCACCCCGAGGAGTTGACCGCGGCGTTGAAGAAGGCCGGCATTCCGGCGCTCGTCGAGTTCAAGAAGATCGGTGCGGATGCTCGCATCGTGGGCTGCGAGGACCGACAGCCCGCGCTGCCGCAGCTCAACGACGTCATAACGGCCGAGCGCCCGGGTCCGGACGGCGAAGAACGCGTCTTCACCATCCGACCGATGGCGATGCCCGCAGGCACCAGCCTGCACTTCGTCATCTTCGACGAGGTCAGCGACACCGGCACCCCGGCGCGGGTCGTCCAGATGGGTCTGGTCCAGGGCGATCCCGTGCCCTGCACCCTGCTCAAGTGACCTAGGGGAGTTTGCGCAGGCGGATGTGGTCGTCGTGCCACTCCGAGCCGACCAGGAAACGCTTCACGCCGATGATCGCGAAGTCGTGCTTGGTGTAGAACCTGGCCGCCCGCACGTTCTGCTGGTTCACGCCCAGCCAGCACGAGTCCGCACCGGTCGCGGCCGCCTCGGCCAGCGTGGCGGTCATCAGCGTGTGCGCGATGCCCGAGCCGTGCCGGTCGGACAGGACGTAGAACTTGCTCAACTCGATGCTGGTGTCCGCGTCGACCACGGCGGCCACGTCCGGGTCGGCGATCGGGCCGCGGACCAGCATCGAATAACCCACCGGACCGTCGTCGCCGGAGGCCAGCAGCACGATCCGGGCCGGGTCGGCGAGGTAGCCGGCGAATCGTTCGGCCGACAGATTCGCGGCGATAAAATGATCGATGTCAGCCTTTGTGGTGCCCGGTGGGCAGGCTAACCCGAAGGTAAGTGTCGCGAGGGCGTGTAAAGGTTGCTCGTCGCCATGGGTGGCGTGACGCACAGTTATCGCCATAGCGAAACAGTTTAGAGTCTTCAGAGTGCGCCCTCAGACGAAGCGGCTCGGCGATGTCATCCCGGCCCCCGCCCTGGTAGTTCCGGAACCGGCCGTGACCTTTGCGATCACTCCCGAGGCCCTGGCGCGAGCCGGCGCCGCGGTGCTCTCCGGGGCCCTCGTGGACGTCTCTGCCGACAGTGGAGAGATCCGCCTCGAACGGAGCGACGCCGACGCGCTCGGAGCCGAGGGTTACCGGCTGGAGATCACCGCGACCGGGGTGACGGTGCGGGCGGCCGAGCGGGCCGGACTGTTCTGGGGCGTGCAGACGCTGGTGCAACTGGGTGCCGGTGACGGCGTACTGCCGGGTGGGGTGATCGAGGACCGGCCGCGCTTCGCGTACCGGGGGGCGATGCTGGACCTGGCCCGGCACTTCTTCACCGTGGACGAGATCAAGGCGCACCTCGACCTGCTGATCCAGTTCAAGATCAATCACCTGCACCTGCACCTCACCGACGATCAGGGCTGGCGTCTGGAGATCCCGGGCTGGCCCCGGCTCACCGAGATCGGCGGCGGTCCGGGCACCGGATGCGACGGCGAGGGGCCGGGCTTCCTGACCCTGGCCGACTACGCGGACGTGGTGGCCTACGCGGCCGAGCGGTTCGTCACGGTGGTCCCCGAGATCGACATGCCCGGGCATGTGAACGCCGCCCTGGTGGCCTACCCGGAACTCACCGCCGACGGGCAGCCGGTCGCGCCGCGCACCGACGCCGAGGTCGGGTACAGCTCGCTGGTGGCCGGCAAGGAGGAGACGTACGCCTTCGTCGAGACCGTGCTCAAGACGCTGGCCGACGCCACCCCGGGGCCGTACCTGCACCTCGGCGGCGACGAGTGCCTCTCCACCACGGCCGAGGACTACCGCGCGTTCCTGGCCCGGGTCCTGCCGCTGCCCGGCAAGTATGGCAAGCGCGCGATCGGCTGGCACGAGATCGCGGCGGCCGACCTGCCCGAGGGCACCGTCGTGCAGTACTGGCGGCCCGAGGAGCAGGACGCGGGCGTGGGCGCGGCGGTCGCCGCCGGGCGGTCCGTGATCATGTCGCCGGCCGACCGGACCTACCTCGACATGAAGTACGACGCCGGCACCCGCCTCGGGCTGGACTGGGCCGGGCTCGTACCGGTACGGCGGGCCTACGACTGGGACCCGGCCGAACGCCTGGCCGGCGTGACCGAGGAATCGCTGCTCGGCGTGGCCGCGCCGCTCTGGTCGGAAACCCTGCGCAGCGTCGCCGACGTGCAGTACCTGACCTTCCCCCGGCTGCCCGCGGTGGCCGAGATCGGCTGGACCCCGCGGGCCGGGCGGGACTGGGAGTCGTTCCGCGAGCGGGTGGCCCTTTTCGGTCCGCGCTGGGAGGCGGCCGGGGTGTCGTACTTCCGCGCGCCCGAGATCGACTGGCCGTCGGCCTGATCGACTCGGGCCCGGCGTTCGTACTTCTCACCACACGCCGGTGGCGTCACCCGATAGGTGGGACCGCCTAGGCTGGGCCCGTTTTCGGGGTGGGAGGAGAGCGGCTTGAGCAACGACGCGCGAGCGGCGGCGAGATCGGCCGCCGCCCTGGCCGGCTTCCTGATCGTGGCCGGACTACAGCTGATCGTGGTCCTGGGCGCGCTGTGGACCGTGCTGAGACTGCTGCCGGCCGAGCTGGCGCTGCGGGCCGGGGTGCCGCTGAGCCTGGCCACGTTCGGTGCGCTGGCCTACGGGACCTGGCGTGCCCTGCACGGCCGCCGCCGCGTGCCGGCCGGGGTCGCCGTGCCCCGCGCCGACGCCCCGGAACTGTGGGCCCTGGTCGACGGCGCGTCGGCCGCGGCCGGAGTGTCCTCACCGGCCGGGCTGATCGTGGTGGCCGACGCGGCCGTCGTGGTCGGCGAACGGACCCGGGCGCTCGGGCTGCTCGGCGGGCGCCGGGACCTCTACGTCGGGCTGCCGCTGCTGCAGGCCTGGGACAGCGGCCGGCTGCGGGCCGCGGTGACCCATGAACTCGCGCACGGCTCGGCCCGGCTCGGACGCTGGGCGCCCCTGGCCTACCGGGGCCGGGTGGCGATCGGCCGCCTCGCCCCACGCTGGGGTCGCGGGCGGAACCCGGCGGGGGCGGTCTTCCGGGCGTACGGGGAAATTTATCGTCGTTGGGATGCCCCCTTCAGCCGGGCACAGGAGATGGCCGCCGATCGTGCCGCCGCCGAACACGCCGGTGTGGCCGCGGCGGCCGGTGCGTTGCGGGATCTGCCGGTGCTGGCCGGGATGCAGCGGTTGTTCCACGCGGAGTACGTGGGGCCGGGCTGGCAGGCGGGACACGTTCCGGAGGACGTTTTCGGGGGATTCCTGCGGGTGCTCGCGGCTCGGGGTGAGGACGTGGCGATCCTGCGGGCCCGGGGAGCGGAGCCGGGTGGGGCCTGGGATACGCATCCGCCGCTGGTGGAGCGGTTGGCCGCGCTGGCACCGCCGGTGACGACGTCTCTCGCGACGTCGCCTTCTGGGGTGCCGGCTTCTGGGGTGCCGGCTTCGGCCGAGGTGTCGACGGACGCCGGGGTGTCGGAGAGCGGCAGCGAGTCGGCCGTGGCGACGTCAGAAGCGACAAAAGCCTCGGATCCCGGCAAATCGGAAACGTCGGAGGCGGCGGCTGATGAGCTGGTTCCTGACCTGCCCGGACTCGGGCGGGCGCTGCAGGCGGTCGCCTTCCCGTCGCGCGGTCGCACCGAGGTCGGCTGGGACGACTTCCTGAGCGTCGCCCGCACCGCCGAGATGGAACGCGAGGCGGAAGCCGCCCTGGCCACGGTCTCCCGGGCGGTCGGAGTCGCCGTGCCGGATGCGGCAAGCGTGCTGGAACTGGCGGCGGACGGCCGCCTCCGGACCGCCGCGGCGACGATCTTCCCCGGCCTGACGCCGGAGGAGACGGCCGACCGGATCGTCGACCTGCTGTCGCTGATGCTGGCCCTGGCCGCGCTGCGCAGTGACGTCGCCCGATGGCGACACAGCTGGACCGGTACGGCCGAGCTGGTCGCGGCCGACGGGCGGTACCTGAACCTGACCGATGTGGCCGCCGCGGCGGCCGACCCCGAGCAGGCCGAGGCGGTCCGGGCGTACCTGGCCAAGATCGGTGTGAACCTGGCCGCGCCGGGCGGGGACGGGGTGGCCGCGCGGGCGCAGGCGCTGGGCGGGTTGATCAATCTGTCGGCGGACGGGGAGCGGACCGATCTGCTCGTCACCGATCTCGGGTTTCTGCTGGTCCCGGGCCTGTCTCGGGGTAAGGGGCCGGAGGCCAAGCGGCGCCTCAACCAGATCGCCGACGGCGGGGTGTCGGTTCCGGGCCGGAAAGCCGACGACACCGGCGGTGCCGGGTCCGCGGAGACCGGCGCCACGGCCGGCTCTGAGGCCGACGAAAGCCGGGAAACATCCCGGGGTGCGGTGGCGACGATGGAGGCTCCCGCCGACGGCCGGCGATTCGTCCCCTTCGTCGACGTCGCCGCGGTGACCACCCTTCCCGGCCGTCGCCGCGGCTGGGTGATCGGTCTGCGGGACGGCGGCAGTCTCACCCTCCGCTCGTCGCTGGACACCGACGAGCTTCCGGGCGGCTGGGCGGCCTGGGAGGAAGCGGTCACCTTCCTGGCCGGAACCCGCTGAGGGGATAAGCCCGATTCCGCTGATGGTGCGTACGCCCGCTACCTCTGTGTGAACTCCCCGCGCCCCTGATCCGTGTCCGAAAGTGGGGCCGGAAACAAGCCGGGATGTAACGCGAGTCTCCTCCGCGACGAATGAGTAACTCTGACGTCACTTCGGGTCACAATGACCTCAGCGGTTGTTGGCTTCGCGTACGCCCGAATTGGGTAGCACAGGCCCGATGCGAGGCGAGACGATCGCGGGGGACCGTTAGGGGAGGCGCTCATGGAGCGGGGGCCGATGGCGCTGTTCGGGGCCATCGTCGCGGTCGGGCTCGGCCCGGCACTGTGGCTGGGCGCGCAGCTCAGTGATGACGACGTGCCGGTCGGCACGCCGCCGGCCACGATCAGGGAGCAGTTGCCGGCTGCTCAGACCGATCAGGGTGGTTTCGGCGCGGGCTCGGAGGATTCGACCGGCCCGGCCATCGAGTGGATCCTGCCGACCTCGGCCACGCCCACCGTCAGCAGAAGCAGCAGCCCGTCGCCGTCGGCCGGCGCCTCGGTGGCGCCGTCGGTGGCGGTCAGCCCGTCGGCGTCGGTGAGCGTCGCGCCCTCGGAGTCCGTGCCGCCGAGCGTCGAGCCGTCCGTCCCCGGCGTCGAGCCGTCCACCGATTCCTCCCCGTCGCTCCCGCCGTCGGCGGACAGCGAGGCGGGCAACGGGACCGGCAACGGCCCCGGCGACGAGGAAGCCGGCCAGGAGGAGCCGAGCACCTCGGTGCCGTGACCGGCCGGCGGAAAAGCTCGAGGGGCCGGGGACTCCGGCTCCGGGATCGGACAGCGAAAGAGGGAGCCCGCGAGGGCTCCCTCTTTTTGCGGATCGACGTGAGCTCTCAGAGCCCGAGCAGCCGGTCCAGGATGTCCCGGTAGGACCGCAGCTCCACGCGCAGCGCCTCGGTGTCGTCACCGCCCCCGGCCAGCGATCCCTTGTGGTCGCGCAGCGCGGCGGTCAGCTTCTCGATCGTCTCGTCGACCAGCGTCGCCGCCTCGGCCGTGGTCGCCTTCGGGTCGTCGACGAAGCGCAGCTGGATGTCGCGCCACCGGTCGCGCAGCGGCTGCGTGTCCGACTCGGGGAAGAACGGCGCCGGCCCGGAGACCGCGGCCGTAGTCGCCGGCTCGGGAACGGCGGCCACCGCCACCACCGGCTCGGCCTCGACCTCGGCGGGGGCATCGACGGGCTCGGCGACGACCGGCTCGGCCTCGGTCGAAGCGTCGACCGGCTCGGTCTCGGCGGAGGCGTCGACCGGCTCGGCGACCACGGGTGCGGCCTCGAACGGTTCGTCCTTCACGTCGTCCTTCTCCACGTCCACCACCTGCGGGTCGTCGAACGTTCCGCGGTCCTCCGTCACCTCGGCGACCTCGGCCTCGTCGTCCTCGGCGGCCCGGTGCACGGGCACGTGCACGTCCTCGGCCGTTTCCCGCTCGTCGATCCGGTCCCGCTCGTCGAGCGCGTCCGGGTCCCCGAACGCGTCCCGGTTCTCCGGCGTGTCGCCGTCGGTGTCCCGGTGGTCGTCCAGCGGCACGTCCACGTCCGGGTCGCGGTCGGCGTCGTGGGCGGCCGGGGTCTCGCCGGCCGGCCAGGCGACCGTGTCGTCGTTCGACCGCGCCCGCTCGTCGTCCTCGGTCACGCCGTCGGCCGGCGTCACCGTGCGGTCCTCGGCCACACGGTCGCGGTCCTCGTCCGTCCGGTCGTCGGCGTCGGTGCTCCGGTAGGTGTCCTCCGGGGCGGGTGTCCCGAACGCGGCGGGCTCGGCGTTCGCTCCGGGACGGTCGTCCCACGGGGAGCCGGGTCGCTGCTGCGGCACGGCGTCCGTCCGTACGTCCTGATCTTCGACGTTGTCCTTGGCCTCGTTGGAGAAGAAGCGCATCGTGGGTGCTCCTCAGCGGCTGGTGGCGTCGGGCCGGGAGGGTGCGACGCCGGGTTCGGGGGCGGGTGTCCCGGTCACGGACCGGTCGGTGGTCGTGGTGCTGGTGGTGGTGTCCTCGGTGGTGGTTCGCGGTGCGGGTACGGTGCCGGCGCCGGCCACCGGGTCCTCGCCGAGCAGGTCGGCGAAGAGCGCCCGGTAGTGGACCAGCGCCTGGCGCAGGTCCTCGGTGCCCGCTTCGTCATTCTTACTGCGAAGACTGATCTCGTGGGCGTTCCGGTAGTGCTCCAGCGTGGCGGCGTGTTCGACGGAGAGGTTGGCCAGGTGCTCGTCGTAGTCGCCGGTCGGGTAGCCGCGGTCGGTGATCAGGCGGGTGACCAGTTCGTCGGCGGTCTCCACGGCTTCCTTGGGGCTGTCCACGAACCGGATCTGGACCTCTTCCCAGGCGGCCGAGTACTTGGCCCGGGCCTCGGCGGTCAGCGGCGTGAGTTCCAGCTGCGCGTGCCGCTTGGTGCGTTCCTGCAGCTCGCGCTCGGCCTCGGTGCGGTTGCCGGTGTCGGCGACCACCCGGTCGTACTCGGGACCGAACGTCTGCTGGAGCCGGCGGCGGCGCAGGGCCGGGAGCGCGAACGCGATCGCGCCGAGCACCAGCAGGATGACGATGATCAGGACGATGGTGGCGGTGGCGGACATCAGCTTCCTCCTTCTTCCGTCGGAGGTATTCCCACTCACACCCGTTCATCAATCCCGTTCGGCGGAAACGGACCCGCACCATTCGGTGAGCGACTCGTCACCCGCCGCTGACCTGGACTGTCGCAACTCCGACGCCGTTGAACTGGAGATCAACTCCCGTCTCCGGTGGACAAAGGTAGTGGAAGGGAAGTTTTCGATGGATCGAGAGCTAGCTGTGACGGACGTCTTTACGTATTCTTCCGAGGCGCATCCAACCCGGGGCGCCGCCGTCCACTTCTGATCGGCTTGCCACCGGGCCCGGTGGCGTGCCGCCGTTCCCTGCCGAACCCCCTCGGGCGGAGCTTGATGAGAAGCCGCAACTGGTCGATCAGATCGAAGATCATCGCGATGGTCGCGGTGCCACTGGCCGCGCTCCTCGCGCTCTGGGTCTTCGCGACCGCCGCCACCGCCGGTCCGGCGATGGACCTGCTCAACGCGCGCGACGCGGTGCACCGCCTGGGCGACCCGGGCCTGCAGCTCATCGCGCAGTTGCAGCGTGAGCGGCACTTCTCCGCGGTCTATCTCTCGGCCGGCCGCAAGACCCCGGCCGCCGACCTGACGACCCAGCGCGCCGCCACCGACCAGGCGATCAACGGATTCCGGTCGGCCCTGCCGGGCCTGGACATGAGCGAGGACCTGAAGGCGCGGACCGACGCGATGCTGACCGGCCTCGCCACCGTCGAGAAGCTCCGCGCCCGGGTCGACGCCCACGACGTCGACGTGCTCAACATGATGACCGCTTACAACGACGCGGTGGACGCCGGATTCGACGTCTCGGCGACGGCCGCGGTCTTCTTCCACGAGAAGGTCGACCGTGAGGTCCGTGGCCTGATCACCGGCTACCGCGGCCAGGAGTACCTGAGCCGGGTCGACGCGCTGCTGGCAGCCGCCAACGCGGCCGGCCGGATCGACCAGAAGAGCCGCGGCGAGCTGATCGAGAACGTCGCCACCTCGCGGTACCTGCTGAGCACCGGTGTGCGGGACATGCCGCAGCAGGCGCAGGGCGACTACGCCCGCCTGATCACCGGCTCCTCCTTCATCCAGCTGGACATCATGCAGAACCAGCTGATCGACCAGAGCTACAGCGGTGGTGCGCCACCGGTCTCCGGCTCCGAGTGGCAGGCGACCTACGACGAGGTGTCGTCCGGCCTGCGGGCGTTCGAGCTGCGCGCGGTCGACGAGGTCGCCTCCGACGCCACCCCGCTGGCCGTCAACGTGTTCCTCTGGCTGGGTCTCGCCGCCGTCGTCGGCCTGATCGCGTTCGTGCTGGCCATCTGGGTGTCGGTGCGGGTCGGCCGGTCGATCGTGGGCCGCCTGATCAAGCTGCGCCGCGAGGCCCTGGAGATGGCCGCCGAGCGGCTGCCCACGGTGGTCCGGCGCCTGCAGCGCGGCGAGGCGGTCGACGTCGACGCCGAGACACCCCCGCTGGAGTACGGGCAGGACGAGATCGGCCAGCTCGGGCACGCCTTCAACGACGTGCAGCGCACCGCCGTGCAGTCCGCGGTCGACGAGGCGAACGTCCGGCGCGGCATCAACGAGGTGTTCCTCAACATCGCCCGGCGCAGCCAGACACTGCTGCACCGCCAGCTCTCGCTGCTGGACCGGATGGAGCGGCGCGAGACCGAGCCGCAGGAGCTCGAGGACCTGTACCGGGTCGACCACCTGGCCACGCGGATGCGGCGCCACGCCGAGGACCTGGTCATCCTGGCCGGTGCGGCGCCCGGCCGCGGCTGGCGCAACCCGGTCCCGGTGATCGACGTGATCCGCGGCGCGATCAGTGAGGTCGAGGACTACAAGCGGGTCGACATCCGCGCGGTGGCCTCGGCGGCGCTGCTCGGCCGGTCGGTCGGTGACGTCATCCACCTGCTGGCCGAGCTCATCGAGAACGCCGCGTCGTTCTCCCCGCCGCACACCCGGGTCCAGGTCTCCGGCCAGGGTCTGCCGAACGGCTACGTGATCGAGGTCGAGGACCGCGGTCTGGGCATGACCCCGGAGGGCGTCGAGATCGCCAACCGGCGGCTGGCCGAGCCGCCCGAGTTCGACCCGGCCGACAGCGCCCGCCTGGGCCTGTTCGTGGTCGCCCAGCTCGCGACCCGCCACGGGATCCGGGTGTCGCTGTCGGCTTCGCCGTACGGCGGGATCACCGCGATCGTGATGATCCCCGGCGATCTGGTCACCGAGGCGCCCGGTCCGGTCGTCCCGGCCGGTTCGCGGGGCCGCGGCGAGACGTCCGGCAGCTTCAGCCTGCCCCCGGCCGCGTCCGGCGCCTCCGACCTGGCCGCCCTGCAGTGGGCCGACAAGAGCGGCAGTGAGCTGCAGCAGGTCCCGGCGATCCCGGCGCAGCGGGTGAACGGTTCGGCCGCGCCCGCGGTCGCCGGTGAGGCGCTCAACGGCCGGCACCGCCCGGCCGAGACCGCCGGCCCGGCACCGACCAGTGGCCCGGCGCCCAGCTCGGTCGCGTCCGGGTTCACCCCGGACGGCCTGGTCCAGCGCAAGCGGGTCCGGCGCGGTCCGGAGACGCCGGCCGAGCTGCCACCGGAGGCGACCCCGAGCCGGCTCGACGACGTGGCCGGCGCCCTGGGCGCCCCGCGCTCGGTGCCGCGCAACTCGGCGCCGGTGATGCCGCCCTCGGCCGCCCCGCTGTTCACCACCCCGGAGCCGCCGGCCCCGGTCGCACCGGCCTCGGCCGCGCCGATGCCCGTCGCGCCGGCCCCGGTGCCGCCGAGCGGCGGGACGAGCCCGGTGTCCGATGCGGACGCCGGCGACGAGGCGTCCGGGCAGTTCGGCCCGGACGGCCTGCCCAAGCGGGTCCGGCAGGCCAGCCTGGCGCCGCAGTTGCGCAACCCGGTGGTCGAGCCGGAGCGGTCCACCGCGCCGGAACGTACGCCGGAACAGGTCCGTACGCTGATGAGCGCACTGCAGCTGGGCACGACGCGGGGCCGGATCCAGGCCTCCCGGGCGACAGCGCAGGACGGTACGACCGGCGGCGCCGACGACCCGTCGGCCACCGTCATCATCCCGGCGATCGACCTATCGGGCGCCGGGAACCACAAGGCAGCACCCGGGGGCGACGGTGATGCGGCCGGCGACCGCGCCGACGTTCCCGGCGGTAATGAAGTAGACAGGCCGGAGAAGGACGCATAGTGGCACAGACGACGAAGCAGAGCGCGAACCTCACCTGGCTCCTCGACGACCTCGTCGAGCGGGTGCCGACCGCACAGCAGGCCGTGGTGCTTTCCGCGGACGGCCTGATGCTGGGCGCCTCGGCCGCCATGAGCCGGGAGGACGCCGAGCATCTTTCGGCGATGGCGGCCGGATTCCAGAGCCTGGCCAAGGGGGCGAGCCGGCATTTCGGGGCCGGTGCGGTCCGGCAGACGGTGGTCGAGATGGAGGATGCGTTCCTCTTCGTCACCGCGGCCGGACAGGGTGCCTGCCTGGCCGTCCTGGCCTCGGCCGACGCCGACCTCGGCCTGATCGCGTACGAGATGGCGATGCTGGTCACCCGGGTCGGGCAGACGATGAGCGCCCCCGAGCGCGACATCATGACCCCTGAGAAGCTGCGATGAGTCGCGCGTGAATCACGACTGGATGGACCAGGACGCGGGTCCGGTGGTCCGGCCGTACGCGATGACCCAGGGCCGTGTCGCGCCGTCCGGCGGCGACTTCGACCTGGTCGCGTTCGTGGTCGCGACCGTGCCGGACCTGGCGTCCGGCGTCCAGTTGCAGCCGGAGCACCATGCCATCGTGGCCGCCGCCTGGGAGCCGATCTCCGTGGTGGAGCTCGCCTCCCACCTGGACCTGTCGATCGGCGTGATCCGAGTTCTCCTCGGTGATCTACGCTCTGCGGGTCTCATCTCGCTGTACGAACCTCCCGCGGCCACTCAGCCGCACGACGTCGACGTACTCAAGGCGGTTGTCAATGGACTCCGTGCGCTCTGACCGCGCCAACGGTTCGCGCATCCCCGTGGCGCTGAAGATCCTCATCGCGGGTGGCTTCGGCGTGGGCAAGACGACGATGGTCGGCTCGGTCAGCGAGATCCGGCCGTTGCAGACCGAGGAAGTCCTCACCGGGGCCGAGGGCGCCGACGACGTGTCCGGTGTGGAGGGTAAGACCACCACCACCGTCACCATGGACTTCGGCCGGATCACGATCACCGAGGACCTGCAGCTGTACCTGTTCGGCACCCCGGGGCAGGACCGTTTCTGGTTCCTCTGGGATGAACTGTCGCAGGGTGCGCTCGGTGCGGTCGTGCTGGCCGACACCCGCCGTCTGGCCGACTGCTTCCCGTCGATCGACTACTTCGAGCAGCGCGGAACCCCGTTCGTCGTCGCGGTGAACACTTTCGACTCGGAGCACCGCTTCGGGCCGGACGCGGTGTCCCGCGCCCTCGACCTGGACCCGGGTGTGCCGGTTGTGCTCTTCGACGCCCGCGACCAGGTCGCCGCCCGCAACGTCCTGATCGAGCTGGTGGAGTACGTGGCCCGTCGTCAGTACGCCGGAGTTCGGGCTTGATCGCCTGAGTACGCTCGTCCGGTGCTGGGTGGACGTATGGACAAGCGATTGCAGGGGTCGGCGACGACCGACCGGACTTCCGGACGACGGCTTCCGGGCCGGCCGTCGTGGTGGCTGGGTGGTGCCGCCGCCGTTCTGGTGGCGGCCGGGCTGACGACGTGGGCGCTCTGGCCCGGCGAGGAGCGCCCGGACCCACGCTCCCGGGTCTACACCGAGGCGTCCGCGTGTCTGCTGACCCCGGCCCAGGGCACCACCGACGCGAGTGCCGCCCCGGTCTGGGCGGGCATGCAGCAGGCGTCCACCGAGACCCGCGGCAAGGTCAGTTTCCTTGAGGTCGACGGGCCGCAGACCGCGCAGAATGCGTCGTCCTTTCTCGCCACCCTGGTCAACGGCGGGTGTGATGTTGTTCTCGCCGCCGGGCCGGCGCCGGCCGGTGCAGTGGCCCAATGGGCCGGCCAATTTCCGCGGACCAATTTTATTGCTGTGACCACTGTCGATGACGGAAGGTCGCTGGCCAACGTGGTCAGGGTGACCGAGACCGACCCGGCCAAGGTGACCGCGCAGGTCCATGACCTGGTGTCCGAAGTGCTCTCGTCCAAGAGTGACTGAGAGTCCGGAATCACTTCCGGTCCGAAAGTAAGTTCCCGCGCGAAGCTTGTACTTCGACGATCTACGATGCAAACTCTCCCAGCCTTTTATCAGTTTCGGGGGAAGGACGGCCGATGCGCCGTGGGCTGGGCCGGATCGCGATTGTTTGCGCGGTCCTTCTTGGATTGACGGTGGCCGCTCCAGTCGGCGCCGTCCGAGACCCGGAGTTACCGGTCTCGTGGATATGGTCGTGGTGGTCACAACGACCGGCGTGGGCGTTCGGAACACCGGCGGTGCCCAAGCAGGGGCACGGCGACGGTGGTCCGGACGACGCCGGGTACGCCGACACCAAAGCGCGCGGCGGGACGGGGCGGCCGTTCAAGCAGGCGCCCGGAACGCTCGACGCGTACCAGCCGTACGACCCGGCGACCAAGGCCGGCGGTACCGGCCCGGCCGAGGAGGGCTTCGACCCGAAGACCAGCGTCCGTGATCAGGACCGGTCGACGCCGCTGTCGGACGTGTTCACCAACGCCGACGGCACGGTCACGACGAAGACGTACCCGCGTCCGGTCAACTTCCAGGACGAGTCCGGTGACTGGCAGAAGATCGACGTCAACCTGAAGCACGAGGCGGACGGCCGGCTGCACGCCGCCGCCAACGCGATGGACACCTCGGTCGCCGCCCAGGCGCCGGCCGAGACCGAGGCCACGCCGGAGCGGGTCGCTCCGAGCTCGTCGCCGAGCGCCTCGCCGAGTGCCACCGCGTCGAGCCCGGCCACGCCGGGCGCCACCGGGACCGCGCCGGCCACGCTGGCCAACCTCGAACTGCCGACCGGCGAGAGCGTCGGCTACTCGCTGCTCGGCGCCAACCCGGTGACCGCGGCGGTGAAGGGCAACCTCGCCACCTACCCGGGCATCCTGCCGGAGACCGACCTCGAACTGGAGACGTTCGACGCCGGCATCAAGGAGACGATGGTCCTGCGCTCGCCGCAGGCGGCCAACGTCTGGACGTACCCGCTGACGCTGCACGGGCTGACCCCCCGCGTCGACGAGAACGGCGGCATCGAACTGCTCGACGCCAAGGGCAAGGCGGTCGCCTGGCTGCCCCGCGGCTCGATGCAGGACTCGAAGGTCGACCCGCACTCCGGTGCCGCGGCCGAGTCCACCAAGGTCGCGTTCTCGCTGGTGGAGCTGGACGGCGGGATCGCGCTGCGGGTCGAGGCCGACCGCGCGTGGCTGAACGACCCGGCGCGGGTCTACCCGGTCCGGGTCGACCCGACCGCGACCACCGGCACCACCGGTGACGTGATGGTCGACAACGACTCGGACACCAACAACAACGGTGACAACCTGGCCGTCGGTACCTACAACAGCGGTACCACCAAGGCGCGCTCGTTCATCCACCTGGACGACTTCGACACCGACATCAAGGGCAAGCACGTCACGGCGGCGACGCTGAAGCTGTACCTGACCTGGACCTACAGCTGTGACACGGACCGGATCTTCTACGTCCGCAAGGCCACCTCGAAGTGGACCGTGGCCGACCTGACCGCGTCGACGTCGATCACCGACTCGCCGACGTACTCGGCCGCGATCGGCTCGACGACCGTGACCGACCCGGGCGCGGCCTGCACCAACACCGGCGGTGACCGGAGCAAGGGCAAGTGGGTCTCGGTGCCGCTGGACGCGGCCTCGATCGACGCCTGGTCCAAGGGCGACGCGAACTACGGCCTGGCGCTGACCGCGTCGGAGACCGACAGCTACGCGTGGAAGCGGTTCACCTCGGCGAACTACTCCTCGGGCGCGTACAAGCCGGAGCTCTCGGTGACCTACAGCGCCAACGTGCTGCCGCAGGTCGACGTCCGCTACCCGGCCAACAACTCGGTGTCCTCCACGCTGACCCCGGAGCTGCTGGTCAAGGGCCACGACTCGGACAACTGGCCGGGCAAGGGCCTGACCTACGTCTTCACCGTGCTCAGCGCCGACGGCAAGACCACGGTCGCGACCTCGGCGGCGGTGGCCTCGTCGTGGACGGTGCCGGCCGGCAAGCTGGCCTGGAACACCACGTACCTGTACACGGTCCGGCCCTACGACCAGTCCGCCTACGGCGCCACTTCGCCCGCGTACGCGTTCACCACGAACGTCGCGCAACCGGTGGTGACCAGCAACCTGGCGCAGAACGGCGGCAAGGGCTTCGACTCCAGCATCGGTAACTACACGACCTCGGCGACCGACGCGAACATCAACACGGTCGGCCCGTCGCTGGCGATCAACCGCAGCTACAACAGCCTGGACACCCGGACCGACACCGCGTTCGGCACCGGTTGGTCGAGCATCCTCGACGCCAAGGCGACGCAGACCCTGGACTCGGCCAACACGCTGCAGTCGGTGCGGATCACCTACCCGACCGGTGAGGAGGTCGCGTTCGGCCGCACCTCGACCGGCACGTTCATCCCGCCGTCGGGCCGCTTCTCGACCTTCGAGGAGGTCAAGTCCGGCACCACGGTCACCGGTTACAAGCTGACCGACAAGGACGCGACCGCGTACGTCTTCGGCCGCGACACCGGCGTCGCCGGCGCCAAGGTGTTCCGGCTGACCTCGGTCACCGACGCCAACGGGCGCACGCTGACCATCGCGTACGGTACCGACGGCAACCCGTCGACGGTGACCAGCGCGTCCGGCCGCAAGCTGACGGTCGCCTGGACCAAGCCGACCGACGCGACCGCGTTCCACGTGTCCACGGTGGCCACCGACCGCGTGG
The DNA here is from genome assembly GCF_051380535.1 of Actinoplanes sp. HUAS TT8. NCBI lineage: Bacteria > Bacillati > Actinomycetota > Actinomycetes > Micromonosporales > Micromonosporaceae > Actinoplanes > Actinoplanes sp. HUAS TT8. The sequence goes on along the minus strand of NZ_CP195646.1, from coordinate 7,978,697 downwards.
ACGCCAACGACGCCACCAGCGCCAACACCTGGCAGTACGGCTACACCGGTGACCGCCTGGCCCAGGTCTGCCAGCCCAACGACTACCAGCACTGCTGGGCGTACGGCTACGACCAGACCGCCCAGCACGGCACCACCGTGCTGAACCTGGACCCGGAGGCGTACTGGCCGTTCAACGAGGCGGCCGGTGCGAGCGTGGCGAAGAGCCGGGTGCTCTCCAACGCCGGCATCGACGCCGCCCAGTACCGCAACGTGAACCTCGGGCAGACCGGCCCGCTGGCCGCGTCCGGTCCGACCACCGCGGGCTTCAACGGCACCACCTCGTACGTGCAGATGCCTTCGAATTTGATCGCCGCGGGCCAGTACCAGTCGATCAGCATGTGGTTCAACACCTCCACCCCGAACGGCGTGCTGTTCAGCTACAACGCCGACCCGATCAGCAAGGGCAGCACCACCGCCAACTACACGCCCGCGCTCTACATCGACAAGAACGGCAAGCTTCGCGGCGAGCTGTGGATGGGCAACGCCACCCTGGCGATGAAGTCCACCACCACGGTGACCGACGCCAAGTGGCACCACGTGGTGCTGGCCGGTGCGGGCGACTCGCAGATCCTCTACGTGGACGGCAAGGCCGAGGCCTCGCTGGCCGGAACCATCTACACGGTCGAGAACCTGGCCGCGAACATCAACATCGGTTCCGGGTACGTCGGTGGCGGCTGGCCGGACCACGCCAAGACCGGCATCGCGACCGCGACCCCGTCCTGGTTCTCCGGCTCGATCGCCGACGTCGCGTTCTACAACCAGACGCTGACCTCCGACTCGGTGACCAAGCTGAACGCGTCCGGCCGGGTCACGCAGCCGGTGCTGTCCACGGTCACCCGGCCCAGCGGCGGGGTGACCGCCAAGGTCGGCTACGACAAGAACACCGGCCGGGTCTCCTCGGTCGTCGACGAGAACGGCGGCACGTGGAACCTCGCCGAGCCGAGCGTCGCCGGTAGCAGCCTGGTCTACGCCGGTGCCGTCCTGGGCGCCAAGCCCAAGGACTACTGGCGGCTGGGCGACGACCAGAACGCCGCCGACCCGGTCAACGAGGTCGCCGGCGGGACCGCGGTCTACAACGCGGTGCAGGTCGGCCAGGCCGGTCCGTTCACCGACGCGACCGCGACCGCGTTCGACGGCGCCACCTCGTACCTCGAACTGCCCGCGGACGACATCCCGGCGGCCGGTCCGAACAGCGTCGAGATGTGGTTCAAGATGCCGAAGAGCAGCACCAAGGGTGGTGTGCTGTTCGCTTCCCAGATCGACCCGGTGGGCGAGGCATCGGCCGGTGGCTGGACGCCCGCGCTCTACGTCGGCATCGACGGCAAGCTGCGCGGCGGTTTCTGGTCCGGTTCCGCGGCCAACCAGATGACCAGCACCTCGCTGGTCAACGACGGCAACTGGCACCACGTCGCGCTGGTCGCCTCCACCACCGCCCAGGCGCTCTACCTGGACGGCACCCCGATCAGCACGCTGGCCAAGGCGCCGGCCGCGTTCGGTGCGCTGCACGCGTACGTCGGCTCGGGCCGCTGGTCCGGTGGCTGGGCCTCGCACGGCACGGCCGACTTCGGCTGGTGGCCGGGATCGATCTCCGAGGTCGCGTACTACGACACCACGCTGACCCCGGCCCAGGTCGCCGACCACGTGGTCAAGGCCAAGCAGACCGCCCCGGTCTCGATGACCATGGTGGCCGGCACCAAGACGCCCATCGCCATGCCGGTCTCGCAGGTCACGGTCACCACGCCGGCCGACGCGGACGGCAAGCGGGCCGCCCAGGTCTCCTACTTCGACCTGGTCAACGGCAACCGGATCGTGGCGCAGACCGACGAGCGGAGCAAGACGACCCAGTACGGGTACGACGTCGGCGGCTTCTCCAGCATGGTCTGGGACCCCAACGGCGTGCTGACCCAGACGTTCCAGGACGCGCGGGGCAACACCAAGCAGTCGGTGACGTGTCAGGACCAGTCGGCCAAGAAGTGCTCGTCGGTCTACTACACGTACTTCCCGGACGCGACGACCACCACGCTGACCCCCAACCCGAAGAACGACCTGCTGCTCACGGTTCGCGGCGCGGGTTCGACCAGCGAGACCGACAACCGCTACCTCACCACCAACGAGTACGACGCCAAGGGCAACCTGACCACGGTCACCGAGCCGGAGGGGCGGGTCACCAGGACCGCGTTCACCGACGCGACCACGGTCGCCGCGGACGGGGGCACGCCCCCGGCGGGCCTGCCGACCAGGGTGACGATGCCGGGCGGCGGGTTCCAGACGGTCACGTACCTCAAATCGGGTGATGTGGCCCAGGTGACCGAGCCGGCCGGCAAGATCACCAAGTTCACCTACGACGCGCTGGGCCGGGTGCTCACCGAGACCGAGGTGACCAGCACCAACCCGAGCGGTGTGACCAGCACGCACAGCTACGACCGGATGGACCGGGAGGTGTCGGAGAAGGCTCCGGCGATCACCAACCGGGTCACCGGCGCCGTGCACACCGAGGTCACCAGCACGGTCTACGACCTCGACGGCAACATCACCGAGGTACGGCAGGAGGACGCGACCGGTGGCGACACCGCCCGCGTCGAGAAGCACGGCTACAACCAGTACGGCCAGGAGTTCAGCTCGACCTCGCCGGGCGGGGCGACGACCACGTTCACGTTCGACAGCCTGGGCCGGGTGGTCAACCAGACCAGCCCGGACGGCACGGTCACCAAGAGCGTGTACGACGAGGCCGGCAACCTGACCGAGACCTGGCTGCTCGGCTGGACCGGTGACCCGAACAAGCCGCAGGCCGCGGCCGACCTCCGGGTGGCCCGCAACGTCTACGACGACGCCGGTCGCCTGGCGGCCGAGGTGGACGCCCAGGACTGGACGACCAACCACTACTACACCGACAACGGTCTCGAGGCCAAGGTCGTCCGCACCGACGGGACGAACTCGTTCGTCGTCGAGCAGAACGAGTACGACGACGCCGGCAACCTGGTCACCGAGTACACCAACAACAGCACGACCAAGACCACGCACACGTACGACTTCGCCGGTCGCGAGACATCGTCGACCGCCGACCCGGACGGGCTCAAGCGGACCACCAGCGTCGTCTACGACAAGGACGACAACGCGCTGTCCACGACGCAGAGCGACGCGTCCGGTTCGGTGCTGAGCAAGGTCGAGGCGCTGTACGACCGGGCGGGCCGGGCCGTGGCCCAGACCCAGTACGTCTCCGGTTCGGTCAGCCCGGTCGCCCGCTGGAAGCTGAACGACGGCACCGGAACGCGGGCCGCCGACAGCGCCGGCAACAGCCCGGCCGACGTCACCACCGGCACCGTGGCCTGGAGCGCCGCCGACGGCGGGTCCGCCGTTCTCTCCGGGAACGGATACCTGACCAGCAACAACTCGGTCGTCGACACGACGCGGGCGTTCACCGTCTCGGCCTGGGTCAAGATCGCCGACAAGAACCAGCTCTACCGGGCGGTGTCCGGCGGTGGCGGCAAGCAGCAGTCGCCGTACGACCTCGCCTACGACCAGGAGAGTGGCCGCTGGCGCTTCCTCGTGGTGAGCGACGACGCCGCCGACACCAACTCGGGCACCGAGGCACTCTCCACCAGCACGCCCGCCGCGAACACGTGGACCCAGCTCACCGGCGTGTACGACCCGGCCGACAGCTCGGTCAGGCTCTACGTGGGCGGCACCCTGGAGAGCACCTCCACCGGTGCGATCTTCGGCACGACCGGTCCGGTCTACATCGGGTCGGGCATGTGGAACAACGCGCTCGGCGACAACCTCAACGGCAGCATCCGCGACGTGCAGGTGTACCAGCAGGCGCTGTCCGCCACGGACGTCAAGGCGCTGGCCGGCGGCACCCTCGCGGCGACCAGCAACAAGATCACCCGGACCGCCTACACGTACGACGAGGAAGACGCCGTCACCTCGGTGACCGACCCGCGTGGCTACACCAGCTACACCTCGTACGACGAGGACGGCAACGCGGTGAAGTCGACCGCGCCGGCCGCCCAGGCCGAATCGGTGGAGACCGGTGTGGTGACCGCGAACGCGGTCGCGTGGACCGGCTACAACACGTTCGGCGAGGTCACCGACTCGAAGGACGCGCTCGGCAACTGGTCGGTGACGTACTACGACGCCGACGGCAAGCCGACGCTGCAGCGCAGCCCGACCTACACGCCGCCGGACGGTTCGGCGGCGATCACGCCGGAGACGACCACGACCTACACCGACTCCGGTGAGGTCAAGACGATCACCGACCCGTACGGCAACGTCACCCGGTACGAGTACGACCAGCTCGACCGGATGTCGAAGATGATCACCGCTGACGGTGGGGAGACGGCGTACACGTACGACAAGATCGGTGATCTGCTCACCTCGACCGACCCGACCGGAGCCGTCGCCGCGACGACCTGGGACTACATGGGCCGGCAGGAGAAGAGCACGCAGATCGTCCGGGCGCCGTCGGCGGCGTCGTACGAGACCACGTTCGAATACGGCGCCAACGGTCAGATCGCCAAGGCGACGTCACCGACCGGAGTCACCCAGAGCGTGAAGTACAACGCGCTGGGCGAGACCGTCGAGTCGTACGACGGAGCCAACAACAAGACCACGAGGACGTACGACGGTCTGGGCCGTCCGACGAAGACGACCCAGGCCGACAACAGCTACAGCATCACCTCGTACGACATGGCCAATCAGCCCGTGTCGTCGAGTGAGTACAGCGCCGCCGGCACGTTGCTGACCACCGAGTCCAGCCAGTACGACGCGGCCGGCAACGCGGTCGCGGTGATCGACGCCCGCAAGCACACGACCACCTACGAGTACGACCCGACCGGCATGCTGATCAAGGAACGGCAGCCGATCAACGACTCGGACGCGATCGAGACGAGCTTCGGGTACGACCTGGAGGGCAACCGGACCCGGTTCACCGACGGCCGGAACAATGCGTTCTGGACCACGTACAACACCTGGGGTCTGACGGAATCGCAGATCGAGCCGTCCACGGCGGCACACCCGAATCTGGCCGACCGCACGTTCACGGTCGTCTACGACAAGGGTGGCCGGGCGGTCAAACAGTTGCTCCCGGGCGGTGTCTCGGTCAGCAACACCTATGACCTCATGGGGCAGCTGACCAAGCAGTCCGGTGCCGGTGCCGAGGCCACGACCGTCGACCACACCTTCGGGTACGACAAGGACGGCCGGGTCACCAAGTTCTCCGGGGTCGGCGGCGACAACGAGATCACCTACGACGACCGGGGTCTGGCCACCTCCATCAACGGTCCGTCCGGGAACTCGTCCTTCTCCTACAACGGCGACGGTTCGATGACCTCGCGGACCGACGCGGCGGGCACGACCAACTACGGGTACGACACCGCGGGGCGGCTCCAGAAGCTGACCAACAGCGGCAAGGGCGTCGACGCGACGTACAGCTACGACGTCCTGAACAGCGTCAAGAAGATCGCGTACGGGACCGGGAACAGCCGGAACTTCACCTACGACGACGCGCACCGGCTCAAGACCGACGACCTCACGTCGTCGGCCGGGACGTCGATCGCCAAGGTCGATTACGGCTGGAACGAGAACGACGATCTGACGTCTAAGAAGACCACCGGGTTCGGTGGTCAGACGATCAGCAACACCTACACGTACGACTACGCCGACCGGCTCACCTCGTGGAACAACGGGGCGGCCACGACGGTGTACGCGTACGACAAGTCCGGTAACCGGGTGCAGAACGGCAGCAAGCTGTTCACGTACGACGCCCGTAACCGGCTGCTGACCGCGGACAACGTGAACTACAACTACACCGCCCGCGGCACGCTGAACTACGCCGGCACCACGCTGACCAAGACCGACGCGTTCGGTCAGGTCGTCTCCCAGGGTGACCGTAACGGCGGGACGCAGACGTACCAGTACGACGCGCTGGGCCGGGCCATCAAGGACGGCTTCTCCTACACCGGGGCGGACAACGACCTGGCCGCGGACAGCCAGGCGACGTACGTCCGTGGCATCGGCAACGAGGTGATCGCCGAGACCGCGGCCAGCGGCGGCGGCACCAAGCTGGCCTGGACCGACCTGCACAACGACGTGGTGGCCCAGTACACCGCGACCGGCACGGCGCTGGACGGCTCCACGGTCTACGACCCACTGGGCAAGGCCGTCGCCAGCGGCGGGCAGATGGTCGGCAACCTCGGCTACCAGTCGGAGTGGACCGAGAGCTCGACCAGCCGGGTCAACATGATGGCCCGCTGGTACAACACCGACACCGGTCAGTTCGACACCCGTGACACGGTCTCGAACAGCCCGATCGGTGACTCGGTCAACGCCAACCGCTACCAGTACGGCGACGCGAACCCGCTGACCGTGACCGACCCGACCGGCCACTTCGGCTTCGGATCGATCTTCAAGAAGGCGACGAGCTTCGTCAGCAACACGGTCCACTCGGTGTCGTCGTACGTCTCCTACTCGGTGTCGTCGGCGTACTCGTACGCTGCGGCGAGTTACCACCGCTCGGTGAGTGCGGTCAAGGCCACCTATCACCGCACCGTCAAGGCCGTGAAGAAGGCCAGCCACCGGTTGGTCAAAGCGGTCAAGCACTACGCGTCGAAGGTGAAGCGGTACGTCAAGAAGCAGGTCGCCAAGGTCAAGAAGAAGGTCACCAAGTTCGTGAAGGCGGCTGTCCACAAGGCAGCCAAGATCACGAAGGCCGTCATGAAGAAGGCCAAGGCGGCGGGTAAAGCGGTCACCGCGGCCGCGAAACGGGTGGCCAAGAACCCGGTCGCGGCGATCAAGGACGCAGCCAAAGCCACCAAGAAATTCGTCGTCGAACATAAAGACGCGATCATCGAGATCGCGGCCATCGGCGTCGGAATCCTGGCCGGCATGGCCTGCACGGCGGCCACCGCCGGGGCCGGCGCGGTCGCCTGTATGGTCGGTGCGTCCGCCCTGGTCAACCTGGCCAAGGATGCCGCCCAGGGCAACATCAGCTCGTTCGGTGACGCGCTCGGTTCGCTGGGCACCGGCGCCCTGACCGGTCTCATCGGCGGCGCCGGTGGCGCCATCGCCGGCAAGGTCGGCGCCATGGTCGCCGGCAAGGTCGGCACCGGCTTCCTCGGCCGCATGGCCACCGAAGCCGTCGAGAACGGCGTCGACGAGGTCTTCAACCAGGCCGTCACCACCGGTCGGGTCGACCCCAAGTCCGCGGCCATGAGCATGATCCCGGGCATGGGTGCCTTCTTCGGAGGCAAGAAGAACAAGGGCGGCGGTTCTCCGCTCAGCAGCGCCAGCCACGCCTCGTCCGACGGCGGTGGTGGCCTCCCGATGGCCACCGGCCTCATCTCCGGGATCACCGGCGGCGCCAGCTGCCACAGCTTCGACCCGAACACCAAGGTCCTGATGGCCGACGGTTCGGAGCGCCCGATCCAGGACGTCAACGTCGGCGACACGGTCGTGGCGACCGACCCGGAGACGGGTAAGTCCTACGACCAGCCGGTCACCCAGCTGCACCGCAACACCGACCACGAGTTCTCCGACGTCACGGTCAAGGACCAGGACGGCAAATCGGCCACCCTGAACACGACCCAGAACCACCCGTTCTGGGACGAGACCACCAAGGCGTGGACCGAGGCGAAGGACCTCAAGCCGGGCGACCACCTCAAGGTCGAGGGCCAGGGCGACGTCGTCGTCAACGAGGTTCGCAATTACGACGACACCAAGGAAATGCGCGACCTCACGGTCGCCGGCACGCACACGTACTATGTGTTCGCGGGCGCCGAGTCGGTCCTGGTTCACAACAACAACAAGCGTAAATGTGTCTCGGTCTACGACGACTCCAGCTACAACAAACACGGCATGGTTCCGACGAGCAGCTCGGGTAACGATGTCAGCCCGGCGCCGCGCAATGGTCAGGCCGCGCTGGACCGATCTATCCAGATCAAGCCGACCTCGGATCGGCGAATCGGTGTGGATCATGAGAACGGTGAGATCGTCATCCTCGACCGGCACCGGGATGTCCAGTACGACGACGACGATCCGCGACCGGATTACCACGAGTATCACGGTCACGTTCCGACGATCGCCTCCATCACGGACAAGCAGGGGGAGAACGTCCTCTCGGCGCTGAAGAAGCTGGGGTTGATCGACAACAAGAACCGCCCCCTGCCTCCGACCGGGGCTCCCCTCCCGGAGGTGCTGACGAAGAAGAAGAAGTAGTGTCCTGGTTGTTGATCGAATCATGAAAGGAGCGTTTCTGCCATGTCGGACGAATTTGATTGGGATGCCGAAAGGCAGGATCTGCTCGCCCGCATTCAACGGGATGACCCGGATGCCGGAGTCGACCTGGTGAAAATGGTTCTCGGTGGTTGGGCGACGCCGGAATTGATCGCCGCGGCCCTCGATTCCGGAAATCCGCGGATGCGGGCCCAAGGTCTGGTCGCCATGGGAGATTACTCGCGGCTCAACGGCACGATGGAGTACGCGGTCGTGGTGAAGGCGAAGGCCCTCCTTCGTGACACCGCGAGTGCCGGCAGCGTCACCGTTTCGGGATACGCTGACGACGCGATCGACGACACCGTTTATCACGACAGCCGTCGATCGCGGTTCATCACGCTTTTCCCCCGGCGCTGGCTGCGATTCGAACGACGGAAAGCGATCCGGCGCTTGAAGGAGTTTTTCAGTCCATCGGACAGCGCATGAGATGAGCGCGAAGAGAAAGTGATCGGCCGGCCCGTCCCGACGGGCTGAGTCCCGTCTCGCACTGATCCGGCCGGCGCCGACAAGCGCCGGCCGGATTTGTCGTCTCGGCTTCAGCCGCGCGCCGGCCCGGTGCTGTCCCGGACGACCAGGGTGGCCGGCAGCAGGGTTTGAGGAGTGGGGACGGGTTTGCCGTCCCGGGTGGATTGCAGGGCAGCGGTCAGAGCACTGGCCGCTGCCCTTCCCTTTTCCTCCACGTCCTGCCGGACCGTCGTCAGGGCCGGCCGCAACTGGCTCGCCGTCGGGCCGTCGTCGAAGCCGGTCACCGACACGTCGTCCGGGATGCGCAGGCCCAGGTCCTCGGCGGCCTGGTAGATGCCGACGGCGGTGACGTCCGAGAAGCAGAGGAAGGCCGTCGGCCGGTCCGGGCGGGACAGCAGCTCGCGGGCGTCGCGGCGGATCGCGTCGACCCGTTCGAACGGCTCCCGGATGACGATCGGGGTCAGGCCGGCCGAGGAGAGCACGTCGTCCCAGCCGAGGCGCCGCTGGACGGAGGCCCAGCCCTCGGTCAGCACCGATCGGTCGGTGACCAGGCCGTGCTGCCCGTGGGCGCCGGCCAACGCGTACGCGATCCGGGTGTGCCCAAGATCGAGCAGATGCCGTGCGGTGTCCTGGGCGCCGGTGCGGTCGGCGACGTTGACGCAGGCGTAGCCCTCGACCGGGGCCTGGTCGACGAAGACCATCGGCAGTTTGCGGCGGCGCAGCCAGGCGACCGCCGGTGAGGTCGGGTCGCAGGAGTAGACGAGTGCGCCGTCCATGGCCACGTCCCGGGCCGGGATCAGGTCTTCGGTGCCGGCCGAGGTGAGCAGGGTGATGGACAGGCCGGTCGGGGCGAGTTCTTCGGAGATCGCGCCGAGGAAGCTGCCGGCGACCAGGTCGGTGAAGGCGTAGCGCAGCGAGTCGGTGAGCAGGATGCCGATGGCGCCGGTGGTGCCTTTGGCCAGGGCGCGGGCGGTCGGGTCAGGGCCCGCGTAACCCAGGTCCTGCGCCGCGTCGAGGATGCGTTTGCGCAGGTTGGGGGAGAGCTGGTCGGGTCGGGAGAACGCGTTGGAGACCGTCATCCGGCTCACGCCGACCCGATCCGCGATCGTCTGCAACGTCACCCGAGGCACCCAGTCACCGTTCCTTCCGCTGCCCACACGGTAGCCCGGCCGTCGGGCCCGGCCCACCGGCGCCGACGCGGCGAGGACGGGAAAGGTGCGGCGCGCCCCCGGCCGGACGGTGGCCGGGGGCGCGCCGCGATTACCGGATGAGAGCCTCAGGGCGGTGTCCGGCGGGCGCGACCGCCACCGACACCTTGTAGATCGCCCGGGCCAGCGTCTTCCGCAGGTGCGGCTCCCGCCGGGCGGGTTCGGGCACCACGGGCGCGTCCGGCCGCGCGCTGAGCACCGATCGGTTCAGGTCGTTCAGTCCCCGGAGGTAGGCGGTGGGCAGTTCCATGACGCCTCCAAATTAACGACGACGTTTTCTGTACCGGTACAGTAAGCCGCGTCATCTGTACCGGTCAAGAAGAGGAGCCTGCCAAGTTTCCCCACCCGTCTGTGATGGGATCGTGGGCATGGGCGCGAACGCTGAGTACGTCTTCGTCGGTTGCTACACGGGTGACAAGGGGGGCGAGGGTGACGGCATCACGCTGCTACGGCGGGACCCCGCGACCGGGGAGTTGACCCGGCTGGGGCTGGCCGCGCGTACCCCCTCTCCGTCCTTCCTGGCCCAGCACCCGACCCTTCCGGTCCTCTACTCCGTCAACGAGCTGGACGAGGGCGCGGTCTCCGCCTTCTCGGTCGCCCCCGACTGCGCGCTGGTCCCGCTCGCCACGCGCCCGACCGGTGGGGTCGATCCGTGCCACCTCGCGGTCACCGCGGACGGCCGGCACCTGGTGGTGGCCAACTACGGGAGCGGGTCGGTGTCCGTACATCCGCTGGATGCCGAAGGCGCGCCGGGGGAGCGCACCGACCTTCTCACTCTGAGCGGCTCCGGGCCGGTCGCGGAGCGCCAGTCGAGCCCGCACGCGCACATGGTGGCGCCCGATCGGAACGGTCCCGACGTGCTGATCTCCGACCTCGGGTCGGACCGGGTGTGGCGGTCGCGGCTGGATCCGGTCTCCGGGCGGCTCGGGGCGCCCGAGCCGGCGGTGGAGGCCGAGCCGGGCACCGGGCCGCGGCACCTGACCCGGTCGGCCGACGGCGCGCTGTTCCTGGCCGGCGAGCTGAGCGGGACGTTGAGCTGGTACCGGGCGGCCGGCGGCCCGACGCTGGAGCGGCGGGGCGAGGCCGAGTCGAGCAAGGCGGCCGGGGCGGTCTACCCGTCCGAGGTGGCCGCTGGGCGGGACGGCCGTTTCGTCTACCTGGCCAACCGTGGGCCGGACACGGTGACGACGTTCGCCTGGGACGGCGAGAGCGCTTCGGTGGTCGATGAGACATCGACCGGCGGCGCTTGGCCCCGGCACATGATCTTGATTGGCGATCACCTCTACGTGGCCAATGAACGTTCACACAACGTGACGGTTTTCCGGGTCGATCCGGACTCCGGAATTCCCGTCCCGCAAGGTGAACCGACCGCCGAGCCGAGCCCCACCTGTCTGCTTCGCTGGAACCCGCCGATGATCAGGCCATAGGCGACATCGGGCACCCGTGCACATCCGCGACCTTTGCGGTCAAAGCCGACGCCCGGGTGCCCGAACTTGATACTGATCGAGACGGCGTCATCACTCTCGGTGTTTTCTAGATCGGCAAGCGCCAATCTGAGTAACTTTCGACCGAACGTATATGGCATTCAGGTCTTGGGATGCGCAGTATGGAGCGCGTGTCTGGCCGCCATCGTAGAAACTTCAACTTAAAAGGGGCGACCGTCGTCGGAGGCGCAATGGCGATAGTCGTCGTTGTCGCGGGGACGTGGTTTGGATACAGCCAGCTGGCTGATTCCAAGTGCACCGGCTCCGTCCGGCTCAACGTCTCCGCCGCCCCGGAAATAGCACCCGCTGTGACGGATGCTGCCAACGCCTGGTCGAAGGACGGGGGGAACGTTCACGGCACCTGTGTCTCGGTTGCGGTGTCGCCTGTCTCGCCGAGCGACGTGGCGAGCGTGATCGCCCGTGACCACGGTGTCACCCTGGCCAACGTGGGCCAGGCCAAGGGCACGGTTCAGGTGCCCGACGTCTGGATCCCGGACTCGACGACCTGGCAGCTGCGCCTGCGCAACGAGGCCTCCGGCTTCCAGCCGTCCAAGGTCACCTCGGTGGCGCAGAGCCCACTCGTCGTCGCCATGCCACAGCCGATCGCGCAGGCGAAGAAGCTGGAGGGCAAGAAGGTGCCGCTGGCGAGCCTGCTCGGCCAGCAGCTGGGTTCGGCCGACGCGCCGAAGTTCGGCATCGTCAACCCGGGCAAGGACGCTTCCGGCCTGATCGCCCTGATGTCGATCGGTCAAGCCGTCGGCGCCGGGGCGGACGCGGTCAAGAAGCAGGTGCAGGCGCTCACCTACCTCGCCAAGAACAAGTCGGACCTGCGGGACGAGCTGCTCGAACAGTTCCCGAAGGCGACCGACCCGGCCACCCTCGCCGAGAGCCTCGGTGCGGCGCCGCTGTCGGAGGAGGACGTGATCTCGTACAACGCGCAGCGACCGCCGGTCGAGCTCAGCGCGGTGTACCTGAGCGGGGCGAACGTTCCGCTGGACTATCCGTACACGGTGCTTCCGCAGGTCGTCGACGGTGACAAGATCGACGCCGCGCAGGCTCTGCTGACCCAGCTGGGCTCGGGCTCGTTCAAGGACTCGCTGGCCTCCGCCGGCCTGCGGGCCCCGGACGGGACGTACGGTTCGGGCTTCGAGGCCCCGATCGGCGCCCCGCAGGCCTCTCCGGCGATCACCGCCGCGGCCGGTGGCGGCGACGCCTCCGGTGGTTCGGCGGCGGCCGGGATCGACGCGGCCTCGGTCAGCAAGGTGGTCGGTACCTGGAACGCGACCACGCAGGCGGGCCGCGTGCTGGCCGTGTTCGACGTCTCCGGTTCGATGGGCGACCCGGTGCCGACGGCCGGTAACAAGAGCAAGGCCGTGGTCACCCAGGCCGCCGCCGGAACCGGTCTGTCGCTGTTCAGCGACGAGTGGGCGGTCGGCGTGTGGGCGTTCTCCACCAACATGAACGGCAAGAAGCCGTGGAAGCAGCTCATCCCGGTCACCCCGCTGTCCACCGGGCGGGAGGCCGTCGCGGCCACCATCCCGCAGCTGAACCCGAACCCGGACGGCAACACCGGTCTGTACGACACCGTCCTGGACGCGTACAACGCGGCCAAGGCGGGCTGGAAGGCCGGCAAGGCGAACTCGGTCATCCTGTTCACCGACGGGCAGAACGACAACTCCGACGGTCTCAAGCAGGACGTCCTGATCGCCAAGCTCAAGGCCGCCCAGGACCCGAACAAGTTCGTCCGCCTCGTGCTGATCGGTATCGGTAACGAGGTCGACAAGGGCGAGCTCCAGACGATCTCCAAGACCGTCAAGGGCAGCGGCGTGTTCATCGCCGAGGACCCGACCAAGATCACCGACATCTTCCTGCAGGCGATCGGCTCGCGCACCGGCGTCGAGTAAGCCGGTCACCGACCTACGCGGCCGCCATTCCCCCGGGGATGGCGGCCGCTTCATTTCCGGCAGGTTTTCGCAAAATCGCGACGGCCAATGCAAAAATCAAATTCAAGATCGGCAATTACGGCGTACGCCGGAGCCAGCCGGCCGGATCCTCGCGAACTTCCCGGATCACGGCATCGGCCGCGCCGCGCACCGCGGCCTCGGCGCCCAGACTCGCCGCCCGCAGGACGACCGGCGCCAGCCCCGAGGTCAGCACCCGCCGCCGCAACTCGGCCTCGATCCCCTCGCGCAGCCGGGCGAAGTGCGGGACGTAGGCCCCGCCGAGCACGATCACCGGCACGTCCAGCAGGTTGACCACCGCGGACAGCGCGATCCCGAGCGCGGCCGCGGCCAGCGGCTCGTCGGCCGCGAGCGCCTCCTGCCCGGCATACTGCTCCAGGCAGCCGTTGGCCCCGCACCGGCAGGGCCGCCCGTCGGGGTAGACGGTGACGTGCCCGATCTCGCCGCTCCAGCCGCGCACGCCGCGATACAGCTCGCCGCCGATGACCAGCCCGGCGCCGATGCCGACCTCGCCACTCACGTACAGAAAATCGGGGTTGGCCCCGGCGACCCGCAGCTCACCGAGAGCGGCCAGGTTGGCCTCGTTGTCGACCCCGACCGGCAGGCCGGCCAGCTCGGGCACGTCGCGCAGCAGGGCCGCGGCGTCCACGTTGAGCCAGCCGAGGTTGGGCGCGACCCGGACCAGATCGCCGGAGACCAGGCCGGGCACGGCCAGTGCGGCGCCGGCGATGACCAGGCCCTCGGCCTCGGCCGCGAGCCGGGCCCGGGCGCCCAGCCGGCCCAGCGCGGCCAGGGCCTCGGCCGGCCCGGCCGGACGCTGGTCGGCGTGCTCGGTGAAACGGTGGCGGACCGCGCCGGTCAGGTCGACCACGCAGGCCGCCAGGTAGTCGACGTTGATCTCCAGGCCGAGCCCGGCCGGGCCGGTCGCGGTGAGCGCCAGGCCGGCCGCGGGACGACCGGCGCCGGTCCGCGGCGGCGGGTCGAGCTCGGTCAGCAGCACGCCGGCGATCAGGTCGTCGACCAGGGCCGAGACGGTGGCCCGGGTGAGCCCGGTGGCCGCCGCGACCGAGGCCCGGGAGGGCGGATCGGCGCTGTTGGCCACGGTGTTCAGGACCAGCGCGAGATTATGGGCTCGGACGCTCGACTGGCGGACGGGGGCGCTGGAACTCGTCGTCATCCGGGCCGGCACGCCCTTGACAATGCCACACCCCGACCAAATAATTCAACCAATAAACAAATCGAGCGCGTTTCCCGGAGGTAACCGTGTCGCTCCAGGCCACACCCGAAGACAAGTTCTCCTTCGGTCTCTGGACCGTCGGCTGGCAGGCTCGCGACCCGTTCGGTGACGCGACCCGCGAGGCCCTCGACCCGATCGAGGCGGTGCACAAGCTCGCCGAGATCGGCGCCTACGGCATCACGTTCCACGACGACGACCTGGTGCCGTTCGGCACCGACGCCGCGACCCGCGACGGCCTGATCGCCGGGTTCAAGAAGGCCCTCGACGAGACCGGCCTGATCGTCCCGATGGTCACCACCAACCTGTTCACCCACCCGGTGTTCAAGGACGGCGGCTTCACCAGCAACGACCGCTCGGTCCGGCGTTACGCGCTGCGCAAGGTGCTGCGCCAGATGGACCTCGGCGCCGAGCTGGGGGCCAAGACGCTGGTCCTGTGGGGCGGCCGCGAGGGCGCGGAGTACGACTCGGCCAAGGACGTCAAGGCCGCCCTCGACCGTTACCGTGAGGCCCTCAACCTCCTCCAGCAGTATTCGGCCGACAAGGGCTACGGTTTCCGTTTCGCCATCGAGCCGAAGCCGAACGAGCCCCGCGGCGACATCCTGCTCCCGACCGCCGGCCACGCCATCGCGTTCGTGCAGGAGCTGGAGCACCCCGAGTTCTTCGGCATCAACCCCGAGGTCGGGCACGAGCAGATGTCGAACCTGAACTTCACCCAGGGCATCGCCCAGGCCCTGTGGCACAAGAAGCTGTTCCACATCGACCTGAACGGCCAGCACGGCCCGAAGTACGACCAGGACCTGGTCTTCGGTCACGGCGACCTGCTCAACGCGTTCTCCCTGGTCGACCTGCTGGAGAACGGTGCCGACGGCGGCCCGGCCTACGACGGCCCGCGCCACTTCGACTACAAGCCCTCCCGCACCGAGGACTACGACGGCGTCTGGGAGTCGGCCAAGGCCAACATCCGGATGTACCTGCTGCTCAAGGAGCGGGCCAAGGCGTTCCGGGCCGACCCCGAGGTGCAGGCCGCGCTGGCCGCCTCCAAGGTCGCCGAGCTCTCCACGCCGACCCTGAACGCCGGCGAGACCTACGCCGACCTGATCGCCGACCGCGCCGCCTTCGAGGAGTACGACGCCGACGCCGCCGGCGCCCAGGGCTACGGTTTCGTCAAGCTGAACCAGCTCGCGATCGAGCACCTGCTCGGGGCTCGCTGACCATGAGCTTGGTAGCCGGGATCGACAGCTCCACGCAGTCGGTCAAGGTCGTCATCCGCGACGCCGAGACCGGGAAACTGGTCCGGGAGGGCCGCGCCGCGCATCCGGACGGCACCGAGGTGCATCCGGACGCGTGGTGGGCCGCGCTCCAGCAGGCGATCGAGGCGGCGGGCGGTCTGGACGACGTCGCCGCCGCCTCGGTGGCCGGCCAGCAGCACGGCATGGTCGTGCTGGACGAGAACGGTGAGGTGGTCCGCCCGGCGCTGCTGTGGAACGACACGCGCAGCGCCGGCGCCGCCACCGACCTGATCCAGGAGCTGGGCGGCGGCGACAAGTGGGCCGAAGCGGTCGGCATCGTGCCGGTCGCCAGCTTCACGCTCACCAAGCTGCGCTGGCTGGCCCGCAACGAGCCGGCGAACGCGGCCCGGGTCGCCGCGGTCTGCCTGCCGCACGACTGGCTGACCTGGAAGCTGTCCGGGTCGACCGATCTCGCCGATCTCCGGACCGACCGCAGCGACGCCAGCGGCACGCTCTACTGGTCGGCCAAGACCAATGAGTACCGGCGCGACCTGCTGGAGCTCGGCTTCGGGCGGGACCTCGTCCTGCCCGAGGTGCTCGGCCCGACCGGGATCGCCGGGCACCTGCCCAACGGCGCCCCGCTGGGCCCGGGCGCCGGGGACAACGCGGCGGCCGCCCTCGGCACCGGCGCGCTGCCCGGCGACGTGATCGTCTCGATCGGCACGTCGGGCACGGTCTTCGTCTCCTCGGACGCGGCGCCGATCGACCCGAGCGGCACGGTGGCCGGTTTCGCCGACACCACCGGGCGGTTCCTGCCGATCGTGGTCACGCTCAACGCGGCCCGGGTCCTGGACGCGGCGGCCAAACTGCTCGGCGTCTCGCACGACGAGTTGTCCCGGCTGGCGCTCTCGGCTCCGGCCGGGGCCGATGGCCTGGTCCTGGTGCCGTACCTCGAAGGCGAACGGACCCCGAACCGGCCGGACGCCACCGGCGCGATCCACGGGCTGACCCTGCGGACGTCCGACCCGGCGCACCTGGCCCGGGCCGCCGTCGAGGGGATGCTCTGCGCGCTCGCCGACGGGCTGGACGCCCTGGTCGGTCAGGGTGCCCAGGCCAACCGGATCGTGCTGGTCGGCGGTGGGGCGCGCAGCGAGGCGGTCCGCCGGGTCGCGCCCGCGCTGTTCGGCAAGCCGGTGCTGGTCCCGCCGCCGGGTGAGTACGTGGCCGACGGTGCGGCCCGGCAGGCGGCCTGGGTGGCCACGGGCGGCGACACCCCGCCGGCCTGGTCGGCCGAACCCCCTTCGGTGTACGAGGACGACCCCGTCCCGTTGATCCGCGAGCAGTACGCGGCCGCCCAGCACGCCGTGCTGGACCGGACCCGCTGAACGACCCCGTTGCGGGGGTGCGGCGCTCATGCCGTACCCCCGCAATTTTTTTTCTTGAAGGTTTTTTGTTGTCGCCCTGGCTCCTCGGCATCTACGTATCGGCCGCATCCCCGGCGGTCATCCCCGTGCGTAGAAAGGATCCGCGGTGGCAACTCGCAAGCGGAAACTGTTCGGAGCGGCGGCCGTCCTCGCCGTCCCGGCCGGCCTGATCGGGTGGGCGGTGCTGCCCTCGGAGGCCGCGACCGCCCCGGTGGCCGGCGGCACGTACACCCTGGCGGTGAAGAAGAGCGGCCTGTGCCTCGACGTGCCGGCCGCGTCGAAGGAGAACGGCGCCCTGCTGCAGCAGTGGGGCTGCACGTCCGGCGCGACCTGGCAGCAGTTCAAGCTGGTCGCCTCCGGTACGAACTACCTGCTGCAGAACGTGAACAGCGGCAAGTGCGTCGACGTCCCCGGCGCCTCGGCGACGTCCGGGACCCGGCTGCAGCAGTGGGGTTGTGTCGGCTCCCAGACCAACCAGCAGTGGAGACTCGCCGCCAGCGGCACCGGCACCTACCAGATCATCAACGTCGGCAACGGCCTGTGCGTCTCCGACCAGGGCGCCTCGACCGCCTCGGGCGCGGCGATCATCCAGGAGACGTGCACCGCCAACTCGAACAAGCAGTGGGCGTTCACCGATGTCGGCAGCACCGGCCCGTTCACCGTGGCGGCCGACGGGACCGGGACGTACACGACCGTGCAGGCGGCGATCGACGCGGTCGGGACCGGGAACAGCAGCCGGAAGACGATCACCGTCAAGCCGGGCACCTACCGGGAGACCGTGACCGTTCCGGCCACCAAGCCGTACGTCACGCTGCTGGGCGGCGGTGACTCGGCCGACGACGTGGTGATCGTCGGCAACCACAGCTCGGCCGGCGGGTACGGCACGTCGGGCAGCGCCACCCTCTTCGCCAACGCGAAGGAGTTCAACGCCACGAACCTGACGATCGCCAACGACTACGGCGAGGGCAGTCAGGCGGTGGCCGCGAACCTGAACGCCGACCGGCTGGTCTTCGACAACGTCCGGTTCCTGGGCGCGCAGGACACGCTGCTGGTCAACAGCGGACGGACGTACGTCAAGAATTCCTATGTCGAAGGCACTGTCGACTTCATCTTCGGTGGTGGCACCGCGGTCTTCGACGCCACGAAGGTCTACCAGAAGCGGACCAGCGGCGGACCGATCACCGCGGCGCGGACGGATGCGGCCACCGCGTACGGATTCCTGTTCTACAAGTCCACGGTGACCGGCGCGGCGAACAACGTGACCCAGCTGGGCCGGCCGTGGGGTGCGGACGCGCAGGTGCTGTTCCGGGAGTCCTCGTTGAGCGCCACGATCAAGACCGCCCAGCCCTGGATCGACATGTCGGGAAATGTCTGGCAGAACGCGCGTTTCCTGGAGTACCGGAACACCGGCTCGGGCGCGACCACCAACAGCAACCGGCCGCAGCTCAGTGACGCGCAGGCCGCGAGTTACACCCCGCAGAAGTACCTGGCGGGTACCGACAACTGGAACCCGGTGGGCTGACGCATGCGTAAAAAGCGGATCTTCCTGACCGCGGCCGTCCTGGCCGTCCCGACCGCGATCGTCGGCTGGGCGGTGCTGCCGTCCGAGGCCGCGACCGTGCCCGCGGCCGGTGCCACCTACACCTTGGCCGTGAAGAAGAGCGGCCTGTGCCTCGACGTGCCGGCCGCGTCGAAGGACAACGGCGCGCTGCTGCAGCAGTGGGGCTGCACCGCGGGCGCCGCCTGGCAGCAGTTCAAGCTGGTCGCCTCCGGTGCGAACTACCTGTTGCAGAACGTGAACAGCGGCAAGTGCGTCGACGTGCCGGCCGCCTCGGCGACGTCCGGGACCCGGCTGCAGCAGTGGGGTTGCGTCGGCTCCCAGACCAACCAGCAGTGGAAACTCGTCGCCAGCGGGACCGATTCGTACCAGATCGTCAACGTCGGTAACGGACTCTGCATCTCCGACCAGGGGGCGTCGACCGCCTCGGGCGCGGCGATCATCCAGGAGACGTGCACCGCCAACTCGAACAAGCAGTGGGCGTTCACCCCGGTCAGCACCGGCCGGACCTGGTCGAACACCGCCGACGGCTTCGCCTCCACCGGCGGGGGCACGACCGGCGGCGCGGCCGGGGCCACGGTTACCGTCACCACCCTGGCCGACCTGCAGAAGTACGTCACGGCGACCGAACCGTACGTGATCAGGGTGGCCTCGGCGATCACCGTCACCCCCAAGGGCACCGAGCTCAAGGTCCAGTCCGACAAGACCATCGTCGGGGTCGGCACCAGCGGCCAGATCCTCCAGGGCGGCTTCTTCCTCGGTACCGGGATCAAGAACGTGATCATCCGGAACCTGACCATCAAGGACGCCGCGATGCCCGAGGACGACCCGGACGACAAGGTCTACGACTACGACGGCATCCAGATGGACACCGCCGACCACGTGTGGATCGACCACAACCGGATCACCAACATGAACGACGGCCTGATCGACAGCCGCAAGGACACGTCGTACCTGACCGTCTCCTGGAACGAGCTGTCGAACGAGAACAAGGCGTTCGGCATCGGCTGGACCGACAACGTGACCGCGCGGATGACGATCCACCACAACTGGATCCACGACACCAACCAGCGCAACCCGAGCGTCGACAACGTCGCGCTGGCGCACCTCTACAACAACTACATGCAGAACATCACCTCGTACGGGAACCTCTCGCGCGGCTCGACGAAGCTGGTCCTGGAGAACAGCTACTTCGACAACGTGGCCAACCCGTACAACGTCGACGACCTGACCAAGGGGCAGCTCAGGCAGAGCGGCAGCATCGTGGTCAACTCGTCCGGCAAGCAGGTGACCAACGGGTCGGCGTTCACGCCGTCCAGCTACTACGCGTACACCCTGGACGCCGCGGCCGACGTGCCGGCGCTGCTCAAGCAGTACGCCGGCCCGCAGGCCACGATCGGCAACTGACCTCCGACGGGAGGGATGCGGCCCGGGACCGTGGGAGCAGTCCCGGGCCGTTCCCGTCGGTGACCGTCGGTCAGGCGACGGCCGGGTCCACGTCGTGGGCCCGGCCGTTCGGGACGCGGGTCCGGCCGTGCACCGCCAGGAAGCCGTCGACCGCGCCCGACCAGGGAAAACGCTCGGCCTGGGCGCGGGCCGCACCCCGGCGGGCGGTCTCCGGCCGGTCCAGCAGTTCCCGGATCGCCGCCGCGTAGGCCGACCCGGTCCCGTCGGCCGCGACCCCGGCCGCCCCGATCACCTCGGGCAGCGCGCTCGACGACCGCGCCACCACGGGGGTCCCGCTGGCCAGGGTTTCGAGCGCGGCCAGCCCGAACGTCTCGATCGGCCCGGGCGCCACGCCGACGTCGGCGCTCGCCAGCAGCGCGTTGAGCAGCGCTTTGTCGGTGACGTGGCCCAGGAACGTGGCCGGCAGCTGCCGGTCGAGGGCCTCCTGCTCCAGGGCGACCCGCAGCGGACCGTCCCCGGCCACGACCAGGATCGCGTCGACCCCGGCCGAGCGCAGTTCGGCCAGCGCGGCCAGCGACAGCCGGGGCTCCTTCTCGGCCGACATGCGCCCGCAGTGCAGCAGCAGCACCTGGTCGGGCCGGGCGAATCGGCCGCGCACCGAAGGGTCCTGGTTGGCCGGCGTGAACCGGGCCAGGTCGACCCCGAGCGGCACCCGGATCGGGGTCGCCCCGAGCCGGACGAACTCCCGTTCGGCCCAGCCGGTGGTGCAGACCACCGCGTCGAAGGCGCCGACCGTGCGCGCGTTGAGCCGGTCGGCCGCGCGCAGGCCCAGGGACCGGCCCGGGCCGAAGAGCCGCAGCAGCCCGTCCAGGCTTTCGTGGGACACCATCATCGACGGCACCTCGGCCCGCCGCGCCCAGGCGCCGAGCCAGCGCAGCGTCGACCGGTCGTGCACCTCGATCCGGTCGGGGCGCAGCCGGTCGAGCAGTTTGGTGATCGCACCCCGGTTGAGCAGGACGCGGTATCCGCCGAGCCCGGGGACGACCGGGCCGGGCCGGGTGATGAGACGGCCGTACGGCGTCTCCTCCTCGGTGGCCCGCGGACCGGGAGTGATCAGCACGGCTTGATGTCCCGCCGCCTGATATCCCTGGCCGAGCTCTCGCAGCGCCGTGCGGAGGCCGCCGGAGGTCGAGTGGACGAAGTTGGCGATCCGCACGATCAGCATGCGTCCAGATCATCGAAAACCGTGGTACTGGGGGCAACGCCGCCCTGTCCGCAGGCCGAACTCTCGCTAACCTCTACCCCGTGATGCTCAGGGGCGGCACCGTGCACCGCGTTTACAGCGTGGTCGTTTTCGTGATCCTGGCGTCACTGGACAACGTCGCCATCGGCATCGTCCCACCGCTGTACGGGAGCATCGGCGACGACTTCGGGGTCGGCGAGGGCCACATCGCGCTGGCCACCACGATCATGTTCCTGATCAGCGCGGTCGCCGCGATCGGGTGGGCGTACGCGGGCGACCGCACCGACCGCAAACCGGTCCTGATCCTCGGCACGGTGATCTGGATCGCCGGCACCGCCTGGTCGGGTCTGTCCGCGGGGTACGTGTCGTTCCTGCTCGCCCAGGTGCTGGCCGCGTTCGGGCTGGGCGCGGTCGCCTCGGTCAGCTTCTCGGTGGTCAGCGATCTGATCTCGCCGCGCCGCCGGGGCCTGGTGATGAGCTTCTGGGGCCTGTCGCAGGGCGTCGGCACGCTGGCCGGCACCCTGGTCGGCGGCATCCTCGGTCACGCCGACTGGCGGCAGCCGTTCCTGGTCACCGCGGTCGCCGGGTGCGCGGCCACGCTGCTGTACGTGTTCACCTACAACGTGCCGCGCGGGGACAGCCAGCCGGAGCTGGCCGGGATCGACTACGACGAGCGGATCCACCACGACCACCTGCCGATCATCCTGGGCCGGCGGACCAACATCTGGCTGATCCTGCAGGGCGGCACGGCCCAGATCGCGTTCGGCTCGCTGGTCTGGCTGCCGGTGCTGTTCCGGGCCCGGGCCGAGGACCAGGGCTACTCGCCCGGGACGGCGGTGCTGGTCGGCAGCGTGTTCGCGACGATCTTCCAGCTCGGGGCGGCGCTGTCGATCCTCGGGGGACTGGCCGGTGACCGGTTGCAGCGGCGGACGCCGCGGGGGCGGGCGCTGGTCGCGGCCGTGGGCGTGCTCGCCGCCGTACCTTTCTATGTGGTGTTGTTCTTCGTGCCGATGCGGATCACCGTGCCGGACGGGGCCGGCACCGCCGACGTGATCCGCGGGGTGCTGGACAACGTGGTCACCGAGCCGACGGTGGCGGTCTGCCTGGCCATCGCCGTGTTCGCGCTGATGCTGACGTCGGCCAACTCGCCGAACTGGTTCGCGATGATCGCCGACGTGAACCCGCCGGAGCATCGGGGCACCGTCTACAGCCTGGGCAACCTGGTCAACGGGTTCGGCCGGGCGGGCGGCAACGCGCTGGTCGGGGTGGCCTTCCAGCGGCTGGCCGGCGCGTTCCCGCCGCCGTTGAACTACGCGGTCGGGCTGGCCTCGTTCCAGTTCTTCTTCATCCCGACCGGGATCATGTACTGGATGGCCAGCAGGACGGTGGCCGACGACATGGCCGCCACGCACGCCGCCCTGCTGGCGCTCTCGAAATCGTCAGACCGCGGCCCAGACGGTGACGTCGGTGGGGACCCGCCCGTCGCCGTCGAGCGGTTCACTGCTCAGCAGGACCCGGGCGTCTGACGGCAGCCCGGCCGGCTCGGCGCCGAAGTTGGTGAGCACCAGGATCCCGCCGTTGCGGAACGCCAGCACGTCACCCTCCGAGGACGCCCAGGTCAGCGAACCGTTGCCGAGGTCCTGCGCGCGCCGGGCGGCCAGCGCCGAGCGGTACAGCTCGTAGGTCGAGCCGGCCACGTCGACCTGGCGGTCCAGCGCGTACTCGGCCCAGCTGGCCGGCTGCGGCAGCCAGCTGTCGTCGCCCGGCCCGAAGCCGTAGGACGGGGCGTCGGCCTCCCACGGGATCGGCACCCGGCACCCGTCCCGGCCGCGTTCGGTGTGCCCGGACCGCTCCCAGGCCGGGTCCTGCCGGAACTCGTCGGCCAGCGTCGTGTGCTCGGGCAGCCCCAGTTCCTCGCCCTGGTACAGGTAGGCCGAGCCGGGCAGCCCGAGCATCAGCAGCGTGGCCGCCCGGGCCCGGCGCAGGCCCAGCCCGGTGTCCGGCTGCGGGTCGCCCGGGCCGATGCCCGGTTTGCGCCCGGTGCCGGCCGGGAAGCCGAGCCGGGACGCGTGCCGGACCACGTCGTGGTTGGAGAGCACCCAGGTGGTGGTCGCGCCGACCGAGCCGGTGGCCGCGAGCGAGGAGTCGATCACCTCACGCAGCTCGGCCGGCTTCCAGGGCGCCTCCAGGTACGGGAAGTTGAACGCCTGGTGCATCTCGTCCGGCCGCACGTACCGGGCCAGCCGCTCCTCGGGCTGCACCCAGGCCTCGGCCACCATGATCCGGGCCGGGGTGTACTCGTCCAGCACGGTCCGCCACTGCCGGTAGATCTCGTGCACGCCCTCCTGGTCCCACATGGGCGGCGGGGGACCGGCCGGCTCCAGGCCGCCGAGCACCACCGACGGCTGCGTCCAGTCGGCCAGCTTGGCGTCCTTGACCAGGCCGTGGGCCACATCGACGCGGAAGCCGTCGACGCCGCGGTCCAGCCAGAACCGCAGGATGTCGAGGAACTCGGCCCGGACCTCGGGGTGATCCCAGTTCAGGTCGGGCTGGGAGACGTCGAACAGGTGCAGGTACCACTGACCGTCGTCGACCCGGTGCCAGGCCGGGCCGCCGAAGACGCTCTGCCAGTTGTTCGGCGGCTCGTCGTGGAAGATGTAGCGCTCCCGCTCGGGGCTGCCCGGTCCGGCGGCCAGCGCGGCCTTGAACCAGGCGTGCTCGCTCGACGTGTGGTTGGGCACCAGATCCACGATGATCTTGAGGCCCAGGTCGTGGGCGGTGGCGATCAGCTTGTCGGCGTCGCCCAGGCCGCCGAGGCGCGGGTCGACGTCGCGGTAGTCGGCGACGTCGTAACCGGCGTCGTGCTGCGGACTGACGTAGAACGGGGAGAGCCAGACGGCGTCGATGCCGAGCTCACGGAGGCGGGGCAGGCGCGCGGTGATGCCGGGCAGGTCGCCCATGCCGTCGCCGTTCCCGTCGGCGAACGAGCGTGGGTAGATCTGGTAGATGACGGCGTCGCGCCACCAGGCGTCAGTGGAGGGCATGAACCCCAGCGTAGGCGGATGCTTTCGTCAGCCGTCGAGGATGGCCGCGAATCGCTCCTCGGCCAGGTCCAGCTGGTCCAGGATGTGCTCCTTGGCCTGGGTGGAGAGCGGGGTGTCGGGCCGCCCGATCAGCTCGCGCAGCTTCGGCACCAGCGGGCGGTACTTGGTCGCCGACCGGTGGGCCTTGTCGAGCGTGGTGTGGATCACGCCGACACCGTTGTCGGTGAAGTCCGAGATCTTGATGATCCGCGCCCACGGATCGCGCTCCAGACTGTCGGCGACATGCTCCCGGTACTGCTCGTGCCGATCACGCCCCGGGTCGTAGGCCGGATTGGTCACCGACCGGACCAGATCGGCGACCCGAGGATTGAAGCGAAGAGCAAGAGCGGCCAAGGCCGCTTCGGTGCTTTTCCCGTACGGCGTGTCCGGCGCGACCCCGGCCAGCTCCGCCGGGTGATCCTCCACCGCGTCGTGCAGCAACGCCGCGACGAGCACGTCCACGTCCCGGATCTGGTAGTACCGGATGATCCGGATGGCCACCCGCAGCAGATGGTTCAGGTACGGCTCGCGGACCCGCCGGTCGGTCGCGTGCAGGGTGGCGGCCAGGTCCAGCGCCTCGGTCAGACGCTCGCGCTCGGCGGCCGGGAACGACTCCAGCTCCAGCTCGAACCGTTGCCGCAGGCCGGCCTCGCCGTACACCTCGGTGATCGCGTGCAGCGGCATCGAGAGCAGCATCCTTGGCGCCATGCGGATCAGATATACCTGATCATCGGCCGCGACGGGGATCGATCATGTGCCGGATGTGGCCGGACCCACCACCGGGCCCCGCGTCCCGCCGCCCGGATCGGGAATCGGGCCGGGCGTGTCGGCCGGCGCCATCGGGGTCAACGGACCGACCGGGGACACCGGCACGGTCGGCTCGGCCCCGAACCCGGAGAAGACCTGCACGGTCGGTGGCACGGCGGGCGGCGCCGGCTCCTCGGGCGGGATCGTCGGCATCGGGACGAGCGGCGGCGCACCGGCCACCGACGGGTCGAAGGTCGGCGGGCGCGGCGCCGGCCGCGGGGCCGGCGACGGGCGGCCCGACCCGGCGGCCCGTCCGGAGGCCACCGCGCGGGCGGCCGGGGAGAGCCGGATCGCCGCCGCCCCGAACTGCGAGGCCTGCCGCAGCGTCCAGGGCTGCGGGGTCTCGGCGTGCGCGCCGCGCTTCGGGGTGCCGGCCCCGTCGGTGAACTCCTCGTCGGTCATCGCCTGCAGCG
Source organism: Actinoplanes sp. HUAS TT8 (assembly GCF_051380535.1). NCBI lineage: Bacteria > Bacillati > Actinomycetota > Actinomycetes > Micromonosporales > Micromonosporaceae > Actinoplanes > Actinoplanes sp. HUAS TT8. The sequence continues at coordinate 7,952,869 of NZ_CP195646.1, read as the reverse complement.
CGCTCAGCGCCACCCCGACGATGGTCGCCGCGGTCAGCACGGTGATCGGCACGATCAGGGCCAGCGGCCGGATCCCGCCGGTGGGCTGCTCGGCCGACGGGACCAGCTCGACCGAGAGGGCGGCCATGCCGGTGTAGTGCATGCCGCAGACCGCGACGGCCATCACCCCGGCGGCGCCGGCGATCGGCCGCAGCCCACGCACCGAGACCGCGAACCACAGCGCCGTGGTGCAGGCCACGATCGCGATCACAGCCGACGCGGCCACCAGCATCGGGTCGTAGTGCAGGACCGCGCCGGTCAGCCGCATGCCCTCCATGCCGGTGTAGTGCATGGCCAGCACCCCGCCACCAGTGAGCAGGCCGGCGGCGACCGTCTTGGCCGGGCTGGGCGAGCCGTGGCCGACCACCATCAGCCCGATCCCGACCGTGGCGACCGAGAACAGCATGCTGAGCAGGGTGACCGGGAGGTCGTAGCGGACCGGGCTGTCCGGGACGTCGAAGCCGAGCATCGCCGAGAAGTGCATCAGCCAGATGCCGCATCCGCCGATCGAGAACGCGGCGATCACCAGCCACCGGTTGCGCCGGCTGCGGCTGTGCACACCGCGCGCCCGCTCGGTGCAGAGCAGACCGAGAAAGGATCCGAGGTACGCCAGCAGGGTCGCGGCTATCGGATTGAAGGCGCCATAGGTGAAGTGGTGAACGTGAGCAGACACTGCTTTACCTCGCGAAACGTCGGCGATCGTCCGCGGGGTAGTGAGTCAGAAATCAGCTGCCGTTCAACGCACGTGGTGTGCGTCGGTGCACCAAAGAGAACCGGGACCGTTCCGTTTCTGGGAACGATCCCGGTACCGATACCGACGGGATTGTGGGGTGCGGGGGTGGCGGATCAGGTGAAGATGCTGACGCCACCGGGGCCGACGAGCAGGCCGACGATGATCAGCACGACGCCCCAGAGGATCTGCCGCCGGAACAGCGCGAGGATGCCGGCGACCACGAGGATAACGGCGAGAATCCAGAGCAGTAGGTCCATGTCACTGCTGGTACCCGGTGTCCGAAAATCGGAAACCTGCTCCCGGATCACACGTTCACGAGTTGTGTGTCCTTCGCGTCCACAGTGTCGCTGAGCAGCTGATACACGTTGTACGCCTGCTTGATGACCGGGTGCGCGACGTTGCGTACCGGCACCCCGCCGGGCGTGCGCCCCCGCTCCGAGCCGTGGTGCGCGTGCCCGTGCAGGGCCAGCGCGGTCGGCGCGTCGTCGATCGCCTGGCCGAGCTGGTAGCAGCCGAGGAACGCGAAGATCTCCAGCGGCTCCCCGGCCAGCGTCTCCGGGACCGGGGCGTAGTGGGTCAGCGCGACCAGGGCGTCCACCTCGACCGAGCGCAGCGCGTCGCGCAGGGCGTCGGCGTAACGTTCGGCCGTGCCGACGAAGTCCTTCATCTCGCGCTCGCCGAAGTTGCTGGCGCAGGCGCCCTTGAAGCCGCCGCCGAACCCCTTGGTCCCGGCGATGCCGAGCCGGTGCCCGTGCAGCTCCAGCACGGTCGCCGTGCCCTCCAGGACGGTGATCCCGGAGTCGGTGAGCACCTCGGTCACCTCGTCCTGCCTGTCGCTCTGATGATCGTGGTTGCCGAGCACCACCACGACCGGCACGCCCAGCCCGCCGAACTCGGTGGCGAAGCACTTGGCCTCGTCGACCGTGCCGTGCCGGGTCAGGTCGCCGGCGATCAGCAGCGCGTCGGCCCGATCGGGCAGTTCCTCCAGGGCCGGCCGGTACCGGCCGACCACGTCCTTGTCCACGTGGACGTCGCCCACGGCGGCGATCCGGATCATGAGATCTCCTCCACCTCGGCCGGCGCCTGGGTCCGGGTGATGCCGATGTCGCAGGCGATCTCCAGGTCCGGGTAGCGCGCGGTGATCTGCCGGCAGATCTCGTCCCGCCGCTGCGCGCTCTCCACCTCACCGCCCAGCACCAGCACGTTCTCCCGGCGTTGCACGGTGACACCCTGCTCGGCGATCCGGTCGTGCTCGGTCAGCAGCCGCTGGATCTCGGCTTCCAGATCGATCTGTTTGGTCATCTCAGGCCCCTACCCCTCCTCTGGCGGAAATGGCACGACGTCAAGGCGATCGAGCAAAACCAGAAAGGCTTCCGCGTACGGCGATGTCGCCGTCTCGCGTCGCACCCGCTCCCAGTCGATCTGCTCGCGCAGCGACCGGGCCACGGGCAGCCCCTGCGCGAAATCGCAGTGGTGCTGGCTGTACGCGAGCAGCTTGTGGATCATGAGTTGGGTGGCCGACAGCACCGGCATGTAGATCGCCTCGACCGAGATCCGCTCGGTGTCGGCCAGGGTCTCGTCGGTGACCGGCGTCTCCACCGGACGGAAGATCAGATCCACCATCCGGCCCTCCTCGAAGACCTTGACCAGCCAGTCCTCCGGCGGTTCCTCGGTCTCGAAGCCGACCCCGGCCAGCTCCTGCAGAGCCCGTTCCTTGTCCTGCTCGCGGATGAGGAAGTCCACGTCGTGATCGCTGGAGTGCCCTCCGTGGGCGTACACGGCGAAGCTGCCGCCCAGCGCGAAGGGGATCTCCGCCGTCTTCAGGGCCGCGGCGACACGCTTCATCGTGCCGGCCAGCCCCTCGTCGACGCGGTGCGGCATGGTGCCCTCCTGTGCTCGCCTGTCCAATTGATGACGACTACCCCGGGTAGCCGCACCTTGAACCCCCTCGGTGATCATTCTGGCCCGCTTCGACGGCATTACGAGGAGGAACGCAGCGTGCGAGGCCCGGCTACCGTCGGTTGGTATGTCCTCTCCCGTGCGCACCATCGCCCTGGTCGGCATCGACGGCTCCGGCAAGACCACGCAGGCCCGCCTGCTGGCCGAGAGCCTCGCCGCGGCCGGCCGCCCGGCGCGCTACCGGCAGAACGCGGGCGGGCGGGCCTGGTTCGGCCGGCTGGCCGTCCGGTTCGGCCGCCGTGACGCCGAGGACCTGCTCGGCCGCCGGCTCATGCTCCTGACCGAGTCCCTGCTGCGCTGGCTCGCCATCGCCCGGACGCTGCTGCGGCGCGCGGTCCGCCGGGAGGTCGCGGTCATGGACCGCTTCGCGGTGTGCCAGTACGCGAGTCTGCGCGCCCACGGGGCCGGCCCGGCCGCCGAGCGGCGCGCCCGGCTCGCCTACCGCTTCTTCCCGCGCCCGGACGTGACGTTCTTCCTGGCCGTCGACCCGGCGGTGGCCCAGCAGCGGATCGTCCGCCGCGGCACCGACCACGAGTCGATGGAGTACCTGACCGCGGCCGACCGCGCGTACCGGTCGATGCCGGAGTTCTCGAACTTTGTCGTCATCGACGCGAATCGCTCACCGGAGGAGATCCGGTCCGCGATCGGCGCCGCCCTCACCCAGGCGGCCGTGCCGGCTCAGCGCCGGGTCCGCGTGCGAACCCTGGTGCTGGCCGGCGTGCCGGTGGTTGCCGGAGCCGCGGTTCTCGGCTGGCAACTCGCTGAGTCTCTCTGAGCGGGTCAGGCCTGGCCGTAAACGGGGATCCGGGCCCCGCTGATCGGCCCGGAGGCGTCCGAGGCCAGGAACAGGATCGTCTGCGCGATCGTGGCCGGGCTCACCCAGCGGCTCTGGTCGGCGTCCGCCATGGACACCCGGTTGGTCGGCGTGTCGATCACGCTGGGCAGCACCGTGTTGCAGCGCACGTGCTGCTTCTTGTATTCGGCAGCCACCGTGTCGGCGAACGCGAGCACCGCCGCCTTGGACGCGATGTACCCGGCCGCGCCGGGGAAGGGCGCGAGCGCGGCCCGGGACGAGACGCAGACCACCGAGCCGCCACCGGCCGCGACCAGGTGCGGCAGCGCGGCCGCGGTGGTCAGGTAGGTGGGACGCAGGTTGGCGGTGAACATCGCCTCGAACTCCTCGACCGGCGTGTCGGCGATCAGGCCGCCACCGCCGTACCCACCGACGAGATTGACCACCGCCGTTAGCGGGGCCTCGGGATCGCCGGCGGCGGCCGTCGCGGCAGCGGCGGCACCGGCCGGGTCGGTCAGGTCGGCCGGAACGGCGACGACACCGGCCGGCAGCCGGTCGACGGAGCCGGGACGGGCCGGGGCCACCACCCGCCACCCCGCGGCCAGGAACGCCGCGATGGTGGCGGAGCCGAGCCCGCCGGTGCCGCCCGTCACAAGAGCAGTGTTGGTCATGGGGAGATCCGAACAGGTTGTCACCCGGCCGTGGGTGTGCTTTTCCTCACTACCACGCCCCCCAGCGGCCCTCACGGGGAATGTCACCGCATCGGGGAACGTCACCCGTGCGGGCGAGTGAAAAGAGGCGTGGCGTGCCGCAGTGTGGCCGATGGTCCCGTTCGGCCGGCGCGGCCGGGTCGGACGCGATCAATTCGATGTTCGCGTTTGTTTCAGGCCTGTCGGCGACCGGTCGATGCTGCACGTGAACCCCAAGGGCGAACAAGCCGTAATACCGGGTGTCCGCACCAGGGTGACGAGCATCGCGGCGCCCAGGTGATGCCCGTCGCTGTGGACGATGAGAGGCCGATGGTGTTATGAGGCGCGGTACGGGTATCCGTCTATCCGCAAGACGGTCGCAGAGAGATCGCGCTCAGCTACCGCGCACTGGGCTCTCAGGTAAGACCCAGGCATTCGTGACACTTTCGATCAGCCGGCAGGAATCAGCGCAGGCAGCCATTTGTTGTGTAGATGTCAGCAACCGCAATGCACGAGCTGCGGACGTTACGGGAGAGGGCTGATGGACGCAGGTATTGCCCGTAACAGGGTTAGTGACGGCAATGAGGGGACCGTGGGCAACGTGGAGAAGAACACCGTGATGCGTACCGACCAGGTTGCCGAGGAGCGCGACCTCGTCGGAGTCTACCTGCACGAAATCTCCCGGACGCCGCTGTTGGACGCCGCGCGTGAGGTCGAGCTCTCCAAGTCGATCGAGGCGGGCCTCTACGCCGAGCACCTGCTCGAGCAGGGCGAGGCGCGTCGTGGCATCAGCCGGGAAGAGCTCGAGCGGATCGTCGCCGAGGGCAGCAAGGCAAAAGACCTGTTCATCCGGGCCAACCTTCGGCTGGTCGTCTCCATCGCCCGCCGCTACGTGCGCTCCGGCATGCCGATGCTCGACCTGATCCAGGAGGGCAACACCGGCCTGGTCCGCGCCGTCGAGAAGTTCGACTACGAGCGCGGCTACAAGTTCTCGACGTACGCGACGTGGTGGGTCCGCCAGGCCATCAGCCGGGCGATCGCCCAGCAGGAGCGCACCGTGCGCCTCCCCGTGCACCTGGTCGAGGACGTCAACCGGATGCGTAACGTCACCCGCCAGCTCGTCCGCGAGCTCGGCGGCGACCCGGAGCCGGAGCAGATCGCGGCCGCCCTGGGCGTGACCGTGGAGCGGGTCAACGAGCTGACCCGCTGGGCCCAGGACACCGTGTCCCTGGACACCCCGGTCGGCGACGACGGCGACACCAACCTCGGTGACCTGGTCGCCGACAGCGACGCCCCGTCGCCCGAGGAGATCGTGCTGAGCGCACTGGAGCGCCAGCGCATCGAGGGCCTGCTGAACCACCTGGACGACCGCTCGGCCGGCATCATGCGGGCGCGGTACGGCCTGGAGGACGGCCGCGAGCACTCGCTGACCGAGGTGGCCTCGCGCTTCTCGCTCAGCCGGGAGCGGATCCGCCAGCTGGAGATCCAGGCGCTGGGCCGGCTGCGTGAGCTGGCCCGGGCCGAGGGCCTGCAGGCCGCCTGATCCACCGACAGAACTTCTGATCGACCGACAGCACGAAGAAGGCCGGTACCCCCGAGGGGCACCGGCCTTCTGCTTGTCCGCGGTGTTACAGAACCCGGCCGTATCCGTCCGGGGTCATGATGTTGATGCTGCGATGCAGGACGTCCCGCCCGGCCGACGGCGCGTCGATGATCATGCCGTCGCCGACGTAGATCGCCACGTGCCCGCCGCTGCGGTAGTACACCAGGTCACCGGGCTGGAGCTTGCTCTTGTCGGTGAAGAACTGGGCGTACGGTTTGTTCTTCTGCTGCGCGGCGCTGTGCGGCAGCGTGTGGCCGGCCTTGGCCCACGCGGCCATGGTCAGACCCGAGCAGTCGTACGAGTTCGGGCCGGCGTCGCCGAAACCGTACGGCTTGCCGATCTGCTTGAACGCGAAGGTCACCGCGACACCGGCGTCACCCGAGATGGTGGGGATGGGACCGGTGTAGGACCCCGAGTTCTCGGTGGCGCTGCCGTAGAGGTCCTCACGCATGTCGTACAGCTTCTTGAGGTCCTTCTTGATCTTCGTGGTCTGGGCGTCCAGCTCCTTGGACTGCAGCGTCTGCTTGGTCTGCTGCGTCTTGAGAGCCGTCTGCCGGTCCGTGAAGGTCTGCGTGGTCTCGGTGAAGGCGTCGATGTCCTGCTGGTTCGACCGGCTGAGCTGCTCGAGGTAGCTCATCCGCTGCAGGAGATCCTTCTGGTTGCTGCTGAGCAGGATCTCCGCCGGCCCGACCGGTCCCGTCATGTACGACGAGGTGGCGATCTTCTGCATGCGGGCGGAGGCCTGGGTGAGCGCCGCCTGGGCGGGCTTCAGCGAGGCGTTCAGCTTGGTGATGTCGCCCTGGGTCTTCTTCAGGGCGATCTTGCTGTTGTTGTATGCCTCGGTGACGTCCTCGAGCTTGTTGGAAGCGGTGGTGATCTGCTTCTCCAGCTCGGCCTTGGACGGGGCCGCGTGCGCGGCGGTAGCTCCCGACGTGGTGATCGCCAACGCGGTCAGCGCGACCACCAGCGCCCGGAGCCTGGTACGGGGGTGTGGCACTGGTCAGGGGCCCTTCTTCCGCTTCTGGCCGCCTACCGGGTTAGCTGACGGGTTCGGGCTCGGAAGACTGGCCCTACCGCTCACAACGCGGATTCACCCCAGGAAGTGGTTCCCCGGTTCGCGGCGGCACCGGCCCGGGGGATGGGCCGAGCGCCGCCCATGATTCGGCGGCGTTGGCCGGCGCCACGGCAGGTTTGTGGCTGCGGACCGAACCAACCGCATCAACTTATCGGGGTAGAAAACAAAATCAAGTACTGGCCGAGTGAAATTTGGCAATAGTCGGTCTTGCGAACTTAATCCCGATAACCGGCTGTCATTCGGCCCGCGCTGAGCGTTATTTAGATGAGCTTTTCAGCGGGCGGCGGCGAGTTCCGCATTCGGAACCCAGCGGCGCGTGACCCGGCGCTCGGCCCAGAACGAGAAGAACGGAATGGTGCCCGCGAGCATCACGATGATCATCCGGCGGAACGGCCAGCGCGCCCGGCGCGACAGGTCGAACGTGAGGAGCAGATAGATCATGTAGAGGAAGCCGTGCAGCGGGCCGATCACCGCGACCACCGTGTCGTTGTCGCCGATGTACTTCAGCGGCATGCCGACCAGCACGAGAACGACCAGGAACACGCCGACGATCCAGGCGATGATCCGATAGCGGGTGAGGGCGCCCTGCACGGGGGGATCTCCTTATTTCTTGGCGGTGCGGTAATCGGCCGGGCGGGCGCCGGGGTGCTCGGCCAGCCAGGCCAGATAGTCGTTGTAGGCCTGAAGCTCGGAGTCGGACTCGGCCGACGCGGCCGGCCGCACGGCGACCCGGACCGGGCGGCCCAGGGTGACCGGCGCCTGCGGATCGTGGACCACGGGCTCCTCGACGGCGGGCTCCTCGCCCGCCGGGTCGGACTTGCGGCGGAACAGCTGGATCTCCCGGATCCAGATGAACACCACGAAACCGGCGAAGACCGGCCACTCGAACATGTAACCCCAGCTGAGGGAGTTGCCCCCGGTCGCCCGGCTGAACTGCCACCACCCGAGCCCCAGACAACCCGCGGTCAGCACCAGCGCCAGGACGTGCCGGGCGATCCACGCCGGAGTCCACAGCCCTTTCATGCCCACGAGACTACCGGCGGGTTTGGTGATCGCCCGCACGGGCAAGCGTCAACACACGGACCTCGAATCGCAAGCGGAGGCGCACCATGGCGGACGCTCGATCCTCGACCGGCGCGACAGCCGACTTCGGCACCGGCGTCGACCCCGCGGTACTGGCCGACGACGACCTGTTCCGCGAACTGGCCAGCCTGCATCGAACCCGGCTGGAGACGCTGCGCCACGGGCCGGACGCGGCGCTGGAGAACCACTTCCGGCGCACCGCGGAACTGGAGACCGAGTACATGGCCCGCTTCCCCGGGCGCGAGGTCGACCCGGAAAGGCTCACCCAGGCGTTCTGACCCTCGCCTCGCCGAAGGGACCCCCCCACACATGTCCACCCTGCAGGAGAAGGCCGCCGCGGTGGCCCGCGCCTACGCGCCCCACGACCACCGGCCGCTCGGCGGCTACCTGGCCGCGATGGGGGCGTTCGGCGCACTCGCGGCCAGCCTGGCCGCGGCCGCCCGGCTCACCGGCCGGCCCGTCCCCGAACGCCCGGCCGTCGCCGACGTGGTGCTGATCTCCCTGGCCACCCACAAGCTCAGCCGCCTGATCGCCAAGGACTCGGTGACCAGCCCGCTGCGGGCGCCGTTCACCCGCTACACCGAGCCGGCCGGGGCGGCCGAGCTCAACGAGGAGGTCAGGGACTCCGGCAGCGGCCTCAAGCACGGCATCGGCGAACTCATCACCTGCCCGTTCTGCCTGGCCGCGTGGGTGGCCACCGGGCTCACCGGCGGGCTCGTGCTGGCCCCCCGGCTGACCCGGCTGGTGGCCACCGCGCTGACCGCCACCGCCGCCTCGGACTTCCTGCAGATGGCCTACTCCATAGCGAAGGAGAAGGCCGAGTGACGAGCGTTTGACTGTTAGTCAGGTCACAATCACTGCCGGAATCAGGGGCGGGTGCCGAAGGTTATCTACGGATGCCGGTGTGCCCAGTGTCCCCGGGCCTCACCCATCGCCTGCATGGAATACCGTTCGGCTGGAGCCATGCTGAGCCACTCGCCGCGAGGCGACCTGCACACCGGCATCTACTTCGTTCGGCCCCCGGGAACTCCCGGGGGCCGAAACTGTATTCAGGCGCCGATCGGGTTTAAACGGACAACACCCCCCGATCGGGGCACCGAACCGAGCCGTCTCCGGATCGACATGGCAGTATCCGTCGGGTGTCAGTACCGCAACGTCGCGTACCGGCCGCGCAGCGCGGCACCCGGATCCGCCGTCGCACCACCTCCGGTGGGGTGACCGCCCCCGGCCAGGCCCGCCGGCTCGTCGCCGCGGGCCGCCCCCGGCACACCAGCGCCGCCCTGCTCGGCGTCCACGGGCCCCACCCGGTCGAACTGGCCGGGCTGCTGCACGAGGTCACCGTGCGGATCCTGACCGCCGACACGGTCGCCCAGGCCCTCGACCGGCTCGCCGCGCTGGCCGCCGGCGCGCTGCCCGGCACCGTCCGCTGCACGGTCGCCCTGATCACCGAAGGTGGCCCGGTCACCGTCGCCGCCGCCGGCACCGCCGGCGAGACCTCCGACACTTTGCAGTACGCCGAGGGCAACGGCCCCGGCCTCGAAGCCGCCCGCACCCGCACCCTCATCACATCGGCCGACCTCGGCGCCGACGACCGCTGGCCGGAACTGGCCCGGGCCGCCCGCGCCGACGGGATCGGAGCAGTCGTCGCCGTCCCGCTCGACGTCCGGCGGCACGCGGTCGGCGCGCTCAGCATCAGCCTGGGCCGGCGCGGCGAAGCCGGCCCGGACCTGCTGCTCACCGCCATGGCCATCGCCGGCCAGGCCGAAGTGCTGCTCGGCGAACTGCACCGGCGCGAAGCCCTGACCGAAGGCGCGGCCGTCGACCGGGCGGTCGGCGTGATCATCGCGCAGCGGGGCTGCGGCGTGCAGGAGGCCTACCGGATCCTGCACGACTCGGCCCAGCGGCTCGGCCTGGACCGGATGACGGTCGCGGAACGCCTGGTCGCCGCAGCGGCCCGGGACCGTCAAACGAGTTCGTAGGTTATCCACACCAGCGGGTTGTCCACAGGCCATCCACATGATCTTGGCCGTCGGCGGGACAATGGTCGTGGGCTGCCCCCTCGGGAGGGTGGGGGCTGATTTTTTTCGGGGGAGGCCTCGGGAGGGTTACTTCGTGACCTCTTGGATGACCTCGAACTCCAGGAGGCTGGCGCCGGTGGCGACCGGCTTGGCGCGCTCGCCGGAGTGGGCGGCCTTGGCGCTGCCCTGGGACCAGTTCTGGAAGGCCTCCTCGGACTCCCACTTCGTGTAGACGAAGTAGCGGTTGTCGCCGGCGACCGGGCGCAGCAGCTCGAAGGCGAGGAAGCCGGGCTCGTTCTCGACCGCGCCGTGGCGGGCGGCGAAGCGCTTCTCCAGCTCGGGGCCGGCGCCTTCGGGGACCTCAATCGCGTTGATCTTCACAACAGCCATGAACCCACTGTGCCAGACGGCCGGGGCGCGCGGTTTCGCCTCGCGGGCTCGTGCCTCGCGCTTCGGCCTTGCGGGCTCGTGCCTTGCGGGCTCTTGCCTTGCGCTTTGGCCTCGCGCGCACTCGCCTCGCGCGGCTTCGCCCCGGGGGACCACTCGCCCCGCACGGTGTCGCCCCGCACGGTGTCGCACCGCACGGTGTCGCCCCGGGCTCACGCGCCTCGCGCGGTTTCGCCTCGCGCGGCTAGTGGTTGACGTTGGCGTCGGGCCGGTGGCGTGCGGCGGTGAGAAATCGCGGATGGCAGGGAAGTGGCGGCCGGCGTGTGGCGGCAACGGTCGGCGGCCGGCCCGGGGCGTCGGCGGTGCGGGCGCGGCAACGGTCGGCGGCCGGCCTGTGGCGTCGGCGGTGCGGGGTGGCAGCGCCGGCTTGGGTGGCGCGTGGGTGAGTGGGCGGGCGGCGGGCGGCTTGGGGTGGGTGGACGGGAAGGGCTTGAGACGACGGGGGTACGGGCAGGCGCCCGTACCCCCGCAATTGTCTTTTTTCAGTGACCGGGAGCCTCGCTGGCGGCCTTGACCCCCGCGTGGTTGTCGCCGCCGTCGGCGGCGTTTTCGGCCTTGGCGGCGTCGTCGGCGCGCTGCTGCTGGGCGGAGCGCATGGAGAGCGGGATCTCCGGCAGGAAGAAGACCGCGACCAGGCCGACGAGCATGATGAAGAACGCCATCAGGTAGACGACGTGGACGCTGTCCGAGAAGCCGACCTTGAACGGGTGGGCGACGACGTCGGTCAGCTTGTTGATGAACGACGTGTCGCTGAGCCCGCCGCCGCCCTTGGCCTGCGCCAGCAGCTGCTGCTGGCCCGGGTCGGAGGCGGCCTTGAGGAATTCCGGGTCCTTGGCGGCGTCCGTGTACGCGTCGTTGATCTTGCCGGGGAGCACGTTGAACAGCACCGACAGGAAGACCGCGGTGCCGAGCGTGCCGCCCATCGAGCGGAAGAACGTGACCGCGCCGGTGGCGACGCCGATCTCACGCGGGGAGACCGCGTTCTGCACGGCGGTGATCATCGGCTGCATGTTGCCGCCCAGGCCGAGGCCCATCAGCACCATGACCAGCATGGTCCGCCAGAGCGGGGTGTCGGCGCCGATCAGCGAGAACAGGAACAGGGCGATGACCATCAGGGTGCTGCCGATGATCGGGAAGATCCGGTAGCGGCCGGTCCGGGAGATCAGCTGTCCGGAGATGATCGAGCCGGACATGATGCCGATCACGAACGGGATCATCTGCAGGCCGGCCGCGGTGGCCGAGGAACCCTTGACGATCTGCAGGTACAGCGGGACGGTCATCAGGCCGCCGAACATGGCGATGCCCAGGATGGTGCTGGCGCCGGTGCCGACCGCGATCGTCCGGTTGCCGAACAGGCGCAGCGGCAGCAGCGCCTCTTCCTTGTAGGCGCGTTCGGCCAGCACGAAGCCGATCAGGCCGACGACGCCGACCACGTAGCAGAGGATCGAGCGGCCGGAGTCCCAGCCCCAGGCGCGGCCCTGCTCGGCGACGGTCAGCAGCGGCACCAGGCCGACGATCAGGGCGACCGCGCCGGGCCAGTCGATGCGGTGGTTGACCCGGGTGTGCGGCAGGTGCAGCACGCGCGCGACGACGGCCATGGCGGCGATGCCGATCGGCACGTTCAGGTAGAACACCCAGCGCCAGCCGTCGACCCAGAGGATGCGGTCGGCGCCGGCGAAGAAGCCGCCCAGGATCGGGCCGAGCACGCTCGCGGTGCCGAAGACGGCCAGGAACAGGCCCTGGTACTTGGCGCGCTCGCGGGGCGGCACGATGTCGCCGATGATGGCCAGGGCCAGCGACATCAGGCCGCCGGCGCCGATGCCCTGGATCGCGCGGAACGCGGCCAGCTCGTACATGTTCTGGGACAGGCCGCAGAGCATCGAGCCGACGACGAAGATGCCGATGGCGAACAGGAAGAACGGCCGTCGGCCGTAGATGTCGGACAGCTTGCCGTACAGCGGGGTCGAGATCGTCGACGTGATGAGGAACGCCGTCGTGGCCCAGGCCTGCAGGTTGAAGCCGTTCAGGTCGTCGGCGATGGTCCGGGTCGCCGTGGCCATGATCGTCTGGTCCAGCGCGGCCAGGAACATGCCCATCATCAGGCCGGCGAGGATCGTGAGGATCTGTCGGTGGGTGAATTCCGCGGCCGGTTTCTCGACCGCCGGGGTGGGGTGACTCACACGTTCTCCCGTGGTGGTGCGCCGAGGTCGGTGCGGAGCAGCGCCTCGACGGAGGTATTGAATTCTTCGAAAAGTCGGGCGAAAGTGTCGACCCGGTCGGCCGGCCAGTCGCTCAGGGCCCGCTCCAGCAGAGCGATGCGGGCCGCGCCCAGACGCTCGCAGGCGTCGTGACCGGCGTCGGTCACCGCCAGCCGGGAGGCCCGGCCGTCCGCCGGATCGGCCTCCCGCCGGGCCAGACCGGCCTTGACCAGCTGGGCGACCTGGCGACTGATCGTCGAAGGGTCGGCCTGCTTCAGGTCGGCGAGGTCGGTCACCCGCATCGGGCCCATCGCGCGCAACGGCAACAGCAGCATCAACGCGGAGAACTCGGCGCCGAGATCCCCGGTCTTGAGCATGCCTCTGAACCGCGGCCCCATCCGGATCAATCGGATGATTTCGTCGGAGAGCCGTGGAACTCCGGCCGTGGCTTCCTGGTCATCGGGCACGTGATTGCCGTCCTCATGGGCGCCGGGGACAATACGTGTAGCGTACAAGTTGTTGTGTGGTGAACGCATTTCGGTGGTCAGCACACGGCCGTGGTCATCGCATGCGCCAGACTCCGGTCCGCAGCTCACCCGTCTCCTCCAGACTCTCCGGCACCGGTACGACATATTCGGTGACCAGCTCGAAGAGCCGTTCCGGGAAATACCCCCGTCCGGGGTCGCCAACCAGCACGGACGCCCCGTTTCGGCGGAACGCGCGCAATTGCGTGGTGATCTGCGGGGCGACGGTCGGGCTGTAATACACGTCACCGGCCAGCACGAGCTCCGGATGCTCCACGGACTCGGCCAGCGTGAGGTCGTTGGCCGCGGCGTTGCGGCGCGCGGCAGCCACCGCGGCCGGGTCGATGTCGTCGGCCGCGACCTCGGCCGCTCCGGCGCGGGCGGCGGCGATCGCGGCGACCCCGGAGCCCGTGGCCAGGTCCAGCACCCGGCGCCCGGCCGCCTCGGCCGGATGATCGAGCAGGTACCGGGCCAGGGCCTGGCCGCCGGCCCAGACGAACGCCCAGAACGGCGGCGGGGTGTCGCTGTGGAACTCGCCGCCGGTCAGGTCGAAGAGCCCGAGCGGCGCGTCGACCAGATGGAGCGAGATCTCCGGGGCCAGCGGCACGGGCAACAGCGCGATCGGGACGTCGAACACGCGGCGATTCTCCGCCCCGGGTCCGCTGAGCGCCTCCGGTTTTCGCGATTTGCTGCAGTACGGCGTTTTGCCGCTTCTCTCAGATGGCGGAGTTGACCGCCGGCCGGGCGGTGGTCAGTTTCGCCGTGTACTTCTCCCGCAGCTCGGCCGCCCAGGGGGTGTCCTCGTCCTCCAGCAGCGGGCGATTGGCCAGGAAAGCGGCGGCGGTCAGCGGGCGGGCGGCGCGCTCCGGCGAACGGCCCCGGGCCGCGGCGATCAGCTGGTCGAACGTGGTCGCGTCGACCCGGACACGCTCGGTGTCCAACCGGTAGCTCCCGCTGTTGCCGACCACGACCGAGTCACGGCCGCGGACGCCCGGCTCCAGCCGGTCGCGCAGCACCTTCAGGTCGGCCTTGACCGTGGCGGGCGGGGCGCCGATCACGTCGGACAGCTCCACAAGGGACTGCTCGCCGTGCAGCGCCAGAAGGGCCAGCAACTGGCGCGGGCGGTCGCCGCCGAGGTCGTCGCCCGCGAGGCGAACGCCACGGGTGCGGACCTCGATGCGGCCGAAGAGCTGGATGTCGTACATGATTCAGAATCGTGTCCGCAGCCGCGACGCACCAGCAAGCCCCAATGCGGGGGGTGCCCTCGGCCGAAAGACTGGTTATAACGACCGCTCGGATGGCAACCTGACGTCGCCGTGGCACAACGCTCGCCTATTGGTAGGGCGGGCACGGTGGTGGGTAGTCCTTAGACTGCGCGGGGCCCTGCCGGGGGTGCCCGCTGGACAGAGGATGGTGTACGCATGGGGAACGACGAGGCGATCCGAGTGCTCGTCGTCGACGGTCACCAGACCTTTGCCGAGCTGCTCGGGCACGCTCTGGCCGGTCAGCCGGACCTGCTCTGGGTGGGCCACGCGCGCACCGGTCAGGAGGCGTTGCACCTCGCTTCCGAGCTGTCACCGGACGTGATCCTGCTCGATCCCGACCTGTCCGATGCGGACGGCCTGGCGATCGCTCAGCTGATCCTGGTGCGCCAGCCGGACACCCGTGTGGTGATCCTCACTGCGCGGGAGGACCCGACGCAGATCGGCCGGGCGACGGCGATCGGCGCCGCGGGTTTCATCTCCAAGAACGGCGCGCTCGCCGACGTGCTGAACGCGCTGCGCACCGCGCACGGCGGCGGGATGACCGTCTCCACCGACATCATGGCCCGGCTGTTGCGCAGTACCGGCCCGGCCACCGTGACCAGGACTCCGAGTGGTCTGACGGCCCGCGAGGACGAGGTGCTGCAATTGATGGCGGCCGGTCTGGACGCTCGCGCGGTGGCCCGCCGGCTGGGCATCAGCGTGCACACCTGCCGGGGCTATCAGAAGTCGGTTCTGGCCAAGCTCGGCGCGCACAGTCAGCTCGAAGCGGTGGCCATCGCGACCAGGCGCGGACTGGTCCGTCCGGAGCTCCGATGAATTCCCGGTTTCCTTGTCGGATCAACTGATCCGCCGGCGGCTGCTATCCGTGTTCTCTTGCGGGCGCCACGTGACGGCGCTGCAGGGGAGAGGACATCGGCCGTGGACCGAATCGTCATGGATGGCGTGACGCCGGAGTCGGGAGCTCCAGCGCCGTCATCGTCACCTTTGTCGGCTTCGTCGTCCTCGTCATCCTTATCGGGATCGTCGGCCTCCTCCGAGCTGTCGTCGCCGTCCGCGCTGCCGCAGCGCAAGAAGGGCGGACGGGACCGGATCTACCGGCAGCAGCCGGGGTCGACCGGCAACTCCGCGGTGGGCCCGGTGGAGCCGCCGGCCGGTGGATGGTTCGGCGACGCCGACGACCCGGACGCGCCCGCCGAACCGCCTGCGCCGTCGCCGGTCGACCCGCTGCCGTTCCGGCCCGCGTCCTCCTCCGGGGCGCACTCCTACGAACCGCCGGCCGCCGCGCCGGTGCCGCCGCCGGAATACGGACCCGCGTCGCCGGGCGGGCCCGGGCGGGCGTCGTTCGGGTTCAGCGCCGGGCCGATCAGCGGGAACCGGCCGCTCGGCGGGCGCGACGACGCGGGCACTTTCCCGGTGGCGGAATCGGAGTCGGGCGGGCTGCCGATCGTACGGCGAAATCCTCCTGAAGCGATGCCGACCTCGCCGGCGGCAGCGGATTGGGCCGCGCCGGAGGCGCCGGCCCGGCCGGCGTCCGGAATGGACGGCGGATTCCCCTCCTGGGAGGGCACGACCTGGGCCGACACGCTCGACGTCCCGCGTGCCGCCCCGGCCGCTCCCGGCACGCCGCCGGTGCGGGTGGTGCCCCTCGTGCGGCGGCGATCCCGGGTGGTGACCGCCGGCATGGCCCTGCTCGGCACGATCGCCGTCCTGGTGATCGCCGTCACCGGAGTCGTCTTCTACTCCGGGCCGGACTCGAAGATCAACGAGATGCTGAACATCGGCGCCAAACCCGGCATCAGCGACTCCCGGCTGGTCACCGCCCCGCTCAACGGCCGGACCAAGGCATCGTTCGAGATGCTGGCGGCCAGCGACCGCATCCGGGTGTCGATCGCCGACATCGGCGACGACCTGTTCCGGATCAGCACCCCGGACGACTCGTCGCTGCGACCCAGCCCGCAACTCTCCGAGGCCGGGGTCCGGCTGCAGCTCAACCGGAACGGCGCCGGCGCCGACGGCGACGTGGAAGTGGTACTGGCCGCGCGCGTGCGATGGACGCTGCGATTCTCCGGATACGCCGCGGAAAGTGACGTGGATCTCGGCGACGGGCTGGTCGACGGCATCGAGGTGGTCGGCGGGACCCGGCGGGCCGTGCTCGACCTGTCCAAGGCGTCCTCCACCGTGCCGGTGAAGATCACCGGCGGGGTGGACGAACTGACCCTGCGCGCGCCGGCCGGGAACCCGATCCGGGTCAAGGTCGGCGGCGGCGCGACGACCGTGACGGCCGGATCGCGGACCCTCAAGAACGTGGCGGCCGGGTCGACGCTGACGCCCAAGGACTGGAACACCAACGGACGGTACGACGTCGAGGCCGCGTCGAAGATCACGCTGCTGAGCGTCGAGGCGGGCTGACCCGGGCCTCCTCCGTCGAGGAGACCCGGGTCGCCGGTCGTCAGGACAGGACGCGCAGGCGGACCGTCTGCTCCATGGAGCGCAACTGCTCCAGCACCGAGTCGCTGTAGCCCTTGCCGATATCGGTGATCAGGTAGCCGTACTCCCCGCGGGTGCTCAGGAGCTGACCCTCGACGTTCACGTTGTGCTCGGCCAGGATGCGGTTGACCTGGGCCAGCACACCCGGGGTGTTGACGTGCACGTGCACGATCCGGTGCAGGCCGGGCTGCTCGGGCAGCACCACGCCGGGCAGGTTCACGCTCAGCGTGGTGTTGCCGTCGACGAGGAACTTGGCCAGCTTGGTCGCCACGAAGCCGCCGATGTCCGACTGCGCCTCCTCGGTCGAACCACCGATGTGCGGGGTGAGAATCACATTCGGCAGACCGCGCAGCTCGGAGAGGAACTCGTCGCCCCGGCCCTTCGGCTCGGTCGGGAAGACGTCGACCGCGGCGCCGGCCAGGTGACCGCTCTTCAACGCGTCCCGCAGGGCCAGGTGGTCGACCACGATGCCGCGGGACAGGTTCAGGAACAGGCTGCCCGGACGCATCCGGGCGAACTGCTCGGCGCCGAAGAAACCGGCATTACCCGGGCGGCCGTCCACGTGCAGGGTGACGATGTCGCTCGTCTCCAGCAGCTCGTCCAGGCTGGCCGTGCGGTGCGCGTTGCTCAGCGCCAGCTTGTCGGCGGTGTCGAAGAACGAGACCGACATGCCCAGGTTCTCGGCCAGGACCGACAGCTGGGTGCCGATGTTGCCGTACCCGATGATGCCGAGACGGCGGCCGCGGATCTCGTGCGCGCCGTCGGCCGACTTGTCCCACACGCCCTGATGCATCAGCGCGTTCTTCTCGGTGAGCCGGCGGGTCATCGCGATGATCTCGGCGATCGCCAGCTCCACCACCGAACGGGTGTTGGAGAACGGGGCGTTGAAGACCGCGACACCCGACGACGAGGCCGTGGCCAGGTCGATCTGGTCGGTGCCGATGCAGAACGCGCCGATCGCCACCAGGCTGTCGGCCGCCTCCAGCACCTTCGCCGTGACCTTCGTCTTCGAGCGGATGCCCAGCAGGTGCACGCCGGAGATGCGCTCGATCAGCTCGGCCTCGTCCAGCGCGCTGGACACGGACTCGACCGCGAAGCCGTCCTCCTCGAGCCGCGACACCGCATCCGGGTGGATGCTCTCCAAAAGCAGGACTCGCACCTTGGCCTGATCGATCATCATCTTCCGTTCCATGTTTCGGTAGGCCGCCGGGCCTAGATCGGGCCGCCCGGGCCACCGCACCGAAGCCCAGTTCACAGGGCGTCAAGGGTAGTCCCCTCGGTGGTGCGGACCGGTGCGGTGTGGGTGAGGTCCCAACAGTCGGTCGGGTGCCGGGGCCTCGCGGGGGTGTTTCCGGTGTGTTGCGGTCTCGTGCTGGATTACGGGTCGGGTGGTTCGGGTGGTTCAGGGGGTTTTCGGGGCTTCCGGTGCCGTGATCTGTGTTCTCCGGGTGGGCGTCCGGTTGTCTCCGGTGGGCCGCCCGTCTGCCTCGCTTCTTGCTTTTGGGTTTGCTTTTTTGGTGGCGCCTCCTATGCAACACGGCCTTCCTTGCAGCGTTCTACTTTGCAACGCCTCACCGCGGATCGTGGCAGCGCGGCCGGGCGGGGGAAACGGATTTCCCGGCGGCTGGATGGGGCTTTTGTCGGTTTGTGTGCCAGGATCGCGGGCCGGCCCCGGCGGGGACGGGAAAGTGTCGTACCCCGGCGGCAGGATTTCGGCATGACCACATCAGGCATCGAGAACACCGATCTGACCAGCGAAGACTGGATGGCGGAGCTGCGCGCGCGGGCCGCCGTGACACGCCGGCGGCGGGAGGCGGCGGCCGCCGAACGCCGGGCGACGGCCCAGCGCCGGGCACACGGCCTGGTCGAGCGGCACGCGGCCCGGCTGATGCGTGCCCGAGCGCGCCCGCCGGAATAGTTCGTGCCACTTTCAGGTGATCCCGCGCCGTTCGCTCGGTATTTTCGAGGCAGGCGTCCGCGAGCGCCGGCGAGGTGGGGCCGATGGGATCACTGGGGTGGGCCGCCGGGTTGTCGGTGCTGTCCGCCGCGGCTTATGCGGCGGCGGCCGTCGCTCAGGAGCGCCTCGCCGAGCACGGCCACCGCGGGTGGTCCGGCTGGGCGGTGTCGTTGCTGCTCACCGGGGCCGGGGTGGCCCTGCACGTGGTCGCGCTCAACTTCGGGACCGTGGCCGTGGTGCAGGCGCTCGGCACGCTGACGTTGCTGTTCGCGCTGCCCATCCACGTCGTGCGGTATCGGAGCCGGGTCACCCCGGCCGCCTGGCGGGACGCGGCGCTGACCGTAGTTGGGCTCGCGCTGGTCCTGGCCCTGTCGGTGGACTCGGGGGATCCGGCGCTGCTCACCGAGCGGGCGGTCCGGGTGCTGTCGTCGATCACGGCCGGGGTGGTGTTCCTGTGCGCGGCCGGGGCGTGGCGGTCCGGGCCGCGGATGCGGGCGGTGCTGCTGGCCGGGGCGTCCGGGGTGGCTTTCGGGATCGCGTCGGTGCTGTCCAAGGCGGTGCTGGCCGCGTTCACCGCCGGTGCCGGTGCTGCTGCTGGTTTCGGTGGTGGCGCTGGTGGTGGCGGGGCGGGCCGGGTGTCGGTGATGGCCGGCGGGATGGTTGTGGCGTTCGCGGCCAGTGGCTACCTGCTGGGGCAGCTGTCCTATCGGGGTGCTGGGCTGGCCGCGCCACTGGCCACCGTGAGCGTGGCCAATCCGCTGGTGGCGGCGGTTGCGGGGATGGTCTTCTTCGGCGAGGGGGTGCGGTTCGGGGCGGTGGGTGCGGCCGGGGCGGGGCTTGCGGCGCTGGTGATGGCGGCGGGCGTGATCGGGCTGGCGCGGCGCAGCGTGGACCCGTCCGGCGAGGCGGTCACCGCCGCTGCCTGATCGGCGCGCGGCTCAGGTTCGGGCTGCGGGCGACTCGTGCTCGGGCCGCAGGCTTGCAGGCGGCGGGCTTGCGGGTGGCGGGCCGGGGCGGCGGGCTTGCGGGTGGCGGGTCGGGGCGGCGGGCTTGCGGGTGGCGGGTCGGGGCGGCGGGCTTGCGGGTGGTGGGTGGCTGGGTCAGGCGCAGGTGAACTGGAAGTGGGTGACCTCCTCGCCGGGGGTGCGGGCGGTGATCCGGTAGGACGTGGCGGCGTCGGCGTCGAGGAGGCGTTCGCCGGTGCCGAGCAGGACCGGGACGAGGGCCACGTGCATCTCGTCGACCAGGCCCGCCTTCAGGTAGGCGCGGACCGTGGCGGCCCCGCCACCCAGGCGGACGTCCTTGCCGTCGGCGGCGGCGACGGCCTGGGCCAGGGCGGATTCCGGCCCGTCGGTGACGAAGTGGAAGGTGGTGCCCTTGAGGACCAGGTCGGCGCGGGGATGGTGGGTGAGGACGAAGACCTCGTGGTGGTAGGGCGGCTCGTCGCCCCACCAGCCGGTCCAGGACTCGTCGCCCCAGCCGCCGCGGACCGGGCCGAACATGTTGCGGCCCATGACCGTCGCGCCGATGTTGTCGTCGCCGGCGCGGATGAAACCGTCGTCGACACCTTCCGTGCCGCCGGTCTGCCCGAACATGGCCCGGCCGGTCCGGGTCTGCCAGAACCAGTTGTGCAGCGGCTCGGCGCCGACCCCGAGCGGATTCTGCTCGTCCTGATCGGGGCCGGCCGTGTACCCGTCGAGCGACATCGAGATGTTGTGTACCCGCAGTTTCGCCATGCCACCGACCTTAAGGGGCGCGGGGCAGCAGCACGGCCACGTCGAGCCCGCCGTCCTCACGGGCGTCGGCGCGGACCTCACCGCCGTGGGCGCGGGCTACCGCCCGGACGATGGACAGGCCCAGCCCGGCGCCGGGGGAGACGAGCCGCTCGCTGCGGTAGCGGTGGAACGGCTCGAACAGGCCGGGCACCTCATACCTCGGGATGACCGGCCCGGAGTTGGCGACGCGCAACTCCACCCAGCCGTCCGCCCGGGTCAGCGTGGTCACCTTGACCCAGCCGTCGGCCGGGACGTTGTGCCGCACCCCGTTCTCCACCAGGTTCTGCACCAGGCGTTCGAGCAGCACCGGGTCGCCGAGCACGGCCGCCTCGAACGGCTCGGCGACGACCTTGACGGTGTCCGACACGGCCACGTGGTCGACGATGTCGGCCAGGTCGACGTACGACCTCTCGGTGACCTCCCGGTCGGATCGGGCCAGCAGGAGCAGCCCGTCGATGAGCCGGCTGTGCCGATCGTTGATCGCCAGCAGGGTGGTCCCCAACTGCCGTACCTCAGGGGAGGCTGTTTCCGGGGTGAGAGCCACTTCGAGCAGGGTGCGGTTGAGGGTCAGCGGCGTGCGGAGCTCGTGCGACGCGCTGGCGATGAACCGGCGCTGCCCGTCGAAGGAGTGGTCGAGCCGGGCCAGCATCAGGTCGAACGTGTCGGCGAGCTGTTTCACCTCGTCGTCGGGGCCTTTCATGCCGATCCGTTCGTGCAGGCCGCGGTCGGCGGCCGGCGCCTCGGCGATCCGCCGCGCGGTCGCGGTGATCTGGTGCAGCGGCTGCAGCATGCGCCCGGTGATCAGCCAGCCCAGGGCGATGGTCGCGACGCTGACCACGACCAGGGCGATCAGGCCCTGGGTGAGCAGCGCGTGCATGGTGTCGGCCCGGGTGTCCCGGATGATCGTGTTGATGGCCGGCTGCCCGTCCGGCCCGATCACCGCCTCGCTGGCCTTCTGCATGCTGCCGGCGGTCATCCCGTCCCGCTGGACCAGCACGTACGTCGCGCCGAGCATGACCAGCCCGGCCAGCACGAACAGGCCGCCGTAGACGAGGGACAGGCGGGCCCGCACGGTCAGGTCGAGATTCATCGGATCCGATACCCCACTCCGGGCTCGGTCAGCACCACCGGCGGACCGCCCAGTTTGCGGCGCAGCTTGAGGATGGTCATCCGGACGGCGTGGGTGAACGGGTCGGCGTTCTCGTCCCACGCCTTCTCCAGCAGCGTCTCGGCCGACACGGCGGTGCCGTCGGCCCGCAGCAGCTCGGCCAGCACGGCGAACTCCTTGCGGGAGAGCGGAACGTAGCGCCCGTCGCGGTGGACCTCGCGCCGGTACGGATCCAGGCTGATCCCGGCCCGGCGCAGCACCGGCGGCGCGGCCGGGCGGGCCCGCCGCCCGAGCGCCGCGACCCGCGCCGACAATTCCCGGAAAGCGAACGGCTTGGGCAGGTAGTCGTCGGCGCCCAGGGCCAGGCCGGCAACCCGGTCGTCGATCCCGGCCGCCGCGGTCAACATCAGCACCCGGATGCCGGCGTTGCGCTCGGCCAGCACCTGGCACACCTTGTCGCCGTGCACCACCGGCACGTCCCGGTCCAGCACGACCACGTCGTAGTCGTTCACATCGATGCGTTCCAGGGCGGAACCACCGTCGTAGACGACGTCCACCGCGTGCGCCTCGTGCCGCAGGCCCTGCGCCACCGCGTCGGCCAGCAGCGGTTCGTCCTCGACCACCAGGATCCGCATGCCTCCATAGTGGCCCGGACCGGTGTCAACTCGGTGTCACCGTTTTCCTTGACGCCCGGGAAACCCGCGCATCGCTCTACTTCGGTGCGTGGCGGCCCGCCGGGCTGCCGGCGAAGGAGACGACGATGAGGACCAGAGCGGTCCTGACGCTCGGCGTACTGCTCGCGGCGATGTCGGCGAGCTGCGCGAAACCGGCCACGGGCGACCCGGCGGTGGCCACCGCGCAGAGCGCCGGCCCGAAGCCGTCCAGCAGCGCTTCGGGCCGGTCCGGGCCCGACCCGGACGCGATGCTGAAGTACTCGAAGTGCATGCGGGCCAACGGTCTGGACTGGTTCCCGGACCCGGGCGCGGACGGCGGCCTGGTCGTCCAGAACCCGCCCGGCGTGCCCGACAGCAGCATCAAGGCGGCCGAGGCGGCCTGCAAGCAGTACCTGCCCGCCGGGGACAAAGAGGACAAGCCCAGCGCCGAGGAGATCGAACGTTCCCGGCAGATGGCCAAGTGCATGCGGGCGAACGGGGTGCCCGGCTTCCCCGACCCGGATCCGAACGGCGGGATCTCCATCGACGCCGACAAGCTCGGCACCGGCCCCGGCGATCCGACCTTCGACAACGCCGAGAAGGCCTGCGCGCAGTACCAGCCGCCCGGAACGAGACACGAACAGTCCACGCCGAAGGAGGCGGGCGCATGAGGAAGACGACGATCCTGGTGGCGGGCCTGACGCTCGCCGCCACGATGACCGGCTGCGGCAAACCGGCCGCGGGCGACCCGGCCGTGGCGACCGCGCGGAGCGGGCCGGCCTCGGCGAATCCGAGCGCGTCGGCAGCCACGGGTGCCGACCCGGACGCGCCGCTGAAGTTCTCGAAATGCATGCGGGAGCAGGGCATGACCTGGTTCCCCGATCCGAGCGGCGGAAAAATGACCGTCCACGTCCCGGACAGCGTCAAGAAGGAAGACTTCGACAAGGCGCAGCAGGCCTGCCGCAAGTGGGCGCCGAACGGGGACAACGCCCCGAAACCGAGCGCCGAGGACCTCGCGAAGGAACGCGAGATGGCCAAGTGCATGCGCGAGAACGGGCTCCCGAACTTCCCCGACCCGAAAGCCGACGGAAGCATCGAACTCGGCTCCGGCCTCGGCATCGACCCGGAGTCGCCGACGTTCAAGGCCGCACAGCAGAAGTGCGAGAAGTACATGCCGGCGGGACCCGGCGGATCCCACAAGAACACCGGAACCGACGGAGACGGGGCATGAGCCGGAAGTGGACGACCGCCGCGGTCGCCGGGGCATTGGTGGCGGCCGGCGTGACCATGTACGTACTGCTGGGGGGTCTGCCGAAGGCTGAGGAACCGGCACAGGCCGGCGCCAGTGATCTCCCGGCGTCGACCGCCGACGTCACCAAGGCGACCCTGGTCGACAAGGAGAGCCACGACGGAAGCTTGGGGTACGGCGACACGAGCGCCCTGGCCACGCGGCTGAGCGGCACCGTCACCTGGATGCCGGCCACCGGCGCCACCGTCGGCCGAGGCCGACCGCTGTACAAGGTGGACAGCACGCCCGTGGTCCTGATGTACGGCACGCTGCCCGCCTACCGCAGCCTGAGCAGCGGGGACAAGGGCACCGACGTCAAGCAGCTCGAACAGAACCTGTGGGCGCTCGGCTACCGCGGCTTCACCGTCGACAGCACCTACACCGCGGCCACCGCCGACGCGGTCGAGGACTGGCAGGAGGATCTCGGGCTGGACGAGACCGGCACGGTCGATCTGGGACGCGTCGTTTTCAAGCCTTCCGCCGTACGGATCGACTCGCGCACCGCCGAACCCGGCGCGGTCGCCCAGCCCGGCACCGAGATCCTCCAGACCAGCGGCACCGGCCGGGTCGCCACCGTCAAGCTCGACGTCGCCGACCAGCGCCTGGCCAAGAAGGGCGCGAAGGTCGACGTCACCCTCCCGGACGGCTCGACCGTCGCCGCCCGGATCGCCGACGTGGAGACCACCGTCGAACAGTCCGACGAACCGAACGGACAGGACGAGACGAAGATCAACGTGACGGTCGGGTTCGCCAAGGCACCGGCCGGCCTGAACGCGGCCTCGGTCTCGGTGCTCTTCGTCGCCTCCCAGCGGGAGAACGTGCTGACCGTCCCGGTCAACGCACTGCTCGCCCTCGCCGAGGGCGGCTACGGCCTGCAGGTCGTCGACGGGAACACCACCAGCATCGTGGCGGTCGAGACCGGCCTGTTCGCCGACGGGCGCGTCGAGGTCTCCGGCAACGGCATCGCCGAGGGTACGAAGGTGGGTGTCCCGGCATGACCTCGGTCATCGAACTGAGCGAGCCGGCCCGGACCGCGCCCGCCACCGGCCCGGTCATCGAACTGAACCGGGTGACCAAAACCTACCCGGGCGGGGTCACCGCGCTGCGCGACGTGGACCTGACCGTGCTCGCCGGCGAACTGATCGCCATCGTCGGACCGTCCGGCTCCGGCAAGTCGACGATGCTGCACATGATCGGCACCCTGGACCGGCCGACCGCGGGCACCATCCGCATCGACGGGCACGACGTCGCGGCCCTCACCGACCGGCAGCTCTCGGCCCTGCGGGCCCGCTCCATCGGCTTCGTCTTCCAGCAGTTCCACCTGGCACCCGGCCGCTCGGCGGTCGCCAACGTCGCCGACGGGCTGCTCTACTCCGGCGTACCGAAAAAAGAGCGTGAGCGGCTCGCCCGGGCCGCGCTGATCCGGGTCGGCCTCGAAGATCGCCTCGGGCATCGCCCGCACCAGCTCTCCGGAGGAGAACGGCAGCGCGTCGCGGTCGCGCGAGCCGTCGCCGGCGACCCTGCAGTCCTGCTGGCCGACGAACCCACCGGAAACCTGGACTCGGTCGCCGGCGCCGGCGTCGTCGACCTGCTGCGCGAACTGAACGCGGCCGGCACCACCGTGCTGGTGATCACCCACGATCACGAGATCGCCGCATCACTGCCGCGCCAGGTACCGATGCGGGACGGGCAGGTGGTGTGAGATGCCCCGATCCCGGTCCCTGCGCCCGGCCCGGCTCAGCTCCTCCGACCTGTTCCGCCTCGGTGGCTCCGGCCTGCGCGCCCGGCCCCTGCGGGCCGTGCTCTCCGCCCTGGGCATCGCGATCGGCATCGCCGCGATGGTCTCCGTGGTCGGCATCGGCACCTCCAGCCAGGCCGCCCTCGACCGGGCCCTGGCCGCCCTCGGCACCAACATGCTCACCGTCTCACCCGGCAACACCATGTTCGGCGACGCGGCGACCCTGCCCGACGAGGCCCTCCCGATGATCAAACGGATCGGGCCGGTCACCGACGCCACCGCGGTCGGCACGATCTCCGACACCCCGGTCTACCGCTCCGACAAGATCCCGGCCGGGGAGACCGGCGGACTGTCCCTGCAAGCCGCCCAACTCGACCTGCTCACGACCGTCGGCGCCACCGTCGCCCACGGCACCTGGCTGAACGCGGCCACCGCCGCATACCCGGCGGTCGTCCTCGGCGCCGACGCGGCTCGCCGGCTCGGCGACGTACCGTCCGTCTACATCGGCGGCCGCTGGTACCGGGTCGTCGGCGTCCTCGACCGGGTGCCGCTCGCACCCGAACTCGACAACGCCGTCCTGATCGGATGGAAGGCCGCCCAGACATACCTGGCCTTCGACGGGCACGCCACCACCGTCTACACCCGCTCGATCGAATCCCAGGTCGAAAACGTCCGGGCCGTCCTGGCCGCCACCGCCAACCCGGAAAACCCCGACCAGGTCAAAGTCTCCAAACCGTCCGAGGCGCTCGCCCCGAAACGAGCCGCCACCACGGCGTACAACGCCCTGCTCCTCGGCCTCGGCGCCGTCGCGCTGCTGGTCGGCGGCATCGGCGTCGCCAACACCATGGTCATCTCGGTCCTGGAACGCCGAGCCGAAATCGGGCTCCGACGCTCCCTCGGCGCCACCCGCGGCAACATCCGCACCCAGTTCGTCGCCGAATCCCTGCTGCTCTCCGCCCTGGGCGGCGTCGGCGGGGTACTCGGCGGCCTCGCGGTCACCGCGCTCTACGCCACCTCCCGGTCCTGGCCCACCGTAGTCCCGAACTGGGTGATCCTCGGCGGCCTCGCCGCCACCCTCCTGATCGGCGCGGTCGCCGGCCTCTACCCGGCCCTGCGGGCCGCCCGCCTCTCCCCGACCGAAGCCCTCGCCACAGCCTGAGCGATCAGGGCGCCGAACCAGCCGGCATCGGGTGGGTGGACCCGGTGCCGGCCCGGCGGCTCATCCGACCCCGGTCAAGCGGCGGTCGAGGCGTGCGGCCGGAAGGCGATATCGAGTTCCGCGTCCAATGCCGCGGCCAGGCGCACCAGCAACGGCACCGTCGGCGTGGCCCCACCCGATTCCAGACGGGAGAGCTGCGGTTGTGTCATTCCGGCCCGCTCGGCCAGGTCGGCCTGGGTCAATCCGAGTTCGGTACGCCGGTCGTGAACCATCTGCCCGAGCAGAAGGGCCGCACGGGCCTCCTCGTAAGCGGCGGCGTGTTCGTCAGCGCCGGTGCGCTCCCAGCGAGTGTGACGTGTCGTCATCGTCCAGTCCCCCTAGTTCCTCAGCGCCATTTCCGTTCGTAGACCTCAGCCGCCGGAGCATGCGCGTCATGCCCGGCTTCGCACACCTGCTGAGCGGCGATCGCGCGAGCGACCTCGGCACGCTCGATCTGGCGTGTCTTGCGGAACACGGTCAACAGCACCACCCGGGCCCCAGGCGCTAGCCAGTAACTGAGCCGGACGGCGGAACGTTCAAGGCGGAATCGCAGCTCACGAGTCTTTCCGCCGAGGTGTCTCGAATATGGTTCGCCGAGTGTCTCGGCTCGATCCGCAAGGATGTCGGCCATCGCCTCGACCTTCACATAGTCCTTGAGAGAAAGGGTCTCGAGCCAGTCCCGGACTTCGGGTTCGAGCTCGACGTCATAGCGACCAGCCACTCGGTAACGATATACCTTTCTTGGTATATCGGCGAGAAAGGTATATCGGGGGTGAGGGTGATACGGCCGCCGGGTCGGACTCCGTCAAGTGGTGAAGTCCTGGTGGGAGAGGAGTGGCGCGCCCGGCAGGATTCGAACCTGCGACCATCGGATTAGAAGTCCGGTGCTCTATCCGCTGAGCTACGAGCGCTGGCCAGCACATACTAGGCGGTCGTGCCGGACTTGTCGTCCGCCTCCTCGACGGCGGTCTCGACGGCCTCCTCGGCCGCCTCCAGCGCCGCGGCGCGGGCGCCCTGGTCCTCCGGTGCGGGCGGGATCTCGATCTCCGGGGTGCCGGGCGCCGGCAGGTACGCGTCGACCCAGCGGCCCACCTCGCGGAAGACCTCGGCGCGGACCTCCTTGCCGGAGAGCGTCAGGTCGTGCTTACCGCCGTTGAACTGGGCGATCGACACCCGCGGGCCGAGCCCGGGCGCCCACCGGACGATGTGCTCGACATCAAGAACAGAATCAGTCACGTGTACGTCGTCAGCCCAGGCCTTGCCCCGGTAGGTCCGGTCCGAGCAGGCGACCAGCACCGGCGCGTCGATACCGAGGCCGGCCTGGAGGCGCTGCTGGCCACGGCGGATCGCCGCGAGCCACCCGAACCGGATCGGGAAACCGAGGATCGGCTTCCACGCCAGGTCGTAGGCCCATTCGCCGTGATAGTCCTGGTGCAGGCTCTGCCCGTACAGGCCGAGGCCGGCGGTGGGCAGGATCCGGTACGGCGCGCGGCTGCTCAACGCGACGACGACCGAGAGGGCCGGGCGGCGTACGGCCCAGGGCAGGTTGAAGTCGAAGAACGGACTGTTCAGGAACAGCCCGTCGACGATGCCCTGCCCGCGGCGTGAATGCGCCCACAGCGACGTGATCAACCCGCCCGTCGAGTGCCCGGTGACCAGCAGCTGGTCGTGACCGTCCTGCTCGCGGATGATCCGGGCCGACTCGTCCAGCTCCGGGTAGTAGTCGGTGAGGCTGCGGGCGAAGTTCGGCGTCTGGTGGGGGAGCAGGCTCCGCCCGTACTTCCGAAGGTCCAACGCGTAGAAATCCCAGCCACGCTCGACGAAGAAGTCGGCCATGTGGGTCTGGAAGAAGTAGTCCACGAAACCGTGGACGTGCAGCACCGCCCGGCGGGTCGGCTTCTCCGCGCGCCGCCGGACGAGGGTCGCCACGACCGGGCCCTCGTCGTCGGTGCCCAGCTCGATGGTGTGCCGTTCGTACGGCCAGCCCAGGACGTCGGTCTCCACCCCGACAGGTTACCCAGCGGTACGCGGTGTGCCATATCAGATCGACCACGGTCCGGGCCGTTGTCCACATTCCTGGCCTGTCCACAGGGCGACCGGCGCCGGGCCGCCGCCCGGGCCATTCTCTGAGCCGTCCGCCGCGCCGGCATCTCGTCGGCCGGATCCGACGACAAGGAGAAACCAGTGTTCGACACCAACGTCACCATCATCGGCAACGTGCTCACCATGCCGGAGTGGCGCCGCACCACGCAGTCCAACCAGCTCGTGGCCAACTTCCGGATCGCGTCCACGGCCCGCCGGTACGACCGGGAGAACCGCTGCTGGGTGGATGGCAACACCCTGCGGATCCGGGTTTCCGCCTGGCGCCGGCTGGCCGAGGGCGTCGTCTCCTCGATCAGCGTCGGTGACCCGGTCGTCGCGTACGGCCGTGTCTACACCCGCGACTGGGAGGACGAGGAGGGCAACCACCGCGTCGCCTACGAGATGGAGGCGCACGCGATCGGCCACGACCTGGCCCGCGGGCGGGCCCGGTTCGCCCGGAGCAGGCCGACCGGCGTCAGCACGGTCGAGGACGCCGAGGCCGACTCGATGATCGGCGGCGAGACGGCCGAACCGGTCACCGACGGCCCGGTCGGGTTCGGCGACGGTCTGCCCGAGCCGGTCCCGGGCGAGATGGAGCCGGACTTCCTCCGGGTCGTGGCCGGGCTGACCGAGACGCCGGAGGAGCCGGACGACAAGGAGCCCCCGGCCGAGCCCGAGCCCGAGGCCACCACCGAGACCCGCCGGTCCCGCCGGTCGCGGCGGGAGCCCGTCGCCGCCTGAGACCTTTCCGGGTAGCCGCCGCCCCGCGGGGCTCTTCCCTGCGGAACCGCGGGGCGGGTGGCGCCCGGCGGCCCGGCCTTGTCGGGGTCCCAGGCCGGGCCGCCGGTGCCGGAAAGCCCGGCGGCCGACGTCATGACGCAGTGGTGCCCGGCCGGCCGGGCCACCGCTGTCGGACGAAAGAGTGAATCTGTGCCAGGTTTGTCGACGAAATCCGATTCCCTCGATCGGGATGGGCCGATCGGGCCGCTTCTCCCGGCCGCCAGGCCGAGCCGCCCGATTGGTCTCAGGACAACGGCAACCGGCAGACTGAAGCGGTGATGCTGAAGGACATCCGTGCCATGGCCGACGAGACGATGGTGCTCTCGCCGGAGGATCAGGACGCCGAGCACGCCAACACCAATTGGTTCGGTGCGCCCCCGCACGAGCGCATAAGCATGTCGGCCGACGAGGTGGTGACCGCGTTCGAGGAGACCGCGGTCGTCCTGAGGGAACAGGTGGCGACCTCCGGCCACCGAGGGACCGCGACGTTCTATGTCTGGCACGACCCGGAGGCCGGCCAGCTGCGCTGCTCGGCCTGCACCCGCAAGCCCAGCGACCTGGTGTTCCCGGTTCCGTACCAGGTGACCGACGACCTGCACGCCATCGTGGTCGAGTTTCTCGTGGACCGGGCCCCCGGATCCATTCAGTGGGGTGCGCTCGAACCGGTGCCCTACCCGGAGGCCGAGCCGGCGGCGATGGCCGTGTGGGCGTTCGACCTCACGCCGTTCGGGCGCTGAGCCGCGTGCTGAACCGGTGGACCGCGGACGCGGCCGGGCTGATCGCCGGATACCTGCTCGACGCCGCGATCGGCGACCCGCGCCGCTTCCACCCGGTCGCCGGCTTCGGCACGGCCGCCACCGCCTTGGAACGCCGGGTCTACCAGCCCCGGCGCCGGGCCGGTGTCCTGTTCACCGCGGTGGCGGTCGGCGTGCCGGTGATCGCCGGCCTGGCCGCCGGCCGGGCCACCCGACGGGTGCCGGTCGCCCGGTTCGCGCTCACCACGGCCGCGACCTGGACCGTGCTGGGCGGCCGCACCCTCCGCAAGGAGTCCAGGGTGATGGCCCGCCACCTGGGGTCCGGCGACCTGGAGGCGGCCCGCGGGCGGCTCAACCACCTCTGCGGGCGGGATCCGTCGGCCCTCGACGAACCGGAGCTCGCCCGGGCGACGGTCGAATCGGTGGCCGAGAACACGTCCGACGCGGTCGTCGCCCCGCTGTTCTGGGGGGCGCTGCTCGGACCGGCCGGGCTGCTCGGCTACCGGGCGGCCAACACGCTCGACGCCATGGTCGGGCACCGATCGGCGCGATACGCGCGGTTCGGGACGGCTTCGGCGCGGCTTGACGACGTACTCAATCTGGCGCCTTCTCGGCTGACCGGAGTGCTGACGATCGCGGTGGCGCCTGTGGCCGGGGGGTCGCCGCGGGAGACCGCCAGGGTGTGGCGACGTGATCGCGGGGATCATCCGTCGCCCAACTCGGGGCAGTGCGAGGCGGCGATGGCCGGGGCGCTGGGCGTGCGCCTGGGCGGACGAAACGTCTATTTCGGACGTAGTGAGACGCGGCCGTTCCTCGGGGACGGGCCGCGGCCGTCGGCCGTGCACCTGAAACGGGCGGCGCGGGTGTCGGGGGCCGTCGGGGCGGCTGCGCTGGTGCTGGCGGCCGGGGGTGCGCTGGTGCGGGGCGGGGTCGGTGCGGTGCTGCGTGGTCGCGGAAAGGGCGGATCGCGATGATCTGGTGGTGGCGGCGGGGGCGGGGGCGGGGCCCGAAGGGCCGCAGACCATGACCGGCGGCCTCCTCGTGGCCGGCACCACATCGGACGCCGGCAAGAGCATCCTCACCGCCGGAATCTGCCGCTGGCTGCACCGCGAGGGCGTCCGGGTCGCCCCGTTCAAAGCCCAGAACATGTCCAACAATTCAGCCGTCGTCCTCTCCTCGGACGGCCGCGGCGGCGAGATCGGCCGCGCCCAGGCCATGCAGGCCGAGGCGTGCGGCCTCCCCCCGGACCTGCGTTTCAACCCGGTCCTCCTGAAGCCGTCCAGCGACCGCACCAGCCAGGTCGTCCTGCTCGGTGAGGCCGTCGACACGGTCACCGCCGGCAACTACCGCCAGTTGCGTCCGAAGCTGGCCGAGGTCGCCTGGGACACGCTCGCCGATCTGCGTCGTGATTTCGACGCGGTGATCTGTGAGGGCGCGGGCAGCCCGGCCGAGATCAACCTGCGTGAGGGCGATTTCGTCAACATGGGTCTGGCCCGCCGGTTCGGCCTGCCGGCGATCATCGTCGGCGACATCGACCGGGGCGGGGTCTTCGCGGCGTTCTTCGGCACGCTGGCGTTGCTCTCGGCCGAGGATCAGGCGCTGGTGGCCGGTTTCGTGACCAACAAGTTCCGCGGCGATCTGGGGCTTCTGCAGCCGGGCAACGACATGATCACCGCGGTCACCGGGCGTCCGGTGCTCGGGGTGCTCCCGTTTCACCGGGACATCTGGTTGGACGCCGAGGATTCGCTGGCGTACGGGACGACGCTCGGCCGCCCGGGTCCGCCGCGCGGCCGGGAGTGGCTGCGGGTCGCGGTGGTCCGCCTGCCCCGGATCTCGAACGCCACCGATGCCGAGGCGCTGGCTGCCGAGCCGGGGGTGCGGGTGCATCTGACCGTGGAGCCGGGTGATGTGGCCGACGCCGATCTGGTGATGCTGCCCGGTTCGAAGGCGACTGTCAGCGATCTGGCCTGGCTGCGCGAGACCGGGCTGGCCGACGCGGTCCGCGCCCATGCCGCTGCCGGGAAACCGCTGGTCGGGGTGTGCGGCGGCTTCCAGATGCTGGGCGAGACGATCGACGACGAGGTGGAGAGTGGTCACGGCGTGGTGCCGGGGCTGGGCCTGCTGCCGATCGGTGTCACGTTCGCCGCGCGTAAGACGCTGGCCCGCAGCGAGGGCGCCGCGCTGGGCGCGCCGGTGCATGGCTACGAGATTCATCACGGGTACGTCTCCTCGGGCACCCCGGAGCCGTTTCTGCACTATGCCGACGGCCGCCCGGAGGGTGCCGTGGCCGGGAACGTCTACGGCACGCACTGGCACGGCGCGTTCGAGTCGGACGAGTTCCGCCGCCGTTTCCTGACCGCGGTCGCCGCGCGGGCCGGGCGGCACGGGTTCACGGTCGCGCCGGACACCCGGTACGCGACGATCCGCGAGCGGGCCCTGGATGTTCTGGGCGATCTGGTCGCCGAGCATCTGGACACCGCCGCGCTCCGGCGACTGGTCGAAAACGGCCCGCCACCAGGAATGTCGTTCGTCCCCCCGGGTGCCCCGTAGGGGTCCGACCCTGACGACAGCGTTGCACTCCGGGCGTACGTTGGGTCCGGCGCGGCTGAAGCCGCACCCAGAAGGCCCGGTTGATGCCGCATCCAGGAGGCGCGGCGGAAGGCCGTACCGAATGGGGCTTTGAAGCCGTGCCCAAAGACCGCCGTACCCAAAAGACGGGGTGGGATCCATGACGACCGATGACGAGAACCGGCCGGTACGCCGCCGCGTCACGCTGACCGGGATCAGCTCGCGGGCCTGGGAGCACCCGGCCGATCGGGGCGCGCTCTCGGCGCTGCGTGAGCTGCGCGGTTTCGACGACGTGGTGAAGACGTTCTTCGGGATGTGGAACGAGCGTGGTTTCCGGCTGAGCTACCTGGCCGGCTCGATCCGCGTCGATCACCGGCAGTACCCGCGGGTCTACCAGCGTTTCACCGAGGCGGCCAGCACGCTGGACATCGCCGACCTGCCCGAGCTGTACGTGACCCAGTCGCCGATCATCAACGGTTCGGCGATCGGCCTGGACAAGCCGTTCATCGTGATCACCACGGGTGCGGTGGAGAAGCTCGACGACGACGAGCTGCGGGCCGTGCTCGGGCACGAGCTGGGCCACGTGCGCAGCGGCCACGCCGTCTACAAGACGATCATGATGATCCTGACCAGCTGGGCGGCGAACATCAGCTGGATCCCGGTCGGCGCGATCGCGCTGCGGGCGATCATCGCCGGGATGCTGGAGTGGTGGCGCAAGGCCGAGTTGTCGGCCGACCGGGCCGGGCTGCTCGCCGGTCAGGATCCGGCCGCCTCGCTGCGGCTGCTGATGAAGCTGGCCGGTGGCGGCGACCTGTCGCAGATCGACACCACCGCGTTCCTGGAGCAGGCCGCGGAGTATGAGGGCGGCGGCGACATCCGCGACAGCATTCACAAGATCGGGATGACCGCGTGGAGCACCCACCCGTTCCCGGTCGCCCGCGCGGCCGAGCTGCGCAAATGGGTCGACTCGGGGGCGTACGCGGCGATTCTCGGCGGCGACTACCCGCACCGCGACTCGGACGGCGACTCGTCGTTCTCCGAGGACGCCAAGGCGGCCGCCAAGTCGTACAAGGAAGATTTCGCCAATTCGCAGGATCCGCTGGTCGGACTGCTGCGCAAGGTCGGCGACGGCGCGACCGACATGGCCGGCGCGGCGGCGGGCCGGGCGATGAACTGGGCCAGTGACGCCCGGCGCCGGGCGCGCGGGGACAGCAACGGCGGCGACGGCGAAGCGAGCTGATTACGATCGGGCGATGAGCCTGACTGAATCCGAGCTGCGCGACACGATCGCGCGGGAGATGCCCGGTGTCCGCGCCGACCTGGAACGGCTGGTGCGGATTCCGGGCATCGCTTTCGAGGGTTTCGACCATTCGCACGTGGAGCGTTCCGCCGAGGCCGTCGCCGAGCTGCTGCGGGGCTGTGGCCTCGACACGCAGGTCGTGCGGCACGGCGGCCAGCCCGCCGTGATCGGCCGCAAGCCCGCCCCGCCCGGCGCCCCGACGGTGCTGCTCTACGCGCACCACGACGTGCAGCCGACCGGCGACCCGGCGCTGTGGGAGAGCGACCCGTTCGAGCCGGTCGAGCGGGACGGCCGGCTCTACGGCCGGGGCGCCGCCGACGACAAGGCCGGGGTGATGGCCCACGTGGCCGCGCTGCGCGCCTTCGGTGACCAGCTCCCGGTCGGCGTGGTCGTCTTCGTCGAGGGCGAGGAGGAGTACGGGTCGGACTCCCTCGACGCGATCATCCAGGCGCACCTGGACGAGCTGCGCTCGGACGTGATCGTCATCGCCGACTCCGGTAACTGGGACATCGGCCAGCCCGCGCTGACCACCTCGCTGCGTGGCCTGGTCAACCTGTTCGTCGAGGTCAAGGTGCTGAAGAGTGCCGTGCACAGCGGCATGTTCGGCGGCCCGGTGCCGGACGCGCTGACCGCCCTGGTGCGGCTGCTCGGCACGCTGCACGACGACGACGGTGAGGTCGCGGTCGACGGCCTGGTCGGCCGCGAGGGCGCCAGCGTCGACTACCCGGAGGACCGGTTCCGTTTCGAGGCCGGGATGCTCGACGGTGTCTCGCTGATCGGCCGCGGCACGATCACCGACCGGATCTGGACCAAGCCGTCGATCGCGGTGCTCGGCATCGACGCGCCGCGCACCCTGGAGGCGGCCAACGCCCTGCAGGCCACGGCCAAGGCCAAGGTCAGCATCCGGGTCGCGCCCGGCGACGATCCGAAGTCGGTCTACGCGGCGGCCAAGGCCCACCTGGAGAAGCACGCACCGTGGGGCGCGCACGTCGAGGTGACGCTGGAGAGCGACGGCGACCCGTCGGTGATCGACGCCACCGGCCCCGGTTTCGACGCCGCCCGGGCCGCTTTCCGGTCGGCCTGGGACGGGGCCGAACCGGTGGACATGGGCGTCGGTGGATCAATTCCGTTCATCGCCACCTTCCAGGAACTGTTCCCCGGTGCGACGATCCTGGTCACCGGTGTCGAAGACCCACACTCGGCCGCTCATGGCCCGAACGAGAGCCTGCACCTGGGCGAGTTCGAGCGGGTCTGTCTCGCCGAGGCGCTGCTGCTCAAGAACGTTGCGGAGACCTTGACGAAGTGAAGTAGGACGGAGTCGCTGATGACCGAGCTGACGTGTGAGGTCCTCGTGGTGGGCGCCGGCCCGACCGGGCTGATGCTCGCCAACTGGCTGACCCGGCTCGGGGTGCAGGTGCTCGTGGTGGACGGCAAGGACGGTCCGACCCGCGAGTCCCGGGCACTGGTCGTGCAGGCGCGCAGCCTGGAGATCTACGACCAGCTCGGCATCGGCGACGAGGTGCTGGACGCGGCCCGGCGGGCCGAGGCGATGTCACCCGGGAGCGGGGCCCGGGTGTTCGGCCGGGTTCCGCTCGGGCCGCTCGGGAAGGGCGTCACGCCGTACCCCTTCCTGGAGGTTCTCGAACAGAGCCGCAACGAGGAGATCCTCTACGACAATCTGCGCAAGCTCGGCGGCGACGTGGCCTGGGAGACCCCGATCACGGCGATGACGCAGGTCGAGGAGGGCATCGAGGCCAAGGTCGGCAATCACACCGTCCGCGCCCGGTTCTGCGTCGGCTGCGACGGGGCGAACTCGGCCGTCCGCAAGGCCCGCCGGATCGCCTTCGAAGGCAGCACCAACGCGCACCGGTTCTACGTGCTCGACGCGACCGCGACGGCCGGCCTGGTCACCGACGCGGTCAACGTGCGGCCCGGTGGGCGCGAGTTCCTGCTGGCCTTCCCGATGTCCGGCCGCGGCAACTGGCGGCTGATCGGCCTGGTCCGCGACGAGGACGGCGACGGCATGATCGACGAGGAGGAGGTGCGGGCGCGGCTCCGGCAGATCTTCGCGGTGACCTACGCGGAGGCACGCTGGTTCGCGACGTACCGGGTGCATCACCGGGTCGCCGCGGCGTTCCGCGACGGCCCGTTCTTCCTGGCCGGGGACGCCGGCCACGTGCACTCGCCGGTCGGCGCGCAGGGCATGAACACCGGCCTGCAGGACGCGCACAACCTGGCCTTCAAACTCGCCGACGTGCTGCGCGGCCGCCGCCGCGACTCCTGGCTGGACCGCTACGAGGCGGAACGCCGCCCGGTCGCGAAGACGCTGGTCGCCACCACCGACCGCCTCTTCCAGGCGATCACCACCGACAAACGGACCACCCGGGCACTGCGGACCGCCCTGATCCCGGTGATCGCGCCGATCGCGACCCGGATTCTGCCCCGATCGTCCGGCGGCTCACGGCTCTTCCAATACGTGTCCCAGGTGCGCATCCACTACCCGATCGGCCCGGACGCGCGGACACCGGACGGCCGTCGCGACCCCGTCGTCGGCCGCCGCCTGCCCTGGACCGGCGGAAACTTCAGCGTGCTGCGTGCCGCCGACTGGCAGATCCACGGATACGGCGGGCTGGAGGGCCCCGACGCCCCCGACCTCGGCCTGCCCGTGCACATCTTCCCGGCCGCGCCCACGACGTACCTCAAGCCCGGTTTCTTCTATCTCGTCCGCCCCGACGGCTTCGTCGCCTCGCGCGCCGAACCGGCCGACGCGGAGGTGAAGTTCCGACACGCGATGGCCGTGTGATCGACGATCAATCCTGTTAGGATTCGAACATGCGTTCGACAACGGCAGCTCCTACCGGTGGGGGTAATCAGCACAGCTCGGTGGCCCTGGTGAAGTCCACCGGGCCGCGCGCCACCGTGGATCGGCTTCGGACACGCGATCGGATCGAGTCGATCGCACGGCTGCGCGCCGCGGTCCGAGCCCTGGGGGACGTCGACGTCTCCGGGTGGGACGACGCCACCCTCACCGACCATCTCGACGAGCTCTCCCAGGCGCTGTGCGGGCTCGACGCCGAACTCTCCCGCGTCGCCGACTCGGTCCGAGCCCGCGGCTTCCGCATCGACGAGCAGCTGGCCGCCTAGCCCGGAAGTAGACCTACTTCCTCCCGATCAGGGCCGCTTCGCGCAGCGGAGCGACCACAACCAACCCCAAGATCAAATTCTTCATTGCCTATGTCCGCCGTGGTCCAGATCGTCGCTCCCGCGGGGACCCTTCCGGGCTGAGCAGGGCGCTGGCGCGCCCAAAACGCTCACCCCTCCAGGGCGACGTCCGCCGTTGCTCCCGCTCACCCCAACCCCCACCCACCCCGCCCTCCCACCACGCCAACTCCCCACCCGCCCGCCGGCCGGCCGCGCGCGCGGCCGGTGGTGGGGTGTGCCCCGTCCCTCGTGAGCACCTCCGGACGCCAGCCGACAGCGTGCAGCTGGTGGTGGGGTATGCCTCGGGCCCGGCAACGCACCCCTCAGGACCAGCCGGAACCCAGCGCTGCACGCGCCGGCCCGAGCGATGTCATCATCGACGCCCAGCCGGTTCGGTACGTCGTGCCGCCAGCTGGTGCTGAGTGCTGTTCCGAGCGCGTTTTACGACCGTGAGCACCAGCTGGTGGTGGGCGGCTGGTGCTGAGTGCTGTTCCGAGCGGGTTTTGCGACCGTGAGCACCAGCTGGTGGTGGGCGGCTGGTGCTGAGTGCTGTTCCGGGCGGGTTTTGCGACCGTGAGCACCAGCTGGTGGTGGGCGGCTGGTGCTGAGTGCTGTTGCGGGCGGGTTTTGCGACCGTGAGCACCAGCTGGTGGTGGGCGGCTGGTGGTGGGGGCTGTTGCGGGCGGGTTTTGCGACCGTGAGCACCAGCTGGTGGTGGGCGGCTGGTGGTGGGGGCTGTTGCGGGCGGGTTTTGCGACCGTGAGCACCAGCTGGTGGTGGGCGGCTGGTCGTGGGGGCTGCTGGGGGTGGGGGAGGGCTGTCAGGATGTGGGGGTGCGGTTTGTTGAGATTGCCGCTACCTCGGCGGGGGTCGGGGCCGTCGGCGGGCGGAAGGCGAAGATCGAGCTGCTGGCCGACGCGCTGAGGCGGCTTGAGCCGGGGGAGGTCGCGGCCGGTTCGGCGTTCCTGGCCGGGGAGTTGCGGCAGCGGCAGACCGGGGTGGGCTATGCCGGGTTGCGGGCGCGGCCGGCGCCGGCGGCCGAGGCGACGCTGACGGTGGGCGCGGTGGATGCGGCGATCGCCGAGATCGCGGCGGTGGCCGGGGCCGGGTCGCAGGCGAGGCGGCGGGAGTTGCTCGGGGCGCTGTTCGGGGCGGCGACCGCGGAGGAGCAGCGGCTGCTGGTCGGGCTGTTCGGCGGGGAGTTGCGGCAGGGGGCGCAGGCCGGGCTGCTGGCCGAGGCGGTGGCGGTGGCTGCGGCGGTGCCGGTCACGGCCGTACGCCGAGCTCTGCTTCTTTGTGGTGATCTGAAACGGGTGGCGGTTGCCGCCCTCGGGGGTGGCTCGGCGGCGCTGGCCGAGATCCATCTCAGGGTGGGTACGCCGTTGACGCCGATGCTGGCGCAGAGCGCGCCCGATGTCGGTGCGGCGCTGCTGGCGACCGGGTCGCCCGCGGTCGTCGACACGAAGCTCGACGGGATTCGGATCCAGGTGCACCGGTCCGGGGACGAGGTGGCGGTCTTCACCCGGAGTCTGGACGACATCACCGAGCGGCTGCCCGGGGTGGTGGCCGCGGTCCGGGCTCTGCCGCTGCGCGAGGTGGTGCTGGACGGGGAGGCGATGGCGTTGGACGAGCGGGGTCGGCCGCGCCCGTTCCAGGAGACGTCGAGCCGGGCCGCGACGCGCGGAAAGGCGGGGCGGGGGAAGGCGGGCCCGGAGGCCGAGCGGGCGGCCCTGGTGCCGTACTTCTTCGATCTTCTTCATCTGGACGGCACGGATCTCCTCGACGAACCGGGTCGGGTGCGCTGGGCGGCCCTGGCCGAGGCGCTGCCGTCCGGGCTGATCGTCGGGCGCGAGACGGTGGAGACCGAGGAGCAGGCCGCCGCGGTGTTCGCCGCCGCGATCGCCGCCGGGCAGGAGGGCGTGGTGATCAAGGCGCCCGAGGCGGTGTACGACGTGGGCCGTCGCGGTTCGGCCTGGGTCAAGGTGAAACCCCGCCACACCCTGGACCTGGTCGTGCTGGCCGTCGAGTGGGGGCACGGCCGGCGCCACGGCTGGCTGTCGAACCTGCATCTGGGCGCGCGGGATCCGGGGACCGGTGGGTTCGTGATGCTCGGCAAGACGTTCAAGGGGCTCACCGACGAGCTGCTGCGCTGGCAGACCGAACGGTTCAAGGAGCTGGCCGTGCAGGACGACGGCTGGGTGGTGCGGGTCCGGCCGGAGCAGGTGGTGGAGATCGCGTTCGACGGGGTGCAGACGTCGCCGCGCTATCCGGGCGGGGTGGCGCTGCGGTTCGCCCGGGTGCTGCGGTATCGGGAGGACAAACGTGCGGCCGAGGCGGACACCATCGACGATGTCCGGGCGATCGGCCGGGCGTTATAGGGCGGCCAGGCTCCGTACGTAATTGACCTGCTGGTTGATGGTGACCACGTCGTCCTCGTCGTCGACCGGGATGCGGGCCACGTACTGCTGCGGGCCGCTGGTGAGCGTGACCTGCACCGTGCCCTGCGGGGCCGACGCCTTGACCAGCAGGAGCAGCAGGCTGAACCCGACCGTGCAGACCGACAGCGCGATGCCGACGATCCTGGCCCAGAGCGGTGTACGGCGTTGGGTGATCCAGAACTCGTTGACCTGCCAGCGCGAACCGGCGAGCGGGAAGTCCCCGGCCGGTGTGCGGATGGTCGTCGAGGTGATCTCGATCTCGGCGATCCGGACGATGACCGGCCCGGACGTGACGGGCGGGGGCCCGGCCGGGAATTGCGACGGGACGGACGGCGACACGGCCGGCGGCGGGGTGGGACTGCCCGGGGCCGGCGCGGGGGTGCCCCAGGGATCGTCCGGCGGGAAGGTCATGCCCGGGACATTAATCGGCGCCGTTCCGCGCGGCGAGGCGCCGGTCCGCCTCGTCGACGCGATCCCCCGATCTGGCCGCCTTCTTCGCGTCCCGGGCAGCGGCCTTGGCGGCGGCGCGCCGGTCGGCCTCCTCGACCCGGTCGCGCGGGCGGGACCCGGCGGCGCGCTGATCGGCTTCGGCCACGCGGTCGCGCGGCGCCCCGGCCGGGACGGGCGCCGGCTCGTCGCCGGGGACGGGCTGGTCGGCCGCCGGGACGTTCTCGCCCCGCGCCTCACGCCGCGCCTGGTACCCGTAGAGCACCAGCGCCATGACCGAGAACAACCACCACTGAACCGCGTATCCCCCGTTCTGCCACGCGTCCTCGTGGTCGATCGGGATCCGGGCGAAGGCTGCGTCGTTGGCCGGGGTCTGTTCGGTGAGCAGCACGTACGCCCCGTACACGGGGAAGGGAAGTTCGGGGGCGAGCTTCGGAATGCTCACCCGGCGGGTGTCGAGCCGGCCGTCACGTCGCTCGATCGGGGCCGGTCGACTTTCCGACAGGTGCACCTGTCCGACAACGGTCACCTCGCCGCTCGGCGCGGCCGGTGCCTGCGGCGGCGCCAGAGCTCCGCCGGCCGCCGGGGGCACCCAGCCGCGGTCGACCAGGACGGCCGTCCCGTCGGACAGCAGGAGCGGGGTGAGGATCTCGAAACCGACGTCACCGTTCACCGTGCGGCCCCGCGCCTGGATCTCGTGCGCCACGTCGTAATGCCCGGTGACCGTGACCTTTGTCCAGGCCCACGCCTTGCCGGGGGACGGGCCGGGGGTGCCCTGGGCGGCCGGCGCGGTGAGCACCGAGGTGAGCGGGACGGCCTGACCCGAGTCGGCCGCGTCGATCCGGTTGTTGATGTCGGTGCGCTCGTGGTACCGCCGGAGCTGCCAGTTGCCGAGCATCACCATGATCACCGAGGCGACCACGGCCAGGACGGCCGCGGCCAGCCAGCGAGGCGTCAGCAGGAACCGGTACACCCCCCGAGGCTACCCGGCGTGTCGGCAGCCGCCGCCGCAGCCGGGTACTGTGCGAACTCCGGCGGCCATTAGCACCTGACCGCGGGTCCGCGAAACCACCGGGGGATACATTGATCACCGCCGCCCAGCCACGTCTGGTCGTGAGCGCGCCGTCGTCCGGCCACGGGAAGACCGCGATAGCCGTCGGTCTGCTCGCGGCGATGGCGGCCCGCGGCGTCACGACGGCGGGCTTCAAGGTCGGTCCCGATCACACCGACGCGGCCTATCTCGGCCTCGCCGCCGGCCGCCCCGGCCGCAACCTGGACCCGCGCCTGGTCGGCGCGCAGCGGATCGCGCCGCTGTTCGGGCACGGCGCCTCCGGCGCGCAGCTGTCCGTCATCGAGGGCGCGATGGGCCTGTTCGACAGTCTCACCGGCCAGCCCGAGATCGACGGCACCGCCGCGGTCGCGGCCGCGCTGCGCGCCCCGGTGGCGCTCGTCGTCGACGTGGCCGCGATGGGTCACTCGCTGGCCGCGCTCGTGCACGGCTTCCGGATGTTCGACGAGATGGTGCACCTGGGCGGCGTGATCCTGAACCGGGTCGCCTCGCCCCGCCACGAGCAGATGCTCCGCAGCGCCCTGGACGACATCGGCATGCCCGTGCTCGGCGCCCTGCGCCGCGGTGACCTGCCCAACGTGCTGCCCTCCCGCGCCCACGGCCTGGTGCCGGTCGCCCACCGGACGGTCGAGGCCGGCCGGGCCGTGCGGCGCCTCGGCGAGGCGGTCGCGCAGGCGCTCGACCTGGACCGGCTGATGGCCCTGGCCAACACCGCGCCGTCGCTGCCCGGCCCGTTCTGGACACCGGCCGAGGCCGGCGAGCCGGTCGAGATGCGCCCGGTGGTCGCGCTCGCCGGTGGTCCGGGGGCCCCTTATACGTACGTGGAGACGGCCGAGCTGCTGTCCGCGGCCGGCGCTGAGGTCGTCATCGTCGACCCCCTCCGCGACGAGTCGCTGCCGCCGGGCACGCGGGCCCTGATCGTGGGTTCCGGACTTCCCGAGGGGTACGCCGAGGAGCTGTCGGCCAATCGTCGCCTCTGTGCCGACGTGGCGCAGTTCGCCCGCGACGGCTGGCCGGTGGTGGCCGAGGGCGTCGCCCTTCCGTGGCTGGGCCGCGAGCTGGACGGCCGCCCGATGTGCGGGGTGCTGGACATCACCGGCGTGACCGGCGAGCAGACCGTGGCCGGCTACCGGGAGGCGACCGCGCCGGGCACGTCGGTGCTGGCCCCGGCCGGCGCCCGGATCACCGGCTACAAGCAGCACCGCGCGGTGGTGACGCCGCGGGCCGGTTCCGCGCCGGCGTGGACCTGGTCGGGTGGTAACCCGGAGGGGTTCGTGTGGCGTCAGGTGCACGCCTCGCAGCTCGGCCTGCACTGGGCGGCGGCTCCCGAGATCGCCAAGCGGCTGGTCCTGGCCGCGGTGGCCGGTCCGGCGATGCCCGGCCAGCAGCCGCCGATGAGTGCGCCGGCCCCGCAGGCGCCGATGGCCCAGCCGATTCCGATGGTGCAGCCGGTGTCGCAGCTGGCCCAGCCCCTGCCGGCTCAGCTCGTGCAGCCGGTGGCCGCTCAGCTCGCGCAGCCGGTGCCGTCCCAGGCGGCCCAGCCGATGGCCGCTCAGCATGCGCCTTCGCACCCCGAGCC
Organism: Actinoplanes sp. HUAS TT8; assembly: GCF_051380535.1. Taxonomy (NCBI): domain Bacteria; kingdom Bacillati; phylum Actinomycetota; class Actinomycetes; order Micromonosporales; family Micromonosporaceae; genus Actinoplanes; species Actinoplanes sp. HUAS TT8. Next base: position 7,910,020 of record NZ_CP195646.1, on the reverse strand, counting down.
TTCTTTCGAGCAGCACGCGCCCCTTCCCTACGAGCAGCACGCGCCCGGTCCTTTCGACCAGCACGGGCCTGCCTCCTTCGAGCCGCACGGGCCTGCTCTTTTCGAGCCGCACGGGCCTGCTCTTTTTGAACAGCGCTTCGAGCCGCACGCGCCGGCGCAGCCCGGCCCGATGGGTCCGGTTCCGGCCGGGGTCTCGGGCGGCGGGCCGGTTCCGGTCGGCCCGCAGGGTTCCGGGCCGCTTCCGGCGATGACGTACGGTCCGGGGTCGCCCTCGGCCGGTTACGCCGGCGGCGGGGCGGAGACGGGGATGCCCGCCTCGATCTCCGGGCCGCTGCCGGGCGGGATGCCGCCGGTCGCTCCGGCGTCCGATCTCGCCCCGACCACCGGCCCGGTCCCCGGCATGCCCCTGACCGATCAGTACCAGGGAGCGCCGCTGCCCGGTCCGAACGGCTCGGTTGCGCCGCGCCCGGGTTCGGGCTCGCCGAACGGCGGCCCCATCCACGGGATGCCGCACACCGGCGGGATTCCCGACAATCGGCCCACCTCGGACATTCAGATTCCGTCCTGACCGACCCCTCGCCGGGCGCTCGGCACGGTTCTTTTGACCGATTTCGTACGGCCGGGTGAGCCGCTCTCCGGCGTGCCCCCGGAGAGATCCGGGGCGCTGATCGCCGGAAGCCACCTTACGTGCCAAAACGGCGTCCGCCGGTCCGGAAACTGTCGTACCCGCCTCGTACCGTGAGAGAACGACAACCGAAGGAGGATGATCGTGGCCGCTCGCCTGCCGCTGGATCTGGACCCGCCGGTTCGTCAGATCAGGGCGCTGCTGCTGGGGGTCGACGACCGTGAGCTGATCGCGCCCACCCCGTGCCCGGGCTGGTCGGTCGCGACCCTTCTCGATCACCTGATGAGCCTGGCCGAGGCGTTCACCCAGGCCGCGCGCAAGGGGGCCGACGCGTCCGGTGACGGTCCGCCGCCGGCGCCGTCCGCGACCCACCTGCCGCCGCACTGGCGCAGCCGCCTGCCGGTGCTGCTGGAGGAGCTGGCCACCGCGTGGAAGGATCCGGCCGCCTGGCTCGGCACGGCCCACGCCGGGGGAGTGTCCATGCCGGCCCGTGAGATGGGCACGGTCGCCGCCAACGAGCTGGTCCTGCACGGCTGGGATCTGGCCCGGGCCACCGGGCAGGATTTCGCCGCCGATCCGCGCGTCCTGGCCACGCTCGTCGACTTCCTCGCGGCCGGTCCGGCCGAGGGCACCCCGGGGTTTCTCGGCCCGCGTGTCCCGATCGAGCCGGAGGATGCCGACGACGACCTGCCCCGGGTGCTGGCGCTGGCCGGCCGCGACCCGTCGTGGCGACCACCCCGGGCCGGCGACGTCCCGTCGGCCCGGCTGCACCGCGAATATCCGCCGGCCGCCCGCTCAGCGTGAGCGGCGGGAACGCGGTCCGGGCCGCCGCGGTGGAGAGGCGACGGCCCTGACCGGAACGGATCACCAGACGAGTTTGTCCGACGGCGGCGTGAACTTGGCCTCGGGCTGATCCTTCAGGGCGTCCCGCAGCGTCTGCGCCACCGTGTACTTCGAGATCGTCGACCGCCCGTTCCCCACGTAGTGCTCGGGGTTGTCCGGGTCGGCCACGAACGCCGACGCCGCCAGCTGCGGGGTGAATCCGCTGAACCACGCGGTCTTGTTGTTGTCCGTGGTCCCGCTCTTGCCGGCCACCGGCCGCCCCAGGGTTCCGTAGACCATCTCCGAGGTCCCCCATCCGCCGCAGCTTCCGCGGGCCGCGCCGTACCCGGTCGGGCAGCGGGCCGCGTCGGTCGCCGCCCGGGCCACGTCCTGGCTGAACACCCGGTGGCAGCGGGGCGCGGCGATGACTTTGCCCTTGTAGGTGGCGTTCTTCCCGTCCGGGGTGCGGATGGAGACGACCGGCAGCGGTTCGCAGTAGCTGCCTTCGGCGGCGACGGTCGCGAACACGTTGGCGATCTCCACCGGGGTGGCGTCGCTGACGCCGAGGGTGAACGCGCCCCACCCGGACGCGTGCTCGGGCGAGGCCAGTTTCTTGTCCACCGCCGTACGCCATTTCAGGCCCAGTTTTTCGGCCATGGCCACCGCCTTCTCGGCGCCGACCCGCTGTTCGAGTTGCACGAAGTACGTGTTCACGGATTTGCCGAAGCCGCTCCACATGGTCTGGTTCCCGGTCATCGACTTGCTGGAGTTCTTCGGGCACCAATGGGTCCCGCAGGTCGCCGGTCCGGGCGCGGTGATGTATTTGGACACGAACCGTTCGGGCGCGTAGTACGTGGTGGACAGCGGCAGCCCGGCGTCCAGTGCGGCCAGCATCGTGAAGATCTTGAACGTGGATCCGGCCTGGTAGCCGGCCATGTCCCCGCCGCCGAGCAGCGGGTTCACCGTGTTCGGATAGTTGCCGCGCAGGTCGTGTTGTCTCCGGTCGCTGTGTTTGCCGTTGTCGTCCTGCTGCAGCGAGTACCACCGGTTCACCGCCATGCTGACGACCCGCCCGGTGCCGGGCTGGATCACCACCTCACCGTGCGCGAACGGACTGTTGCGGCTCTCCTTGTCGAGGACGTGTTCCATGGCCGCGGCCTGCACCTTCGGGTCGATCGAGGTGACGACGCGGTAGCCGCCGCGGCGCAGGTTCTCCTCGCGTTCCAGCACGTTGCCGCCGAACGCGGGCTGTTCCCGCCACCAGTTCTTGAAGTAGTCGCAGAAGAAGCCCCAGTCGTTGTGCTTGCGGGAGACCGAGACGCAGTCGTTCGGCGGCGCGCTCAGCTTCAGCTTGATCTTGGCTTTCTTGGCGCCGGCGGCCTGGGCCGCGGTGATCGAGCCCATCTTCAGCATCTGGTCGATCACGTAGTCGCGCCGTTGCAGCGCCGCCGCGCTCTGGCCCTTGATCGCCGGGTCGTAGGCCGAGGGCGCCTTGACCAGCCCGGCCAGCAGCGCCGCCTCGTTCAGGGTGAGGTTCTTGGCGGATTTGGAGAAGAACACCTCGGACGCCGCGTAGATCCCGTAGGCCCGGTGCCCGAAGTACGCCGCGTTCAGGTACCGCTGGAGGATCTCCTGCTTGCTGAGCCGCTGTTCGACCTCGATGGCCAGGCGCATCTCGCGCAGTTTGCGGCTCGCCGTCTGCTCGGTGGCCTCCAGGGCCTGTTTCGGGGTCCGGGCGCTGTCCCGCAGGGCCATCCGCACGTACTGCATGGTCAGGGTCGAGGCGCCCTGGGACACCCCGCCGGCCTGCTGGTTGGCGACGAACGCGCGGGCCACGCCCTTGGCGTCGACACCGTGGTGCTCGTAGAAGCGGGTGTCCTCGGAGGCCACGATGGCCTGGGTGATGTAGGGCGACATGTCCTTGAGAGCGACCTGCCGCCGGTACTCCTCGTAGAACATGGTCAGCAGGGTCCGGCCGTCCTTGGCGTACACGTAGGTGGTCTGCGCGGCGGGCACCTCGGTGAGTTGTTCCGGCATGTTCTCCAGGGCGCCGGTGCCGGCCTTGACCCCCATCCCGGCGAGGGCCGTGAACGGATAGGACAGGCCGGCGATGACCAGGCCCGCGATGAGCCCGGCACGGATCAGGAGGGCGACTCTTCCGGCTACGGTGGGGCGTCGGTCAGTCACCCTCTGAAGGTATGACAAATCGCCTCATGTTCCCCACGAATCCGCCGGACAACGCGAGTGCGGCATGCTGACCCCATGACGTACGACCTTGATCATCACGGCGACGCCGAGGTGGGCAGCGGCCTGATCGATCTCGCCGTCAACGTGCGTCACCAGGCGATGCCCGGCTGGCTGGCCGATCCGATCCGAGACTCGCTGGACCGGCTCTCGGCCTACCCGGACGCGACCGGGGCAACCGCGGCGGTCGCCGCCCGGCACCGGCGGGACCCGGCCGAGGTGCTGCTCACGGCCGGCGCCGCGCAGGCGTTCACGCTGCTCGCGCAGGCGTTGCGCGGGGCCCGGCGCCCGGTCGTGGTGCATCCGCAGTTCACCGAGCCGGAGGCGGCACTGCGCAACGCCGGGCACGAGATCGACCGGGTGCTGCTGCGCGAGGAGGACGGCTTCCGGCTCGATCCGGCGCTGGTCCCGGACGACGCCGACCTGGTCTTCGTCGGCAACCCCACCAACCCGACGTCGGTCCTGCACCCGGCCGCGGACGTGGCGAAGCTGGCCCGCCCCGGCCGGGTCCTGGTGGTGGACGAGGCGTTCGCCGACACGACGTACCGCACGGATTGCCCCGGGGAACCGGAATCGCTGGCCGGCCGCCGTGACCTGCCCGGTCTGGTCGTCCTGCGGAGCCTGACCAAGACCTGGGGCCTGGCCGGCCTGCGGATCGGCTACCTGCTCGGCCCGGCCGAACTGCTGCCCCGGCTGGCCGCGGCCCAGCCGCTCTGGGCGGTCTCCACTCCGGCGCTCGCCGCGGCCGTCGCCTGCGCGTCGCCGGTCGCGGTCGCGGCCGAACGCGAGATCGCGGCGGCCGTCGCGGCCGAGCGCGACCATCTGGTGGAACGGCTCCGGCAGGTGCCGAAGGTCACGGTTCCCGGCCACCCGGCCTCCGCTTTCGTTCCCGTACGGCTTCGGGGCGCCGATGAGATCCGCGTTGAGCTGCGCAGACGCGGCTACGCGGTCCGCCGGGGCGACACTTTCCCGGGCCTGGGTCCCGACTGGCTGCGGATTGCGGTGCGCGACACTGCCACCACGGACCGATTCGTGCAGACTCTGCGAGAAGTGATCGAGGAGCGACCGTGACCCTGGAGACCACCCTGGCGGCCATCCGCCCGGCCGACGAGCAGGCCATGGCCGCCGCCCGCGAGCTGCAGTCCCGCCTGACCAAGCCGGCCGGCTCGCTCGGCCGCCTGGAGGAGTTGTCGGTGCGCCTGGCCGGCCTGGCCGGGGTCTGCCCGCCGCCGATGCCCGAGCCGGCCACCGTCGCCGTCTTCGCCGGTGACCACGGCGTGCACGCGCAGGGCGTGAGCCCGTGGCCGCAGGAGGTCACCGCCCAGATGGTGGCCAACTTCGTGGCCGGCGGCGCGGTCGTGAACGCGTTCGCCCGGCAGGCCGGGGCCGACGTGATGGTGGTCGACGCCGGGGTGGCGATCCCGTTGCACGGCGGGCCGAACCTGCTGGACGCCAACATCCGGCGCGGCACCCGGGACATGACGGTCGAGCCGGCCCTGACCCGCGAGGAGGCTCTGGCCGCGGTCGAGCTGGGGATCGCGGTCGCCCGGACCCTCGTCGACGCGGGCGCGAAATGCCTGCTCACCGGCGACATGGGGATCGCCAACACGACGCCGGCGGCAGCCCTGACCGCGGTCTTCACCGGCTCCGCCCCGGCCGCCGTGACCGGGCGCGGCACCGGCATCGACGACGAGACGCTGGCCCACAAGACCGAGGTGGTCGCGGCCGCGCTGGCCCGGCACACCCCCGACCCGGCCGATCCGCTCGGCGTGCTGGCCGCGGTCGGCGGTCTGGAGCACGCCGCGCTGGCCGGATTCGTCCTGGGCGCGGCCGCGCACCGGGTGCCGGTGATCGTGGACGGCGTGATCGCCGCCTCGGCCGCGCTGGCCGCCGCCGCGTTCGCGCCGGACGCGGTCGCCGCGATGGTCGCCGGGCACCGCTCGGCCGAGCCGGGCGCCGGCGTCGCGCTGGCCCACCTGGGCCTGGAGCCGCTGCTCGACCTCGGGATGCGGCTCGGCGAGGGCAGCGGCGCGGTGCTGGCCCTGCCGATCGTCGCCGCCTCGGTCCGCGTCCTGCACGAGGTCGCCACGTTCGATTCCGCGGGAGTTTCCGAGAAATGAGCCTCTACCCCCTCGCGCTGCGCATCGAGGGCCGCCGCGTGCTGGTGGTCGGCGGCGGCACGGTGGCCACCCGCCGCGTCCCGGCCCTGATCGCCGCCGGTGCGCTCGTCGACATCGTCGCCCCCGAGCTGACCCCCGCCCTGCAGGCCCACGTCGACGCCGGCCGGGCCACCTGGACGCCGCGGCGTTTCGCGCCGGCCGACGTCCAGGGCGCCTGGCTGGTCCACGTCGCCGTCGACGACCCCGACGCGGCGGCCCAGGTCAGCGCGGCGGCCGAGGATCAAAGAATTTTTTGCGTACGGGCGGACGACCGCGACGCCGCGACCGCGTGGACGCCCGCGGTGACCCGGCACGGTCAGGTGACCGTCGCGGTGACCGACGGTGGCGACCGCCGGCGCGCGATGGCGGTCCGTGACCTCGTGGCGCACGCGCTGGAGGCCGCGCCCCCGGCGTCCCCCGAGCTCAAGGGCGTCGCACTCGTCGGCGCCGGCCCGGGCGACCCGGAACTGATCACCATCAAGGGCCGTCGCCTGCTCGCCGCGGCCGACGTGGTGGTCGCCGACCGGCTCGTCCCGGGCATGCTGCTGGGCGAGCTCCGGCCCGAGGTCGAGCTGATCGACGCGGCCAAGATCCCGTACGGGCCGTCGGCCGCCCAGGGCGAGATCAACCGGATCCTGGTCGACCGGGCTCTGCAGGGCAAATTCGTGGTCCGGCTCAAGGGCGGCGACAACTTCGTCTTCGGGCGCGGCGGCGAGGAAGCCCTGGCCTGCGCCGAGGCCGGTGTCCCGGTGCTGGTGGTGCCGGGCGTGACCAGCTCGATCGCGGCGCCCGCGCTGGCCGGCATCCCGGTCACGCACCGCGGGGTGGCCCACGAGTTCACCGTCGTCTCCGGCCACATCCCGCCCGACCACGCGGACTCGCTCGTCGACTGGCCGGCCCTGGCCCGCCTGCGCGGGACCCTCGTCGTGCTGATGGGCCTCAAGAACCTGCCGAAGATCGCCGAACGGCTGGTGGCCGAGGGCCGTGACCCGGCCACCCCGGTCGCGGTGATCCAGGAGGGGTCGACCGCTCACCAGCGCTCGCTGCGGAGCACCCTCGGGGCGGTCGCCGCCGACGCCGCGACCGCGGGGATCCGGCCGCCGGCGGTGGTCGTGATCGGCGACGTGGTCGCGGTGACCGAGGCGTTCACCCCGGCCGCGGGCTGACCTCCGTACCGAAGCAATCGGCGCCGGACCCGAAGCGGCCCGGCGCCGAAACGCCTGGTTCTAGGACTGGATGGTCTTCTCGTTGTCGTCGGCACCGAGCTTCTCGTCGGCACCGAGTTCGTCCAGGAACGTGCGCGCCCAGCGGGCGACGTCGTGCGTGCGCAGGTGGCGCTGCATGACGCGCATCCGGCGCTTGAGCTCGGACGGCTCCGAGTTGATCGAGCGGAGCAGCGCGTCCTTGACGCCGTCCGGGTCGTGCGGGTTGCACAGGAACGACTGCCGGAGTTCCGTGGCGGCGCCGGCGAACTCGCTGAGGATCAGCGCGCCCCCGGTGTCGCCGCGGCAGGCGATGTACTCCTTGGCGACCAGGTTCATCCCGTCCCGCAGCGGGGTCACCATCATCACGTCGGCCGCCGCGTACATGGCGGCGAGCTCCTGCTTGTCGACCGACTGGTGCAGATAGTGCACGGCCGGGGTGCCGACCTTGCCGAACTCGCCGTTGATCCGGCCGACCTCGCGCTCGACCTTGACCCGCAGCGTCTGGTAGTGCTCGACCCGTTCCCGGCTGGGCGTCGCCACCTGGACCATCACCGCGTCCCCGACGTTCAGCTTCCCGTCGGCCAGCAGCTCGCGGAACGCCTTGAGGCGCAGCTCGATGCCCTTGGTGTAGTCCAGCCGGTCGACGCCGAGGATCACCGTCTTCGGATCACCCAGCTCGGCCCGGATCTGCTTGGCCCGGGCCTGCACCGCCGGATCGGCCGCCAGCCGCTCCATGTCCCGGGTGTCGATGCTGATCGGGAACGCGCCGGCCTTCACCTTGCGCCCGTCCACCTGGATGGACTGGCCCTCGTAGCGCAGGCCGAGCAGGTGCCGGGCCAGGCGCACGAAATTCTGCGCCGCGAGGCGCTGCTGGAAACCGACCAGGTCGGCGCCGAGCAGGCCGCGCAGGATCTCGGCCCGGAACGGCATCTGCATGAACAGCTCGATCGGCGGGAACGGGATGTGCAGGAAGAAGCCGATCCGCAGGTCGGGGCGCATCTCCCGCAGCATTGCGGGCACCAGCTGGAGCTGGTAGTCCTGCACCCAGACGGTGGCGCCCTCGGCCGCCACGTCGGCCGCGGCCTCGGCGAACCGCTGGTTGACCGCGCGATACGAATCCCGCCAGCGGCGTTTGTAGACGGGGGTCTCCACGGCGTCGTGGTAGAGCGGCCAGATCGTCGCGTTCGACTGGCCCTCGTAGTACCGCTCGAGCTCGTCGGCGCTCAACGGCACCGGGTGGATGTGGATGCCCTCGAGATCGAACGGCTCCGGGGCTGGGCCGTCCCCGCCGGCCCAGCCGATCCAGGTCCCACGATGCTCGACGAGCACCGGGTGCAACGCTGTGACCAGGCCCCCTGGGCTGGGCCGCCACTGCTTGTCCCCGCTGGGCAGGGTGACTTCGTCAACAGGCAATCGGTTGGCGACGACGACGAAGGAACTTCGTTGGGCCACGCTGAGTACACCTCCGGGTGGTTTCTGTTCCCAGGGCGAGCCTACTGTGCGTAGCCACCCCGGGCCGTACCCGACTCTGGTCTCCAGGTTTTGACCTGGATGCCATCCTGTGCCGGTGGCATCCCTCGATGATCATTCCCAGCCGCGGCGCCCGATCTTCTACCCTGTGGTGATTGCCACTGTGCTGTTGACGATCGTCGGCATGATCGGTGGGTATCTGCTGAGCGAGCGGCACGGCGAATCGTCGTCGTCGCCCTCCGACACCGGTTCCGACGTCGGCACACCCTCCGGCGCCGCCTCCTCGGCGCCGGAGCTGCTCGCGGTCGAAGGTGAGTGCACCGAGCACACCCAGGAAATGGCCAGGGACGCCGGAGCGTTGCTACCGGTGTCACAGGTCCTGCGCATCACGACCACCGGCGGCTCGGTGATCTGGATCTGCCAGGACAAGGTCGGGAAGCTCTACTACCACGCCAACAAGGGCGGCGAGGACGCGAAGTGGGTGGAGGGCCAGACGGCGCTGTTCATCCCGAACATGACCGTGCAGCCCGACGGCAGTTTCCAGGGCGTCGCGCCGCAGGACGGCTCGATCTTCAACGTGACCCCGTTCCGCCTGCTGATCACCCCGAAGCACGGAGAACCGAAGGTCCAGAACGCGGTACCGAGCTGACCGGCCGGGGTTGGCGTTCGCGGTGGCCGCGGGACCTGGAAAGATTGTCCTTTGATTCCGGCACCGAAAACTCACGACCTCGGAGGTAGGGCACACCGTGGCCCAGTTCATCTACGTCCTGGAAAAGGCGCGCAAGGCGCACGGCGACAAGGTCGTGCTCGACAACGTGACGCTGAACTTCCTGCCAGGCGTCAAGATCGGTGTCGTCGGACCGAACGGCGCCGGTAAGTCCAGTCTCCTCAAGATCATGGCGGGGGTCGACCAGGTCAGCAACGGCGACGCCCGGCTCATGCCCGGCTACACCGTCGGCATGCTGGCCCAGGAGCCGCCGCTGAACGAGGCGAAGACCGTCCTCGGCAACATCGAGGAAGCCGTCGCCGAGACCAAGGCCAAGCTGGAGCGGTTCAACAAGATCGCCGAGCAGATGGCCACCGACTACACCGACGAGCTGATGGAGGAGATGGGCAAGCTCCAGGAGGAGCTCGACCACTCCAACGCGTGGGACGTCGACTCCCAGCTCGAACTGGCGATGGACGCGCTGCGCTGCCCGCCGCCGGACGCCGACGTCACCCAGCTCTCCGGTGGTGAGCGCCGCCGGGTCGCGCTCTGCAAGCTGCTGCTCGAGGCGCCCGACCTGCTGCTGCTCGACGAGCCCACCAACCACCTGGACGCGGAGAGCGTCTCCTGGCTGGAGCAGCACCTGTCGAAGTACGCGGGCACGGTCATCGCGATCACCCACGACCGGTACTTCCTGGACAACGTCGCGACCTGGATCCTCGAACTGGACCGCGGCCACGCGTACCCGTACGAGGGCAACTACTCGACGTACCTGGACAAGAAGGCGGCCCGTCTGGCCGTGCAGGGCCGCAAGGACCAGAAGCTGCAGAAGCGCCTCACCGAGGAGCTCGAGTGGGTCCGGTCCAACGCCAAGGCCCGGCAGACCAAGAGCAAGGCCCGCCTGGAGCGGTACGAGGAGATGGCCACCGAGGCCGAGAAGACCCGGAAGCTGGACTTCGAGGAGATCCAGATCCCGCCGGGCCCGCGCCTGGGCAACACCGTCATCGAGACCAAGGACCTGGTCAAGGGCTTCGACGGCCGGGTGCTGATCGACCACCTGTCGTTCTCGCTGCCGCGCAACGGCATCGTCGGCATCATCGGGCCGAACGGCGTCGGCAAGACCACCCTGTTCAAGACCATCGTCGGGCTGGAGCAGCCGGACGACGGCTCGGTCCGGGTCGGTGAGACGGTCAAGCTGTCCTACGTCGACCAGAACCGGTCCGGTCTGGACGGCACCAAGACGGTGTGGGAGGTCGTCTCCGACGGGCTCGACTACATGATGGTCGGCAAGGTCGAGATGCCGTCCCGGGCGTACGTCGCCGCGTTCGGCTTCAAGGGTCCGGACCAGCAGAAACCGGTCAAGGTGCTGTCCGGTGGCGAGCGGAACCGGCTCAACCTGGCGATGACGCTGAAGATCGGCGGCAACGTGATCCTGCTCGACGAGCCGACCAACGACCTGGACGTGGAGACGCTGTCCAGCCTGGAGAACGCGCTGCTGGACTTCCCCGGCTGCGCCGTGGTCATCTCCCACGACCGGATGTTCCTGGACCGGGTCACCACCCACATGCTGGCGTGGGAGGGCACCGACGAGGACCCGGACAAGTGGTTCTGGTTCGAGGGCAACTTCGACGCGTACGAGAAGAACAAGATCGACCGTCTCGGCGCCGACGCGGCCCGCCCGCACCGGGTCACCTACCGCAAGCTGACCCGTGACTGAGCCTGCCCGCGGCGGAAAACCGAAGCAAAACCATGATTGAGCGTTTTACCCATCACGTGCCCGTGCGCTGGTCCGACATGGACGCGTACGGGCACGTCAACAACGCGCGCTTCCTCACCCTGTACGAGGAGGCGCGCGTCGCCATGTTCTTCGTCGGGGCGCGGGAGCGAGGCCTCGGCTCGTTCGAGGAGGGCATCGTCATCGCCCGCCACGAGATCGACTATCTGAAGCCGGTGGACTTCGGTGAGCCCGTCCGCGTCGAGATGTGGGTCTCCGACCTGCGGGCGGCCGCGTTCACGGTGTCGTACGAGCTGTTCGACGACGGCGTGCTGGCCAGCCGGGCCAAGTCCGTGTGCGTGCCGTACAACCTGGCCAACGGGCATCCGCGCCGGCTCACGCCGGAGGAGAAGGAGTTCCTCACGCCGTACACGGGCGGCGGGTCATGAGTGGGCACGGCCTGCTCGGGATTCCCGACGCAGGCGCGTTCCTGGCCCGGCTGACCCGGCTGGACCCGGCGGCGCCGGTCCGGTTGCGGTCGGCCGGCGGGCGTACCGCGCTCTGGGCCCACCTGCCCTGGGACGTGATGGTCACCCGCGAGGTGGCCGGCCCCGGGCCGGGTGACGCCACCGTCTCCGCCGCCGCCCTGCTGGCCGTGCTGGCCGCCGGCGGTCAGGATCTGCCGGAACGCCGGGACACCCAGTGGCGCTGGCCGTTGCCGCCGCCGTTGAGCACCGCCATCGAGTCGATCTCCGGTGAGGAGTTGACCCGGCTGGCCGCGGCCGCCGCCGGAACGCTCCGGGAGATCGCCGCGGGTGGGGTCTCCGGTCGCGTCGTCGGTCAGCGGGCGGTCCGTGACGCGCTCCTCGATCACGTCGCTCTGGTCGTCACGCCGGAGGGCGGCGACGTGGTTCAGATCTCCCAGAGACTCGTCCAGGCGGTCGCGCGAATGGGATTTCTGGGCCCGCGCGGTGCCGAACCGGTCGAGGCGCGGGTAAGGACCGCGAGTGCGTGGGTGGGAATTTCAGCACCATATGGAGTCGCGTGGCGACAGAGCGCCCACAAATTGACCGTTATGCCGATGGCAAGTCACCCGAAAGGGTGAGTCCATATCGGCCCTTTGGTCCCGCCCTCCCGTTGGGGGGATGACCTTTAGGAAACGGTTGGGTACCGTCGGCCCTCGGATCTACTGCAACGTCCGGCAGCGGGTCTGTTGGGGAGCGAGGTGCGCACAATGCCGTGGTGGTCTTGGCGTCCGGGAACGGCCGCGGGTAACGAGCCGGATACCGGTGGCGAGGTGGCGGTGCAGAGCACCGTCCGGGTAAGTGTCCCCGCCCAGCGCGAGCCAGGGCGGACGAGCACGCCGGCCGAGCTGCCGACGACCGGGTCGTCCGACCAGATCGAGCAGGTGTCGCTGGCGCGCGTCGGAAAGGCGCTGGACCTGCTGGACATAAGGTTCCTGGCCGACGGCAGCGGCAGCCTCCTGGCGATGTGGGAGCGGCACGCCGTGCTGTTCACGCTCGAAGGGCCGGACGACGAGATCCTCGTCATGCGGGCCCGACCACACGCGACCGTTCCGCCGGACTGGGCGGATCGGGCCTACCGGATAGTGAACGAGTGGAACCACACGCGACGCTTCTGCAAGGCGTACGTGGGTGACCCGACCGAGCGCGGGCAGCTGCCGATCTACGCGGAGCTGCAGGTGCCGCTGGCCGCCGGAGCCCACGACAAGCTCCTGGTCGAACTCCTCGACTGCGGTGCCGCGGTGGCCACGTCGTTCGTCGACTGGCTCCACGACGAGGGCGCTCTGCTGTAGTTGCTCCTCATCGGCGGCTTTTCGCGGGGAAGAGCGGCGGTGGGCGGGTTTGTTGCCCTGACCGCGACCAACCGACCACGTCGCCCTTGCGGGCCTCGCGTTCTGGCCGCGCCAGCGGCCTGCGAGGGTCGCAAGGGTCCCCGCGGGAGCGACGGTCTGTACCCCGGCGGACCGAGGCAATGAAGATCTTGAAGTTGATCCTCGGTTCGGTCGTGGGGAACGAGAAAGCCGGACCCGCGAGAGTTTCCGCAGGTCCGGCGATCTTCCAAGGGCGTCAGTCCAGGGGGAACATGCCGACGCGGCCGTGGTACTCCTTGCCCAGCTCGTCGGTGTCCGAGCCGACCAGCAGCCCCTGCGGGACGGTGAGGAAGGCGCGCACGCCGACCCCGCGGGCCCGCGTCGGGTTCCAGGAGAGGGCTTTGCCGGTCGTCGGGCTGACCGCGCCGATGCCCGGCCGGGAGACGGCGCCGGGGCCCGGGCCGTTCCCGTCGGTGCCGTACGGATTGTCGAACCACCGCTGGTGTCCGCCCAGGTAGACGGCCGGTCCGGTGATCGCGACGGCGTAGAGCGAGTCCCCGCCGGTGCGCTGGACCCAGGTCGGCCGCTGCTCGCCGGTCCGGCTCGTCTCGAAACGCGCGGCCGAGTCGCACAGCTTCTGCGCCGAGGAGGCCCGGCCGGTGGCCGCGACGACGAAGTAGGAGCCGTCGGGGGAGAACTTGACCTGGCGCAGGTAGGTGTCGAAGCCCTTCATGCACTGCGGCTCGTAGGCCCGCGTGTACCAGCTGCTGAGCTGGGCCGACGAGCCGCCGACGTCGAACTGCGCGATCTGCACCCGGTCGTAGCCGTCGGCCTTGAGGAACGCGCCGACCGCGACGAGCCGCCGGCCGTCGGCGGTGACGTCGAGGTGCTCGACCCGGACGCGGCTCAGGCCCGGTCCGCTCAGCTTCGCGTCGAAGTCCTGGTCGACGGCGCCGGTCTCGGCGTCCAGGCGGGCCATGCCGACCCGGCTCGTGCCGTTGATCGCCGAGAACGTGCCGCCGGCGTAGAGGTGGTCGCCCCGGGTGACCAGGGCCCGCACGTCACCCCAGTTCACCTTGGCGCGGAACGACGTGTCCCGGTTGCCGCTGCCCACCCAGAGGCGGGTGATGCCGCGCTGGGCGACACCGTTCACGGTCTTGAAGGCGCCCCCGGCGTAGACCGTGCCGTCGGCGCCCGCCGCGAGCGAGTAGATCGCGCCGTCGACCTCCGGCGCGAACGACCGGATCGTCCCGTCGTGCAGGTCGAACGCGAAGATGTTCTTGCGGGCCAGCGTCGTGTGCCGGCCACTGTCGGCGATCTTGGTGAACGCGCCGCCGACGATCACCGTGTCACCGACCACCGCGAGGGCCCACACCGTGCCGTCGAGCACGTGCGGGGTCCAGTCCACCGGGTTCGGCGAGACGATCCCGGACTGGGCGATGTCGGCCATCGCCGGGGGTGGGGAACCGGCCAGGCCGGTCAGGAAAACGGTGGCGACGGCCAGCAGGCGACGACGCATGAGGGCGGCTCCCGGATCGTTGACGGACAACGGATCAACGAGCCACCAGCGGCGGCGTGACTACTCGGTGTTCACCATGAAGTGCGCCGCCCGCTCCAGGTAGTCCCAGAGCATCGTGTGCTGCGCCTCGGGCAACCCGAGCGAGTCGACGGCCGTGCGCATGCGCAGCAGCCAGGCGTCCCGCTCGGCCGGGCCGACCCGGAACGGCGCGTGCCGCATCCGCAGGCGGGGGTGGCCGCGGGTGTCCGAATACGTGCTCGGGCCGCCCCAGTACTGCATCAGGAAGAGCCGCATCCGCTCCTCGGCCGGGCCGAGATCCTCCTCCGGATACATCGGCCGCAGCAGCGGGTCGGCGGCGACACCCTCGTAGAACTTGGCGACGAGACGCCGGAACGTGGGTTCACCGCCGACGGCGGTGAAGAAGCTGGCCTCTTCCGGTACGGGTGCGCTCACCGTTCCATCCTGCCAGCCCGATCTCAGCCGGCCGGTTCGGCCCGGGCCGGGGCGGGCGTCATGGTGGCCGGCGTCACCTGCCGCGGCCAGGACGCCACCACCGCGATCATCAGGGCCGTGCCCGCGATGCTCCAGAAGCCGACCACCAGCGGGATCCGGAACCGCTCGGCCAGCAACCCGTTGACCAGCACGGCCAGGAACTGCCCGCCCTGGATGCCGCTGCTCATCACCCCGAACGCCCGGGCCCGGTGACTGACCGGCAGGATCAGCGCGAACGCCGCGTTCAGGGCCGGCAGGGAAGCGCCCTGGGCCAGCCCGGAGAGAGCCACCAGCACCGCGACCGCCACCGACGGCGGGCCGGCCAGGGTCGGCACCAGCACCAGCGGGGTGGCGACGGCCAGCACCGGCACCAGCCGCCAGCGCCGCTCGGCCGGGACGAGCCGGCTGAACAGCAGGCCGCCGACGGCGATGCCGAGCGGCCCGGCCGCCATGATCAGGCCCTGCCGCAGCCCCTGCGGGATCGCGTCGGTGGCGCTCTCGGCGGCCCAGGAGGCGGCCAGGCTCTCCGGCACGACGCTGAACGCGACCGTGGTGAACACCACGATCGCGATCGCCCGCAGCACCGGGTGCCCGAAGACCAGCTGGAACCCCTCGGCGGTCTCCCGCAGCAGGTGGCGGCGCTCGGACGGGGCGACCGCGCCCGGCCGGAAACGCACCCCGACCGCGACGATCAGCGCGGCGAGGGCGAACGTGCCCACGTCCAGGCCGAGGGCCAGCCGCGGGCTCAGGCTCACGGCCAGGGCGGCACCGGTCAGGTACCCGACCACCTGGGCGGCCTGGCCGGTGGTGTTCAGGGTGGCCAGGGCCAGGGCGAGCCGGTCGCGCCCGACCAGCAGCGGCATCTGCGCCGAGCGGGCGGCCTGCGCGGGCGGGCCGCCCAGTCCGGCCAGCAGCACCACGAGCAGGATGACCGCGGACGGCAGGCCGGGGATGAGCAGGACCGCGGTCAGCGCCATCCGGTACAGGTCGGCCGAGATGATGACCCGCCGGTACGGATACCGGTCGGCCAGCGCCGAGAGGATCGGTCCGACGGTGATCCAGGGCAGGTACCCCAGCGCGAAGGAGATCGCCGAGAGCAGGACCGACCGCGTCTGCTGGTAGATCAGCACGGTCACGGCGGCCCGGGTCAGGTAGTCGCCGATCCAGCTGATGACCATGGACGTGTAGACGGCTCGGAACTCCCGGAGCGCAAAAAGGCCACGGAAAGTGATTGGGGGATCGCTTTCCGTAGCCTTTTGGTCCGGTTGTGGACCCTCCGGGTCGTTGGCCACGTGTCCTCCATCGACCGGCGCGAACGTGCAGATGCAAAAGCTCAATCGGATTCTGCCCGATCGTCCGAGGGGAAGCTAGGGCAGTTGGTCCGATTTTCGGCCGTTCGGTGGAGGGTGTAACCGATTCGGTTGGCGTAGGCGCAGGTCAGACCGGTGGGCCGGGTCGGGGCTCATCAATCGAAGGCGAAGAATTCTCGGGAGCCGTGTACCAGGGCGGCGGCACCGACGAGCGCGGGACCAGCCGGGATGCGGCGATCCGCTCGGACAGCCCGCTGTTCTCCAGCGACTCGGCCAGCGCCCGCCGCAACTCCCGCTGCACGGTCACCTGACTGTCCGCGGTGGTCTTGGCGATCGTCCGGATCGTCGCGCCGTCCACGGTCAACGTCTCGACGCCGACCACGTCCGGCGGCTCGATGAACTCGGTCTGGTGCTCCGGGTGCTCGGCGACCGCCGCGGCGGCCTCCTTCAGCACCGCGATCGCCTCCTCCGAGTTGACGAAACCGATCGGGACGTCGATCACCACCATGGCCCAGCCCTGGCTCTTGTTGCCGACCCGCACGATCTCGCCGTTGCGGATGTACCAGAGCACGCCGCGCGAGTCGCGGACCGTGGTGATCCGCAGGCCGACGCTCTCGACCACGCCGGTGGCCTCACCCAGGTCGACCGTGTCGCCGACGCCGTACTGGTCCTCCAGGAGCATGAACAGGCCGGCTATCAGGTCCTTGACCAGGCTCTGGGCGCCGAAACCGAGCGCCACGCCGACGATGCCGGCGCTGGCCAGCAGCGGGCCCAGGTTGAAGCCGAACTCGCCCATCACCAGCAGCGCCGCCATGGTGAAGACGACCGCGCTGACGAAGCTGCGCAGCACCGAGCCGATCGCCTCGGCCCGCTGGCGCCGCCGCTCGGGGATGAACGTGCCGTCCTCGGCGGTCTCGGTCACCTTCTCGCGAAGCGGCTTGAGCAGCGCCGGCATGGCGGCCCGCGAGGTGCTCGCGGTGAGCCGGCTGATCGCCCGGTGCAGCGCCCACCGGATCAGCAGCGCGATCAGGATGATGGCCAGGACCCGGATCGGCTTGACCACGATCAGGTAGCCGCTGTTGGCGAGCCACCGGTTGTTGGTCTGGTCATAGACCCACGAACAGAACACGTCCGTCTTGCAGGATGCGGTGACATCGGGAGTCGTGAAGATGTTCACCGACCCGGACGGAACGGGGGTTGGGGCAAGGAGCAGCACGGGGAGTCAAGGTACCGGGTCCGGCTGGGTCGACGACGTCAGACGTTTACCACCCGGCCACAGATTGTGCTCGCAATTTGGTCATCCATCAGGGACTATTGGCGCACAGGCTTCGTCAGCGAGGCCCGGATCACACACGGCTGAGCTACGGGAGCGCGCTACCAGCGACTGACACCGGAAGGGTGATCGCGATGCCTGACATACGACCCATAGCTGGCTCTTCCGCGTTAGTCCTGAACGCTACCTACGAGCCTCTGTGCGTCGTATCGGTGCGTCGAGCGACCATTCTCGTCCTGACCGACAAGGCGGAATGCGTCTCCGACGGGGACGGCATCCTGCACAGCGCCCACGAAGAACTTCCGGTCCCGTCCGTGGTCCGCCTCACGCGGTACGTGAAGGTTCCCTACCGCACCCACGTCGGTCTCTCCCGCCGGGCCATCTTCGCCCGTGACGGCGGCCGCTGCGCCTACTGCCGCGGCTCGGCCGAGACCATCGACCATGTCTTCCCGCGCAGCCGCGGAGGGCTGCACGCCTGGGAGAACGTGGTGGCCGCCTGCGCCAAGTGCAATCACAGCAAGGGCGACAAGACGCCGGCCGAGCTGGGCTGGCGGTTGCATTCGATACCTCAAGCGCCACGGGGCGTGGCCTGGCGGGTCCTAGGGCACCGCACGCCCGATCCCCGTTGGATGGACTGGCTGGACATGCCCGAAAATCACGCCGCCCCGGCACCTGCCGAGGCGGCGTAATCGTTTCTTGATCTAACTCTGTCGGGAGCTGATCAGGGACGCGTAGACGACCACGTTGTCGGCGTAACCCCGGTCACCCCCGAGCCACTTCCCACCGCAGGTCATCAGACGCAGCGAGGGCCGGCTGAAGTCGCCGTAGACACGGTTGACCGGCAGCCGGTCCTTGTCGTAATGCTCGACCGAGTTCACCTCGAAGACCGCTGTCGTCCCGTCGGCCCGCCGTACCTCGATCGTCTGTTTCGGCTTGAGCCGGCCCAGGTCGTGGAAGACCGACGGACCGGTCCGGGTGTCCGCGTGCCCGACGAACAGGGCCGGGCCGAACTGTCCGGGTGTCGGACCGCCGTCGAACCAGCCGACCTCGTTGTGCTTCTTCAGCGGCGGCACGTCGACCGTCCCGTCGGCGGCCAGCCCGACGTCCAGGATCGGCGCGTCGATCTTCAGCTCGGGGATGGTCAGCCGTTCCGGGCGGCTCGGCTCCAGCACCGGGAACGCCCGCGGCGGCGGCTCGTCCGGCCCGCCGAACAGGTTCAGGTCGAAGCCGCTGGACACGCCCAGGCCCATGCCGACCGCGAAGAGCCCGAGGAAGAACAGGCCGATCGCGATCCCGCCGATCGGCCAGCGCCGGCGCCGGCGGGCCGGGGCCGGACGCGGGACCGGCATCCGGCGGCGGGGGCGGGGCACCCGGAAGGGTGACCGGCCGCCCTGCGGGCGCGGGGCGGGCAGCGGGCCGGTCACCACGCCGGGCGGTGGGGCGCCGGTCACCTGGGCCGGACGTTTCTTGCGGACCGCGTCGGGCACCCCGGCCCCGTCGCTCATCGCGGACTCCGGCGCCGGGCCGCCACCAGGACCAGCCCGGCCGCGGCCACCATCGCGGCCAGGCCGCCCCCGACCAGCAGCGGAGCCGTCCGCTCGGGGGCGGTGCCGCCCCCGCCGGTGGCCGGCCCGCGGCTCGGCTCGACCTTGGCCAGCACGTGCATCGTGGTGCTCGCGGTCTTCCCGTCCGGGCAGCGCAGCGTCACCTTGTAGTCGCCGGCCGGCTGGCCGGCGGGCACCTCGGCGGTCGCGGTCAGGAAGCCGAAGTCCGGCGCGACCGGCACCGAGCCGATCGGGTCGGCGGTGACCGTGGCCGCCTTCAGGGTGTCCTCGCACGAGGCGCGCAGCGACACCTCGTCCCCGGCGCGCACCGTGCTGGGGTTGAGCTCGATGAACACGGTCGCGGCGGCGTGCGCGGCGGACACCGGTAAGGCGAGCGCCGGTAGGAGCAGGACAGCGGCCAGGCGCATCGGAATCCCCCCTCTGGCCGTTCGCGGGCGGAAAGCACGCGGACGGCGCGTGAAGGTGATTTTCGCACCGCGACGCGCATTCCGCGTAGATCCCGACGGCGTGAGACGCGGGTTCGAGACCCGACGGTCCGGCACGACTCGTGCTCCGCTACCGTGATTGATGTTTGACTTAACAGAGGATCACCGGCGCCTGGGGGCGTTCAGTTGTCTGTAATCACCACCATTCTGGTCTATGTGATCATTCCGGCCGCGGTCATCGGCACGGTCGCGACGATCGTCTTCGCCGGATCCGACAAGGCCAAGCCGTCCCGGCGGTACCGTCCGGGCCGGCCCTACGAGTTCGCGCCGATGTGGTTCCTGGCCTCGCCCGGCCGCACCGTCGCCGCGCTGGACCACGGCCACGCGACCCCGGCGATCGAGCGCGGACTCGTCATCGAGGACAGTTCCGGCGCTCCCGTCCGGCCCGGCCCGACAGGAGGCGCAAGTGACAAGTGGTGAGCTGGTCGAGGCCGACCGCGAGAGCCCGTTCACGACCCGTCAGCTGCTGCGCCTCGACGAGGCGCTCCGGCTCGCCGACCAGGCGACCGGCCTGACCTTCAGCATCTACGTCGGCGAGCTGGCCGACCCGGTCCGCGAGTCGGCCGAGAAGCTGCACAGCCAGATCGCGAACCCGCACCGGGCCGTGCTGCTCGCCGTCTCGCCGAACCAGCGCAAGCTCGAGATCATCACGGGCGACGAGGCCCGTAAGCGGATCACCGACCGGGACGCCAAGCTGGCCGCCTTCGGCATGGCCGGCTCGTTCTCGGGCGGCGACCTGATCGGCGGCCTGATGATCGGCCTCGACCAGCTCGCCTCGCACGCCGGTCGTTCCTAGAGAAGACCCACCCGCATCGGGTACGGGGCGTCGAGCTTGACCTCGGCGCCCTCGACCCGATGGGTCCGGCGGTAGGCCGCGCCGTCCAGCGTGTAGACGCTCAGCGCCACGCCCGGCTCCACCAGCCACAGGGCCGGGATGCCGGCCGCCGCGTACACCGCGGGTTTGAGCAGCCGGTCGTAGCGTCGCGTCTCGGGTGACTCCACCTCGACGACCAGCGCCACGTCGGCCGGGTCGGCCCAGATCCCCCCGGCCGAGCGCGGCCGCAGCACGGTCACGTCCGGGACCAGGCTGCTCGGGCCGATCTCGATGCCGAGCCGGGTGCACACCCACCAGCCCGGCGGTGCGGCCGACCGCAGCGCGATCACCGCCTCGTCGGCGGCGCAGTCGTGGGCCGGGCCGCTCGGCGGGGTGACGTGCAGACTGCCGTCGACTATCTCGTAACGGTGCCCGTCCTGCGGGAAGAGGTGCAGGTCGGGCTCGGTCCACCGGCCGTCCGGGGCACTCCATCGCGCCTGGCTGAGCATTGTCACGGGCCACCTCCAACGCCGCGGAACGTCAGCCTACTGACCTGGCGTCGATGCAACTTGCAGTAGCGGGAAAAACGGCCCCATCCGGCGAACCGGATGGGGCCGTGCTCCGTGATTCATCCGCTCAGGAGGAGGCACGATCCTTGGCCCGGGCCTTGAGCGCCCGCAGGATCCCGTCACGTCCCTCGGCGACCAGGCGCCGCAGCGACGCCGGGTGCCCGTCCTCGGTCAGCCAGGCATCGGTCAGCGCGACCGTCTCCTCGCTGATCTGGAACGTCGGGTAGGCCAGCGTCGCGAACTCCTGCGCCGGCTCACTGTCCGACCGGGCCCAGACCTCACCCACCACGGCGAAGAACTTTTCCGCGTACGGCGTCGTCAGCGCCACCTGACGGGTGCTCTGGAACCCCTGCAGCAGCGACCGGTTCAGCCAGTTCGGCGGGGTCTGCGGCCCGGTCAGCTCGGCCCAGACACGCGCCTTGTTCTCCGGCGTCGGCAGCAGGGCACGGGCGATCGCCGCCTCCCGCTCGCCGCTGGCGGTCTTGTCGGCCACCAGCTCGTCGTCGATCTCGGACTCGGCCGCCGCGCCGATGGCCGACAGCGCCTGCAGCAGCGACCAGCGCAGCTCGGTGTCGATGACCAGGCCGGCCGGCTTCTCCCCGCCGCTGAGCCAGCCGCGCAGCACCGCCGCCTGCTCGTCGGTGCGGGCCGCCGTGATGTAGGCCCGCGCCCAGGTCAGCTGCCATCCGCTGCCCGGCTCGGCCGCGGCCAGCTGGGTCCGCGCCAGCTCGGACAGCAGCGCCCAGCCCTGCGGGGCCCACTCCGGGTCGGCGAACGTGACCAGCGCGGTCGACGCCTGCCGCAGGGTGGCCGTGGTCAGGTTGATGTCGGACTCGGCGGGCAGACCGGAGACGACCAGCTGGATGTAGTCCCGCGCGGCCAGCTCGGCGTCGCGCAGCATGTCCCACGAGGCCGCCCAGCACAGCGCCCGCGGCAGCGCCGAGTCGAACCCGGCGATGTGGTTGACCAGCACCCCCAGCGAACGCTCGTCCAGGCGCAGCTTGGCGTAGGTCAGGTCGTCGTCGTTGATCAGCAGCACGTCGGGCGCCTTGACCCCGGCCAGCGCCGGGATCCCGGTGCGCTCACCGGCCACGTCGACCTCGATCAGATCCCGCCGGACCAGGCGGTCACCGTCCAGGTCGTACAGGCCGATGCCGATCCGGTGGGTGCGCAGCGTCGGGTAGTCGGCCGGCGCCTCCTGCAGCACCGACACGCTCGTGTACCGCCCCTGCTCGTCCAGCTCGACGACCGGGCGCAGCGTGTTGACCTGCGCGGTCTCCAGCCACTGGGCGGCGAACTTGCGCAGTTCCCGGCCGGACGCGGTCTCCAGCTCGGTGAGCAGGTCGTCGAAGGTGGCGTTGCCCCACGCGTGCTTGGTGAAGTAGGCGCGCAGGCCGGTGACGAACGGGTCCAGCCCGACGTACGCGACCAGCTGCTTGATCACGCTGGCGCCCTTGGCGTACGTGATGCCGTCGAAGTTGACCTCGACCGCTTCCAGGTCCGGCATCTCGCAGTAGACCGGGTGGGTGGAGGACAGCTGGTCCTGCCGGTAACCCCAGGCCTTGCGGATGGACAGGAACGTCGACCAGGCGTCGGTGAAGCGGGTGGCGTGCGTGTTGCACCAGTGGCTGGCCCACTCGGCGAACGACTCGTTCAGCCACAGGTCGTTCCACCAGCGCATGGTGACCAGGTCACCGAACCACATGTGGGCGAGCTCGTGCAGGATCGTGTTGGCCCGCTGCTCGTACTCGTAGTCGGTGACCTGCGACCGGAAGATGTAGTGGGCCTCGGCGTGCGTGACGCAGCCGAAGTTCTCCATCGCGCCGGCGTTGAAGTCGGGCACCCAGAGCTGGTCGTACTTCGGCAGCGGGAAACGCACCCCGAACTGCTCGTGGAAGAAGTCGAAGCCCTGCTTGGTGATGAGAAACAGGTCTTCCTGGTCCAGGTAGCGAGCCATCGAGGCGCGGCAGAAGACACCCAGGTCGATGCCGTCGTGCGAATCGCGGACCTCGTGGTACGGCCCGGCGCAGATCGCCGTGATGTACGTGCTCATCCGCGGCGAGGTGGTGAAGTGGACGGTCCGCGCGCCCACGCCGGCCGGCTCCTCGGACTCGACCGGCATGTTCGAGACCACTTTCCAGTGGTTCGGCGCGGTCGCGTGCCAGGTGAAGACGCTCTTGAGGTCGGGCTGGTCGAACGCCGCGTACACCCGCTGGGCGTCGGCGGTCTCGAACTGGCTGTAGAGGTAGATCTCCTTGTCGACCGGGTCGATGCTGCGCTGCAGCCCCTGACCGCTGGCCGAGTAGGCGAAGTCGCCCTCGACGATCAGGACGTTCTTCTCGGCCAGGCCGGGCAGGGCCAGACCCTTCTCGGCCGACCAGGTGCTCAGGTCCAGCGGCTGGCCGTTCAGCGTGGCGGAGGTCAGCTTGACCGCCGCCGCCTCGATGAACGTCTCCGCGCCGGGCTCGGAGCAGTCGAACAAAACGGTGGTGGTGGAGCGGAAGGTCTCGGACCCGGGATTGCCGTTTCCGTCGGTCAGGTCGAGGGTGATGTCGTACCCGGTCACCTCGAGCAATCGACTCCGCTCCGCAGCCTCGACCTGGGTCAGGTTGTGAACACCGGCCACGTGCACTCTCCTTCGAGCTGACTGCGTTTTCCCCGCAGCCTATGCGGCGCGCGCGTGTCACACCTCACCTGTCCCGCCTTCGGCCGTGGGGGAGCGGCGAAGTACTTGCGCGAGGAAGAATCGACGCATGACTGCCATCCGACCGCCCCACCCGCCGCCCGAAAACGGAAATAGGACAAATCTATCTACCGTCGACATGTGGTTCGACCCGCTCTGCCCGTGGGCCTGGATGACTTCCCGCTGGTTGCTCGAGGTGGAGAAGGTGCGTCCCCTCGACGTCCGCTTCAACGTGATGAGCCTGTCCGTGCTCAACGAGGGCCGTGACCTGCCCGAGCAGTACCAGTCGCTGATGTCCAAGGGCTGGGGCCCGGTCCGGGTCTGCATCGCCGCCGCCGAGACGGCCGGTCCGGAGGTTCTGCGGGACCTCTACACGGCTCTCGGCACCCGTATCCATCTGCAGAAGTACGAGCTGGACGAGAAGCTCTACCGGGAGGCGCTGACCGAGGTCGGCCTCGACCCGGAACTGGCCGCGGCCGCGCTCACCGACGAGCGTGACGAGGCTCTCCGGGCCAGTCACAACGCCGGCATGAAGCCGGTCGGCACCGACGTCGGCACGCCGGTGATCCACGCGCCGGGCCCCGACCCGGACTCCACCGTCGCGTTCTTCGGCCCGGTGGTCACGCCGGCGCCCAAGGGTGAGGCCGCCGGCAAGCTGTGGGACGGCGTGCTCCTGGTCGCCGGCACTCCCGGCTTCTACGAGCTCAAGCGCAGCCGCGAGATCGGTCCGATTTTCGACTAGTTCGCCACCTGTTCACGCGCGTCGTCGTTGGATGGGGTGATGTACACCTCATCCAGCGACGCGGTCGGGATGACCATCGGCGTCCAACGCGAAGTATGGCCGGATTTATCCCCTGAGCTGGCGGGACTCGTCGCCCCGCCGATCACCGTCACCGCCCGCCCG
Source organism: Actinoplanes sp. HUAS TT8 (assembly GCF_051380535.1). Taxonomy (NCBI): domain Bacteria; kingdom Bacillati; phylum Actinomycetota; class Actinomycetes; order Micromonosporales; family Micromonosporaceae; genus Actinoplanes; species Actinoplanes sp. HUAS TT8. The sequence continues at coordinate 7,885,627 of NZ_CP195646.1, read as the reverse complement.
GTCGAACGCCCGGTGAACGCACATCGACGTGCGCAGTTGAGCAGGTCACGTGCGAACATGCCGGTGGGTAGGCATCGGCGGCCGGCCGGGTAAGTTACCTGCCATGACGGTCGTGCACCCGATCAGCCGGGCCTGGATCACCACTGGCGGTACCGGAGCCCAGAACTACGACGAGTTCGCCGACGACGCCGAAATCACCGACATCATCACGGCCAACCCGCACAGCTCGTTGGCCGTGGAAATGCCGCATCTCGCGCCCGAGTCCCTCGGCCAGACCTTCGCAGAGTCTCTCCCGGACGCCGTCGTCCGGCTGGAGCGCGACAAGTCCGAGGGCCACTACCGGCAGGCTGAGCACGTCGTGGTGCTCTACCGGATCACCGCGAAGGACGAGGCGCCCGCCTACGGCCTGTGGAGCATGGTCGACACCGACCAGATCTCCACCAGTGCCGACGAGCCGGGCCTGGTCATCCGCAACGAGGACGTCTTCATCGCCAAGGTGCGCGAGCGGGTCGCGCTCGCCGAGTCGCTGCAGACTCTGCTCTCCCCGGTGCTGCTGCTGCAGACCGGCAAGGGCGAGGAGCTGCACGCGGCCCTGGCCGATGCCTGCGACGCGGCCGGCGAGCCGGAGGCCACCGACACCGACCAGACCGGTCGCACCCACGCCATCTGGACGATCGGCGCGGGCGAACTGCAGGACCGGCTCACCGCGCTGGCCGGCGGCGGCGAGCTGGTCGTGGCCGACGGCAACCACCGCAGCCTGGCCGCGCAGACCGGCGGCCTGCCGCGCTTCCTGGCCGTCGTCACCACGCCCGCGTCGGTCGCCATCCAGCCGTACAATCGCCTGCTCAGCGAGCTCCCGGCGACCCCCGGGGAGCTGCTCGACCGCCTGCGCGCGGCCGGTGCGACGGTCACCGAGCTGCCGCGGGCCGCGGCCCTTCCGGGCAAGGGCACGATCGAGATGTACGTGGCGGGCCGCTCGTACGCGGTCGGCCTCCCGTCCGACCCGGCCGGCACCGCGGTCGAGAACCTGGATCACGCCCTGGTCGAGCGGGTTCTGCTGCGCGACGCCCTCGGGCTGGAGCCGGGCGACAAGCGGATCTCGTACATCGGTGGCGACTACCCGGTCGAGTGGCTGCGCGGCGAGGTCGACGCCGGCCGCTCCGAGCTGGCCGTGCTGATCGCCCCGGTCACGGTGGAGGACTTCGTCGCGGTCAACCTGGCCCGGCTGAAGCTGCCGCGCAAGAGCACCTGGTTCACCCCGAAGGCCCGCGGCGGGCTCGTGCTCGCCCAGCTCGGCTGATGCTCCATCCCCAAGTGACGGCGGCGGCGAACCTTCGCCGCCGCCCCACCGCCGAGGAGCTGGCCGCCGGTCCCTACGAACGGCTTCAGTTCATGCGTGCCGCGATGGAAGAGGCGATCGAGGCCGAGACCGGCCCCGCGCTGCCGTTGCCGGTCGTGGCCGATCTGGACGCCGCCGGCGTGCCCTGCCGGCTGTACGCGACCCGCGTCGGCGCCCCGGTCTTCGTCTACCTGCACGGCGGCGGCTGGTGCTACGGCAGCATCGAGAGCGTCGACCGGTTCTGCCGCCGCGTCGCCGACCGCTCCGGCCTGGCCGTCCTCTCGGTCGGCTACCGGCTCGCCCCGGAACACCCGCACCCGGCCGCCACCGAGGACGCCGAGGCCGTGCTCGGCTACCTGCGCAAGTCCGGGGCCGAGATGGGCGTGGACCCGTTCCGGCTGGCCATCGGCGGGGACAGCGCCGGCGGCCAGCTCGCCACGGTCGTCGCCCGCCGGCAGCGGGACGCGGCCACCCCGCTCGACTTCCAGGCCCTGATCTATCCCGCGCTGGACCCGCTCACCTCGGCCGAGTCGTACGACGAGCTGGGGGAGTACGGGCTGGACCGCGCCTCGATGAGGCTGGCCTGGGAGGCCTACGTCCCCGACCCGATGACGCGGCTCACCCCGGACGTGGCGCCGCTCGCGGTCGCCGACCTGTCCGGGATGCCGTCCACCCTGATCATCACCGCGGAGTACGACGTGCTCCGCGACGAGGGCGCCGACTACGCGGATGCGCTGGCCGCGGCCGGGGTGCCGGTCGTGCACACCCGCTACATGGGCATGAACCACGGGTTCGCCCGCAAGATCTCCACCATCGACGCGGCCCGGGCAGCGGCCGACCAGGTCGCCGCCGCCCTTCGCGCCGCGCTGATCTTCTAGCCGTTCATCCGGCCAGGATCAGCTCGAAGTCGTACCCGAAGAAGAGACCGGTCTCGACGACGCCGGACATCTGCTTGAGGCGGGTGTGCGCGTCGTCGGCGATCTCGCTGAACGTCAGGTCCAGCGTCAGGTTGCCGCGCTCGGTGATCACCGGGCCGTCCTTGCCGCCGGCCGGCCGCAGGGTGACCTCGTCCAGCCCGGGGAAGTCCCGGAGCTGCTCGAAGATCAGGCTGAGCGCGGCCGGGTCGATCTCCACCGGGGCCGCGAAGTTCTGCCCCAGCCGGTCCACGATCTTGGACTGGTCGACCACGATGAACGCCTTGGGCGCCGCGGCCATCATCAGCTTCTCCTGGTAGAGCGCGCCGCCACGGCCCTTGATCAGCCGCTTCTTCGCATCCACCTCGTCGGCGCCGTCGAAGCACCAGTCCGGCCGGACCTCGTTGAGCGTCGCGGTGCGCAGGCCCAGCGCGGCACACGCGTTCGCCACCTCGATCGAGGTGGGGATCGCGGTGAACGAGAGGCCCTCCCGCTCGGCCCGGGCCGCGAGGGCCTGCAGGGTCAGGAAGCTGGTCGAGCCGGAGCCGATGCCGACCGTCTGCCCGTCCTGCAACTCGGCGGCCAGCCGGGCTGCCGCCTCACGCTTGGCTTCCTCGTTCTTGATGACACCTGACCAGGTCAGGCCGTTGGGGCGGTTCTTCCACTGCATGTGATGGTCAACCGTTTCCAGGAGCGGTCAGTGGTCATCCACATCGTAGTCAGCGGCGGGGCAGATCCTCTCGGGGCAACCAATTCCGCCGTACGATCACCAGATCGCGCTCGGCCGCGGCCAGGTCCTCGTCGGTGGGCCGGGCGGCGTCCCGGGCGCGCAACGCGGCGCCGACGCTGACCTGTGACGACCCCGAGCCGACGAGGCCGCGCAGGCCGCGCTCGGCCTCCCGGTCGTCGCTGCTGCCGCCCCCGGCCGGGTTGGGCCGTTTTGCGGGCCGCGCGAACGACTTCGGCGCTGGCCCGGGAGTCGGCGTGGGCCCGGGCCCGGGTGTGGGAGTCGGCACCGGGGGCACGGGCACCGGGGGCACGGGCACCGGGGACACGGGTGCGGCCGGCGGGGGAGCAGGGACCGGCGCTGCCGGGATCGGGGTGGGCGGGACCGGGGGAGGGCCGGGCACCGGGGCGGCGGGCTCGTCCGGCCCGGTGTTCGTCCCGGACGGGGGTCGCACGCGCCGGCGGCGACGCTCGGGCTCAGCCATGATCCGACGGTACCCCGCCGCCGCTCAGAAGATCTCGGTCGCGCTCGGCGCCCGGTGCCAGCCGAACGCGAGGCTCGGATCGTTCCCGGTCAGCAGCCGCACCCGGCCGCTCGCGGCCAGCGCGGTGAACGACGTCCCGCCCAGGTAGGCCGCGCCCAGATCGGTCACCGTCGCGCTCAGGTCGGCCGGCTCACCGGTCGGTACGCAGGCCGCCGCGTCCGGCCCGCCGGTCAGTCGCCAGCGTCCGGAGTTGACCGGCCGGATCGGGTCCGCCACCTCGATGACCACGTCGACCGGTGTCCGGTAGCGCCGCCCGGCCAGCGCGCCCGGCACGTCGACGACCCGGAGGTAGAGCGCGTCACCCAGGCTCGGCCCGAGCCGCCGGGGCTCGTCCACCAGATACTGCAACGGCTCGTCGACCGCGCCCAGGCTGAACGTGACCGACCGGCTCAGGTCGATGCCCAGCAGGAACCGCCACAGCGCCTGGTAGGCCTCCGGGTCGGCGGCGACCACCTCGCGGACCTCCACCTCGGCGTCCGGCCCGTGGTGCGACCAGCCCTCCTTGACCCGCCACAGCGCGTACCCGGTGGGGCCGCCGGCGCCCTCGTGGACCACGGCGTACAGCCTCGTGGCGCCGCCGCGCCCGTCCTTCGGGTCGACCAGCACGTACCGCCACCAGCGGTCGTCCCGGTCCGACCAGCCGACCCGGCCGGTCCGGGCCTGGTCGAACACCTTGCTGATCTCGGAGAGCAGGGCCGACGGATCGCCCATCCGCAGGCGGCCGGGCGGATTCGCGGGCGGGACGGTCAGCCGGACCTCACGATTCATGATCGAGAACCGGAGGCGGGAGGCGGCCGCCCCGTACCCGAATCGGGGGTAAATCGTGGTCTCACTGGCCCAGAGCACCGCCAGGGACTCCCCGGCCGCCGCGATGTCCTCGAGCTGCCGCCGCATCAGGGCGGTCAGCAGGCCCCGGCGCCGATGGGTGGGCCGCACGCCGACGCTGGAGATGTGCGCGGCCGGCAGCACCGCGCCGGGCACCGTCAGCCCCCGGGTGTAGGCCAGCGCATGCCCCACGACCTGCCCGGATTCGTCGGCGACGATCGAACGCCCGGGCTCGAAGACCTCCCGTTCGACGACCTTGGCCGCGCCCTCCAACTCCTCGTGGAAGACCAGGCCGAGCAGGTCGCAGATTGCCGGGAAATCCTCGTCCGTGCCCGGCCGCAACCGGATGCCCTCGTCCATGGAGCTTGTGTAACGGACTCGCGTGGGTACGGGCCAGCTATTTGCGGGCTCGTTACTCTCGGATCAGGACGGCCGCTCGGCCGACTGTTCGAAAGAGGGGGATCATGCCGGAGCAACCGCAGTGGTCGGAGCGGACGCTCGACATGCCGCCGCAGGACCCGTGGGCCGACCCGCCGACGGTGACCGCGCCGGCCGGTCCGGAGAACGGCGAGCCCACGCGGCCGCACCAGCCGACCTCCCCGGCGCCGCAGTCACCGTTCAGCCAGGGCCGTGCCTCGGTCACGCCGCGCACCGAGCGGCACGATCAGACCGCCGTGCACGAGCCGACCGGCACCGGCTGGCCGGGCACGTCGGCGCCGCGCGAGCAGCACAGCGTCGGCTGGCACATGCGCCGGCTGCGCCGCGGCGGCGAGTGGAGCACCGCGGCCGTCCTGTTCGCGTTCGTCTGCTGGGGCATCTGGGCGCTCTCCGAGGGCGGCGACCTGGGCACGCCGGTGGTCGTGCTGGTGATCACCCTGCTGGTCGGGGTGGGTGTGTTCGCGCTGGCCCGGCTGGTCGGGCGGCTGGTTCTGGAGCGCTACCTGAGCCGGCCGCGGCACACCGCGCGCGGGGCGCACATGGTGGCCGGGCTCTACCTGACCGGTGTCGGGTTCACGTTCCTGCGCCAGACCGAGTGGGTCATGGCCGCCTTCAACTGGGTCAAAGACCTGTTCTGAGCACTTGAGTGGACGAATCCGGTGATTCGTCCACTCAAGGTCGTTCGTCAGGCCGGCTCGGAGACGTGGGCGGTGATGATGCGCCAGCCTTCGGGCAGGCGGGCCCACGACTGGGTCTGGCGGCCGAGCACGACCGATCCCGGATATCCGAAGAGGGTCGTGACGACGGCGGTGCTCATCCCGTACGTATGAATCTGGGTCTCCTTGAGGAAGCGGCCCGCCGGCAGCGGGCCCTGAGCGACCCGCCACCGCCTCTGCTCCTCCAGGCCGTTCTGCTGGTCGGCGATGCCGAAGCGCACGGCCCGGTCGGCGAAGAAGCCGAGCATGCCGTCCACGTCGTTGTCGACCAGCGCCCGCTCGTACGCCTCGAACGCGGCCGCCACCTCGGCGACCACCTCGGGCCGGTCCCTCTCCATGGTCACGCCGCGGAGGACACGGGCACGCCGCCCTCGGGCGCCTCGGTGAACGTGTCGCCCTCCATCGCCGGCGGTTCACCGGGTTCGGGCACGCGCGGTGCCGGGCGGGTCAGCGCGACGAGCGCCAGGATCACGGTGAGGAACAGGTAGCCGAGCGCCACCTGCCCGTTCGCGTTCCACTGCACCTTCTCGGCGTGGATCAGCCCGACGAACGTCAGCACCGCACCGGATCCGGAGAAGACGGCCGCGTGCCAGAAGCGTTTGTCGATGATGAACGCCACGATCGCGCCGAGCACGAGCCCGGCCAGGATCGCGCCCTCGCCGAGCGTCTTCAGCCCGTCGTAGACGACTCCGGCCCCGGCCAGCGCGTCCGTGCCCACCTGGGCCGCGGTCGTGCCGGCGGCGGCCAGCGTGTTGTCCATCTGCCCGGTGGCCCAGCTGGCGATGTTCGGGATCAGCGCGGCGACCACGGCGGCGGCGTGCGCCCGGGGTGTCGCCTGGAAAGCCTGCGCGCCGATCAGCAGGCCGATGTAGAGCAGGATGGGCACGATCGCGGCGGTCGGGAAGATGGCGCCGAGCAGCCCGAACAGGCCGAAGAAGCAGAGCAGCGCGATCACCACGCCGGTCGCCATGGAGTAACCGGTGCGGCCGCCGGCCGCTTTCCAGCCGGGGTGGCCGACGTAGACGGCGGGCGGGAACGGCGAGCCCAGGCACGAGCCGATCACCGCGCCGGCGCCGTCGGCCAGCAGCACGCTGCGCAGGTTGTACCGGTCGCCGGCGGTGGCCGCGCTCTCCACGTTGGTCATCGCCTCGGTGAAGTTGTAGACGCCGAGCGGGATCGCGGTCGCCAGCAGCGGCGCCATGTCTTTCAGCCCGTCGACCAGCAGGTCGAACTTGAGGTGCGGGAACGCGAACGCGATGTCCTTGGCGGCCGAGGTCACGTCCGGTACCGACATCACCCCGCCGATCCAGCCGATCGCGGTGCCGGCGAGCAGCGCGACCAGGCCGATGGGCAGGTTGCCGGGCAGCTTCACGTCGGTCAGCAGCCCGATCAGCAGCAGGCCGAAGACCGGCAGGGCGATCCAGGCGGCCTTGAACATGTTGCCGGCCGGGTTCATCGAGATGAAGGTGATCGAGATGCCGGCCAGGGTGCCGAGCAGGGCCGCCCGAGGGGCATATTTCCTGATGTACGGCCCGACGAACGCCCCGATGAGCACGATGACGCCGATGATGAACGCCCAGGCGATCCCGGCCGTCCACGCTTTGACCGGGTCCTTCGTGGTCAGGTAGATCGGCAGCATGATGACGAAGATGACGATGAACATGTGCGGGACGCTCGGCCCGTACGGCATGGCCGTCACGTCCGTGCGGTTCTCCCGCGCGGCCAGTCGCCGGGCCAGGTAGGTGTAGTAGACGTTCCCGGCGACGAGCGCGATGCCGAGCGCGGGCAGGATCACGCCGAACACGTCGGAGGCCGGCATCTTGATCACACCGAGGCAGAGGCCGGTGAGGGTGAGAACGTTGACCAGGACGTTGACGCCGAAGCCGAAGAAGGCGTTGGTGTCGCCGCGGACCCAATAAGCGAGTTTCATCGGGTGATCTCCTTGATCAGGGCGGGGGACTCCGCGACCCAGCCGAAGATCCCGCCCTGGGCGGCGATCATCTGCAGGCCGACGCTCTGGAACTCGGGGAAGTAGGAGCCGACGCAGTCGGCCAGGACGAGGCACTCGTAGCCGCGGTCGTTCGCCTCGCGGACGGTGGTGTGGACGCAGACCTCGGTGGTGACCCCGGTGACGATGAGCTGCCTTGCGCCGGACTTCTCCAGGATTTCCGACAATTCGGTCGCGTAGAAGGCGCCTTTGCCGGGTTTGTCGATGATGTCCTCACCGGCGGCCGGTCGGAGCTCGTCGATGATGTCGTGGCCGTACTCCCCGCGGATCAGGATTTTCCCGAATCGCCCCTCCTGGCCGATCATCGACCCGCGCCTCAATTTGGCCGGCGGGCAGTCCGACAGGTCGGGCAGGTGCCCCTCTCGGGTGTGGATGACCGGTAGACCGGCCGCCCGCCAGGCGGCCAGGAGCGTGACCAGCGGCTCGATCGTCCGGCGCAGCTGCGCGACGTCGTTGCCCAGGCTCTCGCCGAAGCCGCCGGGCAACAGGAAGTCTCGCTGCATGTCGATGATGACCAGGGCGGTGCTGTCCAGGTCGAAGGTGAACGGGCCGGGATCGGCGGCGACGGTGGGCATCAGGCCACCTCCGTCGCGGCGATGACGTCCCCGGAGGTGGCCACACAGCCGAACACGCCGCCCTGCATGGTCACCATGTGCAGCGCCGCCGCGTGGTTGCCCGGGTCGGTCGCCCCGGTGCAGTCGCTCAGGATCAGGCACTCGTACCCGCGGTCGTTGGCCTCCCGCATGGTCGTGTGCACGCAGACGTCGGTGGTGATGCCGGTCAGGATCAGGTGGGTGATCCCGTGCGTGCGCAGCACCAGGTCCAGGTTGGTGGCGTAGAACGCGCCCTTGCCGGGCTTGTCGACGATCACCTCGCCGGGGGCCGGGGCGACCTCGGGCACGATCTCCCAGCCCGGCTCACCCTTGATCAGGATCCGGCCGCAGGGGCCCTGGCCACCGATCTCGGCGCCGATCTGCGCGGATCGCCAGAGCTTGTTGGCCGGCAGGTCGGAGAGGTCGGGGTCGTGTCCCTCGCGGGTATGGATGACCAGCATGCCCAGGTCCCGGACGTGCTGGAGAAGTTTCGCGGTGGCCGGCAGCCCGGCGCGGGTGAGCTCGATGTCGTAGCCCATCGCCTCGACGTAGCCACCCGGTCCACAGAAGTCGGTCTGCCAGTCGATGCAGATCAGCGCGGTGCGGCTCACCGGCACCGTGCCGTCGTAGGGCCAGAGGTAAGGGTTGGCTTGAACCGGTCCGATCGTCGCGGTCATGCGGATTCCCTTCGACAATCCTTAGATGCACGTCACATCGTCGATTGTCGACAGTTCTGTTTCCGGGAATCCCACCCCATGTAACGCCGTGATTTCCCGGCGTGATCTTCAGCCGAGGTAGGCGCGAGCCCCGTGCGCGGCCAGCGCGGTCAGGACGGCCGTGCTGTCACCGTGCTCCACCGCCTCGAAGAGCCGTTCGTGCCGGTGCACCCCGTCGACGGCGTCCGAGGTCTCCGCCTCCCGGCGCATGTTCACCGCCATGTACAGCTGGATCTTCACCAGCACGGTCTCGTAGAGCGCGGTCAGCTGCCGGTTCCGGCCGAGCGCGACCACCTCGACGTGGAAGCGGCGGTGCGCGTTGGCCAGTTCGAGCCGGTCCCCGGCCTCGGTGGCCTCGCGGATGACGTCCAGCGCGGCCCGCAGCCGGGTGAGGTCGCGCGGCTCCGGGGCGGACGTGACGGCGTGGCGTTCCAGGACGTCACGGAGCTCGTACAACTCCCGTACGTCATCGTCGGAAAGCGTGGCCACACGCGCGCCCCGCCGGGGAATGTGCTCGACCAGACCCTGCTCGGCCAGCAACCGCATGGCCTCGCGCAGGGGGGCGCGACTGATCCCGAGCCGCTTGGTCAGCTGCTCCTCGACCAGGCGCTCGCCCGGATCGGTGCGCCCGCTCAGAATGTCCCGTCGCAGCCGGTCGACGGCGAGCTCAACGAGGCTGTACGCCGCCAACTCCCCGTCTTTCACGGGCCCAGTCTGTCAGGAGCCGTCCGACCCCCGGCGGCGGTCCCGCGCCGACAGCCAGATCGCCACCGCGGTCATCGATATTCCCAGTCCGAGAAGGGCGAACCAGAGAACGGCCATGGGCGGAGGATAGCTTTCCCCCGCCCATGACCGGACCGGCGCGATCTCAGGCGTCGGCCAGGATCTTGCCGGTCTCCAGCAGCGACTTGAGGTCGCTGAGGACCCAGGCCCAGCCGCCGCCACCCTCGGCGCCCGCGTCCGGGCTGCCCATGACCATGCCGCCGGTCGCGGGAGCCCCGGTCACGTCGTGGGTGATGGTGACCCGGCAGACGCCCGGCGCCGAGTCCTCGATGTCCCAGGTGAGCGTCGTGAACGGCTCGGCCGCGGTGGTCGGGTCCATCAGCATCCGCCAGGTCTGCACCAGCCGGCGCGGCGGCTCGGCCTCCAGGACCTCCCCGTCGACGACGATGTCCGACGACATCGGAAAGCCGTTGGCGGCCGCGTAGTCCTTCATCTCCTGGGAGGCGACCGCCTGGTACTGGCCGCCCTTCTGCAGGTCGTAGGTCTGCGGGGTGCCGTACCCGTACTTGCGATTCCACTCCGGATCGGTGATCGCCTGCCAGATCTTCTCCGGCGTGGCCTTGACCCAGATGCGGAACACCTTGGTGTCGCTCATGACTCTTCCTCCAGCGTGTGCTTGAGATCGATGAGGGTGATGATCTGGTGCTCGGTGTACTTGTCGATCCACCGGTCGTGGATCTGCCGGATCGGAATCGCGTTCAGGAAGTGCAACTTCTCCCGCCCCGATCGGCGCGTGACGACGAGTCCCGCCTCCTCGAGCACCTTCAGGTGCTTGGCGACGCCGAACCGCGTCATCTCCAGCTCGGACTCCAGCTCGGTGAGCGTGCGGCCGTCACGCGCGAACAGCAGGTCGAGCAGAAAGCGACGGCTCGGGTCGGCCAGAGCCTTGAACACCCGATCGTCGTCCGTCATGACGCAAAGTTATGTGACCTTACGGTCACATGTCAATCGCGTCGGCACGCCAACATCTCCTGCTCCAGCTCCCAAGATGCCCCGTCATCGGCCGAGACGTGCCCCAACCAGCGGAAACTCGTCTCGGTCAGATCGGTGAAGACCCAACGCACGGTCGTCCCGTCCCCCTGGCGGCCCTCCTGCAGGATGTCGCCGTCGTCACCCGAACGGCCCACAAGCGTCCAGATCCGCCCCAACGGCGAGAACCACACGACGTGCCACACCCCCGCCTCCGGATCGTGAAGCCGCATCGTGCTGCCCGTCCGGCGCACCGGATAGCCGTCCGGCCCCGGCGCGGTGAACCACATCACGTCCTGCACCGCCCGCCCGGCCAGCACCCGCCCGAACGTCCACACCACGGTCCCGGTGACCCACTCACCGTCCGGCCGCCGATAGCGGTTGACCACGTCCCAGCTTCCGATCAAAAGACCATAAAGATCATCAATTTCCCCGTACGGGCGGTCAGCCGCGAGCTCGTCGTGAAGAGTCATGCCGCCACCGTCCCCGAGCCCCGCCCCCAGGTCTTGAACGGTCTTGTCGTACCCCGTCGCTACCGTCGGGCCATGCTTGAGTTCCGGGGGTTGCTGACCACGGGGTGGGTCACGGCCACCGCGGTCCGCTGCGCCGGAGGCCACGCCCCCGAGGAGCCGGTCACCACCCCCGCGGTCGTGCTCGTCCGCCGCGGCGTCTTCGTCCGCCACGCCGACGGCCGCGCCACCCTGGCCGACGTCACCACCGGTTACATCCAGCGCCCGGGCGAAACCCAGCGAATCAGCCACCCGCACGGCGGTGACGTGTGCACCGCCCTCACCGTCACCCCCGAGCTGGCCGACCGCCTGGCCCGCACCGGCCCGCTCCCCAGCTCTTCCCGCGCCTCTTTTGGCACCTCTTCCCGCGTCTCTTTTCGCGCCTCTTTTCGCGCCGGCCTGCTCCACGTCTCCGCCCCGGCCGATCTGATCCACCGCCGGCTGCTCGCCGCCCCGCCGGTCGACCGCCCCGACCTGGCCGGCGAACTGCTCGCCGCCCTGCTGCCGGCCCCGCACACGACCCGTCCGGCCCACCCGGTGGTCGAGGAAGTGCGCGAACTCCTGCACCTCGACCCGACCCTCGACCTGACCGCCCTGGCCGGCGTGGTGAGCTGGTCCCCGTGGCACCTGTCCCGCGCGTTCCACCAGGCCACCGGCTCCACCCTGAGCACCTACCGCCGCCGCCTGCGCGTCCGAGCCGCTCTGGACGACCTGCTCACCGAGCCCCGCGCGTCGCTGGCCACGGTCGCCGCCCGCACCGGCTTCGCCGACCAGCCCCACATGACCCGAGCCATCCGCACCGAGACCGGCTCCCCACCGGCCACCCTGCGTCGACTCCTCTACCGCTCCCGCCCCGGAAATGACCTCCGAGCCCCCTGACGGCGTCCCCGGCACATGGCGATGATCACCAGCCGTCGGCGGCCCGGATGGCATCGAGAAACCGACGAAAGACCGCCCACGGAACTGTCCACCGGCCGTGCATGGTCAGGACCACATGATCACCAGGCGTCTCCGGCGCGTCGGGGATCCGGACGGCGATGTAGTTGTTCCCGGTTGCGTCCGTGTCGACCTCGTACAGCTCGTAACACCACGAATCGTCGTTGTGGAAGTGGTTGACCTCGAACCGCCGGCATCCGTGCGACCAGGTGTTGAGCGTCAGCGGAAGAGCAATCGCCCCGGCCGACAAGTCCCGCTCCTCATCGACCAGGTCCCCACTGGAGTCGAGCCGGCCGATCAACTCCTGCAGGACCGGCCACGGCGCGACACCACCACCAAAACGCACCACGACATGCTGAGCCGAGCTCGGCGTGAAAGCACCGTCCGGCGTCACATCCGGGATGGCGAAAGTCAGGTACGGCCCGACACCGGGCGCACCGCTCAGCCCGGACAACTCGTAGTGCCAGGCATTCTCAGGAAGGCAGTACCACGAGTCGATCTCATACAGCCGCCCGCCGAACTCCACCACCGAATGATCGCAGCCGCCCCGCAGTCGTCGAGCCCATTTCTGCCGGCCGATCCGCGGATTCCTACCGGGCCGAGCGGCCCGGCCGCGGCGTGCTTCAGCCCCTTGTGAATGTTGCTCAGGTACGTGGCCCTGATCACCGCTGCCGCCGTTTCGGGCCCGCGCTGGGCAAGCCCACGGCGCTGGGCCGTGCGGCGTCAGCCAACTGGGGCAAGACCATCCCCGTACCGAAGCGACGCATCACGGAGCTGAGCCGTCCGACTCCGCCTGAACCTGATTTGCTGTAGTGCGTCTGGCTCTATGAGGCGTTTCGAAGTCGGAGCCCCCGTGATGAGATTGCGACCGTGGCAACCCGCAATGGCGACAACTGGAAGATCGGGCACGACCTCGACGACCTCGTCGAGTACGCGAGGGCGGAGGGTGCCGAGGGCTACGACGTGCACGAGGTGCGGCTGTGTGCGTGCGCATCCTGCGGCGGCCATGTATTCGGCCTCCACGGCGACCTTACGGAGAACACGGCCAAACGCCTGTGCCGCGGCTGCGGCCAAGAGCACTTCATCGCAGACAGTGGCGGCTACTGGGACGAAAGCAAGACCGGCATCATGGTCTGCGAGTGCGACGGCGATGGGGACGAAGAGGACTTCAACATAGCCGTCGGCTACTCGCTCTACGAGGGTCGCGATGGAATCCGGGCGCTTGCTATCACCAGCCGCTGCGTCGCATGCGGCCGACTCGGCTACTGGGACGACTGGATGATTCGCGGCGGTGATTTGCACCTGCTGGATCTCGCATAGGCTTATCAACCCGATCCGTGTTGCCCCTGGTGTCGCCCTCCCAGGGACCAGTGCACTCCTGACAGGGGCGCCTTCGGTGACGTCGTGGTCATCGACGGCAACTCGTCAGTGCGGTTCGCCGACACGCGCTGGCTTCTGTTCCGGGTGATCTCGGCTGGGGGCAAGTCGACCTATGAAGGCTGGGCCTGGATCCAGGGCTACCCGCTGAACAGCGCGGCGAGGCGATTGAGCGCCGACAGATCGTCGTGCAGCACGCCGGGCTCCGCCACTGTCGACCTCGAACTGGTCGTTTGAACATGGCGGGTGACAAAGTGAGCGTCTTCCAGTCCATTGGTGTCTTCCTCGCCGCTGGCGGGTGCGTCCCGACCGGGACTGGCTGCGACGCCGAAGATTTGGTCCGGCTGATTGCCGGCCGCGGCCGAGGATCTGGCGGGCATTTCATGGCCGTGCAGCCCGGGTCGGTGCGCTGAGCTAATCAATCATGGCCGGGTACGCAACGCTTGTTGTCTGCGGTGCTCCTCTGACCGTGCGGGCACCGGATCTCATCCGTGTGCTGCAAGCGGGCGGGCAGGGGCGTTGCCGCCGTTGCCACGCAGGCGGCTCAGCCGTGGCTCGATCGCGATCTCGTAGGTGACCTCAGCCGGCCCGGGGCCGCGAGTCTCAACACTGCGGTTCGCGAGGGAGCTCGCCGAGAGGATGCCGGCCCGAACGTGGCGCTGATCACCGTGGCTGTCTTCTCCGGACTGCGCCGGGGCGATGCCCCGACGCACATGTCGAGACCATCTACGTACGGAGAAAATTGGCCGCGCTGAGAAGCGGCCTGGAGTTGGCAACCGAACCGGCAACTCTGCCGGACGGTGGAGCGGCCGATCGCGCTGCGGGTCGGCCTCGCATCCGGCAGACCGAAAACGGCGTCGCGGCGCCGCGGGGTGATGCACCGCCGTAGGCCACGCGAGTCTGCGGGTTGCGTTGATCTACCAGCACGCCGCGAGCAACTGAGATCGCCGAGAGTCCTTGAAGTCCGAGGCCAAGCATCGGCGTCGAAAGGCCTGATGGCACGGCAATGGGACGCAAGATCACCCTAGGGGTGACAGCAAGCGGCCCTGGCCGGGGGAATCCCCCTGACCAGGGCCGATGCAGTGGAGCGGGCGACGAGAATCGAACTCGCGTAATCAGTTTGGAAGATCGCTGCGCCCTGTCATGATCCGCCCGGATTGCCTGCTCAGCCCATGATCACCACTGCCCGATCATGACCGCTTGAGACCCCCGACGGCACGCCTTAATGGCACGCTCCTGGCACGCCCGCGCCCACCTCGCCGGCCCGCCGGCGCCCCGCCCACAGCGACCACCCTTCCCAGTGGCAAGCCGCGAAGCGGCGCGGCAGCCATGCCTGCTGGACCCGGGACTGGCTGAACGGGCGACACCTCAGGGGCGAAGCTCAGCACCTTGCAGGTGACGCTGGCTGTGTGCTGGCAGGCTCATACGTAGCCTCAACTGCCATGAAGAAGGGTCAGGCCGCGGCGATCGGCGCCGTAGGCCTTCTCTGGCTTGTGGCGTGTTGCGGCGGCCGTCTCTTTGGTGCCGATTCGAACTCGCAGGCCGAGAGCGTCGTCGCGGTGCCCGATCTGGTCGGCGACGCCATGAACACCGTGTCCGACCAGCTTGAGTCAGCCGGCCTTGAGGGGTCGGCCTCCGACGCCCACGGCAGTAGCGACTGGAGCGAAAAGTCTGTGGTGTTGCGGATCAAGCCTGCTGCCGGCACCAGAGTGGCGCGAGGCTCGACGGTCACCATCGTCGAAGCGTCCAAGGGCGAGATCGCGTTCTATTCCAAGCCGATGCCAGACCTCCGTGGCTCCATGTGGCTCGAAATCAACTCAGGGCCAGGAGCGCCGGTAGATGCATACATCTCGTACTCCTGGCGGGATGCGAGGGGCAGGGAGAAGCCGGGATCGATCGTCGCCCAGAAGCCGGCGCCGGGGAAACGGATGAAGTTCGGAATGCCCATCAAGCTGACGGTGGCCAACCTCGAATACCAGGACTCCGGAAGCGGCAGCGGCCCGTCTGTCCCAGACATCAACTGGCCTAACCCGTGCCGCCACTCGCGGTGGTGCTGAGGAGCAGAACAAGCTGCTTCGGATAGTTGGCCGGGCCGCCGGCCGATGCCGGCCGGAGGCCGCCAGCAGGCCGAGTGGCCCGGCCGCGCCGCGCTCGCGCGGCGCCTTGATCCAAAAGAGATCAATTCGGCAGTCTTTGATCGATACCGAAATTAGGTTTCTGTATCAGCCGATCAGACTTTGTCGCATATGGGAAATTTTGGGTCGATTCGAAGTAGGCGATCGTGGGACTCCTTCCGACCGAGGTCCCGCCTTGCCGTCGACGCTTTCCCGCTAGTCCGAGTCGTTGCCATGCGAGGAATTTCATGTTTACGTAATGGATGCTGAGCGTGGCTGCTGGAGTCGTCGGGCAGGAGGCGTGATGGAACCGATTGATGTCGCTTTTGAGCGTTTTAAAGCCATCGTCGCAGAGGTAAGTGGATACGCCGAAACCGTAATCACAGAGTCGGATACCCGGGTTAAAGTCATCGATCGAATCTTCGTTGAAGTGCTCGGCTGGGATCGCGGCGAGCTTCTTACTGAGGATCCGGCGATTACTGGTTTTGCCGACTATAACTTTCGGATTGATGGCCGCTCGCGCCTTATCGTAGAGGCAAAGAGGGATGGCCTGAAGTTTGATTTAGACGGGGCTAAGAATGCCACTCGCGGCTATAAGCTAAACGGACCAGTTTTTAAGCAGGCCACGCTGCGGGAGGGTATCGAACAAGCGATCCGCTACTGTGGCACGAAGAATGCTGAACTTGCTTGTCTCTCCAACGGTCGACAGTGGGTAATTTTCCGGGGTAACCGATTGGGCGACGGCAAAGATACCGTAGAGGGTATGGGATTCGCCTTTAAAGAGGTTGAAGAGGTGATTCAGAACTTCTCAGCCTTCTACGGCCTGTTGTCCCGTGATTCCGTTAAAACGCTCGAATACCGCCCTCGATTCCAGGAGGCTGAAGGTAAGCCTCTTCGTACAACTGCTGTATCTCGGTCTCTTAACCGCGCCGGTTCAGCACGTGTAGTGCCGGCATCGAGCTTGGCGGTCGACATGGATCGGATCATGGCCTCGTTCTTTCAAAGACTAACGGGCGATCAGGATCCAGACATGATCACATCGTGTTTCGTGGAAACCCGAGAGAGCGAAGCCGCGGACGCGAGATTGGCGCGAGTGTCGAGCGATCTTGTAGGTCGAATCCGTGAGATTGATACAACTGACTCAAGCTACTTGACTCAGCTTATCGATCGGGCGGCTCGGGCCAAAAGGAATGAATTCATTATCCTGGTAGGAACCAAAGGTGCCGGGAAGACGACCTTCATAACGCGCTTCTTTAATCACATTTTGAATAGAGATGTTTCTGAGCGTTGCGCCGTACTTCGAATCAATATGGGAGACTATTCTGCGGATCCCTCCAGTGTAATCGATTGGCTGCAGCGAAAGCTGGTCGAGGCTATCGAACGCTCTGTATTCGGCGACGGGTACCCGGAGTTCTCGGATTTGGAGGGGATGTTCTTTGATGAGTACAACCGCCTCCGGCGCGGCCCTTGGTCGACCCTTTACAACTCTGATAAGGAACGTTTTAAGATCGACTTTGGAAGGCGAATTGAAGACATCCGGGATCAGCGTCCGCATGAGTACATCGAAGGCTTGCTTCGTCATGTAATAGGTGTCAGGAACAAGCTTCCCGTTATGGTTTTCGATAATGCTGACCACTTCGCTATCGATTTCCAGGAATCCGTCTATCAGTATGCGAGATCCTTGCACGAGCGAAGCTTGTGTCTAATCATTCTTCCCATTACAGATCAGACCAGTTGGCAGATGTCTCGCCAAGGTGCGCTCCAGTCGTTTGAGCACGTTGACCTTTACCTTCCAACTCCTCCGATGGATAGAATTATTCAGAAGAGGATCGATTTTATTCAGAGTCGAATCGAACTAGAACGACAAAGATCAGAGGCCAAGTATTTCTTGGAAAGGGGAATTGCGTTCTCGCTTGGCGATCTGTCGGCCTTTACTCGCAGTCTGCAAGCAATATTTCTTCAGACTGATGATGTTTCTGAATGGATCGGTAACTTCGCAAACAACGATCTTCGGCGGGCGCTGGAGATAGCTCGTCTGTTCGTGACTTCGCCGCATCTAAAGGTAGATGACCTTCTTCGGGCATTCCTTGTTTCCTCTGGGCGCTCGCTTCCAAGGTGGCGTGCGGCAAAGGCCCTAGTCTGCCTGAAGTATGACAGCTATCCGGTGGGCCAGAATCCTTACGTCCAGAACGTATTCTTCCTTGGGGATTCTGTCGATGCTACGCCCCTTGTGTCTGTTCGAATTCTGCAGATGCTAGAGGATTTCGCCGACTCCAATCCGGATGATCACTTCGCGGACGTTGAAGACGTAATAGAATACTGCGAGTCGATGGGATTGGCTGGGACGTTCGCCTCAAGCTCTGTTGACGCACTTCTTCGCGCGGGCCTAGTTCTCAACTTCGACCCAACGGTAACTGACTTTTCCAGCGCCAGCAGGGTTGAGATATCTCTATCTGGCAGGCAGCATCTCAGTTGGAGTTTAGGTTACTTCGAATATGTCAACGCCATGGCCGACGTGACGCCGATCCGGAGCATGGCTGCATTCGATGGAATGCGCCAAGCTATACGAGGTGGTGTCTATGGGCGAGAATCGAAGGTAATCGCGTTCTCCGAGTATCTGATTTCTGAGGATTCACTGACGTGTAATCCTCCGGAGCACCCGTCCTATGAAGGGCAGCGACGGATCGTCATTAGCCTTCAGCGACTTATTGCCGAGCAGCGTCAGCGAATCGATGACGGAGCCTCGGATCAGGGCCATTTTTGATTTGGTTATATCGGCGATGGCTCGTCGCCGTGTTCCGCGTACGCTGGTACCCCGCGCTTTCTCGCTGTCACCGCTGTCCGGATGCGGCGTGACAGACGGGCAGGAACGTGGGCGTCCAGATCTCCGTCGGCGACGAATCGCCACTCGGTCAGTTCACCGTCGTGAAAATCGATCCGGTTACGTAGGTCCCTAGCTAGGACTCCGCCATCGAATATGAACAACATTTTGTCGCCCTCGGAGGGGGCAGGTGCCCAGTCGACTACGAGATGGATCCCGAGCGTGGCTGAAAGGCCAAGCTCTTCCCGGATCTCGCGAGCGCAGGCTGAACGCGGTGACTCTCCAGGCTCGACGTAGCCGCCAGGGATGTCCCATCCGTCCTTGTAGGCAGGCTTTACGAGAAGGACTCGCCCTGCCTCATCGAAGAAGAGGGCGCCAGCGGCGACGCGTGGGGTGGCCATCGGGGGCGTCTCTGGAGTCGTCACATCGAGCAGCGTAGGGCGAGTGGATCAGTCGAGCACGTGGAGACGGCGTGCCAGGCCGACAAGCTCGGAGGACGGCTTGCCGCGTTGCTGCCTGATCCAGGTGAGCACCAGCTGGCGACCGAGGTAGTGGTGCCGGACCTGTTCGGGAGCCATCTGCTCAGCATCGAGTAGGACCGACAGGGCTTCGTCCTGGCGGTTCCAGGCACCGTAGGCCCGGGACACCTCCAAGGCGTGACGGACTCGACGCTCCATCGGAAGGCCGGCGGTGTTGACCCGCGGTCCGAGGTCGATCGCGACCTGGACGTTCCCAAGTTCGCCGGCTGTGGCGACCCGGTGAATCGCGACGTTCGTCGGGCCGAAGGCAGTCCATAGGTGGTTGGCGTCCTGCCCCAATCTGCCGGCGGCCTCGTCGGCTGCGGTGAGGAACGTCCGCGCCCTGCCGGCATCGTTCGCCCTGGCGGCGGCAACCGATCCGCCCAGCAGCAATGTCCCGTAGACGGACAGCAGCTCCGGCCCGGCTTCGGTGAGGTACTGGTCCAAGTAGTCAGCGGCGTCGGTCGTGAGACGCACGGCGTCCTGGTAGCGGCCGGTAGACAGGAGCGCGTGGCTGACGGACCGGAACAGTGACCCGGTGATCGTCGGATCTCCCGCCGGCCGGACCACGGAGAGCCCGCGGTCGGCCGCGATCCACGCGAGGTCGGTCTCACCGAGCTTGGTCAGTTGCGTCGCGGCCAGTTGGTAGGAAAGGCCGAGCAGGCTCCGTGCCTCCTCCCGGTCGCGGCCTTCCAACTCGTCGGCGGCGGCTTGAGCCTGGTGGAGCAGATCGGGAAGTCGGCCGGTGACGAACCCGAACCGGGATGCCTGGTAGGCGTCCCAGAGCTTCCCGGTCTCCTTCCGGAGCTCGTCCAGGTTCGGGGGAACCGAGCCCTCGCCGCGGGCGCCGAGCGCCGTGATCGTCCGGTACTCCATGAGGGCGGTCCGGAGAGCCGGCACCGTCTCCATCCCGCTGTCCGTCGTCCACTCGACGAGAGACGGCTCGGCGAGCAGATCGCCGAGCGAGACGTCCAGGACATCCGCGAGCGACTTGATCACCGAGAGGCGGTCAAGCTCGATCCGGTTGTTCTCGATCTTCCCGAGCCAGTCCGCGGTACGGCCGATCAGGCCGGCGAGCACCTCCTGAGACAGGCCGCGCCTGCGGCGGTACCAGGCGACTCGCTCGCCAATCGTCAAGTTCGTGGTCATGCCGTGCATCCGCTGACCCTCCCCGTGTGGGGATCGGCGACCCCGGAATGATTTTCCGGGTTCTGGGGCGATTTCGGCCACAGCCTGTCTCCATGACCGTTCTTGGCCCTTCCGCCCCGGCCGCCGCCTGCCGCTCGTGCGCTGGCGTGGGTTGGAGGAAGTACACGACCCGCCGGACGGCTCTGCTGATGGTGGCGCAGACGTGCCGGGACGCGCGGGTGACCGCCCGGCGTTCCTGCAGGGATTGCGGTGGGCGCGGCCATCTGGTGGCGACGGCCTCGTGAGCCGGCACCGGGGCGGGTGCTGGCTCTTGTTCCCACCCGCCTCGGTGCCTTCCCAGACGGTGTGGGGGGAGGACCCGTGATTCCGCGGTCTGGTGACGTAGTGGTCGTCGACGGCAACGCGTCAGTGCAGTTCGCCGGTACGCGTTGGCTGCTGTTCCGAGTGATTTCTATCGACCGCAAGCCGACCTATGACGGCTGGGTCTGGCTCCAGGGCTACTCGGTGAACAGCGCGGGTGCCGCCATCGAGCGTCGGGAAATCTTCGTGCGCCACGCGGCGCTGCACTTCTACCGACCTCTATCTATTCGTTCGAACTCGGAAGGTGACACGTGAGCGTCTTCCTGTCCCGTGACGTCCGGGAGCAACTGAAGCTCGCCCAAGCCCAGCTCGATCGGCACGTCGCGTATAGCGCGGACGGTGCCTGCGCGGTGTGCGGCGAGGAAAATCCCTGCTCGCTCCGTCGGGTGGCGCTGCGGGTCTTCGGCCGGTACGGATGCCTCCCGCGCCGTTGGCCAGGTGCGTCGCGACCGGAACTGCTTGCTACGCCGAAGGCCTGGTCTGGC
Organism: Actinoplanes sp. HUAS TT8; assembly: GCF_051380535.1. Classification (NCBI taxonomy): domain Bacteria; kingdom Bacillati; phylum Actinomycetota; class Actinomycetes; order Micromonosporales; family Micromonosporaceae; genus Actinoplanes; species Actinoplanes sp. HUAS TT8. The sequence goes on along the minus strand of NZ_CP195646.1, from coordinate 7,864,786 downwards.
TGGTTGCAGGCGTCGACCGGTGCTGAGGATCCGACCTGCGCTCCATAGTCGGGTGGTGTGCCGATGGTGGCAGAATCCGCCTCGCCTCCGAGCGGCGCATCGAGTTCGTCAAGGTCGGCCGCCTGGTCCGCTTCGAGACCGGCGCGGTGGCCGCCTACATCGACTCGCACCGGGTCCGGCCGGTCAACCGTGCCGCATCCCCGGCTATGACCGAAACCACACTCCCGAGCGGCCGACCGCGACCGTGGTCCAGGGCTTTGTGCTCGCCGGCGCGATGCCGCCCCGGTTCCGGGCGCTGATCGTGACGGCGGCGTTGTCCGGGCTGCGCTGGGGCGAGTTGGCCGCGCTGCGACGCTCCGACCTGGACCTGAACGCGGGGACCGTGCGGGTGGCGCGCAAGCTCGCGGTCCTGAACGGGCGGGTGGAGTTCGGGCCACCGCAGTCCGCGGCCGGGGTACGCGTCGTGGCGCTGCCGGCCGCAGCCGTCAACGCGCTGACCGAGCATATGGCCGAGTTTGTTGGCGCGAACCCGGAATCGCTGGTGTTCACCGGTGCCAAGAGCCAGCTGCTGCGGTCGAGTTCTTTCGGCAGAGCCACGAGCTGGCACGAGACCGTCGCTGAGCTGGGCCTGGGTGACTTCCGCTTCCACGATCTGCGGCACCACCTGGGAGCTGATGCACCGGATGGGTCACGCGTCGATGCGGGCGGCACTGAATCCACCAGCACACGACGAGCGAGCAGGATCGCGAGATCGCCTCGGCCATGGATCGGCGCATCGCGAAGGCCGGCGAGAAGTCCAAGGGCAAGTAGAAGGGCAAGCGCCGGAAGGCCGAGACGAGCTAATGGCTCGCAAGATCATCCGGGCGGGTGAACGACGAAGGCCCTGGTCGGAGGAACAACCTCTGACCAGGGCCTTCGCAGTGGAGCGGGCGACGAGAATCGAACTCGCGTAATCAGTTTGGAAGACTGAGGCTCTACCATTGAGCTACGCCCGCGAGGCCCCGGAACTTCCCGGGTCTCGTGCACAGCTTACTGAATCATCTCCCGTCCGCGCGAACCGGATTCCCCAGCAGGTGACTCCAGCGCACACGCGGGTAAGCAGACCGCATACACTGGCCGACGCCACGGGGTGTGGCGCAGCTTGGTAGCGCACTCGCTTTGGGAGCGAGGGGCCGTGGGTTCAAATCCCGCCACCCCGACTGATCATCAACTACCCGCAGCAACAAGGAGTACGCCTGTGAAGAGCACCGTCGAGACACTGAGCCCGACTCGGGTGAAGCTCGCCATCGAGGTGCCGTTCGAGGAGCTCAAGCCGAGCCTGCAGAAGGCGTACCGGGAGATCGGCGCGCAGGTTCAGGTGCCGGGCTTCCGAAAGGGCAAGATCCCAGCGGCGGTCATCGACCAGCGTGTCGGCCGTGGAGCGGTTCTCAACGAGGCCGTCCAGGAGGCGATTCCGCAGCAGATCCTCGCCGCGGTCCAGGAGCACGACGTCAAGACCCTCGGTCGTCCCGAGGTGGAGATCACCGAGTTCTCCGACAACGCGCCGCTGAAGTTCACGGCCGAGGTCGACGTGCGCCCGGAGATCGCCATCCCGGATCTGTCGGGGATCACCGTCGAGGTGCCGGCCGTCGAGATCGGCGACAACGAGATCGACGAGCAGATCAACGGCCTGCGTGAGCGTTTCGCGACCCTGAAGACGGTGGAGCGCGCCGCTGCGGAGAACGACTACGTTCAGCTCGACCTGAACGCGACTGTCGACGGCGAAGAGGTTCCGGGCGGTTCGGCCACCAACATCTCCCACGAGGTCGGCAGCAAGCAGCTGCTCCCCGGTCTGGACGAGGTGCTGGTCGGTCTGTCCGCCGGTGAGGAGGCCACCTTCACCACGCAGCTCGTCGGTGGCGACTTCGCCGGCCGGGACGCCGAGGTCAAGGTTGCCGTCCGGACCGTCAAGGACAAGCAGCTGCCCGAGATCGACGACGAGTTCGCCCAGCTGGCGAGCGAGTTCGACACCCTCGAGGAGCTGCGCGGTGACCTGCGCGAGCGGCTCACCAAGGCCAAGAAGGTCGAGCAGATCTACGCCGCCCGTGACGAGGCTCTCAAGCAGCTCGTCGAGGCCGCCGGCATCCCGGCGCCCGAGGGTGTCGTGAAGGACGAGGTCGAGGGTCGCAAGCAGGCGATGACCGACCAGCTGGAGCGGATCGGCGCCACCCTGCAGGACTACCTGGCCTCCGAGGAGAAGACCGAGGAGCAGATCGACCAGGAGCTGACCGAGGCGGCCCAGGAGGGCGTCCGGATCCAGCTGCTGCTCGACACCATCGCCGACGCCGAGGACGTGCAGGTCACGGACGACGAGTTCGGTCACGAGATCGTGCACCGGGCGCAGCGCGCCCAGATGCAGCCGCAGCAGTACTACGACCAGCTGGTCCGCTCGGGTGCCGCGGCCGCCGTCTTCGGCGACGTGCGCCGGGGCAAGGCTCTCGCCTCGGTCATGGAGCAGGTCACGATGAAGGACAGCGAGGGCAACACGCTCTCCCTGGACGACCTCCGCGCCGCCAGCGAGGACGAGCACGCCGGTCACAACCACTGATCAAGGCAGGCTTCACCCGGCCACCGCGCACCCCTCACGGTGCGCGGTGGCCGCTGTCATTTCAGAGGTACGTACGTGGGCCGGTGCGCTGTCAGCGAACACCCGCCTGAGCGGGAAGCTGATGCGCAATCGACCAGTTAGGTTGGTCGTACGACGGACGACCTGCCGGCCGGAACCCGGCCGATACAGCAAGCTGTGAAGGGCTGCCATGACCGATCTCCACATCCCTGCCGGGCCGGTGTCGCGGCGCGGCGGCGACTCCCTGAGTGGCAACCTCGACGACTCGGTCTTCAACCGCCTGCTGCGTGAGCGGATCATCTTCCTCGGCAGTGAGGTGACCGATGCGGTCGCCAACCGTATCTGCGCGCAGCTCCTGCTGCTCTCCGCCGAGGACCCGGAGCGGGACATCCACCTGTGGATCAACTCGCCCGGCGGTTCTGTCTACTCGGGTATGGCCATCTACGACACGATGCAGTTCATCGACAACGACGTGTCCACCGTCGGGATGGGCATGGCCGCCTCGATGGGGCAGTTCCTGCTCTGCGCCGGCGCGGCGGGCAAGCGGTACGCCCTGCCGCACGCGCGCATCATGATGCACCAGCCGTCGGGCGGAATGGGCGGCACCGCCGCTGACATCGCCATCCAGGCCGAGCAGATGCTCTACACCAAGCGCATGTTCCAGGATCGGATTGCGTTCCACACCGGTCAGACCCCGGAGCAGATCGCCACCGACTTCGACCGGGACCGTTGGTTCACGGCCGCGGAGGCGAAAGATTATGGCTTCATCGACAAGGTGATCACCGGGGCCGTTCAGGTCCCGGACGGTGCCGGAACGCTGAACTGAGGAGCTGAACCATGACCGACCTTTCCCTGCCTCCCGGGTTCGCTCCGGTGCACAACCGCTACGTGCTGCCCTCGTTCACCGAGCGCACCTCGTATGGCATCAAGGAGTCGAACCCGTACAACAAGATGTTCGAGGACCGGATCATCTTCCTCGGCGTCCAGGTGGACGACGCGTCCGCCAACGACGTGATGGCCCAGCTGCTGACGCTGGAGAGCACCGACCCGGACCGCGACATCACGATGTACATCAACTCGCCCGGTGGCTCGTTCACCGCCATGACGGCGATCTACGACACCATGCAGTACGTGCGTCCCGACATCAGCACCGTCTGCCTCGGCCAGGCCGCCAGCGCGGCCGCTGTGCTGCTGGCGGCCGGCACGCCGGGCAAGCGGATGGCGCTGCCGCACTCGCGGATCATCATCCACCAGCCGGCCACCGAGGGTGGTTACGGCCAGGGCTCGGACATCGAGATCCAGGCCCGGGAGATCATGCGGATGCGGACCCAGCTCGAGGAGCTGCTGGCCCGTCACTCCGGCCAGACGGTCGAGAAGGTCCGCAAGGACATCGACCGCGACAAGATCATGACCGCGGACGAGACCAAGGAGTACGGCCTGGTCGACACGGTTCTGGTCAGCCGGAAGAAGAGCCTGCAGTCCGTCGGCGCCGGTAGCTGAGGCACTCGATGTCAGGGGCCGGACCGGTCGGACTAGACTGGCCGGTCCCTGACACGCCCGTTTTGGGGGGTCGGAGAACTGCCCCTTTGCGGGTAACGTCGAGCCAGCAGCCTCAGTTACGCGGGTCGGCAGACGATGAGATGGCAACGAGGCATTCCGTCCTCGGACACGGACCGGCCAGTGGTCAGTCGTTGAGCGCAAGGAGAACGTAGGTGGCACGGATCGGTGACGGTGGCGACCTACTCAAGTGCTCCTTCTGTGGGAAGTCACAGAAGCAGGTCAAGAAGCTCATCGCGGGCCCTGGGGTCTACATCTGCGACGAGTGCATCGATCTCTGTAATGAGATCATCGAGGAGGAGTTGGCCGAGACCGGCGAGGTGAAGTGGGAAGAGCTTCCCAAGCCGATGGAGATCTGCCAGTTCCTCGACAACTACGTCGTCGGCCAGGAGCAGGCCAAGAAGGCGCTCGCGGTTGCGGTCTACAACCACTACAAGCGGATCCAGGCCGAGTCGAACGGTGCTCCCGGTGGGGGCAGCGACGTCGAGGTGGCCAAGTCCAACATCATGCTCATCGGCCCCACGGGCTGCGGCAAGACGCACCTGGCGCAGACCCTGGCCCGGATGCTGAACGTGCCGTTCGCCATCGCGGACGCCACGGCGCTGACCGAGGCCGGCTACGTCGGCGAGGACGTCGAGAACATCCTGCTCAAGCTGATCCAGGCGGCGGATTACGACGTCAAGCGCGCCGAGCAGGGCATCATCTACATCGACGAGGTCGACAAGATCGCCCGCAAGAGCGAGAACCCGTCGATCACCCGGGATGTCTCCGGCGAGGGCGTCCAGCAGGCCCTGCTGAAGATCCTCGAGGGTACGGTGGCGAACGTTCCGCCCCAGGGCGGCCGTAAGCACCCGCATCAGGAGTTCATCCAGATCGACACGACGAACGTGCTGTTCATCGTGGGCGGCGCGTTCGCCGGCCTGGAGCGGATCATCGAGCAGCGCGTCGGTCAGAGCGGCGTCGGCTTCGGTGCCCGCCTGCGCTCGATCTCGGACCGGAACACGGACGACATCTTCAGCCGGGTGATGCCCGAGGACATGCTGAAGTTCGGCCTGATCCCCGAGTTCATCGGCCGTCTTCCGGTGATCACCACGGTCCGCAACCTGGACCGGGATGCGCTCATCAAGATCCTCACCGAGCCGCGGAACGCCTACGTGAAGCAGTACCAGCGTCTCTTCGAGCTCGACGGTGTCGAGCTGGAGTTCGACGAGGGTGCCCTGGAGGCGATCGCCGACCAGGCGATGCTGCGCGGCACGGGCGCTCGCGGTCTCCGGGCGATCATGGAAGAAGTCCTGCAGAACGTGATGTTCGAGGTGCCCAGCAACCCCGACGCCGCCCGCGTCGTGATCACTCGCGAGGTCGTCGTGGAGAACGTGATTCCCACGATCGTCCCGCGGGAGTTCGTGGGCCGGCGCCGGCACGCTCGTGAGGAGAAGTCGGCCTGAGCGGCTCCCGCGATCTGGCGGGCATTCTCGCCGGCATCGAACGCGGCGACCGGCACGTGCCGGTTCCGTGGCTCGAGGTCGTACCCCCACCGTCGCCCGACCGGGCGGCGGTGGTGTCGTTCCCGGGCCATGTCGTCGTCGCCGCCGACGTCGAGTTCGCCTGGGCCGAGAAACTTGCCGGCGAGGACTTCGCCGCGCCCACCGGCCCGCGCTTCCTGACCGCCCTGGAGGACCGCTTCGGCCTTCACGCCGGGGCGTTCGACGTCTCCCTGCTGGCGAGCCCACTCCCGGGCGATCCGCCGCTCTCGCTGACCCCGCTCGACGCGAGCGAGCACCCGCGGGCATTGCGTGCTCACCGCTACCGCCGGGATGTGCGCGTCTGGGAGTCCGAGCACGGCCTGCTCGTCGTCGGCCGGGGCCTGGCCGGGCGCTGGGAGGTGGCCTTCGAGGTCGATCCCGCCGCACAGGGCCGAGGTCACGGGCGTTTGCTGGCCACGGCAGCCCGGCATCTGATCCCGGAGGACCGGCCGATCTGGGCCCAGTGCGCCCCCGGCAACTCCGCGAGCCTGCGTGTCCTGCTGGCCGCCGGCTTCCAGCCCGTCGGCTCGGAAGTCCTTCTCATGCCCGGCACCGCCGGCTGGTAGCCACCGCGGTGGGCCCCTGCCCGGCCACCCCGACTCGCGCCGGTTTCTGCGTGGCCGCGCTTCGGACTCCGCCGGCTTTGCCCGGCCTAACCCTTGCCGGTCCCGGCCTGACCCCTCGCTGGGGCTCTGGCTTCACGTGCTCCGGCCGACGTCGGCGCGGACCCCACCGCTCCCTGGGGGGCGTGCCCAATGCCAGTGTGGCAAGAACCTTCATGATCGTGTGGACGGCCTGTGGACAACTCGCTGGTGTGGATAACGGCGCGGGGTGGGAAGTGGGCGTTGGGCTGGGTGCGGGACGGGGCTCACGCCGTACGCTCGAATTTATGCGTGTCGCCGTCTGCCAGTTGAACGCGCGGGATGACCGCGCCCACAATCTCTCCGTCGCGAGGTCTTTGCTCGAGCGCGCCGCCGCAGGCGGCGCCGAGCTCGCGGTCCTGCCGGAATACGTGGACTTCCTCGGTCGCGCGGCTGACGCGCCGAAGCCCGAGGGGGTCGACGGCGAGTTCGCCGCGTTCTTCTCCGCGGCGGCGCGTGAGCTCGGCATCTGGGTGCACGCCGGCTCGTTCCACGAGACCGGCCCGGAGGAGGGCCGGACCTTCAACACCACGCTGATCTTCCGGCCCGACGGATCGCTCTCGGCCCGCTATCGCAAGATCCATCTGTACGACGTGGAGATCGCCGGCCGTGTCTCGTACCAGGAGTCGCGCACCGTTGCTCCGGGGGACGAGACCGTGGTCACCGAGATCGGTGGTGTGTCGACCGGGCTGAGCATCTGTTACGACCTGCGGTTCCCGGAGCTGTACCGGCGGCTTGCGATCGCCGGGGCGAAGATCCTTGTGGTGCCGGCCGCGTTCATGCTGCACACCGGGCGGGACCACTGGGAGGTGCTGCTGCGCGCCCGCGCGATCGAGAACCAGTGCTTCGTCCTGGCCGCCGGGCAGATCGGTGATCACGATCCGGGGCGAACCTGCTTCGGGCGCAGCATGATCATCGACCCGTGGGGGACCGTGCTCGCGCAGGCGCCGGACACCGAGG
>NZ_CP195646.1:6430000-7852500 GCF_051380535.1 Actinoplanes sp. HUAS TT8 | reverse complement strand
CACAGGCCCGGCGAAATTGCAGTACGAGTAAAGATGCTCGTTACGCGCGGCAGGACGGAAAGACCCCGGGACCTTTACTATAGCTTGACATTGGTATCTGAATTCGATTGTGTAGGATAGGTGGGAGACTGTGAAGCTCGGACGCCAGTTCGGGTGGAGTCGTTGTTGAAATACCACTCTGTTGGGTTTGGGTATCTAACTTGCGGCCCTGATCGGGTCGAGGGACAGTGTCTGGTGGGTAGTTTAACTGGGGCGGTTGCCTCCTAAAGGGTAACGGAGGCGCCCAAAGGTTCCCTCAGCCTGGTTGGCAATCAGGTGTTGAGTGTAAGTGCATAAGGGAGCTTGACTGTGAGACTGACGGGTCGAGCAGGGACGAAAGTCGGGACTAGTGATCCGGCACTTGCGTGTGGAAGCGGTGTCGCTCAACGGATAAAAGGTACCCCGGGGATAACAGGCTGATCTTCCCCAAGAGTCCATATCGACGGGATGGTTTGGCACCTCGATGTCGGCTCGTCGCATCCTGGGGCTGTAGCAGGTCCCAAGGGTTGGGCTGTTCGCCCATTAAAGCGGTACGCGAGCTGGGTTTAGAACGTCGTGAGACAGTTCGGTCCCTATCCGCCGTGCGCGTTGGATACTTGAGAAGGGCTGTCCCTAGTACGAGAGGACCGGGACGGACGAACCTCTGGTGTGCCAGTTGTCCTGCCAAGGGCACGGCTGGTTGGCTACGTTCGGAAGGGATAACCGCTGAAAGCATCTAAGCGGGAAGCTCGCTTCGAGATGAGGTATCCCACCACCTTGAGTGGGTAAGGCTCCCAGCTAGACTACTGGGTTGATAGGCCGGAGATGTAAGCACGGTAACGTGTTGAGTTGACCGGTACTAATAGGCCGAGGGCTTAACCACCCTAAACATTGCGCTTGCGTCCACTGTGTGATTCACAGCAAACGAACAACCACCCCGGTCTGTATGACGGGTTGCTGGTTGGTTCTGCTGATGGCTGTTTCGGTGGTCATAGCGGAGGGGAAACGCCCGGTTACATTCCGAACCCGGTAGCTAAGCCCTCCAGCGCCGATGGTACTGCACTCGGGAGGGTGTGGGAGAGTAGGACGCCGCCGGACTTAACTTACAGATTAGGCCCACCCCACACGGGGTGGGCCTAATCTTTTTTGTGCGTTCACCACAAACGGAACACCCCGCCTCCGGGAATGCCCGGGGACGGGGTGTTCTGCGTTGGGGGCGGGGCTATGACCGTACGTCAATCGCGGGTTTGAATTGCTTCTCGCACTTGAATCATCAGCGGGGCTGCTTCGGCGGCGGAGCGGTTGGGGAACATGGCCAGGGCGAGGCTTCCGTGGTCGGCCCAGCCGCAGACCGCCATGCCCGATCCGTCGCTGACCGTGGTTCCGCATTTCATGGAACCGCCCAGGGAGCCGGCGTCGACGTCGTGCAGGCCGGTTACCGAACCCTTGTCGTCGTTGAGCAATTCGAACGACGTTTCCAGGTCTTTGTCCGGGCTCCAGATCAGCGTGGTGCCGCCGAAGATCAGAACGTCCTTGTCGGCGGCGCCGGAATAGACGGCGCCGACCGTCTTGTCGAGGTCGATCTCGGCGGAGAGGGCGGTCTGCAGATAGTCCGCGGTGTCCTGGGCGTCCTGCGTCTTGTCGAGTTTGAGCTCGCCGATGGTGGACGGCAGGTTCAGGGTGACGTGGCGCTGGGAGTTGATCTGCCAGTAGAACCAGCCGAGCGCGGCCACGCCGACGACACCGACGGTGAGCAGGGACGCCAGGAGGATCGTGCGGGTGTGGCGGCGGGCCGGGCTGAGGGGTTCGGCCTCGGGCTCCTCGCCGTCGTCCTCGCCGACGAGGCTGAACGGCGCGTCCTGGATCTCGATCGGCTCCGGTTCGTTCAGAGCGAGGCCAGGTGCGAGGCCAGGTGCGCGCTCAGGAGCAAGGCCGGGAGCGCGGTCAGGAGCGAAGTCGGAAGCGCGGTCAGGAGCGAGGTCGGAAGCGCGGTCAGGAGCCAGGTTCGAGGGACCGGCCGGAGCGGGATTCGACGGGGTCGAATGATCCGGAACGGCGGGGATCGGGGCAGCTGACGGCGGTGGAGGAGCCGAGGAGGCCGCGATGGGGGGCGTCGGCCGGCCGGGTTCGGACATCACGCGAGCCTACCGTTATCCACAGGTGGCAGTGCGAATACCGGGTCGCGCGTGGGAATCCGTAGACTTGCGGGGTGACCGATGCGACTGATACCCGCACTCCCGACAGCCGGCCCACCGGTGGCCTCTCCGCTCAGTACCAGCCGGGCGACGTAGAGCAGTCGCGGTACCAGCGGTGGGTATCGGAGGGCTATTTCACCGCCGACCCGAAGAGTGACAAGCCGCCGTTCACCATCGTCATCCCACCGCCCAACGTGACGGGCTCGCTGCACGTCGGCCATGCCCTCGACCACACCATCCAGGACACGCTGGTGCGTCTCAAGCGCATGCAGGGTTTCGAGGTGCTGTGGCTGCCGGGCATGGACCACGCCGGCATCGCCACGCAGAACGTGGTGGAGCGCAAGCTCGCCGAGCAGCAGCTCTCCCGCCACGACCTGGGCCGCGAGAAGTTCGTGGAGAAGGTGTGGGAGTGGAAGGCCGAGTCCGGCGGCGCGATCCTGGGGCAGATGCGGCGGCTGGGCGACTCCGTCGACTGGAGCCGTGAGCGTTTCACCATGGACGATGGGCTTTCCCGGGCCGTCCAGACGATCTTCAAGAAGCTGTACGACGACGAGCTGATCTACCGGGCGAACCGGATCATCAACTGGTGTCCGCGCTGCCTGACCGCGCTCAGCGACATCGAGGTGGAGCACACCGACGACGACGGTGAGCTGGTCTCGATCCGCTACGGCGAGGGGGCGAACGCGATCGTCGTCGCCACTACCCGGGCCGAGACGATGCTCGGTGACACCGCGGTGGCCGTGCACCCGGACGACGAGCGGTACAAGCACCTGGTCGGCACCGAGGTCGAGCTGCCGCTGACCGGGCGGCGCATCCCGATCGTGGCCGACGAGCACGTCGACCCGGCGTTCGGCACCGGCGCCGTCAAGGTGACCCCGGCCCACGACCCGAACGACTTCGAGATCGGCCAGCGGCACGGCTTGCCCAGCCTGACCGTGATGGACGAGCGCGCGGTGATCACCGTGCCCGGCCCGTTCGAGGGTCTGGATCGGTACGAGGCCCGGCCGGCGGTCGTCGCCGCTCTGCGGGAGCAGGGCCGGATCGTGGCCGAGAAGCGGCCCTACCAGCACTCGGTCGGGCACTGTTCGCGCTGCAAGACGACGGTCGAGCCACGCCTGTCGCTGCAGTGGTTCGTCAACACCACCCCGCTGGCCAAGGCGGCCGGCGACGCGGTGCGGGACGGCCGGGTGCGGATCGAGCCGGAGGAGCTGTCGAAGCGGTACTTCGCCTGGGTCGACAACATGCACGACTGGTGCATCTCGCGTCAGCTGTGGTGGGGTCACCGCATCCCGGTCTGGTACGGGCCGAACGACGAGGTCGTCTGCGTCGGGCCGGACGAGCAGCCCCCGACCGGCGAGGGCTGGCGCCAGGACGAGGACGTGCTGGACACCTGGTTCTCCTCGGGCCTGTGGCCGTTCTCGACGCTGGGCTGGCCGGAGCAGACCGCCGAGCTGGAGAAGTTCTACCCGACCAGTGTGCTGGTCACCGGCTACGACATCCTGTTCTTCTGGGTCGCCCGGATGATGATGTTCGGCCTCTACGCGATGGACGGCAAGCAGCCGTTCGACGTGGTCAACCTGCACGGCATGGTCCGCGACCAGTTCGGCAAGAAGATGTCGAAGTCGTTCGGCAACGTCGTCGACCCGCTGGACTGGATCGAGCGGTACGGCGCCGACGCCACCCGCTTCACGCTGGCCCGCGGCGCCAACCCCGGCTCCGACGTGCCGATCAGCGAGGACTGGTGTCAGGGTTCCCGCAACTTCTGCAACAAGCTGTGGAACGCGACCCGGTTCGCGCTGATGAACGGCGCCACCGTCGAGGGTGACCTGCCCCCGTCGAGCGAGCTCAGCGCGATCGACAAGTGGGTGCTGTCCCGCCTGCAGCACACCATCGCCGAGGTCAACGAGCAGTTCGACAGCTATGAGTACGCGAAGGTGTGCGACACGCTGTACCACTTCGCCTGGGACGACGTCTGCGACTGGTACGTCGAGCTCAGCAAGCCGGTGCTGGCCCAGGACACCCCGGAGGCGGCGCGCACCCGGCGTGTCCTCGGGCACGTGCTCGACCAGCTGCTGCGCCTGCTGCACCCGGTCATCCCGTTCGTCACCGAGGAGCTGTGGATCGCGCTCACCGGCGGCGAGACCGTGACGTTCGCGACCTGGCCGTCGGTCGACTACGCGCGGGTCGACGACGCCGCCGAGGAGGAACTGACCGCGCTGCAGAAGGTGGTCACCGAGGTCCGGCGGTTCCGCTCCGACCAGGGGCTCAAGCCGAGCCAGCGGGTCTCGGCGGCGCTGACCGGGCTGGGCAACGTCGGCATCGACACGCACGAGACGCTGATCCGTTCCCTGGTCCGGCTGGACGCGCCGGCGGCCGACTTCACCGCGACCGCCACCCTGGCCGTCACCGGTGGCGTCACCGTCGACCTGGACACCCGCGGGGCGATCGACGTGGCCGCCGAGCGGGCCCGGCTGGAGAAGGACCGGGCGGCCGCCGAGAAGGAGGCCGCGCAGTGCCGGGGCAAGCTGGGCAACGAGGCGTTCGTGGGTAAGGCGCCGGAGCAGGTCGTCGCCAAGATCAAGGACCGGCTGGCGACCGCCGAGGCGGATCTGGTCCGGATCGCGGCCGCGCTCGACGCGCTGCCGGCAGCCTGAGGGATGCCTGACATGAGTGAGTACGCAGAGGTCGAGGCCGCGCTGAACGAGCGCGGCTTCACCCGCATGGTCTTCGACATGCAGAAGATCCGGGACCTGATGGACGTGCTGGGCAGCCCGCAGCGGGCCTACCCGGCGATCCACCTGACCGGCACCAACGGCAAGACCAGCACCGCCCGCATGATCGACGCGCTGCTGCGGGCGTGCGGACTGCACACCGGGCGATACACGAGCCCGCACCTGGAGACCGTCCGGGAGCGGATCAGCCTGGACGGGGAGCCGATCTCGGAGGAACGGCTCGTCGACACGTACCGGGAGATCTCGCCGCTGGCCGACCTGATCGACGACCGGAACACCGAACCGCTGACCTACTTCGACATGACGACCGCCATGGCGTACGCGGCCTTCGCCGACGCGCCGGTCGACATCGCGGTCGTCGAGGTCGGGCTGGGCGGCGAGGAGGACGCGACCAACGTCATCGACGCCGGCGTGTGCGTGATGACCCCGATCGGGCTCGACCACACCGAATGGCTCGGCGACACGATCGAGGACATCGCCTGGGCCAAGGCCGGGATCATCCACAAGGGCGCCACGGTGATCAGCGCGCTGCAGACCGAGGAGGCCATACGGCCCATCCTGGAACGCTGCGCGGAGATGGGGGCCACGCTGGCCCGCGAGGGCAGCGAGTTCGGTGTCGTCCAGCGCACGCAGGCGGTCGGCGGCCAGGTCCTCGTCCTGCAGGGGCTCGGCGGCGTCTACGAGGAGATCTTCCTGCCGCTCTTCGGCGCCCACCAGGCGCAGAACGCCGCCGTCGCGCTGGCCGCGGTCGAGGCGTTCCTCGGGGCCGGGCCGGACAAGCAGATCGACATCGAGCTGATCCGTGAGGGCTTCCTCCAGGTCGACTCGCCCGGGCGGCTGGAACGGGTCCGCAGCGCGCCGGCCATCCTGCTCGACGGCGCGCACAACCCGCACGGCATGGCCGCGACGGTCACCGCGCTGGAAGAGGAATTCAACTTCCGGCACCTGGTCGTCGTGCTCGCCGTGTTCGCCGACAAGGACGCGACCGGGCTGCTGGACCTGCTCGAACCGGTCGCGGCCCGGATCGTCGTGACCCAGAACAGTTCGCCGCGGTCGATGCCGGTCGACGAACTGGCACAACTGGCGATCAACGTGTTCGGCGAGGACCGCGTGACGGCCGCCGAAACGATGCCGGACGCGATCGAAGAAGCCGTGGTGCTCGCCGAGGAAGACGCGTCCGGCGAACTCAGCGGCGTCGGCGTGCTGATCACCGGCTCGGTGGCGACCGTCGCCGACGCGCGGAAACTGCTCAAACGATGACCGAGCCGGAGGAGAACGCGATGTCGCCGGAGGGCGAGGCGGGCGCCGCGACTCGCCCTTCCGGGCTTCGCAACCCCGAAGCGGCCGTACGGGGACTCGGGGCGGGAACACTCGCCCTCGAAGCGATCGTGCTGCTCCTGGCGATCCAGCCGATCCGCATCCTCGGCGGCCACCTCAGCGGGTGGGGGATCGGGCTGGTCGTGGCCCTGGCGGTGATCGCCGCGGCGCTGGCCGGGTGCATGCGGCGCAGCTGGGGCTGGACCGCGGGGACGGTACTGCAGGTGCTGCTCCTCGCCAGTGGGATGGTGCAGTGGTCACTGGCGGCGCTGGGCGTGATCTTCGGCTTGGCGTGGGCCTATGCGACGTACGTCAGGAAGTCGATCCTCGGCTGAAGCTGTTCGAAAAAAGGGGGAGTCACCGTGGTGACTCCCCCTTTCGGCGTTTCTAGGCCTCGGAATCCGGGCGGATCGCACGCCACTGGGTGATGGCGATGTTGTGGTTGTCCGGGTCGCGGAACGTGGCCGACCAGAGCTCCAACTTGTCGCCGCGATTCACCGGGCGCGGGGAATGGACGAACTTGACCCCCTTGGCCTTGAGCTCGTCGTGCACCGCCTCGATGTCGCCGACCTCCAGGTTCAGGTAGATCAGGCGGCCCGCCTCGGACGAGAGATTCGGGACGGTCCGCAGAACCACCCGGGTGTCGCCGGAGGCCAGGACCGAACTGCCGTCACCCGTGTCGATCTCGAAGAAGCCGAGGGTGTCGCGGTAGAAGCGGATCGAGCGTTCCAGGTCGGTGACCAGGATCGTGATGCCCACGCCGTGGATCGCGCCGGCCGGGCCCGGCCGGGCGCTGGGGTAGGCGGTGATCAGGTCGGCGGCGTGGATGTCGGGTTCCTGGCGGCCGGAGAAGTCGCCCCACGGGCTGCCGGTGGGCTTGCTCGGGAGGTCTTCCTCGGGCTCGTCGGCCTGGAGGGTTTCCGCAGCCTCTGCTACCGGGGGAGTCTTCGCGGCTGCCGGTGATCCTGCCGCGGGAGCGATTATTCCGGCGGCTACGGGAGGGGTGGACTCCGGGACGGCGTCCAGCGGGATGTCGACCTCGTCCTCGGGGAGGATCGGGCCGGTCGCGCGGGGGGTGGACGGTGACGGCGCGGTGGGGAAGGGGCGATCCGGCTCCGGGGCAGTGGGTGGCGGCGCGACCGGAGTGGGGGTGTGGGACGTCGCCGAGACGGTCGGCTCCGGGTGGGGCTGGGTGCGGTAGGAAGCAGGGTTCTCAGTGGTGGAGGGGTAGGCGCTGATGGGGAAGGCCATCGGCGGGAAGTCGGCGTGCCCGGGGTCGTCGGAGGGTGCCTCGGAGGCCGGGGCGACGGGGACAGCGGCGTCTGGTGCCGGGGCGGCCATGGGGGCCTCGGGGGTGCCGGGCTGGTCGACGAAGCGGGTGCGGCCGGAGTGGGTGGACTTCGGCTCCGGCCGGGGGGCGGCGGCCGGCTTGGTGGGTTCGTCGAGCTCCAGGTCGATCAGGGGATCGGTGGCCGGGGCCGACTCGGTCGAGGTGCGCTGGGTGGGCGGGCGGCCGGTGGTCTGCGGCTTGGTGACCGGGGGTTCGACCGTGGCCGTGCTGCTGGACCGCGGCTTCGGGCTGGGCCGGGACCCGGGTGGGCGGCGTGTCGCGGTGCGGGTTGCGGCGGCGGTGGCTCCGGTGGCGGTGGCTCCGGTGGCCAGGCCGGCGGCGAAGGCCGCGGCCGTGACACCTCCGCCGGACGACTGGCTACCGGACGATTGATGGCCGGACGGTGCGGAGCCGGATGTCGCGGGGGCGGAAGGTGCGCTGGACGTCGTGGGGCCGGAAGGGGCGCCGGATGTCGTGGCGCTTGGGGGAGCGCTGGACGGCGGGGTCGAGGGGGTGCCCGTCCTCACGGGAGCCGGGGAGGAAGGGGACGAGGCCGGCCGGGGCGGGGGTGGGTAGTCGGAGCCCGTCGGGATGGACGGGGCGGGCCGGCCCAGCCCGGGCGCCGGGGGCGGTGGGTAGTCGAACTCCTCCGAACGGCTGGGCGCACGACCGCGACGCGACCCCGGGGCGGGCGGCGGCGGGTACTCGTCGTCGTCGAAGGGGCCCGAACGGGCGGCGGCGCCCGGCGGGGGCGGGGGCGGGAAGTCGAACGAGTCGGAGTCGTCCGAGGGGCGGCTGGGCGCACCCGGCCCGGGCGGCGGCGGGTAGCTGGCGGAGGGCCAGGCCTCGGAGGAGGCACCCGACCCCGGCCTGGTGCTGGCCGCGGCCGCGTTGCGGCCCTCACGAGCCGCTGAGCGGTCGGAAGCGGCAACCGGCTCGGCAACGGGAGCGTTCTCCGCGCGGCGAGCGGCCCCGGCGGCGGCAGCGGTCGCGGCGGCGCCCGCGGCATAGGCGGCGGCAGTGTCCCGCGACGAGGGGGCGGGCGCCGGGTCGTCAGCGGGCGCGGCGGCCGGCGGCGCGTAGGGACCGGCCCCGGCCGGCGACTCGGAAGAAGTCGGGCGAGGCTCAGCCCGGCCGGATTCGGCGGAACCCGGGTCGGCGGAAGCAGGGTCGGCCGGAGGGGCCTCACCGGCAGCGGCCCGAGGCGAAGTCCGGGTGGAGTCGGCGGGCCGGGGTTCGGCCGGGGAGTCCAGGTCGATCGGGTCGAAGCCGATCGGATCGGTGTCCGCCGCCTCGAAACCGCCCGCCTCCGCCCGAGGCCCGTTCCCCGCGCGTCGCGGCAGCGGCGACACCGGCTCCTCGTCGCCGACGAGCTGGCCTTCGAGGATCGGCCCGTTCGGGGTGTCGCGAACGACCACGGGGGTGGTGACGCGGGTCTCCTCGTACGCCGGAGCGGGTTCCTCGGCGGTCCAGTCGTCGTCCCTGCTCTCCCACGGGCCGGGGGCGACCGCGCCGAGCACGTCGTCGTCCTCGGTCTCCTCGGGGTCGGTGCCGAGGTCGGGCTGGGCGGGCGGGGGCGGGTCGCCGGCCGCGCCGATGTCGGGCGCGTCCTTCCAGTTGACCCGGACCCGGCGGGTGTCGTCGACGTCGACGGTGATGGGCACGGTGGAGCCGATGGTCGGCCATTTCGCGACCGGCACCCGGCCGTCCCGGATCACCTTGTCGAAGGTTCCGAGGCCGGGGGCGACGACGATGGCCGAGATCTCGGCCCGCCCGTACGCCCCGGCGACCGGCGGTTCGGTGATGTTCAGGATCTCGGCGGTGCCGGCCACGGTGGCCCGGCCGCCGCGGCGCACGTTGGTCATCATCGCCAGCGCGATCGCCAATCCCAGCACCACGAAGCCGAAGATCGCGACGGGCCAGCTCTGCATGCCGAGACCTAAAAAGATCACGAAAGCAGCGAGCGTGCCCATGACCCACGCCACCAACTTGCGTGCCGGAGCGATGGGCCGGCCGGCCTGGTTCGCCACTGTGGACCTCCCGGTTCGTTCCCGTCAGGTTATGGCCCTCCGGTCACTGAGCGAAAGTGCGGCAGTACGGGCATCGCCGCTCGCCGTCCCGGAGGTACCGATAGGCTGAACCTCAGGCGTGTCGGCCTTCTTGTCGCCTCCGGAGAGGAACCCCACGTGTCCAGCAACACCGAGCGTTCGCTCGTGCTCGTCAAGCCTGACGCCGTCCGCCGCGGACTGCTCGGCGAGATTCTGTCGCGTTTCGAGCGTAAGGGCCTGGTCGTCGAGGCGCTGGAGTTGCGCACGATGGATGCCGAGCTCGCCGACCAGCACTATGCCGAGCACGTCGAGAAGGCGTTCTACCCGCCGCTCAAGGAGTTCATGACCAGCGGCCCGCTCGCCGCCCTGGTGCTCTCCGGCGACGAGGTGATCGACGTGGTCCGCGCGATGATCGGCGCCACCGACGGGCGTAAGGCGGCGGCCGGCACGATCCGCGGTGACCTGTCGTTGTCGAACCGGGAGAACCTGGTGCACGCCTCCGACTCGGTGGACAGCGCCAAGCGTGAGCTGGCCCTCTGGTTCCCGAACCTCTAGGACAAGAGCCCAACCCCTAAAAGCGGGGAAGTTCAGGGTACGGCCACCTCGGGGCCACATGGGATCGATAGGCATCAGAGCATGACTTCGATCTCGCGAAGGAATCTGTTGCGCGCCGGGGTGGCCGGCGGTGTGGCCGGGGCGCTGTTCGAGGCCCCGGCGTTCTCGAGTGCCGGTAGCCGGCCGGTGATCACTCACGGCGTGCAGAGCGGTGACGCCACCGCGCATGCGGCGGTGGTGTGGACCCGGGCCGACCGGCCCGGCCGGCTCTGGGTGCAGGCCAGCCGCCGTCCCGACTTCCGGGGTTCGCGGGTGATCCGCGGCCCGCTGGTCACCCCGGACACCGATTTCACCGGCAAGGTGTTGCTGCGCGGGCTGCCGTCCGGGGAGAAGGTCTACTACCGGGCCAAGGTGGAGAGCGCGGATCGGCCGGGACTTTTCAGTCTTCCGGTGGACGGCACGTTCCGGACCGCGCCGACGCATCGCGGTGACGTCCGGTTCGTCTGGACCGGTGACGTGGTCGGTCAGGGCTGGGGTATCGACCCGAACTACGGCGGGCTCAAGCTGTTCGAGTCGGCCCGCCTGCGCCGGCCGGACTTCCTGCTGCACAGCGGGGACACCGTCTATGCCGACGGGCCGCTGGCGGAGACGGTCACGCTGCCGGACGGGCGGATCTGGCGGAACCGGTTGACCGACGCCAAGCTGAAGGTCGCCGAGTCCCTCGACGAGTACCGCGGGCAGTACGCGTACAACCTGCTCGACGACGCGTACAAGCGGTTCACGGCGGCGGTCCCGCAGATCAACCAGTGGGACGACCACGAGGTGCTGAACAACTGGTACCCGGGGGAGATCCTGGACGACGCGCGGTACACCGAGAAGCGGGTGGACGTGCTGGCCGCGCGGGCCCACCGGGCGTACCACGAGTGGGTGCCGACCCCGGTGCGTTCCGGCCCGGTCCACCGCAAGATCTCGTACGGGCCGCTGCTCGACATCTTCGTGCTGGACATGCGGACGTTCAAGGACCCGAACACCGACGACACGTACGCCGATCCGAAGCGCGGCCTGCTCGGGGCGACCCAGCGGCGCTGGCTGATCGACGGGCTCCGGAACAGCCGGGCGACCTGGAAGGTGATCGCCAACGACCTGCCGCTCGGCCTGGTCGTGCCCGATTCACCGGTCGGCCAGGAGGGCGTGGCGCAGGGCGACGCGGGTGCGCCGGAGGGTCGCGAGCTGGAGTTCGCCGAGGTGCTCCGGGCCGCGCACCGTCATGGCGTGAGCGGCATCGTGTTCCTGACCGCGGACGTGCACTACACCGCGGCCCACCACTACGACCCGAAGCGGGCGGCCGTGCAGGACTTCACGCCGTTCTGGGAGTTCGTCTCCGGGCCGGCCCACGCGGGCGGGTTCGGGCCGAACGCCCTGGACGGCACGTTCGGGCCGGAGGCGGTCTTCGTGCACGCGCCGCCGGTGGCCAACGCCTCGCCGGCCGAGGGCTACCAGCACTTCGGCGAGGTGGAGATCGACGGGCATTCGGGCGCGCTGACCGTTCACCTGCGTGATCGGGACGGGGTGGCGCTCTGGTCGACCACGTTGCGGCCCGGTCACTGAGGGAGCGGTTCTCCCGCCGTACGGGAAAATGGTCTTGATCTTGATGGGTCCGAGGTAATGCGGGTGAGGGATTCCCGGGGTGGCCGGTATCGTTGTCGGAACGCGGGCAACGAACCGGCCATCACCGGGGAGCCACCGGAAGAACGAGCCTTTCGGCTTCAGTAGAACCGGGCGATACGGCACGCGCGTCAGCCGGGAATGAGCGGGCCTCCCCGAGAGGGAGAGGTCAAGCGAGGTGGTACCGCGGGCGAGAGCTCGTCCTCGCAGTCATGTGGATGACTGTTTCGAGGAGCACGATGTATCCGAAGCACACCGACGCGACGGGCGTTCCGGCCTCTCCGGATCTGCCCGCGGTCGAGCGCGAGGTCCTCGCCTACTGGGCGAGCGACAACACGTTCGAGGCCTCGGTCCAGGCACGACCGGCCGGGGACAACGGCGGCAATGAATACGTCTTCTACGACGGCCCGCCGTTCGCCAATGGTCTTCCGCACTACGGGCACCTCTTCACCGGCTATGTGAAGGACGTCGTCCCGCGCTATCGGACGATGCGCGGAAAGCGTGTCGAGCGCCGATTCGGCTGGGACACGCACGGTATGCCGGCCGAGGTCGAGGCCGAGAAGCAGCTCGGCATCACCACCAAGGCGCAGATCCTCGAACTCGGCATCGAGGCCTTCAACGAGGCCTGCCGGACGAACGTGCTCGCCTACACCAGCGAATGGCAGAAGTACGTGACCCGGCAGGCCCGCTGGGTGGATTTCTCGAACGACTACAAGACGCTCGATCCCGATTACATGGAATCGGTCATGTGGGCGTTCAAGACCCTTTTCGACAAGGGCCTGGTGTACGAGGGTTTCCGCGTCCTCGCCTACTGCTACCGCTGTGAGACGCCGCTGTCGAACACCGAGACGCGGATGGACGACGTCTACCGCGACCGGACCGACCCCGCGCTGACGGTGAAGTTCCGGCTGGACACCGGCGAGGACATCGCGGTCTGGACGACCACACCGTGGACCCTGCCGTCCAACCTGGCGCTCGCGGTCGGACCGGACATCGAGTACGCCGTTTTCTCCGACCAGGACGGGCAGAAGCTCATCCTCGGTGCCGGGCGTGCGAGCGCCTACGCCAAGGAGCTCGAAGGATACGAGCGGGTCGGAACCGTGAGCGGCCGCGAGCTGGTCGGTCGCCGCTACACCCCGCTCTTCGACTACCTGCGCGAGCCCGCCGGGGAGAACGCGTTCCAGGTGCTCGGCGCCGAGTTCGTGACCACCGAGGACGGTACGGGCGTCGTGCACATGGCCCCCGCCTTCGGTGAGGACGACCAGAACGCCTGCAACGCGGCCGGCATCCCGACCGTGGTCACCGTGGACGAGCGGACCCGGTTCACCTCGCTGGTCCCGGACCTGCAGGGTGTGCAGGTCTTCGACGCCAACAAGCCGGTGATCGCCCGCCTCAAGGAGCGCGGCGTGGTGGTCCGGCACGACGGGTACACGCACTCGTACCCGCACTGCTGGCGCTGTGACACCCCGCTCGTCTACAAGGCGGTCTCGTCCTGGTTCGTCGCGGTGACCAGGTTCCGGGACCGGATGGTCGAGCTGAACCAGGAGATCACCTGGACGCCGGCGCACATCAAGGACGGCTCGTTCGGCAAGTGGCTGTCGAACGCCCGGGACTGGTCGATCTCCCGGAACCGGTTCTGGGGTTCGCCGATCCCGGTGTGGAAGTCGGACGACCCGGCCTATCCGCGGGTGGACGTCTACGGGTCCTACGAGGAGTTGGAGCGCGACTTCGGCGTCTCGGTGAAGGACCTGCACCGGCCGTACGTCGACGAGCTGACCCGGCCCAACCCGGACGACCCGACCGGGCGGTCCACCATGCGCCGGGTGCCGGAGGTGCTGGACTGCTGGTTCGAGTCCGGGTCGATGCCGTTCGCGCAGGTGCACTACCCGTTCGAGAACAAGGACTGGTTCGAGCACCACTACCCGGGTGACTTCATCGTGGAGTACATCGGGCAGACGCGCGGCTGGTTCTACACCATGCACGTGCTGGCGACCGCGTTGTTCGACCGCCCGGCGTTCCGCAACTGCCTGAGCCACGGCATCCTGCTCGGCGAGGACGGTCGCAAGATGTCGAAGTCCTTGCGCAATTATCCCGATGTGTACGGCGTTTTCGACTCCTACGGGTCGGACGCGATGCGCTGGATGCTGATGTCGTCGCCCGTGCTGCGGGGTGGGGACATGCCGGTCACCGCGACGGCGATCCGGGACTCGGTCCGCCAGGTCCTGCTCCCGTTGTGGAACGTCTGGTACTTCTTCAGCCTTTACGCCAACGCCGCCCACCATGCCGCGACATTCCGGACGACGAGTACGCACCTGCTCGACCGTTACATCCTCGCCAAGACCAGGGAGCTGGTCGAGGGCGTGGAGCGCCAGATGGATGAATACGACATCTCCGGCGCTTCGGGAAGTATCCGGAACTACCTCGACGCCCTGACCAACTGGTACGTCCGCCGCTCCCGCGACCGCTTCTGGGACGGCGACCCGGACGCGTTCGACACCCTGGCCACGGTCCTGGAGACCCTGTGCCGGGTGGTCGCCCCGCTGGCCCCGCTCACCGCCGAGGAGATCTGGCGCGGCCTGACCGGCGACCGGTCGGTGCACCTGACCGACTGGCCGGACGCGAGCGCGTTCCCGGCCGACCGCGACCTGGTCGCCTCGATGGACGCGATCCGCGACGTGGCCTCGGCCGCCCTGTCGCTGCGCAAGGCCAAGGCGCTGCGGGTCCGGCTCCCGCTGGCCCGGCTGACCGTCGCCCGGCCCGACAGCCGGGCCCTGACCGGGCTCGGCGACCTGCTCAAGGACGAGGTCAACGTCAAGGACGTGGTCTTCACCGACGACGTCGCCGCCTACTGCGAGCAGGTGCTCACGGTGGTGCCGCGGGTGCTCGGCCCGCGCGTCGGCAAGCAGGTCCAGCCGGTCATCAAGGCCGTCAAATCGGGTGACTGGGAGCTGGTCGACGGCTCGCCGGTCGCGGCCGGGGTCACCCTGGCCGAGGGGGAGTACGAGCTGAAGCTGGTCGCCGCCGACGCCGACAACTCGGCCCCGCTGCCGGCCGGTGGTGGCGTGGTCGTGCTGGACACCGCGGTCACCCCCGAGCTGGCCGCCGAGGGCCTGGCCCGGGACGTGATCCGGGTCGTGCAGCAGGCCCGGCGGGACGCCGACCTGGACGTCTCGGACCGGATCGCGCTCATCGTCGGCGCGTCGGCGGCGGTCGAGGCCGCGGTCGAGGCGCACCGGCCGTTCGTCACCGGTGAGACGTTGGCCACTTCCCTGGTCTTCGCTCCGGTGGACGGTTTCGCCGGCGAGGTGGGCGACGGGGAACAGATCACCGTTACCGTCACCCCCGTGTGAGATAACCGACTGGCCCGGATGTTCGCCTGACGCGGCGAATGTCCGGGCCGTGGGCAAGATCAATAGTCCATGGCGGGCCCGCGTCCGATAACCTCTCCTCACCCCACAACTTTGTTTTTTGCACTGGTCATCGGAGGACGAGTTGCCGCTGCTCTACTCGATCGGCAAACTCACCGTCGGCAACGCGCTGATGGTGGGCTGGAAGCCGCGCGTCGAGGGCCTCGAGCACGTGCCGAAGACCGGTGGCGCGATCTTCGCCGGTAACCACCTCTCGGTTGCCGACGAGCTGTTCCTCGGCGCCGCCGTGCCACGCCACCTGGCCTTTTGGGCCAAGTCGGACTACTTCGTGGGCAAAGGTGTGAAGGGTTTCTTCTCGCGGAAGCTGATGGAGGGTCTGGGCGCGATCCGGGTCGAGCGCGCCGGTGGCCGGGCCGCGCTCACCGCGTTCGACGCCGCGATCCCCGCGCTCAAGGGCGGCGACCTGGTCGCCGTCTACCCCGAGGGCACCCGCTCGCCGGACGGCAAGCTCTACCGCGGGCGCACCGGCGTGGCCCGCCTGGCCACCGCCGCCGGGGTGCCGATCATCCCGGTCGGCATGATCGGCACCGAGGACGTGCAGCCGATCGGCCAGGTCTACCCGAAGCTGATGCGCGGCCACGTCACGGTCAAGTTCGGCAAGCCGATCGAGACCGTCGGGCGCTCCGACGACCGGACGTCGCTGCGCGAGCTCACCGACCAGGTGATGGCCGAGATCCAGAAACTGACCGGCCAGGAGTACGTGTCCCGCTACGCCCCGCCCAAGCGCGAGGACTGAGCGTCACACGGCCTCGCGCGGCCTCAGGCGCCGAACTTCGGGGTGAGCACCTCCCCGCGCAGGGCGGCGACCAGCTCGGCGCTCTCCGACACCGAGCGCCGGGTCAGCAGCACAGTGGCCATGCTGCCGTGATCGGCCCACGTGCAGATCACCGTCGAGGTCCCGTTCACGCGACCGGCGCCACAACTCTCGAACGCGCCGGACTCGCCCAGATCGAAGTCCTGGACGTCGCTCAGCTTCACGTCGCCGGAGATCCGGGCCAGCTGCCCGTTCACGTCCGACTGCGGGGTGAAACGCCAGCCGGTGACGCCGTAGAGGGTGACCCGCTTGCCGCCCGAGTCGCCGTAGACACCGGCGAACGCCTGCCCCTCGGAACCGGCCGCGGCCAGTTGATCGGCCAGCCGGTCGACCGCCTTCGAACTGGCGTCGTCGACGCGTAGCCGCAGGTCACCGACGCGGTCGGGCAGCTCGGCGGTGACCGGGAACTGACCCAGGGCGGGCCATTGGTCGTACGCGTAAGGGGCTCCGAACCAGGCCGCGACCAGGACCGCGATGATCAGCAGGAGGCGCCGGAGGCGGCGGTGCCGTCGTCGCGGGCGCGGTGCCTTCCCGGCCCAGGGTGGCCGATTCGCCTCCGGCGGACGGATCGTTTCCGGCCGCTTGACCGGCGGCCGGGGCTGCACCGGGATCCGATCGGCCGCGGGGGCGGCGGCCGGCTTGCGGAACCAGCCGCGCGATGGCGCCTGCTCCTTGGGAACAGGGGCCTTCGGAGGTACGGCGGTAGCCGCGCCCGCCTTGGCGTTGCGCGCCTGGGCGACCTCGGCCGCCTTCACGCCCAGGTCGTCGAGGAGCGCCCGCACCTTGGCCGGGAAGTCCACTTTTTCCGGCGCCGCTCTTTCCGCCGCCGGGCCGGTGCCCTGTCCCGCGGTCGGCGCGTCGAGCCTGGTCGGTGGGGTGTGTGCGGCCGGGGCGTCGAGCCTGGTCGGTGGCGTGTGCGCGGTCGGCGCGTCGATCCGGGTCGGCGGCGTGTGCGCGGCCGGCCCCAGGTGTTCCGTGGTCCAGACCGGAGTGTCCTGCCCGGCCCACGGGTCCACCGCCGGCATCGTCGCCCAGTACTCCTCCGGGTCGGGCTCCGGCGGCTCCCCGTTCACCCGGTCGACGAGCCGCCCCCACAGCGATCTCCTGGGCGCGACCTCCGGAACCGCGGCTGCCCCGCTCCACCTCGGCGGCGGCAGCACACCGGTCGGCGGCTCCGTCGGCAGCACGCCGGTGGGCGGCTCGTCGGAGAAGCCGGACACGCGGGTCGGGCCGGGCATTCCGGTGGCCGGGGTGTGATCTCCCGGCTCCGCGTCAGCCATGGTTGTCGATCTCCTTCTCCCGGGTGGCGGTGGGCGTCCTCACCCAGGTTAGGCACGGTGTGCCAAGGGGACGGCCGAGCAGATTCCGGCCACCGGACACGAATGGCGGACAACGGGGGCGATGTGCGAAACGCTCCGGAGTCGTATGGTTACCCGGACTTCACATCCGGTGACCCGGGTGACACCTCTCACCACCCCTGGGGAGGGCTTGGCCCGCATGAGAACCACGCAGAGAAACGCCGTCACGTCGTCCGGCCGTGAGTCCGGGCAGCCGATGCTCTTCGCGCACGGCTACGGGTGCGATCAGAACATGTGGCGGCTGGTCACGCCGGCGTTCGCGGACACGCACCGGCTGGTGCTCTTCGACCATGTGGGCAACGGCAAGTCGGACCTGACGGCGTATGACGACGCCAAATACGCCACGCTCGACGGCTACGCCACCGACATCCTGGAGATCGTCGAGGAGCACGACCTGCGTGACGTGCTGTTCGTCGGCCACTCGGTCAGCGCGATGATCGGCCTGCTGGCCGCGGTCCGGCAGCCCGAGCGCTTCGCCGGTGTGGTGATGATCGGCCCGTCGCCGCGCTACATCAACGACGAGGCGGACGGTTACGTCGGCGGTTTCGGCCGGCCCGACATCGAGCAGATGCTGGTCTCGCTGGACAGCAACTACCTCGGCTGGTCGAGCGCGATGGCCCCGGTCATCATGGGCAACGCGGACCGCCCGGAGCTGGGCGAGGAGCTGACGAACTCGTTCTGCCGGACCGACCCGGCGATCGCCAAGAAGTTCGCCCGGGTCACGTTCCTCTCCGACAACCGTGCCGACCTGCCCCGGATGCGTGTGCCCTCGCTGGTCCTGCAGTGCTCGGACGACGTCATCGCGCCCACGGTGGTCGGTGAGTACGTCCACAAGAACACGCCGCAGAGCACTTTCACGGCCCTGAACGCGACCGGCCACTGTCCGAATCTGAGCGCTCCGGAAGAGACGGTTGACGCGATCAAGTCCTGGTTGTAGACAGCGGGCATGATCGGCGGAGCAGAGGCGTGAGTGAATCTGGTGGGCCGGACGTGACGAATGAGTTGCGACTGCCCTGGGACGACGATCCCGAGGACCTGTACGAGCATGCACCCTGCGGATATTTGACGACGCTCCCGGACGGCACGGTCGTCCGGGTCAATCAGACGTTCCTGGACTGGACCGGGTGGGACCGGGCGGTCCTGGTCGGTCACCGACGGTTCCGTGACCTGCTCACCCCTGGTTGCCAGATCTACCACGAGACCCACTACGCGCCGTTGCTGGCGATGCAGGGCGAGGTGCACGAGATCGCTCTCGACGTGGTCTGCGCGGACGGGGCGCGGATTCCCGTACTGGTCAATTCGGTGTTGGAACGAGGAGCCGGCGGGGCACCGCGGGTGATCCGCACGATGGTCTTCAACGCCACCGAGCGGCGCAGCTACGAGAACGAGCTGCTGCTGGCCCGGCAGGTCGCGGAGGCCTCGGACAAGCGGGTCCGGGTGCTGCAGCAGATAGTGGCCGACCTGTCCGCCGCGCCGACCGAGGCCGAGGTGGCCGAGGCCGTGGTGCGGGCGCCCGAGCCGGCCTTCCGGGCCACCAGCAGCAGCATCTACCTGGTCGACGTCGAGCGGGACCAGCTGGTCGCGGTGGCCTCGACCGACCCGACCACCGGCAACTGGGACGACATGCCCCGCTCCTCGGAGCGGGCGGTGGCCGAGGTCGCCCGCCGCGGCGACCTGCACGTGGTGCACACCCTGGCCGAGGC
The DNA here is from genome assembly GCF_051380535.1 of Actinoplanes sp. HUAS TT8. Classification (NCBI taxonomy): domain Bacteria; kingdom Bacillati; phylum Actinomycetota; class Actinomycetes; order Micromonosporales; family Micromonosporaceae; genus Actinoplanes; species Actinoplanes sp. HUAS TT8. The sequence goes on along the minus strand of NZ_CP195646.1, from coordinate 7,833,337 downwards.
CGCCGAGCACTTCCCGGACCTGGCCCGGACCATGACCAGTTCCGGCCGCAAGACCGTGGTGCTGCTGCCGCTGACCACCGGGCCCTCCGACGAGCAGGCCGGGGTGACCGTGCTCGGCGTGCTGGCCTTCAGCTTCGCCGAGGAGCGCGAGCTGACCGACGGCGAGCTGCGGGTGATCCGGCTGCTCGGGCAGCAGGCCGGGCAGGCGCTGGACCGGGCCCGGCTCTACGACGACGCCCGCCGCCGCGAGGAGCGGGCGGCCTTCCTGGCCGGCACCACCCGGGCGCTGGACGAGGAGCACCGGCTGCTGCAGCGCAGCCGCCGCCTGGTCGAACGGGTGGTGCCGGAGATCGCCGACTGGGCGACCGTCCGCCTGCACGTCGGCTCGGCCGGTCTGCGCGAGGACGCCGGCGGCGCGGCCCCGGACGAGGCGCTGCTGGCCGAGCGGATCACCGAGGCGACCCGCTCGGTGATGCCGATCTTCGTCACCGAAGGTGATCGGCTGGGCTGCACGGTCCTGCCGATCACGGCGCGTGGTCACGTACTGGGCACCCTCTCGCTGCGAATGGCCGCCGACCGGCGCGGCGCCGAGGCCGAGCAGGCGTTCCTGGTCGACCTGGCCGACCGGGCCGGGCTGGCCCTGGAGAATGCCCGCCTCTACGAGCAGGAGCGCGCCATCGCCCGGTCCCTGCAGCGCAGCCTGCTCGCCACCGACGTGCCCTCGGGCGACCCGCGGTTCTCGGTGGAGACCCACTACCAGGCCGCCGGGCAGGACCTGGAGGTCGGCGGCGACTGGTTCGACGCCTTCCTGATCACCCCGAACAAGCTGGCCGTGGTGGTCGGCGACGTGGTCGGCCGGGGCCTGGAGGCGGCCAGCACGATGGGCCAGCTGCGCAGCGCGATCCGGGCCCTGGCCAACGCCGCCAACGGGCCGGCCCGGCTGCTGGAGGGCCTGGACGGGTTCTGCCAGCGGGTCGAGTCGGCGCGGATGGCCACGGTCGTCTACGCCGAGGTCGACCTGGACGCGTGCGAGCTGGTCTACGCGTGCGCCGGGCACCTGCCGCCGCTGCTGCACCAGCCCGCCGGCTCGGCCGAGTTCCTGCTCCAGGCCCGGTCCGGCCCGATCGGCACGCGGGCCGGTGACCGCCGCCGCACCGAGCACCGGATGCGCCTGACCCCGGGCAGCCGCCTGCTGCTCTACACCGACGGGCTGGTCGAGCGCCGGGACCGGCCCATCGACCGCGGCTTCGAGGTGCTCAACCGGGAGTTCAGCCGGCTGCGCGGGGCCCCGCTCAAGGGCCTGACCGCGGGACTGGCCGACACCATGGTCGGGCGCGAGCACGGCGACGACGTCTGCCTACTCTGCCTGACCCTGGGCGCCGAGGAGCGGCTGGAACGCACCCTCGGGGCCGACCCGCTGCAGATCGCCCTGCTCCGCTCGGACATGCGGGCCTGGCTGATCGCGCACGGGGTGGACGAGGAGTGCATGGACGCGGTCCTGCTGGGCTGCTCCGAGGCGGTGGCGAACGCGATCGAGCACGCCTACCGGGACGACCCGTTCGGCGTGGTGGACGTGTCCGCCACGATCACCGACGACGCCGTGGAGATCCGGGTCACCGACCACGGCACCTGGCGCGGCCCGGGGCAGTCCCGCGGCCGTGGCCTGCAGCTGATCGAGGAAGCCATGGACGAGGTGCTGGTGGACCGGGGCGACGGGACCACGGTGACGATGCGCCGGCACCGAGGAGAGGCCCGAGGATGACGGATCAGTGGGTGACTTTCTCACGGCGTGGGGTGGCCGAGACCGTACATCTCAAGGGTGAGATCGATCTGGCCAACGCGCACGACATCGGGCGCGCGATCGTGGCCCGGACGACGCTCGCCGATGCCGTGCTGATCGACCTGACCGCCGTCTCGTTCCTGGACAGCGCCGGGGTCCGGCTGCTCGACCTGATCGTCGGCGAGCTGGACGAGCGCGGCAAGCCGATCCGGCTGGTGGTCGGCGAACGCGGCGCGGCCCGGATGACGCTGCAGCTCTGTGCGTTCCGGAACGACCTGTTCGCCGTCGACCTGGATCGGGCCGCAGCCGAACTGAGCGATTAGCCACTCGCGTACCCTGGACACCCATGAGCGTGAGTTCCGTCTTCCCGCAGCTCGAGCAGCTGCTGCCCCGGGTCAGCAAACCGATCCAGTACGTGGGCGGCGAGCTCGGCGCCGTCGTCAAGGACTGGGACGCCACGACCGTCCGCTGGGCGCTGATGTACCCCGACGCGTACGAGGTCGGCCTGCCCAACCAGGGCGTGCAGATCCTCTACGAGGTGCTCAACGAGCAGCCGGACGTGCTGGCCGAGCGGACCTATTCGGTCTGGCCGGATCTTGAGGCGCTGATGAAGGAACATGGCGTCCCGCAGTTCACGGTCGACGCGCACCGCCCGGTCAAGGCGTTCGACGTCCTCGGGCTGTCGTTCGCCACCGAGCTCGGCTACACGAACATGTTCAGCGCGCTCGACCTGGCCGGGATCCCGCTGGAGAGCCGGGACCGCACGATCGACGACCCGATCGTGCTGGCCGGCGGCCACGCCAGCTTCAACCCGGAGCCGATCGCCGACTTCATCGACGCCGCCGTGCTCGGCGACGGCGAGGAGGCGGTCCTGGAGATCACCGGGATCATCCGGGACTGGAAGGCCGAGGGCCGCCCGGGCGGGCGCGACGAGCTGCTGCTGCGCCTGGCCCGCACGGAGAGCATCTACGTGCCGCGGTTCTACGACGTCGACTACCTGCCGGACGGGCGCATCCAGCGCGTCGTGCCGAACCGGCCGGACGTCCCGTTCCGGGTCGCCAAGCGCACCACGATGGACCTCGACGCGTGGCCGTACCCGAAGAAGCCCCTGGTCCCGCTGGCCGAGACGGTCCACGAGCGGTATGCGGTGGAGATCTTCCGCGGCTGCACCCGGGGCTGCCGGTTCTGCCAGGCCGGCATGATCACCCGCCCGGTGCGGGAGCGGTCGATCACCACGGTCGGCCAGATGGTCAAGGAGGGGCTGGAGTTCTCCGGCTACAGCGAGGTCGGTCTGCTCTCGCTCTCCAGCGCCGACCACTCGGAGATCGGCGACATGTGCTCGGGCCTGGCCCAGCAGTACGCGGACAGCAACGTCTCGCTGTCGCTGCCCTCCACCCGGGTCGACGCGTTCAACATCGACCTGGCCCAGGAGCTGTCCCGCAACGGGCGGCGCACCGGCCTCACCTTCGCCCCCGAGGGCGGCTCGGAGCGGATCCGCAAGGTCATCAACAAGATGGTGACCAAGGAGGACCTGATCCGGACCGTCGTCACGGCGTACTCGAACGGCTGGCGGCAGGTGAAGCTGTACTTCATGTGCGGCTTGCCCAGCGAGACCGACGAGGACGTGCTGGAGATCGCCGACATGGCGCACGAGGTGATCCGGGCCGGCCGCGAGGCCGCCGGCACCAAGGACATCCGCTGCACGGTCTCGATCGGCGGGTTCGTGCCCAAGCCGCACACCCCGTTCCAGTGGGCGAAGATGGACACGCCCGAGGTCATCGACGGCCGGCTCCGGATGCTCAAGCAGGCGATCAACAGTGACCGCTCGCTGGGCCGGGCCATCGGTTTCCGCTACCACGACGGCGAGCCGTCGCTGATCGAGGGCCTGCTGTCCCGCGGTGACCGCCGGGTCGGCCAGGTCATCCGCCGGGTCTGGGAGAAGGGCGGCCGGTTCGACGGCTGGTCCGAGCACTTCTCGTACGCCCGCTGGGTCGAGTCCTGCGCCGAGGTGCTTCCCGATCTCGGTGTCGACCTGGACTGGTACACCACTCGCGAGCGCGAGGAGGCCGAGGTCCTGCCCTGGGACCACCTGGACTCCGGCCTCGACAAGGACTGGCTCTGGCAGGACTGGCAGGACTCGATGTCCGAGTTCGAGCAGGACGACTGCCGCTGGACCCCGTGCTTCGACTGCGGCGTGTGCCCGTCGATGGACACCGAGATCCAGATCGGTCCGACCGGTAAGAAGCTGCTTCCCCTGACCCCGGTGAACGGCCTGCGGGTCCCCGTTTAGGAGTGCGACGATTCCCCCCAAGAACCAGCCCGTGGGCGGTCAGGCCCCGGTCGTGCAGCGGATCCGCCTTCGATATGCGAAGCGCGGACCGCTGCGCTTCACCTCCCACCGGGACTTCGCCCGCGCCTTCGAGCGTGCGCTGAGGCGTGCCGGCGTCCCGATCGCTTTCTCTCAGGGCTTCACCCCACACCCCAAGATTTCGTACGCGAGTGCCGCCCCGACCGGTGTCGGCAGCGAGGCGGAGTACCTGGAGATCGGGCTGCAGGCCGAGACCGACCCCGAGCAGCTGCGGGTGGCGCTGGACGCCGCCCTCTCCCCGGGCCTGGACGTGCTGGAGGCGGTCCGGGCCGGCGCGGGCAGTCTGGCCGACCGGATCGACGCCTCGCTCTGGCGCCTGGAACTGTTCGAGGTGAATCCGGCCACTGCCGAGGAGGCGGTCGCCGCCTTCCTCTCGGCCGACGAGGTGCTGGTCGAACGCATGACCAAGCAGGGCCGGCGCACGTTCGACGCGCGCGCGGCCGTGGTTCGGTGCATGGTGGTGTCAGAGCCGGACCTACCTTCCGGGGCCGGTGGAGTACCGTGTGCGATAATCGACCTTGTCGTACGGCAGGTAACGCCCGCCGTGCGGCCCGATGATGTCCTTTCCGGCCTGCGCGTGGTGGCCGGCCTGGAGCCGCCGGTCCCTGCAAGGGTGACCCGGCTGGCCCAGGGCACACTCACCGCGCAGGGGGAGATCGTCGATCCGTTGGAGGCGGATCGCGAGGGCGTCGGCATCGGCGGACACTGACCGGAATCCGGTCGGGGTCCATTGGCAGACTTCGGCAGCCCGTCCGGCTCGGACGGGCCCGAAATACTTGCAGCGACCCTGCGTGGCAGCGCTCACCCGCGCCCGGGGTCGCCAGAACTGGAGAGCGCCCATGCTCGATAACGAGCCCCCAGCCAATCTGGGAGAACAGGGCGGTGAACGGGACGGTGCAGTTCCGCCGCCCACGGAAACCGCCACCACTCCGGCCCGCCGGACCAGGACGACACGTCGCAAGGCCGCGGCGCCTCCGGCCGAGGAGACCGCGACCCCTGCGGACGTCTCGGCCGAGGTGCCCGCCGAGGTCGCCGAAACACCGGCGCCCGTGAAAAAGGCCACGCGCAGCCGGCGCAAGGCGGCTGCTCCGGCCGTCTCCGCCGACGAGCCGGTCGCCGAGGTCCCCGAGGTCGCGGCGGCTGAGCCCGCCGAGGCCCCGGCACCGGTGAAGAAGGCCACCCGCAGCCGCCGCAAGGCAGCCGCGCCGGCCGCTGAGCCGCCCGCCGAGCAACTGGAGATCCCCCAGCCGGAGCCCGCTCCGGTCGCGGCCGAGCCCACGCCCGTCGTGGTCGAGGTCGTGCCGGTGGAGGAGCCCGCGGAGGAGGAAGAGGAGGCCGCCGTGGAGGCGGTCGCCGCGACTCCGGCCGTGCCGGTGGTCGGGGTTCTCCCGCTCGACGACGACTTCGTCGAGGAGAAGCCGGCCTCCCGGTCCCGGACCCGCCGGGCCGCACTGCCCCCGGCTGTCCTGTTCATGCCGCCGGAGGCGACCGAGGCCGAGCCGGCCCCGGTGAGCCGCCGGCGTCGCCCGGTCACCGACCCGCTGGCCCAGCCGGTGGCGCCGGAACCGGTCGAGGCCGTTCCGGCCGCCGAGACCGCGGCGACCACCGAGGCGGCTCCGGCCGCCGAGGTCGCCGACGAGCCCGTCGAGGGCACCCGTCGCAGCCGTCGCCGTCGCCGGGGCGCCGCCGAGGAGCAGCCGGCCGAGCCGGTCGTCGCCGAGGCCGAGTCGCCGGTGCTGGACGAGGTGGACGAGGGCGCCGACGACGTCGAGGACGGCGCCGACGACGACTCCGAGGACGACGAGGCCGGTGGCCGCCGTCGTCGCCGCCGTGGCCGTCGTGGCCGCGGGCGGGGCAAGGGCCCGTCCGACGAGTCCGACGACCCCGACGCCGTCGCCGACGAGGAGGGGGACGCCGAGGCGTCCGCCGACGAGGAGGGCGACGCCGAGGACGAGGAGTCCGAGGAGGGCGAGGGCGGGGTCACCCGCCGTCGCCGTCGCCGCCGCCGCAAGGGCTCGGGCGGGGACGCCGAGACCGGTGGCATCGAGGACGGTGTGCACACCGTCGTCCGGGTCCGCGAGCCGCGCCGCACCGACGAGGTGCAGGGCGTCTCCGGTTCGACCCGGCTCGAGGCCAAGCGTCAGCGCCGCCGGGACGGGCGCGAGCAGCGCCGGACCCGCCCGCCGATCCTGAGCGAGTCCGAGTTCCTGGCCCGCCGCGAGGCGGTCGACCGGGTCATGGTCGTCCGGCAGAAGGCCGACCGCACCCAGATCGCGGTCCTGGAGGACGGTGTTCTGGTCGAGCACTACGTCGCCCGGGCCACCTCCGGCACCATGGTCGGCAACGTGTACCTGGGCAAGGTGCAGAACGTGCTGCCGAGCATGGAGGCCGCGTTCGTCGACGTCGGGCGGGGCCGCAACGCCGTGCTCTACGCCGGTGAGGTCAACTGGGACGCCACCGGGCTGGAGGGCCGGGCTCGCTCGATCGAGCAGGCGCTGCGCTCCGGTGACGCGGTGCTGGTGCAGGTGACCAAGGACCCGATCGGGCACAAGGGCGCGCGGCTGACCAGCCACATCGCGCTCTCCGGCCGGCACCTGGTCTACGTGCCGAACGGCAACGCCTCCGGGATCAGCCGCAAGCTGCCGGACAACGAGCGCAAGCGTCTCCGGGACATCCTGAAGAAGCTGGTGCCGGACGGCGCGGGCGTGATCGTGCGCACCGCGGCCGAGGGCGCCAGCGAGGACGAGCTGGCCCGCGACGTCAAGCGTCTGCAGGCCCAGTGGGAGGACATCCAGGCGAGGGCGGCCGAGGGCAACGCTCCGCGCGCCCTCTCCGAGGAGCCCGACCTGGTCATCCGGGTCGTCCGGGACCTGTTCAACGAGGACTTCCGCGAGCTGATCGTCCAGGGCGAGCAGGCGTACGGCGAGGTGGAGGGCTACCTCCACTCGGTCTCGCCCGACCTGGTCGAGCGGCTGCACCGGCACACCGGGGTGGGCGACGTCTTCGCCGAGCACCGGATCGACGAGCAGATCCTCAAGGGCCTGGACCGCAAGGTCTTCCTTCCGTCCGGCGGTCACCTGGTGATCGACCGGACCGAGGCGATGACCGTGGTCGACGTCAACACCGGTAAGTACACCGGCGCGGGCGGCAACCTGGAGGAGACGGTCACCCGTAACAACCTGGAGGCGGCCGAGGAGATCGTGCGTCAGCTGCGGCTGCGCGACCTCGGCGGCATCGTGGTGATCGACTTCATCGACATGGTGCTGGAGAGCAACCGCGAGCTGGTGCTGCGGCGGCTGACCGAGTGCCTGGGCCGGGACCGGACCAAGCACCAGGTCACCGAGATCACCTCGCTCGGCCTGGTGCAGATGACCCGGAAGCGGATCGGCGCCGGCCTGCTGGAGGCGTTCAGCGAGACCTGTGACCACTGCAAGGGCCGCGGGGTGATCATCCACCACGAGCCGGTGCCGGAGAAGCGGTCGAACGGCAACGGCAGCAGCGCCGGCAACACCGGCGCGGGCGCGGTGACCCAGGTCAAGGCGGTCGCGGCGGCCGTGCGGACCGAGGCTCCGCCGGTCCAGGCGGCTCCGACGAGCAGCCGGTCGCGCCGGCGCCGGGGTGGGGACGCCCCGGTCGTCGAGCAGCCGGTCGAGGTCGAGGTCGAGGTGATCGAGGCGCCGGTCGAGCCGGTCGCCGTGATCGAGCCGGTCGACGCCGGTCCGGCGGTGGAGGTGGCCGAGGTTCCGGTCGCCGAGCCGCAGGCGCCGGTCACCGGTTCCGGCGTGATCCGGTCCGGGATCGTCCGGGCCGCGCCGACGGCGCTGACCAAGGCGGACGCCGACGACGACTACGACATCAGCGGTTACGACCTCTCCCGCTACGAGGCCCCCGAGGTCAACGGGGCGGAGTACGAGGGCGACACCGAGCCGCTGCGGCTGACCGGGGCCGACGACCCGGACGCGGCCGACGAGGACGAGGACGACGACGCGGTGGGGGCCGGAGCCGGCCGTCGCCGGTCGCGCCGCAGTGGGGCTCGCCGCCGCACCCGTCCGTGAGCTGAGGAAACCCGCCCCGGCAGTTAGCTGTAAACAAAGTTAACTGCCGGGGCGGGTTTTCCGTTACCCTCGTCGGGATCGATCCCCGTCCCCCGAGGAGATCCCCGTGCGACGTTCTCTCGCGGCCCTGGCCGCGCTCTCCTTCACCCTGCTCGCGGCCGGTTGCTCGGCCGATTCCGGTTCGCCGGCGGCGACGGGCACCCCGGCCGCCGCCGCGCCGGCATCCGCGGACCCGGCGGCGGCCGCCTCGGCCGACGCGGCCCTGTCCGCCGACACCCAGGCCATCTGCGCGCAGGCGGCCCGGACCAGCACGAACTTCGGCACGAATTTCGCCGCCGACTACGCCACCCTGGTCGGCGCCGCCGCGCAGGGGGCCGAAGCCAAGGCCCGCGCCCAGGAGAAGGTCGACCGGACCGTGGACGGGTACTCGTACGCCCTGACCGACATGGCGAAGCTCACCGACGACCCGGCGTTGAAGAAGGCGTTGTCCGGTATGGGGGCCCAGGTGACCACCCTCAAAGGTGATCTTTCGAAGATCGACGACAAGACGCTGGCCGACCTGCATGCCACCCTCGATGCGGCCTGCGGAAAGAGTTAACCCGGTTTTGGTGTCGGCGCGCCGATGAAGTAGGCTTGCCGACGGCGCTTTTTCGGCGCCTGCCTCGTGCGCCCGGCCTGATCACATCAGTGGCCGAGTCGGCCGCGCCGGGGCCCCAGCAGTATCCGCCAAGCAGCTTATGTCTCGGCTGCGCAAGTCTCAGGGAGTCCGCGTCCTATGTACGCGATCGTCAAGACCGGCGGCAAGCAGTACAAGGTTGCCGAGGGCGACGTGATCGAGGTCGAGAAGCTCGTGGGCGAGCCCGGCGACGCTCTGACGCTCGCCGCGGTCCTCCTCGTCGACGGTGACAACCTGGTGACCGACGCGGCCAAGCTTGCCAACGTTACGGTGTCCGGCGAGATCGCCGAGCACACCAAGGGTCCGAAGATCCGGATCCACAAGTTCAAGAACAAGACCGGCTACCACAAGCGCCAGGGTCACCGTCAGCCGCTGACTCGCGTCAAGGTGACCGGCATCAAGAGCGGGAAGTAGGCGTAGACATGGCTCACAAAAAGGGTGCATCCAGCTCGCGTAACGGCCGTGACTCCGCCGCCCAGCGGCTCGGTGTCAAGCGCTTCGGCGGCCAGCTCGTGAACGCCGGCGAGATCCTGATCCGCCAGCGTGGCACGAAGTTCCACCCGGGCGACCTGGTCGGTCGCGGTGGCGACGACACGCTGTTCGCGCTCTCCGCGGGCAACGTGCTGTTCGGCACCAAGCGGGGCCGCAAGACCGTCAGCATCGTGCCGGTCGCGGAGTAATACTGCCGAAGCGGGCCGCGGACCTCTTGGGGTCCACGGCCCGCTTTCGTTTGTACGCCCCGGGCCCGCGGTCCCGGCTGGCACTGAGGGCTGCTTTTCGGGCGAAAAACCGCCCTGAGCGCCAGCCGAGCCATTGGCCTCGACGGCGACGCGGGGGAACAGCGGTGCGTCGGCCGGCGTTGGGCAAGGCCGGGGCGCGGAACAGCCACCGCGCGAGGGCGTGGCTGGTTGTCAGGGGTGCCTCAACCGGCGTGAGGCACCCCTGAGAGCCAGCCGAAGAGCCCGCCGCCAGTGGGTAACTGAGACATGAAGCGTTACGAGGAGTTGAGCCGTGACCACGTTCGTCGACCGGGTCGTGCTGCACCTGCAGGCGGGTGACGGCGGGCACGGCTGTGTCTCCGTTCTCCGGGAGAAGTTCAAGCCGCTCGGCGGTCCGGACGGTGGCGACGGCGGGCACGGTGGCAGCATCACGCTGGTCGTCGACCCGCAGCAGCACACCCTGCTGGACTTCCACTTCCACCCGCACGTCAAGGCCACCAACGGCGCCGGTGGCGCCGGCGCCAACCGGGACGGGGCGAACGGCAAGGGCCTGGTCCTCAAGGTTCCGGACGGCACGGTCGTGCAGACCCTGGACGGCGAGGTCCTGGCCGACCTGGTCGGCATCGGCACCGAGTTCGAGGTGGCCCGCGGTGGCCGGGGCGGCCGGGGCAACCGGGCCCTCGCGAACACCCGCCGCAAGGTGCCGGGCTTCGCCGAGCTGGGCGAGCCGGGTGACCAGCTGGACGTCGTGCTGGAGCTGAAGAGCGTCGCCGACGTCGGCCTGGTCGGTTTCCCGTCGGCCGGCAAGTCGTCGCTGATCTCGGTGCTCTCGGCGGCCAAGCCGAAGATCGCCGACTACCCGTTCACGACCCTGGTGCCGAACCTGGGCGTGGTGCAGGCCGGCGAGCAGACGTTCGTCATCGCCGACGTGCCCGGGCTGATCCCGGGCGCGGCCACCGGCAAGGGCCTCGGCATGCAGTTCCTGCGGCACATCGAGCGGACCTCGGTGCTGGTGCACGTGCTGGACGCGGCGACGCCGGAGATCGACCGGGACCCGCTGGCCGACCTGGACGCGATCGAGGCCGAGCTGAGCGCCTACGGCGGCCTGGAGGACCGGCCCCGGATGGTGGTCCTCAACAAGATCGACATCCCGGACGGGCGGGACCTGGCCGACATCGTGCGCCCCGACCTGGAGGCCCGCGGCTTCGAGGTGTTCGAGGTGAGCGCGGTGACCCGGGAGGGTCTCAAGGAGTTCAACTACGCGCTGGCCAAGGCCGTGGCCGACTTCCGGGCGGCCAAGCCGGTGGTCGAGGCGACCCGGGTGGTGCTGCGCCCGCGCGCGGTGGACGACACCGGTTTCACCGTCGAGCAGGACGCGGACGGCGTCTTCGTGGTCCGGGGCACCCAGGTCGAGCGCTGGATCAAGCAGACGAACTTCGACAACGACGAGGCGATCGGCTTCCTGGGCGACCGGCTGGAGCGGCTCGGCGTCGAGGACAAGCTCGGCAAGCTGGGCGCGGTGGCCGGCGACCCGGTCCGGATCGGCACCCGCGAGTTCGACTGGCACCCGAACGCGGGCGAGTTCATCTCCGGCCCGCGCGGCACCGACGCCCGTCTGGAGGAACTGGACCACCGGCCGTCGGCGGCCCAGCGTCTGGCCGCCCGCAAGGCCCGCCGGGTCCGGTCGGAGGACGAGATCTCGCACATGGCGGCCGACGGAACCGTCACCAGCGTCACCAACTCGAAACTCCCCGTTCTGGTCAGTGACGACGATTACGACGAGGACGACACCGGCGAATAGCGGTTCGGCCAGTTCTTCGCAACCCTCCGGAAACGGACGTCACATAGGGTCACCTACGTGCAAATCGAATCGCGTCCCGCCCTGGACCCCGAAATCGCCGCTCTCGTGACTGCTCAGCAGCGCGAGATGGCCGAGGCTGGAGCGGGCACGGGGAAGATATTCGAACCGCACGATGACGTGGAGTATCTGATCGGTGTGGTGAACGGCCGGGCGGTCGCGTGCGCGGCCTGGCGGACCCTGGAGGCCGGGGTCGCCGAGCTGCTGCGCATGTACGTCCGCCCGGCCTACCGCGGCCGCGGCCTGGCCCGCCAGATGATCGTGGCGGTGGAGGAGGAGGCGCTCGCGGTGGGCCGGCCGGTCATCCGGCTGGAGACCGGCGTCTACCTGCCGGCCGCGATCGCCCTCTACCAGTCCTCGGGGTACCGGCAGATCCCCGCGTTCGGTGGCTATGCCGGCAACCCGAGCAGTGTCTGCTTCGAGAAGCAGCTTCCCGCGTTAGTTCAGTAGACCGATGCCGGCCCGCGCGCGGCGCACCGTCGCGGCGGCGATCGGACGGACCTTCTCGGCGCCGTCCGCGAGTACCCTCCGTACAAAATCGGGATTTTTCGCAAGCTCGGCGTGACGCGCCCGCAAGGGAGCCAGCAGCGCCTCGATCGCGTCCCCGACCTCCCGTTTCAGTGCCGCGTAGGAGGTCGGGTCGGACGGTGGCCGGCCGGTCGTCTCGGCCAGGATGTCGATGAGGTTGGTCACGCCGGGCTGGTTCTCCCGGTCGCGGCGGACCCGTCCGGCCTGGTCGGTGGCGGCCCGCGCGATCGTCCGCCGGATCACCTCGGGCGGATCGAGCAGGCCGATCTGACCGGTTCCGAGGCTCTTGCCCATCTTCATCGTCGGCTCGGCCAGGTCCATGACCCGCGCGGCCGAGTCCGGGCGGACGCCCTCGGGCACGGTGAACGTCGGGCCGTATTTCGTGTTGAACCTGGTCGCGAGCGTGCGGGCCAGCTCCAGGTGCTGGTTCTGATCCTCGCCGACCGGGACCTGGGTGGTGTCGTAGAGCAGGATGTCGGCGGCCATCAGCACCGGATAGGTGAGCAGGCTGAGCCGGATCGGGCCACCCGCCGCCGACTTCTCCTTGAACTGGATCATCCGCGTCGCCTCGCCGTGCGCGGCCACGCATTCCAGCAGGTAGTGCAGCTCGGTGTGCTCGCGGACCTGGGACTGGACGACGATCGGGGTGCGTTCCGGGTCGACCCCGGCGGCGAGCATGACCGTGGCCTGCTCCAGCGTGAATCGCCGTACCGAAGCGGGGTCGTGTTCCATGGTCATCGCGTGCAGGTCGGCGATCAGGGCGATGGACTCGGTGGTGTCCTGGGCTCTGATCAGGGGACGCAGCGCGCCCAGCAGGTTGCCGAGATGCAGCCGTCCGGTCGGCTGAAAACCGGTGAGGCGGCGGGTCCGGCCGGGTGCGTCGGTCACGGTTGTCGTCATGAGAGGTCTCCGATTTCTTGGGTACGGAGACCGCCCCTTCCCGGAGACCACAGCTGCGTGAACGAAGCACGGCCGCCCGGATGGGGGCGGCCGCGGAAGAGTGATCGCGCGTGGGTGAGGCCGCCCGGCTAGGGCCGCCACCAGTTGTTCCGAGTCACGCGCATGCCCCGAAGCTAGCGCGCCGGCCGTCCCCGGGCAAGTGATCGCGGGACGTGCCCGCGCGGCGCGGGAGCGGTTACCGGCATGATTGTGCGCATGCCGACCCTGACCCGTGCCGAGGCCGCCGACCGGGCGTCCCTCGTCGACGTCGAGAGCTACCACGTCGACCTGGACCTGACCGGTGACGGCGACACGTTCCGGACCCGCGCGGTGGCCCGTTTCCGGGCTCGTTCCGGCGCGTCGACGTTCTGTGAGTTCGAGCCGGTCGAGGTCGCCTCGATCACGCTGAACGGGCAGCCGGTGCCGCCCGCGGCGGTGGCCGGGGGACGGCTCGCGCTCGACGGCCTGGCCGAGGAGAACGAGCTGGTCGTGGACGCGACCATGCGGTATTCGAACAACGGCGAGGGCCTGCACCGCTACACCGACCCGGCCGACGGCTCGGTCTACCTCTACCAGCACCTGTTCATCAACAACGGCGGCCGGGTGCTGCCCTGCTTCGACCAGCCCGACCTGAAGGCGTCGTTCCGGGTGAGTGTGACCGCCCCGGCCGACTGGACGGTGGCCACCAACGGCCGGCTGGTGTCGCGGGACGGCGGGCGCTGGGAGTTCGCGCCCACCGAGCGCATCTCGACGTACCTGGCCAGCCTGATCGCTGGCCCCTGGCACGTGCGTGAGGAGGAGCACGACGGCATCCCGCTGGCCCTCTACATCCGGGCCACGCTGGCCGAGCAGCTGGACGCCCAGGCCCCGGAGATCTTCGAGGTCACCAAGCAGTGCCTGGACCGGTTCCACGAGATGTTCGAGATCCGCTACCCGTTCGGGCACTACCAGCAGGCCTTCGCCCCGGAGTTCAACTTCGGCGCGATGGAGTACCCCGGGCTGGTGGTCTTCCGCGACGAGTTCGTGCCGCGCTCGACGATCACCGAGACCGAGCGTGAGCACCGGGCCAGCGTGATCGCGCACGAGATGGCCCACCAGTGGTTCGGCGACCTGGTCACCATGGCCTGGTGGGACGACCTGTGGCTGAACGAGTCGTTCGCCGAGTACCTGGGCGCCCGGGTGGCCGCCGAGGCGACCCGGTTCACCGGCACCTGGACCACGTTCGCCATCCACCGCAAGGCCTGGGGGCTGCGCGCCGACCAGCGGCCGTCGACCCACCCGGTCGCGCCGGCCGAGGTCGCCGACACCGATCAGGCGCTGATGAACTTCGACGGCATCTCGTACGCCAAGGGTGCCTCGGTGCTCAAGCAGCTCGTCGCCTGGCTGGGCGACGAGCCGTTCCTGGCCGGGGTGAACGCGCACTTCGAGACCCACGCGTACGGCAACGCCACGCTGGCCGACCTGCTCCGGGCCCTGTCCAAGGCGGGCGGCCGGGACCTGTCCGGCTGGGCCGAGCTGTGGCTGCGCCGCGCCCAGGTGAACACGCTGCGGCTCGAGGCGCACCGCGACGGCGACGTGTACCGCGAGGTGGCCGTCGTGCAGACCGCCCCCGAGGACTTCCCGACGCTGCGCCCGCACCGGATCGGGGTCGGGGTCTACGACCACGCCGGGGGCGTGGTCACGCGGCGGGAGCTGATCGAGACCGAGCTCGACGCGACCGGGCGGACCGTGCTGCCCGCCCTGGCCGGGGCTCCGGTCGCGGATCTCCTGCTGTTGAACGACGGGGATCTGGCGTACGGGAAGATCCGTCTCGACGATGAATCGGCCGCCGCCGTCCCGCTGCTGCTGCCGCTGCTCGGCGACTCGCTGGCCCGCGCGATCATCTGGGCCTCGGTGCTGGACGCCGTGGTGGACGGCGAGCGCCCGGTCGCCGAGCTGGTCGCGCTGGTGCTGGCCGCGCTGCCGGCCGAGACCGAGACGGTGATCGTCGAGGACGTGCTGCGGGCCACCCGCGGCCTGGTCGACCGCTACGCCACCGCCGAGACCCGCCCGGCCGCCCTGGAACTGATCGCGCAGGCCGCCGACCGGCTGATCGCCGCCTCCGAGCCCGGCGGTTCGCGGCAGCTGATCGCCGTCCGCGGGCTGATCGGCGCCACCGTCGACACCGCCCGCCTGAGCGGCTGGCTGGACGGCGAGAACGTGCCCGAGGGGCTGGTCGTCGACGCCGACCTGCGCTGGCTGATCCTCTACCGGCTGGCCGTGCTGGGCGTGGCCGGGCCGGACGCGATCGAGGCCGAGCTGGCCGGGGACCGGACGGCCACCGGCGAGCAGTGGGCGTTCCGCTGCCGGGCCGCGGTGCCCGACCCGGCCGGCAAGGAGGCGGCGTGGGCGGCGATCGTCGGGGACGAGACGCTCTCCAACCGGCTGGTCGAGCTCACCGCGTCCGGGTTCTGGCAGGCCGAGCAGCGGGAGCTGCTGGAGCCGTACGTGGCGCGGTACTTCGCCGAGATGCCCGCGATGATGCGGATCCGGTCCGGGATGAGCGCCGAGAAGACGGTGCTGGCGGCCTACCCGGCCGTGATGGTCTCGGCCCGGACCCGGGAGCTGGCGGCCGAGCTGCTGGCCACGCCGGAGCTGCACCCGCTGCTGCACCGGGTCGTGCTGGACAACGACGACGACATGCGGCGCGCGGTGAACGCGTCCTGACTTCTCCGGTTTTATCCGTTCACACCCCGTAACCTGAGACTACGGGGGTGAATGCGTGGAATGGTCCGCTGAACTTTCCGGTGGTCTGCTGCAGGCCGCGCCGGACGCGATCCTGGTCTTCGACGGTCCACGGATCGCGCTGGCCAACGACCGGGCCGGCCAGATGTACGGCTGGCCCGGCGGCGAGCTGGTCGGCCAGCCGGTCGACGTGCTGCTGACCGACGAGTCCCGGGCGATGCTGCCCGAGCGCCGGCGGGCCATCGCGTCGTCCACCGGCGGCTCGATCGGCTCGGTCGTGACCACCGCCCGGCGTCGCGACGGCTCCGAGTTCCCGGTCGAGTCGTCCACCACGATCGTCGAGACGCCGCAGGGCCGGCTCGCGATCGCGGTGGTCCGGGACCTGACCGAGCGGATCCGCGGCGAGGAGGAGAAGGCCAAGCTGCGGGCCGAGGCGCACGCCCACCGCAGCCAGCGGCTGGAGAGCCTGGGCCAGCTGGCCGGCGGCATCGCGCACGACTTCAACAACATGCTCGGCGTGATCCTCAACTACGCGAACTTCGTGATCGAGGAGGCCGAGGCGGCCGAGCCCGACCTCAAGGCGATCGCCGCCGACGCCCAGCAGGTGGTCCGGGCCGGCACCCGCGGCACCGACCTCACCCACCAGCTGCTCGCCTTCGCCCGCCGCGAGGTGGTCCGCCCCCAGCCGATCGACCTGAACGCGCGGATCGGCGAGCTGCAGCAGAGCCTGCGCGAGCTGGTGGGGGAGAACGTCACGCTGATCTTCCGGCCCGGGCCGGGCCTGCCGTCGGTCACCTTCGATCCCAGCCACCTCGAACAGGTGCTGGTCAGCCTGGTGCAGAACGCCCGGGACGCGATGCGCTCGGGCGGCAGCCTGGTGATCGACACGCACCGGCTCGGCGACCGCGTCCGGCTGCGGATCTCCGACTCCGGTCAGGGCATGAGCGCCGACGTGCTCGACCGCGCCTTCGACCCGTTCTTCACCACCAAACCCAAGGGCGAGGCGACCGGGCTCGGCCTGGCCACCGTGTACGGCGTGATCAACCAGGCCGGCGGCGAGGTGACCCTGGCCAGCGAACCGGGCCTGGGCACCACGGTCACCGTGGTGCTGCCGGCCGGCGAGGAATCCGTGCCGCAGGAGGAGGAGGCGCCGGCCGCGACCCGCGGGCACGGCGAGACCGTGCTGGTCGCCGAGGACGAGGCGGCACTGCGCGACGTGGCCGGGCGGATCCTGACCGGCGCCGGCTATCAGGTGATCACCGCGGACTGCGGCAAGCAGGCGCTGGAGGTCGCGGCCGGGCACTCCGGGCGGATCGACCTGCTGCTCAGCGACGTGGTGATGCCCGGGATGCTGGGCAAGGAGCTGGCCGAGCGACTGACCGGGGCGCGGCCGTCGACGCGGGTGCTCTACATGTCCGGGTACGCGCAGCCGGTGCTGGCCTCGCAGGGGACGCTGGATCCGGGCGTGGAGCTGCTGGAGAAGCCGTTCACCGCGAACGACCTGCTGGCCGCCGTCCGGAAGCGCCTGGACGGCTGAGCTGGGTTTGCCCCCGCCGGGGAGAACCCGCAAAATCGTGCTTTAAGCTGCTCGGATGTCTTCCGGCCGCCGCATCGGCATCATGGGTGGGACGTTCGATCC
Organism: Actinoplanes sp. HUAS TT8; assembly: GCF_051380535.1. Lineage (NCBI taxonomy): Bacteria > Bacillati > Actinomycetota > Actinomycetes > Micromonosporales > Micromonosporaceae > Actinoplanes > Actinoplanes sp. HUAS TT8. The sequence goes on along the minus strand of NZ_CP195646.1, from coordinate 7,816,051 downwards.
CATCCACCACGGCCACCTGGTCGCGGCCAGCGAGGTGCAGGCCCGCTTCGAGCTCGACGAGGTGATGTTCGTCCCGACCGGGCAGCCGTACGAGAAGGGCCGCGTCTCGCCCGCCGAGGACCGCTACCTGATGACGGTGATCGCCACCGCGTCGAACCCGCGCTTCCACGTGAGCCGGGCCGACCTGGACCGGGACGGGCCCACGTACACCGTCGACACGCTGCGCGACATGCGGGCCGTCTACGGACAGTCGGCCGAGCTGTTCTTCATCACCGGCGCCGACGCGGTGTCCCGGATCATGTCGTGGAAGGACGCGCTGACCATGCTCGGCCTGGCGCACTTCATCGGCGTGACCCGGCCCGGCTTCGAACTGTCGGCCGCGAACCTGCCCGAGGACAGCGTGACGCTCGTCGAGGTCCCGGCGCTGGCCATCTCGTCCAGCGACTGCCGGAAACGGGTGGCCGCGGGCCTTCCGGTCTGGTACCTGGTACCGGACGGTGTCGTGCAATACATCAACAAGCGGGGCCTCTATCGGGACTCGGGGATTGTCGGACCCGCGTGAGAGACTTGGCCTGTTAGTGGACCCGGTAGAGGGGATTCTTTTGACGATTAACGAGCGCGCTTACGAACTCGCCATGGCTGCCGCCCAGGCCGCCGCCGACAAGAAGGCGCAGGACATCTCCGTCATCGACGTGGGCGACCAGCTCGCCATCACCGACGCCTTCGTGATCGCTTCCGCGTCCAACGAGCGCCAGGTGGTCGCGATCGTCGATGCCATCGAGGAAGCGCTCGTCGCGCTGCCGGAGAAGGCGAAGCCGGTCCGGCGCGAGGGCGAACGGCAGGGCCGCTGGGTGCTGCTGGACTACGTCGACATCGTGGTCCACGTGCAGCACGCCGAGGAGCGGGAGTTCTACGCCCTCGACAAGCTGTGGAAGGACTGCCCGGTCATTCCGTTCGTCGACCGCGACATGGTCGAGGCGGGCGCGGCCGGCACCGAAGCGCCGTGACCACTCGCCTCATCGTCTGGCGGCACGGCAACACCGACTGGAACGCGGGCAGTCGCGTCCAGGGGCAGACCGACGTGCCGCTCAACGATCTCGGCCGCCGGCAGGCGGCGGAGGCGGCCGAGCTGCTGGCGGCGATGCGGCCCGCCGCGATCGTCGCCAGCGACCTCAGCCGGGCCTCGGACACCGCGGCCGCGCTGACCGCGCTCACCGGGCTCACGGCCGGCTACGACGAGCGGCTGCGGGAGCGGTTCTTCGGGCCCTGGCAGGGCCTGACCACCGCGGAGGTCCAGGTGCAGCGGCCGGCCGAGTTCGCCCGCTGGAAAGCCGGTGAGGACGTCGTCGGCGACGACGTCGAGACCCTCGACGACCTGGGCAAGCGGGTCAGCGAAGCGTTCCAGGACGCGGCCGCTCTCGCCCCCGGCGGCGTCGTGGTGGCCGCCACCCACGGCGCGGCCGCCCGGCAGGGCCTCGGCCACCTGCTCGGCTGGCCCCGCGAGCAGGTCCGCACCCTGCGCGCGCTGCGGAACTGTCACTGGATCGAGCTCACCCTCGACGAGGGGCCGGGCTGGCAGCTGTCGGCGTACAACGTGGGTGTCCTCGCCGAGGGGAACCGTTCCGGCTCCGGGAGCGTCCAACCGTCATGATCCGTCGAACTGTCGTACCCACCGCCCTTCTCCTGCTGCTCGTCGCCGGGTGTGCGAACTCGGCGGACGACGCCGGGTCGATCTCCTCCGGCTCGGTGCCGTCGGCGAGCCCGTCGGCCGCGGTGTCGCCGTCCGCGCTGCCCGAGGCGACCTCGCCGGGCAAGCCGGTGACCGGCACCACCACCATCACCGGCACGGTCTCGGCCGGCGTCGAGCCGAACTGCACGCTTCTGCAGGAGCCCGGCGGTGCCGCCCACCTGCTCGTCTTCAAGGACGAGAAGCTGCGATCGGCCGCCGCCGCGGGCAGCAAGGTGACCGTCACCGGCGTCGCCCAGCCCGGCATGATGAGCACCTGCCAGCAGGGCGAGCCGTTCCTGGTGTCCTCGGTCACGCCGGGCTGATCCCGAGCGGGCCCGCGATCAGTAGAGTTCGTGCATGACCATCGCGGTCGTCACCGATTCCACGGCATATCTGCCCGCCGAGCTGAGCGGGCGATATGAGCTGACCATCGTGCCGCTCACCGTCGTGATCAACGGGTGGGACGGCCTGGAGGGCCTGGAGATCGCCCCGGCCGAGGTGGCCCGGGCGCTCGGCGGGCGCCGCTCCTCGGTCAGCACGTCCCGCCCGTCCCCGTCCCAGTTCGCCGAGGTCTATCGCAAGCTGCTGGCCGACGGGGCCGACGGGGTCGTCTCGGTGCACCTGTCGGCCAAGCTGTCCGGCACGTTCGAGGCCGCGCAACTGGCCGCGGCCGAGGTCGGCCCGCGCATCCAGGTCGTGGACAGCGGCACCGCCGCGATGGGCCTGGGATTTCCCGCACTGGCCGCCGCCACGGCCGCCGATCAAGGTCAAGATCTTGATTCGGTACGTCGGGTCGCCGTCGACCACGCGGAACGCGTGAGCACCCTGTTCTACGTCGACACGCTGGAGTTCCTTCGCCGCGGCGGCCGGATCGGGGCGGCGTCGGCGCTGCTCGGCACGGCACTGTCGGTCAAGCCGATCCTGCACGTGGTGGACGGGGCCGTGGTCGTGCGCGACAAGGTGCGTACCGCCGGTCGGGCGCTCAGCCGGCTGGTCGATCTCGCGGTGGAGGCGGCCGGGCCGGGGGAGGCCGACATCGCGGTGCACCATCTCGGGACACCGGAGCGGGCCACCGCGCTGGTGGACGCGATCACCATGCGGCTCGGGGACCGGCTGCGGGACTGCTACCTGACCGAGGTCGGAGCGGTCGTGGCCGCGCACACCGGGCCGGGCCTGGCCGGTGTCGTCGTGCACCGGCGTCCTTAAGCCGGCCAGCCCTCCGCACGCCACCGCTCCGGACTGACGTCGTCGACCCGGGTCAGGTCCAGCTCGGTCCAGGGGACGACCCGCTCGTCGCCCAGCTCGACCTCGTCGGCGACCGGGAGCAGGACCGGGCCGTCGGCCGCCCACACCGCCCGGGTGCGCCAGCCGCCCTCGTCCGAGCCGGTCAGCCGCAGCTCGGCCGCATCCGGCAGCTCGGCCGCCTGCCGGTGGTACTCCTCGACGGCCAGGATCCGCTCGGCCCGGGACACCACGTGGTGCAGCGGATGGCCGGCCGGCGCGGGGTACGGGATCGGGCTGCCGTCGCCGTCACTGACGTACGCCATCGGGGTCAGCGACCGTGAGGACTTCGCGTAGATCTCCTCGGCCTGCGCGAACAACGCCGGGAGCAGGGCCGGATCGTCGGCGGTGACCAGCAGGGTTCCGCGCTCCGGGGCGAACGCGACCGGACGGCCGCCGACCTGCCCGGCCAGACGCTCCAGCCAGCCCGGGAGCAGCAGATGCGAGGTCCAGTACGCGTTCCCGTCGTCCACGAAACGCACCACGACCGGCTTGCCCGCCGGGTTCCCGTGCAGCACCGCGCCGGGCAGGTTCGCTCGGGCGGCGTCGAAGACCTGCTCGGCGGTGACGTTCCAGAGCGCCAGTTGCGCCGGGGTGACGTACGTGATGGTCTCGGGATGGTCGAAAACCACGAATTCCGAGAGGAACGGCACGGCCGGGCGCCGGATCGGAGCACCCGGGGCGCCACCTCGCAGAACCGGGCGCAGCATCGGCGCCGCGTCCTTCCAGTCCTGCGGAAGATTTCCGGTACGGAGAATGTCGGCGAGATGTTCCCGCAGCTCACGACGATTGCGCCCGAGCAGCGGGGTCAACGGCAGGATGCTCGGCTCGTCGTCGCCCGGCAGCGTGAACCGGATCTCGAAGGCGGCCCGGTGGTAACGGGCGTCCCGCACGCCCGCACGGCGCAGACGCCGGAGGGCCCGACCGGCCAACCGGGCGCGGGCAACCCTGCGTAACAGCCCCACGACGCTGCCCTATCGTCTCGCGGTGATCACACGGGCGTCGAGATCATCGTCGGTGACCACGGCGGACGTCAATCCGTTCCCATCGACGGCGGCGATCGCGGCCCCGGCCTGTGCCTCGGTGATCTCGGAGAGCAGCAGCCCGCCCGGGGCCAGCCAGGCCCCGGCCCCGTCGAGAACCGCGCGGAACACGGCCAGACCGTCGTCGCCACCGTCCAGCGCCGTGCGCGGCTCGTGATCACGGGCCTCGGCCGGCAGGAACGGGAGGTGCCGGGTCGCCACGTAGGGGACGTTGGCCAGCAGGACGGTGATCCGGCCGCGCAACTCCGGGGGCAGGGCGGCGAAGAGATCACCCTGGTGGACGTTGCCCCCGAGGTTCTCCTCGGCGCAGGCGACCGCGACCGGATCGACGTCGGCGGCGTGCACGCTGATTCCGGGAATTGCTTCCCGTACGGCCAGAGCGAGCGCTCCGGACCCACAGCACAGGTCCACGACCAGCGGATCATCGTGCCGCCCGGCCTCCTCGACGGCGACCCGGACCAGCAGCTCGCTGCGCACCCGGGGGACGAAGACGCCCGGCCGGAGCCTGACCCGGACACCGGCGAAATCCGCGAAGCCGACCACCTGCTCCAGCGGCTCGCCCGCGCAGCGCCGCTCGACCAGCGCCGCCAGGTCGCCGCCGCTGCTGACCAGCACCGCGGCCTCGTCCTCGGCGAAGACGCAGCCCGCGGACCGTAGCCGGATGATCGCCTCTTCTTCGGTCACACGCCGTCCTTAGCAGAGCTCGCAAGATCATGGGGCTTGTCCACAGTGCCGGTCTGTCCACAGCCCGGCCGGCACCGGCCGGGCCGAGGTCACAGACTTCGACCCCGTGCGAGAGGCGAAGGATACCGACGACGTCGTGGCGACCCGGATGCGGGCGCTCCACGACGGGTCGCCGCCGCCGGCGCCGGCCGTGGGTGCGCCGGGCCGGGCGGGGCCGGGCGGCGACGGCGGGCCGCTGCGGTGGTCGGACATCGTGCCGGCCTGGTCCGAGATCGACGAGCCGGGTGGCGGCCCGTCCGGTGTGTACGGCTCGGGAGGATCGAGAGGTGGTGGGCGTGGTCTGCCTGACGGAGTTGACCGGCCCGGGCGGGTTCCGGTGCCTTCCGGGCTTCCCGACGGCCCGGCGGGCGCTGAGATGCCTGCGTGGGGCGAGCCGTTCGACGAGCGGTACTCCTGGAAGTTCGAGGAACCGCCGGAACCCGAACCGGCCCTCCCCGGCAAAGGGGCGTTCGGTGAGGCCGACGAACCACGCAAATGGCTGCACGCCGTCGACCCCGGGCGCTCCGGCGTCCGGGCCCTGGCCGCCGTCGCGGTGGTGGTCGCCCTGGTCGCGGCGTTCCTGGCCTGGCGGTCCCGGCCCCGGGCCGACCCGATCGCGCCGGGCGTCCCGGCCGGCCTCACGAGCACCGAGGCCGTCACCGGACCGACCGGTGGCAGCGCCCCGGCCGAGGTCGTGGTCGCGGTCGGCGGCAAGGTCCGGAAACCCGGCCTGGTCCGGCTGGCCCCCGGCGCCCGGGTCGCCGACGCCCTGACCGCGGCCGGTGGCGCCGAACCGGGAGTCGACGTGTCCGCCCTCAACCTGGCCCGCAAGGTCACCGACGGCGAACTGATCATGGTGGGCGTCACCCCACCGGCCGGCGCCCCGACCGGCCCGGCCGCCACCGGCCCGCCCGGCTCCGGCGGTGGCCTGATCAACCTGAACACGGCCACGCTGGCCGACCTGGACTCGCTGCCCGGGGTGGGCCCGGTCCTGGCCCAGCGAATCCTGGACGCCCGCGACGCCCAGGGCGGCTTCAAAGCGGTGACCGACCTCCGCAAGGTGGACGGCATCGGCGACGCCCGCTACGAGCAGCTCAAGGACCTGGTGACGATATGACCGCCCGGCGCCCGCCCCGGCCCGGCCCGGAACGACCGGAAACGCCTCGGCCGCGCCGACCCGGCCCGGCGTCGGCGCGGGGCTCCGGGCCGCAGAAAGCGGCACCGGATCTGCGGCTGGCCGGGTTCATGGTGGGGATCTGGCTGGCATCGCTGGGCGGGCTACACGGCAGCGCCCGGATCGGGCTGCTCGCAGGCGGGCTGGCCCTGCTCGTGGCCGTGGCGGGTGCGCTGGCCGGGCCGAACAGGAACAAGGCGGAGGAGGCGGCGGGAGGGCGGGCGCGAGGGGTATCGACAACCGAGCAACCGCGAGGAGCACCGGCAACCTGGGCCGCCCTGCGCTGGACCGGCGCGGCGATCGCCCTCGGCGCCGCCTGCGGATCCCTGGCCACCGCCGCCCGGGTCAGCGTCCGCGAGGCGCAACCCTTGGTCTCCCTGATCGACTCCGGCGATCCGGTCGACCTGTCGATGATCGTCCGCGACGACCCGCACGCGCTGACCACCACCGCCGGCCCACCGACCTACCTGGTCGCGGTCGAGCTGGAACGTGTCCGGCCGAAGGACGGCGGCACCCCGATCCGGCTGTCCGCGCGGGCGCTAGTACTCGGCAGCGACCCGGGCTGGCGCACCCTGCTTCCCGGCCAGCATCTGACCGCCACCGGCCGGCTGATGCCGCCGCGCCCGGGTGATCTGCGGGCGGCGGTCGTCTCCGTACGCGAATCGCCGCAGCTCATCGGGGAACCGTCGTGGGCTCAGCGCGCCGCCGGGGTTCTCCGGGCCGGGCTGCAGCGCGCCTGCGAGCCGTTGCCCGACGACTCCGGGGGTCTGCTGCCGGGCCTGGTCGTCGGGGACACCAGCCGGCTCGATCCGAGTCTGGAGGCCGATTTCCAGGCGACCGGCATGACACATCTGAACGCCGTGAGCGGCTCGAACGTGGCGATCATCCTGGGCGTCATCCTTTTCGTGGTGCGGCGGACCGGGGCCGGCCCAGTGCTCTGCGCGGTGGTGTGCGGGGTGGCGCTGGTCGGTTTCGTGATTCTGGCCCGGCCGTCGCCGAGTGTGGTCCGGGCCGCCGCGATGGGCGCGATCGGGCTGCTCGGGCTCGCTTCCGGGCGACCGCGGGCGGCGGTTCCGGCGCTGGCCGCGGCCGCCGCCGTGCTCCTGGTGTACGACCCGGAGCTGGCCGCGGACGCCGGTTTCACGCTGTCCGTGCTGGCCACCGCCGGTCTGCTGCTGCTCGCCCCGGTCTGGCGGGACGCGTTGCGGGCCCGGGGCTGGCCGCCCGGCGCGGCCGAGGCGCTGGCCGTGCCGGCCGCCGCGCAGGTGGCCTGCGGTCCGGTGATCGCCGGGCTGTCGGGCACGGTCAGCCTGGTCGCGGTGCCGGCGAACCTGGTGGTGGTGCCCGCCATCGCCCCGGCGACGTTGCTCGGGGTGGGCGCGGCGCTGCTCTCTCCGGTGTGGCCGGCCGGCGCCGAGTTCGCGGCCTGGCTGGCGCACTGGCCGGCCGAGTGGCTGGTGCTGGTCGCCCGGACCGGCGCCCGGATGCCGGCCGGGGCGCTGCCCTGGCCGGACGGGGTGCCCGGGGCGTTGCTGCTGGCCGGGATCACGGTGGTGGTGCTGATCGCGGCACGGCGGGCGGTGGTCCGGAAGCTGGCCGCGGTGGTGGCGGCGTGCGCGGTGCTGGGTGCGCTGCCGGTGCGGCTGCTCGCCTCCGGCTGGCCGCCGCCGGGCTGGCTGGTGGTGGCGTGTTCGGTCGGGCAGGGGGATGCGATCGTGCTGCCGGCCGGGGACGGGCGGGCGGTGGTGGTCGACGCCGGGCCGGAGCCGGATCCGGTGGACGGGTGCCTGCGCCGGCTCGGGATCCGGCAGGTGGCGTTGTTCGTGGTCAGCCACTATCACGTGGATCACATCGGCGGGGTGGAGGGCCTGTTCCGGGGGCGTGCGGTCGCGGCGGTGGTGGGCCCGGACTGGCCCGAGCCGGCCGGTGGGCGACGGCGGGTGGCCGAGGTCGCCGGGAAGGCCGGTGCGCCGGTGTCCTCGGCGGGGCCCGGGTGGACGTACGCGATCGGGGGTCTGAGGTTGGAGGCGCTTGCGCCTCTGGAGCCGCTGCACGGGACCAATTCGGATCCGAACAACAACTCGCTGGTGCTGCGGGCGACGGTCGCCGGGCGGACCGTGCTGCTGCCCGGTGATGCCGAGACCGAGGAGCAGAACGACCTGGTCGGGCGGCTCGGCGCGGCGGGCTTGCGGGCCGATGTGCTGAAGGTGGCGCATCACGGCAGTGCATTGCAGTCGCCGGAGCTGCTGGACGCGGTGGATCCGGCGGTGGCGCTGGTGTCGGTGGGGGTGGACAACGACTACGGGCATCCGAACGCGTCCCTGCTGGCGCGGCTGGCCCGGGACGGGGCGCGAGTGATCCGTACCGATGAATCGGGTGATGTCGCCGTGACGGCCGCCGGAGGTGGCCTCGCGGTGACCGTGCGCGGAGTCTGACCGCTCGTTGGAAGGGGTGTGAGCTCATCAGCATCAGTCGAGAGCGGGCCGGCCCGGATGCGGTGGCTCGACGCACTGCGCGGCCTGGCCGTGCTCGCGGTCTTCTTCGAGCACGTCACCGACTACCTGGCGCCGGAGGTGAAGCACGCGACCCGGTCCGTGGCGCACGCCGGGATCTTCGGCGTCACCCTGTTCTTCCTGGTCAGCGGGTACATCGTGCCGGCCTCGCTCGAACGCCGGGGCGACCTTCGGCGGTTCTGGACGGGCCGGTTGTTCCGGCTCTACCCGGCGTTCCTGACCGTTTTCGCGATGGCCGTGCTGCTGTCGTGGTGGCGGCCGGGGGTCGTGCCGGCCGGGCTGCGCGAGCACACCGGCACGACGGTGCTGAGCAACCTGACGATGCTGCAGGACATGCTCGGCGGCGTGAACGTGCAGAACCAGTTCTGGACGCTCACCTACGAGATGTTCTTCTACCTGCTGGTCACCGCCGCGTTCGTGGTCGGGGTGCACCGGTTCAGCGTGGAGATCGCGCTGCTGCTGGCCGCCGCGGCCGTCGTGCTCGGCGGGGTGCTGCCGTCCGGGGTGTTCACCGGCGATCCGCGCAACGTGACCGTGGTCGCGGCGTTCGTGCTGGTGGCCGGGGTGGTGGCGGTGTGCCGCGGTCGCGCCGTGGTGGTGACCGGCGGGGCCGTCCTGCTCACGGTGCTGGTGTTCGGCCTGCTCGGGGTGAACCAGCCGGGCGGCCCGTGGGAGGGGTTCGTCATCCTGGCCGTGATGTTCACCGGGACCGCGCTCTACCGGGCCGAGCGGGGGCAGATCAGTGTGCGCCGGGCGCTGCTCGCGGTCGCCGGGGTGCTCGGGGCGGCGATCTTCGCGGTGTACCGGTACGGCGGGATCTGGGACATGGTCGGCCTGTCCGACGGGCTGGCGCGGAGTTCCTGGCTGAGTGCGGTGGCGCTGGCGTTCGCGGTCTTCGGGCTGGGGCGGATGTCGCGGCGGATTCCGCGGTGGTTGTCCTGGCTCGGGGGTGTCAGCTACTCGGTCTATCTGACCCATGTGCTGGTGTTGCGCCTGCTCGGGGAGCAGTTGATCGCGGCTCGGGCGGGCGGGGTTCCGGCTCGGCTCGGGTGGGCGGGTGTGTGTCTCGTGGTGACGCTGGTGGTGAGCTGGGTCGGTCATCGGCTGGTCGAGCTGCCGTTCCAGTCGCTGGGGCGGCGGCTCGGCTCGACTCACGAGCCCAGTTGGGTGGACGGGCGCGGCTCAGCGGGCGGGCTCGGCTTCGGCGATAAATCGGGAAAGTCCGACATGCCGAAGGGGGATGGCGAATTTCCGGGCCGGTCCCGGCCGGACGACCTCGGACGGATATCGGCGTGACCGGAGGCGATGCCGCAGGCCACGCACGCAGAAGCAGTGTTGCGTGCCGATATGTCGGGTTTCGCGTTCAGTGATCAGTTGAGCTGCGCTGAAGAGTGAGGCTCGTCGGAGTGTCGGTGGGACGTGCGAACATGGCACGCGTGAACGCCGCGCCACCTCCCTCATTGCTACTCGTCCAGGGTGATGAGGAACTTCTCGCCGCCCGTGCCGTCACCGCGGCGGTGGAAGCGGCGCGCGCCGCCGACCCCGGCGCGGACGTCCGGGAGTATGAGGCCGGCCAGCTCAGCCCCGGCGAGGTCGCCGAGATGCTGAGCCCGTCCCTGTTCGGCGGCCGTCGCGCACTGGTCCTGCGCAACGGGCAGGACGCGCGCAAGGAGCTGGCCGCCGCCCTGCTGGCCTACGCGAAGAGCCCGGACCCCGAGGTCACCCTGATCGTCACCCATCCCGGCGGGGCCAAGGGCAAGGCGTTCGCCGACGGCCTGCAGAAGGCCGGCGCCACCGTCATCCCGGCCATGAAGCTCAAGAGTGACCGCGATCGCATCGCCTTCGTCCGGGACGAGTTCCGCCGGGCCGGCGGCCGGTGCGACGAGGCCGCCGCGTCCGCGCTGCTCGCCTCCGTCGGCAACGACCTGCGGGAGATCGCCGCCGCCTGCTCGCAGCTGATCGCCGACACCGACGGCAAGGTCACCGAGGCCGTCGTCGCGCGCTACTACAAGGGCCGCGCCGAGGTCAGCGGCTTCACCGTGGCCGACGCGGCGATGATCGGCGACCTGCCGGGCGCCCTCGAAGCGCTGCGCTGGGCCCTGCACGTCGGCGTCGACCCGGTGCCGATCGCGGACGCGCTGGCCGACGGCGTGCGGACCGTCGCGCGGGTCGCCTCGGCCGGGAAGGGAAATCCGTACCAATTGGCCAGCACCCTCGGCATGCCGGCCTGGAAGATCCAGCGGGCCCAGGAACGCAGCCGCGGCTGGACACCCGACGGCCTGGTCGACGCCATGCGCGCCGCCGCCGAGTGCAACGCCGCGGTCAAGGGCGGCGCCGAGGACCGGGGATATGCGCTGGAGCAGGCCGTCTTCGCGGTGGCCGCGGCCCGGCGCGGAGGTGGCACACGATGACCAGGACAGTTCGTTCCCGCCGGGCCGGGGTGGCCAACCAGCCGCTCTACGCCCGCATGCTGGGCCTGCGCCACCTCAGCCCCGGCGGGCTGCTCTGCTTCGTCTTCCTGGAGGGCGCGCTCGCCCTCGGCGCGCTGCTCGCCCTGGCCGAGCTGGTCAGCTGGTGGGGCGTGATCGTGCTGCCGGCCGCCGTCGCCGTCATGGTGAAGTTCAACGACCTGGTGGCCGGGTGGCTCGCACCGCCCGCGCCGGTCGGCGAGCCGATCGCGGCCCGGGCCGCCGTGACGCGGGAACGCCACCCGCATCGACCGCACTCGACCGAATGGCCGTCGGGAGAGTGGCCCCCGCCGCCGCCCCGGGTGCGGACACCCGTCGTGCCGCCCCCGGTCGAGACCGGCGCCCGGTCCACCGGCGTGGTCTGGTTCCCTCCGGAAAACGGTTACGGTCGTCGCTCCGGCCAGCCGGAAATGCCGTCCGAGCAGGGGGCCGCGGTCAACACGGCACCGGTTCGGCGCCCGTGGGCGGAAGAGCTCGACGTCCGGCAGCAGATGGCTCGCCAATCGGCCGTGCGGCGCTACGAGTAGGCGATTTTTCAAGACGATTTCGCCGTACGGCGTTCAGGCGCGCTGTCCGTGAGCCTGCGGCGCCGTCGCGCAGGTGCCGACGTGGTTCCGCGCGTGCGGCCGTGAGTTGCTGATGTGGTTACGCGCGAGGTGCCGTGAGCTGCTGAAGCGGTCGCACCGGTATCGTTGTGGGCCGTCGGCCTGGTCGCGCGCGTGCGGCATCGGCTTGGCTGGTGACGATGAGGTGGCGTGGCCGCGGGCCTAACCCGCTTGCCGGAAATATGGCGATGCTGTGGGGCGGTGCTGACGCCGTACCCCGGAAATTAAAACGAACCGGGCACCGCGCGGACCTTGAGAGTCCAGCGGTGCCCGGTTTCGTCGTTCTGCCCGCCCGCCGGCGGGCGGAGCCGGCGGCCGCTTCCGTGCGGCCGCCGATCTGATCCGAAGAGGATCAGGCGGACAGCGAGGCGATCTTCTTGGCGATGGCCGACTTACGGTTGGCCGCCTGGTTCTTGTGGATGACGCCCTTGCTGACAGCCTTGTCCAGCTGACGCGAGGCGTCACGCAGCAGAGCGGTAGCCGACTCGGTGTTGCCGGAGTCGCTCGCCTCGTGAAGCTTGCGGATCACCGTCTTCAGCGACGACTTGACCGACTTGTTGCGCAGACGGGCCTTCTCGTTCTGCCGGTTGCGCTTGATCTGGGACTTGATGTTCGCCACGCGACAGCCTTGTCCTGACTAGTTCGGAAAATGGTCTGAACGAGTGATCACCGCGCGGAAGTCTCACCCGGCGAGGCCGGTGCATGAAACAACAGCGTGTCACCACACGCGAGGATCCAGACTACCAGTACGCCTCCGAGCCGCCAAAACGGCTCCGCCCGGCCGCCCGTTGAAGCCGCTGATCGCGGTGGGTGATGCCCGGCCCGGGCCGTGTCCGAGCTGTCCCTGCAGGGGTCAGCGGCCCTTGCGGCCCCCTGGAGGGCGGCCCTTGCGGCGCCCTCAGGGGTCAGCGGCGGAGCCGGCCGCGCTTTTCCGGGGTCGTGGTCCAGCCACGGCGTTCGGTGAGCCAGGCGAGGGCCTGGAGGCCGCTGAAGCGCTGGTGCTGCCGGCTGTGCGGGGACGCGCTGCTCGGTCCGCCCCCGGCACGTACCAGCCAATATCCCGACAATGCGGCCAGCGCGCCGTCCACCCCTTCGTCCGGCGCGCCCCACGCGCGCAGCACGGCGTCCGTGTCCACGCCGGCGGCATGCGCGCTGACCAGCAGCGTGACCGTGTCGAACCAGGGCGCGCCGAGGCACGGCCAGGTCCAGTCGCAGAGCCACGCGCGGCCGTTCCGGTCGATCAGCACGTTGTCCAGCCGCAGGTCGCCGTGCATCATCGCGTCCCCGGCGGCGAGCCCCGGCAGGGCGCGTTCGAGTTTGGCCAGCTCGGCGAGCCGGCTGGGGGCGATCGTGTCGCGGGCCGGTTCCGGCATCGGCTCGCGGCGCCGGGCGATCCGCTGCCACCAGGACATCTCGTCGCGCAGGATCTCGGGCAGCGCGGGCAGGCCGATCTCCAGCATCCGCGGCGACGGGTAGGCCAGCGCGGTGGCCGCGGCCGACCAGGTCCGCAGCGTGGCGTCCAGGTCGGCCCGGGTCCAGGGGAGCGCCGGGATGCTGCCGTCGATCGCCTCCAGGGCCAGCACGTACCAATCGGATTCGGTCATGGTCCAGAGCGGCCGGGCGGCGGTCACCTCCGGCGGGAGGGCCGCGGTGACGGCCGCCTCCCGGGCGTACCACCGGGAGGTCGGGTCGCTGAGCGGGGCCGCCTTGACGAACGCGCTGGTCCCGGCCTCGGTCTGCAGGACGCTGGCGAAGGCCCGGGTGAAACCGCCGCCTGCGCTGCGCGCGGCGGAAACCGGGGAGGCGAGGCGCGCGGTGATCGCTTTGCGCACGCTCTCCGGCAAATCCTGCCATTCCGGGCGTACGGCGGTGGCATCGTACGGAACGTCGGGCAGAGTGATCGGCCGCATGCCTCCATCCTGCCGCCGTGACCCACACCACGGAGTCGCGCCCGTGGTGGTCCGCGCGGGAGCCGTCGTCTGCGTGGCCGCGATCGCCTCGTGGGAGCTGCTGTCGATGGGGGCCGCGGTGGCCTTGACGGAAACCGCCGCCCGTGTCGTGGGGGAAGTGTCGTAGGGCACTGGCAGGATCGCGGCATGCGAACCGACGATTTCTGGGCGGTCATCGACCGCGCGACCGCGTCGAAGCCGGCGTCCCCGGCCGAGGTGGCCGAGCGCGCCGTCGCCGACCTGGCCACGAGTGATCCGGCGGAGATCGTCGCCTGGGGCCGCCACCTGGACAAGGTGATGGCGGCCTCCGGGACGGAGGATCTCTGGGCCGCGGCCTATCTGATCAACAGCGGGGCCGACGAGGCGGGTTTCGACGCGTTCCGGGGCTGGCTCATCGCGCACGGGCGCAAGGCGGTCGCCGCGGCCGTCCAGTCTCCCGACGTGCTGGCCAACGTGGTGGTGATCAAGGCGGCGGCGGACACCGGCGCCGTGTTCGAGGCCGAGGAGGTGCTGGGCATCGCGGCGCGGGCCTATGAGCAGGCCACCGGCGAGCCGATGCCGGCCGAGGAGCGGCCCCGCACCCGGCCCGCGGTCGGCGACCTGTGGGATTTCGACAACGAGGACGAGATGCGTCGCCGTCTTCCGAAACTGTCCGCGCTGTTCCTGGAGCCGCCGGATTACTGATCGGCGGAAACCGGGTCGAGATGTGGGGCGGTGGTGGCGAGACTCGGGGTATGAGTGCTGATTCGGGAACTGTCGCGGCGGTCAGCCGGAACGACGCCTACACGTTCTCCAAGCCCAACCGGGACGAGATCGTGCTGGTAGCCGGCCTGGGCGTCGAGGGGGACATCCACGCCGGGGTCAACGTGCGGCATCGGAGCCGGGTGCGGGCCGATCCGGCCCAGCCGAACCTGCGACAGGTCCATCTGATCCAGGCCGAGCTGTTCGACGAGGTGGCCGGCAAGGGCTTCGACGTGCCCGCCGGCGGCATCGGCGAGAACGTGACGACCCGCGGCCTCGACCTGCTGGCCCTGCCCCGCGGCACGATCCTGCGCTTCGGCCCACCGCCCGACGGTGCGATGCCGGAGAGTCCGGGGGAGCATCCGGTGCGCGCGGTGCTGGCCGCGGCCGCCTCGGCCGAGCTGGACGAGGCCACGGCCCGCGCGACCACCGCGGTGGCCCACGCCGTCGACCGTGACTCCGGCGCCGACCCGCGGGCCGCGGTCGTGCTGGCCGGCCTGCGGAATCCGTGCGCGCAGATCAACACGTTCCGGCCGGGCCTGCTCAAGGAGGTCCTGGGCCAGGACGATCACGGCCACGTCGTCCGCCGGGCCGGCGTGATGGGCGTGGTGCTGCGCGGTGGCCCGATTCGTCCCGGGGATCCGGTTGCCGTGGAGCTGCCGCCGGGTCCGCGTGAGCCGCTCGAACGGGTGTGATCGGACCTGCCCATCCGGGCGTGGGACGATAGGGAGCGCCGGCGTGTCCGCCGGCGACCCCGAACCGGACCGCCGGCGTGTCAGCCGACGGGCCGGACCCCGGACCGCCGGTCTCCCGGCCGGCGAGCCGGATCCGGAGTGACCGGCCACCCGGCCGGAGCTCTTGAGCAGCACGACGACAAAGACCAGCCCGAGAAGAACGGACGACCGTGCCTGGACCGCTCGACCCCGGCGTGAACGTGATCGGATCGACCGATCCCAGCCGCATCCGCAACTTCTGCATCATCGCCCACATCGACCACGGCAAGTCGACGCTGGCCGACCGGATGCTGCAGATCACCGGGGTGGTCGACCCACGTCAGATGCGCGCGCAGTACCTGGACCGGATGGACATCGAGCGCGAGCGCGGCATCACCATCAAGTCCCAGGCCGTCCGTATGCCGTGGACCGTCCGTGAGGGCGCCCGGCAGGGCGAGACCGCCGTGCTGAACATGATCGACACCCCGGGTCACGTGGACTTCACCTACGAGGTGTCCCGCAGCCTGGCCGCCTGTGAGGGCGCGATCCTGCTGGTCGACGCCGCGCAGGGCATCGAGGCGCAGACTCTCGCCAACCTGTACCTGGCGATGGAGAACGATCTGCGCATCATCCCGGTGCTCAACAAGATCGACCTGCCGGCCGCGCAGCCCGAGAAGTATGCGGAGGAGCTGGCCAAGCTCATCGGCGTCGACCCCTCGGAGGTGCTGCGGGTCTCCGGCAAGACCGGTGTCGGCGTGGACCACCTGCTCGACGAGATCGTCCGCGAGCTGGCGGCGCCGGTCGGTGACGCGGCCGCTCCGGCCCGCGCGATGATCTTCGACTCGGTCTACGACGTGTACCGCGGCGTGGTCACGTACGTCCGGGTGATCGACGGCCGGATCGAGGCGCGCGACAAGATCAAGATGATGTCCACCGGCGCCGTGCACGAGCTGCTGGAGATCGGTGTCGTCTCGCCCGAGATGGAGAAGGCGACCGCGCTCGGTGTCGGTGAGGTCGGTTACCTGATCACCGGTGTGAAGGACGTCCGTCAGTCCCGGGTCGGTGACACCGTGACCGGCCACAACCGGCCGGCCAAGGACGCGCTGGGCGGCTACAAGGACCCGAAGCCGATGGTCTATTCGGGTCTCTACCCGATCGACGGCTCGGACTACCCGGCCCTGCGTGACGCGCTGGACAAGCTGAAGCTGAACGACGCCGCGCTCACCTACGAGCCGGAGACGTCGGCCGCGCTCGGCTTCGGGTTCCGCGTCGGCTACCTGGGCCTGCTGCACCTGGAGATCATCGGCGAGCGGCTGGAGCGCGAGTTCGGCCTCGACCTGATCTCCACCGCGCCGAACGTGGTCTACCAGGTGGTCACCGAGGACGCGAAGGAGTCCACGGTCACCAACCCGAGCGAGTTCCCGTCCGGCAAGATCGCCGAGATCCACGAGCCGGTGGTGCGGGCCACCGTGCTGGTCCCGAACGAGTATGTCGGCGCCGTCATGGAGCTGTGCCAGAGCCGGCGCGGTGCGCTGCTCGGCATGGAGTATCTGTCCGCCGAACGGGTGGAGTTGCGGTACACCCTGCCGCTCGCCGAGATCATCTTCGACTTCTTCGACCAGCTCAAGAGCAAGACCAAGGGCTACGCCTCGCTCGACTACGAGCCCTCCGGCGAGCAGGTCGCGGACCTGGTGAAGGTCGACATCCTGCTGCACGGCGAGCCGGTCGACGCGTTCAGCGCCATCGTGCACAAGGACAAGGCGTACGCGTACGGCACGTCCATCGCCGCCAAGCTGCAGAAACTCATCCCGAGGCAGCAGTTCGAGGTGCCGATCCAGGCGGCCATCGGCTCCCGGATCATCGCCCGCGAGACGATCCGCGCGATCCGCAAGGACGTGCTCGCCAAGTGCTACGGCGGTGACATCAGCCGCAAGCGCAAGCTGCTCGAGAAGCAGAAGGAAGGCAAGAAGCGGATGAAGATGGTGGGCCGCGTGGAGGTGCCCCAGGAGGCCTTCATCGCCGCGCTCTCCACCTCGGAGGCGGCCGATCCGAAGGCCGCCAAAAAATAGGGCGGTTTGATTTCTCGGGGGGTCGGGAACTCTGGTGCTCGACGGACGCAACCGAACAAGCTCCACCCCCCGAGGAGGACCTCAATGACTGTCACCGGAATCATCACCGCCCTTATCGTCGGTCTGATCATCGGCGCTCTGGGTCGCCTGGTCGTACCCGGCAAGCAGAACATCCCGATCTGGCTGACCATGGTCATCGGTGTTGTCGCGGCGCTGCTCGGCACGGTGCTGGCCCGGGCCTTCGGTGTCGCGAACACCAACGGCTTCGACTGGATCGAGTTCTTCTTCCAGGTCGTTCTGGCCGCCATCGGTGTCGCCCTCACGGTCGGTATCACCGGCCGTCGTGGCCTGACCCGATAAGGCAACCAGGGAAGCGCCGGATCTCCTCGGAGGTCCGGCGCTTCTTCGTGTGTTCGAAGACCATTTCCCTCGTACGCGGGAAATGGTCTTTCCTAATAGCGGAAACGCTGCTGAGCGCTGCGCCGATTGACCCAGGCCGGCATCTCGGTGCTGTGCTCGGCGTGCGGGTGCTGCTCGGCCGGGTCGTGGTTGCGGGTGATGTCCCGCAGCGTCACCACCAGGCCCTGCACCAGGCGGTCCTCGCGCAGGTCGCGGTAGGTCAGTTCGACCAGCACCTGGCTCTGGTCGGAGCGCTGCAGGGCACAGTGCACGGTGCCGTCGCCGTGCGAGCGCAGCGCGTTGCGGACCCGGGCCCGGTCGTCCGGGTGGATCAGCTCGTCAAGGGTGGCCAGCGGAGGTAGTTCGGTCTGGCCGAGCGCGTCGCGCAGCGCCGGGCTGGCGTAGCGGATCCGCTGGTCGACGTCGATCACCGCCATCAGGTCGGCTGTGTTTCGAATCACAGCCCGCAGATAGAGATCGCTGTCCCGGCGGCCGACCGCCTCGACCAGGGTGATCCGGTCCAGCGCGAGCGCGGCCTGACCGGCCAGCACCTCGAGCGCGTCGTGCCCGGCCAGCAGATCGGTCCGGCGGCCGGTGATGATCAGCGCGCCACCACTGGGCCGGGCCACGTCGAGCGGCTCCAGGCGCAGCGGGCAGACCAGGGTCCGGTCGTCCGGGTCGGCCGAGTCCAGCCACCAGCTGCGCGCGGCCGGACCGGCCGGGGCGGGCGGCAGCTCGGCCGGGGACAACTCGTCGGCCAGCGAGACCCGGCGCACCGACGCCGGCGGCAGCAGCCGGACGACCGCGGCCCGCACCGCCGTGTCCACGGCCGGCCGGTCGGCCGCGGCCACCAGCGCGGCCGTGGCCGCCCGCAGGCCCTGCTCGCGGCCCAGGGCCTGGCTGTTCTGCCGGATCGCGTCACCGAGCCGGGTGATGGTCAGCAGCAGGGTGACCGCGCCGGTGATGGCGATCACCAGACCGTCCTTCACGTCACCCCGGAGCGCCTCGATCAGCAGCACCGTGGGCGGCGTGGTGGCGGCCAGCGCGAGCAGCACCGACCACCGGAACTTCCAGGGACTGTGCCGCGGCGGCCCCGGTTCGGTCAGCCGGACCATCGACGGGTGCAGCGCGGCCAGGCCCCAGCAGATGTAGAGCACCACGAACGCGGACTCGGTCTTCCAGTTGTGCTCCAGCGGGAACGCCACGTCGCCGGTCAGCATCCCGAGCGCGCCGGTCAGCAGCAGCCAGGCCGAGACGTTGCGCCGGTCGGCCGCGACCAGCCGGCCGGCCACGCCGATGAGCAGCAGGTCACCGATCACGTCGGTGGCCGAGACCGTGTGCAACCGATCCGACCCGATCACGAAGACCCAGACCACCAGCAGCGTCGTGCAGGTGGCGGCCAGCAGGTCGATCAACCGGGCCCGGTCACCCAGCAGCGCGCCGCCGCGGGTGAACTGCAGCAGGCACAGGGCGGTGAGACCGAACATCAACAGGTAGAAGATGTCGGCCAGTCCCATCACCCGGTACGAGTAACAGACGTCGCCCACCGCAAGAGCGGCCAGAGAGCCGGCCAGCAGCCACCACGGCGCTTTCCGCGCCGGTCGATGACGGCGCACACCGTAGGTGATCGCGCCGACGCCCCCCACTCCCAGCAGGATCCATTCGAGCGCTCCCCAGAACACGTCCTACTTAGTACCAGGACGGTTGCGGACTGTCCATGTCGATGTATACGCAGCGCAATTTCTTGTCTCAGCCGTGTGAACTACCGAAAGTCACCGAAAGTTGCGGAGAGTAGGGGTCAGGCGAAGACTTCGGCGACGACGCGGCTGCTGTCGTGGTCGCCCGCCGTGGTTACTTGCTGCCACTTTCCGTCCTGGGCATGCCATTCCAGGTCGGCGAAACGTACCCGTTCGAGTCCGGTCGCCGAAGCGTGCGAAACCAGCCAGTGCGCGTAGCGCCAGCCCGAGCTGGCGTTGCTGACCGAAACTGTCAGGCCGGCCGCCTCCGGGCTGGTGGAGCCCAGCTTCTTGCCCCAGTCCAGCTTGAGGCCGGCCATGACGGCCGACGCCGCGGCCGCGCCGCGCAGCGCCGGAGTGCCGGTGACCCGGCACGCGACCGAGCCGGTGGACTTGCCGAGCAGCGCGCTGGTCAGGACGCGGGCCTCGTCGGCCCACTTCTCGTAGGCATTCGGGTACGCCGAGCGCTGCACCTTCTGCGCGGCGTCGGTGACCCGCATGTTCTCCCAGCCCTTGACCTTCTTCAGGGCGGTGTAGAACTTGCCGGCCGCGTACCTCGGGTCCTTGATCTGCTCGACCGTGCCCCAGCCCTTGCTCGGGCGCTGCTGGAACAGGCCGACCGAGTCGCGGTCGCCGCCGTCCAGGTTCTCCAGCTTGGACTCCTGCAGGGCGGTGGCGAGCGCGACCACCACCGCCTGCTCGGGCATGTCCCGCCGCACGCCGACCGCGGCGATGGTGGCCGCGTTGGCCATCTGCGTCAGGTCCATGGTGACCTCACCCTCGGCGCCGACCACGCACTCCGGGCCGAGCACCGGCAGCGAGATCGAGCCCGGATTGCGGTGCAGCACGACGATCACGCTCACCACGGCGATGAGGATGAGCGAGGCGAGCACGCCGATCGCCGTCTTCACGTATCCGCACCCCCTAGCTCGATCGGACGCCAAGCCTAGACAACCGGCGCACCTAGATCGTCATCACTGTTTCGGCACCCAGCTCGGATCGCGTTTCTCCTGACGTGCGGAAACGCCCTCGCGGCCCTCCGCCGAGGTGAAATATCCGGCTGAACGGTCACTCAGTTCTGCCAGTTCGGTCCGGATCGACTCGGAGCGCGTACGCCGCAGCAGTTGCTTGGTTCCGGCCAGCGCGAGCGGCCCACCCCGGATCAGCGAGGCGCAGTAGGCGGCGACCGCCGCGTCCAGCTCCTCGTCCGGGACAGCGGCCGTGACCAGGCCGATCTCCGCGGCGCGAGCACCGTCGAAGACGTCCCCGGTCAGGTAGAGCTCGGCCGCGGCCCGCGGGGCCAGCCGGGGCAGCACGGTGGCGCTGATCACGGCCGGGATCACCCCGAGCCGGACCTCGGTGAACGAGAAGGTGGCCGACCTCGTGCAGACGGCCAGGTCGGCGGCGCCGATCAGGCCCAGCCCGCCGGCCCGGGCCGGACCGGCGATCCGGGCCACCACCGGCTTCGGGAACTCCCAGATCGCGGCCAGCAGGTCGGCCATCAGCTCGACCGGCAGCCGCTCACCCGGCCTGGTGGCGGCGGTCTCCTTCAGATCGGCGCCCGAACAGAAGACCGGGCCGGTGTGCGAGATCACCACGACCCGGGCCTCGGGGGCGGCAGCCGCGGCGGCCAGCGCGGTCAGCAGCTCGGTGATCAGGGCGCGGGACAGGGCGTTGCGGTTCGAGGGGCTGTCCAGCGTGAGGGTGGTCACCCCGGCCTCGGTGACGGTACGGACCAGATCCATGTCGGCACCCTAAGGCAGACTTGACGGATGGCCGGCGCACTCCCCGATGGTGAACCCGTACCCGATGACGGGTCCCTCCCCGACGAGGCGGTCCGCGACGTCGGGGCGAACGGCTTCGCCGTCTACGTCCACGTGCCGTTCTGCGCGAGCCGCTGCGGTTACTGCGACTTCAACACGTACACGGCGAGCGAGCTGGGCGGCGGCGCGAGCCGCGACGAGTATGCCGAGACCGTCCTGCGCGAGCTGGACCTGGCCGCCAAGGTGGTCCGGCCCCGGCGGGTCGACACCGTCTTCGTCGGCGGCGGGACACCGACCCTGCTCAGCCCCGGTGACCTGGGGAAGATCCTGGAGGGGATCGACCGGACCTGGGGCCTGGCCGCCGATGCCGAGGTGACCACCGAGGCGAATCCGGAGTCCGTCACCCCCGAGAGCTTGAAAGCCCTTCGCCGAGCCGGCTTCACCCGGATCTCGCTCGGCATGCAGTCGTCGGCCGCTCACGTCCTCCGGGTCCTGGACCGCAAACACACCGCCGGCCGCGCGCCCGAGGCTGCTCGGGAGGCTCGCGAGGCCGGCTTCGAGCACGTCAACCTGGACCTGATCTACGGAACCCCGGGCGAGACGCCGGAGGACTTCGACCGTTCCCTGCAGACCGTGGTCGACGCCGGGGTCGACCACGTCAGCGCCTACGCGCTGATCGTCGAGGACGGCACGCGCATGGCCGTCCGGATGCGCCGCGGCGAGCTGCCCTACCCGTCGGACGACATCGCCGCCGATCGCTATCTGGCCGCCGAGGAAAAACTGACAAAAGCCGGCTTCCAGTGGTACGAGGTGTCCAACTGGGCCAAACCGGGGGGCGAGTGCCGGCACAACCTGCGGTACTGGACCGGCGCCGACTGGTGGGGTCTCGGGCCGGGCGCGCACAGCCACGTGGGCGGGGTGCGCTGGTGGAATGTCAAGCATCCGACGACGTACGCGAAACGCTTGTTTGATGGTGTTTCCCCAGGTCATGGTCGAGAGCTCCTGACGCGTGAGGACCAGCACGTCGAGGACGTGATGTTGCGCGTCCGGCTGCGCGAGGGCATCGCCCTGGACCGTGTGGACGGCCCGGCGGCGGCCCGGGCCCTGGCCGACGGCCTGCTGGAGCCGGGTGCCTACGACGCCGGTCGGCTCGTTCTCACCCTGCGTGGGCGGTTGCTGGCCGACGCGGTGATCCGCGACGTCGTTCCCTGACGAGCCGTACTGTTTCGGTTCGACCATCCGTCCTTTCGATCATCGCGCTGCAGCCAGCGGCGACGTAGACTGGCACTCTGTCCGCGGGAGTGCCAGAGGGCTGCGATCTAGGGGGAGGGGTCAGATGAGTCTGGATGACCGCAAGCTCGAAGTCCTGCGGGCGATCGTCGAGGACTATGTCAAGACGCACGAGCCGGTCGGCTCGAAAGCGCTGGTCGAGCGCCATCAGCTGGGCGTCTCCCCGGCCACGGTCCGCAACGACATGGCCGTGCTGGAGGAGGAGGGCTACATCCGGCAGCCGCACACCAGTGCCGGCCGGGTGCCCACCGACGCCGGTTATCGGCTGTTCGTCGACCGTCTGACCAGGATCAAGCCGCTCAGCCCGGCCGAGCGCCGGGCGATCGAGCGCTTCATGGTCGGCGTGGTCGACCTCGACGATGTGGTGCACCGCACGGTCCGCCTGCTCGCCACGCTGACCCGCCAGGTCGCGGTGGTGCAGTATCCGAGCCTGTCGCGTTCCTCGGTGCGTCATCTGGAACTCGTGCCGATCTCCACCACCCGGCTGATGCTCGTCATGATCACCGACACCGGCCGGGTCGAGCAGCGCCTGGTCGAGATGCCGGCCCCGGTCCCGGAGGGCGACGTCTGGGATCTGCGACGCCGTGTCAACGAGAAACTGGCTGGTCAGAAGCTCGCGGACACCCCGCCGCTGGTGCAGAAACTCGTCGAGGAGTGCGCCCCCGAGCGCCGCGGCGACATGGTCTGCCTCGCCACCGTGCTGCTGGAGACTCTGGTCGAGCGGAGTGAGGAGCGCCTCGCACTCGCCGGGACGGCCAACCTGACTCGCGGCGGTGTGCTGGACTTTCAGGGCACGCTGCGCCCCGTTCTCGAAGCGCTGGAGGAGGAGGTCATCCTGCTCAAGCTGATCGGCGACCTCGAACCCAGCACCACCCGGGTCCGGATCGGCGACGAGAACGAGATCGACAACCTCCGGTCGGCATCGGTGGTCAGCACCGGTTACGGACCCGGTGCCACGATCGTTGGTGGGCTCGGCGTGCTGGGGCCCACCCGGATGGACTACCCCGGCACCATCGCTACTGTTCGTGCAGTGGCACGCTACGTTGGCGACCTGTTGGCACAGAATTGACGGATCCGCGCAGACATTGAGGACTCCAAACCCCGTGGCCAAGGACTACTACGGAATTCTCGGCGTGAGCCGGGAAGCCACCGACGACGAGATCAAGCGCGCCTACCGCAAACTGGCTCGGCAGTACCATCCGGACGTCAACCCCGATCCGGAGGCGCACGAGAAGTTCAAGGACATCAACGCGGCGTACGAGGTTCTGTCCGACGACCAGAAGCGGCAGATCGTCGACCTGGGCGGTGACCCGCTCGCCCCCGGCGGCGGCGCGCCCGGCGGCGGCCCCGGCGGAGCCGGCCCGTTCGTCGGATTCCAGGACATCATGGACGCGTTCTTCGGCACCGCGGCCGGCGGCGGCAGCCGCGGCCCGCGCCCGCGGACCCGTCCCGGCGCCGACGCCATCCTGCGTCTCGAGCTCGACCTGGTCGAGACCGCGTTCGGCGTCGAAGCGCCGATCACCGTCGACACCGCGGTGCTCTGCACCCAGTGCTCCGGCGCCGGCACCGCGCCCGGCACCCACCTCGCCACCTGCGAGGTCTGCGGCGGCCGAGGCGAGGTCCAGTCGGTCCAGCGCACCTTCCTCGGCCAGGTCGTCTCGTCCCGCCCCTGCCAGAACTGCCAGGGCCACGGCACGATCATCCCGAGCCCGTGCCCCACCTGCGCCGGCGACGGCCGCATCCGCACCCGCCGATCACTAACGGTCAAGATCCCGGCCGGTGTCGAGGACGGCATGCGCATCCGCCTCGCCCAGCAGGGCGAGGTCGGCCCCGGCGGCGGCACCGCCGGTGACCTCTACGTCGAGATCCACGAACGGCCCCACGACGTCTACTCCCGCAAGGGCGACGACCTCCACTGCCGGGTCACGCTGCCGATGACGGCGGCCGCACTCGGCACCCGGATGACCATCAAAACCCTCGACGGCGAAGAGAACATCGAGGTCAAACCCGGCACCCAGCCGGCCTCGACCCTCCGCATCCGCGGCAAGGGCGTCCCCCACCTGCGCGGCCAGGGCCGCGGCGACCTCTTCGTCCACCTGGACGTCAAGACGCCGACCAAGCTGACCGCCGACCAGGAACGGATGCTGCGGGACTTCGCCAAGACCCGCGGGGAAGACGTGGCCGAACTGAGCAAGCAGGGCGGCTTCTTCTCGCGGATGCGGGACGCCTTCAACGGGCACTGATCAGGCGTGATGCGCAAGGCGGCGGTGCCCCGGGGCCGCCGCCTTGCTGCTTTCGCCCCGGCTTGACCTCTGATCGCTTCCAGTCAACTTCAAGATCTTTATTGCCTCGCTTGGCTGTGGTCCAGATCGTCGCTCCCGCGGGGACCCTTCCGGGCTTCGCAGGGCGCTGGCGCGCCCAGAACGCGAAACCCTCCAGGGCGATGTCCGTGGGTGGGCACGGTCAGAGCAACAGACCCGTCCACGCCCGGGACCGCATGCCCGAGTCCCGTGCGATGGCCCATCGCGAGGCCGCGGCTGATCGAACTCACGGCCGCGCCCTCGGGTGCGTGGCCCGCTGACACCCCAGCCCGCCCTGCACCCGTGCTGCACCGCGTTCGTGCTGCACCGCGCCCGTGCCCGAGCCGCACCCGCGCCCGCACCGCACCGCGCCCGCACCCGCACCGCGCCCGTGCCCGAGCCGCACCCGCGCCCGCACCGCACCGCGCCCGCACCCGCACCGCGCCCGCACCCGCGCCCGCACCCGCGCCCGCACCGCACCGAGCCCGCACCGCACCGTGCCGCACCGCACCGCACTGCACCGCACTGCACCGCACCGCACCGCACCGCACCGTGCTGCACCGCGTCCGTGCTGCACCGCGTCCGTGCTGCACCGCGTCCGTGCTGCACCGCGTCCGTGCTGCACCTGTCCATACCGCGCGCCCGTTTCGCTGCCCATCGTGTCGGCCGCGCCAGCGCGAAGTCAGGGGGAGAGCCAGCGCCAGTTGAGCTCCAGCGCGCCCGGGGGCGGACCCGGCAGGGCACCGCCGGTGCGCAGGCCGTCGAGCAGCACGGCCAGGCAGCGTTCGCGCAGCTCACCGGTGCGCGTGGCATCGGGAACCCGCACGGCCGAGCACATCTCCAAGAGCAGGGTCACGTCGGCCGGGCCGACGTCGGGCCGCAGGTGCGCCCGCGCCCGCTCGATCAGCCCGGCGGCAAGCTCGGACGCCAGCTCCGCGTCGGCGTTCATCTGCTCGGTAGGCCTGAACGTGCCGGCCAGATGCACGGTCAACGAGTGCACGTCGGCCCGCACCACACCGTGCAGGAACCTCGCGAACGCCTCCCAGTCGTCCGACTCCAGGTCGGCCTGCTCGGCCTCCGCGATGAACGTCCGCAACCCGTCGTGGCAGAGCGTCCGCAGTAGTTCCTCCTTACTCGGATAGCGCCGGTAGAGCGCCCCGATGCCGACCTGGGCCCGCTCGGCAACGGCGGCGACCGGCGCCCGCGGATCGGCCAGGAAGATCTCCCGGGCCGCGGTCAGGATGGCCTCGTTGTTGCGAACGGCCTGCTCACCACGTCCCGGTCGCTTCATGCCACCCATCCTACCGGAACGGAACGAAGTATTCCGCTCCGCTTGGGAAGGTGTTAGAGTCTGAGTCGGAACGAAGCATTCCGTTCCGATCGAACTTCGAAGACTCGTCGACGAGGAGCAGGACATGGCCGAGATCCGCCCCTTCCGCATCGAGGTCCCCCAGAGCGATCTGGACGACCTGCGCGACCGGTTGACCCGCACCCGCTGGACACCCGAGATCCCCGGCCAGGGCTGGGCCCGCGGCGTCCCGACTGACTACTTGCGCGGGCTCGCCGCCTACTGGGCCCACGAGTTCGACTGGCGCGCGGCCGAGGCCCGGCTCAACGAGCTGCCCCAGTTCCTCACCGAGGTCGACGGGCAGACCTTGCACTTCGCGCACGTCCGCTCTGCCGATCCGGCCGCCACCCCGCTGCTGATCAGCCACGACTGGCCCGGCTCGTTCGCGCTCTACCTGCCGGTGGTCGAGGCGCTGCGCGCGCACTTCCACCTGGTGCTCGTCAGCAACCCGGGCGTCGGCTTCTCCGGCCCGCTCACCGCGCCGGGCTGGAGCACGGCTCGCACCGCGTCCGCGCTCAACGAGCTCATGGCCCGGCTGGGCTATGAGCGATATGGGGTCCAGGGCACCGGCGGCGGCGCCTGGATCGCTGTCGAGATGGGCCGGCAGGCTCCCGACCGGGTGATCGGTGTGCACGTCAACGGCCACGTCACGTTCCCGTCCGGCGATCCGGCCGAGTTCGAGGGCCTGACCGACGCCGAGCAGGACCGGTTGCGCCGCCTGCAGGAGTTCCGCGACGACCGGATGGGTTTCGCCGCGATCCAGTCGACCCGGCCGCAGACCCTGGCGTTCGGGCTGCACGACTCCCCGGTCGGCCAGCTGGCTTGGATCGTCGAGAAGTTCCAGGAGTGGACCGACCCGGCCTCACCGCTGCCGGAGGATGCTGTCGGCCTCGACCTGCTGCTCACCAACGTCAGCCTGTACTGGTTCACCGGCACAGCCGGCTCCTCGGCGAATACGTACTGGGAATCCGCCCACGACCCGTCCGCCTGGGGCCCGAAGGAGAAGTCGACCGTGCCGCTCGGCGTCGCGCTCGGGGTCACCGACATCACCATCCGCCGGTTCGCCGAGCGGGAGGCCCCGGTGACCCACTGGACAGAACTCCCCGCCGGCGGCAACTTCCTCCCCGCCGAACAGCCCAAACTCTTCGCCGACGACGTCACCGCCTTCTTCCGGCCCTGACCGGGCCGGCCGACGGCGCCCGCCGCCGGCGGGCACCGCCGGCCGTGGTGGCCGGCCTGCGATGCCGCTCGCGTGCGGGCCGCTTGCTGCGGCCTCGACCGGCCGCGGTGATTGCCCGGCTGCGATGTTGACTGGCCGCGCTGTTTCCCGGCTGGGGCGCCGGCTGGCCGCGGTTGTTGCGTGCCGGGGTGCTGGCCGGCCGCGGTGGTTGCCTGGCGGGGGCGCTGGCTGGCCGTGGGGGCTGCCAGGTGGGGTGCCGGCTGCTGTGGTGGTTGCTGGGCTGGGGCGGTTGAGGGGCGGTGGTGCACGGTAGCGTTCGGGGGTGTCCGCGCCGTTGTTTTTGGTTGAGAGCTTGCCTGTCGGGTCGTTGTTCACGCTGGACGGGCCGGAAGGGCATCATGCCGCTACCGTGCAGCGGCTTCGGGTGGGTGAGGTGCTGATCCTTGCGGACGGGCGGGGTGGCATCGCGCACGGCGAGGTTGTGGCGGTGGGTAAGGGCAGCGTGGACGTCGCGGTGGGTGAGCGGAGTCAGGAGCCGGCGGCGGATCCGCGGTTGGTCGTGGTGCAGGGCATCGCCAAGGGGGACCGGGGCGAGCTGGCCGTGCAGGCGATGACCGAGACCGGTGTGGACGAGATCGTGCCGTGGGCGGCGTCCCGGTCGGTGGCGCAGTGGCGGGGGGATCGGGGGTTCAAGGCGCGCGACAAGTGGGCGGCGACCGCCCGGGAGGCCGCGAAACAGGCCCGCCGGTCGTGGCTGCCGCTGGTGGCCGGGGATCCGGACTGTTCCACCAAGCAGGTCACGGGACGGCTGGCCGAGGCGTCGGCGGCGTTCGTGCTGCACGAGGAGGCCACCGAGCGGTTGACCACGGTGGGCCTGCCCGCGGCCGGTGAGATCGTGCTGGTCGTCGGGCCCGAGGGTGGCATCAGCGACGCCGAGGTGGCGGCGTTCCGGGAAGCCGGAGCTGTTCCGGTCCGGCTGGGCAGTGCCGTCCTGCGCACGTCGACCGCTGGTGTGGCCGCGCTTTCGGTCCTCTCGGCGCGCCTCGGCCGCTGGTAGCGAATCCGCGCTCGGCATGGGTCCGACCTGGACGAGCGGCCGATCCTCCGGAGATGAGGTTAGGCTAGCCTTCCATCGTGGATGGCGTCGATACCGGGCCGAGCGGCGGAACCGCTGCGGGGGCCGAACCCGGACCACGAACGGGAGCGGACGCCGGGACCGGGCCGGCGACACGGGGTGCGGACGCGCCGGAGCGGGACGCGTTGGGCCAGCACGCCCGGGAACGGGACGTCCGGGAACCGAACGTGCGGGGGCGGGACGTCCGGAAGCGCGAGATTCGGGAACGGGACGCCCAGGAACGGGACGTGCGGGAACAGGACGTTCGGGAGCGCGGGATTCGGGGGCGGGACGTTCGGGGAGGTGCACGCCGGAGTGGTTTGCTGCTGCTGTGCTTGGCTGCTCTCGGGGCGACCTGTCTGCTCAGCATCGCGATCGGCACCCGCAACATCGCCCCGGGTGCGGTCTGGGACGCGTTCGCACACTACGCCGGGACCGACGATCAGTCCGTGGTGCGGGACCTTCGGGTGCCGCGGACGGTGCTGGGGATTCTGGCCGGGGTCGCGTTCGGACTGTCCGGCGCGGTCATCCAGGCGGTCACCCGCAATCCGCTCGCCGACACGCAGATCCTCGGCGTGAACTCGGGTGCCGCGCTCTTTGTCGTCTTCGCTGTCGGGGTTCTCGGGCGGACGCGCCTGGACGAGTACCTGTGGTTCGGCTTCGGCGGGGTGGCGTTCGCGCTGCTCCTGGTGTATCTGCTCGGCTCGGCGGGCCGGGGTGGCGGTACTCCGATCCGGCTGGCTCTGGCCGGGGTCGCGCTCGGCGCGGTCATGGACGGTGTCGCCACCGGGGTCCGGCTGGTCCGGCCGCGGGCCTTCGACTACCTGCGGTTCTGGGACGTGGGTTCGCTGTCCGGGCGGCCGTTGGACGTGGCGGCCACGATTCTGCCGTTCGTGCTGGCCGGGACGGTGTGCGCGCTCGCGGTGGCCGGTTCGCTGAACACGGTCGCGCTCGGCGACGACCTGGCCCGGACGCTCGGCGCGAAGCTGACCCGGATCCGCGCGCTGGCCCTGCTCTCGGTGATGTTGCTGGCCGGGGCGGCGACCGCCGCGGTCGGCCCGATCGGGTTCCTCGGCCTGATGATTCCGTTGGTGGTGCGCCGGATGGCCGGTCCCGACCAGCGTTGGATCTTCGTGTTCACGATTGTCTGCGCGCCGATTCTGCTGCTGCTCGCCGACGTCGCCGGCCGTCTGCTGATCCGCCCGGGCGAGTTGCGGGTCGGCGTGGTCACCGCGTTCCTGGGCGCGCCGGTGCTGATCTGGTGGGTTCGCCGGCTGCGAGGGACCACATGGTGAAGACCAGAACCACGATTACGGTACGGCCATGGGCCCGTTTCCCGGTCCGACCGCTGATCGTGTGCCTGCTCCTGGCCGCCGCCGCGCTGGTGACCGCCGTGTTCACGCTCGGCACCGGCGAGTTCGGTATCCCGCCGGGTGATGTCGTCCGGGCGCTGCTCGGTTCCGGTTCCCGCGCGAACCACCTGGTCGTCGTCGAGTGGCGCCTGCCCCGGGTGCTGCTGGCCCTGATCGTCGGCGCGGCGCTGGGCCTGTCCGGGGCGATTTTCCAGGCGTTGACCCGGAATCCGCTGGGCAGTCCGGACGTGATCGGGTTCAACGTCGGCGCGTACACGGGTGTGCTGGTCGTGGCCGGGAGCGGCTACTACGTGACGGCGCTGGGCGCCCTGGCCGGCGGGATGCTCACCGCGGTCGGGGTGTACGTGCTGGCCTGGAAGCGGGGCGTGCAGGGCTTCCGGCTGATCATCGTCGGGATCGCGGTGAGCGCGGTCCTCGGTTCGTTCAACGAGTGGCTGGTGATCAGGGCGGATCTGCAGACCGCGCTGGCCGCCGCGATCTGGGGTCAGGGCACCCTGAACGGTCTGGGCTGGAACGTCGTCGCCCCGGTGACCGTGGCGATCGGCGTGTGCGTGGTCGCGTTGCTGGTGCTGGGTCCGCGACTGTCGATCCTGGAGATGGGTCAGGACACCGCGGCGGCGCTGGGGGTGCGGGTGGAGTCGACTCGTCTCGCCTATCTGACCGTGGGTGTCGGCCTGACCGCCGCCGCGACGGCGGTGGCCGGCCCGATCTCGTTCGTGGCGCTGGCCGCCCCGCAGCTGGCTCTTCGTCTGACTCGCACCCCGGGCGTGGCGCTGACGCCGGCCGCGGTCATGGGTGCCCTGCTCACGATCGTCTCCGACTGGCTGGGTCAGCATCTGTTCGCCCCGACCCAGCTGCCGGTGGGTGTGGTGACGGTCGCGGTCGGCGGCCTCTACTTCGTCTGGCTCCTCTACCGCCAGAGCCGAGCCTGACCCCGGCGCCCGGAGGCACCCGTGAGCCCTGGCCGGCGCCGGCCAGAGGCGTGGGTCGCGGCTGGGGGCTGCCTCGCGGGGTCCGGGGGACGGAACACGGGTGTGTGGCAGCGGGCTCGTGTGGTCCGGGGGACGGGACGCGGGTGCCGGGTGTTCCCCGTGGGTGGGTTTGTTGCTCTGACCGCGACCAACCGACCACGTCGCCCTTCCGGGCCTCGCGTTCTGGGCGCGCCAGCGCCCTGCGAGGCCCGGAAGGGTCCCCGCGGGAGCGACGGTCTGTACCCCGGCGGAGATAGGCAATGATGGTTTTAAGAAGTGGCGGTCTTGAGCTGGGGGACCAGCTGGTCCAGGGCGTAGAGCAGGGCGTCCGGGCCGCTGTAGGAGAGCGCGCCGGCGAGCGGGCCGTCGAACGGGATGTAGAGGGTGTGTTTCGCGGCGACGACCTTGAGTTTCGCGAAGACCGGGGACTTGAGCATGTCGGCCTCGGTGGCGCCCTCGATGACCAGGACGTCGCGGTCGGCCAGGTCGAGGCGTTCCTCGCTGACGTCCTCGGCCTGGTCCTGGGTGGCGAAGCCGAGGAGGTCGAAGAGGGCGCGGCGCGGGTCGTTCTTCGGGAGCAGGTAGTGCTGGCCCTTCTCGGGGCCGTAGTCGACGACGAGGGTCTTGCCGGCGAACTGCGGGTTGGCCGTCTTGGCGGCGTCGGCGGCGGCTTTGACCTTGTCGACCAGGGCTTGCGCCTCGGCCGGCTTGCCGAGGGCCTTGCCGGTGGTCAGGGTCTGCACGTCCCAGGGCGTCTCCTCGTCCTTGTACTGCGAGGACTGGATGACCGTGGGCGCGATCTGGGACAGCTTGTCGTAGGTGGCCTTGTCGATCGTCTCGTAGACGGCCAGGATCAGGTCCGGCCGCTGCTTGATGATCGCCTCGTAGTTGATCTCCGCGGAGAAGGTCGGCAGGGATGCGCCGCCGAGCGAGGAGGCGACCCAGGGGTACGTGGGGTATTCGGTGAACCACTCCCGGGTGCTGACCGGCACCTCGCCGAGGGCGAGCGCGAAGTCCTGGTCGTTCCAGCCGACGGTGACGATCCGGTGCGGCTTCGACGGGATCGTGGTGTGGCCGAACTTGTGCTCGATGGTCACCGGGAAGGCGGTCCCGGCCGTGCTGCTCGCCGGGGCCGCCTTGTCGGCGTCGTCGCTGGTGCTGCAAGCGGTCAGCGCGGTCGTCAGAAGGACCGCGGCGAGTACGCGCCTGAACTGCATGAACTGCTCCTCACTCGGAAGTGAGGGTAGGCTAACCTTTTATCGGTCGATCTCGACAGTCCGGCGAGGATCGTCGAGGGCGTGGGCCGCGATGACCGTGTAACGACCGGTCAGGGTGCGCCAGCCGTCGTCCCAGACCTGGAAGGCCCGCTCGGGCAGCGGGATCCGGACGGTGACCGTCTCGCCGGGGGCGGCCTCGACCGCGGCGAAGCCGGCCAGCCATCGGGTCGGCCGTTCGACCAGGCTTTCTTCGGCGGACAGGTAGATCTGGACGATCTCGCGGCCGGGGCGCTCGCCGGTGTTGGTCAGCGTCACGACGGCCTCGGTCACCGATGCTGAAATATCGGTGTAAGTCCAGTTCGTGTAGCCGAGGCCGGAGCCGAACGCGTACAGAGGCTCCTTCGTCCAGCCGCGATAACCGATGAAAATCCCTTCGCCGTACGAGAGGGAGCCGTCCCGCGGTGTGACGTCGAGCACCGGGCAGTCCTCCTCGCGGCGCGGCCACGTGGTCGGCAGACGCCCGCCCGGCTCCTCGGCGCCGGTCAGCACCGCGGCCAGGGCCGCGCCCGCCTCCTGCCCGGGGAACCAGGTGAGCAGCACCGCCGCCACCTGGTCGGCCCACGGCAGCAGCACCGGCGACCCGGCGTTGACCACCACCACGGTCCGCGGGTTGGCCGCCGCGACCCGGGACACCAGTTCGTCCTGCCGGCCGGGCAGGGCCAGGGACGTGCGGTCGAAGCCCTCGGACTCGACCTGCTCGGTGGTGCCGACCACGACCACGGCCACATCGGAGCCCGCGGCCAGGGCGACCGCCTCGGCGATCATGCCCTCCTCGTCCGGGCCGGGCGGGCGGTGGCCGAGCGTGGTGCCGGCCGAGTGGGCCGTGCCCGGCTCGAAGGTCTGCCGCAGCGTCACCGGGATCGGCTCGCCGGCCGGCAGGGTGATCGTGAAGCGCTGCTCGCGCGGGTGCAGCAGCAGGTCGGCGCGGCCGGTGCCGGGCGGGTGCAGCGAACCCTGGTAGAGCTTCTGGTCGCCGACGGTCAGCTCGAACGCGCCGAAACCGGAGATCGCGAAGGTGTGCTCACCCGCCTCGGCCGGGGTGTACGTGGTGGACAGTTCCAGGAACGTGACGTCGTTCACGGCCAGGCCGCCGGGCGGGTCGCCGAGCCAGCGGACCCCGGCCGTCGGCACCTCGAACCGGTAGGTGCCGAGGTCGATGTGGAAGCCGGACCAGTCCGGGCCCTGGGCGGCCGGGAGGAACGGGCGGGGGTCGGCGCCGATCGCGTACTCGACCTGGGGGAACGCCGTGCGGATGCCGTCCAGCGGGGAGATGACGTGGGGTGGGGCGACCTGGGCGCTGCCGCCGCCGAGGACGCGGGCGTCCTGAGCGAGGGCGCCGATCACGGCGATTTTCTGGGAAATGCCGGGATTCAGGGGGAGGAGTTGCTCATTGCGCGTCAGCACGAACGAGCGTGAGGCCACCCGGTGGGCGACCGCGTCACCGTCGATCTCCGTCACGCTCGGCCGGGGTGAGTCGCCGAGAGCGCCCACGCGCCGGGCCAGGCGCAGGACCCGCCGTACTTTATCGTCGATGACCTCGATGGGAACGGACCCGGACCGGACCGCTTCCGCGAGTTTCGGCCCCCAGGGGTTGTCCATCGCCGGCATGGCGATGTCGAGGCCGCCGAGCGCGGCCCCCACGGTGTCCCGGGCGGCCCGCCAGTCCGAGACCACGACCCCGTCGAAGCCCCACTCGTCCTTCAGGATCTCCTCCTGGAAGCGGCCGTTCTGGGCCATCGACGCGCCGTTGACCCCGTTGTACGCGCTCATCACGCCCCAGCCGCCGGCCTGCGCCACCCGCTCGAACGGGGCCAGGTAGAGCTCGCGCAGCGCCCGTTCCGGGATCCGCACGTCCACGGTCATCCGCTCGGTCTCGAAGTCGTTCCCGACCAGGTGCTTCACCGTCGTGCCGACCCCGTGTTCCTGCACGCCGCGCACGAACCCGACGGCGATCTCGCCGGTGAGCAGCGGATCCTCCGAGTAGCACTCGAAGTGGCGGCCGTTGAGCGGGGTGCGGTGCAGGTTCACGGTCGGGCCGAGCACCACGTGCACGCCCTTGCGGCGGGCCTCCTGGCCGAGCAGCCGTCCCGCCTCCGCGGCCAGTTCCGGGTCCCAGGTCGCGGCCAGCGCGGTGGGGCTGGGCAGGGCGATCGACGGGTCGTCGGGCGCCCAGCCGGTGCCCCGGACGCCGACCGGCCCGTCGGACATGACCAGCGAGCGCAGGCCGATGCGCGGAATGGCGGGCAGCGACCAGAAGTCCTGGCCGGTCAGCAGGGACACTTTCTCGTCCAGGGACAGGTGGTCGAGTAAGTGATCGATATCGGTCATGTGAGAGCGCTCCCAAGATGGGGTGGAACCTTCCGGGACCCATTCAAGCCCACTTCCGGCCCGCATAAGATCCGACAGGTGGATAACTCCTGCCTGTTCTGCCGCATCGTCGCCGGCGAGATCCCCGCGACCGTCGTGCACCGCACCGAGACCACCCTGGCGTTCCGCGACATCGACCCCAAGGCGCCGACCCACGTGCTGGTGATCCCGGTCGAGCACTACGCCGACGTGGCCGTGCTGGCCGAGGCCAACCCGTCGGTCGCCGCCGACCTGCTGGCCACGGTGGCCGTCGTGGCCGAGGCCGAGGGGCTGGCCGGGGACGGTTTCCGGGTCATCTTCAACACCGGTCAGGACGGTGGCCAGGAGGTCTTCCACGTCCACGCGCACGTCCTGGGCGGCGAGCCGCTCGGCCCGATGCTGGCCGGCAAGTGACGACCACCCACCCGCGCTACGAGCGGGCCGTCCGGCGGGCCCAGTCCGACGGGCGGATCCCGGCGCTCAGCGTCGCCCTGGTCCGGGCCGACCGCGACCCGTGGGTCCTCACCGTCGGTGACTCCGGTGACCCGCAGCGCCCGCTCGGTCCGGGCAGCCGGTTCCGGATCGGGTCGGTCACCAAGACGTTCACCGCCGTGCTGGTCATGCAGGCCCGCGACGAGGGGCTGCTCGACCTGGACCAGCCGGTCTCGCGGTACCTGGACGTCCCCGCGCACGGCGACGCCACCGTCCGGCGGCTGCTCTCGCACACCGCCGGCTACCAGCGCGAGCCGCACGGCGACGTGTGGGACACGCTGATCGCCCCGGACGCGACCCGGATGCTGGCCGAACTGGCCCGGGCCGAGCGGGTGCTGCCCAACGCGCGGCGCTACCACTACTCGAATCTGGGACTGGCCGTTCTCGGACAACTCGTGGCGAAACTACGCGGCGGGACCTGGGCCGAGATCCTGACCGAGCGCATCCTCGGACCGCTCGGGCTGGAGCACACCACGGTCGAGCGGCCGGCCGAGGCCGTGGTGGGTTACGTGGTGGACGCGTATTCCGACGCCGCCCGCCCGGAGCCGCCGATCGACCTCGGTGGCGTCGCCCCGGCCGCGCAGCTCTGGAGCACCGCCGGCGACATGGCCCAGTGGGCCGCGTTCCTGGCCGACCCGGCGACCGGCAACAAGGTCCTCGACCCGGCCACCCTGGACGAGATGCGCTGGCCGCTGACCACCACCGACGAGTCGCTGTGGGTGCAGGGCTTCGGCCTCGGGCTGATCCTCACCCCGGAGGGCAAGCGGGTCACCCACGTCGGTCACGACGGCGCCATGCCGGGCTTCCTGGCCGGCGTCTACGGCCGGCGCGGCGGCGAGGGCAACCCGGGCGGGCTGGGCTGTGCCGTCCTCGGCTCCTCGGGCACCGCCGGGCAGACCATCGACCTGGCCCACGAGCTGCTGCGACTCGCGGTCGACACCGATCCGGCGGAGATCCGGCCGTGGCGGGTCGCCGCGCCGGCCCCGGCGGCCTACCGGTCGGTGCTGGGCCGCTGGTGGGGCGAGGGTTCCGAGTTCGTGTTCGCCTGGCACGACGGGCAGCTGCAGGCCCGCGCGGTCGAGGCGCCGGCCGACAAGCCCCCGGCGACCTTCCGGCCGCTTCCCGACGACAAAGACATTTTGCGTACGGCCTCCGGGCGCGAGGTCGGCGAACTGCTCCGCCTGACCCGGGACTCCTCGGGCGCGGTGGTCCGGATGCACTGGGCGACCTATCGGTTCACCCGCGGGCAGGAGGGGTTCGACGGCGGCCGGGCCTCCGACGGCCCCGGTTGATCCGCCCCCGCCCGGCGCTGATCTTGCTGGTCGGGGCATCGGAAAGGTGACCCTGGGAACGGCCTGCCGATAATGGCATCGGCAGGCCAGCGGGCGAGCGGATAGGATGGCACGATCCTTGAGCACGCCGCCCCGCACCGGGACGACGCCTAGAACGAGAGCAGGTGGCGGAGGCCCTTCCGGGCCGCCCTATGACCGGTACGCCGAACCCTTCCAGCACGGGCTCGTCCAGCCCGGTGCGGGCGCAGACCAAGATCTCGGTGTCCGACCCGAAGATCATGGTGAACCTGCTCGGCGCCAAGGACGAGATCCTCCGCCTCATCGAGCGCACGCTCAGCAGTGACGTGCATGTGCGTGGCAACGAGATCACCATCACCGGCGAGCCGGCTGACAACGCCACCGCCGAGCGTCTCTTCTCCGAGCTCATCGAGCTCATCGAGAAGGGCGAGACGCTCAGCGTGGACGCCGTCCGCCGCACCCTGCGGATGCTCGAGGAGAACACCTCCGAGCGTCCCGCCGAGGTGCTGACGCTGAACATCCTGTCTCGGCGGGGCCGCACCATCCGGCCCAAGACGCTGGGGCAGAAGCGTTACGTCGACGCCATCGACGAGAACACGATCGTCTTCGGGATCGGCCCGGCCGGTACCGGTAAGACGTATCTGGCGATGGCCAAGGCCGTGCAGGCGCTGCAGGCCAAGCAGATCAGCCGGATCATCCTGACCCGGCCCGCGGTCGAGGCCGGCGAGCGGCTGGGCTTCCTGCCCGGCACGCTCACCGAGAAGATCGACCCGTATCTGCGTCCGCTCTACGACGCCCTGCACGACATGCTCGACCCCGAGTCGATCCCGCGCCTGATGGCGGCGGGCACGATCGAGGTCGCGCCGCTGGCCTACATGCGCGGTCGCACGCTCAACGACGCGTTCATCATTCTGGACGAGGCGCAGAACACGACGCCCGAGCAGATGAAGATGTTCCTGACCCGTCTCGGGTTCGGCGCCAAGATCGTGGTGACCGGCGACGTGACCCAGGTCGACCTGCCGGGCGGCACCACGAGCGGGCTCAAGATCGTCCGCGAGATCCTGCGCGACGTCGAGGACGTGCACTTCGCCGAGCTGTCCAGCTCCGACGTGGTCCGTCACCGGCTGGTGGCCGAGATCGTGGACGCCTACGCGCGGTTCGACGCCGAGCAGGAGCAGCAGCAGACCGCCAATTCCGTCCACGCCGTGCCGGGCCGGGCCGCCAACGGCCGAGCCCCGCGCCGGCGCTGATTCGCAAGGGGTAATCGCACCACTATGTCCATCGAGATCGCCAACGAGTCGGGAGTCGAGGTCGACACCGACGCGATCCTCGCGGTTGCCCGGCACGCCCTCGACGAGATGGGGGTCAACCCGCTCGCCGAGTTGTCCATCCTTCTCGTCGACATCGAGTACATGGCCGAGCTGAACCATCGGTGGATGGGCAGCGACGGTCCCACCGACGTGCTCGCCTTCCCGATGGACGAGGGCAGCGTCGACCACGGGCCCGGCGAGTCCGGCGCCGGCGAGCCGGCCCTGCTGGGCGACATCGTGCTGGCGCCGGAGGTGGCCGCGAAACAGGCGGCCGCCGCCGGGCACTCCGCCGCCGACGAGCTGCACCTGCTCACCGTGCACGGGGCCCTGCACCTGCTCGGCTACGACCACGCCGAGCCGGACGAGGAGCGCGAGATGTTCGCCCTGCAGAACAAGCTCCTGCAGAGCTGGCGCGCCGGGCGCAAAGCCGGCTGATCGTGAACCCCGCCTCGGCCGACCTGCCCGACCTGCAACTGATCCTCCTCGCGGTCGGGCTGGTCCTGCTGGCCGGCCTCGCCTCGATGACCGACGCGGCGCTGGCCACGGTCTCCGCGGCCCGCGCCAGCGAGCTCGACCGGGAGGGGCAGCGGGGCGCCGGGGCACTGGCCGCGGTCGCCTCCGACGTGGTGCGCTACGTCAACCTGCTGCTCCTGCTCCGGCTGCTCTGCGAGCTCTCCGCCACCACGCTGGTGGCGCTGGTCACGGTGGACACCTGGGAGGTGGGCTGGTCGTCCGCGCTGGTCACGGCCGGCTCGATGACGCTCATCAGCTTCGTCGTGGTCGGGGTGGCGCCGCGGACCCTGGGGCGCCAGCACGCGTACGCGGTCGGTCGCGCCGCCGCCCCGCTGGTCCGCTGGCTGGGCCGGGTGCTCAACCCGCTGGCGTCGCTGCTGATCCTGATCGGCAACGCGGTGACCCCGGGCAAGGGCTTCCCGGAAGGCCCGTTCGGCAGCCAGGTCGAGCTGCGTGAGCTGGTCGACCTG
Source organism: Actinoplanes sp. HUAS TT8 (assembly GCF_051380535.1). Taxonomy (NCBI): domain Bacteria; kingdom Bacillati; phylum Actinomycetota; class Actinomycetes; order Micromonosporales; family Micromonosporaceae; genus Actinoplanes; species Actinoplanes sp. HUAS TT8. The sequence continues at coordinate 7,777,851 of NZ_CP195646.1, read as the reverse complement.
GCCGAGCAGCGCGGCGTCGTCGAGCACGGCGAGCGCGAGATGATCCACTCGGTGTTCGCGCTGGGCGACACGATCGCCCGCGAGGTGATGGTGCCGCGCACCGAGATGGTGTGGATCGAGGCGCCGAAGTCCCTGCAGCAGGCGCTCTACCTGTTCCTGCGCTCGGGCTTCTCGCGGATCCCGGTGATCGGCGACAGCGTCGACGACGTGCTGGGCGTGCTCTACCTGAAGGACGTGATCCGGCGGACGCAGAACGGCGACCCGGCGTCGACCGCGCAGGCGGTGGCCGACGCGATGCGCCCGGCCACCTTCGTGCCCGAGTCGAAGCCGGTCGACGACCTGCTCTCCGAGATGCAGGCGGCCCGCAACCACCTGGTGATCGTCGTCGACGAGTACGGCGGGACGGCCGGCCTGGTCACCATCGAGGACATCCTCGAGGAGATCGTCGGCGAGATCACCGATGAGTACGACGTCGAACGTCCCCCGATCGAGCACCTGGAGGACGGCGCCGTCCGCGTCGCCGCCCGCCTGCCGATCGAGGACCTGGGCGACGTGTTCGGCGTCGAACTGCCCACCGACGAGGTGGAGACGGTCGGCGGCCTGCTCGCGCAGACCCTGGGCCGGGTGCCGATCCCGGGCGCCCGGGCCGACGTCGGCGGTCTGCACCTGATCGCCGAGGGCACGGCCGGCCGGCGGAACCGGATCGACTCGGTGCTGGTGCGCCGGGCCAAGCCGGAACCGCGGGCCGATGACAACGATGAGAACGTAGCCGAGAACGAGGAAAGACTTCCCGCTGATGCCTGAGCAGACGTTTACCGCCGTCACCGTGCCGAGCGCCGGTGACGCCGCGCTGAGCGCCGAGGACGCCAAGCTGATCACCCTGGCGCGCGGCTCGCGCGCCCGGGTCGGTGCGGCCGAGGGCGCCGCGGTTCGCGACCAGGACGGCCGTACGTACGCGGCCGCCTCGGTGGCGCTGCCCAGCCTGACCGTGACCGCGCTGCAGCTGGCCGTGGGCCTGGCCGCGGCCTCCGGCGCGACGAAGATCGAGGCCGCCGCGGTGGTGACCGAGGCGGCGGTGCTGGACGGGGCCGGTCATGCCGCGGTCCGGGACCTGGCCGCCGACGCCGCCATTCACGTCGCGGGGCCGTCCGGCACGCTGGTCGGCACGGTTACCGCGTGAGCGCCGACAAGCCCGAAGAGCGCCGTCCCAAGTCGGGCGAGCGCCGTCCCGCCGCCGGGGACCGTCGTCCCACCTCTGGTGACCGTCGTCCGGTCGCGGGGGAGCGTCGTCCCACTTCTGGGGACCGTCGTCCCACCGCCGGGGATCGTCGTCCGGCTGCGGGGGAGCGTCGCACCACGTCGGGGAACTGGCGTCCGGGGGCCGGGGACTGGAGTCCGACGACCGGTGACCGTCGCCCGGCTGCGGGGGATCGTCGTCCCTCCGCCGGCGACCGGCGGCCGGTGTCCGGCGAGCGCCGGCCCGCGTCGGGGGATCGGCCGGAGGCTGCCACCGAGCGCCGGCTCACGGCCGGGGAGCGCAATGAGCTGAAGCGGCAGGAGCGTCGCGCGGCTCGCCGGGCCGAGCAGCAGGGCGACAGTCCGCGCGGGCGTAAGCCGGGCGGGGCTCGGGGCGGTCCGTCGGGCGAGCGGGGTGCGACCGGGGCCGGTTCGGCCGGTCGGCCGCCGACGGCGAACCGTGCCGGGGCCGGTCGCGGCGGAGCAGACTCGGCCGCCGGTCGCGGTGGACCGGGTTCGACGCCGGCGCGCGGCGGAGCTGGCTCGGCCGGCGGGCGTGGCCGGGCCGGGTCTGTTCCGGTCGAGGCGGCGGCGGCTACGGCGGCGGTGCCGGGGCGGGACGAGACGACGGCGGAACGGCCGGAGGTCCGTACCGAAAGGAAGCCTCGCGTCCGCAAGCACAAGGCGGCGACGCTGGAGCGCAAGGACGACGGCATCTATCGTGCGGGTTTCGCCTGTTTCGTCGGGCGCCCGAACGCCGGCAAGTCGACACTGACCAACGCGATCGTCGGCCAGAAGATCGCCATCACCTCGAACAAGCCGCAGACCACCCGGCACATCATCCGGGGCATCCTGCACCGGCCGGACTCACAGCTCGTGCTCGTCGACACCCCCGGTCTGCACCGGCCGCGGACGCTGCTCGGCGAGCGGCTGAACGACCTGGTCCGGGAGGTGTGGAGCGAGGTCGACGTGATCGGCGTCTGCTTCCCGGCCGACGAGCCGGTGGGCCGCGGCGACCGATTCATCTCCTCCGAGGTCGGCGAGCTGAAGGCCAAGGTGATCGCGGTCGTGACCAAGGTCGACCTGGTCGACCCGGCGACCCTGGCCCAGCGCCTGCTGGCGGTGGCCGAGCTCTACGACTTCGCCGAGATCATCCCGGTCAGCGCGGTCTCCGGGCATCAGGTGGAGAACCTGATCGACGCGATGGTGCGGCACATGCCGGAATCGCCGCAGTTGTACCCCGACGACGTGCTCACCGACGAGCCCGAGCAGGTGCTGATCGGCGAGCTGATCCGCGAGGCGGCGCTGGAGGGGGTTCGCGACGAGCTGCCCCACTCGATCGCCGTGATTGTCGAGGAGATGCAGGTCGAGGGCAAGGTCACCAAGATCTACGCGGACATCTACGTGGAGCGGGACAGCCAGAAGTCGATCGTGATCGGGACGCGGGGGGCCCGGCTCAAGGAAGTTGGTTCGCGCGCGCGGGTTGAGATCGAGCAGCTTCTGGGTACGAAGGTTTACCTGGACCTTCACGTCCGGGTCGCCAAGGAGTGGCAGCGGGATCCGAAGCAGCTTCGCAAGCTCGGATTCTAGATCGATAAGTGGACATTCTCTGATTATGGGATAGTTCACCGGAATTTGCGCTTTTGTGGCGAAAGCGGGTAACACCGTTGGCCATGCGCAACCGGTATCTGGACCTGCTCCGCGCGATCGCCACCGTCCGGGTGGTGGTCTATCACCTCACCGGCTGGTCGGCGCTGACCGTTGTCTTCCCGGCCATGTCGGTGATGTTCGCGCTGGCCGGCTCGCTGATGGCGGCGTCGCTGGACCGGTCCGGGGTGTGGGCGGTCGAACGCCGCCTGCGCCGGTTACTGCCCTCGCTCTGGGTGCTCGCACTGCTGATCGCGGTGCCGGCGATGCTGATCGCCGGCACCCCGTTCGACGTACATCTGCTGCTCTGGGGTTTTCCCCTGGTCGACCCCGAGGTCAGCGGTCGCTGGGCGGAGCTGCTCAACCATGCGTGGTATCTGCGGGACTTCCTGTGGTTCGTCCTGCTCTCGCCGCTGCTGCTCCCGGTCTTCCGGCGGTTCCCGCTGGTCGCGGTGCTCATTCCGTACGTAATCCTGCTGGTCTTCGAAATCGGCGGCGTGAAGCCGGTGAACGTGGTGCACGACCTGGCGCTCTACGGCGGTGCCTGGATGCTCGGGTTCGCGCACCACGACGGGTATCTGAAGCGGATCCCGCGCCGGTGGATGTTCACGATCGCGGCCGCTCTGGCCGTGCCGGCGGCCGTGTGGACGCTGACGCATCCGGGGCCGCGCGGCTACGACCTGAACGACATCCCGATCGGCAACGCGCTCTGGTCGGCCGCGTTCGTGCTGGTCGCGCTCAGCTGCTCGCCGATGGTCGGGGAGCACCGGGTGCTGACCGTGCTGAACTCGCGGGCGCTCAGCATCTACCTCTGGCACATCCCGGTGCTGGTCCTGGTGACCGAGTTCGGCCAACGGCACGGGCTGCCGATCATGGGGGTGTACGGGTACGGCTGGCGGCTCGTGGTCGTCGTCGCGCTGCTCGGCGTGGTGCTGGCGCTGGTCGGCTGGGTGGAGGACGTGGCCGCCGGGCGGCGGCCGTCGCTGGTGCCCGGCCGCCGGATCCCGGTGCCGGTGTCCCCGGCGCCCGCCCTACAGGGTGTCGACGGAAAGGTCCCCGCTGCGCGCGCGGAGATCCAGCACGTTCGGTGACTTGGGGTCGTCGGTGACGCCGGTGATGGTCGCGTCGCCGGTGCCGGAGCGCTGCTTGATCTGGTAACTGCCGGTAGGGACCAGCAGGTGCAGGTCGCCGCTGATCACCTCGGCGGTCACCGAGGCCGGCTTGGACAGCTCCAGGTCGAGGTTGCCCGAGGTGACCCGGGCGTCGATCGGGCCGGTGATGTCGCGGGCCTGCATGTCGCCCGAGGTGGCCTCCAGCGTCACCCCGGGCGCCCGGGCGATCGACACGTTGCCCGAGGTGGCCTTGACCTTCACCGGCGCCGCGGACCCGTCGATCATGACGTCGCCCGAGGTCAGGCTCAGGTCGACGGCACCCACGTCGGTCAGGTTCACGTCGCCCGAGTGGATGCTCCCGCTCACCTTCACCCCGGTGGGCGCCTGCACCTCCCACGAGATGTGGCAGTTGAAGCCGCACGCGGTCGGCAGGGTCAGGGTGCTCCCGGAGATCTGATAGGCCTGGCCGGACCCGTTGCCGCCGCTGACGATCCGCTTGATGTGGGTCTCGGTGACGTTGCCGGTGGTGACCGTCACGTCGCCGCCGCCCCCGCCGGTCAGCACGATGTCGGTGACCTTGGTCTTCTCGGTGTCGTCGAAGGTCATCCTGGCGCCCACCGCGCCGTCGCAGCCGGCCAGGACGGCGACCGAGGCGGCGGCGAGGGCGAAGGCGGCAACTCTACGGCTCATGGGGTAGACGCTATTTCCGGCAGCACACTGAGCACCATCAGTCCCGTCCCCGAGACGACCCTGAGATCCGGGTCAGGGTTTGTCGTAGGCACCGGGCAGAATGGCGGGGTGCCTGCTGGATACCGCCGCCATCTCTACCGCGACGACGCGGTCGTGCTGCGCGTCCAGAAACTGGGCGAGAGCGACCGGATCGTCACCCTCCTCACCCGCCGCCACGGCCGGCTGCGTGCCGTCGCCCGCGGCGTGCGGCGCACCACCTCGCGCTTCGGCGCCCGCCTGGAGCCGTTCGGGCACATCGACCTGCAGCTGGCCGGCTCGCCCGAGGGCGTGGGCAGCGCGCTGCACTCGGTCAGCCAGGTCGAGGCGCTGACCCTGTTCGGCAAGAGCTTCCTCGCCGACTACCCGAGGTACACGGCGGCCAGCGCGATCTGCGAGACCGCCGAACGCCTCACCCCGGTCGAGCGGGAACCCTCGCTGCGGCTGTTCCAGCTGACCCTGGGCGCGCTCAAGGCACTCGCGGCCGGCGAGCACGCCGGCAGCCTGGTCCTGGACGCGTACCTGCTGCGCGCGATGGCCTTCGCCGGCTGGGCGCCCGCGCTCACCGAGTGCGCCGTCTGCGGCGAGCCCGGCCGGCACGCGGCGTTCGCGGTCCCGGCCGGCGGCGCGGTCTGCCCCGACTGCCGTCCGCCCGGCGCCGCCCACCCCAGCCCGGAAACGCTGGGCCTGATGGCCGCGCTGACCAGCGGCGACTGGCCGGTGGCGGACGCGTCCGCCCCGTCCATCCGCCGGGAGTGCAGCGGCCTGGTCGCCGCCCACCTGCAATGGCACATGGAGCGCTCGCTACGCTCGCTGCCGCTTGTCGATCGACGGGAGTTGAAACCGTGAGCCCGCGTCCACCCACACCCCACATCTCCGGCGCCCGGCCCCCCGCGCTGCCCGCCGCCGCGATCCCGCGCCACGTGGCGATGGTGATGGACGGCAACGGCCGCTGGGCCAAGGAGCGCGGCCTGTCCCGCACCAAGGGACACGAGCAGGGCGAGCACTCGCTCTTCGACGCCATCGAAGGCGCCATCGAGCTGGGCATTCCCTACCTCTCGGCGTACGCGTTCTCCACCGAGAACTGGAAGCGCTCGCCCGAAGAGGTGCGCTTCCTGATGGGCTTCAACCGGGACGTCATCCGCCGCCGCCGCGACCAGCTGGTCGACCTCGGTGTCCGGGTGGTCTGGTCCGGCCGGTCCGGCCGGCTGTGGAAGAGCGTGATCTCCGAGCTGCAGACGGCCGAGGAGATGAGCAAGCACAACAAGACGCTCACCCTGCAGTTCTGCGTCAACTACGGCGGTCAGGCCGAGATCGCCGACGCCACCGCGGCCATCGCGCGCGACGTGGCGGCCGGCAAGCTCAAGGCCGACAAGGTCAACGAGAAGACCATCGAGAAATATCTGTACCACCCCGAGGTGCCGGCGGTGGACCTGTTCCTGCGGCCCTCCGGCGAGCAGCGCACGTCCAACTTCCTGCTCTGGCAGTCCGCGTACGCCGAGATGGTCTACCTGGACACGCTCTGGCCCGACTTCGACCGCCGCCACCTGTGGTACGCGTGCGAGCTCTACGCCCAGCGGGACCGGCGCTTCGGCGGCGCGCTGCCGAACCCGGTGAGCCCGTCGTGATGAACGAGGTCCGGCACCTCTGGATCGCGCGGCACGCGTTCGCCAACGAGGACGAGACCGGGCTCACCGGCGACGGCGAACAGCAGGCCACCCTGCTCGGGGAACGCCTCGCCCAGGTGCCGATCACGGCGATCTTCCACGGGCCGCTGCCGCGTGCGGCGCAGACAGCCGCGCTCGTCGGCGAGCAGCTGCCGGGCGTGCCCGTCGAAGCGGCCGACGAACTCGACGACAACATGCCCACCCCGGCCAACTCGGCCGCGATGATCGCGCGGTTCACCGGGCCGGCCGCGGTGGAGACGCACGAGCTGGTGGTCACCCATGCGTTCCAGGTGGCTTGGCTGGTACGGGACGCGTTGGAGGCGCCCGAGGAGCGGTGGCGGGGGCTGAACTCGTGCAACGCCGGGCTGACGCTGATCCGGTATTCGCCCGGGCTGAAACCTCGGCTGATCATGTTCAACGACGTGAGTCACCTGCCGGTGGCGTTGCAGTGGACCGGGTTTCCGCCGGAGCTGCGTCCCTGACCCGTCGGCCGGCTCGCGCTGCGGGTCAGCCGGTCAGGGCCTTGATCGCGGCCTCCAGGTCGGTGAGGTCGGGCAGGACCACGTGCGCGCCCGCGGCGATCAACTCTTCCGCCGGTGTCGCGCCGGTGGCCACCGCGATCGCCGCCGCATCGTTGGCCAGCGCGGCCGTCACATCGTTCACGGTGTCGCCGATGACCACCGGGCGGAACAGCTCGCCGTACTTGGCCCGGGCCCGCTCCAGGCTGCGCCGCACCAGGGTGGCCCGCACGCTGTCGTCGGTGCCGTAGCCGCCCACCTCGACGTCGAACGAGCCGGCCAGCCCGAACGCGGTCACCTTCATCACGGCCACCTCCGGCACGTTCCCGGTGACCAGGGTCTGCACCACGTCCGGCCGGTCACCGAGATGCGACAGGACCTCGCGCACCCCGGGCATCAGCGCGCCCTGCTCGGCGAACTTGTGCCGGACGGCGCCGACCAGCTCGACATACCGCGCGAAGAACGTCTCCGGGGCACAGTCGGTGACCCCGTGCGAGGCGAAGACGCCACCGCAGATGTCCAGGTCGGTGCGCCCGCCGAAGATCGGCTCGTCCCGCCACGGCACACCGGTGACCTCGGTGAACGCCGCCTTCCAGGCCCGGGACGCCACCCCGCCGCCGCGCAGCAGGGTGTAGTCGATGTCCCACATGACCAGCCGTCTCATGATCCGCCCAGCACCCGCTCGATGTGCTCCACCTTCGCGGTCAGGGCGCCGGTCACACCGGGCCGCACATCGGCCTTCAGCGACAGGCTGACCCGCGGCGCGACCGCGGCGACGGCGTCGACGGCCTGCTTGACGACGGCCATCACCTCGTCCCACTCGCCCTCGATCGTGGTGAACATGGCATCGGTCCGGTTCGGCAGGCCCGAGGCCCGCACCACCCGGACGGCCTCGGCGACGGCATCCCCGACGGAATCCCCGGACCCGATCGGCGTGACAGAGAAGGCAACCAGCATGGGTCGATTTTCGCAGGCGCGACAGCGGCTTCCGCGATGTCTACAAATTACCAGCTAAGCTGGCAAATCGGTATCGGTCGCTTGACCGAGGCCGGGACGGGACGATCTCCCCTACGGTCGCCGGGTGACTGATGCGACAGTGGCGGGAACATGGACCATCGGGGACCGGGTCGTCCACCGGATGGGCTTCGGCTCGATGCGGCTCACCGTCAACCCGGACACCACGGCGGCCGTCCAGGTGCTGCGACGCGCCGTCGAGCTGGGCGTCGACCACATCGACACGGCGGCGTTCTACTGCTCACCCGGGGGGATCATCGACGTCGGACCCGAGCCCGTCCGGCACGCCACCGCATTGATTCGAAAGGCGATTTCGCCGTACGGCGACAAGGTCTTCATCGCCACGAAAGTCGGACCGAGACTGCTGCCCGACGGCGGCTGGACCTTCGGCGACCTGCGCAACCACGTCGAGGAAAACCTGCGCCGGCTCGGCGTCGACACGCTGGACCTGGTGAATCTGCGGATGAACGGCCGGACCGCGGCCGTGTCGGACTGGTTCGGGGAACTCGCCGAGATGCGCGCCGAAGGGCTGATCCGGCACCTGGGACTCTCCAACGTGAGCGTCGCGCAGCTGGACGAGGCCGCGCGGATCGCGCCGGTGGTGTGCGTGCAGAACGCGTACGCGGTCGACGTCCGCCGTGATGACGAGTTGCTGCGGGTCTGCGGCGAGCGGGGGATCGCCTTCGTCCCGTTCTTCGCCATCGCCGGCCCCGGCCGTGAGTCCGGCCCACCGCCGACTTCCTCAGCGGCCGACCCTTCGCCGACCGGCCCTGCGCGGGCCGGCTCCTCGCCGGCGGCGGATGTGGGGGTGCGGCTCGTGGCGCAGCGGCACGGGGTCAGCGAACACCAGGTGCGGCTGGCCTGGACCCTGCACCAGGGCCCGCACGTCCTGGCGATCCCGGGCACCGGCGACCTCGCCCACCTGGAGCAGAACATCGCCGCCGCCGCCCTCCACCTGACCGCCGACGATCTGGCAGCCATCGATCAGTCTCCCGGGTGATCACGGTTGAGAGTGTCGCCAGGATTACCGGACAGCCGACATGGTGGATCGCGGCGCCGGGGTCGATCGACTGACGGGTGGGGCCGCCGTGCTGGGACGCCGGGTGGCGCCGGGGGCGGCGGCCGGCCCCTGCGGCCGGGGTGTTCGACTGACGGGAATGGGGGACTGTCGTGCCGGTCACGGTGGGGGAGGTTTTTAGGGTGGGGCCATGACTGGTCTTGCTCTGCCTCAGCTGCTGGCCGACACCCGGAGTGGGGTGCTGCTGTTCAGTGTGACGCCGCCGAAGCGGAGCACGGCTGAGGAGCGGGTCAAGGAGATCGCGGCGGTCACGCTGGAGCGGATCAGCGGGATCGACCTCGACGGGCTGATTCTGTACGACATCGACGACGAGTCGGATCGGAATCCGCGGGAGCGGCCGTTTCCGTTCCTGGCCACGCTCGATCCGGCCTGGTACTACGAGAACCATCTGGGCGCCTGGGCGCAGCCGGTGATCATCTACCGGTGTGTGGGGAAGTATGAAGAGGCGGAGCTGCGGGACTGGATGGTCCGCTCCGACCCCGATCGGGTGCTCAGCGTGTTCGTCGGCGCGTCCTCCGGGGGCAAGGAGGTCCGGACCGGGCTGCGGCGGGCCCAGGAGTTGCGCGACGAGTTCCGGCCGGAGTTGCCGCTGGGTGCGGTGGCGATCGGCGAGCGGCCGGACGAGCACCTGCGGATGCTGGCCAAGCAGGAGCGGGGCGCGAGTTTCTTCGTCTCGCAGGTGGTCTACCACGTGAACGAGACCAAGAACCTGATCTCCGACTACTTCTACGAGTGCCGGGCGCGCGGGGTCAAGCCGCGGACGCTGATCTTCACGTTGTCGCTGTGCGGGTCGTTGAAGACGCTGGAGTTCCTGCGCTGGCTCGGTGTGGACGTCCCGCGCTGGCTGGAGAACTCGTTGCGGCACACCGCCGATCCGGTCGCCGAGTCGTACCGGCACTGCCTCGACATCGCCCGGGACCTGCGGGATTTCTGCGAGCACCTGGGCATGCCGTACGGGTTCAACATCGAGAGCGTGTCCATCCGCAAGGCCGAGATCGAGGCCACCACGCAGCTTGCCGCCGAGGTCGCGGCGCTGCTCGGACGTTAGGGTTCGTTGTGATCGACTTCAGCAACGGTTCCGTCTTCAAACTCAACCCGTGCGATCCGGGCGAGCTGTATCCGCAGGTCGCGCCGTTCCTGATTCAGGGCGAGCAGATCGTCTTCGCGTTCAAGTCGGTGCGCGACTTCGTGGTTTTCACCACCAAGCGCCTCATCGCCGCGAACGTCCAGGGCATCACCGGTTCGAAGACCGACTTCACCTCACTGCCCTACAGCAAGATCCAGGCTTTCTCGGTCGAGACGGCCGGCAGCCTGGACCGGGACACCGAGCTGGATCTCTGGTACAGCGGGCTCGGCAAGGTCCGCCTGGAGTTCAAGCGCAACGTCGACATCCGCCAGCTGAGCCAGATGATCGCCAACTACGTGCTGTGATCACCGGCCCGGCCCCTGATCGGGCGCCGGGCCGGGAGTTCGTCAGTGGCCGGCGCAGCAGGGCGTCGGGTCGCGACGTTCGAACGGGACCAGCCGGTCGCCCACCGCCGGGGTGGTGACCAGGATCAGTTCGCCGGAGCGGAACTGGGGCCGGACGAAGTCGCCGGTGTCGACGACGGCGTCGGGTTCGGCCGGGCCGCTGCCGAGGATCTCCACCCGGGCGATGGAGCTGCGCTGCAGGATCTCGCTCACCGTGAGCGTTCCGGTGAGTCGTGTGCTGCCCGGGAACACGACGGCGCGTCCGGCCGGGCCGGTGGCCGCGGCGTCGGCGGCCTCCCGCAGGGACGGGTCGGTGTCGAAGGTTTCCGGGGTCAGCAGGCTGATCGCGACGTGCGGGAACGGGCTGCGGACCAGGTGGGTGCAGGCGAGCACCGGGGCCGGGTCCAGTTCGTGGATCCAGTGGTCGGCCTCGGGCAGGGTGCGATGCCCCAGGCTGACCCCGAGGATCCGGGCCGCCGCCCCCGGCGCGTAGACGACGCCCCCGCCCGCCGGGACGCCGGAGGCCGTGTGGGGAACGAAAGCCGTGACGGAGGCGGTGCCGGCCGGAGAACCGGCCGGCACGAGCCCACGCGTCATCGGGGAAGAACCCAGATGGGGTTGGTGTAGAACCACAGGTCGGTCCACGGGTCGGCGTCGCCGATCACGTCGAGCTTCGGACCGGCCGCGTCCACCGCCGCACCCCGCAGGCCGGTCTGGCTGCGGTTGCCGTCGGTGCCGCGGACGCGGACGTAGAACGGCTTGTCCAGGCGGCCCAGGTTCAGGTCGAGCGAGACCCGCCCGCTGGTCTGGGTGATCTCGAAGGACTTGACCACCTTGGTGTCCGGCGCGACGAACGTGTCCTTGTTCGTGACCGGACCGGTGACCGTGCCGACGATCACGTCGACCCGCTTGAGCTTGGGGATGAAGGTCGCCCAGTTCGGCAGGTCCTGCAGGTCGATGTCGAGGGTCAGCTCGGTCGAGGTGCCCCGCTTGACCTGCAGCACGCCGCCGAGCGGGGTGCCGGTGTACGAGCGCCGGTCGCCGGCCACCCGCACCCGCGCGTCCAGGCCCTTGATCAGGCGGCCGTGGTCGACCCAGACACGGCCGGCGCGCAGGCCGTCCATGACCGACTTGTAGGAGAACGACGACGAGCCCACGTTGGTCCGGCCGTAGTAGCCGGGCCAGAAGTCGCCGGCCGTGGTCAGCGGCTTGCCGGTGTACTCGGGGTCGTTGTACTTGCCGTTGGTGTTGAAGTCGCTGCCGGCGCCGTTCACCGACTGGTCCAGGTAGACCACGTGCGAGTCCGAGTTGACGGTGATCCACCAGGTCTTGCCCTCGGACAGCAGGCTGTCCCAGAGGCCGCCGACGGTCGCGGTCATCCAGTCGAAGCCACCCCACGTGCGGTAGCTCTCCAGCGGGTAGCCGGGGAACGACGCCGCCGACGGGTTGTTGTCGTAGTCGCCGCGGGCGCCGCCCCGGCCGTTCGGGGCCGGGATGCCGGAGGCCTGGTGGCCGGGCGCGCCCTCGAAGCCGACGGCGACGGTCGGGTCGGCGTCGCGCCAGTTGCGGATCTCGTGCGGGGAGTCGACGCCGCGGCGGGCCGGGTGGTTGGCGAAGAACAGGGCGCCGTCGACCTTGCGGTGCTTGACCTGGTCGCCGAGGAACTTGATGCCCTCGATGGCCAGCGCCTCGTTCTGCGCGTCGGTGTTGGTGGCCGGCTGCAGCGACCCGTCGTACGCGTTCTCGAACCGCTTGAGGACGTCGACCTCGTTCTTGCCCGGGTGGACGAAGACGGTCGCGTGCTCGGCGCCCGGGATGTTCCACTCCAGGCCCTGGAAGGTCAGCAGGTCACGGATCTCGGACCGGGTCTTGACGATGTCCGGGTTGACCTTGTCCACGCCGATCTTGGCGTGCGCGGCGCTGCCGTGGTCGGTGATGACCAGCCAGTCGAGGCCGTACGCGTGGCCGTGCTTGGCCTGGTCCAGCACCCGGTACTGCGCGTCCGAGCTGTACTGGGTGTGGATGTGGTGGTCGCCGGCGAGCCACCGGAAGCCGCCGACGGAGGAGCCGCCGCCGGGCCGGTCGTGGGTGTGCGGGAGTCCGGCGGCCTCGGCGGCACCCGGCCGGCCGAAGACCGACGCGGCCGCCGCACCCGCGCCGAGCAGCCCGGCCCCGCGCAGGAAGGTGCGCCGCGAGCTGTCGGAGGGGGAGAGTTCGCTGTCCGGGATGCTCAGGTCGAGGGCTTCGGGAACGTCGGTCCCGGCAGCCGCTTCAGAAGAGTGATCGTGATCGTGGCCATGACCCATGAGCGCCACCTTCGCGGGGGCAGGCCAACGTCCACTGTCGATCCGATGACGGGGTGACGAACACGCGGTCAACCGATGATCGGGCGGAACAGATCGAGGGTGATCGTCAGGGTCAGGATCATCGCGGACAGAAGCGCCGAGATCACGATCAATAGAAGGTCGGCCCGGGTGAAGTGCTGGACCCGGGCGTGCGTGCGTGCGACACCCGAGTCGAAGCCGCGCGCGTCCATCGCCACGGCCAGCCGCACACCGCGCCGCAGAGCGCCCGCCAGCAGGGCGAACGCGGTCGAGACGAACGCCTGGGGGCTGCGGCCGGTGTCGATGCCCCGGGCCCGCCGGGCCAGGCTCAGCATCCGCCATTCCTGGCCGAGCAGCGGCAGCATCCGGAACGCGGCGAGCGCGCCGACCGCGAACCGTTCCGGCGCGCGGGCGTTCTGCACCAGGGCGTCGGCCAGGTCGGTCGGGTCGGTCGTGGTGAACACCACGATGCCGGGCAGCGCCACCGCGAAGATCCGCAGGATCAGCCCGGCCGCGGCCGATCCCACACCGGTCGTGACGTCCCACGGGCCGACCGAGAACAGCAGGTCACCGCTACGATCGGCGGCGAACAGGACCATGCTGACCAGCACGCCGAACGCGGCGATCAGCAGCGGCCAGACGCGCCGCGCGAGCACACCGGCCCGCACCCCGAAGAACGGCAGGGCGATCACCTCGACCGCCAGCGCGATCGCCGGGGTGACCGGGTCCAGCGTCGCCACCAGCGGAAACGTGAAAAGCAGGGCGGCGCCCAGCTTGGCCACGGGATTGCGCCGCGCCAGAGGCGCGCCGGCTTCGGCGACGGGTTCGACGAGGCTCACGGCCGCTGCCCGCCGCCGGCTGCGCCGATGGTCACTCTTCGATCGGCGATGGTACGGACGAGATCCGCGTCATGCGTCACGGTGACGATCCCGTGCCCGCCGTCCCGCAGCTCGGCCATCAGGTCGACCAGTTCGAGCCACGTCCGGCGGTCCTGCCCGAACGTCGGCTCGTCCAGCACCAGCAGCCGCGGCGCGGTGGCCAGCGCGGTGGCCACGCTCAGCCGCCGCGCCTCACCGCCCGAGAGCGTGTACGGGTTCGCCTCGGCCAGCCGTTCCAGCCGCAGCCGGTGCAGCAGTTCGTCCACGGTGCGCCGGATCTCGGCCGGTGGCCGGCGCAGCCGGCGTGGACCCAGCGCCAGTTCGTCGGCGACCCGCCCGGTGACGAACTGGTGTTCCGGGTTCTGGAAGACCGAACCGATCCGGGCGCTCAGGGTCCGGGCCGGCCACCGGTGCGGCGGCCGCCGATCGCCGAACCCGGCGACCCGCCCGCTCCCCGGGGCGAGCAGGCCGCCGAGCAGCAGCGCGAGGGTGGACTTGCCGGCGCCGTTGGGGCCGGTGACGGCCACCACCTCGCCCGCCCCGACGGTCAGCGACGTCGGGGGGAGGCGATCGGGGACGGCCGCGTGCTCCGTCCGTACCACATCGGTCGTGGCATTGACCGTGATCGGCGCCTCGCGGGCGGCCGGAGGTCGGCCCGGCACCCAGACTCCCTGGTCGGCGAGCTCGTCGCCGCAGGCGGCGAAGATCGTCTCGGGTGGCCCGTCGGCCCGCACGCCACCGCCCGGATCGATCACCACCACCCGGTCGACCAGGGGTAACGCCTCGGCGACCCGATGCTCGACGATGATCAGCGTGGTGTCCGGGCCGATCGCGCGGGCGATCGCGTCGCGGATCAGCGCGGCGCCGTCCGGGTCGAGGTTGGCGGTCGGCTCGTCGAGCAGCAGCAGTCCCGGGCGCAGGGCGATCACCCCGGCCAGGGCCAGGCGCTGCGCCTCGCCGCCGGAGAGCTGGGCGGTCGGGCGATCCATCGGGTACGGAAATCCGACGCGCTCCAGAGCCTCGGCGACCCGGGGCCAGATCTCGGAGCGCGGCACGCCCCGGTTCTCCAGCCCGAACGCCACGTCGTCGCCGGACCGGGCCATCACCAGCTGGGTCTGCGGATCCTGGAACAGGATGCCGACCCGGTCGCGGGCCTTGCGCGGGTCGAGTCCGTCGATCTCCAGGCCGCCCTCGGACTCGCCCGAGTCCTCCGGCAGCAGCCCGGCCAGCGCGGCCAGCAGCGTGCTCTTGCCCGCCCCGGAAGGGCCGAGCAGGAGCACCCGTTCGCCGTGCCGGATCCGCAGGTCGAGGCCGCGGACCGCCCACGCGCGACGCCCCGCGTGCCGCCAGCCGAACCCGGTCAGTTCAACCTCGGCCATCGGCTAGATCAGGGCCCGCTCCCGGCCGGCCTCGAATCGATCCAGGACGCCGGTCGGGGCCAGGGCCCGGACCAGCAGCCAGGCGCCGGCCCCGGCGAGGACCGTGGCGCTGGCGACGGTGATCAGCGCGTAGGGCACGCGGTAGTTCCACAGCTCGTAGTCGTAGGTCCAGACGAACCAGTCGAAGACCGCGGCCACCAGGCCGGCCAGCGCGCCCGAGAGCAGGCCCACCGGCAGGGTGAAGAACCGGTAGCGGAACAGCGCGAACGCGAGTTCCGCGCCGAGGCCCTGGGCCGCGCCCTGGAAGATGACCGTGGCGCCCCACTTGTTGCCGAGCAGCGCCGAGATGATCGCGGCGACCGTCTCGGTGAAGAACGCGGCCCCCGGCTTGCGGATGATCAGCGCGCTCAGCACGGCCGGCAGGAACCACATGCCGTAGAGGACGGCCTGCGCGGGCGGGAAGAACACGAACGCGTTCTCGGTGGCGGCCCAGACCGCGTCCCAGGCCCAGAAGATGACGCCGAAGGCGACGGCGATGACCGAGGCGATGACGATGTCGATCGTTCGCCAGGAACTGCTTCTCATGGAGGTCCTCCCGAACTTCCTGCGCTGGCATTACCCAGATCAGGTACGAGGGTCTGCGGTCTTCACCGCACTCTCAGCGCTGCGCGCTCCCCTGTCGGATTACATATGTTTCGATGACGCTAACACCTAGTGGTCTTGGCAGCACAGGGAGGGAGCGCGCATATGGAGGTCAAAGCCCGGGGGCTGACGTTCGACGTGGCCGAAGGAGGGCCCTCGGACGGGCCGCCGGTGCTCCTGCTGCACGGCTTCCCGCAGGACCACCGGGAGTTCGATCTCCTACGGCCGCGCCTGCACGAGGCCGGATTGCGGACGTACGCGATGAACCAGCGCGGATACTCGCCCGGCGCCCGCCCGTCCGGCGTCGGTCAGTACCGCATCGGTGAGGCCGTCGCCGACGTGCTCGCCGTCCTGGACGAGCTCGGTCTGGAGTCGGCCCACCTGGTCGGGCACGACTGGGGTGCTCAGGTCGCCTGGCTGGTCGCCGGCCGGCATCCGGAGCGGGTGCGCACGCTCACCGCGGTCTCCGTCCCGCACCCGCGGGCCCTGATGCTGGCGTTGCGGGTCCGGCCGTCGCAGCGGGCGCGCCTCGCGTACTTCCAGGTGTTCCGCAGTCCGGGGGCCGAGCGGCTGCTGCTCGGCGGGGGAGCGCTGGTGATGCGCCGGATGCTCGGGGCGATCGGGCCACGGGCCGATCTCTACGTCAAGGCGATGCGCGAGCCGGGCCGGCTGACCACGGCGCTGAACTGGTACCGGGCGTTCCGCGGGAGCGACGTGGCCGACCTCGGGGAGGTCACCGTGCCGACCACGTACGTCTGGAGCGACCGCGACGGCGTGGTCGGCCTGACCGCGGCGCTGCGGACCGCGGACTGGGTGCGCGCCGACTACCAGCTCGTGGCCATGCGCGGGGTCAGCCACTGGGTGCCCGAGCAGGCGCCCCGCGAACTGGGCGACGCGGTCCTGGCACGTATCGGCGTTTGACCATGGCCGCGACGGGGAATCGGCGTTCACCATGGCCCCCTCGTCGTCGAAGGAAACCGAGAAGCAGCGTTGGGACCGGAACTTCGCCGACCTCCTGCAGGAACTCCGGGTCGCCCAGACCGGGGTGCAGATCCTCTTCGCGTTCCTGCTGACCCTGCCGTTCTCCAGCGGCTTCCCGGACGCCACGGCGTTCCAGCGGGACGTCTACATGGTGGCGTTGATCAGCGCGGCGTTCGCGACCGCGCTGATCATCTCGCCGGTGGCGTTCCACCGGGCCCTGTTCCGGCAAGGCCGTAAGCCGGAACTGGTGCGCTACTCGCACCGGATGGCCACCGCCGGGCTGGCCTGCATGCTGGTGTCGATGGTCAGCAGCGTCCTGCTGATCACCGACTACGTGCTGGACGCCCGCTGGGCGGTGGTGCTGACCGTGGTCTCCGGCGGGTGGTTCCTGACGTTCTGGGCGATCCTGCCGGTAACCCACCGTAACTGGGCCACCGACGACGACAAGGACGGCTTCGTCCTGGACGACGCCCCGGCCGACTCGTCGATCACTTCTTAGACAACTTCCTGGACGCCTTGCGCAGGCCCAGGCGCTTGAGCTCCAGTTCGGCCAGGGCGTCGACGGCCGCCGCGTCGCCGGCCCGCCAGCTCTGCGCGATGTCCGGGCCCAGCTTGGCCAGCTCGCCCAACGGGCGGGAGGCGAGCGCCCGCAGCGCCAGCAGATCCCGGCCGGCCGGCTCGTCGCGGACCGCGAGCGCGGTCGAGGCCCGCCGGATCCAGCGCAGCCGCAGCGGCAGCCAGAGGAACAACACCAGGGCCAGGGGTACGGCGATGGCCATCAGCGGCAGGATCAGCGCCAGCTTGTCGACCAGCTCCTGCTGCTGGTGACCGGCCTCGGCGATCGACCGGGCGGCGTCGGCGGCACCGTTGAACGGCTTGACCAGTTGATCGCCGACCAGGGGCACCCGGCCGACCTTGCCGCCCGCGTCGGCCAGGTTGTCGGCGATGCCGCCGCCCGCGGTCTCCAGCTTCTGACCGGGAACGGCCAGCTTCTCGACCACGTCGTGGACCCAGAGCGCGACCCGGATCCACAGGTAGACCCAGAGGACGACGAGGATGTCGGTGACCAGTTGGCGTACCGCGGTGGGCATGCGGTCGGCATAGAGCTTCACGAGTGAAGCCTCGCACCCGGCCGCCGGTGACGCATCCGGGCGTCCCTCAGGCGAGGCTCAGCATTTCGCCGCGCACTCCGGGCACGTACCGAAGATCTCCATCGTGTGGGAGACGTCGACGAAACCGTGCTCACCGGCCATCTTCTCGGCCCACGACTCGACCGCCGGGCCGAGCACCTCGACCGTCCGCCCGCAGTCGCGGCACACCAGATGGTGGTGATGCCCCTGGCTGCACCGGCGGTAGAGATGCTCGCCGCCGGGCGGGCGCATCACGTCCACCTCGCCGGCGTCGGCCAGGCCCTGCAGCGTCCGGTACACGGTGGTCAGGCCGACCCGCTCGCCCCGGTCCCGCAGTATCGCGTGCAGGTCCTGGGCACTGTGGAAACCCTCGGTCTCGACGAGCACGTCACGCACCGCGCTCCGCTGCTTGGTGTTGCGCTGGGCGCTGGTCTCCGGATTCACGATCGGTTCTCCCTCGCATGGCTGACGGCATCCGCCACGATGTGCGCGATGTGTTCGTCCACCAGGGAGTATGCGATCTCGCGCCCACGCCGGACACCCCGCACCACGCCGGCCCCGCGCAACACCCGAAGGTGTTGCGAGACCAGCGGCTGGGGGGCGCCGAGCTGCGAGACCAGATCGTGCACGCAGCGTTCGCCCGCTCCGAGCTCCGCGACGATGGCGATCCGGATCGGCGCGGACAGCGCCCGCAGGAGCGCGCCCGCGGCTTCGTACGCTTCGTAACCGGTGGCCGTCATGGTGCGGACCACCGTACCTTCTGGCTCAGGCATGGAGCACGACGTCCGGGGGCTCGGCGTGGGCCGCCGCGGTCGCCCGGCGGCGGTGCCAGAGGGCTCCGGCCAGGGCGGTGACCAGGAACGCGGCCAGGGCGATGAGCACCGTGGTGGCGCCCGGCGCGGTGTCGATCTGGCCGGCCAGCACCACGCCGACACCGGCCGCGCAGACCCCGATCAGCATGGCCACCGCCATGGTCGACCGGAATCCCCGGGTGAGCTGCTGGGCGGCCGCCACCGGGACCACCATCAAGGCCGAGACCAACAACAATCCGACGGTACGCATCGCGATGGTCACGGTGATCGCGGTGGTCACGGCCAGCAGCAGGTTCAGGGTGCGCACCGGGAGGCCGCTGACCCGCGCATACTCCTCGTCGTTGCAGAGCGCGAAGAGGGCGGGCCGGAACACCAGCATCGCGGCCAGCACGGCCGCGCCCAGCCCGGCGATCACCGCGATGTCCGACGGGGACGTGGTGATCAGCGAGCCGAACAGGTACTGCATCAGGCTGGCGTTGCTGGCGTCGTCGGAGAGCCCGACCAGCACCACGCCGCCCGCGATGCCGCCGTAGAAGAGCAGCGCCAGGGCCAGGTCGCCGGAGGTGCGCCCGCGCTCGCGGACCAGCTCGACCGCGACCGCGCCGACCACCGAGATCAGCACCGCGGTGAGCACCGGGGACTGGTGGGTGAGCAGGCCGACGCCGACACCGGTCAGCGCCACGTGCCCGATGCCGTCGCCGATCAGCGACAGCCGTCGCTGCACCAGGTAGATGCCGAGCGCCGGCGCGGCCAGGCCGATGATCAGAGCCCCGGCCAGCGCGCGCAGCATGAAGGGATAGGTCAGCAGGTCCATCTCAGTACGCCTTCATCCCCTCGGTGGGCGCCCACTCGCAGATCGTGGCCTTCTCCTCGTCGGCGTGCGGGTGCACGTGGTCGTGCCCCGGCTCGGCGTGATGGCCGGCCGGCTCGGGCGGCACACCCTCGTGTGCGATCCGGCCGTCGTGCACCACGACGGCCCGCCCGATCAGTGGCCGCAGCGGGCCCAGCTCGTGCAGGACCAGCAGGATCGTCCCGCCGGCGGCGGCGAACTCGGTGAGCGCGCCGGCGAACGCCTCCTGGCTGGCCGCGTCCACCCCGGCGGTCGGCTCGTCCAGCACCAGCAGGTCCGGCCGGCCGGCCAGGGCCCGCGCGATCAGGGTGCGCTGCTGCTGGCCGCCGGAGAGGGTGCTGACCGGGTCGCCGATCCGGTTCAGCAGGCCGACCGCTTCGAGGGCCTGGTGGACGGCGGCCCGGTCGGCCGCGCCGGGCAGCCGGAACATCCCGCGCCGGGCCAGCCGGCCGGAGGCGACCACCTCGCCGACCGTGGCCGGCACGCCGCTCCCGGCGCCCAGCCGCTGCGGGACGTAGCCGATCCGCTCCCAGTGGCGGAATTTCCGCTGAGGTGTACCGAACAGGTCGATCTCGCCCCGGCGGACCGGGACCAGGCCCAGGACCGTGCGGATCAGCGTGGACTTCCCGGAGCCGTTGGCGCCGAGCACGGCGACGACGTCACCCGGGGCGACGCTGAGGTTGACGTCCCGCAGAATCTCCCGCCCGTCGTATCCGGCGGCCAGATGGCGGACCTCGATGACGCTCATGAGCACCCCAATGCCGTGGTGAGCGCGGCCAGATTGCTCCGCATCACCGAGAAGTAGTCCGCGGTCGGGTCGGTCAGGCCTTCGAGGGGGTCGAGCACCGCGGTACGCGCGCCGACCTCGCGCGCGATCGTCTCGGCCACCTTGGGACTGACCAGGGTCTCGAAGAAGATGGTGGTGGTGCCGTGGGCCCGGGCGTCGGCGGCGACCTCGGCCAGGCGGCGCGGCGACGGCTCGGCCTCCGGGTCGACGCCGGTGATCCCGACCTGGGTCAGGCCGTACCGCTCGGCCAGGTAGTGGAACGCGGTGTGACTGGTGACCAGCTCGTGCCGCTGACAGGTGGCCAGGCTCGTGCTGAACTCGCCGTCCAGCGCGGTGAGCTGCTGGTGCAGGGCGGCGGCGCGGCTCCGGTAGCCCTCGGCGTGGGCCGGGTCGGCCTCGGCCAGGCGTCCGGCCAGGGCGTCACCGATCGCGGCCAGGCGCGTCGGGTCGAGCCAGACGTGCGGGTCGGTGGCGCCGTGCTCGTGCCCCTGTTCGGCGGCCGAGTCGTCGGCGTGCTCGAGATGCACGGCGCCGGAGACGTCGTACGCCCGATCGTCGGCGTTCTGTTTGATCGCGTCGTCGACCGCGGGCTGGAAACCGCGCAGGTAGACCGCGACCCTGGCGTCGGCGATCCGGGCGACCTGCCGCGGGCTGAGCTCGACGTCGTGCGGCTCGGCGCCGGGCTTGGTGAGGTTGGTGACCCGGACCAGGTCACCGCCGATGCGCTCGCTGACGAACTGCAGGGGGTAGAACGCGGCGACGATCGGGAGCCGGCCGTCGGCCTGGGCCCGCGTCGCGCACCCGGCCAGCGCCGCGACGGCGGCCAGCACGAGCAGCGGGATCAACGGGCGGCGCATCATGCCACCTACTGTGATCGATAATGACAATGATTGTCAAAAGCGCATGGGTTCACAGCGCCTTGCCGACCACGGCGACCACCAGAAGAGTGAGCAGCACCACCCGGACGATGCGGGTGATCGGCGGCTGCACCGGCCAGGTGGTGAACGTCAGCGCGGCCAGGCCGGCGGCCAGCGCGGCCAGCAGCAGCGCGCCCACGATCCCGGACAGGAACAACCCGGCCAGCAGCAGGACCAGCGCCACGATGAACGCGGTGGTCGGGTTGACCCTGGCCAGGCGGCGCAGGAAATGATCGGACGTCGTCACCGTCGCTCCTGTCGGCGTTGCGTACCCTCGTCACATGCTGGTGCTCAACCGCTTCCTGGTCCCGCCGGACACGCAGGACGGCTTCACGGAACAGGCGCACGCCGCTCTCGCCGCGCTCGCCCAGTGCTCCGGATACCTGTCCGGCCGGCTCACCCGCGCCCTGGAGGACACCGCCGGCTGGACCCTGGTGACCGAGTGGGAGTCCGTCGGAGCCTACCGCCGCGCGCTGGGCAACTTCGACGTCAAGGTCCACGCCACCCCGCTGCTGGCGCGGTCGCTGGACGAGCCGTCGGCGTTCGAGACACTGGCCAGTGCCGGGCCGGGTGAGCCCGTCAAGATCATCGGCAGTGACCGGGCCGCCGAGCCGTGGCGCTGAGAACTAGGCTGATGTCATGACCTACGGTCAACCGCCCCTGCAGTACGCCCCGCCGCCGCCCCCGCCGGCGACGTTCGTCCCGCCGCCACCTCCCGGCCCGGGCGTTCATCCGCCGTTCCCGGCGCCGCCCGTCGAGGGCCGGGGCCGCCGCATCGGGCTGGGCTTCGGCATCGGCGGTGGTGTCGTGGCGCTGATCTGCGGCGGTGGGCTGGCCGCGATCATCGGGCTCGGGCTGGCCATCAACGGCTCGGCCAACGAGCAGGCGCGCGCCGTGATCACCGACTACCTGGAGGCGGTCAAGGCCGGGGACTACGACGGGGCGTACGGGCAGTTGTGCCGCAGCGCCAAGCTGCGCGAGACCGTCACCGAGTTCCAGGAGCGGGTCTCGCAGGAGGAGCGCATCACGTCGTACCAAATCGGTGATCTTGATCTGAACACCGGTGAGGTCAAGGTTGACCTGGTCCATCCCGGCGGCGACGTCGAGCACACCGAGGCTCAGCTGGGGCAGAACCGGACCACGGGCGCGTTCGAGGTGTGCTCGGTCGGGGAGTAACCTCCCTAATCGTCCCATCACCTTCCGATACCCCCGCCGACACCCAGCCGGCGTAGGAGACTCATGCCTGCCGACCGCATCGATTCCGTTGTCAGCCTTGCCAAGCGCCGGGGTTTCGTCTTCCCCTCCAGCGAGATCTACGGGGGAACCCGCTCCGCCTGGGACTACGGTCCGCTCGGCGTCGAGCTGAAGGAGAACGTCCGCCGGCAGTGGTGGCGGACCATGGTCCAGCAGCGCGACGACATCGTCGGCCTGGACTCGGCCGTGATCCTGAGCAAGGACGTGTGGGCCGCCTCCGGTCACCTCGACGCGTTCGTCGACCCGCTGACCGAGTGCCAGTCCTGCCACAAGCGGTACCGGGCCGACCACCTGGAAGAGGCGTACGAGGCCAAGCACGGCTCGCTGCCGACCTCGCTGCAGGAGCTGAACTGCCCGAACTGCGGTAACAAGGGCACCTTCACCGAGCCGAAGATGTTCAACGGCCTGATGAAGACCTACCTCGGGCCGACCGAGAGCACCGAGGGCATGCACTACCTGCGCCCGGAGACCGCCCAGGGCATCTTCGTGAACTACCTGAACGTGGCGACCGCGGCCCGCAAGAAGCCGCCGTTCGGCATCGCGCAGGTCGGCAAGAGCTTCCGGAACGAGATCACGCCGGGCAACTTCATCTTCCGTACTCGTGAGTTCGAGCAGATGGAGATGGAGTTCTTCGTCGCGCCCGGCGAGGACGAGCAGTGGCACGAGTACTGGCTGCAGCAGCGCTGGGATTGGTACCGCGGCCTGGGCCTCTCGGAGAGCAACCTGCGCTTCTTCGAGCACCCGAAGGAGAAGCTGTCGCACTACTCGAAGCGGACCGTCGACATCGAGTACCGGTTCCAGTTCGGTGGCAGTGAGTTCGCCGAGCTCGAAGGCATCGCCAACCGCACCGACTTCGACCTGTCCACGCACTCCAAGCACTCCGGGGTCGACCTGTCGTACTTCGACCAGGAGAAGCAGGAGCGCTGGACGCCGTACGTGATCGAGCCGGCCGCCGGCCTCACCCGCGCGGTCCTCGCGTTCCTCCTCGAGGCCTACGACGAGGACGAGGCGCCGAACACCAAGGGCGGCGTCGACAAGCGCACGGTCATGCGGTTCGACCCGCGCCTGGCGCCGGTCAAGGTCGCGGTGCTGCCGCTGTCGCGCAACCCGGAGCTGTCGCCCAAGGCGCGTGAGCTCTCGGCCAACCTGCGCAAGCGCTGGATCGTCGAGTTCGACGACTCGCAGGCGATCGGGCGTCGCTACCGGCGGCAGGACGAGATCGGCACGCCGTTCTGCGTCACCGTCGACTTCGACACGCTCACCGACAACGCGGTGACCGTCCGGGACCGCGACACCATGAAGCAGGAGCGGGTGTCGCTCGACCAGATCGAGGACTACCTGATCAAGCGCCTTCCGGGCTGCTGATCCGCGTTCCGTGACGCCGGGCACCCCCCTGTGGGACGCCCGGCGTCGCTATGCTTGCCGATTTATGAACATCAATCGAATTTTGTCGCCGGTGCTGGCGGCCCTGACCGTGGCCGGGGTGTTCCTCCTGGCCCGGCCGGCGCCGTCCACATCCGAAGCGACCGCCGCGGCGGCCGAGCCATCGATCCGGGTGGCCAGCTGGAACATCTGCGGCGAGGCCGGTGGCGCCTTCGGCTCGTCGTCCTACTGCCCGAACCGGAACGAGCCCGACCGTAAGGTCGACGCGGTCGTCAACCTCGTGACGAGTCAGCAGCTCAACGTCGTGATGCTGCAGGAGGTCTGCTCCGGGCCCCTCGCACTGAACCAGGCGGCCGGCAACACCAGCCTGCTCGACCGCCTCCAGTCCCGGCTCGGCGACGAGTGGACCACCGCCTGGGCCGAGATGCAGCGCCCGGACGGGCGTTCCGACTGCCGCGGGGGTCTGGCCGGAACGCTCGGGGTTGCCATCGCCGTCCACGGGAAGATCAGCCAGATCACCCGCCGGCCGCTGCCCGTCCCGCACCAGGCCCGCTCGTCGGCGACCGGGATCAGCTCGCCGACCGTACTCTGCGCCAAGGTGTCCGGCTGGACCACCGAGGTCTGCACCACCCACCTGGTGAACAGCGACATCGGGGCGACCGCGTACGCCGACGAGGTGGCGACCCTGGGCACGTTCGTCTTCGACCGGCCGGCCGACGCGCCCCAGGTGGTGCTCGGCGGCGACTTCAACACCCGGCAGTGGAGCACCTACCTCAAGACGCTGCACGACAAGTACGACGAGTGCGACGAGAAGGCGTACACCACCGGGGACACCGTCCGGGAGCCGACGATCGGGGGCACCGACCCCGGGAAGATCGACTACGTCTTCGCCAGCGCCGGCTTCACCGCGTGCGACGTGCTGACCACCGGCTACCAGGACACGCTGACCTCGCCGACCCCGGACGGGAACTCCGACCACGCCCCGATCGTGGGGTACCTCAAGTGAGGGCCCGGCGTCTCCTGACCGTGGCCGCCTCGCTGCTCCTCGGCCTCACCGCGGTGGCCATCGGCCCCGGCCGGGCCGAGGCCGCGGCGACGTTCGCGCACATCGACGCGTCGGCGTTCGTGCTCGACCCGGCCGACAGCTTCCAGCGCTACGGCGACATCGTCAGCCGGATCGAGGCCAGTGGCAAGGTCACCCCGGCGGCGTCGCTGAGCGCCGCCCTCGACGGGACACAGGACTTCACCCCGACCTGGGGCCTGTGCCACACCAGCGGCATCGTGTCGACGCTGAACCCGGTCGGCTTCTGCTGGGACACCGAGGACGACGACTGGGCCTCGACCTGGCGCCCGCAGGGCATCACCGGCTCGTGGGACGCCCAGCCCAACCTGCTCTGGGAGAACCGGAAGATCGCCGTGGCCAGCTGGCACGGCCCGCAGGACAGCAACGCGTTCTCCCGCCTCACATTCGTCGACTACACCAGCACGGCCAAGCTCAAGTTCCGCGACGTGCTGCTGGTCGTCCCGGACGCCACCGGCGGGGTCGACAACTTCCGGACCTTCGACTGGAACCACGCCGACGGCGTCGTCTGGTACGGCAACACGCTGCTGGTCGCCGACGGCGGCCGGCTGCACGCGTTCAACCTGCGCCACCTCTGGGCCATGACCCGCTCCGAGGAGGAGGTCGGCTTCGGCGCCGACGGGTCGAAGGCGCCCAGCGGCCGCTGGCACCGGTACGTGCTGCCGGAGATCGGCGAGTACTACCCGGAGTACACGCCGACCGACGGCTACGTCGGGTGCTCGTCGATCACCGGCGTCCGGCCCTGCCTCAACGCGATAAGCCTCGACCGCCGGGGCAGCAACCGCGACTCGATGGTCTCGGCCGAATACGTGGGGACCGACGCCGCCGGCGGGCGCGCGATCCGCTGGCCGATGAGCGCGGCCACCGCGTTGCCGCTGCTCAGCGCCGACGGCAAGGTGCACGCGGACGAGGCCTTCGTCTCGCCGATCTGGCACATGCAGGGGGTGGCCAGCGACGGCACGAACTGGTTCCTCTCCGGCACCTGTGCCGGCGGCAGCGGGACATGCGTCCACAAGGCCGTGCCCGACCAGGCGCCGCACCAGCAGGCGCAGGTCAACGGCGGGCTGGAGAACCTGTCCTACCAGCCGTCCTACAACGGCTCGGCGCCGCGGCTGTGGGGCCTGACCGAGGGCGACAACCGGATCACGTTCAACATCAGCGTCCCCTGAGCGGATTCTGACCCGTGCGCCATGGCCGCCTAAGATGGGCGGCCATGGTGCGACGGGGATCTATTTTCGCGATGACGCTGGTCCTGGCCGTGGCCGCCGGGTGCGGGGAGAAGGAATACCGGTACCTGCCGATCGGTCAGGCCACTCCCGGTAAACCGGTCAAGGTCGCGGCGAAACCGGACAGCAGCGGGCTGCTGCCGCTGGACCGGTGGCCGAACGCCTGCGGGCTGATGCCTGAGGACGCGGTCCGGGCGGTCTTCCCGTCCGCCACCAAGGTCGAGCTCAAGTCGGCCAGCCCGACCTTCAGCAACAGTTCGGTGCAGGGTTTCGGGCAGAAGGTGTCGGTGAAGGATGCCACCTGCCAGGCCACCGTGTACTTCCCGGAGAGCGCGAACAAGGACGACCTGGGCACCCGGGTCTCGGTCGTCATCCGCGCCGCCGGCACACCCGAGGCGGCCAAGTCGAACTTCGAGGAGAACGTCCTCGGCTCGGCCGTCGACGCGGAGAAGTACAAGTGCCCGGCCGACCTGGTGAGCCGGTTCGAGCTCGACGCGTGCTCGACCCACTCCCTCGGTAGCTACACCTGGGCCGTCCTCAAGAACGGGATAGCGGCCGAGGTGGAGGCCGACTACCCGGACTACCTGGAGAACGACGTCCGGATCCAGGGCTGGACCAGCAACGACACGGCCGAGGAGGTCTGGGCCCAGAGCGGCATCCGCAACTTCGTCGAAGTGGTCGCCAGCCGCCTGCCCTGACCCCAGCCGGGCCCGCCCGGCCAGGGCCGCCGCCCGGGCCTGCTCGTCGGCGCTCTAGAAGTCGAAGCCGCCGGGACGGCCGTTGCGGTCGGCGACCAGGCCGGCCAGGACCGCCACCGCGATCTCGGCCGGGGTGCGGCTGCCGATGTTCAGGCCGACCGGGCGGTGCACCCGGGCGATCTCCTCCGCCGGCACGCCCAGCTCACGCAGCGCGGCGACGTGCGGACCCTCGTGGCGCGGATTCCCGACGATGCCGATCCACCGGGACTTCCCGGCCAGGGCCTCGCGCAGCAGCGTGCCGATCTCGGGACGGTGATGGTCGGTGAGCAGGATGTCGGTGTGGTCGTCGGCCTCGGCCGCCCAGAGGTCGCTGACCGCCCGATCGCCGTGCGGGCGGGGCGTTCCCACCAGCCGCGCCGGGTCGGGTTCGACGACCACGACGTGGAAGCCCAGCTCGACACCGAACCGGGCCAGCATCTCCGCCGTGGGCGAGGCGAAAACCGCCACCAGCCTGCGCGGACTCATTTCCTCGGTCACGTTGTCGACTCTGTCAGATGAGAGCGGATCATGCACTCGTTCAGGTGACGCCCGGCAAGTTGTCCCGCGCCTATAGTTCTCCGGAGTGTGAACACCCCCTCGTCGGTCGGCCGACCGGCTACCCTTCACCCCTGGAGGCACCTATGCCCACCGTCGAAGAGCGCTTGACTCGCCTGGAGGAACTCGTGGCCGAACAGCAGGAGCTCCGAGCTGGTCAAGATAAGGATTTGTCCGACACCGGTATCAAGGTGGCGGCTCAGGACAGCCTCATCAAGGCGATCAGGGAGACTCAATCCGAGCACACCGCGGCGCTTACGAAGCAAGCGGCCACCCTCGGGCGCCACACGGAGATCCTTGAGCGGCACACCTCGATGCTCAAGAACCAAGAGACGGAAATCGCGTGGCTCAGGCTTGATATGCGTGGCCTGACGGATACGTCCCAGCGGATGATCGGGATGCTGGACACGCTGATCGAGCGAGGCGGCCAGCAGTAACGAGCGGGCGATTCGAGGTTGCCGGGCTGGGCGTGTCACCCTAGAGCGCGTGACCGCACCACTCATGCTCGGCAACCACGCCGTCAATCCGCCCGTCGTGCTCGCCCCGATGGCCGGGATCACCAATGTGGCGTTCCGGCGGCTCTGCCGGGAGCAGGGCGGCGGCGTCTACGTCTGCGAGATGATCACCACTCGGGCGCTGGTCGAGCGGATCCCCAAGACGCTGAAGATGGTCACGTTCGCCGAGGACGAGGGTTTCCGCAGCCTGCAGCTCTACGGCGTGGACCCGGATGTGACCGCGCGGGCGGTCCGCATGGTCGGTCAGGACAATCTCGCCGATCACGTCGACCTGAACTTCGGGTGTCCGGTGCCGAAGGTGACCCGGCGCGGCGGCGGTTCGGCCCTGCCGTGGCGGCGCAAGCTGTTCGGCCGGATCGTGAAGCAGGCCGTCGACGCCGCCGCCGAGTTCGGCATCCCCCTCACCATCAAGATGCGCAAAGGCATCGATGAAGACCATTTGACGTACGTCGAAGCCGGCCTGACCGCGCAGGACGCCGGGGTCGCCGCCGTGGCGTTGCACGCGCGCACCGCCGAGCAGCGGTATTCGGGCCAGGCCGACTGGGACGCGATCGCCACCCTGAAGCAGGCCCTGGACGTGCCGGTGCTCGGCAACGGCGACATCTGGGAGGGCTCGGACGCGTTGCGGATGGTCGCGCACACCGGTGTCGACGGCGTGGTCGTCGGCCGGGGTTGCCTGGGCCGCCCGTGGCTCTTCGCCGACCTGGAGGCCGCGTTCACCCAGGGCGCCGGCTACCAGCCGGTGCTGCCCGCCCTGGGCGAGGTCGCGAAGATCATGTCCCGGCACGCCCAGCTGCTGGTCGAGGCCCTCGAAGACGAGCGGCACGGCTGCGCCGACTTCCGCAAGCACGTCGCCTGGTACCTGAAGGGTTTCCCGGTCGGCGGTGACCTGCGCCGCAGCCTGGCGATGATCTCCTCGCTGGCCGAGCTGGACGACCTGCTGGAGAAGCTGGACCCGGCGATCCCGTTCCCGGTCGAGTCGCTGGGTCAGCCGCGCGGCCGGATCAACGCGCCGGGCAAGGTCTCGCTGCCGCACGGCTGGCTCGACTCCCGCGACGACGACACCGTCCCCGAGGGAGCCGAGACCGACGAGTCCGGCGGGTAGTTAATGGCGGTTGAGTTGGACCGCCACGACGATCGCGGCGATCAGTAGCACCGCCGCGATCACGGCCAGGGCGATCTTGGCCTTGCTGTAGGGGCGTTCGCCCGCGACCTCGGCCGAGCGGCCGTTGACCAGGACGTTGTAGGTGCGGCCGGCGTGCAGGTAGCACGCGATCCACACCGGCAGCAGCATCAGCTTGAACGTCGTGTCGTGGTACTCGGTGTCGACGGAGTGGACCCGCTGCTCGTCGCCGCCGATGTCGCGTTCGCAGTCGTCGCGGATGACGCCGGCCATGACCGACTTCGCGTTCTCCAGCCCGCTCTCCGGCTCGATGTCGTAGCGCAGCGTCTCGTGCCCGGCCAGGTAGTCCGGCCGGTACGGCTCGGCCTCGGGCAGCGGCCACGGTTCGAGCTTCTCCAGGTGCTTGGGCATGACCCGGCTGGTGCCGGTGACCAGCACGTCGTCGAAGGTGCGGGACACCACGCCGGACGCCGGGTACCACCGCGTCTTCTGGACCTGACGCGTCTTGGTCTGGCCGTCCTCGGTGTACGTCTCGGTCACCCAGTAGTGCTCGCCGCGCTCACCCGAGTAGTGCGAGACCGTGTTCGAGTCGTACGTCCAGTGCGGCAGGTACGAGCTGTGGGACGACTCGGCCTCGGTGACCCGCTTCAGGCTGTTCGGCGCGAACCAGCGCGACGACGCCCACTGCCGCAGCGCCTCCCGCAGTGCCGCCCGGTCCACCGCGAACGGCAGCACCGCCTCGGGCAGAACCTGGTCGCCCGGGGTGATGTCGGCGACCAGGGCCGCCCCGCAGAACTGGCAGCGGTCGGAGATCTTGTCGCTCTGGGTGATCGCCCCGCAGCCCTGGCAGGTGAAGACGTGCGGGGCCAGCGCCGAGATCGGCTTGCGGGGGAGCCCGGCGAACTGCGCCCAGGAGTGCTCGCGGATGGCCCGTTCGGCCGGCCCGACCGGGGTCTCGGTCCCGCAGTACGGGCATTTGAGCACGGTCGTGCCGGGGGCGAACTCCAGGTTGGCCCCGCAGCCGGAGCACGGGTACTGCGTCTGGGTCTGCTGCTGTGACACGTCAGGCCTGCTGTGGGGGCAGCGGCGGCGGGACCGCGGCGAAGACACTGCCCAGGTCCGGCACCTGGCCGGCCGGGGTCCACGCGGCCATGCCGTTGCGCCAGACCAGGGTCTGCCGGGTCAGCGCGCCCGCCGAGGCGTGCCCGGCCAGGGTGGCCAGGTCGAACGGGCCCTGCTGGGTGCCGCCGAGCGCGGCGAACCAGTCGGCCGCGGGCAGCGGCGGCGGGCCGGTCGGCGGGGCCGCGGCCGGGGGTGTGTTCATCGCCTGGGTGGCGCGCTGCCCGGCGGCCATGCCGATGCCGATGCCGAACGCCTCGCCGGCCCCGCCCGGGTTCTTGGCGGCGTCCTCGATCGCGTTCGCGGTCTGGAACTTCGTGTACGCGTCCAGGTTGCCGACCACGCCCATCGAGGTGCGCTTGTCCATGGCCTGCTCGACCTCGGGCGGCAGCGAGATGTTCTCGATGATGAAGCGGGGGATCGCGATCCCGGACGGGGCCAGCTCGTCGGTGAGCACCGCGGACAGCGTCTGCCCGATGCTCTGCTGCTTGGCCGCCAGATCCAGGGCCGGGACGCCGGAGGTGGCCAGGGCGCTGCCCAGGTGGCTGACGACCAGCTGGCGCAGGTACTCCTGGACCTCCTCGGTGCGGAACTGCGGGTCGGTGCCGACCAGCTCGGTGAGCAGCTTGCCGGGGTCGACGACCCGCATCGCGAACGCGCCGAACGCCCGGAGCCGGACCACGCCGAACTCGGCGTCCCGCATCATGACCGGGTTCTGCGTGCCCCACTTCATGTCGGTGAACTGCCGGGTGTTGACGAAGTACACCTCGGCCTTCCAGGGCGACTCGAAGCCGTACTTCCAGCCCTTGAGGGTCGACAGGATCGGCAGGTTCTGGGTGGTCAGCGTGTGGGTGCCGGGCGGGAAGACGTCCGCGATCCGGCCCTCGTTGACGAAGACGGCGACCTGCGACTCGCGCACGACGAGCTTGGCGCCCATCTTGATCTCGTTCTCGTACCGGGGGAAGCGCCAGACGATCGTGTCGCGGCTGTCGTCCAGCCACTCGATGATGTCGACCAGCTCACCCTTGAGTTTGTCCCAGAGTCCCATGCCGGCTCCTGACGTTCGCGCTGGTAAAGATGGTGATGCGGCGCCGACCGTATCAACCTCAGGAAAGTCTGGCCTCATCGGCGGCGGCGCGGCCGGAATCCCAGCCTTCCAGGCTGTCGACGCGGCTGGCGCGGGACCGCACCGTGCGCGGGAACACCTTCTCCATGGCCGTCTGGACCTGGATGTCGCGGCTGCGCAGGACCGGCAGCAGGTCGCCGCGGCCGGCGAACTCGCGCTCGGCGACCTCGCGCAGGCGCTCGCCGATCCGGATGGCGTAGGCGACCAGGAACGAGCGCCGGAACGCCTTCACCCGGGCCTTCCCCTTGGCCGGCTCGTCCCTGGTCATCGCCTTGTTGGCCTGGACCAGCAGGGACGTGTAGAGCAGCTCGACCGCGTCGATGTCGGTGTCGAAGCCGAAGATCGTGCTGAAGCCCAGCTCGGGGGACCAGACCGTGCGGCAGGCGTTGGCCTTGGAGACGGCGTCGAGCAGGCTGGCCTTCTCGTTCTCGTACGGATGGTCGACGCCGATCCGCCGCGCGAACGGGACGACGTCGACCGCGGGCGCGGTGACCTCCTCGATCCGGTACCGCGTGATCAGCTCCTGCGCCTTCGCGCTGAACGCCTCGGCCTCGGCCGGGAAGTCGGTCGCCTCGGCCTTGGCCAGCAGCGCGCGCACCCGGTCGAGGACCCGCCGGTCGGCGTGATGATGCACGGTCGTCGCCGGTGTCCCGGGCGGTGGGATCAGGATCTCGATGGCCGGGAGGCGCCGCAACTCCGACAGAAGATCAAGAGACGCATCGAGTACGGCGATCCGGTCCGGCCGGCGTCCGTCGGGCGATTTCAGCTGTACGGCCTGAGCCCGCCACCCGTCGTCGACCGGCTCCCGCCCGATCAGGAACGCGGCCGCGGCCTCGGCCACCAGCCGCCCCTGGATCGGGTCGCCGCGTCGCGCGATGGCCCGGTGCAGCTCCACCGGCTGCCAGCCGTGGGTGAACAGCCGGTCGAACTCGGCGTTCAGCGCGGCGGCCAGAGCCGCGTCGGTCTCCGCGGCCGGCGCGCCGGTCAGCAGGTCCAGCGCGGCCTCGTGGCCGAGCCCTCCGGCCCGGACGCGTTCGACGATCTCCCGGGCCGACATGGCGTGAATGCTAGCCCCCACCCCGTCCGGCCAGGGCCCCGATGTGTCCGGCGTCGCGCCGCCGTCCGGTTTGCTGCTCTGACCGCAACCACCCGACCACGTCGCCCTTCCGGGCCTCGCGTCCTGGGCGCGCCAGCGCCCTGCGAGGGTCGGAAGGGTCCCCGCGGGAGCGACGGTCTGTACCCCGGCGGACCGAGGCAATGAAGATCTTGAAGTTGACCGTGATCGTGGGCGGGGAGGGCGGTGCGGACCCTCCCCGCCAAGGGGTGGTGATCACGGCTCACACGGGTTCTAGATGTCGAGGTCGTTCTCGATGCGGCGCAGCTGGTGCCGGGACATGGCCAGGTTCGCCCGGTCCCGGCGCAGCGCCACATAGAGGAACAGCCCCTTGCCGGCCCGGCTCGTGAGCGGGCGGATCATGTGGTACTGCGTGTCCAGGGTGATGAGGATGTCCTCGATCTTCTCGGAGAGGTTGAGCATCTCCATCGCCCGCAGCTTGGCCCGGACCACGTCGGTGTTGCCGGCCGCGGCGACCGTCAGGTCGAGGTCCTTGCCGCCGCCCAGCGTGCCCAGGGCCATGCCGCTGGTGTGGTCGACGAGAGCGACGCCGATGCAGCCGTCGATCTCCATAACTTCCTTCAGAGCGGTTTCCATGTCGGGCATGGGATTGATTCCTCCGTTGTGGTGGGATGGCGGCCCGCCGGGAACGACGGTGACGCCGGATGGGTGCGGCGGGATGCCGCGGTGGTGCGCTGCCGGTCAGTTCGTCGCCGTCCGGCGGCGCTGCGAGACGTTGGGCAGGGTGGCCATCGGGGTCCGCCGGGCCAGCGGGACCGTCGACGGCCCGGTCTGTTGTGGGATCTCCGGCCGCAGCTGTTGCCGTTGCGCAACGGTCTCCAGGGCCAGGAGCTTGACGATCCGGCGCACGCACCGCCGGGCTTCCAGGTGCACCATGGCGAGGTTCGCGTCGCCCGAGGTGACCACCGTGAGCAGCGCGTTCGGACCGGCGGTGTACGAGGTGATGTAGCCGCCGTCGCACTCGACGACCGACTCCCGCAGCTCGCCGTGGTTGACCGCGTGCGCGAAGCGGCGGGCCAGCGCCAGATGGGCGGCGGCGAGAGCGGCCAGGGTGTCCGGTTCGATGCCGTGCGAGTCGTGCGCGACGACCATCCCGTCGGCGGTGGCGAGCACGCTGCCGGACAACTCGGGCACCCTGCTCCGCAGGCGGCCGAGCTCGTCGAGTACCGCCGGGTCCACCTGCATCCTCGGACGCTCCTTCTCCTCGATCGGGGGGTGCGCGCGTCACCGCAGTGCCCTGAGTGCGGTGCGTATGCGCTTCAACAGGACTTCGTCGGTGCCCTGATGCACCGGCGGGTTCTCGGTGGCAAGCTCCTTCGGCAGCTTGGCGCCGGGCTTTCGGCGGGCCAGCCGGGGCAACCGGTTCGGCCCGGTGTTGCTCTCGCCGGGTGGTGGCGGAGCCGGCGGTGGCAGCGACGGCGGCGGCCCGCTGATCACCGGCACGGCCGGTGGCTCCTCGACCGGTGGCGGCGGCGGCGCCGGCCGGACCACCGGGGCGGCCTCGGCGCGATGCTGGGGGAGCCGGACGAAATCCGGGCCCTCCGGCGACCGGACCTCGGGCAGCTCGATGAGGCCCAGGGCCGCGAGTCGCCGCAGCTCCTGGATGGTCGCGTAACCGGCCCGGCCCAGCAGCAGCGCCAGGTCGGCCGGGGTGCGCTGGCCGTCCGCGTGGATCAGCAGCTCCCACTGCAGCGCGGTGACCGTCACCCGCTCCCGCGGCGGGCGCGCCACCGGGGTCACCGGGTGCGTGTCGATCCGCGGGTTCGGGAAGATGTCGTCCAGGAGCGTGACCCGGCGCCGCACCTCGCGCAGCACCGCGACCGTGTCGATGTGCACGACCGGCCCCAGCCAGTGCGTCGCCGCCGGCAGGAAGTCGAGCGACGCGGACGCCGTGGCCAGCGCGAAGTACGCCGCGTCGTAGGTCGCCCCGAGCACGCACAGCTCCAGCTCACCCTGGGTCAGGTGGCCCTGCTCGACCAGCAGCCGGCCCACCCGGGCCGTGGAGGTGCCCAGGTCCAGGGCGTTCTGCCAGGTGCGCCCGGCCAGCCGCCCGGACGAGGTGAGCAGTTCACCCACCCCGGGCGCGGCCGGCGACTCGGCGTAGATGACCCGGCCCTCGAAGACGTAGACCGCGCCGCCGGGATGGCCACCCACCACCAGCGCTCCGGTCTGCCGTTCACCGGCGATCTGCGAGAGCAGATCGCCGGGCGCGGCGGTCTTCGTGGCGGCCACCGTTACTCCTCACGGGCGTGTGCTGGATCACCCCCGCGTGCGCGGGGAAGGGTGACGTCGTTGGTCAGGTCGCGACTAACTCTTCGGCGAGGCGCTGCATCTTGCGGCGGGCCACGGCGAGGTTGCCGCGAACCCGGTCCAGCCAGACGTAGAGCACCAGGCGGCTGTCGAACTCGGTCCGTAGGACACGCAGAAGGTGGTAACCCCCGGCGGTCGTGATGATCAGGTCTTCGAGCAGGTCGTGTGGGATCGCCGAGACGAACAGCGACCGGCTGTTCGCGGCCTGGACCACTTCGGCGGTGCCGGAGGCCGCGGCCTCGTGGTCCGCATTGGGAGCGGCTCCGGTCGTGGCGACCGGAAAACCCGTGGTGTAGTCGACGATGCTGGCCCCGACAGCGCCAGGAATCGTCATGGCCTCCTGTAGACAGTGATCGACGCCGGGCAACTTCTCTCCTCGACGTGCCAATTGCTTATGACGTACGGCCACAGCGCCGTTCCCGCCACCGTGGGCCATCCTGCGGTGACACAGAGGCGACAGGTCGCACCCGGTGTGCGTCATGGTCCAGAGGTCCGGATTCGGCGCCGGCGCCCGTAATCACGGAAAGTCATCCTGGGGCAGCCGGCGCGGGCGGTCGTCGCACGACGCGTCCGCCGAGTGGCCTGGGTCACCCGTCGGAGTCGCGTAACCTGATCGTCACGCGTCGATCGTCGGGAGGTCATATGCCCAGTCGTTGGGAGCAGATCGTGGTGGACTCGCAGGACCCGGCCCGGCTGGCGCGGTGGTGGGGCGAAGCGCTCGGCTACGAGATCGTCGAGGAGGGTGACGACCGCGACGGGCACTACGTGGAGATCCGCCGCCGCCCCGACGAGCTGCCCGGACTGCTCTTCGGCGAGAACACCGACGTGAAGCGGGTCAAGAACCGGCTGCACCTCGACCTGCGGCCGGACGATCAGGAGGCCGAGGTGGAGCGGCTGGTCGGGATGGGGGCGCGGCCGGTCGACATCGGGCAGGGTGACGTGCCGTGGGTGCTGCTGGCCGACCCCGAGGGCAACGAGTTCTGTGTTCTCGCCGCCCGCAAGAGCTAGCTAATAGCGGAACTCGCCGATCAGGGCGCGGAGTTCGTCGGCCGCGCCGCTGACCAGTTCGGCCGAGTGCCGGGTGGTGTTCGCGCCCTCGGCCGTGTCCGCGCTCGATGTGCTGATGTGTGACACCGTCCCGCTGATCTCGGACGCCGCCGCCGACACCGCCCCGACGTTGCGGGCCAGCTGATCGGTGGTCGCCGACTGCTCCTCGACCGCGGCCGCGATGGTCCGCTGCCCGGCGTCGATCCGGGTGATGACCGCCGAGATCGCCTCGATCGCGGCCGCCGTGCCCCCGGTCATCTCCTGGATCGCCAGGATCTTGGCGGTGATGTCGGCGGTCGCCTGCGCGGTCTCCTGGGCCAGGTCCTTGACCTCGGTGGCGACCACCGCGAAGCCCTTGCCGGCCTGCCCGGCCCGGGCCGCCTCGATGCTCGCGTTCAGCGCCAGCAGGTTCGTCTGCTCGGCGATGTTGGTGATCATCTGCACGATGTCGCCGACCTCGCGGCTCGCCTCGCTGAGCTTGGCGACCGCCTCGGCGGTCCGGTTCGCGCTGGTGGTGGCCTCGTTCGTGGTGGTCGCGGCCGACATCGCCTGCTTGGCGATCTCCCGGATCGACGCCGACAGCTCCTCGGTCGCGGTCATCATGTCGTTCACCGAGTCGGAGACGTTGCCGGCCGACGCGTCCGCGCTGCGGGCCTGCGACGACGTCGCCTCGGCGGACTGGTCCAGCGTGCCGGCCAGCGACTGCAGCTCGGCGCTGGCCGCGGTGAGCACGGTGACCCGTTCGGCGGTCGCCGAGACGGTGCCCTGCAGCACGGTCGTCGCCTCGTTCAGGGCGGTCGCCATCGCGCCCAGCTCGTCCCGGTTGACCACCGGGGCGCGGACGGTCAGGTCGCGCTTGGCCAGGGCCCGTAACGCGTCGAGCATCCCGCGCAGCGGGCGGCGCACCGCGCGGACGGTCAGGGCGCAGGCGGCCGCCGTGATCAGAGCGGCCACCAGCGCGGCGATCACGATGAACCGGTTGCTCGACCGGGACGTCTCGGCGCCCTGGACGGCGGCGGCCTTGACCTCGGCGTACATCCGCTCGTCGAGCGAGCCGAGCTTCTCCTCCAGGTCCGAGTAGACCGCGAGGAAGTCGGGCAGACGTTTGGCCGTCGCCGCGTGCGCGGTGGCCGCGCCGGCCACCATGTCCTGGGCCGCCTCGGTGTAGGTGACCACCGACGGCCGGATCGACGCGTAGTCGGCGACGAGGCTCGCCGGCGCGTTGGCAGCGGCGTCGTCGTACATCTGCAGCATCGTCTGCCCGTGGTCGGCGACCTCGTCGACCGCGAACGTCGTGCGCATCTCCGCGGTGGTCGCGTACATCGCCGACATCACGTCGGCCCGCAGCGCGTCGTGCATCATGTCGGCGTTCCACTGGTCGCTCATCGCCTCGCTGACCTTGGCGATCTCCTCGTTGGCGGCGGTCTGGTCCGAGGCGTTGCGCACCGCGAACCCGGTCACCAGGCCGACCGACAGGAGTCCGGCCGCCCCCATGACGACGAGACGACCCACGATCGTGACGCCTCGGCGCCGGGAAACGGACTCCACGGCTATACCCATCGGCAACATGGAAAACCGGCTGAGGGACGTAGGGTTGATCTTATGACGGCCGCCGACGCCCAGCGCTGGGTCTCCGAGCCCGCCAAGGACAGCGGCTACGGACGCACCCCCTACCAGCGGGACCGTGCCCGCGTGCTGCACTCGGCCGGCTTCCGGCGGCTGGCGGCCAAGACGCAGGTGCACACCGCCGGGTCCGACGATTTTTTGCGTACGAGACTGACCCACTCCCTGGAGGTCGCGCAGATCTCCCGCGAGATGGGCGCGCGCCTGGGCTGCGACCCGGACGTGGTGGACGTCGCCGGGCTGGCCCACGACATCGGTCACCCGCCGTTCGGGCACAACGGCGAGGCCGCGCTCGACCTGGCCGCCGAGTCCTGCGGGGGCTTCGAGGGCAACGCGCAGACCCTGCGGGTGCTCACCCGGCTGGAGGCCAAGGTCCCCGGGGCCGGCCTCAACCTGACCCGCGCCTCCCTCGACGCCTGCTCCAAGTACCCGTGGTTCCGCCGCCCGGGCACCCGCAAGTTCGGCGTCTACGCCGACGACGAGCCGGTCTTCACCTGGCTGCGCGACGGCCGCACCGACGACCGGCGCTGCCTGGAGGCGCAGGTGATGGACTGGGCCGACGACGTGGCGTACTCGGTGCACGACGTCGAGGACGGCGTGCACGGTGGCTACCTGGCGCTCGGCCCGCTGCTGCGCGACCCGGCCGAGCGGGCCGAGCTCTGCGCGGACGTGGCCGCCACCTACTCCGACGAGAGCCCCGACCAGCTCGGGGAGGCGCTCGAACACCTGCTGGCCGATCCGGCGGTGGCCGCGGTCGGGGAGTACGACGGGTCCTACGACGCGCAGATCACCCTCAAACGGATGACCAGCGTGCTGACCGGGCGGTTCGTCTCGTCCGCGGTCGGCGCGACCCACAGCCAGTACGGGACCGACCCGATGCGCCGCTACGACGCCGACCTGGTCGTCCCGCGCACCGTGCGCAACCAGTGCGCGCTGCTCAAGGGCATGGCGTTCCGGTACGTGATGCGCACCCGGTCGGCCGAGCAGTGGTACGAGCAGCAGCGCACGATCGTCGCCGAGTTGGTGGCCGCGCTCGTCCGTACGCCGGAAAGGTTGGATCCTCTCTTCCGGCCGCAGCACGAGGCCGCCTCGGGTGACGCCGAAGCCCTGCGGGTGATCATCGATCAGGTGGCGTCGCTCACCGATCACACGGCCGTGGCCTGGCACCGCGACCTCACCTGACGCCGCGCCCGGACCCTGCTGGCGGTTCCGGCGCCGGGCGAGGCAGGATGTATGCCGTGGCGGGCAGGGTGAAGGACGAGGACATCGCACTGGTCCGCGACCGCACCTCGATTGCCGATGTGATCAGCGAGACCGTGACGCTGCGCTCGGCCGGGGGCGGCAACTTGAAGGGGCTGTGTCCCTTCCACGACGAGAAATCCCCGTCGTTCAACGTCTCACCGGCCCGGGGCGTGTATTTCTGCTTCGGGTGCGGCCAGGGTGGCGACGCCATCAAGTTCCTGATGGACGCCGAGCACCTGTCGTTCGTCGAGGCGCTCGAACGGCTGGCCGGCAAGGCCGGCATCCAGCTTCGGTACGACACCGACGGCCCCCAGCAATCCGGTCCGCGGCCGCAGACCGGGCAGCGTCAGCGGCTGATCGCCGCGCACGCCTCGGCCGTCGACTTCTACCGTGACCAGCTCGGCTCGCCGGGTGCGCGCAAGGCCCGCGAGTTCCTGGCCGGGCGCGGCTTCGGCCGGGACGCCGCCGAGAAGTACGGGTGCGGTTTCGCCCCCGACTCGTGGGACGCGTTGAGCAAGCACCTGCGCCTGATCGGCTTCACCCAGGACGAGTTGATCACCGCCGGCCTGTCCAAGACGGCCCGGTCCGGCTCGCTGATCGACCGGTTCCGCCGCCGGCTGATGTGGCCGATCCGGGATCTGAGCGGCGACGTGATCGGCTTCGGCGCGCGCAAGCTGTTCGACGACGACGACGGCCCGAAGTACCTGAACACGCCCGAGACGCCGATCTACAAGAAGTCGCACGTGCTCTACGGCATCGACCACGCCAAGCGGGAGATCGCCAAGCGCGGCCGGGCGGTGATCGTCGAGGGCTACACCGACGTGATGGCCTGTCACGAGGCGGGCGAGCCGACCGCGGTGGCCACGTGCGGGACGTCGTTCGGCATCGACCACATCGGCGTGCTGCGGCGGCTGCTGATGGACAGCGACAGCTTCACCGGCGAGATCATCTACACGTTCGACGGCGACGCGGCCGGGCAGAAGGCCGCGCTGCGGGCGTTCGAGGAGGATCAGCGCTTCGTCGGGCGTACTTTCATCGCGGTCAGCCCGGACAACATGGACCCGTGCGACCTGCGGCTGGCCCGCGGCGACCTGGCCGTGCGGGACATGATCGCCGGGCGCGAGCCGCTGGTCGACTTCGCGCTGCGGCACACCATCTCCCGCTTCGACCTGGACACGGTCGAGGGCCGGGTCGAGGCGATGCGCAAGGCGGCCCCCCTGGTCGCCAAGATCAAGGACCGGGAGAAGCGCCCGGAGTACGCGCGGAAGCTGGCCGGCGATCTCGGCATGGACCTGGAGCCGGTGCAGCGGGCGGTGAACAACGCGTTGCGCGGCGAGGCGGCCGAGCAGCGAGCCCCCGGCCGTCCCGTCCAGGCCGACTCCCCGCAGCGTCTGGTCGAGCGTGAGGCCCTGAAACTGGCCCTGCAGGAGCCGGGGCTGGCCGGCCCGATGTTCGACGCCCTGGGTCCGGAGAACTACGCCGACCCGGTGCTGGCCGCCGTGCGCGAGGCGGTCGCCCAGGCCGGTGGCGCGTCGGCCGCGACCGGCGGCGTGGTCTGGATCGAGAAGGTCCGCGACTCCTGCGCCGACCTGGGCGCGCAGGGCCTGGTCAGCGAGCTGGCGGTGGACCCGCTGCGGGTCGACGGCACCGCCGACCCGCGCTACGTTCAGGTCACCCTGGCCCGGCTGCAGGCGGCCGCGGTGACGACCCGGATCCGCGACCTCAAGTCCAAGGTGCAGCGGCTCAACCCGGTCACCCACAAGGATCAGTATCTGGCGCTCGCCGGGGAGCTCTTCTCGCTCGAACAGCAGGCCCGCGCCCTGCGTGACCAGGCGGCAGGTGGCATGTGAAGCTCTTCCGACGCCGGCCCGCGTTGCCGGCCGAGCACCGTCCGCCGCTCGACGCCGAGGAGCGGGTGCTCACCTGGTCCCGGTGCGAGCAGGGCGTCCTGGTCGCGACCAACCGGGGCATCTGGCTGCCCGCGGCCGCGGAACGGCTGGGCTGGCACGAGATCCACAAGGTCGCCTGGTCCGGGCGGGAGCTGCGGATCACCCCGGCCGAGGTCGACGAGGAACGGGACGGCTACACCGTGCTGGTGGACGGCCCGGTCCGCACGTTCCTGCTGCTGGAGCCCGGTGAGCTGCCCGACCAGGTGCGGACCCGGGTGACCCGCTCGGTGGCCTACACGACGCATCACGAGCTCGACCACGGCTCGGTCCGGGTGGTCGGCCGCCGGGTCAGCGGGCAGGACGGGTTGAGCTGGGCGGTCCGCTACGACGCGGGCGCCTGGACGGATTGGCCCGCCGTGGTCCAGGCGACCGACGATCTGGTCGGCGAGGCGCAGAATTCTGTCGCACCCCCTCCGTAGGGTCGGGGCGTGACCGCTCTTATTCATGCCCGCGGATTGATCAAACGGTTCGGCGACTTCACCGCGGTCGACGGCATCGACGTCGACGTGCAGGCCGGTGAGGCGTTCGGCTTCCTGGGGCCCAACGGTGCCGGCAAGAGCTCCACCATGCGGATGATCGGCTGTGTCTCCCCACCGACCGACGGCGTGCTGCGGATCCTCGGGATGGATCCCCGGCGGGAGGGCCCGGCCATCCGCGCCCGGCTCGGTGTCTGCCCGCAGCTCGACAACCTGGACGTCGAGCTGACCGTCCGGGAGAACCTGACGACCTATGCCCGGTTCTTCGGCATCTCCCGGGCCACGGCCCGCCGCCGGGCCGACGAGCTGCTGGAGTTCGTCCAGCTGACCGAGCGGGCCGGCAGCAAGGTCGAGCCGCTCTCGGGCGGCATGAAGCGGCGGCTCACGATCGCCCGCGCGCTCGTCAACGAGCCCGACCTGGTGCTGCTCGACGAGCCCACCACCGGCCTCGACCCGCAGGCCCGGCACCTGGTCTGGGAGCGGCTGTTCCGGCTCAAGCAGCAGGGCGTGACGCTGGTGCTGACCACCCACTACATGGACGAGGCCGAGCAGCTCTGCGACCGCCTGGTGGTGATGGACGGCGGCCGGATCGTGGCCGAGGGTTCCCCGCGCGCCCTGATCGAGCAGCACTCCACCCGTGAGGTGGTCGAGCTCCGGTTCGCCACCGAGGATCAGGGCGCGTTCGCGGAGAAGCTGGCCGGCATCGCCGAGCGCGTCGAGGTCCTGCCGGACCGGGTGCTGCTCTACGTCGCCGACGGGGACGACGCGCTGGCCGAGGTGCAGCGCCGCTCGCTGAGCCCGGCCTCCGCGCTGGTCCGCCGCTCCTCCCTGGAGGACGTGTTCCTGCACCTCACCGGCCGGACGCTGGTGGATTGATGACCCCCTCGGCGTACGTGTTGGAGTACCACCTCGTCAACTACCGCCGCACCTGGCGGGCGAGTGCCCTGTCCACCCTGGTCCTGCCGCTGCTCACCATGCTCGGCTTCGGCCTGGGCGTCGGCGGTTACGTGCAGGCCGACGTCGACGGCGCGGCCTACCTGGACTGGATCGTGCCCGGCCTGATCGCCTCCACCGCCGCGCAGACCGCGCTCGGTGAGGCGTCCTGGCCGGTGCTGAGCGGCTTCGAGTGGCTGAAGGTCTACTTCGCCCAGGCCACCGCGCCGCTGCGGCCGGGTGACATCCTCGGCGGGCATCTGGCCTTCATGATGTTCCGGGTCCTGATCAGCGTCGCCGCGTTCCTGCTGGTCGCGTCCACGTTCGGCGCCCTGCACTCGTTCTGGGCCCTGGCCGTGCTGCCGTTGTCGGTGCTGATCGGGCTGGCGGTGGCCGCCCCCATGGTGGCGTATACGGCGAGCATCAGCAGCGACAGCTATCTGCCGATCATGTTCCGTTTCGCGGTGCTGCCGATGTCGCTCTTCTCCGGGGTCTTCTTCCCGATCGAGTCGCTGCCCGGGCCGCTGCGCTGGCTGGCCTACGCGTTGCCGCTCTGGCACGGGGTCGACCTGACCCGGGCCGCCACGCTCGGCCGGGCGCTCGGCCCGGCCGGCCTGTGGCACGTGCTCTACCTGCTGCTCTGGTGCGCCGCCGGTTGGTTCCTGGCGCGTCGCCGGTTCCAGCGCCGGCTGGTGTTCTGACGATGGGAGTGACGACGTGCTGACGCTGATCCTGCCGAAACTGGTGTCGTTCGAGGGCAGCGCGGGCCGGTCGGTGCGGGTCACCGAGCGCAACGTCACCGCGCTCAAACCGGCATATTGGCTGGTGATGGCCGGTGGCCTGCTGGAGCCGGTGCTCTACCTGTTCTCGATCGGGGTCGGGGTGGGCGCCCTGATCGGCGACATCGAGCTGCCCGGTGGCCGGTCGGTGGGCTACACCGAGTTCGTCGCGCCGGCGATGCTGGCCGCGTCGGCGATGAGCGGCGCGCTCTCCGAGACCACCTTCAACTTCTTCGGCAAGATGAAATTCATGCGGCTGTACGACGGTGTGCTGGCCACGCCGATCCGGCCGTTCGAGATCGGGCTGGGCGAGCTGATCTGGGCGATGGCCCGGGGCAGCGTCTACTCCCTGGCCTTCCTGGTGATCATGGTGGCGATGGATCTGACGACACCGCTGCGGGCGCTGGCCGCGTTCCCG
The DNA here is from genome assembly GCF_051380535.1 of Actinoplanes sp. HUAS TT8. NCBI lineage: Bacteria > Bacillati > Actinomycetota > Actinomycetes > Micromonosporales > Micromonosporaceae > Actinoplanes > Actinoplanes sp. HUAS TT8. Next base: position 7,734,652 of record NZ_CP195646.1, on the reverse strand, counting down.
GCCGCGGTGCTCGTCGGCTTCGCGTTCGGCGCGCTCGGGATGACCGTGGCCACGCTGATCCGCAGCTGGCAGGATTTCGACCTGATCGCGGCCGGGCAGTTCGCGCTGTTCCTGTTCTCCGGCACGTTCGTCCCGGCCGAGGCGTACCCGGCGGTGCTGCGCTGGCTGGTCGAGCTCTCCCCGCTCTACCGCTCGGTCGACCTGATCCGCGGCATCAGCCTCGGGTCGGTCGGCGGGACGCAGGTCGTCGACGTGCTCTACCTGCTGGCGCTGCTCGCCGTCGGCCTGACCGTCTCGGGCCGCCGGATGAGCACCCTGCTCTGCAAGTGATCATCCGGCGGCCCGGCCGGGTCAACCCTGACTCAGGCCGTGCTCGGAGCCCTTCTTGAGCTTGCGGGTGTCCCGCAGCTCCAGGAACGGCTCCTCGTCGGCCGGGTGGCCGGCGGCGATCGCGCGGCCCCGTTCCAGCTCGGCGTCGAGTTCGGCGCCGAGCATGATCGCCATGTTGGAGATCCAGAGCCAGACCAGGAAGGCGACGGCACCACCCAGGGTCCCGTACGTCTTGTTGTAGTTGGCGAAGTTGGCCAGGTAGATGGCGAACCCGGCCGACGCGGCCACCCACAGCAGCACCGCGAAGATGCCGCCCGGGCTGATCCAGCGGAAGCCACCGGTCCGGGCGTTCGGCGACGCCCAGTACAGGATCGCGAACATCAGGCTGACCAGCACCAGCAGCACCGGCCACTTGGCGATGTTCCACGTGCCCACGGCCACCCCGCCCAGCCCGATCCGTTCGCCGACCACCCGGGCCAGGTCGCCGGTGAACACGACGATCGCGGCCGACGCGATGAGCATCACCCCGACGACCGCGGTCACCCCGACCCGGATCGGCAGGGTCTTCCAGATCGGCCGGCCCTCCGGCACGTCGTAGATGGCGTTCGAGGCGCGCATGAACGCGGCGATGTACCCGGACGCCGACCAGAACGCGACGACCAGACCGACGATCGCTGCCAGCCCGGCCCCGCCGGTGCCCTGCACCTGGTCGAGCACGGTGTTGACCAGGTCGCGCAGCTGCGAGTTGGGGGTGAGCTGGGTGACCGCGTCGGTGACGGTGCGCTGCCCGGTCTCCCCGAGCATGCCCAGCAGCGACACGATCACCAGCGCGCCCGGGAAGATCGACAGGACGCCGTAGTAGGTGAGCGCCGCCGCCCAGTCGGAGACGTTGTCCTCGGAGAACTGCTTGAACGTCCGCTTCAGCGCGGCCCACAGCCCCTTGGCCCGTAGCTGCGAGGGCCGGTCCGGCCCGTCATCGGGCCCGAGACCGCCGAGATCGCTCGGGTCGGGGGTGCGCCCCACGTCGGTCGTGCTCGCGGCGGCCAGATCGAAATCGTCCCCGCCGCGCCGCCGCGCGTCCGCGGTCGCGTCCCGGTCAGCGGTCTCCCGCTCCCCGGCGCCGGTCTTCCGGTCGTCGGCCTTCCCGGCGGCCGCCTTCCCGTCGTCGGCGGCCTCGGAGGAGGCGGGGACGGCGGCCAGGCCGGTCGCCGGGGTGCCGCCGGTGCTCTTGTCATCAGGGTCGTGGCGCCCGTCCGGGCGGTGACTCAGTCTCATCTGGGCTTCCCTTCGGGCCGAGCGGCGGGTCGATGCCTTCGTCGCCCCCGGCGTGACGTGCGCATACGGCCTGTGGTGGTTGTGCCCTGGGTGCGGCCGGGCTAACCCTCGGGCGGCCGGTCACCGCACCAAGGGGTTCATCGACGCCGAACAGGAGTGGGCCGGCGTGATCGGGGTAGGGGCAAGGTGGTCATTTGCCCCGTGCGGGGGCACGGGGCGTACGCACGAGCAGTCGGGCGGTGCATGTCCATTTGTTCATATGGCGCACACACGGAAGGGTCCGAAAACGCTCTCCCGGGGGTCGCGCCAGGTTGCTACTCGCTGGTCACCCCTGGGGTAGAGATCGTCGATCACCTATTCGAGTGACGGGTTTTGATCATGAATGCGCCGGTCACGGTGTCGCACGGCAAGTGTGCCGATGATCCGAGCCGCGTCGCACGCTCGTATCGGAGGGCAAGACATTCCAGGATGGAGGCGGTCATGGCATCCCGGCGGCAGGGTAAAGGTCGATCTAGAGCCGTGCCGAGGATGGTCCATACTGGATTCGTTAGCACGCGCCAATGCACGTGCACCTGCACGGGTGGACTCGTCCGGGGAGGAAACTGATGCGGCTGCGACATCCTTCCGGCCGCATCGTGCACCTCATCTGCGGCGTGAGCCTAATCGACGCGGCGACCCCGGCCGAGGCGTTCGCGATGCTCGACGCGGCCGCGGCCGAGCTGCGGGCCGGTCTGAGCGGCGGCGGCCTGACCGGAAACGCCGCCGGCACCGGATATCCCGGACCGCTCACGATCGCCCTGCGCCTGTCCTACCCGCTTGCCGCCGCCCTCGTCGACGACGGGCGCGCCCGCACCCGACTTCGTGCCGAACTCGACGCCCGCAGCCTCGAGGTCGTCACGTTGAGCGGCGGGCCCGACGCCGAGGGCGGCGGCGCACCCCCCGAGCCGGCGGACCCGGCCGCACCGACAGCCGAGCCGGCGTCGAAGCCGATATCCGACCCTGCCGCCGAGCCGACTTCGGACCCGGAGTCCGGCCCGGCGTCCGGGTCGACTTCCCCCGACGCGAGCGCCGAGAACGACCCGATGCTCCCCGGCGGCGTCCTGCCCGACTGGAGCGAGACCGCCCGCCTGCAGCACACCCTCGACCTGGCCCGCATCCTGGTCGACCTGCTCCCCGAGGACGAGGTCCGGGGCGCGGTCGGCACCAGCGGGCTCGGCCGGCGCGAGATCTGGGACGAGGCGCACGAGCGGGCCGCCGCCCGGCACCTCGGTCGCCTCTCCGGCGGCCTGGCCGACCTGGCCTGGCGCGTCGGCCGCGCGGTGCGGGTCGGTTTCGAACCCCGGCCGGGGTACGTGCTGGACAGTCCCGAGGAGACGGTCGCCGCCCTGGCCCGGGTCGACAAGGACCGGCTCGGCGTCTGCCTGGACCTGGCCCGGGTCGTCCGCGACTGGCCCGCCCCGCAGGACGGCATCGACCGTCTGACCGACGCCGGCCTGTCCGTGATCACGGTGCGGATCACCGACCCGGCCGCGGCCTGGCAGCCCGTCCTGCGGCACCTGCTCGCGGCCGACACCGCCCGCACCGAGTACATCGAGGTCGACGGCGGCGCGACCACCGCGGCCGACATGGCGTACGTAATCCGGCAGTTGACCACCCTCGGCCTGGTGCCGGAGAGCGAACCCTGCGCCGCACCCTGATCCCGGAAACGGAAAAGCCGCCCCGGTCGGGGCGGCTTTTCCGGCGAGCTCGGTGGTCAGAGCGTGCCCGGAGCCTTGCCGGCGGAGAGGGAATCCGTCGGGGCGAGCAGATCGTCCGTGCTGTTGCCGCTGGTCGTGGTGCCCAGCTTCTCGCCCAGCTTGGACGACTGCAGCTTGTCCTTGCCCTCGGTGTACAGCTTGTTCGCCTGGGCCTGCGCCACGCCGGCGGCCTCCTGGACCGTCGGGTGCTCCCAGAACTTCTGGGCGTTGGCCCGAATCTCCTCATACTTCTCGCGGCCGGCCCGGCTGCCCAGGACGAAGCCCGCCGCGAGACCGCCGAGGAACAAAAGCTTTCCGCGCATGATGAGCGGCTCCTTCCGTGTCGTGACGCGCTTGCGTCTGTTCGCCGTGCATACCCATCCTGCCGCGCCGGTACTCCAGACATCCTGGTTTCACTCCTGTTGCCCCGCGTCACACCTGACGGATGAGGCACGGGGATACCCCTTCGCGCGAAGCCCCCGGCGTCGTGTAATCTTCTCTCCGTCGCCAGGGAAACCCGGCGGCAAGCACGATCCCCTGTAGCTCAATTGGCAGAGCAGCCGGCTGTTAACCGGCAGGTTATTGGTTCGAGTCCAATCGGGGGAGCGGGCGGGAAGGGCCCTGTGTCTGCTGAAAAGCGCAGACCAGGGCCCTTCCCCTTTTGCTAGCCCAGGGGGCCGAGCCCCCTGGAACCCCGCGTTACGGCCGGTTGCGGCTTGTCGGTGGTCGGGGTCAGGTCAAAATCGCTTCGCAGATCAAGATCTATTTCCCGTACGGTGCGGGCATGTCGCCGCGGGAAAAGTTGCGTTTCGGGCTTCTGATGCTGGCCTGTCTGGTCTTCACCCTGGGGTTCGTTGCCATCGGGGTGGACTCGGTGCAGCCGTTCCGGCCCGGGGACCTGCTTCTTTCGGTGGCCGGGGTGCTCTTCTTCGGCGGTGGCGGGTGGGCCGGTGTGGTCGCGAATCGGCGTGATCTTCAGGTGGAGCGGGAGACTGCTCGGATCCGGGAGCGGGTCGGGCCCGTGGAACGTCACGATCTCGATCGGGTTCGGGAGTTGGTCCGGGAGATGCGGGCGGCGCCGGCGGGGCGGGCTCGGGTGGAGTTGGCTGATCTTGGTGGGTGTCCGGGGCTGCTCGACGCGCTGATCTTTCATGGTGGGCGGGGGGAACTGCCGTCGTGGCCGCGGGGCGAGGTGGCGACACCGTTGGACGTCGTGCTGGACAGCCTGGATCGGGACGGGCGGGTTCGGGAGGCGGCGGTGCGGGTCATGGCGGCCGAACCGCTCGACGGGCAGGAATGGTTCCTGGTGGAGCGGGCCGTTGATCACGTGGCCGGGATCCGGGCCGGGGCGATCGAGGCCATCGAGGCGTTGCTGGCCGCGGACCCCGAGCGGGGCCTGGTGGTGCGGCGGGCGTTCGGGCGGGTGGCCGGGCGGGAACGGGCCGGGGAACTGCGGGAACTGCTCGACCGGCGGGACTGCGGGGACGGCGGGGACGCGCGGTGCTGCACGTACTGGGTCCGTCAGCCGATCGGGGAGCGGGCCTACCTGATGGCGCAGCGGGGGCCCTGCTGGTACGCGCGGCGGGAACGGGTTCGCCGCGAGTCGGAGGGCACGGCGGGGCTTCTGGAGGCCTGACGGCGTACGTACCAAATGTTGGGGTTTTTGTGGCCCTTGCTCTTTCGCCTCCTTGGCACCAAGTGCGCGGTTACGCTGGGGCCTGCGTTGTTCGCTGTCAGTGAGGTGGTTATGTCGCAGCCGGTCGAGGTGGACGTCGTCATCGTCGGCGGTGGTCTCGCCGGGCTGTCCGCCGCCCGCCGACTCGACCGCGCCGGGGTCGAATGGCTGCTCGTCGAAGGATCCGACCGCGTCGGCGGGCGCGTCGCCACCGACATCATCGACGGATGGCACATGGACCGCGGATTCCAGGTGCTCAACACCGCCTACCCGCGGCTGTCCGCGCTCGTCGACGTCGACGCCCTGGAGATGCGCTACCTGACCGCCGGCGTGCTGGTCCGCCGCGGCGGCAGCCTGCACCGGCTGGAAAACCCGCTGCGCGAACCGCTCACCACGCCGCAAACCCTGCTCTCCGGGATCGGCACCCTCACCGACCGGCTCAAATTCGCCGCGCTGGCCACCCGATGCGCGACCACACCGGTCGACCGGCTGCTCGACACGCCCGAGACGACCACCCAGGAGATGCTCCGCAAAGCCGGACTGTCACACCGGATCATCGAAGAAGTGCTGCGACCGTTCTTCTCCGGCGTGTTCGCCGACCGGTCGCTCGACACGTCCAGCCACGTCACCAGCATGGTGCTGCGCTCCTTCACCCGCGGCCGGATCGGCGTGCCCGCCGCCGGCATGGCCGCCCTGCCCGCGGCCATCGCCGGACCGCTGCCGTTCCCGCAGCTGCTCATCGGCGCCCGGACACTCAGCATCGGACCCGGCCTGGTCGTCACCGAAGGCGGCGAGATCCACTGCCGCGCGGTCATCGTCGCCACCGACCCGATCAGCGCCTCCGAACTGCTCCCGCAACTACCCCGGCCCGACATGCACGGGCTGACCACGTTCTACTTCGGCGCCGAACGCGCCCCCATCGACGAACCCATCCTGCTGCTCGACGGCGACCGGCGCGAAATCATCGCCAACACCGTGGTCATCAGCAACGCCGCCCCCGAATACGCGCCCGGCGGCCGCAGCCTCATCGCCGCCACCGTCGTCGGCGTCTCCGCCCCGTCCAGCGCCTCCGAAGCGGTCATCCGCGTCGAACTGGCCCGGATGTACGGCACCCCCACCGACGAATGGGAACTCCTCAACGTCGTCAGCGTCCCCCACGCGCTCCCGGCCGCCCGCGTCCCCCAATGGGCGCTGCGCAAACCGGTCGCCCTCGGCGACGGCCTCTTCGTCGCAGGTGATCATCGCGACAGTCCGTCCACCCAGGGCGCCATGGCCGGCGGCTGGCGAACCGCCGGCCAAGTCCTGACATCCCTGGGAGCCCGAGTCGGTGTCTGATCCTTTTCGTCGCTTTTTGGGAGACGTGTTGAGCTTGTGGGAGGCGTGTTGAGCGACCTGAACCCGGAGAATTTCGCCGAATTCACCACCTCGGACGGCCCGGACTCGCCCAGCGTCAGCGAGGACGACACCCTCGCGGTGGCCGACCTGCAGCCACCGGACATGGTCTCCGACCCGCGATATCAAATCGTTTTGTTGCCACAGACGCTGGTGGAGCGATAGATCGCTAGCTCCGATCGCAGGCCGCGGGATAGTATCGCCGCCGGTACGGGGCGGTAGCTCAGTGGGTTAGAGCAGGGGACTCATAATCCCTCGGTCGCGGGTTCGAGTCCCGCCCGCCCCACCATACTCACCTCGGCTTTCGTCTCGGCTGGACCGCGTCGAAGGCCGGGGCATCATGATCAGTCCGCAAATAGTCCGCACTTGAGCGGGTCGCGGCCTGGTCCAAACGGTCCGCGACCTGGTCCAAGTCGTCTTCGAAGAGATCCGCGTAGACGTCGAGCGTCATGGCGGCCGAGGCATGGCCGAGCATCCGTTGGACGGCTTTGACGTTGGCGCCTTCCGCTACCGCGAGGCTGGCCGCGGTGTGACGTAGCTCATGCGGGGTGAGCCCCTTGAGCTCCACTTCAGCTGCCGCGCGGTCGAAGGCGCGCCGCCGGAAGTTGTTGTTGCGTAACACTTCGCCCTCCGGCGACGGGAAGACCAGGTCGTCGCGGTCGCGGCCAGCGATCTGGCTTTTCAGGGGGTCGGCCAGGAAGCGGGGGAACGGCACCGAGCGGCGGTGGTGGGTCTTGGGTGTGCCGAAGACAGCCTTGCCGTTGATCTCGGTCATCGACTCGGCGACCAGCAGGCGCCGGCGGGTCAGATCCACCCGCTTGACCCGGAGCGCGGCCAGTTCGCCCCAGCGCAGGCCGGTGTAGGCCAGAACCGCCACGGCGATGCCGTACGGGCCGGCGGCCTCTGCGAGGTCGGCGACCTGGACGTGGGTGAGGAACGTCTTCTCCGCGCGGCCGACCCGCGGGAGCTTGACCCCGGTCGCCACGTTGCGAGGGAGCCGGCCGTCCCGGACCGCCAAGGCCAGCAGCAGAGAGAAGACGCGGTGCGACTGCCGAACGGTTGAAGCGGAGTAGCCGGATTCGGACAGCCGGCGGATCCACTCGCCCACATCGGCGTGCGTGACTGCCGAGAGCTGGACCCGCTCCCAGACCGGGAGGATCTGGTTCTTGAGCAGGATTTCGTACCGGAAGCGGGTCGATGGCTTGAGCTGCACCTGGTTGCCGAGCCAAACCGCGGCCCAATCGCCGACGGTGACCTTTGCCAGGGCGGGGTCCACCCACTCGCCGCGAGCGATGCTCGTTTTCACCGAGGCGAGCCAGCGCTCGGCGTCGGCCTTGCGGTCGAAGTGTCAGGAGTGCTCGCGGCCGGAGGCGTCGCGGTAGCGGGCGCGCCACATGCCGTTGGGTCGCTTTGCAACGCTCACTTCAGGCCGCCTCTTCTAGCCAGGACTGCACGTCAACGGGGTCGTATCGGAGGTGGCGGCCGACCTTGCGGGCGCGGGGTCCCTGGCCGCGATGGCGCCATTGGTAGAGGGTTCCGACCGGGATGCCGAGGAAGTTGGAAACGTCGTCGACCGACCACAATCGAGGGGCGAGCGGGAGTTGCCGAACGTTTCCGTGCCTCACCGGTTGGGCTCCATTTCTCTCGCTTGTCTGGCGGCGTTGAGCTGTGTTCGGCGTTGGATGCGTTGGGAGATCGCGCGCAAGAGCCGGTGTTCGAGCGGTGGCAGGTCGGGGTCGTCGTGTCTGGCCATCTCCCAGGCGACCCCCGGCTTTTCGTCCGGTTCCTCTTCCGCGACGCCGAGGACCGCTTTGACCCAGGCGTGGGCGTCGGCGCGGTGGTCGGCCAGGGTCTTGCCGGACCAGTCGCGGGAGACGAGCACGCGACGGCCGCCGATCCCGAGGGTCGTCTTCTGGTGGACCCGGCCCTTGCAGTGACCCGGCCGGAGCCTGCCGTGTGTCTTCTTGGGCTGGACGCCGTAGAGCAGCCAGTTCGAGCAGCGTTCCGAGCACGGGGTGACGCGAAGTTCGTGCCAGAGCCGGTCGAGGTGCTGGCGCTGCGGGTCGCTGGTCGTCGTGTGGCAGTCCGCGGCGGACTTGGTCACGTACTTGGTGATGTAGCCGATCGTGCGTTCCACGTCGCCGGAGCCGATGTCGACGCCCTTCGCCTTGACCTGTGCCCCGAAGCGGACCAGGTGCGCCGGCTCGGCGTCGGGGTCGTCGTCGACCGCGTCCAGGGCTTCGCCCCAGGTCGGCAGCAGACGGCCGGTGTCCGGGTCCGCCCACGCCTCTGCCTTGGCGTCCCAGACCGGCGGCCGGTTGATCGGGTACCGGAGCTGGTCGGCCGGTGGCCACCACACCTGGTGGTAGGTGGCCTTGGCGACCAGCTCCAACATCGTGCGCGGGATGGTGCCGCGGATGGCGAAGTGCGCGTGTGGCGCCAACCGGCGCTGAGGCTCGACGCAACCCGCGTACTGGACGTTCCAGCCGACCGCGCGGCGCAGGTTCTGCCAGTACCGGTCGAGCAGCCGTGGGAAGTGCACGGCGTCCCAGGCCGCTCGCCGGTAGTCGTACCGGGACGGGTCGATCGGTGTGCCCAGCAGCGGGTCATCGGCGGTGTGGTGGCGGCGGCAGGAGCACGGCCGGCCCTGGTGGATCGAGTGCACCGGCCCGTAGCTGTCCAAGGTCAGGGTGAGCCACATCGAGGGCCGGTGCTCGACCCCGTCCGAGCCAACGTAGGTCCGGCCGACCGTGCGCGCGTCGACCTTCTGCCGGGGGAGATCGGGCACGTCTTGCCGACGCTTCGTCGACCGGACCCGTCGAGGCTGGTCGTCGTCTTCCTCCTCGCCTCGCTTGGTGCCGGGAGCGATGCTGCCGCGCAGTCCTTCCGCGGCGATCTCCTGTTCCACGGCGTCGATCGCGGCGGCGATTCGTTCGAGCTCCGTCGCCCGGTCGGCGGGGTCCATCGGGACGAGTTCGATGCTGGCCCGGTCGAATTCGAGGTGCGCCCGTGCGGTGATCAGCTCACGTTGCTTCGCGGTGGCCGGTGCCGGGCCGGGCTGAGGTTCGTCGGCCCGGTGCCAGCCCTCCCGGATCTGGATCTGCCGCAGCCGCCGCGCCTTCTTGGCGCACGGCGGGCACTTGGCTTCCAGAGTGGCGCCGCACGGCAGGTCGACGAGTTCGGTCTTGCCGGTGGTGAGGTCAGTCCGGCGCAGCGCGATCGGGCGGATGCAGACGCCGTGGTCGATGGCGAGGTCTTTGAGCGCGTCGACGGCGCGAGGTTGGGCGAGGCGTGCGGCCCGCGAGCCGGGGCGGGGCAGGGCCTGAGCAGTCATCGCGTCACCTGCCCGATGACCGGCACCCCGTTGGACCGAGCGAGCGGCCGCACCGGGATCGGCGTGACCACCGGCGTCGGGGTACTGGCCGGTGCAAGGGTTGCATCTTCCGCCGCCGGAGTGGTGGCGAAGACCAGCTTGACCAGGGCCATGAAGGCTAGGGCAGGGACCGCGGACAGCAGCCATCCCGAGGGGCTGGGCTGAGCGACGGCGAGCTGAGCCGACAGCGAGAGTGCACCGGCGGCGATGAGCAGGAACAGCGGGTAGCCGAGCGGGCCGCCGTCACGCCGCCGGCGCTTGATCGTCAGTAGGGCAGCGACAGGCACCAGTTCGGAGATGACCGCGTTGACCCAGCCGAAGGCGTCCGGGGTTCCGGTCAGGGCGTGGCGCATGGTCCAGTCGTGGACGTGGGTGAACGATGCCCAACCGGCGGCCACGGCGACGATGGTGAGGATGGCGGCCAGAACCAGGGATTCCATTTTGTCGGACCGGGTGAGTGCGGTCATCGAGGCTGCTCCCTGTCAGGATGCTGGGCGTGGATGACTGGACGAAGATCGATGCTCTGATCCGGGCTGGCCAGATCATGGAGGCGATCATGGAAGCCCGCATTACCCGGGTGACCACGCTCCCGGAGGCACGCCAGCTGGTCATGGACCGTCGCGAGCAGTTGCAGGCAGCGGCGTCCAACGGTGACGAGGTGGAGCCGGTGGGCTGAGAAGTCGTGGTGGCTCACTCGGCGACCCCGTAGTCCGCGGCCATGTCGCGGACGGTGGTGTCGTCGCAGTAGGTGAGCCGGATCCGCATCGGGGTCGGGTCGCCTTCGAGGACGACGAAGCCGGTGCCGGGTTGGGTCTGCGGGATCCGGTCGCACAACGCTCCGCGGTCGCGCATGTTGTCGCCGAGGACCAGGTCGACCTCTGCCGGTTCCGAGAGCCGTAGTCCGATTCGGGTCGGAAACAGGCCACGGGCCGGGAGGACTTCCTTGCGGGGGTCCTGGATCGCGGCGATCACGTGGACGCCGACGGCGCGGCCCTGGGTCAGCACGATGCCGAGCGCGGCTTTGATCCGGTCTTTGAGCTGGCGTTCGGTCAGGTAGGCGGTCAGGTTCGCAAGTTCGTCGATGATCAGGACTATCAACGGCTCGTTCTCGGTCGGCACGTGCTGACGAGTGAGCCCCGCCAGCCGGGCCGCGCGGTCCTGGGCGGTGGCCGCCGCGTGTTCGAGCATGGCGGCCATTTCGGCGAAGTCGTGAGCGGCGAACTTGGCGAACAGCGGCCGGCCGATGCCCAGTTCCATGCCGCCTTTGGGGTCCAGGCCCCACAGCTCGACCAGCCCGGAGCCGACACCGCCGGCCAGCGCGCGGACGATCGACCAGATGGCCGAGCCCTTGCCGGAGCCGGTCGCGCCGACGATCAGGACCTGCGTGCCGAACAGGCGGAGACGGTAGAGGTCCCCGTCTTCCTGGACGCCGATCGGCAGCGCGGTGAAATCCGGCTTGAACGGGACCGCCAACGGCTTGACGATCTCCCGCAGTGTGTCGCCGCGCATGAGGACCAGGACCACGCTGCCGTAGGCCGGGCCGGGGATGGCCTTGACCTGCCGGACCCCGAACGTCTGCGCCAGCCGCTCGGACGCTTTGGCGAAGTCGTCCGGGATCTGCCCGGTGACCATGCGGACCAGGACTTCGTCGCAGCCGCCAGCCCGGCACCGCACACGGCGGATCTGCGGGATGATCGTGCGCTTGTCGTAGGAGATGGAGAGGTTCGCGGTGACCATCGCGGCCATCCACCGCCGCCGGTAGACGAAGCGCCGCAGCTTGGCGAGGGCCGGCCACCATCCGAACCGCAGCCAGCTGGGCCGATGGGCGAACGACCAACCGGTCGCCGCAGCCGCGATTCCGCCCACCACTGCGGTGAGAGCCTGCCATCCGTGGACGACGTACAGCGCGGTCAGAAGCGTGATCGGCAGCGTGACGTACCAGTGCCGGACGTAGTTGATGAACAGCCAGTACAGCGCTTTGAAGATCTCCCAGACGACGACCAGCCAGATCGGGAGCTTGACGAACGGGGTGCGGACGTTGAGCGGTGCGACCGGGATCGTCTCGCCGCGGATGATGTTGATCAGCGGCATCACGGCACCGCCTTGTGCAGGTCTGCCGTAATCAGAACCTGGCGGATGCCGTCGAGGCGTTCCGCGTCAGTGGCGTGCGGCATCGACGCCCACGCCTCGATCCGGTAGACCAGCGCCGCGTACCGGCGCGCCTGTTCCTGGTCGTCAGGGAAAGGCTGTTCGTCAGACGTGATGCACACGGTGCAGCGGTCGACCTCTGGCGGCAGTGATTTCGGCAGGCCGCAGCCGGTACACGTACGCCAGATGGTGTTGTCTTTGGTGGTGATGCGGGCAGCATCGGATAGCTTGGGCATCGCAGCCCTCTCCTTTTGTGGGTGGAGTGGTTGAGCGCCCGGGGCGGGGAGAACTTCTTGGCGGTTGTTGGCCCCGCTCCCGGACGCGGCTACGTGCAGGTCAAGCAGCCTTGGCCCGGTTCGCCTGCGGGGCGGTCATCGCGGTGGCGCGGATCGACCAGCCGAGCCGCGCCCGGCACTTGGCGCCGACGCCCTTGCACTTCTGCGAGTCCACGTACGGCGTGAGCATCACGTCGGCGAACTCGACGATCGGCGGGTAGCCCGGCACCGCCGAGGTGGGCGGGACCGGCTGGTGCGGCGCCACGACCTTGACCTTGAACTCCTTGGACCCGCCGAACTTTCCGGCCTCCGGGTCCAGGTCGAGCAGGCGGACCAGCCAGATGCGCTCGCCGGTCTCCTTGTCGCGAAGCTGGTCGTCGCCCTGGCCGCGCTTGTCGAAGTCGGTGGCCGGCTCCACGCCGAGGCAGAGCGCGCCGTGCGGAGCGACGTAGTCCCACGGAACCGGCACCTTGATCGAGTTCGGAATCACCGAACGACTCCCTCCGTCGGACCTGGTTACTTGACTAACCAAGTTGGACCGAAGCTAGCACATGAACAGCATGGCTAGCCAAGTAAATCCTTAGTGGAGAGAGAAAATTTCTTCGATGCCTTGAGCCGGAAGCATGCCCGCAAGATCGACTATGAGCAGCGGCTTTGCCGCCGCATTGCGGATCACCAGCAGATTCGTCAGTACGACCGTCCGCGGCTGGACTGTGAGAAGCGTCGATTCGCGAGGGGTTGCCGGCCGCGCGGACAGTCGTTCAATCACATCGGCCGCGACGAGTCGCCGGCAGCGCTCAAGATGATCGAGGGCGCCCTCGCGTAGCGGCCCGGCATCGGCGAACCCGGTGCCGATCGCCGCAACCGCCGGAAGGTAGACCGTCGACAGCGTCGAACGGTCTTCCCCGTCGCCCTGCATGACTCGCTGACGAGCGATCACGGCTTCACCAACGGGGATGGCGAGCATCGTTGCGATCCGCGACGAGGCGGGCGCGCGGCCCGCTCCGATGACCGTTCCGTGCGTGAGCTCCGCCGCGTGCAGCGCGTCGAAGACCCGGTCGGGCATTGCCGGGCGCCGGCGCGGGGGAGAGCCGAGGACAAGACGGCCTTTTCCCTGTAGGCCTTCGAGGTAGCCGAGCTGGCGCAGGTACTCCAGCGCCCGGACGACCGTCGATCGCGATGCGTCGAACTCGCGGACGAGCTGGGATTCGCTGGGCAGCATGGACCCCGGCGGGTAGGTGCCGCGCTCGATCCGCTGTTGCACCGCATCGGCGATGTGCGCGTACTTCGCTGGGACTGGCTCGATTGGCATCCCGGTCACGCTCTGTGGGGTTCGGCGACCGGGTGGCAGGCGGTGACGTGTACGAGGGCTTGCGTCCAGCCGAGCCGGTAGCCGCCGACGAGTTCGTCGCCCTCGACCCAGACCCACAGGCCGTCGTACCACTGCGAGATGTCGAGCCGAACGCGATGCACGAGCAGGACCAGGACGCCATTGCGATACCGGCAGCCGCCGGCCGGAACCTCCAGAACACGACCGATGAGTTGATCGGCTGGAACTGGGAGATCGGGCGGGGTGGAAATCACCAGAACGCCGCTCACCAGTGGTGGCCTTTGTTCGCGAGGTGTGGGGCGGCCGCCGTATGTCCCATCGCGGTCGCAAGGCCGAAGTCCGCTAGCTGGCGGGCGACGCAGGGGTAGAGGATTGCGGGGCGGCAGTTCAGGCACCAGCCGTCCGGGCCGGGCTGGTGATCGGCGTAGAGGCGCCGGGCCAGCCGCCAGATCAGCGTGCTGGTGCATCCGGTAGGCGGTTCGATCGGCGGTGTCTGCCCGCCGGCGTTGAGCGGTTCGGGCATGACCGGACCTCCGCAGCAGCGTGGAGCGGACACCGGGGCAGGTTTATGACGACCAAGCGGTCCCGCCCCGGTGCCCGACCGCCCTCGTTAGAACAAGGTCAGCCGGGTGAAGCTCGGCGATCAAGTCGATCGAGGACTTATTTGGCTAGCTTGGCTAGCCACATTCAACGTAAGGGTGCCGCTAGTCAGATGCAACCCCTCGATGACTGAAATCCCTGGCCTGGCTAGCCAGGCCTTAAGCTGTCCGATGTGAACGTGGAAGCTCGCGACCTCGACGACCTGGAGCCGGACGACGCCCGTCCGGCTTCGCAGCAGATCGCCAACGTGCTGCGCGCGGCGATCCTGACGCGTCGCTTCGCCCCAGGTGAACGGCTGCCGTCACAGAACGAGTTGGCCGAGCGGTACGGCGTGGCTCGCGAGACGGTCAAGTCCGCGCTCCGCATCCTGCGCGACGACCGACTGATCGTGAGCCGGCAGGGGAGTGGCGCGTTCGTCCGCGCCCAGACCGATCGCCCGGTCGGGTTGCGGCCACACATCGAGGCCGCGTTCGAGCAATCGCACATCACGCTCGACTTCGCCGGCTTTTCCAGCGAGACCCTGCACGGCGCCATCCAGGAACCGTTGGACAAGATCCGCGCCGGGCGCCTCACACCTGAGTCGATCGCGATCCGCATCCTGCTCCCGGACCTGACCCAGCCCGCGATCGTTCCGTCCCGCGCTGAGCCAGCCAGCGACGACCCCGCGGTCCGCGAGCGCGCCGCTCGCATCGCCCGCCGCCACACCGAGGCGATCGAGGAATCCGTCAGCGAACTGGCCACACTCGGCCTGGTCCGCAACGCCACGACCGAAGTCCGCGCCTACGGCACCACGGTCCTGTCGAAGCTCTACATCATCAACCGTGACGAGGTCTTCTTCGGCTTCTACCGGGTCGTCCGCAATACCGTGTCTGTAGACAAGCAGCCAGTCCCGATCTTCGACGTGCTCGGCAAGGACGTCCCGTTGTTCCACTACGTCATCACCGGCGACGAGGGCGACGCGAACGACCAGTTCGTCCAGCAGTCCCAAGCCTGGTTCGACAGCATCTGGACCACGATCGCCCACGAGTACACGCCGTGACCCTCGTCAACTTGCTCGCCAGCGCCGAGTGTCTACTGATCGACTTTGACGGCCCCATCTGTTCGGTGTTTGCCGGCCATCCGGCCCGTACGATCGCCGAGGAGATGCGCGCGCTTGCCCAGCAGCGCGGTGGGGCCGAGCTGGCGCCGGTGTTCGCTGACCTGCCGTTCGACCCGCTAGAAATCCTGATAGCAGTCGCCGCGGTCGCAGACGACAGCCTGACCCGCGAGGTATCCGACGCCTGCCGCGACGCCGAGGTGACAGCCGTTGCTACAGCCACCCCGACACCTGGAGCGGCGGACGTGCTCCGCACAGCTCACGCCACCGGCCGCTCAGTCGCCATCGTCAGCAACAACAGCAGCGCCGCCATCGAGGCCTACCTCCACCAGCACGACCTACTCCGCTACGTGAACGGCATCGTCGCTCGCTTCGACGGCATGGACCCAAGCCTACTCAAGCCGAACCCGTTCCTCGTGGAGCAAGGGCCGACCGCCGCACGGGCAAGCCGTGATGCTGCCATTTTTATCGGCGACTCAGTAACTGACATCGAGGCAGGCCAAGCTGCCTGTATCCCGACCGTCGGCTACGCCAATAAGCCGGGCAAGCACCAGCGACTCACGGACGCGGGAGCAGACGTGGTGATCGACTCCATGCAGGCCATCGCTGACGTGCTGTCCAGCGTCGCCGCAAAGCCGAACCTATGAAGGACCAGCTCGCTTTGCCGGCCGACGTGCTGGCAAACGTTCAGCGCCGCTGGCCGGATCTCGCGGACGTGTGGGCAGCCAAGGTCCACGAAGAGTTCCAAACCCTCTGCGAGCGCTACCAGGCCACACCGCGCAGTATCCTGCCAGCCCGCTATGGATTCGTCGCCGCCGTGGACACCCCGGACGGTCCACTCGTACTCCGCAGCAGCCCAGACCCCCGCGGCCGCGACCAGGCAGCCGTAGCCGTAGCACTGGCCGATCTGGGCGCCAGCCCGCAGATACACGAGGTTGTCACCGCCGATCACGGAACCTGGACCGTGGCCGATCGCGTCCTACCGGGGACTCCGCTCAGCCAGACTGACCCGGCATCCGTCAATCCCCAGGCGCTTTTCGCGCCGCTGGCGATGATGCGGGCCCAACCAGCCCCGCTGCCTGACATGCCTTCAGTGTTTGACTGGCTTCGCGACCGACTTAAAGATGACCATCTTACTGATCTGCGTCCCGGAACTGTTGTGGCACCGGCTAGCGAACGCAATATGGCTCTGACGCTGCTGGACGGCTTGGCTTGCGACCATACACCAGCTCTTTGTCATGGCGATGCCTCCAGCGGCAACATCATTGCCGCCGATCTCGGCCGTTGGAAGTTCATCGACCCACGTGGGATAAGCGGCGAGCATGCGTACGATGTCGCTGTACTAGCAATTAGAATTCAGGCGGTGCGAAAATCGGTTGACGTGTTCGCGCAAATTTCCGATCTTGGGCAAGTCATGCCTGACCGGCTCGAGGCATGGATGAGTATTGCCTTGGCTGCACGAGTTTAGTAAGTGTCACGGCTTGCGGTAGCGGGGACATCTTGACTGCAAACTTGCCGTTTACGTCAGAGTCTCTGTGAGACCGAGCGTCTCCTTCAGGCCTCGGTGGACGTAGAAATATGACGCATCAGACTCGAATGGTACCGACGGGTCGGTGTATCGAAATTGGTAAATAATTCCTGCACCGGTCACTGCTCGTTCAAAGCCGAGAATTGAGAATCGGTAAAGTAGCGACAATGAATCTTCGACCGAGAGCTTTAAACCGAACTTTCGTTTGGCAATTTCGAAGGCGTTCTCATAGTCGGCCCGAGTAAACTTTGCCGCGCCCACAGTTCGGAGAACTTCGAGGTAGTCCTGCCATGAGGGTTCAATCGCAGCGATTTCGTCATCCAACTCACGCCGAAAGTAGGTCGAATAAGGGATGCGTGCGGCCTTGATGTCGACATTCGTGATGCGCAAATCCTCCTTTGAGGCTGCCTCCATGCTTGCCCGGGTTTGAGCTGCGGTCAAAGCGAAGTTAGCGAACTGGATAACGTCTCGCGGGCGTAAAAAGGTGCGAAAGGTCATATGCTGAAATTTGTGCTGTGTGCCGCGAGTGAGCTGTTCGTCGAAAGCGCTATCCCAGGCATCGTCGAGGTTGCCAACTTCCAACTCCTCCTTGATCCTCCAGTCGATGAGGTGCTTAAGGCTTGCGCCTGTGTGATTTAGCTGGTCATGCCACGCGAGTTCGACCATCTCGGCGTTTACGATTTTGTTCTTGTCGCCGAAGTGAAGTAGATCAAAAATGTCTGTGCGGAGGAAGATGATTGGATGTACCGGAATTTTGTTGCGCGTGATTCGCGAAACGAAAATTCTCATGGCGACCAGGAGGCCGATCACGCGGTCGCTGTACTCGCTCTTGTCTGGATCGAATCCTAAATCAAGCTCGTCAAAAAGCACGTAGGTCTTGGGAATTCGGTCGCCAAGCACCTGCAGCTTTTCGAACAGCCACTCATTAACCCTAGTTAGTGTGGCGCCTAAGCTTTCGCCGGTCCGTGACTTAGTGAGGCCACCTAGAGAGTTTTTGAGAATCTCGGGCTTGATGTCAACCTTCTCGAGCCGAAGCCCTCCGGCGGGAAATAGATGTTTGAAATCCAGGTGGGTGGTGCCGTAGTTATTCCTCAAGAATTTTGAAACATCGTCGAGGGCTCTTCTTTGATTGCGATCCAGTTTAGGCCCGGACGACTCGATTAGAGTTGAGAATGTCTCTACTAGCGTGAGGAAAAGCCAAGAAGAGACGAATCTTTCTGTAGAATCAACCTCGGTTGAGGCGTACTTCAGGTGCGCCGCCCATGGATACTGTTTAAACGTCAGGCCCACGCTCAAGCTACCTTCACGCTCAGCGCTGTTGATCATTGCTAGGTAGAGGGCAGTCTTGCCGGATCCTTTGCGACCTACCACCAGGTGCTTGCGGCCGTTAGTCAGCAAAGAAAATGCTGGCGTTTCGACGAAGAAACGTTCAACATCATCGTCTTCGGCGGCTGATCCACCGAATGACTCGACCTCGCTCAGGTTACGCACCGAACACCCCCGCCGATCCTGGCATCGATTGATGGCATGAAGCGCAATCATAGCGGTTCGCGACTGGTTGCTCGACATGTAGCCACCTCGCGACATTTTTCGTTGCGGCTGGTATCCCACTGTGATGTGCCGCGGGCGAGATGGGTGCGTGCCGCTATTGGTCTGGATGTCCTGGCGGACGCCCATGCTGCCGAATTCGGCTATATAAGATCAAGGCGCCGCGCAAGCGCGGCGCGGGCCGGTCGCGCTCGGCCTGCTGGCGGCCTCCGGCCGGCATCGGCCGGCGCACCGGCCGGTTCTCGGTTGCGGTGCCTATGGGCAGGAGATGCCCCGGCGGGGCTCAGCCTCTGGGATGGCTAAGGTGGGCGCGGTGACGATGCCGCGATGACAGCTGTGCGGGCTATCTCCGCGCGAGGGGCATGGCTAGGGTCACCGCTGTGGACGAGTGGATCTCCAAGCTTGATCAGTTGCTCGCCGAGCCGTTCGTGATGGACAACCGCGGTAGGCCCGAACCTCACCATGTCGATCTTCGCGAGAGCCAGTCGTTCTATGACTGGGAGACCGAGGATGGCGACTTCGACCTGGCGCTCACATCCTTCGAAGCTGACCGCGCACAACTGGCGCAGGTGCTGACCTACCGCTACGGGCCACCTGAGCGCAGGGACATCCGGCCTTACTTCGACGGCGAGGCTTCGCCCGATGCCCGGGCGCCTCGATGTTCGAGTATCTGACGGGGTGGTTCTTTGAGATTGAGCTCTGGCAGGCCGGGGCCCGGGGGATCGTCGCCCAGGTCGGTCACTACGACAAGGAATTGCCTCTCCAGTTGATGCTTGTCGTAGGCGAGCTGGGCGGCAATCGACCAGCTTGACGACGGGCTCTCACATTGGTCAGGCGCCGGCCAGGCGTGAGGAGGCCAGGGCGTTCAGAGAGACGCCCTGCTCGGCCGCGCGGATGGCCAGGCGGCGATGGACCTCTTCGGGTACGCGGACTTGGAACTTGCCGGAGTAGTGCCGATCGGCGATGGCCACCGGGGGAGTTTCGCCGGAGGCTTCCATGTCGGCGACGATCTCTTCGGCGACGCGCTGGATGCCGACGAAGGCTTCCATGCGGTCCTCGGCGAGCCAGGAGACCGACGGCAGCTCGGCGACGGTGCCGACGTACTCGCCGTCTTCGGCTGACCAGTGGACTCGATAGGTGTAGTGGTCTGCCACGCTCACGATCGTTCCCCCAGTTTCTCGATCGCGGTCAGCACCTGCTTGACCTGGTAAGGCTTCGCCTTGCCGCCCTTGTCCTGGATGTTGACCCGAGGGTCGCCGGGCCAGGGCATCTTGAACACGTAGTGTGATGTGCCTTGCGATCGTGGTTCCCCGAAGTAGTGCCAACAGACGAACAGCAGGTCCGCGAACCGGACGTTGTTCGGGTTCCGGCGCATCTCCGCCAAGATCTTCGCCAGTCTGTCCGCCACATCTCCCAGGATACTCCGTTCAGTATCGCTGGTGATACTACGAACGTCGAGGAGGTCAAGGGGTAGGGCGTAGCTGTTGCCGCGCCGCTCCGCGGCTTGCCACCGAATAGGGTGGGCGCGGTGGTGCCGTGGGTTGCCGAACGCCGACACTGGCGGGCAGTGCCGGCGGGCTGTGGGGCGGGCGAAGCGTGAGCAGGTCGCAGCCAAGATCGCGGAGTTCGCAATTATTCGCATGAGGGCCGCAAACGTAGCGGGACGCTGTCGGATCATGGCAAGCGTTTTCGCTGTTCGGCGAACGTTTGTGTCATTAGATCGGCTGCGGTTTTCGATCTCAGCAACGGTTGCGTTGCGGTCAGCCGTGACCGGTAGCGATGAGGCTTCTCGACTAACCGTTCTTCTCGGGGCTGCGTCTCTGCCACCAGGCAGTGAAGAGTGCCGCGAGCTGGCTCTTGGTTTCTTCAGAGATGAGCTTCAGCCCGTCTTCCATCATTGGCTTGGCGGCATGCTTGTAGACCTCTGGGTGTTGCTCAACCGATGGGCATGTGAACAGGGTCAATATTCGGAGCACTCGTAGGCTGTCTTCGCCGACTAGAGGGAAATGGGCATCGAGGAGTCTGTAAAGCGCCGCCCAGACCTTGTCCACGACGATACCCACGACCACTCGGGCAAGGGTCTTGGAGATGCCTGTCAAGTTGGCGGTCAGGGCTTCTTCGACGAGGCGTTTTCCCTGGTCCGACACAAACTTGAAGGCCTGATTCACTTGTTCTAGCCCGCGGATCAGCGTAACGAGGAGTGTGCACCATGTGTGGTCGGCCAGTTGCTTCTTGATTTCTCGGGCAGCCTGCTCACTGTCGACGCTCTGGTCGATTCCCGTAGAGATCTCTGGCCAGGTCTCGGCCATGAGAGTCTCAGCTAGCGTTCTCAGCTTGCCGAGGTCAGATGCGTAGGTCGTCGGGTCGGAGAGATCTACTTGTTGAGGCGGTAGGCCGACCAGTGGCTTGCTGGTGGTCGAGAGGTGATCGGTGATGTCTAGGCGCGCAAGATCAACGAAGGCTTGGCGGTTTCGTGCGTTGGAGCTGAGTGCGCCGGTTCGTTTATTCCGTTCGACCTTTGCTTCGAGTTGGTTTCGACGGTCGTTACGTGCCTCTTGGGTGTCTGTAGCCAAGGTCGCCCAGCCTTGCCAGCTGTGTAGTGCGCCTCCGCAGCCTGAGCACTCGCAGCCAGGGTTCTTGGCGTTTGCGCAGTTCGCTCTGTGAGTGTTGCCTGCCATTCGACCGACCACCGTTCACCGATATTGCCAAGAGTGAATGTGTGGTCACGTTAAGTCAGTAAGGTGCGCTAGTCCAAGACGGGTTTACCGGTCGGCCATACTTAACTTCGGTCATATCGGTCGGTTCCGCTGCCGAAGTAGCCGGTCAGGCAGGAGCGGTGCCGAGGACTGGAGCTGCTCTGTCGGATTCCTGATGGACAGGCTTACGGCTTCTGCCGCGCCGCTTCGCGGCTTGCCGCCGAAGAGGGTGGGCGCGGTGGTGCCGCGGGTTGCCGAACGCCGGCACTGGCGGTCAGTGCCGGCGGGGCTGTGGGGCGGGCGGTGCGCGAGCAGGGCGCACCCAAGATCGAAGAGTCCGCAATCAGTCCGCACGAGGGCCGCAAACGTAGCGGAACGCTGTCAGACCTTGGCAAGCGTTTTTGCAGCTCGACGGACGTTTGTGCCAGTAGATCGACTGCGGTTTTCGATCTCATAATCCCTCGGTCGCGGGTTCGAGTCCCGCCCGCCCCACCCTTTGCCATCCTGGGGGCGACCCCCAGACCCCACGTTACGGTGGGCGGTCCGGTTTGCGGGCCGCCCTGCTCCTGCCTCCGAGCCCTCGGCCCGGGCTGTGGGGGAGACACCTGTGTATATGGTGACCTCATGAACACGGAGCGGAGCGACCGTGCTTTTGAACGCACTGTTCTGAAATACGCGGCCGGGCTGTGCCTCGGCCTGCTGCTTCTCGTCGCCTACCCCGCCTACGGGGACATCACGGCACGTACCGACTTCGCCACCGGCCGGCTGGCGATGCACGACGCGACCGTGTTGACGACGGCGTACGACTCCGGCTGGGACTCGGACTCGGACTGGGTGACACAGCAGCTCTCGCTGCGGCTGGACAACGGCGTGGAGGTTACGACGCCGATGAGCAAGACCATGATCAAAGTGGATGAGGGCGACACCGTGTCGGTCGGGTTCTCCCACGGGCGGCCCGTCTCGGTCGAAGGCGCCTACATCAGATCAGACTCCGCCCTGGTCACCATCGGGCTGTTGATCGCGTCGGGTGCGCTTGTCCTGTCGGTTGTCTACGCCGTGGTGATCCGCCGGTCCGCCCCGGGCCGGAAAGACCCGTACACCGCGGGCTACGTCACCCAGGCTCTGCTGTTGTACTTCGTGTTCGGCGGCCTGGTCCCGTACGGCCGGTACCAAGGGTGGCGGCCGGTCATCGGACTGCTCCTGGCGACGGCCATCCCGCTGACCATCTTCTGGCTCCGTTCCCGGCGGCCGGCCCCGGTCCCGGTCTCGTCACCGGACAACACCTGATCCGTCGGGCTGCCGGTCGAACGCCCGGCTCGGGCCGATCGCCGACCGCCGGCACGCTTCGAAGATGCGTCTGTCCGGGCGCCACCTTCGGAGCCCACGTTACGGTGAGGGCGATGGGCTCGCCGGTCGGCCCTCGCGAGGGCGTGACCGGCTCTGACAAGCGGAGGAATCTGTCATGTCCTATGCGGTGGACTTCGAGACCGTGTCGACCGTCGGATTGGAGTCGTCGCCGCATGCGGCAGCTCTGGCGGGGCTGCGGGCGAACGAGGCGCGGTACTTCAAGAACAAGTACGGCCACGTCTTCACGGTCGATCCGGCTGACAAGGCCGAGGAGCCCGTCGCCTGGGTGACCCGGATCCTCGAGGAGGAGCGCGGCATCGTCATCTCGGCCCGCCCGCTTGAGGCGACCGCCTTTCAGGTCGAGAACATCCGGATGGCCTACGTCTTCTACGAGGACGGGCTGTCGATCAACGTGATGTACACCGTCGACGACGGCGGGAAGCGGGCCGTCGGGTTCAAGCTCTCCGACGGCATGGAGGTTCCGGCCGAGCTCGGCGACTTCAAGTTCGCCCGGCAGAAGTCGAAGCTGGCCGGCACCATTCGCGGCTCGTACTTCGTCATCAAGAAGGAGCACTGAACCGGGCCCGCAATTCGTCGTCGTCGAGGGTGTCCGCGAACGATTCCCCGTTGAGGACCCAGATCAACGCGTCCTGAACCCCGAGCACGTACGACGTCGTGCCGGGCCCGCCGACCGGCAGCCGCCCGCCGTGGAAGCAGGCGTCGGCGTAGTCGATCTCGGCCAGCGCCGCGCTGCCCTCGGGGTCGGCCGGGACTGAACGCCCGCTGAGCGGCGTGGTGTCCCGCCGCCCGAGGACCCAGCGCAACGCTTCGGCGCTGCCCAGCCACACGTCCGGGTGCGGTCGTCCCGGCCCGGGCCCGTACGCGGGCATCTCCTCGGCTGTTTGCAGCGCCCGCTCCAGGGCTTCGGTCCCGGGCGGCACCCCGGTGTTCAGCGATTCCACCGCTGCATTCTCCGACGCCCGGGTCAGGCGACCTGCTGCCACCAGGCGTCGATCTCCGGTGGGGTGTCGACGTTCACGCGTTCGCCCGGGCGCGGGATGGCCAGGCGCACGTCGCGGGCCTTGGCCTCGGTCCACGTGCGGTCGGCGGGCTCGGACCAGCGGTGGGTGGCCAGGTCGAAGGTGGCCCAGTGGACCGGGATCATCAGGCCGCCCCGGACGTCGACGTGGGTGGCGACGCCGTCCTCGGGGACCATGTGGATGTCGGGCCAGTCGCCGCCATACGCCCCGACCTGCACGAGCGTGACGTCGAAGGGGCCGTGCTCGGCGCCGATCTCCGTGAAACCGGGGAAGTAGCCGGTGTCGCCGGAGTAGAAGGCGCGCCGGGTCGGGCCTTTGATGACCCAGCTCGACCACAGGGTGTCGTCGCGGCTGAAGCCTCGGCCGGAGAAGTGGCGGGCCGGGGTGGCGATCAGTTCGATGCCGGCGACGGTGGTGGTCTCGTTCCAGTCGAGTTCGGCGATGCGGGCGGTGGGGACGCCCCAGCGTTCCAGGTGGGCGCCGACGCCGAGCGGGACGACGAAGGTGGCCTGGTGCAGGCCGGACAGGTGCTGGATGGTGGCCATGTCGAGGTGGTCGTAGTGGTCGTGGGAGATGACCACGGCGTCGACCGGCGGCAGCTCGTGCAGCGGGATCGGCGGCTGGTGCAGGCGGCGCGGGCCGGCCAGCTGGGAGGGGGAGCAGCGGTCGCTCCACACCGGGTCGAGCAGGATGCGGCGGCCTTCGATCTCGATCAGGGCGGTGGAGTGGCCGAACCAGGTGACGTGCAGGCCTTGGGCGTCGGTGGCCTCGCTGCGGACGAGGGGGATGGCCCGGTGCGGGCGGCGGGCGTCGGTGCCGGTGAATGCGGCGACGGCGACCCGGGGGAGGGCGGTCAGGGAGAGGGACGAGCTGGTGGGGACGTTGTTGCGGAACTTGCCGTCGGAGAACTGGGGGGAGGCCTCGACGCGGGCGCGGCGGGCTCCGGTGGATTTGGCGCCGAATGCGGCGGCGAGGTTCGAAGGCATGACCTCAATGTAGGCGGTGATAACAATGTAGGCAACGATCACAATGTGTTCGTCGCCTACATCACGGTAGGCTGGGGGTATGAAGACCCGGCCCTACCACCACGGGGACCTGCGTGCCGCCCTGCTCGGCCTCGCCGAGGAGACCCTGCGCGAGCGCGGGCCCGGCGAGCTGTCGCTGCGGGAGCTGGCGCGGGAGGCGGGGGTCAGTCCGGCCGCTCCGAGCCGGCATTTCCGGACGAAACACGCACTGCTGGACGCCCTCGCCGTCGAGGGCTTCGACCGTCTCGCCACGGCGATGACCGGCGCCCTGGCCGGGACCGGGGATTCGTTCGCCGAGCGGCTGAGCGTGCTCGCCCGTACCTATGTGAGATTTGCCGTCGGTAATGCGGCTCTGCTCGAGTTGATGTTCTCGCGCAAGCACGAACCGACCGCCCCGGCGGAACTGATCTCGGCCACGCACCGGCTGATGGCTCTGGCCACGGATCTGATCGAGGACGGTCAGCGCCGCGGCGAGGTCCGCACCGGGCCGGTGATCCTGCGCGCGGTGCCGCTCGCGGCGGTCCTGCAGGGCATGACCGAGCTGGTGCTGAGCGGCGGATTCTCCGACGAGCAGGTCGAGCAGGGCCTGGACGAGACGATCGACTTCATCCTGCGCGGCTACAAACCCTAGGGCGACCTTCGCCGGCGGTCGAGAACCCGATCGATCTCCGCCCGGATCCGCTCCCGGGCCTCGTCCCGCTCCACGCCGTTCATCACCATTTCGTCGTACGGCGTGTCCACGTGCCGGATCGACGCGACGACCGCCCGGGTCACCGCCTCGGGGTCGAGCGCGTCCCTGGAACGTCTTGTCCCAGGCCTCGCGCCGTTCCCGGTCGCGTTCGCGACGGCGGGCGCGGGCCTCCTCATCGGACAGGCAGGACTGCTCGGCCGCCTCGATCACGGCCGGCTCGACCAGCAGCCCCTGCCGTTCGTGACGTTTGCGGGAGCGGCTGAACCGGACCACGACCGCGGCCGGCCGGCTGGCCTTGCGGGCCCGGCGGGTCCGGGTCGTGTCACCGGACGGCAGGAAGATCAGGTGGTCGAGGTCGGCGCAGCCGAGGCAGAACGGCCCGCCGTCCTCCATGGTCGACCTCGCTCGGGCGCAGGTCACGGCCGTGCGCCCAGCGCCGGAACACTTCGAGCGCGTCGGTCAGCCGGGCCGGTGTGACCGCCGCGACGGTCTCCAGGTGGGGCGTCTGGCCGTGCCGCCAGTTCCACACCGCTCCGGGCGTGAGTCAGTTCATGCCGGTCAGCACGTCGAGGGGACTCACGTGACCCTGACGGGTCAGGGCCTGATCGGCAGCGGTCACCACTCGACGTTCCACCTTCGAGACGGGCTGCATGGGCGGCAGGTTACCCGAGCGGATTCGGGTCGGTCGCGCGCCGGAACGCCGTACGGGAAAGAAAAAGAAAGAACCCGGAGCTGCACGCATCGCGCAACCCCGGGATGGTCTTTCCATGATCAGACGCGGCACTGCCAGGAGCTGGAGTTGTTGAAGTCGGCGAATCGGTCGATCGTCGCCGAGCTGCCCACCGTGTACCGGCAGACGGCCGGCAGGCTGACGTCGAAGTAGACCGGGTCGACGCGGCTGTAGTTGACGCAGTGCCAGTCGTAGACCGTGGTGCCGAGCAGGGCGGCCGCGCTGTGGTCGGTTGACGTGCAGTAATCGTTGATCGCGGGGGTGACGACGGTCGGGGTGACGCGGTAGCAGAGGACCGACGCCGGGTCGTTGAAGCTGCCGATCCGGTCGACCGCGGCGTCGGTGCCGTAGGTCCAGCGGCAGGCCGCCTCGAAGGTCAGGTCGTGCCGGCTGCCGTCGGCGGCGACGCAATGCCAGTCATAAGCTGTCGAACCGGTCAGGGCGGCGTCGGCGTAGCCGATCGAGCGGCAGTAGGCGCCGATGTCGAGCCCGCCGAGCTGCTCGGGCGTCGAGGACGCCGCGGCGGCCGGGCTGATCGCGGCGACCATTCCGGCGAAACCGACGATCAGTGCGAGCAGCACCTTGCTGAGCGAACGCATAGCTCTCCTGGAGGTAACCGGTGATGTCCGGCAAGCCGGAACCATCCTCTTTGGACAGGGCAGGCTCAGCCTAGGGCGCCGTCCGATCTTTGCAAGACCTTGCAAAGAGAACGTAACTTCATTCACTCAATGATTTTCTTTTCAAAGACGATTTGCGACGTACGGACGGAATCACCCGAACCGGCACTCGACGGTTTACCTCTCGCAGGTGTCCTACGAACGCACCGTCAGTGAGGAGAGCGCCGTTGCGCTGGACCAGGATCGCCGCGGCCGTGCTCGCCCTGGCGCCCGCCGCCGTGCCCGACCCCGCCGCAGCAGCGGCCGCGACCTGCACGAACACGATGGCGGTGGTCGCGCACGAGGACGACGACCTGCTCTTCGTGAACCCGGAGATCAGCGACGACATCGTCGGCGGGCGCTGCGTCACGACGCTCTACGTCACGTCCGGTGACGCCGCCCGGGGCCGGGACTACTGGCGCGGGCGCGAGGAGGGCGAGATGGCGGCGTACGCCCGGATGGCCGCCCGCCCTTCGCGCTGGACCGAGGACACGCTGATCATCAGCGGACACCCGATCCACCGCTCCCGCCTCGACGGCGTCCCGGTCACCCTGCTCTTCCTGCGCCTGCCCGACCGGGTCGGCGGCTGGCCCGACCAGACCCTGCAACTGCTCTGGCTCGACCCGCTGA
Organism: Actinoplanes sp. HUAS TT8; assembly: GCF_051380535.1. NCBI lineage: Bacteria > Bacillati > Actinomycetota > Actinomycetes > Micromonosporales > Micromonosporaceae > Actinoplanes > Actinoplanes sp. HUAS TT8. The sequence goes on along the minus strand of NZ_CP195646.1, from coordinate 7,707,531 downwards.
CCCGGATCCCGACCCTGGACGACGGGCCCGCCTACACCCGGACGTCGCTGCTCGCGGTGCTCGGCTCGGTGTTGGCCGGCTACCGTCCGCGGATCATCCGGACGCTCGACTTCCGGGGCGCCTACGGCGACGGCGACCACGACGACCACCACACCGTGGCCTACTTCGTCTGGGCCGCCCAGCAGCACTATCGCACCCCGCACCGGACGGTCGGGCACCTTGGATATCCGATCAGCCGGGAGCCGGCGAACCTGAACGCCACGCAGTACGGGACGAAACTCGGCTACTTCCTCACCTACGCCCCGCACGACCGGGTGGTCTGCCAGACCGCGGACTGGTGCACGCGCGGAACGTACGGCGTCTACGTCCGCCGCAACGTGCCGGTCGGCCCGCCGATCGGGCCCGGCCGCAACGTGGCCGCCCAGGCCCGGATCACCGCGTCCTCCGCGAACGCGGCGACCGTGCAGCTGGCGGCCAAAGCGGTCGACGGCCGGCTCGGCACCGGGCTGATCGGCGAATGGGTGACCGCCGGCGAGACCATCGGCGCGTGGCTGGACCTGCGCTGGCCCACCCCGCAACGGCTCGGCCAGATCGCCCTCTACGACCGCCCGGGCGCCGCATCGCAGGTCACGGCCGGTCTGCTGCACTTCTCGGACGGCAGCACGATCCCGGTCGGGGCCCTGCCCGACGACGGGTCACCGTTGATCCTGACGTTCGCCCCGCGCACGGTCAGCGGCCTGCGCCTCACCGTCACCGGCGTCTCGGCCGCGACGACCGACGTCGGCCTGGCCGAGATCCGCACGATCACCGCGCCGTGAAACGACGCCGGCCGGCGATGACGCTCGCCGGCCGGCATCCCCCGTTACCCCGTCACCCTCAGCGGCACGTCCACATGAGAGGGTCGTTCCCCATCTCGGGCCCGGCCTTGTAGCCGACGATCACGTGGCCGTCGGCGCTGATGCCGCGCACGTCGTAGGAGACGTCGAAGGACTGGCTCGCCTTGCCGTAGGCCGGCAACTGGATCGTCCGCGAACCGGTGAACAGGGCCACCGGCCGGCCCATCCCGGTCACCCATCCCTCCGGCGTGACCAGGTCGGCGCGGTAGATGTCACCCGGCAGCACCTCGAACTCCCCGGTGGAGATCCGGTAGCGCATCGGGGTGAAGCTCGTCGACTCCTTGGTCTCCATCACGGCGTCCCCGGCGACCCAGCCGTTGCTGATCGTTCCCGGCCAGAAACCGGTCGCCTTCCGCCCGTCCGGGAGCGTGGGCACCGGGAGATAACGGCCGGTGCCGTCGGGGAACCACACGTAGGCCGCCATCCTGGACAGATCCGGGCCGACCGAGCCGATGATCGTCCCGTCCTCGTCCAGGCCGCTCGCCGCGCTCTGCCGGGCCTTGGCCGGCAGCGGAAGCTTGACCGGGGCGGCCGACGCCGACGCCCAGCGGACCGCCAGCGTCTCCGGTGACGCCCCGACGGCGCCCACGATCACACCGGCCTCGTTGATGGCGACCGCGCCGGCATCGTTGCCGCGCAGCCTGGTGAAACGACCGTTCTGATACACGTACGCCGACTGATGGTCCTTGGCGTCGTAGCCGTTCGCGATGCCGACGCCGGTGCGGGTCATGTCCCGGATGTCGGCATCGGCGCCGGGCATGGCCGCCGTCGTCAGGATGGCCCCGTCCCTCCAGACGATCAGCTTCGAAGGCCGCCCGTTGGTCGAATAGAGCCGCCCGGCCGCGTACCGGCCGCTCGGATCACCGGAGGTGACCAGCGCTTTCTTGACCCCGTCGGTAGGCAGGCGGGCCACCTTGCAGGAGGTCACCCCGGCTGGCGCGGCCGCGGTCGGAACGGTCGACGGGGTGCTCGTCACGGTCGGGCTCGGATCCGGCCTCGGCGTGTCGTCACGTAGGGCGGAAACGGCGAACGTTCCGCCGCCGATCGTCACCGACGTCAGCGCCACCACCGCCAACCCCGACGACCAGCGGCGGAACCGGCGGCGGCGAAGTCCCTCGGCCATGGCCCGAGGAACATCGATTCCCGTACGGGGATCCGGCTCCTCCCGCAGCGGTTCGAGCAACCGGACCGCGCCCTCGTCGTCGATCATCACGTTCTCGTCCTTCATCCTCGGCTCCGGGCGACGGTGTTCTGTGGGAAACGGGGACCGAGCACCTCGCGGAGCCGGCGCAGCCCGTGCGTGGTCTGGCTCTTCACGGTGCCCTCGGAGCAGCGCATCAGCTCGGCGACATCCTTGATCGGGCGGTCGCACAGGTAGCGCAGCACCAGCACGGCCTGCTGCCGGGGCGGAAGCTCGGCCAGCGCCGCCCGCACCGCGGCCCGGTCCTCGGGCGCGTCCTCGTCGGCCGGTGGGGACTCCGGTGTCCAGTTGAGCAGGCGCACCTTCCACCAACCACGCCGCCGGTCGTCGAGGAACGCGCGGACCAGCATGGTGTGCGTGTACGCGTCGAGGTTGTCCACCCGGCGGATCCGCGGCCACCGGGCGTACAACTTCGTCAGCGTCTCCTGCACCAGGTCGTCGGCCTGGTGCCGATCCCCGCTCAGCAGGTACGCGGTCCGGCGTAACTCCTGGACACGCCCGTGGACGTACGCCAGGTACTCACTGTCCGATCCGTCCGACATGGCCCCCGCTTCCGGTGTTCACAACCTCTTCCGCATATCCGACGCGCTCGATCCGCGATTGGTTGTATGCGATTTTCCGGCACACCCACTTCCGCGCCGGGCCCGACAGATCCCCGGATCAGCACCTAGGCTCGGGTGAATGATGCTGCGCCGCTGGCACCTCGCTGTACTGGCCCTGCTCGCGGTCCTGGCCATGGCCTGCGAGGGCGGCGCCGGCGCGGCCGACCCGGAGCCGACCCGGACCAGGACGGCGAAACCGACGGCCACCGGCACGGCCGGATACCCGGCCTCGATGGCCGCGCTCGGCGACTCGATCACCGCCGGGGTCGGCAGCTGCCTGGCCTACCTGGCCTGCAGCCGCAACTCCTGGTCGACCGGCACCGGTGACGACATCGACAGCCACTACCGGCGGATCCTGGCCAAGAACCCGAAGATCAAGGGGCACGCGTACAACTACGCCGAGCCCGGCGCCGAGGCGAGCGCGCTGGCCGGGCAGGCGACCCGGGCGGTCGACGCGAAGGTGTCCTACGTGACCGTGCTGATCGGGGCCAACGACGCCTGCGCGGGGACGGTCGGGGGGATGACCTCGGTCGCCACGTTCCGCGCGAATGTGGACCGGGGGCTCGGCCGGCTCAAGAAAGGCCTGCCCAAGGCGCGTGTGCTGATGGCCAGCATCCCGGATCTGTACCGGCTGTGGCAGGTCGGCCGGGACGACGCCGAGGTGGTCCGGGTGTGGCGGGCCGGCGGGGTGTGCCCGTCGATGCTGGCCGACCCGGCATCGGATGCGGCCGCGGACGAGCAGCGGCGGCGGGCGGTCCGGGATCGGATCGACGCGTATGACGAGGAGTTGCGGGCGGCGTGCGTGAAGTACGGCAGCCGGTGCCGGTGGGATGACGGGCGGGTGCATGATGTCCGGTTCAGCATTGATCTGCTGAACACGTTCGACTTCTTCCACCCGAACCTCAAGGGCCAGAACAAGCTGGCCGAAGTCACCTACCCACCCAACTTCACCTGGTAAGTCCCGGTCCCGCGCCCACCGCATTCCGGCGCGCCCGCCGCAGCCCGGCCCATCCGCATTCCGGGCATGGCTGCTTTCGGGCGCGGCCGCATCCCCGCTCACGGCCGTGGGTGGTTGCGGTATTGCATCCCAGCCACCATCCGCTTCGGGTCACTGCTGCGGCCGCCACGAACGCTCCGCCGCTGGTCACCCCTTTCCAACCCCCTCGGGTACGTCCTCAGCCCCACCCAACCGCACCTCACCAGCCCAACCCAGCCAGCTGGCACTCACGGTCGCAAACCGCCCCGAATACAGCCCTGAGCACCAGCTGAGCCCAGCCAGCTGGCACTCACGGTCGTAAACCGGCCCGGATGCAGCCCTGAGTGCCAGCTGAGCCCAGCCGGCTGGTGCTCACGGTCGTAAACCGGCCCGGATGCAGCCCTGAGTGCCAGCTGAGGCCGGTCGGCTGGTGCTCACGGTCGCAAACTGGCCCGGATACAGCCCTGAGCACCAGCTGAGGACAGGGGGCTGGTGCTCAGGGCTGTTGTGGAGGGGCGGGTCTGCGGTGCGGGTGGGTCAGCGGGGGGTTCGGGTGTGCCAGGCGGCTAGGGCTGTGCCGATGAGGAGGGCGGCGGAGCTCAGGCCGAGGGACCAGTGGATGCCGACGACGGCGCCGAACAGGCCGACCGTGATGCCGCTGCCGAAGCGCAGGCCGTTGGCCGACATGCCGTACACGCCGATGACCCGTCCGCGGTCGGCCGGCGCGGCCATCAGCTGGACCACGGTCTGCCCGACGGACATCGACGCCAGGTTGGCGACGCCGCCCGCGACCAGCAGGATCACGGCCAGGCCGTAGTTCGGGGTGACGGCGAAGAGCAGCGTGAACAACCCGTACAGGGCGGTGCTGATCACCGCCGAGATGACCGTGGGTCTGATCCATCCGGTGGCTTCGAGGACGAGGCCGCCGAGGACGCCGCCGGCGCCGTTGGCGAAGAGCAGGATGCCGTACGCGGTTCCGGCGTTTCCGCTGCCCAGGTCGGTGGCGAAGAGTGGCATGGCGGATTGCAGGGAGGCGCCGACGAAGAACGAGCCCAGCCCGCCCAGGATGATCATGCTGACCAGGGTGTGGTCGGCGCGGACGTCGCGGAGTACGCGGACGGCGTCGGTGATCCCGACGCGTTTGCGGTCGCGGGGGACGCCGCCGTCCCGGGTGTGCCCGGTGAACCGGGTGCGGAACAGGAACAGGGTGAGCGGCAGATAGAACGCGATGTTGGCGAAGATGCCCCAGGTCGGGCCGAGCCCGAGCAGCAGGGCCGAGCCGACCGCCGGTCCGAAGAGCACGCCGAGGCTGCGGAACGTGGCGTTGAGCCGGACCGCGCTGGGGAGTTCGTCGTCGCCGACGAAGTCGTGCAGCATCAGCTGCTCGCCGGGTCCCCACAGGGCGCCGGCGACACCGTGCAGCACCAGCAGGACGCAGGCGTGCCAGATCTGCAGGGTGCCGGTCAGGAAGAGCACTCCCCACGCGGCCGAGACCAGCGCGAACAGCCCCTGCGCGATCTGGATGACGCGGCGGCAGTCGTAGCGGTCGGCGAGCGAGCCGAACCAGACGGACAGGAACAGGAACGGCACCCAGTGGCTGATCACCTGGAATCCGGAGAGCACCGGCGAGTGGAACTTCTCCCACAGCACCCAGTAGGTGATCACGTGCTCGATGTTGTCGGCCATCATGGCCAGCGCGGCGCCGAACAGGTACGGCCGGGCGTCCGGATTGCGCAGCGCGGCGAACCGGCGGGGCGCGGCGGGAACGTGCGCGGACTGGCCGCAAGCAGCACACATGACTACAGCCTTCTCCGTGCCGGGCTACCGGTCGCGCGAAGTGACCGGCTGAGTGATCGATGCCACCCGCGCCCGGCGGCCGGTCAGCGGCGGTACCAGGTCCGGGTGCTGGACGCGCGGACGTTGCCGAGCTTGTCGTACGCCCGGACCTGCACCTTCATCGTCCGCGCGACCTTCGCCGGGTTCACCATCAGCACGTACGCGGCCCGGGTGTCGGTGGCCACCACCTTGCCGTTGACCAGCAGCTGAACCTTGGCGATGCCGCTGGTGTCGGAGGCCGACGCCCGTACGGTGACGGTGCCTTTGACCTTGGCCTTGTTCCCCGGTGCCGAGGTGATCTTGAGGGTCGGGCCGGTGTTGTCCACGACGACCTTGCGGCCGATCGCGGACGTGTTGCCGGCCGCGTCGGTGAAGTCGATGCGGTACAGGCCGGCCGCGGTCGGCGCCGCGGTTTGCCGCCACAGGCCCGATCCCGCGGTGTGGGCCATGGTGACGCCGTTGAGCTTGACCGAGACCAGGTCGTCGCCGTCCGGTGAGGAGAAGACGACGGGTGCGGCGCCGCGGACGTGCGCGCCGGAGGCCGGGGTGCCCGGCTCGAACTTCCCGGTCGGGGCGACCCCGTCGAACCGTACGAGCTCATAGGTCTCGCCGAGACGCCCGGCGTAGTCGTAGGCGCGCAGGCTCACGTAGGTGGCGTAGTCCTGGCCGGGGGTGGCCTGCAGCCGCGGCGCCGGCAGCCCGGTCCACCAGCGGGTCGTGGTGCCGGAATGGATCACGTCCACGTGTTCGATCGCGTGGTCGTCGACGATGTCCGGCGTGATCGCCACCGAGGCCGGGCCGACCGTGGCCGGGAGCCCGCTCGCCCGGATCGTCGGCGGCAGCAGGTCGTCGCCGCCGGCCCGGAACATCATCCCGGCCGCGTCGAGCAGGGGCGGGTCGGTGCCGAGCGGGTCGAGGCGCCGCGCGTTCGAGGTGAGCGCGGTCCGGACCCAGGCGCTGGTCGTGGACGAGGCGGCGGCCCAGTTCAGGGCGGCGGCGCCGGCGACCACCGCGGTCGAGGCGGACGTGCCGGTCAGGACGTGGGCCTGGCCGTCCGGGCCGAGCGCGGTGAGGCCGTCGACCGCCGCGATGTCGACCCAGCCGTTCCCGGTGGGTGTGCCGCTGTCGGGCGTGCCGTCCGAGGAGACCGAGCCGACGGCGAGCGCGGCACTGTTCGCGGCCGGGTAGGCCGTGCGGGCCGGGTCGTGCCCGGCCGACGCGACCACCAGTGAGCCGAGGTTGCCGGCCCGGGTCAGGGCGTCCTTGAACACGCCGGCGTTGACCGGCGCACTGGCCGAGACGTTGATCACCTGCGCGCCGGCGCCGGCGGCCCAGGTGATGCCCGCGGCCAGGTCGGCCGCGTGCCCGGTGGCCCGGCCCCCGGCCGGGTCGTGGCGCAGCGCCCGCACCGGCAGGATGCGGCACTGGCCGCAGACCTGGGCGGCGATCCCGGCGACGAGGGTGCCGTGCCCGTCCTCGTCGGCCGCGTCACCGTCGTCGTCGACGGCGTCGTAGCCGGACCGCAGCCGGTCGGCGCCGAGGCCGGCGGTGGCCGTGACCCCGGTGTCGACCACGGCCACGGTGATCGCCGGGCTGCCGGTGCCCCACGTCCAGGCGCCGGGGACCTGGTTGACGGTGAGCCGGGCCCGGTTGGCGTCACCGGTGTCGCCGTCGGCCGTCACTTGCGGATCGACCTCGGCGTAGCGGACCTTGGCGTCGGCCTTGAGCCCGGCCAGGACCGTGGTGACCTGATCGCCCGGCACCTCGACGGTGATCGCGGCCAGGTCGAACAGGTCGCGGCTGCCGAGCACGGCGTCCCCGAGCGGGGCGAGCACGGCCGCCCGGTCGGCGCGCGACACGAGACCGACGTCGAGCAGCACGGAACTCTCGGCGGCGGTGGCCGGCGCGGCCAGCACACCGAGCAGCAGGGTGGGAACGAGACAGGTAGCAACGACGCGCATCAAACGGCCCCCGTGACCAGTGATCACCCGGCGGAGATCGAGCACGATCATAGGGTGTGCTGGTCCGGGGGCCTACATCAGACGGTGAGGGCTTGGCGGACCGTGGTCTCGGCCTCGCTGCCGCCGTCGCCGGTCGAGGTGACCCGGCCCGCTTCCAGGACGTAGTACCGGGCGGCGGCGCGCAGGGCGAAGCCGACGTGCTGCTCGACCAGCAGGACCGACATGCCACCGCGGGCGGCCAGGGACAGGATGGTCTGCTCGATCTCGGCGACGACCGACGGCTGGATGCCCTCGGTCGGTTCGTCGAGCAGCAGCAGCCGCGGCCGGGTGATCAGCGCGCGGGCCAGGGCCAGCTGTTGCCGCTGGCCGCCGGAGAGCAGGCCGGCCCGGCGCCCGAGCAGTTCCTTCAGGGCCGGGAACAGGTCGAGCGCCTCGGCCATGGCCGGTTTGCCGTCCTTGCGGCCGTCGGCCACCAGCTGCAGGTTCTCCAGGGTGGTCAGGTGCGGGAAGCTCTGCTGGCCCTGCGGGACGTAGGCCATGCCGCGGGCCACCCGCTCGTGCGGCGCCAGGCGGGTGATGTCCTCGTCGTCCAGCAGGATCGTGCCCGACCGGGGTTTGAGCAGGCCGACGGCCGCCCGCAGCAGCGTGCTCTTGCCGGCGCCGTTGTGTCCCAGGACCGCGGCCACCCCGTCGGCCGGCACGGTGAGCGAGACGCCGTGCAGGACGACGCTACGACCGTACCCGCAATGAAGGTCGTTGAATTGAAGCATTTAAGCCTCCACCGAATGTCCGAGATAGACCTCCTGGACCCGGGGATCGGCCTGGACCTCGGCGACCGTTCCCTCGGAAAGGATCTTGCCGGCGTGCATGACCGTGACGGTCCGGGCGAAGCGCCGCAGGAAGTCCATGTCGTGCTCGATCACGATGACCGTGTGGTCCCGGCTGAGTTCGCCGAGCAGTTCGCCGGTGGCGTCGCGCTCCTCGTGGCTCATCCCGGCGACCGGCTCGTCGAGCAGGAACAGTTTGGCGTTCTGGACCAGCAGCATGCCGATCTCCAGCCACTGTTTCTGCCCGTGCGGCAGGGTGCCGGCGAGCTGGTCGCGGACCTCGGTGAGCCGGATCGTCTCCAGCGCGTGCTGCACCTCGGGCGGCACCGACGTGCGGCGGCGCAGCAGCGTGAGCGGGCCGCGACTCCACCCGGCGGCGATGTCCAGGTTCTGCAGGACGGTCAGTTCCTCGAAGATCGTGGAGTTCTGGAACGTCCGCCCGACGCCGAGCCGCGCGATCTTGTGGACCTTGCGTCCGAGCAGCTCGTGCCCGTCGAAGGTGACGCTGCCGGTGGCCTTGGCCAGGCCGGTGATCGCGTCGATCAGGGTGGTCTTGCCGGCGCCGTTGGGCCCGATGATGAACCGCAGGTCCCCGGCCGGCACGTCGAGATCGACGCCGCCTACGGCGACGAACCCATCAAAGACGACATGCAGCTTGTGTACGGACAAGCCGGTCACGCCGCGCTCACCTCCTTCGCCGTGCGGCGACGCCGCAGGAACACCGCGAGCGACGCCAGTCCGCCCGGAAGGAAGACGACCGGGAGGATGAAGAGCAGCCCTTCGAAGTACGTCCAGGCCGACGGGAGCCGCTCCGACAGTGCCGTGCGAGCCCAGGCCACGGCGATCGCGCCCAGCGCGGGCCCGACCAGGCCGGCCCGCCCGCCGACGGCGACCCCGATCACGAACTCGATCGACGGCACCACGCCGATCATCGCGGGCGAGATGATCCCGACCGCCGGGACGAAGAGCGCGCCGGCCAGTCCGGCCATGCCGGCCGCGACCACGTACGCGACGAGTTTGACGTTGGCCGGGTCGTAGCCGAGGAAACGTACCCGCTCCTCGCCGTCCCGGACCGCGACCAGCAGCTCGCCGTAGCGGCTGCGCATCAGCTGCCAGGCCAGGCCGAGCACCGCGAGCAGCGCCGCGGCGACGACGAAGTAGATCATCCGGCGGTTGATCGGGTCGTTCAGGTCGTACCCGAAGAAGCCCTGGATGTCGGTGAGACCGTTGGTGCCGCCGGTGGTGCCCTGCTGCCCGATCAGGAAGATCGCCAGGGCCGCGCAGAGCGCCTGGGAGAGGATCGCGAAGTACGCGCCGCGGACCCGGCGCCGGAAGATCAGCAGTCCCAGCAGCAGCGCGACCAGCATCGGCAGCAGGACCGTGGCGGCCAGCGCGAACGCCGGGTTCGCGAACGGCTTCCACCACCAGGGGAGCGCGTTCAACTGTCCGTACAGCTGCATGAAGTCCGGCAGTTGCCCGGGACCCGCGTCGGCCAGCTTGAGGTGCATGGCCATCGCGTAGCCGCCGAGGCCGAAGAAGACGCCCTGTCCGAGGGTGAGCATGCCGCCGCGGCCCCAGGCGAGACCGATGCCGACCGCGACGATGGCCATGCAGAGGTATTTCGCCAGCAGGCCGAGCCGGAAGTCGCCGAGAAGGACCGGCGCGACGCCGAACAGCACGACGGCGGTGAGCCCGAAACCGATCAGGGCCTGAAGCCGGCGCGGCGACGGCGTCGCCGGGGTGTGGACCGCGACCGGCGGATCTTGGAGGGTCGTCACGCCAGACTCCTTGTCCTGAGGGTGAACAGGCCCTGCGGGCGCCACTGCAGGAACGCCACGATCACCACGAAGACGATCACGCTGGCGACGCTGACCGTGGTCGTGTACTCCACCATGGACTGCACGATGCCGAGCGTGAAGGCCACGATGACGGTGCCCTTGAGCTGGCCGATGCCGCCCACGACGACGACCAGGAACGCGTTCACGATGATGTTGGTGCCCATGGTCGGGCCGATCGGGCCGATCAGGGTGAGCGCGACCCCGGCGATGCCGGCCAGGCCCGAGCCGATGAAGAAGGTCAGCCGGTCCACCCGGCCGGTGGCCAGGCCGGAGACCGCGGCCAGGTCCCGGTTCTGCACGACGGCGCGGATCCGGCGGCCCAGCGGGGTGGTCTTCAGGCCCACGGTCAGCGCGACGACCGCGGCCAGCGCCAGGACCAGGATGAACACCCGGCTGCTGGAGATCACCAGGTCGTCGGTGACGTGGATGCTGCCGGTCAGGAACGACGGGGCCGTGGTCTGCACGTTGGGCGCGCCGAAGACGTCCCGGAACACCTGCTGCAGGATCAGCGAGACACCCCAGGTGACCAGCAGCGTGTCCAGCGGGCGGGCGTAGAGCCGGCGGATCAGCAGTACCTCGATCAGGACGCCCATCAGGCCGGCGACCACGAACGCCACCGGCAGGGCGATCAGCAGCGAGAACCCGGCCCCGCTGATCACTTTCTGCAGGACGTAGACGGTGTAGGCGCCGGCCGCGATCAGCTCGCCGTGCGCCATGTTGATCACATTCATCTGACCGAAGGTCAGCGAGAGTCCGAGAGCGATCAGCAACAGGACGGCGCCGATGCTGATGCCGGTGAAGAGCTGGCTGAGGACGAGAGTCACGGTGAACCCTTCCAGCGGGCCGTCCTCTCACCCGAGGACGGCCCGCGTCTAGAAGATCAGGACAGCCCGGTCGCCCAGGGGTAACCCTTGAGGTACGGGTCCGGCTTGATCGGCTCGCCGGAGTTCCAGACCTCCTTGATCAGGCCGTCGTCGCCGATCTGGCCGATCCGGGCGGTCTTGTAGATGTGCTGCGTCGGGCCGTCCACGGTGACCTTGCCCTCGGGGGCGTCGTAGGTGATCCCGCCGGCCGCGGCGGCCGCCTTGACCTTCTCGACCTCGAACGAGCCGGCCTTCTCGACCATCGCCTTCCACAGGTAGACCGAGGTGTACGCGGCTTCCATCGGGTCACTGGTCGGCTTGTCGGCGCCGTACTTGGCCTTGTACGCGGCCACGAACTTCTCGTTGGCCGCGCCCGGCGTGGTCTGGTAGTAGTTCCACGCGGTCAGCTGACCGGCCAGGTACTGCGTGCCGATGCTCTTGACCTCCTCCTCGGCGATCGAGACGGAGACCACCGGCATCTTCTCGGCGGTCAGACCGGCCGACTTGTACTCCTTGAAGAACGCCACGTTGCTGTCGCCGTTGAGGGTGTTGAACACCGCCGACGCGCCGGACGCCTTCACCTTGTTGACGATCGTGGAGAACTCGGTGGAGCCCAGCGGCGCGTAGTCCTCGCCCAGCACCTTCATGCCGTTGGCCTCGGCGTACGCCTTGATGATCTTGTTGGCCGTGCGCGGGAAGACGTAGTCCGAGCCGACCAGGTAGAGCGAGGTCTTGCCCTGTGCCTTCAGGTAGTCCAGGCCGGGCACGATCTGCTGATTGGTGGTGGCGCCGGTGTAGAAGATGTACGGCGACTGCTCCAGGCCCTCGTACTGCACCGGGTAGAAGAGCAGCGACTTGTTCTTCTCGAAGACCGGCTTGACCGCTTTACGCGAGGCCGACGTCCAGCAGCCGAAGACCGCGGCGACCTTGTCCTGGCTGATCAGTTTCTGCGCCTTCTCGGCGAAGGTCGGCCAGTCGGAGGCGCCGTCCTCGCTGACCGGCTCGATCTGCTTGCCGAGCACCCCGCCGGCCGCGTTGATCTCCTCGATGGCCAGCTTGAGCGAGTCCCGGACGGTCACCTCACTGATCGCCATGGTGCCGGAGAGCGAGTTGAGCAGGCCGACCTTGATCGACGACCCGGACGTGTCGATGGCCGCGCCGGCCGTGGAGGAGGTGCTGGTGTCGGAGGTCTTGGCGCCACAGGCGGTGAGGGTCGCGAAGGCCGCCACCGCCGCGACAATGGCCGCTGACCGGCGGCCGCGAATCCTGAACATGAAGTCTCCTAGCCTTTTTCGGCTCGAATTTCGCAGAATGCAAAAGGAATCCATGCCGCCGGGGTCGCCGGACGTTTCGCCGCTCTGACCGGCAGCGATGCCGGCCCGGGCAAACGTCAGTGTTAGATGTATCGATTTCCGACCTGTTACCCCGCTCTTAATTGGGGGTTTCGACGAAGGTCGATTCGGAAAACAAAAAAGCCGACCAAATAAATGGTCGGCTACTTCCCGCTGGAAGTATCTTCTCGGGCCCCGGGCGGTGCTGTCAAGACAGCTGCGTCAGGACGTCGAAGTCGACCCCGCGCGCCTCGGCCAGATAGATCCGCTGGTTCACGTGCCGCTGCCGCAGGCGCAGCAGGCCGCGGGGACCCTCGTAGGAGACCGACCCGGCGTGCGCCCCGATCGCCCGTACGTCCCAATCGCCGGCCTGCTCCACGAGCGCGGCCAGCAACAGCACGCCCTCGTAACAGGACTCGCCGAGACTGCCCAGCGGCGGCGCCTCCGGCCCGAACCGCCCGGCGTAACGCCCGTGGAAATCCAGGCTCTCCGGCGTGACCACGCTCGCGAAGAACCCGGCCGTGCTGAACAGGTCGTGGGTGGCCGACGCGCCGCTGGCCAGCAGCATGTTCTCGTCCATCAGGGTGCTCAGGCGCAGGCAGCGGCCGGGCAGCCCGGCCCGCGCGAACGCCCGGTTGAACCGCACCGCGTCCATCCCGACCAGCAGCATCAGCACCGCGTCGGCCGACGACACCTCGATCCGGCGCAACGTCTCGGCGAAGTCGCCGGTGCCCAGCGGCAGGTAGCTCTCGCCGACGACGTGCAGTCCGTTGGTGGCCGCGTAGCGCTGGGCGGCCCGGGCGGTGCGGCGCGGCCAGACGTAGTCGTTGCCGACCACGAACCACCGGCGGGCCGTGCGCTCCCGGGCCAGCAGCCGCATCGCCGGGAACAGCTGCGTGTCCGGGGTCTCGCTGGTCATGAACACGCCCTCGGCGCGCTCGCCGCCCTCGTAGAGCGCGGTGTACACGTACGGCACCCGGCCGGCGATCCGCGGCGCGATCGCCTGCCGCACCGACGAGATGTGCCAGCCGGTCACGCCCCGGACCCGGCCGCTGTCCACCAGCGCGGCGACCTCGGCCGCGACCACTCGCGGGGGAGCGCCACCGTCGACCGGGACCAGCCGCAGCTCCCGCCCGAGCACGCCGCCGGCCCGGTTGACCTGCTCGGCGGCCAGTTGCGCGCACAGCTCGGCGCTCGGCCCGAAGATGCCGGCCGGTCCCCGCAGCGGCACCACCAGGGCGACATCGAAGGGCATGACCCTCATCGTCCTGGAGACGGGCCTCGATCTGAAGCACGGATTGGGTAACATCCCGACGATGCGGGGTCCCACGGATCTTCTGTACCTGCTGACCCGGGCCGAGCGGCTGCTCGCCCGCCGACTGTCCGCCATCCTCGACGCCGAGGGCTGCTCGCTCGACGCGTGGCGGGTGCTCGCCCTGCTCGCCGACGGGAGCCGGTTCATGACCGAGCTCTCCGAGCGGGCCTTCCTGCCGCCGGGCAGCCTGACCCGGCTGATCGACCACCTCGTCGAGGAGAACCTGGTCTACCGCCGCGGCGACGACCTGGACCGGCGGCGGATCAAGGTGCACCTGACCGCCCGCGGCCGGCGGTTCTTCCAGCGGATCGACGCCGAGATCCGGGCCGATCTGGCCGACGTGCCGCTCGGCGACGACCTGGCCGTGCTGGCCGAGGCTCTGGAGGGTCGCCCGGCGTTGGAGGGTCGCCCGGCTCACACTTTTGCAGCGCGGCAAAGCGACTAGCTGCGTCTATGGCCCGGTTAAGTATGTAGACCTTTAAATGTGCGCAAACGTCGATACACACCGACCTCCTACGGTCCGCGGCCATGAGACGCATCATCGCGGCGGCCGCGGTCGGCCTGGTGGCGGCCGGTTCGGTCGCCACGCCGGCCTCGGCCCATCCCCCCGCTGCCTCGGCGCTGCCGACACGGATCGTCGAGTCGCTCGACCGCGGCCTGGTCGCGGTGCCCGGCCAGGACGGCGGCACCTTCCTGAGCTGGCGGCTGCTGGGCACCGAATACGGTTCCGACATCGCCTTCAACGTCTACAAGGGATCGCGGCGGCTCAATCAGCGCCCGATCACCCAATCAACAACTTTCACCGACAAAACCCGATTTGAGGGTACGTACACCGTCCGCGCTGTGGTCCACGGACGCGAGCAGGCGGCGAGCCCGGCGGCGGTCACTCCCGGCGACATCCCGCTGTCCCCGGCGCCCGGATACTACGTGCAGCACGCGTGGCCCGGCGACCTCGACGGCGACGGCCGGTACGAGATCGTCGTCTCGCGACTCTCCTACGACCTGGACAAGCCCAACTACCTGGAGGCGTACACGCTCGCCGGCCGGCGGTTGTGGCGGGTCGACCTGGGCCCGCAGTCGTACCTCAGGCCGGGCGGGAACGCCGCCAACGACCCGCCCCTGGCCGCGATCAGCGGGTACGGCGACGTCGCCGGCTACCGCAACGACGACAACGTCACCGTCTTCGACCTGGACAGCGACGGCCGGGCCGAGATCGCCGTGAAGACCGCGAACGGCACCACCTTCGCCGACGGCGCGGTCGTGAAGTCGGCGAACCCGCTCGACCAGTTCGTCTCGGTGATCGACGGCCTGACCGGCGTCGAGCGCACCCGCGTCCCGGTCGCCCCCGACTTCGTCGCCGACGGGCCCTCCGGCGGACAGTACGGCGTCGGCTACCTCGACGGCGTCCACCCGAGCCTGATCACCAAGCAGGTCACCCGGATCGGCGCCAAACGCGGCGACTTCCGGGTCCTCTTCGCGGCCTGGGACTACGACGGGCGGCACCTGGCCCAGCGGTGGAAGTTCGTCCGCGGCGTCGACCAGGGGATCAGCTTCCACCAGCTGCGGATCGTCGACGTCGACCAGGACGGCAAGGACGAGATCGCCGACGGCAACTACGTGGTCAACAGCGACGGCACGTTCCGTTACGTCGTGGCCGAATCCGTTCACGGCGACCGCTTCCACATCGGCGACCTCGACCCGAACCGGCCCGGGCTGGAGGGCTACGCGATCCAGCAGACCGAGGGCGGCGTCTTCACGAACTTCCCCTGGTACTACTACGACGCGTCGACCGGGAAACGCCTGATCACCGGCGCGCACCCGGACGTCCCGCAGGACGCGACGCTCTGGGACGTCCCGCGCGGCACCACCGCGGACATCGACCCGACCCGTCCCGGGTACGAGTTCTGGGCCGCCACCGCCGACACCGACCTGCCCGGGGCCGGCGTGTGGAGCGTCGACGGCACGCAGATCTCGAAGACCACGCCGAGCGTCAATTTCCGCATCTGGTGGGACGGGGATCTCGGGTCGGAACTGCTCGACAACACGTACGTCGAGAAGTGGGATTGGCGTTCTTCGTCTTCGAAGAAGATCTTCGAGCCGGCCGGTGTGGTCTCCTCGTGGCGCAACGCCGTGCCGTTCTACGGGGACATCCTCGGGGACTGGCGGGAGGAGTACCTGGCCGAGAACGCCGATCACACGGCGTTGCGGGTGTTCACGACCAACATTCCGACCAGTACGCGGTTGTACACGCTCGCGCAGGACCCGGCGTACCGTCTGGGGTGGACCGTCCGGGGTTACCTTCAGTCAACTCTGACCGATTTCTACCTCGGGTTCGGTGGGAAGTTGCCGCCCAGGCCGCGCATCCGGACCACGGCTACCGCCGGTAACGCCTGGCAGGTCGTCACCGCCGACCACTTCACCGGGAGCACCGACAAGTGGTCGGCCGAACTGCAGAGCGGCGGCACCGTCGCGGCGGCAGATGGCGTGCTCGACATCGACGTCCCCGGCGGCGCCTCGGTCTGGCTCAAACAGGAACTCGAAGGGCCGTACGAGATCGAGTACACCGCGACGCCGATCTCCGCCGGCGGGCCGAACGACCATGTCACCGACCTGAACGCGTTCTGGAGCGCCCGCGACGCCCGCTCGCCGGACGACATCTTCGCCACGAAACGCGGCGGGCTGCTCGCCGAATACGACAACCTGACCACCTACTACGTCGGGCAGGGGGCCAACCTCAACACGACGACCCGGTTCCGGAGGTACGTGGGCGAGCCCGGCAACCGGCCGCTGATCTACGACTACACGGAACCGCGGATCGCCGCGAACGTGCCGGTTCACGTGCGCATCTCGGTGAACGGGGCGCGGATCCGCTACTACAGCGACGATCAGCTGGTCTTCGACTACACGGACCCCGCCCCGTACGAAAGCGGCTGGTTTGCCTTCCGCACCGTGGCAAGCCATTTCCACCTGGAGAACTTCACCGTGTGGCGACCGCCGACCGTGTGACACGGCAGGCCGGGACGGCCGATATCGGAAGATCACGTCGCCCGCCCGTGGACAACCGGCCAGTGTGGACAACCTCGGCCCGGCCCCGTCCGGTAGTCACGTTGATCCAGCCGAAGAAGCCGGCGCCGGCGATCACCAAGCACGCACGCCCCATGCTGTCCCTCGCCGGACCCTCAGCCCCAGCCGCGCTGCCCCAGCTGGTCCTGAGGGTTGCTCCGAGCACCCCAAGACGACCCTCAGTACCAGCCGGCTCGCCCCAGCTGGTGCTGAGGGTCGTCTCGGGCAGGGCGAAGCAGCACTGAGCGCCAGCCGGCTGGCTTCAGCTGGCGCTGAGGGTCGTCTCGGGCAGGGTGAAGCAGCACTGAGCGCCAGCCGGCTGGCTTCAGCTGGTGCTGAGGGTCGTCTCGGGCAGGGTGAGGCAGCGCTGGGCGCCAGCTGGTTGGGTTCGGCTGGGGCTGAGGGCTGCCTCGGGCGGGTTGAGTGCCGGCCCGCCGGCGCTTTCCGCTGCGGGCGGCTCGTCCTCCCCCGTATTGAAGGACGAGCCGGCCACGGCGGGCTCAGGGGATCGGGGGGCGCTTCACGTAGGTCCATTCGGCGCCGTCGGGGGAGACCCAGGCGCTGTACTCGTTGTTGTTGGTCGGGATGGTGAAGCCGCCGGGGACGGCGTGCGCGCGGTAGCCGAGCGACGGCCCGACCAGGGCGAACGTATGTCCCTGGTCGGTGCTGCGGTACGTCCCGTGCACACCTTCGACGAGCACGGTGCGGTCGTCGATCGCGAGCACGGTGAGCAGCGGGCCGCCGAGGTCGATCGTGCCGCGGGCCGCCCAGGTGTTCCCGCCGTCGGTGCTGACGTTCAGCACCAGGCCGCCGCCCTTGAGCTCTCTTGCGACGTAGACGGTCCGGCCGTCGGTCGTGGCCAGTTCCGGGGACCGGCCTGCGCCGCCCGGCGGCAGTGACCGTTTGTTCCAGGTCCGGCCGCCGTCCTGGCTGACTTCGATGCCCTTGCTGGTCTGGGTCCAGATTCCGGCGGCGGGCGGGGTGTTCAGAAGCGCCCTGGTCGGGATGCCGCCGCTGGAGGGGAGGGCCGCTATGTCGCCGTCGGCCGGGTCGACGGCGAACAGGCCCTTCCTGGATTGGAAGACCGGCCAGCCCGAGGGCAGGGCGTTGACCGTCCGCACCTTCGCCCGCTGCCAGGTCGCCCCGGCGTCGGTGCTGGCCCAGAAGATCGGATCGGGGATCTTGCCCGGGTCGATGATCTGCCCGCCCGGCAGGTGCGGGCCGGCACCGGCCAGGAGTACGGGACCGCTGGCCATCGTCAGGCCCGGTCCCTCCCATCCGGCCGGCGGCACCGGCATGGGCAGTTTGCGCCAGGTGCGCCCGCGATCGGCGGTGGTGGCCAGCATCGTCCGGCAGGGTTTGACCGCACAGTTCTGGTAGTTCAGGTACAGGTGGTCGACGTCACCGGCCATCAGTTCGGGATACATGCCGGTCAGCGGCTCGTCCGGCACGGTGACGTCCCAGGCGCCGTCCGCCTCGGTGTACGTCGGCTGTGGTTGTGGTTCGCCGCCGGCCTTCGGGATCGTGGTGTGCCAGGGCCGTACGGTCGGGGTTGGCGCGGGGTTCGGCGACGGGTGGTCGCCGCTGAACGAGATCACGGCTGTCCCGCTGCCGAGGGCCACGGCCAGGGCGGCGAACCCGGCGCCGAACCAGTTCCGCCGACGGCGGCGGCGGGCCGAACGGGCCAGGACGTCGGCGAAGTCCGGCTTGGCGGCGGCCGCTGCCGTGGTGGCGAAGCCACGGAAGTCGATCAGGTGTTCCGGCTCAGACATGGCTGCTCTCCATCTCCGCGTCGCGGAGGACCTCGGCCAGCGCGCGGCGCCCACGGAGCAGGCGAACCTTCACGCTCTCGACACTGATGCCGAGGATCGTGGCGACCTCGGCGACCGGAAGATCGGCGATGTGGTGCAGGACGACGGTCTCCCGGGTGGCGCGGGTCAGCTTCTGCAGCGCGGCGACCAGGGCGACGTGGTCGGGGGAGAGCGCCGGGGTGGTGGCGGCGACGGTCAGCCGGCCGGAGCGGGCGAGGCGGTCGAACAGCGCCCGCCGGCGATGCCGGGAACGGGCGATGTTCGAGGCGACCTTGAACAGCCAGGCTTCGGGGTTGGCCGCGGCCCGCACCCCGGCCGGTTGCGCGACCGCGCGGGCGAATGCCTCCTGCACGGCGTCCTGTGCCTCGGCGAAGTCGCCGGTCATGCCGTACAGCTGCGCGACCAGGCGGCCGGCTGAGGCCGCGTAGAGGTCGCGTAGGTCGATCTCGGGATCCACTGGGCACTCCCTGCCAGGTTGATGTCTCCCGTACGACTCACGACAGGCGCGTCAGGTTACACATGGATTTTCCGGTCACACCCGGGCCGGGGTGCTCAGTCGTCGTGGGCGATGTGTTTGGTTTGGGGCCAGAGGGCGACCAGGGCGATCAGCGCGATGACGAAGGCGACGCGGAACGGGGTGGGCACGCCGTAGCGGGAGGCCAGGACGCCGCCGAAGGCGGCGCCGACGACCAGGCCGGCGTAGACGCAGATGATGTTGACCGCGCCGACCCGGCCCTGCAGTTCGGTGGGGACCGCCCGCTGCCGGATGGTGGTCGCGGTGCTCGACCAGACGAACGCGTGCACTCCGAAGAGGAAGAACGTCGGCAGGGCCACCCACGGCGACCGGGTGGTGCCGAGGATCAGGTAGGTGGCCGTCTCGATGATCAGGCCGATCCGCATCAGGTTGCCCAGGCTGATCCGGGCGGTGAGCCAGCCGTAGCCGGCCGTGCCGAGGATTCCGCCGACCGCGCCGACGGTGGTGATCAGGCCGTAGCCGATCGAGCCCAGGCCGAGGACGTCGGTGGCGTAGAGCACCAGGATCGACCAGGCCGCGCCGAAGGCCAGGTTGAAGATCAGGACAATCAATCCGAGGGTACGGACGGCCGGATGCCGCACCACCCAGCGAACGCCCTCGACGACGTCCCGGCGGGCGCCGGCGGCCGACTCGGTACGGCCGTGCGGCGGCAGGATCACCCGGGCCACCATCAGTGTCCCGGCGCCGAGCAGCAGCATCTCGGCGGCCAGCGGCCAGGCCCGGCCGACGGCGAACAGGGCGGCCCCGATGGGTGGCCCGGCCAGCTGGTTCAGGGTGACGAAACCGGCCGTGAGGCGGGCGTTGGCCAGGGTCAGGTCGTCGCGGGACACCAGCATCGGGGTGAGTGTCCCGGTCGTGTTGTCGGCGAACACCTCGGCGGTGCTGAGCAGGCCCAACCCGAGCAGGGCGAGTGTGACCGAGAGCCGGCCGGCGGCGAACGTGCCGATCATCCCGGCCAGGACCAGCATGCGTACGACGTTGGCGGTCACGATGATCCGCCGCCGGTCGTGGCGGTCCGAGAGCACCCCGGCGTACAGGGCGAGGATCAGCGGCGGGGCCCAGGACAGAAACGCGGCCATCGAGATCAGGAACGGGTCGTCGGTCAGCGAGGCGATCAGAAGCGGCCCGGCCGCTCCGGAGATGCCGTCGCCCAGGTTCGTCGACCAGGACGAGGCGACCAGCCAGCGGAAACTTTTCCCGAGACGCGGGGGCAGCACGGTTGCGATCACAAGGCGTGGACATTACGGAATAACATCTCGGATCGTGACCCCATTTACGGGCTGGGAGCCGGATGCCGCCGGGGTGCTGCGGCTGCCGTCCGGGCGGCTGGTCCGTGGCCGTGGGCTGCGCGCGGCCATGCCGACCGGGCATCCGCCCGACTTCGGGGTGTACCTGCTGGGCTCGGCGCCGCCCGAGTTCGGGTGGGAGACGCGCTGGGTTCGCTGGCCCGATTTCTGGGTGCCGGCCGATCCTCCGTACGCCAAATCGGTCTTGATCGAAACCCTGCGCCGAGCGGAGGGTGAGCGGGTCGAGCTCGCCTGTTTCGGCGGTGTCGGGCGGACCGGGACGGCGCTGGCGTGCCTGGCCGTGCTCGACGGGGTGCCGCCGGGGGAGGCCGTCGCCTACGTGCGCGAACACTACAACCGGCATGCGGTCGAAACGCCGTGGCAGAGGCGGTTCGTCACCCGGTTCGCCAAGCTCTAAAGTGCCGGCATGACGATTCTCGCCACCGATGACCAGCACGTCGGTCATCGTTTCGGGCCTCGCGTGCGGCGGTGGATCGCGGTGTTCGTGGTGGCTCTGACCTTCGCCGCGCTGCTGGGCGCGGGTGGTGCGTGGCTCGGCTGGCGGGGTGCTCCGGCACTGCCCGATGATCAGCGGGCCCGGGAGATCGTCGCCGCGATCGTCCCCGGCATGCGGGTGGGCGAGGTCGAGCGGCATGACGTGATCTTCGGGGATCCGGATCCGATGAGCAGCCAACTGATCGCCGGCACGGACGAGTACGACGCCGGCTCGGTCACGCTGGAACCGGCCGGCTCCGCGTCGGACGCCGAAGAAGAGCCGGACGCTGTGGAAACGCCGGTTTTCGCGGCCGCGCTGGACGTCGCGGGAGCGCGGGCCGCGCTGGAACGGGACGGCTGGGAGATCCGGTCGGGGACGACCGTACGGTCGGTGACCGCCCGGCGTGGATCCCTCGAACTCACCGTGTATCAGGACAACGGTCCCGGCGGTGTCGTCTTCCACCGGCCCGAGCCCGCCCTGGTCCGGGTGCTCGCCCTGGTCGGGTGGGGTGCCGGGCTGCTGCTGGGCGGCTGGATCGGCCTGCGCTTCAGCCGCCGCTCGAAGCCCGGGGCGGCCCGGATCCTGGGGCGCACCGGCACCGTCCTGCTGCTGACCAGCACGATGGCGGTCACCGCCGGGCTGCTGCTGCCCTGGCCGCCGCCGATCCCGCCGGACGGGCCGGATGCGCTCTGGGAGCCGTACGTGGCGGTGCCGTGGAAGCCGTTCGTGCTGATCGCGCTCGCCTGCTGGACGCTGGCGGCGGTGCTCCGATGGTCGCCCGCGCGACGCGCTGCCTGACCGGCGGGCTATGAGGCGTCGAACTCGCCGGCCCGGATGCCGCTGAGGAAGTCGGCCCAGGCTTCGGGGGAGAAGCTGAGCGTGCCGCCGGTCCGGTCCTTGGTGTCCCGGACCTGCACCTCGCCCTGGTAGGTGCGCGCCTCCACGCAGTTGTCGCTGCCGTTGCTGCGCGTCGACTTCTTCCAGTTGTTGCCAAGGCCGCTCATGACGCTAACTCCTCTGCGGTGCTACGAAGAATGTCCAGTGATCCGCTCTTGCTCAGGGCTTCCTGCGCCAGCCGGTCGAAGAGGTCGCCATACCAGGCTACCGAGTCCGGGTACAGGCCACCGGCATAGGTTTCGCAGTAGATGACATCATCGCCCTCGGCGAAGCCCAGTATGACGAGCGGCCCCAGCGTTCCGGCATGAGCACCAGCTGAGTACGGGATGATCTGGATATCCACCTGTGGTCGCTGCGCGATCGCCACCAGATGCGTCAGCTGTTCACGCATGACCTCGGTGCTCCCGACCTGGCGATGCAGCACCGCCTCGTCGAGGATGAACCAGGCGGCCGGCGGATTGGGCCGATCGAGAATCGCCTGACGACCTCTGCGTGCATTGATCCGGATCTCGATCTCGTCGGGTCCGAGCCTTGCCAGTCCGTTCTGCAGGAGCGCCCGGGCATAGGCCTCGGTCTGGAGAAGACCCGGCACGGCCGTCGGGCCGAACACCTTGGCTGAGGTGGCCTCGTGCTCGAACGAGATGAGGGTTGCGTACGGCTCGGAGATCGAGGCGGCGAGCGGCTGCCACCAGTCCTTGGTCGTCCGTTTGGTGGTGTCGGCCGCGATCTGCAGTAGTTCGTCAGCGACCTCCGGGGCGGCCGCGTACGCCTGAAGAAGGGCGCGCAGCGTCAGCTGGCGCACGCCGACACGACCACGTTCGAGCCGGCTCAGGTGTGAATCCGAGATGCCCACCGCCTTGGCGGCCTGCTCCAGGTTGAGGCCGACCTGCTCACGGAGCTGCTTGAGTGCGATGCCCAGCTTTCGGCGCGCGGTTGGACTGGCCACGGGCCACAGTGTACGTCGCCCTGATCAACAGGCCATTTATCCGAACTACTGTCCCCGAAAGTGGCTCCAGACAGTTGTCTGGAGCAATGACCGCATGCAACTATGTGTCGGACGGTGACCGAATGATCACAATTCATGATCACGTGGGCCGTTTGTTGGGGGAGGCGCGATGGATGCCGGCCATCTGGCTGTTCGCCCACAGTGGACCGGTCGGGCCTGCGGCGACTCGTGGCCGTGCCTGACCGCGAGAACGAGTCTGCTGTACGAGTACCGCGCCTTCCCGTCGCTGCTGCGGGTCCACCTGTCGACGCGGATGTACGAGGCGTTCGAGGACCTGGCGACTCGGGGCGAGACGCCGCTCGACCTTTATCAACGATTTCTGGCCTGGACTCGCGGAGGGCCGGTCGACCGGAAGGGAATTGATGATGCTGCTGAGATCGGGTGAGGTGCTGCGGGTGGGAAGTGCGGCGAGCGTCCAGTTCGCCGTGCCGATTCTTTTCCGGGTGATTCGCGTGCACGACTGGACGACCTACGACGGCTGGATCTGGCTGGACGGCTATGAGATCAACTCGGCCGGGGACGCGGTGGATCGACGATCCATCTTTGTGCAGGTCAAGGGTTTGCAGCGGGTGACCTGGGGACCGAATGCTCCGGTGTCCGGGAGGTTGGTGCAGTGAGCGAGCAGCGGGGTGATGAGAACGAGCGCTGCTCGTGGTGCGGCGTCGATCGCGAACCACTTCTGGTCGGGGCCTGGGAGATCCGGCAGCAACTCGGGTTGTCCCGGCAGCGCATTCAGCAGCTCGCCGACCTTCCGGACTTCCCGGCGCCCTATCAGCACCTGGAGATGGGCCGAGTGTGGCGGGCGGCGGAAGTTCGGACCTGGATCCGGGAATGGCGTTCGGCCGGGTGACAGCCGGGCGTGACGAGGGGGAGGCTGTGGGGACTCCGGGCGCGATATAGTCCCGGCATGCACAGCAGCTTCAGTGAGCGACGTCGGCGTCCGACAGGCCGCCGCTGAAGTTGTGCACTCCGCCGGCGGGTCGAACCCGCCGGCTGCTGGTGTGATGCTGGTCGACCCGCCTCGTCCGTACGAGGAAATCGGGGTTTGACCTTGAACGTGGAATCTCTTCTGCATGATCGGCTCGCGCCTGCGCTGGAAGCGGTGGCCGGGCATCCGGTCGATCCGGTGGTGCGGTCGTCGCCGCACGCCGATTTTCAGTCGGGGGCGCCGCTGGCGCTGGCCCGGGAGTTGGGGCGGCCGCCGCGGGAGATCGCCGCCGAGGTGGCCGCGAAAGCCGATTTGTCGGGAATCTCGGACGTCGAGGTCTCCGGTCCGGGCTTCCTGAACCTGACCGTTTCCGACAGCCTGCTCACCGCGGCTTTGAAGGCCACCGCCCTCGACGACCGGCTCGGTGTGCCGCGGACCGGGAACCCGCACCGCATAGTGATCGACTACTCCGGACCCAACGTGGCCAAGGAGATGCACGTCGGCCACCTGCGGTCCACCATCATCGGGGACGCGCTGGCCCGGACCGCCGAGTGGCTGGGGCACGACGTGATCCGGGTGAACCACCTGGGCGATTGGGGCACCCCGTTCGGGATGCTCGTCGAGCACCTCACCGACCTGGGCGGTGACGCCGAACATTCGATCAGTGACCTGACCGCTTTCTATCAGGCGGCGCGGGTGAAGTTCGACGGCGACGAGGATTTCCGGACGCGGGCGCGGCTGCGGGTGGTGGCGTTGCAGTCCGGCGATCCGGTGTCGCGGGAGCTGTGGCGCAAGCTGGTGGCGCAGTCCGAACGGTATTTCCTCGACGTCTACCACCGGCTCGGGGTGACGCTCGGGCCCGACGACTTCGCGGGGGAGAGCCGCTACCAGGGCGATCTCGACGGGATCGTGGCCGAGCTGGGGGAGAAGGGGCTGCTGACCGAGAGCGACGGCGCGCTCTGCGCGTTTCCGGACGGGTTCACCGGGCGTGACGGTGTGCCGCTGCCGCTGATCGTGCGGAAGGCCGACGGCGGGTACGGGTACGCCGCGACCGACCTGGCCGCGCTCAGGCACCGGGTGGGCCTGGGCGGGCAGCGGCTGCTCTACGTCGTCGGCGCTCCGCAGCGGATCCACTTCGCCATGGTGTTCGCCGTGGCCCGGGCGGCCGGCTGGCTGCCGGACGGGGTGATCGCCGAGCACATCGGGTTCGGTTCGATCCTGGGCGCCGACGGCAAGATGCTGAAGACCCGGGCCGGTGACACGGTCAAGCTGGCCGAGCTGCTCGACGAGGCGGTCGGGCGGGCGTCGGCGCCGGAGATCGGGATCGGCGCGATCAAGTACGCCGACCTGTCCGGTGACCGGCGGGGCGACTACGTCTTCGACTTCGACCGGATGCTGGCCATCACCGGGAACACCGGGCCCTATCTGCAGATGGCGCACGCCCGGGTGCGGTCGATCTTCCGGAAGGCGGGCGCCGAGCCGGGCCCGGTGACGATCGCCGAGCCGGCCGAGCGGGCGCTCGCGCTGGCGCTGCTCGGCTTCGAGGCGGCCGTCACCGTGGCCGCCGAGCAGGCCGAACCGCACCGGCTCGCGGTCTACCTGCACGACCTGGCCCAGGCGTTCTCGGTCTTCTACGAGCGGTGCCCGGTGCTGCGGGCCGAGCCGGACGTGCGGGCGAGCCGGCTGGGCCTGGCCGACCTGACCGCGCGGACCCTCCACACCGGAATGTTTCTGCTGGGTATCGAGGCGCCGGACGAGATTTGATCAAATTTGACGAGCGGGCAACCTGCTGTTGATCGACCGATGACCCTATCGACCGTTAGGGTGCTTTGTTTGCTGCGCCCACGAGGCGCGCGCATCGAAGACTGCGAAAGGTTCGCTATGACGCTTCCCAACGGCGTATCACGGCGCGGTGTGCTGGCCGTCTCGGCGGCCGCCGCCGCGGCTCCGCTCGCCTTCCCGGGCGCGGCTCAGGCCGGTGGCAAGGGCCACCCGAAGCCCCCGCCGGCGCCGGAGACGTTCCACCTGACCGTCCTGGGCACTTCGGACCTGCACGGCAACATCTACAACTGGGACTACTACAAGGACGCCGAGTACGACGACTCCGCGCACAACGACGTCGGTGTCGCCAAGGCAGCCGCGCTGATCAACAAGCTGCGCTCGGAGGCGACCGGCGGCACGCTGGTGCTCGACGCCGGTGACACGATCCAGGGCACGCCGCTGGCCACGTACTACGCCAAGCAGGAGCCGATCACCACCACCGGTGAGAAGCACCCGATGGCCAAGTCGATGAACGTGCTGCAGTACGACGCGGTCGTGCTCGGCAACCACGAGTTCAACTACGGCCTGCCGCTGCTGAACCTGTGGATCCGTCAGCTCGGTTTCCCGGCCCTGGCCGCGAACGCGGTGAGCGCCAAGAACGGCAAGCCGGCGTTCACGCCGTACGTGATCAAGAAGGTCTCTCTCGGGAAGCACGCGCCGACCCTGCGGGTGGGCATTCTCGGTCTGACCAACCCGGGCGTGGCCATCTGGGACAAGGGCAACGTCGAGGGCAAGCTGAACTTCCTGGGCATGGTCGAGACCGCCGCCAAGTGGGTCCCGGAGATCCGTCGCCGCGGCGCTGACATCGTCATCGTCGTGGCCCACGGCGGCGACAGCGGCGTTTCGAGCTACGGCTCGGAGCTGCCGAACGAGAACCCGGTCGGCCTGATCGCCCAGCAGGTGCCCGGGATCGACGCGATCCTCTTCGGACACGCGCACCTGGAGATCGCCCAGCGGTTCTACACCAACACCAAGACCGGCAAGCAGGTGCTGACCTCGGAGCCGTCCAAGTGGGGCCAGCGGGTCACCAAGATGGACTTCGACCTGGTCCGGGAGCACGGCTGCTGGAAGATCGCGACCTCGGCGTCGGCGACGATCAACACCAACACGGTCGAGGCCGACCCGAAGGTGCTGGCCGTCACCAAGAGCCAGCACAACAAGACGGTCGCGTACGTCAACCAGGTCGTCGCCGCCTCCACCGAGGAGCTGTCGGCCGCGACCTCCCGGTACGAGGACACCGCGATCCTCGACTACATCAACAAGGTGCAGACCGACGAGGTGACCACGGCGCTGGCCGGCACGGCGTACGCCGGGCTGCCGGTCCTGTCGATCGCCGCGCCGTTCAGCCGGACCGCGGTGTTCCCGAAGGGCGACGTCAAGATCAAGGACGTCGCCGGGCTCTACATCTACGACAACACCCTGGAAGCGGTCGTGCTGACCGGTGCCGAGGTGAAGGCCTACCTGGAGTACTCGGCGAAGTTCTTCAAGACCCTCGCCGTCGGTGCCCCGGTCGTCGCGGCCGACATCAGCGACAGCACCATCCCGGACTACAACTACGACATCCTGTCCGGGGTCGACTACGACATCGACATCAGCAAGCCGATCGGCAGCCGCATCACCAAGCTGCAGATCGCCGGCGCCGACGTCGCGGCCGACGCGCAGTTCGTCGTCGCGGTCAACAACTACCGTCGCTCCGGCGGCGGCGCGTTCCCGGGCATCGTGAAGACGCAGGTCTACAACGAGCAGAAGGAGATCCGCCAGCTCCTGATCGACTGGGCGCAGGCCAAGGGCCAGATCAACCCGGCCGACTTCTTCGTCAAGAACTGGCAGCTCGTCCGCGAGGGCGTCCCGGTCACGTTCTGATCATCCGTTCCGCCGAGGCGCCTTTGACGATCAAGGTCAAAGGCGCCTCTTACGTACGGTCACAGCGGGGTTCAGCGCGCCGATTCCCAGTTGCCCCGGACGTCGGCCTTGATGTGCACGAGCGCGGACCGGCCGTCGGCCAGCAGAAACGTGCAGTCGTAGGCCCGCAGCCCGTCCGTGCCCCGGTCGTCGGTGGCCACACAGCCGCCCGACTTGACCTTCGTACCGACCGACTCGGCGATCCGGCCGTCGCCCAGCACCTTCGCCTGCACGGCCGCGGTGGCGGCACTCTCCACCCCGCTGCGGTGGATCGGAACGGCCACGTCCACGACCAGGAACGACCAGAACGCGGCGCCGGCGACCAGGGAGGTCAGGAACGCGATCCAGTACGGGGCGCGCGGGCGGCCGTACGCCTTGGCCCGCCCGGCCCGGCGCATCGTCGGCACCACCCCGAGCACGCTCAGGAAGAACGTCCAGGCCACCACCGGTTTCCACGACGGCGCGTCCGGGCGGGCCTCGCCCAGCACGGCGTGCGGGAACCGGACCAGCAGCTGGCCGTGCCGGTTCTCCGGCGAGCCGTAGGGCGGGACCGCGCCGCCGAACGGCAACGGTCCCGTCTCCACGGTCTCCGCCTCGGCCGCGTGGTGCCCGCCGATCCAGGCCGGGGCCGCGGCCGGCTGCTCACCGAACCACGGCGTCGTCTCGTCCGGCGACCCGGCGGGCCACTCGGTCCGGTGCTCGGTGGACCACGGCGGCGCTGCTGCGGGGTACTCGACGGGGTACTCGTTGTGCGGCGTCTGGATGGTCATCTTGCGGCCTTTCCGGGTAGCGGCTCGGGTGCAGTTCCGTGCCACCCGAGTTCATCGGCCGCGACCGGGCCCGGTTGAGGATTCAGTTGCCGCCGGTTGCATTTCCGGTGCCGGCCAGCGGAACCTGCATCTCGGTGAGCCACTCGTCCAGCTCGGGCGGGCAGTGCAGGTAGACCTCACGGGCATAACCGGGCGGGACCGGCCGGAACCCGTTCTCCTCGATCCAGGTGGCGATCCGCCCACCGGTCCGGAACGCCTCCGACATCGGACCCCGGTGCACCGCGGCGGCCACCTCGACCGGCGGGAGCACCACGACGTCGAACCCGGGCTCGGTGACCACGGCGTCCCCGATCGGGAAGGCCGCGTGCGCGGTGATCGTCTCGTCCTCCGGCCCGGTCGGCGCCGGCCGGTAATAGGCCAGCGGGGAACCGGTGACGGTGATCCCGGTCCGCCCGATCATCTCCTCCAGGCGCGGATAGAGCGGGGTCAGCACCTCGGTGATGGAGGTGGGATGGTCATACCCCAGCGCGGTGGCCGACAACTCCACGACCCGCAGCGCCGGGATCTGCTTACGGACGACGTCCTCGGTGTTCATGTGACCCTCCGTCTCGATCATCCGGAGACGCGCGTCGACCAGGGCGAGGCGAGCGTTGTCCCGCTCCACCTGCGCCGCCAGCTCGGCCCGCCGCAGCCGCAACATCCCGCGCAGCTCACCGGGATCCACCTTCTCCTCGATCATCACCAGCACCTGCTGGAGGCTGAAGCCGAGGTCCTTGAGGGCGAGGATCCGGTTGAGCCGCAGCAACTGCTCCGCGGTGTAGAAGCGGTAGCCGCTGTGCGGGTCGACGTGGGCGGGCCGGAGCAGACCGAGGGCGTCGTAGTGGCGCAGCATGCGCACCGACACCCGGCCCAGGCCGGCGAAGTCTCCGATACTCAACATGGCGACCTCACCGTCCCGTCTGACACCGTGTCAGGGTCAACCCCCGGTGTTCGGCTCCACCGGCGTGGTCGGCGAGGTGCTGGTGGCCGGGCTGCTCGGCGGCGCACTGCTCGGCGCCGCGGACGACGGCGTGGCCGACGACGGGGCGACGCTCGGCGGCACCGACGTGATCGAGACCGAGGCCGAGGGACTGGTCGCCGACGGCTTCGGCTTCCGGGTCTTAGACGGCTCGGTCGTCGGGGCCTCGGTCTGCACCGGCGCCTCGGTCTCGGCCGGGAACGTCCCGTCCTGGGTCTCCGGGACGATCGGGGCGGTGTTGGTGCCCTTGTTCTGGCTGGCGTCGGCCGGATCGCCGTGACTGCTCACCGCCCACGCGATCCCGAGGCCGCCGGCGACCACGAACAGCGCGATCACGGCGATCATCAGGCCACGCTGGGCGAACGGCTTCTCGGGCACGCGCACCGGCGGCGGCATCGGCGGCGGGGACGGCGACATCCGCGGACGGTTCATCGGCGGCTGCGACGCGGGCCGGGGGACCGGGGCGGTCGGATAGGCCCCGGACGGGCTGACCGGCACCGGGCTCTTGGGCGCGAGCAGGGCGGTCCCGGTGAGGCGCTTCCAGTCCTGCGGGCTGCCGACGGCCGCGTAGGCCGCCTCGGCGAACTCGGCCGCGCTCTCGAACCGGTCGGCCGGCTGCTTGGCCATGGCGCGGGAGATCAGACTGCGAACCTCGTACGGCACGTGGTCGGGGAGCGGGTCGGGCTCGTCCTCCAGGTGGCGCAGCGCGACCTGCAGCGCGTTGTCCCCGTCGAACGGCGGGCGGCCGGCGATGCAGTGATAGGCGACCGCGCCCAGTGCGTACACATCCGTGCCCGGGGTCAGGTTGCCCTTGGCGACCTGCTCGGGAGCCATGTAGAGAGCGGTGCCGACGATCGCGTTCAGCCCGGTCATGCTGGTCAGCGCGTTCGACCGGGCGACACCGAAGTCGATCAGGATGACCGCGCCGGACGGCTTGACGATCAGGTTGCCCGGCTTGATGTCGCGGTGGACGATGCCGGCCTCGTGCGCGGCGTGCAGCGCGTCGGCCGCCTGAGCCACGATCGACAGGGTCTCGGCGACCGGGATCGGCCCCTGCTTCACCCGGTTGGACAGCGGCTCGCCCTCGACGAACGCCATCACCAGGTAGGCGACCTTCTCCGGCCCGCCGGAATCGCCGGCCTCCGCGTAGTCGTAGACCTCGACCACGCCCGGGTGCCGGAACGCGGCCATCATCCGAGCCTCGCCGTAGAACCGGGCGGCGAACTCGGGATCGTCGAGCATCGCGGTGCGCAGCACCTTCACCGCGACGGTGCGCCCCAGCACCACGTCGGTGCCACGCCACACGTCACCCATGCCACCGGTCGCGATCCGTTCGTCCAACCGGTAGCGGTTGTCCAGGAGATGTCCCGCACTGAGCACCAGGTGGACCTTTTCTGATCGGGCGGCCGGGCCGCTGACGAGTTCTGATCGATCTTTGATCAACTTCTGATCAACTCCGGATCGACCTTTGATCGAGCGCAACGCCGCTCAAGAGTACAGAGCCCGGCCGATCAACGGGAGGTCAGCGGCGGCACCCTTTGCCCGGCCGCGGAATCGGCGATGAGCTGGGCAAGACGGCGTTCGCGGGTCTCCGCGCGCTTCGCGCTCAACACCCAGTGCGTGGCCGACCGCCGGTACGCCGCCGACTGTGCCCGAAACCACTCCCACGCGGCCGGTTCGGCCTGGATGCGGGCGGTCTGCGCGGCGTCGAACTCGACCGGCGCGGCCTGCTCGTACGAATACGCGCCGCTGCGATCCAGCCGGCGCTGCTCGAAGGCCCGCTGCCCGGCCGGGCGCAGCAACCCGCGCTCGGCCAGCTCGGCCATCTTCGCGATGTTCACCTCACTCCACACGCTGTTCTTGCGGCGGGGAGTGAAACGGACCTGATAGCTCCGGTCGTCGATGCGCCGGGCGATGCTGTCGATCCAGCCGAAGCAGAGCGCCTGCTCGATCGCCCCGGGATGGGAGACCCCGACCTCGCCGGTGCCCTTCTTCCAGTAGCCCACGAACAGCTCGGGGGCGGTCTCGTGGTGCTCCTCGAACCAGACGCGCAGAGCGGCGGCGTCGGCGAAGAAGACGGCGGTCATCGCCACAGGGTATGGCGGCCCGGCTCGGCCGCCATACCCGCTTTCCCACCTAGTGCTCGTCGCCGTACGTCGGAGTGACCACCAGCGCGGTCTCGGCCAATTCGAGCTGCTCGCTCTCGGCCTCCCGCTCCAGCGCGGCCCGGGCCGTCGTGGCCGCGACCCAGCCGGCCGCCAGGCCGAGCAGGCCGACCCCGGCGATCAGGGCCCACGGACGGCCCGCCTTGTGCCCGGCCAGCGCGTTGGCGGCGGCGTTGGCGCGGCCCCAGGCCTCGTCGGCGGCCCGGTTGGCCCGTCCGGCGGTCTGGGTGGCCCGTCCGCTCACCTGGTCGGCGAACTTGTGACCCTTCTTACTCGCCCGCCGGGCCAGCTTGTGGCTCCGCTTGTCGACCCGGGCGGCGAGCTTACGACCGCTCCGGCTCGTCCGATCAGCCAATTCGTGGCCGCGGCGGCTCGCGCGATCGGCCGTCGTGGCAGCCTGCCTACCGGCATCCCGGGCGCTCTCGCCCGCGGACGCCATGGCGTCGGACAAATACTCCCAGGCCTGGGTGGCTGTCCGTTCGGCCTGGTTCTTCCTGGTCGCGAACATCGTCGGTTACCTCCTGCGCTCGCCCTGCACTCCGATTCGTGCCCCGATGGGGGCCACGGCAAACGTCCGGTATGGACGGCATCACAGTTCGAAAACGATTTGACGTCCCGCAGTACTGTTGACCCGGCTCACACGAGCCACTCAGGTGTCTAACAGGTTCGGGGCCTAACCTTTCGGTCAGTTTCACCGAACCTTCCGGGGGTAGTCCGTCCCACCCTGATCTCAGGGTGGTCGTGCCGACTCGCGAACACAGGAACAACGCCCGGAACGACCCGGGCGGGTGGAGGGAAGAGGCGTGACGCTGTCGATAACGACGTCGACGCTCGCTGATGGCGCCGTCGAGGTCTCGCCGCGCGGCGAGATCGACGTCGAGAACGCGTATGAGATCCGAGAGGCCGTCGCGGCCCAGCTCAGCGAGGGCACCCCGGCTCGCATCGAGCTCAACATGCAGCATGTGACCTTCATCGACTCCGTGGGCATCAGTGCACTCGTGGCCGCCTTCCAGCTGGCCGGCGTGAGCGGAGTCAAGGTGGTCGTGACCCGGCCCAGCCGGTTCGCACACAAACAACTGTGGGTCACCGGCCTCCTGGGCCTGTTCGGCAACCCTCAGCCCCACCAGGACGACGCCGCACTCTCCGGCGCCTGACACGGCACGCTCGGAACGGCCCGGTCCCGCTCGGCGGGGCCGGGCGTTTCGTTGTTTTTGCTGGTCAGTGGTTCGCGGGTTATCCACAATTCTGGTTGTCCACAGGCTGTCCACACGATCTTGGGTGTTCGCGGGACAATGGTGTGCGGAGCTGCCCCCAGGGTGGGTGGGCCGTACAGTTCCGCCCGCCAAGATCACCGCACTTCAAGATCACCGCACTTCAAGATCGCCCCGCCAGCCCCGCTGGCCCTGCGTCGATCCGGGAGCAGCGCCTCCGGCCCCGCGCTGACCCGGCCCCGCGCTGACCCGGCCCCGCGCTGACCCGGCCCCGCGCTGACCCGGCCCCGCGCTGACCCGGCCCCGCGCTGACCCGGCCCCGCGCTGACCCGGGGCCGTGCCGAGCCCGGCTGAGCGGTGTCGGGCGGGGCCGAGCCCGCGGCGGGCAAGCCGGTGCCGGGTCGGGCCATGGCTGGGCTGGGCTGAGCCCCGGCCGGGGTGGGCCGCGTTGGGGTGGTTAGAGGGCCGGCGTCTGGATGCGGATGCCGTCGACGTTGATGCGGATTCCGGTGTCCTCGTGCGGCGCGCGGATCGGCGTGACCACGGCGAAGTTGTCGGCCAGGGCGGCCAGATCGGTCCCCGGGTCCATTTCTTCCTCGGCGGCCTGGACGGCCGTGCGGACGAAGCCGTCGCCGGCTTCGGCGATGCTCATCTGGACCTGGCCGAAGCGGGCCAGGGATGCCTGTTTGAGGCCGCGGATGCCGTCGACGTGCAGGTCGGGGACGTTGAGGTTGAAGACGGTTCCGGGTGGGGTGTGCAGGAGGGCGGGGAGGATGCGTACGGCCAGTTCGGCGCCGCTCGCCCAGTGGTGTTGTTCCTCGTCGGCCTTGTGGATGGCGTCGATGGCGGCGCCGCCGCTGGCCGCGGTGGCCTGGGCCGGGGTGAGGACGTCGAGGGAGACGGCGAGGCCGCGCAGGCCGGCGTGGGAGGCGGTGAGGGTGGCGCCGACGGTGCCGGAGTGGACGACGGCCGCTCCGGCGTTGGCGCCGCGGTTGATGCCGGAGACGACCAGGGCGGGGGCGGGGCCGAACGCCTCGCGCAGGGCGAGCAGGACGATGTAGGCGGGGGAGGCGGCCACGCCGTACGCGGGAATGTGTTTGGCCCCTTGAATTTCCCGGGGCTCGGAGACGATCTTGCCGTCCTGCACGACGGCGGTCATCGAGGCGCTGCTGCCGCTCGATTCGCTCAGGGGGGCGGCGACGACCACGTCGTAGTCGGCGTGCGCGAGGGCCCGGGCCAGCCAGCGGATGCCCGGCGCCTCGATGCCGTCGTCGTTGGTGATCAGGATGCGCAGGTCGCGAGGGGTCATGATGCCTTCTTGATCGGGGTCAGCCGGACTCGTTCGGTCAGCACCCGGACGGCGTCGACGTGCCCGGTGCCGAGGCCGTGCCGGGTGACGTTGAGGGCGCCCGCGGCGGCGCCGGTGCGGACGGCGTCGGTCATCGAGCCGCCGCCGGCCAGGGTGGCGGCCACGCCGGCGGTCATCGAGTCGCCGGCGCCGCGGTGTTCGGCGGCGGTCAGCCGGGGCAGCGTGACCGTGTAGATCTCGTCGTCGATGAGGGCCAGCGCGCCTTCGTCGGCCCGGGACACCAGGACCGCCATGGCGCCGTCCTTGTTGATCTTCATGAGGGCGTTCATCAGTTCCCGGGTGGAGCCGTCGGCGGCCAGCCCGTCCTTGATCAGCTCCTCGTGACTGATCTTGACGACGTCCAGGCCGGCCGTGAGGACCTCCTCCAGGTAGCGCCCGCACAGGTCGGCGATCACCCGGCAGCCGTTCGAGCGGAGATCCGCGGCGAGACGTCCGTACACCTCGGGTTTGATCACCGAGGGGTGGGCCGGGCCGCTGAGGATGGCGATGCCGGCGCGCAGGCCCTCGGCCAGGGTGAGGTTGTAGAGCTCGTCCAGCTCGTGCCGGGAGAGGGGGACGCCGGGGCGCTCGGCGATCTCCTGGCGGCTGCCGCTGCGGCGGTCGTGCACGTACCAGCCGGTGCCGTGCTCGCGGTGGACCAGGCGGATGGTGACGCCGGACAGCTCGGACATCAGCGGGGCCAGCACCCGGCCGACCTCGCCGCCGGCGGCCGTGCAGAGCGTCACCTGGGCGCCGAGCGAGGTGATCATCCGAGTCTGCCAGATGCCCTGCCCGCCCGGGTGTACGTGCAATTCGGGCTCGTCGTGGTGTTGCTCGATGGTCACCGTCAGCTGTGGGGCCGGCGCGAAGACCATGACCCGGCCGTCACTCATGATTCGCATTCTCATCTTTTTGCGCATCCGGCGTGGCGGATCCCAAAAAGAACAGAAGCGACCGGGGTGGCCGGTTTCCGGCGTACGCGTCACGGGTCCGCCTCTCACACCGTCCTGACCGGATCCTCCGTCATCGATGTGATGATCGCCATCCCGGTCACCAGCTCGTGGGGGTGCAGTGCCCGCCCACACCGGCCGGTTCCACCTGAAGGGTGGCGTGGTCGATGGCGAACTCGTCGTGCAGCGCCTCGCGGGCCACGGTCAGGACCGTGCCCAGTTCGGCGGCCGGCTCCAGGCTCAGGTGGGCCGAGGCGACCTCCATGCCCTCGGTCAGCGTCCAGACGTGCAGATCGTGCACATCGCAGACGCCCGGGACGGCGGCCAGCCGTTCCCGGACCGCGGCCACGTCCACGTGCTCGGGTGCGGCCTGGACCAGGATGCGCACCGCCGAGCGGCCCAGCGCGAACGTGCGCGGCAGGATCATCAGCGCGACCAGGACGGCGACGATCGGGTCGGCGTAGGCCCAGCCGGTGAGCCAGATCACGACCGCGGCCACGATCACACCGGCCGAGCCCAGCAGGTCGCCGAGGACCTCCACGTACGCCCCGCGGATCCCGATGTTCTCCTTCGCGCCGGATCGCAGCAGCGCGAACGCGACCAGGTTGGCGGCCAGCCCGCCGACCGCGACCAGCAGCATCGCGCCGGCCGGGACCTCCGGCGGGTCGGTGAAGCGGCGCATCGCCTGCACCACCACGAACACGGCGACCAGGGTCAGCAGGGCGGCGTTGGCCAGCGCGGCCAGCACTTCGAGACGGTAGAGCCCGAACGTGCGGGCCGAGTCCGACCCGGCCCGCCCGGCGGCGGTGATCGCGGCCAGGGTCATCGCGATGGCCAGCACGTCGGTGAACATGTGACCGGCGTCGGAGAGCAGCGCCAGCGAGCCGGTGATCCCGGCCGCTGCCGCTTCGAGCAGCATGAACCCGGTGAGCAGCCCGGCCGCCCACCACAGGCGGCCGCGGTGCCGGGCGCCGGCGTGCAGGGCCCGGGTGCCGTGGTCGTGACCGGCTCCCATGTCTCCACCTTCCGTCGTCGGGTGGGCCGTCGCCAAGGTATGCGTACATCGCGATGTGTGCATCGACGGCCGGCCGACGACCGGAGCCGGCTCATGACCGGATGAACCCTGACGGCGGTGACGGTAACCGCCACATGTGTCCCGGCGGTGGAGACGCCCGAGTTGATCAGCACAATCACCCGGCCGAGGGTCGGGGCGCCTCGGACGGATCGAGGCGCCCCCGGAACCTACGGGTGCCAGTCGGGGTCGGTGCCGACCGTGGTGAGGCGCTGGGTGGCCCGGGAGAGGGCGACGTACAGCGTGCGGACCCCGGCCCGGTCGACCGCGATCTCGCCCGGCTCGACCAGGACCACCGCGTCGTACTCCATACCCTTGGCCTCCAGCGCGGTGACCACCTGGACGCGTTCGGGCAGGCCGGTCACCCAGGCCGCCATCTCGTCGCGGCGGGCCACCGGCGCGATCACGCCGATCGTCCCGTCCACGTCGGCCAGCTGCTTCTCGGTCAGGTCGCGGACCGTGCCGGGCAGCGCGCCCGGTGCGGCCACCACGTCGACCGGGTCGACCCCGGTGGACCGGACCGCCGACGGCAACGGCAGGTCGGGCAGGATCGCCCGGATCACCCCGGCCGCCACCGCGAAGATCTCCGACGAGTTGCGGTAGTTGGTGGTCAGCGCGTAGCTGTTGCGCTTGCGGGTGCCGAGCGCCTTCTCCCGGGCCCGGTCCAGCTCGTCCGGGTCACCGGACCACGCGGTCTGGGCCGGGTCGCCGACGATCGTCCAGGACGCGTACTGCCCCCGGCGGCCGATCATCCGCCACTGCATCGGCGAGACGTCCTGCGACTCGTCGACCACGACGTGGGCGAAGTCACGGTAGTCGTCCTCACGCTGCAGGTGCGCGGTCCGCTGCGCGGCCTGGCGGTCGGCGAACGTGGAGACCTCCTGCACCCCGTCCCGTACGTGGAAGGGGTTCTTGCTCTTCTTCTGCGCCTGCCGCGGGCGGCCCATCAACTCGTCCAGCTCGTCCAGCAGCGCCACGTCGGCGATCGTCGGACCGTGCTCGTCCAGCCCGTCGAACGAGCCCTGGAGGGTTTCGATCTCCTCACGAGACAAGACCCCGTTCGCGTACGACCTGAGCCGCCCCCGATCGGCCAGCCAGCGCAGCACGCGCAGCGGCGTGAAGCGGGGCCACCAGGCCCGCAGGAAGTCCCGGAAGTCGCCGCGGTCGGCCAGCTCGGCCTCGAACTCGCGCTTCTCCGGCAGACCCCGCAGCTTCTGGTCGCGGGCCTGGGCCCAGAGCGCGTCGAAGAGCCGGTCGAAGCCGTGCCCGCGCACCTCGTTGCGGCGGGCGCCCCGGGGCAGGGCCTTGCGGCGGATCTGATCCAGCTGGTTCGCGTCCAGCCGCAGCAGCGCACCCCGGTAGAGCAGGCGCAACTCGGTGGGGGCGCCCGGCACGGCGTCGTGCGAGGCGCGTTCCAGGACCCGGCGCATGCGCAGCGAGCCCTTGATCGCGGCCACCTCGCCCGGGTCGACCCGGGTCGCGTCCCAGCCCGGCACCAGCGAGCCGAGCGAGCGCAGCGTCGCCGTGTCCTCGCCCAGCGACGGGAGGACCGTCGCGATGTACTCCACGAAGACGCCGGACGGGCCGACGACCAGGATGCCGCCGCCGGCGAACCGGCTGCGGTCGGAGTAGAGCAGGTAGGCGGCGCGGTGCAGGGCGACTGCGGTCTTGCCGGTGCCCGGGCCGCCGGTGACGATCGTCACGCCGCCGGCCGGGGACCGGATCGCGTCGTCCTGCTCGCGCTGGATGGTGGCGACGATGTCGCGCATCCCCTTGCCGGTCGCCTTGGAGAGGCTGGCCAGCAGCGCGCCGTCGCCGACGACCCGCATGCCGGGCGGGGCCGACTCGGGATCCAGCAGGTCGTCCTCGATGCCGGTGACCCGCTCCCGGCTGGACTGGATCATCCGGCGCCGGATCACGCCCAGCGGCTCGGCCGGGGTGGCCCGGTAGAAGGCGGCGGCGGCGGGGGCCCGCCAGTCGACGACCAGCGGTTTCGAGCTGTCGTCGCGGATACCCATCCGGCCCACGTAGTGCGTGGCGCCGTCCAGTTGATCGAGGCGGCCGAAGACCAGCCCCTCGTACTCGGTGTCCAGTGCGTGCCGGCGGCGGGCCGCGTGGAAGACCATCGCGTCGCGCTCGACCAGGGCGCCGAACGTGCCGACCCCGGCGAGCTGATAGCCCTCCTTCTCGGCGCGGGACGCGTCCTTGCGCAGCTCGACGAGACGGGCATACACCCGGTCCACGTGCTGCTGCTCGACCGCGATCTCCTGTTGCAGGACGGTGGCGTCGCTCAAGTCGGTCGTTCTCCCTTTCATGCGCACCACCAGCGCTCGCGCGAAGGGGGCAATCGAACTTACTCCCGCCCCGCAAACCGCGTCGAAGCGGCCTGGTGTTTGACCGCATCGTTCGAGCGTTACAGAAACGACCGGGGGTGCGCGGATGTTCCGCTCAAGCCGCTTCGCGGTAGTTCGAGCGCCGGGCGGCCCGGCGGGTGGAACGGTTCGCGCGGCGGACGATCTCGACCAGCGCGGCCGACACCTCCTCCGGACGCTCCAGCGGCAGCATGTGGCCCGCACCCGGGCAGAGGGTCAGCCGGGCATGGGGGAGGGCGGCCGCGATCGACTCCGCGCACGCCACCGGGGTCAGCCGGTCCCGGTCGCCGACCAGCACCGCGGCCGGGACGTCGCCGATCGCGGCCAGGGTGTCCAGGCGCTGCTGGGCGCCGATCGAGGCCCGGAAGCCGCCGATCGAGCGCAGCGACGCGCGGCCCACGCTGCGCAGGGTCAGACCCAGCGCGTCGTCGGCGCAGCGGTCCCCGAACAGCAGCCAGCGCAGGGCCGGGGCCAGGGCGGGCAGCACGGCCCGGTGCGGACGCCAGGCGCCGGACCGGGCCAGCACCCCGGCCCCGAGGGTCTCGCCGACGCGCAGGACGCCGGCCAGGCTCTCCGGCAGGCCGTACCTCGTATGGGTGTGCCCCTCGGCGGTCGTCGAGACCAGCAGCAGCCCGGCGACACGCCCGGCGAACTCGGCCGGATGCCGATGCGCGAACTCCATGATCGTCATGCCGCCCATCGAGTGCCCGGCCAGCACCACCGGACCGGTCGGGGCCAGCCGGCGCAGCACCTCGGCCAGGTCGTCGCCGAGCTGGGCCAGGGTGGCCGAACTGAGCCGGGTGGCCGAGGAACGGCCGTGCCCGCGGGTGTCGTAGGCGATCACCCGCGGCGCCCGCCGGCCCAGGCCGCTCAATGCGTCCACCTGCCGCCGCCAGGTCTTTCGGTCCAGGCACCAGCCGTGCAGCAGCACCACGGTGACCGGCGCGTCGGGCGGCCCGGAGAGCTCGGCGTGCAGCCGCACACCGTCGGGCATCACGATCTCGGTCCGCTCGGACATGGGCACCTCCGCGCTGGTCACGCTCCCCGTCGTACCCACGGGTAATAAGCATCACTCGGGATCACCCGAATTGACCACCGTCCGGGACGGTGACCGTGAGCTGCCTCCCAATTACTTTCGCCGGCCGTCCGGGCAGAGAGAATCGACGTCATGACAGCCATCCGCGCTGCCCAGGCCATCACGCCCAGCACTTCGCTGGGCGAGCTCATCACGGGCAACAAGCGCTTCGTTTACGGGAAACCGCATTACGGGCACAACGTGACCCAGGCCGCCGCGACCGCCGGCGGCCAGCAGCCCCACGCCGTGGTGCTCGGCTGCATCGACTCGCGCGTGCCGCTCGAAGCGGTCTTCGACCAGCCGTTCGGTGCGATCTGCGTGGCCCGCTCGGGCGCGCACGTGCTGGACCGGTCGATGATCGGCTCGGTCGAGTTCGCCGTGTCCTCCCTGGGCGTCTCGCTCGCCCTGGTGGTGGGGCACAAGCGATGCGGCGCGGTGACCGCCACGGTCGACGCGGTGCGCTCCGGGGACCGTCCCGGTGGTGACGTGGGCTACCTGGTGGGCGAGATCGCGCCGGCGGCCGACGGGGTCGACCTGGCCGATCCCGCGGCGGCCGACCACGTCATCCGGGCGCACGTCGAGCGGACCGTGGCCCGGCTGCGCGAGACGCCCGATCTGGCCGCCGCGATCGCGGCCGGGACGGTGGACGTGGTCGGGGCGATCTACGACCTGGACACCGGGTGGGTGGAGTTCCTCGACCGGTCCTGAGGGCGGCCGGGCGCGCCACGATCCGAGGACGATCACGATCAAGATCAACGGCTTTCCGGCGTACGTCGGCAAGCGTCTCTTGATTTTGATCGTTTTGGGGCTCGGTGGGCGCTGCGGCCGACGATGATCCGTTTGGGCTGATCTTCAGCAAACGCGAAAAGGCACCTCCGGGCCGAAGCCGGGAGGTGCCTTTGTCGTGCGTGCGGGGCCGCTCAGGCCTCGAAGACGCCGGCGTCGACGAGACGCTTCTCGGTCGCATCCCAGCCGTGCTCCGGGCTCACCGAGTTCAGCGCCTGCAGCTCAGCGCGGATCTTGGCGCCGTGACCGGCACCGACCAGCACCCGGATCTCCTCGACGAACGCGTCCGACGTCGTCGCGAGGTGCGTGGTCTTGCCGTTGGTCAGGTTGCGCACGTAGGCGAACCGGCCGTTGGCGAGCGGGATGAGGTACTTGTACTCACCGAGCACGCTCAGGGCGCCACCGGTGCTCTGGCCGGCGCGGACTGATGCGCGGGCGGTCTTTGAGGTGTTGCCAGCCACGGCGGTACTCCTTGAGGAAGTGCTCGGGACAGATAAAAAGCCGTAGCAACACTACACGACAGCTGCTGAACCGTGCCGTCGGAGCAGGTACAGCCGTTGGACTGGATGTGCCACTACGACTGGTCCCGCAGTCGATGTTGCGGATTCTCTGGCGCACCATCCGTACCAACCGGCATCATGGGACACGATCAACCGCGGTCGAGGTCGTAGGGGAAGACGCACCTCGGTCTCCGGGAGGTCACCGTGCCAACGTGTGGCGTCGTATACGTCCACTCAACCCCGCTCGCCGTGTGCCAGCACGTCGAATGGGCCATAGCGCGCGTCCTGACTGCGCCGGTCAATCTGCATTGGACCGTGCAGCAGGTCGATCCGAGCATGCGGCGAGCCGAGTGCAGCTGGACCGGACGCGCGGGAACTGGCGCCGAGCTGGCTGCTGCCCTCCGGCAGTGGCCCATGATCCGTTTCGAGGTGACCGAAGAGCCGAGCCCAGGACTGGACGGCGAGCGCTTCATGCACGTCCCCGGTCGCGGGCTGTTCCACGGCACGATGGGCGCCTCGGGCGACATTCAGATCGGCGAGGACCGGCTGCGCGCCATCATGGCGTCCGCCCGGGCTCCCGAGGCGCTGGCGCACGCCCTGGAGAAGGCGCTCGGCACCGCGTGGGACGCGGAGCTGGAGCCCTACCGGTACGCCGGCGACGGCGCCCCGGTCACCCTGCTGACCCGGGTCGGCTAGATCCCGTCGTGCGGACCGGGTCCGAACCGGACCCGGGGTTCGCGTGGCGGGGCTTTCCGCGACCTGATTCGATGGCGTTCGTGAAAAAGTTGTCCCGTGTCGCCTTTGTCGCACCGCTGCTGCTTCTCACCGGAGCCTGCGGGGACGACGCCAAGACGCCGACCGCCCCGCCCGACGCGGGGCCGGTCGCGTCCGCCGCGTCCGGCCCGGTCTCCGAGTCGGCGTCCGCGCCACCCGGCGACCCCCTGGTGCGGGCGGCCGAGACGGTGGCCCGGCTCAGCGACGAGGACCTGGCCGGGCAGGTGCTGATGCCGTACGCCTACGGCGGCTCGGCGACCCAGGTGGACCCCGGTGCGATCGCCGGCAACCGGAACCTGGCCGGAGTGGACACCCCGGCCCAGATGATCGCCAAGTACAAACTGGGCGGTCTGATCCTGGTCTCCTTCACCCAGCAGGACCCGACCGGCAAGACCAACCCCACGTCGAACGTGGAGAACCCGAAGCAGGTCCGGGCCCTCACCGACGGCCTGCAGGCGGCGGCGAAACAGTTGCCGGCCGCGGCGCCGCTGATGATCGGGACCGACCAGGAGTACGGCGTGGTGACCAGAATCACCGACGGGGTCACCGCGCTCCCGTCGGCGTTCGCGGTCGG
This sequence comes from Actinoplanes sp. HUAS TT8, assembly GCF_051380535.1. Taxonomy (NCBI): domain Bacteria; kingdom Bacillati; phylum Actinomycetota; class Actinomycetes; order Micromonosporales; family Micromonosporaceae; genus Actinoplanes; species Actinoplanes sp. HUAS TT8. The sequence continues at coordinate 7,665,525 of NZ_CP195646.1, read as the reverse complement.
CGCCGCCGGACGGCCCGACCTGACCGAGACGGCCTGGCACGCGGCCGGCGAAGAACTGGCCGCGATGGGCATCACCGTCGACTTCGCACCGGTCGCCGACACCCTCGGGCCGGCCGGCAGCTCGGTCATCGGGTCACGGTCCTACGGAACGGACGCCGCGGCCAACGCCAAACAGGTCGCCGCCGCCGTCCGCGGCCTCCAGGGCGCCGGAGTCGCGGCCGCCCTCAAACACTTCCCCGGCCACGGACACACCACCGGGGACAGCCACGAGGTACTGCCCGCGATCAAGCAGAGCCTGGCCGCCTGGCGGGCCCAGGACCTGCCGCCGTTCAAGTCCGGCGTGGACGCCGGGGCCGGCGTGGTCATGTCCGGCCACCTCGACCTGCAGGCCGTCGACAAAGGCGTGGCCGCCACCTTCTCGCACAAGCTGATGACCGACGTGCTGCGCGGCGAACTCAAGTTCACCGGGGTGGCCATCACCGACGCGATGAACATGGAACCGGCCCGCAAATGGGCGCCGGGCGAGGCCGCCGTCCGCGCCCTCAACGCCGGCAACGACATGCTGCTCATGCCCCCGGACATCGGGGCCGCCCGGGACGGCATCCTGGCCGGGCTGAAGAACGGCACCCTCAAACGGGAACGGCTCATCGAAGCGGTCACCCGGATCCTCACCCTCAAGTTCCGGACCGCGGCGACCGCCCAGCCCGACCTCGCCGTGGTCGGTGCGGACACACACCAGCAGGCGGTGTCCGCGCTCGACGCGGCCACGGTCACGGTGCTGCGCGGACAGTGCAGCGGGCCACTGGTGAACGGGCCGGTCACCGTGACCGCGCCGTCGTCCCGCGAACTGGCCCGGGCCACCCTGGTCAAGGCACTGCAGGCGAACGGGGTGGACGTGCGGGCGGCCGGGGGAGCGGAGATCCACCTGGTCGGGTACGGGGACAAACCGGTCGACCTGTCACCGGACGCCGCCGTGACCGTGATGATGGACCTGCCGGGGCTGCTGGCCTACGCCAAGTCGCCGACACTGCTGGCTACCTACTCGTCGAGCAAGCTGTCGCTTACCGCGCTCGCCGCGGTGATCGCCGGTAAGGCCACCGCGCCGGGCAAGTCGCCGATGGCCGTGGCCGGCCTCCCCCGCAGCGCCTGCGCCAAGTAACCACCCCACCCGCCCCGCCCCGCCCCGCCCCGCCCCGCCCCGCCCCGCCCCGCCCCGCCCCGCCCCGCCCCGCACCGCGTCGCCCCGCACCGCGTTGCCCCGCCCCGCACCGCGTTGCCCCGCCCCGCACCGCGTTGCCCCGCCCCGCATCGCGTTGCCCCGCCCCGCACCGCGTTGCCCCGCCCCGCGTCGCACCGCACCGCACCGCTCTGCCCTGCATCGCCGCGAGCCGGCTGCCACCCGGCGCCCGGCCGCGGCGAGCTCTCTCGGCTGGTGCTGAGGGTTGTGTCGAGGGCTTTGAGGCAGCCGTGAGCGCCAGCTGGAGCCTTTCGGCGCGCTGCGGGCCTGCGCCGGGCGGGCGGCCGGCGTCAGAGGGGGATGTTGCTGTGGGCGCCTCGGGCGGGTGGGGCGGCGGCGAGGGACTCGGCTATGCGGCGGCGGGTTTCGTCCGGGGTGACCACCGCGTCGAGCAGGCCCAGCTTTACCGCCTCGGCGGCTGTCTCGACCTGCTCGCGGGCCAGGCGGTCGTGGAGGGCGACGCGTTCGGGCGGTGGGGTGGCGGCGATCCGGCGGTGGTGGAGGATCGGTACGGCGGCGGCCGGGTCGTGGACCGCCAGCTCGGCGTCGGGCCAGGCCAGGATCGCCGAGGCGCCGAGGGCCCGGGAGTTCATGGCGAGGTAGGCGCCGCCGTAGGCGCGGCGGGTGATCAGGGTCACCCGGGGGACTACGGCTTCGGCGAATGCGTGCAGCAGTTGGGCGCCGGCCAGGACCACGGCATCCGGCTCGCGGCCGGCTGTGGAACGGCCGGCTGTGGAAGGGGCGGGAGCCGGGAGGTCGGGGGTGGTGACGGCGGGGGTCGGGAGGTAGCCCGGGGTGTCGGTGAGGACGATCAGCGGGAGGGCCAGGGCGTCGCACATGCGGACGAAACGGGCGGCCTTCTCGGCGGCCGGTGCGTCCAGGGCGCCGTCGAGGTGGTGCGGGTTGTTGGCGACGACGCCGACCGTGCGGCCGGCGAAACGGCCCACGGCGGTGACCAGGTTCGGGGCCCAGGGGGCGTGCAACTCCAGGGCGGGTTCGTCCAGCAGGGAGCGGATCAACGGCCGTACGTCATAAGCGTCGGCCTTGACCAGGGATGAGAGTGACCGGCCGAGCGTGCCGCCGGGTTTGACGTCGGCCGGCGACAGCCGGCCCGGGCGGCCCAGCAGCCGCACCGTGCGGCGGGCCTCGGCCACCGCGGCCTCGTCGCCGGAGGCGAGCACGTGCGCGACCCGGGCCGAGCCGTCGGTCGCGGTGATCACGATGTCGGTGAGTGCGGCGGCGTAGGTGGCACTGCCCGCCGTCGGTCCCAGCAGCAGCGAGATCTGCGGGATCCGGCCCGAGGCGCGGACCGTGGCGGCGAAGATCTGACCGGCCGCGTCCAGCGCGATCACGCCCTCGTCGAGGCGGGCGCCGCCGGAGTGCCAGACGCCGATCACCGGAACGCGTTCGCGGACCGCGAGATCGATCGCCTCGACCACGCGCCGGCTGCCGTCGACCCCGATGGCGCCGCCTCGCCGGGAGGCGTCGGTGGCGAAGGCGATCGCCGGGGTGCCGTCGATCGCACCGCGGGCGTGCAGGACACCCGAGTCGCCGGCCGGGGCGAGCGGCCGCATCGTGTCGTGGTCGAAAAGGGCGAGGAGCCGTGATCCCGGGTCGCGGATCACGGCTCCTCCTCTGTTCTCCCCGGTCTGCGCGTCAGGGACGCGTGAAGACCAGAGCCACGTTGTGGCCGCCGAAGCCGAACGAGTTGTTCATGGCCGCCGGGATGTCGAGCGGACGGGCCTTGTGCGCCGCCACGTCGAGGTCCAGACGGTCGTCCGGGTCGTCGAGGTTGATCGTGGGGGGAACCACGCTGTCGCGGATCGCCAGGATGGTGGCGATCGACTCCAGCGCGCCGGCCGCGCCCAGCAGGTGACCGGTCATCGACTTGGTCGACGTGATCACCGGGTGGTCACCGATAGCGGCCCGGATGCCCTTGATCTCGCCCATGTCACCGACCGGGGTCGAGGTCGCGTGGGCGTTGACGTGCTTGATGTCGGCGCCGGTCAGACCGGCGTCGCGGATGGCCATCGACATGGCCCGGATCCCGCCCTTGCAGTCCGGGTCGGGCTGGACGATGTCGTAGCCGTCCGAGGTGATGCCCGCACCGGCGAGCCGGGCGTACACCCGGGCGCCGCGAGCCGCCGCGTGATCGGCCCGTTCCAGGATGATCGCGCCGGCACCCTCACCGAGGACGAAACCGTCCCGGTTCTTGTCCCAGGGGCGCGACGCCCGTTCCGGATCGTCGTTGCGCGTCGACATGGCGCGCATCGAGGCGAAACCGGCGATCGGCAGCGGGTGGATCACGGCCTCGGTACTGCCGGCCACCACCACGTCGGCCCGGCCGGCCCGGATCAGGTCGAGACCCAGGGCGACCGCCTCGGCGCCGGTGGCGCAGGCGCTGGCCATGGCCCGGACCCCGGCCCGGGCGCCGACCTCGAGCCCGACGTAGGCCGCCGGGCCGTTCGGCATGAGCATCGGCACCGTGTGCGGGCTGACCCGCCGCGGACCGTGCTGCTCCAGGATGTCGTCCTGGTCGAGCAGGGTGATGGCGCCACCGATGCCGCTGCCGAAGCTGACCGCGAGACGCTCCGGGTCGAGCCCGGTGCCCTCCAGGCCGGAATCGGCCCAGGCCTGCTTGGCGGCGACGATGGCCATCGCCTCACTGCGGTCCAGCCGCCGCATCCGGACGCGCTCGATGACCTCCGAAGGGTCCACGGCGATCTGCGCGGCGATGCGGACGGACAACTGCCCGGCCCACTCCTGGGTGAGCGGACTCACCCCGGAGCGGCCGGCGAGCATGGCGTCCCAAGTGGACGCGACGTCCCCGCCCAGCGGGGTCGTCGCGCCGAGCCCGGTGACGACGACGTCGACAGTGCTCATGTCAGGCGTTCGCCTCGATGTAGGTGACCGCGTCACCGACGGTCTTGAGGTTCTGGACCTCGTTGTCCGGGATCTTGACCCCGAACTTCTCCTCGGCCGCCACCACGACCTCGACCATCGACAGCGAGTCGACGTCCAGGTCGTCGGTGAACGACTTGCCCTCGGCGACGTCGTCCGGGTTCACCCCGGCGACCTCCTCGAGGATCTCGGCGAGGCCGGAGGTGATCTCTTCGCGAGTAGCCATTTTCGGTGTTTTCCTCTCGATTTTTACTGTTTGTGCTCGGTACTGCGGATGGGAAAAGCGCTTACGGGCAGCGGACGACCTGACCGGCATAGGTCAGGCCACCGCCGAAACCGAACAGCAGCACCGGCGCCCCGGAGGGCACCTCGCGGCGCTCGATCAGCTTGGACAGGGCCAGCGGCACGCTCGCGGCCGAGGTGTTGCCGGACTCGACCAGGTCCTTCGCGACGATCGCGTTCTCGCTCAGGCCGAGCCGCTTCACGATGCCGTCGATGATCCGGGTGTTGGCCTGGTGCGGCACGAACGCGGCCAGCTCGGACGGCTCGACACCGGCCCGGCGGCACGCCTCCAGGGCGAACGGGGCGAGCTCGGTGGTGGCCCAGCGGAAGACGATCTGGCCCTCCTGCTCGATGTACGGCCGCCAGCCCTCGATGCGCAGGACGTCGCCCTTGTCCGGGGCGGAACCCCAGAGCACCGGGCCGACGCCGGGCTGCTCGCCGTCCGGCACCCCGGTCATCACCGCGGCGCCCGCGCCGTCACCGAACAGGACCGCGGTCTTGCGGTCCGACCAGTCGGTGACGTCGGAGAGCTTCTCCGCGCCGATCACGAGCGCGTTGCGGGCGGCGCCGGCGCGGATCGCGTGGTCGGCGCTGCCGACCGCGTACGAGAAGCCGGAGCAGGCGGTGTTCAGGTCGTACGCCGCCGGGGCGGCGATTCCCAGCTTGTTCGCCACCCGGGTGGCGACGTTCGGGCAGCGGTCGATCGACGAGCAGGTCGCGACCACCACCAGGTCGATGTCGGCCGCGGTCAGCCCGGAGGCGGCCAGCGCCTTCTCGGCGGCGAAACCGGCCATGTCGGCGACCGTCTCGGTGTCGGCGATGCGCCGCTCGGCGATGCCGACCCGGCTCCGGATCCACTCGTCGTTGGTGTCGAGCGTCTTGGTCAGATCCTCGTTGGTGACCACGCGCGAGGGCTGGTAGTGACCCATCGCGACGATGCGGGAACCCGCAACCATCTCGTTCCTCCTTCGGTCGCGACTGCGCGCGTCAGTGCTGGGGCGTGGCGTGCCGGGCGATCAGATCGCGCGCGGCGGGCAGATCGTCCGGCGTGTTCAGGGTGACGATCTCCGGAGCACCGTCGCCCTTCAGTTCACGCTTGACCAGGCCGGCGAGGGTGCCGGCCGGGGGCAGCTCGATCACCGCGGTGACGCCGAGGCTCCTGAGCGTGTCCATGCACAGGTCCCACCGGACGCCGGCGGTGATCTGGCGGACCAGGCGGTCGAGCATCTCGCGCCCGCCCGCCACCGCCGTGCCGTCCAGGTTCGACAACAGCGTGCGGGCCGGGTCGGTGACGGCCGTGTTCTGCGCCACCGTGGCGAGCGCGGTCTCGGCGGGTGCCATGAACGGCGTGTGGAACGCCCCGGCCACGGCCAGCGGGATCACCCGGGCCTTGGTCGGCGGGTCGGCCTTGAACTCGGCCAGCGCGTCCAGCGCACCGGCCGCGACGATCTGGCCGGCGCCGTTGCGGTTGGCCGGGTGCAGCCCGTGCTTCTCGATCGCGGCGACCACCTCGTCCGGGTCGCCGCCGAGCACGGCCGACATCCCGGTCGGGGCCAGCGCGCAGGCGGCGGCCATCTCCCGGCCCCGGACCCCGGCCAGCGTGATCGCGTCCTCCGGGGTCAGCACCCCGGCGGCCGCGGCGGCCCCCAGCTCGCCGACGCTGTGACCGGCGACGACGCCGACCCGGTCCAGCGGGAGCTGTTCGAGGGCCAGCAGGGCGGCGGCGACCAGCAGCGGCTGCGTGCGGGCGGTGTCCTTGATCTCCTCGGCGTCCGCGGCGGTGCCGAGGTGCACCAGATCGACGCCGGCGAGCGACGACCAGGCGGTCAGTCGCTCCTCGGCGCCGGGGAGGGCGAGCCAGGGAGTCAGGAAGCCGGGCTTCTGGGAACCCTGGCCGGGTGAGAGTACGGCGAGCACGTCTTCGACTCTTCCGGATCGGGGAGCGTTCCGGGGTTGCCGGGCGCGACGAAACCCTACGACAGACGTTGTAGGTTTCCTACAAAACGGGGGTGGAGTTGGGAGGATTACGCACTATTTTGCACGCTGCTCGTTAGTGGTTAATCGCTGTGACACTGGGCACTGCCGAGGATCTTGGAACTCACGACGGATCCAGGCGTCCGATGCTCAGCGCCATCCGCAGCGCGAACGCGTCCCGCCCGTCCAGCGGCGTCAGCGCGCACACCTCGGCCACCCGCCGCAGCCGGTACCGAACCGTGTTCGGATGCACATACAGTTCCCGCGCCGCGCTCTCCAACACCCCGCCGGCCGCGAAAAACGCGTCGAGGGTCTCCAGCAGGCCCCCGCCGGCCCGGGCCAGCGCCCCGTAGACGTCGTTGCGCAGCTTCCGCCGGGCGTCCAGATCGCCGGCCAGCGCCCGCTCGGGCAGCAGGTCGTCGGCGGCGACCGGGGTCGGCGCCCCGGGCCAGGCCGGCGCCGCGCGGAACCCGGCCAGCGCGGCCCGGGCCGACTCGGTCGCCTGCTCCAGGGTCGGGACGGCCGGGCCGGCCACGATCGGCCCCTCGCCGAACCCGGAGCTCAGCGACGCCGCCGTGGCCACCGGGTCGGTCGCGCCGCCGACCACCGCGACCAGCCGGTCGCCGTGCAGCCCGCCGATCACCTCCAGCCGGGCCCGCCGGGCGGCCCGGTAGAGCGCGTGCAGCACGGCCGTGATGTCGCCGCCGGGGGAGCGGCCCACCACCACCGCCACCGGGGGTGAGTCGACCCAGCCGAGCGCGGCCGCCCGGCTGGCCAGCACGTCCGACGAGTCGCCGCGCAGCAGCGCGTCGACGAGCATGGCCTGCAGCCGGGCGTCCCAGGCGCCGCGCGACTCGGCCGCCCGCGCGTAGACCCGGGCGGCCGAGAACGCGATCTCCCGGGAGAACCGCAGGATGGCCTGGAGCAACAAGTCCGTTTCGCCTTTGGCCGCGAACCCGGGCACCTCGACCTCGGCGACGTCGATCGTGACCTTGATCAGCTGCACGGTCTGGGTCAGCGTGATCGCCCGGGCCAGGGCGCGGGGCGCGGCCGCGAACACCTCGTCCGAGATCTCCTGGGTGCTGGCGGCCACGGTGGCGCCCGACCGCAGCCACTCGACGAGCGACCGGACACCGGCCTGTGCGACGAGCATCACCCAGGAGCGCTGATCGGCCGGCAAGGCGCGGAACCAGGGCAGGGTCTCGTCCATCCGGGCCACCGCGGAGCTCGCCAGGGCCCCCGCGTGCCGCTCGATCCGGCGCAAAGTCGCAGGTTGGAGCGGGTTCGCCGGGGCCTCCGGCGAGGATTGGGCACTTCGGCTGTCCGCCACGCGCCCAGAGTGTCACGCCGCCGATCGCTGACGCGAACCCCGCCCGTTTCATCATTTTTATGACATTTGTCCGGTGTAGCGGTGCGCCTCTACCCCAATTCCGGTCGGTGACCTGGCATCGTGTCCGTCTGTGCGCCACGGCCGGGTCTCATCAACCCGGAGCCGGCGGTGCCGATGAGGACACGGTGCCGAACAACCGATCGACCGCCGATACCGAGGATCGAGGAGGGGAGATGATGGACCGGGACGAGATGCGTACCGAGATCGAACCCGCCCTTGACGACCTGTCACAGGTCGCCGAGGAGGAGCCGATCATCGTGTCGGAGACGGGCCGGGTCGGCTGCCGGACCGAACTGCGCGGCTGGGCGGGCGCCCACCTGCACGGCGCGGTCCGCCCCCGCCGCCGCGCCGCCGGCCGCGGCCGCCCCCCAGGGCGCTGGTGCTGAGTCAGCCGTCACATCACCTCCGCCGCCGCGGGCCTTGCGCCCGCGGCGGCGTTTTTCGCTGACCCGGGCGAGGGTTGCGGTCGCTGGGCGAGGCGCGGTTTTCCGGGCGCTTCGCGCTTTTCGCGTACGGGGTCACTCCGTCGGGTGAGTGGGCGGGCCGCTACGGGCGCGTTTCGATGTCCGCGGGGCCCGCCCTGGCCAGGGTTGGCGGGTGGACGACAAGAGACGGCTGATCCTGGACCAGGCGCTCGCACTGGTGGACGAGCGGGGACTGGCCGCCATGTCGATGCGCGCGGTCGCCGAACGGGTCGGGCTGACGTCAATGGCCCTCTATCCGTACGTGGGTGGCAAGGACGCCCTGCTCGACGGACTGGTCGACCTGCTGCACCTGGAACTGGGCACGTCGTTCGGGGAAGATCCGGCCGGCATCGACTGGCGGAAGCGCCTGCGGGCGCTCGGCCGGGCCGTGCGCGCCCTGGCCCACGCCCACCCGAGCGCGTTTCCACTGCTGCTGAACCGGTCGGCCGCGGGGGCGTCGGCGTCCTGGATGACCGCCGCCCTGCGCGGAATCCTGCACGACGCCGGGGTGCCGACGGCCGAGGCGCCTCGGCTGGCCCGGATGATCTGCGCGTTCCTGCTCGGCTACACGACCGGCGAGGTCACCGGCGGCCTGCCCCGGGTCCCGCCACCCCCGCCCGACACGCCCGCGGCCGACACGCCCGACCGGCCCGCGGCGGGCACGCCCGATCTCCCTGCGGCCGGCACGCCCGGCCTGCCCTTGGCCGGCACGCCCGGCCTGCCTTCGGCCGGCGGGGAACCCGGCTCTGCGGAGGAGAAGTCCGGGGTCGCCGCGGAACCCGACGAACTCTCGATGCCCGGCGAGGCGGATCCGGCGGCTCTGGAGGCGGAGTTCGCCGCGGACCTGGAAGACCTGGTCGGGCTGGTGACCCAGGCCGCCCGCCACCACGCGGCCGGCCGGCACTGAGAAAGGCCAAGCCGCCCGGCCGGCGCTGAAAGCCAAGCCGCCCGGGGCCGACGTCGCCGGATCGGGTGCTTCGGGGATTCGGTCGCGGCCATGGGCGGGTTTGTTGCTCTGACCGCAACCAACCGACCACGTCGCCCTTCCGGGCCTCGCGTTCTGGGCGCGCCAGCGCCCTGCGAGGGTCGGAAGGGTCCCCGCGGGAGCGACGGTCTGTACCCCGGCGGAGATAGGCAATGAAGAATTTGATCTTGGGGTAAGCAGAACCGCCCCGGACCGGAAGCGGACCGAGGCGGCTCTGGTGAGGCCTGCGCTAGATGCGGCGGCGGATCAGGAACGCCATGCCGGCCAGCCCGGTCAGGATGACCAGCAGGAGCGCCCCGTTGAGCAGGAACAGGCGGCGGAACTGCCCGAACAGCTCGTTGGCGCCCTCGACCGGGTCGCTGTCGGAGCTCAGCGTCTCGCCGACGCCGCCGCCGATGCCGCCGTTGACCACGTCGGGCTTCGCCTTCAGCGGAACGCCGCTGAGGCGCAGCGACTCGGACATCGACAGGCGGCCGTAGAACCAGCCGTCGGTCTTCTTGCCGGAGGGTTGCGTGGCCGGCCGGTGGGCCCGGGGGCCGCCGGTGGCCTGCGGGTACAGCTCGTAGAGCTGGGTCGCCTTGTCCTTGATCAGGATCTGGACGGTGTACTTGGTGCCCAGGTTCTTCTTGGCCGGCGTCGACGTCTGCGGTGTGGCCCCGGCGATCCAGCTGACCTCTTCCATCAGCATGCGGAACAGTTTCGGGTCCTCGGCCTGCAGAACCTTGATCCCGCTCTCCGGCAGCTCGCCGCCGGTGATCGTGATCGTGTCGGGTGTGGGCTTCGGCTTGGTCGTCGCCTTCGGCGTCGCGGCCGCGCCGGTCTGCCCGGCCGGTGTGGCCTGCGCCACAGCCGGGGTCGTGCCCAGTGTCACAGCCGCGGCGATCGCCAGCGCGCCGGCCGCCGCGGCCACTCGTCTCATTGCTCGTCGAACCACCATCCGACCTCCCCCGCCCGTGGATGACATGGCTACGTCTGACCGCTGCTCGTGCCCCGGCGATGGCCGGCGCGCGGCATCAGCCTCCAGCCTTCCCGAGCACCGGCCCGGCCGCATCTCGCAGCAGGGTGAATTGGAGCCATTTGGGGGGACGACCGCGGAGGACGGTAAAGCCGTTGATCAGCGGCCGAATATTACCCAGTCCGCGCAAGTCGTGGGGGTGGTGGCCACCCATGTAGCGGACCGCATCACCGCATTCGACGAACCGCTATGGTGGCGGCCCGCCGAATGCGGTAAAAGGGGGCCGATCAGGCGGAAAGACGTGCCCGGGCGGCGGAGATGCGAGCGAGCGTCCGCTCGCGGCCCAGCAGCTCGATCGACTCGAAGAGCGGCAATCCGACAGTACGGCCGGTGACGGCGACCCGGACCGGGGCCTGGGTCTTGCCGAGCTTCAGCCCGCGGGCCTCGCCGACCTGCTCCAGGGCGGTCTTCAGGGCCTCCGCGGACCAGTCGGTGAGCTCGGTGAAGGCCGCCGCGGCGCCGTCCAGGATGTCGGCCGCGCCCTCCTTCATCGCCTTGGCCCAGGAGGCCTCGTCGGAGACCGGCTCGGCCAGGAAGAGGAAGTCGACGTTCTCCACGATCTCGGAGAGCACCGCGATCCGGGTCTGGGCGAGCGGGGCGATCGTGGTGAAGGCCTCGGCGTCGAAGGCGGCCGGGTCCCACGGCGGGGCCGGGATCGTCTCGGTGCCGGTCAGCCACGGGGCGCAGACCTGGGTGAACTCGTTGGCGGTGAGGGCCCGGATGTACTCGCCGTTGAACGCGCGCAGCTTCTTGACATCGAAGAACGCCGGGGCGTGGTTGACGTCCTCGATCCGGTACTCCGCCTCGACGACCGACCACGGGACGATCTCCCGGTCGCCGGAGGGCGCCCAGCCGAGCAGCATCAGGTAGTTGCGCATCGCGGCGGCGAGGTAACCCTCGTCCCGGTACGACTCCAGGGCGACCTTGTCGCGCCGCTTGGACAGCTTCTGCCGCTTCTCGTTGACGATGACCGGGACGTGACCCCAGACCGGCGGAGTGACGCCCAGGGCCTCCCACAGCAGCTGCTGCTTCGGCGTGTTGGGCAGGTGCTCCTCGGCGCGGAAGACGTGGGTGATCCCCATGCTCATGTCGTCGACCACGTTGGCCAGCAGGAACACCGCCGAGCCGTCGGAGCGGGCGATGACGAAGTCCTCGATCAGCTTGTTCTCGAACGTGGGCTTGCCGCGGACCAGGTCCTCGACCACGGTCTCGCCCTCGTCGGGGGTGCGGAAGCGCAGCGCGCGGCCCTCGCCCGGGCCCAGCGCCCGGTCGCGGCAGAAGCCGTCGTAGCCGGTGTGGGTGTTGCCGGTGCGGGCGACGACATCCTCACGCTTGCAGTCGCAGTAGTAGGCCTTGCCCTCGCCGTAGAGGCGGGTGGCGGCGGCGGTGTGGTCGGCCGCGTAGGACGACTGGAAGTAGGGGCCCTCGTACGTCCCGCGTTCGATGCCGATCCAGTCGAGCGCCGAGATGATGCCCTCGGTCCACTCGGGCCGGTTGCGGGCCGCGTCGGTGTCCTCGATCCGGAGCACGAAGACACCGCCGTGCTGCTGGGCGTAGATCCAGTTCTGCAGCGCCGATCGGGCGCCGCCGACGTGGAACATGCCGGTGGGAGACGGGGCGAAACGTACGCGAACAGTCACGGACCCAGCCTACCGAGGCGAGCGAGGGGTATTTGACATGCGGTCGGGAGCGGCGTAATTTACCGATCAGTTAATTAACGCAGTCGTTAAATAGGGAGCTGAGGGGCATGGGCAAGGTTGTCGCGGTGGAGTACGTGACGCTCGACGGCGTGTTCGAGGAGCCGGCCTGGAGCGGGCCGTACTTCAATGAGGAGCTCAGCTCGTGGCAGGCCGAGAACCTGGCCGAGGCCGACGCGCTGCTGCTCGGCCGGCGCACCTACGAGGGCTTCAAGGCCGCGTGGCCGCAGATGGAGGCCGAGACCGGCGACTTCGGCATCAAGATGAACACCATGCCCAAGTACGTGGCGTCGACCACCGTCACCACCCCGGAGTGGAACGCGTCGCTGCTCACCGGCGAGGTGTCGGACGCCGTGGCCAAGCTCCGGACCGAGCCGGGGACGTTGCTGATCAACGGCAGCGCCTCGCTGGTGAACTACCTGACCCGGCACAACCTGATCGACGAGTACCGGCTGATGATCTTCCCGGTCGTGCAGGGCGAGGGCCGCAAGCTCTGGGACGACGGCACCAAGATCGCGCTGACGGTCCGGAAGAGCTGGCAGAGCGCGACCGGTGTCCAGGTCGTCACCTACGGGCCCGCCTAGACCGTGAAGCGCCCGACCAGCCCGGTCAGCCGCTGCGCGGTGGCGTTCAGCTCGCCGGCGGCCCGGTGCGCCGCGGCCACCGACTGCCGGGTGCCGTCGACCGCGCCGCTGACCGAGCTGATCCCGTCCGCGATCTCCCGGCTCCCGCCCGCCGCCTCGGAGATGTTGCGGGCCATCTCGGCGGTGGTGGCGGCCTGCTCCTCGACCGCCGCCGCGATCGCCGTCTGAAAGTCGTTGACCTGCGCGATCCGGGCCGAGATGGCGTCGATCGAGCTGACCGCGCGGGCGGTGTCGGCCTCGATCGCGGCGACCCGCGCGGTGACGTCCTCGGTCGCCCGGGCGGTCTCCTGGGCCAGCTCCTTGACCTCGTTGGCGACCACCGCGAAGCCCTTGCCGGTCTCGCCGGCCCGGGCCGCCTCGATCGTCGCGTTCAGCGCCAGCAGGTTCGTCTGCTCGGCGATCGTGGCGATCAGCTGGACCACGTCGGTGATCTTCGTGGTCGACTCCCGCAGCTCGGCCACCACCCCGGCCGCGGCCGAGGTCAGGCCCACCCCGTCCCGGCCGGCCTGCGCGGCCTCCTGGGCGTTGTGCGAGATCTCGGTGATCGACGCGCCCATCTGCTCGGCCCCGGCCGCCACGGTCTGCACCACGTGCGACACGGTCTCGGCCGAGCCGGTGACCTGCCCGGCCCGGGTCGCCGCGGTCTCGGCGGCGGTGGAGAGATCGGCGCCCGCCCCGGCCACCCGTTCGGCCGTGCCGGCCACCTCGGCCGAGGCCGACGACACGTCGGCCATCACCGCGCGCAGCTCGGTGGCCGCGGTGTTCAGCGCCTCCGAGGCCTGCCCGATCTCGTCCCGGCCGTGATCGTTCACGGTCACCGTCAGGTCGCGGGCGGCGAGCCGCTTCAGCGCGCCGGTCAGCGCGCCGACCCGCCCGGCGATCCTGGACGCCTGCAGGTACGCGGCGGCGGCCCCGAGCAGGGCCAGCAGCACGGCCGCGATCACGAACGCGGTCAGCATCGTGCGCCGGCCGTCCCGGACCACGGTGATCGCCTTCGCGGCGTCGGCGTCGTAGCCCCCGACGGCGATGGCCCACTGGTACGGCTTGTAGTACGCCACCGTCGTGGTGGTGTTCCCGGCCTCCGCCCCGGAGGCTCCCGGCAGCCGGTAGGCGGTCCGCCAGGTCGCCCCGCCGGCGAGCTGCGGCGCCTTGGTGACGATCTCCTGGATGTACTTCGCGCCCTTCGCGTCGGTCGCGGTGAGGTCGCCGGACGCGTCCTTGAGGCTGGACGCCACCACCCGCCCCTGGTCGGCCGCGGAGGTGCTGTAGACGGTGACCCAGCCGTTCTCCCGGACGTGCGAGCCCGCGATCGCCTCGGTCAGACCGGCCAGCGCGTCGGTCTGCGGCACCCCCACGAAGAGCGCCCCGACCACCTTCCCGGCGCTGTCCTTGATCGGGTCGTAGGCGGTGATGTAGGGCGTACCCACCACCTGCGCCACCCCGCGATACCCCTGGCCGGAGCTGATCGCCGCGGCCACCGCGTTCGGCTTGCCGTCGGCGCCGGTCGCCGGGATGTAGGTGCCGATCGCCCGGGCCCCGGTCGTCGCCTTCACCGTGGTCGCCACCCGCAGCAGGTCGCCCGCGGTGTTCATCCGCTGGAAGAACGTGACCGCGCCGCCGACCAGGTTGGCGGTGTCGTCGACGAACGGGGTGGCCTTCTTCAAGTCGGTGTTCTGCCCGAGCCAGTCGCCGTCCACCGTGACCCGTGGCAGCGTCACCTTCTTCTTCGACTGGTCGACCTGGTTCGTCGCGGTCCACGTGGCGGTCTGCTCGGTGAGCTTGATCCCGCCGTGCTGGGCGAGCAGCCCGTCGGCGGCGTGCATGCCGAGGTCGACCTCGCGCTGCACCTCGTCGCCGACCGAGGAGACCAGGGTGCTGACGTCGGCCGTGGCCCGGTCCAGGTCGGCCTCGTTCGACTGGACCACGGCCTGCTCGGTGCTGTTCGCGAACCGGCCGCTCTGCCAGGCGCCGACCAGCACCAGCACGAGCGCCGTGCCGAGGACGCTGCCCAGGCCGAGGATCATGAGTTTGTGGCTGATACGTAGCCGCACAACTCGTAGTCTTCCGGACAAAAGCCAGGCCCGCCGCGAAAAGCGACGGGCCTGGCCAATGGTCAGACGATCAGCTGTCGCCGCCGGTCTCCCCGACCGGAGCCGCGTTGACGTCGTCGATCGCGTACTTCTTGGCGGCCTCGCCCGGTACGTGGGCCGGGATCTTGCCGCGCAGCGCGAGCTCGCGCAGCGTGGCCACGGCCACCGACTCGCCGTCCACGTGGAAGTGGCGGCGCAGGGCGTGCCGGGTGTCGCTGCGACCCCAGCCGTCGGTGCCCAGCGAGGTGTAACCGTTCGGCACCCAGCGGGCGATCAGGTCGGGCACGGCCCGCATCCAGTCGCTGACCGCCACCGAGGGACCCTCGGTGCTCTCCAGCTTCTGCTGGATGTACGGCTTGCGCGGCTGGTCGCTCGGGTGGAGCAGGTTGTGCTCCTCCGCCTCGATCGCGTCCCGGCGCAGCTCGCCCCAGGAGGTGACCGACCAGACGTCGGCGCTGACCCCCCAGTCCTGGGCCAGCAGCTCCTGCGCCTTCAGCGCCCAGCGCATGCCGGTGCCGGACGCCAGCAGCTGCGCCTTCGGGCCGTTGGTGGACGGGCCCTCGGCGTACCGGTAGATGCCCTTGAGCAGGCCTTCCACGTCCACACCGGCGGGCTCGGCGGGCTGGATCGCCGGCTCGTTGTAGATGGTGAGGTAGTAGAAGATGTTCTCCTGCTGCTCCCCGTACATCCGGTGGAGGCCGTTCTCCATGATGTGCGCGATCTCGTACGCGAACGCCGGGTCGTAGGCCACCACGGCCGGGTTCGTCGCCGCGATCAGCAGCGAGTGCCCGTCCTCGTGCTGCAGGCCCTCACCGTTGAGCGTGGTCCGCCCGGCGGTGGCCCCGAGCAGGAAGCCCCGGGTCATCTGGTCGGCCGCCGCCCACAGCTCGTCGGCGGTGCGCTGGAAGCCGAACATCGAGTAGAAGATGTACAGCGGGATCATCGGCTCGTCGTGCGTCGCGTACGACGTGCCGGCCGCGATGAAGCTCGCGGTCGACCCGGCCTCGTTGATGCCCTCGTGCAGGATCTGGCCGTTCGTCGCCTCCTTGTAGGACAGGAACAGCTCCCGGTCCACGGAGGTGTAGGTCTGGCCGTGCGGCGAGTAGATCTTCTTGGTCGGGAACAACGAGTCCATGCCGAAGGTGCGGGCCTCGTCCGGGATGATCGGCACCCACCGGGCGCCGAACTCCTTGTCCTTCATCAGGTCCTTGAGCAGGCGGACGAAGGCCATCGTGGTGGCGACCTTCTGCTTGCCGCTGCCGCTCTTGACCCCGCTGAAGGCCGACGAGTCCGGGATGGCCAGGACCTTCGGCTTGGTGCGCCGGGACGGCACGTAACCGCCCAGGTCACGGCGGCGCTCCTGCATGTACTGGTACTCGTCGGACTTCTCGCCCGGGTGGAAGTACGGCGGGAGGTACGGGTTCTCCTCGAGCTGCTTGTCGCTGATGTCGAGGTAGAGCCGGTCCCGGAAGCTCTTCAGGTCGGGCAGCGTGAGCTTCTTCATCTGGTGCGTGGCGTTGCGGGCCTCGAAGTGAGAGCCCAGCGTCCAGCCCTTGATGGTCTTGGCCAGGATCACGGTCGGCTGGCCGGTGTGCTCGGTGGCCGCCTTGTACGCCGCGTAGAGCTTGCGGTAGTCGTGACCGCCGCGCTTGAGGTTCCACACCTCGTCGTCGGTCATGCCCTCGACCAGCTTGCGGGTGCGCGGGTCACGGCCGAAGAAGTGCTCGCGAACGTACGCCCCGGACTCGCCCTTGTAGGTCTGGTAGTCACCGTCGGGCGTGGCGTTCATCAGGTTGACCAGGGCGCCGTCGGTGTCGGCGGCGAGCAGGGAGTCCCACTCGCGGCCCCAGACGACCTTGATCACGTTCCACCCGGCGCCGCGGAAGAACGACTCCAGCTCCTGGATGATCTTGCCGTTGCCCCGGACCGGGCCGTCGAGACGCTGCAGGTTGCAGTTGACCACGAAGGTCAGGTTGTCCAGCTCCTCGCGGGCGGCCACGCCGATCGCGCCGAGCGACTCGACCTCGTCCATCTCGCCGTCGCCCAGGAACGCCCAGACGTGCTGCTGGCTGGTGTCCTTGATGCCGCGGTTGTGCAGGTAGCGGTTGTATCGCGCCTGGTAGATCGCGTTCATCGGGCCGAGGCCCATGCTGACGGTCGGGAACTCCCAGAAGTTCGGCATCAGCCGGGGGTGCGGGTACGACGGCAGGCCGCCGCCCGGGTGGCTGAGCTCCTGGCGGAAGCCGTCGAGCTGGTCGGTGGTGAGCCGGCCCTCAAGGTACGCGCGCGCGTACATACCGGGCGACGCGTGGCCCTGGAAGAAGATCTGGTCGCCACCACCGGGGTGGTCCTTGCCCCGGAAGAAGTGGTTCATGCCCACCTCGTACAGGCTGGCGCTGGACGCGTACGACGAGATGTGGCCTCCGACGCCAATCTCCGGACGCTGCGCGCGGTGCACCAGCATGGCGGCGTTCCACCGGACGTAGGCCCGGATGCGCCGCTCCACGAACTCGTCACCGGGGAACCACGGTTCCTGCTCCGGTGTGATCGTGTTGATGTAGTCGGTGGACGTCAGTGGCGGAACGCCCACCTGTCGTTCACGAGCGCGCTCCAGCAGGCGCAACATCACGTAACGGGCTCGTTTTGCGCCCCGTTCGTCGATGACTCCGTCGAGGGACTCGATCCATTCGTTCGTTTCCGAAGGGTCGATGTCCGGAAGCTGGCTCGGCAGGCCATCGCTGATCACCGGGCGCTTGCGCTCCGTGGCCACAGGCAATCCTCTTGGTTGAGTGTTGGAACCGGTGCGATCCAGGTGGCGTATCGCCCGGATAGGTCTCCATCCTGCCCCTTAACGGTGGGGATCGTCACGCCTAACGGTCGGGGCAGCGATGCGCGACACATGTACTGACCAGTAACTTTGTGAATCACCCTTGTAGAAAGGAGAACCGGACCTGTCGCGTGGGGTTGTCGCCATTGGGATCCACCAGGCAGATCGACTGCCAGGTGCCCAGCGCGACGCGTCCGGAGATGACCGGCAGGCTCGCGTACGGCGGGATCCAGGCCGGCAGCACATGATCGCGCCCGTGGCCCCGGGACCCGTGCCGGTGCCGCCACTTGTCCTCGGCCGGCAGGAGGTCGTCGATCGCGGTCAGCAGGTCGTCGTCGGAACCGGCGCCGGTCTCGATGATCGCCAGACCGGCCGTCGCGTGTGGCACGAAGACGTGCAGCAGCCCGTCCTTCTCGGAGGCGACGAATCTTTCCGCTTCGCGGGTGATGTCGACGACGACGGGGGAGTCCCCGGTCCGTACGGTGATCACTTCGGTACGCATCCGGCGAGCCTATGTGTATAGATCCAGCAGCAGGAACAGCGCCGCCGTGATGGTCAGCCAGCCCACCCGGAGCGCCAGCCGGCACATGATCATTCGGACATTGCACCACCCGTACGGGAGGTCGCGTCGGAAGATCGACACCTGTGATCGGATTTACGGTGGGTGGCAGCCTTCGCCCGGTTCCGTAATGCTGATTTCGTGACCACCCCGCAAAGCCTCGACGAGCGGTTCCGCGATGCGGTCTCGGCCCTGCGACCCCCGGAGCACCGGCGCGCTCCCGGCGACCCGGTCCGCGACGGCGTCACGCTGACCGGCGCCCGCGCCCTCGAACTCTTCGACGCCCAGCTCACCAGCCGGCACCTCGACCTGGCGGCGCGCTGGCTGCGCAGCTTCAACGAGGGCTTCCACACCGTCGCCTCGGCCGGCCACGAGGGCAACGCCGCGGTCGCGGCCGCGCTCCGCGGCGACGACCCGGCGCTGCCGCACGCCCGGGCCGCCGCGTTCTACTGCGTGCGGGCCGCCCTCTCGGCCCGGGAGAACCGCGTCCAGCGGCTCGAGGAGGCCGCCCGCGACATCCTGCGCGGGGTGGTGGCCTCGGTCCGCGACCCGATCAGCGGCGGGCGCGACAAGGTCTTCGGCAACGCCGAACTGCACCTGGTCCCGGTGATCTCGACACCGGCCGGTCACCTGCCGCGGGCCGTCGGCCTCGCCTACGGGCTGAGCCGCTCACCCGACCCGCGCTGGCCGGCCGACGCGATCGTCGCGGCCACCTTCGGCGACGACGGGGTCGACCAGCCCGGCGCCACCGCGGCCCTGCACGCGGCCGGCTGGCACGACCGGGCCGACCAGCGGATCCCGCTGCTGCTGGTGTGCGAGGACGACGCGCCCGGCGGTCCCGCCCCGGACGGCTGGGTGGCCGCGGTGCTGCGCGGGCGGCCCGGGGTGCGGTATTCGTACGCCGACGGGTGCGACCTGGCCGCCACCTACGACGCCGCCGCCGACGCGGCCGAGTACGTGCGCCGCGAACGCCGGCCCGCCGTGCTGCACGTGGGCACGGTCCGGCTGCTGGACGACCCGGGCGACCCCGAACCCGGCCCCGACCTCGACCGGGACCCGCTGATCGGCACCGCCCGCCTGCTGATCGAGGCCGGCCTGCTCGGCCCGGACGAGGTGATCACCCGCTACGACGAGATCGGCTGGCAGGTCCGCAAGGCCGCCGAGGAAGTGCTGGGCGAGCCGAAACTGGCCACCGTCGGCGAGATCGTGGCCTCGCTGGCCCCGCGCCGCCCGCTGCGCGTCGCCCACGCCATCGCCGACGCCGCGAGCCGGGCCGTCGGACCCGGCGCGGCCAACCGGTCCCGGGTCTTCGGCGGGCACCTCCCCGAGCAGGCCGGGCCGATGACCCTGGCCCAGACCGTCAACGCCGCACTCACCGACGCCCTCGCCGCCCGCCCGCATCTGCAGGTCTTCGGCCCCGGCACGACCCGTGGCGGACGTCACGGGGTCACCGCCGGGCTGCGCGAACGCGGCGGCGACCGGGTCTTCGACACTCTGCCCGACGCGACCAGCGTGATCGGGCTCGCCCTCGGCGCCGGACTGGCCGGCCTGCTCCCGGTGCCCGAACTGACCGGCCTGGCCGACCTGCACAACGGCGAGGACCAGGTCCGGATCGAGGCGGCGACCATGTCGTTCCTGTCCTCCGGGGCCTACCGCAATCCGATGGTGCTGCGGATCCCGGCGCTGGCCGACCCGTACGGGATCGGCGGCCCGCTGGCCAACGACAACTCCCTGGCCGTGCTCCGCGACGTCCCCGGGCTCGTCGTCGCCGCGCCCGCCCGGGCCGAGGACGCCGCACCGATGCTGCGCACCTGCCTGGCCGCGGCCGAGGTCGACGGGAGCGTCTGCGTCTTCCTGGAACCGGCCGCGCTGTATCAGACGAGGGACCTCTATCAGCAAGGCGACAACGAGTGGCTGGCGGCCTATCCGGCCCCCGAACGATGGCCCGGTGAGCACGCCCCGATCGGCCGTGCGCGGATCTACACCCTGGGCACGGCGCAGGACCTGACCATCGTCACGTACGGTGGCGGGGTGCGGATGTCCCTGCGAGTCGCGGCCCGGTTGGCCGCCGACGGGTACGGCACCCGGGTGGTCGACCTACGCTGGCTCAGCCCGCTCCCGGTCGCTGACCTGGTGCGCGAGTCCCTGGCCACCGGTCGTGTGCTGATCGTCGACGAGACCCGTCGCTCCGGCGGCGTCGGCGAGGGCGTGCTGGCGGCCCTGGTCGACGGCGCGTTCGTCGGATCGGCCAGACGGGTGGCTGCGGCCGACGCACCGGTTCCGCTGGGACCGGCCGCTCAGCACGTGCTGGTGGGAGAGGATGCCATCACACAGGGTGCCCAGGCACTGCTGGCACGGTAAATTGCCACACACTCGGTGCGCCACTTGCGCCGGGAGCCCGGAGTGTGTGGACTACCCCCAAAGTTCCGGCGCATTTTCAAGGCTTTTTCACGGCTAGGAGGATTTGGACAGTGAGCGCGACCGCGGGTCAGGCCGACGGCGTACGCAGCCTGGCGGACCGGTTCGGCTTCGAGCCGAACATGGTGGTCATGGAGATGGGTTACGACGATGACGTCGACGAGGAGCTCCGTGACGCCCTGACCGAACGCGTCGGTGATTTGGTCGACGAGGACACCGACGAGGTCGTCGATGCGGTGCTGTTGTGGTACCGCGACGGCGACGGTGACCTGTTCGAGCTGCTCACCGATGCACTTGGCCCCCTCGCCGACAACGGCGTGGTGTGGTTGCTGACCCCGAAAGCCGGCCGCGACGGGCACGTCGAGCCGAGCGAGATCAGCGAGTCGGCACCCACCGCCGGCCTGCAGCAGACCTCGACGGTGAACGCCGGCAAGGACTGGACCGGGGCTCGGCTGGTTTCCCCTCGGGGCGCCAAGAAGAAGTAGCTCGCTGCGAAACCGGCCCCAGGTCGGCGTCCCCGGCGGGCGCCGGCCCTTCGCCACGAGCTCGTGCCGCGGCCCCGGCTGTGCGGCGGCGGCACGCCGCGGGACCCCGCTGTGCGGCGGCCTCCAGCCCGGGGGTCGCACCTTGCGGCTCGCGCTGTGCTCCGGCCTTGCCGCGAGTTCGGTCCGGTGGCGGCACGCCGCGGCCCGCGCTGTGCGGCGGCTTCGGCGTGACTAGGGTGGGGCAGGTGCCGATCGAGGTGGGCGCGCCGGCGCCGGATTTCCAGCTCAAAGACCAGAACAACCAGGACGTACGTCTGAGCGACCTGCACGGTCGCAAGGCGGCGCTCGTGGTGTTCTACCCCCTCGCGTTCAGCCGTCGCTGCCACGGCGAGCTGACCGAGATCCAGGAGCACCTGGCCGACTACGTCAACGACCGGGTGCAGGTCCTGACCGTCAGTGTGGACTCGATCTACAGCCACAAGGTGTGGGCCGAGCAGGAAGGCTTCGACTTCCCCCTGCTGGCCGACTTCTGGCCGCACGGGGGTGTGGCCCGCGCCTACGGTGTCCTCAACGAGGACACCGGCTTCGCCAACCGCGGCACGTTCCTGATCGACGCGGCCGGCGTGATCCGCTTCGCCGAGATGACCGGCCCGGGCGAGACCCGCGACCAGTCCGCCTGGCGAGCCGCCCTCGCCACCCTGACCCCCTGACCCCGGCTGTGATCTGCGGCGCACTCGGATCGTGAATCGGGGCAGGGTAGGATGACCACTCCGGCGCCAGCCGCAGCCGGGCGCGTAGCTCAGTGGGAGAGCACTCGCCTTACAAGCGAGGGGTCGTAGGTTCGAAACCTACCGCGCCCACCGGCACCAGGCCCCGGCCCGCGCCAGCGCGAGCCGGGGCCTTTCCACGCTCGCCGCGGGTCACGCGGCCACGGGCGGATCAGCTGCGGGCGGGCGCCAGCGGCCACCGGGCGGGATCTCGCCGAGGTGCTCCAGCCGGGACCGGATGCCGCCGGTGGTGCGGCCGAACTCGGCGGCCAGCTCGGCCTGGCCGGCGCCCTCGCGATAACGGGCCCGGACCCGCTCGTCGTCGGCCGGAGCCCACCGGGCGCCGTGGTTGGGCGCGCGGCCGCGCTGGGCCGGCGCGGGCGCGGTGCCCGGGCCCTGGACGCCGGTCATCGCCATCAGGCCGGTCAGGGTGGAGGCGAGCACCTCGGTCAGGCCGGCCAGGTCGCCGGGGGCGAGGCTGCCGCTGATCTCGCTGACCACGTGGCCGTCGCCGTCGCTGCTCACGATGCAGAGGTCGAGCCGCTGATCCTCGGTGGGGAAGACGGTGACCTGATAATCGGTCCCGCCGAGCAGGAGCCGCCGGTCGAGGGTGATCGGGGAGTCGCGTAGTGCCGTGTCAGTCATGGGCCCGACGCTAGGGCCACCCCCTGACAATTTTCCGCTCGCGCCGGTCAGCGCAGGCGCGGCCAGCGGTGGGCCGGTCCGGTGACCCGGGCCAGCCACGGACGGTACCGCCCGGCGAAGGGCTCGGCGCCGCCGCCCAGCGCGGCCTGGAGCTCGGCCGCCGCCCCGGTGGCGGCCGCCACCACGTCGTCCGGGTAGCCGAAGCGGATCGTGTGCTCGGCGAACTCGTCCTCGTCGTCGATCACCACCCGGCCGCCGGCCCGCATCCGGATCACGTCGAGGTCCAGGTCGACCACGGTGAACTCGGCCGGCCGGGTGCGCCGGGCCGGGGTGATCACGTCACAGTAGATCTCCGAGCGGCTCGGCTCGGCCGAGAACATCGCCATCCACCAGGTGTCCCGGGGGATCAGCCGGACCGAGTCCGAGCTCGTCCAGGAGACCCGCCGCAGGCCGTAGCTGTAGCGGACCATCGTGCCGCGCGGGGTGCCGATCCAGGTGCCGAACTCGTCCTCACCGAGGAGGCTCCCGGTGACCCGGCGGTGCGGCCGGCCGTCGTACTTGCGTAACACCAGGTCGACCGCATCCACGCCCGCGACGCTAGCGCAGCCTCGCATCCCGGGCTGCACCGGCGACGCAACCGGACGGGGCTCAACCGGGGCCGCCCGGCACCGATTCAACTGTTGCTCGCGGGGAGAACCCCCGCGGTGGGCGGGTCCGGCCGGTGTCCCCTCGGCGGTTCGGACCCGCCCGGAAGATCGGCGGAGGGCGAGGGCGACGCGGTGAGCACGGATCTTCACATCGGCGCCGACGCGGAGAAGGTCGTGGTCGCGGCGCGGACGGTGCGCACGCGGACCGGGCGCGCCCGCTACCGCCGTACGGGATCAATTGTCGCAGCCGTGCCCAGGCCGCCTTCCGGACGTGGCCGCGAGGTCCGGCTGGCCTCGGCCAGCCGGCTCGCCCTGGGGCTCCTGTTCGCCTCCGCGGTCCTCACCGCCACCGGGCTGGCCTGGTGGTTCCCGATCGTCCTGAGTGCCGGCCTGCTCGCCTGGTCGTGGCGCCGGCAGGCCCGGGCGGCCCAGCCGGCCGCGTTCGTGGCGCCGCGTGACGCCGAGGCCCGGGTGCTCTGGACCGAGCCGGAGCGGGAGGCGTTCGCGCGGGCTCTGGACGCGTCGCACCGGGTCCGCCGGACCTGGCCGGCGCTGGGCGAGATGGTCGACCCGGGGCAGGCCGACCGTTCGCTCACGCGGGCCCTGGACGAGCTGGCCACGCTGCTGGAACGCCGTCAGGAGCTGCGCCGGGTGCGGGCCGGGCTGGAGTCGACGCACGACGCCGACATCCCGGCCGACAGTCCGGCCCGGCTGGCCGCGGACACCCAGTGGGACCGGGCGGACGAGCTGTGGCGGGAGACCGGCGCGGCGGCGAACCGGATCCTGCGGGCGGTCGACGCCGCGGCCCGGGCCGGTGAGAGCTTCATCCGGGAGCAGCAGGTGGCCGCGACCGCCCGGCACGCCGAGCGCGCGCTGGCCCGGGTCGGTGGCGTCCCGGCGGCCGAGAGCGGACCGGAACTGGCCGACCGGACGCAAGCGGTGATCACCGCGTACCGGGATCTCGTGGTCTGAAAAATTTCACTCATCCGCGTCATCCCTTCGGGTGACTCGCCGCATGCCGGTGGCCGGGATACCTTGTCGGATGACATGTGTTCTCATGCACACACCCGGCCATCGGCCGCCGGCCGCGATGGGGCGGCCGGCGGCGGACGTCTGTCCGATTCAGGCGGCGCGGCGCAGGGTGGAGAGCTGCCGCGGCACGATCGGGGTCCGGGGCGTCCGGGTCACCGATCGCGCCAGCATCGCCTGCACCCGTTCCGGGTCGGGCAGCGCCCAGTCCACCTGGCTCGGCGCGATCACCCAGCGGACCGGTCCCTCGACCATGCGGCTCGGTGGCGCCGGGATCCACGATCCCGTCCCGTGACGGACCACGTCGAGGCGCAGCTCGAGCTCGGCCCGGAGCGGGCACCCGGGCCGGACCAGGAACATCCATCGCCCGGCCGCGGTCACCGCGACCGGCCCGGCCGATTCCGCGTTCCGGTCCGCGGCCGGCCGGCCGAGCACGGCCGGCACCTCCAGCACGTCGAAGGCGTCGCCGGTGGTGAGCAGCACGTTGTGCGGCCGGTGCCGCCACCATCGGCCGGTCCGGGCCGGATCGGTGGTGGCCGACTCGGCGAGGGAGTCGACGGCCGGATGGCATCCGGTGATCGGGCAGCCGGGGCGCCCGCAGTCGAACCGGGTGCCGGTGAGGTAGGAGCCGGGCGCCACCGCCCAGCCGTGCTCGGCGAAAGCCTGCGCGGCGCGGCGGAGACGGATTCGGTCGAGTCGATCGAGAAGCGACGGTGGGACGAACGGCTGACGGTTGGTCCACTGCATAGCCCAACTCCCCCGGAATCGAGAGGCCCGGCCGTATCCCATCGAGACGTTCATCGTTGGGCCGGTCAGATCCACCCTTTGCAACTTGCAAGAAAAACTACGAGCATCGGTGAGCAGGCGATCACACACGCTGTGCGATCTGTGCGCACGTGAGCGGTTCACACTGCAGGTCACCGGATGGCTCACCGGCGGAAAGGCCGCCGGGTGAGTGGGGGAGGCACCGTGGACGAGCTGCCGATCGGCCGCCGCGTCGCCTACTGGCGGGGCAGGCGCAAGATGTCTCAGCAGGTCTTCGCAGACCGGCTGGGCAAGAGCAAGAGCTGGGTCGACAAGGTGGAGCGTGGGGTCCGCCGACTCGACAAGTTCTCCGTGGTGTACGACATCGCGGACGTTCTCCAGGTCGATGTCCAGCTGTTGCTGGGCAAAGAGGTGGAGCGCAAGCCGGAGACGCAGAACTGTATCGACCAGGTAGAGGTCGAGGAGATTCGTGCGGCTCTGGAGCGTTATGACCAGATGAGTGCGTTCTTCCAGGCGGTGCCGCAATCACCGCCGCTCGCGGAGATGCACAAAGCGGTCAGCCACGCGTGGCTGACCTATCAGCACGCGAAGTACGGCGCGCTCGCGCGGGCACTGCCCAAGCTGCTGCGCGACGCGCAGGCCGCGGACAGCGCGCACGCCAACAGCGACCAGGCCAAGAGCGCCGCGCACCTGCTCGGGCAGGTCTACCAGATCGCCTCGTCGGCGCTGCGGAAGGTGGGCGAGCACGAGCTCTCCTGGCTCGCCGCGGACCGATCGATCGCGGTCTCCCAGCGGGCCGGCGACCAGCTGCTCGCCGGGCTGGCCAGCTATCGGGTGGGCAGCGCGCTGCTGGCCCTGGGCCGGGTCCGCCCGTCGCTCGAGGTCAACGTCAACATAGCCAATCGCCTGGCCCCCGGGCCGACGCGGCCCGAGGCCGAACAACTTTCGGTGTACGGGATGCTCCTGCTCAACGGCGCGATGTCGGCCTCGCGGATCGGGGACAGCGCCACCGTGCGCGACCTGCTCAGCGGTGCCGAGCAGGCCGCCATCGAGCTGGGTGGCGACTTCAACCACTACTGGACCTCGTTCGGGCCGACCAACGTGCAGCTGCACCGCTGCGCCACCGCGGTCGAGCTGGGCGACGGCCGTACGGCGGTGGAAGTGCACGACCGCATGGAGAAGGCAGGGTTCCACGCCCTGCTGCCGGAACGGCGGGCGCATCACTACCTGGACATCGCCCGCGGCTACACACAGATCGGCGACGTGGAGAAGGCCGGCGAGATGCTGCTGGAGGGCGACCGGCTCGCCCCCTCGGAGATCCGCTGCCGCCCGCTCGCCCACGAAGTCCTTTCCGACGTGCTGCGCCGGACGCGGGGCACGCCGCCGGCTCCGATCGCGGAGCTGGCCGAACAGATGGGAGTCGGCGTATGAGGTGGGTCCGCGCGTGATGACGGGTAACCCCTCACCCGGTGTGCTGTACGTCCTCGTGTGCGGCTCACCGATGGCCCGGGACGTCGGGATCCTCGTCAGCCTGGCCCAGCGTGACGGCTGGGAGGTCTGTGTGATCACGACTCCGGACGGCCGCAAGTTCGTCGACGTCGCGGCTCTGCAGGACCAGACCGGACATCCGGTGCGTACGGACTACAAGAGTCCCGGCGACCCGGACGTGCTGCCGCCCGCGGACGCGATGATCGTCGCGCCGGCCACGGTCAACACGGTCAACAAGTGGGCGGCCGGGATCACCGACACGCTCGTGCTCGGCCTGCTGGTCGAGGGGTACGGGTACGGCGTGCCCACCGCTGTCGTCCCGTACACGAACAAGGTCATGGCCCTGCACCCGTCGCTGCACGAGAGCCTGGCCAAGCTCCGGGACTGGGGTGTGCACGTCCTCTACGGGGAGGACGTGTGCCGGCTCGGCGGCCCCGGCCAGACCGACCGCTTCCGCGGGCAGTTCCCGTGGCGTCGTGCCCTGCAGGCGGTGAGCAACCCGATCACGGCCGGGAGCCGAGTCGAGCCTGGGGCGGTTTCCTAGCCGTATAGAGTTTCCGGTCGTGGACCCTGCCGTTGTACCTACCGTTCGCCAGGTGGTCGACGCGCTCGACGCGCGTTACCCGCGGAACTGGGCGGAGTCCTGGGACCGGGTCGGCCTGGTGCTCGGCGAGTTCGATCACGCCGTGGCCCGCGTCCTCTGCGTCGTGGACTGCGTCCCGGAGACCGTCGACCAGGCTCTCGCCGTCGGCGCCGATCTGATCGTCGCCCACCACCCGTTGCTGCTCAAGCCGGTGTCGTCGCTCGCCCCGGACACGTTCAAGGGGCGCAGCGTGCACCGGCTGATCCGCGCCGAGGTGGCCCTCTACACCGCGCACACCAACGCGGACGTCGCCAGTCCCGGTGTCTCCGACGCGCTCGCCGCGCGGCTCGGGCTGACCGGGCTGCGCCCGCTGGTGCCGGCCGAGGGTGCCGCCGCCGGTGGTGGCCGGGGTGCCGGCCGGATCGGTGAGCTGGCCGAGCCGCTCACCCTCGCGCAGCTCACCGCGTTCGCGGCCGAGCGCCTGCCGGCCACCACGGCCGGGGTGCGCGCCGCCGGGGATCCGGGGCGGTCGATCCGTACGGTGGCCGTCTGCGGCGGTGCCGGCGACTCCTTCCTGGCCGACGCGGCCCGCGCCGGCGTGGACGCGTATCTTTGCGCGGACCTGCGGCACCACCCGGCCGGTGAGCATCTCGCGAACGACGGCCCGGCGCTGCTCGACGCCGCGCACTGGGCGACCGAGCGCCCCTGGCTGGACGACGTGGCGGCCTGGCTGCGTACACAGTTCCCTGTCGATGTGGTGGTGTCCGACCTGGACACGGATCCCTGGACCGTTCATTCCGCCTCTGCGCTGAAGGAGAACCACTCGTGAAGGCCGCCCCGGAAGCCCAGCGCCGCCTGCTCGACCTGCAGGCCGTCGACACCGCGCTGGCCCAGCTCGCGCACCGCCGCAAGAGTCTGCCCGAGCTCGCCGAGATCGAGGCGGTGGCCCGGGAGATCTCCGCGCTGGAGGACGAGCGGATCCGCGCGCAGGTCGCGGTCGACGACCTGGACCGGGACATCTCCCGGTTCGAGAAGGACATCGACCAGGTCCGCCAGCGCAAGGCCAAGGACCAGCAGCAGCTGGACGCCGGCGGCTCGCTGAAGCAGGTCGAGGGCCTGCAGCACGAGCTGGCCACGCTGAACCGGCGGCAGTCCGAGCTGGAGGACGCCGAGCTCGAGCTGATGGAGCAGCGGGAGACCGCGGCCGCCGCGCTGGCCGACGTGCAGAAGCGGACCATCGCGGCCGGCGAGCGGCGCACGGACGCCGAGCGGCGGCGTGACGAGACGTCGGCCGAGATCGTCAAGGAGCAGGAGTTCAAGTCGGCGTCGCGCGGCCCGCTCGCCGCCGACCTGCCGGCCGACCTGGTCACCCTGTACGACAAGATCCGCGCCGACACCGGGATGGGGGCCGCGCTGGTCTACGCCGGTCGCTGCGGGGCGTGCCGGATCGAGCTGTACGGCGCCGACCTGAACCGGGTGAAGTCCGCCCCGGCCGACGAGGTGGTGCGCTGTGAGGAGTGCCGGCGGATCATGGTCCGTACGTCGGAGTCGGGTCTATGAGCGGTGACCTGCGGGTCGTCGTCGAGGCGGACGGCGGCTCGCGGGGCAATCCGGGCCCGGCCGGTTACGGCGCGGTGGTCCTGAACACCGACGGCGAGGTCCTGCTGGAGCGCTACGCCGCTCTCGGCACGACCACCAACAACGTCGCCGAGTATTCGGGGCTGATCGCCGGCCTGCGCGCGGCCGCCGAGCTGAACGCCACCCGGGTCGACGTCCGGATGGACTCCAAGCTGGTCATCGAGCAGATGTCCGGCCGCTGGCAGATCAAGAACCCGGGGCTGCGCCCGCTCGCCGCCGAGGCGGCCGGACTCGTCTCCAAGTTCCAGACGGTCACCTTCGACTGGATCCCGCGGGAACGCAACACGGCCGCCGACGCCCTGGCCAACCGGGCCATGGACGAGGCCGCGGGCAAGTTCACCGGCGACCGGGAACGGCCGGAGGTGCCGAAGCCGCGCTCGTGGGCGCCGCCGTCGCTGGACAACGCCACCCGGCTGATCCTGGTCCGGCACGGCGCGACCGCGATGACCGCGCAGGGCCGTTACTCGGGCCGGGGCGACGTGCCGCTGACCGACGAGGGCGAGGCCCAGGCGATGGCCGCGGCCGGCCGGGTGGCCGGGCTGTCCCGCGACGTCGGGGCGGTGCTGACCTCGCCGCTGGCCCGCTGCGTGCGGACCGCCGAGCTGATCGCGGCCGAGGTCGGCGCGGTGCCGGTGACGGTCATGGACGATCTGATCGAGTGCGACTTCGGGCTGTGGGAGGGCAAGACCTTCGCCGAGGTGCAGGAGGGCTGGCCGCGGGAGATGACCGCGTGGCTGGAGTCGACGAGCGTGGCCCCGCCGAAGGGGGAGTCGTTCCAGACGGTCGGCAAGCGGGTGCGTGGGGCGATGGCCAAGATCGTGCAGGCGTACCCGGGTCAGGTCGTCGTGGTCGTCTCGCACGTCTCGCCGATCAAGCTGATCCTGCGGGACGCGCTCGCGGCCGGGGATGCGTTCCTGCATCGGCTCTTTCTGGACGCAGCGGGCGTATCCACCATGGACATCTGGCCTGACGGCAACATCGCGGTCCGTTCCGTGAACGAGACTGCCCATCTTCGATAGAAAAGATTGACCCCCGTGGGGCGGGACGTTTAGTTTCCTCGATCAGGAAACGTTCTTAACCGTTTCGCCCTTGGGGGGCTCATGAAGGGTTTCACCCGTGGCCTCGTCGCGGCTGCCGCAGCCATGACGGCCGTCGTGGCCGGCGCTCCCGCGCCGGCATCTGCCACCACCAATTTCGTCAAGGTCGGATACTTCACGCAGTGGGGCATCTACGGCCGCGACTTCCAGCTGGCCAAGGTCCAGAAGTCCGGCGCGGCGGCCCGGCTCACCCACCTCAACTACGCCTTCGGACCGGTCACCGCCGACGGTGTCTGCGCCTCGGCCGACCCGTGGGCCGACTGGCAGACCCCGTTCTCGGACGCCAACAGTGTGGACGGTGTCGGTGACGTCGCCGGCCAGCCCATCGCCGGCAACCTCAACCAGCTCGCCGAGCTCAAGAAGAAGAACCCCAAGCTGCGCGTGCTGATCTCGCTCGGCGGCTGGAGCGGCTCGGCGTACTTCTCGGACGCGGCCCTGACCGACGCCTCCCGCAAGAAGCTCGTCTCGTCCTGCGTGGACCTCTGGATCAAGGGCAACCTGACCGGACTCACCGAGGGCGTCGGCGCCGGCATCTTCGACGGCATCGACCTGGACTGGGAGTGGCCCGGCTCGGACGGCAACGCCGGCAACGTCATCCGCCCCGAGGACAAGCAGAACTTCACCCTGCTCGCCGCCGAGTTCCGCGCCCAGCTCGACAAGCTCGGCCGGTCCACCCGCCGCCACTACGACCTGACCGCGTTCCTCCCGGCCGCCCCGGCGAAGATCGCCGCCGGCTTCGAGGTCTCCAAGATCTTCAAGTACCTCGACTTCGGCACCCTGCAGGGCTACGACTACCACGGCACCTGGGAGGCCCGGACCAACCAGCAGTCGGCCCTGCGCGTTCCGGCCGGCGCCCCCGACAACCCGGACTTCTCCGTCCAGAACACGGTCGACACGTGGCTCGCGGGCGGTGCCCCGCGCCAGAAGCTGGTCCTCGGCGTCCCCTACTACGGCCAGGGCTGGACCGGCGTCACCGGCACCGGCAACGGCCTCTTCCAGCCCGCCACCGGCCCGGCCCAGGGCGTCTTCGCCGCCGGCACCGAGGACTGGAAGACGCTCAAGAACCTCCCGGCCCAGGGTTACACCGTGCACCGGGATCTGCGGAACGGTCACGCCTGGCTCTTCAACGGCAACACCTTCTGGACGTACGACGATCCGGCCGTCCTCCTGCAGAAAACCCTCTACATCCGTACGCGCGGCCTGGGCGGCGCCATGATGTGGTCCCTCGACGGTGACGACACCAACGCCACCCTCACCAAGACGATCGCGCTCGGCCTGATCTGAGGTGTCCCCGGGCCACCGTCGGGTGGCCCGGGGACCGCTTTCAGCAGCTGATGACCTCGTAGTGGTTCCGGCCCTTGGTCCATTTCCATCCGCCGCTTCGGGACGGCTCGACCTCGATGCAGTACGAGGTCTCCTGGGAGATGAACGACCAGTTGTGGACCTTGAACCCGTGGGTCTTGCTCCGGCACCTGTTGGTCGCCATCAGTTTCTGCGTCCTGCCGATCAACGGCCTGCTGTGCGTGAACTCCAGGCATTCACTGACGTCCGGATCGGTGAACGACGCGGACGCCGGGGCCGCGAACCCGAGCACGAACACGGTGGCCGCGGCCAGGCTCAGAGCCGCCAGGCTGAGCCGGCGCTTTCCGGGAAAGGTCATGGGTCGCTCCTCAAACGCAGGTGAAGGGTGTCTCGGCCCGCACAGAATGGGTCGCCACCCGACCGGCCCGCAGTCCCTCGCCGGCGGTCACCCGTCCGGTCGACCTCGCCCGAGCGGGCACGCCGCGCTCACCAGGTAGGCGCCGATTCATGCTCATGGGTGGAAGCCTGGTGAGGCCGCTCGGCGCACGGCCGTGCCCGTTCGGCGCACGTTGATCGCCTTGGGGGCGACTGCCTCGTTAGCGTGACGGAAACCACACACGCTGTTGAGGGAGGCGGATCATGGCGGAGCCGGAATCCCCGCGTACCGATAGCAGTCCCTGGAACTGGTTGCTGGTGGTGCCGATCGTGGTGCCGCTGCTGACGTTCCTGTTCAACCATGACGGGCCGCGGCTCGGCGGCTTCCCGCTGTTCTACTGGCTGCAGTTCGCCTTCATCCTGCTCGGGGTGGGCACGACGTCGCTGGTCTACCAGATGACCAAGAAGCGGAGCCGGCAATGAGAGAGCCTGCGAACGAATCATCGGGCTCAGTATTCAACTCATGGCGACGCCGGAGCGCAGCGGAGGTGGCGCCATGAGCGACCACGTCACTGAGATCGTCGTCTTTGCGATCCTGTTCCTGCTGGTGAGCGGGATGGGGTTCGTGGCCGCGCGGTGGCGGGCGCCGCAGGACATGGCTCACCTGGACGAGTGGGGGCTGGGCGGGCGCAGCTTCGGGGGCTGGATCACCTGGTTCCTGGTCGGCGGGGACCTGTACACGGCGTACACGTTCGTCGCCGTCCCCGCGCTGATCTTCGGCGCCGGTGCGGCCGGGTTCTTCGCCGTGCCGTACACCGTGGTCATCTATCCCTTGTTCTTCCTGATCCTGGTCCGGCTCTGGTCGGTGTCGCACCGGCACGGGTTCGTGACGCCGGCCGACTTCGTGCGGACCCGGTACGACTCGCCGACGCTGGCCCTGCTGATCGCCATCACCGGGATCGTGGCGACCATGCCGTACATCGCCCTGCAGCTCGTGGGGATCGAGGCGGTGCTCAAGACGATGGGCGTGACCGGGGACAGTGCGATCGCCCGGCATCTGCCGATCATCATCGCGTTCGCGATCCTGGCCGCGTACACGTATCAGTCCGGGCTGCGGGCGCCGGCGTTGATCGCGTTCGTCAAGGACACCCTGATCTACATCGTGATCCTGGTCGCGGTGCTCTACCTGCCGTACAAATTGGGGGGTTGGGGGGCGATCTTCGAGGCGGCCGACAAGAAGTTCCAGGCCTCGCCGGCGCCGGGTGACGGGATCCTGCTGAACGGCAACAACCAGGTGCAGTACTTCACCCTGGCGCTCGGTTCGGCGCTGGCCCTGTTCCTCTACCCGCACAGCATCACCGGGGTGCTGGCCAGCAAGAACCGCAACGTGATCAAGCGGAACATGTCGGCGCTGCCCGCCTACAGTTTCCTGCTCGGCCTGATCGCGCTGCTCGGCTACATGGCGATCGCGGCCGGGGTGAAGCCGCTGGCCGGGGCCAAGGCCGGCAGTGTGGACAGCAACACGGTGGTGCCGTTGCTGTTCGACCTGCACTTCCCGGCCTGGTTCGCCGGGGTGGCATTCGCCGCGATCGGGATCGGGGCGCTGGTGCCGGCCGCGATCATGTCGATCGCCGCGGCCAACCTGTTCACCCGCAACATCTACAAGGAGTACCTGAAGCGGGACGCCAGCCCGGCCCAGGAGGCCAACGTCGCCAAGATCACCTCGCTGGTGGTGAAGGTCGGCGCGGTGGCGTTCATCGTCTTCCTGGACCCCCAGTTCTCCATCGACCTGCAGCTCATCGGCGGTGTGATCATCCTGCAGACGGCGCCCGCGGTGATCCTCGGCCTCTACGGCCGCTGGCTGCACCGGGGCGCGCTGATCGCCGGCTGGGCGGCCGGCATGATCCTGGCGTTCTGGATGCTCTGGCAGATCCCGAACGCGGCCACCGGCCGCAAGCACTTCGGCGGCTCGGCGTTCGCACTCTCCGAGTTCGGCCTCGACACCAAGAAGACGATCTACGTGGGGTTCGTGGCGGTGCTGGTCAACCTGGTGGTCGCCGTCCTCGTGACGTTCGTGCTGCGGGCCATGAAGACGCCCGAGGGCGTGGACGGGACGACCCGGGACGACTACTTCGCCGACGAGGGCGACCCGCGGATCGAACGGGAGACGACCACCGCGGTCGGCACAGCGTCTTCCACCTGACCGATTTCAATCATTTGCGCGTACGGCCGTGAGCACGCGCCGGCCCCGGTGGCGGGTGCGTGCTCACGCGGTTCGCGGGCGCTCCCGCTCGCCCGCCCCGGGGCGCGGGGGCGGGCGCTCCCGACGTACGCGAATCGGCGTTTGATTTTTATTGCGGACCTTGCGGTCCGTTGCGAACCTTGCCCCCGTTCGACCGATCTTCGGTAGCGTCTGGCCTGTTCTCCGAGGGTTCCTCGCATCCGAAGTGGCTGGGGAGGTTCGCGTTGCCGGCGCAGATGACGCTGACGCAGCAGTTCGCCGCCGAGTACGCCAAGGGTGCCGTGCCCGGCATGCTGAAGGCGATCCGGACCATCAAACGGGCCAACAACGGGATCCTGATGGGCGCGCTCGCGGCCAGCTATCTGCACCAGGGGCACTACCTGGTGAGCCTTGGCGCCGGGCTGTTCGCGTGGATCGTGCCGGCCGTTTTTGATCTGGCCATGGTCTCCATGCTGACGATCAGCCAGACCGCCGGAATGGCCCAGGACGCCCAGAAAGCGGCCCTCAAGGTCCTCGTCCTGGTCGTCAGCATCTCCGCCGCCGTGAACTTCGCCGCCCCCGGCCCGATCGGCCTGCGCGTCATCTTCGCCCTGGTCGTCGGCCTGGTCGCCGGCGTCGAATGGGTCGCCGCCAAGATCCGCCCAGACTTCGCGGCGATCGAGGCCCGCGAGATCGAGGCCGACATCCGCCCGGCCCGCCGCCTCGACCCCGAAGTCGCCCGCCGGCGGGCCGCGAAAGCCGCCGTCACCCGCCGCGCGAATCAGGCGGCCAAGGCGGCCGAGGACGTCGCCCGCTCCCGCTCCGCGAAATCCGCCCGCGCCCGCGCGACCAAGGACGTCCTCGAACAGGCGGAGCTGGAGGGGTTCTTCGCGGCCCAGCCGTATCAGCCGGGCTACCCGGAGGTGACCCAGCAGGTCCGGGTCCGGCAGTGATCCCGAGCCGGTCCAGCGCCGACCGGCGGACGTAGTGGAGAACGTCGCAGCCGAACGTTCCGTCCGGGTGCTGGACGCGGGGCACGCTGATCATGTTTCGGGCCGCTCACCAGCGGAGACGCGATGGGGCGCCGGCCGCCCGGCTTCACGCTCTGCCGACGATCGTCGACGACTGAGCCGGCGAGTGATCGGCGGTGTTGCGCGACAGGGCGGCGGACGAGTCGGCCTGTACGCCGGATTCTGTGGCCGGGGCCGGAGCCCCGGTGACGGCCATCCATCTCGGCCTGCCGTTGCCGACAGGCTCATGCGGCCTACCCGCAGGATCGGGCGAGCAGCCCTCGAACCCTGCGCCGGCCGTGGCCTTGCGGACACGACCTTGCTTGGCCTTGCTCCGGGTGGGGTTTACCGAGCCACCCCGGTCACCCGGGGTGCTGGTGAGCTCTTACCTCACCGTTTCACCCTTACCGGCGCGTGCGCCGGCGGTCTGTTCTCTGTGGCACTTTCCCGCGGGTCGCCCCGGGTTGCCGTTAACAACCACCCTGCTCTGCGGAGTCCGGACGTTCCTCGGCGGTGCCCGAAGACACCGACGCGGCCGCCCAGCCGACTCGTCCGTCGCGCCGCAATACTACGTCCTGGCCGGTGCGGCCCCGCGAACCCGGTGCACGTTTTGCTCCCACGCAAGCACCCCCGGCCGCCCCCAGAGCAAACAGCCATAGCCGCCAGCCAAGTGCCGCCAGCTGGCACTCACGGCTGCTTTCCCGCCCCCGGTGCAGCCGTCAGCGCCAGCTGAGACCGCTCGGCTGGTGCTGGCGGCTGTTTTTCGGCCCGAGACCAGCCGTCAGCGCCAGCTCGGGGTGCTCGGCTGGTGCTG
Source organism: Actinoplanes sp. HUAS TT8 (assembly GCF_051380535.1). NCBI lineage: Bacteria > Bacillati > Actinomycetota > Actinomycetes > Micromonosporales > Micromonosporaceae > Actinoplanes > Actinoplanes sp. HUAS TT8. The sequence goes on along the minus strand of NZ_CP195646.1, from coordinate 7,630,176 downwards.
GCGGCTGTTTTTCGGCCCGGGTACGACCGTCAGTGCCAGCTGGGACTGCTCGGCTGGTGGTGGTGGCTGTTTTTCGGCGCTGAGACGACCGTCAGCGCCAGCTGGGCGGATCGAGCTGGCACTGACGGCTCGTGCGGGTGATGGCTGGCCGTGCGCGGGACGGGAGCGGGCCGGAAAACCGGTGGGTGGGGAGCGAGAAGGGGGGAGAACGGTGGGTGGGGAGCGAGGTGAGGGTGGGAGGGAAGAGGGGAGGGGTGGGGGTGTGATGTCCGGTGGGAGGGGGCGACCGGGGACCGGGGACGCCGTAGGGTCGCTCGCATCATGGATCTGTCGCACATGCTGTTGCTGGTGGTCGCCGGTGTCGCGGCCGGCGGGGTGAACGCGATCGCCGGCGGCGGTTCGCTGATCACGTTCCCGAGTCTGATCGCGACCGGGCTGCCGTCCGTGGACGCGAACGTGACGAACTCGGTGTCGGTTTTCCCCGGTTATGTCTCCAGCGTGGCCGGGAGCCGCGCGGATCTTGCCGGTCAGGGCGGCCGGGTCCGGGCGGTGTTGCCGGCGGCGGTGGTCGGCAGTGTCGCCGGGTGTGTGTTGCTGCTGGTGACGCCGGGGCGGGTGTTCGAGGTCGTCGTGCCGTTCCTGGTGCTGGGGGCGGCGGCGACGCTGGCGTTCCAGGAGCGTCTGCGGGGGCTGGTGGGGCATCCGCGGGCGATGTCACCGCGCCGGGCGGCGGTGACGTTGCAGGTGGTGGTGTTCACCGGGGCGGTGTACGGCGGGTATTTCGGCGCCGCGCTCGGGGTGATGTACGTGGCCGCGCTGGCCCTGGTCCTGGACGAGCCGTTGAAGCGGATCAACGCGTTGAAGAATGTGCTGTCGGCGACCGTGGGCCTGATGACGGTGCTGGTGTTCGCGTTCTTCGCGGACGTGCACTGGGCGGCTGTGGCGACGCTGGCGCCGGCGACGGTGGTCGGCGGTTACGTCGGGGCGCGGGTGGCGCGGCGGCTGCCGGCTCGCGTCCTGAAGTACCTCATCGTGACGTTCGGCACCGTTATCGGTCTGATCCTGATGTACCGGGCATTCCGCTGAGGCGTCCGAAACCGGTCGGCCGTGGCGACTGATGATCTTCGTTACCCGGTGGGTTCGGAAATCAAACAGGCCCGCAATCACGACGTACGCGAAAAAGGGTTTTGCGGGCCGTCGACCACGGTCATCAGGATCTCCAGGGCCTCCTCCTCGTCCAGGTCGTGCAGGCTTTTGCAGTTCGCGGCGCGCAGTGCCGCGGGCGCCGGAACCGCGTCCAGGCGAAGCACCGTGAGGGTGGGAGTGACGGGCACCCGGGACCACTCGGATGCGGTTCCCCGGTGTTCGGCCGAGACAAGAATGATCACCGGGTCCGGGCCGGAAAGCGCGATCGATAGCCGATGAGCGAAGTCGACCCCGGCCGGGGCCATTTCCACGGCATGGCCCGCGGCCTGCAGTGATCTGTTGATCCACTGTGCCCAGACGGCGTCCGCGAGGGTGTAGGAGAGGAGTACGGGCACGTCTTCAGCATGCCGTAATGCATTCCACATTGGGCATCGGGCGTTGAAGGTGGTCACTCGACGGGTGTGACATTGTCATCCGTTGACGTGCAACTTGCACAACTCATAGTGTCGAACCCGTGACGCCTAGTGGACCCTTGTGCAAAACGGGGGTGTCCTTGGCGGACGGGGAGCACACAAAACAGCAACGTAGTCGAGGAGCGCTCGATGACTGTCGCGATCGGGATCAACGGCCTAGGGCGGATCGGTCGCAGCTTGACCCGAATCGTCGCGGCCGCACCGAATCCGGGCGTCTCGATCGCCGCGGTGAATGACATCGCGTCCACCGAGAAACTGGCGTACGGCCTGCGCCGGGACAGCATCCGGGGATCATTTCCCGGAACGGTGACCGCCCGCGGCGAGTACCTGGTGGTCAACGACCACGCCATCCGCACCTATCGCCACGAGCGGCCGGAGCGCATCCCGTGGGCCGACCACGGGGTGGAGGTGGTGATCGAGGCGACCGGCCGGTTCCGGGCCGGTGGCACCGCGCGGACCCACATCACCCACGGCGGCGCCCGCAAGGTGGTGATCAGTGCCTCGGCCGACGACCCGGACGCGTTCCTGGTCATCGGGGCCAACCACGCCAGCTACGACCCGGCGCTGCACGACGTGGTCTCGCCGGCCTCGTGCGGGGTGAACGCGCTGACCGTGATGGCCAAGGTGCTGCTCGACCGGTTCGGGCTGCGGTCGGTGAACACGTCGGTGATGCTGGCCACCCAGGGCTGGGGGCGGGTGCAGGACTCGCTGATCGGCGCCTCGCGCGACGATCCGCGGCTGGGCCGGGCCACCGGGGAGAGCATCATCCCGCACAACCACGTGGTCGGTGACCTGGTGCGGGTGGCGCTGCCGGAGATCGGCGAGATGCGCTACAGCTACTACTGCGTGCCGACACCGATCGGTTCGCTGGCCGAGTTGTCCGGCCAGACCGGGCGTCCGGTGTCGGTCGAGGAGGTCAACCGGGCGATGGCCGAGGCCGCGGCCGGGCCGCTGCGCGGCATTCTGGCGTACGACCCGGACCCGACCGTGTCGATCGACGTGAAGAACAATCCGGCGTCCTGCCTGTTCGACCCGTCCGGGACCCAGACCACGGCCGACGGCGGGGTGAAGGTGCGCGGCTGGTTCGACAACGAGTGGGGCTTCTCGAACCGATTACTCGACCTGGCCCGGTTGATCGGTGAGCTCTTACCGGTTCCGTCCGGACAGGTCAGCTGGAGCGTCGCCTAGATTTGTCGCCATGGTCAACCTTGCCGATGTGGAAGCGGCGGCCCGGCGCATCGACGGCCGGGTGCGGCGCACCCCGCTGTTCGAGGCCGAGCCCGGTCTGTGGTTCAAGCTGGAGTACCTGCAGCATGCAGGGTCGTTCAAGACCCGCGGCATGATGAACAAGATCCTCAGCAGTGAGATCCCGGCGGCCGGCATCGTCGCGGCCTCCGGCGGTAACGCGGGGCTGGCCGCGGCGTACGCGGCCCGCGAGCTGGGCGTGCCGGTCGAGGTGTTCGTGCCGGTGACCGCGCCGGTCGTCAAGGTCGAGAAGCTGGCGAAGCTGGGCGCGAAGGTGGTGCAGGTCGGCAACGAGTACGCGGAGGCTTACGCGGCCGCGCTGGAGCGCACCGACGCGATGTTCTTCCACGCGTACGACGACGCGGCCATGGTCGCGGGTAACGGCACGATAGGTCTTGAAATTTCCGAAATCTCGGACACGGTGCTCGTGGCCGTGGGTGGCGGCGGGTTGGTGGCCGGCGTCATCGCCGCCCTGCGGGACCGCGCCCGCATCGTCGCGGTGGAGCCGGTGAACGCGCAGGCGCTGCACGCGGCCCTGAAAGCCGGAAAACCGGTAGATGTCCGTGTCGAGGGTGTCGCGGCTGACGCACTCGGTGCCAGAAGGGTCGGGGACATCGCCTTCGACCTCGCCACCGACGCCAAGATCGACTCCATCCTGGTCGACGACGAGGCGATCATCCACGCCCGCCGCCGGCTCTGGGACGACTACCGCATCGCCGTCGAGCACGGCACCGCCGCCGCCTACGCCGCCCTGACCTCCGGCGCCTACCGCCCGGCCCCCGGCGAACGCGTCACCGTCCTGCTCTGCGGCGCCAACACGAATCCCGCCGATCTGGCCGGATAGGTCCTACGAACAGGGCACTCTCAGAAATGTGGCCGACGAGATCCAGTCCGTACATCAGTTCCGGCGCTTCGCCCTCGCCGTCTGCGCGATCGGCACCGTCATCCAGCTCGGCCTGACCGCGTACTACCTGGGCATGGGCCACAAGGCAGCGCCGCACCACCTGCCGGTCGGGCTGGTCGCCAGCGCCGACCAGCGGGCCGAGGTGGTCAGCACGCTCGAATCCGGCGGCCGGTTCGCGGTGGGCGACTTCACCTCGGCCGACGCGCTGACCACCGCGATCAAACGCCGCGAGGTGTACGGCGGGGTCGACCTCACCGGCACCGCCCCGCACCTCTACGTCGCCGGTGCGGCCGGCCCGGCCGCCGCGAGCCTGCTGCGCAGCACGTACACCGCGGTCCTGCAGCAGCGCACCGCGACCCAGGTGGCGGCGCTGGCCAAGGCCGGCGACCAGGTCGCGGTCGCCACGGTCCAGGCGCTGACCGCCGCACCGCAGGTGACCGACGTGGTGCCGCTGCCCAGCGACGACGTGAACGGGGTGTCGCTGGGCTTCCTCACCCAGGCGCTGTCGCTGGGCGGGACGATCGCGTCGATGGGGCTCGGGCGGTTGATCCCCCGTACGCGAAGAAGCTGGTGCCGCGGAGTCGCGCATCTCTCGACACTGATCCTGTACGCGGTCGGTTCCGCGGCCGCGATCCTGTGGTCGATGAGCTGGTTCGGGATCGGCAGCCACGCCGACAAGTGGGAGATGCTCGGCATCTTCTCGCTGATCTCGCTGGCCGTGACCGGTTCGACAGCCGGCGCGGTGGCGCTGGTCGGTCCGGCCGGCGCCGCGGTCGGCGCGTTCTACTTCATGATCGGCACGGTGATCTCCGGGGCCAGCATCCTGCCCGAGTTCCTGCCCGCGTTCGGGCGGCATCTCGGCGAGAACCTGCCGACCGGCGCCGGCGTCCAGGCGATCCGGCAGGACCTGTACTTCCCGGAAGCGCCGATCGGCGGACACATGGGGGTGCTCGCCGCGTACGCGATCGTCGGTTGTCTGCTCGTCCTGATCACCAACGTGATGCCGAACCGGAAGGACGGGAAATCCGAGGTCGATCTGGATCTGACCGTGCGTCTCGAAGGGGTTCCCGCGGAGAGTTTTTCCCGGAGCAACTCAGATTTCCGTGGCCACGCCGAACCAGTAGAGCGTGGGAATCGAGGGAGTGAACGCACGCATCGCGAACATCCAGAGCCGGATCATCGCGCTGCAGACTCAGCAGGCCACCACAGCGACGACCGCGGCCCGGACGTCGGAGCCGGGCAGCAGCAGTAGCACCGCGTTCGCGAGCCAGCTCCAAGGCGCGATCGCGGCGCAGAACAGCCCGGAAACCTACAAACTCAACAGCAAGGGCATTCCCGAGGACCTGGCCGCGTACGGCAACGGCCGGATCCCGGCATCCGCGCTCGAACAGGTCGGCGACACCCGCCACAAACTGTGGGCGCCCGCCGCGGAACGCCTCACCCAGCTCATCGCCGACGCCAAGCGCGACGGCGTGAACATCGGCATCACCGACTCGTACCGCCCCATCGAGGAACAGGTCGACCTGGCCCGCCGCAAGGGCCTCTACTCACAGGGCGGCCTGGCCGCCAAGCCCGGCACCAGCGAACACGGCTGGGGCATGGCCACCGACCTCGCCCTCAACCCCGAGGCGTTGTCGTGGATGCGCAAGAACGCCGATCGCTACGGCTTCGTCGAGAACGTCAAGCGCGAGAGCTGGCACTGGGCGTTCCGCCCCAACACCTGACGCGAGCGATGCGGGACCCCGGCGGTTGCCGCGCGGTCCTGCATCGCTTCCTTTTCCAGAGCCTTTCGCCGTACGGCCGGTCAGGCGCGAGCCAGGATCTCGCCGTGCGGGATGGTGAACCAGCCGTCGGGGGACTCGGACCACTCGCGCCAGCCGGCCGACAGGCGGTCGAGGTCGGCCTGGGTGGCCGCGCCGGTGCTCAGGGCCGTGGCCGCCATGTCGGACTTCAGGATGCGGTCGGCCCACATGCCGCCCCACCAGGCGCGGTCCTCGTCGTCGGCGAAGCACCAGATGCTCGCGGTGGTGGTCACGTCGGTGAAGCCGGCGGCCCGGGCCCAGGAGAGCATCCGCCGGCCGGCGTCCGGTTCGCCGCCGTTGCCGCGGGCGATGCGCCGGTAGAGGGCCAGCCACTCGTCCAGCTCGGGCAGCAGCGGGAACCAGGTGAAGCCGGCGTAGTCGCTGTCGCGGGCGGCGACCAGGCCGCCGGGCCGGGTGACGCGGCGCATCTCGCGCAGCGCGGCGACCGGGTCGGTCACGTGCTGCAGGACCTGGTGGGCGTGGACCACGTCGAAGCTGTCGTCGGGGAAGTCGAGGGCGTGGACGTCGCCGGTGGCGAAGTCGACGTTGGTCAGGCCGCGGCGGCCGATCTCGGCGCGGGCCAGGTCCAGCGCGTCGTCGGTGCGTTCCAGCGCGGTGACGTGTGTGACCAGTGTCGCCAGGTCGGCCGTGATGGTGCCGGGGCCGCATCCGACGTCCAGCAGGGTGAATCCGGAGGAAAGACGCGGCAGCAGGTACGCCGCCGAATTCTCTGCGGTGCGCCAGCGGTGTGAGCGCAAGACCGACTCGTGGTGCCCGTGGGTATACGTCGCCATGCCTTCGAAGCTAGACCTGTCGTCCAGAAATATGGGACAGGTATCCCACATAATGAACAAGACGATTTCTTGGTACGCAGTTCAGGCCGTATTTTGGTCGTCATGAGGATCGGCATCGTCGGCGCGACGGGACAGGTCGGTGGCGTCATGCGCCGCATCCTGGCCGAGCGCGCTTTCCCGGTAAGTGAGCTTCGGCTCTTCGCCTCCGCGCGCTCCGCGGGCCGCACCCTGCCCTGGGGCAGCGGCGAGGTCACCGTCGAGGACGCGGCCACCGCGGACTACAACGGCCTGGACATCGTGCTCTTCTCGGCCGGCAAGGGCGGCTCGAAGGAGTACGCGCCCCGCGTCGCCGAGGCCGGCGCCGTCATCGTCGACAACTCGTCAGCCTGGCGGATGGACCCGGACGTCCCGCTCGTCGTCGCCGAGGTGAACCCGGACGCGGCCAAGGTGCGGCCCAAGGGCATCATCGCCAACCCGAACTGCACGACCATGGCCGCGATGCCGGTGCTCCGGCCGCTGCACGACGACGCCGGTCTGGTGTCGTTCATCGCCACCACCTACCAGGCCGTCGGCGGGGCCGGGCTGGCCGGCGCGGCCGAGCTCGACGAGCAGATCAAGAAGGTCGCCGACCGGGCCCTCGAACTCGTCCACGACGGGTCCGCCGTGGAGTTCCCGGAGTCCAAGGTGTTCCCGAAGCCGATCGCGTTCAACGTGATCCCGCAGGCCGGCTCGTTCGTCGACGACGGCAGCTTCGAGACCGACGAGGAGCAGAAGCTCCGCAACGAGAGCCGCAAGATCCTCGGCCTGCCCGAGCTGCTGGTCTCCGGGACGTGCGTGCGCGTGCCGGTCTTCACCGGGCACTCCATCCAGGTCAACGCGCGGTTCGCCCGCCCGCTGTCACCGGCCCGCGCGCAGGAACTGCTCGCGTCCGCGCCCGGGGTCGAACTGTCCGAGGTGCCGACCCCGCTGCAGGCGGCCGGCCGCGACCCGTCGTACGTGGGCCGCTTCCGCGTGGACCCGACCGCGGAGAACGGGCTGGCGTTCTTCATCTCGAACGACAACCTGCGCAAGGGTGCCGCGCTGAACGCGGTGCAGATCGCCGAACTGGTCGCCGCCGAACTGAGCTGATCCTTTCGTCGCACCGCCGCCCCGGCCGCCGTTTCGCGGCCGGGGCGGCTTTGTTTTCGCCCCCCAGCAGGCGTTCATCGAGGTCGCTGAGCCGCTGATCGAGGTCGCTGCGGCACCCATCGAGGTCTCTGTGGTGTGAATGCGAGGGGGAAGCCGGGCGAATTGACCGGGTGGCTCGTTCCGATGAGGTATGACGGTCAATCCTCTCGGCTCCACAATGGAAATCTGGGGCATTTTGCCCGAATCGGTAGCGCATGGTCGTTTTTAGTTGCAGAGTGATGGAATGAACGACAGTGGGCTCGGCGGGGCGGGCTACTTCTGGTGCCTTCGACACCACCGGGTCGAGAACGGCGACGACGTGTGTCCCGCCCAATACCGGCTCGGCCCGTTCGCCACGGCTGACGAAGCGACGCGGGCCCTCGAAACGGTCGAGAAGCGCAATGCCGAGTGGGACGCCGACGACGCCCGCTGGACCGGGGAGAGCAATTAGACCGTCAGCTCGCTCCATGTCCGACCCTTCCCGGTGCCGACGTGCCCGCAGTCATTCGCAAGGAGGAAACACCCCGATGCCCCCTGCCAAGAAGGCACCGATCAGACCCGCCGCCTCCGGCGCAGAATCAAAACCGGTTTCCCGTACGGCGAAACGCGCGGCCGTGAGTGCCCGCCCGGCGCCGACCGGAACGGGCAGATCCGAGGCCACTGGTCGGACCGCGTCGAACGGGGTGGCCAAAGCGGCCGGTAGTGCCGCGACCAGGAGTGGGACCGGGCGGACGCCCGCGCCGCGGGTGAGCGCGTCGAAGACGGCAGCGGTGGGACGTGCCGCCGCGAAAGTGGGGAGTGGAGTCGCGGTGGCGGCGAAAGCAAAGGTTCCGGCGGGCGTGACGGCTCGGATTGCCGGTGGGAAAACGGCCCCGGCGAAGCCGGCGACGGTGAAGCAGAGCGCGACAGTGAAGAAGGCCGTGGCGAAGCCGGCCGCGGCCAAGGCGGCGCCGGCCAGGTCCGCGGCGCCCAAGACTGCGGCGTCCAAGCCCGCGCCGGTCAAGTCGGCGGCGTCCAGGACTGTCGCGTCGAAGACGGCTGCGTCCAAGACCGTGGCGGCCAGGAGCGTCGCTCCGAAGAGCGCTGCTTCGAAGACCGCGGCGGCGAAGAGCGTTGCCTCGAAGCCTGCGGTCGCGAAGAGTGCTGCTGCGAAGGCTGTGGCCGCGAAGGCTGTGACTTCGAAAGCGTCGGCCAAGGCCGCGGGGTCTCGGGCGGTCGCGGCGGGGAAGGTTCCCACGGCTCGGTCCGGGGCCTCGACCCCGGCCAGGAGTGCGGGGACGACGGCCGGGAGCAAGCGCGCGAGTGTGCCGGTGGCACGGGGTTCCGCTGCTGCCAAGCCTACGGGTAAAGCGGTGGCGGCGGCTCGGAGTTCGGCCAAGAGTGCACCGGCCAAGTCGGTGACCGGGCGGGTTCCGGCCGCGCGATCCGGGGCCGGGCCGGCAGCGGCGAAACCGCGTACCGGCAAGGCGGCCGTGACCAAGCCGGTCGCCGTGACCAAGGCCGGGTCGGCCAAGAGCACTGCGGTCAAGCCGGTGGCGGCCAAGGCTTCCACGACGAAGGCGGCTGCGACGAAGGCTTCCGTGGCCAAGGCGGTCGCCACGAAGGCTTCCGCAGCCAAGGCGGTCGCTACGAAGGTGGCCGCGACGAAGGTGGCCGCGACGAAGGCTGCTCCCGCGAAGTCGACCCGGGTCGCGGCCGGCAAGGCGGCGCCGGTGAAGGCGGCCAAGCCGGTTGCGGGCAAGGCGGCCGCGGTGCGGGCCGGCTCGGGCAAGGTGACGAACGCGCCCAAGGTGAGCTCGGTCAAGACCGGTGCGGCCAAGGTGGTGGCCGCCAAATCGAACGCGGCCAAGGTGAGTCCGGCCAAGTCGAACGTGGCCAAGGCGAGCGCGGCCAAGACGGGTGCCGTCAAGGCGGGCGGGGCCAAGCCGGCTGCGGGGAAGAGCACGACCGGGCGGGGTGCCGGTGGGGCGGCCAAGGTGCCGGTGGCGCGGGCTTCCTCCGTACCCAAGAAAGGGGTTGTGTCGCAGCGCAGCGGTGGCGCGGCAGCGGCCCGGAGCGGTCGGCGGGTCGCGGCGGCCAGCAGCAATGTGCCGAACAAGACACAGGTCACCGTGTCGGCCGATGCCGAACGGGACTGGAACCGGCCCGGAACGGCCTGGCCCGCGTCGACCGCCGAAGGAGCCCGGCCCGGCGACGCCGAAGTGTCGCCCAGCGACCTGACCGACCGGCCGTTCCTCGGCGGCTGGTTCGCGCCGCCACGAGACTCGTCGAGCCCCGACCGGGAATCCGACCAGTGGGGGGCCGACCGGCCCGACCTGGAAGCACTCGGCACACCCGAGACGGACAACGACACCGACGGTGAGCAGGAACCGGACCCCATCTCCGAGCAGATGGCGGCGTTCGCCAAGAGCGCGCGGGCCCGCGGGCAGCTGTTCCTCTCGCCCGACGACGAAGGTGTCGTCGAGGACGGCGGAGTGGTGCGGAGCAAGCCGGTACGCAAGCGCGGTGCCGCCGCGGAACCCGTGTCCGCGGCACCGGCGACCGGACGGTCCGAAGCGGCCGCGGTACGTGCGGCCCAGGCCGAGATGGCGGCGATCCGAGCCGCCCAGGCCGGCACCGTAGCGGTCGGACAGGTCGCGCCGGACGAACCGGAACCGCCGGCCACGCAGATCGCCGTCGGCGGGGGAGCGCTGCCCGAGACCACCGGCGCGCGACCCGGGCCGGCCGGGCTCGTCGCCGTACCGTCCGAGCCGGACACCGTCGAGGAAACGGCACCGACGCGGCTGACACGGCGGGAAGCCGCCGCCCGGCGGGCCGCGGCCCGAGGCACCACGGGACGTCCGGCCGTCAGCGAACCGGAACCTGCGGACGACGACGAGGACTGGGACTCCCGGCCCGCCGCCGACTTCGAAGAACGCGAGGCCGGAACCGTGCGGGCCGCCCGGGGAGCGGCGGCCAAGGCGGCCGAAGCGGCCGAAGCGGCCGCCCAAGCCGCCGAACTGGCCGACGAAGCCGTGGTCGCGGCGATCGGGCCGGTCAAGACGGTGGGATCCAGGGCGGCTGCGCGGAACGGTTCGGCGCCGGTGAAGACGGTGGGCTCCAAGGCGGCTCGCGGGCGGGCGGCCGGACCGGTCAAGACCGTCGGCAGCCGGCGGACCGCCGGGACAGCGGCGGCGGCTGCAGCCGAGCGGGCCGTCGTGGCGGCTGAGGAAGCGGCTGCGGTAGAGGCCCCGGGGCGGAAGAACGCTGGTCGGCGCCGGGGTGCTGGATCTTCGGCGGCTCCGCGTGGGGCGGCTTCGGCGGCCCGGGTGACTGCTGAGGCCGTGGACGGCGGGGCCGCGAAGGCGCCCGCGCCCAGGTCGACTTCAGCCAAGTCGACTGCAGCCAAGTCGACTGCGGCGAAGGCAACTGCGACCAGGTCGACCGCGGCGAAGGCGACTGCGACCAAGACGACTGCGGCGACGAAGTCGGCTGGGGCGAAGGCGGCTCCTGCTAAGGCGACTGCCGTTAAGTCTGCTCCGGTCAAGGCCGCGAGTACGAAAGCGACTGCTGCCAAGGCGGTCGCTGGTGGGGCCAAGTCGGCTGTTGGTAAGGCTGCGGCGACCAAGGTCGGGGCGGCGAAGACGACCGCGGCCAGGTCGGCTGCGGCGACCGGGACGAAGGCGGCTCCCGCCAAGGCTGCCGGGACCAAGGCCACTGCGGCTAAAGCGACCGGTACCAAGGCGACCGCGACTAAGACGGCTGGGACCAAGGCGGCAGCGGCCAAGGCTGCTGGGACTAAGACGGCTGGGACCAAGGCGACAGCGGCCAAGGCTGCTGGGACCAAGGCGACAGCGGCTAAGGCCACTGCTACTAAGGCGGCTCCGGCCAAGACGGTCGGGACCAAGGCGACGGGCGCCAAGGCGACGGCGGCGAAGGCGGGTGGGGCCAAGGCCTCGGCGGCTGGGAGCGGGTCGGCGGTCAAGGCGGGCGCCTCGAAGAGTGCAGCGGCCAAGGCCGGAGGGGCGAAGGCCGCGCCGACCAAGGCGACGGCGGTCAAGGCTACGGCTGCTAGGGCTGGAGCTGTTAAGGCTGGGGCTGCTAAGGCGGCGCCGGCCAGGGCAAATGCGGCTAAGGCTGGGGTGGCGAAGGCTGCTCCGACCAAGACGGCCGCGAGCAAGGCCACTGCTGCTAAGGCCACTGCGAAGAAGGCCACCTCGGCCAGGGGCGGGGCGAGCAAGGCCGCGCCGGCCAAGGCGAGCCCGACCAAGGCTGGGGCGGCAAAGGCTGCGCCCGCCAAGGTGACTGCGGCCAAGGCTGGGGCGGCGAAGGTCGCGCCCGCCAAGGTGACCGCGACCAAGGCGGGGGCGGCGAAGGTCGCGCCTTCCAAGGCGGCCTCGACGAAGGCCACCGCTGCCAAGACGGCGGCAAGGAAGGCAGCGCCGGCCAAGGCAGGCGCGACCGCGGCCAAGGCAACCGCATCCAAGGCAACCGCATCCAAGGCGACGGCAACCAAGGCGACCGCGAGCAAGGCGACCGCTTCCAAGGCGACCGCGAGTAAGGCGGCGGCGACCAAGGCGACCGCGAGTAAGGCAGCGGCGAGCAAGGTTGCGGGTGTGAAGGCGACGGCGTCGAAGGCGGCCGCCGGCAAGACCGCGGGTGTGAAGGCGACCGGTGCGAAGGCGGCAGCGGCCAAGGTGACGGGTGCGAAGGCGGCCGGGGCCAAGGCGACTGGTGTGAAGGCGAGCGGGCGGAAGGCTACGTCGGCTCGGGCTACGTCGGCCCGGGCGGCGGCTGCGGCCGAGGCGATGGTTGCTGAGGCGGCGGCTGCTGAGGCGGTGGCCACCGAGGTTGCGGCGGCCCGGGCCGAAGAGGCGATGGCTACCGCGAGCGTGGCGGCGGTGTCCGCCACCGCGGCCAAGAGTGCGGCTCGCAAGGCGGCCAAGACGGCCGCGACCACTCGGGCCGCGGCGGCGAAGGCGGCTCGGACCACGAAGGTGGCGGCGACCAAGGCGGCGCAGGTCGCCGCGACGGTGGCCGACGAGGCTCCGGCCAAGGCCACCGGCCGCTCCACCGCGGCGAAGAGCACCCGATCCGGCGGCCGTTCGAGCAGTTCGCCGGCGAGTTCCCGGTCCAACGGTTCGGCGGCCGGTTCCCGCTCGAACGGGTCGGCCGGCTCCCGGTCCAACGGGTCAGCGGCCGGTTCTCGGTCGAGCAACTCGGCGGCCGGCTCCCGGTCGAACGGGTCGGCGGGCGGGGCTCAGAGTGCCGGGGGACGGGCGACCGCCGCCAAGGGCGCGACCCGGTCCGGCGGCGCGAAGGCGACCAAGGCCGGGGCCGGTGCCCGGACCACGGCGTCGCGGGCGGCTTCGGCGGCGAACGCGGCCGTGCCGGCCAAGAAGGCACCGGCCAAGAAGACCGCCGACAAGGCCACGACCGGCGCCAAGGCCACCGGGAACGCGGCCAAGGCCACCAAGGTCACCCGCGCTTCCGGTACGAACGGTGGGGCGACGACCGCGGCCCGCGGTGCACGGGGTGCGGCCAAGGCGACGTCGGTGGCGCGGGCCAGTGCCGTACGCGCGCCGTCGGGTTCTCGTCGGAGCCGGTAGATCGCACAGGAACGGGCCACGCCGTGATCACGGCGTGGCCCGTTTCCATGTCCGTACGGGAAAATTTTAGAAAGTGTGTTCGGCGGCCGGGAACTCTCCGCTGCGCACTTCGTCGGCGAACTGCTTGGTCGCCTCGGTCAGCGCGCCGGCCAGGTCGGCGTAACGCTTCACGAAGCGCGGCGCCTTGCCGGTCCGCAGGCCGGCCATGTCCTGCCAGACGAGGACCTGGGCGTCGGTGTCGGGTCCGGCACCGATGCCGACGGTGGGGATCGGCAGTTCCTTGGTGATCTGCTTGGAGACGTCGCCCGGGACCATCTCCAGGACGACGGCGAACGCGCCCGCGTCGGCGACCGCGCGGGCGTCGGAGATCACCTCGGCGCCCTCGTTCTCCCGGCCCTGGACCCGGTAGCCGCCGATGGTGTGTTCGCGCTGCGGGGTGAAGCCGATGTGGGCCATGACCGGGATGCCGGCGCCGGTGATGGCCTCGATCTGCGGGGCCACCCGGCGTCCGCCTTCGAGTTTGACCGCGTGGCAGCCGCCCTCCTTCATGAAGCGGACGGCGGTGCGCAGCGCCTGGGTGGGGCTCTCCTCGTAGCTGCCGAACGGCAGGTCACCGACGATCAGTGCCGTCTTGGTGGCCCGGACCACGGCTTTGACCAGTGGCAACAGCTCGTCGACGGTGATCTGGACGGTGGTCTCGTAGCCGTAGACGTTGTTGGCCGCCGAGTCGCCCACGAGCAGGACCGGCACGCCGGACTGGTCGAAGATCGAGGCCGTGTACTGGTCGTAGGAGGTCAGCATGGGCCACCGGTCGCCGCGGACCTTGGCGTTGAGCAGGTCGCGGGTGCGGACGCGGCGGGTGGCCGGCCCTCCGTACAGGGTCGGAATTTCCGACATCTCGTCACTCTCCTCCCTCGAGGCCGCCTGATGCGGTCCCCGGGTGTCCCGGAAATCGTCGCACCAGGGCGGCCGTTGAAACGAGGGGTCAGTGGAAGGTGTCACACCCGTCCAACCACCCCGCCCGCCACCCCTAAAGCGGACTAAAGACTCTCCTCCTGGCGAAACCTGTTGGTAATAGGAAGCCTGCGGTCCCGGCCGAACGCCTTGCCGGAGATCTTGGTGCCGGGAGCCGACTGGCGGCGCTTGTATTCCGCCAGGTCGACCATCCTCAGCACCCGGTCCACCAGGGCCGGGTCGTTGCCGGCGGCGATCAGTTCGTCCCGGCCGAGGTCGTGATCCACATACCCCTTGATGATCGGGTCAAGCACCGCGTAGTCGGGCAGCGAGTCCGAGTCCTTCTGGTCGGGCCGCAGCTCGGCGCTGGGGGCCTTGGTGATCGAGTTCTCCGGGATGGGCGGGTCGCCCTGCGTGTTCCGCCAGCGGGCGAGCTGCCAGACCATCGTCTTGGGCACGTCCTTGAGCGGATTGAAGCCGCCGACCGAGTCGCCGTAGAGCGTGGAGTAACCGACCGCCAGTTCGCTCTTGTTGCCGGTGGTGAGCACGAGGTGCCCGTCCTGGTTGGAGAGCGCCATCAGGATCACGCCGCGGACCCGGGCCTGCAGGTTCTCCACGGCCACGCCGGAGAGCGACATGTTGGCCAGGAACGCGTCGACCATCGGCTGGATCGGCTCGACGCGGTAGTTCATGCCGGTGCGTTTGGCCATGTCGGCGGCGTCGTCCTTGGAGTGCTCGGACGAGTAGCCGCTGGGCAGGGAGACGCCGGTGACGCGTTCCGGGCCGAGGGCGTCGACGGCGATGGCGGCGACCACCGCGGAGTCGATGCCGCCGGAGAGGCCGAAGACGACCGAGCGGAAGCCGTTCTTGTTGACGTAGTCGCGCAGGCCCATGACCAGGGCGGTCCAGACCTCGGCCTCGTCGGAGACGCGCTCGGCGATCTGTCCGGACCTGCGGTCGGAAAGCGGCGCGAGCTCGCCGGCCGCAGAGGTCCGACTGATCGACATGTCCTGCAGGATTTCCTGCTCGACCGGCGGCTTCGTCGCGTCGGTCGAGCCTTCCGCGTTCGGCGCGGCATCGGCCAGGGGCAGGTCGAGATCGTGGACCAGGAGCTCCTCGGTGAACTGTCCCGCCCGGGCGAGCAGTTCCCCGTCCGCCCCGACGATGATCGAGTCCCCGTCGAAGACCAGCTCGTCCTGACCACCGATCATGTTCACGTACGCCACGGCGGCGCCCGCCTCGGCCGCCCGGCGCTGCACGAGCGGCAGCCGGACGTCGTCCTTGTTCAACTCGTACGGCGAAGCGTTGATGTTGACGACGAGTCCCACCCCGGCCCGCCGGGCCGCGGTGAACGGCCCGCCGGCCTGCCAGATGTCCTCGCAGACGGTCAGAGCGACATCGACCCCGCCGAGCCGGACCACGGTCAGCGCGTCGCCGGGCTCGAAGTAGCGGTCCTCGTCGAAGACGCCGTAGTTCGGCAGGTGGTGCTTGAAGTACGTCGCGACGACCTCGCCACCGTGCAGCAGCGCGGACGCGTCCCGGCGGCCGGTCCCGGGCGTGGCGTCCGAGCTGATCGGGGCCGGGCCGTCGGCATCCACATACCCGACCACGACGGCCAGGTCACCGAGGCCCTCGGCGGCCAGGTCGGCGGCGAGCGTGCGCAGCGCGCGCTTCGAGGCGTCGACGAACGAATTACGGAAGACCAGGTCCTCGATCGGATAGCCGGTCAGCATCATCTCCGGGAACGCGACCAGGTGCGCTCCCGAGTCGGCGGCGGCCCGCGACCAGCGGCGGATCGCGGCCGCGTTGCCGGCGATGTCGCCGACCGTCGAATTCACCTGGGCGAGGGCGATGCGCAGCGTGGGCATGCACCTTATTGTTCCCCAATGACGGGCCCTCGGATCCTGACCCGGGCCGACGTCACAAGCCAAGGTCAGCGTAGTCTCGGCCTCGAAGGATCGACACCGGGACAAGGGGTGGAAGTGGACCGACAGCAGGAGTTCGTGCTTCGCACGCTCGAGGAGCGCGACATCCGTTTTGTCCGTCTCTGGTTCACCGATGTGCTCGGCACGCTGAAGAGCGTGTCGGTGGCCCCGGCCGAGCTGGAGTCCGCCTTCGAGGAGGGCATCGGCATCGACGGCTCGGCGATCGAGGGCTTCGCCCGGGTCTTCGAGTCGGACATGGTCGCGATGCCGGACCCGACGACGTTCCAGGTCTTCCCGTTCGAGGGCGGCGGCAGCGGCGAGAGCGCCCGGATGTTCTGCGACATCCTGCTCCCCGACGGCAGTCCGGCCTGGGCCGACCCGCGCCACGTGCTGCGCCGCGGCCTGGCCAAGGCGGCCGAGAAGGGCTTCACCTTCTACACCCACCCCGAGGTCGAGTTCTTCCTGGTCCAGGACGGGCCGAACGACGGCTCGGTGCCGGTCCCGGTCGACGCCGGTGGGTATTTCGACCACACCACACACGCCGTCGCGCGCGACTTCCGCCGCCAGGCCGTGCTGGCCCTGGAGCGGATCGGCATCTCGGTCGAGTTCAGCCACCACGAGGTCGCCCCCGGCCAGCAGGAGATCGACCTGCGGTATGCCGACGCGCTGACCACGGCCGACAACATCATGACGTTCCGGCACGTGGTCAAGGAGGTGGCGCTGTCGCAGGGCGTGCGGGCCACCTTCATGCCGAAGCCGTACACCGACCAGCCGGGCTCCGGCATGCACACCCACCTCTCGCTGATGGAGGGTGAGCGCAACGCGTTCTACGACAGCGAGGACCCGCAGCGGCTGTCCAAGACGGCCCGCGCGTTCATCGCCGGCCAGCTGGTGCACGCCCGGGAGTACACGGCGATCACCAACCAGTGGGTCAACTCGTACAAGCGGCTCTTCCCGATGCAGCTGCCGGACCGGATCACCGAGTCGCCGGCGTTCGTCAGCTGGGGCCACCTGAACCGGTCGGCCCTGGTGCGCGTCCCGGCGTTCGGCAAGCCCAGCTCGGCCCGCGTCGAGGTGCGCTCGATCGACTCCGCCGCGAACCCGTACCTGGCCTTCGCGGTCATGCTCGGCGCCGGCCTCAAGGGCATCGAGGAGGGCTACGAGCTGCCCCCGGGTGCCGAGGACGACGTGTGGTCGCTGTCGCCGGCCGAGCGCAAGGCGGCGGGCTACGAGGCACTGCCGGAGAACCTGTCCGAGGCGATCGACGTGATGGCCGGCTCGGAGCTGGTGGCCGAGGTGCTCGGCGAGCACGTCTTCGACTACTTCCTCCGGAACAAGCGGGCCGAGTGGGAGCAGTTCCGCCGCGAGGTGACGCCCTACGAGCGCCAACGGTACCTGGGCGCCCTCTGAGCAACTCGAACTGACGCCAGGCGGCGACGGTCCGGAAGGACCGCCGCCGCCTGAACTGTTCCCGCCGTGTCGCCGCTGACGACCGGGCGGACAGCCGGGCCCCCTTGCTGCAGCGCCGTGCCCCGAAGTTTTGCCACACGGGGTACGGTCTCCTCTGACGTCACGCGACAAGGGGAGAGGCCGTGTTGCAGGATCTGCTGGAGGGCGCCGGGCGGAGCATCGTCTTCGGCCTGATCGGAATCGGTCTGATGGCGGTCGGTTACGTGCTCATCGACATGCTCACCCCGGGTCGGTTGCGCGACCTGATCTGGATCGAGCGCAACCCCAACGCGTCGCTGCTCCTCGCCGCCAACCAGCTCGGCATCGCCGCGATCGTGTTCACCGCGATCTGGACGACCTACGACTCGTTCGGCCAGGGCCTGGCGTCGACGCTGCTCTTCGGCCTGCTCGGCATCGTGATCATGGGGCTCGCCTTCAAGGTGCTGGACTGGATGACCCCCGGCAAGCTGGGCGAGGTCATCTGCACCGAGACCTTCCACGGCGGCGCCCTGGTCAGCGCGGCTTCCCACTTCGGCGCCGCCCTCATCGTCTGCGCCTGCATCGCTTAAAAAGAGCCAATTGCTTGCGTACGGCGTCAAGCCCGGCCCCGTGACACTCCCACCCCACGAGCACCCGCCGTCGTCCACGCCCCGCGGCACCCCCACGCGACGTGTGCTTGACGTCGAGCCTGCCCCCGGGAGCGGCGGCGGCCTCGCGACGGAGTGCCGCGGGGCGTGGGCTCGCCGCGGGGCGTGGGCTTGGGGCGGAGTGCCGCGGGACGGGTGCTCATGACGTACCAAATCGGGGTTTTTATGATCCTCGGCCGAAATCGCCGATGGCGTTGGCCAGGCCGGCGCGGCGGACGCGGGGAATGTCCTCGGTGATGGCGCCGGCCGCGAGAATGATCGCGGTCGCGGCCAGTTGGGCGATCGCCAGGTGGTGCCCGAGCGGGACGGCGGCCAGGCACAACGCGGCCACGGCGACGCGGTAGGGCGCGCCCGGGAGCCGGAGCAGGCGCAGGAAGATCGCGTGGCCCAGCAGGTAGAGGGCGACGCCGCCGCCCAGGGCCAGAGCCTCGTCCCAGTGCAGCGCGTCGAACGCGTGGGCCAGGGTCTTCTTGATCCCGACGGCGGTCAGGACGATGCCCAGGAGCATCGGGATGTGCGCGTAACCCCACGCGTTCAGGGCCAGGCGCGCACGCCGGGCCGGGTCGACGGCCTCGGCCAGGACGTGCTCGGAGCGGCGGTCGCCGTCGGCGAAATAGTTCCACCACAGGTAGTAGGCCACCGTGAGGCCCAGGACGGCGGCCAGGATCAGGCCGGCGTCGAGGTCCAGATCGGTGGCGCCGACGCCGATGGCCAGGACCGACTCGCCGATCGCGATGATCATGACGAGGCTGTGCCGTTCGACGAAGTGACCGGCCGAGATCGTGTGCATCTCGGCCGGGTGCAGGTACCCGGCCGTGACCTGCACCAGCGGCGCGGCCAGCCAGCACAGGTGCCGCCAGGGCTCGGGCAGCAGACCGCCGGCCAGCACCAGCAGCGCGGCCACCAGGTTCATCGGGCCGAGCGTGCGCATCATCCGCAGCGCGGCCGGGCCGGCCTGCAGGAACAGCACCGAGTGGGCGATGTTGACCACCAGGTAGCCGGCGCCGAAGATCCAGCCGTACTCCGTGAACGCCTCGGGGATGGCCAGCGCCATCACCAGGAAGCCGGCCATCCCGGCCAGCAGCAGGGTGCGCCGGACGGTGGTGGTCGGGGCGACCGCGTTGGTGAGCCACGCGTACCCCGAGTACATCCACCAGACCACGAACAGCACCAGCGCGACGTCGACCAGGCCGGACCACGTCAGGTGGTGCGCCAGCGAATCGGCCAGCTGGGTCACGGTGAACACGAAGACCAGGTCGAAGAAGAGCTCCAGTGTGGACACCCGAGCGCCGGGCGACTCCTGCGTCATGCCGGAGAGACTAATCTGTCGTACCCCCCGGCTAGGTTTCGTGACGTGAACCGTACCGACCGGTTGTATGCCCTCGTCGAGGAGTTGAGGGCGGTGGCGCCCCGCCCGCGCAGCGCGCGCTGGCTGGCCGAGCGCTTCGAGGTGAGCGTCCGCACGGTGGAGCGGGACATCTCCGCCCTGCAGCAGTCGGGCACGCCGATCTACGCCGAGACCGGCCGCACCGGGGGCTACTGCCTGGACCGGACGCACACGCTGCCACCGGTCAACCTCACCCCCGAGGAGGCGGTGGCGATGGCGCTGGCCCTGCGCCGGCTCGACGGGACACCGTTCCGGCAGTCCGCCGCGAGTGCGCTGCGCAAGCTGGTGGCGGTGATGCGGGCCGACGACGCGGCCGCCGCGCAGGCCCTGGCCGACCGGATCCACCTGGTCGGCGGGGCGGCACCGGCGTCCATGCCGCGGGCCGCGGTCGGGGCGCTGCCGGTCGGCCGGGTGCTCCGGATCGGTTATGCGGATCGCGCCGGCGCGGTGACTACACGCGACATCGAGCCGCTGGGCTACGTGGGGATCCGCGAGCAGTGGTATCTGATCGCCTGGTGCCGGCTGCGCGAGTCGGTGCGGATCTTCCGGACCGATCGGATCACCACGATCACCCCGACCCGGGAGGTGGCCCCGGCGCGCGTGTTCCCCGAGGGCGATCTGGACATTCCAGGTGACCGGCGGGAGCGGCTGTCGCTGGTGGGGGACTTTGCGAAGATCTCCGGATGATCTCTGCCGACTCGATCCGTCTGGAGCCGGTCACCGCCGGCAACTGGCGGGACTGCGCCGCTCTGACCGTCCACGAGGAACAGAGGCGCTTCGTCGCCGACGTGACGTACTACCTGTGCATGTGCAATTACGGCGATACCTGGCAGCCGGTCGCGGCCTACCGGGGTGACGAGGTGGTCGGGTTCGCGATCTGGGCCGTCGACGACGACGGCAGCCGGTGGATCGGCGGCCTCGTCGTCGACGCCCGGCACCAGCGTCAGGGGGTCGGCCGCGCCCTGGTCGGGCTGTTGCGCGACCGCCTGATCGCCGAGCCGGGCACGCCGGACGTCGCCCTCAGCTACCAGCCGGCCAACGCGGGCGCGCGGGCGTTGTACCTGTCGATGGGCTTCGTCGAGACCGGCGAGCAGGAGGACGACGAGGTGGTCGCCCGCTGGACCCCGGCCCGCTGATCATTTACGGACGGGCGGGCGGGGTGAAGACGCCGAAGAGGTTGCCCGCGGGGTCGCTGAGGCGGGCGAAGACCAGCCCGTTGGGCTCACGCTGGGGGCCGACCAGGACCCGCCCGCCGTGCGATTCGGCCTGCTTGCAGGCGGCCTCGGTGTCGGCCACCACGACCAGGAAGATCGCCTGGGGCGGAACGTGCCCGCCGGTGCCGTAGAAGCCGCCGAACGGGGCGCCGCCGTCCGGACCGGTCACCATCCGGTACGGCCGGCCGTCCGGGCCGATCGAGTCGTCGTCGTCCGCGAACGTCCAGCCGAAGACGTCGCCGTAGAACTTCTCGGCCTCCTCCGGCCGGTCGGCGCCCACTTCGATCCACCCGATGCCGTTGCTCATCACATTCCCCCTGGGAAAGAAACCTGAGTAAGAAGCTGTCGGAATCGACTCTGCCGGTCCACCCCGACAGCGTCCTGTCGGTGTTTGCCGGGTTAGCCTCGACGGGTGAGCACAGCGCTTGTCATCGAGAACGATCCGACCGACGACCTCCGGCGACTGGGGGACTGGCTCACCGAGGCCGGGCTCGGGGTCACCGTGGTCCGGCCCCATGCCGGTGACGCGTTGCCCGAGTCACTGGACACGTTCGCGGCCCTGGTCGTGCTCGGCGGGGACCAGAGTGTGTATCCGGACGCGGCCGGCGAGCCCGGCGCGCCCTGGTTCCCGGCGCTGGAGGGGCTGCTGCGCAAGGCGGTCAAGCACCGGGTGCCGACGCTCGGCGTCTGTCTCGGCGGGCAGTTGCTGGCCCGCGCGCACGGCGGTCAGGTGGAGCGCAGCCCGTCCGGGCCGGAGATCGGCCCGGGGCTGGTCGGCAAGCGCGACGCGGCCGACACGGATCCGCTGTTCAAGTGGGTGCCGCTGCTGCCCGACGTGGTCCAGTGGCATCGGGACGAGATCACCGAGCTGCCGTTGAGCGCGACGCTACTGGCCGCGTCCAGCCGTTACCCGCATCAGGCGTTCCGGATCGGGGATCGGGCCTGGGGCCTGCAGTTCCACATCGAGTGTGACGCCGAGATGATGGCCGACTGGGTCCGGGACGGTGCCGCCGACCTGGACGAGCTGGGCTATGACCCGGAGGCGGTGGTCCTGGCCGTGGCCGAGATCCTGCCCGACGTCGAGGAGGTGTGGCAGCCGTTCGCGGCTCGGTTCGCCGCGCTCGCGCTGGGCAAGCTGCCGGACGCGGAGACGCCCAGGACCTTGCCGTTGCTGGGGCACTGAGATGACGCGACCGACCAGGCTGGCGCGGTACGGCTTCGCCGACAACGGGGCCGACCTGCTCGGTCCGCGGGGTCTGCGGTTGTGGGACGGCGAGCACGGCCCGGTCAGCGGTGACGCGGCCGAGCTGATCCACGCCCTGTCCCGGGCGGCCGACCCGAATCTGGCGTTGCGCCAGTTCCACCGCCTGGTCGACTCGGTGTCCCGGGCCGCCGAGCGGGCCGGCGGCGGGCGGCCCACCGGCCCGACCGGCGAGATCACCGAGAACGCCGCGAGCCGCGAGCTGATCGACGAGCTGTACCGGGACCACGGGCTGCGCCGGCGGCTCGTCGCGGTGCTCGGCGCGTCGTCGACCCTCGGCGATCATCTGGTCGCCAACGAGCAGGAGTGGCGCACCCTGGCCACCACCAAGAGCGGGCTGCCACCGGACCCGGAAGGTCACCTGGAGCTGGACGCGCCGACCGTGCCGGCGCTGCGGCGGGCGTACCGGATCTCGCTGCTGCGCATCGCCGCGGCCGACCTGACCGGCGGGCGCGGCCTGGAGCCGACCATGGCGGCGCTGTCCACGCTGGCCGACGAGACCCTGTCCGCGGCGTACTCGATCGCGCTGGACGGGCAGCCCGAGCCCCGCCTGGCCGTGGTCGCGATGGGCAAGTGCGGCGGCAACGAGCTGAACTACGTCTCCGACGTCGACGTGATCTTCGTGGCCGCCGCCGACGAGGACCTGCAGGTCGGCACCGCGGTCGCGGCCCGGCTGATGGAGATCTGCGGGCAGGTGGCCTGGCCGGTGGACGCCGCGCTGCGTCCGGAGGGCAGTCGCGGCCCGCTGGTGCGCACGCTCGCCAGCCACCAGGCGTACTACCGGCGCTGGGCCCGCACCTGGGAGTTCCAGGCGCTGCTCAAGGCCCGTCCGGCCGCCGGTGATCTGGCGCTGGCCCAGGAGTGGCTGGCCGACCTGGCGCCGCTGGTCTGGCACGCCGCCGAGCGGCCCGAGGCGGTCGCCGACGTGCGCGACATGCGCCGCCGGATCATCGACAACATCCCGGCCAAGGAGCTGGACCGGGAGATCAAGCGCGGGCCGGGCGGGCTGCGCGACATCGAGTTCGCGGTGCAGCTGCTGCAGCTCGTGCACGGCCGGGTCGACGAGACGCTGCGGCTGCCGGGCACCCTGCCGGCGCTGCGCGCCCTGGTCACCGGCGGTTACGTCGGTCGGCAGGACGGCGAGACGCTGCTGCGGGGGTACCGGTTCCTGCGCGCCGTCGAGCACCGCCTGCAACTGCAGCACCTGAGGCGCACCCACACCGTCCCGGACGACCCGGCCGGCCTGCGCTGGCTGGCCGCTGCGCTCGGGTACACGGCGCTGCCCGGGCAGGACGCGGTCGAGGCGTTCCGCTCGGACTGGGTCGGGCATGCCGCCAACGTCCGCCGCCTGCACGTCAAGCTGCTCTACCAGCCGCTGCTGGAGGCCGTGGCCCGGGTGCCGGCCGAGGCGCTGCGGATGACCCCGGCGTCGGCCCGCAAACGGCTGGAGATCCTCGGCTTCGCCGACCCGGCCGGCGCGCTGCGGCACCTGGAGGCGCTGACCGGCGGCGTGACCCGGACGTCGGCGATCCAGCGCACCCTGCTGCCGATGCTGCTGCAGGACTTCGCCGACGCCCCCGAACCGGACCGTGGCCTGCTCAACTACCGCCAGGTGTCCGACAAACTGGGCAGCACGCCGTGGTACCTGCGGCTGCTGCGCGACGGCGGCCCGGTGGCCCGGCGGCTGGCCCGGGTGATCGGCCTCTCCCGGTACGCGACCGACCTGCTCACCCGCGACCCGGAGGCGTTGCGGCTGCTGGCCGACGACCCCGAGCTGCGGCCACGGTCCAAGGAGAAGCTGGTCGACGGCTTCGCGGCGGCGGCCGAGCGGCACGCCGACGACCCGGTGAAGGCGATCGCCGCGGTCCGCGCGCTGCGCCGCCGGGAGCTGTTCCGGCTGGCCTGCGCCGACATCCTGAGCCAGGCCGGTGACCTGGCCCCGGCCCACCCGATCGACGTGCACCAGCTCGGGGACGGGTTGTCCGCGGTCACCGACGCGACGCTGAACGCCGCGCTGCTGATCGCCCGCCGGGTCAAGCCGGGCCCGGCCGGGATGCGGTTCGCGGTGATCGGCATGGGCCGCCTCGGTGGCTACGAGATGAGCTACCCGTCGGACGCCGACGTGCTGTTCGTCTTCGAGGGCGGCACCGAGGCGGCCGCCCACGCGATCGCCGAGGAGATGCGGCGGCTGCTCAACGCGCCCGCGCCCGACCCGGCCCTGGGCATCGACGCCGACCTGCGTCCCGAGGGCCGGCAGGGTCCGCTGGTCCGCAGCCTGCAGGCCTACCAGCAGTACTACGACCGCTGGTCCAAGGTGTGGGAGGCGCAGGCGCTGCTGCGGGCCCGGTTCGTCTGCGGCTCGCCGGAGCTCGGCGCCGCGTTCGAGGCGCTGGCCGACACCAAGCGTTACCCGGTCGAGGGGCTCAGCCGCGAGCAGGTCGTCGAGATCCGGCGGATCAAGGCCCGGGTCGAGACCGAGCGGATGCCCCGCGGCGCCGACCCGAACACGCACACCAAGCTGGGCCGCGGCGGCCTGGCCGACGTGGAGTGGGCCGTCCAGCTGCTGCAGCTGCGGCACGCGCACGAGGTGCCGGGCCTGCGCTGCACGAAAACGCTGGAGGCGCTCGACGCCGCCCGCGAGGCCGAGCTGGTCACGCCGGCCGACGCGGAGGAGATGGCGGCCGGCTGGACCCTGGCCGCACAGGTGCGCAACGCGTTGACGCTGGTGCGCGGGCGGCCGACCGATCAGCTGCCGCAGCACGGCGTGGAACTGGCCGGGACGGTGCTGCTGCTGGGCGGCGGCGACCCGGGCGAGTTCGTCGACCGCTACCTGCGGATCACCCGCCGGTCGCGGGCCGCGATGGAGCGGGTGTTCTCATAAGGCCGCGGCTATGACCTGGGTCAGTGAGGCGTGCAGCTTCCGCAGGTCCTCGATCGGCAGGCCGAGCCGCTCGACCACGGCCGGCGGGATCTTCAACGCCTCGGCCCGCAGCGCCTGACCACTCTCGGTCAGCGTGATGGCCAGGCTGCGCTCGTCGGCCCGGTCCCGCTCGCGGCGCAGGTAGCCGACCGCCTCCAGCCGCTTGAGCAGCGGTGACAGCGTGCCCGGGTCGAGCGCCAGGAGCTCGCTGAGCCGCCGCACGGTGACCGGTGACTCACCCCACAGGGCGAGCATCACCAGGTACTGCGGGTGGGTCAGGCCCATCGGCTCCAGCAGCGGGCGGTAGATCGCCACCACACTCCGCGCCGCGACCGAGAGCGCGAAGCAGACCTGCTGCTCCAGAGCCAGGGGGTCTTCATCACTCACTTGGGTTCTCCTCAGGTCGTGAGTTAGTCTACCAATAGTTGGGGCACCAACCATTAGCCCACTAACTGTCTTAGGAGAGCGTCGTGGCGAAGTTTCAGGATCGGTTCGCGAGCTGGTTCCACGAGACCTTCGACGACATGTGGTTCCGGTCGATGATCGGCCCGGCCCAGACCAAAGGCGCGGTCCAGGGCTGCGACGAGTTCGCCCGCGAAGGCTGGAAGGCCGACCTCGAACGCCGCAAGCAGTTCACCCGCGAACAGCGCGAACGCAAGCGGGCCGCCCGCAAGATCTAGATCAAATTCTTCATTGCCCCGGTCCGCCGTGGTCCGGATCGTCGCTCCCGCGGGGACCCTTCCGGGGGCCGCAGGGCGCTGGCGCGCCCAGAACGCGACCCCCTCCAGGGCGACGTCCGCCGTTGGTCACGCTCAGAGCAACAACCCCACCCACCCCTCAAGCCCCCACCCCCGTCCCGTCCGTGCCCCCACGCAAGCCCACCCCCACTCCAGCCCCAGCCGCGACGCCCGGTCCCCAGCTGGCGCTGAGGGCTGCCTCGCAGGGCCGGAGGCAACCCTCAGCACCAGCTGAGGCCGTCCGGCTGGCGCTGAAGGTTGTGTCGCGGGCGTCGAGGCAGCCCTGAGCGCCAGCTGGGGCTGTTCGGCTGGTGCTGAGGGCTGTGTGGCGGGGGTGGAGGCAGCCCTGAGGGCCAGCTGGGGGCGGTCGGCTGGGGCTGGGGGTTGTGTCGGGAGGGCTGGGGTCAGAAGGTGCGCAGGGTGGCGAGCAGCTTCTCGTCGTCCAGCACCGCGGAGCTGGACCAGCCGCTCTCGAACAGCCCGTGCCGCCGTGACTCGGCCAGCTCGGCCCGGAACAGCGGGGTCAGCGCGGCCGCGAGCCCCCCAGCGGCCCGCTCCGCGATCACCGGGCGGGTGTGCTGGTTGCCGTTCCAGGCCGCGGTCACCAGTGGCAGCGACCGTTCCAGGTCCCCGGTGACCTGCCAGTACGCCAATCCGTGGGCGGTCGCCGACCAGAACGGCGGCTCCGGCGGCGTGTCCAGGAACGTCGCGAGATAGGGCCCGGCCGCCGCGGCCTCCACCCCCATCGCGGCGATCTCGTCGAGCGCGGCCCGCCCGGCCGGCCCTTCGATCCGGGCGGTCAGCGCGGCCAGCGCCCCCGGCCACCCGTCGATCCGCCGCAGCGCTCCGGCCGCCGGCACGGCCAGCCGGTCCTCGCCGCCGGTGACGGCCGCGTGCAGGGCCGGTGCCGCCGCGATCGCGGCCGGCCCGATCCGCCCGAGGGTGACCGCCGACCAGTCGGTCAGGGGCGCGGCGAGCAGTTCGGGGACGGCCGGCGCGGCGGCCGGGCCGCAGGCCCGGAGCGCGCTCAGCAGCGCGGACCACTCGGCCGACGAGCGTTCCTCGGCGTCCGTCGTGGCGAGCCGGCGGGTGACCGCGGCGACGATCCGGTCGGCGTCCGCCGGGAAGTGGGCGAGCAGGTATCCGACGTCCTTCGGGACTTCGGGCAGGGTCAGCGACGCGTACAGGTAGGGCAGTGCCCGCTCGTCACCGCACCGGGCGAGCAGTGCGACCAGCGGGTGCAGGTCGGGCGCGGTGGAGGCCCACCGGATGGTCCAGGGCCGCCCGCTCGCGGTGAACTCGGCGAGCCGGGCCGCGGCGGCGTCGGCCGCGGGCCGGGCGACCGGGCCCCAGCCGCTCAGGCTCCGGGCGGCCCGTTCGGCGAGTTCGGCGTCCGGGTGGGTGAGGAATCCGGCGATCCGGGTCACGAGGCCCCGATGGTCACCGCGCCGGCGTTCGATCAGTTTGGTCGCGCCGTGGAGCGCGTCACCGGCCACGTCGGCGTGCGGCGACTCCAGCAAAGTCTCCAGCAGCGCGATCCGCTCGGTGACGCGTGGCCCGAGCGCGTCGGTCAGGCTGTCGATGAGCCGGCCGGCGTGCGGGGCCCGGCGGCCGGCCCGGTCCTCCTCGGCCCGCTGCCGCAGTGACCCGGTCAGCGTGTCGGTGACGAACCCGGCCGGTTCCTCGGGCGGCGCCTCCTCGGCGTACGCCCGCTCCAGCAGCCCGGCCGCGTCGTCCAGCGGAACCCGGGCGGGATCGGCGCGGGCGACCGCGATCAGCGCGGCGACCCGGGTGCTGGCCGGGCCGTCGACGGCCAGCAGGCGGTCGAGGATGCCGGGTCCGCCGAGTTTGCCGAGCGCGTCGAGCAGGGTCTGCCGGATCTCGGCGTCCGGCTCGGTCGTCAGCTGGGTGAAGAACCGGTCGGCCAGGCCGGGCAGGGCCGCCGAGACCACGACGAGCAGCGGCGGCAGGGCCGCGCGCAGCTCCGGGTCGGGGTCGCCGGCCAGCCCGGCCAGGGCCGGCGCGGCGGCCAGGACCAGGGCGTGGGCCCGGTGCACGAGCGGATCGGCCGGGTGTTGCTCGGCGATGCTGGTCAGCAGCCCGGCGATGTCGCCGCGACCGGGCCGGTGCGGGTCGAGCAGGGCTTCGAGCAGGAACGGGACGGCGGCGACGGTGCACTCGTAGACGTCGCCCTGGTGGTGCACCGCCCCGTACATCTCGTCGAGGGATTCCTCGCGGACGGCCGGGTCCGGGTCGATCAGGCCGCGGATCAGGTCGGGCACCTCCTCGGCCGGGCCGTAGGCGTGCTCCATGGAAGCCCAGTCGATGTCGTCCAGTCCGTCGAACACGGCCCGGAGCCTAACCGGACAGTGTCCAGCGCCCCGGCCCCGGCACTCGCAGGATCGTCCAGTGTCCGTCTTTGATCACTCGGGCGCCGCCCGGCGCGGTCAGCCAGCGGTACCAGCGGACCCGCACGCGCACGTCCCCGGCGGCGGGCGCGTCCAGGGTGATCGCGGCGGCGGTGTGCCGGACCAGGGTCGCCGGGGCGGTGACGATCGGTTGCGGGTCGGCGACCGCGTACAGGCGCCAGTGCGGCATCGTGGCGATCAGCGTCAGATACGGCAAACCGCCCGTGACCAGCGCCGCCTCGTCGCGTCCGGGCCAGGCCAGTTCGGCGTCGGGCACCGCGACGTACTGGACGGCCTGCTCGGCCAGCCACGCCCGGTAACTCTCCGCGGTCAGCGCCACCCCGGTCCCGGTGGCGCCGGGCACGGTCGTGAAGAACAGCGGGTTCCGATCGATATCGGCCTGCCGCAGCCAGCCGCGGGCCAGCGGCACGTCGCCCATCCGGGCCGCCTCCCAGTAGTCCCGGGTCGGCGGGATCTCCACCCGTCCGGTCAGCGGACGGGTCGTGAGCAGCGCGGTCAGCGGCCGGAAGTACTCCGGGTCGGCGGTCGGGTTCCCGCGGTCACGCAGGTCGGCCGAGACCACCGGCGGTTGCCACCAGGCGGCCAGCGCCACGATGGCGATCAGCGCGATCGGCCGCATTTTCCCGAAAAATCCCGGCAATTTCCCGTACGCGATGAGCACCGGCAGCGTGAACATCACCACCAGCCGAGTCGCGTTGAGCCCCACCGGCGTGTGGATCACCGCCGCCGCCAGCACCCCGGCCGAGGCGAGCACTGCCCCGATCCGAATCGGTCGCACCGGCACGAGCAGCGCCACCGCCAGCCCGGTCACGACCGCGTGCACCGTGTCGTCCCGGCTGATGTTCATCCACCCGCCGTCTCCGAAGAACAGCCCGTTGAGCCCGATCAGCCCGGCCCCGGGCCCGGCCACCAGCAGCCCCGCCCACACTCCCGGCCGGCCCCCAGGCGTGTCTCGGCCCCCCGGAAGGAGCCCGGCCGGCCGGCCGGGCTCGCGCGGCTGGCCCCCAGACGTGTCTCGGGCCCCCGGAAGGACCCGTGAGAGCCGGCTGAGCCCGTGCGGCCGGCTCGCAGGGGTGTCTCGGGTGGATGGGGACATCCGGGCGAGGGTGAGGGCGGTGCCGGCCAGTCCGAGGAAGAGCGCGACCACGGGACTGGCCGCCGAGGCCAGTGCGGCGAGCACCACCGCACCCACCGCGGCGCCCCGCCGGGGCAGGAAGGTGAGGGCGACCAGCGCCCCGAGCCCGAGCCCGACCCCGAGCCCGTACGTCACCCGCCCGCTCACCAGGTTCCCGGCGAGCCCGGCCACTCCGAGCAGCCCGGCCGCCCAGAGCCGCACGCCGCCGGTGCGTCGCAGCAGCACGGCCAGCAGCACCGAACCGAGAACCACCGTGAGTACGCCGGTGACCCGCACGCCGAGCAGTGCCATCACCGGCTGTGAGACCAGGCTGTATCCGAGCTGGTCGACCCCGCCGTACCACCGCAGGTCGATCGGCGTGAAGCCGTGTGCGGCGAAGAATCCGGCCCGCGCCACCTGGGCGGCCAGGTCCGACCCCATCACCGGCGCGGCCAGGTAGATGCCGCCGAGGGCGGCGGCCACCAGGGCGACCACCCACTCCACCCGGTGCGCAGCCCTCATCCGGCCGACAGTACCGGGTGCCCCGTACGTAGCAGCCTGTCACGGTAGGGTCGTCGCCATGCCCCGTCCGTCCCTCGTCCGCTACGCGGGGTTCGCTGGTAGCGCCCTGCTGGGGGGCGCGGCCTACCTGGGTGGCGCCCACCGGCCGTGGGAACCGACAGTGACTCCGCTCACTGTCTTCCGTGGGCAGAACGGTGTGCTGCTGCCGGTGTTCTGGCTGATCGGCATGGTTCTGCTGATCGGCGCGTGGCTGGTCGGGCGGCGGGTCGTGCCGTCGGCGCGGTGGGCCTACGTGACGGCCGGGTTGTGGGCGCTGCCGCTGCTGCCGTTCCTGCCGCTGGGCAGTTACGACGCGTACTCGTACGCGTGTCAGGGCTGGCAGCAGAGCGCGGGGCTGAATCCGTACGCGGGCGGTGTTGATCTTCTGGGTTGTCCCTGGGCCGATGCCGTCGCGCCGACGTGGCGGTCCGCGCCGGCGCCCTACGGTCCCGTCTTCCTGGTCCTGGCGGCCGGCGCGGCCAAGCTGGGTGGCTCCCTGACCGGGACGATCGCCCTGCTCCGGGTGATCGCCGGGCTGGGTGTCGCGGCGATCGGCCTGGCTCTGCCGCCGCTGGCCCGCCGGGCCGGTGTGCCGCTCGGCCGCGCGGTCTGGCTGGTGCTGGCCTGTCCGCTTGTGCTCATCCATCTGGTCTCCGGGACGCACAATGACGCGGTGATGGTGGCGCTGCTGGCCGGTGGCCTCGCCGTGGCCGCGACCGGTCGTGGCTGGGTCGCCGGCGTCCTGTTCGGGCTGGCGGTCGGGGTCAAGGCGACCGCGATCGTGGTGCTGCCGTTCGCGATCTTCCTGATTCCCCGGGCTTGGTGGCGGGCCGGCCTGGAGCTGGCCGGGGGAGCGGCCGGTGCTCTGGCCGCCGTCTCGCTCGCCTCCGGCCTGGGTCTGGGCTGGATCGGTGCGCTGGCCGAGAGCGGTGTCTCGGTGCAGTGGACGTCGCCGCCGACCGCGGTCGGCATGACGCTGGAGCTGCTCGGAGTGCCGCACGCCGTCGCGGTGACCCGGGTCCTGGGTGTGATCGCGCTGGCCGGGGTGTTGCTGTGGTTGTTCCGCCGGGCCTGGCTCGGTGGCGCCGCGCTGCCGCACGCGGCCGTGGCAATGGCTGCTACCGTGCTGCTCGCCCCGATCTTCCACCCGTGGTACGCGGTTTGGCCCCTCACCCTGCTGGCCGCGACCCTGCGCCAGGAGACCCGTTGGCTCGTCGTCCCGTGCGCGGTGGCCGCCGCGCTGTGCCTGCCGGACGGCTACAACCTCGCCCTCGCCACCAAGGCGCCGGGCGCCGTAGGCATGACCCTGCTCGCCGGATATCTAGTGTGGAAAGTGCTGCATGAGACGAATTCTGACCCTGATCGTGTCGGCGTTGGCCGCGGCGGCGCTGATGTACATCGCCTGGCACCGTAACCGGTTCTTCGACTCGACGGTCTACTACGGGGCGGTGCAGTACTGGTTCCGCGACGGCGGGATGGTCTACGACTGGCTGAAACCGCTCACGCCGTACGGTTTCACGTACCCGCCCTTCGCCGGGCTGGTGATGTCGCCGATGTCCGTGCTGCCGTTCGCGGTCGTGGTGCTGTTCGCCTCGATCGGCACCGGGATCACGATCGGCCTGCTGGTGCACTGGCTGGCCGGCCCGTTCCTGCGGACGTTGAAGTACCCGCTGTGGCTCAGCTACGGGGTGACGTTCTGCATCCTGATGGCGTTCGAGCCAGTCCGCGAGACGTTCAGCTTCGGCCAGGTCAACACGCTGTTGCTCACCCTGGTCACCGTCGACCTGCTGTTCGGTGTGGCCAAGGGCCGCTGGTGGGGCGGTATCGGCATCGGCCTGGCGACCGCGATCAAGCTGACCCCCGGCGTGTTCATCCTCTACCTGCTGGTGACCCGCCGGTGGAAGGAGGCGGCCACGGCGATCGCGGCCGCGACCGGCGCGACGGTGCTGGCCGGGGCGCTCTTCCCGGACGAGTCCCGCGAGTTCTGGACGTCGGCGCTGTGGGACACCAACCGGGTCGGCGTGCTCGGCTTCCTCTCCAACCAGTCCGAGCGGGGCATGATCGCCCGGCTTCCGTACGACGAGCTGGAGTCGAAGATCTGGCTGGTCTGCGTGCTGGCCACCCTGGTCTGGTGGGGTCTGCGCTGCTACCGGTCGCCCGAGGACGTGGTCGGCGGTCTCGCGCTGACCGGCATCCTCGGCTGCTTGATCAGCCCGGTCACCTGGATCCACCACTGTGTCTGGCTGATCCCCGCGCTGATCCGCTGCGTGGAACTGGGCTGGCGGACACCGAAGCGGAAACCGGCCTGGCTGGCCATCGGCGCCTACGTCCTGATGACCTCGCATCTCGCCTGGATCTACGAGAATCCGCCCCGCCCGGCCCTCTACATCCTGGGCGGCAACCTCTATGTCCTGTTGAGCCTGGCTCTGCTGTTCTGGACACCGGTCAGCACCCGGATTTCGGTTCCCGTCAAGGAGCCGGAAAAGGTTTTGGCGTAGTCAGTTGGCATGTCACTACGCCGTACCACCTCGGCGGTCGCATGCGTTCTGGCTCTGGCCGCGGCCGGCAGTGTGCCCGCCGCGGCCGCCGCGCACGGTCGTTCCAGCTCCTTCCACCGCCTCTCCACCTTTCCCGCATATCTGAACTCGTCGATCGGTGACACCGCGGCGGCCGAGATCTCCACGGTCACCGCGGACGGTCGCACGGTCGTCTACACCGACAGCCCGGGCAAGCGCCTCGGCTTCGTCGGCATCGCCGACCCGTCCCGGCCGCAGCCCCTGGGCACGCTGGCGATGGGCGGCGAGCCGACCTCGGTGGCCCACCTGGGGGTCACCTGCTGCTGGCCGGCGTGAACACCAGCCCGTCCCGGGCGACGCCGTCGGGCAAGCTGGTCGTGGTCGACGACCGATCCCGCGCCGTGGTCCGCGAGCTGGATCTGGGCGGTCAGCCGGACTCGGTCGCGGTCGCCCCGAGCGGCCGCTACATCGCGGTCGCGATCGAGAACGAGCGGGACGAGGACGTCGACGACGGCCGGCTCCCGCAGCTGCCGGCCGGCTACCTCGCCGTGATCGACACCAGGACGTGGAAGGTCACCCGGGTCGACCTGACCGGGCTGGCCCTGGTCGCGCCCACCGACCCCGAGCCGGAGTACGTCAGCGTCAACTCCCGGGACGAGGCCGTCGTCTCGCTGCAGGAGAACAACCACCTGGTCGTCGTCTCGCTCCGCACCGGGAAGGTGATCCGGCACTTCAGCGCCGGCGCGGTGACGGTCGACGGCGTCGACACCGAGGACGACGACCGGATCGCGCCGACCGGGTCGATCACCGCCAAGCGCGAGCCGGACGGTGTCACCTGGATCACCGACGACCTGTTCGCCACCGCCAACGAGGGTGACTACGAGGGCGGCACGCGCGGCTGGTCGATCTTCTCGAAGAGCACCGGCAAGGTCGTCTGGGACGCCGGAACACCCTGGAGCACATCGCCATCTCGTACGGGCAGTACCCGGACAAGCGGTCGGACGCCAAGGGCATCGAGCCCGAGAACGTGACGTTCGCGCGGATGGGTGGCGTGCCGTACGTCTTCGTCAACGCCGAGCGCGGCAACTTCACCGCCGTCTACGACGTCTCCCGGCCCTGGGCTCCGAAGTTCAAGCAGCTCCTGCCGACCACCAACGGGCCCGAGGGTGTCGTCGCCGTACCGTCGCGGGGTTTGATCGTGGTCTCCTCGGAGGAGGACGACGCCTCGATCGGCATCCGCGGCACCGTGCAGGTCTACGGCTTCGGCACGCCGGTCAACACCCAGCTGCACTCGGTGCGGGACATCCCGTTCGGCACGCTGTCGGCGCTCTCGGCGGTGCCCGGCCGGCCCGACCGGCTCGTCTCGGTGACCGATTCTGCCTACTCGCCGACCCGGATTCTCGGCCTGTCGACCGGCGGCGTCATCGACTCCCAGCTGACCGTCACCAAGGACGGCGCGCCGATCGGCTACGACGCCGAGGGCGTGGTCGCGCGCAGGGCCGGCGGCTACTGGCTCGCCGTCGAAGGATCTTCGACCACAAAACCCAATTTGCTCGTACGCCTGAACGCCGCCGGCCAGGTGCAGGAGGAGGTCCCGCTCTCCGCCGACGTGGCCGCCGCCGTCACCACCAACGGACTCGAAGGCGTGGCCGAGGTGGGCCCGGACGTCTGGGTCGCCGTCCAGCGCGCGATCAAGGGCGACCCGGCCAATACCAACCGGATCGGGCGCTACGACACGGTCACCAAGACCTGGTCGTGGCTGCTCTACCCGGCCGACGTCGCCCCGGTCGGCTGGAGCGGCCTGTCCGAGCTGGTCGCCGTCGACCGGGACACATTCGCGGTGATCGAGCGGGACAACCAGCGCGGCCCCCTGGCCTCGATCAAGAAGATCTACCGGTTCGACGTCCCGAAGACCTGGACCGGCACTCCGACCGTGACCAAGAAGCTGGTCAAGGACGTGCTGCCGGCCCTGCAGAGGGACAACGGCTGGGTGCAGGACAAACTGGAGGGTCTCGCCGTCGCGGGCAACGGCCGCACCTACGCGGTGACCGACAACGACGCGATCGACGACGCCACCGGTGAGACCGTCTTCCTGGACCTGGGCCGCCTGCTCTGACGTGCTCTGACACGGCGCCGACGAGGATGTCAGCGCCGTGTCAGCGGCCCTCGGCACGGTGTCGGCATGCGAGATGACACCAACGCGATCCACGCCGAGGGCCTGGTGAAACGCTACGGCGGCACCACCGCCCTGGCCGGGGTGGACCTCGCGGTCCGCCCCGGCACCGTTCTCGGGCTGCTCGGGCCGAACGGCGCCGGCAAGACCACCGCCGTCCGGATCCTGGCCACCCTGATCCGCCCGGACGCCGGGCACGCCACGGTCGGCGGTTTCGACGTGGTCCGCCAGGCGCACCAGGT
Source organism: Actinoplanes sp. HUAS TT8 (assembly GCF_051380535.1). NCBI lineage: Bacteria > Bacillati > Actinomycetota > Actinomycetes > Micromonosporales > Micromonosporaceae > Actinoplanes > Actinoplanes sp. HUAS TT8. The sequence goes on along the minus strand of NZ_CP195646.1, from coordinate 7,595,528 downwards.
GCGCGAGATCATCGGCCTGACCGGCCAGTACGCGTCGGTCGACGAGCAGCTCACCGGCTTCGAGAACCTGCTCATGATCGGCCGCCTGCTCGGGCTGAGCCGCCCGTCGGCCCGGGCCCGCGCCCGGGAACTGCTGGCCCGTTTCGACCTCGTGGACGCGGCCGACCGCGCGGCCGGCAAGTACTCCGGTGGCATGCGGCGCCGCCTCGACCTCGCGGCCAGCCTGGTCGGCAATCCGCGCCTGCTCTACCTGGACGAGCCCACCACCGGCCTGGACCCGCGCAGCCGCAACGAGGTCTGGGACATCATCCGCGGGCTGGTCACCGAGGGGGTGACCGTGCTGCTCACCACCCAGTACCTGGAGGAGGCCGACCAGCTCACCGACGAGATCGTGGTGATCGACCACGGCCGGGTGATCGCCAGTGGCACGCCCGCCCAGCTCAAGGCCCGGACCGGCGCCCAGACCGTGACCGCCCGCCCGGCCCTGGGCACCGACCTGGAGAAACTGGTCGCCGAGGTCCGCCGGGTCGCCTCCGGAACGGTCGACGTGCGCGGTGACGTCGTGGTCGCCCCGGTCACCGACCCGGGCGCGCTGACCGCGCTGGTGCGGCGGCTCGACGACGCCGGCCTGGCCGTGGCCGAGATCTCCCTGCGCAACCCCAGCCTCGACGAGGTCTTCCTCAGCCTGACGGGAGCACCGGCATGAGCACCATGGCGATCCGGAACACCGCGACCCTGGCCTGGCGGACGCTGGTGCAGATCAAGCACAACCCGTTCGAGCTGATGGACTTCAGCATCCAGCCGGTGATGTTCCTGCTGCTCTTCACGTACGTCTTCGGCGGGCAGATGGCCGGCTCGCCCAAGGAGTACCTGGCCTTCGCGCTGCCCGGCATCATCGCCCAGAACCTGCTCTTCGCCACCCTGAACACCGGGGTCGGCCTGAACACCGACATCAGCAAGGGCGTCTTTGACCGATTGCGATCACTGCCGATCGCCCGGTTCTCGCCGCTCGCCGGGCGGATCCTGGCCGACGTGATCAAGCAGGCGTGGGCGGTCGCGCTGCTGCTCGGCGTGGGCATGCTCCTCGGCTTCCGGATCAGCACCGGGCCGCTGGACGTGCTGGCCGCGTTCGCGGTGCTGCTCGTCTTCGCGGTCGCCGTCTCCTGGGTGTCGGTGCTCGTCGCCATGCTGGTCAGCGATCCGGAACGGGTGCAGATCTTCGGCTTCGTGCTGGTCTTCCCGATCACGTTCGTCAGCAGCGCGTTCGTCCGGACCGACAGCATGCCCGGCTGGCTGCGGGCCTTCGCCGACGTGAACCCGACCACGATCCTGGCCGACGCCGCCCGCGGCCTGCTCACCGGCGGGCCGGTCGCCGGGCCGGTGACCCAGGCCCTGATCTGGGCGGCCGCCCTGACCGCGCTGTTCGCACCCCTATCGGTCTGGGCGTTCCGCCGCCGGGTCTAGCCCGGCCGCGGCCAGCGCGGTGGTCATCGTGACCCCGTCGCCACGGCCGAAAGCCGCTTCGAAGCCCGCGTCGCCGAGTGCGGCGCGGGCTTCGCGCGCCACGATCAAACCCTCATTGACGGTACGGTCGACGGATCCGCGCACCGAGTCGGCCGCGCCCAGCAGATAGGCCGCCCGTCCGGCGTCGCCCTCGCGCAGCACCAGATCCGCCCAGCCGGCCAGGACCTGCGCGATCACCGGCGAGTCCCTCGTGGACACCGCGACCCGCAGCGCCGCCTCGTGATGGGCCCGGGACGCGGCGAAGTCCCCGGCCGCCGCCTCGATCAACCCGCGCGTGCTGTGCGTCATCGCCCGGAACTGCGGCGCCAGCGTCGAGTTGGCGATCAGCGCGATCGTCCGGTCCACCTGCTCCCGGGCGTCGTCCAGGCGGCCCTCCTCCCGCGCGATCGTCGCGTACGCGTGGTGCACCGACGCCATGATCTCCGGGATGCCCAGCTCGTCGGCGACCCGCCGGCCCTCCTCGAGCACCCGGTGGGCCTCCGCGGGCTCCCCGCACAGCCACAGCTGGTGGGCCAGCTTGGCGCACATCTGCGGCACCTCCTCGCGGATGCCGACCTCCCGGAGCAGGTCGATCGCCTCCCGCTGCCAGCCCACGGCCTGGGCCAGGTCGCCGCGGGCGGCGGTCAAGTCGGCCAGCGCGCTCAACGTGAACCCGATGCCCCAGCGGTCGCCGACCGTCCGGAACTCGGCCAGCGACGCCCGCAGATCGGCCTCGGCCGCCTCGGCCGGCTCCCCGAAGTTCAGCCGCACCTGCCCGATCATCATCTTGACCACGGCCCGCAGCCACGGGTCGGGGTCGTCGGCCAGCTCGGTCGCGACCCGCACGGCATCGTCCTGATAGGTGCGGTAGAGCGCCGCGACCATGGCCACCATCCGCAGCCCCGGATGCCGGTCGCGGTGCGGCTCGGCCAGCGCGATGGCCCGATTGAAATACTCCTTGACCTGGTCGAAGTCCATCGGACCCTCGACGCCGTTGAGCGCCGCGAGGGTGAAGGCCAACGCCAGCTCGTGCTCGTCGGCCGGCCCGTCCAGGTCGAGCGCCTCGACGCACAGCAGCGAACCCTCGGTCCGGTGCCCGCACAGCCACCAGTACCAGCCCAGGTTGGCCACCAGCGCGATCGCGGTCGCCCGGTCCCGGGCGGCCAGCGCCGCCCGCAGCGAGGCATGCAGGTTGTCATGCTCCTCGCGCAGGCGGGCCATCCACACCAGCTGCTCGGACCCGCGCAGGAACGGCTCGGCCTCGCGGGCCAGGGCCAGCAGGTAGGCGGCGATCGACCGGCGTAACGGCTCGGCCTCGCCCGCCTCGGCGAGACGCTCCAACCCGTACTCCCGGATCGTCTCCAACATCCGGTACCGCCCGTCCGGGCCCAGGATCAGCAACGACTTGTCGACCAGGGCGCCCAGCAGATCCAGATCGGCCTCGCAGACCCGCTCCACGGCCGGCACGTCGGCACCGCCCGGGAACGCGGCCAGCCGCCGCCACAGCCGGCGCTCCGGTTCGGACAGCAGGTCCCAGCTCCAGTCGACCATCGCCCGCAACGTCTGATGCCGGGGCAGCGCGGCCCGGCTGCCCCCGGTGAGCAGGCGGAACCGGTCGGTCAGCCGATCGGCCAGCACGGTCACCGGCAGCGTGCGCAGGCGGGCCGCGGCCAACTCGATCGCCAGCGGCATCCCGTCCAGCGCGCGGCAGATCCGCACCACGTGCTCCACGTTCCCGTCGGTCAGCGTGAACCCGCCGGCCCGGTCCAGCAGCAGCCGCACCGCCGCGAAACCGCCCGCGCCGGCCGCGTCCACCTCCGGCGGCGGCAGTTCGAGCGGCTCGACCGGATACAACGCCTCACCCGGCAGACCCAGCGGCTCCCGGCTCGTGGCCAGCAGCCGCAACCCGGGCGCGGCCCGCAACAACACGTCGGCGACCTCGGCCGCGGCCCCGATCAGGTGCTCGCAGTTGTCCAGGACCAGCAGCAACTCGCGGGCGGCGACGGCGTCCCGCAGCCGGGCCAGGCTCTCCCGCCCGGTGCCCAGGATCACCTGCTCGCGCAGATCAAGAGCGGACAGGATCGCCTGCGGGATCTCGGCCGCGTCCCGCACCGGGGCGAGCTCCACACGCCACACCCCACCCGGCAGGCGGGCACCCACCTCGACCGACAACCGGGTCTTCCCACTGCCACCCGGGCCGATCAGCGTGACCAGACGATTCCCGCCGATCAGGGCGCTCACCGCGCGGACATCGGCGGCCCGCCCGACAAAACTGCTCAACTCGGCCGGCAGATTGCCGACCGGCCGCTCCCGCAGCAGCTCCAGATGCAGACGGGCCAGCTCGGGGGAGGGGTCGGCGCCGAGCTCGTCGGCGAGACGGCGGCGGGCCCGTTCGAACACGTCCAGGGCGCGGCCCGGACTCCCGTACCTCCGCAAGGCTCTTATCAGGAGCGCGACGAGCGGTTCGTCGAGCGGGTGCTCGGCGACCAGGGCGGCCAACTCGGGCGTCACATCGCGGTGAACCATCTCGGTCGCCAGCCACGCCTTCTGCGCGGTCAACCGCATCTGCCGCAGACGAACCACCTCGGCCGCGGCCACCTCGGGGAACTCGGGCTCGCCGCGCCACAGCCGCAACGCCTCGGCGGGCTCGCTCCGCTCGAACCGGAACACGTCCACCCGATCGGGCTCGATCACCAGCCGATACCCGGTCGCGGTCGCCTCGATCCGCAACTCCGGGGCGATCCGGCGCAGCCGCGACACCAGCGCCTGCAACGCGTTCCCGGCCGCGGCCGGCGGGGACTCACCCCAGACACCGTCGACCAGCCGGTCCGCGGAAACAGCGCGGCCGGCATCCAGGGCGAGCAGGACCAGCAGGGCACGCAGGCGCGCGCCCGCGATCGGCACGACCTCCCCGGTGCCGGCGCGCAGCTCCAACGGCCCCAGCACCGCGATGTCCACGCGTCGATTCTGCCCGCCCGCGCAACCCCGCCGCCCGCCGGTTGTCTCCCGCCGGTTGTCTCCCGGCGTTTCCCGCTCCCCGGCGTTTCCCGCTCCCCGGCGTTCCCCGTTCCCCGGTGCTTTCCGGCGCTTTCTCCCGGGCCCGGCTGGCATGCTGGGTGCGGTGGACTTCGAACTGCTGCCCGGGACGGCCGGACTGACGCTCGACCGGGTCGCGCACATCCTGGTGCCCGGGCGCGGCCGCGACGACACCGGCTTCGGACTTACCCCCGCGGCGGCGGCCCGGGTCGACGTCGCGGCGGCACTCTTCCGCGAAGTGGTGGGCCCGCGGGGCGGCCGGATCGTCTGCGCCGGCTACAAATCACCGGCCGACCGGAAAGGCACACCGTGGACCACACCCGACGCGCCCGGCGAAACCTTCCAGGGCCGGCCCGAGGCCGACGCGATGCGAGCCACCCTCATCGCCGCCGGGCTGAACCCCGATTCAGTACGGGCGGAACGCCGCTCCGTCGACACGGTCACCAACCTGCTGCGGGCCGAACACGAGTCCCACTTCGGCGACCCGCGCCCGGTCGCCATCGTCTCCGAACGAACCCACCTCGACCGCATCCTGACCGTCATTGCGCCTCGGGCCCTGCTCCGGCCGTACGTCGGCATCGTGGTCCCGGCCTTTGATCGTGAAAACCCGATCGCAGCGCTGGTCAGTCGCCTGATTGTCACCGCCCTGCCCGCCGACCCGGCGCGCTCGATCGAGGTAGCCCATCGCCGAGCCGAGCTCCTGTGGCGCCTGGCCGGCCTCGCCGGGAAACGCACCTACCACTGAGCCCCACTGAAATGCTTCAATGCCGCAGTGCCGAACCGACCCACCCCGCCGATCGTCACCGTGATGTGCGTCCTGCTCTACATCGGCGGCGGCCTGACCCTGTTCTCCTCGCTGTTCGGCCTGGTGCTGTTCCAGACCCTCTACGGCGTGATCATCCTGCTGCTGGCCTGGCGCCTGCACCGCGGCGAACGCTGGGCCTGGTGGGGCCTGGCCGCCCTGTGCGCGGTGTCGGTGGTGGTCACCGGGGTCTACATCGGTCTTCACGGCCTGCGCTACGCGACCAACCTGGCCTGGCCGACCGTCTACTTGATTCTGTTGACCCGTCTGCCGGTCCGGCAGTGGTTCTTCGACCGCCCACCCCTGCCGGAAACCCCCTGACCGGCAGCTTCAGCCGAGCGGCACCCTCACCCCGGCGGTGTACTGCGACTCGTGCAGCACCACATCCGCGAGTTTCGTGCCGGCCGGAACATCGAAGGCCAGCTTGCCCTTCACCACGTTCCCCGGATTGATCGACTCCATGAACGTGGAGGTCTCCCCGTTTGCCCAGATCCCCGCGCCGGAATCCGGCTGGAACTCGGCCCCCTTCGCGTCGTGGGCGAGTTGCGAGAAATCGTTGAACACCTCGGCCGTGTCGCCGACGTTCTTGACCGACATCGACACCAGGCAGAACTGGCCCTGAGCCTTCTCGCCGAAGCCGTCCGGGCCGACCTGCTCGGCGCCACACTTCACGCCGGTCACCGTGAACTCGAACTTGCCGTCCCGCGTGGGCCTACCCACCTTGCCGACGACCGCGTTCCGGCCCTTCTGGTTGTCGTCCATCTCCGTGGCCGCGTCGCCGACCATCTTCGCGCCGGCGCCGAGCAGCGTGAACGCTCCGACACAACCCAGAAGTGCGGTCAGGGCTACACCGCCGAGCACCCACGGCCACACCTTGCGCTTCGCCGGCGGGACTGGCGGCGGGAAACCGGCCGGCGCGGCGCCATAGGGCGGGCCTGAGGCGGGTCGCTGCTGGTACGGCCGGCCGAACGAGGGCGGTTGGTAGGTCACGACAGAACTCCACCGGACCGGGGCATCAGGACTGGGACGGCGGCCAAGGCCCCGGTCCCATGACACCCGGCCGCACCGGTCCAACCGCGACAGCAGCCGCCCGGAACCTGTCCGGACGGACGGCAAGCCGTAGATGATCGGCTATCCCGCGAAAACGCCCCGTACCTTTGGCGGGCTGAGTGACGACTCTCCGGATGGTCCCGATGTGATCCAAGGGCTCCCGGGAATGGCGCAGACCGAGTTCAGAGCATTGTTTCAAATCTCGTAGAACCAAACGTGGGAGGGCTTTCCGGGACAGCCGCGGTCGCCGGAAGCAGGCACCGGGTCGTGGGTCCGCCGACGCGCGACTCCTATATCTGCTGCGGTGGATTGGAAATTTTTCGGGTGGGGCGGTCCGAATTCATGACGGTGCCCGGCGGATTGACCTCCGGGCCATTTGCGGTCTTGAGGAGGTAGCGAGGTTTGAGCATTTGACCTTGCTCATCGAGTGCTGGGCGCCTGACTACACTTCGCTCTGCCGACGAGATCAAGGAATCCAGTTCCACGAGTACAGGCCAGCCGTACGTGCTCTGGCGATACTCGCGAAAAACAGTCAAAGCGCAGCGCATGTCGCAGAGCGTGTTTTTCCACTCACGCAGTACCCAGCGGCGCGGGACGATGCCGCGTCGGACATAGATTGCGCCGGCGTTGTGGACTGAAAGCGTTCGGCTAATCTGAGCGAACTCAGGACTTTCTTCTGATGGAAGCAGGCCTGCTTCTCCGAACGCATGAAGCGCCCGTCGACCGCGCTGCATTTCGATGTCAATGAGTGTCTCGTGGACGCGGAGGTACATGTCCTCTTGTCGCTGGCGCCGGTTCAAGATCGCTGTTGCGAACGAGAGTCCAACGGCTAACGTCGCGATAATGACTCCAAGGTTTCGCAAGACCCATGCCATCTCAGGCTCCTCGCTCCATTGCTCGATCTGGCTTTCAGGCTCAGTGTGTTTGAGCGATGCGACTTGATCTAGACACGGTCTGAGTTCGCGAAGCTCTGGTTCCGGGCCCTGGCGCGCGCCTATGACACCGGCTGGGCGCGAGAGTTTCGGCCTGCCCGGTGGTTGGCGTCACTGGAAGACATCGACCGAAGGGGCCTGCGACCGGCGGCGCAAAACCGCCAGAGCGAGTAGGCCAGGCGAGCGGCCCGTAGGTCGCGTTGGAGGGGTAGAGAAGCTCCACCGATTTCCGGCGTCGGCCACCGCTCCTCGGCCGTTTCTCGATCGGGCGCGGTGCTGAGTGAGGGGCGCTCGGTACACGCGAAACGGCGGCCACGTCGGCTGGGAGCCGAGCATGACCGCCGTTTCTCAAGCTGTGCCCGAGTTGTGCCCCAGGTCAGAGCGGCGAGTAGAACCGCTGGTCAGGGGCGTGATCAACCCTAGACGTTGTAGTACATCTCGAACTCGTGCGGGGTCGGGCGCAGGCGGACCGGGTCGATCTCGTTGGTGCGCTTGTAGTCGATCCAGGTGGAGATGAGGTCGTCGGTGAAGACGCCGCCGGCGGTGAGGAAGTCGTGGTCGTCCTCGAGGGTGTTGAGGACGGCGTCGAGGGAGCCCGGGACCTGCTTGACGCTGCCCCACTCCTCCGGCGGCAGGTCGTACAGGTCCTTGTCGATCGGGGCCGGGGGCTCGATCTTGTTCTTGATGCCGTCGAGGCCGGCCATCATCTGGGCGGCGAACGACAGGTACGGGTTGGACGACGGGTCCGGCACGCGGAACTCGACGCGCTTGGCCTTCGGGTTGCTGCCGGTCACCGGGATGCGGGTGCAGGCGGAGCGGTTGCGCTGCGAGTAGACCAGGTTGACCGGGGCCTCGTAGCCGGGCACCAGGCGCCGGTACGAGTTGACGGTCGGGTTGGTGAACGCGAGCAGCGACGGCGCGTGGTGCAGCAGGCCGCCGATGTACCAGCGGGCCGTGTCGGACAGGCCGGCGTAGCCGGTCTCGTCGTAGAACAGCGGCTCGCCGCCGAGCCAGAGGCTCTGGTGGGTGTGCATGCCGGAGCCGTTGTCACCGAAGAGCGGCTTCGGCATGAACGTCGCCGTCTTGCCGTGCTCCCACGCGGTGTTCTTGATGATGTACTTGAACAGCTGCATCTGGTCGCCGGCGTGCAGCAGCGTCGAGAACTTGTAGTTGATCTCGGCCTGGCCGGCGGTGCCGACCTCGTGGTGCGAGCGCTCGACGGTGAAGCCGGTGTCGATCAGGCGGCGCACCATGGCGTCGCGCAGGTCGGAGTAGTGGTCGACCGGGGAGACCGGGAAGTAGCCACCCTTGTACGCGGTCTTGTAACCGCGGTTGCCACCCTCCTCCTCACGGCCGGAGTTCCACGCGCCCTCGATCGAGTCGATGTAGTAGAACGCCTGGTGCGCGGAGGTCTCGTGGCGGATCGAGTCGAAGATGTAGAACTCCGCCTCGGCGCCGAAGTAGGCGGTGTCGGCGATGCCGCTGGCGGCGAGGTACGCCTCGGCCTTCTTGGCCACGTTCCGCGGGTCGCGCGAGTAGGCCTCGCGGGTGAACGGGTCGTGGATGAAGAAGTTCAGGGCCAGCGTCTTCTGGGACCGGAACGGGTCGATGAAGGCGGTGGCGACGTCCGGCAGCAGCATCATGTCGGATTCGTGGATGGCCTGGAAGCCGCGGATCGAGGATCCGTCGAAGGCGAGGCCGTCGGTGGCAACACTGTCGTCGAACGACTCCACCGGGATGTTGAAGTGCTGCATCACGCCGGGAAGGTCACAAAAACGTACGTCGACGAACTTGACGTCCTCGTCTTTGAGGTATCGCAGGAGTTCCTCGGGATTGGCGAACACACGTCCTCCTGGCACAGTTTTCCGATACCGGGCGGCATGAGCCGCCACCTGGCAAGGCTTGTCGCGACGTTAGGGGTCCGGGGTTGCCCCGGCGTATCCCTATTGTTTCCGCCGTGTTACGTAACCGGATGATCAGGCACGGCGTGAGCGCAGCGGCCGACCCTCGGACCCTATCGCGTAGGCTCGGCCGTCGTGGCAGCTTCCGCGAACGACGTACCGCAGGCCCCGGCCCGTCCGGAACCGGCCGGTGGTGGGCAGCGCCTGATCGCCCTGCTCATCGACTGGGTTCTCTGCCTGCTGGTGGCCGGCCTCTACGCCAATCCGTCCCGGGTCGCCTGGCCCCCGGTCGTGCTGCTGATCCTGATCAACACGTTCTTCATCGGGCTGTTCGCGCAGACGCCGGGCATGCGCCTGGCCCGGATCGGCTGCCGCTCGTTCGCCGACGGCGGCGCGATCGGGCTCGGCCGCGGCCTGGTCCGCGCGGTGCTGCTGGCCCTGCTCATTCCCGCCCTGATCGCCGACGAGAACGGCCGCGGCCTGCACGACCGGGCCGCCGGCTCGATGGTGATCAGGACCCCGAAGGCCTGAGACCGGCCGGCCCGGCCGGCCTCAGTGGCCGCCGCCGAGAACCTTGCGGATCTCCGGTTCGTAGACCGGCTCGTCGCGCCGGCCGGTCACCACGCCGCCGCCCGGGGTCTGCACCTCGAACGCCTGCTCGTCGGTGACCACGCCGGCCGCCTCGTCGTCGGGCGGCAGCACCGTGATCGGCTCGGGGCCGACCTTGCGCTTGCTGAGTTCCGGCGACACCGCGCCCGGCTGGTCGGCGGCCCGGGCGGCGCGGCTGCGCAACGACTCCGGCACCTCCTCCAACCTGGACACATGACCGCCGGTGGGCGGCTGGGACGGCGCCTCGATCAGGCCCGAGCCGGCTCCGGCCCGGGCGTGTTCGGCCCCGAACAGGTCGCCCCACGCGGTGCCCGCCTTCTCCTTGCGGCGGGCCGGACGCGCCGGGGCCGGCTCGGCCGGCAGGGTCGGCCGGTTCAGGACCGGGGGCGTGGTGCCGTCCGGCCGGTACGCGTCCTTGCCGCCGGGCAGGGTCGGGCGCAACTCCTCGGTGCTGCCCGGGCGGCGGCGCTGACGGTCACTGTTCGGGTTCTTCAACACCGGGGGCATGCTGCCCGGCCGGCCGAAGTTCTCCTCGCCGTCGATCGGTGCGCCGGGCAGGCGGTTGCCCCGGTCGGCCTCGCCGCGGCGGCGGTCACCGGGACGGCCCGGCGGCAGGCCGCCCGGACGACCGGTCTGACCGCCCCGGCGCAGGGTGCGGCCGGGCGGCTGACCCAGGCCACCGGGCGGCTGGGCCCCGCGGTTGAACGCGTTGCGGGTCAGCTGACCGGGGTTGGGCACGTTCTCGCCCGGCACCGCTGACGGCGCGCCCGGCTTCTGGGTGCCGAGGCCGGGTGTCAGGGTCGGCGGGTTGAGCTTGGGGCCGCCGAGCCCGCCCGGACCGGGGAACAGCGGCGGCAGCCCACCCGGGAGGCCGCCGGGCAGACCACCGGGGAGCTGGCCCGGGTTCGGCGGCGCGTCACCGGGCGCGGTGCCCGGCGGGGGCGTCGGAAGATTCTGCCCCGGGTTCGGCGGCGTGCCGGGTGGCTGTGCGGCGGGCGGCGCGGGCGGGAGCGCCGGATTGTTCAGCGGCGGGGGCGGCGGCGGGGGACTGCCGGCCGGTGCGCCCGGAGGCGGCGCCGAGAACTGCGGCTTGCCGGGCTGGTTGAGCACCGCGTCCATCGGCTTGTAGGGCGGGCCGACGCCCTTGAGCAGCTTCTTGCTCCACTCGTAGTACTGATTGCCGTACGTGTAGGCGATGCCCTGCGCCTCTTTCAGGAACTTCTCGTGCTGCTCCTGGACCTGCTGCTGGATCTGGTAGTCCTTGGAGTCGCTCCAGCTGGTCAGCCAGTAGCGGCTGACGTCCGCGTACTCACTGAACTGGCCGATGAAGTCGACGTTCTGCGCGTCCTTGAGTGCCTGGCGGTAGCGCACCATCATCTTGTCGATCTTGTCGCGGGACTCGATCGCGACGGTGACCATGCCGCGCAGCCCGTCCTCGTTGGCCTGGGCGGCCTGGATCCAGACGTCCAGATAGGCCAGAGCCTCGCCGGGACCCTTCTCCAGGAACGCGTCCCGGGCGGCCTCCGACTTCCAGTGCTCGTCGCGCAACTGGACGCTCTGTCCGTACAGATACGTCCGGTACTGACCGAGAACGGTCACGACGTTGTGCCAATGGTCGGCCAGGACCGAGATCTTCTCCGGGTGCGCATTCTTGATCATCATTTCGATCATTTCGATCGTCAGCTGATTGTTCTCACCCGGAGCCGGGGTGTAATCCGACGGATAGGTCAGGTTGCCGTAATGCAACTGGCCGCTGTAAGGGCTGTACCCGTAATTCGGGTCGGCTTTGGCGTTGAACGTCTCGTCGCCCATGGCCTATCCCAGCGCCTTCCGGGCGATCGGGTCGGCCTCGTCGGCGAGCGACGTCGGGCTGGTCGTGCCGCTGTCGTCGGTGGCCGCGCCGGTCGTCACCGAGTCGGTCGTGGTGCGCTGGCCCGGGATCAGCTTGCCGTGCTCGTCGCGGGCCGGTTTGTCGGTCGTCTCGACGGTCTCGCCCTTGGCGTCGGTCTGCGTGTGCGTGGTGCTGGTCTCCTGGCCGCTCGCCGACTTGCTGACGGTCTTCTCGTCGACGACCCGGCTTCCGTCGTACGTCGTCGTGGTCGTGCTGGACCCGGTCGCCTTGCCGCCCTGGCTGTTCTCCGTGGTGGTGGTCAGGGTGTGCCTGGTGGTGTCGTACGACGTCGTGGTGCGCGTGGACTTGGTCGAGAGCACGTCACCCTTGGCGTTGAAGATGGTGACCGTCTCGATCATCACCCCGCTGCCCGGGACGGTGGTGATGATCTTCTCCATGCGCTGCCCGTTGGGGCCGGTCGAGTTCTCCTGCAACTGGTACGGCGAGATCGACGTGGTCACCGGGGGCTGCCACTCGGCGCTGTTCGCGGCCGGGGCGCCGGTCTGCTCGTTGCCGCCCTGCGCGGCCAGCGCCTCCCAGTACGTCTGGCCGATGCCCTTGGGCAGGCCGTCCGGCCGGCCGACGGACTTGTCGCCGAACGCGAACAGCACGTCGTTGAGGTCGGCGGCACCGGTGGCGTCACCGCTCTGATAGATGTCGGCGATCGTCTGCGCGGCCGAGCCGATGTTGAAGAACGTCTGGCCCAGGTAGCCCAGGTACGAGGAGAGCTCGGTCGCGTTGTTCTTCAGCTGGGCCCGGATGGTCGCGGCCTCGCCGAGCACCTGATCCTTCCAGGCCTCGAACGGGGTGTCGTAGAGATGCATCAGATGCGTCTGCTCGCCCGCGAGGTCAAGCTGCTGCTTGGCCATCAGCGACGCGTACTCCCGGAGGCCGTCGAGATCGACGTCGATCGGTGTCGTCTCACTCAGCCAGGGCGCGTTGGTGTTCGCCTTCGTCGCGTCGGAGTACGGATTCGGCTCGCCGCTCATCTTCGCCTCCCCGTAGACGTTCATGCGTGCACCGCCAGGTTAGCCGTCAGGTCCGGCAATCGGTGACGCGATAGAGTACGCCGTCACCGATACGCGGGTTCGAATTCCTGGATGTGAACCGGGCCGGGTTCGGCGCTGTACATCGGGGTAGCCCCACGTTGGTACGGATGGTTACCTTCGGGGCCCACCAGGACGTTTCGCCGGCCGCTCTCGGAGTGGGTCGACAGGGAAGAATCGGGGTGAACCACCTTGGCAGGAACTCCGGGTATGGGACAGGTCCATGCCACGCAGGAGCAGCTCAACTCAATGGCGCAGCGCTGTGAGGAAACCGGGCAGAGCGTGTCCCGGGGCATGGCGCAGCTGCTGGACCGGATCCAGTCGCTCGGTGGCGGCGGATTCTCGGGTGCGGCCAACACCGCCCTGCAGGACGTCTCCGTTCAGCTGAACGACGGCCTGACGAAGATCATCAACGCGCTGGACGAGCTGGCCGGCAAGATGAGCAGCGCCTCCAAGCAGTACGGCGTGCACGACGACGACGCCGCCCAGGAGATCCGCTCCGCGGCCGCGTCGACCGGCGACAGTTCCGTCATCGGCATCCTGCGCGGCTGAGCGCGCCTGAGCGAGATCGGGGAGACGAACAATGAGCATCACCTACAACTTCGGGCAGATCAACGACACCGCACAGGCCATCGGCACCTTCGAGGGCCAGATGGACCAGCAGCTGAACGACCTGTACACGGCTTTCACCCAGCTGTTCGCGGCCGACTGGCAGGGCTCCGCGGGCGAGGCCTGCGACCAGGCCCGGCAGAAGTGGAACCAGGGCGCCCTGGAGATCAAGAGCGCGCTGCAGAGCGTCGGCGTCAAGCTGGGCGCGTCCGCCGAGCGGATGCAGCAGATCGACCAGCAGATCGCCTCGGGTATGTGACCGGTCCGGCCGCCGGAGCCCTGCCCAGGGTTCTCGGCGGCCGGCCGGGTGCGCGATGATCGGGAGGACCGAGACACGAGGAGGCGGGCGAGATGGCTGACGTTCCGGGGCGTCCCGACTGGGGAGTGCTTCGCGACATGCTGTCGGACCTGCGCAAGGCCACCTCCGAGATCCCCGCCACCCAGCGGAAGATGCTTGAGGTGACCGGCACTGCGTGGTCGCCCGACCGCATGATCAAGGCGGTCGTCGGCCCCCGCGGACATCTGCTGGAGCTGGACATCGACCCGCGGATCCTCCGTACGCCCAATTCGAAGGCCCTGTCGGCGAGCATCGTGCAGACGGTTCGCGCGGCCATCGAGGACGCCGGGCGCAAGAGCACCGAGGTCATGAACGACAGCCTGCCGGCCGACCTGCGCAAGATGGCCGGCACCGACATGCGAAGCTTCATCGGCAGCCACGACGCCGACGTGCGGATCCGGGCGGAGGACGACAATGGGTAACTACGTCTCGATCACGTCGAGTCCGAGTGACCTGATCAACGCCGCGGACAAGATCCGGGACAAGGGGATCGCGCTCAAGCAGGCGGTCGACGAGGCCGTGCTCGGTATCCGGGACCACGAGAAGGACACGTTCCCCTCGGATCAGTACACCGACACGTTCCTCTCGCAGACCTATCACAAGATGGTGCCCGGCGCCGACGGTGGCGACGTGGAGGCCAGCACCGCGGTCACCGGCGCCGCGGTGGCCAGCGGCCAGGGGATGCAGAAGGTCGGCGAGTACGTGAGCAAGGCGATGGTCAACTACGACGTCGCCGACATGGAAGGCGCCGACGACATCAAGAAGTCCGTCGTGAAGCACGTCGCCACGCGCATCGACTGACGACGGACGCCCCGTGCCCTCTGATGATCATGAGTTCATCACCACGATGCTGGACTACTTCTCGGAGTTCGAGGAGTGGCTTCCGGACTGGATCGACTGGCTCTCGCACATCGTGCTCGGCGAGATCCCGCTGGCCAAGGCCAACGACGTCTACGACCTCGCCGACCAGTGGGAACAGCTCGCCACCGAACTGCACAACGCGTACCAGGACGTGCAGAAGGCCGCCGACCCGATCCTGAACAACTGGTCGGGCGACGCGTCCGCCGCCGCATTCGTCGAGCAGTGGTACGCGTACCTCGAAGGGCTCCGCGGATCGGCCGAGGGCGCCGCCCAGATGCGGTCCGGCGTGCAGGGCTTCGGGCTCGAGGTCGAGCTCATGAAGTACATGGTCGCGATCAACCTGCTGATGCTCGCGGTCTCGATCTACATGCTGATCGTCGCCGCCATCCCGTCCGGCGGCGGATCACTCGGCGCCGCACCCGGCCTGTTCACCGGGTTCCGCCTGGCCCTGGGCAAACTGGCCGAGAACACCGTCGGCCGGATCGCGTCGATCGTCGTCCGATTCGCGATCAAACCGCTGACCAACCTCTTCCTCAAACTGCCGGCCAACCTGGCGACCCGCGCCCTCGCGGCCGGCGCCCGATTCGCCGTGCCGCTCGTGACCCGGATCACGCTGGGTCACGCGATCCCGGCCGGCGTGGTCAAAGCCCTGGTCTACGACGGCGCCAAGCGGATCGCCGAGACCTGGCTCGGCAAACTGGCCACCAACGTCGTCGCCCGTGGCGTCTCCAAAGCCGTGGCCAACCGGCTCGCCGCCCAGGCCCTGCGCGGCATGGCCGGTGACGAGATCCGCGGCCGGCTGGCCAGCCAGACCGCCCGCGCCGTGCAGAAACAGCTGGCCAAAGAGATCCAGCAGCAGCTGATGAAGAACTGGGCGGGCAAGAAGCTCGGCTCCAAGTTCGTCGAGACCGCGTTGACCAAGACCGCCGTCGAAGAGGCGGCCAAGGTCGGGCTCGGCAAGGAGTTCGCCCACTACATCGGCAGCCGGGTCGCGTTCGGCGCCGGCTTCATGGGCGGCGGCGACCTCGGCGCCCAGCTGCTGCAGATGGGTGCCGGGAACCGCGACAGCCTCGACTGGGGTCACATCCAGAACAGCGCGGTCCAGGGCGGCGTCTTCGGCGCCAGCATGTTCGGCGGTCCGGTCGGCCACACCGTCGGCGGCGCCCTGGCCGGTGGCGGCATGGGCATTGTCGGACAGCTCGGCTCGGACAAGCCGTTCAACTGGTCCGAGGTCGGCCACCAGGCCGTGATGGGCGCGTCGGCCGGCGTGATCTTCGGCGGCCAGACCCACCTGGAGATGAGCACCCTCGGTGGCGGCAAGCTGACCATCGGCAAGGATCTGCACCTGCTGTCCGGTGAGGACGGTGGGTTCTCGGCGGTCTCGACCCGCTTCAACAAGGCCGAAGGCCTGCAGGAACATCTCGTCCTGACCGACAACGGGTACGTGGGCTGGCAGGGCGCGCACCCCGGGGCGGGCGAGACCGGCGGGCTGCGGGTACTGCCCGACGAGGTCGCGGCGCGGCCCGAGGTCGCTGATCATATTCAGGCGAAATGGGGCAACGATCCGGACACGGTTCTGACCCAGTCGCCGAGCCCGGCCGGTAGTAACACGGCGACCGCACCGCGTCCCGAGACGACGGCGACCCCGGCCCGGGCCGAAGCCGGTGGTGGCGGCGGACCGCGACAAGGGGGCGGCGGAGGCGGCGGGGGTGGCGGCACCCCCGTCCGGGCCGGCGAGGCCGGCCCGAGCACAGGCGGCGAGGGGTCCAGGTCCGCCGGCAACTCCGGGCATGCGGGTGGAGACGTTTCCCACGGCGACAGTACGTCGGGAGGAGCGCCTGCCGCGGACCGGGCGATTGAGGGTACGGACCGGGCGGGTGCTTCTGATCGTGTCGCGCCCGAGGCCGGGGCGGACCGGGCGGGCGCTTCCGATCGTGTCGCGCCTGAGCCCGGGGCTAACCGGGCGGGCGCTTCCGGTCATGTTGCGTCCGAGTCCGGGAGTGCGTCGGCCGGCGGTGATCATGGGTCCGCCGGGGGAGATCGTGTCCCGACGGGTGGGGATCGGGCCGCGTCGCACCAGGCTGCCGGCGATGGGGCAGCGGGGCATGAACGTGCTGACGGGCGGCGGGATGACGTTGCTCCCGTGGGCCGGCCGACGGAGACGCCGCATCGGGCCGATGTGGACAGTCTTGCCGGACGCGGTGATCCCGGGCCTGTGGATCGTGGGGCCGGGCCTGGCCAGGTGGCGGATCGGGCGCTCGGCGTGGGGGACCGCGGGGGTGAGGTCGGTCCGCGCGATGGGGGTGCGGGGCATCCTCCCCATGACGGGCCGCCGAACGATGGGCCGCCGCGTGATCCGACGTCTGCTCGGCCTGAGGATGCTGCTGCGGCGGCCGGGTCGGCTGCGGCTGGGTCGGCGGCGGCCGGGTCCGCGGGGGTCGGGGCGGCTCGTTCGGAGGGGGCGAGTTCGGATGGCCGGGGAGTGGGGGATCGGCCGGAGCGCGCCGGTGGGGGAGACGGGGCTGACGGCCGGCGTGGGCCGGGGGTTCCGGGGCGTGGGGACTCGGCCGGCGGTGGGGGAGTACGCCGGGTAGAGGATCCGCGGCTGGTTCCGGTGGACGGGGTTGCGCCTGAACGGGCGGTGGCCCGGCCGGAAGACGTGGAGACGGTCGCGGATCGGGAGATCGGCGGGCTCATCGAAGGGCGGGAACCCGGGGCTCCGGACCTGCCGCATCGGGCCGACTTCGACCAGGAGTCGGGGACGATGCGGGTCCGGTACGGGGACGGCGTCGAACTGGACGTATCCGTGCAGGTCAATGAGTCGCTGCCGCCCGGCGGGGCGGTCGTGCGGCGGCCGGCCATGGAGGAGCTCGGGGACGGGACCTGGCGGCAGGCGGACAGTGCGGCGATCGGACTATCGCCGCATGTGCCGGCCGAGCCGGCGGCGCGGGCTCCGTACGTACGGGATAATTTGGACAATGCTTTCCGGAAGCTGCATGGAGAGGTCGGCGGGCAGCTTCGCCCTCCGGCCGGCGAAGCCGGGCCGGGAACGCATGACGTCGCGCCGGCGCATGACGCCGCGCCGCAGCACGCGGAAACTGCCGGGCCACGACCCGCCGAGCCGGCCGAGCCGGCTGCGCCGGAGCGTGCGGAAACGTCGGGGCCGGGGCGGGCGGAGCCTTCCGGGGCGGAGCGGGCGGACAGTTCGGTGCCTCAGCGGGCCGCGGGGCCGGAAGGGCTGCGGGGGCTGGAAGAGGTCGGCGGGCCGGACGTCGGGCTTCGGGATCATGACGGGGTTGTGCGGCATGCGGCTGAACCGGCTGAGCCGCCGTTGCCGAAGCAGCTCAGTTCGGCCGAGATTCATGCGATCCTGCGGGGTCAGCAGATGCCTGAGCAGCTGCCGCGGTGGGCTGGGGAACACCTTGCGGATCAGGGGCAGCACGGTCCGGCGCGGCCCAAGGCCTCGGATGAGGTGAGCGAGCGGCTCCGGGTTCTGGGGGACGAATCGGTTGATCGGGTTACGCCTCGGGGGTGGGAGGAGCCGGCCTCTCGGTTCCCGGAGCTGGAGGCGCTCGAACCGGGGCGGACCGGGCATGAAGGGCCGCGCGAGCCGGAGGTCCGGGATCACGAGAGCTTGGCCGGGCGTGACCATGAGAGCGGTTCTGCAGCGCGCGATCACGATGGCCCGGCGCCGCACGAGCGTGATTCCGCCGCGCCGCACGAGCGTGATTCCGCCGCGCCGCACGAGCGTGATGAGGCCGCGCCGCACGAGCGTGACGAGGCTGGGCCGCATGGGCGGGACGAGGCCGGGCCGCATGGGCGGGACGAGGCTGGGCCGCATGAGGTGGACCGGGCCGGGGAGCGGCCGAGACCCCCGGACAAGCCG
This sequence comes from Actinoplanes sp. HUAS TT8, assembly GCF_051380535.1. Taxonomy (NCBI): domain Bacteria; kingdom Bacillati; phylum Actinomycetota; class Actinomycetes; order Micromonosporales; family Micromonosporaceae; genus Actinoplanes; species Actinoplanes sp. HUAS TT8. The sequence goes on along the minus strand of NZ_CP195646.1, from coordinate 7,577,065 downwards.
CCGATCGAGGAGATGATCCCGCGGCACGACCTGACGCCCGAGCAACGGGCGGCGGCCGAGGCCGAGCTGGAGCGGGCGTTCCAGGCCACGCTGGACGGCCAGGACTTCGCCGGGCTGCAGGTGAAGGTCGCGTACGCGGAGGTCCGGACCGACCACGTGCACATCGAGATGTCGATCCGCGCGCCCGGCGAGGAGCACACCGTCGGCAGCATCTCGCGGATCTTCATGCGGGAGCCGGGCGGCGAGCTGGTCGTGTCGCACGATTCGCTCAAGGTGGACGCGGCCTACCAGGGGCGGGGCTTCGCGGGCGAGTTCAACCGGCACATGGAGGGCTGGTACCGGGACTCCGGTGTCGACCACATCAAGGTCGTGACCAGCTGGGTCGGCGGCTACACCTGGGGCAAGGCCGGCTTCGAGTGGCAGCTCGGCGGCGGGCACAAGGTCTTCGCCAAGCTGAAGATCGAGATCGGCGACATCGGCCGCCATCTGTCCGGAATGGATCATTACGGCGCCGAGGAACTGCGACCCCTCTACGAGAAGTACGGCGGTGACACGCCCGCCGAGCTGTCGCAGAACATGCGGATGCAGCGGCACGAGGCCCAGTCCCTGGTCGGGCGGGCCGACGGCGCGATGAGTGGTGCCCTGCCGAAGCACGAGTACCCGACGCCACGCGAGGTGGCCGATCTCGGCTACCGCGAGTCGGTGCACGGGCGGGGCACGAGTGCCGACCGCGCGGCCGCGCACTGGGTCGGCAAGGACGCCATGGTCGACACCATGTGGCACGGCCGCCGCTACCTGGACGGGCCGCCGCCCGAGGAGTACCTGGGCTACGACCCGGCCCTGCGCGCCGAACCGGCCGGCGGGACCACGCACACCGCCAGCGGGATCGAGAACACCGGCTTCGTGCCGGACGGGCGCCCAGGGCACCTGCCCGACGTGACCGTCGAGGAGATGCGCGCGGCCGCCGATCACGTCGAGGGGCAGGACTTCGCGGGCCGGGACATCGTCGGCGTGACGAGCGACGGCCCGTACGTCCGGGTGGATCTGGCCGATGGCAGCAGCCGCCACTTCGTGACCGAGATCGGTCACGACATGTCGACTCTCGGCAAGAGCGAGGTGCGGGCCGGTACCCCGCAGGACCCGCACGTGGTCACGGTCAACCACCGGGTCGCGCCGGAGCAGCTGAGCCGGGTCTGGGTGCACGAGATCACCGAGACGCTGGCCATCCAGCACACCGAGGCGGCCGGGCGCCCACCGCAGGGACTGCTGCGGCGGGCCACGGCCACTATCGGGCGGGCGTTCGGGTTCGGCGACGGGCCGTCCCGGCCGCCGGTGGATCCGCACGCGGCGGCCCGGATCAACGAGCGGGTGCACCTGGAACGGCAGTTCCGGGACGCGACCGGCGATCGGGCCGAGCAGAACCGGCTGCGGAACGAGATCGCCGGGGTGGAGCGGGATCTGGAGACGCTCGGGCATCCGGTGGCGCCGTCGCTGGTGCATCAACTGGCCAACGTGCTGCCCGCGGGCGGGCTGATCGGCGCCTCGCACGGATCACCACATCCGGTGCACGACCTGAGCACTGGACCACACGAATCCGGGCCTGAGCTGCGCAACCCCGCGCCCGAGCCGCACGATCCTGTGGCCGAGCCGCATGGGCCCGACGGGTCGCATCTGATCGATCCACCCTGGACGCACGGGGAGACCCCGCCCGTCGGCGACCTGCTCCCGCACACCCCCGAGCAGGCCGCGAACTGGCACGGCGCGATCCACGACGCCGTCGTCCAGAAGTTCGAGGGCCGGACGTACGCGGACATGCGCGTCGAGGTCGAGAACGTCCGCGTCTCGCCGCACGCGGTCGAGGTCAAGCTGAAGGTCTTCGACGCGCAGGGGCACGAGGTCGGCCGGTCGGTCCGGGTGCTCGAACGGCATCCGGACGAGGATTACCTGCGGGTCAAGAACCAGTCGCTGAACCTGAACGACGACGTGCGGGGCGGCGGATTCGCGCGGGAGTACAACGATCACCTGGAGCGGTGGTACCGCGAGTCCGGTGTGCGGCAGGTCGACGTGACCACGGCCAAGGTCGGCGGTTACGCGTGGGCGCGGCAGGGTTTCTCGTGGCCCGAGTTCGGTGGCCTGGACCCGATCCGGCGGCTCGGCGACGAGGCTCACCACATCACCGACCTGCTCCGCGGCCTGGACGGTCGCGACGCCGAGGGGCTGCGTCCGCTCTACGACAAGTACGGCGGCGACAACCCGGACGAGCTGCGCGCCAACATGCTGGAGCAGCGCCGGGACGCCCTCCAGATCGTCCGGCGGATGCAGGAGGTGCAGGCCGGCGAGCGACCGTCGTCCGACTGGCCGACCACCGAGGACGTGCTCGGGGTCGGCCACCGGGGCGACCACGGCCGGGACGCGCACTGGGTCGGCAAGGACGCGCTGCTGGACTCGACCTGGTCCGGTTCCCGCCGCCTGGACCAGGTGCCCGGCCCGGAACCGCTCGCCGCGGCCCACCCGCCGGCCGTCCACGAGCCGATCTCCCTGCACGACAATGATATTTCCGGCATGCCGGATCTGCGCGGCGAAGAAGTGCCGCCGCGCATCGATGACAACAGCTTCCCGCGTACGGACGAGCACGCGCCGCCTCGCGGGGACGAGCACGCGCCGCCTCGCGGGGACGAGCGGCGGCGGACCGAGCCGCTTCACCTGCTGGCGTTCGACGACGTTCCGGACGGCCCGATGCAGCGCGGCACCCTCCGCGACCTGGCCGGCGCCCTGGGCGAGGGCGGCGACCGGGTCGCGCTGCGGGCCCCCGGCCTGGAGTCGGGCGAGCTCGGCCCGAACGTGCGCGCCCTCCCGGCCGATCCGATCCCGGGCGTGACCGGCCGGATCAGTCCGCTGCTGCGCCCGGACCACCTGCCGGCCGACGCCGACGTGGTGGTCGGTTACGGACAGACGGCCGGTGTCGCCGAGGCCCGCCGGGACGCCTACCCGGACGCCCGGGTCGTCCAGATCGTCGACACCGTGCCCACCGACCCGGCCCACCTGGACGTGCTGTCCCGCGCCGACCTGGTGATCGCCGTCGGCCCGGAGGTCGCCGACGGCCTGCGCGGCGCGTTCGAACGGCACGGGTCGGAGCCGGTCCCGCCGGTGCACGAGGTGGTGCCGCCGGTCGACGGTGGTGGTCCGCCCCCGCCGACCCGGGACCCGGGCCGGGACGGCTATCACGTGCTGGTCACCGGCGGCGAGCGCGCGCAGCTGGCCGCCGCCGAGACGGTCCGTGAGCTGCGCTCGCAGGGCGTGGACGCCCGGCTGACGGTCGCGGTCCGCGACGCCGACGGGCCTGAGGCGAACTGGCACCGGGACCGTCTGTCCGAAGTGGCCGACAGCGAGGTGACCGTCCGGCGGCTGCCCGACGACGTGGCCGGGCGGCGTGAGCTGCTGCACCGCGCGGACGTGGTGATCGACCCGGTGGCCCGCCCCGAGCTGGATCCGCTGGTGCTGCAGGCGACCGGCGACGGCGTCCCGGTGCTGGTGCACTCCGAGGGCGGCGCCGGGCGGCTGCTCGGCGATCCGCTGCGGGTCAGCGACGAGCACGGGGCCGGGTCGGTGGTCCGGGACGGCGGCGACGCCGCCGGCTGGTCCGATCATCTTCGCCGTACGTTCGACGACCTCCCGGCCCAGCGCGACCGCGCGATGTCGTTGCGGCACGAGATGACGGAGCGTTACGGGCGAGAGGCCGTGGCCCGCAGCGTGCACGACGCGATCCACGACCTCGGCGACGGTGTCGCCCGGGTCGGTGACGAGCGGTTCCACGACACTCTGGACGCGGGGGAGGTGGTGCGCCGCAACGCCGTCGAGGACGCGCCGACCGATCCGGACGCGGTCCGCGTGATGACCGTCTGCACCGAGTACGACTCCAACGCGGGCGGCGTGATCACCGCCAACCGCGAGCTGAGCCAGAGTTTCCGGACCAACGGCGCCGAGGTGTACGGCCGGGTCTCGCTCGTCTCGGCGAGCGAGCCGCACCTGACCCGGCACGAGACCGAGCAGGGCATCCACGTGCGCGGCGTGCACGACGTGTGGGGCGTGCTGGACGAGAAGGGCCAGCCCGACCGTCGCGCGATGTCGATGCTGCTGGACAACCTGCCGGCCGACGTCGACGTGATCGTCGGCAACTCCCGTTTCGGCGGCGGCGCGGCCCGGATCCTGCAGGAGCACGTCTACCCCGAGGCGAAGTACGTGCACGTGCTGCACACCTCGCCCGAGGTGCTCGACGGCGTGCGCGGCAAGCCGGGCGAGGGGCAGGACCGGGCGGCCACCGAGCGCGAGCTGATGACCGGTGCCGACCTGGTGACCGGCATCGGGCCGCTGCTCGGGCAGGAGGCCGCGCGGCTGGCGGCCGGCGTGCCCGGCGAGACGCCGCCGGCCCACACCATCATCTCGGACATGCCGCGCGACCCCGGCCCGGCGCCGAGCCGGACCCCGGGGGACCGCTACGAGCTGCATGTCCGGGGCCGGGCCGACGACACCATCAAGGGTGTCGAGATGGCCGCCCGGATGGTTCGCGAGCTGCGCGCCGAGGGCCTGGACGTGCACCTGACCGTGCGCGGCGCCCCGGATGGGGCCGGTCCGCGGATGGCCGAGCGGCTCAGCGAGATCGCCGGGAACCCGGTCGAGGTGCGCGAGTTCGTGCCGTCCGGGACCGAGGAGGGCCGGGCCCAGCTGCGGCAGGACCTGGTCGACGCCGACCTGGTGCTGATGCCGTCCGTGCAGGACGGTTTCGGGCTGGTGGCCAGCGAGGCGGCGCAGGCCGGAGTGCCCGTGGTGGTCGGCGAGGGCACCGGCGCCGGGATGTTCTTCGGCGACGAACGGTACGTGCCGGAACACCTGGGCGAGGCCGCGACCGTGCGGGACGGCAACACCGTGGGTGCGCTGCGCGACCGGGTGGACCGGGTCGCCGGGGACGCCGCGATCCTGCCCGACCACGTGGTCGACGGGGTGCTGCGGGACGTGGACGAGGCGCGTCTGGGCGCGTGGGTGGATCACGTGCGGTCGGCCCTGCACGGGCTCGACGAGCACTATGCCCGCGCCGGTGGGCTGCGCGACCACATCGCCGAGGAGTACGCGCCGGGCAGCGCGGCGCGCGGGGTGCTGGAGGTGCTGCGCGGGGACGCGCCGGCCGACCCGCCGTATGCGCCGCACGCCGACCAGGGTGGGCCGCACGCCGAGCGGGGAGCGCCGCACGCTGACCAGGGTGCGCTGCACGCCGAGCGGGCCGCGGCGCACGAGGTCGCCGGGCCTGCGGGGCCGGAACGGGTGGAGGCGGGCGCCGGGGATCCCGTACGGGAAAATCGTGTTTTGAATGAAATGCCGGATCCACGGCACAACGCCAGCCCGATCGAGGACACCGAGTTCGTGCCGGACGGGCGGCCCGAGGACGTCGCCGACGTGACCGTGCCCGAGCTGCACGACGCGGCCCGGGAGGTCGTCGGCGCGGACTTCTCCGAGGGTGTCGTGCACTCCGTCGACGTGGCCGGTGACCTGGTCCGGGTCACCATGACCGACGGTGAGGTGCGGCATTTCCGGACCGAGGTCGGCGAGAACATGCGGAATCTCGCCGAGACCACGGTGCGCGACGGCACGCCGGACCGGCCGCACGTCGTCAAGGTCAACCATCGGGTGGCCGGCGATCAGCTGAGCCGGGTCTGGGTGCACGAGATCACCGAGACGCTGGCGATGAAGCACGCCGAGCAGGCGCGACCGCACGAGCACGGGCTGATCCGGCGCCCGGCCGAGGCGATCGCCCGGCAGTACGGTGAGGCCGGGGAATCCGGCCCGCCTCGTCCGGTCGACCCGCACACGGCGGCGCGGATCAACGAGCGGCTGCATCTGCAGCGGCGGCTGGACGCCGCCGAGGGACACCCGGAGCTGCAGGAACGGCTGCGCCACGAGATCGCCGGGGTGGAACGCGACCTGATCGAACTCGGTCATGCGGATCCGCCGAGGCACTGGGCCGAACGCCCGGAACGCCCGCCGAACCTGGACGAGCTGATTCCCCGCGACGGCGCCGGACACTGGAGTGAGGCGGCCCGCGCCGAGCTGGCCGGGCGGCTGGACGGCCACCGGTTCGGCGATCGCGTGCTGCGCCTGGACGGCGAGGACGCGATCCGGGTACGCCCGGACGAGGTGACGATCCGGTTCCGGGCCGAGACGACGGCCGGCGAGCACCACGGCGCCGAGACCCGCGTCTTCACCCGCGAGCCGGACGGAAGCCTGGTCGTGCGGCACGAGGGCCGCTCCGGGAACGAGCGGTTCGACCGGCAGATGCTGGAGTTCTACCGCGAGGCCGGTGTCGACCGGGTGGAGACGCCGGCGGTCGGCCGGGACGGCTACGAGCTGGCCCGCGAGGGCTACCAGTGGGGCCGGCAGGCCGACGCCGAGGACGTCGGCCGGATCCTGGACGCGCTGGAACGCCGGGCCGACGAGATCGAGCACCTGCGGACCACCGCCACCGACGAGGGCGCGCTGCGCGAACGGTTCGGCGGGCGCGACCCGGAGGAGACCCGCGCCAACCTGGCCCGCGAGGTGGCCGACGCCCGGCAGCTGGTGGAGCGGGCCCGGTCCGGGCTCGGCCACCCGGACTTCCCGACGCCGCGCGAGATCGCCGAGGCCGGGACCGCCGAGGGCTGGCACCGGGGCCGCACGTCGCTGGGCGAGGAGGTCATGGCCGGTCAGGAATGGCCGGCCGAGCTGCCGATCGAGCACACGGCCGGCGACTCGTCGGCCGCGCCGCCGCCGCGTTCCGTGGCCCGGCCCGGGGAAGACCCGGCGCTGCGGTTCAAGGACTCCGAGCTGAGGTTCGAGGGCACACGTGACCAGCTCGGCCGCAAGCTCTACACCGGGCCCGACCGGAAGAACCACTTCCCGGGCGACCAGCGCGACACCAGCCGGGGCATCGACGGCCGGCTCCGCAAGGGGAACCGCTACGTCGACGAGGACAACCCGCAGCCGCTGCCCGGCATGCAGGCCCGGGCGGTCGGGGACGACGCCGGGGCGCAGCACTACGACGCCCGGCCCGGGGACGGCCCGGAAGGTGCGGTCCACGACCAGATGATCGAGCGCGACCGGCTCCACCGGGAGTACACCGACCTCTGGAAGAACGATCTCGAACCGCTCGTCCCGGTGCTGAAGGACCTCGGCATCACGATGGACCGCAAGCACTTCGGCGACAAGCTGTTCGGCCAGATCATGCAGAAGGCGATGTCCCGCCTCGAAGACCTCGAACAGCTCGACACCCTGCAGACGGCCGGCGAGCGCTACCTGGAACTCGACAAGTTGCTGCGCACCGCGAGCGAGCGGCTCGGGACACGCGGCGGCGACCTGGTGAAGGAACGGCAGTTCCCGGGCGCCCGGGAACTGACCCCGGGCGTGGAGACCCCCGAGGAACCCGGGCGGCCGGACAACCTCGACCGGATCCTGCTCTGGCGGGACCCGGAGAACAACCTGGTCCTGGTCGGGATCGAGGAGAAGGGCGCCGGGAGCACCCTCGGCTCCCGCGGCGTCGAGGACCCGGGCAACCTCGGCGGGCGGTACATCACGGCCGAGCAGTGCAGCCCGGAGTACCTGCGGCATATGCTCCAGCACGACGTGAAGCTCGCGGCCTTCCTCGAGGCGAACCCGCAGATGCGGCCCGTGCTGCAGGAGATCATCAACTCCGAGCGCGCCGGCAGCCTGCGATACCTGCAGGTGCACGTCAGCGACCGGGGCCACGTCACCGCGACGGACTACCTGATGTTCCACGATCGCCTGCGGCCGGGATCGATCCGGCTGGTGGGCGAGTGACCGCCGAGGACCGATGACCATGACAGAGCTGCCACCCGCCGTCGACCGGCCCACGCTGGAGACCCTGGTCCGGACGATCCGGGACACCGAGTGGTCCTGGGACCGGGCCGGATTCCAGGGGCTGGCCGCGCGGCTCGGGCTGACCCCGCTGCGGGACTCCGAGACCAGCGGGTTCTACGCGGCGCCCTGGCCGTCGCGGGGGCGGGCGGTCCGGGTCGCGTACCACCCCGAGCGCGGCATCAACCACGTCACCATGACGCTGACCGACGTCGACGGCCTCCCGGACGTGCCGCCGGAGTTCCTCGTCGACGAGTTCGCCATGGCCACCCGCGCCCTCACCACGATCCTGGGCGAACCGACCGGGCGCGCCCCGGGCGCCGAACCCGAGGTGCGGTGGCGGGGCGAGTCACGGACCGTCCGGCTGAACCGGATGGACGTCGCGGTCGTCCTGACCTGGGCCGACAACGCGTGGCAGGAGATCGCCGACTTCTCCGACCGGAAGGACCGGCAGTGACCGCCGGCGGGTGGGACGCGCTGGCCGCCGAGATCGCCGCGCTCGTGCCCGGCCTGGCCGACGGGGACACTTTGAACCTGATCGTCGAGCCGTACGCGGTGTCGATGCAGCAGCAACCGTCCTACCTGTCCGTCGAGACGGCCGACGGCGACGACCACCTGCCGGTCGACCGGCGGCTGACCGGCGCCGACCGGCGGCACCTGCAGGAGCTGGGCTGGCGCCCGCCGCCGAACCCGGACATCGTCAACCACTGGGAGCGGCACTTCCCGTGGCCGCTCAGCTCGGCCGACGCGGCGGCGGTGGCCGAGCTCGTGGTGCGGACGCTGCGCGAGGTGCACGGCGCGACCGGTCCCGGCGACGTGGCCCGGGAACAGTTCAACGCGCTGCCGGGCCGATGACCTGGAAACTCGCGCGCACCCGGCAGGAAGCGCACCTCTACCTCGACCTGACGCCGTGCGAGTGCGGCGACCGGCGGCTGGTCACCGCCGGGGAGGCGATCACGCTGCCGGACGGCACCCCCGGGCGGCGTTACGCCGGGACGTGCCCGGCCTGCGGGCGGGACCGGGAGTTCGTCTTCCGGGTGCCGGAGATCGCCGAGGACTCCGAGAACCCCGCCAAGATCGTGTACGGCCGGCTGACCCGCCCGTCCGAACTGCTCGATCCGGGGCAGTGGTTGTGGGCGGCGGAGCAGTACGCCGACGCCGTACCCGCCAATCCCGGACATCTCACCGGCGAAGCGCGAGAAATCGCCCGGACCTGGATGACGGCGGCCGTGGCCGCCCTCCGCGAAGCGGTGAAATTCATTCCGCCGGGCGAGGAACAGGTGCCCGAGCCGGCGTTCTTCAACGGGCCGCCGCAGGATCGGACCACCTTCACCCGCCGCTGGCTGGTCGACCGGCGGCTCGGCTTCGAGCGGCGGCTGCGCACACTGCAGGACGCTCCACCGCCGCGCGACCCGGAGATCACCCGCCGGCAGATCGAGGAGAACCGGCTGGTCGAGGCCTGGGCCCGGCGGCACGGGCTGGCATCGGCGCGGCTCGGCGCGGGCACCAAGGAGCAGAATCACGAGCTCGCGCTGGAGCTGCGGGCGTTGCGGGGGCAGGACCCGGAGACCGGGCTGCAGCTGAGCAGCGCCCGCGGCGGGCTGGCCGCGTTCCGGGAGCTGATCAGCACGTACGAGGCCGACCTGGCCCGGAACGTGCCGGAACGGGACCTGCGGATCGGGCTGGCGCTGGCCGCCTACGAGGCGTGGCTGCAGCGGCTGCGGATCGACGACCGGCCGTGGCGGGAAGGGCTCTGGACCGGCGGGGTCTGGGACGTGCCGGACGACGCGCTGCCACCGGCCGCAGCCGTGTGGGAGATGGTCGGGGCGGCGAGAGAGATGTCCCGGTTCACGTAGCCCGCCGGTACATGTCGTCGGCCAGCTCGCGCGTCAGGCGGGCGAGCTCGCCGTCCGACCGGACCGGGCCGGACTCGACCCCCGGCCGCAGCCGCGCGGCCAGCTCGTCCAGCAGGTCGGCGATCACGCCGGCCCGCTGCACGGAGATCGCCACGATGTCCCGCGAGCCGGGCGGCCGGGCGTCGACGGACGCGCCCGCGGTCAGGGCCGGGCGGGCGTCGGCGGCGAAGTCGTCGAGCGGTTTCGGCCCGTCCAGGGACTGGCGGCTCAGCCAGTGCCGGGCGGGATCGCGGGGCGCGGTCACGTCAATACCCCGTTCCGCTGCGCAGGTGGCGGGCCGTACGGGCGGCCAGCTCGGCCAGCTCCCCGTCGCCCTGCACGGCGGCGACACCGAGGCCGGGCGCGAGCCGCCGGGACAGCTCGTCGAGCAGGGTGGCGACCACCTTGGCCCGCTGCCGGGAGAACGCCGCGATCTCGTCCCGGGCGTCGTCCGGGTCCAGGCGGGCCTCGGCCGGGCGGCCGGCGTCGATCAGCTCGGCGAACTCGGCCGCGGCCTCGTCCAGCGGGATCGGGGTGCGCTGCTGCGTGCCGTCCGGCAAGCGCTGGAACCGCAGCCGGGCCAGCAGATGCCGGGCCGGGTCGCGCTCGGCGTCGGGCTCGGTCACCGGCCAACCCTATCAATGCCGGCCTGTGGCAGGCTGGAACGCATGCCGGTTCTTCGCGCGCGCAGCACCTACGAGGCGCGGCTGTTCATGGATCTCAACCCCGGCGTCGCCTGCGAGGGGCCGGAGGGCTTCGAGGCGGTCGAGCCGGGACACCCGCTGTACGGCGGCCGCGAGCCCTCCGAGCTGATCGACGCCGGCCAGTGGGTGTGGGCCGCCGCCAAGTTCGCCGAGATGGCCGCCCGCCCCGGCGTGGATGCGCCGACCGGCCGCCTCCGGCTGCGGGCCGCGATGGCGGCGGTCCTGGAGGTGGACAAATTCGGTCACCCGCTGACCGACGCGGCGTTCTGGACCCCGCTCGGCCGGCGGATGCGCGAGGAACAGCCCGAACGCTTCACCGAGGACGCGGTGTTCCGCGCCTGGGAGACGTACAACGGCGACCTGAGCCGTTTCGGCGTGGAGACACCCCCGGACATGTACGGGCCGGCGGCCGAGCGCCGGATCGCCCGCGACCGGGTGGAACGCGTCTGGCTGGCCCGGCACGGCCTCGGCCACCCGCGCGACGCCGGCCCGGCCCAGAGCACCGAGCTGCGGCACGAGCTGCGCCGCCTGGCCGGGCAGGACGTGGCCACCGGGTTCGTGACCGACACCGGGCGGACCGCGATCAGCGCCTACAACCGGGTGCACGGCGACCTGCGGGCGTGGTTCACCGGCGAGCCGGACGAACGGGACCGGCGGCTGGCCGCGATCGCCGATCTGCGGTCGGCCTGGTGCGCGCGGGAACACTTCCCGGAGTGGGACCCGGACAGCATCGAGGAGTTCGACCTGCCGGCCGACCGGCTGCCGCCCGCCGGGCCGGCGTGGGAGCTGGTGCGGGCCGTGCGGACGGCCGCCGGGCAGGATCCGGAGACAGGGGAGTTCGTACGGTGACGACCGTGTTGTCCGCGCACACGTACGCCGAGGCGTACCTCTATCTCGACCTGACCGCCTGCGAGTGCGGCGAGACCCGGTTCGCGCCGGCCACGCACGCCGAGGACGGGACCCAGCGGTGGTACGGCCCGTGCCCGAACTGCGGGCGCGACCGCGACTTCCGGTTCCGCTTCGCCGACTACGCCGACCGCACCACGCCGGGATATGTGGAGTACAGCCACCACCCCGGCCCGTCCGAGCTGATCGACGCCGCCCAGTGGCTGTGGGTCTGCGAACAGTACGCGTCGAGCGTGCCGGCCACGATCGACGAGCTGCGCGCGGTCCCGGCCGATCAGCGGGCGGCCGTCCAGCTGCGGCTGAGCGCGGCCGGTTCCGCCCTCGACGAGGTGTTCAAGTTCCTGCCGCGGGGCACCGAGGACATGCCCGGCCCGGCACTGTGGAGCGACTGGAGCCGCCAGTCCCGGGCCGCCGCCCCCGACCGGTTCCGCCGCCCCTGGCTGGAGCGCCGCGCCGACGAGCTGCGACGGCTGCTCAGCGCCCTGCCCGGGGTGCCGGCGGCCGAGTTCTTCGGCGGCGACCCCGGCTACCAGGCCAAACTCCAGCGGCTGAGCGACGTCCGGTCCCGGTGGATCGCCCGGCACGGCCTGGCCGGGCTCGACGACACCCGGGTCACGCCCGAGCAGCGGCACGAGTTGGAACGGGCCGAACGCGCGGCCTCCGACCTGGACATGGCCACCGGCTTCTCGCTGAACCTGCCGGGAGCGGCCGTGGCCGCCTACAACCGGCTGCCGTGGGCGGTGCAGCGCCAGTTCAAGGACGATCCGGCCGAGAGGGATCGGCGGCTGGCCGCGCTGACCGCGGTGCGGGCCGACTGGCTGGCCCGGACCGGACACCCGGCCTGGGACCCGGACTCGATCGAGGACGAGTTCGAGATCCCGGCCGACCGGCTGCCCCCGGCCGCCGAGACCTGGGAAATGGTCCGCTCGGCCCGCCGGGCGGCCGGGATGGACCCGGACACCGGCGACTTCGTAGAGTGGCCGGCGTGACCGATCGGATCGCCGGGGCGCGCTACTCGTTCCGCACGGCGCACCCGGCCAGCCCGATGCTGCGGGTGCGGTATCGGCACGGCGTCCCGGTCGACCCGTGGGGCTTCCCGGACTGGACGCCCTACGCCCGCCTGCTCGTCGCCCTGCCGCCGGCCATCCCCGACCTGACCGTCGACGAGTCCCGGGTCGTCGACGTCCGCGCCGCCGACCTGGTCGCCCGGGTCAGCGGCGACCCGCTCTGGGACGGCACGATCGGCACCCCACCCGGCTGGACCTGGGCGCACGTGGCCCAGACCCGGCACCTGGCCCTCGTCCCGGCCGAGCTGCACGCCGCGTTCCGGCACCTCGGCGGGGTCAGCGTGGGCGGGGCCCGGGCGGCCGGTCGCGGCCTGACCGCGGGCGACGGCGAACCACCCCGGATCGTGGTCACCGAACGGCTCACCGAGGCGGCGGTGGCGGTGGGCGAGGAGATCCTCAAGGTGCGGCTTCCGGCCGGCTATCGAGACTTTTTATTACGTACGAACGGAGCGGCCCCGTCCGAGCCGTCCGTGCACCCCGGCCACGGGTTCGTCCTGGACCAGCCGCTGTTCGGCTGGCGCCCGGACCGGCTGCAGGACCTGGGGTACATGAACAACTGGTTCGTCGACCGGCTCACCCCGGAGTGGCTGGCCGTCGGATATGTGCAGGGTGGACTGTTGACGGTCAAGGTGCGGGGTGAGGACACCGGCGCGGTCGGATACCTGGACGACGACGACTGGCGCGACCGGGACCACTTCACCGCGGCCGACGTCAGCGCGCGGCTGCTGCACCGGCTGGCCGGGGACTTCTCGTCGTTCTGGCTGGCCCTTCGACCCGTACCGGATGATCTGTCGGACCTCGCGGCCGGCGTGGCCGCGGGTGCGCAGCCGGCCCGGCCCGAGGGTCTGGGCGTTCTCCTGCCGCCGTCGCACCGCCGGAGCGCGGCGTGACGGCGCCCGCCCGCACACGCCGGGGTGTTTCGTGACCGCGCCCGCGCTGTCTCACCGGGGTGTTTCGTGACCGCGCCGGCCTGGGAACCCGCGAATCCGGTCGAGGAGGCGCTGCTGGCGGCCGGGCTGGCCGACGATCGGCAGATGTTCTTCCAGGTGGTGGCGTCGGCCGACCTCTACCTGCCGCAGATGAGCGGGCTGGACGGGCCGCAGCGCTTCCTGACGATCCACGCGCTCGGCCAGGTCTTCCTGCCGGTCTTCACGTCGGCGCGGGCGCTCGCCCAGCAGTACGGACAGGCCGTCGACGGCTACACACTCACCAACTTCGCCGAGCTCAGCCGCAAGTGGCCGGACCCGGACTGGCGTCTGGCCATCAACCCGGGAACGCCGCTCGACGCGTACCTCTCGATCGAGAGCCTGATGCAGGCCGCGCTGGGCGACCTCAAGGTGCCGACCATGCACGAACTCGTGAAGACCGCGGAACAGGACGAGATCCTGGACGTCGAACTCCGCGACCGGCACGCCAACGCCGGGCCCTACCCCGAGGACGACGCCGAGGCGCTGCGGGCCGCGCTGGACGCCGGTGACGTCTACGGCTACGTCGACCGGCTGCTCGACATGAACGTGCTGATCCCGGTCGCCCGGCCGGCCGAACCCGAGGAGATCCTCGAAGCCGGCTTCCCCTGGCAGCCCGGCGCCGACCGGATGATCGAGGTGTTCACCAGCGCCGGCACGCTGGCCCGGCGGCACCCGGTCGCCGCGCCCGAGGTGGTCGAGGTGGCGCTGGCGTTCGCCCTGGCCGCGTGGCCGGACGAGCACGGCGTCTCGGTCGACCCGGACAGCGCCGGGGCGTTCGCGCTGCCGGCCGACCAGGTTCTCGCCCTGCTGGCTTTCCGACCCGACTAATTGACGTACGTGGTGGTCAGGTCCGACGCGGCCGGGGCCTGAGCGTCGAGCTTCGCGCCGAAATCGGAGACCTCGAACGTGAGCTTGGCGCTCAACGGCGCCGGCAGGCGGCCCAGGTCACGGGAGCCGTCCCCGTTCTGGTAGTCCAGCGACGTGGTCACCTCCATGCGCCGCAACCGGCCGTCCTCGTCCAGCCAGATGTCGTAGATCGTCCCGATCGGGGCGGTGTTGAAGACGTTGTCGAGCGGCGTGTCCCAGAACGGCGGGCAGGACGCGGTGTCCTTGTTGCAGTAGAACCGGTACTCGTCCGGCGCGTCCTTCAGGTTGTCGAGGGCGTCCGTCTTGGCCTGGCCGGCGTGATACTTGTTGGCGCCCGCGATGAACGGCAGCCAGGTGGTGATGTCGGCCAGGTTGCTCTGCGGGGACGTGGCGTCGGTGCCGAGATTCGCCTTCTCCGGGGTGAACCAGGTGCGACCGTCCTTCGGCTTCACGTCCGGCGAGGTGTAGAAGTCCTTGCGGAAACCGGTGTGCACCCGCCGCAGCCCGACCAGGTTCTTCGTGCCGGCCGTCGCGTTCTGGTACGTGGTGTCCCAGCGCGCGTCGTCCTCGTTGCCGAACCGGACCGTGCTCGTGCCCTTCCAATAGGCCCCGCCCAGCTGCGCCTCGAACGCGACCCGGGCCGTGCCGGCCTTCTGCAGCTTCGCGTTGATCTGGAGGAACTCCTCGGCGATGGAATCCTCGGTCCGCGGCAGCCGGATCAGCTTGCCGCCGCTGATCAGGTCGGCGGCGACGACGCCGACGAGGACCACGGCGATGCCGTAGAGGATGACGCGCTTCTTCATCACGCTCCCGGGGGTGGGCGTCAGGGCACCACAGGGTAACGCCCGGCCCGATCGACCGGCATATCATCGGCGGGTGCTACCGGTTGCCAGGACACGTGACGAAGCCCATCTCTACATGGACCTGCACGGCTGCGCCGAGTGCGGCAGCGTCGACGTCGCCTGGGCCGAGGCACTGGTCGACCGGTCCGGTGAGATGGCCCGCCGCTATCACGGGTCGTGCGGGCAGTGCGGGCAGGAGCGGGAATTCGTCTTCGCCCTGCCGGAACGACCCACCCCGCCCCGCCCGGGGGAGTACGTGACGTTCGGCCCGTCGACGTCACGGCTCTTCGACGCCGGGCAGTGGGTGGAGATCGCCGACATGCTCACGCTCGCCGCCGGGCTGCCCGGATCCGAGGACTCGGCGCGGATCGCGGTGGCCTGCTTCGACGAGGCCCTCAAGTTCCTGCCGGACGGGGCGGGCGAGGCGCCGGCCGAGGCGTTCTGGAGCGCGGACGGGCAGGCGTTCCGGGCCCGGTCGCCCGAGCGGTTCCGGCGCGACGAACTGCTGGCGCGGCGTGCGGGACTGGCCGGGCGATGAGGCCCTGGTCCCGCGTACTCCTCGGCGGCCTGGTCGTGGGTCTGGTCGGGGTCATCGTGCCGGTCACGCCCGCGTCGGCGGCCGACTGCGCGAGCGCCGGTGACCTCCCCGGCGCGGCCTGGCCACGGACCATGCTGGCGACCGACTCGGTCAGCCAACTCGCCCGCGGCGGCGGCGTCACCGTCGCTGTGCTCTCCACCGGCGTCCAGGCCGGAAATCGGCAACTCGCCGGCCGGGTCCTCAACGGCCGCGACGCCAACGCCGACAACGGCACGGCCAACACCGACTGCCGGGGGCTCGGCACCCAGGTCGCCGGGGTGATCGCGGCCGCCGTCAGCGCCGGCAACCCGGTCCTCGGCCTGGCCGCGTCGGCCACCGTCCTGCCGGTCCGGGTGCTGCCGGACAACCTGTCGGCCCAGGACGCCACCGCCCAGCCGAACGTGCTGGCCCGCGGCATCGAATTCGCCGTGAACCAGGGCGCCGACGTGATCGTGGTGGCCGCTCAGGCGTACACGGACAACGACCGCCTGCGCACGGCCGTCGCGTCGGCGATCGCCGCCGACATCCCGGTCGTCGCCGCGTCCGGGGACCTCGGCTCGGCCCAGGACAAGAACCCCGACCCGTTCCCGGCCGCCTACCCGGACGTGATCACGGTCGGTGCGATCGACCAGAACGGCAAGATCTTCGAAAAATCAGGACATGGAGCGTACGTCGATCTGGTCGCCCCCGGCGTTGCCGTACCCACCCTGCAGGGCGGCGACGCCGGACCCGGCGGCGTGATCGAGGCGGACGGGACAGCGCTGGCCGCGGGGTATGTGGGGGCGACGGCCGCCCTGATCCGGGGCCGCACCGGCCGGATGCCTGTGGCCGACCTGACCCGGCTGCTGACCGCGTCGGCCAGCCCGACGGTGAACGGGGAGGCGTTCGGGGCGGGTGTGGTCAATCCGTACGGCGCGGTCACCGGGAAGGCCACCGCCAAGCGCGGCCGGGCCCTGCCCGCATTGTCGGCCGCGGCGCCGTCCCGCAGCGGCGCCGAGAACCAGCGCCGCGTCGTCGCGTTCGCCGGCGCCACCCTCGCCGCGGTTGCCGTGGTCGCCGTCCTCATGATCACCGCCGCCGTTCGTCGTAGCCGTCGCCAGCACTGGCGTCCCGGCCTGGCGCCGCCGCTCCCGGAGTACGACGAGCCGGTCGAGCCCGGCCCCCCGGTAATGCTCCTCGACACCCCCACCAACTCCCCCCGCTAGCCCTCCCTCCCCAGCTGGCGCTGAGCGCTGTCTCCAACCGCCCGAATCAGCCCTCAGCACCAGCCCACCCCACCCAGCTGGCGCTGACGGCTGCCTCGCGGTGCTTGAGGCAGCCGTAGCACCAGCTGGCCGGAGCGGGCTGGCGCTCACGGCTCACGGCTGTTTCGCGGTGCTGAGGCGACCTTGAGCACCAGCTGGCTGGAGCGGGCTGGTGCTGAGGGCTGTTTTGGGGTGCTGAGGCGACCCTGAGTGCCAGCTGGGGCCTGCGGCGGGCGGGGCGGGCGCCGAGGCGAGGCTGGTTCGCGGCGGGGCGGGCGGCGGGGTTGGGGTTGGGGTTGGGGTGAGCTCAGCCACCCACGGACATCGCCCTGGAGGGTTTCGCGTTCTGGCCGCGCCAGCGGCCTGCGAAGCCCGGAAGGGTCCCCGCGGGAGCGACGATCTGGACCACGGCGGACCTGGGAAAAAAGTTTATGAAGCGGGCTTGACCGCCGCCGCCGGATCCAGGGTGACCCCGGCCGGGATCGCGTTGACCAGCGCGGTCGGCACCTCGGTGGCCGAGGTTTCGGCGTAGCCGAGGCGGCCGAGGGCGTCCGCGTCCGGCACCGCGTGGCGCAGGCCGAGGTCGGTGATCACCTGGTAGTTGGCCGAGCCGGGCACCCGGACCAGCGCGAACCGGCCGGCCGGAACCCCGACCGCGTCGGCCAGGGCGCGGCTGCCGGAGGCGCCCGTGGTCGGGACGGCCGAGGAGAGGGCCGAGGCCGCGCCGCCCACGGTGATCGTGGTGGCCTTGGCGCCGGCCCGGGTGATCGCGCAGGCCGTCGTGCCGGCGGCGACCGTGGCCAGCGTGGGCGGGGTTTCCGGGGGCTGGGCGTCGGCGTCGCCGGACGGCTTGAGCTGGGGTGCGGCCGAGACGACGGTGACCGGGACGTTCGTGGGTTCGGCCGGGAAGCCGGCGTTCAGGACGGCCCGCTGCAGGGCGCTGATCGGGAGCAGCCCGTTGTTCAGGACCAGGTAGAACTGTTTGCCGTTGACGCCGACGTCGACGGCCAGGACCTGGCCGTTGACGAAGTTGTCGACGCGCTGGGAGGCGGATCCGCGGTTCTGCACCTGGACGGCGGCGATGTCGGCGCCGGCCGGCATGGCGTTGAGCCAGGCGGTGCTGACCGTGGTCGGGTCGACGGCGCCGTAGAGGGCCGGGATCGTCGTCGGGGCGTCCCGGATCTGGTGCTTGAGGCCGTGCCAGACCAGTTCGGTGTTGTTGCCGCCGTCGCTGACCAGCAGGCCGCGGTCGCCCAGGTCGGCGCCGGCCGGCCCGGTCGAGCCGACCAGCAGGACGGCGGCCGGGTTCTCGCCCGGGACCAGGCACATCGACCAGGGGAGGCCGACCTGCTGACCGGCGTCGGGCAGGGAGGCGGGCGCGTTCGGGATGCCGATGGTGACGCCGCGCGGCACACCGGCCAGGGCTTTGGCGGCGACCCGGTAGACGGTCGGGTTGGCCCGGCCGGCGGCCAGCTTGGCCGAGGTGAAGTTGAGCGCCGGGTTGAGGCGGCCCCGCAGGTAGACGAAGCTGGCGCCGGACTCGCGTTCGACCACGACCGAGCCGTCGCTCTTCCACTGGTCGGTGCCGACCTTGGTCAGGATGCCGTAGATGCCGAAGCCGGCGCCGATCAGGATGGCCACCATCAGGCCGCCGAAGAGCGCGCCGATGCCGCGCCGCAGCGGGGACTGCGCCGGGTCGGTCTCGCGCATCACGAACGCGGAGATGACCCGCTGGTTCAGGAACTGGTACGACTGCAGCTGATCACGACGGGAGGCCATGTCACCCGCCGATCGACGAGAACAGCCCGCGGATGTCGTCGAAGACGCCCATCACCGCGCAGGCCAGCGGGATCAGCGCCATGATGGCGATCACGTCCAGCAGGTCGGCGGCGCGGCCCAGGTAGGGCGAGGGCTGCCGCCGGCTGTAGACCACCGCGGCGGGCAGCGCGACCGCGCCGGCCAGCACCGCGCCGGCCAGCACGAGCAGGCCCGGGACAGTGCCGGTGGCGACCCCGCCGATGCCGAGCACGGCCAGGCCGGCGACCCCGGCGACGAGCAGCGGGCCGCGCTGCTGCGGGGTGGCCAGCAGCCGGGCGCGCAGCAGCAGGGCGGTGACCGCGGCCACGATCAGCAGCACCGCCGAGGTGCCGGGATCGGACCAGGCCAGGTAGAGGATCGCCACGATGCTGCTGAACGCGGCCGCGAGCAGCAGCCCGGAGAGCACCTCGTCGGCCCGGACCACGGCGGCGAACACGTCGGCCCGGCGGGGCATCGGCTTGTCCTTGAGGATCTCCTCGGCGCGGCTGGGCAGCTCCGGGAAGGGCAGCCGGCCGATCCAGCTGGCCAGCACCGGATAGCCCGGGAGCAGGCCGATCGCCGCGGTCAGGGCCACCGCGGCGCCGCCGCTCGCGGGCACCCCGGCCAGCGTGAGCAGGGCGGCCAGCAGGCCGGTGAGGGCGATCGCGATGCCGGCCACGAAGAGCCGGGGCAGCCCGGCCACGGCCGCGTGCCCGAGCACGCTGAGCACCAGCAGCACGGCCGCGCCGAGCAGCAGGGCCGGGGCGCCGATGCCGAGGAAACGGGAACCGGAGTCGGCGATCAGCCAGGCCCCGCCCAGGAATGCGTAGGGCAGGCCGCTCGCGGCGACCACCGCGCCGGCGCCGGAGTCGGTGAACGCGCGCGACAGCAGGATGCCGACCACGGACAGGCCGATCGCCACGGCCAGCGCGACGATCGCCGAGGTCGACCGGGCCGGGCCGCCCACGGCCAGGCCGAAGAGGCCGACGAGCAGGGCCGCGGCGAAGACGGTGAGACCGGTCCGCCGGGTCGCGGGGGCTCCCCAGGAACGGCCGGCCCGGCGGGCGCCGCTGGCGATGACCTCGACCACGTCGTCGTAGGCCAGCTCGGGCCAGTCCTCCCGGGCCGGTTTCAGGTGCAGCAGCTCGCCGTCGCGGACACCCTGCGCGGCCAGGTTGCGGCCGGGCTCCAGGGCGGTGCCGGTCGCGCGGCGCAGCACCCAGCCGCCGTGACGCTCGGCCGGCTCGCCCAGCGCGCCGTCGGCGTGCCGCAGCAGATGCGGCAGCAGCTCACCGACGAGCATGTTGTCGGGTAGGGCGATGTCCATCCGGCGGGTCGGCGCGGCGATCGTCACCCGGGCCAGACTCGGGCCACCGGGAGCGGTCACGCGGTCACCTCCAGCTGTTCCTGAACGTGCCCACAAACTAGCAGGTGGAGTCCGGGAGGATTCGCCCCGGCGAATGGCTCGATAGGATGCCTGACGTGACCGTCAGCATCGTCAAGCGTCCCCCGCGCCGGCCCGCGCCGGTGATGCCTTCCGGTGAGGTGCTGCTCGATCCGCCGCCGGAGGTTCCGCCGCCGGCCGGCAAGGGTTGGACGCGGATGCTGATGGTTCTGCCGATGGGGGCCGGCGCCGCCGCCATGGGTCTGATGATGGGTGTCCAGCGCGGCGGCCCGCTGACGTATGTGGCCGGAGCGATGTACGGCGTCTCCATCCTCGGCATGATCGCGATGATGGCGACCAACACCTCCGGTCCGGGCAAGCGCGAGATGATCGAGTCCCGCCGGCAGTACCTGCGGCACCTCTCCCAGCTGCGCGCCCAGTTGCGCAACACGATCCGCCAGCAGCGCGAGGCGCTCTACTACCGCAATCCGGACCCGGCCACCCTGTGGACGTTCGCCGACAGCGGCCGCCTCTGGGAGCGCCGGCGCAACGACGCCGACTTCACCGTCGTACGGATCGCGGTCGGCGCGCAGGAGGTGGCGACCCGCCTGATCCCGCCGCAGACCCGCCCGGTCGACGAGCTGGAGCCGCTCTGCGCGATGGCGCTGCGCAAGTTCGTGAACACGTACTCGGTCGTGCCCGACCTCCCGGTCTCGGTCGCCCTGCGCGACTTCTCGCACATCTACCTGCGCGGCTCGGACGAGGGCGTGCAGGGTTTCTGCCGCGCGCTGACCGCCCAGATCGCCACCTTCCACGCCCCGGACGACCTGCGCGTCGGCGTCTGCGTGCCCGATCACCAGCGCGGCCGCTGGGAGTGGGCCAAGTGGCTGCCGCACGCCCAGCACCCGGACAAGACCGACGCGGTCGGCCCGGTCCGGCTGGTCGCGCCGAGCGTGCCCGCGCTCGAGGCGATGCTCGACGACGTGCTGGTCAACCGGCCGCGGTTCGACCCGATGGGCCCGGCCCCGGCCGGCCCGCACGTGATGGTGATCATCGACGGGGGTTCGACGGCCGGCTCCGACCACCTGATGACCGAGGGCGGGGTCTCCGGCGTCACCATCCTCGACCTGTCGGTGCCGCCGCCGCGGCTGCTCGACGACAGCTCGGTGGTCCTGGAGATCGCCGCCGACGGGACGATCACCGGCACGACGATGGACGGTTCGACCGAGGTCGGGCGGGCCGACATGCTCGGGCAGGCCGAGATCGAGGTGCTGGCGCGTGAGCTGGCGCCGCTGCGGCTCTCCGCGGCCACCTACGGCGACCAGCCGGCCATCTCGCAGGACATGGGGCTGGCCGAGCTGCTCGAGGTCGACGATCCGTACCAGATCGAGCTCGCCGACATGTGGGCGAACCGGCCGAACCGGGACCGGTTGCGCGTCCCGATCGGCATCGGCACCGACGGCCGTCCGGTCGAGCTCGACCTCAAGGAGTCCGCGCAGGACGGTATGGGCCCGCACGGCCTGCTGATCGGCGCCACCGGTTCCGGCAAGTCGGAGCTGCTGCGCACGCTCGTGGTCGCGCTGGCGATGACCCACGACCCCGAGATCCTCAACTTCGTGCTGGTCGACTACAAGGGCGGCGCGACGTTCGCCTCGCTCGACCGGCTCCCGCACACCGCCGCGATGATCACCAACCTGCAGGACGAGCAGTCGCTGGTCGACCGCATGCTCGGCGCGATCCAGGGCGAGCTGACCCGCCGGCAGGAGCTGCTGCGCAAGGCCGGCAACTACGCCTCGGCCCGGGACTATGAACGCGCCCGCGCGGCCGGGGTGCCGCTGGCCCCGCTGCCCAGCCTGATCCTGATCGTCGACGAGTTCTCCGAGCTGCTGGCCGACCGTCCGGACTTCATCGACATGTTCGTCCAGATCGGACGCGTCGGCCGGTCCCTCGGCATCCACCTGCTCCTCGCCTCGCAGAAGCTGGAGGAGGGCCGCCTGCGCGGGCTGGAGTCCCACCTGTCGTACCGGATCGGTCTGCGCACCTTCTCCTCGATGGAGAGCCGGGCCGTCCTCGGGGTGCCCGACGCCTACGAGCTGCCCCATCACCCGGGCCACGGCTATCTGCGGGCCGGCACCGACGGTCTGGTGCGGCTCAAGGCGGCGTACGTGTCCGGCGCCGTCCGCCGCGAGGGCATCGTCGCCGCCGGCAGCACCTCGGCGGGCAGCCCGATCCGCGAGTTCAGCACCTACTATGCCGCGCCCCTGCAGCAGGAACGCCCGGAACCCGAGACCACCGGCCAGGACCTGGAGGAGAAGGTTCAGGGCGACACCCTGATGGACGTCCTGGCCCGGCAGATGGAGGGCCGCGGCACCCCGGCCCACGAGGTGTGGCTGCCCCCGCTGGACAAGGCGCCCACGCTCGGCCAGATGCTGCCGCCGGTCATCTCCATGCCCGACCGCGGTCTGCAGGTCGACGCGGCCGAGCGTTTCGCCGGCCTGCACTCCCTGGTCGGCATCATCGACAAGCCGTTCGACCAGCGCCGCGACCCGATGTGGCTGGATCTCTCGGGCGCCGCCGGCAACCTGCTCGTGGTCGGCGGCGCACAATCCGGAAAATCAAACCTTCTGCGTACGTTGATAACCAGCCTTGCCCTCACCCACACCCCGCGTGAGGTGCAGTTCTACGGGCTGGACTTCGGTGGCGGCCCGCTGTCCGGCCTCACCGACCTGCCGCACGTCGGCGGTGTCGCCACCCGCCGCGACGTCGACCGGGTCCGGCGCACGATCGCCGAGGTGCACGGCCTGATGCGCGGCCGGGAGGACCTGTTCGCCCAGCAGAACGTGGAGGGCATGGCGGCGTACCGGCGGGCCAAGCAGCAGGGCCGCTACGCCGAGGACCCGTTCGGCGACGTCTTCCTGGTCATCGACGGCTGGTCCACGCTGCGGGCCGAGTTCGAGGACCTTGAGCCCACCGTGAACGAGCTGGCCAACCGCGGCCTCGGCTTCGGCATCCACGTGGTCGCCGCGACCAACCGCTGGATGGACGTCCGTCCGCAGATCCGCGACGTCTTCGGCACCCGCGTCGAACTGCGCCTGGGCGAACCGGCCGACTCGGTGATCAACCGCCGCGAGGCGGTCAACGTGCCCGACCAGTCACCCGGCCACGGCCTCACCCCGGAAGGCCACCACTTCCTCACCGCGCTGCCCCGCATCGACCGCGAACAACGCGCCGACGACCTCGCCGAAGCCGTCGCCGAACTGGTCAAACACTCCACCGAGCACTGGTCCGGGCCGCCCGCGCCGCGGGTCCGGCTGCTCCCGGCCGAGCTGCCGTTCGAGGCACTGCCCCCGGCCCGGGGCCCGGTCGTCCCGATCGGCATCGCCGAGAACGATCTGCAGCCGGTCTGGCTCGACTTCGACGCCGAACCGCACGCGCTGCTCTTCGGCGACATCGAGTCCGGCAAGAGCTCGTTCCTGCGCAGCCTGGCCAAGTCGATCGTGGCCGGCAACAGCCCGT
This sequence comes from Actinoplanes sp. HUAS TT8, assembly GCF_051380535.1. Taxonomy (NCBI): domain Bacteria; kingdom Bacillati; phylum Actinomycetota; class Actinomycetes; order Micromonosporales; family Micromonosporaceae; genus Actinoplanes; species Actinoplanes sp. HUAS TT8. The sequence goes on along the minus strand of NZ_CP195646.1, from coordinate 7,553,399 downwards.
CCGAGGCCCGCGTCCTCATGGTCGACCTGCGCCGCAGCCTGCTCGGCATCATCCCGAAGGAGAACACCATCGGGTACGGGACGTCCCACCAGGTCACCGCCGATCTGATCAACCAGGTCGCGGTCGCCATGCGGGAACGCCTCCCCGGCCCCGACGTCACCCCGGAGATGCTGGCCAACCGCAGCTGGTGGAAAGGCCCCCAGCTGTACGTCCTGGTCGACGACTACGACCTGGTCGCCGCCGCCGCGCAGAACCCGCTGCTGCCCCTGCTCGAATTCCTCCCGCAGGCCCGCGACATCGGCCTGCACCTGGTCATCACCCGTCGCATCGGCGGCGCCGCCCGCGCCATGTTCGACCCGGTCATCGGCCGCATCCGCGAACTCGCCTCCCCGGGCATCATGATGTCCGGCCCGCGCGAGGAAGGCCCGCTGTTCGGCAACATCAAACCCCAGACCCTGCCGCCGGGCCGCGCCTGGATGATCACCCGCCGCCACGGCGCCCGCCTGGTCCAACTCGCCTGGACCCCACCGGTCCGCTGACCCCCAAGATCAAATTCAAGATCTTCATTTCCTACGTCCGCCGTGGTCCAGACCGTCGCTCCCGCGGGGACCCTTCCGGGCTGAGCAGGGCGCTGGCGCGCCCAGAACGCTCAGCCCGCAAGGGCGACGTGGTCGGGTGGTCCCGCTCAGAGCAAACCCCGGTCAACGACCCCAAGCCACCACCCGACACCCCCGCCCCGCAGCCCACCCCCCACTTCGGTGCCAGTCCATCACTCGCCCCGCAACCCCCAGCCCACGCAGCCCCCAGCCGCGCCCCACCCACCAGCTGGCGCTCAGGGCTGTTCCCGGCCGGTCGAAACAACCCTGAGCACCAGCCGAGCCCGCGCCCCGCGCGGCAACCTCAGCCGGTGGGACGCTTGCGGTTTCCGGCTGGTGCTCAGGGTTGTTTCCGGGTGGTTGGGACAGCACTGAGTGCCAGCTGAGGGGAGGGGCGCTAGGAGAGTCGGCGCCGGGATCACGTCGCGGGTGTCGGCGGCGGGTGGGTCAGCGGCGGGGGAGACCTACGAACTGCTGTTCGGTCTGGGTCTGGCCGAGGAACAGGTAGCGGTCGGTGCCGTCGCCGATCAGGGCCAGCATGTCGTCGGCCATGAACTGCAGGAACTGGCTGCTGTGCGGGCGCAGCTTGAGCGCGGAGGCGGCCAGTGCGGCCTCGTCCCCGCCGAGGCGCTGGAGCAGGGCCAGCTGGGACTCCTGCAGTGCGGCGAGTCCGGGCCGGTCCAGCTGGCGCAGGATGGTCAACTGGGTTCGCCACGGGCCCAGCGGCGGTGTCGTGGCCGGCCCGGTCATGCCGAGGTCGTAGACCGCGAGCGTCGGCATCTGCGCGCTACCGGTCAGCGCGACCCCCTGATCACTGCTGTGGACGGTGAGCCGGTTGTACTGACCGGTGGCCCGTTCGCCGAAACCGGCCCACGCCCGCGGCTCGGTCGTCACCACGACGACCCGGGCGCCCAGCGCGAACGCCCGGAAGATCAGCAACTGGGCCGCCCACACCCCGCCGACCAGGGCGATACGCACCGGTTCGGGGGCGAACAGGTGCAGTGGCACGGGCGCGTGCTGCCGGTCGCGACCCAGGACCAGCCCGGCCCCGGCCGACGGCGCCACGGTGACCCGGCGCAGCGTCTTGCGGGAGATCGCGTGCCAGCCGATGTGCAGCGGCGACGTCTTCCCGGACGGGCCGGTGCGCGCCTCGTCGTCCACCTCGGACGGCTCGTCGGGCGGGGTGTCGTTCTCCAACGCCCGGGCGGCCTGCGCGGCGGCCAGGGCGCGACCCTGCGGCCCGGCCAGCGGCGCCGACGTGAGCTGCGGCGCGGCAAGTCCGCGACCGGTCGCGTCGGAGACCTGCTGCTGCCCGCCCTGCTGCAGCGGCGCCAAGCCCTGGACCGGCGCGGCCTGCGGAGCCACCTGAGCCGCCCCGGCCGGCCCCGCCGGAGCCGCACCGAACTGCCCCGCCTGAGCCGCCCCGGCCGGACCCGGCTGGGCCTGCCCGAATTGCGAGGGTTGCGCAGTGCCGAACTGCGGGGCTTGCGCAGCGCCGAACTGCGGGGATTGAGCGGGTTGTCCCGGTTGTGCCGCCCCGAACTGACCCGGCTGCGGCGCTTGCGGAAACGATGGCTGAGCCTGCGGATACTGAGCCTGCCCCGGCGGAACGGGCACCGACCCGGGCCCCGGCGAGAACTGCCCCGGAGGCGGAGGCAACTGCTGAGGCGGCCGCACCTGCGCCCGAGCCGAAGCCGCCGGCGGAAAAACCGGAGGCAGCTGCGGCTGATTCTCCTCAGCCGGCTCCTGCGGCCGCCAGGCGTCGTCGCGATCCGGCCGGCTCATCCCGCGCCACCTCCCGTAGGCGCCGTCGCATACGCGGCCGGCCCGTGCTCCCCGTCCAGCGGCTGCAGTTCGGCCCCGACCCGTCTCACACCTTCGACCAGCACCCGGTCGAGCGCGGCCAGGTCGGCGTCGGGCCGGGTGGCGAGCCGGATGAAGGCCCGCGCGGCCACCTCGTCCCCGTCGGGCGCCGCGTTCAGCACCAGGGCCACGTTGGTCTGGGCCGCCGGGGCCGTGGCCGCCCACGCGAACAGCGAGCCGATTTCGCCGGCCGAGGTCGGCCAGGTCTTCAACCAGTACGTCCGGTGGATCAGCCGGGCCGAGCGCCAGTGGGTCCAGTCCTCGTCGACCTGGGAGCCCTCGGCCAGCGATCCGGCCTCGACGTCGCAGGACCGGGCCAGGACCGCGATCAGCTCTTCCGCGTCCAGCACCCGGCAGGCGATGCCGATGCGGCGCAGGCTGGTCGCGACCTTGCGGCCCAGGCCGGCGACCAGGGCGGCGGCCGCTTCCAGGTCGGCGGTGTGGTCGTGCAGGGCTTCGGCCAGGACACGCGCGTCGACCCGGACGCTGATCGTCGATTCCCGGTGGGCGGGGACCGGTTCCGGGCTCAGCGACTCGACCAGCTGCCGGTACGACGACCCGGCGGGCGAGGACGCGTGCACGTCCGGGCTGGGTGCGGGCACGGTGTGCGTGACCAGTTCCAGCACCACGCCCGGCTGCTCGGTCGCGGCGAGCACGCTGACCAGCGCGTCCAGCGGGATCGGGGCGGCGTCGTGGTGCACCGGCGCGGTCGGGGTCAGCGCGACGACGCTGAACCAGCCGGCCTCGTCCTTGGCGACGCCGGCGCGGGCACCGTCCTGCGCGGCCATGTCGCGCACGGCCAGCCCGGGCGCGATGGTGCGGAGCGCGGCCAGCACCGGCCCGGCGCCGGTCTCCAGGGCCGCGGCCCGCCGGCGGGCGTGGCTGCGCGCGACCTGGCGGTGTTCCAGCCACCAGCGGCCGCGCTGCCGGGCGAAGAAGATCACGACGAGGGCCAGCCCGATCACGCCGGTGATCACGGCCGGGATCGGGCCCTGGACGGCGGCCGCGACGGTGGCCAGCACGGCCAGTTCGGCGACGACGATCTGGGTGAGGCTGACCGGGCCGAGCTGCCCGCGGCGGGGGATCGCCCGCACCCCGGCGTCGGCGGACGCGTCGGCCGGGCCGGGCGCGGCCACCGGCCGTTGGGCCACCCCACCGGGCTGCGGCCGTTGGGCGACCCCGCCGGGCTGCGGCCCACCCGAGGTGGGGGCCGGGACGCTGGCCCGGGCCTGGGTGCCGGCCCGGCGCAGGGGGGTGGCGGCCGCGGCGGCGTTCGCCTGCGGGGGCGCGCTCACCGGGGGTGGCGGCGGAAGCTGCTGCGGGGCGGGGGCGGCCGGTGGCGGCACGGCGGCGCCGTACGCCTGCCCCGGGTAGCCGTCACCTGGATTCACCGCGTCGCCTCCCCCGATAGAGAGCCCATTCTATGCGTCAGCGAATGGCCGTGAGCAGGTCGTCGAGGACCAGTGTGGTGAGGTCGTCCCGGCTGGGCATCCGGCCCAGCGACCGCAGCCGTCCGGACTGGGCCTTGCGCATGCCTTCGAGCAGCTTGCGGGCCTCACGGGCGTTACCGAAGTTCCGGTCCCGCTCGATCTGCGAGAAGTGCTCGTGGAGCGCGTCGGCCAGCCCCGGCGCGAACGCGTAGTCGTCGTTCTCGGCGATCCGCGTCGCGATCATGACCAGCTCGTCGGGACCGTAGTTCTCGAATTCGAGGGTCTTGGCGAACCGGGAGGCCAGACCGGAGTTCGCGTCCAGGAAGTCGAGCATCTCCTGGGTGTAGCCGGCGACGATCACGGCGACCTGGTCGCGGTGGTCCTCCATGAGCTTGACCAGGGTGTCGATCGCCTCCTGGCCGAAGTCGGCGCTGGCGCCACCGGCCCGGGCCAGCGTGTACGCCTCGTCGATGAACAGCACGCCGCCCATCGCCTCCTCGAACACCGCGCTGGCCTTCTCCGCGGTGTGACCGATGTACTGCCCGACCAGGTCGCGGCGCGAGACCTCACGGAACCGGCCGTTCGGCAGCACGCCGAGCGCCTTGAGCAACTGGCCGTAGACGCGGGCCACCGTCGTCTTACCGGTGCCGGGAGCGCCGGTGAAGATCAGGTGGTGGCTGGCCGCGCCGACCGACAGCCCGGCGTTGCGCCGCCACTCGTTGACCTGGATCTCGTCGATCAGGGCGCGGACCTCGTTCTTCACCCCGGCCAGGCCGATCATCGAGTCGAGCTCGGTGAGCAGCCGGTCGACCTCGACCGCGTCCTGCCCGTTGCCGGCCTCGGTGATCCCGGCCCGCGGCGCCGGGCCGCCCTCGGAGAGCGACACGGTGACCTGGGCGCGCGGGTCGACCGCGACCTTCGGCTCGGCCGTGCCCTCGATCCGGCACTGCTCGACCACTCCGGTGCAGCCCGGCCCGAACACGATGCCGGAGCCCGCGGTCTGGTGCACCCACGTCTCCCGGATCGTCGGGGAACTGCCGTTGGCCACCACGATGCCGGCGTCGCCGGTGCCGGAGACGTCACAGTGCTCGATCACCGGGCGACCGGACTGGTAGACGTAGACGCCCCGATAGCCGCACTCGGCGACCGTGGTGTTGCGGATCGCCGGGTCGGCGCCGAGCCGCACGATGATGCCGTCGTCGTTCACCCCGCGGACCTCGCACGACTCGACCGTGCCGCCGGAGTCCGAGAAGACCAGCCCGTTCTGCCCGCGCAGCACGCGGACCTCGGTGGCGTCCACGACGGACATGTCGGTGGCCTGCAGGCCCGCGCCGTATCCGGCGGAAAGACGAGTTTTCCGTACGGTCACCCGCGCGCTCGTCGCCGCGATCGCCGGATAGTCCCCGGACGTCAGGTCCAGCCCCTCGACGGTCACCTCGCCGCTGAGCACGGCCAGGGCCGGCCCTTCCAGCCCGGACGCGTCGACGACGACCGTGCCCTCCTCACCGGTGCCGCGCAGGGTGAGTCGCCGCCCGGCCAGCTCGATCCGCTCCCGGTAGGTCCCGGGGGCGATGGTGATGACGGCGTCGTCCGGAGCCACCTCGAGCGCGTCCCGGATCGTCGGATAGGTGCCGGGGACCGGCAGGGTGCTGGCCACGGATGCTCCTTATTGCGTGTAGGTGCGGTCGCGGACGCTGTAGGCGACCTTCTTCACGTCGTCGGCCGACGCGGCCGGCGCGGTCATCCGGAGGACGACCTCCCGGTTCAGCACCTCTTCGGCGGCGGTGCGCCAGAACCCGACGTAGACCAGCCCGAACTCCTGCTTGCCGCCGACCGCGGGGTTCTCCACCCAGGACTGCAGCGTCGTGCCGCCGGTCCACCGTAGACCCCAGGCCTCCTCGCGGGCGCGCAGGCCCACCCGGGCCTTGTCGTCGCAGACCGCGGCGCAGGCGCGCACGGTCAGGTCGCCGCCGACGGTGAGCTGACCGCCGCTGGACACGCCGCAGCGGTAGTGCACCGCGTCCGACGCCTTCTCGGCCATGGTGCAGGTCCAGCCCTCGGGCGCCAGGAAGCCGAAACCGAGACCGTCCAGCCCGGTGATCTCGGTGACGCCCGAGGTCTGCCCCTCGAAGGACGGCCAGGTGTTGTCCGGCCACTCGTCGGTCTCCGGCGCCAGGCCGGGCGCGGTCGGCGGGGTGCTGGGCAGCAGCAGCTGAGCGTCGGTGTAGGTGACCGGCGCGGCGCTGACCGCCGGCGCCGGCTCGTCGCCGCCGCCGGCCAGGGCGACCGCCGTCGCGCCTCCGGCGACGCCGACGAGCAGCGACACCAGGCCGACGATCAGCACCAGGAGGCGGCCTGGTTGCGGTGGGCGACCGATTTGCGCGTACGGCATGGGAGCCCCGGAAACCGGCACGGCCGAGACCGGGCGGTCGAAGGCCGGCAGCGCTGACGTCGGGCGCTCGGACAGCGGATGGCCGGACGCGGGTCGCGACGAGACCGGCACCGCGGACACCGGCTGGGCGGAAACGGTCACCGGCTCCAGGGGCCGGGTCGGCGGCTCGGCCTCGGTGACCGGGGCCGGCTCCGTCCGTACCCCATCGGGGTCTTGATCCTCGGTGTTGCCGAAGGCCGTGTCCACCGAGGTCAACACCTGGCCGAGCGCCCGGAAGATCTCGCCCGCGTCGTCGGCGCTGGCGACCCAGGGGCGCTCGCCGTCGTGATCCGCACCGGCCACCGGCAGATGATCGGTCTCGGACCGGGCGAGTGTCTCGGTGGCCGCCGCGAAGGCTCCCCGCCAGCGATCGTCGGCCGACGCCAGCTCGTTGAGCCGAGCGACCGTGACCGGCCGCCCCTGCGCGTCGGCACCGGACCAGACGTCACCGACCGTGCAGGTGGACAGCCGGTGCTCCAGGCGGTAAGGCCCAGCGGTGGACATCTTGTCTCCGTCTTCAGTTCGCGTCCCGGTGACGGGGGGTGAGTCACCGGGGATGTGCGAGCCTAGCGCGGTCGCTGCTGCCGGAACGCGCCCTTGCTCGGCCGCATGTTCTTCGGGATCGCGCCCTTCGGCATCTGCGGGCGGGCCATCAGCGCGGAAAGCCGCTTGTCCAGCGCGTTGACGTCCTTGCCGGTGAGGTTGCGGGGGAGCCGCAGCATCGTGGTGCGCAGCTTGCGCACCGGAAGCTGACCCTCCTCGGAACCGATCACGTAGTCGTAGAGCGGCGCGTTGCCGATCACCTTGGACAGGCGCTTGCGCTCCTGGCCGAGGAGGGCCTTGACCCGCTGCGGGCTGCCCTCGCCGAGCAGGATCACACCGGGCCGGCCGATCACCACGTGCACCATGTCGAACTGCGTGGTCGAGCTGGCCGCGGCCCGGACCCGCCAGTCACCCCGCATGTTCTCCATCAGCGAGGCGGCGGCGCCCGGCTGGCCCTCGGCCACGTTCATCATCGCGGTGTTCGACCGCAGATTCAGCACGATCAGCACGGCCAGCAGGGTGACCAGCACACCGACCGGGATCCAGAGCAGGCCCAGGTTCAATGCCGCGACCACGGTCAGCGCGACCGGGATCAGCACCGCCGCAGCAACCAGTGGGACGAACCACTTGTCCTGTTTCGCGGTGAAACTGAACACCTGGCCGATCTGCTTCAGGCGCTCGAAGAACGACACCTTCTCCTGGGGTTTTGCCATAGCCGGAAAGTGTAGTCAGCCTCAGGTACCTTACGGCGTCCCGGGCACCCGGGCGCGCCTCGGCAAGGCAGCGGCGGGCCCGGAGACGAGGCGGCGACCCCATGCCCGGGGGCCGCGTTCGCGCGAAGAGCCGACGACAACGACGACTCAAGGAGCGCGAGAAAATGGTTCCCGGCGAGCCGGTCCGTGCGCTCACCGGCCAGTGCCTGGAGCTGTGGGGAGCAGGTCCCGCAGCCCGCAGCCCGGGTCGGGGTCCGGTCCGGTGGGGTGGGTTCTTAGTTGCCGGGTGGGTGTGGGGAGTTGCGGAGCGGGGGCAAATGGCGGGGTCCGGCGCTCGGCGGGGTGGGGTGCGGGGGCGAAGGCTAATCCCGCCTGGTGGGTGCCCGATATGTGGGGCCGTCCAACAGCCTAAGGGAGCCGTCATGCACGACAAGTTCCGTTCGCCCCTTGGGGGCTGGTGATGGACAACGCCGTCGACATGGCTTATCGGGTGGTCGAGGCGTTGTTCGGGCCGGACTCCGGAATCCCCTGGTGGGCCTGGCTTGCGCCGATCGGATTGGTTTTGGCCAGACTCATGTATCCGGTGATGTTCCCCGAGGCCGCCGCGGCGGAGGCGGAGACGGATCGCCGGCTTGCCGAGTTCCGGAGGGAACGGGACGGCAAGGGCAAGGAGAAGGACAGCAAGGACAAGGGCAAGAAAGGCAAGAAGGGCAAGAAGTGAATTGCCGGCCGGAGGCCCGCAACCACCCCAGGCGCCGGACGACCTGGAGCGGTTACGGGCCTTACCCGTTTCCGGCGCAAGGCGTGAGGGCGCGCCGAGCGGGGTGACATGAAGCGTGAGGGTGCGGCGGCCGGGGTGAGGGCGCGGCGTCCGGGCATGGCCTGAGGCGCGGCGGTGAGGGCGGGCGGCGGCCGGGTGGACAGGCCGTGCCGGGCAGCCCGCGGGCGTCGGGATCAGCCGGGTGACGGCCGGCCGGAAACGCGGCGACCCCGGTCGCTGGGACCGGGGTCGGACGGTGGAGCAGCGGTAACCGCCGAGGTCAGCCCCGCGCGTCGAGGGCCTGGCGGTAGAGGCGCCCGGCCCGGTAGGAGGAGCGGACCAGCGGCCCGCTCATCACGCCGGCGAAGCCGATGGCTTCGGCTTCCTCGCGGAGGGAGACGAATTCTTCCGGCTTGACCCAGCGCTCGACCGGGTGGTGCCGCGGGGTCGGGCGAAGGTACTGCGTGATGGTGATCAGCTCGCAGCCGGCGGCGTGCAGGTCGCGCAGGGCGGCGGAGATCTCCGCGCGCTCCTCGCCCATGCCGAGGATCAGGTTGCTCTTGGTGACCAGGCCGGCCGAGCGGGCCTGGGTGATCACGTCGAGGGAGCGCTCGTAACGGAAACCGGGGCGGATGCGCTTGAAGATCCGCGGGACGGTCTCGACGTTGTGGGCGAGCACCTCGGGCGCCGCGCCGAAGACCTCGGCGAGCTGGGCCGGGTCGGCGTTGAAGTCGGGGATCAGCAGCTCGACGCCGCAGCCGGGCTGCAGTTTGTGGATCTGGCGGACGGTTTCCGCGTAGAGCCAGGCGCCGCCGTCGGGCAGGTCGTCGCGGGCCACCCCGGTGACTGTCGCGTAGCGCAGGCCCATGGTGGCGACGGACTCGCCGACGCGGCGGGGCTCGTCGGCGTCGAACTCGGCCGGCTTGCCGGTGTCGATCTGACAGAAGTCGCAGCGTCGGGTGCACTGATCGCCACCGATGAGGAAGGTGGCCTCGCGGTCTTCCCAGCATTCGTAGATGTTGGGGCAGCCGGCTTCCTGACAGACGGTGTGCAGGCCCTCCTTCTGGACCAGCCCGCGCATCTGGGTGTACTCAGGACCCATTTTCGCTTTGACCTTGATCCACGGCGGCTTCCGCTCGATGGGAGTTTCGGCGTTGCGCGCCTCGATGCGCAGCATGCGGCGGCCCTCGGGAGCAATAGTCACACCCCGAAGATACGCCCGCGACCGGCCGCCGCGACGGATGGGCGACGAGGCTCACGTGACGTTCCGTGTGACCGCTGTCACGAAATCGAACCCATCATGAAATGCAGCGCGGAAAACCCGTTGAACAGATGTCGAGGACGCGATTAACGTTCCGGGCCACGGCAGTGATGGGACCGAGTAGCGCTCCGATCCGCCGGCCGAGAGAGCCACCGGCCGCGCCCGAGCCGGCCGGGAGACCGGCCCCGGGACGCGGCGGCTGTGAGGGTGGCCCGTGCGCCGGGGCGCGAAGACACCCCGGAGCCGAGCAGTGCAAGAGGCGCCCTGACGGGGCGCGAAGGTGCGGTGGTACCGCGAGGATCCCGCTCGCCCGCACCTCCCTGGGGCCGCGTTGCAGCAACCCGAGGAGGTACGAAGCCGTGCAACGCATCCTCTCCACCGAACTGGCCGCCCACCCGTACGAGAAGGTGCTCGTCGAGGGTTGGGTCCATCGCGTCCGCCGGCTGAAGGCGGTCACTTTCCTGATCGTCCGGGACGCCGCCGGCCTGGCCCAGGTCGTGCTCGACGAGCCCGGCGAGCTGACCGAGGAGAGCGTGGTCTCGGTCGTCGCCACGGTCACCCCGAACGCGCAGGCGCCGAACGGGGTGGAGCTGACCGGGCCGGTCGTCCGCGTGCACTCCGCAGTGGACGTACGTCTGCCGTTCGATCTGCATCGACCGGCGCTGACCGCGAGTCTGCCCACCCAGCTGGACCACGCCGCTCTCGCTCTTCGGCATCCGGCCCGCCGGGCCGTGTTGCGGATCTCGGCCGCCGCCACCGCCGGTTTCCGCAAAGCCCTGGAAGCGCAGCGGTTCGTCGAGGTCCAGACGCCGAAGATCGTCGGGTCGGCCACCGAGTCCGGCGCGGACGTCTTCGAGCTGGACTACTTCGGTCGGCCCGCCTATCTGGCCCAGTCGCCGCAGTTCTACAAGCAGATGATGGTCGGCGTCTTCGAGCGGGTCTTCGAGGTCGGGCCGGTGTTCCGCGCGGAGAACAGCGACACCGCGCGGCATCTCACGCAGTACACGTCGCTCGACGCCGAGATGGGTTTCATCACCGACCACCGCGACGTGATGGCGACGCTGACCAGGACACTGGCCGGGATGTTCACGGAGATCACCGGGCGGACCGGGGCGGAGACGCCGCAGGTGCCGGCCGAGATCCCGGCGGTGCACTTCACCGAGGCGCTGCGGATCGCCGGGGCGCCGGCCGACGAGCCCGACCTGGCGCCGGCGCACGAGCGGGCGCTGGGGGAGTGGGCGCGGCGCGAGCACGGTTCCGAGTTCGTCTACGTGACCGGCTATCCGATGCGCAAACGGCCGTTCTACACACACCCGGACCCGGCCCGACCCTCGTACTCGAATGGATTTGACCTGCTCTTCCGGGGTTTGGAGATCGTCACGGGAGGTCAGCGGCTGCATCGGCACGCCGACTACGTGGCCGCGCTGAGCGCCGCCGGCGAACCGATCTCCGCATATAACGGCTATTTAGCCGCTTTCCGGTACGGGATGCCGCCGCACGGCGGTTGGGCGATCGGCCTGGAGCGCCTGGTGGCCCGGCTGACCGGCGCCGCCAACGTCCGTGAGGTCACGGCGTTTCCCCGCGACCCGCACCGGGTGGCGCCGTAGCCGTAGGTTGTCCAGGTGCTGATCGACCTGGACGTGGTCCCCGCCCCGGTGCCGCCCGGCGAGAAGTGGCGTCCGTGGTGGGGCCGGGTGGCCGTCGCCGTCGTGCCGCTGCTGCTGCTCGGCGGTGGTGCCGCGGGCGCCCGTCCGATGGTGTTCGAGCAGGTCGCGGACTCGGGTGGGCGTCCGGCGGCGGCCATCCTGCTCGACGAGCGGGCGCTGTACTCCGTGCAGGAGGCCGCGGACGGTGACGGCGTCGAGGTCGCGGCCCGGCCGCTGGTCGAGGGCGGCCCGTCCTGGCAGTTCCGGGCCGGGCTGAGCACGAACGGCAGCGTGAAGCTGTCCCGGGCCGGAACCGGTCTGGTGGTGAGCGACGATCAGACCGTCAAGATCGTCGACGCGGCCACCGGGAAGGACCGCTGGCAGCTGGACGCGGGTGCCGCGCTGATCCAGGGCGATCAGGTGGTGATCCGCGGGGACGGCGTCGTGAAGCTGGCCGACCTGGGGACGGGCCGGATCCGGTGGTCGCAGCCGGGCGAAGCACTGTCGGCGAACTTCGACCCGAGCGGGCGCTACCTGTTCACGGTGGACGTGGTCGGGAGCCTGATCGCGCAGGTGCGGTCGGTCGCGGACGGGCGCCTGCTGGCCACCCACCCCCTGCCCGGTAAAGGGGTGAGCATCGTCCAGTCACCGATCGTCGGCGACCGGGTGTACCTGTTCGGCCAGTCCGACGTCACCGTGCTGCGGCTCGGCGACCTGACCGCGCTCTGGACCGCCCCGGCCGACGTGCTGAGCCCGGCGAGCATCGTGGCCTGCGGAAAGCTGGACTGTGTCAGCGGTGAGCAGGGGACCAGCGCGCTCGACCCGGCCACCGGCGAACTGCGCTGGACCGCGCCGAACTGGCTCGGTTACTCCGGCGGGATCGTCCGGCGGGTCGACGGGCACATCGTCCTGGCCGACCCGGCGACCGGGCACGTGATCCGCGATCTCGGCCGGGGCGAAGCCGCCGGTGATCTGATGCTGCGCGCCGCCGGGGACCGGACGCAGGTCACCGACCTGCGCACCGGTCACGTCTACGGCATGCTGGACGGCGTGACACCGTTCGGCTGTGTGCGGGCCGGGGAGTTCCTGGCCTGCCGTAAGGCCGGCGGCACCACGGTCTGGCGCGTGCCCACCGCGGAGACTAGAACAGCGTCGTGAGGTGCCGCTCGACGACGGGCATGACCTCGGCGATCGTCACCGGGCGGCCCAGCTCGGCGCTGAGCGAGGTCACCCCGGCGTCCCGGATCCCGCACGGGATGAACCGGTCGAACGCCGACAGGTCGCAGTCGCAGTTGAGCGCGAACCCGTGCAGGGTCACGCCGCGTGCGACCCGGATCCCGATCTGGGCGATCTTGCGGTCGAGGCCGCCGTCGGTGGCCCGGACCCAGGCGCCGCTGCGGCCCTCGACGCGCTCGGTGGCCACGCCGAACTCGGCGCAGACGTCGATGAGCATCTGCTCGACCCGGCGTACGTAAGCGACGACGTCGACGGGCTCGGGCAGCTTGAGAATCGGGTACCCCACCAGCTGGCCCGGACCGTGCCAGGTGATCTTGCCACCGCGGTCGACGTCGACGACGGGGGTGCCGTCCCACGGACGGTCGGCCGGCTCGGTGCGCTTGCCGGCGGTGAAGACGCTCGGGTGTTCCAGCAGGAGGATCGTGTCCGGACGGGTGCCGTCGGCCACGTCCTCGTGCAGGCGCTTCTGCTCGTCCCAGGCGTCGCGGTAATCGACCAGGCCGGGGCGCAGAACGGTGAGTACGGAGGCTGTCACGTCGGCCAGCGTAACTCCGTACTCACCAGTACTCAGCGATCCACCGGGTCCGTGCCGCGACGGATGCGCCACACCAGCACGCCACCCACCTCCTCGGGCTCACCGAGCAGTTCCCGGGCGGCGGCCTCGACCGCCGGCTGGTTCAGCGTCTGGTGGTCCGAGCCGGTGATCTGCGGTGCCAGGAAGACCGCGTCGAGCCCCCAGTACTGGAAGTCGGCGCGGGCCTGGGCGCGGTCGGCGTTGGTGAGGCGGGGGATGTAGCCGTACCAGGCGGCCCGCAGGAACAGCCAGTCGGTCGCCAGCGGCGGCGCGCCGATCCGGCCGACCTGCTTCTTGCCCTCTTCGCCGGTGGTCTGCGGTCCGAGGAAGTAGCCGTCCGGAATGCTGAACGGCTGCCCGCCCCGGGCCATCGTGTACGCCTGCCAGCGCTGCCCGTCCGCGGTCACGTTCATCGCGAACGGCAGCGCGGTGATCCCACCGCCCTCGGGCACGTACTTCTTCCACAGGCCGTCGGCGATGAACGCCGGCTCGGGGGCGCGGTACTGGATCCGGACCGGCAGGGGGACGATCGGCAGCAGGCTGACCACGACCGCCGAGGCCAGCGCCGTGTTCAGCAGCCCGCTGGACGGGCGCCGGCTGAGCACCTGGTCGATCATCAGCGCCAGCAGGATGCCGAAGACACCGACCACGCCCAGCGCGAAGCGGATCGGCAGCGCGGAGTCGAAGAGCGGGAAGTGCATCAGAACCGAGTACGGCAGCGGGACGTGGCTGTACTCGTGCTTGTTCACGTTCAGCCGGGGGCCGAGCGAGAGCAGGAAGAAGAACACGCCGACCACGGCCACGGCGCGCAGCGTCGCCCGGCGGCCCGGATCCGACCGGCGCCAGACCAGCACGAACCCGACGATGATCAGGAGCACCAGCGGCACGCCGAAGAACGACGTCTCCTCGGTCCGGTTCGGCGCCAGATCGGCGTGCCAGCCGAAGAACCCGGCCAGCGAGCGGCTCGGGAACGACAGGTAGGCCGCGGCGTCCTCGACGAAGTAACGCTGGTTGAAGCCGGTGCCGGAGAATGTCTGCGGACCGGCGAAGTGCATGTACAGCGGGTACGCCAGCAGCGACCCGGCGACCACGGCGGTCACGCCGAGCGCACGCGCGACGGTCGGCAGCGCCTCCCGCGCCTGCTGACGCACCGGCCGGGCGATCGACCACACGACGATGAAGACGCCGCTGGCCAGGGCCGTGAAGAACAGGCCCTCGGCGGCGATCGAGAAGCCGACCGCGAGCAGCACCCCGAGCACGATGCCGTTGCGCAGCCAGCGACCCGGCTCGCGCAGCTTCAGCACCTGCCAGACCACGACCGGGGCGACCCAGCCGGCGGTCCAGTTCAGGTGCCCGTTGGCGTGCGAGATGAAGCCGGGCGCGAAGCCGCAGAACAGGCCGGCGACCGCGGCCGCGATCGAGTTCTTGACCAGCCAGCGGCGCAGGAACAGGTACCACGCGAAGGCGGAACCGGCCAGGTTCAGCGTGAGCACGGTCACGAAGCTGACCTGCGGGCCGGCGAAGTGGGTCAGCGGCGTGAAGAGCACCGTGTAGACGGTGATCGACGTGTTGGCGGCCAGGTTCACGCCCAGCGGGGCGTTCAGCAGGTGGGTGAAGAACGGGTCCGATCCCTGGGTGACGGTGTAGTACCCGTACCCCATCAGCCATTCGAAGAAGGCCTGATCACCGACGTTGTCGGAGAGCACGTGGGTGTACGGGTCACGCCAGAGGCCACTCGTGACGTACACCGCGAACGAGATCGCCACGACGGCGAAACTCAGGTGCACGGGCCACTCGCGTGCCTTCTCGGTGGGCACGCTCGTGGACTCGGAGGGGGGATCGGCGGAGGCGGCGGGGGCGGGGGCGGCGACGGACATCACGCGCAGGTTAGCAGCGCGAGCCACGGATCAGTGAGTGATCGCCGGTTGCGGTTGCAGAGCGGCGGCCAGCGCGGACTCGATGTCCGGATACCTCCAGGAGAACCCGGCATTGCGTAGTACGCCGGGAATCACCCGCTGACTCCGTTGTGCCTCCCCGGCCAACTCGCCCAGCACCAGATCGAGCACCGGACCGGGCACGCTGAGCAACGCCGGGCGACGCAGCCGGCGGGCCAGCGCCCGGGTGAAATCGAGATTCGTGCACTGCGCGGCCGAGACCAGATTGACCGGGCCGGCCACGTCCTCGCGCTCCAGCAGGAACTCGGCCGCGCCCAGCCAGTCGGCCAGCGCGATCCAGGCCATCCACTGCCGGCCGCCGCCGATCCGGGCCCCGCCGCCCAGCTTGAAGACCGGCAGGAGCGGTTTCAGCAGCGATCCCTGCCGGTCCAGCACCGGCGCGGTGCGCAGCAGCACGACGCGGACACCGGCGTCCTCGGCCGGGCGGGCGGCGGCCTCCCAGACCCGGCAGAGATCGGCCAGGAACGTCGTACCGGCCGGGGACTCCTCGCCCGCCTCGCGGTTGCCGGTGTCGCCGTACCACCCGACCGCCGACGACTGCAGCAGCGTGCGCGGGCGATCGCCCTCGGGCAGCTTGGCCAGGGCCCGGGCGATCGTGTCGGTGGTGTCCAACCGGCTGGTCCGCAACGTGTTCTTGTAGGCCGTGGTCCAGCGGCGACCGCCGACGTTGGCCCCGGACAGGTTGATCACCGCATCCGCGCCGGCCAGCGCCGCCGGTTCCAGCCGCCCCTGCCCCGGGGTCCAGGTGATCTCCGACGAGCCGGCGGCCGGTCGTCGCACCAGCCGAACCACGTCGTGGCCGCTCCGGCGCAACCTGTCGGCGAGCCGGGCACCCAGGAAGCCGGACGCGCCGGCCATGACGATCCGCATGACTTCGATTCTTGCCCGGAGATCATTCAAACCAAAACAAAAAACCGGTTGCGCGTACGGCGTACGCGCAACCGGTCTTCCTGAATGTGGATCAGAGACCGAGGTCGGCCTCGAAGTGCCCGCCCTCGAGACGCTCCTTGAGCGTGCCCAGGAAGCGGGCCGCGTCGGCACCGTCCACGATCCGGTGGTCGTAGCTCAGCGCCAGGTAGACCATGGACCGCGGCACGATGATCTCGCCCAGCTCGGGGTCGTTCACGATCACCGGGCGCTTGACGACCGCGCCGAGACCGAGGATGCCGACCTGCGGCTGGTTGATGATCGGCGTGTCGAAGAGCGCGCCCCGGCTGCCGGTGTTGGTCAGCGTGAACGTGCCACCACCGAGCTCGTCCGGCCCGATCTTGTTGTTGCGGGTGCGGTCGGCGACGTCCGCGATCCGCTTGGCCAGACCGGCCAGGTTCAGGTCACCGGCGTCCTTGATGACCGGGACGACCAGGCCCTTCGGCGCGTCCACGGCGATACCCAGGTGCTCGGAGCCGTGGTAGGTGACCGTGCCCGCCTCGACGTCGATCGAGGAGTTGACCACCGGGTGCTGCTGCAGCGCCTCGACCGTGGCCAGGGCGAAGAACGGCAGGAAGGTCAGCTTCACGCCGTGCTTGGCCTGGAAGTCGGCCTTCGCCTTGTTCCGCAGCTGCGCGATCTTGGTGACGTCCACCTCGACGACGGTGGTGAGCTGCGCCGAGATCTGCAGCGACTCGACCATGCGCCGGGCGATGGTGGCCCGGATACGGGTCAGCTTCTCGGTGCGGCCCCGCAGCGGGCTCGGCTCCGGCTTGGCCTTGGCGGCGGGCGCCTCGGCGGCCGGGGCGGCAGCGGCGGCGGCCGGAGCCGGAGCGGCCTTGGCCGCGGCGGCCTTCTCGGCGGCGTCGATCACGTCCTGCTTGCGGATCCGGCCTCCGACGCCGGTCCCCGTCAGCGAGGACAGGTCCACGCCCTTCTCCGCCGCCAGCTTGCGCACCAGCGGGGTCACGTAACCGGCGTCGCCGGCGCCGTTCGCCTTGACCGTCTCGGCGGCCGGCGCGGCCGGCTGCGCGGGAGCGGGCGCCGGAGCGGCCGGCGCGGGGGCCGGAGCCGGCTTCGACTCGATGACCGGGGCCGGCGTGGGCTCCGGCTTCGGCTCGGGCTTGGGCTCGGGCTTGGCCTGCTGCGGCGCCGGCGCCGGGGCGGCCGGAGCCGCGGCCGGTGCGGCCGACGCGGAGCCGACGACGGCCAGGACGCCGCCGACCTCGGCGGTCTCGTCCTCGCCGACCCGGATCTCCAGCAGCGTTCCGGCCACCGGCGACGGGATCTCGGTGTCCACCTTGTCGGTGGAGACCTCGACCAGCGGCTCGTCGACCTCGACGGAGTCACCGACGGCCTTGAGCCAGCGGGTGACGGTGCCCTCGGTGACGCTCTCGCCGAGAGCCGGCAGCTTCACCTCGGTGCCCTCGGCCGAACCACCCGACGCCTGAGGCGCGGGGGCCTCGGCCTCGACCGGCTTCTCGGTCGACGGCTCGACCGGCGCGGCCGGCTCGGGCTCGGCCTGGGCCTCCTGCTGCGGGGCGGGAGCCGCGGAACCCGCGTCGTCGCCCTCGTCGCCGATCACGGCCAGCTCGCTGCCGACCTCCGCGGTCTCGTCCTCAGCGACCACGATCCGGGTGAGCACACCCGCGGCGGGCGACGGGATCTCCGTGTCGACCTTGTCGGTGGAGACCTCGAGCAGCGGCTCGTCGACCTCGACGCGCTCGCCCTCCTGCTTGAGCCAACGCGTGACGGTGCCCTCGGTGACACTCTCGCCCAGCCGCGGCATGGTTACCGATGTCGGCATTTTTCCCCAAACTCCTTAACGCAAATGAGGCTTGTTCACGTGGCCTCAGTGAACGCGATCGAAATCGAATCAGCTGTGCGCGTGCAGGGGCTTGCCCGCGAGCGCGAGGAAGGCCTCGCCCAGCGCCTCGTTCTGCGTCGGGTGGGCGTGGATGAGCTGGGCGACCTCCTCCGGGAAGGCCTCCCAGTTGTAGATCAGCTGAGCTTCGCCGACCTGCTCGCCCATGCGGGCGCCGACCATGTGGACGCCGACCACGGGGCCGTCCTCCACCCGGACCAGCTTGACGAAGCCGGCGGTCTTGAGGATCTGGCTCTTGCCGTTGCCGCCGAGGTTGTAGTTGTACGACGTGACCTTGTCGGCGCCGTACTTCTCCTTGGCCTTGGCCTCGGTCAGACCGACCGACGCGACCTCGGGGTCGGAGTAGGTGACCCGCGGGATGCCGGCCTCGTCGATGACCGCCGGGTTCTTGCCCGCGATCTCCTCGGCCACGAAGATGCCCTGCGCGAAGCCGCGGTGCGCGAGCTGCAGGCCGGGCACGATGTCGCCGACGGCGTAGATGTTGCCGACCCCGGTGTGCAGGCGCTCGTTGGTGATCACGAAGCCGCGGTCCAGGGTGATGCCCTGCTCCTCGTACCCCAGGTTGGCGGTGGTCGGCCCACGGCCGACCGCGACCAGCAGGACCTCGGCCTCGAGGGTCTCACCGCCGGCGATGGTGACCTTGACACCGTCCGAGGTCTTCTCGACCTTCTCGAACGGCTTGCCGACCTTGAAGTTGATCTTCCGCTTCCGGAAGGCGCGCTCGACCTGCTTCGAGACGTCCTCGTCCTCGGCGGCGACCAGCCGGGGGAGGGCCTCGATGATGGTCACGTCGGCGCCGAACGACTTCCACACGCTGGCGAACTCGACGCCGATCACGCCGCCGCCCAGCACGATCGCCGAGGACGGGACCCGGTCCAGCTTCAGCGCGTGCTCGCTGGCCAGCACCCGGGTGCCGTCGACCTCCAGGCCCGGCAGCGACCGCGAGTACGAGCCGGTGGCCAGGATGACGTTGCGGCCGGTGTAGCGCTGCCCGTCGACCTCGACGGTGTCCTTGCTCACCAGCTTGCCGGCGCCGGCCACCACGGTGATGTTCTTGTTGTGGGTCAGCAGGCCCTGCAGGCCCTTGTACAGCCGGCCGACCACGCCGTCCTTGTACGTGTTGACCCCGGCCATGTCGATGCCGACCAGGTCGGCCTTGATGCCGAACTGCTCGCTCTCGCGGGTCTGGTCGGCGATCTCGGCCGCGTGCAGGAGCGCCTTGGTCGGGACGCAGCCGCGGTGCAGGCAGGTGCCGCCCAGCTCGGCCTTGTCGATCAGCGCTACGGAGAGGTCCAGTTCGGCGGCGCGCAGCGCGGCCGCGTAGCCGCCGCTGCCCGCGCCGAGAATGACGATGTCGAAGGTTCCGCCGTTCGGCTGGCTCACGTTGACTCCAGTAGTCGAGTCGTCGCCATGTGGGTCACACAATGGAAACGGTCACAGTCCCGTCTCGGACATCTTGTCACTTGGAGACCCGCTCAATGCAGCCAGGTGCCCCAAGACACGTCGGCTCGTCGTACCCTTGCGGCATTCAGCGCGAGGAGGAGCAGTGGCTTGGTTTCGGCGTCGACCCCGTACCGGTGGGCCCGGCGGGCGGCGAGTGGATCAGGCCGATCTGGAGCATCTCACGCAGTTCGTCCGCTCGCGCCGGGGCGTCGAGGCGTTCATCGAGCCCCGCACGACAGTGACCGAAACCACCGTGTTGCTTGTGGCACACGATGGGGAATGGACACGGCGACGAATTGAGTCCCCTGAGGTCGCGCGCCGTTTCGCACAACAACTCTCGTTGCCGATCTATGACGTCCGGCTGCTCGGATATCCGCAGCGGATGCGCGATTACAACGCCCGGCAGAAACGCCGTCCGGCCTGATCAGGCCGGACGGCGTACGTCCGATTAAAGATTCTCGACCAGGTGCAGCAGGGTACGGATCGGCACGCCGGTCCCGCCCTTGGTCCAGTAACCGGTCGCCTCACCCGAGTGGTAACCCGGCCCGGCGATGTCGATGTGCGCCCACTCGACACCCGGCTCGACGAACTCGCGCAGGAACACGCCACCCTGCAGCATGTGCCCGGCCCGGTCCATGTTCGCGTTGGTCTGGCAGATGTCGGCGATGTCGGACTCCATGCCCTTGCGCACGTCGTCCGGCAGCGGCATCGGCCAGGCCGGCTCGCCGACCACGTCACCGGCGGCCTTGACCAGCCCGGTCGCCTCCTCCGAGCCCATCAGGCCGGCGACCCGCTTGCCCAGCGAGATGACCTGGCCACCGGTCAGCGTGGACGTCTCGAACACGTAGTCCGTACCGTCCGCGCAGGCCCGGGCGATCGCGTCGCCGAGCACCATGCGGCCCTCGGCGTCGGTGTTGAACACCTCGACCCGCTTGCCGTTGAACATGGTGATCACATCGCCCGGCCGGTACGCCGACCCGGACGGCATGTTCTCGGCGATCGCCAGATAACCGGAGACCGCGACACCCGGCTTGACCGCGGCGATCGCCAGCATCGTCGCGCCCACCGCGGCCGCGCCGGCCATGTCGGACTTCATCTCCCACATGCCGGCCGCCGGTTTGATGCTCACACCACCGGTGTCGAACGTGATGCCCTTGCCGACCAGCGCGACCCGCTTCGGGTCGGTCACACCCTCCGGCGTGTAGGTCAGCTTGACCAGCCGCGGCGGCGCCTCCGAACCCTGCCCGACCGCCACGATCCCGCCGTAACCACCGGCCTTGAGCTGCTCGAAGTCCAGCACCTCGACACCCAGCCCGGCCTCGCGGGCGGCCTCGGCCACCCGGTCGGCGAAGCCCGCCGGCCGCAACTCGTTCGGCGGCATGTTCACCCAGTCGCGGGCCAGCCGGACCGCGCGGCCGACCACCGCGGCCCGGGTCAGCTCGGCCGCGGCCGCCTCGTCGGCCGCATCCGGCACGTGGATGCGCAACTCGGCGACCGGCTCGCGGCGGCCCTTCTGCGGCTTGGTCTTGTAACCGGCGAACCGGTACCCACCCAGCAGCGCACCCTCCAGCGTGGCGCGCAGCACCGGCGGGGCGTCGGCGTCGTCCGGCAGCGGCAGGGCCAGCGCCACCGACGCGCTGCCGGCCAGCGCGCGGACCGCCGCACCGGCCCCCCGGCGCAGCGTCTCCAGATCCGGGGCCGAACCGGACGGCTCGTCACCCAGGCCGACGGCGACCACCAGCGGCGCGGCGATCGTGCCGAGAGTGGCCAGCTTGGTCACCTCGCCCGGGGCGCCGCTCGCGCCGAGCAGGGCGAGCGTCGCGGTCAGCTTCCCGTCGAACGCCGCGGCGATGCTCTCCGCGCCGGACGCCGGCAGCAGGGCGCCGTCCTGGTCGGGCTGGCTGTGCAGGCCGATGACGATGGCATCGACCGCCAATTCGGCCGGGTCGGTATCGACCAGGCTCAGGCTGGGCTGGGTCACTCGGACTCTCCGCGACGTTCTGGGCCGGTTCCGCCGCAGGGCGGTACTCCCGGCTGGTGGGAAACGCTTGGTATTCCCCGCGACTCTAACCACCGCCAAGGTCACCGGTAAGTTGAGTCTCATGTCTGCCGCGTCGCACCGCTCCCCGCTGCACGAACGCCACGTCGCGCTGGGCGCCAAGTTCGCGCCCTTCAGCGGCTGGGAGATGCCGCTGGAATACACCGGCGTCCTCAAGGAGCACGCGTCCGTCCGCGAGGCGGCCGGCGTCTTCGACGTGTCCCACCTGGGCAAGGCCCGCGTCCTCGGCCCCGGCGCGGCCGACTTCGTGAACGCGTGCCTCACCAACGACCTCGGCCGCATCGCCCCCGGCCAGGCGCAGTACACACTCTGCTGCGACGAGTCCGGTGGGGTCGTCGACGACCTGATCGCGTACCTCTACGGCCCCGACGACGTCTTCCTGATCCCCAACGCCGCCAACACCGCCGAGGTCGTCCGCCGCCTGCACGCGGCCGCGCCGCCCGGGATCACCGTCACCGACCTGCACCACGACTTCGCGATCCTGGCCGTCCAGGGCCCCCGCTCGGCCGCCGTCCTCGACACCCTCGGCCTGCCCACCGACCACGACTACATGTCGTTCACCGCCGCCACGCTCAGCGGCGCACCGCTGGTCGTCTGCCGCACCGGCTACACCGGCGAACACGGCTACGAACTGGTTGTCCCGTGGGACGCCGCGACCACCGTCTGGGACGCGATCATCGCCGCCGACGTCCGCCCGTGCGGCCTCGGCGCCCGCGACACCCTCCGCACCGAGATGGGCTACCCGCTCCACGGTCAGGAACTGTCCCTGGACATCAGCCCCGTCCAGGCCCGCTCCGGCTGGGCCGTCGGCTGGTCCAAACCGGCCTTCTGGGGCCGCGACGCCCTCCTCGCCGAAAAAACCGCCGGCCCGCGCCGCCAGCTGCGCGGCCTCGAACTCACCGGCCGCGGCATCCCGCGCGGCCACATGCCGATCCTGGCCGGCGACCGCACCGTCGGCGAGACCACCAGCGGCACGTTCTCCCCGACCAAGAAGATCGGCATCGCGCTGGCCCTGATCGACACCGCCCCGGCCCTGGCCGACGGCGACCTGGTCGAGATCGACATCCGCGGTCGCCGGGTCGAGGCGCGCCTGGTCAAGCCCCCGTTCGTCCAGCCCTCGGTCCGATGACAAACCCTTCGCGCGTACGCCCGTAGCGGCCCCCGCCGAATCCCGCCACTCCCGCCGGCACCGGCCCAGCCGGCGCTGACAGCTGTCCCGCGCTCTTTCCCCGACCGTGAGCACCAGCCCCCACCCCGCAGCCGGCCCTGGCGGCTGGTCCGGGCTCGTTCCCCGACCGTGAGCACCAGCCGGCGCGGCGCGGCTGGCGCTGAGGGCTGTCTCCGGGCCCCGGAAGCAGCCCTCAGCACCAGCTCGCTCGGCTCGGCTGGTGCTCAGTGCTGTTTCCGGGCCTCGGTGGCGCCCTCAGTGCCAGCTGGCTGGGCTCGGCTGGCGTTCAGTGCTGTTTCCGGGCCCTGGTGGCGCCCTCAGTGCCAGCTGGCTGGGCTCGGCTGGTGCTGACGGGTGTATGCCGAGCGGGGTTCGACCGTGCGGGCCAGCGGGCCGGCGGTGAGGGCTGGGTGGGGCTTGGCGGGTGCGGTTGGGGCGGGGCTGAGTCCGTACCCAAGCGGGCTGGAAAAGGGTGACCAGCAGCGGGCCGCTCGTGGCGGCCGGGACAGTGACCCGAAGCGAATGGTGGCTGGGATGCAAAACCGCAACCACCCACGGCCGTGAGCGACGCCGACCGGAAAACCGGGGAGCCCGCCGCTGCTGGGAGGCCCGCATCCTTTGGGGCGCCCCCCAATTCCAGTGTGGCAGGAAAATCCAAGATCCCGCCCGCGCCCTGTGGACAAGCCATCACTGTGGATATCAGCCCAAAGTCAGCACCAAAAGTGTAAGAGCCGTAGCCACCTCAACGCAGGCCCCGATCACATCCCCGGTGATCCCCCCGAACCGTCGAGTGCAGTGCCGCACCAGCAGACCCACAGCTCCCACCGCCACCACCACCCCGGCCACCCCTTGCCAGCCAGCCGATACCCCGGCCCCCACCACAAGTGCCGCAGAGATCACCACCACCGGCGTGGGAACCGTAGAGGCAACCATCGCCCCCATTCCTCCCGGCCGGGCCGGCGGCACTCCGCGACGGCAGGCCACCGAGATGGCAAGCCGCCCGGTGGTCCAGGCCAGCACAATCCCCCACCACGGGAGGGCGGCGATCGCCGCGGCCTGGATCAGCACGTCGGTCCCCAGTGCCACCACACCGAACGGCCCGATGTCAGGCTTTTTCATGATTTCCAGCGCATCGGCCCCGGAGCGATAGGACCCCAGCGCGTCCACCGTGTCCGCCAGCCCGTCCAGATGCAGCCCCCGGGTCAGCAGCGCGCCCACCGCCACGGTCACCCCGCCGGCGACCAGACCGGGGGCGCCGAGCGCCCCCAGCCCTTCGTCCACGCCCGCCAGCACCAGCCCGAGCAACGCCCCGACGAGCGGCGCCACGCTCATGGCCACGGCCGCGGTGGGTCGATCCACCCGGCCGCCGCGTACGGGCAGCACGGTCAACGTGGTGACCGCCAGCCGCAGCCCGTCGGCCACCCGCCCGGTCACGAGCGCCCGGCCGCGCCGTCCTCGGGGTCCGGCGCGGGGTTGCCGAAGCCGCGGGGGAGCACTGTCGTCGGCTCCTCCTCGTCGATCCCGTCGTCGTAGCTGTCGTCGAGACCGCCGGTCTCCTCGGCCAGTTCGTCCGAGAGGCCGTCGTCGCCGGGCTCGGCGAGCAGTGCCGGGTGCACCGGCAACGCCGCCGCGAGCCCGAGCACGGTCCGCAGCAGCGGCAGCGTGGCCAGGGCGTTCGCCCCTTCGCCGAGGTCGAGCCCGAGTTCCAGGACGGGCGTCAGGCCGAGTACGTCCGCGCCCTGCTTGACCAGTGCCAGCGTCCCGGCCTCGGGCAGCAGGCACCAGTGCCGGGTCTGCCCGGCCAGGTCCCGCGCGATCAGCCCGGCGGCGATGCCCAGCGGCCCGTCGACCAGGACGGGAAGGCGCCGGGCGGCCGCGCCGAGCAGCACGCCGGTCGCCACGGCGAGGTCCAGGCCACCGATCTCGCGCAGGATGTCGTGGGCGCCGCGCGGCTCCTGACGGATCCGGTGCAGGGCATCCCGTACGGCGGCGCAGCGCACCATCCAGGCGTTGTCGTCGAACCGGCCACCGGGCAGCAGCACCCGGGGCAGGGTGGCGGCCGCCTCGGCGCCGGTGGTGGCGGCGAGCACCGCGGTCGCGACCGCTTCCACACCGACCCCGATCCCGGCCAGCAGCAGCGCGTCCCGCCCGGCGTCGGCCGCCTCGTCGGCGAGCTGCCAGCCCTGGCGCAGCGCGGCGTCGACCGCGTGGCCCTCGGTGACCGGGCCGTCCTCCATGGCGCCGGAGGACCGGACCCGCAGGACGGCGATGTCGGCGCCGGCCTGCCCGGCCAGCCGGCCCAGCAGGCCGATGCCGAGTTCGGTCTCGGCGACCCGGCGTTCGGCGTCGAGGGGGTCGGCGCCGGCCGCGGCGCCGCCGCCGTGCCGGCCGGAGATCACCAGGACCCGGACCGACGACCAGGGCTGCGGGGTGATGGTCTCCTGGGTTCCGGCGGCGAACTCGATCGCCTCGCGGACCCGGCCCAGCCCGGCGCCGGGCAGGTCGATCCGTTCCAGGCGCTCGCGGGCGTCCGGGCCGGCGTCGCTGTCCGGCAGCGGCAGGTCCATGCCCGGCTGGATCTTGGTGAGCCCGGACGCGACGAGCGGCAGGCTCATGGTCATGCCGCCCAGCGCGTCGGCGACCGGCGGCACCGGGTCGGCGACGGGTGTGGGCGCGACGACGGTGGCCGCGACCGGCGCGGCCACGAAGGCGGGGTCGGCCTCGGGCGTGACGAAGGTCGGCGACGAGGCGGGCGGGGGAGGGGGCGCGGGCGTGGCCGTGACCGAAGGGGCCGGCCGGGGAGCCGCCGCCGCGGAGACAACCGGTTCGGGGGCGGGGGCCACCGCCGTACGCGAAGAAAGATTTTTCAGCCAGGTCGGTTGGCCGGCGACCACGAGAACCACGCCGTCGGCGGCCTCCGCCAGCGCCTGGTTCGTGCTCCCCAGCGCGTCGGCGAACGCCCGGCCCACGGGCGTCACCGGAACCAGCGAGAGCCCCACCTCGGGGCTGACCAGGACGACCCGCCCGGCGCAGCCGCGCACGGCCTCGGCCAGCGCGGCCACGTCGGCCTCGTCGTCATTGGGCTGGCGGGCCGGGTCGAGCACCGCGGCCACCCAGCCGCCCAGGTCGTCGACGAGCAGTGTGTCGTCGGGCTTCGCGGACGACAGCAGCTCGGTGAGCCGGGCCGGGTCGGCGCCGGTCTCCTCGGTCGTCCAGGACTGCGGCCGTCGACGTTGATGCTCCTCGATACGGGCCAGCCACTCCGGATCGTCCTCACCGCCGACCGCGGTCGCCACATACCGCACCGCCGGCGCGTCCGCCACCAGCGATTCGGCGAACGCGGATTTGCCGGAGCGGATCCCACCGAGCACCAGGACCGTGTTCCACCGATCTTCGGACATGCCCCGTACCTTAGAGCCGGTCCGCACAAGCGCACGCCGTAGGGTGGAAGGCCACCGACGTACGACGTGAGGGGGCGGCTCAATGCCGTGGAGTTGGCGGTACGAGGACGTCGACGGCAAATCGGTCGAAGGGCCGGCCGAGACGTTCAGCAGCCAGGCCGACGCCGAGTCCTGGATCGGCCAGGAGTGGCGTCAGTTGCAGGCGTCCGGGGTCAGCACGGTCACGCTGGTCGAGGACGACCGGGTCGACTATCAGATGAGCCTGCAGCCGGCGGAGTGACGTGACCTACGAACCGGTCTACACGCGCACCCCGAGGAACGCGTTCGTCCCGAGCCCGGTCTTCGTCGGCATCGTCGCGATCTTCGCGGTGAGCGGCTACCTGGTCTGGTCGAAGTTCGGCAACGTCGGGTTCGACGCGTTCCTGTTCGTCGTCTCGGGCTGGCTGGTCTCACTGTGCCTGCACGAGTACGCGCACGCCGTCTCGGCGTTCTTCTCCGGCGACCTGACCGTGGCCGACCGGGGTTATCTACGGCTCAACCCGTTGAAGTACACGAGCCCGCTGCTGTCCATCGTGCTCCCGGTGATCGTGGTGATCCTGGGCGGCATCGGTCTTCCCGGTGGCGCGGTCTGGATCGATCACCGGTACATCAACAGCAGGCTCAAGGATTCGCTGATCAGCGCGGCCGGTCCGCTCGCCAACGTCGTCCTGGCGCTGGTGGCGGCCCTGCCGTTCATCGTGGGCCTGGGGCCGGACATCGTCGAGACCGGCACCCGGGCGTTCATCGTGACCGATCACCCGGAGTTCTGGCAGGCGCTCTCGCTCGTCGCGTTCCTGCAGATCACCGCGAGCGTGCTGAACCTGCTGCCGATCCCCGGTCTGGACGGCGGCAGCATCCTGCGGCCGTGGCTGAGCCCGGCCTACCGGCGCGCCTGGGACACGTTCGCCCCGTTCGGGTTCCTGTTGCTGTTCGTGGCGCTGTGGCAGACCGAGCTCGGCACGTACTTCTCCAGGCTGGTCACCTGGATCGCGGAGCTGCTCCAGTTGCATCCCGGCCTGGTGTCGGACGGTTTCGACCTGATGCGTTTCTGGAGCTAGCGGATCGGGGTGGTGCTCACGGCCGCTTGGCCGGGCTGGTCGTGAGCGCCGGGTCCCGGGTGACGATCGGGTCGACGATCTCGTCGATGGCCTTCAGCAGCCCGTCGTCCAGCTTCACCCCGGACGCCTTCACGTTGTCCCGGACCTGCTCGGGCCGGGACGCCCCGATGATCGCGGCCGAGACGTTCGGGTTGCTCAGCACCCAGGCGATCGCCAGCTGACCCATGGTCAGCCCGGCCTGGTCGGCCAGCGGCTGCAGCCGGGCGACGGTGTTCAGCACCTCGTCGGTCATCCAGCGGGCGATGAAGTTGGCCCCGGACTTCTCGTCGGTGGCCCGCGAACCGGCCGGCGGCTGCTCGCCCGCCTTGTACTTGCCGGTCAGCACGCCCTGCGCCATCGGCGACCAGACGATCTGACCCAGGCCCAGCTCCTGCGACGCCGGCACCACCTCGGCCTCGATGACCCGCCACAGCATCGAGTACTGCGGCTGGCTCGACACCAGACGGACCTTCAGCTCGTCGGCCAGCACCTTGGCCGCGCGGATCTGCGTGGCGTCCCACTCGGACACCCCGATGTAGTGCGCCTTGCCGGCCCGCACCACGTCGGCGAACGCCTCCATGGTCTCCTCGAGCGGCGTCGTGTGGTCGTACCGATGAGCCTGATAGACGTCGACGTAGTCGGTGCCGAGCCGGCGCAGCGACCCGTCGATCGACGTCATGATGTGCTTGCGGGACAGGCCGCTGTCGTTGGCGCCCGGCCCGGTCCGCCAGAAGACCTTGGTGAGGATCTCCAGGCCGTCGCGCCGCTCGTCCTTCAGCGCCCGGCCCAGCACCTCCTCGGCCCGGGTGCCGGCGTAGACGTCGGCGGTGTCGAACGTGGTGATCCCGGACTCGAGGGCCGCGCGCACACACGCGAGCGCGGCCTCCTCCTCCACCTGGGATCCGTGGGTGATCCAGTTGCCGTAGGCGATCTCGCTGACGAGCAGGCCGGAACGGCCGAGATGACGGAACTCCATGGGTTGAACCTACAGAACCGGTCGAGCGTCCGGCCGCAGCCGTACGACCTCCTCGACCGCCTCGGCGCGATCCACGTACCGGGTCTCGACGAGCGGCTGCCCCTGCCGGTCCAGCGCACCCCAGCGACCGGCGTCGTCGGCGATCAGGAACGCCGACGGGTGGATCACCACGGCCTTGTGCCCCGGGGTGATCACCAGCTGGCCGGTGCGGTCGATGACACCGAAACCGGCGCCCGCGTCCACCACCGCGAAACCCTCGTCGCTGAAGCCGTCGATCGGGCCGCCGGTGCTGAGCACGGTGGCGACCTGCCGCCACTTCGGCTGCACGGCGATCCGCCCGTGCCGGTCGATCGCGCCCCAGCCGCCGCCGCGCCGGAACAGCGCGAGGCCGCGGCGGAACGGCCGTACGTCCTCGAAACCGCCCGGCACGATGAGCCGGTTCTCCCGGTCGATCGCGAACCAGCCGCCGTCCTGATCCCGGGTCACCCAGGCCAGGCCCTCGGAGAACCGGTCGGCGGCCAGATAACCGGAGTCGGCTCCGATCACCACCGCCCCGGACGGGTCGATCAGCTCCCACGCCGGCGAATCCGGGCGGCGCACCCAGGCGACACCCTCGGCGAACGGCTGCGCCTGCGCGTAGCGCGGTTCCACGGCCGCCGCGTAGCCCCACAGCCCGGCGCCCTCGTCCGGCAGCAGCAGCGGCGCGGCCGGCAGCTCCAGCAGCTCCTCACGGCGCCGCGGGTAGGGTCCCCAGCCGTCCCCGGACCGGCGGGCGATCACGTCGAGCGCCAGCTCGATCCGCTCGACCAGCTCCGGATCACGGTCCTGGCACAGGTCCAGCGCCCGCTCGAACCGGTTCACCGCCTCCAGGAACCGGCCCTGCTCGAACGCCGACCGCCCGGCCAGCTCGTAGATCTCCGCGCGGAGCCGGGCCGGCAACTCCGGCGAGTCGGCCTTCGCGTAGAGCCGGTCGGCCTCGTCGAACTCGCCCCGCCACTGCAGCACGTGGGCCAGCCGCGCCTGCGCCACCGAGACCGTCCGCGCCTCACCCGAGGTCTCGGCGTGCCGCAACGCCTCCCGCCCGTCGGCCAGCGCGTCGTCCAGCTCACCCAGGACCCGCGAGACGACCGCGCGCAGGCTGAGCAGGCCGGCTCGCACGCTGTCGCGCTCGGCGAACTCCAGCCGGTCGGTCAGCCGGTCGGCCACGTCCCAGAGCCGCTCCGGCTCGTCGAGCTGCTCACGCAGGGTCTGCGGATCGAACATCCACGGGTAGGCGGCCAGGATCTGCTCCGGGTCGGCCCGCCTGCGGTCGGCCGGCGCCTGCTGATTCCGTCGCTGCCGGATCGGCAGAAGATCAACTTCATTTGCGCGTACGGCGTCAGCACCGTGCCCGGCACCAGCCTCCGCCCCGGAACCGGACTCCGGACCCGCGCCCGTCGTCTCCGACCCCTCAGCCTCCCGCGTCTCCCCGGCCGGCGCCTGCCCAGCCGAAGTCTCCGCGACCGGTGTCGCCACGGCCGGGGTCTCCGCTGCTGTCGGCACGGCCGAAACCTGCGCGGCCGGAGTCTCCACCGCCGGGCTCTGCGCGGCCGGAGTCTCCGCGATCGGATCGACCGGCGCGGACTCGCTGTCCGTTCCGGCGGCGGCGGGCGCATCCACGATTGCCGGGACGGCGGCGGCCGTCTCGGTCACGGTGTCACCGGCGAGCGCGAAGGCCGGCCCGGTCCCGTTGTGGTGGTGCGCAGCGGTCGACCCCGGTTCGGACGTGTCGTGGGCGTCCCCGGACGCCGGTCCCGCACCAGCACTCGCCGTACCGGCCGAGGCGCCGCCGTCTCGCTCCACCCCGCCGTCCAGCTCATCAGCCGCGGCCGTCAAGCCCTCGGACCCGGCGGCGACCTGCGTCTCCACCGCGCCGACGGCCCCGCTCGCGCCGGCCGTCCCGTCCACGCCGACCGGCACGGCACTGACCGGCGCGGGCCCGAGCCCGCCGACCGTCTCGTCCGTGTAGACCGGCGCCGCGCTGACCGGCTCGGGCAGATGCGTGCTGACCTTTTCGTCGGTCAGGTCGTATTCCGCACCGGCCAGGCGGCCCCCGAACAACGGCGCCCCGCTGACCGGCTCGTCCAGGACGACCGCCGCCGCGCCGCCCAGCTCATCGCCGGCCCCGCGCGTGTCGTCGTCCTCGTCCGTGACAGCCGGCGCCGCGCTGACCGGCTCGGCCGTGAACGCCGGCGCCGCGCTGACGGGCTCGGCTGTGAATGCAGGCGCCGCGCTGACCGGTTCGGCGGTGAATGCGGGCGCGGCACTGACGGGCACGTTGGTGAACGCGGGTGCGGCGCTGACCGGTTCGGCCGTGAACGCAGGCGCCGCGCTGATCGGCTGGCTCGTGACGACGGGTGCGGCGCTGACCGGTGCGGGTACAGCACTGACCGGCTGGTCGGGGGAGACGTCGGCCTGCTGGTCCACGGACTCGGCCGCGAGAGCCGAACGAGCCGCGATCAACGGCATCGCCACGGTGGGCGACTGGAACCGTCCCGCACCCGGCTCAACCGGTGCCGCGTCCTCGGCCACCGCCTCCGCGAGATGCGTCACCACGGTGATGACGGGTTCCTCATCCGCGGCGTCCTCGACCGCCTCCTCGGCAGCGAAGTGCGCACCGGCCGACGACTCGGCCACCGGCTGCTCGTGCCGCCCCGGCCGTTCGTCGACCCCGGACCGCTCGTGCCGCCCATACCCGGCCTGAACAGCGGCGATCCACTCCGGAACGTCCCCGGCCAGCGTATCCTCGCCCCGCGCGTGACCGTGCTGATCCTCAGCCGCCACCACCGGTTCCGCGACGTCACCGTCATCCCCGGCCGACCCGACGCCACCCGAGACCCCGTCCAGCGTCAGACGAGCCTGCGTAACCTCGACCTCACCGGCCTCAGCACCCTGACCCGCCGAGTCCGCGCCGAGGCGCGTCTGCGTGATCTCCGGATCGGTCAGCCCGGCCCGAACGTCGTCAACTTCGCCCACCGGCACCGTGAGCCGTGCCTGCGTGATCTCGGCATCGCTCGCCGCAGCATCCGACCCGCCGTCCACCACGCCGGCCTCGACAACAGCCGCGTCGGAACCGTTCGCGCCGGCAACCTCGGCCTCAGCACCGGTCTCGACGCCGACAGAGGCCGCGTCGACAAAGTCCGCCCCGGCAGAGGCCGCGTCGACAAGGTCCGTCCCGACAGCGACCTCGGCGCTTTCCGCAGCCTCAGCGCCGTCGCCGGCCTCCTGCGCGGACTCGCCGTCCGCACCTTCCTCGGCCGCGAACCATCCGGCCGGCTTCGGCACTTCCACGACCTCGACCACCGGCTCGGGCGCCAACGGTGAGGTGTCCGGCACGGGCGTCTCCGCCCCGAGCCCACTCATCGACAGCAGCCAGCCGAGCCCGCGAGGCTCCTCGGCCTCGCCGTCGCCCTGAGGTGCGCCCTCCGAGAACGGAACCCCGGTAACCGGGGCCTCCGCCCCACCGGCCACCGTCCCCGGCGTCTCCGTCCCGCTGAACGCCCCACCCGGCGCCGTGGTGTCCGGCCCCGCGAATGCTGCCCGCGGAGCGGTGGTGTCCGGCCCGGCGAACGGCTCGATCGGCATCCCCGGCCCGACCCGCCGAGGGTCGATCGCCTGAGTGCGCTCCTCGGGCGGGAACGGTGCCCCACCGTGCCGCGGCTGAGTTCCCCCGGGCGAGCCCAGATCCACCCGCCGCAGGTCCACTGCCTGGGTACGGTCCTCCGGCCGGTGCGGTCCTTGAAGATGCTCGGCCCGCCGGGGGGCGCCCCCTTGCGCGCCTCCTGCGAGATCCACCCGTCGCGGGTCGAACGGCCGCGTCGGATCCTCCCCGGCCGCCGGCGCGACCGGATCGGCCGGCCGTACCTGCGCGGCCTGCCCCGGATACCCGGCCCGCCGCGGATCCAACGGCCGCGTCCGCTCCTCGTACTCGTTCTCGGCCCGCCGAGGTTCGGCCACCGGCGCCGGACCAGCGGAAGCCTGCGCGGCCATCCCGGACACGGGCGCGGCCGCCCCAGGAATCGGCCCACCGAACGCGGCCCCCGGCCCGGCGATCCCGGACACGGGCGCAACCCCGGGCCCGGCGATCCCGGACACAGGAGCAACCCCGGGCCCTGCAATGCCGGACACAGGGGCAACCCCGGGACCCGCAATGCCGGAGACCGGAGCAACCCCGGGACCCGCAATGCCGGAGACGGGAGCAACCCCCGGACCCGCAACACCGGAGACCGGCGCAACACCGGAGACCGGCGCAACGCCGGCGCCGGCGATCCCGGACACGGGAGCGACGCCGGGACCGGCGATGCCGGAGACCGGAGCCGAGGCGACCCCGGAGACCGGCTGGCTGGCACCCCACTCGTGCTCGTCCCGCCGGTAGGGCGGATTCCCTTGCCCAGGTTGACCCGGGTACATCGCCGAGGGCTGAACTGCCGGCTGCTGCGGAGTCATCCGGGTCGGCTGGGCAGCCGGACGCGCCGGCGCGGGACTGTTCCGATCCTGCGGAACGGGCCGCAGATCGAACGGCGAATCGGGCGTACGCCCATCGCGCCCCGCCCGGGTCGGGAACGCCTCCGGCGGAGCCGGCCGAGCGCTGCCGTAGGTCGGCCCGGCCGGGGAGACCGGCCGAGGCCCAGGCCGCCCTTGCTGCTCACCGGGCCGAGGCCCATGCGAAGGCTGACCCCCGTGCTGAGGCTGCTGCCCACCAAGAGGTTGCCCACCGTGCTGGGGCTGCTGCCCACCAAGAGGTTGCCCACCGTGCTGAGGCTGCCCGCCGTGTGAAGGCTGACCCCCGTGCTGAGGCTGCTGCCCACCATGAGGCTGCCCACCGTGCTGAGGCGGCCGCCCCTGATACCCGGGCTGCTGCTCGTGCGGAGGCGGGAACCCGCCGTACCGCTGCTGCTGACCCCCGGGTGGAACCTGCCCACCGGGCGGCATCTGCCCAGGGGGAACCTGCCCAGGACCACCCGGACCACGCCCACCGGGCGGCATCGGAGCCCCACCCCGAGCAGCAGCCGGAGCCTGCCCGGGCCCGAAGCCTCCACGCCCTGGCCCACCGGCGGCCTGCCCGGCCGGCGAGACCGGCCGCGGCCCGAATCCTTCCCGATTCCACCCAGGCTGAGATTGCTGAGGCCCAGGCTGAGATTGCTGAGGCCCGGGCTGAGAGTGCGGCGACCCGGGCTGAGTCTGCGGAGGCCGCCCACCCCAGTTCTCCGGCCGCTGTCCACCACGCTCAGGGCCACCAGGGCCCCCAGACCCACCAGGGCCCCCAGGCCCCCCACCCTGCGGAACCCGAGCCGCCCCGGAAACCCCAGGCCGCCCCGGCGAAACCGGCCCCGAGGACGGCCGCCCGGGCGAAACGGGTGCCGACGCTCCGGGCACCCGTCCAGGGTTCACCGGAACGGAAGGCGCCCCACGCCCATAAACGGGCGCGGCCCCTCGCCGCTGTTCCCCATACGGGTTGGGCCGATTCCACGACGGATCGTCTCGCGAGTCGCGCGGCGCCCCGCCGTACCTCTGCGGATCTTCAGCCGGAACCCGGCCGCGACCTTGCGCCGCGCCGCTTCCTGGAGCGGAGCTGACCGGCGCGGATCCTGACTGCCCGCCGCGGGACGCCTCGTAGACCGGGGTGTGCACGGCCTTGCGGCGCCCGGGGTCGCCCGGATAGCGCTGACCGGGGAGTGGTTCCCATTCCCAGGTGATCTCGTACACCCACGCCGGTTCGTCGTCCCAGCCTTCCGCGCCCGGGCGGGAGCTCCAACCGTTCATCGGGCGACCGGGCCCGGCGATTGGCAACGCTCCGTCACGGCGAACTCCAGGGTGTCAAAAAATCGAGCCGTGGCCGACCGGGGACCCGGGTACAGTCTCCCGGCTCCACTGCGGGTTGGTGGAAAGGAGACTAGCGGCGTGGCCGGGAAGGACGCCAGCGTGCTCACGATCTCTCCGGACGGTCCGTTGCGCGGCTCGATTACTACTTTCGGTGCACTGGTCGGGTCGGGTTTCCGGCGGTACACCACCTATCGTCAGGCCACCATAGCCGGAACGTTCACCAACATAGTCTTCGGCTACCTGCGGTGCTATGTCCTGCTGGCGGTGGCGGCGAGCACACTCGGCGGCAAGCCCGCCGGGTACGACACGGAGCAACTCGCCACGTACGTGTGGTTGGGGCAAGGATTACTCAGCGTAGTCATGTTGTGGGCCTGGTCGGAGCTCGCCGAACGCATCCGGACGGGCGACGTCGCGGCCGATCTGTTACGTCCGGTGCCCCCGTTGATCGCTTATCTGGCCGCTGACCTGGGCCGGGCCGGCCATGCGATGCTCACCCGGTTCATCGCGCCGGTGGTCGTCGGCGCCCTGTGTTTCCCGTTGCGGATGCCGACACGCTGGACGACCGTGCCGTTGTTCCTGATGTCGGTGCTGCTCGCGGTGGTGATCAGTTTCGGCTGCCGCTATCTGGTGAACGCGACCGCCTACTGGTTGCACGACGCCCGGGGCCCGATCCTGCTGTGGGTGCTCGGCGCGGGCGTGCTGGGTGGCCTGTATTTCCCGTTGCGCCTGCTCCCGCACGGGCTGACGGTCGCGTTGTGGCTGGGCACGCCGATGCCGAGCATTCTGCAGACGCCGCTGGACGTGGCGGCCGAGCGGGATGGTCCGGGCCTGCAGGCGGGGCTGGTCGCACTCCAGGCCTGGTGGGCCGTCGTACTTCTGACACTGGCCTGGGTCGTCCAGAAGCGGGCCGAGCGCCGTCTGGTGGTGCAGGGTGGCTGACCTGCAGTTCCGGGCCTATGCGGCGCTGGCCGGCGCCCAGGCGCGCTCGGCTTTCTCCTACCGCGCGTCGTTCCTGGTCGAGATGGTCGGCAACATCGGTGCGACCGCGTTCGACCTGCTCGCGATCCTGGTGCTGTTCCGCGCCACGGATCGGATCGGCGGTTTCGACCTCTCCGAGGCGCTGTTGATGACCAGCATCGTGTCGTCCGGGTTCGCGCTGGCCGATTTCGCCGTCGGCAACGTGGAGCGGCTCAAGACGTACGTCCGCGCCGGAACCCTGGACGCGGTGCTGGTCCGCCCGCTCGGCGCGCTGCCTCAGCTGCTGCTCATGGACATGCCGATCCGCAAGGTGCTGCGGGTGGTGTTCGGGTTCGGGGTGCTGGTCACGGCGGTCGTCGTGAACGACGTCGACTGGACGCCGGCCCGGGTGTTGTTGATCACCCTGGCGCCGCTGTCGTGTGCCGTGTTCATGAGTTCGATCTTCGTGATCAGCGCCAGCCTGGCGTTCTGGTGGGTCGAGTCGGGGGAGATCGGCAGCGCGTTCACCTATGGCGGGCGCGACTTCGCCTCGTACCCGATCACGGTTTACGGCACGACGTTCCGCAGCCTTTTCGCGTACGCGCTGGGGTTCGCCTTCGTCGCCTATCAACCGGCGCTGGCCCTCCTCGGCCGCCCGGATCCGCTCGGCCTGCCGGCCTGGGCCGGTTTCGCGTCACCCCTGGTCGCCATGGTCGCCGCCACGATCGCCACGGTCGTCTGGCGCATCGGCATCCGTCAGTACAGGAGCACCGGCTCATGATCAAAACCAAGGACCTGACCAAAGATTTCGCCGTACGGGTGAAAAGCGGCCGTTTCCGCCGTGAGAAACGCACCGTCGAAGCGGTCGCCGGCGTCTCGCTCGACATCGGTGCGGGGGAGATGGTCGGCTACATCGGGCCGAACGGGGCCGGCAAGTCCACCACCCTGAAGATGCTGACCGGCGTGCTCACCCCGTCCGGCGGCGAGGTCGAGGTGTGCGGCCTGCGCCCGGTCCCGCAGCGCACGAAGCTGGCGCTGCGCATCGGCGTCGTCTTCGGGCAGCGCTCCCAGCTCTGGTGGGATCTGCCCCTGCACGAGTCGTTCGCCCTGCTCCGGCACATCTACCGGGTCCCCGCGGCCGACCACGCGGCCCGGCTGCGGCGCTGCCGTGACCTGCTCGACCTGGACGATTTCCTGGACACCCCGGTCCGCCAGCTCTCCCTGGGTCAGCGGATGCGCGGCGAGCTGACCGCGGCCCTGCTGCACGGCCCGCGGGTGCTGTTCCTGGACGAGCCGACGATCGGCCTGGACGTGGTCAGCAAGCAGGCGGTCCGCTCGTTCCTGGCCGAGCTCGGCGCGACCGGTGACGTCACGCTCGTCCTGACCACCCACGACCTGGCCGACATCGAGCGCCTGTGCGAGCGCCTGATCGTGATCGACCACGGGCGGGTGGTGCACGACGGCACGATCGAGGCGTTGCACTCCCGCTACGGTTCGCGCCGCAGCCTGGTCGCCGACCTGGCGTCCCCGCTCCCACTCGACTTCACCCTGCCCGGTGCCACCCTGGTCGCCACCGAGGCCGACCGTCACCGGGTCACCTTCGCCCTGGACGGCGCCACCGCCGGCGCCGCGGTGGCCGGCCTGGTCGCGGCCGTCCCGATCCGTGACCTGTCGGTCGTCGAGCCCGACATCGAGGACGTGGTGGCCCGTCTCTACACCGCTACCGATGTTCCATGACCAGCACCGCCCAGGACGGTTCGAGCGCCTCGTAGCGGTGCGGCACGTCGCCGGGGAACGTCACGTAGTCGCCCGGCCCGACCTCGACCGGCTCCTCGGCCGGCCCGGTCCGGATCCGGCCGGCCCCGACCACGATGTGCTCGACACTGCCCGGGATGTGCGCCTCGGCCTCCCGGGCCTCGCCGGGCTCGAGCTCCATCAGATAGAGATCCCGCCGTACGTGCGGTGACCCGGTCGCCAGCAGGGTCGCCACGAAGTCGGCCCGGTCGGCCCGCAGCCGCGTCGCGCCCTCGCCGGCCCGGATGACCCGCACCCGGGTCGGTTCCGGCTCGACCAGCCGGCTGAACGGCACCCCGAGCGCGACCCCGAGCGCCCACAGGGTCTCGATGCTGGGGTTCCCGGCCCCGGCTTCGAGCTGCGACAACGTGCTCTTGGCGAGCCCGGCGCGGCGGGCCAGCTCGGCCAGCGAGATGCCGGCCCGATCCCGCTCACGGCGCAGCGCGGCGGCGATGACGGCGAGCGGCGGCGCCGGTTGATCCATCAGTGTTCGCTCCATCGGTCGGGTCGTTCGGTTTGACGAACGCTCGGTGTGTCGTTCAGCATGACGAACTATGAGTACGGTATATCGAACGCGAGCCCGTCCCCGCGACGTGGCTGCCCTGGCCGCCGCGACCCTGGCCACCGGCGCGTCGTTCGGCGCCATCACCATCGCGTACGGACTTCCGCCCTGGCTGCCGCCACTCATGTCGATCGTCGTGTTCGCCGGCGGCGCCCAGTTCCTGGCGGTCGGCCTGTTCGCCGCCGGCAACCCGGTGGCCGCCGTCCTCGCCGGTCTCCTGCTGAACGCCCGCCACCTGCCGTTCGGCCTGGCCGTCGCCGGCACCCTCGGCCCCCGATGGCGCGACCGCCTGATCGGCAGTCACCTGATGACCGACGAGGTGGTCGCGTTCACCCTGGCCGAGGAAACCCCGCAGGCCCGCCGCCGCACGTACTGGACGGTCGCCGTCGCCCTGGTGATCTCCTGGAACGCCGGCACCGTCCTCGGCGTCCTGCTGGGCGGCGTCACCGGCGACCCGAACACGTTCGGCCTGGACGCGGCGTTCCCGGCCGCGCTGCTCGCCCTGATCCTGCCGTCGTTGAAGGACCGCGACACCCGCCGGGTCGCCCTCACCGGCGCCGCCCTGGCCGTCCTGTTGACCCCGATCCTCCCGGCCGGCCTCCCGGTCCTGGCCGCCCTCCTCGGTCTCCTGGTCCTCCTGCGCCCCGCCCGCCGGAGCCCCGCCGTCAAACCACCCGCCCGGTCCGACAAATCACACTTGTCGGACGTCGAGGGGCCTGTCTCAGGGAGGAACCCATGCTGATCGCCGCGATCATCGCCCTCGGCGTAGGCACCTACGCGATCCGCCTCGGCGGCGTCCTGCTCCGCGACCGCCTGGAACTCTCGCCCGCACTCCAGCGCCTGCTCCCGATGGCCGCCGCCGCCCTGCTCGCCGCCCTGGCCGGAACCGCCGCCCTGATGGCCGGCACCGCTTTCGCCGGCGTCGCCCGCCCCGCCGGCGTGGCCGTGGGCGCCCTCCTGGCCTGGCGCAAAGCCCCGTTCATCCTGGTCGTCATCGCCGCCGCCGCAACGGCCGCCCTCCTCCGCCTGGCCGGAGTCCCCTAGCCGGGGCAGGAAAGCGCGAAGCCCCGGCGCAGACAGCGCCGGGGCCTCGGAAAGCTGGACTCAGATCTTCGCGCCGAGCTCGACCTTCGGCTTCGGGACGCGCATCCGCCGGAACGTCAGCGCCCGCATCACCCCGTACAGATACAGCGACCCCATCCGCTGGGTCGACTCCGGGAAGCGCGACTTCACCGTCTTCTTGATCCGCTGCGAGATGAAGATGCTGTCCACCACCACGGCCAGGGCGAGCAGCGCCCACAGCACGTTGCTGGCCAGTTGGACGTTCGTGTTCCGGACCACCGAGCCGATCATGACGATCACGGCGCCGGCGATGAAGAACGATCCGACGGTACGCCGTGAGTCGACGATGTCGCGGACCAGCGAGCGCTCCGGGCCGCGGTCGCGGGCCAGCAGATACCGCTCGTCGCCGTTGCGCATGCCCTCGGACGCCTCGGCCCGTTCGACGCGCTGCTTCTCGCGCATCAGCTTCATCGCCTCTTTGCGGTCGGCCGGCGCCGATTCCACGCGGCGGCCCTGCGGGGCGCGCTTCGGCGTGACCACGCCCAGCTCTTTCTTGCTGGGCGTGTAGCTCTTGCGGCGGTTGTCGGCCGACGCCTCCTCGGTTACCGAGGCGGTGGCGTCTTCGACGAGGTCGGCAGCCTTACGGCGAAACAGCGGGGACACGACACGAGCGTAGCCAAACGGCGCGGTGTGTCGCACACCGCGCCGTTGATCGCAACATAACTGCAGCTAAAAGGCTCAGGGCCGCTCGACGTGGGCGCCCAGGGCGGCCAGCTTCTGCTCGAAGTCCTCGTACCCGCGCTTGATCAGGTTCACCCCGTAGACCCGGGACGTGCCCTCGGCCGCCAGGGCGGCGATCAGGTGCGCGAAGCCGGCCCGCAGGTCGGGGATGACCAGGTCGGCCGCGTGCAGCTTGGACGGGCCGGCGATGACCGCGGAGTGCATGAAGTTGCGGCGGCCGAACCGGCACGGGGTCCCGCCGAGGCAGTCCCGGTAGACCTGGATGGTCGCGCCCATCGAGTTGAGCGCCTCGGTGTAGCCGAGCCGCTGCTCGTACACGGTCTCGTGCACGATCGAGATGCCGCGGGCCTGGGTCAGGGCGACGACCAGGGGCTGCTGCCAGTCGGTCATGAAACCGGGGTGCACGTCGGTCTCCAGGGCGACCGCCTTGAGCTCGGTGCCCGGGTGCCAGAACTTGATGCCACCCTCGGCGCCGGTCACTCCCGGCCGGGCCACCCGGTCGTCGGTGATCTTCAGCTCGCCGCCGATGTTCCGGTAGACGTTCAGGAACGTCATCATGTCGGCCTGCCGGGCGCCGAGCACCTCGATCTCGCCACGGGTGGCGAGCGCGGCGGCGGCCCAGCTGGCGGCCTCGATCCGGTCCGGGATCGGCTTGTGCTCGTAGCCGTACAGCTTCGGCACGCCCTGGATCTCGATCATCCGGTCGGTGTGCACCGTGATGATCGCGCCCATCTTCTGCAGGATGCAGATCAGGTCGATGATCTCGGGCTCGATCGCGGCGTTGCGCAGCTCGGTGACGCCCTCGGCGCGGACGGCGGTGAGCAGCACCTGCTCGGTGGCGCCGACGCTCGGGTAGGGCAGTTCCAGCTTGGCGCCGTGCAGCCCGTTCGGGGCGCTGAGGTGCATGCCCTCGGGCGTCTTGTCGACGACCGCGCCGAATTCGCGCAGCGCCTTGATGTGGAAGTCGATCGGGCGCGGCCCGATGTGGCAGCCACCCAGGTCCGGGATGAACGCGTGCCCGAGCCGGTGCAGCAGCGGGCCGCAGAGCAGGATCGGGATCCGGCTGGAGCCGGCGTGCACGTTGATCTCGTCGGTGCTGGCGGACTCCACGTTCGTGGGGTCCATGATCAGCTCGCCGTCCTCGGCGCCGTCGCTGACCTTGACGCCGTGCAGCCCGAGCAGGCCGCGGACGACCTCGACGTCGCGGATGCGGGGCACGTCGTACAGCCGACTCGGCGACTCGCCCAGCAGGGCGGCCACCATCGCCTTGGAAACCAGGTTCTTGGCGCCACGGACCCGGATCTGTCCCTGCAGCGGCGTGCCGCCGTGCACGATCAGGACATCGTCGGTCAACGTAACCTCCAGCCGGTGGGCGTGTGTGCACGCCCGGTGATTGAGGGGGCATTTCTCGGGCGGGGGTACCCGATCCTGCAACCGGGGAAGCATAGCGCTGAGTGACAAGTCCGCCAGTCGTAGCGCGGCGAGAAAACGAAGTAGCCGGGCAATCACCCTCCGGGGTGATACAGCCCGGCTACACAGTGTTACGAAACTACGGCAGGGCGAGCATCTGGTCGAGCGCGACCCGGGCCTCGCGGGCGGTCTTCTCGTCCACCGTGATCACGTTCGGCACCCGACCGGCCACCAGCTCCTCCAGCGTCCAGACGAGGTGGGGGAGATCGATCCGGTTCATCGTCGAGCAGTAGCAGACCGTCCGGTCGAGGAACATGATCTGCTTGTCCGGGTGGGCCAGGGCCATCCGGCGGACCAGGTTCAGCTCGGTGCCGACGGCCCAGGCCGAACCGGCGGGCGCGGCGTCGAGCGCCTTGATGATGTATTCGGTCGAGCCGACGTAGTCGGCCGCGCGGACCACGTCGTGCCGGCACTCGGGGTGGACCAGCACGTTCACGCCGGGCACCCGCTCGCGCACCTCGCGCACGCTGTCGATGGTGAACCGGCCGTGCACCGAGCAGTGCCCGCGCCACAGGATCATCCGGGCGTTGCGCAGCTGCTCGTCGGTCAGGCCGCCGTGCGGCTTGTGCGGGTCGTAGAGCACGCAGTCGTCCAGGTCGAAGCCCATCTCCAGGACGGCCGTGTTGCGGCCCAGGTGCTGGTCGGGCAGGAAGAAGACCTTGGAGCCCTGCTCGAACGACCAGTCCAGCGCACGCTTGGCGTTGGACGAGGTGCAGACCACACCGGAGTTGCGGCCGACGAAGCCCTTGATGTCGGCCGACGAGTTCATGTAGGTCACCGGGACGATGTCACCGGCGATGCCCAGGTCCTGGAAGTGCTCCCAGGCGGTCTCGACCTGGCCGAGCACGGCCATGTCGGCCATCGAGCAGCCGGCCGCCAGGTCGGGCAGGATCACCTGCTGCTCGGGCTTGGTCAGGATGTCCGCGCTCTCGGCCATGAAGTGCACGCCGCAGAAGACGATGAACTCCGCCTCGGGCCGGGCCGCCGCCTGCTGGGCCAGCTTGAACGAGTCGCCGGTGACATCGGCGAACTGGATCACCTCGTCCCGCTGGTAGTGATGCCCCAGCACGAACACCCGGTCCCCGAGCGCGGCCTTGGCCGCCGTCGCGCGGGCGACCAGGTCGGGGTCGCTGGGGGCGGGCAGATCACCGGGGCAGTCGACG
Organism: Actinoplanes sp. HUAS TT8; assembly: GCF_051380535.1. Classification (NCBI taxonomy): domain Bacteria; kingdom Bacillati; phylum Actinomycetota; class Actinomycetes; order Micromonosporales; family Micromonosporaceae; genus Actinoplanes; species Actinoplanes sp. HUAS TT8. The sequence goes on along the minus strand of NZ_CP195646.1, from coordinate 7,511,785 downwards.
CCCCGCTCGCTCGCCGGGTCGGTGCCCTTGCCGAGAAGCAGCAGCGCGACAGGGGTGTTTCCAGGTTCGGTCCAGGTCGCCGTCACGAGATTCATCGTTGCACAGGGGCTGAGAAGGCGGCTGTGTGCTGCCACACTCCTGGGGTGCGCGTACTGATCTGTCCGGACAAGTTCGCCGGTACCCTTTCCGCCCCCGAAGTGGCCCAGGCGGTCGCCGACGGCTGGTCCGTCCCCACCGACGAGCTGGTTCTGCGCCCGATCGCCGACGGCGGCCCCGGCTTCGTCGAGGTCCTGGCCACCGCGCTGGGCGGCCGCCGGATCCCGGTGCAGACGGTCGACCCGCTCGGGCGGCCGGCTCGCGGCGAGATCCTCTACGCCGGTGGGATCGCCTACGTCGAGAGCGCCCAGGCCTGCGGCCTGCACCTCCTCACGATCGAAGAGCGAAACCCCAACACCACTACGTCGTACGGCCTGGGCCTGCTCCTCGCCGCCGCCGTCGAGACAGGGGCGGCCCAGGTGGTGGTCGGCCTGGGCGGCTCGGCGGTGAACGACGCGGGCGCCGGCATGCTGGCCGCGCTCGGTGCCGCCCCGATCGACGCGGCCGGGTACGCGCTGCCCTACGGCGGCGCCCCGCTGATCACCGCGTCCGCGCTCGGCGGCGTCCCCCAGCTGCGCCAGGTCGCCCTGGTCGCCGCCACCGACGTCGACAACCCGCTGACCGGCCTGCACGGCGCCAGTAACGTCTTCGGCCCGCAGAAGGGCGCCACCCGCGACGACGTGCTGCGCCTGGACGCCGCCCTCGCGCACTTCTCGGCCGTACTGGAGAAGGCCTTTGCGGTTGAAGATCTTGCCGCTCGACCCGGTGCCGGGGCGGCCGGCGGGCTCGGGGCCGCCCTGATCGCCCTCGGCGCCCGGGTGACCTCGGGGATCGGCCTGGTCAGCACCCTGATCGGGCTGGATGCCGAGCTCGACGCGGCCGACCTGGTGATCACCGGCGAGGGCAGTTTCGATCATCAGTCGCTGCGGGGGAAGGTGGTCGCCGGGATCGCGGCCGGCGCCCGCGACCGCGGCCTGCCCTGCGTGGTGCTGGCCGGGCGCAACGAGACCGGTCACCGCGAGGCCTCGGCGGCCGGGGTGACCGAGACGCACACCCTGGTCGAACATTTCGGTTCGGTCGAGCAGGCGATGGAGGAACCCGCGCGCGGCCTGCGGGAACTGGCCGAACGTATCTCGCGGCAGTGGAGTAGGTGATCTGCAACCCGCCCGGATTGGGAATCTCCGGGAATGGGGTTAGCGTTGGCTGGTACGGCACATGACCGCACCTGGCAGGGAGATACCTACGTGACCACTGAAGCGCACACCGAGTCGACCGAGGCGACCGCCCCGACCGGCGTCATCCTCACCGACGTCGCCGCGGTGAAGGTCAAGGCCCTGATCGAGCAGGAAGGGCGCGACGACCTGCGCCTGCGCATCGCCGTACAGCCCGGTGGCTGCTCCGGCCTGCGCTACCAGCTCTTCTTCGACGAGCGTTCGCTCGACGGCGACGTCGTCAGCGACTTCGACGGCGTCGAGGTCGTCGTGGACCGGATGAGCTCGCCTTATCTGGCCGGCGCCACCATCGACTTCGCGGACCGCATCGACGCGCAGGGCTTCACCATCGACAACCCGAACGCGCAGAACTCCTGCGCCTGCGGTGACTCGTTCCACTGATCGAGCTTTCTCCGAACAGGCCGTCCCGTTCACGGGGCGGCCTGTTCTGCGTAACCGCCCGGTAGGCTCTAGCCGCAAGGACCCCTGATCCCCGACACCTGAGGGCCGACATGAAGATCGCCGTCACCGGCTCGATCGCCACCGACCATCTGATGCACTTCCCGGGCCGGTTCGCCGACCAGCTCATCGCCGACCAGCTGCACAAGGTCTCGCTCTCGTTCCTCGTCGACGACCTGGTCGTGCGCCGCGGCGGCATCGCGCCCAACATCGCGTTCGGGATGGGCAAGCTCGGTCTGCGGCCGATCCTGGTGGGTGCGGTCGGCGCCGACTTCGCCGACTACCGGTCCTGGCTCGAGCGGCACGGGGTCGACTGCGACTCGGTGCACATCAGCGACGTGGCGCACACCGCCCGTTTCGTCTGCACCACCGACGACGACCTGAACCAGATCGCGTCGTTCTACGCCGGGGCCATGTCCGAGGCCCGCAACATCGAGCTCGCCCCGGTCGTCGACCGGCTCGGCGGCATCGACCTGGTCCTGATCAGTGCCAACGACCCGGCCGCGATGATCCGCCACTCGCAGGAGTGCCGGGCCCGGGGCTACAAGTTCGCCGCCGACCCGTCGCAGCAGCTGGCCCGGGTCGACGGGTCGGACGTGCTGACCCTCATCCAGGGGGCGGAGTTCCTGCTCTGCAACGAGTACGAGCGCTCCCTGCTGGAGACCAAGTCCGGCCTGACCAGCGACCAGATCCTCGACGAGGTGCGCATCCGGGTCACCACGCTCGGCAAGGACGGCGTGGAGATCACCGGCAAGGGCATCGAGCGCATCCACGTGCCGGTCGTGCCCGACGTGATCGGTGAGGACCCGACCGGTGTCGGCGACGGCTTCCGGGCCGGCTTCTTCTCCGGCCTGTCCTGGGGTCTCGGCCTGGAACGGTCGGCCCAGGTCGGCTCGCTGGTCGCCGCGCTGGTGCTGGAGACCGTCGGCACGCAGGAGTACGACATCAAGTCTTCCGAGTTCGTCAAGCGGTTCACCGCGGCCTACGGCGAGCAGGCGGCCGCCGAGATCACCCCGCATCTGCCGGCCTGAGGGTAGAAACTCCAACCATGGTCCTAGCCGTCTTCGCCGGTCTGCCCGGCGTCGGCAAGAGCACGCTGGCCGGCGCTGTCGCCAAGGAGCTGCCGGCCGCGGTGCTCGCCGTCGACATCGTCGACTTCACGCTCCAGCGGTATGCCGTCCACGAGTCCCGTCCGGGCTACGCGGCGTACGGCGTGGTCGCCGCCCTCGCCGAGGAACAACTCAAGATCGGCCGGCACGTCATCATCGACGCCGTCAACCCGGTCAAGGCCGCCCGTGACCTCTGGGTCGACCTGGCCGAGCGCATGCAGGTGCCGCTGCGCGTGGTCGAGGTCGTCTGCGGCGACGACGCCGAGCACCGGCGGCGGGTCGAGTCCCGCTACGAGTCCCGCGATCACGACGGGGTGCCGGACTGGGTGCGCGTGCTGGAACGCCAGTCGGAGTACGAGCCGTATCTGGGCCCCCGCCTGGTCGTCGACACCTTCCTGGCGAAGGACCCCGTCCCGCAGGTCGTCAGTTATCTGAGCTAGCTGATCCTGCGCACGTCGAACGTGTGGCCGTGGCCCGCGACGAACTCCTGGCCCTTCATGCGGCACCAGGCGGGGATGTCGTTGGCCGCGGCCGGATCGTCGGCCAGCACCCGGACGATCTCACCCACGGCCACCCCCGGCATCGCCTTGGCCAGCTTGATGATCGGCAGCGGGCACTTCTGCCCCCGGCAGTCCAGCGTGATCAGAGCCCGGCCTCCTTCCGGATCTCCGCGACGAGCCCGGGCAGCACCGCCAGGAACCGCTCGACCTCGGCCTCGGACGTGCCCCGGTGCAGCGAGACCCGCACGTTCCCGTGGCTGAGCACCCCCATCGCCTCCAGCACGTGACTGGGCCGCAGCGTCGACGACGTGCACGACGAGCCGGACGACACCGCGAAGCCGTGCCGGTCCAGCGCGTGCAGCAGCGCCTCGCCGTCCACGTACAGGCAGCTGAACGTCACCAGGTGGGGGAGCCGGTCGACCGGATCGCCGACGATCTCCACGTCCTCCACGGTGGCCGCGACCCGCTCCCGGACTCGGTCGACCAGCGCGCCCAGCCGGGCCGCCTCGGCCTCGGCCTCCGCGGTCACCGCCCGCAGACTCGCCGCCGCGGCGACGATCCCCGGCAGGTCGGCCGCGCCCTGCGCGCGCGGGCGATAAAGATCATCCTGCGGGGACGGTGAGATCCATCGCACCCCTTTGCGGACCACCAGCAGACCCACGCCGGGCGGCCCGCCCCACTTGTGCGCGCTCGCGCTCAGCAGCGACCAGCCCGGCGGCACCGGGACCCGGCCCACCGACTGGGCGGCGTCGACGAACAGCGGTACCCCGAATTCGGCGCAGTAGTCCGCGGCGGCGGCCACCGGCTGGATCGTCCCCACCTCGTGACTGGCACTGATCAGGGCGGCCAGGGCCACCCCGGGCCCGGCGACCGCGGCCGACCAGTCGTCCAGGTCGAGCCGGCCGAGCCGGTCCACTCCCACCTCACGCGCCTCAGCCGTCCCGGCCGCGTGCAGCACAGTGGAATGCTCGATGGCCGAGTGCACCAGGCCGCGACCTGCGCGTTTGCGCCCGGCCAGGCCACCCAGCACGGCCGCCTGGGCCGCGGCGGCGCCGGAGGGCCAGAAGGAGAGCTCATCCGTCCGTACGCGCAGGATCTCGGCGACCACGGCGGAGGCCGCCTCGCGTAGCTGCTGGGCCCGGCGCCCGGCCGCGTAGAGACGATCCGGGTCGGCCCAGCCGTCGGCCAGCGCGGCCAGCAGGGCCTCCCGCGCGACCGGATGCAGCGGTGCCGCGCTGGCCGCGTCCATGTAGGCGGCCGGTTCGCCTGTGTAATCCACAGAGGGAACGGTATCGTCCGGTTGACTGGTGTTCTTCGGACGGCTTGACGCGAGCCCCCCGGTGGCGGGTCGCCCCGCCCTGGTCGAGTAGTGTGCGACCGTCGGTGAGCCTTGCCGCCAGGTGTCCGGTTTCGGCAGGGCGGCGGCGCTGCTAAGGAGGCAGAAGCAGGTGGGCGCAAGGAGTTCGGCCACACGGCCGCGGGCGATTGGCCGGGCGGCCGGGCTGGGTCTCGGGGGCGTGCTGCTGCTGGCAATGCTCGCCGGATGCTCGGTCGAGGACGTCGGAAGCAAGTTCGGCCACTTCGGATGGCCCGGTCCGGGTGTGAGCCTGCAGGCACACAAGATGTATGACTTGTGGATCGCCTCGGTGATCGCCGCGCTGATCGTCGGCGTGGGCGTCTGGGGCCTGATCTTCTGGTGCATCATCCGGTACCGCAAGCGCGGCGAAGAGCTGCCCGTGCAGACCCGGTTCAACATGCCCATGGAGGTCCTGTACACGGTCACGCCGGTGCTGATCGTCGCGGTGCTCTTCTACTACACGGCGATCGTGCAGACCGACGTGGACAAGCTCTCGAAGAACCCTGATCAGATCGTCGAGATCAAGGCCTTCAAGTGGAACTGGCAGTTCAACTACCGCGACGGCATGGGTAAGGACGCGCACACCGTGGCGTCCACCGTGGGCTCGTCGGACGTGATCCCGATCCTGGTCGTCCCGACCCACGAGAAGATCCGTTTCGAGGAGACCAGCGCCGACGTCATCCACTCGTTCTGGGTGCCGGAGCTGCTGTTCAAGCGCGACGTCATGCCCGGCAGCATCCGCAACGTCTTCGAGGTGACCCTCGACAAGGAGGGCCGCTACGTCGGCCGCTGCGCGGAGCTCTGCGGGACGTACCACGCGTTCATGAACTTCGAGATGGTCGCGACCACCCCGGACAAGTTCGACCAGTTCCTCGCGGCCAAGAAGGCCGGCAAGTCGACTCAGGACGCGCTCTCCGCCATCGGCGAGAACCCGTACGCCACGAAGACCCAGCCGTTCGACACCCGCCGGGGCACGCACAGCTGGAACCAGGGCGACTCCAACGTCGCCGCGGGGAAGTAGGGAACCGACATGCGTACCGAATACAAGATCTTCCTCGGCGTCTCGCTGTTCCTCTTCGGCGCCGCGGCCGTCTACGGCTTCTACACCAGCGGCCAGCAGGGCCAGACCGAATGGGTCGGCACGATCGCGCTGATCCTTTCCGGTCTGCTCTGCTCGATGTGCGGCGGCTTCTTCTGGTTCGTCGCCCGCCGCATCGACCTCCGCCCGGAGGACCGCGAGGACGGCGAGATCGCCGAAGGCGCCGGCGAGCTGGGCTTCTTCAGCCCCGGTTCGTACTGGCCGTTCGGCATCGCCCTCTCGGCCGCGGTTGCCGGCCTGGGCCTGGTCTTCTGGATGTGGTGGCTCATCGCGGTCGGCCTGGTCGCGGTCATCTTCACCGCCTGCGCGATGCTCTTCGAGTACTACTCCGGCACGCGCCAGCCCGCCGAACACTGATCCACAGCCTTACCGCGGCCCGTACCTCCTGCTCAGGAGGTGCGGGCCGCGTCCTTTTCCCCTCGCCAACCCAAGATCAAATTCTTCATTGCCTCGGTCCGCCGTGGTCCCGATCGTCGCTCCCGCGGGGACCCTTCCGGGCCTCGCAGGGCGCTGGCGCGCCCAGAACGCGAGGCCCGCAAGGGCGACGTGGTCAGTTGGTCACGGTCAGAGCAACAAACCCACCCACCCGCCCTGCATGGAGGCCGGCCCGACCGCGTTGAGCAGCTGACTCGTTCGGAGCGGCCGCCCGACCCTCGACGCACCTCTGAGCCCCAGCCGGACGGTATCGGCTGATGACCGTCCGCGAGTGGTCACGGATTCGAGGCGTAGCTCGGGTGCCGGGGACGGTCAGGCGGCGGCGGTTCGCTGCTGGGGGGCGATGCGGCGGGGACGGTCCTTGGGTTCCATCCACAGGTGCACGACGATCGGGGCTACCACCTCGGCCGCGCCGCAGCGGGTGCAGACGAGTTCGGGGCAGTCGTCGTGACCGTCCTCGCAGGGCGGCGTCTCGAAGAGCATGTCGCCGTCGCAGATGACGCAGCGCTGTTCGCGTTCGTGCACGGGCTTCTCCTTCGTTCGGAAGGTGGGATTACCCGAATGTCCTTCAGACGCTGTCACGTCCGTAGGCCGATGCCGAGCATCACCAACGGCGTGTTGCGGTCTTTTTCAGGATTTTTCAGCAGGTAGTGCCGCCCCCGAACACCCACCCAGCCCCCAGACGTGTACCCCCACCTCAAAAAACATCCCACCATCCACCCACCCACCACCCAGCTGGCGCTGAGCGCTGCCCCCACCCCGCAACCCAGCCGTGACCGCCAGCCAGCGGCATCCAGCTGGCCCTGAGGGCTGCCTTCGGCCCCGTGACCCAGCCCTGGCTGCCAGCTGGCGGCATCGAGCTGGCGCTGAGGGCTGCCTTCGGCCCCGTGACCCAGCCCTGGCTGCCAGCTGGCGGCATCGAGCTGGCGCTGAGGGCTGCCTTCGGCCCCGTGACCCAGCCCTGGCTGCCAGCTGGCGGCATCGAGCTGGCGCTGAGGGCTGCCTTCGGCCCCGTGACCCAGCCCTGGCTGCCAGCTGGTGGCATTGAGCTGGCGCTGAGGGCTGCCTTCGGCCCCGTGACCCAGCCCTGGCTGCCAGCTGGTGGCATTGAGCTGGCGCTGAGGGCTGTTTCCGGCCTCGCGACGCAGCCCTGGCTGCCAGCTGGTGGCATTGAGCTGGCGCTGAGGGCTGTTTCCGGCCTCGCGACGCAGCCCTGGCTGCCAGCTGGTGGCATTGAGCTGGCGCTGAGGGCTGTTTCCGGCCTCGCGACGCAGCCCTGGCTGCCAGCTGGTGGCATCGAGCTGGCACTGAGGGCTGCCTTCGGCCTCGCGACCCAGCCCTGGCTGCCAGCTGGCGGCATTGAGCTGGTGCTGAGGGTTGTTTCCGGGGGCGGGATACAGCCGTGAGTGCCAGCTGGGGAGCCGGCGTCGCAGAGCGGCCTTAGCGAGCGGGCGTTGCGCGGCGTGGGTGGGCGTTGCCGGGGGAGGCGCGCGCGGTGGGGTGGCGGTGGGCGGGCGGCTCACCGCCGTACGGGAAGAGGGGGTTAATCGGCGGCTTTGGCCGCCTGCGCGGCAGCCACCCACCGCTCCAGGAGAGCCGTCGTCGCACCCGAGTCGATGGCCGCGGCGGCGCGGGTGATGCCGGCACGCAGGGTGTCGCGGAAGTCGCCCGGGAAACCGGCGCGGGCGGCGAAGGCGGCGGCCGCGTTGACCAGGACGGCGTCGCGGACCGGGCCGGGTTCGCCGGCGAAGACGCGGCGGGCGACGTCGGCGTTGAAGGCCACGTCGCCGCCGCGCAGGTCGGACGGCCGGCTGCGGGCCAGGCCGAGCTCGGTCGCGTCGACCAGGAGTTCCTCGACCTTGCCGTCGCGGGCCATCCAGACCCGGGTCGGCGCGGACGTGGTGAACTCGTCGAGGCCGTCCTCACCGCGCATGACCAGGGCGGAGTCGCCGCGCAGGGCGAACACCTCGGCCATCACCGGCGCCATCCGCGGGTCGAAGCAGCCGACGGCGGCCGCGGTGGGCCGGGCCGGGTTGGTGAGCGGGCCGAGCACGTTGAAGAAGGTGGGCACGCCCAGCTCACGCCGGGTGACCGCGGCGTGCCGCATGCCGGGGTGGTAGCGGGCGGCGAAGCAGAAGCCGATGCCGGCCTCGGTCACTGTCCGGTTCACCCCGGCCGGGCCCAGGTCCAGCGGGATCCCGAAGTGTTCGAGCAGGTCGGCGGTGCCCGTGGTGGACGACGCGGACCGGTTGCCGTGTTTGACCACGGTCACCCCGGCGGAGGCGGTGACGATCGCCGCCATGGTGGAGATGTTCACCGTGTTGGCCCGGTCGCCCCCGGTGCCGACCACGTCGACCGCGGACGTACGGACGTCGGCCGGCAACTCCACCAGCGTGGCGTTGGCCAGCATCGCCTCGACCAGGCCGGCCAGCTCGGCCGGGGTCTCGCCCTTGGCGCGCAGCGCCACCGCGAAACCGGCGATCTGGGCCGGTGTGGCGTTGCCCGCCATGATCTCGCCCATGGCCCAGGCCGTGTCCGCGGTGGCGAGTTCCTCGCCGCGAATCAGGGACATGGTCAGGTTGGGCCAGGTGCGTGCGCCCATGGCGGGGCCTCCGTCGGGGGGTGTCAGCTCGTGAAAGGTCAGGTGCGGGGCAGGGCGCCCAGCGGCACCGCGCCGGCCTTGCGGGCGCGGAGCAGCTGCGCCACCGTCTGACCGGTGGTGACCGGGTCGAGCGGGGCCAGCAGGGTGGCGTCGACGTTCGAATACGCCGCCAGCCAGCGGTCCGCCGCGCGGGCGATCACGACGCAGGTGGGCGGCGGGTCCTGATATTCGTCCTTGGTCTGACGGGCGATGCCGAGCCCGCCGGCCGGGGTCGCCTCGCCGTCGAGCACCATCAGGTCGATCTCGTAGTCGTCCAGCAGTCGCCGGCACTCCTCCCAGGTGGAGGCGTCGGCGAATTCGACCGAGAGATCGGCCGCCGGACGCGTGCCGATGGCGAGCCGGATCCGGTCGCGCACCGCGGCGTCGTCGCTGTATAGCAGAACCGTGAACTGAGTAGCGGCTGTGTCGCTCATCTTTGTGCCCCACTTCACCTCGGAGGTCCCACGGATCGTATCGGATCTGTTATCGGGCGTCCGGGTCCGGTCGGGCCGCCATTTCCGGCGTCGTGGCCGACGCGGCCGCGGCCGCCTCCATCTCCTGGCGGTCGAGGGCGCGGTCGATCCGGCGGGCCTCCCGTTCCGACTGCCGGATCCACTGGATCACCAGGATGCCGAGCATGGTGACGCTGACGACCTCACCGCCGGCCCAGAGGATGCCACCCGCGGTGACCTGGTCGCTGTGCGGATCCATCCAGCTCAGGTGCAGGTTGGGGTACCAGTCGCCGCCGAGCAGCTCGGGCGCCTGCATGATCGTCAGCCCGAGCACGGTGTGGAACGGCACCGACAGCACCATCAGCAACGCGCGCCCCGGGTAGGGCCAGCGATTGGGCAGCGGGTCGAGGCCCAGCAGCGGCCAGAAGAAGAGGCATCCGGTCACCATGAAGTGGATGTGGATGAACTCGTGCAGCCAGGCGTGCTCCAGGGTCTGCCGGTAGAGACCGGTGAAGTAGAGGACGAACGGGTTGGCGATGAACAGTCCGAACGCGACCAGGGGGAACGTCAGCACCCGCACGATCCGGCTGTGCACGACCGCGAGCAGCGCCTTGCGCGGCGGCCCGTGCAGGACACGCAGGGCCAGAGTGGTCGGCGCCCCGAGGGCCAGGAAGATCGGGCCGACCATGGACAGCACCATGTGCTGGACCATGTGCACCGAGAGCAGCGTGGTGTCGTACGCCTCGATGCCGGTCACCGAGACCAGCGCGATCGAACCGAGTCCACCCGCGACGAACGCCACGGTCCGGCCGGGCGGCCAGTGGTCGCCGCGCTGCCGCAGGCGCTGCACCCCGTAGAGGTAGAGCGCCGCCGCCACCAGCAATCCGACCGCGATCAAGCTGACCAGGTGGAAGTGCTGGAAGATGGCCGCCGCCGAGAACGGCGGAAGTTCAGTATCCCCGCGAGCGTCCGCCAGCGGGGGCATTTCGACTGACTGCACCACTCGAAGCTAGACCTACCCCCTGGTCACCGAATATTCCGGGCTGCCCACAGTGCCGGATTAGGGACCCCGGCTGACCTTGCACCTGTGGCGGGGGAATAATGAGCCCGTGACAGCGGCAGCCATCGACAAGAGCCGGATCCACTCGCTCACTCGGCCGAACATGGTCAGCGTCGGGACGATCGTGTGGCTCTCCAGCGAGCTCATGTTCTTCGCGGCGTTGTTCGCCATGTACTTCTCCATCCGCGCGGCGGCGCCCGAGATGTGGGCGGAGCACACCAAAGAGCTCAACATCCCGTACGCCACGACGTTCACCACGATCCTGGTGCTCTCCTCGGTGACCTGCCAGCTGGGCGTCTTCGCGGCGGAGAAGGGTGACGTGTTCGCGCTGCGGCGCTGGTTCACGATCACCTTCGTGATGGGCCTGATCTTCGTGCTCGGCCAGGCGAACGAATACCGCAACCTGGTGCACGAGGGCGTGAAGCTCAACGGTGACGGGTACGGCTCGATGTTCTACCTGACCACCGGGTTCCACGGTCTACACGTGACGGGCGGACTCATCGCCTTCATCGTCTACATGATCCGTACGACCATGGGGCGCTTCACCCCGGCGCAGGCGACCTCGGCGATCGTGGTGTCCTACTACTGGCACTTCGTGGATGTCGTCTGGATCGCCCTCTACGCCATGATCTATTGGCTTAAGTGACCGCCGCAATCCGCTGAGCTTCAGGTTCAAACCAGAGGGACATAAGCCCATGACTTCTGACACCCCCGCCCGCGGGCGCGCCCGGGTGTTCTCCCGGCGCCGCGGCGCGCCCAGCCGGGCGCGCCGGCGGATCGGCGCAGCGGTGCGCATGCTTGCGGCGCTCGCGCTCGCCGGCGGCGTTTACACCGCTTTCGCCCCCGGCGCGTTCGCCGAGGACAACACCCAGCTCTCCACCGCCGCGCAGCAGGGCAAGGAGCTCTTCGACAACAGCTGCATCAGCTGCCACGGTCGGGACGGGCAGGGTGTCCAGGACCGTGGCCCCAGCCTGATCGGCGTCGGCTCCGCCTCCGTCGAGTTCCAGGTCGGTACCGGCCGTATGCCGATGACCCGCCAGGAAGCTCAGGCCGAGCAGAAGAAGCCGCAGTTCACTCCGGACGAGACGAAGCAGCTCGCGCAGTACATCCAGGAGATCGGCGGTGGCCCGGAGGTTCCCTCCGGCGACCTGACCGAGGACCTGAAGACCAACCCCGAGTCGCTGGCCCGCGGTGGCGAGCTCTTCCGGGTCAACTGCACCTCCTGCCACAGCTTCACCGGCGCCGGCGGCGCGCTCTCCTCGGGCAAGTTCGCCCCGAGCCTGCACGACGCCACGGCCGAGCAGATCTACGCGGCCATGCTGACCGGCCCGCAGAACATGCCGGTCTTCGGTGACAACCAGATCTCGCCGGACGAGAAGCGCGAGATCATCACGTACATCACCAAGCAGCTGCAGGACAACAAGGACCCGGGTGGCATCTTCAACCTGGGTGGTTACGGTCCGGCGACCGAGGGCGTGGCGATCTTCCTGGTCGGCATCACCATCCTGGTCTTCACGTCGCTCTGGATTGCGGGGAAGTCATGACCACGCTGCACCACGGCGAGACCGGCACTCCGGTCGACGTGCACGATCCGAAGCTCACCCGCTTCGACATCGTGAAGGAAGGCCTGCGGCGCGATGACATCGAGATCATCACGTACGAGTCGCAGTTCCAGGGTCCGAACTCGAAGGCCGAGAAGCGGGTAGTCCGCAACATCAGCCTGCTGTTCCTGATCTCCGGTCTGTTCGGGCTCGCCTTCCTGGTCTTCTACATCGTGTGGCCCTGGAAGTTCGAGATGGGCGAGACGCGCAGCGACTACTACACCCCGATCCTGGGTGTGACGCTCGGCATCTCGCTGTTCGCGCTCGGCATCGCGATCCTCGCCTGGGCGAAGAAGCTGCTGCCGCACGAGCTCTCGATCCAGCAGCGGCACGGCGACCCGTCCAGCGACGACGAGCGTCTGATCACCGGTCAGACCATGATGTACGTGGCGGACGAGCTCGGCGTGCAGCGGCGCCCGCTGCTCAAGGGCGCGATCGGCCTCGGCCTGGCCCCGCTGGGCCTGGCCGCGGCGGCCCCGCTGGTCGGCGGTCTGATCCAGAACCCGCACCGCGACCCCGAGCCGATGATGTACCACACCGGCTTCGACCCGGTGCCGAACGGGAACAAGCCGGTCCGGCTGTCCCGTGAGGACGGCTCGCCGATCCGCCCCGAGGACGTCAGCGCCGGCGGTCAGCTGACCGTCTACCCGGGCATCCCGGGCGGCGCGACGAACAAGTTCGCCGACTCGCCGACCCTGCTGATCCACCTGCGGGACGACGACGCGACCAAGGCGCGCACGGCCGCCGAGGGCGACAAGAACGGGCGCAACAAGGGTTCGATGTGGGGCAACTACGTCGCCTACTCGAAGATCTGCACCCACGCCGGTTGCCCGGCCAGCCTGTACGAGCAGCAGACCAACCGTCTGCTCTGCCCGTGCCACCAGTCGCAGTTCAACATCGTCGACAACGCTCAGCCGATCTTCGGCCCGGCCACCCGCCGTCTGCCGATGTTGCCGCTGTCGGTGGACGACGAAGGTTTCTTTGTGGCAACGTCTGACTTCAAGGACACTGTCGGACCCGACTTCTGGGAGCGGCCGTGAAACGCCGAAAGCTTGATCCAGCCGAGGCAACAGCGAATTTCGCCAAGGGCGTCGATGACCGCTTCCAGGCGGCCACCCCGCTCCGAGGCCTCCTGAACAAGGTCTTCCCTGACCACTGGTCGTTCCTGCTGGGCGAGATCGCGCTGTTCTCGTTCATCGTGCTGCTGCTGAGCGGCGTCTTCCTGACCCTCTTCTTCGATCCCTCGATGAAGGAGGTCGCCTACGACGGGTCGTACCTGGCCCTGCGTGGCACCGAGATGTCCGCGGCGTACGAGTCCTCCCTGCACCTCTCGTTCGAGGTGCGCGGTGGTCTGTTCATGCGCCAGATGCACCACTGGGCGGCGCTGCTGTTCATGGCGTCGATCGTGGTCCACATGGCCCGCGTGTTCTTCACCGGCGCGTTCCGCAAGCCGCGTGAGATCAACTGGGTGATCGGCGTCCTGCTCTTCCTGCTCGGGTTCTTCGCCGGCTTCACCGGTTACTCGCTGCCGGACGACGGCCTCTCCGGCACCGGTCTCCGCATCGCCTCCGCGATCATGCTGTCCCTCCCGGTCATCGGCACCTGGCTGTCCGCCGCGATCTTCGGCGGGGAGTACCCGGGCGAGCTGATCATCGGCCGGTTCTACATCGCGCACGTGCTGCTCATCCCCGGCATCCTGCTGGCGCTGATCAGCGTCCACCTGGGCATCGTGTTCAAGCAGAAGCACACCCAGTGGCCGGGCCCGCTGCGCACCAACGAGAACGTGGTCGGTGAGCGCATGTTCCCGCGGTACGCCATGAAGCAGGGCGGCTTCTTCATGGCCGTCTTCGGCGTGATCGCGCTGATGGCAGGCCTGTTCCAGATCAACCCGATCTGGAACTTCGGGCCGTACCGGGCCGCCGAGGTCTCCTCCGCGTCCCAGCCCGACTGGTACGTCATGTTCATGGACGGCCTGGTCCGTCTGATGCCGAACTGGCAGATCTACATCGGCAACTACAGCCTCCCGCCGCTGTTCTGGCCGGCCGTGGTCGGCCTCGGCGCGCTGTTCACGCTGCCGATGCTCTACCCGTGGCTGGAAGCGCGGAAGCTGAAGGACACCAAGTCGCACCACCTGCTGCAGCGCCCCCGGGACAACCCGGAGCGCGTCGGCATCGGCATGATGGCCCTGTCGTTCTTCCTCGTCGCGACCATCTCCGGTGGCAACGACGTGATCGCCGACAAGTTCCACATCAGCCTGAACGCGATGACCTGGGCCGGCCGCATCGGCCTGCTCGTCCTGCCCCCGCTGGCGTACTACATCTCCGTCCGGATCTGCCTCGGTCTGCAGCAGCACGACCGCGAAGTCCTGGCCCACGGTGTGGAGACCGGCATCATCAAGCGCCTGCCGAACGGCGCGTTCATCGAAGTCCACCAGCCACTCGGCCCGGTGGACGACCACGGTCACCCGATCCCGCTGGAATACGCGGGCTGGGTCGTCCCGAAGAAGATGAACAAGATCGGCGCTCTGGCACCGGCCGTGAAGGGCTTCTTCTTCCCGGTCGAGAAGCCGGCCGAGGCCCCGGTCTCGCCCGCGCCGATCGGCAGCAACAAGCGCGAGGAGATCAGCTCCAAGCGCTGAGATCAGCAACGAGTTCGGCCCGTCGGCTTTTGCCGGCGGGCCGATTCGCTTTCCGCGGAGCACCGGCCCCCGCTCCGCCCGTGCTCCCCATTCCGCAGAACACCGGCCCCCGCTCCGCCCCTGCTCCCCATTCCGCGGAGCACCGGCCGCCCCGCGCCCCATCGGAGCACCCCAAGGTCATCGCGCGCCCCGGGCCCCCGGCTGGTGCTGAGGGTCGTATCCCGGCGCGAAAGCAGCCGTGAGCGCCAGCCGGCCCGCGACGTGTCTCGGTTGCCCAGCCCGCGCCGCGCGGGTCGGGGTCTCGGCTGGTGCTGAGGGTCGTATTCGGGCGTGGGAGCAGCCGTGAGTGCCAGCTGGGCCGTGTGGTGTCTCGGTTGCCCGGCCCGTGCTGCGCGGGTTGGGGTCTCGGCTGGTACTGAGGGTTGTATTCGGGCGTGGAAGCAGCCGTGAGCGCCAGCTGGTGAGCCGGCACCGGCCCGCTTCGCCTGCGCGGCGTTGGTGCGGGGTGGCACCAAGCCCGGGCTGCTTGGGGTCGGGCTTGGCGCTGGGTCAGGCTTGGCGCTGGGCTGGGGTGGCGCTGGGGTGGGTGGGGTCAGTCGGCGTCGGGGAGGCCGATGGCGAAGGCGTCCTCGAGGTCGTGCTTGGAGTAGGCACGGAAGGCGATGTGCGACTCCGTGTTGATCACGCCGGGGGTTTTGGAGATGCGGCCGGCGATGACCTCGGCGATGTCGTCGAACCGGGGGACGCGGACGATGGCGATCAGGTCGACGTTGCCGGCCACCGAGTAGACCTCGCTGACGCCGTCGAGGGCGGCCAGCGCCTCCGCGACCTCGGGAATCGAGTCGGTGGCGCAGTCGATGTGGACGATCGCGGTATTCACCTGAGGTCTCCTCGCCGTGCGGCCGAACATTCCGCGACCATGCTATCCACACCACGATCCGGTCGGCCGGGGTCCCACGATCAGTCGTGCGGGATCCCGGACTCCGCTTCCCTCTCGGCGCGGCGGGGTGCGTTCGTGGCGGGCCTCCAGATAGGCGATCCGCCTGCGGCGCCGGAGGTGGGTGGCGCCGGAAGATGGGGTGGCGCAGGGGCATGTGAAGTGGCGCCGGAAGAGTGGGGCGGCGCAGGGACACGTGGAGCGGCGCCGGAAGAGTGGGGTGGCGCAGGGATGCGTGGGTGGCGCAGGGGCGTGGGGCGGCGCCTGAAGGGGGGCGCAGGGGCGGGGGTGGCGCCGGAAGGCGGGTGGGGCGGGGAGGTCAGGCGACGCCGGGGACGGTGAGGCCGCCGGGGGCGCGGATCACGTCGGTCAGGGACTCGCCGGGGGCGACGACCGCACCGGGCCAGATCACGCAGCGGGTGACGTCGCCGGCCACGACCGCGCCGGCGCCGATGACCGAGTCGACGGCGGTGCCGGTGACCTGGGCCGACGGGTCGGTCAGGCCGGACGCGGCGGCGTGCAGGTTCGCCTCCAGGTAGAGGGCGGGTGTTCCGGTGTCCAGGTAGAGGCCGTCGTACGGGATCAGTTCGAGCGCGTCCTCGGCCTCGGCCGGGCGCCACACCGTACGTACCAAATCCTGATTTTGATCTTGAAGGTGGGCGACGAAGCGCCACGGGATCAGGGAGAAGCCGGCGAATCGGCTGCCGCTGAAGCCGCCGGTCTCGCCGGGGCGGCAGGGTTTGGTCAGCATGCGGACCGTGTCGCCGGACCAGCCGGCCAGCAGGGCCTCGATGTCCTTGCCGGGCTCGCGGAACGGATCGGCCAGGTACGCGTCGGCGTTGCCGACGAGCACGCCGCGGCCGTCGATCCATTTTTTCAGCCGGGCGACGCCGCCGGACGTGCCGAGCGGGCCGTCCAGTTCGACCGAGAGGTGCGCGCGGCCGGTGGCGTGGGCGACGACCTGGTCGGCCAGGTAGGCGGCGTTGACGCCGACCCGGTCGGGGCCGATCAGGCCGAGACCGGCGAGCCGGCGCAGCGCGTGGTCGAGCAGCGGCCGGTTGCCGACCGGGCACAGCGCTTTCGGCACGGCGGCGGTGAGGGGGCGCAGGCGCTGGCCCTCACCGGCGGCCAGCACGACCCCGCAGATCTCCGGAGTGGTCATGCGGACGTCGGCCGGGTCGGGGCGGTGTCGGAGACCGGCACCGACGGCGGCAGCTCGCCCGCCCGCGGCCCGAGGCCGTAGATGCCGAGCAGCCGCGCCGTCGCCCAGGTGAGTTTCGGCAGCTCGTCGAGCGGCCACCAGCGGGCCTCCAGGACCTCGCCGCCGTCCACCACCAGCGGGGTCGTCGACGCGGGAACCCAGCCGAACCAGACCATGTCGACGTTGGCCGCGTTCGGGTGGAGGATCGCGTTCGGATTGCCGGGGCGCAGGTCGCCCGGCTCGATCCGGACGCCGGACTCCTCGAAGAGCTCGCGGGCGGCGCCGACGGCCGGCATCTCGCCGCGCTTGAGCAGCCCGGCCGGCAGGCCCCAGCCGCGCATGGACGGCTGGCGCAGCAGCAGGACACGGCCCGGCTCACCGGCCTCCGAGTCGCGGACCACGGCGACCGCGCCGACCAGGAACTTGGGGGAGACCGCGCGGGCGACCTGGCGGCGCAGCGGCAGCGGAAGCCCGTAGAAAACCTGGTACGCGAGGCCACGTAACTGCCGAGAGATGTTCACGCCGGTAAGGCTAGCCCGGGATTCTGAACAACTCAGTCAGGGTGGTCGACCATGGCGATGAGCTGCTCGACCACGTTGTCCGGCTCGACCGTGCGCTCGCAGACCGCGACCAGCAGCGTCTCCAGGTCGGGGTAGCCCATGTCCTCGGCCAGGCGGCGCAACGGCACCTCGCTGGCCAGGCCGCGGTCGTGCTTGCGCAGGGTGAGCCCGATGGTCGCGCGGCCCAGCCGGACCTTGTCGGCGATGCTGATGCCCGGCGCGTTCCGCTCGTCGAAGTAGCGGTTGATCTGCATCTGCGCCTGGCTCGACTTGACGAACCCGAGCCACTCGCGGCGCGGGCCGCGCGGGGCGTTCGTCTCGGCCTCGACGTGCCCGTCGTTCTCCGAGAAGATCTCGACGACGTCACCGTCACGCAGGGGGGAGCTGAGGGGGGCGAGGCGCCCGTTGATGGTCGCGGCGAGACACTGGTCGCCCTTGGAGGGGCCCAATTCGTACGCCAGGTCGACCGGGGTGGAGCCGCTGGGCAGTTCGTACGCGTTGCCGTGGGCGAAGACCGTGATCTGCGCCTCGGCCAGGTCACATCGGAGCGAGTCGAGGAACTGGGCCGCGTCGGTGGTGTCCTGCTGCCAGTCGAGCACACGTTTCAGCCAGGTCAGCTGGTCGGCGCCGGGTGGCTCGTCGGACACCTTGGGATATCGGTAGCTGGTGGCGACGCCGTACTCCGAGTACCGATGCATGGTCTCGGTGCGGATCAGCACCTCGACCAGGCGGCCCTCGGGGCCGACCACGGTGGTGTGCAGGGAGCGGTACAGATTGTTCTTCGGCGAGGCGATGAAGTCCTTGAACCGGCCGGCCACCGGGCGCCACCGGCCGTGGATGGCGCCGAGGGCGGCGTAACAGTCCGTTTCCGGGCCGTCGACCACGACCGCGATCCGGGGCAGGTCGAGCGGCACGGTGTGGCCGCCGGCGACGGTGTCCTTCCAGATCGAGTAGTAGTGCCGGGGGCGCGGGGTGACCTCGGCGTCGACCCGGGAGCGGCGCAGCGCGGCGCGGGCCTTGGCCGAGACGTCGGCCAGGTACTCGTTCCAGCCGGGACGGTTCTGCACGTGGTCGTCGATCCGCGCGTACGCGTCCGGCTCCAGGTGGAACAGCACGACGTCGTCCAGGTCGCGCTTGAGGGCCTGGATGCCGAGCCGGTCGCAGAGCGGGACCAGCACGTCGAGGGTGGCGTTGGCGATCCGGGCACGGGAGGCCGGGGAGCGGGCGTCGAGCGTGCGCATGTTGTGCAACCGGTCGGCCAGCTTGATCACCAGCACCCGGACGTCCTTGCCGGCGGCGACGATCATCTTGCGGATCGTCTCGCCCTCGGCCGCCTTGCCGTAGAACGCCTTGTCGAACTTGGTCACGCCGTCGACCAGGTGGGTCACCTCGGGACCGAAGTCGCCTTCGAGGGCTTCGAGCGTGTAGTTGGTGTCCTCCACCGTGTCGTGCAGCAGCGACGCGACCAGGGTGGTGGTGTCCATGCCGAGCTCGGCGCAGATCTGCGCGACCGCGAGCGGATGCGTGATGTACGGATCCCCGGACTTGCGGAACTGGCCGCGGTGCTGCTGCTCGGCGATCGCATAGCTGCGGCGGAGCAGGGCCACGTCGGCCGACGGGTGGATGTTGCGATGGGTCTTGGCCAGAGTCGAGACCGGATCGTCGTCATTCCCCTGAAAACTCAGAAAGGACCGGAGCCGCCGGGTGAAGCTGAGCGGGCTCGGGGACGTGGCGGCCGGCAGGGCACGACCGAGAGCGGCGCCGTGGCCGGCGTCGACGTCCACCCGGACACCCCCTCACCGATCGTCCATCCTTCTCGACGAAGCATGGCACGTGGACCGGTGGTGGCTGAACCGTCCACAACCCGGATCACCACAAGTCCCCGCGTGCCTTACAGCCTAAGCGAGCGGGCGTCATCCGAACGGTCAGTTACCGATAGGCGAACGGTCGAGTCTTGGACTGATGCGGCGGATTCAGCCCTGCTTAGCAGTGCGGAGAAACGCGCCGCGCCACGAGCCGGTGACACCCAGTCGCCGGAGGTTTCCACCAAGCGGGTGTCCACCCGCTCCAGCCAGGCGAGGACACGCTCGGTCTCCTCGGCCGATGCGGACGCCACCGGGCCCGGTCCGGGAAGGACCGTCTCGGCGGTCAGCCGCGCCGCGTCCAGGGTGGGCCGCGGGTGCTCGCGCGGCGGCGAGGTGGCCGCGGCGGCCAGCCGCCCGTGCCGGATCACCGCGATCTCCCAGCCGCCCCGGTCGTCGCGCCGGGCCGCCACGATCTCGGGCAGGCGGGTCAGCGCGTCCAGCTTCTGCATCCGGATCAGGGAGCGCAGCAGCGCGATCAGGCGGGAACGGACGGTCGCGGCCTCCTCGTACCGCTGCTTGTCGCTGAGCGTGTCGATGCGGGCCAGGATCGCCTCGATCACCGGACCGGGATCGCCGGAGGTGGCGGTGCGGAACGGGAGGGCAGCGCGCAGGTCGTACTCCTCCGGGGTGATCTCGTGTTCGCACGGGGCCGGGCAGCGGCCCAGCTCGGCCAGGGCACACGCGGGGGTCCGGGTCCGCAGCGAGAGCTTGTGGTTGCACTGGCGCAACGGGACGGCGTCGTAGACCCCGGCCGCGGCCAGCTCGGCCGTACGCCGTGAGGAGAACGGGCCCAGATAGGTCGCACCGTCCTCGGTCAGGCTCCGGACCACCGACAGCCGCGGGAACGCCTCCGCCGTCAGCTTCAGCCAGACCACTCTTTCCGGATATTTCGACCTTCGATTGTACGGCGGTGAATGCGCCGCGATCAGCCGCAACTCCCGCACCTCGGCCTCCAGCGAGTGCGCACACTCCACCGCCTCCACCCGGACCGCCGCGGTGAGCATCTCGGAGGAGATCCGGGACCGCTTCTCACTGGCCGTGAAATACGTCTTCACCCGGGTCGCGATGTCGTTGGACTTGCCGACGTAGAGCGGCCGGTCGTCGGCCGCCCGGAAGATGTAGACCCCGGGCGCGTGCGGCAGGTTGTCGGCCAGGTGCCGCCGGCTGCGCTGGGCCGGGGTGACCGCCTTGGCGAACTCGATGGCGTCGCCCAGCGTGTGGATCCGGAAGCTGCCCAGCCGCTCGATCAGCCCGTGCAGCACGTCGACCGTGGCCTTGGCGTCGTCCAGCGCCCGGTGATTGGGCTCGACGGTGGATCGGAAGAAGTGGGCCAGGGTGCCGAGCTTCCGGTTCGGCACCTCGTCGCGGGTCAGCGCGCGCCGGGCCAGGGCGGCCGTGTCCAGCACCCGGGGCGACGGCCAGGGGTAGCCGTGCCGGGCGCAGGCCGCCTTCAGGAAGCCCACGTCATAGGGCGCGTTGTGGGCGACCAGCACCGCGCCGCGCAGGAACTCCAGCAGCGTGGGCAGGACCGTCTCGATCGGCGGGGCCGGGCGCAGCATCGCCTCGGTGATGCCGGTCAGCACGGTGATGAACGGCGGCAGCGGCTCACCCGGGTTGACCAGGGTGCCGAACTCGCCCAGCATCGCGCCGCCGCGCACCTTGACCGCGCCGATCTCGGTGATGCCGCCACCGTCCGGAGCGCCGCCGGTGGTCTCCAGGTCGAGCACGACGAACGTGGTGTCGGCCAGCGAGACCGCGGCCGGATCGACCGAGCCGTCGGCGGCCAGCAGCGTGTCCAGAGTGCCCTGCACATAAGCCGGTTGTGCCACGGCGGGCAACACTAGAGCGGGGGTACGACATAAACCGAGCCCACCCGGAAAAGATCACTTGCCTCAG
The DNA here is from genome assembly GCF_051380535.1 of Actinoplanes sp. HUAS TT8. Taxonomy (NCBI): domain Bacteria; kingdom Bacillati; phylum Actinomycetota; class Actinomycetes; order Micromonosporales; family Micromonosporaceae; genus Actinoplanes; species Actinoplanes sp. HUAS TT8. The sequence continues at coordinate 7,490,668 of NZ_CP195646.1, read as the reverse complement.
CAAGCGTTTTCGCGGGCCACGGTGTGAGAATGGGTAGATGTCCGCGCCGCTCGAACCCGATGACCGCCCCGAAGAGGGGGCGGCGCCGGAGGCTGCGGTCTCATCTCAGGAACCCGTTCTCCCGGAACCGGTCCGCCAGCGGATCATGACACTGGCCGCGGCCGCGCTGCCCGGGCTCCCCGGTGACGAGATCCCGGTCGCGCTGCGCCGCGTCGCCCGCTTCGCGCCGAACCGGCGGGCCCGCCTCGGCGGCCGGGAGATCGCCGCCCAGCTCACCGCTGACCCGCTGTTCCGCCAGCGCATCGGCGCCCGCATCGTGACCGAGTCCGGTGACCTGGGCGCGGCCGTGACCAGCGGCGTCGCCCCGGCCGCGGCCGACCCGGTCGAGGTCGCCGCGCTGGCCTACCTGGCCCGGCCGGACGGCTGGCGCGAGCTGATCGACGCCGCCGGCGACGTGGTCCGGGCCGACGCCGACAGCGCCGCCCTGGCCGACCGCATCCGCGCCGCCGAACAGCGCGCCACCCGCGCCGACCACGACCGGACGGTCGCCCGCGTCGAGGCCGACAAGCTCCGCGACGAGCTGGCCCGGGTCCGCGAGGAGCTCGGTCAGCTGCGCGAGGAGGCCCGGACCACGGCCAAGGCGCTGCGCGAGGCCCAGGCCGCGCAGAAGCGGGCGGCCGACCTGCTCGCCACCGAGAAGGGGCGCGCCGGGCGCACGGCTCAGGACCATGAGGCGGAGGTACGCCGTCTGAAGTCCCGCCTGGCCGACGCCGAGACCACCGCGGCCACCGGCAAGCAGGCGGCCAAGGACGCCCGCGCGGTCGACGACGCCCGGCTCTGGCTGCTGCTGGAGACCATCGGTCAGGCCGCCACCGGCCTGCGCCGCGAGCTCGCCCTGGAGCCGAGCGACAAACGGCCGGCCGACTTCGTGGCCGACGCCGCGGCCGACCGCCCGGGTGCGCCCGAGCGGGCCCGCGCCCGCGCGCAGGACACCGACGACCCCGGCCGCCTCGACCAGCTGCTCGCCCTGCCCCGGGCGCACCTGATCGTCGACGGGTACAACGTGACCAAGCGCGGCTTCGCCGACATGTCCCTGGAGCAGCAGCGCAAACGCCTGATCACCGGGCTGGGCGGGATCGCCGCGCAGACCGGCGACGAGGTGACCGTGGTCTTCGACGGGGCCGAGCGGGTGCACGGGCTGCCGCCGGCGCCGCGCGGGGTGCGGGTGCTCTTCTCCCGCAAGGGGATGACCGCCGACGAGCTGATCCGCCAGCTGGTCCGGGCCGAGCCGGCCGGGCGCCCGCTGGTCGTGGTCTCGTCGGACCGGGAGGTGGCCGACGGCGTCCGCCGCCACGGCGCCTACCCGATGGGCGCCGACTCCCTGCTGCGCCGCCTCGCCCGTTCCTGATCTCGGGCCGGGAAAACTGTCGTACCCCTCGCATAGCGTGACGGTCACCTGAGGTGACCGGTTCGTCGCGCGAGCCGGCCCTCCCGGTCGAGGAGGCTTAATGATCATCGATTGTGGTCGTTGCGTCGAGCGGACTGACGAGTGCACCGGGTGCCTGGTCAGCGTGCTCGACGGCACGCCGGACGGGATCGCCGACCTGACTCCCGGCGAGCTGCGGGCGATCGAGGTGTTCGAGCTGGCCGGTTTCGAGGTGGAGCTGCTGGAGACGCCGGAGCCACCGGCGATCGTGCCGTTCCGCCGCCACGTGGCGTGATCATGAGAAGCGCCTAGGATCTTTCGTCATGACTCCCCGGTTGTGGGCCCTCGTCGCGTTCGGGGTGCTCCTTGTGGCGCTGGTCGTCTTCGCCGCGCTGACCGTCCCGTGGCATCGCGCGCCCGCCCCGCGGGCCGACCAGGTGGCCGCGCTCGGCCAGTTCCCGGCCGACCAGGTGGCGAAAGCACGGCAGTTCCGGGCCGAGCTGCGGCCCATGACGTACGCAAGCATGATCTTGGGTTTGATCGTGGCCCTGGTCCTGGGCCTGACACCGCTCGGGGCCCGGCTGGTCGAGCTGGCCGGCCGGCCGTTCGGTGACCACTGGCTGGCCCGTGCGGTGCTCGGCGGCCTGCTCGTGGTCCTGGCCGGTGAGCTGCTCACGCTGCCGTTCGCGGCCTGGCGGCACACCGTCGTGGTGCGCTACGGGATCTCCACCCAGTCCTGGGGCGGGTGGGGCGCCGACCTGCTGAAGTCGTTCGGCGTCGCGGTCGTCCTGGGTGGCCTGGCGCTGGCCGGGTTCTTCGCGATCACGCACTTCGCGCCGCGCTGGTGGTGGGCGTTCGGGGCGGTGGGTGCGGCCGGGCTCGTCGTGCTGCTGTCGTTCGTGCTGCCGGTGGTGGTCGAGCCGATCTTCAACAAGTTCACCCCGATGGCCGAGGGGCCGCTGCGCACCGAGCTGATCGCGCTGGCCGACCGGGACGGCGTGCCGGTCAAGGACGTGCTGGTCGCCGACGCCTCCCGGCGGACGCGGGCCGTCAACGCGTACGTCTCGGGGCTCGGCCCGACCCGTCGGATCGTCGTCTACGACACCATGCTCACCGAGGCCACCCCGGACGAGGTCGTCTCGGTCGCCGCGCACGAGCTGGGTCACGCCAAGGACGGCGACGTGCTGACCGGCACGATCCTCGGCGCACTCGGGGCCGCCCTCGCGGTCGTCGCGATCTACCTGCTCGGCGCCTGGTCCGGGCTGCTGCGACTGGCCGGGGTGGACTCGATCGGCGAGCCCCGGGCCATCGCCCTGCTCCTGGCGGTGGCCGCGCTGGCCGGTCTGGCGTCCGGGCCGGGCCAGGCGTTCGTCTCCCGGCACATCGAGGCCCGGGCCGATCGGCACGCGCTCGATCTGACCGGCGACCCGCAGACCTTCGAGGCCATGCAGCGCCGCCTAGGCTCGGTGAATCTGTCCGATCCTGATCCGCCGACCTGGGAGTTCCTGATGTTCGCCTCGCACCCGTCCACCGTGCAGCGGATGGCCGCGGCCCGCGCCTACGCCCGGGGCGAGCGCTGATGGGCCGCACCCTGCTCGTCACCAACGACTTCCCGCCCCGGCCCGGCGGCATCCAGCAGTTCGTGCACAACCTGGCGGTGCGCCAGCCGGCCGGCTCGGTCGTCGTCTACTCGTCCACCTGGAAGGGCGCGGCCGCGTTCGACGCCGAGCAGCCGTTCGAGGTGGTCCGGGAGGACACCGGGATGCTGCTGCCCACCCCCGCGGTGGCCAAGCGGGCGGCCGAGCTGGCCCGGTCCCACGGCTGCGACAAGGTCCTGTTCGGCGCGGCCGCCCCGCTCGGGCTGCTCGCCCACGGCCTGCGGAGGAACGCCGGGATCACCCGCGCGGTCGGCATCACGCACGGGCACGAGATCGGCTGGGCGGCGCTGCCCGGCGCCCGCGGGCTGCTGCGCCGGATCGCCCGGGGCAACGACGTGATCACGTACCTGGGGGAGTTCCAGCGGGTCCGGCTCGACAAGGCCCTGCACGGGCGGACCGACCTGCGGCGGCTCGCGCCCGGCGTCGACGTCGACACGTTCCACCCCGGCGTCGACGGTTCCGCGGTCCGGGCCCGGCACGGGCTGTCCGACCGTCCGGTGGTGGTCTGCGTGTCCCGGCTCGTCCCCCGCAAGGGGCAGGACATGCTGATCCGCGCCCTGCCGGAGATCCGCCGCCGGGTCCCCGGGGCGGCGCTGCTGCTGGTCAGCGGCGGGCCGTACCGGAAGACCCTGGCCCAGCTGGCCCGCGACCACGACGTCGAGAAGGACGTGGTGTTCACCGGCTCGGTGCCGTGGGCCGAGCTGCCCGAGCACTACGCGGCCGGCGACGTCTACGCGATGCCGTGCCGCACCCGGGCCGCGGGCCTGGACGTGGAAGGGCTCGGCATCGTCTACCTGGAAGCGTCCGCGACCGGGCTACCCGTGGTCGGCGGGGACTCGGGCGGGGCACCGGACGCGGTGCGCGAAGGGGAGACCGGCTACGTCGTCGGGGGCACCGACGGGCCGGCCATCGCCGATCGGATCGCCGGGCTGCTGTCCGATCCGGATCAGGCCGGGGCGATGGGGAAGGCCGGTCGCGCGTGGGTGGAGCGGGAGTGGCGCTGGGAGAAGCAGGCGGCCCGCCTCGCGGCCCTGCTCGAACCCGGATCGTGAATGAGCCGGAAACGCCGTGGACAGCGGTCCCACCGGCGGCGTAGGAACGGACTACGGACGGATCCCTGACCGGAGGCCGCTGATGCCGGAAGCCAGTCCCGCCCACGACCCGACCGACGACGCGACCACCCTGGACATGGGGGACGACGCCGAGCTGGATCTGCCGTACTGGCTGACCAGCACCCAGGAGGCCGCGAACACCACGTTCCTGCAGATGCTGCGCCGCCTGCCCGGCCTGCTCCGTTCGGCCTGGCTGCTGGCCTGGCGATCCAGTCCCGGCACCACCGCCGCCGTCCTCACCCTGCAGCTCGCGGCCGGGGCGGCGAGCGCGCTCGGCCTGATCAGCGTGGTCGGTGTCTTCGACGGGTTGCTGCGGGCCGGCCCGACCCCGGAGCGGGTACGGGCCGCCGTACCCTCGCTGATCGTCCTGATTGTCGCTCTTGCCGTGCGTGGTCTGCTGGCGTCGGCCGCGGCGGCCGCGCACGGACGCCTGTCACCGACCGTCTACGAGGCCGCCGAGAACCGCCTGCTCGATCTGACCACGCGGGTCGACCTGGCCACGTTCGACGACCCGGACTGGCGGGACGCGATGGAGCGGGCCCGGGACCGCGGGATCTACGCCGCGCAGCAGGTCGTCGACTTCGGTATCCAGCTGCTCACCAACGTGATCGGGCTGGCCGCGGTGGCCGGGGTGCTGGCCGTGCTGCATCCGATCCTGCTGCCGCTGCTGGTCGGGGCGGTCCTGCCGACCGGCTGGGCGGCGGTCCGCGCGGCCCGCGGCCAGTACCGCAGCCGCCTCGGACTGATCGCGGTCTGGCGCCGGCACCGCATGCTGGCCGACCTGCTGGGCGCCCGGGAACCGGCCGGTGAGCTGCGGGCCTTCACCGTGCGCCGGTTCCTGCTGACCGAGGCCGCCCGCCTGCTCCGGATCACCACCGAGGAGGAGATCCGGGTGGTGACCCGTTCGGTGCGGACCAACCTGTACGGCCAGGCGCTCAGCGGCCTGCTCACCGGCCTGGCCTACGTCGTGCTGTGCTGGCTGCTCTGGACCGGCCGGATGGATCTGGCCGCCGGCGGCGCCGCCGCGTACGCGATCAACATCGGCATCGGCAAGCTCCGTGAGCTGGCATTCACCGCGAACCGGGTCTACGAGCACGGCCTCTACTTCGCCGACTTCCAGGGTTTCTGTGAACTCTCCGAGGCCCGCTCCGAGCCGTCCCCGGACTCGCGGGCGCCCGCGTCGTTCGACGAGATCCGGCTGGACGGCGTGACGTTCCGCTACCCGGACGCCGAGCGGGCCGCCGTCGACGGCATCAGCCTGACCCTGCGCCGCGGCGAGATCGTCGCGCTGGTCGGCGAGAACGGCTCCGGCAAGTCGACCCTGGCCGCCGTGCTGGCCGGCCTGTACCGGCCGCAGGAGGGCACGATCACCTGGGACGACGTGGACGTCACCCGGTTCCACCCGGAGTCGGTGCGCGAACGCGTCGCCGTGGTGATGCAGGAACCGACCCGGTGGCCGCTGTCGGCCCGCGCCAACATCGCGATCGGCCGCCACGACCGCCCGGCCTCCCTGGAGCAGGTGCGCGAATCGGCCCGGGCCGGCGACGCGCACGGCTTCGTCATGGAACTCCCGCGCCAGTACGAGACCCTGCTGTCCCGCCACTTCACCGACGGCGCCGACCTCTCCGGCGGCCAGTGGCAGCGCCTCGCCGTCAGCCGTGCCTTCCACCGGGACGCACCGCTGCTGATCTGCGACGAGCCGACCGCCAACCTGGACGCGCGAGCCGAGCACGAGGTCTACCGCCGCCTGCGCGACCTCGCCTCGGGCCGGACCGTGGTGCTGATCACCCACCGGATGGCCAGCGTGCGCGAGGCCGACCGGATCTATGTCCTCGATCACGGCACGATCGTCGAGGAGGGCGACCACGAGGAGCTGATGGCCGCCGCCGGTCTCTACTCCCAGTTGTTCACACTGCAGGCCAGCGCCTATCAATCCGCCTGATCCAGTGTCACAGTAGTCCCATGGATCCGGTGGGGATAAGCGCGGTCGGTGTGGTACTCGCGGCGGGTGCGGCGGTCGGCCTGTGGCGCCGCCACACCGACGGCCGGGTGCAGACTGGTCGCGTGGACACCCCCGAGACGCTCGACCCCGCCCTCCTGGAAAGGCTCGGCGCCGAACCCGGCCGGGTCACCCTGCTCCAGTTCTCGACCGCCTTCTGCGCACCGTGCCGCGCCGTCCGCCGCGTCAGCGCCGAGGTCGCCGAGCTGCTCCCCGAGATCCGCCACGTCGAGGTCGACGCCGAAAGCCACCTCGACGAGGTCCGCGAACTCAACATCTGGCGCACCCCGACCCTGCTGGTCCTCGCCGCCGACGGCCGCGTCGCCAAACGCGCCACCGGCGTCCCCACCAAACCCCACCTCATCGCCGCCCTCGCCGACCTCCTCCCCAGCTGAACCCAGCCAGAACGCAGGCGCGCAACGCAGCCAGAAACGCAGGCGCTAGCGCGGCCAGGGGCGCAGGCGGGAGCGCGGCCGGAAGCGCAGGCGGCATTGCGGCCACGGGTGCGGGCGGGAGCGCGGCTGGAAGCGCAGGCGGCAATGCGGCCAGGGGCGCAGACGGGAGCGCGGCCAGGGGCGCAGGCGTGAGCCGGGACCGCCGACCGGGATGATCACCAGCTGACTTCCGAAGATCAAATTCTTCATTGCCTCGGTCCGCCGTGGTCCAGATCGTCGCTCCCGCGGGGACCCTTCCGGGCCTCGCAGGGCGCTGGCGCGCCCAGAACGCGAGACCCTCCAGGGCGATCTGGTCGGTTGGTCGCGGCCAGAGCAACAAACCCACCCACCCCCTCCAGCCCCGACCCCAGACCCGTACGTGCCCCCACGCGAGCCCGCCCCCACTCCAGCCCCACCCGCTCCGCACGGTCACCAGCTGGCACTGAGGGCTGCCTCAACCCCGCGAAGCAGCCCTCAGCACCAGCTCCTGCCGCTCGGCTGGCGTTGAGGGTTGCCTCGACCCCCGCGAAGCAGCCGCCAGTGCCAGCTTGTGCTGTTCGGCTGGCGTTGAGGGTTGCCTCGGCCCCTGCGGGGCAGCCGTCAGCACCAGCTCGTGCTGCTTGGCTGGTGCTGAGGGCTGTTTCCCGGTGGTTGACACGGCCCTGAGCGCCAGCTGAGCCCGTGACCCGCATTGCGGCCCGGGGATGGTGCGGGCTCGCGGGCCCGGCGGGTGTTGCGGTCGCCGGCTGGTGCTGAGGGTTGTGTCCGGCTGTTTTTGCGACCCTCAGCGCCAGCTGAGCCCGTGACCCGCGTCCCGGCCTGGGCCGGGGTGGCGCCGCCCCGCAGGGCCGGCGGCTGCCCGCCCCGCGGAGCCGGCGGCTGCTTGGGTGGCGGAGCTGGAGGGCGAGCGGAGTCAGGTGGCGAGGGTGGTCGGGCGGTGAGTGGGGTCGGGCGGTGAGCGGGGAGGGCAGGCGGTGAGTGGGGGCGGGGGTGAGTGAGGGCGGGGCGGGGGTGAAGTGGGGGTGGGGTCAGGGGGTGAGGGCGGGGGTGAGGGGTGGGGCCGGCTCGGGGGACGGGTGGCGGGTGAGGTTGCGGGAGCCGGGGATGAGCAGTTGGGAAGCGGCGGAGACGAATAGGACGGCCGCGCAGGCGATCAGGACGCGGTCGAGGCCGAATCGGGTCCAGAGCGGGCCGGCCAGGGCGTTGCCGAGCGGCATGGCCAGGAACGATGTCAGGTAGTCCCAGGAGGCGACCCGGCCGAGCACGGCCTGCGGCACCCGGTCCTGGATGGCGGTTTCCCAGGCCACGGCGAAGAACATGAGTCCGCCGTACCCGATGATGGCCCCGGCCAGCACGCCCGTGAGCATGCCGGGCCACACGTAGGACAGCGCCCAGAACGGCATGAGCAGCAGGGTGAGCCAGCCGGCCCGGAGTGGCCGCCGTGGCTGGTAGCGCAGGGCCAGCCCGGAGCCGATCAGCCCGCCGAGCCCTTCGGCGGCCGAGATCCAGCCGATGGCGTGGGCCCCGCCGAGCCGCTTCACGGCGATCACCTGCACAAGGACCAGGATCATGCCGTTGGCGACGTGGTAGACGGTGGCCCCGAGGAGTCCGCCGATCAGCCAGTCGCGGCTTCGGATCTCCCGCCATCCGGCGCCCAGTTCGCTGAGCATGGGTGCGCGGGGGCCCCGCTCCGCCCGTACGCGAAGAAGAGCGGCCGCAACCCCGGACAAGAGAAAGCTGACCGCATTGGCCGCGAATCCGGCCGGAGCGCCGAAGGCGGCGACGGCGAGGCCGCCCAGCGCCGGGCCGGCGATACCGCACCCGGTCTGCAGCATGCTCAGGGTCGCGTTGGCCTTCTGGAGCCGGTCGGCCGGGACGAGCAGGGGTTTGAGCGAGCTCATGGCCGGGGTGAAGAACGCGCCGGCGCCGGCCGAGACGACGGTGAGGGCGCAGAGCAGCGGCAGGTGGTAGCCCCCGCCGGCGAACATGATCGCGATTCCGGCGGTGGCGACGAGGCGGATCAGGTCGGAGACGACCATGACGTGCCGGGGCTGGAGCCGGTCGGCCCAGACGCCGCCGAAGAGTGTGCCGGCCAGCATGGTGAGGATCGAGGAGGCCATGACCAGGCCGAGGTCGTCGGCGCCGCCGTGGGTGACGACGGCGACGGCGAGTGCCACGGTCTGGAAGCCGTTGCCCAGCCAGGACAGGGTCTGCCCGGTGGCGAGGAGCCGGAAGTCGCGTGTCATGCCCCGAAAGTAGTTCACCGTCTAACTATCAGGCAACTAATAATTAGATGCGTGGCAGAATTGACCCATGGAAGACGGTGTGGATCAGCACGTGGCCCGGTGGGCGTCGTTCTGGAAGGACGAGCCGAAGTTCGCGCCCGAGGTCGAGGGCGCGTTGGTGCGGATGAAGCACATCCTGCGCTGGATCGAGCGGTCCGACGCGACGGCGTTCGCGCACAACGACGAGGACTTCACGCTGCAGGACTACAAGACCCTGCACGTGCTGATGATCCAGCCGTGGCCGACCGAGGCGACCCCGGCGCAGCTGGCCGAGGCGGCGAACGTGACGCGGGCGGCGATGACCAGCCGGCTGGATCGTCTGGAGTCGGCCGGTCTGGTGACCCGGACGGTCGACGCGCAGGATCGACGGCGGGTGCTGATCCGGCCGACGCCCGCGGGGCGCGAGAAGTGGAACGGCTACATATTTCAGGGCATGGCCCGCGATCAGGACGCGCTGAAGGTGCTCTCGCTGGACGAGTTGACGCAGCTCAACGCACTCTTGCGCAAAGTCCTACTATCCCTGGGGGAATAATGGGCGCATGGAACTCGATCCCCGCGGCCAGCGTTTCGCCGCGACCATAACCAGCGTCGTCGTCGCGCTCGTGCTGATCACCGGCTCCGGCTGGCTGGCCCTGGCGCAGGCGGTGGTCTTCGCGATCACCGCGTACCGTCCGAAGTGGGGGCCTTATGCCCTGATCTATCGAACCGTCTGGGCGCCCAGTGGACGCACGGAGCCCGCGGCACCCGTCCGATTCGCGCAACTCGTCGGCTTCGTGTTCCTGAGCGTCTCCGCGGGGGGATACCTCACGGGCGCGGAGACACTCGGATTGATCGCCGCGGCGTTCGGGCTGCTCGCGGCGTTCCTCAATGCTGCTTTCGGGTTGTGCCTGGGCTGCGAGGCCTATCTGGGGATTCGAAGGCTGACAGGCAGAAACGCCGAAAGTGTCGGGAATGTCTAGAACTTCGGGGCGTCGGGGGCTTCCAGGAGCCCCAGACGCAGCGCCGTCATGAGCGCCTGGGCCCGGTTCGCCGCGCCCAGCTTCTCGTACAGCTTCGAGATGTGGGTCTTCGCCGTCGACTCGGAGACGAACAGCTGCTTGGCGATCCCGGCCACGCTCATGCCGTCGGCCAGCAGCCGCAGCACCTGACCCTCACGCGGCGACAACTGCGGGCCGGACGGGGCGAGCCGGCGCTTCATCGCCTCGGCCAGGTCGGCCGCGGTGAACGCGCTGGGCGCCGACGCGGCGTGCCGGGCGGCCGCCACGACCTCGTCCGCGGGGGCCGTCTTGGGCACGAACGCGCTGGCCCCGGCCTCGAGGGCGCCGAAGAGCTGGTCATCGCCGGCATACATGGTCAGCACCACGATGCCCATGTTCGAGTTGTTCTTCCGGAGGGCCCGGGTGGCCTCCAGGCCGCTGCCGTCGGGCAGCCGCAGATCCATGATCACGACATCGGGCTGCAGGGCGCCCGCCTGGCGCACCGCCTCCGCGGCCGTCGCCGCCTCGCCGACGACCTCGAACTGCCGGTCGCGCTCGAATGCGTGTCGCAGCCCCTTACGGATCAAGTCGTGATCGTCGACAAGGAGGACCTTGGTGCGCGTCGTCGGCGCAGGACTGGTCGACATGCTCGGGTTACTCCCCTTCTGGAGCGGAAACGCTATCCCGCACGCTATCGCGCCGGGGCGGGGTTCCGAGCACTACGGCGACGGTTGTCCCGCTCGGGTGTCTCGGGGTGATCTTGAGACGGCCCCGGATGCGCTCGGCCCGCTCGGCCATGATGGTCAGACCGTACCGGCCGTCGGGTCGATTGTCGGCAAAACCCTTGCCGTCGTCAGAGACTTCGATTTCCGCGTACGGCGGATCGACGGTGCACGTGACCCACAGGTTCGAGGCGCCCGCGTGCTTGCGCGCGTTGGTGATCGCCTCCTGGGCGATCCGCAGCAGTTCCGCCTCGGTCGCGGCCGGCAGCCGGGCGGTCGACTCGTCGAACGTGAAGTGCACCCGCAGGCCGGCGCTGGTGCCCAGGGTCCGCGCGTACTCCGCGATGGCCGCGGCCAGCCCGCCGTTGCGGTCCACCTCCGAGCGCAGCTCGAACAGGCTCAGCCGCAGCTCGGTGATCACCCGGGTCACCTCGCCGCGCAGGGCCCGCAGCTCCTCGGCCGTCTCCTCGGCCCCCTCGGGCAGGGTGGCCTGCGCGTTGTCGATGCCGTAGCCGACCATCACCAGCTCCTGCGCGACCCCGTCGTGGATCTCCCGGGCCAGGCGCTGCCGCTCCTCGTTGGTGGCCAGCGAGCGGACGTCGTCGAAGAGCAGCGCCGCCTCCAGCCGCAGTGCGGCCGGATCGGTCACCTCGGTCACGCCCTGGACGACGGCCGACGGGTACGCCCCCGACGCGTCGGTCTCCAGGATCACCAGGCCGATCGTCCGGACCCCGGCGACCAGGGGGATGACCAGCGAGGACACCTCGCCACCACGATGTGTGCGCGCCTGCGACCGGCTGGCCACGTGCGGCTGCTGGGTGGCCCAGGCGTCGGCGATGGCCGAGTCCGCGTCGAGCGTGGTCTCCCAGTCGACCCGCTCGGCGCCGGTCTGCGCGAGCACCACCAGCCGGCCGCCGCCACTGGCCGACAGGACCGCCGCCCGGTGGCCGGGCGCGACCGCGCGCAGCTCCTCCAGCAGGTGCTCGGAGATGCCGCCCGGGTCCAGGGTCGCCCCCGGCAGTGAGCGGGCCACGCTGCGCAGCTGAGTCAGCAGGCGGGTGGCCTCCGCGTACGGCTGCGGGGTGATCTCGGCCGGCTGCAGGAACTGCCGCATCGCCTCGGCCGCGAACGTCACGATCGCGCCGAGCACCAGCCACTGGCCGCCGGCGGCCAGGTAACCGGTGCCGGCCAGCACCGTCTTCGGGTCGGTGACGGCGCCACCCAGCACTATCGCCACGGCGGCCACACCGAGCAGGGCGGTGCCCTCGGTCGGCCTGCGCCGCAGCGCGGCGGTGAGCAGCGGGACGGCCAGGTAGGGCAGGATCGCCTCGGCGCCGAACCCCTGGGCCACGCCCTTGGCCGCGTGGGCGACAAAACCGGCGGCCAGGCCGGTGACGATCACCTCGGCGAACCGGCCGGCCGGGGCCAGGACCGGGTGATTGCGAGCCACGAACGCGGGCAGCGCGGCGACCGCGAGCAGGCCGATCCAGCCCAGCTGGCGGGCGTCATGGGTGGCGATCACGGTGAGCACGGCGACCAGCGCGAGCATGATCACACGCGCCGCGGCTTCGAGCGGACGGATGCGCGTGGATCCGCTGGGTAGGGCTGGCACGTCACGGATGGTAGCGGGGATGGCGGGAAACGGCCCGTCGGCGACGGGGCGGTCACATCCTTTGTCGTACGCAGCGGGTAGCCTCCCGTGCATGGCGGACACCTCGACCCAGTCGATCCAGGTCGCTGCCCCCATGGCCCGGGTGGCCGCGGTCATCTGCGACTTCCCGAGCTATCCGGAGTGGGCGGAGGCGATCAAGCAGGCCACGGTCGTCGAGGAGTACGAGGACGGTTATGCCGCCCAGGTCTCCTTCCGGATCGACGCCGGCGTGATGGCCGACGAGTACACGTTGGAGTACGCGTACGCCGACGACCTCTCCCGGATCGAGTGGCACCTGGTCGCGCCGTCCAAGACGCAGAAGTCCCAAGAGGGCTCCTACGACCTGGTCGAGGGGGCCGACGGCACCACCACGGTGACGTACACGCTGGCGGTCGACCTGGCCATCGGGATGCTCGGGATGTTCCGCCGCAAGGCCGAGAAGATGATCATGGACACGGCGCTCAAGGAGCTCAAGCGCCGCGTCGAGAGCCTGCCCGCGACCTGACCGCGCCGCGCCCGGGCTAGATGGCCCGGCCGCTCGCCGGGGCCGGTTTTTCGACGCAGGATTGAGCTGTTCGCGGGCGTCCACCGCCCGCGGGCGGTGACTTGTGCTCGCGGGCGACGATCGGCCGCGGGCGGTGACTATTCGCGGGCGTCGACCGTTCGCGGGGGCGTCGAGGGGAGCGGCTGTGGCCGGGTCAGCACGTGATGAGGCCGAGCGCCTGGTGGCGGCGATTCTCGCGAGGGCCGCTTCGGCCGGCGTGGGTGCCGCGGCTCGCGGTTTCCGCGACTCCGTCAATTTCGGGGGTACGGCGTCAGCCGACGCCCCCGGTTCGTCCGATTCCACCGCCTCCGGCCGCTCAGCCTCGGGCCGCTCCGGGGCCGGGTCGGGCTCGGCCGTCTCGGGCGCCGCGGCGCTGGTCGGCAACGCGGTCGACGGCCTCTTCGGCGTGCTGAACGATGTCGCCCGCGCCGGCACCCCACAGGCCGGCCAGGGCGGTTCCGCGCAGGCCGGCTGGTCCACCGGCAGCGTCGAATGCTGCGTCTGCCCGGTCTGCCGGGCCATCGCCGCAGCCCGCAACCCCAACCCGGACACCGTGTTCAAGGTCGCCACCGGCGCCGGGGACGTCGCCACCGGCGCGGCCGGCGTGCTGCGCGGGTTGTCGACCCTGGCCGGCACGGTCCTGAACAACCCGCGCCCAGCCGCCAAGCCGTCCGGCGGGGGAGCGGCCCGGCACGCCCCGACCCCGGACCAGGCCTGGTCCGCCGCCACCCGCACCCCGGCGCCCGGCGGCGCCCGGACCCCCGCCGCCGCACCCACCAGGCCCGCCGACGCGGCGACGCCCGCCGACGCGGCGACGCCCGTTGGCAGGGCCACGCCCACCAGCACAGCCACGCCCACCAGCACAGCCACGCCCACCAGCACGGCCACGTCTCCGGGCACGGCCACGCCGGCCGGCCCCGCCACGCCCGGGCCGCGTGCCGCCGAGCCCGCTGTGGATCGGGACGCCGACCCGTGGGCGGCCGCGACGGCCGAGAGCGCCCGCGAGGCCGAGGCCGCCCGTGCCCGGGCCCGCGCCGCCGAGAAGGCGGTCGCCCAGGCGGTGGCCGACGCCCGGCGTGTGGCGTCTCGCCCGGCGGCTCCGGGGGCGGCGGCTGACGCCGTACCGGAAAAGGGCAAACCGCAAGGAAAAGCGAACCCGGCGGCGGCCAGGCCCGCGCCGGGGAAAGCGAACCCGGCGCCCGGTCGGGACGTCTGGTCCGTGGTCACCTCGGAGGCCGCCGAAGGCGACGCGGCCGGGCGACGTAGCGTGGATCATGAGCGGGGCGCCGAGGCGCCCGAGGATCGTGGCGTGCGGCCGGGCGATGACGCCCGGGGCGACGACGCGGTGTGAAGAGGGGACGGGCAGCGTGACGCTGACCATCGGAATCGACGTCGGCGGCACCAAGGTGGCCGGTGGGGTGGTCGACGAGCACGGCAACGTGCTGGCGTCGACGCGCCGGCCGACGCCGGCGGAGGACCCGGCCGGCACCCGGGACACGATCGCCGAGGTGGCCGCCGAGCTGGCGGCGGCGCACCCGGAGGCGACCGCGATCGGGATCGGTGCCGCCGCGTGGATCGACGCCGCCGGTTCGACGGTGCTGTTCGCGCCGAATCTGGCCTGGCGTGACGAGCCGCTGCGGGACTACGTGTCGAAGGCGGTCGGCCTGCCGACCGTGCTGGAGAACGACGCGAACGTGGCCGCCTGGGCCGAGTTCCGCTTCGGGGTCGCCAAGCAGGCCGACGACTCCATGGTGATGATCACCGTGGGTACCGGTATCGGCGGCGGCATCGTGATCAACGGCAAGTTGTGGCGGGGCGCCAACGGCATCGCCGGTGAGCTGGGTCACATCCAGTCGGTGCCGGACGGGCATCCGTGCGGTTGTGGCCGGCTGGGCTGCCTGGAGCAGTATGCGAGCGGCAACGCCCTGGTCCGTTTCGCCCGGGCCGGTGCGCGGCAGGAGCCGGAGCGCGCCGCCAAGCTGCTGGAGTTGGCCGGCGGGGACGCGCTGGCGATCACCGGCCGGCAGATCACCGAGGCCGCCCGGGGTGGCGACGGTGTCGCCATGGACGCGTTCGCGCAGATCGGCTACTGGCTCGGGGTGGCCCTGGCCGACCTGGCGCAGAGCCTGGACCCACAGATCCTGGTGATCGGTGGTGGCGTGGTCGACGCCGGCCCGCTGCTGATGGGCCCGGCCGAGCGGACGTACCGGGATCAGCTCGCCCAGCGCGACCGTTTCCCGGTCGCCGAGGTGCGGGCCGCGCAGATGGGCAACGTCGCCGGTGTGGTCGGCGCGGCCGACCTGGCCCGGCGCGCGTAAACGAAGCGAACAGGGGAAACGGGAATGTCCGGGGTGCCGCTGCGCGTGCTCAGCTGGAACGTGCACGGGTTGAAGGACGACCGGGCCGCGCTGGTCGGCCTGGTTCGTGAGCTGGCCCCGGACGTCCTGATCGTGCAGGAGGCCCCGCGCCGGTTCCGCTGGCGGCACCGGTCGGCCGCGCTGGCCGACGAGTGCGGCCTGGTCGTGGGCGCGGGCGGGCTGCCCGCGCTGGGCAACCTGCTGCTGGTGAACCTGCGGGTCGCGGTCCGCGAGTCGTGGAATCTGCGCTATCCGCTGACCCCGGGCCGGCACCTGCGCGGCGCGTTCTTCGCCCGCGGGCGGGTGCGGGGCGCGTCGTTCACCGTCTCCGGCTCGCACCTGGCCACCGATCCGGCCGAGCGTCCGGCCCAGGCCGCGCACTGGAAGGACGAGCTGGTCAAGATCGAGGGCCCGGTGATCGTGGCGGCCGACCTGAACGAGGGCCCGGGCGGCGGCGCCTGGCGCACCGTCGAGGACGGCCTGGTCACCACCAAGGACGACGAGCCGACGTTCCCGGCCGCCGCGCCCAGCCGGCGCATCGACGGGCTCTTCGTCAGTCCGGACATCGCCATCGAAGGTTACGAGATCATCTCGACGGATCGGGCACGTGCCGCGAGTGATCATTTACCGGTCCTCGCGGACCTTTCACTCCCTTCCGGCTGAGCCCCGGGTCTGGCAGGATCGCCGGGTGCACGACTCCCCGGACCCGGGCGACCGCCGCGACGCCGTGTGCGTCGTGGGCGCCGGCGCCAGCGGCCTGACCGCCGTCAAGAACCTGCTCGAACTGGGCTTTCAGGTCGACTGCTACGAGCGGGAGACCGCCGTGGGCGGTGCCTGGAACTGGCGTCACGACCGCAGCCCGGTCTACGCCGGAACCCACCTGATCTCGTCGCGGCCGCTCACCGAGTTCCCCGACTTCCCGATGCCGGACACCTGGCCGGACTATCCGCACCACAGCCAGGTGCTGACCTACCTGGAGCGCTACGCCTCGCACTTCGGGCTGGGCGAGCACATCTGGTTCGGCATGGAGGTGGTCTCCGCGGTCCCGACCGACGACGGCGGCTGGGAGGTGACCACCCGGTCGACCGGTGGCGGTTCGTCCCGCACGTCGCGTTACGCGGCGCTGATCGTCGCCAACGGCCACAACTGGGATCCGCGGAAACCGTCGATCCCGGGGGAGTTCCGCGGGCGGGTGATGCACTCGTCGGCGTACAAGGATCCGGCCGACCTGCGCGGGCGCAAGGTGCTCGTGATCGGCGGCGGCAACACCGGCTGCGACATCGCCGTCGAGGCGGCCCAGCAGGCGACCAAGGTGTGGCACTCGACCCGCCGCGGCTACTGGTACGCCCCCAAGTACATTCTCGGCCGCCCGGCCGACCAGGTGAACGACGCGCTGCTCAAGTGGCGGCTGCCGCTGCGCCTGCGGCAGTGGCTGTACCGCCGCACGGTGCGGCTGACCACCGGTGACCTGACGCGCTTCGGGCTGCCGGCGCCGGACCACGAGCCGTACGAGAGCCACCCGATCGTCAACAGCCAGCTGCCGTACTACCTGGGCCACGGCCGGATCACCCCGGTCCCGGACGTGACCGGCTTCGACGGCCCGGCGGCCGAACTCGCCGACGGCCGCCGCATCGAGCCCGACCTGGTGATCACCGCCACCGGCTATCGTCCGCGTTTCGAGTTTCTCGCCCCCGAGCTGCTCGACGCCGACGAGTCCGGCCGCCCCGACCTGCACCTGCACACGTTCGCCCGGAAGAACCCGACGCTGGCCGTGATCGGCCTGGTCCAGCCCGACGCCGGGGTGTTCCCGCTGGCCCACTGGCAGAGCGTGGCCACCGCCCGCTGGCTGCGGCTGCGCCAGTCCGACCCGGTGCGGGCGGCCGCGGTCCAGCAGAAGGAGTCGGCCAAGCCCCTCGGCTCCTGGTCGAAGCGGCGGGTGGTCAAGACCGAGCGCCACTGGTTCGAGGTCGACCACCTCGACTACCTGCGCTCGCTGGAGAGTCTCCTGAACGAGATGGAGCCCGCGTCATGACCGCTTTTGATCTGCTCCGTTTCGAGGACTGGACGAACCCGGTCCCCCCGGCCGACCGCGAGGTCGCCGCCCTGCTCCCGGACGACGACGAGGGCCGCCCGCCGGTCCTGTTCGTCCCCGGCCTGGGCCATGCCGCGTGGGCGTTCGCCGAGCACTGGCTCCCGCACACGGCCGGCCGCGGCTTCCCGGCCCACGCCGTCACCCCGCGCCCCGGCGGCGACCTGCGCGCCCAGGTCCATGACGTCGTCCAGACCGCCGCGTCCCTGCCCCGCCGCGCCGTCCTGATCGGTCACGGCGTCGGCGCCCAGGTGGTCGCCCGGGCCCTCGGCCGTTACCCGGCCCACGCCGCCGTACTGGTCGCCCCGGTCCTGGACGGATGGTCCGCGCTCGGCTCGGCGCTGCGCACCAACCCGTCCGGCACGCTGCCCGCCCTCTTCGGCGGACGCCTCCGGTTCTCCGCCCGCCAGCTGTTCACTTCCGGACTCCCGGCCGACCAGGCCACCGAGTACCTGTCCCGCCTCGACCCGAAGCCCCGCGCCGAACTCCTGCGCCGCACCACCCCGCCCCGCCCGGTCGGCAACCCACCGACGCTGGTCATCGGCAGCCCGGACGACCGCGTCGTAGCCCGCAAAGCCCTGGACCGCGCGGCCGCCGCCTACGCAGGCGCCCCCCTGATGTTCCCCGGCATGGGCCACGACCTGATGCTCGACGACAGCTGGGCCGAGCCGATCGACGCCATCCTCGACTGGCTCCTCAAACACCTCTGAAACCCTCAAAACCTTCATTGCCTAGGTCCGCCGGGGTACAGACCGTCGCTCCCGCGGGGACCCTTCCGGGGCCCGCAGGGCGCTGGCGCGCCCAGAACGCGACCCCCTCCAGGGCGACGTCCGCCGTTGGTCCCCCTCACCCCAACCCCAACCCCACCCCCAACCCAACCCAACCCAACCCCGCCCCCAACCCCACCCAGGCCCCGCACCGCGGCCCCGTCCCGGTCGGCCTCGCGGTGCCGCTCGCGCCAGCCAGCTGGCGCTGAGGGTCGTCTCGCGGGGCTTGAAACAGCCCTGAGTGCCAGCCGGGGCCGTGCCCGCGTCGCGGCCTGGTGTGCGGCGGACGTCGCGTCCCCGCTCGGTTCGGCATTGCGGTGCGGCTCGCGGTGCCGGCTGGTGCTGAGGGTTGTCTCGCGGGGCTTGAAGCAGCCCTGAGTGCCAGCTGGGGCTCGCACCCGCGTCGCCACCCGGTGCGCGGCGAACGTCGCGTCCCCGCGCCGCCCGCCCCGCCCTGCGCCGCCCGCCCCGCCCTGCGCCGCCCGCCCCGCCCTGCGCCGCCCGCCCCGCCCTGCGCCGCCCGCCCCGCCCTGCGCCGCCCGGCCCGTCCCGGTTCGGCCTCGCGGTGCGGCTCGCGCCCGTCAGCTGGTGCTGAGGGTTGTTTCGCGGGGCTTGGGGCAGCCCTCAGCACCAGCTGGGGCCCGTATCCGCGGCGCGGGAGCTGGGCGGGTGGGTCAGGGGCGGCCGATGAAGCGGCGGGCGAGGCGGCCGGTGTGGTCGAGGTCGGTGAGGTAGGCGCGGGCCCAGGCCAGGATGTCGTGTTCGGCGATGTGGCGGCGCATGGCGGTCATCCGGGCGGCGAGGTCGGCCGGGTCGGCGTCGAGGGCGCGCAGCAGGGTCTGTTTGAGGTCGTCGACGTCGTGCGGGTTGACCAGGAAGGCTTCGGACAGTTCGGCCGCGGCCCCGGCGAATTCGCTGAGTACGAGAGCCCCCGACCCGTCTTCCCGGGCGGCGACGAACTCCTTGGCGACCAGGTTCATCCCGTCCCGCAGCGGGGTTACCACCATCACGTCGGCGGTCTGGTAGAGCGCGGCCAGCTGGGCCCGGGAGAACGGCTGGTTCAGGTAGTGGATGGCCGGTTCGCCGACCCGCCCGTACTCCCCGTTGATCCGGCCGACCTCGCCCTCGATCCGGTCGCGCAGGGCCCGGTAGCTCTCGACCCGTTCCCGGCTGGGCACGGCCACCTGGACCAGGACGGTGTCGCGGACCTTGACGTGCCCGTCCCGCAGCAGCTCCCGGTACGCGGTGAGCCGATGTTCGATCCCTTTGGTGTAGTCCAGCCGGTCCACGCTGACCAGCACCCGTTTCGATTCGCCGAGGTCGTGCCGGAGCTGTTTGACCTCGGCGACCACGTCGGGCCGGGTGGCCAGGGCGCGCATCTCGCGGACGTCGATGGAGACCGGGAACGCCCCGGTCCGCACGGTGCGCCCGCCGACGGTGATGGCGTCGTCGGTGGCGTCGGCCGCGACCAGTTTCTGGGCGAGCTGGGCCAGGTTGTGCGCGGCCTGTTCGCGTTGGAAGCCGACGAGGTCGGCGCCGAGCATCCCGAGGAGCAGTTCGACCCGGCGGGGGAGTTGCATGAACAGTTCCGGCGGCGGGAACGGCACGTGCATGAAGAACCCGATGAGCAGGTCGGGTCGTAGTTCCCGGAGCATCCGCGGGACCAGTTGCAGGTGGTAGTCCTGCACCCAGACCGCGGCGTGTTTGCCCGCGACCTCGGCCGCGGCCTCGGCGAAGCGCTGGTTGACCGACCGGTACGTCTCCCACCACTCCCGCTGGAACACGGGCTGCTGCACCGCGTCGTGGTAGAGCGGCCAGAGTGTCGAGTTGGCGAAGCCCTCGTAGTACCCGGCCTGTTCCTCGGCGCTGAGCGCGATGGGCCGCAGCCGCACGCTGCCGATGTCGGGCAGCTGGGGCGCCGGGCCGACCTCGCCGTCCCAGCCGACCCAGGTGGCCGGGGTCTGTTGCAGGATCGCGTGCAGGGCCCCGCTGAGCCCGCCTGGGCTGCGGCGCCACTCGCAGGCGCCGTCCCGGGCGGCGCTGTCATCGAGGGGCAGTCGATTGGCGACGACGACGAGCGAACTCTGACGCATCACCGTAGGTTATCGGTAAGCCACTCACGTATGTCGATGCGAGGGGTGAGGTGAAGACGACGTGACCGATTCAGACCACGGCGCCGTCGTCGAACTCGTCGTCGTCATCGCCCGAGCGCAGTCGCCACACCAGGGTGACCGCGCCGCTGACGATCGCACCGAAGCCGAAGAGCATGACGAAGAACGGGTCGATCGGGAGCAGCCACGGGAACAGGAAGAGCACGAACCCGAGGACCACGCCGAGGACGCCGAACGCCGCGTACTTCGAGATCTTGGGCAGCGGCGGGGGCGGGGGCGGAACATACCGCTCGTCCTCCTCGGCGACGTCCGGGAAGCCGAACGGGTCGAGGACCGGGTAGAACACCGGCTCCGGCGGGGGATCGGTGCGCCGCCGGTTGAGCGGCCGCCCGTCCTGGTCGACCGGGCGGGCCTTGGTGTCCGACGTGGTGCCCTCGGACTCCGGCCAGGACGCCGCCTCCGGCTCGACCGCGGTGTGGAAGCCGGCGATGATCTTCTCCCACTCGGCGTCCACCTCGGCCTGTGGCCGGGGCGCCGGAGCGGGTTCGGCCGGTGGGGTCGGCGGCGCGCCGCCGGTCACCTGCTGCAGGTGCTCCTTGGCCGTCTCCAGATGGGTCCGGTCCACGTAGAGCCGGTCGATCGGCCGGGCCGGCAGGGTCGTCGCCCGGAGCACCGGGTTCAGATCCGCTGTCGGCTGCAGATAGGCGGCAATGCCGCCGGCGGCCAGCACGTCGAGCATGTGCTCACCCACGCGTGGGTCCACGTCGCCCGCGACCGCGTAATCAGTCGCGTCGAGTCCGTTGTCCCGCCGCCCGCGACGGGCGCCGCCCGCTGTCACCGATGCACACCCTCCTCGCCGACCGTGCCTTGAATGGTGACACGGCAGGCACCACTTGCGGGAGTGCGTTGTGGCGTGCCGCTCCCGCTTCGTACCCTTCTTGCGCCCCGGGACGCCGGCGGCATCCGCTGAAAGGACGAGAGTGTTCTACTGGCTGCTCAAGTTGGTGGTCCTGGGACCCGTGCTGAAGCTTCTGTTCCGTCCCAAGGTCGAGGGGCTGGCAAATGTTCCCCGATCCGGCCCGGTGATCCTGGCTTGCAACCATCTCTCGTTCTCGGACTCGATCTTCACCCCATTGGTGATGAAGCGGAAAGTGACCTTCGTCGCCAAAGCTGAATACTTCACCGGGAAGGGGATCAAGGGGTGGTTCTCGCGGATGTTCTTCGTGGGCGCCGGGACCATCCCGGTGGACCGTTCGGGCGGTGAGGCGGCCCAGGCGGCGCTCGACACCCTCCTGCGGGTGCTGCGCGAGGGCAACATCGCCGGCATCTATCCCGAGGGCACCCGCTCGCCCGACGGGCGGCTCTACCGCGGCAAGACCGGCGTGGCCCGGCTGGCCCTGGAGAGCGGGGCCGTGGTGGTGCCGGTGGCGCTGCTCAACACCGACGAGATCCAGCCCACGGGCACGCTGATCCCGGCGGTCAAGCGCGTCCGGATGCGGATCGGCAAGCCGCTCGACTTCTCCCGCTACGCCGCCACGCGCGGCGATCGCTTCGTCGAGCGCGCGATCACCGACGAGATCATGTTCGAGCTGATGGCGCTCTCCGGCCGCGAGTACGTCGACGTCTACGCCTCGAAGCTCAAAGACCCCCAGCCTCAACCTCAGCCCGCCTGAGGTCAGGGTCAGATCATTTGCGCGTACGGCGGCAGGAAGCGCTCCTGTCGCCGTACGCGCACATGTTTTTGATCTGAGGGGTTCAGCTCATCCCCGCGCGCCGCTTGAGCGCCTGCACGTCCGTGACCACTATGCGGCGCCCCTCGGTGCGCAGCCAGCCACGGTTGGCGAACGAGCCGATCGCCTGGTTGACGCTCTGGCGTGAGCCGCCGGCCATCTCGGCCAGCTGGCTCTGGTTCAGCTCGATGGTGATCATCGGCGCCTGGCTCTCCCCGGAGAGCCGGACCAGCGTCTTGGCGACGCGGCCGGGCAGGTCGAGGAAGACGTGATCGGCGTTCTGCTCGGTGAGGCGGCGGATCAGGCCGCCGACCGAGCGCATCACCGCGTCCAGGATGCGCGGGTTCGAGTGCACCAGGTCCATGAAGGCGGCCCGGGACAGCGAGAGTGCCTGCGAGTCCTCGATCGCCTCGGCCGAGGCGCTGCGCGTGGACGCGTCCAGCAGCGACACCTCGCCCAGCACGTCGGGTGGTCGCACGACGGTGAGCACGGCGCGCTCACCGGTCGGTGCGGTGCGGAAGACCGCGACCGCGCCCCGTTTCAGGATGATCAGCGAATCCCCGGGGTCGTGCTCGACGAAGAGGATCTGCCCCTTCCGGTAGTGGCGAGGAACCGCCGCGGCTATGACCCGCTGTCGTACATCCAGCTCGAGCCCGGCGAACATTTCCACGCCGGTCAGCGCGTCGCCGGAATCCGGCAGGCGATGGTCCACGACGTTATCCCTCCCCCATTGGGGACCGCGTCGACCCGGCCGGCGCCGGCCCCACGACGCGAACGATCACTCTTAGCACATGACGCGCTCCGAACGCCATTTCTACTCCGGACATCGAAGCTCGCCACCCACGATCATGTCTCTTCGGTCGCTTTCTGTAAACACCCCATCGCCTTCTGTGATTGTCGCCCTGCCTGTCCGTCGGATTTGAGCGGTGTGCCGCGATAATCCCGCCGTGCCGGAAGACGAGATTGTGCGAACGGTGCTGCGCGACGAGTGGCACCTCTCCCCATCGGAGATCACCGAGCTCCCGATGGCGGTGATGTCACGCGGCTGGGAGGTCCGGGCCGGACGCGACCGCTACGTGGCCCGGCTCGCCGAGAGTGCCGCGCGGCTGCCGGTCGAGGCCGGGCTGGCCGCCGCGATCCACCTGCGCGGCATCCGGATGGAAGCCGGCGAGCCGGTCCGCACCCTGGGCGGGGCGCTCACCGTGGAGACCGCCCACGGCGCCCTGGCCGTGCTGCGGCGCCCGCCCGGGCGGCACCTGGACGGGGCCGACCCGGTCGACCAGCAGTGGTGGGGGGAGCGGCTGGGTGCCGTGCACCGGGCCCTGGAGGGTTTCCGGCACCCCGGCCTGCGCCCGTGGCAGCCGATCGACCCGGAGGCGCCGCACCTGGACGCCGAGCCCTGGCTGCGCGGTGCGGTCGCGGCCGCGGTCACCGCGGCGACCCGGCTGACGGTCACCGACCGGCTGACGTACGGCGTCCTGCACGGCGACCCGGCGCCGGACACGTTCGTGCTCGATGCCGACACCGGCCGCTCCGGCCTGATGCACTGCGGGGCCTGCGGGACCGGCCCGCTCGTCTACGACGTGGCCGCCGCGGTGCTCTACGCCGGCGGCCCGGACCGGGCGGCCGAGTTCCTGGACGGCTACCGCGCGGCCGGCCCGGTCGAGGCCGACGAACTGGAGGTCGCGCTGCCGGTACTGCTGCGGCTGCGCTGGGCCGTGCTGGCCGACCGATCGGCCCGTTGGGGCTGCCTGACCGGCCTGGAGTTGGCCAGGGAGGCCCTGGAGTCCATGCCCGGGTGACGATGGGCAAGGATGTACCCCGATGGTCTACCGCTATTTCTACGACTGCGAGTTCATCGAGGACGGCCGCCTGGTCGACCTCGTCTCGATCGGTGTCGTCGACGAGTTCGGCCGCGAGTTCTACGCGGTCAGCACCGAGTTCGACGACAGCCGCGCCGTGCCCTGGGTGCGCCGCAACGTCCTGGACAAGCTCCCGTCCCCGGCCGACAAGTCCTGGCGCAGCCGGGAGCGGATCCGGGACGACCTCTACGAGTTCCTGATGGAGCCGCTGCGGGGTCGCAGCGAGCAGATGGAGCTCTGGGCCTGGTACGCGGCGTACGACCACGTGGCCCTGGCCCAGTTGTGGGGGGCGATGCCGGCGCTGCCGCGGGAGATCCCGCGCTTCACCAAGGATCTGCGCCAGCGGTGGGACGATCTGGGGCGGCCGGTTCTGCCCGAGATGTCCGGGCGGCACGACGCGCTGGTGGACGCCCGGCACAACCTGGCCCGCTGGCAGACGATGCTCAGCGTGTCCGAAAAAGCCCAGCCCTGACGTACGCCTCGCTCGGACGGTCGCTTTCGCCGGGCGGGGCCTTCACGACGTACCGAATAATCGGTTTTGAGGGTTGTGGGGTCTCAGCCTCGGCGGCGGGTCTCGATCGGGGGCACGCAGTCGTGCACGATCGCCTCGACGTCCTCCTGGGTGGTGGCCGGGCCGAGATCTCCGTTGTCGGGTGAGGCGCGCAGCCCGTCGATGATCAGCTCCAGGAACCGCCGGTAGATCGCCGGCCGGTCGCCGCCGCTGTGCCGGGCCAGGTCGGTGACGGTCGCCATGATGATCGGCAGATCGTTGATGCCGACGTCGGCCCGCAGCGAGCCCTCCCGGTGGGCCCGGTCGAACACCTCCTGGACCAGCGGCAACAGGTGCTCACCGACCTCAGCGAAGTGGTGCTTGTCGATGCCGACGCAGAGTGCGGCGTCGCGCAGGCCGCGGTCGACCGCGTGCATCTCGATGGTGCGCCGCAACATCATGGTCAACCCGTCCCAGCCGGTGGGCAGGGCCAGCGCGTCCTCGGCGAGGGAGACCAGATCCTCCAGCCGGTCGGCGAAGAGGGCCTCGATCAGCGCCTCCTTGGTGGGGAAGCGCCGGTAGACCGTGCCGACGCCGACGCCTGCGAGTTGCGCCACATCGTCGAGCGTGGCGGCGAACCCTCGGGCCGCAAAAGCGTCGTGTGCAGCGAGAAGGATCCGTTCCCGGTTGCGCTGGGCGTCGCGGCGCAGGGGGCGGGCGGTCTCGGTCATGTGTCCAAGCCTACAACTAAGTGGAGGTTATTCCTCAACTTCGGCTGCTAGCCTGCCGAAGTGGAGGACGAACCTCAACTTCCCGAAAGGCCACGATGAGCACCCTTACTGATCGACCCCGAGAATCCGGACGTGAGGCGCCGGTCGCCGTCCCGTCCGACAAGGGACGCTGGTGGGCGCTGGTCGTGCTCGCCATGGCCCAGCTGATGGTGGTGCTCGACGCCACGATCGTCAACATCGCGCTCCCCACCGCGCAGGCCGACCTCGGCTTCTCCGACGCCGACCGCCAGTGGGTGGTCACCGGTTACGCGCTCGCCTTCGGCAGCCTGCTGCTGCTCGGTGGCCGGCTCTCCGACTTCTTCGGCCGTAAGAAGATGTTCCTCATCGGCCTGATCGGCTTCGCCCTGGCCTCGGCGCTCGGCGGTGCGGCCAACGGGCTCGAGATGCTGATCGTCGCCCGCGCGCTGCAGGGCGCGTTCGGTGCGGCGCTCGCCCCGGCCGCGCTCTCCCTGCTCTCCACCACGTTCACCGAGCCCGCCGAGCGCGGCAAGGCGTTCGGCATCTTCGGCGCCATCTCCGGTGCCGGCGGCGGCATCGGCCTGCTGCTCGGCGGCGTGCTGACCGAGTACGTGTCCTGGCGCTGGTGCCTCTACGTCAACCTGCTGATCGCCGCGATCGCCGTGGCCGGCGCCATCTTCAAGCTCAAGGACGAGCCGGTCGCCGCGCACGGCAAGATCGACGTCCCGGGCACCATCGCCGCCGTGATCGGCCTGGTCGGCCTGGTCTACGGCCTCGGCAAGGCGGAGACCGACGGCTGGACGGCCGGCTGGACCCTCGGCCCGATCGCCGTCGGCGTCGTCTCCCTGATCATCTTCGTGCTGATCGAGCTGCGCGTGGAGCACCCGCTGCTGCCGCTGCGCGTCGTCCTCGACCGCAACCGCGGCGGGTCGTACGCGTCGATCGCGATCGCCGGTGCCGGCATGTTCGGCATCTTCCTGTTCCTCACCTACTTCCTGACCGCGATCCTCGGGTTCACCCCGGTCAAGACCGGTCTGGCCTTCCTGCCGATGCTCGGCTCGGTCATGCTCACCGCGACCACGGCCGGCTCGATCCTGACGCCCAAGGTCGGCCCGCGCCCGCTCGTCCCGCTGGGCGCGCTGGTCGCCGCCGGCGGCATGCTCTTCCTGACCCGGCTGCAGCTCGACTCGACGTATGCCGGTGGCGTCCTGCCCGGCCTGATCATCATCGGTCTGGGCCTCGGCCTGGTCTTCGCGCCGACGCAGAACGCCGCGACCTCGGGCGTCGAGCACCGGGACGCGGGCGTGGCCTCCGCGATGATCAACACGGTGCAGCAGATCGGCGGCTCGATCGGCACCGCGCTGCTCAGCTCGTTCGCGGCCAGCGCGGCCACCGATTACCTGAAGGGCAAGCAGGTCACCCCGCTGGTCCAGGCGCAGGCGGCGCTGGAGAGCTACCACACGGTGTTCTGGTGGTCGACCGGCTTCTTCGTGCTGGCCGCGGTGGTGGCGGCGGTGCTGTTCCGGACCGGTCCGCTCGAGGTGGACCCGGACGCGCAGCCGGCCATGGCCCACTGACCCGACCCGAACCACGAGAGCCGGCCGGGCACCCGGCCGGCTCTCGGTCGTTCTGCACCGTTCTATACCGCCGCGCGCAGCTGCTCGCCCTCGGCGACGGCCGCGCGCAACTGCTCGACCAGGTCGCGCAGGCCGGCGTCGAGGTCGACCTGGTCGGCCGTCTCGGCGACGATCTGGTCGCGCACGTCGTCGACGTGGAGCTGCCAGTGGTCGCGGGCCCGCCGCGTGCCCTCGGCGGCGACCTGCCGGAGCCGCTCGTCGGCGGCCCGGTCCTGGTGGCGCCGGGCGCGATCGGCCCACTGGTCGCCGGCGATCTTCGTGAGGTGGACGACCAGGGGCAGGAACGCCTCGGCGGTGCCGAGGTGCCGTCGCCAGCCGTCGGTCTCCTCGGCCACCTCGGTGGCCAGGGACGCGGCCTTGGCGTTGATCTTGTCGGCGGCCTTCTCGGCGACCTTGGCCGCGGGCTTGCCCTCGGTGGCCCGCAACGCCCTGATCAGCATGCTCCCGAACTTGTCGACATGTTCGGCGACGCCACCCCCTCCGGCCGGGGCGTCCTTCTTCCCGGACTCCAAGGTCGCGACCAGGGCGGCGAACCCGGCCCAGGACGGCTGGGCGCGCTCGCGGGCCCTGGCCTTGCGGACCGACTGCCACAACCGGTGCAGGCGGGCCTCGTGCCGGGCGAACCACTCGTCGAGGGTGCGCCTGACCTCGTCCGCCAGGCCGTCGACGCCGGAGTGCGGGTCCCACGAGCGTCGCAGCGCCTGCTCGACGAGACCGTCGAGGTCGGCCGTGGCGGCCCGGTCGATCGCCCCGAGCTCCTGCTCCCAGGTGTCGCGGCGGGCGACCCCGTTGGCCGCCACCGCGGCCCGCGCCGTCGTGTCGGCCAGCTCCCGCCGCAGCTCGGGCAGGGTCTCGTCGAGGACCGCGGTCCAGTACCGCTGCCCGGCCGCGCGCCGCCACCCGGGCCGCGCCGCGGGGGAGATCGCGGCGAGCGCGTCCGCGAGGTCCCGCACGCCGTCCCAGTCGCGGAACTCGTCCCAGATCTCCGGCGTGAGGTCGGTGTCCGGGCCGGCCGTCTGGAACGGGTCGGGCGCGACCACGAAGATCCGCGCCTCGGCGTCCAGCCCGAAGACCTTCCGCAGTTCGCGGACCTTGCGATCGGCCAGCTCCCGGTACTCGTCGAGGCCGTACCGCGGGTCCCCGCCGGTCTCGTCGAAGCGGGAGATGACGAACCACATCGTGCCGGCCGGCCAGCCCCGGGCGAACAGTTCCCGCAGGACGTCGTACTCGGCGGTGGCCAGCTGCGGGGTGAGCACCGCGACGCCGACGTCGGTGAGCCCGACCGCGGCCATCGCCCGGCGCGAGTTGTTCTGCCCGCGCAGGTCGGCCGCGTCCACGGCCAGTCCCGGGGTGTCGCGGACCAGGCAGTCGCCGATCGCGGCCTGGTTGACCTCGAAGGTCTCGTGCCGGGCGCTGATCGTCAGCCAGCCCGGCACCTCGCCGCCCGCGTCGACCAGCAACCGGCGCAGCAGCGAGCTCTTGCCGGTGTCGTAGGCGCCGAAGAGGGTCACGACCGGCCGGTCCAGCCGCGCGAACGCGTCCCAGTCGCCGGCCCGCCGGTCGTCCGGTGCGCCGCCGGGCAGCCGCCCCAGCCAGTCCCGCACGGCATCGATGTCGACCACGGTCACTCGTTCCCCTCTGCTGGTGCGGTCAAGGCCTCCGCGGCCGTGATCAGGGTTCCGGCGACCGCGGCCCGCGCGATCGCCTCGTCCATCCGTTCCCGGACCGCGGCGGCCAGGCCGAGGTGTTCGTCCAGCCAGGCCCGGAGCTGCTCGGTCTGCTGGTCGAGGTAGCCGAGCGGACCCCGGTCCTGCTCGCCCCGCGTGATCTGTTCGATGAGCCGGGCCGCCGCCTCGTCGAGCTTCTGGGCCGCCGAGTCCTGCTGCTGCCGGTGCTTCCCGTCGTTGCGGTGGTCGGTGACCATCGCCGCGGTGTCGATGACGCCGGCCACCGCCCCGAGGACGATCCCGGCCCGGGCGACCTTGCCGGCCGCGTTGACCGCGCCCCACGGCTTGAACTTGACGCCGAACTGCTTGCCGATCGTGTAGATCGCGTCGCGGCTGCCCAGCGCCTTCGTGATCTTCGCGGCGGTGCCGGTGACCGCCCCGGCACCGGTGGCCAGATCGCCCGCCCAGGCGTTGCCTCGGGCCTCGAACTCGGTGGCGAGCTCGGGGGCCACCTCGAACTCGGCGGCGCGGATCTCCCGTCCGATCGCCGAGTTGTGGTCGGCGTACCAGTCGGTCAGCCGGCCGGTCGCGTCGGCCAGATATTTCTCCAGGTCGGCCTCGAACTGCGGGGTCCGCGCCCAGGACTCGACCAGCTCGGTCAGTTTCCGGCCGTCCTTGCGGTCGATGCGCGCGACCGCGGACTTGGCCTCGACCAGGTGCCGGTCCACCATCCGGCGGGCGGCTTCCCGCAGCGAGCCGGCCAGGAGCGCGGCCTCGTCGACGGCGGCCCGCAGCGCGTCGATCACCGGTTCCGCGCGGAGCAGTTCGGCCGCGAGGTCGTCCCGCTCCCGTTCCCGCGCGTGCCGGTGACGCTTGAGGCCGGTGAGTGCCGCGTCGAGAGCGGCCGCCGACGACGCGGCCGACAACTGCTCGTCCGAGAGCCCGGCCAGGGCGCCGGTCAGCGCACCCACGCCGTCCCACAGCCGATGCTCGTCGAAGTCACCGGCCTCGGCCGCCGGGTCGTCGCCGATCAGGCCGAACGGATCGCCGGAGAGGCAGTGCACCCGGTCGGCCGGGACGTCGACGGCACGGGTGGCGAAGGCCGCGCGCAGCTCCACGCGCTTGTTCTCCCGCAGGGTGACGAAGTCGCCGGCCGCGATCCGCGGATCCACGACCAGCTCGTCGCTGCGATTGACCAGGAACAGCGTCCGTGTGCCCTTCGCGGCCAGTGTCGCCGAGCCGCGGAGCAGATCCTCCAGGATCGAGGTGTCGCCGACCAGCAGGTTGATCTGGAGGACGACGAGCACCAGCGCGGCCTCGGTGATCGCCTCCAGCGCGGCGGCGTCGTGCCCGTCGCGCCCACTCTGCAGGCCCGGAGTGTCCACCAGGTCCAGTCGGGGGAGGCGGTAGTGGACCGCGGCCGTGGTCGCCGGCGACGCCCGGATGCCGAACACCGGGTACGGCGGCGGGCCGGAGTCGACCACGATCCGGCGCAGCAGCGACGACTTGCCCGAGTTGTAGTCACCGAGGACGGCGACGGCCGGGCGGGCGCCGTCGACCCGCCAGAACGTCCGTACCACGTCGAACAGCCCCGGATCGTGCCGGGCCGCCTCCTCCAGCTCGGCCCGCCACGCCCCGAGCCCGTCCGCCGACGGCCGGCTCCACGCCTCGGCGAGCACCCCGGCCAGCCGCGCGTGCTCGACTTCCTGGAGGGTCGCGTACGTCTCGTGGACGGCCGGGTCGATCGGCGCCGGCCGGTGACCGACCGGGGCGGTGAGCCAGTCCTCGCCCAGCAGCACCCGGGTCACCTCGTCCGGGGAGTCGGCCAGCCGCCGCTGGGCCCGCTGCAGGACGTCGGCGACCGGGGGTGCGGTCCGGACCGAGGCGGCGTACGCCCCGATCCCGTCGAGCAACCGCACGGTCCGGCTGAGCGCCATCCGCAGCTCGACGGCCGCGCGCAGCGACTCCGCGACTGCGGGGGCCAGCAGCGTCCAGGCCGCCTCCCGGCTGTCGCGGACGAGCGCGTCCTCGCACTCGGCGAACGTCCGGTCCACCGCGTGGTGGCCCTCGGTGATCGCCCGGGCCTTCGCCTCCCGGGCCTTCTCGGCCTCGTTCTGGCTGCTCCGGCGGCCGAGGATCTGCCCGGCCTGGGTGACCAGCCCGACGCCGATCGCGGTCAGGCCGAGGATCCAGCCGGCCGGGTTCCAGATGAGCGGCAGCGCGGTCCCGGCCAGGGCGACCGCGATGCCCGTGCCCCGGACGACGTTCCCGGTGACCCCGTGGCCCACGTCGCCGAGGATCCGCGCGGCGTGCAGCACCGCCGGGCCGTCACCGCCGGCCTCCTGACCGGCCACGACTTCGAGCTCGCGCCGCAGGAAGGCCGCGCGTTCGGACCAGACCGCGTCCTCGGCGGCGGCGATCGTCTCCCGGTCGAACACCGCCGCCGTGAACGCCGTCTCGTCGATCACCTTCTGGTTCTCGGCGGCCGCCCGGATCAGGTCGTCCACGGCGGTCTTGGCCTGCCGGTGGGCGCCGGCCAGGTGGGCGGCGGCCAGGTGCCGGACGAAGCGGTCGAGCGACCCCTGCGGCGGCGACGTGTACTCCCGGCCCCGTGCCCGCTCGGAGACGTCGACCAGATCCGCGTTCAGTCCCGCGTCGTGCAGCCGGGTCGCCCGTTCGGTCTCGCCCGGGTAGCCCAGCACGGCGAAGAGGGACTCGACGTGGCGTTCGAGGGACTCGGCCTCCCGCTCGATCTCGGCGGCCAGGCGTTCCAGCTCGGCGGTCCCGCGCCGGCACCGGGACCGGACGTCGTCGCGCAGCGCGGCCAGCCGCAGGTCGGCCCCGCCCTCGGCGATCGACGCGACGATCAGGCGTTCCAGCGTGGCGAAGTTCGACCAGCGTTCGTGATGGTCCGTACCGAAATGGTCGCGTTCTTTCAGGAAGGGTCCCGGAAACGGGCCGCGGTAGGGCAGGGTGGCCCGGCCCATCAGGGCCCGCCGGCTGTGGACCGCGACGATCGGGATGCCGGTCAGGCTCTTCTGGGCGAGCTGGGAGCGGATGTTCCCGGCGTTCTGGCGCACCTGCTCGGACAGGTTGGCGCGGCGCGACTCGGGCACCCGGTCCGGTTGGCGCCAGTCCGCGTTCCGGACGTTGAGGACCGCGACCACCGGCTTCCCGCGGTCACGGATCCAGTCGGCGACCTTGTCGAACTCCATCTGCTGCTGACTGATGCTGTCGAAGCAGAGGAGCACGACGTCGGCGATCTCGACCGCCCGGCGGGCCTTGGCCTCCAGCGCGGCCCGGCTCTCGGTCCGTCCCCAGCCGTTGATCCCGGGGGTGTCGAACAGCCGGCAGTCCCGCCACTCGATGGGGCAGACCTCGGTGGTCCAGTCGCCCTCGCTCCGGGAGACGTAACCGCCGTCGAGCCGGCCGAACGCGGACAGCAGGGTGCTCTTCCCGGCCCCGGTCCGCCCGAAGAACGCGATGTTGAACGTGCCCAGCTCCTCGCGTTCCCGGTCGAGGTGCAGGCGCAGCTCGGCCGGGAACACCCGGGCGAACGCATCCAGCCGGGTGATCAGGCCGGGGGAGGACGCCTCGCCGGACGGTTCGCCGGCGAAGACGGCGGCCAGCTCGTCGGTGAGGTCGTCCAGATGGGTCAGTTCGGCCCGCCCCTGCTCGACGGCCGAACGCACGGCCTCCTCGAGCGACGGCGCCGCATCCCGTACGGGCTCACGCTCTGCGGCCGAACCGCCCGGAACAGTCACGACAACCGTTCTTACTTGATGATCAAATCCTCGACAAGACGCCGAAACGGCCGTCACCCGTGGAGGCGTGGGTGACGGCCGTAGTCGGAAAGGTCAGAACGCGAGGCCGTGGTCGTACGGGAACAGCGGGTTCTCGGTGTCGTTGGGAACGTCCTCGCGGGACGCCTCCACCGCGGCCATCGAGGACGGCAGCTCGAACGGGAGCGTGCCGGTGGCCGGGGACCGGCCGAACAGGACGTCCAGCAGCGCCTCGTCGCTCACCCCGAACGTGCCGACCAGGGCCGCGGCCGTCTCGGCGAGGGGGGTCAGCACGGCCGGCCGGTCCAGCCACACGTCGACGACGGTCGGCAGCCGGGTGGTCAGGGCCAGGACCGGCGCCAGCTCGTCGGCCGAGAAGTCGAGGCGCCCGGCGTGGAAGAACGCCTCGAACCCACCGCCGCGCGGCTCGAACGGCGCGGCCCGCCGGACGATCGCGACGTCGGCCAGCGCTGGGTCGTCGGTCACCTTGGCGTAGCCGGCCGCCACGTCCGGGTCGACGCCGTCCAGGTAGACCGTGCAACCCTCGGCCAGCGGCAGGATCGAGCCGGCGAGGGCCACCACCGAGCGGCGCTGCGCCTCCAGGCCGGCCGCGCGGAACTCCGGCGCCCCGGCGATCCGTCCGGCCGCGTCCGGGTCGACGAAGCGGCGGTCGTCGAACAGGCCGAGGCGGAACTTGTCGCGCAGGATGCGCCGGACCGAGACGTCGATCCGGGCTTCGCTCAGGTCGCCGCGGGAGACCAGGTCGATGATCAGTTCCGGGCACTGCTCGCCGCCGAGCTGGTCGGCCCCGGCCTCGATGATCTTCAGGACGCGGGCGTGGCGGTCGAGATGTTCGACGCCCCAGGCGCGGGCCGGCATCGGGGTGCCCATGATCTCGGCGTCGGTGACCAGGCCCCAGTCGGTGCAGACGACACCGTCGAAGCCGTACCGCTGCCGCAGCAGTCCCTCGATCACGTCGCGGTTGAAACCGAACCCCACCTGCTCGTACGTGGTGTCGACGGGCATCCCGTAGTACGGCATGATCTGGGCCGCCCCGGCCGCGAAGGCCGCCTCGAACGGCTTGAGGTGGTAGTCCCACATCCCGCCCGGGTAGACCTGCTCGCGGCCGTAGGCGAAGTGCGCGTCCTCACCGTCCTTCTGCGGGCCGGCGCCGGGGAAGTGCTTGACCATCGCGACGACGCTGTCCGGTCCGAGCGAGGAACCTTGAAACCCTTGCACGTACGCCGTGATCAGCGCCGACACCACGTCGGCGTCGGAGCCGAGCGTGCCGCTGGTCCGCGCCCACCGCGGCTCGGTGGCCAGGTCGGCCATCGGGTGCAGGGCGACGCGGATGCCGGCGGCCAGGTACTCCCGGCGCGCTATGTCGGCGAATTTCCGTACCAAATCGGGGTCTTTGGTCGCCCCCAGGCCGATCGGTTCCGGCCAGGCCGAGAAGCCGCCGGACGCGGCCGAGGCCGCCGGGTTGTCGATCACACCGTGGCGCGGGTCGGTGGAGACGGTGACCGGGATGCCGAGCCGGGTGCCGGCGGCGATCTCCTGGACCCGGTTGTGCCACTCGGCGATCTTGCGGGGGGTGACCGGGCCGAACGTCAGGATGTTGAAGTGGTTCAGCCGGCCGTCGCGGATCAGCGACTCGGTGGACGGGATCATCGCGTCACCGGGCGGGAGGGTGCCGTCCGGGCTGACCCCGGCCATGGTGTGGAACATCAGTCCGGCCTTCTCGGCCAGGGTCATCCGGCCGAGCAGATCGGTGACCCGCTCCTCGATGGGGAGTTCCGGGTTCTGGTAGTCGTGCATCTTCTTCTCCAAGGAGACAGAGGGTCAGCGAGCGCCGCGGATCATCTGGACGAGCAGGGAGCCGGCGACCGCGACGACCGCGCCGAGCAGGAACAGCAGGCTGTAGTTGGAGCCACCGGAGCCGATGGCCAGGATCGGTGCGGCCAGGATCGGCACCAGCGACTGCGGCAGCGCGTTGGCGATGTTCAGCACGCCCATGTCCTTGGCGGCGTCGTCCGGGTTCGGCAGCACGTCGGTGGCGAGCGCCAGGTCGACCGCGAGGTAGACGCCCTCGCCGACCCCGAACAGCGCCGAGGCGATCAGGAAGACCGCGAAATTGTTCGCGAAGGCGATCAGGACCAGCGAGGCGGCGATGACGATGCCGGCGCCGAGCACGAACGGGCGGCGGCGACCCAGGCGGTCGGAGAGCGTGCCGCCGAAGGACGAGCCCGCGACCAGGCCGACGGTGCTGATCAGGGTGGCGACCAGGATGCCGCCGGCCACGTTGTCGGTGGTGTAGCCGAACCGGTCGATCAGCAGGTACGCCTGGTAGGTGGTGACGCAGGCCAGGCCCGTCCAGATCAGGAACCGGCTGAGGATGTTCCAGGCGAAGTCCGGGTACTTGCCGGGGTGGATGTAGAAGGTGCCCAGGAACTCCTTGAAGCCGTACGGCGCGAAGTGCCCCTTCTCGGCCGGGCGGTCCTTGAGGATCACCACGAGCAGTCCGATCGTCGCGACCCCGATGATCGCCGGGACCATGAACATCAGCACCGTGTTGGAGAGGGCGGCGGCGAGCGCGCTGCCGGCCAGGATCGCCACCGACGTCATCAGGCCGAGGATGCCGCTGACCTTGCCGCGCTGCTGGGGCGGGATCTGGTCCGGCAGCAGCGCGGTGAGCGTGGCCAGGGTGGCGTTGATGCCGAGCTGCGCCAGGGCCCACCCGGCGGTCAGTGTCGGGATGTTGCTGCCGAGCGCGACGATCAGCAGGCCGGCCGAGCCGACCAGCATGCCGCCGAGCAGCCACGGGCGGCGGCGGCCGAAGCGGGAGGTGGTCCGGTCGGACATCGCGCCGAAGAACGGGTTGCCGATCAGCGCGAGGACCGCGCCGACCGAGAGCACCGTGCCGAGGGCGGCGGACTTGTCGTCCGGGGCGATCTGCGCGACCCGGATCGACATCGTGACGATGACCGGGGTGAGGATCGTGAGATAGGCGCCGAGCATGGCCAGCGCCATGGCGACGATCAGCTTGGTGGGAGCGTTCGGCCGCTCGGACTGGACGGGCGTCGTCGTCGGCCGGGATTCGACAGTGGTCATCGCACACCTCGGAACACGGGTTATGGGGAGAGGCGGGGACCGGGCCGGCTTCCGGTTTGTTAACGCCTTGTTTTCGTAAGGTATCGATTGGAACAGCACCGAACCAGAGGCTGTGAGGCCTGGTCACGGCCGTGAATTGCCTGTGTCGACGGTATATATGTACGTTTTGCGGCTTTCTGATGGTGATCACGGTCACCGTGCGGCGCGGATTACGTCCAGGTCCGGCAAAACCCCGGCGTAGGCTCGACCGGTGACCGGCCGTCGCGTCCACCTCGTCCGCCGCGACCTGATCTTCGCGGCGGTCCGCGAGGCGGGCCGGATCAGTCGCGCCGAGCTCGCCAAGCGCACCGGCATGGCCCGGATGACCATCACCGGGCTGGTCGCCGAGCTGATCGAGGCCGGCCTGCTCGCCGAGACCGGCGCCGCCGCCGACGGCAGCCGTCCCGGCCGCCCGGCCCGGCTGCTCACGCTCGGCGAGCGGGCCGGCGTCGTGGTCGGCGCGGTCGTCGGCGGCGACGGCATCCGGATCGCCGTCGCCGACCTCTCCGGCCGGATCCTGGACGAACGCCGGCACCCCGGCGGCGACCCGGCCGAGCTGGCCGACCTGCTCGCCGCGTGCACGAGCCAGCGCGTCTGGTCCATCGTCGTCGGGCTCTCCGCGCCCCTGCTCAACGGGGTCGTGCAGCCCGGCACGGTGCTGCCCGGCTGGGCCGGTCACGAGCCGGCCCGCGAACTGACCGCCCGCCTCGGCCACCGGGTCACCGTCCGCAACGGCGCCGACCTGTGCGTGATCGGTGAGGTCGCGCACGGCGTGGCCGCCGGCCGGCGGGACGTCTGCTACCTGCGCGTCTCCACCGGCATCGGCTGCGGGCTGATGCTGGCCGGGCACGTGCATCCGGGCGCCTCCGGGGTGGCCGGCGAGCTCGGGCACGTGCAGGTGGACGAGACCGGGGCGCTCTGCCGCTGCGGGAACCGCGGCTGCCTGGAGACGATCGCCGCGCCCCGGGAGATCCTGGCCGCGCTGGCCGTGACGTACGGGGAGCCGCTCACCGCCGAGCGGGCGGTCGAGCTGTCCCGGCACGACGCCACCGTCGAGCGGATCATGGCGGACGCCGGGCGGATGGTCGGGCGGGTCCTGGCCGACCTGGCCAACACCGTGAACCCGGAGCTGGTGGTGCTGGACGGGCCGCTGATCGAGGAGGGCGGGCCGGTCCTGGCCGGGGTCCGGGAGGCGATCCGGCGATATGCCCAGCCCGAGGTCGCGGAGAGCACCGAGATCCGGATCACCGGCTTGGGCGGGCGGGCCGGTCTGCTGGGGGCGGTGACGCTGGCGCTGCGCGCGACGCCAACCTCACGCGGCGGGAGAACATTAAGCGAAATATCCGTAAAAGTCGGACAGCATGAACGTGCTGTTCGCCGCGAAGTGATCACCGACCTCCTGCGGGCCCGGGGCGCGACCACCCGCAGCGACCTCGTGCGCCTGACCAAGCTGCCCCGCGCCGCGGTCACCGAGGCGCTCGCCGAGATGCGCCACGACCGGGTGATCGAGTCCTGCCCGCCCCCGGTCCGCTCCGGCCGTCCCTCACCCGCGTTCCGCCTGGCCGCCCCGCCCGGCGTCGTCCTCGGCCTGGCCATGGACCTGGACGGCCTGCGCGCGATCCTGACCGACCGTTCCGGCCACCGCCTGGCCGAGGGTTTCCGGCCGCTGGCCCCGGGCCTCGACGGCCGGGTGCTGATCCAGGCCGCCGCCGAGTACGCGAAGGAGCTGATCACCGGCCCGGACGCCGCCGTGGCGCTCAGCGTGCCCTCCCCGGTGCACCCGCTCACCGGCGAGTTCGGCGCCCGCAGTGTTCTACCGATGTTCTCCGGCTTCTCACCCGGCGAACTGATGGCCCGGATGCTCGGCTGCCCGGTCGTGGTCGGCAACAACGCCCAGCTGGCGGCCCTGGCCGAGGCCCGCCGGGGCGCCGCCCGGGGCGCCCGGGACGTCCTCTACCTGAAGGCGGCCCAGTACGTCGGCGCCGGCATCGTGGCCGCCGGCCGCTCGTACGGCGGCGCGATCGGCTACGCCGGCGAGATCGGCCACCTCACGGTCCGGGACATGGGACCCCTCTGCGTCTGCGGCCGCCGCGGCTGCCTGGGCGCGTTCCTCATGCCGTCCTACTTCGGCGCGCTGCTGGAGAAGCCGACCGAGGACCACCTGATCGCGCTGGCCGCCGGCGGTCACGGGCCGGCCCGCCGCGCCCTGCTGGACGCCGGCCGCCTGATCGGACGGACCGTCGCGGTCGTCTGCGACCTGCTCAACCCGTCCGTGGTGGTGGTCGGCGGCCGGTTCACCGAGCCCGGGCCGTACGTGATCGACGGCATCCGCGAGTCGCTGCAGCGACATTGCGCGCCGAGCGCGGCGGCCGGCCTGACCGTGGTCCAGGCCGCACTCGGCAACGAGGCCGAAGCCCTCGGAGCGGTCGAGTCGTTGCTTTGAAAGGGCCGCTTCGAACGCTGTCGGAGACGGAGACTAGAGTTCGGCCTGCGGCTCGCCCCGGGCCCGGCAACGCTGCCGACGAAGACGCTCCCGGGGATTCTCACGAGCTATCTGCATCTCGCTACCCGCAAGGGGAAGGACGAGGAGAAACATGCGTATCGGCGTGCTCACCGGTGGCGGCGACTGCCCCGGTCTCAACGCGGTCATCCGTGCCGTGGTGCGCAAGGGCGTCACCGCTTACGGTCACGAGTTCGTCGGTTTCCGTGACGGCTGGAAGGGCCCGCTGGAGGGTCTGACGAAGCCGCTGGGCATCGCGGAGGTGCGTGGCATCCTGCCGCGCGGCGGCACCATCCTGGGCTCCTCGCGCACCAACCCGTTCAAGATCGAGGGTGGCGTCGAGCGCATCAAGGCCAACCTGGCCGAGCAGGGCGTCGACGCGCTGGTCGCGATCGGCGGCGAGGACACCCTCGGCGTCGCGACCAAGCTGAACGACCTCGGCGTCAACGTCGTCGGCGTGCCGAAGACGATCGACAACGACCTCAACGCGACCGACTTCACCTTCGGTTTCGACACCGCGGTGAACATCGCGATGGAGGCCATCGACCGGCTGCACACCACCGCCGAGTCGCACCACCGCACCCTGGTCGTCGAGGTCATGGGCCGCCACGCGGGCTGGATCGCGCTGCACGCCGGTCTCGCCGGTGGCGCCAACGTCATCCTCCTGCCGGAGCGCAAGTTCGACGTCGAGCAGGTCGCGACGTACGTGACCAAGCGCTTCCAGGTGGAGTACGCGCCGATCGTCGTCGTCGCCGAGGGCGCGCAGCCGCTCGACGGCCAGATGGTCACGCACAACCAGGAGCTGGACAGCTTCGGCCACGTCCGCCTGGGCGGCATCGGCCAGTGGCTGGCCGAGCAGCTGGAGGAGAAGACCGGCAAGGAGGCCCGCACGGTCGTCCTCGGTCACATCCAGCGCGGTGGCACGCCGACCGCGTTCGACCGGGTCCTCTCGACCCGCTTCGGCCTGCAGGCGATCGACGCCGTGCACGAGGGCGACTTCGGCAAGATGATGGCGCTGCGCGGCACCGACATCGTCCGCGTCCCGCTGATCGAGGGCACCGGCGAGCTGAAGACCGTTCCGCTGTCGCGGTACGAAGAGGCCGAGGTCTTCTTCGGTAACTGATCGTGTTGTGATGAAGGCCGGCGTCCTCGACGCCGGCCTTCATTCATGAACGGAGAACGCGTTGACCAAGCACACCGTCGCGATGCTCGGCACCGGCAAGATGGGCGAGCTCGTCCTGGCCGGTCTGCTGCGGTCCGGCTGGCCGGCCGACCGGGTGCTGGTCACCGCCCGCCGTCCGGCCCGCGCCGCCGAGCTGACCGAGAAGTACGGTGTCGCCGCCGTCGGCACCGCCGAGGCGGTCGAGCGCGCCGACATCCTCACCATCGGCACCAAGCCGCAGGACGCGGCCGCGCTGCTCGACGGGTTCGGCCGGTCGCTGGCCCTCGGCAAGCTGGTCGTCTCGCTCTGCGCCGGCCTGCCGACCGCGTTCTTCGCGTCCCGGCTGCCCGAGGGCACCCCGGTCGTCCGGGTCATGACCAACACCCCGGCCCTGGTCGGCGAGGCGATGACCGCGATCTCGGGCGGCACCCACGCCGACGACGAGCACCTGGCCGTCGCCGAGGCGATGTTCACGCCGCTCGGCGTGACCATCCGCGTCCCCGAGTCGCAGCAGGACGCGGTCACCGCGCTCTCCGGTTCCGGTCCCGCCTACTTCTACCTGCTGGTCGAGGCCATGATCGACGCCGGCGTCCTGCTCGGCCTGCCCCGGTCGACGGCCCACGACCTGATCGTGCAGACCGCCGTCGGTTCGGCCGCGATGCTCCGCGACTCCGGCGAGCACCCGGTCAAGCTCCGCGAGGCCGTGACGTCCCCGGCCGGCACGACCGCCTCGGCGGTCCGCGAGCTCGAGAAGCACGGGGTTCGCGCGGCCATGCTGTCGGCCCTGGAGGCGGCGCGCGACCGGGCCCGCGAGATCGCCGCTCAGGCCCTTTAAAACCCTTTCGCAGTACGTCCTGGCGCACCCCACGACCGCAGACCCGGAGTCCCTGGTCCGATCCCGCGACGCCGCGGCCACTCCCGGCCCCGGCCGGCGACTTGCGCGTCAGTCTCTGGCCCGCGAGCCGATCCCACCCCGGGGCCCAGCCGCGACTCCCGGTCTTCGGCTGGTGCTCAGGGTTGTTTCGAGGGCCTTGAGACAGCCGTGAGCACCAGCCGGGACCCGGCGGCGCGCCGCCGGCTCGCGCCAGGACCGGGCCGCGCCGGCTCGCGCCAGGACCGGGCCGCGCCGGCTCGCGCCGGGACCGGGCCGCGCCGGGACCGGGCCGCGCCGGGACCCGGGCGGGCCCGTGCCCGAGGTGGG
This sequence comes from Actinoplanes sp. HUAS TT8, assembly GCF_051380535.1. NCBI lineage: Bacteria > Bacillati > Actinomycetota > Actinomycetes > Micromonosporales > Micromonosporaceae > Actinoplanes > Actinoplanes sp. HUAS TT8. Next base: position 7,450,606 of record NZ_CP195646.1, on the reverse strand, counting down.
CGGCGCTTGGCCGGGGCCCGGGCGGGCGTGTGCCCGAGGGTGGGCGGCGCCGGCCGGGCTGGGCGGGCGTGTGCTTATGGCCGTACCAAATCGGGGGTTTTAATACCAGATGGCTATGCGGGAGCCGTTGTCCTCCTCGGGGGGTGACGGGAAGGACAATGCTGTGCCGGTGGCGACCCGGTGGGCGGTCCAGGCGACCGCGGCGGCGTCCAGGATGTCGTCGGGCGGGGCCTGGCCGGCCGGTCCGAGCTGGTCGGGGAGGGTGATGCCGTTGCGGGCGAGGAGCTCGCGGCGGCGGGACTGGCCGGCCCAGGTCTTCTTGGCGAACGGCAGCGGCTCGCCGGCCATGGTGCGGAAACTGACCTCGGGATGGGCCTCGAAGAGCAGGCCCGGGTGGCGTTCCCAGAGGGCGTTGGCCTCCAGCAGCTTGGGGCGGAGGGCCCAGGACTGACGGCTCAGACCGGCGCCGGTGAGCTCGCGGCAGAGCCGGTTGGCGGCGGCGAAGTCGGGCTCGGTCCAGACCGCGCGCGGCGGCACCCGGAAGACACTGCCGCGGCGCGGGCCGAGCTGGTCGGCGGCGAGGGTGTCGGCGGCCCGCCAGCGGTCGGGCAGCATGCCGAGGGGGATGTCGACGCCGATCACGGCGGCCCCGGAGCTGCCGGCGACGATCTCGTAGAGCGTCGAGGCGAGGACCGCGCGCCCGAAGGCGCCGTCGCGCAGTTCGACCCCGACCCAGCCGAGCGCGTACGCATCGACCCCTATCACATGGATGCTCATCGAGTCACCTCCGCTGCGCTCCGGCGCCTCGATGAGCTGAGGACTGTGCTTCTGGATTTGCTCGCAAGCTCGCGCATCGGGCGGCTCAGTGGGGCAGCAGCTTCTCGACGGTCGCGACCAGCTCGGGATCGTCCGGCTCGACGCGTGGGCTGAAGCGGGCGGCCACCGTGCCGTCCGGGGCGACCACGAACTTCTCGAAGTTCCACTGGATGTCCGGGCCGCCGCCGATCAGCTCGGCGTAGAGGGGGTGCCGCCCGGCCCCGTTGACCTCGACCTTCTCGGTCATCGGGAACGTCACGCCGTACGTGGTCCGGCAGAATTCGTCGATCTCGGTCGCGCTGCCGGGCTCCTGGTTGCCGAACTGGTCGCAGGGCACGCCGAGCAGCACCAGACCGCGGTCGCGATAGGTGTCGTAGAGGGGCTGCAACTTGTCGTACTGCGGGGTCAGTCCGCAGCGCGAGGCCACATTGACCACCAGCAGAACCGATCCGCGGTAGCGGTCCAAATCGGTCGTGCCGCCGGTGAGGGCGTCAATGTCGACGTCGAAGATGGTCATGGTCGAAGCCTACGCGGTGTAGTGGCTTGAATGCACGCCGTGTTCATCCCGTGGTCGCTGTTAACGAAACCTTAAAGGTCGTCACCAGGCTTGACTCGTGTTAATCGATGTGACTACGGTCTCTACATCCTCTTTCTGGAAAGTTTCCTAAATATTAAAGGAGACCCCGTGGGCAAAACCCTCCGCCGGGCGCTGCTCGTCAGTGCGGTGGTGATCGGAGCCTCGGCCTCGGTCCCGCTCGTGCAGGCGAACGCGGCGACCGCGTGTGCCACCGCCTGGTCTGCCACCGCCACCTACGTCAAGGACAACGTCGCCTCGCAGAGCGGCCACAACTACACCGCCAAGTGGTGGACCCAGAACGAGTCGCCGGCCACGCACAGCGGCCAGTGGGACGTCTGGATCGACAACGGCGTGTGCGGCGGCACGACCACCCCGACGTCATCCCCGACCGCTTCCCCGACGGTGAGCCCGACGGTCTCGCCGACCGCGTCGCCGACCAGCAGCCCGACGACCAGCCCGACCACCGCTCCTCCGGGCACCAGCGGGAAGAACGTCGTCGGCTACTTCGCCGAGTGGGGCATCTACGGCCGCAACTACCACGTCAAGAACCTGGTGACGTCCGGTTCGGCGGCCAAGCTGACCCACATTTTGTACGCGTTCGGCAACACCACCGGCGGGCAGTGCTCGATCGGTGACTCGTACGCCGACTACGACCGCGCCTACTCCGCGGCCGAGAGCGTCGACGGCGTGGCCGACACCTGGGACGCGGGCGCCCTGCGGGGTTCGTTCAACCAGCTGCGCAAGCTGAAGAAGCAGTACCCGAACATCAAGGTGATCTGGTCGTTCGGCGGCTGGACCTGGTCCGGTGGCTTCACCCAGGCCGCCGCGAACCCGACCGCGTTCGCCGACTCCTGCTACAACCTGGTCAAGGACTCCCGCTGGTCGGACGTCTTCGACGGCATCGACGTCGACTGGGAGTACCCGAACGCCTGTGGCCTGAGCTGCGACGCGTCCGGCCCGGACTCGTACAACAAGGTCATCACCGCGCTGCGCAACAAGTTCGGTTCGAGCTTCCTGGTCACCTCGGCGATCTCGGCCGACGGCTCCAACGGCGGCAAGCTGGACGTGGCCGACTACGCCTCCGGCATCTCGAAGCTGAACCTGGTCTTCCCGATGACCTACGACTACTTCGGCGCGTTCGCGGCGCAGGGCCCGACCGCCCCGCACTCGCCGCTGACCTCGTACACCGGTATCCCGACGGCCGGCTTCTACTCCGACGCGGCGATCCAGAAGCTGAAGAGCAAGGGCGTTCCGGCCAGCAAGATCCTGCTCGGCATCGGCTTCTACGGCCGCGGCTGGACCGGGGTCACCCAGGCGGCTCCGGGCGGTTCGGCGACCGGCGCGGCCCCCGGCACCTACGAGGCCGGCATCGAGGACTACAAGGTCCTCAAGGGCAGCTGCCCGGCCACCGGCACGGTCGCGGGGACGGCGTACGCCTACTGCGGCAGCAACTGGTGGAGCTACGACACCCCGTCGACGATCGCCGGGAAGATGACGTACGCCAAGAACCAGGGTCTCGGCGGCGCCTTCTTCTGGGAGTTCTCCGGCGACACCAGCAACGGTGAGCTGATCACCTCGATCAAGAACAACCTCTGATCGAATAGTTGAATGCGGGGCACCGGGTCCAGGCCCGGTGCCCCGTTTTCGTAGGCTCTACCTCATGCGCCGTGAGTGGCATCAGCTCAGTCACCCGGGAGTCGCGACCTCCCGTCCGTCCACCGACTCCGCCGAGGACGAGGCCCTGGGCCTCGACCGCTGGCGTGCTCTACCCCGGGTGCAGATGCCGCCCTGGCCCGACATGGCCGAGGTCGCCTCGGTCTGCGAGGTTCTCGGCAACGTTCCGTCGATCGTCGCGCCGTACGAGGTCGACCAGCTCCGGGCCCGGCTCGCCGAGGTGTGCGAGGGCAAGGCGTTCCTGCTCCAGGGCGGCGACTGCGCCGAGACGTTCGCCGACAACACCGAGAGTCACCTGCTCGCCAACGCGCGGACGCTGCTGCAGATGGCGGTGGTGCTGACGTACGGGGCGTCGATGCCGGTCGTCAAGGTCGCGCGCGTCGCCGGGCAGTACACCAAGCCGCGCTCGTCGCTGACCGACTCGCTGGGCCTCCAGGCGTACCGCGGCGACATGATCAACGCGCTGGAGCCGGACGAGAAGGCGCGGGTCGCCGACCCGCAGCGCATGATCCGGGCGTACGCGAACTCGGCCGCCGCGATGAACATGCTCCGCGCCTACCTGGCCGGCGGCCTGGCCGACCTGCACGGGCTGCACGACTGGAACAAGGACTTCGTCCGGGCCTCCCCGGCCGGTGAGCGCTACGAGGCGATCGCCCGGGAGATCGACCGCGCGCTCGACTTCATCCGCGCCTGCGGCATGACCGACAACGAGGCTTTGCGTACGGTCAGCCTCTACTGCTCCCACGAGGCGCTCGCGCTGGAGTACGACCGCGCCCTGACCCGGGTCTCCGGCGGCAAGGCGTACGGGCTCTCCGGCCACTTCCTCTGGATCGGCGAGCGCACCCGCCAGCTCGACCACGCGCACATCGACTTCATCAGCCGCATCTCCAACCCGATCGGCGTCAAGATCGGCCCCGGCACCAGCCCGGAGACCGCGATCGAGCTGTGCGAGAAGCTGAACCCGGAGAACATCCCGGGCCGGCTCACCCTGATCAGCCGGATGGGCAACGGCAAGGTGCGCGACGCGCTCCCGCCGATCGTGGAGAAGGTGCACGCCACCGGGGCCAAGGTGGTCTGGCAGTGCGACCCGATGCACGGCAACACGCACGAGTCGTCCAACGGCTACAAGACCCGGCACTTCGACCGGATCGTCGACGAGGTGCTGGGCTACTTCGAGGTGCACCGCGGCCTCGGCACCCACCCGGGCGGCATCCACATCGAACTGACCGGTGAGGACGTCACCGAGTGCCTCGGCGGCGCGCAGGGCATCGAGGACCTGGACCTGCCGGACCGGTACGAGACCGCCTGCGACCCGCGCCTGAACACCCAGCAGAGCCTGGAGCTGGCCTTCCTGGTCGCGGAGATGCTCCGTGGCTGATCCGCGTTCTCTCCGCCGCTCTTTCCCGGAGGCGTCCCGTGGTTGTTGATCTGCGCTCGGACACGGTCACGCGTCCCACCGACGGGATGCGGGAGGCGATGGCCACCGCCGTCGTCGGCGACGACGTGTTCGGGGACGACCCGACCGTCAACGCGCTCGAACAGCACGTGGCCCGGATGTTCGGGCACGAGGCGGCGCTGTTCGCCCCGTCCGGAACGATGGCCAACCAGATCGCGCTGCAGCTGGTCGCCCCGCCCGGCGGGGAGCTGCTGGCCGGGTCGGACGCGCACGTGGTGACCTACGAGCTGGGCGCGGCCGCGCTGCTGGGCGGCATCTCCACCCGGACCTGGGCGGCCACCGGCGCCGCGCTCAACGTGGACCGGATCGCCGCGATGATCCGCCCGTCCGGTTTCCCGTCCGTGCCGACCGCGGCGATCGCCGTCGAGCAGACCCACAACCTGGGCGGTGGCGGCGTGATCCCGCTGGCCACGCTGCGCGACCTGCGTGCCGTGGCCGACGCCCAGCACCTGGCCCTGCACTGCGACGGCGCCCGGATCTGGCACGCGCACATCGCCGACGGCGTGCCGCTGGCCAGTTACGGCGCGCTCTTCGACACGCTCTCGGTCTGCCTGTCCAAGGGTCTCGGGGCCCCGGTCGGCTCGCTGGTCGTGGGCAGCCGGGAGCGGATCGCCCGGGCTCGTGTGATCCGCAAGCGGATGGGCGGCGGCATGCGGCAGGCCGGCATCCTGGCCGCGGCCGGGCGGTACGCGCTCGACCACCACGTCGAGCGGCTCGCCGAGGACCACGCGCGGGCCCGCCGGCTGGCCGAGGGCCTGGCCCCGCTCGGCGTGGTCGACCCGGAGAAGGTGCGCACCAACCTGGTCCCGCTGGACCTGACCAAGGCCTCGGTCGACGCGCCGGAACTGGCTGCCGAGGCGGCCCGCCGGGGCGTCATGATCGCAGCGATGCTGCCGCAGCTGGCCCGGCTCGTGGTGCACCTGGATGTGGACGACGAAGGCATCGACGAGGCGATCTCGGTACTCACCGTATTGCTGGCCTGACTTTCCGCAACTGCGGCCCGCCGGGCCCGATACAAGTCCTCGCTATGACGAAGACAACTCGGGCCCGGAGGGCCAGCGCATTCACCGCAGCCGTGGTAGCCGTTGCCGGCACCGTCACGGTCGCCATTGCCGAACCGACCGCCGCGTACTCCGCGACGGCCATGGTCCGGGCCGCCGCCGACGTCGGCCCGGTCGTCTCCAGCATCACGCCGCTCATGGGGGTCGTCGAGGGCGGGACGCCGGTGACCATCTGGGGCTCGGGCTTCAAGACCATCGACTCCGACGACGTCGCCTCGGTGATGTTCGGCGACCAGCCGGCCGCCGAGATCCGGTTCGTCTCCGACACCAAGATCATCGCGATCTCCCCGCCGAACACCGGCAACGCGCTGATCACGGTCGTCACCGGCGGCGGGACCAGTAAGAACACCACCTCCATCTTCGGCTACCGGATGCAGCTGAACGCCGACTTCGACACCCTCTCGGCCAAGGCGACCGGCGGCACCGACGTCATCGCCGCGGTCACCGGTGGCAGCGTCGGCGCCACCTCCTCCCAGTTCGCCGCCCTGAAGATCACGGCCAAGGTGGGCGGCATCTCCACCACCAAGGTGGTCTGGCTGGACGACAGCCACGTGCGGATCACCCTGCCCGCGACCACCAAGGCCGTGCCCAGCAAGATCCAGCTGGTCCAGGAAGGATTCACCGGGCCCGAGTCCAGCTCGGTGGTCAACTACTTCCCGGTGGTGTCCACGGTGACGCCCGGCTCGGTCGGCGTGGCCGGCGGGGACACCGTCAAGATCATGGGCACCGGGTTCGGCGGGGTGGACGAGACCGACACCGGGGCCGTCACGATCGGTGGCGTGCCGGCGACGTACGTCAACGTGATCTCCCCGGTCCAGATCGAGGCCGTCGTCCCGCCCGCGGCCGCCGGGAACGCCGCGGTGAAGGTGACGACCCCGGGCGGCAGCAGCCCGGACGCGACGGCGGCGAAGGTCTCCTACCGCACCCCGCTGGCCCTCGACAGCGGGCAGTACCTGCGGGCCAGCGGCGGGGTGCACCTGCTGAGCGTCACCGGCGGCACGCTCGGCGCCAACGTCGCCGAGTTCACGGCGGCGGCGATCACCGTACGGATGGGCAACACCAAACTCGCCGCCACCTACGTCGACCCGACCCACCTCAAGGTCACCGTCCCGCCGCTCACCGCCGAGAACGTCGACCTGATCCTGTGGCAGGACGTGGTCGCCGGCCCGCCGGTCACCGTGCCGGTCGCGCCGGTCGTGACCAGCCTGTCCACCGTGAACAGCACGCTCACCGGCGGCGCCACGATCAAGGTCCGGGTGGCCGGCGCCGGCGTCGCCACCGCGACGAACTTCATGTTCGGCTCCAACCCGGCCGTCTGCCCGGGCAGCGGCACCGGCTCCGGGCTCGTCTACACCTGCACCGTGCCGGCCGCCACGCAGCCCGGCCCGGTCTGGGTCACCTTCACCGCCGGAACCGGGACGACGAGCAAGTTCACCCCGGGCGCGGCGTTCAGCTACACCGACATCGACTGATCAGGAGGGCCGCAATGACGTACTCGAAGAAGTCCCGCGCCGCGGCGGGGGCCGCCACCGTGGCCGCTCTCCTGGCCGCCGGCGTCTCCAGCAGCGCCTACGCCTCCGGCCGGGTCACCGCCCAGGCCGACCCGATCCAGCTGGGAGCCGATTTCACCGACCGGACCGCCGCCCGCTCGACCGGCGGCACGGTCATCCCGGTGACTGTCACCGGCGGCACCGTCGGATCCACGCCGCAGGCGTTCAGCGCGATGCGGGTCACCGCCCGGGTCGGCGGGCAGTCGGCGCAGGTGGCCTACGTGGACGAGACCCACATCAAGGTCACCGCGCCGGCCACCACCAACGCGAGCGCGGTCACCATGCAGCTGTTCCGCAAGGGTACGGCCGGGCCGGAGTCCACCTCGACGGTCGCGTACTACCCGGGCGTCGTCTCGGTGGTCCCGACCAAGCTCAGCTCGATCGGCGGCACCCTGGTGACCGTCAGCGGCAACGGCTTCCTCGGGGTCGACGCGTCCGACCCGCAGGCCGTCATGTTCGGCGACGCGGCCGCCACCGCGGTCACCGTCGTGTCCGCCACCAAGATCACGGCGGTCGCCCCGGCCGGGGCGAACGGCCCGGCCACCGTCAAGATCACCTCGACCGGCGGGTCGAGCGAGGCCAACAACTCCAGCAAGGTGAACTACCGGGCCGCGCTCGGCGTCGACATCACCGACAACCCGACCGCCAAGGCCAGCGGCGGCCCGCTGCTGCTGACCATCAGCGGCGGCACGGTCGGCGGCTCGGCCAAGGAGTTCACCGCCGAGCGGATCGCGGTCCTGGCCGGCAAGAAGTCCCTGACCGCCACCTGGGTCGACGAGACCCACGTCAGGGTCCTCATGCCGGCCCTGGCCACCGACACGGCGTCGCTCACCGTCACCCACGACAACATCGCCGGCGAGGCGTCCGACGTCAGCATCGCACCGGTCGTCACCAGCCTGTCGGCCAAGTCCGACACGATCGCCGGGGGCACCCGGGTCGTGGTCCGGGTGGCCGGGGCGAGCGCGGCCGACTCGACCGGATTCAAGTTCGGCGACAACCCGGCCGAGTGCGTCAAGCAGGGGTCCGGGTCGACGCTGGCCTTCCAGTGCACGGTGCCGACGGCGACCCAGGGCGGGCCGGTGGCGGTGAGCTTCACCTCGGGCTCCGGGAAGGCCAGCCACTTCACGGCCGCGTCGATCTTCAGCTACACCGACAACTAGTTCCGGCTTTCCTGCCCGGCGCCCAGCGCCCCCGATGCCACTCGGCGCCGGGGGCGCTAGGCGTTCGGTCCGGCCGGCCCGCTCAGGACCGGCCGGCTCGTGGCACCGGCCGCGCGGGCGAAGCCGCGGATCAACGGGTGGGCACCCTCGCCGGACAGCTCCGGCTGGAAGAGCGAGGCCAGGAAGAACGGGTGGCCGGGCAGCTCGGCCACCCGCACCTCGCCCGACCGGTCGTGCCCGGTGAACCGCATGCCGTGGGCCTGCAACAGCTCCAGGTAGGCGGGGGAGAGCCCGTACGAGCAGTGATACCGCTCCACCGTCCGCGTCGCCCCGAGCAGCCGCTCCACCAGCGAGCCGGGCACCAGGTCCACGGCCGCCTCGTGCCCGGCCAGCGAGCAGGACAGCTCCACGATCAGGTCGTCCTCCCCGGCCGGCCCGTTCTCCGCGTGCCGTGCGCCGGTGAACCCGCAGACGTCCCGGGCGAAGTCCAGCATCGCGTGCTGGAACCCGCCGCACGTGCCGAGAAACGGGATGCCCTCGGTCCGCGCGATCCGGACCGCACCCACCGCGCCGGCCTCGCTCCGATACGGGCTGCCGGGCACGAGCCAGATCCCGGAGAACCCGCGCAGCGCCTCCGGGTCCTCGGCGGCCGGGGTCGGCACCCAGTAGACGTCCAGGTCGAGGCCCTCGCTCTCGCGAAGAGCGTCCACGATCATCGGGATCCGGCCGTGCGCGCGAACCGTCGGTGACCGGTCACCGACCAATGCGATCGAAATCATGCGCTCATCGTCGTCCCGCGACCGAGATCAGGTCCAACGATCGTTACTGCATGCCGTATTAGGGTTCCTGATGTGGATCCCCATCTGCTGCGCACCTTCGCCGAGGTCGCCGGGACCGGCTCGTTCTCGGCCGCCGCCGAGCGCCTGAACTTCACCCAGTCGGCCGTCTCCCAGCAGATCGCCGCCCTGGAGGCCGACCTGGGCACCCCGTTGCTGACCAGACGTCCGGTCGGCCTGACCGAGGCCGGTGAGCGGCTTCTCGGCCATGCCAAGATCTTGCTCGTACGTCTTGAGGCCGCTCGCGCCGACGTGACCCGCACGTCCGCGCCACCCGGCCGCCTCACCCTGGGCCTGACCCCGCTCGCCTGGTCCGGCCCGGTCGCCGCGGCCCTGACCCGGATCCGCGCCGAGTCCGTCCGCCTCTCGGCCCGCCTGCACGTCACCGACCTGGACCGGGTCGTCGCCGCCACCGCCACCGGCGCGCTCGACCTCGGCCTGGTCGACGGCTTCACCGCCCCGAGCGACCCGCTGCGCCTGCCCGAGCCCGGCGACCCGCGATCACTGCGGGTGACCGAGAGCCCGGCGGTCGTCGCCGTCCCGGCCGGGCACCCGCTGGCCCGGCGGCCGTCGGTGGATCTCGCCGACCTGGCCGACGCGTACTGGATCGACGCCCCCGGCGTGGCCCCCTTCCAGCGGCTCCCGGTCGACGGGCTGCGGGCCGGCCTGCGCTACGAGGGTGCCGAGTCGACAGTCCTCACCGGCCTGATCGCCGCCGGCCACGGCCTCGCCGTCCTCCCGGAGTGGCTGGTCGCGGGCCGGGCCGACCTGGTCGCGGTCCGGCTCGGCGCACCCCGCCTGGTGCACCGGGTCGAACTGCTGCGGGCCCCGGGCGCCGACGACCCGGCCGAGCCGGCCAGCCGCCTGGCCGCGCTCCTGGCCGGCTGAATCCATCGGCCCGGTCGAGCCCGCGAGCCGCCTCACCAGAAGAATCCATAGTGGACACCGGGGGGAGGCGGCGTAGGCTGAGCGTCGGACGTGAGAGCCGGGAGGCGCAACATGACCGAGAGTGACGCCATCGCCGCGCTGAACACCGGTGTGCCGCACTCCGCCCGGGTGTGGAACTACTGGCTGGGCGGCACGGACAACTTCCCGGTCGACCGGGCCGTCGGCGACGACTTCGCCAAGCTCTACCCGGACATCACCGTGGTCGCGCGGCACTCGCGGGCATTCCTCAAACGGGCCGTCACGTTCCTGGTGCGCGACGCCGGGATCCGGCAGTTCCTGGACGTCGGCACCGGCATGCCGTCGGCCGAGCACACACACCAGGTGGCGCAGGCCGCCGCACCCGACGCGTCGATCGTCTACGTCGACAACGACCCACTGGTCCTGTCACACGCGCGGACGCTGCTGACCAGCACCCCCGAAGGCCGGACGGTGTATGCCGACGCCGACCTGCACGCGCCCGCGACGATCCTGGAAGCGGCCGGGGCGACCCTCGACCTGAACCGGCCGGTCGGGCTCATCCTGATGAACATCCTCGGTCACGTGCCCGACCTCGAACAGGCGGTCACGATCGCCCGGGAACTGCTGGCCGGCCTGCCGCCGGGCAGCTACCTGATCACCGCCGACGGGACGAACGTGCTCGACGGGCCGGCATTCGAGGCGGCGATCGGGGTGTGGAACGCGAACGCGCCGCTCAGCTACCACCTGCGCCACCCGGACGAACTCGCCCGCTTCCTGGACGGCCTGGAGATCCTGGAGCCGGGCCTGGTCCCGTGCTCGCGCTGGCGCCCGGCCACCGACGCCTCCGGCGACGACCTGCGCGAGGTGGACGAGTTCGGGGCGGTCGCCCGCAAACCCTGAACCCGCCGCCTCTGGGGTCGCGGAGGCGGCTACGGCTTGAGCTTGCTGATGGCGGTGATCTCGTCGCTGGGCAGCGCCTCCTGATAGGCCCGCACATCCGTGACCGCCCCGGCCAGACGATCGGTCCACGCGCCGTTGTACCAGGACCGGGCGATCTGAGCGGCCCCGGTCGCGTTCCACGACCGTGGATGTTCGGCGCTGTCCTCGTCTCGCCCGTTCACGAAGAGCGTGATCTTCCCCGACCCGGCGTCGTACCGGGCGGCCAGGTGCGTCCACGTCTTCAGGGCCGGCCGGCTCGTCGACGACGGCCCGTCCACGACCGGGCTCCGGGAGTCCGTCCGCGGCATGGTGAGCCGCCACGAGTCGGTCGACTTCTCGTACTTGAGGTTGAAACCGCTGCTCACCTTGCCCGGCTGGGACAGCACGCCGTGCGGACCGCTCTTGTCGGTCAGATACACCCAGGCCATCACCGTGAAGCTGCGATCGGTCCGGACCGCCGGAGCACGCCCCGCGGCGTAGCTGTCGCCGGTCGCCGCGGTCAGGCTGAGCGCTTTCGGGGCGGCGCTGCGCCAGCCCGCCGCGGAGCCGAGCGTCGCGGTGTTCCCGTTCCCGGACGCGTCGCAGGCGATCGTGCCCGCGTTCCCGTCGAGCGGCCACCACAGCGCCGGGGCGGTGTTACTGCCGGTGGCCAGGTCGGTGGTGGCCGGTGGGCATGCCGTCGCGCCGGCACCGACCGCGGTGTTGCCGGTACCAGCCCCGGTGTTGCCGGAGCCGGCTGCGGCATCGCCCGCGCCGACCGTGCCTCCACCGGCCGACGTGTTGCCGCTGCCGGCCGACGCGTTGCCATCGCCGGCCGACGCGTTGCCTCCACCGGCCGCGGCGCCCGCGTTGCCGGCCGCCGACGCGTTGCCGTTGCTTGCCGCCGCATCACCGTTGCCGATTGCCGCGCCGCCGGCGCCGCCCGTGAGCGGGACGGCAGCGTCGGAGGACGTCCGGCCTCCGGTGGCGTGCACCACGCCGGCGGCGACGGCGAGGACCGCGACCGCGGCCAGAGCCACGATTCCAGCCAGGCGACGGCGCTTTCCGCCGTACGGCGAAGGGATTTTTTTGGAGGAAAGCGAAGATTGCCCCGCGGCCGGAGCGGTGAGCCGCGCGGCCATCGCGTCGGACAGCACCGGGTAGGCGCCGGACACGGGATGACCGCCGGCCGGATGACCGTCGGCCGCGTGACCGCCGGGCGAGTGCGGCGCAGCGTGAGGGCCGCCCTTGCGCGATGCCGGAAAACCGCCGGACCCGTGCGGCGCCGGGTGAGCGCCGGGCGAGTGCAGGATCGAGAATGCGCCCGAAGGCGCATGCAGCACCGAGAACGCGCCCGAAGGGGCGTGCACCGCCGGATAGGTCCCGGACGGCGCGGCGAGCGCGGTCGGGAAGCGGCGTGCCGTCACATCGCGCAGGCGGTAGGCGAATTCGGCCGCCGAGTTGGTCGACAGCCCGTCGGAGAGCAGCCGGGCCAGCCCCGGGACGGCGGCGAGCGCGGGCGGCAGTCCACTGATCATTCCCGGACGGCCGGTCAGGGCGTGTCCGAGCAGCGCGGCGAGTGCGGCCACGTCGGCGCGGGTCGAGCGGCGTCCGGCGGCGAGCGCGAACCCGGTGAGCATCGGCCGCCCGTCCGGTGTCAGCAGCACGTGCTCGGCGTCGATCCGGCCGTGCGTCATCGGCGGTTGCGTGGCATGGGCCCAGGCCAGAGCGTCGGCCAGGACGGCGGTGAGGGCGAGCGCGTCGTCCAGCGGCATCGGCCCGACGGCCAGCCGGTCGGCCAGGGTGTCGCCGTCGACGAGGTCGGTGGCGAGCCAGGCGCGGCCGGTCGCGGTGATCCCGCCGGCCCGGACCGGCACGATGCCCGGGTGCCCACCGAGCCGGGCCGCTGATCCGTACCGGTCGGTGAAGTCCTGTTCCTGGAGGCGTCCGGCGATGTAGCCGTGGAACAGCCGCAGCACCGTCCACGTCCCGGTGTGCTCTTCCCAGGCCTGGTAGACGTCGGCCTCGGCGCCGGAGCCGATCCGGCGCAACCGGGTGTATCCGGCCGGAGTGTCGATCCCGGGCCCGCGCGTGTCGTCCACCGGCCCGGCCTCCTCATGTTCCGCAGAGTCATCGAGGAGCCTGCCGCGGACGCCGACGAGGAATCCGGCGCCGGCAGAGGACACCTCTTACTGACGTCACCGAGGAAACGCGAAAGGGGCCGCCCGGCCAACCGCCGGACGGCCCCTTCAAGATCACCGAACGGGTCAGGTGTCGCGCAGGCCCTTGAGCAGGGCGATGTCGGCCGCGTGGCCCTCGTGCTCGACCGACGGCGTCTCCACGATGATCGGCACGCCGGTCGTCGCCGGATGGTTGAACAGTTCCGCGAACGGGGCCGTCCCGATCGTGCCCTTCCCGATCGTCTCGTGCCGGTCGCGGGTCGAACCGCAGGCGTCCTTCGAGTCGTTCGCGTGGATCAGCTGGAGCCGTCCGGCCCCGGCCGCCGTCACCAGCGCGTCCAGGGTTTCGGTCATGCCGCCCGGGGTGGCCAGGTCGTGCCCGGCGGCCCAGGCGTGGCAGGTGTCGAAGCAGACGCCCAGCCACGGGTGCCCGTCGACCGCGGCCAGGTAGGCCTCCAGGTCCTGCACCTTGGAGGCCAGGCTGCGGCCGCCACCGGCGCTCGGCTCGACCAGCAGCCGGGGCAGGCCCTCGGCGGCGGCCGTCTCCAGCAGCGGCAGCAGCTGCTCGTGTAGCTGGTGCATGGCCTTCTCGGCGTGCGCCTCGTCGACCGAGCTGCCGGCGTGGTAGACGACCGCGGTCGCGCCGATCGCCTTCCCGCGCCGCAGGGCGTGCTCCAGGGTGGCGATCGAGCGTTCCACCGTGAGCTCGGTCGGTGATCCGAGATTCACCAGAAGAGAGGCATGGATGTACGCGGGCAGTTCGCGCTCGCCGATCCCGTCGCGGAACAGCGTGTCCTGCTTCGGGTCGCCGGCCGGCAGCGCCCAGCCGCGCGAGTTGGAGACGTACACCTGCAGCGTCTCCGACCCGGCGGCGTCGACGTACGGGAGGGCGGCCTTGGCCAGCCCGCCCGACGTCTTCGTGTGCGACCCGATCCGGCGGTCTAGAAGCACGTGATCTGCGCTCCCGAGCCGGGCTGGACCTGCGAGTTCGGTCCCGGGTTCTGCTGGTGGACGGTGGCGCCCGGGTTCAGCGGGTTCAGGTTGTTGACCTGGACCTGCAGACCGAGGTTCTTCAGTGTGCTTTCGCCCTGGGCGCAGGGCTGGTTGTTCACGTCGGGGACGGTGACCAGCGGCGGGCCCTTGCTCACGTCGAGGGTGATCTCGGCGTTCTTCTCCACGCCGGTGCCGGCCGCGGGGGTCTGGGCCAGGACCTGGTCGGCCGGCTGGTCGCTGTCCTTGGTGCGTTCCAGCGCGGTCAGGCCGAGTTCCTGCAGCTTGGCGCGGGCCTCGTTGATGTTGAGCCCGGTCAGCTTGGGCACGGTGATCGGGGCGCGGCCCAGGCTCAGCGTCACGGTGACCGTGTCGCCGGGCTTCAGCTCGGTGCCGACCTTCGGGTTGGTCGAGACGACCACGCCCTCCGGGACGGTGTCGCTGTAGGCGCCCTTGGCCTGCTTGTACTTCAGGCCGAGCTCCTCGATCGAGGCCTTGGCCGCGGCCGCCTCCTGCCCGGCCACGTCGGGCACCGGGTGCACCTCGGGGCCGAGCGACAGGAACAGGGTGAGCGTGTCGCCCTTGACCACCTTGTCGCCGGGGGCCGGGTTCTGGCTGACCACCGAGTTCGCCGGGACGTTGGGGCTGTACTGCCCGGGCTCGCCGAAGATGATGCCGAAGCCGGCCTTGTCGGCGGCCGCCTGCGCGTCCGCCTTCGGCAGGTTCATCAGGTTCGGGGCGTCGGTGTACCGCCCGGAGGTGACCCACCAGGTGCTGCCGGCCACGACCAGGACGATCAGCGCGATCAGGGAGACCAGGGTGACCCGGCGCCGGTCGGCGAAGAAACCCTCCCGGCCGCGCGGGTCGGCCGCGCCCCGCCCGTACGCCGTCGTGCGCGGCGGGCCGCCCTGCTCGGGCAGCCGCGCCCAGGACGGGCGCTGCCCGGCCCCGGGATGGTGATAGCCGCCCGGGACGGGCGGGACCAGCGCGGTCGCGTCGGCCGCGGGCACGGTCGGGACGATCGTCGTCGCGTCCGCGACCGGGGGCCGGCCGGGGACCTGCGGCATCATCGCGGTCTGCAGGTTGATCGCGCCCAGGCCGTCGCGGACCGCCTGGACCTCGGTGAGCAGCCGGCCGGCGTCGGTCGGCCGCTCGGACGGGTTGCGCTTGGTGGCCCGGGCGACCAGCTCGTCGAGTGCCCGCGGCAGGCCGGGAACGGTCCGCGACGGGGGCGGGACGTCGTTGTCGACGTGCTGCCAGGCGACCTCGACCGGGTCGGCGCCGTCGTAGGGCACCTGGCCGGTGAGCATCTCGTAGAGCACGATGCCGGCCGAGTACACATCCGTGCGGGCGTCGGCCTGGCCGGCCTGGACCAGCTCGGGAGCCACGTAGGCCACGGTGGCCATCAGCTGGCCGGACTCGTCCACGGTGCTCGCCTCGATGGCCCGCGCCAGACCGAAGTCGGCGACCTTGACCACGGCGTCCACCAGGTCGGCCGTCCCGCCGCTGGGTGCCTCGGCGACCAGCACGTTCTCCGGCTTGACGTCGCGGTGGACCAGACCGGCGCGGTGCGCGGCGGCGATCGCGGCGAGCATCTGCTCCAGGATCGCCAGCGCCTCGACCGCGCTCAGCTTGCGCCGCTGGGCCAGCAGGTCACGCAGGGTCTTGCCCTGCACGAACTCCATCACCAGGTAGGGCAGACCCTGGTGGCGGCCCTGGTCGTAAACGGCCACGACGTTCGGGTGGGTGAGCCGGGCGATCGTCTTCGCCTCGTCGGTGAACCGGTCGACGAAGTGAACGTTCGTGGCCTGCGACGGGTGAATGATCTTGAGGGCGACGGGACGGCCGAGTCGCTCGTCGGTGGCCCGGTACACGGTCGCCATGCCACCACGGGCGACGCGACCGGTGATCCGGTAGCGCCCGTCAATCGTTGTGCCGATCAACGTATCGGCGACTGTGGTGTCCATCGGCGTGAAGTGTATGTGTCTTTCCGGTGAGGGTGACCCAGGATGTCACAGCTGAGTCCAAACGGGTACCTGAACCCCTGTGACCTGCGCCGATTGACAGTCGCCCCGGCTGGCATTCCGGTTTTATCCGTTTTTCGGCCAGTGTCGGCGGGCGTGCCGCTGCTTACCGTCGGTGTCCCCGCTGCTCACGCCCGGGCTGGGGTCCATCGATCCGCCGGGGGTCGCGGACGGGCCGACCGAGGTGGATCCGCCCGGGTCAGAGGCGGTGCTGCCGCTCGGTGAGGGGACGGTCGGGGTCGGAACCGGGGGAGTCACGCAGTCACACTCCGGAGTGGTCACCGGAGGGCGATGAGTGGTCGCCCGCTGCGGCGCTGTGCCGGACATGTCGGTCTTTGTCGGTTCGGGCGGCGGGGCGTCCGTGGTCGTCGGGGCCGGACGGACCGTTTTCGGGCGGCTCGGCGGGCCGATCGCGTCGTCCGGGGTGCTGGTCGCCGGGTCCACCGGGGTCTCGACCGCCGGCGGGGCGGGGGCGGCGGGAACGGCCGGAGCGGCCTCGGGCCGGTCGTCGGCGGCCGCGAGACCGCGCGTGACCAGCAGATACGAGCCGATCGCGCCGACCAGCGCGAGCAGGCACAGGGCCGATACCGCAACAAATCGCCGCGGGGGTG
Source organism: Actinoplanes sp. HUAS TT8 (assembly GCF_051380535.1). Classification (NCBI taxonomy): domain Bacteria; kingdom Bacillati; phylum Actinomycetota; class Actinomycetes; order Micromonosporales; family Micromonosporaceae; genus Actinoplanes; species Actinoplanes sp. HUAS TT8. The sequence continues at coordinate 7,433,847 of NZ_CP195646.1, read as the reverse complement.
TGGCGTTCGTCTCCGGCGGCACGGTGCGCCACTCCATCAGCGATCCGGGGAACGTGCTCAGCCCGGTCGAGGTCACGTCCGGGCCCTCGGGACGCTCTCCCGGGCGCCCGCGCAGGTCGTAGCGGACCGAGCGCCAGGCCCCGGCGAGCTCGCCGCGCATCCTTCGCCACAGGCTCATCAACTGTTCTCCGATCTGGTCTGGCACGCTGTACGCGTGAGCGAAACCGTCACTACCGAACCCACCGGATGGGTCAACCTGCCGGACGTGTCCGAGAAGCTCGGCCTGTCGATCAGCAAGGTCAACCAGATGGTCAAGGACGGCGACCTGCTCGCCGTCCGGCGCGACGGCGTGCGTCTGGTGCCGGCCGAGCTGGTCGCCAACGAGACTGTGCTGAAGCACCTGCCCGGCGTGCTGAACTTGCTCCGCGACGCCGGGTACAACGACGAAGAGGCCCTCCGGTGGCTGTACGCGTCCGATCCCGACGTCGGGGGCAACGCCGCGATCGCGCTCGGCGGGGACCTGGCCCGGGAGATCAAGCGGCGCGCCCAGGCGCTCGGCTTCTGACCTTCAAATAGATCAAATGCGGCATTTGACGTACGTCGTCGTGCTCGTCGGCTGCCTGGCCGGCGCGCTCTGGCTGGAGCCGTTCCTGCGGGTCAACGTGGTGCGACGATGGCGTCGACTGCTGCTGACGGTGCTGCCGGTGGCGGCCGTCTTCGTCCTCTGGGACCTGGGCGCGATCGCCGCCGGGCACTGGCACTTCGACCCCGAGCAGATCACCGGGATCTTCCTCGGGGGCGGTCTGCCGCTCGACGAGGTGCTGTTCTTCCTGGTCGTGCCGGTCTGCGCGATCCTCGGGTTCGAGGCCGTGCGCGCGGTCCTGCGCCGTCCGGCGGGGGACGAGTGAGTTACACCACGGCCGCGCTCATCGGCGTACTGGGATCGCTGGCTCTTGATCTTCTGATTCTGCGGACGAAGCTCGTGCGCCGGGTCGTCTTCTGGGCGACCTACCCGATCATCTTCGTCTTTCAGCTGATCTCGAACGGGATCCTGACCGGGCGCGACATCGTGATGTACGACCCGGCCGCGATCATCGGATGGCGTCTCGTCTACGCGCCCGTCGAGGACCTGCTGTTCGGGTTCGCTCTGGTGCTGAGCACGCTGTCGGTGTGGGTGACGCTGGGCCGTCGCGGCATCCAGCGCCACCCGATGGCCGGTGAGGGCCGGAGTCTGTGGGACCGGATCAGACGGAACGGCGAGTAGCCGCCTCGGCCAGCTGCCGCAGCACGTCCCGGGCCTCGTCGTCGATCGGCGCCGCGGCCAGCGCGGCCAGCGAACCGGTCATCAGCTCGTCGATCCGCGCCTCGGTCGCGGCCAGGGCACCGCTGTCCCGGATCACCGCTCGCAGCCGCTCGACCCCGGCGTCGTCCAGGCCCTGATCGCCGAGCGCGGCATCCAGCTCGGCCCGGCCGGCCGCGTCGAGCGCGCCGAACGCGGACGCGACCAGGTAGGTCCGCTTGCCCTCACGCAGGTCGTCACCGGCCGGCTTGCCGGTCCGATCCGGGTCGCCGAAGACGCCCAGCACGTCGTCGCGCAGCTGGAACGCCTCGCCCAGGGGCAGGCCGAACGCCGAATAGGCGGCGTGCACCTCGGGACCGGCACCGGCCAGCGCCGCGCCGAGCAGCAGCGGACGCTCCACCGTGTACTTGGCCGCCTTGTAGATCGCCACCTTGCCGGCCCGCTCCAGCGACGTGTCCCCGGTCGCCTGGGTGAGCACGTCCAGGTACTGCCCGACGGTCACCTCGGTGCGCATCCCGTCGAAGACCGGCCGCGCCCGGGCCAGGTCCTCCAGGGGCAGCCCGGAACCGTGCAGCAGCTCGTCCGACCAGACCAGGGCCAGGTCACCCAGCAGCACGGCGGCACAGTCGCCGAACCCGGCCGAACCGCCGCGCCAGCCCTCACCGGCGTGCAGCTTCTCGAACCGGCGATGCACCGACGGCACCCCGCGCCGGGTGTCCGACCGGTCCATCAGGTCGTCGTGGATCAGGGCGCTGGCCTGCACCAGCTCCAGCGACGCGACGGCCGCGACCACGCCGTCCGAGTCGGCGCCACCGGCCCCGCGGAACCCCCAGTAGGCGAACGCCGGCCGCAGCCGCTTGCCGCCGCCCAGCACGAACTCGGAGACCGTGGCGGCCACCTCGGCCAGCGCCGGGTCGATCGCCAGCAGCCGGTCGGTCTGCCCGGCCAGGAAATCGGTCAGCGCCTGGTTCACGCGAGGCCGGAGGCCGGCCAGCTCGAGCGGGGAAGTCGTCACGCCCCGACGCTACTTGTTCACGAACTTTCGCCGTGAAACCGGCCCGGTAGAGTTGCCGGTGTGTCACTCGGCCTCCCCTCCAAGCTGCCCGGAACGCCGTCGGTCGGCGCGCTGATCCGCGGCGCCGCCCCGACGTTCTCGTTCGAGTTCTTCCCGCCCAAGACGCCGGCCGGCGAGCAGCTCCTGTGGCAGGCGATCCGGGAACTGGAGTCCCTGCGGCCGAGCTTCGTCTCGATCACGTACGGCGCCGGCGGCACCACCCGGGAGACGACGGTCGCGGTCACCGAGCGGGTCGCCGCCGAGACCACCCTGCTGCCGATGGCCCACCTCACCGCGGTCGACCATTCGATCGCCGACCTGCGCAACGTCATCGGCCGGCTGGCCGGCGCCGGGATCCGCAACGTGCTCGCCCTGCGCGGCGACCCGCCGGGCGACCCGATGGGGGAGTGGGTGCGGCACCCCGAGGGTGTGCTCTACGCCGAGGAACTGGTCCGGCTGATCCGCGAGTCGGGCGACTTCAGCGTCGGCGTCGCCGCGTTCCCGTACAAACATCCCCGCTCGGCCGACGTGGCCGCCGACACGTCGAACTTCATCCGCAAATGCCGGGCCGGCGCCGACTACGCGATCACCCAGATGTTCTTCGACGCCGACGACTACCTGCGCCTGCGCGACCGGGTCGCGGCCGGGGGCTGTGACACGCCGATCGTGCCCGGGGTGATGCCGGTGACCCGGATGGCCACCATCGAACGCTCCACCCAGCTGTCCGGGGCGCCGTTCCCGCCCGCGCTGCTGCGCGAGTTCGAACAGGTCGCCGACGACGAGGCGGCGGTGCGGGAGCTCGGCGTCGAGAAATGCGCCGAGATGTGCGCGCGACTGCTCGACGAAGGGGTGCCGGGCATCCACTTCATCACGCTCAACCGGTCGACCGCGACGCGTGACGTCTGGCAGCGGCTCGCCCCGTCGGACGTGGCCGTGGCGGCCTAGGTGCCTTTAGTGCCGTGGGGACTGCGGTGACCTGGGACGACTACGCGATCGCGTGGTCCGGGCTGCACGGCGGATTCGACCCGCGGAAAGGGTCGCGGATCGTGCGTGGGTGGGTGCTCACGGCGTACAAAATCGGATTCTGGTTGAGCAAGAAGCGGGTGTCGCCGATGACGGTGACCACCTGCGGCCTCCTGATCTGTGTCGGCGTGCCCGCCGCGGTCCCGGTCAGCCTGCTCCTGGCCGCCGTGCTGGTGCTGGTCGCGGCCCTCGCCGACGGCCTCGACGGCGCCGTCGCGGTGGTCTCCGGCCGGGTGACGAGAACCGGATTCGTGTACGACTCGGTCGCCGACCGCATCGGTGAAGCCGCCTGGCTCGTCGCGTTCTGGATCGCCGGCGCCCCCGGCTGGCTGGTGGCCGGCGCCGGCGCCCTGAGCTGGCTGCACGAGTACATCCGGGCCCGCGCCGTCGCGGCCGGCATGTCGGAGATCGGCGTCGTCACCGTCGCCGAACGGCCCACCCGTGCCCTGATCGCCGGCCTGGGCCTGGCCGCACTCGCCTTCGCCGACCTTCCGTGGCTGCCGCCGGCGCTCTGGGCGGCGCTGCAAACAGCCGGCCTGGTGCAATTGTCGGTGGTCGTCCACCGCGCTCTGCGCTGACCTTTAATCAGTTGTCCGGCTTCGATGCCGCGCCTATTTTCTTCCTCAGCAGTAATGCGCTCTGAACTGCTGATTCGTGGTGGAAAATAGAGTTGACGGAGGTGAAACGGAATGAGCGCGGTTCTGGTTCTGAACGCCGACTGCGGGCCGCTGCACCGGGTCAGCCTCCGGCACGCGATCCGGATGCTGTTCCGTCAAGTGGCGGTGGTGCACGAGGCGCAGCCGGACGCGACCATCGGGGTCTACCAGGTGCCCACCGTGGTCCGCCTGGTCAGCTACGTGGTGACCCGCTGGCGGCGCGGACGCGGCCCCGGCTGGACGCGGGCCGGCGTGCTGGCCCGCGACAAGAAGGTCTGCGGCTACTGCGGCGACACCGCCACCACCATCGACCACATCCTGCCCCGCTCGCGCGGCGGCGGAAACGAATGGCTCAACACGGTCGCCGCGTGCGGCCGCTGCAACAACCGGAAGGGCGACCGGACGCCCGCGGAGGCCCGGATGCCGTTGCGCGTGACGCCGTACGCGCCGGCCTGGGTGACCTTCGCCTGAGAGCCGGGCGGCCGGCGGGTTTTACACGGGGACTCGCCGGCCGTCCCCCCTTCTCTTCCCTCTGCTCGCATTCCCGTCCCGCTCCCGCTTCTTCCTTGCCCCGCCTTGCGTCTTTCCCCGGGTCGTCTGCTTGCGGATGATCCGGGGATAACCTTGTCTCATGTCTGCCCCGGAACGCACCCAGCTCGACGTCAGCGGCCTGCTCAACGAGGCCGGCCACGCGCTGACCAACCGCCTGGCCACCGCGCTGGCCGAGGTCGACCTGACTCCCCGCATGCAGTGCGTGCTGCTCCATGCGCTGGAGGAGGAACGCACCCAGATCCAGATCGCCGCCGTCTCCCGCCTGGACAAGACCACGATGGTCAGCACCGTTGACGAGCTGGAGAAACGCGGGCTGGCCGAGCGTCGCCCGTCGGCCACCGACCGGCGGGCCCGGATCATCGCGGTCACCGAGAAAGGCCGGCTGACCGCGGAAGAAGGGCAGCGGATCGTCGATCGGGTGCACGAGGAGGCGCTCGCCGGTTTCCCGGCGGACTCCCGTGCGGCGTTCCTGAGCATCCTCGACGCGCTGGCCGGCGAGACGATCCTGGGTCCGCAGCCGGTCCGCCGTGCCCGCGCTTCCTCCGCTCCGCGGTAGCCCTTGGTCCGCGCGCCCTTCTTGGTTCGCGCGCCGCGTCTTGCTTGCACCCTCTTCGTCCGCTCCGAGATAGTTCCGAAGCGGATTATCTGTTACGGTCGGTCCTATGAGTCCTTCTCGTGGGGCAACACTGGCCGTGCTCTGCACGGTCGCGCTGATGATCGTTCTGGACAGCACCATCGTCGCCGTGGCGATCCCGGCCATCCAGCGGGATCTCGGCTTCACCCCGGCCGGGGTCGCCTGGGTCGTGAACGGCTACCTGGTCGCCTTCGCCGGCCTGCTGTTGCTGGCCGGCCGCCTGGGCGACCTGCTCGGCGCCCGCCGGATCTTCCTGACCGGCCTGCTCGTGTTCACCACGGCCAGCCTGCTCTGCGGCCTCGCCCCGAACGCCGGACTCCTGGTCACCGGCCGCTTCGTGCAGGGCGCGGGCGGCGCGCTGGCCTCCGCCGTCGTACTCGGCATGATCGTCCGCCTCTATCCGGAGCCGGGTCCGCAAGCCCGGGCCATGGGCATCTTCAGCTTCACCCAGGCCGGCGGCGCCGCCATCGGCTTCGTCGTCGGCGGCGTACTGACCGACCTGGCCGGCTGGCCCGCCATCTTCCTGATCAACATCCCGATCGGCCTGACCACCTGGTTCCTCGGCCGCCGCCTCCTCCCGGCCGCCCCCGTCCCCGTCCTCGCCGAGCCGACCCGCGGCCCCGCCGACTTCGTCGCGGAGCCGGTCGGTGGGCTAGCCGACCTCGGCGCCGGGCCGATCGGTGGGCGGACGGCCGGACCGGCTGACTCCGTCGTCCCCGAGCCGGTCGGTAAGTCGTCGGCCGGGACCACCGGTGCCGGGGTGCGTGGCCGGATCGACGTACTCGGGGCGGTCCTGGTCACCGCCGGTCTCTCGCTCGGCGTCTACGCCATCGTCGCGGTCGGCGAACCGGCTCCGCCGGCCCCGGCCTGGTCGCTCGCCGCCGGTGCGTTCCTGCTGGTCATCGCTTTTCTCGTACGGCAGGGCCGCGCGCCCGTACCCCTCGTCCCGCTCCGCCTGCTCCGCCGCCCGTGGCTGCTCGCCGCGAACGCCGCCGTGGTCCTGATCCTGGCCGCCGGCATGGGCTTCCAGTTCGTGAACACCCTCTTCCTGCAGCGTGTGATGGGCTTCGACACGCTCCGGACCGGTCTCGGTTTCCTCCCCACCCCGATCGTCATCGGCCTGGTGTCGCTCTTCGTCGCCGCCCGCCTGACCTCCCGGTTCGGCCCCCGGCGTGTCCTGCTGGCCGGCTTGGCGCTCCTCGCTGGCGGCCTGTCGTTGCTGGTCCGCGTACCGGTGGATCCGTCCTACGCCCGCGACGTGCTTCCGGCCCTGATCGTCATGGGCCTGGGCGTCGGCATCACCGTCCCGTCGATCATGATGCTGGCCATGGCCGGCGCGTCCGATGAGGACATGGGCCTGGTCTCCGGCCTGAACAACACCGCCCAGCAGGCCGGTGCCGCCCTCGGCCTGGCCGTCCTCGCCGCGGTTGCCGCCAGTCGCACCTCCTCCCGTCTCGCCGCCGGTGTGGCCGAAGTGCCGGCCCTGCGCGACGGCTACAGCCTCGCCTTCCTCACCGCGGCCGCTTTCGCCGTCGGCGCCCTGCTGATCGTCCTCACCGCCCTGCGCCACCTGCCGACCTCGAACCCCACCCCTTCCCTGGCGTCGCGGACCGACCTGCGAGCTGCCGGCTGAGTCGGGTGGCCTGCTGGTGCGGCTGATCCGTCGACCCTAGCCCGGCTTGAAGATCGATTTCGGTTATCCACAGTGGTTGGTTGTCCACAGGCTGTCGGCATGATCTTCGGCTTTTCTGCCAGGATGTTTGTGGGGGCAAGACCCCCTGAGGGAGGGTGGGTTCTACGTTCAGGCGGGCGCCCGCAGACCGGTCCAGCCGCCGGCTGCCGGGCCGCCGGGCCGACCAGGCCGCCGGGGCCGACCGGGGCGCTGGGGCGCCGGGCCGACCGGACCGGCCAGGGCGCCGGCAGGTGGGTCGCGCCGGCGGGGCGCCGGCATCCGGGCGCAACGGCCACCCCGTCAAGACACCGGAACCTCAGCCTCCACCCGCCCGCCGACGCCCCTTCCCGCCCGCCGTCCTCGCCCCCGATCCCGTTCCAGCCACCACTCCGCCAGCACCAGCGGAACAGTCCACCCCAGCCACGCCGCCCCCGCCGATGCCACCCAGCTGAGCAGCCCTTCGTCCCCGTGGAAGGTGGTGTCCAGCTGCGGCGTCAGCCCGATCACGAAGATCGCCCCCCAGATCCGATTGGTGATGATCGACGCGGTGAGGGCGAAGCTGCGGATCATCCAGCGTCGGTGTTCTCCGAAGCGTCGCCGGCGTGCGGCCCGCCAGCCGGCCGTGGTGACGCCCAGCCACAGCACGGCCAGGAGGACGTCGCTGGCCCGGGTGGCCGGCCCGTACGGCGTGAACGCCCCGATGGTCAGCGCGCACATCCCGCCCGGCAGCACTCCGCCGAATACGTAGATGCGGCCGATGCGCCGATGGGCGACGGGGTGTTGTTGCCGGAACCACGGCCAGATCTGCAGCACGGCGGTGCCGAGTGCGACACTGCCGAACAGCACGTGCGGTACGAGCAGCCAGTAGTGCGCCACGCCCAGTGTCGCCGGCTGGGGTACGCGGGATCGGGCCGGGTCGAAGCTCAGGTATGGCGGGATCGAGAACCCCACGAAGATCACCACGATCGCCGCGAGCGGGACGATCCATGGACGTCGCCACCATCGGACCATGTCAGCTCCCCAATCTGCGTATGGCCTACGCAGTTGAGCGTATGACGTACGCAGTAATCTGCCAAGCCCCTAGAATGTGCCGATGGTGAGCGAGCTACCCCGTACGTTGAAGGTGCTCTGGGGTGTTGCGGAGCGGCCCGTCCGCGGCCCGCAGCCGACGCTGAGCCTGGACCGCATCGTCGCCGCGGCGATCGAGATCGCCGACCGTGACGGTCTTGCCGCGCTCTCCATGGCCCGTCTCGCCGAGCGGCTGGGTTGCGCGCCGATGTCGCTCTACCGGCACGTCGCCAACAAGGACGAGCTGCTGGTCTTCATGCAGGACGCGGCCCCCGGCGAGCCGCCGGAACTGCCGGCGGGCTGGCGGGACGGGCTGGCGACGTGGGCGCGGGCGCTGCGCGCGGTGCTCTATGCGCATCCGTGGATCCTGCAGGCCACCACCGGCCGGCCGCCGCTGGAGCCGGGGCAGCTCGCCTGGCTGGACCGGGGCCTGGCCGCCTTCGCCGGGACGCCGCTGAGTCACGACGAGCGCGGCCAGATGGTGATGGCCGCGCTGTACCTGGCCCGCGGTGAGGCGCACATCAACGCGGTGCTGATGAGCGGGACGCCGGACGTGACCGAGGACTACGGCGCGCTGCTGGCCCGGTTCGTCACCGCGGACCGGTTCCCGGCGCTGGCCGAGGCGCTGGCCGCCGGCGTCTTCGCGAGCGACGAGCCGGACGACGGTTTCGAGGTCGGCCTGGCCCGCCTGCTCGACGGCATCGAGCTGTTGATCGCCGGCTCGGGGCGATGACTGTCGGCAGTGGACACCGGCTGATCGAGAACGCGACCAACAGCGGGTGAATCCCTCCCCAACAGTTGTCTTTCGGTAGCCGCATGATTGCATCGCGTCACTCGACCGAGCGATAGTGATCATGCAGCTCCGAGAGCCCTGAGGAGGGGTGATGTCGGCGACGGCTGCCAGCTCCCGGCTCGTCGCGGGCGAGCCCCCGATCAACTTCGCGGCCCACCAGTTCCGCGCCGGCAACCTGGCCGGCGCGCGGGACGACTTCGAGCAGATGCTCGCGGTTCTCATCTCGGCGATCCACCCGGCGGCCCGGGCGATCGCCGCCAACCCCGGCGACTGGGGCATCGACGTCCTGCTCGGCGAGCTCTCCGGCCTGGTCATGATCTGGCAGGCCAAGTACTTCTGGCCGGTGGTCGCCGGGTCCGCGAGGGCGCAGATCCGCGAGTCCTTCAACTCCGCGATGGCCGCCGCCGAGCGCAACCACTACCGGGTCAGCCGCTGGGTCCTGTGCGTTCCGTCCAGCATGGACCCGGAGACGGCGCGCTGGTGGGACCGGTGGCGGGCACGCCGGCAGCGGGAGACCGGGGTGGTGATCGAGCTGTGGCACGAGACGGTGCTGCGGGAGATGCTGGTGCGGCCGGACGCGGGTCATGTCCGGCGGCACTACTACGACCCGTACTTCCCGGCGGATTCTTCTCCGGCGCGGCGGCCGCTGCGCGAACTCGATCACGCCACGGCCGTCGATTTCGAACGGGCGCTCTTCGTCCGTCAGCTGCGCGCGGCCGGTCACGTCGAGGTGGAGTCGGCCAAGCACGAGTTCTTCAACGCCGACCTGCTCACCCGGGAGATCCGCGACAAAGGGGTGCCGGCCGAGCTCGACGCCCTGGGCGAGGCGGACAGCATCGCGTACGGAATCTGGGAGGCTCGTTTCAATGCCGCGAGCCAGGCCCACCCGGCCGATCCGGTGCTGCCCGGCCTGCACGCGGCGGTGATGCGGGAGATCCGCGAGTCGGGCGCGTTCCCGGCCGAGCTGAACGCGGGCCGGGTGCATCGCTGCGGCCTGATGCACCACGTCGTGCAGGGCCGTCGCGCCGGGTGGGTGCGGCACTGGCGAGAGGTCGCGTCGTCATGACCCCGGACGACGTGGCGGCGTTCCGCTGCGCGCGGCTGCTGGTCCTGCTCGGGTATCTGCGGCGGCTGGATCCGGAGGGCACCGACGCGGAACGGCTCGGACTGTACGACTTCTTCGCCGCCCACCCACTGCTGCTGTTCCGGGAGGGTGACCCCGAGCGGCTGACCCTGCGACTGTCCGGATTCGACGATCGGGCACTCGGTTATTCCAGCGCCGGCCAGCTGCTCGCGACCGCCCAGCAGCGGCTGCCCGGCGACTTGTTGCTGCTCGTGCGGTGGGGCCTGGTCGCGCCGCGGGCGGCCGGGCGGATCCGGTACCGGCTGACCGGCGAGGGACAGGCCGCGGCCGGGCGGGTCGATGCGGCATATGCCGTTTCGTACCTGACAGCTGCCACAGCGGTCGTGAAACGACTGCGACCGCTCAGCGGACGTAGGCTGAGATGGGTCGCGCGTCAATGCCTGGTGGAGGGCACGCGATGAGAAACGGGATACGCATCCGGCGGCTGCGCCTGCACGCCGACGGCCGGACCTACGACGTCGACTTCCGTGACGGGAGCGACCTCACGCGGCCGCTTTCGATCATCGCCGGGGCGTTCGGCACCGGGAAGACGACGATCCTCGAGTTCGTCGACTACTGCCTCGGCGCGTCCGACCACCCACGGCATCCGGAGATCACGCCGAAGGTGCGGGCGGCGACCCTGGAGGCCGAGCTCTCCGGGACGCCGTACCTGATCCAGCGCATCGTCGGCGAACCCTCCACCTTTGCGTACGTGCTGCCCGGCCGCCTCGACCGGATCGGCCCCCCGGCCACCCCTGAGCGCCGCCCGCTGCGCCCGGCCGGCGCACCCGACAGCCTGTCCAGCTTCCTGCTCGCGCACTGCAAGCTGGAGGGCGTGCGGCTGCGGGCCGGCGACACCGACCCGCTCAGTTTCCGCGACCTGATGTGGCTCTGCTTCCTGCCCAACGACCGGCTCGACGACCGCAACCTGCTGTTCGAGAACGTGCCGATGAAGAACCTCAAGCTTCGCCAGGTGGTCGACGTCGTCTTCGACGTGCACGACGACCAGGCGATCGAGGTCGGCCGGCGGATCCGGACCCTGGAGGCGGAGATCGACGCCGCGGCCGCCGCGCACCGGACCGCGGCCGTGATGATCGCCGAGCTGGAGCCGGGCCGCCGGGCCGAGCTGGAGGAGCGCGAACGCGCGGCCAAGGCCGAGATCGCCGCCTGCAACGCCGCCCTGGCCGAGCTCGACGCCCGGGCCCGGGCCGACACTCGTTTCGCCGACGACCTGCGCGAACGCCACCGCGCGGCGGCCGTCGCGGCCCGGGCGGCGGCCGCGCTGCTGCGCGACCGGGAGACCCAGGCGCAGCGGATGACCGGGCTGCGGATCACGTACGCGGACGAGGTGAGCAAACTCGTCATGCTGGCCGAGGCGGGCAGCCTGTTTCCGCCGATGCGGCTCGACGTCTGCCCGTCCTGCCTCCACCAGGTCGGGCCCGACGACCGGCGCTGTGCCACCTGCGACACCGCCCTGGAGCCGTCGGCCGGTGGGCCGCCCGACGTCGGCGCCGAGCTGAGGTCGGCGCGGGCGCGGCTGGCCGAGCTGACCGACTACCTCGACACGATCGAACGCGAGATCCCCGGGCTGCGGGCGGCCGCCGAACGCACCGCCGAGGCCGAGGCGCGGGCCGCGGCCGAACTCGACGCGGTGACCTCGGGGGCGGTCACGCCGTACCTGGCCCAGCGGGACGCGGTGACCCGACGGCGGGAGGGCGCGAGCGGCGCGCTGCAGCAGGCGGTCGCCGGGCTGCGGCTGGTGCACGGACTGGAACGGCGGGCGGCGACCGTGGCCGACCTGTCGGCGCAGCTCACGACGCTGCGGACGGAGACGCCGCTGGGCGGTGGGCACGGCGAGCGGGCCGCGACGGTCGCCCGGGTGAGCCGGCGCTACCGCGACATCCTGCGCGAATGGCACTTCCCGCGGGCCGCCGACGCGTTCGTGGCCGAGGACCTGACCCCGTTCGTCCGCGGCAAGCCCTACACCTCGGCGTCGCCCGGCGGCCGCACGCTCATCGCCCTCGCCTGGCAGCTCGCGATCTTCGAGATCGCCTGGGAGACGCGCTCCTCGCACCCCGGATTCCTGCTGGTCGACAGCCCGCAGAAGAACCTCGGCCAGACGTCCGGTCCGGAGGCGGGCGACGGCCCCGGCATCGACCGCGTCTACCGCCACCTGGAGGACTGGCTCTCCGGGCCCGGCGCCGGCGCGCAGATCGTCGTCGCCGACAACACGCCGCCGCCGACTGCGGCCGCCGACGTGATCGTCCGCTTCTCCCGGCGGGCCGACCGGCCGCCGTACGCGCTCATCGACGACCAGTTCGACTGATCTACCTGTCAACATTTTGTTGACAAACGATAGAGTGGGCGCATGTCCGAGCTGAGCGAGTTGCGCGAGATCCGGGAACGGCGGGCCCGGCTCGACGCCGAGGAGCTGGCGTTGATCGATCGTGCTCGCCGCGACGGCGCGACCTGGCCCGAGATCGCCGCCGCCCTCGGTCTGGCCAGCCGCCAGGCGGCCGAACAACGCCGGCATCGCCTGGCTCAGGCTGCCGACCGCGACGCCGGGCCGCTGCGGGTCAAAATCGATCGGGGGTACGGTCATAGCCCCGCCCGCCTGCGCGAATCCGCCCTCGACCTGCATCACCGGATCGGCGCCGACCGCCGGTGGGACCACCGCTTCCCGCGCGCCGCCCTGGTCCGGGAAACCCTGTCGGCCACGCCCGACGCCCCGCCCGGCGCGCTGTACGACCTGGTCGGGCTGGCCCTGGCCGACCTGGGCACGGGTTTCCCGGCCGCGCTGCAGGCCGCCGTCGACCGTCTCCGGGCCGATTTCGGGGCGGCCGGCCCGGGTTGACATAGGTTCCCTCAACCGCCCAGGATGTGAGTCCACTCGACTCAATACTGGGGTGACGCATGCGCCGGAACGCCGTCCTGTTCGTGCTGATCTCCCTGTGCTCCGGCTTCGGCAGCACCGCCATGGCCATCGCGGCCGGCCTGTGGATCCTGGAGCTGACCGGTTCCGCCGGGCTGGCCGCCCTGGCCGGGCTCGGCACCTACCTGCCGGTGCTCGTCGCACCGTGGCTCGGCGCCCTGGTCGACCGCCTGCCGCGCCGACCGCTCCTGATCACCGTCGACCTGGTGATCAGCGCCGCGATCCTGTCCCTCCTGGCTGCTCCGTCGGCGCTCTGGATCTATCCGGTGCTGCTGGTCCGCGGTCTCAGCTACGTCCTGCTCGACGCGGGGGAGACGGCCCTGCTCCCGGCCGCCCTGGCGCCGGAGTCGCTGGGGGACGTCAACGGCTGGCGCTCGTCCGCCCAGGAGGGCGCGAAACTGCTGGCCCCGCTGGCCGGCGCGGCGCTCTACGCCTGGCGCGGCCCGCACGCGGTGGTCCTGCTCTGCGCCGCCCTTCCGCTGGCCACCGCCGCGATGTACGCCCTGGTCCGCCTCCGACCGGCACCCGCTCCCGCCCCTGCTGTCGCTCCCGCCCCTGCTGCCGGGCTCGCTCCGGATGCCGGGCTCGCTCCGGGTGCTGGGGGAGCGGACACGATCGCCGACGAGGAGCGGGCGGTGACGCTGGGCTGGGCGAGCGTCCGCGCCGGCCTGACCACCCTGTGGCGGGAGCCGATGCGAACCCCGGTCCTGGTCGCCGCGGTCGCGATCACCGTCTCCGGCCTGACCAACGCGGCCGTCCTGCTCCACCTGGTCGACGACCTGCACCGCCCGGCCACTCAGCTCGGCCTCCTGTCCAGCAGCCAGGGCGCCGGTTCGATCGCGGGCGGCCTGCTGGTCGGCCGCTTACTGGCCCGCCTCCCGGCCGCCCGCGTCGCCGCGCTCGGCGCCGCCCTCTTCGCCACGGCATGTATCGCCTGGTCCCTGCCCTGGTGGCCGGCGATGATCGCCGGCAGTGTGCTGGCCGGCCTGGGGCTGCCGTGGACCCTGATCGCCGGCGTCACCGCGATCCAGACCGGCACCCCGGCCCACCTGCTCGGCCGTGTCGCCGCGACCGGCACCATGGTCATGTTCGGCCCGATCACGCTGGGGATCCCGCTCGGCTCGGCCCTCTCCACCCTCGGCTCCCGACCCCCGCTGCTGCTCGGCGCCACCCTGGTCCTGATCGCTAGCGGCCGATCAGTTTCAGGTAGTCGAGGACGTCCTGCGGGTTCTGCGTAGCGCAGCCCACGTAGTTGTCGGGGCGGATCAGGAACAGGGCGGAATCCCGTACGTCATAGGCGTCTTTTGCCTTGTCGGCGGTGATGTGGTGAACCGGCACCGAAACGGGCGGGGTGTCCGGCCGGTCGAAGGCGAGCAGCGTCGCGTGGCCGCCGCGGAGCAGGTCGAAGATGCGGCGGCCGTCGCCGAGCGGCGCGTCCGGGGCCCGGTCGCCGGCCCGGACCGTGCCCGGTGTCGCGCGATGTTCCGCGGCCAGCGGCCCGCCGCGGTAGTTCAGGGTGAGCTGGCGCAGCACCGGGTCGTCGCGGCGCATCGCGTCGTCCTCGCTCGCGACGTAACGGCGGTGCAGTTCGGTGCTGATGCCGAGCACGCCGGCGGCGACCGGCAGACGCTCGGCCTCGTACGTGTCCAGCAGCGCGTCGTCGCCGGTGGCGAGCTTCCAGCCCAGGTTGTAGCCGTCCTGGATGCCGGTGTTGAGCCCCTGCCCGCCGGCCGGGGAATGCACGTGTGCGGCGTCGCCGGCCAGGAACACGTTGCCGATGCGGAAACGCTCGGCCATCCGGATGTTGGCCCGGAACTGTGACGTCCAGGCCACCTCGGTGATCGTGATGGACGGGTCGGCCCCGGCCACCAGCTCGGCGATCGGGGTCTCGGTGGGCGGCGCGGTGAGCTGCCACCAGTCGCCCTCGCCGGGCAGCGGGCACAGGCCGAGCCGGAACCCGGGGTCGCCCGGCCAGACGTGCCAGTGCGAGCGATCCACACCGGTCAGCCGGACGTCGGCGATGAACATCCGCTCGTCCTCGTGGGTCGAGCCGAGGAACTCCACCCCGAGCGCCCGCCGGACGGTGCTGCGCCCGCCGTCGGCCCCGACCAGGTAACGCGCGGTGACGACCTCGCCGGTGTCGAGCGTGACCCGGACGCCGTCCGTGTCCTGCTCGACCGTTTCGACCCCGACGCCGAATTCGACCGGTATGCCGTCCGCGAGCAGCTCGGACGTGCGCCACTGGGGGACCATCAGCACGTTCGGGTACGGCACCGCGGGCGTCGGCTCGTGCAGCTCGTCCATCCGCCACTCGACCTGCGTCCCGTCCGGCCGGTGCACCCGTAGCGCCGGGTAGTCGCTGCCGGACGCGCGGAACCGGTCGATCAGTCCGAGGTCGTCGAGCACTTCCTGGGTGCGCGGCTGCAGGCCCTTGCCGCGCGAGCCGTCGAACGGGCGCGGCGATTTCTCCACGATGCGGAACGGCACGCCGTAGCGCTGCAGCTGGCGGGCCACGGTGAGGCCGGTCGGGCCGGCACCGGCGATGAGAGTGAATCTCGATTCAGTGAACATAGATTCACCGTAAGGCGCTGATACGCTCCGGTCAAGGGTCGGGTTGTCCGGATGGTGGTGACGGGGTGCTCCGCAAGGAACTGGCGGCGCAGACCGAGGCCGAACTCAAAGCGGCCGCGGTCCGGGTCTTCGAACGCGTCGGCTACCTGAACACCAAGATCACCGACATCACGGCCGAGGCGGGCCGGGCCACCGGCTCGTTCTACAAACACTTCGCCTCGAAAGAAGCCCTGCTCGAAGCCCTGATGGCCGACCTGCTGGCCGAGGGCGACGCCAGCGCCGAGATGGCCGGCCACGGCACCGACTTCCGCGACCGCGAGGCGGTCCGGTGGCACGTCGCGGCGTTCTGGCACACCTACCGGCGGCACCACGTGGTCATGCTCGCGCTCCAGCAGGCGGCGCTCGTCTCCGACACGTTCGCCGAACGCAGCCGCGACCTGCTCGCCCCCGACCTCGGCCACATCGCCGACCACCTGGCCGGACTCGCCCTGCCCGGCGACCCGCTCGTCTGCGCGTCCCTGTTCGGCACGACGATCAGCGCCTTCGCCACCAGCTGGCTCTCGGCCAACCGCCCCGACCTCGGCCGCGAACTCTCCGACGACGAGGCCATCGACACCCTCACCGGCTTCCTCCACGCGGGACTGGGCGGCCTCAATTCTTTTTCCCGTACGCCGTGAGAACCCGCCCGTCCCCACGACCCGCGACCCCCGCTCCACTCCGGGCCGCAGCGCGCCTCGCCCCGCCCAGCTGGCGCTGACGGCTGTCCCCAGCCCCTCAAAACAGCCCTCAGCACTAGCCAAAGCCCGCCAGCTGGCGCCGAGGGCTGTTCCGGCTTCGCTGTGGAGCCGTGAGCACCAGCTGAGGCCTGCCGGCTGGCGCTGGGGGCTGTTTTGGGCTGGTTGTGGAGCCGTGAGTGCCAGCTGGGGCCGGTCAGCTGGCGCTGGGGGCTGTTCTGGGCTGGTTGTGGAGCCGTGAGTGCCAGCTGAGGCCGGTCAGCTGGGTTCGACGACTGCCGGAGCGTGGTGATCTACGAGACTGCTGACCCGGGCGTGATCGTCGTGAGTGCGAGCTGGTCGGCATCCATCGGGGGGCCGGCGTGCGGGCGTCGGCGCGGTTCATCGGGGTGCTGCGTGCGCGGGACGGGTGGCGTGAGTATCAGTGCACGATGGTTATCGTCGCGGCTCTCGCGGCCTGACCGGGTTTGTTGCTCTGACCGTGACCAGCCGACCACGTCGCCCTTGCGGGCCTCGCGTTCTGGGCGCGCCAGCGCCCTGCGAGGGTCGGAAGGGTCCCCGCGGGAGCGACGGTCTGTACCCCGGCGGACCGAGGCAATGAAGATCTTGAAGTTGATCTTCGGGAAGTTCGGATGACCGGGCGTCCGGCACGACACTGGGCCGGACGCCTGGAGATTTGGTGGTGGCGGGACAGCGGATGTCCCGCCACCAGCGGCCCGGGGACGGCAACCCCCGGGCTGGGGGAAAGCGTCAGCTCTTGGCGACGGCCTTGCGGTAGTCGCTGTTGAGTCGGCCGATCAGGCTCAGCGGGATGCCCTTGGGGCAGACCTCCGCGCATTCGCCCATGTTGGTGCAACCGCCGAAGCCGGCGTCGTCCTGCGCCTGCAGCATGTCGATGACGCGGCTGTCGCGCTCGGGCTGCCCCTGGGGCATCAGGCCGAGGTGGGTGATCTTCGCGGCGGTGAACAGCATCGACGAGCCGTTCGGGCAGGCGGCGACGCAGGCACCGCAGCCGATGCAGGTGGCCGCCTCGAACGCGGCGTCGGCGTCCTTCTTGGGCACCGGCGCGGCGTGCGCGTCGGGCGCGGTGCCGGTCGGGGCGCTGATGTAACCGCCCGCCTGGATGATCCGGTCGAACGCGGAACGGTCGACGACCAGGTCCTTGATGACCGGGAAGGCGGCGGCCCGCCACGGCTCGACGTCGATCACGTCGCCGTCCTTGAACTTGCGCATGTGCAGCTGGCACGTCGTGGTGGCCTTCTCCGGGCCGTGCGCCGTGCCGTTGATGACCATGCTGCACGCGCCGCAGATGCCCTCACGGCAGTCGTGGTCGAACGCGATCGGGTCGTCGCCGTCGAGGATCAGCTTCTCGTTCAGGACGTCGATCATCTCGAGGAACGACGCGTCGGGGGAGATGTCCTTGACGTCGTAGGTGACCATCCGGCCCTTGTCGGAGGGACCGGACTGACGCCACACCCGTACCTGAATGTCCATTACTTGTAGCTCCGCGTGCTCGGGTGGACGTACTCGAAAACGAGTTCTTCCTTGTGCAGGGTCGGCTTGCCGTCGGCGCCGAAGTACTCCCACGCCGCGGCGTAGCCGAACTCGTCGTCGTGGCGCAGCGCCTCGCCGTCCGGGGTCTGCGACTCGGCCCGGAAGTGACCGCCGCACGACTCCCGCCGGTGCAGCGCGTCGATGCACATCAGCTCGCCGAGCTCGATGAAGTCGGCGACCCGGCCGGCCTTCTCCAGGTTCTGGTTGAGCTCCTCGCCCTTGCCCGGGACCTTGACCCGGGTCCAGAACTCCTCCTTGAGGGCCCGGATGAGGCCGATGGCCTTGGTCAGGCCCTCCTCGGTGCGCTCCATGCCGCAGTACTCCCACATGATGTGGCCGAGCTCGCGGTGGAAGGAGTCGACGGTCCGGTCGCCGTCGATCGAGAGGAACTTCTCGATCTGGTCCTCGACCTGCTTGCGGGCCGCCACGACCGCCTCGTGGGTCTGGGTCACCTTGGGGAAGGGGCCCGACGCGAGGTAGTTGTTGATCGTGTTGGGCAGCACGAAGTAGCCGTCGGCCAGACCCTGCATCAGCGCGGACGCGCCGAGCCGGTTGGCGCCGTGGTCGGAGAAGTTGGCCTCGCCGACCACGAACATGCCGGGGATCGTCGACTGCAGGTCGTAGTCGACCCAGAGGCCACCCATCGTGTAGTGCACGGCCGGGTAGATGCGCATCGGCGTCTCGTACGGGTCCTCACCGGTGATGCGCTCGTACATCTCGAAGAGGTTGCCGTACTTGGCCTCGACCGCCTTGCGGCCCAGCCGGTTGATCGCGTCGGCGAAGTCCAGGTAGACGCCGAGCCCGCCGGGACCGACACCGCGACCCTCGTCGCAGACGTTCTTGGCCGCGCGCGACGCGATGTCCCGCGGCACCAGGTTGCCGAACGACGGGTAGATGCGCTCCAGGTAGTAGTCGCGCTCGTCCTCGGGGATGTCGGCGGCGCGACGCGTGTCCTTCTGCGCCTTGGGCACCCAGACCCGGCCGTCGTTGCGCAGCGACTCCGACATCAGGGTCAGCTTCGACTGGTGCGAGCCGGACTCCGGGATGCAGGTCGGGTGGATCTGCGTGTAGCAGGGGTTCGCGAACAGCGCGCCCTTGCGGTGGGCCCGCCATGACGCCGTGACGTTGCAGCCCTTGGCGTTGGTGGACAGGAAGAACACGTTGCCGTACCCGCCGGAGGCCAGCACCACGGCGTCGGCCAGCTCGGTGGTGATCTCGCCGGTGACCATGTCCCGGACCACGATGCCGCGGGCCTTGCCATCGACGATGATCAGTTCGAGCATCTCGTGCCGGGCGTTCATCTCGACGTTGCCGAGGCCGATCTGGCGCTCCAGGGCCTGGTACGCACCGAGCAGCAGCTGCTGACCGGTTTGGCCCCGGGCGTAGAACGTGCGGGACACCTGGGTGCCGCCGAACGAGCGGTTGTCGAGCAGGCCGCCGTACTCGCGGGCGAACGGGACGCCCTGGGCCACGGCCTGGTCGATGATGTTCACCGACTCCTGGGCCAGCCGGTACACGTTGGACTCGCGGGCGCGGAAGTCGCCGCCCTTGACCGTGTCGTAGAACAGCCGGTAGATCGAGTCGCCGTCGTTGCGGTAGTTCTTCGCGGCGTTGATGCCACCCTGCGCGGCGATCGAGTGCGCGCGGCGCGGGCTGTCCTGGTAGCAGTAGGACTTGACGTGGTAACCCTGCTCGGCCAGCGTCGCCGCGGCCGAACCGCCGGCCAGGCCGGTGCCGACCACGATGATCGTCAGCTTCCGGCGGTTGGCCGGGTTGACCAGCTTGGCCGAGAACTTGCGACGCTCCCACCGGGTCTCGATCGGGCCGTCCGGGGCGGCCTTGTCGACGACCGGGTCGCCCTCTTTCCAGAAATCAGTCTCAGTCATCTCAGTCCACCAATCCGGTCAGCACCGCGAACGGCACCGAGAGGTATCCCACTACCAGGACCGCGGAGAGCACCAGCGCGGCGGCCTTGGCCCGGCGCTGACCCTTCTCGGTCTGCTGGCCCAGCGTCCGGGCCGCGCTGAAGATCCCGTGCCACAGGTGGAAACCGACGGCCACGATCGCCAGGGCGTAGAAGAGCGTCACGTACCAGCGGTCGGGCGCGAAGTCGGCCACGACGTTGGCGTACGGGTGCTCGTGGTCCCCGACCGGGTTCACCGTGCCGGTGGTCAGGTCGAGGATGTGGAAGATGATGAACAGGAAGACGATCACGCCGCCCCAGCGCATGGTCCGGGCGGCGTAACTGCCCTGGATCTTGGGCCGGTGCGCGTACTTGACCGGGCGGGCCTTCTTGGCCCGGATGGTCAGCACCGCGGCCGTGTAGATGTGCGCGAGCACGGCGAGGGTCAGGACGCCTCGCTGGATCCACAGGTACCACATGTGCGGCAGCAGCGGCGTGCCGAGATCCCGCAGCCAGTGCGCGTAGTGGTCGAAGTCGGGGCCGCCCAGGAAGATCTTGAGGTTGCCGATCATGTGTACGTAAAGGAAGAGCACCAGCAGGATGCCGCTGACCGCCATGGTGATCTTCAAGATGATCGACGAGGGCCGGACCACCTTGCGCGGAGTGGGCGTTGCCGTCGCCCCGGCCGCGTTCTTGGTTTTAGGAACTGAAGTGTCTACCGCCACAACCTGGACGGTAGGAAGTCCCGGGCCATTCGTCTAATGCATGATCGGGCCGGTTGCCATAGAGATAGGCTATTACGGTGCAGCTGCAACAACTCAGGTACTTCTTAGCAGTGGTGGAGACACGACATTTCACCCAAGCGGCGGACATTCTGGGCGTCTCGCAGCCTACGTTGAGTAAGCAGATTCACACCCTGGAGTCCTCGCTCGGAGCCCCTCTCTTCGAGCGGATGCGGGGTGCGGTCACCCTCACCGTGGCCGGCGAGACCCTGCTGCCGATGGCCCAGCGGATCGTCGCCGACGCCGACGCCGCTCGCGACGCCGTCCAGGACATCGTCGGGCTCCGTCGCGGGGAGGTGCGCCTGGGTGCCACCCCGAGCCTCTGCTCCTCCCTGGTCCCGGCCGTGCTGCGCACCTACCGGGCCGACCATCCCGGGGTCAAACTGCACATCAGCGAGGGCAGCTCGCAGGACCTGATCGCCGGGCTGCTCGCCCACACCCTCGACCTGGCCCTGATCGTGGCCCCCGAGCACGGCGTGGACCCGGCGCTGATCACCACCGAACTGGTCCGGGAGAGTCTGGTGGTGGCCTCGGTGGCCGACGGTCCGCCGCTCACCGTGGCCCGGCAGCTGGAGCTGGGCGAGCTGCGGCACACCCCGATGGTGATGTTCCGGGAGGGCTACGACATCCGGGACGTGACCCTGCACGCCTGCGAGCGGGCCGGCTTCACCCCCAAGCTCGCCGTCGAGGGCGGCGAGATGGATGCCGTGCTCGCGTTCGTCGAGGCCGGACTCGGTGTCGCGCTCGTGCCCAGCATGGTCCTGGCCAACCGGCCGCTGCTGCGGGCCACGCCGCTCGCCCCGCCCGGCATGCGCCGGACGATCGCCCTGGCCCAGCGCCGGGCCGCGGTCCTGCCGCACGCGGCCGCGGCGCTGCGCGACGTGGTGCTCGAGCACATCACCTCGGGCAAACTGCCTTTCGGCGTACGGGCGTTGGAAGGCACCGTCCACATAGGGTAGTCAACCGCCCACCGCGCGTTTAGAGTCCAGGTGTGTGGATTGGCGAGTTCCACGACCCGCGACTCGTCGAGGTCTACGACGCCGAGTGTCCCTGGGGCTGGGACGACGACTTCTTCATGGCCGTGCTCGCCGAACGCTCCGCCCACCGGGTGATCGACCTGGGCTGCGGCACCGGCCGGCTGGCCATCGCCATGGCCGAGGCCGGACACGACGTCACCGCCCTCGACCCGGCCGCGGCGGCCCTGGCCGCGGCCCGGCGCAAACCCGGCGGGGACCGCGTGCACTGGGTGCGCGGCTCGGCCGGGCAGCTGCCGGCCCGCTCGTTCGACGCCGCGTTCATGACCAGCCACGTCGCCCAGTCCTTCGTGGACGACGAGGAGTGGGACGGGGTGCTGCGCGGGCTGCGGCGGGCCCTGGTCCCCGAGGGGCGGCTGGTCTTCGACACCAGCGACCCAGCGCGCGAGCCGTGGGGCTTCTGGAATCCGCGCGACTCCGGGCGGACCGTGGTGCTCGGCGACGGCAGCGCGGTGGAGGCGTGGAGCGAGTCGGCGGAGGTGGCGACCAACGTCTGGCACGTCACCGAGCGCTACCGATTTGCCGACGGGCGGGATCTGGCGAACTCGGCGACACTGAGATTCCGGACCGAACCGGAACTGCGCGACTCGTTGCGGGAGGCCGGTTTCCGGGTGGACAAGATCTACGGCGGATGGGGCCGTGAGCCGGTCGGCCTCAGCGGAGACGGCGAGTTCATCGTGATCTCCATAGCGGCTCCTCGATTGATGTCCTGACGGTCACGGTTGTGCCGAGTTGTTGTGCGGAACCTTAGGAGCCATTGCATGACTTAGAACCGGGACTACTATCCGCAACCATCGGTGTCGGCCTTTACCGACCGTTGTCGATCTTTACGCGATGTCGAGGTGGCATGCCCGAGAACGAGTGGTCCGACCCACGACTCCCCGAACCGGTCGAGTGGGGCCAGCCGCACCACGACCCGCCGCCCGGGCGGGGACGTGCGCTGCTGGCCGCCGCGGTCGTCGTCCTGGTCCTGCTGGCCGCCGGCGGCATCGCCTGGCGCCTGATGAGCGGCCGCGGCACGACCCCGGTCGCCGACCCCAGCGCGCCCCCGCCCACCGTGCCGGCCACCGCCCTGCCCTGCCCCGAGCCGAAACTGCGGGTCGCCGCCGCGCCCGAGATCGCCCCGGTGGTCCAGGCCGCGGCCACCGGGCTCAGCCGGGACGGGCAGCGCTGCTCCGAGGTCGCGGTCCAGGCCATGGAACCGGGCGCGGTGCTCACGGCCAACCCCCAGCCGGACGTGTGGGTGCCGTCCAGCAGCGCGTGGCTGGCCGTCGCCGGGGCCAAAGGCGCCAAGTACACCGTGGACGGCGGACCGCTCGCCTGGTCGCCGCTGGTGATCGCCGGACCCGAGGCGATCAGCACCCTGTTCGCCCCGAACGGCGCGACCTCGTGGAGCGGCATGGTGCAGGGCGCGATCCAGAAACGGGTGCCCGCGGTCCGGATGTCCGACCCGACCCAGACCACGATCGGGCTGCTCAGTGTCTTCGCCCTCCAGCAGGCCACGGCCAAGGCCAACCCGGACGCCGGCATCGCCCAGCTGCAGGCGCTCACCCTGCGCAGCCGGCTGGAGAGCGCGGTGGCCGACCCGGCCGGGCTGCTCCAGCAGATGGCCGACCAGTCGGACGCGACCGCCGCGACCTATCAGGTGGGCGTCTTCCCGACGACCGAGCAGCAGTTCCTCGGCTATCAGAAGGCCGAACACGACGTACGGCTGGCCGGCGGCGCCCCGGCCGACGGGCAGGTGGACGCCGACTATCCCTACGCGGTGCGCAAGGGCGCCCCGGCCGACCTCGTCGCCGACCTGCGCAAGGCGATCACCACGGAAGCCCTGACCGACGCCGGATTCCGCTCCTCGGCCACCAAGGGCGCGCTGCGCCTGCCGGCCGACCCGGAGGCGCTGCTCGGCCCGGCCCGGCAGTGGGCCGACTACAAGTCGGTGGCCTTCCAGGTGCTGCTGCTCATCGACGCGTCCGGCTCGATGAACGAGAAGATCACCGACCGGGCCGGGCGGAGCGTGACCAAGGCGTCATTGCTGCGCGAGTCCGGAGCCACCGCCGCCCAACTGTTCAGCGACGACAGCAGCCTGGGCATGTGGTTCTTCGGCACCCCGTCGGCGAGCAGCCCGGCGCACACCGAGGCGGTGCCGTTCGGACCGATGCGGGCCGCCGCCAACGGCAAGTCGCGGCGGGATCAGCTGGCCGCGGCCATCACCAACTACCAGCCGGTGGCGAACTCGGGGACGCCGCTCTACCAGACCGTGCTGGACGGGGTGACGGCGATGCGTGATGAGGTCAAACCCAACACCGCGACCGTGGTGGTGGTGCTGACCGACGGGTCGGACGGCGGGACACGTTTCAAGATGTCCCATACGGACTTCCTGAAACGGCTGGCCGCGGTGGAGGACCCGGCGCGGCCGGTGCCGGTGATCGCGGTCGGCTTCGGGCCGGGCGCGAACCTGCCGGCGCTGCAGGGAATGGCCAAGGCGACCGGCGGGCAGGCGATCGCCGCCAAGAACCCGGCCGACCTCGCCGCCGGCATCGCCCAGGCTTTCCTGGCCGCTCACGGCCGGGCCTGATGGGGTGGTGGTTACTCCTCAACCCGCGACTTGGCGATCTGGTCGGCGGCGATGCGGGCTGAGAGGGTGACCATGGGGAGGCCACCGCCCGGGTGGGCCGAACCGCCGACCAGGAACAATCCGTCGACCGGGCCGCGATTGGCCGGGCGCAGCAGGCCGCCGGCGGTGCCGTAGATGGCGCCGCCGGGTGCGCCGGTCGCGTCGGCCAGATCGGCCGGCGTGCGGATCTCCGCGAAGAGCAGGCGATCGCGTACGTCGGCCCCGCGCGCGGCGAGCACATCGAGGACCCGATCCCGGTACGCCTCGGCCAGCCCCGGCCGCCGCCAGTCCACCCGAGCCTCGCCGGTGCCCTGGGGTGCGGCGTTGACCAGCACGAACCACGCCTCGTGGCGGTCCGGCCGGACCGCCGGATCGTCGGCCCGGGTGACGAAGACCGTCGGGTCGCCGGCCGGCCGGGCCCGCCGCCCGGGGCCGCCGAAGACCGCGTCGAACTCGGCGTCGTAGTCCCACGGGAAGAAGACGTTGTGGTGGGCCAGCTCCGGGGACTCGCCGCGCACACCGAGCAGCAGGACGAAGCCGGCCAGGCTGCGGTCGGAGAGCGCGGCCAGCCGGCGCGGCGTGGGCAGCAGATCGCGGTAGAGCGTGATCGCGTCCACGTTGGAGACGACGACGTCGGCGCGGACCTCGCGGCCGTCGCCCAGCCGGAGACCGCGCACCCTGAGGCCGCGGCGCCCGGGCGCCTTCCCGTCGCGCGGGTCGCCACGCCCGTCGCCGTCGGCGATGATCCCGGCGACCGGGGAGTGCAGCTCGATCCGCACGCCCAGGCTCTCGCCCCGGGCCCGCAGCGCCTCACCCAGCGTGATCAGGCCACCGGGCAGATACCAACCGCCGAAGGCCATTTCCGCGTACGGCACAGCGGCCAGCGCGGCCGGCGCCCGGCGGGGGTCGGCGCCGGCATAGGTGGCGTAACGGTCCAGCAGCATCCGCAGCCGCGGGTCCCGCAGGTAGCGACGGCCCAGCGCGCGCAGCGACCGCCCGGGCGCGATCGCGGCCAGGTCACGGACCCGCCAGGAGAGCCGGACGAGCGACGCGGCGGTGACCGGGCGCTGCAGCACCGACTCCCAGGACGCGTGCCAGATCCGCTCGGCGCGACGCCAGAAACGGGCCCAGTCCCGTGCGGCCTCCGGGCCCAGGGCGGCGCCGATCCGGTCCAGGAAGACCTCGTGGTCGGAGGACGAGTCGAGGACCGTGCCGCCCGGGAAGAAGTGCCGGACCAGCGGATCCAGCGGCTCGGGGCGCAGACCCAGGCCCAGGTCGTCGAAGACCTGCGGGAGGGTGAGCAGGCTCGGGCCGGTGTCGAAACGGAAACCGTCCCGCTCGAAGGCGGCCAGTTTGCCGCCGACCGCGCCCGAGCGCTCGTGGACGGTGACCCGATGCCCGGCCTCGGCCAGCCGGATCGCCGTGGCCAGCCCACCGACGCCGGCGCCGATCACCACGATCTCGCTCATGCCGTTCCCCCGCTTCCGTTCGGTCGGACCGCTCAGTCCTGCGGCGATGGTGCCTGATTTCCGGCGGCGCCGCCCGGCGGATCGGCCGGCCTGTGGACAACCGCGAGCGAACGGCCGCGCCAGGACAGACGGCCGGTGCGCCGCCTGTGGACGGAGAGAACGATCAAGTATCCGAAGAGGAGGATCGAGAGCGGGTGGGCCAGGGCGTCCGGGAACGCGCGGCCGCCGGTGGCCCGGGCGGTGATCGTGCGGCCGGTGACGCCCAGGAGGTAGGCGAGCAGCGCCGGCAGGAGGTGGATCGGGGCGAGGACGGGCGGAACGACGTACAGAAGAAGGAGAAGGACCACGACGGCGCCGGCGCCGGTGCTGGAGCCGAAGGAGGACCAGAGTGATTTGGCGTAGCCGTCGGTGAGCTCGCGCCAGGAGTCGTACATCCGGCAGGTGGCCAGGTGGGAGCCGTCGGCCAGGGCGATCCGGCCGCCGGAGCGCTTGACCGCGCGGGCCAGGGCGACGTCTTCGAGGATCTCGCCGGCGACCGCGGCGTGCCCGCCGGCGCGCTGGTATCCGGCGCGGTCCAGGACCAGCCACTGACCGCCGGCCGCGGCCAGGGACGGGCGCGGGGAGCGTTCCATCGCGCGCAACGGGAGGAAGGTGAGCCAGGACCACTGCAGCAGAGGCTGGACGAGGCGGCCGGAACCGACGATCTTCGGGTACGGGCTGAGCAGCGTCACCCCGGTCCGGCGCAACAGCTCGACCGCGCCGGCCACGGCGTCCGGCGCCAGCACCACGTCCGCGTCCACGAAGACCAGCACGTCGGCGTCGGCGGCGTGCTCGGCGAGCCGGTGGCAGGCGTGCGGCTTGCCGAGCCATCCGGGCGGCGGGGGTGTGCCGGTGTGCAGGTGGACCCGGTCGCCGGCGACCGCGCGGACCACGTCGGCGGTGCCGTCGGTGGAGCCGTCGTCCAGGACGTGGATCGTCAGGTTCGGCACGCCCTCCTGGGCGAGCAGCGACCGCAGGCACGGGGTGACCCGGCCGGCCTCGTCGCGCAGCGGGAGCAGGACCGCCACGTGTTCACCGGTGCCGGCGTCGCGGCGCGGGCGGCGCAGGAGCCCGGCGTTGACCGCGGTGTGCACGGTGAGCAGCAGCAACGGCACGAGAAGAGCCCAGGTGACGGTCATGCCGGGGTGCGCAGACGGGGGATCAGGGGGAGGACGGCCGCGCCCATGAGGACGGCACCCCAGGCCGCGGAGGCCGGGAGGGACAGGAAGACCGCGTGGGCGAGCACCGACGAAGCGTAGGTCCAGAGCCACAGCGCGAGCGCCGGCGCGTCCGACGGGAGCGGGCCCGACGCCGTGCGCCCGGCGACCGTGGCCAGGGCGGCCATCAGGAGCAGGGCGAAACCGAGCCAGCCGAGATAGTTGCCGAGCGGGATGCCGTCGACGCCGGGCAGGGCGGGCGTCGGATCGGCCCAGCGCCAGTAGTGCTCGGCGACCATCTGCGGGTCGAGGAAGACGTCCCAGGCGGCCAGGCCGGCGGCGGCGACCGCGATCCGGGCCAGGGGCCGGCGGGTGACGCGGACCGCGGCGAGCCAGGCCGGCCAGGCCATCCACGTCCAGGCCAGCGGGATGATCAGCGGCACGTCGAGCAGGCGCGGGCCGAGCCGGCCGGAGTACTCGTAGACGCCGAACGGGAAACCGGTGGCCACCCCGATCGCCTCGACCGCGAAACCACCGAGCGTGGCGGTCAGCACGAGCGCGCCGACCGCCCGCGGGCCCCGGGCCAGCAGGGCGTGGACCAGTGAGAAGACGACGCCGAGCAGCACCGTGGCGACGGTCAGGTGAGCGCGGGTGTCACCCTCGGTCAGCGGATAGCAGATCTGGACGAGAACCAGGGCCCCGAGCAGCGCCCAGGGCAGCCATCGGGCCGCACGCACCGGTCAGGCGCCGGCCAGGCCGGACGCGTCCTCGACCGGGCGCTCCACCAGCGGAAGCTCCCGGCCGAGCACGGCGAACGCCCGCTCGTCCCCGGGGAAGTAGAAGTGGCGCAGCACGTCGGAGAAGCCGTACCGCCGGTACAGCCGCCAGGCGCGGGACGCCTGCTCGTCGGCCTCCGGCGTGGAGAGCAGCACGGTCCGGCCCTTGGCCATGGCCAGCAGCGCGCGCAGCTGGCGGGCACCGACCCCGTGCCCCTGGGCGGCCGGGCGCACGTGCAGCTCGACCACCTCGAAACAGTCGGCCAGCCACTGCCGGCGCGAGTCCTCGCCGAGGGCGGACTTGACCTGGTCGTGCCACCACTGGCCGGACTGGGAGGCATACCCGTACCCGAAGCCCATCAGCCGGCCCTCGGTGGTCAGCGTCGCCACCGCCCGGAAACCGGGCCGGCGCACGTGCGAACCGATGTAACCCCGGCGGGTCTGCAGCAGCTCCTGGCGGTAGCCCATCGCCTCGCCGTAGACGCCGACCACGTCGTCGAGCCGACGCAGCAGGTCGTCCGGCTGCCACGCTACGAGCCTCATCGCTTACGTCCGCTCCCGTCCCTCGGCCCAGCCCAGAACGGACCGGTCACCGCTGATCCCGTGCACCGCGAACCGGGCGAACAACTCCTCGGCGTACCAGCGGTCGGCCGGGGTCCGGGCGATCGCCGCACGATGCTCCGGCTGACGGTACGCGAACGCGGTCAGATCCGCCGCGCCGCGCCACACGCTGACGGTGCCCTGCCAGCCGATCGGCGCCTCGCCGACCCCGAACCGGGCGAGCAGGCCGGGTGCCTCGGCGACCTCCCGGGCGACGGCCGGGACGGCCCGCCAGAACCGCAGGGCGCGGGCCGGGCGCAGGCGGGCGCGGGTCAGCGCCAGCACCATGCCGTCGTGGCGGCGGCCGGTGGGCCGGAACGGACTGCGGCCGGACCAGGTGCCCCGGCTGATCAGCGGCTCCAGGTCGACGCCGGCGTGCGCGGTGGCGATCCGGTCCCAGGCCGGAAACCGTACGGGAAAATCGCTCACCGTGATCGCCGCCCAGCGGGACAGGTCCGCATCGCCGGGCCCGAAGGTCGTGCCGGTGCCGGTGCCGAGGAACTTGCCGAACCGGACGCCCGGCCGGTGGCGGCGCGCGAAGGCCATGCGCAGCATGGCCGAGCCGACGGCACGCCGTGGCACCCGCCAGACGTGGAGGGTGACGTGATCAGGCATCCCGATCAGGTTAGCCCGGTCGCGTCCAGGCTCGCCTCCCAGAGCGCGGCGGCGAGCTCCGGGTCACGGGCGTGCGCGGCCGGGCGGGCCACGGTGCGGTCGACGTAGTAGGCGCCGTTCGTCACGTCGGGGCTGGTGGCGAGCCAGACCAGCAGCGCACCGGCGGCCTCGGGGGTGACCAGGCCGGGCGCGTACCGGTAGAAGAACCGGGTCAACCGGCCGGAGCCGAAGTTGGTGCGGACCACCCCGGGGTGGAACGAGACGCTCACCACATCCGGCCAGCGGCGGGCGGCCTCGGACGCGAACAGGATGTTGGCCGATTTGGCGGCCCCGTAGGACCGCCATTGATCATACGATTTGTACTCGTCGGTGAAGTTCGTCCCCGGCTGGCCGCGCATGTGCGCGCGAGACGCCGTGTTCACCACCCGGCCGCCGGTCAGCCGCTCCTTCAGCAGGTGGGTGAGCAGGAACGGGCCCAGATGGTTGGACTGGACGGTGGCCTCGAAACCGTCCACGGTCTCCCGCGGGCGGGCGAGGATGCCGCCGGCGTTGTTGGCCAGGACGTCGATCTGCGGGAGCTCGTCGAGCAGCTGGGCGGCCAGACGACGTACGTCGGCCAGGTTTTCGAAATCGGCCTGGAAGTGACGCGGACCGTGACCGTTTCCGGCCACCGTGACCCGCTCGACCGCCGCCGACAGGCGGTCGGGATCGCGACCGATCAATACGACCTCGTCACCGGCGGCGGCCAGCTGCTCGCCGGCGGCCAGGCCGATGCCGGAGCTGCCCCCGGTGATCACGATCGTTCGCGCCATGAACGCCTCCTGGGCTCCGGACTGTCGCACCTCTAGTGCATCCTGACATCTGCTTGAGTCGCGAGGGAGAGGGTCGATGAGCACCGAGATCAACGTTCCGGCTTCGGTGGAGCCGGTTCGCGAGCGGGTGTCGCAGCGCCCCCTGTCCCGATGGTTGCTGGCCAACCGGGTGCAGCCGGTCGGGCCGGAGTCCGAGCACGCCGAGCACGAGCAGGCCTGGTGGAAGGTGATGTGCCTGACCGGCGTGGACTACTTCTCCACGCTGTCCTACCTGCCGGCGATCGCCGCCCTGGCCGCCGGGGCGCTGTCCCCGCTGGCCACGCTGCTGATCGTGGCGCTCACCCTGCTCGGGATGCTGCCGATGTACCGGCGGGTCGCGCACGAGTCGCCGCACGGGCAGGGCTCGGTGGCCATGCTGGAGAAACTGCTGCCGTTCTGGCGCGGCAAGATCTTCGTGCTGGTGCTGCTCGGTTTCGTCTGCACCTCGTGGATCATCACGATCACGCTGTCCGCGGCCGACGCCACCGTCCACATGTCGGAGAATCCGTATCTGCCCGGGTTCATGCACGGCCACGAGGTGCTGATCACCGTCGTGCTGCTGCTGATCCTCGGCTTCGTCTTCCTGCTCGGCTTCAGCGAGGCCGTCGGCGTCGCGATCCCCCTGGTCGCGATCTTCCTGCTGCTCAACGCCGTGGTCACGATCGTCGGCCTGGTCGACGTCTTCGGCACCGCGGGCGCGCTGTCGGCCTGGACCGACCGGCTGACCGAGGGCGGCAGCGGCTTCTCGGACATCGTCGGCCCGTCCATCCTCGCCTTCCCGGCGCTGGTCCTGGGGCTCTCCGGCTTCGAGACCGGGGTCAGCATGATGCCGCTGATCAAGGCCGGGAACATGGAGGAGCGGGTCCACAACACGCGGAGACTGCTGACCACGGCCGCGGCGATCATGAGCGTCTACCTGATCGCGACCAGCTTCGTGACCACCGTCCTCATCCCGCCGGAGGCGTTCGAGCCGGGCGGCGAGGCCAACGGGCGGGCGCTGGCCTACCTGGCCCACGCGAAACTCGGCGAGGGCTTCGGCACGGTCTACGACATCAGCAGCATCCTGATCCTGTGGTTCGCCGGGGCGTCGGCGATGGCCGGCCTGATCAACATCGTGCCGCGCTACCTGCCCGGTTACGGCATGGCGCCGGAGTGGGGCCGCGCGGTCCGCCCGGTCGTGCTGGTCTACACGGTGATCAGCGTCGGCATCACGATCGCCTTCGGCGCCGACGTGAACGCGCAGGCCGGGGCGTATGCGACAGGCATCCTGGCGATGATGGTGTCCGGCTCGGTCGCGGTGACCATCTCGGCCTGGCGGGCCCGGCAGCGCGGCGCCGGTATCGGCTTCACCGCGCTCACGCTGGTGCTGCTCTACGCCCTCGGCGACAACATCATCGAGAAACCGGACGGCATCGCGATCTCCGCGGTCTTCATCGCCGGCATCATCCTGGTCTCGCTGATCTCCCGGATCACCCGGACCACCGAGCTGCGCGCCGACCGGATCGAGTTCGACGAGGCGGCCCGCCGCTTCATCGCCGACTCGATCGAGCACGACGGCGAGCTCAACGTCGTGGCCAACCAGCGGCAGTCCGGCGACGAGGAGGAGTACAACGCCAAGGAGGGCGAGCAGCGCGGCATGAACCCGGTGCCCGGCCGCGCCGACATCCTGTTCCTGGAGGTCGACGTCGTCGACCCGTCCGAGTTCAGCGACGTTCTCGAGGTGCGCGGGGTCGAGGTCGGCCGGCATCGGATCCTGCGGGTGGAGAGCCCGGCCGCGCCGAACGCGATCGCCGCCGTCCTGTTCGCGCTCCGCGACGCAACCGGCGTGCGGCCGCACTGCTACTTCGAGTGGGCCGAGGGGAGCCCGCTCGGGCACCTGTTCCGCTATCTGCTGTTCGGGCGCGGCGACACCGCCCCCGTGGTGCGGGAGATCCTTCGCCAGACCGAGCCCGATCCAGCTCGGCGGCCTGGGGTCCATGTCGGATAAAAGCCAATTATTTGGTACGGAGTGAGCTCCGCCCCGCGATCGGCCGGGACCGGCGCCGGCGTCAGTGTGCGGCGGCCCTGGTCGTGGGTTCGTGGGGTGCCGGCTCGCGGAGTGCCGGGGCCAGCAGCAGGGTGACCGCGACCGAGCCGGCGGCCAGCAGGGTGATCGTGGTCGCCGGGGAGGTCAGTTCGGCCAGCCCGCCGGCCAGCGCCGCGCACACCGCCTGCACGGTCAGCATCCCGGAACTGTGCAGGCCGAGCGCCTGGCCGCGGTTCTCGTCCGGAGTCAACTCGACCAGGCGTTCCTGCAGCAGCAGCGTGGAGCAGTAGCCGACCGCGGCGAGCACGGCGAGCGCCCCGGCGACGGCGAGCGGCGGCCGCAGGGCGAACGGCAGATACGGGACGGCCAGCAGCAGCCGCAGGTAGGGGGCCAGCCGGCGGCGCCAGACCGGCGGCAGGAACCGCCCGGCCAGCACGTCCCCGGCGAGCATGCCCAGGGCGGAACCGGCCAGCAGCAGGCCGGCCCCGGACGGGGCGAACGGCACGAACAACGCCTCGCAGCCGACGATCAGGCCGTTCGGGATCCACAGTCCGGCGTAGACCGGCCGTACGCCGGGAATCGTCCACAACTTCCGGTTGACCAGCCAGGTCGCCGCGACCGAGGGCCGGCCCGTGGCCCGCGGAGCCCGCCGGGCCAGGCCGAACCGGATCACCACGGCCGCGACCAGGTGGAACCCGGCGCCGGTGAGCAGCGTCCCGGCCGGCGACAGCACCGTCACCAGGGCGCTCCCGGCCGCGAACCCGGCGATCTGCATGACCCCGTTGGAGATGTTCAGGGCCGAACGCCCCAGCAGGTACGCGTCGGCGACCACATCGGTGAGCAGCCCGGCCCGCACCCCGCCGCTGATCGAGGCGGCCAGACCCATCGCCGCCAGCACCGCGAACATCCCGCCGAGCGGCAGCCCGGGCAGCGCCAGCAGCGCGGTCAGGGCGGCCGTGAGCAGGGCCAGCCCGGTCGCCGCACCCCGCGGAGGCCAGCGGTCGGCCGCGGAGAGGAACAGGGTCGCGCCGGCCATCTGGGCCAGGGACGGGCCGAACATGCTGATCGCCGCGAGGAACGGCGAACCGGTGCGGGCGTACACGCCGGTGGCCAGGGCCAGGCCGATCACCGTGGCCGCGGCACTCTGCAAGCAGGTGGCGGCGAAGATCGGGGTGAACTCGGGCGTGCGGAACAACTGGCCGTAGGTGCGCATGGCCGTCAGTCTTCGGGCCGCCCTCCGGCGACGGTTAATGTTTCGGGCAGCGGCGAAAGGTGGTGGCCCGTGGGCTGGTGGCAGATCAATGCCGACACGCTCGCGACCAGCCGTTTCGTGCTCTCCCCGCTGGCCGAGACGACCGCCGGGCTGATGCGGCTGCGCTGGGACACGGCCGAGTTCCCGACCGACCGGGAATGGCTGCGCGCCCACCGGCCCGGCTACCTGGAACGGCTCGCCGCCGACCCGGTCACCGCGGAACTGGTCGAGGCGGCGCTGCGGCCGCACTGGATCGCCGACTTCGTCGCGCCGCCACCCGAGGAGGTCGAGCAGCCGTTCGAGGACGAGGTGGCGGTGGTCCGGAACACACCGCCCGGCCAGGCCCGGCGCAACCTCGCGGACGGACTGGGCGGACGCCTGCCGGACACGCTCGACCGGGACGACCTCGGCGCGCGGATGGCCGAGCTGCTGACCTGGATCTGGCGTACCGGGATCGCACCGGACTGGCCCCGGCGCCGCCGCCTCCTGGAGGCCGACGTGCTGGCCCGGACCCGGCAGCTGAGCCTGGGCGGCTGGCGGGCCGCGCTGGACCGGATGCGCGACGGGATGCGCTGGCTGGGCGAGGGCCGGCTGCAGATCAACGCGCTCGACTACCCGCCGCGGGACATCTCCGGGGCGCAACTGCTCTTCGTGCCGAACACGCTGGGCCGCGGCTGGGTGTCCTGGCTGGAGCCGGCGCCGTCGCGGTACGCGCTGATGTACCGGGCCGCCGGAATCCTGGCCGATCCCGGGCCGGTGGCCGGCACGGTGCCCGGGGCGCTCGGGCGGCTGCTCGGGGCGGGCCGGGCCCGGGTCCTGACCGAGCTCGCGCAGCCGAAGAGCACCAGCCAGCTGGTGGCGATCACCGGGCTGGCGCTGGGGTCGGTCGGAGGACATCTGCGAGTGCTCCTGGAAGCGGGCCTGGTGACCCGGCGGCGGGCCGGGCGCAGCGTGCTCTACCTGCGCACCTCCGCGGGTGAGGCGGTTGTCCGAGCCGCGGCCGGCTGACTTCTTCCTGCGCCTTCGCGCCTTTTCCCGTACGTCTTGATGGTTTTTTATTGGTTTTTGTGGCTTTTGGTGATTCTTGGAGATGAGGCTTCCGCCGCAGTCGATCATCTGTTCGAAAAGGGGGCGGTGCGGCGCTGTTTTTGTCGGGGGTGGGTGTTAGTCTCTGCTGTAGTTAGAACGGATGTTCGAAAGGGTGTTCGTTCTGGCCCTCGGGAGCGTGTTTCGCGGCGCGTCTCCCGGGAGCGGCGCCGCGAAGCGTCGTGTGCGTGGTCCGAGCATTCGCGGGTTCGGGCCGTGCGACAAGGCAGGCCGCCGCTCGCTGCCCCCGACCCCCGGTGGCGGGCGGCGGACCCGCCGGTGTGGCCGGCCGGGTGTGGTGTGGGGAAGCTTCACATCCGGCCGGTCTGCCGCCGGGGCTCCCACTGCCCGTGGAGCCCCGGCACCCCGGCCTCAGGGTTGTGGTCCGTTGCGTCTTCCTCCGCAGCGGTCCGGTTCGGCCAGTACGTCGGATGCGGAACAGGCGAGGAGAGAAGACCATGGCTAGCACCGCGGCCACCGGCCTGACGCCGGTTCCCGGGCCCGCTTCGGCCCGGGCTGACGCGCCCACGGTCCCGGCGCACATGCTGCCCCATCGGACACCGGCCCAGCTGCTGGCGATCGCCCGGCAAGGCCTGTCCGAGGCAGCACACACGACCCCCGACGGTCTGCGGTATGCGGCGGCGCATCTGGCCGCCCTGCGCGCGGCCGCCGCGCTGCTCGCCGCCCGGGCCCGCCCGGCCGCACCCGGGCGGCGCACCCGAGCCACAAGTGTCTGGTCCCTGCTGGTCATGGTCGCGCCCGAGTTCGGCGAGTGGGCGGGATATTTCGCGCTCGGCGCCGGCAAACGGGCGGCGGCCGAGGCCGGCATCCCGCACGTGGTCAGCGCCCGAGAGGCGGATGACCTGCTGCGGGCGGCGGAACAGTTCGTGACGGTGGTGGAGTCCTCGCTCGGGGTCTCCTACCAGCCGCCGCTGGCCGCCTGAGCAGCCGGAGCATCGCTCGTGGACCCGCCCGCCCCTGAATCGCAAGCCTGGCCTGCCGGTTGGAGCCGTCGGGGTTGAGTCGTCGAGTTCGGTGGTCGGCGGGTGGTGCCGCGGGCCGGTAGCGCCTGGCCAGACACTGCCGGTCCGCCGCATCATCCGCCGGCCCTCCCGCGGCCGGGGTGTGCGGCTCGGTCTTCCCGCAACCGGGCCGGTGATCCGGCCGGAGTGTGCGGCCCGGCCCTCCTGCGGCCGGGTGTGCGGTCCGGCCCTCCCGCGGCCGGGTCGGTGAGCCGGTCTTCCCTCGCCTGGTGGGTCTGCTGCGGGGTCGCCGCGGTTTGAGGAACACACGGGGAACAGAGCGGGGCACGACGATGGCAGGGCGCATGATCAGCGGGACGGCGGCCCTCGCGGGGCTGGTTCGCCCCGCGAGCGAGACGGATGAGCCGGGCGCGCACCGGATGCTTCCGGTCGTGGCCGAACTGGGCAACCTTCTGCCCGGCGGCGGGCTGCGGCGAGGAAGCACGGTGGCGGTGACCGGTGGCCGGGCCGCGTCCGCCGGCGGCGGGACGTCCCTGATGCTGGCGTTGCTCGCGGCCGCGTCCCGGGCCGGTTCGTGGTGCGCGGTCGTCGGACTGCCCACGCTGGGCGCGCTCGCCGCGGCGGAGACCGGTATCGCGCTGGAACGGCTGGCGCTGGTTCCCGAACCGGGACCGGAATGGCCGACCGTGGTCGCGGCCCTGATCGACGGCGTGGACGTGGTGGTCACGGCCGTTCCCGGATCGATCTCCGGAACGGTCGTGAGCCGGCTCGCGGCCCGGGCCCGGCAGCGGGGCAGCGTACTGATGCCGTTCGGCGCCTGGTCCGGCGCGGACGTGACCCTGCAGGTCAGCCGCGGTCAGTGGGAAGGTCTCGGGGACGGCTGGGGTCGCCTGCGGCGCCGCGAGGTCACCGTGACCGCCAACGGGCGGGGTGCGGCGGCGCGTCCCCGTGAGCTCACGCTCTGGATGCCGGGCCTGACGTCCCGCCCGGACACGGTCGCGGCCTGGGACGACGGTCCCGAATCGCGGCCCGACATCCCCGCGATCCCGCCGCGCACGGACGACCGGTCGCTCCACGCCGTGCCTGCTGCCGCCGAGGGCGCTGCTTCGCCGATCTCGGAGGGCTGTCAACTTCGTCCCGTCCCGTCGCCGGGCGGGGAGAACACGCGGCGGCAAAAGGGCAGAGGGAAGCGGCGGGGAACGGACTCGGCCGTGCCTCTGTGGGATCGGCTCGGGGCGGGTGCGGTCGCGGACCGGGGCGGCCGGGGCTCGGCCGCGGATCGGCGGGGCTCCGGCCCGGCTGTGGATCGGGGTGGGCGGGGTGTGGGCTCGGGGAAGGGTGGGGTGGGCTCGGCCGGGGACATCGGGCGGGTGGGGGTGGCCGGGGAGCGCGGCGGGGTGACGTCGGGGTTTTCGGTGGGGGAGTGATGGGGGCGGCGGGGCGGACGCTGCTGGTCTGGTGTCCGGACTGGCCGGTGGTGGCGGCCGAGATCGTGCTCGGGGTGCCGGCGGCGGAACCGATGGCGGTGTTCGCGGACAACCGGGTGCTGGCCTGCTCCGAGGCGGCCCGGCGGGAGAGCGTGCGGCGGGGGCTGCGGCGGCGGGACGCGCAGGGGCGGTGTCCGCAACTGATCGTGGTCGAGCACGACCCGGGGCGGGACGCGCGGGCGTTCGAGCCGGTGGTGGCCGCCGTGGAGGAGGTCGCGGCCGGGGTCGAGGTGGTCCGGCCGGGGGCGTGCGCGCTCGCGGCGCGCGGGCCGTCGCGGTACTACGGCGGTGAGGAGGCCGCGGCCGAGCGGATCATCGAGCACATCGCGCAGACCTGCGCGGTGGAGAGCCAGATCGGGATCGCCGACGGGGTGTTCGCGGCCGGGATCGCGGCCCGCGACGGGAAGATCGTCGAGCCCGGGCGGACCGGGGACTTCCTGGCCGGTTTCCCGGTCGAGACGCTGAACCGGCCGGAGCTGGCCGATCTGCTGCGCCGGCTCGGGGCTAAGACGCTGGGCGAGTTCGCGGCGCTGCCGGCCGGGGACGTGCTGAGCCGGTTCGGGTTCGACGGGGCGCTGGCACATCGGCTGGCCGGCGGGGGTGATCACCGGCCGCTCGCGGTCCGGCAGCCGCCCCACGATCTGGTGGTCTCCGAGACGTACGACGAGCCGCTGGACCGGGTGGACACGGCCGCCTTCGCCGGGCGGGTGCTGGCCGAGCGCCTGCACGACCGGCTGGCCGGGTACGGGCTGGCCTGCACCCGGCTCGGCGTCGAAGCGGTCACCGCGGACGGCCAGGAACTGCACCGGGTGTGGCGGCACGACGGCCTGCTCACCTCGGCCGCCATCGCCGAACGGGTGCGCTGGCAGCTCGACGGCTGGCTGACCGGGGCCCGCCGCAACGCCCCGGCCCGGCCGACCGCGGGCCTGGTCCGGCTGAGCCTGATCCCGGGCGGGATCCTCGCGCACGCCGGCCTGCAACCCGGCCTGTGGGGTGACGCCGGGGCCGAACGGGATCGCGCGCACCGGGCGTTCAGCCGGGTGCAGGGCCTACTCGGGCCGGAATCGGTGGTGACGCCGGTGGTCGGGGGCGGGCGTTCCGGGGACGACCAGGTGCGTCTGGTGCCGTGGGGTGACGAGCGGTCGCCGAGCCGGGCGGCCGGGGTGCACGAGGATCCGATCCCGGGCGTGGTCACCGTGCCCGTGCTGGATCGCGCCATCGCTCCTGACCTGCCCCGTCGCCCGGCCGATCCTGGTCGGCGTCGCTTCCCGATCCCCCTCGCCGCGGCGCCGATCGTCACCGAAAAAAAGTCCAAAAAAGCGAAAAGTCGGACTCCGGAAGGCGAGAGCGGGACCGCAGAGGAACGGGCGGCCCCTCGCTCGCACCTGACGCTGGTCCCCGAGGCGGGGGAAGCCGGGACGGCCATGAGTGATGAGCCGACCGCTGCGCGGAAGGGAGAGGACCACGCGGAAGGGCGCGGAGCTGCGGGTCTCCGTGAGGGCGACGCGGGCGCGAAGGGGGACGCCGCGGGTGCGGCAGAGCCGGGGAAGGGGGACGTGGGTGGATCGGGGACTGCGGGGATGGGGGAGGGCACGGCGGGCGGGATCGGGGGATCGGGGGGTGCTGCGGCCGTACGCGCAAAGCAGTTGGGCCGTAAGGCCCGCCCTCCGCGAATGCCCCCCTGGCCCGGTCGGTTGCCGCGACCGTCACCCGCCGTGGTGCTGGGGGAACCGATCGGGGCGGTTGTTCATGACGAGACCGGGATGCCGGTCGGGGTTTCCGCGCGGCTGGAGTTGACCGGGGTTCCGACGACGCTGACCGTCGATCGATCGGCGCCGATGGCCATCACGGCCTGGGCCGGGCCGTGGCCGATCGAGGAGCGCTGGTGGGCGGGGGAGGAGGCGCGGCGGCGGGCGCGGTTCCAGATGGTGCTGGCTGATGGGCGGGCGGTGCTGATCTCGCTGGCGGCGGGGCGGTGGACGGTGGAGGCGATCTATGACTGACGGCCGGGTGGCGCGATGAGTTTTCACAATCCCGAGCGGTCCTGGGCCGAGATGGAACGCGTCCTGTCCGGGACACCGGGGAAGCGTGGGCTGTGGACGGATCCCGGCCTGGCGCCGGTGGTCGATCCGATCGTCGCGGAGGCGGACGGCGGGGACTCCCCGGCTTTCACGCGTAAGCGCGAGCCCTACCGGGCCGCCCCCGGCCTGATCCGTTCCGAGGGCAGCGTCGACTACGCCGAGCTGCACTGTCACACCAACTTCAGCTTCCTGGACGGCGCCAGCCACCCCGAGGAACTGGCCGAGGAAGCGGCCCGGCTCGGGCTGACCGGGCTGGCCGTGACCGATCACGACGGTTTCTACGGCGTGGTCCGCTTCTCCCAGGCGGCCCGTGAGCTGAGGCTTCCGACGATCTTCGGGGCCGAGCTGTCGCTGGGCCTGACCAGGCCGCAGAACGGCGAGGCGGATCCGGAGGGCGCCCATCTGCTGGCCCTGGCGCACGGGCACGAGGGTTACGCCCGGCTGGCCCGGGTCATCTCGCAGGCCCAGATGCGGGGTGGGGAGAAGGGCAAACCCGAGTACGGCAGTCCGGAAGAGATCGCCGAGGTCCTGAAGGACCACGTGCTCGTGCTGACCGGCTGCCGCAAGGGCCCGGTCCCGCTGGCCCTGGCCACCGAGGGGATGGACGCGGCCGCGTGGGAGCTGGACCGTCTGGTCGATCTGTTCGGGGCGCCGAACGTGGCGGTCGAGCTGACCGATCATGGTCATCCGTACGACGGTGACTACAACGACGCCCTCTTCGCGCTGGCCAAGAGCCGGCGGCTGGAGGTGGTGGCGACCGGGAACGTTCACTACGCGACCCCGTCCCGCCGTCGTCTGGCCACCGCGCTCGCGGCGGTCCGGGCGCGGCGCAGCCTGGACGAGATGGACGGCTGGCTGCCCGCGGCCGGCACCGCTCACCTGCGCAGCGGCGCCGAGATGGCGCGCCGGTTCGCCGGCTATCCGGGCGCGGTGGAGAACGCCGCGATGTACGGCGGCGACCTCGCCTTCGACCTGGAGCTGGTCGCGCCCCGGCTGCCGGACTACGACGTGCCGGCCGGGCACACCGAGATGAGCTGGCTGCGCGAGCTGACCATGCGCGGAGCGAAAGCACGCTACGGGGAGCACCACCCGAGGGCGTACGCGCAGCTGGAGAAGGAACTGCGGATGATCGAGGACCTCGGCTTCCCGGGGTACTTCCTGGTCGTCTACGACATCGTCGACTTCTGCCGGAAGGAGAAGATCTACTGCCAGGGGCGGGGCTCGGCGGCGAACTCGGCGGTCTGCTACGCCCTGTGGATCACCAACGTCGACGCGGTCGAGTACAACCTGCTCTTCG
Organism: Actinoplanes sp. HUAS TT8; assembly: GCF_051380535.1. Lineage (NCBI taxonomy): Bacteria > Bacillati > Actinomycetota > Actinomycetes > Micromonosporales > Micromonosporaceae > Actinoplanes > Actinoplanes sp. HUAS TT8. The sequence goes on along the minus strand of NZ_CP195646.1, from coordinate 7,394,129 downwards.
AGCGCTTCCTCGCCCCCGAGCGCGACGGGCCGCCGGACATCGACGTCGACATCGAGTCGGACCGGCGCGAGGAGGTCATCCAGCACGTCTACCGGAAGTACGGACGTGAGCACACCGCCCAGGTCGCCAACGTGATCTCCTACCGCCCCCGGTCGGCCGTGCGGGACATGGCCCGCGCGTTCGGCTTCTCGGCCGGCCAGCAGGACGCCTGGAGCAAACAGATCGACCGCTGGGGTGACGTCGCGACCGCCGGCAGCGACATGCCCGATCACGTCGTGGAGTTCGCCAACGCGGTCCAGGACTTCCCCCGCCACCTGGGCATCCACTCCGGCGGCATGGTCATCTGCGACCGCCCGATCATCGAGGTCTGCCCGGTCGAGTGGGGACGGATGCCGGGCCGCACCGTGCTGCAGTGGGACAAGGACGACTGCGCCGCCGTCGACCTGGTCAAGTTCGACCTGCTCGGGCTCGGCATGCTGTCGGCGCTGCACTACGCGTACGACATGATCGAGAGCGAGCTGGACATCGGCACGATGCGGCTCGACGACCCCGAGGTCTACGCGATGCTCTGCCGGGCCGACTCGGTCGGGGTGTTCCAGGTGGAGAGCCGGGCGCAGATGGCGACGCTGCCGCGCCTCAAACCGGACAACTTCTACGACCTGGTGATCGAGGTCGCGCTGATCCGGCCCGGCCCGATCCAGGGCGGGTCCGTCCACCCGTACATCCGCCGGAAGAACGGCCTGGAGCCGCCGGACGTGCCGCACCCTCGCATGGAGAACGCGTTGCGGAAAACCCTCGGGGTGCCGCTCTTCCAGGAGCAGCTGATGCAACTGGCCATCGACGTGGCCGGTTTTGATCCGTCCGAGGCCGATCAGTTGCGGCGCGCGATGGGTTCGAAGAGATCCGTCGAGAAGATGGAGAAGATCAAGATTCGGCTGTACGGAGGGATGGCCGCCAACGGCATCACCGGCGAACTCGCCGACGACCTGTTCCACAAGCTCTCCGCGTTCGCCAGTTACGGCTTCCCGGAGAGCCACGCCATGAGCTTCGCGTACCTGGTCTACGCGAGCGCCTGGCTCAAGCGCTACCACCCGGCCGCGTTCTGCGCCGCGCTGCTGAACGCCCAGCCCATGGGCTTCTACTCGCCGCAGACCCTGGTCGACGACGCCCGCCGGCACGGGGTCGAGGTGCGCCGCCCGGACATCAACCGCAGCGACGCGATGGCCACCCTGGAGACCACCCCGCAGAGCCGGCGCGTCGCCGAGGCGGGCGAGCCGCCGCACGCCTGGGGGCTCGGGGGGCCGGCCGTCCGGCAGGGGCTGAAGGCCGTCCGGACGATCGGTCCGGAACTCGCCGAACTGATCGAGAACGAACGCCGCGAGCACGGGCCGTACCGGTCGATGACCGATCTTGCCCGGCGGACCGGCTGCTCGACCGCCCACCTGGAGGCCCTCGCCACCGCCGACGCGTTCGCGAGCTTCGGACTGTCCCGGCGCGAGGCGCTGTGGGCGGCGGGCGCGGCCGCTCAGGACAGACCGGACCGTCTGCCCGGGACGGTGACCGGCACCGAGGCGCCCATGCTGCCCGGGATGAGCGAGGTCGACGTGCTCGTCGCCGACGTCTGGGCGACCGGGCTGTCCCCGGAGACGCATCCGGCCCGGTTCCTGCGCCCCCGGCTCGATCAGGCCGGGGCGGTGCCGATCTCCGGACTGCCCGCGGTCGACGCCGGGACCCGGGTCCTGGTCGGCGGGATCGTCACCCACCGGCAGCGGCCGGCGACGGCGGGCGGGGTGACGTTCGTGAACCTGGAGGACGAGACGGGGATGCTGAACGTGACCTGCTCCCCAGGGTTGTGGCTGCGGTACCGCCGGGTGGCGCGCAGCAGTGCGGCGCTGCTGGTGCGCGGGAAACTGGAGAAGGCGGAGGGGGTGCTGAACCTGGTGGCGGATCGGCTGGAGACGCTCAACCCGCCGGTGACCCCGGCCTCGCGGGACTTCCGCTGATTTTCGGGGCGGCTCACCGCCGTACGGGAAGAGTCGGGTTTTGTGATTTGCCGGATTTTAGGGTTTTGTTGGCATAAGGTGCGCTTCCAGGAACCATCGGGGAGTGCGCCATGTCGTTCGGAATCTGCATGAGCTTCGTCGCCGTGGCGGCGGTCCTGGCCGGGCCCGCACCCGCGCCCGGGCCGGTCGCCGGCTCACGACTCACCCTGACCCGGGTCGCCGACGCGGGCGGGGGTGCCGCCGCGGTCAAACTGACCTGCGACCCGGACGGCGGCGGGCACCCCGACCCGCCCCAGGCCTGCGCGCAACTGTCCCGGGTCGGCGCCGACCCGGCGCGGATCACACCGGCCGACCGGTACTGCTTCCTGCTCTACAAGCCGGTCACCGCGCGGCTCAGCGGGGTGTGGCGGGGGCGCGCGGTCCGGTGGTCGCACACCTACGGCAACAGTTGCGAGATGAGCCGGGCCACCGGGATCCTGTTCGCCTTCTGACCCCGCACGAGGTGAGTGGTGGCGGGAAAGAGCTTGTCATGGCGACTAGGCTGCCGTGCGTGGACACCGCAATCGCACGTAACGGCCGGCCGCTCGTCACCGCGCGCACCGCGGCGGTCTGGGCTGTTCTGCGCCGTGAGCTGGACCGGCACGCCGGCCGTGAGCTGACCGTCCTCGACGTCGGCGGCGGCACCGGCGGATTCGCCGTCCCCCTGGCCGAGGCCGGGCACACCGTCACCGTCGTCGACGCCAGCCCGGACGCGCTGGCCGCCCTGACCCGTCGCGCCGCCGACGCCGGGGTCGCCGGGCGGGTGCGGGCCGTGCAGGGTGACGGCGACGCGCTGGCCGGGCTGGTCGAGCCGGGCAGCGTCGACCTGATCCTGTGCCACGCCGTGCTCGAGGTCGTCGACGATCCGACCCGGGTCGTCGCCGCGATCGCCGGGGCGCTGCGGCCGGGCGGCGCGGTCAGCCTGCTGGTCGCCGGGCGCGCCGCGGCGATCCTCGGCCGGGCGATCAACGGACATCTGCGGGCGGCGTCCGCGCTGGTCACGGACCCGGAGGGCCGGTCCGGCCCGCGGGACACGCTGCGCCGGCGCTACGACGCCGAGACCGCCGCCGAGCTGTTGCGGTCGGCCGGCCTCGAGGTCGAGCAGACCCATGGCGTCCGGGTGGTCGCCGATCTCCTCCCGGCCACCGTGATCGAGGAGGACCCGCAGGCGGTGCTCGACCTGGAGCTGGCGCTGAGCGCGCAGCCGCCGTTCCGGGACATCGCCTCCCAGCTGCACCTGTTCGCCCGCCGGCCGTGAGCGAGCAGCCGGCCGCCCGGAGCTTCCCGGAGGACGGGCTGCACCCCGACGCGCTGCGGCTCGTCCGGCCCGCCTACGGCACCGGCAGCCTGGCCGACCTGCTGCCCAGCGTCAGCGCGGTGCTCGGCGTCCCCGGCGCGGCCGACGTGCTCGGCCTGGGCGCCCGGCTGGACGGGGTCGACCGGGTCGCGGTGCTGCTGGTCGACGGCCTGGGGGCGTACCAGTTGCCGCTCGCCGCGCCGCACGCCCCGGTCCTGGCCGACCTGGCCTCCGGTGGTCGCGGGCACGCCGGCACGCTCACCGCCGGGTTCCCGTCCACGACCCCGGTCAGCCTGGTCACGCTCGGGGCCGGCGTGCCGCCGGGCGCGCACGGGGTGCTCGGCTTCACGGTCCGCCGGCCCGACGGCCGCCCGCTCACGCACATCCTGTGGGGCGACGACCCCGATCCGCGTACGTGGCAGCCGGTCCCCACCCGCATGGAACTGGCCGCCGCCGCCGGGGTCCGGGTCACCGTGGTCAGCAAGCCGCAGTTCGAGGGCAGCGGCCTGAGCGTGGCCGCGAACCGGGGCGCGGAGTACCGGGGCGCCGCCGACGGCCTGGCGGTCGCCGACGGGATGCTGGCCGCGCTGCGGAACTCCGACGGCCCGGCGCTGGTCTACGGCTACCACCCGGATCTCGACCACTTCGGCCACGAGGACGGGGTCGGCTCGGACACCTGGCGGGAGGCCGCCCGCGGGGTCGACACACTGCTCGACCGGCTCGTCCACGGCCTGCCGCCGCGGTCCGCGCTGCTCGTGGTCGCCGATCACGGCCAGCTGAACGTGCCGCTGGAGGGCCGGCGGGACATGGCCGAGATCGCCGAGCTGCGCGACGGCGTGACCGGGGTGGCCGGCGAGCCGCGGGTCCGCTACCTGTATGCGGAGCCCGGCGCCCGCGACGACGTCCTGGCCAACTGGCGCGGAGTCTTCGGGGCGGACGCCACCGTGGTGACCCGCGAGGAGGCGATCGACGAGGGCTGGTTCGGGCCGGTGCCGGCCGGGCACGCCGACCGGATCGGGGAGGTCGTGGTGATCTGCTGGGGCCGGGCGGTCGCGGTCGCCTCCGGATGGGAACCGGTCAAGGCGGGACAGCTCGTGGCGTACCACGGTTCGGCCACCGCGGCCGAGATGACCGTGCCCCTGCTGATCGCCAGATGAACAAAAGGCATCCGTATCACTCGATGTCGCGGATGTTTCACCAGCGGTAACTGGCCTGGTAAGACGGGCTTTTGGGACGAAACGATCTTTAGGGCCGGGAAAATCACCCGCACTCGGCCGTCGTCCCGCTTTCCGACCCGGCAACCCCCTCGTAGACTTGCGTGGTAAGGCAGCCGACGGCTGCCCCGGCCCCACTTGGGCCGGACATGCGCCCGGGGAGGAAAGCCGTGCCGCTCTCGGAGCACGAGCAGCGGCTGTTCGATCAGATCGAGCGGTCGCTTGCCGAGGACCCCAAATTCGCCTCGGCTGTGCGGGCCAGCGACCCGCGTTTCCACGCACGGCGCCGGCTCATCATCGCCGCGTTCGTCATCGTGCTGGGTCTGGCTCTCGTCGTCTACGGGGCGGCTTCCGGCACCGTGTTGCTCGGCGTCGCCGGCTTCGTCGTGATGCTCGGGTCCGCCGCGTTCGCGATGCAGTCGCGTAAACGTGGCCAGGCCCCCGACCTCAGATCCGTGGGCGGCACCGCCTCCCGGCGGACCCGCCAGGGCCGCAAGGGGAACGGTGGCTTCCTCGACCGGCTCGAGGACCGCTGGAAGCAGCGGCCGGAAGGCCATCGCTGACGGCTTCGGCCTGCACCGACGAACGGCGGCCGTAAGGCCGCCGTCGTCGTATCTCGAGGCCGCTGCGCCACTCGCGGTCCGCTTCCTCTCCATGCCCATTTCCCGCCGTACGGCGACAACCCCGCCCCACCTCTGCCCGCGCGGCCCCGCCTCTGCCCGCGCGGCCCCGCCTCTGCCCGCGCGGCCCCGCCTCTGCCCGCGCGGCCCCGCCTCTGCCCGCGCGGCCCCGCCTCTGCGGCCCCCATCCCTGCTCGCGCCGCTCCCGCTCCCGCCCGCGCCCAGCCGCTCCCTGCGCGGCCCCGCCCGCGCCCAGTTGCTGCACCGCTTGCGCCCCGCCCGCCGCGCGTGTCCCCGCCCGCGTCCAGCCACGCTCTCGCCCGCCCAGCTCAAGGCCCGGCCGGCTCCCGGCCGCAGCTCGCCCCAGCTGCCAGCTGGTGCTCAGGGCTGCCTCAGGGCCGGGTTGCAGCCGTGAGCGCCAGCTGGGCTTGCGTGGCTGGTGGTGAGGGCTGTTTCAGGGTCGCGTTGCAGCCGTGGGTGCCAGCTGAGCCTGTGCGGCTGGTGGTGAGGGCTGTTTCAGGGTCGCGTTGCAGCCGTGGGTGCCAGCTGGGCTTGTGCGGCTGGTGGTGAGGGCTGTCTCAAGGTTTGCGGTAGAGCCCTGAGCGCCGAACGAAAGGGCGCCGTCCTCCGGAGGACGGCGCCCTTTCGCACTAGGCCCGGGATAAGCAGGCCCCGGGGTGAACGGACCGAGGCGGCGGCCCGGGTCAGCGGGCCCGGTTGAGCAGCCGCCGGGGGTTGAAGCGGGTCAACCACTCCCCGAACCGCCCCGACACCTCCATCGACCGGGTACCGGCCTCGGCCAGCCCCAGCCGCCAGCTGAGCATGATCGACGGCGGGAGGAGGACCGCCCGCAGCCGGACCCGTGTGTTCACCGAGTGGGCCATCCCGGATCGGACCTGGCGTAGTGCCGAGGTCAGTTCCGCGCCCTGCATGGGCTGCCGGGCGTACCGGGCGCGTTCCTCGGCGGTGCCGAGCAGTTCGGCCGCGGCGGCCGGCTGCTCGGTCAGGACGGCTTCCCGGATCAGCCGTTGCGCGGTGAGCCGTGGTGTCTCCGTCGGGTCGACCGTGATCTGGTAGTCGACCATCGTGTCGATCAGCTCGTCCCAGGCCGCGTGGGCGTCGGCCCGGGCCTGGGTGGTTTCGGCGCTGACCACGATCCCGGTGACCGCTCCGGCCGGTCCGGGCTCCGGCGGGTTGATCACCGCGGGTGGCGGACCGGCGGTCGCCGCGTGTCGCTGACGTCGTAGCAGGACCCGGCGTAACGCCGGGACCAGCAGCAACGCGATGAGCGTGGCGACCAGGCCGAAGATCAGCAGGCCGGTCCAGTTGTTCTGGTCGGGGGCGACGACGCCGGTGCCGGACGGGTTGTCGCCGTCGGCCGCCTTGTCGGGCCGCTGGTTCGGGCCGGCCGAGGCGGATCCGCTGGCGCCGGTGGCCGGGGCGGTCGTCCCGGTGGCGGACGGCGCGGTGGTCCGGTCGACGTCCGGTGCCCAGTCGGACCGGGTGGAGCCGGCGACTCCGGCCGACGGTGTCGCGTCGAACGGAACCCAGCCGAAGCCCTGCAGGTAGACCTCGGTCCAGGCGTGGGCGTTGCGGTTGGTGATGACGTACGTGTCACCGTCCTCCGGGGTGCCCCGGGTGAAGCCGAACGCGACCCGGGCCGGGATGCCGGCGGCCCGCACCATCCACGCCATCGCCGCCGCGTACTGCTGGCAGTAGCCCACCTTGTTCTTCAGGAACGCCTCGATCTCGGAGACGTTCCCGGCGGGCTGCGTGGACAGGCTGTACGAGAACCCGTACTTCTTGGAGAACGAGTCGTAGATCGAGCGGACCTTGTCGTAGTCGTTGGTCTTGCCCTTGGTCAGCTTCGCGACCTGCTGGTTCACGTAGGCGTTGACCGGGACGACCGTGTACGCCCGCCGGATCGGGTCGTTCTGGTTCAGTGACAGCGCGGTCCGCAGTTCGGCCGGCGTGTACTGCGCCCGCAGGTAGTCGATCGAGTACTTCTGCTTGCTGGTCGTGTTCCGGTTGGAGTAGAGAACCTGCTGGCTCCCGTCGTACGCCCAGCTGCCGGTGAGGTCGCTGATCCCGACCGGGTACGAGTACAGCGGCGCCATGTTCTGCCGCAGCGCGTCGGTGACCTCGATGTCGGCGTGGTACTGCTGGAACGACGTCTGCAGGGTCGCGCCGTCGCGCCGCGGGTCGGGCAGGCTGCCCTTGTTGAGCGTGTTCCCGTTCGGCTGCTGGTTGCCGAAGCCCTCGGCGGTGAGCTGGTCGGCGACGCCGAACCGCAGGTAGAACGGGTCTTTCTCGTTCGTCGTCACCTTGAGCAGGTTGACCGTGGCGTTCTGGCTGAGCTGGCCGCTGAGCTTGGCGAACAGGTCGATCTTCCCGCTGCCGCCCGGGCCCACCCCGGTGCCGGCCCCGGTCCCGCTCTGGGTGAGCTGGGACAGCAGGCCGCCGCTGACGGTCGGCACGATGAGTGGCAGCAGCACGGCGACGAGCACGCCGACCAGGCCGAGCCGGCGCCCGGCGGCGGCCAGCGGTGACGGCTCCCAGACGTCCACGTCGCGCCCGTCGCCGGTGAACCGGCGGCCGAACCGGCGGACCCGGTCGACGTTGTCGGCGACCAGCAGCCACAGGTACCCGCAGGCGCCGATGATGAACGGGGTGACCGGCACGCTGTCCAGGTAGACCGCGACCGGGATCGAGTAGATCGCCAGCATCGGCAGGCCGGCCAGCGCCGGTCGGCGGAACACGGCGGTGAGCAGGTCGACCACGATGGCGACGACGCCGATGCCGAGGGCCGCGACGAAGAGCAGGCCGTCGCGGTCCGGGACGGGCACCGCGTACGACCGGGTGTCCTGCCCGGCCTGCTGGATCAGCTCGCCGAAGTGGGCGATCGTGGCCGGCGTCGGCACCAGCAGCTCGTGCCCGCTCGGGAAGATCCAGGTGAGCGTGACGAGCATGGCCACGACCATCCCCAGGGCCTGGGCCCAGCTGGGGAAGCGCAGGGTGCGGGTGAGCACCCCGGCCCCGGCGATCATGACGACGGTGAGGATCACCTGGAGCAGCCAGGTCCACTTGTCGAAGATCGTCGCGAGGGGGGCCGAGGACAGCAGCGTGGCCCCGGCCGCGACCAGTCCGAGACGGCGGCGGCCGGTCATCGGTTCACCCCGCTCACCGTCTCGGCCATCGCCGCGCGGTAGGCGAAGCCCTGCGAGCCGCGGCCCACGGTGGGCCACAGCCCGGGCAGCGTCTCGCCGTGCGACACCGGCAGCGACCGCCAGCCGCTGCGTACCAGCGCCACCGTCGCGGCCGCGTGCTCGCGGTCCGACTCCTGCCGGTCGCCGGCCGTCATCGACACCCAGGTGGAGCTGTCGATGGCGAACCCGATGCAGGTGGCGCCGTTGCCCCGGAGCTGGCTCAGCAGGTGCGCCTCGGCGGTGGTGAGCGTGCCGAACAGGCCGATCACCAGGCCGCCGTCGGAACGCCGCCGGACGGTCTCGACCAGGACCGACACGTCACCGTTGGAGAGCGTCTTCACGTCGGCCAGGGCGTCCATGATCAGACCCTCGCCGCCGGTCTCGGCGCCGTCGATGTCGATGCCGGTGCCGGTCACCAGACGCACCTTGTAGCCGGCCTCGCGCAGGTGCACCGCGATGCTGGCGGCGGCCGAGACGGCCCACTCGAAACTGGCCGTCGGACCCTCGCCGCGGTGCGCCTGGGCCCGGGTGTCCAGGACCACCGTGGCCCGGCTCTCCCAGGGCTGCTCCTCCCGGCGGACCATCAATTCGCCGGTACGGGCGGTCGACCGCCAGTGCACCCGGCGGAGATCGTCGCCGCGCCGGTACTCCCGGGTGGCGGCGTCGTCCTCGCCGTGGACCGCGACCGAGCGGGCGCGGCTGTCGCCGGTACCCGCGTACTCCCCGGCCAGGCGGACCCGGGGGAGCGGCACGACCTGCGGGATCACGGTGAGCTGGTCGACGCTGGGGAACGAGCGGGTCAGCTCGCAGAGCCCGAACGGGTCGGTCAGGCGGATCACCAGCGGGCCGATCGGGTACCGCCCGCGCACGTCGGCGCGGACCGTGTACGCCACCGAGCTGGCCTGGTGTGCCCCGAGCCGTTCCAGCACGACCCGGGGACGGCTGCCCAGCGCGTAGGGCAGCCGGTCCTCCAGGAGCATGGTGCCGGTGGGCAGCCGGGACAGGTTCTGCAGGCGCAGGATGACCCGCGCGCTGGAGCCGACCGGGGCTCGGCCCGGCTCCAGCGAACGGGTGCACGCCAGTTTGTAGCGGCTCCGGCCGACGTACGCCGCGGCCAGCAACGGCAGGGCGGCCAGGAGAACCGCGACGCGCAGCAGGTCGCGCTCACCGAGGATGAGCGCCGAGATGCCGGCGGCGATCGCGGCGGCCAGGAACGAGCGGCCGCGCGTGGTGAGACCTCGCAGCGCCTCTCGCATGATCACCGCCCCCGGGACTCGTACTGGGTGCCGCCGCCACCGGCGCGGGTGTCGTACGGGTTCCGGTTCGAGTGCGGGATCGGCAGCCGGTGCACGATCTCGGAGACGATGGTGTCGGTGGTCCGCCGGTTGAGCTGCGCGTCCGGCGTCGGGATGAGCCGGTGCGCGAGGACCGGGACGGCCAGCGCCTGCAGATCGTCGGGCAGCACGTAGTCGCGCCCTTCGAGCGCGGCCACCGCCTTGGCCGTACGGATCAGCTGCAGCGTCGACCGCGGGGACGCCCCGAGACGGATCTCGGGCGCCTCCCGGGTGGCCGTGACCAGGGCGATCGCGTACTGCTGGACGGCGTCGGCGGCGTGCACCGCGCGGGCCGTCTCGATCAGCCGGCGGATCATCGTGGCGTCGGCGACCGCCCGCAGGTCGTTCAGCGGGTCGTGGTCGGCGTTGCCGGTCAGCATGGCGAGTTCGGCCCGGGGATCCGGGTACCCCATCGCGATCCGGGCGGTGAACCGGTCCCGCTGCGCCTCGGGCAGCGGGTAGGTCCCCTCCATCTCGATCGGGTTCTGCGTGGCCACCACCATGAACGGCGACTGCAGCTCGTACGTCGTGCCGTCGACGGTGACCTGCCGTTCCTCCATGCACTCCAGGAGCGCGGACTGGGTCTTCGGCGACGCCCGGTTGATCTCGTCGCCGACCACCAGGTTGGCGAAGACGGCGCCCGGCTTGAACTCGAAGTCCCGGGTCTCCTGGTTGTAGACGCTCACCCCGGTGACATCGCTGGGCAACAAATCCGGGGTGAACTGGATCCGGCGGACCGAACAGTCGATGGATCGGGCGAGCGCCTTGGCGAGTTTCGTCTTGCCCACGCCCGGTACGTCCTCGATCAGCAGGTGCCCCTCGGCCAGCAGCACCGCGAGGGCCAGCCGCACCGTCGCGCTCTTGCCCTCGATGACCTGCTCGATGTTGGCCATGATGGCTTGTGTCGCGGCGCGGAACTCGGCGTTCGTCAGCGGTCCTGTCGGCTCGCCCCAGGTCGGCGTTGTCACGGGCTTTCCTCCAAGTGATACGTACCCCGAGCAGTGGATCACCCAGTGTCAGGGCACCCCAAGGTTGCGGGCGCCCAGCGGCCGTGGGCCTCCGGCGCTCGCCGCCCGTTCCTGACAGGTTATCCCCGCCCGCACACCCCTTCGAAAGGCCGGAACGACCGGGGTTTTCTGGAAAACGGGACGAACATGGTCCATCTACCGACAGTGATCGGATTCCGGAACCGAACATCCCCGACGGCATACCGGTCGCCGTGCGTGACGGAAGGCGGGTATCATGGCGCGCATGGCTTGGCGTGTTCTGCTCCTTAGCCGGCCGTGCTGATCCCCCGGTGTTGATTCCGGATTGGTGACAGCACGGCGCCCCCTCCTGCGTGAGGGGCTTTTTTATGCCCGGAGCGCGCGAACCCCAGCCCTTTTGACGTAGACGAGATGGTGTTGAAGATGAGCGAGACCGAGAACCCGTTCCGCTACACCGCCGCGCTGGCCGGCGAGATCGAGCTGCGCTGGCAGCGGTACTGGGCGGAGAACGGGACGTTCCACGCGCCCAACCCGGTCGGCGAGCTGGCCGACCCGGATCATCCCCGCGCCGGTGCGCCGAAGCTGCACGTACAGGACATGTTCCCGTACCCGTCCGGTGCCGGCCTGCACGTCGGGCACCCGCTGGGCTACATCGGCACCGACTCCTACACCCGCTACAAGCGGATGACCGGCTACAACGTGCTGCACCCGATGGGCTTCGACGCCTTCGGCCTGCCCGCCGAGCAGTACGCGGTGCAGACCGGCACCCACCCGGCGGTCACCACCGCGGCCAACGTCGAGCGGTACCGGCAGCAGCTGCGCCGCCTGGGCCTGGCCTACGACGAGCGGCGCTCGTTCTCCACCACCGACCCGGAGTACTACCGCTGGACCCAGTGGATCTTCCTGCAGGTCTTCAACTCCTGGTTCGACCCGTCGGTGAACAAGGCCCGCCCGATCAGCGAGCTGATCGCCTCGTTCGAGGCCGGCGAGCGGGGTACGGAGTGGGCCGGGCTGTCCCCGGTCGAGCGGCGCAAGGTGATCGACGGCCACCGGCTGGCCTACATGTCCGAGGCCCCGGTCAACTGGTGCCCCGGCCTGGGCACCGTGCTGTCGAACGAGGAGGTCACCCCGGACGGCCGCTCCGAGCGCGGTAACTTCCCGGTCTTCAAGCGCAACCTGAAGCAGTGGATGATGCGGATCACCCAGTACGGGGACCGCCTGGTCGAGGACCTGGACACGCTGGACTGGCCGGAGCCGGTCAAGCTGATGCAGCGCAACTGGATCGGCCGCTCGCAGGGTGCGCACGTCGATTTCTCCGTCGAATCGGACAAGATCACGGTCTTCACCACCCGCCCGGACACGCTGTTCGGCGCCACCTACATGGTGCTGGCCCCGGAGCACGAGCTGGTTTCCACGATCGTTCCGGCCGCCTGGCCGACCGGGACGAAGGAGATCTGGACCGGTGGGAAGGCGACCCCGGCCGAGGCCGTCGCCGCCTACAAAGCCACCGCCGCCGCCAAGACGGAGGAGGAGCGCACCGCCGACGGCAAGGTCAAGACCGGCGTCTTCACCGGCGCCTACGCGACCAACCCGGTCAACGGCGAGAGCGTCCCGGTCTTCATCGCCGACTACGTGCTGGCCGGCTACGGCACCGGCGCGATCATGGCGGTGCCGGCCCACGACGAGCGCGACTTCGAGTTCGCCACCGTCTTCGAGCTGCCCATCGTCCGTACCGTCGAAGCTCCTGAGGATTTTGACGGCGGCGCCTGGGTCGGCGACGGTGTCGCCATCAATTCAGGATTCCTGAACGGGCTGAACAAGGCCGAGGCCAAGGCCGCGATGATCGCCTGGCTGGAGGAGAAGGGCTTCGGGCAGGGCGCCACCACCTACCGCCTGCGGGACTGGCTGTTCAGCCGCCAGCGGTACTGGGGCGAGCCGTTCCCGATCGTCTACGACGAGACCGGCCTGCCGATCGCGCTGCCCGACGCGATGCTGCCGGTCGTGCTGCCCGACACCGACGACTTCTCGCCGCGCACCTTCGACCCGGACGACGCCGACACCGAGCCGGAGACCCCGCTGTCCCGGATCAAGGACTGGGTGCAGGTCGAACTGGACCTGGGCGACGGTCCGAAGACGTACACCCGCGAGACCAACACCATGCCGCAGTGGGCCGGTTCCTGCTGGTACGAGCTGCGCTACCTGGACCCGCACAACGAGCAGAAGCTGGTCGACCCGGCCAACGAGGCCTACTGGATGGGCCCGAAGGCGGCCGGCGACTGCGGCGGCGTCGACCTGTACGTCGGCGGCGTCGAGCACGCGGTGCTGCACCTGCTGTACGCCCGTTTCTGGCACAAGGTCCTGTTCGACCTGGGTCACGTCTCCTCGTTCGAGCCGTTCCGCAAGCTGTTCAACCAGGGCTACATCCAGGCGTACGCGTTCCGGGACGCCCGCGGCGTGATCGTGCCGGCCGAGGAGGTCGTCGAGCGTGACGGCAAGTGGTACTACGGTGACCAGCCGGTCAACCGTGAGTACGGCAAGATGGGCAAGTCGCTGAAGAACGTGGTGACCCCGGACGAGATGTGTGACCAGTACGGCGCCGACACGTTCCGCGTCTACGAGATGGCGATGGGCCCGCTGGACGTCTCCCGCCCCTGGGAGACCCGGGCTGTCGTCGGCTCGCAGCGCTTCCTGCAGCGCGCCTGGCGCCTGGTCGTCGACGAGGAGACCGGCGCCAACCGGGTCACCGACCAGCCGCTGGACCCGAAGTCCCGCAAGGTGCTGCACAAGGTCATCGCCGGCGTCCGCGAGGACATGGACGAGCTGCGGTTCAACACCGCGATCGCCAAGCTGATCGAGCTGACCAACACGCTGACCCCGCTGCCGACGGTCTCGCGTGAGGCGGTCGAGCCGCTGGTGCTGATGATGTCGCCGTTCGCGCCGCACCTGGCCGAGGAGCTGTGGGGCCGGCTGGGCCACGAGGGCACGCTGGCCTACGCCGATTTCCCGGTCGCCGACCCGGCGCAGCTGGTGGCCGACTCGATCACCTACCCGGTGCAGGTCAACGGCAAGGTCCGCGGACGTGTCGAGGTCTCGCCGGACACCCCCGAGGACGAGGTCCGGTCCGCGGCCCTGGCGTCGGTCGCCGAGGCGCTGGCCGGCAAGGAGCCGAAGAAGGTCATCGTCGTGAAGGGTCGCCTGGTCAGCGTCGTGGTCTAAATCAAGATCAAACCCTTGCTTGGGTACGTCCACGAGCGCGCTGCCGAGCGGTGGCGCCGCCCGGATAACGTGCTCGGGATGAAGGTGATCGATGAGTTCCTGGCGCGGGCCGACACGCTCGCGCCAGGACTGGTCGAAGGGTTGTACCTGCACGGCTCCATCGCGCTGGGTGACTACCGCCCCGGCGTCAGCGACATCGACTTCGTGGCGGTCACGTCGGCGCCCGCCGCCCCGGACCTGCTCCGGCGCCTCCACCGGTCGTTGCCGCGCCGCCCGCACCTCGACGGCATCTTCGTGACCCGGGACGACCTGCGCCGCGACCCGGCCACGCTGCCACCCGGCCCGGCCATCCACGAGAACCGGGTCCTCGCCGCCACCGACTTCGAACGCAACCTGGTCACCTGGCACGTCCTGGCCCAGGGCGGAGTCGCCGTGCGCGGCCCGCAACACCCGGAGATCTTCACGGACTGGCCGGCACTGGCCGCGCGGACCCGCGACAACCTGGAGTCGTACTGGCGCCCCTGGACCCGCCGGATGCGAACCCACCCGGCCGCGCTCACCGCCGCGGCCGTCTCGTGGGGCGTGCTCGGGGTGGCCCGGCTGCGCAACACCTTGGAGGCCGGGCGGGTGACCGCCAAGACGGACGCCGGGGAGTTCGCGGTGCGCACCTACGGCAGCCGCTGGGAGCCCATCGTCGGCGAGGCCCTGCGCATCCGCTGCGGCGGCTCACCCCGTTTCCGTAACCCGCTTCGTCGTCGGGCCGAGATGCTGGCTTTCCTGACCCGAGCCCTCACCCACTGACCACACCGCCCGGCCCGCGCGCCGGGCAGGAATGGGCTGAGGCTGGCGGAGAGACTGGGCGTGCGCTGGAGCACGGGTGGGCTCTACGAGAGGTGCCGCGGGTGGGCTCTACGGGAAGTGCCGCGGGAGGCTCGGCGGGAAATGCTGCGGGCAGGCTCGGCGGGCGGGCCCGGCGGAAGTGCGGGTGGAGCTTGTGGGCCGGCTGGGCCGGCGTCAGGCGGGGGTGACGGCGCGGCGGGCGCTCTGGCGCCAGCGGATGACGATCGCGGTGGAGAGGATGAAGCTGATGATCGCCGGGGCGACCGTGATCGGGCTCATCTTTCCGGGGGCGACGACCGCGGCACCGATCACGGCGTAGGTGACCGTGGACGGGATGGCGGCGATCGTGGTGCCCAGCAGGTAACGCTTGCGGCAGACGCTGGTGGTGCCGTAGGCGTAGCCGACCAGGCCGAACGGGGCCAGCGGCAGGAAACGGACCAGGAGGACGGCGGCGAGACCGCGGCGGTTCAGCCAGCCGTCCAGGCGGGCCAGGCGACCGCCGGCCTTGGCCTGCAGGACGCCGCGGCCGGCCCAGCGGCCCAGGTAGTAGGTGGCGGTGGCGGCGATCACGGCGGCCGCCAGTGCGGCGATCGCGCCGGTGGCGGCACCCAGCAGGGCGCCGCAGGCGACGGTGACCGCGGTGCGCGGGACCAGGACCGACAACAGGAGACCGCCGAGGACGGCGACCGCGACGGCGGCGCCGGGGCCCAGGGCGACGACCGCGTCGCCGATCTCCCGCATCGGGAGCAGGGCGGCCGCCGCGGCGAGACCACCGATCGCGGCCGTGAGCAGCCCGAACCGGATGAACCGGTGCTTGCGGCTCATCGGCGTCTTCTCGACCTCGGCCGGGTCGGCCACCGAGGCGGCGGCAACGGCACCGGCCGCAACCGCACCGGCCGGCTGAGCAGCTGCCGCGGCCGGGTCGAGAACCGCGGCCGGGTCGAGCGCGGTGGCCGAGGCCTGAGCCGGGCCGGCCGGGGACGGGGCCTGGTCGAGGAGGGCCGTGGCGGTGGGCCGGCTGAGCGGCGCAGCCTGAGAGTCCCCGGGACGTGTGCCCGTGGAGTGATCAGGTTTGTCGGTCATGCAGGCCTACCGCCCCAACTGTCGTCGGTTCAGGACAAGGTCGTTCCGGTTGTTCCGCGCCCGTCTTCGTCGTCGTATGGCCCTCAGGCCGGTAGCCCGGCGGAGAGCCGTTCGCCCCGGAGCCGTTCGGCCCAGGAGTCGTCGAGGGGCGCAAGCCTATCCGCGCCGGTGGACCAACGGAGTAGCAGATCGGCTAGCGCTGGGTTGCGAGACAACGCCGGACCGTGACTGTAGGTTCCGATGATCTTGCCGGCCCACGCCCCCTCGGTCTGGCCGTCGTTGCCGATGCCCCCGGTCACCCGGGCCAGCGGTGCGGCGTGTGCGCCCAGGTGGGTGCGGCCGCCGTGGTTCTCGAAACCGGTCAGCGGGGGCAGGCCGAGCCGCGGGTCGATGTCGCCCCGCAGTTCGCCGACCGCCCGGGTCTCACCCCGGTCGGACGTGATGTCGAGCAGCCCCAGGCCCGAACATTTCGTCCCCTTGGCGAAGAACGAGTGACCGAAAAGCTGGTAACCGGCACAGATGGCCAGAACCGAGGCGCCCTGGGCCACCGCCCGGTGCAGACCGCCGTCGGTGATCAGCCGCTGGGCGGCGAGGGCCTGCGGGCCGTCCTCACCGCCGCCGATCAGGTAGATGTCGGCGGTGGTGGGCATCTGCATGTCCGAGCGGACCTCGTAGGTCTCCACCGGGATGCCGCGAGCGGCCGCCCGGTGCGCCAGGATCAGCATGTTGCCCCGGTCGCCGTAGGTCGACAGCAGATCGGGGTAGATCCACACGATCCGCAGCGTGCTGTCGTTCATGCTCGAGACCTCTGTTTCCCGGTGCGGAACTGCTCAGTTGACACGGTCGAGTCCCGCTCGGATGTCCTGGAACGCCGTGTAGTTGGCGATCACCTCGAGACGGCCCGGCGGCACCTGCGCCAGCGCCTCGTCGAAGGTGTGTACGTGCTGGAACGGAACCTGGTTCACCTGGAGGCGGACGGCCAGGTCGAACGCCCGGTCGCCGGTGATCAGCACCGGACGGTCCCGCAGCGGGGCGAAGTCGACATCCCACAGCCAGGACGTGTCCAGCCCGTCGGGGTCCCGCGCGTTGATCGAGAGCAGGGTCGGCGCCTGGTCGGCCATGTCGAACGCTTCGAGCCAGCTCGCCGGGTTCTTCGCCAGGAGCAGGCGGATGTTGCGCCCGTCGCGGTCGACCTGCGCATACCGCCCGGCGATGGACGTCACCCGGGAGAGCCGGGGCAGCGCCTCGATCGGACGAACGCCGAACTCACCGGCGACCGCGAGCGCGGTGGCCGCGTTACCCAGATTGACCTTGCCCGGCAGCTGCAGCTTGACCAGGTGCCAGTCGCCGCGCGGGTCGATGACGCCGTCCTCCTCCACCACCCACTGGGGGGTGGGGCGGCGCAGCGGGCAGCCGGTGCACCACCAGTCGCCGTTGGCCCGCTCGATCGGATGGCCGCTCTCCGGGCAGACGAACGAGTCGTCGTGCCAGCGCTGGCCGGCGCTGAACCAGGTGCTCTGCGGGCTGGAGCTCGCGGCCCAGACGACCATCGGGTCGTCCGCGTTGGCCACCACCCGGATCTCGGGGTGGCCGGCCAGCGCGGTCTTCCACAGCTGCGCCATCATCGCCACCTCCTTCGCCCGGTCCAGCTGGTCGCGGGAGAGGTTGAGCAGCGCGACCACCTTGGGGCGGGTGGCCTGGATCACCTGCGGCAGGTAGTGCTCGTCGGTCTCCAGCACCGCGAACGGGGTGTGCCCCTCCTTGGCCAGCGCCGAGGTGTGGCCGGTGGGCATGTTCGCCCCGTACCCGTTGGTGGCGACCCGGCCGAGCACCCCGAGCGCGGCCGCGGTGAGCCGTGTCGTGGTGGTCTTGCCGTTGGTGCCGGAGACCAGCGCGACGGCGCGGCCGGACGCGAGGTGGGCCAGGAGGTCGGGGTCGATCTTGAGGCCGATCCAGCCGCCGATCACCGAACCGTCGCCGCGACCCGCGGCCCTGGAGAGCGCGGCCGCGGTCTTCGACGCGGTGGTCGCGACTATGGCCCGTAATGGCATCTTCCCGTCCGTCACGCCAGCGAGGGTACCGGACCCGGGGGTTACGTCGAGTTGCCGGAAGGCCTGGATCACCGGACCGGTCCGGGTGGGCCGTACGGCTTACCCCGTTTGCGCCGCTGCCTAACGATTCGCGGCCACCAATGGGTTACCACCTGAGAAATTGTGTGTTCTGGTTCACTGGGGACGATCAACTTTGCGTGTTCAGGTGAGTTCGTAGAGTCACGGCATTTGTCTCGCGGAGATAACAAACCGGACACAGGCCAATGTGCCAACTACTTAGAGTGACGATTTCGCACCTGACGATCATGAGGGAATTCAGGTACCAAGGATTCCGCCGGCGGCAACCGCTCGCCGGTCGCGCTCAACCGGTTCACGCCGAGCCCTGCCCCGGACCGGTGGACGCGACCATGTGAAGTACCAGAAAGCTGACCAGGCATTCGGGGGCAGGGACGGGGAACCCAGATTTCCGGTCCGGACCCGCGTCGTCCCACCCGACGGCGCATCAGGTCCCGGACCTTGGGGTGAAGCCACCGCGGTGGCCGGGCAAGCCTTCCCGCCCGAACCCGACAGCTAACCTCGCAGGCGTGCCGGAGGGATTTCCTAACCGTGCACGAGCACAGTTCGGGCCGCCACCGCGCGGTCCGCAATCGGCGCCTCACCGGCGCCACCACCGCCGCGCTGTCCCTGGGTCTTTGCCTGTGTGCCGGCCAGTTGCTGGCATCGGCACCCGCCCTGGCAGCGACCACGACGACCCCGGTCATCTCCACCACGGCGGCGAAGGCGGCCGCCAAGGTGAAGCCCACCCTGACCACCCGGGTCAGCGTTCGCACCATCGCGTGGGGCAACAGCACCAGGATCACCGCCAAGGCCGTCGACCCGCGGACCGGCAAGGCGGCCAAGGGCACCATCCGGCTGCAGGCCTACGTCAACGGCAAGTGGGTTCTCTACGCGAAGAAGACCGTTCCCAGCAGTGGTACGGTCACCTTCTCCACCTCGCCGAAGACGACCATCTGGCTGCGGACGCTCTTCACCGGCGCCGGGTACACCTCGACGTCCCACCAGGCGAAGATCACCGTGAAGACCAGCGGTGCCAAGGTCCTCGCCGAGGCGAAGAAGCACACCGGCGCGCTGTACAAGTTCGCCGCGGCCGGGCCGAGCCGGTTCGACTGCTCGGGCTTCACCCAGTACGTCTACAAGAAGGCGGCCGGGAAGAAGCTGCCGCACAAGGCGGACGGCCAGCAGGACTACGGCAAGGCGGTCAGCAAGTCGAGCAAGAAGGTCGGCGACCTGATCATCTTCCGGTCCGGGTCGTACGGGTACCACGCCGGCATCTACGCCGGTGGCGGCTACATGTACGACTCCCCGCACACCGGGGCCCGGGTCGGCAAGCACAAGATCTACGGCAGTAACTACGTCGTACGTCGTCTGACGGCGTGACGTCGTCCGCCGGGCTCGTCGGCGGGATCCGGCTGCTGGGGATCTCGGTCGATGCGAGTGCTCGGCGGACAGCACCAAGTAAGTAAGGAAGCACCGCCAGTGGGGCGTGACCCGATCCGGGTCACGCCCCACTGGCGTTCGTGCTGTCCGGAGGTGGTCCGCGGCGGCGGGAGAGTCGCGGGGGCGGGGGAGTCGCGGGGGCGGGGGAGTCGCGGGGGCGGGGGAGTCGCGGGGGCGGGGGAGTCGCGGGGGCGAGGGAGTCGCGGGGGCGAGAGAGCCGCGGGGGCGGGGGAGTCGCGACGGTGGGCGGGCCGCGGGCGGCGGGGGAGCCGCGGGGATCGGCGCCCGGTGGCCGGGGCGGGCCGCGCGGATCGGCGCCCGGGGTCGCGCGGTGAGAGGGGCCACAGGGGCCGGAGGTGCTTGTGGAGGCTCGGGACGGTCCACATTCGGCCGCCCGGAGGCTCCACTTTCCTCCCCGGGGGGCCTCCACTTTCCTCCCCGCGGCGCGGGCGACCACTCCACCGACGAGGTTTTGACCGTTTTGCGCCGGACTTATCGACCCTCGTGCGCCTGATGTCGGAAACCGGACCTGGTGGATCATGCTGAACCCCTCCACTTCGACCCACCCCCTGTGAACTGGGATTACGTCCGCGAAAACAGTTCGCGAGCAGCCGCTTTCGGGTTGCAGGTGGAGGGAAGTGGAGTAGAGTGGGGCCCAGTGGCAGGACCGAGGAATCCGACCGAGAGCCTGCCGGCCCGAGTTGACAGACGGCCCGCTTCCTCCGCGAAGGAGCGGCTGTCCCGGCAAAGGGGTGGGGGCCGATGTTCCTCGGCACGCACACCCCTCGGCTGGACGAGAAGGGCCGGCTGATCCTCCCGGCGAAATTCCGCGACGAGTTGGCGGGAGGTGTCGTGATCACGAAGGGGCAGGAGCGCTGTCTTTACGTGTTCCCGATGCCGGAGTTCACTCGTCTCGCCGGTCAGTTGCGCGAGGCGCCGGTGACCAACAAGGCCGCCCGGGCTTACAGCCGGGTGTTCTTCGCCAGCGCGCACGACGAGGTCCCCGACAAACAGGGCCGGGTCACCATCCCCGCACACCTGCGGGAGTACGCGAGTCTCGGCCGGGATCTCGTGGTGATCGGGGCCAGCACCAGGGTCGAGATCTGGGACAAGCAGTCCTGGGACGACTACCTCTCGGCGAGCGAGGAAGAGTTCGCCGACATCGAGGAGGGGGTGCTGCCCGGCGGACTGTAGGGCGTGGCACTCGGTGGGCCGCTGGGAGTGCGGTCCGGACGCCACTGCTGCCGTACTGCGAGATCTCCAGCCGCTCCCGCTCCTGGCGCCTCTTCCCCGGCGCCAGGCGCGTGTCCGGCGCCGGGTCACACCGGCGTGCGGGACAGAGCGGATGGGGATCTGGCGGTACGGACGGGCGCCGGGCCGGCACGGACAGCTTTTCAGGTAACAACCGAGTGATACGCGAACGGGTGGGTCAATGGGGGTCGACATGGGGGAGCCGCGCGGCACGCACGTTCCGGTGCTGCTGGAACGCTGCCTCGAGCTGCTCGGCCCGGCTCTGGCCCGGCCCGGCGCGGTGCACGTCGACTTCACGCTGGGCCTGGGCGGCCACGCCGAGGCGGTCCTGGAGCGCTTCCCGGACGCCGTCCTGATCGGACTGGACCGGGACACCGAGGCGCTCGCCCACTCGCGGCACCGCCTGGAGCGGTTCGCCGGGCGGATCCACCTGGTGCACGCGGTCTACCACGAGCTGCCCCGGGTGCTCGCCGAGCTGGAGATCCCGGCGATCGACAGCGGCCTGTTCGACCTCGGCGTCTCCTCGTTGCAGTTGGACGAGGCCGACCGCGGTTTCGCCTACGCGCAGGACGCTCCGCTGGACATGCGCATGGACCAGTCCCGCGGAATGACCGCGGAAGAGGTCGTCAACACGTACGAGCCGGGTGAGCTGGTGCGCATCCTCCGGCAGTACGGCGAGGAGAAGTTCGCCCCGCGGGTCGTCTCGTTGATCGTGCGGGAGCGGGCGAAGGCCCGGATCGTCTCGACCGCCCGGCTGGCGGAGCTCATTAAAGACGCTATTCCGGCCGCCGCGCGGCGAACGGGTGGAAATCCCGCGAAAAGGTCGTTCCAGGCACTACGCATTGAGGTCAACGGCGAGCTCGACGTGCTCGAATCGGCGGTTCCCGCTGCTTTGGACGCGTTGTCGCCCGGCGGGCGACTTGTGGTGATGAGTTATCAATCACTTGAGGACCGAATCGTGAAGCGTGCGCTCACCAAGCGGGCACGTAGCACCGGGCCGATCGACCTGCCGGTCGAACTGCCCGGAACCGGTCCGACGCTGCGGCTGCTGACCAGGGGGTCGGAACTGCCCAGCGAGGCGGAGGTGGCGGAGAACCCGCGGGCGGCTTCGGTGAAGCTGCGCGCGGTGGAACGGATCGACGAGAGGCAGCAAGGGGCGACCCAGCCCACCGGGACCGGCCGCGAGCGGCCCCGGACGGCGGGGAACGGCGGGGGACAGGGGCGGCGACGCCCGGGGCCGAAGGAGGGGGAGGGGGAAGCATGAGCGAGCGAACCGAAGCGCCGCGGTCGGGGGGCCGCACGGCGCAACCGCGGTCCACTGCCGGGGCGCGGGGGCGCGGGGCGAGCCGCGATGCCGGAACCGAGGGGACTGGCACCCGGGGGGTGCGCCAGGCCGGCACGCGCGGTTCCGAGAAGCGCGAAGCAAGCACGCGGGGTTCCGAGAAGCGCGAGACGAGCCTGCGGGGTTCGGAAAAGCGCGAAGCAAGCACGCGGGGTTCCGAGAAGCGCGAGCTCGGCATGCGCGAGACCGGCATGCGGGACAACGGGAAGCGCTCGGCCGGGGCACGCGGTGCCGACACGCGCCGGTCCGGGATGCGGAGCGACGAGGGACGCGCGCCGGCCGGGCTGCGGGTCGAGGGCGACATCGAGGTGCGGATCGAGGGCACCGCGGCCCGGCGGCTGGACACCGCCGAGGCTCCGGCTCCGGTTCTGCCCCGGTTGCGGGTCGCGCCGCCGCTGCCGATCCGGGCGCCGCGCCCGACGTTCGCGGCCGGCCTGATCGTGCTGGTCCTGGTCGGTGTGGTCGGCATCCTGCTGGTCAACACGAAGACCATGGAGCAGTCGTTCCAGCTCGACGCGCTGCGCAAGAACCAGGCGAGCCTGGACGAGCAGCAGCAGGAGTTGCAGCAGCAGCTGAACCAGGTGAGCAGCCCGGGCAACCTGGCCGCCGCCGCGCGCCGGCTGGGCCTGGTCCCGGCCGAGAACCCGGCGATGATCCGGCTGCCCGACGGCAAGATCATCCGGACACCGACGCCGGGCAAGGGTGCCACCTCGGTGACCGCCCAGGAGGCGCTGACCACCGACGGCACCGGTGCCCCAGCCGCAACGAACACCACCGGCACCACGGGCCAGGGCACCACGGGCCAGGGCACGACGGGCCAGGGGACCACGGGCCAGAACAGCACGGGTCAGAGCACCACCGGTCAGAACAGCGCCGACCAGAACGCTGTGGGAACGGGGCAGTAAAGCCGTGTCGCCGCGAGCCGACGACGAGACACCGCGCCGGGGCAATTCGCCCCGGCGCGATCCGTCCCGTGCCGTCCCCGCCGAGGGGAACGACGAGCCCGAGCGCCGGGGTTTCTCCGGCATCGGGGAGGCGCGGGCCTACACCCCGCGGGGCCGCACGGTGGCCGAGCGCGGCCGCTCCCCGCGGACCGGGCGCACCGCCGATCCGTTCCGGCCCGCGTTGCAGGTGGTCGAGGGCGGCGAGAGCCCCCGATCACGGCAGCGCGGCGGCCGGCCTCCGGAACCCCGCGAGCGCGCGGAACGGACCACGGAGAAGCGCGAGCGCGCCGAGCGGACCACGGAGAAGCGCGAGCGCGCGGAGAAGACCGCCGAGAAGCGCGAACCCCAGAAGCGGGAGCCGCAGCGGCGCGAGCCGCAGAAACGGTCCCGTCCCGCCGAGGAGAAGGACGATTCGCGCGTACGGCGTAGCACCGTTCCCTCCCGCGGCGCCCCTCCCCGCCGTACCTCCAAGCCGGAACCCGGACCACGGCGGACCGCAAGCGAACGCAGCCAGAGCAGGCCGCGCCGGGAGCCGGTTCGCCGGCCTCGGCCGGTCCCGGCCGAGCCGCCCAAGCTGGCCAACAGCACGCGCCGCCTGCGACTGGGCACCGTGCTGGCGCTGTCGCTGTTCGTCATGATCGGCGTCCGCCTGGTCGTGCTGCAGGTGGCGACCTCGCCGTCCGAGGTGGCGAGCCTGGTCAAGCTGCGGGAGAAGCGGCTGAGCACGGTCGAGCTGCCGGCGCCGCGGGGCAGCATCATGGACCGGGACGGCGCGATCCTGGCCAACAGTGTCGAGGCGCGGTACGTCTACGCCGACCCGGAGAACGCGAAGCTGCAGAAGAACATCCCGGAGACGGCGGCCAAACTGGCCCCGCTGCTCGGTGTCGCCCCGTCCGAGCTGGCCTCCGACATGAAGCGCAAGCAGCTGGTCGGCGGGACGTGGGTGAAGTTCAGCTACCTCAAGCGGGGCGTGGACATCTCGGTCGCCACCCAGATCGAGAAGATGGGGCTCCCGGGCATCTACACGCACATCGACGAGCGGCGTGACGTGCCCAACCCGGATCTGGCGGCCAACCTGATCGGTTTCACCGGGGAGAACCAGCACGGGCTGGAGGGCCTGGAGGCGCGCTACGACGACCTGCTGCACGGCACCGACGGCCGGCGGGTCTTCGAGACCGGCGCGGGCAGCCTGAACGTGCCGATCGCCGGTGGCTACGAGCAGGAGACCGCGGCCAAGCCGGGGAACTCGCTGAAGCTGACCATCGACCAGTGGGTGCAGTGGAAGGCGCAGTCCGTGCTGAACGCCGAGGCGGAGAAGAACCACGCCACGGTGGCCGGCGCGGTGATCCTGGACGCCCGGACCGGTGAGGTGGTCGCCCAGGCCAGTTACCCGGCCTACAACGCGGCCAAGGCGCAGGACTACGACCCCAAGGCGCGGATGGACGTGCCGACCGCGGTCGTCACCGATCCCGGTTCCAGCCACAAGCCGTTCATGATCGGCGCGGCGCTGCAGGAGGGTCTGATCACCCCGGACTCCCTGATCACGGTCGCCCCGGCGATCGTCAAGGGCGACACCCCGTTCAAGGACAGCCACCCGCAGGACAAGGGCAGCAAGCTGAGCATCGCCGGCATCCTGGCCTACTCGTCCAACGTGGGGACCATCCGGATCGGCGACATGCTGGGCAAGGACCGGATCTACGAGTACCAGCAGAAGTTCGGGCTGGGTAAGGCGACCGGCGAGGGCATGCCCGGTGAGGCCGACGGGCTGCTGCTCAAGCCCCAGGACTGGAGCGGTTCGGCCTACGGTTCGGTGCCGATCGGGCTCAGCGTCTCGGCCACCCTGGTGCAGATGGCGGCCGGGTACGGCGCGATCGCCAACGACGGCGTCTACATCCAGCCGCACCTGATCAAGTCGACCGTCTCCGGGGCCGACGGCCAGGAGATCCCGGCCGCCGCGCCGGAGACCCATCGGGTGCTCGACGCCAAGGTGGCCACCGAGTTGCGGACGCTGATGGAGGCCGTGGTCGAGGACGAGGGCACCGGCGTCAAGGCGCAGGTCGCCGGGTATCGGGTGGCCGGCAAGACCGGCACCGGTGCCATGGTCGTCGACGGCGAGTACACCAGCCACAACGCCAGCTCGTTCGTGGGCATGGCGCCGGCCGAGAACCCGCGCTACGTCGTCGCGGTGGCGATGGACGTCGCCAAGGGCACCGGCGGCGAGGTGGCCGCCCCGGCCTTCTCGCAGATGATGTCCTACACCCTCACCCATTACTTAGTGCCACCGTCCGCGTCGAAACCGCCGACCTTCAAGATCCATGGATGAAGTCAGGTCGCATGGCGTTGACGGGAACGCCCGGAGTACCGGGTAGGGTCTGACGCCGTGTCCGGCATTCCCCGACCCGAGACCGTTGCGTCGTTCCCGTTGACGCGGCTCGCTGAGCTGCTCCCGGCAACCCTGCACGGTGGTGACATTGACGTCACCGGGGTCACTCACAGTAGTGGCGCGGTGCGCCCAGGAGACCTTTACGCGGCGCTGCCAGGCGCGAACCGGCACGGCGCCGAGTTCGTGCCCGGCGCGGCCCGGGCCGGCGCGGTGGCGGTGCTGACCGATCCGGACGGGCGCGAGGCCGCGCTCGCCGCCGGGTTGCCGGTGCTCGTCGCCGACGACCCGCGGGCGGTGCTCGGCGCGGCCGCGGCGGCGATCTACGGCGACCCGTCGCGGCGGCTCACCATGATCGGCATCACCGGGACGGCGGGCAAGACCTCGACGTCGTACCTGGTGGAGGCCGGTCTGCGTGCCGCCGGGAGGGTGACCGGGCTGGTCGGCACGGTGGAGACCCGCCTCGGCGACTTCGTCGTGAAGAGCGTCCGGACCACGCCCGAGGCGCCCGATCTGCAGGCGATCCTGGCCTCCGGGGTCGAGCGCGGCGTCACCGCGGTGGTCATGGAGGTGTCCAGTCACGCCCTGGTCATGGGCCGGGCCGACGGGATCCGGTTCGCCGCGAGCGGCTACACCAACTTCGGCCAGGACCACCTCGACTTCCACCCGACGTCGGAGGAGTACTTCGCGGCCAAGGCCCGGCTGTTCGACGGCCGGACCGCGGTCGGGGTGCTGAACCATGACGATCCCGCGGTCATGGCGCTGCGGAAACCCGAAACGGTGACCTATTCGGCCGCGGGCGATCAGGCGGCCACCTGGTGGGCTTCCGACGTGCGGCCGTCCGACTTCGGGCAGCTGTTCACCGCGCACGGCCCGGACGGGGTCACCGTCGAGACCGGCGTCGCGCTCCCCGGCCTGCACAACGTGGCCAACGCACTGCTCGCGCTCGCCCTGCTGGTCGCGGTCGGGATCGACCCGGCGACGGCCGGGCGGGGCGTCCTGGAGTGCCGCGGCGTGCCCGGCCGGCTCGAACAGGTCGAGGCCGCGAGCGAGGTGCTGGGTGTCGTCGACTACGCGCACAAGCCGAACGCGATCGTCGCCGCCCTGGCCGCGCTGCGCGAGCTCGCGACCGCCCGCGGCGGGCAGCTGATCTGCGTCATCGGTGCCGGTGGCGACCGCGACCGCGGCAAGCGCCCGCTGATGGGCGAGGCCGCGGCGCACGGCTCCGACCTGGTCATCGTGACGGACGACAACCCCAGGACCGAAGACCCCGCTTCGGTACGGGAGGCCGTGCGCCGTGGCGCCGAGGCCGCCCGCGGCGGGGCCAAGGTGGTCGAGGTCGCCGGCCGCCGTGCCGCGATCGACGAGGCGGTCCGCCTGGCCGCCGCCGGCGACGTGATCGCCGTCCTGGGCAAGGGCAACGAACAGGGGCAGGAGGTGAACGGTCAGGTGCTGCCGTTCGACGACCGGATCGAGCTGGCCGCGGCGCTGGGGGGTCCCGCGTGATCCCCCTGACGCTCGGCGAGATCGCCGCGATCACCGGTGGCCGCCTGGTCGGCAGCGACGGCTCGGAGACCGTGACCGGCGGGGTCGAGTACGACTCCCGCAAGGTCGGCCCGGGCGGGCTGTTCGTGGCGTTCGCCGGCGAGAAGGCCGACGGGCACGACTTCGGCCCCAAGGTCGTTCAGGCCGGAGCGGCCGGGGTGCTCGGCACCCGCGACGCGGGCGTGCCCGGCGTGGTCGTCGACGACCAGCTGGAGGCCCTGGCGAAACTGGCCCACGAGGTCGTGGGCCGGCTGCCCGAGCTGACCGTGGTCGGGCTGACCGGCTCGTCCGGCAAGACCACGACCAAGGACTACCTCGGGCAGCTGCTGTCCCGGCTCGGCCCGACCGTGGCCCCGGCCGGGTCGCTCAACAACGAGCTCGGTTTTCCGTACACGGTGCTGCAGGCCGACGAGAAGACCCGCTTCCTGGTACTGGAGATGGGCGCCCGCGGGATCGGGCACATCCGCTACCTGACCGGCATCGCCCGGCCGTCGATCGGCGTCGTCCTCAACGTCGGGGCGGCCCACCTGGGCGAGTTCGGGTCGGTCGAGGGGACCGCGCTGGCCAAGGGCGAGCTGGTCGAGGCGCTGCCGCCGACCGGGGTGGCCGTGCTGAACGCCGACGACGCACTGGTCTCGGCGATGGCGGGCCGGACCGGGGCGCGGGTGATCCAGGTGGGCGAGGCCGAGGGGGCCGGGCTGCGGGCGAGCGACGTGGTCGTCGACGCGACGGGGCGGGCATCGTACGTACTGAAATCGGGTCTTGAATCGGGAAATGTCCGTCTGGGGGTGGCCGGACGCCACCAGGTGGCCAACAGCCTGGCCGCCGCCGCGGTCGCGCTGACCGCCGGCATGGCCTTCGACGAGCTGCTCGTCGCGCTCGGCGAGGTCGGCATCGTCTCGGGACGCCGGATGGACGTGGTCGAACGGGCCGACGGCGTGACCGTCATCGACGACTCCTACAACGCCAACCCGTCCTCCACCGCCGCGGCACTGCACGCGCTGGCCGCGATGGGCACCGGAAAACGCACCACCGCCGTCCTCGGATACATGGCCGAGCTGGGCGAGCACGAGGTGTCCGGGCACGCCGAGGTGGGCCGGCTGGCCGCCCGGCTCGGCGTGGACCGGCTGATCGCGGTGGCCGAGAACGCCCGGCCGATCCTGGACGGGGCCGAGGAGGTGGGCGAGTGGAGGGGCACCGCCCAGTTCGCCGCCGACCAGGCCGCCGCGATCGAGATTCTCAAGGACGACCTGCGCGCCGACGACGTCGTGCTGGTCAAGGGTTCCCGGTACCGCACATGGGACGTCGCCGACTGGCTGCGACGTTCCGAGGAGGTTCAGCCCACGTGAGGGCAGTCATCGTCGCGGCCGCGGTCGCCTTTCTCATCTCGCTCTTCGGCACCCCTCTCGCCATCAAGGTCTTCTCGGCGCTGAAGGCCGGCCAGCCGATCCGGACCATCGGCCCGCAGTCCCACCTGGGCAAGCGGGGCACCCCCACGATGGGCGGCGTGGCGTTCATCCTCGCCACGGTCTTCGCCTACGTGGCCGGGCACCTCGCCCTGACCACCCTCCCGGAGCGTCAGATCGCCCAGGAGCGCCCCACCATGACCGCCCTGGTCCTGCTGGGGCTGCTCGTGTTCTGTGGCGCGGTCGGCTTCATGGACGACTTCCTGAAGGTCCGCAAGCGCAACTCGGACGGTCTCAGCGCCAAGGGCAAGCTCCTCGGCCAGCTGATCGTCGGCACCGCCTTCGGTATCGCCGCCCTCTACTTCCCGAGCACCAACGGCCAGACCGTGGCCAGCGAGAAGATCTCGTTCATCCGGGACGTGAGCTGGCTCGACGTCGGCAAGGTGGGCGCGGTCATGGTCTTCGTCTTCGTCATCATGGCGATGTCGAACGGCGTGAACCTCACCGACGGCCTGGACGGCCTGGCCACCGGCTCGTCGATCCTGGTCCTCGGGGCCTACTCGCTGATCGGCTTCTGGCAGTACCGGCACTGGTGCGGTGACGACAACTACCGGACCACCAACGAGCTCACCCAGGCCCACTGTTATCAGGTGCGCGACCCGCTGGAGATCGCGCTGATCGCGGCGGCCGCGGCGGCCGCGCTGGTCGGCTTCCTGTGGTGGAACACCAACCCGGCGCGGATCTTCATGGGCGACACCGGGGCGCTCGGCCTGGGCGGCCTGATCGGCGGCCTGGCCGTGGCCACCCGGACCACGCTCCTCTCGGTGATCATCGGTGGTCTGTTCGTGATCATCACGATGTCGGTGGTGATCCAGATCATCTCGTTCAAGACGACCGGGAAGCGGGTCTTCCGGATGTCACCCCTCCAGCATCACTTCGAACTGGCGGGGTGGTCCGAGGTCAACATCGTGGTCCGGTTCTGGATCATCGCGGGGATCTGTGCCGCGATCGGGCTGGGGTTGTTCTACTCCGACCACCTGGCGGTCATGGGCTGAGCCCGGTTCCTCCCGTTCGAAGGGGCGGTCGCCGATCGGCGACCGCCCCTTCGGCATATCTCGATATTCCGGGTCAATTGTCCGAGTTGTCCATAGGCTGGGGTCGGCCCGCTCCGAATCGTGCGGTGAGCCCGCTCCGCTGATGTGACGACCGGCGTGAGCCCGCCACCCCCGGGCCGGTACTCGAGACCTGTGAGGATGGAACATCTATGAGGACACGTGTCCTGATCACCTCGGTCGGCGCGGTAGGGCTCGTGCTGGCCGCCAGCGCCTCCCTGGCCTCCGGCGCGGGCCGGACGGCCGCGCCGGGTGCGGCTCCGGCCGTCGAGGCGGCCCCGGCGCCCTACAAGGTGTGCGTGACCCGGAGGTCCGGCGCGGTGCGCTGGGTCTCGTCGGCCACGACCAGCTGTAAGTCCGGGGAGACCCTGTACTGGTGGAACCAGACCGGGCCCAAGGGGGCGCCCGGTGCTGCCGGCGCCAAGGGGCCGGCCGGGGCGCCCGGTATGCCGGGTCCGGCGGGATCGCCCGGTCCGACGGGTATGCCGGGGCCGCAGGGGGCGACCGGGCAGGACGGCAACATCGGTCCGATCGGAAGCCGCGGGCCCACCGGTGTC
Organism: Actinoplanes sp. HUAS TT8; assembly: GCF_051380535.1. Classification (NCBI taxonomy): domain Bacteria; kingdom Bacillati; phylum Actinomycetota; class Actinomycetes; order Micromonosporales; family Micromonosporaceae; genus Actinoplanes; species Actinoplanes sp. HUAS TT8. The sequence continues at coordinate 7,364,206 of NZ_CP195646.1, read as the reverse complement.
GCCGGCCCGACCGGCCCGACCGGTCCCACCGGCCCGACCGGTCCGACCGGTCCCACCGGTCCGACCGGCCCCACACCGACGATGACCTCGGTGACCTCCTCGGCGTCAATGGGTGACACGACCAAGCAGGTGGACTGCGGCGTCGGGAAGACCGCCATCGCCGGTCTCTACAGCATCCGTGCCGGGGAAACCTCGGTGGTGGGGGGCACGGGAAGCACCCGCTACTGGAACTACACCTTCGCCGGTGGAGTGAGCGACGCCAGCGGCATGGCGCTGACCGTCATCTGCAGCGGCTGAGTTCGTCTTGTCACGTGCGCCGTGGCGCACGTGACAAACCCCGATGCGACACGCCATCGACGTGACCGTCGATGGCGTGATCGCCGGACGATGATGGGGGCATGGCGGACGACCGTACCCAACAGGCCCGCCCGTCACTGAGCCGGCAGTTCCTGCCCGCCGTGCACGGGCTGCTGGCCCGGCCCCTCTCGTCCTACTACCTGCTGATCGCCAGCGCCGGCCTGCTCCTGCTGATCGGCCTGACCATGGTCTTCTCGGCGACCAGCGTGAAGGCGTACGCGGCCAACGGCAACGCGTTCTCGGCGATCTCCAGTCAGGTCGTCTACGCCCTGCTCGGCCTGGTCGCCTTCTGGATCTGCCAGCGGCTGCCCGCGATCACCCTGCGCGCCCTGGGCAAGTACGTGCTCGGCGCGGCCGTGGTGCTGCTCACCTTCCAGAACCTGATCGTCGTGATCAAGCACATCGGCGCTCAGGAGAGCGAGAAGGTCGGCCCGATCTCGGTCAGCCTGCTCTCGCTGGCCGTCGGCGGGGTCAGCGTCCAGCCCTCCGAACTGGCCAAGCTCGGTATGGTGCTGTGGGGCGCGGATCTCATCGCCCGCAAGGGCGTGTCCCTGGGCCACTGGAAAGAGCTGGCGATGCCGCTCTTCCCGGTCATCGGCCTGCTCTTCATCCTGGTCGGCTACAACGACGTCGGCACCATGCTGGTCCTGCTGGCGCTGATCGTCGGCCTGCTCTGGGCGGCCGGCGTGCGGCTGCGGGTGTTCGGCGCGCTCGGTGTGCTCGGCCTGACCGGTGTCGGCCTGCTGATCGCGGCCGCGTCCCGGGGCGCCGGTTCGGGTTCGGCCGACGCCGCGAACTATCGCGTGCAGCGTCTCACCGCGTTCCTCACCCCGCTCGACAAGTGCAACGTCGACGTCTGTTATCAGCTGATCCAGGGTCGCTCGGCGATCTTCGAGGGTGGCTGGTTCGGTGTCGGCCTGGGCAAGGGCGCGCTGAAGTGGGGCTGGGTCCCGGAGGCGGAGAACGACTTCATCTACGCGATCGTCGCCGAGGAGCTCGGGGTGGTCGGTTGTGCGGTCGTGCTGGCGCTCTTCTCGGTGCTGGCCTTCACCGGCTTCCGGATCGCCCGCCGTTCGGCCGACCCGTTCCGCCGTCTCGCGGCGGCCGCGATCACCACCTGGCTGGTCGCCCAGGCCGTGATCAACATGGGTGGGGTGGTCGGCCTGCTGCCCATCACCGGTCTTCCGCTACCGTTCATCTCCGCAGGTGGTAGTGCCCTCATCGTGGCCATGGCGGCGGTCGGCATACTGGCCTCGTTCGCGCGCGCGGAGCCGGACGCGGCGCGTGCCCTGAACGCCCGTCCGACCCCTCGATGGGTGCGACTAGTCTGGGCCCCGCTGCCGCCGGTTCCCCCGCCGCGGCGGCCGGGACAACCGCGTGAAACGCCGGTGGGCGCGGGGGGCGAGAGGAGAAGGTGATGGTGCAGCTGCGGTCGGTCGTGCTCGCCGGAGGAGGCACCGGTGGACACATCTATCCGCTGCTGGCTTTCGCCGATGCCTTACGCCGGCACTTCCCGCACATCCGGATCACCACGCTGGGCAGCCCCAAGGGCATGGAGAACCAGCTGATCCCCGCGGCCGGCTACGACCTGCGGGTGATTCCGGCGTTCCAGCTGCCCCGCTCGGTGAACCTGGACCTGCTGCGCACCCCGGACCGGATGTACAAGTCCACCCACGCGGCCGGCGAGATCATCGACGAGGTCGGCGCCGAGGTGGTCGTCGGCTTCGGCGGCTACGTGTCGGTCCCGGCCTACCTGGCGGCCTGGCGGCGGGAGATGCCGATCGTGGTCCACGAGGTGAACGTGCCGCCCGGGGTCGCCAACCGGATGGGCATGAAGTTCACCAAGCGGGTCGCCGTCGGCTTCCCGCACCAGCTGGAGCAGGCCGAGTCGCTGCGCAACGCGCGCCTGGTCGGTGTCCCGCTGCGCACCGGCATCACCCAGATGGACCGGCCGGCCCTGCGCCCGCAGGCGCTCTACCACTTCGGGCTCCGGCCGGACCTGCCGGTGCTCTTCGTCTCCGGCGGTTCCTCCGGCGCGCGGACGATCAACCTGGCGGTGGCCGCGGCGGCCAAGCGGCTGGCCCACGCCGGCATCCAGGTGCTGCACGTGCAGGGCGGGCGCAACGACCCGTTCGAGGTGCCGAACGACCTGCCGGTGCCCTATGTCGTCGTGCCCTACCTGTCGGACATGCAGCTCGGTTACGCTGCCGCCGACCTGATGCTCTGCCGCGGCGGCGCGATCACGGTGGCCGAGACGACCGCGCTCGGCATGCCCGCCATCTACGTGCCGTACCCGTTCAGCAACCAGGAGCAGCGGCGCAACGCGCTCCCGGTGGTCGACGCGGGCGGCGGCCTGCTCGTCGACAACAGCGAGCTGACCCCGGAGTGGATCGAGCGCAACATCATCCCGCTGGCCCGGGATCGGCAGCGCCTGGCCGCGATGGGTCACGCCGCGGCGGGGTACGGGCGGCGCGACGGTGACGAACAGTTGCTCCGCTTCGTTCTGGAGGCGGTGGACCGATGAGGCTCGCCCGTACCGAAGGCTTCGTCCTTGAATGCGGTGGACCGATGGGGCTCGCCCGTACCGAAAGCTTCGTCTTTGAAGGTGGTGGGCCGGTGCGGCTCCGCCGCGACGCGACTGAGGGAGTTTTGTGGTGAACACGGCGGAGTTGACGCCGGCCGGTGAGATGACCGCCGAGGATCTGGGCAGCGTGCATCTGATCGGGATCGGCGGGGTCGGCATGGCCGGCCTGGCCCGGCTCCTGCTGACCCGGGGCATCCCGGTCTCCGGCAGCGAGCTGCGCGAGTGGCCCGCCCTGGCGGGGATGCGCGCGCTCGGCGGGACGGTGCACATGGCTCACGAGGCCTCGAACCTGGACGGTGTCGACACGGTCGTCTACTCCACCGCGATCCCGCGGGATCACGTGGAGATGGTCGAGGCACGCCGGCGCGGGCTGCGGGTGCTGCACCGGTCCGAGGCGCTCGCCGCGGCGATGACGAACCGGCAGACCATCGCGGTGGCCGGCACCCACGGCAAGACCACCACCACCTCGATCATGACGGTGATCCTGCAGCACGCCGGGCAGGACCCGTCGTTCGTGATCGGCGGGGAGCTCTCCGCGGCCGGTTCCAACGGCCACCACGGCAGCGGCCCGCACTTCGTGGCCGAGGCCGACGAGCACGACCGCTCGTTCCTGATCTACCGCCCGCACGTGGCGATCATCACGAACATCGAGGGCGATCACCTCAACAACTGGGGTGACCTGGAGACGCTCAAGGCCGGCTTCCTGGAGTTCGGCGCGCTGGCCGACGGCTTCGTGGTCACCTGCGCGGACGGGCCCGGCACGGACGAGCTGATCGCGGGGCTCAAGGCCAAGGGCAAGACCGTTTTCACGTACGGCGAAGCCGAGGACGCCGACCTGCGGGTCACCGACATCGTCTCCACCGTGAGCGGCGTCCGTTACCGGGCCACCCTGCACGGTGAGGATCTGGGCGAGTTCAAACTGGCCCTGCCGGGCAAGCACATGGGCCTGAACAGCGCCGCGACGGTGCTGACGGCGATCAAGCTGGGCCTGCCGCTGGCCAAGATCGTCGAGGCCATGGAGTCGTTCCCGGGCGTGCGCCGCCGGTTCGAGCGCAAGGGCATCGCGGCCGGTGTGCGGGTCTACGACGAGTATGCGTACCACCCGACCTCGGTCCTGGCCGCCCTGCGCACGCTGCGCGAGGTGGCCGGCGACGGCCGCCTGATCGTGGTCTTCCAGCCGTACCGGGTGTACCGGACCCGGGACCTGCAGGCCGAGCTGGCCGAGGGTCTGGCCCTGGCCGACCAGGCGATCATCATGGAGGTGTTCGGCCCGGGGGAGACCCGGGGGCCGGGCGAGGGCGGTCTCGCCCTGACCGCGGCGATCGAGCTGCCGGCCGACCGCAAGGTCTTCGTCCCGGACTGGGAGGACGTGCCGGCCGAGGTGGTCCGCCGCAGCCGTCCGGGCGACGTGGTGGTGACCATGGGCGCGCCGCCGATCTCGCTGATGGGTGACGAACTGCTGGCCGCGCTGGCCGAGGCCGACCTCCAGCCGGGTCTCGCGGGCTGATCGGTGGCGGCGGGCGGGGGCACGCGCAACTGGCGCCTGGTGCGGGCCGACACCGACGCGGTGCCGCCGTCGGCGCGCCGGTTCATGGCTCGGGCCCGGCAGCGCAAGCTGCGGGCCGCCCTGCCCTGGCTGGTCGGTGCCGGCGCGCTGCTCGTCGCCGGGGGCCTGACCTGGCTGGTCTACGGCACGTCGGTGCTGGGTGTGCGGACGGTCGAGGTGGTCGGCACCCAGACGATCGACCCGGCTCAGGTGCGGGCCGCGGCCGCGGTGCCGGATCGGCGCCCGCTCGCCCGGGTCGACCTGGACCAGGTCGGTGCGCGGGTGCGCGGGCTGGCCCCGGTCGACAAGGTGACCGTGGTCCGGAGCTGGCCGTCGACCCTGCGGATCGAGGTGGTCGAGCGGGTCGCGGTGGCCGCGGTGCCGGCGAACGGGCAGTTCACGCTGATCGACGACGCCGGTGTGCCGTTCCGGCAGGTCGCCGCCGTGCCGTCCGGCCTGCCGACGGCGCGCCTGGCCACGCCCGGCCCGGCCGACGCGAACACCGCGTCGGCGCTGAAGGTGCTGGAGGCGCTCAGTGACGACCTGCGCGAGCAACTGGTGGCGGTGTCGGTGACGTCGCCGGTGGCGATCCGGCTCGAGCTGCGCGACGACCGGGTGGTCATCTGGGGCGACGACAGCGACAGCGAGTTGAAGAGCAAGGTGGCCACGGCCTTGCTCAAGCGCAAGGGGGCCGAGATCGACGTGAGCGCACCGACCATCGTTACCATTCGGTAACCAATTGGCCAAAGCGACAAAAACGTACGAACGGAATATTTCGTCCGAGGTTACGGGTGAGTCGCATACTCGCCACGTAAGCGGACGCGACACGCCGCACCGGTTCTTTGGTCCCGGCGCGATGTCCGCATACGTTGCGTCGAGAGGTTCGAGTGGTTGACATAACTCTGAACCTCTAGTAGAGGGTGAGGGTTTCCTCGCCCTCCCTTGTACGGCAGTGGATGTCGAAGTGCGGATCCCACCCGGAACCGCAGGGGCCCTCGACATCCGCCAACCCCGGAAGGGAAGGCTGAGCCCGATGACACCTCCGCACAACTACCTTGCGGTCATCAAGGTCGTAGGCATCGGCGGCGGCGGCGTGAACGCTGTGAACCGCATGATCGAGGTTGGGCTCAAGGGCGTCGAGTTCATCGCGATCAACACCGATGCCCAGGCCCTGCTGATGAGCGACGCCGACGTCAAGCTCGACGTCGGCCGGGAACTGACCCGGGGCCTCGGCGCCGGCGCCCAGCCCGAGGTCGGCAAGAGCGCCGCCGAGGACCACCGCGACGAGATCGAGGAGGTCCTCAAGGGGGCCGACATGGTCTTCGTGACCTGCGGCGAGGGCGGCGGCACGGGCACCGGCGGCGCCCCCGTGGTGGCCAACATCGCCCGCAAGCTGGGCGCGCTGACCATCGGCGTGGTGACCCGCCCGTTCTCGTTCGAGGGCAAGCGGCGTCAGGTCCAGGCCGAGGCCGGTATCGAAGAGCTGCGCAACCAGTGCGACACGCTGATCGTGATCCCGAACGACCGGCTCCTGGCGCTCGGCGACCGCGGCATCAGCATGATGGACGCGTTCCGCCAGGCCGACCAGGTGCTGCTCTCCGGTGTTCAGGGCATCACCGACCTGATCACCACCCCGGGTCTGATCAACCTGGACTTCGCCGACGTCAAGAGCGTGATGAGCAACGCGGGCAGCGCGCTCATGGGCATCGGCAGTGCGCGCGGCGACAACCGGGCGGTCGAGGCGGCCGAGCGGGCCATCTCCAGCCCGCTGCTGGAGCAGAGCATGGACGGCGCGCGCGGCGTGCTGCTCTCCATCGCCGGCGGTTCCGACCTCGGCCTGTTCGAGATCAACGACGCGGCGCAGCTGGTCACCGACGCGGCCCACCCGGACGCGAACATCATCTTCGGCGCGGTCATCGACGACGCGCTGGGCGACGAGGTTCGGGTCACCGTGATCGCGGCCGGGTTCGACGGGGGCTCGCCCTCGTACAAGCCGTCCGAGGCGCCCGTGCGCAAGCAGCACAACCCGCCGGCCACGACCACCACGAGCTCGTCGTCCTCGCTGCCCGCGATCACGACGCCGGCCACTCCGCCCACGCCGTCGCCGCGCAAGCACGTGCTCTTCGACGACGTGGACGTGCCGGACTTCCTGAAGAACGGTTCCTGACAGCGGCCGATGGTTGATCACGAGACGCGGCGGGCCGAGCTCGCCGCCAATCTCCAGCGGGTGCGCGAGCGGATCACGCGCGCCTGCGAGGCGGCCGGGCGCCCGGCGGAATCGGTCACGCTGACCGCGGTGACCAAGACGTACCCGGCGAGCGACGTGCTGTTGCTCGCCGGGCTCGGCGTCACCGACGTCGGGGAGAACCGGGACCAGGACGCGTCCGGCAAGGCGGCCGCGGTGCGGGCGGCCGGCGTGCGGCTGCGCTGGCACTTCGTCGGACAGTTGCAACGCAACAAGGCAAAATCGGTTTCCGCGTACGCCGATGTGGTCGAGTCCGTGGACTCGCTCCGCCTGGTCGAGGCGCTGGCCCGGGCCGCCGTCGCGGGGCGCGACGAGCCGCTTGAGGTGCTGGTCCAGGTCAGTCTGGACGGCGCGCCGGATCGCGGCGGCGTGTCCGGTGACGATCTCTGGCGGGTATCCGACGCGGCGGCCTCTTCGGACGGTCTGCGGCTGGGCGGGCTGATGGCCGTCGCCCCGCTGGGCTGGGAGCCCGACCGGGCCTTCGAGCGACTGGCCGAATTGGCCGGTCAGCTGGTCAAGGCCCATCCCGGTGCCACGACGGTCTCGGCCGGCATGAGCGGCGACCTGGAGGCCGCCGTCCGGCACGGGGCGACACACGTACGGATCGGTACATCTTTACTCGGGATGCGAAACTCGCTGCGGTAGCCTTGCGGCGGGCAGCAAACTACACAGGTGTTGTTTTACGCGACGCGTCTCCAGCAGGCGGCCGTTGCGTCCGACGACGCAGCGTCGCAGCGGGTCACGGGTCCTGATCGGACTCGATGTCCGGCTCACCAGGGGGGACGCGGCACGCCATGAGGGGGCGCGGGCCGCAGAGCGGACGGAGGTGGGGGCAATGAGTACTTTCCGGAAGGCGGCCGTCTGGCTGGGTCTCGCCGAGGAGGAGGACGACCGCGAGTACGAGGAGCGTGGCTACCAGGAGCGCTCCTACCGGACGCCCCGGGGCGGCCGGGATCACGATCGTGACCACCGTTACTCCGACAGCGGTCGATACTCCGACGGCTTCGACGACGACGAGGTCGAGGAGGAGCGGCCGGTGCCTCGGTCGCGCCCCGAGCGGGACCGTCCGGAGCGGGACCGGTCCGAGCGTTCCAGCCGGCTCAGCGAGCGCGTCTCCTCGGTACGCGCCGAACTGGACCGGGAGGACGACGACCGGATCGAGCGGGGCAGCAGCGTCCGCTCCATCACCCGCCCGTCGGTGGCGCCCGAGCAGTCCTCGGCGATGACCTACTCCACCCGGGAGAACCTGGCGCTCGCTCCGCAGCCGGTGCACCAGCCGCAGGTCCAGCACCGCCCGCACGAGGAGGAGCAGCGGTATCAGATCACCACGCTGCACCCCACGACGTACCGCGAGGCGCGGACCATCGGCGAGCATTTCCGCGACGGCGTGCCGGTCATCATCAATCTCACCGAGATGGATGAGTCGGACGCCCGCCGTCTGGTCGACTTCGCGGCCGGACTGGCGTTCGGCCTGCGGGGTACGATCGAGCGCGTGACCAACCGGGTTTTCCTGCTCTCACCGGCGAATGTCCAGGTCACCGCGGAGGACAAGGCCAAGATCGCTGAGGGTGGCTTCTTCACTCAGAGTTGACCCGAACGAGGGATCCGCCGGACGTGCTGTCGATCGTGTTCCAGATTCTCTATCTGTTGGTGTACTTCTTCTTCCTGCTGCTGCTGGGCAGGTTCGTCCTGGGAGCGGTGCTGCAGTACGGGCGCCGTTGGCAACCCGGCCGGGGTGCATCCGCCACACTCGAATTGGTGTGGAGCGTCACGGATCCACCCCTGAAGGCGTTGAGGCGTGTGATCCCACCGCTGCGCATTGGTAACGTGAGTTTGGACCTGGCTTCCATCGTGCTGCTGGTTATCCTGTTCGTGCTCATGGAGTTAGTGCTACGTAATCTCATCACGCCTTAACAGCTAGACAGCAGCCCCAACCGCGGCCGCGACTGACCCGAGGAGTTTCGATGCCGCTGACCCCGGCCGACGTGCATAACGTCGCCTTCAAGAAGCCCCCGATCGGCAAGCGGGGGTATGACGAGGAGGAGGTCGACGCCTTCCTGGACGAGGTCGAGCGCGAGCTCGCCCGTCTGATCGAGGAGAACAACGAGCTGCGCGCCCAGGTGGAGCGCGGCGGTCGGGGTGGCGCGCCAGCCGGCCCGGGCGCCGATCCTCGCCTCGCGGCCGAGCTCAACGACCTCAAGGCCCAGCTGGACCGTGTCCAGCGGGACAAGTCGGCCGCCGAGCAGGCGGCCCGGCAGATGCAGGCCGAGCTGGAGCAGGTGCGCACGCAGGGCCCCGGCCCCGGTGCCGGCCCGACCGGCGCCGACGGTGAGCAGCAGGCTCTCCGGGTGCTGATGATGGCCCAGCGCACCGCCGACGACCACGTGTCCGACGCCCGGCGCGAGGCCGACAAGCTGCTCTCCGACGCCCGTTCCAAGGCGGAGGAGGTCACCCGCGAGGCCCGGGCCAAGGCCGACGCCCTCGAGCGCGACGCGCGTCAGCGGCACCAGGAGGCCATGGGCGGCCTGGACGCCAAGCGGACCGCGCTGCAGAAGCACATCGAGGAGCTCAAGCAGTTCGAGCGGGAGTACCGCACGCGACTGAAGGCGTACCTCGAGAGCCAGCTGCGCGACCTCGACGGTCGTGGCCAGGGCCTGGAGGCCGAGATGGCGCGGGCCGACGCGAGCCGCTCGGTCGGTGGTTCCGGTGGTCTCGCCGCGGCCGGCCTGGCCGGGTCCTACGGCGGCCGTTCCAACGCCATCGAATCGGGTCGCTGACCGCAGCCCCGCACCGCGCGACGAGGATGAGCCATGATTTCTGCTAGTCTCCCGCTCATCCTCGTCGGGGTGGTGTGCCTCGCGATCGGCCTGGTCCGCGGGTCGAGCAGCCTTCTCATAGCCTCGATCGTGGCCAGTCTGCTGGCCGCCGTCGCGCTCGTCATCGGCCTCCGGCAGAGCGCCGCGACCCGCCGCCCCGAGGCGCCCGGCATGCCGGATGCGCTGGACGACGGTGACCCTCCCGGTCCCGCTCCGCGCCGCACCGCTGGGGCGCCCGACGCCCACGATTCTGCCCCGGCCGGCGCCGCGTCCGCAGCCGATTCCGGGTTCGCCGGCGACTCTCCCTACGCTGCCGGCTCCTATGCCTCCGAGTCCTACGCGACCGACCGGTCCTCCGCGGCGGGGCACACCGACCCGATCGGTTTCCCGGCCGCTGACGAGGTATACGAAGAACACCCGGTTACGGATCAAGGCCGACAAGGCGATCTTCCGCGTACGGGGGAAGGCGCGCGTGGCGCGGGAACACACCTGACGGACGAATCCGTCGTTTCGCCGGACTATCGGGCTGCCTCGTCGACGATCGGCGCGGCCCGCGGCACCGAGGCGGACGACCAGGCGTGGCGGCGGCCGGGCTCGTCCGGACCCACCGCGTCCGCGGACTCCCCGGCCGGGCCCACCGCTTCCGCCGAGTCCCCGGCCGGGCCCGGGACCTCGGGCTACGCGGCTGGTCCGGGGACTTCGGATTACGTGGCCGGGCCTGCGGGCTCCGGCTCCTACGCGGCCTCGGGTGGTTCGCCGAGTGCGGCGCCCTCGGGGGGTGCCTACTCCGGTTCGGCCGGGGGCTTCCCGGTGCAGGGCTCCGGTCCCGGGGCCACCGACCCCTCGCTGGTGGACGAGTTCGGCGAACCGGACGCGGACGACCCCGACGACGAGCCGCTGCCGCAGGCGGTCCAGCCCACCGACGCGGTCCAGGTGGCCCGGCTCGACACCGAGGTGCTGGTGGTCGACGGGCGGCCGAGGTACCACATGGCCGACTGTCCGCACCTGGTCGGCCGGCTCACCGAGTCGCTGCCGGCGGCCGAGGCGGTCGAGCTGGGCTTCAGCCCGTGCGGCCTGTGCCGCCCGGTGGACCGCCTCCTCGGCGCCAACGCCCGCCGCTGATCCCACCGCATCGCCCGCCTGCTGGACGCCGACGGCCGCCGCTGGTCCCGGCCGGGTTGCCTCGGCACCCCTGAGGCACCCCGGAGAGCCAGCTTGAACCGTGAGTTTGGGGCCGGGCTTTCGGGGGTGGGGGATGACGGCGGGAGAATGGTGGGTATGGGCGAACGCGGTCAAGGGGCCGGGGTTTCCGTGGCGGTGCGGGTTCGGCCCGGGGCCGGGCGGACCAAGGTCGGGGGAAGCTATCCGGGGCCGCACGGGCCGGCGCTGATCATCGCGGTGGGGGCGCCCGCCGTGGACGGGAAGGCCACCGAGGCGGTTCGGCGGGCCTTGGCCGACGCACTCGGCGTGCGAGCCGCCGCTGTCGCCCTGCGCATCGGGGCCACGAGCCGGGACAAGGTTTTCACCGTGGACGCGTCGCCCGACGAGATCGCCGTCCGTCTCACCCCGCTGCTCGGCGGATGAGGCTCGTCGCTCGGGAGGAGAGGCTTGCTGGGTGGGTGAGGGGCGTTGCCCGGAGGGTGGGGATTGCTGGTCGGGTGGGGCTCGGGGGTGGAGTGTCGGCGGGCTTGCGGGCGGTGACAACTGGTGATGCCTGAGTTACGCGGGGTGTATTCTCGATCGTCCGGGTGGATCGACCCGGTGGGTGTGGGTGGGATCGCCCGCGCCGGGCATGGGGGAAGACAGGGAATCGGCGGGACGGCTGCGACGGGCCTCCTGTTCCGGTTCGAGGACCGCTGATCGCCGCGCCGGGCGTGGCTGAGGGAGCGATGATGGCCAAGGCAACCGACATCCGGTCCGCGCAGGGCGACGAGCGGGCCCGCTCCGCGGCCGAGACCGAGGAGATCCGGGTGGCGTTGACGACCCGGCTGACCGAGCTGCAGGCCGAGTACGATCATGCGCTCAGTGAGATCACCGAGCTTTCGCGGGAGCGGCTCGCCGACTCGGCCGGGGACGACCAGGCCGACACCGGCACCAAGACGTTCGAGCGGGAGCAGGAGATCACGCTGGCCAACAACCTGCTCGAGCGGATCACACAGGTGGAACGCGCCATCGATCGGCTCGGGACGGGCAACTACGGTTGGTGCGAGCGGTGCGGTAACCAGATTCCGGTGGAACGACTGGCCGCGTTCCCGTCCGCGACTCTCTGTGTCTCTTGCAAGCAGTTGGAGGAAAGACGCTGAACGCCGAAAAGGCCTCGCGGTTCGCCCCGCGCGCCGTGGCGGTGCTGGGCGCTACCGCGCTCATCGCACTGGCCGTCGACCAGTGGGTGAAGTACCTCTCCACCGAGAATCTCGACCCGAACGAGCCGAAGCGGATCCTCGGCGGCCTGATCTACCTGTCGCTGCTGCGCAACAGCGGCGCGGCGTTCAGCTTCGGCAGCGCGTACACCTGGATCTTCCCGTTGATCACGCTGGTGGTGATCGGCTGGATCGGCTGGATGGCCACGAAGCTGCGGTCGGTGCCGTGGGCGCTCGCGCTCGGGCTCGTGCTCGGCGGCGCGCTGGGTAACCTGACCGACCGGCTGTTCCGGGCTCCCGGCCCGTTCCAGGGTCACGTGGTCGACATGATCAGCGCTTTCGCGCCGTACGGCGAAAGGTTTGCGGTCTTCAATATCGCGGACAGCTGCCTCACCGTCGGCGTCTGCCTCGCGGTGCTGCTGGAACTGACCGGGCGGCAGCGTGACGGCAGCCGCCTGCGGGGTAAGGGCAAAGTAGGGGCGGAATCGGACACGACTACCGGGACGGAGGAAACGGCATGAGCGACACACGTTCCCTCCCGGTTCCCGACGGGCTTGACGGCATGCGGCTGGACCAGGCGGTCTCCCGGTTGTTCGGGCTCTCCCGGACAGCCGCGGCCACCCTGGTCGAGGACGGCAACGCGCTGGTCGACGGCATTCCCCGGCCGAAATCGGACAAGGTCGCCGCGGGCTCGTGGCTCGAAGTGACCCTGCCGCCGCCGGTGACCGCCCCGGTCCTGGTGGCCGAGCCGGTGCACGGGATGTCGGTGATCTACAGCGACGACGACATCGTGGTGGTCGACAAGCCGGTCGGCGTCGCGGCCCACCCCAGCCCCGGCTGGACCGGTCCGACGGTGGTCAGCGGCCTGGCCGCGATGGGTCAGAACGTGGCCACCAGCGGCGCCGCCGAACGTCAGGGCATCGTGCACCGTCTCGACGTCGGCACCACCGGTCTGATGGTGGTCGCCAAGTCCGAGATGGCGTACAGCGTGCTGAAGCGGGCGTTCAAGGAGCGCGAGGTGGAGAAGCGCTACCACGCGGTGGTGCAGGGTCACCTCGATCCGCTGCGGGGCACGATCGACGCCCCGATCGACCGGCATCCGACGGCCGACTACCGGTTCGCGGTGATGTCCGGCGGCAAGCCGAGCGTCACCCACTACGACACGCTGGAGGCGTTCCGCTCGGCCAGCCTGGTCGACGTCAGACTGGAGACCGGGCGCACCCACCAGATCCGGGTGCACTTCTCGGCGCTGCGGCACCCCTGCGTCGGCGATCTCACGTACGGTGCGGATCCAACGCTGGCGGCCCGGCTGAAGCTGGAACGGCAGTGGCTGCACGCACGTGAGCTGGCTTTCGTCCACCCCCGGACGCACGATGAGGTCCGGTTCGTCAGCGACTACCCTGCTGACCTGAAATACGCGCTGGACGTCCTGCAGGACGTCGGCTGACCTGCTGATTCGGGAGACCCCGTGTGACACGCGCGCATCGTCTGCGAGCGGTCCTCGTCAGGTTCGGGGGCGGTTCGCTCCGGTTGCAGTTGATGACCGGGGTGGCGCTCGCCGCTACCGCGACGCTGGTGTTCGCCGTCGCCTGGGCCGGCCGTCCGGGTGGTCCGGACGATCCGGACCCGGGCGACGTCGTACGGGTCGGGGTCGTCGAGGGCCAGACCGTCGGCGGGTACGTGGATTCGTCGCGCCGCGAGCTGGCCATGCTCACCGACCCTTCGGCCCCGGCCGCCGGGGACACGTGGGCGTTGGTCAGCCTGCACGACTACACGGCCCCGGATCGGCTCCCGGTCCTGCTCGCCGGGGCGGCGGTGGCCCAGGTGTACGTCCGGGTGCCGCTGCCGGACGCACGGACCCAGGTGTCGCTCATCCCGGCCTACTCGATGCCCGGTGACGTGACCGCCGGCATGCTCAACGCCGCCCTGGTCCGTGATCAGGAGCAGGCCGACTACTCGCGCCTGGAACGCTCGCTGGCCGGCGAGGGACAGCGGGAGCGGCGACTGCGGCAGACGTACGCGAACGCCGCCGGAACCGCGGCGCGGGAGGCCGCGGCGTACCGGCAAGGGTGTTCCTGTGTTTTCGCGGCGGTGATCCATGCCGCACCGGCGGCTCTGGACGCGATCGCGACCCGGGCCGGCGTGCGGGCCGTGGATCCGGCGCCCGAGGTGCGCAGCCTGGACCGGACGGAGTTCCGCCCGCCGCTGCCGGAGGAGAACGGCACGGTGTCGGCCGAGCCGTCCGTGACGCCTGTGCCAACCGCGGTTCCGGACGTTGCCCCGGGCTCGCCGTCCCGGTTACCGTCGTCGATCGGGATCACTGTGACTTCCACCTCACCGACCGGCAGCTCACTGGTGCCGGCGTCCTCCTCCGGCTCGTCGCCGGAGCCGGTTGACGTACCCTCGGAGGCGGAGATGAGCACAGCTCACGCCACTACCGGCGCGCCCTCCGGATCATCCGTCGCTGAACCGCAACGTTAGTTCTTCCGTCTGAAGAAACGTTCGGGTGGATGCACGTGCACGACCGGCGTGCCGCCATGTGATCAAGAACGACAGGGGGATGGGCAGTCGGTCGGTGGCCCGAATAGGGTTCTCGTCCGTAGCCTGTCTTGGCGAGAACCCCTCGCCGGAGAACGACGTCGGGTAAGGCGCAGAAGGGACAAGCCGTGGACGGGACCGAGACCGGCTGGGGCCGGCCTGCGGAACCAGCCCCGCGCTGGCGGGCTCTGCTCGACCGTGCCCGGCACGGTCACCGTGCCGAGGAGCCCGCGGAGGAGCCGAAGGCGGAACCGGCCGCGGTTCCGCAGCAGTGGGGCCAGCAGGCGCCGCCGACCCGCGGGTCGGCCCGGCCGGTCAACCCGCTGGACAACCGGGGCTTCGACGGGCAACGCCCGGATGCCCGCCCGCCGGCTCCGGCCGAGCCACCACGGGCGATGCCGCAGCGCCCGGTGAACCCGCTGGACCCGCGCTGGCAGGGCCGCCCGGAGCAGGCGCAGCCGAGCAGCTACTTCGAGCCGGCGCCGCGGAGCCCGCAGCCTCCGGTCGCCCCGCCGCAGCCCCCTCAGCCACCGGCCCGGGGCGGTTATCCGCCCGCGCCGACCTACCCGCCGTCGGCCCCCCAGCCGAACGGATACCCGCAGCCCAACGGCTATCCACAGCAGCCGCCGGCCTACCCGCAGGCGTATGCGCCGGCCGCGCCCCCGGTGGCTCCGCCGGTCGCCCCGCGCCCGGTGGCTCCGCCGGTCGCCCCGCCGCCCGCGCCGGTGGCCCAGCCGATCCCGGTCGCGCCCAGCTCCCCGGCGGTCGCGCCCCGGCTCGACCCGGCCACCTCGGGCGCCCGGATCGAGTGGCGGCAGTCCCGCACCGACGACGGGATGGAACGGGCCGTCGCGGTGATGCGCCGCAAGCTGGGCAAGCCCCGCGTGCTGGCGTTCGCCAATCCCAAGGGCGGCGTGCACAAGACCACCGCGACCGTGCTGGCCGCGGCCACCATCGGCAGCGTCCGCGGTCGCGGCGTGCTCGCCTGGGACGACAACGAGCTGCGGGGCACGCTCGGCCTGCGGGCCGGCAGCGCCCGCCACGCCCGGACGATCAAGCACCTGCTGGCCGACCTGATGCGGATCGAGGGCCTGCACGGCGACGCGCTGCTGCAGGAGCTCGACGCGTATCTGCGGCACGCCTCCGACGGCTCCTACGACGTGCTGGCCGGTGAGGAGAACCCGCGGTTCGCCCAGCGGCTGGACCAGAACACCGTGCGCCGGGTGATGGACCTGCTCCGTCGTACGCATGATGTGATCTGCGTCGACACCGGCAACAACGTCGAGAGCGTGAACTGGCAGACGGTCATGCGATCGGCCGATCAGCTGGTGATCACCACGGTGCCCCGCGAGGACGCCGCCTTCACCGCCGACTGGATGCTCGACGTCCTGGAGGAGAGCGGGATGGGCGACATGGTGGCCAACGCCGTGACGTTGATCTCCTGTCCGTCGCCGGGCGCGCTGCCGCTGCTGGAGGACTTCAAGAAGCACTTCGCGACGCGGACCCGTGGGGTGGCCGTGGTGCCCTACGACCCGGCGCTGGAGGTGGGTTCCTCGATCGAGTACGGGGACCTTCAGCCGGAGACCCGGCAGGCTTGGCTACGAGCGGCATCACTGATGCTCGAGCCCTTCGCGGAGTAAGCTGAGCGACCTCGCCAACAGAAGAGGGGGACCCGGGTGTCCGACTCGTTCGTGCATCTGCACGTTCACACCGAGTATTCGATGCTCGACGGAGCGGCCCGGGTCAAGGAGCTCATCGGGGAGGCGAAGCGGCTGGGCATGCCGGCCGCGGCGATCACCGATCACGGCAACATGCACGGCGCGTATGAGATGTACAAGCAGTCCAAGGACGCCGGCATCACCCCTCTGATCGGCGTCGAGGCGTATGTCGCGCCCGAGTCCCGGCTGAACAAGACCCGCATCAAGTGGGGCCGCCCGGAGCAGAAGTCGGACGACATCTCCGGTAACGGTGCGTATACCCACATGACCATGTGGGCCCGCAACGCGGTCGGTCTGAAGAACCTGTTCCGCCTCAACTCCCGGGCCTCGATCGAGGGGCAGCTCGGCAAGTACCCGCGGATGGACTTCGACATCATCGCGGAGCACGCCGAGGGCATCATGGGCACCACCGGCTGCCCGTCCGGCGCGGTGCAGACCCGCCTGCGGCTCGGCCAGTTCGACGAGGCCCTCAAGTCGGCCGCCCTGTACCAGGAGGCGCTCGGCAAGGAGAACTACTTCCTCGAGATCATGGACCACGGTCTGTCGATCGAGAAGCGGGTCCGCGACGGCCTGCTGGAGATCAGCAAGAAGCTCGACATCCCGCCGTTGGTCACCAACGACTCCCACTACACGTACGAGGAGCAGTCGGCCGCGCACGACGTGCTGCTCTGCGTGCAGACCGGCAGCAACATCGCCGACCCGAACCGGTTCCGTTTCGACGGCAACGGCTACTTCGTGAAGTCGGCCGACCAGATGCGTGCCGTGGACTCGTCCGAGGCCTGGCAGGAGGGCTGCCGCAACACGCTGCTGGTGGCCTCCCGGGTCGACATCGACGGCATGTTCACGTTCAAGAACCTGATGCCCCGGTTCCCCATCCCGGACGGGTATTCCGAGGAGGAGTACTTCCGGCACGTCGCGTTCGAGGGCCTGCGCAAGCGTTTCCCGGACGGGATCCCGGAGACGCACGTCGCCCAGGCCGAGTACGAGCTCGGCGTCATCATCCAGATGGGCTTCCCGGCGTACTTCCTGGTCGTCGCCGACTTCATCCAGTGGGCCAAGGACAACGGCATCGCGGTCGGTCCGGGCCGTGGTTCCGCGGCGGGCTCGCTGATCGCGTACGCCATGGCCATCACCGACCTGGACCCGATCCAGCACGGGCTGATCTTCGAGCGGTTCCTCAACCCCGAGCGCGTCTCGATGCCCGATGTCGACATCGACTTCGACGAGCGCCGGCGCGGTGAGGTCATCCGTTACGTGACCGAGCGCTGGGGCGACGACAAGGTCGCGCAGATCGCCACGTTCGGCACGATCAAGGCCAAGGCCGCGATCAAGGACTCGGCCCGTGTGCTCGGTTACCCGTTCGCGGTCGGCGACCGGATCACCAAGGCCATGCCGCCGGACGTGATGGGCAAGGGCATCACGCTGGGCGGCATCTTCAACAAGGACGACAAGCGGTACAACGAGGCCGGTGAGATCCGCTCGCTGTACGAGACCGACCCGGACGTCAAGAAGGTCATCGACACCGCCCGCGGCATCGAGGGCCTGATCCGGCAGACCGGTGTGCACGCCGCCGGCGTCATCATGAGCGCCGAGCCGATCATCGATCACATCCCGCTGATGCGGCGGGCCGCCGACGGCGTCATCATCACGCAGTTCGACTACCCCACCTGTGAGGGGCTCGGCCTGCTGAAGATGGACTTCCTGGGCCTGCGCAACCTGACGATCATCGACGACGCCAACAAGAACATCGAGCTCAACCACGGCGCCCCGCTCGACCTGCTGGCCCTGCCGCTGGACGACAAGCCGGCCTACGAACTGCTGGCCCGCGGCGACACGCTCGGTGTGTTCCAGCTCGACGGCGGGCCGATGCGCTCGCTGCTGCGCCTGATGAAGCCGGACAACTTCGAGGACATCTCGGCCGTCCTGGCGCTGTACCGTCCGGGCCCGATGGGCGTCGACTCGCACACCAACTACGCGCTCCGCAAGAACAAGCTCCAGGAGATCACCCCGATCCACCCGGAGCTGGAGGAGCCGCTGCGGGAGATCCTGGAGCCGACGTACGGCCTGATCGTCTACCAGGAGCAGGTGCAGCGCGCCGCGCAGATCCTGGCCGGCTACAGCCTCGGCCAGGCCGACCTGCTCCGCCGCGCGATGGGCAAGAAGAAGAAGGAGATCCTCGACAAGGAGTTCATCCCGTTCCGCGACGGCTGCCGCGAGCACGGTTACTCCGACGAGGCGATCCAGGCGGTGTGGGACGTGCTGGTCCCCTTCGCGGGGTACGCGTTCAACAAGGCCCACTCCGCGGCCTACGGCCTGGTCTCCTACTGGACGGCGTACCTGAAGGCGCACTACCCGGCCGAGTACATGGCCGGTCTGCTCACCAGCGTCGGCGACGACAAGGACAAGATGGCCGTCTACCTGGCCGAGTGTCGTCGCATGGGCATCCAGGTGCTGCCGCCGGACGTGAACCAGTCGGCCGGCCCGTTCACCCCGGTCGGCAAGGACATCCGGTTCGGTCTGGGCGCGGTCCGCAACGTCGGCGGCAACGTGGTCGAGGCGATCGCCCGGTGCCGTAAGGAGAAAAGTGCCTACACCGACTTCTACGACTTCCTGTCCAAGGTGGACGCGGTGGCCTGCAACAAGCGGACCATCGAGTCGCTGATCAAGGCCGGGGCGTTCGACTCGATGGGGCACAGCCGCAAGGGCCTGCTCGCCGTGCACGCCGACGCGATCGACGCCTTCACCGACGTCAAGCGGAAGGAGGCGACCGGCCAGTTCGACCTCTTCGGGGCGTTCGGCGACGAGAACGGCGGGTCCACCTCCATGGTGGCGATGCCCACCATCCTCGACGCCGAGTGGGACAAGCGCGACAAGCTCACCTTCGAGCGGGAGATGCTCGGGCTCTACGTCTCCGACCACCCGCTGGCCGGTCTGGAGCAGGTGCTGCAGAGCAACGCCGACGTCAGCATCGCCGCGCTCAACGAGGAGGGCTCGGTCCAGGACGGGCAGATCGTCACGATCGCCGGCATCCTGACCGGCGTCCAGCGCCGGATCACCAAACAGGGCCGGGCGTGGGCCTCGGCCACCGTGGAGGACCTGGCCGGTGGCGTCGAGACGTTGTTCTTCCCGAACACGTACGAGGTGATCGGCCAGTACATCGCCGAGGACGCGATCGTGGTGGTCAAGGGCCGGGTGGACCGTCGTGACGACACCCCGCGGATCATGGCGATGGACATGTCCATCCCCGACGTCTCGCACAACCCGGACAGCAAGCCGGTGGTCCTGACCATGCCGATCACCCGGGTCACCCCACCGCTGGTCGACGAGCTCAAGGACATCCTCTCCGGTCATCCGGGCGACACCGAGGTGCACGTCCACCTGCAGAACGGCAAGCGGACCACGGTCGTCCGGCTGGTCGCGGCCCGGGTGGCGGCCACCCCGGCACTGCGCGCCGACCTGAAGATGATCCTCGGTCCGGCGGCCGTCGCCTGACCCGCGGGCCGGATCTGGAAGGATCAGAGGGTGCAACCTGAGGATCCCGGGACACCGACACCGGTTGTTTTCGACAAGCCGGCGGTGGGCCCGTCGTGGTGGCGGCTCCAGCAACGGAGTCGCCGGCCGCTGCGGCGGACACTCGCCGTCGGGTTCGGCAGCGCGGCGGTGGTCACCGTGCTCGGTGCCCCGCTCGGGCTGCTCTGGCATCAGCTGGCGCCGACCGTGCCGGTGATCGACGCCGGGACGAACGGCATCGTCGTCAACGACCCGTCCCCGGAGCAGTACATCGCCGCCGACGGCTGGCTCACCCTGCTCGGCATCGGCTTCGGCCTGATCGTGGCGCTGGCCGCGTGGCTCGTCCTGCGCCGTGACCGGGGGCCCGCGTTGCTGCTCGGCGTGGTCGCCGGGGCCGGCGCCGCGGTGAAGTGGGTGGCCGTCCCCCTGGGTGAGCTGATCGGCAAGGACGCGTACGAGCACTGGCGGGCCACGGCCGCCCAGGGCTCCACCTATCTCGCGCCGCCGGCCCTGCACTCGGTCGGCCCGACCCTGGTCCCGGCGTTCGTCGCGGCGATCGTGCTGACCCTGCTGGCCGGCTGGTCCAACGACCCGGATCTGGAACAGCCGGGCGCGCAGCCCGGCTACGGCCCCAACCACGGGCAGTACGAGGAGCCGTTCGAGTCGCCGATGATCAGTTCGGGCTGGCCGGCCGGGCCAGATCCGACAGCGGCACCGGCACCGCCCGCACCCGGGCCAGCAGACCAGCCTCGCGGTTGAGCAGCCGCAGCTCGGCCCGCAGCCGGGCGGCGGTGTCGGGCGCGGCCAGCAGCGCGTGCCGTTCGTCCACGGTGAGCTGGGCGGTCGCGGCGACCAGGTGGGAGAGCACGGTCGCGTCCTCCGGCATCTGGTCGAGGATGTCGGCGCCCGGCCGCAGCAACTGAAGGTAGGTCTGGAAGGCGGCCAGCACCCGGGGCTTGAGCAGCTCGGCCGTCACGTCCGGGGCCTCGTCGTCGGGCAGCCACTCGACCTCGGCGGTCAGGTAAGGCTCGGCCCCCTGGGCGACGCCGACCACCCGGAACCGGCGGCGGCCCACCGTCATGATGTCGAACCGGCCGTCCGGCAGCTCGCTGACGTGCCGCATCTCGGCGGTGCAACCCACCTCGTACAGCTCGGCGGTGCCGACCGGCGCGGGTGGCGGGACCGGGCCCTCGCCCGGCTCGGGCGCCACCTCGGTGCCGTGCCGGAGCGTGACCACGCCGAACTCGGCCGGTGGCTCGGCCGGACGGGCCTGCAGTTCCCGCACGAGAGCGCGATAACGCTCCTCGAAGATGTGCAGGGGCAGCACCAGACCGGGGAAGAGCACCGTGCTCAGCGGGAAGACCGGCAGCCGATCGCTCACGCGTTCAGCCTAACGTTCCGCTGACCTTGGTCAACCCGCTGTGTGATCAGCCTGTCCCGAGCGTGGCGGGCTTCGGCGAATGTCTTTCAGGTTCGGCCGTCGCGAATCTACACTGTCGCCGTGCTGAACCGTATCGACCTGCGCGGATCCCGCCGGGACCCGCGCGGCCTGCTGCCCCGTGCCCAGCTCGACGTGTCCGTGGCCGTCGAACGGATTCGCCCGGTCGTGGAGGCGGTGAGGGAACACGGCTTCAGCGCGATCCGCGAGGCCACCGAGCGATTCGACGGTCTGCGGCTGGAACGCCTGCGGGTGCCCGCCGCCGCGATCGCCGCCGCCGCCGAGACGCTCGACCCCAAGGTTCGCGCGGCCCTGCTGGAGACGATCAAGCGGACCCGCAAGGTGCACGCGGCCCAGCGCCGCACCGACGTCGCCACCCAGGTGGTCGACGGCGGCACGGTCACCGAACGCTGGGTGCCGGTGCGCCGGGTCGGGCTGTACGTGCCCGGCGGCCTCGCCCTCTACCCGTCGACGGTGGTCATGAGCGTGGTCCCGGCCCAGGAAGCCGGGGTCGAGGGCCTGGTCGTGGTCAGCCCGCCGCAGCCGGACAACGACGGCCTCCCGGACTCCCGGGTGCTGGCCGCCTGCCAGCTGCTCGGCGTGACCGAGGTCTACGCGGTCGGCGGCGCCCAGGCGATCGCCATGATGGGCTACGGCTCCCGCGGGACGGCCGCCGCGGACGACCCGGCCGGCTTCGAGCACTGCGAGCCGGTCGACATGATCACCGGCCCCGGCAACGTGTGGGTGACCGCGGCCAAGCGGCTGCTGCGCGGCGTGGTCGGCACCGACACCGAGGCCGGACCGACCGAGATCGCCATCCTGGCCGACGAGACCGCCGACCCCCGGCACGTCGCGGCCGACCTGATCAGCCAGGCCGAGCACGACCCGCTCGCGGCCAGCGTGCTGGTGACCGACGCGCCGGCGCTGCTCGACGCGGTCGAGGCCGAACTGGCCGTCCAGGTCGCGGCGACCAAGCACCGCGAGCGGGTGCAGGCCGCGCTGACCGGTGAGCAGTCCGGAGTCGTGCTCGTGGACGATCTGGAGCACGGGCTGACGGTCGTGGACGCGTACGCCGCCGAGCACCTGGAGATCCAGACCCGGGACGCGCGGACGTGGGCCATGCGGGTCCACAACGCCGGCGCGGTCTTCGTGGGCGCCTGGTCGCCGGTGTCGCTGGGCGACTACCAGGCGGGCTCCAACCACGTGCTGCCGACCGGCGGCTGCGCCCGGCACTCGTCCGGGTTGTCGGTGCAGACGTTCCTGCGGGGCATCCACGTGATCGAGTACGACGAGTCGGCGCTGCGCGACGTCCTCGAACACGTGGTCGCGCTGGCCGAGGCCGAGGATCTCCCGGCGCACGGCGACGCGGTCCGGGTGCGGTACACATCCTGACGGACACGCTGTCCGGGGGAGGCCGCCGGGCCGTCCCACACCCTGGTGGGAACGGTCCTCCCGATGGGGCGCTGGATATGATTCCAGGATGTTGCTGGGAGAGATCGAGGTGCCGGACGGCACGTCAGCGCTACTGCTCGACATGGATGGTGTCCTGTTCGACACCCTTTCTATGGACTTCGAGGTCGTCGGACGGCTCTTGCGGAAGCATGTCGGCGACGTCGCGGTCTCGGTCGAGGACATCCGGCGCTTCTTCCCGCATCCCCTTCCCCGCTTCTGGCAGCTGATCGGCGAGGCGGCCGGTGCCACGCTCACCGAGGAGCAGATCGCCCAGCTCGTGGCCGACCACGACGAGGAGCGCCGCACCACCGTGCCGGTCACTCTGGACGGTGTTCCCGCCCTGGTGAAGGGTGCTCGCTCGGCCGGCCTGCGCGTCGTCGTGGTCTCCAACAACCCGCAGGACGAGGTCCGGCACATGCTGAAGTCGGGCGGGCTGCTCGACCACGTCGACGAGGTCGTCGGCAACGACGAGCCCGGCGTCGCCTCCAAGCCGGCCCCGGACATGTACCTGGCCGCCGCCCGCCGGGCCGGTCAGGACCCGGCCGCCTGCGTCGCGGTCGAGGACTCGGTGCTCGGCCTCCAGGCCGCCCACACCGCCGGCTGCTGGACCATCGGCGTCGCGACCGGGGCCGACACGTTCCGCGCGCTCGCCGAGTCGGGCTTCGCCAACCGGGCCTATCAGCGGCTCGTCGCTCCCCGGGTGACCCTGGGCCGCCTGGGCATCACGAACAAGACGCTGCACACGCCGAACGACTTCGTCAGCCACATGGTCGAGCACATCGCCTGGCGGCTCGGCTGCTCCATCGACATGGAGTGGACGAACGACGACTGGCGTGCCCTGGGCGCGGCTCTGGGCGCCGAGATCGCCGCCATGCCGCGCCTGCGGGACACCAGCGCCGCTCTCGGCATGATCGACGACGGCAGCGCCGAGGTGACGATCCGCGTGGCGGCCGACGGCGGCCGCGTCCGTCTCGCGTCGGCCGAGGAGGTCGACCTGGACTGGTTCCTCTCCGTGCGCTGCGAGCAGCTCACCCACGGCACGCCCCTGGTCGAGCTGCTGGAGTCGTTCGCGGCGACCATCGGCATCGACATCGACGTCACCGTCGGCAGCTTCGAGGACCCGCACCACACCTGGGAGGGTGTGTACCGGGCGGTCGGCATCGCGCTCGACCGCATGTACAACGCCACCCCGGACGCGGTCGAGCTGCCGGAGACCACCGGCTCCGGTGTCGCCCCGGCCGCGCCGGTCAGCGCGGTCGAGGCCGGCTGGACCACGGACGCGGTCTCGCCGACCGCCGTCCGGGTCAGCCGGGCCACCGCCGAGAGCGTCGTCTCGGTCGATCTCGCGCTCGGCACCCCGCAGACGGACGTGGCCATCCAGGTCAACGGTTCCGTGTCGGTGGACGGACTCACCGGGCTGCTGGAGGACTTCGCGGCCGCGGCCGGGCTCCGCCTGACCGTCCGGTTCGAGGCGACCCGGCTCTCCTCCAGCCACGTCATCACCGAGGACGTCGGCATGGTGATCGGCCGGGCCCTGCGGGCGATGGCGATCGCGCGGATGGGCGCGCTGGGCATCTACGGCGCCGGCTCCAACGTGCACGACGTCGACGACGTGGAGCAGGGCGTCCGCGTCGGGCTGAGCATGGAGGGCCGGAAGTTCTGGAAGTACGTGCCGATGCGGGGCACCTACGCCGCGTTCCGGCGTGGGTTCCTGATCGGGCACACGGTCTCCGGTGACCTGTTCAGCGAGGACCTGGACGACTTCATCGACGGCTTCGCCGGCGGCATGCAGGCCAGCGTCATGGTCCACGTGGGCGAGGGTGTCGACCCGGCGGCCGGCTGGCCACGGGTCTTCGCCGGGCTGGGCCGCGCCGTCGAGGAGCTGCTGAGTCACAACCCGTACCGGAAGGCTCTGGCCCCTGGGGTTAAGGCGACGCTGGCATGACGCTGCCGTTCCTCTCCTCGGTCGCCGACGCCGCCGAGTACGTGCCGGACTGGTCGGATCTCGACCGGCGGAAGATGATCCGGCTCGACCGGAACGAGTCCACCGCCCCGCTGTCGCCCCGCGTCGCCCGGATCCTGTCCGACTGGGTCACCTCGCGCGGCGTCTTCGAGTACCCGGAGTACCGGGAGCTGATCCCGGCGATCGCCGGGTATTGCGGTGTCCCGGCCGACTGGGTGCTCCCGACCAACGGCTCCGACCAGGCGATCGACGTGACGCTCCGGGCGTTCCTGACCACCGGTTCGACCCTGCTGGTGGCCCGCCCCGAGTTCGTCATCTTCGGTCACGTGGCGGGCATCGCGGGCGCGAGCGTCACCGGTGTCCCCTACGGGCCCGACCTGTCGTTCCCGTACACGGCGTTCGAGGCGGCGCTCGCGACCCGCCCGACGGTGATCGCGTTCATCAACCCGAACAATCCGACGGGTACGGCGGTGGACCGCGAGTTCATCCTGAAAGTGGCCCGGGAGCACCCGGACACCCCGGTCGTGGTCGACGAGGCGTATTTCGAGTTCGCCGGCGTGACCGTCGTCCCCGACATCGCGGAACACCCCAATCTCATCGTGCTGCGGACGTTCTCGAAGGCGTTCGCGATGGCCGGCCTGCGGGTCGGCTACGTGATCGCCCGCCCCGAGGTGGTCCAGCAGCTGGTCAAGGTGCGGGGGCCGTTCGACATCAACACGCTCGCGGCCGTCGCGGCGACGGCGCAGCTGGATCATCCGGACGAGATGCGGGCGTACGTGGCCGAGCAGATGACCGTCGTCAAGCCGGCCGTCTGCGATTTCCTGCGCGGGCACGGTGTGGAGTTCTGGCCGGGCGCCGCGAACTTCGTGCTGATCCGTCCGCCGGACTGCGACCGGGTCATCGACGACCTGCGGTCCGCGGGGATCCTGGTCCGTCGCCAGAAGAGCCCGCTCCTGGCCGGCTCGTTCCGCGCCAGCCTCGGTACTCGCGCCGAGATGAACACCTTCATCGACGTGTTTCAGAAGCTCGTGCCGCGGCCGAGCGCCTAGAGGTGGAAAAATGACTGATGTGAATAGATTTGTGCTTCGTGACCTGACCGCCGAGCAGCGTCGTCAGCTGCTTCAGCGCGCCCGCGGCGACTACTCCTCCAAGGAGAGCGTCGTCCGGGAGATCATCGGCGAGGTCCGGTCGCGCGGTGACCAGGCGATCGTCGACTTCGCGGCCAAGTTCGACGGGGCCACGCTGAGCCCGGACGCGATCAAGGTCACCGACGAGGAGTTCGCCGCGGCCGAGCTGGCCGTCGACCCCGAGGTGCGGGCCGCGCTGGAGGTCGCCATCGGCAACATCCGCCGCCACCACACCTCCCAGCTGCCGCAGTCGACGTGGATGGAGGAGGTGCAGCCGGGCGTCGTCGTCGGCGAGCGCTGGTCCCCGATCGCGTCGGTGGCGCTGTACGTGCCGCGCGGCAAGGGCTCGTTCCCGTCGGTCATGACCATGCTCTGCGTTCCGGCCGTGATCGCCGGGGTGCCGGAGATCGCCGTGGCCACGCCCCCGGGCCCGGACGGTTCCGTGGACGCCGCCTCGCTGGTCGCGGCCGCGCTCTGCGGGGTCAAGACGATCTACAAGGTCGGTGGCGCCCAGGCGGTGGCCGCGCTGGCCTACGGCACCGAGACCGTGAAGCCGGTCGAGAAGATCATCGGCCCGGGCAACCAGTACGTCTCCACCGCCAAGCGGGTGGTGTACGGCGACGTCGACCCCGGTCTGCCCGCCGGCCCGAGCGAGTCCGTGATCCTCTGTGACCAGAACGCCACCCCGGAGGTCGCGGCGCGCGAGCTCCTCGTCGAGGCCGAGCACGGCCCGGACTCGGCGGCGGTCCTGGTGACCCACTCGCGGGAGCTGGCCGACGCGGTCGAGAAGCTGATCCCCGGCCTGACCGCCGACCTGCCCGAGCAGCGCCGCGAGTTCATCGCCACCGTGCTGTCGAACTTCGGTGGCATCGTGCTGACCGACAGCCTCGACGCGTCGATCGCCTTCGTGAACGAGTACGCCCCCGAGCACCTCCGGGTGCTCGTCGACGACCCGTTCGCGCTGCTGCCGAAGCTCGTGCACGCCGGTGAGCTGATGCTCGGCGAGAACACGTCGATCCCGTTCGGGAACTTCGCCATCGGGGTGAACGCGATCCTCCCGACCGGCGGGACCGCGCGGAGCCAGTCCTGTGTGGGCACGCTCGACTTCCTCAAGCGGTCGTCGTTCGCCTACGTCACCGACGAGGGCGTCGCCGCGGTCGGGCCGGCCGCCGTGACCCTGGCGACGTACGAGGGGTTCCCGGCGCACGCCGCCGCCGCCCAGTTCGTGGTGGACCGGGTGCGGGACCGCCAGGCGGCTAAGGAAAGTTGAGTGTGATCGGAGGCGTCTGGTCCGGACTGTCCGCGAGGGCCCGGGCCAGCGCCTCCTCGGTTCCCAGACGCAGCGCCGCCGCCTCCTTCGCGGTCCTGGTCAGCAGCTTCTTGGCCTTGCGTTCCTTCCCCTCGGCCCGCCGGGCCATGGCGAGGAGTATCTGGCACTGGATCCGCGGGTGGGCGAGCTGCTTCTCGCTGTACACCGCCAGGATCTCCTCCAGCTCGCCGACCGGGAGCTCACCGTGGGCGACCCGGCGCAGGTCGGCCACGCCCATCCGGGTGTGGGCGATCTCGGTGCCGCTTCCGGTTTCCGTGAACCGCTTCAGGGCGCCGGCGTAGAACTCCTCGGCCTCGTCGAACCGCTCGGACTGCCGGGCCGTCTCGGCGAGCCCGAGGAAGGCCCAGCCCTCGCTCCGCGTGTCGCCGACCTCCTGGCACAGCCGGAGTCCTTCGCGATGGGACTGGTGCGCCTCCTCGAGTTCGCCGGTGAGCCGGCGGACCTCGGCGACACCCCACAACCCGTACCCCTGGCGTTCCAGGTTGTCGGTGGCCTGGGCCTGCTCCAGCGAGTTGGTGTAGGCCTCCAGCGCGCCCGGCCAGTCGCCCATCAGGCGCCGGACCTCGCCCAGCCCGAACTCGACCTCGATGACACCGTCCCGGTCGAAGATCGTCTCGAAGTCCTGACCGGCGGCCTCGTAGCGCTCCACCGAGGTCGCGTACTCCGCGCTGAGCCGGTGCAGTTTGCCCAGGCCGAGGTTGGCCCAGCCGGACTCGCGGAGAGCGTTGTGCGTGCGCAGGGCCCGGGCGATCCGCGACGCCTGTTCGTACTGCTCCTTGGCCTCGGTGTACCGGCTCGCCATCCGCAGCGTGTTCGCGTAGCGGTTGCGGGTGGCGGCGGCCTCGACGGTCTTGTCGTCGAGCAGGGTCAGCGCCATCTCCCACTGCCGGGCGGCCCGGGTGAACTCGCCGTTGATGTTCAGCGTGCTGGCGATGATGACGTGCAGCCGGGGAATCTTCGACTCGGGCACCGCCTGCCGGTTGAGCAGCAGCCCGTCGATGAGGTGGCGCATCGGGCGGGCGTTGCCCTGGCCGATGATCGCGTCCCGGTTGTCGAACATCAGGTCGACGGCGGCGCTGGTGCTGCGCGGCTTGTTCATCTCCATGAGGACCCGGGCGCCGCCCAGGAAGCGCTTGTGGGCCACGTAGACGTCGGCGGCGTCACCGCGGGCGGCGCTGATCATCTCGGCGTCGGAGGTCGCCAGCACGGCGCGGCTCACGTTGGAGTGCACGGTCAGCCGGCTCTCGGACTCCCTGATCAGGGGCGGGCTGTGCCGCAGGGTCTCCACGATCGCGTTGAAGTCGCCGACCTTGGCGACCTCCCGGACCAGCTCGGTGGGCTCGGGGCCGCCCAGCACGGCGAGGGACAGCAGGATCCGCCGGGCGCTCTGCGGGATCTCGCCGAGGTACCGGTTCAGCCAGTGCCGCAGCAGTTCCGCGGGCTCGGCGGTGTCGTACGCCCCCTGCTCGACCGCCTGCCGCCAGCCGGGCGACCGGACGAACTGCTCGACACAGGTGATGTCCTTGCCGAGGTCGGCGATGAACCGCAGCGCGGACTCGGAGACCGTGATGTCGTGCAGCCCGAGCAGCCCGGCGGTCTCCTGACCGCTGAAGCCCTCGATCTCGTGGACCGGGTAACCCCACTCCTCGGGCTCCTGGTCCCACGACGTGATCATCACGCGGGAGCCGGCCCGCCCGGCGGTCGAGGCGAGGTGGGTCAGGATGTCGAGGAGATCCTCCTGCCCGAGCCGGCGCAGATTGTGGATGTTGTCCAGGACCAGGACGTGCGGCCGGGCCCGGAGAAGACCGGCGGCGATCTCGCGGGCCGGCTGGGTGTCCTGGGCGAAGCCGTCGCTGACGCACTCCTCGATCAGCTCGACCGATCCCTGCTTCTCCAGCAGGTAGAGCCCGAGGGTACGGAGAAAACGCTCGACGCTGCGGTTCGCGAGAACCTCCAGGTCGTACCAGAAGACGCGCCCGTCGGCCCCGGCCGGCAGACCACGCGCGACCTCGGCCGCGATCATGGACTTGCCGCTGCCCGCGGCGCCGTGCAGCACGACACCCGGCGCCTCCTTCATCGAGCGGGTGATCTGCTCGACGACGGCCCGCTCGGCCAGGAACCGGCGGGGCAGCGGCGGCGGCGCGAAGTTCTTCGACGCCAGCATCAGCTCCGAGCTGTTGGCCGCGAGGTGCTGCAACGCCTCCTGCCGCCAGGCGGTCGCCAGCGCGTCGAAGTCCTCCCCGGTGTCGAGCCGGGAGAGCAGGGCACTGTCCAGCACCGAGGTGTCCGCGGTCAGCCGCTCGTCGTCGCGGAAACCGATGGCCGACCCGATCACACTGTGCGATCGCAGGTCGATGACCGGGCCGCCGCTCTGGCCCTTGCCGCGGATCGACATGGCCACCCGGAGCCGCCGCCGCTCCGGCACCAGGCGCAGGAACTCGCCGTTCAGCGAGCCGATCCCCGGCGTCCCGCCGTCGCTCGCGGTGAAACCGTAGATGCGCAACGGCGCGCAGTCCGGCAGCGGGTCCTGGGCCACCGGATGTTTGCGGAGGGGGAGATAGGAATGCGGCTCGTCGTGCACGATTCGCAGCACCGCCCAGTCGCCCGCCTGGTCGTACCAATCGTCTTTCCAGACGACCCGGACGGTGCGCCACGGTTCGGGAATCTCGTCCCGGTTGTCGCGGCTGAGTTCCAGCGCGAAATCGGCCGGGATGTCGAGAGCGCGACGAGCGACGGCGTGGAATGCTGTTATCAGCAGACCGGTGGGAGAAACGAAGAAGCCGGTGAAGACGCCACCGCCGTGGACCGGATCGCGGAGCCGGACGACGCAGTCCCGTACGCGAGCCGCAAGGAATTCGTCGAGGAGCGCGGCCTGCTGGGTCATGGCGACGAAACCGCCGGGTTACTCGTCGCCGCCGCTGACGGCGCAGAGCTTGTCGAGTTTGCGCCGGGTGACCAGAACCGCCGCGGTCGCGACCGGGTCGACCGGGATGGTGCCGGACTGGTGCGCGAGCAGCGCCGCCACGGCCGCGACCAGGGCGACCTCGCCGAGCTGTTTGGAGCCCGAGCCGAGCCGCTCATACCGCAGACCCTGGCAGATCGCGACGCGCAGCTGGCCCTCGAACTTGGAAAACCACCGGTCGAAGAAGTCGCGAAGATTGTTGGGGTCGGGATCGTCCCCGGAGGTGAGAATCAGGTCGGGATCGGCGTCGGGTGAAACGTAACTGGCATACCAGGTCTTCAATGCGAGATCGGGATCTTCGATGTACCTGTTGAAGACGTCGTCCGATGCGACCAACCGGATCACTCCTCGGCTGTCGTAGAGGCGCGGGGCGTGGGGCAGGGGCCGAACTATACCGACGACAGTAGCTCGCCGCAGCCGCCAATCGGGTGACGGGATCGGAACGACGCGCTGACGGCAATATCAACACGTATCCTTCCTCGAAACCGGGCACGATAGGATTCCTCGACGGAGCCGTGACGACCTCCGGCTCCACCGTGTCCCCGAACACCGCGCGGGGGCGTGCACGAACTTTCGCCTAGGTTGAACGCCGCTGTGTCAGTGCTGATGAGGTGGCCTGTGTAGTGCCGGGAGAAGATTGATGTCATCGGTGGTGATCCTCGACTACGGGTCGGGGAACCTGCGCAGCGCCGAGCGGGCCGTGGCCCGGACCGGGGTGGACGTCGTCGTCACCAGCGACCTCGACGCCGCGGCGGCCGCCGACGGTCTGGTCGTGCCCGGGGTCGGGGCCTACGCGGCCTGCATGGCCGGGATCGAGCAGCTGGGCGCCGGGCCGATGATCGCGCGGCGGGTCGCCGAGGGGCGGCCGGTGCTGGGCATCTGCGTCGGCATGCAGATCCTGTTCGAGTCCGGCGTCGAGCACGGGGTGGAGACCAAGGGGCTCGGGCTGCTGCCGGGCTCGGTCACGCGGCTGCAGGCCGAGCGGATCCCGCACATGGGGTGGAACACCGTGACCGTGCCGGCCGGCTCGACGCTGCTGGCCGGGGCGTCCGAGGGCACGCGGTTCTACTTCGTCCACTCGTACGCCGCGCAAGATCTTGATCTTTTGAAGGGTGCCGTGGTGACCACCGCGGCCCATGACCAGCCGTTCGTCGCCGTGGTCGAGGCGGGTGCGCTCAGCGCCGCCCAGTTCCACCCGGAGAAGTCGGCCGATGCCGGTTTCGCGCTGCTGAACAACTGGGTCCACACGCTCCGATGAGCAAGGAGCGCGCGCGACGGCGGGCCGAACGGCTCGTCGTCGAAGAACGAGAGAAGGCCGCCCGGGCCCGGAAGGTCGCCCGGCGGCAGCGTCGCCGCACCCTGATCCGGAAGCTGGCGCCACCGCGCCTGGGCCGCGACGGCCGTCTCTACCACCGCAGCCGCCGCCAGCGGATCGGCATCGTGATCGTCGCGGCGATCGCCATCGCCGCCGTCTGGCTGTTCATCCCGGATACGGCGCTGCGCATCCTGCTCACCGTCCTGCTCGTCCTGGCCGCCCCGGCCCTCGTGGTCGTCGTGCTCGGCCGCCGTTCATAGGAGATAGATCGTGACGCTTCACCTGCTGCCCGCCGTCGACGTCGCCGACGGCCAGGCGGTCCGCCTGGTCCAGGGCGCCGCCGGTTCCGAGACCGCCTACGGCGACCCGCTGGACGCGGCCCTGGCCTGGCAGAACGACGGCGCCGACTGGATTCACCTGGTCGACCTGGACGCCGCGTTCGGCCGCGGGTCGAACGCCGACCTGCTGGCCGAGGTGGTCGGCCGCCTCGACGTCAAGGTCGAGCTCTCCGGCGGCATCCGCGACGACGAGTCGCTGACCCGCGCCCTGGCCACCGGCGCCCAGCGGGTCAACATCGGTACCGCCGCGCTGGAGGACCCGGAGTGGTGCGACCGCATCTGCTCGGAGTACGGGGACCGTGTCGCCATCGGCCTTGACGTCCGCGGCCGCACCCTGGCCGCCCGCGGCTGGACCCGTGACGGCGGTGACCTGTACGACGTGCTCGCCCGCCTGGACAAGGCCGGCGCCACGCGGTACGTGGTCACCGACATCACCAAGGACGGCACCATGCGCGGCCCGAACCTGGAGCTGCTCCGCGAGGTGTGCTCGGCCACCGACCGTCCGGTGATCGCCAGCGGTGGCGTCTCCACCCTGGACGACCTGCGCGCGCTGGCCACCCTGGAGCCGATCGGCGTGGAGGGCGTGATCGCGGGCAAGGCGCTCTACGCGGGCGCGTTCACCGTCCGCGAGGCGCTGGCGGCGCTGCGCGAGACGCGGTAGTCCGGCTACACGAACGATGAAGTAATTGTCGCTGGTGCTTAACGGTTCCCGCCCGCCAGGCTGGAGCCATGAGGCCGCGCGACATCGCCCTGGCCGTCGCCGTGGCGGCGGTCTGGGGCGTCAACTTCGTCATCATCGAGACCGGGCTGGACCACTTCCCGCCCCTGCTCTTCTCCGCCCTGCGCTTCGGGCTGGCCGCGTTCCCGGCCGTCCTGTTCGTCGGCCGCCCGCAGGTGCCGTGGCGCTGGGTCGCGGCCGTCGCCCTGATCCTCGGCGTCGTCAAGTTCTCCCTGCTCTTCGCCGGGATGGCGGCCGGAATGCCGGCCGGACTGAGTTCGCTCGTCCTGCAGAGCCAGGCGATCTTCACGATGGTCTTCGCCACCCTGTTCCTGCGGGAACGTCCGCGCCCGGTGCAGATCGCCGGCCTGGCCCTGGCCGCCGCCGGGGTCGCCCTGGTGGCGACCCGCACGGGCGCCGGGCTGCCGGCGTTCCTGCTGGTCATCGGCGCGGCCGTGGCCTGGGGCCTGTCGAACGTGGCCACCCGCAAGGCGTCCCCGCCGGACACGCTGAACTTCATGGTCTGGGTCAGTGCGCTCGCCACCGGCCCCCTGTTCGTGCTGTCCCTGCTGGTCGACGGTCCGTCGGCCGACCTGGCGGCGCTGCGCGCGGTCGACACCGAGGCGATCCTGGCCCTGCTCTACATCGCGCTGCTCTCCACCCTCGCCGGATTCGGGGTGTGGGGCTACCTGATCCGCAAGCACGGCGCCGCGACCGTCGCCCCGTTCTCCATGCTGGTCCCGTTCTTCGGCATCGGATCGGCCGCGCTGATCCTCGGCGAACCGGTGCACCCGATCGACGTCGCCGGCGGGGCCCTGGTGGTCGGCGGAGTGCTCCTGGGACTGGTCTCGGTCACCAGGGCCCAGCTCGTTAGGGTGGAAGCATGACGGTCGCGGTGCGTGTTATCCCCTGCCTGGACGTGGACGCCGGACGGGTGGTGAAAGGGGTCAACTTCGTCGACCTCCGCGACGCCGGCGACCCGGTCGAACTGGCCGCCGCCTACGACGCGGCCGGCGCCGACGAGCTGACCTTCCTCGACGTGACCGCCTCCTCCGACGACCGCGGCACCATGCTCGACGTGGTCCGCCGCACCGCCGAGAGCGTCTTCATCCCGCTCACCGTCGGTGGTGGTGTCCGCTCGGTGGAGAACGTGGACGTTCTCCTGCGGGCCGGCGCGGACAAGGTCGGCGTCAACACCGCCGCGATCAACCGTCCCGCCCTCATCAGCGAGATCGCCTCCCGGTTCGGCAATCAGGTGCTGGTGCTGTCGCTCGACGTGCGCCGCTCGGCCGACCAGCCGTCCGGGTGGGAGGTCACCACCCACGGCGGACGCCGCAGCGCCGGCCTCGACGCGGTCGAGTGGGCGGCCCGGGTGGCCGAGCTCGGCGCCGGCGAGATCCTGCTCAACTCCATGGACGCCGACGGGACCAAAGCCGGTTTCGACCTCGACCTGATCCGCGCCGTCCGCGCCGTCGTGGACATCCCGGTCATCGCCAGCGGTGGGGCCGGGGCGGTCGAGCACTTCCCGCCCGCGGTCGAGGCCGGGGCCGACGCGGTGCTGGCAGCCAGCGTCTTCCACTTCGGTGACCTGACGATCGGCGAGGTCAAACAAACCCTGCGGGACGCCGGCAATCCGGTCCGCTGACGGCTTCATTCAAGGACAACCCCCGCTTGGGTACGGCCTGAGCACCGCCCCGCCGCCCCGACCGCCCGCCGTCGCCCGCCACCGACCCGCCCCGCCGTCGCCAGCCTGTCACCGACCCGTCCCGCGTCGCCCGCCCGCGACCTACGCGCGGGTCCCGCTCGGCTGCGCGTCCCCGGCCGGTCGGCTGGTGCTCACGGCTGTTTTTGGGCTTTGAAACAGCCCTCAGCGCCAGCTGAGGGGCGGGAGTCGCCGGGCGGCCGTGAGTGGTTGCATCCTCGCGCGGGAGTGCCACGGGACTCGGCCATGGACGTACGGGAAAATCGGTTTTGTCGGTTTTGTTGTCCGCGAGGCCGGGCGCGGGCCAGGCCGGCGGCAACAGGCCCGGCGTGAGGTGGGCCGGCGGCGACAGGTCGGCGCGGGGCCGGGCCGGGGGCGGCAGGTCGGCGCGGGGCCGGGCCGGGGGCGACAGGTCGGCGTGCGGTGGGTCGGGCGTGGGTGGGTTCAGCGGCCGTCGGCCAGGCGCAGGCTGTACTCGCGGACGGCCGCGTTGTAGGCGATCTCGTCCAGCGCCCAGTCCGTATACCCCGGCTCGGCGGCCCGGTTGAGCTGCGCCTGCAAGGTCATCACGGCTGAGGAGAGGCCGCTGAACGGCCGGGTCCGCCAGAGCTGCTCGCCGGCCGGGGCGACCTCGATGATGTCGTCCTCGACGGTGATCAGCCCGGCGCCGGCGAGGCGGCGGACGGACTCCTCGAGATCGGCGCGGCTGGGCACGCTGTGGTGCAGGAAGTCGGCCGCGGCGAGCAGATCGGCGAGCGTCGCTCCGGACACGGGCAGGGCGGCGTGCAGCGCCCGGTCGCGTTCCAGGCGCTCAGCGATGACCGCGGAGACGAAGATCCACGCGTCGTTCCAGTTCCAGCCGCCGGCCCCCATGCCGCAATGATGCCGTGTGGTCGTCATGTCGGGAAGCGAATGTGTCCGGATGATCACTGGCTCATGGCGGGGGGTAAAACAGGATGTTCACCCTTGATAAGTGCATAGGCCGCACATCGGGGTCGGCTCGTCTCAATGTGCGGGCACCGCACCGGTGTTCGGTACGCGCCCGGAGTCACGGACCGTCAGCCTCGGCAGGAACAG
This sequence comes from Actinoplanes sp. HUAS TT8, assembly GCF_051380535.1. Lineage (NCBI taxonomy): Bacteria > Bacillati > Actinomycetota > Actinomycetes > Micromonosporales > Micromonosporaceae > Actinoplanes > Actinoplanes sp. HUAS TT8. Next base: position 7,329,110 of record NZ_CP195646.1, on the reverse strand, counting down.
GTGCACGAGCGGTCCGATGGCCAGCGCGTAGGCGATCGTGCCGACCCCGACCGTGCCGCCGAGCAGGACGCCGACGCCGAGAACGAGCAGCTCGATGCCGGTCCGGATGACCCGGATGGACAGCCGGGGGAAGCGCCCGGCCAGCCCGGTCATCAGGCCGTCGCGCGGGCCCGGGCCCATCCGGCTGCCGATGTAGAGCCCGGTCGCGAACCCGTTCAGCAGAATGCCGCCGACCAGCAGGCCGATCCGGGCCGCGATGGTGTGGCCGGCCGGGAGCACGGCCAGCGCCGCGTCGGCCGAGAAACCGATGATCACCAGATTGGCCACCGTGCCGACGCCCGGCCGCTGGCGCAGCGGGATCCACAACAGCAGCACCGGGATGCCGACGAGCAGCACGATCCAGCCGAAGCTGATCCCGGTCACCTCGGAGAGCCCCTGGTGGAAGACGTCCCACGGGTTGAGGCCGAGCCCGGACTCGATCATCAGGGCCATGCTGACGCCGTACAGGACCAGGCCGACGAGGAGCTGTGTGATGCGACGAACCAGGCTCATGCTGCCACTCTCGATGCCAATTCGATGGTGTTAAAGTGCCAATTCTCGGGAGGTGGCTATGACAACGTCGGTTCGAGGGGACCAATTGGCCCGGCTGCTCGGCCGGTGGCATGCACTGCCGGGTCGCCACCGCAGTCCGGACTACGCCGCGCTGGGCGCCGCCGTGCGCGGGCTGCTCTCCGACGGACGCCTCGCCCTGGGCGTGCGGCTGCCCGCCGAGCGGGAACTGGCCGAGTCGCTCGGCGTGAGCCGGACGACGGTGTCGGCGGCCTACCGGGCCCTCCGCGAGAGTGGTCACCTGACCAGCCGTCGCGGCGCCGGCAGCTGGACCACCCTGCCCAACGGGCACCGCGTCGCCACCTCCGGCCTGTGGACCCCGGACGACGACCTCGACATGATCGACATGGGGGTGGCCGCGTCGGCCGCCCCGGTCGAGCTGGTCCCGGCTGCCCGCGCCGCCGCCGACGAACTGCCCCGCTACCTGGGCAGCGCCGGCTACCACCCGACCGGCCTGCCCGAACTGCGCTCGGCCGTCGCCGAGATCTACACCAGCCGCGGCGTGCCCACCTCGACCGAGCAGATCCTGGTCACCAGCGGCACCCAGCAGGCCCTCGACCTGGTCCTGCGGCTCACCGTCCCGGCCGGCGCGCCCGTCCTGGTCGAGACGCCGACCTACCCGAACGCGCTGGCCGCGCTCTCCGCCCGCCGCGCCCGGATCAGCACCCACGGCATGGACACCGCCACCGGCTGGGACGCCGAACTGCTCCTGAGCGCGCTGCGCCAGACCCGGCCCCGCCTGGCCTACATGATCACCGAGTTCCAGAACCCGACCGGCCACCTGATGCCGGCCGAGCTGCGCGAACGCATGGTCGCCACGGCCCACTCCAGCGGCACCGAACTCGTCGTCGACGAATCCTTCGTGGACCTGCCCCTCGACGAACCGGACATGCCGCCGCCGGTCGCCGTCTTCGACCGGCACTCCCGCGTGATGTCGATCGGCGGGATGTCCAAGCCGTACTGGGGTGGCCTGCGCATCGGCTGGGTCCGCGCCTCCGCGCCCCTCGTCCAGCGCCTCGCCGCGATCCGCGTCGGCGTCGACATGGCCAGCCCGGTCCTGGAACAGCTCGTCGCCGTCCAGTTGCTCCAGCTCGCGCCGTCGATCGTCGCGGCCCGCCGCGCCCAACTCCGCTTCCGGCGGGATGCCCTGGTCACGGCGTTGCGCGAACAACTTCCGGAGTGGCGCTTCTTCGTCCCCGGCGGCGGCGTCACCCTCTGGGCCGAACTCGACGGGCCGATCTCCAGCGCCCTCTCCCGCGCCGCCGAAGACGTCGGCGTGCGCCTCGCACCCGGCCCGCGCTTCGGCCTCGACGGCACGCTCGAACGCTTCCTGCGCCTGCCGTTCACCCTGCCCGCCGACGACCTCGTCGAAGCCGTCCGCCGCATCGCCTCCGTCCGCCACGACCTCGACCGTGGCCCACGACCTGCCTGGCGGACGCCTGCGGTCATTGCTTAAAACCTTTCATTGCCTATCTCCGCCGTGGTCCAGACCGTCGCTCCCGCGGGGACCCTTCCGGTCCTCGCAGGGCGCTGGCGCGCCCAGAACGCGAGGCCCGCAAGGGCGACGTGGTCGGGTGGTCACGCTCAAGGCAAAAACCCCACCCACCCCCAAACACCAGCACAAGCCCCGAAACCCCGCAGCCCGCCCGCCGGCCCGGCCGGCTTCCACCCGCGTCCCGGCCCGCGAGCCAGTCGCCACCCAAGCCCCGTCGGTGGTGTTGAGCTGGTGCTCAGGGCTGTCTCACCTCGTTTGAGACAGCCCTGACAACCAGCTGGGACCCCGGCTTGCGCTCGTGGGCTGGGAGCGCGGCTCGTGTCGGGGTTGTGGTGCGGTCGTGTCGGGGCGCGGGGTGACGCTTGGGGCGGGCCGGCTGCGGGGCGGGGTTTTTGGCCGAGGCTGCGGGCGGGGTGCGGGGTGGGTCAGGTGGTGGGGGCCTGGTAGAGGCCGAGGCGGTTGCCGTCGGGGTCGCGGAGGGTGGCGATCAGGGGGCCGCCCACGTCGCGGATGGCGTGTTCCTCGGTGGCGCCGGCGGCCAGGAGGGAGTCGACTTCGGCTTTGATGTCGTCGACGTGCCAGAAGACGACCGGGCCGGCGGCTACGTCGCCGTGGGGGTCGAGGCCGAGTTCGGGGCCGGATTCGGGGCGGAAGCCGACGTAGTACGGGGCGTCGGCGTACGGCTCGGTGCCGAGCAGCTTCGTGTACAGGGCCTTGGCGGCGTCCAGGTTTTTGACCGGGACGGTGATCGTGCGGATCGGCATGGCTATCCCTTCGTCGCGTCGGACCGTCAAACCGTATGACGGGCCGGGCGGAGGGGTGTGGCGATGAGCGAATCCGGACCGGCCGCCCGGTGGACGGGTTTGTTGCCCTGACCGCGACCAGAAGACCACGTCGCCCTTGCGGGCCTCGCGTTCTGGCCGCGCCAGCGGCCTGCGAGGCCCGGAAGGGTCCCCGCGGGAGCGACGGTCTGTACCCCGGCGGACCGGGGCAATGAAGAATGTGATTTTGGGTGGACAGCAGGAGAGGCCGCCCCCTGGAACGGGAAGCGGCCTCTCCGGCGGAAGCGGTCAGATCTGGGCGAGGGAGCCCTCGTACATTTTCTCGATCTGGTCGGAGAAGTTGGTCTCGACGCTGCGGCGCTTGATCTTCATGGACGGGGTGATCTCGCCGGCCTCGATGCTCAGGTCGCGGGGGAGGATCGTGAACTTCTTGACCGTCTCCCAGCGGTTGAGCTTGCCGTTCAGCTCGGCCAGGTAGCCCTCGACCAGCTTGTGGGTCTCCGGCGCGGCGACGATCTCGGCGTAGCTCTTGCCGGCCAGAGGGCCGTCGGCGGCCCAGCCGGCGATCGCGTCCTCGTCCAGGGTGATCAGCATGGTGACGAAGTTGCGGGACTGGCCGACGACGATCGCCTGCGACGTGTACGGGCAGACCGCCTTGAACGCGCCCTCGATCGCGGACGGCGCGATGAACTTGCCACCGGACGTCTTGACCAGGTCCTTCTTGCGGTCGGTGATCTTCAGGAAGCCGTCCGCATCGAGCTCGCCGATGTCGCCGGTACGCAGGAAGCCGTCCTCGGTGAACGCCTCGGCGGTGGCCTCGGGCAGGTTGTGGTAGCCCCGCATGACCGGGGCGCCGCGCAGCAGCACCTCGCCGTCGGTGTCGATGCGGACCTCGAGGTCACCGAGCGCCTCACCGACCGAACCGATCTTGAGACGGCCGTGCCGGTTCACGAAGTTGGCCGCGGAGGCCTCGGTCATGCCGTAGCCCTCCAGGATCGGCAGGTTGGCCGCGGCGAAGAACTCGGCGATGTCCCGGCTGAGCGCGGCCGAACCGCTGACCAGCACCCGCAGGTTGCCGCCGAGCTTGGCCTGCAGCTTGGAGAAGACCAGCTTCTCGGCGATCGTGTACTGCGCCTTGAGGCCGGCCGGGACCGGCTTGCCGGCCTGCTCCAGCGCCACCTTCTTCTTACCGGTGGCGACCGCCCAGGTGAAGATCTTCGGCTTCAGGCCGGAACCGGCGAGACCGCTGGTCACGGTCTTGTTGTAGACCTTCTCGAAGATGCGCGGCGGGGCGCACATCAACGTCGGCTTGATCACCGCGAGCAGGTCGATCAGCTTGTCGACCCGGCCGTCGACGTAGGTCGGCACGCCGACGTGCACGATGCCGCAGAGCAGCGTCTTGCCGAACGCGTGCGACATCGGCAGCCACAGGTAGTGCAGGTCGGTGGGGGAGAACAGGCCGGTGGTCTCCTGGGCCACGCCCTCCCAGGTCCAGGCCCGGTGCAGCAGCTCGACGCCCTTGGGGCGGCCGGTGGTGCCGGAGGTGTAGATCAGGGTGGCGATGTTCTCCGGGCCCAGGCCGGCGACCACGTCGTCGATCAGGCCCGGGTCACGCTGCAGGGCCGCGGCGCCCAGCGCCTCCAGCTCGGCCAGGGTGATCTGCGGCGGGGTGGCGCCGGCGTCGGCCGCGCCGTCGATCAGCACGACCTTGGTCAGGCTGGTCGACGCGCCGGCGATCTTCAGCGCCTGCTTCGGGTTCTCGGCGATCAGCACCTTCGACCCGGAGTCGGACACGATGAACGTGGTGTCCTCCGGCTCGGTGGTCGGATAGACGGTGGTGGCGGCCGCGCCGGCCACGTTGATCCCGAGGTCGGCCAGCACCCACTCCAGGCGGGTGCTGGACAGGATCGCGACCCGGTCCTCCAGCCCGATGCCGAGCTCACGCAGGCCGGCCCCGATGGCCCTGGCCCGCTCGCCCACCTGCCGCCAGGTCAGCCAGTTCATGCCGGTGTCGTCGGCGTTCGGCCCGGCGAACGCCCGCGCGTCCGGAGTCTTGGCCACGCGCTGGAACAGCATGTCCGGGATCGACCGGTAGGGAACCTCGAGAGCCATCAAGCGCCGCCTTCAAACCTCAACGGGGGGGACGTAACGTCGTTGTTACCGCAGGGTAATGGGATGGCGGTGACACGGCTAGAGCGCCCCGGAAACTGCTCCAATCCTAATCGCTACCTTGCGTTCATGACTTTCCTGGTGATCGGCGGGACCGGTATCGACACGGTGGTCCCGGTGGCCGGCCTTCCGGTGCTCGGCGCGGACTCGGCCCGGCCCCGCGGGCCGATCGAGGACCACGTGTCGCACACCGGCACGTGCGTGGCCCTCGGACTGCGCGCCCTGGGGGAATCGGTGCAGGTCATCGACACTGTCGGGGACGACGAGCCGGGGCGGCGGGTGGTGGCGGCGTTCCGGGAGTGGGGGATACCGCTGCGGGTGGCGCCGGCTCCTCGGGGGACCCGCAGGGCGGTCAACCTGATGAGCCCGGACGGGGGACGGCTTTCGCTGTACGACGGCCGGGACGTCCCCGGGCATCGGCTGCCCGAGGAGTACTGGCGACCGCTCCCGCCCGGGATCCGGCACGTGCACGTGACGATCGTGGACTGGGCGCGGCATCTCCTGCCCGGGCTGCGGGCGGACGGGGTGACGATCTCCACCGATCTGCACGACTGGGACGGGGAGGACCCGTATCACCGGGACTTCGCGCTCGGGGCGGACGTCGTGTTCGTCAGCGGGGTCCAGCTGCGGGCGGGCGCAGCCGAGTGGATCCTGCGGACCGGGGTGGCCGATCGGGTGGTGGTGACGCGCGGGAGCGGCGGGGCCGACCTGGTCACCCGGGACGGGGTTGCGCATCGGGACGCGGCCGACCCGGGGGAGCCGATCGTGGACACGAACGGGGCCGGGGACGCGTTCGCCGCTGCCTTTCTGGCCGGGCGGGCCGCGGGGAAGAGCGACGGGGAGTGTTTGGACGACGGGGTGGTGGCCGGGGCGTATGCGTGTACCCGGACGGTCGGGGCGGGAGCGTTCATCAGCCGGGCCGGGCTGAACCGGCACTGACGGTCGCGGGTGCGGGAACGGCTCGCTGGACGGCCTCTTCGTCGCGACGGGTGGGCGGGGCTCACGCCGTACGTGAGGATGGTTTTGACGGGAAGAATGAGGACAGGAGAGCCAGGCCCTCGTCGATCACTGCGGGATTGATCGCGCCGAAGCCGAGGACCAGGCCGCGCCGGCCGCCGCTGTAGCGGGACAGATCGTCGACCGACAGGGGCGACATTTCGGGAAGGTCGGAGTCGGTCAAAGCGGTCACGTGCAAGCCGGCCGCCGACGGCACCACCGACAACCCCGGCACCAGGTCCAGCGCGGCAACGATCCGATCATGCCGGGCGGCGTACTCCCGCCGGGCCCGCCGCACATGCCGCGCCAACTCGCCCTCGTCGATGAACCGGGCCAGCGCCGCCTGCATGGCCACATGCCCGTGCCCGTCACTCAGCTGCCGAGCCGCCGCGAGGGCGGACCGCAGACCGGGCGGGCTGAGGACGAATCCGGTCCGGACCGTCGGCAGCATGCTCTTCGAGAACGTCCCCACGTAGAGCACCCGTTCGCCCCGGTCCAGCGCCCGCAACGGCTCCAGCGGACGGCTGCCGAACCGGAACTCGCTGTCGTAGTCGTCCTCCACGATCGCCGTCTGCCGGCGTCGCGCCCAGTCGAGGAGTTGCCGGCGCCGGGGCAGGCTGAGCACCGGCCCGAGCGGAAACTGGTGGGACGGCGTGACGTAGACGATCCGCGCGTGCGCCGGCAGTTCGTCCACCACGAGCCCCTCGCCGTCCACGGGAACCCCGACGATCCGCGCGCCGAGCGACGCGAACAGGGCGCGGGCCGGCGGATAGCCCGGCTCCTCCATCGCGACCGTGTCGCCGGGGCGCAGCAGCACCCGTCCGATCAGGTCGAACGCGTGCTGCGCGCCGTTGGTGACGATCACCTCGTCGGTGCTCGCCCGGACCGACCGGGCGTACCCGAGGTAGCGCGCGATCGCCGCCCGCAACGCCGGATGCCCGTACGGGTCGGCGTACGTCCCGGGCCCGTTCGCCCGCAACCGCAGCTCGGCGCCGACCATCCGCCGCCACGTGTCGAACGGGAAGAGCCCGGCATCCGGGATGCCGACCCGGAAGTCGAACCGCGGTGCGGGCGCGTTCCCGCTCGTCGGCTCCGGGGCGAAGGTCCAGCCGGCGCGCGGGCGCAACGGGTCCGGCACCGAACGCGGCGGCCGGTGCGGCGTCCGGGCCGGTGCGACGAACGTGCCGGCGCCGACACGCGCGGTCAGATGCCCCTCGGCGACCAGTCGTTCGTACGCGCCGGCCACACTGCCCCGGGAAACGCCCAGGTCGGCGGCGAGCGAACGACTGGCCGGCAGTCGATGCCCGGCCGGAAGTCGTCCGTCCGCGATGGCCGTGCGCAACGCCCGGTACACCGCGGCGGTCGTCCCGCCCGCGCCCGGACCGGTCTCGATCACCAGATCCACGCCTCGACGGTATAGACAAACCAGGATGCCCGCCCGGCGTAGTCCGACGCCTACGCTCAGGCACGGAGCATTTCGATGAAGTTCGAGGGGGATGGCATGAAGATCCGACGTGGCAGATTCCGAGCGGCCGTCGTGCTGCTCGTGGTGGCGGGTGCGATCGGGCTGACGTCCGGTCCGGCCGCGGCGGCGACTCCCGGCGTGTCCCTGCTCGGCCCGGGCACCGACGTGTCCCTGCTCGACAACCCGGCGGTCTCCCTGCTCGGCAGCCCGGCCGTGTCGCTGCTCGACAGCCCGGCCGTCTCCCTGCTCTGACCTGCCCTTCCCCCGTAGTCCTGACCTTCGCCGCCGCCCTTCCCCGGCCCACCCGCCCGGAAGGCCGGCGGCGAAACCCTTTCAAGCCCAAACCCATTCGCGCGTACGGCGCCCGCCCCGCCCCCGGCGCGACACCCCCGGCCCGACACCCGCCCCGGCCCGGCACCCGCCTTGGCGGCGACCGCCGGCCTGGCACCCGCTCCCGCCCCGGCAGCGACCGCCAGCCCGACAGCGTCGCGAGCGCGTCGATCGAGACCGCCCAGCGAGAGTCGCCGGCTCAGCTGGCGCTGACGGTCGTCCCCAACCCCCCAACCCAGCCGCCAGCACCAGCTGAGAGCGTCCAGCTGGTGCTGGCGGCTGTTGTTCGGCGTGGGACCGACCGTGAGTGCCAGCTGAGAGCGTCCGGCTGGTGCTGGCGGCTGTTGTTCGGCGTGGGACCGACCGTGAGTGCCAGCTGAGAGCGTCCGGCTGGTGCTGGCGGCTGTTGTTCGGCGTGGGACCGACCGTGAGTGCCAGCTGAGAGCGTCCGGCTGGTGCTGGTGGCTGTTGTTCGGGCGCAAAACCGACCGTGAGTGCCAGCTGTGGGTGTCCGGCTGGTGCTGGTGGCTGTTGTTGGGCGTGGGGCGGACCGTGAGTGCCAGCTGCAACCGCTCGGCCCGTGATCAGGGTTGCCGACCGGGCCGGATGGCAGCCGTGAGTGCCGGCTGGGGAGGGTCTGACTGCGGGACGCCCGGGCATGCGCGGTCGGGTGCGGTGTCGCGGCGGCGCCGGCGGGCGTGGTGGTCGCGGCGGCGCCGGTGGGCGTGGTGGTCGCGGCGGCGCCGGCGGGCGTGTGGTTGGGCGGTGACGGTGGGCGTGTGGTCGGGTGGCGCCGGCGGGTGTGCTGGTCGGGCGGGCCCGGCGGGGGTGGTGGTCAGGCGGGGACGGGGGTGGGGTGGTGGATCGGGGGCTGGTGGCTACGGCCGTACCTGTCGGAAATGATCTGATAAATGAGGGCGCCCAGAGCGAATCCGAGGCTCAGCAACGCCGGCCATCCGTTGAGCCACAGCAGCCCGCAGACCGCGATGAACGCCACCCCGGCCACCACCCGTGACCATCCCGGCGGCAGCAGGCGCAGCGCCGCCGCCGTGCCGATCACGTAGACCAGGGTGAAGCATCCGGTCACCAGCAGCGCCGACTTCTCCACGGACAGCGGCAGCAGCGCGCAGCCGATGCTGGTCGCGAAGATGAAGGTGAGGGAGCGGCGCCGGCCCCCGAACACCCGGGGCGGCAGCGCGCCGTCCCGGGCCAGCGCCACTCCGAGCCTGCTCGCCCCCGCGTAGTACGCGTTGACCGCGCCGAGGGTGAGGACGACCGCGACGACCGCGGTGATCTCCCGGACCGGTCCGCCCAGGCCGATGGCCAGCAGGTCGGCGAGGGGTGCGCGACTGCCGGCCAGGCCGGGGCCGAGGGCGAGGACGCTGACCGCGGCCACCGCCAGGTAGAGCACGCCGACCACGGCGACCGCGAGCATGGTGGCCCGCGGCACGTCCCGGCGCGGGTTGCGGTATTCGGCGGAGAGGGACGACAGCGCCTCCCAGCCGGCGAATCCCCAGACCAGGATGGCCGCGGCGGCGCCGACCCCGGCCCAGCCGTGCGGCGCGAACGGTGTCAGGTTCGCCAGGTCGAGATGCGGCAGCGCGGCCAGCACGGTCACCACCAGGAGCAGCGCCAGCGTGCCGGTCAGCACCAGTTGCACACGACCGGAGATGCGAAGACCGAAGAGATTCATCCCGTACGCGGTGAGCACCACCCCCAGGAACGTCAGGAACTCGGTGGTCCGGCCGCCGCCGAGCGCGCCCGCCACGTACCCGCCGGTGAACGACGCGGCGACCGGCGCGCCGAGCGGCACCGCGAAGTAGAAGCACCAGCCGACGGCGGCCGACGCGCGTCGTCCGAAGGCCCTTCCCGCGTACGTCGACACCCCGCCACCGTCCGGGAAACGCGCCCCGAGCGCCGCGAACGTCCAGGCCAGCGGGGCCGAGAGCAGGATCAGGGCGAGCCACGCGAGCAGCGCGGCCGGTCCCGCGGCGGCGGCGGCGAGGGCCGGCATGGAGATGAGGCCGGTGCCCAGCACGGCGCCGATCGACAGCGCCGTGCCCTGGGCCACCGAGAGTCGGGCGGTCATGTCTCGAAACTAGAGGCCGATTGGCCCGTACGTCTGGGCCAATTATTGGTCTTTTGAATGGGCCGATCAGAAACCCAGCCGGGCCGTCCGCAGGCGCTCGGCCACGGCCGGGTCGCCGTCGATCCGGACGCGGGCGGCGCCCTGCCGGCCGGAGAAGAACAGCGCCAGCTCACCCGCGTCGCCGGTGATCCGGACCAGTGGTGACGGGCCGGTGCGCACCGGCGGGAACCCGTCGGCGATCACCTCGGCCGCCACGCCGAACCGGCGCAGCGCCATCCGGGAGGTCAGCTTGACGTTGCGCCAGAGCGCGGCCTGGTGCCCGGCCGGCAGCGGGCGCGGCTCCCAGGCCGGCGCGGCCCGGCGCACGTCCTCGTGGTGGATGAAGAATTCCATGGTGTTGGCCAGCCCGTCGGTGAGCGGGTTGCTGACCGGACTCCAGACCGGGGGCTGGCGCACCTCGGCGATCAGGTCGGGGTAGGGAAGGGCGGCCTTGGACAGGCGGACCCGCTCGCCGTACGAGCGGAGCGCCGGGACGATCATCCCGGCCGAGGCGTCCGGGCGGCGGTCCCGGATCACCAGATGAGCGGCCAGATCCCGGGTGGTCCAGCCGGTGCACAGCGTCGGTGCGTCCGGGCCCTCGCGCAGCAGCAGGTCGGCGAGCAGCCGGCGTTCCTGGCGGGCGTAGTCGTTCATCGACCGATCGTATGCGGGTTGCCGGCCCCGGTGTAATCGTCACCACAATGTAAACGCTGGGGGTGGCGGCCGCTCGTTCGGCAGGATGGTATCGGTAAGGCCGGATTCGCCGGTCAACACTTACCAGTCAGGTAGGAAATGAGCAGCAGAGCCAGCCGCGACGTGCTGGGACGGGGTCTGCGGGTGCTCGGCCACGCGATCCGTACGGAACCGCGCCTGTTCACCGTCGGGACCATCGGCAGCAGCCTGTTCGGGCTGCTCATCATCGCGAACTCGTACGTGGTGGGCTGGGTGATCGGCGGCATCGTGGTCCCGGCCTTCGCCGACCACCGGGCCGGCACCGGCGAGCTCGCCCTGGTCGCCGCCGTCTTCCTCGGGATCAGCGCGCTGCGCGTGGCCAGCATCTTCGGCCGCCGCCTGGGCGCGGGGTACATGCAGTTCCGGCTCCAGGCGCGCTATCGCAGCGCGGTGACCCGGCGCTACCTGTCGCTGCCCCCGGCCTGGCATCAGCGGCACGCCACCGGCACCCTGTTGTCGAACGCGAACTCCGACGTCGAGGCCGCCTGGGGTCCGATCGCCCCGCTGCCGTTCGCGGTCGGCACGATCGTGATGCTGATCGGCGCGCTGATCTCGCTGTTCGCCACCGACTGGGTGCTGGCGCTGGTCGGCGCCACCCTGTTCCCGGCGCTGTTCGGCCTCAACCTGGTCTACTCGCGGCGCATGTCCCCCCGCCAGATCCGCGTCCAGCAGAACCGGGCCAAGGTCAGCGCGGTCGCGCACGAGAGCTTCGACGGCGCCCTGGTGGTCAAGACGATGGGCCGGGAGGCCGACGAGTCCCGCCGCTTCGGTGTCTTCGTCGACGAGCTGCGCGACTCGCTGATCTCGGTCGGCCGGCTGCGCGGCCTGTTCGACCCGCTGATGGACAGCCTGCCCAGCCTCGGCACCCTGGCCGTGCTGCTGCTCGGCGCCTGGCGGCTGCAGACCGGCGCGATCGGCGTGACCGAGCTGGTCAGCGTCGCGTTCCTGTTCACCGTGCTGGCGTTCCCGGTCCGGGCGATCGGCTGGGTGGTGGCCGAGCTGCCGCGCAGCGTCGCCGGGTGGGACCGGGTGCAGGCGGTGCTCGGCGCCGAGGGCGACCTCGCCTACGGCGAGGGTTCGCTGACCGGTCGCGGCCCGGCCGAGTTGCGGTTCGATCGAGTCAATTTCCGGTACGCGGAGGGCCCGCCCGTCCTGCACGACGTGAGCTTCACCGTCCCGGCCGGCAAGACCGTGGCCCTGGTCGGCGCGACCGGCTCGGGCAAGTCGACGATCGCCTCGCTCGCCGTGCGCCTGGTCGACCCGGAGTCCGGCGGCGTCACCCTGGACGGGGTGAAACTGCCCGACCTCGCGCTTCCGGCGCTGGCCGGCGCGACCGCGCTGGTCCCACAGATCCCGTTCGTCTTCGACGACACCGTCCGCGGCAACATCGCGCTGGACCGGCCCGGGGTGGACGACGACGCCGTGCGCGCGGCGATCGCCCTGGCCCAGGCCGACCGGTTCGTCGGCAACCTGCCGGACGGGCTGGACACCGCGGTCGGCGAGCGCGGCACCTCGCTCTCCGGCGGCCAGCGGCAGCGGCTCACCCTGGCCCGGGCGCTGGCCGGCGGTCCCCGCCTGCTGGTGCTCGACGACGCGACCAGCGCGGTCGACCCGCGCGTGGAGGCGGCCATCCTGGGCGCGTTGCGCGGCGGCGACGCCGGGGCGTCGATCCTGGTGGTGGCGTACCGGCGGGCCACCATCGCGCTGGCCGACGAGGTCGTCTACCTGCATCGCGGCCGGGTCGTGGCGACCGGGACGCACGCCGAGCTGATGACGTTCCACAAGGGCTACCAGGAGCTGGTCACGGCGTACGAGAAGGCGGAAAACCAATGAGGGAGCTCGCGACCGAATCATTGGGCTCAGTTGTCAACTCATGTCGACGCCGGAGCGAAGCGGAGGTGGCGGCATGAGCTCCGAGGGAACCCTTGCGACGGTCAAGCGGGGGCTGGCGCTCTCGCCGGAGCTGCGGACCGGGATCGGCGGCACGATCGTGCTGGCCATGCTGCAGATGGCCGGCCGGGTCGCCGTGCCGATCGCCGTGCAGCAGGGCATCGACCACGGCATCCGCGCGGCCGGCGGCCCCGACCTGGGTGTGGTCACCGAGATCGTCCTGTTCACGCTCTGCGCGCTGATGATCTCCACGCTCTGCGGCTATCTGATGACCCGCCGGCTGTTCACGGTCAGCGAGACCGCGCTGGCCGGGCTGCGGTCGCGGGCGTTCCGGCACATCCACGACCTGTCGATGCTGCACCAGCAGTCCGAGCGGCGTGGCTCGATGGTGTCCCGGGTGACCAGCGACGTCGACCAGATCTCGCAGTTCCTGCAGTTCGGCGGCGTGCAGCTGCTGCTCGCCTCGGGGCAGCTGCTGGTCTCGGCCGTGGTGATGTTCGTCTACTCGTGGCAGCTGGCGCTGGTCGTGCTGGTCGCGTTCGGCCCGGCGGTCGGCGTGATCCGGCTGTTCCAGACCCGGCTGCGCGCCGTCTACCAGGCCTCCCGGGAACGGACCGGGGTCATGCTGGGCGCCATCGCGGAAAGTGTCGTCGGCGCCACGGTCATCCGGGCGTACGGGGTGTCCGGCCGCACCCAGCAGCGCCTGGACACCTCGATCGAGGACCTGCGGGTCGCCCAGCAGAAAGCGCTGAAGACCAGCGTGACCAGTTTTTCCAGCGGCGAGATCGGGGCCGGCCTGGCCCTGGCCGGTGTGGTCGTCGTCGGCGTCCTGCTCGGGGCGGATGGTGGGCTGACCGTCGGGCAGCTGACCGCGTTCCTGTTCCTGGTCACGCTCTTCATCCAGCCGGTGCAGATCGCCACCGACATGCTGAACGAGGCGCAGAACGCGGTCGCCGGCTGGCGCCGCATCCTCGACGTGCTCGACGTCGAGCCGGATGTGGCCGACCCGGACGACGCGGGCGTGGCGCTGCCGGAGGGGCCGCTCTCGGTGCGATTCGCCGACGTCTCGTTCCGGTATCCGGGCGGACCGATCGTACTGTCGGATGTCGATCTTGATCTGGCTGCCCGGCGGAAGTATGCCGTGGTCGGGGAGACCGGTAGCGGGAAGACCACGTTCGCCAAACTGCTGACCCGGCTGATGGATCCGGCCGCGGGCGAGGTGCTGCTCTCCGGCACGCCGCTGACCTCGGTGCGGTTCTCGTCGCTGCGCTCGCGGGTGGTGATGGTTCCGCAGGACGGCTTCCTGTTCGACGCGACGATCGCCGAGAACATCCGCTTCGCCGAGCCGTCGCTCACCGACGAGCAGCTGACGGTCGCGTTCACCGAGCTCGGGCTGGCCGACTGGCTGGGCGGGCTGGCCGAGGGGCTGGACACCCCGGTCGGCGAGCGCGGTGAGGCCCTCAGCGTCGGCGAACGCCAGCTGGTGGCGCTGGTCCGGGCCTATGTGGCCGATCCGGATCTGCTGGTGCTGGACGAGGCGACCAGTGCGGTCGATCCGGCCACCGAGGTGCGCCTGCAACACGCGCTGGACCTGGTCACCCGGGGCCGGACGACGGTGGCCATCGCCCACCGGCTGTCCACCGCGGAGGCCGCGGACGAGGTGATCGTGGTCGACGCGGGCCGCGTGGTCCAACGCGGCCCGCACGCCCGGCTCGTCGAGGAGCCGGACTCGATCTACGCGAAGCTCTACGCCAGCTGGCTCGAACAAACCCGCTGACCAGCTTTCTCAGCTGGTGAGATGGTGTGTCGCTCGCCGCGGCCGCTTCTTCCGGAGCGACCGCGGCGAGAGGCCCGCCATCTCAGCGATGCACGAGCTCGGTGCTTATCGGGCGTAGTACTCGACGACGAGCTGCTCGTCGCAGAGCACCTGGATCTCGGAACGCAGCGGCACCCGGATGACGGTGACGCGCAGCTCCTCCAACGCGGTGGACAGGTACGGCGCGGTCGGCCCGTCGATGTGCGCGCCGGTCGCCGCGATCTGGAACGGCGGCTTCTGCCGGCTCGTCTCCCGGACCTCGATGACCTGGCCCGGCTTGAGCTTGTAGCCCGGCCGGTCCACCTTCTTGCCGTCCACCGTGAAGTGACCGTGCACCACCAGCTGGCGAGCCTGGTAGATGGTGCGGGCCAGCCCGGCCCGGAACACGGTCGCGTCGAGGCGGCGTTCGAGCAGGGTGACCATGTTCTCGCCGGTCTTGCCCTCGGCCTGGTGGGCGGCGTCGTACGCGGCCCGCATCTGGACCTCGCTGATGTTGTACTGGTGCCGCAGACGCTGCTTCTCCAGCAGACGGACCTGGTAGTCCGAGCTCTTGCGCCGGCCACGGCCGTGCACGCCCGGCGGGAACGGCCGCCGCTCGAAGTACTTCACGCACTTGCGGGTGAGTGGGATGCCGAGCGCCCGGGAGAGCTTGGCTTTGGGTCGCGAGTTGTTCACTCCGGATCTCCTGTTACGGTTAGCCTTGCCTAACTTAGGTAAGCCTAACCGGTGCCCGGAGGTGCTCTTCATGCAACCCAGTCCCGCGGAGATCGCGCGTACTCTCGCCGCCGGTCACCTGCCCGCCGTCGCCCACATCGCCTGCCACCCGGGACCCCTCCCGGTCCGGCACGTGACCGACGCCCAGGGCCGCCCGCTGCTGCTCGTGCCCTCCGACGGAACGCTGACCACGGCGCTGCGCCCGCAACCCGGCAACGACGACACCGCGCTCGTCCTCGACATCCGGGACGTGCCGCCGATGTCCACGTCGCCGGCGCTCGGCCGGGTCTGGGTCTCCGGCTGGGCCGTCCGTCTCAGCGGGGACGAGGCCCGGGCCGCCGCCCTCGACTACGCCGACACCGATGCCTGCGGGGACCTGCTCGACATCGGCGAATCGCAGGCGCTGTACCGGATGGACGTCGCCGAGGTGCGCTTCGAACGCCACGAGAAACTTGTCGAGATCGACCCGGACGACTACGCCGAGGCGTCGCCCGACCCGTTGCGGGCCGTCGAGTTCGACCTGATCGCCGACCTGGCCGATCACCACGTGACCGAGATGAGCGACTACGTGCGCCGGCAGCTGGGCAAGGCCGCCCGCCCGGGCGACGAGCCCCGGGTCGTCCGGCTCGACCGCTACGGCTTCCTGGTGCGCATGGGCTCCCGCAGCGCGCGGCTCGCTTTCCCCCGCCCGGTCACCGACCGTCACGACCTGGCCCACCTGCTCCACCCGATCCTCTGCAGCCGCTGCAGCGCCTGACCCCGCCCGCAGCGGCTGGTGCTCAGGGCTGTTTTGGGTGGTCGGATACAGCCGTCAGCACCAGCCGGGGCCGGGACCCGCGGCTGGGCCTTTCGGGCCGCGGCGTCGCGTCGGCCCCCAAGGCACGCCGCCGGCCGCGCCGCGAGGTCCGGCCGCGCCGCGAGGTCCGGCCGGGCCGCGAGGTCCGGCCGGGCCGCGAGGTCCGCGGGTGGTCCGTGTGGTGGCGCGGGTCGGGCTCCCGGCTGGTGCTGAGGGTTGTTTTCGGTACCGAAAACAACCCTCAGCACCAGCTGAGACCCGGGGCGCGGCTGGGGGTGGCGTGGCCGGGGCCTCGCGTGGGCCTGCGGTCGGGACCTGGGTGGATGGTGAGCCGGGTGGACGGGTTTGTTGCTCTGACCGTGACCACCTGACCATGTCGCCCTTGCGGGCCTCGCGTTCTGGGCGCGCCAGCGCCCTGCGAGGGTCGGAAGGGTCCCCGCGGGAGCGACGGTCCGGACCACGGCGGACCTGGGACATGAAGAATTTGATCTTTTGAAGAGCTCGGGATCCTGTCGCCCACCTTCTGCCGCCGTCGGGTGGTGGGATCCCGTTCACCCCGCTCGAAGGTGCCGCGGAGAGCGGGGTAGCAAGAACGGCGGGCAGCCCCGTGCCGGGGGCTGCCCGCCGTTTCGCGTGCGGTCGTTACAGGGAGAGGATGCGGTCCAGGAACTCCCGGTATCCGCGCATGGCCATGCGCATGCTCTCGGTGTCCGGGGTGCCGGTGCCGCGCAGCGGGTCGAGGTCGTCGCGTTCGGCCAGGAGGACCTCGGTGAGCTCGTTGACCGCGTCGGTGAGCAGGTCGTGAGCGCGGGTGAGGGCGTTGACCGGGTCGTCGACGAACTCGGCCTTGACCTCGTGCCAGGCGGCGCGGAAATGGCGGGCGGCGTCCTCGTCCCAGACCGTGGGACGAATGATCGGGCCCTCGTCGCCGGCGCCGGTCGGGTCGGACGAGAGGTCGTCGTCGTCCGGCACGGCACGGCGGCCCTGCGAGCGGCGGACCGGGTCGGCGTCCTCCAGGCCGGTCGGGCGGCGGACCGGCTCGGCGTCCTCCAGGCTGGCCGAACGGCGGGCGGACGGCCGCGGCTCCTCGGCCAGTTGGTCGCGCCGCAGGCCGCTGACCGAGACGCCGGCCAGGCCGGACTCCGGGTACGGCTGGAACTCCAGCGGCGGGGGCGTGACCGAGTTGAGCTGCGACGCGGTCGGGCCGGCCGGGGTGACCGAGGCGACGCCGAACGCCTCGCCGCCGGAGCGGCCCAGGCTGTAACCGGTGGTGGCCGGCGAACCGAACGCGAACCCGGTCTCCGGGGCGACCGGCAGGTCGGACGGCGCCCGGGTGGCCGGGATCTGCGGGGCGGCCGGCGGCATCATCGGGAACTGCAGCTCCGGGGAGGGCGCGGGCGGCATCGGCACGGAGGCCGAACCGCTCACCGGGGCCGGAGCCGGGGACGTCGGCGCGGCCGAGGCGGCCGGGTCCGGCGGAGCGGCGGCGGCCGGGTGCTCCGGGGCGTGGCCCGAGACCTGGCCCGGAAGGTCCAGCGTGACGGCCGGATGATCCGGGGTGAAGTCGGTCGCCAGGTACGGCGCCGGGGCGTAACCGGGCGACACCGGGGCGCCCGAGACCGGACCGGACGAACCGGCCGGACCACCCGACGTCGGCGGCGGCACCGGGACCGAGGCCCAGCCGGTGGCCGGGTGCGGCTCGGCCGCCTCGTCGGCCGGACCGGCGGCCACGGGCACCTCGTCCGGGCCCGGCATGTCTCCGGGTTGTGCGTACCCGGGGGCTCCTGCCCGTCCGTTCATGTCCTCACGTCCGTTCTCGTCGCGTGGCCCCGCCTCCTCGGCGGGGTCCTGGCCGGCCTCCGGCGACGTCTCGTCCGCCGGCTCGTCCACCGGTGTGACGCCGGCGGACTCCTCGTCGGCCGGTGGCTCGGCGACTTGAGCGTCGCCGGGCTCGGTGACCCGGTCGTCGCCGTCCCCGGCGACCCCGGGCTCCTCCGCGGCCGAAGTCTCCACCTCGTGACCGTGCCCGTTGACGCCCGGATGTGCGTCCGGGTCCCGGTCACCGAAGAGGAAGCGCCCGGTGCCGCCGAGCCGGAATCCCCCGAAAGAGGTCTCCCGTCCCGGTGTCTCGGCCTCGGGCCCCTGGGACTCTACGTCCTGGCCAGGCTCGGGCTCGCGGTCCGAAGGGACCGAGTGATCAGAATCGCCGTGCCGGGAACGGGCCGGAGGGCGGGTGTCCCGCTCGTTCCGGGCCGCGCGGTTCAGGCCGAACGGATCGCTTCCCGGCAGATCGCCCGGATTGCCGGAGAAACCGTTGGCGTCGCCCGGGCCGTGCGGTCCGCGCACCGACGCGACCGCGGTGAACGGGGACCTCGGGGGCGGGCCGAACGGCATGGAGGAGCCGGTCAGCAGGTCGGTGGGGAGCGGTGGGAGCGTGAGGTCGGCCGCGTCGACGAGCCGGCGGGACCCGAGCGACACCATTTCCGGCTCCGGCCGCGACTCCGCGTCCCGGGCCGGTTCCTCCGCCGGGGGCAGGTAGGCGGAGGGCAGGTAGGTCGACTCGGAATCGGCATCCGGGCGAACCTGCCAAAAACGGGCAAGTCCGGGCGCGGGCCGGGGATTGTCGGGGCTGGACGTCGGCTCCATCGGTAAACCACTCCCTTGTAAGGCGCGCCCACCGGGGCTTGGAGCTGCGCAGACACACCGGCGGCGAGCGCCGGGGCATCGTAGGCGGTACGGCGCCCCGCCGACGGTACCGTCCCGATCGGCCGGGCACATCCCCTGTGACCGGATCGTGGGCCCCCCTCGGCCCGTGCAGAGTTCCCGCGGAGATGCGGGAGAATCGTCGACGTGTCAGATGCCGAGACTTCCCTGGACGGGGCGATCGCCGCCCGCCTCAAGCGCACCCCCGACGGCCTGGTCGCCGCGATCGTGCAGGAGCACGGCACCGGCGACGTGCTGATGCTGGCCTGGATGGACGAGGAGGCGCTGCATCGGACGCTGACCACCGGGCGGGCCACGTACTGGTCGCGCTCCCGGAACGAGTACTGGGTGAAGGGTGCCACCTCGGGCCACCACCAGCACGTCAAGCGGGTGGCGCTGGACTGCGACGGGGACGCTCTGCTGCTGACCGTCGAGCAGACCGGGGCGGCCTGCCACACCGGGACGCACACCTGCTTCACCGACGAACTTTCCCTGGAGGGGCAGTGACCAGCGGAGCGACTTTTCCCGATGAAAACCGATTTGTGCGTACGAATCGTCGGGTCATCCCGGTCACCCGGAAGCTCCTGGCCGACGGTGAGACCCCGGTCGGCGTCTACACGAAACTCGCCGGCGGCCCGGGCACGTTCCTGCTGGAGTCGGCCGAGCAGGGCATCGCGTGGTCGCGCTACTCGTTCATCGGCGTGCGCAGCGCGGCGACCCTGATCGAGCGCGACGGCGAGGCCACCTGGCTGGGCACCCCACCGGCCGGCGTGCCCCTGGGCGGCGACCCGGTCGAGGCACTGCGGCAGACCGTGGCCGCGCTGGCCGACGGCCCCACCGAGGGTGACCTGCCCCCGCTGACCGGTGGCATGGTCGGGTATCTGAGCTACGACCTGGTCCGGCGCTTCGAGCGGCTCCCGTCCACCACGACCGACGACGTCCCGCTGCCCGAGCTGGGCATGATGCTCGCCACCGACCTGGTCGTGCTCGACCACCACGACGGCTCGGCGCTGCTGGTGGCCAACGCGGTGCTGGCCGAGGACGCCGACGAGGCGGCGCGGCGGGCGGCCTACCACCACGCGGTCGGGCGGCTCGACGCGATGACCACGGCGCTGTCCCGGCCCACCCCGCCGATGGTCTCCACGGTGGAACGGCCGAAGGCCGGCGAGCCGGTCAGCCGGACCGCCCCCGGGGACTATCAGAAAGCCGTGGAGCAGGCCAAGGAGGCGATCCGGGCCGGCGAGTGCTTCCAGATCGTGGTCGCGCAGCGGTTCGAACGGCCGACCGACGCCAACGCGCTCGACATCTACCGGGTGCTGCGGGCGACCAACCCGAGCCCGTACATGTACCTGCTCCGCTTCGACGACTTCGACATCGTCGGCTCGTCGCCGGAAGCACACCTCAAGGTCAGCGCGAACAGGACGGCGCTGCTGCACCCGATCGCCGGCACCCGCTGGCGTGGCGCCACCCCGGAACAGGACGCGGCGCTCGCGGCCGAACTGCTGGCCGACCCGAAGGAACGCTCCGAGCACGTCATGCTCGTCGACCTGGGCCGCAACGACCTGGGCCGGGTGTGCGCGCCGGGCAGCGTCGAGGTGCCGGAGTTCGCCCGGATCGAGCGGTACAGCCACGTCATGCACATCGTGTCCACGGTGGTCGGCCGCCTCCGGGAGGACCGGACCGCGTTCGACGCGCTGGCCGCGACGTTCCCGGCCGGCACGCTCTCCGGGGCGCCCAAGGTCCGGGCCATGGAGATCATCGAGGAGCTGGAGCCGACCCGGCGCGGGCTGTACGGCGGCACGGTCGGCTACTTCGGGTTCGCCGGCGACATGGACATGGCCATCGCGATCCGGACGGCGCTGCTCAAGGACGGGGTGGCCTACGTGGGCGCGGGCGCCGGCATCGTCGCCGACTCCGACCCGGCGGCCGAGGAACAGGAGACGCGGAACAAGGCGGCGGCCGTGCTGGCCGCGATCGCCGCCGCCGAGACGCTGCGGGCCGCCCGATGAGATCGCACTTCGCGGCCGTGGCCGGATGCCTCGCCGGGGCCGGGCTGACCCTGTACGCCGTCACCCGGACGTGGTCGTCGACAGTGGAACACCGGACCGGGCTCTCCGACCTGACCACCACCCAGACCGGCGCCGACCGGCAGCCCTGGCTGGTCGGGCTGGCCGTGGTCGCGCTGGCCGGGGCCGGGGCGCTGCTCGCGACCAAGGGCCTCGCCCGGCGGGTGCTGGGCGGCGTGCTGCTGCTGGCGGGCGTGGGCATCGCGGCCGGGTCGGTGCTGGCGCGGGCCGGGCTGGACGCGGGGGAGGCCGGGGCCGGGGCGGCGTTGTGGCCGGTGGCGGCCGTGCTCGGCGGCGTGGGGATCGCGGTCGGCGGATTCCTGGCCGCGCGGCACGGTCACCTGTGGTCGGCGATGTCTTCGAGGTACGAGCGGACGCCCGCGCCCGCGGTCATCCGGCGGGAGAGCTCGGAGCTGGAGCCGGCGGACAACCGGGCGGCCTGGGACGCCCTGGACCGGGGCGACGACCCGACGATCTGACGGCCGGCTCTGGAGAGCGCCGGGTGGTCACGAGACGTCACCCGTTCGGGGCATCGATCGTGGAGAGCGCCGGCCGTCATCACCGGAGCGTGTTTTCGCGCGATCAGCAAACCGTGACGACGGCCTGTCGCCATCCGCGAATCACCACGGCCGCCCCGCACCATGTGCGAATCAGGGCAGCGGGATCAAACGGGAGCAGGGACGGGGAAAGACGGCTCAGCGAGCCGTGGCCGCCACGGCCCGCGCCCGCCGGCGAGCCGCCGCAACCGTCCGCCGCGGGCTGGTGGCGACGATCGCGGCCACCGCCCGGCTGGTCTCGGCCCGGGCCGCGGCCCGCGCCCGGTCGGCCTCGATCGCCGACCACGCGTTGTCCCGCGCGGTCCGCATGTTGGCGGGCCCGACCACCGCGCGCTGCACGCCGGTCACGACCTCGGCCGCGATGGCGACGAGGGTCCGGGAGACCTCGGCGAATCCGGCGGTCTGAGGGGTCTGATCAGTGGCCATTGGTCGACTCCGCATCATCGTCCGGGTGGCGGCGCCGTCGACGCCGCAGACAAGTCTGCCCGAGTGACACGATGCCGGAGTCGTATTTCCGCTCGGTGACGCCCCTGTCAACGCAAGGTGGTGTCGGCCGTTCGGGGGAGGTCCCCCTGTACAGGGCTCCGCGAGGCTGTAGCTCGATGTGAGCGAAGTGACATGCGGGGCGGGCAGCCTGGCATTATGCCCCAGTCCAACTCGTGAGGCGCGCCATACCCCGGGAGCCCGGGGACCGGCCTCGACGCCTAGCATCGGGCCGAAGACACCCGGAGAGGGGAGTCATTACGTGACATCCGATCAGGCGGAAGCGGGCAGTGGCGGCCCCGCACGGCCGCAGAACGTACTCGAGGAGATCCTCGCCGGTGTGCGCGAGGACGTGGCGGCCCGTCAGGCGGCGACGCCGTTGGAGCAGGTGCGGGAACTCGCCGCGGCCGCTCCTCCGGCGATCGACGCCTACGCGGCCCTGCGCAAGCCCGGCGTGGCGGTGATCGCCGAGGTGAAGCGGTCGTCGCCGTCGAAGGGCGCGCTGGCCGACATCCCGGATCCGGCCGAGCTGGCCGGGGAGTATGCGGCCGGCGGCGCCCGGTGCATCAGCGTGCTCACCGAGGGCCGGTGGTTCGGCGGTTCGCTGGACGACCTGGTGGCGGTGCGGGCCGCGGTGAAGGTGCCGGTGCTCCGCAAGGACTTCGTCATCTCCAGCTACCAGGTGCACGAGGCGCGTGCTCACGGTGCCGACATGGTGCTGCTGATCGTCGCCGCGCTGGAGCAGAACGCGCTCGTCGGCCTGCTGGAGCGGATCGAGTCGCTGGGCATGACCGCCCTCGTCGAGGTGCACAACGAGGAAGAGGCGGACCGCGCCCTGGAGGCGAACGCCAAGGTCATCGGTGTGAACGCGCGTGACCTGCGCACCCTTGAGGTGGACCGGTCGGTTTTCGAGCGGATCGCGCCCGGCCTGCCGAACAACGTCGTGAAGATCGCCGAGTCCGGTGTCCGCGGCCCGCACGACCTGATCCGCTACGCGTCGGCCGGTGCCGACGCCGTGCTGGTCGGCGAGGGCCTGGTGACCCAGAAGTCGCCCCGGGACGCGGTGGCCGAGCTGGTCAACGCCGGTAACCACCCGGCGACCCCGAGGCCGGTGCGATGACCGCCCCGACCTTCCCCGATTTAGCCGGACATTTCGGGAAGTACGGTGGCCGGTTCGTCCCGGAAGCGCTCATCAAGGCGCTGGACGAGCTGGAGGCGGCCTACCGGTCGGCGAAGACGGATCCGGAGTTCCAGGCGGAGTTCACGGACCTGCTGCTGAACTACGCCGGCACCCCGTCGCTGCTCTACAAGGCGACCCGGCTCTCGGCCAAGCTCGGCGCCGACATCTGGCTCAAGCGCGAGGACCTGAACCACACCGGCGCCCACAAGGTGCGCAACGTGCTCGGGCAGGCCCTGCTGGCCAAGCGGATGGGCAAGCCCCGGGTGATCGCCGAGACCGGCGCCGGCCAGCACGGTGTGGCCAGCGCGACCGCGGCCGCCCTGCTGGACCTCGAATGCGTGGTCTACATGGGCGAGACGGACACCCAGCGGCAGGCACTGAACGTGGCGCGGATGCGCATGCTCGGCGCCACCGTCGTGCCGGTCACCAACGGTTCGCGCACCCTGAAGGACGCGCTGAACGAGGCGCTGCGCGACTGGGTCTCCACCGTCGATTCGACCCACTACCTGCTGGGTACGGCGGCCGGCCCGCACCCGTTCCCGGAGATCGTCCGGGACTTCGTGGGCGGCATCGGCATCGAGGCCCGGCAGCAGTCGCTGGACCAGATCGGCCGGCTGCCGGACGCGGTCGCGGCCTGTGTCGGCGGCGGCTCCAACGCGATCGGCATCTTCCACGCGTTCGTCCCCGACGAGGGCGTGCGGCTGTACGGCTTCGAGGCGGGCGGCGACGGCGTCGAGACCGGCCGGCACGCGGCGTCGATCACCGGCGGTTCGGTCGGTGTGCTGCACGGCAACCGGACGTACCTGCTGCAGGACGAGGACGGGCAGACCATCGAGTCGCACTCGATCTCGGCCGGCCTGGACTACCCGGGTGTCGGCCCGGAGCACGCCTGGCTGCACGACACCGGGCGGGCGAGCTACGAGCCGGTCACCGACGCCGAGGCGATGGCCGCGTTCCAGCTGCTGTGCCGGACCGAGGGGATCATCCCGGCGATCGAGAGCTCGCACGCCCTGGCCGGCGTCGCCAAGATCGCCCCGCGCCTGCGCGAGGAGCTGGGCCGCACCCCGACCATCGTGGTGAACCTGTCCGGCCGCGGTGACAAGGACGTGCACACCGCGGGCGCCTACTTCGGCATCCTCGACCCGGTCGAGACCGTCGTCCCGGGGGAGAACACGTGAGCATCGCGGAAACCTTCGCGAAGGCCAAGAGCGACAACCGTGCGGTGCTGGTCGGCTGCATGCCGGCCGGCTTCCCCACGGTCGACCACAGCATCGAGCAGATGATCGCGATGCACGAGGCCGGCTGCGACGTCATCGAGGTCGAGCTGCCGTACTCGGACCCGGTGATGGACGGCCCGGTCATCCAGAAGGCCAGCGACATCGCGCTGGCCAACGGCGTCCGGACCAGGGACACCCTGAAGATCATCGAGGCGGTGGCGTCGGCCGGCGCCACGGTCGTCCTGATGACCTACTGGAACCCCGTCGAGAAGTACGGTGTCGACGCGTTCGCCCGCGACCTCGCCGCCGCCGGGGCCACCGGGCTGATCACGCCCGACCTGATCCCGGACGAGGCGGCCGAGTGGATCGCCGCGTCGGACCAGCACGGGATCGACCGGACGTTCCTGGTCGCGCCGTCGTCGACCGACGAACGGATCGCGATGACCCTGGAGAACTGCCGGGGCTTCGTCTACGCCACCGCGCTGATGGGCGTCACCGGCGCCCGCAAGTCGGTCTCCTCGCAGGCCCCCGAGCTGGTCGAGCGGATCCGCAAGGCCGACCCGGCCATGCCGATCGGCGTCGGGCTCGGTGTCGGCAACGGCGACCAGGCGGCCGAGGTGGCCGCGTTCGCCGACGGTGTGATCGTCGGCAGCGCGCTGATCCGCTGTGTGCTGGAGGCGCCCGACCGCGCGGCCGGCCTGACCCACCTGCGCTCGCTCAGCTCGGAGCTGGCGGAGGGTGTGCGCCGCCGCTGATGAGCATCAGCTGGTTGTTACGCACCCTCCCGGCGATGACCGGTGAGATGGCCCGGTTCGACCTGGACCGGACCCCGGACGAGCCGCACGAGCTGTTCCTGCGCTGGTTCGGCGAGGCGGTCGGGGCCGGCGTGTCCGAGCCGCACGCGATGAACCTGGCCACGGTCGACGATCAAGGGCTTCCGGACGTACGTGTCCTGCTGCTCCGCGAGGTCGACGAGCGCGGCTGGCACTTCGCCGGCGATCGCCGCAGCGCCAAGGGCCGTCAGCTCGCCGCGCGGCCGGACGCCGCGCTCGGCTTCTACTGGCGTGAGCAGGGCCGGCAGGTACGCGTACGCGGGAAAGTCTTTGATCTGGGTCTTGCGGCCTCGGCCGCCGATTTCCTGTCCCGCTCGCCGTCGGCCCGGCTGGCCGCGCTGAGCAGTGTGCAGAGTGACGTGCTGCCCGGGGAGTCGGACCTCACCCTGGCCCGGCACGAGGCCGAGCGCCTGCTCGCGGCCGACCCGGACTTCGTTCCGGAGAGTCACGCGGTCTACGCGGTCGTCCCGATCTCCGTCGAGTTCTGGCAGGGAGATCCGGCTTCGCGGCGGCATCCGCGGCTTCGGTACCGGCGTGCGGCTGAATCCTGGGTGAAAGAACTACTCTGGCCCTGAATCGGGACCTCCCTGGGCATTGCGTGCTGGCCCGGCGACGGTAGCGTGTGCACCCGTGAACTACGCCCTCATCCCCAGTCCCACCACGTCGGTGTGGCACCTGGGCCCGTTCCCGATCCGGGCCTACGCGCTCTGCATCATCGCCGGTATGGTCGTCGCCACCCTGCTCATGGAGCAGCGGCTGCGTCACCGTGGGGTGGCGCCCTGGGCGTCACTGGACATGGTGGTCTGGGCGGTGCCGTTCGGCATCATCGGCGCCCGGGTCTATCACTTGATCACCTCCCCGCAGGACTACTTCGGCTCGGGCGGTGACCCGGTCCGCGCGCTCTACATCTGGGAGGGCGGCCTCGGCATCTGGGGCGCGGTCGCCGGTGGCGCGCTCGGCGCGTGGATCGCGGCCCGCCAGATGGGCATCCCGCTGAGCGTGTTCGCCGACTCGCTGGCCCCGGCGCTGCCGATCGCGCAGGGCATCGGCCGGTTCGGCAACTGGTTCAACAACGAGCTGTACGGCAAGGTCACCACCCTGCCGTGGGGCCTGCAGGTGCACGAGATGGACTCGGCCAACCCCGGCCACGCCACCATGATCGACGGTCAGGCGGTGACCCGCCCCGACCTGTACCACCCCACGTTCCTGTACGAGGCGATCTGGGACTTCGGTGTCGGCGCGCTGGTCTGGCTGCTCGACCGGAAGTTCAAGTTCGGCCGCGGCCGGGCGTTCGCGCTGTACGTGATGGCGTACACCGCCGGTCGTTTCTGGATCGAGATCCTCCGCACCGACGAGGCCAACCACTTCTTCGGCATCCGGCTCAACGTGTTCGTCTCGATCCTGGTGTTCCTGGGCGCGGCGATCTACTTCATCGTGATGCGCGGCCCGCGGGGCTACGTCGTGCCCGCCGACGCACCGGACATCCGGCCCGCCGAGGGCTCGGACGTCTCCTCGGTCGACGTCGAGGCCGACACGACCGCCGTCAAGAAGGCCCCGACGTCGTACCGGCTGGTCACCGAGGCCGAGTTCCTGGCCTACCAGGAGACCGGCGTGCTGCCGGGGATCCCGGCCGAGGCCGAGCCGTGGACCGAGGACGCCGCCGCCGAGCCCGAGGACGCCGAGGCCGAGCCGGTCGCCAGCGAGTCCGGCGACAAAACCGCCGGCGACCGCTGAGCCCGGCGAGAGGCGGGCAACACATGCGTACGGCCGTGGTGGTGGGCGCGGGAATGGCCGGTCTGGCCACGGCCGGCGCGCTGTCGCGCACCGGTTGGCGGGTCACGCTCCTGGAACGCGCCGAACGGATCGCCGCCCCGC
The DNA here is from genome assembly GCF_051380535.1 of Actinoplanes sp. HUAS TT8. NCBI lineage: Bacteria > Bacillati > Actinomycetota > Actinomycetes > Micromonosporales > Micromonosporaceae > Actinoplanes > Actinoplanes sp. HUAS TT8. Next base: position 7,302,274 of record NZ_CP195646.1, on the reverse strand, counting down.
CCACGGCCGTCGTCCTCTGGCCCAACGGCCGTCGCGCGCTGGAGTCGCTCGACCCGGACGGCGCCTGGTCGGCCAGCACGTCCCCGCTGCCGGACGGCGGGGTCCGCCGCCCGGACGGGCAATGGCTGGTCCCGCCGCGCTCCCGGGCCGGCGCTCCCGGCCCGGCCCCGGCCGTCGCGCACCTGGAAGATCTGTACGACGCGCTCGTCGCGGGCCTCGGCGACACCGAGATCCGGACCGGCTTCGAGGTGACCACCGTCCGCACCGGCCGCCGGCAACGCCCCGCGGCCGGGGACGGCCGCACCATGGTCGAGGCCGATCTGCTGGTCGCCGCCGACGGCATCGACAGCCGGATCCGGGCCGCGCTGGCCCCCGAGTCGGTCGCCGTCGGGTCCGGTTTCGCCGCGTGGCAGGCCGTGATCCCCGGCTACCGCGTCCCCAAACTCTCCGACGGTCAGGCGCTGGGCGGCGAGACGCTCGGCGCCGGCTATCGATTCGTGTCCATCCCGCTCGGCGCGCACGCGGCCGGCAAGGGCGGCATCTACTGGGTCGCCACCGCGGTCGGCGCCCCCCGCCCGGAACCCGCCGCCACCCAGCTCGCGCTGCTGCAACGCTGGTTCTCCGGCTGGCACGAGCCGGTCGGCGAACTGCTCTCCCTGACCCGCCCGGAGGAACTCGTCCCGCAGGGCGTCCGCGAACTGCGGCCGCTGCCCCGGACGTACGCGTTCCCCTCCGGCCCCGGCGGCGTCCTCCTGATCGGCGACGCCGCCCACGCCATGCCCCACCACCTCGGCCAGGGCGCCTGCCTCGCCTTCGAGGACGCGGCGACGCTGCGTTCCCTGCTGGCCGACGCCACCCCGGGCGACGACCTGATCCGGGCCATCGAGGGCTACACCCGCCTGCGTCAGCCCCGGACCACGACCGTGGTCCGCCAGAACCGCCGGATGTCCGCTGTCGTCCAGGCCCGCGGCCGGCTCGCCCTCCGCGCCCGCGACGCCGCGCTCAACCACATGCGCCCACGCATCCTCGGCCGCACCCTCGACCCGGTCTCGGACTGGTCCCCACCGGATTAACCCCGGTGCCGGCTCCGCGTTCCGCCCTTTCTCAAACCATTCCTTCGGTACGGCCATAACCCGCCCCGGCACCAGCCACTTCACTCCGTGCAGGGCGCAGCGCCCAGCCCGCACCGGGCCGTAACCGCGCCGCCGTCACCTCCCGGGGCACGCAAGGCCGCTGCCACTTTCTCTCCAGCCGCGCCCCTGCCCCTCGGCTGGTGCTCACGGCTGTCTTTCGGGCGTTTTCCAGCCCTGAGCACCAGCCGGAGGACCGGGCGCGGTCAGGGAGCGGGTGAGGTCCGGATCTTGGGATGGGTGGGGCTCTTCACGGTGGGTTCACCCGATGGTGACTCGTGCGTGGTGGGCGGCCGCGGGCTCGGCGGGGGCGGCCGCACGCGCGGAACGGTAAGTGGTGATCACGTGCACGGTGCTTACGCCGTACCAAATCATGGGAAGTGTGAGCGAATCGCGCCCGGCCCGGAGCGGGGCTCGTGTCAGAGCGGCAGGGCGGCCGGTTCGGCGACGCAGGCCGTCCCGATCCGGCGGAATCCGACCTTGGTGTAGAGCCGGGCCACGTCGTCGTCCCCGGCCGACAGGAAGATCAGGTGCGTGCCGCTGTCCAGCAGGTGGCGGGCCAGGGTCGCGGTGAGCTGCGAGGCGAAGCCGCGCCCGCGGGCCGACGGGAGCGTGGCCACGCCGGCGATCTCGGCCACGTCGCCGACCCGCTGGCTGGTCCCGGTGGCCAGGATGCCCTCCTCGGGCGACTCCACGACGACGGTCCGGTAGTCGCCGCCGGCCAGCATCCGGCGGATGCCGCCGACCGCCTCGCCGGTGATCGCGACGTCGGCCGCGGCATCCCGCTCGGACGGCCCGGCACCCTCGATGACCAGCGTTTTCTCGGCGATTTCGAGCGCCGAGCGATAGGCCGGGGCGGCGAACGCGAGCCGGGCCACGGCCCGGGACGCGGCCAGGTCGGCGGCGAAGCCGGGGGAGTCCGGATCGAGGGCGCGGATCGTCGCGCCGGGCACCGGCAGGTCCGGCACGAGGGCCTGCGGATCGAGACTGAGCAGCGGCGCCAGCAGCACGTCGAGGCCGGCCGAACGGGCCACGGCGAGCAGGTCGGGGGTGGTCTCGTGCACCCATTCGAACGCTTCCGGCAGACCGAGCTCGCGCTGACGGGCCCGGCAGGTCATCAGGTCGGCCGCCGAGGGGGTGGGCGAACCGCGGCGGGGCCGGGCATAGTAGGGCCACCCTTCGCCCTCGCGGACGAAGAGCACCAGGGAACCGATCTCCTCGATCCGGGCCCAGGGCCGGGGCAAAGCGTCGTAGAACTGTTCGAGCCGGTCGAAGTGGTCGGAATCCGCTCGCGCCATCGCGCGAGACTACCGGTCCCCGGTGCGGCTGTGCTATTCAGTTCGTCCACACAAAGCCTGGATCCGGGGCTAGGTGTGATCAATCCGCACCTGGCGGAGATCAGTGTCTCTTAACGTAGACTCAAGAGACTTTGCAGGGCCGACGTCGTCCCGACCTTGATCCGAAACACCAGAGACGACAGGAGGCCCGGTGGCATATCCGCATCCCCAGGGGTTGTACGACCCGGCGTTCGAGCGTGACGCCTGCGGCGTGGCCTTTGTTGCTGACATTCACGGTCGTCGAAGCCACGACGTGGTGGCCAAGGGCCTGTCGGCGCTGATCCGCCTGGACCACCGGGGCGCGCGAGGCGCCGAGCAGAACACCGGCGACGGCGCCGGGATCATGATCCAGATCCCGGACGAGTACTACCGCGCGGTCACCGATTTCGACCTGCCCGAGGCGGGCCGCTACGCGACCGGTCTGGCGTTCCTGCCGACCGACCCCGACGAGGCCGCCCGCGCCATCAAGGTCTTCGAGAAGTATGCGCTCGTCGAGGGCGGCGACCTGCTCGGCTGGCGGGACGTCCCGGTGAACCCGACCGACCTGGGCGCGACCGCCGAGGACGGGCGCCCGGCGATCCGTCAGGTCTTCATCGCCGCGCACCGGCTGGTCGACTCGCCCGCCGGTAAGGCCGGCGAGCCGCTCTCCGGCATCGAGCTGGACCGGGTCGCGTTCTGCATCCGCAAGCAGGCGGAGCGGGAGACGTCGCAGCGCGGCGTCCCGGCCTACTTCCCCTCGCTCTCCGCGCGGACCATCACGTACAAGGGCATGCTCACGCCCGAGCAGCTGCCGGAGTTCTTCCCGGAGCTGAGCGACGAGCGGGTGAGCAGCGCGATCGCCCTGGTGCACTCCCGGTTCTCGACGAACACGTTCCCGTCGTGGCCGCTGGCCCACCCGTACCGGTTGATCGCGCACAACGGCGAGATCAACACGATCCGCGGCAACAAGAACTGGATGGCCGCCCGCGAGGCGCTGCTGTCCACGCCGAACCTGCCCGGCAACATCAAGCGGCTGTTCCCGATCAACTCGCCCGAGGCGTCCGACTCGGCCAGCTTCGACGAGGTGCTGGAGCTGCTGCACCTGTCCGGCCGCAGCCTGCCGCACGCGGTGCTGATGATGATCCCGGAGGCGTGGGAGAACGACCCGGGCATGGACCCGGCGCGTCGGGCCTTCTACCGCTTCCACGCCAGCCTGATGGAGCCGTGGGACGGTCCGGCCGCGGTCGCGTTCACCGACGGCACGGTCATCGGCGCGGTCCTGGACCGCAACGGCCTGCGCCCCGGCCGCTGGTGGCACACCCGGGACGGCCTGGTCGTGCTCGGCTCCGAGGCCGGCGTGATCGACCTGGACCCGGCCGAGGTGGTGGCCAAGGGCCGTCTCCAGCCCGGCAAGATGTTCCTGGTCGACACCGCGGCCGGGCGGATCGCCCACGACGCCGAGATCAAGGCCGACCTGGCCGCCGCCCAGCCGTACGCGGAGTGGCTGCACGCCGGCCTGATCGAGCTGGCCGACCTGCCGGCCCGCGAGCACGTGATCTACACGCACGACTCGGTGCTGCGCCGCCAGCAGGTGTTCGGCTACTCCGAGGAGGAGCTGAAGATCCTGGTCGCGCCGATGGCGCGGAGCGGGGCGGAACCGCTCGGCTCGATGGGGACGGACACGCCGATCTCCCCGCTGTCGACCCGGCCGCGGCTGCTCTTCGACTACTTCCACCAGCTGTTCGCGCAGGTCACCAACCCGCCGCTGGACGCCATCCGGGAGGAGCTGGTCACCAGCCTCTCGATGACGATCGGGCCGGAGGGCAACCTGCTCGACCCGGGGCCGGCGAGCTGTCGTCAGATCGCCATGCCGTACCCGATCATCGACAACGACGAGCTGGCCAAGCTGCTCTCGATCGACGAGGACGGCGACCTGCCCGGCTTCAAGGCGGTCCGGGTCTCCGGGCTGTACCCGCTGCGGGACGGCGCGGCCGGCATCAAGGCGCGGCTCACCCAGATCTGCCGGCACGTGTCCGAGGCGATCGAGGACGGCGTGCGCATCCTCGTGCTCTCCGACCGCGACTCCAACGCGGACCTGGCGCCGATCCCGTCGCTGCTGCTCACCGCCGCGGTGCACCAGCACCTGGTGCGCGAGCAGACCCGTACCCAGGTGGCGCTGGTCGTCGAGTCCGGTGACTGCCGCGAGGTGCACCACGCGGCCGTGCTGATCGGTTTCGGCGCGGCGGCGGTGAACCCGTACCTGGCGTTCGAGAGCGTCGACGACCTCATCGCCACCGGCACCCTGTCCGGTATCGATCCGCGCAAGGCGGTCCGCAACTACGTCAAGGCGCTCGGCAAGGGCGTCCTGAAGATCATGTCCAAGATGGGCATCTCGACGGTCTCCTCGTACTGCGGGGCGCAGGTGTTCGAGGCCGTCGGCCTGGACAACAAGCTGCTCCAGCGGTACTTCGCGGGCACCTCGGGCCGCATCGGCGGTGTCGGCCTGGCCGGCATCCACGCCGAGGTCAAGGCCCGCCACGAGAAGGCGTACCCGGCCAACCAGGCCGAGCGGGCGCACCGCCGGCTGGAGGTCGGCGGCGAGTACCAGTGGCGCCGCGAGGGCGAGCTGCACCTGTTCAACCCGGAGACGGTGTTCCTGCTGCAGCACGCGACCCGCAGCAAGCAGTACGACGTCTTCCAGAAGTACACCGACAAGGTCAACGAGCTGTCGGCGCAGGCCGGGCACCTCCGCGGCCTGTTCCGCTTCGAGGCCGACCGCCCGTCGATCGACATCAGCGAGGTCGAGCCGGCCACCGAGATCGTCAAGCGGTTCTCGACCGGCGCGATGAGCTACGGCTCGATCTCGGCCGAGTCGCACGAGACCCTGGCGATCGCCATGAACCGGCTCGGCGCGAAGTCGAACACCGGTGAGGGCGGCGAGGACGTCGAGCGCCTCTACGACCCCGAGCGGCGGTCCGCGATCAAGCAGATCGCCTCCGGCCGGTTCGGCGTGACCAGCGAATACCTGGTCAACGCCGACGACCTGCAGATCAAGATGGCGCAGGGCGCGAAGCCGGGCGAGGGCGGCCAGCTGCCCGGCAACAAGGTGTGGCCGTGGATCGGCAAGACCCGGCACGCCACCCCCGGTGTCGGCCTGATCTCGCCGCCGCCGCACCACGACATCTACTCCATCGAGGACCTGGCGCAGCTGGTCCACGACCTGAAGATGGTCAACCCGGCGTCCCGGGTGCACGTCAAACTGGTCTCCGAGATCGGCGTGGGCACGGTCGCGGCCGGTGTGGCCAAGCTGAAGGCCGACGTCATCCTGATCTCCGGCCACGACGGCGGCACCGGCGCGTCCCCGCTGAACTCGCTCAAGCACGCCGGCACCCCGTGGGAGCTCGGCCTGGCCGAGGCGCAGCAGACGCTGCTGCTCAACAAGCTGCGGGACCGGGTCACCGTGCAGGTCGACGGCCAGCTCAAGACCGGCCGGGACGTGGTCGTCGCGGCCCTGCTGGGCGCCGAGGAGTTCGGTTTCGCGACCGCGCCGCTGATCGTCTCCGGCTGCGTCATGATGCGCGTCTGCCACCTGGACACCTGCCCGGTCGGCATCGCCACGCAGAACCCGGTGCTGCGGGAGCGGTTCACCGGCAAGCCGGAGTTCGTCGAGAACTTCTTCATGTTCCTGGCCGAGGAGGTCCGGGAGATCCTGGCCGAGCTCGGTTTCCGGACCATCGAGGAGGCCATCGGCCACGCCGAGATCCTGAACGTGGCCGACGCGATCGAGCACTGGAAGGCCGGCGGCCTCGACCTGGCGCCGATCCTCTACGTGCCCGACCTGCCCGAGGGCGCGGCCCGCCGCGGCATCGTGGCCCAGGACCACGGCCTGGAGAAGGCCCTGGACAACGAGCTGATCGCGCTGGCCCAGCCGGCCCTGATCAAGGGTCACAAGGTGCGGGCCGAGGTGGTCACCCGCAACGACCAGCGCAGCGTCGGCGCGATGCTGGGCGGCGAGGTCAGCCGGCGGTACGGCGGCAACGGCCTGCCCGACGACACCATCGAGTTCACCCTGCGGGGCACCGGTGGCCAGTCGTTCGGCGCGTTCCTGCCCCGCGGCGTCACCCTGCGGCTGATCGGCGACACCAACGACTACGTGGCCAAGGGTCTCTCCGGCGGCCGGGTGATCGTGCGCCCGGCCGAGGACGCGCCGTTCACGGCCGAGGAGAACACGATCGCCGGCAACACCATCCTGTACGGGGCGACCTCCGGCGAGCTGTTCCTGCGGGGCCGGGTCGGCGAGCGGTTCGCGGTCCGCAACTCGGGCGGCGCGGCCGTCGTCGAGGGTGTGGGCGACCACGGCTGCGAGTACATGACCGGTGGCACGGTGGTGGTGCTCGGCCCGACCGGGCGCAACTTCGCGGCCGGCATGAGCGGCGGCAAGGCGTTCGTCCTGGACCTGAACCAGGACCTGGTCAACCCCGAGCTGGTCGACCTGGCGCCGCTCACCGACGAGGAGCGCGACACGCTGCGCTCGCTCGTCGAGAAGCACCACGCGGAGACCGACTCGGCCGTCGCCGAGCGCCTGCTCAAGGACTGGCCGGCCGCGGTCGAGCAGTTCACCGCCGTGGTGCCGCGCGACTACAAGCGTGTGATGGAACTGATCAGGACCGCCGAAGCCGCCGGTCGCAACGTCGACGAGGCGGTCATGGGGGTCACCAGTGCCTGATCCGAACGGTTTCCTCCGCTACGAGCGGCAGCTCCCCAAGCGGCGGCCGGTCCCGCTGCGGCTGATGGACTGGCGTGAGGTCTACCCGCCCGCGGGCGAGGAGCTGATCCGCGACCAGGCCACCCGCTGCATGGACTGCGGCATCCCGTTCTGTCACGACGGGTGCCCGCTGGGCAACCGCATCCCGGACTGGAACGACCTGGTCCGTACGGGTGCGTGGGAGTCGGCCATCGAGTCGCTGCACGCCACCAACAACTTCCCGGAGTTCACCGGGCGGCTGTGCCCGGCCCCCTGCGAGGCGGCCTGCGTGCTCGGCATCGGGGACGACCCGGTGACCATCAAGCAGGTCGAGGTGGAGATCGCCAACCACGCGTTCGAGCGGGGCCTGGTCCCGCAGCCGGCGCCGGTGGCGTCCGGCAAGTCGGTCGCGGTGGTCGGCTCCGGCCCGGCCGGTCTGGCCGCCGCCCAGCAGCTGGCCCGGGCCGGTCACGCGGTCACGGTCTACGAGCGTGACGACCGGATCGGTGGCCTGCTCCGGTACGGCATCCCCGACTTCAAGATCGAGAAGCACGTCATCGACGAGCGGCTCGCGCAGATGTCGGCCGAGGGCGTCGTCTTCCAGACCGGGGTGAACGTGGGCGTCGACATCACCGCCGACGACCTGCGCGAGCGGTTCGACGCGGTGCTGCTGGCGGCCGGCGCGCTGGCCGGCCGGGACACCGCGGAGACCCCGGGCCGCGCGCTCAACGGCGTGCACCTGGCCATGGACCACCTGGTCCCGGCCAACCGGATCGTCGCCGGCCTGCAGGACACCACGCCGATCGACGCCAAGGGCAAGCACGTCATCATCATCGGCGGCGGTGACACCGGGGCCGACTGCCTCGGCGTCGCCCACCGCCAGGGCGCCGCCTCGGTGACCCAGCTCGACCAGTACCCGCTGCCCCCGGAGTTCCGGGCCGGCCTCAAGGACCCGTGGCCGACCTGGCCGATGATCCTGCGCAACTACGCCGCGCACGAGGAGGGCGGCGACCGCGTCTTCGGCGTGGCCGTGCAGGAGTTCGTCGGCGACGACGAGGGCAACCTGGTCGCGATCCGGCTGGCCGACGTGTCGGTGCAGCGGATCGACGGCGTCCGGACGGTCGTCGTGGCCCCCGGCTCGGAGCGCGAGGTGCGCGCCGACCTGGTCCTGCTGGCGATCGGCTTCGAGGGCACCGAGGACCAGCCGCTGCTGTCGCAGTTCGGCCTGAACCGCAACCGGCGGAACGTCCTGGATGCGGACAGTGACTGGCAGACGTCCACCGAAGGGGTGTTCGTGGCCGGCGACATGCACAAGGGCGCCTCCTTGATCGTCTGGGCGATCGCCGAGGGACGCTCCGCGGCGGCCGCGATCCACGACTACCTGGGTGCCGCCGGGGACCTCCCGGCCCCCGTCCGATCGGACCAGCAGCCGCTGTCCGTCTGAGCGCTCGCGAGCACTTCCCACAACCCCTTTGCGCTGGTCGCAGAGGGGTTGTGGCATGTGCCGACGGCGGCCCGGGGGCGACCGATAAGCTGTCCCGGCGGTCGCCGAAGCCCGCGGACGACGCAGCGAACCCGTGACTTCCCGGGTTGACCTCGCCGTCGACACCCGCAGTTCATGCCGAGGACGGGGGTCGGCCGCCGAGCCGCCCCAGGAGAAGGACTAGCCTGATGGCCGTGACACGCCGCGTAAAGATCGTCTGCACGATGGGCCCCGCCACCAAGTCTCCAGAGCGGATGCTCGGCCTGGTTGAGGCGGGCATGAACGTGGCCCGGATGAACTTCAGCCACGACACCCGGGAGAACCACCGGGAGATGTACGAGCTGGTCCGCTCCGCCGCGGAGCAGGCCGACCGTCCGGTCGCCATCCTCGCCGACCTCCAGGGTCCGAAGATCCGGCTCGGCAAGTTCGCCGACGGCCCGCACCGCTGGGAGACCGGTGACCGCGTCGTCATCACCAGCGACGACATCCTGGGTACGAAGGATCGGGTCTCCTGCACGTACACGCCGCTGCCGCTGGAGGTCAAGGCCGGTGACCGGCTCCTGATCGACGACGGCAAGGTCGCGGTCGAGGTGACCGGGGTCGTCGACGGCAAGGACATCCAGTGCCTGGTCACCGAGGGTGGCCCGGTCAGCAACAACAAGGGTGTCTCGCTGCCGAACGTCGCGGTCAGCGTCCCCGCGATGAGCGACAAGGACGAGGAGGACCTGCGTTTCGCCCTCAAGCTGGGCGTCGACCTGGTCGCGCTCTCGTTCGTCCGCTCGCCGGAGGACATCAAGCTGGTCCACAAGGTGATGGACGAGGAGGGTCGTCGCGTCCCGGTCATCGCCAAGGTGGAGAAGCCGGAGGCGGTCGACCACCTCGAAGCGATCGTCCTGGCCTTCGACGGTGTCATGGTCGCCCGTGGTGACCTGGGTGTCGAGCTCCCGCTGGACCAGGTTCCGCTGGTGCAGAAGCGCGCCGTGCAGCTGTGCCGGGAGAACGCGAAGCCGGTCATCGTCGCGACCCAGATGCTCGACTCCATGATCGAGAACTCGCGCCCGACCCGGGCCGAGGCCTCCGACGTCGCCAACGCCGTGCTCGACGGCGCCGACGCGGTCATGCTCTCCGGCGAGACCAGCGTCGGTAAGTACCCGGTGCTCACGGTCAGCACCATGGCCAAGATCGTCACCACCACCGAGGGCGGCCAGCTCGGCGTCCCGCACCTGCAGCACGACCCGAAGACGCACGGTGGCGCGCTGACCATCGCCGCCGCGCAGATCGCCCGGAACATCGGAGCCAAGGCGCTCGTCGCGTTCTCGCAGACCGGCGACACCGTGCGCCGGCTCGCCCGCCTGCACGTCGACCTGCCGCTCTACGCGTTCACCCCGGTCGCCGAGGTGCGCAACACCCTGGCGCTGAGCTGGGGCGTGGAGACGTTCCTGACCGACTTCGTCGAGCACACCGACGACATGTTCCGTCAGGTCGACGCGAACGTGCTGGGCCTCGGCCTGGCCAAGCCGGGCGACTACGTGGTCGTCGTGGCCGGCTCCCCGCCGAACGCGCCCGGTTCCACCAACACCCTGCGCGTCCACCAGCTCGGTGCCCTCGTGGACCCCGCCACCGTATGACGCAGCCCCTGCAGGGCCAGGCCGCCGTCGACCAGTTGCTGGAGATCCTCGATCTCCGGCAGGTCGACGCGGCCACCTTCACCGGTGACAGCCCGCAGACCGGTGCCCAGCGCGTGTTCGGCGGCCAGGTCGCCGGGCAGGCGCTGGTCGCCGCGGGCCGGACGGTGGATCCGGCCCGGAACGTGCACTCGCTGCACGGCTACTTCGTCCGGCCGGGCGATCCGACCGAGCCGATCACCTTCCACGTGGAGACGATCAGAGACGGAAGATCCTTTTCCGTACGGCGTTCCACCGCGAAGCAGCACGGCAAGACGATCTTCTTCATGTCGGCCTCGTTCCAGGTCCTCGAGGAGGGTCTGGATCACCACGAGCCGGCGCCGTCCGGGGTGCCCGCCCCGGAGGAGGTCCCCACCATGCGGGACTGGGTGGCCAGGTACCCGAGCCGCCGCAGTGTCTTCAACGCCAGCCCGCAGGCGGTCGACGTGCGTTACCTGGGCCAGCCGGGCTGGGTGCCGCCGGGCGACCGGGATGCCGAACCGCAGCAGCGGGTGTGGATGCGGATCGACGGCAAGCTGCCCGACGACCCGCTGATCCACGCGTGCGCGCTCACCTACGCGTCCGACCTGTCGCTGCTGGACGCCGTGCTGTCGTACCACGGCGAGGTGTGGGGGCCGGGCGGGGTGGTCGGCGCGAGCCTGGACCACGCGCTCTGGTTCCACCGCGACTTCCGGGCCGACGAGTGGTTCCTCTACGACTCCGCGAGCCCGTCCGCGAGCCGGGCCCGCGGCCTGGCCAACGGGCGGATGTTCACCCGGGACGGCCGGCACATCGCCAGCGCCGTCCAGGAGGGTCTGCTCCGCCGCGTCGGCGCGTAACACTCGTTTTTCCCGGCGCGGGCCAAGTCCTGTGGCTCCGCCGGTGGTGGATCCCGGCCTGGCGACCGGCCGTGCATCGGATCCACCACCGGCGAAGCCGGGGACAGGACTTTCCTAGTGACCGCCGGCCGGTCGTTCCGGCTTGGCGGCGTTTCCGGCCGGGGTGCCCTCGATGCCCTCCGGGCTGTCCGGCACCGGCGGCAGCTCGTCGTGCGGCGCGGCCTCGGTACCCGGTCGTGGTCCGGTGATCCCGGCCTGGGCCAGCATCGCGTCCAGGTCGGCGGTGGTCCGCACGACCCGGTCGTGGAACGTCTCCGCGTGCATCTCGGCCCCGACCGGCATCGAGGTTCCGACCGGCATCGGCATTCCGGTCGGCAGCGCGGTTCCGGCGGGCAGCGCGGTTCCGGCGGGCTGGGCGGCTCCGACGGGCAGCGAGGGCCCGGCGGGCGCCGGCGTGCCCGTGGTGTCCCGGGCCCGGTGCCGGGCCGGCCGCCGGGCCTCGAAGTCGGCGTGCCCGGCGGTGTACCCGGTCAGCCCGGTGGCCCGCTCGGCCGGCAGCTCCAGCACGTCGCGGCCCTTCACCGCGATCTCGCGCAGCCGCAGCGCGGTGACCAGGTCGGCGACCGCGCGCAGCACGCCCAGCCCGCCGAGGATGACCACGATCGCCTCGGCGCCCCGGGCGATCGGGCTGGCCGCGGTGAAACCGAGCGCGGTCTCGACCACGCCGACGGCGACGATCAGACTCCACACCCGATCCGCGTTGCGCGTCATCATTCCGACAGCGACGTCCACGGCGCCGCGGACCAGCAGGTACCAGCCGATCAGCGAGGCCGTGGTGGTCCAGCCGGCGTCGTCACTGAGCAACATGGCCGCACCGGTGGCGCCGAAGAGCCCGGCCAGCGCGACGTTCAGCCACCACGTCTTCGTCCCGGCCAGCGCGCGCAGGCCCTCGCAGACCGCTCCGAACAGCACGATCGGCCCGGCCACGGTGGCGATCCCGGCCGGTTCGAGCCGCAGCACGCTCCAGCCGATGACCAGCCAGGCGGCGGCCGCGAACATCAGGAATCCCCACATGCCTCCACGCGTGACGGTCAGTGGTGAAGAACCGGACCACAACATGAGGCCTCCCGCTGATGCTGTCCATGCCATGACAGCATCCGGGGCGCGTGGTGGCGGGGTGAACGGCGAGATTGCCCGGCTTCCCGGGGGGATTATGAGACCCTTTTTTGTACGGTGTAATCGCCGTACGGGAAATGTCTTAATGATTTTTTTCGGCGCCGCCGCAGGCCGCTCGCGGTGTCTCCGGGCGGGGACCGGAGTGCCGTCGCTGACGTGTGTGAATGTTTCGTCAAGGTGTGCCCCGTGTCACCGCATGGTCAACGGTGAATGGAGCACTCGCCAGACGGGTGCGCGAGGTGGTATTTCTGGTGTCCCCGGTGGGATTCGAACCCACACTGAATGGATTTTGAGTCCATCGACTCTGCCGGTTGGTCTACGGGGACAGGTGGCTAGGCCACACCGCGGGAAAGCGGCGGTGCCAAGCTCAGCGAGAGACAGCCTACCTACTACGCTGGGGAGGGTGACACCCAGATACCGGGGTGTCGCGACAGAAGAGGTTGGGGGAAGAGGTTCCGTGGCCGACACGCAGGCTGGTGCCGAGCGCAGGCGGGTGCTCATCGCCGAGGACGAGGCCCTGATCCGGTTGGATCTCGCCGAGATGCTCGTCGAGGAGGGCTACGACGTCGTCGGTGAGGCCGGCGACGGCGAGACCGCCGTCCGGCTGGCCGAGGAGCTGAAGCCGGACCTGGTGATCCTGGACATCAAGATGCCGATCATGGACGGGCTGGCCGCCGCCGAGCGGATCGCCGGTGGGCGCATCGCCCCGGTCGTCATCCTGACCGCGTTCAGCCAGCGGGATCTGGTCGAGCGCGCCCGGGCAGCGGGCGCGATGGCCTATCTCGTCAAGCCGTTCCAGAAGTCCGACCTGGTGCCGGCGATCGAGATCGCCCTGTCGCGGTATTCGGAGATCGCCGCGCTGGAGTCCGAGGTCGCCGGGCTGACCGAGCGCCTGGAGACCCGCAAGTCGGTCGAGCGGGCCAAGGGCGAGCTCATGACCAAGTACGCGATGACCGAGCCGCAGGCGTTCAAGTGGATCCAGCGCACCGCGATGGATCACCGGATGACCATGCGCGAGGTCGCCGACCGGATCCTCAAGGAGTCCGAGGGCGAAACCCCGGCCGCGGAGTAGTCCACCGTTCCCGTATTGGCCCTTGACCGTAAGTTGAGGCTCAGTAACGGCTTTGTTACGGCCGACTGTGTCGCTCCTCTCTGAAGCTATGATCCCCGCCAGTCTTCGCGACAACGCTGGCGGGGATTTCTGCTGCTAAACACGAGGAGCATCGTTGCGTAGAGCCGTGATCATCTTCACGGCCGTTCTCGGATTTGTGTTGACGTCCCTGGGGCTGGGCGCCACGAGCGCTCTCGCCGCGGGCGAGTCTTTGCAAGGCACGTTGGTCAACGCCGGCCAGCCAGTGGCCGGCGTGACGATCAACGTTTCCGACGAGAGCGGCACTTCGGCCGGTACGGCGACCTCTGCCGCGGACGGCAAATGGTCCGTCGCGGTCAAGGGGCCGGGCACCTACAAGGTCGACCTGGACACCACGACGCTCCCTCAGGGCGTGACCGTCACCAACGGCCGCCCGAGCCTTACTTTGACGGTATTCGAGGGCGCGGCCCGCAACGTGCTGTTCCCGTTGGGCTCGGCCGCCGCCCCGGGGAGCAAGCCGGTCGAGGCACCGGGGTCGTCCACCACCGATCGGGTGTTCGACCTCATCTACACCGGCATCCATTTCGGTCTGATCATCGCGCTGGCCGCACTCGGCCTGTCACTGATCTTCGGCACCATGGGCCTGACCAACTTCGCGCACGGTGAGCTGATCACCTTCGGCGCGCTGGGCTGCTTCGCGTTCAACGTGTGGGCCGGCCTGCCGCTGGTGGTGTCCGCGCTCCTGGCGGTGATCCTCGGCGGAGCCTTCGGCTATTTCCAGGACCGGTTGTTCTGGGGATGGCTGCGCAACCGCCGGACCGGCCTGATCGGCATGATGATCATCTCGATCGGTGCCGCCCTGGTGCTCCGCTACCTGTTCCTGTTCTTCTTCCGCGGCGACACCCGGCAGTACGCCGAGTACGTGGCGCAGCCCGGCATGGACCTGGGCGTCATCTCGGTCGCCCCGAAGAACCTGGTCATGGACGTCGTCGCGATCATCGTGCTGATCGGGGTCTCGCTGGCCCTGACCAAGACCCGGCTGGGCAAGGCGACCCGCGCGGTGTCGACCAACCCGTCGCTGGCCGCCGCCTCCGGCATCAGCGTCGACTCGATCATCCGGCTCGTCTGGACGATCGGTGGCGCGCTGGCCGCGCTCAGCGGTGTCATGCTCGGCCTGTTCCAGGGCGTGAACTACCAGATGGGCTTCCAGATCCTGCTGCTGGTGTTCGCCGCGGTCACCCTCGGCGGCCTCGGCACCGCGTTCGGCGCCCTGATCGGCAGTCTCGTCGTCGGTCTGGCCACGCAGCTGTCCACGCTGTGGATCCCGACCGAGCTCAAGAACGTCGGCGCCCTCGTGGTGCTGATCGTGATCATCCTCTTCCGGCCTCAGGGCATCCTGGGCCGCCGCGAGCGGATCGGCTGAGGGGGCCCCGATGAACTGGGACATCATCTTCGGCGTCTCGATCGAGTCGCTGTTCAACGCGACGATGATCGCGTACGCGCTGGCCGCGATCGGCCTGAACGTGCACTTCGGCTACACCGGCCTGCTGAACTTCGGCCAGTCGGCGTTCCTCGGCGTGGCCGCGTACGGCCTGGCCATGACCGTGGCCACCTTCGGTGCGCCGTTCTGGCTCGGCATCGTGATCGGCCTGGTCGGCGCGGTCGTGCTGGCGCTGCTGCTCGGCATCCCGACGCTGCGCCTGCGGGCCGACTACCTGGCCATCGTGACCATCGCGGCGGCCGAGATCGTCCGCCTGCTGTTCCGCTCGGTCACGCTGAGCGAGTGGACCGGCGGCTCCGACGGCCTCCAGCGGTTCTCCGACGACTTCTTCACGCTGAACCCGTACAGCGGCGGCCTCGACCTCGGCATCGTCACCTTCGACGTCCGTGAGCTCTGGGTCATGACGGTCGGCTGGATCCTCATCGCGATCTCGCTGCTCATCGTCTTCCTGGTGATGCGCAGCCCGTGGGGCCGGGTCATCAAGGCGATCCGGGAGGACGAGGACGCGGTCCGCAGCCTCGGCAAGAACGTCGTGTCCTACAAGATGCAGGCACTCATCCTCGGCGGCGTGCTCGGTTCGCTGGGCGGCTTCATCTTCGCCCTGAGCCGCGCGGCCGTGCAGCCGGACACCTACGGCACCGAGTTCACGTTCTACATGTACACGATCGTCATCCTGGGCGGCGCCGCCCGCGTCTTCGGCCCGGTCATCGGGTCGATGATCTTCTGGTTCCTGCTCGCGTTCATCAACGCGCTGCTGCCGTCGCTGATCAGCCAGGGATACATCCCCAGCTGGTTCATGGACGCCAACCAGGCGGGTGCGGTCGGCTACATCCTGGTCGGTCTCGGCCTGGTCCTCTTGCTGATCTTCCGTCCGCAGGGCATCTTCGGTGACAAGAAGGAGGTCATGCTCGATGGCCGATGACACCACCACCGTCCCGCCCGGCGTGGCCAAGGCCGCTGCCGCGCTCAAGGACGTCCCGCACGAGCCCGGCGCCAAGAAGCAGGACCCGATCCTGATCGCCGACGGGGTCGTCCGCCGCTTCGGCGGTCTGACCGCGGTCAACGTGGGCCACGTCGAGATCCAGCGCGGCGCGATCACCGCGCTGATCGGCCCCAACGGCGCCGGCAAGACGACCTTCTTCAACCTGCTCACCGGCTTCGACCGGCCCGACGAGGGCAAGTGGGAGTTCAACGGCAAGCCGCTGGCCGGCGTGCCCGCCCACAAGGTCGCCCGCCAGGGCATGGTCCGCACGTTCCAGCTCACCAAGGCGCTGTCCCGGCTCAAGGTGATCGACAACATGCGGCTCGGCGGCACCGGTCAGAAGGGCGAGAAGTTCTGGCAGTCGCTGATCCCGGCGATCTGGAAGGACCAGGAGAAGGAGATCACCGAGCGGGCCGACGAGCTGCTCGCCCGGTTCAAGCTCGACGCCAAGCGCGAGGACTTCGCCGGCAGCCTCTCCGGCGGCCAGCGCAAGCTCCTCGAGATGGCCCGGGCGCTGATGGTCCAGCCCGACATGGTCATGCTCGACGAGCCGATGGCCGGGGTCAACCCGGCGCTGACCCAGTCGCTGCTCGGCCACGTCAAGAGCCTGCGCGAGGACGGGATGACCGTCCTGTTCGTCGAGCACGACATGGACATGGTCCGCGACATCAGCGACTGGGTGATCGTGATGGGCCAGGGCCAGGTCATCGCCGAGGGCACCCCGGACACCGTGATGGCCGACCCGCGCGTCATCGACGCGTACCTGGGCGCCCACCACGACGGCACCCAGCACGACGCCGAGGCGGTGGCCGACGAGGTCGCCTCCGACGAGGCGTCCGAGACCCCCGGCCCGGCTTCCGAGAAGGCGGCGACTCCTGATGAGTGACGAGTCCACCAACCAGGTCGGCGACCGGTCCGAGCACCTGGCCGCCGCCGAGGGCGCCCTGGTCCGCGTCGACGACGTGACCGCCGGCTACCTGCCCGGCGTCAACATCCTCAACGGCTGCGACCTGTACGCCGAGCAGGGCGAACTGGTCGGCATCATCGGCCCCAACGGCGCCGGCAAGTCGACCCTGCTCAAGGCCCTGTTCGGCCTGGTCAACGTTCGTTCCGGCGCCGTGACCCTGCGCGGCGAGGCGATCACCAACCTGAAGGCGAACAAGCTCGTCGCCAAGGGCATCGGGTTCGTCCCGCAGACCAACAACGTCTTCGGCAACCTCACCATCGAGGAGAACCTCGAGATGGGGGTCTTCCTGGCGCCGAAGAAGTTCAAGGAGCGCTTCGAGTTCGTCGCCGGCCTCTTCCCGGCCCTGGGCACCCGGCGCAAGCAGCGCGCGGGCTCCCTCTCCGGCGGTGAACGCCAGATGGTGGCGATGGGCCGGGCCCTGATGATGGAGCCCAGCGTCCTGCTGCTCGACGAGCCGTCGGCCGGTCTCTCCCCGGCCATGCAGGACGAGGTCTTCTTCCGCACCAAGCAGATCAACGAGACCGGCGTCACGGTCATCATGGTCGAGCAGAACGCCCGCCGCTGCCTGCAGATCTGCGACCGCGGCTACGTGCTGGACCAGGGCCGCAACGCCTACACGGCGTCCGGTCGCGACCTGATGCACGACCCGAAGGTGATCGAGCTCTACCTGGGCACGCTCGCCCGCGCCTGATCCACCCGCACCAGCCGAGAGGCCCCGGACCAGTGGTCCGGGGCCTCTCCGCGCATCACCAAGATCCACCCAACGACGGTCCCCGCCGCACCTCAGGGGGCTGACCGCCACCGGCCAGGGTAGTCCGCTCGCCCAAGATCACGCCGACGCCCTGTGGACAACCCCGCGCTGTGGAAAACCACCGAACGGCGCCGCCGTCTGGTAGAGGCCGTTCTGGCTGCCGCGCCGGACTCGCCGCCGGAGCGGGCGAACCGGGGTGCGGCGGCCCGGCGTGCGGCGGCCCGGGGTGCGGCGCCCCAAAGCGCGGGCCCGGGGTGCGGCGCCCCAGAACGCGAAGCCCCGGGGTGCGGCGCCCCAAAGCGCGGGCCCGGGGTGCGGCGCCCCAGAACGCGAAGCCCCGGGGTGCGGCGCCCCAAAGCGCGGGGCCCTGGGGCGCGGCGGTCCGGGGCGCGGGGCGTGGCGGCCCGAGGCAAAGCGGGCTCCGGCCGGGCTTCGGGCCGCGCCCGCGAGGTCGCGCCGCGCCCGCGAGGTCGCGCCGCGCCCGCGAGGTCGCGCCGCGCTCGGGAGGTCGCGCCGCGCTCGGGAGGTCGGGCCGCGTTTGGGAGGTCGGGCCGCGCTCGGGAGGTCGCGCCGCGCAGGGAAGGCCGCGCCGCGCCGCGGCCTTGCGCCGGGAGCGGCTCGCGGGCCACCCGCCCCGCCCGGATGGTCGCCCGGCGGCCCGGACCACCGACTACGTCGCGGCCCAGGACCAGGGGCGGGGACCTTGCGGTCGGGGCCGGGGCTAGGACGTACCCCCGAATGGGTTGTGAAAAAGGGCTAGGGCCCGGCCGGACGGCCGAGCCCTAGCGGATGAAACGGTGTGTCAGGAGATCTTGCCGGACTGGTAGCCGACGTTCTTGTAGGTGTTGTCGGCGCCGTACTGGTAGATGCCGATGGTGGCCTCGGCCGGGTCACCGGCGTCGTTGAACTCGATCGGACCGCTCACGCCGTCGTAGTCGATGTCCTTGCCGGCGTCCAGCAGGGCCTTGCAGTCCTTGAACGTCGTGCACTTCTCGCCGCCCTTGCTGACCGCGGCGAGCTGCTTCGAGTACTCGCTCGGGGCGTCGCTCTTGGCGGCGGTGGCGGCGAGCGCCGTCAGGATCGTGGCGTCGTAGGACTCGGCCGAGTAGGAGTAGTCCTTCAGCGACGGGTCGACCGTGAGTAGCTGCTTCTTGAAGTCGTCGGTCGCCTTGGCGCCCGGCAGGGTGCCCTTGGCGCCCTCGAAGGTCCCGTTCGGGAACTCCTTGCCGTAGTTCGACAGGTTGCCGTCGACGAAGTACCACTTCTTGGTCTTCGCGGTGAGGCCGGCCTCGACCAGCTTGGGGACGATCTTCTTGGTCTCGTCGAAGCCGATCATGACGATCGCGTCCGGGTTGGCGGCCTTGATCTTGCCGACCTCGGCCGAGAAGTCGGCCGCCTTCGGGTCGTAGACCTCTTCGGCGGCGATGGTGCCGCCGCCGGACTCGATCGCGGCGCGGGCCGACTTGGCCAGGCCGGTGCCGTACGCGTCCTGCATGACCAGCAGGCCGACCTTGGCGTTGCCGTCGGCGACGATGAGGTCACCGAGGACGCGGCCCTGCAGCTGGTCCGGCGGCGCGGTCCGGAAGTAGAGGCCCTTGTCGTTGTACGTCGTGAACTGGTCCGACGTGTTGGCCGGCGAGATCTGGACGACGCCGGCACCGGTGATCTTGTCGATGACCGAGAGCGAGACCGAGGACGAGGCGGCGCCGATGATGACGTCGGCCTTCTCGGCGAGCAGCTTGTTCACGGACTGGCTGGCGATGTCGGTGGAGGTGTCACCGGAGTCGGTGTCGCTCTCCACGACGTCCTTGCCGAGCACGCCGCCGGCGGCGTTGATGTCCTTCACGGCGAGCTTGACGCCGGCGAACTCCGGCGGGCCGAGGAAGGCGAGAGAACCGGTCTGCGGCAGCAGGGTGCCGATCTTCAGCACGCCGTCGCCGGCGGCCGTCGTGGCGGCCGAAGTCGAACCAGTGGCCGGCTCGTCCTTGTCGTTAGAGCACGCGCTCAGAACAAGGGAAGCGGCACCCAGCACGGCGACGCTGCGCCATGCGAAGTTGCGGCGGATCATCAATTCTCCTTTGTCCAGCTGCGGTGGTAGCGGGGTGACGCCCACCGCCATGTTGCTGATGGAGGCAACCTAATGAGCCGGAGTCCGCTGCACTAGGTGCAAAGCGCGGCTGCAACAGGACAGTTGCGTAGTCGTAACCTTACCCATCGGTCAGACAGATCGGGCCGGGGCAAGATGGGCACCGCACTTGCTGTTCAGCAGTAATACCCCTTGAGCCTCACTAGGAGTCAACATGATCCGCAGCCACTCCGGCCGGGCGATCCTCGGCCTGGCCGCCGCGGCAGCCCTCACGCTGTCCGCGGCCGCATGCGGTTCGGAATCCGACGACACGTCGACCGGCACCGCGCCGCTGCCCAGTGCCTCGGCCGACACCAGCCTCGCCGACAAGGTCCCGGCCGACATCAAGGCGGCCGGCAAGCTGATCATCGGAACCGACTCGACGTACGCGCCGAACGAGTACATCGACGCCGACGGCAAGACCATCGTCGGCTTCGACGTCGACCTGTTCAACGCGGTCGCGCAGAAGCTGGGTCTGACCACCGAGTGGCAGACCGCCAAGTTCGACAGCATCATCCCGGGCGTCGGCAGCGGGAAGTACACGGTCGGCGTCTCGTCGTTCACGATCAACGCGGACCGGGAGAAGGAGGTCAACATGATCTCGTACTTCTCCGCGGGCACCCAGTGGGCCGCCAAGACCGGCTCGACGCTGAACCCGGACGACGCCTGCGGCAAGAAGATCGCCGTGCAGACCGCGACCGTGCAGCAGGACGACCTGAAGGCCCGGTCGAAGAAGTGCACCGACGCCGGCAAGGCAGCCATCACCATCGAGCCGTACCAGGCCCAGTCGGACGCCACCAACGCCGTCGTCACCGGTAAGGACGAGGCCATGCTGGCCGACTCGCCGATCGTGGCGTACGCGGTGAAGCAGACCAACGGCCAGCTCGCGCTGCTCGGCGACATCTACGACTCGGCGCCCTACGGCTACGCCGTCGACAAGAAGCAGACCGAGTTCGCCAACGTGATCGGCGAGGCGGTCAAGGCGCTGATCGCCGACGGCACCTACAAGACGATCCTCGACAAGTGGGGCACCACCGCCGGCGCGATCGACACCCCCGCGGTCAACCCGCCGGCATGACGCAGCCGACCGAGACCGGACGGGAGCGGCCCGAGGCGATCAAGGCCGTGCCCGTCCGGCACCCCGGCAGGTGGGTGGCGATCGCCGTGCTCGCGGTGCTCGTCGCGATGTTCCTGCACCTGATCTTCACGAACTCGGGCTTCCGCTGGTCGTTCATCTTCTCGTCGTACGCGCCGGGCAAGCGCGGCGTGATGTTCACCGAGCCGGTCCTGCAGGGTCTGCGCGGCACGATCCTGCTGACGATCCTGTCCATGCTGATCGGCGTCGGGCTGGGCATCGTCATCGCGATCATGCGGCTCTCGCCGAACAAGGTGCTGTCGTCGGTGGCCTGGGTCTACACCTGGTTCTTCCGGGCCGTGCCGCGGCTGGTGCTCGCGGTGATCTTCGGCAACCTGAACATCCTGTGGACCCGGGTCGGTTTCGGCCTGCCGTTCGACAAGCAGATCGGCCAGCTGTTCGGGATCGACAACTTCGACGGGCAGATCTTCAGCATCAAGTCGACCGACCTGCTGGCCGGGTTCGTGGCCGGCATGATCGCGCTCGGGCTGTCCGAGGCGGCCTACATGGCCGAGATCGTCCGGGCCGGCATCCAGTCGATCGACACCGGGCAGGCCGAGGCCGCCGTGGCCCTGGGCATGTCCCGGGGCCAGGTGCTGCGCCGGATCGTGCTGCCCCAGGCGATGCGGGTGATCGTGCCGCCGACCGGCAACGAGGTCATCGCCATGGTCAAGGACACGTCCCTGGTGGCCTACGTGCCGGTCACCGGGGAGCTGTTCTTCCAGCTGCAGCAGGTCGAGGCCCGGACGTTCGTGGTCCTGCCCTGCCTGGTCGCCGCGCTGATCTGGTATCTGATCATCTGCAGCGTGCTGATGGTCGTCCAGTTCTTCGTGGAGCGGCACTTCAGCCGGGGCTACGGCACGGCCGACAAGGCGCGGCTGCGGCTGCGGGACATCCAGGTCGAGCAGGGCGGGCGGATCACCACATGAGCGAGATGGTGCGGGCCGAGAACGTACACAAGTATTTCGGTTCTCTCGAAGTGCTCAAGGGTGTCGATCTGACCGTGCCGCAGGGCGGGGTGAGCTGCGTGCTCGGCCCGTCCGGCTCCGGCAAGTCGACGTTCCTGCGCTGCATCAACCACCTGGAGAAACTCAACGCCGGCCGGATCCTGGTCGACGGTGAGCTGGTCGGTTACCGCGAGCGCGGCGGCAAGCTGCACGAGCTGAGCGAGCGGGACGTGGCCAAACAGCGGCAGGCCATCGGCATGGTGTTCCAGCGGTTCAACCTGTTCCCGCACATGACGGTCCTGGACAACGTCATGGAGGCGCCCTGCCGGGTGAAGAAGGAGAACAAGGCGGAGGTACGGGATCGTGCCCTCGCCCTGCTCGACCGGGTCGGCCTGGCCGAGAAGGTGAGCAGCTACCCGGGCCAGCTCTCCGGCGGGCAGCAGCAGCGCGTGGCGATCGCCCGGGCGCTGGCCATGCGGCCCAAGGTCATGCTCTTCGACGAGCCGACCAGCGCCCTCGACCCGGAGCTGGTCGGCGAGGTGCTCGAAGTGATGAAGGGCCTGGCCTCGGACGGCATGACGATGATCGTGGTGACCCACGAGATCGGCTTCGCCCGGGAGGTGGCCGACGAGGTCGTCTTCATGGACGGCGGCGTGGTCGTCGAGAAGGGCCCGCCGGGCGAGGTCATCACGAATCCGCAGCAGGAACGTACTAAGGCATTCCTCAGCAAGGTGCTGTAAAGCGGGCGGGGCGGTCGGCGTTTGTGTCGTACCTCGGGTCTAGAGTTCCCAGACGTGAGCGACGACGTGACGACCCCCCGACTGCTGCTGCTCGACGGCCACTCACTGGCCTACCGGGCCTATCACGCGCTGCCGGTGGAGAACTTCTCCACGGTCACCGGGCAGGCGACGAACGCGGTGTTCGGCTTCACGTCGATGTTCATCAACATGCTCCGGGACGAGAAGCCGACCCACATCGTCGTCGCCTTCGACCTCGCCCGGAAGTCCTTCCGCACCGAGAAGTACGCGGAGTACAAGGCCGGCCGCGCCGAGACCCCGGCCCCCTTCCAGGGGCAGGTCAGCCTGATCAAGGAGGTCCTGGAGGCGCTCCGCATCCCGGTCGTGGAGAAGGAGAACTACGAGGCCGACGACGTCATCGCCACCCTGGCCACGCAGGCCCGCGAGGCCGGCATGGAGGTGCTCATCTCCTCCGGCGACCGGGACGCGTTCCAGCTGGCCACCGAGCACGTCACGATCCTCTACCCGGGCCGCGGCGTCTCCGACGTCCGCCGGATGACACCCGCGGCGATCGAGGAGAAGTATTTCGTCCCACCGACCCGCTACCGGGACAAGGCCGCCCTGGTCGGCGAGACCAGCGACAACCTGACCGGTGTGCCCGGCGTCGGTGACAAGACCGCGGCCAAGTGGATCAACGAGTTCGGCGGGCTGGACGGCGTGATCGCCAACGCCGACAAGATCAAGGGCAAGGCCGGTGAGAGCCTGCGCGCCCACCTGGCCGAGGTCATGCGCAACTACGACCTGAACAATCTGGTCCGCGACCTGGAGCTGCCGCTGCGCCCGGAGGACGTGCTCTGGCCGGGGTGGGACCGCGAGGCCGTGCACCAGATCTTCGACGCGCTCGAGTTCCGCGTCCTGCGCGAGCGGCTCTACTCATATCTCGACGCCGTCGAGCCCGAGGCCGAGTCCGGCTTCGACATCGACGGGCGGGTCCTGTCGTCCGGTCAGGTGGCCGGCTGGCTCACCGAGCACGCCGTCGCGGCCCCGGTCGGGGTCGCCGTCACCGGCACCTTCGGCCGCGGCACCGGCCAGGTCACCGGCGTCGCGGTGGCCACCGGCGGCGGTCCGGCGGCCTGGTTCGACCCGGCCGCGCTGGACGAGAGCGACGAGGGCGCGGTCGCCGCCTGGCTCGCCGACCCCGAGCGGCCCAAGGTCATCCACGACGCCAAGCCGGCCCGGCTGGCCTTCCGGGCCCACGGCTGGGCGCTGGAGGGCGTCACCGTCGACACCGCCATGGCGGCCTACCTGGCCAAGCCCGACCAGCGGGCCTACGACCTGACCGACCTGGCCCTGCGTTACCTCAAGCGCGAGCTCAAGGTCGACGCGCCGGTCGCCACCGACGGCCAGCTCGCGCTCTCGTTCGGCGACGAGGAGCCGGACACCGCGGCCGAGGAGGCGGTGATGCTCCGCGCCCGGGCCACCCTCGACCTGGCCGACGTGCTCACCGCCGAGCTGTCCCAGGACGGTGGCGAGTCGCAGCGTCTGCTGGCCGAGGTCGAGCAGCCGCTCTCGGTGGTGCTGGCCGAGATGGAGAGCAAGGGCATCGCCGCCGACACGGACTACCTCTCCGAGCTGGAGGCGCACTTCGGCGGCGAGGTGAAGGCGGCCCAGCAGGCGGCCCACGAGGTGCACGGCCGCGAGTTCAACCTGGGCTCGCCCAAGCAGCTGCAGGAGATCCTCTTCGTCGAGCGCGGCCTGCCCAAGACCAAGAAGATCAAGTCCGGCTACACGACGGATGCGGACGCGCTGCAGGACCTGTTCCTCAAGACCGAGGACCCGCTGCTCGCCCACCTGTTGCGGTATCGGGACATGGCCAAGCTCAAGTCGACGGTGGACGGGCTGCTCAAGTCGGTCTCCGACGACGGGCGCATCCACACCACGTTCAACCAGACGGTCGCCGCGACCGGCCGGCTCTCGTCGACCGATCCGAACCTGCAGAACATCCCGATCCGTACCGAGGAGGGCCGCCGGATCCGTCGCGCCTTCATCGTCGGCAGCGGGTTCGAGCAGCTCATGACCGCGGACTACAGCCAGATCGAGATGCGGATCATGGCCCACCTGTCCGAGGACGAGGCGCTCATCGCCGCGTTCAACTCGGGCGCCGACTTCCACGCGGCCACCGCCTCGTCGGTCTTCCACGTCGAGCTCGGCGACGTCACCGCCGATCAGCGTCGCAAGATCAAAGCAATGAACTACGGCTTGGCGTACGGATTGAGCGCCTACGGCCTGTCCAACCAGCTGACCGTCTCCACCGACGAGGCCAAGGGCCTGATGGACGAGTACTTCGAGCGCTTCGGCGGCGTGAAGGAGTACCTGGAGTCCGTGGTCAAGCAGGCCGGCAAGGACGGCTACACCGCGACCATCCTCGGCCGCCGCCGCTACCTGCCCGACCTGAACAGCGACAACCGTCAGCGGCGCGAGATGGCGCAGCGGATGGCGCTCAACGCCCCGATCCAGGGCTCGGCGGCCGACATCATCAAGGTCGCCATGCTGAACGTGGCCACGGCGCTGCGCCAGTCCGGCCTCACCTCCCGGATGCTGCTGCAGGTCCACGACGAGCTGGTGTTCGAGGTGGCCGCGGGGGAGCGGGAAGCACTGGAGGAGCTGGTCCGGCGGGAGATGGGCGGGGCCTACCCCCTGGCCGTGCCGCTGGAGGTGTCGGTCGGGACCGGACGGGACTGGAACGGGGCCGATCACTGAGCCGTCCGGTCGCACTTCTGGGTGGGATTGGGGTCCGTTCGGGGGGTCCGGGCAGTTTTGGGCACCCCGGGGCCAACACGGTTTGCCCGGATCTGGGACGCTGGACCGATGTCGAGCCGATCGATGTCGATGGAGCAGACCGTGACCCCGGCCGTGCCGCGCGTGACCACCTCGGTCGTCGGGGGGATTCCACGCTCGTCGGAGGGCTTCGACCGGGCCTCCGCCGAGGGCGAGGGCGACGGGGACGGTGTCGGGCTCCGCGTGGCCCCGCTCGAAGCCTCCAGCGCGACGGCGTTCGCGACGATGTTCAAGGCGCTGGGCGACCCGGTCCGGTTGCGGCTGCTGTCGATGATCGCGTCGGCGCCGGACGGTGAGATCTGCGTCTGCGACCTGAGCAGCGCGTTCCACCTGACCGGGCCGACGATCTCGCACCATCTGCGGATCCTGCGCGAGGCCGGGCTGGTGGACAGCGACCGGCGGGGGACGTGGGTCTACTACCGGGCCGTGCCGGCGACCCTGATCCTGCTCGCGGGTTTGCTGCAGACGACGCGCTGACCTTCAGCGGTTCTTCCCGAACCGGGGTTCAGCCCGGCAGATCGCAGACGAAGATCGCGGTGCCCGGGAACAGCCGGCCCCGCAGCGGACTCCACTGCCCCCACGTCTCCTCGTGCCCGTCCGGCCACTCCGGCTCCACGAGATCCCGCAGCACGAACCCGGCCGCGACCAGTTCCCGGATCCGATCCCCGAGCGTCCGGTGCTGTTCGAGGTAGGTGAGCCGCCCCTGCTCGTCCCGCTCCACGTACGGCGACCGGTTGAAGTAGGAGTTGCGGGCGATCAGCCCGCTCTCGTCCGGCTCGTCCCAGAAGATCCACCGCATCGGGTGAGTGACCGAGAACACCCAGCTCCCGCCGGGCCGCAGCACCCGGGCCACCTCACGCATCGCCGCGGCCGAGTCGGCCACGAACGGGATCGCCCCGAACGCCGTGCACACGATGTCGAACGACGCCGCCCGGAACGGCAGGGCCAGCGCGTCGGCCTGGACCAGGGGGACGCCGACCCGGCTGCGCACCGCCGCCTCGGCCGCGTGCTTCAGCATCCCGCCCGAGAGGTCCATGGCCACCGGCTCGGCGCCCTGCACGCGCAACCATCGGGCCCCGGCCGCGGCGCCGGCCCCGAGTTCCAGGATCTTTTTCCCGCGTACGTCGCCGAGAAGCCTCGCGTCGGCCTCACGTACCCGTTCGGGGCACCAGACGAAGTCCACGTCCCCGAGGAAGGCTCCGTGCTCGTCCTGATAGTCGTCGGCGTCCAGGTCCCACCAGGACCGGTTGGCGTGTCTGGTCTCGTCTTCGGCGGGGATCTGAGTCACCCGACCAAGGTACGGTAGGCCCGGCGTGCGTCCTTATTCGGTTCAAAACGGGCATGCTGACGGGTTCTGACCCAACAATGTGCCGCGCTCATCAGGAGGGCTTGCAACCTGTGGTAATGCGCACGGTAAGCTAGTCGATGCGCTCGCGGAACGTGTGCCTCGGCAGGGAGCAGGTTCCACGGTCGCCGGTCTCGGCATGATCGACTGGCAATGATCAACTCCTCCAGGGTTGGGTCGTCTCGTTCGTTCGTGCCGCTTCCGGCGGCAGTTCCGTCGAGCGCGGGAGACACCACGAATCCATCCGTTCGGAGCAACTGTCCACATGACGAGCAGCATCGAGGCCACCTCGAGCGCCAACCGTGTCACCGTCGACGACCTCGGCTCTGAGGAAGCTTTCCTCGCAGCCATCGACGAGACCATCAAGTACTTCAACGACGGCGACATTGTCGAAGGCACCGTCGTCAAGGTCGATCGGGACGAGGTCCTGCTCGACATCGGCTACAAGACCGAGGGCGTCATCCCCTCGCGCGAGTTGTCGATCAAGCATGACGTGGACCCCGCGGAAGTGGTGTCGGTCGGTGACCACATCGAAGCCCTCGTCCTCACCAAGGAGGACAAGGAAGGCCGTCTGATCCTCTCGAAGAAGCGCGCTCAGTACGAGCGGGCTTGGGGCACGATCGAGAAGATCAAGGAAGAGGATGGCGTCGTCCGCGGCTCCGTCATCGAGGTCGTCAAGGGTGGTCTCATCCTGGACATCGGCCTCCGTGGCTTCCTGCCGGCCTCCCTGGTCGAGATGCGTCGCGTCCGCGACCTGCAGCCGTACGTCGGCCGCGAGCTCGAGGCGAAGATCATCGAGCTGGACAAGAACCGCAACAACGTGGTTCTGTCCCGCCGCGCCTGGCTCGAGCAGACGCAGTCCGAGGTTCGCACCGAGTTCCTCAACAAGCTGCAGAAGGGCCAGGTCCGCAAGGGCGTCGTGTCCTCCATCGTCAACTTCGGCGCCTTCGTCGACCTCGGCGGTGTGGACGGCCTCGTGCACGTCTCCGAGCTCTCCTGGAAGCACATCGACCACCCCTCCGAGGTCGTCGAGGTCGGCCAGGAGGTCGAGGTCGAGGTGTTGGACGTCGACCTGGACCGCGAGCGCGTCTCGCTGTCGCTGAAGGCGACCCAGGAAGACCCGTGGCGTCAGTTCGCCCGGACCCACGCGATCAACCAGATCGTGCCGGGCAAGGTCACCAAGCTCGTTCCGTTCGGCGCGTTCGTCCGCGTCGACGACGGCATCGAGGGCCTGGTGCACATCTCCGAGCTGGCCGAGCGTCACGTCGAGCTGCCCGAGCAGGTCGTCCAGGTGGGTTCGGACGTTCTGGTCAAGGTCATCGACATCGACCTGGAGCGCCGCCGGATCTCGCTGTCGCTCAAGCAGGCCAACGAGGGCTTCGTCGAGGGCGAGGAGCACTTCGACCCGACCCTCTACGGCATGGCCGCGACGTACGACGCCGAGGGCAACTACATCTACCCCGAGGGCTTCGACCCCGAGACGGGTGAGTGGCTCGAGGGCTTCGAGAAGCAGCGCGAGACCTGGGAGAAGCAGTACGCGGACGCCCGCGAGCGCTGGGAGGCCCACACCAAGCAGGTGCAGGCGTCCCGCGACGCCGACGCCGAGGCCGCGCTCAACCCGGCTCCGGCCGGCGGCGTGACCACGTCGTCCTCCACCACGTCGAGCTCGTCGGCCCCGGCGCGCTCGGCCGAGGAGCCCGCGGGCACCCTGGCCACCGACGAGGCTCTCGCCGCCCTGCGCGAGAAGCTGGCCGGCGGCAAGAGCTGACCTGCCCGGTTGCTCCGGTAACGCCCTGAGATAGACCGTCCCGGCTCCGGCCGGGGCGGTCTTTCCGTTTTCCCGCCGAAGATCACATTCAAGATCTTCATTGCCTATCTACGCTGTGGTCCCGATCGTCGCTCCCGCGGGGACCCTTCCGACCCTCGCAGGGCGCTGGCGCGCCCAGAACGCGAGGCCCGAAAGGGCGATCTGCGTGGGTGGGCACGGTCAAACCGCAAAACCCGGTCGCCGTCCCGCCGAGTTCGCCGAGTCGTGACCCGGGCTCACCGCGCCGTCCGCGGGTGGCACCGGGATACTGAACCCATGCTGATGATCGGGCTCACGGGTGGCATCGGCGCGGGCAAGAGTGCCGTCTCGGCACGGCTGGCCGAGCGCGGTGCCGTGATCATCGACGCCGACCGGCTGGCCCGTGAGGTCGTCGAGCCGGGCACCGACGGGCTGGCCGAGATCGTGGCCACGTTCGGGACGGGCGTGCTCACTCCCGAGGGGGCGCTGGACCGGCCGGCCCTGGGGGCGAAGGTCTTCGGCGACGACGAGGCCCGCCGCAAGCTGGAGCGGATCATCCACCCGCGCGTCCGGGCCCGTACGGCCGAGCTGGTCAAGGCCGCGCCGCCGGACGCGATCGTCGTCAACGACGTGCCGCTGCTGGTCGAGACCGGGCTGGCCCCGACGTACCATATGGTGATTGTCGTCACAGCCGACAGTGCCGTGCGGACCCGGCGCCTCGTCCGCGACCGTGGCATGTCCGAGGCCGAGGCCGCCGCCCGGATCGCCGCGCAGGCCGACGACGCCACCCGGCAGGCCGCGGCCGACGTGCTCCTGCCCAATGAGGACGATCTGCCCGCGCTGCACGCCCGCGTCGACGCCCTGTGGCGGGACCGCCTGGTCGACTTCGAATGCAACCTGCGGCTCGGCCGATCCGCCCGCAAGAGCCCTGACCTGCGCATCGTCCCGTCCGACCCGGCCTGGGGGCCGGCCGCCGCCCGGCTGATCGCCCGGATCCGGCACCACCTCGACGGCGCCGAGGTCCATCACATCGGATCGACCGCGGTGCCCGGTCTGCCCGCCAAGGACATCATCGACCTCATGCTTTCGGTACGGACCCTGGCCGCGGCCGACGCCCTCAGCGGTCGCCTCGCCGCCGCCGGGTTCCCGCCCCGATCCGGCGACTGGGTCGACAACGCGCGCGGCCTGCCCGGGGTGACGTGGCCGAAACGGATGCACGGCTCGGCCGATCCGGGCCGCCCGATGATCCTGCACGTGCGGGTCGCCGGCTCCCCGGGCTGGCGGTTCGCCCTGCTCATGCGCGACCACCTGCGCGCGGTCCCGGCAGCCCGGGACACCTACGCGGCGGCCAAGGCCGAGCTGGCGCTGCGCCACGCCGACCGCGCCGGTTACGCCGAGGCCAAGGAACCCTGGTTCGACGACGAGGCCCGCGCAGCCGACGACTGGGCCCTCGCCACCGGCTGGCAGCCCCCCACGTCCTGATCCCCGCCCACCCGGCTTCCGCCCGGCAGCCGCCTCGCGTCCTGAGCGCCAGCCGAGTCCGTGAGCCGCGGCTGGGGCTTGTGGGGCGGCGAGGTCGCGGCGTTGATGCTGGTCCGGCGTCGCGGCGCGGGTTGCGGGCCCCGGCTGGCGCTGAGGGTTGTGTCCGGCTGTTTTTACAGCCCTCAGCGCCAGCCGAGCCCCGGGAGTCGCGGCTGGGGCTTGTGGGGCGGCGAGGTCGCGGCGTTGATGCTGGTCCGGCGTCGCGGCGCGGGTTGCGGGCCCGGCTGGTGCTCAGGGCTGTGTCCGGCTGGTTTTGGAGCCCTCAGCGCCAGCCGATGGGCGGGCGTCGCGGCTGCTGCCGGTGTGGGTGCGGCGTCGCGGGGCCGCTCACACGGATCGGGGTGTGTGTGGTCCCGCGGTTGGGCGGGTTTGTTGCTCTGAGCGTGACCAAAAGACCACGTCGCCCTTGCGGGCCTCGCGTTCTGGCCGCGCCAGCGGCCTGCGAGGGTCGGAAGGGTCCCCGCGGGAGCGACGGTCTGTACCCCGGCGGACCGGGGCAATGAAGAATGTGATCTTCGGGTTGAGGGGTTTGCGGCGCTCGCGGCGGCCGGTCGGCATGCTGCGCGACCCTCGCGGGTGCGCGCGCCGGAGGCCGGGGCGCATCGACCGCGATGCGGCGCGGCTGGACCGTAGGATGGTCCCGACCGCGCACGTCGGCCGCCGCGAGCGGCCTACCCCGCCAGGGTAGGGGGCGGTGGAAAGCGCCGACAATGGCGCGCGGCGCGGCCGAATGTGCACCATCGGCACGGCCGGGGCGACAGGCGCACACGGCGGGTCGCGGGCGCTGCCGGAACTTGTCATACCCCCGACGTACGGTGGTGGGCATGGCGCTCGACATCCCACGACTCGACGGCCGGTTCGAGGTCATCAGCGACTACAAACCGGCCGGTGACCAGCCCGCGGCAATCGACGAACTGGAACGACGGGTCCGCAACGGCGACCTGCACACCGTGCTGCTCGGCGCCACCGGCACCGGCAAGAGCGCGACGACGGCCTGGCTGATCGAGCGGCTGCAGCGGCCGGCGCTGGTCCTCGCGCCGAACAAGACGCTCTGCGCCCAGCTCGCCAAGGAGTTCCGCGAGCTGATGCCCAACAACGCCGTCGAATATTTCGTCAGCTATTACGACTACTACCAGCCTGAGGCCTATATCGCTCAGACCGACACCTACATCGAGAAGGACTCGTCGGTCAACGAGGAGGTCGAGCGGCTCCGGCACTCGGCCACCATGTCGCTGCTGACCCGGCGCGACACGATCGTGGTGGCCACGGTCAGCGCGATCTACGGCCTGGGCACCCCGCAGGAGTACATCGAGCGGGCGGTCAAGGTGAAGGTCGGCGGCGAGATCGACCGGGACAAGCTGCTGCGCCGGCTGGTCGACATTCAGTACACGCGTAACGACGTCGCCTTCCAGCGCGGCACGTTCCGGGTGCGCGGCGACACGCTGGAGATCATCCCGGCCTACGAGGAGCTGGCCGTCCGGGTCGAGCTCTTCGGCGACGAGGTGGAGAAGCTCTACTATCTGCACCCGCTCACCGGCGAGGTGGTCCGCGAGGTCGACGAGCTGATCATCTTCCCGGCGACGCACTACGTGGCCGGCCCGGAGCGGATGGAGCGGGCGATCCGCGACATCGAGGCCGAGCTGGCCGAGCGGCTGGCCGAGCTGGAGCGCCAGGGCAAGCTGCTGGAGGCGCAGCGGCTGCGGATGCGCACGACCTACGACATCGAGATGATGCGCCAGGTCGGCTTCTGCAACGGCATCGAGAACTATTCGATGCACATGGACGGCCGTCAGCCCGGCGATCCGGCGTACACGTTGCTCGACTACTTCCCGGACGACTTCGTCACCGTCATCGACGAGTCGCACGTCACGGTCCCGCAGATCGGCGGGATGTACGAGGGCGACGCCTCCCGGAAACGGATCCTGATCGAGCACGGGTTCCGGCTGCCCAGCGCCGCCGACAACCGGCCGCTGCGGTGGGACGAATTCCTGGAACGGGTCGGCCAGATGGTCTTCCTCTCCGCGACCCCGGGCAACTGGGAGATGGAGAAGGCGCAGGGCGAGTTCGTCGAGCAGGTGATCCGGCCCACCGGCCTGGTCGACCCGCAGGTCGTGGTGAAACCGACCAAGGGCCAGATCGACGACCTGATGCACGAGATCCAGCTGCGGACCGCGAAGGACGAGCGCGTCCTGGTCACCACGCTCACCAAGAAGATGGCCGAGGACCTGACCGACTATCTGCTGGAGAACGGGATCCGGGTGCGGTATCTGCACTCCGAGGTGGACACGCTGCGCCGGGTCGAGCTGCTCAAGGAGTTGCGCAAGGGCGACTACGACGTGCTGGTCGGCATCAACCTGCTCCGGGAGGGCCTCGACCTGCCCGAGGTGTCGCTGGTCGCCATCCTCG
Organism: Actinoplanes sp. HUAS TT8; assembly: GCF_051380535.1. NCBI lineage: Bacteria > Bacillati > Actinomycetota > Actinomycetes > Micromonosporales > Micromonosporaceae > Actinoplanes > Actinoplanes sp. HUAS TT8. The sequence goes on along the minus strand of NZ_CP195646.1, from coordinate 7,269,770 downwards.
ACGCGGACAAGGAGGGCTTCCTGCGCAGCGGGCGGTCCCTGATCCAGACCATCGGCCGGGCCGCGCGAAACGTGTCCGGCGAGGTCCACATGTATGCGGACAAGATCACGCCGTCGATGCGGAGCGCGATCGAGGAGACGGACCGGCGTCGCGCCAAGCAGATCGCCCACAACGAGGCCAACGGGATCGTGCCGCAGGCCCTCCGCAAGAAGATCCACGACATCCTGGACGACATCTACCGCGACGCCGAGGACACCGACGCGATGGTCGGCGGCGCCGGTCGCCAGATGTCGCGCGGCAAGGCCCCGGTGCCGGAGACCCGTTCCAAGGCCCGCGGTTCGTCCGGCCCGGCCCGGGAAGGGATGGCGCGGGCCGAGCTGGCGCAGCTCATCCAGGATCTGAACGATCAGATGCTGGGGGCGGCGCGGGAGCTGCAGTTCGAGCTGGCGGCCCGGATCCGGGACGAGATCGGCGAACTCAAGAAGGAACTGCGGGGGATGGACGCGGCCGGGGTGAAGTAGGACGCGCGGTTCCGGCGCCGGCGCTGCATCCGCCCGGCGCCGGTCCCGCCTGCCTGCGCTGTCGGCTCTGCCCAGGGCGGCCGGGTTCGATGGTGCGGGTTCGATGGTGCGGGTCCGGGAGGACAAGTGGGGGCGACTCTGTGATCCAGCGCGGCCGGCGATCCCCTGGTCCGGCACTTCGGATAGGTCACTTCCCGGACCCGCCTGACCAGGATAATCCCTGTTGAGCCGTCCGTACACGGGCAAGCGTGGTCCTGCCGCGATGCGACGATCGTGCCGGTCGTGGCGCCTCTCGCCGCGCCTGCCGGGTCCAGCCGCGGCGGTTTTGCCGGCGGTCACACCGCTGCAGCAGCTAGGGGTGATCATGCCGGGCCGTGGCCGGTCGGGCGACTGCGGCGGCGTGGGTCAGCCGGCGAAGAAGTCGTGGTCCGGGTCGGGGCGGCCGGCGTGCTCGGGCAGCTCCGTGAAGTACTCGGCCAGCGGAGGCTTGGCCAGCGTCGCCGCGATCAGGGCGCGCCACTGGGCGTTGCGTTCGCTGCGCCGGAAGTTGTGGTCCTGCGCGTCCATGGAATCCCATTCGACCAGCAGGGCGAACCGGGTCGCCGATTCGGTGCCGCGCTTCAGTCGCAGGCCGCGACAGCCCTCGGCGCCCGCGATCAGCGGACGGGCGAGCTGGTAGGCGGCGATGAAGTCGTGCTCCCGGCCGGGTAAGACGTCGATTAGCGTGACTTCGAGGATCATGCCCGCAAGCGTCCCATACGCACCAGATGGCCAGCTTACTAGGATGCTTGAGGCCCGGCGAGGTCGAGGACGGCGACGTGAGTGAAACGGGCGATGCCCCTTCCCGGTCGTTGCATCGGACTGACCGCCCCCGATGCCCCGCCGACCGTGTCACCTCACCCTCTGATGTGGTCCGAGTGCACAATGTCGCAGGTGGAAGCCCTGTGGCCCGGCGGGCCGAGGGTAAAAACCAGGTAGCGCCAGAATTACGTACCGGTAATGCCTGCCCTGAGTGGTTTGGCCGGCGAGCCGGGCCACTCTTCGCCGCCCGGTGTGTCGATCGGGCCCCGGATGCGCAACAATGGTTGTGTGGGAGGGGAGTATTCCCCCGCTCCGGTCTCGTCAACACGGAACACTCGGCTGGGTGACCAGCCGATGTGAACCCGGGGCCGGGGGTCGCGATCAGTTCTCGCGGCGGAAGAGACCTCCGACAGTCGCACGTCGCTGCACTTTTTCCGGGACTTTGCCAAAAGTTCGTGAGAGGGCGCAGCGACGACACGTGTCTGCCGGAGGTTCACGTTGAACGTTTCAGCCTGGGTTTGGCTCGCCACGTTGGTGGCGCTGGTGGCCGTCCTCGCCGTCGATCTCTTGATCATCGGGCGACGGCCGCACGAGCCGACCATGAAAGAGGCCAGTGGCTGGGTGGCCTTCTACGTCGGGCTGGCTCTGCTCTTCGGGGTGGGTGTCTGGGCGGTTTCCGGTGGTCAGGCCGCGGGTGAGTTCTACACCGGCTGGCTCACGGAGTATTCGCTGAGCGTCGACAACCTGTTCGTCTTCGTCATCATCATGGGCCGGTTCGCGGTGCCCCGCCGCTATCAGCAGAAGGTTCTGCTGATCGGCATCGTGCTCGCGCTGGTCATGCGGGGTGCATTCATCGCCGCCGGTGCGGCGCTGATCTCGCAGTTCTCCTGGGTGTTCTACATCTTCGGGGCGTTCCTGGTCTACACGGCGATCACGCTGGTGAAGAACGGTGAGGGCGACGAGGAGGACTTCAAGGAGAACGTGCTGATCCGCTGGGCGAAGCGGGCGCTGCCGCTCTCCTCGTCGTTCGGCGACGGGCAGTTCCGGGTGGTCACCGCGGCCGGCAAGCGGCTCTTCACCCCGATGCTGATCGTGATGATCGCGATCGGCACGACCGACCTGATCTTCGCGCTCGACTCGATCCCGGCGATCTTCGGGATCACCAAGGAGCCGTACCTGGTCTTCACCGCGAACGTGTTCGCGCTGATGGGCCTGCGCCAGCTCTACTTCCTGCTCGGCGGCCTGCTGGAGCGCCTGGTCTACCTGAACATCGGGCTCGCCGTGGTCCTCGCGTTCATCGGCGTCAAGCTCTTCCTCGAAGCCTTGCACACGAACAACCTGGACTTCATCAACGGCGGTCACGGCCTGCACTGGGCGCCGGAGATCCCGATCTGGCTGTCCCTGTTGGTGATCCTGGGCACGCTCGGCATCGCCACGGTCGCCAGCCTGGCCAAGTCCGCCAAGGACCGCAAAAGGGAACTCGTGACCACCGGGCACTGAAACCCGCAAAAACCGATTATTCGGTACGGACGTAGCACCGCCCCGAGCCCGGACGACCTCTGTCGTCCGGGCTCGCGCCGTCTCCCACGCGAGCGGCCGTACGGGAAATGAGAAACGCCCCCGCAGCGAGGCGGGGGCGAATCAGCGGCCGTGAGCGGCTGCTTCCTTACTGGTGCTTGCGGCGTGCCGCGGCGCGGCCGCGGGCGTTCTGGTCGAGAACGACCTTGCGGATGCGGATCGCCGACGGGGTGACCTCGACGCACTCGTCCTCGCGGCAGAACTCGAGGGACTGCTCCAGCGACAGCTTGCGCGGCGGGATCAGCTTCTCGGTGTTGTCCGCGCTGGCCGCGCGCATGTTGGTGAGCTTCTTCTCCTTGGTGATGTTGACGTCCATGTCGTCCTCGCGAGAGTTCTCACCGACGATCATGCCCTCGTACACCTCGGTGGTGGGCTCGACGAACAGCTGGCCGCGCTCCTGGATGTTGGTCATCGCGAAGCCGGTGACCACGCCGGCCCGGTCGGCCACGAGGGAACCGTTCTGCCGGGTGCGGAGCTCGCCGAACCACGGCTCGTGGTCCTCGTACAGGTGGTGCATGATGCCGGTGCCGCGGGTCTCGGTGAGGAACTCGGTGCGGAAGCCGATCAGGCCACGCGCCGGGACCAGCCACTCCATGCGCAGCCAGCCGGTGCCGTGGTTGGTCAGGTGCTCCATCCGGCCCTTGCGGGTGGCCAGCAGGGTGGTGATGGCGCCCATGTACTCGTCGGGAGCGTCGATGGTCAGGCGCTCGACCGGCTCGTGGACCTTGCCGTCGATGGTCTTGGTGACCACCTGCGGCTTGCCGACGGTCAGTTCGTACGACTCGCGGCGCATCTGCTCGACCAGGATGGCCAGGGCGAGCTCGCCACGGCCCTGGACCTCCCAGGCGTCCGGACGCTCGGTGTTCAGGACACGGAGCGACACGTTGCCGATCAGCTCCTTGTCGAGCCGGTCCTTGACCATGCGGGCGGTGACCTTGGCGCCCTTGACCTTGCCGACCAGCGGCGAGGTGTTGGTGCCGATGACCATGGAGATGGCCGGCTCGTCGACCGTGATCAGCGGCAGCGGCTTCGGGTCCTCCGCGTCGGCCAGCGTCTCACCGATCATGATCTCGGGGATGCCGGCGACGGCCATGATGTCGCCCGGGCCGGCGCTCTCGGCCGGCTTGCGCTCCAGGCCCTCGGTGATGAGCAGCTCGGAGATCCGGACGTTGGAGATCGTGCCGTCGGTCTTGCACCAGGCGACGGTCTGACCCTTGCGGATCGTGCCCTCGTGCACCCGGCACAGCGCGAGACGGCCGAGGAACGGCGACGCGTCCAGGTTGACGACGTGCGCCTGCAGCGGCGCGCCCTCGGTGTAGGTCGGGGCCGGGATGGTGTTGAGGATCGTGGAGAACAGCGGCTCCAGGTCGGCGCTGTCGCTCGGGACGGCGCCGTCGGCCGGCTGGTTCAGCGAGGCGATGCCGTCGCGGGCGCAGGCGTAGACGATCGGGAACTCGATCTGGTCCTCGTCCGCGTCGAGGTCGAAGAAGAGCGCGTACGTGTCGTCGACGACCTCCTTGATCCGCGCGTCCGGCCGGTCCACCTTGTTGATGACCAGGATGATCGGCAGCTTGGCGGAGAGCGCCTTGCGCAGCACGAAGCGGGTCTGCGGCAGCGGGCCCTCGGACGCGTCGACCAGCAGCACGACGCCGTCGACCATGGTCAGGCCGCGCTCGACCTCACCACCGAAGTCGGCGTGGCCCGGGGTGTCGATGATGTTGATGACGACCGGCTCGCCCTCGGCCGGCCGGTAGCTGATCGCGGTGTTCTTGGCGAGAATGGTGATGCCCTTTTCCCGCTCCAGGTCCATGGAGTCCATGGCGCGTTCGGCCATCTCTCCACGTGCGTGGGACTGACCGCCCTGTCGGAGCATGGCGTCGACCAGGGTGGTTTTGCCATGGTCGACGTGAGCGATAATGGCGACATTACGGAGGTCGGTGCGGGTCTGCATGCCTCTATTGTCCCCGGCTCAGGTTGCGATCAGTGACACGGGGTCAAGTCCAGAACCTTGGGATCGTTTGGGCGATTTGCGGGCCCCCACGGTCGGATCTTTCACTGTTAACGTTCCTCGTCGATGCTCGTACGGGGAAGGGTTTCGTCGATGAAGGTTCGGTTGCTGGCAGTTGCCGCGATACTCATGGTCACCTCCGGGTGCGGTCTGATCGGTGGTGGGGACGACAAGGCGTCCGGCACCACCCCGGTGGTGGTCGAGCCGGCGCCGACCGAGGAGTCGCCGACTCCGGAGGAGACGACCCCGGAGCCGGAGGAGACGACCTCGTCCCCGACTCCGAAGCCGTCCAGGACCTCGAAGAAGCCGACGTCGAAACCGTCGCCGACCGGGCCGGTGAACAACTTCGAGGTGTCCGCCTGCTCCACGACCAAGGGCAAGCCGGTGGCCAAGAGCAAGGTCAAGGCCACGCTGAGGACCGCGGCCGGCAAGATCTACTGGACCAACGAGGCGCCTCAGCTGAAGCTGAACTACCCGCTGGTCAAGGCGATCTCCTGGCACGAGAGCGGCTGGCAGACCAACGTCTTCAACTGTGACGGCGGTCAAGGCCTGATGCAGCTCATGCCCGACACCGTCAGCATGATCAACAGCCGGTTCGGGCTGAGCTACAACGTGTCGAACTACACGGAGAACGCGACCGCCGGGGCCAACTACATCGCCTGGCTGACGCGGTACATGTCACAGAAGGCGTTCAACAACGACAAGACGTTCGACCTGAGCCCGAGCAAGTGCAAGACGCACAGTTCGTGGTGCCTGCTCAACCTGGTCATCTCCGCGTACCAGTTCGGCCCGGCCGACGTGCTGGCCAACATCAAGACCAAGAAACTGCCGAACCCGGAGTACGTCGACTCGGTGCGCTCGCTGATGACGTCCTGCTTCTGCGACCAGTACTGACCTGATCCGGGGCGGTCCCGAGGTGGTCGGAACCGCGAGGTAGACTGGTCGGCGGACCCGAGACCCCGCCTACCAGCCGTTTTGACCCTCTAGTCATGGCGGTAGTAAGGTCTCGGGGTTGTCGTGTGTCGTTGATGCTGGCGAGCTGCGTTTGTCTCGGCCCGCAGCTCACCCTAAGGAGCCTTACCCGATGCCTCCCAAGAAGAAGACCCATGAGGTAACCCTCGCGCTTGAGGCGGGTAACGCCGCGATGGTCGACCTCGGTAAGATGCTCGGCCCGACCGGTGCCAACATGCGCGCCGTCAAGGTCGAGTACGACGAGGCCACGTCGAAGAACCGGGGCGAGATCATCCCGGTCATCGTTTCGGTCTACGAGGACCGCAGCCACACGCTGGCCTACAAGACCCCGCCGACCAGCTTCCTCATTCGCAAGACCCTGGGGATCCAGTCCGGCGCGTCGAACCCGCTGACCCAGAACGTCGGCACCCTCAGCGCCACCCAGGTCAAGGAGATCGCCGAGCGTAAGCTCCCCGACCTCAACGCGAACGACCTGGACGCCGCCATGAAGATCGTGGCCGGCACCGCGCGTTCGATGGGCGTCAAGGTCGCTTCCTGACCCAGCGCTTCCGGAACGGCCCCGAGCTCCGGCTCGGGGCCGTTTCCCGTTCCCGGCCGGCTTTCCGGGTGCCCGCGGTCAGCGGGCCTTGGGGGTGATGAGTTCGTCGAGCAGGCCGTAGTCGAGGGCTTCGGCCGCGGTCAGGGAACGGCCGGCGGAGAGATCGTCCTCGACGCGGCTGCGGGGCCGGCCGGTGACCTCGGCCAGGCGGACGACGATCTCCTCCAGCTCGCGCAGGTGCTGGCCGGCGGCGGCCGCCACCTCGTCGGCGGTGCCGGTGACGCCGGCCGCGCGGGGCTCGGTGAGTTTGAAGCGGGCGTGCCGGTACGCCGCGCGGCGGTCGGCCGCGGTCAGGACGGCCAGGGCGGCACCGCCCGCCTCGGCGGTGACCAGGGCGTGGACCGGGGACACCAGGGCGTCGATGACGTCGACGACGGCCAGCGCGGCGCTCAGGTCGCCGCCCGGGCAGGCCACGTGGAGCTGGATCGGGGCCTGGCCGGCCGCGTCCAGGGTGAGCAGCGCGGCCGAGATCGAGGTCGATGCGTCGCTGGTCAGCTGGCCGCGCAGCATCACGATGCGCTGGTCGAAGAGTCGCTCCTCGAGCCAGCCGGGGAAACCGGGGCCGCCCGACGGCATCGGGTAGGGCTGGCTCGGCTGGTGCGGCGGAAAGCCCCACCGGGACGGGTCATGTCGCATACTCACGGGCGCCTCCGCGATCACAGCGTCTGGGGCCAGCGTACGCGCGAAATCTGCCGATAACCGGGAGCCGTTAGGGTCCGGACATGTCCGGACCTCGCCGCCGATCCGCGCTGCTGGCGCGTCTGGCGGACCGCCCGGCCGGCAGTGTGCGCAGCGCGATCGTGGACGACCTGCGGGCGATCATCCTGTACGGCGAGGTGCCGCCCGGCTCGGCGATACCGGTGGACGCGGTCGCGGCGGCGTTCGGGGTGAGCCGGATTCCCGTACGGGAAGCTCTGATGACCTTGATCGGTGAAGGTCTTGTGGATCATCGGGTGAACGGTGGCTACCGGGTGGCGATGATGACCGCCGGTGAGTTCAGTGAGATCTACCTGGTCCGGGAGGCGCTGGAGTCGGCCGCCCTGCGCGCGGCGGTGGAGCGGGCGACCGAGGACGACGATCGGCAGGCGCGGGCCGCGTTGCGGGCGCTGGACGTGGCGATCGAGGGCGACGACGGGGGTACGGCGTATCACGTCGAGAGCCGCCGGTTCCATCTCGCGTTGATCCGTCCGTGCCGGATGCGCCGCCTGCTTCACATGCTGGAGTCGGCCTGGAACATGACCGAGCCGCTGCGCCCGATGTCGCATCTGACCGCTCCGGAGCGGGAGTTGCTGCACTCGGACCACGCCGGGATGCTCGCCGCTTTTCTGCGCCGGGACGCCGACGGGCTGGCCCACTCGTGCGCCGGTCATCATCACCGTCTGCAAGGGTTCATCTCCGAACTGCCGCAGCACACCGGACTCTTCGCCGAGGGAGACTGATTTCACACTGTCCACAGTGTGGGATGCAGCGCGGCAAATCGACGTCGCGGGCGCCCGTGGGAGCGCTCCTGGCCTGCTGCTCCAGTCTCGTGACCGGGGTTCATGCGTTCGATTGACGATCGATTGACGTGTACGGAGCGTCGCGTCGCTGACATCCGGAACCGATCAAGGCCGGTAGCGTGCCGCCGTGCTGATCGCAGAACGTTACCGCCTGGTAGGCCCGTTGGGTCAGGGCGGCATGGGCCGCGTCTGGGCGGCCCGGGACGAGCTCCTCGGCCGGGACGTGGCGATCAAGGAGCTCGTGCCGCCGGCCGGGCTCACCGAGGCCGAGCTACGGGCACTGCGCGAGCGGTCGATCCGGGAGGCCCGCGCGATCGCCCGGGTCGACCAGGCCAACGTGGTCCGGGTCTTCGACGTGGTGTTCGACTCGGGCGAGCCGTGGATCGTGATGGAGCTCGTGCCGTCCCGCTCGCTCTACGACGTCATCCAGGCCGAGGGCCCGATGGCGCCCGAGCGGGTGGCCCGGATCGGGCTGGGCGTGCTCGCCGCGTTGCGGGCGGCCCACCGGGTCGGCCTGCTGCACCGGGACGTGAAGCCGGGCAACGTGCTGATGGCCTACGACGGGCGGGTCGTGCTGACCGACTTCGGGCTGGCCAGCGCGGCCGGGGATTCGAGCATGACCAGCACCGGGGTGGTGCTCGGCTCGCCGTCCTACCTTGCCCCGGAGCGCGCACTGGACCAGGAGCTGACCGCGGCGGCCGACCTGTGGTCGCTCGGCGCGACGCTGTACGCGGCGGTCGAGGGACGGCCGCCCTACGCGAAGTCGTCCCCGCTGGCCACGCTGGCGGCACTGGCCACCGAGCTGCCGGCGCCGCCGGAACGGGCCGGCGTGCTGCGCCCGGCGCTGGTCGGGCTGTTGCAGCGGGACCCGGCCCAGCGGGCGGACGGGGAGGCGGCCCAGCGGTTGCTGCTCGACGCCGCCGCGGGCGGGCGGCCGGGGCAGTTCAGCCGTCAGTTCAGCGAGCGCATCTTCGCCGGTCCGACCGAGCAGGTGCCGGTCGTGGCCGTACGGCCGACGGCCGTGACCCCGACCGCGGCGCAGCCGGCGGCGGGCCGCGGACCGGTGGCCGGCAGCGAGCCGGTCACCGCACCGGACCTGCCGTCGCCCACCGTGCGGCCCGAGCCCGCGGAGAAACCGGCCGACCGGCCGGCCGAACGCCCCCGCTGGCGCCGCCGCAGCCTGATCGCCGCCGCGATCGTCCTGGTCGCGGCCGGCGTCGGCGCCGGCTCGCTGCTGGCCGGGGACGGCGACAGATCGGAGGCGCAGGAGCCCGGCGCGGTCTGGATCGCCTCCGACCCGGCACTGGCCGGCGGCACGGCCCCGCCCGCCGCGGCGCCGTCCCGCAACGCCGCGCCCTCGCCCGGCCCGAAGGGGAGCCGGCCGAGCGGCAAACCGTCCACGAAGCCGGCCGTGACCGTGACCGTGACGGTGACCGTCCCCGGCGGTGCCACGCCGCCCGCGACCGGTACCACCACCGCGGCCACCTCGTCCGGCCGGCCGATCCTGAGCCACGGCACCGGGACCTGCCTCTACGCGCCCGGCACGACCGGCTCGATCCAGCTCTGGGCGTGCGGCTCGACCGACCCGTTCCGGTTCAGCTTCCCGTCCGACGGCACGATGCGGGTCCGCGGGAAGTGCGCGCAGATCGACAGCACCGGCAACGGCGCCCAGCTGCACCTGGCCACCTGCACCGGCGGGAACAACCAGCAGTTCAACTACAACAGCGCGTCGGACCTGACCAGCGGCTGGGCCGACAAGTGCGTCGACATCCCGGACAGCAGCACCGCCAACGGTGTGGTCGCACAGATCTGGGAGTGCTCGGGCAACGACAACCAGAAGTGGACCTGGTGAAGATATACAGTTCCGCTCATCGACCGGAAACACCTGGTTCCTAGCGTGTTCGCATGGCCGACACCCTCTCCAGCAAGCCGCACGAGGACCTGGTCGAAGCCGCCGGCATGCCGGTCGGCAGCGGCGTCATCAAGCCTTCCTACGATCCGCGACTGACCAACGAGGACCTCGCGCCGCTGCGGAAGCAGACGTGGGGCTCGTACAACATTTTTGCGTTCTGGATGTCCGACGTGCACAGCGTCGGTGGGTACGTGACCGCGGGCAGCCTGTTCGCGCTCGGCCTGTCGAGCTGGCAGGTGCTGGTCTCGCTGGTCGTGGGCATCACCATCGTCTACTTTTTCTGCAACCTGGTGGCCAAGCCGAGCCAGGTGACCGGGGTGCCCTACCCGGTGATCAACCGGGCCGCGTTCGGGGTGCTCGGGGCCAACGTGCCGGCGATCATCCGGGGTTCGATCGCGGTGGCCTGGTACGGCATCCAGACATACCTGGCCTCGGCCGCCCTGGACGTCGTCGTGCTGAAGATCTGGCCCGGGCTGGTCGCCTGGGCCGACGTCGACCAGCACGGCTTCCTCGGGCTGCCGACGCTCGGCTGGTTCACCTATGCGCTGCTCTGGGTGTTGCAGGCGGCCGTCTTCTGGACCGGCATGGAGACGATCCGCAAGTTCATCGACTTCTGCGGGCCGGCCGTCTACGTGGTCATGTTCGCGCTGACCGGCTACCTGATCCACAAGGCCGGCTGGGGCGCGATCGACCTGAACCTGGGCGACGTGAAGTACCACGGCGTCGACGCGATCCCGATCATGCTGGGGGCGATCGCGCTCGTGGTGTCGTACTTCTCGGGTCCGATGTTGAATTTCGGCGACTTCTCCCGGTACGGGAAGTCCTTCGGATCGGTCAAGACCGGCAACTTCCTCGGGCTGCCGCTCAACTTCCTGATGTTCAGCATCCTGACCGTGGTCACCGCCAGCCTGACCCTGCCGGTCTTCGGTGAGCTGATCACCGACCCGGTCGAGACGGTGTCCCGGATCGACAGCACGTTCGCGATCGTCCTGGGCGCGCTGACGTTCACCATCGCCACGATCGGCATCAACATCGTCGCCAACTTCATCTCGCCGGCGTTCGACTTCTCCAACGTCAGCCCGCAGCGGATCTCCTGGCGGGCCGGCGGCATGATCGCCGCGGTCGGCTCGGTGCTGATCACGCCGTGGAACCTGTACAACAACCCGGACGTCATCCACTACACCCTGGAGACGCTCGGCGCCTTCATCGGGCCGCTGTTCGGGGTGCTGATCGCCGACTACTACCTGATCCGCAAGCAGCAGGTCGACGTGGACGCGATGTTCACCATGGCGGCCGACGGCAAGTACCACTACAAGAAGGGCTACAACCCGCCGGCGATCATCGCGACCGCGGTGGGTGCGGTCATCGCGGTGATCCCGGTGCTGTGGAGCGGTGGGCCGCACATGCACACGATCGCCCAGTACAGCTGGTTCATCGGCTGCGGCCTCGGCTTCCTGGTCTACCTCGGCCTGGCCCAAAAGCCGGTGGTCACCGCGGCCGACGAGGCAGTCCCGGCCTGATGCGGATCCGGGTCATCAATCCCAACACCACGGCGTCGATGACCACGCTGATCGAGGCGAGCGCCCGGGCCGTCGCCGGCCCGGGCGTCGTCGTCGAAGGGGTCACCCCGGACATGGGCCCGGCCTCGATCGAGAGCCACTACGACGAGGCGCTGTCGGTCCCCGGGCTGCTCGCCGCGGTCACCGCCGGCGAACGGGACGGCGTCGACGGGTACGTGGTCGCCTGCTTCGGGGACCCCGGTGTGGACGCGGCCCGCGAGATCGCGGCCGGCCCGGTGGTGGGCATCGCCGAGGCCGCGATGCACGCGGCGATGCTCGTCGGGCGCGGATTCAGCGTGGTCACGACCTTGTCCCGTACGCGAGGAAGGGCTCTTGATCTTGCCGTGAGGCACGCCCCGGCGGGCGCCTGCCGGGGCGTCTGGGCCTGTGACATCCCCGTCCTCGACCTGGAGAGCGACCCGGCCGCGCGGAAACGGGTGACCGCGCTCGCCCGGCAGGCCCTGGACCGCGACGGCTCGGACGTCATCGTGCTCGGCTGCGCCGGGATGGCCGCGTTCTGCGCCGAGGTCTCGGCCGAGATCGGCGCCCCGGTCATCGACGGCGTCGCGGCCGCCACCCTCCTGGTCCAATCCCTGGTGACGCTCGGATTGCGGACGTCCCGGCGCGATGAGTACGCTCCGCCGCCGGTCAAGCAATACTCCGGAATATTGGCGACGTTCATGCAACCCGATGGAGACGGGAGTCGTCAGGGAGGTGTGACAGCGAAGGAGGACTCGTGAGAAGCGAGCGCGACGAGCAGTTCCACCGCTTCGTGGTGTCCCGGAGGTCCGGCCTGGTGCGCACCGCCACTCTGCTCACGGCGGGCGACGCCCACCTGGCCGAGGATTTGGTGCAGTCGGTGCTGACCAAGCTCTACGTGGCCTGGCCGGCATTCCAGCGGGCCGACAATCCGGACGGCTATCTACGCCGGGTGATGGTCAACGCGTTGACCGACGAGCGGCGGCGCTGGTGGCGACGGCGGGAAGAATCGATGGCAGACGTGCCGGACCTTCCCGCGGCCGAACCGGCGCGGCACAACGAGGTCGCCGACGGGCTGCGCGCGGCCCTGAAGCAGTTGCCCCCACGGATGCGGGCGGCGCTGGTCTTCCGCTACTTCTACGACCTCGACGTCGCTGACACCGCCGACGCCCTCGGATGTTCCGCGGGGACGGTGAAGAGCCAGACCGCTCGGGCCCTCGACCGGCTCCGCGTGGTCATCGGCCAGAACCCTACGCTCGCCCACCGTTGAAAAGGCAGCACCATGACTGATCTGCGCAACCACCTCGCCGACCTCGCCGGGTCGCCCGGCGAACCCACCACCGTCCAGGCCGACGCCGACCTGGCCCGGGGCCGCACCGCCCTGCGCCGCCGCCGGCTCCTGCAGGGCGCCACCGGCTCCGCGTTCGCGATCGCGGCGGTCGCCGTCGCATTCGCGTTCACCACCGCCTCCGGGCCGTCCACCGGCAGCGCCCCGGTGGCCGGCGGCACCACGCCGGCGGCCACCCCGACGACCGCCACCAAAACCACGTCGTTCCAGCTCGTGGCCTACACCGGGGCGCAGCCGGCCGGCTTCTCGATCGACCGGGTCCCGTCCGGCTGGGAGGTGCAGGGCATCACCGAGTCCGCACTCACCCTGGCCCCGATCGGTGCCAAACCGCGCAACAGCGCCGAACCGCTCGGCAACGTCGCCGACACCGACCCGAGCAGCTTCGTCGGCAAGGTCGTCGTGATGCTGCAGTCGGTCGACGAGCAGGGCACGCCCGCGGGTCAGGCCGTCAAGGTCGGCGGGCAGAAGGCCACCCTGGTCAAGAAGGAGGACGCCACCGACGGGCGCACCCTCTACTGGCCGCAGAAGAACGGCATCAACGTCCAGATCCAGGTGTGGGACGGGATCGGCTGGACGGCCGACGACATCACCGCGTTCGCCGCGGGCATCCACGTGAACCCGAACGCCAAGCAGGGCCGGGGCTGATCGCGTACCACCGACGGGAACACCGGATCCGGGCGCGCCAATCGCCCGGATCCGGCGCGGGTACCAGTATGGCGGGGTTTCACCAGGGCAGCAGGTGGCGCTGAAGCCAGCGCCAGACGCCGACCTCGGCCGGGACCACCGTCCCCCACAGCTCGGCCCGGACGGCGATCACCACACCGGCGATCACCAGGCCGCCCAGGAGAACCAGCATCAGCCCGCGGAAGGCCAGGTACGACGGCGGAGGCCGGAGTTCGTCGTCGGGAGTCATCACCGGACTCCGCTCAGCAGCCAGCGGATCGGCACGACCGGCTCGCCGAAGTGCTCGGGCAGGTCCGGGAAGTATCCGACCGGCGGCCGGCCCAGGTAGAAGTACCGGACCCGGCGGAAGTCCCGCTCGGCCGCCAGCACCAGGTTGTCCAAGCCGATGGAGACGAGCCAGTCCCGAGGTGGGGGCGGGGCGTCCCCGGCCAGCCCCAGACGTTGCGCCGCGCCGCCGCCCCAGAGCTGATCCATCTTGCTGATCACGACGGCCAGCCGGCAGCGGCCGGTCGGCATGCAGAACTGCTCGATCTGGTTCACCATCAGCCGGTACGGCAGTTCGAGCCGTTCCACCCCGACCCGCCGGGCCCCGGACTCGCCGGCCACCTCGACCAGGGGCGCGTCCAGCGGATCGAGGACGAACACGTGCCGCCGGGTCGTACCCAGATGGTCCAGCACGCCGCTCTCCACGTCACCGCGCAGGAACGTCTCCCCGGCCGGATCGAACATGTGCAGGAAATCGCCGGCCGGCAGTACCCCGGTGTGCACCCGGACCCGGCGGGGTGCGTCCGTCGGGCGGGGAGGTGCCGGCTCCGGCTCGATCCGGTCGGACAGATCCCGCAGAGCGTGCCGGATCAGGTGGGTCTTGCCGACCCCGGGCGCGCCGGACACCGCGATGATCGATCGGCGGCGCACCCCGGCCTCGTCCGGGAGTTCCACCGTGCAGCGGGGGCAGGCCGGGGTCACCGCCACCTTCCGCCCGGCCTCCACCCAGGCCGCGTTCCGGACGACCGTGGTGGGCAGGCGACGGCCGCACCGGCACCGGCGCATCCAGACGCCGAACAGACCCGGGCGTACGTCACGATGCTGCCGCCCGCAGGCACAGCGATAGGCCGGCAGCACCTGGACCAGGCGGCAGTGCGGGCAGACCACGCCCGCGCCCCGCGACCGGCGGACCAGATGATCGGCGGCGATCAGGACCAGCGCGACCGGTGCGCTCAGGGCCCCGCCCAGCGTGTGGACCGCGGCCGCCAGCAGCGCGGTGACGACCCAGGCGGCCACCGCGCCGGCCGCCGCCCCGAGCAGAAAGGCCGGGATCGCCAGCACCAGCGGGCACAGCAGGATCAGATAGATCAGGGCGCTCGGATACTCCAGGTCGAGCAGGGCGTCGTAGGCGTTGCGGGTGAGCCGGCTGATCCACCGGTACGGCCAGACCGCGGCGTTGACCACGTCGCGGTAACCCTGCCCGAGGAGATAGTGCGGCCAGGCGTCGTCCCGGTACGGGAAGGGCGCGGCCCACGACCGGCGGCGGTGCGGATCGGGAACGATCGGGCCCAATCCGTCCGGCTCGGCCCCGGCGAAGGCGCGGACGGCGCCGACCAGGGCCGAGACCGCGCCGGCGAGGACACCCACGGTCGCCGTGACGAGCATCAGCGGGATGGCGATGTACACGACGGCGAACCAGTACAGGGCGAGCCCGACCAGGAACAGCAGGATCAGGCCGAGGACGCCGAGGGCCTGGGGCACTCAGCGTTCCTCCTTCCGCATCAGGCTCGACCAGAGACGTTTGAACGCCGCGAGCAACGTCTCGGCCGGTTCGGATTCCTGCGGGTCGGCCTCCCTGGTGACCGGTGCCTCCGGCAGCCGCTTCAGGCCCGCTCGCTCACGCCACCGATTCGCCCATTCCGGATGCACCCGACCCAGCCGCTCCCCGGCCTCCTTCAGGTCTTTGGCGGGATGGCTTTTTATCCAGTCGCCCACCGGCGCGGTGAGCCCGTTCTGGGCGGCCGGGCTGCTCTTGGGCCGGAACAGCAGATAGAAGGCCAGGGCCGCCCGGCCGGGTGGCCAGTCGATCTCGGAGATCTTGGCCAACCGGCTCGCCAGTCTTTCCGCGATCTCGTCCGGCAGCCGCTCCACCAGGTGACCGGCCGAGGGCAGGTCGTCCATCTCGAAGATCTGGTTGGCCAGGGCGACGGCCTGGGCCTTCAAGAGCTCGGGCGGTAGTTGGAACAGCCACTCGCGTGGTGGGTGAGTCGCGTCGAACTTGCGGCTCAGGGCCTCCTGCAGTCGCGCGTCACCGTTCTTCAGCTGATTGACGTGAGCGTGGGTGCTCTCGAACGACTTGTCGGTGAGCAGGCCGCACTCCGACAGCCGCAGCCACAGGTTCAGGTCGGCGGCCTGGGCGAAGGGCTGATGCACCCTTGTCCGCAGGGACGCGAACAGTCGCGGTGGAAGCTCCACCCCGTCGGGCCGGTGATCGCAGATTCTCCCCAGTTCCTCCGCCGTCGGCTCGGTTCCGGCCCAGAGAACTTCCACCAGGTCACGGAAACGATCCGGGCCGTCGGCCGCAGCCTTCGGCAGATTCTCGGCGACCAGCCGTTCGCGACGCGGCAGGTCGTGCGTCATCGCCGTCGAGAGGAGCGCCTGGTCGAACGGCGTCTTGAGGCCGGCCGGGTAGCCGCGCGGCTGGATCCGGGGAAACCAGTTGCGGGCCAGTACCACGGCGTGGGAGCGAGTCGTGGGGCGCCGGCGAAGCTCCCGGGTGAGTCGTTCGATCGCCCGGGGTTCGGTGTTCCACCGGCTCAGGTCGTACGGGGCCTGCGAGTTCTCGGCCCAGCCGGCGAAGAAGCGGTCGGCCGCCTCGCCGACGTCGTCCAGACGCACGGTGACGCCCAGGCTCGCGGCCACGGTCAGGGCGGCCGCGAAGGCCGGCGGCCGCATGGTCCGCAGCGACTGGATCGTGATGTCGGACGCCTCGGGCAGGAAGTCCGGCGTCACACTCCACCGGGGCGGATGCCGGACGGCCGCGTCGGGATCGGCCTCCACCGCCGCGAACTCGGCGCGCGTCGCCCGGAGCAGCACGTCCGGGCGGGCGTGGGCGTACTCCGTCCGCCGGCTGAGGCTCTCCAACTCGCGAAGCACGGGCAGGTCGGCGTCCTCGACGACCGCCTCGATGAGCAGGGCGCCGTAAGCCTCCCGGACCACCGGCGGGCCGCCTCTCAGCCAGCGCAGCACCGTCGGCGCCAGGGCCGGACCGGGGGAGCGGCCGAGCGTCGCGGCGATCGCCAGCGCCTGAGCCTCGGTGCCGCCCAGGCCACTGCCCGCGGCCAGGTCGACGGCCTCGGCGACCGCCACCGGGTCCTCGGTACAGAACAGCCGGGCCCAGTTCGCGGCCTCCGGGCTGACCGGCACCGGGCTGTGCCGTCGGGTCTCGAGGTCGAAGACCGCGTACCCGTTGTCCTGGTCGATGGAGGCCGGGAAGTCGCTCCACTCCGGGTGCACGGCCACCACCTGGAGCTTCGAACGGGCCGGAGCCATGGAGAACACCTTGAACCCGATCTCCAGGGCGCGGTCCTGCGGCAGCAGCAGGGTGGCCGCGACCAGCCAGCGCAGGGCGTCCTCGGCGTCCCGGGTGATCAGCGCGACCCGGCGGCGGCCGAGCAGATCGCGGTCGGCCAGGGTGGACACGAGCGCGGCCAGCATGCGGTCGCCCCCGCGGCGGGCCCGGACGTGCCGGGCGGCCACGGCGGCGTCGATCGGGCCGGGCTCCCAGTCGGCCGGGGGGCCGCTGAGGTCGGTGCCGGGCGGCGTGCTGGTCAGCCAGAACGAGGCGTGGGCGAGCTGGGCCGGGCGGATCGAGCCGTAACTGGTCCGCTGCTCGGTGGAGATGGCATGGGTGAGGTGGTTGCCCTGGCGGGGCCCGTCCATCTCCCGGCCCTGATACCGGCCGCTGCTGGTGGCCAGGATCGGATCCTCGAAGACGTGCGCCATCGACGGGGGGAACTCGGCGGCCGGGCGCCCGGCCTGGACGAACTGCTCCGGCGGCTCGTACAGCAAATGTTGTTTGAGAAAGGCCAGGAGTTCCCAGTCGGCCCGGGGCGTCCTGGACTGCCACTGCATGCCGGCGACGCCCTCGAGCCCCTTCCCGAGCGCACAGTTGGTGTAGACCGCGGCCTCGAACGTCTCAGGCATGGCCGTTCCTGGTGGGGATCATCCCGAACTTGGCCAGGAGCCAGATGAGTGGCTCGGACACCCGGATCGGGTGTACGACGGCGCCGTCCGCGAGCTTGTTGTTGGCGTAGTCGGGCGGCTCGCCCAGCGCGGAGACCGCGAAGTACTGGAAGTTGGTGTAGTGCGCCTGGAAGGCGGCGTCGATGTCGTCGGCACCCAGATCGATGAGCATCTCGCGGACCGACTCGTGAATCTTGCGGCCCTGCTCGGCGTCGTAGACGTTGCCCTGCGACTCCGGCTCGAACACCTTCCGGCTGAGCTCCGGGAGGTTGCGCAGTGCGTCGACCTTGGCGAAGACGACGGCGACCGGGAGATCGATCATGCCCTTGACGCCGTGCTCCTCCCGCAGCACCTCGGTCACCTGCTGGACGACCTTGACCGCCTCGGCGTGCGGGCGGGCCGCCTCCTTCAGGCCGATCCGGGTGGGCAGGTCGGTGATCGCGAAGGGATCGAGCAGGACGATGAAGGCATGCACCTTGGCCAGGAATTTGAGTTCGTTCACGCCTCGGGAAGTCCCGAGCATCTCGCCCGCGGTGTCGAGGAACGACAGGTAGCTGCTGCGGTATCGGCTGGCCCGGTCGTTGCGGCGGCGCCACTCGAAGAGCAACGGCTCGCTGCGCCCGTCCGGCTGCTCGGTGATGGCCGGCAGCCGGCGGCCCCCCATGATGTTCTCCACGCTGTTCTCCAGCCAGCGGTTCCCGGCGTCCCCGCAGACCGAGACGTCGGCCTCGAACCGCTTGCGGATCGCGCCGCGGATCTGGTCGGCGAGCACCGTCAGGTACACGGTCTTCCCGGTGTACCGGGCGCCGGCCATGGCGATGACCGGGCTGAACGAGTCCCGGAACTTGGACGGCAGCGGCGTGTTGCAGTGCGGGCAGACGTGCCGGCCGGTGCGGCCCCGGCAGGCCGGGCAGGTCGCCCGCCGGGGGATCGGGAGCGGCCAGGGCAGCCAGTGCAGTCGCGACCGGAAGACCGGGTACATGTGTTCCTCCTGCCCGGTCGCCTCCAGCCGCTTGTTGTTGATCGCTCGCCGGCACTGACGGAATCCCGGCTTCTGGATGCCGCGGCAGGTGAACCAGAGGCGGCGGCGATTGATGCGGTAATAGCAGAACGGGCAGATGTCTTTCAGCATCAATCGACCCCGCGATCGCTGGCGTTGAAGTTGTCGACCGGTATCTCGCGGCCCTCGTGCCAGGCGCGGCAGTGGATGAGTCGCTTGCCCACCAGGGAGTCGTCCCGGGCCGGAGTCGGCAGGACGATCTCCCAGGGGGTCTCCGGTCCGCATCCGACACCGGTCACCCTCCGCAGCAGGGTGGCCTGCTCCGGAGGGGCGCCCGGCCGGCGGAGGCGGATCTCGATGTCGAGGCCCTGGCACGCCTGGGTGGCCGTGAAACGGAACAACATCCGCCGGGGCTGGAAGAGGGTGGCGCGCTTGTGGACCACGCCGTACAACAATTCGGTCACTGCGTCCCCGGCGGACCGCCGAACGGTCTCTGACATGAGGTCGGGACAGTCATGAGTACGGAGCACCGAGACGATCTCGACCGTGGTCGGACGGTGGCTGTTGTACTCGATGTGTCCGGCTTTCTGGAGTTCGACGTCGGTGACATCCCATGTAGTGGCCTTCCCGTCGGTGATCCAGGTGACCCGGGCCAGACGGATGCCGTCCGGCCAGCGCCAGCGCAGTAGCAGTTTCTCGCCGAAGCGCTCCAGATCGGCTTCGCAGACTTCGGGGACGGCGGTGATCTCGACCCCGGCGCCGAACCGGGCCAGGCTGCCGCGGATCGTGACCGGGACCACCGTCGAACGGCCGGCGGGCAGCGGAAATCGCAGGGTCCCGGCGTCGTTCCGCGGGGTGAGCGAGTCGCCGTGATCGGTGACGCGCCGGGTCGGCACGGTCGTGCCGGGAGCCGGGGTTCCGGGGCCACGCGCCCGGATCAGGAGGATCCGGTCCGGCCCGGTCACCCCGGTGACACGAGGGGTCAGCTCGGTGCGCCCCTGATGTTCGGAGATCGAGTGATCCGCGATCACCGGCACCGGGGGTGGCGGCGTGACCTTGATCGACAGCTGGACCGGCTCGCCCTCGGCCTCCCGCCCGGTGTCGGCGTTCCGGTACACCGGGGTGATGCGGTAGTGCACCTGGCCCTCCGGCGCCCGGTCGTCGAGGAAGGCCGGCCGTCCGTCGGAGGACGGGAGGAGCAGGCCGTCCTCGGAGTCGGCCGACTCGCGGCCGACCGTCCGCCGCACCCGGAAACCGGTCGCCGAGGGATGCGCGATCCAGCGGCTCTCCACGGTGTTCACCCCGACGACGTCCAGGGTGACGTCCTGGACCGGCGGTGCGAACCAGGCCGGGCGGGGCTCGGCGGCGCCCTCGCTGTCCGAGGTCCGCGCCGTCACGTAGTACCAGAGGAGACGAGCGGTCGGTGCCCTCGCGTCCAGGATGCCGTCCGCCTCCAGGTCGGTGACGAGGACGACCCGCGGCTCGTCGCTCGCGTCCCCGCGCTCGACGGTGAACCGGGCCCGCTGCGAGCCGACCCCCGGAACCGACCACCTCAGGTGCACGCCGGCCCGGGTCTGGGACACGACGACCTCGGGACACAGGGCGGTGGTGGCCGGCGCGGCGGGGTCTGCGCTCGTCTCCGCGGCCACCGGTGCGCTGTCCGGATCCGGCTTGCCGTCCGAGTCGGCGGCGGGCGTCGCCGGAATCTGCCGGAGCCACCACTGTGGATCGTCGTAGTTCCGGCCCAGCCGGTCGCGCAGGTCGGCGTCGGCCTGCAGCCAGTTGCGGCAGACCGCGCTGATCCCGGTGGTGGTGTTGTCCTCGGCCGCGCGCTCCCAGTACGAGACGACGTTCTTCACCCGGTCCAGGACCGTCGCGCCCGAGACCGTCCCGGTCGCCCAGCGCGGGTCCAGGTCGTAGCGCACGTGCAACAGCGTCCGTGACGGAGCGTTCAGGGATCGACGGAGCACTCGCTGTGCGTAGTCGCCGGTGTTGAACTTGTGAGGGTCATCAGGCACGGTCAGATCCTCGGTCCGCTGCGCAGCAAGATCACCAAACAGAGTCGGATGGTCACCGAATGCTGATGACGGTATCGGTGGCGGACGCCGGATGCCAGACTCCCGAGTGGATCTGTCAGGCTCGCAAAAGGATCCGGACGACCGATTCCCCGGGCAGTCGCGAGTGCCGGTCCAGCGCCCGGGTCACGATCGCCGGGTCGGTGTCGCCGAGTGCCGCCACGATCAGGGTGTGGCTGCGGGCGGCGAGCAGCTTGGGCAGACGGTCCGGAAGGGCGGCCGCCGTGGTGCTCAGCACGATCCAGCCGGCCTGCGCCTGGCGGTGCAGGAATCCCTGGAGCTGCCGCTCGGTGAAGCCGTCGCCCACCGTATACACGCGATCGCCGTCGCTCGCGGCCCACTCCGGCAGGAACCCGGCCACCGGCGGGACGGAAGCACCGTCCGCGAGCGGGGGCACCTCCTCCGCGGCGAACTCGACAGTTGCGAACCGGGGCCGGCGGGTGAGGACACCGGCCCGCCAGGCCGCGCGCACCAGAGTGGACGCGGGCAGGACGGTCTGCCCGTCGTCCAGGACGAAGCCGAGGCATCGCCCGTCGCTGACGACCGGGGCGCCGTGTGCCTCCGGGCCGAGGCCCAGGGCCAGGCGGTAGCGCGACTCCAGCTCCGCGGTCGCCTGGACGCGGACCGGCCGGGTCAGGCCGGGGAACACCACCGTGCCGTCGACGACGGTGTCCGGGCAGACGAGACGCCCCCAGGCCGGCGCCGAGCCACGGTGGCCGGCGAAGGTGAGCAGGGCCAGCTCGTGGTCGGCCGTGGTCCAGCCGACCCGGGCGGTGTACCGACCGCCGCCCGCGGCGAGCGTCATCGGGCGGTCGCCCACCAGCCGTTCCGGGACCACGGCGATACCCTCGTCGACCAGGCAGGCGAAGCCGGACGGCAGTGTGAACAGGGTGACCACGGGTGGTGCCGGCGGCGGTGGCGGCGGCGGTGCCGGCGGCGGTGCCGGCGGTGCCGGCGGTGCCGGCGGTGGTGCGGGCGGTCGCGGGGGAGGAGCCGGACGGCGAGCGCTCGGCGGTCTGTCCGGAGTGGCTTGTGGTCTGGCCGGCGGGCGGGGCCGGGCGGGGCTCGGCGGCCCGGTCAGCGTCCGGTACCGGTCCTTCGCCTCGCCGTCCCGCGGGAACCCGGTCAGGCCCCGGGACAACCAGTCGATCACCATGGCGACCTGCCGTCGACGGACACCGTCGACGCGCCCGGCCGCAGTCACGGGGGCGTGTTGAGTCGCCATGCGGAGGGCTTCCCGCGCCGAGATTCCGGCCGCGGCGTACTGGCGGCACAGTGCGATCGCCTTCAGAACCGGTTCGGACGACGCGGTGCTGGCCCCGAGGTCGTCGATGATGCTGGTGAGGTGCGGGATCCACTTCGCCTCCGGGCCGGTCAGCGACCGGAGCCGACGCAACGGCCCGGCCAGTCGGTCGTCGTCCGGGTCGATGAGCTGGGCATGGCAGACGACCCGGTTCGGCTCATCGAAGTGAGCGGTGATCTTCGGGGGCATGCGGTGGAAGTCGACCGCCTGCACCACCTCGAAGCCGGGCGGGGCCGGCGGGGTCCCCCGCAGCTCGCTGAACTCGGTCTGGGGTAACGGCACCCGGATCGTCGACCCGCCGGTGTACGCGTCGTTGGCGACGATCCAGACGTTGTCCCGCGGGCCGTCGCCGAGGAAGGGCTCGATCGTGTCGCTGCGGGCCGGCACACAGATCACCTCCGCACCCAGCCGGCTGAGGTCGGTTCGGGCGTCGGCGAGGAAGTCCTTGCAGATGGCGACCCCGATGCTCCGATCCCGCCCGTGCAGCCGAACCTGGAAGAGGCGGTGACCCGAGCCGGGATCGGCCCGTTCGCCCTTGGCGAGATGGCGTTTCGTCACCACGTGCACGCGCCGGTCGTGGACCAGCACCGCGACGTTGCGCCCGAGGATCTCGTCGGGCCGGAACCCGTCGTCCATCGTGGCCAGTCGCTCGGCCGTCTCCTGCTTGCGGATGTAGCCGAGCCCGGCCACCACGACCCGCCCCGCCGAGTTATCGACCAGCAGGTCCAGGCAGTCCGCGGGCACCGAGTACTCCGGCAGCACCACGACGTCCGCCCCCAGACCGCAGAGGAAGTCGAAAATCGGCCCCAGCCGTTTCCCGGTCTCGCCGGTGCAGACCTTGTCGAGCTCGGCCGACGCCCCCGGGACCGAGGAGACCCCGGGATCGAAGACGTTGCGCACGGTGAACACCGAGTCGGGCGACGACGCCCGGCCCGGCGCCGACCACAGGGGCTCGGCCGGCAGCCAGATGTCCTGCTCGGTCAGCGCCTGCGGGATGAAGTCCAGCTGGACAGCCGCGAGCCGCAACGGCCGCTGGTCAGGCCGCATGGCCTTGGCTCGCGTCGATCGAGGCGGCGGCCGGCGCCTCCACCGGCGGCGCGACGGCCGGGGGCCGGGGCACCCGGGCGGCCAGCCGTTCCGCGTACGGATACGGCCGGAACCCGCGGGTCGCCTCCTGATGGTCGAAGAACGGCCGGGCCGCCTCGATCGCCCGCGCGTACGAACGGCCCATGCTCTTCACCACGATGTCCCGGTCGACATAGCCCGCCTCGCAGGCGATGGCGATCGAGTTCATCACGGCCAGCGCGAACCCGATCGTGGAGCGGGTCGTCTCGTCCAGCGCGGCGACCTCGGCCGGCGACCGGCCGGCCACGTGCTGGTGCAGGAATTTGCGGCCGAGCCGGACCTCGGGCGCGAGGTACCGGTTCTGCATCTCGAAATACGCCTTCAGCCGGTCGGCCTTGGACGACCGGCGAAATCCGAAGACCGCGACGATGACGGCTACGACTGGGGAGACCAGGGCCAACCAGACGCTCGGGTTCATCCGAGAAGCGTACTCAGTATCGTTGATCTCCGCCCGGCGTCGGTTCCGTCACCAGCCGCGCTCGCGCCACTCCGGCAGGTGGGGGCGTTCCTCGCCGAGCGTCGAGTCCTTGCCGTGGCCCGGGTAGAACACGGTGTCGTCCGGGAAACGGGCGAACAGCTTGCGCTCCACGTCCCCGATCAGGGATTCGAAGTTCTCCCGGACGCCGCGGGTGTTGCCGACGCCGCCGGGGAACAGGCTGTCGCCGGTGAACAGGTGGACGCGTCCGGCGCCCGGCCCCTGGTAGGCCAGCACCACCGACCCGGGCGTGTGCCCGACGACGTGGATGACCTCCAGCGTGTGCCCGCCGACCTCGACGGTGTCGCCGTCCTTGAGGGTGCGGGTGACCACCGGCAGCGGCCCGGCGTCGGCCGAGTGGGCCAGCGATGCCGCCCCGGTCGCGGTGACCACCTCTGCCAGCGCGACCCAGTGGTCCTGATGCTGGTGGGTGGTGACCACGGTCCGCAGGCCGGCGTCGCCGATCACGTCGAGCAGCGTCGAGGCGTCGTTGGCGGCGTCGATCAGCAGCTGCTCGGACCCGGCGGTGAGCAGGTAGGCGTTGTTGTCCATCGGGCCGACCGACACCTTGGTCAGGGTGAGGCCGTCGCCCAGGTCACGTGTGTATTCGGTCGCCATCACTTCCACCTCGCGGGCTGGGGGAGCTCCCCGTCGGGGGAGACGGTCAGGTCGGTGCCGTCGGCGCGGCCGGCCAGCCAGGCCGCGATCGAGCGGGTGGGCCCGCCGATCACCGGTGCCGTGTCCGAGGGGGCGCCGACGAGCAGGGGATGGTCGGCGCCGGCCGGGTGCAGCACCATCGCCGGGGCGGAGGCCGGCAGGTCACCGGCGATCTCGCGGAGCAGGCGCAGCGCGAACGCGTCCGACCAGTCGGCCGGCGTGTAGCCGCGGCCGAGGTCGACGTGGTGCACCTCGACCTCGCGCAGCCGGGCCCAGGGGACGACGGCCGCGGACGGGACGATCGCCGGGTAGCGGAACGTCCAGGCCTGGGCCGGCATGGAGGCGGCGGCGTCGGCGAACCGCTCGTGCGCGGCCCGCAGGTCGGCGATCTGCTCGGCCAGGGGCCGGCCGGCCCCGGCCTCGATCGCCGCGTTCCGGGCCTCGGGGGACGCGTAGGCCGGGGTTTCCACCTCGGTACGCGCCCAGACCAGCAGATTCGTGTACGCCTCGGCGTTGCGCGCGAGGTGGGTCAGGACGTGCCCGACGGTCCAGCCGGGCAGCCCGGACGGCTCCCCGATCACGGAGTCGTCGAACTCCTCGGCCGCTCGCAGCAGGGTTTCGGTGGCCTGGTCCACGTCGGTCATCAGGACCAGCGGATCGATCGTCACACCGAAGACACTAGCCGCGGAATTCGCTTTCGCGGGGTGGGGCCGGACCGTACCGTCGGATCTCGAGACGCGCCGCCCGAAGAACCCGCGGAGGAGGTGAGGCACGTGCTTGTCGTCGTTGTTGCGTCCCTTCACCCGGGGGCCTCCGCCCCCACTTCTCGACCGTAAAGGGTTCAGAAAATGTCGTACGACCTGTCCCAGCTCGGCTGGGACGAGATCTTCGTATCCTCGTTCCGTCCCTATGACCGCCCGGACACCGTTCCCGGGCGGGTGCTGCGCGCCGACCGCGGTGTCAGCACCGTCCTCACCGCCGACGGCGTGACCCGCGCCGGCCTGGGCGGGAACGCGCTGATCGAGGCGGCCCGCGATCCGTCCTCGCTGCCGTGTTCCGGTGACTGGGTGGTGCTGCGCAACTGGCCCGACCGCCGGGTCACGCTGGAACTGGTGCTGCCGCGGCGCACCACGCTGATCCGCCGTACCGCCGACAAGGACTCCTCGGGGCAGGTGCTGGCCGCGAACATGGACACCGTCGCCGTGGTCGAGCCGATCTTCCCGGAGCCGAACGACGCCCGGGTCGAACGGCTTCTCGCGCTGGCCTGGGAGTCCGGCGCCGATCCGGTGCTGGTCCTCACGAAATCCGACACCGCCCGGGATCCGGAGGCGGTGGCCCGGCAGCTGGCCCGGCTCGCCCCGGACGTGCCGGTGATCCCGGTCAGCGTGCAACGCGGCACCGGGCTGGAGAGATTGCGGGAGCTGGTCGCGCCCGGCCGCACGCTGGCCCTGCTCGGTCGTTCCGGGGCCGGTAAGTCGACGCTGGCCAACGCGCTGGCCGGGACGGCGGTGATGCCGGTGCAGACGATCCGGGACGCCGACGGCAAGGGGCGGCACACCACGGCGTTCCGCAACCTGGTGACCGTGCCCGGTGGGGGCGGTGTGATCGACACCCCGGGCATCCGGGGTGTCGGCCTGCTGGACACCGAGTCCGGGCTGGACCGGGCGTTCGCCGATGTGATGGAGATCGCCGGGCACTGCCGCTTCGACAACTGCCGGCACGAGTCCGAGCCCGGGTGCGCGGTGCAGGCCGCGCTGGCCGACGGCTCGCTGCCCCCGCGCCGGCTGGCCAGCTGGCGCAAGCTGCACCGGGAAGTCGCGGTGGAGAGCCGGCGACGCTCGGTGCGCCTGGCCACGGCACCGCGCCGCCGTCACCACTAGATTCATCAAGCCCTCTTTCCCGTACGGACGTGACCCTGCTCACTCCGTACGGGAAAATGGCTGTTGAGCGGGCAGCGGAGCGCCCGCGCATTTGGGTGATTGTCGCGCGGCTCTGGCAGAATCCGCCCGATGCACGGGGCGGATGAATTGGTGAAGGAGCGGGACGAGTCGGTCGTCACGGAGGAGACCCGGGATGACGGGTTCTCCGGCTGGCGGCGGTTCGATCTCTGGGTTCTGCTGGGGTTCGTGGCGTTCGCCGCGTTGACGTTGATCCAGTTGTGGATCCACCCGAACGGGAACGTCCTGGCCGGCAACAAGGACGACCACGGGATCTTCCTGTTCATGCTGGCGCACGGTGAGCGGGTCGTCTTCGACGGCGCGCCGCTGTTCTGGGAGAGCCACCTGAACGCGCCGGTCGGCGTCAACATGATGGCGAACACGGCGATCCTGCTGCTCAGCCTGCCGCTGGCCCCGGTCACGCACTTCCTGGGCGGCGGCGTCTCGGTGGTCTTCCTGATCACCTTCGGCCTGGCCGGCACCGCCGCGGCGTGGTATTGGCTGTTCGCCCGCCACCTGGTCCGCAACCGCTGGGCCGCGGTGATCGGGGCGGCCTGGTGCGGCTTCGCGCCGATGATGATCTCGCACGCGGCCGGCCACGTGAACTTCGTCAACCAGTACCTGGTGCCGTTCATCGTGTGGCAGGTGCTGCGGCTGCGGGAGCCCGGCCGGGCGCTGCGCGGCGGCCTGATCCTGGCCGTGCTGATCGTGATGCAGATCTTCATCAACGAGGAGACGCTGCTCTTCGTGGCGCTGACCCTCGGCATTTTCGTGGTCGCCTACGCGTTCATGAAGCCGCGCGAGGTGCGCGAGGCGGCCCCGCGCTTCCTGGGCGGGCTGGCCGTGACCGGCGGGGTCGCGCTGACCCTGGCCGCGTACCCGTTGTATTACCAGTTCTTCGGCAAGGGCAACTACCACGGCCAGCCGTTCGAGCCGGACCACATCGTCACCGACCTGCTGTCGATCCCGGCCTTCGCCCGGCAGTCGCTGGCCGGCATCGGCCCGGTGGCCCGGCGGCTGAGCCTGAGCCCGACCGAGGACAACACGTTCTGGGGCCCGTTCGGCCTGGTGATGATCATCGTGGCGATCAGGATGCTGTGGCACTCGGCCGTGGCCCGGGCCACGGCCATCGCCGGGCTGGTGCTGCTGGTCATGTCGCTCGGGCCCAAGCTGCAGGTGGCCGGTTTCCGTACGCCGATCCCGCTGCCGTTCGCCCTGATCGCCCACCTGCCGGTGATCGACCTGGTGAGTGTCTCCCGCTTCGCGATGGTCCCGGCCACCATCGCCGGCATCCTGCTCGCGCTGGCCACTGACCGGGTCGGTGCGTTCACCCCGGAGCGCCGCCGCAAGTACTGGATCGGCATGGCGCTGGCCCTGGTCCCGCTGATCCCGAAGCCGCTGCCGGTGGTCGCGGGCGAGCCGGCGCCGGTCTTCATCACGTCCGGGATGTGGAAGCAGTACGTGCCCGAGGGCCGGACGCTGGTGACGGTGCCGCTGCCCGAGGTGACCTACGGGCGGACCGGGCAGCGCTGGGCGACCCTGGAGAACCTGGACTACGCCACCCCCGGTGGCTACTTCATGGGGCCGGCGAACCCGCCGTACGACACCACCGGCTCGTGGCGCGCGCCCGACCGGTACACCAACACCCTGCTCGTCCAGGCGCAGCTGCGCGGGCGGCGGCCCGGTCTGACCGATGCCGATCGCGAGCGGATCCGGGCCGACTTCGCCTACTGGCGCGCGTCGGTCGTGGTGCTGGTGCCGCAGACCAAGAACGTCAAGGTGATCCGGGCCCTCATGGTCGACGCGCTGGACCAGGCGCCGAAGCGGGTCGGCGGCGTGGAGATCTGGGTTTTGAAGTAGTCACCCGCCAGGGGGACGTTGCAAGGTCCGTTCTGCGGGAATGTCCGCCATGTGGAAGGCGCTGCACTGAGGTCGGGGGAAATTGTCGTACCCCGAAGCTAGAGTGGCGAGTCGTCTTTGGCACACCTGTACGGACTAGAGTGCGACCGACTTCAAACACCTGTACGGAGAGGCTAGTAGTGGCCGACCGACTGACTATTCGTGGCGCCCGCGAGCACAACCTGCGCGACGTCAACCTCGACCTGCCCCGCGACGCCATGATCGTCTTCACGGGCTTGTCCGGTTCGGGCAAGTCCAGCCTCGCGTTCGACACGATCTTCGCCGAGGGGCAGCGGCGGTACGTCGAGTCCCTGTCGTCGTACGCGCGGCAGTTCCTCGGCCAGATGGACAAGCCGGACGTCGACTTCATCGAGGGGCTCTCACCGGCCGTCTCGATCGACCAGAAGTCGACGTCCCGCAACCCGCGATCGACGGTCGGCACCATCACCGAGGTCTACGACTACCTGCGTCTTCTGTTCGCCCGCACCGGCATCCCGCACTGCCCGGTCTGCGGCGAGCGGATCAGCAAGCAGACCCCGCAGCAGATCGTCGACCGGGTCCTGGCGATGCCCGAGGGCACCCGCTTCATGGTCCTGGCCCCGGTGGTCCGGGGCCGCAAGGGGGAGTATGTGGATCTTTTCGCCGAGCTCCAGGCCAAGGGCTACGCCCGGGCCCGGGTCAACGGCGTGGTCCACCAGCTCACCGAGCCGCCGAAGCTGAAGAAGCAGGAGAAGCACACCATCGAGGTGGTGGTCGACCGGCTCAGCGTCAAGGCGAGCAGCAAGCAGCGCCTGACCGACTCGGTGGAGTCCGCGCTCGGCCTGGCCAACGGCATCCTGCTGCTCGACTTCGTCGACCTGCCGGAGGACGACCCGGAGCGCGAGCGCCGCTTCTCCGAGCACCTGGCCTGTCCGAACGATCACCCCCTGGCGATCGAGGATCTCGAGCCCCGGGTCTTCTCCTTCAACGCGCCCTACGGCGCCTGCCCCGAGTGCTCCGGCCTGGGGACGAAGAAGGAGGTCGACCCCGAGCTGATCATCCCGGACGAGGAGAAGAGCCTCGCCGAGGGCGCGATCCAGCCGTGGGCCGGCGGCACCACGCAGGAGTACTTCTCGCGGCTGCTGGAGGCCCTGGCCCAGGCCGAGGGCTTCAAGCTGGACACGCCCTGGCGGGCGCTGCCCAGCCGCGCGCAGAAGACGATCCTGCACGGCTCCGAGGACCAGGTCCACGTGCGGTACCGGAACAAGTACGGGCGCGAGCGGTCGTACTACACCGGGTTCGAGGGCGTGGTGCAGTGGATCGAGCGGCGGCACAACGACACCGAGAGCGACTGGTCGCGCGACAAGTACGAGGGGTACATGCGTGACGTCCCCTGCTCGGTCTGCGGTGGGGCCCGGCTCAAGCCCGAGGTGCTCGCGGTCACCCTCGCCGGCAAGAGCATCGCCGAGATCTGCAACCTGTCGGTCGGCGACTGCGCCGAGCTGCTGGCCACGATCGAGCTGGACGAGCGGCAGAAGCTGATCGCCGAGCGGGTGCTCAAGGAGATCAACGCCCGGCTGCGCTTCCTGGTCGACGTCGGCCTGGACTACCTGTCCCTGGACCGCGGCGCCGGCACCCTGTCCGGCGGCGAGGCGCAGCGCATCCGGCTGGCCACCCAGATCGGCTCCGGCCTGGCCGGCGTGCTCTACGTGCTGGACGAGCCGTCCATCGGCCTGCACCAGCGGGACAACCACCGGCTGATCGAGACCCTGAAGCGGCTGCGTGATCTGGGCAACACGCTGATCGTGGTCGAGCACGACGAGGACACCATCCGCACCGCGGACTGGGTCGTCGACATCGGCCCCGGCGCCGGCGAGCACGGTGGCCACATCGTGCACAGCGGCTCGGTCGAGGGCCTGCTGGCCAACGAGAACTCGCCGACCGGCACCTACCTGTCCGGCCGCAAGTCGATCCCGCTGCCGGCCACCCGCCGGCCGGCGACCGCGGGGCGCGAGGTGGTCGTGCACGGCGCCCGTGAGCACAACCTGCGGAACCTGACCGTCCCGTTCCCGCTGGGCCAGTTCATTGCGGTCACCGGGGTCAGCGGCTCGGGCAAGTCCACGCTGGTCAACGACATCCTGCACACCGTGATGGCGAACCAGATCAACGGCGCCCGCCAGGTCCCCGGCCGGCACGTCAAGGTCACCGGGCTGGAGCACGTGGACAAGGTCGTCGGGGTGGACCAGTCGCCGATCGGCCGCACCCCGCGGTCGAACCCGGCCACCTACACCGGTGTCTTCGATCACGTCCGCAAGCTGTTCGCGGAGACCGCCGAGGCCAAGGTGCGGGGCTACGGTCCGGGCCGGTTCTCGTTCAACGTCAAGGGCGGCCGCTGCGAGAACTGCTCGGGCGACGGCACCATCAAGATCGAGATGAACTTCCTGCCCGACGTCTACGTCCCCTGCGAGGTCTGCAAGGGCGCCCGGTACAACCGGGAGACGCTTGAGGTTCACTACAAGGGCAAGACCATCTCCGAGGTGCTGAACATGCCGATCGAGGAGGCGGCGACCTTCTTCGAGGCGCTGCCGGCCATCCATCGGCACCTGAAGACCCTGGTCGAGGTCGGCCTGGGCTACGTGCGTCTCGGCCAGCCCGCGACCACCCTCTCCGGTGGTGAGGCGCAGCGCGTCAAGCTCGCCTCCGAGCTGCAGAAACGGTCCACCGGGCGCACGGTCTACGTGCTCGACGAGCCGACCACCGGCCTGCACTTCGAGGACATCCGCAAGCTGCTGCTGGTCCTCAACGGCCTGGTCGACAAGGGCAACACGGTCATCACGATCGAGCACAACCTGGACGTGATCAAGACGGCCGACTGGCTCATCGACATGGGACCGGAGGGCGGCAGCAAGGGCGGTCTCGTCCTGGCCGCGGGCACCCCGGAGGAGCTGGCCGAGGTGCGGGAGAGCCACACCGGGCAGTTCCTGCGGCACATGCTCGGCCTGACCGGCGACGGCTCCGGCTCGCCGGCCGCGATCGCCCGCGCGGCCAAGGCCAACGGCGAGAAGCCGGCCGCCACCAAGCCCCGGGCCACCCGGTCGAGGGCCAAGGCGACAGTCTGAAAACCCTTATTCCGTACGTCGTTCCGCGGCGGCTGTGGCTCGGGCCACGGCCGCCGCGGCGGTTTTAGAGAACTCTTAGATGACTCATAGCAACGGGCGCCAGCAGGTCCCCTAGGGTCGACCGCGCGCCGCCGACGGGCAATCCGTGGCGGCGTATGCGTACGAATGTGGAGCAGCCAGTCAGGTTAATTCCGTCGCACGCATGAACCGATCGCGGTGGCAGCCGCGTACTCAGGGGCGACTCCGCGTGACATCGGACGCGGACCAGGTACTGGAGGGCGATACATGACTGACGTGCAGACGAGGACCGACGTCGACACCCGGTGCGAGCACGAGCAGGCGGGCACGTTCTCGACCCGCCGGTGCGTCCTGCTGGGCGCCGGCGGCCTCGGTGCCGCCGCGGTCCTGGCCGCCTGTGGCACCGCGACCACGACCACCAACCCGAACGGCTCCGACTACGCGGCCGACCCGGCCCCGGCCGGCAGCAAGGGCGCCGCGGCGGGCGGCAGCACCGGTGGTGGCACGACCGGTGGCGGCGACAGCGGCGGCGCCGCGGCCGGCGCTTCCCTCGCGCTGGTCGCCGATGTGCCCGCGGGCGGCGGCATCATCGCCGGTGACCTCGTCATCACCCAGCCCAAGCAGGGCACGTTCAAGGCGTTCACCAAGGTCTGCACCCACCAGGGCTGCGAGGTCAACGAGGTGAAGGACGGCACGATCAACTGCCCGTGCCACGGCGCCAAGTTCTCGATCGAGGACGGCTCGGTCAAGGGCGGCCCGGCTCCCAAGCCGCTGGCCGAGACCAAGGTCAAGGTGGACGGCGACAAGATCGTCGCGGTCTGACCGACCCGATTCAGGGCATGGCCGGAGATCCGGCGCCGTGGCGGCGGCACCGGACCTCCGGTCGGGCAATTCTGTCAGTCCCACGCACTACTGTTGTGGTTGTGCCAGACCCGTCCACTTATCGTCCGGCGCCCGGTACCATTCCCGACGCTCCGGGCGTCTACCGCTTCCGCGATCCGGCCGGCCGGGTGATCTACGTCGGCAAGGCCAAGAGCCTGCGGAACCGGCTCAATTCCTACTTCGCCGACACCTGGTCGCTGCACGCGCGCACCCAGCAGATGGTCACCACGGCCGGCTCGGTCGACTGGGTGACGGTCGGCACCGAGGTCGAGGCGCTCCAGCTGGAGTTCTCCTGGATCAAGGAGTTCGACCCCCGCTTCAACGTCAAGTATCGGGACGACAAGTCCTACCCCTTCCTCGCCGTCACCCTCAACGAGGAATTCCCCCGCCTGCAGGTGATGCGCGGCGCCAAACGCAAGGGCGTGCGCTACTTCGGTCCCTACTCGCACGCCTGGGCCATCCGCGAGACGCTCGACCTGCTCCTGCGGGTCTTCCCGGCGCGCACCTGCTCGACCGGCGTCTTCAAACGGGCCGGCCAGATCGGCCGCCCCTGCCTGCTGGGCTATATCGGGAAGTGCTCGGCCCCGTGCACCGGCCAGGTCAGCGCCGAGCAGCACCGGGCCATCGTCGACGACTTCTGCGACTTCATGGCCGGCCGCACCGACACGTTCGTGAAACGGCTGGAGCGCGACATGCTCGCCGCCTCCGAGGAGCTGGAGTTCGAGCGCGCGGCCCGGCTGCGCGACGACATCGCGGCCCTGCGCCGGGCCATGGAGAAGCAGACCGTCGTGCTCGGTGACGGCACCGACGCCGACGTGGTCGCCTTCGCCGAGGATCCGCTCGAAGCCGCCGTCCAGGTCTTCCACGTGCGCGACGGCCGGGTCCGGGGCCAGCGCGGCTGGGTGGTCGAGAAGGTGGAGGATCTCTCCACCGGCGACCTGGTCCACCACTTCTGCACGCAGATGTACGGGGAGTCCGCCGGCGAGACCGACGTCCCCCGCGAACTGCTCGTCCCCGCCCTGCCGGACGACGCCGACGCGCTCGCCGACTGGCTCTCCGAGCGGCGCGGCAGCCGGGTCAGCCTGCGCGTGCCCCAGCGCGGCGACAAGGTCGACCTGCTGGCCACCGTGTCCCGTAACGCCGCCGAGTCGCTGCAGCGGCACAAGCTGCGCCGGGCCGGCGACCTGACGACGCGGAACAAGGCGCTGGAGGAGATCGCCGAGGCCCTCGGGCTGGACTCGGCGCCGCTGCGTATCGAGTGTTACGACGTCTCGCACATCCAGGGCACCGACGTGGTCGCCTCGATGGTGGTGTTCGAGGACGGCCTGGCCCGTAAGGCGGAGTACCGGCGGTTCGCCGTGCGGGGCAACGCGGACGGCACCGGGCTGGACGACCTCGCCGCGATGAGCGAGGTGATGCGGCGCCGCTTCGCCCGGTACAAGGCGCAGGCCGGCGCCGACGCACCACGGGACCAGCCGGAACCGGCGGGCGACGAGACCGGGGAGGCGATCGGGGACCTGGAGACCGCCGACCTGCCCGGGATCGACCCGCTGACCGGCAAGCCGCGCCGGTTCGCGTACCCGCCGCAGCTGATCGTCGTGGACGGCGGCCAGCCCCAGGTGAACGCGGTCGCCACGGTCCTGGCCGACATGGGCATCACCGACGTGGCGCTGTGCGGCCTGGCCAAGCGGCTGGAGGAGGTGTGGCTGCCCGGCGACGACTTCCCGGTCATCCTCCCGCGCACCTCGGAAGCGCTCTACCTGCTGCAACGCGTGCGGGACGAGGCGCACCGGTTCGCCATCACGTTCCATCGGCAGCGGCGCTCCAAGCGGATGACCGAGTCGGCGCTGGACGGGGTGGCCGGGCTGGGGGAGACCCGGCGCAAGGCGCTGCTGCGGCACTTCGGATCGGTGAAGCGGCTCGCCGCGGCCACCCCGGAGGAGATCATCGAGGTGCCGGGGATCGGCCGGCGCACCGCCGAGGCCGTGCTCGCCGCGCTGAACGGCACCGGCGGGAGCAGCGGCCGGGCCGAGGCGGGAACGGGCGGGGAGAGCAGCGGCCGGGCCGAGGCGGGAACGGGCGGCGGGAGCGGCGGCCGGGCCGAGGCGGGGCCGGGCGGCGAGAGCGGGAACAAAGCCGGGCCGAAGGTGGCTTCGGAGAACGACTGAACGGGTCGGCCGATCGTGCCGGCCGGCTCAGCCGGACAACCTGTCCGGCGGCTGGACCGGTACGGGTCGGCCTACCATGTTGTGTCCGTCCGCGCGGTGCGGGCGAAGCGACGCGGGAGGCGTGCGTGACGGAAGCGATGCCCGAGTTCGGACCCGGCGACGTGGTCGACCCGGACGAGGCCGGCACCGACCTGGTCGTGGTCACCGGGTTGTCCGGCGGTGGCCGCAGCACGGTGGCCCGGGCCCTGGAGAACGTCGGTTTCTACGTTGTCGACAATCTGCCGCAGGCGCTGATGCTGGAGATGGCCGAGCTGGCCTTCGCGGCCGGCGGCGCGGCCCGGCGTACCGCGATGGTGCTGGACGTGCGCAGCCGCGCGTTCTCCACCGACCTGGCCGGTGCGGTGCGCGCCCTCAAGGAGCGCGGCTTCTCGCCGCGCGTGGTCTTCGTCGACGCCGACGACGAGGTGCTGATCCGGCGTTTCGAGTCGGTGCGCCGCTCGCACCCGTTGCAGGGTGACGGCCGGCTGGCCGACGGGATCGCGGCCGAGCGCAAGCTGCTCGAGGAGGCCCGCGAGCACGCCGACGTGATCATCGACACCAGTCATCTCAACGTCAACCAGCTGCGCCGCCGGGTCGAGGAGCTGTTCGGCGGGGAGGACGCGCGCAAGCTGCGGATCACCGTGCTGTCCTTCGGCTTCAAGTACGGACTGCCGCCGGACGCCGACTACGTGCTCGACGCGCGGTTCCTGCCCAACCCGTTCTGGGTGCCCGAGCTGCGCGAGCACACCGGCCTGGAGGAGGGCGTGAGCAGCTACGTCCTGGGCCAGGAGGGCGCCACCGACTTCGTGGCGACCTACGCCGGGCTGATCGCGGCGACCGCACCCGGCTTCGAGCGCGAGGGCAAGCGCTATCTGACCGTGGCGATCGGGTGCACCGGTGGCAAACACCGGAGCGTGGCGATAACCGAGGAGTTGACTTCGCGGCTGAGTGCCATGCGCCTCTCGGCGCACGCCTCGCACCGCGACCTGGGGCGCGAGTGACGGCCCCGGCCCGGCCGATCCGGGTCGTGGCGTTCGGCGGCGGGCACGGGCTCGGGGCCTCGCTGCGGGCGCTGCGCCACACCGCGCGCGAGCTGGAGCTGGACATCACGGCGATCGTCACGGTGGGCGACGACGGCGGCTCCAGCGGCCGTCTGCGGGTCGAGCGGGACGCCCTGCTGCCCCCGGGTGACCTGCGGCAGGCCCTCGCGGCGCTGGCCGACGCGCACCCGACCGCGCAGCTCACCGCCCGGATGATGCAGCACCGGTTCGTGGCCATGCACGAGCCCGGCGTCAGCCCGCTGCCGCCGGTGGTCCGCGGGCCCCGGCTGGAGCGCCGGGCCGACCGCAGCAAGGACACCCTGGCCGGGCACACCGTCGGCAACCTGCTGCTGCTCGGGCTGATGGAGATGCTGGGCGACCCGGTGCTGGCGCTCGACCACGCGGCCGCGATGGTCGGCGCGCACGGCCGGGTGCTGCCGATGGCCCTGCACGCGGTCGGCATCGAGGCCGACGTGACCGGCCCCGAGGGGGAGAGCACCACGATCCGTGGCCAGCACTCGGTGGCGGTCTGCGACGGCCGGGTGGAGTCGCTGCGGCTGGAACCGGCCGACCCGCCGGCCTGCCCGCAGGCGGTCGAGGCGGTCCACGCGGCCGACTGGCTGATCTTCGGGCCGGGCAGCTGGTACACCAGCGTGCTGCCGCACCTGCTGGTGCCCGGTCTGGCCCGGGCGATCGTGGCCAGTCCGGCCCGGCGGCTGATCACGCTGAACCTGGGGGCCGACAAGGAGACCCAGGGGCTGTCGGCGGCCGAGCACCTCGGGACCCTGCACCGTTATCTGCCCGAGTTGCGGGTGGACGCGGTGCTGGCCGACCTGAAATGGACAGGCGAACCCGAACCGGTACGGGCCGCCGCGCTACAGATGGGGGCCGATCTCGTATTGGCACCCGTGGCCGTTGCGGACGGAAGCCCACGGCATGATCCTGAGGCACTGGGTGTTGCACTGGTGCCAGTATTGGGCGCCGCTCGTTAAGTACTGGCGTAGGTGCGGCACACATTGTCCATGATCCGGCGCATGAGGTGACAACACGATGGCGATGACGGCAGCGGTCAAAGACGAGCTGAGCCGGGTCGACGTGCCCAAGCCCTGCTGTCGGCGGGCGGAGATGGCGTCCCTGCTCCGGTTCGCCGGCGGGCTGCACATCGTCTCCGGCCGGGTGGTCGTCGAGGCCGAGCTGGACACCGGCGCGGTGGCGCGCCGGCTGCGCCGGGAGATCGCCGATGTCTACGGCTACCCCAGCGAGGTGCACGTCCTGGCCTCCGGCGGCCTGCGCAAGGGCAGCCACTACATCGTCCGGATCGTCAAGGACGGCGAGGCCCTGGCCCGGCAGACCGGCCTGCTCGACGTGCGCGGCCGGCCCGTTCGCGGGCTCCCGCCGCACGTCGTGTCGGCCAACGTCTGCTGTGCGGTGGCCGCGTGGCGGGGCGCGTTCATGGCCCACGGCTCGCTCACCGAGCCCGGGCGCTCCAGCGCGCTGGAGATCACCTGCCCGGGGCCGGAGGCGGCGCTGGCACTGCGCGGCGCGGCCCGGCGGATCGGCATCACGGCCAAGGAACGCGAGGTCCGCGGGGTCGACCGGGTGGTGATCAAGGACGGCGACGCGATCGCCGCCCTGCTCACCCGGATCGGGGCGCACTCCAGCGTGCTGGCCTGGGAGGAGCGCCGGGTGCGCCGCGAGGTGCGGGCCACGGCGAACCGGCTGGCCAACTTCGACGACGCGAACCTGCGGCGTTCGGCCCGCGCGGCGGTGGCCGCCGCGGCCCGGGTCACCCGGGCCCTGGAGATCCTGGCCGACGACGCGCCGAACCACCTGACCTCGGCCGGGCGGCTGCGGCTGGAGCACCGGCAGGCCTCGCTCGAAGAGCTGGGTGCGCTGGCCGATCCGCCGCTCACCAAGGACGCGATCGCGGGGCGGATCCGGCGGCTTCTGGCGCTCGCCGACAAGCGCGCTCGGGACCTCGGAATCCCGGATACGGAGGCCGCCGTCACTCCGGAGATGATGGCCTGTTAGGTGATATCGGTCACGATCTCCGGCCGTACCATCAAAGGTTTTGGATCGGTGATTTCCGGGTCTTTCGGCCCGGATTTCCTGTGCTGGTTTAGATAACGTTCAGGTCGCGCCCCGCTGCGTCCGGGGGCGGGGGGCTCGGCTAGGGTCACTGATGACGGCGACGGTGCCGGCAGTTCGGCCGAACCCCCGTTTGTGAACGCCGCCTTCGGGCGCGGCGGCCGGACGCCCCAGTGCTGGCCCCTCCAGGTGGCCCGCACGAGATCCTCCGCCGGTCGCAGAATCCGGCGGACCGAAACGAGGAGACCACCTGTGACCATCCGGGTTGGCATCAACGGCTTCGGCCGTATCGGTCGTAACTTCTTCCGGGCGGCGCTCGCCTCCGGGGCCGACATCCAGATCGTCGGCGTGAACGACCTGACCGACAACGCCACTCTTGCCCACCTGCTGAAGTACGACAGCATCCTGGGCCGCCTGCCGCACGAGGTGAAGGCCACCGCCGACGAGATCACCGTCGGTGGCAACACCTTCAAGGCGTTCGCCGAGCGCGACCCGAACAACCTGCCCTGGGGCGACCTGGGTGCCGACGTCGTCATCGAGTCGACCGGCTTCTTCACCGACGCCAGCAAGGCCAAGGCGCACGTCGACAAGGGCGCCAAGAAGGTCATCATCTCGGCTCCGGCCAAGAACGAGGACATCACGATCGTGATGGGTGTCAACGACGGTCTGTACGACGCCGCCAAGCACACCATCATCTCGAACGCGTCCTGCACCACGAACTGCCTCGCCCCGATGGCGAAGGTCCTGAACGACACGATCGGGATCGAAAAGGGTCTGATGACCACGATCCACGCGTACACCCAGGACCAGAACCTGCAGGACGGCCCGCACAGCGACCTGCGCCGCGCCCGCGCCGCCGCGCTGAACATCGTGCCCACCTCGACCGGCGCCGCCAAGGCCGTCAGCCTGGTGCTCCCGGAGCTGAAGGGCAAGCTGGACGGCTTCGCGCTGCGCGTGCCGATCCCGACCGGCTCGGCCACCGACCTGACCTTCACCGCCGCCCGTGACACCACGGTCGACGAGGTCAACGCCGCGATCAAGGCCGCCTCCGAGGGCGCGCTCAAGGGCATCCTGGTCTACACCGAGGACCCGATCGTGTCGTCGGACATCGTCACCGACCCGGCCTCCTGCATCTTCGACGCCGGCCTGACCAAGGTCATCGGCGGCAACCAGGTCAAGGTCGTCGGCTGGTACGACAACGAGTGGGGTTACTCGAACCGTCTCGTCAACCTGGTTCAGCTCGTCGGAGCCTGATCTTGAAGACTCTCGACGACCTGCTCGGCGAGGGTGTCTCGGGTCGGCGCGTCTTCGTGCGCGCCGACCTGAACGTCCCTTTCGACAAGGCAAACCCGGGTGTCATCAGCGACGACGGCCGCGCCCGCGCGGTCCTGCCGACGCTGATCGCCCTGCGTGACGCGGGCGCCAAGGTCATCGTGGCGTCCCACCTGGGCCGTCCGAAGGGCGCGCCGGACCCGAAGTTCACGCTCGCGCCGGTCGCCACGCGACTGGGGGAGCTGCTGGGCTCCGAGGTCGTCTTCGCCGACGACACCGTCGGCGCTGACGCGCAGGCCAAGGTCGCGGCGCTGACCGACGGCCAGGTCCTGCTCCTGGAGAACCTGCGGTTCAACGAGGGTGAGACCTCGAAGGACGACGCGGTTCGTGGCGCTTTCGCCGACGAATTGGCGAAATTTGCCGACTTCTACGTCGATGACGCGTTCGGTGCGGTGCACCGGAAGCACGCCTCGGTGTACGACGTCCCGGCCCGTCTCCCGCACTACGCCGGTGGCCTCGTTCTCAAGGAGGTCGAGGTTCTCAAGAAGGTGTCGGAGAGCCCGGAGCAGCCCTACGTCGTCGTTCTCGGCGGCTCCAAGGTCTCCGACAAGCTCGCCGTCATCCAGGCGCTGCTGCCGAAGGTGGACAAGCTTCTCGTCGGTGGCGGGATGTGCTTCACGTTCCTCAAGGCGCAGGGGCACGAGGTGGGCAAGTCCCTCCTCGAGACCGAGATGATCTCCGTCTGCGCCGACCTGCTGGAGCAGGCGCAGGGCCGGATCGTCCTGCCCGTCGACGTCGTGGCGGCCACGGAGTTCTCCGCGGACGCGCAGCACGACGTGGTCGCGGCCTCGGACATCCCGGCCGACCGGCTCGGTCTCGACATCGGTCCGAAGTCCACGGAGCTGTTCGCGTCGGCGATCGCCGGTGCGAAGACCGTGTTCTGGAACGGCCCGATGGGCGTCTTCGAGCTCGCCCCGTTCGCCGCGGGTACCCGTGGCGTCGCCGAGGCGATCACCAAGATCGACGGCTTCTCGGTCGTCGGCGGCGGCGACTCGGCCGCGGCGGTCCGCACGCTCGGCCTGGACGAAACCGCGTTCGGCCACATCTCCACCGGCGGGGGCGCGTCCCTGGAGTACCTCGAAGGCAAGACGCTGCCGGGCGTCGCCGCCCTGGAGAAGTGATGGGTGACGTGACCCGCAAGCCGATCATCGCCGGTAACTGGAAGATGAACCTCAACCACTACGAGGCGAATCTGCTGGTCCAGAAGCTGGCCGCGAGCCTGAACGCCGCTCAGCTGGAGGCGGTGGAGACGGTGGTCCTGCCGCCGTTCACCGACCTGCGCACCGTGCAGACCGCGATCGAGGGCGACAAGCTCGCGATCAAGTACGGGGCCCAGGACGTCTCGCAGCACGTCTCCGGCGCGTACACCGGCGAGATCGCCGGCTCGATGCTGGCGAAGCTCGGCTGCACGTACGTGGCGATCGGGCACTCCGAGCGCCGCGAGTACCACAACGAGACCGACGAGCTGATCAACGCGAAGATCAAGGCGGCCTTCGCGGCCGGCCTGACCCCGATCTTCTGCGTGGGCGAGGGCCTGCCCGTCCGCGAGGAGTCGGGCCACGTGGCGCACTGCACCGCGCAGGTCGACGCCGGCCTCGACGGCCTCAAGGAAGACCAGATCAAGCAGATCGTGATCGCGTACGAGCCGGTCTGGGCGATCGGGACCGGCAAGACCGCGACGCCGGACGACGCCCAGGAGGTGTGCGGAGCGATCCGTGCCCGGCTGGTCGAGAAGTACGGCAGCGAGGTCGCCGAGGCCGTCCGCATTCAGTACGGTGGATCGGTCAAGGCGAACAACATCGCGCAGATCATGGCGCAGCCGGATGTCGACGGCGCCCTGGTCGGCGGAGCGAGCCTGGACGCCGAGGGCTTCGCGGCCATCGTGCGCTTCCCGGAGCACGTCGCTCGCTGAACGATGACGACGCGCGTGCCCGGCCGTGGTAAACGGCCGGGCACCCGCTATTGTGGGACCGCTGCTGTGCCCTTCGAGAGGAATGAACCCGACCATGCCGATCGCGTTCGCGTACACGTTGATCGTGTTGCTGATCATCACCAGCATCATCCTGACCCTGCTGATCCTGCTGCACCGGGGCAAGGGCGGCGGCATGTCCAGCATGTTCGGCGGCGGTGTGACGTCCAGCCTGGCCGGCTCGTCGGTCGCGGAGAAGAACCTGGACCGTTACACGGTGCTGGTGGGCGTGATCTGGTTCGCCAGCATCATCGGGCTCGGCCTGTGGCTGAAACTCGCCGTGGCTTCCTGACCCGCGGGTAGAGTCGTAGAATCTGCCGCGCGGCCGGTTTAACCGGCCGTGCGGCTTTTGTTTTCCGTGTCCGTTTTGATCTTGGGCTCCCCAGCTTCTTCTCCCATGTGACAGGAGTGACGTCCGTGTCCAGTGGCAGCGCTATCCGTGGCAGCCGCGTCGGATCCAGCCCGATGCGCCCCGACGAGCGCACCGAACCCGCCCCCCGCCGGCAGGTGAACTATTTCTGCGCCGCCGGCCACGACAGCCGGATCTGGTTCGCCGCCGAGGCCCCGGCCCCGGATACCTGGGATTGCCCCCGCTGCGGGCAGCCGGCCGGGCTCGACCAGCAGGCCCCGCCCGGACGCCTGCGGGCCGAGCCGTACAAGTCGCACCTGGCCTACGTGAAGGAACGGCGCTCGGAGGAGGACGGGGCGGCCATCCTGGAGGAGGCGCTGGCCAAGCTGCGCCAGCGCCGCGGCCGGGCCTGACCTCTGGTCCAGGTGCGCCTTTCGCTCACGCTCAAGGCAATTGCTTTTCCGGTACGGCGGTGAGCCGTCCCGCCCGCAGGAGGACCGCTTCCCGCCGTACCGAAGCAGGCGTTTGATCTTGATCGTGAATGTCGGCCGGAAGCCGGCGGTGGATCAGAGCGGGCCGGTGTCCCGGACGAGGTAGAGGGCGCCGGGCTCGTCCGTGAGCGGAAGGTCCCGGAAGCCCAGCCGGTGGTAGAAGGCGTAGGCGCCGCGATTCGACGGCGCCATGCCCAGGTGCACCCGGGACACGCCGGCCGCCCGCAGCCCGCCCAGGAACGCCGCCATCAGCCGGCGCCCCTGACCCTTGCCCTGCCACTCGGGCAGCAGGTCGATGTGCAGGTGGGCCGGGTGATCGGCCAGATCCGGGTGCAGCATGCGCTCCGGGCGCCGGTGCAGATCCAGCATCTCCTCGTCGCGCGGGTCGCCGTCGACCAGCCGGTCCGCGGTGGCCGGCAGCCACTCGGCGCGATAACGCTCGACGAACTTCGCGGTGTCGGCGGTGCCGATGACGTAACCGACCGCGCGTCCCGTCCCGTCGTCCAGCACGTGCGCGTGCTCGGGCTCCAGGATCACGTAGGGCGCGGCCCAGATGTCACCGAGCAGGCGGTCCGAGCTGTACTTGCCCCGGGCGTCCTGACCCGCGTCGCCGGTGCGGACGCAGATGTCGTAGATGGTGTCGAGGTCGCTCGATCGGTAGGGACGTATCGCAACTGGCACCCACCGAAGTCTACGGATGGCAGCATGGTGCCAATGAACTGGACTCTTGAGGTGGTCGTGGTCCCGGTCACCGACATCGACCGGGCCAAGCGGTTCTACTCCGAGCAGCTCGGCTTCCACGTCGACCACGACACCGCGTTCGGCGACCAGGTCCGGATCGTGCAGCTGACCCCGCCGGGCAGCGGCTGCTCGATCG
Organism: Actinoplanes sp. HUAS TT8; assembly: GCF_051380535.1. NCBI lineage: Bacteria > Bacillati > Actinomycetota > Actinomycetes > Micromonosporales > Micromonosporaceae > Actinoplanes > Actinoplanes sp. HUAS TT8. The sequence continues at coordinate 7,227,259 of NZ_CP195646.1, read as the reverse complement.
TGATCGGCCGGGGCGCGGTGCCCGACATGCCACCCGGCTCGCTCAAGGGCCTGCAGCTCGTCGTGCGCGACATCAAGGCGGCCCACGACGAGCTGGTGTCCCGCGGGGTCGACGTCAGCGAGGTGACCACGCTGGGGGAGAACCCGACGCCGACCCCGGACCCGCTGGACAACGTCGGGTTCGTGTTCTTCAGCGACCCGGACGGCAACAGCTGGGCCGTCCAGCAGATCTCGTCGCGGACCTAGCGCTTCGAGGCCGCCGCCTCATCAAGAAGAAACAGCGTTCTGCGTACGCCTGTGGCCTGCGCCGCCGGAAGGTCCCCGCCCCGGAGCACCGTGCCGATCGGCTCGGCCTTGTCCGGACCGGCCGCCACCAGCCACACCTCGTCGGCGTGGCGGATGGTCGCCAGGGTCAGCGTGATCCGGGTCGGCGGCGGCTTCGGGCTGTCGTACGTGGCCACCGCCACCCCGGTCTTCTCCAGCACCGGATGCCCCGGGAAGAGCGACGCCACGTGCCCGTCCTCGCCGACGCCGAGCATCAGCACGTCGAAGCGGATCCCGGCCGCGGTCAGCTCGGCCGAGTAGCGCGCGGCGGCCGCGTCCGCGTCGTCGCCGTCCGGCCCGTCGGTGGCCGGCATCGCGTGCACCCGGGCCGGGTCCAGCGGCAGCGCGTCCAGGACGGCCTCGCGGGCCTGGGTCTCGTTGCGGTCCGGGTCGCCGGACGGCAGGAACCGCTCGTCGCCCCACCACAGGTCCACCCGGGACCAGTCGATCGCGGCGGCGGCCGGCAGCTCACGCAGCTGGCGCAGCACCTTGGCGGCCACCCGGCCGCCGGTCAGCACCACACTGGCCGTGCCGTGCACCGCCTGCGCGTCGATGATCCGGATGACGAGCCGGGCCGCCACCGTGGACGCCAGGATGTCGGCGTCCGGAACCACCACGACAACGGTCTCACTCAAGTTGGTCTCCTTTGGCCGAAAGGGCCGTCCGCCGGTGGCGGACGGCCCTTCTGTATCGAAACGTGTGATCAGCCGGCCATCGCGTCGGTCGGGCTGGCCGCCCGGGCCGCCAGCGCCGGGTCCTTCCAGACGTGCACGCGCATCGGCGGGCGGTGGTCCAGACCGGACACCCCGGCCATGGCGCCCAGCGCCTCCGAGTAGATCTGGTCGGCGTCGAGCCGGCGCAGCTCCTCGGCGAGCTCGTCCCCGACCGGCCGCTTGGGCAGCGGCATGTACCGGTCCTCCTGGCCGCTCCGGCTGAACAGGGCGGTGCCCTCTTCCCGGGTGACCCGGACGGTGTCGCCGTTCTCGCACTGGAGCTCGACCGAGTGCATCCGCGGGGAGCGGTCGGTGTGCTCCAGCACCGGCTCGATGCCGAGGCGGGACTTGAGCCAGCCCAGCATCAGCCAGGCGGTCGGGTCCTTCTCCGGCGCCACGATCTTCGCGCCGGTCACCCGCGCCTCGGTGGTGTCGAAGGCACCGGCCACCAGGGTCCGCCACAGTGTGATCCGGGTCCAGGTGAGGTCGGTGTCGCCGGGCGCGTAGTCGACCGCCCGCTGCCGCAGCGCGGCCACCGGGTCGGGGGACTGTGCGCTGTCGGTGATCCGGCGGTCCGAGATGACGCCCAGGAAGTCGTTGGCGATCATGTTCGGCGGCTCCTCGTGCCACCAGGTGACCACCGGGACGTCCGGGGCGAGCAGCGGGATGACGACCGACTCGGCGTGCAGGGCCAGACGTCCGTACATCCGCATGACGACCGCCTCGGCCGGGCCCAGCCGGCCGCCGACGACGATCTCCGCGTCCAGGCGGCTGCGGCCGTCCAGATCGGAGCGGACCACGATCAGCACCCGGCACGGGTGGGCCGCGGCGGCGATCGTCGCGGCCGCCTCGGCCTCCCGGACCTTCTTCTCCTCGACCACCGCGATCAGGGTGAGCGCCAGCCCGGAGGCGACGCCCCCGGCACTGCGACGTTCCGCGGTGAGGGCCTTGACGACCTCGTTACCGGTGGTGTCCCACAGCCCGATCATGCTCGCCTCCAGGCGCGGCCTTCGCTCTCCAGCATTTCGTCGGACGCCCGCGGGCCCCACTCGCCGGAGCGGTAGGGGTCCGGGGTGGTGCCGGCCCAGGCCGCCTCCAGCGGGTCGATGACCCGCCAGGACTGCTCGACCTCGGCCGCGTCCGGGAACAGCGTCCGGTCGCCGATCAGGACGTCCAGCACGAGACGTTCGTACGCCTCCGGGCTGGACTCGGTGAAGGCCTCGCCGTACTGGAAGTCCATCGCGATGTCGCGGACCTCCATGGCCGTACCGGGAACCTTGGATCCGAATTTGAGAACGACACCCTCGTCCGGCTGAACCCGGATGACCAGCTGGTTGTGACCCAGCATCTCCACGTCGGCCGGATCGAACGGCAGGTGCGGGGCCTTCTTGAACAGGATCGCGATCTCGGTGACCCGGCGCGGCATGCGCTTGCCGACCCGGACGTAGAACGGAACGCCCGCCCAGCGCCGGTTCTGGATGCCGAGACGGACCGCGACGTACGTCTCGGTCTTCGAATCGGCCGGGATGTTCTTCTCCTCGAGATAGCCCGGGGCGCGCTCACCGGCGACCCAGCCCGGAAGGTACTGCCCGCGGACCGAGCCCTTGGTGATGTCGGCCGGCAGGCTGATCGCCTTGAGCACCTTGAGCTTCTCGGCCCGCACCTCCTGCGGGTCGAAGCTCGTGGGCTCCTCCATGCCGACCAGTGCGAGCAGCTGGAGCAGGTGGTTCTGCAGCACGTCGCGGGCGGCGCCGGACGCGTCGTAGAACGCCGCCCGGGTGCCGATGCCGACGTCCTCGGCCATGGTGATCTGCACCGAGTCGACGTACTTGGAGTTCCACACCGGCTCGAACAGGCTGTTGGCGAAGCGCAGGGCCAGAATGTTCTGGACCGTCTCCTTGCCCAGGTAGTGGTCGATCCGGTAGACGTCGGCCGGGTTGAACACGTCGTCGACGAGCTGGTTCAGCGCGACGGCGGTGGCCAGGTCGTTGCCGAACGGCTTCTCGACCACCACCCGGCGCCAGCCGCCGAGCTTCGCGTTGTCGGCGAGGCCGGTGCGGTTGAGCTGGTTGAGCACCAGCGGGAACGCGGCCGGCGGGATGGAGAAGTAGAAAGCGGTGTTGCCCGTGATCCCGTTGCGCTCGCGGAGCGTGTCCAGAGTCTCGGAGAGTTTGTCGAAGTCCTCGTCGTTGTCGAACGAACCCGGAACGAACTGGAACTGGCTCGACAGTCGCTGCCAGACGTCCTCACGCCACGGCGTGCGGGCGCCCTTCTTGGCGGCGTTGTAGGCCAGCGTCTCGAAATCGCCGTCGCCCCAGTCAGCGCGCGCGAAGCCCACCACGACGAAACCGGGGGGCAGCAGACCGCGGTTGGCCAGGTCGTACACGGCCGGGATGAGCTTCTTACGGGACAGGTCACCGGTGACCCCGAAGATCACCAGAGCGCAGGGCTCCGGAATCCGCGGTAGACGTCGGTCCTGTGCGGTGCGCAGCGGATTACCCACGTTGCCATCCTGCCAGTTTTTCGCGAACGGAGCGGCCTGTCGCGAAGTGTTCCACGACAGGCCGCACGACGTTGTTACTAAGCCGCGTCGCTCGGGTTCGCGGCGCCGGCCTCGGCCGCCTTCAGCGACTTGGTGACGCCCTCCAGCAGGTCTTTCCAGGCCGACTCGAACTTCTCGACGCCCTCGTCCTCGAGGACCTTCACGACGTCGTCGAAGTCGACGCCGACCGAGGCGAGGTCGGCGAAGACCTTCTTGGCGTCGCCGTAGTTGCCGGTGACGGTGTCACCCTTGGTCTCGCCGTGGTCGGCGTAGGCCACGATGACCGACTCCGGCATAGTGTTCACCGTGCCGGGCGCGATCAGTTCCTCGACGTAGATCGTGTCGCGGAAGTCGGGGCTCTTGGTGGACGTGGAGGCCCACAGCGGCCGCTGCGGGTGCGCACCGGCCGAGGCCAGCGCCTTCCAGCGGTCGGTGCCGAAGACCTCCTGGTACGCCTCGTAGGCCAGCCGCGCGTTGGCGATCGCGGCCTTGCCCTTGAGCCCCTTGGCCTCGTCGCTGCCGATCTTGTCGAGGCGCTTGTCCACCTCGGAGTCGACCCGGGAGACGAAGAACGACGCGACCGAGCCGATCTTGGACAGGTCGTGCCCGTTCGCCTTGGCCTGCTCCAGACCGGTCAGGAACGCGTCCATGACCGCCCGGTAGCGCTCCAGCGAGAAGATCAGCGTGACGTTGACGCTGATGCCGGCCGCGAGGGTCTTCGTGATCGCGGGCAGGCCGGCCAGGGTCGCCGGGATCTTGATGTACAGGTTCGGCCGGTCCACGAGCCACCACAGCGTCTTCGCCTCGGCGACGGTCGACTCGGTCTCGTGCGCCTTGCGCGGGTCCACCTCGATGGAGACCCGGCCGTCGACGCCGTCGGAGGCGTCGTAGGCCGGCCGCAGCACGTCGGATGCCGCGCGCACGTCGGCCGCGGTCATCAGGCGGACCGCCTCCTCGACGGTCACGCGCTGAGCGGCCAGGTCACGCAGCTGCTCGTCGTAGGCGTCCGCGTCGGACAGCGCCTTCTGGAAGATGCTCGGGTTCGTGGTGACCCCGACCATGTGCTGCTCGCGGCGCATCTTGTCGAGGGAGCCGCTGGTCAGGCGGACCCGGGAGAGGTCGTCGAGCCACACCGCCACGCCCTGGGCGGACAGCTCAGCCAGTCTGTCGGTCATTACCTTCAACTCCTGTCAGTTGCCGGTCTTGTGACCGGTGATCTCGCCGACCTTGGCCAGCGAGGCGTTGGCCTTCGCCACGACGTTGTCCGCGGTGAAACCGAACTGCTCGAAAAGGATCTTGGCGGGCGCGCTCGCGCCGTAGTGCTCGATGCTGACCGCCTCGCCGGCGTCGCCGAGGATGCGGTCCCAGCTCATCCGGATGCCGGCCTCGACCGTGACGCGGGCCTTCACCCCGTTGGGGATGACCTCCTGCTGGTACGCCACGTCCTGCTGGAAGAACCACTCCTGGCAGGGCATCGAGACGACCCGGGTCGGGGTGCCCTCGGCCTCCAGACGCTCCTGCGCGGTCAGCGCGATCTGCACCTCGGAGCCGCTGGCGATCAGGATCACCGACGGGGTGCCGGTGGACGCCTCGGACAGCACGTAGCCGCCCTTGAGGGTGCCCTCGGCCGACGCGTACTTCGTCCGGTCGACGGTCGGCAGGTTCTGCCGGGACAGCGCCAGCGCGGTCGGCCGGTCGGTGTGCTCCAGCGCGCCGCGCCAGGCCCACGCGGTCTCGTTGGCGTCGGCCGGGCGGACCACGTCGAGGCCGACGATCGCGCGCAGCGCGGTCAGCGTCTCGATCGGCTGGTGGGTCGGGCCGTCCTCGCCGAGACCGATCGAGTCGTGCGTCCACACGAACGTGACCGGCAGCTTCATCAGCGCGGAGAGCCGCACCGAACCGCGCATGTAGTCGCTGAAGACCAGGAAGGTGCCACCGTAGGGCCGGGTGCCGCCGTGCACGGCGATGCCGTTCAGGATCGAGCCCATGCCGTGCTCACGGATGCCGAAGTGCAGCGTGCGGCCGTACTCGTTACCCGGGAAGGCCTTGGTCGCGTACTCCGACGGGATGAAGGACGGCTCGCCCTCCATGGTCGTGTTGTTGCTCTCGGCCAGGTCGGCCGAGCCGCCCCAGAGCTCGGGCAGGACCGGCGCGAGCGCCTTCAGGATCTTGCCGGAGGCGGCGCGGGTGGCCAGGCCCTTCTCGTCGGCCGGGAACTCGGGCAGCGCCTTGTGCCAGCCCTCGGGCAGGGTCCGGGTGGCCAGCCGGTCGAAGAGCGCCTTGCCCTCGGCGTTGCCGGCGGCCCAGGCGTCGAACGCCTTCTGCCACTCGGCGTGCTCGGCCTTGCCGCGCTCGACGGCCTGCTGGGCGTGCTTGACGACCTCGTCGTCGATCGCGAACGGCTCGTCGGCGAAGCCGAGCAGGGCCTTGGTCGCGGTGATCTCGTCCTTGCCCAGCGCCGAGCCGTGAATCTTGCCGGTGTTCTGCTTCTTCGGGGCCGGCCAGCCGATGATCGTCTTGAGGACGATGAACGACGGCTTGTCGGTCACGGCCTTGGCGGCCTGGATCGCGTCCCAGAGAGCCTCGACGTCCTCGACGTACGGCTCCGAGCCGCTCCAGTTGACCGTCTGGACGTGCCAGCCGTACGCGGCGTAGCGCGCGCCGACGTCCTCGGACTTGGCGATCCGGGTGTCGTCCTCGATGGAGATCTGGTTGTCGTCGTAGATCACCGTGAGGTTGCCGAGCTTCTGCACCGCGGCGATGGCGCTTGACTCGTGGCTCACGCCCTCCTCGATGTCGCCGTCCGAGGCGATCGAGTAGACGTGGTGGTCGAACGGCGACTGACCGGCGGCGGCGTCCCGGTCGAACAGGCCGCGCTCCCGGCGGGCCGACATGGCCATGCCGATCGCGTTGCCGATGCCCTGACCCAGCGGGCCGGTCGTGATCTCGACGCCCGGGGTGTGTCCGTACTCCGGGTGGCCCGGGGTCAGCGAGTCCCACTGGCGCAGCGACTTCAGGTCGTCGAGCGACGTGCTGTACCCACTGAGGAAGAGCTGAATGTAGAGGGTGAGGCTGGAGTGACCACAGGACAGCACGAAGCGGTCGCGCCCGGCCCAGTGCGGGTCGGTCGGGTCATGCCGCATCACGCGGTTGAACAGCAGGTAGGCGGCCGGCGCCAGGCTCATGGCCGTGCCGGGGTGGCCGTTGCCGGCCTTCTCGACGGCATCCATGGCCAGGACCCGCACCGTGTCGACCGCTTTACGGTCGAGGTCGGACCAGTTGAGAGCAGGATCGTTGGCACCCACGTCTGATGTGCTCCTCGGGCAGCGGATTGTGGAACCCTTTTCGGCTTGACCCTATCCAGTAGGGCTAAACGTCTGCGCAGCGAACGCCGTAGGCACATACGCTGTGAGCGGACACACGGTTGAAGTGTGTGATGGTCTCCACCCGTGCCGGGTGCCCCGAGCAGCGGAGACGGTGGCGCGTAGGCTGTCCGGGCGGCTGGGCCGGGTCGATCATCGACCGGCAGGGGGCCGCGAGTTGGTCCAAATGCCGGAAGGTGGCTGTCCGTGAGCATGATCACCGAGCGTTCCGTCCAGCGACGGTCGCCCGGCGTGGCGGAGCCTGCGCCACGCGTCGAGACACGACGTGACCGGATGGCGGTGTTCCGCGCGTACGTGGCGCTGACCAAACCGGCCATCGTCGAACTCCTGCTCGTCACCACGGTGCCGACCATGATGCTGGCCGCCGGCGGGTGGCCTGACCTGGTCACCTTCTTCGCGGTGCTGGTCGGCGGCGCGCTGGCGGGCGGCGCCGCGAGCGCGCTGAACTGCTACATCGACCGCGACATCGACGTCCTGATGAAGCGCACCAAGCGGCGCCCGCTGCCGACCCACCAGATCAGCCCGCGCGCGGTGCTGATCTTCGGGCTGACGCTGGCCGTGGTGTCGGTGGTGCTGATGGCGCTGCTGACCAACTGGCTGGCGACCGCGCTGACCGCGTTCTCGATCTTCTACTACGACGTGATCTACACGCTCTGGCTGAAGCGCCGCACCCCGGCCAACACGTTCTGGGGCGGTGTCTGCGGGGCCGCGCCGGTGGTCATCGGCTGGGCCGCGGTCACCGGATCGATCGCCCCGATGGGCTGGGCGCTGTTCGCAGTTGTCTTCTTCTGGCAGATGCCGCATTTCTACGCGCTCGCCATCAAGTACAAGGACGACTACGCCCGGGCCGGCATCCCGATGCTCCCGGTGGTCCGGTCGGTCGCCCGGGTGAACTTCGAGATCCTGCTCTACACCGTCCTCACGGTGGCGTCCTCGTTCGCGGCGTGGCCGCTCGGGCTGAAGTTCGGGCTCGGGTGGATCTACGGGGCGGCCGCGGTCGTGACCGGGGCGCTGTTCCTCGGTGAGTCGATCCGGCTGGTCTACCAGACCCGCAACGGCGGCATGGTGAAGCCGATGCGGCTGTTCCAGTTGTCGATCACGTACCTGACGCTGCTCTTCATGGCGATCGCGGTGGACGCGCTCGTCTAGGTCGCGCTTCGATCGATTCTTCGGTGATCGCCGGGCCTCGGCCCGGCGATCACTTTTTGTTCTCCGCATCGCATGATCGTCTTCAGTCGCAAGATCACTTGGTGTGCCGTGATCGCTTTGGGTGATCCGGCAACGGACAAGTCGCACAGGATGCCCGGATTGTGATGCCTGTCAACTACTGTTCGTCACTCGTTAGGCGGATTCTGGTGAGCGGACAAATCGGTCTTAATTGGTGCGAAACAATGTCTCCAACAGGTAAACCTGCAGGTAACGGGAGTCACAAAAGGCAACGGGAGTACCCCGCGAAGCGTCTCTGATTGCTTAGGCTGCGAAGCATGGCAGAAGGTTCCGTAACGACGCTGACTTCCGAGATCAAGACTTTCGCCGCCGGTCACGGCGGTGCGAAGGCGGTCATCGAGTACGTCGGCAAGCGCGGCGCCCGCATCGTCCTCGTTGGTGAGGACGGCGAGTGGTCCGACCAGTTCGCCCAGGACACCGGCGTCGCCCGGCAGGCCTGCGAGCACGCGGGCGTGCAGGTGGAGAACGAGTGGGAGCGCGAGCTGCTGGAGCAGATGCGCCCCAGCAACGACCTGTGGCGCTCCATGGCCCGCCGGAGCATGGCCCGCTGACATGCCCGTCGACGCCCGGGTCGCCCTCGTCACCTGCGCCGCCTTCCCCGACCTGTGGGAAGACGACCATCCCGTACGGGACGCGTTGCGCGCCCGCGGCGTGGCAGTCGACGTGGTGCGCTGGGACGACCCGGACGCCGACTGGTCCACCTACGACCTCACGGTCATCCGCTCCCCGTGGGACTACGTACCCCGCCGCGACGAATTCGTCGCCTGGGCCCGCGGCGTCCCCCGCCTGGCCAACCCGGCCGACATCATCGCCTGGAACACCGACAAGCGTTACCTGAGCGAACTCGCCGCCGGCGGCGTCCCGGTCATCCCGACCACGTTCGTCGCCCCCGGCGAGACCTGGCCCGCCCCGGCCGAGGGGGAGTGGGTGGTCAAACCCACCGTCTCGGCCGGCAGCCAGGACACCGCCCGCTACGTCCTCCCGGCCCAGCTCCCCCAGGCCGAGGCCCACATCGCCCGCCTCACCGGCGGCGGTCGCACCGCGATGATCCAGCCGTACCTCCCGGCGGTCGACACGGCCGGCGAGACCGCCGTCCTCTGCCTCCCGGACACCACCGGCGAACTGACGTTCAGCCACGCCATCCGCAAAGGCCCGATGCTCCGCCGCACCGGCGAACACAAGATCGACCCCGGCAGCGAGGACATCACCCCCCGCGAACCGTCCCCCGCCGAACTGTCCGTGGCCGCCAAAGCCCTGGCCGCGGTCCCCGGCGGCGCGAAACGCCTCCTCTACGCCCGGGTCGACATGATCCCCGGGCCGGACGGCACCCCGCTGATGGTCGAGTTCGAACTCGCCGAGCCGTCACTGTTCCTGAGCTACGCCCCCGGCTCCGGCGACCGCCTCGCCGACGCCGTCCTCACGCGACTCTGAACCCCGCTTCCCGCCGCCGGGCCGCTGCCACTCAAGCTTTCCCCTTTCCCGTACGGCCACGGCCCCACCCGTCCACCCCGGACCGCCCGCCGCCGGCCCGCCCAAGCCCGCTGCCTGTCCACCCGGGACCGCTCGCCGTCGACCCACCCAGGCCCGCTGCCCGTCCACCCAGGACCGCCCGCCGCCGGCCCGCGCAGGCCCGCTGCCCGTCCACCCAGGACCGCCCGCCGCCGGCCCGCGCAGGCCCGCTGCCCCGTCCACCCAGGACCGCCCGCCGCCCGTCTGCCCAGGACGGCTTGCCGCCCACAGCCAGCGCCCGAGCCCGCCCAACACCCCTCGCCCTGCCGCCGCAGATGGTCGCTCGTTGCCGGCCACTTCCCGAGCCCGGACACACCCCTGCTCGCCGGCCGACAGAAGCGAGCCAGGCCCGAGAGGCGCATCCGAGCGAACTGCAGACGCAGATCACCGAACCCCCGCCAATGCGCGACCCCACCCCAACGCCCCGCCGCAGCCCTCAGCTGGCGCTCACGGTCGTCTCGACCGGTATAATGCAGCCGTGGGCGCCAGCTGAGCCGCGTCAGCTGGTGCTGGCGGTCGCCTCCGGCGGTGCGATGCAGCCGTGGGCGCCAGCTGAGCCGCGTCAGCTGGTGCTGGCGGTCGCCTCCGGCGGTGCGATGCAGCCGTGGGCGCCAGCTGAGCCGCGTCAGCTGGTGCTGACGGTCGCCTCCGGCGGTGCGATGCAGCCGTGGGCGCCAGCTGAGCCGCGTCAGCTGGCGCTGACGGTCGCCTCCGGCGATGTGATGCAGCCCTCGGCGCCAGCTGAGAGCCAGGAGCGCCGCGGGTGCTCGGGCAGCGGAGGAGGTTCCGGCGTGCCGGCTGGTGCTGACGGTTGTCTCGGGTGGTGTGGTGCAGCACTGGGCGCCAGCTGAGGGGGCGCGGCTGGTGCTGACGGTTGTCTTGGGCGGTGTGAGGCAGCACTGAGCACCAGCCGAGGAGCCGCGGCTGGGGCTGAGGGGCGTGTCGGGTGGTGTGAGGCAGCGCTGGCGTGTTGTGCAGGCCGGGGTGGCTTGGGGTGCCGGCTGGCCGGGCGGTGGGTCAGGCGGCGGGGACGGGTTCCTGGGCCGGGGTGGTGGTGGCCGGGGACTCGGCGGTGACGGAGGGGCGTTCGCGGAGGGACCACAGGACGGCGAGGGTGGCCGTCCAGACCAGCCCGGCCCCGAGCATGTGGGCGGCCACCAGAATCACCGGCAGGTGCGTGAAGTACTGCACGAAGCCGATCAGCCCCTGCCCCAGTTCGACCGCCACCAGGGTCAGCGCCGCCGACGACGGGGCGCCCAGGGCGCGCAGGGCGAGCCACAGGGCGACGGACAGGCCGATCAGCAGGAAGACCAGGTCGGCGTGGACCTGGGAGATGGCGGCCGGGTCGAGGCCGTTGCGTTTGGCGCCGCGGTCGCCCGAGTGGGGGCCGCTGCCGGTGACGACGACGCCCGCGGCGACGACGGCGAGGCTGGCCAGGGTGGTGAGGATGCCCAGGGTGCGGATCGGGGCCGGGACCAGCGGGACGAGGGTGGCGTCACCCTCGTCGATGCGGCGCCAGAACGCGTACGCCACCGTGATCAGCGCGATCGACAGCAGGAAGTGCAGTCCGACGACCCACGGGTTGAGGTGGGTGAGGACGGTGATGCCGCCGATCACGCCCTGCATCGGGATGCCCAGGCCGACGGCGACCGACAGGCGGACCAGCGAGCGGCGGCGGGGCTGGCCGAGTGCGCCGAGGAAGCCGGCGATGGCCAGGGCGACCAGGACGAACGTGAGCATCCGGTTGCCGAATTCGATGACGCCGTGGACGCCCATCGCGGCGGTCGTCGTGTACGACCCGTCGGTGCATTTCGGCCATGTGGGGCAGCCGAGCCCGGAGTCGGTGAGGCGGACGGCCGCGCCGGTGACGATCAGCGCGACGTTGGCGACCAGTGACGCGAGGGCCAGCGGGCGCAACCAGGCGGCGAACGGGCGGAACAGCGGCTCGAAGGACTTCACCCGTGGCATCGTACGCGCGAATTTGATCTTGAAAGACGCCTCCCCGGAGGCCCGGTGTGATGGATCACCGGGGGCCGGTTTGCAGGTGTGGGAGGAAATACGTAACGTTGGCGTAGTGAAATACCCGGTGCAGCTAGGCGAAGGTGCCGCGGCGACTGCCGCCGCGTCGGACGGCCGCACCCGGGACCGGGTGGGTCAGCTGCTGCAGCGTGGTCCGGCCACCGCCGCCGAGCTCGGCGCGCAGCTCGGGTTGAGCCCGGCCGCGATCCGCAAGCACCTGGACGCCATGCTCGCCGACCAGCTGGTCGAGACCCGTGAGGTGCGTCGCACCGGTCCGCGTGGCCGTGGCCGCCCGGCCAAGGCCTTCGTGCTCACCGCCGCCGCCCGCGAGGATCTCAACCCGCATCACTATGACAATATCGCTGCCGCCGCGCTGCGCTGGATCGCCCAGCACCACGGGCCGGAGGCGGTCTCCGCGTTCGCCGGGGCGCAGATCCAGGCGCTGGAGGATCGCTGCCGCACCGCCCTTCTGGAGGCCGGGACCGATCCGTTCGCGCGGGCGGAGGCGCTCGCCGACGCACTGACCGCGGAGGGCTACGCTGCCAGCGCGACCACGATCGCGTCCGGCGGACAGTTGTGCCAGCACCACTGCCCGGTGGCCCACGTGGCTGCCGAGTTCCCTCAGCTGTGCGACGCCGAGACCGAAGTCATCTCCCGGCTCATCGGCACCCACGTGCAGCGCCTCGCCACCATCGCGCACGGCGACGGAGTGTGCACCACGCACATTCCTTCGCGCCCTGCGCACACCGCCGCAAACACGGTTAGGACAGATACATGACTGACCAGATCGTCACTCAGGAAGAGCACCTGGCCGCACTCGGGAAGTACGAGTACGGCTGGGCCGACGCTGACACCGCGGGTGCCACCGCGCAGCGCGGCCTCTCCGAGGCGGTGGTGCGCAACATCTCCGCGCTGAAGAGCGAACCGCAGTGGATGCTGGACCTGCGTCTCAAGGGCCTGCGCCTGTTCGACCGCAAGCCGATGCCGTCGTGGGGCGCCGACCTCACCGGCATCGACTTCCAGAACATCAAGTACTTCGTGCGTTCCACCGAGAAGCAGGCCGCCACCTGGGACGACCTGCCCGCCGACATCAAGGCGACGTACGACAAGCTCGGCATCCCGGAGGCCGAGAAGCAGCGCCTCGTCTCCGGCGTCGCCGCGCAGTACGAGTCCGAGGTCGTCTACCACGCGATCCGTGAGGACCTGGAGGCCCAGGGCGTCCTGTTCCTGGACACCGACACGGCCCTGCGTGAGCACGAGGAGCTCTTCAAGGAGTACTTCGGCACGGTGATCCCGGTCGGCGACAACAAGTTCGCCGCGCTGAACACCGCGACCTGGTCCGGCGGCTCGTTCATCTACGTGCCGAAGGGTGTGCACGTCGACATCCCGCTGCAGGCCTACTTCCGGATCAACACGGAGAACATGGGCCAGTTCGAGCGCACGCTGATCATCGCCGACGAGGGCAGCTACATCCACTACGTCGAGGGCTGCACGGCGCCGATCTACTCGTCCGACTCGCTGCACTCCGCGGTCGTCGAGATCGTCGTGAAGAAGAACGCCCGGGTGCGGTACACGACCATCCAGAACTGGTCGAACAACGTCTACAACCTGGTCACCAAGCGCGCCACCTGCGAAGAGGGCGCGACCATGGAGTGGGTCGACGGCAACATCGGCTCCAAGGTGACCATGAAGTACCCGGCCGTCTACATGACCGGCCCGCACGCCAAGGGCGAGGTGCTGTCGATCGCGATGGCCGGCGCGGGGCAGCACCAGGACTCGGGCGCCAAGATGGTGCACGCCGCCCCGCACACCTCCTCGACGATCATCTCCAAGTCGATCGCGCGTGGTGGTGGGCGTACTTCGTACCGCGGTCTCGTCCAGGTCCTGGAGGGCTCCGCGCACTCCAAGAGCACGGTCAAGTGCGACGCGCTGCTGGTCGACACGATCTCCCGCTCGGACACGTACCCGTACGTGGACATCCGTGAGGACGACGTGAACATGGGCCACGAGGCGACCGTCTCCAAGGTCAGCGAGGACCAGCTCTTCTACCTGATGAGCCGCGGTCTGACCGAGGACGAGGCGATGGCCATGATCGTGCGTGGCTTCATCGAGCCGATCGCCAAGGAGCTCCCGATGGAGTACGCGCTGGAGCTGAACCGCCTCATCGAACTGCAGATGGAAGGCGCGGTCGGCTGACCAGCTGACAAATCGACGAGACTTTTTCAAAGGACGAGATGACTACCACCGCCCCGCCGCCGAGCACCAAGTCCCAGGTGCTGCGCTCCTTCGACGTCGCCGACTTCCCGGCCCTCAACGGCCTGGAGGAGGAGTGGCGTTTCACCCCGCTCAAGCGGCTGGGTGACCTGGTCAAGGCCACGTCGCTGAACGGAACGGCCCCGTCCGTGGAGCACGACGACCTGCCCGCCGGCGTCACGGTGAGCACCGCCGACGACGTCGACCCGGTGCTCACCCCGTTCGACCGGATCAGCGCGCTGGCCTACGGTTCGGCCGCCGGCGTCACCGTGATCGAGGTCGCGGCCGAGGCCGTGCCGGCCGAGGCCGCCGTGATCCACCTGGTCGGTAAGGGTGGCGAGGCCGCGGCCGCGCGCACCGTCGTCAAGGTCGGCCGCTTCGCCAAGGCCACGATCGTGCTGGAGCAGACCGGCACGGTCACCCTGGCCGACAACATCGAGGTCGTCGTCGAGGACAGCGCCCAGCTGACCTTCGTGACGGTGGCCGACTGGGACCGTGACGCCGTGCAGGCCCAGCACGTGAAGTTCCGGGTCGGCAAGGACGCCCGGGTCCAGCACGTGCAGGTCACGCTCGGCGGCGACCTGGTCCGCCAGTTCACGAGCGTGGAGTACACGGGCCGCGGCGGCGACGCCGAGCTGTGGGGGCTGTACTTCGCCGACGCCGGCCAGCACCACGAGCACCGTCAGCTGGTCGACCACTCGGTGCCGGACTGCCGCAGCTACGTGGGTTACCGCGGCGCGCTGCAGGGTGCTTCGGCGCACACCGTCTGGGTCGGCGACGTGCTGATCCGAGCGACGGCCACCGGCACGGACACCTACGAGATCAACCGGAACCTGGTCCTCACGGACGGGGCGCGGGCTGACTCCGTACCCAATCTGGAAATTGAAACCGGCGAGGTGGCCGGAGCAGGTCACGCGAGCGCGACCGGTCGTTTCGACGACGAGCAGCTGTTCTACCTGATGGCCCGCGGCATCCCCGAGGGTGAGGCGCGCAAGCTGGTGGTTCGCGGGTTCTTCGCCGAGCTGATCAACAAGATCCCGGTCGAGTCGCTGCGTGAGCGGCTCGGTGACGCCATCGAGGCCCGTCTGGTGGAGGCCGGGGCTTAAATGGCGTTCGAGAACGTCGGTCCGGTGACCGACATCGCGAAGGGCACCGCGCTCCAGGTGGAGGTCGACGGCGTCGAGATCGCGGTGGTGCACGCCGACGACGACAACTTCTACGCGGTCCGTGACGAGTGCAGCCACGCCTCGGTGGCGCTCTCGGAGGGTGAGATCGACGGGTGCACGCTGGAATGCTGGCTGCACGGTTCCCGTTTCGATCTTCGGACCGGTGAGCCCTCCGGGCCGCCCGCCATCGACCCGGTGGCGGTCTACCCCGTCGAGATCCGCGACGGAGACATCTACGTTTCGACGACACCGAGCAATGGAGTAGAGCCGTGAGCACCCTGGAGATCCGCGACCTGCAGGTTTCGGTGAAGCTGCCGGATGGCGAGCTGAAGCCGATCCTCGCCGGGGTCGACCTCACCATCAAGAGCGGCGAGACCCACGCCATCATGGGCCCGAACGGCTCCGGCAAGTCGACGCTGGCCTACTCCATCGCCGGCCACCCGAAGTACGAGATCACCGGCGGTTCGGTGACCCTCGACGGGCAGGACGTGCTCGCGCTGACCGTCGACGAGCGTGCCCGCGCCGGCCTGTTCCTGGCCATGCAGTACCCGGTCGAGGTCCCCGGCGTCTCGGTGGCCAACTTCCTGCGTACGGCGAAGACCGCGATCGACGGCGAGGCCCCCAAGCTCCGCACGTGGGCCGGCGAGCTGCGCGGCGCCATGGAGAAGCTGCAGATGGACCCGGCGTTCGCCCAGCGCAACGTCAACGAGGGCTTCTCCGGCGGTGAGAAGAAGCGGCACGAGATCATGCAGCTCGAGCTGCTCAAGCCGAAGATGGCGATCCTCGACGAGACCGACTCCGGCCTCGACATCGACGCGCTGCGGATCGTCAGCGACGGCGTCAACCGGGTTCGCGAGACCGGCGAGACCGGTTTCCTGCTGATCACCCACTACACGCGGATCCTGCGCTACATCAAGCCGGACTTCGTGCACGTCTTCGTCGGTGGCAAGATCGTCGAAGAGGGTGGCTCGGAGCTGGCCGAGGAGCTCGAGGTCTCGGGTTACGAGAAGTTCCTCACCAAGGCCTAGGAGTCAGATCATGAGCTTCGACGTCGCGCGGGTGCGCAAGGACTTCCCGATCTTCGAGCGGGAGGTGAACGGCCACCCGCTGGTCTACCTGGACAGCGCCAACACCTCGCAGAAGCCGGTGCAGGTGCTCGACGTCATGCGCGCGCACCAGGAGAAACACAACGGCAACGTGTCGCGCTCGGTGCACACTCTCGGCACCGAGTCGACCGAGATGTACGAGGGTGCGCGCGCCAAGATCGCCTCCTTCATCGGTGCGGGCAGCCCCGATGAAGTGGTGTTCACCAAGAACTCCACCGAGGCGATCAACCTGGTCGCGCACTCGGCCGGGCAGTTCCTCCAGCTCAAGCCCGGTGACGAGATCGTGATCTCCGAGATGGAGCATCACTCGAATCTCGTGCCGTGGCAGCTGCTGTGCGAGCGGACCGGTGCCACGCTGCGCTGGTTCGGGATCACCGACGAGGGCCGGCTCGACGAGTCGCAGCTGGACGAGCTGGTCAACGAGCGCACCAAGCTGGTCTCGGTCGCGCACATGTCCAACACGCTCGGCACGATCAACGACCCGGCCCGGATCGTCGAGCGGGCCCGGCAGGTCGGCGCGCTGGTCATGCTCGACGCCTCCCAGTCGGTGCCGCACTTCGCGGTCGACGTGCGGGCACTGGGTGTGGACTTCATCGCGTTCACCGGCCACAAGATGCTCGGCCCGACCGGCATCGGCGTGCTCTGGGGCCGGCTCGGCCTGCTCTCGGAGATGCCGCCGTTCCTGGCCGGCGGCTCGATGATCGAGACCGTGACGATGGCCAAGACGACGTTCGCGCCGCCGCCCGCCCGCTTCGAGGCCGGCACCCCGCCGATCACCGAGGCGATCGGGCTCGGCGCGGCGGTGGACTACCTGACCGGCATCGGCATGGACGAGATCCACCGCCATGAGCAGGAGATCACCGCGTACGCGCTGGACCAGCTCGCCGACGTCCCCGGCGTGCGGATCTACGGCCCGGCGTCACCGGTGAGCCGCGGCGGCACGGTGTCGTTCGGAGTCGACGGGGTACACCCCCATGACGTCGGGCAGGTCCTGGACGCGCTCGGCGTCGAGGTGCGGGTCGGCCACCACTGCGCGCGGCCGGTGTGCGTGCGGTTCTCGGTGCCGGCGATGACCCGGGCCTCGTTCTACCTCTACACGACCACGGACGAGATCGACGCCCTGGCGCGCGGCCTCGACCAGGTGCGGAAGGTGTTCGGCTGATGATGCTCGACGCGCTGTACCAGGACATCATCCTGGACCACTACAAGCACCCGCACGGGCGTGGCCTGCGCGAGGAGTTCGACGGTGAGGCGCACCACGTCAACCCGACCTGCGGCGACGAGATCACCGTGCGGGTCAATCACAATCTTTCCGAGATTTCGTACGACGGTCTGGGCTGCTCGATCAGTCAGGCCTCCGCGTCCGTGCTGCACGAGCTGCTGCAGGGCAAGGATCTCCACGATGCGTCCGAGATCCACCACGCGTTCGTGGAGCTGATGCAGAGCCGCGGCCAGATCGAGCCGGACGAGGACGTGCTCGGCGACGGCATCGCCTTCGCGGGCGTGGCCAAGTTCCCGGCCCGGGTGAAGTGTGCCCTGCTGCCGTGGATGGCATTCAAGGACGCGGCGGCGCGCGCCGGTGTCGAGGTGGGCGTGAGCCCGGAGGTGAAGGCATGAGCGAGACCGATTCTCTGCAGGCCGTGGGGCACGCGCACCACGACCACGACCACGCGCACCACGACCACGGGCACCACCACGATCACGACCACGGTCACGCGCACCACGACCACGCGTCCGAGGCCGCCTCCGTGCAGACGGTCGCGGCTGTCCCGGCCGGCGAGACCTCGGCCGCCGACGACGAGGTGCCGGCCTGGCTGGCCGAGGAGCGGGCCGCGGCCGCCGACGCCGGCGAGCCGGTCGAGGTTCCCGCCGCGGGCGTCTCCGCCGTCGCTTCGTCCGAGGTCAAGGCCCCGGGCAAGAAGGCCTCGATCGACGACGTCGAAGAGGCCATGAAGGACGTCGTCGACCCCGAACTCGGCATCAACGTGGTCGACCTCGGACTCGTCTACGGCGTCCACGTCGACGACGAGAACGTCGTCACCCTGGACATGACGCTGACGTCGGCGGCCTGCCCGCTGACCGACGTGATCGAGGACCAGACCCGGCAGGCCCTGACCACCGGACCGGGCGGCGGCCTGGTCCAGGACTTCCGGATCAACTGGGTGTGGCTGCCGCCGTGGGGCCCCGACAAGATCACCGACGACGGCCGCGAGCAGTTGCGGGCGCTCGGCTTCAACGTTTAAGGACGACAGCCGGTCGGCCTCGGCGTGTGAATACGTACATCCAAAGGGCGGTGCGCGAGAAGCGTGCCGTCCTTTGTCATTTTTCGGTGGTAGAAACCGGACATGACTCCGACTCCGCCCTTCCCCGAGCTGGTCACTCTGGTCGAGGAGCGATCCGCGACCCTGCGGGCCGCCGCCGCCGGCGCGCCTGACATGGGTGTCAAGGTGCCCGGCTGCCCCGACTGGACGCTGCGTGACCTGGTCGCGCACCTCGGCGAGGTGCAACGGTTCTGGGCGCTGGTGGTGACCGAGGCCGACCCGTCCGGCCCGCCGCCGCGGGACCGGCACGGCAGCACGTTCCCGCAGAGCGACCTGCTCGAATGGTTCGGCGAGTCGACCCGGATGCTCAGCGCCGCCCTGCTCGCGGCCGGGCCGGACGCACCCTGCTGGGCGTGGTGGCCGGCCGAGGCGGCGACCTACACGGCCGGGTCGGTCGCGCGCCACCAGGTGCAGGAGGCGGCCGTCCACGCGTACGACGCCCTGGAAGCCCTCGGCAAACCGGAACCCCTGCCCGCGGCGGTCGCCGTCGACGGGGTCAGCGAGTTCCTCAGCACCTGCCTCGGCTCGCTCGGCGTCTGGCCGCACCGCCCGGCCCGGGTGCAGTACCAGGCCGTCGAGGGCCCGTCCTGGACCGTCGACCTGTCCCCGGCCGGCGCCACCGCCGACCCGGCGGCCAGCGGTGACCCGGTCACCCGCATCCAGGGCACGGCCAGCGATCTGATCCTGCTCCTCAACCGTCGCCTCCCGCTGGACGCCGTCCGCATCGACGGCGACCGCGAGGTGGCCACCCAGCTGCGGGAGTGGTCCCGGATCAGCTAGGCCCAGGCGCGGTCCAGGGCGAGGGCGAGCCGCTGCAGCCACGGCAGCTCGTTCGCATCGGTGACCAGCTCCGGATACTCCAGGTCGAAGTTGCCCCAGGCCACGTCGGCCCAGCCCAGCACCGATCCGGCGGTGAACTCGTCGGCCCGGTCGTCCAGTTCGGCCCGCATCAGATCGCGGACCACGGCGAGGTCGACGGTGGTGTGTTCGGCGAGCAACACCGCGTCGTAGAGATCCTTGCCCTGCGGGTGGGTGTCGGTCGCCAGCCACAGCAGTTTCCAGGCCAGTGACAGCTCGGCGGTGGCGGCCAGGACCCGCGGCGCCACCCCGGGCAGGCGCAACGGCTCCGGCGGGATCGGCAGCTCCTCGCCGAACACCAGGTCGATCTGCACGGCCCCGTCCGGGACACCACGGACCCGGAACGGCACCACCAGCCGCATGCCGTCGGCCCGCTCGTAGGTCCAGATGGCGGACCGGGTCACCCGGTCCGCCCGCAGGCCGGCGCCGGGCCGGGCAGCCAGTTCCCGCACGATCCCGTCGATCAGCGCCTCCGCCTCGGCGCTGCCGCTGGTCACCGACGCCGGGACGACAACGAAGTCCAGGTCGCCGGGGTCGCGGGCGGCGCCGACCCAGGCCGGCATGGCGGCGCTGCCGCGCAGCACCAGGTAGCGCCCCCAGAATCCGCCGGCCAGCACGGTGAGGACGTGTCGCAGAGCCTCCTGCCGGGCGGCCCGCCAGTGCTCCCCGGTGGCCGGGTCGTCGAAGACCGGCTCCCCGGCCCGGTAGGCGCGCGGATGCTGTTTGAGCGCCGGATCGAAGACCAGCCCCTGCTGGGCCTCCGGCACCCGGTGATAGGTGGCCGGGAAGCCCGGCCGGTATTCCGGAGCGACCGACTCCTCGCGGTATGCCTGCCCCTCTCCTCGCAGCCAGCCGTCGTCGAGCGCCAGGTTGTCGTCGAGCACCACGTACTCCTGCTCGACCGAGACCACGTCGTGGCCGGCCTCCCGCAGCGCGGCGACCAGGAGATCCAGCCTCTTCGACGCGTCGGATCGGCCGACCCGGCGGCAGCGCTGGTTCACGAAGCGGACCTCGCTGCCGTCGGCCGATCTCGTGCGCGCGTTGCGGGACAGTCGCGCGGAGTGCGGCGCGGCCAGTGCCGTGATCGGCCCGAGGTCGGCGCCGGGCGGCAGGCGCAGCTTGATGTGGTGCTCGAAGTACCTGTGAACCGGCTCGTCGAACACATCGCCCCGGGCCTGCGGCACACCCGTCGACCACGGCGTTGCCTCGATCTTGCGGCGGATCGGGTCGATCCCGGCCGCGCGCAGCCGGTCACACCACTGATGAGCGGTCGCGACCTGTCGCATCAGGGTGCCGCTCCCGTGCAGGGTGAGCATCGGCTGGACGGCCGTCTCGCCCCGATCCAGCTCGATCTCCAGAAACTTCACGCCGTGCTCGGCGGCGAACGCGGCCAGGGCGTCGGCCTCGCCGGCCCGCACGGTCAGGTGCGTCTCGAAGTCTCCCGAAATTTCTGTCACGGCCGGGAGCCTAAACCGGGTGTCCGACAATTTCCCCAAGATATCGAGGCTCACGCATAGGATCGGACGGGTGGACACCTTCACCGCTCCCGACGGCACCCGGCTGGCGCTGCACCGGACGGGCCGCGGTGACCCCCTGGTCTGTCTCCCGGGCGGCCCCATGCAGGCCTCGGCCTACCTCGGTGACCTGGGCGGCCTCTCCCGGCACCGCCTGCTGCTGATCCCGGACCTGCGCGGCACCGGTGACTCCGCGGTCCCGGCCGACCCGGCGAGCTACCGTTGCGACCGCCAGGTCGCCGACGTGGAGGCGCTGCGGCAGCACGTCCTGCTGGACCGGTTCGACCTGCTCGGGCATTCGGCCGGGGCGGCCCTGGCCCTGCTCTACGCGGCCGCGCACCCGGAGCGGGTCCGCCGGTTGATCCTGGTCAACCCGAGTCCACGCGCGGTGAATCTGGAGATCTCGGACGAGGATCGGCGGGCGGTGGCCGAGCAGCGCCGCGGCGAGCCGTGGTTCCCGGAGGCGTTCGCCGCGCTCGAACGGGTGCAGGCCGGCCGCGCGACCCCGGCCGACGGTCGCGCCCTGGCGCCGTTCGTCTACGGCCGCTGGGATGCGGAGACGCAAGCCTATTCGGCCCGCGAGGCCGGTCAGAAGAACCGGCTCGCGGCCGCGGCCTACTACGCCGAGGGGGCGTTGGACCCCGATGACGTACGGACCCGGCTGGCCCGTTTCCCGGCCCCCGTGCTGCTGATCACCGGCGCGGTCGACCTGCAGCTGCCGCCGAAGCGTGCCGCCGATTACGCGGGCCTGTTCCCCCAGGCCGAGCTGGCGATGGTCCCCGACGGCGGGCACTTCGCGTGGCTCGACGACGCCGATTGGTTCGTACAGAAAATCATGGGTTTCGCAAGAACGCGATCAACAGTGGGTTGATCACGTCGGGCCGCTCCAGACCGGGGAAATGCCCGGCCCAGTCGAGTGCGGTGTGCCGCGCGCCCGGGATGATCCCGGCCAGGTGGTCGGCGATGTCCCGGAAGTCGGGCAGGTCGTGGGCGCCGGAGATCAGCAGTGTCCGTGCGGTGATCGCCGCCGGGTCGAACGCGATCTCGATCTGTTCCGGTTCGGGCTGGTCCGGTGGCTGCAGTTCGAAGACGCGCCGCTGCATGACCCGGACGGCGGCCCGCTGCTCGTCGCCGGCCGCCGGCCCGAGCCAGGTGTCCACGTTGAGTTCGACCGCGGCGTCGAGGTCACCGGCGTCGAGCAGCGCGTCCTCCCGTTCGGCGAACGCCTTCCGCTCCGGGCTCTTCGGCCACGGGAACGCGGCGCAGAGCAGCACGAGCGCCGGGACCCGGGCGGGCCATCGGGCCGCGAACTCCAGCGCGACGTAGCCGCCACCGGAGGAGCCGATCACCGCGACCGGCCCGTCCCCGAACAGTTCGGCGAGGTCGTCGGCGTCGTTCCACGGCGTGCCCGGCAGCGGCGAGTCGCCGAAGCCGCGCATGTCGGCCCGGGTCACCCGGAAACCGGCCTCGGCCAGCGCCGGGATTTGCGGATCCCACATCCGGCGGTCGGTCGCGGTCGAGTGGATCATCAGCACGTCCGGCCCGTGGCCGGTCACGTCATGGGCGATAGTCATCGGTGTCACCCTATCGATGTCTACTTCGCACCGACCAGCGCCTTCGCCGGAAGCACACGGTGCTCGTCGAGCGAACGCCAGGCCGAGAAGACGAACGGCGACAGCGTCACCGCCAGGTAGCCGATCCCGGCCAGCAGCGCGCCGGTCCGCAGCCCCAGCTCGTCGGCGGCCCACCCGCCGAGCACGCCGCCGATCGGGATCCCGGCCCAGGAGAACGCGATCAGCACGCTCATCACCCGGCCCTGCACCCGGGTCGGGATGCGCTCGTAGACGGCCGCCAGCAGGATCGGGTTGATCGTCGACATCAGCGCCCCGGCCAGCGCGGCCACCGCCAGGACCAGCCACAACCGGTCGGTGAGGGCCAGCGCGAACAGCTGCGCCGGGCCACCGATCAGGAAGCAGACGGCGAACGTGACCCGGCGTGGCAGCCGCGGCCCGACGATCGTCCACAGGATGTTCCCGGCCACCGCGCCGATCCCGAACGCGCTGCCCAGCACCCCCAGCGCGGCCGGGCCGTGCGGGCCCTCACGCACCCAGACCGGCACGAACACGGTGGCGAAGGCCTGGTCGAAGAGGTTGGTCGCGAACAGCAGCGACATGATGCCGATGATCAGGCGGTCCTGCCGCACGTACCGGAAACCGCAGCGCAGCGCGGCCGCGTACCCACCCTCGTCGTCCTCGGCCGGGGCCGGCCGGGTCGCGCCGGACCGCACGTAGACCGAGATCAGCAGCGCGCAGATCCCGAACGAGGCCGCGTCGACCAGCAGCACCCGGGCCGGACCGACCGCGGCCACCAGCAGCCCGGCCAGCGGCAGCCCGAGCAGCGTGGCCACCCGGCTGATCCCGTCGTAGAGGGTGGTGCCGCGCTCGGTGGTCAGCCCGGACTCGGCGATCACGCGCGGCAGCAGCGCCCGTTTCGCCGTGTCCCCGAACCCGCGCAGCGCCCCGGCCAGGGCGATCAGGCCGAGCAGCGTGTGGTACGACATGTTCTCGGTGGAGGCCATCAGCGGAATGCCGCTGACCGCCAGCACGCTCGCCACATCGGCCGCGACGGCCGTCGACCGCGGGCCGACCCGGTCCACGATCGGGCCGCCGAGCAGGCCGGCGAGGACGTACGGAAGCATCTCGGCGAAGCCGGCGACCCCGGCCATCAGCGCCGAGCCGGTGCTGGTCAGCACCAGCCAGGGCAGCGCGACGAAGGTGATCCGGCTGCCGAGCAGGGAGATCGCCTCGGCCGTGAGCAGGCCGGTCAGTCCGCGTCTCACCGCTGATTCCTCCTCGAGGCCTGCCGCCGGGGCGCCAGCCGCGGAAACACCTGCCACTGCACGACCACGTCCTCGCTCCCGGCGGCCCGCTCGGGCAGATCGATGAGCAGTTCCCGGATCCGGCCCAGCAGCTCGACCGCCTGGGCCGGGCTCAGCCGCACCGAGACGTCGTCGATCGCGATCCCGGCCAGCCACTCCGGTGGCAGATCGGCCGCCCCGCCCAGGAAGTCGTGCAGCCGCTGGAGGGTTCCGGCCGCGGCCGCGCGCAGGTGCACGGCGCTGTCGTTGTGCCGGGCCACCGTCCGCCACCAGCGTTCCCGCCCGGCGCCGCGACCCGGGAGGTCCTCGACGAACCCGTACGCCGCGAGTTGCCGCAGGTGATAGCTGGTCGCCCCGGACGACTCGCCGAGCCGGTCCGCGAGCCGCGTGGCGGTGGAGGCGCCGTGCTCGCGGAGGAGGGCGAGGATCCGTACGCGAAGCGGATGCGCCAGACCTCGCAACGCGTGCGGGCCCAGCGCGCCGGTGGGTGCGGGCATCGACCCAACCTATCCATGCAAAGAATTCTTTGGAAGACGCTGATCGATGTGTTTCTGTCGTTCAGGCCGGTGGTAGATGGTCGATCACGTTGTATCGGTCAAGTTTCAGACTGTTTCCGTCGTCCATGAACCGGCTGACCGACGCATTCCGCACCGACCCGGCCGCCTTCTCCACCGCGGCCAGCCCGTCCCAATCAAGATCCTCGATGACCGCCCGGGTCATCAGCACCACCGCGTCATGCGCGACGACCACCACGCGACGCCCGGCATGCTCCCGATGAAGATCGTCCAGAAAGGAACTGAGCCGCACCCGGATGTCCGCGAATGATTCCCCACCGGGCGGCCGGTACTCCCACTCGCCGGCCACGCTCCGCCGCGCCGCCTCCCCCGGGAAACGCGCCGCGACAGCCGCCCGGGTCAACATCTCAAGCTCCCCGAGAAGCCGATCCACCAGGCGATCGTCGGTCTCTGGCACCGGCGTCCCCGACCCCGACGCCTCCGCCGCGATCCGCCAGGTCTCCCGCGCCCGCAGATACGGCGACGTCACGACCACCTCGGGCCGCTGCTCCACCGGCAGCGATGCCAGCCAGCGCCCGACCGCCCGCGCCTGCTCCTGACCGATCCCGGTCAGCGGAACCTCGGCGTCACGCCCGCTCAGCGCGACCTCGAGCCGCCCCTGCGCATCCGCCTCCGGGAACAGCACGTTGGCCAGGCTCTGCCCATGCCGGATCAGGATCAGCTCCGCGACGACACCCATGATCGGACCCTATCTGTCACGGTCCGTCGCCGGGAAGCCGCGAGCGGTGACGATCAAATTCAAGACCATCATGTCCCAGGTCCGCCGTGGTCCAGATCGTCGCTCCCGCGGGGACCCTTCCGGGCCGAGCAGGGCGCTGGCGCGCCCAGAACGCTCAACCCTCCAGGGCGATCTGCGTGGGTGGTTGCGGTCAGACCAAAAACCGGTCCACGCCCGAACCCCTTCACCCAAGCCCCGTGCGTCTCCCACGCCGCCCCACCGCGACACCAGCCCCAGCCGCGCCCCCACCCACCGGCTGGCGCTGAGGGCTGCAAAACCCGCCAGACACAGCCGTCAGCACCAGCCGAGCCCGTGACCCGCGCCACGAGCCAGGCCCGCGCGAAGGTCGCGGTGGCGGGCTGGTGCTCAGGGCTGTGTCGGACCCCTGGGAACAGCCGTCAGTGCCAGCCGAGCCCGTGACCCGCGGCGCGGGCCGGGCCTGCGCGAAGGTCGCGGTGGCGGGCTGGTGCTCAGGGCTGTGTCGGGCCCTTTGGAACAGCCCTCAGTGCCAGCTGAGGGCGCGACCCGCGGCATGGGCCGGACCGGCGCGGGCCTCGCGGGCCTGTCGCGGCGTGGGCTGAACCGGCGTGGGCTGAACTGGCGCGGGGTCTGTCGCGGGCGGCGGGAGTAATTCGGTGGCTGGGCTGGTGGGGCGGCCGGGATGATGGCGGCGTGATCGAGCTGATGGCCTACCTTGCTGTTTTAGTTCCCGCGGCTGAACGGTCCGGGCGACAGCAGCAGGGCGTCCGGGGAACGGTGGTGCCTGAGCAGGCGTCATGACCCCCGCCTACCGGCCCGGCGGCATTTTTACTTCGGTGCTTTCACGTCGCCCGGCCGGCCCGGGTCACTCCCGGGGCTGCCTTGACCGCCGGCCCGGTGACGGGTTCGGGTGTGGGGCGGCGCTCCGGCGGGGGGAGCGGTTGTGAGCGCGGGGTTTCTGGCCGGTGTGGTCGCCGGGTATGGGATCGCGGTGCCGGTCGGGGCGATCGGTGCGCTGATCGCCGGGCTGAGCGCGCGCACGTCGTTGCGGGTCGGGGCCGCGGCCGGGATGGGTGCGGCCACCGCGGACGGGATCTACGCCTGCATCGCGGTGGCCGGGGGAGCGGCCGTCGCGGGTGTGATCGCCCCGATCGCCGAGCCGCTGCGCTGGGTGGGTGGTGTCGTGTTGCTGGCGTTCGCGGCGTGGACCGCGTGGGGCGCGATCCGTGGCCCCGGTGGCGGGGCGCGGGAGGAGCACCCGACCACGGCGTTCCGCGCGTACGCCGGCATTCTCGGCCTGACCCTGCTCAACCCGGCCACGGTGATCTATTTTGCGGCGCTGGTCCTGGGCAACGGTGGCTCGGGCGGCGGCGTCTGGTTCGTGATCGGTGCTTTCCTGGCCTCGGCCAGCTGGCAGCTGCTGATCGCCGGCAGCGGTTCCCTGGTGGGCCGCCTGCTGACCAGTCCCCGCGGCCGGCTTCTCACCGCGCTCACGTCGAGCGTGGTGATCGCCGCTCTGGCCGTCCGCCTACTACTGAACTCCTGAGCAGCCACAACACTCGCAGCCGGAGTCGCGAAGCCTGACCCGGAAGCCGCCGGCCCCGCGCAGGGCGGCCCGCACGGGGTGAGCCGCCCGTCATCGATCGCCCGCCGTGGCATTCGCGGGCGGGCGGCTCATGACGTACCCAATAAGGGTTTTAAAGGTGTTTTGCCGCCTCTCGCATCGACAACGGGGACAGGACGGCGGCGTGGGCCGTCAGGTAGGAACGCACGGCCGCCGGGTCGGTGCGGGCGTGGTGGCGCAGCGCCCACCCGATGGCTTTCCGGACGAAGAAGTCCCGGTGGGCGGCGTTACGAGTGCAGTACGAGAACAGGCGTGTGGTGTTCGTCTCCGCGCCGTAGTGCAACTGGTGCAGGATCGCCGTCCTGATCAGCCACAGGTTGTCGGACCCGGACCACGCGTCCATCCGGGCGACCAGGTCGGGGTGGCGCCGGACCAGGCCGCCGACGAAGCGGGTGGCGAGCGGGTCGACCGTGTCCCACCAGGACTTCGTCGTGATCAACTCCTCGGCGACGTCGAGGAAGCCGGGCCCCGGCACCGTGACGTGCGTCACCAGGTAGTCGCAGGCGAACTGCTGGAACTCCCGCTCGTCGCGCGCCCAGCAGCCCCGGACGATCTCGGCGAGCTCCTCCTCGGAGGGTTTCGGCAGGCCGGCCAGGGCGGTGCGCGCGGCCGACCGGCGGGCGCCGGCACTGAGGCCGAGGAACGGGAACTGGTCCCGCATGTACGCCTCCATGGCCGGGGCGCGGTCCGGATCGCGGCCGGTCTCGAAGTCGGCGGTCAGCCGCCCGAGCAGCCTCGCGGTCAGCTCGGCGACGAACGGTGAGGACGTCGTCATGCCGGCGATCCTGCCACCGTAGTCTGACAAGAATGGGTGAACGGCCGGCCGCCGGCGGCGGGAAATGGGTGGATGTCGCACCGGAGCGGCTCGAACGCTGGCTGGCCAACTTCGCCGGGCGGCACGGTCCGTACCGGGAAGAGGGTTTGATCCTGATCGCCGAGGACGGTGCCGAGGCGACCCTGCACGCCCCGCCCGGCGCGGGTGAACCGGCGACCGTGACCGATCTCATCGCCGCCGCGCGCACGCCCCGCCGGCTCGGGCTGCTGCTGGCGCGCAAGGGCGCGGTCGCGGCCGGTGTCGCCGACGGGACCGAGCTGGTCGCCTCCAAGGTGGACACCCACTACGTGCAGGGGCGGACGGCGGCGGGCGGCTGGTCGCAGCAGCGGTTCGCGCGGCGCCGGGACAACCAGGCCAAGGCGGCGACCGCGGACAGCGCCGGGATTGCCGGCCGGATCCTTCTTCCTGAGGTACGGACGCTGGCCGCGCTGGTGACCGGCGGCGATCGGGCCGCGGTGGACGCGGTCCTGGCCGACCGTCAGCTGGCGCCGCTGGCCGCGTTGCGGGCCGGCCGGCTGCTGGACGTGCCCGAGCCGCGTCACGCCGTCCTGCTGAACGCGATCCCGCTGGCCCGGGCGGTGCCGGTGCTGATCCGCGAGCCGTGACACGGATCCGGCCGCCGTCCCGCGCCAGGTGCGGGTCGGCGGCCGGAGGTCACCGCGCCCGGAGGCCGGTGCGCTCTGGCGATTCTGCCATCACGGCCCGGCGGGGGCACGGGAACGAGGGGCCGGCGTGAGGGATCAGCCGAAGTCGTAGCAGCCCTTCTGAGTGAGCTTGTGGTACTTGGTGACCCGCGTCCAGGTACTGGCGTGCAGGCACTTGTAGCACTTGGTGCCGGTGCGGCAGTCCTCGATCTGGCTGGTGTCGATGTCGGCGTCGGGGTTCAGCTCCATCGCCATGGCCGGCGTGGTCGCGACCAGGACGGCGGTGCCGGTGATCCCGGTGGCGATCGCGAGGCCCGCCAAGGCGGTGCCGATGCGACGACGAATCGCCATGTATTCCTCCATTGTGGTGGGTGGTCGTTGAATCCATTGATCAACGGCTGGGGACGCTA
Source organism: Actinoplanes sp. HUAS TT8 (assembly GCF_051380535.1). Lineage (NCBI taxonomy): Bacteria > Bacillati > Actinomycetota > Actinomycetes > Micromonosporales > Micromonosporaceae > Actinoplanes > Actinoplanes sp. HUAS TT8. The sequence goes on along the minus strand of NZ_CP195646.1, from coordinate 7,198,662 downwards.
ACACAATCGATCAAATCGAGGATTGCAGATATTTGGAGCCCCGCGCGGCGTCGCCGAAATGGATCGGGATAGGTTGCCGGTCGACGTTGAGGACATCGATGTAATGTGGAGTGTGTCGCGTGCGACAAACCGTCGCGGATCCGGAAGCCACTGCTCAGGGCGAGGCTCTGCGGTCCCCGGCGGCCGAGGGAACCGATGCTGTGCCTCTGCCCGGATGGCTTGGCGGGCTCCTGGTATTTCTCTCCGGGGCGGTTGTTCTCGCGCTGGAAATCGTCGGCATGCGACTGATCGCGCCCTATACCGGTGTGACATTGGAAACATCTACCGGAGTCATCACCGTCGCTCTCGCGGCAATTGCCGGTGGGGCCTGGGCGGGCGGTCGTCTCGCGGATCGGAAAGGCGCTCAGTCGCTGTTGCCGGTCATTCTGCTGGCCGCCGCGGCGACGACCGCGCTGACCGTCCCGGCCGTCCGCCGGCTCGGCCCGCACCTCGGTGGGGCCGGCACCCCGGGCGTGCTGCTGATGGCCGCGGCCACCCTGCTGGCGCCGGCCGCGCTGCTCTCCACGGTGAGCCCGATCGTCGCCCGGCTGCGGATCACCGACCTGAGCCGCAGCGGCTCGGTCGTCGGGCGGCTCTCCGGGCTGGGCACGCTCGGGTCGGTCAGCGCCAGCCTGCTCACCGGATTCGTGCTGGTCGCGGCGCTGCCGTCGAGCGGGATCGTGTGGTTCCTGGCCGGCCTGCTCGCGGTGGCCGGGGCCGGGCTCGGCCTGCGCCGGACGATCCGGAGGGCCCGGCTCGGCGCCACCGTGCTGGTGGTCGTCGCGCTCGGGACCGCCGTCGCGGTGGCGCGCTCGGCGCCGTCGCCGTGCGAGGTGGAGACCGCGTACGAGTGCGCCTCGGTGGTGGCCGACGCGAGCCACCCGGGCGGCCGGACCCTGGTCCTGAACGCCGAGTCACACTCGTACGTCGACGTGGCCGATCCCCGCTACCTCAAGTTCGGCTACACCCGGATGATCGCCGCCGCGGTGGACGCCGTGCCCGCGCCGGCCGGCCCGCTCGACGTGCTGCACCTCGGTGGTGGGGCGCTCACGCTGCCCGGTTACGTCGCGGCCACTCGGGCCGGCTCGCGGCAGCGGGTCGTCGAGATCGACGCGGCGCTGCTGGATCTGGTGCGTGAGCGGTTCCCGCAGCCGGCCGGGACCACGTACGCGACGCAGGACGCCCGGGTCGCGGTGGGCGCGAGTCCGGCCGCGTCACAGGACGTCGTCATCGGTGACGCGTTCAGCCAGGTCGCCGTGCCCTGGCACCTCACCACGGCCGAGTTCGTGACCGGGGTGCGCCGTGTCCTGCGGCCGGGCGGAACCTATGTGCTGAACCTCATCGACGGGCCGGGCGGGGCGCTGGCCCGGGCCGAGGCGGCGACGTTGTGCCAGGTCTTCGGCGACGTCGTGATCCTGGGCGACCCGGCCGTGCTGCGCGGCGAGCGGGCCGGCAACTTCGTGATGCTCGCCTCGGACGCCACCGTGCCGGTGACCCGGCTCCGTGCGGCGCTGTCCGCGCACGGAGCCACCGGCATCGGTGTCGTCCGAGGTGATCGTTTCGCCGGCCCGGCCCGGGTGCTGACCGACGACTACGCCCCGGTGGATCAGCTGATCGACGTGCCCTGACCCGGCGTCAGAGGCTGGACGCGCCGAACGTGTCGCAGTTCTCCGGGTTGCCGGACTGGTAGCCCTGGCTGAACCACTTCTTGCGCTGGGCCGAGGTGCCGTGCGTGAACTGGTCCGGGTTGACGCTGCCACCGGACTTCTTCTGGATGGTGTCGTCCCCGATCGCCTCGGCCGTGTCGATCGCCTGGCTGATGTCGGTCGCGGTGATCGACGTGAACAGCGGCTGCTGGCCGGTCTTGTCGCGGCTCTCGGTGGCGTGCTTGGCCCAGGTCCCGGCGTAGCAGTCGGCCTGGAGCTCGAGACGGACCGACGCCGACGAGGCACCGGTCTGCTCGCCCTGCGCCGCCTTCGCGTTGGTGCCGAGCAGGTCCTGGATGTGGTGGCCGTACTCGTGAGCCAGCACGTAGGGGGCGGCGAACTCGCCGTCGGCACCGAACCGCGAGGACAGTTCGTTGTAGAAGCTCAGGTCGATGTACACCTGGTGGTCCTGCGGGCAGTAGAACGGCCCCACGCCCGAGTCGGCCGCGCCGCACCCGGTGTTGACCCGGTTCTCGAAGTAGTTGGTGTCGGCCAGTTCGTACTTCTTGCCCGAGGTGATCTTCGGGTACTCCTGCTGCCAGTACGACTGGATGCTGTTGACGTACAGCAGGTTGCGGCACTTGACGTTCTTGAACCGGTCCGGGTTGCTCTGCGCGCAGGCCTGCCCCAGGTCGGTGCCCCCGGACGACGGCGAGTTGTCGTCGCTGGTGGCCGAGTGCAGCCCGATGCCGCCGCCGATCAGGGCCAGCAGCACGGTGATGATGATCCCGGCCAGGCCGCCGCCGCCGATGGGCAGGTTGAAACCGCCTCCACCGGAGCCGCCACTGCTGCCCAGATCGTTGACTTGAGAGGAGTCGAGTTCCGCTCGTTCGTTCAGCTCCATGGGACCCTCATCGATGAATGATCAGCTCGGCACGCCCGATACTGGACCGGACCCGGACGGTCCCGAGGTACCCGATGCGCTCCCGAACTAATCGAGTGGGAGCTACCGCCGGGTGCCCGGTAAGATGGCCGGGTGCTGCTCTGCGAAGGCTGACCTGCCCGGCGCCGACCATCCCTGGATGGCCGGCGTTTTCTTGCGCCCTGAGTCAGCCCGTTCACTGAGAGCGAGAATTTATCATGATCACCGCCACCGGACTCGAACTCCGCGCCGGCGCGCGCATCCTGATCTCCCCGACCACCCTACGGGTGCAGCCCGGCGACCGGATCGGCCTGGTCGGCCGCAACGGCGCCGGCAAGACGACCACGCTCAAGGTGCTGGCCGGCGAGGGGATTCCGTACGCGGGTCAGGTCGAGCGGACCAGTGAGATCGGTTACCTCCCGCAGGACCCGCGGACCGGCGACCTGAACGTGACCGGCCGCGACCGGGTGCTCTCGGCCCGCGGGCTGGACACGATCCTGGCCGAGATGCAGAAGCTGGAGATCCAGCTGGAGGAGAGCTCGGAGGACAAGCTCGTCCGCCGCTACGGCCAGCTGGAGGATCAGTTCTCCGCCCTCGGTGGCTACGGCGCCGAGGCCGAGGCCGCCCGCATCTGCGCCAACCTGGGTCTGCCGGACCGCGCGCTGGCCCAGACCATCGGCACCCTCTCCGGCGGTCAGCGCCGGCGGATCGAGCTGGCCCGCATCCTGTTCGCCAACTCGGGGCAGAACGGCAAGGGCATCCTGCTGCTCGACGAGCCCACCAACCACCTCGACCAGGACTCGATCGCCTGGCTGCGCGGTTACATGGCGCAGCACAAGGGCGGCCTGATCGTGATCAGCCACGACGTCGAGCTGCTGGACGCCGCGGTCAACAAGGTCTGGTATCTGGACGCCAACCGTTCGGTCGTCGACATGTACAACATGGGCTGGAAGACGTACCTGGAGGCGCGCGAGACCGACGAGCGCCGCCGCCGCCGGGAGCGGGCCAACGCCGAGAAGAAGGCCGGTGCCCTGATGGCCCAGGCCGACAAGATGCGGGCCAAGGCCACCAAGACCGTCGCCGCGCAGAACATGGCCAAGCGCGCCGAGAAACTGCTCGGCGGCCTGGACGAGGTCCGCACCTCGGACAAGGTGGCCAAGGTGCGCTTCCCCAACCCGGCTCCGTGCGGCAAGACGCCGCTCACCGGGCACGGCCTGTCGAAGTCGTACGGGTCGCTGGAGATCTTCGCGGATGTCGACGTGGCCGTCGACCGGGGTTCGCGCGTCGCGATCCTGGGCCTGAACGGCGCCGGCAAGACCACCCTGCTGCGCATCCTCGGCGGCATGCTCAAGTCCGACACCGGTGAGGTGCGCGCGGGCCACGGCCTGCGGCTGGGCTACTACGCCCAGGAGCACGAGACCCTGGACGTGGACCGCACGATCCTGGAGCACATGCGCAGCGCCGGGTCCGAGCAGACCGACACCGAGCTGCGGAAGATCCTGGGCGCGTTCCTCTTCTCCGGGGACGACGTCGACAAGCCGGCCGGCGTGCTCTCCGGCGGTGAGAAGACCCGCCTGGCGCTGGCCACCCTGGTCTGCTCGGGGGCGAACGTGCTGCTGCTGGACGAGCCGACGAACAACCTCGACCCGGTCAGCCGCGAGCAGGTGCTGGACGCGATCGCCAACTACCCGGGGGCGATCGTGCTGGTCACCCACGACGCGGGCTGTGTGCAGGCGCTGAAGCCGGACCGCGCGATCCTGCTGCCGGACGGCGACGAGGACGCGTGGAGCGACGACCTGCTGGAGCTCGTCGAGCTGGCGTGACCCTCTCCGACTCGGGCTGCGGAAAAGCGCCTTACCGCGAGTCGGCCCTGCTCAAACCTGCCGTATTTCGCGACTGACGGTGCCGGTGATCCAGGATCAACGGCATCGTCAGTTGTCAACTGGTGCCCACACAGACAGTGCGATGTTCGGGCGTTTGCGGGCACGTCGGACTTGCTGCGGCGTGCGCTCGACGCTCCCCGCCGGTCGCCCAGAGTCTCCGCACAGCTACCCTGAGTGGCGCTGACGGGTGTCCTCTCGATCCAGAGTTTCCGCAGGTGATCGATGGTCTTGGAGAGCCGGGTGGGTCACCGGTGGCCCGCCGGAAATGCTGCTTCCCAGCTCACCGGCTAACTGTCTGACATTGATGCGCGTGGTGACCGTCAAGTTCCTGACAGTAATAAATGGGCACGTTCCTGGGTGACAGATGCCTGGCGCATGATCGTTGGAGGCGGTGTAATAGGTGGGACCGTATCTGACCGCACTGTCTGCGACGTGAGGATTCAAGATGGCAGCCACTGGCACAGCTACCAGTACTGAGAAGGGTCGTCGAATCGTCGGTAGCGAGCGGCAGTCGCTCGCCAAGGACCTGGTGAAGCGTTACACCTCCGGTGAGAGCATCCGGGCCCTTGCCGCTTCCACCGGCCGCTCCTATGGATTCGTCCACCGCGTGCTCACCGAATCCGGTGTGCAGTTGCGCCAGCGTGGCGGCGCCCGCCGCCGCAAGAAGGCGTGACAGCGGCCGACGCCGAGCCGGTAAAAACGTCAACCGCCGACGAAGTAGGCGTTCGCTACGAACTGGCTGGGCCGGTCGCGACGGTCACGTTGTGCCGGCCCGACGTTCTCAATGCACAGACTCCGGCCATGTGGTCGGAGCTCAGCAACATTTCCCGGAAATTGCCGGGCGACGTCCGCGTCGTCATTGTGCGAGCCGAAGGCCGTGCGTTTTCAGCGGGCCTGGATCTGTCTGTCGCCAAGGGCAACGGCGATTCCTCTCTGGCTCGCTTGGCGCAGTTGTCAGCCGTCGACTGCGCGGATCGGATAGCGGGCTTCCAGACCGCGTTCACGTGGTTGCGGAGTCCGTCCATCGTGTCCGTCGCGGCGGTGCAGGGACATGCCATAGGCGCCGGCTTCCAGTTGGCGTTGAACTGTGACATGCGCGTGCTCGCCGATGACGCACGGTTCTCGATGGCCGAGGTGTCTCTCGGTCTGGTGCCCGATCTGGGCGGGACGAAACGGCTCACCGAGTTGATCGGGCCGTCCCGGGCACTGGAGATCTGTGTCACCGGGCGGCGGATAGCGGCCGACGAGGCGGATCGGATCGGCCTCGCCACCTCCGTGGTTCCGCGGGCCGAGCTCGACGAAGCGGTCACCGCACTGGTCACCGCCGTGCTGGCCGGGGACGCGGGTGCCGTCGCCGAGATCAAGGGTCTGCTGGCCGGGGCACCCGGCCGGTCGTACGCCGAGCAGGACCGCGCCGAACGGGAGGCGCAGACGCGCCGGTTGTCGGAGCTGCTCGGGGCCGGGGAGTAGGAAAAGGGTTCGAGGAACGGACGGGACCGCTCAGGGCAGCGGAGCGGTCCCTCTCGCGGAATAGTGCTGTCACCTCCCGGGTTGCTGACTCCCGGGAGGTGACGGAAATGAGCATGGCCGGCTGGAACATGCTGCGTTCGATCCAGAGCGCCGACCGGGTGGCGAAACACCAGGTCACACCCGGCACCACGCGGCGGATCCTACGTTTCGCCGAGCCGTACCGCCGGGACATCGCGGTCTTCCTGCTCGCCGTGGTCTTCGACGCCGGCATCGGCGTGGCCACGCCGCTGCTCGCCGGCGACGTGGTCAACGCGATCACCCGGGGCGGGTCCGACGCGGCGGCCACGGTCATCCGGATCGCGCTGTTCATCGCCGGCCTGGCGATCGCCGACGCGTTGTTGTCGCTGGCCCAGCGGTGGTACTCGGCCCGCATCGGCGAGGGGATCATCCTCAGCCTGCGGACCCGCGTCTACGACCACGTGCAGCGCATGCCGCTGCAGTTCTTCACCCGCACGCAGACCGGAGCCCTGGTCAGCCGGCTCAACAACGACGTGGTCGGTGCCCAGCGCGCCTTCACGTCGACGCTGTCCGGCGTGCTCAGCAACTCCATCCAGCTCGTGCTCACCGCGGCCGTGATGTTCACCCTGTCCTGGCCGATCACGGTGATCTCGCTGGCCCTGCTGCCGGTCTTCATCATCCCGGCCCGGCGGGTCGGCAAGCGGCTGGCCGAGATCACCCGGGAGTCGTACAACCTCGACGCCCAGATGAACGCCACGATGACCGAGCGGTTCAACGTGTCCGGCGCGTTGCTGGTCAAGCTCTTCGGCCGGCCCGACGCCGAGGCCGCCAAATTCGGGGAAAGAGCTGAGCGCGTACGGGACATCGGCGTCCAACAGGCGATGTTCTCCCGCACGTTCTTCGTGGCCATGCTGCTCGTCGCCTCGCTGGCCCAGGCGCTGACCTACGGACTCGGCGGCTGGCTGGCCGTCCACGGTGAGGTCTCGGCCGGCACCGTGGTGACGCTGGCGCTGCTGCTGACCCGCCTCTACGGCCCGCTCACCGCGCTCAGCAACGTCCGGGTCGACGTGATGAGCGCCCTGGTCTCGTTCGACCGGGTCTTCGAGGTGCTCGACCTCGAACCGGGCATCGCCGAGAAGCCGGACGCCACCCCGATCCCGGCCGGCTCCGGCCGGGTCGAGTTCCGCGACGTGCGGTTCCGCTACCCGAGTGCGGCCGAGGTGTCCCTGGCGACGCTGGAGGACGTGGCGACCCTGGACCGGACCGAGAACGCCCCGGTCCTGCACGGCGTCGACTTCACGGTCGAACCCGGTCAGCTGGTCGCGCTGGTCGGCCCGTCCGGTGCCGGCAAGTCGACCACGTCGATGCTGGTCTCCCGGGTCTACGACGTCACCGGCGGCGCGGTCCTGGTCGGCGGCGTGGACGTGCGCGACGCGACGCTGGACTCGCTGCGGGACACGGTCGGTGTGGTCACCCAGGACTCGCATCTGTTCCACGAGACGATCGCCGAGAATTTGAGGTACGCACGTCCGGGCGCGACCGACGACGAGATGTGGACCGCCCTCGACGGGGCTCAGGTCGGCGATCTCGTACGGGCGTTGCCGGACGGGCTGGACACGGTCGTGGGGGAGCGCGGCTACCGCTTCTCGGGAGGCGAGAAGCAGCGCATCGCCATCGCCCGGCTCCTGCTCAAGCAGCCGTCCATCGTGATCCTGGACGAGGCCACGGCCCACCTGGACAGCGAGTCCGAGGCGGCCGTGCAGCGGGCCCTGGCCACGGCCCTGCGGGGCCGGACGGCGCTGGTCATCGCCCACCGGCTCTCCACGATCCGGGAGGCCGACCTGATCGTGGTGCTCGACCACGGGCGGGTCGTCGAACGCGGCACGCACCAGGAGTTGATCGCGGCCGGCGGGACGTACGCCGATCTCTACCGCACCCAGTTCGCGCAGGCGCCCGCGCCGCTGACCGTTACCGTGGAGCCGTGACCGGTTTCCTGATTTTCGCCGTCGTGCTCGGCGCGCTGCTGTGGGCGTTCGCGCGGTTCGGCGCGTGGGTGAAGCGCAAGGGCATCGGCGGCGGCATCATGGGCCCGATCGACGAGGCCTGGCATCCGTCGGCCGAGCGGTTCCGCCGCGAGACCGTCATCCACGAGCAGCGGGTCCTGCCGCCGCGCCCCGGCGACGACCGCTTCACCCCCTGATCAGGCGGCGGCCGCACGCAGCACGGTGAACTCGCGGACCAGGTCCGGGAGCTGGAAGTGCGCGTTCAGGCCGCTAGGGTTGGGCAGCACCCAGACCGGGACGCCGCCCACCGTGTCCGCCTGCCGGCCGATCCTGGCCTTGGGGCGGCCGAACGCGGCGCGATAGGCGGTCACGCCGAGCACGGCCAGGAATCGGGGCCGGAGACGACCGGCCCGCTCGGCCAGGATCGCACCACCGGTGACCAGCTCGTCCGGGGTGAGCTCGTCGGCCCGGGCCGTGGCCCGCGCGACGACGTTGGTGATGCCGAGGCCGAGCGCGGGCAGCAGATGCTGCTCGGACGGGTGCAGCAGGCGGTCGGTGAACCCGGCGCCGTGAAGTGTCGGCCAGAAACGATTACCGGGTCGCGCGAAATGATGTCCGGTCGCCGCCGAGTAGAGGCTCGGATTGATTCCGGAGAACAAAATGCGCAAATCGGGACCGACGAGATCGGGAATGGTCCGATTGCCGGCCGCGGCGACCTCGTCGGCGGTCGGTTTGCGAAAACTGTCGGGCGAAACCGGAGCGGCGAAATCGGTCACAGGGCGCGCAGGGATCCGCCGTCGACCGGGATCACGCACCCGGTCACATAGCTCGCCGCCGGCGACAGCAGGAACGCGCCGACCCGCCCGAACTCCGGCGGCTCCCCGATCCGCCGCACCGGGATGCGCTCCGACACCTCGGCCGCCGCGGTCGCCGGATCCCCGGTCATCTGGAACAACTCCCGGTTCCGGTCGGTCATGAACCGCCCCGGCATGATCCCGAACACCCGGATGCCGCGCGGACCGTACTCGTCGGCCATGTCCTTCGCGGCCATCGCCAGACCCGGCCGCAGACCGTTGGAGAGCCCGAGCCCGCTCAGCGGCGCCTTCACCGAGGTGGACAGCACCAGCCCGATCGCACCGCCCCCGGGCAGCGCCGACGCGAACGTCCGGACCGCGCGCAGCGACCCCAGGAACACCGTCTCGAACGCCTCACGCCACTGGTCGTCGCTCATGCTCGCGGCCGTGCCCGGCTGTGGCCCGCCCACCGAGACCAGCGCCCCGTCGAGGCGCCCGAAGCGCTCGGTCGCCGTGTGCACCAGCTCCCGCGGGCTGTCCGGATCGGACAGGTCGGCGGTCACCCCGACCGCGTTCCCGGCGCCGAGCTGATCGACGGCGTCGGCGACCTTGTCCTCGTCGCGCGACGAGATCACCACCCGCGCGCCGTCGTCGACGAGGGCCTGCGCGGTGGCGAGGCCCAGCCCGCGCGAGGCGCCGGTGAGGATGAAGACACGATCGGCCAGCCCGAGATCCATGCCGCCCATCTTCCCAGAGCGGCCGCGGTCGCCGCGTCGGCCGGGTGCAACCCGTTCACCGGCGGTCGGGCAGCGTCGTCGGCGGTGAATCGCCGCACGACGGCATTCGCGTCCGCCGTTGTCCGATGTCGATCGACCAGAACGGCCGGGCCGGGTCGGCGCGGCTTGTCGCCGTACGCGCGAATGAAGTTGATCTTTGAGGGTCAGGCTCGGGTGGACATGATCGCGGAGAGGCCCTGGATGACGTTGCCGACGACGCGGGTCGGCGCGAAGCGCGTGTCCATCCACTCGCGGCCGCGGTGCAGCCAGACGCTGGGCAGGCCGAGCGCGGCGGCGCCGCCGATGTCGGCCTCCGGGCTGTCGCCGACGACCCAGGCCCCGGCGAGGCGCATCCGGACGCGCTGGGCGGCGAGGGCGAAGATGCGCGGGTTGGGCTTGCTCACGCCGGCTTGCTCGGAAATCACCCAATCGGCGACATAACGGTCCAGGCCTGTACGCCGGATGCGTCCTTCCGATTGCTCGGCGGCGCCGTTCGTGACGACGACCGGGATGAGGCCGGCGTCGGCGGCGATCTCGAGCGCGCAGCCCACCATCGGATCGAGCCGCTCGAATGCCTGAGGCCCCTCGTGGAGCTCGTCCACGAGATCGATGGCCGGCACTCGTAGCTGGTAGCGGTCCCGGATCTGGTCAGCGAGATCCCACCGCGAGGTCAGGCCGTCGGCGTCCACGGCGACCAGCCAGTCAAGATCATCTTGTGATGCGCCGATCTCGTCGAGGAAACCCTTAGCCCACAACCGATACGCACCGCTGCGGTCGAGCAGGGTGTCGTCCAGGGCGAGGAAGACTAGAGGCACCCGGGCACCTTACGTGAGCAGCGCCCGAAGCGAACAGTCCAGGACTGTAAACAAAGAGCTGAAAGCTTGACGTAATTCGCATCATCCGATCGTGGCTTAAAAAGCCGTACGTACGGATTGCAAGCGGCCGGGGCCCCGTGACACGATCAGTTGTGTGCCCAGAGTAAGCCAGGACCAGCTAGACGCCCGTCGCCACGAGATCCTCTCGGCGGCCCGCGGCTGCTTCGCCCGCTACGGCTACGAGGGCGCCACCGTCCGCCGCCTCGAAGAGGCCACCGGCATGTCCCGCGGCGCGATTTTCCACCATTTTCGCGACAAGGAATCCCTCTTCCTCGCCGTCGCCGAAGATGACGCCGCCACCATGGTCGAGACCGTCGCCCGCAACGGCCTCGTCCAGGTGATGCGTGACCTGCTCGACCGCGCCGGCACCAGCGACGGCGACACCGCCGGCTGGCTCGGCACCCAACTCGAAGTCTCCCACCGCCTGCGCACCGACCCGGCCTTCGCCAAACGCTGGGCCGAACGCTCCGCCGCCATCGCCGACGCGACCCGCGACCGGTTGCAGCGCCAGCGGGACGCCGGGGTGCTGCGGCAGGACGTGCCGGTGGAGGTTCTGACGCAGTTCCTTGAGCTGGCGTATGACGGGTTGGTGCTGCATCTGGCCACCGGGCGGCCGCCGGGGGATCTGGTGCGGGTGCTCGACCTGGTCGAGGACGCTGTCCGCCGCCACTGACCTGGCCGCCGTCGGGGGCACTGTTCACCAGCACCTCTGGCTGTCGCTGCGTTTTGCTGTCCGCGCCCTCGCCGCTGCTGGTGTCTGCTGCCGCGGCCCGCAGGATGTCGGCTGCCGGCTCGACGCCGAGAAGCCCCTCGGACAGAGAGGCCTCGAAGAGTCGGCACAGCCCCCGATAAATCGGTTGCGCAGGCCCGCGCCCCTGCGACAGAGTCGTCCCCGCGCCGTCAACAGGCGCACTGTCCGGCCGAATCAGGCCGGCTCGGAGAGAGAAGGAGGTGGCCACCAGATGGCTGTCGTTGTGATGCCCGCTGTTCCGGCTTCCCCGAAAACTTCTTTCTCCGAGGAGAACCTCCAGTGCGTGAGCACGACGCTTTTGGCCCGGCGACCATGCGCCGCGGCCGTCGTAAGTTCGATGATGACGAGTCCGATTTTCTGAAGCGTGGGCGGCTCGAACCCGCCCTCCACGAGGATCCCGACCTGCCCGAGGTCGGCGATCGATGGTCCAGCTGGGACGGCGCCCTGCACGGCCCGGATCCGCGACCGGACTGGGTGCGGGCCGAGCACGGTGCGGTCGACTCCGAGCTGGGTGTGCTGAAGACCGGCAAGGAAGCGGACGTCTTCCTGGTCCGGCGGTGGCTTCCGGCGACCGGGCAGGTCAGCATGCTGGCCGCCAAACGGTACCGGGACGGCGAGCACCGCATGTTCCACCGGGACGCCGGCTATCTCGAGGGCCGCCGCGTGCGCCGGTCCCGTGAGATGCGGGCGATGACGAACCGGACGTCGTTCGGCAAGGAGCTGATCGCCGGGCAGTGGGCGGCCGCCGAGTTCGACGCGCTCGGGCGACTGTGGCAGATCGGCCAGGAGAGTGGGCTGGTCTGTGTGCCGTACCCGGTGCAGCTGATCGGCACCGAGGTGATGCTGGAGTTCATCGGTGACTGGGAGACCGGGGAGGCCGCGCCGCGGCTGGCCCAGGTGCGGTCCGGCGCCGACGAGCTCGAAGACCTGTGGCGGCAGATGACCGACGCGCTGTCGGTGCTGGCCCGGGCCCAGGTGGCGCACGGTGACCTGTCGCCGTACAACACGCTGGTGCACGACGGGCGGCTGGTCCTGATCGACCTGCCGCAGATCGTGGACGTGGTGGCGAATCCGCGCGGCGCCGAGTTCATCGCGCGGGACGTCAACAATGTGGCGGCCTGGTTCCGGGCACGAGGGTTGCCGATCGAGGCCGACGAGCTGATCGACCGGCTGCTGTTCGAGGCGGGCCTGCGATGAGCGCGCGCCCACGCCCCGGCCCGCGGCCCATCCCGACCCGGACGTCCCGGATCGTCGGCTGCCGCCGCCCACGCGACACCCGGCCCGCGGGTCGCTGAGTCGAGTCCGGCCGGGCTGGTGGAGGGCGGGGAGACTCGGTGCGCGGCCGCCGTTCGAGGGCGGCGGCCGCGACCGGGTCACTGCAGGTAGTTCTCCACCTCGCTGACGCTGTGCGCCTGCTCGGTGTCGGGGTTGTTGCCGAACTCGCGGGCCGCCCGCCGGCGACGCAGCAGGTCCCAGCACTGGTCGAGGGCCTCTTCGAGGTCCTTGAGGCGGGCGTGCTCCTCGGTGGAGGAAATCTTGCCCTGCCCCAGCTGCTGCCGCAGCTCGTGTTCCTCCTCGACCAGGCCGTTGATGCGGTTCAGCACACTGTTGTCATCCATCCCCGAAGCCTATTCACCTCGGCGGCGAACGCGGAGGACCCCCTCACGTGTCCGATGTCGCATTAGGGTGGCCGGGTGCTCGACATCCCCGAGGCTCTGCGGCCGGCTGTTCATGACATCAACACCGCTTCTCCCGTACGGGTGGTGCGGGTCGAGTCCACGCCGCCCGGGGCGGATGAGTGCTGGCTGCAGATCGTCGGCACGATCGGGCTCATCGGGATCGCCCCGGGCCACAACGTGGCCGGCGCGACCGACCAACTGCACGACTGGGTGCTGGAGTGCCTGCCCGAGCTGGGCTTCCCGGCGGTCTGGCCGGAGTGCCCCGAACACCCGGCCACCCATCCGCTGTCGGCCGGTGCGGTGCACGGCGAACCGGTGTGGATCTGCCCGCGTACGCAGACCGTCCATGCGCGAATCGGTCAGCTGGCCGGCGGAGTTTGATCAGTGTCTCTAGATTCGTCGTCGTGGCTACGGGATGGTTGCGGCGGCTGAGACAGGTGACCGGGGACGGCTCCGGTCCGGGCCAGCGGGCCCTGCAAGCGCTCGACGAGGCGGAACGCGCCCACGAAGCGGGGGATCCGGCGACCGCGGAACGTCTCGGTGCCGCGGCGGTCGCCGAGCTGCGGGCGCTGGGCGCGCGGGTTCCCGAGCCGTTGCTGGCCCGGGCGCTGCTTGACCGGTCCGCCTACCTGCAGGAGTTGTCGCGTCCGGCCGAGGCTGTGGAGACCGCCGAGGAGGCGGTCACGCTGGCCCGGTCCGAACCCGGCCGGGCGCAATCCCTGGTGGTCGCGCTGACCACTTCGGCCATCCGCTTGCTGGACGCGGACCGGCCGGCCGACGCGGCGGAGGCGGCCCGTGAGGCGCTGACGATCAGTGAAGTCCGTCCCGATCCCGCGCTGGCCCGCCTGCTGACCGATCTCGCGGCCGCTCTCAGCCGGGCCGGCCACCCCGAGCACGCCCTGGCCCAGAGCGAACGCGCGGTCACCATGTGGCGAACCCTGTCGGCCCGCGCGCAAGAACCCGGACGCGCCGTGGCCCCTGGCAGCGAGTGGGGACGCGCGCTCAGTGATCACGCCGGGCTGCTCTACGCGGCCGGGCGCTGGGCGGACGCGATCGAGTACAGCGCCGAGGCCGTCGCCTACTGGGGCGGCCACGCGCAGTCGCAGCCCGACCGGCTGGCCCTGGCGTTGACCGACCACGCGACCATGCTTCGGCGAGTCGGCCGCGACGAGGAAGCGCTGGCCGCCGCCGCCGAAGCCGAAGCCCTGACCGCCCCACAGCCGTAATCCCCAGCCGAGCAACCCAAGCCGGCAGTGAGGGCTCCTCGGAGGGCGTCCTCACAGCCCTGAGCGCCAGCCGAACGCTCCGAGCTGGCGGTGATGGCTGTAACGAGGGCCCGGCGCAGCCGTGGGCGCCAGCTGAGCGGCGTGGGCTGGTGGTGAGGGCTGCAACGAGGGCCCGGCGCAGCCGTGGGTGCCAGCTGAGCGGCGTGAGCTGGTGGTGGGGGCTGTAACGGGGGCTCGGCGCAGCCGTGGGCGCCAGCTGAGTGGCGTGGGCTGGTGGTGGGGGCTGTGACGGGGCTTGGTGCAGCCCTGAGTGCCAGCTGGGGGGGAGTGGGGGCGGGGAGGGTGGGTTTGTTGCTTTGAGCGCAACCACCTGACCACGTCGCCCTGGAGGGGTTCGCGTTTTGGGCGCGCCAGCGCCCTGCGAAGCCCGGAAGGGTCCCCGCGGGAGCGACGGTCTGGACCACGGCGGACATAGGCAATGAAGAATTTGATCTTGGAAGTGAGCTCGGTCGTCGGGGCGCGGAACTCTGCGTTGCCCTGCGGAACGCGGAACGCGGAAAGCAGAGGGCGGAAAGCAGAGGGCGGAAAGCAGAAGGCGGAAAGCGGACGGAAAGCAGAGGGCGGAAAGCGGAAGGCGGAAAGCGGAAAGCGGAGGGTGGACGGCGGAGGGTGGACGGCGGAGGGGCTGGCGCGGGAGGGCGGGAATGGCTCTGGAGTGCGGAAACGCCCCGCCTCCCGAGGGGAAGCGGGGCGTCTCACACGGCGCCTGGGCCGGAGGTCAGCTGCGGAGCATCTTGCGGAGGACGTACTGCAGGATGCCGCCGTTGCGGTAGTAGTCGGCCTCGCCGGGCGTGTCGATGCGGACGACCGCGTCGAACTCCAGGCCGGTGTCGGTGGTGACCTTGACAGTGCGCGGGGTGGTGCCGTTGTTGAGCTCGGTGACGCCGGTGAACGAGAACGTCTCGGTGCCGGTGAGGCCGAGCGACTCGGCGTTCTGCCCCTGCGGGAACTGCAGCGGGAGCACGCCCATGCCGATCAGGTTGGAGCGGTGGATGCGCTCGTAGCTCTCGGCGATGACGGCGCGGACGCCGAGGAGCATGGTGCCCTTGGCCGCCCAGTCGCGGGAGGAACCGGAACCGTACTCCTTGCCGGCCAGGATGACCAGCGGGACGCCGGCTTCCTGGTAGGCGACCGACGCGTCGAAGATCGTGGTCTGCTCGCCGGTCAGGTGGTTGACCGTGAAGCCGCCCTCGACGTCGTTGAGGAGCTGGTTGCGCAGGCGGATGTTGGCGAACGTGCCGCGGATCATGACCTCGTGGTTGCCGCGGCGCGAGCCGTAGCTGTTGAACTCGGCGCGCGGGACGCCGTGCTCGGCGAGGTACTTGCCGGCCGGGGAGTCGGCCTTGATCGAGCTGGCCGGGGAGATGTGGTCGGTGGTGACCGAGTCGCCCAGCTTGGCCAGGACGCGGGCGCCGGCGATGTCGTTGACCGGGCTCGGTTCGGCCTGCATGCCCTCGAAGTAGGGGGGCTTGCGGACGTAGGTGGAGTCGTCGGCCCAGGCGAACGTGTTGCCGGTCGGGGTGGGCAGCGACTGCCACTGCTCGTCGCCGGCGAAGACGTCCTGGTACGCGGTGGCGAAGCCCTCGGCGCCGATCGCCTGGGAGATGACGTCGTCGATCTCCTTGGCCGACGGCCAGATGTCGTTCAGGTAGACCGGCTGGCCGTCGGACCCGGTGCCGAGCGGCTCGGTCGTGATGTCGATGTCCATGGAGCCGGCCAGCGCGTACGCCACGACCAGGGGCGGGGACGCCAGGTAGTTCATCTTGACGTCCGGGTTGATCCGGCCCTCGAAGTTTCGGTTGCCGGAGAGCACCGAGACCGCGGTGAGGTCGGCCTCGTTGATCGCCGCCGAGACCTCCTCGGGCAGCGGGCCGGAGTTGCCGATGCACGTCGTGCAGCCGTAGCCGACCAGGTTGAAACCGATCTTGTCCAGGTACGGCGTCAGGCCGGACCGGTCGTAGTAGTCGGAGACGACCTTGGAGCCGGGGGCGAGGGTGGTCTTGACCCACGGCTTGCGGGTCAGGCCCTTCTCCACGGCCTTCTTGGCCAGCAGGGCGGCACCGATCATGACCTGCGGGTTGGACGTGTTGGTGCAGGACGTGATGGCGGCGATGACGACCGCGCCGTGGTCCAGCTCGTACTCGACGCCGTCGTCGCCCTTGACCAGGGTGGGCTTCGAGGTGCGGCCGTTCGCGCCCTTGGCGGCGCTGGCGAACGGCTTGTCCGCGTCGTCGTCGACACCGTTGGCCGGCGAGTCGGAGGCGGGGAACGACTCCTCGCTGGCCTCGTCGGCGTGACCGTGCGGCGCCGCGTAGTTCGGCAGCACGTTGCGGAAGCCCTGCTTGGCCTCGCTCAGCAGCACGCGGTCCTGCGGGCGCTTCGGGCCGGCCAGGGACGGGACGATCGTCGCGAGGTCGAGCTCCAGCTTCTCGCTGTAGTCCGGCTCGGCGTTCGGGTCGAGCCAGAGGCCCTGCCGCTTCGCGTACGCCTCGACC
The DNA here is from genome assembly GCF_051380535.1 of Actinoplanes sp. HUAS TT8. NCBI lineage: Bacteria > Bacillati > Actinomycetota > Actinomycetes > Micromonosporales > Micromonosporaceae > Actinoplanes > Actinoplanes sp. HUAS TT8. The sequence goes on along the minus strand of NZ_CP195646.1, from coordinate 7,182,025 downwards.
AGGTTGATCTCGGCCTCGGTGCGGCCGGTCAGCTTGAGGTAGTCGATGGTCTGGTCGTCGATCGGGAAGATCGCGACGGTCGACCCGTACTCCGGCGACATGTTGCCGATGGTGGCCCGGTTGGCCAGCGGCACGGCGCTCACGCCGGGGCCGTAGAACTCGACGAACTTGCTGACCACACCGTGCTTGCGCAGCATCTCGGTGATGGTCAGGACCAGGTCGGTGGCGGTGGTGCCGGCCGGCGCCTCGCCGGACAGCTTGAAGCCGACGACGCGCGGGATCAGCATGCTGACCGGCTGGCCGAGCATGGCGGCCTCGGCCTCGATGCCGCCGACGCCCCAGCCGAGCACGCCCAGGCCGTTGACCATGGTGGTGTGCGAGTCGGTGCCGACGACGGTGTCCGGGTACGCCTGGCCGTTGCGCTCCATGATCGTGCGGGCCAGGTACTCGATGTTGACCTGGTGCACGATGCCGGTGCCGGGCGGGACGACCTTGAACTCGTTGAACGCGGTCTGGCCCCAGCGCAGGAACTGGTAGCGCTCCCGGTTGCGCTGGTACTCCAGCTCGACGTTGCGCTGGAAGGCGTCCTCGCGGCCGAACAGGTCGGCGATGACCGAGTGGTCGATGACCAGCTCGGCCGGGGCCAGGGGGTTGACCTTGGTCGGGTCGCCGCCCAGGTCCTTGACGGCCTCGCGCATGGTGGCCAGGTCGACCACGCAGGGGACACCGGTGAAGTCCTGCATCAGCACCCGTGCCGGGGTGAACTGAATCTCCACGCTGGGGTCGGCGTTCTGGTCCCAGCTGCCGAGCGCGTTGATGTGGTCGGCGGTGATGTTCGCGCCGTCCTCAGTACGCAGCAGGTTCTCCAGGAGGATCTTCAAGGAGTAGGGCAGGCGATCGTGCCCCTTCACCTTGTCGATCGTGAAAATCTCGTAGCTCGCGTCTCCGACGCGCAGCTCGCTCTTCGCACCAAAGGTGTCGAGGCTGGCCACCGTCATCTCCTTCACACCCAGCGACTGGAAGTCAAGTCTTTCGCACCGAAAGGGCGACCTTCGGGTTAGGTCGGCCTAACTCTCGGTTGTGCCGTATGAGGTAAACCGTACGTCCGTCTTGCTAGCCATCGCAAGGCGGGGTCCACGTGCCGATCCTCCCAGCCCGGCCCGGTGCACCGGGCACGGGTTTAAGGGTGTCGATCGGCGGGAAACCCCGCGCGCATGACGACCCAGGCGGATCTGGACCAGCTCACCGACTTCTTCGGGCGCTACGGAGCGGCTCTCACCACCGGTGACGTGGCCGTCATCGCCGGGTGTCACGCCCTGCCCGGGATGGTGGTGGCCGACTCGTACAGCTTCACGTTCAGTTCGCCGGCGGCGGTGGCGCTGTCGTTTCTGGGGGCGGCTCCCACGTACCGGGATCAGCGGATCGTCGCGGCCCACGCGCAACTGCACCACGTGCAGCGGCTCTCGACCGCCCTGTCGATGGTCGAGGTCGAGTGGGAATACCTGGACAGCGCCGGTGGGGCGGTGCCCGGCGAGCGCTATCGCTACCTGATCCGGACCGGCGCCGACGGGCCGCTGATCACGACGGTGATCGCTTCCCGCTGAAAACGTCGTATCCCGGTGCGACGATGTTGCGGTGTCGTGGCTGATCGTTCACTACCAGCGTCCTGACGCCGACTACGCGGGGTGGAGGCTCCACGCGTGGGGGGATGTCGTTCCCGGTCCTGACGTGGCGTTCGCCGGGGAGGACGGGTTCGGGCGTTTCGCCTGGGTGCGGCTCGCGCCCGGGGCCGCTTCGGTGAGTTTTGTGGTGGTCCACGAGTCGGGCGCCAAGGACGTCGACGTCGACCGCGACGTCGACGTCCGGAAAAATACGGACATCTGGCTGCAAGCGGGTGACCGTCGCATCGATCTTTCGCCACCGGCCGCCGTCGAGCCATCAGTTGATGAGGCCGTGATCCATTACCGGCGACCCGACGGGGACTACGACGGGTGGGGACTGCACTGCTGGGAGGGCGTTCCTTCCAAGATCAAAACATTATGGCGTACGCCGTTGATGCCCACCTCGTTCGACGCGTTCGGCGCGGTGTTCCGGGTCCCGCTCCGGCCGGACGCCGTCGGCCTGAGGTTCGTGCTGCACCGCGGCGAGGAGAAGGACCTCCCCGACGACCAGCGGCTCGACCTGACCGTCACCCGGGAGCTCTGGGTGCTCGCCGGCACGGTCGATCCGATCCGCCCCGACCTGGGCACCCTCGGCCCGGAGCTCGACCCGGCCCGCTCGCTTGCCGTCTTCCTGGACCGCACCACGATCGCCCTGCCCGAGTGGCTGGCCGGCCGTGCCGCCACGTTCGAGCTGCTCAGCGGCAAGACCGCGCGACCGCTCACGCCCCGGCCGGGCGGCCTGTTCCAGGCCCAGAGCCGCCGGTTCCCGCACCTGCGGGCGTACCGGGCGTATGCCCTCCGCGAGCTGGACGACGCCGAGCTGGCCGAGCTGCTGCGTGACCGGCTGCTCGTCGAGGGCCGGTCGACCACCGGCGAGGTCACCGCGCGGACCGGTGTGCAGATCGCCGGCGTGCTCGACGATCTGTACCTGGAGGCGGCCGACGCCGACCTCGGGCTGACCCTGGACGTGGACCAGCCGCGGCTCGCGGTGTGGGCGCCGACCGCGCGGGACGTGCGGCTGGAGCTCTACCGCGACCCGCAGTCCGAGCCGCGGCTGCTGCCGATGGACCGCGACGAGCTCAACGGCGTGTGGTCGATCCCGGTCAAACGCAAGTGGCTCGGGCGCTACTACCGGTATCGGGTGGAGGTCTGGCAGCCGGCCGCGCAACGGATCGTGACGACGAGCGTGACCGATCCGTACTCGGTGTCGCTGGCCGCCGACTCCACCCACAGCCAGCTCGTCGATCTCTTCGAGGACCCGGAACTGGCCCCGCCCGGCTGGGCCGACCTGGAGAAACCGGCCGCCGTGCCGGCCGCGCGCATGCAGATCGCCGAGGTCTCGGTCCGGGACTTCTCGATCGCCGACGGCACGGTTCCGGCCGCCGAACGCGGGACGTTCCAGGCCTTCGCCCGGCCCGGCTCGGACGGGATGCGGCACCTGCGCTCGCTCGCCGAGGCCGGGCTCAGCCACGTGCACCTGCTGCCGGTCAACGACTTCGCGACCGTGCCCGACCGCCGCGCCGACCAGGCCCAGCCCGCCTGTGACCTGGCGAGCTTCCCGCCTGACTCGCCCGAGCAGCAGCACGCCGTGATGGCCGTGGCCGACCAGGACGGCTACAACTGGGGCTACGACCCGTGGCACTGGACGACGCCCGAGGGCAGCTACAGCACCGACCCGGCCGGCCCGGCCCGGATCCGGGAGATGCGAGCCGCGGTGGCCGGGCTGAACCGGGCCGGGCTGCGCGTGGTGCTCGACGTCGTCTACAACCACACGATGGGCGACGGGCTCGACCGGTTCAGCGTGCTCGACCGGATCGTGCCCGGCTACTACCACCGGCTGTTGGCCGACGGCAGCACCGCGGAGTCGACCTGCTGCCCGAACACCGCGCCCGAGAACATGATGATGGGCAAGCTGGTCATCGATTCGCTGGTGACGCTGGCCAAGGCGTACAAAATCGACGGTTTTCGGTTTGATCTGATGGGTCACCACCCGCGGTCGAACATCCTGGAGACGCGCCTGGCCCTCGACCATCGCGTGGAGCACGGGCGCGACATCTGCCTGTACGGCGAGGGGTGGAACTTCGGCGAGGTCGCCTACGACGCCCGGTTCGCGCAGGCCACGCAGGTCAACATGGCCGGCACCGGGATCGGCTCGTTCAACGACCGGATGCGCGACGCGGCCCGCGGCGGCGGCGCGTTCGGCGACGACCCGGGCGTGCCCGGATTCGCCACCGGGCTCGGGTCACGGACGCCCGGCGCCTTCCACGACCTGATCAAAGTCGGTCTGGCGGGCGGTCTGGCGACGTACCGGTTCGTGAACCACGACGGGGTCGAGCGGGGCGGGGCGCAGGTCGACTACAACGGCTCGCCGTGTGGGTATGCCGCCTCGCCGGGCGAGACGATCAACTACGTCGACGCGCACGACAACGAGATCCTGTACGACGCGATGGCCTTCAAACTGCCGGTCACCACCCGCGCGGTGGATCGCGCCCGGATGCAGGTGCTCGCGCTGGCGCTGGTCGTGCTCGGGCAGGGGGCCGGGTTCGTGGCGCTGGGGAGCGAGCGGTTGCGGTCGAAGTCGCTCGATCGGAACTCGTTCAACTCGGGGGACTGGTTCAACCAGATCCGGTGGGATCCGGGCCAGGGGAACGGGTTCGGCGTCGGCCTGCCGCCCTACGCCGACAACGCCGACAAATGGGATTTCGCGCGGCCGTTGCTGGCCGACCCGGCGCTCGTGCCCAGCGCCGAGGTGATCAACCTGGCCGCGTCGCGGTACCGGGAACTGCTGCGGATCCGCCGCTCGTCACCGGTCTTCGGGCTCCCCACCGCCGACGAGGTGCAGCGGCGGCTGACGTTCCCGCTCGGCGGGCCCGGCGAGACACCCGGGGTGATCGTGATGTGCCTGGACGGGACCGGCCTGGACGAACGCTGGCGGCGCATCGTGGTCGTGTTCAACGCCACCGACGAACCGACCTGCCAGGTGGTGCCCGAGGAAGGGACGCTGCGACTGCACCCGGAACTGACCGCCTCGGTGGATCCGCTGCTGCGGGGCGCCTCGGCGGTGACCAACCTCGACGGCGCCGAACTGACCGTCCCGGCCCGTCAGGTCGCCGTCTTCGTGGCCGGCCTCTCGGGATGACCGCCGCCGTAGCCCGGACCGACCTACGCGTTCTCCTCCCGGCCGAGCGGAACGCCGTGATCGTCAAGCCCTGGTGACCATGGGACTCGACCGGCTGCGCTAGATTGCGCCGCGTGGCTCGCCGGTGGTCGGCGGCCGCGTGAAGCGGAGGTTGTGGTGCGGTTCGAGCGTGCCCTGTGCGCGGTGGCTCTCGTCGGTCTGCTCGCCGGGTGCAGTTCCTCCGAGAAGCCGAAGATCACCGACCCGGGGGCCTCGGCGTCGGCCGCCGCCCCGGTCGTGGCCGCGTCGGCGCCGCCGTGGACGGAGCCCGCCTCCTACTCGTTCACGCTGACCCGGGGTTGTGACCCGGCCAAGCCGACCGGGAAGTACCAGGCGACGGTGCAGGGCGGCGCGATCGCCTCGTCCTCCCGGGTGGGCGGCGGGACCGCGGCGCCGGACCCGTCGGCCGACGTGGACCTGGGCCCGGTGACCGGTGACGGGGGCGAGGAGATCGAGGTCCCGACGCTGAAGCAGCTGGTCGAGATGGCGCAGACGACCGCCGACGACGGCGGCGAGGTCAGCACCGAGTACGACACCGCCGACGGCCACCCGGTCAAGGTCACGATCAACGTGACCGGCGAGGCCACCGGCGCCGAATGCTGGAACGTCTCGGACTACAAGGCCGGCTGACACACGGATCGGGCCGGGCCGGCTGACGTCCTGGGCCGGGCACCGCGGATGCGGCGCCCGGCTCTGCTCACACCGTGGCCAGGTCAGACCGGCAGGCGCGGCCCGGCCTCCCGCTGAGCCGCCAGCCACGTCTCCACCTCGGCCGACGTCCGCGGCAGCCCGTCCGACAGGTTCCGGCAGCCGTCGGCGGTGACCAGCACGTCGTCCTCGATCCGGACGCCCATGCCGCGCAGCTCCTCGGGCACCAGCTCGTCCTCCGGCTGGAAGTAGAGCCCCGGCTCCACCGTCAGCACGTAGCCCTCGCCGAGCGCGCCCTCCCGATACGTCTCGTTGCGGGCGTGCGAGCAGTCGTGCACGTCGATGCCGAGCATGTGACCGAACCCGTGCAGCGTCCACCGCCGGTAGACCGTGCTGTCGTCGGCCATCGCCTCGTCCACGCTGACCGGGAGCAGGCCCAGGTCGTTCAGACCCTCGGCGAGCACCCGCATGCAGACCTTGTGCACGTCCTTGAAGTGCACGCCGGGCCTGACCGCCTCGATGCCGGCCTGCTGGGACGCGTAGACGATGTCATACACCTGGCGCTGCAGCGGGGTGAACGTGCCGGAGACCGGGACCGTGCGGGTCACGTCGGCCGTGTAGAGGTTGTGCCCCTCCACGCCCATGTCCATCAGCAGCAGCTCACCGGGCTTGGTGACGCCGGTGTTCCGCACCCAGTGCAGAATCGTCGCGTGCGCACCGGCGCCGACGATCGAGGTGTAACCCACATCGTTGCCGTCGTGCCGCGCGCGCAGCCCGAACACGCCCTCCAGCAGGCGCTCCCGGACGCCACGGTCGGCCGGGAGGACCCGGGCGACGTCCTCGAAGCCGAGGACCGTGGCGTCGATCGCGGCCTGCAGCTGGGCGATCTCCCACTCGTCCTTGACCAGCTTGAGCTCGGAGATCGTCCAGGCCAGCTCGCGGTCGCGAGGCTTGGCCCGGTCCGGCTCGTAGGCCAGGATCGCGCGGTCGACGTTCGGGTCGAGGCCGCGCAGCACCCGGGTGCGGCCGGGCGCCGACTGGGCCAGAGCCGAGCCCAAGTGGCCCAGGGAGGCCGTCTCCAGACCCAGCTCGGTCGACTTCTCACCCAGGGTGTGGGTGCGGCCGACCCAGAGCTCACCGTTGCGGTCCCGGAAGAACCGGTCGGTCTCCTTGGAGTTGCGCTCCCGGGTGAACAGGACCGCCTCGTGCCCGGACGCGGTCGGGTGCAGGATCAGCACACTGTCCGGGTCGCGGTCGCCGGTCAGGTAGAAGAAGTCGCTGCCGGGCCGGAACGGGTAATCCGTGTCGTTGGCCCGGACCTTCTCGTTCCCGCTCGGGATGATCAACGTCTCGCCGGGGAACGCCTCGGAGAGCGCGGCCCGCCGCTTCGCATAGTTCGGCACCTCGGGCACCGGGGCGACGGAGATCGGATCCTCCCGCCAGCCGGTGCGCATGAACTGCAGAAACGCTTCCGGGAAGGCGGGGTCGTGGGACTCCGTCTTCGGCGCGGGCTGCGCGCCGCCGTCCTTCTGCGCCATCGTGGGGTGCCTCCGTTCTCAGCTGTAACCCGACGTTACCGCTTGCCCCCGACGAAAAGCAGTGCCCGGTGGCCCACCCGACTCCTCAAGATCAAATTCAGGAGCAAATTCCTCATTGCCCCGGTCCGCCGTGGTCCGGATCGTCGCTCCCGCGGGGACCCTTCCGACCCTCGCAGGCCGCTGGCGCGGCCAGAACGCGAGGCCCGAAAGGGCGATGTGGTCGGGTGGTTGCGGTCAGAGCACAAAACCTGTGGACGGGTTCTACGATCCCGTCCGCTCCGCGGTCACCTTCAGGTCAGTGGCCACCGCCGTACCCGAAAGGAAGTTTGAGACAACCGACACGCGCCCCCGCGGTCCCGGCGACCCCCGGCGCGGTCTTGGTCGTCTCGGCGTGCAGCACCATCGACTGCGGCAGCTGATCGTCCGAGAACATCCAGTGCTGCTCCCGGCTCGCGACCGCGGCCCCACGCCCGTCGGTGGTGAAGTCCAGCCAGATCTCGTTCCCGGCGTTGGCGTAGCGCGGATCGGACGACGGCTTGTCCGCGGTCGCCGCCGGATCATGCCGGTGCTGGTAGTGCGGCCCGGCCGCCCGCGGATCGGCCCCGCAACCGCCCACGTGCATGTGCGCGCCGTAGGACCGCCCCGGCACCAGCCCGGTCACCTCCAACCGTACCCACAGGTTGTGGCCGGTCGAACTGAACTGAACCTCCGCGGTCGCCCCTGGCGGCACCACCCGGACGTCGTAGGTGATCGCCTGGGCCCCGGGCCGCCACGTCTGAAAAACGGCCGGTCCCCGCCCGGCGGTCGCTCCGGAAGCCGCGCTCCCCGCCGTCCCGGCGGCCGGGCCGGCGACGACGCCCGGGACCGGCTCGGCCGTGGCCGCCGTGGCCGCCGTGGCCGCGGTGGCGGTGGTGGCTGCCGAGGCGGCTGCGGGCTGGGCGGCGAGGCACGTCGCGGTGACCGCCGCGGGCAAGATCATGATCATTCGCCTGTTATGCATCCTCTAATTCTCGCAAAAGCGGATTTATCCGGTGTCGGAACCTCAGGCTGGATTTCCCCGCCCCGGAGAGCGAGGCTGACATCCTCGATGCGTTACGGAAGGACTGGCATGGGCTACGCGGTGGTGCTGGGCGAGGCGCTCATCGATCTCCTCGAGGACGACCTGGACGGCGAGCAGATCTACCGCCAGGCGATCGGCGGCGCGCCGCTCAACGTCGCGGTCGGCGCCGCCCGCCTCGGCGGCCAGGTGGAGTACGGGGGAACGCTGAGCACCGACGTCCTCGGCGACCGGATCGCCGCGTTCCTGGCCGAGGCCGGCGTCGGCGAGAAGGGCGTCCGCCGCGTCGACGTCCCGACCACGCTGGCCGTCACCACGTTCGAGGGTGCCGAGCCGGCGTTCACGTTCTACGGCGAACCCCCGTCGTACGCGCTGCTCACCCCGGACGACCTGGACCGCACGATCCTGGCCGGTGCCGACGTCCTCTACACCGGCTCGATCTGCCTGCTCCGTGAGCCGTTCCGGGCCACCGCCCGCGACGCCTGGTCCACCTTCGGCGGCCTGCGCGTGTTCGACCCCAACGTCCGCCCGAAACTGCTTCCGGACGCGGCCGCCCTGACCGCCCTGCGCGTGCTCGTCGAAGAGTTCTTCGCCACCGCCGACCTGGTCAAGCTCAGTTCCGCCGACGCCGAACTCCTCTACGGCGACAGCGACCCGGCCGCCGCCGCCGACCGGATCCGCGCCCTCGGCGCCCAGGCCGTCGTCGTGACCTGCGGCTCCCGCGGCGCCCACGTCGCCGCCGTGGACGGCGCCGCCCTGCTCCCGGCCCCCGCGGTCGCCGCGATCGACGCCACCGGCGCCGGCGACTCGGTGATGGGCGCCCTGGTCCACCAGCTCCTGACCGACGGCCGCCCGTCCGGCCTGGCCGGCTGGCAGCGCCACGTCCGCTACGCCCTCGCGGTCGCCGGCCTGGTCTGCGAACGCCAGGGCGGCGCCACCGCCATGCCCACCCCCGCCGAGGTCACCGCCCGCTGGGGCCAACTCTGACCCCACCCCACAACCGCCTCCCACCCCACAACGGCCTCCAACCCCCACCACCGCCCACCGTGGCCCGCCGCCACCCAGCGTGGCCCGCCGCCACCCACCGTGGCCCGCCGCCACCCAACGCCTACCGCCCGCCCTGAGCGCCGGCCACCGCCCGCCCCCAACCCCGAGCGCCAGCCGATGCAGCCGCCCGCCCCGCGCCGCGGGTCCCGCTTCCAGCTGGTGCTGAGGGTTGTCTCAAGGACCCCGAGGCGCCCCTGTGCGCCAGCTGGTGCCTGCCACGGCCTGCGGGCGCGGGGTCCCGCTCTCAGCTGGTGCTGAGGGTTGTCTCAAGGGCATTGAGGCAGCCCTCAGCACCAGCCGGAAGCGGGCCCCGCCCGCAGGGGTGACCAAGACCGCGGGCGAGGCGCGGGTCGTTCGTCGATGCGAGGCTCGGCGCCGGCCGCGAGGTTCGGTGTCAGCCTCGGGGCAGGAGTTCCGGCGTCGGCCGCGGGGCGCGAGGCCGGCCGCGGGGCATTGGGCGCGCGAGGCGTCGGCCGCGGGGCGCGAGGCGTCGGACGCGGGGTGTTGGGCGCGGGGTGTCGGGCGCGGGGCCGCGTGTCGGGCGCGGGGCGGGAGGTTCGGTGTCGGGTGGGAGGCTTGGGGTCAGTCGCCGAGGGCGCGGGCGATGAAGCGCTGCCGATCCAGCAGCACCCGCTCGACCCGGACCTCCGCCACCACGCTCTCCCCGTCCCGCACGATCACGTCGAAGAAGAGTGTCCGCCCGTCCACCTTGGCCAGGGTGGCCTGGGCGATGACGGTCCGCCCGACGGGTGTCGGTGCGCGATGTTCCACTTCGGCGCGGGTGCCCACGGTGGTGATCCCGCCGGGCATCTGCCGGGCGGTCGCGGCGACCGTGGCGGCTTCGGCGAGCGCGAGCACCCGGGGTGTGGCCAGCACCGGCACGTCTCCGGAGCCGACGGACTGCGCGGTGTCGGCATCGGTGACCGTCAACTCGACCCGGGCGCCGAGGCCGGGAGCGAACTCCGGTAGCTCCATGACGACAGCCTATGCCCGCGGAGGCCGCTGCCAGAACGTCTCGTCAGCCGGTTGCCCGACAGAAGGCGGCACCGGCCCGCCCGGCGGAGCGGAAACCGACGGCGGCGCAGCCACGGACGGCGGGGCCACAGGCGGCGCGGAAACCGAAGGCGGCGCGGACAGAGGCGGCAGCGCGGAATCAGGGGACGTCGCGGAAACCGGCGGCGGGAAGGCCGGCGAACCCGGACCCGGCACATACCCGGAAGCAGCCGGCGGCCCATAAGGCGACCCGGGAGCCGGTGAGGAAGGCGCCACCCGCCGCGCCTCCCGAGCCCGCCGCGCCAACTCATCCGCCAGCGCCCAGGCCTCGGCCAGATCCCGATCCCGGGCCGCCCCGGATCGGCTCCCGGCCGCGTCCGCGTACACGGTCGCCACCCCGAGCATCCGCTGCAACGGCCCTTGCACCACCCGCACGCTCTGCAGCCGCGCGTACGGCACCAGCATCATTTCCCGCGACATCCGCCCCTGCCGGGTCACCAGCACGTCCGGATGCAGCCCGACTCCCATGAACCGCAGCCCGATCGGGTGCAGCCACCGCACCCGGGCCGGCGGCGGCGTGGTGGCCAGGGTCGACACGTCCACGCCGGGGAGCACGGTGCCGACCAGGAATCGGGCCGCGTGCTGGTCGCCGACGGGCAGGAGCCGATCGGACCCGGTGTCGTTGCCGTGTTCCGGCGCCCCGTACCCGGCGACGTCCAGCTGCAGGTAGAGCCATCCGCTGAGCCGCCACAGGAACGGCCAGGTGATCCGCACCGCCTGCACCCGGTGCAGCGGCACCACCTGGCTGCGGGTCTCGGTCAGCCCGTAGTGCAGCATCAGCCGCCCGCCGGGGTCGCGTGCGAGCCGGAAATTCCAGTCCCGCAGCACCCGCCGGATGGGCTGGAGCAGCACGCCGGCCATGGCGGTGACCGTGCTGGCGATGCCGATGAAGGTCCACGAGCCTTCCATCACGAACTGGGTGATCACCCAGGCCACGCCGACCGGCAGGAGGAACGCCTGCGGCGTGAGCAGCTGGCTGATCAGCAGGTCGCGGTTGCGGACCGCGAACAGGGAGGTCGAGGCCGGTCTCTCAGGAAGATCAAGATCAACCGATTGAGGGGTACGGCCGGAGAGCGCGAGAAGCCGTTCGCGCAGCGCGGAGGCCTCGCGCACGGTCAGGTAGGCCAGTGGCGCCTCGGTCTTGCTTCCGCCGACCACTTCGAGCCGCAGCTCGGCCAGCCCGGTGAGCTGGGCGAGCAGCGGCCGCCGGAGTTCGACGGACTGCAGCCGGTCGAGCGGGATGGCCCGGTTGCGCCGCCAGAGAAGCCCGTCGGAGATCCGCAGTTCCCGGGCGATCAGCTGGTACCCGGTGTTCCACCAGCCGATCGCCGAGAAGATCACCGCGCCGACCGCGATGATGCCGACCACGGCCGCGAAGTGGACCAGGCCGAGCCGGTTCAGCGTCTGCCAGGAGAGCGCCACGATGATCACGGAGAGCGTCTTGGCGCCGTGCAGGAGCGGGCTGAGCGGGTGCAGCCGCTGCCGCCCGGCCTGCTCGGGGGTCTGCGTGGTGGTCACAGGCCCTCGGCCCGGTCCTCGCCGAGGGCGGTCAGCCGGTCGCGCAGCCGGGCCGCTTCCTCGGGCGGCAGGCCGGGCACGCGGGCGTCGCTGGCCGCCGCGGCGGTGTGCAGTTGCACGGTGGCCAGCCCGAACGCCCGCTCGATGGGCCCGGCGGTGACGTCGACGTACTGCATCCGCGCGTACGGCACGATGGTCAGCCGCCGGATCAGCAGGCCGTGCCGGACCATCAGGTCGTTGTCGCGTTCCGCGTATCCCCAGGCGCGCACGCCGCGGACGGCGACGGTGGCCCGCCAGACGCCGAGCAGCAGCACCGCGGCGATGCCGGCGAGCCAGCCCCAGCCGCCGGCGAAGAACCAGGCGACGGCGAGCCCGCCGACGAGGATCACCTGCCAGACGGCGAGTCCGATCAGGTCGACGGTGATCAGTTTGGGCGAGACGGGACGCCATTGCACCGTGTCCGGCCACGGCTGCAGGGCATCGACGGCGATGGGCACGGAAGGCTGGCTCACATCTAGAGACTAGGAGACGGAGGCATCGTCCGACGACACGAAAGGCGTCACTTCCTTCAGGAACGAGCGCGCTTCCAGGAACGCTCCCAGGGAAATCCGATGATCGTCGCAGGCCAGCCACGTCTTGCGGTATTCCGGAGTATGCAGCTTGGGATTGTTCCAGAACAATTGCCAGGCTGCCGCCGCGCGACAGCCTTTGGCGGAGCACTGCGGGGGGAGTTCCTCAACCATGTCGACCAACATATAAGGAAACGACTTGGGAGAAATAAAAGGAGGTTATGCGCCGGGCGACCACGGGGGAAGTCGCCCGGCGACAACGCAAATGCTACACGGTTCACGGACTCGCGTATCCACCCGGTGAGCGTGCCCGTTCCGGCGGATCGCGCAGAAAGATCAACATGTTCGGCCGATAGTGCCCTGGGCTGCGGTGATCGTCAGCGACCGGGATGATGATGACGGTCGGATGACGGTGGTGGTTTCTATGCTCCTAGGAACCTCTCAGCCGTGTGTAGTTTTCTGTCGTGTAAGTCTTGAGCGTCGGCATCCGAGCCGGCGGATCATGACCGTTCTGGAGGACCGGTGGCGCAGCCAGGCACGCCCGAGACCGAGACCAGCCCCGAGGGGGCCGTGCCGGTCCCGCCGGCGCATGACGCGTCGCAGCTCGAGCGGGCGATGTTCGAGGTCAAGCGGGTCATCGTCGGCCAGGACCGGATGGTCGAGCGGATGTTCGTGGCGCTGCTGGCCCGCGGTCACTGCCTGCTGGAGGGTGTGCCCGGTGTGGCCAAGACCCTCGCGGTGGAGACTCTGGCCAAGGTGGTCGGTGGCACGTTCTCCCGGGTGCAGTTCACCCCCGACCTGGTTCCGGCCGACATCGTCGGCACCCGGATCTACCGGCAGAGCAACGAGAAGTTCGACGTCGAGCTCGGCCCGGTGTTCGTGAACTTCCTGCTCGCCGACGAGATCAACCGCGCGCCGGCCAAGGTGCAGTCGGCGCTGCTGGAGGTGATGGCCGAGCACCAGGTGTCGATCGGCGGCAAGAGCTACGACGTGCCCGACCCGTTCCTGGTCATGGCCACGCAGAACCCGATCGAGCAGGAGGGCGTCTACCCGCTCCCGGAGGCGCAGCGCGACCGGTTCCTCATGAAGATCATCGTGGGGTACCCGACCGATGCCGAGGAGCGCGAGATCGTCTACCGGATGGGCGTGAGCGCGCCGGAGCCGAAGCAGGTCTTCACCCCGGACGATCTGCTCGCCCTGCAGCGCCGGGCCGACCAGGTCTTCGTGCACAACGCGCTGGTCGACTACACGGTCCGGCTGGTGCTGGCCACCCGCGACCCGGCCCAGCACGGCATGCCCGACGTCGCCCAGCTGATTCAGTACGGTGCGAGTCCCCGCGCGTCGCTCGGCATCGTCCGCGCCACCCGCGCGCTGGCCCTGCTCCGCGGGCGGGACTACGCGCTGCCGCAGGACCTGCAGGACGTCGCGCCGGACATCCTGCGTCACCGCCTGGTGCTCAGCTACGACGCGCTGGCCGACGACATCCCGGCCGACCACATCGTGGCCCGGATCATGCAGATGGTCCCGATGCCCTCGGTCGCGTCCCGCCAGGGCACCTCGCCCAACGGCAGCCACGGCCCCAACGGGACTTACCCGAACGGCGCCCAGCCCACCAGCGGCATCCCGGCCGGCCTGCCGTCCTACCCGCCGCAGCCGGCCCAGGCGTGGCCGGCGCCGAGTCACGGACACCCTCAGTCATGACCGACCGCACCGAGCTGTGCCTACCCGCGCTCCCGAGCGGCCTGGACGGCGAGGGCCAGGAGGGCATGACAGGGCGGGCACCGTCATGAGTCAGCCGGTCGGCATCACGCCGGCGCCGGTGGAGGAGGCGGCGCGGGCCGAGGCCGTTCTCGCCCGTCTCCAGCTGCTCGTCACGCGCAAGCTGGACGGGCTGCTCCAGGGTGACTACGTGGGCCTGCTGCCCGGTCCGGGCACCGAGGCCGGCGAGTCCCGGGAGTACCGTCCGGGCGATGACGTGCGCCGGATGGACTGGGCGGTCACCGCCCGCACCACGAGACCGCACGTGCGGCGCACGGTCGCCGACCGCGAGCTGGAGACGTGGATGGCGGTCGACCTGTCGGCCAGTCTCGACTTCGGCACGGCCAAGTGGCTCAAGAAGGACCTGGTGATCGCGGCCGCGACCGCGGTGACCCACCTGACCGCCCGCGGCGGCAACCGGATCGGTGCGGTCGTGGGCACCGGCTCCGCCGTACGCGAAAAGGGGTCTTCCGGGTTTTTCAAGAAACGGACGACGCCGTCGGACGCACCCGGCCCGTCGACCGTCCGGATGCCCGCCCGGCCGGGCCGTAAGGAAGCTCAGGGCCTGCTCAGGGCCATTGCGCGCACGCAGATCCGCCCGGGTCGGGCCGACCTGGGTGAGTTGATCGACATGCTGAACCGGCCGCCGCGGCGGCGCGGTGTGGCCGTGGTCATCTCGGATTTCCTGGCCCCGGTGGAGAGCTGGTCGCGGCCGGTGCGCAAGCTCGGTGTGCGGCACGACGTGCTGGCCATCGAGGTGGTCGATCCGCGTGAGCTGGAGCTGCCCGACGTGGGCGTGCTCACCCTGTCCGATCCGGAGTCCGGTGACCTGCACGAGGTGCAGACCGCCGATCCGGCGCTGCGCGAGCGCTACGCGGCGGCGGCGGGGGAGCAGCGGGCCGCGATCGCCCGGGCGTTGCGCGCGGCCGGCGCCTCGCACCTGCGGCTGCGCACCGACACCGACTGGCTGCTGGACATGGTCCGCTTCGTGGCCGCCCAACGACACGCACGCACCCGGGGGACCACTCGATGATCCGCTTCCTGGCTCCGTGGTGGCTGCTCACGCTGCTGCCCGTTCTCGTCGTCGCCGGCGCCTACGTGTGGCGGCAGTTCCGCAAGCGGTCGTACGCGATGCGCTTCACCAACGTCGACCTGTTGCGCACTCTTGCGCCGAAGGGTCTGGGCTGGCGCCGGCACGTGTCGGCGGCGGCGTTCCTGCTGATGATGGCCGCGCTGGCGTTCTCCACGGCCCGCCCGTCGGTGGACGAGCAGCAGCCGCTGGAGCGGGCCACCGTGATGCTGGCGATCGACGTGTCGCTGTCGATGCAGGCCGACGACGTGGCGCCGACCCGGATCGAGGCGGCGCAGGAGGCGGCCAAGGCGTTCGTCAACGAGCTGCCGCCGACCTACAACCTGGGCCTGGTGTCGTTCGCCAAGGCGGCCAACGTGCTGGTCGCGCCGACCAAGGACCGGTCCGAGGTGCTGGCCGGGATCGACTCGCTGACCCTGGCCGAGGCGACCGCGACCGGTGAGGCGGTCTTCACCTCGCTGGACGCGATCCGGTCGATTCCGGCCGACGGCGCCGACGGCGCGCCCCCGGCCCGGATCGTGCTGCTCTCCGACGGGTACCGGACGTCCGGGCGCTCGATCGAGGACGCCGCGACCGCCGCCGCCGGGGCGAACGTGCCGGTCAGCACGATCGCGTTCGGCACCGACACCGGTGTGGTGGACATCCGCGGCCAGCTGCAGCGGGTGCCGGTGGACCGGCTCTCGCTGCAGGAGCTGGCGGAACGGACGAAGGGCTACTTCTACGAGGCCGCGTCGGTGAGCGAGCTCAAGAAGGTCTACGAGGACATGGGCAGTTCGATCGGGCACCGGACGCAGCCGCGCGAGGTGACGCAGTGGTATGCCGCGTCGGCGTTGCTGCTGGCGCTGATCGGGGCGGCCACGAGCCTGCTGTGGACGTCCCGGCTGCCGTGATTCCGGGCCGGCCGAAGATCAGGGAGTGTGCGAGGCGAGCACGAAAAGCATGACGACCCAGGCGGTCATCACGGTGAAGCCGATGGGAGCGATCAGGTTCTTCATGGTGGAGGCCACCTACTTCCGCATCGTGACTGGCGGTGGAAGAGCGCGGGTCACGTCGCGGCCACGCCCGCTCCGGGGTGTCGCGGCGCGCACGACACAGCCGGCTCCCCTGAAGGCAGGGCAGAGCCGGTGGGAACGGGTGGGAGAGTCTGGTCAGCGATCAGAAACGCTGACGAGCGTCCCGGCCGCGACTAGGAGGATCGCTATCTCGCACAGCGATCACCTCCGCAAAGTCGTCGGGCCAGGGAACCGCCGGGAACTGTACCCCTTAAAGACAACTTAAGAAACTCAGGATCCCCACAGGTGGCACGGAACACCCGTCCGGGTCACTCACCGGCCGCGACCAGGCCCGTCTCGTAGGCGAAGACGACCGCCTGCGCCCGGTCGCGAAGCGCCAGCTTCGTCAGGATCCGCCCGACATGCGTCTTGACGGTCTGTTCGGCGACCACGAGATCGGCGGCGATCTCCTGGTTCGATCGACCGCGGGCGATCAGTCGCAGCACCTCGGTCTCGCGCGGGGTGAGCGCGTTGAGCGCGACCGGCCGGGTCCGGTTCTTCTGCGGGCGGGTGGTGAACTCGGCGATCAGCCGGCGGGTCACCGACGGCGCGAGCAGCGCCTCGCCGGCCGCGACCACGCGCACGGCCTGCACCAGGTCGGCGGCCGGGGCGTCCTTGAGCAGGAAGCCGCTGGCGCCCGCGCGCAGCGCCTCGTACACGTAGTCGTCCAGGTCGAACGTGGTCAGAATCAGGATCTTGGGGCCGCCCGAAGGGCCACCGCCGGGGCCGCCCGCGAGCCGTCTCGTCGCTTCCAGACCATCCATGACCGGCATGCGGACATCCATGAGGATCACGTCGGGGTTCAGCTGCCGGGCCGCCGTGACCGCCGCCGCGCCGTCGGCCGCGTCGCCGACCACCAGCAGGTCCGGCTGGGCGGCGAGCAGCGCGCCGAAGCCCTGGCGGACCATCGCCTGGTCGTCCGCGATCAACACCCTGATCATCGAGCCTCCGGCTGCCGGGGGATGCGGGCCAGCACCCGGTAACTCCCGGCGCCGTCCGGCCCGGCGGTCAGCTCGCCCCCGAGCAACGCCACCCTCTCACGCATTCCGATCAATCCGTGACCCGGTTTGTGCGCGGGGCCGGGCGGCGTGGTCAGCTCGTTGGCCACGCGCAGTTCGAGATCGTCGCCGTCGGCGCGAGCGATCAGCGACACCGGGCCGCCGGGCGCGTGACGGGCCGCGTTGGCCAGGGCTTCCTGCACTATTCGGTACGCCGTGAGCCCGGCCGTCCCGTCGATCCCGTCCATCGCCGGCAGGTCGCCGGTGACCGGCAGCCCGGCCTTGCGTGCGGTGGACACCAGTTCGGCGATCTCCGGGTACCCCGGCTGCGGGGCGCGCTCGGCCTCCTGGTTCTCCGACCGGAGCACGCCGAGCAGCCGGCGCATGTCGGTCAGCGCCTCCCGGGCCGCCGCCGCGATCGTCGCCAGTTCGTCCTTGGCCTCGTCGGGCAGCCCGGTCAACCGGTACGGCGCGGTCTCGGCCTGCACGGCGATCATCGACATGTGGTGGGCCACCACGTCGTGCATCTCCCGCGCGATCCGGGTGCGCTCCTCCAGCACCGCCCGTTTGGCCCGTTCCAGCTCGTTGAGCTCCTCCTTCTCGGCGAGCAGCTCCCGGGTGCGCCGGCCGCGGTAGAGGACGTCGCCGATCACCGCGGCGGCCGCGACCGCGATCGCCGCGCCCCCGGAGTTGTGCCCGCCCAGCAGCAGGACCGGGATCACCGTGAGCGTGACCGCCCAGAGGGTGACCAGGGACGGGCTGACCGCGGCGAGCCGGGCGACCACGAACAGCGTCACGATGATCTGCACCGTGTTCCACGGCCAGGCCTCGCCGGGCGCGTGGTTGATCACGCCGAGGAAGATCATCACGAAGGTGAGGCGCCACGCGTACAGCGGGAAGCGGTAGACGATCGGCACCGGGAGCAGCGAACCGATCGCCAGCGCGCCGATCACCACGGCCGGCAGCGTGCGGTGCTCCAGCAGGTCCTGCCAGACGACCGCGACCAGGCCGACCAGCAGGAAGAGGATCAACGGGAGCAGGTATCGGGAGCGCCCACGGGCGGCCGGGCGCGGTGTCTCGCGACCGAACGTGAGCCGAACCAACGGCCCCATTACCCCGTTTCGCGACCAGCGGTCGGTAGTCTCCATCCCCAGCAGGGTAGGGCGCCGTGACGGCGCTGTCGTCGCCCTGCGGTACCCCCTACCCGGGTATGACCCGTACCTCTCGAAGGAGTGCGCTGTGCCTCGCACCGTGTTGGTGACCGGCGGAAACCGTGGCATCGGCCTGGCCATCGCCCAGGCGTTCGCCAAGCAGGGCGACCGGGTCGTCATCACCCACCGTGGGTCGGGCGCGCCCGAAGGCCTGTTCGGCGTCCAGTGCGACATCACGGACGCGGAGTCGGTCGACGCCGCGTTCAGCTTCGTCGAGGCCGAGATCGGCCCGATCGAGGTCGTGGTCGCGAACGCCGGCATCACCGACGACACGCTCCTGCTGCGCATGTCCGAGGAGCAGTTCGAGCGGGTGATCGACACCAACCTGACCGGCGCGTTCCGGGTCGCCAAGCGGGCCAGCGCCAAGATGCTGCGCGCCAAGTGGGGCCGGTTGATCTTCATCTCGTCGGTCGTCGGCCTGTACGGCGGCCCCGGCCAGGTGAACTACGCCGCGTCGAAGGCGGGTCTGGTCGGCATGGCCCGTAGCATCACGCGGGAGCTGGGCACGCGGAACATCACCGCGAACGTGGTGGCGCCCGGCTTCATCCAGACCGAGATGACCGACGTCTTGCCGGAGTCGCGCAAGGCCGAGATCATCAAGGCCGTCCCGGCCGGTCGGCTCGCCACCGCCGACGAGGTCGCCGCCGCGGTGACCTTCCTGGCGAGCGACAGTGCGGCGTACATCTCGGGCGCCGTGCTCCCCGTCGACGGGGGTCTGGGGATGGGGCACTGAGTTTTTCCGAGAACTTTTTTCAGGAGAGAATGTTGTCTGGACTGCTGGCCGGCAAACGGCTGCTCGTCACCGGCGTCATCACCGACGCCTCGATCGCCTTCTCGGTGGCGAAGCTCGCGCAGGAGAACGGCGCCACCGTCGTGCTCACCGGCTTCGGCCGGCTCTCGCTGGTGGAGCGGATCGCCAAGCGGCTCCCCGAGCCGGCGCCGGTCATCGAATTGGACGTGACCAACCAGGAGCACCTGGACTCGCTCGGTTCGCGGGTCCGTGAGCACGTCGACGGGCTGGACGGCGTTGTCCACTCCATCGGCTTCGCTCCGCAGAGCGCGCTCGGCGGCACCTTCCTGGAGACCCCGTGGGAGGACGTCGCGCAGGCGCTGCACGTCTCCACGTTCTCCTACAAGTCGCTGGCCACCGCGTGCCTGCCGCTGATGGACCAGGGTGGCTCGATCGTCGGCATGACCTTCGACGCGACCAAGGCCTACCCGCTGTACGACTGGATGGGCGTGGCCAAGGCCGGGCTCGAGTCGGCCTCCCGCTACCTGGCCATGTACCTGGGCAAGCACGGGATCCGCAGCAACATCGTGTCGGCCGGTCCGCTGCGCACGATGGCGGCCAAGTCGATCCCGGGCTTCAGCGACTTCGAGGACGCGTGGACGCGGCGGGCGCCGCTGGGCTGGGAGCTGACCAACCCGGAGCCGACCGCCAAGGCCGTCTGCGCCCTGCTCTCGGACTGGTTCCCGGCGACCACCGGCGAGATGGTCCACGTCGACGGCGGGTACCACGCCATCGCGGCCTGACCGACCGCACCGAGCGGCAGCCACCTGACCCCTGGTCAGCGACCTCGCAGGCGAGGGCCAGGGAGGGCAGGCCGATCGGGCACAGCGTGACACCGCCTACAGGAGTCGGGTTCGCCCGCATTCGGTGAGTTGCCCGGTGGCAGGATGGGACGCGTGGTGGCTTACGACGCGTTCGTCCTGCTGTCCTTCGGCGGGCCGGAGAAACCCGATGACGTGATGCCGTTCCTGCGCAACGTGGTGCGCGGGCGCGGCGTCCCGGACGAGCGCCTCGCCGAGGTGCGTGAGCACTACATGCACTTCGGCGGGGTGTCCCCGATCAACCAGCAGTGCCGCGACCTCCTGGCCGCGGTCGAGGGCGAGTTCGCCACGCACGGCATCGGCCTGCCGGCGTACTGGGGAAATCGCAATTGGCATCCGATGCTGGCCGACACCGTGGCCCGGATGCGCGACGACGGCGTCGAACACGCACTCGGCTTCGCCACCAGTGCGTACGGCGGATATTCCTCCTGCCGGCAGTACTGGGAGGACATCGCCGCCGCCCGCAAGGCCGTCGGCCCGAAGGCGCCGGTGATCAGCAAGCTGCGGCAGTTCCACGACCACCCGGGCTTCGTCGACCCGCACGCCGAGGCGGTCGGCGCCGCCCTGCGGACCCTGGACCCGGCCCGCCGCGCGACCACCCGGGTCGTCTACACCGCGCATTCGATTCCGACCGGCATGGCCCGCAACGCCGGGCCGGAGGGCGGCCGCTACACCGCCCAGCTGGAGGAGACCGCCCGGCTGGTCCAGGCCCGGGCCGCCGCCGATCTCGGTCACGACCTGGTCTGGCAGAGCCGTTCGGGCCCGCCGCAGGTCCCGTGGCTGGAGCCGGACGTCAACGACCATCTGGCCGCACTCGCCGACAAGGGCATCACCGACGTGGTGGTCAGCCCGATCGGCTTCGTCTCCGATCACCTGGAGGTGATCTGGGACCTGGACAACGAGGCCAAGGAGACCGCGGCCCGGCTCGGCCTCGGCTATGCCCGTGCCGCCACTCCCGGTGTGCACCCGCGGTTCGTCGCGATGGTGCGCGAGCTCGTGCAGGAGCGGCTGAGTGATCAACCGCACACGAAGCTCGGTACGCTCCCGACCTGGGACGTCTGCCCGACGAACTGCTGCCCCCCTGCTAAGCGACCTGGAGCCGCTGAATGAAGGAACGCAAAGCCATCGAGAGCTGGCTCACCGACATGGACGGTGTGCTCGTCCACGAGGGTGAGCCGGTGCCCGGTGCCCCCGAGTTCGTCAACCGGATGAAGGCGTCCGGCAAGCCGTTCCTGATCCTCACCAACAACTCCATCTACACCCCGCGTGACCTGCAGGCCCGCCTGACCCGGATGGGTTTCGAGGTGGACGAGCAGTCGATCTGGACGGCCGCCCTGGCGACCGCGCAGTTCCTGTCCGACCAGCGCCCGGGCGGTACGGCGTATGTGATCGGCGAGGCCGGTCTGACCACCGCGATGCACGCGTCGGGCTACGTGCTGACCGAGTTCGAGCCGGACTACGTGGTTCTCGGCGAGACCCGGACGTACAGCTTCGAGGCGATCACCAAGGCGATCCGGCTGATCAACGGCGGCGCCAAGTTCATCTGCACGAACCCGGACGCGACCGGCCCGTCCACCGAGGGCCTGCTCCCGGCGGCCGGCTCGGTGGCCGCGATGATCTCCAAGGCGACCGGCGTGAAGCCGTACTTCGTCGGCAAGCCCAACCCGATGATGATGCGCTCGGCGCTGAACGCGATCGGTGCGCACAGCGAGACCACGGCCATGATCGGTGACCGGATGGACACCGACGTGCTCTGCGGCCTGGAGGCCGGCCTGGAGACGATCCTCGTGCTCACCGGCATCAGCAGCCGGATGGAGTCGGAGACGTATCCCTACCGTCCGTCGCGGATCATCAACTCGGTCGCGGACCTCATCGACGAGATCTGACCCGGGCGGCCCGCTCGTGCCGAGCCCGACCGGCCGGCACGAGCAGGCCGAGCATCACCAGCAGCACCCCGGCCAGGGCGAGCCGGAGATAGTCGCCGCGCAGCCACCACAGGACCGGCAGGCCCGCGTAGGGCACCCGTAGCCGTCCGATTCCGGTCACCGCGCCCGGCGGCACCGGTTCCGCGTCGGCCACCCGGTTCGCGTCACCCTTGGTGACGAGCCGGCCCTGCGCGTCGATCCGGGCGATCCGGTGCAGGACCGCCCGGCCCGCCCGGTTCGCAGGCCGGAACCGGATCACCGCCCCCACCCGCAGCCGTTCCGCGGGCGGCGGCGCGGTCAGCACCACGTCGCCCGGTTCGACCGCCGGGCTCATCGACCCGCTGGCCACCACCGACAGGGACCAGCCGGACAGCAGCGGGATCAGGGCGGCGACCAGCAGCGCCGGCGCCACGGCCCGGTGAGTTCCGGTCACAGCTCCCCATGCTCGCGCAGACTTGTCGGACCGGTGGGATAACGTCGCAACCGTGCCGGCTTGGGAAGAGTCCTATCTGGGGCAGTTGCGGGAATCGGTCGGTCCGGGCCGGGTGCTGATGACGATCGGGGCGCGCGCCGTGCTGCGTGACCCGGAGGGCCGGGTGCTGCTGATCCGGCGCAGCGACAACGGCCGGTGGGCGCTGCCCGCCGGCACCATGGAGCTGGAGCAGACGCTGCGCGACTGCGCGATCCGCGAGGTGTTCGAGGAGACCGGGCTGACCGTCCATCAGGTCACCCCGTTCGCGCTCTATTCGGGCGAGGGGTTGACCACGAGCGCCTACGGCCAGCCGTATCAGCACGTCACGCTCGCCTGCCGGGCCGACTCGTGGTCCGGTGAGCTGCTGCGGGAGACCGACGAGACGATCGACGCCGCGTTCTTCCCGGTCGGCGAGCTGCCCGGGACGGCCGGGTTCAACACGCGCCGCACGCTGGAGGATCTGGCCCGTTTCGAGTCCGGCGTCCCGTTCGTGCTGTCATGAGCGAGCTCGTGGCCGATGAGGGCGTTGCCGGCGTGAGCGAGGTGGTCGCCGCCGCCTGGGTGTGTGTGCGGGATCGGCGCGTCCTGGTCGTCCGCGCGAACAACTCCGACGCCTTCTACCTGCCTGGTGGCAAGCCCGAGCTTGGCGAGACCCATGCCGAGGCGGCCGCCCGGGAGACGCAAGAGGAAGTCGGCATCACCTTAAAACCTGACAAACTGAACTTATTTCGTACGATCGAAGCGCCCGCCCACAACCGCCCACCAGGCACACGGGTCCGCCTGATCTGCTTCACTGGCGAGTCGGACGCCACGCCCGCGATCGCCAACGAGATCGCCGAGCTGGCCTGGTTCACCACCGCCGACGCCCCGCGCTGTGCTCCCGCGATCCGTCTGCTGCTCGACGAACTCCTCAGAGCCGGCCTGATCGACTGAGCTCGAACCAGCGATCCGCCACCCGGGTGTGGAGGCTGAAGCCCAGCTCGGCCGGCTCGCGGAGCACCTCCAGGCCGAGGGCCTCCTCGGGCGGCGGGGTGGTGGGCAGGCCGGTGGCGTCCGGCAGCGCGGGCAGGAGTCCGAAGACGAGCAGGGTGCCGTCGGGCGCGCTGAGGGTGTCGAAATGCCGTACGTCCGCGGGGTCGGCCTTCAGGCCGGTCTCTTCGCCCAGCTCCCGGGCCGCGCCGGCCTGCCACGTCTCGCCGACCTCGATGAAACCGCCGGGGAGCGCCAGCCGGCCCTCGGCCGGGGGAATGGCCCGGCGGATCACCAGCAGACCGGAACCGATCGGCTGCAGCGCGACCGCGACCGGCGTCGGATTCCGGTACGTCGTCTCACCGCACGCCGCGCATCGCCGCGGCCACGGCTGATCGGGCACGAAGCGCGCCCCGCAGAACGTGCAGTGCGCATGCCGATCCGAAGTCACACCGCCACCTCCCCGCTGATGCCTGCGGCCGTGTTCATGCGTGCAGCGGTGCGTTGCAGGCGGCGACCAGCGCCTGCCGGCACGCGGCGGTCAGCGGGCGCAGCGCCTCGTCGCGTTGCTGCGCCTCGTAACCGTTCACGGCGCCGCCCGGCGCGTTCGTCCCGGCGAGGGCCAGCACCTGGTCGAGCACGGTGGCGCGGGCGAACAGCCGCCGCGAGCGCGGGTCGAACCCGGGTGGCAGGGTGGCCGCGCTCTCCGGCCGCCGCAGCGCCTGCAACGCGCCGGCCAGCTCCGGTTTCCACTGGGCCACGTCCAGTTTGGTGAGCCGGGTGGTGGCCTCGGCCAGTGCGGTGGTCAGCTGCGCCTCGGCCTCGGCCGCGCCCATCTGGAACACCGGGCGATGCTCCGGTGTGGGCAGCACCTGCCAGACGACGGTCTCGAACTCCACACCGGAGCCGGACGTGTGTCGGCGCACCTCGGGCACCACCCCGAAGTCGGGTGTGATGATCGCCTCACCGGCCAGCAGCGCGGCGCCGGTCAGCGGCCCCGGGCCGGGCAGGCCGCGCGGGTCGCCGGGGACGGGCAGGACCAGCCGGATGTCGTCCGGATGCAGCTTGGCGAAGATCGGCAGGCCCTGGCCGAGCGGCACATCGGTCCAGGTGCCCGGAGCATCGGCGACGAGGTGTTCCTCGTCGGCGGCGATCTCGTCGGCCAGGTCGTCGAACGGAACCAGTCCGGCGCGCCAGGCCCGCACCCAGGCCACGAATCGGGTGGACCGGCGGGCGGTGCGGGTGGCCGCATCTGCTGCGGGTGACATGCGAGCAAGGGTACGTGCCACCCGGGAACCTTGTCTCGACTCGGAGCGTCACCCCGGCGTGTCCGAAAGTACGGGTTACCGTGCGATCCATGTATGGGGAGGACGTGCTGTCCGGCAACTGGCGCCGGCGCAAGACGATTCCGGAGGTGGACGCCGAGCCGGACCTGGTGGTCGAGGACGCCGACTCGGGCTTCTGCGGCGCGGTCGTGGGCTTCGAGCTCGGCGCCGTGGTGCTGGAGGACCGGTTCGGCAAGCGGCGGAACTTCCCGCTGGCCCCGGCCGCGTTCCTGCTCGACGGCCGGACGGTCACGCTGCGGAAACCGGCGCCGTCGGCGGCACCGCCGCAGCGGAGGATCACCGCTTCGGGGTCGATCGCCGTGGCCGGGGTGACCGCGCAGGTGGCCAAGGCGAGCCGGATCTGGGTCGAGGGCATCCACGACGCCGCCCTGATCGAGCGGATCTGGGGCGACGACCTGCGGATCGAGGGCGTGGTGGTGGAGCCGCTGGACGGCATCGACGACCTGGCCGCGGCCGTGCGCGAGTTCGGTCCGGGCCCGCGGCGGCGCCTCGGCGTGCTCGTCGATCACCTCGTCCCGGGGTCCAAGGAGAGCCGGATCGTGGCGGCTGTCACCCACCCGGACGTGTTGATCACCGGGCATCCGTACGTGGACATCTGGCAGGCGGTCAGACCCGAGCGGGTCGGCCTGAGCAAGTGGCCGGTCATCCCGCCGGGCCGCCCCTGGAAGGAAGGGATCTGCGCCGCCATCGGCGTCCGCACCCCGCAGGACATGTGGCGGCGCATCCTGTCGTCGGTCAACAGCTACAAGGACGTCGAGACCCCGTTGATCAACTCCATGGAGCGCCTCATCGACCACGTCACGGTCCTGGAGGACTAGAGCGCCTTCCCGATGCGGGCGGCGGCTTCGGTGAGGCGGTCGGGCGTCTGGGCGGCGTAACCCAGGACCAGGCCGGGTGGGCCGGGCAACAGCCGATGCCAGGTCAGCGGGTGCACCAGCACACCCTCGGCCCGCACCCGCTCGGCGATCGCCACGTCGTCGCCCTCGGGCAGCTCGACCAGCAGGTGCAGGCCGGCCGCGATGCCCCGCACGCGGGCCCGCGGCAGGTGCGCGCGCAGCCCGGCGAGCAGCGCGTCGCGCCGCGCCCGCTGCCGGGCCCGCACGGTCCGCAGGTGCCGCTCGTAGTCCCCGCTGATCATCAACTCGGCCAGGGTGAGCTGCGGTAACGCCGACGTGCCGAGGTCGCTGGCGTGCTTGGCGGCGAGCAGCTCGGCCTGCATCCGCCGCGGCGCGATCAGCCAGCCCAGCCGCATCCCCGGCGCCAGCGACTTCGAGATGCTGCCCAGGTAGGCGACCTGATCCGGTGCGGAACCCTGCAACGCGGCGACGGGCGCGCGGTCGTACCGGTGCTCGGCGTCGTAGTCGTCCTCGGCGATCAGCCCGTTCCGGTCGTTCGCCCAGGCCAGCAGCTCGCGACGACGATCCGGGGCGAGCACGACGCCGGTCGGGAACTGGTGCGCCGGAGTCAACAGGACGGTGGTCAGGCCGCTCTCCAACAACGAGTCGACCAGTATTCCTTTTCGGTCGACGGGGACGGGCTCCGTCCGTACCCCCCAATGGGTCAATTGATCGCGAGTGCCGCGCGATCCTGGATCCTCGACTCCCATCGCGGCTTCGCCGCGGGACACCAAAACCTGCGCAAGGAGGGCCTGACCTTGCGCTACGCCGCCGCACACCAGGATGTCGTCCGCCTCGGCAGAAATCCCGCGCGTACGGCGGAGCCAGCCGGCCAGCACAGCCCGGAGTCGCGGGGTGCCCCCGGGATCGCCGTAACCGAGATCGGAAGCGGTCATCCGATCCAGTGCCGCCCGTTCCGCCCGCAGCCAGGCGGCCCGCGGGAACGCCGAGAGATCGGGCACCCCGGGGGACAGGTTCAGGTCCACGCCGTCCGGAGTGGAGAGCGGCAGCCGCAGCTCGTGCAGCGTCCGCCGCCGATCGGCCGCGGGCCTCGGCGCGACCGCGGCATCACGCGCCACCACCGTCCCGGAACCGGTCCGGGCCGCGGCCCGCCCCTCGTCGACCAGCCGCTGATAGGCCTGCACGACGACGCCCCGGGAGACGCCGAGCTCGGCCGCGAGCAGCCGGGTGGCCGGCAGCCGGGCCCCCGGCGCGAGCCGCCCGGCCGCGATCGCCGTCCGCAACCCGTCGGTGAGCCAGCCGGTCAGACCCTTGGCCGGCGCCTCCCCGGGCCGCAGCTGCAGAAAGTCGGAGCCGCTGATTGGTCCACCTCATCCCGCCGGGATTGGTCCTCGAACCGGACCATACCGGCCCCCAGCATGGAACGCATGAAGGCGTTACCCATCCTCGCCGGCGCGGCCGGCATGGTCTTCGTCGGCGGCAGCGTCGCCGTCTCCGGCCACCTCGCGGACGCACCGAACCTGACCGTTCAGGCCCTCCGCTACGCCGTGGCGTGTCTGCTTCTGATCGCCTGGTCCCGCCGCCCCCTCACCCGTCTCCGCGGCGCCTCCCTGCAACGGCCTCGCGGTGCCGAATGGTTCTGGCTGCTCGGCGTCACCGTGGCCGGGCTCCTGGTCTTCAACATCGCCCTGGTCCACGGCGCCCGCCACGCCGAACCGGCCGTCCTCGGCGTCGCCGTGGCCTGCGTACCGATCCTGCTCGCCCTGGTCACCCCCACCCGCCGGGTCCTGTTCGCCGCCGCCGTGGTCACCCTCGGCGCGATCCTGGTCGAAGGCCTGGGCCGGGCCGACGCCACCGGCGTCCTCTGGGCGGTCGTCACGTTCCTCTGCGAGGCGCTGTTCACCCTGCTCGCCGTCCCGGTGCTGGGCCGCCACGGCCCGCTCGGCGTCTCCACCCACACGACGTGGATGGCCGCCGTCATCTTCGGGATTCTGGGCCTGGCCACCGAGGGACCGTCCGCGATCCTGCACCTGCACACCGACGACGTGGTCGCCGGCGCCTACCTGGCCGTGGCGGTCACGGCCGTGGCGTTCCTCCTCTGGTACACGTGCGTGACCCGCCTCGGCCCCGGCCGCGCCGGCCTGCTCACCGGCGTGGCCCCGATCTCCGCCGCCCTGACCGGAATGGCCCTCGGCGGACCGGCACCCCGGCCGCTGGTCTGGCTCGGCATCGCCACCGTCGCCCTCGGCCTGGCCCTGGGCCTGACCGCCCGAACCCCGGCCCCCGAACCGGTCCTGACCCCGGCCTGACCACCCGGCCCCCACCCCGAGCCCGGGAGCGCGCTGCGGCCCGGTGCCGGGGCCGGCTCCGCCGTACGGCGAAATGGTGTCAAGCGAGATGCCGCGGATCGCGACTGAACACGAAGGTGGCGATGTCGATCCTGGTGGTCGTGCCGTCGGGGGAGCGCAGCACGGCCAGGATCTCGCCCTCGTTGTCGCCGGTGAGGCCGCGCCAGCGGTCCGGGCCTTCCCGGCGGAACTCGGTGCGGTGGTGGGGGCCGGTCATGACCAGGGTGTCCCCGTCGGGGGCGATGTCGTATTCGCGGCCCATCCACCACCATCGCCCGCAGATCTCCGCGGCTTCGCCCGTCGGGGCCGGCGGGGGCTGCCAGGCCGGGTCCGGGGTGGCCGGTTCGCTGTCCAGGACCGTCGTGAGTGTCCGCAGGCTGAGGCCTTTGATGTTCTCGTCGCCGGCCAGGCCGTAGGCGTTGGCGAAGACGATCACGCCGATCCGGCTGCGGCGGTGTACCGCGAGGTGGGCGACGTAGCCGGGCATGGATCCGGCGTGGCCGACGTAGACGCGTTCGCCGACGCGGAACAGTTGCGGGCCCAGCCCGTGCCCGGACGTCCAGGATTCCAGGTCGTCGATGGTGACCGGGGTGCACATCTCGTCGACGGTCTCGCGGGCCAGCACGGCCGGCGCCGGGTCGGCCAGGAAACCGGCCCATTTGGCCATGTCGGTGATCGTGGACCAGAGCTGGCCGGCCGGGGCCATCGCGCCCGGGTCGGGGCGCGGCTCCTCGTGCGGGGCGCCGCCGAGGGCGTGGACGACGTAGCCGCGG
Organism: Actinoplanes sp. HUAS TT8; assembly: GCF_051380535.1. Taxonomy (NCBI): domain Bacteria; kingdom Bacillati; phylum Actinomycetota; class Actinomycetes; order Micromonosporales; family Micromonosporaceae; genus Actinoplanes; species Actinoplanes sp. HUAS TT8. The sequence continues at coordinate 7,153,346 of NZ_CP195646.1, read as the reverse complement.
GCGTACGGCTCGACCGGCAGGTAGCTGGTGCGTTTCATGCCGAGCGGATCGAGCACGCGTTTGGTGACCAGTTCGTTCCAGCTCTGCCCGGTGACACGGGCGAGGACCGCGCCGAGCAGGCCGTAGGCGAGATTCGAGTAGCGGTAGCGCCGGAACGGAGGACCGATCAATTTCTCGTACGTGAGTCCGGCCAGTAATTCCTCCACGTCGCCCCCGGGGTTGCGCTCCCACCACGGCCCGTCCGGCTCCCGCTGCAGGCCGGAGACGTGTCCGAGCAGCTGGCGCAGGGTCACCCCGCCGATCGGGGTGCCCGGCAAGTGGCGGTAGAGCAGGTCGTCGAGGGCGAAGAAGCCTTCGTCGCGCAGCTGCATGACGAGTGTCGCGGTGATCGTCTTGGTGATCGAGCCGAGCCGGTACTGGGTCTTCGGGTCGGGCCGCGGGCTCTCCCCGGCGCCGGCGAAGTGCAGCACCGCCCGGTCACGGACCACGGCCAGGGCGAGCGACGGTACCCGGCCGTGCGTCTGGGCGCGGGCGGCGATCTCGTCGATCCGCCGGGCGGTCTCCGGAAGCAGTGTCACGGTGGGGGTCCTCCTGCTGTGCGACTGACGGGTCTAACTGTCCGAGCAGCATTCGGCTACGCAGAAGCCAGGCATCGCCGAGGATGCGTGGACGTGACACGATCGAAGATGTGGAAGCCGTCTTGTGGATCATCCTCGCGATCGCCCTGGTGATCGGCGAGGCTTTCACCGCGACCTTTCTGATCATCTTCTTCGCGGCCGGTGCCGGCGCGGCGGCGCTCGCCGCCGCCCTCGGTGCGAACCTGATCCTGCAGGTCATCGTGTTCGCCGTGGTCTCGGGGCTGTCGGTGGCGGCGATTCGCCCGGTGGTGATGCGCCACGCCCGGTCGGCGCTGGAGACCGGCGACACCCCGTTCGGCATCGAGGCGATGGAGGGTCATCACGGCCTGGTGCTGGAGGACGTGGACGCCGATCACGGCCAGATCCGGATCGAGGGGGAGATCTGGCAGGCCCGCTCGTTCGACGGCCGCGAGACCTTCGCCGCCGGCCAGCGGGTCCGCGTGGTCAAGGTGCGCGGCGCCACCGCCCTGGTCTGGCACGATGACCTGCCCGATCACTGAGAGATTCACCCTTCACACATAGAGAGGCGCGCCATGGGAGCAGTCGTCGCAGTCCTCGTCATAGTCATCGTGCTGTTCGCGGTGATCACTATCGTCCGGTCCATCCGGATCGTCCCGCAGCAGCGGATGGACGTCGTCGAACGCCTGGGCAAGTACAAGCGGACCCTCAGCCCCGGCCTGAACCTGCTGGTCCCGTTCGTCGACGCGGTGCGCAGCAAGGTGGACATGCGCGAGCAGGTCGTCTCGTTCCCGCCGCAGCCGGTGATCACCTCGGACAACCTGGTCGTGTCGATCGACACGGTGCTCTACTTCAAGGTCGTCGACCCGGTGCGCGCGACCTACGAGATCGCCAACTTCCTGCAGGCGATCGAGCAGCTCACGGTCACCACGCTGCGTAACGTCATCGGCTCGCTGGACCTGGAGCGGGCGCTGACCAGCCGCGAGGAGATCAACCGTCACCTGTCGACGGTGCTCGACGAGACCACCGGCCGGTGGGGCATCAAGGTCACCCGCGTCGAGATCAAGGCGATCGAGCCGCCGCCGAGCATCCGCGACTCGATGGAGAAGCAGATGCGCGCCGAGCGGGAGCGCCGCGCCACGATCCTGAACGCCGAGGGTCACAAGCAGGCGCAGATCCTCACCGCCGAGGGTGAGAAGCAGGCCGCGGTGCTCCGGGCCGACGGTGACCGGCAGTCGCGCATCCTGCAGGCCGAGGGCCAGGCCAAGGCCATCCGTACGGTGTTCGACGCGATCCACACGGCCAACCCGTCCCAGAAGGTGCTGGCCTACCAGTACCTGCAGGCGCTGCCGCAGATCGCCAACGGCACGGCCAACAAGGTGTGGATCGTGCCGACCGAGCTGACCAAGGCCCTTGAGGGTCTGGGTGGCGCGCTCGGCGGCCTGGCCAACATGGTCGGCGACGTGCCCCGGGCCGACGTCGACTCGGGTGCGGTCGAGCGCGAGGCGGTGGCGGCGGCGGAGGCCGCGGCGGCCGAGGCGCAGCGGGTGAACGCCGAGGTGCGGGCGGCCGAGGCGCAGGTCTCGGGCGACCCGGACCAGACCGCGGCGCTGCCGGCGCCGCCGCCGGTGCCGCCGTCGTCGGCGATCGGTGGGGCCGACTACAACGGCGTCAACCAGTCCGAGCGGGCCTGACCGGCCGGGCCGAGACCGGCCTGACCTGGCCTGATCGAGCCTGAGCGGAACTCAATAACGGACGGCCTGCCCGATTCAGGGCAGGCCGTCCGGCATTTCTAGATATTTCCTGAGATACGGCTCACAGCTTCCTGCGTATTTGACATGCTTCGACTCGGATTTCCGACCGGTTCCCCCGGCCGCTCGGCGTGTTGCCCCTGCGAGCGAGGCGGAGCCATGAGCATCAGCCATCGTCAAACCGCGAGCGGCCGGCCCCTGCGGGTCGCCCCGGCCTGGGTCGGCGCCGCGCCGGCCGGGTCCTCCGCGGACCACTACCTGCTTCCCGTACGGGACGCCGTCTGGATCTGGTCGGTGCGGAGATTCGCCCGGCTGGCGCTGTGGGCGCTGCCCGCCGCCGCGGTCCTCTACGGCTGGTTCACCCTGGGCGTGAACGTCCCGCCCGGCCCGCTCCCGGTCGGCCTGCTCGCCGCCTGGCTGGCCACCATCGCCCTGATCGCCCTGGCCGGGCTGCTGGCCGGCTCCCGGACCCGCCGGATCGCGATGACCGGCCTGCTGATCGCCCTGGCCGGCGCCACCCTGCTGCTGCCGCTGGCCGCACTGCCCCGGGCGACCGCCGCCGACGCGGTCGCGATGACCCCGGCGCAGATCCCGATGCTGGTCGAGGCCGCCTGCGCGGTGTCCGGGGCCGGGGTGCTGCTGCTCGGCTGGGCGGTGTTCCGCTCCAAGCTGGTCAACCCGGCCGACGGCGTCCTGCTGATGCTGGCCGCGGTGGCGCTCGGCGCCGGGTCGTACGCGGTCAAGCCGCTGCCCACGGTCGGCGCCCTGCTGCTGCTCGCGGCCGGCATGGGGCTGGCCTGGACCGGCGGCCGCCTGGTGCCGAGCTCCTGAATCCGCCCCGCCGAGCTCCTGGGCATCACCCGCCGAGCACCTGAACACACCCCGGCGACCGGCCGGGGCGGCGGGAACGAGGCAGACTCGTCGGTATGACGCGCGTGATCGCCGACATCTCGATGTCGCTGGACGGATTCGTGACCGGCCCGAACCCGGGTGTCGCCAACGGCCTGGGGGACGGCGGCGAGGCGCTGCACACCTGGGCGCTGCACCCCGACCCGGTCGACGCCGACGTGCTCGACGAGATGGTCGCCGCCACCGGCGCGGTGATCATGGGGCGGCGGCTGTTCGACATCATCGACGCCCCCGGTGGGTGGAACGACGGGATGGGGTACGGCGCCGACCGCGCCGCCGAGCCACCCGTGCTGGTGGTCACCCACAACCCACCCGATCACGTACGTCTGGCCGACCGCATGACGTTCGTCGTCGACGGCCTGCCCAGCGCCGTCGCCAAGGCCGTCTCGATCGCCGGCGACCACGACGTCGTGATCATGGGCGGGGCCGAGGTGATCCGGGGCGCGCTCGACGCCGGCCTGGTCGACGAGCTGCGCCTGCACCTGGCCCCGGTCCTGCTCGGCGCGGGCACGCCGCTGTTCAGGGGCGGCACCCTCCGGCGGTTCCGGCAGGTGCACGCCCGCCCGTCCGGCCAGGCCACCCACGTGACCTACCTGGTGGACTGAACTCAGCGCGGGGCGTCCCGGGTGAGCTCGTAGAACGTGATCGCGGCGGCGGTGGCGACGTTGAGGGAGTCGACACCGTTGTGCATCGGGATGGCGACCCGCACGTCGCTGGCCGTCAACGCCTCCGGCGTGAGGCCGGGACCTTCGGCGCCGAGGAGCAGAGCAGGTCGTACGCGCTGATCTTGGGTTAGATCTTGAAGGGCGACCGCGTCGGGCGCGGGCGTCATGGCCAGGAGGGTGAAACCGGCGTCGCGGACGGCGGCCAGCGGTTCCGGCCAGGAGTCGGTCTTGGTGTACGGGATCGCGAACACCTCGCCCATGCTGACCCGCACGGCGCGGCGGTAGAGGGGGTCGGCGCAGTTCGGCGACAGCACGATGGCGTCGATGCCGAGAGCCGCGGCGCTGCGGAACAGCGCGCCGAGGTTGGTGTGCGTGTTCAGGCCCTCCAGCACGGCCAGGTTCCGGGCCGTGGCCAGCAGCTCGTCGAGCGTCGGCAGGGGACGCCGGTGGAACGAGGCGAGAATCCCGCGGTGCACGTGGAAACCGGTGATCGACTCCAGGACCGCCGGCGCGGCCGTGTAGAGCGGCGCGTCCTCCGGCAGCCCGGTGAGCTGGTCGGCGCGTTTCTCGTCGACGAGCGCGGAGCGCATGAGGTAACCGGCGCGCAGGGCCCGCTGGATGACCAGCTCGCCCTCGGCGATGAACAGGCCGTTCGGCGGCTCCCAGCGGGTACGCAGTTCGAGGTCCGTCAGGGCGCGGTAGTCGCCGATCCGGGGGTCGTCGGGGCTGGTGATGGCGATGGCTGGCACACGAGCATTCTGCCGACCGGCCGTCCGGGGACCGGGGGCGGCTGAACGGGCGGAACCGGCAACGGGTTGTGCCGATGGTCGCCGACGGGGTGTCGGCGGCCGAACCGTGGGAGAAGATGGGCGCGGGTGGTCCGTCGTCCGCGGCAGTACGGTTGTACTGTTCGCACGTTCGTCTCGGGGGGTGTCAGATGTCGTCTGGTCCGGGATCCGACCCCCATCTGCTCGGCCTGCTCCGGGCCATCCGGTTGCGGCAGAGCGCGCCCGACGCGGCCGAGGCCGGCGCGGCCGACACCGCCGCGGCGCTGTCCGAGATCGGCGAGGCCGCCCCCAAGGCAAAGGCGGCGGCCCGCTCCGAGCAGCCGGTGGCCGCTCCGGCGACGCCGGCCACGCCGGCTGATCCGCCGCCACCGCCGAGCGCGTCCGCCGACAGCCCGGGTCCGCGGCCCCCGGCCGGCTCCGAGTTGCTCTGGCGCGGCGGCCAGGGCGCCGTCCTGGGCCGTTCCAACCTGGGCGCCAGCGGTCGCGGCCCGGGGCGACCGGACCGCGCGAGCGCCGCCTACGGCGTACCCGTCAGCCGGGTCAATCCCATCACCGGCGTGAACCCGTCCGGCCCGGTCGGCCCGGTCCCGATCGTCCCCGGGGTCGCCGCCCCACGCCCGATCGGCCCCACCGGCACCGAGTTCCCCTCGGTCACCCCGGCGGAGTACGCGGCGCATTTCGCCCGCACCACCACCCGCCAGAACCTGGCCTCGGACGGCATGGACCCGGGCGACACGACGGCCCTGCGGGACACTCAGCGCCTGCTCAGCACCAGCCTGACCTTCGCCGGCGGCGTCGACGAGGTGGCCGGCCGGCTCTGGACCGCGCTGCTGCAGGCCCGCCCCGACCTGCTGACCTCACTGCCCGGCACCGAGGACTCGCAGCGCGAGCAGCTCGCCCGCGCGCTCACCTGGCTCGTGCACCGGCTCGACGACCCGCCTGCCCTGGTCGCCGGGTGCGCCCAGCTCGGGGCCGCGCTGGCCGAGTGCGGCCTGCAGTGGAACCAGTTGCAGATGGTCGGCGCGGCGCTGGCCGAGGCGACCCGGGCCGGGATGGCCCCCGGCGTCTGGCGGCAGGACTTCGACCAGGCCTGGCGCTGGACGTGGCAACACGTCTACGAGTGGCTGGTGCACGGCGGCACGCTCATCGCCTACCAGCCGACCGTCTGGGAGACCGAGGTGATCGGCCACGAGCTGCGCCGCCCCGACCTGGCCGTGGTGCGGTTGCGCCCGTTCCTGCCGATGCCGTGGCGCCCCGGGCAGTACGCGCGGTTCGAGGTCGACGCCGTCCCCGGCATCTGGCGGCCGTACTCGGTGGCCGGTGCCCCGCAGCTCGACGACGTGATCGAGCTGCACGTCCGGGCCAAGACCGAGACCGGGGTGAGCGGCACGCTCGTCTACGACACCCGGGTCGGCGACCGGGTCCGGGTCAGTCGCGCCGAGGGCGAGATGGTCCTGCCGGCCGAGCCGGGCCGCGGCATCCTCATGATCGCCGGGGACACCGGGGTGGCGCCGATGAAAGCGCTGCTCGCGCACCTGGCCGCGGTCCGGGATCCACGGCCCGCGGTGCTGTTCTGGGGCGTGCGGAACCTGGACGAGCTGTACGACGTCGACGCCCTGATGGAGTTGTCCCGGCTGGCGCCGCGGGCGACGGTGGTGCCGGTGGTCTCCGAGGGCGACCCCGGGCCGTACCCGTCCGGGCTGGTCACCGACGCGGTCGCGGCCTACGGCGAGTGGTCGCGGCACGAGGTCTACCTGGCCGGTCCGCCGCTGATGCTGGCCTCGACCATCCTCGCGCTGCGCGAGCTCGGCGTCTCCTCGGCCCGCGTCCACCACGACGCCCCGGAATAGCCCGGCCCTCCCCGCACATTTTTTTCAGATCCGCCTTCCGTACGGGATCAGCCCGCGTCCCGCCGCCCACCAGGGCAGACTCGTTGCTGATGGAGATCGACGACCACCTCCTCGGGGCGGCCGCCCCGCCCCTGCGGACCGTCCTGGCCGAGACGGCCCGCCCGTCGCTGCGCCTGACCACCGGCCCGGCCTGCCCTCCGGACACCACCGGCACGCGCCTCGGCGGCGAACCCCTGCTGAGCCCGGACACGGCCTGGCCACGGTCGCCCTCGGGCAACGCGCAGTCCTTCCTCGGCCAGCTCAACGGCGACGACGTCAACGCCCGGCTCGGCGCCGCGCTGCTGCCCCCGGGGACCGTCCTCGGCTTCTTCTACGACTGGCAGGAACAGCGCTGGGGATTCGACCCGGCCGACGCCGGCCACTGGCAGGTCACCGCGGCGCCCCTGGGCACGGCCGCCCCGGCCCCGAACCGGGCCGAGGAATCGTTCGCCGCGCACGCCGTCACCGCCGCCGTGGTGCACACCGTGCCCGCCATCGACGAGCCGCCGGTCGACGCCGTACGCGCGGAAAAGCACTGGTGGCAGCGCCGTGACCCGATCGAGGACTTCTACGGGTCGTTGGAGAACGACGACGAGGTCCCGCTGCACCGCGTCTTCGGCTGGCCCGACCTGCTGCAGGGGCCGATGCAGCTGGAATGCCAGCTGGCCGCGAACGGCATCCACCACGGCAACCCGGCCGGGCTCGAAGGCCGGCGGGTCGAGGCGCTGGCGCCGGGCGCGACCGACTGGCTCCTGCTGTGGCAGATCGACACCGACGACGAGCTGGACTGGACGTGGGGGGAGAGCGGGCGCCTCTACTACTGGGTCCGCCGCCAGGACCTGGCCGCCCGCAACTTCGACCAGACCTGGCTCGTCCTCCAGTGCGGCTAGCCGCGCCGCCGGCGGGTTTGCCGCCCGCCGCGGCCTGGCCCACGCCCGCCGCCCGCCGACGCCCGGCCCTCGCCCGACGCCCGCCGTCACCTGACGGCTGGCCTCGCGTTGACGTCGTTCCTCGCCTGCCGCCGCTTCCACCGCCTGGCGGCGCCGGCCTCTCGGGCCGGCGCCTGCTCAGAGCGCGTCGGTGAGGATTTTCAGGTAGGCCGGCGGGATGTGGTGCTCGCCGCCCGGGGTGAACACGTTGCTGTGCGACGCGTCGTCCCAGGCCGAGGCCGGCACGGCCGCCCGCAGCGCCACCAGCACCGGCGCGTCGTCGGTGAGCATCGAGAGCGCGACCAGGCACTCCTCCGCCTCGCCGACGCACTCGAACGGCTTGTGCGCGTCGACCCCGAGCAGCTCCAGGAAGCCCGGCGTCTGCGCCTCGTCGGCGAACAGGTCGTGCCCGAAGATGTGCGCGAGCCGCTCCCGCGGCATGTGCGGTGCCATCGCCAGGAACACGAACCGGCACTTCGGACAGTCACCGCACCACCGCGCCGTCGGGTCGTGCAGCTTGAAAGCCTTGTTACAGCTTGTAACAACATCATCGTACGCACGGTGATCGGCGAACAGCCGCGCGATGTGCAGCTCGGAAAGAGTCCGGAGCAACGAGAAGTACGGATCGATGAGCCCGGTGTGCGCCGTCACTGCATCTCGCAGCAGCCCCTCGGCGAACACTCCCTTCGACCACTGGTGGTTCACCTCGTGACCGTTCCAGATCAGGTTCGGGTCGGAGGCCGAGCGCTCGTTCGACATGACCACCGGGCCCAGCCCGTGCCAGACCGCGGTCGCGATCGCGATCAGCGAGTTGATCGCCGTGACCGGGATGTGCCCGTTCAGCGCGCCCGCCTTGTTCAGCTCGAACAGCCGCGGGTCGAGCTTGCGGCGGGCGGCCAGCGCGGGCAGGCCGGAAGCGGCGTTCACGTTCTCGATCACCGGGTTCGGGTTCACCGAGAACGGCACCGGGTCGAGCCCGGCCGCGCGCAGGATCTCCAGCGTGACGATCGAGTCCTTCCCGCCGCCGACCGCGGAGAGCGGCCGCCCGCTGACCTCGATCGGCGCCGCCGGGGCGAGCATGCCTGGCGTCTCGACGGTGAGGTCGAGCACGTGCGGGAGCTGGTTGCGATACGCATACTCGGCCAGGCCGTCGGTGTAGACGTGGGTGAACCAGGTCGCCACCTCGGGCGCGACCGGCCGCGGCGCCAGCACGCGCGGCGGGGCGCCCACCTTGTAGTAGCTGACCCCGGCCACCACGTGCAGCAACTCCAGCACCCGCCGCAGGGTCTCCGGGTTCCGGGGCTCGGCCGGCACCGGGAGCGTGATCGTCTCCGTGAACCGCAGGGGCTCCGGCCCGTCGAGCACGTAGTCGAACGTGGCGACCCCGGTCGAGGGGTCGAACGCGTACGAGGGGAAGCGCATGACGTCGAACTGCACCCGGAAACTCCTGTCTGACGGCCGACGGGCAATATTAGTGCGGTCCCGCGAAAAACCGACTGGGGGAGACTGACGTGCGCCTGGCAGATCTGCGCGGCCGATCGGTGGCGGTCTGGGGAACCGGCCGCGAGGGCCGCGCCGCGGTCGCCGCGATCGCCGCTCACGAACCGTCCCGCCTGATCGCCGTGAACGACGGCGCCGGCTACCTGGACGACCCGTGGGACGACCCGCGCGCCCCGCTGGCCGGCGGCGAGCACGCCTTCGCGGCCCTGGCCAGCGCCGATGTCATCGTCCGCTCGCCCGGCGTGCCGTCCACCCACCCGTTCATGGCCGACCTGCGCGGCCGGGGCATCCCGGTCACCGGCGGCAGCGCGCTCTGGATGGCCGACCACGCCGCGGCGACCGTCGGCGTCACCGGCAGCAAGGGCAAGAGCACCACCTCCAGCCTGATCAGCCACCTGCTGGCGGCGGCCGGGCGCCCCAACGCGTACGGCGGGAACATCGGCATCCCCCTGCTCGACCTTCCCCCGGCTGAGCTGTACGTTCTCGAACTTTCCAGCTATCAGTGCGCCGACCTGGAGGATTCCCCCCGGGTGGCCGTGGTCACGTCGCTGTTCCCGGAGCATCTCGACGCCCACGGCGGCGAGCGGGAGTACTACCGCGACAAGCTCAACATCCTCGCCCACGGTCCGGATCTGATCGTGGTCAACGGCGTCGACGAGCGCCTGCGCGACGAGATCCGCGGCGTGACCGACCGCAACAACTTCCCGCCGGTCCCCGCGGCGGCCGACGACTCCCGCTTCCGGGTCGAGGACGGCACGGTCTTCTGCAGCGACGACGCCCTCTTCCCGCGAGCCGCGCTGCAGCTCAAGGGCCGTCACAACGAGCGCAACCTGTGCGTCGCGCTGGCCGTCCTGGACGGCATGGGCATCGACGTGGTCGGCCTGCGGGCCGAGCTGGAGGCGGCCGTCCGGTCGTTCCAGGGCCTCCCGCACCGGCTCACCGAGATCCTCGACCCGTCCGGCGTCACGTTCGTCGACGACTCCCTGTCGACCGCCCCGCATGCCACGATCCACGCCATCGAGGCGTACGAGGATCGCCCACTCACCGTGTTGCTCGGCGGCACCGACCGCGGCGTCGACTACGCTCCGTTGCGGGACTTCCTCGCCTCCCGCGAACTCACCGTAATCGGCATGCCGGACAGCGGCCCCCGCATCCTGTCCGAGCTGGCGGACCTCCCGAAGATCACCGCCCACCACGCCGACGACCTCGCCGACGCCGTCCGCATCGCCCGCGCCGTCACCCCGCCCGGCGGCGTCGTCCTGCTCTCCCCGGCCGCCCCCAGTTACGGCCGTTTCCGCAACTTCGAACACCGTTCCCAAGCCTTCACCGAAGCCATCACCGCCACCACCCCCTAACCCACCCCCGCCCGCCCGGCCCCACCCTCACCCCTCCCGCCCGGCGACCTCACCCCCGCGCCCGGCGACCCCACCCATCCCGCCGTCGCCGGCTGCCGTGCCCCTGCTGGCTTGCTGAGTCCGCAAGATCGCCCGTCCGGCCCCAGCCCGCGTCCGATGCCCCCAGCTGGCGCTCAAGGCTGCCTCAGGGCCCTCGGCGCAGCCCTCACCGCCAGCTGGTGTCGTCCGGCTGGTGCTCAGGGCTGCTTCAAGGCCCTTGACACGGCCGTCACTGCCAGCTGGTGTCGTCCGGCTGGTACTCAGGGCTGCCTCAGGGCCTTCGGCGCAGCCGTCACTGCCAGCTGGTGCTGTCCGGCTGGTGCTCTGGGCTGCCTCGACCTCCTCGAAGCAGGAGGGCGCGTTGTGGGGGCTGGCGGCAACCTGGTGGTAACGCGGGGCGGCGTCCGTTGGGGCTCCAGGGGCTGGGTCGGGGACGACGCGGCGGGGGCGTTGGCCTGCGAGAAGGTGCGGAGGCGGCGGGGGTGGCGGGGCCGGCGAGGGCGGGCCTGCGCGGGGTGGGCGGCTCACCGCCGTACCCGGAAATAATTTTGATCTTGTTTCTGGAGTAACGGCGATGTTTCGTGGAGTCACTGGAATCAGCCGATCGGACCATCACCGCATCGACCGAAACGCCAGCTCAGTGCACCGAACGGACGACGGCAAAACGGGCGCAAGTTGGACATGTGATGGCGGCCACGCCGTAAAGGTTATTTCAGGATTGATGACCGTCATCCGGCACCGCCGAAACACGCGTTCATCGGCCCAGGTCAGGTAACGGTTTGAAAACTTCACCCACAGTCTTGACACAGGGGGCCCGTTAGTAAGAACTTTTACCGCGACAGTAAACAGTCCTTCCTGAAAGGGTGTCCGATGGCTGAGCCGGAGATGGACGGCACCGCGTGGACCGCGGTCGCCTTCTCGCCGGCCCGCGACCAGGCTGCGCCCGACGGGAGCGACCAGACGATGCGGGACCGGCTTGAGCAGGGCCTTTGGGTCCGCGGCGAGGTCCGCAACCGGGCCGAGAACGGCCGTGCGGAGAAGGCCGAGAAGGCCGACCGGGCCGAGAAGGGCACCGAGCGGGAGACCGGGAAGGATGCCGGGCGCACCGACATGCCGGACCACGGCCGTACCCCAAATGAAAAAAGCGACCAAGGGGTTCTGGTCCGGGTTCGCACGCAACTGCCGGAGTTCACCGGGGCTCTGCAGCGCGTCGCCGAGCAGGTCCTGGCCGACCCGGCGGCGGCCTCCCGGGCCACCATCGTCGAGCTCGCCGAGCGCTCCGGAACCTCGCCGGCCACGGTGACCCGGTTCTGCCGCGCGCTCGGGTTCGACGGCTACGCGGATCTGCGGCTGGGTATCGCCGCGGAGACCGGCCGGGCCCGCCTGTCCGGCTGGACGGTCGACATCGGCCGGGAGATCCAGCCCAACGACCCCCTGGAGCGGGTTCTCGGCCAGATCATGGCCGCCGACACCAGGGCCATGCACGACACCGCCTCGCTGCTGGATCTGGCCGAGGTGGATCGGGCCGCGGTGGCGATCGCCGGCGCGGCGCGGGTGAACATCTTCGGGGCCAGCGGAAGCGCGCTGGTCGGCGAGGAGATGCAGTTCAGTTTGCACCGCATCGGCATCCCGGTGTGGGCCTGGACCGACGTGCACAACGGTCTGGCCAGCGCCGCGCTGTCCCGGCCCGGCGACGTCGCGCTCGGCATCTCGCACAGTGGCGAGACCGGCGAGACGATCGAGCTGCTCGCGGAGGCGAGCAGCCGGGGCGCCACCACCATCGCGCTCACCAGTTTCCCCCGTTCCCCGCTGGCCGAGCTCGCCGACATCGTCCTGCTCACCGCCACCCAGGCGACCACCTTCCGGCCGGATGCGCTTTCGGCGCGCCATCCGCAGCTGGTGGTTCTCGATCTTCTGTATGTCGCCGTCGCGCAGCGGACCCACGAACGCTCGCACGCCGCTTTCCAGCGGACCGCTCAGGCGGTTCACGGGCACAAGGCGGCGAAAGACGCATGAAACGCACCAATAACCTTTTTATGCATGAATTCCCTTCGGGAGGAAAAGTGAAGCGCAAGATCGCGGTCGCCGCGGCGCTCGCTGCGACGCTGCTCGGCGCCGCCGCCTGTGGTTCCTCGAACAGCGACGGTGCGACCTCGGCCGACGGCAAGGTCGACGGCAAGGGCAAGACCATCAAGGTCTGGCTCATGGTCGACGCCCAGAGCGGCTGGAAGGGTGTCGTCGACGACGCCAGCAAGCGGTTCACGGACGCCACCGGCGCGAACGTGACCGTCGAGTACCAGCAGTGGGCGAACGTGCTCACCAAGCTGGACGCGTCGCTGGCCGGTTCCGACGTGCCGGACGTGGTCGAGCTGGGCAACACCCAGTTCCCGAAGTACGTCGACGCCGGCGCGTTCGGTGAGCTGGACAAGAAGAGCTTCGAGAACTCGGACTCCTGGCTGACCGGCCTCTCCGGCCCGTGCGAGTCGGACGGCAAGACCTACTGCGTGCCGTACTACGCCGGCGCCCGGGTCCTGATCTACCGCAAGGACCTGTTCGACAAGGCCGGCATCACGGCCGCGCCCAAGACGTACGACGAGTTCCTGGCCGACGCCGACAAGGTGGCCGCGGGCAGCAAGGACCCCAAGTTCGGGGCCGTCTACATGCCGGGCCGCTACTGGTACTCGGCGATGTCCTGGGTGAAGGCCAACGGTGGTGAGATCGCCAAGAAGGACGGCGACAAGTGGGCCGGCCAGCTCTCCTCCCCGGCTTCGCAGGCGGGCCTGCAGAAGTGGGTCGACCTGGTCAAGAAGTACTCGAAGGCCGACGTCACCAAGGACGAGAACGACCAGTACCTGGTGTTCAGCCAGGCCAACGCCGGCATGTTCTACGGCAACGGCTGGGAGCAGGGTTCGGCCGAGAAGGTCAAGAAGGACCCGAACGACCCGAACTCCCCGCTGGTCCCGACCAAGGTCGACGGCAAGCTGGCCGCCGCCCCGATGCCGGGTATCCCGTCGCTGCTCGGCGGCTCGAACGTCGGTGTGCCCGTGAAGAGCAAGAACGCTGAGCTCGCGGCCCAGTGGATCAAGTACTTCACCGACAGCACCTCGATGGCCGGCCTGGCCAAGGCCGGCGCGCTGCCGAACGCCACCGCGGTGCTGGACTCGGCCGCCGCGTCCAACCCGGCCCTGGCCGTTCCGGCCGAGGCGGCCAAGAACAGCTGGGCCGTCCCGGCCTCGGGCAAGTGGGCCGACGTCGAGAAGGCGAACATCCTGCAGAACATGCTGTCGGACATCCTGACCGGCAAGAAGTCCCTGGCCGACGCGACCACCGCGGCGGACGCGCAGATCACCAGCACGCTCAACGGCTGACGGCCGGGTGGCCCGCCCACCGCGAGGCGGGCGGGCCACCCACCGTACTTCTATCGGTGAGAGAGGAAAGCTGATGTACGCCGTCGACTCGCCGTCGGCCCGCGCGCAGAGCGGGCCGGCCGGACCCGGCGCGAAGCCGCCGGTCACCCGGCGCCGGTCGCGTGGCCGGGCGGGCGGTTCCGGTCTCCCGTGGCTGCTCTCCGCCCCGGCTCTGGTGCTGCTGGCCGCCCTGCTGGCCTACCCGGCCGGCCGGATGATCGTGGTCTCGTTCCAGAAGATGGGGCTGAAGGAGCTGTGGTCCGGGGCGACGCCGCCGTGGACCGGGCTCGACAACTACCTCGACGCGCTCTCCGACTCGGCGTTCTGGTCGGTCGTCATGCGCACCGTCCTCTTCACCGCGGTGTCGGTGGTGCTCAGCGTGCTCCTCGGCCTCGGGGTCGCGCTGCTGATGCGCCGGGTCAACCGGACCGTGCGACTCCTCATGATCATCGCGATGATGTTCGTGTGGGCGTTGCCGGCCCTGGTGCAGGCCCAGATCTTCAAGATGATGACCGACTCCGACGTCGGCGTCGTGAACTACCTGATCGACAAGCTGCCCGGGGTGAACTTCCAGAACCACTCGTGGTTCTTCACGCCCACCCAGGGCTGGATCGTGATCACCTCCTGTGTGGTCTGGGCGGGTATCCCGTTCCTGGCCATCACGCTCAACGCGGGCCTGACCCAGGTGCCCAAGGAGCTGATGGAGGCGGCCACGGTCGACGGCGCCAACGCGTGGCAGGCGTTCCGGAACATCACCGTGCCGATCCTCAAGCCGCTGCTGGTGATCGTCACGACGCTCTCGGTGATCTGGAACTTCGGGCTGTTCACCCAGAACTGGGTGATGCGCGACGGCAAGCCCGAGCCGGAGTTCCAGACGCTGGCCTCGTACTCGTACGTGCAGGCGTTCAACCAGAACAAGTACGGCCTGGGCTCGGCGATCGCGGTGCTCACGATCATCCTGCTGCTGAGCGTGATGGCGGTCTACATCAGGCAGATGTTCAAGATCGGAGAGGTGGACTGATGGCGGTCATGACCACCCCGGCCCCGCGCCGGAAGGCCGACCGGCAGGCCGACGGCACGATGACGGTCGGCCGCAGCCCGCTCGGCAACTTCGTCGCCAATGCCGGCGGCGTGATCTTCGCCGTCGTCATGTTCTTCCCGGTGTACTGGGTGCTGATCACCTCGTTCAAACCGCAGAACGAGTGGTCGAGCTTCACCCCGACGTTCTTCCCGGAGTCGCCGACCCTTGACAATTTCACGTCGGCGTTCAACGCTCCTGGCTTCAGGACCTCGCTGATCAACGGCATCCTGATCACCTGCATGGCGGTGCTGGCGGCGCTGGTCGTGGGCTTCCTGGCCGCGCTCGCGGTGGCCCGGTTCAAGTTCTACGGCCGGCGGGCGATTATCCTGCTGGTGCTGGCGGTGCAGCTGATACCGTTCGTCGCTCTGCTGATCCCGCTGTTCCTGATGCTTCAGAAGGCCGACCTGATCGGCAACAAGATCATCGGTGTGACACTGGTCTACGTGGTGCTCCTGCTGCCGTACACGGTCTGGACGCTGCGCGGCTTCATCGCCGGCATCCCGCGGGAACTGGACGAGGCCGCGATGATCGACGGCTGCACCCGCGGCCAGGTCTTCTGGCGGATCGTCCTGCCGCTCACCGGTCCCGGTCTGGTGGCGACCTCGGTCTACGGCTTCATCCAGGCCTGGAACGAGTTCATCATCATCAACACGCTGAACGACAACGACCACCAGAACCTGATGGCCTGGCTGATGCAGAACCAGACCAGCCACGGTACGTACTGGGGGCCGTTGATGGCCGGCTCGATCATCACGTCCATCCCGGTCGTGATCTTCTTCCTGGCCGTGCAACGCAACATCGCCTCCGGTCTGACCGCCGGCGCAGTAAAGGGCTGATCCAACTCCCTCCCTGTTACACCCTGAAAGGACAACGATGTCAGAGATGACCTCCTCTTCGGTGGACCGTCGTACCCTGCTCCGCCGCGCTGCCGCGGTCGGCCTGATCGCGGCGCCCGGCGTGAGCTTCCTGAGCGCCTGTGCCGGCTCCGACGACAGTGGCGACACCAAGCAGGCGACCGGCACCAAGTCGGCCGACAACCCGCTGGGTATCGACCCCAAGGCCGGCGTCGAGATCGTGATCTTCGACGGTGGTCTCGGCACCAAGTACGCGACCGACATCGACACCCCGCTCTTCAACAAGAAGTGGGCCGACGCGAAGATCACGTACTCGGCGACCCAGCAGGTCTCCACGACGATCAAGCCGCGGCTGAACGCCGGCTCCCCGCCGGACATGATCAACAACTCCGGTTCGGACATCATGGACTTCGGCGCGATCGTCAAGGCCGGCCAGGCGGCCGACCTGAGCGACCTGTTCGCCGCCCCGTCGCTGGACATCGCCGGCAAGACGGTCGCCGAGACCCTGGTCCCGGGCGCGGTCGAGCAGGGCACCTACGACGTCGACGGCGCCCGTAAGCCGTTCGCGGTGAACTACTCGTTCACCGTCTTCGGCCTCTGGTACAACAAGAAGCTCTTCGACAAGAACAGCTGGACGATCCCGACCAGCTGGGCCGACTTCACCGCGCTGCTCGACAAGATCAAGGCGGCCGGCATCACGCCGTTCGGCTACGCGGGCGCCAACGCCTCGTACTACATGGTCCGCGCGATCATGACGAGCGCCGCCAAGATCGGCACCGAGCAGGTGCTCAAGGACATCGACAACCTGAAGCCGGGCGCCTGGACGAACGACGCCGTCCTGCAGGCCGCGAAGGCCTGGGGCGAGGTCGGCAACAAGTACATCGACAAGTCCTTCCTGGGTCTCAAGCACACCGAGGTGCAGCTCCAGCAGGACCAGGACAAGGTCGCCTTCTACCCGTGCGGCTCGTGGCTGGAGAACGAGCAGGCGGCCAGCACCCCGGCCACCTTCGAGTACGCGATGATGGCGTTCCCGAGCGTCACCGCGGCCGACAAGCTCCCGGCGACCGCGATCAACGCCGCGGCCGGCGAGATCTACTTCGCCGCCGCCAAGGGCAAGAACCCGCAGGGTGGCAAGGAGTACCTGCGCACGATGCTCTCCAAGGAGGCGGCGCTGGGCTTCACCAAGCTCACCAAGTCGCTCACCGTGGTGGCCGGCGCGGCCGACGGCGTGACCATCAGCCCCGGTCTGACCAGCGCGAACGACGCCCTGAGCAAGGCCGGCCAGGACGTCTTCATGGGTTACCTGTTCGACACCTGGTACAAGAAGCTGGACGACGCCTCCCGTGAGGCCGCCAACCAGCTGATGTTCAAGGGCGGCGACGCGCAGAAGTTCTGCGACACCATGGAGGCGGCCTCGCAGGCCGTCGCGAAGGACTCCTCGATCACCAAGTTCACCCGTTCCTGATCCAGCTGCTCTTCTCAACCCCTAGGTAGGCGTCATGCGGCACGGCAAGTATCCCTTCATCATCGGTTTCCTTGTCGTGCCGCTGGCGCTCTATCTGGTGTTCGTGGTCGGCGCCTATCTGCAGATGTTCCAGCTGTCCTTCACGGACTGGTCGGGCTTCGGCGGCTTCCACTACATCGGCTTCGACAACTTCGTGAAGCTCTGGGACGACCCGGTGTTCTGGATCGCCCTGCGGCACAACATCTACATCCTGATCGCGATGCCGGTCGTCACCATCGCGATCGCCCTGTTCTTCGCGTTCCTGCTGAACGTCGGCGGCAAGAGCAAGGGCGGCACCACCCAGGGCGTCTGGGGCTCCAAGGTCTACCGGGTCGTCTTCTTCTTCCCGCAGTTGCTGGCCCTGGCCATCGTCGCGGTGATCTTCGGCCGGGTCTTCGGCTCGGACCGCAGCGGCATGCTCAACGGCCTCTTCCCGGACTCCTGGTCGCCGTGGCTGTTCCTGGCCGACGAGCGCTGGGCGCTGGTCTGCATCGCGGTCGTGCTGATCTGGCAGCAGATCGGCTTCTACGTGGTGCTCTTCTCGGCCGGCATGGGCTCGATCGGGCAGGAGATCTACGAGGCCGCCGCGCTGGACGGCGCCACCAAGGTGACGCTGTTCTTCCGGATCACGCTGCCGCTGCTCTGGGACACCCTGCAGGTCGCCTGGGTCTACCTCGGCATCGCCGCCTTCGACCTGTTCGCCCTGGTCAACATCATGTCGGTGAACAAGGGCGGCCCGAACAACGCGACTCAGGTGCTGAGCTACCAGATCTACCTGAACGCCTTCCAGAACTCGCAGGCCGGTTACGCCTCCGCGATCGGCGTGGTGCTGTTCTTCCTGACCCTGACGTTCGCCGCACTGACCCTGCGGGTCACCCGTCGCGACGCCGTGAACGCCTGACCCGCGGAGAATAGACATGACGAACCTCGTTACCAGCCCGCCCGCGGTCGCGGCCAAGCCGGCCCCCGCGGCGGCCCGGGAGCGGAAGCTCAACCCGCTCAACGGTGTCGCGCACATCGCCCTGTTCATCTGGGCGCTGGCCACCGCCGGCCCGCTGATCTGGGTGCTGCTCGCCTCGTTCAAGAGCAACACCGAGATCTTCCTGGGCAAGCCGTTCTCCCTGCCCGAGCACTTCTCGTTCAAGACGTACACCGACGCCTGGACCGAGGCGCACATCGGGCAGTACTTCATCAACAGCATCGTCGTGGTCGCCATCAGCACGGCCGGCACCATGCTGCTCGGCTCGATGGCCGCCTACGTGCTGGCCCGGTACCGCTTCCCGGGCAACCGGGCGATCTACTACCTGTTCGTCTCCGGCCTGGCGTTCCCGACGTTCATGGCGCTGGCCCCGATCTTCGGCATCGTGAAGAGCCTGGGCCTGCTGAACACGTTCACCGGCCTGATCCTGGTCTACATCGCGTACTCGCTGTCGTTCACGGTGTTCTTCCTCACCGCGTTCTTCCGGACGCTGCCGGCCGAGATCGACGAGGCGGCGCTGATGGACGGCGCCGGCCACCTGCGGCGGTTCTTCCAGGTCATGATGCCGATGGCCAAGTCCGGCCTGATCAGCATCACGATCTTCAACATCGTCGGCCAGTGGAACCAGTACCTGCTGCCCGTGGTGATCATGCAGGGTGCCGGGTCGGACTCGAACTGGGTGCTCACCCAGGGCATCGCCAACATCAGCGTCCAGGCCGGATACCACGCCGAGTGGTCCACGCTGTTCGCCGCGCTGACCCTGTCGATCATTCCGATGATCATCGTGTACGCGATCTTCCAGCGGCAGATCCAGGCGGGCCTCACCGCGGGCGCCGTGAAGTAGAAATGACCGTGTGCTCGTAGCGGTTCTCCCTGACGGTCGGCTGCAGGATCTGCGTGCCGACGGGCGGCCGGTCGGAGCGCCTCACCAGGCGCCCGACCTGCCGGCGGCGATCGCTGCGCGTGAGGCCGCCGAGCAGCCGCGCTGGGTGTGGCCGGCCACCGCCGACGTCTACCCCGCGCTGCTGCGCGCCGGCGTCCGGGTCGCACGCTGTCACGACCTCGAACTGACCGAGGCGCTGCTGCTCGGGCACGCCGGTCGCTGGGGTGAGCCACGGGGGCTCGCCGCGGTGACCGCACGGTTGCACGGCCGGCCGGTTCCGCCCGATCACGCGCGTCCCGACGCCGAGCCGCCCGGTTTCAGCCAGGGCGCGCTCTTCGAGGCGGCCACACCCAACAAGATCAACATCGAAGACCTGCTTGAGGCGTACGGCGATCAGCAGCGCCGCCTGGCCGAGACCGAGCACCCGGGCCGCTTCCGGATGCTGGTGGCCGCCGAGTCGGCCGGCGCTCTGGTCGCCGCCGAGATGGGGCACACCGGTTTCCCCTGGCGCGCCGACGTGCACGACCAGGTGCTGCGCGAGCTGCTCGGCCCGCCCCAGCCGATGGGCCCGCCGCGCCGCCTGGCCGAGCTGACCGCCGAGATCAACCAGGCGTTCGGCACCGACGGCCTGCATCCGGACCTGCCGGCCGAGGTGGTCCGCGCGTTCGCCCGGGCCGGCATCCAGATCCCGAACACCCGCCGCTGGGTGCTGCGCCAGGTCGACCACCCGGCGGTCCGCCCGCTGCTGGAGTTCAAGGAGCTCTACCGGATCTGGACGGCCAACGGCTGGACCTGGCTCGACTCCTGGGTGCGGGACGGCCGTTTCCACGCCGAGTACGTGCCGGGCGGGGTCGTCTCCGGCCGCTGGGGTGCCCGGGGCGGCGGTGCCCTGCAGGTGCCCAAGGTGATCCGCCGCGCGGCGGTGGCCGATCCGGGCTGGCGGTTCGTGGTCGCCGACGCCGGCCAGCTCGAACCCCGCGTCCTGGCCGCGGTCTCGGGCGACCGGGGGATGGCCCGGGCCGCGGCCGAGAGTGACCTCTACGCCGCGCTGGCCAAGAACTCGTTCGGCGGCGACCGGGGCAAGGCCAAGATCGCCCTGATCGGCGCCATGTACGGGCAGACCGGCGGCGACGCGCTCCCGGCCCTGGCCGTGCTCCGGCGGCACTACCCGACCGCGTTCGACTACGTCGAGCAGGCCGCCCGGGTCGGGGAGAACGGCGGGCTGGTCCGCTCCTGGCTGGGCCGCACCTGCCCACCGGCGTCCGGGCCGCGCGACGCCGGGCTGGATCCACCCGATGAGGTGGCACCGCCACCCGGACGGGCGAGGGGACGATTCACCCGGAACTTCGTGATCCAGGCCACCGCCGCCGAGTGGGCGCTGATCCTGCTGGCCACCCTGCGCACCGCGCTGGCCGGCACCCGCGCCGAGCTCGTCCTGTTCGTGCACGACGAGGTCGTCGTGCACTGCCCCGCTGAGCAGGCCGAACAGGTGGCCGAGACGGTCCGGGAGTGTGCCGCCCGAGCCGGACGGATGCTTTTCGGCGACACCGAGGTGCGGTTCCCGCTGGACGTCTCAGAGGTTGGTTCCTACGCCGACGCGAAGTAAGAACGCGGGTAAAGTTGTTGCTCCGGCCGAGAGGCGCTGCAGCGGGCCCACCCGTCACGCTCGACCGGTGATACACCCGAAACAAGGGCGCCTCCGACTTCTCTCGGAGGTGTACCCGTGACTCAGACCGTCACCACGCTGCGCGAACTCCTCACCGAGCGGGTCCTGGTGCTGGACGGCGCCGCCGGCACGCTGCTGCAGGGGGCCCGGCTCACCCCGGCCGACTACCGCGCCGACGTCATCCCGGCGGACCACGAGCAGGACGTCACCGGCGACCCCGACCTGCTGAACCTGACCCGGCCCGACGTGATCCTGGACATGCACCGGCAGTACCTCGCGGCCGGCGCCGACATCGTCACGACGAACACGTTCACCGCGACCACCATCGCCCAGGCCGACTACGGGCTGGAGCACCTGGTGCCCGCGATGAACCGGGCCGCCGCGCGGCTGGCCCGGCAGGCCACCGACGAGGCCGAGGCGGCCGACGGGCGGCGCCGGTTCGTGGCCGGCAACGTCGGCCCGCTGAACGTGACGCTGTCGCTGTCACCCAAGGTCGACGACCCGGCCTACCGGGCCGTCACCTTCGATCAGGTCAAGACCTCGTACGCGCAGCAGATCTCGGCGCTCGCCGAAGGCGGCGTCGACCTCATCATGATCGAGACCGTTTTCGACACGCTGAACGCCAAGGCGGCCATCGCGGCAGCCCACGAGGTCGCCCCCGAGCTGCCGCTCTGGGTCTCGGTCACCATCGTCGACCTCTCCGGCCGCACGCTCTCCGGGCAGACCGTGGAGGCCTTCTGGCGCTCCATCGAGCGCGCCCACCCGCTGGTCGTCGGCCTGAACTGCGCGCTCGGCGCGACCGAGGCCCGCCCGCACGTGGCCGAGCTGGCCCGCCTCTCGGACACGTTCGTCGCCGCCCACCCGAACGCCGGCCTGCCCAACGCGTTCGGCGGCTACGACCAGACGCCCGAGGAGACCGGCGCGCTGATCGGCGAGTTCGCCGACTCGGGCCTGGTCAACATCGTCGGCGGCTGCTGCGGCACCACCCCGGCCCACATCGCCCAGGTCGCCGCCGCGGTGGCCGGTACCGCCCCGCGGGTCATCGCCCCGCCGGCCGCGACCACCCGGTTCAGCGGCCTGGAGCCGTTCGCGATCGGCCCGGACACCGGCTTCGTCATGATCGGCGAGCGCACCAACGTGACCGGCTCGGCCAAGTTCCGCCGGCTCATCGAGGCCGACGACTACCAGGCCGCCGTCGACGTCGCCCTGGACCAGGTCCGCGGCGGCGCCAACCTGCTCGACGTGAACATGGACGCCGACCTGCTGGACAGCGAGCGGGCGATGACCACGTTCCTCAACCTGATCGCGACCGAGCCCGAGGTGGCCCGGATCCCGATCATGATCGACAGCTCGAAGTGGGACGTGCTCGAGGCCGGCCTCAAGTGCGTGCAGGGCAAGGGCGTGGTCAACTCGATCAGCCTCAAGGAGGGCGAGGAGCCGTTCCTGGCCCACGCCCGCCGGATCCGGGACTTCGGTGCCGGCGTCGTGGTCATGGCCTTCGACGAGCTGGGCCAGGCCGACACCGCCGACCGCAAGGTCGAGATCTGCGGACGCGCCTACGACCTGCTGGTCGGCGACGGCTTCGACCCGACCGACATCATCTTCGACCCGAACGTGCTCGCCGTGGCCACCGGCATCGCCGAGCACAACGGGTACGCCAAGGCGTTCCTGGACGCCCTCCCGCGGATCAAGCAGCGCTGCCCGGGCGCCCGCACCAGCGGCGGCATCTCCAACCTGTCGTTCGCGTTCCGCGGCAACGACGTGGTCCGCGAGGCCATGCACTCGGCCTTCCTGCTCTACGCGGTCCGGGCCGGTCTCGACATGGGCATCGTCAACGCCGGTCAGCTCGCCGTCTACCAGGACATCCCGGCCGACCTGCTGGAGCTGGTCGAGGACGTGCTCTTCGACCGCCGGGAGGACGCCACCGATCGCCTGGTCACCTTCGCCTCCACGGTCACCGGCAGCGGCGCCAAGCGCGAGATCGACCTGTCCTGGCGCGAGACGACGGTCGAGGAGCGGCTCTCGCATGCGCTGGTGCACGGCATCGTCGACTTCATCGAGGCCGACACCGAGGAGGCCCGGCTCAAGCTGCCCCGGGCGCTCGACGTGATCGAGGGCCCGCTGATGGACGGCATGGGCATCGTCGGCGACCTGTTCGGCTCCGGCAAGATGTTCCTGCCCCAGGTGGTCAAGAGCGCCCGGGTGATGAAGCGCTCGGTCGCCTACCTGCTGCCGTACATGGAGAAGGACAAGGCCGAGGGCGCCCGCGGCCAGGGCAAGGTCGTGCTGGCCACGGTCAAGGGCGACGTCCACGACATCGGCAAGAACATCGTCGGCGTGGTCCTGGGCTGCAACAACTACGAGGTCATCGACCTCGGCGTGATGGTCCCGACCGCCAAGATCCTGGACACCGCGATCGCCGAGGGGGCCGACGCGATCGGGCTCTCCGGCCTGATCACGCCGTCGCTGGACGAGATGGTCGCGGTCGGCGCCGAGATGCAGCGCCGCGGGCTCAAGCTGCCGCTGCTGATCGGCGGCGCGACCACGTCCAAGCAGCACACGGCGGTGCGCATCGCCCCGGCCTACGACGGCTCCACGGTCCACGTCCTGGACGCCTCCCGCGTCGTCGGCGTCGTCTCCGACCTGCTCGACGCCGACCGGTCGCTGAAGCTGGACGAGGCGAACCGGGCCGAGCAGGAGCGCCTGCGCGAGCAGCACGAGAAGCGGCACTCCCAGCCGCTGCTCACGCTGGCCCAGGCCCGGGCCAACGCCGAGCGCGTCGACTTCACCGAGCTGCCCACGCCGGTCTTCACCGGCGTCCGCGAGGTGCAGCCGACCATCGCCGAGCTGCGCGAGATGATCGACTGGCAGTTCCTCTTCCTGGCCTGGGAGCTGAAGGGGAAGTACCCGGCGATCCTCAAGGAGCCGGTCGCCCAGGAACTGTTCGACGACGCCAACGCGATGCTCGACCAGATCATCGCGGACGGGTCGTTCCAGGCCCGCGGCCTCTACGCGTTCTGGCCCGCGCACAGCGACGGCGACGACATCGTGCTGGAGAACGGGCGGAGCTTCCCGATGCTGCGCCAGCAGACCGAGAAGCCGGCCGGCCGGGCCAACCGCTGCCTGGCCGACTACATCGCCCCGGCCGGGGACCACCTGGGCGGCTTCGCGGTCGCCATCCACGGCGCCGAGAAGCTCGCGGCCAAGTACGAGGCCGAGCACGACGACTACAAGGCCATCATGGTCAAGGCCCTGGCCGACCGGCTGGCCGAGGCGTTCGCGGAGTACCTGCACCTCAAGGCCCGCCGCGACTGGTTCGAGCCGGGCTCGCAGCCCAAGCTGGAGGACCTGCACGCCGAGCGGTTCCGCGGCATCCGCCCGGCCCTGGGCTACCCGGCCAGCCCCGACCACAGCGAGAAGAAGGACCTGTTCCAGCTGCTCGACACCAGCCGGATCGGGGTGGCGCTGACCGAGTCGTTCGCGATGACCCCGGCCGCGGCGGTCAGCGGCCTGATCTTCGCCCACCCGGACGCGAAGTACTTCACCGTCGGACGACTGGGTAAGGATCAGGTCGAGGACTACGCGGCCCGGCGTGGCATGCCGGTCGGCGAGGTGGAACGCTGGCTGCGGCCGAACCTGGCCTACTCGATCGACTGACCTACAGGGGGAACACGGATGGTGCCGATCGTGGTCATGGGCGTCGCGGGATGCGGCAAGAGCACGATCGGCCAGGCCCTGGCGGTGCGGCTCGGTGTGCCGTACGCGGAAGCCGATGATTTTCATCCACCGGCGAACGTGGCCAAGATGCACGGCGGGGTGCCGCTCACCGACGAGGACCGCGCGCCCTGGCTCGAAGCGATCGCGCGGAAGATCGCCGAAGCCGGGGACGGCGGCCTGGTGGTGAGCTGCTCGGCGCTCAAAAGGGTGTACCGGGACGTGCTGCGCGGCGGGAATCAGCAGGCCTTCTTCGTGCACCTGGTGCTGACCCCGGAAGTGGCGACCGCCCGGGTGAGCGGGCGGTCGGGTCACTTCATGCCGGGCACTCTGGTGGCTTCGCAGTTCGCCATCCTGGAACCGCTGGCCCCGGAGGAGAGCGGCGTGGGCATCGACGCGACGCTGCCCGTGGACCGGATCGTCGAGAAGGTGCTGGCGCGGCTCGTCCGTACCGAATAATCGGTTTCAAGTTATTTAGAGGCCCACACGTCGAGGTGGAGGCGCTCCAGCAGGATCGGGGCGAACAGGCCGATCAGCGACACGAACGAGATGATCGTGAACGCCGTGGTCAGGATGACCGTCTCGGTCTTGCCGCCGACCTTCACCGCGAACTGGTTCGGGATGCCGATCATGCGCCACATCCGGCCGCGGCCGGTCGGAATCGGCCAGAAGATCGGCACGCCGTTCTTCGTGATCATGTCGCCGAGCAGGTGCACCACACAGCCGGCGCCGACCGCGAAGCCGAGCAGCGGATAACCGCGGTCACCGGGCAGGTTGGCCGCGGTGAACCAGGCGATGCCGGCCGACGCGAGCGTGACGATCAGCCAGCCGGCCTTCTCGGCCCACTTCTCGAACAGCCCGCGCAGCGCCAGGCCGGCCATGAAGAAGATGATGCCGACCACCGCCCACTTGCCGTAGTGCGCGGCCAGCGCGGTCGTGCCCCAGCCGATCAGCGCGGCGAACGGCAGCGTGTGCGTGAACGTGCGGTGCCCGTGGTCCCGCTTCGGGTCCCGGCTCTGCCTGGTCGCGGTGTAGATGCCGAGCGAGATCTTCTCGATCACCTCGGCCACGAACAGCGAGATCACGCCGAAGGTCCGGGCCACGGTGGCGCCGCCCTGGTTGGTGGTCACCTTCCCGGACAGATCGAAATCGGGCAGCAGCGCGCCACCGGCGGCCATCGCGGTGCCCACGCCGATCATCAGCGGCGTCTGGTGATAATCAGCGAACTGATCGAGCGCCCAGCTGCCGGCCAGCCAGGCGGCCGCCCCCGACAGTGCGTGCGACGGACCCATCATGTGCGTCGTCCCTCCCCGAACAAACTGCGACACTCTCGCAGAGCGTGGGACGAAGATCAACGACCGGGACGTCGAGGACGCAGTGGAGTCGGCCACCCGACAGTTCGGGCTAGTGCCGCAGGTGCATCCGGTGCGAGTACCGGAACTCGTAGCGACCCCACCGGGCGTGCCGGATCAGGCCCGTGACCAGGAAGAAGATGGGGATCAAGGGCCAGAAGAAGTGGGCCCCGGACAGGACCCATAGTCCGATCAGGACACCCGCGACGATCATGATGAAACTGGCATGCCGCTGCAGGGACCGGCGTGTCGCGGCCCGGCGGTGCGGCATCCGGGCCAGCGCCTGCCGCCCGGCGAACGGCAGATCGTGGGTCAGCCGGTCCAACTCGTCGCGGTACTTCGCGCCGTACGCGGTGGTCAGTCGCTCCTCGCCCTCGTCCAGACTCAGTCGCCCCTCGGCCATCGCGGCGCGCAGGACCTCGGCGATCTCCTCGCGCTCGGTGTCGGAGGTCCGCAGCCGGGCCGGCCCGGACCAGGTGGGATTCTCGGGATGCACGATGTCCTCCTCGACGTTTTCCTGCTCCCCAGGGTCCGCGCCGGGTTCGGCCCCGACGTCGGCCCGGCGGCGCATTCGTCCGCGGTGCTTTCCACGATCAAGACCCCTTGCGCGTACGTCCGTGGGCGTACCCGGCGTGGCGGCGTACGCCCGTGGTCGTACGTGGGGTTCCTGACTCAGGGCCGATGCCGGGGGCGCTGTGGTGACGTAGTTTCGGCGGCATGAGGGAGCGAGTCCGGAGGCCGTCGTCATTCGACGAACCCTCCACCGACGCGGGCCCGGCCCCTCACTGGCGGCACCGGGTCCGGCAGGCCCATCGTGGCTGGCCGTCCAACGCGGTGATCGTGACCACGGTCATCCAGATGATCGCCACCAACGTCCTGTCCAGCCACGAGCGGCTGCTCCGGCCCTGGGACAACCTCACCACCCTGCTGCTCCTGGCCGGGCCGGTGACACTCTTCTGGCGGCGCCGCGCCCCGCTCAGCGTCTTCCTGGCCGCCTCGGCCGCGTCGATCCTCCTCACCACCCACCTGGCGTTCCACGCCGTGTACGCCGCACCCGCCTTCGTGGCGCTCTACTCCCTGGCCCGCACCGGTCGCCGCCAGACCGCGCTGATCGGCGCCGCCACCGTCTGGGCGATCTGGCTGGGCGTGACCCTCGGGCTGGCCGGGCCGCTCGGCCTCGACCCGTCGGTGCAACCCAAGACCGGGCAGGCCTGCCTGGTCGCCACCGGCCTCGGGCTGGTCATCCTGCTCGGCGGCGCCGCCCGCATCCGCGCGGAGAACTACGCCGAACAGGCCAAGGCCCGCGCCGAACAGGCCCGGGCCCGCGCCGAGCAGGAACGCCGGCAGGCCTCCGAGGAACGACTACGGATCGCCCGCGAACTGCACGACGTGCTCGGCCACCACCTGTCACTGATCAACGTGCAGGCCGGCGTCGGGCTGCACCTCATGGACCAGCGGCCCGAACAAGCCCGCGAGGCGCTGACCGCGATCAAGAGCGCCAGCGCGGAAGCGTTGCGCGAGGTCCGGTCGGTGCTCGGCGTGCTGCGCACCGAGGGCGAGGCCGCCCCGCGCCAGCCGGTCCTCGGGCTGAAGACGTTGAACGAGCTCACGGCGACGGCCGGCATCCCGGTCCGGACCACCGTCACCGGGGAGCCGCGGGAACTGCCGGCCGAGGTGGACCGGGCGGCCTATCGGATCGTGCAGGAGGCGCTGACCAACGTGCGCCGGCATGCCGGGCCGCAACCCGAGGCGGATGTGGCCGTGGGGTATCTGCCGGCGGCGCTCTACCTGTCCGTGCGCAACGCCGGCCCGGCCGCGGCCGAGCCGGTGCCACCGCCCGCCTCCCCGGCCCCGCCCGCTTCCCCGGCATCTGCGTCCACGCCGTCCGTCCCGGCCTCGCCGGATTCGGACAAAGGCAGTGGCATAGCGGGGATGCGTGCGCGAGCCGAGAGTCTGGGCGGGCGACTGGAGGCGGGACGGCCCCCTACCGGGGGTTTCCTGGTCACGGTGATCCTGCCGACCAGGCCGCCGCCCGAGGCCGCCGAGCCGCTCCATCCGCCGGATGACAGCGGTGCCGACATTACGGACGTTACATCGGAGGGGGAGAAATGATCTCGGTGGTGCTGGCGGACGATCAGGCGCTGGTCCGGGCCGGATTCCGCGCGTTGCTCGACGCCGAACCGGACATCCAGGTCGTCGGCGAAGCCGCGGACGGCGTCCAGGCCGTGACCCTGGTCCGGGCCACCCGGCCCGACGTCGTCCTCATGGACATCCGGATGCCCGGCGTCGACGGGCTGGAAGCCACCAAACGGATCGCCGCCGACCCGGCCTGCGCCAACACCCGGGTCGTCATCCTGACCACGTTCGAACTGGACGAATACGTGTTCGAAGCCCTGCGCACCGGCGCCTCCGGCTTCCTCGTCAAGGACACCGAGCCGGTCGAGCTGATCCGCGGCGTCCGCGCCGTCGCCGCCGGCGACGGCCTCCTGTCCCCGAGCGTCACCCGGCGCGTCATCGGCGAATTCGCCGGCTCCGGCACCGGCCGCCGCCCCGAACCACCCCGCGAACTGGACCAGCTCACCGACCGCGAACGCGAAGTCATGGCCCTGGTCGCCGAAGGCCTCTCCAACGACGAGATCGCCGCCCGGCTGGTGATCAGCCCGGCCACCGCCAAGACCCACGTCAGCCGCACGATGATCAAACTGGGGGCGCGGGACCGGGCGCAGCTGGTCGTCTACGCCTACGAGGCCGGCCTGATCCGCCCCGGCTGGCTGGCCTGACCCGCGGCCTGCTCGACCCGCGGCCTGCTCGACCCCGGGCCTATTCGACCCGCGGCCTGCTCGACCCCGCGGCCTGCTCGACCCCGTGCCTGCTCCACCCCGCCGGGTGGCCCCACCCCGTCCCGGCCCCGCGTTGGCCCCGCTGCGGCCGGGTGGCCCGGCCTCGCGTCGGCCCCGCCCTAACCGGGTGGCCCGGCTCCGGGACGGCTGGCCGGTCTGGGGGCCGGCGGTGGTTCCTTCGAGCCCGGCGGGTGGCGCTGGTCTCTGTGTGCCTGGCGGGCGGTCAGAAACCGCCCTCGCCCGGGGCGGCGAAGTACGGCGGGGCGTCATCCTCCAGGGCGAGCGCCAGCATGCGGTGAGTGAACTGATCCAGTTCGGGCAGGGAGTCCAGAGGGAACCAGGACACCTCCAGTGACTCGCTGTCGTTGACCCGGGCCTCGCCACCGACCGCCCGGCACCGGAAGAACATGTTGACCATCTGGCAGTGGTCACCGTTCATGTACGTGACCTCGTGCGCCACCACCCCGGCCAGCCGTTCGATCTTCACCTGGACCGCGGTCTCCTCCTCGACCTCCCGCACGATCGCGTCGGCCGGCTGCTCACCCGGATCCATCAGCCCGGCGATCAGATTCCACTTCGCGTTGTCGCTGCGCTGATGCAGCAGCACTTCCCCACGATCGTTCACCACGATCGCCGCCACGGTCGGAAACATGATCAGTTCATGGCCGACCCGGTCACGCAGGTTCCGGACATACTCAGAGGCAGGCATGCCCCGAACCTATCCACGACCGGTTGCCACGGCGTGAACATGCCCCGCGACCACCAGTTCGCGCCCCTCCCACCCCCACCCGACACACCCCCACACGCCCCCACCCACCGGCCAGGAGCCCCGAGCCGCCCGGCGGCCCATCGCACCCCAGCCGAGCGACCCCAGCCAACGCGTGTATCGAGCCCGGGAAACAGCACTGAGCGCCAGCCGCGCAGCCCGGGCTGGCACTCAGTGCTGCCGCGCGGCCGGTTTCGGGCCGTCAGTGCCAGCCGCCCGGCCCGGGCTGGTGCTGAGTGCTGCCGCGCGGCCGGTTTCGGGCCGTCAGTGCCAGCCGCGCGGCCCGGGCTGGTGCTCAGTGCTGTCTCGTGGCCGGTTTTGAGCCGTCAGCGCCAGCTGCGCGGCTTGGGCTGGCGCAGAGTGCTGTCTCGCGGCCGGTTTTGAGCCGTCAGCGCCAGCCGGGCAAGCCGAGCTGGTGCTAGCCAACCACCAGAGGCCCCGGGGGATCGTCGGGCGGTGCATGACCGCTGGGTGGTGGATGGCGGTCGAGCGGTGGGCGACCGTTGGCTGGTGGCTGGTGGGGACGGTGGTGAGGGATGGGGGACGGGTGGGGTCAGGTTCGGGTGGGGGTTGGGGTGTGGAGGTCGGGGGCGACCACCGCCCGGTTCCGCCCGGCCGACTTGGCGGCGTAGAGCGCCTGATCAGCCGCCCGCAGCAACTCTGCCGGGTCGGTGGCGGGGCTGAGGGAGGCGGCGGCGCCGACGGACGCGGTGACGGTGATCAGGGCCTGGTCGGTGACGGCGATGGGCAGGTCGGCGATGGCCATCCGGGTTCGTTCGGCGATCTGGGGGAGTTCGCCGGCGGTGACGTGCGGGATCAGCGCGATGAACTCTTCGCCGCCGTAGCGGGCGAGCAGGGCGCCGGCGCGGGCGCCGGCGGCGAGGCGTTGGGCGAGTTCGCGGAGGACGCGGTCGCCGCCCGGGTGGCCGTACGTGTCGTTGATTCTTTTGAAGTGATCGATGTCGATCATGAGCAGGCCGAGGCCGTAGCCGGCCCGGGCGGCGCGGCGGCACTCGGTGACCAGGGCTTCTTCGAAGTAGCGGCGGTTGTGGACGCCGGTCAGCCCGTCGGTGTCGGCGGCCCGGCGCTGGGCCGCGACCAGGCCGGCCATGCGGGCCAGGACGAGCAGGAACATGATCGCGCAGGCGATGCTGGTGAGCGGGATGTTCAGGGGCAGCCCGGCCAGGTGTTCGGCGAGTTGCAGGCCCGGCACCATGAGGACGGCGCAGGTGAGCATGGTGAGCCGGGCCGGGGTGGCGTCGGGCGCGGAGATCTGGCTGCGCGAGTCGAAGTCGCGCATGCTCGGGTGCAGCGCGCAGGCGGCGATCAGGCCGAGCGAGATCACCCACACGCCGCCCGTGAACGGTTCGGTGGCGTTCTCCCCACCGAGAAGACCCACGATGGCGTACGCGGTGTCGGCCCCGAACATCAGCAGCAGGTACCCGAAGAGCAGGTTGAGCGACGGCGTGCGCCCACCGGAGCGCAGCAGCAGCCGGACGGCCAGGATCAGGAGCATCAGATCCAGGATCGGGTACGCGACCTCGGTCAGTTTCGCCGAGAAGGTCAGGTCGGAGTCCCGCGCGACCGGTTCGACGAAGAATTCCCAGGTGAGGAGTCCGGCGCTGATCGCCACGACGAGCGCGTCGATTCCGGTGGCGAGGTCCCAGCCGGGGGTGCGCCGCCGGATGAAGATCAGTACGGCGGCGCCGGCCAGGACCGTGCTGCTCAGGTAGAGCAGGTCGCTCGGGGTGGGCTCGGTCATCGTGCCGGTGGACCAGATGTCGAAGCTGTACAGCACGTCGGCCACGGCGTAGCAGAACTGTCCGAGGGCCAGGACGATCCAGCCGGCCGGGCGGGCCGGCCGGTTCAGCAGGATCCCGATCACGATCATGATCGGGGTGCTGCAGGTGACCGTCGTGTACGCGAGTTCGTAGGCCAGGTACGGGAGACCGGCCAGCTGTCCCGCGCAGCGGATCAGCGCGCAGACGGCGACGACGACGAGCCACAGCCGCCAGGGCCGAATCCGATCCATGGCCCAAGCGTCGGTGCTGCCGGTTGCAGATCGGGTGCGATGCCGGCCCCCGGGAAGTTGCCGGCCCCGGGAAGTTGCCGGCCTCCGGGAGGTTGCCGGAGCTACCGGAAGGATCGCGCCCGCAGGTGTTCGGCGACCGACCAGGCCTGGAACGGGCAGCCGGTCCCGGCGTGCGGCGCGTCGCCGTCGGCGGTCTCCGAGATCGACCCGAGTCCGTACTCCTCCAGGTGCCGCTCGATGTCGAGGAGGACGTCGGGAACCTCCACGCCGAGGCGATGCCAGGCTTCGACGTACGGGCCGGTGAGCCACGGCCAGACCGTCCCGGTGTGGTACGCCGTGTCCCGTTCCCCCGGCCCGCCCGCGTGCCGCCCGTGATATCCCGGGCTGCCCGGCGCCTGGCTGCGCAACCCCATCGGGGTGAGCAGCGCCGCCCCGATCCGCGCGAGCACGTCCGGGTCCGGTCGCAGCGGCGCGTGCGGCAGCGACCAGGCCAGGAGCTGGTTCGGGCGCAGCGTGTGATCGCCGAGCACGTCCTGCAGCTGCCCGGACAGGGTGGGGAAGGCTCGGGCGAAACCGGTCCGGGCCTTCGCCAGTACGGGCGCGAACGTGTCGCCGAGCGTGGCCAGCCCGTTGATCCACAGCGCGTTGATCTCGACCGCCTTACCGGCCCGCGGGGTGACCGGCACCCCGTCGACGCGGGCGTCCATCCAGGTCAGGGCTTCGCCCGGGGCCCCCTGGACGAGCAGCCCGTCGGCCGGGTCGGCCCGGATGCCGTAGCGGGTGCCGGCCAGGTGGTGCTCGATCACCGCCCGCAGGGCCGGCCGCAGCTGTGACGGGAGGTCGTCGTCGCCGGTGACGGTCGCGTGCCGGTCGACCGCGTGCAGGAACCACAGTGTCCCGTCGGCGGTGTTGTACTCCACGCTGCCGGTGTCCGCGGTGTTGGCCAGCATCCCCTCGGAGAGGGTTTCGGCGTACGAGAGCAGCAGCTCCCGCCCGAGGCTGAACCGTCCCGTGGACAGGAACAGCCCCTCGTAGCTGATCATCGTGTCGCGCGACCAGGCACCGAACCAGGGGTACCCGGCGACGACGTCCGGGCCCTTGATCACGAACGCGTCGGCGGCCAGGACGAGCGCCGCGTCGGCCGGATCGGCGGTGGCGACCAGTTCACGGTTGCGGCGGCGGGCCGCGTCCACGGCCACCCCGGCGGGCGGGGGAGTGGACAGGTCGCCGGCCCAGGCGAGGACCTCCACGGGGCTTTCCAGCGAGGAGTGGAAGCTGCCCGCGTACCATAAATTCTCTTGATCTTGAAGGCCGCGCGCCGCCTCCTCGCGGTAACGGACGCCGCGGAACCACTCGCCGGCCGAGGCGAAGCCCGGCCCGGCGATCCGGTAGGCGCCCTCGACGACGCAGCCGTCGGCGGCCGCGGCGACCGCGATCGACGAACCCTGCTCGGCGTGCGCGTCCCGCCAGGCGCAGAGTGCTTCCAGGGTGATCTGGGCCGGCCCGCCGGCCACCTGCCGATGGACGACCGAGACGGCCGCCCGCCCGTGCACGGTCGCGATCTCCCGCTCGATCACCACGTCGCCGATCCGCCACCGCCACCGCGGCACCCCGTCGATGAGGGCGAACGACGACAGCAGCTCGTGTCCGCGCGGCTCGACCACGCCGCTCGACCACTCGTGACAGCCCAGCCGCACCCGGGCGCCGGACGGCAGCGTCACCACCGCGTCGAGCGACGCCAGGCCCAGCATGCGGGACGCCGGTGTTGCCCCGGCCACTATCAGAAGCCCGTGGTACCTGCGCGTGCGCAGGCCTGTGACGGTCCCCATGGCATAGCCGCCGAGCCCGTCGGGTAGGAGCCATTCCCGAGTCGAGCCGCTGGTCAGATCCGTACATACCTGTGGTCCGAAGGCGATCGGCCGCACGGTGGACAAGGAAGGGAACCTCCGACCATGGGGAAGAATCGGCGAGGCCGACACACTTGACACCAGACCGTGACAGTCTCAGTGTGATCGACTCCTGACCGTAATTTCGTGGGGATGGTGAGAACGGACGTGTCGGAGCGGGATCGGCTGGCCCAGGCCGACTCCGGCGAGCAGCCGTGGCGCGCCTGGGGTCCCTACCTCTCCGAGCGGGCGTGGGGCACGGTCCGCGAGGACTACAGCGAGCACGGGACGGCGTGGGACTACTTCCCGCACGATCACGCGCGCTCCCGCGCGTACCGGTGGAACGACGACGGCATGGCCGGGGTCTGCGACGACCGGCAGACGTTCTGCTTCGCGCTCGCCCTCTGGAACGGCCAGGACCCGATCCTCAAGGAGCGGATGTTCGGCCTCGGCGGCGACGGCGGCAACCACGGCGAGGACGCCAAGGACTACTGGTGGTACCAGGACTCGACGCCGACCCACTCGTGGATGAAGTGGCGCTACCACTATCCGCAGGCCGAGTTCCCGTACGACCAGCTGGTCCGGGTCAACGGGCAGCGCTCGCGGACCGAGAGCGAGTACGAGCTGGTCGACACCGGCATCTTCGACCAGGACCGGTTCTGGGCCGTGACCGTCGACTACGCCAAGGCCGGCCCGCGGGACATGTGTATCGCGATCACCGTCTCCAACCGCGGCCCGGAGAAGGCCACCCTGCACGTGCTGCCGACGCTCTGGTTCCGCAACACGTGGTCGTGGGGGCTGCCGAACCGTCCGCAGCCGTCGCTCACCGGCACGCCGGGGCGCATCGCCGGGCGGCACCGGTCGATCGGCCACATCACCCTGGACGCCGACGGGAAGCCGCCCGCCCTGGTCTGCGACAACGAGACCAACGCGCAGCGGCTGTGGGGTCTGCCGGGGAGAAGTCCGTACCCGAAGGACGGGATCAATGATTTTCTGATCTCCGACATGCCGACGGTGAATCCGAACGGCGTGGGCACCAAGGGTGCGTTGCACTACGAGATCACCTGCAAGCCGGGGGAGAGCCGGACCATCCGGCTGCGCCTCGCGCAGACCGACGCGCCCTCGCCGCCGCTCGACCTGGGCCGGGAGTGGGCCGCGGTGATGCGCGACCGGCGGGCCGAGGCCGACGCGTTCTTCGGCGAGATCATCCCGGCCGGCGCGTCCACCGAGGAGGCCGCGGTCGCCCGGCAGGGCATCGCCGGTCTGATGTGGGGCAAGCAGTTCTACCACTTCGACGTCAAGCAGTGGCTGGTCGGCGACCCGGCCAACTCGCCGCCGCCACCGGGCCGGCGCTACGGCCGCAACAACGGCTGGTGGCACATGAACAGCTTCGACGTCATCAGCATGCCGGACCCGTGGGAATACCCCTGGTACGCCGCGTGGGACCTGGCCTTCCACTGCGTCAGCATCAGCCGCGTCGACCCGGGCTTCGCCAAGTCCCAGCTCCTACTGCTGCTCCGCGAGTGG
Organism: Actinoplanes sp. HUAS TT8; assembly: GCF_051380535.1. NCBI lineage: Bacteria > Bacillati > Actinomycetota > Actinomycetes > Micromonosporales > Micromonosporaceae > Actinoplanes > Actinoplanes sp. HUAS TT8. The sequence continues at coordinate 7,118,434 of NZ_CP195646.1, read as the reverse complement.
TACATGCACCCCAACGGCCAGATTCCCGCGTACGAGTGGTCGTTCGCCGACGTGAATCCGCCGGTCCACGCGTGGGCCGCGCTGCGCGTCTTCGAGATCGACGGCGGCCGTGACTACGACTTCCTGTCCAAGGTGATGCACAAGCTGCTGCTCAACTTCACCTGGTGGGTCAACCGCAAGGACGTCGGCGGCAACAACGTGTTCGAGGGCGGCTTCCTCGGCCTGGACAACGTCGGCCCGTTCGACCGCTCGGCCGCGCTGCCGGTCGCCGGCGTGCTCGAACAGTCCGACGGCACGGGCTGGATGGCCATGTACGCGCTCAACCTGCTCGACATCTCGATCATCCTGGCGCTGCACGACCGGGCCTACGAGGACATGGCCACCAAGTTCCTGGAGCACTTCACGTACATCGCCGAGGCGGCGTACCGGCAGGGGCTCTGGGACGAGGAGGACAGCTTCTTCTACGACGTGCTGCGCCTGCCCGACGGCCACAAGGTGCCGCTCAAGGCCCGCTCGATCGTCGGCCTGCTCCCGCTCGCCGCGACCACCCGGCTCACCTCGGACACCCTGAACCGGCTGCCCGAGGTGAACGCGCGCGTGCGGTGGATGCTGCACAGCCAGACCGACTACGGCGACGTGATCAGCGCCCGGCGCCTGGGCGGGGCCGACCGGCGGCGGCAGCGCCTGCTCAGCATGGTCGGCCAGGAGCAGCTGCTGCGGATCCTGGCGCGGCTGCTCGATCCCGAGGAATTCCTCTCGCCGTACGGACTTCGCACGCTCTCCCGGGCCCACCTGGAGAAACCGTTCACGGTGTCGCTGGGCGGCTCCGACTTCACCGTCGGCTACGAGCCCGCCGAGAGCACCAGCGGCCTGTTCGGCGGCAACTCGAACTGGCGTGGCCCGGTCTGGATGCCGGTCAACTACCTGCTCGTCGAGGCGCTGCGCGAGTTCGCCGACTTCTACGGCGAGGACCTGCGGGTCGAGTACCCGACCGGCTCCCAGGTCAAGATGTCGCTCACCGAGGTCGCCGACGACCTGTCCCGGCGGCTCATCGCCCTGTTCGTGCCCGACACGGACGGCCATCGCCCGATCTACGGCGCCACCACCCTGTTCCAGACCCACCCCGACTGGAAAGACCTGATCGTCTTCCCGGAGTACTTCCACGGCGACAACGGGGCCGGCCTCGGCGCCTGGCACCAGACCGGCTGGAGCGCCCTGGTCGTCGACCTGATCCTGACCCTGCGCTCGGCGAAAAAAACTCCGTAGGGTGAAGCAACCGGCGCAGGCCGGACCTCTGCGTCAGGACCACGGTCCACCTGGCCGCGGTCGACCAGGTGCGCTGCTCCGTCGGCACCGCCAAGGGGCAGGCCTCGCGCGGGCCGAGCCGCCCGCGGGAGCTGAGCAGGTCGCGCACACACCCGCGGGCGCCCCGAGGTGTTCGGGGCGCCCTTTCGCGTCGTTCTCAGTGCGCCTGGGTGACGATCGCCTCGGCGACGTGGCGCAGCTGCTCGTGGTCGGGGTGGAAGCCCGCGGCGATGTCCGGGTGCAGGCCGGCCCGCGCCTGGTCCAGGAGCATCGAGGTGACCTGTTCGACGCTCTCCCCGGCATAGTGCTGGCGAACCTTCACGGTTGCCGCCTGGAGGGCCGAACTGAGCTGGTCCTCCAACGGCCCGCGCAGCTTTTCCTCCACCGGGTTGAGCGATTGCGGATCAAGGGTGACGTGTGGCTCGGCCAAGGTAGTCCTCCGGAGGTCAGCGACGCCGTGCGGATACCCGTCGACCAACGCTCAGTAAACCCCGCAAGCCCCGGCCCGCGTGGCCTTTTCACCCCACCGGATGATCTCCCGTTCCCGGCCGTGTCGCCTCCGGTCTCCCTACCCGGCGCGGATCGGGCGGTCCCACTCGCCGTCGAAGACCGTGCGTTCGATCAGGTCGCGGCGGGCCAGCCGGGGCAGCCGGGCCAGAACCGGGCGGACCTGGGCCGGGCTGACCAGGCGCCGCCGGCCGACCTCGCCGAGCACGAGCATCGCGTCGAGCCGGTCCTCGGCCCATTCGACGGCGTCGACCAGGGCGCGGGCCGCCGTGGTGCACGGTGGAGTGCTCGTCGGGCAGACGTCCACGCTGCTCAACCGGCGGGTGCGGTGCACCCGCACGGCCGGTGGCGGGTCGCGGTCGGGCAGGTTGGCGGGCACGAGCACGTGCACCGCGGGGTCGCCGGGCCCACCCAGGCCCAGGTGTCTCAGCGCGGTCAGGCCGGCGAGCAGCGCGGGCCGTCCGTTGCCGGCGCCGAGGCTGGCGATCCACAGGTGCTGCCGGTGGCCGAGGTCGTCGCCGGTCAGGTAGAGCCCGCGGTGCACCCGTCGCCACCGCCCGGTCCGCACGCGATGGCGGATCGCCTTCTCGCTGAGCTGCTGCCGAGCCTGCCGCCAGGTGATCACGCCGTCCTGCCGGCGCAGGATCGCGCCGAGGGTCTGGGCGTTGCGCGGGGCGCACACGGTTCCGGTCATGAGCCCAGCATTCGCGCTCCGGCCGGCCGTTTCCAGCCCCTGTGGACGACGCCGGACCGGTACCGAGCCGGCCACCTGCGGGGTCGGCGCGGCACGGGGGCGACCGGAGGACACGACAGGGTCGGTGGCCCAAGGTGAGGCTCTCGATCCCCTTGGACCACCGACGCCATAATCGCTACCCGTTCGTGAGCGGACTAACCACTTCCGCCGTCAAAGGCGGCAGAAGTTCACGAAGGACGTCGATCCCGTCCCGGCTCAGCACCGACTCCGGATGGAACTGCACCCCGGCGAACGACCCGCCCCGCAGCGCGTGCACGGCCCCGTCGACCGGATCCCGGGCGATCTCCACCGGCCCGTACGGCGAGGAAATCGCATCCACCGCGGAAACCGCCGCGAAGCTGGAGTAGAACCCGACCCGCCGCACCCGCCCGAACAGATCCACGTCCCGGGCCAGCCCCTGATAGGTCTCCTCCCGCCGGAACAGCGACAGCCCCAGGTGCAACGCCACCAACTCCTGCCCCAGGCAGACCGCGAACAGCGGCCGCCCCGAGGCCAGCCGCGACGCCACGACCTCGCGCATGACCGCCATCTTCGGGTCGTCGGGCGACGACGGATCGCCGGGCCCGGGCCCGACCACCAGCAGGTCGGCCGCGGGAAGCGGCGCCGACCACGGCACCACGGAGACCACCAGGCCGAGCGCCTTCAGCTGATGGGCCAGCATCGCGGTGAACGTGTCCTCCCCGTCCACGATCACCGCCGACCGCCCGGTCAGCGCCGGCACGGCGAGCGCCCCCTCCTCCCGCGAGTCGAGCCAGAACCGGGCCAGGTCCACGTTCCGATCGGCCAGCACGCGCAGCTCGGACTCCCCGGCGGCGGGCGGGGGCGATGTCCGGACCGGAATGGTCGCCGCCCCTAAAGCGGACAGCACACCGGCCGCCTTGGTGTGGGTCTCGGCCACCTCGCCTGCCGCCGTCGAGTGCCGCACGAGGGTCGCCCCGACCGGAACCCGCAGCGTGCCGCCGGGGGTGATCTCGGCCGTGCGGATCAGGATCGGCGCGTCGAGCGACTGCACGCCGTCGTCGGAAACGGACAGCAGCGCCAGCACCCCGGCGTAGTACCCGCGGCCGCGCCGTTCGTGCCGGGCGATGACCCGGCACGCGTTCTCGATCGGGCTGCCGGTCACGGTCGGCGCGAACATGGTCTCCCGCAGCACCTCCCGCACGTCCAGCGAGCCGCGCCCGGCCAGCAGATACTCGGTGTGGGTCAGATGCGACATCTGCTTGAGGTACGGCCCGGCGACCTGCCCGCCGTGCTCGGCCACGGTCGCCATCATCTTGAGTTCCTCGTCGAGGACCATGTACAGCTCCTCGACCTCCTTCGGGTCGCGCAGGAAGTCGATCAGCTCGCCCGAGCCGTGCCGGAACGTGCCGCTGATCGGGTTCATCATCACGATGCCGTCGTTGACGCTGACGTGCCGTTCCGGTGTCGCCCCGACCAGCGTCCGGGTGCCGGTGTGCACGAGGAACGTCCAGTACGTGCCCTGCTCGCTCGCCAGCAGCCGCCCGAACGCGGCGCGGGCGGCGTCCACCGGATCGCCGTCGACGCTCGCCTCGAACACGCGGTGGATCACGAAGTTGGCGCCCTCGCCGTGCCCGATCTCGTCGCGCAGCACGTCCTCGACGATCGCGCCGTACTCGTCGTCGTCCAGGTCGAAGCGCCCGCCGGAGACCCGCAGCTCACCGGCGGGGAAGTCGCTCAGCGGCCGGGTCTCGCGGGACGCCACGAGCAGGCATTCCAGCGGCGCCCCGTCGTCGACGCAGTCGAAGCCGCGTTCGGCGATCTGGCGGTACGGGACGACGGCGAGCACCTCCCGCCCGGGTTCGAGCGGGATGCCGGCCAGCGTGTCCACGGTGATGATGTCGCCGGTGAGCACCTCGACGTGCTCGGCGCCGTCGCGGTGCAGAAGTGCGAAGGGCATGGTTCCTCGTTCCGGGCCGGGCGACCGCCGCGCCGAGTCCGGGCCATGCGAAACGGCCGCCTCGACGAGGCGGCCGCGGGTGGTTACGCGCGAAGTGTGGCCGCCGTCAGGCGGGCCACCACATGCTCAAGCGCGCGTTCATGCCCGGGACTATAACCCAAAACCCTCTGCCGCGGGTCGACGGGTTTGTTGCTCTGACCGTGCCCACCCGACCAGGTCGCCCTTGCGGGCCTCGCGTTCTGGCCGCGCCAGCGGCCTGCGAGGACCGGAAGGGTCCCCGCGGGAGCGGCGGTCCGGACCACGGCGGACCTAGGTGTGATGTCCAGCCAGGTTGTTCAACCGGGTGATGGGTGCGCGTTTGCCGATGGCGGTGTGGGGTCGGTGGTGGTTGTAGTCGTGAAGGAAGGCTGGTAGCGCGGCGCGGCGGGCCTTCTCTGAGGTGTAGAGCTTGGCGAAGGCCCAGCCGTCGGCCAGGGTGCGGTGGAAGCGTTCGATCTTGCCGTTGGTCTGTGGCCGGTAAGGGCGGGTCTTTTTCACGGTGATGCCCAGGTCGTGGCAGGTGGTGTGCCAGAGCCGGGATTTGTATGCGGAGCCGTTGTCGGACAGCACCCGGCGGGTGGTGACGCCGCGTTCGGCGTACCAGGCCACGGCGCGTTGCAGGACGCCGGTGGCGGTGATCGCGGTTTCGTCGTCGTGGATTTCGGCGTAGGCGACGCGGGAGTGGTCGTCGATGACGGTGTGCACGTATGCGGTGCCGATGAGCGGGTTGTGGTGCCGGTTGCGGGGTTTGCCGGGCGTGGCGGCCTTGTTTTTCCTGCCCTGGACACGGCCGAGGAAGCGGTGCCCGCCGCCGTCGGGTACGTTGCCGAGTTTCTTGACATCGACGTGCAGCAGGTCACCGGGCTGATCGTGTTCGTAGCGGCGGATCGGTTCGCCAGTGCCGCGGTCGAGGTGGGAGAGCCGGTTGAGGCGGCGCCGGCGCAGGACGGCGTGGACGGTGGAGGCGGCCAGGCCGAGTTGATCGGCGATCGGGACCGGGCCGAGGCGTTGTTTGCGGCGCAGGTGCACGATCTTGCGGACGGTCGGCGCCGGGGTCAGGTTCGGTTGCCGGTGCGGGCGTGACGAGCGGTCGGTCATGCCGGCTTCGCCCTCGGCGCGGTAACGAGCGGCCCATTTCGCGGCCGTTCTCCAGGACACGTCGTAGCGTTCGGCCGCTCGTGCGGGTGACCAGCCGTCATCCACGATCAGACGCGCCAGCCGCAATCGCGCCCGCGGGGTCAACGCGGCGTTAGCGTGGGACATGAAGGCCTCCAGCCTGCTCAGTGGTTGTCTAGACAGCTCCACTGCACAGCCGGAGGCCTTCATCTGTTCACAAGATCCAGCCCCGATCCTCAGATCGAGTGGTTACATTTCCTCGACCAACGTCCCCGGACATCACACCTAGGACATGAAGAATTTGATCTTCGGATTGGGTCGTGTCTCGGCACTTTGCTGTATTGGGTTGCCATAGTGTGTGAGGCACAGTATCGTTTCTGGCATGACAATGGATGCGACGCTAGCGGGGCATCTGCAGGAGTTGCGGCGAGGCACCGTGGTCGTCGCGAGCCTCACCGTCCTGCGGACGCCGGGGTATGGATATTCGCTGCTGGAGACGCTGGCGCAGGCCGGTTTCGAGGTCGAGGCGAACACGCTCTATCCGCTGCTGCGCCGGCTGGAGGCGCAGGGGCTGCTGACCAGCGAGTGGAACACCGACGAGGCCCGGCCGCGGAAGTTCTACCGGACCACCGAGCAGGGTGACGCCCTGGCCGGGACGCTGCGCGGCGAGTGGGCCCGGCTCGACGCCGCGATCGGCGACCTGTCGAAGACCGAAGACAAGAAGACCGAAGACCTGGGGAGCGAGTAATGGCCAACATCGTCGATCGTTACGTGTTCACCGCGCTGCGCCGCATCCCGGAGCAGCAGCGCGCCGACATCGACCGTGAGCTGCGCGCCTCCATCGAGGACGCGGTCGACGCCCGGGTCGAGGCCGGGGAGAGCCGGGAGGCCGCGGTCGCGACGACACTGACCGAGCTGGGTGATCCGGATCGGCTGGCCGATCAGTATGCGGGGCGCCCGGCCTATCTGATCGGGCCGGAGTTCTATCCGCTCTGGCGGCGGCTGGTCCGGACGATGCTGCTGACCATCCTGCCGATCGTGGTCGCGGTCGGGGTGACGGTGCAGATCTACCACGATCCGAACATCGGGAAGATCATCGGCAGCGCGGTCTCCGGGGTGATCACGATCGGGGCGCAGATCTGCTTCTGGGTGACCGCGGTCGTCTGGCTGCTGGAGCGCACCGGCGCCAAGACGTCCTTCAAGGTCAACTGGTCGCTCGACGACCTTCCGAAGTACGAGGGTCAGCGCGCCACGTTCGGCCCGATGGTCACCGGGATCGTGTGGGTGACGATTCTGATCGCCGGTCTGGTGACGCAGCAGTTCATGTTCTCCGACGTGCCCGCGCTCGACCCGGCGAACTGGGCGTTCTGGTGGCCGGTGATGATCGCGCTGTTCGTCCTGCGCGCCTTCTACCACGTGTGGGTGCACCGGATCGGCACCTGGACCCGGGCGGTGGCGCTGGTCAACGCGGCGCTGACCGTGGTCACCACGGTTCCGCTGGTGTGGCTGCTGGCCACCGACCGGTTCTTCAACCCGGCGTTCCACGATCTCGACCGCATCCGGGGTGGCGAGGTGCAGGGCTGGACCAGCACGACGATCATCGTGATCCTTGTGGCCGGCGGGCTCTGGGACATCGTCGACACGATCCTGCGGGCCGAGCGGGCCCGGCGCGGGATCCCGGCGAAGGTGCCCGGCACCGGTGGGAGCTACGACTTCAGCTAGGCCCGGCCACTACGTTCGAGCCCGCGTGAGCAGTGCCTGAATCCGGGACACGAGCTCGCGCGGGCTGAACGGTTTGGTCACGTAGTCGTCCGCACCCGCGCTGAACCCGCCCTCGACGTCCTGCTCCTGGACCCGGGCGGTGAGCATGATGATCAGCATCCCGGCGGTCGCGGGGTCGGCGCGCAGCATGCGGCACACCTCGATCCCGGACAGCAACGGCATCGAGACGTCCAGCACCGCGAGGGTGGGGCGATGCGCGCGGGCCTGCTCCACCGCGGCCTGGCCGTCCCCGACCGTGATCACCTCGAGACCGGCCTGCTCCAGCTTGAAGGCAACCAGGTCGCGGATGTCGGCGTCGTCGTCGGCCACCAGGACCGTGGTCACGGCAGCTCCCCTCGATCGGCGTCACTCTCTGTGAAGACAATATCCGTTCATCTGGCGCTATGTCGTGCGGAAGCCGGGATTGTGCCGTGCAACCGGGCTGCAACCCAGGAGAGCCCGGTCTGCCACCCGGCCGGAGTGTGCTGAATCCCGCAACCGCTACGAACCGGACCGGGAGGAACCGATGACAGCGATGCTCGATCACGTTCGGACCGAAGCGCTCTTCGTCTCGGACCTGCAGCGCTCGCAGGATCCGACAGTGCAGGTCATCCGCGACGCGATCACGACGACGGTGAGCCGGCTCGGTGAGCACGGCTGCGCCGAACTGGTCGCGCAGGAGTTCGGGGAACATCCGGACTGTGCGATCGGCCGCATGCGGTGGGCCCGGTCCGCCGTCCGGCTCGCCTTCGCCGCCTGATTTCGCGCGTACGGAAGTGAGCACGGTCCCGTGGGACCGGGGGCGCGGCCCGGTCCCGGCACCGGGCCGCCCCGCGACCCCCGCGTCCGGCTGGTCGTGAGGGCTGCCTCCGGGTCGTTGAGGCAGCCCTCACGACCAGCCGGGACCCGCGGGCTGGGTCTCAGGGCTCGATCCCGGCGGGTGCTCGCGGGCGGCGAGTTCGACCTCTGAGCAACCAAGAAAGCCCCGGCCGTGATCGGCTGGGGCTTTCTTGATGTCCGGGTCTACTCGTTGGCCGCCTTGATCAGGCCGGTCAGGGCTTCGGCGCTGAACGGGCTGCCCGGGAACATGGCCATCCGGCTCAGCGGCAGGCTGTTCAGCATCAGCAGCATCCCCGGGTCGGAGGCCATGGCCGCCATGGTCGAGTCCCCGGCCCCGGCCGCCGCCTCGGCGAAGAGTGAGCCGAGCAGTTCGGCGCCGCGCGGGTCGGCGAACCATTCGCCGACGCTGGAGTCGGCGGTGAGCGGCACCCGCACCGCGTCCCCGTCGACGTGCCGGGTCACGGTGGCCCGGATGTCCCGGGAGGATGCGCCGATCTCGAACACGTAGTCGCCGTCCTCGACGATCCACCGGCCGAGCCGGACGTCCCAGTAGGCCAGGTCGGCCCGGTCGACGGTCAGCACCACCTCGGTGGTGGCGCCGGCCGGGATCGCCACGTTCGCGAACGCCTTGAGTTCGCGCGGGGCCCGCCGCACCGACGAGCCGGGCAGGCTCACGTAGACCTGCACCACCTCGCGCCCGTCGACCGATCCGGTGTTGGTCACCGGCACCCGGATCTCCAGCCCGTCGCCGGACGCGGTCCCGTACGAGAACGTCGTGTAGGAGAGCCCGAACCCGAACGGGTACGACACCGCCTGCTCCCGCGCGTCGAATCCGCGGTATCCGACGTGCAGCCCCTCGCCGTACCGGACGTGCCCGTGCTCGCCGGGGAAGTCCAGGTAGGACGGGTGGTCGGCCAGCTTGACGGGGATCGTCTCGGCCAGCCGCCCGGACGGGTTGACCCGCCCGAAGAGCACGTCGGCGATCGCGCTGCCGCCGGCCTGCCCGAGCAGCCAGCCCTCGACGATCGCGGGCACGCGCGCCTCCCACGGGCTGGTCACCAGGACCGCGCCGTTGGAGAGCACGACGACGGTGTTCGGGTTGACCGCGGAGACCTGCTCGATCAGCGCCAGGTGTTCGGCCGGGAGGTCCAGCGATTCCCGGTCGGCGCCCTCGGTCTCGTGCACGCTGCCCACGAAGACGAGCGCGACGTCGCTGCCCCGGGCCACCTCGACGGCCGCGGGAATGTCGTCGTAGCCGCTCGCGAACGTGACGGCCGCGCTGGTCGAGGCCTGGATCTGGGTCAGCGCGTCGTCCAGGCGGGTCGGCGTGATCTGCGAGCTGCCCCCACCCTGGTAGCGCGGCGTCCGGGCGAACTCGCCGATCACGGCCAGGCTCTGCCCGCCCAGCGGCAGGATCCCGCCGTCGTTCTTCAACAGCACGATCGCCCGGCCGGCGATCTCCCGGGCCAGATCATGGTGGGCAGCGGCGTCGTACGCGCCGGCTTCGCGCTTCCCGGCCTTCACGATCATTTCCCGTACGAGATCAGCCGACCTCCGCAGAGCGGCCGCCTCCAATGTCCCGTTCTCGACCGCGTCGACCAGGGCCCGGTCGCCGGCCGCGTCCGGCCCGGGCATCGTCAGGTCGAGCCCGGCGCGGACCGCCGCGACCCGGTCGACGACCGCACCCCAGTCGGAGACGACCAGGCCTTCGAAGCCCCACTCGTCGCGCAGCACCTCGGTCAGCAGCCAGTGGTGCTCGCTCGCATACACCCCGTTGACCTTGTTGTAGGCGCACATCACGGTCCACGGCTGGGCCCGGGTCACCACCCGGTGGAACGCGCGCAGGTACATCTCCCGCAGCGTGCGCTCGTCGACGTCGGCGCTGACCCGCATCCGGTCGGTTTCCTGGCTGTTCACCGCGTAGTGCTTGAGCGACGCGCCGACCCCCTTGCTCTGCAGGCCGCGCACCCACTCGGTGGCGAGGACGCCGGTCAGGATCGGGTCCTCGGAGAAGTATTCGAAGTTGCGGCCGCCGAGCGGGCTGCGCTTGAGGTTGACGCCGGGCCCGAGCAGCACGGCCACGTCCATGGCCCGGCACTCGTCGCCGAGCGCCTCACCCATCCGGCGCAGCAGCTCCGGATCCCAGGTGGAGGCGCCGGCCACGGCCGGCGGGAAGCAGGTCGCCGGGACCCCGGCCAGCAGGTCGCCCTCGGAGGCCTGCATGCGCACCCCGTGCGGACCGTCGGTGACGGTGAGGGCGGGCAGGCCCGCCGACTCGACGGCGGTGGTGTGCCAGAAGTCGCTGCCGCTGGTGAGCGCCGCCTGCTCGGCGGTGCTGAGCTCGGAAGTCATGATCGGCCGCCCTTACTGAGTACCTAGTAGGTATTAACTACTTGGTAACATAACTTCGCCCCGGCTCACGGGCAAGAGGCCGCCGATGGGAAGACTCTGTGAACGCCGTACCGCCCCGCCGCCGCGACCGGACCCGGCTGCCCGCCGCCGAGCGCCGCCGGCAGATCCTCGACGTCACCACCCGGCTGATCGCCGAACGCGGCTTCTGGGGGCTGTCGATGCAGGACGTCGCCGACGGCTGCGGCCTGACCGTCCCCGGCCTCCTGCACCACGTCGGCTCCAAGGACAACCTGCTGGTCGCCGTCCTGGAACTGCGCGACGCGGAGGATCACCGGGCGCTCGCGGCCGACCTCGGCCGGCCCATCGACGAGCTGCCCGGGGTGGTCCCGCTGCCCGACATCTGCCTCGCCCTGGTCCGGCGCAACGCCGCCCAGCCCGAGATCGTGCGGCTGTTCGCGGTCCTGGAAGCCGAGTCGCTGGCGCCCGACCACCCGGCCCACGACTACTTCCAGGCCCGCCAGGACAGCACGATCAAAGCCATGACGCTGCTGGCGCAGGCCCATGGCGTACGGGAAGCGGAGATTGTGGCCCGGCAGGTGATGGCGCTGATGGACGGCCTGCAGATCCAATGGTTGAGAGATCCCGAAGGGATCGATCTGGTCGTCACCTGGACCGCCGCCGCCAAGGCCCTGTTCTAGGCGCCCAACCAGGCCCTGACCTCGACGATCTCGTCGTCGCTGAGCGCGATCGCCGCCGCCTCGGCCCGGTTCAGCACGTTGTCGGCGAAGGCCGTCGCGATCTCGGCCGCCGCCGGCGGCGGCTGGCGGTAGAGCGGCGCCCCGCCGAACGCCGTCCCCCGGGTCACGAACGCGATCGCGCTGCGGCTCACGTCCACCCCCTGGGAGGCGAGCTGGTCCCGGGCCCACCGTGTCGCCTCGGTCAGGTTGAAGTGGTGCTCCCCGGCGTAGTCGGCCAGCGCCTGGTAGATCGGCGGCCACATCTCCTTGGCCAGCCGGGGCAGGCTGAGCAGCGCCGACAGGCGCCCGACGGGTTCCGGCGCGGGCCCGGTGGCGACCCCGGACTCCGGTGGTTCGTGCCGGGCCGAGTCCCACAGGAAGTGGTTGGAGAACTTGGCGCTGGGCAGGCTGAGGCTTTCCAGGGCGCGCACGAACCCGCCGTTGCCGAACCAGTTCGTGTCGTCGACGCTGGGCCCGAGCTGGCGGCGCAGGTCGTGGGCGAGCGAGGCCAGGTTGAGCGGGCCGGTCGCGGAGTCGTAACGCCAGGTGACCAGATCACGGAACTGGTCGTAGGAGACCGGGCCGGGGGCGACCGGCGCCTCGTCCAGCTCGACCGGCTCGCCCTGGACCAGTTCGAGCAGCTCCTGGCTGGTGATGAGCCGGTCGGCGACGGCGATGAACGCCTCGGCCGCGTCGGACGGCGAGACGATCGTGGTGCGCCGGTCGGCGCGACGAAGCCGTACGAGCAAGGGGGTCATGTCGGAATCGCCGGAGGCGATGACGAACTCCTCGAACGTGACCGGGTCGGCGACGGCGTCGACGGCGTCGACCACCATCCGGATGTCGGCCGCGTTCTTGGTGTGGTCAGGCGCGGGCAGTCGATCACCTCGAAGCCGGCGTTGACGAAGAACGGCCGGAACTGCGAGTAGTAGAGCCGCGGCTGGGCCGCCTCGCTGTCCGGGTTGGGCACCCAGCCGCCCGGGTTCATGTAGCAGCGCAGGATCAGCCAGCGGCGCGGGCCGTCGACGGTCAGTGACGTGGTCAGCCGGACCAACCACGCGGCCGGGTCCTTGGCGAACTGGATCGCCACGTCCGGGTCCTGCTTGATCAGTCCGCTGAACACGTTGTCGAAGTCCAGATAGAGTGCGGCGCGTACGCGGGCCATGACCGAAAACCTACCGTGCCCGTGCCGCCACCGCGTTCGACTGGCCCTACAGCCGGCGGCGGCGACCGGCGCCGGAGACCAGGGCCACCCCGATCGCCGCGAGACCGACCTGCAGGGCCAGCTCGATCCAGTCGATCCCGTCGGTGTCGTCGACGCCGAAGGCCACCGCCAGGAACGTGCCGGCCAGCCCGGCCACGACGCCGACCAGCAGCGTCGCCCAGAGCGCGATGTTCTGCTTGCCGGGGACGACCGCGCGTCCCAGCATGCCGATGATCAGGCCGAAGACGATTCCGGTGAAGATGCCGTTGATCTCCATTGCTGAACCTTCCGGGTCAGGGGACGTCGACGATCTCGCGGCCCAGCGGCCAGAACGCTACCGGGACGAGCTTGAAGTTCGCGATACCGAACGGGATGCCGATGATCGTCACGCACTGGGCGACGCCGATCACGATGTGGTGCAGCGCGATCCACCAGCCGAAGAGGACCACCCAGAGGATGTTGGCCAGGCCGGAGCCGACCCCGGCGCCCGGGCGGTCCACGACCGTCCGGCCGAACGGGGCCAGTGAGTAGACCGCGATGCGGGCCGCCGCGACCCCGAACGGGATGGTGACGATCAGCGCGAAGCAGATCAGGGCGGCCAGGCCGTAGCCGAGGAACATGAGGAAGCCGCTGCCGAAGATGAACCAGAGAACGTTGAGGATGAAGCGCACAAGCGACAGCATGAACCCGGGTGGCCACCCGTAGGGGTACGCCCCGACCATGTCGCACAGGTTGGACGCCGGCCCCGGCCCGGACCGGCGTTGGCTACTGCCGTGCACCTCGTCCAGGTCCTCGATCTGCTGCAGGAACTCCACGTCGCGAGCGGTCACCCGGAGATCGCCGCGGTGGAGCGGTTCGGCGCCGACGCCGCGCCCGGCGGGCCCTCGCCGGCCGGGCTGCGGCTGCGCTACGACACCGGCTCGTTCGCGTACCTGTGGGGCGCGGTCTGGCCGGGGGAGACGGCCATGCCCGTACCGGAGAATCTGCCGCCGCCGTCCCGCCGGGCCTCCCGGGCCGTGGTCTTCGCCGCCCAGCTCCTCGACGCCGCCCGCCCGTCCGCCTTCCGCTCCTGGGAGCTGGTCGCGCTCGCCGACCTGGGCCCGGTCGCTGAGCGCGGCAAGGTTCCGCTGGGCTTGCGGGTCAATTGCGCCGACGGTACGTCGTTGCTGCTGCGCGCGACCGCGGCGGGCGGCCCGAACGCCGAACCCGACACGGAACCGCACCCGGACTACCGGCTGACGATCAGCGCAGGCTGAACACGGGACCACGCGGCGTGAACGGCAGCCGGGCGCCCCGCGGCATCAGGTAGGCGTGCGCCCGCCGGATCCGCAGCACGTCGCAGTGCCCGTCGGTGATCACCAGGATCGGCCCGTCGGCCGGGAAGTCGCCGGCCCGTTCGAGCAGCCCGATGGCCGGCTGCAGCACCGTGCCGCCGCGACCGTGCACCCGGACCCGCCCGGCGATCTCCTCGACCGGCAGGTACCCGGCGTCGTAGGCGGTCGCGTCGCAGAACACCACCCGCGCCGCGGGCACGTCCCGGGCCGTCGCGTAGGACGCGATCGCCCCGAGCGCCTTGCCCATGAGCTGCGGACTCATCGAGCCGGAGGTGTCCACGACCACGCCGAAGGTGGCCCGCGGCACGATCTCCTCCGGACGGTGGCGGCCGGGGCGCGGAATGTCCGGGGTGGACGCCTGGCGGCGCGACGGCCGGGCGTACGACCGCCGCGGCTCGACCACCGGCACGTGCTCGTCGAACCAGCGGGCCAGCCGCACGTCCCACGGCAGCGGCGGCTGTTCGAGGACCCGGATCTCCTCCTCCAGCCCGGCCGGCAGCAGCCCGCGGCCGCTGCTCACGTGGTACGCGTGCCCGGTCAGCAGCGCCCGCCGGCAGAACTCGTCCAGGTCCAGGCCGCCGCCGCGGCGCCCGGACCAGGGCAGCGGCTCGCCCAGCAGGTCGCCCACACCTTTGCCCCGCAGCGTCGCCAGTTTCCGCATCCGCCGCAGGTCGCCGGCGATCCGGTCGTAGACCGCCTCGGCCGACGCGTTCGCCCCGGTCAGCTCCGGGTCGTGCAGCAGCCCGTCGGGCATCACGCCGACGCCCATCTCCACCAGCCATCCGTTGATCACGAAATCACAGGCGACATTCCAGAGGTACGGATCCCGGTGCCCGACCCGGTCGCCGTGTCGCAGCGCGGCGTGCAGCATCTCGTGGGCCAGCACGAACCGCCACTCCCGCTCGCTCAGGTTCCGCACCGGGTTGACGTAGATCTCGCCGGCCCCGGCCGACACCGCGGCGATCGCGATCCCCTCCGAGCGGGCCAGCTCCACGTCGTCGACCAGGGTGAACCCGGCCGCGATCCCGCCCAGCAGCGGGTAGTGCTGCAGGAACCAACTGAAGGCGAGCTCGTACGCCGTGCGGTGCGGCCCCGAGCCGTCGGCCCAGCGCCGCGCGCCCCCGGCCACCTCGATGCCGGCGGTCGCGGCCTCGGTCAGCCCGGCCGCGAACCGCTGCGACCAGTCGACACCGCGGCCCCGGCCGGGCGCGCAGTCGTCGCGCACCGCGATCACGTCCGGCGCCGCCGTGCCGCACCCGGCCATCTCGGCCGGCACACCGCTGCGCCGCCACCGTTCGGCCAGCGCGGTCTCGTCGCCCGACGGCAGCGGATCGGGCAGCGGCTGCGGTTCCCGGCCCAGCTTGACCTCGCGCTGGAAGCGGCTCACGACCACGCAGGCCGCGGCCCGGGCGGCGTCGTCGGGCAGCGCGCCCGGCGCGGTGTGACCGAAACCCAGGTGCAGCAGGCCGTGCGCGATCACCCACTCCCACTCCTCCCGCTCCAGGCGGCGGTGCCGGTTGACCCGGATCACGCCATCGGCGTCGACCTGGGCGATGCCGGGCAGGCCGCCCTCGGTGAACCGGGCGGTCGCGCCCGCGTAGGTGCAGCCGCTGTCGGTCATCGGCGTGAAGATGTGGTTGCTGCCGATGACGTTCCAGGCGTGGTGGAAGGCGGTCGTGTTCGGGTCCGGCTGGTCGGGGCGGCGGGCCATCCCGGCCGCCGTCAGGTCCGCGCCGCGACCAGGCGCGGCAGGTCGCGGCTGATCTCGACCAGGAACCAGGCCGGCAGCACCGGCCGGCCGGACGGGTCCGGGGCGATGACCAGGCGCCCGCACTCCAGCGACAGCTCGGCCAGCTCGACCAGCATCGCCTTGGCCCGGTGGGCGAACTGGCGCAGGCCGGCCGGGACGTGGTCCTTGGACGCCGGCAGGTCCTTGACCAGCCGCGCGCGGAACGCCTCGGCCAGGAAGTAGAGCAGGTCCCGGTCGGCCGGGGCGGACGGCCAGCCGGCGTCGCCGCGGACGATCGCGTCCAGCCCGTACCGATGCCGGACGATCTTGACGTAGCCGGCGAACGCGGTCGCGTGCTGCGGCCCGAGCGTGCCCGCGGCCAGCATCGTCACCAGTTCCTCGCCGAGCCCGTCGCCGTACGAGTGCAGCGCGTCGGAGAGCATGTGCCAGCTGCGCGGCGTCGAGAACGTCTCCTCGGTCTTGGGCGGCGCCGACCACAGGTGATCGGGGCGCTCGGTCAGGTAACCGAGCACCCACGGGTGGATGCCGGCGGTCCCGGCCCAGTTCGCCCAGTCCGTCCAGTCCGCCCGCAGGTGCACGTGGATCATGCGGTTGACCAGGGCCGACGCCATCGGGCGGGCGAGTGCGTGGTCACTGGCCCGGTTGCCCGCGCCGATCACGATCGAGCCGGCCGGCAACTCGTACGCCCCGATCCGGCGGTCCAGGATCAGCGAGTAGAACGCCTTCTGCACCTCCGGCGCGGACGCGTTCAGCTCGTCCAGGAACAGGCAGTACGGCTCGTCGCGGGCGATCGACTCGGGCGGCGCGAACCGGCTGCGACCGTCGCGCAGCTCGGGGACCCCGATCAGGTCCTCGGCGGCCAGCTGGGTGCCGACCAGGGTCACGCACTCCAGCCCGAGCGACGCGGCGAAGTTCCGGACCAGGGCACTCTTGCCGATGCCGGGGGCGCCCCACACGAACACGGGCCGGACCACCGCGACGTGCAGGAGCAGGTCGGGCAGCTGGGCCGGGGTCACCGTGATCGCGGAGTGCATGGCGGCCAGTGTGCCGCGCCCGGGCCATCGCGAGCAGCCGATTAATCGCCGCCGGTCATCGACGCGCCCGCGCCGTTCGTGGTGGCCAGGAACGTGGTGCTCGGCAGCGCGCCACCGGCCGTCCGGGAACCCTCGGCGACCTTGGGATCGGCCGACCGGAACGTGGCCGCCTCGCCCTGCCAGCTGTTGTGGGTCTGTTTCGCCGTGGCCGAAAGACCCTGCTCACCCTGGGTGTTGCCGACCGCGACGTCGTAGCGGAGGGTGGCCGGCGCGGTCGTGACGGCGAAGCCGAGACCGGTGTTGCGGTAGGCGGTGTTGTTGCCGAGCGTGAGCGGCGCCGGGTTGCCCTCGTCGACGAAGCCGTGCCCGCCGTTGTTCCAGGCCGCGTTGTGCCGGACGGTGTGCGCGGCCGCCGCCGACGGGGTGCCGCCGCCGACCGCGAAACCGTTCGCGCCGTTGCGGAACGACCAGTTGTACTGCACGGTCACCGCGTTCGCGAAGTCGCCCAGGTTGATGCCGTCACCGCGGTTGCCGAAGGCCCGGTTGCCACGCAGCTGGTTGCCGTCGCCGTCGCCGAACTGCACGGCCAGGCCGGAACCCTGGTTGTCGTGGAAATCGCTGTCCAGCACCTGGTTGCCGACGGTCCCGGCGTCGCGCAGCATCAGACCGGCACTGCCGCTGCCGTGAATGGCCAGGTTCTTGAAGACGTCATTTTCACAACCACCGCAGACGTACGCCTGGTCGGGCGCGCCCGTGATCTCCAGCCCCTGGACCGTCCAGTTGTCGGCCCGCTGGGTGATCGCCCACTTGCCGGCCGGGATGCCGGACATGTCGAGCACGGGCTTCTCGCCGCTGTAGGCGAGCATCGTGATCCGCTTCGCGGCGGTGCCGCTGGTCGTGATCGTAATCGGACTCGTGGTCCGGTACGTGCCACCGCGCAGCGCGATCGTCTGGCCGGGCCGGACCGTCGCCACCGCCTTGGCGACGGTGGCGAGGGGATGCGCGGCGCTGCCGTCACCGTCGTCGCTGCCGTCGGGCGCGACGTAGATATCGGCTTTTGTCGCTACTTTTGCGGACGGGGCAGCCGACGTCGGCGCGGCGCTGGGCCGGGGAGCGGACGCCGTGGTCGCGGTCACGGTGACCGCGGGCGGCGCGACCGACAGGGGCGCGTCCGGATCGGCGGGGGAGTGGTGGACGGCGTACGCGAAACCGCCGCCCACCACCGCGGTCGCCGTCGCCGCCACCAGCACCTTGTTCTGCAGCGCGGCCATCAGCGCGGTCCCCTTGGCCGCGGTCACCATCGCCGGCGCGGCCGACCCGCCGTGGATCGCCGCCTGCAGCGCCGCGGTCAGCGCGATCGGCACCGGCAGCGCGACCATGCCGAGCAGCAGCTGCTCGGGCGGGACCAGGCCACCTTGCCGGACCCGGCAGCTCGCGCAGTCCCGCACGTGCCGGGCCAGCCGCTTGCGCCAGACCGAGTCGGTGGTGCCGTCCCAGAACCGGACCAGGTGCGACAGCTCCGGGCAGAGCGGCCGGGCCCGCAGCGCCCGGACCACCCCGCGGGCCAGGTCGACCTGCGCCTTCATCCGCTGCACGCGGACCGCGGCGTGCTTGGGGGCGACGCCCAGCGTGGCGGCCAGCTCGGCCCGGTCGATCCGGCCGGACGCCTCCTGCCACCAGAGCGCGAGCAGCTCCCGGTCGGTGTCCTCGAGCCAGCGGCCGGCCTCGGCCAGCTCGCGGCGCTGCTCGGTGACGACCAGCTCGGCGGTGGTCCGCTCGGCGAAGTCGCCGGCCGGGTCGGGCACGTCGACCGGCTCCGGGTGGCGGCGCAGCAGCGTCATCTTGCGCGACCGCAGATGCATCTGGATCTGGCGGTAGGCGATCGCGATCAACCATGACCGGAATCGGTCAGGCTGGCGCAGCGTGCCGAGGCTGCGGATCGCCTTCAGCATCGTCTCCTGGACGATGTCGTCGACGTCCGGGTGCCCGTCCAGGGCCCGCCCGACCACGTTGTAGACCAGCGGCAGGTGCCCGGTGACGAGCCGGTCCAGGGCACCGAGATCACCGGCCTGCGCGTCGCCGACCAGGCGCGTGGTGTCCCGTACGACCGTCGCCGAAGTCTCCGCCACCGCCCGCTCTTCCCGCTCGAAGGTGTGAGGGCGCTGATCGTGGCACGGCTTTCCGAGGGCCGTCAAAAATTCTTTCCAAGATTTTTGTTGTCGGTGGGAGCGTGCCCGCATCTACGGAACGTCGCCCTCCCCCAGGGGCGGCTGCTCCCCGAAAGGACAGCGTTTTGTCGAGAACATCCCGCAAGGTCGCCCTGGCGACCCTGCTCGCGGCCGTCCCCGCGGCCGCGATCGCCTACGCCGTGCTCCCCTCCGACGCGGCCACCACGACCACGTACACGGTCGCCGCCGACGGCACCGGGAAGTACACGACCGTGCAGGCCG
This sequence comes from Actinoplanes sp. HUAS TT8, assembly GCF_051380535.1. NCBI lineage: Bacteria > Bacillati > Actinomycetota > Actinomycetes > Micromonosporales > Micromonosporaceae > Actinoplanes > Actinoplanes sp. HUAS TT8. The sequence continues at coordinate 7,099,333 of NZ_CP195646.1, read as the reverse complement.
CGATCAACGCCGTGAGCAGCGGCACGATCACGATCAAGCCCGGGACCTACCGCGAGATCGTCACCGTCCCGGCCGCCAAGTCGCACATCACGCTGGTCGGCGGTGGAACCTCGGCCGATGACGTCGTGATCGTCAACAACCGGGGTGCCGCGACCTACGGCACGTTCTCCACCCCGACGATGTACGTCTACGGCGACGACTTCCTGGCCCGGAACCTGACCGTCGCCAACGACTTCGACGAGACCGGCCTGACCAGCGGCACCCAGGCGGTCGCGCTGCGGGTCGACGGCCGGCGGGCCCAGTTCAACTCGGTCAAGCTGCTCGGCGACCAGGACACCCTGCTGGTCAACGACGGCGCGCGGGCGTACTTCGCGGGCGCCTACATCGAGGGCACGGTCGACTTCATCTTCGGCGGCGGGACCGCGGTCTTCAACGCCTGCAAGATCTACGAGAAGCGGACCACCGGCGGACCGATCACCGCGGCCAGCACGCCGGCCACCCAGACGTACGGCTTCCTGTTCTACAAGTCCACGGTCACCGGCAAGACGAACGCGACCACCCAGCTCGGACGCCCGTGGCGGCCGGCCGGCCAGGTCGTCTTCCGCGAGACCAGCCTGAGCGCGACCGTCGCGGCCGCCCAGCCCTGGATCAACATGTCGGGAAATGCCTGGCCGAACGCGCGCTTCAAGGAGTACGCGAACACCGGCGCGGGCGCGACCACCAACAGCAACCGGCCGCAGCTCACCGCCGCGCAGGCGGCGAGCTACACCCCGCAGAAGTACCTGGCCGGCACCGACGGCTGGAATCCGATCGGCTAGCCCGGGACCTGGGTGACCGACTCCCGGGTGATGCCGGCGATCGAGCGGGCACCGGTCAGGGCCATGGTCAGGTCCAGCTCGGCGACCACGTTGCGGATCACCTCGGCGACGCCGTGCGCGCCGGCCAGCGCGAAGCCGTACAGGTGCGGACGGCCCAGCAGCACGGCGTCGGCGCCCAGGGCCAGAGCGGTGAACACGTCGGCGCCGGTGCGGATGCCGCTGTCGAACAGCAGCGTCCGCTCCGGCCCGACCTCGGCCCGGATCGCGGTCAGGGCATCCAGGGACGCCACCGCGTTGTCGACCTGCCGCCCGCCGTGATTGGAGACGACGATCGCGTCGACCCCGATGTCGAAGGCGCGCCGGGCGTCCTCGACCGACAAGATCCCCTTGAGTACGACCGGAAGACCGGTCCGCCGTCTCAACGTCGCCAGGTGATCCCAGTTCAGGCCCGGGTTGGAGTAGATGTCGAGGAACGTCTCCACGCTGGCCAGGGGCTCCGGCGAGCGCAGGTTGGCCCAGAACGAGCCGGGGTGGTTGCGCGCCATCGCGATCAGCGCCCGGATCGCGCCGAGCGTCACCTTCGGCCGCTCCCGCGGCTGCTCGGCCCGCTCGGCGGCGATCGCCCGGAACACCGGATCGGACGTGTACTGGGCGATCCCCAGCCCCTTGGCGAACGGCAGCGACCCCAGGTTCAGGTCCTGCGGCCGCCAGCCCAGCACGGTGGTGTCCAGGGTCACGACCAGCGCCCGGGCGCCGATCCGCTCGGCCCGCGCGATCAGGCTGTCGACCAGCCGTTCGTCCTTGCTCCAGTAGAGCTGGAACCAGCGCGGGGTGTCGCCCATCGCCGCCGCCGACTCCTCCATCGGGTTGCACCCCTGATTCGAGAAGATGTACGGCGTCCCGGTCGCGGCCGCCCCGGTGGCGATCGCGACGTCACTGTCCCGGCCCATCAGCGCGCCCGCGCCGACCGGGGCCAGCAGCAACGGGCTGGGCAGGCGGGTCCCGAACAGCTCGATCGACAGATCCCGGTCGACCGCGCCGGCCGCCATCCGCGGCACGATCGCCCACCGGTCGAACGCCGCCCGGTTGCGGCGCATGGTCCGGCCCTCGCCCGCCCCGCCGGCCACGTACGCCCAGGCCTCGGCGCTGCTGACCTTCCTCGCGCGGCGTTCCAGCTCGGCGAAATCGGTCGGCACCACCGGGCGGCGCCCCAGCGTGCCGGCGCGGTAGATCGTCGACTGTCGGGCCAGTCCGTCGTCCGGCATCGCGGGGCTCCTCGAAATGTCGTACCCGCTGCGTAGGCTGCGGGTCGTGAGGGGGGATCCGAGCATTCTGCATGTCGACCTCGATGCGATGTTCGCCGCGGTCGAGCAGCGTGACAAGCCCTCCCTGCGCGGCAAACCGGTCGTCGTCGGCGGGGTCGCCGGCCGCGGCGTGGTCTCCACGGCGTCGTACGAGGCCCGAGCCTTCGGGGTGCGCTCGGCCATGCCGATGGCCCAGGCCCGCCGGCTCGCGCCCTGGTCCACGGCCTACCTGTCTCCCCGCTTCGCCGCCTACAAGCGCACCAGCCAGGTCGTCATGCAGCTGCTGGCCGAGGTGTCCCCGCTGGTCGAGCAGGTCAGCATCGACGAGGCATACGTGGATCTCGCCGCCACCGACACCGACCTCAGCCTCCCCGGCGTCACCGCCCTGGCCACCGACCTGAAGGCCCGGATCGCGGTCGTCACCGGCGGCGTCACCGGCTCGATCGGCGCCGCCTCGTCCAAACTGCTCGCCAAGATCGGCTCGGACCTGAACAAGCCGGACGGCCTGACCGTGGTCGCCCCCGGCCAGGAGCTGGCCTTCCTGCACCCGCTGCCGGTGAGCAAGCTCGGCGGCGTCGGCCCGGCCACCGAGCAGCGCCTGCACCGCTCCGGCGTGCGCACGGTCGGCGACCTGGCCGCGGTCGAGCTGGATCTGCTCGTCGACTGGTTCGGCCAGGCCCACGGCACGGGCCTGTTCCGCCTGGCCCGCGCGCAGGACGACCGCGCGATCGTCAGCGAGCGCGAGGCCAAGTCGGTCTCGGCCGAGGAGACGTTCGACATCGACGTCACCGACCCGGTCCGGCTCAAACGCGAGCTGGATCTGCTGTCGGCCCGGGTCGCCGGCCGCCTGCGCTCCGGCGGCCTGGCCGGCCGCACCGTCAACATCAAGGTCCGGCACGGCGACTTCACGACGGTGACCAGGGCGTTCACCCGCGACCACCCGACCGACGACGGCCGCCTGGTCGCCCAGCTGGCCCGCCGCCTGCTGACCGAGGTCGACACGTCGGGCGGCATCCGCCTGCTCGGCGTCGGCGTCTCCACCCTGACCGACTTCGCCCAGGACGACCTGTTCACCGAAACCGACCCGATCCACGACCTGTTCACGGCCGCCGCCGACCTCCCGGACGAGCCCGCCATCGCCGCCGCCGTGGCCACCACGCCCGCCGCCGGGGCCACGTCGCCCGCCGCTACCGGGGTCGGGTCGCCCGCCGATGCCGCCGCTGTGCCGCCGGCCGTCGCTGCGGGCGTGCCGCTCGCCGTCGCGCTGCCCACCGAGCCCGGCCTGGACGGGCCGGAGCCGCCTGTCCTCGCCACGGCGGCGCTGGACATGACCGAGCCCGAGCCGGCCACCGACGCCGGACCGGTGGTGTGGCGGCCGGGGCAGGACGTGCGCCACGACGAGCTCGGCGCGGGCTGGGTGCAGGGCAGCGGCCTCGGCCGGGTGACGATTCGTTTCGAGGGTCCGCTGACCCCGCGCGGCCCGGTCCGCACCTACGCCGTCGACGATCCCCACCTGCACCCCACCGACCCGCCGGTCTGGGCGATTTCTTGACTTTTCCCGGATGGGTCACCGTTCGGTGGATCTGCCCGGTTTGTTTACTGTGCCCATCGAATGCGATGGCAAACGTGTCCTGATTTCATCCTCGAATACCAGGCCGTACAGATCCTCGCTGGCCAAGTGAGGAATGCAACAACAGCCGGAACGGCAATCGGCATCGACGATCGTGAGTGACTCAGATCACCACCTTGGGTGATCAACCCGGCCGCGGGCTCGTGGATCAGTCAGCTTTTAGGCCGATTTGTGGGCATGGCTCGGCCACGGAAAGTATTCGTTGAATTCCACAGTGGAAGCCGTTTAAATACTGGCGATCATCAATGCTTATCCAGGACTTAGGAGGTCCGGCGATGAGTCATGCCCTTTTCCGATCGCCACAAAGACGACCCGCTCTGACCGCCGCCGCGGTCGCGCTGGTGGTGGTCGCGGCCACGGTCCCGACCGTCTCCCGGCCGGCCGCGGCTGCTCCGGCGGTCCCCGGGTCCCCGGCGGCACCGCCGGCCGCTCTCGACTGCTCGATCGCGCAGCCGGACGAGACGGCGGCCATGGCCGCGGCCCGGGCCTGCGGTAGGCCGGTGGAAAACGCCGGCGCCCGGTCGGAGACCCAGGACGTCGTCGCGAACCCGGACGGTACCTGGACGGCGAAGATCTACGCCGGTCCGGTGCGGATGCGGGGCGCGACCGGCGACTGGACGCCCATCGATCTGACCATGCGGGCGGAGGCGAATGGTCAGATCGCGCCGGTGGCCCACCCGGGTCACCTGCGGTTGTCGGGTAAAGCCGGCGCCGGCGAGCACGAGCTGCTGAGCGTGGAGGTGGGCGGCGAGCGGGTCGGTATCGGCTGGACCGGCGCGCTGGCCGAGCCGGTCCTCGACGGCAACCGCGCCACCTACCCGGAGGTGCGGCCCGGCGTCGACCTGGTCGTCGAGGCCTCGCAGACCGGCGTCGAGCAGTTCTTCGTCGTCAAGAACGCGGCGGCCGCCGCCGGTGTGGCGTCCCTGCAGCTCCCGGTGCTCGCTCCCGGTCTGACCAGCAAGTCCGACGGCGACGGCGGGCTGGTGTTCACCGACGCCAAGGGCAAGACGGTGGGCACGTCGCCGACCCCGGAGATGTGGGACGCCACGATCGACCCGGCCACCGGCGCCCCGAAGCGCGTCGCCAAGGTCCCGGTGAAGCAGAAGGCCCGCCCGGCCGGTGGCACCGACCTGACGCTGAGCCCGGCCAAGGACTTCTTCACCGACCCGGCGACGGTGTACCCGGTGACCGTCGACCCGCAGATCAACCCCCTGGGCGTCTCCTTCGACACCTACGTGAAGGAGGGTGACACGGTCGACCGGTCCGGGGCCAACGACCTGCAGCTCGGCCTGACCTCGGGCACCATCGCCCGGTCGTTCATCGGCTGGAACACCTCCGCCCTGCTGGGCCGCCAGGTCACGGCCGCGACCTTCAACTTCTACAACTGGTACTCCCAGTCGTGCACGGCCGCGCAGTGGGAGGTGTGGACCACGGACGCGGCGACGTCGGCGACCCGCTGGGCCACGCAGCCGGCCTGGCGCACCAAGGAGGTGACCAGCACCGCGACCAAGGGATTCAGCTCCTCCTGCCAGGACGGCTGGGTCTCGGTCAACGGCCTGACCTTCCTGCAGCACGCGGTCACGGCGAACAAGTCCACGGCGTTCATGGGACTGAAGGCCACCGACGAGACCTCGACCAACAGCATCGGCTTCAAGCAGTTCCGCTCCAGCCAGCCGTCCAGCTCGGACCAGCAGGGCCAGCAGCCGTACGCGGTGGTCACCTACAACAGCTACCCGGACGCGCTGGACGTCACCAAGCTGCAGCCGGGCGACGCCACCGAGACCGGCACTCGTACTCCGGAGATGAAGGGCGTGTTCAGCGACCCGGACGGCGGCACCGGCCGGGTCGACTTCGAGGTCTACGACCGCACCGGCGCCACCCTCAAGACCTCCGGCTCCGGCTCGACCGTGTCGAACGGCAGCGAGTCGGTCTGGACCGTGCCGAGCGGCAAGCTGGACGCCAACACCACGTACAAGTGGCGGGCCCGCGCCCACGACGGCAGCCTGGCCGGTCCCTGGTCGGCGTGGCGGTTCATGACCACCTCGGACGGCTCGCCCACCGGTGAGCAGCGTCGCTTCTCCTTCCAGGACCAGAACCTGACCGACCGGCTGAAGCTGCGGGTCAACGTCGCCAACGGCAACCTGCTGCTGCAGAACACCGACCTGCAGATCCACGGCACCGGGCTGGACCTGACCCTGGACCGCTACTACAACTCCCGCTCCACGGCCACGTCGACGCTCGGCAAGGGCTGGGTGCTCGGCACCGCGCAGGACGTGCGGCTGGCGTTCTCCAAGACCGACCACGCCACCGCCGACATCACCTACTCCGCGCCGACCGGGTTCACCGCCAAGTTCATCAACTCGGCGAGCAACACCTGGAGCACCCCGTCCAGCCTGGACGCGAAACTGACCCGCAGCACCACCGACGGCGAGTTCCGCCTCAAGTTCGACAAGAGCGAGGCGAGCTTCTACTTCGCCGACTCCACCGGACGCCTGCTGCGCAGCGTCGACAAGAACAAGAACAAGATCACCTTTGGGTACGACGGCAGCGGCAACGTCACCACGATCACCGACAGCCAGGACCGGGTCACGACTCTCGCGTATGCCGCCGGCCGGCTCGCGTCCGTGACCGACCCGGCCAACCGCAGGGTCAGCTACACCTACGACGGTTCGCAGAACCTGCAGACCGTGACCGACGCGGCCAACGGCGTCACCCGCTTCGACTACACCGACGACCGGCTCACGAAGATCACCACGCCCGAGGGCCGGGTCACCAACCTCGGCTACGAGCCGGACACGTCCCGGATGATCGACTACTTCGAGCAGACCAACCCGGGTGGGAGCCCGGACACCGCCCGCTGGACGTTCACCTACTCGGCCGGCAAGACCGAGATCACCGACCCGAACGGCAACAGCACCGGCGACACGACCGACGGGATCACCACGCACACCTACGAGACCCGTGACCGGGTCACCGAGGTGAAGGACGCGCTCGGCCACAAGCAGGGCAAGAAGTACAACGCCAACGACAACGTCGAGACGCTCACCGACGCGCTGACCAACACCGCGACCGTGGGCTGGGACCCGAACAGCGGGAACCTCAGCTCGGTCGGCATCGCCACCGGGGCCACGTCGAGCCTCACCTACAACAACACCACGCACCCGAACTCGCCCACCGGCTCCAAGGACGCCCAGGGCAACACGATGACCTACTCCTACGACGCGGCCGGGAACAAGACCGGGTCGGAGAGCTCGCAGTACCCGGGGCAGGAGATCGAGGAGTCCGAGTACAACGCCGATGGCACGGTGAAGTGGCGCGAGGACGCCACGGACGTGCGCACCAACTACACGTACGACGCCAAGGGCAACCTCGTCAAGGTGGACAACCCGGCGCCGCTCGGTGACATCGTCGTGGTCCCGGACGCGCTGTCCCGGGTCGGCGAGCAGACCGACGGCAAGGGCCAGAAGACCAGGTACACCTACGACCAGCTGGACCGGGTCGACACCGTCACGTTCCAGGACGGCAAGGTCGTCGACTACGACTACGACCGGGACGGCAACCTGGTCCGGCTCACCGACCCGAGCGGGATCACGCTGCTCACCTACGACCGGTTCGGCCGGCCGACGGGCAAGCAGGCGCCGGGCGCCACGGCGATCGGATACGAGTACGACCGCAACGGCAACCTGACCCGGTTCACCGACGCCGGTGGTGCGGTCACCTACGCCTACAACCAGGTCAACCTGCTCACCTCGATGCAGGAGCCGGGCGCGTCCGGGCCGGTCACCTTCACCTACGACGAGAACAACCGGCGGCGCTACATGTACCTGCCGACCTCGCCGCGGGTGACCGTCGAGATGAAGTACGACAAGGCCGGTCGGCAGACGTCGATCACCGCGACCAACGACGCCACCGCCGCGAAGCTGACCTCGTTCAGCTACGTCTACGCCAAGTCGGGCGCCGACACCGCCCTGCGCCAGTCGGTGACCGACCTGACCGGGACCACGACCTACGGCTACGACAAGCTCAACCGGCTGGCCACGGCCACCGGGCCGGGCTGGTCGCGCTCCTACGGTTACGACGCGAACTACAACCGGACGACCAAGACCGAGAACGGCACCACCACGGCGTACGGCTACAACGACGCGCACGAGCTGACCACGGGCGGGTCGACGAGCTACACGTACGACGCGAACGGCAACCTGACCGGGTCGTCGTCGGGCTGGAACCTGACCTACAACACGGTCAACAACCAGACGACCGCGATCACCGCGCCCGGCAAGTCCGTGCACCAGCCGCTCACCTACGGCGGCGCCGAGCAGACCGAACGGCGCCGGGCCGGCAGCGTCACCTACGCGACCTCGGCACTGGGGGTGGCCTCGGCGACGTCGCTGCAGCCGGCCGGCACGATCACCGGTGCCGTCGGACCGGACGACGTGGAGCCGTCGCCGGGAACGTCCAGCTTCTACACCCGTGACAACGGCGGCAACCTGATCAGCCTGCGGGCGAACGGGGCCCGCTACTACTACCTGGTCGACGGGCAGGGGTCGGTGGTCGCCCTGGTCGACACGAGCGCGACCAAGGTCAACTCCTACACCTACGACCCGTACGGCGTGCCGCTGTCGGCGTCGCAGCAGGTAGCCAACCCGTGGCGGTACGTCAGCGGCTTCTACGACGGCCCCACCGGCCTGACCAAGTTCGGCGCGCGGTACTACGACGCCGGCCTCGGTCGTTTCACCCAGCGGGACCCGAGCGGCCGGGACCTCTCGTACGCCTACGCCGGATGCAACCCGGTCAACCACTCGGATCCGTCCGGGCTGGACTTCCAGGACATCGCGCTGGCCGCCCTCGCGGGCTGCGGCGCGGGGCTGGCCGACGCCTACCTGAGCGCCCTGGCGATCGGCCTGATCACCGGGGGCAACGTGGCGGTCAGCGCGGCCGAGGAGGTGGTCGCCTGCCTCGTGGTCGCCACCATGGCCGCACTGCAGGCGGCCGGCTATCAGGAGCAGGCCGACCAGATCGCCGACTACAAAAACATCTTCGACATCGTGGATCTGGGTACCAGCATCTTCGGATAGTGACGGCGCCGGTGGCGGGTTCGGCTTCGGCCGGGCCCGCCACCGGCTCACGGCAGGGGGCGCCATGGCTGACTTGCAAGGTCCACCGGCTCCGGGCACGCATCGCCCGCTGCCCCGGTACGCGCCGGTCGCGCCGATCGGGCTGACCGTGGTGCTGCTCGCCGTCGCGGCCGGGGCAGCCCTGCTGATGCGCCGGGCCGACGACGTCGGGAACATCTACGCGCCGGTCCTGTACGAACTGGCCGAGGTCGGCCTCGTCGCCGTGCTCTTCCGGGCGCTGGTGGCCCGGGCCCGTTATTTCGTGCCGGCCGGGGTGCCGGAGGGCTGGAGCCGGCCACCGCTGCGCGGCGTGTCCGATCCGGACCTCCGCCGGTGGCAGGCCGTGATCGCCGAGCGGCGGGAGGCGGCGCCGGAGGAGCGTGACGTGGTGCTGGCCGCGGCCCGGGCCCGGTCCGAGGGGCTGGCCTCGATCATGGTGCCCGGCCTGGCCGCGTTCCTGACCTCGGCCATGACCGTCGTGCTGATCATCCGGCTGCCGGACTCACTGCTCACCCTGGTCGGGATCCCGAACCTGCCGGCCGGGCTCATCGTGGCCGCGGCCGTCCTGGTGTACGGCTCGCTCGCCGAGCGCGCCCGCGCCTACCTCCAGCAGTACGGTGCCTCTTCGGGCACGTGACGATTCCACTCCGGACACACAGAAGGGGAGTCCCATGGCGGCGGAGACGCGGAACCGGTCGTGGGGACCGGCCTGGGCACGAATGATCTTCCTGGTCTTCTGGATCGGCGGGGCGATCTTCGCCTTCGTCTCGGGCCGGCCGCTGCTCGGCTTCGCCGCCGTGGCCCTGGCCGTCCTGCAGCTCGTCCTGGTCATCGGCCTGATGCGCCGCCGCCTGCCCTGAGCGGCGGGGCGGTGCTCACGCCGTACGGGAAACCGGTCTTGATCTTGGGGGTTTTGTGCCTGGATGTGCGGATGGCGCATCGACCAGGGGTTGACCGAGAACGATGCGTGTGACGCGGTTGGCAAGGCCGGACCGGGGGAGTACGAACGGATCGAGCGCATCACCGCAGGAGGCCCGAGATGACCACCGTCGCGCCGCGGCCGGTGCAGACCCGCCCCTGGCCGGTTCGCCGGCAGGTGCGCGGGTCGTGGCTGGCTCGCACGATCCGCACGACCGATGCCAAGCAGATCGGCATCCTGTACATGGTCACGGCGTTCGGCTTCTTCCTGGTCGGCGGCCTGATGGCGCTGCTCATGCGGGCCGAGCTGGCCCGGCCGGGCATGCAGATCCTGTCGCCCGAGCAGTACAACCAGCTGTTCACCATGCACGGCACGATCATGCTGCTGCTGTTCGCGACGCCCATCCTGTTCGCCTTCGCCAACTACATCGTGCCGCTGCAGATCGGCGCGCCCGACGTGGCGTTCCCGCGGCTCAACGCGTTCGCCTACTGGCTCTACCTGTTCGGCGGGACCATCGCGGTGGCCGGGTTCGCGCTGCCCGGCGGCGCGGCCGACTTCGGCTGGACCGCGTACGTGCCGCTCAGCGACGGGATCCACTCGCCCGGCACCGGCGGCAACATGTGGGTGGTCGGCCTGGCCATCTCCGGGCTCGGCACGATCCTCGGCGCGGTCAACATGATCACCACGATCCTGTGCCTGCGCGCGCCCGGGATGACCATGTTCCGGATGCCCATCATGACGTGGAACATCCTGCTCACCAGCCTGCTCGTGGCCCTGGTGTTCCCGTTCCTGGCCGCCACGCTGTTCGCCCTGGCCGCCGACCGGATCCTCGGCGCCCAGGTGTTCAACGTGGACACCGGCGGCCCCATGCTGTGGCAGCACCTGTTCTGGTTCTTCGGCCACCCCGAGGTGTACGTGGTCGCCCTCCCGTTCTTCGGGATCATCACCGAGGTCATCCCGGTGTTCAGCCGCAAGCCCGTGTTCGGGTACAAACCGCTGGTCGCGGCCACCCTGCTGATCTCCGGGCTGTCGATGAGCGTGTGGGCGCACCACATGTTCGCCACCGGTCAGGTCCTGCTGCCGTTCTTCAGCCTGCTCAGCTACCTGATCGCGGTGCCGACCGGAATGAAGTTCTTCGTCTGGATCGGCACCATGTGGCGGGGGCAGCTGACGTTCCAGACGCCGATGCTGTTCGCGATCGGGTTCCTGGTGACCTTCCTGTTCGGCGGCCTGACCGGGGTGCTGCTGGCGTCACCGCCGGTCGACTTCCACGTGCACGACTCGTACTTCGTGGTGGCGCACTTCCACTACGTCCTGTTCGGGACGATCGTGTTCGCGGTCTTCTCCGGCATCTACTTCTGGTTCCCGAAAATGTTCGGGCGGATGCTCGACGACCGGCTCGGCAAGGTCCACTTCTGGCTGACGTTCATCGGGTTCCACACCACCTTCCTCGTGCAGCACTGGCTGGGCGCCGAAGGGATGGCCCGGCGGTACGCGGACTACCTGCCCGGTGACGGGTTCACCACGTTGAACACCATCTCGACGATCGGGTCGTTCATCCTCGGGGCGGCGACACTGCCGTTCCTCTACAACGTGTGGAAGTCGTACCGGGCGGGGGAGGCGGTGACCGTGGACGACCCGTGGGGGTACGGGAACTCGCTGGAATGGGCCACCTCGTGCCCGCCGCCGCTGCGCAACTTCGACCGGATGCCGCGGATCAGGTCGGAGCGGCCGGCGTTCGACCTGAAGTTCCCGCATCTGGCCGTGGATGCGATCGGGGGGACGCCGGAGGAGGGGTCGCTCCTGCACGGGGAGGACCGGTCCGAGGAGCGGGAAGCGGCGCGCGACACGGCTCGCCGCTCGGAAAATTCGGACTAAAACGGGAGATAGGCGCATTTGACGGTGTGCGCGGATGGTGAGTGACTGCCGCGCCCGCCGTAGCCGGATTTGGGGCTCGTCCGATGAAACGTCGGACACTTCCTCCTATGTCCGGAAGGATGCTTCATGTCGATCGCCCGTCGCCCTGTCCCCCAGCCGCGCCGCCCCCGCGGCGCCGCGCCCGCCGCCGCCGCGGCAGTCGCCGCCCTGGCGCTGACCGTCCCGGCGGCCCCGGCGTCGGCCGGTGGAACAGCCTGCACGATCGGGCAATTCACCGCCACATCCCAGGCCGACCTCGCCAAGATCACCGTCCTGGACCCGGGCCCGCTCGCCCCCGGCCTGCCCGCCCTGGCCGACGTCCGGCTCGCCCCCGCCCACAGCGACGTCCTGGCGAGCACCCGCAGCGGCCGATCGGTCGCCACCGCGAGCTACGCCGACGCCAAACTGCTCGGCATGAAACTCCCCGGGCTGCCCCTGGAGAACGCGACCGCCAACCACGTCGCCCCCGGCGGCCCGGACGGCCCGGCCGACGTCGCCCTGGCCGCCCTGAACGCCGGCGGCCTGGCCACGGCCCAACTCGGCCGGGCCACCGCCGAAGCGACCTGGACCGATAAGTACCACTGCGGCAAGGTCGGCCCGCTGACCCGCGCGGCCACCATGATCGAAGGGCTGAGCATCCTCGGCGGCGCCGGCACCAGCCCGGCCATCCAGGCGGTCAACGACCTCACACACGTCTCCAGCCGGACCAGCCTGCTCAAGGTCGGGCCCACCGGATCGACCCAGAGCGCCACCGACCTGGTCAAAGTCGGGGGCGGGCGGATCGCCGTACGCTCCGGGGCCGGAGTTTCCCTCAGCGACCTGACCCTGTTCGGCGGAACACCGCAGGAGATCACGGCCAAGGTGATCAACCAGCCGACGCTGGAGGCGATCGCCTCCGGTGACCGGAAGAACTCCGCGGTTCACTACAAACCGGCCGTCCTGTCGATCACCCACGCCGGCCAGCCGGTGACCGGTTTGGACAGTTCCCACTCCAGCGTCTCGCTGAGCCTGCTCGGCAAACTCGCCGCCGATCGTCCGGCGTCCCTGCTCGCGGTCCGGCTCTCGCTGGGCGAGCCGACCCGGAAGATCACCGAGACCGGCGTACGGGCGGAAGCGGCGTCCCTCCGCGTGGAGGTCACGCTCGGGTCGGCCCACCTGCTCGACGTCGCCCTGGGATACCTGTCGGTGTCGGCCACCGCGCCGTGCCGGGTCGGAGCCGTGGTCCCCCGCGACGAGGCACCGGCCGACGACTCGCCCGGCACCGACCAGCCGGTCGACCAGCCGGTCCCCGGAGCCACCTCCAAGCGCCCGTCCACCCCGGCCACGTCGTCCCCGGCGGTCGCCGCGGGCAACCCGGACACCGGGGCACCCGGATCCGGCGCCCTGGCCCTGACCGGCTCCAACGTCGCCGCCGTCGGGGCGGCCGGGCTGGCGCTGGTGGTGGGCGGGCTGGGCGCGCTCTTCCTGACCCGTCGCCGCCGGACGGGTGCGCACGCGGCCGGTCGCTGACCGCTCGGCCGTCGGGCGCCCGGCCTGCTCGGGCGCCCAGGCTGCTCGGCCTGCTCGGGCTGCTCGGCCTGCTCGGGCTGCTCGGCCTGCTCGGGCTGCTCGGCCTGCTCGGGCTGCTCGGCCTGCTCGGCCTGCTCGGCCTGCTCGGCCTGCTCGGCCTGCTCGGGCTGCTCGGCCTGCTCGGGCTGCTCGGCCTGCTCGGGCGCCCGGGGCCGGGTCTCGTCCACGCCGGGCGCCGGCGCGATGCTCCACCTGGCCTGCCACGTCCGATTTTGGCCCGTCGTGGCGGCGTGAACGGTTCCGGAACCGGCGGCGGGATCCGAAACGCGGGCAGGTAGTTGCCTTCCGGCCGTGAGCATGGTTGGGTCCGCGTCTACCGAGGAAGTTGCTCGTTGAGCCGGGCGGGTCACGCGGACCGATGGGGGTCGGCCCGCAAGACCCGCCCGGCGACGTACTCCGGCGGTCGGTCACCGCCCCACTGACGTGGGGATTCGCTTCGGTGACCGGCCGCCGGTACTTCGTTTCGGGTTATCCACACCGAGGGGTTGTCCACAGGGCGGCCACGTGATCTTCGGCTTTCGCGGGACAATGGTGTCTGGGCGCTCCCCCAGTGGGGTGGGTGGGTTGTGTCGGTGGCGCCGGGCGGCCGATCTTGAGGCGCCTTCGAGGAGGGCGGCTCCGGCATCCTGGACCTGTTCGGGGCGGAGGCAGCCGGCGCCGCCGGTGGTGGACTCGGTCGGGGCGGAATCTCCGGGAATGGCCGGAAGACCCCCGGGAGACTGCCGGTGGGGCCGGTGGGCGGGTTGAGAATCCGCCATAAGATGATCGGGTGCCACCGCAAAACCTCCCGCCTCGGGACGCGATCCGCCAAGCGGCCGGGGAGCTGTTCGTCCGGGATGGTTACGGTGCGACCACGGTGCGGGCCATCGCCGCCGCCGCGGGGTGTGATCCGGCGCTGGTGATCCGGCACTTCGGGTCGAAGGAAGGGCTGTTCCTCGCGACCGTTTCCGTGTCCGGGGATCTGACGGCGATCCTGGCCGGGCCGCTCGAATCGATCGGCCGGGAACTGGTGCGGTATGTGTTGGAGGGCGCGGGGAGCCCGGTCGCCGGGGTGTATCGGGCGATGCTCAGCGCGTCGGACCGGCCGGAGATCAAGGAGCGGTTGCGCGCTTCCATGCACGACGTCTTCGTCAGCCCGCTCGCCGAACGTATCGGTGGGGCGTATCCGGAGTTGCGGGCCCGGCTGGCCGCGGCTCAATTTGCCGGGCTGATCAACGCGTATTGGCTGGTCGGCGATCCGGTGCTGGTCTGCGCCGAACGCGACGCCATCGTCACGCTGTACGGCGACGCCATCCAGCGCCTCCTGACCTGCGCCGATCCGCCCTCCGACCACTGACCCGGCATCCGGCCGCTGACCCCGACCCGGCCTCCGATCACTGACTCCGACACGGCCGACGGTCGAAGCCGGCGCCTCGGCCTCGCGGTTCGGCGGTGCGGCGAGGTGCTGGGAGGCCGGCTTGCGGGCAGTGCGGAGCTGGGCCCGGTTGCGGGCAGTGCGGAGACCGAGCCCGGTTGCGGGGCACGGTGCTGGAGTCCGGTTGCCGAGGCGCCGTGCTGGGGGCCGGCTGAGGGCGGCGAGGTGCTGGGGTCAGCTGCGGGCGGTGAGGTGCTGGCGGCGGTTGCGGTGCCAGGTGCGGAGGCGGCCGGGCGGGCGCTGGTTCAGCACGCCGGTGTTGGGCTGGCTGAGGCACAGGCGGTCGGTCGGGATCGGGGCGAACGTGCCCAGGCAGGCCAGCGCCGCCGTGATGTTGCCGGTCGACGGGTAGGCGGGGAAAGTGCCGGTCAGGACAGGCACCTCACGAGAAGCCGCACCGGAAGCGTCGGGCTGGGCCACGGCGGTGGCCGCGGGGCCGGGAGTGTTGGTGACTGCGGCGACCGGAGTCGCGGCCTGGGCCGGGGCGGCGTTCGGGCGGAAGCGCAGTGCACGACCCCGCAGCGCATTGCGGCGGGCCGGCCTGGTGTCGCCGGCGGGAGCCACGGTGGCCGACCGTGAATCGGCCAGGGAAGAGCCGGCCTGCAACGAGTCGGCCTGCAACGAGTCGGCGTGCGGCGAATCGGCGTGCGGTGAGTCGGCCGGGGAAGAGGCCGGAGTGGAAGCCGGCGTGGAGACCGGAGCGGAGGCCGCGGCCGGAGTGTGGCGGCGGGCGGCGAAGACCCAGCCGCGGAGGATGACGTAGCGGACGCCGCCGACCAGGCTGCCGGTCAGGGCCAGCATCAACGACTCGGTCAGGGACGACGGGTGCGGTCCGGCGATCCCGGCGAACCACGGGGCCGCGGCCAGGTTGGCCAGGTACACGACGACCGACGTGAGGCCGGCTTCCCAGTGCAGGCGCCCGATCGCGGTGGTGGTCACGTTGAACGTGATGCGGCGGTGGGCCTCGGTGTTCGCGGGGGTGACCACGAGCAGGGCCAGCCAGCTCGCCCAGGTCGCGGCGAGGATCTCGCGCACGGAGACGTAGACGATCGTCTGCAGGACCGTACTGAGCGCGCCGACCAGCATGAACCACAGGAGCTGGCGGGGCACGGTCGCGTTCCACGCGGGTGGGCGGGCGAGCCGTCCGGATGGACTGGGCATGACTGAACGCTTTCGGACAGCGACGATTACCGACGTAGTGTCAACATCGTTGACGCCCCCTGTCAACGACGTTGACAGCGTGATGCGGGTTACCCTGCGCCATCGCTTGGTGGCGGTGCGAGGTGGCTTCTGTCCGGTTTCGCGGACCGATTCAGGGTAGAAGAAACCGATTTGCCGGGGCGATTTCTGGCGTACGCCACGCGGACGTTCGCCGAGAATGCAACCTTGCCGTTATCGGGCCGTTTCCGATCGGCGACGCCATGTTTCGGGGCGGCTCCATGTCCGTACGTCGCCATCGTCTTGGAAATCGCGGCGAAGAGTGACCCGCGCCGCGGCCCGGAGGACAGCCGAGGCGGCGCGGGTTTTGATCAGGTGTGGGGGAGGCGGGGGACGTGGCCGCTCATCGCGAGATCGACCAGCTGCTCGACGGTGTGGCGGGGCAGGGCCGCGGGGCGGCCGGTCATCCGGTACGCGACCAGGCCGTGCCACAGGTCGAGGACCGCGTCGATGTCCACATCGGCCGGCAGGTCGCCGCGGCCGATGCCGCGTTGCAGCACGTTGCGGGCGATGTCCCGGCGCGGCGCGACCACCTGCTCGCGCAGTTTGGCCAGCATGTCCGGGTCGTCGCTGGTGGCGGCGACGAGCAGGGTCATCGTGCTGCCGGGGCCGGCCGTCAGGTACTCGATGATCAGGCTGAACAATGTGGCCAGTTCGTCGCGGGTGTCGCCGGTGTCGGGCACCGGCAGGACCGCGGAACGTTCCACGATCAGGTCGCAGATCAGGGCGGGTTTGTGCGGCCAGAAACGGTAGACCGTCTTCTTGGAGACGCCGGCGCGGCCGGCCACCTCGTCGATCGTGACGTTCAGGTATCCGGCCTCGTCGAGCAGGCCCTCGGCGGCGGCGAGGATGCGGGATCGGGCGTGCGGGTCCGGCGGGCGGCCCCGGCGGCGGGCGGCCGGCGCTACGTGCGCGGCGCTCGTCGGAATCATGAAACTCCCTCGGATGAATGGGCCGGTGAACATCATCCGGGTGTGATCGTTGCTGTCAATATGGGAACAGCGTGTTTCCACGGGGCGTCCCAAGCCTTGGAAAACCCCGGAGATTTCCGAAACCGACCGTTCCCGAATGAGCGCCAGGCCAGGGGAATGGTCCTATCCTCCTAGGATGCCCGACGGGCCGCGATGGATACCCGACCGGCTGCGACGCGACCGGGCGACGCTGTCAGGGAGCCGAGGGCGGATTGTCGGCGAGGTAGTCCGCGAACGTGCGGCGCGGCATCCAGCCCTGACCCCGGGCCCGCGTGATGTCCAGGACGACCGGAACGGTGAGTTGCTCCAGGCCGTACCGGGAAAGGGCCGGCGGGCGACGCGTGAGCCGCGAGATCTCGGTGGCCACGGCGGCGGCCACCCGGGCCAGGGGAAGCGGGACGTGCCGGACCGGAACACCGCAGGCCGCGGCGACGACCGTGTCACGCCGGTAGGGCTCGGCGTCCGCGATGTTGTAGGCGCCCGGCGGCCAGCCGGACGCGGCCAGGCACGCGTCGGCCAGGTTCTCGACGGCGGTCAGGCTGAGCGGGATGTCCGGGCCGGGCATCAGGACGCGTCCGCCGCGCACGGCCCGGCGCAGGCGGGGGAGCAGGTGCGGATCGCCCGCGCCGTAGACCGCGCGGGGCCGGAGGATCACGGCTCCCGCGTCCCGGGCGAGTCTTTCCCCGGCGGCTTTGGTTTTCCCGTACGCGGTGAGCCCGCCCACCGGATGGTCCTCGCGAATCGGTCCGGCGCCGGCGGTGTAGACGCTGGCGCTGCTGACCCAGACGAGTGGCCGTCGCCCGGTCGCGGCGAGCAGGCGGGCGGTTCCGTCCACATTGACCGCGTGGAAGGTGGTGGCCCGTCCGGGTGGCGGGTCGCCGACCGCCGCGGCCAGGTGCAGCACGACGTCGGCGCCGGTGAGGTCGGGGGCGGCCGTGGTGGCGTCCCAGTACCGGTGCTCGCCGACCGGGCCGGGTCGGCGTCCGAGAGTGATCACGTCGGCGCCGGCCCGGGCCGCGGCGCGGGCCACGACGGAGCCGCAGAAGCCGCTCGCGCCGGTGACCGCGACCCGCAGGCCCCTCATCGGGTGGGGGCCAGGATCAGGCGGGACCAGCCGGGCAGGGCGCTGCGACGATCGACCCGGGCGGCGACGACCCGGGGACGGTGGACGGCGAGAGCGCGCAGCGCGTCGGTGAGCTGGAGCCGGGCCAGGCGAGCGCCCGGGCAGGCGTGCGATCCGGCGCCGAAGACCAGGTGGGCGACGTGCGCGGGTGCGGGTTCGGCCGGGCACGGGTCGGTGCGGTGGGCGTCGACGGCGTGCCGGGTGACCAGGATCAGCCGGTCGCCGGGGCGGACCGGGCAGGCACCGACCGTTCCGGCTCCGGCGGCGACCCGGGGGAGCAGCGGGGTCGGCGCGGTGACCCGCAGCATCTCCGAGGTCAACGCGTCCGGGGCGGTCTCCGCGTAGGACCACAGGTCGTCGTCGGCGCACCAGGCCGCGGCCCGGGGCAGGGCGGCGACGGTCGTGTTGATCGCGGCCACCGCGAGCATCGCCGCCAGCGCGGCATCGTCGTTGCCGGCCGGGTTCAGCAGGCCGGTCAGGCGGGTGGTCGCGGATCGGGCGGCCCGCCGCGCCCCCGGCCACGGGATCCCCGGCAGGTGCTCGCGGGCCCCGGCCGCGGCCGCGTCACGGGCGGCCCCGGCCAGGACCAGCGGGTCGACGTCGATCCCGAGCAGCGCGGCCGCGGTCGCCCCGGCCATCTCGGCGGTCACGTCGACGAGGTCGATCCGCCGGCCGGCGGCCAGGGGCGCGAGCCGGCGTTCGAGGACGGCCGCCCAGACCGGCCGGAGCCGTTCCACCCCGTCCGCGCTCAGGGCCTCGCCGAGTCCCCGCCGGGATCCCCGATGCCGGTCACCGTCCTGATTGAACAGAAGCTCGCCGCCGGTCAGCTCGCCGGCCGCCCCGCCGGTGGTCCCGGCCGCCGTGCGGTCCAGCGGCACCCGGGTCAGCCCGTCCCGGAACGCCTCCCGGGAATGCGCGAGAACCGTCCCGCCGATCCTCGCAGCGGGCCGGCGCCGGGTAGCCGCCAGCAGGGCGAACAGCACCGGATGGCTGAGCAGGTAGACGCGGCGGTCGCGCCGCCGGGCCCGGCTCATCGGACGTGCACCTCGCCGGACGTGGGCGGGCGCCAGCGCCGGTCCCAGTACCAGAGCAGGGTCCGGCGCGCGCCCCACGCCCGCAGCCGGCGCAGGCTGTTCTCCACCACCAGGTCCTCGGCCCGGACGATCCGATCGGTGTGCCGGCGCGCCCGGTTGAGCAGCGTGACGTCCTCCGAACCGTCCTCGAGACGTTCCCGTGCGGTGCCGCCGCAGCGCCGGTACAGCTGGGCGGTGATGGCCAGGTTGTGACCATGGATCAAGACATAGGGGGTACGGAATTCAGCCCGCCGATGGTCCTTCCGGAAGCGCCCGTACAGCGCCGCCACCCGCACCACGCCCGGGAAGACGTGCCGCTCGGCGAACGACGGCCGTTCGTCGGCCCGGGGCACGCTGCGCCCGCAGACCAGCTCGGCGCCGGAGTCCAGGTGGCGCCGGGCGGTGGCGACCCAGTCCGGGGCCGGCCGGCAGTCGGCGTCGGTGCGGGCCAGGTGCACGGCGCCGTGCGCGATGGCGTGCCGGAACCCGGTGTCGGCGGCGGTCCCGGCGCCGCGCTCGTCCTCCCGGACGATCTCGACCGGGAACGGCGCGTCGCATGCGCGCACCACGGCGACGGTGTCGTCGGTCGAGCCGTTGTCGACGACGACCAGGGTGAAGTCGGTGTCGGTCTGCGCGGCCAGGGCGGCCAGGGTCACGCCGATCGACCGTCCCTCGTTGTAGGCGGGCACGATCACCGCGAGCGTCCTCACGGCCGTACCGCCGACGTGGCCAGGGCCGCGGCAGCAATCCGGTCGGGTTTGCGGGAGCGCCCGGCGAGCGGCACCGGCGCGAAGAGCACACGGTCCGGCCGGGCCGCCCCCATCCGCCGCAACGGTTCCCGCAGGGCGGCCTCGACCTGCGCGCGGTCGGTTCCGGGGGTGGTCTCGACGATCGCCACCACGTCCTCGTCGCCGTCCCCGGCCGGTACGCCGACCAGGACCGCGAGGGAGACGCCGGGGACGTGCAGCGACGGCTCGTAGAGGCCGGGATAGATGTTCTCGGCGCGCCTGAGGATCATGTCCTTGGCCCGCCCGGCCAGCACGACGTTCCGTCCGCCGACCCGGGCGATGTCGCCGGTGGAGACCCACTCGTGCGGCTCGGCCCCGAGGTAGCGGTCGCAGACCCCGGCCCCGGCCAGTTGCAGTTCCCCGGCCGGGGTCAGCCGGGCGCGCACGCCGGGCAGCAGCTCACCCACCGGATCCCCGTCCCCGTCGTGGGCCGCCTTGGCGGTGGCCTCGATCGCGGCGGCCGGGAAGACCTCGGTCAGCGCGTAGACGCACCAGGCCTCGTCGGCCCCGGCCGCCCGGACCCGACCGAGCAGCGAGGACGACACGGGTGCGGAACCGCTGTAGACCCGGCCGCGGAACGGGACGCCGGCGTCCAGCGCGGCCCGCAGCTGGGGTGGTGTCAGGTAGGTGGCCTGCGGTCGCAGTGACGCGATCTGCCGGGCCAGGGCGGCCGGGCGCCGGGCCGGCACGGCCACCGGAGCACCGGAGGCCAGGGACGGGACCAGCACGAAGAACATGCCACCGAGGATCGGCACCCCGGCCTCGGGGCGGACCAGGTCGGCGACGGCCCGCATCCCGGTGCCCAGGCCGGCGCGGGTGTGCACCACGGCGCGCGGGCTCGCGGTCGTACCCGAGGTGAAGATGATCACGGCGTCGCCGTCCCCGTCGAAGGCCGGCGGGGGTGGGCCGCCGGCGCGTAGCGCGGGGGCCGAACCGGGCAGGCGGCGGCCGACGGTCACGGTCGGGGCCAGGCGGGACAGGTCGGGCAGGGCGAGGCCGGCCCGGCGGGCGAGCGGCGCCGCCCAGCTCGCGACCGCCTGCGCGGCCGCGTCGGCGACGATCAGGGACGGCCGGGCCAGGGCGAGACGGGCCAGCAGGACGTCCGGGCCGGCCGCCGGGTCGAGGACGGCGACGCGCAGGCCCATCCGGTACGCGGCGAGCAGCATCGCCAGGGCGCGTGGACCCGGGCGCACGGCCACGCCGAGGGTGTCGCCGGGGCGCAGGCCGCGGGCGTGCAGGGCTCCGCCGTACCGCTGAAGCAGTTGAGCAAGGTCTCCCCGGGTGATCCGGCGGCGTCCCAGCAAGGCCGGGGTGTCGTCGCCGGGCCGCAGGCCGGCGATCAGTTCACTGAGCATGCTCGGTCACCGGGGGTCGGGGGTGCGCGGGCCGCTGCCCTGGTCGAGGTACCACTTGGCGGTGCCGACGATCCCGTAGGCGCGCAGGCGCCGTGTCGAGTTCTCCACGATCATGTCGGAGCGGTAGGCGATCGCGGCGGTCGTCGCGCGGACCCGGTTGAGGAACGTGCGGTCGGTCGGCGACGGGCGGCGGGGCATGCCGCCGCAGGCCAGGTACAGCTCGGCGGTGATCGCCATGTTGTTGCCGGCGTGCATCCGGTACGGCGCGAGGTAGCCGTCGCCGCGGTGGGCCGG
Organism: Actinoplanes sp. HUAS TT8; assembly: GCF_051380535.1. Classification (NCBI taxonomy): domain Bacteria; kingdom Bacillati; phylum Actinomycetota; class Actinomycetes; order Micromonosporales; family Micromonosporaceae; genus Actinoplanes; species Actinoplanes sp. HUAS TT8. The sequence continues at coordinate 7,077,826 of NZ_CP195646.1, read as the reverse complement.
GCGGATCCGGCCGAACGCGGCGGCCAGCCCGACCAGGGTGGCGAAGATCGCGCGCCCGATCGGCCCGTGCTCGTCGGACCGCGCGGTGATCTTGCCGCAGGCCATGCCGGCGCCCCCGGTCAGGGCGGCGCGGGCCGCGGCGACCCAGCCCGGGCGGGGCAGGCAGTCGGCGTCGGTGCGGGCCAGCAGATCGGCGCCGGCCGCGATGGCGTGCCGGAAACCGGTGTCGACCGCGCAGCCCACCCCCTTCTCCGGCTCGGCCAGGACGTGGACCGGGAACGGCGCGCACCCGGCGAACGCCCGGACCGCCTCGGCGGTGGTGTCGGTCGACCCGTTGTCGACCACGAGCAGGGTGAAGTCGTGGTCGGTCTGCGCGGCCAGGGCGTACAGGGTGGCGCTGATCCGGGCCGCCTCGTTGAACGCCGGGACGATCACCCAGAGCGTCACGAGCACTCCCACACCATGGTCATGATGCTGACACCGCCGCCCAGCCCCATGAACAGCACCTTGTCACCGGGCTGAAGATCAGGGAAGACCCGCGCCAGCTGTACGCCGAGGGTCGCGCTGGCCACGTTGCCCAGCCCCGTCACGGTCACTTCGAGCCGGTCCCGCGGCACGCCGGTGACCTCGACGAACCGGTCCAGGTAGGGCAGCGTCACCTGGTGCACCAGGATCTTGGCGTAGTCGGTGTGCTCGAACCCGGTACGCGCCCGGACCCGGTCCAGGATGCTGGCGCCGACCTTCTCGAAGACGCCGCGCAGCCGGTGCCCGTCGCCGGCGAAATACGTGTGCTCGTCCCCGCGCGGATGCCGCGAACCGCCGCCCGGGATGCCGCCGACCGTCCAGTGCTGCGAATGCGTCTCGGTGTCGATGTCCAGGATGCCGCCGCGCTCCACCGGCTCGACCACCACGGCCGCACCGGCGTCGCCGAAGGTGAACCCGGCGAACGCGCGCCGGGCCTGTTCCAGGCTGTCGACCCGGCTGCGCATCACCCGGGTCGGGGTCTCGCCGGTGACGACCAGGGCACGGCGGGCCCGGCCGGCCAGGATCATCGAACGGGCCAGGTCGATGCCGTTGACGAAGCTGTTGCAGGCGTTGGTGACGTCGAGCGCGTGCGCGCGGGAGCCCAGCGCGGTCTGCACGATGTGCGCAGTGGCCGGCTCGACCATGTCCCGGGACGCCGAGGCGAACAGCAGCAGGTCGATGTCGAGCGGGTCGAGCTCGGCGCGGGCCAGGGCGGCCTGGGCGGCGTGCAGGGCGAGGGTCGACGCGTACTCCCCGGGGCCGGCGACGCGGCGCCGCTCGATGCCGGTGAGCCGGGCGAACAGCCCGCGGGGCAGGCGCACCCCGCCGGCCGCGGCCACGCCGTCCTGCAACTCGCCCGTGGTGATCTCGCGTTCCGGAAGGTACGCGCCCACCCCGGTGATCCCGACATACATGGCGTGCATTGTGCCCTAGCCGAACGACTCCAGGACGGTCGACAGTTTGGGCAGGTCAGCTGCCCATTCGGTACGTGGCGTGCGCCACTCCACGACGTACGTGTCGTCACCGTCGGTGAGCACCCGGCGGGCCGCGCGCATCGGGCCGGTGCCCGGGTCGGTGTACGTGTACTCCCACACCGCGTCCGGCGGCTCCAGCAGCGCCTCGATCCGGACCCGCCGATAGCCGGGCAGGTGGACGGCGCGTTCCTCGGCGACGAACGCGGCGACGACGTCGTCCGGCGGGTGCGTCCACCTATTGATCCGCAGCGTGGACCGCTCGCCCGGATCGCTGAAGCTGACCGCGCCGGCCGCCCGGCTCGGCGTCCAACCGGCCGGGACGTCGACCTGGAAACCGGTCGGGTCCGACCACCGGGTGAACCCGGCCGGTGCGGTGACGGCGACCGGCTGCTCCCCGCCCTGCGCGCTGCCGCCGACGGCCAGCGCACCGACCAGGGTGACCGCGGCGGCCAGGGCCGGCACCCGGCGCCGGATCCGCGACCGGGGCGGGGTGATCACACGCTGCAGCAGCTCGGCGGTCTCGGCCGGGCTGATCCGGGCCGCCGGGTGGTGCCGCAACAGCCCGGCCAGCACCGGGGTGAGCGGGCCGGCCCGGCGCGGGGCGTCCGGCGGGCCTTCGGCCAGGGCGCGCAACGTGGCCGCGGTGCTGCCGCGGGCGTACGGCGGCCGCCCCTCCACCGCGTGATACAGCGTCGCGCCGAGCGACCACATGTCCGAGTCGGCGCTGGAGACCCGGTCGAAGAGGCGTTCCGGCGCGATGTACTTGGGCGAGCCGAGCACCACCCGCGCCCCGGTCAGCGCGGCGACGCCGGCCGCGGTCACCGCCGGTCCGAAATCGATCAGCACGACCCGGCCGTCCGGGCCGATCAGCACGTTGCCCGGCTTGACGTCCAGGTGCAGCAGCCCGGCCCGCAGCGCCGCGGTCAGCCCGTCCAGCACGGCCAGGCCGATCCGGGCCACCCGAGCCGGTGGCAGCGGGCCCTGCTCCTGGATGACCTGCTGCAACGAGCGGCCGGCCACGTGTTCCATGATCAGCCAGGGGCCCTCGGGGTCGGGCAGCACGTCCAGGGTGCGGATCACGTGCGGGTGCCGGACCCGGGCGACGGCCTGCGCCTCGCTCAGTGCCCAGGTGCGCACCACGTGCTGCTGGTCCGGGTGCAGTCCACCCGGGACCGTGCACTGTTTGATCGCGACGTCGACGTGCCGGACGGCGTCGTGGGCCAGCCAGACGTGGCTCATGCCACCCGAGCCGAGGGGCCGGATGATCCGGTAGCGCCCGGCGATGACCGTTTGCACCGTGACCAATGCCGCACCCCCCGATATCGGCAAACAGTAATCAGGACGCTACCTTGCGTAGCCGTCGTTGGCGTGTCGGATATCGGGCGGTCCGGGGAACGCCGCGCGGCGTAGTGTCGGGTGCGGCCTCCTTCGTGGACGTTCCCGGGCGGTGAGGCGGATGCGGCGTGTTCTGACCTGGATCGTCCTTCTCGGCCTGCCCGTCTCCGGGTCCGGTTTCGCCGTGCGCGCGGCCTCGGCCGCGGGGCCCGGCTCGGCGGTGCTCGCCGCTTCGGCCCCGAGGCCCGGCTCGGCGGTGCTTGCGGTTGCGGCGCCGGTCACGGCTGCGGCGCCGGCTGCGCCGGATTCGGCTGTACGTCTCCAGGCGCTCCTCGCCGAACACGCCGCCCTCGCGGCCGACCTCATGCGCAGCCGCATCCGGGGCGACGCCGACTTCGTCCAGGCCGCGAACGCCGCGCTCGGCCAGAACACCGACGCCATGACCACCCTGATGCGGCAGCTCTTCGGCCCGGCCATGGTCGGCCGGTTCGGTCCCCTGTGGTCGGAGCACGTCGTCGAACTGGTCGCCTACGCCAGCGCCGTCGCCGCCCAGGACGACGACGCCCGCCACCACGCCCGGGCCGAACTGACCGAGTACGAGGAAGAACTCAGCCGCTTCTTCGCCGGCGCCTCCCACGGACGACTCACCACGGCCGCCGCCCACCACGCCCTCGACATGCACGTGCGGCACCTGACCGAACAGGTCGACGCGTACGCGACCGGCGACTACGTCACCGCCGACCGCGACTACCGCGAGGGCTACCAGCACATGTATGAACTGGGCGGCGTCCTGGCCGACGCGCTGCTCCCGCCCCGCGACCGGGCCGCCCTGCGCGAACCGGTCTGGCGCCTGCGGTCCCGACTCGGCGAACTGCTGGCCGAACACGTCGTCCTGGTCGAGGACGTGACCCGGGCCGCCGTCACCAACACCCCCGACTTCACCGCCGCGGCCGCCGGGATCAACGCCAACACCCGCGACCTCGTCGCCGCCATGGACACCCTGTTCGGCGCGGCCACGGCCCGCCGGTTCCAGCAGATCTGGGGCTACCACGTCGAACAACTCGTCGCCTACTCGGCGGCGCTGGCCGGATCCGACAGCGCCGGGCGCGAGCGGGCCCGAACCAACCTTCGCGGGTACGAGGACAGGATGGGCGCGCTGCTCAGCGAGGTGACCGGCAAACGGATGGACGCGACCGGGCTGACCGCGGCGTTCCGGGCCCACGACGACATGCTGCTGCGGCACGCCGACGCCTACGCGGCCCGGGACTACGGGACGGCGCACGAGGTCGCGCGGGAGACGTATCGGCACGGGTTCGACATGGCGCGGGACCTGGCCGACGCGTTCGGGGCGACGGTTGCCGGGCGCCTTCCGGTCGGCGGCCCGCAGACCGGATTCGGGGGGCTCGCGACATCGGGGGTGGGCCCGAGCGTTCCCTTGCGCGCCGGCCTCTTCGGTGGCGCCGCGGACTCCACCTACGGTCCGGGTGGGGCGGGGCGTTGAGATGTGGCGGGCGCTCGTTCCGTACGGGAAAGGGCTCTTTGTTGTTCTTGTTCTTTGGGTCCTCGCGGCCGAGCCCGTGCCGAGGCCGGTCATGACCCCGATCGGTTCGCCGCCGGTGCCGCTCGTCGCCGCCGGGTTCCGGTCCGAGCAGACGTTCCCCGAGGTCGCCGAACCGGTGCGGCTGCGGATACCGGCACTGGGCGTCGACAGCCCGATCCAAGGCCTGGGCCTGCGCGAAGACGGCGAGGTCGAGGTGCCCGCGACGGTCGGCGTCGCCGGTTGGTACCGCCTCGGCGCGCGCCCCGGCCAGCCCGGCCCGGCGGTGATCCTCGGCCACGTCGACTCGAAGACCGAGCCGGGCATCTTCGCGCGGCTCAGCGGGGTGACGGTGGGGACGGAGGTCCGGGTCGACCGCTCCGACGGGACCACCGCGACATTCCGGATCACCGGGGTGTCACAGGTGGCGAAGGTGCGCTTCCCGACCGATCTGGTCTATGCCCCGACGCTCGATCCGACGCTGCGGCTGGTCACGTGCGGAGGCAGCTTCGACCGATCCCGAGGGAGCTACCGGGACAATGTCATCGCCTTCGCCGACCTGGCCTGACCGCGCGGCGGCCCTCCTCGCCGCCGTTCTCCTCCCGCCCTTGACCATCGCCACCGCCGCCACCGCAATCGCGCCCTCCGCGGCCTTGTTCCCCCCGGCCGCGCTCGCGTCGTCCCCCGCGTCCTCGTCCCCGGCGGCGGGTGTGCGTCCGAACACGGTGCTGCCGACGGCTGATGCGGGTGAACCCGTGGGGGCTTTTGCGCCCTTTTCCGGGAATGCGGCAGCGCCGCTGCCCATCAACGCGGAACTTTCCGGCGGCGGCTCGACGACTCTGGTGGTCGACCTGAGCGCCGCCCCGGCCGGAACAAAACCGACGATTGCCGTGAACATCGACGGCACCCCGCAGAAGGCCGAACTCGTCCCGGTCGTCTCCGCCGACCTCGCGACGTCCATAGTGGTCGACGCCTCGACCGCGGGCGCCGGCTCCCGGCCGAGCTGGCTCAGCGCCGCCGCCCGCTTCAGCCTGGCCGCCCCGCCCCGGGCCCGCACCGTGGTGATCGCCGACCGCCGGCCGGCAACACTTGTCACCGGCCCGCTGCGAGGCCCCACCGGCGTGGTGCGCGCCCTGGACACGATCCACTCCACCGGCGACCGCGACACCGAGGCGGCCCTCACGCTTGCCACAGAACAATTTTCCGGTACGGACGTGGGCCGCCGGGTAACGCTGCTCTACACCACCGCCGAGGGCGTACCCGGCCTGACCGCCGCGCAGCTGGCCGCCCGTTTCCGATCCGCGGGAATCCTGCTGGTCGTGGTCGGCGCCTCCGACCCCGACCGATACTGGTCATCCGCGACCGCGGAAACGGGCGGTTTCTTCGCCCCGGCCGGCTCCCCGGTCGTGGTGTCCGCGCTGGACCAGGTCGAGACCACGCTCAGCGCCCGCTACCTGGTTCGCTTCCCGTCCCCGGCCCGGCTCCCGGCCCACGTCTCGGTATCCGTCCGGACCGGCGACGTGATCCTCTCCACCTCGACAACCCTGGGCGAGCCGCCCCCGGCCCCGAGCCCCCGGACCCAGCAGTACTGGCTCCTGGCCGCCTCCACCGCCGCCATCCTGCTGACATTCCTCCTGCTCACCCTGCGTTCCCGTCGCCGCCCCCGACCAGCTCCGGCCGCCCCTACCTCCCCCTATGCGGTGCTGCTCGGCGCCCCACCGCTGCCGCAGCCCTTGTCCCCGACTACCCCGCCTCCCGGTTCTCCCCAACCCGTCCGGATGCGCCCCCACCCCCGAGGCCAGTCCCCGGTCCCACCCCAGAACAACCGCCCCCACCCCGACTAACCCCGGCCTCAGCCACCCCAGCCCCGACCGTCGGCCGCCGGGTTTCAGCTGGTGCTGGCGGCTGTGTTCGGGCGGTCGGAGCAGCCCTGAGCGCCAGCTTGTTTCGCCGAGCTGGCGCTGGGTGCTGTTTCGGGGCCCGCGAGGCACCCGTGAGCGCCGGACGCTTGCCGACGGCCGGCGCTCAACGTCTGGTCAGGGGTGCGGCCCTGGCCGGGGTCAGCGGATCGGGACGTCCACGTAGGAGCCGCCGGCGATCGTGATTGAGGCGCCGGACGGGTTCTCGTCGTAGTAGAGCGGGTCGACGGTGTCCACGACCAGGGTCAGCGAGTGCCCGGCGGGCAGGTCGTAGGCGGTCGCGAACAGGTCCACGTCCACGCTGCCGGTCGCCGCCGTCCAGGTCGCCGGGGCGTGCGTGATCAGTTTGGCGTTGCCGAGCGCGTCCAGGTCGTAGAGGTAGGAGACCACGGTCCCGGTGGTGGCCGCGCCGGTGAGTTCCAGGTGGACCTTGGGGATTCCGCGGATGTGCTGCACGGTGGACGGGCGTTCGGCCGCCCAGACGCCGGCGCGGGTGCGGTCGACGAACGGGAGCCAGATGGTCGGCTGGATCCCGGTGATGGCCGACGCGCCGTTGGTCAGCAGCACGACGCCGCCGTCGGCGATGGTGTCCTTGTCGGCGGGGAGTTTTTTGGTCCAGCCGGTGGTGGTCGCGCCGCCGAGCAGTCCGGTGCCGTCGAGCAGGCGGATCCGGCCGAGACCGTAGCGGCGGTTCGGGCCGGTCAGGGCCGACCAGGAGGCGTACGACTCGTAGTCGGCGTTCAGCGGTTCGACCTGGACGCCGGGCTCGGCCTCGACGCCGTTGTCGGCGCCGGCCAGGTAGTGGTCGAACCAGTCGTAGAGGCTCTGCCAGGCGTCGTTGGGCAGCCCGAGCACGCCGGTGAGTTCGGCGATGGCGTGGTCACCGGGTCGCAGTTCCAGGCGCTTGGGGGTGGTGAGCTTGCCGTAGAAGTCGGTGAGCTGGTTCGCCGGGAAGAACGAGTCGCCCCAGCCGTTGGCCAGCAGTACAGCCGGCTGGTTGGCGTTGATCGCGTCCAGGTACGTGTCGGCCGAGCGGACCTTGCCCCACGCCTTGATCAGGTCGACGTTCTTGTTGGCGTTGAAGTCGCTGAGCACCCGGGTGAGTTCGGTGCTGGGTTTGCCGACCAGTTGCGCGGCCAGGGACAGCAGGCCGGACGACTGCAGATGCCGGGTGTTGCCGGAGTAGAGCGAGTAGACCAGGTCCGACCATCCGCTGAGCGAGGCGACCGCGCGGATCCGTTTGTCGGCGGCCGCTCCGAGCAGGCTGATTCCGGCCCCGTAGGAGATGCCGGCCGCTCCGATCCGGGCCGGGTCGGTCCCGGTGTTGGCGATCGCCCAGTCCAGGACCTTCGACAGGTCGGCCATGTCCAGCGGGCCGGCCGTGTCGATGGTGCCGCCGGAGAACCACCAGCCGCGCGGGGTGTAGGAGACGACGACGTAGCCCTTGCCGGCCAGGATCTTGGCCTGGGCCAGGTACTCCGCGTCGTTGAGTCCCCAACTGGACGGGAACACGATCGCCGGATGTTTCCCGCTGCTGGTGGGGGCGATCCAGTTGGCCTTGAGGGTGACACCGTCCGATCCGGCGATGTCCACGGCCTGGAAGCTCGTGGTGGTCGCGGCCGAGGCGGGCGAGGTGGTGCCGGTGAGCACCGCGAGGATCAGGAACAATCCACTCAAAACAGATATGAAACGGCGTGAGATCACGGCGGGCTCCTGGGGATGGGGGCGTCGTGGCGGCAGCGTAGGAACCCGTACCGAGAAAGTGAAGGTGATGACATTCTCGTTACCGACCGGTAACGTGACTGGTCGGTAAGGGGGTGTGACCTTGCTCTACGGAACCCCGACTACGCGGCGCCGGGACGCACAGCGCAACCGTGCGGCCATCGTCCTGGCCGCCAGTGAGGTGCTGAGCGAGGGCGACCCGGTCGCCCTGATGCCGGAGATCGCCCGCCGGGCCGGCGTCGGCCAGGCCACGCTCTACCGCCACTTCCCGGACCGGCCCGCGCTCACCGCCGCGGTCATCGAGCACCAGCTGGAACGCCTGGAGGAGGCCGCCGCCGGGCTGGCCGCGCACCCGGAGCTCTTCCGCCAGTTGCTGCGCTCGGTGCTGCACACCCAGATCGCCATGCGTGGCCTGGTCGTGCTGATCCGCCGGCTCGACGAGCCCACCCAGAACCGTTTCCGGCAGCGCGCCCTGGCCGCGCTCGGCGGACCGTTGCGCCGCGCCCGCGAGCACGGCCACGTCCGTCCCGACCTGGTCCCGGAGGATCTGGCGCTGCTGTTCACCATGGTCCAGGGGGTCGCCGAGGCCACCGGCGACGCGGCCGGCGCGCGGGCCGCCGCCGACCGCTCGGTGGATCTGATGCTGGACGGGATCTGCCTGACCGCGGCCGACTGACGCCCGCGCGCTCAAGTCCCTCGCCGGACCGCCGATACCTCCTCTCGGACGGGAACGACAGGGTGGGGGACGGGTGCGGGTTTCCGAGATCGACGCTCCGGAGCACACGGAGCTGGAGCGGCGGCGCGAGGCCGAGCGCGCCGACCGGCGTACCCGGGCGTTGTTGGCCGCCGTGGAGGCCCAGCGGGCGGTCACCGCCGTCGCGCAGGACCGCGAGCGCGTGCTCAAGGTCGCCGCCGAGCAGGCGGTCGCCGCGTTCCCGGCGTCCTGCGGCGCGATGGTCGAGCTGATCGAGGACGAGCTGCTGCGGTACGTGGCCGGCGCCGGCACCCTGGCCGAGCACGTCGGCAAGTACCAGACCATCGCCGCCTCGGTCAGCGGATCCGCGCTGGCCGATCGGCGGCCCACGCACTGCACCGACGTGGAGACCGACGAGCGGGCCAGCGTCGGGATCTGCCGCGCCACCGGCGTCCGCTCGATGTGCGTCACCCCGCTCTTCCACGGCGACCGGCCGATCGGCGTACTGAAGATCGCCAGCAGCCGGCCCAACGCGTTCGACGCCGACGACGCCCACCACCTGGAACTGGTCGCCGGCACGGTCGGCGCGGCACTGCGGCACGCCGAGGACTACGAGGCCAACGTCGCGCTGCTGGCCGAGCGGACCGCGAACCTGGCCGCGCTGGAGGCCGTGCAGACCCGCTTCCGGCACACCTTCGAGAGCTCGCCGCTCGGACTGGCCCTGTGCAGCATCGGCGACCGTACGTTCGGAATGTTCCTCGAGGCCAACCCGGCGATGACCGAGATCACCGGGTACTCCGGCGAGGAACTGGTCACGATGGCGTTCCAGGACCTGCAGCACCCGGACGACGCGTCGGTGGCCGAGTCCGCGCTGCGCAAGATGGTGGCCGGTGACCTGGAGACGATGAAGGTCGACCGACGGTGCCTGCGCAAGGACGGCCAGGTCGCCGCTGTGGTGGTCCGGATCGCGCGGGTGCGGGACGCGGCCGGTGCCGAACAGCCGTACGTCGTGGTCCAGGTCGAGGATGTGACCGCGAGCCGCGCCGCCGACGCCGCCATGCAGCGCCAGGCGCGGCTGCTCGAACTGATCCCGGCCGCGGTCATCGCGCGCGACCTGGCCGGCGAGATCCTCTGGTGGAACACCGGGGCGCAGCGCCTCTACGGCTGGTCGGCCGACGCCGCCCTGGGCCGGATCACCCACCGCCTGTTCAACACCACGTTCATCGGCGACACCACGCTCGACTCACAGATGGCGGCGATCGAACGCGACGGGCACTGGGACGGCGAGATGCAACACCTCACCGCCGCCGGCCGCACCGTCACCGTGCTCAGCCGCCAGGTCGTGCACCGCCCCACCGACGGCGGCGACGTGCAGGTTCTGGAGATCAACACCGATGTCAGCGCGGCCCGGGCCGCCCAGCAGGCGGTCGCCCTCAACGAGCAGCGGTTCCGCGCCCAGTTCACCCAGTCGGCGGTGGGCCAGGTGGTGCGCGGGCTCGACGGCACGCTGATCGCGGTCAACCAGGCGTTCGCCGGGATGCTCGGGCGCCGGGTGGAGGACCTGGCCGGGCGCACGATCGAGGAGCTGATGCATGCCGACGACGCCGCCGCGGCCCACCGCAACGTCGCGCGGCTGTTCACCGGGGAGGCCGACTCGTACGCCCACGAGGTGCGCCTGCGGCACGCCGGCGGGCACTGGCTCGACGCCGAGGCCACCATCTCGGTCGTCCGCGGCTCCGACGGCCGCCCCAAACACCTGATCGTGGTCGCCACCGACATCTCGGCCCGCCGCGCCGCCGAACGCGCCCGCGACCAGGCGGCCGCCGACCTCTCCGAGCGCAACCTCGAACTGGAGGCCGCCGACCGGCTCAAACTCGACATGATCGGGATGCTCGGGCACGAGATCAGCAATCCGCTCTCGTCGATCCTGGGCTACAGCGACATGCTCGTCGGCACCATGGACCCGGCCGACCCCTACGCCCGGCAGATCCAGGTCATCAACCGCCAGGCGGAACGGCTGGACGAGATCGTCCGTGAGGTCCTGGCGATGGTCACCGTGGATGCGGGCAACATCAATGCCGTACGGGAAAAGCTTTCTTTGCGTACGGAGGTGGAACGCGCCCTGGAAGCGACCGACAACCGCCACCTGCCGGTCCTCGGGCCGGACGCCGAGGTCCTCTTCCACCCGTCCCACCTGCAACAGGTGGTGGTGAACCTGTTGTCGAACGCGACCAAGTACGCCGGGGGCGCGAGCGCGCTGCGCGTCGACGTGACCGGGGATCGGGTGCGGCTGCGGATCGAGGACGCCGGTCCGGGCGTGCCCGAGGAGTTCCGGCCCCGCCTGTTCGACCGGCTGTCCCGGGCCGACGACACCGCCGGGACGGTCCGGGGGACCGGGCTGGGGCTCTACATCGTGCGCAGTCTGGCCCGGGCCAACGCCGGGGACGTGCACTACGAGCCCCGCGCGGGCGGCGGATCGGTCTTCGTGGTGGAGGCCGCCGTCGGTTGACCGTCCCGACGCGGCGCGTTCGCGACCCCGATGATCGTCGGTTGCCCGATTGGCGTACGGTCCCCGATCAAGTGACCGACATCGACGAATCGGGGATCGAGAACGTGCGCAATCTACGTCGGAATACCGTGATCGCGGCCCTGTTGGGGCTGGTGGCCGTACTGCTGCCGGCCCCGGCCATGGCCGACAAGGGCACGGTTGACCAGGTGTCGCGGACCGCGAGCCTCAACATCTACCCGCCCGCGGCGGGCGCGTCCGCCACCTACACGAACGTGATCACCGTCGCGCTGGACCTCGTCGCCGGTGAGCACCGGCACCTGCGTGGACGCCTGGAGACGGTCAGCTCCACGACGGGTGTGGTGGCGTTCAACGCCGCCATCTGGTGCACCCCGAGCACCGACCTGACCGACGAGATCGGCAACCGGGCGGTCTCGTCGCGCAACCACGAGGGCTCCGACGCGTCGTACGCGGAAACCGGCCACCTGCCCCTGCTGGTCGACAAGCTGTTCACCGCGCCGTACACCGGCCGGTTCATCTGCAGCCTGAACGGGCTCACGGCGAGCAGCAGCATCACCGGCTACCACCTCGGCGTCGTGACCGGCGGCAAGACGTACCTGCAGACCAGTAGCGACAACCAGGTCGGCGCGGGCGCGTGGGAGAGCCTGCCGTGCGCGAGCCAGGGCAACTCCCAGGCCGGCTCGCAGTGCACCTTCCTCGGCACCGGCGGCAAGTCCGACGTGTTCGTGTTCTACAACGACGGCTCGACCGTCAAGAAGTGGGCCTACGGGCCGGGCGTCACGAAGGTGCAGGCTTACGCCAACGTGCTGGTCACCACCTGCTACAAGTCCACCGCCTCATGCGACGGCGTGCCCGAGTCGGACCGCCTGGCACGTACTGCGAACAGCTATTCCGCGGTGCAGTTCCGCCTGGACGTGATCCAGCTGGGCACGGACAACTCGCACGCCTGTTACACCCCGCCGGCCACGACGGTCACCAACAACGTGCGCGACGACGCCCACCACTTCACCGCGTTCATGAACACGACCGTCGATGTCGACCCGAACTGCGGTCAGTACTTCATCATGCGCGTCTATGTGAAGCTTCTCTCCGGCAGCCCGATCAAGATCGACGGTGTCCAGAACACCAGCTCGCTCACCAACGGGATCATGCTGAACCTCTGATGAAGCAGAGAGAAATGTGGCGTCCCCGGACCGGGGGCGCCACATTTCGGTGTGGAGTCAGTCGCGTGGGGCCAGCGACTCGACCAACCGCTTGATCTCGTCACGCAGGGTGTCGGCCGAGCTGTCCGGGACGACCGTCACGTTGTCGCCCGCCGTGCCCCCGCCGACCGACACGAAGCTGACCGCGGGAAACGTTTTGGCGGTCGGCGCAACCGCGGCCACCTGCGCGTCCCCGACCGCGACGACGATCGAGCAGCGACCGGCGGCCAGTGAGGCCAGGTAGGTTCCGGCGTTCCCGGCGTCCTGCGGGCCGATCACCGAGAGGTACTGCACCCGGACCAGGGTGGCCGCCGAGGTCTCGCTCATCACCGACCAGACCGGGCTCGCCTGTGGACCGGTGATGCCCTGCTCGTCGGTGAGCAGACAGGCGGTCGCGTCGGTGTATTCCCGCTGGCGGGGCTCCGGTTCCGGCCAGAGGACCCAGGTGACGATGCCTGCGGCGAGAGCGGCGAGAACGCCGCCGGCGATCAGTGCGGCGAATCGCCGCGTCGTGCGTGGACGAACCCCCGTGAACATCGGCGCAGTCAAAACCATCAGGCCCGAGAAATCAAGATCTTGTCTGCGTCGATCTGCGTCGCTCATGCTGTGCCCGCGTTGTGAACAGATCATGAGAGCGGGGGCTCGGATGAGACGGCGGATCGCTGTCGTCACCGCGGTCGCGGTGATGCTGGCCATGGGACTGCCGGCCGGTGCGGTGCCGGAAGGCGGGAGTTTCCCGCTGGCCGGGCTGCTGTCGTGGCTGCGCCAGGCGCCCGTACTGGCCGCCGTGGCCGGCGTGCCGCGTCAGGACCCGGGCCACGGTGCCGGCCAGGTCGACCACTACGTCTCGGCGGGGAAGACCCACGCCGACGGTGGTTCCGGCTCGAAGCCGGGCAAAGGCCTCGGCGCGGTCGACGCCGACCTGCCCGACCCCGAGGCGAAGAAGCGCTGGACCGCGCCGAAGAAGGGCGGCCCCAACAGCTTCGACGCGAAGACCAGCAAGCGGCTGCCGAAGAAGTCGACCGCCAAGGTCGACGAGTTCGAGAACGCCGACGGGTCGATCACCCGGCAGGTCCACGACACGAAGGTCAACTACCGGGCGGCGGACGGCTCCTACCAGCCGATCGACACGACGCTGACCCGGCGCGGCAAGCGCCTGGCGATGACCGCCAACTCGGTCGACGTGACCCTGGGCGCCACCGGCACCGGCGATGTCACGGCGGCGGCACCGGCCGCGTCGCCGTCGCCCGCCCCCTCGGCCTCGGCCGCGGCGCCCTCGGCGGCCCCGGGCGATGCGCTGGCGTCGGTCACCACCGCCTCCGGCGCCAAGTTCGCCTACGACCTGGCCGGCGCGGCCGACGTGCCCGCGGTCGTGAGCGGATCCACCGCCACGTACCCGGGAATTCTGCCGGAGACCGACCTGGAGCTGCGCACGATCGGCGGCGGCCTGAAGGAGACGATCGTCCTCAAGTCGCCGGCGGCCGGCAACGAGTGGGTCTTCCCGCTGACGTTGCAGGGTCTGACCGTCAAGCCGCAGGACGACGGCTCGCTCATCCTGGTCGACGCCAAGGGCCAGGTCGCGCTGCGGGGACCACCCGGGTACATGGAGGACTCGAAGGTAGACCCGAAGTCCGGCGCCCCCGCCCAGTCCGCCGCCGTCCGGTACGAACTGACGACGGTCGACGGCAAGCAAGCCCTGAAAGTGATCGCCGACGCGACGTGGCTCAACGACCCCGCTCGGCAGTACCCGGTGCGCATCGACCCGACGGTGTACGAGACGTACGACACGGGCGACACGTATGTCGACACCAACACCGGCACCAACAATCACGCGTACGACAACAACCTGCCGGTCGGCACCTGGGACGGCGGTGACACCGTCTCGCGGTCGTTCATGGCTCTGTCCGATTTCGACAAGGACTTCAAGGGTACCCAGGTCAAGGGCGCGAAGCTCTTCCTGTACCACACCTGGTCGTACGACTGCACGAACTTCAAGCCGGTCTACGTCCGGCGGATCCTGGAGAACTGGAGCCAGGCCGCGATCGGCAACGGCAACCTGAGCGCGACGCCGGCCTACTCGTCCGCGATCGGGACCCTGGAGATCACCAACAACTCCCCGGCCTGCACCAACACGGGTGCGGACCGATCCAAGGGCGCCTGGCGGACGGTGTCGCTCGACCCGCAGGCCATCAACCTGTGGACGATCGGCGCGGCGCCGAACTACGGTCTCGCCCTGACCGCGTCGGAGACCGACTCGACCGCGTTCAAGCGGTTCACCTCGCGCGACACCGACTTCGGCAAGGACCCGTACCTCGAGATCACCTACGACGACAACGAGATTCCGCAGGTCGACCAGCAGTACCCGGCCTACGGTGCGTCGGCCGCGACGCTGACCCCGGAGCTGCTGGCCGAGGCGCACGACTCCGACAGCTGGCCGTACTCGCTGAAGTACCAGTTCTTCGTCTACGGCAAGGACGCCAAGACCCAGATCGCCGCCTCGGGGAAGATCGCCACGAAGCGCTGGACGGTGCCGGCCGGTGTCCTGAAGTGGGGCGAGACCTACTACTGGAAGGCCGTCGTCTACGACGGTCTGCTGGACAACGCCAAGTACGCGACCCAGCATCTGCTCAACACGCAGGTGCCGCAGCCGGCGGTCACCTCCGGTCTGGCGCAGAACCCGGACAAGGGTTACGACCCGGTGGTCGGCAACTTCACCACGGCCTCCCGCGACGCGATGATCAACACGGTCGGGCCGCCCCTGGAGATCGTCCGCTCCTACAACAGCATCGACCCGCGGATCGACCAGGCCTTCGGTGCCGGCTGGTCCAGTGTTCTGGACGCCAAGGCGGTCGACCGGAACGTGACCGCGCCGAGCGGTTCCACGGTTCTCAACAGCGTCGTCGTGACCTACCCGAACGGGCGTGACCTGGCGTTCGGACGCAACAACGACGGCACCTTCACCTCGCCCGCCGGGCCGAACGCCAACTTCGTCAGCCTCGGCGCGAACGCCGGATACCGGCTGACCGAGAAGGACGGCACCACCTACGAGTTCACCGAGGTGCTGGCGGCCGGACGGTACGCGCTGTCGGCGATCAAGGACGCGGCCGGACGTACGGAGAAATTCTTCTACAGCGGCGGCCGGCTGACGAAGATCACCTCGGCGTCGGGCCGGTCGCTCGGCTTCACCTGGAACACCGCCTCCCCGCCGCGGGTGACCGACGTCTACACCGACCCGGTGGCCGGTGGTGACTGGAACACCGCCAACACCTGGAAGTACGAGTACGCCGGCAACAACCTGACCAAGGTCTGCGCGCCGTCGGACTACAACAACTGCCACACCTACCAGTACGGGACGGGGTCGCGCTTCCCGTCCGCGGTCGGCAACTCCCGGCCGTACTCGTACTGGCGGCTGACCGAGGGCAGCGGCACGACCGCGGCCAGCTCGGTCCTGGAGAACGCCGGTGTCGACAACGGCACGTACAGCGGCGTGACGCTGGGACAGACCGGCCCGCTGAGCGGTTCCACGGCGACGGCGGCCGGCTTCAACGGCACGTCCTCGCTGGTCAAGGTCCCGGCCGACCTGGACGGGGACACGTCCAACCAGGCGGTCAGCCTGTGGTTCAACGCGCCCGCCGGTGGCGGGGACAGCGTGCTCTACGGACAGTCGTGGGACGCGGCCGCGTCCAACACGTCCACCACCAAGGGCGCCTTCAACCCGACGCTCTACCTGGGCTCCGACGGTTACCTGATGGGCAGCTTCCCGAAGGCCCCGAAGGTGGGCGCCTCGCTGGGCAGCCTCACCGCGTACGGCAACGGGCAGTGCCTCAGCGTCAAGGACAACAACTCGGCGAACAACGCCGGGATCGTGCTCGACGACTGCGCCGGCACCGCGAACCAGAACTTCACCTGGACCGCCGGCCGTCAGCTGCAGGTCACCACCGGCGGCGCGGTCAAGTGCGTCGACGCGATCGGCAGCGGCCTGGAGATCGGCAAGAGCATCGTCACCTTCAGCTGCAACGGTGCCGCGAGCCAGATCTGGGACGTGCGGCCCGACGGACAGATCGTCGGTGATGCGGGTGGCTTCTGCCTCGACTCGCAGGGCGCCGGGAACGTGACCGACGCGCAGCTGCTGACCTGGACGTGCGGCAAGACGCGCAAGCCGGACCAGTCGTTCGTGGCCCGTACCCACACCGCCCTCAAGTCGAAGGTCGCGGTGGCCGACGGCAAGTGGCACCACGTCGTGCTCAGCGCCGCCGGCAACAAGCAGGAGCTCTACCTCGACGACGACACCGTCCCGGTCACCGAGACCGGCGTGGTCGTGCAGGACATGAGCGCCGCGATCTCGTACATCGGAACGGGTTTTCTCGGTGGTGGCTGGCCGAACCAGTCGCATGACAACGGCAAGAGCAACGCCGGCACCGCGGACTTCTTCAAGGGTTCGATCGCCGAGGTGGCGTACTACGACACCGAGGTCGACAAGCAGGTGGTCGCCGATCTGCGCGGGGCCAAGGGGGCGGTCAAGCCGCTGACCCAGGTCAACCGGCAGTCCGGCCAGGCCGCCTCGACGGTGGTCTACGACGGTGTCACCGGCCGGGTCAGCAAGCTGACCGACGGCAACGGGTCGGTGTGGACGCCGGCGACCCCGACCGTCACCGGCACCTCGAAGGTGCACGAGAGCGCGGTCCTCGGTGGTGCGCCGACGAACTACTGGCGGATGGCCGAGACCGGTGCCATCGACGCGGTGAACCAGGTCAACGGGGACACGGCAACCTATTCCGGCGTCACCTCCAACCCGGGGACCGGTCCGTTCAGCACGGCCGACTCGTCGGCGTCGTTCGACGAGCTCCAGACCTCCTACGTGGACCTGCCGGCCGGTGTCCTCCCGGTCGCCGGGACCGGCCAGGCCACCGCGACCTCGGTGTCGATGTGGTTCCGGACCGAGAACACGGCCGGCCCGCTGCTCGGCGAATCGGTCGCGGGCTCGGGGCGGGTCACCATGCCCACCATCTGGATCGACGGCAACGGCGGGGTCCGGGCGGTGGCGCCGTCGAGCTCACCGACCGGGCCGATCAACGCCGGCGAGCCCGGCAAGTGCCTGGACGTGGAGAACGGCGGCACGGCCAACGGCACCCCGGTCCAGATCTACACGTGCAACGGCACGGCATCGCAGACCTGGTCGCTGGAGGCGAACGGCACCGTCCGGGCGCTCGGTAAATGTCTCGAGGTCGCGGGCGCCGCGAAGGTCGACGGCACCGAGGTCCAGATGAGCACGTGCACCGGTGGTGTGGGACAGATCTGGCAGCCGTTCAAGGCGATGAAGAGCTCCGGCGGCTTCCGGAACCCGAACTCGGGCATGTGCCTGACCCGGCCCTTCTACAAGCCGGGGACCCCGCTCGACGGCGTCAACCTGGTGATCTCGTCCTGTGTCACCGACATCCCGAGCGTGCCCCAGGACCAGGACTGGTGGTTCGGCCTGGGTGGCCGGAGCACGGTGATCGACGGCAAGTGGCACCACGTCGCGCTGACCGTCAACAACACCACCCAGACGTTGTACCTGGACGGGCAGAAGATCCAGTGGGCCGGCGGGACCGCGTTCACCGCGCCGGCCACCCAGCCGGACTACTACGTCGGTGCCGGGTACAACAGTGCCGCGTGGCCCGTCTACGGCGACACCACCACCGGCCGGCGTTACTACAACGGCGCGGTCGCCGAGGTCGCGTTCTACCGCTCCGAGCTGGAGGAAGCCCAGGTCGGGAACCAGTTCAAGGCCCGTGACGCGGCCAAGGCGCAGGCGACCGGGCAGATCAACTACACGCTCGGCGGTCCGGACAACTCGAAGACCACCGTCGTGAACGACATCATGTTCGGCCGCAAGGTCGCCGACGTCGACGCGCTCGGCAAGGAGACCCGCTACGGCTACTCCGGCAAGGGTTACCTGCGCACGGTCACCGACCCGAACGGGAACATGACCGTCAACGAGTACGACGTCCGCGGCAACGTCGTCTCGGTCACCACCTGCCAGGACCGTTCCGCGAACCGCTGCTCGACCAGCTACAACACCTACTATCCGGACGCCACCACGGAGAACCCCGCGTTCAGCGTGATGAACGACCGGGTGCTCACCCAGCGCGGCACCGGTTCCGCGTCGGCGACCGACAACACATATCTGACGACCTATACGTACGACACGGCGACCGGCAACCGCACCGGAATGGTCGACCCGCTGGGCCGCAAGACGGCGATCTCCTACACCGACGGCTCGACCGCCGGTGGCTACAACGGCGCGACCGTTCCGGCCGGCCTGCCGTGGCGGATCGTCAAGCCGGGCGGCGGCGTGCAGACCATCCTGTACTCCGCGTCGGGTGACATCGCCGAGGTCACCGACCCGGCCGGCATGGTCACCCGCTACGAGTACGACGGGATCGGCCGCACGGTCAAGGAACTGCAGGTCGGCGCGACCACGACCGACGTCACGACCTTCACCCACGACCGCTCGGACCGGGTGATCACCCGGACCGACCCGCCCGTCCTGAACCGGGTTTCCAGCGCACTTCACACGCCGGTCACCACCCTGAGCTACACGGTGGACGGTCTGCTCGCGGCCGAGACGGTGTCGGACGCGACCGGCGGGGACGCGTCGCGCACGGTGGCCTACGGCTACGACACGTACGGCCGCAAGGTCAGCGAGACCGATGAGCTGGGCAACAAACTCAAGCTCGGCTACGACGCCTTCGGCCGGGTCACGTCGCAGATCCACGCCGACCTGAGCGAGGTCGTGACCAAGTACGACGCGGTCGGCAACGAGCTGGAGACCGTGGTCAAGGCCTACAAGGACGCCAAGGGGAACGTCTCCGATCTCTCGGTGCGGAAACTGACCTACGACCCGGCGGGCCGGCTGGCCTCCGAGGTCGACGCCAAGGGCTTCGTCACCGACTACGCCTACACCGACAACAACCTGCTGGTCACCGTCACCCAGCGTGACCCGACGACCGGCCAGTCGTACGTCGAGGAACGCAACGAGTACGACGCCACCGGCAACCTCAGCAAGCAGACCACCAACAACGGGCTGACCGTCACCGAGCGCAAGTACGACAACGCCGGCCGCAACCACACCACGACGCTGGACCCGGCCGGTCTGAACCGCAGCACGGTCTACGGCTACTCGCTTGAAGACGAGGTGGTCAGCACCACCCTGAAGCAGGGTGACACGGTGCTGAGCTCGTCGGAGACGGCGTACGACCGACTCGGCCGGGCCCAGCAGCAGACCACCTATCTGTCCACCGGTCTCACCCCGACCCTGCGCTGGCCGATGAACCAGTCGTCCGGTGCTCTCACCGCCGACACGGCCGGCAACAACGCCGGTGCGGTCACCGGCAACGTGGCCTGGTCCACCGAACGCAACGGCGCGGCCTCGTTCACCGCGACCCAGGCCGGCATCAGCGGCCGGGCGCCGGTCGACACGCTGCGTCCGTACACGATCAGCACCTGGGCCAAGGTGAACGACGCCTCCGACGACCGGTTCGTCGTGTCGCTGCCCGGGGACAGCGGCGGCTCCGCTCTCAAGCTCCTGTACGACAAGGACACCGAGTCCTGGCAGATCAACCTGGCCGTCCGTAAGCCCGACGGCACGACCGGCTGGGTGAGCGCCACCGCGTCGGAGAAGGCGGTCGCCGGTACCTGGACCCACCTGGCCGTCACCGTCGACCCGACCACGTCGACCGCCAAGCTGTACGTGGGCGGCCGGCAACTGGCCAGCGTCACGGCCGACTTCAACAACCGGGCGACCGGGCTGCTGGTCGGCGCGCAGAACGCCGACAGCGGGTACTTCTCCGGCCTGATCGACGACCTGCAGACGTACCAGAAAGCCTTGTCCGATTCCGAGATCGGCCAGCTTCTGGCCGGGACCGCGCCCAGCGCGGACGCTCGCGTCGTCCGGACCAGCGCGGACCTGGACGTCGACGGTTCGGCCACCGCGATGTTCGACGCGGCCGGGACCCGGACCGACATCGAGAACGACTCGGCCGGCCGGGCCGTGGTCACCGTCGCGGCGCCGGCGGAGTCGACCAACAAAGACGGCGTACTGACGATGATGCGGTCCGTGACCAAGGTCGGTTACAACACGTTCGGCGAGCCCACCGAGGAAGAGGACGCCAACGGCGGCATCACCACGGCGAAGTACGACGGTGTCGGCCGGCTGATCGAGACCGCGCTGCCCGCCTACACCCCGAAGGGCTCGACGACGCCGATCACGCCGGTCACCAAGACCGAGTACAACGCGGTCGGTCAGCCGGTCGCCAGCTTCGACCCGTTCCTGCGGGCCACCCGCTACGAGTACGACCAGCTCGGCCGGACCACCAAGGTCACCGCGCCGGACGGCAACTTCAGCAAGTACGAGTACGACACCGAGGGCAACCTGCTCTCGCACGAGGACCCGGCCGGGGGACGGGGCAGCGCCACCTACGACTACCTGGACCGGACCGTCACCTCCACCGAGGAGGTGCGGCAGAGCGCGACGCCTCTCACCACGAACTACACGTACGGGAACGGCCCGTGGCCGACCGGCGTCAAGTCGCCGGGCAACGTCACCGCCGCCTTCACCTACAACAGCGCCGGTGAGCAGACGTTCTCGACCGACGGCGCCGGCAAGATCACCGAGACCCGGTACGACGGTCTCGGCCGGCCGGTCCGGGTGATCGCGCCGGACAAGACGTACACGACCGCCACCTACGACCTGGCCGGACGGACCACCGCGAGCGCCGAGTACTCGGCCGCCGACGTCCAGCTGCGTCAGGTCAAGCAGGGCTACGACCTGCTCGGCAACGTGATCTCGTCGACCGACGCCAAGACCATCACCAAGACCTTCGAGTACGACGTCCTCGGGCGCATGACCACACAGCACGAGCCGATCAGCTCGGGCGACGAGATCAAGACCCGCTTCTGGTACGACGCGGCGGGGCAGCAGACCCGGTACTCCGACGGCCGGGAGAACCTGTTCGTCACCACGTACAACCCGTGGGGCCTGGTCGCGACCCAGGTCGAGCCGGCCACCACGACCACCGCGTCGGACGAGAGCCGGACGTTCACCCTCACCTACAACGAGGGCGGGCAGCTCACCCGCGTCGACTCGCCGGGCGGCGTCAGCGTCACCTCCGAGTACGACAACATGGGCCGCCTGCACCGCAGCTCCGGCACCGGGGCGCAGGCCACCACCGTCGACCGGGTCTTCGAGTACGACAAGGTCGGCCGGGTCACCTCGCTCACCGGCTCGGCCGGAGCGACGACCGTCGCCTACGACGACCGGGGACTGGTCACCGAGATCACGGGCATCTCCGGGGCCTCCAGCTACAAGTACGACGACGACGGCCGGCTGACCACCCGCACCGACGGGGCCGGAACCACGTCCTACGTCTACGACGGGGCCGGACGCCTGGCGACACTGGCCAACACCGGCGCCGGGCTGACCCAGACGTACCAGTACGACGACATGTCCCAGGTCAAGTCGATCACCTACGGCGGCGGCAACACCCGGACGTTCGGCTACAACGATCTGCACCAGCTCACATCGGACGAACTCAAGACGTCGGCCGGCGCCACCGTCGCGAAGATCGCCTACGGGTTCGACCTCAACGACAACCTGACCAAGAAGACGACGACCGGCTTCAACGGCGCGTCGACCAACACCTACAGCTACGACCAGGCCAACCGGCTCACGCAGTGGGACAACGGGACCAACCCGGTCGTCTACGCCTACGACAAGTCCGGCAACCGGCTCCAGGCCGGCAGCAAGACGTTCGTCTACGACCAGCGCAACCAGCTGGTCTCCGACTCCGACGGCACCGCCTACCAGTACACCGCCCGCGGCACCCTGCGCTCCACCACCAAGGGCGGCGTGGCCACCAACACGGTCACCGATGCCTTCAACCAGGTCATTTCCCAAGGCACAAGCAATTATGCGTACGACGGACTCGGGCGCGTCGTCCAGCCGAACCTGACCTACACCGGGCTGTCCAACACGGTCGCGGCCGACGGCACCACGGCCTACATCCGGGACCCCGGTGACGGCCTCGCCGGCGTCAAGTCCGGTGCCACCGGCCGCTACGCCTGGACCGACCTGCACACCGACGTCGTCGGCGAGTTCACCGCCACCGGCACCACCCTCCCCGGCTCGGTCAGCTACGACCCGTGGGGCAAGGTCCTGGCCAGCGGCGGCATGCTCGGCAAACTCGGCTACCAGTCCGAGTGGACCGACCAGGGCACCGGCAAGGTCAACATGATGGCCCGCTGGTACGACCCGGAAACCGGCACGTTCGACACCCGCGACACCGCCAGCAACTCGCCGAACCCGACCTCGGGCGCGGCCAACCGCTTCGCCTACGCCGAAGGCAACCCGCTCACCAACACCGACACCACCGGCAACGGCGTCGACGGCAAGTGCGGCGAATACGACTACGCCTGCGCGATGAAGCAGTACCAGGCCGAACTCGCCCAGTACAACGACGCGATGGCCCAGCGCGACCGCGACATGAAGGCGGCCGGCACCCAGATCGCCCAGCAGGAAGCCGACTACCAGCGAGCCGAACGCGAAAGCAACACCCCGCTGCTCGACATCCTGCTCCAGGTCGGCATCGGCATGCTGCTCGATCTGATCGGCTACAACGCGGTCGTCGGCTGCATCGGCGGCAGCGCCTGGGACTGCTTCGACCTGGCCACCAACTTCATGGGCCCACTCAAGGTCGCCAAGGTCGCCAAAACCATCTGGCGCACCATCGACCGGGCGATGTCCGGCTTCAAGATGTGGAAACGCATCGTCGAAGGCGCCCGCACCATGATGCGCCGCGCCCAGGACCTGATGAACGCGGCCCGCAAGGTCCTCAACGACGTCACCAAGAAGATCCCGAAGAAGCCGAAGGTCCCCAAGAAGAAGCCCAAGCCCCCGACCAAGAAGAAGCCCAAGCCGAAGCCGAAGCCCCAGCCCAAGCCCAAGCCCTCCAAGCCGGCCACGCCGCCCAAGCCGAAGCACGACCCGAAGAAGTCCAACAAGCCGTCTGACGCCAAACCGAAGAAGGAACGCGACCGCACTCAGGACCGGCAGAAGCAGGATCGCAACAGGGACAACGAGCCGGAGCGTAAGGAAGACGGCAAACGCGAGGACGCGCCCGAAACCTGCCCGCCACAGCACAGCTTCGAGCCGTCTACCCGAGTGGTGATGGCGGACGGCACGGCTCGGCCGATCTCCGAGATCACCGTCGGCGACACGGTTTTGACTAAAGATCCAGTCACTGAGGAGGTCAGCCCGCGACAGGTCACGCTGCTCCACGCCAACCGCGACCATGATCTGACCGACGTCACGGTGTCGGACCAGCCGGTTGACTCGGCCAAGAAGACGGCAGTCCAGAGTGAGGGCAAGGGCGGCCGAAGTACTCGCGGCCCCACCGAATCTGCAGTACTGCACACCACCGCGCACCATCCCTTCTGGGATGCGACCACCGGCAACTGGGTGGATGCCGCGGATCTGGTCCCCGGTGAATCCACGCTGGTCGGTCCCGACGGCGAGCTCCAGTACGTCACCGACGTCAACGACTTCGCCGGTGCGAAGGTTATGCGCGACCTCACCGTCGCGGACATCCATACGTACTACGTCTTCGCTGGTGATGAACCGGTCCTGGTTCACAACAACAGCTGTAGTGCGGAACAGCTCGCCCAGTGGGCAAAGCAAACCGCCGATGACATTCACAGCCAGATCTCGTGGTGGAAGTTGCGAGAGGTGTGGAAGACCACGTCGGTTACCGTCGCATCACGGGGGGACGGGTCGCTGGTGGCGGTAGTCAACTCAAACGGCAAGGGTTTGGCCAGGGAACAGCTGTCCTACATCAACAAGCTCGTAAAGTTGGATGCTCAGGGACGTCCGAATATCATGATCGGTGAGAATATCGCTGGCATGCATGCGGAGAAGAACGGCGCTTACAGTGTTGCTATGGAGGGACTCAACCCGATCGCCGGCGGCGTCAATAGGAACTCATGCAGTCCAGACGGATGCGAGACATTTCTCGGATTGGTCGGTGCGGCTATGGTTGGGCCATCCACGCGGGGCACCAAAAAGAAAATTCTTGGGCAGTCCATGTATGTATGGCGCAACCGCGATGCGTGGAACGCGTTCAAGGATAGCCTCGGCTGATCTTGGCGAGAGATTGTGATGGGGTGTGTGGAGATGGACTGGAACGACGACGATTCGCTTACCAGCAGGATTGATGGTATAGATCGCTGGCAGCGTTTTGCGGTGGCATTTCTGGCAATCAGGCGACTCCATGCCCCATTGCTGGAATTCGACTTCCCCGAGGACTGGGGGTTTGATCGATCTTGGTTCGAGGCTCTCGTGCGGCCCCCTCGGGACTTTGGCAGCGCAGAATGGGCCGACGAGTTCAATGGTCTTGTAGAAGAGGAGAGTGCTGCGCCCCTCTGGGAGGATGAGATCGAGCCCACAGTCGTGGAGGAGATTCAACTGGACGCAGTCATGGCTATAGATCTATTGCACGAGGCTTGGGAGGGTCTTGAAGCCGAGCAAATTCGGGCGATTGTCGAAATCCCTCGTAAGGTTGGCAACTATATGGACGAGATTATCGAGTTGTCGGCTGAAGCTGATCCAGCTGAGGGTGACCGGCAGTCCTATCTCGGCATGGCTGGCGAGGATCTGGTCGGATATGGGCTCGGCTATTTCGGACGCCGGAACCTGGAAATCGAGTATAGGTGCCATGATGCGGTGGGCATGACGTCGGCGCGAGAGTTATTTGCCGCGCCGGAGGGGCAGGAACTTCTTGCTCTTTGTGACGATTTTAGTCGAGAGGTTGTCGCGGCTCTCCGGCTACACGCATCCAGCTAACTCGCGTCGCTGATCGAGCCATTGCAATGTTGCTTCGGGAGAGGCGGTCGGTGTAGGCGGCATGCGCTGCAGCGGGTCGGTTGTTTAGAAGATGATGGTCCAGCCTTCTTTGGTGGACTGGTCGGCGGTGTAGGCGACTCCGTCGACCTTCAGGGACTGGGCGTTCAAGAGGGTGATCGTGCCGCCTCGGTTGCCCAGAGCAATGGGGGGCGCCAGAAAGACCTGGAGGGTGGCGCCTGCCGGGAGGGAACCCTGGAGCGGGAAACGGTTGTTGGCCCGGTCGAGGAGGGACCAACCCGTCAGGTCGATCGCGGACGGGGAGGCGTTCAGCAGGGTGACCGTCTCCGGCTCGGGGGCGGGACCGATCGGGTTGGCCAGGGCGGCGACGATGCGGACCACGTGGTCGGGTTCGCCGGGGCCGGGCGTCGGGGCGGGGCCCGGGTTCGGGATCTCGGGCAGGCGGTGGCCGGTGATGTCGTCGGTGTGCCAGGCCTGGTTCTGGAAGGCCAGGAAGATCGCCACCCACCGCTCCCCGAATTGCAGGAGCAGGCCGCCGTCCTGGAAGACGCCGTCGTCGCCGGCGAAGCGGCCGTCGTTGCCCTGGTTCATGTGGATGTCGTGGACGCCGTTGCCGGGGGCGAAATGGAAGATCTTGTCGGCGATGGTTTCCGGGCCCCAGGCCTGGCCGAAAATGTAGGCGCGGGCGGTGGGGTCGCCGAGGGCGCGGCTGACGTAATGGTCGAGGAAATCGCCGAGGTCGTTCTCCGGGCCGGGTTCGGCGGTGGGGACCGGGTGCATGTCCTGGCGCTGGAACAGGTTGCTGCGGATGTAGTCCAGGGCGGGGCCGCCGGGGCGGCTCTCCAGCTCGGTGAAGCCGTCCGGCAGGGCGCCCAGTTGGGCCAGCACCGGGTGGGTGAAGTTGTCGACGGCCAGGTGGAGCAGGTCGGGCGGGGACGACTGGGAGCGGACGTTGACGGCGGCCCGGTAGTCGGTGCCGGACGCGCGTAAGTGGATCTGGTAATGCGGAGTGTCGGTGGTCTCGATCCGGCGATCGATGACGGCGGCCCGTAGAACGCCGTACCGCTTAATCGGCATGACGCGCAGTCAACACCGCGGCCCGGAGGCCGGTCAATCGTCCGATCTTCCAGTATGGACAGGTAGATCCGGCGTCGTCTGACGGACACGTGGAATTCATTGACAGGTGTAGGGGCCGGTTCTAATGTCGCCTCGATTTCGACAAAGGCGAATAGGACCGGGGAGGGCGCTGTGAGCCTGTCATCGATGGCGGAGGACGCCGCTCTGCGGTTGCAGGGCACGCCCGGCGCATCCCCGAAGGCGGCGGCCGCGACGGCGGCCGCGGTGACCGCCGACGAGATGTCCCGAGGGGCCGAGGCGGGCGCGGCCAAGATCGCCGGGGAGAACGCGGCCCGCAGCTCGGCCGGGACGAGTGTGGCCGGGTCGGTGCTCACCCAGCTGGTGAAGTACGTGCCGACCGAGACGATCTCGGTCTATCTGGCCGTGCAGGCCGCGCTCGGCACGGTCACCGCGCCGGCCGGGGGTGCCGCGTGCGACGCCGGTTACACCTCGCGCTGGGTCTGGCTGATCCTGCTGGCGGTGGCGACGGTGCTGCTCACGATCGGGTTGTCCTACCGCAGTCAGAAGCAGGTGGCGCCGAACGCCCGGTTCAAGGTTCCGCTGGTGGAGTCGGCCGCGGCGACGTCGGCCTACCTGGTCTGGGCGCTGTCGCTGCCGACGACGCCGCTGAACGACTTCTGCGGCTACAACGCCACCGCGTGGGGGCCGGTCCTGCTGCTGGCCGGCACGACGATCATCGCGACGACCGCGTTCGTCTTCGGCAAGACGATCACCTGGGAGAAGGTCCTGCAGGAGGACAACCGTTGAGACGACCGGTGAAAAAGAACCGTTCCTGAGAATGGCGTTCAGGTTCGCTGGGTACTTTGACCTGACTCGGCGCCGGAGCGTGGCGCCGAGCGGGAGACCTCAGCGAAGGAGTTGATGTCCGCCGTGGGCGGATATGGGTGGCAAGTTGTCCTCGTCGTGGTGTTGGTGCTGCTCAACGCCGCTTTCTCCGGTAGTGAGATGGCCCTGATCTCCCTCCGGGAGAGCCAGTTGCAGCGGTTGGAGCGGCAGACCCGCACCGGGCGCACTCTGGCCCGCCTCGCGCGGGATCCGAATCGATTCCTCGCCACCATTCAGATCGGCATCACCCTGGCCGGCTTCCTGGCGTCGGCGGCCGCGGCCGTCTCGCTGGCCCAGCCGCTGATCGGCCCGCTCGGGTTCCTCGGCACGGCCGCCGAGCCGGCCGCGATCTTCGTCATCACCATCGTGCTGACGTTCTTCACCCTGGTCGTCGGTGAGCTCGCGCCCAAGCGGGTCGCCATGCAGCGCGCCGAGGGCTGGGCGCTGCTGGTCGCGCGTCCGCTCGACGTGCTGGCGATGCTGTCGCGCCCGGTGATCTGGTTCCTCGGCAAGGCCACCGACCTGGTCGTCCGGATGGCCGGCGGCGACCCGGACGCGGGGCGGGAGGAGGTCAGCACCGAGGAGATCCGCGACATGGTCGCCCAGCAGCAGGAGTTCACCCCGGAGCAGCGCACGATCATCAGCGGCGCGTTCGAGATCGCCGACCGGACGCTGCGGGAGATCCTGGTCCCGCGCCGGGACGTGCTGATCCTGCCGGCCGTGATGAAGTCCCCCGAGGGCCTGCGGCGCCTGGTCGAGGGCGGTCACTCCCGGGCACCGGTGACCGGGCCGCTCGGCCTGGACGACGTGCTCGGCGTGGTGCACCTGCGGGACCTGATCGGCTCCGAGGGGCACGTCATCGACCACGTGTTCACCCCGCTGTTCCTGCCCGAGACGTTGAAGATCGCCGACGCGATGCGCCAGCTGCGCACCCAGCGTCAGCAGTTCGCCCTGGTGGTGGACGAGCGCGGCGCGATCGACGGGATCATCACGATGGAGGACCTGGTCGAGGAGATCGTCGGCGAGATCTACGACGAGACCGACCGGGACGTGCAGTCGGTGGTCCACGAGGACGACGGCGCGATGCTGCTGCCGGGCACGTTCCCGATCCACGATCTGCCGGACATCGGCGTGGAGATCGAGGAGGAGGACGAGGGGGACTACACCACCGTCGCCGGGTTGATCCTGGCTCGGCTCGGCCACATCCCGACGACGCCGGGCGAGACCGTGTCGATCGACGGGCACACGGCCGAGGTGGTGGAGATCACCGGCCGGGCGATCACCCGGTTGCGGCTGCGACGCGTGGAAAGTGAACATCCGGCGACCGTGGCGTGAGCTGATTCCGTACCGAATAGGCGTTTTTTGACTTTATCGGGGCCGACCCCGCTGGTTTGTCGGCGGGGCGGATCGGGCAGGGTGCGGCGGTGTCCACGATCGTCGCGCTCGTGCTGCTGGGCGCGGTGCTCGGTTTCGCCGTCGCCCGGCCGCGCGGTCTTCCCGAAGCTGTCGCCGCGGTTCCCGCGGCGCTGATCTGCGTCGTTTTCCGCCTGGTCTCCCCGGGAGACGCTTTCCACGAGGTACGGGAGTTGCTCCCGACCGTGCTCTTCCTCGCGGCCGTCCTGGTGCTGTCGCATCTCGCCGAGGAGCACGGGGTCTTCGAGTGGGCCGGTTCGGCCGTCGCCCGGTTC
This sequence comes from Actinoplanes sp. HUAS TT8, assembly GCF_051380535.1. NCBI lineage: Bacteria > Bacillati > Actinomycetota > Actinomycetes > Micromonosporales > Micromonosporaceae > Actinoplanes > Actinoplanes sp. HUAS TT8. The sequence goes on along the minus strand of NZ_CP195646.1, from coordinate 7,048,846 downwards.
GGCCGGGGCCGCCCGAAGCGGCTGCTGACCGCGGTCTTCGTGGCGGCGGCGGTGACCACCGCGGTGCTCAGCCTGGACGCCACGGTCGTGCTGCTCACCCCGGTCGTGCTGACCGTGGCCGCGCGGGCCGGGGTGCGTCCGCGCCCGCACGTCTACGCCTGCACGCACCTGGCCAATTCGGCGTCGCTGCTGCTGCCGGTGTCGAACCTGACGAACCTGCTGGCGTTCGCGGCGAGCGGTCTGAGTTTCGCCGGGTTCGCGGCGCTGATGGCGGTGCCGTGGATCGCCGTGGTCGCCGTCGAGTACGTGATCTTCCGCTTCTTCTTCGCCCGTGACCTGCACGGGCAGGCCTCGGAGCCGCCGCCGCCCGGTCCCGCGCCGAGGTATGCCCTGGTGGTGCTCGCGGCGACGTTGGCCGGGTTCGCCGGGCTGCAGCCGCTCGGGGTCCAGCCGGCCTGGGTCGCGGCGGCCGGCGCGGCGGCGCTGGCGGTCCCGCTGTTCCGCCGGCTGCGCGTGCGCACCCTGGTCGCCGAGGCGAATCCGACGTTCTGCGCGTTCGTGCTCGGGCTGGGCGTGGTCGTGCTCGCGGTCCGCAGCAACGGCCTGGGGGAGTGGATCGACGGGCTGGTGCCGCGGCACGCCGACCTGGTGGGGCTGCTGGTCGTCGCCGGGCTGGCCGCGGTGCTGGCCAACGTGCTGAACAACCTGCCGGCGACCCTGGTCCTGCTGCCGGCCGCCGCGCATTCGCCCGGGCTGCTGATGGCCGTGCTGATCGGGGTGAACGTGGGGCCGAACCTGACCTACGTCGGCTCGCTGGCGACCCTGCTCTGGCGCCGGATCCTGCACGCGCGCGACGCCGCGCCGCGAACGTCCGAGTTCCTGCTGCTGGGCCTCGCCACCGTCCCGTTATCGCTGGTCGCGGCCGTGCTCGCGCTCTGGGCGGGCCTGCGCCTGACCTCAACAGCCGGTTAGGACCTCGCTCAGGGAGGCCTGCGTCTCGCGCATCAGCGTCTGCAGGTCACCCGGATCGTTCTCGGACACCCAGCGCCCGAACGCCACCCGCAGCACCACCAGCCCGGACTCGGCGGCCAGTTCGGCCTCCGGGTCCGGGACGCCGCGCGCCCGCAGCCCGTCGGCCAGTCGCGCGCCCATCTTGGCCAGCTTGATCAGCTCGCGTTCGCGCAGCTCGGCGTTGGCCTCGATGATCGACTGACGCTGCCGGCTGCGTTCGTGGTCCTGACCGAGGAAGCCGCCGGCGACGTCCAGGGCGGCCGCCACCACGGCCATCGGGCCGGCCTCGGCGGGTGCGTCCGCGACCGCCCGGTCCACGGCTGTGACCAGGTCTTCCGAGCCGGCGAAGAGGACCTCGCGCTTGTCCGTGAAGTGCCGGAAGAACGTGCGGGCGGTGACGCCGGCCCGCTGGGCGATCTCGGCCACCGTCGTCTGCTCGAAGCCGCGTTCGACATACAGCTCCATCGCCGCTTCCCGCAGCCGTCCGCCGGCTCCCGGCTCCCATCGCGCCATGTCGTGATCCTAGTCATGTCACCAACTGACATCACTTGCGCTATGGTTCATGTCATCAAGTGACATCACGCTTCGTGGAGGTCGTCATGCACGTCTTCGTCACCGGCGCCAGCGGCTGGATCGGCTCCGCCACCGTCGCCGAACTGATCAAGGCCGGTCACCGGGTCACCGGCCTGGCCCGCTCGGACGCCGCCGCCGAGCGGATCACCGCGCTCGGCGCCGCGGTCCGGCGCGGCACCATCGACGACCCGGAGGTGCTGCGCGCCGGGGCCGCCGACTCCGACGGCGTCGTCCACCTCGGTTACAACCACGACTTCTCACGGATGGCCGACGCCCTGGAGACCGACCGCAGGGCCATCGAGGCGCTGGGGGAGGGGCTGGAGGGCACCGGCCGTCCGCTGCTGATCGCCTCCGGGGTTCTCGGACTCGGCGGCGGCCGGGTGGCCACCGAGCACGACGTCCCGGACGGTGCCGGCCACCCGCGGCAGGCGAACGCCCTGGTCGCGCTGGCCCTGGCCGACCGGGGCGTGCGGCCGTTGATCGCCCGCTTCGCGCCGACCGTGCACGGTGCCGGTGACCACGGTTTCGTCGCTCATCTGACCCAGATCGCCAGGACCAAGGGCATTGCGGCGTACGTCGGTGACGGCGCCAACCACTGGCCGGCCGTGCACGTGCTCGACGCCGCGACGCTGGTGCGCCTGGCGGTCGAGGACGCACCGGCCGGCACGATCCTGCACGCCACCGCCGAGGAGGGGGTCACGAGCCGGGACATCGCCGAGGCGATCGGCCGCGGCCTGGGTGTGCCGGTGGAATCAATTCCGGACAGCCGGGTCGACGAGCACTTCGGCTGGATCGGCCGGCTGTTCGCGATCGACTCCCGGTCGTCCAGCGAGGCGACCCAGCAGCTCCTGGGCTGGAAGCCGACCCACCCGACCCTGCTGGAGGATCTGGCCGCCGGCCACTACTTCGCGTGACCGTTCGCGGGCGTGGCCGTCATCGGTCCTCGTCGTCCGGCCGCGAGGCCACGGCGGCGGCGAACCGGGCGGCCACGGCCGCGACGGCCGTGTGCAGTTCCGGCCCGTCCTCGACGGTGAAGCCGAACGGGATCAGCGGCAGCCACTCCTGCGCGTACATCGCCGGGTTGCGGGTGCTCCCGGTCAGCCGGCACCGGTCACCGGCCGCCTCAAGGGTGCCCATGGGTGGCCGGATATAGGGGATGACCTGCTCGAACGGTGCGTGGAAGAGCACCCGCGTGGGGTACTGCCAACCCTTGCCGAGGTTCTCCTCCAGCACCTTGACCGGATCCAGCCCGTCCGGCGGGGTGAACGGGTGCGGGGTCTGGCGCACGGTGCGGATCCGGTCGATGCGATAGGTCCGGATCGCGTCGGCGCGATGCGAGTGGCACAGCAGGTACCACCGGCCGTAGCGGACCACGACCGCCCACGGATCCACCTCGGCCTCGAACTCGCCGCCGCGCTCGCTGCGGTAGCCGACGACGACCCGCCGCCTTTCGGCGACGGCGGTGACCAGCGTGCTCGCGGTCGCCGGATCGGTCCGGGCCGCTGTCGGGTCAGGAGCGATTGCCGCGTACGTCCGTAACAACGCCGCCTGCCCAGCCACGCCCGGCGGCAACGCCCGGATCACCTTCCCCAGCGCCGCACCCACCAGCTCGTCGGCGTTGCTGGCGTCGAGCACGGCCATGACCAGGCCCAGCGCCTGCTCGGCGGTGAACGTGACCGGGGGCAGCCGCATGCCCGGCCCGACGCGATAACCCCCGTACGGCCCGCGCACCGACTCGACCGGGATGCCGGCCTCGCGCAGGATCCCGACGTAGCGCCGGGCGGCCCGCTCGGTCACCCCGAGATCGGCCGCGAGCCGGGCCGCGGTCGTGCCGGGCCGCGACCGCAGGATCTCCAGGGTCTGCAGGGCCCGCGCGGTGGGGCTGGAACCGTCCGGCACACCGCGCACGGTACCGGAAGCCAATCGTCCGGAATCCGTTCTACTTTGCTCTCCATGAGTGCAGACAAGATCGTTCTCGTCGGTGGCCTGTGGCTGCCCGCCCGCGCCTGGTCGGACGTCGTCGCCGCGCTGGCCGAGCTGGGCCGTGACGCCGAAGCGGTGACCCTGCCGGTCGGCCCCGGGACCACCCTCGACGACCAGACGGCGGCGGTGCTGGCCGTGGTGGATGCCGCGCCCGGCGCGACCGTGGTGGTCGGCCACTCGGCCGCGTCCTCGCTGGCCTGGCTGGCCGCCGACGCCCGTCCGGAACGGGTCTCCCGGGTGGCGATGATCGGCGGGTTCCCGCGGGCCGACGGGGAGACCTACGCGGAGTTCTTCCCGATCGACGGCGGGGTGATGGCGTTCCCGGGCTGGGAGCCGTTCGAGGGCGCGGACGCGGCCGACCTGGACGCGCCGGCGCGGGCGGCGTTCGAGTCGGTGGCCGAGCCGGTCCCGGAGGGGGTGGCCCGGGGCGTCGTCCGGTTGACCGACGAGCGTCGTTACGACGTACCCGTAAGCCTGGTCTGTCCGGAATTCACCCCTGAGCAGGCCCGCGAATGGCTGGACGCCGGGGAATTGCCCGAGCTGGCGCGGGCGAAATCGGTGGATCTGGTGGACATCGACTCGGGGCACTGGCCGATGCTGACCCGTCCGGCCGAGCTGGCCCGGTTGATCGCGGAGCTGTAAAAGTGGCGGGCGGCGCGCCGGGCTGAGAGTCTTTTGTGCATGAACGTGCTGGTGTGGGTACGCGAGGGCGTGTGGCCGGCGGCGGTCGACGCGGCCCGGGAACTGGCCGGCCGGGACGACGCGGTGACGCTGGTGCACGTGCTCGACCCGGCCATCGCGGCCGGCGCGCACGCCGCCTACGCCGGGTTGCTGGGCCGCGGCGGCTGGCCGAACCGGGGTCGCCGCGACCCGGGGGAGGCCGTCGAGGCGGCCGGGCAGGCGGCCGAGTCCGACCTGATGGCGGCCGCGCGGGACCGGCTCGGGCGGCCGGCCGAGACCGTCTTCCTGCGCGGGCGCGTCGAGCACGAGGTGGTCGCCGCCTGCACCGGGATGGACGTGCTGGTCGTGGCCCGCGACGGTGACACGCACCGGGCCGGGCCGAAGAGCCTCGGCCCGGCCGGCCGGTTCGTCGTCGACCACGCGCCGTGCCGGGTGCTGCTGGTCTGGCCGGCCGACGAGGTGTGAGAGCGTCGCGTGAACAGAACGTCAAAATCCCACCGGTGAGCGTCAGTGACGCGTGAACAGTTCGGCCGTTCCCGTCATGGTCGGCACACTTGACCGACAGGATAGGCACAACGGCGGGAAATGACTGTGGCGCGCGGCGAACTGCGGATCTACCTGGGCGCGGCCCCCGGCGTCGGCAAGACCTACGCCATGCTCGAAGAGGCCCACCGCCGGGCCGAGCGGGGCGCCGACGTCGTCGTCGCCCTGGTCGAGACGCATGGCCGCAAGCACACCACGGCGATGATCGGTGACCTGGAGGTGCTGCCCCGCCGCGAGATCACCTACCGCGGCGTGGCCTTCACCGAGATGGACCTCCCGGCCGTCCTGGCCCGGCGGCCCGAACTCGCGGTGGTCGACGAACTGGCCCACACCAACGTGCCCGGCTCCGGGCACGCCAAGCGCTGGGCCGACGTGCGCGAGCTGCTGGACGCCGGCATCGACGTGCTGACCACGGTGAACGTGCAGCACCTGGAGTCGCTCAACGACGTGGTGGCCCGGATCACCGGTGTCGAGCAGCGCGAGACCGTGCCCGACGCCGTGGTCCGCGCGGCCGAGCAGGTCGAGCTGGTCGACATGACGCCGGAGGCGCTGCGGCGGCGGATGGCGCACGGCAACATCTACCAGCCGGAGAAGATCGACGCGGCGCTGGGCAACTACTTCCGTACCGGAAACCTCACCGCCCTGCGGGAACTGGCCCTGCTCTGGCTGGCCGACAAGGTCGAGGACCAGCTGGACCGCTACCGGGCCGACCACGACATCGACGCCACCTGGGAGACCCGGGAACGGGTGGTGGTGGCGCTGGCCGGCGGCCCGGAAGGCGACACGCTGATCCGGCGTGCGGCCCGGATCGCCGCCCGGACCAAGGGCGCCGACCTGATGGCCGTGCACGTGACCCGTAACGACGGGCTGGCCGGGGCCGACCCGGCCGTGCTGGCCCGGCAGCGGGTCCTGGCCGAGAGCCTGGGCGGGACCTACCACCAGGTCTCCGGGGCCGACGTGTCCCGGGCGCTGCTGGAGTTCGCCCGTGGCGTCAACGCCACCCAGATCGTGCTCGGCGCGTCCAGCCGGGGCCGCTTCGCCCAGCTGCTCACCGCCGGGGTGGGCAACTCCACCACCGCGCTCTCCGGCTCGATCGACGTGCACCTGGTCACCCACGAACGGGCCGGCCAGGGGCGGCGCCGGGAACGGATGCCGGCCGCGCTGTCCCGCGGGCGCCGGATCGCCGGTTTCGCCACCACGCTGCTCGGCCTGCCCCTGCTCACCGCCGTGCTCTCCGCCGTGCCGGACCCGCCTCTGGTCAACGACATCCTGCTGTTCCTGGCCGGGGTGGTCGGCGTCGCGCTGATCGGCGGACTCTGGCCGGCGCTGCTCGCCGCGGTCGCCGGGTCCCTGCTGCTGAACTGGTTCTTCACCCCGCCGTACGGGCGGTTCACCATCGCCCAGGGACAGAACCTGCTGGCCCTGGCCATCTTCGTGGTCGTCGCGGTCGCGGTCAGCCTGGTCGTGGACACCGCGGCCCGCAAGACCCGGCAGGCCGCGCAGGCCTCGGCCGAGGCGCAGACCCTGGCCGCGGTCGCCGGCGGGGTGCTGCGCGGGCAGCGGCCGCTGGTCGCGCTGCTGGACCGGCTGCGGGAGACGTTCGCCCTGCAGTCGGTGGCGCTGCTGGAGAACGGCGCGATGGTCGCCGCGGTCGGCGGGCCGGTCTGCACCGATCCGGCCGGCGCGGACGTCGTGGTCACCGCCGACGACGGGCTGCTGGTGCTGCTCAAGGGTCACACACTGGAGGCGTCCGACCGGCGGATCGTCGAGGCGTTCGCGGCCCAGGCGGCGGTCGCGCTGCGCCAGGAACGGCTCGCCGCCGAGGCGGCCACCGCGAAACCGCTGGCCGAGGCGAACAAGCTGCGGACCGCGCTGCTGGCCGCGGTCAGCCACGATCTGCGGACGCCGCTGGCCAGCGCCAAGGCGTCGCTGGCCGGACTCCGCAGCGCCGAGGTGGAGTTCGACGAGGAGGACCGGGCCGAGCTGCTGGCCACCGCCGACGAGTCGCTCGACCGGCTGGACCGGCTCGTCGCCAACCTGCTCGACATGAGCCGCCTGCAGTCCGGGGCGCTGGGCGTGACGCGGATCTCGGTGGGGGCGGAGGAGGTCGTACCCCGGGCGCTTGATGATCTCGGCCCGGAGGGCCGTGGGGTTTCCGTGCGTGTGCCCGATGACCTGCCACTGCTCGAAACCGACCCCGGTCTGCTGGAACGGGTCCTGGTCAACGTGATCGCCAACGCGCTGCGCTACAGCCCGCCGGACCGGCCGCCGATGGTCACCGGCAGCAGTCACGGCGACACCGTGGAGCTGCGGATCATCGACCACGGGCCGGGCATCCCGGAGGACCGGTGGGACGATGTCTTCCTGCCGTTCCAGCGCCTCGGCGACCGGGACAACCACAACGGCGTCGGCCTCGGGCTCGCCCTGTCCCGGGGCCTGGCCGAGGCGATGGGCGGCACCCTCACCCCCGAAGAGACCCCCGGAGGCGGCCTCACCATGATCCTTGCCCTGCCGGCTTCCGCATGAGGGAGCTTGCGACCGAATCATCAGGCTCAGTAATCAACTCATGGCGACGCCGGAGCGCAGCGGAGGTGGCGGCATGAGCACGAAAATTCTGGTGGTCGACGACGAACCGCAGATCGTCCGGGCGCTGCGGATCAATCTCAAGGCGCGGGGGTACGAGGTGGAGACCGCCCGCGACGGCGCCTCCGCCCTGCACGTGGCCGCTCACTTCCACCCGGACCTGGTCGTGCTCGACCTGGGCCTGCCCGACATGGAGGGCGCCGAGGTGATCGCCGGCCTGCGGGGCTGGACGACCGTGCCGATCATCGTGCTCTCCGGGCGGGCCGGCAGCGCCGACAAGGTGGAGGCGCTGGACGCCGGCGCCGACGACTACGTGACCAAGCCGTTCGGGCTGGACGAACTGCTGGCCCGGATCCGCGCGGTGACCCGTCGGGTGCAGCCGCCGGAGGCGGAATCCCCGTACGTCAAAATCGGTCTTTTCGACATCAATCTCGCGGACCGTTCGATCAGTGGCGACGTGAAACTCACTCCGACGGAATGGCAATTGCTCGAACATCTGGTCCGGCATCCGGGCAAACTGATCACACAGCGCGAGCTGCTGCACGACGTGTGGGGACCGCAGTATCAGACCGAGACGAACTACCTGCGGCAGTACATGGCCCGGCTGCGCCGAAAGCTGGAGGAGGACCCGGCCCGCCCGCGGCATCTGCTCACCGAGCCAGGTATGGGATATCGCTTCCGGCCCTGAACTTTCTGCTACATCTCCGCGCGAACGGGCCGATTGTTCGGGTGACAGTTCTGAACGGCGGAGGAGTGGCACGTGCGGTGGTTCGGTTCCCGGGAGGCCAGCCCGGAGGTCACGCGACCTATTCCTCGCGACGTGGAGGCGCTCGAGGAACTCGTGCTGGCCCTGGACTCGGCGATCGACGAGACCACCGCCTGGCGGATCACCGTGGCCAGCACGGTCGAGTCGTACGACTTCGGCTACGGCGCCATCTGGCTCACCGAGGGTGGTCAGCTGCGGCTGCTGCACGAGGTCGGGCGGATCAAGCCGCAGGTGGCGGCCACCACCACCGGGCCGACGGTGCGGACCGACACCGGACTGATCGGCCGGGCCTTCCGCACCCGCCAGCCGGCCCAGGCCGAGACGGCCGAGGACTGCGGGGACTGCCGGCGCTGCGAGGCGGCGATGCGGGCCGGGATGGTCGCCGGGGTCGCGTTGCCGGTCACCCGGGGCAACGAGGTGATCGCCGTGCTCGAGTACTACTCGGCCACGCCGCTCTACCTGGATTCGGCCCGCCGGGAGAAGTTCGCCGCGATCGCCCGGATCGCCGAGCGGGCCCGGGCCAGCGCGGTCGCCGCGGCCGAACTGCGGCAGGCGTCGGACGACCGGATCGCGGTCACCACCGTCGTCAACCAGCTCGGCGCGGCCCAGGACAGCCAGAGCGCGCTGCGGGCCGCCCTGGACGCGGTGCGCAAGGCGTTCGGGTGGGCCTACGGGTCGTACTGGGAGGTCGATCCGGACGAGAACGTGCTGAAGTTCCAGGTCGAGTCCGGTTCGGCCGGTGAGGAGTTCCGCAAGGTCACGCTGGCCGCCACGTTCGCCGAGGGCGTCGGGCTCTCCGGTCGCGCCTGGCGGGCCCGGGACCTGGTCTTCGTCAAGAACCTGGCCGACCTCACGGACTGTGTCCGGGCCCCCGCGGCCGGCCGGGCCGGGGTCCGCTCCGGGGTCTGCTTCCCGATCATGAGCCACGACCGGATCGTCGGCACGATGGACTTCTTCACCACCGAGTACATCGACCTGTCCGAGTCCCGCGCGGCCGCCCTGCGCAACGTGCAGCAGCTGGTCAACCAGCGGCTCGACGTGCTGCGCGCCGGTGAGCGGGCGACCGCCAACGCCCGGGCCCTGCTGGACACCGTCGAGCGGCTGCGCAACGCCAGCGGCGACGCCACCGCGGTCGCCGAGCAGGCGGTCACCCGGGCCTCGGCGATGACCGCCGAGGTGGCCGCGCTGGGTCAGGCGTCCACCGCGATCGGCGACGTCATCAAGATCATCGAGTCGATCGCCGAGCAGACGAACCTGCTCGCGCTCAACGCCACCATCGAGGCGGCCCGCGCGGGCGAGGCCGGCAAGGGCTTCGCGGTCGTGGCCGGCGAGGTCAAGGACCTGGCCCGGGAGACCGCCGAGGCGACCCAGAAGGTGGCCGAGCAGATCGCCGGCATCCAGGCCAGCGCCGAGACGGTCGCGGCGGGCATCCACACCACGAGCGAGACGATCGGCAAGATGGACGCGGTCCAGGTCCGCATGAACGAGGTCCTCGCTGAACAGGCTGAAATGGCGCGTGCTCTGGAGGGCTAGGCGTTTTTTCGGGCACAGTGGGTCAATGACTGGCGTTCGTTTACTGGTAGGCACACGCAAGGGCGCGTTTCTCCTGACCTCGGACGGGACGCGCCAGGACTGGAAGGTCGACGGGCCGCACTTCGCCGGCTGGGAGATCTACCACCTCAACGGCTCCCCGGCCGAGCCCGACCGGCTCTGGGCGTCGCAGACCTCCGGCTGGTTCGGGCAGATCCTGCAGCGCTCGGACGACGGCGGGCGCAACTGGCAGGCGGTCGGGAACGACTTCACCTACACCGCCCCGGTCGGGGACCACCTCTGGTACGACGGCACCCCGCGCCCGTGGGAGTTCAAGCGCATCTGGCACCTGGAGCCGTCGCTCACCGACCCGGACACGGTCTGGGCCGGCGCCGAGGACGCGGCCCTCTACAAGTCGACCGACGGCGGCCAGAAATGGGAGGAGCTGACCGCGCTGCGGCAGCACCCCACCGGCCCCGGATGGCAGCCCGGCGCGGGCGGCCTCTGCCTGCACACCATCCTGCTGCACCCGACCGACCCCGAGCGGATGTACGTGGCGATCTCGGCCGCCGGGGCGTTCCGCACCGACGACGGCGGGGCGACCTGGTCGCCGATCAACGCGGGCCTGCGCTCGGAGGGCCTGCCCGACGAGGACGCCGAGGTCGGGCACTGCGTGCACCGGCTCGCCATGCACCCGTCCCGGCCGGACACGCTCTTCATGCAGAAGCACTGGGACGTCATGCGCACCGACGACGCGGGCGGCCGGTGGCGCGAGATCAGCGGGAACCTGCCGACCGACTTCGGCTTCCCGATCGGGGTGCACGCGCACGAACCGGAGACGATCTACGTCGTCCCGATCACCAGCGACTCCCTGCACTACGTGATGGACGGCAAGCTGCGCGTCTATCGCAGCCGCACCGGCGGCGAGGAGTGGGAGCCGCTGACCGCGGGACTGCCGCAGGCGCACTGCTACGTCAACGTGCTGCGGGACGCGATGGCGGTCGACACGCTCGACGAGTGCGGGGTCTACTTCGGCACCAGCGGCGGGCAGGTCTACGCGTCGGCCGACAGCGGGGACACCTGGACGGCGATCGTGCGCGACCTGCCGCCCGTACTGTCGGTGGAAGTGCAGGTGTTGCCGTGATCCGGGTCGTGCTCCCGGTTCACCTGCGGACCCTGGCCCGCAGTGCGAAGGAGGTCCGGGTCGAGGTGGCCGGGCCGGTCACCCAGCGGGCCGTGCTGGACGCCGTGGAACGGGACTATCCGATGCTCACCGGCACGATCCGGGACCGGCGGACCGGGCAGCGGCGGCCGCTCGTCCGGTTCTTCGCCTGCGAGGAGGATCTCTCCAACGACCCGCCCGACACGGTGCTGCCGGATCGGGTCGTCGCAGGCGAAGAACCGTTCATGGTGGTCGGCGCGATGGCCGGCGGCTGAGCCGGTTCAGCGCGGCGGCCGGTTCGGGACGATCGGGATCGTCCGCGGACCGTCCAGGCCGTTGAGGTTGATGACCTGGGGCAGGTTGCCGAAGTCGAACGGCCAGTCGCCGTGCGCCCAGGCCCCGGCCCGGATCCCGCTGCTGTTCACGATCAGCACCGAGCTGCCGCGGTTCACGCGCCAGTTCGCACAGTCGTGGTGGGCCCAGAGGCCGGTCCGGGCACCGATGCGGTTGAAGGTGTCGCACGCGGCCCGGACATCCGGGTCACCCTTCGGCCCGGCCTGGGCCGGCCCGGCGGTCATCACCAGGGCGGCGAGGATCCCGCCGCCCACGGCCGCCATTCTGGTCGCGGTTCGCATTTTTCTCGTCCTTTCCCTATTCCGGTACGTCGTCACGACCAGCTGACCATGTGGGGCGCGGTCGCTCTCCCGGATTGGGGAAAGCGACCGCGGGCGGGTGTCGGCCTACGATCGGCGCATGGTGAGGCGTACGGGTGCGGCGACCCGCGAGGAGATCCGCTCGGCGGCGACCCGGCTGTTCCGCGAGCGGGGCTACTCGCGCACGTCGGTGCGGGACATCGCGGCGCTCGCGGCGAGCAACCCGGCGCTGGTGATCCGGCACTTCGGCAGCAAGGAGCTGCTGTTCCTGGACACCATGCAGCTCACCATCGACGACGAGCCGATGCTGGACGTGCCGCCGGCCGAGTTCGGCGAGCGTTTCGTCGCGCGGCTGCTGGCCGACGACGACATCCGCGGGGTGTACCTGGCCCTGGTCCGGGGGTCGAACGAGCCGCAGATCAAGGAACGTCTGCAGAGCATCCACGAGCACACGTTCGTCGGGCCGTTGCGCGCCCGCCTGACCGGTGACGACGCCGACCTGCGGGCGCGGCTGGCCGCGGCCGTGGTGGGCGGTCTGCTCTACGCGCTGTGGGTGGTCGGCGACGCCCAGCTGGTCGCCGCCGACCCGGATGACCTGGTGACCCGCTACGGAGGGCTGCTCCAGCAGCTGATCACCCCGGCCTGATCGGTCCCCTACTGGATGGACCAGCCGCCGTCGGACGGCAGGATGACACCGTTGAGGTTCACGCCGTCGTCGCTGAGCAGGAACGTGATCGACGCGGCCAGGTGCTCGGCCGCCGCCACCCCGGGGATGAGCTGCAGGAACGGGCCGGTCTTGCCGAGACCGTAGGGTGACTGGTCGGTCGGCCGCATGCCGGTCGCGACCCCGCCCGGGGCGACCGCGTTGACCCGGAGACCTTCACCGCCGTACATGAAAGCGGTGTTCTTGGTGATGCCCACGACCGCGTGCTTGGAGGCGGTGTAGGCGACCCCGGCGGCGTTGCCGCGCAGCGCGGCCTCGGACGCGACGTTGACGATGGCGCCGCGGCGGGCGGTCAGCATGGCCGGGACGACCGCGCGGGTGAGTTTGAAGACGCCGTCGACGTTGACCGCGAAGACCCGCTCCCAGACCTTGTCCGAGGTCTCGTGGACCGGGGTGAAGTCGTCGACCACGCCGGCGATGTTGGCCAGGCCGTCGATCCGGTCGCCGGCCGCGGCGACGATGTCGGCGATCCCGGCGTCACTGGTGATGTCCGCGGTGACCGGGACGATCGCGTCGCCCAGCTCCTCGGCCAGGGTCGTGAGACCGTCGGCGGTGATGTCCACGGCGATGACCCGGCCGCCCTCGCGGGCGATGCGGGAGGCGGTGGCCCGGCCGATGCCGGAGGCGGCGCCGGTGACGATCACCGTCTTGCCGCCGAAGCGCCCGGCGGTGACCTGCTCGCGCCAGGCGCCGCCGTCGGTGTCCTCGGCCGGGGCCACCCCGCCGTTGACCTGCAGCACCAGCGCGTCCACGGCTTCCTGCGGGAGCTGGCCCTGGCTGAGTGCGACGAGCTGTCCCAGCGGGAGCGAGCGGACCGGGTTGAGCTGCGACTCGTCGAACGCGCCGCCCTGGCCGAGCAGGCCGCGCAGCGCGGGGCCGCCCTCCGGGTGCGCCAGCCAGTCGCCGATCGAGCTGGAGGCGGTGAGGGTGTTCGCCATGGTTCGTCCTTTTCGCGCGGAGGGGGGATGCGAAGTCAACTTAGTTTACTTAGCCGGGCCGGCGGAAGGGCCGTCCGTCCGGACCGGAAAACGGGGGAAAGCGGCAGTGACACCATGCGCAAAGGCGGACATGCCGGATCGTGCTCGACGATGTCCTCACCGGCCGGCTCATCCCGTCGCGGGCCCGGGGGATGGACGGACCCACCCGCACCTGCGGGCGCGGCCCCGCCGGCCCTCCGCGTCGCGCGCCTCCGGCGGACGCCGGCCGAGATCGGTAACCCGCGTTCACCGGCCTCGGCCAGGCCGGATACGCCAGACTGGACGGTGACACGGTGCGTCTCACCGAGGCCGGGCAGGAGCGGTTCGACCGGGTGCGGCACGCCTGGCCGGAGTGGTTCGACGCGCGTCTGGAGGACTTCACGATGACCGATCCCGGCGACCGTGCCCGGTTCGACCAGGCGCTCACCGACATCGCCCCGCCGGCCGGTTCCCCCGGCCGAGCCTGATCTCGGCGCTCCGGGTCGGCTAGGGTTCCGCCGTGGGATTGCTGGACCGGTTCGTCTCCCCCCGCCGCCGATTCGCGGCGCTGGCCCTCCGCGTCGCCCGGCAGACTCCGGGGGTGGAACGCGCGATCGAGCGGCCGGAGGACTTCGCCATCGCGATCTACCGCACCGGGTCGAACGGGCCGGCGCACCTCTACCTGGCGAACATCTTCCGCGAGACCGAGGGCGCGACGCAGGCCGAACGCCGGGAGCGCCTGGCCAAACTGGTTCGCATCATGGCGGCTCCGCCGCCACAGGACGATTGGGATTCGGTACGGCCGAAACTGCGTCCCGTCCTGCGCCCGGTCACGTTCGGGTCGGCCGGTCCGCCCGGCATGCGCCCGCCGATCTCCCGGGCGGCGCTGCCGTACCTGAAGGAGCTGGTCGTGGTCGACCAGCCGGACGCGATGGCCTACGTCGTCCCGGACCGGGTCGACGAGTGGGGCGTCTCGGCCGAGGAGGTCTTCGCCGCGGCCCGCGCCAACCTGGCCGAGATGGCCCGGACGTCGCTGGACCAGCCCTGGCCGAGCGGGCAGCCGCTGATCAGCATGCTCGACGACGGCGACGCGTACTTCACCTCGCTGCTGCTCGCCCCGGGCTGGCTGGCCGAGGTCGGCGAGCGGCTCGGCGGCCCGGTGCTGGCCTTCGCCCCGGACAACAACACGCTGCTGCTCTGCCCGCTGCCGGAGAGCACCGCCGAGCCGTTCTACGCCCTGGTCGACCAGCACTTCAAGGAGGCGCCGCGCAGCCTGTCGCCGGTCGGTTACGTGGCCGGGGCGCAGGGGCGGGCGGCCGCCTACACGCCGCCGCTGGGTCACCCGCACCACCTGTCGGCCCGGCGGGCCGAGACGCTGCTGGCCCTGACCGAGTATCACGGGCAGACCAACTGGCTGGCCGAGCAGTACGCCCAGGCCGGGGTCGAGGTGCACGTCGGCGGGCTGCTCGCGGCCGAGCCGGTGGGTGGCGTGCCGGAGACCATCGCGGTGTGGACCGCCGGGGTCAGCACGCTGCTGCCCAAGGCCGACACCATCGCGTTCGTGCACCCGGACGCCGGCCCGCAGTTCCGGGCGCCGTGGGACGCGGTGGCCGAACGGGTCGGGCTGGAGGCCGAGCCGCTGCTCGCGCCGGCCCGCTATCGGGTCGACGACTGGCCGTCCCCGGCCGTGCTGGCCGAGCTGCGCCAGGAGATCGCGTGAGCCGAGGTCCCGTCCCGCTGATCGGCTGTGATCCGCGAGACAGAACCTAATCTTGCCGGGACCACTGGACTCTGCCCCAGGGGCAGGGGGCAGACTTGCGGCATGGCGCCGATCGATGAGGAAGAAGCCCGGCTGCGCGTCGGAGCACCGGCCGACCACGCGGCCGGGCTCAAGGCCGTGCGGCTGAGCCTGGCCAACGCCGTGCAGAAGATGGGCGTCCGCAAGACGGTCCGCAACCTGCGCACCCTCAACCAGCACGACGGCTTCGACTGCATGAGCTGCGCCTGGCCCGACCCGCAGGGGCACCGCCACGCCGCCGAGTTCTGTGAGAACGGTGCCAAGGCGGTCGCCTGGGAGGGCACGCGGGACACCGCCGGGCCGGCCTTCTTCGCCGCGCACCCGGTCGCCGAGCTGGCCCAGCAGACCGACCACTGGCTGGAGAAGCAGGGCCGGCTCACGCATCCGATGATCCGCCGCGAGGGCGCCACCCACTACGAGCCGATCTCCTGGGCCGACGCGCTCGCCCTGATCGGCGCGCACTTCCGGCAGCTGGCCGATCCGAACGAGGCGGTCTTCTACACCTCGGGCCGGGCCAGCAACGAGGCCGCGTTCGTCTATCAGCTCTTCGCCCGCGCGCTCGGCACCAACAACCTGCCCGACTGCTCCAACATGTGCCACGAGTCGACCGGCAGCGCGCTGATGCGCACGATCGGTGTCGGCAAGGGCTCGGTCACCCTGGAGGATCTGCACCAGGCCGACCTGATCGTCGTCTCGGGGCAGAACCCGGGCACCAACCACCCGCGGATGCTCACCGCGCTGGAGATCGCCAAGCGTGACGGCGCCAAGATCCTGGCGATCAACCCGCTGCCCGAGGCCGGCCTGCTCCGCTTCGACAACCCGCAGAAGGTGCGCGGCCTGGTCGGCGGCGGCACCGGCCTGGCCGATCGGCTGCTGCGCATCCGGTCCAACGGTGACCTGGCCCTCTGGCAGGCCATCGGCAGCCTGCTGCTGGAGCGCGGTGTCGCCGATCGGGAGTTCATCGCGTCGTCCACGGTCGGCTTCGACGCCTGGGCCAAGCACGTGGCCGAGGTCGACCGCGAGGCCGTGCTGGCCGCGACCGGCCTGGAGTGGGCCGAGATCGAGGCCGCGGCCGACATGCTGGCCTCGTCAAAACGGATCATCCACTGCTGGGCGATGGGCATCACCCAGCACCGCAACGCCGTCGCCACGATCAAGGAGTTCGTCAACGTCGCCCTGCTCCAGGGCATGATCGGCAAGCCCGGGGCCGGCCTCTGCCCGGTCCGTGGGCACTCCAACGTGCAGGGCGACCGGACCATGGGCATCTGGGAGAAGCCGCCGGCCGCGTTCCTCGACCGGCTGAGCGCCGAGTTCGGCTTCGAGCCGCCCCGCGAGCACGGGGTCGACGCGGCCGACGCGGTCCGGGTGTTCCGGGACGGGCGGGCCAAGGTCTTCCTCGCCCTGGGCGGCAACTTCGTCGCCGCGATGTCGGACACCGAGGTGACCGCGGCCGCGATGCGCGACGCCGAGCTGACCGTGCAGATCTCCACCAAGCTCAACCGCAGCCACATCGAGGCCGGGCGGACAGCGCTGATCCTGCCCACCCTGGGCCGCACCGAACAGGACCTGACCGGCGGCACGGTGCAGCGGATCACGGTGGAGGACTCGATGTCCGCCGTGCACGCCTCCCGCGGCCGGTCCGAGCCGGCCGGGCCGCTGCTGCGCTCCGAGGTCGACATCATCTGCGGCATCGCCCAGGCCACGCTGGGCGACCGGCACGGCATCCCGTGGGCCGACTTCGCCGAGGATTACGGGCGCATCCGGGAGCGGATCGGCCGGGTCGTCCCGGGCTGCGACGACTACGCGACCAAGATCGACAACGGCGGCTTCACCATGCCGCACCCGCCGCGGGACTCGCGCACGTTCCCGACCCCGGAAGGCAAGGCCGTCTTCACGGTCAGCCCGCTGGAGGTGATGACCGTGCCCGAGGGGCGTCTCATCCTGCAGACGCTGCGCAGCCACGACCAGTTCAACACCACGATCTACGGGCTCGACGACCGGTATCGCGGGGTCTACTCGGGCCGCCGGGTCGTCTTCATCAGCGCGGCCGACCTGGCCGAGCTCGGGTTCGCCGACGGCGATCTGGTCGACCTGACCTCCGAGTGGCAGGGGGAGGAGCGGCACGCCGCCCGTTTCCGCCTGGTGGAGTACGACACACCCAAGGGCTGTGTCGCGGCGTATTACCCGGAGACCAACCCGCTGGTTCCGCTCGACTCGCAGGCCGAGGAGAGCGGTACCCCCACGTCGAAGTGGGTGGTCGTGCGGCTATCTCCTAGTAATTCAGTCTGATATGTGGGATGGGTCTGTAATGCGGGCCACTTCTCACTGGTGAACAGGCTGTTACGTCCGTACGTTGCCCTTCATGATCAACCGTCGTAGTCTCCTCGCCGCGTTCGCGGGCACCACCCTTACCGTCGCCCTGGCCGCCTGCGGGGACAAGGACGACAAACCCGCGGCCGCCGGCACGGTCCGCAAGATCCAGGTCGCGCTCGACTGGACGCCCAACACCAACCACACCGGGCTGTACGTGGCCCAGGCCAAGGGCTATTTCAAGGCGCACAACCTGGACGTCGAGATCGTTCAGCCGGGCGACGCCGACCCGGCCTCGCTGGTCGCGGCCGACAAGATCCCGTTCGCGATCAGTGCGCAGGAGGCGCTGACCCAGGCCCGGGCCGAGGGCGCGCCGCTGGTCTCGATCGCCGCGGTCATCCAGCACAACACGTCCGGCTTCGCGTCGCCCAAGGACCGCAACCTGACCCGCCCCGCGCAGTACGCCGGGAAGACCTACGGCGGCTACGGCGGCGCGATCGAGGAGCCGCTGCTCAAGACCCTGGTCAAGGCCGACGGTGGCGACCCGGACAAGGTCAAGGTGGTCAACGTCGGTGAGGCCGACTTCCTCACCGCGACCAAGAAGGGCATCGACTTCGAGTGGATCTTCTACGGCTGGGACGGCGTGAACGCCGAGCTCAAGGGCGCGCCGGTGAACATCCAGTACGTCAAGGACTACGACAAGGCGCTGGACTTCTACACCCCGATCCTGATCACCAACGAGAAGCGGATCAGCAGTGACCCGCAGCTGGTGAAGGACTTCACCGCAGCCGTGTCGCAGGGGTACACGTACGCCGCGAAGAACGCGTCGGAAAGCGCCGACATCCTGCTCAAGGCCGCGCCCGACCTGGACGCCGACCTGGTGAAGAAGAGCCAGGAGTGGCTGAGCCCTAAGTACCAGGACGACGCGGCGCGCTGGGGCGAGCAGAAGGACACCGTGTGGACCGACTTCAGCGCGTGGCTCTACGACCAGAAGGTGCTCACCGCCAAGGTGGACGCGTCGAAGGCGTACACCAATGAATTCCTTCCGTCGGCATGACCTGGCGTAAGTGGCTGCCGCCGGCGATCACGCTGGTTCTGCTGCTCGCCGGGTGGCAGGTCTACACCGGTGTGTCCGGGATCGACAAGTGGCTGCTGCCCAGCCCGGCCGACATCTGGGCCGCGGCCGTCGACCAGCGCGACACGCTGATCACGCACACCCTGGCCACCACCGAGCTGACCCTGTACGGCCTGCTCGCCGGGGTCGCCGCCGGTCTGCTCATCGCCGTCGTGCTGCACCTGGTGCCGGTCCTGCGCGCGGCCGTCTACCCGCTGCTGGTGATCAGCCAGAACGTGCCGATCATCGCGCTCGCCCCGCTGCTGGTGATCTGGCTCGGCTTCGGCCTGGCGCCCAAGATCGTGGTGATCGTGCTGGTCTGCTTCTTCCCGGTGGCCGTGGCCACGCTCGACGGGCTCGGCCGCAGTGACGCGCTGATCGCCGACTACCTGCTGATGAGCGGGGCGAACCGGCGGCAGCTGTTCACCAAGCTGCAGTGGCCGCACGCGCTGCCGACGATGTTCTCCGGACTCAAGATCGCGGCTACGTACAGCGTGTTCGGCGCGATCATCTCGGAGTGGCTCGGGAGCGAGAAGGGCATCGGGCGGTACATGATCCTCCAGAAGTCCGCATTCCGGGCGGATCGGATGTTCGTCGCCATCGCCGTCGTGGTCGTGCTCGCGCTGGTGATCTTCGGTCTGGTCGCGCTGCTGGAGAGGCTTACCGTGAAGGGGCGTCGCCATGTCTGACACACTGCGGGTGGCCGGGCTCGACCATAGTTTCGGCGACCTCCAGGTCCTGAAAAATCTCGACATCTCGGTGGGGGACGGCGAGTTCGTCTCGATCGTCGGCCCGTCCGGCAGCGGGAAGAGCACGTTGTTTCACCTCATCGGCGGCCTGCTCACGCCGACCGCGGGCACGATCGAGATCAACGGCGTGAACGCCGTCGGCCGCCGTGGCCTGATCGGTTACATGCCGCAGCAGCCGGCCCTGATGCCCTGGCGCACGATCGAGGCCAACGTCGTCCTGGCCCGCGAGATCGCCGGCAAGGCCGACAAATCGCTGGCCCGGGAATGGCTCGCCCGCGTCGGCCTGGAGGGCTTCGCCCGCTCGTACCCCCATCAGCTCTCCGGCGGCATGCAGCAGCGCGTCGCC
Organism: Actinoplanes sp. HUAS TT8; assembly: GCF_051380535.1. Lineage (NCBI taxonomy): Bacteria > Bacillati > Actinomycetota > Actinomycetes > Micromonosporales > Micromonosporaceae > Actinoplanes > Actinoplanes sp. HUAS TT8. The sequence goes on along the minus strand of NZ_CP195646.1, from coordinate 7,029,364 downwards.
TTCCTCCGTGCCCTCATCTCCGACCAGGAACTCCTCTGCCTGGACGAGCCGTTCAGCGCGCTCGACGCGATGACCCGCTCCGAGATGCATCGCTGGCTGCTGGACATCTGGGAGGCCAACCGCCGCTCGGTTCTCTTCGTCACGCACAACATCGAGGAGGCGCTGCTGCTCTCCGACACCGTCTACGCGTTCTCGCACCGCCCGGCCACGGTCCTCGAGAAGATCATCGTGCCGTTCGACCGTCCCCGCCGCGCCGACGTGGTCGACGACCCCGACTTCGTCAAACTGCGCCGCCGCCTCACCGATCTGCTGACAGGTAGCCCGTCATGACCCTCACCCACGTACGCGTGATGCTCGAATATTTCCACCCGTGGACCAACGCGGCCGGTCTCTACGCGGCCAGCCACCACGGCTGGTACCGCGACGCCGGCCTCGACGTCGAGCTCACCGTCTTCGACCCGCTGCGCGGCGACACCCTGGAACACCTGGCCCGCGGCGAGGCCCACCTGGGGGTCTTCCCGACCAACCGGCTGCTGGTCCGCAGCGCGGCCGGCCAGCCGCTGCACGGCGTCGCGTCGATCAACCACCGGGGCATGGAGACCATCCAGACGGTGGCCGGGCGCGGCATCACCCGGCCCCGCGACCTGGCGGGCAAGCGCCTCGCGCTGAACCCGACCCCGCGCGGCGTGGCCATGGTCCGGCACCTGATCGCGGCCGACGGCGGTGACCCGGACGCGGTCGAACTGGTCGACAGCGGATACCGCGAACTGAGCGTCGACGACATCGCGGTCGGCACGGTCGACGCCACCTTCGGCGGATACTGGGCCTGGGACGCACTGTTCGCCCAGCTCCCGGGCTCGGAACGGATCGTCTGGCCGGTCGACGAGATCGGCGCGCCGCCGTACCACAGCTACCTGCTCGGCGTCGGGCCCGCGCTGACCGACCCGTCGCTGCTGGCGACGTTCCTGGAGGTCACCGCACGCGGCTACCGTGCCGCCACCGACGACCCGATCGGCACCCTCGACGTGCTGGACCGGGTCATCCCGTACTTCCCCCGCACGATCCTGGCCCGCTCGCTCGACCTGATCGCGCCGACCTGGTGGCACGGCGACCGCTGGGGCGACATCCGTCCCGAGCTGATGACGCCCTACACCGGCTGGCTGGCCGCCAACGCGATCCTCCCGCCGGCCTTCGACTGGCGCCAGGCCATCCACCCCGCGGCGTTGTCCCTGGTCGAGGAGGTCCCGCGATGACCGGTTCGCTCCTGGACGCGATCTCCGCCCCACTCCGGGAGGCCTCGCGATGACCGGTCCGCTCCTCTCGGCCACCGATGTGGAGGTACGGCGTCAGCGCGGCGAAGTCCTCATCCTGGACGCCACCGTCGACCTGGCCTCGGCGGCGCACGACGGCGACCACCGCTCGGTCTCCGGCCTGGCCGGTTGGCACGCCGCCCGCATCCCCGGCTCCCGCCACGCCGACCTGCTGCACGCCCTGAGCGATCCGGAGGCCCCCTACCACTTCGCCGTCCCGTCCCCGGCCGCCCTGGCCGCGGCCCTGACCGATCTCGGCGCCCGGGACGGCCTCCCGATCGTCACCTACGACCGCGCCGGCGGCCTCTGGGCCGCCCGCCTCTGGTACCTCCTCGACTGGCTCGGCATCGAGGCCTACGTCCTCGACGGCGGCTTCCCGGCCTGGCAGTCCGCCGGCCTCCCGACCGCCGCCACCCCCGACGACCCATCCGTGGGCGCCGGCCGGGGGCTGGGGAGGCTGACGGTGCGGGTTCGGGAGGGACGGTGGGTGGGGAAAGGGGACCTGGAAGGGTGGCTGGGTGGGGACCTCGACGCGACGGTGCTCTGTGCGCTCAATCCGGAGGCGTATGCCGGGGAGGTGCCCACGCGGTACTCGCGGCGGGGGCACATTCCGGGTAGTGGGAACGTTCCGGCTCGGTCGCTGACCGGGGCGGACGGGAAGTTCCGGCCGGAGGCGGAACTGCGCGTCGCCCTCGGTGGCCTCGTGGAGGATCCGGCGCCGGTGTGGTTGTACTGCGGTGGGGGGATCTCGGCGACCGTTGTCGCGCTGGCGCTCGCCGTGGTCGGGCGTAGTGATGTGGCGATCTATGACGGTTCACTGGAGGAGTGGTCGGCCGATCCGGCGCTGCCCGTCGAGCTCGGTCGAGCCGGGAGACCGGAGTGAGCGGCACGGCGGCAAGAGCGGTGGCCGAAGTGGGTGAGGCGGCGGGGAGAGCGAGCCGGGCGGGGGTGACGGTGGGCGAGGTGTGGCCGGAGGTGGCGGTCGAGCGGGTCGTGGACTGGGCGCGGGGGCGGGAGCCGTCGGCCGGGGCGCGGCGGGTGCTGGCGGTCGAGGGCCGGTCCGGTTCGGGCAAGACGAGTCTGGCGCGGGCGGTCGCGGACCGGCTGGGGGCGCCGCTGATCCACATGGACGACCTGTACGCCGGGTGGGACGGCCTGGACACGGCGGTCGCCAACCTGCGGGCCTGGGTGTTGGAGCCGCTCGCGGCCGGCCGGCCGGCGAGCTGGCGGCGCTGGGACTGGGCCGCGCACGAGTACGCCGAGGAGCACCCGGTGCCGGACGCGGACTGGCTGGTCGTCGAGGGGGTCGGTTCGGGTGCGACGGTGCTCAGGCCGTACGTGAGCGGCATTGTTTTTTTGAGGAGTGACCCCGGATTGCGCAAGCGGCGCGCCCTGGCCCGGGACGGGGAGACCTATGCCCCGCACTGGGAGCGTTGGGCGGCGCACGAGGACGCGTTCTACGCGAACGGGAACGTGACCGCCGATCTGGTCGTCGAGAACGAGGAGCCCGGTGCAGGATGGCGGGATGAGTGATCAACTGATCGGCGTGACCGGGGCCACCGGGCAGCTCGGCGGGCGGGTGGCGCGACGGCTGGCGGCCCTCGGCGTACGGCAGAAACTGCTGGTGCGGGACGTGGCGCGAGCGCCGCAACTGCCCGGTGCCGAGGCCGGCGTCGCGCCGTTCGCCGACGGCGACGCCTGCCGAGCCGCCCTGGCCGGCCTGGACACGGTCCTGATGGTGTCGGCCTCGGAGACCCCGGACCGGGTCGCCCAGCACCGCACGTTCATCGACGCGGCGGCCGCGGCCGGGGTCCGGCACCTGGTCTACATCTCGTTCTTCGGTGCGGCCCCGGATGCGACGTTCACGCTGGCCCGCGACCACTGGGCCACCGAGCAGCACATCCGCGCGGCCGGGCTGCCGGCGACGTTCCTGCGGGACAATTTGTACGCGGACTTCCTGCCCATGCTGGCCGGGGCGGACCGGGTGATCCGCGGGCCGGCCGGCGACGGGCGGGTGGCCGCGGTCGCGCAGGACGACATCGCCGACGCGGCGGTGGCGGTGCTGCGGGATCCGGGGGCGCACGCCGGGCGCACGTACGACCTGACCGGGCCCGAGGCGCTCACCCTGGGGGAGATCGCGGCGATCGTCGGGGCCGAGTATCACGCGGAGACGATCGAGGAGGCGTACGCGTCGCGGGCGTCCTACGGGGCTCCGGGGTGGCAGGTGGACGCGTGGGTGTCGACGTACACGGCGATCGCGGCGGGTGAGCTGGCCGGTGTCACCACCGACATCAGCGACCTGACCGGACGGCCGGCGACGAGCGTGGCCGATCTGCTGGCGTGATCATGGCCGTACGGGAAACCGGTCTTGATCCCCGGGTTGTGAGAGAACCGTGAACGTTGGCTGAAGACTGGGCGTGACCTGCGGATTCGGCGCATCGACGGGCATAGCATCGAGAGCCTTCACGTCGGTGCGGAGGCGGTCATCGAATTCTGGTGGAGTGTCGCGCTCGCGTCGCTCGGTGTGGTGGTGCCCAGCGTCGCGGCGTTCTACGAGTTCGTCCTCAAAGGCCGGAAACGCCTGGGTTACCGGGTGCAGATGGACACCACGACGACGAACGTCGCCGAGACCGACGCCGAGCTGCCCGGGGCGCTGCTGGAGCTGCAGAACCACGGCGTCCCGCTCAAGCACGCCTCGCTGGTGCTGCTGCGGGTGGAGAACAACGGATTCACCTACATCGACACGCACGACTACGTGGCGCTGGACGACGACCGGGTGGGCGTCCGGTTCTTCTTCCCGAACCGGACGGTCGTCGGCACCGTCATCACCGAGCTGAGCAACGACTCGCTGCGCGCGAACTTCCGCGACCTGCGGACCAGCTTCCGGCACGAGACCGACAAGCACCCGGCCGGCGGCGTGATCGAGCTGCCCCGGGTGCCGATGAACCGGTCCGCGCACTACAAGGTGCTGGCCGCCCTGGAGCGCGTCCCGGGCATCACCGGCGAGCCCGGCCCGCCGATCCTCGAAGGCGACATCAAGGACGGCCGGATCGCCGAGACGCAGAGCCGGATCGGCACCCCGAAACGCATCATCGCCCTGGTCAGCTTCCTGTCCGTGCTCGTCGTCGCGCAGCTCGTGGTGTTCCTGCGCAGCAACAGCGGCGCACCGCTGGACTGCACGACCGGGCACCTCACGGTGTACGGATCGACCGCGTTCAAGCCGATCGTCGAGGAGGCGGCCGACGCGTACGGGGACCTGTGCCCGGGCGCGTCGTTCGACTTCGCGATGGAGGGCAGCGGCGAGGGCGTCTCCACGCTGGACGACCGCGGCCGGGCCGGGACCGCGGGCGAGGTCCTCGCGTTCTCCGACGGGCGCAAGGCGGACGGGATGCCGGCGCTCATCGGCCGCCCGATCAGTTTCTTCCTGTTCGCGCTGGTCGCGAACCCGGACGCCGGCGTCCGCGACCTGTCCCTGGCCCAGATCAAGGACATCTACGCCGGTAAGGTCACCAACTGGAACCAGGTCGGCGGCGCCGACCGGCCGATCCGGCTGATCACCCGGCACCGGGGGTCGGGCACCCGGGCCGCGTTCAAGGCGCGCGTGCTCGGCGACGTCACCGAGGCACCGCCCACGGTGGACGTCTGCCCCCGCGGCGCCGACGCCAAGGCTTTCATCTGCGAGGTCGGCGACACCGAGAAAGTGCTCGACACGGTGGCGTCGACGGCCGGGGCGCTCGGCTACAGCGAGGCGGGGGCCGCGTCCGGCGAGAAAGGCGTGATCACGGTACGGATCGACGACCAGCCGCCGACGGTCAAGGAGGCCGACGCGCACCTGTATCCGTTCTGGGAGACCGAGTACGCGTACACGATCGGGGAGCCGGCCGCCCGCTCCCTGGGCGCCAGTTTCCTGCGGTTCCTGACCACCCAGGTCGGCTCCGACATCCTGCGCTCGCGCGGCCTGCGCCCGTGCCCTGAACTGGCGAATCCGGCACGCTGCCAGCCGGCGTGAGACGGTGGGGAGGTGGTGTCACGGTGAGGGTGATCGACGGAGCTCGCACGCCGGTCGTATGGTGGGCCGGCAGCTGAACGCAAGGTGACGGAGGGTGCTCCGATGCTTGGTTCTGTCCTGGAGATTCATACCGATGACGACGGCAGCGTGGTCATCTGCCCCCACGGGGCCGGTGATCCGGAGCGCGCCGACGAATTCCGCCACGCGCTGGTGCACACGCTGCGCCGGGTGCGCCCACTGAGACTGATCGTCGACCTGAGCGATGTGCCCGAACCGGATCCGATCGAGCTGGGCTCGGTGGTCGCCGCCTGCGATCTGGGCGACGACCACCAGGTGCCGGTCTTCGTGTGCAGCCCGAGTGGGGCCGTGACCGACCGTCTGACCGCCGCGGGGGTCCCCCGTCAGCGGGTCAGCCCTTCACCGCACCGGCGGTGATGCCGGCGACGAAGTGGCGCTGCAGGAACGCGTAGGCCAGCACCATCGGCAGGCTGGCCACCACCACCCCGGTGAACAGCAGCGGGTACTCGGTGAGGTACTCGCCCTGGAAGTCCAGCAGGGCCAGCGGCAGCGTCCGCTTCGACGGGTCGTCGATGAACAGCAGCGGGTACAACAGGTCGTTCCAGTGCATGACGACCAGGAAGATCGCGGTGGCGGCGAGCGACGGCGCGGCCACCGGCACGGCGATCCGGCGGTACGCCGCCCACGCCCCGGCCCCGTCGATCTCGGCCGCCTCGAACAGCTCGGGCGGCAGCGTGCGCATGAACCCGCTGAGGATGAAGACCGCCACCGGCAGCGTCACCACCACGTTGATCAGCATCAGCCCGGTCAGGCTGTTGCGCAGGCCGAGCCGGTCGAACTGCACGTACTGCGGGATCATCACGGCCTGGGCCGGCACGGCCAGCCCGAGCGCGAAGATCCCGAACAGGATCCGGGACGGCCACCGCGGCAGCCGGGCCACCGCGAACGCCACCAGACTGCCCAGCAGCAGCGTCACCGGCACCGACACGGCGACCACGAGAACGCTGTTGCCGAGCACCCGCAGCAGGTCCTGCTTCTCCAGCACGGTGACGTAGTTGTCCAGCGTAGGCCGGGTCGGCAGGCCGAACGGCGACGCGAACAGATCCTGGGTCGTCTTGAAACTGCCACCCACGATCACCACCAGGGGTACGACGATGAGCAGCGCGTAGACCGCGAGAACGAGTTTCTTCATCCGTGGGCCATTTTCGCCGCTCGATTCTGCAGGAAGGTGACCAGCGCGATCGCGACCATGAAGACGATCGACTCGGCCGCCGCGTACCCGAGCTGCGAGTTCGCGAACGTCGAGTAGATCCGGGTCGCCAGCACGTCCAGACTCGACCGCGGCGGGTTCCCGGCCAGACCCAGGATCAGGTCGAACGCCTTGAACGACTGCAGCGTCGTGTAGGCCACCACCAGCGCGGTCGCCGGCGCCACCATCGGCCAGGTGACGTGCCGGAACTGCTGCCACCGCCCGGCCCCGTCGGTCTTGGCCGCGTCGTACAGCTCGTCGGGGATCTGGTTGATCCCGGCGATGTAGACGACCATCATCTGCCCGGCGTGGAACCAGACCTGGGCCACCGCCACCCAGAGGATCGCGGTGCTCTCGTTCCCCAGGTACGACGACTCGAAGCGCCCCAGCCCGACCGTCCGCAGCAGCGCGTTGGCCAGCCCGAAGTTCGGGTCGTAGACGAACTTCCAGATGAACGCGACCGACACCGAGCTCAGCACGGTCGGCAGGAAGAACAGCGCGCGCAGCCACGTCGAGCCCCGGCTGCGGGCGGCCAGCAGGACCGCCAGCAGCAGGGCCAGGGCGGTCTGCCCGAGCACCACGACCAGCAGGAACTTCAGGTTGTTGGTGAGCGCGTGCCGGAACAGGTCGTCGTTCGACACCACGGTCGTCAGGTTCTCGGCGCCGACCTGGTGGAACGACGAGCTGTAGCCGTCCCAGTCGGTGGTGGCGTAGCGCAGACCCTGCACGGCCGGCAGCAGGAAGAACCCGCCGTACAGGGCCAGGGCCGGCACCGCGAAGAGGTAGAGGGCGCGGCTGCTCCTCATTTCTTCTGGTCGACGACCTTCTGGGCGGCCTCGGCGGCCTCCTCCGGGCTCTTGCCGCCGACCACCTGCACGGCCGCGTTCTCCACGGCACCGCGGACGTCCAGGTTGCTGAACTGGAAACGCGGGGCCAGCGCGGTCTTCTTGGTCAGCCACGGCGCGAGCGCCTTGAGGTCGGCGTTCGTGTACTCCACACCCTTGACCGTGACGTGCTGGGCCGTGCCGTTGGCGTAGACGCCGGCCACCGCCGGGTCGGACAGTTTGTCCAGCCAGGCCTGTGCGGCGTCCTGCTTGGACGACTTCGCGTTCACGCCCAGGATGAACGTCGCGTTGAACACGCCCTCGTACTTCGCCTTGTCGGCCGTCGTCGTGATCGGCGCCAGCAGGTCGATCGGGAACGTCGCGCCGAGCTTGCGCACGCCCGAGACCTGGAACGACCCGGTGGCGAGAAGACCCGCCTTGCCCTGCGCGAACAGGGCCAGCGCGGCGTCGCTGCTGGTCCCGGTCGCACCCTTCTGGAAGTACGGCGTGAGCTGCTGATACTGCTTGAGGACGGTGAGGAACCAGTCGTCGGTCACCTTCGCCTGGCCGGTCTCGATCTTCCCGAGCGCGTCGTCGGTCGGCGCGTTGTTGACCACCATGACGTTGAGCAGCTGACCGGCGTTGGCCGCGTCGCCGCCCGGCCAGGCGATCGGCGTGACCCCCTTGCCCTTGAGCGTCTCCAGCAGCGCCAGGAAGCCGTCCCAGTCCTTCGGCGTCTCGGTGACCAGGTCGCGGTTGGCCAGGGGAGTGTTGAAGACCAGCTGGTACGGCAACCCGAGCTGCTTGCCGTCCTGCGTGCCGGCGGCGATCAGGTTCGGCTCGTACTTCTGCACGAGCGGCTTGCCGGTCAGGTCCGACCAGACGCCGGCCTTGGCGATCTCCAGGAACTGCGCCCCGCGGAACGCGGTGAACGCGTCACCGACCGCGCCGCCCCGGATCTTCTGCAGGGCCGTGCTCTGGTAGTCGTTCGAGGGGGAGATGTCCTGCCGTACGTCGAGTTTCGAGTCCTTGATGATCTGCGCGAAGACCTCTTTGTCCTCGGCCCGCCAGTGGGCGAAGGAGATCGGTCCGGCCGACGAGGAGGACGAGGATTTGTCGCCGCCCGGGCCGGCGCAGGCGGCCAGCACCGAGGCGGCGCCGACACCGGCGGTGAGCCGGAACAGGTCACGGCGGTTGAGGGATCGACGCGAAGGCATGGGCATGCCCGAGATATTTGCACATCTCCTATAGATCAACAAGGTGATCTAGGGCATGTGCACGTGAACAGGCAATAGTCGCGTCGATTCAGTTCGCCGGGACCGCGTCGCGGATCTCCTCGACCGTCTCCGGGCCGTAGGCGACCGCGCCCGGCAGGGTGAAGGCGAAGATCGTGCCGCCGCCCGGGTTCGGGCCGGCGTCGATGTGCCCGCCGTGCCGTTCCACGATCCGGCGGCAGATGGCCAGGCCCAGGCCGGTGCCCGGGTGGGCGATCCCGTTGCTGGCCCGGTGGAAGCTGTCGAAGACGGCGGCGTGTTCGCCGTCCGGGATGCCGATGCCGCGGTCGGCGATGCGGACGCGGACGCCGCCGTCCTCGTCGGTGCGGGCGGTGATGTCGATGCGGGGGGCCTGGCCCGGCGGCGTGTACTTGATCGCGTTGCCGACCAGGTTGTCCACCACCTGGCGCAGCAGCACCGGGTCGGCGTAGACGTCCGGCAGCGGCCCGACGAACACGTCCGGCCGCCCGTCGGCCTCCTGGTCGGGCGCGTCGGTCCGGGTGGTGACCACGTCGTCGACCAGGGCGCGCATGCTCAGCCGTTCGACCCGCAGGGTGGCGTCGCGGGCCGCGGTGTAATCGAGCAGTTCGGTGATCAGCCGCTGCATGCGGGCGGCGCCGTGCATCACCTTGGCGGTGCCCTTGCGGGCCTGTTCCAGGGTGGGCGCGCCGGCCCCGGCGGCCAGGTCGTCCAGGGCTTCGGTGACCAGTTCGGCGTACGCGTTGACGAGAGTCAGCGGCGCCTTGAGGTCGTGGGCGACCACCCCGGCGAAGCCACGCAGCTCGGTCTCGACCCGTTTGCGGTCGGTGATGTCGTGGAACACGGCGACCGCCCCGCGCCGTTCGGTCGCGGTGTCGATGGGCCGGGCCGACACGCTGATGACGCGGCCGTCCGGGTGGACGGCGTTGCGCACGACCATTTCGACGTGGTCGACGCTCTCCCCGGCCAGGGCCCGGAACAGCGGCATCTCCTCGGCCGGGAACGGGCTGGTCCCGTCGGTCCGGTACAGCCCGTAGTGCTCCTGCCAGACCTCGGCCCCGCCGGAGACGTCCTCCTCCTGGCCCAGGATCTCCCGGGCGGCCGGGTTGTGCAGCAGGAAGTCGCCGTCCGGGCCGATCACGCCGACGCCGTCGCTGATGCCGTCGAGGACCGCGCGCAGCAACACCGCCTGCCGTTTGGTCTCGGCCTGTTCGGCCACGAGCTGGCTGGTCCGGGCCCGGACCCGTTCCCGGGCGCGGTCCCGGCCGGTGGTCAGCACCCAGACCAGGGCGGCGAAGACCAGGGTGAGCAGCAGTCCGCCGCCGGCCACGGCCACGGGCAGTCCGGTGTCGGCGCCGGGCAGGTCGCGGCGGCTCGCGGCCAGGTGCATGGTCCAGGTCGAGTCGGCCACCGGCACGTTGGCGACCCGCCGCAGGTCGACGCCGCCGGTGGTGGCGTGGTGCATGGTCGCGACCGTGACCACCTGGCCGTCCGCGTTGCCGGCTTCCAGCCACAGGTCGGCCAGGTCCCGGCCGGCCGCGTTCAGGGTGGCGCCCATGAAGTCCTGGCCGCGTACGCCGAGCAGGATCCAGCCCAGGAAGGTCGCCCGGGGGCCCTGGTAGACCGGGGCGGCCAGGACGAACGAGTTCTGCCGTTGCGCGCTCGGCAGGCTCCGGTCGACGAGCAGCTGGTAGGTGTCGGAGATCGCGGCCTGCCGGGTGCGGCGGGACTCGGCCAGCACCGAGGCCGGCGCGGACGCCTGCATCATGTCCAGCCCGCCGGTCACCGACCGTCCGTCGAGCTGGGTGGCCAGCACCGAGAACGCGTGGTCGCCGGAGCCCTGCGGCCGCAGGGTGAGCCCGGTGGCGCCGCGCTCCCGCCAGGTCTGCTGCACGCGGGCCACGTCGTCGTTGCCGGCCGGCACCACGAGCGCGATCGAGGTGGCGCCGGCCAGTTTCATGGACTGCAGTGGGGCGGTGATCGCGGCGTACTCGCTCGCGGTCAGCAGCGGCTGGGCACCGACCGCGGCCGCGGTGGTGCGCAGCGTGTCCAGGTAGCGGCGGGTCTCGCCCTGGATCGCGGTGACCGCGGCCGCAGCCCTCCGGTCCATCTGGATGTCGCCGTCGGTCCGCTCGTCGCGGCGCAGCGCCGCACCGGCGCCCAGCGACATGGCGCAGCCGGCCACGGCCACCAGTGCGCTGACCGCGGCGGCCCGCCACCATGGTTGACCACGCCTCACGTCCGTTTAATCGGACCCGGGCGCCCATCCCTAAGCTCACGAGGGAAGGAGCCATCCGACCCGCCGTACGAGATCGGCCGGGTTGAGGGGTTTGGCCAGGTATTCCTCAGCGCCGGAGACGTAGGCGAGGTCGATGTCGGTCTCGGTCGCCGAGCCGCTCAGCATGATCACCGGGATGTCGGCCGTGGCCGGGTCGGCGTGCATCCGGTAGCACACGCTCAGCCCGTCCATGCCCGGCATGACGATGTCGAGGATCACCAGGTCGGGGTGGGTCTCGCCGACCACGGTGAGCGCCGTGCAGCCGTCGGCGGCGGTCACCGTGTGGTACCCGGCCATCTGCAGCTTGAAGCTGACCAGGTCACGCACGCTCTCGTCGTCGTCGACGACCAGGATGGTCGGGCCGGCCAGGATGGGGCGGACGGTGGGGGCGGCTTCCAGGACGACCGTCATGGTGACTCCTAACGACTCCGGGTGAGGTGACCGCAGACATCGGCCCCGGATCCGCCCCCGCCAGGCAAACCGAAGTTGCTATTGGGATGCGGACTGCCACTGCTCGGAGCCGAACACCTCGTAGCGGATCCGGTCGTCGGGCACCCCGCGCCGGTGCAGGCCGGCCCGCACGTGCTGCATGAACGGGACCGGGCCGCACAGGTAGACCTCGGCCTCCGGGTGCAGCGGGATCTCGTCGACGTCGAGGCGGCCGGTGCTCTCCTCGTACCAGATCTGGCTCTGGAAAGTCTGGAGGCGGGCACCGTGGTGCTCCATGTCGGCACGCAGGGGATGCCGCTCGGCGCTGCGGTCGGCGTGCACGGCGACCACCTCGCGGGTCGGGGCGGTGCGGGCGACGTGGTCCAGGATGGCGGCCATCGGGGTGATCCCGACCCCGGCGCTGACCAGCAGGAGCGGTGAATCTCCGGGGGTCAGGACCAGATCGCCGTACGGCTGGCTCAGCCGCAGTTTGTCGCCGGCCTCGACCCGGTCGTGCAGGAAGCCGGAGATCAGCCCGTCCGGTGCGCCGGCGCGTCCGCGGACCCGGCGGACCGTGATCCGCAGCGTCCCGGCGCTCGGTGCCTGGGACAGCGAGTACTGCCGCAGCTGGCGCGAGCCGTCCGGCAGATCCACCGCGACCGTGACATATTGCCCCGGGACGAAGTGCGGCGCGGGCCCGCCGTCGACCGGCGCGAGCAGCAGCGACACCGCGTCGTCGGCCTCGGCGATCCGGTTGACCACCAGGTAGTCGCGCCACGGGTCGGTGCCCTCGACGCCGGCCGCGGCGTAGATCCGCGCCTCCCGGCCGATCAGCCGCGCGGCGAACAACCAGTACACCTCGTCCCAGGCGGCGGCGATCTCCGGCGTGACCGCGTCGCCGAGCACCGTGCCGACCGCGCGGAGCAGGTATTTCCCGACCGTCGTGTACTGCTCGGGGCGGATGCCGAGGGCGCAGTGCCGCTGGGCGATCCGCTCGACGATGTGGTCGAAGACCGTCGCGTCCGGCCCGGCGCCGATCAGGTGCGCGGCGAACGCGGCGACCGCGCCCGCGAGGGCCTGCCGCTGCTCGCCGGTGGCCTGCGCGCTGCGGCTGAACAGGTTGGCCAGCTCCGGGTTCTCGGCCAACATCGTCGAGTAGAACTCGCCGGTGATGGCGTCGAGGTGCGCGCCGACGACGGGCAGGGTCGCCTCGACGACGGGGACGCTGGTTGCGGACAGCATTGCTTACCTCCAGGGGGAGATGCTGAGCAGCGTCTCGCGCACCGGGGGCGCGGCGAGATCGCCGATCGTGATCGGATCCAGTGCGGCGTAGAACGCCTCCTGAGCGACGCGCAGCGCGCCCCGGAGCCGGCAGTTGTGCCGCAGCGGGCAGGCCGGGTCGCCGTCGCAGTCGACCACCTCGGTCTCGCCCTCCAGGGCGCGGACCAGGGCGCCGACCGACTCGTCGCGGCCCGCGGCGGCCAGCCTCACGCCGCCGCCCCGGCCGCGGACGGTCTCCAGCAGGCCGCGGTGCTGCAGGGTCTGCACCACCTTGGCCAGGTGGTTGCGCGGCACGGCGAGGGACTCGGCCAGCTCGTCGACGGTGAGCCGGTCGGCCGACACCGCGCTGAGCATCAGGACGCGGAGACCGATGTCGGTGGAACGGTTCAGTCGCACGAGTCGACCGTACGCCAAAAAGGTATTTGAGATACCTCTTTGAGAGAGTCCTCACGTCCCGGATGTTCAGCGATTCGCCGTCCGTGCCGAACTGGGGTTTAGAGCAGTCGAGCACACGCGAGGCGATCCCCTATGAGTCTTCGGATGTTGCCCAGCACGGCCTGGTTCGCGGCCCTCTACGCCGTCGCGATCGTGGCCGGTCAGCTGACCGTGCTGGGCAAACCGGACGCCATGCCGGTTGTCTGGCCGGCCACCGCGGTCGCCGCGGTCTGGCTGGTCAACCGCACCGAGGCACGCTGGCGCTGGGTCGATCCGGTGGTTCTGGCCGTACTCACCGCGGTCGCGCTCGCGGTCACCGGCGTCGACGTGGGCCTGGCCCTGGTCCGCGGGGTGGCGGCGATGATCGGGGCGCTCGTCTTCGCGATCGCCGCGGCCCGCTGGCTGCCCGGCGTCTGGACCGCCGGGGGACGGCCCCTGGGCAGCCTGAACGACCTGGTTCGGGTGCTGATGGTGGCGACCGCGGCGGCCCTGGCGGGCACGGCTCTGGGCGCCCTCGGCGGGCAGGTGATCAAGGGTGACGTCGCGCCCACCGACGTCGCCGTCTTCCTGGTCCGCGACATCGTCAGCGTGCTGGTCTTCGGCGCCGCCGCCCACCGGCTGCGTGACCTGCCGCCGAACCGGCCCGTCTGGATGGAGGCGGTGCTGGTCTACGCCATCTCGGCCGCCGCCTACTTCTACGTGTTCTCGGTCAACCAGGACCTGCCGATCGGGTTCGCCCTGCTGCCCATCACGGTGTGGGCGGCGCTGCGGCTGCCCACCGTCCTGACCATCGGGCACGTGATGGTCTTCGGCACCACCGCCGCCGTGTTCACCCTGCACGACCAGGGCCCGTACTCGGTGGAGGGCTCCGGGCCGCTGATCGTCCAGCTCTACATCGGGATCCTGGCCCTGGTCGGCCTGTCGCTGGCGTTCAGCCGCGACGAGCGGACCGGGCTGATCGAGCGGCTGCGCGCCTCCGAGCACGAGGCCACCGAGAAGGCCGGCCTGATGACCACGATCATCAACTCGATGACCGAGGGCCTGGCCATCCTCGACCAGAGCGGGCGCCTGGTGCTGCGCAACCCGGCCGCCGGCCGGCTGCTCGGAACGACCAACCAGGTTGCCGGGGGCGCCGCGCTCGGCAGCGACTACGGCTTCTTCCACGCCGACGGCACCCCGCTGACCGACGCCGAACTGCCCTACCAGCGGGCCCTGGCCGGCCAGGACGTCCAGCCGATGGACGTGCTGATCCGCAACGCGGCCGTCCCCGAAGGCCGGATCGTCCGGTTCAACGTGGCCCGCCTGGCCAGCCCGGGCGGGCTGGAGCACGTGGTCGTGGTCTTCCACGACGTCACCGCCGACCGCCGGCACCGCGACGAGCTGATGTCGTTCGCCGGGGTGGTCGCGCACGACCTGCTCAACCCGCTGACCACCATCGAGGGCTGGGCCGAGGTGCTCGAAGCCGAGCTCGCCGGGTACAAGCCGGCCGAACGGGTCAGCCGGATCCAGCGGGCCGCCGCGCGCATGCGCACGTTCCTGAACGGGCTGCTCGCCTACACCGCGGCCCGCGACGGCAAGCTGATGCCGACCACGATCAACCTGCAGCTGCTGCTCAGCGACATCGCCAACAGCCGGTACGACCAGGCCGAGAGCAGCGGCAAGCTGCCCCCGCAGTTCACCTTCGGCCCGCTCGACGCCGTCGACGCCGACCCGGTACTGGCCCGGCAACTGTTCGAGAGCCTGATCGACAACGCACTGGACCTGGCCGGCCCCGGCGTCCCGTCCCAGATCAACGTCTCCGCGCAGCCCGCCCCGAACGGCATGCTGCGCATCGACATCCTGGACAACGGGCGCGGCATCCCGGCCGGCATGCGCCAGGCGGTCTTCACCAACTTCCACCGCGGCGAGGGCCACGGCGGCTCCGGGCTGGAACTGGCGGTCTGCAAGCGGATCGTGGAGCGGCACGGCGGGACGATCGAGGCGACGGCCAACCCGTACGGCGCCGGCACCCGGATGACGTTCACGCTGCCGGCCGGGCGCTCGGCGTACGCGCGCACCCTGGAGAACCAGTGGCAGCAACGTCCGCAGGTCTCCGGGGCGACCGCCCTGCACCCCAGGTAGCCCTCATCACCGGCGTGCGCCGACCGACCAATAGCAGTAAGGGAACGCGGCTCAAGGGAGATCTGGATGGCGGGCACGCAGTACGCCGGCGCGACGCTGGAACAGGAGCGCCTGGCCGCCCTCCGCAGCTACGAGATCCTCGACACGACCGCCGAACAGGACTTCGACGACATCGCGACGCTGGCCTCGCAGCTCTGTGACAAGCCGATCGCCCTGATCAGCCTGGTCGACGCCGACCGCCAGTGGTTCAAGGCCCGGGTCGGCACGGACGTGTGCGAGGGCCCGCGGGACACCTCGATCTGCGCCCACGCGATGTTCGACGAGGACGTCATGCAGGTCCCGGACGCGCGCCTCGACCCGCGCTTCGCGAACTGCCCCACGGTCACCGGCGACCCGCACATCCGCTTCTACGCCGGCGCGCCGCTGATCACCCCGCACGGCAAGGCGCTGGGCACGCTCTGCGTCGCCGACTCGGTGCCCGGCTCGCTCACCCCGGCCCAGCGTCACGGCCTGCGCGCCCTCGCCCGGCACGTCGTCACCCAGCTCGAACTGCGCAAATACGCCCGCGACATGCATGTGCTGCACCAGCGCCTGCGCAGCGCCGAGCAGATCAAGGACGAGTTCATCGCCCGGGTCAACCACGAGTTCCGCACCCCGCTCACCGCGATCAACGGCTACCTCGAGATGCTCGGCGACCCGGAACTGCCCTCGGAGAGCCGCGACGGCTTCCTGCAGCGCGTCCAGCGCAACTCCGACCGCCTGCTCGCCCTGGTCAACGACATGCTCCTGGCCGCCCAGGTCAGCGCCGACAGCCGCGAGTTCGCCCGGGTACCGGCCGACCTCGCCGTCCTGGCCCGCACCTCGGTCGACGCGAACCGCCCGCTCGCCGAGGCCAAAGGCCTGATCATCACCGCCGAGACCGATGAGAAGGTCTTCGCCGACGTCGACGTGCGCCGCATGGGCCAGGCCCTGGAACGCCTCATCCTCAACGCGGTCAAGTTCACCGACGCCGGCACGATCACGGTCCGCGCCGAGGCCCGCGACGGTCACGCCATGCTGCTGGTCCGCGACACCGGCGTCGGCATCAGCGAGGAGGACCAGGCGCGCGTGCTCGCCCCGTTCCGCCGCTCGGCCGACGCCGAACGCAACGAGGTCCAAGGCCTCGGCCTGGGCCTGAGCATCGTCAAATCGATCAGCGAGGGTCACGACGGCGAGGTCACGATCACCAGCCGCCCGGGCGTCGGCACCACGATCAGCATCGCCGTCCCGGCCACCGGCCCGTATCCGGAGCTGTGAAGCGAACTTCAAAAGCTTTTTTTTGCCCATCTCCGCCGGGGTACAGACCGTCGCTCCCGCGGGGACCCTTCCGGTCCTCGCAGGGCGCTGGCGCGCCCAGGACGCGAGGCCCGCAAGGGCGACGTGGTCGGGTGGTTGCGGTCAGAGCACAGAACCTCGGCCGGGCAGCCGTTCGAAGCCGTCCAGCAGAAGATCGAGCGTGAACTCGAACTCGAACTGGTCGTCACACCCCGACCCGACGATGGACGACTCGTCGTGGGCCGCCGCCATCGCCATCGTGGCCAGGTTCGGGTAGCGGCCGGCCATCGCCCGCGCCATCTCCTTCTGCACCTCGGGCGGCGTGGGCTGCGAGTCGACGAACAGATCCTGGGTGTAGCCGAGCATCCGCGTCCCCAGGGCGTGCACGATGTGGTGCGTCTGGTCCGCGGTGAACCCGCCGGCCAGGAAGAGCCCGATCACCGAGTCCAGGTAGGCGAGCATCGCCGGCGTCGGATCGGTCCGCGAGTCGATCAGCCGCCACGCCCACGGATGCCGCAGCAGCGCCTGCCGCGCGCCGAGCACCCGTTCCCGCACGGCGACCTTCCATCCGGGCTCCGGCGGCGGGGTCGAGTCCGGCACGATCGCGGCGATCACCGCGTCCAGCATGGCGTCCAGCAGCTCGTCCTTGTTGGCCACGTGCTTGTACAACGCCATCGGGACCACACCGAGCTCCTGCGCCAGATTCCGCATGCTCAGCGCTTCGAGACCCACGCGGTCGGCCAGTTCCAGCGCGGCGCGCAGCACCCGCTCCCGGTTGAGCGGGATCCGCCGCTCCTCGACATCCACGTGCCAACCCTAATCCGGCCGATTGACGGGTGTACGCCGTACACCTACTCTCGTGTTGAAGGTGTACGCCGTACACCCCGAGAGGAGATCACCGTGAAAGCCATCGTTCAGGACAGATACGGCGGCCCCGAGCAGCTCCGGCTGGCCGACGTCGACACCCCGGCCCCCCACCAAGATCACATTCTTCTTCGCGTACGGGCGGCCGCCCTCAACGCCTACGACTGGCACTTCATGCGCGGCGACCCGTACCTGATGCGCGCCTCCATGGGCCTGACCCGCCCGAACCGCCGCATCCGCGGCCGCGACGTGGCCGGCGAGGTCATCGACGTCGGCCCCGGCGTGACCGATTTCGCCAAGGGCGACGAGGTCTTCGCCGACCCGAGCCACGCCCAGGGCGCCTTCGCCGAGTACATCTGCGTCCCCCAGAACTTCGCCGCCCGGAAGCCCGCGAACCTGACCTTCGCCGAGGCCGCCGCCCTGCCCCTGGCGGCCGGAACCGCCCTGGTCTGCCTCCGCGAGTCCGGCCTCGCCACCGGCCAGAAAATCCTGATCAACGGCGCGTCCGGCGGCGTCGGCACGTTCGCCGTGCAGATCGCCCGGGCCCTCGGCGCCGAGGTCACCGCCGTCTGCCGCACCCGCAACACCGACCTGGTCGCCGGCCTCGGCGCCACCCACGTCATCGACTACACCGCCGACGACTTCGTCAAGATCCAGCGACAGTACGACGTGATCCTCGACCTGGTCGGCAACCGCCGCCTCGGTGACCTGCTGCGACGGCTCACGCCGACCGGCACGCTGGTCCTGTCCGGGGGCGGCGTCTCCACCGGCGGCAGCCTGATCGGCCCGATGCCGCTGTTCATCCGGGGAAAACTGACCGCCCCGTTCCTCCGCGGACGCCGGATCATCACCCCGACCCCGGACCCGAGCCGCGAGATCCTCGACGAACTGCGTCGCCTGACCGAATCCGGTCAGGTCACCCCGGCCATCGACCGGACGTTCCCGCTGGCCGAGGCGGCCGCGGCGATCCACTACCTGGAGACCGAACACGCCCGGGCCAAGGTGATCCTGACCGTCTAGGGTCGTTCGCATGACTGCGGTGCGGGAGCGCTTCAAGGAACTGCACGAGACCGGCACGTTCATCATGCCGAACCCGTGGGACGCCGGCTCGGCCCGCCTCCTCGCCGGCCTGGGATTCGCCGCGCTGGCCACCACGTCCTCCGGGTTCGCGGCCACCCTCGGCAAACCGGACCAGCACGTCACCCGGGACGAACTGGTCGCGCACGTGGCCGCGCTGACCGCTGCGGTCACCGTCCCGCTGAACGTCGACGCCGAGCGCTGCTTCGCCGACACCGCGGCCGGCATCCGGGAGACGATCGACCTGCTGGCCGCCGCCGGTGCGGCCGGCATCTCGATCGAGGACTACGACCCGGCCACCGACCGCATCGAAACCCTGACGACCGGCGCCGAGCGGGTCGCGGCGGCGGCCGAGGCATGCGCCCGCCACGGCATCGTCCTCACCGCCCGCGCCGAGAACCACCTGTACGGCCACGACGACCTGGACGACACCGTCGCCCGCCTGCAGGCGTACCACTCGGCCGGCGCCCACGTCGTCTACGCGCCGGGCCTGCGCACCCCGTCCGACATCACCCGCGTCGTCAAGGAGGTCCCGGCCCCGCTGAACGTCCTGGCCGTCGGCGGCGCCCCCACCGTCCCGGAACTGGCCGCCCTCGGCGTCCGTCGAGTCTCCACCGGCGGCGCCCTGGCCTGGGCCGCCTACGGCGCCCTGCGCGACGCCGCCCAGGAACTCCTCACTTCCGGCACCACAACATTCCGCACCCGAGCCCTGACCCCCACCGAACTCAAAACCACTTTCCCCACCTGACCCACCCCCGACCACCCAGCTGGCCCTGAGGGCCGCCTCAACCCCCGCGACCCAGCCGCGATCACCAGCCGCAAACAGTCAGCTGGTGCTGAGGGTCGCCTCAACCCCCGCGGTGCAGCCGTGAGCGGTCGGCTGGCGTTGAGGGTTGCCGCAAGCCCCGGGGTCTGGTCTACGACACGGGCGCGCTGGTGGCGGCCGAGAAGGGGAACCGGGATCCTCACCGGTGACCCGGGTGACGTCTCGAAGCTGGCCGGGTCCACCGGTGGGCGGCTGGAGGTTCGGATCGTCTGAGGTCAGGCGGCGGTGATGCGGGTGGTGAAGGCGGTGAGTTTCAGCAACGCGCGGTCGATCTTCTCGGGCAGGGTGAGGGTTTCCTCGAAGCGGACCAGGCGCATCCTCGGCTGCCGCTTGCCGCGGAGGTAGAGGGAGCACGCCAGATCGGAGCAGAGGTATTCGCCGACCGAGTTGCCGTTGCGACCGGCGGCTCCGGCCAGGGGTGCCGTGAACAGGCTCACCCCGCCGGCCGAATGGTCGGTGAGGCAGACCTGGCACATGCTGGAGCGGGCCGCGCTTCCCGAGCCGCCGCCGCGTTCGGCCCGGCGGAGCAGGATCGCGATCGGGTCGGGGCCGGGGACGACGATCGCCGCGCGCTGCGGGGCGGACGGGTCGATCCAGCCGAAGAAGTCCAGGTCGGCCCAGGGTGCTTCGCGGAAGTCGGCGGGCAGTTTGATCCGCGATGCCTCGCCCTTGCTGCAGTTGACGAACGAGGCTCGGATCGTTGCCTCGCTGATCGGTTCCATGGGGTCGGACCCTCGCACATCCCCACCCGAGCCGTCACCCGATTTCCGAAGCCACCCCGCCTGGGCCGCGGGGCCGGAGGCACGTCAGCGGGGGACGAGCTCCAGGTGAAGGGTGAAGATGCTGCCGGTGGGGGAGTCCGGCCGATAGGAGACGCGCCCGCCGTTCGCCTCGGCGAGGCTGGCGACGATGTGCAACCCCAGCCCATGCCCTTCGGCCGTGGCGTCGGACGCGCGGGTATAGCGCTCGAACAGGCGTGACCGCAGCTCTTCGGGCACCCCGGCGCCGGCATCGTGCACGTCGATCTCCACCGAACCGGCTTCGTCGTCGGCGGTGGCCGCGATCTGGACGGCCCCACCGCCGTACTTCCGGGCGTTGGTCAGGAAATTGACGACGATCTGGCGCAGATGTGCGGGGTTGGCCAGCACCGTCACCCCGTCCGGGCAGGAGATCGGCACCGCGGTGTCGGCCGCGTCGGCGGCGTCCCGCAGCGCGGCGGCCAGCGGCACCGGCCGGCGGACGGTCGACAGTTCGCCGGCGTCGAGTTTGCACATCGCCAGCACGTTGTGCCGCAGTTCGTCGATCCGGTGGGCGCCGGTGATGATGCGGGTGGTGAGGTTGGCCAGGAATGGCGGGAGTTCGGCGTCGCTGAGCACCTCGCCGTAGCCCATGATCGCGGTCAGGGGTGTGCCGATGTCGTGCGACAGCATCCCCATCAGGTCGAGTTTCAGCTGGTTGGCGCGCTGCAGCTGTTCGTTGCGTTCGGCCAGGACGGTCTGCGCGGCGTCCCGTTCGCGTTGCGCCTGCACCTGTTGGGTGATGTCCTGGACGATCCCGATCAGGTGCAGCGGCCGCCCGTCGGAGTCCCGGATCAGGCGCACCCCGGTCTGCACGTCGATGGCGTGACCGTCGGCGTGCAGCAAACGTTTGACCCGCTCGTAGGAGTCGCTCTCCTCGGCGAACAGCCCGGCCAGCGCCTCGGTGTCGCCGTCCCGGTCGTCCGGGTGGGTCAGCAGGATCACGCCGTATCCGGCCAGGTCGACCGGCGACCGCCCGACCATCCGTGCGTAGGCGTCGTTGACGTGCAGGATGTTCCCGTCCAGCCCGACGATCACCTGCCCGATCGTGGACTGGTGGAACTGCACCCGGAAGCGCTGTTCGCTCTCCTCCCGGGCCTCTTCGGCGCGACGGCGGCCGGTGATGTCGGTGTTCGTCTCGATGATCTCGACCCCGGCGCCGTCCGCGGACGACCGGGACACGTGCCGGCTGAGCACGACCGCGACCTGCCCGTCGGAGCGCCGGTGTTCCAGCTCACCGGCCCAGGATCCGGTTTCTTCCAGGGCGCGTTCGACGTCCGGCAACTGGGTGGGGAAGCGGGTGGACAGCAGCCGGTGGATGTTGCGTCCGACGGCGGCCGCGGCCGGCCAGCCGTACATCTGCTCGGCCCCTTGATTCCAGAAGAGGATCGTCCCGCCGGGGTCACGCACGATGATCGCCGCCGGTGCCGCGTCGATGAGTTCGGCCTGGCGGCGCAGCTGCTCCTCGGTGGTGCGGCGGTCGCTGATGTCGTGCAGGAACGCGTGGAACACCGGCCGGCCGCCGGTGATGTTGGTGGCCTGGAGGGTGAACTCGACCGGGAAGACCCGCCCGTTCCGGTCGATCGCGGGCAGCTCCAGACGTTGCCCGGCCAGCACCGACGTGCCGGTCTCGCGCACCCGGTCGAGTCCGCGCCGGTGCGCCTCGCGGTGTTCCTCGGGCACGACCAGTTTGCTCAGGTCGGCGCCGGCGGCTTCCTCGCGCACCCAGCCGAACAGGCGCTCGGCGGCCGGATTCCATTCCTGGACCAGACCGTCGGCGTCGATGGCGACGTAGGCGTCCTGGGAGACCTCCAGGATCCGCCGTACGAGAGCGGAAGTCTCCTCCGCGTGCTGCGCCGCCCGGACCAGTTCGATCTCCGACGAGACGGCCGCCGCCAGGTCCTCCAGCACCGCCAGGTCCTGCTCCGACCACGCCCGCGGGGTGCTGTCGATCGCGCAGAACGCGCCGAGGATCTGCCCGTCGACCCGGATCGGCATGCCCGCGTAGGCGATCACCCCGATCTCGTCGATCGCCCGGTTGTCCTTGACCAGCGGATGTTCCCGCGCGTCGGCCACCACGAACGGCCGGTCGGCGTCGACCACGTGCTGGCAGAACGAGTGCGTGAGCGGCGTCTGCCCGAGCGCGGCCCACCGCGGCGGCAGCCCCAGATGACTCGCGAACACCTGCCGGTCGTCGAGCACCAGCGACACCAGCGCGGTCGGTGCCCCGAGCAGCCGCGACGCCAGCCGCGTCAGCCGTCGCAGCCCGGCCGACTCGGCGGCTTCCACCAGCCCGGTCCCCCGCACGGCGGCGACCCGTTCCGGATCGTCCACCCGACGCACCGCCATGTTCGGTTCTTCGGCAGCCCACCGCGCGACCTGAGCCGATACTTGCCTTCCTTCAAACAATTATTCGGTACGGCGTGAGCCCTGCCCCACCACTTCTCACCCTCGGCCGCTCACTTCGATCCCGGCCTCCACCAGGAACCGCCGCAACATCCCGGCCAGCGGTTCGATGTGCTCGTCGCCGGCGAACGCCCAGCCCCGCTCGCCGAGGCAGTCGAGAACCCGCTCGGCGACGAACCGCGTGATCCCTTCCACCGATCCGCCCGGCTCGACCGCGGGGGCACCGGCCCGCCACACCTCGATCCATGCCTCGACCTCGGGCCGCAGCCACACCCGCCCCATGCCCAGTTCCTGAAACGGCTCCGGAAAGTCGGCGGTGTCGGCCAGCTGCTGGATCCGCTGGCGGCTCAGGCCCAGCCGCTTGCCGATCTCGCCGGTTCCCATCAGTTGCGGCAGCCCGCCCGTGTCGCGGCTCATTCCGGCTCGCCCGAGCGCAGCAGCTCGTAGTGGCCGCGAGCGTTGTGACGCACCGCATGCTCCGGTCGCCCGCCGGCCGCGTGGATCGCCGCGTCCGCGCGCCCGACGAACTGGCGCAACCCGGCCCGCGACTCCGCCCGGCACAGCTCCAGCAGAATGACACCCCGCCGCTCGTCGAGCCGGACCCCGCGGATGGCCAGCGGTATTCCGTCCAGGTCGACCAGCACGTCGGCGTCGATTCCCTGAGCCTTGAGGGCGGCGTTCAGTTCACTTACCCGGAGCATCGTTCCTCCGTTCCACGATCCAGCCGCGGTCACAGACCAGGCATTCACGGGTCTGGCCACACCGGGTGCACCAGCGGCCGCTGACCCGCCCGAGTCGGACACCGCCCAGGTATCCCACGGCCAAGGCCACGACAGCAGCGATCACGGCGATCACGGCAGCCTCTCCCACCTGCGTGAAACTCGTCTGAGCACGGTTCCCCCTACCTGTGAAGGATTTCGGCGACGCTCCGCTGATCATGGATAGCCATCACTGTTTATGTGCAACACGCTATTCTCTGCAACTCAGGATCGCAACACGCAAAGAAGTGCAACTCGAACGAGGGATGCAACTCCGAGGCGATCTGGATCATTTGCAACACTGGGCGCACCTGCAACGGAGGGTGACATGGGCGGAGCAAGCAGTCGCAGCCTCGGCGCGGCCCTGCGCAAGCTGAGGACCGAGCACAAGCCGCCGCTGACCATGGAGGAGGTGGCGAACCAGTTCGGGTGGCACAAGTCGAAGGTCAGCCGCATCGAACGGGGCATCTCCACCATCCCGCCGCGAGACGTTCGCGCCCTGGTCGCGTTCTACGGTGTGGAGGACGTGGAGCTGATCGACGCGATGGTCAAGCTGGCCGCCGCGAGCCGGCACCGCAACTGGTGGCACCGCTATACCGATGTCCTGCCGAGACAGTTCGCGACCTACCTCGGCCTGGAGGGCGAGGCCGCGAGTATGCACTCGTGGGAGCCGGTGCTGGTTCCGGGTCTGTTGCAGACCGAGTCCTACGCGCGTGCCTTGATCGCCATACATCGAACCGGGCAGAACGATGCCGAGACCGACCGCCGGGTCGAGGCGCGCATGGAACGGCAGGCTCTTCTGCGTGGTCCCGGCGCGCCCAACTTTCACGCGATCATCGGTGAGAACGCGCTGCATCAGATGATCGGTGGTCGGCAGGTGATGGGCGAACAGCTTCGCCATCTCGCGGAGACGGCCGAGCGGTCGAACGTCACGGTTCAGGTCGTGCCCTGGTCGGCCGGTGCGTGCATGCCGATGGAGGGTGGATTCCAGATTCTTCGCTTCGCCGACTCGGCCGCTGGTCAGGTGATCTGTATCGACCTTCGGATGACGACCATCTACCTGGATGATCCAGCCGAAATCGACGGGTACCGGGACGCCTGGGAGGATGTTCTTGCCAAGGCGTTGCCGCCAAACGATTCCCTGAGGATCATCAAAGCGGCGACGACGGAGGGAGGGAAAACATGAGCGAGAAGACCTATGCCGACATGTTCGACCGCGATGCCGCCGTCTGGCGCAAGGGTGGCCGGAGCAACAGCGGTGGGAACTGCGTCGAGGTGACTGATCTGGCCGATGGTGGTTTCGCGGTGCGGGACAGCAAGGATCCGGAGGGGCCGATTCTGTTCTTCACGCCGGCCGAGCGGGCCGCGTTCGTCGCCGGGATCAAGGACGAAGGGTTGCTCTGAGGCGGTTAGCGTGGGGGCATGTCGACGGTGTGGTTTGTCGGGGTGTCCACCGGGCAGTCGCTGATCAATCAGGCGTTTCCGCTCTGGATGGGTGATCTGGGGCGTGACGTCCGGCTGGTCGGGCGGGATCTGCCGCTCGGCGCGCCGCCGGAGAGCTATCGGGCGCTGGTCGGGGAGTTGCGGGACGACGGCGACGCGCTCGGCGCGGTGATCACCTCGCACAAGCTGGCGGTGTTGCGGGCCGCCCGGGATCTGATCGGCGGGCTTGATCCGCTGGCGACCGAGTGCGGCGAGGTCAACACGTTGCGGAAAGAGGCGAAGACCCTTTTTGCGTACGCGCGTGACCCGCTCTCCACCGGCCGGGTCGTGGACGAGATCTGGCCCTCCGGCGAGCAGGTGATCTGCCTGGGTGCGGGCGGGACGGCGATCGCGCTCGGCCGGCACCTGCTGTCCCGCCCGGAGCTGCCGAAGCGGCTGATCTTCGCCGACCGGGACGCGGCGGCCGGCCGGCACCTGCGGGACGTGCTGGAGCCGTGGGCCGACCGTTCCGGCGTGGTCCTCGACGTGCTGACCGGCCCCGGCCCGTGGGACGAGCCGGTCGAGTCGGCGCCGCCGGGAACGCTCGTGGTCAACGCGACCGGTCTCGGCAAGGATCGCCCCGGCAGCCCGGTCTCGGCCCGCGTCCGGTTTCCCGGCGGTGCCGTGGTGTGGGAGTTGAACTACCGCGGTGACCTGGCCGTGCTGCGGCAGGCCCGGGAGCGTGACGACCTGATCGCGTACGACGGCTGGGGTTTGTTCTGTCACGGCTGGGCGGCGGCGCTCGGGCCGATCCTGGGCCTGGCCGACGAGGTCGCGACCGCCCGCCGTTTCGCCGAGCTCGCCGCCCCGCTGCGTCCTTGACGTCCGGTCAGCGGGCGTCCTGCTCGTACGCCGCGAACTGGTCCAGCAGGCTGTGCGGCGCGTTCGCGTCGAAGCAGAGCGCCAGGTTCCGGGCCGCTTCGCCGGCCGCTTCGGCGCTGCGCGGGAAGAGTTCACGCTCGTACGCCGAAAGCGCTTCTTCGATGTTTCCGGGGTGCGCGGCCAGCGCCTCGCCGAGGGCGGAACCGTCGAGCATGGCCAGGTTGGCGCCCTCGCCGGCGAACGGCGACATCACGTGGGCGGCGTCGCCGATCAGGGTCACGCCGGGCACCCGCGCCCACCGGTGCTCGGTCGGCAGCGCGTTGATCGTGCGGGCGACGAGCGCGCCGTCGGCCTCGGTGATCAGCGCGTGGAACTCGGGCGCCCAGTCGTGGAACTCGTCGACCAGCAGCGCCTTGGCCTTGTCGGAGTCGGTCCAGTCGATGCCGTCGATCCAGTCCGCCGGTTTGGTCAGCGCGATGTAGATGTGCAGGCTGCCGTCGGTCTCGCGGTGGGCCAGGAAGCCGTTGCCGGGCCCGAGCGCGAAGAGCATGCCGCCGCCGACGGTCCGGGCCGGCCCGGGGTGGCGGGTGTCGGCGTCGCGCAGGTCGACCTCGACGAACGACATCCCGGCGTACGCGGGCTTGGCGTCGCTGAGGAGCGGGCGCACCCGGGACCAGGCCCCGTCGGCGCCGACCAGCACGTCCGTGGTCACGGTGTCGCCGTCGGCGAAGGTGAGTTCGTGCCGCCCGTCGCCGAGACCGCGGACGCCGGTGACCTTGGCCCCCCAGCGGATCGTGCCGTCGGGCAGCGCGTCCAGCAGCATTTTCCGCAGGTCACCGCGGTCGACCTCGGGCCGGGTGCCGTCGCCCTCGTCCTGCTCGTCGGTGTGCACGGTCCCGTGCTTGTCGAGGATGCGGGTGGCCTCCCCGCCCGGGTGGATGATCTTGCGGAATTCGTCGTGGAGGCCGGCCGACCGGATCGCGACCTGCCCGTTGTAGTCGTGGATGTCGAGCATGCCGCCCTGGGTGCGGGCCTCGGGCGAAGCGTCCAGTTCGTAGATGGTGGCGGCGATACCGTGAACGTGCAGCACCCGGGCGAGGGTTAGTCCGCCGAGCCCGGCGCCGACGATGGTGATCGGTGTGGTCATGGTGTTCCTCCAGGTCAGTAGGTGTATTCCAGCCTAACGAACGTATTCCTGACGAACATGTTCTTCAGAGATATGAAAAAGCCTTCAAAACCCCAAAATCCCATCATTCGCGTACGGCGGTAGCCACGCTCTCGATGCCCGCGATCAGTGCCGTGAAAGCCCAGCGCAGCCGCTGCGGCCCGGTGCCCGAGAACAGCTCGTCCCGGGCCCGGGCGACATTCGGGTGCTCCGGCCCGGAAGCCTCCCGCAGCGCCATCGCGAACAACCGTGCCTCGTCCTCGGCGTCCACCAGCTCACCGCGCGTCCCGTGCTCGGCCGCGCTCGCGGTGCCGAGCTGCAACAGCAGGTCCACCCCCCAGGCGGCCTGCCCGACCGGGACGCCGCCCTCGTGCAGCAGCCCGAGAATCGCATCGACGAACCGCACGTAGTGCGGCCCCGACGGCCGCAGGGTCAGCACCGAGCGGGCGAGGCTCGGATACCCGAACAGCATGCCCGTGTACGCGCACATCAGCTCGATCAGCTCGGCCCGCCACCGCTCCCCGGGTGCGGCGCCGGCCCGCGGCATCTCCGCCCTTTGTTGCTCCCCGGCGCCCGCGGCGGGCCGCGGCAGGTCGGCCAGCAGCTCGTCGAGGATCGCGCCGTGCAGCTCGGCGACGTTCTCCACATACACGTAGAGCGAGGCCGGCCCGGTGTCCAGCTCGGCCGCCAGGCGACGCATGGTCACCTTCTCCAGCCCCTCCTCGCGCATGATCCGCAGCGCCACGGCGACCGCCCCGGCCCGGCTGAGCGGCGCCTTGGCGGGTCGGTCACGGCGACTCACGGGAACACGACGAGGACTCATAACACGATCGTAGCGAACATGTTCGTCCCCGCCAACCCGTCGCGGTGTCCGGCGCGGCTCGGAACCGAAGCGGGCGACCACCCGGCGACCACCCGGCGGGGCGCGGCGGGGCGCGGCGGGGCGCGGCGGGGCGCGGCGGGGCGGGGCGCGGCGGGGCTGTGGCGGGGCTGTGGCCGTACACAAGAAGGGTTTTTGGCAGTGATGGGGCAGGTCAGGGGACCGCGCCGAGCATCGTGAGGACGTCGGTGAACATCGTGGTGGTGGCGACCGGGTCCAGATGTTCAGCCTGCCAGCCGCGACTGCGGACGCCCTGCAGCACGGCGATCATCGTGGTCCGCGCGGTCCGCAGCGTCGCCGGGGAGAGCAGCACGGCCGAGGTCCCGTCGGCGTGTGCGGCCCGGGACGCGGCGCCCAGGGCGACCAGAGCCGCGGCCGAGCCGTTGAGGATCTGGGCGACGTGCAGGCGGTCGCGGTCCAGGTTGAAGGCGGCGACGTGCACGGCCAGGCCGAGGCCGGCCAGGAGCCGCCCGGTCTCGTCGCCGCTGAGCACGGCCGGCATGGTGGCCGAGTCGTCCTCGACGATGGCGGCGCCGTCGGCGAAGCCGGTGACCAGTTCGGCCGCGACCTCGGACGGGACGGCCAGGCCGGCCAGCGGGGCGTCCGGGAAGCGGCGGCGCAGCATCGCCTCGACCGCGTCGCGGATCACGTATCCGGGCACGACGCGTTTCTGCTCGGCGAGCCGCCGCATGATCGCCGCGACGACGTCGTCGGGGGTCATCCGCGGCTCCATCCACCTACCGTATCGGTGCTCAGCCCGCGCCGGGGAGGGTGACCCGAGCGGTGGTGCCACGCATGTCGCTGGTCACCTCGAGTGTTCCCCGATGCGCGGCGATCGCGCCCCGCGCGATGGTCAGACCCAGGCCGACTCCGGGGACGGCCTGGTCGCGGGCGTGCCGGCCGCGGTAGAAGCGGTCGAAGACGTACGGGAGCTCCTCGTCCGGAATCCCCACCCCGCAGTCCTCGATCTCCACCGCGGGCCGGGTCCGGCCGGTGACCCGGACGATGATCGGCCGGTCGCCCGGCGTGAACAGCATCGCGTTGCGCAGCAGCTGTTCGAAGGCGTGGGCGAGCCGGGCCAGGTCGGCGCGGACCCGGATCGGCGGCCCGATCCGCACGTCGAGGGGTTCGGCGCGCAGCGCGGCCAGGGGCCGGCAGGACCGCAGCGCGGCCGCGAGCACGTCGTTCAGGTCGACCACCCCGACCGGGGCGGGCAGTGGCGCGTCGTGCGGGCGGGTGCCGGCCAGGATGTGGTCGACCATCGCGACCAGGCGCTGCCCGTTGCGGTGGATCGGCTCGATCAGCCGCCGGTACGGTTCCAGTTCCTCGTTCTCGGCGAGCAGTTCCAGGTAGCCCTGGATGCTGGTGACCGGGGTGCGCAGCTCGTGCGTGATGGTCGCGACCAGGTCTTCCTCGCGCTGGGCGGCGCGGGCCAGGTGGTCGCCGAGCTGGGCCATCTGGAACCGGCTGCGGATCGCGGCCAGGTGCGCGGCGGCCTGCCCGGCGAACGTGCTGAGCGCGTCGACCTGCCGGTCGGCGACCTCCCGCGGCTCGTCGTCGATCACGCACATCGCGCCGAGCACGTAACCCTCGCGGTCGATCACCGGGGCGCCGGCGTAGAACCGGATGTTGGGGGCGCCGATCACGTTGCGGTAGGACGAGAAGCGCGGGTGGAGGGTCGCGTCCGGGACGATGAGCGGCTTGCGGGCCGGGACGATGGTCGCGCAGAACGAGACGTCGAGCGGCGTCTCCTGGTCGGCCAGGCCGACGTTGCCGGCGAACCACTGGCGGTGCCGGTCGATCATCGACACGGCCGCCATCGGGGTGTCGAACATGGTGGCGGCCAGCCGGGTGAGTTCGTCGAGCACCGGCGGCCGGGGCCGGTCCAGCACCTGGTAGGTCCGTAGCGCGGCCAGCCGAGCCTCGTCGTTGACCTCGTCGCTCATAGCCTGACCATCGGCTCGGGCCCGACTTTGCTGAGGGCCGGTGCGGCGGGCAGGGTGAAGGTGAGCCGGGAGCCGCCGCCCGGGTTGTCGGCGGCCGTGATGGTGCCGCCGTGTCGTTCCACGATCCGCTGGCAGATTCCCAGACCAAGACCGGTTCCCGCGTACGCCGAGGTCCGGTGAGCCCGGTGGAAGTTGCCGAAGATGGCCTCGTGCTGCCCGGCCGGGATGCCGATGCCGTTGTCGGCGATGCTGACCCGGACCAGGTCGCCGGCGCGCTCGCCGGTGATGGTCAGGGCCGGGACGACGTCCGGCGCGGTGTACTTGATCGCGTTGCCGATCAGGTTGTCCAGCAGCTGCCGGACCAGCACCGGGTCGGCGTGCACGGCCGGCAGTTCCCCGACCGCGAAGCGCGGCCGGGGCTGGCCGGCCGCCATCGCCGCGTCGACCCGGGCCACGGTGATCTCGTCGACCAGTTCGTCCAGGTCGACCGGGGCGGGCGCCACCTGGGCGTCGCGGGCGGTGGTGTAGTCGAGCAGGCCGTTGATCATGTTGCGCATCCGGACGGCGGCCCGATGCACCCGGTCCAGGCCGTCGCGGGCGCGGTCGACGCCGGGCACGCCGTCCAGCGCGTCGGCGGCCGCCTCGCTCCAGCCCTCGACCGTGGTCACCGGGTTGAGCAGGTCGTGCGCGACCACGCCGGCGAACCGGGCCAGTTCGTCGCGGTGCGCGGCCAGGGCCGCCTTCTCGGCCGCCAGCTCGGCCATCAGGGCGTCCCGCTCGTCGCGGCCGAGGGCCAGGGCCAGGCCGACCACGGCGATCAGGGTGACGAAGAACTGGGCCAGGAACGCCCGGGCCGCGTTGTCGTGGACCGCCGCGAACGGGCCCATCCCGTGCAGCGTGAAGACCACCGCGATGGCGGCGGTGACCAGGCTGTGCAGCGCCACGTAGGGCGTGGCCAGCCGGATGCCGGCCCAGACGGTCACGCTGATCAGGACGAAGGTGAGCGGGAGACCGCGGCCCAGGCCGAAACCGGCCGTGTACACGACCGCGGTCGTCGCGACCAGCGCCAGGTACTCGGCGATGCGCCGGCGCGGGGTCACCGCCAGCAGCGACAGCCCGTGCCGCCACCAGCCGCACAGGTGGCCGTGCCGGTCCCGGTACGCGTTGGCGGCGTGCCCGACGCTGAGCACCACCGCGCCGAGCAGCAGCACGCTCGCGGTGTTGCGGGCCAGCCAGACGCACGCCGCGGCCCACGAGAACTCGCCGGTGAGCAGCCAGATCGCCAGCGGGCCGAGGGTCGCGCCGGAGAGCGTGGCGGTGAACGAGGCGCCGAGCAGTCCCCACAGGTCGTGCGGGCCGCGCAACGGCTGGGTGCCCCCGGTGCCCCAGAGGCCGGGGCACCAGCGCTGGAAGAGCATCAGGAAGACCGCCACCTGCAGCAGGTTGGCCATCACGAACACCAGCGCGAGCCGCAGCGGCGCGCCCGTGGCCATGTTGATCACCATGGTGATCAGGGCGAACGCGACCACGTCGGGCCAGTTGACCCGGGCCTGGCGCTGGGCGCAGAACCAGATCACGGCGACGCCGGCGGCCGGCCAGACCAGGCTCAGGTTGGTCGAGTCCATCACCGTCAGCCGACCGGCGAAGCAGGCCAGCGCGTAGGCGACGGTGAACAGCAGGGTGCGCAGCAGCGAAAGCCGGTACGACATCACCACTGCCTCCCTCCGCGGGCCGATTTCGCTCCGAGGCCTATCGGTCCCGCGAACCCGGACCTGAGCCGCGGCCCGCGACCCGGTGGGCGACCCGGGACCGGCCGGGCGGGCGGTCAGCGGTGGGAGGGGCTGGGCGGGGGCTCGGTGACGAAACGCAGGCGCATGTGGTCGGTGTGGCCGGACCAGGTGAGGGTCAGGTCCCAGCAGCCGGCCGCCGGGATCATCACGCTGGACGGGCCGGCACCGTTCGGCAGTTCCTGGTGGGCGGTCTGCCCGTCGGTGCGGACCGCGTCGATGACCAGGGGGCCGGCCGTCTCGACGGGGAGACGGGACACCCAGAGGATCTTGGTGCCGGTGGCCGGGTCGGCCACCGGCGGGTATCGGAACGTGACCGCCATCAGGTCGCCGTTGTCGCCGAGGCGGTGCGGGGTGCCCGAACCGTCGCCGGTGAACCCGGCGCGGGCCCATTCCGGGAGCGCCTCGGTGCTGATGCCGGCGTCGCAGGTGCCCGCCGCGACGGGCGCCGGGGCCATGGACGCGGGCGCCACGGACGCGGAAGTCGCGGGAACCGGCGGTGCGGACGCGGGCGGCGCGGGGGCGGCGCCGGGATCGGGAGCGGTGCAGGCGCCCAGTGCCAGGAGCACGCAGGCTGACGACGTACGCGCGAAAGGTCTCATCCCTCGCACTGTCGCAGCGACCGTGACCAGCGGCTATCCCCGGCGCCGCGAAGCGCGCCATCTGGCGGTTCGCCGAAAATCGGGAACCGATCCGGATCAGGCCTTGCGGGCGACCGCGTGCTTGCCGGAGGCCTTGACCGTCCAGGCGGCGGTGGCCTTGGTGAACGGGTTGGTCGCGCTGATCCGGACGCCGCCCTTGACGTCGGCGACCACGAGCACGTTGACACCGAACGTGCTGTTGATCGACTTGACCTCGGCCCGGGTCCAGGAGCGCAGGTTGGCGACCTTGACGGTCTTCTTCCTGGACTTGCTCTCGACGATCGCGGCGCTGCCGGTGGCCGCCCGCTTCACCTTGCCGGCCATGTCCAGGTACGCGATGGCCCGGTTGAGCAGCCACTGGCCGACGGTCTGGGCCGAGGTCGGGAGGGTGATCGTCTGCGGGCCGTAGCTCCAGGCGAACGTCTCGTTGACGTCCGGGTCGGCGATCTTGGCACTGACGAGCACCCCGTGGGTGTCGGTGCTGAAGGTGATCGCGACCTTCTCGTCGTCGGCGTAGGCGTAATCGGTCGTACCGTCGTCGTGCACGGTCTTGGTGCCGGCGTGCAGGGAGTCCTGGGTCACCACCGAGGAGGGCCCGGGCAGGTTCTCGGCGGTCCAGGCGTCCAGCTTGAGCTTGGGGTCGGGCACGAAGAGGTACCGGGCAGCCGGGTGACCGGCCATCGCGACGGCGGCGCGCTCGGTCGGGAGGGTGAATTGGTGCCACTGACCCTTTCCGGCCTGGGCGTACGAGCCGATCCCGCCCAGGGCGCCGGTCACGGTCAGGTAGCCGAGCCCGTGGACCGGGTCGGTCCCGAACTTGGCCGTGCCCTTCTGGTTCTGGCCGTCGATCGTGAGGCTTATCTGGACGTCGCCGCCGTAGCCGGGCAGCTCGGCCGGCGCGGTCGTCCCGGACACGCCCTTGAGCGCGGCCGACATCTCGGCCGCGGTCAGCTGCGTGACGGTGTCGGCGGCGAACGCGGCGCCGGGCGCGGTGAGGACGCCGGCCGCGAGCGAGGCGGTGGCGAGGAGAGCACGGAACACCGGAGGTGTCCTTTCTACACGGGATGGGCGAGCCACGGCGGGGCCACGAAAGTGATCGTCCCCATGGCGATTGAGCCTAGAAGTGCTGGTCAGAGCACGTGTGCAGATTCCGTGAAACCCGACAAAGTCCCCGGACGGTGCGATAGAACGACCAAGAGACACCAGGAATGAAAACCGACGAACGGGGTACGAGCGGTGGCGACTCCCACGCAGTCCGAGATCCGCGACGAAGAGCAGGAACATCGGCGGCAGAGCCTCAGCACGGCGGCCGCGCGGAACCTGACGACCACCACCAAGACGGTTCCGCAGATGCAGGAGATCACCTCGCGGTGGCTGCTGCGCAAGCTCCCCTGGGTGCAGGTCGGCGGCGGCGCCTACCGGGTGAACCGGCGGATGACGTACCGGATCGGCGACGGCCGGCTCAGCTTCACCAACGTCGGTGCGCAGGTCCGGGTCGTCCCGGCCGAACTGCGCGAGCTGTCCGTGCTCAGCGAGTTCGACGACGTCGAGGCGCTCGGCGCCATGGCCGACAAGTTCGTGCAGCAGGAGTACGAGCCGGGCCAGGTGATCGTCGAGTTCGGCTCGGTCGCCGACCAGGTCTACCTGATCGCGCACGGCAAGGTCAGCAAGATCGGCGTCGGCGCGTACGGCGACCCGGTCAACCTGGGAGTGGTCGCCGACGGCGAGGCGTTCGGCGAGCACGCGCTGACCGACGACGCCGGGATCTGGGACTACACGGCCAAGGCGATGACCGCGGTGACCCTGCTGACCCTGCCGCGCCGGGAGTTCACCGCGATCCTCGAACACAGCGACCAGCTGCGCTCGCACGTCGAACGGTTCCGGGCCAAGAACCGCCGTCCGCAGAACAAGCACGGCGAGGCCGCGATCAAGGTGGCCGCCGGGCACAAGGGCGAGCCGCAGCTCGACGGCACCTACGTCGACTACGAGGAGCAGCCCCGCGAGTACGAGCTGAGCGTCGCCCAGACCGTCCTGCGGGTGCACACCCGGGTCGCCGACCTCTACAACGAGCCGATGAACCAGCTCGAACAGCAGCTGCGGCTGACCGTCGAGGCGCTGCGGGAGCGCCAGGAATACGAAATGATCAACAACCGCGAGTTCGGCCTGCTGCACAACGCCGACCTGCGGCAGCGCATCCACACCCGCGGCGGCCCGCCGACCCCGGACGACCTGGACGAGCTGCTCAGCATGCGCCGCGCGACCAAGATGTTCGTGGCCCACCCGCAGGCCATCGCCGCGTTCGGCCGGGAGTGCACCAAGCGCGGGATCTACCCGCCCATGGTCGAGCAGGACGGCGGCACGTTCCTGTCCTGGCGCGGGGTGCCGATCCTGCCCTGCGGCAAGATCCCGGTGACCGAGACGCACACGACGTCGATCCTGGCCATGCGGACCGGCGAGGCCGACCAGGGCGTGGTCGGGCTGCACCAGACCGGCATCCCGGACGAGTACCAGCCGAGCCTGTCCGTGCGGTTCATGGGGATCAGCGAGCAGGCGATCATGTCGTACCTGGTCAGCGCGTACTACTCGGCGGCGGTCCTGGTGCCGGACGCGCTGGGCATCCTGGACCACGTCGAACTGTCGCACTGATCATGATCGGCACACTGCTGGCGCCGCCCTCCACGTCCGGACTCGGTCGCGCGATCCTGTCCGATTTCACCCAGGCACCCCCGGGTGACCTCGGTGCGGTGTTGAAACCCGTACCCCGGCAATTCGATCTTGGTCTGAATGGTCTTGGAACGTCCGCGGCGCGCGCTTTCCGGCCCGTGGCGAAACCCTCGGAGAAGGACGAGCCGCAACTGTTCTGCCCGGGGCCGCTGCGGGACGACCGCGCGCTGGGGGAGCAGGTCAACCAGGCGGTCGTGACGTGGGCCGAGGAGATCGGGATCTATCCCGGCCGCCTCGACAAGCTGCGGGCGGCCAACTTCGGCCGGTACATGATGCTCGCCCACCCGGCCACGAGCGACCCGGACCGTCTCCTGGCCGCGACCAAATGCCTGGTCGCGGAGTGGGCGACGGACGACTACTACGTGGACGAGGTGTCCCTGGGGGCCGACCCGATGGTGGTCGGCTCGCGGCTGGCCAACCTGTACACGGTGGTCGACCCGGCCTCGCTGCCGCGCAAGTACGCGGCCGAGATGGCGGAGCACCACAAACTCCAGCCGATCTCGGTGGCGTTCCGCAGCGCCATGGAACACCTGGCCGAGTACGCGACCGTGGCCCAGATGGCCCGCTTCCAGCACCAGATGGCGATCCTGTTCCTGGCCTGGACGCAGGAGGCCGACTGGCACGCCAACCGGCGCACCCCGCCGGTCTGGGAGTACCTGGTGCAGCGGCACCTCAACAGCTACCTGCCGCCGATGATCCTGATCGACGTGCTGGGCGGCTACGAGCTCCCGCCCGAGGAGTACTTCCGCCCGGACGTCCGCGAGGCGTTCACCACCGCCGCCAACGCGGCCGTGCTGATCAACGATCTCTACTCCGGGAAGAACGAGTCCGAGACCGATCACAACCTGCCGAACGTGCTCGTCGCCGAGGACCGGATCAGCCACCGGGAAGCGGTGCTCCGGACGGTGAAGATCCACAACGAGCTGATGGACACGTTCGTGACCCAGGCCGCGCACCTGAGCGCGTCCGGATCGCCCACCCTGCGCCGCTTCCTCGCCGACACCTGGGCGTGGCTGGGCGGCAGCCGGGAGTGGCACGCGACCAGCGGCCGCTATCACGATTCCAAGGAGGAGAAGTCATGACGACGACCGCCCTTTCCCCGCTGCGCACCGACTTCGAGCGCTCGGTGGCCCGGTACTGGAACACCAACCAGGTCGACCCGGTCAACCTCCGGCTCGGTGAGGTCGACGGCCTCTACCACCACCACTACGGCGTCGGCGAACCCAACTGGGGTGTCCTGGACGGCCCGGCCGAGGGTCGTGAGCAGCGCATCATCGCCGAGCTGCACCGGTTGGAGAGTGCGCAGGCCGACGTGCTGCTCGACCATCTCGGGCCGATCGCGCCGACCGACGCGCTGCTCGACGGCGGGTCCGGGCGCGGCGGCACCAGCATCATGGCCAACGCGCGGTTCGGCTGCCGGGTCGACGGGGTGTCGATCTCCGAGTACCAGGTCGGATTCGCCAACGAGCAGGCCGCCCTGCGCGGCGTCGACGACCAGGTCAAGTTCCACTTCCGGAACATGCTGGACTCCGGCATCGCCTCGAACAGCCGACAGGCGATCTGGACCAACGAGACGACGATGTACGTCGACCTGTTCGACCTGTACGCGGAATTCGCCCGCATGCTCCGCTTCGGCGGCCGCTACGTCTGCATCACCGGCTGCGCCAACGACGTGACCGGCCGGCGCTCCAAGTCGGTCAGCAAGATCAACGAGCACTACACCTGCGACATCCACCCGCGCAGCGACTACTTCAAGGCGCTCGCGGCGCACGATCTCGTCCCGATCAACGTGGTCGACCTGACCGCGGCGACCATTCCGTACTGGGAGATGCGCGCCCGGTCCGAGGTCGCCACCGGGATCGAGGAGGCTTTCCTCACGGCGTACAAGGAAGGAAGTTTCCACTACCTCCTGATCGCCGCCGACCGGGTCTGACCAGCCCGGCCGGAATTGCCGCCGCCGGGGGCGCACAGCCCCCGGCGGCGGTTTTTTGTCCCCTGATCGACACGGCCCGGACCCCCTGTCCAGCGCACTGGCGCCGACCGAGGCCCGGGCTGAAGAAGGCCTCCGCTGACGCGTCAGCGCTTCTCGCAGGCGATGCCGTCCTTGTCGCGGTCCGACTTCTTGTTGGCGTTGTACAGGGCAGTGTTCACGTAGAACGTGGTGACCTTCTTGGTCGAGCCACGAACCTTGTCCTTGGCGCCCTTACGGCCGACCCCGTGCTTGTACTTCTTGTTCAGCTCGGTGCAGTTCTTGAAGGTCTTGGCCGCGGCGTCGGCCGGCGTCGCCAGCACGGCGCCCCCGCCCGCCACGAGCGCCAGCACGACAACCCCACGAATCAGCTTCCGCATCATTCTCCCCATCGACGAACTGCCGGTCACTTTAAGCACCCACGCCGTCGCTGACCGAATGTGGTCACCCCTTTCGGCAAACGGCCGAGGCGCGGTCCGCCATGTCGCCACCCGCGCGTTCGCCCGTTCGGCCCACGGCCGGGGCGTTGTGGTCGCCACTTCAGCCCCAGCCGCGCCGACGGTCCCGGCTGGTGCTCAGGGCTGTTTTCCGGTCGAATCACAGCCGTGAGCACCAGCTGAGAGCGCGAGCCGCGGGCTGGGTGGAATCGGGGCCGGCCTTTCGCGGCATTCGCACCCGACGCTGCGGCGGCTGCGGACGTACGTGGCGACCGGCGTGGCCGAGAGCGAGCGGGCGGGAAGTGCGGCTTTCTGCGGCGCTGGGGGTTCGGGGGTGTACTCACTCGGGTGGGTGGTGTCCGGTAGTGAACCTGGTGGGTGGTTGGTCCGGCCCGGAATTGGCTGTCATAGGGTCTGGGCGTTACCGGTTCGGCCGAGGGAGCAGCGACCGATCATGAGCGTTACCCGGGGGATTGCGGCTCGCTGCGCGAGGGTGGTGGAGGCGTCCTGGTTCAACGGGGCCGGGTTCGCGGTCATCGTGGTGAATGCGGCGACGCTGGGGCTGGAGACGTACACGCCGGTGGTGCGGGCGGCCGGGGCTGAGCTGCGGGTCGTGGAATACCTGTGTGTGGTCGGGTTCGTGCTGGAGTTGCTTGTCCGGTTCGGATCACATCTGAGGGCGCCCGCCGGGTTCTTCAAGGACCGGTGGAATCTGTTCGACCTGGCCATCGTGGTGGCGCCGCTGCTGCCCGGGGTCCGGGAGAACGTGACGCTGCTGCGGTTGTTGCGGCTGGCCCGGATCGTGCGGACGTTCCGGCTCTTCCCCAGCCTGCGGGTGATCCTGGTCGGCATCCGGCGGAGTCTTCCCGGGCTGGCGAGCTTCCTGCTGGTCACCGTGCTTCTGCTGTACGGGTACGCGATGCTCGGCTGGATGATGTTCGGGCACGCGTTCCCGGAGCGGTACGGGACCGTGGGGCAGGCCATGCTCACGCTGTTCCTGCTGCTGTCGCTGGACGGGATCACGGACACGCTGCAGGCCGGTCGGGAGGTGACCGAGTGGGCGGTCTTCTACTACGTGTCCTACATGGTGACGGCCTGCTATCTGCTGACGAACCTGCTGGTCGGGGTGGTGCTGACCGCGCTGCAGGAGGCCCACGAGGCGGAACGGGCCGCCCACGAGCCGGGACACAAGGTGGCGTCCCGGCCGTCCGGGCCGATGCCCGAGGCGGCCTCGGTGACCGTCCTGGCGAGCGACCCGGCGCCGCCGCCCCACCCCGGCCCGGCCCCGCAGCCGGCCCCTGCCCCGCACCCGGTCCAGCAGTCGGCGCCCGTCGCGCAGCCCGCATCCGGGTCGCAGCCGGCGCCCGCTCTGCCGGCGGGGGCGGTGGACGTGCGGGTGCAGTTGGCGCAACTACGGGCGGCGGTCGACGCGCTGGAGGCTCAGCTGACGGCGAACCTGGCCGGCGGGCGGGACACCGCGCACGCGCTG
Source organism: Actinoplanes sp. HUAS TT8 (assembly GCF_051380535.1). Taxonomy (NCBI): domain Bacteria; kingdom Bacillati; phylum Actinomycetota; class Actinomycetes; order Micromonosporales; family Micromonosporaceae; genus Actinoplanes; species Actinoplanes sp. HUAS TT8. Next base: position 6,990,773 of record NZ_CP195646.1, on the reverse strand, counting down.
GCCGTGCACGGGCACAAGCCGGCCGTGGTGCACACCAGGGCGGCCGATCCCGCGTAGGGTCGGCGGTCGCGTCGCCGCGGACTAGCTTGGGATCATGCAGCAGAGGACACTGGGAAAGCTGACGGTCTCGGCGATCGGGTTCGGCGCGATGGGGATGAGCCACGGCTACGGGCCGGGGCCGGACCGGGACGCGAACATCACCCTGCTCAGGGCCGCCGTCGAGCGTGGGGTCACGCTGTTCGACACCGCCGAGGTGTACGGGCCGTGGGTCAACGAGGAACTGGTCGGGGCGGCGCTGGAGCCGTTCCGGGGGCAGGTGGTGATCGCCACCAAGTTCGGGTTCGTGATCGACGCCGACGGGAAGCAGCAGCCGGGCACGGACAGCCGGCCGGAGAACATCCGCAAGGTCGCCGAGGCGTCGCTGAAGCGGCTGCGGGTGGACACGCTCGACCTGTTCTACCAGCACCGGGTCGACCCGGCGGTGCCGATCGAGGAGGTCGCGGGCACGGTCCGGGAGCTGATCGAGGCGGGCAAGGTGCGGCACTTCGGGATGTCCGAGGCGGCGGCCGGGACGATCCGGCGGGCGCACGCCGTGCAGCCGGTCACCGCGGTGCAGAGTGAGTATTCGCTGTGGTGGCGGCGGCCCGAGGACGAGCTGCTGGACACGCTGGGGGAACTGGGGATCGGGTTCGTGCCGTTCAGCCCGCTGGGCCGGGGCTTCCTGACCGGGAAGATCGGGGCGGACACGGTGTTCGCCGAGAACGACATGCGTAAGGGGCTGCCGCGGTTCTCGGCCGAGGCCCGGGAGGCGAACCAGGCGCTGGTCGAGGTGATCGGGCGGCTCGGTGCGGCCAAGGGGGCGACGCCGGCTCAGGTGGCGCTGGCCTGGCTGCTGGCGCAGCGGCCGTGGATCGTGCCGATCCCGGGCACCCGCCGGTTGGAGCGCCTGGACGAGAACCTCGGCGCCGCCGAGCTGACCCTGACCGCGGCCGACCTCGACGAGATCGGTGCGGCGGCGGCCGACGTCAAGGTGGTCGGCGACCGCTACACCGAGCAGATGGAGAGCATGACCAATCTCTGAGACGGGGTCGGCGGGTCGGTTGCCCTGACCGCGACCAACCGACCACGTCGCCCTTGCGGGCTGAGCGTTCTGGGCGCGCCAGCGCCCTGCTCAGCCCGGAAGGGTCCCCGCGGGAGCGACGGTCTGTACCCCGGCGGACCGAGGCAATGAAGAATGTGATCTTGGGTTGTCTCAGCTGACCGCGGCGCGGCGGGCGGTGTACTCGGTGCCGCGGTCGGCGCGCTCGCTGCGCTGGTCCTCGTAGGATTCGGCCCAGCGCCGGCTCGTGCTCTCCAGCTGGTCGCCGTCGTAGACCGAGCGGCCGTGGAAGCGCTGCGAGTAGTCGAGCATGCCGTCGACGAGGCGGTCGACGTCGGCGCCGGGTCGGACCACCAGGCGCATGAACTGGCTGGTCATCCCCAGTTTGTTGCCGCACTCGCGGGTCATGATGCCGTGATTGGCGACGAGGAAGTCGCGCAGCGCCACGCCGGACCATTCGGTGGGGAGTTTGACCAGGTAGAAGTTGCCCTGGGAGGGGAAGACGGTGAGGCCGGGGATGCGCTGCAGCTCGCGGCCCATCGAGCGGCGGTCGCGGCTGAGCAGGCGCAGGCTCTCCTCATACTCCATCTCGTGGTCCTGGATCATGTGGACGACCTTCTCCGCGAGGGAGTTGAGGTTCCACTTCGGCAGCATCTTGGCGATCTTGCCGGCGATCGCCGGGTTGGCCAGCATGTAGCCGAAGCGGATGCCGTGCAGGCCGAAGTTCTTGCCGAGCGACTTGAGGACGACCGCGTTGGGGCGGATCACCGCGTCCGGGCCGACCGACGGGTAGCGTTCGGCGTCCGAGAAGTCGATGAACGACTCGTCGATGACGACCAGGTCCAGGTCGCTGAGCTGGTCCATGAAGCGGATGATGTCGCGGCGCGGCAGGTAGTTGCCGTCCGGGTTGTTCACGTTGCAGACCACCGCGACCCGGGAGCGGCGCTCGCGGATGAACTCGACGTACTCCTCCAGGTCGAGCCGGAAGCCGTCGCGTTCCTGCAGCGGGAACATGTCGACCCGCTTGCCGGTCTCCAGGGGCTGGTCGGTCCACCGGCCGAACGTCGGGATGGGAACGGCCAGGCTCTCCTTGACCAGCAGGTGGTCGATCCAGGTGATCAGCTCGGTCGAGCCGTTGGCCATGGCGACCGTCTGCGGGTGCAGGTTGAGGACACTGGCCAGCTTCTTGGTGATGGTGGCCGAGTCGCTCGGGTAGTACTTGAGGATGCTCTTCAGCTCGCGGGTGAGCTCGTCGAACATCTCCGGCGTCGGGAAGTACGGGTTGCACGGGATGCAGAAGTCGACGATCTCCGCGCCTTCGCCGGCCGCCCTCGCAAGGTCGAAGTAGGAAGCGCTGTGCGATCCCTTGTGCAGGATCGAGGTGTCGATTCCGGTCCGTGCCATGTGGTGTCCTCCCGATGTCTGTCGGTGACTTTGCCGCCGACGGATACGGGGGTCGCAGCCCGATCGTTCACAACATCGTTGATCCTCGCGGAGGTTTAAGCCGGAGGAAAGGAACGACATGCGGGCGCTCCTGCGTACGGGTTTGATCGGTCTCGTGGTGCTGGGTTCGGTGACCGTCACCGACGACGCGCGGGCCGTGCCCCGCCCCGAACCAGGGGTGTCGATCGGCCGTTCCGGGCAGCCGCCCAGGCTAGGCTGACACCGTGAAGACCGGTTGGCCGGCCGCACCGGCGATCTACGAGATCGACACCTGGCCGTGGCTGACCGGCCTGGCCCGGCGGCTCGGCCGCCCCGTCACCCTGGCCAACGTGCCCGCCTGGGTGTGGGACGAGGTGGCCACCCGCGGCATGGACGCGGTCTGGCTGATGGGTGTCTGGGAGCGCAGCCCGGCCGGTCTCGCGGTGGCCCGGGTCAACGACGGGCTGCAGCGGGCGTTCCGGCACGCGCTGCCCGACCTGACGCCGGAGGACGTGGTCGGCTCGCCCTACTGTGTCCGCCGCTACCGGGCCGACGAGCGCCTGGGCGGTCCCGCCGGGCTCGCGGTCGCCCGCGCCGAGCTGCGTAAACGTGGGCTGAGGCTGATCCTGGACTACGTGCCCAACCATGTCGCGCCGGACCACCCGGCCGTGACCCGGCACCCGGACTGGTTCATCCAGGGCACCGAGACCGACCTGGCCGACGACCCGACCGGCTGGTTCCACGCGGGCGGCCGGGTGATCGCGCACGGCCGCGACCCCTACTTCCCGCCCTGGCCCGACGTGGCCCAGCTCAACGCGTTCTCACCCGGCATGCGCGAGGCCACCCTGGCCGGTATGACCGACATCGCCGAGCAGTGCGACGGCATGCGGTGCGACATGGCCATGCTTCTCACCAACGACATTTTTGCGCGTACGTGGGGTCGATACGCCGGCCCGCCGCCCGAGGCGGAGTTCTGGCCGGACCTGATCGGACGGCTGCGCGAGCGCCACCCCGAGGTGGTGCTCATCGCCGAGGTCTACTGGGACACCGAGTGGCTGCTGCAGCAGCAGGGCTTCGACTTCTGCTACGACAAGCGGCTCTACGACCGGCTGGCGCACGAGGACGCGGCCGCGGTCCGCGAGCACCTGGCGGCCGGGCGGGACTATCAGGACCGGCTGATCCGGTTCCTGGAGAACCATGACGAGCCGCGAGCCGCGGCCAGCATGCCGGCCGGGCGGAACCGGGCCGCGGCGGTGGCGATGGCGACCCTGCCCGGGGCCGCGCTCTGGCACGACGGGCAGTTCGAGGGGCGGCGTACGCATCTGCCGGTCTTCCTCGGCCGCTACCCGGACGAGCCGGTCGACCCGGGGCTGCGCGACTTCCATCACCGGCTGATCGAGGTGGCGGCGAGCGTCCGGCAGGGGGAGTGGCGGCTGCTGCCGACCCTGGGCTGGCCGGACAACCCGTCGCACCGGGACCTGCTGGCCTGGTCCTGGGACTCGGCCCTGGTGGTGGTCAACTTCTCGTGGCACGCGTCGCAGGGGCGGGTCGAGCTGCCCTGGCCGGGGCTGGCCGGGCGCGCGTGGCGGATCACCGACCGGATGGACGGGCGGGTGTTCGAGAGGTCCGGCAGTGAATTGGCGACCGACGGGCTCTATGTCGATCTGCCGCCGTGGGGATTCCACGTACTCACACTTTCCTAGCAATTTCTTATGGCCCTCATATGCGTTTGCTGTGCGAATTTCTTTTCAGCATTTTCGCAGGTAAGGCCATATTGACAGGTTGCTGACGGGAACTTCATAGGCGCCATTCGGTTGTGCTCTCTCGATGGGGTTGTCAACAATCTTGTGACCCATCCCCATCTTTCTCTGAGGAGTATTTCCGTGACGGACGAAAAGGCCCGCGGAACTCGGCGCTGGCGGGGCTTCGCCCTGGCCGCGACCGCGCTCGCCGTGCTCGGCGCCGGCATCGCCACGGCCAACGCGGCCACCGGCCCGGCCGCCCCTTCCGCCGGCCGGACAAATGCCGTGCCCAAGGGGCCCTACAAGGGTGTGCCCGGTGTGGTCGCCGCCGCCGACGACTTCCTGGCCACGCTCAGCGACGACCAGAAGGCCGAGGTGGTCCTCGACTTCACCCAGGCCAACGCGACCGCCTGGTCGAACCTGCCGTGCGCCGGGACCTGCCGGCCCGGCATCGAGCTGGGCTCCCTCACCGACGTGCAGCTGACCGCGGCCAAGGCCGTGCTCCAGGCGGCGGCCGGCACCGGTCAGGGCACCGGCTTCGACCAGGTCAAGAAGATCATGGCGGCGGATGATCTGCTGGCCGCCGACTCCAGCGGTTCCGTGGGCGGCGGTGGCGGCACCCCGCCGTCGGCGGACCCGTCGGCCTCGGCCGAACCCGCTCCCGCGCCGTCCGGCTCGGGCCAGCCGCCGACCGGTGGCGGCGGCAGTGGTGGGCCGGGCCTGACCTACGGCAGCGGCTACTACTACCTGGCCTTCCTCGGCGCCCCGTCGGCCACCGGCACGTGGGAGCTGAACTTCGGCGGCCACCACCTGGCCGTGCACCTCACGTACACCAAGGGCAAGGTCACCAGCGCCAGCCCGTTCTTCATCGGCGTCGAGCCGATCAGCTACACCGACAGCACCACCGGCGCCACCGTCGAGGCGATGGCGAGTCAGAAGAACGCGATCGCGGCACTGACCGCGAGTCTCACCGCCAAGCAGAAGACCGCGGCCACCATGGCCGAGTCCTTCGGCGACGTGCTGGTCGGCCCGCAGAAGGACGGCCAGTTCCCGGCGACCAAGGAGGGCGTGCCGGTGAAGACGTTCTCGCCCCGGCAGAAGCAGCTCGTGCTCAACGCGATCAAGGCGTGGGTGTCGATCAGCGACGCCGCGACCGCGCAGCAGCTGATGAAGATCTACGAGTCCGAGCTGGACAAGACCGTGGTCGGCATCTCCGGCGGCACCGACTACGACACGCAGGGCGACTACGTCCGCATCGACGGGCCGGGCGTCTGGATCGAATTCGTCTGCCAGAACGGCGTGGTCTACAACACCCAGATCCACTACCACACCGTCTACCGTGACCACACCCGCGACTACGGCGGAGAGTTCTCCTTCTGATGCGTCGGGCATTCATCGCCGCGCTGGTGGTGACGGCGGCGCTCCTGTTCGGGGCGTCGCCGGCCTCGGCGCATCCCATGCCGCACTCGGTGGTCCTGCTCGACGTGCACGAGACGTCGGTGACCGCGCACCTCGAACTGCCGGCCGGCGACCTGGACATCGCCCGCAAGGACGAGCCGATCCCGTCCTACCTGGCCGCGCACATCAAACCGGTCACCACCGACGGCTGGCCCTGGACGGTCACCGTCGGCGACCTCGCGCTCAGCTCGGCCGAACAGACGTCGACCGGCCCGTACCAGGAGGTCACGGCGACGGCGACCCTGACCCCGCCGGCCGGCGCCGACATCAGGCACTTCACCTTCGCGTACGACGTGATCGTCCACCAGGTCGTCACCCACACCGTGCTCGTCTCGGTCCGCCAGGACTGGGCGTCCGGACAGGTCACCGGCTCGGCCTCGACCCAGGTCGGCACGATCCAGATCGACAACCGGACCATGACGGTGGCCGCGCTTCAGGTGAACCTGGGAGCCGGCAGCTGGTGGTCCGGGTTCGTGGCGATGGCCGAACTCGGCGGCCACCACATCCTGGCGGGCACCGATCACCTGCTCTTCCTGCTGATCCTGCTGCTGCCCGCCCCGCTGTCAGCCGCCGGTGGGCGCTGGCGCGGGCTGGTCGGCGCGCGGGCCGCGGCCGGCCGCATCGGGCGGACGACGTGCGCATTCACGATCGGTCACTCGGTGGCCCTGGCCGTGAGCGCGCTGACCCACCTGGACATTCCGGCCTGGCCGGTGGAAGCGTTCATCGCGGCCAGCATCCTGGTCGGGGCGGTGCACGCCGTACGCCCGCTCTTTCCTGGTCGCGAAGCGGCCGTGGCCGGGTTCTTCGGACTCGGCCACGGGATGGCGTTCTCGTTCACGCTGGCCGAGATGCAGCTGTCCACCGGGCGGCTGGCGCTCAGCCTGTTCGGCTTCAACCTCGGCATCGAAGCGGTGCAGCTGGTCCTGGTCGCGCTCGCGCTGCCGGTGCTGGTGGTGGTCGCCCGGACCCGGGCCGGTCGGCCGTTCCGGCTGATCGGGGCCGGACTGACCGGGGTGGCGGCGAGCGGCTGGCTGATCGCGCGGCTGGGCTTGCCCAACCCGGTGGCGTCGGCGGCGGACGGGCTCGGTGCCCGTCCCGGGGCGCTGGTGGGTGTGCTGGCGGTGGCCTCGGTGGCCGCGCTGGGGTGGAGCGTGGCCGAGCGGGGCCGGGCCCGGTCGGGTTCAGGCTCGGATTCGGATTCGGATTCGGATTCGGGCGAGCCCGCCACACGCGAGCCGGCCCGAGTGTGAGCAACGGCCGTTACGGGCCGGCGGCCCCGAGAGGCGGACAGGCCGGGCGGGGTGACGGGGCCGGGGCGAAGCGGTGTGGTGCGGCCGGGCAGCGTGGCGGGGCGTGGCCGGGGTGAGGTGGCCGGGGTGAGGTGGTGCGGCGTTGCTCAGCCGATGACGGAGCACACCGCGGCCACAAACCCCACCCACCCCGGGGGCTGACCGCCACCCGTAATTGTCCGGCAGAACGCCAAGATCATGCCGGCGCCCTGTGGACAACTCGTCGCTGTGGAAAGAGTTGCGGCCAGTGCGGCGATGTGCGTCGCCGGGCCTTGCCTCCGGGTGATGCTTCCCCCTAAAGGGACCGGGTGATGCTTCCCCAGAGGGACTTCCCCGAAGGGGAGAGGGAGCGAGTACATGATCGGCTGGGACACCAACGTCCTGCGCCGCCGTGAGGATCGGCTGGAGAACCTGCTGGTGTTCGTGCTGGTGCTGACGTTCCTGGCGGCGGCGCCGTTGCTGGCCTGGTGGGCCGGCACGGCCGGGTACCGGTCGGACGTGCGGGCCCGGGAGTGGGAGCGGACGCACGTCTTCCGGGTCGACGCGGTGCTGGTGGAGGACGCCACCGGGACGGACGGCCCGACCGGCGGGCCGACTGCCGCCCCGCAGGCCGCGCGGGCGACCTGGACGGCACCGGACGGTTCGTCGCGCAGCGGGATCGTGCAGACCGAGGCGACGGCGCGGGCCGGTGCGCGGGTCGCGGTCTGGGTCGACGACGCGGGCCGGCTGCACGTCCCGCCGGGCCGGCACAGCCCGGTCTCGCAGGCGATCCTGCTGGCCGTGGCCGCCGTCATGGGCCTGGTCGGGGTGCTGGCGGTGGCGCACCGGACCGGCCGGGGGCTGCTGGACCGCCGCCGGGATCGGGCCTGGGCGCGGGAGTGGGCCGAGGTCGGCCCGCGCTGGAGCCGCGATCCCCGCTGGCGTTGAAGGCTCCGCGAAAAGTCCTGGCTGGAGCCGCGATTCTCGCCGGCGTTGAAGGCTCCGCGAAAAGTCCTGGCTGGAGCCGCGATTCTCGCCGGCGTTGAAGGCTTCGCGAAAAGTTTTACGATGGGCGGCGTGACCAGCCACGAGCAGCGCTTGCGCGATCTCAAGCGGTTGCGCCGGGTGCGGGACCGCATCGACCGGGACTACGCGCAGCCTCTCGACGTCGAGGCCCTGGCCCGGGGCGCGCACATGTCCGCCGGCCATCTCAGCCGCGAATTCCGGACCGCCTTCGGCGAGTCGCCGTACGGATATCTGATGACCCGCCGCATCGAGCGCGCCATGTCGTTGCTGCGCCGCGGCGATCTGAGTGTGACCGAGGTCTGTTTCGCGGTCGGGTGTTCGTCGCTCGGCACGTTCAGCACCCGGTTCAGCCAGCTGGTCGGGATCTCGCCGAGCGCCTATCGCAGGAGTGCCGCCGACGCCACCGAGGGCATCCCGGCGTGCGTGGCGAAACAGGTGACCAGACCGGTCAGGAATCGAGAAGTGCGGGCCGCGCCGCGTTCCTAGCATGGTCGGCATGGACATCAGGATTCACGCGAGTTTCCTCCCGCACGACGACGCGGAGGCGGCCATCGGTTTCTACCGGGACGTGCTCGGTTTCGAGGTGCGCAACGACGTCGGTTACCACGACATGCGCTGGATCACGGTCGGGCCGAAGGGGCAGCCGGTGTCGATCGTGCTGCACCCGCCGGCCGTCGACCCGAGCATCACGGACGACGAGCGGCGGGTGATCGCCGAGTTGATGGCCAAGGGCAGTTTCGCGGCGCTGACCCTGGCCTCCGAGGATCTCGACGGCGTGTTCGAGCGGCTGGTCGCCGCGGGCGCGGACGTGGTGCAGGAGCCGGCCGATCAGCCGTACGGGATCCGCGATTGTGCTTTTCGTGATCCGGCCGGGAACCTGATCCGGATCAACCAGGGATGAGGATGTGCAGGACCTCGTCGGCGCGGTTCTCCAGGGCGGCGACGGTGTCCGCCCCGAACGCGTCCGGGGTCTGCGCCATCGTGTACAACGTGCCGACGACCAGGCCGTAGGCGCGCAGCGGCACCCCGGTGTAGGCGCGGACCGGCCCGAACAGCGACGCCGGGGAGAAGTAGCCCCAGGTGTCGGCGTGCAGGTCGCCGATGGTCAGCGGGGTGTCCTGGTCGGCGACGCGGTGGCAGGGGGCCCATTCGGCCGGGACGCCGCCCATCGCGTCCAGCCAGCCCGGCGCCCCGGTCGCGGCGGCGAACAGCACCGCGTCCTCGCGGACCAGGTTGACCCCGGCGATCGGCACGTCCAGCCGCTCGGCGATGTCGTCGAGGATCACCCGCATTCGGTCCCGGCACAGCAGGCTGGTCAGGAACAGGTCGTTCACGGTGGCGGACCGGGTGTCGACGAGAACGTCCAGGGAGCAGGTCTCGAAGGCCGTCACTGACATGAGGATCCTTTCAACCGATGTCCGTGTGCGACCCAAGATCCGGCCCGTCCGGTGCGAACGGGTTGGGCCCTCGGGTGCGGTCCGGTTGCTGAACCATCGGCAGCGTCAGCCGGACGACCGTTCCGCCGCTGGGGGAATCGTCCAACTGGATCACCCCGTTATGGCGTTCGACGATCCGCAGGCAGGTGGACAGCCCGATCCCGTGGCCCTTGCGCGAGTCGGGGTCGACCTGGGCGAACATGTCGAAGATCCGGTCCCGGTGCTCGGCCGGGATGCCGATCCCGTTGTCGGCGATCGACAGGTGCCAGCCGTCCGGTTCGACCGTGCAGCTGATCTGCACGACCGGGGACCGGTCCGGGTGCCGGTACTTGATCGCGTTGTCGACCAGGTTCTGCAGCAGCTGGCGCAGCAACGTCTTGTCCCCGGTGATCATCGGGAGTCCGCCCTGCACGACGATCTCGGCGCCCGCGGTCTCGATGAGCGTCCGCAGGTCGGCGCTCACCTGGTCGACCACGGCGTTCAGGTCGACCTCGCCGGGCTGGCAGGGCGCGTGACCGGCCCGGGCGTAGCTGAGCAGCGCCTGCACGAGCTGCTGCATCCGTTCCACGGCGCGCAGGGCCCCGCCGACCCACTTGGCCGCGCGGGCGTCCATCTGGTCGCTGTACTCCTCGTCGAGCAGGTCGAGGTAGCCGTGCGCGCCGGCCAGGGGCCGGACCAGGTCGTGGCTGACCGCGGCGGCGAACCCCTCCAGCTCGTCGTTGGACCGTTCCAGCTCGATCACCGCGGCCTGCAGCTGTTCCTCGCGCTGGGCCACCTCGGCGTGCGCCTGTTCCAGCCGCCGGCGGTAGACGCGGTCCTGGGTGACGTCGGTCAGCGCGACGACCGCGCCGATCCGTTCGCCGCTGTCCGCGTACAGGCTGCGGCCGGTGGCCAGCACCGTGATCCGCTCGTCGTCGGCGGTCTCGATGACCATCTCGGCGCCGTCGATCGGGTCGCCGCGCATGGCCCGGGCCAGCGGTCCCTCGCCGGGGCCGAGCCGGGTGACGCCGTCCGGCCGGTAGATGCGGAAGTGCGGGCGGACCTCTTCGAGCGGGGTCGTGTGGTCGTCCTCGATGCCGGCCCAGCGGCGGGCGGTCCGGTTCAGCACGGTCATCCGCCCGTGCTCGTCGGCCGCCGCGATCCCGACCTCGACCGTCTCCAGCATGGTGTCGATGAACTTGTGGGCGCGTTCGGCCCGCGCGGTCAGATCGGCCGCGAGCCGGGCCTGCCGGCGACGTTCGAAGAGTCCGACCACGATCTCGCCGAGGTCGGCCAGCCGGGCCATCTGCCGCTCGCTGAGCGTCCGCACCCGGTGCTCCTCGAACACGCAGAGCGTGCCGAGCACGTACCCGGAAGGGGTTATCAATGATGTGGAGGCGTAGAACCGGACGCTGCCCAGCCGCCCGTCCACATACGGATTGCTCGCGTACAACGGGTTCTTGCTCGCGTCCGGGATCTGGATCGTCTCCCCGGCCAGGAAGTGCACATCGCACATCGACTCGCTGCGCGGCTGCTCCCCGGGCTCGAAGCCGATGGCGGTGAGCTGGCACTGCCGGTTCGCGTCGATCAGGTTCAGGGTGGCCTGGGGGACGTCGGCGACCATGGCGGCGACCCGGACGACAGCCTCCAGCTCGTCGTCGGCCGGCTCGTCGAGCAGCTGATATTCGTGCAGCGCGGCCAACCGGGCCTGCTCCGAGTCCGGGAGCTCGAGGTCGATCAGAGCGGTCACGCCCTCTGATCGGCAGTTCTCGCCGGGTGGCTTAGCCGCTGCTATTGGAAGGACTTGATGAGCTGCAGCACGGCCGGGCCGATCAGGATCACGAAGATGGCCGGCAGCATGCAGAACATCACCGGGAAGATCAGCTTGACCGGCACCTTCTGGGCCATCTCCTCGGCCCGCTGCCGCCGCCGGACCCGCTGGTCCTGGGCGTGCTCGCGAAGGATGTTGGCCACCGAGATGCCCAGCTCGCCGGCCTGCACCAGGGCGGTGACCAGGCGTTTCAGGTCACGGACGGTGGTCCGGGCGGAGAGCGAGCGCAGCGCCTCGGCCCGGGAGACGCCGAGCCGCATCTCCTGCAGTACTCGGCGCAGCTCGTCGGACATCGGACCGGTCATGCTGCGGCCCACGTGGTCCATCGCCGAGTCCAGGCCCAGGCCGGCCTCCACGCCGATGACCAGCGCGTCCATCACGTCCGGGAGCGAGCGCAGGAGCTGCTGCTGACGTTTGATCCCGGCGTTGTGCAGCAGGATCCGGGGCAGCAGGAAACCGCCGGCCAGCCCGAGCAGGGCACCGAGCAGCCCGCCGGAGCCGCCGCCGACCGACTGGCCCACCGCCGCGCCGAACCCGCAGGTGGCCACCGCGGCCAGCGGCCGGACCCGGATCACCCGGGCCAGCGGCCAGGCGACCGGGTTGCCGGCGTAGTCCAGGCTCTGCACCAGCCGGTGCCGGTCGCGGTCCGAGGTGACCGCGTCGCCGAGCCGTTCCACCACGATCCGGGTGATCGAGCGCACCCGACGGGTGAACGGGTGGCTCGTCTCGATCTGGATCGCGCCGCTGGTGCCGTACTGGGCCAGGGCACGCAGGATCCGGTCGCGGCGGGGTGCCGGCAGGACGGCGGCGGTCGCGGCGAGCAGCACGGCGGCGGCCATCCCGAGGGCGGCGCCGACCGCGATGACGTACCCGGTCACCTCAGACCTCGACCTTGACCACGGCCCGCAGCCAGACGGCGCCGATCGCCATCAGCGTGATCGCGACGGCCAGCATGATGATGCCGATCGCCTGGTGGAACATCGGAGTCAGGTAGGTCGGCTGAGTCACCCAGATGCCGCCTGCGGCGAGGAAGGGCATGGCCCCGAGGACGTACGCCGACACGCGCCCCTCGCCGGACAACGACCGCACATGCCGCCGCAGGTAGGCCCGCTCGCGCATGGTGTCGGCGGTGGTCTGCATGACCTCGACCAGGCTGCCGCCCACCTCCTTCTGCAGGCGCAACGCCATGACCAGCCAGATCATCTCGGCGCTGTTCATCCGGTCGCCGATGCGCTCCAGGGCGTCCTCGAAGTCGCCGCTGATCCGGGTCTCGGACAGCGCCCGGCGCAGCTCGGTGGCGACCGGCCCGTCGTCGTCGCGGACACCCGCCTCGACCGACTGGTGCAGCGTGAAACCCGACCGCAGGGAGCTGATCATGAGTTGCAGGGCGCCCGGCAGCTCGTCCGAGAACGCCTGCTCGCGGCGGCGGATCCGGGCCCGCAGCACCGTGTTCGACCCGAGGAAACCGGCCGGCAGCCCCAGGAGCAGGCCGAACAGCGGACTCAGGAGCAGGCCGAACAGGATCGCCACGACGACCGCGGCGATCGCCCGGATGACCAGCCACTCGGACGGCCGCAGTTTGCCGCCGAGCCGGTCCAGCAGCGGGGCGCTGCGCTCGGCCAGCCGCAACAGGCCCGGACGCCGTTCGACCCGGCGGCCCTGGGCGACGATGATCCGGCGCAGCAGCGGGTCCGACTGCGTCTCGCGGTGCACCGAGAACTGCCGCAGGGCCGCGAGCCGGCGCTGGATCGGGGTCTTGCCCAGCGTGGCCTGCAGGATCACGAAGACGATCACGAACACGGCGGCGGCCGCGGCGGCGACGGCCGCGATCAGAGCCATGGTCGGATCGCTCATGACTCAGCGCCTCCGGGCCGCGAACATCGTGGACGGGAGGGTCACGCCGTACATCTGAAGGGTGTCGGTGAAATGGGGGCGGATGCCGGTCGTGCGCAGCACTCCGACGCCGCCCGGGAGCTCGGTGCCGGCCGACGCGTCGTACAGGAAGAGGTCCTGCAGCGTCACGACGTCACCCTCCATGCCCACCACCTCGGTGATGTGGGTGACCTTGCGGGTGCCGTCCTTGAACCGGTTGACCTGCAGGATCAGGTCGACTGCGGAGCTGATCTGGTCGCGGATGGCGCGGATCGGCAGGTCCATGCCGGCCATCAGCACCATCGTCTCCAGCCGGGACAGCGCGTCGCGCGGCGCGTTCGCGTGCAGCGTGGTGAGCGAGCCGTCGTGCCCGGTGTTCATCGCCTGCAGCATGTCCAGCGCGGCGGCGTCGCGGACCTCGCCCACCACGATCCGGTCCGGGCGCATCCGCAGCGCGTTGCGGACCAGGTCGCGGGTGGTGATGGTGCCCCGGCCCTCGGAGTTCGGCGGGCGCGACTCCAGGCGCAGCACGTGGTCCTGGACCAGCTGCAGCTCGGCGGCGTCCTCGATGGTGACGATCCGCTCGTCGGTCGGCACGAAGCCGGAGAGGATGTTGAGGACGGTGGTCTTGCCCGAGCCGGTGCCGCCGCTGACCACGATGTTGCGCCGGCCGCGCACGCACGCGTCCAGGAACTCGGCCGCCTGACGGGTCAGCGTGCCGTACTGCAGCAGGTCGCCGACGGTCAGCGGGACCGCGGCGAACTTGCGGATGGTCAGCGACGAGCCGTCCAGCGCGATCGGCGGGACCACGGCGTTGACCCGGCTCCCGTCGGGCAGGCGGGCGTCCACGGTCGGGCTGGCCTCGTCGACCCGGCGGCCGACCCGGGAGCAGATCCGGTCGATGATCCGGCGCAGGTGCGGCTCGTCGTCGAACTCGGCGTTGGTCTTCTCCAGGCGGCCGAACCGTTCGACGTAGACCGAGTGCGGCCCGTTCACCATCACCTCGGTGACCGACGTGTCGCGCAGCAGCGACTCGATCGGGCCGTGGCCGAGCACCTCGTCGGTCACCTCGCGGGTGATCCGGGCCCGGTCGGCGCCCGAGAGCGGGGTCTCCTCGCGGGCCAGCAGCTCGTTGAGGGCGTCGCGGACCCGGGCGTCCAGGTCCTCGCTCTGGTTGTTGCTGTAGAGGGTCGGGCCGAGCTCGTCGGCCAGCCGGCGCTGGATGCGCAGCCGTACCTCGCCGACCTGGTCGGTCGGCTGGCGTCCGGCGGCCCGGTAGCGTTCGCCGCCGCGCGGCTCGGTCGGCGGGGCCGGGGGAGTGTTGGCACCGCCCAGGCGGCTGGAGAGACTCACTTGAACAACCTCCCGAGGAAGCCGCGGCGGCGCTGCGGGGCCGCCTCGACGCCGGTGACCCGGTCGGCCAGCTCCCGGATCCCCCGGCTGACCGGGTGCAGCGGATCGGTCATGACGATCGGCTCGCCCTGGTTGACCGAGACGATCACGTCCCGGCTGGACGGCACCTGCACCGCGAACGGCATGCCGACGGCCAGTTCCACCTCGGCCGGGCTCAGACCGACCTGAGTGTTGGCCCGGTTGAAGACCAGCAGCCGCTTGTCCTTCGGGTAGTCCAGCAGGTCGAACATCTCCGAGGTGAGCCGGACCGACTTGAGCGTCGGCAGGTCCGGCGTGACGATCGGGACGAACCAGTCGGACATGTCCAGCGCGGCCAGCACCTGGTCGGTGACCACGGCCGGGGTGTCGACCACGATGTAGTCGTAGAGCGGGCGGGCCACGTCCAGCAGTTCGACCACGAATTCCCGCCGCACCTGCTCACCCTCGGCCGGACTGGCCGGGGCGAGAAGGGCATCAAGCCCTTGACGGTACGTCGTGACGATCGATCTCAGTCCCGGCTCGTCCAGTCGCCCGGCCATCTGCAGGCCGCCGGCGATGCTGCGTTCCGGGGACAGCTTCATCATGATCGCCACGTCGCCGAACTGCAGGTCCAGGTCCATGATGAGCACCCGCCGGCCGCCGCCGGCCAGGGCCACGGCCAGGTTGACCGCGACCACGCTGCGCCCGCAGCCGCCCTTCCCGGCGAAGACCGTGACCACCCGCGCGTACGGGGCGTGATCGCCGGCCCCGCGCATGCTCGTGCTCAACGCCTTGGACAGGTCGACCGACCGTACCGTCGCGTTGCGGATGCCCTCCTCGTCCTCCTCGGAGACCAGCTCCCGGATGCCGGACTGCAGACAGCGCAGGACCGCGTCGGCCGCGATCACCTTGCGGATCAGCACCACCCCGATGACCGGGCGTTGCAGCCGCTGGTACGCGGTGAACATCAGCGCCTCGTCCAGGTCGACCTCCGCCCCGATGACCACGAGCAGGGTCTCCGGATAGCGGGGGAGATAGGACTCCAGCTCGCTCATGCTCTTGAGCATGGTGCCGCCGATGGCGCGGAAGTCGTTGCCCCAGTGCGTCCGGCGCTCCTCGTCCGGCTCCACGTAGACGTACAGGCTCATCTAGTTGACCACCCAGCTGGTGTCGACGGCCGGGCCGGTGCTGGCGGTGGCGTTCGGGCCGAGCAGCGCCAGGTAGAGCTGCCCGCTCTGGACGGCGTGCACGAGCCGCAGGGCGTCGGTGTCGTCGACGGCGAGGGTCACGACGTACCTCTGGACCGCCTCGCCCACGTTGGTGCCGTTGCTGGACAGTGCCTGGTTGACGTTGCCGGCGACCGCCCCGCCGGTGCCCGACACGCTCGGACCCGGTGTCGGGCTGACCCCGGCCGGGGCCGACGACGGTGTGGTCGTGGCCTGCGGCAGTTTCGTCGCCTCCCCGATGGTGATCACCCGCGCCTTGGGCAGCAGGAGCTCGGTCATCGGGATGGTCTCCTTGTCCTTGTCCATCAGGACCTTGACCTGGAACGTGTAGTAGACCGCGACCTGGTCGCCGGGCGTGATGTTGCCGGCCACCTGCGGTGCCACGTTCAGCGAGACCGACACGGCGAGCGACTTGCGGGGCACCGGGATCCGCCCGGTGTGCGACGGCGACGGCTGGACCTGCACGAACAGCGTCTGCATGATCATCTGCTTGGGCTGCAGGTCGGCGCCGAGCTGCAGCCGGTCGAGGGCGCCGTCCCAGGTGTTCAGCGCGCCGGTCGGCACCGTGACGGTCGGGACCAGGAGCCGCTCGGTCAGGCCGCGGGTCCGGATCTCGGCGCCGCTGGTCCCGGCCGGGATGTACTGCTTGGCGACCAGGATCCAGGTGCCCTCCTTGCCGCTGAGCGCGCGGCGGTCGGCCGTGCGGGCGTAGGAGAGCACGGCCACGCCGCTGATCCCGGCCAGCACCAGCGCGGCCAGCAGGATCAGCAGACGCCGTCGCATGACTTCACCCTCTCAAGCACAGGTCACCCCGTACGGCCGATGACCGTGGCCCCGAAGTTCGGCGACGTCGCGAACTGCGTGGGCACGTGGTCGGTGACCAGGGTCTTGGTGAAGTAGCCGTAGACGCAGGACTGCAGCGCGCACGCCACCTTCTGTACTCCCGTGACGACCGTGTTGAGCGACGAGTTGGGGGCCAGGACCCCGTTGAGCAGCCCGCCCAGGCCGCTGACCAGCGTCTCGTACCCGGTGAAGACGAACGGAGCGAAGCCGATCACCCGGTAGTACGACGGCAGCAGGTTGATCAGCGACGCTTGCCGGTCGAAGATCGGGACCAGCACCGGCTGCCCGGAGGCCACGTACGAGTTCAACTTGTTGATGCAGGTCGTCGCCGCGCTGGCGTTGCTGAGGCTGATGGTGAACCCGCCGACCCAGCTGTCGACCGACCCGTTGGTCGCCGGAATGTCGGCGAGGTTGCACGTCGTCGGGTCGGGCGCATGCACGGGCAGGATGCCCAGGAGCGCGGTCGAGCCGTTCGGCTGACCCAGCCAGGCGTAGCCGGCGACCGTCTCGGTGATGGTGGTGGGACAGGACGTCGACAGGATGCCGTTACTGATCGCGACATAGTTGACGCTCGGGCTGGAGAGGCCGAGCAGCGAGTACACCCCGGTGCCCTGCAGCAGCGGGTTCAGGCCGCCGAGCAGGGGCGGGGCGAAGTTGGTCGTGTTGTTGTTGGTCATCCGCAGGAAGTCGCACTTCGAGATGCCGAAGGCGAAGGTGTCCTCGACCGCCGGGACACCCCAGGCGACCCGGCCGCAGGCTCCCATCATCGCCCCGGTGTACGGCGTCCCGGCGATGGCCTGCCCGAACAGCGGTGGCACCACGGTCGTCCCGTCGGCGTTGCGGGTGGTCGTGCGCACCTCGACGTAACTGAACGGCCCGCTGGAGACCGGCAGTGCCGGGCAGGTGACCGGGGTGTTCCACGTCGCCGGGCAGTTCGGGTCCTTGGTGGTGACGCCGGACGCCGACACGACGTTGATGCACAGCTGCATGCCCGAGACCAGGTCCTTGGCGTTCCGGTTGGCGTACGTCTGCGCGTTGGTCGTCTGCGCGGTCGCGGTGGCCCCGGCGACCGTGCACAGCGCCGGCAGCATGGCGACACAGGACTGGGCGACCTTCCAGGAGGCCGCGTCGGCGCCGCTCTGCAGCTGTTCCCGCTCGGCGTAGAGCGCCCCGATGTCGATCACCAGCGCGGCCATCCCGAGCAGCACCCCGGTCCCGGCCAGCACAGCGACCAGCGCGGTGATCACGCCGTGCTCGCCGCGGGGAGGGAGCAGTGCGCGCACCAGGGCGCGGATCAGCCGACGCATGACATCACGCCGGTCGCGCTCATCGTGATCGTCCCCATGGTCTGCCCGCCGACCAGCTTGACCAGCGCCACCATCGGTGTGATGGGGGTGTAGGGCCGGGTCAGGACGACCTTGGCGTCGGTGCCGGCCTGCGAGTTGGCCGCGCAGATCGTGATGGTCTGGGTCACCGACGGCGCGGCGGTGGTGCCCACGATGCCGTTGACCTTGGCCTGCACCAGCGCCACGGTTCCGTTGAGGGCGCCCAGCCGGGCGCCCTCCCGGGCCGCCTCGGTCAGCTGGATGTACTGCTGCAGCAGGCGGCCCATGTCGATGATGCCGAACAGGATCAGCAGCACCACCGGCATCACGATGGCGGTCTCCAGCGCCGCGGCGCCCCGGTCCCGGTTATCGCGCGGAACTCTCCGCTCCCTGGGCGAGAACCATACGCAACATCCCGGCCAGCCGGTCCGCCGTATACGGCTTCGCCACGAATGGCGACCCGGCACGGATCAGCCCTTTCTTGATGGCGATTTCCTCCGGGACACCGGAGACGTAGACAATCTTCATGCCCGGCCGGACCTCGGAGGCCGAGCGGGCGAGCTCGCCGCCCGAGACCCCTGGCAGACCCAAGTCGGTGAGCAGCACGTCGATCGGCCCGCTGTGCACCCGACAGGTCATGATGGCGCTGACCGGGTCCTTCGCGACCAGCACGTCGAACCCGCGCATCTCCAGCATCTGTGCGGCTAGCTCACGCAGGTCCTCGTCGTCCTCCACGAGAAGGACGACCGGCCCCTGCCGTTCAGTGGCTTTCCACATCATTCCTCTCCCGGTGCACGAGGAATCCGGCAGCGACTCCTCCCGTCGTTGCCTCCATTAACGCTATCCAGCGGCCCGGCGAAAGGATGCGCTTTTCGAAAATGGGCCGCCGACCGGATTTACGTCGCGTTTCGTGCACTTCGTAAACATTTGCCCGATAGCAAATTCCGGCCGGCACCCCCGCACTGTCCGTGTTAACGCTCACTACGTTGCGCTGATGTCACGTTTCGCCCCGGTTACAGTTCGGGGTCTTGACAGATCAAGAGCGTCGATGGGTGAATGTGTTGGTTCCTGATCGGACGAGTGAGTGATCCACCATCGTTTGCGTGTGAAGCCGTTGGCTTTGAGGGGGCCCCATGTTCAATAACGTCAGTTTCGTGCGCCCTAAGACCGTTGCCGCCACGTTCGCGGCGGCCGCACTCCTGCTCGGCGCCGGCGCCTGCGCCAAGAGCGAGGACTCCGGGACCACCACCGGCGCGGGCCCGGCCCCGTCGGCCGCCCAGGTGGTCCAGTCGGCCTCGGCCGGCGCCGCGACCTGCACCCTGGACCAGTACGGGGCATCCAAGATCGACCTGAAGACCGCCTCGGTCGGCTTCTCCCAGTCGGAGAAGGAGGCCAACCCGTTCCGCATCGCCGAGACCCAGTCCATCAAGGACGAGGCGGCCAAGCTGGGCATCACCAACCTCAAGACCTCGAACGCGGACTCGAAGTTCGACAAGCAGATCGCCGACGTCTCGCAGATGATCGACAGCGGTGTCCAGCTGCTGGTGATCGCCCCGCTCAACTCCGACGGCTGGGACTCGGTCTTCGCCAAGGCGTCCCAGAAGCACATCCCGATCATCACCATCGACCGGAAGATCAACGCCACCGCCTGCAAGGACTACCTGACCTTCATCGGCTCCGACTTCGCCGAGCAGGGCAAGCGGGCGGCCGACGCGATGGCCAAGGCGCTGGGCAACAAGGGCGAGGTGGCGATCCTGCTCGGCGCGCCCGGCAACAACGTCACCACGCTGCGCACGAGCGGTTTCAAGGACGAGATCGCCAAGGTCGCGCCGGACATCAAGATCTCGTTCGAGCAGACCGGCAACTTCTCCCGGGAGGACGGGCAGAAGGTCGCCGAGCAGCTGCTGCAGTCGAAGCCGAACATCAACGGCATCTACGGCGAGAACGACGAGATGGCGCTCGGTGCGGTCACCGCGCTGAAGGGGGCCGGCAAGAAGGCCGGCGACGTCAAGATCGTCTCGATCGACGGCACCAAGGGTGCGGTGCAGGGCATCGTGGACGGCTGGTTCTCCGCCGTCATCGAGTCCAACCCGCGCTTCGGCCCGCTGGCCTTCGAGACCGCGACGAAGTTCTTCGGCGGCGAGCCGGTCGGCCAGGACGTCGTCATCCAGGACCGGGCGTACGACGAGTCCAACGCCAAGACCGACATCGGCAGCGCCTACTAGAGAGCGCTTCCTATCCGGATAAACCCGGCGCTCGGTCAAAAACCGGGCGCCGGCCCGGCACGGCCACGAGGAGGGCGGCGCATGGCGCTGCTGGAAGTCTCCGGCGTTTCCAAGATCTTCCCCGGCGTACGCGCCCTGGACGGGGTGGACTTCACCCTGAACCCGGGCGAGGTCCACGCGCTGGTGGGGGAGAACGGCGCCGGCAAGTCGACGTTGATCAAAGTGCTCACCGGCGTCTACCAGCCGGACGGCGGCGAACTGCGCTACCGCGGTGAGCCGGCCCGCTTCGCCACCCCGTTGGAGGCCCAGCGCGCCGGCATCTCGACCATCTACCAGGAGGTCAACCTCGTCCCGCTGATGAGCGTGGCCCACAACCTGTTCCTGGGCCGGGAGCCGCGCAACCGGTTCGGCCTGCTCGACGAGGCCCGGATGGTGGCCGAGGCCACCGAGATCCTGGCCGGTTACGGCGTGCGCACCGACGTGCGCCGCCGCCTGGGCACGCTCGCGCTGGGCGCGCAGCAGATGGTCGCGCTGGCCCGAGCCGTCATGGTCGACGCCCGGGTCGTGGTGATGGACGAGCCGACCTCGTCGCTGGAGCCGCGCGAGGTGGAGACGCTGTTCGGCGTGATCCGCGAGCTGCACACCGCGGGCATCGGCATCGTCTACGTCTCGCACCGGCTGGACGAGCTCTACCAGGTGTGCGACGCGGTCACGATCCTGCGCGACGGCCGGCTCGTGCACACCGGCCGGATGGCCGACCTCGACCGGCGCAGGCTCGTCTCGCTGATGCTGGGCCGCGAGTTCGGCGAGGACTTCACGAACTTCACCGACGCGGCCGAGACCAAGCAACCGGCCGGCGACCCGGTCCTGCGGGTCACCGGCCTGACCAGCCACCCCCGGCTCCGCGACATCAGCTTCGACGTGCGCCCGGGTGAGGTCGTCGGCCTCGGTGGCCTGCTCGGTGCCGGCCGCAGCGAGACGGTCAAGGCGATCGGCGGCGCCTACCCGATCGACTCCGGCGAGATCGAGGTCGGCGGCGTCCCGCTGGGCCGGCCGAGCACGGTCAAGGCGGTCCGGGCCGGGGTCGCCACCCAGCCGGAGGACCGCAAGGCCGAGGGGATCGTCCCCGGCCTGTCGATCCGGGACAACATCGCGCTCGCCATCCTGCCCCGGATGACCCGGTTCGGCCTGGTCAGCGACCGCCGGATCGACGAGGTGGTGGCCACCTACATGAGCCGGTTGCGGATCAAGGCGTCCAGCCCGGACCAGGTGGTCGGCGACCTCTCCGGCGGCAACCAGCAGAAGGTGCTGCTGGCCCGCCTGCTCGCCACCGGCCCGAAGGTGCTGCTGCTGGACGAGCCGACCCGCGGCATCGACGTCGGCGCCAAGGCCGAGGTGCAGGCGCTCATCGACGAGCTGGCGGCCGAGGGGCTCGGCGTCGTGCTGGTCTCCTCGGACGCCGAGGAACTGGTCGAGGGCGCGGACCGGGTGGTGGTGCTGCGCGACGGCGTGGTGGTCGGCACCCTCACCGGCGACCGGGTGACCACCCAGGCCCTGATGGCCACGATCGCGGAGGCCGCGGATGACCACTGAGACCCTGACCCGCCCGCGGCTGACGTTCAACCCGGCGTGGCTGCCGCGCTACGGCGTCTACGCCGCGATCCTGCTGCTGATCGTCTTCAACGTCGCCTTCACCCCGTACTTCCTGACCCTGAGCAACCTGCGGATCCAGCTGATCCAGGCGGCGCCGGTGGTGATCGTCGCGCTCGGCATGGCCCTGGTCATCGGTACCGAGGGCATCGACCTCTCGGTGGGTTCGGTCATGGCGCTCGCCGCCGCTTTCATACCCCTTTACTTGGGGTACGGAGTCCTGGCCGCGATCCTGGTCTCCCTGCTCGCCGGCGTGGCCGTCGGCCTGGTCAACGGCCTGCTGGTGGCCAAGGTCGGCCTGCAGCCGATCGTCGCCACCCTGGCCCTGTTCGTCGGCGGGCGCGGCCTGGCCGTGGTGGTCTCGGGCGGCCGGCTCAAGGACATCCGCAACGAGGACCTGCTCTATCTCGGCTCGGGGGACCTGCTCGGCGTGCCCGTGCTGGTGTGGATCGCGGCGCTGCTGGTCCTTCTCGTCGCGTTCGTCGTCCGGCGCACGGTGTTCGGCCGCCGGCTCCTCGCGGTCGGCGGCAACCGGCCGGCCGCCGAGCTCGCCGGTCTCCCGGTCAAGCGGGTCCTGATCGGCGTCTACGTCTTCTGCGCGGTGCTCGCCTCGATCGCCGGCCTGCTCTCGGTCTCGCGCATCCAGTCCAGCGACGCGTCCGCGGTCGGCCTGCTCATCGAGCTCTCGGCGATCACCGCGGTGGTCGTCGGCGGCACCCCGCTCACCGGCGGCCGGGTACGGGTGCTGGGCACGGTCGCCGGCGCCCTGCTCATGCAACTTGTGGTCGCCACCATGATCAAACACGATCTCCCGCCGTCCACCACCGAGATGGTGCAGGCCGTGATCATCCTGGTCGCGGTCTACGTGGCCCGGGAGAGGAGGACCAGGTGACCATGTCGATCTCCGTGCCCGCTTTCCGGGGCAGCGGCCTGGTGCAGCGCCAGGGCGCGCTCGCGGTGCTGGTCACCGTGGTGGTGATCAGCCTGGCCACGTTCCCCGGTTTCCGCAGCCTGGACAACGCCGGCACGATCCTGGTGGCCGCGGCGCCGCCGATGCTCATCGCGCTCGGCATGACCTTCGTGATCATCACGGGCGGCATCGACCTCTCGGTCGGCTCGCTCTACGTGCTCGGCGGGGTGGTCGCCGCCTGGGCGTCGCAGTGGGGCTTCGTCGCCGCGCTGGCGGCGCCGCTGCTTCTGTGCGGTGCCATCGGCGTACTGAACGGGATCCTGATCTCTCGAACCGGAATGGCGCCCTTCATCGTGACCCTGGCCGCGCTCCTCGGCGCCCGCGGGCTGATGCGCAGCATCAGCGGCGAGGGGTCGACGACCTACCTGGTCCGGAGCGACGTCTTCCACGACCTGGGCACCGGGACGCTGCTCGGGATCGGCCTGCCCGTGTGGGTGGCCGCCGTCCTGGTCGGGATCGGGATCCTGACGCTGAACCGGACCCGGTTCGGGCACGCCGTGCACGCCATCGGCGGCAGCGAGGACGCGGCCGCGCTGATGGGCCTGCCGGTGCGCCGGATCAAGGTCTGGGTCTACCTGCTCTCCGGCCTGCTGGCCGGGCTGGCCGGCGCGATCAACGCGGCCAAGCTCGGCTCCGGCGTCACCGTGCTCGGCAGCGGCATGGAACTCGACGCGATCGCCGCCGTGGTCATCGGCGGCACCCTGCTCACCGGCGGTTCCGGATCCATCGCCGGAACTGTCGCCGGTGTGTTGCTGCTCGGCGTGATCCAGAACCTGATCAACCAGGTCGGCAACGTCAACAGCAACTGGCAACAGGTGATCAGCGGTGGGTTCCTGGCCGCTGTGGTTGTGGCTCAGACCTATCTCGTACGGGCTAGAAGAAGTCCCTAAGGAGCAGAATGCGCCGCCTCGTCCTCCGAGCGGTGGCCGCTCTCGCCCTGGTTGCCGGTGGTCTCGTCGCCACCGGCAGCCCGGCCGCGGCCGTCACCCCCAAGACTCCGCCGCTCACCACTCCCTGGACCGATCAGGTCTCGACCAGCAATCCGCTCCCCGAATATCCGCGCCCGCAGATGGTGCGGACCGACTGGCAGTCGCTGAACGGCGAGTGGCAGTTCCTGAACCCGGACACGGTCGACCGCAACGCGGCGCCGCCGATCGGGCAGACGCTTCCCGAGCGCATCCTCGTGCCGTACCCGGTGGAGTCCGCGCTCTCCGGGATCATGCGCAACGACGCCCGGGACCTGATGTTCTACCGCCGCACGTTCACCGTCCCGGCCGCGTGGAACGGGCGCCGGACGCAGCTGCACTTCGGCGCGGTCGACTACGAGGCCACGGTCTGGGTCAACGGCCGCCTGGTGACCAGCCACAAGGGTGGCTACGACCGCTTCGAGGTCGACATCACCGACGCTCTGACCAGCGGGAACAACGAGATCATCGTACGGGTCTACGACCCGACCGACGGTCGGGGCGAGGAGCAGCCGGCCGGGAAGCAGACGAACAACCCGAGCGGCATCTTCTACACGCCCACCTCGGGGATCTGGCAGACGGTCTGGTTGGAGCCGACCGCCCCGACCTCGATCTACTCGGTCGACATATATCCGCATATCTCAGCCAAGACGGTCACGGTGCGCGTGTTCACCCGCGGTGCCCCCACGTCGATCGTGGCGGAGGCCCTGGCCGGTAGCACCGTCGTCGGCACCACCACCAGCGGCGCCACCGAGTTCACCGTCCCGGTCCCGAACGCCCGGCTCTGGTCGCCCGACGATCCGTACCTGTACAACCTGCGCGTTTCGCTGCGCGACGCGAATGGCGCCACCGTCGACCAGGTCACCAACTACTTCGGTATGCGCGAGGTCGGCACCAAACTGGTCAACGGCGTCCTGCGCCCCACCCTGAACGGCGAGTTCGTCTTCCAGGCGGGCACCCTCGACCAGGGCTTCTGGCCCGACGGCCTGTACACCGCGCCCACCGACGCGGCCCTCGCCTCGGACATCCAGAAGCACAAGGACCTGGGCTTCAACATGGTCCGCAAGCACATCAAGGTGGAGCCCGCCCGCTGGTACTACTGGGCCGACCGCCTCGGCCTGCTGGTCTGGCAGGACATCCCGTCCGGCGGGGACGCCACCAAGTCGGCCGCGCAGATCGCCGAGTACGAGTCCGAGGCCCGCGAGATCATCGACGAGCACCGGTTCAGCCCGGCCGTGATCACGTACGTGCCGTTCAACGAGGGCTGGGGCGAGTGGAACCTGGCCGACACCCAGCGCATCACCCGGGATCTGAAGAACTACGACCCGACCCGGCTGATGAACCCGCACTCGGGCTTCAACTGCTGCGCGTCCAAGGGCGATCCGGGCACCGGCGACATCATCGACTGGCACGTCTACACCGGCCCCGACTCGCCCGTGCCCAGCTCGACCCGGGTGGCGATCCTCGGTGAGTTCGGCGGGCTCGGGCTGCGCACGCCCGGCCACGAGTACAGCCCGAACGGGCAGTACTTCGCCTACGAGCAGATGGCGTCG
This sequence comes from Actinoplanes sp. HUAS TT8, assembly GCF_051380535.1. Classification (NCBI taxonomy): domain Bacteria; kingdom Bacillati; phylum Actinomycetota; class Actinomycetes; order Micromonosporales; family Micromonosporaceae; genus Actinoplanes; species Actinoplanes sp. HUAS TT8. Next base: position 6,965,512 of record NZ_CP195646.1, on the reverse strand, counting down.
AACGCACAGCTCAACGACCGGTTCACCGGCATGATCCGGGACTCCGAGCGGCTGATGACCTCGAAGGGTCTGTCCGGGTTCGTCTACACCGAGATCACCGACGTGGAGGGCGAGTACAACGGCCTCTACACCTACGACCGCCGGGTGCAGAAGGTGGACACCAACCAGGTCCGGACCGCGCTGACCGGCCTGATCACCGCGTCCAAGAACCTGAACGCGGCCGTGCCGCTCACACTCGGGCACGTGCGCTCGTTCCGGGTCACCACGGCCGGGTACACCGACCGGTTCCTGCGGCACGCCGACTCGCCGGCCCGGACCGATGTGATCAGTGGGGACACGGCTCGGCAGGACGCTTCGTTCCGTACCGTCGCGGGTTTTTCCGATCCTCGGTGTTATTCGTTCGAATCGGTCAACTTCCCCGGCCGGTTCCTGCGGCACGCGAACGGCCAGGTCCGGATCGACCCGGACACCGGCGGCACGTTCCGGGCCGACGCCACGTGGTGCACGCGGGCCGGTCTCGCCGCCGGCGGCACGTCGTTCGAGGCGTACGGCGTCCCCGGTTCGTTCCTGCGGCACCGGTCGGAGAACGTCGTGCTCGGCGCGAACGACGGTTCCGCCGGGTTCGCCGCCGACGCCACCTGGAGTGTTTCCGACCCGGCCCAGTGGCGCAGTTCGACGATCCTTCCCTTCGACGTACGGCGTTCGCTGCAGGTCACCACCTGGGGCTTCACCGACCGCTACCTGCGACACGCGGACAGCTTGGGCTGGACCGAGCACGTCGATGCGGGCAGCGCCGTGCTCCTCAAGCAGGACGCGACGTTCACCCTGCGTCACGGCCTGGCCGACTCGTCCTGCTACTCGCTGGAGTCGGTGAACTATCCGGGCCGGTTCCTCCGGCACGCCGACAGCCGGATCCGCCTGGCCGCCAACGACGGCTCGGCCCTGTTCGCCTCGGACGCCACCTTCTGTGCCCGCCCCGGTCTGGGCGGCACCGGAGTGACCTTCGAGTCGATCAACTTCCCGGGCTCCTACCTGCGGCACTTCGACTCGCAGGCCTGGATCTCGGCCGGTGTCGGCGCCGACCGCAACCGCCCGCAGCAGCTCTCGGCCGACTCCTCGTGGAACGTGGTGGCGGGCTGGGCGTAGGTTCACGAGTCATGACGGTTCGGCGAGTTCTCGCGTGGTTGATGCTGGCCGCGGGGCTCGCCGCCGTCATCGGCTCGTTCCTCCCGTGGGCGTATGTGGATTTCCCGGCCGAGGGCCGCAGCCAGGTCTCCGGAAGCTTCCTGTCCGACCTGTTCACCGCGTTCTTCGGTGTCGTCCTGGCCGGGTACGCGGTTCCGGCCGTCCGCGGCGACCGCCTGCCCGCCCGCGAGACGGTCTTCTCGGTCGGCGCCGGCCTGATCCTGTTCGCGCTCGGCGCCTGGGACAGCCGGCACCTGACGTCGATGACCGCCGCCCTGGTCGCCGCCGACACCGGCACGACCATCGGCCCGGGCCTGTGGATGTGCGCGATCGGCGGGCTGACCGGGGCGATCGCCGCGGCCGGGATGGCGGTCGCCGATCAGAAGCGGATCCCGGCGACCAGCGGCCGGTGATCGCTGCCGGTCCGGGGCAGCGCGGTCAGCCGGGTCACCGTCATCGACCGCGCCAGCACCTGATCGATGCGGGCCACGGGCGCGGACGCCGGCCAGGTGAGCGCGAAGTCGGCCGGTGACGCCGTGAGCGTCCGGGTGATCGGCCGCAGCCCACGGTCGTACACCGTGGTGTTCAGATCCCCGATGACCAGCAACCGTGACGTCGCGTCGGCGCCGACCAGCGTGCCCAGCTTGCGGGCGCTCTCGTCCCGGCGACCCGAGCCGAAGCCGGTGGCCCCGATCCGCACCGACGGCAGGTGCGCCACGTAGACCGCGATCTCCCCGGACGGCGCTTGAGCGACCGCCCGCAGTCCCCGGTTCCAGTCCGCGCCCAGGTCGTGCGGCCGGATGTCGATCGCCGCGGCGCCCACCAGCGGATAGCGCGACCACAGCGCCACCGTCCCCTGAACGGTGTGGAACGGCAGTTCCGCATCGAGCACGCTCGCGTAGGCGGGCACGTTCTCCGGCAGCACCTCCTCCAGCCCGACCAGGTCCGGATGCTCCGCGAGCAGCGCCCGAGCGGTCCCGCCCGGGTCCGGGTTCTCGTCGCTGACGTTGTGCTGCACCACGATCAGATCCGGCGTTCCGGCGTGGTGGGGGAGCACGTAGCTTCCGAAAGTGATCAGCCAGGCGAGCAGTGGCAGCAGCACCAGCCAAGATCGTCGCAGCGCCAGCAGAACCGGCACGATCACCACCGACCAGGGCAGGAAGGCCTCGATCAGGCTGCCCAGATGACCGACCGTGTTGGGTACCAGTCGATGACCGGCGATGACTGTGGCGGCCACCACAGCGGCATACAAGATCGGCATTGGAGGATGTTACGTTATTTCGCATGCGAAATAAGATCCCGGTCGCGACCGGCGGCGCGATCACGGCCACGGTCTTCGCCCCGGACAAGCCGCGGGCCGTGCTGGTCGTGCACCCGGCCACCGCGACACCGCAGGGCTTCTACGCCGCGTTCGCCGGTTACCTCGCCGAGAACGGGATTGCCACGGTCACCTACGACTACCGCGGCACCGGCCTCTCGGGCTCCCCGCGCGACCACCGTGACCTGGGCATGCGCGACTGGATCGGCGTCGACGCCCCGGCCGTCGCCGCGTGGGCGGCCGAACGCTTCCCGGGCCTGCCCCGCCTCGCCGTCGGCCACAGCCTCGGCGGCCACGTGATCGCCCTCGGCGCCGCCGGCCCCGACCTGGCCGCCTCGGTGATCGTCGCCTCGCACATCGCCGCCGTGCGCACCATCCCGAGCCGGCTCGAACGGATCCGCGTCCGGGTCATGCTGCACGTGCTCGGCCCGGCCCTCGGGCGCCTGCTCGGCTACGTGCCGGCCAGTCGCCTCGGCCTCGGCGAGGACCTGCCGGCCACCGCGATGACCGAGTGGGGCGGCTGGGCCCGGATGGACAACTATTTCTTCGACGACCCGTCGATGCGCGCGGCCGAGCGTGCGGCCACCCTGACCGGCCCGGTCCTGGCCGTCGGCACCTCGGACGATCCGTGGTCCACGCCGGTACAGATGGACGCGCTCACCGGGCACCTGACCAGTGCGAACGTCGAACGGCGGACCTACACCCCGGCCGCCGGCGGCGTCCCGATGATCGGCCACCACGGCCTGATGCGCCGGCCCATGCGCGACCGCGTCTGGCCGGAACTGCTGGCCTGGTTGCACGCCCACGCGGAGAAGGCGTCAAGATGACCGCGTGCGCCTGCCTCGCCTGATCTTTCTGCTCTTCAACGCCGACCGTGCCGTGCGGCGCTGGATCGACGCCCGTTCCGGGGACACCGGGATCGGCGCGTCCGGCGCCGGCGTCCTGTTCTACCTCGCCGGCCACGAGAACGCCCTGATCGGCGACGTGACCGCCGCCCTCGGCGCGTCCCCGTCCGGCATGAGCGGCCTGGTCACCCGCCTGGAACGCGGCGGCTGTGTGACCCGCTCACCCGACCCGGCCGACGCCCGCGCCGTGCGGCTCGCCCTCACCCCGCGCGGCCACCAGGCCGTGCTGCACGCGCGCGGCCTCGTCGACGACCTGAACGTGCAGCTCACGGCCGGGTTCGACGAGGCCGAGATCGCGGTCGTCCAGCGCTGGCTGGAGCACGTGACCCGCGTCTCCACCCCGAACATCCCCTAAACCCGAGGTCCGGATCGCCGAAGTGTGGTGTCGCAAGGCGCCCACTTCCCGATCCGCCCTTGAGGAGACCCATGGCTGACTCCGTCGTCTACGACCAGATCCCCGTCGTCCGCGCCGTCGGGCGGGGCACCACCTCGCTGGCCGCTTTCCACGACGCCCTGGTGACCATGGAGTGCGGTTTCTACAACCTCGTCCGCCTGTCCAGCGTCATCCCGCCGGCCACCTCGGTCGACCCGAGCGGCAAGGCGCCGGTCCCGGTCGGGGCGTGGGGCGACAAGCTGTACTGCGTCTACGCCGAGCAGCACGCTTCGCAGAAGGGCGAGGAGGCGTGGGCCGGCATCGGCTGGGTGCAGCGCCGCGACGGGCTGGGCGGCCTGTTCGTCGAGCACGAGGGCACCAGTGAGGCCTTCGTCCGGGAAGCGATCAAGGCCAGCCTGGGCGACCTGGTCAAGGGCCACGAGGACGAGTTCGACGGCCCGGACTTCGTGGTCCACGGCGCGGTCAGCGACGGCGAACCGGTGTGCGTGCTGGTCCTCGCCCCCTACGAGACCGCCGCCTGGCGTGGCATCCGCGCCACCGACCCGCCCGGCATGAACTGACGCTGTTTCGACAAGGGCCTCGTCCATTCGCGGACGAGGCCCTTTTTACGGTCAAAATCTTTTATGTCCTAGGTCCGCCGGGGTACAGACCGTCGCTCCCGCGGGGACCCTTCCGACCCTCGCAGGGCTCTGGCGCGCCCAGAACGCGAGGCCCGGAAGGGCGACGTGGTCGGGTGGTTGCGGTCAAACCACAACACCCCGTGGACAGGTTTTGGGGCTCATCTCTCCGCGGGTGGTTGCGGTCAGAGCAACAAACCTGTCCACGGCCGACACTGCTTCTCCCGACGGCGACCGGGCCCGGAGCCAGGCCCGGGGTCAGGGCCCGGGGTCAGGGACTCGCGGCCAGGAACAGGAACGCGGCCAGCAGGCTCAGGTGGACGCCGCCCTGCAGCACGTTGGCGCGACCGGGCACCACCGTCAACGTCCCCACCACGACGGTCAGCGCCAGCAGGATCATCTGGGTCCCGCCGAGCCCGAGCAGCAGCGGCCCCTTCATCCAGATCATCGCCACCGCGATGGCCGGAATCGTCAGCCCGATGCTCGCCATGGCCGACCCGAGCGCCAGGTTCAGGCTGGTCTGCATGCGGTCCCGGCTCGCCGCCCGCACCGCCGCGATCGTCTCCGGCAGCAGCACCAGCAGCGCGATCACCACGCCGACCACGGACTGCGGCAGCCCCGCGTCGGCCACGCCCGACTCGATCGCCGGCGACACGCCCTTGGCCAGGCCGACCACCCCGACCAGCGCGAGCAGCAGCAGACCGAGACTGATCAGAGTGGCCCGCCCGCTCGGCGGATCCAGGTGCTCCTCGGAGTCCACCACCCGGCCCTCGGTCGTGATCGGCAGGAAGTAGTCCCGGTGCCGCCGCGTCTGCACGGCCACGAAGAGCAGGTAGAGCCCGAGCGACGCGGCCGCCGCGAACCCGAGCTGAGCCGGCGAGAACTGCGGCCCCGGCCGGCTGGTGGTGAAACTCGGCAGCACCAGACTGAGCGTCGCGATCATCGCGACAGTCGCGAAGGCCGCCCCGGTGCCCTCCGGATTGAACACGGCGACCCGCCGCCGGATCGCCCCGACCAGCAGCGACAACCCCAGAATCCCGTTACAGGTGATCATCACGGCGGCGAAGACGGTGTCCCGGGCCAGCGACTGCGACTTCTCCCCGCCGCTGATCATCAGCGTGACGATCAGCGCGACCTCGATGACGGTGACCGCGACGGCCAGCACCAGCGACCCGAACGGTTCCCCGACCCGGTGCGCGACCACCTCGGCGTGATGCACGGCGGCCAGCACGGCCCCGGCGAGCAGGGCCGCGGCCAGCGCGACCACGGGCGGCGGCAGGTCGCGCCCCCAGGTCAGCACGAGCGCGGCGATGGCCAGCACCGGCACGTACATCGTCCAGTGCGAGAGATACGAGCGAATCTTGGGTGTCATCCGACAACTTTGCCAGAGGATTCCCTGATCGGCTCGTTCACCGCCGTCCACCAGAGACCCAGAGCCAGCCCGAACTCCCCGAGATTCCCCAGCCACGGCACCGCGAAGCCGGCCCCGGCCGCCACCAGCATCCCCACCGCCCCGGCCAGCAGCCACGGCCATCGCGCCCGGGCCAGCACCGCGACCCCGACGGCGATGAGCACCCAGATCGCCACGACGGCCGGGATCGGCGGCCCGCTCGACGCCGCGTTGGTGTACCGGACCGTGTCGCCGTAGACCTCCGGTTCCAGATCCAGCACCACCACGTCCTGCCACACCCCGAGCCCGATCATCAGCGCGGTCAGCACCCCGAACCCGGCCGGCGCCGCTCGCCCGCCCAGCCACCGCACCCCGAACCGGCGGCCCAGCCCGACCCCGACCGGGATCAGCAGCGGCACGAACAGCGCGTGCGTGACGAACCGGGGGACCGAGAGCCCCTCCAGCAGCGGTCCGGTTCCGATCAGTCGCCCGGCCGCGATGACCAGGTTGTCCCAGACGAGCCCGAGAACGACGAGGGCCAGCAGCCTTGTGGCCCAGCCCGTCCGTCCGCGACCCAGCTGCACCAGCAGCGCGATCTCGGCGACAGCGATCAGGGCGAAGATCGTACTGACCATCCACGGCACCTCGTTCCGTCAGTGGAAACGCTGTTCCGTGAAAGTAAGGGCTGTGGCGACGTGAGGCAACCGGTTGTCACGTCAGACTTACCCTCTGTGCACATATGCCCGTTTTGATCTTTACCATGGTGGGCGTGGTTGTCATCGTTCTGAGCATCTGGACGGCCTCGGCCGCGATGTTCCTCCAGCTGTCCTCCCCGGCCCGCACGCCACGCACCCGGGCCTGGCGGTTCGGCCCGCTCCTGATCGCCGGCTTCGCCTTCCCACTGGCCGTCGCCTACGACCAGGGCGACTGGTCCACAGTGAACGCCCTGCTCGTGGCCGCACCCGCCACCTTCGCGATCCTCCTCTGCCTGCTCCGCCCGTCCCGCGCCTGACCTCCTGCTCCGCATGTCCGGCCATCCGGCCGGCGGGGCCCGGCATACTCGATCGTTGTGACGACCCGGACGCCCCGCCTCGAGATCGAATACTGCACACAGTGCCGCTGGCTCCTCCGAGCCGCGTGGCTGGCGCAGGAACTGCTCACCACGTTCCCGCGCGACCTCGGCGAGGTGGCCCTGGTCCCCGGAATCGGCGGCGTCTTCGAGGTCCGCCTCGACGACGAGATCCTGTGGAACCGCAAACCCGACGGCTTCCCCGACCTCGCCCAGCTCAAGCGCATGGTCCGCGATCGTGTGGCCCCCGGTCGCGACCTCGGCCACTCCGACCGCTCCTCGTCCACCCCCACCGATCCCGACCCGGCCGCCGCTGTACCCGGCGACTCCTGACTCACCCGTGGGACCCCGCGTCGGGCCCGGCGCCATCGGTGCCGGCCGCCCGGCACATCCTGTCGGCGGCCGGGGTCAGGCGTCGTGCAGGATGCGGTCGACCGTCTCGCGGGGGAGCAGCGTCCGGGCCCGCCCACCGCGGACCGCAATCACGGCCGGCCGCCCCACGTAGGCATCCCGCCGCTGGTGGTAGGCCCCCGTCCCGGACAGCACGACCAGATCCCCTTCGTGCACGTCCGCGGGCAGTTCCGCCTCGGCCACCACCGCATCCCCGCAGCGAACCGTGAACGCCCGCCCCGGTTTCGGCGACGCCCGTCCGATCAGGGCCGCGGTGTGCACCCCGGCACAGTCCGCCCCGGGCAGACAGTCCGGAACATCCCCGTCCAGGCCGATCACCCCGTCCCCGGCGGCCACCACCCGATGCACCGTGATCCCGGCCCGGCCCAGCAGCCCCCGCCCCGGCGACACGTGAATTTCGGGCGGCTCGATCCCGTACCCCTCGGAAGTGACCCGGGCGACCGCCCGCAACCTGGCAGCGAAAATGCCCACCGGAAGATCGGCGGCGTGGCCGCCGCCGAGGTTGAACACGGGCACCGGCCTGCGCAGTCGCGCCACGAACCCGATCGCTTCCCGGAGAAAACTCTCATACGTCCCGAACCGGTTCAGTCGATGCCCGAGCGAACAGTCCAGCCCGGCCAGCACCAGTTTCCGCGACCGTCGCACCGTCGCGACCGCCGCAACCGCCGCCGAACTACCGACCCGAACCCCGTATCCCCGCCGCGCCCCGCCGGCCGGAGCCCCATAGCCCCGCTGGGTCGCGCTCGGCCGGACCCGCAACAGCACCCGCTGCCCCTCCTGGGACCGGGCCGCGACCGCGTCCACCTCGGCCGCCGAACCCACCACGACCGCCGCCCGGCAGGCCAGCGCCGCCTCCAGATCCGCGACGGACTTCCCGCTCCCGAACAACGCCAGCGAATCCGCCCGTATCCCCGCCCCGAGCGCGGTCCGCAGATCCGCCGCCGAACCGCAGTAGCAGCCCAGCCCGTCCCGGGCGATCCACCGAGCAGCCCCGGCCAGCAGCCCCCCTTTGGCGCTGCAGGAAACCGCACCCACCCCGAACGCCGCTACGTACTCGGCACAGCGACTGTGCACATCGGCCTCGTCCACCACATGCACCGGCGTACCGTGCTCGGCGGCGAGCCCGGCCACCCGCACCCCACCGACGATGAGGTCTCCCGGCTCGTTCCAGCGCGCGCTCAGCGGCCAGTCCGCGGGGTCGAGTCGCGGCCGGAGCGAAGCCCCCAGCGACGGCAAAATCTCAGACAACGTCATACCGCGAGCGTCCGCCCCACCCCGCACCCCGAAAAGATCTGAATACGCGACGTTCACGCTCCACCCGCACTTGTTGACGTTCCCGATGTGCGTCGCCCGCGTCACCCTCCCCAGCTGGTCCTGAGGGTTGTTCCGCGGGCGTTGAAGCACACCTGAGAACCAGCCTTGCGAGGGCTCTTACCGGGCGCCGGGCTACAGGTCGGGGCTGTCGGCGGGCGCCATGATGCGCAGCGCGTTCGCGTCGACGGCGATCCGCATCGGAGTCATGCCGCGGGGCTCGCCGTCCACCTCGACCGCGACCGGCCGATCCGTCTCCAGCCAGAGCTCCCGCACCGCCAGAAAAGGACGTTCATGCAGGGTACGGCGATGCCCGGTGGCCGCGTTCCGGGCCGTCTCGCGGAGCAGTTCCCGCCGGCTCGCCCCACCCACCGGGTACGCCACGAGCAGCCGGTCATCGGCGTGCGCGTCCGCGGTGATCGGCCGGCCCGCATGGAAGCCGCCGTTGGCGACGTACACCTGATGGGTGTGAAATCGCAGCTCGCGCCCCTCGGCCCGGATGACGGCACGGACCGGCCGATGCCGGGCGAGCAGTCCGAGCGCGGTGGCCGGGTAGGCGAGCCGACCCGCGACCCGCTTCAACCGGGGCGGTGCGCTGATCATGACTTCGGCCGACAGCCCGATCCCGACGTGGTTGGTGAACGGCAGATCCCCGGCCACCCCGAGATCCACGTCGATCACCTTGCCGTCGACGAGGGTGGCGATCGCGGCATCGAGGTCCGGCGCGATCCGTACCGTCCGGGCGAAGTTGTTCGTCGTACCGAGCGGCAGCAGCCCCAGCGCGACGTCCCGGTGCGCCAGCATCCGCCCCGCGGTACTGATCGTCCCGTCCCCACCCCCGGCGATCAGCAGGTCGGGCTCCTTGTCGAGCCCCTCGGAGATCAGTTCCTCCAGCCCGCCGGCGCGTTCCATCGCATACGCCCCGAGCAGCTCGAACCCGGCCTCGACGAGCCGCCGCCGAGCCTCTTCGTAGAGCAGCCGCCCCCGCCGCGACCGCGTATTGACGACGAGCACGGCCCGCCGCCCCCGCCGAATGTCCTCACTGTGCTCCCACTTACTCCGCACCCGCCGACCCTATCCGCCCACCCCCACCCCCACTTTCCACGCGCCCCCACCCCACCCCGCCCCGCCGATGCCCCCCAAGCCCAAACAGCCCCATTCCCAGCCACCCGCTCCCAGCTGGCGCCGAGGGTCCCACCAGCTGCCGGAGCCAGCCTTCAGCACCAGCCGCCAGGCCTCAGCTGGCGCTGAGGGTCGTGTCCGGGGCCCGGAGCCAGCCGTGAGCGCCAGCCGCCAGGTCTCGGCTGGTGTTGAGGGTCGTGTCCGGGGCCCGGAGCCAGCCGTGAGCGCCAGCTGCCTGGTCTCGGCTGGTGTTGAGGGTCGTGTCCGGGGCCCGGAGCCAGCCGTGAGCGCCAGCTGCCTGGTCTCGGCTGGTGTTGAGGGTCGTGTCCGGGGCCTGGAAGCAGCCGTGAGTGCCAGCTGCCTGGTCTCGGCTGGTGCTCACGGCTGCCGCCGGGCCCGGGCATACCCGTCACCGCCCCAGCGGGCAACGCGATAGAGCCGGGCGCGGCGCGGCGGCGCGGCGAGAAGCACTGCGGGGCATGGCGTGGCGCGGCCGGGCATGGCGTGGCGCGGTGGGGCGTTGGCGTGGCGCGGCGCGGCGGGGCGTGGCGCGGCGGGGCGGGGCGTGGTGTGGCGCAGTGGGGCGTGGTGTGGCGCGGCGGGGTGGGGCGCAGTGGGGCGTGGTGTGGCGCGGCGGGGTGGGGCGCAGTGGGGCGTGGTGTGGCGCGGCGGGGTGGGGCGGGGCTCGCTGGAACGTGGCCGGGGCGGCCGGGCGCCGAGGCGTGGCGCGGCGGCCGGGGAGGGCGGCGCGGGGGTGGCTGGGCACGGCGGTGGGGTGGTGGTCTGGTGTGAGGGTGGTGGGGGTGGCCTGGGACGGAGGTCGGAAACGGCGGTGCCCCGCGGCCGGAAGGCCGCGGGGCACCGTAAAGCGCAACGAACTCAGGTGTTGGCGATGAAAGCCGGATGCGACAGCAGGAACGTGTCGATCTGGTCCTTCTTGATGGACTTCAGCAGGTCCATGCTGTCTTGGCTCAACAGTTCCACGCTGCCGACCCCGGGGACGCTCTCCGAGTTCAGCTTGCCGGCGTTGGTCTTGATGGTGAGCAGCTTGTCGGGCTTGAGGCTGCGCATCGACAGCGCCCAGTCGGCCAGGTCGATGCCGCCGTTGTCGACGGTCATGGACTTGCCGAACGCGTTCAGCAGCTTCGGCAGCTTGGTCGGCGAGTCGAGGCCGTCCTTGAGCGCCTGGTTGATGATCGCTTTGAAGAACTGCTGCTGGTGCCGCTGACGCCCGTAGTCCAGCGAGTGGTCCTCCAGCAGGTCGCGCTGCCGCACGAAGTCCAACGCCTGGCTCGGGTTGAAGCAGTGGTTGCCCTTGGTGTACGTGTTCGGCGTCACGCCCGAGATCTTGCTGCGCAGCGTGCCGTCCGAATTGATCACGTACGGCTTGGCGGTCTTGCCGTCCTTGGTCTTGCCCAGGTGGATCGAGGTGGTCGTGGTGTCGACGTACATGCAGACCTTGCCGAGCACGTTGACCACGTCGCGGAAGCCCTGGAAGTCGATGATCGCCCCGGCGTCCGGCGTGATGCCGGTGAGCTCCTTGACGGTCATGGTGAGCAGCTCGAAGCCGTGCTGCAGCGCGTCGTTGCCGGTCAGTCCGCGGGTGCCGAAGGCGAAGGCCGCGTTGATCTTGGCCTTGCCGCCGCCCCACTTCTGCTTGCCGTTGTCATACGCCGGGATGGTGACGTAGCTGTCGCGGGGCAGGGAGATCAGGTAGCCGCTGCTGTGGTCCTTGTTGATGTGCAGCAGGATGATCGAGTCGGAGCGCAGCGGCTCACCGTTGAGCTGGTCGGGGCGCTGGTCGATGCCGACGAGCAGCAGATTCTTGGCGCCGTCGAGGCTCGCGTTCTTCTTCTCCTCGGCCGGCTTGGCCGAACCGAGCAGCCCTTCCTGCCCGACCGAGGAGGTGGCCGCGGCGATGGTCGCGTTGAGACCGATCGCTCCGCCACCGCCGGCCACCAGCAGCAATGAACCGAAGACCACGGTCCAGAACGCCCAGCGGGGGGTGCGGCGTCTCTTGCTGGTCGAACGCAAGGGGTCTCCTCTAATCGGGGCGGTCGTTCCGCCCCTGGCAATCTAGGACGGTCGTTCCACCCATGAAGACGGGCGCCGCAGGCGGAAAGATTGCCTGCGGAAGGTGGATTTTTTCTTAGCGTAAGGTTGCCGGAAGGTGAACGTCGCGCCCGAACCCCTCATGGTCGCTGACGGTTGCTTCCCTGTTACACCCCAACTGGACACCTTCCGTTAACCATCGGAATACCAAGGGGACCTACGGTCCAGACGGCCCCGGGCCCCCGAGGTTCCGACATAATTGCCCAAAGCGAGTCACCATGTCCCCAGAGCCGGATGTCAGTGTCGTCATTCCGACGTGTAACCGTCCGGAGTTGGCCGTCCGTGCGGTGCGCAGCGCCCTCGGGCAGACACACCAGAACCTTGAGGTGATCGTCGTGGTCGACGGTCCCGACGAGGCCACCGCGGCCGCTCTGGGCGAAGTTGGTGATCCGCGTCTCAGTGTGATCGTGCTGCCCGAGCGCGGCAAGGCCCCCAACGCCCGCAACACCGGCGCCCGCGCCGCCCGGGGCCGCTGGACGGCGATGCTCGACGACGACGACGAGTGGCTGCCCACCAAGATCGAGCGGCAGCTGGAGCTGGCCGCCGCCTCGGGCCTGGAGTCCCCGGTGGTCGCCTGCCGGATGATCAGCCGGACCCCGCGGGCCGACACGATCATGCCGCGCCGCCTGCCCGAGCCGGGCGAGCCGATCAGTGAGTACCTGCTGGTCCGCCGCGGTCTGTTCTACGGCGACGGGTTCGTGCAGACGTCCTGCATCATGGCGCCGACCGCGCTGTGGCACCAGGTGCCGTTCACCGTCGGCCTGCGCCGAGCCCAGGAGCTGGACTGGACGCTGCGGGCGATGAAGGAGCCGGGCACCGGGCTGATCTACGTCGACGAGCCGCTGGTCCTCTGGCACCAGGACGAGAACCGCGAGCGCATCAGCCTGGAGAACCCGTGGCGCGAGCAGCTGGAGTGGCTGCGCAACAGCCGCGACCTGTTCACCCCGCGCGCCTACGCGGCGTTCACGCTCAGTGTCCTCAGCTCGATGGCCGCGCCCACCCGGGACAGCAAACTCTTCCGTGAGCTGCTCGCCGAGGCCCGGGAGCACGGCGAGCCGGCCGCGGTCGACTACCTTACGCACATGCAGATCTGGGCCCTGCCGCCGAGCGTCCGGCACCGCCTGCGCGACGTCGTGGTCAGCCGCGGTAACAAGAACGACGAGAAACAGCAGTGACGGCCGAGCGCCGCGTCGCGATCTGGCGCAGCTCGATGCTGCCCGGCTCGGAGACCTTCGTGCGCAACCAGGCCGACGCGCTGACCCGCTGGACACCGGCCTACGTCGGCGCGACCAGGCACGAGTCGGTCCTGTCCCGCCCCGACGACGTGATCGCCTTCCCCGACGGTGCGGGTTTCCTCCGACTGCGGCTCACCGGGACGTCTCCGCAACTTCAAAAGACGCTTTCCGCCGTACGTCCGAATCTGGTTCATGCCCATTTCGGGGGTGACGGCTGGCTGGTGAGTCACTCCGCCCAGCAGCTCGGCGTGCCCCTGATCGTCACCGTGCACGGGCACGACGTGACCCGGCAGCCGTCCAGCTCCGGCGCCAAGGGTGTGCGGTACCGGCGGAACCTGAAGACCGTGTTCCAGCGGGCGTCGCTGGTGATCGCCGTCTCCGAGGTGATCCGCGGCCAGGCGATCAAGTGGGGCGCCGACCCGGCCAAGGTGCGGGTGCACTACACCGGCATCGCCGTGCCGTCCGAGGTCCCGGCGCCGCCGAAGAAGTGGGACGTGGTCTTCATCGGCCGGTTCGTCGCCAAGAAGGGCGTCGACGACCTGATCACCGCGCTGGCGAGCATCGAGCCGCGCCCCCGGGCACTGCTGATCGGCGACGGCGAGCTGATGGCGGCGATGCGGGCCCGGGCCGAGGAACTCGGCGTGGACGTCACGTTCGCCGGCGGCCAGACCCCCGAGCAGGTGAAACAGCACCTGCTGGAGTCCCGGCTGCTGGCCTGCCCGTCGAAGACCGCGCCGGACGGTGACACCGAGGGCCTGCCGACCACGATCCTGGAGGCGGCCGCGCTCGGTCTGCCGGTGGTCGCGACCCGGCACAGCGGCATCCCCGAAGCGGTCGTCGACGGCGAGAGCGGCCTGCTCAGCCCCGAGGCCGACCCGGCCGCGCTGGCCGTGTCGCTGACCCGGCTGCTCGGTGACGAGGATCTCCAGCGGCGGCTCGGCGAGCAGGGTCGCAAGCACATCACCGCGCGGTTCGACCTCACCGACCAGACCCGGCGGCTGGAGGACATTTATGACGAGGTGGCGGCGGGCGCTACGCTGACCAGCCGCTGACCACGCGCGGCGCCGCCTGCCTCCCCGCCGGCCGGCGCCTTGGAGAGGTGAACATGATCTGCACGCACTGCGGTTCCCCGGCGGCGCCGACGGTCGGCCGGTGCCCGGGCTGCGGCCGTCCGGTCAGCGCCCCGGCGGCGCCCCCGGTCGGGGCGTTCCCGGACCCGTTGGCCGCGCCCGCGGATCCGCAGCACCCGCCGACGCGGGCGTACAGCGTGCCGGTCGACCCGTACACCGGCCCGACCACCGGTGACCCGTTCTCGGGCGACGCGTTCCACACGCCGCCGCCGACGTCCCCGATGCCGACGTCGGCCGCCCCGGCCGTGACCGAGCCGTTCACCCCGACGCCGCCCCCGTCGTCCTACACGCCGCCCACGCAGGCCGAGCCGTTCACGCCCCCGCCGCCGGCCTACACGCCGCCGACACAGGCCACCGGCTACGCGCCGCCCTCGCCCTACGGCCCGCCCGCGAACCAGCCGCACTCCGGCGTCCCCGGCCAGCCTTACTCGGGTGCACCCGGTCAGTCGTATCCGGGCCAGCCGTATCCGGGCCAGCCGTATCCGGGCCAGCCTTACCCCGGTCAGCCGTATCCCGGTCAGCCCTACCCCGGTCAGCCGTATCCGGGACAGCCCTACCCTGGTCAGCCTTACCCTGGGCAGCAGCACTACCCGGGCTACGGGCAGCAGTCCGACAGTCAGGTTCTGAGCATCCTGGCCTACGTCCTCGGCGGCGCCGGCATCCTGCTGATCACCCCGCTGATCTCGGTCGTCGGCCTGGTCCTGGCGATCTTCGCGAGGCGCCGCAACGAGCGCAACGGCCGCGCCGCCGTCAAGATCGTCTCCGGCATGCTGATCGCCGCGGTCGTGCTGAGCATCCTGAACCGCGCCGTCAACTTCATCTGACCCGCCGGCAATCCGCACGAAAATGCCCGCCGAGGCCCCGCCCGGGACCCAGGTCGGCAGGAATGTCGCAGCGTGGCCGCCGGCTGGCAGCTCGCGGGGCCGGGCCGGCCGAAAAAACGCCTCGGCCGGCCGCCCGAGAAGTCAGGCGCTGACCGGCACCAGTACGCGGTTGCGCATGAGCAGCGCATAGAGCCCGCCCGCCACCACGATCCCCACCGGCAGGGACAGGTCGATCCCGGCCAGGGCTTTCGCGACCGGCCCGAGGTAGAGGTCGGTGTCCACGCACAGCGCCGCCGCCAGCATCCCGGCCAGCAGTGCCGCCGTCCCGTGCCAGTTGACCCCGCCCGAGTACCAGTACGGCGATCCGGCCCGTTCGTCCCCGAGGGCCACCCCGTCGTACCGGTTGCGCCGCAGCAGCAGGTCGGCCAGGTAGACGGCCACGCTCGGCCCGACCACCACGATCGACAGTTGCAGGGCCTGGCTCACGGTGTCCAGGAAGTCGTCGGAGAGGAACAGCGCGTACAGCGTGACCAGGATGCCGACGGTCCCGTCGAGCAGGACCGAGATCGATCGGCGCAGCCGCACGCCGAGGGCCTGGAGGGCGAGGCCCGAGCTGTACGCGGTCATCGCGTTGTTGGCGATCAGCCCGAGCACCACCGTGAGCAGGAAGATCGGGTAGAACCAGCCGGGCAGCACGGCCCGCAGGGTGGTCTGCGGGTCGGCCATGTCGATCACGGTCCCGGCCAGTACGCCCAGCCCGGAGATGATCGTGCTGGGCAGGAACGCGCCGAGGAACGTCCAGCCGGCGACCGACCGGGCCGGGGTGTCGTGCGGCAGGTAGCGGGCGAAGTCGGCACTGTTCAGGTACGACAGCGGCCCGGACGCGATGATCGCGATCCCGGCCATCCATGTCGCGACGAGCGCCGTCCCGTGCAGTGGTTCGGCCGGCCGCCAGTCCCAGTTGGTGTGGGCCAGGATGAAGCCGCCGAGGATGGCGAACGCGCCGGCCAGCACCACCGAGAACGGCTGGTAGAGCCGGGTGATGGTGGCGTGGCCGTAGACGCTGAGGGTCAGCGTGACCACCGCGATCGCGATCACCAGCACCACCTGTCCGGGCGTGCCGGGGTCCCAGCCGAGCACTCCGGCCAGGGCGAACGCGGCCAGTGCGGCGGCCGCGAGGTTCAGCGCGATGTACGAGACGCAGAGCAGCCACCCGGTGATCGCGATGTTCACCCGGTTCCCGCGGATGCCGAACATGGTCCGTGACACCACTTCGCTGGGGGTGCCGGACGATGTGCCGCTGGCCGCGAGGATCCCGATGAGCACCCAGAACAGGTTGCCGAGCACGGTGACGGCCAGGCCGGCGGGCCAGCCGAGTCCGAGTGCGGTGAGCGAGCCGCCGAGCATCAGCGAGACGTAGTTGACGTTGGGGGCGGCCCAGAGCGCGAACAGTTCCCGCGGGCTGCCGTGGCGCTCGTCGTCCGGGATGTGCTCGATGCCGCGTGCCTCGATATGGCCTGCTCGGTCAACCGGCAGAGCGTCGGTGGTCGGCTGCATGGGACCTCCCGCGGTGCGTTATTGGTCAGGCGAACAATTGCTTATTGGTCACACACCCAATAGCCTGCGATGCATGTCGTCAAGCCCTTCTCCGTCACGGACACGTAAAACCGCGGAAGATCGCCGGGCGGAGATCGTCCGGGCCGCCGGCACCGTCGCCCTGGCCGAGGGGCTGGAGAGCATCACGCTCCGGCGCATCGCCGACGAGCTCGGCGTGCGTCCGGGATTGATCAGCCACTACTTCCCGGTCGCCGAGGAGCTCGTGGCCGAGGCGTTCGGGGCCACCGCCTCCTCCGAGCTCGACGAGCTGCTGCCGCCCTCGGACGCTGCACCCCTGGAGCGTTTCCGATGGTTCTTCGAGGCGTCCATCGGCGAGATGTTCGACGACGTGAGCCGTCTGTGGCTCAACGCACGTCACCTCAGCCGGTACCGGCCGCCGCTGCACGCCGAGGTCAACCGCCAGCAGGACAACTGGCACGCGCGGCTCACGGCACTGATCGCGGACGGTGTCGCCGCCGGTGGCTTCACCGCCGCCGATGCCGGCGCGGCGGCCACACGCATCCTGGTCGCGATCGACGGCGTGAGTACGTACGTCAATGTCGGTGATGTTCCTCCGGAGGCCGCCGCCTTCGCCGTGATGACCGCCGAGCGCGAGCTCGGCCTGCCCGCCGGAACGCTCTAGGGAACCACCGTGACCGATTTAGTTCTCCTCAACGCTCGCCTGCTCGACCCGGTCACCGGCGCGTTCCTCCCGCACACGGCGCTCGCCGCCTCGGACGGCCGGATCGTCGCGATCAATGACGATTCCGACGTACGGACCTGGACCCGCCCCACCGGCACGGTGATCGACCTGCACGGCGCGGTCGTCATCCCGGGCCTGATCGACGGCCACTGCCACCCGGTCTCCGGCGCCGACCTGACCCGCGGTGCCGACCTGTCCCGTTGCACGGACCTGCCCGAACTGCGCGCCGAGCTCGCCCGCGCCCGCCGCGTGCTGGCCCCGGGGGAGTGGCTGCACGGCTGGGGCCTGGACCCCAACGTCTTCGGCGACCAGCCGATCAGCGCCGACACGATCGGCTCCGTTCTCGACGGCGTCCCGGCCGTGCTCCGGCTCTTCGACGCGCACTCCACCCTGGCCAGTCATCGCGCCCTGGAGCTGGCCGGGGTCACCGGTCCGCGCCGTTTCGACGAGGCCGCCGAGGTCGTCTGCGACGAGCAGGGACGCCCGACCGGCCTGCTGCTGGAGGAGCCGGCCGGCATGCTCGTCGAGGAGGCCGCGCCGCAGCTCTCCGACGTGCAGTTCCGTGCCCGGGTGGCCGAGGTGCTGCGCGGGATGGCCGCGTCCGGGCTCACCGGCGGCCACATGATGGAGGGCGACCCGGCCGAGCGGGCCGTGCTGCGGGCCCTGGACGAGAACGGTCAGCTGCCGTTGCGGTTGCGGCTGGCGCCGTGGTGCCGACCCCACTCACCGGACGTCGACGCGCTGATCGCGGCGCAGGGCGAGGGCGGCGCGCTGTGGCGGGTCGACGGGGTCAAGCTGTTCATGGACGGGACGATCGACAACGGCACCGCGTGGCTGGACAAGCCGGACTGCCACGGCGAGTCGACCCACGCGTACTGGCCCGATCCCACCACGTACACCGAAGTGATTCTGGCTTTGAGCGCGGCCGGCGTGCCCACCGCGACCCACGCCATCGGCGACGCGGCGGTGCGTCACACTCTCGACGCGATCGCCGTGTCCGGAAAAGCCGGGCACCGCATCGAGCACATCGAGACGCTCCCGGACGACCTCATCCCGCGCTTCAAGCAACTGGGCGTCACGGCATCGATGCAGCCCACCCACTGTTGCGAGTTCACCCGGGCCGACCACACGGACAACTGGTCCCGGCGGCTCGGTGAGGAGCGCGCGAACCGGGCCTGGCGCTGCCGCGACCTGTGGGAGGCCGGCGCGAACGTCGTCCTCGGCTCGGACTGGCCGATCGCGCCCTACCCGCCGCTGGGCGTGATGGCCGGCGCCCGCCACCGCCGCCCGGCCCGCGACCTGACCCAGCCGCCGCACCGGCCGGACCAGGGCTTGACGCCGCTGCAGGCCCTGCAGGGCATGACGGTCAACGCCGGTGCGGGCCGTCTCGCCGCGGGTCAGCGGGCCGATCTGACCGTGCTCGCGGACGACCCGCTGCGCGTCCCCGACGACGAGCTAGCCGAGCTGCCGGTCCGGCTCACGGTGACCGGTGGTCGTGTCACCTTCCGGGCCGGCGACCTCTGAGTCCCGCTTGTTGGCGATCAGGCTGGTCACGGTCACCGTGGCCAGCACGCCGGCGATCACCGCGAGCGACAGCACGGTCGGCACGTCGGGCACCGACTCCGGCCACACCTTGTGCGCCCAGTGCAGGATCAGCTTCCCGCCGATGAACGCGAGGATCGCGGCCAGGCCGTAGTTCAGGTGGCGCAGCCGGTCCAGCACGTTGCGCAGCACGAAGTAGAGCGCCCGCAGCCCGAGCAGCGCGAACGCGTTGGTCGCGAAGACCAGGTAGGGGTCCTCGGTGACGCCGTAGACGGCCGGGACCGAGTCGACCGCGAAGACGATGTCGGTCATGAAGACGGCGACGACGACCACGGCGAGCGGGGTCAGAGCACGACGACCATTTTCCCGTACGGACAGTGCCCCGCCCCGATAGTCCTTGGTCACCGGCATCCACCGCCGGATGAGCCGCACGCTGCGCATGTTCTCCACGTCGACGCTGTGCTGGCCGCCGCCCAGGGCGTCGCGCAGCACCTTGATCGCGGTGACGATCAGGATGCCCCCGAACAGCACGAACGCCCACGCGCCGGAGTGCAGGACGGCCGCGCCGAGCGCGATGAACACCGCGCGCAGCACGAGCGCGCCGGCGATGCCGTAGAGCAGCACGCGCTGGGCCAGGGCGGCCGGGACGGCGAACGCCGTGAGCAGGAGCATGAAGACGAACAGGTTGTCGACCGACAGGGACTTCTCGACGACGTAACCCGTGTAGAACTCGACGGCGGGGCTCTGTCCGTACCCGATCCAGACAATGACCCCGAACGCCGCCGGAAGCGCGAGGTAGAAGAGCGACCAGCCGACCGCCTCGCGGATCTTCACCTCGTGCGGGCGGCGGGTGGCCACGAAGTCGGCGGCCAGCAGCGCGAGCAGCACCGCGACGGTGACGGCCCACAGGGTGGGCGAGGCTATCGATGACACAGAGTCTCCCTCGGACATCATGAAACGTCCGAGGTCTCCCTCACCTGCGGCGATGTGACGCAGGCCGGCGCGCGGGGATGTGATGACACATCCGTGATGACCGCCACGTCGCGTTCGGAGGTACTCCCCTCGCCGAAAGGATATCCGGTCCCGGGGGTCGCAGTACTGTCGGGACATGGGCGAACATTTCGATCTTGTCGTGCTGGGCGCCGGGCCGGGGGGCTACGTCGCGGCGATCCGCGGCGCGCAGCTCGGGCTCCGGACCGCCGTCGTCGAGGACAAGTACTGGGGCGGCGTCTGCCTCAACGTCGGCTGCATCCCGTCGAAGGCGCTGCTGCGCAACGCCGAGCTGGCGCACATCTTCAACCACCAGGCGCAGACCTTCGGCATCGAGGGGAAGGTGACCTTCGATTTCTCGGTCGCCCACCAGCGCAGCCGTGAGGTCGCCGACGGGCGGGTCAAGGGCGTGCACTACCTGATGAAGAAGAACGGGATCACCGAGATCCAGGGGCGGGGCGAGTTCACCGACGCGCGCACGCTGCGGGTCGGCGACCGGACGATCACGTTCGACAACTGCATCCTGGCCACCGGCGCGAGCACCCGCCTGGTCCCGGGCACGTCGCTGAGCAGCCGCGTCGTCACGTACGAGGAGCAGATCCTCGACCCGGTCCTGCCGGACAGTGTCGTCATCGTCGGCGCCGGCGCGATCGGCGTCGAGTTCGCATACGTGCTGCGCAACTACGGCGTCGACGTGACCATCGTGGAGTTCCTCGACCGCATGCTGCCCCTCGAGGACGAGGAGGTCTCCAAGGAGCTGGCCCGGCAGTACCGCAAGCTCGGCGTCGACGTGCGCGTCGGCACCAAGGTGGAGGGTATCGAGGAGGGCTCGGACGCGGTCCGCGTCACCATCTCCAAGAACGGCAAGACCGAGGTCCTGGAAGCCGACAAGGTGCTGCAGGCGATCGGCTTCAAGCCCAACGTGGAGGGCTACGGTCTGGAGAACACCGGGGTCAAGGTCTCCGACCGGGGCGCGGTCGAGATCGACGAGTTCGGCCGGACGAACGTGGCCGGCATCTACGCGATCGGTGACGTCACCGCCAAGCTGATGCTCGCCCACGCCGCCGAGGCGATGGGCGTGGTCGCCGCCGAGACGATCGCCGGGGCCGAGACGATGGCGCTCGACTACCGGATGATCCCGCGCGTGACGTTCTGCCAGCCGCAGGTCGCGAGCTTCGGGTGGACCGAGGCGCAGGCCCGCGAGCAGGGCTTCGACGTCAAGGTGGCCAAGTTCCCGTTCACCGCGAACGGCAAGGCCCACGGCATCGGCGACCCGACCGGCTTCGTGAAGATCATCAGCGATGCCAAGTACGGCGAGCTGCTCGGCGCCCACCTGATCGGGCCGGACGTGAGCGAGCTGCTGCCCGAGCTGACCCTGGCCCAGCAGTGGGACCTGACGGTCAACGAGGTCGGGCGCAACGTGCACGCCCACCCGACCCTGAGCGAGGCGGTCAAGGAAGCGATCCACGGCCTGGCCGGCCACATGATCAACTTCTGATCGGCCTACGCCGCCGGAAGTATGTACCGCGCCCGCGGTATCCGGTAATACCTACCGGGGGATGACGACTCGGGCTCGTCGGTCGGGAACGCTGAACGGGTGACCCTGACTGCCGAGCCCGTGACGCCCGCGACCGCTCCGGCGCCGGCGCGAGCCCGGCGGCGGTGGCTCGGCTACCTGGCGTTCGGGCTGGTCACGGTCGTCGCCGTCGGGACGCTGCGGGGCCGGCTGCCCGATCCGGGGGAGTTCCTGGACGCGCTGCGGGCGGCCGGCTGGTGGTGGGCGGCGTCGGCCCTGGCCGCCGGGGTGCTGTCCCAGGTCGCGTACGCCGAGCAGCAGCGCCGGCTGCTGGCCGCGTTCGGGGTGCGGGTGCCGCCGCGGCGGGCGGTGGCCATGACGTACGTGCGGTCGGCGCTCAGCATGGCCCTGCCGGCCGGGTCGGCGGCGTCGGCCGCGTACGCCTTCCAGGTCTATCGGCGGCACGGCGCGACCACGGCGATCTCGGCGACCGCGACCCTGATCTCCACCGTCGTCACCGTCCTGTCGCTCACGCTGCTGTACGCCGCGACCTGGTCCCCGGCGGTGACCGCGGCCGTCGTCGCGGCCGCTGTCCTCTACGGGATCTATCGAGCCGTCCGGGGTCCGGTCCCGGCCCGTCGTCCCGCCGGGGGTGAGCGTTCCCGCCGGCCGGCCCGGCTGCTCCGCCGGCCCGCGGTGGCCCGGGCGCTCCGGGACGCCCGTTCGGTTCCCCTGCGGACGTGGCTCACCGTGACCCTGGCCGGCGTGATCAACTGGCTGCTGGACATGTCGTGCCTGCTCTTCGCGGCCGACGCACTGCACGCCGAGATCGGCTGGAGCCGGCTCGCCCTGATCTACCTGGCCGTCCAGGTCGTCCGGCAGATCCCGCTCACCCCCGGTGGCATCGGCCTGATCGAGACCAGCATGCTGGCCGGGCTGATCGCCGCCGGGGCTCCGCAGGCCACCGCCGCGGGCATCGTCCTGATCTACCGCGTGATCTCGTTCTGGCTGATCCTGCCGGCCGGACTGGCCGCCCACCTCACGCTGCGCCGCGGTCGAACTGCTGCATGACGGCGCCGAGCCCCAGGGTCAGGGCCGGGCCGGGCAGGCGCGAGCCGAGTCCGTACCGTCGCCCGGGGTTCTCCCGATCGACCAGATCCTGCCAGAGCTCGGTGACCGGATCGTCGGTGCCGGGCAGCCGGTGACCGGCCGCCCGCAGGAGTTTGGCCAGGTCGTTCTGCTGGCGCAGCCGCTGCTCCTCGAAGATCTTGCTCCACTGCAGCAGCGAGATCGAGCCCTCGACGGTGTCCGGCACCGTCTCGTCCAGGATCGGCAGGGGCCGGGCCGCCGCCCACGCCGCCAGCTGCCGGCCGGTCACCGTGCCCGGATCGGCGTCCCGGCTGCGGGCCAGCGCGTAGGACAGCAGCGCCGTGGTCTCCACCAGCAGATGCTGCACCGGGACCAGCGCGGGCGGGTCCAGCCACCAGTGGTCGGCCTCCAGCAGATCGGCGGCGTGCCGGGTCGCCGCCCGCCACCAGCCGTCGTCGCCGGCGGCCAGAGTGTCGGTGTAGGACCACAGGAAGGGCACAGTCTGTGCCTACCAGCGCCCCTTGACACGAGTCAATCCCGCGTAGGCGTGGCCCTTGACAATCGACGATGGCTTATCGATTATCGATGTATCGAAAAACGATAAGGGGGTACGTCGTGAAGACCGACTGGCTCACCGAGTTCCACCGCGTCCTGCTGATCGCCGCCCTCGGCTCCGGAACCGTCTGCGTCCTCGGCACCGTCGCCACCGTCGCGCGTGACGCGGTCGCCGTCACCACCGACGCGACGTCCGCCGACGTGATCGTCACCGACCCGACCGTCACCCAGCTCGTGCTCTCCGCGGCCGGCGCCCTGCCCACCTATCTGCTGGCCACCGCCATGCTCGTGCTGCTGCACCGGCTCGTCGGGCGGGCGCGGCGCGGGGACCCGCTGTTCAGCGGCGGGACCGTGCGCAAACTCCGTACCGTCGGATGGCTCCTGCTCGTCGGCGGCCCGGCGGCAAGTCTGCTGGAGTTCCTGGCGCGGTTCGCCCTCAGCGGCACGGTCGGCACCGGTGGCAACTACGCCGAGTTCGACCCGGCCCGCATCGCCATCTGGATGGTCACCGGTTTCGGCATGCTGGCCGTCGGCGAGATCATCGGCCGCGGGCAGGACCTGCGGGCCGAACTGGACGAGGTGATCTGATGCCCCCGGAGGAGTCGCACCGGGTCGAGGTCCACATCGACAAGCTGGCCGCCGACCGTGGCCTGACCCTGACCGAGCTCGCCGACCGGGTCGGGATCACCCTGGCCAACCTCTCGGTCCTGAAGAACGGCCGCGCGCGGGCGATCCGGTTCAGCACGCTGACCGCCCTCTGCGACGCCCTGCAGTGCCGCCCCGGCGACCTGTTCACCGTCCGTGACCCGGCCTAGGCGGGTTCGAACGGTCGCCCCGGGCTCGAACGGCAACTGGGCCCGGGCGATGCCGCCCGCCGCCTAGCGTGGACGTCATGCGACGAATCATCACGACGTCGGTCCTGGTCACGGCCTTGATTGCGGCCCTCGGGGGGCCGGCCGTGGCCGGGGCGCCGACGGCCGGGCAACTTCAGGGGGCTCTGCTCACCGCGGCCGAGACGCCGGCCGGCTACACCCTGGCCGGGCCGCCGCAGACGGTGACGAGGGCGTTCGGGTACGGACGTGCGTGTGACCCCGACGGCGGCGACGGCCCCGACCGGCCGGAGGTGCCCGCGGTCAGCCGGTCATACGCTCTCGACCGGCTGCGCAGTGTGCGGGTCACGGTTGCCGCACCGGGCTGGTACCTGGCCGCCGAGTTCTTCCGGGGCTGGGCCGACCAGCCCGTCCAGTGCCCGGACTGGATCGACACGTACGGCGTCCACCAGGACTACACCCGCTTGGAGCTGCCGGCGGTGGGTGACGCGTCGACCGGCATCGTCACGGTGATCAGCGGGCAGGTCGGCGGCTCGGCCGACGTCACCCGGAGGCCCCCGTCGCGGGACCTTTCGGCCGTGGTCGTCGTGGGTGACCTGGTCGAGCTCTACCAGCTGGACGATGCCACCACGGCCGACGACGCCAGGTTCATGGAGCTCGTCACCGCGGGCGGGGCGAAACTCGTCCGGGTCAAGGATCAGCTCGCGGTGGTGCAGGTGCGGGGCCGGGCGGTCCGCCGCAGCGCGTAGAGGGTCAACCCGGCCGCGACGACCAAAGGGGCGCCGTCGCGGATCAGGCCGTCGAGGCCCAGCAGGACGGCGCACAGCGGCAGGTCGAAGGCGAGCACGGCCAGGGTCACCCCGACCAGGGTGGTGCGGGCCCGGTGACTGCCCCGGCCGAGGAAGAACGCGCACAGCAGGGCCGCGTAGCTGACCGCGATGCCGGCCAGGATCCACAGGATCACCGCGAAGGTCCACTCCAGCCGGTGTCGCAGGGTGCCGACCGCGACCAGGGCCGGGACCAGCATCAACGGGCTGTAGCTGAAGGACGCCAGCCGGGCGGTCAGCACCCACGGGTCGCCCGGCGGCGCCTCGCGGAAGCTGAGCCCCTCCCGGGTCAGGACCGGCCGGCGCGGCTGGTTGACCAGATGGGCGTCGATGCCGGGGTGCCGGTAGAGCAGGGTCACCACGGTCACGCAGAGAACGGTGAGCACCCCGAAGCTGATCAGGCCGGGCAGCGCCGGCCGGCCCGAGGTCGGCACGATCAGACGGCCGACGGCGAACAGGGTGGTCATGGCCAGGATCAGGCCGAGCGGTTTGGCGGTGGCCCGCGACCGGCGGACCTGAGCGATCAAGATCAACCAGCCGAGGGTGCGGACGAGAGCCCAGCCCGTCCGCACCGCGAAACCGACGCCGTGGTCCGGGGCGTACCAGAAGTTCAGCAGCTCGACCACGAGGGTGGCCACGGCCGTGGCGATCAGCAGGGCCGTGAGGGCGCGGACCGGGCGGGGAGTCATGGTGACGCTTTACCCGGCCCGGGCGCGGTTCTGTCGCCGTACGGGAAAATCGGGTTCTTGAATGTCAGCGGTGAAGGTGGTGGACGCCGAGGGCCCGGTCCAGGAGCTTGAAGCGGAACGCCGCGCTCAGGGACAGGAACCAGATCAGCAGCGCCGGCGGCACGATCGAGGCGACCGGCCGGGCCGGCCCGATCAGGCCGAAGTAGGTCCACAGGACCGGGACGTTGATGACGATCAGGAACGCCAGGACCAGGCCGCCGACCAGGAGCGCCGGGCGTTTGTCGTCGGTCGGGGGCGTCCAGGCGGCGAAGACCCGGTTCGGCGGGGCCAGGAACAGGATCATGATGAACGAGGCGAAGCAGAAGAACGTCGACAGGCCGGTCTGCGCGGCGATCGTGGCCGAGGCGGTGGCGAAATCGGTGTCGACGCCGTACTGCAGACCGGTGTAACGCTCGAACTGGTCGATCACCTCGGCCGGCGTGCGACCGGAACCGAACCCGTGCGAGATCGCCTCGTAGAGCGCGGTGTAGACGGCCGTGCCGACACCGGCCGTGATGATCGAGGTGGGCAGGACGAACCGGGCCATGCTCACGAACAGCCGCTTGTCCGGCGGGACCGGCTTGGCCCAGAACGTGAGGAAGAACGTGGGCACGCCGACCGTGAACAGGGTCAGCCCGACCTGGGTGGGCGAGTACGGGAAACCCAGCCCCAGCATCGTCACGGCCAGGATGACCAGGCCCTGACTGGCGACCCGGGCCATGAACACGTACAGGGACATCCCGATCCCGTTGATGATCCGGCGGCCCTCCTCCTGGGCCGGGGGCAGCACCGCGAACGAGTCGTCGACCAGCACGATGTCGGCGACGTCGCGGGTCACCGGGCTGCCGCTGCGCATGGCGACCCCGACGTGGGCCTGCTTGAGCGCGCGGGCGTCGTTCACGCCGTCGCCGATCATCGCGACGTACCGCCGCTGCCGGCGCAGCGACCGGACGATGCGCTCCTTGTGCTCGGGCGCGACCCGGCCGAACACCGTGGTCCGGGCGACCACCGCGTCCAGCTCGGCGTCGTCCAGACCGTCGAGGTCGGCGCCGGGCACAGGCTCGCCGGCGTCCATGCCGGCCCGGTCCGCGATCGCCGCGACGGTCCGCGGGTCGTCCCCGGAGAGAACCTTCAGGTCGACGCCGCCGCTCCGGAACTTGCGGACCGTGTCGGTGACCTCGGGACGCAGCTCGTCGCCGAGCGCGACCAGGCCGTACGGCTCCAGCATGGGAAGTTCGGGCTTCTGATCGGCGTCCCGCAGCGGCGCTCCGGACTCCTCGGCCCGGGCCAGCAGCAGCACGCGCAGGCCGCGCCCGGTCCGCTGGGCGATCACGTCCGGCGGCAGCGGTTTCCGCAGTCGCGGGGCCAGCGCGTCCGGGGCGCCCAGCACCCAGGTGTCCTCGTCGGTGACCAGGCCGGACCAGCGCAGCGACGACGCGAACGGCACCTCGTCGCGAACCTCCCAGGCCGGCCCGGGCAGCTCGGCGGCGAGCGCCAGGGCGGTCAGATTCGGCGTCGTCACGTTGTGGGCGACGCCGCCCAGAGCGTCCGCGACCTCGGCGTACTCACGCTCGCCGATCGGCAGGATCTCGTCGACGGCCAGGTGCCCGGTGGTCAGGGTGCCGGTCTTGTCGGTGCACACGACATCGACGTTGCTCACCGACTCGACCGCGTTGACCTGCTGCACCAGGGCGCCGTCGCGGCCGATCCGGACCGCGCCGGCGGTGTAGGCGAGGGCGATCAGGAAGAACAATCCGTACGGCACCAGCCCGGACAGCACCGCGGTGATCTGCACGACCCGCAGCAGCGTGAACCCCTCGATCGCCGCCTGGGCCAGGATGGCGCCGCTCATCAGCGCGGTCAGGACCATCACCAGCCGGACGATGAACTCGATCCGGCGCTGCAACGGCGTGCGGTCGGTGGTCGAGCGGCGCGCCTCCGCGGTCAGCCGCCCGGCGTAACTGTTCACCCCGACATCCCGGGCCAACTGCCGCCCCTCACCGGAGACGCAGAGGCTGCCTGACCGCAAATCATCACCGGGTTCCTTGGCGATCGGGTCGGACTCGCCGGTCAGCAGAGACTCGTCGGCCTCGACCCGCCCACCGTCCAGCAGCGGGCCGTCGACCACGATCTGATCGCCCGCGCCCACCTTGAGGACGTCGCCCCGCACGACCTCGTCCGGTTGCACGGCCAGCTCGGCGCCGTCGCGGATCACCACGACCGCACCCCGGTCGAGCAGCTGGAGCCGGTCGAGCTTGCGCTTGGCCCGGATCTCCTGGGCCGCGCTGATCACCGCGTTGATCAGGCCGAGTCCGACACTGATCAGGGCGTCGCTGTACCGCTGCAGCGCCAGCAGGGCGACGCCGATCACGAACAGGATGATGTTGAAGAACGAGAAGACGTTCGTCCGCAGGATCTCCACGTAGCTGCGCGAACCGCCTTTGACCTGCGTGTTCGCTTCGCCCCGCCGCTTCCGGGCCGCCGCCTCGCCCGCGGTCAGCCCGCTGACCGGTGCCGCCAGCACGTCCTGCTCCATCCTGGGATCGTCCCACCCCAAACCATTCAAAAACCCCATTTCGGTACGACGTGGGGTCGCGACCCGCCGTGGTTTGCAGCGTCCCGACCGTGGCCCGCCCGCCAGGCCCAGCCCGGTTCCGCCGGGCATCGCGGCTCACGGTCCCCAGCTGGCGCTGAGGGCTGTATTTCCGGGCCAAAACAGCCCTGACCGCCAGCCGGGGCCTGGCCCGGCCGGCCCCGGCGGCCCGGCCGGGCTTGCTCCGGCTCGGCGTGGCTTGCTCCGGCCCCTGCTCCGGACCCGGCCCTGCTCGGTTGGCTCGGCTCGGGTTGTGGCGGCCGTTGCGGCTTCCCGTGGCGGGTGGGGCGCGGTGGCTGGTTCTCGCGTAATACGGCGCCTGGGCTGAGCGGGCGCGGCTAGTGTGGTCAAATGCAGATTATTCGGCATAAAACGGTCAAAATTGCGGTCGGGGTGCCGCTGGCTCTCGCGGTCACGGCCGGGTTCGGCCTCACCTGTCAGGCGGCGGTCGCCGCCACCCGGACAACGGCATCGGACACCGCGCCGAGGTCGACCTGGACGCCGACCAGGAACACCGCACTGGCACAGCTGATGGCCGACGCGGCCGCGCCGTCGCTGGCCGTGGGGGAGACGGGCGGCGGCGCGACGTTCCCGGGTGCGGCCCGGCTTCTCGTCACGACCGGCGACCCCGGGCCCGGCGGGCTCACGGATGCCCTGCTCGCGACCGGTGACCTGCCCCGCGGGTACGTGCCGGTGCCGGACGCGTTGAAGGCGTTCGCGGACACCGGATCCCAGATCGGGGCCTGCGACAAGAAGCCGGACCAGCCGTCGGCGCTGAACCGGCCGGTCGCGTCCGGTGCCCCGGAGGGTCCCGGGCTTCCGGTGCACCCGAGCCCGCGGATCGCCGTCACCCCGCCACCCGGACCGCAGGCGAACCCGACTGGACCGCAGGCGAACCCGACTGGGACGCGCACCAGCCCGGCCGCGCCGCGCACGACTCCGACCACGCCGCCGACCGGGCCGCGCACGAATCCGGCCACGCCGCCGACCGGGCCGCGGGCCGACCCGACCGGGCCGCTGGTGGACCCGACCCCGCCGCCGGGGCACCCGAACCCCCAGGCCGGGGGCCAGGGGGACACGGTTCGGGTCGCCTACATGAAGGGCGAGACCGGGCCGGTCCTGATCGAGGCGCTCAACCCGGCCGGCGACCGCGCCGCCGCCGACGTCGTCGCCGCGGTGGCCGAGGCGCCGCGGCGCTGCCCGACCTACGACGAGGGACGGCCCGGCACGCCGGACGCGCTGCACATGGCCACCTACCCGCTGACGGTGCCGAGGTTCGGGAACCGGACCGCGGGCGTGCGCTTCGAGGTCGACCTCAACAGCCCGCGCGTCACCGTGCACGGGAAGATGATCGCGGTGTCGGTGCGGGGCGTAGCGCTCACCGTCCTGCTGGCCAACCTGGAACAGCCGGATCAGCGCGAACTCGTGGCGATCACGCGAACCGCCGTACAAAAACTTAATCGGCGGCGATAAGAAGCGACCGTGACCTGGCGGCGGACCTCGAGTCAGAGGGACGCCGCCAGTTTTTGCAAGGCCTCCTTGGCGCCGGAGGTGAGCGGCTCGCCGTGGCCGGGCAGGATGGCCTTGACGTCGAGCGCGGCCAGCATCTTGACCGAGGCGACCGCCGTGGTCGGGTCGGTCGTGAACTGCGGGTCCGAGCCCTCCAGCCCGTTCTGCGTGCGCAGCGCGTCCCCGGCGACGAGCGTCCCGGTGTCCGGTTCGAAGAGCGAGATGTGCCCGCGGGTGTGCCCGGGCGTGTTGACGACCCGCAGCCCGAAGATCTCCTCGCCGTCGCGCACCGGCTTGATCGGCTTGTCCGAGATGATGTTGCCGTAGTCGAACTCGCCCGCGTAGATCGTGGCCTTGACCTGCGGTTCGACTCCCTCAAGGCCGCCGATGTGGTCGTCGTGGTAGTGCGTCAGGATGACGTGCTTGACCGCCGACCAGCCGCTGCCGGCCGCCTTCAGCCCGTCCTCGATCGCGGACGCCGAACCCTGCGTCCCGGTGTCGACGATCGCCACCTCCTTGCCGCGGAGCAGCAGGTAGGCCGACACGTAGCTGCGGTCGACGCGGTGCCAGCCGGTCGGCAGGGCGGTGGACTGCGGTAGAGGAGCGTCCGAGGTCAGGACGGGCTCGGCCGGTGGCGAGGACGTCGAGCACGCGCTCACGGTGTTGACCACGGCCAGGCTCACGACGCCGGCCCCGGCGGTCACGAATAGTCGTCGGCGGCTGATCCGGAAGACGGTCATGTTCCATACCTACCCCACACAGCGTGGTCGCGGGATCCTGAAATCGGCCTTCATCGTTACGAGAATGCCTGTCCCGTTGTCCGGACCAGCGGCTCCAGCTGCTCAGCACCAACGCGTGGTTCTTCTCGGTGGCGCTGTGGCCGGCGGTCCGCTGACCGGGGAACTCCCGGCCCACATCCGGTTCGCCCAGGTCACTGCCTAACCCGCCGGGAACCGGTCCTTGACCCGGACAAGTTTGGCCGCGCTCCGGGAGACGAGCTCCACGAAAACGGCGACGTCGGCGGTGGCCGGATTCGTCATGTCGAAGAACGCGACCAGGTCACCCACGGCGACCGCGGCCGAGAGCTCGTGCGACGGGGGCATCGGGGTGACGTCGTCCGAGCCGCTGACCTGCCCGTTGATGACGGTGGCGAGGCCGGCCGCGGCGTCACCGAGCGCGGGCAGCGGCAGGCCGGTGTAGGACTTGTCGACGTCGTACATGCCGAGGTAGTCGTGCGGGCAGCGGACGGCCCGGTCGGCCAGGCCGCGGACGAACTCCCGGGCCGAGTGCGAGCCCGGCGCGGCCAGGGTGATCTCCACGCTGCGGATACTGTCGAGATCGTAGGACTGCTCGACCGCGGTCACCTCCGGCACCTCGGGACCGTTGCCGTCGTCGTCGTCACACGGCCGGCCGTACCCGAACTGCCTGGTCTCGGTCCGCGGCGGTCCGTCGAGGACGTAACCGGCCGGTACCTCGGCGGCGGTGAGCAGGGCACCCTGAAGTTGCTCGGCGGTGGGCGGGCCGGCCACGGCCGGGGTGCCGAAGGCCGCGATCAAGGCCGTGACCAGTCCGAACGTCGTGATTCGTCGCATGGCTCTCACGCTAGGGGCGGTGAGGCTCGCCCGGACGCGGTTGCCGATCGGGGCCGCCGGGCCCGGCGTGACGGTCGGGCCGGTCAGAGGTTGTTGGGGCTGAAGTGCATGTAGTCCTTCAGCGTGTTCCAGCGACCGCCCCAGGCGAATCCGTTGGTGGTGAAGGCCTTCTCGGCGCCGGACGGGTGGATCATGCCGGTGCGGTAGGGGGCGCGGGGGATCCAGGGTTCGCTGTGGGGTGGGTCGAGGTAGGTGCCGCGGATCATCGGGTTCTGGCGGGGGTTGATGTCGATGGCCAGGCCGTACGCGTGCTGGGACCACCTCGTCGTGCCGGCCACCGTGCGGCATTCGTAGCCGCCGGTCAGGACTGACTTGTCGGTGAGGCCGGGCATGTTCTGGGCGATCGGCTCCATCACCATGATCGGGAAGCGCCATTCGTAGAGGAGGGCGAACGCCTTCTGCGTGGCCGGGACGATGGTGCGGTTGACGATCAGGCTGCCGTCGTGGATGGCGCCGTCGAAGTCCATGTACTTGACCCAGACGCGCCGTAGTTCCGAGGCGGGCACGGGGCAGTTCGCGGCGGCCGGGGCGGGGGCCGGGGTGAGCGTCTCGGACCAGGTGCTCCAGGTCGGCCGGATCTGATGAGTGTCGGACAGGAGCAGGGCGCCGTCGGGCCGCAGGATGTCGTCCTCAAGGTTGTTCCAGGTTCGCAGGTCACGGACGGTGAGGTGATATTGCCGGGCGATCGCGGTGAGGGTGTCGCCGGGCCGGATGATGTGGGCCGCCGGGATCGGGGACGCGGGCGGGGTGGGCCGGGCCGACAGCGGGGATGCGACGAGTGGGGGCAGTGCGAGAAGCGCGGCGAGAAGGGGTTTCAGCACGCTTTTCAGGGTCGGGTCCGGAACGTCGGTGCCGCAGCCGAACGCCCGGACACCAACTCAGAAGAAGTCCGGGCCGGGGCCGGGCCCGTGGTGGTGCCCCATTCCCATGATCGAATCCAGGAGCAGCATCCCGCCGAGTGTGCCCGCGCCCGCGGCCAGGGCGGTCTTCCACCACGGGGTCGCGTACCAGCCGGCCGGCATCGGCATGCCGTCCCGGAATCCGCCCGGGTAGTAGTGCGGGGTTGCCGTGCTCGCTCGCGGGGCCACCCGGTATCCGCCGTAGAGGTCCTGCTCGGCGGTGACCACGCCGGCGCCGCGGGCCAGGTCCGGCGGCGGTAGTTCCGGGCCGGGGTCGAGGCCCATGGTGATCCGCGCGGCCCGCACGTAGGCCAGGCCTTCGAGCGCGGTCTCCCGGGCGAGACGGAACTGGGTCACGGTGCGGGCCTGGGCCAGCTGACCGCCGGCGGCCTGATGTCTTTCGGTCGCGTCGACGAGTGCCTGCCGGGCCAGTCCGCCGTCGTCGCGGAGGTTGACCAGTTGGCCGCCGAGCCGTTCGTACCAGCGGCCGGCGTCGGCGCGCGCGTCCGACAGCGCGGTGTCCTCCCGGACGGTCGCGCCGCGGCGCCCGCCGGCGGCCAGCAGGAGCGTCGCGCCGGCGCCGATCAGCAGAAGGAGAAGCAGAATCGTCATGCCTTCGATGCTCGGCACACCGCCTGTGCGGCGGCTAGGAGGAGAAAATCAAAATCCTTTCGACGTACGGGGTGGGAGCCCCGGCGGGAACGTTCAGGTTCCGGAGGAGCCGGTCGATCAGCAGGAGTGCAGACGGCTACGGAATGAGTGCTTTCGGTGACGGAAACCCCCCAGTCGCACCCCAGCAGCGCTGAGCTGACCGGTCTCGAGCTGGTCGACGAGCTCGGACGCGGCGCGTTCACCATGGTGCACCATGTACGGCGCGGCGACCGCGATTATGCGCTGAAGCGCCCGCTCGCCGACGCCGGTGAGCTGCCCGAGATCCGTACCGCCTTCCAGCGTGAGGCCGCCCTGCTGGCCTGCATCGACGACCCGGGCGTGGTCGGTGTGCACGCGGTCGGCGAGGTGGACGGTGTGCCCGGCCTGGTGCTGGAGCACCTGTCCGGCGGCGCCCTGTCCGAGCTGCTGGTCTACGGCGTCCTCGATCAGGAACGGTCGGTCGGGCTGGCCGCCCAGCTGGCCCGCGGCCTGGCCGCCGCGCACCGGGTCGGGCTGGTCCACCGGGACATCAAGCCGGACAACATCATGATCGACAAGGACGGCCGGGCCAAGCTGATCGACTTCGGTCTGGCCCAACTCGGGCGGGACGCCGGGGAGGACTCCGACCAGGCCGTCGGGACGTTCCTGTACACCTCGCCGGAGCAGTCCGGCATGCTGCGCCGGCCGGTCGACGGCCGCTCCGACCTGTACTCGCTCGGGGTGGTGCTCTTCGAGTGCCTGACCGGGCGGTTGCCGTTCGAGGCCGAGGACGTCGGGGAACTGCTGCGCCTGCACCTGGCGGCGCCCGTTCCCGACGTACGGGAAATGCGTCCTGATATCGATCCCGCGCTGGCCGCCGTGGTGCATCGACTCCTGGCCAAGGATCCGGACGACCGCTATCCGGACGCGGCCGGCCTGCTCGCCGCGCTGCGGCACTGCCCCGGCGGGGCGGCCGCCGAGGAGCCCGCGGCCAGTCGCTGGCCGCTGTGCGGGCGCGACGCCGAGGCCGACCGTCTGGCCCGGCGCTGGGAGCGGGCCCGGGCCGGCCTCGGTGGTGTCGTGCTGATCCACGGCACGCCCGGTTCCGGCCGGACCCGGCTGGCCGAGCAGGCCGCCGCCCTGGCCGCCGAGGACGGCTGCCCGGTGCTCTCGGGCACGTGCCGCCCGGACGAGCCGGCGCCGCTGGCCGTGCTCCGCGAGGCCGTGAGCGCGTCCATGGCGCGGATCCACCGGCTGCCCGCCGACGCCCGCGCGTACGCCGAGAAGAACATCGTCGAGGCGGCCACCGCGGCCGGTGTCGCCCAGGTCGTCAAGCTCTTCGGTGACCTCGGCCTGCTCGACGCGTCCGGTCAGGCCGCGGCCGGCGACGAGCACGTCTTCGGGGCCGGCGCGGTCTTCCTGGGCGAACTGGCCCGCCGCGCCGACGGCATGATCCTGGTCATCGACGACGCCCACCGGCTGGACTCGGCGACCCGGCAGCTGCTGGCCGCGCTCGCCCCCGACCTGCCCGCCCTGCCGCTGCTGGTGCTGCTCACCGACGTCGGCCCGGACGCCGCCGGCCCCGGCGAGGTGGACCTGGGCGTGCCCGGCACGCTGGAGCTGACCTGCACCCCGCTGCCGCCCGCGGTGGTGGCCGAGGTGGTCGCCTCCCGGCTGCCCGGCGCCCAGGTGCCGGCCGAGCTGGCCCGGCACGTCACGGTCCGCACCGACGGCACCCCGCTGGCCGTCGTCAGCTACCTGATGCGGCTGCTCGACGCCGGACTGCTCGGCCCGCTCTGGGGCACGTGGCGGCTGGACAGCGCCGGCGCCGACGCGCTGCCGTCCGCGGCCGGGGTCCGTGACCTGCTCGCGGCCCGGCTCGACGGCCTGTCCGTGCCGGTCCTGGACCTGCTGACCACGGCCGCGGTGGCCGGTGTCCGGTTCCGGCCGGAAGGGCTGCCCGGCGCGACCGAGGCGGCGACCCTGACCGCGCTCGCGGCCGGACTGGACCGGCACGTGCTGGAGGTGCGCCCGGGCGGCTGGTACGCGTTCGTCCACCCGCAACTGCGGGAGAACCTGCTCGACCGGCTCACCCCGGGCGAGCTGTGCCGGTGCAACGCGACGCTGGCCGCCGCCTACGACCGGCTGCCGGCCGAACTGCGGGACGAGGCCCACGCGTACACCCTCGCGCGTTACTACCAGGGTGCGGGCAACGCCGCCCCGGAAGCCGCCCGCCGCCGGGCCGCGGCCGACGCCGGTCTGCGCGCGCTGGCCGACCAGGCCCCGGCCGACGCGATCGGCTACCTGACCGACGCCGTCGAGGGCGACCCGGCGCCGGGCACCCGGCTGCTGCACCCGCTGGCCAAGGCGTACCTGCGGGCCGGCCGGTTCGACGAGGCCGACGCGATGCTGGAACGGGCGCTGGCCGGGGAACCGGACCGGCTGCTGCGAGCCCGGATGTTCATCACCCGCGTCGAGCTCGACCACACGCTCTGGAACGACACCCGGGCGCTGGAGACGGTCCAGGACGCGTTGCGCGAGCTGGGCCGTCCGCTGCCCGGCAACAGCCTGGCGCTCGTCGTGTCGACGCTCGGGTCGGCGTTCGCGGGCGGGGCGGTCCGCCGTACGCGAATCGGGTTCGGAAATGCCGAAGGCCGGCGGCGCGAAGCGCTCGCCGCGTTGACCGCCGTGCTGGACGCCGGGGGATACGCCGCCGCGATCGGGCTGAAGCTGAAAGAGGCCGGGGTCCTCGCGCTGCGGGCCATGTACGCGGTCAACCGCCTCGGCCCCAGCCCGGAGTACGCCCGCGTGTACGCCCTGGTCGGCTACGTCATGTCGCTGGCCAAACTGCGCGGCACCGGGGAACGCTGCCTGCGCCGGGCCACCGAGGTCGCGGCCGGGCTGGGCGATCCCGCGCTCATCGCCTACGTCGAGTGGATCCGCGGCTGCTCGAAACTGCTCGGCGGCTACGACGACGGCACCGCCTGGGAGAAGGCGATCACCCAGCACGCCCGTTGGTACGAGCCGGCCCAGCTGGTCCCCGGCCACGCCTCCCAGGGGCTGCGGCAGCTGCTGCGCGGCTACCCGGCCGACGCCACCCGCGAGTACGAGCGCGGCCTGCGCGGCGTCGCCGACCCGAAGATGGCCTACGGCACGTCACTGGCCATGCTCGGCGCGATGATCCCGGCCTACCAGGGCCGGTTCGGCGAGGCCGCGACCGCCCTCAAGCAACTGCGCGAGGCGTTCCCGCCCGGCACCGGCACCCGCGTGCAGCGCGCCAACATCCTCACCGCCAACGCCAGCGTCCTGCTCGAACAGGGCGAGGTCGGCGAGCCGTTCGACGCCGTCATGAAGGAGTTCACCGAGCTCGGTTTCCGCCACCGGGACCTGATGGCCCAGCACAAGTGGATCCTGGTGTTCTACGCGCACTCCCGGCTCATCCGGCTGCGCTACAGCAGCGACGAGGACCGGGCCGCGCGGCTGGCCGAGACCGTCCAGGCGATCCGGGACCTGGGCCGGGCCGGGGGCACCCCGCTGATCAAACTCTCGTACGCGATGTGCCAGGCCTCGCTCTGCCAGCTCACCGGCGACCACGAGCGCGGCATCCGGCTGGCCGACGAGGCCGAGAAGCAGGCCCGCGTCCTGGACGCCCCGATGGCCCAGTACGAGCTGCACCGCATCCGGGCCCGCGCGATGCGCGCGCTCGGGCAGAGCCACGAGGCCGACCGGCAGGCCCGGGCGGCGCTCGGCCTGGCCGTCTTCCACGGCTGGGAGCAGCGGCGACGGCAGACCCGCACCGAGTTCGGGGTCGACGAGGGGGCGAGCACGCATCGGCGTACCGTCGCCGAGCGCCGCGGCTCCGGCAACGGCCGCAACCGCCGGCTGGAAGCCCTGCAGCAGGTCAGCACCGCGGCCGCCACGGTCCTCGACCCGCAACAGCTTGCCCAGGTCGCGCTCGACGAGATGCTGCGCATCCTGGGCGCCGAACGGGCGCTGTTCTTCCTGCTCGACGAGGCCGGCGAGCCGGTCCGGTTCGCCGGGCGCGACGCCCAGGGCGACCTCACCGACACCATCGACTACGGCGCCACCCTGGTCCGCCGGGTCGCCGAGTCCGGCGAGGCGGTCGTGGTCACCGGCACCGAGCAGGGCGCCGCGCTCGGCTCCCGCAGCGCCGTCGTGCACGGCCTGCGCAGCATCCTGATCGCGCCCGTACAGTTCAAGGGCCGCCTGGTCGGCGTCGTCTACCTGGACAGCCGCCTGGCCCGGGGCATCTTCACCGACGACGACGTCGAGGTGCTGACCGCGGTCAGCAGCCACGTGGCGATCTCCCTGGAGACCGCCCGGGCGGCCCAGCTGCACCTGGCCGTGCAGGCCGCGCAACAGCAGCAGGCCCTGGCCGAGATGCTGCGGGCCAGCCTGGCCGAGCTGACCGGGATCCTGGAACCGGACCGGCTGCTGCGCCGGCTCGGCAGCACCCTGCGCGGCTCACTCGGGGCCACCTCCGGCTGCCTGGTGACCCCGGACGGCGAGGTCCTGGAACCGGCCGAGCTGGCCGGGCTGCGCCTGACCGACGACGAGGTCGCCCTGCTCGCCGGCCTGACCGAACCGGCCCTGCTCGACCCGGCGAGCACCGGCAAGCTGCGCGAACGCCTGCTCGCGGGCGACCCGGCGGCGCTGGCCGTGCCGCTCGACGGCCGCGACGGGCGGGCCG
The DNA here is from genome assembly GCF_051380535.1 of Actinoplanes sp. HUAS TT8. Classification (NCBI taxonomy): domain Bacteria; kingdom Bacillati; phylum Actinomycetota; class Actinomycetes; order Micromonosporales; family Micromonosporaceae; genus Actinoplanes; species Actinoplanes sp. HUAS TT8. The sequence continues at coordinate 6,928,119 of NZ_CP195646.1, read as the reverse complement.
GGCTGGCGCTGCTCGGGGGCACTGCGCTCGACGACACCAGCCGGCAGGTGGCGGCCGCGCTCTCCTCGCAGGGCATGACCGCCTACGACAACGCGCGCCTGTTCAGCCGGGTGCAGGAGCTGGCCACCACCGACGAACTGACCGGGCAGCACAACCGGCGGCACTTCTACGCCGTCGCCGGGGCGCTGGTCCAGGCCGCGGCCCGCAACGGGCGTCCGCTCGCGGCGGCCATGCTGGACATCGACAAATTCAAGAACGTCAACGATACGTACGGCCATGGTGTCGGCGACGAGGTGATCCGCACCGTGGCCCGGCGCATCCGGGCCGTCCTGCGGCACTCCGACGTGCTCGGCCGCTACGGCGGCGAGGAGTTCGCGATCGTCCTGCCCGACCACGAGGGTGAGGCCACCGTGCTCGCCGAACGGGTCCGCGTCGCTGTCGGAGGAGAGCCGATCCCCACCCAGGCGGGCCCGCTCCCGATTACCATCAGCATCGGCCTGACTCGATTGGGTGACGACGACACCGCGCTGGACGATCTTCTCGCTCGGGCCGATCACGCCCTGTACCGGGCAAAGGAGGCGGGCCGCAACCGCGTCATGGCCGACTGAGGAGAGAAGTGCTGGTGAACAGGGTCGCCAGGCATCGACGTCGCCCCTTATCATCGGTGCGCCCTTCCCTTGATCACGAGGTGTGCCGTTGCGAGTCTTCTCCGTCCCGGAACGGATAGGTGGCTTCGGCGTGCTCGTGGCCGGGGCCGCCGCGCTGTGGCCCGCCTTCACGACCCGTACCGGTGTAGGTGTCCCCTGCATGTTGCGGACGTTGACCGGCGTGCCGTGCCCGGGCTGCGGTCTGACCACCGCGGCCGTCGCGCTGGTGCGCGGCGATCTCGGAGCGGCGTTCCAGGCCAACCCCGTGATCTTCGGTCTGGCCGCCCTCGCGGTCGCGGTCGGGCCGCTGGTGGCATTACGCGCCACCGGTGTGCTGGCTCCCCCGAAGCCTTTCTCGCCTGCCGGGCGCCGGCGGACGGGGTGGCTGGCCGGACTACTGGCCGCGGCAAGCTGGGCCTTCCAACTGCACCGGCTCGGCGTGAGCTGGGCCTGAATAAAGGACTTCGAGATGACATATCCTCCGCCCGGCGACCCGTACGGTCAGCAGCCGCCCTACGGCCAGGGTGACCAGCCGCAGCAGCCCTACGGCCAGCAGCCCCAGCAGCCCTACGGGCAGCCGCAGCAGCCGTACGGTCAGCAGCCGCCGCCCTACGGCCAGCAGCCGCCCGGTTACGGTCAGCCCGGATACGGTCAGCAGCCGCCCTACGGCGGTGCGCCCGGCTACGGCCAGCCGGGCGTCTCCGGCTACGCCAGCTGGCTCCAGCGCGTCGGCGCGTACCTGATCGACGGCTTCGCCGTGGCGCCGATCACCATCATCGGCGAGATCATCGGCCGGGACACCGACCCGGTGACCGGCCTGCCGACGTACAACGGGCTGTACTGGATCTTCGCCCTGATCGCGTTCGTCGTGTCCGGCTACAACCGGTGGTACCAGGCCGGCAAGACCGGGCAGAGCTGGGGCAAGAAGGCGCTCGGCATCCGCCTGGTGAACGCCAACACCGGCCAGCCCATCGGCGGTGGCTTCGCGTTCCTGCGTGACCTCGCGCACATCGTCGACGGCATCATCTGCCTCATCGGCTACCTGTTCCCGCTCTGGGACGCCAAGAAGCAGACGCTGGCCGACAAGATCGTCAGCACGGTCGTCGTCAAGTAACAACGACACCTCGGGGGCCTCGCCCGGCGATCACGCCGGGCGGGGCCCTCTGTCGTGCGCGCGGTAGGCGGGCAGCGTGCGGTCGTGCGGGCGGTAGGTCGGCGGTGTGCGGTCGTGCGGGCGGTAGGTCGGCGGTGTGCGGTCGTGCGGGCGGTAGGTCGGCGGTGTGCGGTCGTGCGGGCGGTAGGTTGGCGGTATGCGGGAGCTGCTGCGGCCGGTCGTCGTCGCGCCGATGGCCGGCGGGCCCACCACGCCGGAACTCGTCATCGCCGCCGGCCGGGCCGGCGCACTCGGCTTCCTCGCCGCCGGCTACAAAACCCCGGAAGCCGTCGAGGTCGAGGTCCGCTCGGTGCGGGCTTTCCCCTTCCCGTACGGCCTGAACATCTTCGTCCCGATGCCGCCGCTCACCGACCCGGCCGCCGTGGAACGCTACCGGGAAGTGCTGCGCCCCGAAGCCGAACGCTACGAGGTCGAACTGCCACCGGTCCGGGCCACCGACGACGACCACTTCACGGCCAAGGTCGAACTCGCCGTGGCCCATCGGGTGCCGCTGGTCAGCTTCACGTTCGGCGTACCACCGGCCGAGGTCGTGCGCGCGCTGCAGGCCGCGGGAACGGCAGTGCTGATCACCGTGACCAGCGGCGACGAGGCCCGCCGGGCGCTGGCCGTGGCGCCGGACGGGTTGATCACCCAGGGCGGGGGAGCGGGCGGGCACTCGTCCACGTTCAGCCCGGACACTTATCGCGGAGAACGCGACACGGCCGAGGTGCTGGCCGAGGTCCTGTCCGTCACCGACCGCCCTGTCGTCGCCGCGGGCGGTGCCGTGCCCGCGGGCAGCGCCGTCGCCGCGGGCAGCGCGGTTCCCGTGGGCAGTGTCGTTCCCGTGGGCGGCGCCGTCCCCGCGTTGCTGGCGGCGGGCGCGGCGGCGGTCCAGTGCGGGACAGCGTTCCTGCTGGCCGACGAGGCCGGAACCCGCCCCGCCCAGCGCGCCGCAATGCTCGCGGCCACCTCACCGTCCTCACCGTCCTCGGCTCTCCCGCCTCCCTCGTCTCGCCCGGCGGATTCGGCGCGCTCGGCTCGCTCAGGGGACCCGGCGCTCTCGGCCGAGGGCCGCGGGACGGTGGTGACCCGCGCGTTCACCGGCCAGCCGGCGCGGGCGTTGCGGAACCGCTTCGTGGACACGTATTCGGCGGTGGCGCCGGTCGGCTACCCGGCGATCCACCACCTGACGGCCCCGATCCGGGCGGCGGCGGCTCGTGCAGGCGACGCGGAAGCGCTGAACCTGTGGGCCGGCGTCGGCTACGCGTCGGCCCGCCCGGCACCGGTCGCGGCCCTGATCGACGACCTCCAGAGCTGAACCCGGCTCCCGACCGGCGTCGTCCGGCCGCTTTGGTGCCGGCGCTCTGTCGCTTCCTCAGGGCCGCCGGCCGCACCGTGCGAGATGTTCAGGGCGGGTCGAAAAATTGTCAACATTAACGACCGTTAATACTTCACAGGTTGTTCTCGTCCCTGCGCGACATTGGGTCATATTCTCGGTGTAGGTTCGTTTCTGGGATTCAGGTCGGCCGGGTGAAGAACCATCCGGTCGGCCGCCCGATCGCGTGCGGGAGATCCCCGCGGCGCAATTGGTGAAAAGGACTCACGAAAATGCGCAGTATGCTCCTCGCGGGCATCATCCCGGCCGTGCTCATCCCCGGCGTCGCCCAGGCCGCGCCCGTCCCGGCCGGCGCGTCCGCCGGGACAGAGGCGGCAGTCAGTGTCAGGGCAGCTGCCGGGCCGGGGGCGGTGCCCGATGCTGCGTCTCCCGTCGGCGCGGGGGTGCCTGCCGGGCTGAGCGACGTGACCAGCGCAGGAGCGTCAGCCGGGTCGGCGGCGATGGCCGGTGCCGGGGCGCCTGCCGGGCTAAATGGCGTGAGCAGCGCAGGAGTGTCAGCCGGGTCGGCGGCGACAGCCGGTGCCGGGGCGCCTGCCGGGTCGGTGACGGTGACCGGTGTGCTCGGAACCTACGGGGTCGGGCGGGCGGCGGTGATCGGCACCGGTGGTGAGGCGGCTGGGGTCTGGGTGGACGCCTCGACCCGGTCCGGGTTCGCCGGTGACGACCTGGTGATCACCTATACGCCGAGGTTTGTGCAGGCGGCGAGGGAGCGGGTGGTCTACACCGCGCTGTACAACCAGGTTGCGTATCCGCAGGCTGAGTGCGACCGGGTCGGAGCTGACGGCGTGGCCATGCGCGTCTGGGTCTCCTATCGGTGCCGCACCGGCGTGGCGCCCAACTACACGCTGCTGGTCCGGTGATCCCCTTCGACGGGCCCGACGACCTGCCGTGGCCATCTGTGATCAACACCGATCCGATGACCAGTAGAAGGTCGAACCCGGGCCCTGGCCGGCTGGCAAACACTAGCCGCCGCGAGGCTGCGTTTTCCTTGGCCGGATCTGACCGTATCGGGGCTTCGATGTCGACGCGGAATCGGCTTTATGATGAGGGCCGCGAATAGATCTCGGAAACAATAACTTTGCTGGGGGTGGGCCCGGTTTCCGTCGCCTTTTTGAGGTGGCGGGAACCGGGCTCTAGCTTATCTCCGGTATTTGCGGTCGACCACTTCTGCGGCCCCTATTTTGAGGCGGGGTTCGATGGGGGCCAGAAGCGGCCGGCTGGGGTGAGGAGCGGTGCCGGCGAAGGGGTGGATGAGGGGCAGCGGGGGCGAGCGACTAGGGGCAGATCAGGCCGAGGGCGCGGGCCGGACCCGCCCGACCACCTCACCGAACGAGATCCGCCCGCCGTCCACCGCCAGCGCCGTGGCCGTGATGGTGACCTCGTCGCCGTCCTCGAGGAAAGTGCGGGTCGAGCCGTCCGGCAGGGCCAGCGGCTCCGCCCCGTTCCAGGACAGTTCGATCAGGGAGCCCCGCTCGGACGGGTCCGGGCCGCTCACGGTTCCGGAGGCGAACAGGTCGCCGGTGCGCAGCGAAGCGCCGTTCACCGTCATGTGCGCCAGCTGCTGGGCCGCGGTCCAGTACATGCCGCGGAACGGCGGTCGGCTCACGGCCGTACCGTTCAGGCGGACTTCGAGGGAAAGGTCCAGGGCCCACGGCTCGTCGCCGTCCTCCAGGTACGGCAGCAGCGGCTCGTCGCGGACCGGGGGCTTGGTGCGCGCGGCGGTCAGGGCGGCCAGCGGGACCACCCACGGGGACACCGACGTCAGGAACGACTTGCCCAGGAACGGGCCGAGCGGCACGTACTCCCACGCCTGCAGGTCCCGCGCCGACCAGTCGTTGACCAGGCAGACTCCGAAGACGTACGCGGAGAAATCGTGCACCGGCACGGGCGTCCCGAGGGTCGAGGGCACGCCGACGACGAATCCGACCTCGGCTTCGATGTCGAGTCGCCGGGACGGGCCGAATCGCGGGCCGTCGTCGGTGCGGTACTGGCCCTGCGGGCGGACCACGGGTGTCCCCGACGGTTGTACCGTTCCGGCCCGGCCGTGGTAGCCGATCGGCAGGTGTTTCCAGTTCGGGGTGAGTGCGGGCGATCCGGGCCGGAACATCCGCCCGAGGTTTTCCGCGTGGTCCCGTGAGCTGTAGAAGTCGACGTAGTCGGCGACCTCGAACGGCATCCGCAGGCTCACCGAGTCCCGCGGCAGCAGATGCGGGGTGACCCGCTCCTGATGGGCCGGATCGGTCAGCCAGGCGGTGATCATGGATCGCAACGACGCCCACGACTCGGGGCCCTGGGCCATGAACGCGTTGAGCGTCCCGGTCGCGTGCACCGGATCCCCGGTCAGCCCGGCCAGATCCAGCACGTGATCACCGATCGCCACCCCCGTCCGCGGCCGATCCGGGCCGGAGGCCGAGGTGAAGATGCCGTACGGCAGGTTGGTGATCCCGAATCCCGTGGATTCGGGCAGGTCGAGCCAGGTCATGCTGTGATTCTCTCCGGGAGCAGGCCGAGACGGACGAGGTCGTGGACGGGTTCGGCGACGTCGCACGTGCCGAACGAGGTGAAGATCGAGCGGGCGCGGGCGGCGTCCGACGGTGACCAGCCGCGCAGGTCGGCGGCGATCGCCGCGGTGTCGGTGCGTCGCAGCGGGGCCTCGGACGGGTCGAGGGCGGCCAGCAGCACGTTGAGGAACCCGTGGTGATCGAAACCGGTCGCCGGGTCGGTGTGCCGGACCGCGTTGTGCAGGCCCGCCGTGCACTTGAACGGGATGTCCCGTTCGACGCAGGCCCGGATGGTCGCGGCCAGTTCGGCGGGCGGCGGGAACAGGTCGGCGCGGACGCCGCCGGTGCGGAGTTTCGCGCGGCAGCCGGTGTGGGCGAGCGCGTCGAGGACCTCGTCGCGCCGGTCGGTGCGGGGGATCTCGACAGCGCGCGGGATGTCCGGGGGCAGGGTCGCGGCCAATGTCCGTACGGCAAATCGGGTTTGATCTGCATCAACCGTGACCGATGTCTCGACCGCGACCAATCGCAGGCCCGGGTTGTCGGCGATCCGGCCGGCGGCGGCCGGCAGGTCGGCGGGGGCGGCGATCAGCGTGATGTCCAGCGGCGGCCGGTCGGGATCGAGATGCGGATCGATCTCGGCCAAGCGGGCGGCCGGGATGACGAACGGTCCGAGCAGCTCGCCGTGGGCCGCGGAGAGTGCGCGGCGATGGGCGGGCACGGCGGCGGCCATGGGCGCGTTCCCGGGCGGGAAGAGCGCCGCATCGTCGAACATATGCGCAAAAAGGCCTAGATGTGCACCCAGGTCAGTGGTCATGCGGCGGGGCCGCGGCCGGACCAGGACCAGGCATAACGCCCGTCGTCCGAGGCGAGCCCGGCCTCGCCGAGATCCAGCGGGCGGAACGTGTCCACCATGACCGCCGTCTCGTCGAAGAACTCGACCCCGAGCGACCGCTCGACCGCCCCCGGCTGCGGCCCGTGCGAATGCCCGCCCGGGTGCAGCGAGATCGACCCCTTGCCGATCCCGGAACCCTTGCGGGCCTCGTAGTCCCCGTCCACGTAGAACATCACCTCGTCGGAGTCGACGTTCGAGTGGTAGTACGGCACCGGCACGGCGAGCGGGTGGTAGTCGACCTTGCGCGGCACGAAGTTGCAGATCACGAAGTTCTGCCCGGCGAAGACCTGATGGACCGGCGGCGGCTGGTGGACCCGGCCGGTGATCGGCTCGAAGTCGGCGATGTTGAACGCGTACGGATACAGGCAGCCGTCCCATCCGACCACGTCGAACGGATGCTCGGGCACCACGTGGATCGTCCCGCCGCCGCGATGCTTCACGTAGACCTCGACGTCGGAGCCCTCGGCCAGCAGCGGCTCGACCGGCCCGCGGAGATCACGTTCGCAGTACGGCGCATGCTCCAGGAACTGGCCGAAACGCGAGAGGTAACGCGCGGGCGGGGCGATGTGCGAGCTCGCCTCGATCGCATACGTCCGCAGCGGCTCGGCCCCGGTCGGGATCCACCGGTGCGCGGTCATCCGCGGGATGATCACGTAGTCGCCGCGGCCGACGGTCAGCGCGCCGAACACCGTCTCCACCGTCGCGTCGCCGCGCTCGACGTAGACGCACTCGTCGCCGATCGCGTTGCGGTAGTACGGCGAGATCTCGGTCGAGACCGCGTACGAGATCCGCACGTCGGCGTTGCCCAGCACCAGCCGGCGGCCGGTGACCGGGTCGGCCTCCTTGAAGTCCAGGTCGTGCAGGCGCAGGTGGCGCGGGACGAGCGGCGCGTTCGGGGTCAGGCTCTGATCGGGCAGCGTCCACGGGCGCGCATCGACGATGGCCGACGGGATGCCGCGGTGGTAGAGCAGCGACGAGTCGGAGGAGAAACCCTCCTCGCCGACCAGCTCCTCGGCGTACAGCCCGCCGTCGGGACGGCGGTGCTGGGTGTGCCGCTTCGGCGGGATACTGCCCACCTGCCGGTAGAACGCCACGCGATGACCTCCCGGTCCTCCTGCGGACCACTCCGGCGGATCGCGCCGCAGTGGTCCCTGGACATGCAGTCGTCACCAGGGGTGGTGGTGGCGACTCCGTGTGCTACGGAATTTACGGAGCCGTAACAGACCGCACAAGTGTTCCGGCCGGTTCGCACTGTGAACAAATCCCGGTAACCTGACGCCGGGAAGGGGATCACGTGCCGAAGATCGTCGATCACGACCAGCGACGTTCCGAGATCATCGAGGCTTACCTGACAGTCGTCGCCCGCGACGGGCTGGCCGCCGCCACCAGCCGGGCCATCGCCGCCGAGCTGAACATCGGCACCGGCGCGCTCTGGCACTACTTCGACGGTTTCGACGAGGTCGCCGCCGGGGCCTACCTGCGGATCACCGACCGCACCAACGCCCGGATCGCCGCGGTCACCTCGGGGCTGCGGGGGCTCGCCGCGTTCTACGCGATGATCCGCGAGATCCTGCCCCTGACCAAGGAGACGCTCGACGAGGCGTTCGTGGTCGTCGGCTTCTGGGGCCGCCTCGCCGCCAACTCCAAGATCGAGGAGGCGCCGGAGCTCGGCGACGTCTGGGCCACCCAGATGGCCGACCACTTCCGCGAGGCGATCGCCGACGGCGAACTGCGCCCCGACTTCCCGATCCCCGACGTCATCGACACGCTTCTCACGATCTGCCTCGGCCAGCAGGTCAACGCCGTCATGACCATGGTCGACCCGAGCCGCCTGCTCGCCATGGTCGACCACTGCCTCCGCCCCTGGCGTCTCAAAAACCCGTAAACCCACTTTTCCCGTACGTCCTAGCCCGGCCCCCAACCGCAGGGTCCCCGCGCTGGTCCACGGCCGCGAGCTGATCCCGGTGCCGGGCCGTCCGGCGCCCGTCCGGCGAAAGCGGATGGTTCGCGACCTGGTCCCGGGTCAGGGCTCCGGCCGCGGGCGCCGGGTCCCGGCTGGTGCTCACGGCTGTTCCGGGCCTGTTTTACGACCGTGAGCACCAGCCGAGATCCGGTGGCGCGGCTGGGGGCCGAGTGGTGCGGACCTTGCGGCCCCGACGCCGGGGCGGGGGCTCACGACGTACGGCGGGAATGGGGTTTCAGGGGAGAGCCGAGCGCAAGTGGGCCAGGGCCCGGGGGAGCGCGTCGGCCGCCGGGGTGGGGATGTCGGGGTGGACGCCGGTGCCCTCCCAGTTGGTGCCCGACAGGGGGCTGACCGAGCGGGCGATGGGGATGGTGGTCTCCAGGTGGGGGTGGACGGCGAAGGCCTCGCGGGGGTGGGCGCCGCCCCGGGTGACCTCGCCGATGATTGTGGCGCGCCGGCGTTCCTGCAGGGTGAAGGCCAGGTCCTCGCCGCCGGAGAAGGTGGTGGCGCTGGTCAGGACCGCGACCGGGCGGTCCGGGCCGAAGCGGGGGCCGGCCAGGTGGGGGACGGTCCAGTACTGGTGGACGGTGTCGTCGGCGCGGAAGTAGAGGCCGCCGAGCTGGAACGGTTCCGGGCCGAAGAAGTAGCTGTTGAACAGGGCGACCGTCTCGGGTACGCCGCCGCGGCAGCGACGGGCGTCCACGATCAGCGCCGACGCGCCGGAGACCAGGGTCATCGCGGCCGCGATGGCGTCGCCGGCGGCGGTGGGCGGGAAGAAGATCGGGGTGATCTCGATGAGGGCGATGTTGTCGTCCAGCCGCTCGACCCGGCCGATGCCGCCGCCGGTGCGGGCCGCCCACGCGGTCAGCTCGGCCAGTTCGGCCTCGTCGTCGCCGTGGTTGTCGCGCAGCGGTTCCTCGCTGTGGAGCAGCCGCAGATGCTTGTCCCCGTTGATCGACTGCAGGTCCTCGGTGACCCGGGCGGCCAGCTCGGCCGCGTCGATGCCGTCCGGGTAGCGGACGGCCCCGGCGCCGGCCGGCTGAAGAGCGGCCGTGAGCACGGCGTTGATCTTCGTGGCGACCTCGGGGAACACGTAGTGCTCGGTGACCAGGTCCACGACCTTGGTCACGACTTCGGTGATCTCGTCCTCACGCATGGAGGGCAGTCAATCACCTCGTTTGACCAAGCGTCAAGAAACACGGACACTTAGCTCGTGGACGAGAAACTGGAGATCTCCGAGCCGGCGCAGTACAAGGCGCTCGGGCATCCGCTGCGGCACCGGATCCTGTTCGCGCTGGGCGGGGAGGCGTCGACCATCAGCCGGCTGGCCCGGGCTCTCGACCAGCGCAAAGGCACGATCGCGCACCACCTCGGGGTGCTGCAGGAGGCCGGTCTCGTGCACATCGCCGAGACCCGGACGGTCCGCGGCGGCACCGAGCATCGGTACCTGCGCAGCGCCCGCCGCTTCATCTTCTCCGGCCCGGAGTCCGACCCGATCGCGATGCGGGCGGTGGCCGACGAGATGGCCGCGGCCGAGGACGTGCTCGGTTTCCGCATCCGCAACGTGCGGCTGACCGGGGAGCAGGCGCGGGCGATCGCGGCGACGCTGGAGGAGCTGGTCGACGGCATCGACGAGGAGCAGGCCGACCGGCACACCGTGGTGGTGACGGTGTACCGGCCGGCATCAGGGCGGGCCGTGGAAGAGGGACAGCCTCACTGATAGCCGCGGATCTGGCAGAACGCCTTGGTCAGATCGGCGTTGCGCGCGTCCCACACCGCGCCCCCGGTCGCCGTCGCCAGGTCGTTCATCTGCGCCTCGGCCGCCTCGCCGAGCATGATCGGGAAGACGGCCACACGCTGCGCCGCCCCGCGCGAGCTCAGGTATTTCTTGAAGGCGGCCAGATCGCTGCCCCGGTTGCTCTCCCCGTCGGTCATCAGCACGATGCTGACGAACCGATCCTTGTCCCGGGCGGCGTCCAGGCTCTGGTAGGCGGCCACCAACGAGTCGTAGACGGCCGTGCCCCCGCCGACCTTGAGCTGGTCGACGGCGCCGCGCAGCCGGTCGCGGGACGGCTGCGGGTTCGCGGCGTCCACGGTGACCGTCACCGGTGCCTTCGGACGGTCGCTGAACGGCAGCAGGGTCACCTCCTCGCGGCTGCGGAACCGGCAGTACGTCCCCGTCAGTGACGTGTTCACCCCGGTCAGCCCGGCCAGCGCGGTTTTCAGCGAGGCGATCCGGGTCCCCTTCATCGAGCCGGACACGTCGAGCACGTAGACGGTCCGCGACGGCCGGCGCAGCCGATCCTGGTACGCCGTGAGCAGCCCGTCGACGGCCGGCCGGGTCGACGGGAACGGCAGCTCGACCGGGGTGACCGGCAGCCCGGACGGCAGCGCGATCCCGGGCACGGCGGGCCGGCGCGCGGTCAGTTCCCCGATCCGTTGCTGCACCGCGGCCGTCCGCAGATAGTCGCCCAGCCGTTCGTGCGCGTCCCGCACGGCGGTCGTCGCGCCGGTGAGCAGGGTCAGCGGATAGTCGGCGCTGACCACGCCCTCGGCCGGGTAGACGATGGTCAGCGGTTCCTTGAGTTTGCCGGACCTGTTCAGCTCGACCAGCGACGCCTCGTACGTGACCAGCGCGTCCAGCGCCGACCCCTGCTCCACGAACGTGTCGCTGAGCCACCCGGACGATCCGGCGGTCAGCCGCTGCCCGCTGAAGAAGCCGGTCAGCGGCGCGGCCACCCGGTTGATCGCGGCGTCGTCGAGCGCCCGCCCGCTGCCGTCGAGCGCGGTGGCCACCTCGACCAGCGCCGAGAATCCGGTGTTGGAACTGGCCGGGTCGGTCATCGCGAACGTGAAGTCGCCCCGGGCGGCCGCCGCGGCGATGTCCTTCCAGGTCACCGCCCCGGTCCAGCCGAGTCGCCGGGCGGCCTCGGCGCGCACGCCGAGCACGACCGGCGAGCCCATGATCCGGGTCGCGGTGCCGAGGCGCTTCTTCGCCTCCGGGATCGTCTCCAGGTAGCGGTCGGAGGAGAACCAGACCGCGTCGTACTTCCCGTCGGCCTTGCCGGTGGCGACCGCCTCGGCCCCTTCCAGGCTGCCGATGAAGTCCATCTTGACGGTCACGCCGGTGGCTTTCGCGGCCTCGTCGAGGATCGGCTGCATGTCGGCGAGTTCGCTGCCGGCCAGCACCCGCAGGGTCGTCGGAGGACCCGGGCTGGGCGAGACGTCCGGCTTGGCGGAGGTGCAGCCGGCGAGCAGGGCGACGGCCAGGAAAACCGGAACCAGCCTCACTCCGCACACCCCGCCGCCCGGTCCAGCATCGTTTCGAGGATCTTGTAGGCCGGCGGCTCCACCACCACCGGCGGATTGGGCCGGTCGGCCAGGGTGCGGCCCTGCGGCCGGAACCCGTACTCGGCGGCCAGGTCCTTCAGGGTGTCGTCGTCGCGCAGCATCTCGCCGACCTTGCGGCCGCCGTCGCTGAGCGGCACCAGCTCGTGCCAGGCGTACACGGTCGGGCTGGGGAAGAGCAGCACGTGCTGCCCGTCCGGCGGCACCCGCTGGGTGGACACCTTGTCCAGGAACTGGGACTCGTAGACCAGCGCGATCGGCGTCCGGGTCGGGCCGCCGGTCAGGTACTCCTCGAACAGCACCCCGCTGGTGTCCGGCTTCAGCCCCTGGTCGGCCATCAGCCGGCACATGTCGGGCAGGACCTTCGTGACCGAGGCGGCCGAGGCGACCGGCTTGTCGCCGTTGAGCACGGCCGACACGATCGACAGGAACATGATCGCCGAGTTCGAGTCGGCCGGGTCGGTCGTGCGCATCAGCACCACGTTGCCGTTCGCCGAGGACTCGTTGCCGGGCAGCTTCTTCCAGCTGGTGCCCGCCCGGTCCAGGTCGATCAGCTTGCTCACCGAGATGACGTCCTGGCCGCCGACGGTCTGCACGACCCCGGCCCGGCGCAGCACCTCGGCGGTGTCCTTGAAGGTGGCCACGCCCATCACCGACGAGAACGGCTTGTACGACTCCTTCACGTTCAGCACCGATTTGATCTTCTCGGCGGCCGGGGTGCTCGACGGGAACGCGAAGTCGTACTTCACCGAGTCCCCGGCCAGCAGGTCGACCATCTCCCGGGAACCGGTCGGGTCGATCCGCAGCCGCAGCCCGGCGCATTTGAAGATCTCGGTGACCCGCGAGTCGCGCAGGAACGGCTCCTTCTCCGAGCCGACGATCCCGCGCACCTCGGTCACCTTGGCCGCACACGTGGCCGCGTCCGTCCCGGTGCGGCCCTGGCCCAGCTTCCAGCCGACGACCAGGATCAGCGCGACGCTCACCGCGACCGCCAGCACGCGCACGAACCCCTTCATGCCCTACCTTCCCTGTTCGGTGTGAAACCCCAGATCAGCCCGGCTCCGGCGACGGCCAGGGCGGGCACCACCCAGAGGGCGTCGATCAGATCGGCGGCGAGCAGGATCCCGCCGGCGGCGGCGCCGATGCCGGCACCGGCCACAGGCCACCAGGATCCAGACCCTTTTCCCGTACGGGCGGTGACCGGCGCCGGGTGCACGGCCAGGTAGGCCGCCTCGCCGAACTCGGTCGCGCTCGAATACCGCTCGTCCGGGTCCTTGGCCAGTCCCTTCTCGACGACCTCGCGCAGCGCGTCCGGAACCGTGTCGGGCAGGTCCTTCGGCTCGTCGGTGAGATGCGCGTGCAGCGGGAACGACATGCCGGTCGGCCCGTAGGGCACCCGCCCGGTCAGGCACTCGTAGAGCACCACGGCCAGGGAGTAGATGTCGGCGCGGTGGTCGGCGTTGCCGCCCAGCAGGCGTTCCGGCGCGATGTAGGCCGGCGTCCCGACCAGCTGCCCGACGCGCGTGATGTTCGGGTCCTGCGGGTCGAGCCGGTGCGCGATGCCCCAGTCGATCAGGTACGCGTGGTCGGAGCCGCTGCGGTGCCCGGCGTCGAGCAGGATGTTGGACGGCTTCACGTCCCGGTGCCGCAGGTTCTTGTCGTGCGCGGCCGACAGCGCGGTGCCGATCTGCTGGATGATGTCGACGGCCCGCTCGGGGGAGAGCGGCGCGGTGCGGATCTCGGTGGCCAGGTTGCGGCCCCGGATCAGACGCATCGCGATGTACGGCGGCGGGCCGACGCTGAAGTCGTAGACGGCCACCACGTACGGGTTCTCGATCTCGGCGGCCAGGCGCATCTCGCGGACGAAACGTCCCTGCAGGTCAGGGTCGGCCAGCGCGGCCGACGTGAGGATCTTCAGGGCGACGGTGCGCTGGGTGCGCGTGTCGACGGCCTCCCACACCTCACCCATGCCACCCTTCCCGAGCAGGGTGACTTTCTGGTACGGGCCGACCATGTCGGACACATTCCACTCCGGAGAGTCAGCAGGTAGGTGCGGGACGCCGTCATGGTAGGACCGTCGCGCCCTCCCACCAGGCCACGAACGTGTGAACAATCGGCGATCTTGATGCGTCCGGTGCTGTTCATCCTCCGTATGGAAATCTTTGAATTTGAATTTTTGAAGTGCCGATCCACTGCGGCGACTGCTCTGTGAAGAAAGGCAACAATTTTGCTCCCCCAGCACACAGGCCGCCGCCTGGCCGCCGCGTCCGCCGCCGCGATCGTCGTTGGCTCGGCCGTCGCGGTCACCACCAGCGCGTGGGCGGCCACCGGCGCCGCCGCAGACCACCTCCTGATCTCGCAGGTCAAGGTCACCTCGTCGGCCACCGCGGTCACGCTGACCCGGCTCACCGGCGCGGGCGCGGCCGACGGAACCGCGATCGCCCTGCCCGTCGCCGCGTCCGGCGCGAACCGGCCGTTCACCCTGGAGGGCGACTCGGCCGCGGTCGGCGCCCTGGCCCGCTCGTCCGACGGCCGCTACGTGACGCTGGCCGGCTACTCGGCCGTCCCGGGCGCGGCCACGGCGTCCGCGCCGCGGGTCGTCGCCCGCGTGGACGCCGCCGGATCGGTGGACACCTCGACCACGCTCGGCACGTCGTTCACGCAGGAGAAGGTGCGCGGCGCGGTCACCGCCGACGGCACCCGCTTCTGGGTCACCGGGCACGGCGCCACCGCCAGTCCGAAGGGTGGCCTGGTCCAGGCCGACCTGGGCGCGAGCAGCGGAACCGTGCTGGCCGGCGGCACCGATGCGCTCGACAACACGCGGACCGTGCAGCTCGTCGACGGCAACCTCTGGTTCGGCAGCGAGAAGGGGTCGGCCGGCCTCTACCGCGGCACGACCCGGGTGGTGGCGATCGGGTCGGACGGATCCGGGCCGATCTCGTTCACGCTCCTGGACCGGGACGCCTCGGTGCCCGGCGCGGACACGCTCTACGTGCTGCAGGAGACGGTCGGGGTCTACAAGTACTCCTCGGACGGCACGACCTGGACCAGCCGGGGCAAGATCTCCAGCACCTCCGGATGGACCGGGCTGACCGGGGTGGTCGACGGCACGAGCGCCCGCCTCTACGGCATCAACGGGGACGGCGCCAAGAACACCCTGGTGCAGGTCACCGACTCGGCCAGGTCCACCTCGTCGCCTTCGGCCTCTTCGCGTACGACGGTGGCCACCGCCCCGAGCGGGATCGCGTTCCGCGGTGTCGCGTTCGCCCCGGGCGGGACCGCGAGCAGCCCGTCCCCGTCGGCCAGCCCGTCGGCGAGCGCCTCGGTCAGCCCGTCGGCCGGCCAGTCCACGGCTACGCCGACCATCGCGCTCTCCACGACGTACCTCTCAAGTGCTGTCGGGGGTGTGGGTGACCCGACGGTGACCGCGACCGTCGCGCAGAGCGCAGGTGACGCGAACCTCCTGACCGTCACCGCATCGGCCAGCTCGAAGACGTCGGTCGCGACCACCGCCGACGTCACGGTCAGCGGCACCGGCGGCACCCGGCAGATCGCCGTCGCGCCGCGCGGCGTCGGCTACACCGACCTGACCGTCAAGGTCACCGCGCCCAACGGCAAGTCGGCGACGACCACCCTGCACCTGGCCGCGTCGGCGGCCGTGCAGGACGCCGCGAACACCCGCTACCTGACCGGGGCCAGCGACTCGTCGGCCGCGATCGACGCCGGCGACGGCTACCTGATCGCCGCCGACGACGAGACGAACGTGCTGCGCCTCTACCGCCGCGACGCCTCGGGCGCGCCGGTGCGCACCTGGGACTTCAGCAGCCAGGCGGGCGTCAGCATCGAGATGGACCTGGAGGTCGCGGCCCGGGCCGGG
The DNA here is from genome assembly GCF_051380535.1 of Actinoplanes sp. HUAS TT8. NCBI lineage: Bacteria > Bacillati > Actinomycetota > Actinomycetes > Micromonosporales > Micromonosporaceae > Actinoplanes > Actinoplanes sp. HUAS TT8. Next base: position 6,912,342 of record NZ_CP195646.1, on the reverse strand, counting down.
GACACCGTCTACTGGGCCGGGTCGCAGGGCAACAGCAAGAGCGGCGAGCTGCGCCCGGACCGCACGGCACTGTTCACCACGAAGATCACCGGAACCGGTGCGTCGACCCAACTGACCTTCGGCGGCGTCTACCACGGGCTGCGCGACGACCTGATCGCCTGGGACAAGGCCAACGGCAACCGGTACGGCTTCGCGGCCGGCGCCGCCGCGGGCAACATCCCGAAGCAGATCGACGGCTTCAACCTGGAGGGCCTGGAGTTCGCGCCGGGCAGCACCTCGACGGCCTACCTCGGCTTCCGGGCCCCGCTCGTCGGCGGGAAGGCGGTCGTCGTCACCGTGACCAACCTGGACAAGCTCACCAAGGCGACGTTCGGCACCCCGATCACCATGGACCTGGGTGGCCTGACGATCCGGGACATCCGCAAGAACGCGAACGACCAGTACCTGATCATCGCCGGCTCGTGGGCGGCCGACGACAACAGTGACCCGTACGCGCTCTACTCCTGGGACGGCGTCGCCGCGCACGCCCCGGTGCTGGTCCGGTCCCTGCCGACCGCCGACGCGGGCGCGTGGGAGGCGATCGTCGCGGTGCCCGACCTGACCGTGGCCGGCGCCCGCGCGCAACTGCTCACCGATGCCGGCGCGGCCGACCTGTACGGCGACGGCACCGAGGCCAAGGACCTCACCCACGCGGAGTGGAAGAAGTCCCGTGACGTGTGGTTCACCCTGAGCTGATCAGGGAGCGCACGTTCCGTAAGGTGATCCACATGGGGCGCACCTTGAGCACGGCGAAGACCCGGTCGGCGATGCGTGACGCCGCCCGGGTCTCCGCACAGACCCTGCTGATCCTCCTGCTGACCTACGTGGTGCTGGAACTGCTCGGGATGGCCTGGTCGGTGCTGTGGCCGCTGGTCGTGGCCCTGCTGCTGACCACCCTGACCTGGCCGCCGGTCCGCTGGCTGCGCAGCAAGGGCTGGCCTCCGGCCCTGGCCGCGTCCCTGGTCACGCTCCTGTTCCTGGCCCTGGTCGCCGGCATCGTGGTGCTGATCGTGGTGCCGGTCTCGGAACAGTCCGGCGAGCTCGGTCAGGGCGTGGTCGGCGGCATCCAGACCGTCCGCGACTGGGCCTCCGGCCCGCCCCTGAACATCAGCGACGACCAGGTCAACAGCGGTCTGAACACGGCCATCGACAAACTGCAGGCCAGCGTCGGCAGCATCGCCAACGCCACCCTGACCGGGGTCAGCACGATCGTCAACGGCCTGGTCACCACGATCCTGGCGCTGTTCCTGATGTTCTTCTTCCTCAAGGACGGGCCGCGCTTCCTGCCCTGGCTGCGCCGCCAGCTCCCCGGCCGGCTGGCCACCGACCTGCCCGAGATCGCCGGCCGGTCCTGGAACACGCTCGGCTCGTTCGTCCGCTCGCAGGCGTTCGTCGGCCTGCTCGACGCCGTCTTCATCGGGCTCGGCCTGTGGATCGTCGGCGTGCGGCTGGTGCTGCCGCTGGCCGTGCTGACGTTCGTCACCGCGTTCATCCCGATCGTCGGCGCGGTCTTCGCCGGACTCGTCGCGGTCCTGATCGCGCTCGTGTTCAGCGGGTGGGTGAAGGCGCTCATCGTGCTCGGCATCATCCTGCTGGTGCAGCAGCTGGAAGGAAACGTCTTCCAGCCGATGATCCAGAGCCGGGGCCTCGGGCTGCACGCCGGGGTGGTGCTGCTCGCGGTGACCCTGGGCGGCAACCTGGCCGGGATCGTCGGGAGCCTGCTGGCCGTGCCGGTGGCCGCTCTGATCTCGGTGATCTGGGCGTACATCCGCGAGCAGCTCAGCGACCCCGACCCGGAACCCGATCCCGAGCCGCTGCCCGATCCGGTCCCCGAGCCGGCCGTGGAGTAGCGAGTCGGCGACCGCCCGGCCGGGGCCGGATGTCATGCTGCGCCGATGAGGTTGTCGCAGCGGGCCCAGGCGGTCGAACCGTTCCACGCCATGGCGTTCGGCCGGCGGGCGGGCGAGTTGGAGGCGGCCGGGCACGACATCGCCCGGCTCGGCCTGGGCGAGCCCGACTTCGGTGCGCCCCCGGCCGTCCGCGCGGCGATGCGCGAGGCCATGGACGGGCGGCCACTGCCGTACACCCCGGCCTTCGGCCTGCCCGCCCTGCGCGAGGCGATCGCCGGTTTCTACCGCGACCGCCACGGCGTGACCGTCGACCCGGCCCGCATCGCCGTCACCCCGGGCGCCTCCGGCGCGCTGCTGCTGGCCGCCGCCGCGACCACCGACCCCGGCGACGAGGTGATCGTCGCCGACCCGTCGTACCCCTGCAACCGGGCGCTGGTCGAGACGTTCGGCGGCCGGGTCGTCACCGCCGCCACCACCCCGGAGTCCCGCTACCAGCTCGACACCGCCGCCGTCGACCGGGTGTGGACCGATCGCACCCGCGCGGTCATGGTCGCCAGCCCGTCCAACCCGACCGGCACGTCCATCCCGTTCGACGAACTGGTGGCGGTCTGCGCCCAAGCCCGCGCCCGCGACGCCTGGCGGCTGGTCGACGAGATCTACCTGGACCTGGCCGACCCGTCCCCGGACGGCCACCCGCCGCGCAGCATCCTGTCGGCCGACCCGGACGCCATCGTCATCAACAGCTTCTCCAAGTATTTCGGCATGACCGGCTGGCGCCTGGGCTGGTGCGTCCTGCCTCCGGAACTGGTACCGGCGGCCGAACGCCTGGCCATGAACTACTTCCTCTGCGCGTCCACCCCGGCCCAGATGGCCGCCCTGGAATGCTTCACTCCGGAATCCCTGGCCGTCTGCGAGGACCGCCGCCGGGAACTGCTGGCCCGCCGCACCATCGCACTGGAAGGTCTGGCCCGCATCGGCCTCCCGGTACCGGTCCCGCCGGACGGCGCCTTCTACGTCTACTTCGACGTCAGCGCGACCGGGCTGACCGCCTGGGAGTTCTGCCGCCGCGCCCTGGAGGAGGCGTACGTCTCGGTCACCCCCGGCCGCGACTTCGGCGCCGCCACCGCGGACACCCACGTCCGCCTCTCCTACGCGGCGTCCCGGGAAACCCTGCGCGAGGGCCTCACGCGCCTCGGCACGTTCGTCCGTGCACTTCGATAGGGACGTCACCGGGATCGGCGCGATCAACGTCGACCACCTGGCCGGCCCCTCCGCCTCCAGCGCCCTGCGCGAAGCCGGCCTGACCTGGGAAACCGGGACCGAGCACCACGTCGACGCGGCCACGATCGAGACGGCGATCAACGCCGTGGGGGCGAACCGCCTGACCACCACGATCGGCGGGTCGGCGCTGAACACCGTGCTGGCGATCGCCTGCACCGGTGCGCCGCTGCGCCTCGGCTTCGTCGGGGTGGCCGGCCGTACGCCGGTGACGGGACTGCCCCGCGACGTCGACCAGCGCCTGGTCTTCCGGGACGAGCGGCGGCTCTCCGGGACCTGCTTCTCCTTCTCGGCGGACGGCGAGCGGACGCTGCTCACCCACGCGGGCGCCAACGACCACTTCGTCGAGCACCTCGATCGGCACTTCGGCGCATTGGTGGCCTACCTGGCCGCGACCCGGATCGTCCATGTCACGTCGTTCCTCGACGACCACACCGCTCCGCGGCTGTCGGCGCTGCTCAGCGCGGTCAAGGGGGCAAACTCGGAGGCCCGGATCAGCTTCGACCCCGGGCACGTCTGGTCACTCAGCGCGGCCACCGCCATCCGGGAGATCGCCGCACTCGCCGACTACGTCCTGGTGAACCGTCGCGAACAGACGAATCTGAACCCCGACCCGCGTCGCGCGGTGGTCAAACACCCGGACGGGGTGGAGGCCGGCGGCCGGTTCTTCCCGCATAAGCCGCTCCCGGCCGCGGAGATCGTCGACGACACGGGCGCGGGCGACGTCTTCGCCGCCGGCTTCCTGACCGTCCTGGCCCGCCGCCCCGACCGGCTCGATCTGGCCTGCGACCTCGGCCTCCGCATGGCCCGCCACAAACTCCAGCACCGCGGCGTCGCACTTCCGGGCTTTGCTGATCTCCTCGGAAGGGCGTAGGCGACTGTCTAGTGCGCTTTACTCGAATTGTCTAGCGGGCTGGCCTAGGCGTCATACCGCGCCATAGGGAGATCAACGAGATCACCGCGCGAGGCATCATGCGAGACCTCGACGAGCAGCTCGGGGAGGACTGGTGGAAGTGAAGACCTACTCCGCGACGTGTCAGCGGGTCGGCAACTGGTGGGCCGTCAGCGTGCCGGAGCTCAAGGGCGTGCACACGCAGGCCCGGCGGCTCGATCAGGTCGCCGCGATGACCCGCGAGGCGATCGCGCTGATGCTCGGCGTCGACCCGGCGACCATCGAGGTCGAGGTGCACCCCGAGTCTCCCGGCCCGGTCGCCGAGGCCCTTCACGCCCCGCAGGCCGCGCGGGAAGCCGGCGAGAAGGCGGAGCGGGCCACCGAATCGGCCGTGCGGGCGCTCCTGCGCGACGGCTACACGGTCCGGGACGCGGGCGCTCTCCTCGGGCTCTCGCCCCAGCGCATTTCGCAGATCGCGGCCCGCGGCCGGGCCACCTCCCGATCGGCCGCGGCATAGAAGCCGCTCGCGAAGGCATTCGCGATCTTGGATAGGGTCGGCGGCATGCCTGATGTGATCGTGGTTCCGGGGAGAATGTTCGGGCCGGCGGCAGGGATGCTGATGTATGCCGGGACGGTCGCCGAGGAGCGCGGGGCGACGGTGCACCGGCACGCGTGGTCCGGGGAGCCGCCGTGGGCGGCTGATCCGTCGGCCGAGTCGTGGGTCGTCGGCGAGGTGACACCGGTGCTCGACGCCGTGGGCGGTTCCCCGCTGCTGATCGCCAAGTCGCTCGGGTCGAATGCCGCCGCCCTGGCCGCCGAGCGGTCCCTGCCGGCGGTGTGGCTGACGCCGATTCTCGACAGCCCGTGGGTGGTCGCCGCCCTGGAGCGGGCGACCGCCCCGTTCCTGCTGGTGGGCGGCACCGGCGACACCATGTGGGACGGCGCCGCGGCCCGGCGCCTGACCCCGCACGTGCTGGAGATCGACCAGGCCGACCACGGTATGTACGTTCCCGGCCCGGTCGCCGACTCGATCGCGGTCCTCGGCCGGATCGTCGGCGCGATCGACGACTTCCTGGAGACGATCGGCTGGCCCGCTCAGGGGTGAGGCCCGGCGGTGGGACCGCCGGGCCTCGGGGTCTCCTACTTGAGGTAGGTGGTGTCCGCGCCGACCTTGCCCGGGGCCGGGTTGCCGGTCTGGTCGAGGACGTAGACGCGCAGGTTGCCCTTGGCGTTCAGGGAGACGGTCAGCGTCCCGCCGGTGACGACCTGGCGGTCGCCGGTGACGGCGTCGACGTAGGTGCCGTTGGGGATGCCGGTGAACGTGGCCCCGCCGGAGACCGTGATCAGGGCGAAGCTGTCGACGCTGCCCGAGGTGTAGCGGCGCTTGTAGGCCATGCTCCCGGAGACGCCGTCGGTCGAGTACTGGCCCATCTGCAGGGCCGGGACCGCGCGGCGGATCTGGTTGAGTCGTTGCAGGTGCTTGACCAGTGGTTTCGAGAGCGTGGTGGCGACGTTGCCGGAGGCCGAGGAGACGACCCCGTAGTCGGCGGCGGTGACGCTGCCGGTGAGGTTGTCGCCGTAGTAGGCGCGGCCGGTGGTGGCGAGCGGGCAGGACGGACCGCAGTCGATCTGCTTGCCGGCCTGGAACTCGATCTCCGAGCCGTAGTACAGCGTGGGGATCCCGCGGAACGTCCACATCAGTGACATGTTCTCGGCCCACGCCTCGGTGCCGCCGGAGTACCTGGTCGGGGACTTGTTCGGCCCGTAGTCGTGCGAGTCCACGTACACCGCGTTGTAGGTGGCGTCGTTGACCGAGTCGTCGGAGTCCTTGCCGTTGTTGAACGCGTTCTGCGCGTCGCTGAAGTTCATGTGCATGCGCATGTCGATGATGTTCATGCCGGAGAACTGGCTGTGGTCGGGCGTGTGGTAACTGTTCCCGTTGAGGAACGCGTTGGTGCTGGTCGGCTGGTTCGCGGTGCCCAGGTTGTTCTCGTAGTTGAACTGTTCGAGGGCCGCGGCCACATCGTCGTCCGAGTAGGTTTTGCGCTCTTTCCAGGTGAAGAACTGCGCCGAGTGGTTGACCGAGCCCCGGTTCCACTTGTCGTTGACGAACGCGCCGACCTCGCCGAAGACGTAGAACTCGTCGGCCTTGGCCGCCCCGTACTTCTGCACCAGATGGTCGTGGAGGGCGGGCAGGAAGCGGCGATTCCAGGTGACCCGGGGAATGTGCACGGCGGTGTCGATCCGGAAGCCGTCCACGCCCATGTCGATGTATTTGTTGTACGCGTCGATCAGGTATTTCTGCACGGTCGCGTTCTCGGTGTTGAAGTCGGCGAGATCCTCGTGCAGCCAGCAGGACCGGGAGTCCTCGCCCTCCCAGTTCCCGATCCAGCACTGGTGGTAGAGCGTGGACGGGAACATCGAGGCGGTCGGCGACGGCCACTGGCAGTTGTAGAGCGTGTAACCCTCTTTGCTTTTCGCCCCGGTCGGCGTGCCGTAGTTCGGGCAGGTGTTCCCGGCCGGTGCCGTGCTGCTCCACAGATCCCCGTTGTACGGGTATCCGGCGCTGTTCTCCTCCAGCGGGTTGTACTCCTTGCCGGCCACCTTCTCCTGGTAGTACCAGCTCCATTGACTGTCCCGGACGCCGTACACGGTCGGGGTGAAAAGCCCTTTGGCGCCCCAGCGGGAACTGTGGTTGTAGACCACGTCCTGATAGATCTTGAGGCCCTTGGCGTGCGCGGTGTCGATCAGATCCTGATACGACGCGCCGGTCGATTCCAGCCGCGGGTCGACCCGGTAGAAGTCCCAGCCGTGATATCCGTGGTAGTCGTAATCGGAGCGGTTCATCACGACCGGCGTGATCCAGATGGCCGAGAAGCCGAGCGCCTTTATGTAGTCGAGCTTGTCGACCAGCCCTTTGAAGTCGCCCCGGAACATCGGGTCGTTGTCGGCCGCGTTCCCGGACGACACGTTCTGGCTGCCGCCGCGGTCGTTGGTCGTGTCGCCGTCGTAGAACCGCGCGGTCAGCACGAAGTAGATGCTGTCCTTGCGCGGATCGCCGCCGAGCATGGTGCCCTGGGTGACCGGCGCGGCGTCGCCGGTGGTCACGGTCGCGGACGCGCCGGCCGCCGAGACGTTGCCCGCGGCATCAAAAGCCTTGATCACGTACGTGTACGAGGTGTTGGCCGCGAGTCCGCGGTCGGAATATCCGTTGGTCGAGCTGGTCAGCGTGGTCGAGCCCCGGATGATCTGGTAGCCGGCCACGCCCACGTCGTCGGTCGAGGCGGTCCAGGCGAGCGTCACCGTGGTGTTCGACGCGGTCGCGGTGAGCCCGGTGGGGGCGCTCGGCGCGGTCGTGTCGGCGGGCGCGGTGACGCACGGGCTGGCGGCGTTCGCGGTCACCACACCGGCGTTGACCGTGATCACGCCCGTACCCAGGGAATAGTTCTTGTAGGAATTGTTGTCCCACGTCCCGGAGCCGTTGTTGAACGTGGCCTGCCAGGTCGTGGCCGTGCCGAGGTCGACCGTTTCGCGGACCCAGCCGGTGCAGGCCGGTTCGTCCATGACCACGCCGGGGACCGTGGTCCAGGAGCCGCCGGTCGGCGCCCAGTGCAGGTAGGTCGGACTCCAGGCGGTCTTGTAGTAGACGGTGGCCGAGTTGGCCGCGCGTGCTGCCGGTGCATCGAGCACCAGCAGGGGGATCACGCAGAGTACGGCCAGTACTCGTCGGAGAAATCGGGACACGGCGGAGCCTCCGGAACACGGGGGGACGGGGCTGAGCAAGGACGTGACAAGCCGGAAATCCGGCGTTCACGTGTGAACGGAAGGTAGCAAGTTCTTGCATGTCTTGAAAGAGCTTTCCGTCAATATGCAAAGACATGCGGCTCCCCGATGGCAACCCCGGGATCCCGCAGGCCGGCCGGCCGCCCGCCGATTCTCGCCAGGCAGAGGAAAGCGACCACGGCGCGTGGCCGCACGTGGAAGCCAGCGGAGGTAGAGGCGATGACCGTCCCGATGAGGACCCGCCCGACGGAGGACCGTTTCGCGGCCGCCGAACGCTACCGGGCCGCGGTGGCCGAGGTGCCCGAGGTCCTGGAACTCGCCGCCGAGGCCTGCCAGGCGCCGATGGCCGCGCTCAAGGTGATCGGCGGCGGGGCCGCCCACTTCGCGGCCACGCTCGGCATCCAGACCGTGGTCGACGTGCCGCAGTCCATGTCCCTGTGCGACGCGGTCGCCGCCGCCAACGACACCATGGTGATCGACGATGCCACCTGCGACCCCCGGCTCTCCACCCATCCGCTGGTCCGGGGCAGCGAGCACGTCCGCTTCCTGGGTGCGGCGCCGCTGCACCACGAGGGGCAGATCGTCGGCGCGCTCTGCGTCTTCGACGACACCCCGCGCCGCCGCCACACCGAGGCGACCATCCGGCTGCTGTCCCGGATCGCCCGCCGCGTCGACGCCGAGACCGGTCTGCGGCACCTGGTCACCACCCAGCCGTTCCCGGCCGGCATCGATCAGGACGAGGTGGTCTCGGCGATCTCCCACGAGATCCGTACGCCGCTGACCAGCATCCGCGGCAACCTGGAACTGCTCTCCGAGATGGGCGCGATCGCGACCGGCTTCGAGGGCCGGGTCGACGCGATCACCCGCAACGCCGACCGCCTCTGCCGGACCGTCGAGAACCTGCTGCGCGCCGTCAACCAGCAGATGCACGAGCCGGTCGGCGAACGCCACCTGATCGACCTCGGCTCGATCGTCCCGGGCGTGGTCGCCGCGATCGGCAGCGACCGGGTGCACGTGACCCGTCCGGACGGACCGGTCTGGGCCACCGCCGATCCGCGGCTGATCGAGGTCGCGCTCGGGCACCTGCTCAGCAACGCGCTCTGCTTCGGCGAGGGCAAGCCGGTCGAGGTGACGCTGGTGGCCCACCCGCAGCCGGCCATCGTGGTCCGTGACCACGGTCCCGGGCTGGACCCGTCCGAGCTGGCGATGCTGGGCGCGCCGTTCATGCGCGGCGACGAGGCCCGGGTGGCCCAGGCCCCGGGACTCGGGCTGGGCCTGGCCATCAGCCGGCGCATCGTCGAGGCCCAGGGCGGCGTCCTGCGACTGGACAGCGCACCGGGCGCGGGCCTCACCGCCCGGATTCTTCTGCCGGCCGCCCGTCCCCTGTGAGTCCTACCCCACCATCTGCTCGGAGAAGGCGACCAGGCGCTGCGCCATGGCGTCGTCGGTGACCAGGAACTGCAGGCCCAGCTCCTGCTGGCCGGGCGAGTCGACCACGTTGACCACCCGGGCGTGCACGGTCATCGTCCCCTCCGAGCCGCTGGTCAACTCGGCGTCCACGGTGGCGCCCTCGGTGAACAGCCGCTCGCCGCTGACGATGCAGCGCAGGCCGCCCGCACTGAAGTTGATCAGGGTGGCCTGGGCGCTGCTCTGACCGGGCCGGTGCAGGGTGACCCGCCCGGCGGCGGCGATCCGGTCGTGCTCGCGACGCTCCAGCCGGCTGGCCAGGTCGGTCATCTCGTCGACCCGGCCCAGCGTGAACGTCATCTGCGCGGCCAGCCGCTCGACGAGCGTGCCCTGATCGGTCGCGACCGTGCGCAGTGACGTGGCCGCGTTGCCCACCCCGCCGATGCCCTCGATCATGGTGGTGATCGTCTCGGACATCGCGTTGGTGTCGCGCCGCAGGTCGTCGATGGTCCGCAGGATCTGGTCGGTCGACTCGGCGGTGTGCATGGCCAGCTGCTTGACCTCGTCGGCGACCACGGTGAAGCCGTAGCCCAGCTCACCGGCCCGGGCCGCCTCGATCGTCGCGTTCAACGCCAGCAGCCGGGTCTGCCGGGCGATCCCGGTGACCAGCTCGGCGGTCGACGCGACCCGGCGCAGGCTGTGCTCCAGCGACGCGATGACCTGCTCGGCGTCATGCGCCTGACCGACGATGGCGCTGGTCGCGGCGTCGGCCACGCTGATCCGGTCGTCGATCACGTCGGCCGCGGTGCGTACCTCGCTGACCTTGTCGGTCACCTGCCGCAGCTCCTCGGCGATCACCGTGGTCGACTCGTCGATGATGTCCTGGGTGCGCCGGCGGAACTGGACCTCGGCCTGCCGCTGGTGCAGGAATCCGGCCCGCAGCTGCTGTTCCCGGGCCACCTCGGCCTGGGCCAGCGCCTCCTCCTGATCGGCCAGCCGGGTCCGGGCCACGATCAATGCCCGCCCGATGTCGCCCATCTCGTCGCGGCCCTCGGGCAGCGGCCGGGGCGCCAGGTCCGAGCCGGCGATCGCGGTCACCGCCTCGACCGTCTGGTGCACGTCGTGGCTGGTCCGCCAGACGACACCGGCCGCACACCACAGGGCGATCAGGAACCCGCCGAGCGAGATGCCGACGACCAGGCTGCGCTCCATCGCGTTGTCGTCGATGCGCCCGGTCAGCAGGTCGGTGAGGGTGCCGGTCAGCGGTCGCACGGTGGCCGTGGCGGCGTCGGCCACCTCGACCGGCTCGGCCGACGCGGACGGCGTGCTCAGCGTCTCGGTGATCTGCTTGTCCAGCGAGCTGATCGCGTCGGCCAGGGTCTGCACCGGGGTGAGCCGGTTGGCCAGCCCGGAACTGTCGGTGTTCTTGGCCGCGGTGGTGACGTCCCGGCGCAGCGAGTCGGCGGCCGCCTCCAGCCGCCCGGCCAGCACCGCCTTGGCCGCGATGGCCTGCCGGGTGGTCAGCTTGGTGTCCGGGTGGGCGGCCTGCAGGGCCGCGAGCAGCGCCTGCGGCACCTGGACGATCTGCGCGTCCATCACGTAGAACGAGTCCAGGTCCGGGTCGAGGATCAGGTTCGAGCTGTCGCCGACCGTGGTGATCAGCGCGACCAGCCCGTTCGCGGTGGCGATGCGCGCGTCGCCCGAGCCGTCCCCGATGTCCGGCACCGCGGTCATCGCGTCGCCCAGGTCGAGTTCCGGGTGGGCCGCGACGGCGGTGCGGATCGCCTCCAGGTCGGGTTTGCGCCCGGCCGCGGTGTCGGCCAGCGCGGTGAGCATCGGGCTCAGCACGGCGACGCCCTGCCGTTCCTTGGAGCTGAAGTTCAGGTCCTTGGCCTTCTCGGTGGCGTACATGCCGGTGGCCAGCGCGCCGGGCACCAGCAGCGCGAGCACGACCAGGCCGAGCCGCATGCCGGTACGCAGCCGGTCGGTGACGGCCAGCACCGGGCGCAGCAGGGCGGGAGGCAGTTTCGGGGTCAGGGTCCGGCCTCCCTCGTCGCGTTCACACCACCTGTCGGTATCTTCCCGGTTTTCGCCGTCCGTACGGCAGAAAGCCCGAAACCGGACCGTTGCCTTTCTTTACCGGGCCGCAGTAGCGTGATCACGGTCACTATCCAAGGGAGCTGTGGCATGCGGGTTGCGGGCAAGACCCTGGTGGTGACCGGAGCGGGCAGTGAGCTCGGCCGGGCCGTCACCCTGGAAGCCATCCGGCGCGGGGCCCGGGTCGCGGCGGTCGACGCCGATCCGGACGCCCTGACCGAGACCGCCCGCCAGGTCGTCGCGCCGCTGCTGCTCTCCACCCACCTGGCCGACGTGACCGACGCGGCCGAGGTCGAGGCGCTGCCGCCCGCGGTGATCGAACGCTGGAGCGCGGTCGACGGGGTCATCCACTGTGCCGGGGCGGGCGAGCAGGTCGTGCGGACGTTCCTGCCGCTGCTCGGCGCCCGCCGGGAGGCGCATCTCGTCAGCATCGGCGACTCCCGCGCGCTACCGCCGGAGCCGGACGCGGCCAAGGCCGCCGCGAAGCGGTTCACGTCGGCCCACGCCGGGACGAACGTGCTGGTCGCGATGGTGTTCCCGGTCGACGACGCGGTCGCCGCGCCGTATCGGGCGGCTCGGGACGTGCTGGACGGGATGGCCCGGGACTCGTACCGGGTGCTGGTCGGCTCCGACGTCCGCCTGCTCGACCGGCTGCTGGGCCGGTCACGCCCCTAGTCGAAGAAGAACCACCAGCCGCCGATCATGCCGGCGACCAGCAGGCCCACGCCGAGCAGGCCGAGCGAGCCCAGGACGATCCCGGTGATCGCCATCGCGCGCCCGCGATGGACGAATGGGGCCGGCCCGCGCAGCGACGTGACGCCGAGCACGATGGCGGCGATCGAGCTGACCGGGGCCAGCAGCGACCCGCCCCCGCACAGGAACAGCGGCACCGGCAGGGCGCCGGCCAGCAGTGCCAGCACCGGCAGCTTGCTCTCCGACGCGGCCGGCGGGGCGACGGGCTGCTGCGGGCCGGTCAGGTCGCCGACGGGCAGGTCGTACAGCACGGCCGACAGCTCGCCCCAGGTCCGCGACGCGTAGGCATACCGCGAGCGCTCGCTGAACTCCTCGACCGTCAGCCGGCCCTCGGCGGTGGCCGTGCTCAGCCGGGCGACGATCGCCTCACGCTCGGCGTCCGAGACACGGACATGCGGCGAGGGGTACATGTCCGGAAGGCTACCGCCGGTCGCCGGGCGTCGCGTCCTCCGGTCGGGCGTATCGGCGGCGCCGTCACAGGTCCAGGGCGTACACCCGCAACGGCCGGCCGGTGTCCGGCTGCACGGTCTCCCGCTCCAGCCGCATGCCCAGTTTCACCATCACCCGGGCCGACGCCTCATTGCCCACGATGTGGACGCTGACCAGCCGTTTCAGACCGAAATCGGTGCCCGCGCGGCTGACCACGGCCCGGGCCGCCTCGGTGGCCAGACCCTTCCCCCAGTACGGCCGGCCCAGGCGCCACCCGATCTCCACCGCGGGCATGATCTCGGGCAGGAAGGTGGGCACCGCGAGCCCGGTGAACCCGGCCAGCTCGCCGGTCTCCCGCAGCTCCACCGCGTACAGGCCGAAGCCGTGCTCGTCCCAGTGCCGCCGCCAGAGGGCCAGCCGCTCGGCGGTGGCGGCCCGGTCGAGCGGGCGGCCGTCGTGGATGTAGCGCATCACCTCCGGGTCGGCGGTGATCGCGGCCATCGCGTCGAGGTCGTCGTCCCGCCAGGGGCGCAGGACCACTCGCGGGGTCGTCAGAACGGTTGCTTTTGGTGATCTGGGTGACTCGGGCACGTCCAGTTCGTACCAGGCCGGGGGTTATGTAGCCAGTCGTTAACCCCGCGGACTTGACACAGTCAGACAGAATCCGATGACTCAATGCCGGGCTTACGGGGGTTTGACCATGGCGCCAGATACGGAGTGTGTCCGTACTCCGAAGTCGTTCCGGTGGTGAGCCGCCGGGCGGTCCTGCGCACCGCCGTGGCCGGCGCCGCCGGGATCGCCGCGGGCGTGGTCGGGGCCCGGGAGATCCCGCACTGGCTCGGCTGGGACCGGCCGCCGGTCGCGGGTGGGTATGCGGCCGCGGCCGACGTGCTCGACGCCGTGCACCACGCCAACGTCGCGGTCCGCTACTACGTGGAGACGACCGAGCCGCTCGTCGCGTTCACCTTCGACGACGGCCCGGCGCCGCACTGGACGCCGATGGTCCTCGACGCGCTGGACGCCGCCGACGTCCCGGCCACGTTCTTCATGGTCGGCAACCGGCTGGAGCGCAACGCCGACCTGGTCCGCGGCCGGATGGACCGGCACGCCATCGGCAACCACTCGTGGAACCACGACGACCTGGCCACCCTCGACCTGAACGGTGTCCTGCAGTCGCTGGGCCGCACCGAGGACGAGATCAAGAAGCAGTTCGGCCGCCCGGTCGAGCTGCTGCGTCCCCCGTTCGGGCACATCGGCGGGTCGACCATGCTGGCCGCCGACCGGATGGGTTACGACGTCGTCCTCTGGTCCAAGGCGATGCGCGAGAAGATGTTCCACGACGACCCGATGGGCCAGGCCAAGGACATCGTCGACTCGGTCCGGCCGGGCTCGATCATCCTGGCCCACGACGAGGGCGACGACCGGCGCCTGGTGACCATCCGGGGTCTGGCCGCCATGTTCGACGGCCTGCGCAAGCGCGGCTTCCGGATGGTCACCGTGCCCGACCTGATCGCGGCCGGCCAGAAATCCGGAGCCGCGCCGCACTGACGGGCGGCATCGGCGGTGAAGCCCGGGCCAGGGCTCTGCCGGTCCGATTTTCCGATCAACACCGCGATTGGCGTACGGCCTGAAGCGCCCGCCCCCGGGCCTGTTCCGGGGCGGTCAGGCCACGAAGTAGCCGTTCTCCAGGTAGTAGCAGGCGCCGTCGGCCCGGGCGCGCACCGCGGCGATCACCCGGCGGGCCAGGTGCTCCGGCAGCAGGTCGATCGCGTCCTGCTGGGTGCACCACCCCCACTGGCGCAGCTCGGCGTAGGAGAGCCGGATCCGGGCCGTCTGGTCGGGGGTGATCACCCCGCCGTCGTAGATCATCATCAGGCCCTCGGCCGTCTCCGGGAGGGCCGCCACCCAGTCGGTGACCAGGAGCCGGCCGACCCGGACGAGCACGCCGAGCGCCTCCCGGAGCTCGCGCATCGTCGCCGCGTGGGGTGACTCGCCGGCGGCCACCGCGCCGCCCGGAAGCTCCCAGTGCGACCCGTGGGCCGGCTCGACCAGCAGGACCCGTCCGAACTGGTCGGAGAGCAGAGCGCCGGCGCCCATGCGTTTCGACGGGAGCGTCGCGATGTAGTCGCTCGCGGTCACCGGGCCAGATTAGCCCCCACCCTCAGGCATTGGGAGACGGCAATGTTACGAGAAGTAATGCGGGAGCTGTGCTTTTCACCGCCATTGGCTGACCCGGCCCAGGCCTGATCCGGTGGCGGCCGGGGTGACCGTCACCGACATGCCGCTGGTGCCGGAATTGTCGTCACCGGAATCGTCGCTCCCGTTGTCGTCGCTGCCCGGAGTGTCGTCGTCCGAGGGCGCGGGGGAGTCGTCGCCGTCCAGCGGGTCGGTCCCGGCGGCGAACTCGTCCAGGTCGCTCACCCCGTCCCCGTCGTGGTCCTCGTCGCCGTCCGGGGTCCCGTTGTCGTCGCTGTCCGTGCTCTCCGGGTCGTCGCCGAGCGTGAACTCCTGCGCGTTGGTCAGACCGTCGCCGTCGATGTCCTCGTCGCCGTCGTTCACCCCGTCGCTGTCCGAGTCGGCCTCCTCGGGGTCGTAGTCGAGCTGGTAGTCCTGCGCGTTGGTCAGCCCGTCCTGGTCGATGTCCTCGTCGCCGTCGGAGACACCGTCGCCGTCGCTGTCGTCGTCCCGCGGGTTGTAGCCGAGGTCGAACTCCTGGCCGTTGGTCAGCCCGTCGTCGTCCGCGTCGTCGTCGGCGTCGTCCTTACGCGGGTTGAGGTGGTTGCCGACCTCCCAGCCGTCGGTCATGCCGTCCCGGTCGGTGTCGGCCACCCGGGGGTTGGTGCCGGCCTTGTACTCGGCCTTGTTGCTCAGCCCGTCCCGGTCCTTGTCGGCCTTGGCGTCGTTCTTCTTGGGGTTCAGGCCGTTGGCCGACTCCCACTTGTCCGGCATCCCGTCCTTGTCGGTGTCCTTGGTAGCCGAGTTGCCGGGCTTCGACTTGAGCGCGTTCTGCGAGCTCGCGGCCTGCGCGGCGCCGGACATCGCCAGCATGGTCACGGTTGCGGTGGCCGCGGCGACAGCGACGGAGACGGAACGGCGGTAGTTCACGTGGGGGGTCCTTCCGATCGACCGGTACGGGGAGTCACCACCGTAGGGCGCTCGGTGACGCCGTGGTGGTTTGCGACCTGACCTGCCCCGGAGCCGCTCCCGATCCGCTACTGAGCCGGCCTTACGGGTCGGGACTCGGGGGAGCGTCCGGGATCGACCCCGATGGTTTGCCGGGCCCGGTCGGGAAAGGTTGACCTCGATCTTGAGTCCATCGTGGAGGTGCGGAATGAATCGACGTGCGCTGCTGGGCGGGGTGCTGGCGGGCGGGGCGCTTGCGGTGGTGGGCGGGGCTCCGGCGTACGCGCAGAAGCCTTTGACCTCGACGGTGCCCACCCTGAATCCGGCGGCCCTGGCCGGCGCGATCGACCCCCTGGGGGACGACGTCAGTGGCGCTCTGGTCCGGGTCGAGGGGTCGGCCGGCCGCTGGCACGGACGGGCCGGCGAGGCGCGGATCGGCACGGGCGAGCCGGTGCCGTGGGACGGGCGCTTCCGGATCGGCAGCATGACCAAGGCGTTCACCGCGACGGCGGTGCTGCAGCTGGCCGCGGCCGGACTCGTCGACATCGACGCGCCGCTGCGCCGCTACCTGCCGGACCTGCTGCCGGAGGGCTACCCCGGGACGGTCCGGGACGCCCTGAACCACACGCACGGGCTGAGCGGCGCACCGATCCCGAACAAGGACCGGGACTGGTTCCTCGCGCACCGGTACGACACGTTCACCCCGGGCTCGCAGGTGCTGTGGGACGTGGAGCCGCCGTTCGAGCCGGGCACCCGGCAGGCGTACAGCAACACCGGCTACATCGTGGCCGGGCTGGTCATCGAGCGGGTCACCGGGCGGCCGTACGCGGACGCGATCCGCCGCGGGATCATCCGGCCGCTCGGCCTGCGGGGCACGTCGCTGCCCGGGACACGGCTGGACGTCCCCGGGCCGCACGCGCACGGCTACGAGCGGATCGTCACCGGCGGGAAGACCAGCTACGTGGACGTGACCAGGTCGAACCCGACCCTGCAGTGGGCCGCCGCGGAGATCATCTCGACCACCGGGGACCTGGACGACTTCCTGGTCGCGCTGCTCGGCGGGCATCTGCTGCCGAAGCGGCAGCTGGCCGAGATGCTGACGCTCCCGAAGGCGCCGATCTGGGCACCGGACGACCCGGACGAGGACGGGGCCCCGGCCCGGTACAGCGCCGGCCTGATGCAGATCCGGTTCGGCGAGATGGAGATCTGGGGCAAGACCGGCGACCGGCCGGGCTACAACAACGCGATGGGCTCGACCCTGGACCTGAGCCGGCGGCTGACCTTCTCGGTCAACACGCTGACCATGGGCGGCGAGCAGCCGCTCACCGCCCAGAAGATCATCGTGGCCGCGATGAGTTAGCCCAGCGTCACCCGGAAGTGGTCGAGGGCCTCGGTCACCGGCGGGTCCAGGTCGGCGCCGACGAAACAGTGGTCGGCGCCGGGGACCAGCCGCAGCGTGACCGGGGCGCCCAGCTCGGCCAGCCGCTCGTGCAGCTCCTCGCTCTGGGTGGCCGGGACGACGCGGTCGTCCCGGCCGTGGGCCAGCAGGATCGGCGGGGCCTCGGCCGAGACGTAGGTGACCGGGCTCGCCGCCTCGGCCTCGACCGGCCGGTCCGGGACCGGGCCGCCGATCAGAAGACTCTCCGGTGAGCCGGGGTCGTCGTGGCTGCCACCCATGGTGGACAGGTTGCTCGGGCCGTACCAGATCACCGCGGAGCGTACGGCGTCCGAACCGCCCCGCAGACGGTCCGGCCCGGACAGCACCGGGTCGGGGTCGTCGCCGGTGAGGGCGATCAGCGAGGCGAGGTGACCGCCGGCCGACTCGCCCCAGACGCCGAACCGGGCCGGGTCCAGGGCCAGTCCGGCCGCGTGGCGCCGGAGCCAGCGGACCGCGGCCTTGACGTCGTGCAGCTGAGCCGGGAACCGGGCCTCGCCGCTGAGCCGGTACGTCACCCGGGCCAGCGCGAAGCCGGCGGCCAGGACACGCTCGGTGATCCGGCCGGCGACCAGCTGCGGGGACTCGCGTTTGTTGTCGCCGAAGCGCCAGGCCCCGCCGTGGACCCAGATGATCAGGGGCGCCGGCCCGGCGGCGGCGACCGGGCGGAACAGGTCCAGGGTGAGCGGCCGGAACCCGGGCACCTCGGCGACGACGGCGTCGCGCCAGGCCACGCGATCACCCTCCGTCACCGGGGTCGGAGGGCGGTGGCGCTGCGGATCGGCGAATTCAACGGTCACGATCTCACCTCGTACCAGAAATGACCTTGGACGCGTGGCCGGACGTCGATGACCGTACCGGAAAGGGTCTTGTGGTTCTGCTAGCGTGTCGGCCACCGCAACCGTGAGCCTGGCAGGGCCGATGTCCGAGACCGCGCGGAAACGCGCCGCCTACGCGAACGGCGAGCGCAAGCGCGCCGAGATCGTCGACGCGGCGCTGGCCGTGTTCGCCGAGAAGGGGTTCCGGCGGTTCTCGCTGCGGCAGATCGCCGAGGAGCTCGGGACCACGCACGTGTCGCTGCGCTACCACTTCGGCACCAAGGACGCGCTGCTGGAGGCCGTCCTTCAGGAGCGCGAGAAGCGGGATCGGCCGTGGCGGGAGCAGGTGCTGCGGGAACGCGGGCTGTTCGACGGGGTGCCCGAGGTGATCCGGCGCAACGCGACCCGGCGCGGGGTGGTGCACCTGGACGCGACGCTGCTGGCCGAGGGGATCGCGCCCGATCACCCGGTGCACGAGTTCGTCCGGCGCCGTGAGCGGTCGTTCCATCAGGACGTACGGGAACTGCTCGTGCGCGAGCGCGATCGGGGCCGGTTGCGGGCCGGCCTGGATCCGGACGTGGTGGCTTGGCAGCTGGTCGCGTTGATCGAGGGACTTCAGGCACAGTGGCTCTATGACGAGACCGTGGATGTGGCGGGGCATTTGTCCGCATTCATGAATTACCTGCGCGCGTAGTTCCCTTTCCGGGCCGCGTCTTCCGGCGATGCCACGCGTTACCCCCTACAGCTCGGGATGTGCAGCGATAAAACGGAAATGTCCGTTTAAAGTTGTGCAATAAGTGATACTGAGCAGAGGCCCGTACCGATGTGGAGGAAGCCGATGCCGCGTGTGACCACGTGCTCCCGGAAGCTCGCGCGCTTCCCGGGGTCACCGGAAAACCGTTCTCAGAAAGCACAGGAAGGCATAGAGACCTCCGAGGGCGAGGATACCTCTCGTTCGGTCTTCGTTCACCTACCGTTAACCCGATCTGTGAACGATTCTGCAACATGTCGTTAAAGGTTATGTATATCGCCGGGTGGGGTCGCAGCGGCACCACCATCGTCGACAACATCCTGAATTCGTACGACGGGGTCTTCTCCACCGGCGAGCTCTTCTACCTGTGGAGCCGCGGTCTCATCGAGAATCGCAAATGCGGATGTGGTCAGCTCTTCACCCGTTGCGAGCTGTGGATCACCATTCTGGACGTGGCCTTCGGCGCCGACCGGCCGTGCCCGGAGCACATCTCCCAGCTGCAGCGCGAGGCGATCCGGGTGCGGCACACGCCCGGGCTGACCGGCGCCGCCACCTCGCCCGAGGCCGAGGAGTACCGGCAGGTCACGAACCGCCTCTACCACGCGATCGCCGAGGTCACGGGCGCGCGGCTGATCGTCGACTCGTCGAAGGTGCCGTCCGCGGCCGCGCTGCTGCCCGGCATGGCCGGGATCGAGCCGTACCTCCTGCACATGATCCGTGACCCGCGGGCGGTCACCCATTCCTGGATGCGCGCGGCCCCGCCGGCCGACCGCCGGTCGGCGATGACCAACCAGGAGGCCCCGGCCGCCAGCACCATGCACTGGCTGGTCCGCAACGCGCTGGCCGAGCGGCTGGCCGGCGCGTACGAGGGCCGGTACCGTCTGCTGCGCTACGAGGACTTCGTCGCCGCGCCCCGGGACATCATCGAGGGCCTGCTCGACTTCACCGGGGCGGACGCCGGCGGCGGCCCGTTCACCGGCGACACCACGGTGACGCTGGAGGCCAACCACACGATCGCCGGGAACCCCGGGCGGTTCCGCACCGGCCAGGTCGAGCTGCGCGCCGACGACCGCTGGCGCGACGAGCAGACGGCCGGTCCGCGCCTGACCGCGACGGCACTGGCCCTGCCGCTGCTGCACCGCTACGGATACCGCACCCGGACCAGCCGTCCGAACCGTCCGGCCCGCCATTCGAGGAGCTTTCTTTAATAAAGACCCGCGTGTCGCCGGTCCAGGGGTGAACCGGTAAAGTCCGCCTCCCGCGAGAATTCCCCGTCGCGGTTAAAAGGCGATTTAAATCCCCCTTAGGAAATGTTTAAGACGATGCGGAAAACCAGCATGAGGTGGGTGACGGCGACAATGGCCGTGGCCCTCGCCCTGACCGCCGGCGCCTGTTCGTCGTCGAAGACCGTCGATCCGGTCGCCGCCGCCGCGGCCGCCGCCCCGGAAACCTCCGCCGCCTCGGGCGCCGCTGCCGCTCCGGCCGCCGCCGCCCCCTCCGGATCGGTCGCGCCGAGCGCGTCGGCCCCGGCCCCACCGTCGGCCACCACGGCCGCGACCGGCGCGTGCGGACGCGTCAAGTCGGCCAAACCGGTCACCCGGGTGACCGAGGTGAAGCTGCCGTCCAAGGTGACCGGATACGGCGGCGAGGGCGACACCGAGAAACTGCCGATGGCGATCGCGGCCCGGCCCGACGGCGGTTCGTGGCTGGCCTGGCTCGGCACCGACGGCAAGGTCTACCTGGGCCACCTCGGCTGCGACGACAAGCTGATCGGCACCCCGACCAGCTTCACCGGCATCGACCTGCAGGACGTGCAGGCCGACAAGACCGGCGGCGTGCTGCTGCTGACCCGCAAGGGCAACTGTGGCGACACCCCGCTCTGCGGCGGAACGTCGAGCCCGTGCAACACCATGCACATGATCCGCTTCGACACGTCCGGCAAGCTGGTCTGGGAACGCCAGGTCACGAACCTGACCGGCAGCCGGACCGGGTACGACGACGGCGCCCGGTTCGTCTGGTGGTACCAGCACCACGGGCGGCTGGCGTCGGACGGCAAGACGTACGCCGCGTACTTCGGGGTCGCCATCACGGTCAAGAACGGCAGCTGCGTCGACATCCACGAGGGCGACCGGATGCAGGTCGTGAGCTCGTCGGGCGCCCTGGCCACCGGGAACAAGGACGCGTTCGAGGTCGGATGCAGTCACGCCTGGACGTCCCGGATCGTCTGGGACCCCCGGACGAGTCACTACATAACGGTCTGCGCCACCGACAACAGCTGCCGGATCGCGCGACCGAATCCGTATCGGACCGTCGCCGCCGGGACCTGCGACGGCACGCTCTTCGGCGGTGACCTGGTGCTGGCCCGGTCCAGCGGCTACTGGACGGCCTGGAGCCAGGGCGGCAAGGCCCGGCTGGAGCACTTCACCAGCGCCAAGTCCGACAAGACGATCAGCACCGGGGCCGCGACCGGGCACCCCCACCTGGTCACCTACGGCACCGGGCGGATGCTGCTGAGCTGGCAGTCCGGGTCGTCGATGGCCGCGCAGGCCTACGACTCCGGGACCGGCAAGACGGTCGGCGCCAAGTTCACCGTCAGCGCCAAGGACCACGACTACATGTCGTTCAAGGCCTACGCCGACGGCAGCGTCGCCTACGCGGCGGCCGGCAGCTCCACCTCGGCCGTCAAGATCGCCCGGGTCCTGCCGCTGAGCTGAACTTCTCCGACGGCCCGCCGGCTTCCCCGGCGGGCCGTCGCTCGCTCGATCCGGCACGTCACGGCCGCCGATGGTCCGGCTCCGATTGCGGAGGTACGGGACGAGCCCCGCCGCAGCCGCCCGGGATTCGTGGACCTCGCCTCACTCCGGCGCGTCCCACGCTCCGGAGCCCTAGTCTGGGGCTGATCAACTGGGGCACGGACGGCAGGAGTTCGGGGATGCGGTATGTCGCTATCGGGGACAGCTTCACCGAGGGGATGGGCGACACCCAGCCGGACGGCAGCGAGCGCGGCTGGGCCGACCTCGTCGCCGCCGGGCTCGCGGCCGGCCTGGGCGAGCCGATCCAGTACGCGAACCTGGCCATCCGTGGCCGTCTCCTGCAGCCGATCGTGACCGACCAGCTCGACGCCGCGCTCGCCCTCGACCCGAAGCCGACCCTGCTGTCCCTCAACGGCGGCGGCAACGACATGATGCGCCCCGGCAGCGACATGACGACCCTGGTCGACATGACCGAGAAGGCCATCCGCCGCTGCCTCGACGACGGGGTGAAAGTGCTGATGCTGTTCGGCGCCGACCCGTCCAGCCGGCTGCCGTTCGGCAGCTCGATGCGCCGCAAGGGCGACGCCCTGACCGCCGCGGTCGCGCCGTTCGCCGAGAAGTACGACCTCACCTTCGTCGACATGTGGCACGACAAGGAGATCCAGAAGGCCGGGTACTGGTCGGCCGACCGCCTGCACCTCAACGCGGCCGGCCACCGCCGGGTGGCGTCCACCGTGCTGACCGCGCTCGGCCACCCGACACCGGCCCACGTGATCGATCCCGGGCCGGGCGCGCGGGGCGGTCTGCTGGCCGAGGCGCGCTACTACCGTGAGCACGTCCTCCCGTGGATCCAGCGCCGCATCCGCGGCCAGTCCTCCGGCGACAACCGCACCGGCAAGTACACGACTTGGATCTCCGTCCCCTCCACCCAACCAGCCTGACCCCCCCCACCACCCAGCCCGCCGGCCCACCACCTGACCACCCGCCCTGGGCTCGGGCGTGCGCGGCCGGCGCAGACTGCCCAGCTGGCGCTGAGGGCTGTCTCGGGCCCCGGGATACAGCCCTCAGCACCAGCTGGAAACGCGCACCGTCCCTGGCGCCGGCGGGCGTGGGCTGCCCGGCTGGTGCTGAGGGCTGTTTCGGGCCCCGGGATGCAGCCGTCAGTGCCAGCTGGAGACCCGCGCCGGCTCTGGCGCCGGCGGTGCGGTGGGTGTGGGCTGTCCGGCTGGCGCTGAGGGCTGTTTCGGGGCCCGGGATACAGCCGTCAGCGCCAGCCGGCGCGCCTTGCGGTGGGGTTGGGCTGCGAGGGGCCCCGAGGTGGGGGCCGGGCTTATCGCCGTACTGCGGCAATCGCGGCCTTGAGCCGCAACTCAGGGTGAGGGGAGGCTGGGCCGCGAGAAGGTTGCCGCAGCTCAGGGTGAGGGGAGGCTGGGCCGCGAGAAGGTTGTCGCAGCTCAGGGTGAGGGGAGGCTGGGGGTCAGGCGAAGACGATGGTGTGGTTCTCGTGGCGGATGACGCGGTCCTCGCTGTGCCAGCGGACCGCCCGGGAGAGCACCGCCCGTTCCACGTCGGCGCCGCGTCGCTGCAGGTCGGCGACGGTGTCGGCGTGGGAGACGCGGACCACGTCCTGCTCGATGATCGGGCCCTCGTCGAGGTCCTCGGTGACGTAGTGGGCGGTCGCCCCGACCAGCTTGACGCCGCGGGCCTTGGCCTTGGCGTAGGGGCCGGCGCCGATGAACGACGGCAGGAAGCTGTGGTGGATGTTGATGATCGGCACGCCGACGTGCTCGATGAAGGTCCCGCTGAGGATCTGCATGTAGCGGGCCAGCACGATGAAGTCGACGTTGCCCTGCAGCAGGCGCAGGTGCTGCGCCTCGGCGGCCGACTTGTCCGGACCGGCCGACGGCACGTGGAAGAACGGGACGCCGAAGAAGCGGACCTCGTTGGCGGTGTCGGCGTGGTTGGAGATCACCATCGAGACGTTGACCGGCAGCTCGCCGCGGCGGTGACGCCAGAGCAGGTCGAGCAGGCAGTGGTCGTCCTTGGAGGCGAAGATCGCCACCCGCTTGGGGACGGACAGGTCGCGCAGCGTGTACTCCAGCTCGAAGCCCTCGGCCAGCTTGGCCTGCAGGTCCAGCTCGACCTGGGGCAGCTTGGCCTTGAGGTGGTCGAGCGCGAAGACCGTGCGCTGGAAGAACGCGCCGCCGTGGGGATTGTCGGAGTACTGGTCGAGCGACACGATGTTGGCGTCGTGCTTGCCGAGGACCGCGCTGATCGCGGCGACGATGCCGGTCCGGTCCTTGCCGTGCACGATCAGGACGGCCTGGTTGTCGGTGGGCCCCGGCTGTGTGTGGACCGCGGGTGCGTTCTGGGTCACCGTCACGTCGGGTCCTCCTCTCTGCTGAACAAGCACTACAAGATCCGAGCAGCAATTCTTCCGTAACCCGGGTGCGATCGGCGGCCCGGGTCCAGCCGTCGGGATCAGGCCGGGCGGGGGAGCGCTCCGGTGCGCAGGCCACGGGCGGTGCCGGCCGCGACGATGACCCAGGCCGCCAGCAGGGCCACGTAGAGGGCGACTGCGACCAGGGCGAACATCGCCGAACCGAGGTGTGCGGCCAGCGCCGAGGTGCCGGTCACGACGGTGCCGACCGGGAACGTGAACGACCACCAGCCGAGCGAGAAGGACGGGCGGGTGTGCAGCGTCACGGCGGCGGCCAGGCCGGCCCAGAGCACGGCAAAACCCCATGCGGGTACGCCGTAAACGGCCCCGACCAGCGCAAACGCCCGATCGTAGTGCGCCGGGAGCACCCCGTGACCGGCATCACCGAGCAGGTTGGCCGCGGTGATCGACTGGCCGAACGGCCCGAGTCCGATCCACAGCGCCGGGATCGTCGCGGCCGGCCCGACCGGCCGGGCGGCCAGGCGCTGCCAGATCAGGGTGAGCACCACGAACGACGCGACCAGGCTCAGCCCGAACATCGCCCAGCAGCCGAGCACCAGCGTCAGCCGGAACTGCCCGGCCGGGGCGTGCGGGACCAGCAGTGCGCCGGTGCTCGCGGACACCATCGGCGGCACCACCGGGATCAGCCAGGCGCCGGTCGCCCCGTCCCCGCCGGTGTGCCGGGTGAACTGCAGGAACGGCACCGCGACGGCCGACACCAGCCCGAGCGCGGTGCCGACCGGCCAGAGCACCCAGTCGGCCGCGACCGCGGCGGTCGGGCCGATCACGTCCCGGCCGACCAGCAGGGTCGCCGCGCCGACGGTGAGCAGCGCCATCGGCGGGGCGCCGTAGAAGTGCGCGAGGACCGGGTCGCCGCCGTGGCCGAGGGCGGTCCGGGGGCGGCGCAGAACGCCGGTGAGCAGCGCGGCCAGGAACACGACGGAGAGGATCCAGGCGGTCAGCGCGATCGGGCGCAGACCGGGGAACTGCCAGGGGAGGGAGGCGGCGGCGGTGGCCAGGATGCCGGTGCCCATCACCGAGGCGAACCAGTTCGGGGCCGGCTGGATGGTTCGGGTCGGCTTGTGAACCGGCCGGGGCGGTGCGAGGAGCATGGCCTCAACGATCGGCGGTCCGGCGCGGGGCGGGTAGCCGTCGAGATCTTGTGGAGTCACAAAGAGCGCTTGTGACTCCGTACCATCAAATCTTGTGACCCTGAGCCAACGCATGCCGGACCTGGCCGCCCTGGAGGTCCTGCTCGCGGTTGCCCGCACCGGGACGCTGAGCGCGGCCGGCCGCGAGTCCGGGCTGACCCAGCAGGCGGTCTCGGCGCGGCTGGCCGCTCTCGAGGCGCGCACCGGCGTGCGCCTGGCCACCCGGACCACCCGCGGCACCCGGCTCACCCGCGAGGGCGTCGTGGTCGCGCAGTGGGCCGACCGGCTGATCCGGCTGGCCGAGGAGGTCGACGCCGGGCTGGCCACGCTCCGCGACGACAGCCGCAGCCGGCTGCGGGTCAGCGCCAGCCTGACCATCGCCGAGCATCTGCTGCCGGGCTGGCTGGTCGGCTGCCAGGCGGCCGCCGTCCGGGAGGGCCGGACCCCGCCCGAGGTGGTCCTCACGGCCGGCAACAGCGATCAGGTGATCGAGCAGGTGCTGGCCGGCGCGGCCGATCTGGGGTTCACCGAGGGGCCGACCGTGCCGGCCGGGGTGCACAGCCGGGTGGTCGCGCACGACGAACTGGTGCTCGTCGTGCCGCCCGACCACCGGTGGGCCCGGCGCGCGGGCGGGGTGACCGCGGCCGAACTGGCCGGGACCGCGATGGTCACCCGCGAGCGCGGCTCGGGCACCCGGGACTTCTTCACGGCGGCGCTGCGCCGGGCCGGCTTCGAACCGGCGCCGCCCGCTCTGGAGCTCTCGACCACGGCCGCCGTCCGGGCCGCGGTGCTCGCCGGAGGTGCTCCGGCCGTGGTCAGCCGGCTCGCCGTCGAGGACGACCTGCGAGCCGGCCGGTTGCGTCACGTGCCGTTGCCCGGGCTCACCCTGCCCCGGGATCTGCTGGCGATCTGGACCGGGCCGCGGACGCCGCCCGCGGGCGCCGTCCGGACCCTACTCGGTCACATTCACTCGGTGGGCGGGTCGGCCAGCGGCCAGCCACCCGCGGCCAGGTGAGCGGAGACCCGGACCACGTCGGCCGGGGTCGCCTCCTGCAGCATCGTCTCGTTGATCATGTCCTCGATGTCGGCACTGGTGATCGGGCCGTCGGCGGGGTCGGTCTGGGCGGCCAGTTCCTGCGCGATCTTGCGGACCTCGTCCTCGGTCAGCTTCCGGCGCAGCAGGCCGAGCAGGACGACGTAGTCCTGCCGGGGCACACCCTCCGGGTAGCCGGCGCGCAGCCACCCGACGGCGCGGGTGACGAAGTTCGACCGTTGCTCGCTCAATGTCGTCTCCGGTCAGTGCTTGTCGACGATGGTCGGGTAGATGTGCTCGAAGCTGAGCGCCTTGCCGAAACCGGTCGCCACCACGAACGTGATGCCCAGCGCGATGCCGAGCAGCACGACCGCGAACGCGACGTACCCGCCGACGGTACCGATCGCGTGGCCCCGCGGGCCGGCCGTGCCGGCCTCGTGCACCTCGGCCTCGCCGCCCGCGCCGTACGCGAGCGAGCGGATGCCGAGGGCGAAGATCGCCGGCAGCCCGGCACCCAGGATCAGACCGGCGAGCAGCACCTTCCAGGCGCCCTCGAAGGCCAGGGTCAGGTTGTGCACGATTCCTGTCCTCTCAGCTCGCCGCGCCGGCGGTGGCCTTCGGCGCGTCGGCCGGGGCGTCCCACTCGTCGTTGACGTTGTTGTGGTCGACCGGCTCGCGGCGCGACCGGATGAACATGTACGCGGCCAGCGCGACCAGGATCGCGAACACGACCAGCGCGCCGCCGAGCCCGCCGACCAGGTCACCGATCCACCACATGACCGCGCCGACCACGGCGGCGGCCGGGAGCGTGATCAGCCACGCCGCCACCATCCGGCCGGCGACCGCCCAGCGCACCTTGGC
Organism: Actinoplanes sp. HUAS TT8; assembly: GCF_051380535.1. Taxonomy (NCBI): domain Bacteria; kingdom Bacillati; phylum Actinomycetota; class Actinomycetes; order Micromonosporales; family Micromonosporaceae; genus Actinoplanes; species Actinoplanes sp. HUAS TT8. The sequence goes on along the minus strand of NZ_CP195646.1, from coordinate 6,885,449 downwards.
GCCCGGCTTGCCGACACCCGAACCCAGGATCGAGCCGGTCGCCACGTGCGTGGTCGAGAGCGCGAACCCGAGGTGGCTGGAGGCCAGGATGACCGCGGCCGAGGCCGACTCGGCGGCCATGCCCTGCGGCGAGCTGATCTCGACCAGGCCCTTGCCCAGCGTGCGGATGATCCGCCAGCCACCCAGGTAGGTGCCGAGCGCGATGGCCAGCGCACACGCGATCTTGACCCACAGCGGGATGTTCTTGGTGTCGGTCCACTCGCCGCTGGCGATCAGCGCGAGCGTGATGACACCCATCGTCTTCTGTGCGTCGTTGGTGCCGTGCGCGAGCGAGACCAGTGAGGCCGAGCCGATCTGGCCCCAGCGGAAGCCGTTCTCGGTGAACCGTTTGGCCACCCCGAGGGTGATCCGGTAGATGATCCAGGTGCCGACCGCCGCGACCACGCCGGCGATCACCGGGGACATGATCGCGGGCAGCAGCACCTTGCCGACGACACCGTCGAGCTTGGAGCCGTCGCCGTTCCACTTGACGCCGGCCCAGCCCAGCCCGGCGATCGCCGAGCCGATCAGGCCGCCGAACAGTGCGTGCGAGGAGCTCGACGGGAGACCGAGCAGCCAGGTCAGCAGGTTCCAGAGGATGCCGCCGACCAGGCCGGCCAGGACGATCAGCAGTAGTGCCTGGCCACCGTCGGCGAGTAGCTCCGGTTTCGGTGTGCCGTCACTGTTCTGGATTTTGACCACCGCGTTGGTGACGGTGAGCGCGACCTCGACCGAGAGGAACGCGCCGACCAGGTTGAGCACGGCGGACAGGAGCACAGCAACCTTGGGACGCAGCGCGCCGGTGGCGATCGAGGTCGCCATCGCGTTGGCCGTGTCGTGGAAGCCGTTGGTGAAGTCGAAGCCGAGGGCGGTGATGACCACGAGGATGAGGACCACGGTTGTTTCGGTCACGAAATCAGCGTCTACCCATTTCGCGGCCCCCATCCATAGCGAAGTTATAGATTTCGCTGTGCATTCACCTGCTGTTTCAGCTCTCCGCCGGGCGAGTTGTCGGCCAGACGAGCACGTCGTCCGGGATGGACGGATTGTGCAGGGCACGCTGGTCGCGGCCGGGGATCGTACAACCCTGCGTCACCACGAGACGGGCCACCTCGATCGCGCCGTGCGCCTGGAAATGCGTGTTGTCGGCGACACCGTCCGGATAGTTCGGAGAAAGGCCTGCGTCGAGCCAGAGGAAATAGTCCTTTGTGGCCTCCGGGCCGAGTTTCGACCACAGGTCGAAGGAGAGCGCGGTCAGATCGATCAGCGGCGTACGGGTCTGCTCGGCGAGAGCGCGCATCGCGTCCGGGTACTCCCCGTGCGAGAGGTACGGGGTGCCGTCGGCCCGGAATCGGCGCCGCTCGACCGGCGTCACCAGAACCGGGTGGGCGTGCGCGGCCCGAGCCCCGTCCAGGTAGAGCCGCAGGTAGTCCTGGAACGTGGTCCACGGGTCGGTCCCGCGGGCCGGGTCCTCCACCTTCTCGTCGTTGTGCCCGAACGAGACCAGCAGCGTGTCGCCGGGGCGGATGGCGTCCAGGATCAGGTCGAGCCGGCCCAGGTCGACGAAGCTCTTCGAGCTGGCGCCGGAGAGCGCGCCGTTGACCACGGCGACGTCGTGCCGAAGGAAGGCCGGCAGGGCCTGACCCCAGCCGGCCCGGGGGATGTCGGCGATCGCGTAGGTGGCGGCGGTGGAGTCGCCGGCGACGAAGACGGTGGTGCGCCGGCGGGCCGAGGCCGCGGCCGGCATTCCCAGCGCGGCGGCGGCGCCGCCGAGGGATGCGCGCAGGAGGGTTCTCCGATCAAGCGTCATGCCCGTCATCAAATCAGCGAACATCGATGCAGGCAAGCGCTTTCCTCATGGTGGTGACGTTGATTCGGATCACTCCCCGGCGGGTATCAACAACCGCATGACCGAACGGGAACAGCTGGACCGCGAGGACCGGGAAGAGCGCGAACTGATCCGGCCACCGGGCGTCAACCGCGACGCCAACCGCTCGGCGACCCGCCTCGAACTCTTCTTCGACCTGGCCTTCATCCTGTTCGTCGGACGCTGCGCGGACGTGCTGGCCGAGCACGAGACGTTCAGTGGCGGCTTCCGGTTCGTGGCGATCCTGGTGGCCGGCTGGTGGGCCTGGGCCAGCGCCACCCTCTACGCCAACCGGTTCGACACCGACGACGCGATCTTCCGGCTGCTCACCCTGGCCGGCATGGGCGGGGTCATCGTCATGGCCGCCTCGGCCGAGCAGGCGATCGGGGAGCAGTCGCGCTGGTTCGCGCTCGGCTACGTGCTGCTGCGGGTGGTGCTGGTGCTCGGCTACCTGCGGGTGTGGCGGAACCTGCCGGAGGCTCGGGCCGGGATCCGGCCGTACCTCTGGGGCCATGCCGCCGGCGCCGCCTGCTGGACGATCTCGCTGGCCGTGCCCGGCCCCGGCCGGTACGCCCTGTGGGCCGTCGGTGTCGTCCTCGACCTGCTCGGCCCGACCCTGGCCGCCCGCGTGCCGGACGCACCACCACTGCACATGGAACACCTGCCGGAGCGCTTCGGGCTCTTCGTCATCCTGGTGCTCGGCGAGTCGGTCGCCGCGATCGTCGTCGGCCTGCGCGACGGCCACTGGGTGGCCGAGGTGCTGCTGGCCGCGACCTGCGGGTTCCTGGCCACGGCGGCGCTGTGGTGGTCCTACTTCGACCTCTCCGGCGGGGCGGCCAAGCGGCGCCTGGTCCAGGAGGGCGGCGAGCACACGCGCCAGGGTGTGCACGATTTCTACGTGTACGCCCATCTCCCCGTCGCCGTGAGTCTGGCCGCCGTCGCCGTCGGGCTGGAACACGTCATCCTGCACGGTGCCGAGGGCGACCTGTCGCCCGGCGCCCGGACCGTGCTCGGCGCCGGCCTGGCCGGTTACCTGCTCAGCGCCGCGGTGATCCAGGCCGTCCTCTCCCGGCGCTGGCGGGTCGCCCTGGTCTGGCCCGGCCTCGGTGTGCCCCTGGTGCTTCTCGTCACGCTGCTGCCGGGGCTCGCTCCGGTCACGCGGGTCGCCCTCTGCGCCGCGATCATGGTGGCCGGCGTGGCCACCGGCGTCGCCCAGCATCGGGCCGGGGAGGTCCGCGTCGCCAAGGTCTGACGACCCGTGCCCGAAATCGCAGGTGCCGAAGAATTACATTTACTTCGGACAATGCGCGTACGGGGGTGCAGGCGATGGCCGGATGGTGGCGCCGACGATGGCCGCGGATGATCGGCTTCGACGCCGGATTCATTCCGCAGTTGCTCTGCGTGGCCGACACCTCGCCCGGCGGTGTCTCCGGCGCGCTCTGCGTACTGGCGGTGTCGCTCGTCGTCGCCGCCGGGCTCTGGCAGGCCACGGATCCGCAGCGCAAGGCGGCCGGACGGTTCATGGTGCTGGGCGCCTGGACCGGCCTGGCGGCCCACGCCGCGGTGGCCGCCGCCCTCCGGATGTCATGATCTTCCTGGTGCGTCCCGGGCCGTCGGCCGGTACTATCCGTGACCTGCACGCCGTGACCCGGGCGTGCGCCTGCTCACATTGAGCCTGGTCAGCGACTTCGGGGGCGCGTGATCATGCCCACGGGCGGTAACGTGCCGCCGTTGCGTAGGATTTCGGGCCGCACCACGTCCGCCGACGGGAACCGAGGAATGCGATGCCGCTCACCCCAGCTGATATCCACAACGTGGCCTTCAAGAAGCCGCCTATCGGCAAGCGGGGTTACGACGAGGAAGAGGTCGACGCCTTCCTCGACGAGGTCGAGCAGGAGCTGATCCGGCTGCTCGAGGAGAACAACTCGCTCCGCGGCCAGGCTCAGCGCGGCGGCGGTGGCGGTGGCGGCAACCCGGCCGCGACCATGGTCATCACCAACGAGTTCGCCGACCTGCAGGCCCAGCTCGAACGCCTCCAGGAGGCCCGCGCCCGCGCCGAGCAGAACGCGCGCAACATGCAGGCCCAGCTGGAGCGGGCGCGCAGCGCCTCCCCGTCCGGCGCGATGCCGACCGTCGGCGACGACGACCGCAACGCCCGGGTGCTGATGATGGCCCAGCGCACCGCCGACGAGCACATGCGCGACGCCCAGCGCGAGGTCGAGGCGCTGATGGAGCAGGCCCGCGGCAAGGCCGACCAGCTCACCGCCGAGGCCCAGATGAAGGCCAGCACGATCGAGAGCGACGCGCGCCGCAACCACGCCGAGGCGATGGACAGCCTGGTGGAGAAGCGGGCCCAGCTGATCGACGAGATCGACAAGCTCGGCCAGCTCGCCTCCGGCTACCAGCAGGCGCTCACCAACCACGTGACGCAGCAGCTCATGGACCTGACGAACGGCCCCGACACGGGCGAGTAGGACCCCTCGGCGTTTCCGGCCCCGCGGACCTTTTTCGGTCCGCGGGGCTTTTTCATTGAACGCGCTCCATCTTCCCGCTGTATTCGGCAGCACAGGGGGTGAGCGCCGCTTCACACGGCGTTCCCGTAACGGCCGATGTGGAGGGGCGCCATGGGGGACTTTGTCTCAGGGGAAGCCGCCGACGGGCGGGTCTGGGTCGAGCTGGGCACCGACGGCCGGCTCACCGACCTCTACCTCGACCCGCGGGTCGCCTATCTGCCGCTCGACGAGCTGCGAGAGGCGCTCATCGCGGCATTTCAACAGGCCCAGGATCGCGTACGGGACCAGGCCGCCGACGCCACCACCCGATACGGCGCCACGGTCGCCCCCGAACGCCTGCGGGCCGCGCTGTCCGAGGCGTCGGACACCGCCGAACGACGGTTCGCCGAAGTCTCCACCGCCCTGTACGACCTCAACCGGCGGGCGGCTCGGCCGTGGTGACCGGACGGCTCCGCATCGACCCGGACAGCGTCGCCGCCGCCGGGCGCGACCTGGCCGGTATCGCGCAGCGCCTCGCCGACGACGTGGCGACGCTGGAGACCGCGGTCGGCGCCGGCTCCGACCCGTGGGGGACCGACGAGACCGGGAGCATGTTCGCCCTCGCCTACCGGGCGGTGCGGGACGTGGCGCTGGACGCGATGGCCTCGTACACCGAACAGGTCGGCTTCGCGGCGGCGACGCTGGTCATGCAGGCGCGGTCGGTCTCGGCGGCTGACGCCGCAGGAGCCTCTTCGCTGTACGAGGTGACGGGCGCCCCCGGCGGTGGCGCTCCTGCGGGCGGTGCTCCGGGTGGGGGTGCTCTTGCGGGTGGTGGCGCTTCCAGCGACGGCGTCCCGAGCGGCGCGGCTCCGAGTGGTGGCGCTTCGAACGCGGCAGCAGGTGGATCGGACGCGGCGTTCGCTGCCGGCCGACCGTCGCCCACGCCCGCCCCGGGCACGCTGACGCCGGTCGGCGGGCCGTCGCTCGCGCCCGACGGGCCGGGCACGCTGACACCCGTCGGCACGCTGACACCCGTCGGCACGCTGACACCCACCCCGGCCAGCGGCGGCGGGGGGTAGCCGGCCATGACGATCACGCTGCCGCACGAACTGACCGAACCCCTCAGCTGGATCGGCCTGGAATGGCCGGAAGCCGACGAGGACCAGCTCCAGGCCGACGGCCGGGCCTGGATCGACCACGGCACCCGGATGCGGGCCCACGCCGACCAGGCCACCGCCGCCGCCCGCGACGTCTGGCTGCACAACGAGGGCGCCACCGTCGAGGCGTTCGAACGCTGGTGGAACGGCGAGGACGGCCCCGGACGCCACCTGTCCGAGGCGGCCACCGCGGCCGAACTCATCGGCGGCGCGCTCATCGCCATGGCCGGCGTGACGGTCGGGCTGAAAGCGGCGTTCATCGCCCAGCTGACCGCGCTGGCCATCGAGGTCGGCCAGGCCATCGCGACGGCGACGGTCACGGCCGGGGCGACCCTCGCGGAGATCCCGGTGTGGATCGGGCTGACCCGGGTGGCGGTCCGGAAACTGATCCACGAGGCGATGGCGCTCATCGAGCGGGAGATCGCCGCGATGCTGCGCAAGGCCGCCAAGATGCTGGAGAAGGCCGGTGCCGAGAAACTCGCCGAGACGACGATGAACGGCAGCCGGAGGACCGCGTTCAAGGGCCTGATGCACGAGGTCGAGAACGCGGATGTCCGCAGTCCCCTCAACGGCGCGCACTTCTACTCCGGCACGCAGCCGAATGACGAGAAGATGCGCGTGTACGCGGAGAAGCAGGTGGACGGGGTGAGGTCGCTGACTCTGGAAATGACACCCGGAGGCCGGCGATTCGACGACATGCAGCTGTTCGAGCGTGGCTCACCGGTTAACGACGGTCAGGCGTTCGGCATCTGGCAGCGGTTGTCCGAGCGTTATGCGCAGAACGCGTCGGGCGAGGCCACCGCCTGGACACATGACGCCAATCCGATGGGCGTCTGGTACACCAGGGAGAAGCCGGCGTTGCAGTTGAACCCGAACATTACGAAGATCAATGAGATAGACCCGTTCTAGGAGGTTGCCGGCATGACGGTCCGCGAGGTGATGTCACAGATGGCATTGCATGTCGAAACCGGGGTGACCCTGGCCGGCGCGGGCCGCGACGACATGATCCTGGAGCTCGGTGAGCACTGGCTGATGATTCCGGTGGACCGCGGCGACCATCAGATCCGCTACATCATTCCGGCCTCGCCGCGCTGGGACGACAACCTTGAACCGCTGCCGCCCGAGGTGGCCGACAACCTGCAGGCGATCATCACCGAGATCTCGCTCTTCTGGGAGCAGGAGCCGGAGTTCCTGGTTCGTTTCAAGTGGCGGGATGCCGGCTGACCGGCCCGGCGGGGTGGCCGCCGGGCCGATGTCGTCGGTGGGTCAGGCGGCCGGGGTGGCCGGGGCGTCCCAGAAGACGTAGAGGGCCTTGTACGGGACCTGCACGGTCTGCCCCGCGGTGCAGCTGGTCTTGGGCGCGACGCCGCCCGAGGTGAACAGGCGGTTGATGTAGTCGGCCTTGCTCAGCACGCCGCTCCCGGTGTGGCTGGTGACCACGAGCCGCAGTTCGTCGATCGTCCCGGCGCGCGGCACCCCGCTCTCCTTCTTGGCCGTGACCAGGGATCCGTCGCGGACGGACTGCCAGCTGGGCCCGGCGAAGTGGTGGATCCGGCCGCCGGTGCCGAGCAGCTGCGCCTCGGGTGTGGACGTGAGCGGGTAGGTGCCGGTGGCCGCGCCGTCCGGGACCGAGCAGGTGTAGTTCTGGGTGCCGTTGGTGACCACGTACGCCCCGATCGGGCGCGAGCCGGCCGGCGGGCGGATGTCGATCGGGATCGCGTTGACGACGGGCGCGACCGCGTTCGTGTTGGACGCGGCGGCCGAGGTGGCGACGACGCCGGTTTCGGCGGCCGACGCGTTGTAGGTGACCGCGCCGATGGTGCCCCCGGCGGCCACGAGGCTCCCGGTCAGCGCGAGTGCACGGATCCGGGACCGCTTGGTTTTGAACATGAATATCCCCCACAAATGTCAGGTGAGCCCCCTGCCCACCGACATCACTCACGGGAACGGCTCCACATCGGATCGAGATCAACATCGATCCTGCCCGTTTGTACCCCTGATGTTCATCGATCGGGCACTCCGGGTGGTCCGCCGTCCGGGAAAAGGTCGAAGATCCGGCTAATCCGAACGTTGTCGTCCCGGAGTTCCGGAAGGGGTTTTGTGGGTTGACCGTGCCCACCCGACCACGTCGCCCTTGCGGGCCTCGCGTTCTGGCCGCGCCAGCGGCCTGCGAGGCCCGGAAGGGTCCCCGCGGGAGCGACGGTCTGTACCCCGGCGGACCGAGGCAATGAAGAATTTGAAGTTGATCTTGACCGGGAAACAAACAGCGACACGCATGCGGCGGCCCGGCACGAGAGACGTGCCGGGCCGCCGGTGAGAGTGGATGAAAATGATCAGTGGTGAATGGTGCGGATGCGGTTGAGTCCGGCGACGCGCGCCAGGGTGATCCGGTCGATTTCGGTGTACGGCTGCCCGCTGCCCGGGAGAGCATCCGCCAGGGTCCGGATGGTGAACGTCGTGCGCTGCCCGCGCCGCGCCGGGACGACATCGACGGCGATGAACGCGTAGTCGTCGTAGCGGACCTGGGACCAGTCGACGGTTTCCGCGACCTTCGTGCCCGCCGGGTAGCCCGACGCGTTGATCGCGGTGCCCGCGGTCGACCAGTAGTAGCTGTTCACGATGTTCTCGGTGTTGTTCTCGGTGACGTTGGCGCCGCCCGGCGGGGTGTATCCGCGGTACCGCTGACCCTCGGGCAGCAGCTGCGCGCCCTCCGGCGTGATCCCGGTCGGCGCGGGCGCGGCGGCGCTCGGTGCGGGCCGGAACGGGTAGCGGGGGCGCCCACCGGATCCGGCGGTGATGTAGGTGACGCCGTCGGTCGCCGGGTGGATCGTGGAGCCGTCCGGGGCACCCTTGGACCGCCGTCCGTTCTTGATCGGGTCGGTGCGTTCGAGCAGGTGGTTGTGGCCCTGCACGACCAGGTCGACCTGGTACTTGGTGAACAGCGGGTCGAGTGCGGAGCGGACCGCGCCGTCGGACGCGTGGTTGTTGGTGGTGGAGTACGCGCAGTGGTGGAAGAACGCGACGATGAAGTCGACCCGCTCGGACAGCTCGTCGTCCGTGCGCCACTCCTTGAGGGTCTCCTCCAGCCACGTGACCTGGGCGCCCTTGGAGTAACCGGTGTTGGTCTGGATCTCCGCGGACAGGTCGTTGGCGTCGACCGAGATGACGCCGACGTTGCCGTAGACGAAGCGGTACACCGACGGGCAGGTGTGCGGCCCGTTGGTGGGCAGGTCGAGGCGCTTGATGTGGCCGCCGTACCCGTGGGTCCGGCTGTCGCCGAGGAACGCCGTGTCGCTGTAGAGCGGTTCCATGTCGTGGTTGCCGGTCGCGAACATCCACGGTGTGAACGCGGCCTGCGCCTCGATCTGATTGAAGAACACATCCCAGACGTACGGGTTGTACAGGTTCTTCCCGGCGGCCGCGCCCGTGGTCAGCGCCTCCGAGTCGTCGGCCGGGAGCCCGGTGCCGGACGGGTCGGCGTAGCAGATGTCGCCGGCCAGCAGCGTGAACACCGGGTGCTGGGAGGCCATCAGGTTGGTCTGGGTGACGGCCGGGGTGGGGTCGGTGCCGCCGGTGCCGGCGACCGGGTCGGTGGCGCTGTAGTAGTTGTTGTCGAACACGCCCTTCGGCCAGGCGCCGCCGGCGGCGGTGACCGTGGCCGGGTCCTGACCCCAGGCATACTTGGGGTCGACCGGCGCGTTGTTGGTGCCGACGTCGCCGAACGCGGTGAACGTGAACGGCTTGGCCACGTGCAGCGAGTGGTGCGTGTCCGGGGCGGTGGTGAAGTGCGCGTCGCCGGAGACGGTGCCGTCGGAGAGCCGGACCCGGTAGTGGTAGACGGTGCTCGCCCGCAGGCCGGTGATCTTCGCCTTGAGGTAGAACTGGCTGCCGATCGGGCCGCCGGCGATCGCGTACTGCCCGACCAGGTGCTGGATGTCGGCCTCGTGGCGGGCGCCGTAGTGGCCGGGCGCGGTGCCGACCTCGACGTAGGCGCGCAGGCCGCGCGGCAGGCTGCCGGTCTTGCTGACCAGCTGGGCGGTCACCGCCATCGCGGGCTGCGGAACGCCGTCCTTACCGGGCACGAACGAGAGGTGGCGGCCGGAGACCACCACGCCGGCCGAGCCGGCCGTGCCGCCACCGGCCGCGAACGCCGCGTCGGCGAGCTTGAACTGGGCGGCCGTGAAACCGCCGGCGCCGGCCATGACCGCCTTCAGCGCCGAGCGGCGGCTGATCGACGACTTGGCCAGCTCCTTGGTGTTCCATTCCGTGTACTCGTCCACGTTGGTCGGACGGTTGCTTGAGAAAGGCGTCACGAACGCATCTTGATCCCCCTGCCGGGGCAAGCGCATGCCAATAGGTTGAACAGAAGGTGAATCAAACAAATGACGCCGGTGAATCGATCATGAAAAAGACAGCGGATTTTCAGGTTTCTTTGATTGACAAATAGAAGTTCACCAGGTTATGCAGTTCACGGGGCGGCGGCGGGTGAGCCGCCGCCCCGAACCTCGCTAGCCGAGCCGGATGCGGTAGCGGACCTGGGTCACGCCGTCCTCGGCGGTCACGGTCACGATCCGGGTGGTCCCGGTCCGCGTGACGGTCGCGGTCGCATAGGGGTCCGCCGTGGTCACGGTGAGCACCGCACGTTCCGGATGCTTCACTGTCATTCGGTACGTCGTGACAGCCGGATCGAATCCCCGGACCGGCACCCCGTCGACCCTGATCCCGGAGGCCGTCGCGTTCGTGCCCACGCCCGGCGCCTTCGCCGACACCTGCAGCTCGGCCACGGTCAGGTACCCGTTCGGCACGGCGGTCAGCACCACGCACACGGTCGAGCCCGCGCCGTCCGGCACCGGCACGGCCACGTCCAGGGGGCTGTCCACCCCGACCGCGACCACCGGCCCGGACACCGCGCAGGCGCCGCTCGCGTCGGGCACCCCGGCCTGCACGCTCTGCGCCAGCCCGCCACCGGACGAGTTGTCCCGGTAGAAGTGCACGGTGAGCTGGGACGGCGACGTTCCGGCGGGCAGGGTCGCGGTCAGGGTGTCGGTGGGGTTGCGGCCGGCCGATTTCCAGTTCGACCAGGCCTTGTCGGTGGTGTCGCCGTTGGTCAGCCCGGCCGTGGAGTAACCGGGCTCGGTGTAGGTCGCGGCGACCGAGACCCCGCTGGTCAGCGGCCGGTCGACCGGGTCGGTGACCTGGATCCGGGCCGTCGCGGCAAGGGCGAGATCGGGAACCGTGCCGTGGACCGTGACCACTCCGGTCGCCGGATAGGTGGCCGATTCCCAGGTCACGGGAACGTCGGCTCGGCCGCCGTGCTTACCGACCGCGACCACCGTCGCGGGCAGCGCCGGCTGCCCGCCGGGGAACGTCTTGGCCCGTCCCGGTTCGGTCGAGGTGAAGACGTCGACGGTCACCTCGACGGTCGCGCGGTGCGTCTTGCCGAGCACGTCGGTGGCGGTGCCGGTGACCGTGACCAGGCCGGGCTTGCGCCAGGTCTTCTCCGGCGGCAGCTTCCAGACCACCGGCAGCGCGTGCCGGCCGTCGGTGACCGTCGCCGGCAGGGTCGGTGTCCGGCCCGGCACGGTGTAGGTCTGTGCGGCCGCGAGCGCGCCCACGTTCTCGTCGATCAACGTCCAGCGCTGGTTGCCGCCCGAGGTCGGCTGGTAGAGGCCGACCGTCGCGCCGTCCGCGGTCGAGCCGCCGTTCACGTCCAGGAGTTGCCGGGCCGCCACGTTGATCAGGGTGTACGTCCCGTCCCCGGTGGTGGAGACGCGCCACAGGGAGTCGAGCACCTGCCCGGTGCCGGCGTTGGTGATCCGGTAGGCGTCGCCGACCGGCTCGAACGTCCACAGCTGGTCGGCCGCGGTCGCCGACGAGGTGCGGATGGTCAGGCCCGGCGCGAGGGACTTCCGGCTGGCCACACCCTGCAGCCGGTACGGGTGCCCGGCCACGATGTGCGCCGTGGCCGCCCCTGAGACGCCGTCGACCAGGAACGTGGTCACCGACTGGGCCGGGACGGTGAGTGTGGCCCGCGCGCCGGAGATGCGAACGGGCGAGCCCTGTGCGAGCTTGCCGTCCGCACTGGTCACGACCGGTGTGACGGTGGCGCCGTGACGGATCGTGGCGAACTTCGACAGGTCCAGGGTGACCGATTCGGCGGTCGTCGCCGGGTTCACGTGCACGACAGTCGCGCCGGTGCTGTTCACCGCGGCCAGGCTGCGGGTGTCATCGATTTTCACGAAGTGATCGCCGGGGCGAATGTAGTGGGTGAAGTTCCGGATCGTGTCGAACTTGGTGTTCGTCTTGATCGGGCAGGTCGTCAGGGTGTCAGTTGCGGTGCAGTCGAAGGGCACGTGGATCTCGCCCCACTGCAGGTTGCCCTCGGCGACCATGTTGTCCAGGTCCTCGATGGGCTGCCACAGCACCCAGGCCGACGGCTCCAGCTCGCGGATGTCGTCGACGATGCGCTGGGCCATGCCGAGGCCCGAGTCCATGCTCGTGTAGTCGTGACCCCAGCTGCCCTCGACCTCGCTCATCCAGAGCGGCTTCTGCTCGGCCTTGGCGATGTCGCGGACGCTGGTGCGCTGCCCGGTGCCGTACGTGTGCACGTTCAGCCGGTCCACCGCGGCCCGCGCCTCGTCCGTCCAGCCGTAGTAGTCGGTGACCATCGTGCCCGGATTTGTCTCGTCGGGCGCCGCGATGTTCCCGTCCCACGCGCGGGCCAGCGCCGAGATGACCGCCGCCTGCGAGGCGGGACCGGCGTGGGCGCCCTCCTGGCGTCCGCCGGTCGGCTGCCCGTTCGCGCCCAGCGTCGTACCCCAGTAGTTGGTGTTGGGTTCGTTGAGCGGCTCGATCGAGTCGAACGTGATGCCGTGGGCCTGCTCCAGGTGCCGGGTGACCCGGGTCAGGTACTGCGCGAACTCGTCGACCCGGTCGGCCCGGATCTGGTCGGTGGTCGCGCTGAAGCCGCCGCTGACGTAGCCGCTGACGGTCTGGAAGTACGGCGGTGAGTTGCTGAACGCCTCCCAGTGCGTGACCTTGTCCTTGATCCGGTCGACCCACCAGCGCTGATTCGGGTCGGCGTCCCAGTTCCAGGCATCAGGAGAAGCCGGATCCCACCAGTCCTTGTCGGCCGGCGTGTACGGCTGATCGGCCTTCCAGAACCCGGGCACCGCCCCGCCCGGGCGCAGGTAGGGCTGCACGGTCGGCGCGTTCCCGCCGCCGATGTTGTAGCGGGCGATGTTCAGGTTCAGCCCGTCCGCCCCGAAGACCAGGTCGGCCAGCTTGCTGCGGATCTCGTCGGGGTAGCCGCCGGTGGCCTCGGACATCCAGGCCAGGCTGGTGCCCCAGCCCTGCCAGGCGGCGCCCTGATAGGAGGGGTCGGGGGTGATCTGGACAGTTTCGAGCGAGGCCGCAGGAACGGACAGGGAGGTGGCACTCAGGAGAGCGGCGAGCAGGATCCTCATGCGTGACCCTTCGTGTTTACGTAAACATCGGTGGTCGTAACAGTCTGGAAACGGACCAACATCGATGTCAAGAGCTCAGACGATCACCGATCAACGCCAGATTCTGGATCGCCGCAAGCCCGTACAGAGCGGTGGTATTCGTGTCCACCCAGGACGCTTCGTCGACCGGATTCAGCACCTCGGGGCCCTCGCGACGCGTGGTCTGCCACGGCGAGGCGTCGGTGTATCCGTCGGTGCCGGTGAATTCCCTCCACGCGCGGGCGGCCAGCGCGGCGTCGTTCAACCGGACCGCCGCGTACGCGGAAAGCCGGGAATGCCCCTGCTTGAGGATCAGGTTGCCGAAGTCGGCGCCGGTCTCGGCCGCCTGCTCGGCCTTGGTCGCGTTGAACAGCCGGCAGTACTGCAGCCAGGCCTGCTCGAAGCCGGGCACGTCGACCAGCCCGATCAGCTCGGCGCAGATCTCCACCTGGCCGAACATGGCGCTCAGGTGGGACACGCTGACGACCTTCCCGATCTCGGCGAACTCGCCGGTGTCGATGTCGTAGAGGCCGCTGCCGGTGACGAAACCGTTCGGCATCCGCGCGATCGTCCGCATCGTGGCCAGCAGCTTCCTCTCGGCCGTTTTATGGGACGGGCCGCGCCGCTCCCACTCGGTCAGCCAGGCCGCGGCCAGGCCGCTCCAGTCCGTGCCGAGGCCGATCGAGAGCGCGTGCGGGTCCGGCGTGTACGGCTCGGTCCGGATCTTGCGCAGCGGGTCGAGCGCCAGGAACGTCTGATCCGAGCCGACCAGCTCGCGCATCAGGTCACCGCAGCGCTCGTCGGCGGTCAGGTAGTAGTAGACGCGACGGTAGACGGCCGTGCTGATCCGCTGCTGCTTGGCGCTGTCGGCCCAGTGCAGCACCCCGTGCCGGGTGCCCAGCCCGGCCCACCTGCCCAGGTGGTAGACGTCGACCTCGCCGGTGTGCCGGGTCATCGCCTCGGCGAACCGGAAGATGTCGGCGCGACCGGATCGCAGGTAGGCGAACCACAGCCACAGGTCGGGCGAGAGCTCCGAGTTGTCCCAGGCGTAGCCGCCGACGTCGTAGCGCCAGACGTGCCGGTCCACGTCGGGCGTGTGCATGATGTCGCCGTAGTTCCAGAAGCCGTACCAGTGCCGCTGCTCGCGCTGCTTGCGGTAGTAGTCGAAGAGGAAGTCGAGCCGGTCCTCGATCTTGGCGCGAGCCGCCGTGGACCGGTCGACCGGGGCGAACAGGCCGCCGAACGCGCCGGTCGCGGCCAGGTGTCCGGGCGGGGCGACGATCTGCGGGGGAGTGGCGACGGTCCGGGCCAGCGCGGCCAGTTCCGGGGCCGACGGGGTGGCGGGCAGGGCCCAGAACATCAGCTCGGTCGTGCGCGCGATGCCGTAGGGCGTGCCGAAGCCGGGTTCATAGTCCTCGTACGTGATCTCCAGACCCTGCAGCTGCTCCGCGTACGTGTCCTGCCCCATCCCGTCGTGATAGAAGCGCGTGTCCATCGGCCCGGCCTCGGGCGACCACATCCAGATCGTGGCCTCCGCCTCGTCCGTGGCCGCGTTACGGATGTCCAGCTGGGACGGGTGCCGCTGCCAGAAGTCGCGCATGCCGAAGCCGAGTCCGCCGGTGGCGCCACCCACGTACCCGAACCCCTGGGCACGCTGACCGGCGTCGGCGCCGATCCATCCGTACCCCGGCCTGGTCCTCTTCTTGATCGTGAAGCCTTCGCTGGTCGCCTGGCTGAGCGTGTAGTCGCCCCACGCCGGGATCAGGTCGAGCCGGGTGGTGACGCGCTGGTCCCAGGTCGCCGGGTCGGGTAGTTTCTCGCCGGCGATCTGCGCCGCCCGCACGTTCGCGCCCGGGTCGCGCCGCAGCCCGGTGATCCCGCGGACCGCCTCGCGCAGCAGCCCGTCGCCGTCGCCGCTGAGCCGCACGTGCCGGTCGTGCAGGGCGTCGCGCATCGGCACGCCCACCCGGACGCCCAGCCCGGCGATGAACTCGCTGCTCCCGTCGGTGTCCAGAATGAAGGTGTGCACCATCCGGACGTGCTCGGCGCCGGAGTAGAAGTAGAGCCGCACGCTGAACGGCAGCCACGACTTGCCACGCCGCTGATGCGTCCCGTCGACCCGGATCACCGCGCGCACCGGCCCGCGCTGCTCCACCCGCACCGACGTGATCGTGCTGGTCAGCTGCTCGCTCTCGGCCCGGTACTCCTCGATCTTGCGCTGCCGCAGGCTGATCAGTCGCAGGTGGCGCGCGATCTCGACCCCGTCGCGGGTGATCGAGCTGATCAGGTCGGTGCCGCGCTTCTCGACGGCCACCTTGATCACACCGGTGTTGACCGTGACCCGCTGCTTGGACTCGACCACCAGCACCGGCGGGGTCCTGCCGGGGCTCGGCGTGCCGCGGGTCAGCGTGTAGCTGTCGCTCAGCGGCGCGTCGGCCGAGATGGCGTGCGCGGTCCACTTCAGCGTGCCGTCCGGCCAGTAGGCGAGTGGCCAGGTCTGTACCGGCACATCCGCGCCGTCGGCGGCCGCCAGCGCGAACGCCTGGTCCGCGGCCAGCGCACCCTTCGGCCAGGGCACACCCCAGGTGTTCCCGACGCCTGCGGCGGGCTTCCCCTCCAACCACCGCAGGTTTATTCGCTCTGGCGCCGCTTCGGGCGCGGTCACGACCTGCTGGGGTACGGCCTGAGCCGCGCCCGCCGGCAGCACCGCGAAAGCCGGCGCGGCGGCAACGCCACGGACGAACGTACGCCGGGAAATTTCTGTCATGTCGTTTCCCCTTAGCCTTTGAGTCCTGACGTGGCGAAGCCCTCGACGAGCAGCCGCTGGAACGCGGCGAAGAACAGCAGGATCGGCACGAGCGCGAGCGCGGACAGGGCGAGCATCGGCCCGTACGCGTTCGGGTCGGTCGTGTCGATGAACAGCCGCAGGGCCAGCGGCAGCGTGTACTTCTCCGGATCGGACAGGTAGATCAACTGGCTCAGGAAGTCGTTCCAGGTCCAGATGAACGTGAAGATCGCGGTGGTGACCACGGCCGGCCGGATCAGCGGCAGGATCACCGCCGGGAAGATCCGGATCGAGCCGCAGCCGTCGAGCCGGGCCGCCTCGTCCAGCTCGCGCGGGATGTTGCGCATGAACTGGACCATCAGGAACACGAAGAACGCGTCGGTGGCCAGCAGCTTGGGCAGGATGAGCGGCCAGAACGTGTCGACCGTCCCGAGCCGCTGGAAGATCGTGTACTGCGGGATCAGCACGGCGTGGGTCGGCAGCATGATCGTCGCGAGCATGAACGCGAACAGCGGCCCGCGCAGCCGGAACCGCAGCCGCGCGAACGCGTACCCGGCCAGGGAACAACTCACCACGTTGGCCGCCGCGCACCCGGCCGACACCAGGATCGAGTTGACGAAGAACCGCCACACCGGCACTCCGGCCAGGCCACCGGCGAGGTAGGCGTAGTTGTCGAGGATCGCGCGTTTCGGCAGCAGGGCCAGGCTCTGCAGGATCTCCCCGGACGGCTTGAACGACGCCGCGGCCAGCCACACGATCGGATAG
The DNA here is from genome assembly GCF_051380535.1 of Actinoplanes sp. HUAS TT8. Taxonomy (NCBI): domain Bacteria; kingdom Bacillati; phylum Actinomycetota; class Actinomycetes; order Micromonosporales; family Micromonosporaceae; genus Actinoplanes; species Actinoplanes sp. HUAS TT8. The sequence continues at coordinate 6,868,860 of NZ_CP195646.1, read as the reverse complement.
AGCAGCGGGACCAGCAGAGCCAGCACGAGCAGGTGCCACCCGATGCGCCGGATCATGACTCACCGCCGTAGAAGACCCAGCTTCTCGACGTACGGAAGAGCAAGGCGGTCACCGCGGCCACGGCGACCAGCAGCAGCCACGCCATGGCCGAGGCGTAGCCCATCCGGAACTCGACGAACCCCTTCTCGTACAGGTAGAGCGTGTAGAACAGCGTCGAGTCGCTGGGCCCGCCGGTGCCGTTGCTCAGCACGTACGCGCCGGTGAAGACCTGGAACGCGCGGATCGTGTCCAGCACCAGGTTGAAGAAGATCACCGGGGACAGCATCGGCAGCGTGATCGACCGGAACGTGCGCCACGGCCCGGCCCCGTCCACCGCGGCCGCGTCGTAGTACTCGGGCGGGATCTGCTGCAACCCGGCCAGGAAGATCACCATCGGGGCGCCGAACTGCCAGACCGCGAGCAGGACCAGGGCCAGCAGTGCCCGGTCGGGCTGCCCGATCCAGTCGTGGAAGATCACCCGCCAGACCACGGCCACGCTCACGCTCGCCCCGAGCAGCGACGGCGCGTAGAACGCGGACCGGTAGGTGCCCTGCGCCCGGCTGCGCCGGTTGATCAGCATCGCCACGCCGAGCGCGGCGGCCAGCTGCACCGGCACCGAGATCACGACGAACTTGGTGGTCGCCGCGACCGCGTTCCAGAAATGCGGATCGTCGGTCAGGATCCGCGCGTAGTTGTCCATCCCGGTCCACTCCGGGCTGGTGAACAGGTCGTAGTCGGTGAACGAGAGATACAGCGACGCGGCCATCGGCCCGAGCGTGAGCAGCAGCGCGCCGGCGATCCAGGGGGAGAGGAAGAGGTACGCGACCGACGGCCGCTCACCGGTGCGCATCCGCTCAGGCCCCGAGCGCTTGCTTGATCTCGCTCATCAGCCGCGGCGCGGCCTGCTCGGGCGTGGCCGTCGCGTTCATCACGTCGTCGTAGATCCGCTGGAACTGTGTCTTCACCACGCCCGCGCCCTTCGGCGGCGGGGCCGGGGCGGGCAGCAGCTCGGGGCTGACCAGGGCCTCGTAGTCGGCCACCATCTTCCACTCGTCGGTCAGCGTCCCGGCCAGCGACTGCCGGATCGTCAGGTTGGCCGGTAGACCCCGGCTCATCCCGAGCAGCGCGCCGGCCTCCGGATCGTTCAGGAAGAAGTCCACGAAGGTCAGCGCGGCGTCCTGGCTCTTCGTCCGCTGAGCGACGCTGATCATCATGGGCGGCTGGGTGACCTGGCCGATCCCGCTGCCGGCGGTCGGGAAGGCGGAGAGCTTGAATTCGCTCCCGTACGTGTCCCACGAGGTCATCCCGACGGTCGAGTCGGGCGCGAACTCGGCCGTCGACTCCTTGCGCGGGAACGGCGTGCCGGTCGTGTTGCTGGTCACCGCCGGCGGGGTGAGCGCCTTCGCGTCCTTGAAGTCCACCGCCATCTTCCACCAGCGGATCACCTCGGCGTCGGTGTAGCCGAGCTTGCCGTCCGCCGTGTAAAGATCCTTGCCCTGCTGGCGCAGCCAGTCGCCGAACCAGTCCTCGATGCCGAAGAAGTCACTGAGACCGCTGACCTTCGGGCCGAACTTCGCACTCACCGCGGCGCCCGCGTCGCGCAGGTCGTCCCAGGTCCAGCCGTCGGCGGGCAGCTTCGCGCCGGCCTGGGTCCAGCGCTCGGCGTCGTACTGCAGCACGTGCGTGGTCTGGCCCATCGGCAGCCCGTACGTCTTCTCGCCGATCAGCCCCTGGGTGAACAGCTTCTTCTCCAGGTCGGCGGTTCTGACCGTCGACCCGAGGTGCGGGGTGAGGTCGAGCAGGGTGTTGCGTTCGGCGTACTCGCGGATGTAGCGCTCGCTCATCTGCAGCACGTCGGGAGCGTTGCCCCCGCTCATCTCGGTGGCCAGTTTCTGGAAGTAGGGGTCGAAGGCCGCGTACGTCGTCTTGATCGTGATGTCCGGGTGCCGGGTGTGGAACAGGTCCACGACCTGCTGGGTCACCTTGGCCCGCTCCTCGCTGCCCCACCAGGCGAACCGCAGCGTCTTCGCGTCGCTCCCGCTGTCGCCGCACCCCGCGGCGCCCGCCCCGGCCGCGGCGGCCGCCAGCCCGGCTCGGAGAAGTGTTCGCCTGCTGACCGCCATGACGCCTCCCGGATCCCTGGAACGTTTCAGCGCACGACGACATCGCCGCCGCGGCGGGGCCTTCCGGGGCGTTTAGATCGGCGACATTCGATGCGCCGGGGCAGCATCCCACGCTAATCGATCGATAGTCAACGATACTGAAAGCGCATCCAGCAGAGGGAATGCGGTTTCCTGTCTGACCTTTCGCGGGCCCGCCGCGAATGGGGTTGCCCCGCCCCCGGCACCTGTCCAGAATGGCCGGATGCAGCTGCGCGCGCTTGATCCACACCATCCCGAGGCCGACTCGTGGCACGCGGCGTTCCGCGCCGGTATCGTCGCCGGCCGCGAGGAACCGACCGTGGCCGGCGCCGAGTCGACCCTGACATCGCTGCGCACCACCGCGAGCAACGCCACCCTCGACCGCCAGGCGTACGGCGCGTGGGACGGCGACGAATGCCTCGGCGGCATCATCGTGAACCTGCCCCGGGCCGCGAACACCCACACCACCGAGTTCGAACTGGCCGTAGCCCCCGAACACCGCCACCGCGGCGCCGGCACCGCCCTGTACGAAGCCGGCCTCGCCCTGGCCCGGGCCCACGGACGCCGGGTCATCTCCACCGAACTCCACGTGCCCCTCACCCAGTCACTCACCGAGCACGACGGCGGCCGGTTCGCCCTCGCCCGCGGCTTCGACAGCAAACTGCAGGAACGCCGCTACCTTCTCGGACTCCCCGCCGCCCCGGTCGCGGCCGACCTGCCCGCCGGATACCGGCTGCACACCTGGACCGGCCCGGTCGCCTCCGACTCGGCCGCCGACTTCGCCGCCATGTCCACCCTGATGGAACAGGACGTCCCCACCGGCGAACGCGACCACGAGCCGACCGTCGTCACCGCCGACCAGGTGCAACGCAGCGACGAACGCCTCGCCACCGCAGGCTGGGGCTTGGTCACCGCACTGCTGCGCGGCCCGGACGGAACACCCGCGGGATACACCCGCGTCTTCGTCAACTCCGACCGTCTTCACGCCCAGCAGGACGACACGTTCGTCCTCCGCGCCCACCGCGGCCACCGCCTCGGCGCGGTCCTCAAGTCGGCCAACCTCGCCCAGCTGACGGAGCAGTTCCCTGGGGTGCGCCACCTGCACTCCTGGACGGCCGATGGCAACGACGCGATGATCGCGACCAACCGGCGCTTCGGCTTCCGGCCGGTGGAGACCCTGCACGTCATGGAGGGCCCGGTCCCGCAGACCTGAGCTCACCGGCACCCTGTCGCTCTGCTTCCGGTGGCTGCCGCCGCTCGCGGCCGTGGGTGGTTGCGGTTTTGCTTGCCGGCACCCTCAGTCTTCGCTCGCGGTGATTGCCGCCGGTCGCGGCCGCTGCTTGGCGCCGGAGAACCCGCTCGGGTCGGGCTTGCGGAAAGCGAGATCTCCGGCTGGTGCTCACGGTCGTAAAACGGCGGCTATGGAGCCGTGAGCACCAGCCGAGCGGAGGTGGCTGGCGTTCACGGCTGCAAAACGGGCTTGCGGCAACCGTGAGCACCAGCCGAGCCCGCGACGCGCCCACCTGCCGGGACCAGCGCCCACATCGCGGACAACCGCAACCACGCCGGACCGCGAGCGGCGGCAGCCACCGGAAGCGGAGCGGGAGGGTGCTGGCAAGCAAAACCGCAACCACCCACGACCGAGAGTGAAGCGGGGGTGCCGGAAAACCAGCACCCCCGCTTATCAGTGCCGCTTCGGAGGGGCGATCACGATGCCGCCGCTGGTCAAGCGAGCGGGCGAGAGGGTCGACAGGTTGAGAACGGACCTACCGGTGCGAGCGTCCCAGACCCGGATCGCCAGCCGATCGTTCCCGTCGATCGCGGTGATCAGGAACTTGTACGAGCCCGAGCCGTTGACCTTCCCGGTCCCTTGATACGTCGCCGTGTTCCCGAGGATCAGCGGCCCCGACTGGGACGTGGACCGGAAGTCCAGGTCGCCGGCCGGGAACTGGATCCAGGTGCTACCACCCGGCGCCCCGGAGTTGAACGCGAACCCGATCGTCCCACCGGACCGGAACCCGTCGAGGCAGCCGGCGGGCGCGATCAGTGTCCCGTTCCCGGCCACCTGCCCCGGACCGTAGGTGACCACGCGCGCCGCGGTCACCGTCACGGCCGCCCCGTCGTCGTCGCGCACGGTGATCGACGGCTGATGGACCCCGCCGGCCGGGTAGGCGTGCGTCACCACGCACGTCCCGCCGCTGACCGTGCCGGTCGAGGCGGAACCGTCGCCCCAGGACGCCGTACAGGAAAGGGGGTCTTGATCGGCGACCGGAACGCTGACCGTGACCACCTTGCCGGTCGCGACCGGCGCGGCCGGCGTCGACGGCGTCCCTGCCACCGGGCTGACGTTGTGCACGGTCAGCCCGGCCGTGTCCCGGCTGCCGCCGGCGGTCAGCGTGACCGTGAACTGCCCGTCGTCGGTGCAGGTCACCGTCGTGGCGAGGGCGTTCGGGTCGGCGACGACGCACGGCCCGTTCACCGACCAGTGCGGAGCGTTGGCATCGTTCGACACGGTTCCGCTGATCGGGATCGCGCCGCCTTCGGGCCCGGAGACGTCCGCGCCGGCGTGGGCCACGGTCACCGGGTCCACGCTCTCCAGCGTCGGCACCACCGGGTTGATCCTCCCGGTGGCGTCGAAGGTGAGCCGGTCGATCGTGGTCTCGCGGTGGGTGCCGTCGCCGCCCGGCATCGCGAACCGGTGGTACGCCACGTACCAGTCGTCGCTGTTCGGGGCGCGGACCACCGAGTGGTGCCCGGTTCCGAGGATGCCCAGCGACGTGTCCTTGGACAGGATCACGCCGATCCGATCGCTCCACGGGCCGGTCGGGGAACTGCCGGTGGCGTAGGCGACGCGGTAGTCGGCGCTGCGCGTGTCGTTCTCCGACCACATGAAGTAGTAGGTCCCGTTCCGTTTGATCACGAACGAGCCCTCGTTGTAGCCGGCCGGGTGATACGTCTTCACCAGCGCCGGGTCGAACGAGACCATGTCGTCGTTCAGCGGCACCTGGTACGAGTTGCCGTTGCCCCAGTACAGGTACGACTTCCCGTCGTCGTCGGTGAAGACCGCCGAGTCGATCATCTGCCCGCTGTAGTTGCCGGCCGCGACGAGCGGCTTGCCGAGTGCGTCGGTGAACGGCCCGGCCGGGTTGTCGGCCACCGCCACGCCGAGCTGCTTGGCCGTGTTCCCACTGGCCAGGCCCCCGGAGAAGTAGAAGTAGTACTTCCCGCCACGAGAGGCGATCGTCGGAGCCCAGGCACTGTTGTCGGCCCACGAGACGTCCGGACCGAGGTCGAGGATCACCCCGTGGTCGGTCCAGTGCACGAGATCCTTCGACGAGAACGCGTGGAACTGCGTGCCCGACCAGCCCGCGAACCCGTCGGTCGTCGGATACATCCAGAACGTGTCGCCGAACACGGTGATGTTCGGATCGGCGTTCAGGCCCGGCAAGACCGGGCTTCGCATCACCAACGCCGAAACGGTCCAGGTCCGCTCGGCTCCATCACCATCGATTATTCGGTACGTGACGGGCCGGCTGAAATCCCGGACCGTCCCCGACGCCGGGCTGATCGTCGCGCCCTCGGCCAGCGTGAACTGCGGCGCCAGCGCGGTCACGTCGGTGCCCTCGGCCACCGGCAGTTTCACCGTCCCGGCCGTGTCGTCGACGATCGCGTCCACCTTGAGCTGCGACAACGTGACTCCGCCGACCGAGGTGCCCTTCCCGGCCAGGTTCAGGATCGCGGCGCCGCCGAGTGCGGTGTTGTAGATCCGGAAGTCGTCGACCGCCCCGGAGAAGTACGGGTCGGCCGCGTAGAGCGACCGGCCGACGTACCCGGAATAGCTCTTCGACGCGTCGTAGAGGTCGCCCGGTCTGACGGTGACCCCGGTGGCGGTCGCCAGCTTGCGCCCGTTGAGGTACATCGCCGCGGTCGTCCCGTCCACGGTCACCGCGAGGTGCTGCCAGGTCCCGCCGGGCAGCTGACCGCTGCCCGCCAGCTTCGACTCGGCCGACCAGCTGCCGCTGGTGATCGCCGAGTAGAGCAGCGACGAACCGTTGGACGGGCTGGTGAACAGGTACTTGTTGCTGTCCGGCCCGAGCCCGTAGATCCACTGGTTGACCGTCGTGGACGCGTTCCACTTGGCCCACAGGCTGACGGTCGCGCTGGTCGCGCCCTTGAGCACGCCGTTGGGGATGGTCACGTACGAGCCGCCGGAGAGCGCGACGGCATTGCCGTCGAGTACGGGGTTGTTGGTGTACGTCCCGTCGAAGCCGTTGCCCGACGAGTCCTTGGCGACCGTGCCGCTGGTCTCGTCGAACTTGTACCGGAGTCGCAGGCCGGGCGCGGGTGCCGGCGGTTCGTACTTCGCGGAGATCCGGTCGTACTCGGCCTGGGTGACCGGCAGGACCGTGCCGTGCCGGGGCCGCGCCGGCAGCGTGTACTTCGTCTCCGGCGTCCACTTCCCGGAGTCCAGGTCGGTGGTGGAGAACGGCACGTAGCCGCGGCCGCCGTACTCGTCGATGAACAGGTACCACTTGTCCTCGGTGTTGCTCTTGAAGACCAGCGGGCCCTCGCCGCGGCTGAGATCCGGGGAGCCGATGCACTCGGAGACGAAGTCGTAGTCCAGGTCGAGGACGTCGGCCGACTTCTCCTCGATGATGTACTTGCTGCACGGCGACGAGGAGCTGTTGTTCCGCTCGTCCTTGGTGAACCGGTAGTACTGCCCGTCGTGCTCGACCATGGTCGAGTCGATCACCGAGTAGCCCGGGTCCTTCCACACCTTCGGCTCGCTGAACGTGTAGAAGTCGCGGGTCGTCGCGTACATCATCTTGTTGTAGGTCGTCCCGGTGTGCCCGGTGTCGGCCGCGTCGTAGATCTTCGAGGCCCAGAAGACGACGTACGAGCCCAGCTCGCGGGAGTAGAAGGCCTCCGGCGCCCACGTGTTGCCGGCCGTGTCCGGGGAGACCTTGACCAGGCGCTGGTTCGTCCAGTTGACCAGGTCGGTCGACTCCCACACCATGATCGACTTGCTGCCGCTGCGCTGAGACGCGTCCCAGTCGCCGTTGCCGTAGATCTTGAGGTCGGTGGCGATCTGGTAGAACTTGTCGCCCTCGGGCGAGCGGATGATGAACGGGTCGCGCAGACCCTGCGTGCCCAGGGTCGAGGTGAGCACCGGCTGCCCGTCGTTGATCTCACGCCAGCTCAGCGGGTCGTTGCCGTTGCTGAGCGCGTTGTAGATCTGCTCGCCGTTGGAGTAACCCTCACCGGTGAAGTAGCTGAACAGGTACCCCTTCAACGGCTCCGGGGCGGGCAGCGCGGGCACCCGCGCGGTGAAGTCACGGGTCGCGGTGGCGCTGCCCCGGGTCACGGCCGCGGTCAGCGTCACCGTGGTCGCGCCGGCGCCGGGCGCGGGCCGGTGGACCTCGCCCGACGCGGTGATCACGGCCGGGTCGTCGCTGGTCCAGGTCACCGTCGTGCCGGCGGCGCCGCTGTTCGGCAGGGCGAGATTCCCCCGTACGTCATCGAGGTTCTTGATCTCCAGGGTTTTTGCCGCGGCGGCGGCCGTGGCCGCGTCGTCCAGCTCGGCCCGGACGGTGATCGCGAAGTCCTTGGTCGCCCGGATCGTGCCGCGCCGGACGGTCGCGGTGAGCGTGGCCTGCGCGTCGGGCTGCCCGGCGCGCGGACGGGTGATCCGGCCGGCATCGGTGATCACCGCGGGGTCACTGCTCGACCAGGTCAGCTTCGAACCGTTGGCGCCGGTCGCGGGCAGGGCCAGGTCGGCGGTCAGCGCGCCGGTGTCGCCCAGGTCCAGGCTCGCCCGGTCGGCCGCCACGGCCGCCTCGTTCACCGGCGTGGCCAGGGTGTTCACCTCGTCGGCGGAGAGCGCCCGGTCGTAGACGCGGACGTCGCGCATCCCGCCCTTGAGGTATCTGTCGCCGGTGTAGAGCGACCGGCCGAAGTAGTTCGCGGTGGTCGTGCCGCCGCCGATCGCGCCCGGGAGGATCCCGATCGCGGTGTTGGTGGCCACCGCGACGCCGTCCTCGTAGAGCGTGCCGGTCGTCCCGGCCTGCGTGTAGGCGACGTGCTTCCAGGCGTTCCGGGTCAGGTTGTACCCGGTCGCGGGCCGGGTGTTCTGCTCGCCGGACCAGTTGCCGAGCGAGATCGCGGTGCGGAAACTGTCGCCGGTGGCGAAGAGATAGCCGTTGCCGTAACCGGTCGACGCATCGGTGTTGCCGAATCCGTAGAGGAAGTACGGAGTCGCCTGTGCACTGTCCAGCTTCACGTCGAACGCGACGGTGACCGCGTCCAGATCGGCCAGAAGGTTGTCCGGCGCCTTCACGTAGGTGCTGGTCCCGTCGAAGCTCAGCCCCGGCCCGCCGGTCCAGGACGCGCCGGTGACCACACCGTCCCGGCCGTGGCCGGAGGCGTCGGCGGCGACCGCGCCGAACTTCTCGTCCAACTTGTACCAGAGCAGCAGCCCGTCATCGACGGCCGCGGCGGCCGGGCTCGCGGTGGCCAGCACGCCGGCCAGGAGGGTGGTCGTTGTGAGGAGCGTTAACAGTTTCGTTCGCAGGAGCCGGACGGTGCTCCGGGGCATGGCAACTCCTTGCCTCGCGTCGTTTACGTTTCCTGAGTGTTAACGCTCACAAACAACGAGTCAAGATCTTCGATGAGCGGGGTGTCCCCACACGACGGTCATCGCACCGGGCAGTTCACCCGCACCCCGACGAGGCCGGCGCCCGGCACCACGACATCGCCCTCGGCCCGGACGTTTTTCTACCGGACCGGGGTGCGGGTGCTCGTGGTGGCGAGTTTGTGGAGGAGGTCGGCGGCGGTGAACGGCTTCTCGATGAAGGTGATGTCGCCGTCGAGGACGTGGGTGCTGCCGAGCAGCCCGTTGCTGTAGCCGGACATGTAGATGACCGGGAGGCCGGGCCGCCGTTCGGTGAGGAGTTCGGCGAGGCGGGGGCCGGACATCTCCGGCATGATGACGTCGGTGAGCAGCAGGTCGCAGCCGTACTGGTCGAACAGGGACAGCGCCTGGCGGCCGTTGTTGGCGGCGACGACGCGGTAGCCGTTCTCGGTCAGGATGCGGGTGACGATGCGGGCCAGGGCGATCTCGTCCTCGACGACCAGGACCCGGCGGCCGTCGCCGCGGGGTGGGGCGGTGCGGCGGCCCGGGGTGACGGTCGTGTCGGCCGGGGCGTCGACCAGGGGCAGGTAGATCCGGAAGGTGGTGCCGACGCCCTGCTCCGAGTAGAGGTTCACGCTGCCGCCGGCCTCGGTGACGATGCCGTACACGGTGGCCAGGCCCAGCCCGGTGCCCTTGCCGCGCGGCTTGGTGGTGAAGAACGGCTCGAAGATCCGCTGCGCCACCTCGGGCGGCATGCCCTCGCCGGTGTCGCTGATCTCCAGGCGGGCGTACCGGCCGGCCGGCAGGTGCGGTTGCATGTTGACCTCGTCGCCGTCCAGGTCGGCGCGGTTGGCCTCGAGGACCAGGGTGCCGCCGTCGGGCATCGCGTCCCGCGCGTTGATCGCCAGGTTGAGCAGCACCTGCTGGAGCTGGCCGGGGTCGGCGTGCACGGTCAGCGGGGTCTCGCTCGGCACCACCACCAGGTGGATGTGTTCGCCGATGGTCCGTTCCAGCATCGCCTGGGTCTCGGCCAGGGCGCTGTTGAGCGCGACGTTCCGTGGCTGGATGGCGTCGCCGCGGGTGAAGGTGAGCAGCTGCCGGGTCAGGTTGGTGGCCCGTTCGACCGCGGTGCGGGCCTGGACCAGGTCGGCCTGCACGGCGGGCCGGTCGGCGGTCTCCTCGATCGCGAAGTCGGTGTAGTTGGCGATGATGGCCAGGATGTTGTTGAAGTCGTGGGCCACACCACCGGCCAGGTTGCCCAGGCTCTCCATGCGTTGCGCCTGCTGGGTGCGTTCCTGCACGGCGCGCTGCCGTTCGGCGTGCTCCTTGGCGGCGGTGATGTCCCGGGCGACCGTGGAGATGCCGGTGATCGTGCCGGCCCGGTCCCGGATCGCGGTGATCATCAGGGAGACGTCGACCGCGGTGCCGTCCTTGCGGATGCGTCGCGCCTCGTAGGTGACGCTGCGGGCGCCGCCGCGGATGAGGGCCATCACCTCGCGCTGCTTGCCGGCGCCGGCCTCGTCCTCGGCGATCATGGTGATCGGCCGGCCCAGGACCTCCTCGGCGGTGTATCCGAGGACGCGTTCGGCGCCGTGGTTCCAGGCGGTGATCATGCCGTCCGGGGTGAGTCCGACGATGGCGTCGTCGCTGTGCTCGACGACGGTGGCCAGGGTGACCCGGTGCGCCTCGGCGACGTCCCGCGCGGCCTGTTCCCGCGCGCCGGCCTCGTCCAGCTGGTGGCGGCTCCACGGGTCGACGTAGATCGCGCCCTTGCCGAGCAGCACCCCGTACCCGCGGCGCAGCGTCCAGTAGTAGACGGCCACGGTGGCGGTGAACGCGTCCCAGAACGCCGAGGCCCAGAACCAGCCGCCGGTTCCGGCGTGGGCCGCGGCGTGCCCGGTGCCGCGGACGGCCACCAGCAGTGCGGCCAGCGCGTGCAGCCCGTGCCCGACCGCACAGCTGAAGAAGATCAGCGCGGTCGCGGTGGCCAGCTTGTTGCTGCGTAGCTGCCCGGCGCGGCGGACGGGCACCACGATGGCGACCGTGATCGCCGAGTAGGCCACCATGATCACGAGATTGGCCAGCAGATACATCTGGTCCGGCACGATCGTCTGATCGGCCGCCCTCCCGCTGAACTGAGAAGACCTGGTGCGGCAACATTCTTGTCACAGCATTGTAATGGGAGCGCTCCCATGTAACGATGGCGGTCACTGTCCTTGGCTGGCGCTGAGGGCTGTCCGGACGGCTCGGGAACAGCCGTCAGCGCCAGCCGAACTCCCTGCCCCCGAAGGGAACACGGATGCGCGCTCTCGCGCGGCTGGCCCTGGCCACACTCGTGGTCGCGGTCCCGCTCACCGCCGTCGTGGCCGCCCACGCGGCCGCCGACCCCACCCCCGTCACGGTTCTGACCAGCGACTTCGAGGACGGTACGGTCCAGGGCTGGACCGGGCGCTCGGCCGAGTCCCTGGCCGTCGGCACCACCGTCGCGCACGGCGGCACGCACAGCCTCGCGGTCACCGGCCGGACCGCCACCTGGAATGGCCCGTCGCTGAGCGTGCTCGGCACGTTCGAGAAGGGCACCGCGTACACGATCTCGGCCTGGGTCCGGATGGCCGACGGCTCGGACAACGCCCGGCTCAGCGTCGAGCGGCGGACCGGCGGGACCGCGACGTACGAGACCGTGGTCGGCAACACCGCGGTCACCTCGTCCGGCTGGGTCAACCTGACCGGGCACTACACGCTCTCGGCCGACGTCGACTTCCTCAACCTGTACGTCGAGACGGCCTCCACCACCGGCTCGCTCTACCTCGACGACGTCACCGCCAGTTACGTGCCGGCACTGCCGATCCAGACCGACATCCCCGCGGTCAAGGACGTCGTCACCGAGTTCCCGGTCGGGGCCGCGGTCACCGGCGCCGAGATCACCACCGAGCACGGCGACCTGCTGGCCCGGCACTTCAACTCGATCACGCCGGGCAACGCGCTGAAGTGGGACGCGACCGAGCCGACCGAGAATACGTTCACCTACACGCAGGCCGACCCGATCATCGCGTTCGCCAAGGCTCACGACATGAAGGTGCGTGGGCACACCCTGGTCTGGCACAACCAGACACCGGCCTGGGTCTTCCAGGACGCGAACGGGGCCACGATGACCGCGACCGCCGAGAACAAGGCGTTGCTGCTGGCCCGGCTGGAGAACCACATCCGGAACGTGGCCGCGCACTACGGCGACACGATCGGCACCTGGGACGTGGTCAACGAGGTCATCGACGAGTCGCAGTCGGACGGGATGCGGCGCAGCAGCTGGTACACGATCACGGGACTGGACTACATCCGTACGGCGTTCCGGGTCGCCCGCGAGGTCGCGCCGTCGGCGAAGCTCTGCATCAACGACTACAACACGAACGTGGCGGCCAAGCGGGACGCCCTCTACAACCTGGTCGTCCAGCTCAAGGGCGAGGGTGTGCCGATCGACTGCGTCGGCCACCAGATGCACGTCAACGTGAGCTGGCCGTCGATCTCGGACACCGAGGCGATGCTGAAGAAGTTCGAGGGCATCGGCGTCGAGCAGCAGATCACCGAGATGGACGTCAGCATCTACACCGGCAGCGGGGAGTCGTTCCCGACGCCGCCGGCCGATCGGCTGCTGGCCCAGGCGTACATGTACCGCGACATGTTCGCGCTGTTCCGCAGGTACAAGGCCGACCTGACCTCGGTGACGTTGTGGGGGCTGGCCGACGACAACACCTGGCTGGACACGTACCCGGTGACCCGCAAGGACGCGCCGCTGCTGTTCGACACGCGGTTGCAGGCGAAATCGGCGTACTGGGGAGTGGTTGATCCCTCGAAGATCGGCGGGACCGCGTCACCCTCGGCGAGTGTGTCCCCGAGCGCCTCGACGTCAGCGGGGCCGAGCGGTTGCGCGGTCACCTACAAGATCACCGGCAGCTGGCCCGGCGGTTTCCAGGGTGACGTGAAGATCGCCAACACCGGCTCGTCGGCCATCGCCAACTGGAAGCTGGCCTGGACCTTCGCCGGCGGCCAGACGATCTCCCAGCTCTGGAACGGGACGGTCGCCCAGTCCGGCAGCGCGGTCTCGGTCACCGGCGCCTCCTGGAACGCGACGATCGCCGCGGGCGGCTCGGCCTCGGTCGGCTTCCTCGCCTCGTGGACCGGCAGCAACCCGGTCCCGGCCACGTTCACCGTGAACGGCACTACCTGCACGGTTCTCTGAGCGGATCGGGGTTCTCCGAAAGTTTCGGGACATTGAGCAAGTTGATCGCCTGTTCACCGGTTGACTCGTATAGACGTAGAGCTATACGTTACCGACACGCGATCGGCATCTTCCCGAAACTTTCGGAGCGCTTCATCCACCGGAGGCGTACCCATGCGAAGTCATCTCGCGGGCGCTGTTGCTGTGCTCGCCCTCCTCAACCCGATCCCCGCCCACGCCGCGCCCGACAAAGGGGCGACCGGTTACATCTCCACCAAGGCCGGTCCCGGCCGCTTCCCACTCGTCGAACGGGGTGTCGCCGCACCCGTCGTGACCAGCCCCGAGGACTACCCGGGCGTGCTGCGGGTGGCCGGTGACCTGCGCTCCGACATCGGCGCGGCCACCGGCGTCACCCCGGCCGCCGAGCAGAGCGGCCGCGACCCGATCATCGTCGGGACCATCGGCCGCTCCGCCCTGATCGACCGGATGATCGCCGGCGGCAAACTCGACACCACAGGCATCGCCGGGAAGTGGGAGACGTCGATCCAGCAGGTCGTCGACCACCCGCTCCCGGGCGTGCGCCGCGCGTTCGTGATCGCCGGCAGCGACCAGCGCGGCACCATCTACGGCGCCTACGACGTGTCGCGCCTGATCGGGGTCTCGCCCTGGCACTTCTGGGACGACGTGCCGGTCCCGCACGCGGACGCGCTCTACGCCCTGCCCGGCCGGCACAGCCAGGGCACCCCGAAGGTCAAGTACCGCGGGTTCTTCATCAACGACGAGAACCCGGACACCGGGACCTGGGCGCCGGCCTTCTTCGGCCCGGGCAAGGCCTCCGGATACCCGGGCGGGCTGAACGCGAACTACTACGCCAAGGTCTTCGAGACCATGCTCCGGCTCAAGGCCAACTACCTGTGGCCGGCCGTCTGGGGTCGCGCCTTCGCCGAGGACGACCCGGCCAACCACGCCACCGCCGGCTACTACGGCGTCGTCATGGGCACCTCGCACGAGGCGCCGATGATGCGCGGCATCGAGGAGTGGAACCGGCATCCGGCCGGCACCGGCGACTGGAGTTTCCGGCGCAACCCGGACGCGATCAAGGACTACTGGCGGACCGGCATCGAACGGATGCGCGACCAGGACATCGAGGGCGTGGTCACGCTCGGCATGCGCGGCAACGGTGACGTGAGCCTGCCCGACGGCGACGGCATCGACCTGATGGACTCGATCATCTCGTCGCAACGGCAGATCCTGGCCGACGAGGGCATGCTCGGCGCACCCCAGGTGCAGACCCTCTACAAGGAGGTGCAGCGCTACTGGGACCAGGGCTATCGGCCGCCGGACGACGTGACCGTGGTCTTCTGCGACGACAACTGGGGCAACATGCGCAAGCTGCCCGACCCATCGCTGCCGGCCCGCAGCGGCGGCTACGGGATGTACTACCACTTCGACTACGTGGGCGACGGCCGCAACTACAAGTGGGCCGACACCGCGAACCTGGTCAACACGTGGGAACAGCTCCACCGGTCGTACACCTCAGGTGTTGATCGTCTTTGGGTGGCGAATGTCGGCGACCTCAAGAACGAGGAGGAGCCGACCCAGTTCTTCCTGGACTACGCGTGGAATCCGGATGCGATTCCGCTCGACGGCATCAACGCGTGGGAACGCCGCTACGCGGCGCAGAGCTTCGGTCAGTCACTCTCCGCTCCGATTGCGGAGATCCTTTCCGAGTACGGCGTTCTGCAGTCCCGCCGCAAGCCCGAACTGCTCAACCGGCGCATCACCGTGGACCCGGCCAAGGACCTGCGGACCGACCCGACCGCGGTGGTCTACGACGACCAGGGGAATCCGTTCAGTCTCACCGACTACGGGGAGATGGACCGGGTGGTCGCCGAGTGGACAGCGCTGGCCGACCGCGCGACCCGGCTGCGCGCCCGGGTGCCCGAGGCCTGGCAGGATGCGTACTTCCAAATGGTCTTCTACCAGGTGAAGGCGACCGCGAATCTGTACCAGCTGCGGCGCGCCGAGTTCACCAACATCATGTACGCCGCGCAGGGGCGGGCCGCGACCAACCGCCTGGCCGACGAGGCCGAGGCGCGATTCGCCGAGGACCAGGCGCTCAACGCCCACTACAACACCGCGCTGGCCGGCGGGAAGTGGAAGGACTGGCAGCTCCAGCCCAAGATCGGGTACGGGAACGTCGCCCGCTACGGCCCGAACGCGCCGTGGCAGCAGCCCGAGCTCAACAACGTGGCGCTGCCGGACGAGATCTACCCGTATCTGAAGCGGATCGAGGTGCCGTCCGGGGCGTCGCTCGGGGTCGCGCTCGACGGCGGTGACAGCTCGGTGCTGCCCGAGTTCAGCCCCTGGCAGGCGCAGAACCGGCAGTACATCGACGTCTACAACAGGGGGACGACGCCGTTCGCCTACAAGATCACCTCGCCGGTTCCGTGGGTGCACGTCAGCGCCGCCTCCGGCACGGTGGCCGAGCAGATCCGGGCGTACGTCTCGGTCGACTGGAAGCGGGCCCCGGCCGGGGTCACGTCCGTACCGCTGAAGGTCGAAGGCGCGGGAAGCACGGCCGTGGTCCGCGCGCCGATCCGCAACCCCGGGATCACGCCGCGGGGGTACGCCGAGGCCAACGGGTACGTGTCCATCCCGGCGACCGGTTTCGATCAGAAGACCGGCAGCTGGCGGGTACTGCCCGGGATCGGCAAGACCGGCGACGGGATCATGCCGGCCGGCGCGTCCCCGCAAGCCTCCTACAAGGTCACGCTGACCACCACCGGGCCGGTCAGGATCTCCGCGCTGCTGGCGCCCCGCAACGGGCGACTGCGATACACGATCGCGGTGGACGGCGGGACGCCGCAGGAGGTCGACGCGGTCGCGGCCACCGGCGCCAACGACACCACGATGAACCGCCAGTGGGCCCGCAACACCTCGGACAACGTCAACGTCACCACCACCACGCACGAGATCGCCCGCGCCGGCACGCACACCATCACGTTCCAGGCCGTCGACCCGGCGGTGATCCTGCAGCGGTTGATCGTGGACACCGGCGGGGTCAAGTACAGCTATCTCGGCCCGCCGACCAGCCGGAGGTTCTGACATGAAACGACGCGATCTCCTGGCCGGATCGGCCGGTGTCGCCGCCGCCGGCCTGGTCCCGGCGACACCCGCCTCGGCCTCGTCCGCAGCGGCACCGGCCTGGGTGCACACCTGGACGGCGATGCCGCAACTGACCGAACCCGGAAACCTGCCGCCGGCGCCGTTCACCGGAACGGACGCGGTGCTGGTGGACAGCACGCTGCGGCAGACCCTGCACACCTCGATCGGCGGAAAACGGATCCGGGTCCGCTTCTCCAACGCGTTCGGCCCCACCGACCTGCCGATCACCGCGGCCTCGGTCGCCCGGCCCCTCGGCGGCACGGCCGGCGCCTCCGGGATCGTCGCCGGCAGCTCACGCCCGCTGACCTTCGGCGGCCAGACGTCGGTCGTCGTCCCGGCCGGCGCGCAGATCGTCTCCGACCCGGTGCCGTTCACCGTGGCGGCCCGGTCGAACCTGACCGTTTCCGCCTACCTGGCGGCCGGGCAGGCCGGGCTCAGCCTGACCGGGCACCCCGGTTCCCGGACAACCTCCTGGCTGGTCAACGGCGACCAGTCGGAGAAGCCCGACCTGTCCGGCGCGACCCCGGTCGACCACTGGTACCTGCTCAGCGGCCTCGAAGTCACCGCCGGCTCCGCGGCCGGCGTGGTCATCGTCGGCGACTCGCTCACCGACGGCCGCGGCTCCACCACCAACGGCAACGACCGCTGGCCCGACCAGCTCGCCGCTCGACTCGGCGACCCCCGGCTGGCCGTCCTCAACCAGGCCGCCGGCGGCAACCGTGTCCTGCACGACGGCCTCGGCCCGAACGTCCTCGCCCGCCTCGACCGCGACGTCCTCAGCATCAGCGGCGCCGCCTGGGTCCTGATCTTCGAAGGCGTCAACGACATCGGCGCCGCCGACGCCACCGAAGCCGGCCAGCGCCAGGTGATCACGGCGCTGACCGGTGCGTACCGTCAGGTCGTGACCCGCGCCCACGCCCAGGGCCTGCGCGTCTACGGCGCCACGATCACCCCGTTCGGCGGCAACACCGGCTACGACGACCCGGCCGGCCTGCGCGAACGCGCCCGCGTCACGATCAACGGCGTCATCCGCGGCGGCCTCTTCGACTCCTACGTGGACTTCGCTGCCGCCGTCGCCGACCCGGCCGCCCCCGCCCGCCTCAACCCGGCCTACGACGTCGGCGACCACCTCCACCTCAACCCGTCCGGCTACGCCGCCCTCGCCGCCGCCGTCCCCCGCCGCCTCTTCTGACCCCCACACCCCCGCCTCTCCCGACCGCTCCCTCCGTCCGCCCGCACTCCTCACGCTTGCCCGGCTCCGACCAGCCATGAGCACCAGCCGGGACCGCGCCCCGCGACGCGGCCCGGACCGGCGCAATGGCCGCGGTGTTCAGCTGGTGCTGAGGGTTGTTTTCGGGTCCGAATCCAGCCGTGAGCACCAGCCGGGGACCGTGACCCGCGTGGCGGGCTGGGCCTGCGCGAAGGTCGCGGTGTTCGGCTGGTGCTGAGGGTTGTTTTCGGGCCTGAAAACAGCCGTGAGTACCAGCTGGGACCGTGACTCGCGTGGCGGGCTGGGCCTGCGCGAAGGTCGCGGTGTTCAGCTGGTGCTGAGGGTTGTTTTCGGGCCTGAAAACAGCCGTGAGTACCAGCTGGGACCGTGACCCGCGTGGCGGGCTGGGCTGGCGCGAAGGTTGCGGTGTTCGGCTGGTGCTGAGGGTTGTTGCGGGGGAGTCGGCGTCATGAACGCTGGCGCGGCCGGGGTCGGCAACAGGCAAAGGGGTACGGCCGGTGGCCGTACCCCTTTGCCGAGCTCGGTGACACCGCGTGTTCGGGCACGCGACGTCGTCAGGGAATGCTGATCTTTCCGGTCAGGGTGTTGAAGATCGTGGAGATCTGGTTGCCGAAGCCCGTCACGGCGACGATGCAGATGCCGGCGATCAGCGCTGCCAGCAGCGAGTACTCGACGGCGGTGGCGCCCCGATCGTCGCCGGGGAGAAAGTAACGGGCGCGGAGATATGCCGCGATCATGTTGAGCTTTTCCATGGCGCATCCTTGCGAAGGGGGTCGCCGCCCCGGGGCGGCTGAAAGTAGAGGTGGCGCCTCGTCAGGTGATGACGAGCTTGCCGGTCAGGGTGTTGAAGATCGAGGCGACCTGCTTGCCGAACGCGGTCACGGCGACGATGCAGATGCCGGCGATCAGGGCCGCGAGCAGCGAGTACTCGACGGCGGTGGCACCCTCGTCGTCGTTGTGCGGCGAGAAGTAGCGGGCGTGCACGTAGGCGAAGATCATGGTCAGCTTGTCCATGGCGCGTCTCCTTGGTGGGGCGGCGCCGCCGTGGTCGGCGGCTGGTGGCACATGGAACTTCGTCCGACGAATCCCCGGCTGAAGCCGTACCTGGTTGCAGTACGGGTGTGCCGCGTTGCGGATCAGGATGGCGCGGATCCGCCCGGGAACCGGGCCGGGTTGCGGAACGGTGACCCGAATGCTCAGGGGTGCGCGGGCGGCGCCGATCAGTGCGGCCATGCCTGGGGTATCAGCGGGAGACGCGGGTTCGCGGCGCTGGAGACTGCGGGCCGTCGCGGTGAACGCGGGGGCGCCGGCACTGCTCGCCGCCGTCTACGCGGTCGTCACCCAGCACGGCCGGAACCGTCCGGCCATGCTGGCCGTGGCCGTCCTGATGGTGCTGGCCGGTGTGCTGCTGTGGGCGTTGGCCGGGCGGCTCGCGGGGGCCCGGCGGGGCTGGTCCGCCGCGCTGATCGCCGGGGCCGTGGTGAACGTGGCCGGTGCGGCCGCGCTCGGACTGCTGGACGGGTGCGTGGCCGGGCCGCTCGGGACGCTGGTGCCCGGCTCGGTGGTGGTGCTGGCGACGGTGCTGCCGCCCCGGATGTTCCTGGTGACGGCGGGCGGCAGCGCTCTCGCGTACGGAATGATCGTTTTCTGGGGTGATCCCGCCCCGTCGGGATATGTGCTGGTCCACGTGCTCGCCTTCGGCGGCTCGGCGGTGCTCTGCCAGCGGCACACCGCCGTCCTGGCCGGGTTGCGGCGCCGGCTGGCCGACAGTTCGCGTACCGATCCGCTGACCGGGTGCCTGAATCGGCGCGGGTTCGACCTGCGGCTGGCCGCCGAGCTGGCCGGCGCCGAGCGGGCCGGGCGCGAGGTGACTCTGGTGCTGCTCGACCTGGATCACTTCAAGGCGGTCAACGACCGGGACGGGCACCGGGCCGGTGACGATCTGCTGGTCTGGGCCGGGCGGGAGTTGCGCCGGGTGCCCGGGGCGACGGCCGGCCGGCTCGGCGGGGACGAGTTCGCGCTGATCGTCCGGGACGCCGCGCAGGCCGACGGGATCCGGGAGCGGCTGCACGGGCACGCGCCGTGCAGCGTCGGTGCGGCCACGTTCCCGCGGGACGCGACGGACGCGGCCGGGCTGGCCGCCGCCGCCGACCGCAACCTCTACGCGGACAAGGACGCGCGGGAGCGGCACGCGCCGTCGGCCGAGGCGGTGGCCGAGGTCCGGGCCCTGATCACTCCCGGACAGGCGGCGACGGTCCGGGGTGACGAGCGGCGGCGGCACGCGATCGCCGACCCGGGCTGGATGGCGATGGCCCAGACCTCGGTCGCGGCCGTCTACGTCCTGCTGTTCACCGCCGGTGACACGTCCCGGCCCGGCATGATCACGCTCTGCGTGTGGGGTTTCCTGACCGGTCTGGCCGTGGTCGCCGGGGCCGGCTGGCTCAGCCGGTCGCCGATGGCCCGCCCGTTGATGCTGCTGTTCGCGATGAGTTCGTTCCTGGGGTGCGCCGCGATCGCCGCGCTGGACGGCGGCGTGGACAGCACGCTCGGCATCGGCATGCTGCTCGGCATCCCGTTGCTGATGCTCGGCATGCGGCCCGCCGTCGCCGCGCCGGTGGCGGTCGTCGCCGGGGCGCTCTACGTGGGCATGGCGTTCCTGGTCGGCGGGGCCGGTTTCTGGTACGTGGCGATCAACCTGACCGGCACCGCGGCCGCGGCCGTCGCCACCTCGATGCTCGGCCGCACCGCCGCCCGGCAGCGTCGCCGCCTGACCGAACTGTCCCGGGTGGACGTGCTCACCGGCCTGCTGAACCGGCGGGGTTTCGGCGAGCGGTTCACCGCCGTACCCGCGCATGCTCTGCTGATTTTTGATCTGGACGGGTTCAAGCAGCTCAACGACTCGCGCGGGCACGCCGCCGGGGACGAGTTGCTGCGCTGGGTGGCGTGCACGCTGCGATCGTCGGTCCATTACCGGGACGTGGTCGCGCGGCTCGGCGGTGACGAGTTCGTGGTGCTGCTGCGCGAGGCCTGTTCGGCGACCGCGGTGGCCGAGCGGTTGCGGGCGGCGCTGGCCGAGCGGACGGCGGCCAGCGCGGGTGTGGCCGTGGTCGGTCTGGACGGCACCGATTTCGACGGTCTCTACGCGGTCGCCGACGCGCGCCTCTACGACGACAAGGCGACGCGGGGCCGGGCCAGGAACGCCGCGACCAGCGCGACCACGCAGACCACGGAGAGGCTGAGGAACCCGGCGCGGAACGAGCCGGTGGCGTCCTTCACCGCGCCCAGCGCGTAGACGAACGCGAAGCTGCCCAGGTTGGCGCAGAAGTTGCCGAAGCCGCTGAGCAGTCCGGCCCGCTGCGATCCGAGCACGGCGATCGGCAGCGCGAACAGCGGTCCGAAGTAGACCTGCACGACCACCGAGATCATCGCGACCACGACCAGCACGGCGGGCATTCCCGGTACGTACGTGAGCAGCGCCAGCCCGGCCGCCAGCGTCGCCAGGGACCCGCCGATGACCAGCAGCGGCCGCCCGATCCGGTCGGAGACGTAGCCGCCGAGATAGTTGGCCGGCGCGGTCAGCGCGGCCCCGAGCGCGGCGACCAGACCGGCCGCGGTGAGCGACTGCCCGCGATCCACGACCAGCCACGTGGGCAGCCAGAACGTGAAGCCCTGGGCGACCGCGAGCCGGGCGAACTGGATCACCCCGGTCAGCCAGACGATCCGGTGCCGGAGCAGTCCGGGCAGGTCGGAGATGCGGGCCGGGTTGTCGCCGGGCGGTTTCGGAACGGCCGGTCCGGCGGCGCGGCGATACAGCGCCAGCGTGCCCAGCCCGGCCACGGCGAACACCCCGAACAGCACGCGCCAGCCGACGTGTCCGACCAGCAGCGGGCCGACCGAACTGAGCAGGATGTTGGACGAGAAGCCGCCGGCCACGTAGAGCCCCATCGCGGTCGCGCGCCGGTCGCTCGGGAACTCCGCGCTGATCAGCATCAGACCGGGCGCGAAGACCAGAGCCCGGAAAAACCCGGAAAAAGCTTGGTTCAAGAGCAACATTTGGTACGACGTGAGCACCGCGAACAGGGCGGCCAGCACGTTGGTGCCGAGCAGCCCGACCAGGAACAGCGTCCGCGGGGAGAACCGGTCGGCCAGGAATCCGGACGGGATCTGCATCAGCGCGTACACCAGGTTGCCGGCCGCGGCGAGCGTGCCCGCCTGGGCGAAGGTCAGGCCGAGATCGGTGCGGATCAGCGGCAGGAACAGCGCGATCCCGCCGAAGATGAGCGCCTGCGTGCTCTGGCAGACGACGAGCAGGGTGATGATCGCGCGGCGCATCGGGCGATGATCGCACGCCCCTCAGCGAACCGGCCTTCGCGCCGAAGGGGGTGATGTCGACTATCTTCGGCCCGTCGAGGGGGCAAACGGTGCGCCTGCCACGTCTCACCATCAAGCTGCGCCTGATCGTCTCCGTCGTGCTGCTCACCGGCCTGTCGGTGACCCTGGTCGCCACCTACATCAGCCGCCGCAACAGCAACGAGGCGCGGGACACCGGCTTCGCGTACGCGGCCGAGGCCGGTGCCCGCAACGCCGCCGACCTGCGGCAGCAGCTGATGGTCGCGATGGACACGGCCCGCGACCTGACCCAGGCGATGTCGGCCGAGTCGACCGCGGGCGGCAACCGGGCGACCGCGAACGCCGAGCTCAAGGCCATCCTCACCGGCCACCCGGCGTTCCTCGGGGTGTGGACGGCGTGGGAGCCGGACGCCTTCGACGGGCTGGACCGGCGGTACCGCAGTGCCGACGCGCGGCACGACGCGACCGGGCGGTTCGTCCCCTACTGGTTCCGGGACGGCGACACGATCACGTCGACCGTGCTGACCGACTACACCAAGGAGGGGGCGGGCGACTACTACCTGCTGGCCCGCAACAGCGGGAAGGAGAAGGTGATCGAGCCGTACTCCTACGAGGTCGCGGGCAAGAACGTGCTGATGAGCTCGATGGCCGCGCCGATCATCCGGGACGGGAGGACGCTCGGCGTGGCCGGTGTCGACCTGCCCCTGGACACCATCGCCACGGCGGTCGCCGCGATCAAGCCGTTCGGCACCGGCAGCGCGATGCTCGTCAGCTCGAACGGCCTGCTGGTCGGCGGCGGGGACAGCGCGCAGGCCGGTAAGCCGGCCGACGCCGGGGTGGTCGCGCTGGGGGCTAGCGCGGCCCGGTCCGGGTCGGCGGCGCAGCGCGTGCTCACCGGCGACGACGAGCGGGTGCAGGTCGCCGTGCCGATGACCCTCGGCGCGGTCGACACCTGGTCGCTGATCGTCACCGTGCCGACCGCGACGATCCTGGCCGGCGCGACCGCCGCGCAGCACGCCGGCCTGTGGATCACCGTGGCCGTGGTGCTGGTCGCCGCGCTGATCGGCCTGCTGCTGGCCCGCACCGTGGTCCGGCCGATCGAGCAGCTGCGGGACCGGATGGCGCAGATCGCCGACGGCGAGGGCGACCTGACCCAGCGGGCCGGGGTGACCCGGGACGACGAGGCCGGGCAGCTGGCCGAGGCGTTCAACCGGTTCGTGGAGAAGGTGGCCGGGACCGTGCGCGGCATCGCCGGCTCGGCCGACGAGGTGCGCGCGGCGGCCGACCGGCTCACCGACACCACGACCCGGCTCGGCGCCGACGCCGCCCGCGTCTCCGAGTCGTCGGGCACCGCCTCGGGCGCGACCCACACGGTCAACGAGGGCGTGCAGTCGGTGGCGGCCGGGGCCGAGCAGATGAGCGCGTCGATCGCCGAGATCGCGTCCAGCGCGGCCAAGGCGGCCGAGGTGGCCAACAACGCGCGCACGGCCGCCGAGGGCACCAACAGTCAGGTGGCCGAGCTGGGCACGGCGACCGAGGAGATCGGCGACGTGGTCAAGCTGATCACCACCATCGCCGAGCAGACGAACCTGCTGGCGCTGAACGCGACGATCGAGGCGGCCCGGGCCGGGGAGATGGGCAAGGGTTTCGCGGTGGTGGCCGGCGAGGTGAAGGAGCTGGCCCAGCAGACCGCCCAGGCGACCGAGGAGATCACCAACCGGATCACCGCGATCCAGTCCATCAGCGGCAACGCGGCCGCCGCGATCGGCGAGATCGTCCAGGTGATCGCCACCATCGGCGACTACACCACGTCGATCGCCTCGGCGGTGGAGGAGCAGACGGCGACGACGACCGAGATGAGCCGGGGCGTGTCCGACGCGGCCGGCAGCACCGGGCGGGTGTCCGAGGCGATCTCCGAGGTGGCCGAGGTGGCGCAGAAGGCGTCGGCCAACGCGCGGGAGGCGCAGGCGGCCGTGGCCGACCTGTCCCGCCTGGCCGGGGACATGACGACGCTGGTGAACACGTTCCGTTACTAGGGAAGTGCGGGACTGTTTACGTTAACATCGTCCAGTCTCGATGCGCTATGGCTGGTGGGGTGGCTGTTCGTCATCTTCACGTCTGGCCGCTCAGCGTGGCTTCCGTGTGTCGGTGACGTTACGACTGTGTCATGCGAGCACGAATCCCCACCGCGCTGTGCGCGGTCCTGCTGGCGACGTTCTTCACCGTCCCCACCACCCCCGCGGCCGCGGCCACCAGCGACTTCCGTGGCGTCAACTGGGCCGACCAACGGGACAACTTCGTCGACGACACCCTCGTCCTGGGCGGGCTGAGCACCTCCGACAGCTACGCCACGACGCAGGCCAAGGCGAACGCGATCCTGACCGGCTTCGTCAACAACCTGGGCGCCAACACGGTCCGGATGCCGGTCAACTACGCGACCGTGTCCGGGTCGTACTGGGCGTCCTACACCGGCGCGATCGACATGGCCACGTCCAAGGGCCTCAAGGTGATCCTGAGCTACTGGGAGGGCGCCAGTTCCCGGAACGGCCTGGTCGACAACGCCACCCAGTACTGGTCGTTGTGGCAGACGATCGTGAACAAGTACTCCGCCAACGCCAACGTCTATTTCGAACCCTTCAACGAGCCGTACGGATACAGCGACGCCGGCTGGAAGAACCTGGCCGCCCAGTGGCTCAGCACCTACTCCGGAGTCCCCAAGGGCCGGGTGATCATCAGCGGGGCCGGCTACAACCAGCGGCTGACCACGATCGCCACCGACACGCGCTTCGACGGAACGCTCATCTCCCGGCACATCTACCAGTTCTTCGACACCGCCCGGCACACCGAGGACTCGTGGCGGGAAGCTCTGCGGACCAGCGTCGGCTCGTACGCGAATCGGGTCTTGATCACCGAATTCGGCGCGACCATGACCGACGGGCGCAACTACGACGCGCCCTCCTCGACCAACGACTTCGTGGCGTTCATCCGCGGGGTCGCGGCCGAGGCGCGGGCCGAAGGGCTGGGCACCGTCTACTGGCCGGGGGTGCGCATCGCCGACCCGTACCGGCTGCAGGAGATCAACGGCAGCGGCACCGCGCTGACCCTGACCACCACCAACAACTCCGGGCGCGACCAGCTGCGCTACTCGTGGGGGCTCGACGTCAGCGGGAACACGCTGCTCACCCACTACCGCGTCACCAACCGCAACAGCGCCAAGGTGATGGACGTGGTCGGCTCCTCGATCGCCGAGAGCGCCGAGGTCAAGCAGTACACCTGGAACGGCGGCGCCAACCAGAAATGGTCCTTCGAGGACCTCGGCAACGGGTACGTCCGGGTCGTCAACCAGTACAGCGGCAAATGCCTGAACGTGGCGTCGGCGTCGACCGCCGACGGCGCCAACGTCATCCAGTACACCTGCGGGAGCGGGACCAACGAGCAGTGGTCGTGGGTCGCCTCCGGCAGCTACTTCACGCTGGTCGCGCGGCACAGCGGCAAGTGCCTCGACGTGGTCGGGTCGGGGACCGCCGACGGGACCGACATCAGCCAGTACACCTGCAACGGTGGCGCCAACCAGCAGTTCTCCCGGAGCGCGGCATGAAAGCGCTGATGGCCCTGCTCCTGACGCTGACCTCGGTCGTCCTCTGGAGCGGCCCGGCCCGGGCGGCGTCGGTGACGATCACCAACGGGACCCAGCTGGGCGGCGTGCACGCGCACGGCGGCGGGGTGATCAAGGTCGGCTCGTACTACTACTGGTTCGGCGAGAACCGGAACGCCGACGACACGTTCTACGCCGTCAGCGTCTACCGCTCGACCGACCTGCAGAACTGGGAGTTCCGCAACAACGTGCTCACCCGCTCGTCCGCGTCCGAGCTGGCGTCGGCCAAGATCGAGCGGCCCAAGGTGGTCTACAACGCGTCCACCGGCAAGTACGTGATGTGGATGCACAAGGAGAACGGGACGGACTACGCCGAGGCGCGGGCGGCGGTCGCGGTTTCCGACACCGTGGACGGGAATTACACGTACCAGGGAAGCTTCCGGCCTTTCGATTCTTACATGTCGCGAGACATAACCCTGTATCAGGAGGGGACGGCCGCCTACATGATCTCGGCGGCCGACGAGAACAAGGACCTGATGATCTACCGGCTGACCGCGGACTATCTGAACGTGGAGTCGGTGGTCGGGAACTTCTGGAACGACGCGTCGAGGGAGGCGCCGGCGCTGTTCAAACGGGGCAGCACCTACTTCATGCTGACCTCGGGGACATCCGGGTGGAACCCCAACCAGTCGAAGTACGCGACCGCGTCCAGCATCTCCGGGCCGTGGACCGGGTGGACCAACGTGGGCGACGCGACGACCTACAACTCGCAGCCGGCGTACGTGCTGCAACTCGGCAGCAGCTACCTGTACATGGGTGACCGCTGGGCCGGTGCCTGGGGCGCCGCGGTCAACAGCTCGGAGTACGTCTGGCTGCCGATCACGTTCCCGTCGAGCACCTCGATGACCCTCACCTGGGCGCCGACGGTCACCGTGGACGCGGCGGCCGGGACGATCAGCGGCAGCGCCGTTCCGTACTACCGGGTGACCAACCGCAGCACGACCAAAGTGATCGACGTCTGGAACTCCTCGACCGCTGACAACGCCGAGGTCAAGACGTATGCGGCCAACAGCGGCACGAACCAGCAGTGGGACTTCCGCTCGACCGGCGGCGGCTACGTGCACGTCATCAACCGCAACAGCGGCAAATGCCTGGACGTGACCTCGGCCTCCACCGCCGACGGGGCCAACATCATCCAGTACACCTGCGGCACCGGATCCAACCAGCAGTGGACGTGGGTCGCGAACGGCAGCTACTACCAGCTCAAGGCCCGGCACTCCGGCAAATGCCTGGCCCTGGCGGCCGACGCGGTCGACCTCCAGCAGACCACCTGCTCCACCTCGGCCACCGACCAGCAGTGGACCCGCGCCGCTGCCTGACATCTCACCACCGAGGGCCCGGCGGTTTCGGCCGCCGGGCCGTAGGGTCAACAGACGTGGATCTTGATCAGGCCGGGCTGCTGTTCCTCGGGGGTATCGGCTCCGGGCTGACCGGCTCCATCGCCGGACTCGCGTCGCTCGTCAGCTACCCGGTGCTGCTGGCCGCCGGGATCCCGCCGGTGGCCGCGAGCATGACCAACACCGTGGCGCTCCTGGCCGCGCCGGCCGGGACCGCGGCCGGCGCCCGGCACGAGCTGCGAGGGCAGGGGCGGCGGATCCTCACCACCGGTGCGGTCTGCGCGGCCGGCGGGATCACCGGGGGACTGCTGCTCAAGAACACGTCGTCGTCGGCCTTCGAACTGATCGTGCCGTTCCTGATCGTGCTCGGGGCGCTCGCGCTGCTGTTCCGCGAAGCGCTGCGCGACTGGTACACCCGGCCCGGACGGCGGCCGCCGCTCGGCGTCGCCATCTTCCTGATCGGAATCTACGGCGGCTACTTCGGCGCGGCGGCCGGAGTGCTGCTGCTCGCGGCGATGGCGGTCGCCTCCACCGAGCCGTTCGCCGTCACCAACGCGGTCAAGACGGTCGTGCTGGGCGCGGCCAACCTGGCCGCCGCGATCCTCTACGCGCTGACCGGGCCGGTGCACTGGGCGGCGGCCGGGCTGCTCGCGGCCGGCTGCCTGGTCGGCAGCTCGATCGGGCCGGCCGTGGTCCGGCGCAGCCCCGAACGCCCGCTGCGCATCACCATCGCCGTGGCGGCGGTCGGGCTGGCGGGCTACCTGTGGTGGCAGGCGATTTAGGGCGTTGTCAACTTGTCCACACCGGCGGGTTGTCCACAGGGTGGCCGCGGGGACGCATCGTTTTGCCGGATAATGCTCGGTGGGTACGGCATCCCCCCTTTGGGAAGGTGGGGTTTACGCGTGGCCGGGTGCGGGCGGCGGGGCCGGGGTCAGACCGGGTCGAGGCCGAACACCTCGGCGAGGCCGGTGACCTCGATGGCCTGGCGGACCGGGGGCGACGGCCGGGTCAGGACCATGGTGAGGCCGGCCGCGGCGGCGCTGTTGCGGACACCGACCAGGGCGCCCATCGCGTACGAGTCGATGAACGTGACCTCGGCCAGGTCGAGCGACAGCTGACGGCACGGGGAGCCGGCGACCGCTTTCTCCAGGCTGGTGCGTAACTCGTCGGCGACGGCCACGTCCAGCTCCGGTGCGAGCAGCGTCGCCTCCAGCGTGGTGCTGTCGGCGCTGGTCCGGTAGGTGACGATGGCATCAGTGGTCATGCCGGTTCACGCTACCCATCCGGCGCCACCCGTACTCCTGACTGACGCCGTCCCCCGAGGCCGCCACTTCCGCTGAAATCTGCCGGGCGGAGTTGCGATAGTGGCCTTATGCAGGTGATTCTCATCGCCGAGCCGGGCGCGCTCCGGGACTCGGTCGTGGCGATCCTGGCGGACCGGAATGTCCGGGTCCATCATGCCGATGATGTGTCCGTAGGCATAGGCGGCGATCTAAGAGGTGCCCTCGCGGTCGTCGTGATTCCGTCGCCCACCGGGCTGTCGCGGCACTATCGGCTGCTTGGCGCGGCCTTACGCCGCCAGAGGCCGATCCTCGTGTTCGAATCGGCGGACCTTTCCCGGGCCACCGTGAAACATGTGATCGGCATGCCGAGGGAGCTTCCGGAGCTTGTACAGCTGAGCGTTCTGCTCGCCGCGATCAGCGACGATCACAACACGCTTCTGTCGACCAAAACCGTGGCACCGGAAGAACTTGCCGGTGCCCTCAACCCCACCGAACCGCACTCGGATGTTCTGGTGGACCTGATGTCCGCGGGTTTGGCGGGGGGTCGTGCCGGAACTGATTACGAGATCCCATTCCGGAGTATTCAGTTTCCGCCCGAGCTCGGAGTTCCCGAACGGGGCGCCCTCACGGTCAGTTCCGGTGACCTTGCGCATGCGCTCTTCACCACCGGGCGGGAGCCCGGCGATCGGGCGTACGACGGTGAGTCGTCGATCTGGGAAGCGCTGCACCGGATCGCGGTCATCCCGGCCTACCTGCGACGGAGCGAGCGAGGTGAACTGGAACGCGCTCCGCTGATGAAAGATCTGGATCCGTCGGAGAGAGCGGGCATCGTCTACGCCCTCGGGCAGGCAGCCACAGCGTTGTTCTGCCGCACCCACTGCGGAGTATCCCATCTGCTGCATGTGAGCAGGTATGCGAGGCAGCGCGGGGTCACGTTCCGGACAGGACGGCATCGTGCCGACCTGTTCGGGCTGTTCCTCGACGACGCAGGCCGTGAGAACTGGCTGGTGGCGGAGGCCAAAGGGCGGAGTCAGCCGATCGGCGACAGGGTCAGGGAAAAAGCGGGGAGGCAGAAGAGCTCGATCAAGGCGATCGGCGGGATTCGTCCCGCATGCCGTGTGCTTTGTATCGCTTCGTTCCCCCACGAGGACGGCGGTCTGCAGATCGATGCCTTCGATCCTGACGAGGACGAGCCGGAGAGTGACGACCTCGAGGTCACCTTGGACGGATTCATGCAGGCCTACTACGCACCTTTCGTCCTGGCCGTCGATGCCGGGGATCCGCTGTTCCTGGACAATGCCACGGTGGCCGCCCGCCTCGGCGGACCGGGGCTGACCGTCCGGATGGATGCCAGGATCTACCTGCGTGTGCAGGAGTCGCTCGGGGGTGCGGCCGACCTCCACGCCTTCACTCGGGAGGTGCTTGCCGAGTGGCCCCGTCGGGAGGCGGGCCCGCCTCCCGACGGCACGGCGATAGAGCTCAGCTGAGGTCGGCCGGCCGATGTGATCAGTTCGGGTCGGGGTCGCGCTGGTGGGGGATCTCGCCGGGCGGCGGCGCGGGGGCCGGGCCGGCGCCGTTGCCGTTGCCGTTGGGGTGGCCGGGCGGGTCCGGGCGGCGCCAGATCTCGTGGCCGGTCGGGGCCGGGGCCGGGGTGTCGGGGGTGGCGTCGGCCAGGACCGGCTCGGGGTGGATGCGGGTGGGCAGCGACGCGGCCAGGCGGGAGTGGCCCTGGTGGGCGACGAGCGCCGCGCGGTGGTAGCTCTCCACCTCGGTGAGGAACTGGTCGTCGGCGTAGACCGTGCCGTCGATGAGCGGGCCCGGCCGGCCCTCCAGGACGGCGATGACGTCCTCGCCGGTCAGGGTCTTGTGGGTTTCCAGGGCGTGGGCCAGGGCGAGGACCTCCCGGCGGTTCTCCTTGAGGATGGTGGTGGCGCGTTCCAGCATCTCGGACAGGTTGTCCTCGATGCGGTCGGCCAGGGCCCGCCGGGCCGACAGGTCGTTGTTGTCGCCCTTGGTCACGCCTTTGCCGAAGCCGCCGGGGGTGCCGATGCCGAGGCGGCTGGAGGCCGCGTACGAGGACACGGTCGAACCCATGCCCCACACGCCTTCCATGTTGGTCGCCACCGCGGTCGCCGACTCCAGATCGCCGGAGACGCCTGAGGAGTTGTCGCTGTCGAAGAACATCCGCTCGCCGGCGAGGGAGGCCAGCGAGACCAGGATGTCCGACTCGTAGTGGCTGCGCCAGGTGGTGAACTGGTCCTCGGGCGGGATGCTGGCGACCATGCCCAGGTATCCGCTGCCCTTCTCGATCGTCGCGATGTCGATCTCCATGTGGTGCCGGGTGCGGTAGGCGACGACCGCGTGGCACGCCTCGTGGACCGCGACCGCGTGCCGCTCGCGTTCGATGTATTCGACGTTCTCGGCCGGGCCGAGTTCCTTGAGCTGCTTGGCCTTGATGATGTCGCGCCAGCCGATGGTGTCCCGGTCGTCGCGGATCGCGGTGATCAGGGCCTCGTTCACCATGTCCTTGATGGTCGCGCCGGTCGCGTACGGCGTGATCGTGGCCAGCTTGTCGATCTGCTCGGCGGTCAGTTCGTGCTTGACCTTCTGCAGGTACCCCTCGTACGTGCGGACCCGCCCGGCCTTGCTCGGATAGCCGACCTTGTAGATCCGGTCGATGCGGCCCGGCCGCAGCAGCGCCTCGTCGAGCGCCTCGGGCAGGTTCGTGGCCATCATGACGAGGATCCGGTACTTCGGCGGGGGCTTGGGGCGCATGCCGAGCGCGCGGCGCACGTGCCGGTTGACGAAACCGCGGGGCTTCTTCAGGCCGGAGAGTTCGGTGAGCAGGGCTTCCAGGGTGCCCATGCCGCCACCGCCGCCGCCCATGCCCCCGCCGTACATAATGCGATTTTTCCGAATTTGCTGCTCACCCTCGGAGGAGGCTGAGGAGGCGAGCCCGGAACGAAGGACCGACCAACGCGTGTCGTCGGACAGGTAGGAGAAGCCGTTGCAGCCGGTGTGGCTGAAGCCGCCGCGGGGGAAGCCGGGGCCGCCCTGGGCGAGCGCGCCCCGGTTGCCGAGCGAATCCGCCTCGTCGAAGAAGACGATCACCCCGCCGTACCTCAAAGCGAGTTTCCGCAGCTTGCGGAAGAGCGATTTCACCTTGAGCACGCCCACGCCGAAGAACATGTTGATGAACGCGCCCGGGTCGACGAACACGTAGGGCCGGCCCGTCTCGCCGGCCACCGCCTCGGCCATCAGCGTCTTGCCGGTGCCGGGCGGGCCCCAGAGCAGGATGCCGCCGGGCACGTAGCCGCCCTGACCCTCGATCGCCTCCGGCCGTTCCAGGTAGACGATGTTCTCCTTGACGCGTTCGAGCACGTGGTCCTGCCCCCACACGTCGGTGAAGCGCGTCTTCACGTCGTCCGGGTAGTAGACCTCGACGCCGCCGCGGGACAGGAACCAGAAGATCGCCGCGAACTGGCCCACGGCGATGAACAGGATGAATATGACCTGCAGGAACATCGGCGCGGCGGACCAGAGCAGGGCCGGCACCTGGAACAGCGCCATGGCCGGCGACGTGTCCAGCACCGAGCCGAGCACCAGCGCGACCACGGCGATGAACAGCAGCCACTTGAACACCCGGACCAGCCGGAAACGGGTCCAGTCGGAGAAGAGCCGGCGGGTGACCCGCTCGACGCCGCCGAACACGCCGTGTGTCCACATCCGGTGGTACCAGGACGCGTGCTCGCTGATCACATAGTGGAGCTGGCGCAGCACCTCGATCCCGGCCAGCACCATGATCGTGATGCCGGTGCCGCTGCGGACCCGCTCGTAGAGCGCGTCCCGGAACGGCAGGAGCGGGTTGTCGGCCATGTCCGTCCACACCAGGGCGAAGAAGGCCAGCGTGAAGAGCAGCAGGAACTTCACCCGGTCCCAGAACGCCAGCCTCTTGCGCGTGACCCGTTCCCGGACGACGGGGCCCTCGTCGGGCGGACGCAGACCCTCCATCATGTGCTCCTCACGGTGAAGGACGTGGCGATGTCGTCCAGTTCACCGGACCGCTCCCGGTAACAGCTGGCCGAGCACCGGATGATCAGCAGGTAGAGCGTGTCGCCGGCGTTGTTGACCAGCGTGGTCTGGTCGAAGGTGTGCAACACCCCGTCGGCCAGCTCGTAGTCGTAGACGACCCGGACCCCGTGCAGGCCGTCGGCCGGGGCGAGCAGGTCGTCGCGCACCAGCTCGAAGCCGGTGAGCGGGGTGGTCGGGGCGGCCGCCTCGCGGGCGTCCGCGGTGACCGGCAGCAGGATGTCGCGCAGCACGTCCAGCGAGATCGCGTTCTGCTGGTCGGTGGTCAGCTTGGAGACCCGCGCGTAGACGATCGGCTGGTCGGTGACCTGACCGGTGAGCAGGTGCGCGGCCGTCGGGTCGGCGTCCGCGTCGTAGGCCACCGACCACCACATCTGCTGGCGGGCGGCCGAGTTCGCCGAGTCCGGGTTGGTGCCGGCGAGGATGTCGTCCAGGTCCCCGGTGGCGGTCTGGTGCCACTCGTGGGGGACCTTGAAGTACGTCTTCTGGTCCGAGTTCTTGACGTAGGTGTACTCGGGCGCCGCGCACGCCGTCGTGAGAACGACGGCGGCGATCACCGCCGATCCGATGGGGAACAAACGCTTCAGCACTGGCAACACCGCCCTGAACGCACTGTCCGTGCTAGCAGTATCACCCCAGGTTGTTACGCGTGTGTGCGCGAGTTTGTCGATCGGCCCGACAGATCCGCATTAGTGCGGAGATGGAATTCCGGTCGACGCGCGGATGCGCAGGGCCGGACTGATCACCATCCGGTGAGCCGGGCGATCCGGGTCATGGAGACGGTCGGCGACGAGCCGGACGGCGGCCCGCCCGATCGAGCGGCGCGGCGGGCGCACGGCGGTCAGCGCCGGACTGAACAGGCCGGCCACCTCGTCGTCGTAGGCGACCACGGAGAGCTGCCCGGGCACCGCGATCCGCCGCTCCTCGCAGCGCTGCACCAGCGCGATCGCCTCGGCGTCGGCGTGCACCAGCAGCGCGGTCGTCCCGGTGGCCAGGCAACGGTCGAGGACCCGGTCCAGGGCGGCCCCGCAGTCCGGGCTGTGCGCGTCCGGGATCTCCAGGTCGACCGTTGCGTTCACGTCCAGACCCAGCTCGGTGACCGCCTCCAGCCAGCCGCGATGCACGTGCGGGCGGGTCGGGCTGGGCGTGGCCAGCACGACGCCGACGCGGCGATGACCGAGATCGACCAGATGACGTACGGCCATGGCCGCGCCCAGTGCGTGATCGGTGACCACGGACTCCATGGCGACGTGGAACGGCCCGGTGGCGGCGGTGCGTTCCAGCAGCACCACGGGCAGACCGGTGCCGGCCAGCCAGTCGATGGTCCGCCCGGCGGTCGGCACGTCCATCCGCGGCGCGACGATGAGCGCGTCCACGCCCTGATCGACCAGGCGCAGCAGTTGCGGGCGATCATCTTCGGTCTCGTAGGACGAGCCGCGCAGCACGATCCGCATCTCCAGCTCGCGGGCGGCCTCCTCGGCGCCACGCGCGACCGCGGGATAGTAGTAGTCCAGCGACGGCACCAGCATGCCGAGCGAGGTGATCTCCGGTTCAGCCTCCGGCTCGACCGTCGAACCGGGCAGCGTCACCCCGCCGTGCACGCGCCGGACCAGCCCCTCGGCCGCCAGCTGGGCGATGTCACGGCGGATCGTCACCGCCGCCGCGCCGAGCGTCTCGGTCAGGTCGGAGATCCGCAGCACGCCGTCCCGCTGCAACGCCTGGAGCAGCCGGGCCCGCCGGGTCTCCGGCAGCGGCCCCCGCTTGTCCGATGTGTTCACCGCTGCTGCTCCTTCACGGTCAGGTCGAGGGTACCGATCGCGCCGAGCCCGCTGACGTCGATCTCGAGCCGGGTCAGATGATCGCCCCACACGTCGCTGAGCAGGGGGTCGTCGAGCTCGCGGACGGTCGTCGCGCACGGCACGGGCGGACTCCAGCTCAGCCGCAGCATGCCGGCGCCGTCGCGGGCGGTGATGTCGGCGCGCCCGGGCCGCACCCGCACGCCCCCGGCCACGACCAGGTGGATCCGGGTCGGGGCCAGACCGGCGGGGGCCAGCTCCCACTGATCCCTTACGGTCACTTCGGCCCGGTCGCGGTCGAGGCGCGCGGTGCGGCGCCACGCGCGGATCTCGACCGACGGGCCGGGTCCGCCGCGGCGCCGGGTCCGGCGGCCGGCCGCCGGGTAGGCCTTCGCAAGATCCAGAGCCAATTGGGCGTACGCCGAGCCGCTGCTCACGACCACGTCGTCGGCGGTGTGCTCCGGGCCGGGGGCCTGCGCGAGTCCCCGGATCTCCGGGACGTTGTGCCACGAACTCTGCATCGTCCACAGGTCGTAGCGGTCCGGCCCGAACGTCTGCGCGGTGTAGGTCGGCCGGCCCGGATCCACCAGCACCGGCACCCCGTTCAGGGCCACGACGAAGGTGCCGACGTCGTTGTGGTTGTGATTCTCCCCGTTGTGGCCGCCCTTGACCGCGAGGGTCAGCCCGGCCGAGGTGCCGGCGGCCATCCGCGCGACCAGCACCTGGGTCGACGGCATCCACACCTCGCGCGGCAGCCACGACTCGCCGACCGGCGGCGGGCCACCAGCGGCGACCCAGGCCGGGTCGGTGAGGGCGCGCAGCAACCGGCCGAGGCCGTCGTTCTCGTGCGCGACCGGGGAACCGGGTGTCCGGTGTGCCGCCGCGTGCGCGAGGGCCGCGTCGTCGACGGTCCGCCGGGCCTCCCGGTGCAGCTCGCGCCACGGCTGGTCGCCGGAGGGCCGGGCCACGCAGTCGGCGAAGTTCACGTACCAGGGGCCGCCCAGGTGCATCCGGTGCGGGAAGGCCACCGTCGCCCGCAGCGCCGGGACCGGTTCGGCGGTGAGCGCCCCGCTCGACGCGTACGTCAGGATGTCGATCGCTTCGAGGAGCCGCCCGGCGCCGTTCCACCAGTAGGCGTAGCCCTCGTCGATCGCCCCGTCGGCGGGCAGCGCCGCGACGTACCGGTCCAGCCCTTCGACGGCCAGCCCGACCAGGGATTCGCGGCGGTCGTCGTCGACCAGCTGCAGCGTCGCGACCAGCACGTTCCCGTGGATCCAGGGGTTCCAGTTGTGGACGTGGCCGTCGAGGCCGAGCCAGTGCCAGTCGCGCCGTTGCTCGAACGGGCGCAGCACGCGACGGTCCACCTCGTGCCGGATCCGCGCGCGCAGCCCCGGGACCCTGGCGTCGAGCTGGGCGCCGAGCAGGTGATCGATCCAGGCCAGTTCGGCGGCGACCTCGCCGGCGCCGAGGTCCAGGTACGGATCGGTGACCGTGGGAACCACCGCGCCGTGCCGCCGGTACGTGTCGTCGTGGGCCGGCCAGCACCAGCTGCTCTGCTCGCACCAGAGCGTCACCCCGTCGGCCACCTCGTCCAGCCACCGCTCGTCGAGGGTGACCGCGGCCAGCACCGCGGCCCGGGTGACGCGCCGATGCCGGGCCCAGATCACCTGCTCGTACGCGTCGCGGTCGCCGTCCCGGAAGTAGCGGGCGTAGCCACTGGCCAGCGGCACGGGCCAGGGTGCGTCGGGGTCGGCCCGGGACAGCAGCGCGCGCACGGTCGCCGGGTCCGGCGCGGCCCAGGCGGCGCGGTCGGACGCGGGCGGCACCGGCAGGCACCGGCCGGGTGGTCGCAGCATTCCGGGGGCGACGGCGGGCCAGGCCTGAGCGAGGGGTCCGGTGAAGGTCATGGCCTCCGTCCGCGGCGATCGATAGTGATCGGATCCGATCACTTCAGTGATCCTAGATGCCTCCTCAGGGCGAGCGAAAGACTCCGCTGAGACAAAAGTCCAGGTCCATGCCGTGGATCGGTTCTGATTGCATCAGTCTGTTCAAGACATTGACATGCTCGATTGTGAGCGTTTAACTTCCTCGAAACCGTTCGCTCCCCTTCGGAGGGAGGATCCGTTGACGTCCACCATCGACCCCGACTGGCGCCGGGAGGACTGGCTGCGCCTGGCCGACCGGATGCTCGACGCGGCCGCCCGGCACGCGAGCCCCGGCCGCGCCCGATTCGATCTGCCCGGCGCCGAGGGTGGTTACGGCCACGACGTGGACGGCCTGGAAGGGTTCGCGCGGACGTTCCTGACCGCCGGCTTCCGGATCGCCGGGGCCCGCGGCGAGGGCGTCGACGAGCTGATCGACCGGTACGCGACCGGCCTGGCCACCGGCACCGACCCGGCCTCGCCGGAGCGCTGGGTCCGGCTCACCGAGCACGGCCAGGCCAAGGTCGAGGCGGCCAGCATCGCGCTGATCCTGGACCTGACTCGGCCGTGGATCTGGGACCGCCTGGACCCGGGCGTGCAGGAACGGGTCGTGGAGTACCTGTCGCCGGTGGTCGGCGACGACACGTACCCGCAGATCAACTGGGTGTGGTTCCGGCTGGTCGTCCAGACGTTCCTGCGCTCGGTCGGCGGGCCGTGGTCGGCCGGCGACATGGAGTCGGACCTGGCCGCGCACGAGTCGTTCCGGCGCGACGGCGGCTGGCTCTCGGACGGGCCGAAGCGGGCGTACGACCACTACACCGGCTGGGCGCTGCACCTGTACCCGATCCTGTGGGGCCGGATGCGCGGCGCCACCCCGGACAAGCGCTGGGCCGACGACCTCGACCGTTATCTGCTGGACGCGGTCGCGCTGGTCGGCCGGGACGGGTCGCCGCTGCTGCAGGGGCGCAGCCTGATCTACCGGTTCGCGGCGGCCGCGCCGTTCTGGGCCGGTGTGCTGGCCGAGGTGCCGTCGACGTCGCCCGGGCAGTTGCGGCACGCGGCCGACCGGATCGTGCGGCACTTCGCCGACCGAGGCGCGCCGGACGCCGACGGGCTGCTCAGCATGGGCTGGCACGGGCCGTGGCGGCGGCTGGCGCAGTCCTACTCGGGGCCCGCGTCGCCGTACTGGGCCAGCAAGGGACTGCTCGGGATCGCGCTGCCGGCCGACCATCCGGTGTGGACCGCGCCGAGCGAGCCGCTGCCGATCGAACGCGGCGACGTACTGCGGGCGGTGCGCGCGCCCGGCTGGATCATCTCCGGGACCCGGGCCGACGGCATCGTCCGGGTGATCAACCACGGCACGGATCACGGCTTCGCGGGGGAGGGACGGGCCGACTCGCCGCTCTACTCGCGGATCGGGTACTCGACGGCGACCGCGCCCGTGCTCGACGAGTCCGGGTGGACCGATCCGGTGGACCAGTCGGTGGTGCTCGTCGACGCCGACGGGCGGACGACGCACCGGACCGGGATGCGGCTGATCGCCGTACGCGAAGAAGGTCTTGCCGGCTCGTCCGGCCCTGTTCATTGGGTGACCTCGTGGAAACCCGGTCCCGATCATGGTGAGGGGCGGGCCGCGGAGCTTCGCGAGGCCGGCCACCTCACCGTGTACTCCCTGGTCAAAGGGCCCTACGAGGTGCGGCTGGCCCGGGTCGACGCGGCCGGGCCCGAGGCGGTCGGTCTGCGGATCGGCGGCTGGCCGGGTCCCCTCTCGCACCTCTCGGCGATCTGGCCGACCGGAAGTGACCACGGATTCACCGTCCACGACGACCCCGGGCCGCTCGGCGGTCCGGTCCGGGTGCCCTGGATCGACCACCCGGTCCGCCCCGGCGTCTGGACCGCCACGCTCGTCGGGCTCGGCGCCGGCCTGCCGGAGAGCCCGCACTGCGCCGTCGAGATCGGCGACGACGTGGGCGTGACCTGGCCGGACGGCACCACCACGCGCTACCGCCTCAACCTTTGAAGGAGATGGGATGAAACGCTCGATAGCCGCCGTCCTCGGCGCCGTCACGGCGCTCTCGCTCACGCTGACCGGTTGCGGGTCGGGCGGTGACGACGCGAGTGGGGCCGGGGACAAGACGCTCAGCCTGGCCGGCTGGAGCCTGGCCACCACGCCCGAGTTCAAGGTCCTGGCCGACGGGTTCCACGCGGCCAACCCGGACTACACGGTCGAGCTCAAGGAGTACGACCCGAAGAACTACGACACCCAGATGATCGCCGACCTGGCCGCCGGCAAGGCGCCCGACATCTACGTGCAGAAGACGCTGAAGAACTTCTACACCTACCAGAACGGCAAGCAACTGCTCGACGTCTCGGACGTCGCCGCCGGTCTCGGCTCGGCCGCCAACGGGCTGCCGTTCTACCAGGTCGACGGGAAGACGTTCGCGATCCCGTACCGGCAGGACTCGTGGGTCGTCTACTACAACAAGGCACTGTTCGACGCGGCCAAGGTGAAGTACCCGGACGGGTCGTGGACGTGGGACGACTACGCCGCCGCGGGCAAGCAGCTGACCACCGGGCTGAAGGCGTCCGGGTCCAAGGCGCTCGGCATCTACGAGCACGTGTGGCAGTCGACGCTGCAGGGCTTCGCGCTCGCGCAGACCGCCGGGGCGGACCTGAGCAGCGGGAACTTCGGATACCTGAAGCCGTACTACACCCGCGCGGTCGACCTGCAGAAGGCCGGCGCGCAGGTCGGGCTGGGCGACGCGACCACCAACAACCTGACCTACCAGGCGCAGTTCGGCAAGCAGCAGGCGGCCATGATGACCATGGGCACCTGGTACATCGCGACCCTGCTCAGCCAGCAGAAGAGCGGTGACGCGGACAAGTTCGAGTGGGGCATCGCGCCGGCCCCGCAGCTCGACAAGTCGACCACCGGCACCTCGGCCACGCCGATCACCTTCGGCGACCCGACCGGCATGGGGATCAACCCGAAGATCAGCAAGGGCAAGATCGACGCGGCCAAGAAGTTCCTGGCCTACGTGGCCGGCGTGGACGGCGCGAAGGCGCTGGCCGGGATCGGCATCACGCCGGCGAACACCGACGCCGCGGCCGACACGATCTTCGCGATCCCGGGCGTGCCGACCGACGACGTCTCCAAGTTCGCCTTCACCAAGCACGACACCAAGCCGGAGAACCCGGTCGGCAAGTACACCGCGCCGCTGCAGAACATCCTCAACGACCTGCACACGTCGGTGCTGTCCGGCACCACGGACATCGACGCGGCCATCACGCAGGCGCAGGACAAGGCCAAGAACGAGGTCCTGAACAAGTGAGGACGGGCCGGAACACTCTGCTCGGCTGGAGCTTCCTGCTGCCCAACTTCGTGGGTTTCGCGGTGCTCACGATGGTCCCGGTGGTGCTGCTCTTCTACTACGCGTTCACCACCTGGGACATCTTCGGCGGCGCGGAGTGGTCCGGCCTCGACAACGTCCGCCAGATGATGCACGACTCCAGCTTCTGGACGGCGATGTGGAACACCGTCTACTACACGGTCTTCCACATCCCGCTCACGCTGGTGGCGTCGCTCGGGCTGGCGGTGCTGCTGAACCGGCGGCTGCGGGCGGTGGCGTTCTTCCGTACCGTCGCGTTCTTCCCCTATATCGCGTCGATCGTGGCGGTCGCGCAGGTCTGGAACATGCTGTTCAGCCCCGGGTACGGGCCGATCAACGCGATCCTGCGGGCGGTCGGCGTGGACAACCCGCCGGGCTGGACCACCTCGGCCGACTGGTCGATGCCGGCGGTGATCCTGGTCGGCACCTGGCGGGAGATGGGCTACTTCATGCTGATCTTCCTGGCCGGGCTGCAGACCGTGCCCGGCGAGCTCTACGAGGCGGCCCGGGTCGACGGCGCCAACGCCTGGCAGCGGCTGCGGGCGGTGACCCTGCCCTGCCTGCGCCCGACCACGTTCTTCGTCGTCGTGATGCTGACCATCAACAGCTTCAAGGTGCTCGACCTGATCCTGGTGATGACCAACGGCGGCCCCGGGCAGTCGACGCTCGTGCTCGCGCAGTACGTCTACCGCAAGGGCTTCGAGGAGAACCAGTTCGGCTACGCGTCGGCCGTGTCGATCGTGCTGTTCCTGCTGTGCTTCCTGGTCACCGTCGTGCAATTCGTGGTGAACCGCCGTCGGGAGGCTCGATGACCACGCTTCTGGACCCTGCTTCGGTACGGACGGAGCCCCTGCCCGCCGCGCGCCGCCGCGGCTCCCGGCTCGGGCGGATCGCCGGCTACCTGACGTTGCTCGTCGCCTCGGTGGCCGTGCTGCTGCCCTTCTACTGGATGGTCGTCTCGTCGCTGAAGACCAACAACGAGGTCTTCACCCTGCCGGTGACGTGGCTGCCGTCGACACCGCAGTGGCACCACTACGTCGACATCTGGACCCGGTCGGACATGACGACCTGGCTCGGCAACACCGTGCTGCTCTCCACGGCGGTCACGTTCCTGCAGGTGCTGACCGGCAGTTTCGCCGCCTACGGGTTCGCGAAGATCCGTTTCCCCGGACGGGACGCGCTGTTCCTGCTCTACATCGGCACCCTCGCGGTGCCCTGGCAGTCGTACATGATCCCGCAGTTCGTGCTGCTGTCGAAGCTGCACCTGTCGGACACGCTCTGGTCGATCATCGCGATCCAGGCGTTCGGCGCGGTCGGCGTGTTCCTGATGAAGCAGTTCTACGAGTCGATCCCGGACGAACTGGTCGACGCGGCCCGGATCGACGGCATGAGCGAGTACGGCATCTACCGCCGGATCATGCTCCCGCTCTCCACCCCGGCGCTGGCCAGCCTCGCGCTGCTCACCCTGGTCAACACGTGGAACGACTTCCTCGGGCCGCTGCTCTACCTGCGGTCGAGCAACCTGTGGACGATCCAGCTGGGGCTGCGCACGTTCATCAGCCAGTACAGCGCCGAGTACGCCCTGATCATGACCGGGTCGGTGCTCTCCGTCCTGCCGATCGTGGTGATCTTCCTGCTCGGGCAGCGGTACTTCGTCGAGGGCGTGGCGACGACGGGACTCAAGGGATGAGACGTCACCTCGGCACCGTCTTCGACCTGACCTACCTGGCCCTGATGACCAACCTGCTGCTGGCCGTCGCGGTGCTCCCGATCTTCTTCGTCCCGGTGGCCGCCCCGCTCGCCGCGCCCGCGCTGTGTGCGGCGTTCGCCGTCTTCGCCGGGCACCCCGGCCCGGTCGTGCGCACATTCCTGCGGGCGTGGTGGGTCACGTTCCGGAAGGCGGCCGGGCTCGGCGTGCTGGCGGCCGGCGCGCTCGTCGTGCTCGGCCTGGACGTCCGGGCGGCGTGGGGGCGCCCGGCCGGCGCGGCGCTGATCCCGGTGCTCGTCGTGCTGATCGCGCTGGTCGTCGTCGTCACGCTGCTCGGGCTGGTCGCGCTGGCCGAGCGACCGGCGGCCCGGCTGCGGGACGTGCTGCGGGCGGGACTTCTGCTCGGCGTCCGGCGGTGGTACCTGACCGGCCCGTCGCTCGCCGTCCTGGTGCTCCTCGAAGCGCTCGTGGCGGCGAAACCGGTGCTCGCGCTGACCCTCGCGGCGAGCCCGCTGCTCTACGCGGTGTGGGCGAACAGCCGATACACGCTGGCACCGGCCCTTCTCCACCGGCAAGAAAGGACCACATGACGGCGATCGACGTGACCGCCGCCGCGGTGACCGCGGCACTGTCCACCATCGACGCGAATCTGGCCGAGTTCGGGGACCGCTATCCCGACGACACGACGGTCGGCGACCGCTATCCGCTGCGGGCCGCCAACACCGGCTGGACCACGAGTTTCTGGCCGGGGCAGATCTGGCTGGCGTACGACCTGACCGGGGACGAGAAGTACCTGACGGCCGGGCTCGACCACGTGCGCAGCTTCGCGGCGCGGGTCGCCGACGGGGTCGACATCGACACGCATGATCTCGGCTTCCTCTACACGCTGTCGTGCGTGACGGCCCATCGGCGTACGGGCGATGACGAGGCGAAGCGGGCGGCGCTGGCGGCGGCCGACCACCTGATGTCCCGCGTCCTCGAACCCGCGGGCATCATCCAGGCCTGGGGTGACCTGCGGGATCCGGCCCAGCGGGGGCGGACGATCATCGACAGCCTGATGAACACGCCGCTGCTGTTCTGGGCGTCGGCGCAGACCGGGGACGCCCGTTACGCCGACGCGGCCCGGCGGCACGCGGAACAGCTGCGGGATCACATCCTGCGGCCGGACGGGAGCACGTTCCACACGTTCTACTGGGATCCGGTGACCGGGGAACCGCTGCGCGGGGAGACCGAGCAGGGGCACGCCGACGACTCGTGCTGGGCGCGCGGGCAGGCGTGGGGGATCTACGGGTTCTACCTGAACTACGAGCACACCGGGGACCCGTCGTTCCTGGCCGCGGCGCGACGCTGTGCCGACCACTTCCCGGCTGCCGGCGTACCTTATTGGGATTTGTCGCTTTTTGAGGTGGAACGGGATTCGTCGGCCGCGGCGATCGCGGTGTGCGGGCTGCTCGCGCTCGGCCGGCCGGCGGCCGCCGGGGCGATCCTCGGTGCCCTGATCAGCGACTACGTCAGCCCCGGCAACGCGCTGCTGCGGCACGGCGTCTACGACAAGCCCAAAGGGATCGGGGTCGATGAGGGGACCCTCTGGGGCGACTACTTCTACCTCGAAGCGCTGACCCGCGTCACCCGGCCCGACTGGAATCACCCCTGGTAAGGAGCTGTCATGGACTACAAGTACCACTGCACGATCCCGGCCGAGTCCGGTCGCAACGAACTGCCTTTCAACCCATGTGCGCTGCTCGACCTCACGCTGCTGCGGCTCGACGCGGGCGAGACGTGGTCCGGGGAATCGGGGGATCGCGAGATCCTGGCCGTGATCCTCAGCGGGAAGGCGACGTTCACCGTGGGGGCGGCCAAGTTCGCCGACGTGGGCGGGCGGGCCGACGTGTTCTCCGGCAAACCGCACTCGGTGTACATCCCGGCCGGGTCGGCGGTGACCGTGGAAGCGCACGGGCCGGTGGAGATCGCGCTGCCCAGCGCGCCCAGTGATCTGGTGACCGAGCCCTACGTGATCTCGCCCGACCAGGTGGCCGAAGGGCGGTGGGGGGCGGCGAACTTCGGGCGGACCTATCACCAGATCCTGACCGAGATCAGTCAGCCCGCGCTGCCGGCTCGGCGGCTGATCGTGGGGGAGACGTTCACCCCGAGCGGGAACTGGAGCACGTATCCGCCGCATCGGCACAAGGTCGACAGCCTGCCCGGGGAGGCGGCGCACGAAGAGATGTACTACTTCAAGGTGTCGCCCAAGGAGGGGTTCGGGATCAGCCGGGTCTACACCGATGAGGGGTATGAGGAGAACTTCACCGTTCGGGATCACGGGGTGCAGATGATGCCGGAGGGATATCACACGGTGGTCAGCGCGCCGGGATACATCACCTATTACCTGTGGTTCCT
This sequence comes from Actinoplanes sp. HUAS TT8, assembly GCF_051380535.1. Lineage (NCBI taxonomy): Bacteria > Bacillati > Actinomycetota > Actinomycetes > Micromonosporales > Micromonosporaceae > Actinoplanes > Actinoplanes sp. HUAS TT8. The sequence continues at coordinate 6,825,511 of NZ_CP195646.1, read as the reverse complement.
GGCCGGGACCCAGCGGACTCAAGGGGCGATGGAGGACGCGGACCTGAAATGGGTGGGTAAGGCCGTGCCGGTGCTGCGGGAGCTGGGGCTTTGACGGTTCTCGACTCGTTCCGGCTGGACGGGCGGGTGGCGCTGGTGACCGGGGGGAATCGGGGGATCGGGCTGGCGATCGCGGGCGGGCTGGCGTCGGCCGGCGCGGCTGTGGCCGTGCTGTCCCGTTCCGAGCCGCCTGCCCCGCCCGGCTCGGCTGCCCCGCCTGCTTTGCCGGCACCGGCTGCTTCCCGTACGCAAATCGGAAATCTCGGTTTTGCGGAATGGATCCGGGGGGATCTCGCGGACCTTGACCCCGAGGCGGTCGTCGAGCGGGTGGTGACCTCGCTCGGGCGGATCGACATCCTGGTCAACAACGCCGGGATCATCCGGCGGGCCGACGCCGTCGACACCACCGATCAGGACTGGGCCGACGTGATCGGGGTCGACCTGGACGCGGTGTTCCGGCTGTGCCGGGCCGCCGGGCGGGTCATGCTCGCCCAGGGGCGCGGGTCGATCATCAACGTGGCGTCGATGCTGTCGTTCCAGGGCGGGATCCGGGTGCCGGCCTACGCGGCGGCCAAGCACGGGGTCGTCGGCCTGACCAAGGCCCTGGCCAACGAGTGGGCCGGGGGCGGCGTGAACGTGAACGCGATCGCGCCCGGGTACATCGCCACCGACAACACCGCGGCGCTGCGCGCCGATCCGAGGCGGGACGCGGCCATTGTGGACCGGATTCCGGCGGGCCGCTGGGGGGGTCCGGAAGACCTTGCGGGTACGGCCGTTTTCCTCGCGTCGGATGCCGCGCGCTACGTGCACGGCGCGGTCATCCCGGTCGACGGCGGCTGGCTGGCCCGCTGAAGTCTTACCCCCGGCGCCGCAAGACGCCGCCGGTGAGGAGGCAAGTGATTTCCCGACGCCCGTGGGGTTTGCGGGTGGCGGGAAATCACCTGCCTCCTCACCGGTTACCAGGCGTCTTGCCGTGGAGCGAAGCGGAGCCATCGAATACCGTGGTGACCAGTACCTCGGTCTCGCCGGGCGCCACGGGCTCCCTTGACTCGCGCTTGACCTCGACGAAGCCGGCTTTCGCGGCGACGCGGGCCGACGCGTGGTTGGCGGCGTCGTAGCGGACGGCGACGCGCTCGACGCCGTCGAGGGTGAGCGCGACCCGCGTCAGCGTGCTGACGGCCGCGGTCATGTAGCCACGGCCGGCCCAGGCCGTACGCATCCAATAGCCGATCTCCAACGTGCCCGGGCCCAACCGGGTCATCAGACCGATCGAGCCGATCAGGTCACCGGTCGTCGTGAAGATCGCGTAGTTGAACTCGGTGCCCGCACTCCAGCCCTTCACCGACATCTCGATGTAGTTGCGGCTGTCCCGCAGGCCGTAGCCGGCGTAGGCCCAGGGCAGGAACGGTTCGAGCTCGGCCAGGGACTCGTGGATCGCGGCGGTGGCTTCCCCGGCCCACTCCGGTTCCCAACGTTTCAGCACCAGTTCCCCGGCGTTAATCATTTCGGGCGCGTCCATGGCGGCCAGCGTGCTCGATCGGTGTGTCTGCAAGCAAATCCGCAGGCCAGGCCCGGGGCAGTCACGGCGCGTCCAGTTTCCTCGCCGCGTGGTGCAGGTCAAGCGATTCCCCGGACTCCACTACCCTCCGCTGCGTTTCGATTACGTTTCGGAACCGGACGAGCGGGCGGGCCACCCGGGCCACCCGCGATCTCAAAGGGGAGAAACGACCATGAGCACGGCCACCTACGCACCCGCGACCCCGCAGGTCACTCCGTTCGGTTCGATCGGCTCACTCGGCGATCAGCAATTCGGACAGTGGGGGAGCCCGCAGCAGTTCGGGGCGCAGGGCGGGCTTCCCGGCCTGCACCCGCAGCAGCTGCAGCACGCCGTGCAGCCGCACCAGATCCAGCAGATCATCGCCCAGCAGATCCAGCAGCAGCAGATCCACCAGGCGATCGTCCAGCAGCAGATCCAGCAGGCGATCGCCCAGCAGATCCAGCAGCAGATCCAGCAACAGCAGATCCAGCAGGCCATCCAGCAGCAGATGGCGCGGCAGTGGCAGCAGCAGCCGATCGGTGGCTACGGCAACCCGCTCCAGCAGCAGCAGCCGAACATCGGCATGTACGGCAACCCGTTCCAGCACCTGCCCATGTGGAACTGACCGGGAGCCGGCGGTGACCTACTACAGCGGGGCGGCCTACCTGGCCGCGCCACGGCCGGTCGTCTGGGGTGTTCCCGGCGCGTTCGTACCGGAGGCCATCGGCACCGAGGCGATGCGTCAGCCCGCGGCCGCGATCATCCAGCGCTGCTATCGCTGGCTGGAGGCCGCCGTGCCGATCCTGCCGCAGGCCGCGGCCGTGGCGCCGGTGCTGGTCACGGCCGTCCAGCAGTACGCGGCCCAGCAGTACCCGGCCAGCCTGCAACAGGTGGCCGTGGTGGTGCGGACGGTGCAGCAGCTGCAGGCCGCCGTACCGGGCCTGCCGCCGCTGTGACGAGGCGCCGCCCGCCGGACAACGGCCGGATCCCGGGGACCTGCCCGGGGTCCGGCCGCCCGAGGTGATCTGGAGGATCCCGATGAACGACCGCACTCCCGGCAAGAAGCGCCGGGACGACGGGAAAGGCGACGACGGTCCGGCGGCCCGGCCGGTCGGCGCCCGACGCGAGCGCTACCTGCTGGCCGGCCCCGAACGGTTCCTGGCCCAGCTCGAGACCGACCCCGCCACCACGCTGCACCGGGTGATCCCGCCGGTCGACGGGTTCCCCGCGGTCGCCGTGGTGGAGATGGAGGCGGACCGGGCGGCCATGCTCGGCGCGACCGGGGCCGTGCACGTCGAACCGGACCTGCCGCTGCAGTACGCCCGGCCCGGCGCGGGGGCGGGCATGAGCTTCGCCGACCCGGGCGTGCTCCCGCCCGGCGACCCGGCCCCGCTGGAGTTCCTGGTGCTCGGCAGCGACGGACGGCCCCTGGCCGGGGCCGAGATCTACCTGATGAGCGAGGCGTTCCCGCTGCGCGCGGTGACCGGTGACGACGGGGTCGCGGTGATCGACGCCCCGGCCGGCGCGCTGCCCGCGCTGAACGGGGTCTACGTCAAGCCCCGGCACGACTACTGGGCGGTCTGGCTGGGCCGGCCCGACCTCACCGCGGACGCGCCGAACCTGGTCACCTGCCCGTCGTTCGCCGAGACCTTTCCCGGGTTTCCGCAACGTCCGCTGGACGGGTGGGCGCGGCGGGCCCTGCGCTTCGACGCGTTGCCGCCGACGTTCCGGGGGGACGGCGTACGCATCGCGATCATCGACTCCGGGGCCTGTGGCACCCATCCCGATCTCGCCGGGCGGGTCACCGCCGGTCTCCCCGCCGGGGACACCGACGCCGGCGGCTGGCGGGTGGACACCGTCGGGCACGGGTCGCACACCGCCGGGATCATCGGGGGCAAGGACGACGGGTACGGCATCGTCGGCGTGGTCCCCGAGGCCGAACTGCACTCGTGCAAGATCTTCCCGGGCGGCCGGTTCAGCGACCTGATCGAGGCGCTCGACTACTGCCTGGCCCGGTCGATCGACGTCGTCAACCTGAGCCTGAGCAGCCCGCAGCCGTCACCGCTGCTGGCCCGCAAGATCGAGCAGGCCCGGCAGGCGGGCATCGCCTGCGTCTGCGCGGCCGGCAACTCGGGCGGGCCGGTCGGCTTCCCGGCGACGATGCCGTCCGTGCTCGCGGTCGCGGCGATCGGCAAGGTGGGCGAGTACCCGCCGGAGAGCTATCACGCCACCCAGGTGTACGGCGTTCCGACCGTCGACGGATATTTCTCGGCGTCGTTCACCGGTCACGGGCCGGAGATCGACGTCTGCGCGCCCGGCGTCGCCATCGTGTCGGCCGTGCCGCCGGCCAACTACGCGGCGTGGGACGGCACCTCGTTCGCGGCGCCGTACGTCACCGGGCTGGCCGCACTGCTGCTGGCCCACCACCCGGAGTTCCGGGACCGGGTCACCGGCCGGGACAGCTCACGGGTCGACCGTCTCTTCGACCTGATCCGGGCCAGTTGCCGGCCGTTGGCGCTCGGCGACCGGAACCGCAGCGGGGCCGGTCTGCCGGACGCGGTGGCCGCGCTCGGGCTGCTCCCGCCGGTGACGACCTCGCCACCGGCGCACCCGATGCTGGCCGAACTGTGGCAGATGATGGCGCAGTCCGGGCTGATCGGCGTGAACGTGCCCACCGTGGCCGAGACGTCCCAGCCCGGCATCACGCTCACCGTGCCGGACGGCGAACCGCTGGACCCGCTGCGGGCGGCGATGCGCTCGGCCGGCCTGCTCCCGCACGAACCGGTCGGGGACTGATCAGGCGGCGGTCCGGTGGCGGCTGGGCTTGCCCGCGTACATCTCGGCATCGGCCTGGGCGATCAGGCCGGCGCGGTCCAGACCGCAGCCGGCCGTCGCCCGGGCCATGCCGATGGTGACCCCCACCGAGACCGCGCCGCCGGTCAGGCCGATCGGCAGCCGGACCGTCGCGCGGATCCGTTCCTGCAGGTCGGCGATCTCCGCGTCGGTGCCGCCCCGGCACACGACCACGAACTCGTCACCGCCCAGCCGCCCGACCTCCCGGCCCGGTCCGGCCACCGTGCTCAGCCGCCCGGCGACGGTCCGCAGCACGTCGTCGCCGGCCGCGTGACCGTGCCGGTCGTTGACCGGCTTGAAACCGTCGAGGTCGCAGAGCAGGACGATCACGTCGTCCGAGCCGGTCAGCGCCCGGTCGATCTCGGTCATGATCCGCCGCCGGTTGAACAGGCCGGTGAGCTCGTCGTGTGAGGCCTGGTGGGCCAGCACCCGCTCGGCCCGCTCCCGCTGGCCGGTGAGCTGCTTGAACCGGATCATCACGAGCGGGATCACCAGCATCGTGGCGATCGGCAGCTGCGCCGCGCCGGTCTGGTCGTCGCGCAGCACCTGAACCGTCGCGATGGCCGGGTTCACGCTGAGCGCGACCCCGAGCCAGGCCAGCCGGAACCGTCCGGCCGCCCGTTCGACGACGGTCGGCGGCTCGACCACCGCGGGCGCGCCCGGGTGCACGGCCGCGGCCGCGATGGTCAGGAACGCGACGAGCATCAGCACCCCGGAGACGGCGCCCCGGTGCGGCACGCCCAGCGCCCCGGCGGTCAGCGCGCCCCCGGTCAGCACCACGGTGAGCAGCAGATACGCGATCGTGCCGCGGGCCGCGCCGGTCGCCGCGACCGCCATCCGCAACAGGCAGCCCGCGCACGCGCTGAGCAGCAGCACGTCGACCAGCACCTGCGCCTCGCCGACCGGGGTGGCGGTGGCCGGCAGGTGCGGCTGGAACACCCACACCCACAGCGCGCCACCGGCGCACACGCCGAACATCGCGGCGTCGACGATGCCGCCGGCGTCCGCGCTCATCCGGCGCCGGACCGCCAGCGACGCACCGATCAGGAACAGTCCGTGAGCGGTGGCGAGCAGCAGGTCGGCCGGTCGGCCCTCGGCGTGCCCCAGATGGCCGTCGATGATCCAGTACGGCCAGAGCAGGTGGTCGGCGAGCAGCAGCGCCAGGCCGCCGATGGCCAGCAGCCAGGGCCGCCGGTGCGTGAGGTGGCCGGAGAGCAGCGCCTGGCCGAACAGGCCGATCGACAGCACCACCACGACCGTGTAGATCACCGCGCGGGCGCCCGCGCCGGTCAGGGCGTATCCGGCCCCGCCGAGCAGGGCGCACGCCAGGAAGCCGGCGTGGACGATCCACGCCGGCGCGGTGGCTCGGGGCCAGCGCATCCGGTCTCCGCTCTCTCGGTCGGTCGCCTCTGTTCGGCGGCCGGGCCGATGACCTTAGGAACCGGCCCGGTCCCGATCACCTGATGCAGGACGCGGGGAGCCCCGCCGTGTCTCGCGGTGGGCTTCCCGCGTCGGTTCGTCCGGTTCGCGACGAGCGGTTCGCCCGCCGCCGGACGAAAAGCTGATATGCCGGAAATCTGCGGATACCTAACGTAGTGGGCAACCCCGGATTTCCCCTGGCTGAGGAGGTACCCCTGATGCGCGGTCGTACCTGGAGCTGAAGTTCCCGGCAGTGAAAGCCGATCCCCATCACTGAAGGGAGCACGCCGATGCGCGGACGTAGCTGGGGCTGAACCCCCGTGGATGTGTGTGAGTAGACCGTCAGCAGCGGCGGGCCGTCCCATCTGGACCTGGGACGGCCCGCCGCTGATCCATGTACAGGGGAGTCCTTGACCGAGCAGCCGGCCGGCTACCGCGAGATCTTCGCGGTCCGCGAGTACCGCCACCTCTTCGCCGCCAACCTGCTGTCGCTCATCGGCGACCAGCTCACCGCGGTCGCCCTGGCCTTCCTGGTCTACCACCGCTCGGGCTCGCCGCTGCTGGCCGCGCTCACCTTCGCCGGCTCGTACCTGACCTGGGTGGTCGGCGGGCCGCTGCTCTCGGTGATCGCCGACCGGCTGCCGCGCCGCACCGTCCTCATCGCCTGCGACCTGATCCGGGCCGCGCTGGTGCTGCTCATGCTCGCCCCGGGCCTGCCCGTGCCACTGCTCGTGCTCCTCGCCTTCGTGGCCAACCTGTGCCGGCCGCCGTTCCAGTCGGCGCGCGCCTCCCTGCTCCCGGACATCCTGGACGGCGACCGCTACCCGGTCGCGAACGGCCTGGACAACATCGTCGCCGAGATCACCCAGGTGGCCGGGTTCGCGCTGGGCGGGCTGCTGGTCACCGCCGGGTCGGCGCAGCTGGTGCTGGCCGCTGACGCGGCCACCTTCCTGATCTCGGCCGCGCTCATCGCTTCCGGACTTCGCTCCTGCCCGGCGGCGACCCGGGCTCCGGCCGAGGCTTCCGGCCCCTGGTGGTCCGAGACGACCGCCGGCGTACGGGTGGTGTTCGGCGACCGGACACTCCGCTCCTACCTGCTGCTGTTCTGGCTGTCCTGCCTGGTCTACGCCGTCGAGGGGATCGTCGCGCCGCTGGCCGCCGAGTACGGCGGTGGCGCCCGCACCGGAGGTCTGCTCCTCGCGATGATGCCGGCCGGTGTGGCCGTCGGCGGCGTGGTCCTGACCCGCTTCTGCGGGCCCGACCGGCGCCGGCGCCTGATGCTCCCGCTCGCGATCCTGTCCTGCGCGATCCTGCTCCCGATCGCCGCCCGGCCGCCGCTGCCCGTGGTCCTGGCCCTGCTGTTCGTCAGCGGCCTGGCCGGCGCGTTCAGCATCCCGCTGAACGCCCTCTTCGGCCGGGCGATCCCGCCGGCCTACCGGGCCCGGGCCTTCGGCGTCGCCATGTCCGGCCTCTGCGCCGTCCAGGGCCTCTCCATGCTGGCCGCCGGCGCCGCCGCCGAATCCCTGCGCCCGTCCCTGGTGGTAGGCGCGGCCGCCCTGGCCGCCACCCTCTCCGTCCTCACGGTCGCCGCCACGTGGCCGCCCACCGCCACCACCCCGGCATCGACCCCCACGCCCACCCTCGCCGAAGCCAACGCCTGACCACGCCGGTCGGCGGGTGCGGCCTCGCGTGGGTGCACGCGTGGGCGGGTTTGTTGCTCTGAGCGTGACCAGAAGACCACGTCGCCCTTGCGGGCCTCGCGTTCTGGCCGCGCCAGCGGCCTGCGAGGGTCGGAAGGGTCCCCGCGGGAGCGACGGTCTGTACCCCGGCGGACCGGGGCAATGAAGAAGTTGATCTTCGGGGTGGAGAAGGGTCAGCCGTCGGTGGTGGGCTTCTTGGGGCAGCCGTGGGCGGACTGCCAGGCCTTGACCGTGGCGACCGGGGACTTGTTCTTTCCGGCCTTCCACGCGTCCAGGTACGGCCACGGGTAGACGGTGCCGCGCTGGTTCCACCAGTCGCCGACCTGGGCGCACGGCGGGGAGATGCCGAAGTGCAGGTGGCACGCGCTGGCGTCGCCGGTGTCGCCGATCTTGCCGATGGTCTGGCCGGCGGTGACGCGGGCGCCGATCTGGACCTTGCTGTCGATCTTGGACATGTGGGAGCCGTAGTAGCGCACGCCGTCGTCGCCGAGGAGCGAGACGGAGAGGCCGCCGCGGGTGTCGCCGGAGTTGACCGACGCCTTCCACTTGTCGACCCGGGTGAGCGCCAGGATCGTGCCGTCGGTCACCGCGCGGATGGTGTTTCCGCAGTTCGTGATGATGTCGGTGGCCGGGTAGTCATGGTGGGTGTGCGCGTACGAGTTGTTGCCGACGACCGGGAAGACGTATTTCGCGGCCTTCTTGGTGGTGGCCGCCGGGGACGGGCTCTTGCTCGCGGGCACCGAGGCCGGAGCGCTGTTCGCCCCGGCGGCGGCCGGCGCGGGCGCGTCGGAGGTGGCGATCGGCGCGGCCGATGAGCCCTGGCTGACGAAGTACGGCTCGTCGCTCTTGCCGCCGCAGGCCGTCAACGCCAGCGCTGCCGTCATGGCCGTGATCGCGGCCACGAACTTGCGCATCGTGCCGTCCCCCTCCTGCCGGTCGGGCACCGCGACCGCGACACCCGACCGCCCACTCTAGGGAACCTCGGGGTTTGCGGCCAGCCGGGCTGTGGACAGCGCCCGGATGCGCGGGTGGATTCAGGCCGGGCGGGACAGTTGCGTGATGATCCGGTCGATCTCGGCCAGGGCGTAACCGGCCAGCCGCTTCTGCGCCGCGATCGCGTCCTGGTCCGTTTCCTCCAGGTCGCCCAGGACCACGATGTTCTCGTCGTTGAGGGTGGCCGCGGGCGCGGTGTAGTTGAAGCTGCCGACGATGGTGAGCTGCTGGTCGATCACCATCAGCTTGTGGTGGATCTTGCGGACGCCGTTGCCCGGCGTGTTCTCGAACAGCTGCGCCCCGGCCTTGCGCAGCAGCTCGGTCGCGGCCCACTTCTGCGAGCCCTGCCCGCGGTCCAGGACGCCGCGCACCGGGAGGCCGCCCTTGAGCATCACGGCCATGGTGTCGTCGATGCCGGACGACTGCGCGAACGTGAACATCGCGAAGTCCACCCGGGACGTCGCCTTCAGCATCTGCTTCATGATCTCCATCTCCGGGCCCTGCTCGGGCGCGAAGACGGGCTTGACGCGGATCCCGCCCAGGCGGAACTCGCGCGGCTTCGGCTCGTGACGTTCGTGCAGGTCACCGAAGGTGCCGCTGCGAAGGCGCTCGAACTCGGCCAGGTAGAGGTCGGCGGCCGTCCTCCCGTGCAGCACGACCACGTGGTTGAGGTTGTTGCCGGGCTTGCCGGCCATGCCCGGCGGGTTGGTGCCGGTGTCGGTGTGCGTGAAGTTGGCCGAGCCGGTGAGCACGGCCGCGGTCGGCTTCCCAGGGTCCCGGACGATGAACTTCTGGTGGAAGATGTTCGGGTTCAGGTCGGTGACCAGGTCGACCCCGGCCCGCAGCAGCGCCGCGTGGATGGCCCGGTTGCCCTCGTTCTCGCCGCCGGTCACCCACGGGTCGGCCAGCGGTGTCGCCTCCCGCAGATAGTCGCCCTCCAGGATGATCTGCATGCGGAGGCGGCGCGCCTTGGCCGCCAGGACCGCGTCGGCGATCAGCCGGGAGTCCAGTTCCTGCACCGCGACCAGCAGGCGGGTGGTCGCGCCGTCGATGAAGTTACGGATGACAGCGTCCAGGTCGTCCGGACCGCCGAGTACCGGCGGCCCCGCGTAGAACTCGATTCCTCCCAGGTCGACTCCCATGCGGCCAGTGTGTTCCCGGGGCGGTGGACGTGGTGTCGGCTGAGCGACCACGGCACCAGGAGCAACCGGAAGGACTACCCGGTGTCGTTAATCTGGCGGGCGTGACTGTGCGTGTGATGGTCGTCGATGACCACCCGATGTGGCGGGACGGCGTGGCCCGGGACCTGGCCGAGGCCGGCTATCAGGTGACCGCGGCGGTCGGTGAGGGGCAGCAGGCGCTGCGGGTCGCGCCGGCCGCCCGGCCCGAGGTGGTCGTGCTCGACCTGCAACTGCCCGACCTGCCCGGGGTGGCGGTGATCCGCGGGCTGCGCGACATCCTGCCCGAGGTGCGGATCCTGATGCTCTCGGCCAGCGGCGAGCAGCGGGACGTGCTGGAAGCGGTCAAGGCCGGCGCGACCGGGTACCTGATCAAGTCGGCCGGACGGGCCGAGTTCCTGGACGCGGTGCGCCGGACCGCCGAGGGCGAGCCGGTCTTCACGTCCGGGCTGGCCGGGCTCGTGCTCGGGGAGTACCGCAAGCCGGGCGGGCCGCGCCTGACCGAGCGCGAGACCGAGGTGTTGCGGCTGGTCGCCAAGGGGCTGTCGTACAAGCAGATCGCCGAGCGGCTGGTGCTGTCCCACCGCACGGTGCAGAACCACGTGCAGAACACGCTCGGCAAGCTGCAGATGCACAACCGGGCCGAGCTCGTCCGCTACGCCATCGAGCAGGGCTTCTAAAACTTTGCCAGTACGGTGTGGTCGTCGCGGATCACCAGCACCCGCCCGTCCCGGCTGACCGCCAGCAACTCCCGCCGCCCGGCACCCGGATAGACGTCGAGCGCCACCCGGTCGCAGTCGTCCGACGAGGTGCAGCGCCACACCACCTCGCGCTGAAAGCCGGGCGGCGTGCCGATCGTGACCCGGATCCCCGGCTCCGGCCCGGTGCTCAGCGCCCCCGCCACGTAGACCGCGTCGTCGCGGACCAGGACCGTGCCCGAGTCGTCGTTGCCGGCGCCGTCGAGCTGCCATCGCCGCGTGCCGTCCCAGATCTCGTTGCCCATCAGCGAGATCGTCCGGCGGCCGGACGTCGCCCAGGCCGTGCCGACGACCGGTTCCTCCAGCAGGCGCGGGTTCGCGCAGCCGACCGGGTCGCAGGTGTAGCGCGCGACCTCGTGACCGATCCAGAACGTCGCCGACGGGCGCCCGTCCGACCCGACGGTCAGCCGGGCACGGCGCAGATCCGGGTAGCCGTCGGCCGGCGTCCGGTCGATCTCGCCGAGCGGGTGACGGTCCGGGCTCGCGCAGGTCACCTCCGCGCAGCGGATCAGTTCGAGGCGGTAGCGCCCGTTCTCGCCGCCGGTGACCGGGGTGGCCAGGAAGAACCACAGGGCGCCGTCCGGCGCCGGGGCTCCGGCCACCTCCGGGTTCGCCGTCAGGTCCGGCCTGTCATCGGCCGAGGTCCGGATCGGGAAGTACGCCGTACGGCATCCGTCGCGCCCGCACCGTGCGAACTGCACGAACGGCCCACCCGTGTCCAGCCCGCCGGTCGTCACCGACTTGACCACCGTGCCGTCCGAGCCGATGGCGACCGAGCCGTAACCGTCCATCGCGACCGGCAGGCCGGTCACCCCGTGAAAGCTTCGGCACAGGTCGTCGTCGCAGAACCGGATGCCGCCGGTCGTGACGATCACCGGGTGCTGCCCGTCCGGCCAGGCCGCCGCGACCGGCTCGGAGCCGGTCCCGCGTCCGGTTCGGATCACCGGCGCCTCGTACGGGTTCTGCACCGCCACCCCGACCGTCAGCACCAGCGCGATCCCGGTCGCGACCGACGGCCACAGCCGGCCCGGCTGCTCGGCCGGCACCTCACCGGGCCGGCTCGCCACCACCCCGGCCTGCACGGCGAGAACCCCGGCGAGCAGCAGCGCGTCGAGCAGCCGGTCGGCGTACGGCACCGTGCCCGCCGCGTTCCGCAGCACCGCCAGCAGGATCGGCGCCACCAGCGCGCTGAGCAGGAACGCCCCGGCCGAGATCCGGCCCGTCCGCGGGGTCACCCGGCCGGCCGCGACCAGTCCGCCCAGCCACAGCGTGGCCGCCACCAGCGCCCGGGCCAGCATCGGCTCGTCCGGCCGCGGGTTGCCGTCCAGGATCACCAGGCCGTGGTCGTCGGCGAACAGGTCGAGCAGCGAGGCGGTCAACAGGTACGCGGTGACGACGAGCAGCAGCACGCCGGCCAGCGGGCGACGGGCGGCCCAGGAACGCCGGAAGCCGGACGTGAGCGAAGACATCCGGGCAGGATACGGAACGATCAATACCCGCGCGTGTCGTCCTCCCGCAGAAGTTTCCGCAGCGCCACGTCCTGCTCGCCGGCCAGCTCGGCCAGGCGCGGGTCGTCGCCGTCGCGCTGGACCATGGCGAGGACCTGCAGCACGCCGTCGTGGATCGGGCGGGCCAGCCGGTGGCGTTCCGCCTCGGCCGCCTCCAGCCGGATCTGCTCGTCCCGTTTGCGGCGGGCCCAGCGCTCGGACAGGTGCCGGGCGACACCCAGACCGCCGACCGCGGCCCCGGTGGCCAGCAGCAGAATCCCGGAGGTGGGCAGATGCTTGGCCGCGTTCAGATAGTCGTCGGCCGGTTGCCCGTCCGCCTCCAGGTACGTCGCCCCCAGCACCTCGACCAGGCCGGACGCCATCAGACCGGCGATCGGGCCGACCATCGCCGGCAGCGACCGCCGCGCGGCCAGCACCGGCGTGACCGCACCGGCCACCGCGGTCACCGCGGCCACGACCAGGATCAGCAGGACCGCGGCGAAAACCGTCCGATGCTGCGTCCCGATCCGCTCGGCGGCGCCGCCGGTGGCCACGTCGGCGATGAACAGCGAGGCCGCCGACGCCGCGCACAGGGCGCCGGCCACCGGCACCGGCCATCGTGACGCGGTGGCCGCGACCCCGGCCCCGATCCCGGCCAGCACGCACACCACCCGGGTGACGAAGTCGGACTCCAGGGCGAAGAACGTCAGCAGCAGCGGCGTGGCCAGCGCGGCCTGGGCGGCCGCCATGGTCACCGCCCCGCCGAACGACCACGGGCCGGCCACGGCCGCGATGACCGCGGCCACGACCAGGCTGGCCGCGCCGGCCAGGGCGACCAGGACGAAACGGTCGGACAGCTGGGCCGACACCAGGCCGAGCAGATCGACCACGTCGGCCCGCGAGACCTGCGACAACGGGACGACCGCGAGGAGTGCGGCCCCGGCCAGGACGGCGGCCCGGGCCCGGCGCTGGTGAGCCGTCACCGGGTCGGCGTTCTCCCGGTCGGCCGCCTCCACCCGCCAGGCGAACGCCAGCAGAGTCACCGTGGCCACGGCGATCAGACCGAAGGACAGGTAGGTCCAGTACTGGCCGAGGTTCGAGCCCCGGCCGGTCAGCGCGGTCGGGAACACGCGGGACCCGAGGGCCAGCGCGGTCAACGCCGCACCCCACCGGGGAGCGCCGCCCCGCCACAGGCTCTGCGCGCAGGCCAGCACCCCGATCAGCGCGAACGCGTGACTGAACTGCCCGGTCACCAGGGCGAGAGGGGTCAGCGACCCGGCGCCGCTCAACACGGCCGCCGTCACCAGCAGATACGGCCACCAGCGGAGCAGGCACAGGCCCAGCACGATCGCCACCACCGACGGCCCGATCACCAGCGGGATCGCCGCGGCCGGCATGCCGTAGTAGTAGTCGCTGCCGGCCGCCGGGATCAACGGCAGCCCGGCCTGGCCCAGCGCCGGCATGGTGACCAGCAGCAGGCAGCCGCTCAGCCCGGTGACCACGGCGGGCCAACGATGCCGGCTCACCGCGGCAGCCAGAACTCGACCTCGGTGCCCTGACCCGGCCGGCTGTCGATGGTCATCGTCCCCCTCAGATCGGTGATCCGGCCCCGCATCGACTGGGCGACGCCGAGCCGCCCGTCGCGCTCCGCCTCGGCCAGCCGGCCGTCCGGGATGCCAGGGCCGTCGTCGCGGACCGACACCCGGACACCGTCGCCCTCGTCCTCCAGCAGGATCCAGGCCCGGGTCCCCTCACCGGCGTGCCGGCGCACGTTCTCCAGGGCGGCCCGCACGGCCGCGACCAGCTCGGTCGCCGCCGGCCCGGCCAGCGGCACGGCCTCGGCCGGCGCGGCCACCTCGACCCCGGGCGCGGCCAGGGCGGTCAGCGCCGCCCGCAGGTCGGCCGGCCCGCCCGCGTCCGGGATCAGCGTGCCACCGCCGGCCAGCAACCGGCGCAGCGCCACCTCCTGCTCGCCGGCCAGCGCGGCCAGCTGCGAACCGCCGTCCTGCCGCTGCACCATGGCCAGGACCTGCAGCACGCCGTCGTGGATCGGGCGGGCCAGCCGGTCCCGCTCGGCCGCGGCCGCCTCGCGGCGGATCTGCTCGGCCTGCCGGCGCTCGGCCCAGCGCTCGGCCAGATAGTGGGCGACGCCCAGACCACCGACCGCGGCCCCGGCGACCAGCAGCAACAGGGCCGAGGTGTTCAGGTGCGACGTGTCGTTGAGCATGCTCGACGCGGGCAGACCGTTGCTCTCCAGGTAGGTCGCCCGCAACGTCTGCAACCCGGCGACCGCCATCACACCGGCCAGCGGGCCCACCACCGCCGGGACCGCGCCCCGCCGGGCCAGCGGCGCGGTGGCCGCGGCGGTGACCGCCGTGCCGGCCGCGACGACCAGCACCAGGATCACCAGGCCGGGAACCACACGATGCTGCTCGGCCAGCCGCTCCGGATGGCCGGTGGTCGCGGCGTACGCGATGAACAGCGCCGTCGCCGCCGCCACGGTGAGCCCGCCGGCCGCCGCCACCCGCCACCGGCTGACCACCGCACCGGCGCCCAGCACGACCCCGGCCAGCGCCCCGGCCCAGCGGGTGGAACCGGTGTACTGCAGCGCGAAGAACGCCAGCGACAACGGCGTGGCCACCGCCGCCTGCACGGTCGCCACGGTCAGCGCACCGCCCAGCGACCACAGCCCGGCCAGCGCGGCCAGGCCGGTGGCCAGCACCAGCGCGACCGCGCCGATCATCGCGACCTCGGCGTACGGGTGCCGCTGCAGCGTGAACGGGTCCACGCCCATCAGCGCGGCGACGTCCGACGTGGACAGATAGGAGAGCGGCACCGAGATCGCCATCACCAGCGTCCCGGCCAGCGGCAGCCGCAACCGCCGCCACGACACCGGCGAACCGGCCGGGGTGGCGTCCGGGTCCGGCCGCCACAGCCGGGTGAGCGCGGCCAGTGCCCCGGCCAGACCGGTCACGACCAGGGCGTAGCGCCAGTGCGGGACGCCGGCGCCGGAGCTGTACCAGCCGTACAGGGCGTCCATCAGCGCCGAACCGAACAGCCGGGCCCCGATCGCCGGCCCGGCCACGGCCGCACCCAGCCCGGGCGCACCCCGGCGCAACAGGCTCTGCGCGGCCGCCAGCAAACCGATCAGGACAAACGCCTGAGGTACGTCCTCCAGCGCCAGCCGCACGAGATAGCCGGTCCGGTCCGGCGCGGCCAGGGCCCAGCCGGACAGCAGGCCGCCGGCCACGATCAGGTACGGCCACCAGCGCACCAGGAACAGCGACAGCCCGACCGCCAGGATCGGCGCGAGCACCAGCCCCCACTCGGTGCCGTGATACTCCCGGCCGTGACCGGTCACCGACGCGAACAGCGGCAGGCCGCTCGCCACCGGCGACGGGGCCGAGGCGAGCAGCAGAGCGCCGCTCAGCCCGGCCAGCGCCGCCGGCCGGCGACCGGCCCAGGACGTATTCACGCCGCTGAGCATGTCAGATCGAGATCGATCACACGCTCGGCCCGCCGGAACAGCCGGCGGTCCCGGGCACCCGGGTGGGGGAGACGCGGCGGGCAACCGTCCGGGCGGTACTCGAAATGCCACCACTCGTTGTCGTACACCCGGTACAGGCTGTGCAGCGCCCCGTGCCGCTCCAGCCATTGCGCACCCTCCGTCGGCCGCACGTCCATCGCGGTTCCCGCGACGTGCCGTGACTCCTCCGGAGGAAGCGCCCACCGCCGCGCCTCCGCCACCGACCCGCAGCGCCGCACCTCGGCCAGATAGAGGGCGGTCTGCGTGTCCCGATCCCGAAAACCGGACGTGAGCCCGAGCAACACCCCGTACTCCCACAGCGCCCGGGTGCGGGCCGCCTCGAACGCGGCCCGCGCGTCCGGGGTCAGCCCGTCCAGGCACTCGGCCGGGAAACGCGCGGCCAGCGCCCACCGGCAGGCGGTCAGCCGGGCCCGGCCGGGCGTGACCAGCGCGGCCGCCGGGGACAGCGCGAACGCCAGCATCCGGGTGGCCGCGGCGAATACCGGATCGCGTCGCCGGGGCGGCTCGGCCGCGCCCCGATCGGTCTCGTGCAGGTGCATGTACTCAAGATCCCGGCCGGCGGGCCGGTATTCATGAGTACGAGTACTCAGATCGTTCTGAACGGTCCACCGGCCGGCGGCGTACAGGCCGGTGTCGGGAGGGGACAGTCATGAGCGACCTGCACATGGAACCGGACGTGGTCGAGCGCTGCGGTGACCGGCTCGACGACAGCGGTCACGCCGTGTCGGCGCAGTCCCGGTCGTTCACCCAGACGCGGGCACTCACCGCCGCCCACCCGGGCATCTCGTCCGCGCTCACCCTCGACTTCTGCCGCCGCAACTGGGCCGACCGGATCGAGAGCCACGGGAACGAGACAGCGCTTCTCGGAGACAATTTCCATTTCGCCGTACGGGAGTATCAGGCGGCCGACGCCCGCCACGCGGCCCTGCTGCGGGGCCACAGCCGGGTCCCCGGTGAGTGACGATGGTCAGCATGGCGCAACTGCGCGACCTCGACGTCACCGCGTGGGACACCGGCGCGAACGAGTGGAAAGCCCGCTGTACGAACCTGCTGGCGACCGTGCGCGACCTGCACGACAACCTGGACCCGCAACTGTCCGCGGGCGCGTGGACCGGGTCGTCCGGGGATGCGGCGCTGACCCACCTGCGCGGGGTGACGAACGGGCTGGAGATCGACGCGCTGGAGTGCCAGGCCGTGTCGCTCGTGCTGTCGGGCCTCACCCACGCGTTCCGGATCAGCCAGAACAGCCTGCGCAGCGCGCTCGGAACCGCCCGGGTGCAGGGCTTTCCGGTCGGCGACGACGGCACCGTGGGAATGCCGGACACGGAACTGGCGCGGCACGACCCGGAGTACGCCGCATCGTGCCGGGAACAACGGGACCACCTGCAGACCCTGGTGCGGCTGGCGGTGGACGCGGCGACGGTGGCCGATCAGAAGGCGTACGAGATGCTCGACCATCTCAGTCAGCAGACGTTCCGGACCGATGTGAACGCGGCGCTGAACGAGGACGTCGGGATGGCCTCCAAGCTGGAGATCGACCTGATCGCGGCCACGGTCCCGGCCGGTGATCCGGCGGCGGTGGGGGCGTGGTGGGCCGGGTTGTCGCCGGAGGATCAGCAGACCGTTCGGATGGCCGCGCCGTGGGCCCTGGAGAACCTGAACGGCATCCCGGCCGACGTCCGAGCCGCCCTGCACGGGACCGACGGCTACGACCGGACCGGCGTGGCCAAGTGGGCCATCGACCATGGGAACGACAACAGCGACGACATTTTCCGCAACAACTGCACGAACTTCGTCTCCGATGCGCTGGAGGGCGGTGGGGTGCAGGAGCATTTCGACTTCTGGCTCGGCACCCTCTCCGACAACTCCTGGGGCAAGGGCACACAGTTCGGCAAGGATGTGACGGTCGACGGGCAGCCGGTCGACCGCATCGACTACTCGCACTCGTCGAGTTGGGCGCAGGCGCAGGACTCGTACGACTTCTGGACCAGGCACGGATCCGAGGTGGGCCTCGCCGAGGCCCAGCCGGGCGACATCGTCTACTGGGAACAGACCGAGACCGGTGACGGCGCGGTGGCCGGCGAGGTGCACCACGCGGCCGTGGTGACCGGGGTGGTCGACGGCGACATCCGCTACACCCAGCACACCTTCAACCAGGTGAACGCGTCTCTGGAGGCCCGCGCCCCGATCAGCGATCTCGGTGGGGCACCCGATCAGAGGATCCACGTGGTTCGCCCGCAACCGGATTGGTGATCAATGACGACCACGGCACAGCGCAGTCGGCTCGGTGGGTGGATGCTCGCCGCCTCGGTGGCGAGCCTTCTCGCCGGGGCGATCGTGATCAGGTCGGTCACGGCCCTCGGCGCCCGCTTCGAGGAGGACTGGCAGTCGGCGCTGCAGCGGATCTGCCAGTCGCCGCCCCCACGGTTCCCGGAGGTCTCGGCATCGGCGTTGCCGCTCGGTATCACGGCGACGGCGCTGTTCCTGGCGGCGGTGGTGCTCGCCGGGCTCGCGAAGCGATGGCTACCCGATGCGCGATGGCGTGGCTGGGTGGTCGGACTGATCGTCGTGGCCGGTCTGGTAGGTGCGGTTTTCAGTGGATTAGCCGGGATTTTGGGGACGTTGTCGGACCTCAACGACCGGGCCGCCAGCTGCCTCTGATAAGGGATACTGACGGGTAACCCGACCGGAAGGCTGGTGACGTCATGGTGGACGGGACTCGCACGGCGTATCGCACGTGTCCGCTCTGTGAGGCCGCCTGCGGCCTCGAACTCACCGTCGCCGGTGGTGTGATCACCGGGGTGCGTGGGGATCGGGAGCACGTCTTCAGTCGCGGGTTCATCTGTCCGAAGGGTGCGACGTTCGGCGGGCTTTCCGGCGACCCGGATCGGCTGCGGCGGCCGATGGTCCGGCGTGGTGGCGAGCATGTCGAGGTTTCCTGGGACGAGGCGTTCGCGGCGGTGCAGGACGGTCTGCGGCCGATCATCGAGACGTACGGCGGGCCGGCCGTGGCCGCGTATCTCGGGAATCCGAACGTGCACACCATGGCCGGTGGTCTCTACGTCACGCCGCTGCTCAAGGCGCTCGGCACCCGGAACGTCTTCTCGGCCAGCACGGTCGACCAGATGCCCAAGCATGTCTCGTGCGGCTATCTGTTCGGCAGCCCGCTGGCGATTCCGGTGCCGGACCTGGACCGGACCGATTTTCTGCTGATGCTCGGGGCGAACCCGTGGGAGTCGAACGGCAGCCTGGCGACGGCGGCCGACTTCCCGGGGCGGCTGAGGGCGATCCAGGCGCGGGGCGGGCGGTTCGTGGTGGTGGATCCGCGGCGGACCCGGACGGCCGAGCACGCCGACGAGCATCTGTTCATCCGTCCCGGCACGGATGCGTTCCTGCTGTTCGGGATCGTGCACACGCTGTTCGCGGAGGGTTTGGTCGATCTCGGGCGGCTCATGCCGTACGCGCAAGGGGTTGATGATCTTGAAGGTCTGGCCCGGGCTTTTGCGCCGGAGCGGGTGAGCGGGGTCTGTGATGTGCCGGCCGGGAGGATTCGCGGGCTGGCGCGGGAGCTGGCGGCGGCGCCGACCGCGGCGGTCTACGGGCGGATCGGCACGTGCACGGTCGAGTTCGGCACGCTGACCAGCTGGCTCGTCGATGTGATCAACGTGCTGACCGGCAACCTGGACCGGCCCGGGGGCGTGATGTTCCCGCTGGCCGCGCACCTGCGGCCGAACGCGGAGCCGGGCGGGAAGGGGTTCACGACCGGGCGCTGGCACAGCCGGGTGCGCGGGCTGCCCGAGGTCAAGGGCGAGCTGCCGGTGGCGACGCTGGCCGACGAGATCGAGACGCCGGGGGACGGGCAGGTGCGCGCGTTCCTGACCGTGGCCGGCAACCCGGTGCTGTCGACGCCGAACAGCGGGCGGCTGGACCGGGCGCTGGCCGGCCTGGACTTCATGGTCAGCGTCGATCCGTATCTGAACGAGACGACCCGGCACGCCGACGTGATCCTGCCGCCGCTGGACGCCACCCAGAAGGGGCATTACGACTTCTCGTTCCTGGCCCTGGCCGTGCGGAACTTCGCGTCGTACTCGCCGCCGATCTTCCCGGCCGACCCCGGTGGCATGGACGAGTGCGACATCCTGGCCCGGCTGATCCTGATCGTCTCCGGTCAGGGGGCGTCGGCGGATCCGGCCGTCCTGCACGACGCGATGCTGGCGCGGGCGCAGCAGAAGTCCGGGCAGGCGGAGGTGTCCGGGGACGGTCCGGCCGAGCGGCTGCTCGATGTCGCGCTGCGCGCCGGCGCGTACGGCCTGTCGCTGGACGACCTGGTCGCGGCCCCGCACGGGGTCGACCTGGGTCCGCTGCAGCCCCGGATCCCGGAGGTGCTGCGCACGCCGAGCGGCCTGATCGAGCTGTGCGCGCCGCCGCTGGTGGCCGAGGCCGCCCGGTTGCGCGCGGCGCTGGATCGGCCGCGTCCGGGGCTGGTCCTCATCGGCCGCCGGCACCTGCGGTCCAACAACAGCTGGATGCACAACGTCCCGGCCCTGGTCAAAGGCCGTTCGCGGTGCACGCTGCAGGTGCACCCGGCCGACGCCGACCGGCTCTCCCTGGCCGACGGGCAGCCGGCCGCGGTGACCTCGCGGGCCGGGTCGTTGTCGGCGGTGGTCGAGGTGACCGACCGGGTGATGCCCGGGGTGGTCAGCCTGCCGCATGGGTGGGGCCACGACCGGCCCGGCGTCCGGCTCGGGGTGGCCGCCGACCGCCCGGGCGTGAACTCCAACCTGCTCACCGACGAACTGGTCATCGATCCGCTCTCCGGGAACGCGGTGCTCAACGGCATCCCGGTCGAGATCAAGCCCGCCTGACTCCGCTTGCTATGCAACGAGTTGCATAGCATGATGCGGTCATGGCGCTGGAGCACGCGATCCTGGTCTCCCTGCTGGAGAAGCCCGGGTCCGGATACGAGCTGGCCCGCCGGTTCGAGCGGTCCATCGGGCGTTTCTGGACCGCCACCCACCAGCAGATCTACCGGGTGCTGAAGCGGATGGAGGCCGACGGCTGGGTCACCGCGGTCGACGTCGGCCAGGACGGCCGGCCGGACAAGCGGGACTTCTCGGTCTCGGCGGCCGGGCGGGACGTGCTCACCGGGTGGCTGCACGAGCCCGTGCAGCCCGAGGCGGTGCGGCACGACCTGGCGGTGAAGGTGCGCGGGGCGGCGTTCGACGACGCGGCCGGGCGGGCGGCGCTGGTCGACGAGGTCGTGCGGTATCGAGCCGAGCACGAGGAGCTGCTGACGCGGTACCTTGCCGGCGAAAAGCGCGATTTTTCCGGACAAAAACTCGATAAGGGTCAGCGACTGCAGCACGTCGTGCTGCGCGGCGGCATCGCCTACGAGCGGATGCTCCTCGACTGGCTCGACGACGTTCTCACCACGCTTCGAGAGGAATTCTGAACAGTGCTGTTCAACCCGAACACCGCCGACTTCGCGCAGTTCGACGACGAGACGCGCCGGCTGCTGCGCGCCACCGTCGACTTCTTCGAGGAGCGCGGGAAGAAAGCGCTGATCGAGCGCTACATCAACCGGTCCTGGTACGACGACTTCCTGGCCTTCTCGGCCAAGGAGGGCCTGTTCGCGACGTTCATGACGCCGGGCGGCGACGGGGACAAGCGGTGGGACACCGCCCGCAACGCGGCGCTCAGCGAGATCCTCGGCTTCTACGGCCTCGACTACTGGTACGTCTGGCAGGTGACCGTTCTCGGTCTGGGCCCGGTGTGGCAGAGCGCCAACGAGGCGGCCCGGGCGCACGCCGCGCAGCTGCTCGACGAGGGTCACGTGATGGCGTTCGGCCTGTCCGAGCGGTCGCACGGCGCCGACATCTACTCCACCGACATGGTCCTCACCCCGGCCGACGGCGGTTACGTCGCGAACGGCACCAAGTACTACATCGGCAACGGCAACGTCGCCGGGCTCGTGTCGGTGTTCGGGAAGACCGACGACGGCTACGTCTTCTTCACGGCCGACAGCCGCCACCCGAACTACCACCTGATCAAGAACGTCGTGAACAAGCAGATGTACGTGAGCACGTTCGAGCTCAAGGACTACCCGGTGCGCGAGGAGGACATCCTGCACCGCGGGCCGGACGCGTTCGACGCCGCGCTCAACACCGTCAACGTCGGCAAGTTCAACCTGTGCACGGCCGCCATCGGCATCTGTGAGCACGCCATGTACGAGGCGGTCACGCACGCGCACCGCCGCGTCCTCTACGGCAAGCCGGTCACGAACTTCGCGCACGTGCGGCGGGAGCTCTCCGACGCGTACGTCCGCCTGGTGGCCATGAAGCTCTTCAGCGACCGGGCCGTGGACTACTTCCGCTCGGCCGGGCCGGACGACCGCCGCTATCTGCTCTTCAACCCGATGACCAAGATGAAGGTCACGACCGAGGGCGAGCGGGTCGTCGACCTGATGTGGGACGTGATCGCGGCCAAGGGGTTCGAGGCCGACACCTACTTCGACAAGGCGGCCATGGACATCCGCGGCCTGCCCAAGCTTGAGGGCACGGTGCACGTGAACCTCGCGCTGATCCTCAAGTTCATGCCGAACTACCTGCACAACCCGATGACGTACGCCGAGGTGCCGTCCCGCCACGACGCCGCCGACGACGAGTTCCTGTTCCGGCAGGGCCCGGCCCGCGGTCTCGGCGCGATCCGCTTCCACGACTGGCGTCTCGCCTACGACCGGTTCGCGCAGCTCCCCAACGTCGCCCGGTTCCGGCAGCAGGCCGACGCCCTGTGTGAGTTCGCGCTGGTCGACGGCCAGCAGGCCGACCTGGACTTCCTGCTCTCGGTCGGTCAGCTGTTCGCGCTCGTCGTCTACGGCCACCTGATCCTGGAGCAGGCCGAACTGACCGGTCTGGACGGTCGGCTGCTGGACGAGATCTTCGCGGTGCTGGTACGCGACTTCGCCCAGCACGCGACCGATCTGCACGGCAAGACCACGACCACCGACGAGCAGGCCGCGTGGGCGCTGGCCCAGATCCTGCGCCCGGTGGCCGACGAGGCCCGGACGGCGGCGGTATGGAACGAGGTGCTTTCGCTCGTCGGCGCGTACGAGATGCGGCCCTGAGTTATAAACAGGCATGGCTGTTGACCTGATCGACGTCGTCCGGGACGGGCGGGCGGCCGGCGACCTCGCCGCCTACTTCGACGAGAAGGGCGAGCGGCGGTTCAGCGGCCGTCGCTTCGAGTCGTTCGCGGACGGTGGTGACCGGCCCGCCGTCCGCGACGTCATCACCCCGCACGATCTGCTGGCCGTGCAGGCCCTGTCCGTCGTGGTGCCCGCCGAGACCATGTTCGCCCTGCTCGGCGGCGATCTGGGCCGGCAGGTCGGCGCGCTGCTGGCCCGGGTGCCGGCCGATCTGGAGCTGGGCACCCGGGACGCGCGCAAGCAGGTCGGCAGCCAGAGCCCGGTCTCCGAGGCGTGGAGTCTGCTGCGCGATCAACCGGACGTCGGGTTCGTGACCGCCGGGAAACTGATCGCGCGGAAACGCCCGCACCTGATCCCGGTCTACGACCGGGTGGTCCGCTGCCTGTTCGGCCGGCCGCAGCAGGTGTGGGTGCGGCTGCACGACCGGCTGGCCGAGGACGGCGCCGAGCTGCGCGGCGAGCTGGCCGCGCTGCGGACCCGGGCCGAGCTGCGGCCCGGGATCAGCCTGCTGCGGGTGCTCGACGTGGTGCTGTGGATGCGCCACCACGACGAGCACCGCGAGCAGGACTGTCCCGGGTTCGGCACGGTCTCGCTGGACTGGATGCACTCAGAGGAAGAGTGATCCCTCCTCGGCCTTGCGCAGCAGCAGCGGGGGCGGGGTGAACCGGTCGCCGTACCGGGCGGCCAGCTCGCGGGCGCGGGCGATGAAACCGGGTAGCCCGCCCTCGTACTGGTTGACGTACTGCAGCACGCCGCCGGTCCAGCCCGGATAGCCGATGCCGAGGATCGAGCCGATGTTCGCCTCGGCGACGGTGGTCAGCACGCCCTCGTCCAGGCATTTCACCGTCTCGATGGCCTCGATGAACAGCATCCGCTCCTTGAGGTCCTCGAACGGGACGTCGGCCTTGGCCGGCCCGAACGCCGACAGGCCCGGCCAGAGCCCGGCGCGCTTGCCGTCCACGTACTCGTAGAAGCCCCCGCCGGTCGAGCGGCCCTTCCGGCCGAACTCGTCGATCATCCGGTCCAGGACCTCGTCCGAGGGGTGCGGCCGCCAGTCGGCGCCGGCCGCGGCCCGGGTCTCGTCGCGGATCCGCCGCGGCAGGGTCAGGGTCAGCTCGTCCATCAGCTGCAGCACCGGCGCCGGATAGCCGGCCTGGCTGCTGGCCTGCTCGATGCTGGCCGGGGGCACGCCCTCGCCCAGCATGGCCATGCCCTCGCCGGTGAACGTGCCGATCACCCGGCTGGTGAAGAAGCCGCGCGAGTCGTTGACCACGATCGGCGTCTTGCGCAGCAGCCGGACCAGGGCCAGCGCCCGGGCGACGGCGTCGTCACCGGTCTCGGCCCCGCGGATCACCTCGACCAGGGGCATCCGGTCGACCGGGGAGAAGAAGTGCAGGCCGATGAAGTCGGCCGGGCGGCTCACCCCGTCGGCCAGCAGCGTGATCGGCAGCGTGGAGGTGTTCGAGCAGAGCAGCGCGTCCGGCGCGATCACGCTCTCGATCTCGGCGAACACCTTGTGCTTGACCGCCGGGTCCTCGAACACCGCCTCGATGACCAGGTCGGCGCCGGCCAGGTCGGTGACGTCGCCGGTGGCCAGGATGCGGTCGGGATACCTGGCCCGGGCCGCGCCGCGCTGCGCCGCCTCCGCCGAGACGTCCTTGAGGACGACCTCGAGTCCGGCCCGCGCGCACACGTCGGCGATGCCCGCGCCCATCATCCCGGCGCCGAGCACGGCGACCTTGCGTACCGGAGGAGTTTCGCCGATGTCGCGGGAGTCGGCGGCGTTCTTGTCGTAGAAGAACGCCTTGATCATGTTCTTGGCGATCGGCCCGGTGACCAGCTCGACGAACCAGCGGCTCTCGATGGTGAACGCGGTGTCCACATCGACCTGCGCGCCCTCGACGGCCGCGGCCAGGATGTTGCGCGGCGCCGGGTAGGGAGCGCCCTTGAGCTGCTTGCGCAGCGTGGCCGGGAACGCCGGGAGCTGGGCGAACGGTATCCCGCCGGGAATCCGGTAACCCTTGACGTCCCACGGCTGCGCGGCGTCCGGGTTGGCCCGGATCCACTCGCGCGCCGCCGGCAGCAACTCCTCCCGCGTGCTCACCAGGCGGTCGATCAGTCCCAGCTCGTGAGCGGCCTGGGCCCGGTGCTGCTTGCCCGGCAGAAGGACCTGGGTCAAGGCGGGGATCAAACCCAGGATTCTTACGGTACGGACAACGCCCCCGCCCGCCGGCAGCAACCCGAGCGTCACCTCGGGCAACCCGACCCGCACGCCCGGATCGTCCAGCGCGACCCGGTGGTGGCAGGCCAGCGCCAGTTCGAGACCGCCGCCCAGCGCCGCGCCGTTGATCGCCGCGACCACCGGCCGGCCCAGCTTCTCCAGGCGCCGGAACTGGGCTTTCACCTCGTTGGCGGTGTCGAACGCGGCCTGTCCACCGGCCGGCCCGGTCGAGCCCAGCTTGTCCAGGTCGCCACCGGCGAACCAGGACTTCTTGGCCGACGCGAGGATCACGCCGGTGATCGAGTCGCGTTCGGCCTCCAGGCGGGTGACGGTCTCGCCCATGCTCCGGATCCAGGCCTCGTTCATGGTGTTGGCGCCGCGCGCCGGGTCGTCCAGGGTGAGCAGCACGATGCCGTCGGCGTCCTGCTCCCAGCGGATGGTCTCGGACATGCGGTTCCCTTTCACAGACGCTCGACCACGGTGGCGATGCCCATGCCGCCGCCGATGCAGAGGGTGGCCAGGCCGTACCGGCCGCCGCGGCGGTCCAGCTCGTCGACCAGGGTGCCGAGGATCATGGCGCCGGTCGCGCCGAGCGGGTGGCCCAGCGCGATCGCGCCGCCGTTCACGTTGACGATCTCCGGGTCCACCTTGAGGTCGTCGACGAAGTGCAGCACCGCGGCCGCGAACGCCTCGTTCATCTCGACCAGGTCCAGGTCGTCGACGGTCAGGCCGGCCTTGGCCAGGGCCTTGCGGGCGGCCGGGGCCGGACCGGTGAGCATGATGGTCGGCTCGGCGCCGCTGACCGCGCCGGCCACGATCCGTGCCCGCGGGGTCAGCCCGGCCCGGGTGCCGGCGAGCTCGGAGCCGACCAGGACCAGGGCGGCGCCGTCGACGATGCCGGACGAGTTGCCGGCCGTGTGCACGTGGTTGATCCGCTCGACCCAGTGGTATTTCTGCAGCGCCACCGCGTCGAACCCGGCCAGGTCGCCGAACGAGGTCTTCAGCCGGCCCAGGCCGTCCAGGGTGGTCTCGGGACGGACGTGCTCGTCGTGATCCAGGATCAGCAGGCCGTTGCGGTCACGGACCGGGACGATCGAGCGGCTCTGGTCCGGTGCGGCCGCCGCCCGCTGTTGAGACCGCAGGGCGTAGGCGTCCACGTCCTCGCGGGAGTACCCGTTGAGTGTGGCGATCAGGTCGGCGCTGATGCCCTGCGGGACGAAGCTCGTGGCCAGGGCGGTCTCCGGGTCCTGGGCCCAGGCGCCGCCGTCCGAGCCCATCGGCACCCGCGACATCGACTCCACGCCGCCCGCCAGCACGAGATCCTCCCAGCCCGAGCGGACCTTCTGCGCGGCCGTGTTCACCGCCTCCAGGCCCGAGCCGCAGAAACGGTTGAGCTGCACGCCGGCCACCGTGTGGGGCAGGCCGGCAGCCAGCGCGGCCACCTTGGCGATGTCCGAGCCCTGGTCACCGAGCGGCGACACGACGCCGAGCACCACGTCCTCGATGTCGGCCGGGTCCAGCCCCGGGTAACGCCGCCGCAGCTCGGCGATCAGGCCGGTGAGCAGCGAGACCGGCTTGACCCCGTGCAGCGAGCCGGTCGGTTTGCCCCGCCCGCGCGGGGTGCGGATGGCGTCGTACACGTATGCCTCGGTGGCCATCGTGGCCTCCCATCGGTCACCGGCTGATGTGAGTCTCGATTAACTTATTACTGCATTTCTCCTTCCTGTCAAGGGTGCGATCTTCCAAAGGAGACGAACTCGAACCTCTTCACGTGACGCCGGTCACCGTCTACTGTTCTGGCATCTTGCGAAGGAGGCGACTCCATGGATTCCTCGCTCGCCCGGCGATGCGCCGACACCGCGCACGGGCTGACCGTTCCCGCACTGCTGCACCGCAACGCCACCGAGTTCGGTGACCGGCCCGCGCTCAGCACCCTGGGTGTCCCGGGCACGCTGACCTGGCGCGAACTGCGCGACCGGGTCGCCGGACTCTCCCGCGGCCTGGCCGGGCTCGGCCTCGGCGCCGGCGACCGCATGCTGATCATGATGTCCGGGCGGCCCGAGCACTGGCTGGTCGACCTGGCCGCCACCCACCTGGGCGCGATCCCGTCCACCGTGTACGCGACCCTGGCGCCGTCGCAGCTCACCTACGTGGCCGAGCACAGCGGCGCCCGGATCCTGGTGCTGGAGGGGGAGGCCGAGCTCGCCCGCTGGGCCGACGCGCTGGCCGCGCTGCCCGGGATCGAGCACGTCGTCGTCCTGTCCCCGCTCGGCGGGGACCGGCTGGTCAGCCTGTCCGAGGTCGCCGCCCGGGGCGAGGCCGCGCATCGGGCCGACCCGGAGGCGTTCGAGAAGACGTGGCGGGAGATCCGGCCCGAGCAGCCGGTCACGCTGCTCTACACGTCCGGGACCACCGGGGACCCGAAGGGTGTGGTGCTCACCCACCACAACGTGATCTACCAGTCGGTCGCGCTGGAAGCGCTCGTCGAGACGCCGGATCACCCGCCGTCGCTGGCCTACCTGCCGCTCGCGCACATCGCGGAACGGATGCTCGGCATCTACAACCCGATCTACCGGGCCGGGCACGTCACCATCTGCCCCGATCCGACCCAGCTGCTGGCCGGGTTGAACGCCGTACGCCCGATGTCGTTCTTCGGGGTGCCGCGGATCTGGGAGAAGATGGTCGCCGGCATCCAGGCCCAGCTGGCCGGGGCCGACCCGGCCGTCCGCGCCGCCGTCGACACGGCGCGCGAGGTGGCGCTGCAGGCGTACAAGCTGCGCGGCGCCGACCACCCCGTCCCGCCCGAGCTGCGCACCCGTCTCGACCTGGTCGACACCCGGGTGCTGCGGCCGCTGCGAGCACGGCTCGGCCTGGACAACGTCGTCTGGCCGGGCAGCGGGGCGGCGCCGATCCCGGTCGAGGTCCTGCTCTACCTGGCCGGGATCGGCATCGACGTCCTCGAGGTGTGGGGGATGACCGAGACCACCGGCACCGCCACGATCAACACGCCGGACCACTTCCGGACCGGAACGGTGGGACGGGTCAACCCGGGCATGGAGGTCCGGCTGGCCGAGGACGGGGAGATCCTGGTCCGCGGGCCGCTGGTCTGCGCCGGATACCTGCGGCCGGACGGCGGCGTCGAACCGGTCACCGACGCCGACGGATGGCTGGCCACCGGGGACGTCGGGACGCTGGACGCCGAGGGATACCTGACCATCACCGACCGGAAGAAAGAGCTGATCATCAGCTCGGGCGGGAAGAACATCGCCCCGGCGCAGATCGAGAACCTGCTCCGGGCCCACCCGCTCATCGCGCAGGCGGTGGCGATCGGGGACCGGCGGCCCTACGTGACCGCGCTCATCGTCCTCGACGAGGAGACCGCGCCGCTCTGGGCCGCGCGGCAGGGGATCGCCGACACCACGCTCGGGGCGCTGGCCGCGGACCCGGCTCTGCTGGCCGAGATCACCGCCGCCGTGGCCGCCGCGAACGAGCGGTTGTCCCGGCCCGAGCAGGTGAAACGCTTCCACGTGCTGCCGAACGGGTGGACGCCGGAGAGCGGGGAACTGACGCCGACACTGAAGTTGCGGCGGCGGATCGTGCAGGAACGGTACGCCGAGGCGATCGGGGACCTCTACGGGTGACGGCATTCGGGGGTGGCACCGGATCGGTGCCACCCCCGTACGTCGATGAAGGGATCTTAGATAATGCCCTCGATCGCCTTGTCGACCGAGGCGCCGAGGTCGCCGACGACCGGCGGCTTCATCACCGAGTAGTGGTCGCCCGGCACCGAGACCTGCGTGACCCGGTCACCGAAGAGCGTCCGCCAGCCGAGCGCCGTCTCGTCGTGGCCGGGCTCGGCCGACGACTCCTCGATCGCGCGGAACAGCAGCACGTCGTAGTCGGCGAACTCGGGCCGGAACCCGAGCACGTACTCCTGGCAGGCGGCGATGTTCGACCGGTACAGCTCGAACAGCACCTCGAAGTGGTCGGCGCCGTCCCGCTCCCGGATCGCCGTGGCCAGCAGGACCAGCTTCTCCTCGTCGGTCCGGCCGTCCAGGTCCTCGGCCGAGATCGGCAGACCGTAGTGCGCGGCGAACCGCTCGACGATCTCCGTCTCGGTCATCCCGCGGTAGTAGTCGTCCTCCGACGTCCCGTCGATCACCGCGCGCAACGCCCGGGTGTCCGGCGCGGCGCCGTCGACGATGACCAGCTTGGCCACCGGCCGCCCGAGCGCCCGCAGACGCTCGGCCAGGGCGAAGGCGAAGACCGCGCCGAGGCCCCAGCCGACGATCGTGCTCGGGGCGTCGCCGCCCAGACGCTCGATCTCGGCCGCGTACAGGTCGACCATCTCGGTGACGTGCCCCAGCGGCGGGCGGTGGCCGTCCAGTCCGACCGCCTCCACGCCGTAGACCGGGATGCCGTCCGGCAGGGCGGCCACCAGGTCGAGGTAGCCCATGACGCTGCCACCGCCGGCGTGCACGCAGAAGACCGGCGGTCGGGAGCCGCCGGGCCGCATCGGGACGAGCACCGCCGACTGCCACTCGGACTGGGCGCGGACCGCCCGGGCCAGCCCGGCCACCGTGCCGTCCTCGAACAGGATCGAGATCGGCAGGCGGGCCCCGACCGTCCGGGAGACGGCCGCGAGCAGCTGCAACGCGGCCAGCGAGTGCCCGCCGACGTCGAAGAAGTCGTCGGTGACCCCGAACGTGTCCGAGCCGAGCGTCTCCTGCCAGATCTGCAGGATCCGCAGCTCCAGCGAGTCGCGCGGCGGCACGGCGGCCGATGCGCGACCGGCCGAGGTGTCCAGGGCCAGCAACTCGGCCCGGTCGATCTTGCCGTTCGCGGTGCGCGGCAACGCGGGCAGGACGGCGAAGACCTTCGGGACCATGTACTCGGGCAGCGCGGTACGGACGTGGGCGCCCAGCTCGTCGGCCGTCGGGGCGTCACCCTCGGCGACCAGGTAGGCGGTGAGCACCTGGTCCGGGCCGGCGATCGCGACGACGACCTCGCTGACCCGGGCGTGGGCGCGCAGGACGGCCTCGATCTCCTGCGGCTCGACCCGGTAACCGTTGATCTTCACCTGGTGGTCGGCCCGGCCCAGGTACTCGATCTCGCCACCGGGCAGGGTGCGGACCACGTCGCCGGTCCGGTACCAGCGGACCTCCGGGCTGCCCGGCTCGGCCGCGGCCGTCCGGAACCGCTCGGCGGTCTGCTCCGGCTGGTGCAGGTAGCCCTCAGCCAGCTGGTCGCCGGCGACGTACAGCTCGCCGGGCATCCAGTCCGGCACCGACTGTCCCACACCGGCCCAGACCGCCGCCTGGACACCCGGGAGCGGGGCACCGATCGGCACGGTCTTGGCCCGGGGATCGAGGGTCGCGGTGCCGGCCGGGAAGGTGCAGACGCCGACGGTCGACTCGGTCGGGCCGTAGTGGTTCACGACCACGCACTCGGGTGCCAGCTCGGCGACCCGCTTCACCAGGTCGACCGGGAGCGCCTCGCCGCCGACCACGAGCAGCCGGCGGGGCAGGACCCGGACCGGGTCCTCGGCCGCGTTGAGGAGCGCGGCCAGGTGCGACGGGACGATCTTCAGGCAGTCGATCCGGTGGTCGGTCATCCAGACCGCCAGCTCGGCCGGGCTGGTGGCGGCCGACCGCGGGACGACCGACAGGCGCCCGCCCGAGGCCAGGGCCGAGAAGACCGCCGTGTAGCCCAGATCGGCGGCGAACGTGGTGATGGCGGCGAAGGCCGACCCCTGCGAACCGGGGAGCCGGCGACCGACCTCGTCCACGTAGGCGGCCAGCGCCCGGTGGCTGACCGCCACGCCGCGCGGCGTGCCGGTGCTGCCCGAGGTGTAGACGACGTAGGCCAGCGACTCGGGCCCGGGCTCGATCCGGGACTCCGGAGCGGCCGCCGGCAGGTCGTCGATCAGGACGTGGGCGGCCGAGTGATCCGCGAGCCGGTCGGCCAGCGCCGCACTGGTCACCACGACCCCGGCCGCGGTGTCGGCCAGGACCGCGCTGATCCGTCCGGGCGGGGCGGTGTCGTCGAGGACGGTGAACGCCGCGCCGGTCCGCCAGACGCCCAGCATCGCGCCGATGGTGGTGGCACCCCGGTCGAGCAGGACCGGGACGATCGAGCCGGGCCCGACGTGGTGGGCGGCGAGACGGGCGGCCAGGCGGTCGGCGAACTCGTCCAGCTGCCGGTAGGTGAGGACGGTGGTGGCGTCCTCGACCGCGGTGGCCTCGGCGTCCCGCGCGACGTGCGCGGCGAAACGGACCGGGACGAGGTCGGCCGGGCCGGTCCGGGGTGCGCCGATCACCTCGTGGTGCGGCCAGACCGGCAGCTCACCGACGAGCGCGCCCGGGTCCGCGGCCGCGTGGGCCAGGACCGTGCGCAGCACCGTGCCGACCTGGGCGAGGTCGGTCGCGGCGTACGTGGCCGGGTCGTAGACCAGGGTCGCGGTGGCCGTGGTGGCTCCGGTCCCGGCTACGAGCAGGGTCAGGCCGGTACCCGGGTGGGCACCGTGCACCGCGACCGGGGTGAGGACCACGTCCCCGGCGGACCGGGGCGCACCGAGGTCGACGTGCTCGAACGCGACGACCCCGTCGGCGTCCCGGGACGACCACCACGCCGGGTCGAACAGCTCGGCCTCGGCCTCGGCGCCCTCGAACGCGGCGCGGGACCGGCGCACCACGTCACGGAACGACGTGTCGGTGTCGAAGGAACCGGTCAGCGGGACCAGGCGGGTCAGCGGGCCGATCGCACCGGCCAGCTCCGGGGTGGCCCGGCCGCCGTCGGCCAGGGCGATCAGCGGGCGGGCCGCTCCGGTGTAGCGGTGCAGGACGACCAGCCAGGCGGCCAGGACGACGTCCCGGACGTCGCCGTCGGCCAGCAGCCGGGAGGCATCGGGCGGGAGGATGTCGCCGAGCTCCAGCGCGGCGGTGTCCTTGTTGTTGCGGGCGCTCAGGGCGAACGGCAGCCGCAGGGCGGTCGCGTCGTCGGCCACCTCGCGCAGGAAACGGGGCTCCTCGAAACGGCCGTCGGAAATCCGCTCCCGCAGCCACTCGGCCAGGTCGGCGTACTGCAGCGGGTCCTCTTCGGACGCGTCCGCACCGGCGTAGGCCGCGGCGATCTCGTCGACCAGCACCACCGCGCCGGCCCGGTCCAGGATCGCCGCCGGCGCCCGCAGTTCGAGGACGTGCTGGTCGGCGTCGACCCGGGTGACCGTCAGGGTGAGCGGCGCGGCCCCGACGACCGGCTCACCGCTCCACGCCGAACCGGCCGCCGCCTCGACGTCGACCGGCTCGGAGTGGATCACCTGGGCCGGGGTCACGAAACCGTCGAGCACCCGCAGCTCGGTCCGCAGGATCTCGTGGCGCTCGGCCACGGTCCGGGCCGCGGCCCGCAGCCGCTCCGGGTCGAGCGGCCCGCGGACCTCGACGACCGCGGTGACCGGGACCGCCTTCCCGCCCCGGGACTCGGCGTCCCGCCACACCAGCTCCTGGTGCAGCGAGATCGCGAAGGCCTCGGTGGTGTCGGCACTCATCGGTTCCCCTCCAGCTGCTCGTCCTTCTTCCACGAATCGGTCTCGGCCATGGCCACCAGGACCTTCCGGGCGCCGGTGTACGGCTGCCGGCCGTGTGCGGTCAGCACGTTGTCGATCAGCAGGACGTCGCCGTCGCTCCACGCCTCGGCCCGGATCTCGGCCTCGAACGCCGCGTTGATCTCGGCGATCACCTCGTCCTCGATCGGGGTCCCGTCGCCGTAGAGCGCGTTGCGCGGCAGGTCGAGCGGGTCCACGGCCTCCAGCAGGGATCCGCGCACCTCGGCCGGGAGGCTGGAGGTGTGGAACAGGTGCGCCTGGTTGAACCACGACAGCTCGCCGGTGACTGGGTGCCGGACGATCGCCTGCGCGACCTGCTTGGTGCGCAGCCGCTGACCGGGCAGCCAGGTGAAATCGATGCCGGACTCGGTGCAGAACTCCTCGACCGCGGCCGGGTCGTCCGTCTCGAACGCCTGCTGCCAGGTCAGGTCCATGCCGCTGCCGTAGTTACGGACGTACAGCACGCCGGTCTTGGCGAAGCGATCCCGGATGTGCTGCGGGATGCGCTCGTAGACCAGGCGGCTGTTGGCCAGCGGCGTCGCGCCACCGGTCTCGGCCGCCTTGTGGCTGAGGAACCACAGGCGCATCGGCCAGGTGGTCGCGTAGGCGAGCTCGTTGTGCATCGGGATCGACTGGTCGGCCGGGTACTCGGTGGACGTGTAGACCTGACGCATCTCCCGGGTGCGCGGGGTGGATCCGTACACGTAGTTCAGGGCCTCCGGCGACACCGCGAGGACCAGCTTCTCCAGGGCTTCGGCACCCTGGATGCCGAAGCCCCGGAACAGGACGGCGCCGTGGCTCCGCAGCAGCTCCTGCAGCTGATCGCGGTTCGCGGTCAGCCAGGCGGCCAGGTCGACGCCGCTGAGGTCGGTGCTGACGGTGGCCGGCAGGCGTTCGCCGTTCGGCGGCGCGACGGTGACGGCCGGTCCGTCGGAGGCCAGGGTACGGCGACGGATCCCGCGCGGGGCCGGGCGCTGCTCTGCGTTGATGCTCATGATCTCCCCGTTGTGTGGGTGGGCGGGCGTTCGCCGGGTCAGGCGTCGACGCCCTGGACCGGGTGGGCAACGGCGGTCGGCTCGGGCGTCTCGTCCGGGTCGTTGTCGTCGTCGTTCGAAGCGTTGTTGTCCTTCGACGGGCTCAGGTCGGAGATGTTCCGGACCTTGCTGATCGGTGAGATGACGGTGAGGGCGGCCGGCACGAGCAGGGCCACACCGAGGACGACGATCGCGGTCCGGGTGCCGAGGGCCGCGCCGAGGAAACCACCGATGACGGCGCCGATCGGCAGCGCGCCCCAGATGATCGTGCGGATGGCCGCGGTCGTCCGGCTCATCAGGTGCCGCGGCGTGATCGTCTGCCGGATGGTGATGACGTTGACGTCGAAGAGCGGGAAACCGGCGTTCATCAGGAAGTAGGCCGCGCCGATGACGATCGCCGGCGGCAGCGGCGTGCTGTCGGCCAGCGCCATCACGATGCCGCCGATCGCGGCCGACACGGTGGCGATGCAGACGGTCGGGCCGGCGCCGAACCACGCGTTGATCCGGCCCATCACCGCGATGCCGGCGACCCCGCCGATCGTGCCGAAGAAGACCACCACGGCGATGGTCGACGCGCTCAGCTTGAGCTCCTGCGACATGAAGACGAAGAAGACCGTGATCACGCCCTGGATCAGCAGGTTCCAGCTGCCGGCGATCGTGGCGATCCAGCGCAGGTACTTGTTGTGCCGGATGAACGCCAGCCCCTGCAGGATCTCCCGGCGGATGGACGGCGCCTCCGACGACTCCTCCGGCTCGATCCGGACCTTGCCGATGGAGTGCAGGAACAGCGCCGAGAAGGCGAACGACAGCGCGTCGACCGCGATGGCGTAGGGCGCCGACATGACCCGCAGCAGCACCGCGGCCAGACCGGGACCGGCCACCTGGGCGGTCGCCGAGCTGGTCTCCAGGAGCCGGTTGGCGTTGAGCAGGTCACGCTCGTCGACCACCGAGGTCAGGATGCTCTGGTACGCGATGTCGAAGAACACGGTGGCCACGCCGGCGACGAAGACCACCACGCACATCAGCAGGATGGACAGGTGGCCGGCCCAGGCCAGCAGCGGGATGAGGATGATGACGGCCGCGCGGATCCAGTCCGCCGCGATCATCACGACGCGGTGGTTCCACCGGTCCACGAAGACGCCGGCCAGGAGCCCGAACAGCAGGTACGGCACCCGCTCGGCGGCGGAGACGAAACCCACCTCCACCGTGCCCGCGTTCAGCAGCAGGATGGCGGCCAGCGGGAACGCGATCAGGCTCACCTGCGAGCCGATGACCGAGATGGACTCCGCCGCCCAGAGCTTGCGGAACCGCGCCCCGCCGGGGACGAACGGCCATCGTTTGAGTGGTGACAGGACCGATGCCATGAGGCAAACCTTCTTGATCGATTGACGGAGGTCGTGGAGGTCAGACGCTGGTCTCGGACAGCTTCCGGACGATGTCGCCGAACCGGGCCGTCCGGTAGAACTCCCGCAGCGGCGGGGCCTGCCCGATCCGGGTCCGGAGCTGCTTGAGGAACTCGACGGCGGCCAGCGAGTCACCGCCCTCCTCGAAGAAGTCCGCGGTGTCGTCCTCGGGCTCGCTGCCGACGGCCGCCGTCCAGCTCTCCCGGACGGCGTACTCGACGCCCTCGCCGGTCCGCGGCTCGGCCGGGACGCGCAGCGCCGTGAGCACCGCGGCATCGATCTTGCCGCGGGTGGTCAGCGGGATCGCCGGGACCAGGGTGAACGAGGAGGGGACCATGTAGTCGGGCAGCCGGGCCGCGAGGTGATCCCGCAGCTCGGCGGTCGCCGGGGCGGTGCCGGCGGCGACCACGAACGCGGCCAGGATCTTGCCCGCGGCCAGGTTCACCGGGAGCACCACCGCCTCGGCCACCCCGGGGTGGCTCAGCAGCGCGCCGGCGACCTCGCCCGGCTCGACCCGGAAACCGCCGCGGACCTTGACCTGGTCGTCGGCCCGGCCACGGAACTCGATGAGCCCGTCCGGCCGGACCCGCCCCAGGTCACCGGTGCGGTAGTAGCGGCCGGACTCGACCTGGCCGAACCTGGCCGCGGTCTCGGCCGGGCGGTCCAGGTAGCCCCGGGCCGGGGCGATCCCGGTGATCAGCAGCTCGCCGGTCTCGCCGTCCGGCACCGGACGCAGCTCGGCGTCGACCGGGACCAGACCGACCTGCCGGATCGGGCGGCCGATGGTGACCGGGCCGCCCCGGGTCAGCTCGGCGAAGCTGACCGCGACCGCGGCCTCGGTCGGCCCGTACGTGTTGACGATCCGGAACTCGGGGTGGACGGCCGCGGCGTGCCAGGCCTCGGCCGCCTCCGGGCCGGCCGCCTCGCCGCCGATGATCATCAGACGGATCGCCGCGGGCAGGCGCACGTGCGGCGTCTGCCGCAGGGCCAGGCCGAACTGGTTCCAGACACTGGTCGGCAGGTTGACCACGGTCAGCGCCCGCTTGTCGGCCAGTCGCAGGAAGTCCTCCACGTCGGCGTACCGGAAATCCTCGTCCTTGAGCACCAGGGTCGCCCCGGCGCCGAGCGTGGTGAACACCTCCTCCATGGCGATGTCGAAGGCGATGGAGGAGAACTGGAGCTGCCGGTCGCCGGGGGCGAGCCGGTACTCGGCGAT
This sequence comes from Actinoplanes sp. HUAS TT8, assembly GCF_051380535.1. NCBI lineage: Bacteria > Bacillati > Actinomycetota > Actinomycetes > Micromonosporales > Micromonosporaceae > Actinoplanes > Actinoplanes sp. HUAS TT8. The sequence goes on along the minus strand of NZ_CP195646.1, from coordinate 6,789,319 downwards.
CGCGGCCTCGACGTAGTTGACGATCGCGTGCTGCTCGGTGACCACGGCCTTGGGCTCGCCGGTCGACCCGGAGGTGTAGCTGAGGTAGGCGGCCGGCGAGGCGACCCGCGGCAGCCGGTCGGCCAGACGCTCGGGCGCGGCCTCCGGACCGACGATGCCGTCGGCCACCACCACGGCGGCCGGGCGGGCCAGGGCCAGCAGACTCTGCCGCCGGCCGCGCGGGTCCCGCTGGTCGAGCGGCAGGAACGCCGCGCCGAGGCGACCGGCCGCGAGCATCCCGGCGACCAGACGCGGGCCGACCGGCAGGTCGAGGCCGACCACGTGCTCCGGCCCGACCCCGGCGTCGGCCAGTTGGCCGGCCAGGATCTCGGTGCGGCGGAGAAGTTCCGCGTACGTCATCGTGGCCGCGCCGTCGTCCAGGGCGAACGCCTCCGGATCGCGGCGGGCCTGTCGCTCGAAGAGCTCGAACAGCGAGACGGCGGACATCACTCGAACTCCCATGTGATCGTCTCCTCCAGGAATCGGTCCACGGCGGCCTTCCGGTCGCCCAGCTCGGCCAGGTCCGGCCCCTCGATCCAGATGTCGAAGACCCGGCCGCCCGAACCGGTACGCCAGTCGATGGCGGCCCCGGCCCGGATCTTCTGGTCGGCCCGGAAGACCCCGGGCAGGGCGAGCAGCTGCCGCGAGCGGGGCAGGGCCGTGACGGCGACCGCACCGAACGGCGGCTGCGCGTAGTAGTGCATGGCGTGCCCGACCGGGACCGGGAACGCCTCCGGCAGCGGTTCGCCGGCGGCCAGCGCCATCGCCAGCGCGACCGGCTCCACGGTGGCGGCCTGCGGCATCAGCCGGTACAGGCCACCGCCGAGCCGCCCGTTGACCTCGATGACGACCGGACCCTTGGGGCCGATCTTGAACTCGATGTGGGTGACGCCCGAGGTGAACTCGACGGCCGCGATCGCGTCGGCGGCCAGCGTCAGCAGTTCGTCGGTGAGCTCGGTGCCGCCGACGGCCGGGAACACCAGCCCGGTCTCCCGGGCCGGCTCGGCCAGCGGGGTGCGCAGGGTGATGCCGATGTGCCGGACCCCGCCGAAGGCGTCGACCGCGCTCTCCACCGAGACCTGATCGGCCAGCCACGGGGCGAAAGGCGCGCCGACCCCCTCGATGAACTGCTCGACGACGTACGGCCGATGGGGGTTGATCTGGCTGGTCAGTGTCCGGAATTCCGCCTCCGAGTGGACGAAGACGGTGTCCTCGCTGCCGGCACCGTCGCGCGGTTTGACGACGGCCGGCAGCGGCACCTCGGCGGGGTAGACGCCGTCGTTCATCGGGGCCGAGCGGACGTCGCCGACACCGCAGGCGTTGAGCCGTTCGCGCTGGGCGACCTTGTCGCGGCACCACTGCGCCGACTTCTCGGACAGGCCGGGGAGCCGGTAGTGCCGGGCCAGCTCGGAGGCGAACCGCAGGGACCGGTCGGCGAACGCGACCACCCCGGCCGGGGTGCCGTCGCCGAACGCGGCGGCGAAGGCCTCCACGCTGTCCGCGACGAGCGCGTCGCCGAGCTCCTCCAGGACCGGGAGCAGGGCCATCGCGTCGGCGTCGTCCGGTTCGACGACGAAGAGGCAGCCGCCGAAACGCTCGGCCGCCTCGGCGATCACGGCGGGTGGGACGGACCCGTCGCTGAAGACGTTCACCATCATGATGTGTGTTCGCTCCCTCTCGGCTGAGCGGGCCTTCGGTGGGCGGTGACCGGGGCGCGGTGGGCGCGGACCGGCAGCACGGGCGCCGACGGGTCGGTGACGAGCTCGCGCAGCACCGCGACGAAACGGTCGGTGAGATCCCGGATCGCGCCGGCGTCGAACAGCTCCGTGTTGTAGACGATCTCGCCGGACAGTCCGGCCCGTTCCCCGCGCGGCGCGTCCGGCTCGATCACGCCGAGCCACAGGTCGTAGCGGGAGAACGACAGGTCGATCGGCTCCTCGGCGCAGGACAGCCCCGGCGCCCGCAGGAGTTCCTTGTCCTCGGTGAGCAGCGTCAGCATCACCTGGAACAGCGGGTGCCGGGCCAGCGAGCGCGGCGGGTTGAGCGCCTCGACGACGCGGTCGAACGGGATGTCCTGGTGCTCGAACGCCTCCAGGTCGGCCGTCCGGACCCGGTCGAGCAGGGTCCGCAGGTCGGGCCGCCCGGAGAGGTCGGTCCGGAGCACCAGGGTGTTGACGAAGAACCCGACGACGTCGTCGACCGCCGCATCGGTACGGCCGGCCACCGGCGCCCCGATCACGATGTCCGAACCGCCGCCGAGCCGGGCCAGCACCGCCACGAAAGCGGTGTGCACGACCATGAACAGGCTGCTGCCGGTGGACCGGGCGAGCTCCGTGAGCCCGGCCCGCAGGTCGGCGTCGATCGTGAAGGTCGTGACCGCGCCGTGGTGCGACGACTTGGCCGGCCGCGGCCGGGCCGTCCGGAGCGTCAGCTCGTCGGGGGCTCCGGCCAGTGTCGACCGCCAGTACTTGATCTGGCGGCTGACCACACTGTCCGGGTCGGACTCCGAGCCGAGCAGCTCGCGCTGCCAGATCGCGTAGTCCGCGTACTGGACCGGCGGCGGGGTGAAGGCCGGCGGACGCCCGGTGGTGCGGGCCGCGTACGCCTGACCGAGGTCCTCGAAGAACGGCCGGACCGAGCCGTCGTCGAACGCGATGTGATGGATGACCACGAGGAAGACGTGCTCGTCGGGCCCGGTCGCCCACAGCCACGCGGCGATCGGGAGGCCGGACAGGTCGAAGGCGTGCCGGGCGGCGCCGGCCAGCCGTTCCGGCAGGTCGCCGGGGGTGACCGTCTCCCGCCGGACCGGCACCCGCACCTGCGCGGGCGCCAGGATCTGCTGCCAGGGGACCCCGGCCACGTCGACCATGACGGTGTGCAGGCTCTCGTGCCGCAGCACCACGTCGTGCAGGGCGGCGACCAGCACGTCCGGATCCAGCGGGCCGCGGACCCGGACCGCGATGGGCACGTTGAACACGCCGTCCATCGCCTCGAACTGGTCGACCGCCCAGAGCCGGTGCTGGGCGAACGACGCCGGGATCAGCCCGGTCCGGGGCTGCCGGACGATCGCCTCCCGGGTGCGCGGCGCCGACTCGATGGAGGCCAGCAGCCCGGCGACGGTCGGCGCCCGGAACAGCGCCTTGAGCGAGAGCTCGACCCCGAACCGGGCCCGGATCGCGTTGACCAGGCGGACGGCCTGCAGCGAGTCCCCGCCCTCGTCGAAGAAGTCGTCGTCGGGGGCCAGGTCGCCGCCGTCGTCAAGTTCCAGGACCTCGGCGAAGAGGTCCGCGACGACGGCGAGACGTGGGTCCGCCGACGGCTCAGCGGTTAGCAACGCCGGCTTCCGTCCGGGTCGCGCGGCGCAGCGGCCGGCGCAGTCCACGCGGCCGGTCACCGGCGATGCTGACCCGCTCCAGGACACGCCTCTGCGGGTAGTAGTCGGAGGCCGCGTAGTGCTGGGTGGACCGGTTGTCCCACATCGCCACGGCGCCTGCCGTCCAGCGGAACCGCACCTGGTACTCCGGGTAGTGGGCCTGATTGCACAGGTAGGCCAGCAGCCGGGCGCTCTCGTCGTCGGGCAGGTCGAGAATGCGCGTGGTGTAGAAGCGGTTGACGTACAGGATCTTGGCGCCGGTCTCCGGATGGATCCGCACCACCGGGTGCTCGCTGACCGGGAACAGGCCCCGGCTGTCGCGTTGCCGCATCGCCTCGTCGTAACCGTCATAGATGGTCAGCGGGTCGTGGACGGCGCGCAGATTGGCGATCCGCTCTTTCACGTCCTCGGGCAGACCTTCGTAGGCCGCCTCCATGTCGGCCCAGAGAGTGTCACCACCCGCTGACGGAACGTGCAGGGCACGCAGAATCGAACCGAGTGAGGGCTTTTCGTCGCCCGAACCGTCGCTGTGCCAGACATTTTCGGTACCCGGCTCGCCGGGGCCTGCGGCGACGCGGGTCACCGCCGGGAAATCGCCCTTGTCGGGCATCGGCAGAACGAGCGGTTCACCCCAGTGGCGGGCCAGTTCGACGTGATCGTGGCTGGACAGGTGCTGGTCCCGGAAGAACAGCACCTTCCAGTCCAGGAACGCCCTTCTGAGGTCGGCCAGAGCCGGCTCCGGAACCGGGGCGACCAGCGAGAGTCCGGAGATCTCGGCACCGATGGTCGACGTGCACGGGTTGATGGTGAAGTGGTCACTCTCGACGATGGCGCTCGGGCGGGTGAGCACCTTTTCGCGCCCGACCGGGGGCCAATCGTGTTCGCGCCCAGCAGGAATCGTCAGCATGATGGGGAAAGCCTTCCTTCTTGCCAATTTTTGGAATCGACGTTCAATTCAATTCGGCGGCAATCAATTCGGCCAGAGTGATCCATGCGGGGCCGCTGAACATATGATCCGCATCGGGTACGTCGTGAATGATCGAACCGGGCCCGCCCTCGCGAATCCAGCCGTTCATCTCGCCGATTTCCACCTCGGTGTCGCCGGCGCCGTGGAACACCGAAATCGGCGCGTCGACATGACCCGGCAGGTACTGGTATCCGGTAACCGCGCGGATGTCCGACTCCAGAATCTGGAGTGCCATTTCCCGCATCTCCGGATCGCCCGCGACCCCGTCCGTCAGATATTTTCGGGCCGACGATTCCGGCGCGGCCAGCTCCTCGGCCGCGGCCCGGGCGGCGGCCGGCGGCGGCAGCTGGGAGGCGACGACGAGCCGGGACACCCGGGGACCGAGCAGGCGGGCGGCCTCGTAGGCCAGCAGTGCCCCGGAGCAGAGACCGAAAAGGACAACCGGCCGGTCGCCCAGCCCTTCGATGTCCGAGATAACGCCCTTGACCAGGCAACTGACGTCGTCGACAAGTGGTTCGTCGATGCGGCTCTCACGGCCCGGCAGCCGGACGCCGTAGATGGCGGCGGTGCTGCTCAGCACCGGTGCCCAGGAGCGGAACGGTGCCGCACCGGCTCCGGCCCAGGGAAAACAGACCAGTGCCGGATTGTCGACCGATTTCGGCTTGAACGCGATTAGGGCAGCAGGAAGCGCGACGCTCATTATCACCCCCGTGAATTTGAGATGCGTCGGGCGGAGTCGTTGTCGATGACTTATTGATCGACCTCCACCGTTGGAGAAGTATTCACGGGGGCCGAGAGGCTGTCAATGTGACCGGCACGTTTCACAGGTACGTCACGATCAGTCATCCAGGGCGATCCGCGGGTCTACCAGGATGAATACGTAATGTGACGAAGCTTTCGTTGCCGACGATGTCAAGATTTTGTCACGTCCTACCTGGACGGTTGGGTTGTTGCCCTCCGGCAACTGTGATCTGGGACATACCCGGTCCAGGTGACGTGACGTGGTCCTGGGCGGCGAATATTTAGTCCATCGGCATGTGGCGGGAAGGTATCCAAGCGTTTACTTGATCCTGGGAGTTTTTCGAGCGCCGCCCGATTAACGAATCGTGTCGGGTCCGGAGAGCGAATCCCGATGGGTCGCCGTCCAATCGCGGGCGGCCCGCACCTCGTCCACGGCGCCGGAATCGCGCAGGCGCACCATGGCCGGATCCCCGGCCGCGGCCGCCGCGGCGATGCCGTCGGCGCAGCGCTCCTGCCACCACAGCACCGTGTCGATCAGCTCGTCCCGGGACGCCAGGCCGTAGGCGTCGGCGATCACCCGCACCCGGCGGGCGGCGCCGGCCGGATCGGTGCGCGGGCCGAGCGGGACGAACTGCCAGCAGACGTGGGCCACGTCGTGGATGCGACGGCCGGGGGCGCCCCCGCCCAGCCGCGGGCCTCGAAGTGGCGCAGCAGGTCCCGGACGAACGGGCGGGGCGGGGCGGAGCGCCGGACGGTGTCGCCCACGCGGACCACCGCGGTGACGAAACCGCCGGGCAGCGGCTCCACGTCAGATGAACTTCCGGACCACCCGGCGGGCGGCCCGGGCGGTGGCCTCGGGCAGCGGTGACCCGGTGCCGTGGCGGCGGGCCGGCAGGGGCATCGGTGCGCCGCCGGTGGTGCCGCCCGCATAGACCTCGGCCAGCCGGTCGGCGACCGCCTCGCGGCCGTAGCGGGCGTTGAGCGCGTCCCGCGCGCCGGGCAGGTCCAGCTCGGCGAAGCGGGCCTTGAGCCCACGGTAGGCGGCGACGATCACGGACGGATTGGTGGTCGGCTCGAAGACCGCGCCCGCGGTGTCGTGCAGGCCGGCCAGCGTCTCGGCCGGGCCCTCGCTCAGCGCGACCAGGATCGGGGTGCCGGTGGCCACGGCCTCGACGATGGTCATGCCGAACGTCTCGCGCAGGCTGGCGTGGGTGAGCACGTCGTGCTCGTGCAGCAGCGCCGACACCTCGTCCGGGCCGACCGGGGGTTTCCGGGTGATCCGGCCGGTGAGCCCGGCCGCGGCGATCCGGGCGTCGACCGCCCCGGCGAGGGGGCCGCTGCCGACCAGGGTGAGGGTGAGCGCCGGGTCCTCGGCGGCGAGCACGGCGAACGCGTCGATCAGCGGGAGGACACCCTTGTGTTCCATGAGCCGGCCCAGGTAGAGCCAGCGGTTCGGTGCCTTCGGGGGTTCGGGGCGGACGGTGAACGCGTCGAAGTCGATCACGTTGGGGACCACGTGCATCTTGGCCGCGTGACCGGGGAAGTAGCCGGCGACCTGGGCCCGCAGGCTCTCGCTGACGCAGAGCAGGGCGTCGGCCCGGTCCAGCATCTCGGCGTAGCGGCGCTGGGCCCCGGGCTGGGCGAACACCTTGTTCAGGAACGTGGAGTGCTCGGTCACCACGACCCGGGCGTCCGGGCGGGCGAGCCGGGCGGCCACGACACCGGCCATGATGCCGGTGTGCGCGTGCACGACCGGGGCCTCGATGCGGCCGGTGGGCAGGGCCGCTTTCAGGGCGGCGGTCTGCTCGTCGCCGTACGCCAGGTAGTCGCCCCCGGCCGGGGTGGGCACCGCGACCCGGGTGATCTCGCCCTCGGGGTCGTCGAAGACGACCGCGTTGCCGCTGCGCAGGGCCTGGCGCTCGGCGGCCACCCCGAGGAGTTGGCCGCGGAGGCGGCCCGGCGGGTAGAACCAGCTCTGGGTGTGCAGCACGGAGACCCGGGCGAACCGGTCCCGGACCGCGGCCGTCGACGACCGGACGAACGCGCCCGCGAACGGGTCGTCGGGCGACGGGTACCAGGGCGTGACCACGGCGAGGTCGGCCGGGGCGGGCTGCCGGTCCGGATCCGACGTAGGCTCGAGGCGGACGGGCAGGCCGTAGAGGGCGGCGAGCGCCTCGGCGTCACCCGCGTAGGTGACGTCCGCCCCCTCGGCCAGCTGCCGCGCCTCGTCCCGCGACGTGGCCGAGCGGCTGGTCACGGCTTCCGGGACGGACACGTTGTCCCAGGCCGGATCGTTGAACCGGACAAGGGTGACCGCATGGCCCTCGGCGGCCAGCCGGGCAGTATGGGCGACGGCCGCACGGATGCGGCGCGTTCCGAGGACCAGGTAGATGATGTTCATTTCGGGCGGCACGCTATTCATCCGGGGAGGCGAGAGAGTGAACAGGTCATGTCCAGCGGTAGCACGGGGGCCCTTGATGATCTCCGAGGGTAGGGGTGACCGTACACTCGCGCCATCATGAAGGTTGTCATGCTCGTCGACAACGGTGTGCACGGTGATTCGCGGGTCCAGAAGACCGCGCGGTCGGCGGCCGAAGCCGGTTGGAACGTAACCCTGCTGGGCTGCTCGCCCGACAATACCGAGCAGAAGTGGCGGATAGGGGACGCCGAGGTGCGTCTGCTGCCCATGGGCGGCGGTGGATCGCCGGGCGGCGGGGCCGGGCTCAAACGCCGGCTGGTCGAGCGCGGCGGGCTGCCGCTCGCGCTGGCCCGCAAGGCGCGCCGGCCGGTCGAGCGCGCGCAGGTCCACTACTGGCTGGGCAAGGAGGGCGACCGCGCCTGGCGGCGCCTGGAGCCCGGGTTGTGGAACTACGAGCGGGCGTTCGGCAAGGTCATCGACGAGCTGCGGCCCGATCTGATCCATGCGCACGACTTCCGGATGCTGGGCGTCGGCGCGCGGGCCAAGCAGCGCGCGGCCGAGGCCGGGCGCACGGTCAAGCTGGTCTGGGACGCCCACGAGTTCCTGCCGGGGGCCCGGCCGCGGCGCGACAACGCCCGCTGGCTGCCGGCGCATCTGGCCTACGAGCGCGAGTACGTGCCGTACGCGGATGCGGTCGTCACCGTCTCGGACGCGCTCGCCGATCTGCTGCAGAAGGAGCACAACCTGGCCCGCAAGCCGGGCGTGGTGCTCAACGCGCCCGCCGCGGCCGGCGACGAGGACGTGCCCGACCTGCGCGAGCTGTGCGGGATCGGGCCGGACACGCCGCTGCTGGTCTACAGCGGGTCGTCCAGCCCGCAGCGCGGCCTGGACACGATCGTGGAGGCGCTGCCGTCGCTGCCCGGGGTGCACCTGGCCCTGGTCGTGCAGGATCCGTCGGCGCCGCACATCCAGGCCCTCCTGCGGGGGAACGTGCACGCTGTCCCCTACGTCCCGGCCGAGCAGGTGTTCCGGTTCCTGCAGCCGGCCGACGTCGGGGTCATCCCGATCCACCACTGGCCGAACCACGAGATCGCGCTGATCACGAAGTTCTTCGAGTACTCGCACGCGCGGCTCCCGATCGTGGTGAGCGACGTCCGGGCGATGGCCGAGGCGGTCCGCGCCACCGGGCAGGGCGAGGTGTTCCGGGCCCGTGACGCGGCCGACCTGGCCCGGGCCGTACGCGCTATCCTCGCTGACCCGAAGCGCTACCGGGCGGTGTACGACGGGCCGGACAGCCCGCTGCCCGGCTGGGCGTGGGAAGCGCAGGCGGACCGCCTGAACACCCTCTATCAGGAGCTGACCACCTCATGACCAGCCCCGACGTCACCGTGGTGGTGGCCGTCTACAACACGATGCCGTACCTGACCGAGTGCTTGAACTCGCTGGTCCGGCAGACCATCGGGGCGGACCGGATGCAGATCGTCGCGGTCGACGACGGCTCCACCGACCGCAGCGGCGCCGAGCTGGACCGCTTCGCGCGCCGCCACCCGGGGCTGTTCACCGTCATCCATCAGGAGAACTCGGGTGGTCCGGCCGGGCCGTTCAACCGGGGCATCGAGGCGGCGACCGGCCGGTACGTGTTCTTCATCGGCGCCGACGACCTGCTCGGGCCCGAGGCCCTGAAGCGGATGGTCGCCGCGGCCGACGAGAACGGGTCCGACGTCGTGCTCGGACGCGTCGTCGGTGTCAACAGCCGGCACATCTACCAGGACATCTACGCCAAGAGCGACCCGGACGTGGACCTGTTCGACTCGCCGCTGCCGCGCTCGCTGGCCAACACCAAGCTGTTCCGGCGCGAGCTGCTGGAGGAGCACCGGATTCGATACCCCGAGGACATGCGGATCGGCAGTGACCTGCCCTTCACGCTCGCGGCGTGCTATCACGCCCGGAAGATCTCGGTGCTCGCCGATTACGATTACTACTTTGCCGTACGTCGTTTCAGCGCCACCAACATCACGTACCTCAGCCGCCACGGCCTGCGCATCGAGACCGTCGACAAGATCGTCACGTTCGTGGCCGGCCTGATCGAGGCCGGACCCCGGCGCGACGCGGTCATGGTCCACCGATTCGACCACGAGGTCGCGCGCCTGCTCGAGGACGACGTGCTGCGTCTCGACCGGCCGACCCAGGAGCAGCTGCACGCGACGGTGGGACGGCTCGCCGAGGCGTACCTGACCGACTGGATCGCTGAGCGGCTCGGCCCGGAGACCCGGATCCGCCTGGCCGTGGCCCGGCACGGGAAGCTCGACGACCTGCTCGCGGTCATCCGGCAGGACGCCGAGGCGGGCGTGCCGCCGACCGTGGAGCGCGACGGCCGCCGCTACGCCGCCTACCCGGGCTTCGGCACGCTGCCCGACGTGTGCTTCGACGTCACCGACGTCCCGGACTGGGACGCCAAGCTCGACGCGACCTCGTTCGCCTGGGCCGGCGACCACCTGGTGATCACCGCGACCGGCGGCCGGCCGGGCAGCGTGAGCGCCGAGGAGATCCCGGCCACGGTCGCCGTCCGGGAGTCCGACGTGCTGATCCGGCTCGACGTGGCCGAGGTGCTGGCCCACAGCGGCGACTCCGGCCAGCGGCGGGCCGTGTCGGCCCAGCCCGGGGCGTTCGACCCGGCGCACGCGCTCGGCGCGCAGACCGCGACCGGCGCGGCCGGGGCGGCGGCGGTCCGCGCGGCCCGCGCCCGGATGCCGCGCCCGCTGGTCCGGCGCCGGGGCGGCCGCATCTTCGCGATCGCCCCGACCGTCGACGAGTCCGGCCGCCTGATGATCTCGGTGGTGCCGCTCACCGCCCGGCGGGTGCTGTCCCGGCTGCCGCGCCCGTCGGTGCTGAAGCGGACCGCCGGTTGAGGACCGCGTCCCGCAGCCGGTGCCGCAGGGCCGGCGGCAGCGCCCAGATCTGCAGGTAGGTCAGGTAGTCGACGATCCCGGGGCGGCCGTTGCGGCGCGCCTCGGCCAGCACCTCGCGGAACACCGCGAAGCTGCGGGTGGTCGCCGCCATCGAGCCGAGCACGCTCATCGCGAACGCCGCGTAGGCCCGCGGGGTGAACAGCGACCGGCTCGCCCGCAGCCACTCCAGCTGCTCGCGCCACGGCATCTCCAGGCTGATCCGCTCCCGGTCCTCGTCCTGATGCCACAGGACCAGGGGCTCGGGGGCGAAACAGAGCGCGACACCGTCGTGCCGGGTGGCCCGCAGCGTCCAGTCCAGCTCCTGCTGGCGGCGCAGGCCGACGGTGAACGGCACCCGCCGGAACAGCTCGGTCGGCGCCAGGATCGTCGAGGTCTGGATGAAGCCGTCGCCGTAGAACAGGCCCCGGCGCACGGTCAGGTACTCACTGATCGGCTCGCCCGGCGCGGGCAGCCGGCGCGGCAGGATCGCGTCGGCCCGCGGGCTGCGGCTGATCAGGCGGCTGGCGATGACCGGCGTCGTCACACCGGCCCGGGCCGCGAGCGCCAGCTGCACGGCCAGCTTCCGGGGCAGCCACTCGTCGTCGTCGTCGAGAAACGCCGTCCACGTCCCGGCCGCGGCCCCGACCCCGGCGTTGCGGGCGTTCGGCGCACCGCCGCGCTCGGGCAGCACCACCACGCGGACCCGTTCGTCGCCGAGCCCGGTGAGTGCCTCGACGGTGGCGTCGTCCGGGCCGTCCACCACCACGATCACCTCCAGCGAGGTGTGCGTCTGCGCGAGAGCGCTGGACACCGCGCGGGTCACCAGATCGGGCCGGAAACGGGTCGGGATCACTACGCTGACGTCTGGTTCGAGCCCCATCAGGCGAACAGTAGGCGTCGCGGGCGACGAAGACGTGAAACCGGCCGGGGCCGCGCCGGAACCGGCCCTGACCTCCCCGAACAGGTGACGTTCAGGCGGGCGGCGCTTTCGCGCCGAGATCCGAGGGCCGATAACCCTCCGGGTATCCGGGATACGTGCGGTTCCCGGTGGAGATCCCCAGGACCGACGTACGGCGGGGCGGGAAGAACCGCAGCGCGAACGCCCGCACGCGCAACCCGAGCTCGCCGGCCGCCCCGACCCAGCGCGGCGCCGGCGTGAAGCCGAACGCCCGCAGCATCGGCTCGTCCAGCATCGCGCGCACACCCAGGCGTACGGCCGGTCGCAGGAACCCGGGGAACCAGGCCGCGAACAGCCCGACCGTGTACTCGCCGACCTGCCGGTTCGTCTCGGTGAAGACGAAGTGCCGCGCCTCGTACTCCTGCTTGAACCGCGCGAACTCCTCGTACCCGGCCGGGATGTCGCGGATCCCCATGCGCCGGCCGACCTCGCGGTAGTAGTGGAACGCGGCCAGCCGCTCGTGCTCGTGCAACGGCCGCCAGCCGAACCGGTCGAGCCAGCCGATCGGCTCGTGGACGAAGGTCGACAACACGTACAGCATGTCGTCGTTGCTGATCGAGAACCGCCCGTGCACCCGGTTGATCGTCTTCAGCGCCTCCCGGCCGCGCGGCGAGTCGTAGCCGTGCGCGGCGATCTCGGCCATCAGCAGGGACGTGTCGTCGTAACGCTTCTGCGGGCGGTCCCGGAACTCGCCGGTCGCGGCCAGCAGCGCCGAGATGCTCGGCACGCAGTACGTCCGGAACAGCGCGAACTCCAGCGCCCGGGTGTAGTCCCAGGGGAAGTCCCGGCCCGCCGACAGCTGATAGATCTCCAGGTGGTCGCGTTCCGGGTCGAGGCCGGCGATCCGGTCCCGCAACTCGTAGCGTCGGCTCGACATCGGTCGATCATCTCCCTGGCCGGAGCGATCTCGCTCCCCTGACGTTGATAGCGTGGCTCCCATGCGGCCGCAACTGTCCGACGAGGTGGCCGCGACGCTGCGCGGCCGGATCATGTCCGGCGAGTTGCGTCCCGGCGCGCGGATCCGCCTCGAAGAGGTCGCCGCCCAGCTCGGCGTGAGCATCACCCCGGTCCGGGAGGCGCTGCTGACCCTGCGCGGCGAGGACATGGTGGAGCTGGAGCCGCGCAAGGGGTACGTGGTCGCGCCACTGTCCGAGCAGGACGTGATCGACCTGTTCCGGCTGCAGGGCGACATCGCCGGGGAGCTGGCGGCCCGGCTGGCCGAGCGGATCACCGACGCGCAGCGGGACGAGTTGACGCTGGCCGACCGGGCGTTGCAGCGGGCCGCGCGGACCCGCAAGGTGGACGAGATCGAGCGGTTGGAGTATGCGTTTCACCGTACCGTCAACGTGATGGCGCAGGCCCGGAAGCTGAGCTGGTTCCTGCACGTGGCGACCCGGTACACGCCGGCCCGGTTCTACGCGGCCGACGCCGGCTGGCGCGACGCCATGCGGGCCGAGCACGAGGCGGTGCTGGCCGCGTTCGCCGCCAAGGATCCGACCGCGGCCCGCGAGTCGATGACCCGCCACTTCACCGACGGCGCCGACCTGCTGGTCAAACACCTCCGCGACCTCGACATCTGGCCCTGACCCCCGCCCTGTCCCGCCCCGCGGCGTCCGCTGTGGTCCGGGCCGCGACGCGGTCCAGGCCCCGGCTGGTGCTGAGGGCTGTCCCGGGGTGCCGGAGGCAGCCGTGAGCGCCAGCCGAGGGCGTGACGCGCGGCTGGGGAGCGAGTGGCAGCGGCCTCGCGGAGGCCGTGCGGCTTGCGCCGGCCGCGTGTGGGGGACTTCGGTCAGGGGTGGCCCGGGTGGGCCGGGGTGGGCGGTTGCGGGGGTGGGCGGGTTTGTTGCTCTGACCGCGACCAACGGCGGACGTCGCCCTGGAGGGCTTTGCGTTCTGGGCCGCCCGCGGCCCTTGCGAAGCCCGGAAGGGTCCCCGCGGGAGCGACGATCTGTACCCCGGCGGACCGGGGCAATAAAGAATTTGATCTTCATCGGCCGGCCTCGGCGCCGCGCGAGTGACCCCGGGCGTGGCGGATTTTGAACAGTCGCAGGGCGCGGGCCAGGACGGCCGGGTCGCGGTCGAAGGTCATCAGGGCCATCGGGGCCGGGAAGCGCCGCCAGGCGACGGCGTGGGCGCGGCTGAACTCGCGCAGGCCGTCGGCGCCGTGGATGCGGCCGAAGCCGGAGTCGCCCCGGCCGCCGAACGGCAGGGCCGGGATCGCGGCGAAACCGAGCACCGAGTTGACCGAGGCGGCGCCCGCGCGCAGGCGTTTGACCAGGGACAACGCGGTGGCGCGGTCACCTGAGAAGACCGAGGCGGCGAGGCCGTAGCGGGAGGCGTTGGCCCGGTCGACGGCCTCGTCCAGGCTGTCCACCGGATTGACGACGACGGATGGGCCGAACGTCTCGTCGGTGACCGCGGCGGCGTCCTCCGGCACCTCGGCCAGGACGATCGGGCTGATGTAGGGCGGTCGCACCGACTCCTCGCCGCCGACGACCGCGCGGCCACCGCGGGCGACCGCGTCGGCGACGTGCCGGCGCACGATCTCCGGCTGCTCGGGCGTGGTCATCCGGCCGTACGGGGAAAGCTCCTGATCTCCGGGTTCGAGCTGCTCGGCGATGGTCTGGAGCTTGGCCAGGAAGGCCGGGTAGACGGCCCGCTCGACGTAGATCCGTTCGACGCCGGCGCAGGTCTGGCCGGCGTTGCCGAAGCCGCCGAACGCGGCCGCCTCGGCCGCGGCGTCCAGGTCGGCGTCGGCCGCGACGATCATGGCGTCCTTGCCGCCACCCTCGACGACCAGGGGCGTCAGAGTCTCGGCGCAGGCGGCCATGACCTTGCGGGCGGTCGCGGCCGACCCGGTGAACGCGATCTTGTCGACGCCGGAGCGACAGAGGGCGGCGCCGGTCTCCCCGGCGCCGGTCACGACCTGCAGCACCGGGGGCCCGCTGACCGAAACCGACCAGGCCTCGGCGAGCCACAGCCCGGTCTTCGGGGTGTGCTCGCTGGGCTTGAAGACGACCGCGTTGCCGGCGGCGAGCGCGTACGAGATCGAGCCGAGCGGCGTGTAGACCGGATAGTTCCACGGGCCGATCGCGCCGACGACGCCGAGCGGCCGATATTCGAGGGCGGCGCCGTGGTCGGCGGCGAGCAGGCCGGAGCGGACCCGGCGGCGGCGCAGCACCTTCCCGGCGTTGCGGGCGGCCCAGTCCAGGTGCTCGACGGCGAGCATGATCTCGAGCAGGGCGTCGCCGTGCGGTTTGCCGGTCTCGGCCCGGATCACGTCGGCCAGGTCGTCGCAGTGCGCGGCCAGGTGCCGTTTCCAGTTCAGCAGGTGACTCTTGCGATCGGGCTGGGCGGACCACCAGGCGGCGGCCTCGCGGGCCTGGGCGACCGCCTTGTCGACGTCGGTCATTGCGTGCCTCCGGGGCTCGCCAGATTTGATATTTGATATGTTACGTTCGATGTCAATCCCCAGGTGATCACAGGGAAGGGATTGACATGAGCCTGAATTTCTCCGAGGAACAGCTCGCCTTCGCGGCGGCCGTGACCGATTTCTGCAAGCGCGAGACCGGCACTCGCGAGCAGCGCGGGGACGGCCCGCACAACCAGGCGGTCTACGAACGGATGGCCGCGCTCGGGTGGCTCGGCGTGACCGAGTCCAGCCTGGTCGACACCTGCCTGTTCCTGGAGCAGGCGGCCTACGGGATGGCCCCGATCGGCGGTTTCGCCACCTCGGCCATCGTCGCCGGGGCGGTCCGGCGCTTCGGCAACGAGTGGCAGCAGACCCTCGTCGGCGGCGGACTGGCCGGCGGCCGGACGTTCTCGATCGCCATGTCCGAGCCGGAGGCCGGCAGCGACGTCGCCGCCCTGACCTGCCGGGCCGAACCCGGCCCGGACGGCGGCTGGGTGATCAACGGGCAGAAGACCTGGTGCTCGAACGCGCACTTCGCCGACGCGATCCTGCTCGTCGCCCGGACCTCGGGCGGTCCCGGCGACCACGACGGGCTGACCATGCTGCTGGTCCCGGCCGGCACCCCGGGGATGCGGGTCAGCGGCATCGACACGATGGGCGGGCGCGAGGTCAACGACCTGTACTTCACCGACTGCGCGCTGCCGGCCGACGCGGTGGTCGGCGCGGTCGGCCAGGGGTGGCGGCAGCTGATGGCCGGGCTGAACCTGGAACGGCTGATCCTGGCCGCGCTGATGCTCGGGACGGCCCGGCGGGCGTTCGACGACGCGCTGGCCTACATCAAGGAGCGCAAGCAGTTCGGCCGGGCCATCGGCACGTTCCAGGTGCAGCGTCACCGCATCGCCGACCTGGCCACCGAGCTGGAATGCTGCCGGCTGCTCGTCTACCGGGTGGCCGAGCTGGCCGACCGCGAGCCCGGGCGGGTCCTCGCGCGGGAGAGCTCGATGGCCAAGCTGAAGGCGACCACCCTGGCCAAGGAGGTCGCGCTGGCCGGGATGCAGATGATGGGCGGGTACGGCTACGCGACCGAATACGACATGGAACGCCACGTGCGGGCCACGCTCGTCTCCACGATCTACGGCGGGACCAGCGAGATCCAGCGCGACATCATCGGGAAGACGTACGGGCTCTGAAAACCCTACATTCGGCGATCCCCGGTCCGATGTTTCCCTGGACCGGGGAGGTTGATGTGACGAGGCTGCTGCGGGATCCCGTCCTGCGCACGCTGGTCGGACTGACGGTGCTCGCCTACGTCCTGTTCTTCGTGCTCGACGGCCGGCCCGGCGACCAGACACGCGTCTACTGGGCGGCGCAGGTGCCCCTGGACTTCGCGCTGGCCCTCGGCGGGTGGCGTCTGCGGCAGCTCGCGCACGCGCGGTTCCGCCGCTTCTGGACGATGATCAGCTTCGCCGGGGCGTGCTTCACGGTCGGCGACAGCTTCCAGACGCTGCACACGTTCATCGCGCCCGGCGTCCCGTCGCTGGACGGCGGGGCCGTGCAGACGATCTTCTTCGCGGTCGGCATGAGCAGCAACGTCATCGCCTGCCTGATCTTCCCGCAGGGGCTCACCACGCGGCGCGAGAAGTTCGTCTTCTGGCTCGACGCGACCACCGTGCTCGTCGGCGGCGGCGTCGTGGCCTGGTGCTTCGCGTTCAACCCGGTCTCCGGCGGCGACGTCAACCGGGTCAACGACAGCGTCACCGCGGCCCTCGTGCTCGTCGCGACGTTCTCCGCGACCAAGGTCGCCCTGGTCCAGTCACCGCCGATGCGCCGGATCGCCGCCTGGCCGATGGTCAGCGCCGCCATGGTCCAGGGCGTGGCCACGTTCCTGCCCGGCGATTTTCAGACCCTCGATCATCCGTACGTCTTCGCCATCCGCCTCGCGCCGTCGCTGCTGATCGCCCTCGGGCCGTGGATCCAGCAGGTGATCGTGCGATCCGGCGAGGCGCATCAGCCGAGCAAGCGACGACCCTACAGCCTTCTTCCGTACGGCATGGTCGGCATCACGTTCGTCGTCTTCTTCATGATGCTCCCGGACCGGACCAGCTCCCAGATGCTCGGCGCCACGGTCGGCGTCGTCGTGATCACGTGCCTGGTCGCCGGGCGGCAACTCGTCGCCTTCCACGACAACTCCCTGCTGCTCGGCCGCCTCGACGTGGCCATGCAGGAACTGCGTGACCGCGCGTCCTACGACGGTCTGACCCGGCTGGCCAACCGCACCCACTTCGGTGAGCTGATGCGTGACAGCCTGATGCGCGACTGTGACGGCGCCGGCGCGGTCCTGCTCATCGACCTGGACGACTTCAAGACGATCAACGACACCATGGGTCACGCGTCCGGCGACACCCTGCTGGTCGAGGTCGCCCAGCGGTTGCGGGCCGCCGTCCGCGACGACGACGTGGTGTCGCGTCTCGGCGGCGACGAGTTCGCCGTCCTGCTGCCCGGCGCGAGTACCGAGGTCGCGGCCCGGGTCTGCGCCGAGATCCTGCGCCGCCTGGCCGAGCCGGTCGAGATCCAGCACCACACCATCGTCACCCGGGCCAGCGTCGGCGTCACCCAGGCCCGATCCGGCGACGACCCGCAGACGTTGCTGAGCAACGCGGACATCGCGATGTACGAGGCGAAGCGCCGCGGCAAGGGCATGTGGGTCGCGTACACCGAGGAGATGGGCTCCCGGATCAGCGCCGAGGCCGTCCTCATCCGCGAGATGAACACGGCCATCGAGGAGGGCGAGTTCAGCCTGGTCTACCAGCCGATCGTGCGCCTGGCCGACGAGCGGATGACCGGCGTCGAAGCGCTCATCCGCTGGAACCACCCGACCCGGGGCACGGTGTCGCCGGCCGAGTTCATCCCGATCGCCGAACGGACCGGGCAGATCGTGGCCATCGGCCGGTGGGCGCTGCGCGAGGCGTGCCGGCAGGCCGCCCGGTGGCGCGAGGAATTCCCCGGCGCGTTCACCGTCGGCGTCAACGTGGCCGGCCGCCAGCTGCGCGACCCGGAACTCGTCGCCGACGTGGCCGCCGCACTGGCGGTCAACAAACTGCCGCCGGAAGCGCTCAGCATCGAGGTCACCGAGACCGCCGTCCTCGACGACGAGGAGTCCAACGAGGCCCTCGTCGCGCTGCGCGGGCTCGGGGTCAAGCTCGCCCTGGACGACTTCGGGACCGCCGCGTCGTCGCTCGGACTGCTGCTGACCTGCCCGGTCACGACCCTGAAACTGGACCGCTCGTTCGTCGAGTCGATCAACACGGTGGGCCGGCAGTCGGCGGTCGCGACCGCGGTCAGCCAGATGGCGTCGGCACTCGAACTCGGGTCGGTGGCCGAGGGCATCGAGACGGCCGAGCAGCGGGATCTGCTGCGGAACCTCGGATACGAGTACGGCCAGGGGTACTACTGGTCGCGCCCGGTCCCGCCGGCCCGCATCGTCGAGCTCCGCGCCGCCGACCGCTCACCCGCGGGCGTCGCTTGAGACATCCCGCGGCGCGGCCCGATCGCTTTCGGGCACGCCGGAAAAACCTTCAAGAAGGGCTTGCCGTACGGCGGTGAGCACCTGATCGTCGCTCGCCCCGGCCCGACGGGCGGCCGCCACGAAGTCGGCCGCCTGCCCGGCCAGACCGGCCGGCCGGGTGGGGCGGGGAACGTCGGCCACCCGGGTACCGCCGCCCCGGCGGGACGTGACCAGGCCGGTCAGCTCCAACTCCCGGTAGGCGCGGGCGACCGTGCCGACCGCCAGCCCCAGATCGGCCGCGAGCTGCCGGACCGGGGGGAGCCGCTCCCGCGCGGGCAACGTGCCGAGGCCGATGAGGTGGGCCAACTGGGCGCGGATCTGCTCGTAGGGCGGGACCGGGCTGGTCGTGTCCACGCGCAGCTGAGCGGTCACCGGATCGTCCGCGCCGTGAACGTGCCGGCCGCGAGGACGGTCAGCCCGGCCAGCGCCAGGGCGGTCCAGTGCGCGAGCGGGTAGATCGCGGACGGGCAGCCGGCCCGGCCGAGGGCACCGGCCGCGAACAGGGCCGAGCCGGCCAGCGGGGCGGTGACCAGGACCCCGCAGGCGGCCGTGATCGTCCGGGCCGACGTGCGGCGCAGATCGTCGTCGGCGGTTCCGGCGCCGACCCCGGCGCCGATTCCGACCCCGGGCCCGGTTCCGGCTGGGGTTCCGGCGTTGGCTCGGTGGGCGGTTTCGGTCAGGGCCGGGCGGCGGATTACCGCGCGGAGGGCGAAGGCGGCGGCGGCCAGGCCGAGCAGGATCGCAGCGCCGATCGGCAGACTGTAGAAGCGGCCCGGCCACGGGGAGGCGCTGGTGACCAGGTCACCGCAGGCGACGGTGAACGCGCGACCGGCCCGGCCCCGATCGTCGGCGTCGGCGGTCAGGCCCGTGGTGGTGAAGAAGGCCGCGGCCAGAACCGTGAGAGCGGCGACCCCGCGGGTCATCCGGCGCGGCAGGTAGTCGCCGGCCCTACGCACCTTCAGGCCGGCGATCCGGGTCGGACCGGCCGGGCCGAGGGCGGTGAGCTCGCCGATGATCACGCCGGCCAGCAGGCACAACGCGAACGCCGGGGCGGCCAGGGCCAGGCCCAGCCCGAGCCGGTCGGCGGGGGCGGCGGCCAGCGCGGCCGCGGCGACCAGACCGGCGGCGAGGCCGGCCAGGCGCCAGACGCGGGTACGCTTCGCCTCCATATTTGTATCAATCACATGACACAAGTTAGGCGGCGTCGCCGATTTGTGTCAACACAAGTCCCCAGGACTGCAGGGTGGCGGCCCGGCTCGCGGCATGCTCGAAGACGGCGGCGGCCAGCCAGGCCCGGGCCAGATGATCGGCGTCGTGCGGGTCGAGGCGGCCGAACACGTCCCGGGTACGGCGGCTGCCGGCCGCCCCCAGCGCGGTGAGAACCGCGCCGGCCGTGGCCAGATGGGCGGCGGTGAGCCGCCGGGCGTCCTGGTCGACCCCGGAGAGCAGCGCCGCCCGCCCCGCCGCGACGACCCGTTCCAGCTGGTGTCGCAGCAGATGAAGCGGGGGCGGCGGGTACTCGGCGGCCGGCGGCCGAACGCCTTCGAGCCGTTCTTCGGGCCGGTCGGCGCCGACCCGATCGCCGTGCGGTCCGGCCGCAGGCTGGTCCTGGGCTGGGCTGGCCGGTCCATGCGCGGTCTGGTCTTGGGGTGGGCCGGCGGTGTCCAGGTCGGCTCGGGTCAGGGCGGTGGCGCCCAGGTCGATGTGGCCGCCGCCGAACCCGCTGGGCAGCCAGCCGGCGGCGAAGGCCAGGCCGTCGACCCGGCGCGGACCGGTGAAACGGCCGATCAGGCGGATCGACCGGCCGGCGGCATGCGCGGCGAGGAGCCGGAGGTTGGTGACGTAGGGGAGTGCGGGGTCCTCGTGAGCGGCGCCGACGGTCACGGCCCGGCCCCCGGCGTCGAGCAGCAGGCCGTGACGGTCGGCGCCGAGGATCACGCCGTCCAGGAAGGCCAGGTCGTGCGGGGCCGGGCGTTCGTGCGCCGGAAGCGCGGCGGCGGACAGCCAGCGGGCGGCCTGGTCGGCCGGTTCGACCTGCCAGAGCGCGTCGAGCGGCGACTCGAACCAGCCGGCGCCGGTCGCCGACACGGCCTGCCGCGCGCGGCCGTGACTGAGCCGGCCCGCGGCCGAGGCGTGCGCGTTGACCGCCCGCAGACCGGCCCGGGCCAGGGCGTGATGACTCAATCGGACGTCACCGAGATCGACCGAACCGCGGACCGCGTCGGCGGTCGCCGGTTGATCGGCCGGCCGGACGTCGGAGATCACCCAGAGGCGCCCGGTCGCGTCGGCCAGGTAGGTCGCGGCCCCGGCATGCCCGGTGGCCGTGCGGATCGGCTCGCTGAACAGCCCGTACAACCGCAGGTCACCGACCGGTTCGTAGTCGCGCCGGGCGGTTCCGGCGACCGTACCGTCCCCGATGGACAGCCGATGGCACGCGGCCAGCACCTCGCGCAGGTCGTCGGCGAGGTCACCCCGGCGGAACCCGGGATCCTCCCGCCGGCCGGACCGGAGCCGCTCGACGACCCGGATCGCGGCCGCCGCCGGGGTGTGCAGGCCGGTCGCCCGCGCCTGGTGGACGGCCCGCAGCAGGTCGGCCTGGGCGACCGCGCCGGCCCCGGGCATCCCGTTGGCCAGAACTGCGGCGGTCGCCGCCCAGAGTCCCCGCGCCGCGGCCGCTTGCGCGGGACCGACCTGCGCTGTCCGTTGCCCTTCAGCGCTGCCCGATGAGGCGCTCCCTGATGAGCCGCTCCCCGATGACCCGCTCCCTGATGAGGCGGCTTCCGGTAGGACGGCCTCCGCAAGACCGGCTTCTGGCTGGGCGGACTCTGCCGGGGCGGCTTCCGGCGGGTCGGCCGACCGGACCGGCGCCGCGTTCAGCACTGCCGCCCGGTGCAGGCATTTCGGTGCCAGCAGGCAGCTGCACACCGCGTCCCCGGCCGTCACCACCGGCGCCCTCAGCGCGATCGACACCTGCCCGTCGGGCCGGACCGTGACCCCCTCGCCCGTCTGCTCGACCGGCCACGTCGCGACCTGGGCGACCACCTCGTCCAGCCGCTTGCGCAACCGGGCCGGGAGCAGCGCCACCGCCTCGGCCGCCACCGCGGGATCCACCGGTGGAAGACTCATCGCACTCGATCCCCGATCCATCCGGCCAGCTCGGCCGGGCTCAGCGCGGCCACCGGCATCCCGGCCGCGACCAGCTGTGACGCGACCCCCGTGCTGTACCTGGGCCGCCCCTTGTCGTCGAGGCTGGCGCAGCCGAGCATCGTCACCCCGTCGTCCACCAGCGCGCGGACCGCCCCGAGCAGGTCACCGATCGGCCACCCCTCCTCGAAGTCGCTGATGGTCACGACCAGGGTCCGGCTCGGCACCAGCGCGATCTGCCGCGCGTACCGCACCCCGGCCGCGATGTGCGTACCCCCGCCCACGCTGATCTCCAGGAGCAGCGACAGCGGATCGCCGACCCGGTCGGTCAGGTCGATGACCTCGGTGGAGAACGTCACGAAATGTGTCCGCAGCGCGGGCACCCCGGCCAGCACCGAGGCGGTCAGGGCGGCCCAGATCGTCGACTCCTCCATCGACCCGGAGACGTCGACGAGAAGGATCACCTGCCAGTCGACGCTGCGTCGTCCGGGACTGCGGAACACCGGCTGCTCGGGGACGATCTGCGGCCTTCCGGCCGGATCATTCCGTACGGCATGAAGGTTGCGCCGCACGGTGGCGGCCAGATCCAGCCGGCCGGTCGGCCGCCGGGTCGGCCGTGGTGTTCCCAGCCCGGTCAGCGCGGGCCGGATCCGCCGCGCCAGCTGCGCGGTGAGGTCGTCGGTGAGCCGCGCGACGAGCGGCCGCAGCTTGGCCAACCGTGCCTCGGGCAGGCCGCCGGCCATCGACAGCACGGCGTGCAACAGGTCGATCGAGGGCCGGACCCGCTCCGGATCGGCCGCCAGCACCGCGTCGAGCCGCCCGCGTTCGGCGGCCCGGGCCAGGACTTCGTCCCGTACGGAAGCTCCGAAGAGATCTTCAAGATCTTTCAACCAGACCCGCACTTCCGGGTACTCCTTCTCGCGTCCCGCCCGGCCCGGCCCCACGGTGTAGGCGCCCTCGCCCCGCCCGTCCCCGTACAGCTCGTCGAGGGCCGTGGCCAGCCGACGCTGCCCCGGCGGAAGTTTCTCCTGCTCCCGCCCGAGCAGCAGCCGCCACCGCTGCCCCACCGGGATCCCCCCGACCCCACCCCCGCTCGTATGGTCCAGGCCCGTCCGCCGTCCACCGCCCGCCGCGTCCTCGCCCGCGGCATGCGGCTGTGCTGCCGGGCCCGGTTCGGGCTCGGGCCGGTCCGCGGCCTTCGCCGCGTCGCCGGAGTCGGCTCGGTCCGCGCCGCCCCCTCCGGACCTCAAGTCGCCCCGGCCCGCGCCGGGATCCGTGGGATCGCCCGCGGCGTCGTTCTCGAGGAGGCCGAGGGCCGTCAGCGCGGCCAGCCCGGCCCGGTCGGCCGCGACCCAACCGGCCACCGTCGCGGGGTCGGCGGCCAGGTTCTGATCGAACTCACCGTGCCGGTCGGTGACCGTGTGCAGCAGACGATCCCGGTCGGCCGGGCTGAGCGCGTCGAACCCGCCCCGCAGCGCGGGCAGCCGCCGGACGAAGTCGTCGTCCGGCATCCGCTCCACGGCGTCCATCAGCGGATCCAGGAACTCGCCGCCGGACTGCAGCAACGCCCCGGCCACGCTGAGCGCGCCGCGCAGTCGGTCCGTGGCCCCGGCGTCCGGCCGGTCCACCCAGGAGGCCATCCGGGTCCCGAACGCCTCCGGTTCCTCGTGCCCGAGCAGCACGCCCACCGCGTTCGCGGCCCCGCTCATCAGCGGCGATCCGTCCCGGACCAGCCCCTGGACCGCCCGTCCGAGCCGGAGCCGCCGCCCGGCCTCGTCGGCCGCCTGCACCAGATCCAGCAGCGCCCGTGCATCCTCGATCCGCGTGGACCCGGCCAGCCCACCGACCGCCGCCACCGCCGCGGCATGAAGTTCGTCCCGAGCCGCCCCCAGCCCGGCGACCACCTCACCGCCCGCGCTGTCCTCCCTGCTCAGCGCGGGGGGCTCGGCCGTGCCGTCCGCGCCGCTCGCCCCGGGAGCGCGCCGGCCCGTGGGGTTCAGGCCGGGGATGTGCCCGCGTGCGATCCGGCTGAGCAGGTGCAACCCGCCGATGATCTGCTGGAGGTCTCCGCCGTGGCCGACGGCCTGCCGCAGGTCGTCGAGCCGGTGCCGGGCCAGCTCCGGCAAGCCGCAGAGCGCGGCCTGTTCCAAACCGGTCAACGCCTGCTCGGGGGTCGGCCCGCCGGCCTGTTGTTCCCGGTGGCGCCGGGTGGCCAGCATGCCTTCGGCGGCCTGGGCGAGGGTGACCCCGTGCAGCCCGGCCAGCGCGATCGCCGCCTCGGTGGCCGGGGTCCATGCGGCCCGCCAGGTGGTGGTCAGGGTCTCGCCGCCGGCGACCGGCCCGGCCGGACCGGTGTCCGCGTAGGGCACCCGGCACGCCGCAAGCCGCTGTATGGCCAGTTCACGGGCCCGGTCGGTGGGGGAGCGGAGAGGGTCGAGGCGTACCCGTTGATAGGGCCGGCCCGGCCCGGGCAGCTTCAGCGCGGCCAGTTCCCGCTCGACCGCCGGGCGGAGTCCCGTGACCGGCGCGCCGCTGGGCAGGCGCCCGCGCTGCCGTCCGATCAGGACGTCGGCCATCGCGCGGGCCACGCCCCGCCCGGCCCCGACCGGGGCGCCCTGGGCAAGAACGGTCTGCAGCGCTTCCACGAGCTCACCCCGGCCGGGGGCGGGCAGCCGTCGCAGCCCGGCGAGGTCCCCGGCCAGCCGGGCCACCTCGGCGGCCTCACCCGGGCCGGCCGGTTGTCCCTGCTCGCGCAGCGCCCGGGTGACCTCCACGGCGAACCGGTCGGTGGCCGCCCGCAGCCGGTCCGGGTCGGCGCCGCCCTCGAAGACGGCCTGCTGCCAGCGCGGGTCCCGAATGCCGGCCGGATACCCGGACCGGGCGTCGAGCAGCTCGAACGTGTACGGCACGAGCGAGATCACCGGCCCGGAACCACCGGCCGGAGCCGAAGACCCGGGCGCCTCGGATGCGGAGGGGGGCCCGACGGGCAGCAGCGCGGGCGCGTGGAAAGCTCCGATCACCGCCGACACCCGTCCGGCCACCCGCCCGAGATGTCCCCGCAGGCAGGCTTCCCGTCGCAGGTCGAGCGGCTCGATCCCGTACGCCGAAGAATCTTGTCGTAAGGCCCAGCCGGCGGCGATGGCCGCCCGCCGGACCGCCTCGGGCGAACTTCCCGGTGCCTCGGCTTCGACCCACCGATCCCAGAGATCATCCCCGGCCCGTCCGGAGAGCGTCGCGTGCACGGCATCCCCGAGCGCGCCGCCGCCCGCCCCGGAAACCCGGTCGACCGACCAGGCCGGATCGGTCAACGGAAGATCCCCGCAGATCACCGGCACCCCGGTGCGACGCGCCCACCGCACCGCCGCCAGCTCGGGGCTGAAGTCGGCGAACGGGTAGAACGCGAGCGACTCCCCGGCCGCCGCCAACGCGACCGGCGCGACAGTATCCGGATCGGACAGCCACCCGATCCACGGCTGCATCTCGGCCGGCAGTTCGACGAGCACGGTTTCCGGCCGGAACGCGTCGAGCAGTGCCGGGACGGCCGCGGCCAGCACCGGCGAGTGGTGCCGCACCCCGATGAGCTGGATCCGCGGATCCCCGGCCAGGCGATCGATCTCGGTCCGGAGGTCAGTCGCGGAGGACATCGCGGTGTTCCCACAGCTGGCGCCACATCCGCGAGCCGGCCTCGGCCCGCCGTCGCAGGGCACCGTCCCAGTAGGCCAGCAGCCGTTCCGCGTCGGACGGATCGTCCTTGCGGACCACCCCGAGCAGATGCCCCGGGAGCAGCGACAACGGGTCCGGTCCGGGCAGGTAGGCGGCCGACAGCCCGATCGACGCGGCCACCGCGACCGCCTCGGCCGTGCTCATCACCGACGACGGCCGTTCCACCTCCCAGCCCTCGGCGCTGGTCCCGGTCCGCAGGTCGCGGAACGCGACGACGAGCGTCTCCAGCACCGCCTCGTCCACCGCGAACCGGGCCCCGCCGCGCTCCACCGACGCCCGCGCCTGCCGGGTGACCAGCGCGACCTCGGCGTCCAGGTCGGCGATCGGCGGCACCACCTCGAAGTTGAACCGTCGCTTGAGCGCGGCCGACATCTCGGACACCCCGCGGTCGCGCAGGTTCGCGGTGGCGATCAGGCAGAACCCGGGCACGGCATACCCGGTCGCCCCGTCCTGCCCGGCCAGCTCGGGCACGCTGATCCGGCGCTCCGACATGATCGACACGAGCGCGTCCTGCACCTCGGGCAGGCAGCGGGTGATCTCCTCGACCCGGGCGACGGCGCCGGTGGTCATCGCGGTCAGGATCGGCGACGGCACCAGCGACTCGGCCGACGGGCCCTTGGCCAGCAGTAACGCGTAGTTCCAGCCGTACCGCAGCTGGTCCTCGGTCGTGCCCGCGGTGCCCTGCACGGCGAGTGCGCTGGTCCCGCAGATCGCGGCCGCGAGCAGCTCGGACAGCATCGACTTGGCGGTGCCGGGCTCGCCGACCAGCAGCAGGCCGCGCTCCCCGGCGAGGGTGACGACGCAGCGTTCGACCAGGGCGCGCTCGCCGACGAACTTCGGCTCGATGACCCGCCCGTTCACCGGCCGGCCGCCGGAACCGGTGATGAACGTGACGACCGCGCGTGGTGTCATCCGCCAGCCGGGCGGGCGTGCGCCGTCGTCCGCCGAGGCGAGAAAGGCCAGCTCATCGGCGTAGCGATGCTCGGGTGGATCGATCTGACGGGCGGCGGTCACCGGGTCTCCTCCAGGTCGTGGTAGCGGGGCGCGTCACCGTCGGTGACCCGGCCCCAGGCGGTGCGGAACAGGCGCGGAACCGGCAGCGGCGGGACGGCCAGGCCGCCGTACATCGAAATCTTCCAGGTCTCGACGGGCCGGCTCGGCGCCCGGGCCGCGTGCCAGCCACCCGGCAGGAAGACCGGGCGCCCGGCGCGGGCCCGCTTGGCGGCGACCACCAGGCCGGCCTCGGTCAAGGTCTGCTGCGCTTCGCGCAACGCCTTGACCGACCAGCCATTCCATTTCTGTACGGATTTGTCGACCGGATCCGGCAGCGCCAGCAGCTGCAGGTAGTAGGCGGCGGCGTCGGCGCCCAGCCCGTGCCGCTCGCGCACCTCACCGACCAGGTCCGGAACGCTGATCCGCGGGTCGTGGAGGAAGCCGCTCACCCCGCGCGGCCCGGCCACCACCTCGTCGATCCACCCGGACAGCACGGTCCGCAGCGCCACCGCCGTCCCCTCGTCGACGAACCCGATCGCCGGATCGTCGATTCCGGACAGCCGGCTCGGCGCCACATGGTGGAACACCTCCGACCGCCAGGCCGCGCCGTCGACCAGGGCCGGCCCGGCCTCCGGACGCTCCCCGGCCTCGTGCGACCCCCGGCCGACGAGCAGTTCGGGGTTGCGCAGGCGTTCCCGGACCAGCCGCAGAGCCTCGGGCAGCGCGACCCGCACCGGATCGTCCACGGCCAGGTGATACGCGAGCCAGGGCAGGACGGCGGCCGCCTCGGTCAAGTAGCGCCCGTCGAACGGCTCACCCTGATCCGATGCGGTCGTCAACGTCCAGGGCGAGGGCGCCTCGGTCCGCCCGTCAGTGCTCAGCCAGTCACCGGGCGCGGGCGCCCGGATCGCCTGCAACACGCCGGCCGCCCGCGATTCCTCGATCACCTTCCCAAGATCAAAAACCAGTTCATCCGGTACGGCGGTCCGCCGCCCCCGCAGCCCGATCCACACCTCGGCGATCGCCGCCACGTCCGGCCCCTCGTCCCACAACCGCCCCGGCTCCACCGGCATCGCCGCGTCCAGCAGCGCCACCCGCTCGGCGAAGCTCAGCCTCAGCAGCCCGGCCCGCCCGACCCCGGCCTGCGCCGGCGTGAGCCCCAGGAGTTTGCGCTGGACCGGGGTCAGGAAGTTCGCCTCCCACATGGCGATCCCGGGCAGCCCGGCCAGCATCAGCACCG
This sequence comes from Actinoplanes sp. HUAS TT8, assembly GCF_051380535.1. NCBI lineage: Bacteria > Bacillati > Actinomycetota > Actinomycetes > Micromonosporales > Micromonosporaceae > Actinoplanes > Actinoplanes sp. HUAS TT8. The sequence continues at coordinate 6,761,797 of NZ_CP195646.1, read as the reverse complement.
CCTCGGACCGGGCCATGCCGGTCGCCGTGACCAGCGCCTCGGCCGCCGCCGGTCGCCACGGCGCGGGCCCCCGGGCGGCCAGCACCCGGAGGAACTCCCGCAATCGATCACCGGCGAGCCGCCCGCTGGGCCGGAACGAGTCCCGCACGGTCATCCCGTCCGGCAGCCCGAACTCGCCGTCGGCCGCGACCTGGATCCCGGGGCGCCGCCACCCGGCCGAGTCGTCGCGCTCGGGCGCGAACATCAGGGTCGTCCGTGAACCCTCACGCAGCACGAACGTCTGGCCGATCGGCATGCTCTCCTGCGTGATCGAGTACACCCGGATCGCCCGGCCGGTGCCGTCCAGCGGTGTCCCGGCGACCGTGCCGAGCAGCGCGGACAGGGCCGCCCGCCGGTCGTCGCCGGTGAGCGGGCTCGCCGCGCGCAGGGCGAGCGCACCGATCCCGGCGACCAGGCTCGTCCACTGTGCGCTGACCGCGGACAGCGGCACCGGATCGGCGGTCTCCGGGGCCGCGAGCATCGCCCCGGCCCGCTGGATCTGCTCCAGGATCCGGTCGGCGCCCGGCTTCCCGCTGTAATACGTGGTGTTCCCGGTGCAGAGCCCGTCCCAGGCCAGCCGCAGCGCGCCGTCACCGGCGGTCGGCGCGGGCGCGGGCGCCGGCGCCGGCTCCAGCAGCGGCGCGATCTGCGCGATCCGCCGCCGCAGCGTCACCGCGCGAGCGACGACCGCCGCGACCCGCTCACGCAGAACCGGATCGGTGACCTCAGGCAGGTGCTTCGCCACGTTGCCGCGAGCCGCCGCGACCAGAGCCGCGGGCCCGGCCGCCGCGACCAGAGCCGCGGGCCCGGCCGCCGCGATCAGAGCCGCGGGCCCGGCCGCCGCGATCAGAGCCGCGGGCCCGGCCGCCGCGATCAGAGCCGCGGGCCCGGCCGCCGCGATCAGAGCCGCGGGCCCGGCCGCCGCGATCAGAGCCGCGGGCCCGGCCGCCGCGATCAGAGCCGCGGGCCCGGCCGCCGTGGCCAGGGCCGCGGGCCCGGCCGCCGCGGCCGGCGTCTCGTGTCCGGCTGCTCCGGCCGGCGCCTCGGGTCCCGCCACATCGATCATCGAGTCGTCGGTGTCGAGCAGCGCGGCCGCTGTCCGCTCATCCAGGGCGCGCAGCGCGACCGACCCGGCCTCGTCCCGCGGCCGCATCGCGTGCCACCACTGCACCGGCGGCACGGTCCCGGTCACGTCGGGCTCGTCGGAGACCAGCCGCCCGTCGGCCGTCCACAGCCGGACCTCGCCCCGCGGGTGACCCCACACCCGGGTCACCGCCACCGGCTCGGCCGCCCCGGGCAGCAGCAACGCCCCGACCAGCATCTCCAGGTCGTTACCGCGGGAGTCCCGATGCCGGTTGCGCTGCGGCAGCGTGACCCGCCGCCCGTCGATCCCCTCACCCACCAGCACGTCGGCCTCTTCGGTAACCCGCCAGCCGGCCAGCCCGTCCCGGACACCGAACGGCGACCCGGCGAACTCCGTCGGAACCGGCCGCAGCCGGCCGAGGCCCGGCACGACGCCGGGCACCGCGAAGAACTCCGGCCCGCCGAACCGCCCGCCCTCACCGGTCCGCGGGTCGAACTCCCGCCACTCCAGCCGCCCTTCCTCGTGCCGTTCGCACCGCCAATAGGCCCGCCCGTCGGTGGCCACCGGATACGACTCCGGACCGAACGAACGCCGGTCGCCGGCCCGCAACGCCTCGCCGCCGACGGTCAGGCCACCACCCGGGATCGGCAGCGCCTCCGGCGGGCCGGCGCTGAACCGCAGCTCGGCGGTGAACACGTCGTCCGGCCGGGACGTCCAGTACGCCGGCCGGCTCGGGCCGAAGCGGACCACCAGCAGGTCACCGTCGACGACCGTGCACTCCCGGCGCGGACCGGCCGCGAACGGGAACACGTGCTCGCTGATCCGCCCGTCCGGCGCGACGACCCGCGCGGCCCGGTCGTCGAACAGCACCAGCTCCGGCCACGACGTCCCGACCTCCGGCCGGGTGAGACGGCTCGCCGCCTCCTCGTAGGCCGGCCAGGTCAGCTCGGCGAGCAGCCCGGCCCGCAACGACCGCGCCAGCACCGCCGGCAGATCCACGGCGAGCAACCGCCGGAACCCGTCCGGTGCGAGCGCGACACCGGCCGGCGACCACAGCGCGCACAACTCCACCAGCGCGTCGTCGAGCGCCCCCAGGGTGGTCGCGCCGGCCGCCTCGTCGACCAGTTCGGCGACCACGCCACGGACGCCGGCCGCACCGAACGACCTCCGCAGGATCGGATCGGGCAGCGGCGGCGTCGCCAGCGACGTGCTGCCGCGCTGCCGGCCGAACCGGCGGCGCACACCCTCCCGGAGCAGCGGCCGCAGCACCGGGTCGGCGGCGACCGCGGTCAGGTCCCGCCCGCCGGGAGCCCACTCGGGCACCACGACACGGGCGGCCGGGCCGATCGGGCCGATCCGGGCCGGCACGCCCAGGCTCAGGCACAGGTCGAGCAGGTCGAGGTCGGCGGCCACCGGCACCGAGGCGATCTCCAGGCCGCCCTCGGCGATCAGCCGCGGCGCCAGCCGCTCGACCAGGGCGAACAGGGTCGCGCGGGTCACGCTGAACCGGCCGCGCCGGAACCGGGTCAGCCAGCCCGCGGCCGGGACGCCGGCACTGCCGTCGACCAGCCCGGCCAGCGCGCCGGTGGCCTCCAGCACCTCCAGCCACAGGTCACCCAGCGCGAAGTCGCTGAACGGCGGATTCGGCAGGATCTCCAGGAGTCGCGCCCGCACCACGGCGTCCCGCTTCCCCACACGGATCAAACTCTTCCGGTACGACCTCCACAGCGCCGCCGGTCCGCGAGCCGTCGCCGGATACGTCAGCAGCAGCGCCGCCACCTCGTCGGCCTCCCGCTCGGCGTCGAGCCCGGCGGCCGCCGCGAGCCGGTTCAGGTCGGCCGCCATCGTGCCGTGCGGTGGCAGCCCGCCCGCCACCCGCCGCAGCGACAGCGCCTTGACCAGTTCGTACGCCTGCGTCTGGCTCTTTCTTCCGATCACGTCCCGCGCATAGGCGCTGAGCATGCCCGCGGTCAACGCCCCGGCCAGCGCGAACTCCAGGTGCACGTCGCGCACCCGCTCCTCGTCCACGGCCAGCCCGTGCGTCTGCTCGGCCCGCCGCGCCTCGGCGAAGCACGTGCCGGCCGCCCGCAGGTTGTCGGCGGCGATGAACGCCCGCCCGGCCTGCTCCCAGAACGTCGGCAGCAGTCGCGGCGCCGTCTCGCCGAGCCGCCGGGCGAGCGCCTGATACCCGTCCCGGGCGGTGCCGGGTTTGACCGGCGCCACCCGGGCCAGCCTCTCCATGTCCGGGACCAGGGCGAGCGCGGGCCGGGCGGCGGCCGGGTCGTGCACCAGCGCCCAGGCCGGGAACCCGAGGGCCTGCCGCGGCGCCCGGCCCACCTCGACCGGCGTCGCGTCCGCCGCGAATCCGAGGAACTCCATGGTCAGGTCCTCGGCCGGCCCGAGCGGGGCGGTGACCAGGCGCACCACTCGGCGGCCGGGCAGCGCCGGGTGCGTGTAGGCCCGGGCGGTCAGCACGTCGTTCATCGAGCCCCCTCCGGCTTCTGATATCCGGGCCCGTCGCCGTCGAGGATCCGGGCCCAGGCCAGGCCGAACTGCCGGGGCAGGGACGACAGCACCAGGCGGGTCGGGCCGACGTCGGCGGTGATCCGCAGCTTCCAGGTCTCGACCGGCAGTTGCGGCGAGCGGGCCGGCTGCCATCCGCCGGGCAGGAACACCGGCCGCCCGGCGCGTTCCCGTTTGGCGGTCACCACCAGCCCGGCCTCGACAAGTGTCTGCTGGGCGGCCCGCAGCCGGGCGACCTTCCAGCCGTTCCAGGTCTGGACGGCCCGGTCGGTCGGGTCCGGCAGGGCCAGCAGCTGCAGGTAGTAGGTGGCGGCGTCGGCGTCCAGCCCGTGCCGCTCCCGCACGTCGTCGACCAGGGCGGGCAGGCCGATCCGGGGGTCGCGCGGGTCGCCGGTGGTGCCCTCGGGGGTGGCCACCGCGTGCTCGATCATCGAGGACAGGACGATCCGCAGAGCGAGCGCGGTGTCGTCGTCGCCGAGCCCGATCACCGGGTCGTCCCGCCCGGTCAGCCGCGCCGGCACGACGCACACCTCGACGAAGTCGCCGTGGACTCCGTCGTCGACCAGGGCCGGCCCGGCGTCCGGCCGGTCCTTCGCCCGGTACCAGGCCCGGCCGACCCGCAGCTCCGGGTGCCGCAGCCGCTCGCGGACCAGCCGCAGCGCCTCCGGCAGCGCCGCGCGCAGCGGATCGCCCCAGGTCAGGTGGTAGGCCAGCCAGGGCAGGGCGACCGAGGCGGCCCGCAGGTGATCGTCGTCGAAGACGCCGTCGGTGGTCAGCCAGTCGCCCGGGGCCGGTGCCGCGATCGCGCGGAGCAGAGGCGCCGCCAGCGTTTTGTCGACGACCCGGGCCAGTCCGGCGATCAGATCGTCGGGGACGGCGACCCGGCGGCCCCGGATCGTGATCCACCGTTCGGCGATCGCCGCCACATCCGGCCCGTGCTCCCAGAGTGCCGCCGGATCGGTCGGCATGGCCGCGTCCAGCAGCGCGACCCGCTGCTCCCGGCTCAGCTCGGACAGACTGGTCCGGGCCGACTCGGCGTGCGGCGCGCTCAGCCCGAGCCGGGTCCGCCGCGCGGGGTCGAGCGCATCCGCGGGCAGCCCGGCCAGCAGCAGAACGGCCTCGGCCCGGCTCATCCCGGTCGCCGCGACCAGTTCGTCCGCCGCCGCCGGTCGCCACGGTGCGGGCCCGCGCTCGGCCAGCCGGGCGACGAACTCCCGCAGCCGGTCACCGGCCAGCCGGCCGCTGGGCCGCAGGGAGCGGTCTTCTCTCGGCAGCGGGGCGAAATCACCGTCCGGGGCGAGCTGGATCACGGTCCGCCGCCACGGCATCGGGAACGGCGCGGGCACGAAACCGTCCGGCGGGAAGATCATCGTGAGCCGGTCGCCGTCGAGCGCCCGGACCTTCACGTCGTCCTGGGTCACCTCCAGCGTCCGGATCGGTGCGCCGCTTCCGTCCAGGGGTGTCCCGGCGATCGTCGCGAGCAGGGCGGACAGGGCCGCCCGGTCGTCCTCCGGGATGGTCGGGGACGCCGCCCGCAGGGCGACCGCGCCGAGGCCGGCCAGCAGCGGCGCCCAGACCGGGGCGACCGCCGGCACGCCGGCCGGCTCGGTGGTGTCCGGCCCGGCCAGCCGCGCACCGACCGCGGCCACCTGCTCCAGGAGCACGCTCGGCCCGCCCGGCATCGGGCCCCGAGGCCAGTCGCACAGGCCGTTCCACGCCCGCAGGAGCGCGTCGTCGGTGATCGCGGGCGTCGTCCCGGCCGGCGGCGGGACCGAGGTCGCCTCGGCCGTGTCCAGGCCGAGGCCGGTCATCTCCTCGATCAGGATCGCCCGCGCGTCGACGCCGGTGAACGCGTCCCGCACCGTGGAGGCCGGCAGGGCGAGCTCGAAGCGCCGGCCCTCCTCCAGCATCCGGCGGATGCCCTGGCGCAGCAGCGGCCGGAGCACCGGGTCGGCGGCGACGGCGGCCAGGTCGCGGCGACCGTCCCCGGCGTCGACGACCCACTTGCGGACGTCGAACCCGTGCACCGACCGCACGTTGCCGATCTCGACCGGCACGCCGGCGGCCACGCACACGTCGAGCACGTCCAGGTCGGCCCGCCAGGGCTGGAGGGCCAGCCGGACCCCGCCCTCGGCGATCAGGCGCGCGGCCATCCGCTCGACCAGCCCGAGCAGCCGTACGTTGCGCCGGTCCGGAAGCCAGAAGTGGTTGCGGTGAACCAGGAACCGGGCGAGCCACCGGCCCGCCGGGACGCCGGTGAACGCCGGGGAGACCAGGTCGTCGGCCGCGCCGGTCGCGTCCAGCAGGTCCAGCCAGAAGTCGCGCACGTCGGTCCGCCGGCCGGGCGGGTCGGGCAGGATCTCCAGCAGCCGGGCGCGGACCGCCGCGTCCCGCCGGCCGAGCCGGACCAGGGCCGTGCGCATCGACTTCCACACCGGCAGCTCGGCGCGGGCCGTCGCCGGGTAGGTGATCATGCGAGCGACGATCCGCTCGATCTCCCGGTCGGCCTCCACCCCGGCGGCTCCGGCGAGGCGGGCCAGGTCGGCGGCGGCCGAGGTGTGCGGCGGCCGGCCACCCGCGATCCGGCCCAGGGTGACGTCCCGGACCAGCTCGTACGCCTCCAGCGGCGGCCGCCGGGCGGCGACGTCCCGCGCGTACGCGCTCAGCGTCGTCACGGTCAGCCCGCCGGCCAGCGAGAACTCCAGGTGCACGTCGCGCACCCGGTCCTCGTCCACGGGCAGCCCGTGGACCCGTTCGGCCCGGCGGGCCTCGGCGAAGCACGTCCCGGCCATCCGCTGGTTGTCGGCGGCCAGGAACGCCCGCCCGGCCTGCTCCCAGAACGTCGGCAGCAGTTCCGGCGCGGTGCCGCCGAGCCGTGCGGCCAGCTCGGTGTACCCGTCCCGGGCGTTGCCCGGCTTGTTCCGGGCCGTCCGGGCCAGTTTCTCCATCTCCTTGACCAGGGCGAGCGCGTGCCGCCCGTGGGCCGGGGCGTGCACGAGCGCCCAGCCCGGGAACACCAGCGTGCCCGGGCGGCCGTGCCCGACCTCGGTCGCACCGGCGGCGGTGAAGCCGAGGAACTCCATGCCGAGGTCCTCGGCCGGGCCGATCGCGGCGACGACGAGCCGGACCACGGTCCGCCCGCCGAGCGCCGAGTGCCGGTAGGCGCGGGCGGTGACCGGGTGCGGACCCGTCCCGGCCAGGATGCCGCCGGCGTCCAGGACGGCGCTCATGACAGCCCGTGGTATCGGGGCAGATCACCGTCGACGATCCGCCGCCAGGCGACGGCGAACAGCTCGGGCAGCGGGCGCGGCACGAACAGCAGCTGCCCGCCGTCCACGTAGAGCGGCAGCTTCCACGTCTCCACCGGCAGCCGGGGCGCCTTGGCGGCCTGCCAGCCACCGGGCAGGAACACCGGCCGCCCGGCCCGCTCCCGCTTGGCCGCCACCAGCAGCCCGGCCTCGGTCAGCGCGGCCTGCGCCTGGCGCAGCGCGGCCGGCTTCCACCCGTTCCACTGCTGCACGGCCTTGTCGGTCGGGTCCGGCAGGGCGAGAACCTGCAGGTAGTACGCCGCGGCGTCGTCATCCAGCCCGAACTGCGCGCCGGCTTTGGTGACGAGCTGGGGCGCGCTGACCCGGGGGTCGTGCGGGTCCCCGGCGGCGCCGTCCGGGGTGGCGAGGACGTCGCCGATCCAGTCGGAGAGCAGGACCTGCAGGCCACCGCCGGTCGCCTCGTCGATGAAGCCGAGCGCCGGATCGTCCGGCCCGGTCAGCTCGGCCGGGGCGACGGCGTAGGTGACCCAGTGGGCGTTGGCGTCCCGGTCGACCAGGGCCGGCCCGGCGTCCGGGCGTTTCTTCGCCTCGGACGCCCCGTAGCCGACCCGCAGCGCCGGGTTCCGCAGCCGCTCGCGGACCAGCCGCAGCGCCTCGGGCAGGGTCGCCCGCAGCGGATCGTCCCAGGTCAGCCTGTAGGCCAGCCAGGGCAGCGCGATCGCGGCGGCGTTCGAGTACCGGCCGTCGAACGGCTTCCCCTCCACCACCGCGTCGTCGCCGGGCCGGACGTCGGTGGTCAGCCAGTCGCCGGCCGCCGGGCCGGCGATCGCCTGGAGCACACTCGCGGCCAGGTCACGGTCGGTGATCCGGGCCAGATCGGCGACCAGATCTTCCGGTACGGCCACCCGCCGCCCCCGGATCCGGATCCACGCTTCGGCGATCGCCGTCACGTCCGGCCCGTCCGTCCACAGCGTCGCCGGCTCGACCGGCATCGCGGCGTCGAGCAGGGCGACCCGCTGCGGCGAGGTCAGGGTGCGCAGGGACGCGTGGGCCACCTTGGCGTGCGCGGCCGACAACCCGAGCGTGGCGCGTTGCTCGGCGCTCAGGAAGTTCGCCTCCCACGAGTCGATCGCCGGCAGCCCGGCCAGCAGCAGGATCGCCTCGGCCCGGGTCATCCCGGTCGCGGCGGCCAGCGACTCGGCCGCCTCGGGCCGCCACGGGGCCGGCCCGCGCTCGGCCAGCAGCGTGGCGACCTGCGACAGCCGCTCGCCGGTCAGCCGGCCGCTGGGCCGCAGCTCCTGATCCACGGTCAGGCCGGTGGGCGGGCTGAAGACGCCGTCGGCCGCGGTCTGTAGCGCCACCCGGGGCAGCTTGCCGTCCGGCCGGAAACCGAAGTACCGCTGCCCGGTCGGCAGCAGCACGGTGAACTGGGCCCCGGCCCGGCGCGCGGGCTCGGCGGTGCTGTCCTTGGGCTGGCTCAGGGCCAGCACACGCAGCGGCGTGGCGCCGTCGAGCGGGCTGCCGGCCAGCGCGGTCAGGAACGCCGCGAGCGTCCGCCGGTCGTCGTCACCGGTCGCCGCGGAGGCGGCCCGCAGGGCGAGCGCCCCCGGCCCGGCCAGCACCGGCGGCCACGCCGTCTCGACCGCCCGCAGCGGCTCCCGATCGGCGCCGGTGAGCAGGGTCGCGACCCCGGTGATCTGGGTCAGGATCTCGTGGCTGTGCTCCGGGCGCCGCCCGTAGTAGTGGTGACCGTCGCGGTCGAAGCCGCACAGCCCGTGCCAGGCCGCCTCCAGCGCCCCGTCGGTGATCGGCGGCGTCGTGGCCGGCTCGGCCCCGGCCGGCTCGTCCAGGTGCCGGGTGATCTCGGCGATGCGCCGTCGCAGCCGCACCGCGCGGGCCGCGACCTCGGCGATCCGTTCGCGCAGCGCCTCGGCCGTGACCCCGGGCAGGTGGGCCACCACGTTCGCGGTCACGGCCTCGCGCAGCCCGACCGTCCCGGTCACCGCGTCGTCGACCGCCAGCAGTGCCTCCGCGGTCGACTCGTCCAGGTCCCGCAGCACGGCCGACCCGGCCTCGTCGCGCGGGCGCATCGCGTGCCACCAGTCCAACGGCGGCACGGTGGTGGTCATCTCGCTCTGCCGGGCCAGCAGGCGTTCCCCGTCGGCGGTCCAGATCCGCAGGACGTGGCTGCCCCGCTCGTAGGTCCGGCTGATCGGCAGGGGCGCCGCCGTGCCGGGCAGCAGCACCGCGCCCACCGGTACCTCGTCGTCGCCGACGACGGCCCGGCGGCCGTCGATCCCCTCGCCGAGGAGCCGGCCCTCCGGCGTCCGGATCACCCGCCAGCCGGCCAGCCCGTCCCGCACGCCCAGCGGTGACCCGGCGAACCCGGGCGGCACCGGCCGCAGCCGGGACGACTCGGCGACCAGGCCGTCGCCGGCGTCGGCGAAGAACGCCGGGGCGCTGACCCGACCCGGGTCACCGGTGCGCGGATCGAACTCGCGCCACTGCCAGCGCCGCTCGTGGTACACCGCGCCGGAGTTCTCGAGTTCGAGCCGCCAGTACGCCTGACCGTCCGCGGCCAGCTGGAAGTTGTCGTCCCAGCCGGTGCGCGGGTCGCCCGGGTGCAGCGGCCGCTGCCCGTTGGTCAGCCCGCCGCCCGGGGCCGGCATCGGCAGCACCGACGGGTAGAGCCGCCAGTCGCCGTCGATCAGCTCGCCCGGCCGGGACGACCAGTAGCCGACCGTGCCGCTCTCGCTGTTCCAGCTCACCAGCAGGTCGCCGTCGACCGAGGCGCAGGCGGTGCGGGACCAGTAGCCGCCGCGTGCGCCGCGCTGCCCGGCCGCCGGGATCCGGAACAGGTGCTCGGTGGCCCGGTCGTCCGGGGTGACGACCTGGGCCGACTGCTCGTCGTGGAGGACCAGCTCGGGCCAGCCGACGCCCTGCTCGTAGCGTTTGAGCCGGCCGGTGGCCTCCTCATAGGCCGGCCAGGCCAGCTCGGCGATCAGGCCGGCCCGCAGCGTCCGCGCGAGCACGGCCGCCATGTCCACACCGAGCAGGCGGCGGAACCCGTCCGGGGCGAGGGCCATGCCGGTCGGCGACCAGAGCGGGGCCAGCTCGGTCAGGTCGGCGTCGAGCCCGGCGACGGCGCTGCCGGCGGCCCGCCCGGTCAGCTCGCCGAGCAGGTCGACGAGCACGTCCCGCAGGCCGGCGGCGCTGAACGACTCGCGCAGGGTCGGCTCGGGCAGGGCCGGGCTGGTCAGCGAGTGACCCTCACGCAGGTAACCGATCGCCTGCCGGAGACCCTGCCGCAGCCGGGGCCGCAGCGCCGGGTCGGCGGCGACGGCGGCCAGGTCGCGGCGGCCGGGCCGGGTGTCGCGCACCCAGCGGTCGACCGAGAAGCCGTTGCCGCGGTGACCCTCGCCGATCCCGGCCGGGACGCCACCGGCCCGGAGCAGGTCGAGGATGTCCAGGTCGGCGTTCCACGGCTGGGCGGCGATGGTCACCCCGCCCTCGGCGATCAGCCGCGGGGTCATCCGCTCGATCAGGGCGAGCAGGCGCGTGTGGCGACCGGGGGCCTCGCCGTGCCGGCGGCTCTTCAGGAACCGTTCCAGCCAGCGGGCGGCCGGCCCGTCCGGGGCGGCCAGACCGTCGGCCGCGCCGGTGGCCTCCAGCAGCTCCAGCCACTGGTCGGTGATGTCGGTGTTCCAGCCCGGCGGGTCGGGCATGATCTCCAGCAGGCGGGCGCGCACGGCGGCGTCCCGCTCACCCAGCCGGACCAGGCTCTTGCGGTATGCCTTCCAGACCGACGGGTGGGCCCGGGCCATCGCCGGATAGCCCAGCAGTTGCCCGGCCGCCTCGTCGGCCTCCCGCTCGGCGTCCAGCCCGGCCGCCTTGGCCAGCCGGCCCAGGTCGGCCGCCATCGTCGCGTGCGGCGGCAGGCCACCGGCGACCCTTCGCAGGGCGAGGGTCTTGACCAGCTCATAGGCCTCCGCGGCGGGGCGCCGGTCGACGACCTCCCGCGAGTAGGACGCGAGCATGGCCGCGGTCAGCCCGCCGCCGAAGGCGAACTCCAGGTGCACGTCGCGCACCCGCTCCTCGTCGACGGTCAGCCCGTGAACCTGCTCGGCCCGGCGGGCCTCGGTGAAGCAGGTGCCGGCCATCCGCGGGTTCTCGGCGGCGAGGAAGGCCCGGCCGGCCTGCTCCCAGAAGGTGGGCAGGAACTGCGGGGCGGCCGCGTTGAGCCGCTGGGCCAGCTCGGTGTACCCGTCCTTGGCGTTGCCGGGCTTGCTGCGGGCGACCCGGGCGAGTTTCTCCATCTCCTTGACCAGGGCGAGCGCGTGCCGGCCGTTGGCCGGGTCGTGGACCAGGGCCCAGGCCGGGAAGCCGAGCGCCTGCCGCTCGCCGTGCCCGACGTCGGCCACCCCGGCCGCCTCGAAGCCCAGGAACTCCATGCTCAGGTCCTCGGCCGGGCCGACCGTCGCGCCGACCAGGCGGACCACGGTGCGGCCGTCGAGCACCGGGTGCCGGTAGGACCGGGCGGTGAGCACCTCGGTGGTCGTCATCGGTCGGCCTCTTCCTCGGTGACGCGGCCGGCGTGCAGGTGGGCGGCCATCCGCAGCCCCTCGGACCAGGCCACCGGCGGCACGTCGGCGGTGGGCAGGTGCTCGCCCTGGGCGTCGGTGAAGGTCAGGTCGGAGAGCTCGGTCTCGTAGCCCGGGTCGCCCTCGCCGATCCAGACCGAGGCGATCACCGCGCGCCCGTCCTCCCAGATGCGGCAGACGGCCGTGCCGCCCTGCACCCGATACCCGGCCGAGGTGGCCCGGGACTGGACGTGCCGCAGCTCCTTGAACTTGGCGTCGCTGTAGCGGCTCAGCTCGCGTCGCTGGTCGTCCGCGTCCTCGGGCCGGTGCCAGACCTCGCGGAACAGCTGCAGCGTGCCCTGCTCGACGCCGAGGTCACCGGCGAACTCGCGCAGGTCCTCCAGGTCGGGCAGGCGGACCGGGTGCGGGATCAGGACCTGCTCGGCGGTGAACCGGGTGGACTCGCCGTCCAGGTCGACGACGCCGAGACCCTTCTCCGGGTCGGCATCGCGCAGCAGCGCCGCGGTCGAGAAGTCGGCACCGACCGGGACGATCACGAGATCCTTCAGCGCGGCCCGCCAGGCGTCGTCGGCCCAGACCTGGGCGATGACCGCGGCCGGCACCGGCAGCGAGCGGATCATCCACCGCTCGACCTCGGCCCGGCAGCTCGCGTCGTGCCGGGCCAGCCACTCGATCAGCTGCCGGAGCCCGGTCACCGCCTCGTGATCCTTGATCGCTTTCGGCACGCTCTTGAGCGGTTTGCCGGCGGCGGTGCGCGCGATCACCTTGCGCCCGTCGACACTCACTTCGTAGTCGGCTCCTGCCGCTACCCAACCCATGGCCATCCCCCTCGCCGAACGTGAGGCGGATTGTGCCAGCGGGCACCGACAAAAACGGGGGGTCCGGCGCACCGGACCCCCCGAATTTCTGCGAAAAACTACTTCCGGATCGCCTCGATGATGCGCGGCCGCAGCTCAGCGGCCTTGATCACGGCGTCCACGGATCCGACCTCGACCGCACGCTGGATGCTGTGCACCCGGTCGAACTCGGTGGCCACCTCGCCCAGCTTCTCGGTCCGCACCGAGGAGCGCAGGTCGTCCAGCTCGGCGGCGAGCGAGCTGCGCTCGGCGCCGGACGCGGCGGCGACCCGGGCCTCCAGGGCCCGGATCCGCGGGTCGGCCCCGGTCCGGGCGGTGACGTCGCCGCTGAAGACCACGGCCGCGGCCGACGCGCCACCGAGCACCGACGCGAACGACCCCTCGACCGCCAGCACCGTCATCGACGGGTTGAGCTGCTTGGAGAAGACCACGAAGGCGCCGCCGTGGTAGCGGGAGATCACCACGAAGACGATCGGGCCGGAGAAGTTGACGATCGCCCGGCCGATCTCGGCGCCGTACTCCAGCTGCAGCTTGCGCATCGACTCGGGCGAGCCGTCGAAGCCGGACAGGTTGGCCAGCACCACCAGCGGACGGTTGCCGCTGGCCGCGTTGATCGCCCGGGCCGCCTTCTTCGACGAGCGCGGGAACAGGGTGCCCGCGTTGTACGCGTCCGGCCCGTCGGTGGGCGGGAAGCCGCGCCGCGGCACCGACCGCGACTCGATGCCGAGCAGGCAGACCGGCATGCCGCCGAGGTGGGCGTCCTGCACGACCGCGGTCTCGGCGTCGGCCATCCCGGCCCAGCGTTCGAGGGTCGGGTGGTCCTGGTCGGCGAGCGCCCGCATGACCGTACGGATGTCGAAGGGCTTCTTGCGGTCGGGGTTCGCCGTCGCCGAGAAGATCTCGCCGACCGTGGTGAAGTCGCTGCCGTCCACCGCGTGCGGGAAGTCCGAGACGTCGCGATCGATCGGGTCGTTGCTGGGAATCGACCGCGGCCCGGCCTCACCGGGCACCACGTACGTGTGCTCGTAGTGCGCCATCAGCACGTCCCGCGCCGCCATCAGGTTCGGCGCCCAGTACTGCGCCTGCCCGTTCGGCCCCATCACCCGGTCGTAGCCGCCGATGCCGAAGTTGTCCTCGGCCGACACGCCGCCGGCGAAGTCGAGCGCGTGCTTGCCGGTCAGCACCATGGCCGAGTCCGGGGTCATGACCAGGATGCCCTTGGTGTGCATGAGCATCGTGGCCTCGGCGTTCCAGTACGGCTGGGCGCCCACGTTGATCCCGGCCACGACGATGTTGATCTCGCCGCCGGCCTGGGTGAACTCGACGATCCGCTTGAGCGCGGCGGCCACCCAGTCCATGTTCTCGGTGCCGGAGCTCATCGAGATCCGGGCGCCCGACGACAGCGCGTACCACTCCAGCGGCACTTCGAGCGAGGAAGCCAGGTCGAGCGCGGCGATGACCCGGCGGCACTCCGGTTCGGAGAGCGCGCCGAGCGACTTCGTCGGGTCACCGAGCAGCACGACCCGCTTGATGCCCTCCGGGTGCCGCGGCGTGACCGTGGTGACCACGCCGGCGACCAGGGCCGCGCTGTTCCTGCCCTTGGGCCGGTCGACCGGCACGAGCACGTGGTTCTCGTCCAGGTCGTGCTCGCTGAACGAGCCGAGGAACTCCGTCAACTCGTACGGATAAACGGTGTTCCGGCTGCTCGCCCGCAGCACCTTCTGCCGGTAGCCGTCGAGCGGCTCGATCGGCTCGTTGGACGGCGGGCCGAGGATCAGCTCGGTGCCGCCGGTCGCGCTGAACGTGATCCGCACGTTCACCTTGACCAGCTCGCCGGTCTTCTCGTCGCGCCGCCGGGCGATGAACAGGATCTCCTCCAGGCCGGCGCCGGCCGTGGTCGGCGACACGCGCCGGGCGATCATCTCCATCTCGTTGTACGTGAGCCCCAGCTCGGGCCAGACGTAGATGACGATCCGATTGGTGCTGAACCGCTTGTCCGAGGAGCGCCGCGACTGCGCCCGGCGGATGCCGTCCAGGCAGGTCGAGATCGTGTCCTCGGTGGTCGGCAGCGCGACCAGGCGGCCGTCCTGCTCGCGCAGCTCGGTCAGGTCGCGGATCTGCGCGAACGCGACGAGCCGGTCGTCGGCCGGGTTCTCCCGGGCCACGCACTGGAAGAGGTAGATCTCCTCGTCGGCCGACGGCAGCCGGGTCAGATCGAACTTGCGGAGGCGTTCCAGCTGCATGCGCTGCGCGATGTAGGGGTGCAGCCCGCGGATCAGCCGCTCCTCCTCCATCCCGGTGGTCGACGGCCGGAACGTGAAGTGGTGGTGCATGACCGCGCCGCTGGGCCCGGCCACCGTGGTGGTCAGCCGCCGCACCTGGGCCGGCAGCGCGACGCCGCTGATCACCTCGTGCAGCGCGGTCGCCATCTCGTCCGGGTCGGCCGGTTGGCCCTCCCACGCGAGGTAGACGTCGGCGTCGATCGATCCACCCTGGGCCGCCAGCTCGGCCAGTCCGGTCAGCACCCCGGTCAGCTTGTCGAACCGCTCGGCCGCCGACGCCAGGCGCGCGCCGTCCCGCTCGGCAACGACAAAACCAACACCGTTAAAAGCATTGGCGCGTACGTCGTTGAGGCCCTTGTTCCCGTAGTAGCGCCGGGTCAGCACCTCCAGCAGCACCGAGTTGTCCAGATTGTGCCGGACCAGACGCTGGCCGAGCAGGCGGACCAGGGGTTCGGTGCTGCGGACCATCTCGGCGATCCGGTCGTCCCGGTCGCCCGACTGCGGGAACTCGTCCAGGTGGCGCAGGTGCTTGCGGATCTGCGCGTACACCTCGGCCCGGTGGCGGCGCAGCAGCGGCTGGCCGAACCAGGTGAAGACGACCCCGCGGGCCAGGTCGGCCACGGCCGGGAAACGCACCTGGGTGGCCGCGATCAGCCGCTCCAGGACGAGACCGGCCGGCTCGTGCAGGGTGGCGTCCGGCGGCGGTTCCTGCAGCCAGGAGCGCAGCAACGCGGCGATCGCGGCCGCGTCGGCCGACGAGCGCTGCTGGGCCAGGAAGATCCGGAACACCGCGGCCTCAAGGGCGGGCGTGCGTTCCAGGTCGGTGATGCCGTAGTGGCCGAGTGCCTTGGACAGCCGGGTCTGGAACGACTGCGGCAGGCCGGCCCGCTCCACGTCCAGGCTCTGCAGGTAGGCGTGGAAGAACTCACGCGCGCTGTGCACGTGGGTGTCGCCGCCGCCGTCCTCGCCGGCCGGCCGGTTGCGGCTCAGCTCGGTCAGGTCGGCGAAGACCTCCATCAGCGCGATCTCGCGCTCCAGCGGGCGGTGGCCCTCGTCGGCGGCGACCCGGCGGGCGGCCAGGTAGTCGTCGAGGACGCGGCGCTCGTCGTGCGGGTCGGCGTCGAAGCCGAGCAGCAGGCTGCGCAGGTCCTCCACGCCGCGGGCGGCGCGCAGGCGGGCCGGCTGACCGTCCGGCGCGGCCGGCAGGTCCACGTCGGCCGCGGTCTCGACGGCGGCCTGCTCGGCCTCGTCGCCCCCGATCGGGTCCAGGCGCAGCAGCGCCGCGCCGGCGTCGACCTTGTTGCCGACCGCGACGAGCACCTCCTTGACCCGGGCCCGGAACGGCGCGCGCAGCACCGCCTCCATCTTCATGGCCTCCAGGACGAGGACCGGCGCACCGGCCTCGACCTCGGCGCCGGCCTCCAGGGGAGTGGCCACGACCAGGGCCGGCATCGGGGAGCGGAGCACGCCGCCCTCGTCCCGGCTGACCCGGTGGGTGACGCCGTCGACCTCGATCAGCGTGATCGCGCCGTGGGCGCCGGTGAGCAGCCGGTGGCGGGCGCCGTTGACGGTGATCCGGCCGGTGTGGCTGTCGAAACGCTCCAGGGTGACGTCGGCCAGCCGGACGTCGCCGCCGGCCTCGATGCCGACCCGGAAGCGGTGGGCGCCGACCCGGGCGACCCGCACCCGGTACGTCGTGCCGCGCAGTTTGAGGTCGAGCGGCGTGCCGCTCTCGTGGCGCACCTGCGGGCGCCCGCCGAACGCGGTGGAGAGCAGGCGCTGCTGCTCGACCTGCTCCTCGTCCTCGTAGGCCTCGATCGCGGCGGCGGCCAGGGCCACGCCGGAGTGCCGGTCGGAGACCAGGCGGCCCTCGCCCCGGACCCGGTCGATCCAGCCGGTGTCGGCGCTGCCGTCGATCACCTCGGGCTGGTCGAGCAGGTCGAGCACGAAGCTCTTGTTGGTGGCGCCGCCCTCGATGACGACGGTGGTCTCGGACATCGCCCGGCGCAGGCGGCCCAGGGCCTCGTCGCGGTTCTTCCCGTACGCGATGACCTTGGCGATCATCGAGTCGAAGTCGCCCGGGATGCTGTCGCCCTCGCTGACGCCCGTGTCGACCCGGATGCCGGGGCCGGCCGGGAAGTCGAGGCGCGCGATGCGGCCGGGGGAGGGCGCGAAGTCCCGGTCCGGGTCCTCGGCGTTGAGCCGCGCCTCGATGGCGTGCCCGCGCTCGATCGGCCGCTCGCCGGTCAGGGGGTTGCCCAGGGCGACGTGGATCTGCAGCTTGACCAGGTCGGTGCCGGTCACGTACTCGGTGATCGGGTGCTCGACCTGCAGGCGCGTGTTCACCTCGAGGAAGGCCAGCAGGTCCTCACCCGGGTGGTAGAGGAACTCGACCGTGGCCGCACCGCGGTAGCCGACCTTGACCGCCAGCCGCTCGGCCGACGCCTTCAGCTCGGCCGCCCGCTCCGGGGGCATCACCGGGGACGCCGACTCCTCGATCACCTTCTGGTTGCGGCGCTGCACCGAGCAGTCGCGCACGCC
Organism: Actinoplanes sp. HUAS TT8; assembly: GCF_051380535.1. Taxonomy (NCBI): domain Bacteria; kingdom Bacillati; phylum Actinomycetota; class Actinomycetes; order Micromonosporales; family Micromonosporaceae; genus Actinoplanes; species Actinoplanes sp. HUAS TT8. Next base: position 6,744,601 of record NZ_CP195646.1, on the reverse strand, counting down.
GATAGCCCACGCGGTGCCCTGGCCGTCGGAGATGACCTGCACCTCGACGTGCCGGGCGCCGGTGACCAGGCGCTCCAGGAAGACGACGCCGCTGCCGAACGCGCGGGCGGCCTCCTGGCTGGTCCGCTCGTAGGCGTCGGTCAGCTCGTCGGACGAGGTGACCTTGCGGATGCCGCGCCCGCCGCCGCCGGCCGTGGCCTTGAGCATCAGCGGGTAGCCGATCCGCTCGGCCGCCTCCAGGGCGGCCTCCAGGGTCTCGACCGGGCCGCGGCTCCAGGCCGCGACCGGCACGCCGACCTCCTCGGCGATCAGCTTCGAGCCGATCTTGTCGCCGAGCTGGCGCATGGCGTCCGCGCTGGGACCGATGAACGTGATCCCGATCCGGTCGCACAGCTCCGCGAACGCCGGGTCCTCGGCGACGAAGCCCCAGCCGACCCAGGCGGCGTCCGCCCCGGTGTCGACCAGCGCGTGCTCCAGCAGTTTCAGGTCCAGGTACGGCCGGGACGCGGCCGGACCCAGGTCGTACGCGATGTCTGCCTCGCGCACGAAGGTGGCGGTCCGGTCGACGTCGGTGTACAGCGCGACGGTCTCGATCGGCGCGCCGGTCTCCGCGGCGAGCTCCCGGACGGCATGGATGAGCCGCATGGCGGCCTCACCACGGTTGACGATGGCGATTCGTTTGAACACCCGATCGAGCCCCTACCTCAGCGAAAACCTTCGCCGAGAGACTACAGGTGGTAGAGGCGGATCAGCGGCAAGCGCCCAGCCTGAGCTGCGTTTAGGGGTTACTCACGGGTACTACCCAGGGGTAGGCGGCCCGGCCTCCCGGGATCGGGGGACCGGGCCGTGAAATCAATGCGAATAGATCTCCATCTCATAAAGTGAGAAGCCGTAACTGGTCGCGCGGGTCTGCCCGGTCAGCCGGACATACCGGGCGTTTGACGCGGTGAGCTGCACGTTGTCCACCCCGCCGTCGCCCGCGGCGACCGCACCGACCGGGGTCCAGGTCGTCCCGTTGGGAGAGGTTTCGATTTTGTACGTCTTCGCGTAGGCCGACTCCCACGACAGCACGACCCGGGCCACGGAGGTGCTCGCCCCGAGATCAACTTGTATCCACTGGTTGTCCGCGTACGAACTCGCCCACCGCGTGGCGGGCTTGCCGTCCACGACGTTCGCCGCCGGGTAACCCGATTGGGTGCTCAGCGCGGTGACCGTCTTCCCGGCCGCCAGGTTGCTCACCGTGTCCCCGCGCTTGGCCGGGAACGACACCACCTGCTGATAGGTCGGCCGGTTCTGCCAGCCGATCAGGTCGTGGGTGATCCCGCCGAGCGGGCTCTGCAGGATCGCGTCGGCACACCACTGGTTGCCGGCCGCGCAGTGGTCGTCGGCCGGGTAGGTGGTCGCCGCCGGTTCCGCCAGGGCCGCGGTCAGGCTGGTCAGCAGCGCGCCTCGGCAGGTGCTGACGGTCCCGCCGCCGCAGTACTTCGTGGACCAGCCCGGCACCGAGTCGCCCAGGACGGCGCGCAGGTCCTTGCTCACATAGCCCCACCACCCGTACTGGAAGGAACTGCCCTTGTGTCCTTGCGCCTCGTTGGCCGAGGTGGGCAGATCCGAGACCGGCCCGGTCTGGCCGCCGGACGGGGACTCGTTGATCTGCAGGGCGTCGACCAGCGCGTCGAACAGGCCGCTGCCCAGGCCGGCGGAGAACTCCGACTGCACGAGCCGCGGCCACCAGGCGTCGAAGATCCGGATCGCGTCGGCGTCGGCGTACGTCTTGCTGCCGGCCGCCGTCTCCTTGCGCAGCGCGCCGTTGGTCAGCCAGGTGCGCAGCTTGGTCAGCGCGGCCGCCTGCGCGGAGTCGGTCACCGTGGCGGTGTCGATCACCCGCAGCAGCACCGGCAGCACCTGCTTGCCGCGCAGATCGGTCAGCCCGGCCTGCTCGACGATCTTGAGCAGGGACGCCCGGTCGTACCTGGTCCCGGCCGCGATCCCGGCCTTGAGTGGCGCGTCCAGCAGATCGGCCCGGTGCACGGGCCCGAAGCTGAAGTTGCCGTCGGCCGCCGAGTAATCCGTGGCCTGCTTGTTGTTCCAGCTGACGAAGTAGTCCTGGTTGACCGCCTTCGGATGGACGGTGTTGCCGTTCCAGCTCAGCCACTCGTTGGCCGCGTCACCCCAGTTGGGCAGGTTCGGGTCGACCGTGGACGGCCGCGACGGCTGGGCGCCCGAGGTGTACATCGCGTTCTCGGTCGAGTTCACGTAGAACCAGTTGAACGCGAACGGGATGTTGGCCGCCGAGTTGGTGAACGCGGCCGCGGTGCCCATCTGGTCCGGCTCGTTGAACATCTGGAAGCCGATCGCCGAGTCCGCCTCGTGCCGGTACGTCGAGCGCAGCCCGGTGAACGCGACCGGCGCACCGCCGACCGTGCCCCGCCAGGTGACCAGGCCGTACCTCGTGCGCTGGACGGTCAGCCGGTAGGAGCCGGCCGCCGTCGAGTCGGCCGTGGTCGGCGTCCACGCGTTGGTCCGGGTCAGGTTCTCCATGGCGGTGCACGTGCCGTGGTACAGGTAGGACGTCGACGCCGTGGTCGCGGTGCTGCCGTCGGCATTGCACAGCCGGACCGCGTACGTGTCGGTGATGTCCTGGATCGACGACGTCGCGCTCCACGCGTAATCGGGCCCCCGGCCCAGCAGCGTGTAGAGGTTGAGCCCGCTGAACGCGACCCCGCGGCTGCTGATCCCCGGCCCCTGCAGCTCCTGGAGCATGAGCAGTTGCGGGGCGAAGTACCCGGTCTGCGGCCCGAAGACGGCGACCGGATGACCGGTGGCCGAGTTGGCCGCCGAGACGACCGCCGCGTTGGACATGCCGCGGCTCGCGCTGTCGATCGTCAGCGTGCTCAGCGACCGCGCGATCGCGCTGGTCCCGGTCGTGCCGGTCGCCGCCGATCCGGTCTTGTCGAACACGATCTCCTGCGGCACGGCGCCCGCGTCCGGCATGGCCACACCCGTGGCATTCGCATTCCCCTGCCCGTACGGGAAACTCTGCCCGTTGTGCAGGGTGAGCACCGTCTCCGGATCGTTCTGCGACCGGAACTGCTGCCACACCTGGTCACCGACGGTGGCGCCGTACTTCGCCCGGGCCGCGACCCGGACCAGCGCCGACTGCATCTCGGTGCCGCCGCCCCCGCCGAACAGGCCCCCGATCACGCCGGCGACCGCGATCAGGTCGGTCGGCACGAAGTCCTCCGGGCCGCCCGCGTTGGTGATCGAGTCCAGGTGACCGGTGAGCACGTACTCGCCGGGGCAGTCCCGGGCGGCCATGCAGTCGTCGATGTACTTGTTGATCCCGGCCAGGTACTGCAGGACGTCGTCGTAGAGCTGCGCGCCCCGGGTGCCCGAGGTGCGCAGCGCGTCGAGCTGCGCCTGCAGGTCGGCCTCGGTGTACGGCGAGGTGCGCCAGACACTCTGCTCCAGTTCCCGGTTGCCCTCGGCGCCCCCGGCGAACGAGGTGAGCGAGCCCCGGGCCACGTGCCGCATCAGGTCCATCAGGAACAGCCGGTCCTGCGCGCCGGCGTACCCGGCCCCGAACATCGTTCCGGCGCGGGTGGTGCCGGTGACGTGGGGGATGCCCAGCGCCTTGTCGCGCACGATCGTCACGTCCGCCCGCGGCGTGCTCGTGCTGGCGACGTTCGCGCTGCTCACGCCGTACGAGGAATCGTTGAAGAAGGTGTTGATCTGTCCGGGCGTCAGCCCGGTGTAGTTGTAGGCCAGGTTGGCGTAGGGCGCGAGTTGATCGTCGGAGTGCGCGGGCATCGTGCCGAACACCTGGTGGGCGAGGATCTGGGCCAGATCGGCGTCCCCGTTCTGTCCCGGCGGCAGGATGTCGGAACACTCACCCAGGCAGTAGTCGTCGGTGGCGTAAGCCGCGGTGGCCGGCTTCGGATTCACCTGGACGAGGGTGGCGGAGGTCAGCAGGGAGACGGCGAGAACAGCGATCAGCTGGGGAAAGCGTCGGCGCATGGACGGGTCCCTTCGGGGAACGCTCGAACGCGAAAATCGTTCATACATTTTAAAACTTCGATGGTTTCCACCACCAGAGCGAACCTGCGGCGGTGATGTCCCCCGATCGGGGCGCATCTCGCAAGTTGCACGAGCGCCGTCCGAGCCCAGACGCTTTTCGGACTCCACGTCCCCCTATAGAGGTGTTGACCGATTCCCCGGACCGCGCCAATCCTTGGCCGCGGTCACGGAACGACAACAGACGGTGGCGAGGGGGAGCGACATGAGGCGCAGGCGCGACCGGACGATCCGCGACCGAGTGGTCCGGATGCTGGCCCTGCCCCTGGTCGCGCTGCTGGCCCTGCTGGCGGTGGTCTACGGCGGCGAGATCGGCCGCTACCGCAACGCGTCGGCCACCGCGCACCGGATCACCGTCATCCTGGCCATCCAGAGCCTGGTCCAGGAACTGCAGAACGAGCGCGGCCTGACCGTCGCGGTGATCGGCGGCAACACCGGCTTCCGGGACCGGATCGCCCCGGCCCGCCAGCGCGTCGACGCCCAGCGCGCCGCCGTCCGCTCGGCCCTGGGCGACGAGGACTCGGCCGCGCTCGACGAACTGGACGGTCTCAGCCGGATCCGCAACAGCGCCGACGCCGGAGAGGCCGTCCGCGGCGACACCTTCGACTTCTACACCGGGCTGATCCAGGATCTCGGCGACGACACCCGGCACCTGGAGATCGTCCAGGACCTGGACCTGCGCCGCGGCGCCGAGTCCCTGGAGATGCTCACCGAGGTCAAGGAGGCCACCGCCCAGGAATGGGTGTTCCTGGACGGCGTGATCACCGCCGGCGGTTTCCAGGCCGGCGAGTTCTCCAAGCTGCTCAACATCGTCGCCGCCCGCGACCTGTCGCTCGGCGAGTTCGACGAGTTCGCCGACCCGGCCGCCGCCGCGGCCAAGGCCCGGCTGCTGAGCAGCGCCGCCGCCCAGCAGGCGCACGCCGTCGAGGCGGCCGCCCTGCGCGCCGGCGACCGGCAGAGCCTGCTGGCCGACTCCGGCGCCTGGTGGACCGCGGTCGCCACGATGCTCGACGACATGACCGGGCTCGCCGCCCAGATCGGCGCCGGCACCCTGACCCGCGCCCACGACCTGACCGAACGGGCCACACTGCGGCTCGGACTGCTCTCCGGGGTGGTCCTGCTCTGCCTGGCCGGCTCGGCCTGGCTGGCCATCGGCGCGACCCGCTCGCTGGCCGAACCCCTGGCCGCGCTGGCCGGCGAGGCCGACCGGCTGGCCGGGCACCGACTGCCCGAGGCGGTCCGGCGGGCCGCGGCCGGCGAGGAGACCGAACCCCTCGAACCGGTGCCGGTCGCCGCGGGCGCGTCGGCCGAGGTGCGCCGGGTCGCCGACGCCCTGGACCGGGTGCGGGCCACCGCGTACACCCTGGCCACCGAGCAGGCGCTGATCCGCCGCGGCACCTCCGAATCCCTGGCCGACCTGGGCCGGCGCAACCAGAACCTGCTGCGCCGCCAGCTCGGCTTCATCACCCGCCTGGAACGCGAGGAGTCCAGCCCGAACGGCCTGGCCAACCTCTTCGAACTCGACCACCTGGCCACCCGCATGCGGCGCAACGCGGAAAGCCTGCTCGTCCTGGTCGGCGCGGCCAGCCCGCGCACCTGGCCCGGCCCGCTGCCGCTGACCGACGTGATCCGGGCCGCGGTGTCCGAGGTGGAGGAGTACCGCCGGGTCGTGCTGCGCCGCCTCGACGAGGCCATGGTGCAGGGCGCGGTCGCCAGCGGCCTGGCCCACATGCTGGCCGAGCTGATCGAGAACGGCCTGACCTTCTCCCCGCCCGACGTCGAGGTGGAGATCCACGGTCGGCGGATCGGCGACGGCTACCTGATCGCCGTCTGCGACCAGGGCGTCGGCATGAACGAGGAGGACCTGAGCCGGGCCAACCAGCGGCTGCGCGGCGAAGGCGACTTCATGACCGGGCCGGCCAAGTTCCTCGGCCACTACGTGGTCGGGCGGCTGGCCGCCGAACTCGGTTCCGAGGTGCGGCTCACCCCGTCCGCGGTGACCGGGGTGACCGCGCGGATCAGCCTGCCCGCGGCGCTGATGGCCGAGCCCGCCCACCTGCCCCCGGCCTTCGAGAAGCCGACAGTCGCCTCGTTCGACAAACCGGCCGTCGCGTCGTTCGAGAAGCCGGCCGTCGCCGAGCCTCCGAGGACCGCCGATCCCGTACGGATCCGGCCCCGCGCGCTGGAGGTCGACTACGTCGTGGTCACCGACCGGCCGGCGGTGCCCGCGCTGAACGGGACGACACCGGGGACGGGCCACGAACGTACGGCCAATGGTTTGCGCAAACGCATCCCCCGGGCCCGCCGGGCCGACCGTGCGCCCGTGCCCACGCCGCGTGAGGAACCGACAGTGGAACTGACCGGCTCACCGGACGCGGTCCGCGATCGCCTGACCGCACTTCGCGACGGCATCCAGCGGGGCCGCGGCCTCGCCGCCACTTATGAGGAGACCCGATGAGCGAGCTTGTGAGCGAATTGATAGGTACAGTCGTCAACTCATCGCGGCGCCGGAGCGCAGCGGAGGTGACGCGATGAGCGTCGAAGCGCCGGCTGATCGTCACCAGTTCAACTGGATGCTCGGGAACTTCGTCCATCAGACCGACGGGGTCCGCGACGCCGTGGCCGTGTCCTCGGACGGGCTGCTGATCGCCGGATCCGACGGGCTCAGCCGCGCCGAGGCCGACCAGCTGGCCGCGATCGTGTCCAGCATGGCCAGCCTGGCCCGGACGGCGTCGCGCCGCTACGAGTTCGACGGACTCAAACTGATCATGATCGAGATGCGCCGGGGCTTCCTGGTCGTCTCGGTCATCCCCGGTGGCAGCTGCCTCGGCGTGGTGGCCGGCGGCGACAGCGACCTCGGCCTGGTCGGCTACGAGATCTCCCGGCTGGCCGAACGCTTCGGGGACCTGTTGACGCCCGCACTGATCGCCGAGTCCCGGCAACACCTCCCGCGATGAGCCTTCATTCGTCCTCATCCTCCGGGGCGGACGAACCCATCGTCCGTCCGTTCATGCTCACCGGCGGGCGCACCCAGCCCATGCACGACGGCCTCCGGATCGAGACCCAGCTGTACGCCGCCCCGGCCGCCCTCTCCGCACCCCTGCGCTTCGAGTCCCGCCGCATCGTCGAACTGTGCCAGGCCCCGCGCTCGATCGCCGATCTGGCGTCCGCGCTCGGCGTGCCTCTGGGCGTGATCCGGGTCATCGTCGCCGACCTGATCACCGAGGGTTTCGTGCTCGTCGACCAGGGGCCGGGCGATTTCTCCACCACGCTCATCGAGAGGATCCGGGACCGTGTTCGGGCGATCTGACACCGTCCCGGCGCCGCTGCCGCCGGTCGCCGTCAAAATCGTCATCAGCGGCGGCTTCGGCGTCGGCAAGACCACCTTCGTCGGCGCCGTCTCCGAGATCGAGCCGCTGGTCACCGAGGCCGAGATGACCGAGCGCTCGATCGGCGTCGACGACACGTCCGGCGTGTCGGAGAAGACCACCACCACCGTTGCCCTCGACTTCGGCCGCATCACCTTGGACGAGGCCCTCCTGCTCTACCTCTTCGGCACCCCCGGCCAGGACCGCTTCGCCTTCCTCTGGGACGACCTGGTCGACGGCGCCCTCGGCGCGATCGTCCTGGTCGACACCCGCCGCATCGAGGACTGCTTCCCGGCCATCGACTACTTCGAGGACCACGACATCCCGTTCATCATCGGCGTCAACACCTTCGACGGCGCCCGCCGCTTCGACCACCAGGAGATCCGCGAAGCCCTCGGCCTCGACACCGACCTCCCGCTGATCGACTGCGACGCCCGCCGCCGCGACTCGGTCAAAATGGTTCTGGTCACCCTCACCGAACGCGTCCTGGCCCGCCGCCTGGAACGCGCCGGCCTGTCCTGACGCCACGCTCCCACCGGGCCGGCTTCGCCACCGAAAACCTTCGACCCCTTTCCCGTACGGGCGTCGAAGCGGGACACGACCAGGGGTGGCCGGTGGGCGGTAAGGTCGGCGCGATGCTACCGCGGACCGTGCTGGAGGTGCTCGCCGAGCTGGCTCCGGCCGCGGCCGAGCGGACGCTCGACGTGAGCAAGGGGTCGCAGGCGCTGGTCTGGCTGGAGGTCGCGGAGAAGGCGCCCCGGGACAAAGCGGTGGAACGGCTGGCGGCGCTCGACGCGCTGCACCGGGAAGAGCGGATCCTGTACCGGGGCTGGGGGTTCCTGGCCGGGCGGATCGAGATCGAGGGCCGGGCCCGCAAGATCCGGCTGCCGCTGCTCAGCCAGCCGGTGCACCTGGAACGGGCCCTGCTCGGGTACAAGGTGGTGCCGGCCGGGGACGCCGAGGTGACCCCGCTGGTGGAGGATCGGGAGCTGGCCGCCGGGCTGGAGGCCGCGCCGGGTCTGGCCACGCCCGGGTGGCTCGACGCCATCGGCAGCGGGGCCTGGCTGCGGTCGGTGGCCGAGGCGACCGGGCTGCCGGTCGGGGCGACCGTCGGGCCGAAGCAGCGGATTCCGGCGGACGGGCTGGTGCTGGTGGCGGCCCCGGCGCTGTTCGTGGTGCGGGACGTCTTCGGGGCCGGGCTCGCCGACAGCCTGCGCAGCTGGTCCGGCCGTGAGCTGGGCGGGACCGCGCTGGCCGCGATCTACGGCGACGCCCGCCCGCCCGACGGCGACGCCGCGGACGGCGGCGGGGATGAACCCGTGCTCTCGCCGCTGCCGTTGACCCGGGCGCAGGCCGAGGTGGTCGTGCGGGCCCGATCGGAAGCGGTCACGGTGGTGTCGGGGCCGCCCGGTAGCGGGAAGAGCCACACGGTGGTGGCGGCGGCGATCGAGGTGGTCGACCGGGGCGGTTCGGTGCTGGTGGCGACGCAGTCGCCGCACGCCGCCGAGGTGCTCGCCGGGCTGCTGGGCCGCTATCCGGGGCCGCCGCCGGTGCTGTTCGGGGACGCTCGCGGGCATGCCGGGCTGGAGGCTGAACTCACCGCCGGAGCCGATCAAGGCGTCGAGGCCGGGGTGATCCGTTCCGGTCGGCAGCGGGTGCGGACGGCCCACGAGCTGGTGCGGGCGAGAAGTGCCGCGCTGAGCAAGGCTCTGGAACGGGAGCAGCGGGCGGCCGCGCTGACCGCTTGGCAACCGCTTCTGCCGCAGCTGTCCACCGAGGTGCCCGGCGCGTTCGACGACGACGTCGACCTTGACGAGGTCCGCGCGCTGCTGGTCACGGCCGGTCTCGGCGGCGCCCTGCGCATCTCCCCGGGCGGCGAGGGCGGCGCCCTGCGGGTCTCCCCGGGCGGCGAGGAAGGAGCTGCGGGGGAGAAGGCCGCGGGCGGGGACGCCGGTGAACCCGATGGGCCGCGCGGCTGGTGGGGGCGGCGACGGGCGAGAGCGGCCCGGGGGAAGGCATTCCGCCTGCTCGGGGCGGCTGACCACGTACCCGAGGCAATTGTCTTTGAAGCTCTTGCGGCAGCGACCGCGCAACGGGCCGCCGCGCATCTCGCGGCCACCGGGGGGACCGACCTGGGGGCCGCCTGGCTTGCCCTGCACACCGCTGAGCAGGAGTTGCGGGAGGCGGCCGGCCAGGCGATGCGGGACGGCGCACGCGGGGCCGACCGCTGGGACCGGGACGGTCGGCGGGCGGCCGGTGCCCTGGCCGCGGCGCTGCGAGCCGGGCGGAACCGGCGTCGCGAGCTGCTGGCCCGGATGGAGGCGGCCCCGTTGGTCCGGGCCCTGCCGCTGTGGATCGGCACGGTGGCCGACGTCGAGGATCTGCTGCCGCCCGAGCCGGGCCTGTTCGACCTGGTCGTCATCGACGAGGCGTCGCACGTGGACCAGATCCGGGCCGCCCCGGTCCTGGCCCGGGCCCGGCGCGCGCTGATCGTCGGCGATCCGCGGCAGCTGCGGTTCGTGTCGTTCGTCAGTGACGTCGACGTCACCCAGGTGCTGGACCGGCACGGGGCCGACGAACGCCTGGACGTACGCCGGGTCAGCACCTACGACCTGGCCACCGCGGCCGCCCCGGTCACCTGGCTGGCCGAGCATCACCGCAGCGTGCCGCACCTGATCGACTTCCCGGCGCGGCGTTTCTACGGCAACCGGGTGTCGGTGATGACCCGCACCCCGCGGGCCGACGTGACGGACGCCGTCGACGTGGTCCACGTGCCCGGCGCGACCCTGGTCAAGGGCGTCAACGAGGCCGAGGTGGCGGCCGCGCTGGCCGCGATCGCCGAACTGGCCGGGTCGGGAGTCCGGGGGATCGGCGTGATCAGCCCGTTCCGGGCGCAGGCCGAGGCGCTGGAGGCGGCCCTGCTGCGGGAGCTGACGGCCGACCGGATCGAGGAGTTGCGCCTGCGGGTCGGCACCGTGCACGCGTTCCAGGGCAGCGAGGCCGACGCCGTGGTCGTCTCCCTCGCTCTGCTCGACGGTGACTCGCCGAGCCGCCGCCGCTTCGTCACCGACCCGCAGCTGTTCAACGTCATGGTCACCCGGGCCCGGCGGCGGCTGGTCGTGGTCACGTCGCTGACCGCCCCGGGCGGGCTGATCGGCGACTACCTGCAGCATGCCGAGGGGCCGCGCACGGCCGAGCCGGGTGACGAGCCGGCCGGCTGGGCCGCGGAGCTGGCCGCCGAGTTGAAGCAGTTCGACGTCCCGGTCCGGGCCGGGTACCGGGTCGGGCCGTGGACCCTCGATCTGTGCGTGGGTGACGTCGGCGTGCTGTGCGCCGTGCACCCGGACGGCCCGGCCGCTCACCTGGAGCGGCAGGGCGCGTTGCACCGGGCCGGCTGGCGCCTGGTCGACGCCTTCCCCAGCCGCTGGCACGGCGATGTGCGCCGGGCGGCGCTGGAGATCGCGGCGCCGGCTCCGGAAAAGTCGGCCTGAAAAAGCCGCCCGCCGCGGCGTATCGTCGTCGATGAATATCCAGCCGATGCGGGGGTTCGTCCGATGAGACGTTCAGCTGGTGCGATTCTGGCCGTGATCCTGCTGCTGACCGGGTGCGGCAAGGACACGGAGGACAAGAAGACCGGTGACCGGGTCACCTATCTCACCGCCTTCGGCGCGGTCGGCCGGGATGCCTTCGCCTGGGTGGCGCAGGAGAAGGGCTACTTCCGGGACGCCGGGATCGACGTCACGATCCAGCTCGGCGCGGCGACCGGCGAGAACCTGAAGGTGCTGGCCGCCGGCCGCGCCCAGTTCGCGAATCTCGACCTGACCGGCACCTGGATCCTGGCCGGCAAGGGGGAGTACCGGGACGTCCGGGCGATCGCCGCGATCCACCAGCAGACCCTGGTGTCGATCGTGTCCCTGGAGGGTGCCGGCGTCACCACCCCCAAGGACCTGGAGGGCAAGCAGGTCGGCGCCGCGACCGGCTCGGTCAACCAACTGCTCTTCCCGGCGTACGCGAAACTCGCCGGCATCGACGAGACCAAGGTGAAGTGGGTCAACGCGCCACCCGCCCAACTGCCCGCGCTGCTGGCCGGGGGACGGGTGGACGCGCTGAGCACGTTCCTGATCGGTGCGAAGGGCCTGTCGAAGGCGGCGGGCGGGAAGCCGACGGTGGTTCTGCCCTACTCCCAGTACCTGCCGGAGCTGTTCGGCAACGGCATCATCGCGCCACTCTCGGTCACCCGCGACAACCCGGATCTGGCCCGGCGGTTCCGCGACGCCGCGCTCAAGGGCCTGCAGTACACGCTGGACCATCCGGAGGAGGCCGCGCAGATCATGAAGAAGGCGCAGCCGGCCGCCGACGTGACCGCCGCCGTCGGGGAGATCACCCTGATGACGCCGTACGTGAAGCCGTCCGGCGTGATCGACCGGCCGCGGGTCGCCGCCGAGATCGCCACCCTGGAGAAGAGCGGGCTGATCCCGCCGGGACTGACGCCGGACGCGGTGGTCGACTTCGCCCTGGCCCCGGCGAGCTGACCGGATGACCCGCGCGCGGTACTCCTTCGACAACGACGACACGATCGCGGCGGACCGGCACCGCATGCTCGCCGAGATCCTGGACCCGTTCACGATCGAGCGGCTGTCCGAGCTCGGCGACCTCACCGGCCGGCGGTGCCTGGAGGTCGGCGCGGGCGGCGGCAGCATCGCGTCCTGGCTGGCCGGTCGGGGCGGGTCGGTGCTGGCCACCGATCTCAACCCGCGGCACCTGCGCGACGGCGAGGGCTACGCGGTGCTGCGGCACGACCTGAGCGCCGAGCCGGTCCCGGCGCCGCCCTGGGATCTGATCCACGCCCGGCTGCTGCTGTCGCACCTGCCGGCCCGCGCCGAGATCCTGGACCGGCTGGCCGCCGCGCTCGCGCCGGGCGGGACGCTGGTCACCGAGGAATGGGTGTCGGCCTATCCCCACCTGGTGCTGGCCGCCCCGAGCGCGCCGGCCGCCGATCTGGTCGAGCGGTACCACGGCATCCTGGTCGGGCAGCTGCTGCCGGGCAACGGCGGCGACCCCGCGTGGGGCGGCCGGGCGCACGCCGCGATGCTGGCCGCCGGACTGTCCGGGGTGACGACCGAGATCCGCGCGTCGTCCTGGCCCGGCGGCAGCTCGGGGGCGCGGCTGATCGCGGTCAACATCGAGCAGTTGCGGCCCGGGTTCCTGGCCGCCGGGCTCACCGAGCCGGAGTTGGACGAGCTGACCCGGTTGTCGGAGGACCCACGGCTGGTGATCCGCGGGCACTTCCTCTACTCGACGATCGGGCGCCGCCGGTGAGACGCTGGTCGCCGCCGGTTCTCGGCACGCTCGGGGCGATCGCGCTCTGGTGGGGCGCGACCGTGGTCCTCGGCATCCGCCCGCTGTTCCTGCCGGCCCCGCCGGACATCGTCGCCGCCTTCCTCGCCCAGCCGGCGTTCCTGCTGCGGGAGGCCGGCGCCACGCTGACCGTGACCGTCGCCGGGTTCGCGCTCGCGGTGGTGGCCGGGCTGCTGGTGGCGGTGGCGCTGACCGCCTGGCAGGTGCTGGAACGGGCCATGCTGCCGGTGCTGGTGGCGCTCAACTCGGTGCCCAAGGTGGCGGTCGCCCCGCTGCTGGTGGTGTGGCTGGGCTTCGGCCGCAACCCGAAGATCGTGCTGGTGCTGCTGATCTGCGTCTTCCCGATCGTCGTGGCGACGATGGCCGGGCTCACCTCGACCCCGGCTGAGCTGAGCGAGCTGGGCCGGTCGCTGTCGGCCTCCGGCTGGCAGACGTACGTGCGGATCCGGCTGCCGTGGGCGCTCCCGCAGATGTTCACCGGCTTCAAGGTCGCCGTCTCGCTCGCGGTGATCGGGGCGGTGGTCGCGGAGATCAGCCAGCCGGGCGGCGGGCTGGGCGCGGTGATCGTGCTGTCCGGCATGTCGTTCGACACGCCGCTCGCCTTCGCCGCCATCGTCCTGCTGGCCCTGCTCAGCACCGCGCTGTTCTACCTGGTGGTGGCCTGTGAGCGGCTGCTGGTGCCGTGGGCCCGGTCGATCAGCGGATGATCCGGCTGGAGCGGGTGTCGCGGTCGTTCACCACCCGCGACGGCGAGGTGGCGGCGCTGCGCGACCTGGACCTGGACATCACCGAGGGCCAGTTCGTCGCCGTCATCGGACGCTCGGGCTGCGGCAAGTCGACGTTGCTGCGGCTGATCGCCGGTCTGCTGGCGCCGACCGGCGGCACTGTGACGATGGCCGGCCGGCCGGTCACCCGGCCCCGCCCGGACGTGGCCCTGATGCATCAACTGCCCGCGCTGCTGCCGTGGCGTACGGCGCTGGGCAACGTGATGCTCCCGGTGGAGATCCGCGGTCTGCCCCGGGCCGAGTACCGGGCCCGGGCGGTGGAACTGCTCGACCAGGTCGGGCTGACCGGTTTCCACCAGCGGCATCCGCATCAGCTCTCCGGGGGCATGCAGCAGCGGGTCGCCCTGTGCCGGGCGCTGATCCAGCGGCCCCGGGTCCTGCTGATGGACGAGCCGTTCTCGGCGCTGGACGCGCTCACCCGGGAGGAGCTGGCGATCCAGTTGCAGGCGATGCACATGGCCGCGCCGGCCACGACGGTCTTCGTCACGCACTCCATTCCGGAGGCGGTCCTGCTCGCCGACCGGGTCGTGGTGCTGGGCGCGCGGCCGGGCCGGGTCCGCCGGATGCTCGACGTCGGCCTTCCCCGGCCCCGGTCCTTCGGCCACAACGAGCACGTCGCCCAGGCCGCCGAGTGCGTGGCGGAGCTGCACGACCTGCTCCTGAACGATTGACTAGCCGCGCAGCTTCTTGTAGATCGGGGCGAGCTGCTTGTGCAGGCTGGTGTAGATGCCGTAGATGTCGTCGTAGGTCGCCCGATCCGCTCCCGGCGCGAACACCTCGTTGTTTCGCGCCAAGTCCGAGATGTCGGAGAAGCTGATCATCCCCGCGCCGACCGCCCCGATCCACCCCGCACCCCGCGCGTTGACGGCAACGGGATTGGCGTCCCGCCGGATCTCGATCCCGAGCACGTCCGCGAAGATCTGGCACCACGAGCTCGACCGGGCCGCCCCGCCGGTGATCACCATCGAGCGGACCGGCGCCCCGAGGAACGTGTCGACCGACTTCGCCATCCACCGCGTGTTGAGCGCGACGCCCTCGAACACCGCCCGCAGCAGATCCGACCGCGACGTCTCCAGCGAGATGTTCAGGAATCCGGCCCGCAGATTAGGGTCGTCCACCGGCGCCCGCTCGCCGTAGAGCCACGGCATGTAGAGCACACCGTCCGACCCGGCGGGAACGGTCGGAATGATTTTGTCGAACGCGTCGAAAATGGTGCCCTCGTCGCGGCTGATGTGCCCGGCCGACAGCAGCGGATCGTCGTACTCCACGATTTTGTCCCGCAGCCAGGTCAGATTCGCACCGGCCGTCGCCTGCAGGGCGGTCATCAGATAGCGGTCGGGCAGCGCGCACGGAATGGACGCGATGCCGCTGCCCGCGTCGGTTTTCTTGGCCGGCACGTGCGCCGCGATCCACGACGACGTCCCCAGATAGAGGTGGGGTTCGTTGTCGCGCACCGTCCCGGCCCCGATGGCCGCCGCCGTGTTGTCGATCGCCCCGGCCACCACCCGCACCGATGGCGGGAGCCCGAGGTGATCGGCAGCGCTGGGGGCGAGCGTGCCGATCACCTCGGTGCATTTCACGATCGGCGGGAACTTGTCCGCGTCGATCCCGCTGGCCGCGACCAGCGACGGCGCGTACCGGATGTCGGTCGCTTTCCGGTTGTCGGTCACCCAGGACGTGAGAATGGAGTCCACGGTCGCCACGGTGCGCCCGGTGAGCTTCAGGTTGATCCAGTCCAGGACATTCAGGAACGTCTTGGTCCGGGCGTAGATCTCGGGCATCTCGTCGCGCACCAGGAGCATGTGCGCGGCCGGATCTTTTCCGGTCAGCGACGGCATCCCGCCGGTCAACCGGAGCCAGCGGGCGATTTTCAGGACCGAGATTCCGCCGTACGACGGGAAACCGCCGAACTGTTTCCGCAGATGCGCTGCCCCGCGCATGTCGAGCCAGCTGATGCACTGCGTGAGCGGTTCGCCCCGCGCGTCCACCGCGATCGTCCCCTCGCCCTGCGTGGACGAGCAGATGGTGGTGACCGCCCGTACGTGATCGGGAAAGTCCCGTCCCAGGTCGGCCACCGCCTCGGCCAGCGCGTCCCACCAGGCGACCGGGTCCTGTTCGGCCCCGCCGCCGGGCAGCACCCGCAGCGGCACCGGGCGTTCGGCCCATCCGGTGACCGTGCCGTCGGCCGCGACCAGGGCGGCCTTCATCCCGGAGGTGCCCAGGTCGATCGCGAGGATCTGCGGAGCGATCGCCATCTAGACCCCTTCGACCAGCGCGAAGACCTGGTCGAACCGGGCGAGGGCGTCGTCGATGACCTCGTCGGTGTCGGCCATCGAGGTGTACATGCGGGACCCGGCGAGCGTGATGATGCCGTGGGCCGCGTACGCCGCGCCCATCTGCTCCATCAGCGTCTTGCGCTTCTTGTTCTCCTTGAGCAGCTTGATCGGGTCGCGCATGCTCAGCAGCATCACGCCGCTGCACTCCAGGTGCACGATCGAACCCTGGTTGTACGCGACGTACGGAAGCCCGTACTTGTCGATGAGTTTCTGCAGTCCCCGGGTGAGCCGGTCCCCGGCCTTGCCCGCGAGGACCGGCGCGTTGGTCCGGGCCATCTCCTGGATCGCGAAGTAGCCGGCCGCGCAGGACAGCGGGTTGGCCGACAGGGTGCCGCCGACCTGGATGTGGGCGCCGCTCTTGCCGTCCAGGCCGGAGCCGAAGACGCTCATCACGTCGCTGCGCCCGCCGACCCCGCCGGCCATCGGGTAGCCGCCGGAGACGGCCTTGCCGAAGACGGTCAGGTCGGGGGTGACGCCGAAGTAGCCGGCGGCGCCGCCGAGCCCGGTCCGGAAACCGGTCACCACCTCGTCGAAGACGAGCAGCGCGCCGAACTCGTCGCACAGTTTGCGGACGGCCGCGTTGTACTCCTTCGGCACCGGCCGGGTCCCGGACTCCGGGCCGAACGGCTCGACCACGACCGCCGCGGTGCCGCCGCGCAGCCGGTTCTCGATCAGCTTGCGCTTGAGGGTGCCCAGGTCGTGCGGGAACGCCTCGCGGGTGCGGCCGGTGGCGCCCCACGGGATGCCCTTGGCGTTCATCCGGAACGTGCCGGGCACCCGGAGGCCGTACACCATGGTGTCGGACCAGCCGTGATAGGCGCCGCCGACCTTGATCACCATCTTCTTGCCGGTGTGCGCGCGGGCCGCGCGGACGGCGGCCATCACGGCCTCGGTGCCGGAGCCGAGCGAGCGGTACATCTCGATGTGTGGCATGCGCTGGTTGATGATCTCGGCGAGCTTCAACTCGTACTCGTGGAACAGTCCCGTGACCGGGCCGCTCTCCTTGATCACCTCGGCGACGCGCTCGTTCACCGGGCCGTAGTTGCTGCCCAGGATCGTCGGGCCGCCGGCCTGCAGGAAGTCGATGTAGACGTTGCCGTCGCGGTCGGTCAGGTGCGCGCCCTCGGCCTTGTCGATCGCGAGGGGGAACGGGTAGTTGAAGGCCAGGTTGTGCTGGACGCCGCCGGGGATGAGCTTCTTGGCCCGCTCGGTGATCTCCTTGCTGGCCGTGCACTTGGTCTCGAAGTAGTTCAGCGTGTCCAGCAGCGCGTCGTGGCGCAGGCCGCGGACGGGCTGGGCGACGAGCGCTTTCAGTCGCCGCATGGTGTCCGGGACGTCGAGGTACTCGCTGATCATGTAGCCGTGGTCTTCCCTGGGTGAAATGTCCGAAACCTCGGACACGCTGGGAAGCTCCTCCTCGTCCGGCACCCGCACCGGCTCGACCGCGTCCACGATCTGCGACGCGATCCGCTTCTCGTCCTTCTTCAACTTCCCGAACGCGATCTCCCGGATCGTCGCCGGAATCGTGTAGACCTTCCCGGCCTCCGACGTCAGCGCCATCAGATACGCGATCGACACCTTCTCCAGCAGCGCCATGTTGAACACCGCACGCGACGGATCGGTCCCGACCGCGATCACCCCATGGTTGGCGATGATGAACGCGTTGTCCCCGCTCTTCACCTTCTTCTGCGCGTTCTTGGCCAGGAACGTCGTCCCCGACGGCGCATAGTCGATGATCGCCACCTCCTTGCCGAGGAAGCGCACCTGCTCGTCGGTCAGCGCCGGGATCGGCTTACGCAGAAAGGCCAGCGCCGAGGCGTACGGCTGGTGGGTGTGCACGATCGCGTTGACGTCCGGCCGCTCGCGGTAGATGTTCGCGTGCATCCCGCACTCGATGGACGGCACCAGCCCGCCCGCGCCACCCTCGTCCGGCACGTGTTTGCCCTGGAAGTCGACGATGCAGACGTCCTCGACGCGCATCTTGTCGTAGTCGTAGTTGCTCGGCGTGACGGCGTAGAGCTCGTGGCCCGGGATCCGGACCGAGACGTTGCCCTCGGTCGCCTTCAGGTATCCGCGGTCGAGCATCGTCCGGCACATGTCGACCACGTGCTGACGGGACATCCGGTGCTTCACGAGCAAAATCCGATCCGGTAGGGGTGTCGGGTGCAACCGGCACCATCGTCACTCCGGCGCCGTTATGAAGCCAGGTGCCCGGGCCAGCAATCTGCGACCCCCGCGTTATCACCGGGTGACAAAATTCGGCGATGACGACCCCCTGGCAGCGGGTTCCGACCGACCTCGCCGCGGCGATGCGCCCGCGCCTGCCGTCCACGGTTCCGGCGATCGCCGACGCGGTCGCCGCGGCCAACCCGGCGTTCGCCGAAACCGCCAAGGACAAATTCAACCGCGATCTGCGTACGGCGGTGCAGGTCGCCCTGGAACGATTCCTCGACCTGGCCGGCACCGACGAGCCGGCCCTGCCCCCACGCATCCGCGAGGTGTTCGTCGCGCTCGGCGCTGCCGAGGCCCGCGAGAACCGTGGCCCGGAACTCCTGCTCGGGGCCCTGCGCATGGCCGCCCGCCTGCTGCTGCGGGCCGCCTCCCAGTCCCTGGCCGAGTCCCGCCCGGTCACCGTCGACGAGATCATCGACCTGTCGGACGCGACCAGCGCCTTCGTCGACGAGCTGGCCTCCGCCTGCACCGACGGCCTGGCCCGCCAGCTGCGCGAACAGGCCGGCGAGGGCGACCGGCGCCGCCGCCGGGTCGCCGACCTGCTGCTGCGCGGCGGCGCACCGGCCGACGTGGCCCGCGAGGCGGTCACCGCGATCGGCTGGCCCGGGCTGGACCGGGTGGTCCCGGTGCTGC
Source organism: Actinoplanes sp. HUAS TT8 (assembly GCF_051380535.1). NCBI lineage: Bacteria > Bacillati > Actinomycetota > Actinomycetes > Micromonosporales > Micromonosporaceae > Actinoplanes > Actinoplanes sp. HUAS TT8. Next base: position 6,725,815 of record NZ_CP195646.1, on the reverse strand, counting down.
TGCCCCCGGACCAGGCCCGCGACGCCCGTTTCCGCTTCGCCGCCGACGGCGTGGTCGCCGAACGCGCCCACGACGCGGTCCTGCTCCTGCGTTCCGGCCCGCGCGCGGCTCTGGCCGAGGCCCTGGAAGGGCGCGACGCCGTGATCGGCCCGGCGCTGCCCTGGACCGAGGTCCCCGAAGCGGTCCGTCTCGCCGAACGCGCCACCGAGCTGATCGCCCCCGGGCCCGGTCGCGGTCGCGGTCTCGTCTTCGTCGAGGACCATTTCGCCGCCCTCGCCCTGCGCGGCGAACCGGGTGCCCTCACCGCCCTTTCCTCCCGGCGGCTCGCCGCCCTCGACGGCCTGCGCCCCGCCCAGCGCGAACAGCTCCTGATCACCCTCGAATCCTGGCTCCGGCACTGGGGTTCCCGGACGGCGGTCGCGGCCGAGCTCTACGTCCATCCGCAGACCGTCAGCTACCGCCTCAACCGCCTCCGCGACCTGCTCGGCCCCGACCTCGACGACCCGGCCGCCCGCTTCGAACTCCAGCTCGTCCTGAGTCAGCGCCCACCCACGCCGAAACCGTCCGGAAGCTGACCGGCCGACTCAGCGCTCGTGGGCCACCAGCGCGCTGTAGAGAACCGCCGACACCAGCGCGAGAGCCGCCCCGGCGAACCACGGCCCCACCGCCAGCCAGCGCGCCGCCTCACCCTGTCCCGCCGCGTGACAGATCCAGGCGGCGATCACCGCCACCACCTCGGCCACCGGCAGCACCGGCAGCAGCCAGGCCAGATACAGCCGCTTGGGCAGCGGGTCCGGCACCGTGTCACTGAGGAACATCCACCCGACCAGCCCCAGCCCGACCACCAGCACGCCCAGCCCGGCGACCGTGCTCAGCACCAGCCACCCGAGCCCAGCCGGCGGGCCGTTCACCACCGCGTCCAGGCTCGGCACCCCGGCCCCGACCCAGCGCAGCACCAGCCACACCAGCCCCAGCGGCGCCCCGGCCAGCACCAGCACCACGACCCCGCACCCGAGTCCGGCCCCCGTAGATCTCAAGCGCGGGTGATCCTCTGGCTCCAGTCGCTCATGCCCCCGACGCTACCAACGGTCCCCGTCCCCCGCAGTCCCCCAGCCCCACCCCCGCCCGTCCCGCTCCCCACCGACGCAGCAGCCCCGCCCCCAGCTGGCGCTGAGGGTCGTTTCGACCCCGGCTTACAGCCGTCAGCGCCAGCTGCGAGGTCTCAGCTGGCGCTGAGGGTCGTTTCGGCCTCGGCTTGCAGCCGTGAGTGCCAGCTGCGAGGTCTCAGCTGGCACTGAGGGTTGCTTCGGCCTCGGGTTGCAGCCGTGAGTGCCAGCTGCGTGGTTGCGGCTGGTGCTGAGGGTTGTTGCGGGCCTCGGGGAGAGCTGTGAGCGCCGGCCGGCGGGTCATGATGTTGGCGTGATGGACATCGCCGCGCGTCATGAGTTCCGCGTTCTTGCCTCCGCACACCCGAAGCTGCCCGTTCTGCTCACCGCCGGCCGGCTGGCCCGCCGACTGCGGAAAGTACCGCGGATCGGGTGGGTGACGTCAGATCCGCTGACCGCCCGGAGGATCCTCAACGATCCGGAGCACTTCACGCTGCTCGGGGAGGGCGGGGTCGGTCATCTGTGGGCGCAGGTGCTCGGCGACTGGGTCTACGAGATCTTCGACGGTCCCGGCCACCACCAGCTGCGGTCCCGGACGCGGGATCTGTTCACCGACGAGAACGCCCGCCATCTGACCGACCGGGTGATCGGCCCGCGCCTGGAGCGCGCCGGGGCCGAGCTGCGCGCCGGCGCCACCGTGGACGTCGCCGACCTGGCCCGCGTACTGGTCGGCCGCATCGTCGCCGACCTGCTCCAGATACCGATCGGGGTGGACGACGACGAGCCGTACCGGGAGATTTTCGCCACCGGGGAGGAACTGGCCTCGCTGGCTCTCGGGACCACCGCCTCGACCCACCTCCAGCCGGAGACCGTCGCCCGCGCCAAGGTGATCGTCGCCCGCCTGACCGCGAACATCGCCGGCACCTGGCGGACCGCCCGGCCCGAGACCGTGCTCGGCCGCTGCCGTGAGCTGGGCCTGGAGCAGCGGCAGGCCGAGGGCCTGGCCACCCTGCTGATGGTCGCGGGCACGGAGACCGCGGCCAGCGCGATGGCCCGCACGGTCGCCCTGTTGCACGACACCGGCACGCAGCATCGTCTGTTCCGGGAGCCGGATCTGCTGCCGGATGCGGTCCGCGAGGGTTTGCGGGTGACGACTCCGGCGCCGCTGATCGGCCGCGCGGTCGCCGCCGATGTCACCGTGGACGGCCGGTTGCTGCGGGCCGGCGAGCGGGTCCTGATGTTGACCTGGACGGCGAACAACGCGGCGGGCGGTTTCGACCTGGATCGCGGTTACCTGCCGGATCAGCGGCAGCTCTGGTTCGGGGCGGGACGCCACCTCTGTCTCGGCGCCCCGGTGGCCCGCGCCGAGATCTCCGGCCTGCTCCGGATGCTGCTCGACTCCGGCAGGCCGTGGCGGATCACCGACCGCCGTTACCGCCGCAACGTCCTGATCCCGTCCTACGCCTCGCTGCCGGTCTCCATCGCCGCGTAGACGTCGTATTCGTGGATCCACCCGACCATCTGCGGCAATCCCTGGAGCCGGGCGTTCCGTTCGTCGGCGGGCGGCCCGTCCGGCACCTGGAAGCAGGTCGCGTTGGCCCGCGACCCGAGCTGGATCTGCCTGGTCCGGGGCTTGCGGAGACGCTCATAGCGCTGCAGGGCCTCATGCAACGGCAAATCCGATTCGAGGTACGTGGCGAGCGCGGCCGCGTCCTCGATCGCCTGGTTCGTGCCCTGTCCGGCGTGCGGGAGCATCGGGTGGGCGGCGTCCCCGAGCAGCGTGACCCGTCCGGTGCTCCAGGTCCGCAGTGGTTCCCGGTCGTAGAGGGCCCACCGTCCGGTCTCCACGGCGTTGGCCAGCAGGGTCGTGACGACCGGGTTCCAGCCGTGGAACGCGGCGACCGCGTCCTCGGGTGCGCACCGGGCCGACCAGGATTCCTGGGTCCACTCCGGGTCGGGTACGTACGCCACGAAGTTGATCAGCTCGCCGCCGCGCACCGGGTAGGCCACCAGGTGACGGCCGGGGCCGAGGAAGAACGTCAGCCCGAACCGGTCGCCGCCGGGCACCCGGTCGACCGGTACGAGCCCGCGGAAGCAGCTCATCGCCGAGAACACCGCCTCGTCGGGCTCGCCGACGTGGGCGCGGACCGTGGAGCGCAGGCCGTCGGCGCCGACCACGACGTCGGCGTGGGTGGTCGAGCCGTTCGCGAACTCCAGGTCGACGCCGTCCGGGGATTCGCGCAGGGCCACGCATCGGTGTCCGAGGTGCGGCTTGTCGCCGTACGCGGAAAGCAGTATTTGATGGAAATCGGCGCGATGGATGCCGAGGAACGGGCCTCCGAACCGCTGCTCGTACCAGGAACCCATCGGGTGCTGGTAGAAGATGTCGCCGCTGAGCCAGTGGTGGAACTCGATGCGATGCAGGTTCGCCGACGCCTCCCGGACCGCCGGGCCGAGCCCGAGCGCGTCCAGCACCCGCATGCCGCTGCCGCCCAGTGACACCCCGGCGCCGATCTCGCTCAGCTCGCTCGCCTGGTCGTAGACGTCGACCTCGAAGCCTTTCGCCCGCAGCGCGATCGCGGCGCTGAGCCCGCCGATCCCCGACCCGATTACCGCAACCCTGGCCATGCCCCGCCCCCGTGATGAGCCCTCGTCGAGGTCATCGAACCTCATCGAGGTCCACAGGGGAAGGGCGGGGCGAGGCCGGGCCGGTCAGTACTTCGTCCGGGTCACCGACCGGATCCAGCCGGCGATGTCGTCGGTGCGGGACGCGTTCTCCACGCTGGTGTGCGGGCAGCTCGGACCGTTGCTGACCAGGCCGGCGAGGGTGGCGATGCCGTGGCGCTCGGTGAAGTAGGGCCCGCCGGAGTCGTACGGGCAGGGCGTGGTGTCCGGTTGCGGGGCGTAACCGTTCAGGCCGAGCACCGCGTCATCGACCGACACGATGATCAGCTGCCCGGTCTGCAGCCGGGTCGACGGGGTGGGGTTGGTGCTGGTCAGCGAGCCGTACCCGGTGACCCGCAGGATCGTGCCGACCTCGGGCGCGCGGGTGCCGAGGCGGATCGGGCGGATGTCGCGGATCGGCTTCTCCAGCTTGGCCAGGGAGACGTCCGCGGTCGGGGACTGCTTGACCGCGATCACCTTGAGCACGTGGCCGCCGGTGCCGGTCAGGTCGGTGCGGCCGACGGTGGCGGTGGTCAGGTCGGCGACCGGGTACTCGACCCGTACGCCGTTGGCGTCGCGGAAGCAGTGACCGGCCGTGATCACCCACTGCGGGGCGATGAGCGCGCCCGAGCAGGCACTGTTGCGCTTGCCGCCGTCCGCGGTCGGGATGCCGGTCATGGTGAGCTTGACGGAGAAGCGGTATTTGCCGATCGGCACGGGTTCACCGTTGGCGACGGCGTTCGCGGGGGTGGCCCCTCCGGCCAGCACGCTCAGGAGGGTCATGGCCGCGATCGCCCAGCGGGATCTGCCTCGCACAGTTGATCGTCCTCTCCGGACAGTCGACGTTGACTCCATCGACACTAACCGTTCAGGACCAATCGGAACGTGCGTGAGCGAGCCCGCCGGCCCGCTCACGCACGTCGATGCTAGGAGATGGTGCAGGTCAATGCCGGGGTGGTGGCGGTCCCGGAGGCGATCAGACCGAATTCCGTCGAGCTGGTGGGCTCCAGCGCACCGTTCCAGGAGACGTTACGTACGGTAACGGCACTCCCGCTGACCGTCAGCGTCCCGTTCCACACCTGACTGATCGACTGTCCGTTGCCGAGCGTCCAGGACACCGCCCACCCCCTCGTCACCATGCTGCCCGCGGTGACCTTGACGGTCGCCTGGTAGCCGCCCTGCCAGGTGCTGGCCACGGTGAGCACCGCGGTGCAGCCCGCGCCGGCCGGGACCGATCCCGACGGTGAGGCGGAGGGTGACGACGGTGCGGGTGAGGACGGTGAGGGCGAGGCCGACGAGGACGACGGCGAGGCGGTCGGCGAGCTGGTCACCGGCGGGTTGGGGGCGGTGCTGGCCAGGCTGTAGGCCAGGTCGGGCTGGAACGAGCCGGCCGCGTACTTGCAGCCGTCGGCCTCCCCGGGCGGCTTCACCCAGAGGTACGCGTCCACGTCCCCGTCGTTGGTCGCGGTCGTCGGGTAGGTCCCGATCCGCCGGTCGGTGTTGTCGTCCCCGCACCAGTCCCCGGACGCCCCGCCGTTGCGGCTGGTGTCCACGACCAGGTGCTTCCCGCTGATGCCGCGCCCGTTCAGCGCGGAGATGACCGCCTTGCCGAAGTTGACCTCGGCCGACGTGCCGTTGAAGTTCGACACGTTGGTGTAGAAGCCGTCGGCGTTGGCGACGCCCGCCGCCGCGAGACGTCCGGCCTGCTCGGACGCGCTGTTCCAGGCCGAGTGCCCGGCGTCCAGGTAGACCTTGGCGTTCGGGTTGGCCGCCTTCAGTGTCCGGGTCGCGGTGGCCAGCGCCTGGTCCCGGGCGGTGATCTCGCCGGCGCTCAGGCAGGTCTGCAGCGCGAGCGAGTCCGGTTCCAGGATCACGATCGCGGTGCGGTTGCCCAGGTTGGCGGCGACCGCGTTGATCCAGTTCTGGTACTGGCCGAGGTCGGGGGCCCCGCCGGCGCTGGCGCCGCCGCAGTCGCGGTTGGGGATGGCGTACGCGGTCAGGACCGGGATCTGGTTGGCGGCGTTGGCCGCGCCGACGTACGAGGAGACCTCGGACCCGATCGTGGACAGGTTGAAGTTGGCGAACCAGCGGGACGCCGGCTGGCTGGCGATCTTGTCCCGGATCACGGCGGTCCGGGAGTCGTTCGGGTTGGCGGCCACCCACCGGGCGACCGCGGTGCCGGTGTCGCGGTAGAGCGCGCCGCTGATCGTGCCGGCTTCGGCGGTGCCACCGGTGACGAGGACGGCGCCGGCCGCGACCGTGGCGCCGGCCGCCGCCGCGGTGAGCCATCTGATGCGAGGGGACATGGCTTTCCTCCGAGGGGAGAAGGGCCTTCTGGGAGCGCTCCCACCGTAACGATGCCGTCATCAGTTAGCAATCCGTGAGAATCGATATCCTGCGCCGAAGATCTTCGGGCGGATCAGGGAATTGCGTGACCAGGGGTTTTAGGGCACCCTAAGCTAGGTAAGGCTAACCAGGTAAAGGTCGTCGCCCGATGTACGTCTGTATCTGTCACCACGTCCGCGAGAACCAGGTACGTGCCGCGATCCGCTGCGGAGCGAGCGACGAGGAGGCGGTGGGCGACGCCTGTGGAGCCGGAACCGGTTGTGGCAGCTGCCTGGACCGGATCGCCGACCTGCTCGAGGAGGAGGGGAACACCGACACGCGACTACCGTCCGCAGCCTGACCCTTACGGGCAGTACGCTTACCCCCGGATAGCCATATTATGGGGGTATTTGGCATGCAAGGTGACGCCCGCGTTATCGAGTTCCTCAACGAGCAACTGACCGCGGAACTGACCGCGATCAACCAGTACTTCCTGCACGGCAAGATGCAGGAGAACTGGGGCTACACGGTGCTGGCGAAGCACACCAAGGCCGAGTCCATCGACGAGATGCGGCACGCCGAGATCCTGACCGACCGGATCCTGTTCCTCGAAGGCCTCCCGAACTACCAGAAGCTGTTCGCGCTGCGGATCGGCGAGACGGTCAAGGAGCAGTTCGAGTGCGACATGAAGGTCGAGGTCGAGGCGGTCGACCGGCTGCGCCGCGGCCTGGAGTACATGCGCTCGATCGGCGACGTCACGTCGGCCCGGATCTTCGAGGACATCCTGGCCGACGAGGAACACCACGTCGACTACCTGGAGACCCAGCTCGCCCTGATCGAGAAGCTGGGCGAGGCGCTCTACCTGCAGAACGTCACGGAGCACCCGGAAGCGAGCTGACCGCGGCGGGCGGGTCGCGGGGAGGGGGCCCGCCCACCGGACGACTTTCGCTCAGCGGAAGCCGGCCAGACTCATCAGGACATAACCCCCGGCGGTCAGCGGCAGCGACAGGACCAGGACCACACCGCGGCGGCGCCAGCTCGGCGTGATCAGAACGGTCACCCCGAGACCCAAAAAGATCAGCAGCATCAGGTACGACACCTGCTCGCCCGTGGAGTACGACGGATCGCCGATCCGGAGGCCCTCCAGCACGCCCTCGGCGAACAGCACCGCGCCCGGCAACGCCAGCGCGGTGTCGCGCAGCAGCTCGGGCACGCGCGGATGGCGGGCCAGGACGCCGCCGGTGCCGAAGACCAGCGCGGCGACCACGCCCAGACCCACCCAGAGCACGGCGTTGGCGTCGTACATGTTCGACAGGTTGTCGTGCTGGATCAGCGCCGCGGCCAGGTAGTACGCCGGCACGGCGACGCCCAGCTGGACGATCGCGGCGGCCACGCTGACCGGCAGGCTCCACCGGTTGAGCAGCGTGAGCAGGAACGCCGCCACCGCCCAGACCGCGATCGAGTTGCCCAGCCCGCCGAACGGGAACGGCACGAACTTGATCCACACGAAGTCGAGCACGCCGAGCAGCAGTCCGGCCAGCGGTGCCACCAGCAGCGCGCGGCGCCCCGGCCGGCTCTCCGGGGTGCTTCGCGGGTCGTGGGCGACCCCTGAGAACCAGCCGGCCTGTCCGTCGATCGTCATGGCCACGATCGTAGGAATCCGGACGGGACGGGCGCATCCCGCCCCGGTCGGACCCGGACCGGCGCCGCATCGGCCGAACGGCCGACCCGTGACCGATTCAGCCCGTCACCACCGTCATCTCCACGCGGCGGTTCTCGGCGCGGTGCTCCGGGGAGTCGTTCGCGACCTTGGGACGGGACTCGCCGTAACCGGTCGCGGTCAGGCGGTCGGCCGACACGCCGAGCCCGATCAGGCCGGTCCGCACCGCGTCGGCGCGGGCGCGGCTGACCCACAGGTTCGTCGCCTCCGAGCCGCTGGAGTCGGTGTGACCGTCGATGCGGACGTTCGCGCTCGGATTCGACTCCAGCAGAGCCGCGACCTCCCGCAGCGACTTCCGCGAGGCCTCGGTCAGCTCGGCGCTTCCCGTCCGGAATTCCAGCGGGGGTACGGCGGAGAGCCGCGGCTGCAGATCAGGAACGGTCACCCGATCGACGACCGGCACGCCTGCGCGCTCGACCGCGGCGGCCAGGGCGAGGTGGGTCGTCTCCTCGGGAGCGGTTCCGCTCAGGGTCACGGTGCCGCCTTCCAGCCGTACGGCGAAATCGTCGGCCTGGACCGGAAGCGCACGCAGAAGTGAAGGCAGGGCCGTGAGCAGCGGGTCGGCCGTGACCGTGGCCGCGACCGTGACCCGGTCGTCGACCGCGCCGAAGGTCGCGGTGGCGGCGTCGTGCAGCGCGGCCCGGACCTCGGCGGTCGGGACCGTGCCGGTCAGCACCGTCGATCCGTGGCCGGTGGCCAGCAGGAACGTGGGCGGGGTGGTGGCGATCGGGGCCTCGACGGTGACCCGGACCGCGCGGACGCCGTCCACCGCCGTGAGCACCCGGCGGGCCTGGTCGGCCTTGGCGTCGGAATCGGTCACGACGACGGCGTCGCGACCGGTGAAGGTGACCGCCGCGTCGCTCTGCCCGGCGGCGGCCAGGGCCTGGACGGACCGGTCGGTGAGGGTGGACTCGATCCGGTGACGGTTCGGGACGAGTTGGGCGGTGGTGATGCCGGCCAGGGCGAGGACGGCGAGGAGCGCGGCGAGCCAGAGGCGGCGGTTCCCGGTCCTCATCGGGTGGCCTCGGCGTCCCGATCGATGATCTTGGCGGCGGCGCGGGCCGCCTCCGTGTCCCGGCCGGCCACCAGGCGGGTGGTCAGGGCGTTGAACGCCTCCTCGTTGCCGTCGGCCAGCAGCTGGGCCTGGCGGCTCCAGGTGACCAGGCTCGGGGCGAAGTTCATGCCGGCGGCCAGGACGGCCTGGCGCTTGGAGTTGTCGTCGGCCTTGGCCAGCTGCCGGTACGTGCGGATGCCGGCGGCCCGCAGCGCGGTCGCCATCATCGGGCCGATGCCCTCGACCCGCTCCAGGTCGTCGTCCTCCGGGGTGGTCTCCCGGCCGGCGATCAGACGCGCGGTCAGGGCGTTGAACGCCTCCTCGTTGCCGTCGGCCAGCAGGCGGGCCTGGCGGCTCCAGGTCACCAGGCTCGGAGCGAAGGTCAGGCCGGCGGCGTTGATCGCGCGGCGCTTGGCGGCGTCGGCGGTCGCCAGCCGGTCGAACGTGCGGAGGCCGGCGGCGCGCAGGGCGTCGGCCATCTTCGGGCCGATGCCCTCGATGCGCTCCAGCTCGTCGGCCGGCTCCGGCTCCGGGGCCGGAGCGGGCTCGTCGATGGGGGCCGGGATCGGATCTTCCACGGCAACCGGCTTTTCCGCGGGAATCGGATTTTCCGCCGTAACTGCCTTTTCTGTCACCGGGGCCGCCGCCTTTCGCGGACGCGGCTTCGGTTTGACGGCTTTTTCGACCAATTCCGGACGAACCTCGGCAACGGTTTCGACCGGCTGACTCACCGTGACCTTTTCCGGTGGCATCGGCACGATCGCCGCCTTTTCCGCCGGCCCGCCGGAAACCCGCTCGGACGGCGTGGCCCGGCGCACCGTGAGACGGCCGACCACGACGCCGACCAGGAACGACAGCAGGATGAAGACGATCGACTGGCCGATGAACCAGGCCACCATGACCTCCGGAAACGGGCGCGATGAAGCGCCGTCGAACTAGCGGGAAACCGCGACGGAATGTCCTGCATGCAAAGACGTTCACGGATAGCGCGCGGTGCCGGATTTCCCGCGTCCGGGAGCCGTGTCATGATCAGAATATCGTCTTATTTGCATCTTGCAAAATGCGCAGCGGGTAGGTATCCGACTACGGATCGAATGCTATTCCGGGGCCCCGATTCCCGCGATGATTACGGTGAGGCGTCGCCCATCGGCCGATGCGTCGTTAGTCCGGTCGTGCTGATCGATGTCACTGTGGTGAGGACGGACCCGGCGTGACCCTCATTCAGGAACGGCCGGCGCCGGCCCCCGCGGCGCGACGACGAGCCGCCGACCGGGTCGCCGTGCTCGACGGACTGCGCCTGTGCGCCGCGCTGTCGGTGGCGATCTTCCACTTCACCGCGCTCAACGCCGACCGGCTGTGGGACGGGCGGGTGCCGTTCCCGCGGCTGGTGCACGCCTCGTCGTACGGATGGCTGGGTGTCGAACTCTTCTTCATGATCAGCGGATTCGTCATCTCGATGAGCGCGTGGGGGCGCACGGTCGGCGGGTTCGCGCGCTCCCGGCTGGTGCGGCTCTTCCCCGCGTACTGGCCGGCCGTCCTGCTCACGGCCGCGGTGATGAGACTGTGGCCGTCACTGCACCGGCCGGTCACGGCGCAACAGATCGTGGTCAACCTGACCATGCTGAACGAGCCGCTCGGCGTCGTGTCGGTCGACCTGTCCTACTGGACGCTCTGGGCCGAGGCCCGGTTCTACCTGCTCTTCGCCGTCGTGGTGTGGCTCGGGGCGACCCAGCGGCGGGTCCTCTGGTTCGGGTACGCGTGGCTGATCGCGTCCGTGGTGGCGGTCAAATCCGGGATGCCGATCCTGGTGACCGTGCTGCAACCGCCGTACGCGCCGTACTTCGTGGCCGGGATCGGGTTCTTCCTGATCCACCGATTCGGCTCGGACATCCGGCACTGGGGGCTGGTCGGGCTCTCCTGGGGGCTCGGGATGTACTCGCTCGGGGCGCGGGTCGCGCAGACCGGCCGGAGCGAGCATCGACCTCTCTCGCTTACCGTCGCCATGGTGATCGTCACCGGGCTCTTCCTGGTGATGGCCGTGGTGGCGCTGGGATGGACGGCCCGGATCCGGTGGCGGCCGCTGACCACGGCCGGGCTGCTCACGTACCCGTTCTACCTGCTGCATCAGCACATCGGGGGAACGATTCTGCAGCACTTGCACGCGTTGCCGCCGGCGGTGGCGGTGGTGGCCGTCATCCTGCTCATGCTGGGGCTGGCCTGGATGGTCCACCGGTGGGTGGAACGGCCGGTGGCTCGCTTCCTGCGGCGGCGGCTCGCGGCGAGTGACGCGCCCGCGCCGCCGGCCCAGCGGGTCGGCCTCGGCGGGTGACGCCTTCGCCTGGTCGGCTCAGTCGGCTTGGCCGGCTCGGGTCGTCGTAGCCGGCTCGGTCGATTCAGCCGGCTCGGGTCGGGGTGGTCGGCTCGGCCGGTGGCCTGCCGGCCGGCGTCTCGCCGGTGGGGTCGGCTCAGCAGTCGAGGGCCCGGGTGGACAGCCAATTCGCCAGGTCGGTGCGGTCGACCAGGGTGATGCGGCAGAGCTCGGCCACCTCGCGGGCCTGAGCCGTCGGCCGGCCGGTGGTCACCAGCAGGGCCACCTCGGCGCCGTGGACGTCGCGAGCCGTGCCCGCGAAACGCTGCACGTGCGGACTGCCCAGATTGCCGGCGAACCGTTTGCACTGGACGACGACCCGCCGGCCGTCCGGCGTGCGGGCGAGAACGTCGGCACCCATGTCGCCGCTGCCACCCACCACCCGCACGCCGCGGAAGCCGCTGGCCCGCATCAGCCGGGCGGTGAAGTGCTCGAACTGGTCACCGGTCATGCCGTCGGTGATCGCGACCCGGCGCTCGTGGGCGGCGATCCGCCGCCGCTCGGCCGTCCACAACCAGAGCCCGCCGGCCGCCACCCCGGCGAGAGCCAGCGCGATCAGCGTCGCCGCCACCGGATGCGCCCGGGCCTGGTGAGCGATCACCGACAGCAGGGCGATCAGCCCCAGCCCACCGAAGACGACCAGACCACCCTCGTTGCCGGCTTTGCGTCGCCGGCGCCTGCGTCGAGCCACACCTGCACGGTAGGCGACGGGTACGACACTTCCGGTGAGCCGTTCGCCGGGGGGCTCGGTCCGGCGGGCGTGATCCGGGTCGCAAACGTTGGCAAGAGGCCAGTGGCCTCTTAAGCTTGGCCTCGTAAGGTTCCACTGGCCTCTTGTCGAATGCGGGAGAGCATCATGAACAACGTCTGGCTGATCACCGGCAGCTCGCGCGGCCTCGGACGGCAGATCGCCGAGTCCGTCCTCGAGGCCGGCCACCGCGTCGTCGCCACCGCGCGGCGCCCCGAGCAGCTCGAAGATCTCGTCGTGAAATATGGCGACCGGGTCCGCGCGGTCGCCCTGGACGTGACCGACCCGGCCGCGGCGCGGGCCGCGGTGGCCGTCGCGGTCGACACCTTCGGGCGGCTCGACGTGCTGGTCAACAACGCCGGTTATGCGGACGTCGCAGCGATCGAGGAGATGCCGGAGGATGAGTTCCGCGCCCAGATCGAGGCCAACTTCTTCGGCGTCGTCAACGTCACGCGGGCCGCGCTGCCGGTCATGCGGCGGCAGGGCAGCGGGCACGTCATCCAGGTCTCCTCGGTCGGCGGGCGCGTCGGCGGCCCGGGTCTCGGGGCCTACCAGTCGGCCAAGTGGGCGGTCGGCGGTTTCTCCGAGGTCCTGTCCCGTGAGGTCGCCGGCTTCGGGGTCCGGGTGACGATCGCCGAGCCCGGCGGCATGCGCACGGACTGGGCCGGCACGTCGATGACCACGCACGCGATCAGTGAGGACTATCGCCCGGTGATCGAGCCGGCCGTGGCCCGCCTGCGTGCCGCCGACGGCAACCAGCCGGGCGACCCGGTCCGCATCGCCGAGGTGCTGATCGCCGTGGCCGCCGACCCGGAGCCCCCGCTGCACCTGCTGCTCGGCTCGGACGCGTTCGCGGTCGCCCAGGCCCAGGCCGAGCGCCTCGCTGCCTCGGACGCCAAATGGCGCACGGTCAGCGAGTCGGTGAGCTATGCCGAGTGACCCAGCCGGCCGCCGTGCCTCGGAAACCTGGCCGGGGCAGCGGTGGGTGACCGGGGCGGGGGCTGTGGTGGGTGACCTGGCCGGCTGCCGTGGCGGGTAGCCTGGCCGGCGATGAGCCCCGACCTGGACTTTCAGCGTGCCCGCAGCCCTGAGCAGCGGGAAGCCCGCCGCGGCGCCATTCTCGGCGAGGCGGCGGACCTTCTCGGTGAGATGCCGTTGAGCGAGATCAGCCTGCGCGAGCTGGCCCGCCGGGTCGGGCTGTCGAAGACCAACGTGGTGCGGTATTTCGGGACGCGTGAGGGGGTCTATTTCGCGCTGCTCAATCAGACCCTGTCGGACTGGATCGACGTCCTGGAACTGCCCGCGGGCGAGCCGGCCGAGGTGGCCACGGTGCTGGCCGACTGGCTCGGCCGGGAGCCGGTGATCTGCGAACTGTGGAGTGCGCTCGGCACCGAGCTGGAACGCAACATCTCGGCCGAGGCGGTCCGCGAGTTCAAGCTGGCCCACAGCGCGCTGCAGGCCCGGCTGGCCGACCTGATCTCCGAGAGCATCCCGGCCCTCGCCGGCCCGGCCGCCCGCGAGTTCGTCGCGATGATGATCCTGCTGGTCGCGGGCTTGTGGCCGTTCGCGAACCCGGCGCCGTCGGTGGCCGAGGCGCTCCTTGACCCGCGGCTCGCACCATCCCGCGTCGACTTCCCGGCGCGGCTGGGCCGAGCCCTGCAGGTGGTCCTGACCGGCTTGCTCTGACCGCCGCGCCGCACTCGCGCCGCGCCGCACTCGCGCCGCGCCGCGCCGCGCCGCACTCGCGCCGCGCCGCGCCGCACTCGCGCCGCGCCGCACTCGCGCCGCGCCGCACTCGCGCCGCGCCGCACTCGCGCCGCGCCGCACTCGCGCCGCGCCGCACTCGCGCCGCGCCGCACTCGCGCCGCGCCGCACTCGCTGCTTTGCTGGTGGCCGGGTTCGGGCTCGCCCGGTGCATCCCTGGTCTCGGGCTCGGGCTCGTCTGGGGCGCCGTCGCCACGGTTGTCATCGCCAGCCCGATCGCAGCCTCGGCGGCGGCGTTGGTCGGGGGCCGGATCGCCCGCAGCGAGGTTTTCCGGCGCGCCCAGTTCTGGGTCGATCACCAGCCCGGCTCGTGCAGCCAGGGTGACACCGGCCCCGGACCGAGAGCGAGACCGCCGCCGGTACCGCAGGGACTGTTCGGGCTGCAGGTGGGAAACCTGACCACGTGCCTGGGTGAGCCGCCCGGACCCCCGTGGTTCCGGGCGGCTCGGTCAGGTCAGCCGATGTGGTACGAGTCGCCGTAGACCTTGAAGTCCAGCGGCGTGTTCAGGTCGAAGTTGCCGTTGTTCAGGAACACCCGCTGCGCCGTGTCGATCCGGCTCACGTCGGAGTGGGCTTCTTCCTTCTTCATCTCGACGATCCGCTCGTCCATGAACGCGTTGAGCCAGGTCCGCTCGTCCCCACCCTGGGCCGGCGGCTTGGCCTTGGCCAGCGCGCGGCTGCGGATCGCCCGCATGCCGTCGTAGCCGTGCACGACCGAAGCGTCGTAGTACGCGAACTGTCCGAGTGCGCGAACCCCGTCGGCCTTGCCGTCCCGCACGGACGGGTTGAAGTACACCCGGTCCCGCTCGGATTCCTGGGCGGCCTGGAACACCGAATCGGCCGCCGCGGTCTTCCAGTCCTTGGTGAAGTTGGGGTCGAGCCCGGAGTGCGAGTCGGTCCCGTTGACGTTGCGCAGCGCCGGCAGGTACTTGGCCAGCACGTTCGACGGCTTGGTGGCGGTGTACGCCTCCACCAGTTCCAGCATGTCGCCGGTGCCGGAGCAGAAGCCGATGATGCCGGCCGTGTAGCCCCGCCCGTCGCCGATGTCCTCGATGTACGAGAACTGCGCCCGCCAGTTCAGCGACGAGTTCTCGGCCGCCGAGACGATCTGCATGGCGACGTCCTTCTTCGCCGCGTCGTCCAGGTTCTTGCCGGTGGGGGCACTGGTGGTGGTCGGTGAGGTGGTGGGCGTGGTGGTGCCTCCGGGCAGGGTCCACAGCTGGTTGGTGCCGCCGGCGCAGGTCCAGATCTGCAGGCGGGCGCCGTTGGCGGTGCTCTTGTCGGTCACGTCCAGGCACTTGCCGGATCCGCTGTTGACCAGGGTGCCGTTGCTGACGGTCCATTTCTGGGCGGCGGTGGCGTTGCAGTCGTACAGCTGGATCTTGGCGCCGTTGGTGGTGGCCGCGGCGGTCACGTCGAGGCACTTGCCGAGCGATCGGATCGTGCCGTCGGTGTTGCCGACGGTCCACTGCTGGGCCGCGCTGCCGTTGCAGTCGTACAGCTGAATTGCCGTGCCGTTGGCGCTGGAGGCACCGGCGACGTCGATGCATTTGCCGCCCAGGCCCTTGATCGGGCCGGCGGTCGCGGCGCTGGCCGGCAGCAGGCCGATGACCAGGGCCGCACTGGGGATGACCAGGCCGATTGCGGTGTAGGCGACTGTCCTTACGCGATTCATGGCGCTCCTCATCGATGGGGGGAGGGGGAGTGGCGCGCGCGTTGGGGACGGACTCTACGACTGTTAAGTTGGTTTATCAATCCTGGTCGATCACGAAGATTCGACCCTTGACACGGATCGAGCGGGGCCTAAGGTTGAGCCAACTGTTAAACACTTTGCCAATCACTTCACGATCGCCCCGGGAGCTCCGTTGACGCGTCTGGCCGGCTCGTCCAAGCTGCTCCGCGCCATGAACGAGAGCGCGGCGCTCGCCCACCTGCTCGACCCGGGCCGGTTGACGCGCGCCGATCTGCGCAAGCTCACCGCGCTGTCCACGCCGACGATCTCCGAGGTGCTGCGGCGCCTCACCGAGGCGGGACTCGTCAATGTCGTCGGGCACGACAGCGGGCGCCCCGGGCCGAACGCGGAGATCTACAACGCGAACCCCGATGCCGCGTACGCCGCGGCGATCTCCGTGCGGGACGTCGGCACCAGCGGCACGCCGGCGGTCGCGGCGGCGCTCTGCGACCTGACCGGGACCATCCGCGCCCGGTTCGAGTCGCGGGTCGACTTCCTGGCCGCCGACCCGGTGGCCACCGTCGCCGAGGTGATGTCCCAGCTGCGCGAGCAGGCCGAGGTTCCGGCCGACCGGATCCGGTACGTGCAGCTCAGCGTGCCCGGCGCCTACGACCCCCGGACCGAGACGATCCGGCTCGTCGACGTTCCCGGGTTCGCCCGGCCCGGCCTGGTCCCGGAGATCGCGACCGCGCTGGGCACCGACATCGGCGTCGACAACGACGTCAACCTGGCCGCGGCGGCCGAACGCAGCCGCGGCGTCGCCGGGGACGCGGAGAACTTCGCGCTCCTCTGGATCGGCCAGGACGGTCTCGGTCTGGCCATCGACATCAACGGGACCCTGCTGCGGGGCACCCGGGGGAGCGCCGGCGAGATCGGTTACATGCCGCTCTACTCGCCGGACTCCACGCATCGCAAGGTCGACCTGCAGGACCTGTTCGGCGGCGGCGCGATCAAGGAACTGGCTCGGGACCACGGCATCGCCGGCGGTACCCCGGCCGAGATCGTCGCGGCCGCTGCGGCCGCCGGGCACGGGCCGTTCCTGGCCACCCTGGCCGATCGGATCGTGGTCGCGCTGGCCGCGGTCGTCGCCGTCCTCGACCCCAACCTCGTGGTGCTCGCCGGCCCGACCGCCCAGGCCGGCGGCGACGCACTTCTTGACGCGGTGAACAGTGCGTTCCGGCGGGCCGCCCCGCTGGAGTCCACATTCGCCGCCACTTCCATAAACGACGACGCGGTGCTGCTCGGCGCGCTCGACGCCGGTCTCGCCGCGGTCCGCGAAGCATTGATCGCCGCCATTCGCGACAGCTGATTATTTGAGAGGCCCCCAGTGAACAAACGGCTACCTCATGCCCTTTTTGCCCTGACCGCCGCCGTTCTGCTGACCACCGCCTGTACTCCCGCCCCCAAAGAGAACAAGATCGCCGACCCGGGTACGCAGGTCTCCGGAACCGTCGAACTGTGGCACTTCTTCACCGAGCGCGAGGCCGCGGCCATCGACGAGGTGGTCAAGGACTTCCAGAACACGCACCCGAACATCAAGGTCACCGTCAAGTCCGGCCAGGACGACTCCAAGGTGACCCAGGCCATCGGGGCCGGCAACGGGCCGGACATCGGCCTTTCCTATTCGACCGACATCGTCGGCAAGTTCTGCTCCTCCGGCGCGTGGGTCGACCTGAAGCCGTACATCGACCGTGACAAGGTCGACCTGGATCAGCTCAACGCCACGACCCGGTCGTACACCGAGTTCCAGGGCAAGCGCTGCGCGATGCCGTTCCTGGCCGACGCGTACGGGATGTTCTACAACAAGGACCTGTTCGCCAAGGCCGGTATCGCCGGGCCGCCCAAGACCCTGGACGAGCTCACCGCCGACGCCAAGAAGCTGACCGTCAAGAACCCGGACGGCTCGCTCAAGCAGGTCGGTTTCCTGCCGCTCTACGACTTCTACGAGAACGCGGCCGCGCACCTGGCCCCGGCCACCGGCGCCAAGTGGCTGACCGAGGACGGCAAGAGCGCGATCGGCTCCGACGCCAACTGGAAGACCCTGCTGAAGTGGCAGAAGGACCTGGTCGACTGGTACGGCTACGACAACCTGAGCAAGTTCAAGGCCAGCCTCGGCGACGAGTTCAGCAGCGACAACGCCTTCCAGAAGGGCCAGGTCGCGATCAACATCGACGCCGAGTACCGCCTGGCCTTCCTCAAGGACCAGACACCCGATTTGAAGTACGGCGTTGCGCCGCTCCCGACCAGTGACCCGTCCCGCTACGGCGGCGGCTACGTCACCGGCAACATCATGGGCATCTCCAAGAACGCCAAGAACCCCGAGGCCGCCTGGGAGCTGATCAAGTACCTGACCACGAACGACGCGGCCGTCACCAAGCTGGCCGGACTGCTCAAGAACGTGCCGACCACGACCAAGGCGATCGCCGACCCGACCCTGAACGGGGACCCGGACTTCAAGGCGTTCATCGACATCTTCACCAACCCGAACTCGATGACCTCGCCGCCCTCGGCCTCCGGCCCGGCCTACCAGGAGACGTTCGGGAAGTTCCTGACCACGTACCAGTCCGGTCAGGTGGCCGACCTGGACAAGGGGCTGGCCGACGCCGACAAGCAGATCAACAGCGTCATGACGCTGGGCGGCTGACCCATGGACGGCGTTCGCCTCCGCCGGGGCCTCACCACGTTCTCCTTCCTGGCGCCCGCGCTCATCGGCATCGCGGTGTTCTTCCTCTACCCCCTGCTCTCGGCGGTCTACTTCTCCTTCACGAAGTTCGACCTGCTCTCCGTGCCGCAGTGGGTGGGGCTGAGCAACTACCGGCAGATGGCGGACGACCCGTTCCTGCTCCAGTCGGTGCGCAACACCCTGTGGATGGTGGCGGTCTTCGTCCCGGTGCGGATCATCTTCGCGATCGGGCTGGCGATGCTGCTCGCGCAGTTCAAGCGCGGGGCCAGTGTCTTCCGGACGATCCTCTACCTGCCGTCGCTGGTGCCGTCGGTGGCCGCCACCATCGCGTTCGTCTACCTGCTCAAGCCGGGCACCGGCCCGGTGAACCACCTGCTGGAGAAGATCGGCATCGACGGCCCGCTCTGGTTCAACTCTCCGACCTGGGCGAAGCCGTCGCTGGTCCTGCTCGGCCTCTGGGCCTGCGGCGACCTGATGATCATCTTCCTGGCGGCGGTGCTGGGCGTTCCCGAGAGCCTCTACGAGGCCGCGTCGCTGGACGGCGCGAACGCCTGGCACAAGTTCCGGTCGATCACGCTGCCGTCGATCCGTCCGGTGATCCTGTTCGCGGCGGTCACCGGCGTCATCTACACGCTGCAGTACTTCGACCAGGCGGCGGTGGCCGGCTCGATCGCCAGCGGGCAGGCCACCGTCGGCGCCGGGATCTCCCAGTCCTTCGGGTACCCGGACGGCTCGACCTTCATGTACCCGGTCTGGCTCTACACCGTCGGGTTCCGCTACAACGCCCTCGGCTACGCGAACGCCCTGGCCATCGCCCTCTTCGTGGTCGCGCTCGCGGTCACCGTCATCCTGCTGCGCCGCGCCAAGGCGTTCTCCGGGGAGGAATCATGACGCTGGTCATGGACCGGCCGGCCGTCAAGGCCACCGTGGACAGGAAGGTC
Source organism: Actinoplanes sp. HUAS TT8 (assembly GCF_051380535.1). NCBI lineage: Bacteria > Bacillati > Actinomycetota > Actinomycetes > Micromonosporales > Micromonosporaceae > Actinoplanes > Actinoplanes sp. HUAS TT8. Next base: position 6,706,710 of record NZ_CP195646.1, on the reverse strand, counting down.
CGCCGGCACAACACGCTGGTCTGGATCGCCCGGCACAGCATCGCCATCGTGCTCTCGATCATGTTCATCACGCCCGTGGCCTACCTGATCCTGCTCTCGCTGATGACCAGCAACCAGGCGCTGACCAGCGACTACTGGCCGAACACGTGGCACCCGGAGAACTACCTGCGGGTCTTCCAGGCGACCCCGTTGCCGCACTACCTGCTCAACACGGTGCTGTACGCGGGGACCGCGACGGTGCTGACCCTGGCGTCGAGCGTGCCCGCGGCGTACGCGCTCGCGAAGTTGAAATTCCGTGGCCGCAACGCGCTCTTCCTCGTCGTGATCTGCGTGATGATGCTCCCGCCGCAGGTGGTGACCGTCCCGCTGTACCTGATGTGGGCCCGCTACGGCCTGACCGGCTCGCTCTGGCCGCTGATCATCCCGGCGCTGTTCGGGGACGCGTTCTGCATCTTCCTGCTGCGCCAGTTCCTGCTGACGATCCCGACCGAGCTGCTCGACGCGGCCCGGGTCGACGGCGCCGGCGAGTGGCGCACGCTGCTGAAGGTCGTGCTGCCGATGGCCCGCCCGGGCATCGCGGCGGCCGGCCTGTTCCAGTTCTTCTTCTGCTGGAACGACTACTACGGGCCACTGCTCTACACGAGCGAGAACGAGAACTCGTGGACGCTGACGCTGGGCCTGGCCTCGTTCCGGACCGTCCACCACGTCGACTGGAACCTGGTCACGGCGGCGACGGTGCTGGCCATGGCCCCGCTGATCATCATCTTCTTCTTCGCCCAGCGCGCGTTCGTGCAGGGCATCACGCTGACAGGATTCAAGGGTTGAAAATCGCGGTCGTCGGTGGCGGATCCACCTATACGCCAGAGCTCGTGGACGGGTTCGCCCGGCTCGGCACCATGGTCTCCGAGCTGGTCCTGATCGATCCGGCGGCCGAACGCCTGGACATCGTGGGCGCGTTCGCGGCCCGTATCTTCGCGAATTACGGCCACCCCGGGAAGGTCACCTGGACGACCGACCTGGACGCCGGGGTCACCGACGCCGACGCCGTGGTCATCCAGCTGCGCGTCGGCGGCCAGCAGGCCCGGATCACCGACGAGACGTTCCCCCTGGAATGCGGCTGCGTGGGCCAGGAGACGACCGGGGCCGGGGGACTGGCCAAGGCGCTGCGCACCGTGCCGGTGATCCTCGACGTGGCGTCACGGGTGCGGAAACGCGCCAAGCCCGGCGCGTGGATCGTCGACTTCACCAACCCGGTCGGGATCGTCACGCGGGCGCTGCTCGACGCCGGGCACAAGGCGGTCGGGCTGTGCAACGTGGCCATCGGGTTCCAGCGCCGGTTCGCCAACTACCTGGGCGTGGACCCGTCGGCGGTCGTGCTCGATCATGTCGGTCTCAACCATCTGACCTGGGAGCGGGCCGCCTATGTGGACGGCGTCGACCGGCTGCCCTTCCTGATCTCCGAGCACCTGTCGGAGATCTCCGACGAGGTGGACGTCGCGTCGGAGATCGTCACGATGCTCGGCGCCGTCCCCTCCTACTACCTGTCGTACTTCTACGCGCACGACCGGCACGTGCGGGAGTCGATCGGCGCGCCGACCCGCGGCCAGCGCGTCGCCGAGATCGAGGCCACGCTGCTCGACATGTACCGCGACATCACCCTGGTCGAGAAGCCGGCGCTGCTCGGCGAGCGCGGCGGCGCCTACTACTCGGAGGCCGCGGTCGGCCTGCTCGGCTCGCTCTTCGGCCTCGACGGCGACGCCGTCCACTCGGTGAACGTCCGCAACAACGGCATCCTGCCGTTCCTCCCGGCCGAGGCGGTCATCGAGATCTCGGCCCGGGCGGGCCTCGACGGCCCGGCTCCGCTGCCGGTCACCCCCCTGCCGCCCGACCTGGCCGGTCTCATCACCCACACTTCGGCGTACGAGGAACTGGCGCTCGACGCCGCGCTGCGGGGCGGCCGTGACCGCGTCTACCGTGCGCTGCTGGCCCACCCGCTGATCGGGCAGCACGAAAAAGCGGACCCGCTGGCCGACAAGCTCATCGCCGCCGGGCGCGCCCACCTCGCGTGGGCCCGATGACGGCCCTGTTCCTCGCGGTCGACGGCGGCAACTCCAAGACGGACGTGGTGCTCGGCACCGCGGCCGGCGAGGTGCTCGCGTTCGTCCGCGGCGGCACGTCGTCACCCCACAACATCGGCCTGACCAGCGCGATCACCGTGCTCGGGGAACTCGTCACGGCGGCCCGGACCCAGGCCGGCCTGGCCCCGGACACGCCGGTCGAGACGATCGCGGCCTACCTGGCCGGGGCCGACCTGCCCGACGAGGTGACCGCCCTGCACGACGCGATCGCCGCCCGGGAGTGGGCCCGCCGCACGCAGGTCGACAACGACTGCTTCGCGCTGCTCCGGGCCGGCACGTCGATGCCGGACGCGGTCACCGTCGTCTGCGGCGCCGGCACCAACTGCGTCGGCCGCGCGGCCGACGGCCGGACCGCCCGGTTCGTCGCCCTCGGCCCGGTCTCGGGCGACTGGGGTGGCGGCCACGACCTGGCCGAACACACCCTGCGCGAGGCCGCCCGGGGCGAGGACGGCCGCAGCCGCCCGACCGCCCTGTCGGCCGCGGTCGCCGACCACTTCGGACACCCCACGGTGGAATCGGTGAGCATCGCCCTGCACCGCGGCGCCATCCCGATGGACCGGCTCCCGGAACTGACCCCGGTCCTGTTCGCGATCGCCGCGGCCGGCGACGAGGTCGCCTCCGCCCTGGTCGACCGCCAGGCCGAGGAGATCCTGGCCCAGCACCGCTCGGCCGCCCGCCGCCTGGACCTGCTGTCCCGCCCGCACGCCCTGGTCCTGGGCGGTGGCGTCCTGCAGGCCCGGCACCCGCAGCTGCACGCCCGGATAGTCCGGGGCGTCCAGGATCAGGCCCCCCTGGCGACGATCACGGTCCTGGACGCCCCTCCGGTCACCGGCGCGGCCCTCCTGGCCCTGGACTCCCTGAACGCCGTCCCGGCGGCCGAACCGGCCCTGCGCGCGGCGATCACCCAGCGTCTGCCGGGGCCCTCCCTGGTCGAGGCCTGACCGGCCGGCCGAGGCTCTGATCCCGGCCCGGCGGTCGAGGCGTCATCCCCGGTTTCCGCCGGGTGCCTCGGCCACCGGGCCGCGATCGGGCCGGTCAGAGCGCCACGAACTGGAGGCCGCGAGCCTTCAGGGCGGGAATGACGACACTGAGGGCCTTGTACGTCTGGGAACGGTCGCCGCCGCCGTCGTGGCAGAGCAGGATCTGACCCGGCTTGGCCGCCAGCATCCGCTGCTCGATCGTGGCGACACCGGGCATGGTCCAGTCCCGCGGGTCGTTGCTCCAGTCCAGCGGGAGCAGCCCGGCGTGCGCGATGTCCTTCAGCAACTGGGGGGACCAGTCGCCACCGGGCGAACGGAACAGCTTGGGCACGTACCCCGTCGTCTTGGTGATCTTCGCCTGGGCCTTGCGGATCTCGTTGCGGGCGACCCGGCTCGGCTTCTCCCCGAGCTCGGTGGGGTGGCTCCACGTGTGATTGGCCAGCTGGTGGCCGTCGCCGGTGACCAGCTGGGCGGTCTTCTCGTGGCCCAGCACCTGGTTGCCGATCATGCAGAACATCGCCGGCACCTGATACTTGTCGAGCAGCTGGAGGATCTTCGGCGTCCACACCGGGTGCGGGCCGTCGTCGATGGTCAGGGCGATCGCATCGGTCGGGAACGGCTTGCCCCCGGTCGCCTTGGTGTACTCGGCGAGCGTCGAGATCGGCTTGCGCTGCACCGGCAGCGGCTTCGGGGCGGCGGTGACCGGCGCGCTCTCCGGGATCCGCGACCGGGTGACCACGGGCTGGCCGGGCACCGGCTCGGCCGCGCCCTTCCCGGGCTCATCGGTCGCCGAGTGCACGGCGAACGCGGCCGCGGCGGCCGCGACGCCGGCCCCGGAGATGCCCAGCAGCAGCCGCCGCCGGGTCACGACGAAACCGCGCGAAGCCGCCGGCTCCGGCGTCCCCGCGGGCGGGGCGACCGGGGTGGCCCTGCTCGGTCTCGCCCCACCCGAGATCACCGTGGTGGCCTCGTCGATCGTCTTGCCGGCCAGGCCGGCCAGCGTGGCGTCCTCCGACGCCCGGCCGGCCGGAATGGCCACGGTGGCCTCGTCGCGCGGGGTGTCGATCCGCATGGCGACGGTCGCTTCGTCGGCCGGGATCACCGTTGTCGTCTCTTCCGGCATTTCCGAAAAATCCGATTCGGCGGAGGCCGTCATGGCCACGGTGGCCTCGTCCGCCGGCGTTTCGGCCGTCATGGCCACGGTGGCCTCATCCGCCGGCGTCTCGGCCGGAATGACCGCGGTGGCCTCGTCCACCGGGTCCGCCGAGTCCGCTGAACTCGGCGAATCCGGCGAATCATCGGCGCGGGCCGTATCTGCTGTGTCGGCTGCGTCCGCCGGGTCGGTTGCGTCCGGTGCGGCGTCGATCGGCATGGCGACCGTCGCCTCGTCTGCTGCCGGTTCGGCCGGAATCGCCGCGGTGGCCTCGTCCGACGACGTCTCGGCCCGGATCACCGCGGTGGCCTCGTCCGCGGCCGAGTCGGCCGGGATCGCCACCGTGGCCTCCTCGTCCGGCGTGACGCGTGTGGGCTCCGCGTCGGGCTGGTCGGATGATGCGCCGCCCGGTGTCGTCGCCCTGGGCTCGTCGGACATCGGTACGTACCTCCGCTTCCATCATGCGACTGCCGACATGTCCGCAGTGCCGGTCGCCGAACCGCTCGGCTCGCCAGCGGGCGACGCTAGCACTCTCGGTCAATTTCGTCCGAAAGGATCACATTTATCGATCAATTCTGGTGCGCAACCTGCGGAAGCAGCGGCAACCGCCCATACCTATGACAGATGTCACGGATGTCGGCCGTGATCCTCCGGCGGCGAGGGGAGTCGAGATGGCGGTGTTCGGCCTGCGGCTGATCGCCGTACTTGTCCGATCAGGCGGAGAATGGCGCTGATCATGCCGAATCGCTGGTTCAGCTCGACACCGTAGCTGACAGTGAGGGGAGGAAAACGGCCGGTCTCCCTGGAGTGGTCCGATGTCGCACGACCTTCGTCGTCAGCAGCGCCGGCCGGTCCGGGCCGCCCGGGGCGTCTCGCCGGTCAAGGTGACGGTCGCGGTGGTGGCCTCGCTCGTCGCCGTGATCGTGCTGTTCGCGGCCGGGATCGCGGCCGAGACGTACAACCACGGGCAGCCGGTCGTCGCCGGGCCGGTCGCCAAACCCTCGCCGGCCGGTCCGGGTCTCGGGGATCCGGTGCGCGACGGCAAGCTGGAGTTCGTGGTCACCCGGGTGGACTGCTCGCGGACGAGCATCGGCGTCGAGCACCTGAAGCGCACCGCCACCGGCAAGTTCTGCGTGGTCAGTCTGTCGGTGCGCAACATCGGCGACGGCGTCAAGCTGTTCGTCGGCCGCGCCCAGAAGCTGTACGACACGGCCGGCACCGAGTACGGCAGCGACGAGGTGGCCGGCATCTACGCCAACCAGGGCACCGAATCCTTCCTGCACAAGCTCGACCCGGGCGGCCGGGTGGCCGGCCGGCTCGTCTTCGACGTTCCGAAGAAGGCCAGGCCGGCCACCGTGAAACTGCACGACTCCCTGCTCTCGGGCGGCGCCGAGGTCCGGCTCGGCTAGCGCGTCACCGGTAGTGGAAGGCGGGCGGCAGGAGCAGGACGACCGCCCACATCCACACCGCGAAGACCGGCAGGTACGTCGTCTGCCAGCGCTCGATCGCGGTGAAGCCGCCGCGCCGCCGGACGAAGGTCAGCAGCAGCCAGGCCGCCCAGGCCAGGTTGGCCAGCAGCACGATGTTCTCGCCCAGCGCCGCCACCTTGTTCGGGGTGCCGCCGTACTCGGCGATGCGGCCGGTCATGGCCAGCAGCACCAGCGCGTCGATGACCAGCGCACTGACCACCAGGACCAGCTGCAGCACGTCGAACGTGCCGCGCGGGGCCAGCGGGTCACGGGCCGAGATCGAGTAGAGCAGCAGGCCCAGGACGACCGCGAGCAGGCTGTCGAACATCACCAGCGTTTCCCGGTCGACGTCGATGCCGTGGCCGTTGACGGCGACGGCGGCCAGGAAGGCCAGCAGCACCACGGCGAAGAGCGGGGTGAACAGCCGGGTCAGCACCGGCGCGATGTTCTCGATCACGCCCTGTTTGACCTCGACGAGCCACCCGGCGACGACGATCGCGGCCATCCCGCCGCAGGGCAGCAGCCAGTTCGCGAGGAAGTCGCCGGGCTCGATCCCGATCGCGGTGAACGTCCCGACGAAGAAGGCGATCAGCACGCCGCCGCCGAGGCCGATGAGCACCAGGTAGATGAACCACTCGCCGCTGAAGCGGATGAAGTCCATGCGCCGCCGGGACGAGCGCAGGTCGTCGGAGACGTAGGCGACGCCGACCGCGAACCACAGCGCGACGGGCAGGTGGCCGGCGGTCAGGATCACCGACTGGGACTCGTCGTCCAGCGGATAGATGTTGGCCCCGATCGCGCCGAGTGCGAACAACGCGGCCAGCGCGCCCCACACCCGGGGGCCGGACTGCCGTCGCCAGACCAGGAAGGCGGCCAGCCACGGCAGCACGAACAGCGACAGGTTGGTGAAGTAGAACGAGCCGTCGTCGTCGTCGAAGCCCAGGCCGAACAGCGCCGGGATCTTGATCGAGACGGCCGCGCCGGCCGCGCAGACCAGCATGGCGATCAGGTCCCGCCGGGACTGGCGGGGCTTGACCGGGTCGCCGGTGAACACCAGCTGCTTCCACAGCCGCTCGGAGTGCTCGCGGGCGAACTCGCGGGACAGCTCGTCCAGGCCGCCCATCCGCTTGACCCCGATGAGGAACGCCTCGTCCGGTCGCAGTCCGAGTTCGATCAGGCCGTCGACCGAGTTGCGCAGGTGGTCCTCGAGCTCGTCGGCGTCGGCCGGCAGCAGCTCGGTGCGGCGGCGTACGTAGTCGCGCCACTGGGCGAACTGGGCCTCCAGTTCGTCCGGGCCGTCGGTCACCGTCACGCGTTGCCCTCCAGGGGGAAGGTCAGCGACCGGAGGTCGCCGACGTCGGGCCAGATCCGGGTGAGCGCCTCGACGACGGTCGCCCACTGCCGGCGTTGCTCGGCCAGCTCGGCCTGGCCCTGCCGGGTGATGCGGTAGTACTTACGGCGGCGTTCGCCGGTGACCGTCTGCCAGCTCGACTCGACGTGCCCGAGGCGTTCGAGCCGGTGCAGCAGCGGATAGAGGAAGCCCTCGGTCCAGTCCAGCTCGCCGCCGGACAGCTCACTGATGCGGCGCAGGACGGCGTAGCCGTAACTCTCGCCCTCGGCCAGGATGCCGAGCACGATCGGTGTGGCCGACGCGGCCACCAGATCCTTGGTCACCCGCACGGAGCGGCCTCCTTTACCTAGAACTGCAAGGCATAGTAGATCTAGGTAACAAGCGTCGCAACGGTTTCGATCTCGAACTGACGTACCCTGCGGCGATGAGCATCGGTAAGGGCGACCTCGCGCCCGACTTCGAACTGCCCGACCAGGACGGCACGCCGCGGCGGCTGACCGATCTGATCGCGGACGGCCCGGTCGTCCTCTTCTTCTACCCCGGCGCGATGACCCGCGGTTGCACGGCCGAGGCCTGCCACTTCCGGGACCTGGCGACCGAGTACCGGGAGGCCGGCGTGCAGCGCGTCGGCATCAGCCGCGATCCGGTCGAGAAGCAGAAACTCTTCGCGGAGACCAACACGTTCGATTACCCGCTGTTGTCCGACCCCGATTCAAAAACGATTGCGGCGTACGGCGTGAAGCGCCGGCTGAGTCTCGGCGCGCTCAGCACCCGGCGGATGACGTTCGTGATCGGCACCGATCAGCGCATCCTCGACGTCATCCACAGCGAGATGGACATGAACCAGCACGCCACCGACGCGCTGGCCGTGGCGGTCGCCGCCAAGGCGTGACTCCACCGGGGACTCCGGCGCGCTAGCGTCAGGCCATGCAGAGACACTGCTCTATGGCTTGGAGGGTCGGATGACCATACGCAGGCGGGCCACAGCCGCGGCCGGCGCGCTGATCACGGTCGCGGCACTCGCGGTGGGCGGCCCGGCGACGGCCGCCTCCGCGTCGCCGGCGACGACCGGGGTCACCCACGAGGAGAATCCGCGCGTGCCCGAGGGTGCGGTCTGGACCGAGGCGTACTTCCCGTCGGCCGACCACAGTGGCGTCGAGCTGCACGCCGACGTCCTGCGGCCGGCCGGCCTCCCGCCCCGGGCCCGGACGCCGGTGATCCTGGCCGTCGGCCCGTACTTCTCGCACACCGGTCAGACCGCCCCGGAGGGCTGGACGCAGACCGGTCCGTCCGACCGGTTCGCCGACTTCACCGGCGGCACCGGGCTGTTCGCGCGCGGATACACGTACGTCATGGTCGATCTTCGGGGTTTCGGCGGGAGCACCGGGTGCCTCGACTGGGTCGGGCCGGGCGAGCAGGCGGATGTTCGAGCCGCGATCCAGTGGGCGGCCCGGCAACCCTGGTCGACCGGCAAGGTCGGCATGTACGGCAAGTCCTACGACGCCGTGACCGGGCTGGTCGGCAACAACCTGCGGCTCGGCGCGCTGAAGGCGGTCGTGGCCCAGGAGCCGGTCTGGAACATGTACAACTACCTGTTCAGCAACGGGGTGCCGCGACCCAACGTGACCGGGACGCCGAACGCGTACAACGGGATCGCCACGATGCCGACGCTGCCCGACGACACCGCCCGCTATCGGGCCGCCGCGGCCTACGAGACCGGCCACCCCGAGTGCCTGACCGACAACCTGACGAACAACAACAACCCGGACCTGGACTCGTCCTACTGGCGGGCGCGGAACCTGGCGGCGAGCGCCGAGGGCACGAACACGCCGCTCTTCGTGACCCAGGGATTCATCGAGAACAACACCAAGCCCGAGGACGTCCAGGAGTTCCTCGGCAACCACCGGGGCGTCGAGCGCGGCTGGATGGGCCAGTGGGAGCACGTGCGCGGCAACGAGACGAACGGCGACGGGCAGCTGCTGCAGGGCCGGGCCGGCTTCTTCGACGAGGTCATGCGCTTCTACGACTACTACCTGAAGGGCATCCGGCCGCAGGTCCACGACCCGGCGTTCGCCGTCGAGGACAGTACCGGCGTCTGGCGCGCGCAGCCGACCTGGCCCCTGGCGACGTCGTCGGCCACGGCCGGTCTCCCCGACGGGCAGTACGTCGACGACGGCCTCCCGTCGACCCTGGCCGCCCCGGCCGTCGCCGGGACGCAGTGGGACATGGAGCACGCGGCCGACCCGGCCCCGCCGGCCGGCCTGCGCCAGACACCCCTGGCGGCCGGGGATGCACACAGCTACTTCTCCTGGTCCACGCCGGTGACGTCGCGGCTGCGGATCACCGCCACCCCGCGGGTCACGCTGAACGCGAGTGCGGCGGGCAACGTGATGGTCCGGCTCTGGGACGTCGCCGCGGACGGGACGTCGGTGATGTTCGACGAGAACGTGTCCCTCGTCGAGAAGGCCGGTCGGGTCTCGTTCGACCTGAAGTCGACCGACTGGACGTTCGAGGCCGGTCATCAGCTGGGCGTGCAGATCGGGACCATCGGCAGCGGGAGCTGGCGGGACGTCCCGAGCGGCAACATCGTGGCGGTCACCCGGGCGCGGCTGAGCCTGGCGCTGCAGAACCCTCGCTTCGACGTTCCGACGCAGGGCGACCGGTCGCCGTTCCTCGACACCTACCGGCGGCAGTACACCCGGACGCTGACCGGGGTCGGTGCCGGGACGTTCCCGCTCGACCCGCGCGGCCACCACTGACCGCAGCGGCCGGTGGACTGCTTTCGGGGCGGTTCACCGGCCGTACGCCGGCAATCGGATCTTGATCTTGACCTTGATCTTCGCCGGTCGACGTCACGGCGGACGGAGATTATGGAGCCGGGCATCCACGGGGGAAGATGCCCGGCCCGGATAGATCAAAGCACATAAGGGTGGATCTGCGCCATACGGGGGGCCCGCCCGAGTCCGGGATGGTCGGTCGGCTTTACCGGTGGGCCGGTGAAGTGGAGAATCGGTCCCCGCCGATCACGCCGACCGTAGGAACAGTCATGCACTTCGATGGGTTCATCTCCTACAGCCACGCCGCGGACGGGCGTCTGGCCCCGGCTGTCCAGCGCGGTCTGCACCGATTGGCGAAGCCGTGGCACCGGCGCCGGGCACTGTGGATCTTCCGGGACCAGACCGGGCTGGCGGTGACCCCCAAGCTGTGGACGTCGATCCAGCAGGCGCTGGACGGCTCCGACCACTTCGTGCTGATGGCCTCGCCCGAGGCGGCCGGCTCGCCCTGGGTGAACCGGGAGATCGAGCACTGGCTGGCCACCAAGTCGGCCGACAACATCCTGCCGGTGGTGACCGACGGCGAGTGGCAGTGGGATCCGGCCGTCGGCGACTTCACCGAAGACTCGACCGCGGTGCCCGCCGCGCTGCGCGGCGTGTTCGCCGAGGAACCGCTCTACCTCGACCTGCGCTGGGCCCGCGACGACCTGCACCTGAGCCTGCAGCACGTCCGTTTCCGGGATGCCATCGCGCAGCTGGCGGCGCCGATGCACGGGGTGAGCAAGGACGAGCTGGAGGGTGAGGACGTCCGGCAGCACCGGCGGGCCCGCCGGTCGTGGACGGTCGCCGCGGCCCTGCTGGTGCTGCTGACCCTGGTCGCCTCCACCACCTCGGTCGTCGCGGTCCGTAACGCCGATCGGGCCACGACCGCGGCGGCCGAGGCCCACGAGCAGCAGCAGGTCGCCTCCGAGCAGCGCAGCACGGCCGAGCAGGCCACCGAGGAGTCGCGCCGGCAGCAGGCCAACGCCAAGGTCCAGGAGGACCGGGCCAGCGCCGCCAAGATCGAGACCCAGCGGCAGACCCAGCTCGCCCACGATCAGCAGGCCCTGGCCGAGCAGGCCTCGGAGCAGGCGGCCGAGGAACAGGCGGCGGCCGACCGGTACCGGGCCGGCGCGCGGCGGGAGAAGGCCAACGCCGAGAAGCAGCAGGCGCTGGCCCAGGGCGCGGGCGAGGAAGCGAAGCGGCAGAAGGCCAACGCCGACCGGGAGCTGGCCAACGCCCGGCGCCAGCAGGACCTGGCCGACCAGGCGGCGGCACGGGCCAAGCAGCAGAAGGCGCTGGCCGACACCTACCGGGAGGCGGCCCGCCGGGCCGAGGCGGAACGCAAGCGGCAGGAACAGCTGGCCCGCGAGGCGGCCGAGGAGGCCCGCCGTCAGCGGGAGGCGGCGGCCGAGCAGCAGCGCGCCGAGATCAGCCGGCGGCTGCTGAGCCGGGCCCGCACGATGATCGACGACGACCCGCGCAAGGCGCTCATGCTGGGCGTGGCCGCGCAGCACCTGCACCCGGACGCGCAGACCGCGCAGCAGCTGTCCCACCTGGTCATGTCCACCCACTACGCCGGGACGCTGAGCGGCGTGACCACGGTCGCGGCCCTGGCCGGGCGGGTGGTCGCGACCGTGGACGCCGACGCGAAGGTGTCGCTGTGGGACACCACCGACCCGGGCGAACCGGTCCGGATCTCGTCGCTGCCGGCCACCGTCACGACCGGTGCCGCGCTGGTCGCCGACCGGGGCGGGCGCACGCTCGCGGTGGCCGACGGGACCTCGACCGCGACACTGTGGAACGTGACCGATCCGGCCCACCCGGTGGCGCTCGCCCCGCTGACCGATCCGGCCGGGATCGTGTCGGTGGCGTTCAGCCCGGACGGTCACACGGTCGCGGTCAGCAACCGGGACAAGAACACCGTCCTGTGGGACGTCACCGGCGACACCCCGAGCCCGCTGGCGACCCTGACCGGGGCCTACCCGCTGACCTTCGGCCCGGACGGGCGGACCGCGGTGACCAGCGGCCCGGCCGTCACCGTGTGGAACCTGACCGACCCGAAGCAGCCGGTCCGGGGCGCGAACCTGGTGATCCCCTACGGCGATCCGGTCATCGACGCCGTCGTCGCGTTCGACCCGGTGCTGCCGCTGGTGGCCGTCGAGGGCCCGGACGACTACGTCTGGCTGTGGGACCTGACCGATCCGGCCCATCCCCGGCAGGGTTTCTCCCAGCTCGCGGCCACCGGCGACGCGCACCTGAGCGCGATCGGGTTCAGCCCGGACGGCACCAGTCTCGCTCTGGCCGACTCGGACGGATCGACCGCGCTGTGGACCGTCCAGACCGGCACCTGGGCCTGGCTGTCGACCCTGCTGGCCACCGTGAACACGCCGGACGGCGCGGTCGGGACGCTGGCCTTCAGCCCGGACGGGCAGCGGATGATCACCGCGTCCGGGGGGAAGACGGCGACGCTGTGGAACACCGGCGGGGCGTTCCCGCGCAAACCGGTGGCCGGTCTCCCCGGGCCGTTCCCGGGCGAGATCGTCGGACTGACCTACGGACCGGACAGCCGATCGCTGATGGTCGCCGGGGAGCAGGGCAAGGCCGTGCCCTGGGACCTGACCGATCCGGCCGCTCCCGTCCGCGGCGCCGACGTGTCACTGGGCGGCGGCACCGCGGAGGGGATCGTGCTCAGCCCGGACGGGCGCACCCTGGCCGTGACCGGCGCCAAGGATTCGGTCACGCTGCTCGACATGACCCGTCCGGACACGCCCGTGTCGCTGGGGGACATCCCGGAGACCGGCGACATCGTCCAGGCGGTCGCGTTCAGCCCGGACGGGCGCACCCTGGTCATCGCCCGCCGGGACGGCGCCACCAGTCTGTGGGACCTGACCGACCGGAGCCACCCGGCCCGGCTGACCACGCTCGCCCTGCACGCGCCGATGGCCTCGATCGCGTTCACCCCGGACGGGCGGACCATGGCGGTCGGCGAGGGGTACAAGGTGTCGCTGTGGGACGTGACCGACCGGACCGCCCCGGCGCGGTTCACCGCGATCGCGCTCAAGGACTTCATCGTCTACACCGCCGACTCGCTCGCGTTCAGCCCGGACGGGCGCACCCTGGCCGCCGGCACCGACGACATGACGGTCCTGCTCTGGGACGTCGCCGACCCGTCCCAGCCGCGCCGGATCACCACGCTGACCGGGCACACCAATGAGGTCCGCTGGGTCGGCTTCAGCCCGGACGGGACGACGCTGGCCAGCGCCAGCCTGGACAACGCGATGATGCTCTGGGACGTCGCCGACCCGGACAGCCCGGTCGTCTACGCGACGCTGAAGAGCCCGGACCTGCAGAGCTTCTACGCGACGTTCAGCCCGGACGGGCACACCATCGCCGCCGCCGGAGCATTCCTGGCCACCAGCACCACGGTCACGCTCTGGGACGCCACCGTGCCGGCCGCACTGGCCGCCGACCCGGCCGGGAACGCGTGCGCGGTCAGCGGCCGGGGACTGAACGCGCAGGAGTGGAGCCAGTACGCCCCCGAGCTGCCCTACCAGGCCACCTGCTGACCGTCGGGCACACCGAGCAGGGGTGCGGCGGGCACCCGCAGGCCGGCGAAGATCCGCCGCGCCTGGTCGAGATGGGGCCGGGCGCGGTCGAGCTCGCCGGCGTCGCGCAGGGCGGCGCCGATGCCGTCGTGGGCGCGGGCCGTCTCGTAGCGTTCGCCGATCTCCTCGGCCAGCTCCAGGGCCTGGTCGTGCTGGGCCCGGGCCTCGTCGGCGGTGCCGGCCGCGTGCAGGATGCGGCCCAGGTCGTTGAGCGCCTCGGCCTCGCTGGCCCGGTCCCCGATGCGGCGGTGCAGCACGAGCGCGCGGCGTAGATGGTCGGCGGCCTGGTCGAGCCGGCCCTGGCGGACCAGGATCGCGGCCAGGTCGGTCAGCACGTACGCCTCGGCGGTGCGGTCGCCGGTGCGCCGGGCCGTGCCGAGGCTCTGTTCGAGCCGGTCGGCCGCCTCGTCGAGCGGGGCCGGGCGGTGCGGCAGCCGGGCCAGCAGGGACAGCACGTACGCCTCGCTGAACCGGTCGTGCAGGGTGGTGTAGAGGTCGAGGGCGGCCCCGAAGCGCCCGGCCGCGCGGGCCGGCTCACCCAGCCGCGTGTCGATGAGCCCGAGGCGGACCAGCGCGTCGGCGTGCCCGGCGTCGTCACCGAGGTCGCGGTAGAGCGTCAGCGCCCGCCGATAGTGGTCGGCCGCCCGCCGGTAGTCGCCCAGCAGCCAGTCGACGCTGCCCAGGTTGCGCAGCACCATGGCCTCGGCGGCGCGGTCACCGAGCTCGGCGTACCGGACCAGCGCCTCCTGATAGGCGTTGGCCGCCTCGTGCGGCCGGCCCTGCCGCCGGTGCAACCGGCCCAGGTGGGACAGCGCCCGCGCGTGCGCGTCCCGGTCGCCCGACGCGGTTGCCGCGGCGACGGCGGCCCGCGCGACAGTCGCCGCCTCGGCCGCCGGGCCGCCCGCGTCGAGGTAGCGGAACAGAGTGTCGGCCAGGGCGACGGTCGGCGCCCACCAGCCGTGCGCCGCGCCGTACGTGCAGATCAGGGCCAGGTTGGGTCGTTCCGCCTCGATCCAGGCCCGGGCCGCGTCCGGGTCGCCGGTCGCCGGGCCCGTCGGGTACAGGGCGGCCATGGCCGCGGTGGACTCGGCCAGGTAGTGGTCGAACAGGCGGGTCAGGGCGGCCCGCCGGTCCGGTTCGCTGTCGTGCCCGGCCGCGAGCTCGGCGGCGTACGCGCGCAGCAGGTCGTGCATGCCGTACCGCCCGCCCCGGCCGACCTGGATCAGACCGGCCCGGACGAGCACGCCGAGCAGCCGCCGGGCCTCACCCCGGTCGGTGCCGATCAGCGCGGCCACGGCATCGACGTGCGCGGTCTCGCCCGGAAGCAGGCCGGCCAGCCGGAACGTGCGGGCCGCGCCGGGCGGCAGGTTCCGGTACGACCAGGAGAACACGGCCCGGACCTCGGCCCGCGGATCCCCACCGGCGTCCAGCAGGTCGAGCCGCTCGTGGTGGTCGCCGAGCTCGGTGACCAGGTCGGCCAGCGGCACGTCGGCGCGGTCGGCGGCCAGCTCGGCGGCGATCCGCAGGGCCAGGGGCAGCCGGGCGCAGGCCGCGGCCAGGGCCTCGGCGGCCACCGGGTCCTCGCCGACCCGGGCACCGATCAGCTTGCGCAGCAGCCCGACGGCGTCCGACGGCGGCAGCAGGTCGAGGTTGATCCGCTGCGCGCCGTGCACGGCCACCATGCCGGGCAGCGAGTCCCGGCTGGTGATCAGAACCAGACACGAGCCGGAGCCGGGCAGCAGCGGGCGGACCTGCTCCACCGAGGACGCGTTGTCCAGCAGCACCAGCATCCGGCGGCCGGTGAGCTCGGACCGGTAGCGGCCGGCGCGGTCGTCCGTGCCGGGCGGGATCTCCGGACCGGGCACGCCCAGCGCGGTGAGGAACCCGGCCAGGGCGTCGGCGACGGCCACCGGCTGCTCGGCGTCGTAGCCGCGGAGGTTGACGTAGAGCTGCCCGTCCGGGAACGCGTCGCGGACCCGGTGCGCCCACCGGACGGCCAGCGCCGACTTGCCGACCCCGGCGGTGCCGGCCAGCAGGGCCACGGTCAGCGGCGGCTCGTCGCCGCCAGGGGCGACCAGCAGATGATCCATCGCGGACAGTTCGCCGGCGCGGCCGGTGAACGCCCGGACCTCGGCGGGCAGTTGCGACGGCACCGGTGTCGCCGTGGTCGGCGGTGGGCCGGATCGCCCGAGGTCGCCCGCGGCGACGTCCAGCGCCGGATCGGCGGCCAGGATCTGTTCGTGCAGCCGGCGCAGGGCCGCGCCCGGGTCGCTGCCCAATTCGTCGGCGAGGCGGTGGCGGATCCGCCGGTACTGCTCGTCGGCGTCGCCTTGGCGCCCGCAGCGGTACAGCGCCAGCATCGACTGCCCGGCCAGCCGCTCGTCCAGCGGATGCTCGGCGGCGGCGGCCGACAGCTCGGGCAGCAGCTCACTGTGCCGGCCCAGGCGCAGCAGCACGTCGTTGCGGTCCAGCTCGGCGGCGAACCGCTCGCCGAGCAGGGTGCGCCGCATCGCGGCCAGCCACGGGGTGTCCAGGCCGGCGAACGGATCGGCCCGCCACAGGTCGAGGGCCTGCGCGATCAGGTCGGCGGCGGCCCGGTCGGACTCGGCCTCCCGGGCCGACGTCATCAGGCTGCGGAACCGATGCAGGTCCACGGCGAGGGGGTCCACGGTGAGCAGATAGCCGCCCGGCTCCCGCTGGATCTCCACCCCGGGGGCGCCGGCCACGGCGCTGCGTAGCCGGGACAGGTAGCTGTAGAGGGTGCCGGCGGCCCGCTGCGGGGCGTGCTCACCCCACACCCGGTCGATCAGCTGGTCCACCGTGACGGGATGGCCGGCCTCGACCAGCAGCACGCCCAGCACGCATCGCTGCCGGGCATGTCCCAGGTCGGCGAACTCGCCGTCGATCCGGGCCCGCACCGCACCGAGCACGCCGAACTCCGCCGCCAACTGACCTCCGCCCACCAGGCGATTCAAGAAATATTCAAGGACCGTACGAGTCTCCCATGCTTCGTACAAGGTCCGGCGGCGAGCATTGTGGTCGTTCAGGGAGGCAGGTCGCTATCGCCCGGTTACGTATGCGTACGGGGGAATCGGGACGCCGCAGCGACTCGGAAGGCGAGCGACCTGCCTGCCCGGCACGTCCGGAACACCGCCGCCTCGGCCGGGAGCCGCGGCCCGCGGCGATTCGAGTGTCCGGAGACCGACATGAGCCAATGGCTCGATGATCTTATCTGCGACAGTTCCACCGTGGTCGCGAAAAGAGGCCGGTGCCCCTCGGGCGGGCCCGGGCCGGGTTCTTGAATTACTCGACGAAGGCGCATTGACCGGGTAACACCGGCCGGGCTATTGTTCCGCGCCCTCGTCGGTGTTCGCGCATACCGCCCTGTTAATGACCGGGAATCAAGCGCGAAACATCTGGCCCTCGGGCGGGCATCAGCCAGTTGAACATCGATGCGGCAACGACTTCATAAACGATCTTGGCGGGTCTCGATAGCTCTGCTAACGTCCCGCCCAGTTAGATATTGAGTGCGGGCGTGGAGGCAATGGTGTAATGGGCAAGTTCCTCCTGCGCAGGGTGAGTTACCTCGTTCTGCTCGCGGTGGTCGCGACGATAGTCGCGTACGTTCTGGCTGCTACGCAGCTACATCCGCGAAGTCGGTACGAGGGGCGCAACCCGGCCCCCGCGGAGGCGGTCGTCGATCAGCGGCTCAACGAGCTCAACATGAACGACAAGACGCCGCTCGTCGACCGCTTCGGCACCTGGGTGAAGGGTGTCGTCCACGGTGACCTCGGCAAGACCGTCGACGGTGAGTCGGTCAAC
This sequence comes from Actinoplanes sp. HUAS TT8, assembly GCF_051380535.1. Taxonomy (NCBI): domain Bacteria; kingdom Bacillati; phylum Actinomycetota; class Actinomycetes; order Micromonosporales; family Micromonosporaceae; genus Actinoplanes; species Actinoplanes sp. HUAS TT8. The sequence goes on along the minus strand of NZ_CP195646.1, from coordinate 6,689,376 downwards.
ACCGAGATGGGCCGGCGGATGTGGGTCAGCCTGCGGCTGATGCTGATCGGCTCGATCCTCGGCACGTTGCTGGGGGTGATCGCCGGGGCCTACGGCGCCATCAAACAGCACAAATGGTCTGATCAGACGCTAACCGTCATCTCGTTCGTCCTGCTGTCGATCCCCACGGTGGTGCTCGCGGTCCTGATGAAGAACGGCGGCATCTGGTTCAACCAGGCGACCGGTAATCAGTCGACCCCGATCCTGTTCACCACCGGCGAGATCACTCCCGGGCTGGACACCTGGTCCTGGGCCGGTCTGAGCGACCGCATCGGGCACCTGATCCTGCCGACCATCGTGCTCGCGATCGGGGTCAACGGCTTCGCCTTCTACAGCCGTTACCAGCGCAACTCGATGCTCGACGTGCTCGGCAGCGACTTCCTGCGCACCGCGCAGGCCAAGGGTCTGCGGCGCTGGTCGGCGCTGACCCGGCACGGTCTGCGGACCGCTCTCATCCCGATGGCGACCTTCTTCTCGTACCAGTTCGCGCTGCTCTTCGTCGGCGCGACCTTCACCGAGAAGATCTTCGGCTGGCACGGGATGGGGGAGTACTTCGTCGACTCCATCACCAAGAACGACATCAACTCGACGGCCGGGGTGACCCTCTTCGTCGCGGTGCTGGTCCTGATTGCAGGCCTGCTCTCCGACGTGGTCTACGCGGCGCTGGACCCACGGGTCCGGGCGAGCTGAGGGGACCGAGATGACTGTCAACACCGACTCCGTCGTCGTCGGATCGGTCAGCCCCGATCCTGAGGACGGCGGCCTGCAACCGAGCCGTTCGATCTCGCGCAACCGCCTGGTGCTGCGGCGCTTCCTGCGCCAGCGGGTGGCCGTCCTCGGCCTCGTGGTGGTCGCCCTGCTGATCGCGGTGGCCTACCTCGGCCCGCTGTTCTACCCGTGGAAGTACGACCAGCTCGACTTCCAGTCGTTCCAGGTGCCGCCGAACCCGACACACTGGTTCGGCACGTACCAGACCGGCGGCGACGTCTTCGCCCGTACGCTTCGGGGCCTGCAGAAATCGCTGATCATCGGTCTGCTCGGAGCGGTGCTGTCGACCGCCGTGGCCGCCGTGGCCGGTGCGTTCGCCGGTTACTTCCGCGGCGCCACCGACGTCGTGATCCGGGTGATCATCGACCTCATGCTGGTCCTGCCCAGCTTCCTGATCATCGCGATCTTCTCGACCGCGCTGCGGGACGGGAGCTGGCTGCTCTTCATCGTGCTGCTGGCCGGCTTCCAGTGGATGATCACCGCCCGGGTGGTCCGCGGCATGACGCAGTCGCTGCGCGAGCGCGAGTTCGTCCAGGCGGCCCGCTTCATGGGAGTGCCCGGCTGGAAGATCATCCTCCGGCACATCCTGCCGAACATGGCGTCCTTCCTGATCATCGACGCGACCGTCGGGGTCAGCAGCATCATCCTGTCCGAGGTCGGGCTCTCCTTCTTCGGCTTCGGCGTGCAGCCGCCGGACGTCTCGCTCGGCACCCTGATCGCCGACGGCTCGGGCGCGGCGCTGACCAACTGGTGGCAGTTCTACTTCGTCGCGGGAGTTCTCGTGCTTCTCGTACTCGCCGTCAACCTGGTGGGCGACGGCCTGCGTGACGCGCTGGACCCGAACTCCGAGATCGAAGGTGCGAAGTGACCGACGCCAGGGTGACTCCCGCCCCCCTGTCCGGCCTGGCCGCGGGCTTCGGATCCGACGCCGAGCCGCTGCTGCGGGTCGAGAACCTGTCGGTGACGTTCCGCAGCCCGGCCGGGCCGGTGACCGCCGTCCGGGGGATCAGTTACGACGTACGCCCCGGCGAGGTGCTCGGCATCGTCGGTGAGTCCGGTTCCGGCAAGTCGGTCTCGTCGCTGGCCGTCATGGGCCTGCTGCCGCCGACCGCCGCGATCACCGGCTCGGCGAGCTTCCAGGGCAAGCAGCTGCTCGGCCTCGGTGACAAGCAGATCTCACAGATCCGCGGCAGCCGGCTGGCCATGGTGTTCCAGGACCCGCTCTCGGCGCTGACCCCGGTCTACACGGTCGGCGAGCAGATCGCCGAGACGATCCGGATCCACCAGGGACTCAAGCGTGAGGCCGCCGCCGAGCGGGCGATCGAGCTGCTCGACCTGGTCGGCATCCCGAACGCCCGGCAGCGGTCGAAGGGCTTCCCGCACGAGTTCTCCGGTGGTATGCGGCAGCGGGTCATGATCGCGATGGCGATCGCCAACGACCCGGCGCTGATCATCGCCGACGAGCCGACGACGGCCCTCGACGTGACCATCCAGGCGCAGATCCTGGAGGTGCTGCAGAAGGCCCGCGAGGTGACCGGCGCGGCGATCATCATGATCACGCACGACCTCGGGGTGATCGCCGGTTTCGCCGACCGGATGATGGTCATGTACGCCGGCCGGGTCGTCGAGACCGGTGCGGTCGAGGAGGTCTACCAGCGGCCGCGCATGCCGTACACGATGGGCCTGCTCGGCTCGATCCCGCGTCTCGACCTGGGTGAGCGGCAGCGGCTGACGCCGATCGAGGGAACCCCGCCGTCGATGGTGGCGCTCCCGGTCGGCTGTCCGTTCGCGCCGCGCTGCCCGATCCGGATCGAGGCCTGCGAGGAGACCGAGCCCGACCTGCTCGGCGTGACCACCGACGGCTCCGGGCATCTGGCCGCCTGCCACCGCAGCCTGGAGATCGTCCGCAAGGGGATGAGCAGCACCGACGTCTTCGCCAGCGTGCTGCCGGAGCCGATCGTGCTGGAGCGGCCGCCGCGCGAGGAGCGCCCGGTCGTCCTGGAGGTCCGTGACCTGGTCAAGGAGTACCCGCTGACCACCGGCAGCGTGCTGCGGCGCAAGGTCGGCAGCCTCCAGGCGGTCGCCGGGATCAGCTTCGACATCCGCGAGGGTGAGACGCTGGGCCTGGTCGGCGAGTCGGGGTGCGGCAAGACCACGACCATCATGGAGATCCTGGAGCTGGCCAAGCCGACGTCGGGCAACATCGTCGTGCTCGGCAAGGACACCGCCAAGATGAGCCCCAAGGAGCGGTTCGCCATCCGGCGCGACCTGCAGGTGGTGTTCCAGGACCCGATGGCCTCGCTCGACCCGCGGCTGCCGATCAGCGACATCCTGGCCGAGCCGATGGCCGCCCACGGCATCCCCGCCGCGGAGCGGGAGAAGCGCGTCCGGGAGTTGCTGCGCCTGGTCGGGCTCCGGCCCGAGCACGCCGACCGGTACCCGGCCAAGTTCTCCGGCGGGCAGCGGCAGCGCATCGGCATCGCCCGGGCGCTGGCGCTGGAACCGAAGGTGCTGGTGCTCGACGAGCCGGTCTCGGCCCTGGACGTCTCCATCCAGGCCGGCGTGATCAACCTGCTCGACAAGCTGAAGGCCGAGCTCGGGCTGGCCTACCTGTTCGTCGCGCACGACCTGTCGGTGGTCCGGCACATCGCCGACCGGGTGGCCGTGATGTACCTCGGGCGGATCGTCGAGATCGGCACGTCCGAGCAGGTCTTCGAGGCGCCGACGCATCCGTACACCCAGGCGCTGCTCTCCGCGATCCCGTTGCCGGATCCGGTCAAGGAGCGGCAGCGCAAGCGGATCCTGCTGACCGGCGACCTGCCGAGTCCGGCGAATCCGCCGTCCGGGTGCCGGTTCCGGACCCGGTGCCCCAAGTTCGCCCACGAGCTCGACGAAGCCCAGCAACGGCGCTGCCTCGATGAGTCTCCGGTGCTGATGGGCCGGGAAACCCCGGGCCCGGACCACGAGGCGGCCTGCCACTACCCGGCACCCGTCGCGGCGATCTAACGGCCGGCACGGGCCTGTCCGTGCCGACCGACGGAAATGAATTAATCGCGTCTAGATCAGACGCCAAGGTGTGGAGGCACTGGTGAGGAACAACTGGGGTGCGAGGGCACTTCTCGCGCCGATCGTCGTCGCGACCCTGATCGGGTCCGTCGCGTGCAGCGGCGCGTCGAACACCGACACCAATCAGGCCGCGCCGCCGCCCAAGGCGAGCGAGAACCAGATCAACCCGAAGTCGCGCGACGCGGTCAAGGACGGCGGCACGTTCACCTGGGCCCTCGGCGGCATCCCGGCGAACTACAACTACTACGAGCTCGACGGCACCGACAGTGACAACGCCAACATCATCAACGCTCTGATGCCGGCGCTGTACAACTACGAGGCCGACGCCACCCCGGTGTGGAACAAGAACTACCTCGCCTCCGAGCCGAAGCTCACGACCGACCCCAAGCAGGTCGTCACGTACGAGCTGAACCCGAAGGCCACCTGGGACGACGGCACTCCCATCACCTGGGAGGACCTGCTCTGGCAGTGGAAGGCCAGCGCCGGCACGGACAAGGCCTACAACATCTCGTCGTCCAACGGCTACGAGAACATCGAGAGCATCGCGAAGGGTAAGGACGACCACGAGGCGGTCGTCACCTTCAAGAACAAGTTCGCCGACTGGCAGTCGCTGTTCGTGCCGTTCTACCCGGTGTCGACGAACAAGGACCCGAAGGTCTTCAACGAGGGCTGGGCCAAGGCGCCGCTGAAGACCACGGCCGGCCCGTTCAAGTTCGACTCGCTCGACGCCACGGCCAAGACCGTCACGCTGGTCAAGAACGAGAAGTGGTGGGGCGACCCGGCCAAGCTCGACAAGATCGTCTACCGGGCGATCGAGCCCGACGCGCAGGTCGACGCCCTGGCCAACGGTGAGATCGACTTCGTCGACATCGGCTCCAACGTGGACGCCTACCAGCGCGCCAAGCAGATCAGCACCGCCGAGATCCGTCAGGCCTCCGGCCCGAACTTCCGGCACCTGACCATCAACGGCACCAGCGCGAACCTCTCGGACGTCAAGGTGCGCACGGCGATCGCCGAGGCCATCGACCGGACCGCCATCGCCAAGGCGCTGCTCGGCCCGCTCGGTATCCAGCCGAAGTCGCTCGACAACCACATCTTCATGTCGAACCAGGCCGGCTACCAGGACAACTCCGGTGAGGTCGGCAAGTACGACCTGGAGAAGGCCAAGGCGGGTCTCGACGCGGCCGGCTGGAAGCTCGACGGCGACGTCCGCAAGAAGGACGGCAAGGCGCTTGAGATCAACTTCGTGATCCCGACCGGCGTCAAGTCCTCGGCCCAGGAGTCCGAGCTGGTGCAGAACATGCTGGCCCAGGTCGGCGTCAAGGTGAAGATCAACGCGGTTCCGGTCGACGACTTCTTCGACAAGTACGTCACCCCCGGCAACTTCGACATGACGGTCTTCGCCTGGCTGGGCACCCAGTTCCCGGTCAGCTCGTCCAAGTCGATCTACGCCAACCCGGTCAAGAACGCCAAGGGTGAGCTGGACGTCCAGCAGAACTACGCCCGGATCGGCTCGCCCGAGCTGGACAAGGCGTTCGACGACGCGACCGCCGAGCTCGACCGGACCAAGGCGGCCGCCCTGGCCAACCAGGCCGACGCCCTGATCTGGCAGGAGGTTCACTCGCTGACCCTCTACCAGCGCCCCGAGCTGATCGCCACCAACAAGACCGTGGCCAACTTCGGTGCCAAGGGCTTCGCCAACGTCATCTACGAGAACATCGGTTTCGTCAAGTAATCCTTGACGGATCGCAAGACCGATCGCGCCGCACGGAGAGTCATCTCCGTGCGGCGTGTTTCATTTCAAGATCAACATCAGATTTCCGTACGTACGCAATGGTGTCTCAGAGATATAAGCGTTTCGATATCTTGTGCGCGGTGACGCGCTCCTGATCTCCTACGGGATGGCCGTGATGCGGCCTCGACCCTAGGAGCCCCTGATGAGACTCAGAACAGTGATGGCAGGACCTGCCCTAGCTGTTGTCGCCGCGACGACGGTGGCGCTCAGCGCCCTGCCGGCGGTGGCCTCGACCGGCGAGCGATCGTTCGCCGCATCCGTGCCGGCGTCCCTGTTGGCCGCTCCGCCCACCGTCGACGTCGCCAACGTCAACGCCCACCTGCAGCAGTTGCAGACGTTCGCCACCAGCAACAGCGGCAACCGCGCCACCGGCACCGCCGGGCACACCGCGACGACGACCTATCTGCAGCAGAAGCTGCAGGCGGCCGGTTTCACCGTCACCGTGCAGACCTGCACCACCTGCAGCGGCGGTTCGGCCAAGAACATCATCGCCGACTGGCCGGGCGGCGATACCGGCAACACCTACATGTTCGGCGCCCACTCGGACAGCGTGTCGGCCGGGCCGGGCATCAACGACGACGGCTCCGGGACGGCGACCCTCCTGGAGGCCGCGCTCCGGCTGGCCGCGAACAACCCGACCATGACCAACCACCTCCGGTTCGGCTGGTGGGCCGGTGAGGAGCAGGGTCTGATCGGCTCCAAGTTCTACGTCAACTCGCTGACCACCGCGCAGAAGAGCGCGATCAAGGCGTACGGCACGTTCGACATGGTCGCCTCCACCAACGGCGGCTACTTCGTGACCGGCACCGACGCCATCGCGGTGAAGCTGCGTGAGTACTTCACCTCGATCAGCGTGCCCACCGAGACGTCGACCGAGTGCTGCAGCGACGACGGTTCGTTCCGTAACGCCGGCATCCCGTCGTCGATCAACTCGACCGGGGCCAGCTACACCAAGACCAGCGCCCAGGTGACCAAGTGGGGCGGCACGGCCGGGGCGGCCTACGACTCCTGTTACCACAAGGCCTGCGACTCGTACCCGTCCAACGTCAACACCACCTCGCTGGGCCGCTGGGCCAACGCCGAGGAGTACGCCCTCTGGACCCTGACCACGGCCACCTCGACGGCCAACGACTTCTCGGTGGCGCTCAGCCCGAGCACGGCCACGGTGACCCCGGGCTCCTCGGCCACGGCCACCGTGACCACGGCCACCACCTCCGGCAGCGCCCAGACCGTGGCCCTGACCAGCTCCGGAGCCCCCAGCGGGGTCACGGTGAGCTTCAGCCCGGCCTCGGTCACCTCCGGCGGCTCGTCGACCATGACCGTCGCGACGACCACGGCCGCCGCGGCCGGCTCGTACACGATCACGGTGACCGGAACGGGATCCGCGACCCGGACCGCGACGTACGCGCTGACGATCGGCTCGACCGGCGGCTGCACCGGCGCCGGCCAGAAGCTCGGCAACCCCGGCTTCGAGACCGCGACGACACCGTGGACCGCCACCAGCGCGGTCGTGGCCGCGAACACCGGTGACGCGGCGCCGCGGACCGGCACCCGCAACGCGAAGCTCGACGGCTACGGGTCGACCCACACCGACACCCTGTCCCAGTCGGTGACCATCCCCAGCGGATGCACCAGCTACACACTGTCGTTCTACCTGAAGATCACCACGTCCGAGACGACCAGCAGCACCCAGTACGACAAGCTGACCGTGCAGGTCGGCACCACCACGCTGCAGACGTTCTCCAACCTCAACGTCAGCGCGTACACGCTGCGCTCGTACAGCCTGGCCGCCTTCGCCGGGCAGACCGTCACTCTCAAGTTCACCGGGACCGAGGACTCCTCGCTGAAGACGACCTTCGCCATCGACGACACCGCCCTCACCGTCAGCTGACCGCCACCGGACGATGCCGCGGGCGCGCAGCCCGCGGCATCGAGCCGGTGCGTGACAGCGATGCCCTTCCATGCAAAGCTACCTGCGAGTAACTTCTGCGACGGAGGGGTGGCGTCATGACGGCTGCGACGGATCCGCACGACCTGACCGAGCCGGGCGGCCTGCGGCCCGCGGCGATCGACCCGGCCCTGGTGCGCCACACCTGGCGGGTGGCCGAGCCACTGCACGGCATGATCTATTTCGTGCCCGAGGCCCACGAGCGGTACGCGGCGCTGGGTGTCACCGGGCGGGCCGGCTACTTCGCCTCACGGGCGGCCGCCCTGGGACCGGTCGGGGCCGAGCCGGTCACCGCCGCCTTCTTCAACTTCAACCCGCGCCTGGTCACCGCCGCGCTGCCCGCCGCCTGGGCGAAGGCATCCCCCTCGGCACTGCTGGCGGCCCGGCTGGACGCGGCCGACGCGGCCCTGACCCGCGGCCTCGGCGACGCGGTGCACGGCCCGGAGGTGGCCGAGGCCGCCGCCCTGGCCCGCCGCGCCGCGGAATCCGCCGCCGCCCACCCGCAGGGCCGTCCGCTGTTCGCCGCCCACGCCGCCCTGCCCTGGCCCGAGCCGCCGCATCTGATTCTCTGGCAGGCCCAGACGGTGCTGCGCGAGTTCCGCGGGGACGGGCATGTCGCCGCTCTGCTGCTCGCCGGCCTGACCGGCCTGGAGGCGCTGGTGCTGCACGCGGCCTCGGGCGAGGTGCCCGAACGGTTCCTGCGGGCCAGCCGGGGCTGGAGCGAGGAGCAGTGGGCCGGCACCGTGGAGGACCTGCGGCACCGCGGCCTGATCGACGGCGACAGTCCGGTCCTGAGTGAGGCCGGCCGGGCCCAGCGCGCCTGGATCGAGGCGGCCACCGACCGGCTCGCCACCCCGGCCTACACGATCCTCGGCGCTGAGGGCTGCACCCGCCTGGCCGAGCTCACCCGGCCGCTGAGCCGGACGATCGTGGCCGCCGGACTGCTCAAGGTGGACAGCGCCGTCTCGTACAAAAGCTGATCTTTTCCGGTCTTGAGGATCGACCTCGGAGCACCCCTGAACAACGCAGGGGTGCTCCGGGATCGGCTTAGAGCTGGGTGTACTGGAAGTAGCCGAAGTAGCCCTCGTCGGCGGCCGAGTTGGAGGTCTCGACGCCGACCCAGCCGTGGAACGCGCCGTTGTCGTCGAGGACCTGCAGGGTCGGCTTGCGGTGCGAGCCGCCGGTGTAGCAGGTGGCCGACGTCAGGCAGACGCACCAGTGCTCGTAGAAGTTACGCCGGCCGGAGCCGGCCAGGTAGTAGCGGATCGGGGACGCGTTGCCATTGCTGCACGATTTGCACGCGGTGGTCGGGGCGCTCAGCATGGTCGCGCAGTTCGTGGTGCAGGCCTGGAACTGGTTGAAGGCGATGGTGCTGGTCCCCGAGTCGACCGTGCCGACCGCATCGGTGGGGTGCCGGGTCCACCCCGTGTACGTGCCGGGGTACGCCTGCTTCGGGATGCTGCCGACGTTGACGAACGCGTTGTTGGAGGCGTTGCTGCCGTAGCCGTAACCGCCGGTCGCGCCGTAGCTGGTGGAGACCAGGTCGATCCGGGCGATCGTGGTGGACGGCTCGGTCACCTTCCACGTCTCCGTGGTGCCGCCGCTCCAGGTGATCGTGGTCTGGTCGTCGGTGATCGCGTACGTGCCGGTCAGCACCTTCGCCGCGACGCCGGGCTGGAACCCGGGCGCGGTGCGGACCTCACAGTTGTGGGTGCTGCACTGCGTCGTGATCCCGGTGCCGGTGGCGCCGACCAGCTGGGAGCTGGACCAGAACCAGTAGCTCTCGCTGACCGTGCTGTCGGTGTTGAAGTAGTACATGGCCAGGCGCACCCAGGCGGTGCCGTCGTTGGCGGTGTGCCCCAGCGCCACGGTGTAGATGTGCCGGCCGCCCGGCATGGCGGCGGCGTTGGCCGGGGTGGACGACGCGGCGACGAGGCCGGTCGTGAGGAGCACGGCCGCGATGGTGTATCGCAGCCACTGCCGGAATCCGGTGCGCATTGTCCTTCGAACCTCCACGTAGGATGACCGAGGTGAATATAGATGATCACCGCGCGTGGTGGGTGCCCGTCCGGAGGCGGCGTCAGCCCGGCTGCCGCGCCGGGGTGCAGACCCAGTGGCCGTCCCGCCAGGTGCAGGTCTGCTCGTAGCCGGAACGGAACGATCCGAGCCAGGCGATGTCGTCCCGGTACGGCGTGGGCGGCGGGGCCGGCGTGAAGTTCGCCGCATCGTCGACACTGCCGCTGCCGTCGTAGCGGGCGACCGTCGGATAGGGGTAGACCGGCCGGGTCCGTACGACGTCGTCGTCCTGGTATTTCGTGGCGACGAGCCGATCGGGGGCGACGCCGTTCTCGACCCAGGCCAGGGTGGGGGTGAGCGCGTCGATCGCGTCCGGCCCCTGACCGCCGCCGCAGTGCGCGACGCCCGGCAGCATGAACAGCCGGGCGAACCGCTGCGTGGCCGCCGTCCCGCCCATGCGCTCGGTGAGGGCGTGGTAGTAGGCGATCGTTCCGTAGGGCGAGATCGCCGGGTCGGCCCAGCCGTGCCAGAGCAGGAGCTTCCCGCCCGCGGCGCGGAAGGCCGACAGGTCGGGGTCGGTCGCGTCGTAGATCCCGGATTGCTGGTTGATCTCCTGGAACGTCGCCGAGTCGTAGTGCAGATCGCGCAGGGTCGCCGACGGCCGGACGCCCGGGTAGGCGAGGTACTTCAGCGCGTTCGTCGCGTTGGCCTCGGCCACGGCCGGGTCACCGGCGGCGGTCGGGGTGACCCAGTGGGCCCAGTTCGCCTCCGAGCCGACCGGCTCACCACCCGGATACATCCGCCGGCCGTGCTCGTCGCGCGGTCCGTCGTAGAGCTTGCGGACGGCCTCGATCTGCGCCTCGGTCAGGCAGTCGGCGCTGTCGCTCCCCGCCGGGCAGCGCAGGCTCCCCGGATCGAACGCGCAGGCCCGGGGATCGTCGATCTGGCCGTCGGCCAGGCCGTCCCCGGCGTCGCACGCGCGCAGGACGGCGGCGTGCAGCGCGGGAAGCTTGGCCGCGGTCAGGATCGGCCGGCCCCGCGCGTCGGTGTTCGCCGTGGCGTGCCAGCCCGCCGACCACACGATGAGCGCCGTGAGCACCGAGGCCGGGGCGCCGGCGACGATGCCGTCGAAGTCGTGCGGGTAGCGCTGCGCCTCGGTCAGGCCCTCGTGGCCACCCTGCGAGCAACCGTCGAAGTAGGACCAGCGCGGGCCCTGGCCGTAGAAGAGCGTGATGAGCCGCTTGGCGACGACGGCCACGACATGGTCGGCCCGGTAGCCGAAGTCGACCCGGAGCTGCGGGTCGGCCCCGAACGTGGCGTCGGAGCCGGAGACGCCGACATGGCCCTGGTTGTCGGTGGCCAGGACGAAGTCGCCGCGGCTCAGCGGGACACACCCGTCGGCCGCGTCGGCGTAGAAGTCGATGTTCCCGCACAGCGACGCGCACCCGAGCTGCAGGTACCGCTGCCGCCACGTCTTCGTGGGCAGGAACACGTCGAACTGGATCTGCGGCGCCACGGTTCCCTTGACCTCGCAGGACTCCGAACCGTCGGGGGAGGTCGTCTCGGTCGCCGAGCCGATGATCGCCGGAGCCTCGGGGGTTCCGGACAGGTCCTGCCCGGCGAGGGTCGCACAGCCGATCCGCGGCAGCACCACGGGTGGGCCGGCGGCGGTGGCCGTGGCCGATTCGGCCCGGGCCGCGGGCCGGGCCTGGCCACCACCGATCGCCATGAGGACGGCCAGCGCGACCGGCAGCGCCCGGAAAAACCGTACGTGAGCACGCATGTTTGTCCTCCCCGTTCCGCGGGATCTCGGTGGCGAAAGCTAAATATCACCAAGCACGAGTGTCAATGCCGAACCGGACACCCGGGGAATTCTTCTTGTTCGGGATTGCGCATAAAAAGGGGTCGATGTCCGAGAATTTCGGGGGAGCGTCGGCGATCACCTCGGCCCGGCCCGTGGTGAGGTGGCCGAAGCCCATCGACCAGGGGAAATGCCGCGTTTTTGCAGCGCCGGGGGGAGGAATCGGCCGGGCACAGTGGATTCACGGGGTGGACCAGCGGCATTCATCGATGGTTGTATAGCTTCCTAAACGATCATCATCCGACGATTTGTCGGAAGATCGCGCACGGGGAGAAAACACCATGGCACCACGACGCTTCACCCTGCCCGAAATACTTGCGTCCGCGCTGGTGACCGGGGCTCTGCTGACCGCGCCGGCACCCGCCGCGGCGGCCCCCGCGACACTGTCACCCGAGGCCACGGCGATCGCGGCGGCCGCCCGGGACGGCGAGTCCGTCCCGGTGGCGGGCACCCAGACCGAGACCTCCCGGACCTACGCGACGCCCACCGGCAACCTTGTCTTCGAGTCCTACCCGGTGCCCCGGTGGGTGAACACCCCGGGCCGGGGCTGGCAGCAGATCGACAAGCGCCTGCGCCTGGCCGACGGCGCCGTCACCCCGGTCGCCACCCTGGCCGCCACCCGGTTCTCGGCCGGCGGCACCGACCCGGTGGTGTCCCTGCCGGTGGCCGGCGGCGACGTCTCCTTCTCCTGGCCGTCCGCCCTGCCCACCCCGCGGCTGGACGGCGACACCGCGGTCTACCCGGAGGTGCTGGCCGGGGTCGACCTGCGGGTGACCGCCCTGGTCGACGGCTTCTCCTGGGCCCTGGTGGTGCGGTCGAAGGAGGCCGCGCAGAACCCGGCCCTGGACACGCTGCGGTTCCGGGTCGGCACCAAGGGCCTGAGCGCCGGCAGCCGTAAGGGCGGCGGCCTCTCGGTCCGGGACCGCGCCGGCACCGAGGTCGTCTCGGCCGAGAACGCGGTCATGTGGGACGCGGCCGGCCCGGCCACCGCCCGCGAGCTCACCCGGTCCGCCCCGGACTTCTCGCACCGCGCCGAGCTGCCCACCACGATGGACGGCACCGACCTGCGGATCGTGCCCGACCCGAAGGTGCTGCGCGGCGCCACCACCGTCTACCCGGTGGTGATCGACCCGTCCACCACGATCAACAAGACCCGGTGGGGGTACTCGAACAAGGGCAACGCCACCAAGAACGACAACATCGCCCGGGTCGGCACCGACCCGGACGGCACCGGGATCTCCCGCTCGTTCTTCGCGTTCGACCTGACCGCGCTGGCCGGCAAGCAGATCAAGAGCGCCAAGTTCCTGACCACGATGACCCACTCGTGGGCGTGCACCGCCACCCCGGTCAACCTGTGGCGCACCGCCGCCCTGACCGCGGCCGGCAAGCAGACCTGGGACGGCCCGGACCTGAAACTGTGGATCCAGCAGCTGTCCGGCAACGCGCACAAGCCGAGCACCGGCGCCGGCTGCTCGAACGACCCGCAGCCGAACAAGCCCCTCGAGTTCACCGCAGCCGCGCTGCGCACCGACATCGACGCGGTCAAGGGCAGCAAGGACTACACCCTGGCGCTGACCGCCCGGCAGTCGGACGGCGCCGGTGAGTCGACCGCCAGCTGGTGGAAGAAGTTCGACCCGGCGGCGACCAAGCTGACCATCGAGTACAACTCGCTGCCGAACACGCCGACCTCGGCACAGATGTCCGAGACGGCCGACTACACCGCCACCCCGCAGGCCTGCGTCACCGGGACCGGCCGGCCGGTGCTGCGCTCGGCCAAGCCGTGGCTCAAGGCGACCCTGACCGACCCGGACGGCCCCAACGGCGGCACGCTCAGCGGCGCCTTCACCCTGCAGCGGTGGAACGGCACCGACTGGCTGACCGTGCCCGGCTGGCCGCAGACCAAGACCCAGGTGCAGCCGGACAGCAAGGCCGAACTGGAGGTCCAGATCGACAGCGGGATCGCCGACGGCGATCTGCTGCGCTGGCAGGTCCAGGTCAGCGACACCCTGGGCGGCACGTCCGACGTCTCGCCGCTCTGTGAGTTCGACGTCGACATGACCGGCCCGAGCGCGCACCCGGCGGTGGCCAGCGCCGACGGCCTCTACCCGGAGAACGGGGACACGGCCCGCGGCAGCCTGGGCCGGTCGGGCAGCTTCACGCTCGGCGCGAACGGGCAGGGCGACGTGGCCTCGTACACCTATCAGGTCAACGGCGGCACGCCGGTGACCGCGACGCCCGGCGCGACCGGGGGAGCCGCGACGGTGTGGGCGACCCCGACCCGGGCCGGCGAGAACGTGCTGACCGTGCGCTCGTTCGACCTGGCCGGCAACGCGTCGGCCGCCTACGACTACACCTTCCTGGTCGACCGGGCGTCCACCCCGGCCGCGGTCTGGCCGCTCGACGACGGCACCGGCACCACCGCGAAGAACAGTGTCACCGGCGGCCCGGCGCTGACCCTGACCAACGCCCCGACCTGGGTCGACGACCGGATCGTGGGCACCCACGCGCAGACCGGCAAGGCTCGCGCGCTGAAGTTCAACGGCACCACCCAGTCCGGTGACACCGCCGCCCCGGTGGTCGACACGGCCCGGTCGTTCAGCGTCGCGACCTGGGTGAAGCTCTCCTCGAACACCGGCTACCAGTCGTTCATCAGCCAGGACGGGCTCACCACCAAGGACTTCTCGCTGCAGTCGACGCCGTCCGGCGACAACCACTTCCGGTTCAACGTCGGCCCGGCCACCGCGATCTCCACCTCGCTGCAGCCGATCGGCGTGTGGACGCACCTGGCCGGGGTCTACGACGCCGGTACCCAGCAGGTGCGGATCTACGTCAACGGGGTGCTCGACGGTTCGGCCGCGTACTCCGCGACCGGCACCGGCAGCAACGGCCCGATGCACGTCGGCCGGGACAAGACCGGTGAGTTCGTCTCGGGCACCATCGGCGAGGCCCGGGTCTGGGACCGGGTGATCGACCCGGCCACCGAGATCGTGCCGCTGGCCAAGCCGGTGAAGGTCGCCGAGTGGGAGATGGAGGACTGGGACGAGGACGCGCCGCGGCAGGTCGTGGACGACTCCGGTTACGCCCGCCCGCTGACCCTGGCCACCACCACCCAGTGGGGCGACGGCTACAACTTCTCCACCGGCCTGCTGCTGGACGGGGTGTCCGCGTCGGCGGCGACCGCCACCCCGGTGATCAGCACCGACCAGTCGTTCTCGGTCACCGCCTGGGTGCGCCGTGACCAGACCACCGGCAACCAGGCGATCTGGGGGCAGAGCGGCACGGTCAACAGCTCGGCCTACCTGCGCTACCAGGAGGCCGGCGGCGGCGCCTGGGTGTTCGGGATGCCGACGACCGACACCACGGCCGCCACCCAGGTGACCGCGTCGGCCACCGGGCCCACCGCGGCCTGGACGCACCTGGCCGCGACCTACGACGCCGGCGCCGGTCAGCTGAAGCTCTACGTCAACGGGGTGCTCAAGGCGACCACCGCCTACCGCGCGACCTGGGGTTCGACCGGGGTGTTCACGGTCGGCCGGCTCCGGTCCGGCAGCGCCGACACCAACTTCTTCACGGGTGCCGTCGACCGGGTCCGCGTCTGGCAGGGCGCGCTCACCGCCGACGACGTCACCGTCCAGTACAACGAGATCTAGGAGCATCGACGTGCATTCCTCACGACTGTTGCGCGTCCTCCTGGCCGGGGTTCTGGCCGGGGGGTCGAGCCTGGCGGTGAATCCGGGGACGGCTCACGCCGATCCGGCGAAGCCGCTGACGGCCCAGGAGTACCGGCCCGTACCGATCGCCCGCCAGTCCACGAGCACCACCCGTCCGGCCGCCGACGCCGCGGCCCGGGCCTCCGGGATCAAGCGCCCGGCGCCGGCCTGGCCGGCGGCGACCACCGCGGACGTCACGCTGGCGGCCGGTTCCGGCAAGACCCGCGCGGGCACCCTGCCGGTCCTGGTGGGCGGCGCGCGTTCCGGTCTGTCGCGGGCCAGGGTCAGGACGCTTTCCGGTACGGACGCGGCCCGCGCCGGCCTCGACGGCCTGGTGCTGAAGGTCAGCGCGCCGGACGCGGTCAAGCCGGCCGATCTGGACGTGACCGTGGAGTACGGCCGGTTCGCCTCCGCCTACGGTGCCGACTGGGCGAGCCGGCTGCGGCTGGTCGCCCTGCCCGAGGGCGGCGCCCCGGTCGAACTGCCGACCGTCAACGACCCGAAGTCCGGCACGGTGACCGCCGAGGTCGCCGCCGTCACCGCGGCCGGCACCCTGGTCGCGGCCACGTCCGGACCGTCCGGCGGCGCCGGCACGTTCACCGCGACCGACCTGAGCCCGTCCGCGACCTGGGGCCAGTCCGGTTCCAGCGGCGACTTCACCTGGTCGTACCCGCTGGTGGCGCCACCGTCGGCGGCCGGCCTGGACCCGGACGTCGCCATCTCCTACTCGGCGCAGAGCGTCGACGGTCGCAACGCGGCGTCCAACAACCAGCCCGGCCCGGTCGGTGAAGGTTTCAAGATCACATCGCAGGCCTATGTGGAGCGGCGGTACAAGACCTGCTCGGAGGACATGGGCGGGACCGGCGCGAACAACACGGTCAAGACCGGCGACAAGTGCTGGGGCACCGACAACGCGGTGCTGACCCTGTCCGGCCACTCCGGCGAACTACTCAAGGGCGCCGACGGCAAATGGCACCTGACCGGCGAGGACGGCTCGAAGGTCGAGCGGCTCACCACCCCGGCCTACGCCAACGGCGACAACGACAACGAGTACTGGAAGGTGACCACCGCCGACGGCACCCAGTACTGGTTCGGCCGGCACCAGCTGCCCGGCTGGTCCACCGGCAAGCCGGTGACCAACTCGGTGTGGACCGCCCCGGTGTTCGGCAACAACACCGGCGAACCGTGTCACCAGAGCACGTTCGCGGCCTCGTCCTGCTACCAGGCGTGGCGGTGGAACCTCGACTACGTGGTCGACGTCAACGGCAACACGATGTCGTACTGGTACACCAAGGAGACCGGCAAGTACGCGAAGAACCTGGTCGCCAAGACCCCGGTCGACTACACCCGCGGCGGCTACCTGAACCGGATCGACTACGGCACCGACAACCGGGACGGCACCGAATACACCAGCACCACGCCGTTCACCAGCGCGCCGCAGCAGATCGAGTTCACCCCCAAGGAACGCTGCCTGAGCAACTGCACCACCAAGGACGCGACCACCTGGCCGGACACGCCGTGGGACCTGGACTGCACCACCGGGTCCACGCTGACCAACTGCCTGCAGGGCGCACCGACCTTCTGGACCGAGAAGCGCCTGGTCAAGGTCACCACCAAGGTGTCCGGGGTGCCGGTCGACTCGTGGGATCTGGACCAGAGCTTCCCGGACCCCGGTGACGGGACGCGGGCCGGGCTGTGGCTCAAGGGCATCACGTACACCGGCCTGGTCGGGGGAACGACCGCCGCGGTCGCCTATCCGAGCGTCACGTTCGAGGGCATCCAGATGCCGAACCGGGTCGACGCGTCCGGCGCCGACTGGGCCCTGGCGATGAACTGGTGGCGGGTCAACTCGATCCGCAACGAGACCGGCGGCCAGATCTTCGTCGACTACAGCCCGAAGGAGTGCGTCGCCGGTTCGAAGATCCCGGCCGTCCTGGACGCCAACAGCCTGCGCTGTTACCCGGTCAAGTGGCAGCCACCGGGCGAGACCAAGGACGTCACCGACTACTACCACAAGTACGTGCTGACCGACATCCAGGAGATCGATCACGCCGGTGGGTCGAAGAAGAAGGTGACCCACTACGACTACCTGAACCCGGACAACCTGCCGCTCTGGCACCACGAGGACGCCGACGGACTGACCCCGGAGGCCGAGCAGACCTGGGCCGACTGGCGTGGCTACCCGACCGTGGTCGCCACCGAGGGCACCGGCAGCGAGCAGAGCAAGACCGAGACCCTCTACTACCGGGGCATGCACGGCGACCTCAAGGCCGACGGCACCAAACGGACCGTGAACGTGACCGATCGCGACGGCGGTTCGGCGGTCGACTACGAGGCGTTCGCCGGTCAGCCGCGTGAGGAGATCACCTGGAACGGCGCCGCGATCGTCGAGGCGTCGGTCACCGACCTGTGGCAGTCCGAGCCGACCGCGACCCGGACCATCGGCAAGAGCACCGTCGAGTCCCGGTTCACCGGCGAGGCCGTGGTGCGTAACCGGACCGCGCTGGACGGCGGCGGCTGGCAGCGTTCCCAGGTCGTCTCCACCCACGACCAGTACGGCATGGTCACTCAGGTCGCCGACCTGGGCGACGAGGCCACCGGCACCGACGACCAGTGCGAGGTGACCGAGTTCGCCCGCAACATCACCGGCGAGAACTGGCTGCTCACCCCGGTGAAGCGGACGAACGCCTGGGCCGGCCCGTGTGACACCCCACCCACCACGAGCGAGCAGGTCATCAGCGACACCCGGTACCAGCTCGACGGCGGCGCGACCCTGACCAAGGGCCAGGTCACCGCGGTGGAGACGATCGCCGGGTTCAGCGGTGGCACCCGCAGCTACCACACCGACAGCACCACCAAGTACGACAGCCTCGGCCGGGTCACCGACGTCACCGATGTGACCGGGGCGAACAAACACACCGACTACACCCCGGTCGGTGGCGGCCCGGTCACCCGGACGGTCGAGACCAACGCCCTGAACTGGACGACCACCACCGACTACGACGGCATCCGGCACCTGCCGGTCAAGGTGACCGACACCAACGGGCGCAGTACCGAGGTGGTCTACGACGCGGCCGGCCGGACCGCCAAGGTGTGGAACCCGAGCCGGTCCCGGGCCTCCTTCCCGGACTCGCCGTCGTCGAGCTTCGACTACCAGCTGATCAAGGCGGACGGGATCACCGTCAAGGACGCGTCGGTGGTGACCAGCACCGCGCTCGACGCGAACGGCAAGAACCGGGTCGGCTACACGCTCTACGACGGTTTCGTCCGCGAGCGGCAGACCCAGAGCGTCGCGTACGGCGGTGAGACCCCGACCGACAAGATCGTCACCGACACGTTCTACGACTCGGCCGGGCGCACCTGGAAGGAGAACGCCGACCATGTGATGCCCGGACTGCCCACCGGCAAGATCGCCGACGGGCTCAGCCTCGACGCCGACATCTGGCGGCAGACCGTCACCAGCTACGACGGCGCCGGCCGGGAGATCGACGTGGCCGAGCTGTCCAAGGGGGCGGTGAAATGGCGGACCACCACGACGTACCACGGTGACCACACCGACGTGACCCCGCCGCAGGGGGAGACCCCCACCTCGACCTGGACCGACGCCCGGGACCGGACGGTCGCCGTCCGGGAACTGCACGACGGCACCTACGACGAGACCCGTACCACCTACGACCCGGTCGGGCATGTGTCGACGATCGCCGACGCCTCGGGCAACACCTGGAAGTACACGTACGACATCCGCGGCCGGCAGACCAGGGTGGCCGACCCGGACAAGGGCACCGCCGACCTGAAGTTCAACGACAAGGACCAGACCGAATCGGTGACCGACGCCGAGGGCCGGACCATCGCGTACACCTATGACGTGCTGGGCCGGAAGACCTCGACGCGGGACGGAAGCACCACCGGAACCGTGCGGGCCGCGTGGACCTACGACACGCCGGCCAAGGGCCTGACCGGCAGCAGCTCCCGCTACGTCACCACCGGCGGCGTGACCAGCGAGTACAAGTCGACGCTGCTCACGGTGGACGCGGAGTACCGCGCGAAGATGAGCCGGGTCTCCATTCCCGGGGCCGAAGGGGCGCTCGCCGGTGACTACACCACGAGTTACACCTACCGGGTCGACGGCTCACCGGCCACCGTCACGCTCCCGGCCGTCGGTGGTCTGACGGCCGAGACGCTGACGTACGAGTACGACAGCACCTACGGCCGGCCGCTCGCGTTGAAGACCAACTACGACGGCGCGACGTACTACGTCAACCAGGCCACCTACACCAACCTGTTCGAACCGAGCACGATCACCCGGTCCACCGAGGCGACCGGTGCCGCGTTCGTCTCGTCGGCGCGCTACTACGACGAGTCGACCGGGCGGGTCAAGCGGCGAGCGGTGACCCGCAGCGTCGGCTCGGCCTACCTGGCGAACACGTCGATCGGCTACGACGCGGCCGGCAACGTGACCATGCTCGACGACAACGCCACATCCGGTCGCGACACCCAGTGCTTCCAGTACGACGGTCTGAAGCGCCTGCGTGAGGCGTGGACCCCGGCGTCGTCGGACTGCTCGGCGCCCGCGTCGGCGTCCGCCCTCGGCGGGCCGGCCCCGTACTGGCAGAGCTGGGACTTCGGGACGGCCAGCGACCCGGTCGGCCGGGTCGGCAACCGGCTCAAGCAGGTCGACCACGGCAGCACCGGCGACGTGACGACCTCGTACACGTACGCCGGCGCGGGCCAGGCCCGGCCGCACGCGGTCACCTCGACCACCAAGGCCGGGGCGACCACGAACTACTCCTACGACAAGACCGGGAACCTGGCCTCGCGGACCGGTTCGGCCGACCAGCAGAACCTCACCTGGGACGCCGAAGGCCACCTGGCCACGCTCACCGACAAGACCGGGACCGCCGGCTACGTCTACGACGCCGACGGGAACCGCCTGGTCACCCGCGACCCCACCGGAACCACGCTGGAGTTCGGGACCACGCAGCTCAAACTGTCCGGCGGAGTCAAGAGCGCCACCCGGTACTACTCGTTCAACGACGAGGTGATCGGGCAGCGCACCGGCGGCGGGCTGTGCTGGCTCGCCTCCGACGGGCAGGGCACCAGCCTGCTCGCGGTCAAGGCGGACGCTCAGCAGACGTTGACCCAGCGGCGGCAGACGCCGTACGGCGAAAGTCGTGGCCCGGCCGCGGCCTGGGTGAACAGCCGCGGATTCCTCGGCGGACAGGCCGACCCGAGCGGGCTGACCCACCTGGGCGCCCGCGAGTACGACCCGGGACTCGGCAAGTTCATCTCGGTCGACCCACTGCAGGACGTCGCCGACCCGCAACAGTGGAACGCGTACGCCTACGCCAACAACACGCCCGTGACCATGTCGGACTCGTCCGGCACCCGGCCCGAGTGCGGGTCCGGCAGCGGCTGGGACACCTGCGACAACAGCGCCAAACGAGCGCACCGCAAGCCGGGCGACCCGCCGGACTACAAGGACAACCACTCCAAGGCCCGGCACCGTCAGCAGGTCCAGATCCGGCGCACCCCGGTCCGGCACGGACCCACCCGCAAGGATCTGCGCCCGACGGCGAAGCCCAAGCGGAACTACAACTTCCCGTTCCAGAAGCCGCGCCCGAAGCCGCCGCCGCCCCCGCCGCCCACCCCGGCCTGGACGAAGTTCAAGGACGTCCTGCGCTTCACCTCGAACCTCCCGTCGACCGCGATCGGCTGGGGATACGGGGAGGCCACCGGCGCCGACTGCGGCTGGTCGAAGCACCTGATCGTGCTCTGCACCAGCGGAGAGCACGCCCGTTCCGGCGGCATGACCATCGGCAACGTGACCACGACGTCACGGAGCCGGCAGGAGGCCCTGGCGGACAACGACTGGCTGGAGCACGAGCGGCGGCACTCCACTCAGTACTCTTGGTACGTCGGCAACCCTGGCGGATACTTCGCCGCCTATGGACTCGCGTCCGGGTATTCCGCGCTCCGCTACAAGATCAGCGGGCCGCCCAAGGATGCCCAAGGCGGAATCTGCGACAACCCGGCCGCCTGTTACAACTGGTTCGAATCGGACGCTGATCTGCACAAGGGCGGGTACTACGACTGATGATGTCATCGACGCGACCGAGGATACGAGCGATCGCCCTGGCCCTCGTCCTCCTGGGGGCCGGGACCCTGCTGGCCGGCTGCGGGGCGACCCCGCCGATCGGCCTGCGCAAGGACGGCGAGGCGCTGGTGGTGGTGCTCGGCCGCCAGTGCGCCCCCGCCTATTACCTGAAAAAGCTGAGGGTCAACGTGATGGACGACAAGGGCAACGTCCCCGCGGCGCCGATGTGGCAGATCGACGCCCAGGATGCCCGCCAGGTGTCCTCGGTCAAGATCGGCGAGGTGCCCGAGGGCTACCAGGTCATCACCGACAACCAGGCCACCCAGACAGTTACCAAACGGGTCGAGGTCACCGCGTTCCTCGGCGACAACAACTACGGCGCGGTGTTCGACGCCACCGACCTGCGCGAAGGCAAGATCATGGTCGATGGTGACCAGGTGTCGCCGGAGGACTTCCAGAAGAAGTACGGCTGCAACTGAACGGACGCGCCCCGCCTCGTGGACAACCACGGGGCGGGGCGTTTCCGTTCGCCCTGGCCGTGATCGCCTGGTGAGCTGGGCGCGTTCATGCCCGTACATCAAGGGTTCATCTGTATTTGATCTTGAGGTTCTGCTTGGTCAATGGGATCGTGTGCCTGATTTCGATCTTCATCACGCTCTTCGGGCGTGGACCAATCGATATGAGGTAACAGGTGCGAGGTTCTCCACCCGAGAACAGATCCGAGAGTTGGGGCCGCAGAGGGGTGGCCTGGTGCACCGCCGCGGTCGTCGCGGTGGCCGGCGTCGGTCTGACGCCGGTGCCCGGGCTCGCGACCCCGGTGGTCGCCGGCGCCGCCGCGGGGGCGGTGAAGGAGAGTTACGAACGTCCCGATGAGGTGTCGGCGCAGTTGGCCGCTCAAACGACGCGGCACGACATCCTGGTCACCGGCGCGACGACCGAGACGTCCCTGACCTACGCCCGGCCGGACGGCACGCTGCGCACGGAGCTGTCGGCGGCGCCGGTACGGGTGCGGCAGACGGACGGCTCCTGGGCCGACGTGAACTACGACCTGACGAAGGTCGACGGCGGATACGCGCCGAAGGTGTCGCCCGCCGACGTGGTCTTCTCCGGCGGGGGCGACGGTCCGGCGGTGTCCCTGGACCACGGCAAGCGGGGAATGGACCTCCAGTGGGCGACGGCGTTGCCGGCGCCGACCATCGACGGCCCGCACGCGATCTACCAGATGACCGATAACGAGCAGCTCGTGCTGACCGCCACGTCGGACGGCTTCGAGCAGTCACTCAAACTCCTGTCGGCCCCGAAGAGCGCGCCCAAGCTCAAGCTCGGCTTCGACCTGACCGGAATCACGATGGTCGCCAACGAGACCGGCGGCTACGACTTCGTGCAGACCAGCGCCGGCCAGGCCACCTCGACGGTGGTCTTCACCATGCCGAAGCCCGAGATGTACTCCTCGAAGATCGTCGAGGAGGAGCGCACGCAGGTGCAGAGCCTGCCGGTCAAGCTGTCGACCGACGACGACGGCACCCAGTACGTCGATCTGAGCGCGGGGATGGCGTTCCTGACCGACCCGGCCACGGTGTACCCGGTGTGGATCGATCCGGCCGTGTCGTCGGTGTCCCGCTACGGCGACACCTACGTGACCCAGGCCGACACCGACTCCCACTGGTCCGACAGCGACCTGCGGATCGGGGTGTCGGCCAGCGGCAACATCCGCCGGTCGCTGGTGCGGTTCAACACCGTCAAGAGCGTCCCGAGCGGTGCGCACGTCACCTCGGCGACGTTGAAGCTGTGGACCAACTACTCCGGCAGCTGCACGGCCCGGGCGATGCAGGCGTACCCGATCACGGCGGACTTCGGCACCGTGACCTGGGCGAACCAGCCGTCGTACACGACCTCGTACGGTGCGTCGGCGTCGTTCGCCTACGGCAACGAGGACCTCGGCTGCCCGAACGGCACCGGATCGCTGAACGTCGCCGGCATGGTGCAGGCCTGGGCGTCGGGCACGATCGCCGATTACGGCATGCTGCTGAAGGCGTCCAACGAGAGCGACACCACCTACACCAAGTACTTCTGCTCGATGAACGTCGACGCGACCGGGACGACGAGCTGCACCACGACGGCCCGGTACCCGACGCTGAGCGTCGTCTACAACACCTATCCGGGTACGCCGTCCGCGGTGACGTTCTCGCCGAAGGTGACCGGCACGGTCATCGACGGATACCTGGACAAGGCGCGGGTCTACTCGACCTCGCTGACCCCGACGTTCACCG
Organism: Actinoplanes sp. HUAS TT8; assembly: GCF_051380535.1. NCBI lineage: Bacteria > Bacillati > Actinomycetota > Actinomycetes > Micromonosporales > Micromonosporaceae > Actinoplanes > Actinoplanes sp. HUAS TT8. The sequence goes on along the minus strand of NZ_CP195646.1, from coordinate 6,665,809 downwards.
CGAAGGTCAGCAACGCCGACGGCGCGCCGGTCGCACTGCAGGTGAAGCTCTCGCACGACGTGAACAACACGTCCGAGGGCACCGGTGAGATCGCCACGGTCACCTCGGCACCGGTCACACCGGGTTCGAAGGCGTCGGTGACCGTGCCGGCCGGGACGCTGAGCACCAACACCGGCATCATGTACCAGGTTCGCGCCCGGGTGGTCAACGGCTCCGGCGGCTACGACTACTCGGCGTGGAGCCCGTCCAGCCTGACCTCGACGACCGCCTCCAAGTTCCGGTTGAACACCGTGGCCCCGGCCGCACCGGTCGTCACCTGCGGCGCCTACCCGGCCGGGGTGTGGAGCGCGCAGGCCGCCTCGGCCACGTCGTGCTCGTTCGACACCAGCGCCACCGACGGCTCCGGCTACTACTGGGGTCTGGACGACCCGTCGGCGCCGAACCTGGCCAACGACTCCACCAACCTCGGCTCGGCGGTGACGGTCTCCACCATCCCGACGACGGTCGGCTGGCACACCCTGTACGCCCGTAGCCGCGACACCGCGCTGCACCTGTCGACCGGGACGACCGCGTACACGTTCGGCGTCGGCGCCGGCGGCGTGCTCACGCCCACCGCAGGGGCATCGACGGCCAAGGCGGTGGCGCTGTCCGCCTCGGCGAACGCCACCTACACCAAGATCACCTACCAGTGGGCGGCCGGTTCCACCGGAAGCACCTGGACCGATCTGCCGACCGCCGATGTCACCCCCAACGGCTCCTCGACCCCGATCAGCGCCTGGCCGCTGACCGGAACCACCTCGGGCGGCCTGACCACCTTCACCGGCTACAACTGGAACGTCGCCGCGACCCTGGGCGCGGCCGGCGAGCCGGACGGTGCCCTGCGTGTCCGGGCGAAGCTCACCACCGCCTCCGGCACCGTCGGCTACTCGGCCGAGCGCATGTTCGTCCTGGCCGCGACGTCGTTCGGGGAGAAGGCCGCGACCCGGGCATTGACGCCGGGAACGGTGTCCCTGACCACCGGCGACTTCCAGCTGTCCTTCTCGGACGCCGCGGTCGGTGACCTCGGCGTCGAACGGACCGCGAACAGCCTGGCCCCGGCCGCCGCGACCACCGGCCCGACCGGCATCTTCGGTGCCGGCTGGAGCGCCGGACTGCCGGCCAGCGCCTTCGGCGACAGCACCCTGACCGACAACTCGGCCTCCGGCTCGGTGACGATCAAGAAGGCGGACGGCACCGAGCACGTCTACGTCAAGCAGAGCTCCGGCAAGTACCTCGGCGTCGGCACCGCGAACGACGGCAGCACCCTGATCAAGTCGTCGTCGATCAAGAACCCGGCGGACCCGTCCGACACCACCGCCTACACCGGCTGGCAACTGACCGAGGTCGACGGCACCGTCACCACATGGATCAAGGGAAGCGCCGGCACCTGGCTGGTGACCTGGGTGGACGAGACCGGCAGCGACGGCGAGACCACCTACGCCCGGGACGCGTACGGGCGGGTCACCACCGTGCTCGGTGAGGTCCTGGCCGGGGTGACGTGCACGCCCACCTCGTACCAGAACCCGGGTTGCACCGCGTTGAGGATCACCTACGCCACCGCGACCACGGCCACCGGCACCGACGAGCCGACGTGGGGCGACTACACCGGTCTGGCCTCCGGGATCAGCTGGGTCGGCTACGACCCGGCCACCTCGGCGATGGTCACCAAGCAGGTCGCGGCCTACCAGTACGACTCGACCGGGCACCTGCGCGCGACCTGGGATCCGCGCCAGAGCACCCCGCAGAAGAACCGGTACACCTACAACACGGCCGGCCGGATCGTCACGGTGAGCGAGCCGGGGCTGAACCCGGCGACGCTGACCTATGACGGCGCCGGCCGGCTGGCGAGCGTGTCGCGCACCGACCCGGCCAACGGCGTCGCGGTCGTCGCGGTCGCCTACGACCTGCCCGTCTCGGGTGTGTCCGGTGCGCCCGACGTCTCCGGGACGGCCGCGGCGACCTGGGGCCAGATCTCCGACCTGGCGTACTCGGGCGCGGCGGTCTTCCCCGCCTCGCACGTGCCGGCCGCCGGGACCAACGGGGCGTACGCGCCGAACGCGGGCGACTGGCCGTACTCGGACATCGTCTACGCGGACGTCAACGGCACGGTCGTCGACACCGCGCAGTACGGGGCCGGCGCCTGGCAGATCGCGTCCACCCGGTACGACGACCACGGCAACGAGACCTGGGTCCTGGAAGCGGGCAACCGGGCTCAGGCGCTGAACCCCACCACCGACACCGACCCGTACGTGGCCGCGCAGGGCTCCTCGGCCGCCCGGGCCGACCTGCTCGCCACCGTCAGCACCTACGACGCCGACGGCGTCGACCTGCTCAGCACGCTCGCCCCGGCCCACCCGGTCGAACTGAGTAACGGCGAGACGGCGTCGGTGCGGATCCGGACCGCGTACACCTACGACTCCGGGGCGCCCACCACGGACCGGTACCACCTGGCCACCAGGACGGTCACCACGCCGGTCGCGCTGGACGGCAGCACCGTTCCCGCGGCCGACACCCGGACCACCGCGACCGGGTACGACCCGATCGACGGCTCGTCGGTCACCGGCGACACCTCCGGTTGGGTGCTGAACCAGGCGACCACCGTGACCACCTGGATGGGGACCAACGCCTCGGCGGCCAACGACCTCACCACCAGGACGCGTTACGACAACGCGGGCCGGGTACTGGAGACCCGGCTGCCCGGTGGTGCGGCGACCGACGCGAACACCACGATCACCACGTACTACACGACCGCGGCCAACTCCACCTACAGCGCCTGCGGCGGCAAACCGTACTGGGCGGGAAAGATCTGCCGCACGGACCCGGGCGGCGCCGCCTCGGCCGGCTACGCCCTGCCCACCAAGGCCTACACCTACGACCTGTACGGCGAGATCGCCACGGTGACCGAAACCGTGGGATCGGTGACCCGGACGACCACGAGCACCGTCGACTTCGACGGCCGCGAAACCGGTACGACGGTGACGGTGACGGGTCTCTCCGGCTCGACCACCGTCCCGGCGACCACGGTCGACTACGACCCGGCGACCGGGAAACAGACCCGGCGCACCACCGGCTCGACAGTGCTGACCAGTACCTATGACTCGCTGGGGCGGCAGCTCACGTACGCCGACGCGGACGGGAACACCACCACCTACGCCTACGACATCGACGGCAACGTCAAGAGCGTGAACGACGGCAAGGGCATCACGACGTTCACCTACGGCTCGGGCACCGAACACCGCCGGGTGATCACCGGACTCGACGCCGGACTCGGCAGCGGTCTGTCCACCTTCACCGGCGTCTACGACGCCGAGGGACGGCTGGTGTCGCAGACGTACCCGAACGGGATGACGGCCGTCCGCACCTACGACAACGTGGGCGAGTCGACGAGCCTGACCTACACGCTGCCCACCTACAGCGGCGGCACCGCGGCGACCCTCGCGTTCACCGCCACACCCGACGCGACCGGCCGGACGGCACAGGCCCAGTCGGCGGCATCGGCGCAGGAATACACCTACGACAACGTCGGCCGGCTGACCCGGGTCGAGGACAACGTCGACGGCTCCTGCACCACCCGGGCGTACGGGTACACCCAGCAGTCCGATCGCACCACGCTGCGCACGTATTCCGCCAACGCCGACGGCACCTGCCAGACGACGACGGCCGGCAGCACCGTCACCAACACCTACGACACCGCCAACCGGGCGACGACCAGCGGCTACACCTACGACCAGCTGGGCCGCACGCTGACCGTACCGGCGGCCGCCCTGGCCTCCGGGAGCAGCGCACTGAGCGTCACCTACTACGACAACGACATGCCGGCGAAGACCACTCAGGGCAGCAACACCCAGACGGTGACGCTGGACCCGGCGGGCCGCTACCGGCAGGTCACCGACGCCGTCTCCGGCACGGAATCCCGGCGCATCGTCAACCACTACGCCGGCGAATCGGACTCACCGTCCTGGATCGCGACCTCGGTCAACGCCGGGTCGAGCTACACCTGGGAACGGTACGTCTCCGGGATCGGCGAGAACCTGGCCGTCACCGCCGGCTCCGACGGGACCTCCGTCCTGCAGCTGACCAACCTCCACGGTGACATCGTGGGGACGGTGCCGAACCACGTGCCGTCCGCCACGGACACCACGGGCGCGAGCCCGTCAGCGTACTTCGAGTCCACCGAATTCGGCACGACCCGGAGCACGGTTCCGGCCGGCACACGGTACGGCTGGCTCGGCGGGGCGCAGCGCTCCAGCGATGCGCAGGCGTCGCTGGTCCTCATGGGCCTGCGGCTCTACAACCCGTCCACCGGACGTTTCCTCTCCGTCGACTCGATCGTCGGAGGAAACGACAACGCCTACATCTACCCGGCCGACCCGATCAACCGTTTCGACCTCGACGGCCGCGGCGAGACCGACTGCGAGCGCGGCTGGAAGTGGTGGAAACCTTGCGGCAAGGTCAAGAATTTGACCGGTCACCGCATCCGCATCGCCTCCAAGCCGAGCGGTAAGGGAACGCGGCAGTGGCTTCAGGACGGGCAGAACTCCCGCACCCACGGCTGTATGTGGGACGTCGACTCGATGTACAACGAGAAGTCGGAAAGCTACGTTAACCGGCACCGACTCGGAAGCAAGAAAACGTGGATTCGGATCCAGGACTGGGGATGGTTCAACATCAGGGACTGGGCGAGCTGACGGCTGCAGTCGCCGTCGTATAGCGCAATGCCAAAAGGAAAGGCTCGCCAGTTTCTGGCGGGCCTTTCCGCCTTCCGGCCGACGGTATCTACAGGACGACGCCACGGCATGTGCGAGTGCCGGCTGCGATCGCCTCCTGGGCGTCGGCCTTCCCAGCCGGCGACGTAAGCAGTGGCGTCCGCGTCGGCCAGCGGCCCGGCGAGCCGTGCATCCAGCTTGCCCAGTGTCAGCACGGCGCGCGGACAGGCGTCGCCCAACCTGTACACGCAGAGCCGGCTGAGGCCGGCGACTTCGCTGCCCACCTGAAGGACAACGCGACCTGGTCATCGGTCTGCAGGTTGGGCGAGGCCGTGATCGAGGCGGTCGCGATCAGACGGCACCGGAAAGCACGAAAACCCCACCAGGAACCACGAAAAACGTGGATAACCTGCATGGGGTTCAACGTGTCCGGAGGGGGACTTGAACCCCCATGCCCTTGCGGGCACTAGCACCTCAAGCTAGCGCGTCTGCCATTCCGCCACCCGGACTTGCACGTACAGCTTAGCAGCACCCGTTTCCCCGGTGTTTGCCGGGGGTTTCGGCTGCCTTGTCGGCCGCACAGGAGAGAACAGTACACGGCCCTCGGAGGGGGCTGCAGCAGGGGTGGGGGAGCGGACATTGAGGTCTGTATCGGGGCGAATGGGGATCCGGCCTGGTTTTGCGGGGGAGTAGCGGGCAGCATGGCGGGGTGTCCCACCCCTCCCCGCTGACCCCGGCCCTGGAAAGGGCGCACTCGCTGGTTGCCGCTGGTGATCTGGCGGGGGCCGCCGTGTTGTTGGAACGTGCGATCGAAATCGGTCGGGCGAGTCTGAGCCCGGATGACCCGGATGTGTTGGCGACGCAGCGGGAGCTGGCTTCGCTGCGTCATCAGTCGGGGGATCCGGCGGCGGCCAAGCTGGTGTTGGAGGAGGCGCACGAGGCGGGGCAGTTCAGTCTCGGGGACGACGACCCGCTGATGCTGCAGATCTCGTACGACCTCGGGGTGCTCGCCGAGGAGCTGGGGAACCGGGACGAGGCGCGGGTCGCGTTCGGGCGGGTGGCGGACTTCGGGCCGATGATGCTGGGGCCGGGGCACTGGGCGGTCACCCGGGCTCAGGCCTATCTCCGACAGGATCCCACTTCTCCGGTACGGATCGAGCCCGCGCATCAGATGCCGCAGAGTGGCCTGGCCATGCAGGCGCCGCCGGACAACCATCCGACTGTTCTGTGGCCGCCGCATACTCCTCAGGACAACCCGCCGGGCAACCCGTGGGCGCAAGGGCCCACCCGTTCGCAGCAGGAGCGGCAGGAACAGCCGTCGCAGGCGACGCGGACACAGCCGCCGATCCCGACTCCCCGCCAGCCGGAACCAGATGTGCAGAATCGGCCACCCGCGCCGGTCGCTCCGCCGAGCCTGCTCCCGCCGCCGAGCGCATTGACCTTCCCGCCGCCTCAGCCCACCACCGAGACGCCGCCGCGCCAGCCCACCACCGAAACGCCGTCGCGGCAGGCGCCCACCAACGCTCCGCCGCGTCAGGCCGGGACCGAGCTGCCGTCTCCGCCGCCGCGTCAGGCCGGGACCGAGTTGCCCCCGCCACCTCCGTGGGAGAACGGTCTCAAGCTGCCCGGCACGCCCGCTGCACCTACTGGAGCGCAGGCCGACCAAGAACCAGCTAAGAAGGAGACGCAGGACACGTTCCGGGCGGAGTCGCCCTGGGGACCTGCGCCGGGCACCGTCAAGGAGCCCGCCGAGACGCCGTTTCGTGAGGTCAAGCCCGGTGTCTTCGGGGTGCAGGGGACCGAGGCGCCGCCCGCCCTCTTCCACCGGGGTTCGAACGATTCTGTGGTCGTTCAGCGCCCCGACCCGGTGATCATGCCGTTGCGGACGGATCAGCCGGCCGCGCCGGAGGCGCGTCCGGATTCGATCACGGTGGGCGGTCCGGTTCCGGCTCAAATCGATTTTCCCGTACGGGCGGAGCCCGCCCCCGTGGCACGACCAGAATCGGTCACGCCGGGCGTGTCGGCGCCGAGTCACCCGGTGTCCCCGGCGCGACCGGTCTCACCCACCCGCCCGGAGTCACCGGCCGGTCCGGTCCCACCCGCAGGCCTGGGGTCATCCGCCGGTCCGGTCTCACCTGCTCGCCCGGAGCCTGCTCGCCCGGAGCCTGCTCGCCCGGAGCCTGCTCGCCCGGAGCCTGCTCGCCCGGTGTCGGCGCCGGAGCCTGTTCGACCGGAGGCGGCGTCGGAGCCGGAGGCGGCCCCCGAGCCGGGCTTCACGGTTTCCCCGTGGACACGAGTCCCCGACCGGGACGACCGGGACGCCAACCCGATCGACGAGTCCACCACGCTGCTGCCCGCGGTGACCCCACCCTCACCCCCGGCCACGCAGCCGCAGGTCGCCCCCACGCCGGAACCCACTGAGGACGAGGCCTTCTCCGCCTGGCCGGATTTCAATCGGTGGCCGGGCGAGACCAAGCTCACCCCCAGCCTCCCGGAGCCCTCCGACCAGGCCGCCCCACCTAGCGGATATCAGGAGGCCAGGAATCCTGGCGTCTACGAGCAGGACGCCGGTTATCCCAGCTCCTACGCGCAGGACGCCGCCTACCCGGGTGTCTACAGCCAGGACGCCGGGCTTCAGCAAGCCGGCACTTACAGCCAGGACGCCGGGCTTCAGCAGGCCGGTGCCTACGGCCTGGATACGTATCAGCAGGCCGCTCACCCGGGCGTCTACCAGCAGCAACACCCCGCCCACCAGCCCGGCGTCTTCCACCAGGGCACGGACGGGACCTGGCAGGGCGGCCCCGCCCCCACCTCGCCCCCGGATCCCGCGGCGGGCGTGCTCACGCCGTACGGGAAAAGTGGTGGTCGTAAGCGAGGCATGGCCCTTTTCGCGGTGATCGCCGCCACCATGGCCGCTGTCGTCGCGGTTGCCGCGCTGGTCTTCTCGCTGGCCCAGGGCACCCGGAAGGGTGATGACGACAACACCGACCCGAACGCGCCGACGCTTTCCGGGGCGCCGCCGGCCGATGTGAAGCTGACCGACCTGGGCAGCAAGATCGACGTGAGCTGGACCGATCCGACGGATGCGACGGTCAGCTTCATGGTGACCATGGCGCACCCGGGTGAGCAGTTGAAACCGGTCAGCACTGTCGGTCCGGGGCAGACCTCGCGACGCATCGAGGGGCTCAGTGCTTCGCTCGACTACTGCTTCGCCGTGGTGGCCGTTTACGGGACCAACAAATTCGCCACTTCGCCGCAGGTCTGCACCGATCGGGGCAAGAAGTGATCTAGCTGGTTGTCCACAGGCGGGAACGGTGGGTATCGACGGCCGCCGCGATCCCGGTATGGTGGCCTGCGTCCTTGGCACGCCAGGCTTTGCAAACGGGGAGGACGACCGCTGTGAGCAGCACGGACGCCGCGCCGGAAGGTGCACGTAAGCGTCGGTTACCCAGTCGTGGCTACCTGGTCACGATGGGTACGGTGCTGGCGCTCGCCGGCGGCCTCGGCCTGACCGTCCTCGGTCTCGGCAAGGCCGATGAGGCGGTGGCCAGCTTCGATGCCGCCTCGTGGGTGTGGAGTCAGGCCAAGGGCGAGGTGTCCCGGGTCAACGGCGTGACGGCGAAGATCGACACCCGGGTGGACGTGGGTCAGGCCCGCGGGCACGGCCTGGACGTCAGCCAGAGCGACCGGTTCGTCATCCTGCGCGACGTCAACACCGGCGCGATCGGCTCGATGGACCTGACCGACCTGCAGACGTTCTGGAACCAGCAGTTGACCCCGGGTGTCGGCGTGAGTGTCGCGCTGCACGACGACTCGGCCTTCATCGTCGACTCGGTGCAGGGCAAGGTGCAGCAGATCGACCCGGCCAGTTTGCAGCCGATCGGGCAGGCGATCAGTTTCCCGCCGGGCATCACCGGCGGGGACTTCGACGGCAAGGGCCGCCTGTGGATCGTGGCGCCGAGCGAGGGCACGGCCACCGCGATCTCACCGGCGCCGAAGTCCACGACCGGCCCGTCCGGCGATCCGCAGCGGGTGCGCACCGAGCAGGTCGGCGGCGCCAGCCACGACTTCCGGATGACGACCATGGACGACGGCGTCGCGATCCTGGACCGGACGACCAACGAACTGTTCCGCGTCGGTGACGCTCCGACCGCACACACCACGCTGCCGCTGACCGGCCCGGGCGTGCTGGCCCCGCACACCGACGGCAGCACCGTCGCGGTCACCGTGCCGGACACGCGCCAGGTCGTCGGCGTCGACCCGCAGGGCAACATCAAGGCGAAGTTCACCGTGCCCGGCGGCGAGTCGCAGTTGCAGCCCGCGGTCTCGTGGGAGGGCTACTACTACGCGGCCGACACCGACGGTGGCACCGTGCACGTCTTCGACCAGGCCGGCACGCAGCAGAAGCCGATCACCTTCAACCGTCCGGGCGGCTCGCTCGATCTCGAGGTGCGGGAGAACTACCTGTTTATCAACGCGCCCGGCTCGCCGGTGGCGCAGGTGGTGGACAACCAGCACGGTGTCCGCCCGGTCGACAAGTACGCGGATGACGTTCTGGGTGGTGACCCGCCGCCGGTGAAGGCGCCGCCGGTCACCCCGCCGGAGAAGAAGAAGCCGACCAAGCCGGCGGTCACGAAGCCGGGCGCGCCGCGCAACGTGCGGGCCGCGGCCGGTAACGCCGAGGCCCGGGTCACCTGGCAGGCGGCCGCCGCCAACGGCGCCGAGATCACGAAGTACGTGGTGACCGGCAACAACCAGACGTTCGACGTCGGGGCGGATCAGCGCTCGCTGACCGTGACCGGGCTGACCAACGGCGAGACGTACACGTTCCAGGTGCACGCGGTGAATGCCAAGGGCGCCGGCCCGGATCGGGCGAGCAACCCGGTCAAGCCGACCTCCGAGGTGCCCGACCCGCCGGGCGTGCCGGTCGCCGAGGCGAAGCCGGACGGCACCGTGGTGGTGACCTGGCCGGCCGCGAACGGGCAGGGCCTGGCCATCGACCATTACACGGTGACCGCGGTGAGTGAGGGCGGCGGCGCGCCGATCGGCGACGCCAAGGAGCCGACGATGACGATCCCGGCCGGTCAGCTGGACTACGGGAAGCAGTACGCGTTCACCGTCGTCTCGATCAACGAGCGTGGTGCCGGGTCGAAGGCGTCCGGTGTCAGCAACAGCGTCGTCCCGTTCGCCAAGCCGGAGAAGCCGGAGAACGTCGCGGCCACCACGGTCACCGACAAGGCCGGCGCCGTCAAGGTCACCTGGACCGCGCCGGCCGACAACGGGCGAGCCATCAGTAAGTACGTGGTGAAGGCGGGCGACAAGAGCGTCGACGTGAACGACGCGCTGACCGCGACGCTCGACGGGTTCGGCACCGGTGAGAGCGTGCAGGTGCAGGTCGTCGCCGTGAACGAGGGCGGCGAGAGCGACCCGGCCACGGCCACCGCGCGCACCCTGGCCGCGCCGACGCTGACGATCACCGGGACGGACGCGACCTTCAACACCGCGACCCTGTCGCTGAGTGTCGACGCCGGTGGCGCCCCCTCGGCCACCTGCACGGTGTCCACCTCGGCGGGCACGTCCTCGGGGAACTGTTCCAGCCTCAAGGTGAGCGGCCTGATGGCCGGCACCGCGTACACGTTCAAGGTGTCCGCGAAGAACGCGGCCGGCACGGTGACCAAGGACTCGTCGAAGACCACGGATTACCTGGGCGGCACCGCCACCTGCATCAACGGGTCGAGCGGCGACCAGAAGACGTACTGTGACGCGGACGTCGACGGTCGCAACGGCAACGAGATCTTCAAGGTCACCAAGCAGGTGGATTCGCAGCAGGCCGGGTGGGTGCCCAACGGGACGCACCTGCAGGCGTACTGCAAGGACTCCGGCGAGGAGGTGTTCGCGTTCGTCTACAACGACAACAAGCGCAGCACCACGTGGATCCAGGTCAACTACAAGGGGAAGACCTACATCCCGCTGGCCTGGCTCACCATCGATGGCGCCGCCAAGGACGCCGACCTGAAGTATCTGCCGGACTGCTGATGAGGACCACGTGACGCCCGAACCGCTGCCGCCGTCCTACGTCTCCGGCTTCGCCCAGGTCGCCGGGCAGCTCGCCGACCGGATCGGGTCGATCGTGCTGGGCAAGCCGGAGGTCGTCCGGCTGGCGCTGACCGCGCTCTTCGCCCAGGGGCACGTCCTGCTGGAGGACGTGCCCGGCGTCGGCAAGACCACCCTCGCGCGGGCCCTGGCCGCGTCGATCCGCGGGCAGTGGCGGCGCATCCAGTTCACCCCCGACCTGCTGCCCTCGGACGTCTCCGGCGTCACGATCTTCAACCAGGCGAGCCGGGCGTTCGAGTTCCACCCGGGTCCGGTGTTCGCCAACATCGTGATCGCCGACGAGATCAACCGGGCGTCCCCGAAAACCCAGTCGGCGCTGCTCGAAGTCATGGAGGAGCGGCGGGTCACGGTCGACGGCGTGCCGCACCCGGTGCCGCAGCCGTTCCTGGTCGTCGCCACGCAGAACCCGGTCGAGATGGACGGGACGTACCGGCTGCCCGAGGCCCAGCTCGACCGCTTCCTGGTCAAACTGTCGGTCGGCTACCCGGACGAGGAGGTCGAGATCGAGGTGCTGCGCGGCGCCGCCAACCGCTCGCCCGACTCCCTGGAACCGGTCACCGACACGAACACGGTCGGCGAGATGGTCAAGATGGCGCTGCAGGTCCACGTCGCCGACCCCCTCTATGCGTACGCGGTCCGCCTGGCCGCCGCCACCCGCAACCATCCGCAGGTCCGGGTCGGGGTCAGCCCCCGCGGCGTCATCGCGCTGACCCGCGCGGCCTGCGCCTACGCGTTGATCAACGGCCGTGGCTACGTCCTCCCGGAGGACCTGAAGACCCTTGTCGAGCCGGTCTTCGCGCACCGCGTGCTGCTGTCGGCCGACGCCCAGCTGCGCGGCGTGACCGCGGCCGACGTGCTCGCCGACGCCGTCAACTCGGTGGCGGTGCCGCTGCCGGCGAGCGCGTGACCACTCGCGGCATCGGCCTGCTGGCCGCGGCGGTCGTCCTGCTGACCGCCGGGTTCGCGTACGGCTACCCGGACCTGGCCCTGCTCGGCGCGGCGGCCCTGGTCGCGATCGCCTGCGCGCTGGTCTTCGCCTACTGGCGCCCGCAACTCGGGGTCCAGCGGGTCGCCGAACCGGACCGGGTCGCCCGCGGCGAGCCCGCCCGGATGCGCCTGACCGTGAGCAACACCAGCCGGATGCGCGCGGCCAGCATGATCGCCACCGACCGCTGCGGCGGCACGAGCGTGCCGGTCCCGCTGCTGCGCCTGCGCCCCGGCATGGACACCGCGGTGGAGTACCCGGTGCCCACGAGCCGTCGCGGCATCGTCCCGATCGGCCCGCTGCGGGTCACCCGGGGCGACCCGCTCGGCCTGGTCACCCTGAACCGGACGTACGGTGACGTCGCCCGCGTCTGGGTCCACCCGAGGATCCACCTGCTGCGGGCCACCCCGGCCGGCATGGCCCGCAGCCTGGACGGGCGCATCGACAAGATCCCGCACGGCACGATCACCTTCGATGCGCTGCGGGAGTACGTGATCGGCGACGAGTTGCGGCGCGTGCACTGGCGCAGCTCGGCCAAGGTCGGCGAGCTGATGGTCCGCGAGCAGCTGGACACCTCCGAGCCGACGATCGTGGTGCTGCTCGACGACCGTGCGGGCGCCTACCCGGACCCGGAGGCGTTCGAGTCGGCCTGCGAGGCGGCCGCGTCGATCGTCGCCGCCGCGGTCCGCGAGGACCTGCCGGTCGGCCTGCACCTGGTGTCGGCCGTGGCCACCGGCCCGTTCCTGGACGTGCTGACCGAGGCCGCGCTGACCGCGGGGGACCTCGACGCGACGCTGCGGCGGCTGCGGGCCCAGCGGCTCGGCGACACCCTGGTCTTCCTGACCGGGCCCGGTGGGCGCGGTGACCTGGGGACGGTCAGTTCGCTGCGGGGGACGTACCCGGTGGTGCTGGCCGCGTTGTTCGGCGACCGGGACGCGGCCCCGGTCGCGGCCGGTGACCGGCTGATCGTGATCGAGGCGGCCGACGGCGCCGAGTTCGCCGCCGCGTGGGACGGGGTGCGCGGATGGTGAGGGCCCGGCCGTACGTGGTCGCCGCCACCCTTGTCGGCCTGCTGGCCCTGTCCGGGCTCGCGCTGGGTCGCATCTACGCCGATGCGCTGCTGTTCCAGCTGGTCGCGGGTGCCGCGGTCGGCTCGGTCGGTGCGGGCCTGGCGACCCGGCGGCTGCCCTCGTGGAGCGCGGCTCCCGTCTCCACGGTGCTGCTCATCGCGTACGTCGGAATCGGTCTGAAAATTGCCGCGGGGCACGCCGGCGTCACCACGGGGTTCGCCCCGATGGTCCGGGATGCCCTGGTCAACGGCATCCCACGGCTGCTGACGGCGATGATTCCGGTCGAGTCCACACCGGACACCGTCGTCGTCCCGGTGATCGCCACCTGGCTGGCCGGGCTGGCCGCGGTCGAGGTCGGGGTGCGCGCCCGGCGCGTGCTGCTGGGCACGGTGACGCCGGTCGCGCTCTACGCGGGCGCGCTCTACGTCGTCGGGCCGAACGAGGGCGCCGCCGCCGGGCCGACCCTGGGGTTCGCCGCGCTCGTCGTGGTCGCGCTCGCGATCTCGGTGCGCCGCGCCGGACCGGCCGTCGAGGTGTCCGAAAAGGTCAAGGCGCGGACGGTGGCCGGCAGCGCCGCCGGGCTGGTCGCGGTGATCGGACTGGCCGCTGTCGTCGGCCCGTGGATCAGCGGTCAGGTCGGTGCGGCGCCGGTCGACCCACGCCGCTACGTCGAGCCCCCGCAGGTGGACAGCCTCGACGAGAGCCCGCTCAACCGGATCTCGGGCTGGATGCTCGCGCCGAAACAGAAGCTCTTCGGGTACCAACCGGCGGCCCCACCGACCGGCAAGGCGAAGACGGTCAAGGTGCGGCTCGCGGTGCTGTCCGATTATGACGGCGTCACCTGGAAGGTCGGCGGCGTCTACCGCAACGCCGGCCGGGTGCTTCCCGAGCAGACCCCCCTCGCCGGGGCGGCGATCTCCGACGTACGGCAGCAGATCTCCGTCGAGGGGCTGACCGGCCGCCTCCTCCCGGCCGTCCCCACCCCGACCGCGGTGTCCGGCGCCCGGGTGGCCTACGACGCGGGCACCGGCACGCTGATCCGTCCCGAGGGCCTGACCAGCGGACTCACCTACACGGTGACCTCGCGCGTGCAGACACCGGATCTGAACATGCTGCCCGGCGCGCAGTCCCCGTCGGGTGACGCGGTGATCCGCTACCTGTCGGTCAGCGACGGCGTCCCGGACACCGTCCGGCGGCTCGCCGAGCACCTCGCCGACGGCAACGGCGGGTCGTACGATCGCGCGCTGGCGATCCAGGAGTTCCTGGCCGAGCACTACCGGGAGACCGCCGACGCGCCGAGCGGCCACGCCTACCCGAACCTGGCCTACTTCCTGTTCGGGCCGCGCGGGCAGGGCGGCCAGGAGGGCACGTCCGAGCAGTTCGCGGCGTCGTTCGCGCTGCTCGCCCGGCTGACCGGCCTGCCCAGCCGGGTCGTCGTCGGGTTCGACGCGCCCGCCGCCGGCGGCGAGGTCACCGGCGGGGACGCGGTGGCCTGGCCCGAGGTGCTCTTCAACGGCCTGGGCTGGGTGGCGTTCGACCCGCTGCCGACCAGCGACGACCCGACGCCGGTGGAACAGGACTTCCAGCCCAAGCCGACCACGCCGCCGACGACCCCGCCGCAGACCAGCGCACCGGCCGAGTCGGCCGCGCCGTCCGAGTCCGCGCTCGCCGCGCCGGTGGCGGCCGCGGGCGGCGTGTCGGCCGGGGCGGTGGCCGGTGGGACGTCCGGAACGCTGCTGGTCCTGCTGCTGGTGGCGGCGCTGGTGGTGGCGCAGCTGCGCCGCGGACTGCGGCGGCGGCGACTGTACGACGGCGGGCCCGATCAGCGGATCGCCGGGGCGTGGCTGGAGTTCACCGACGCGTTGCGGCTGGCCGGGCAGCCGGTGCCGGAGCACCTGTCGGCGACCGAGATGGCCGCCTACGCGGCGACGCCGCCCCCGCCGCGCCGGGGCGGATTGTTGCGCCGCGCGGTCCCGGCGCCCTCCGAGGCCGCGCCTTCGCCCGGTTCCGTGCCGACGCCGGTTGCGCCCGGCTCGGCATTGCCCGCGCCCGCAGGCGGGTCGGAGTGGGCACCGGCCGCGCCCGGCTCGGGATCGGCGGGATCGATCGCGGTGCTTGAGCAGGGCAGCGGCGATGCGGTCGGCCAGCCGCCGCTTCCGCCGCTCGGGGAACTGGTCGACGCGCTGAACACGGTCGGGTTCGCCCCCGGAGCGGCCGACGCCGGGCAGGCCGATCGGGCCGCGGCACAGGCCATCGCGTATGCGGCGGCACTCAAGGAACGCCGCTCCTGGTGGCGCAAGATCTGGTGGAGCATCCACCCCGGACCGCTGCGGTGGCACCGTTGACGGCCGGTCGACGATTCGGACCGTTGCGCCGGCCCCGGATGGCCGGCTGACGGTTCGGAGAGCTGCGCCGGCACCGGTGTGATGGCCGGTTAACGACTCGGAGGGCAAGGCATTCCGGCCGGTCACCCGCGCGGCTGGAACCGCCCCCGGTCCGGGTGTGTCGAAGATCCAACGCCCGGACCGTCGCGGCTGGACGGTGGATAGTGATCCCGCCCGGATGCTGATCATGGCGTCCACGTAGGGGGAGTGGACCACTCATGCAGAGCGCCGAAAACAAGTCCGTACGTCCGCGCCGGATCGGCGCCGTGCTGGGAGCGGCCCTGTTGATGACCGTTGCCGGGTGCACCGGCGACGACGAGAAGCCGTTCGCGGGCGAGCTGCCGCCGCCCGGCGCGATCTGGCCGACGCTGGAGCCGCCGCACCCGGACGCCGCCGGTGACGGCGAGCAGCAGCAGCCCGGCGCGCCCGCGCAGGACGACCAGCAGAACCAGCCGGGCCAGGCGCCGGCCGGGAACGACGACGGCGGGATCGGCTCGGCGGTCGGCGGCGGATCCAACGGCAACGGCAACAGCAACAACCACGGTACGGCCGGTGGTGGAACCCGCGCTCTGGGCCCGGGCGGCAACGTCGTCGCCACTCCGGGCACCGGCGGCCACCAGCACGGCGGCGGCGGTGGCCTCGGTCTGGGCGGCACGGTGGTCGACAACCCGCGCGTGGTCGGCCCGGCCGGCAACGGCGTCGGCGGCCCCGGACTCGGCGGCGGCGCCACCCCGGCCACGCCGCAGAACCCGGGCACCGCACCGGTGACCGGAAACGGCCAGGCCCCGGGCGGCCAGGCCCCGGCCGGTCAGGCGCCTGGCGGTCAAGCACCGGGCGGCCAAGCGCCGGCGGGTCAGGCCCCGGCGGGCCAGCACACGACCGGCCAGAACCCCGCGGGCCAAAATCCCGCCGGGCAAAACCCGGGGCTGAACCCGGCCGGCCAGGCCCCGGTCGCCCAGCCGGTCAACCGGCCGGGCACCCTGACCCCGGCCGGCCCGGCCCATCAGGCGCCGCCGATCCAGGCCGAGCCGATCGTCGCCCACGACCCGCCGCCGTCGGGCAACTCGCCGGCCCACGACGCGCCGGCCGACAACCCGCCGTTCGCCGACCTGCCGCAGGCCGTGCCCCCGCACGCCGAGCCGCCGGTCACCTCCGACCGGCCGCAGGTCCGCCCGCACCGCCCGGCCCAGGCCCACGACGATCGGCCCGCGCAGCAGCGCCCGTCCCGGCACAACGCGACGCGGCACCGCCCGGCCTGGGTCCGCGCCCTGGACCCGGACCAGCCGATCAACGCCGACCGCAGCTGCGGCGACATCACCGATATGACCCTGGCCAACGGGTGGATGGGCAACTCGAAGCTGTGCTTCGACACCGACCAGGGCGACCTGGACTCGCAGATCTACCTGCTGAACCACGCCGGGATGCCGATCGCCATGCCGCGCTCGGCGGACTACGCGCAGTACCGGCACACGTTCCCGTTCGGGTCGGGCGGCTGGTACGGCGATGACGGCTTCGAGTCCGGGGACGACGGCTTCGAGCCGTACGGGGATGACGGCTTCGACGTCGTACGCGATGGGATTTTTGATGATGGTTTCGGGGATTTCGACCTCGGCCGCCGAGCGTCTGACGAGGGGCCGCGCCACCACCGTCATCACCGGGTGAAGCACGCGGCGCACACGCAGCCGGACCGGTCCCGGTCCGGCCACCGCCGGGCACACCACGAGCGGCCGGACCGCGATCAGGCGCAGCAGCCGTGCCAGGACGCCGACGCCCAGAGCGACACCGAAGCGCCCGACAAATACGAAATGTCGGAAAAGGCGAGCAGCGACGAGCGCGGCGACCAGACCGTGGCAACCGCCGACCACGAAAGCACCGACGAAGCCACTGACGAAACCGACAACAGCCCCGCCGACGAGGACGCCCCCAGCATCCCCGACGACGGCGTAGCAGTAGACACCGTCACCGTCTGACCACGGAAAAGCGAACGCCGGAAAGCGGCACGCGGAAAAGCGGAAAAGCCGCCGCCCCAACCCCGGGTGGCGGCCCCGCAATCCTCAGATCAGCCGAGCGAAAACCAACCCGGCCGCCCGCTCGATAGCGGCTCGCGATTCATCGTTGTCATCCTTGATGTCGAACGAATGCTGCCCGTCCGGCAGATCCACGATCTCCAGGTTCGCTTTCGCGGCCGCCACCACGAATTCCTCCACCGGCACCGCCATGGCCGGTTGTTCCAGCCCCACCCGGGTCAGCACGATGGGCAGTTCCCCGGCCCCGGCCACCGCCGGGATCGGGGCGAACCGCGGATCCACCACCCACCCGGTGAACGGCGCCAGCATCGGATAGCTCATCGCCAGCACGCGCAGCCACGACGGCGGTTCCCGCAGCCAGTCGGCCGAGAGCAGCCCGCTCCCGGAGAAGAACCAGAGCGCCAGCCGGTTCTCGTCGACCCGCGGATCGCTGCGCAGCGTCTCGACCGCCGCTTCGACGTTGGCGGCGCCGTCGCCGTACCCGGAAGGGCCGTACATCTTGTGTTCGACGACCGCGCCGATCAGGCCGCGAGCGGCGGCGATCCGCGCGTAGCCCTGGAAGACCGGCCAGTCGCGCTGGGTCGGACGCACATGTTCCGGGATCGGCCCGCCGGGCACGACGAGGACCGCGGGGCGCGGCGCGGTGAGGTCGTCGGGCAGGTAGATGTCGAGCAGTTCGTGACGTTCCGGAGTCCGTTCCTCGACCGCGAGAACGAAGGGCTTCACGTAGGTCATTGACGGAGACTAACGTCCTCAGTCTCTCGCCGGGCCGGACGATGAGGTAGGAGTGGAACAGGAACGGCTGGCGGCACTGCACGAGTACCGGCTGCGCGACACCCCGCCGGAGTCGGAGTTGCGGGCCGTGCTGCGGGTCGCCGCCACGATCGCCGGGGTGCCCTCGGCCAGCCTGAACCTGATCGACGAGCGGTGGCAGTACCAGCTGATCAGGATCGGCGGGGCGCCGGTGGACTGCGCGCGGTCCGATTCGATGTGCGGCGTGCAGTTCGAGTGCGGCGGGTTCGTGCACGTGCCGGACACCCGGCTGGACCCGCTCTACCAGCACAATCCGTGGGTGACCGGTGCTCTGGGCCGGCTCCGGTTCTACGCCTCGGCGCCGCTGATCACCCCGCGCGGGCACGCGCTGGGCACGTTGTGCGTCTTCGACGACGAGCCGCACGAGCTCGGCGACCGGCAGCGGGCGCAGCTCACCGATCTGGCCGGGATCGTCATCGCGTTCTTCGAGCGCCGCCGCCAGGCCTGGCGCAACGCCGAACTGGCCGCTTCGGCCCAGGTCAAGCAGCAGTGGAGTGAGATCCTGGTCGACACCGTCGACACCGCGGTGATCGCCTGCGACCAGAACTACCGGGTGACCCTCTGGAACCGGGCGGCCCGCGAGTGGCACGGCCGCAGCGGCGAGGACGATCAGACGCGGACCGACATCGCCCGCCGGTTCGGGCTGTTCGAGCCGGACGGGGTCACCCCGATCCCCGACGACCAGCTGCCGCTGCAGGTGGCGCTCCGGGACGGTGTGGTGATCACCGGCCGGGAGATGGTGATCCGCCCGCCGGACGGCCGGGAGGTGCACGTCCTGGTCAACGCCAGTCCGCTGCCCGGCCCGGACGGCGAACCGGTCGGCGCGGTGCTCGCGCAGTCCGACGTGACGGCCGACCGGCTGCGCAGCCGCCTGATCGAGGAGGCCAGGGAGCGGCTGGCCGCGGCCAACGTCGAGTTGGAGCGTTCGAACGCGGATCTGACCAACTTCGCCGCCGCGGTCGGTCACGACCTGATCGCGCCGCTCGCCGCGGTCGGCGGCTACCTGGAGCTGCTGGCCGGTGAGGGCTACCCGGAGGCGTCGGCCGGGTCGGCCGAGGTGGCCCGGATGCGCGACCTGATCGACGGGCTGCTGGCCGACGCTCTGGCGGCACGTTCTTCAGGATCGGCGGCGGACCGCCGATAGGGGGAAGGTGAATTTGGTCGCGGAGCTGGTGGACGAGCGTGAGCGGCGGCGGCTGGCGGCACTCCACGAGTACCGTCTGCTCGACTCGCCGGCCGGCGACGAACTGGAAGCGGTGGTCCGGGTCGCGGCGACGGTGGCCGGCGTGCCGACGGCCACGCTGAACCTGATCGACGAGAACCGGCAGTGCCAGCTCACCACCGTCGGGTTCGACGGCGGGGACTCGTCGCGGTCCGATTCGATGTGCGCGATCCGATTCGAGACCGGCAATTTCACGTACGTGCCGGACGCGAGTGTCGACCCGACCTACCGGACCAATCCGTGGGTCACCGGCATCCACGCCGACGTGCGCTTCTACGCCTCGGCGCCGCTGATCACCCCGGACGGGTACGCCCTGGGCTCGCTCTGCGTCTTCCACGACCAGCCCGGCACGCTCGACGACGAGCAGATCGCCCGGCTCAAGGACCTGGCCCAGGTGATCGTCGCCCTTTTCGAGCGGCGCCGGCAGGCCCGGATCAACGCCGAGCTGGCCGCCATGTCCGAGGCCCGGCAGCGCTGGACCGACACGCTGCTGGAGACCATCGACGTGGCCGTGGTCGCCTGTGACCGGGACGGCCATCTCACCCTGTTCAACCGGACCGCGCGGGAGTGGCACGGCCTGGACGCCGACCCGACCGTCGACCCGCGCGACTACTCGGACCGGTACGCGCTGTTCGAGACCGACGGCGAGACCCGCCTGACGCCGGACCGGATCCCGCTGATGCGGGCGCTGCACGAGGGCACGGTCACCAACGCCGAGATCATCATCCGGCGCCGCACCGGTGAGCCGATCCACGTCACCTCCAGCGGTCGCGCGCTGATCGCCCCGGACGGCACCCCGCTCGGCGCCGTCGTGGCGATGAACGACGTCACCACCGACCGGGCCCAGCAGCGCGTGATCGAACGGGCCCGCCGTGAACTGGCCGCCGCCAACGAGGAGTTGCGCCGCTCCAACGCCGACCTGGCCAACTTCGCCGGCGCGGTCAGCCACGACCTGGTCGCCCCGCTCGGCGCCGTCGGCGGCTACCTGGAGCTGCTCGAGGACGTCGTCGAGGGCCAGCCGCGCGGCTGGGTCGACGCCGCCTCACGCGCGGTCACCCGGATGCGCGACCTGATCGGTTCCCTGCTCGGTTACGCCCAGGCCGGCAGCGCCCCGGTCCGCTGCGTCACCGCCGACCTGGGCGAGGTCTTCGACAGTGTCGTCGCCGACCTGCACGCCGAGATCGGCGCCACCGACGCCGCGGTGACCGCCCCCGGCCCGCTGCCCCAGGTCTCCTGCGATCCGGTGCTGGCCCGCCAGCTCCTGCAGAACCTCGTCGCCAACGCGATCAAATACCGCCACCCGGACCGTCCCCCGCACGTCGAGGTGACGGCCGACCGCGACGGTTCCGGCTGGGCGATAACGGTCGCCGACAACGGCCTGGGCATCCCGCCGGAGCAGCGCAGCCGCGTCTTCGACATGTTCACCCGCCTCGACGGCACCTCGGCCACCGGCCACGGCATCGGCCTGGCCAGCTGCCTGCGCATCGTCGACCGCCACGGCGGTTCGATCCGGGTCGCCGACAATCCCGGCGGCGGCACGCGCGTCGTCTTCACCCTTCCCGATCAACCCCCCATATAGGTACGGGACGGGCCCACGCCCGCCGAGCCACGCGATGCCCCGGCCGCACCGGGCCGCCGGGCCGCATCCGGGCTGATTCCCGGGAGACGTGGTCCGCCCACCGGCGCGGTGCCGGCTCCCGGCCGCACCTCCCGGCCGCCGGTCGGCATCGACTAGCGTCGACCGGGTGACGACCGATCTGTTCGACGCCGGGGCCATGTACGACGACGACTACCTGCACTTCTTCGCGGGTGGTCCGGCGCGGGTGACGCACGGGCCGGGCGTGCCGACCGACCACGGTGGGGTGTCCGGCACCGACCGGGTCTGGCGGCTGCTGGACCTGGAACCGGGCATGAGCGTGCTCGACGTGGGCTGCGGCCACGGCTCGATGGCGCGGGCCCTGGCCGCCCGCGGCTGCCGGGTGACCGGCCTCGACTTCTCGCCGGTGTTCCTGGATCGGGCCCGGTCGGACGCCGCCGAGCAGGGCCTGGACGTGGATTTCGTGGCCGGGGACATGCGGGCGCTGCCGGGGGAGTGGTCCGGGCGTTTCGACCGCGTGGTCAACTGGTCGACCGCGTTCGGCTACTTCGACGACGACGTGAACCGAACCGTGCTGGCCGGGATGGCGCGTGTGCTCGCCCCGGGCGGGCGGCTCGCCATGGATCTCGACAACCTGACCCGGTTCCTCGCCTCGTGGACGCCGTCGCGGGTGACGGTGGCCCGGGAGGACGGGGACATGCTGGTCGACCGGCATCGCCTGGACGCGCTGACCGGCCGGTTCGAGGTGGAGCGCACGGTGATCCGGGACGGGCGGGTGCGCCGGCTGACGTTCCTCAAGCGCCTGTTCGGTTTCCCGGAGCTGCGGGACTGGCTCGTCGCCGCCGGTTTCGGGGCGGTCGCCGGGTACGGGGAGGACGGTGAGCCGTTGACCGCCGACCATCAGCGGATGATCGTGACGGCTCACGCCCGTACGGGAAAATGAAAGATGGCGCCGGGATCACCCGGCGCCATCTCGGCGAGCTGAATCTCTAGAAGAGTAGGGTGCGACCGGCGTAGCCGGAGCCGATGCGAATGGCCGGTTTGAGTCCGTTGCCCTGGCCCCGGAACAGGACCAGGTTGCCGTTGCTAGCCTGCACGGCGGCCAGGTCGGGGTAGCCGTCGCGGTCGAAGTCGCCGACGCCGACGTAGTCGCGTATGCCGTTGCCGGAGCCGATGGTGACCGGGTTCAGGAAGCCGCCGGACCGGCCGCGGTACAGCGACATCGCGCCGGTCTTGTTCACCTTGACCACCAGGTCCTGGTAGCCGTCCCGGTTGAAGTCGCCGACGCCGGCGAACTCGCTGCGGTCGTTCCAGTTCCCGGCGACCAGCCGCTTGGCCTTGCCGAACTTGGCGCCCTTGGCCCCCGGGTAGAGGTAGAGGCCGCCGTTGTTCATCGCGGCCACCATGTCCGGGTAGCCGTCCTTGTTGAAGTCGCCGATCGCGGTCAGCTCGCGCAGCGTCCGGCTGCGGGAGAAGAGCAGCTTGCGCGGGCCGAGCGCGCCCGTGCTGCGGCCCGGGTAGAAGTAGATGGCGCTGGTCGACGTCTGCCGGGCGATGATGTCCGGGAAGCCGTCCTTGTTCAGGTCCATCCGCAGCAGCGTGTTGAAGCCGGAGAAGTTGCCGATCAGCGTCCCGGTGCCGTAGACGACGGCGCCGTTGCCCCGGTACGAGTACAACCGCTTCGAGCTGGTGGTCACCGCCAGCACGTCGGACCAGCCGTTGCGGTTCCAGTCGGCCTGCAGGGTGGCCGGCATGACCCGGAAGTCCACGTAGTCGTTGTCGATGTTGATGGTGACGCCGCCGTACGTCTCCTGGTGTCCGCCCTGGTACTGCTTCATCCGGCGGCGCCCGGTCCAGTACTCGGTCGGGATGAGCGGGTCGCGGAGCGTGACCACATTGTCCCAGCGGGCGAAGTCGATGTAGTCCGGTCGCGCGTACCCGCCCTGGTTGTAGACGGCCACCTGGTCGGCGATCCCGGAGCCGGAGCTGCTGTAGAAGCCCGAGGCGTACCCGTTGTCGTGCAGGCGGGCGGTCCACGCGCCCATGAACTGCTTGACGGCCAGGCTGCAGGCGGCGTTCGTGGTGTCGTACGCCTCCATGTCGTAGATCAGCACGCTGTTCGGGGTCAGCCCGAGCTTCTTGGCCTGTGTCACCGCGTCGGAGGCGGACGCCGCACCCTGGGCCGCGGCCTTCGAGTTGTCGATCAGCGTCTTCTTGCTGACCTTGGTGCAGCTGGCCTGCGGTCCGACGTAGAGCGGGATCAGGTGCCAGCCGCGGGTGACCTGCTCGCGCACCCAGGCGTTGGTCAGGTTCGGCTGGGCGCACCCGCGGCTGACGCCACCGATGTAGATGCCGATCGCCCGGTACGGCGACGACTTCAGCCACGTCGCCATGGTGGCGCTGGACGGGGCGGCGCACGCGTCGAAGGCCGACCCGGTGAAGTTGCCCGGCTGCGGCCCGAGGGCGGTGGCCGCGCCCGCGGTGTTCATGAACGCCAGTGGCGTCAGCGACAGCAGCAGTACCAGGACGCCGATCAGGCGCTTGCGGTACCGCACCAGCCAGCGGGTGGTCATCCGGTGACGCCCCGGCTTGGGCGTTTCGCTCATCGTGATCCTGACGTCGGCGGTTTCACGGCGTGGGAAGTCATCGCGCTGATCACGGCGCAATGAACCTCCGGATCGAACCAGGCCGATGCCCGGCTGCCAAGATCTGTTCGGTCGAGATCCGTCTGACCGAAGGGATGAGTCCGGTGAGGTGCCCCACAAGCCCGGCGCGGCTCCGGCTAACGATCTCCGCGGATCGGCCGATCAGCCTTTTGCCAGGTCGCCGACGTGTGGATTCAGGGTGCGCTCATGCTCAGTTGGTCTTTTGTTCACCATCAGCGGCCTACGATCCGGCGATGACGGCCCCGACCCTGCTCCCCGCGCCCTGCCTGCCCACGCCGGCCGGGCCGTGCGAGGGCCCGCTGACCGCCGCCGCCCGGACGGTGGCCGAGTCGCTGCTGGGTGACATGGGTAATCGCTGGCGGCACACCCAGGGGGTCGCCGAGCGGGCGGCCGCCCTGGCCGGGCCGCTCGGCATCGACGCCGACCTGCTGACCGCGGCCGCCTGGCTGCACGACGTCGGCTACGCCGCGGAGACCGTCACCACCGGCTTCCACCCGCTGGACGGCGCCGATCACCTGACCCGCAACGGCTGGCCGGTCCGGGTGGCCGGCCTGGTGGCGTACCACTCGGGCGCCCGGTTCATCGCCGCCGCCCGGGGCCTGAGCGAGCTGCTGGCCGCCTATCCGGACGAGCGCACGGTCCTGGCCGACGCCCTCACCTACGCCGACCAGACCGTCGGCCCGGACGGCGCCCACGTCGGCCCGGCCTCCCGCTACGCGGAGATGCTGGAGCGCCACGGCCCGTCCTCGTGGAACGCCAAGGTCGACCCCGATCGCGGCCCCTACCTGCGCGGCATCGCCCACCGCATCGAATACCTGCTCTCCTTCACCGACTGACGCCCGGTCACGCCGGAAGACCCTTCAAGAAGATCGACAAGGCTTCGGCGTACGGCGTCAGCGAGCTGATCTGCACGTACTCCTCCGGCCCGTGCTGGCCGTCCCCGGCCGGCCCGAAGATCACCGCGCCGACGCCGAGCGGGAAGTAGAACCGGCTGTCGGCCGACCCGTGCTTGCGCAGCAGCTCCCCGGAGTAGCCCACGGCCCGGGCCGCCTCCCGCAGCGCCACGACCTCGGCGCTCCCGGCGTCCGCCCGGTGCGGTGTCCCCACGGCGTCCACCACCACGTCCACCCCGGGCCCGGCCACCGACCGCAGATGCTCGACGATCGCCGCCACCGACCGCCCGGTCAGTTCACCGTCCTCGGGCGGGTACCGGATGTCCAGCCAGGCCACGGCGTCGGCCGGCACCTGGTTGACCGCCTCGTTGGACGTCTCGATCCGGGCCAGGTTGACCGTTGTCGCCCAGGCTTCCGCGGACGGTACGGGATAGCGCTCCAGCACCCGATCGACCGCCTCCCAGAGCGTGATCAGCGCGTTGGAGCCCAGCCACGGATAGGCCGCGTGGGCCGTCTGCCCGGAAGCGACCAGTCGCGCCCGCACCAGCCCCTTGGACTCGGTGACCACCCGCAGCGCGCTCTGCTCACCGATGACCACGAAGTCGCCGCGGACACCCTGGTCGACCTGATGGCCCGTACCGTCGAAGCCGCCCACCTCCTCGTCGGTGACCAGCTGCAGCGCGATCGGGTAGGGCAGTTCGGCCGCGAGCGACCGGAACACCGTGGCCAGCACGAGCGCGGCCACCTTCATGTCGTGCGCGCCCCGGCCGTAGAGCCGGTCGCCCTCCCGGCGGGCCCGGAACTGGTCCGGCGTGCCCGGAACCACGTCCAGGTGACCGTTGAGGATCACCCGAGGCTGCCCGGGCCGGTCGGGGTGGGTGACGAGTGCGCTCGGCTTGCCCCGGGACTCGAAGCGCTGGATCTCGAAGTCCGGCCCGACCACGTCGAGCGCGAGGCCGAGGGCCCGGTGCAGCTCACCGGGCCGATCGGCGGTGGAGCGGATTCCGATCAGCGCCTCGGCGGACGCGAGCAGTTCCTCCATGAACCGACGCTATCGGGGAAGCCTGAACCGACGCTATCGGGGAAGCTGCTCGCCCGCCTCCACCGCCACGGGCAGCTTGTTCCCGGCCGGCGGCAGCGGGCAGGTCGCGAACTCGGTGTACGCGCACGGCAGGTTGGTCGCCCGGTTGAAGTCGAGCGTCACCGTCCCGTCGGCGGCCGGCGCGGGGATCGCCAGACTCCGATTGGCGGCGTACGTCGTGACCCCGGAAGTCGCGTCGGTGAACAACACGAAGAGTGAACCCGGCGTGCCGCCGTTGAACGCGGTGAGGGCCAGATCCTCCCCGCCCACGGTGAATTCGACCTTGCCGGGCGACTCGTAGACGTGTTCGAGCCCCTCCGAGACCGAGCCCACGGTCACCGGCACGGGCGCCTCGAACGGCACGAAAGTGCCGCTCACAACCCACTTCTCATCGGCCGTGTAGGCCGGCGTCCCGAGATATTTGACCAGGGTCTCGTTGTCGGGGTGCCGGGGCCGCAGCACGTCATAGCCGCCCCGCCGAGCGATCTCCAGCTTCGCGTCACCGTAACCCACAGTGATGTCACCGCGTTCGGGGATCGGCCCGAACGCATGCGTCCCGGTCACAGTCGCCCCGTCGATGAGCAGCGACTCGTCCGGCCCGAGGTCGACGACCACGCCGTCCGGCCCGGTGTGCCACGAGCCCGGCGCGTCCGGGAAGTGCTGCGGCTTCTCGTCCAGCCAGTGCAGGCCGGTGATCGCCAGGAACCCGTGCGGGTCGGCCCGCCGCTTCTCGTGCTCGTCGTGCCACCGCGTCCACTGCTGCTGGAAATCGCTCATACATCGACCTTAATCCCTACTCGTGGAATGGGATATGGCACGGCGCTGTGAGTTCTGCTAACTTCGTGGCCAGGTCATGAGTGTCAGCGCGTAGCCCCGGCTTGCTGACCGGCAACCCTTGCGTTCGC
The DNA here is from genome assembly GCF_051380535.1 of Actinoplanes sp. HUAS TT8. Classification (NCBI taxonomy): domain Bacteria; kingdom Bacillati; phylum Actinomycetota; class Actinomycetes; order Micromonosporales; family Micromonosporaceae; genus Actinoplanes; species Actinoplanes sp. HUAS TT8. Next base: position 6,639,307 of record NZ_CP195646.1, on the reverse strand, counting down.
GATGGGGTGCCCCGGGTGAGGACCGGGCCGGTGTCGCCCGACGCCGGCAAGCGCGGGCCCCGTGGGGTCCCAGACCTCGGCGGAGGCATGCCGTGTCGGCTCTCGACATCGTCGGCGACGACCTGAAGACCGAACTTCCCACCGGCGAGACGGTGCGTTTCGCGCACCTGGACTACGCCGCCTCGGCTCCCTGTGCCGAGGCCGCCGCGCAGGCCGTCGCCGAACTGCTCCCGAGGTACGGCAGCGTGCACCGCGGTACCGGCGTCCGGTCGCAGACCTCGACGGTGGCCTACGAGGTGGCCCGGGACGTGGTGGCCGAGTTCGTCGGCGCCCGCCCCGGCGACCAGGTGATCTTCACGCGGAACACCACGGACGCGCTGAACCTGCTGGCCCGGGCCCTGCCGCCGAGCACCACGACGATCCTGTTCGAGGGCGAGCACCACGCCAACCTGCTGCCCTGGCCGAATCAGCTCCGGCTCCCCGCGCCGAAGTCCGCCGATGAGGCGATAAATGCGGTCGAAAATGCGCTCGGCGGCATCACCGGACCCGCGGTTGTCACCGTTACCGGAGCCGGCAACGTCACCGGCGAAGTGTGGCCGATCAGGGAAATCTCCGACATCGCCCACGCGCACGACGTACGCGTCATTGTTGATGGAGCCCAGCTGGCGCCGCACCTACCGGCGAACCTGGACCACCTGGGTGCTGATTTTCTGGCTTTCTCCGGTCACAAGCTGTACGCCCCCTTCGGCGGCGGAGTCCTGGCCGGCCGGGCCGACTGGCTGGACGCCGCCGAGCCCTACCTCTACGGCGGCGGGGCCAGCGCCACCGTCGGCGACCGCCCCGGCGACCTGACCTGGGCCACCGGCCCGGCCCGGCACGAGGGCGGCACCCCCAACCTGCTCGGCGCCGTCGCGATCGCCGCCGTCTGCGCCGCCCTGCTGGTCGCCGACCGCGACGCCCTGCACGAGCACGAGCAGCGCCTCCTGACCCGTCTCCGCCGGGGCCTGCCCGAGGGCGCCCGCGAGGTCAGCCTGTTCGGCCCGGACCACCCGCGGGTCGGCATCGTCTCGCTCGCCCTCCCCGGCCACGATCCCGCGCAGGTCGCCCACCGGCTGGGCCGCGAGTACGGCATCGGCGTCCGGGCCGGCCAGTTCTGCGCCCATCCGCTCGTCCGGCGCCTGGTGAACGCCGAAAAATCCGACACGTGCGACGCGCCCGGAGCCGGCCTGCTCCGGGCCAGCTGGGGCCTCGGCAGCACCGAGGACGACGTCGACCGCTTCACGAAAGCACTGGCCGAGATACTCCGCTCCTGACCGGCAACCGGCGGGAACCTGCGCTCACCCCGGAACGTTCCGATGAACGGAACCGTGGGGACCTGGCTGATGAGGCTGCGGGACCGCCTACCCTCCGGTGGCGGCCTGCGCGACGAGGACTGGGCGACGAGGCACCGTCTGCTGACGGTGCTGCTCGGCGTCGTCGTGCTCGTGGTGACCGTGTTCGGCGCGCTGCGCCCGGATCAGGGCGCCACGTTGCTCTGGACGGACCTGCTGGTCCTGCCCTGCGTGGTGGCCGGCACCCTGCTGAGGGGACGCCGGCTGCGCTCGGTCGCGGTGGCGATCGGGTTCACCGTCGCCTGCGCCGGTTTCGTGTCGCTGAGCAACGGCCTGACCGAGGCGCACTTCTCGTTCTTCGTCGCGGTCGCCGCGCTCGCCCTCTACCGGGACTGGGCCCCGTTCGGCGCGTTCCTGGTGGCCACGACCCTGCACCACGGGCTGTTCGGCGTGATCACCGGCACGCACACCTACGACCACCACTCGGCGCAGGCGCACCCGCTGCTCTGGGCCGGCCTGCACGGCTTCGCGGTGCTGCTGGCGGCCGGTTTCCAGGTGGTCCAGTGGGGGCTGACCGAGGCCGAGGAGCGCCGCGCCGCGGACAACCTGGAGGAGAGCCAGGCCCAGCTCAGCGTCGCCTTCGACGAGACTCCGGTGCCGATGGCGATGTTCGCGCCGGACGGGCTGGTGCTGCGCACCAACGCGGCCTACCGGCACTGGTTGCGGTTGCCGGACGAGCTTCCGGCCGATTTCTCCGTACGGGATGTGCCGCTCGTCGCCGTGGCCGAGGAGGGCAGCGCCTTCCCGCGGATGTCGGCGTCCCCCCACCCGCTCACGCTGACCCGGCAGTACCGGCGCACCGACGACGGCGAGCTGATCTGGGTCGAGCTGCACAGCACGCCGCTCTACGACAAGCAGGGCACCCTGCGGTTCATCTTCGTGCACTGCCTGGACGTCACCAGTGTCCGCAACCACGAGGAGGAGCTGCGCCGCCAGGTGCGGCACGACTCGCTGACCGGTCTGCTGTCCCGCAAGGCGTTCGAGAACGACCTGGCCGTGCTCCTGGCCGGCCGGAACCCGGTCAGCGTCATCTACATGGACGTGGACCGGTTCAAGTCGGTCAACGACGGTTCCGGCCACGCGGCCGGCGACGACGTGCTGCGCGCGCTGTCGGCCCGGCTGTCCCGGGTCGTGCCGCCGGGCGCACTGCTGGCCCGGCTCGGCGGTGACGAGTTCGTCGTCGCGGTGACCGGTCCTCCGGGCACCGGCCTGCGGGTCGGGCAGGAGATCCTGGCCTCGCTGGGCGAGCCGCTGGACGTGGCCGGCAACCCGTTGCCGATCTCGGTCAGTGTCGGCGTCGCCTCCGATCACGGCGCCGAGCACTCGGACGACGTCGTGCTGGCCGCCGACACGGCCATGTACGCGGCCAAGCGGGCCGGCGGCAACCGTCTGGAGGTGTTCGCCGAGGACATGCGGGTGTCGGTGCACGAGCGGCTGGCCGCCGAGGCCCGCCTGCGCCAGGCCCTGGCCGGGCACCTGCCGTGGACGCTGCCGCTGTGGTTCCAGCCGGTCGTGTCCACGATCACCGGGCAGATCGTCGGCGCCGAGGCGCTGTGCCGGATGCGGACCCCGGACGGGCGGATCCTCAGCCCGTTCCACTTCATCGGCGCGGCCGAGGAGACCGGCATGATCGTGCCGCTGGGCGAGCACGTGCTGCGCTCGGCGATCGAGCACCTGATCTACTGGTCCGGGCACCTGGGCTACGTGTCGGTCAACGTCAGCCCGCGCCAGCTGGCCGAGCCGGACTTCGTGCCGATGCTGGCCGACCTGCTCGCCGCCCACCCCGGGCTGGACCCGTCCCGCCTGGTGCTGGAGATCACCGAGACCGCCCTGCTGTCCTCGACGGTCGACGTCAGCGAGCGCCTGGCCACCATCAAGCGGCTCGGCGTGCGGATCGCCCTGGACGACTTCGGGACCGGCTACAGCTCGCTGACCTGGCTCAAGTCGGTCCCGGCGGACATCGTCAAGCTGGACCGCTCGTTCGTCGCCGGTCTCGCCGAGGACCAGCGCAAGTCGTCGATCATCCAGGCGGTGCTCTGGCTGGCCCAGTCCCTGGGCATGTCCACGATCGCCGAGGGGGTCGAGGAGATGGCCGACTGGGAGGCTCTGAAGGCGGCCGGCTGCCCGGCCGTACAGGGGTATTTCTTCAGCGAACCGCGAGCTCCGGAGGAGTTCCAGCAGATGTTGATCAACCGGAAGTGTGTCACTCCTATGGCTCAGTTCACCTGATTGAAACCACAGAGGGGCCCGCGGCCGGTTAGAGTCCCGAAATCCTGGACAACGTAGATCCCTTCATCGGCACCGCGGCGACCGACCTGCCTCGCGCACACGGTCTGGCCGCCACTTGGTGGTGGCCCAAGCCGCAGGTGGGTAACACTCACCCCGGCGCGACCTCGCCTCTGGGCATGGTCTCCGCCTGCGCCTATTCGGGCGCCTACCCGACCGGTTACGGCCGGTACGCGAAGAACACCGAGGGCGTGCCCGAGGAGATGTTCGAGCGCACCGAGGCGTCCGGTTTCACCCATTTCCAGCAATCCGGCACCGGCGCGATCCGCAAGTACTACAACTACGTGCGGGTCACGCCCATGGTCCAGCCGCTGGACGACCTCGGCCAGTCCTGGGCGCTGCACGACGAACGCGCCGACCCCGGGTACTACGCCGCCAACCTCGACACCGGGGTGCGCTGCGAGATCACCGTGGGGGAGAAGGTCGCCGTCCACCGGTACACCTTCCCGGACCATCACAGCGCCCGGGTCGTCATCGACCTGTCCTGCGGTGGCCTGGCGATCGACCTCGGCCGCACGGTTCCGCTGCGCGCCCAGGTCGAGAGCATGGGCCACGGCTGCGCGCAGGGCACGGTGGTGATGGAGGGCGTGCCGCTCTCGGTCTACCTGGAGGCCGACACCCCCGGGTGGCGGCAGATGCTCTGGTACGACCGGCGGCTGATCCCGGGTGGCACCCGTCTCGACTTCGACAGCATCCGCAGCACCACGCTGCGCCCGTTCGGGCTGCTCTTCATGGGTTCGGCCCGGGCCGGGCAGACCATCGAGGTGCGGATGGGCTTCTCGCTGCGCGGTCACGAGCAGGCCAAACGCAACCTGCACAAGGAGTGCGGCACCGAGTCCGAGCCGGCCTTCGAGAAGGTCCGCTCGGACACCCGGCATCGCTGGCGCGACCACCTCGACCGGATCCAGGTCGAGGGCGGCACCCCGGCCCGCCGTACGGTGATGGGCACCGCGCTCTACCACTCGCTGATCAAGCCGTGCTTCGCCGACGACGAGAGCCCGTTCTGGCCGAACTCGGGGCCGTACGCGTTCGACATCTGCACCATGTGGGACATCTACAAGACGCAGATCCCGCTGCTGCAGGCGATCGCCCCGGACCGGGCCATGGACCTGCTGGAGTCGCTCATCCGGGTCTGCGAGGAGGAGGGCAACTTCCCGATCGGGTACCGGATGGCCCGCGGCGCCGACCGGTTCTTCCGGCAGGCCTCGGCCCTGGCCCACACCGCGATCGCCGACGCCCACGCGCTCGGCCGGGCCGGCGTCGACTGGGGCTGGGCGCTCGTGCACATGGTCGACGACCTGCGCCGGATGTACGGCGAGGACTTCTTCGAGCACGGCCTGGTGCACCCGATCACCCACACGCTCGACCTGGCCTACGCCCACCACGCCACCGCCAAGGTGGCCCGCGCGCTCAACGACCGGCGTCTCGCCGACGACCTGGAACGCCGCAGCCACCAGTGGGTGAACGCGTTCGACCCGTCCACCGGCCTGCTGCGCGACTCGGAGTTCTACGAGGGCGGCAAGTGGAACTACTCGTTCCGCCTGCTGCACGACATGGCCGCCCGGATCGAGCTGTCCGGCGGGGACAAGGGCTTCATCGACAAGCTCGACCGCTTCTTCGGCTACGGCGCCGAGCCGGTCAAGCAGCCCGGCATCAGCCCGCAGCCGGCCGAGATGGCGCTCGGGTACGCGCTCAACCGTTTCGAGGGCCTGAACAACGAGCCGGACATGGAGGCCCCGTGGGCCTACCACTACGCCGGCCGTCCCGACCGGACCGCCGAGATCGTCCACTCGGCACTGACCTGGCAGTTCGGCACCGGCCCGGGCGGGCTGCCGGGCAACGACGACTCCGGCGGCCTGAGTGCCTGGTACGTCTGGGCGTCGCTGGGCCTGTTCCCGGTCGCCGGGCAGAGCCTCTTCCTGGTGAATGCTCCGGCATTTGCCCGGGCCGCGCTGCGCGTCGGCGACGAGGAGTTCATCATCGAGACGAGCGGGCACAAGGAGACGCCGATCGGTGTCGACGGTCTCGACCGTGACCCGCCCGCCCAGTACGTTCAGTCCGCCACCCTCAACGGCAAGCCGCTGCACGCGGCGCACCTCTCCGCGACCGACGTGCATCGCGGGGGCCGGCTGCACATCAAGCTCGGCCCCGAACCATCGACGTGGGGACACGGGATCCGCCCGCCCTCCCACTCCTTCACCCTCTCAACACCCCCTGCGACAACGTAAGGAATGACCATGAGCCGTCCTACTCGGAGACTCGTGATCGCGGTCCGCGCCGACCCGGTGATCTGCGGACACTCGGGTGAAGCACGCAATCTCGCCGAAGTCGCCCTGACCCGGGGCTTCGACGACGTACGCCTGCTCACCTGGCCGATCCCCACGCTGCAGGCCGCCGGCCTGCCGTTGAAGCCGCTCGACCGGCTCCTGCCGTACAGCGACGGCATCACCGTCGAGCGCCCCGAAGCAGTCGGCGACTACCGGGTGCCGGACGGCCGGCACCTGGCCGGGCTCACCGGGCGCCTGGTCGAGCTGCTCAGCGACGGCGTGCCGACCGTGTGCCTGTCGATGTACCTGGTCCCGCACACCCAGGTGATCAACGATGCGGTCACCGCGGCCCGCGCCGCCGGGTTCAACCCGCAGGTGCACACCATCGCCAAGGCGGTCGGCTCGGACGTCACCAACGTCATCCGCTCCTGCCTGCGCGAGGGCCGGGTCGGCGCCGCGACCGTCCTGCTGACCACGTTCCTGGCCAGCGACGAGGTGGTCGCCGTCTCGGAGTACACCAAGGACGAGATCATCGCCTCGGCCGAGGAGGTCGACCGCCACTGCGGGACGACCTTCGCCCAGCAGTGCCGCGACCGGGTCACGGTCAGCTACCCGCCGATCGACTCCTCCGCGTTCCTCGACCTGGACGAGGAGACGATCGACGCCGCCCTGGAGAAGCGCGGCCTCGAACGCGGCAAGTACATCCTGTTCCTGTCCCGGGTGGCCCGGGCCAAGGGCATCTACGACCTGGTCATCGCGTACGGCCAGATGCAGTGCCGGGACGAGGTGCCGCTGGTCATCGCCGGCAACGGCCCCGCGCTGGAACACGTCCGCGCGATGGCCAAGGAGGATGAGCGGATCATCTTCCTCAACGACGTCGACGACGACGAGAAGCCGCTGCTGATGGCCGGGTGCGCCGCCTACGCGCTGCCCACCAAGCCGGAGCCGGACTTCGTCGAGACGTTCGGCATCGCGCTGGCCGAGAAGATGCTGGCCGGCGGCGGCCCGATCGTCACCACCCTGACCGGCGGCACCGGCGAGGCGGTCGGCGACACGGCCGTCATCATCGAGGCCGGCGACATCAACGCCCTGGCCGAGGCGCTCGACCGGGTCGTCCTCGACATGCCCGAGGCGGAGAAACGGGCCATGGAGACGCGGGCTCGCGAGCACGCCATGTCCTTCGACCGCGTCGCCGTCTTCGACGACCTGTTCTGACGGCTTTTTCTGACAGCTTTTTCTGACGGAAGAGAGGGGCGGCCTCCACTCGAGGCCGCCCCTCTCTTCCGGTCCGCCGTGCTCCGGGTTTCCTGCCCGCTTCGGTACGTCGTCAGACCGCGCCCTTGGTCAGCAGCCCGTCCAGCTTCGCGTAACCCTCGTTCACGCCCGTCTCCATGCCGCTCCGCAGCCAGGCGTCCCGGCCCTCGAAGCTGTCCACGAGCGACTGCGCGTGCAGCCGGGTCCGGCCGTCGCCCAGGTCCTCGAACGTCAGCGTCTCCAGGGAGACCCCCTCGGGCGCGCCCTCGAACGTGAACGTCTGCACGATCCGCTCCGGGCTCACCTCGTGGAAGCAGCCCCGGAACCCGAACTCCTCCTCGCCCCGCACCGCGGTGTACCGCCACGCCCCGCCGTTCCTCGCGTCCCAGTGATCGATCCGGACGGTCGTCGAGTCCGGCCCGCACCACTGCGCGAACAGCTCCGGGTCGGTGTGCGCCCGGAACAGCTGCTCCGGCGTACCCGTGAAGTCCCGGGTGATCCGGATGATCGGCAGGTCCTTGTCCGCTTCGATCTGCGCCTCGGTCATGTCTCCAGCCCCTCAGGTCGGTCTGTTCCGTCGTCTTCCCGCATGGTCCGCAGCACCGCGTCCAGGCGCTGGTAGCGCGCCTCGGCCCGGCGCCGGTACTGCTCGATCCACCCACCGACCTCGTCGAACACGTCACGTTCGAGCCGCACCGAGCGCGGCTGCGGCCCCGGCGGGCGGCTCACCAGCCCGGCCTCCTCCAGCACCTTGAGGTGCTTGTAGACGGCCTGCAGCGACATCCGATAAGGCTCGGCGAGCTGATTGACCGTCGCGTCGCCGTCGGCCAGCCGCGACACCATGTCCCGGCGGGTCGGGTCGGCCAGAGCCGCGAACACCCGCGACAACTCATCGGCCGGCATCGCGCCCTCGTTTCAACTCATCGGTTTAAAGACAACCTAGCCCCCGGCCACCCCGCTGTCAACCGTAGAGTTGAAAGGCCAGGTAGAGGATCGTTTCCTGCGTCGCGTCGGAGTGGCCGCACCGTCGTGCCCGCCTGACATCTGTCATCGACAAGTCCTGATTTTCGGCCCGGGGGTGCGAGGCCCGGCGGCGGTCCACTGAGTACATGCTTCGTCGCCTCGCACCCGCCGTCGGACTTTTCTTCCTGGCCCCGCTCGTCGCCGAGTTCCTGCTCGGCAACCTGCCGATCACGTTCCTGCCCGCGGTGGTCGCGCTCGCCCCGTTCTACGGCGGCGGCGCCCTCCTGATCCGCGAGCTCGTCCGCCGCCGCGGCCTGGGCTGGCCGAACATGGTCATCCTGGCCGTCGCCTACGGCGTGATCGAGGAGGGTTTGACGACCCAGTCGCTGTTCAACCCGAACTATGCCGGCCAGCACCTTCTCGTCGACGGCTTCATCCCGGCGCTCGGCACAGCCGCACCGTGGACCCTGTTCGTCGTCGGCCTGCACACGTTCTGGAGCGTCGCCGCGCCGATTCTGATCATGGAAGTGATCTCCCGGGACCGCCGCACCACCCCGTGGCTGGGCCGCACCGGACTGATCGTCACCGGCGTGCTGTTCCTGATCGGCATCGTCATCAGCACCGCGATCAACATGTCGTTGTGGCCCTACACCGCCACGGCCGCCCAGTTCACCGTCACCGGCCTCGTCGTGGCGCTGCTGATCGCCGCCGGCCTGGCCCTGCGGATCACGTTCCGGCCGCGTCCCGGCACCGCCCCGAACGCCCTGATCGTCCTGCTCACCACCCTGCTCGCCGGCGCCGTCTACATGGGCATCACCATCGTGGACGTCCCGGCCTGGCCCGGCGTCGTGATCTTCGTACTGAACATCGCGGTCTACCTGACCCTGATCGCGATCTGGTCGGCCAAGCCGGGCTGGGGGAGCCGGCACTACCTGGCGGTGGCGGCCGGGGCGCTGCTCACCTACGCCTGGCACTCGTTCGTCGAGAGCCCGACCGGTGAGGCCGCCGCCGCGGTCGACCTGATCGGCAACGCCGTCTTCACGATCGGCGCCCTGGCCCTGATCCGGTACGCCTACCGCCGGACCGCCACGGCGGGCGTCAGCGGCCGGGTGTAGATCCGATAGTCGGCCTCCACCGCCAACATCGGCGCCAGCTGCGGATAGTCCTCCTCCAGCCGCCCCACCCGCTCGACCCGATACCCGAGCCGCGAGTACCAGGTGTGCAGGAACTCCTTGGACTCCAGCTCGAACCCCCGGGGCACCAGCAACTCCAGCCGCATCGTCCGATCCCCCCGGGACCGGCAGTACTCCTCCGCCCACCGGATCAGCCCGCCCCCGATCCCTTCCCCACGCCGCCCGGGGTCGGCGGCGAGCATCCCGAACTCCCCGACCCCACCCGGCATCCGCCGCACCCGCACCACCCCGGCCAGCCGCCCGTCCCGCACGTCCGCCGCGAGCTCCCCGGCCGAAGCCAGCTCGGTCACCTCGGCCAGCGAGGTGCGGGACGCCCCGTCCCGCCAGAGCCCCTTCTCGGACTCCCGGTAGACGTGATTGACCAGGTCGGTGGCGGCGCCGAAGTGGGCCGCGGTGAGCAGAGAGATCACCCGGCCACGATACGTCCCCCATCAATCGCCGCATATCGCCGGAATAGGGCAGCGATAGGGTACCCGTATGCGCATCTCCTTCTGGCCGGGTGCAGGTCAAGCCTGGTCCGACATCTTCGAAGCCGCACGTCACGCGGAAGAGACCGGCTGGGACGGCCTCTGGATCGCCGACCACTTCATGCCCAACGCCGGCCCCGGCCGCGACCCGCTCGGCCCCACCCTGGAGGCCGGTTCGCTGGTCGCCGCCCTGGCCGCCGCGATCCCGCGCGTCCGCATCGGCACCCTGGTCTACGGAAACACGTACCGCCACCCGGCCGTCGTCGCCAACATGGCCGCCACCGTCGACCACATCAGCGGCGGACGCTTCACCCTCGGCGTCGGCGCCGGCTGGCAGGTCAACGAGCACGAGCAGTACGGCATCGAGCTCCCCGCCACCCGGCAACTGCTGGACCGTTTCGTCGAGGCCCTCCAGGTCCTGCACGGCCTCCTGCGCACCCCGAAGACCACCTTCACCGGCGAGTATTACCAGCTCACCGACGCCGTCAGCGAACCCAAGCCGCTCCAGAACCCACTACCGATCATGATCGGCGCCAAGGGCGAGAAGCGCATGCTCGACGTCGTCGCCGCATACGCCGACCAGTGGAACACCTGGGGCCTCCCCGCACTCATCGCCCACAAATCCGCCGTCCTCGACCGCTTCTGCGCCGAACGCGGCCGCGACCCCCGATCGATCCAGCGCACCGCCCAGGCCCTCACGGTCGTCGACGGCCCCCTCCCCGAAGGCCTCCCGATGCCGATCATCGGCGGCAGCCCGTCCAAACTGGCCGACGCCATCGCCGAGTACCGCGCCGCCGGCCTCGACGAGCTGATCATCCCGGACGGCCTCCTCGGCACCGGCCCCGAAAAACTCAAGAACATGGACACGGTGCTCACCCTGGTCCGAGGCTGACCCCCCCAACCCCCAAGATCAAATTCATCATTGCCTACGTCCGCCGTGGTCCAGATCGTCGCTCCCGCGGGGACCCTCGGGGGCTGAGCTGGCCGCTGCGCGTCCAAACCACTCAGCCCCCAAGGGCGACGTCCGCCGTTGCTCCCGCTCAAACCCCCCACCCCTCCTCACCCCCCAGCCACCCCTCCTCACCCCCCAGCCACCCCTCCTCACCCCCCAGCCACCCCTCCGCGCCCCAGCCACCCCTCCGACGCGTCTCAACCGCCCCACCCCACCCTTGACCGCCAGCTGGCTGCCCGCCCCTTCGCCTGCCGCACCCCGCGGTCTCAGCTGGCACTGAGGGTTGTCTCGGGCGGGTGGAGACAGCCGTGAGCGCCAGCCGGCTTGCCCGAGCTGGTGCTCATGGCTGCTCAAGGTGGGTTTTGGAGCCGTGAGCGCCAGCTCGCTCGGCTCGGCTGGTCGTGAGGGTCGTATCCGGCCGGGCGAAGCAGCCCTCAGCACCAGCCGCACGCCCGCGCCGCCCACCCGCGCCCGCCCGCACGCCCGCGCCGCCCGCACGCCCGCGCCCGCGCGCCGCCCGCACGCCCGCGCCCGCGCGCCGCCCGCACGCCCGCGCCCGCACGCCCGCGCCCGCACGCCCGCGCCCGCGCGCCGCCCGCACGCCCGCGCCCGCACGCCCGCGCCCGCACGCCCGCGCCCGCGCGCGGTCGACGCGCGAGCCGGGCAGTGGCAGGTCGGGCGCCGTGTGCGGCGGGCTGGGGCGGCGGCGATCCGGGCGTCGGGCCGCGCGGGCTGGGTGGTGGCGGGTCGGGGGCTCGGCGGTGGTGGGCCGGGCGTGGCGACGCGTGGGCTGGGTGGGGGAGGGTTGGGGTTGGGTGGGGACCCGGATCGCAACTTTTCGACCTCTCACGTCGCCGCGGGGAAAGCCGACATTGCATGGCGACCCGCGCGGTGCGGGCCCAGGCGACGTGAAAGGCCGACGTGTGATGGAGCTGCCCGAGATCGGTTCCCCGATGTTCCTGGCGCTCGGGGACGGCGTGAACTTCCGATCCCGGCTGGAGTCCGTGGACGGGGACACGTTCAGCGTCGCCGCCCCGCTGGAGACTTCCGGCCCGACGGGGTTCCTTCCCGGCTACGAGTTCGAGGCGTTCTGGGTTCCCCCGCGTACCCGCATCGTGATGCCGGTGCTGCTGAAGGATGTCACCGACTCCGCCCCGTTCCGTTGGACGTTGTTCCCGACGGCCGAGCCGGTGATCAGCAACCGCCGCGAGTACGCCCGCGGCGGCGCCGGCGCCCCGATCCGTCTTTTCGGCGATTGGGGCCCGCAGTACCTGCAGGGCCGGATGCTCGACATCAGCGAGGGCGGCCTGCGTTTCTGGGTGCAGGACGCGAAGATGTTCTCCGAGGGTGACCACATGCGCGCCCTGGTCTGGCTCGGTAACGGTGAGGCCGAGCTGAAGGGCAAGGTGTACGCGGTCCGCCCGGCCGCCGACGAGCCCGGTCACCACGTCGTCCTGATCTTCAAGACGGTCGACCCGCTGGCCCAGATGATCCGCCAGTACGTGATCGCCTGGGAGATCAGTGAGCGCCGCAAGGCCCGCCAGAAGCACTGACGGGGGTGCGGGACCGGTCACAGGTCCCGCACGACACCGCCCTGGACGGCGGCCAGTTTGTCGGGGTTGGCAGTGTTGAGGATGGCCGTGACCCGTCCGCCGGCGTCCAGGTCCAGGGTCAGTGTGCCGATGACCCGGCCGGCCCCGCTGATCACCAGCCCGGGTTCGCCGTTGAGGTCGACGAGGGCGGCCGTCATCTCGTCCGGCCGCACTCCCTGGTAGGGCCGCGACCCGACCCCGGCCAGCCACGCCGCCACCCGTTCGGCCCCGTGGACGGGTTTCATCGCCTGGCGCACCTTGCCGCCGCCGTCGGTCCACAGCGTCACGTCGGGTGCGAGCAGTTCCATCAGCGTGTTGATGTCCCCGCCGGCGGCCGCGGCGAAGAAGCGTTCGGTGACCACCCGCTGCCGGTCACGGTCGGCCCGGAAGCGGGGCCGTTCCGCCCGTACGTGTTCCCGCGCCCGGTGGGCCGCCTGCCGCACGCTGTCCGGGGACCGTTCGACCGCTTCGGCGATCTCCTCGTAGCTGAACGCGAACGCCTCCTTGAGCACGAACACCGCGCGTTCCAACGGTGTCAGGTTCTCCAGCACGAGCAGCAGTGCCGGCGCCACGTCGGGCGCGTCACCGCTGGTCAGGACCGGTTCGGGCAGCCACGGGCCGATGTAGGTCTCGCGTTTGGCGGTCCGCAGCCGGTCCATCGCCACGTTCGTCACGATCCGCACCAGGTACGCCTTGGGGTCGGCGACGAGTGTCCGGTCGGCCGCCGACCATTTCAGCCACGCGTCCTGCACCGCGTCCTCGGCGTCGGCGGCGCTGCCGAGGATCCGGTAGGCGACCGAGAACAGCAGGTTCCGGTGGTCGTCGAAGACGCTCATCGGGTGTACTGACCGCCGCGCCGCCAGCCGAGGATGCCGATCAGGGGCGTGCGCAGGACCCGTCCGTACGTGTTCCAGGGCGCCGAGCTCACCGTCTCCTTGTACCAGACGGCCGCGCGCCCGGACAGGTAGAAGCGTTTCGGCGTCTCGTCCGGGTGCACGAACTGGATCACCGCGTCGCGCCGCCCGAGGCTGACCGGCTCGTGGATGTATCCGAACCGGAACGGCCGGGGCGCCTTGCCGTCGAGTTCGCGCACGATCTGCGCGGCCGCGTGGGCGCCGGTGGGCATCCCGCTCTGGCAGGTCCCGTGCATCACCCCGTAGCGCTGGGTGATGGCGGCGGCGTCACCGACCGCGTACACCTCGGGGTGCGAGACCGAGCGCAGCGTGGCGTCGGTGACGATCCGGCCCTGATCGTCAACGGTCAGTCCGGCCTTGGCCGCCAGGGGCGACACGCGCACGCCGCTGGTCCACAGGATCACGTCGGCCGGCGCGAAGCCGCCGTCGGCCAGTTCGGCCCCGTCCGCCCGTACCGTCGCAATCTCAGCGACCTGGACCGAGACGCGGAGTCGGCGAAGAGCGGACCGCAAGTAGTCGCGGGCCTTGGGCCCGAGGTCCTGGCCGGGCTCCGCCCGGCCCAGCAGGGTCACCGTGAGCTGCGGAAACCGCTCGGCGATCTCGGTCGCGGCCTCCAGCCCGGTGAGCCCGCCGCCGCACACCAGCACGCGGCCCTCGCTCATCTCGCCCAGGCGGCGCGCGAACAGCTCCGCGTCATGCGCCGAGTCCAGGGTGTACGCGTGATCGGCGGCCCCCGGCACCAGCGACGTGTCGGCCGAGCCGCCGAGCGCGTAGACCAGTGTGTCGTACCCGATCTCCCGCTCGTCGTCGATCCGCACGGTCCGGGCCGCGAGATCGATCCCGGTCACCCAGCCGACGTCGAGGTCGTCCACGAACCGTGCGATGGGCAGCTCCGGAAGCTTCTGCCCGGTCGCTGTCTGGTGCAGCCGCAGCCGCTCGGTGAAACGCTCCGTAGCGTTCACGACGGTCACCGACACGTCGTCGCGCCGCCGGGTCCGCCCGATCAGGCTGACCGCGGTCAGCATGCCCGCGTATCCCGCGCCGATTACCACGATCCTGTGCATCGTCCGGTCCCTTCCCGAGGTGTTTACCGCGAGACGGAACAGCCCTCCGCCACCGTGAAGTGGTGTGGCTCAGGTCACTTTTCGGGTTTCGGCCGGCCGCCTTCCACCGCGGTGGAGGACGGCCGGCCGCGGCGTCCTACTTCTTGACCATCGATCCGGTCCAGGTGTCGCCGGTGTCCGCGGGCACGGCGATGCAGGTGACCAGGCGGTCGCCGTCGGCCCAGGTGTCCACGGACGGGTAGATGTACCAGTAGTCGGCGTCGGAGAACTTACCGACCGCGAACTTGTCCAGCGCTTTGCCGCAGACCTTCTCGGCCTGCGCCTCCACCTTGGTCTTCCCGGGGTAGGAGCCCTTCGGAAAGGTCCAGAGGTAGTACACCTCGCCGGCGTGCGGCTTGGCGCACTGGATGGTCGGGAATTCGCTGGCACTGCCGCTCTCGTCGATGTACGAGATGCAGTCCCCGGCCTTCAGGTCCTCGGTGGCCACCGTGCCCAGGTCCCCGGCCACGGTCTTCGACGGCGTCGGCCGGGCGGTCGGCTCCAGCGTCGGCTCGGTGGTCGACTCCAGCGCCGGCCGGCTGCTGCTGGTGGTGAAGTCACCCTTCTCCGAGAGGAGCGTGGCGACGATGATGACCAGCGTGAGGATTGCCGCCGAGAGCACCGACAGGACGATGCCGGCGATGGCCATGCCCTTGCCGCGCTGGCCGCGCTTCGGGATCTGAACCAGGGCGACGATGCCGAAGATGATGCCGAGCGGGATGCCGAAGGCGCCGGTGACCAGCGACGCGATGGCGAAGCCGTTGAACTTGGGTTCCGGCGCGAACATCGGCTGGCCGGGGTAGCCGGGCGGCGGATAGGCCCCCGGCGGCGGGTAGGCCCCGGGCACCTGCTGATAGGCCGGCGGCGGGAAACCGGGCGGCGGAAACCCGGCCGGCGGCGGAAACCCGGCCGGCGGTGGAAAACCGGCGGGCGGCGGATAGGTCGCGGGCTGCTCATAACCAGGAAAAGCAGCCGTCGGCGGATACATCGGAGCAGCGGCCAGCGGATCCCCGGTGACCGGAGCCGCGGCCAGCGGATCGGCCGGCTGGGGGGCGGGACCGGGCGCCGGGTTCGGCGGCCCGGGAATTTCCTCGTTCACGCCGGGACGGTAACCCAGGAAAGGATCTTTTCCGGGTGCCCGATCGTGACGATTCCGTATCGACGTCCACGCCGGGCCGGGACCCGTCCCCACCTGCCCGGATCAGCGCGGCCGCTGCGGCCGCTCGATGGCCCGGAACGGGAACGCGAGGTCGTCCCCGAACCCACCCGTCACCCGAAGATCACATTCTTCATTGCCTCGGTCCGCCGTGGTCCGGATCGTCGCTCCCGCGGGGACCCTTCCGACCCTCGCAGGCCGCTGGCGCGGCCAGAACGCGAGGCCCGAAAGGGCGACGTGGTCGGTTGGTCGCGGTCAAACCACAAAACCCGTCGACCGCTTGTCTCCTCCGCGGGCGGTTGCCGCCGGAGCAACAAACCCACCCAACTCCCGGTTTTGGGCCTGACCCCGCGCGAGGCCGCAGCCTCATCCCGCCCCGCCGAGTGTCACGGTCGCCTCCGGCGCCCTGAGACACCCCTCACGACCAGCCGGTGGGTCAGACGCGACGGGTGGTGTGGTCGAGCAGGTCGTCGGCCGGGCAGCGGTTGCGATTGACGTAGGTCTCGGTGAAGTCGGCCACCGCGTCCCGCAGCGACCGGCTCGCGCCCTGCCGGGCCAGCGCACCGTACGCGGCCAGGAAACAGGCCCGGGCGGCGTCGGCCAGAACCGGGTCGGTGAGCGCGTCCCGGGCCGCGCGCTCCCACAGGCGCGGTTCCCCGGCCAGGTGGGCGGTCGCGGCGTAGGCCTCCTCGGCCGCGCGCGGATCGTCCAGCAGGGCGGTGACCACGGCGACCGGCACGCGCCAGCCGTGGCCGGGCTGACAGTCGGCCACGTCGATCTCCAGGTGACCGCGGGCGGCCACCGGCGGGCGCAGGCCGGCCAGGTGACGCTCCAGATCACTCTCGGTCAGGCGCGCGCCGGCCCGGAAGCGCTCGCGCAGGCTGCGACCGGTGACCGTGGGGGAGTCCATGGCGTGCGCGGCCCACGACGTGCGCGGATCGACCGCCAACCTGGACCCCAGGCCCTCCGCGAGTGTGTCCGGAATCCGCTGGGCCGGAAGGTTCTGTGCATCACCCACGTGACCGGGCAGAACCGGCAGTTCGCGACGAAGGGCCTGACGGACGCTGCGCCAGCCGGTCGGCCGGCCCTGGCGCAGCGGCGCGTTGGCGAACGCCGCGGCCAGCACCGGGGCGAGCGTGTGAGCGAGAACCCAGCGACGTTCGAGCCCGAGCGGCCCGCCGTCGTCCGGCCCCGCCTCCAAGCCGATCCGGATTCCGGCCGTGCCCGTCCCGTACGTCCGCGTGGGATTCTCCGGATCGATCTCGGTGGCGAACGGAAGCACGGTGAGGCCGTGCTGGTCCATCACCCGGGTCGCGGCGGCGAGATCGTCGGACATCCGGCGCAGCGCCACCTCGAGACCGGGCGACGGGGGAGTGCTGACCACGACGACCTGCGGCGATCGCGCGTCCAGGAAGCCGTGCCGCAGCGGGCGGCGACCGGTCGGCGCACTGGCCGGATCCAGCAGCAGGTCGACCGCGACCCCGACGAAGCCCGGCAAACCGGGAGCGAACGCCCGCGCCGCGAAGAACTCCTCGGCGGCCTGCTCGGTCAGGGTTGTCACGCGTCGCCTCCGGTGCGTTCGAGAAGTAGCGGTCGTTCAGGGGATCGGCCGGCGGGCCGGTCACTGGACGGTTATTCGGTTTTCCGGTTTCGAGCTTCTTGCTTCTGCTTCGTGCTGCGTGCGGTGTCTCCTGGTGGGGCGACGATTGCCGGGGCGGTGCCGGACACGGTCGGAGCGCCTCTCGGCGTCTCCGCTGCTCCGGCCACCGGCCCCGTGGTCGAGAGCATAGCATTCCTATCTGAGCGATAGGAATACGGGACGACATCGGGGAACCCCTGAGAAACGGATCAGGGCGGTATCCGGGAAAGCGCCGGTGCTCCCGGGCACGCCACCGGCCATAGCGTCAGCGCATGGCATCGAACCCGGTCATCATCCGTCGTGTCGCCCTCGCCGCGCCGATCCTGCTGCTGCTCTACGGAGTCCTCCGCTTCGCCGACGGCCTCGACGGTCACCGCGGCCCGGGCGTGCTCTGGAACGCCGGTCACGCTGCCTTCTTCGCCGCGATGGCCCTGTTCGGCGTACTCGCGGCCGGGGTCCGCGGCCTGCTCCCGCAGCGCAACCACCTCGCCACCGGCGCCACCGCCCTCACCCTGGCCGGCGTCCTCTGCTTCCTCTGGGTGATCACCGGCGACCTCTCCGCCACCCTCAAGGACGCCGCGCCGATCCCCGCCCCGCTGGAGACCGCCGGCCCGATGCTCTTCCCGCTCGGCCTGCTGACCCTGTTCGGGCTGCTGGTCGCCGCCCGCCGCCTACCGGTCTGGACCCCACTGCTCTTCGGCGCCGGCATCGTCGCCATCACCGTCGACCTGGACCTGCTCCCGTTCGCGGCCCTGACCATCCTCGCCGCCCTGGCCCCGCTGCGCCGCGACACCCACCCCCGTCCCCTGCGCCCCCGCCCGGCCATGCTCCTGCACTGACCCCCCGTTGCGTCTCCCGCCGCGCCCCCCGCTTCCCGCCCCGCCCCGCCCCGCCCACTGTCCGCCACGCGCCGGGGCACCCTTATCGCCGGCCCCGCAGCAGCCGCCGGCCCCGCGCCCCGGCCGGGGTTGTCGCGGCCGTCACAGGAAAACTCTGTCCGGGTGCCGAGGTCCGGCGAGTCGAAAATGTCATAGGGGAGTGGCAGGCTTTCGGGCATGGAGATTCTGCCCGGCGAAGGCGTCCTACTGGTGCGTGTCGGCGAGACGAGAGATGCGGTCGAGGCCCGGCTGGGCCCACCGGCGCATCCCGGCATCGCGGCCCGCTCGGTTTACGACACCGAGCCCCGCCTGGTGGTCGACTACGACGAGGATGTCGTCGAGCTGGTCGAGCTGGGCGCCTCGGGTGACGGCGGCGAGCAGGCCACCCTCGACGGCGTCCAGTTGACGTTCCGGTTCATGGACGACGTGGTCGCCGAGCTGACCGCTCTCGGCCACCACCCCGAGCGCGCCGCCCTGGGATACACGTTCCGAGCCGGCTTCACCATCTTCTCGACCGGTTCCCGCAGCGCCGCCGACCTCGACCCCCTCGCCACTCCGGACGACCCCCGAGAAATCGTCGAAGGCGTCGGCATAGCCCCGGCAAAGTATTGGATGGACTGACCCGCTCCGCCCGCCCGCTCGTCCGCCTGACAATCCGCCCGCTTGCTTGCCTGCCCGCTTCGCCGCTCTGCCCGTTCCGCCCACCCGTCGGACCGCCTCGCTCCGCCCGTCTGCGTCGACCTGCGACGCGGACGCACTGACCAGGCCCGAGTGCATGACCTAGCTTGCCCGGGCGCTGTGCCGGTTGGCTGGCTGGCTGTGTGCTGACCAGCCGTGCGGGTGGCTGGCCGTGCGGATTGTCGGCTGTGCGGGAGGCTGGCCGTGCGGGTTGGTCGGCCGTGCGTCAGAAGTTGACGGTGACGCCGGCGGCCTTGCAGGCGGTGGTGAGCTTGCTGCTGAGCTGGTCGAAGCCGGCGCCCGCGGCGGCGCTGATCGGGTCGGCGGCGGTCGCGGCCTTGCCGACCTCGTCGGCGATCGCCCGCGCGGCCACGGTCACATCAGTGGCCTCGGTGAAGGCGAGCGCCTCGTTGATCGTGTTGTGGAAGGTGACGAACGAGTGCCGGGCGTCGGTGACCTCCACGTGCCCGTCCTGCTTCTGCGCCGTCATGATGCCTTCCTTCATGGCGCTGCCGGCCTTGCTCACCGTGTCGCACAGTTCCTTGTCCCCGGTGACCTTCCCGCCGGCCGCGACCGAGGCGGACGGCGCCGCGGCGACAACCGAGGCGGACGGAGCCGCGCTCGTGGCCCCGGCTACCGGCGCGGCACTCGCGGTGTCCTTATCACTGCAGGCGGCGAGGCCCGCCAGGCAGGCGCAGAGCAGGGCGACAGGAACGATCCGGGAACGCATCACGGCCACGGACGGTAGCCGACATTCCTGAGAGCCTCCAGCCAGGGCCGCCACCGACCCGGCTCCTGGCGGCCGGGGGCGGGGCGTCAGCGAAAGAGGCGGCAGGGAAGAAGCGTCAGCGAGAGAGGCGTCAGCGAGAGAGGCGTCAGGGAAAGAGGCGTCTGGGAAAGGCGTCAGGGAAAGACCGGGCTCGGGTTCGGGGAAATCACCGATGTCCGGATCGGGTGCCCGCCGCGAGGCTGACGGGCATGAAGACGTGGCGGCATCTCACGGTCTGGCTGCACGTGCTCACCTCGGTGGGCTGGATGGTGCAGGCCATGACCCTCTGCGTCCTGCTCTCGGTCGGCTTCGCCACCGCCGACGCGGACGTCCGGCATGCGGCCACCAGCATGGCGCTGCAACTCGACGGCCGGCTGCTCGGCCCGATGGCCGACGCGTCCGCGTTCACCGGGATCATGCTGGCCGCGGCGACCCCGTGGGGGTTCTTCCGGCACTGGTGGGTGACGGTCAAGTTCGGTATCACGGTGGTGCAGCTCTTCGCCGGCATCTTCCTGCTCTCACCGGTCCTGGAACGCTCGGCCGAGGCCGGCCCGTCCGCCCGCCAGATCGCCGCGACCGCCCTGATGGCGAGCGCGATCGCCTTCCAGGGCTGGCTTTCCGTCGCGAAACCGTGGGGCCGCATTCGCGACCGCCGCCCGAGCTCGGTCGCCCCGCGCTGGATCTTCACGATGACCGTACTGGGCGGTCTGGCCGACCTGGCCCTGGCCTTCACGATCGGCCACCCGATGCCGTTGCTCTCGATCATCCTGCTGGTGGTGGGTCTGTCCCGCCGCCCCCGGTGGCTCCGCACGTCCGGCCCCCGCGTCAGCCCCGCCACCTGACGGTCATCCACAGTGCCGCCTGTCCACAGGCCCACGATCCGGTGGGTTCGGTGCGAGGCTTCTGCCCTCGGCAGATGAGTGGGGTGCCGGAGCGGCCACCTTCCTATCCTGGGCCGATGAGCGACGACCACCTGATCGACGAGCTGTTGTCCGCCGAGCGGCGCCTCCAGGACGCGCAGCGGAACGGGGACGTCGACGAGCTCGACCGGCTGCTCGACGACCGGCTGATCGCTATCGGTCCGGATGGTGCCCGCCACACGAAGGGTGACGACCTGGCGGCCTATCGGTCCGGCACCTCGGTCGTCGAGAGCCTGACCCAGGAGAGTCTGGAGTCGCTGGTCGTGGACGCGACCGGTGTCACGTTCGCGGTGTGCGCGGTGGCGGGTACGTTCGGCGGGGAGCCGTTCCGCGCCCGGCTGCGCTACACGCGGACATGGTCGTACGCGAAGAATCGGGGTTGGCGAATCGTCGCCGCTCACATCGCGCCCCTCTGAGCTCCGAAGGTCCGGCATTGTGCCGGCGCCGCGGAATGCGGATCATGTGCCTTTCGGTGCCGCCCGGTTTCCGTGATCCTCCCGGGGACAGAAGGGACCAGAAGGGGACAGAGGAGGGCGGGAGCGGGCAGGATCGGACGGGAAAGGCTCCGCCGACCGGTTGCGGTTGAAATGTTTCATTCACGGTGCGATGCTGACATCTGCGGATGGGAGCGCTCACCCTAGAATGCGTTTCAATCCACCGTTCAAGCGAGGGGGCAACGGGGTTGACTCAGCAGCCGCGCAACGGCCGGGCGCCGTCGGTCAAGGACGTGGCGGCGGCCGCCGGCGTCTCTCTCGGCACGGTGTCCAACGTGCTCAACCGGCCGGCCGTGGTCAGCACCGCCACCCGGGAGCGGGTCGAGCGGGCGATGGCCGAGCTCGGTTTCGTCCGCAACGAGTCGGCCCGCCAGCTGCGCGCCGGCACGAGCCGCGCGCTGGCCTACGTGATGCTCGACGGCGGTAACCCGTTCTTCCAGGACGTGGCCGAGGGGATCGAGAACGCGGCCGACGCCGCCGACCTGTCGCTGTTCGTCTGCAACAGCGGCGGCCGGGCCGAGCGCGAGTCCAAGCATCTCGACCGGCTCGTCCAGCAGCGGGTGCAGGGCATTCTGATCACTCCGGTCGATCCGGACGCGTCGCATCTGGCCGACATCGCCCGGCGCGGCATCCCGTTCGTGATGGTCGACCGGCTCAGCAGTGAGGGCGGGCACTGTTCGGTCGCGGTGGACGACATCCTGGGTGGGCGGATCGCCGTCGAGCACCTGATCGATCGCGGTCACGACCGGGTGGCGTTCGTCGGCGGCCCGGGGACCATCGGCCAGGTCCGCGAGCGGTACCAGGGGGCTCGCGAGGTGTGGGAGGAGTTCGGCAAGCCGCCCGAGGATCTGATCCACCTGCCGACCGAGGCGTTGACGGTGAGCGAGGGCCGTTCGGCCGGTGAGCGTCTGGCCGGCCTGCCGTCCCGCCGCCGGCCGACCGCCGCCTTTTGTGCGAACGATCTGCTCGCGCTCGGTCTGCTGCAGCATGCCGTGACCGCCGGGCTCCGGGTGCCGGATGATCTGGCGATCGTCGGTTTCGACGACATCGATTTCGCGGCGGCGGCGGCCGTGCCGTTGACGTCGGTCCGCCAGCCGCGCCAGGAGTTGGGCCGGACGGCGGCCCGCCTGGTCCTGGACGAGGCGACCAACCCGGATCACGAACACGAACAGGCGACGTTCGTGCCGGCGCTGGTGGCGCGGGCCTCGACCGGAACGGTTCGACGCTGACACACCGGCATCCCGGATTGATCGGCCCTCCGGTGAGCTGGCAAGCTGTCCGGCTGTGGAAGCTCTCCGGTTGATCCTGCTCTTCGTGCACCTCGTCGGCTTCGCCCTGCTGCTGGGTGGGGCGATCGCGCAGTTCCTGTCGGGGACGTTCCGGATCAGTCCGGCGGTCCTGTGGGGCTCGATCATCCAGCTGGTCAGCGGGCTCGGCCTGGCCGCGCCGCTGCGGGGCGGCGGGGACCACGAGCCCGACCCGATCAAGCTCGTCGTCAAGCTGGTCATCGCAGTGATGATCTTCATCATGGTGTTCATCCCGCGGAAGCGGGAGGCGGTCAACAAGGGCCACTACATCGGGATCATCACGCTGACCCTGGCCAACGCGGCGGTCGCGGTCTTCTGGCGCTGACCCCTTTTCCGCGGCTCGGAACGCCGGCGGCCCCTGACCGGGCCGCCGGCGTTTTCTGTCGGGGGAATCAGACCGAGTGCGGGCAGGTGTCGCGGTATTCCTGGATGGCCGAGCCCGACGGCGCCGGGCAGAGGAACTGCTCGTAACGGGTGTCGTTGTCGATGAAGCGCTTCAGCCACGAGATGCTGTACTTCGCGATGGTCACGTTGGCCGACGTCGGCGCGGAGTGCGTCGCGTTGTTGAGTTCCAGATAGGCCTTGTCGAGTGTGCTCGGCAGGCTGGTGTAGAACGGCTCGGCGTGCGACGCCACCGGCGCCGTCGTGTCGTTCTCGGCGCCGATGATCAGGGTCGGCACCTGGTCGGTGGTCCAGCTCTTGGTGGTGTGCCACGGGGTGAGCGGCACCGCCGCCTGCAGGGACGGCCGGGTCTTGGAGGCCGACAGGCTCCCGCCGCCGCCCATCGAGTAACCCATCACGCCCAGCCGGGTCGCGTCGATGCGGGTGCGGACCGAGCTGGTGCCGGTCAGGTAGTCCAGGGCGGCCAGCAGCTGCGTTCCCCGGCTGTCCGGGAAGTCGTAGACGCTGAGGGTGTCGATGACGATCACGACGAAGCCCTGGGAGGCGATCCGCGGGCCCAGCCAGGCGACCGCGGACTTCGAGTTGGTGTATCCGGGGGCGATGGACACCGCGCCGAACGTGCCGGCGGTGGTGGTGGTCGGGTAGTAGATCGTGCCGCCCCCGAAGCTGCTGGTGCGGGCGACGGTGGTCGAGGCGGTGGCGAACGGGCCGGTGGTGGCCTCGATGCTGGCGGTGGTCGGGGCCGGGCCCCGCTCGTACGGGTTGGCGGCCTGCGCCGGCGCCGGCGCGAGGGTGACGACGACCGCCAGCAGGGATGCGGCCAGGACGGATCGAACGGACATGTGGTTCTCCCAACCGGGGATGGTGAGTGGGAGACCGATCTAGATCGATGCTGGTAAATATTATTAACGAGATTCTTACCGATGGGTAATCCCGGCGGCATCCCTGTGGACGCGGTATGTCAGCGCACCGAGCCGAGCTGCTTCACGTGCTTGAGCACCGGCGCCGACTCGATCCGCTCCACGCCGTCGAGCAGGCTGAGCCGCTCGGTCACGTACCGATAGAAGGCCGGCATGTCCGGGCAGATGGCCGTGGCCTGCAGGTTCGTCGGACCGGTGGTGGCCGCGGCGAAGACGATCTCCTCGTGCCGGGCCAGCGCGCTGCCGACCGCGGCCACCCGCGCCGGTGCGACCGAGAGCCACAGCACCACGGCCGCGCGGAAACCGAACAGCTCCGGCTCGATCTCGACATCGGTGTAGAGCGATCCCGATTCGAACAATTCCTGCGTACGGCGGCGAGCCGTCGACTCCGGCCAGCCGGTCGCGGCCGCCAACTCGGTGTAACTGAGCCGCCCGTCCCAGGACAGCGCCTCGATCAGCGGGGCGTCGGCCGCCGTCAGATGAGCGGCCGACCGGGCGCCGTCCGGCCGCTCCGGCGTCAGGGCCGCGATCTGCTCGGCGTCCAGCGAGTCGTCGCGCAGGTCCGGCCCGACCGCGCCGCCGACGTAGTTGTGGATCACGCAGTGCGCGCTCACCGAGACCAGCCGCGGCGTGCGGGGCAGTTTCTGCAGCAGCAGCGCCTCCCGGTCGGCCGACGCGGGCACGTGCACGCTGGCCGCGATCTCGGTGCCCCCGGAGGTGATCGAGACCCACGTCGTGTCCGGACGGCGGGCCAGCGCGGCCGCGATCGGCAACGCCGCGTCCGGGGCCGCGCGGAGCCGGAGCGCCCAGGTCTCGTACCCGAGCTCGATGGGGTTGGGTAAACCGACGACCCGCAGGCGCGCCTCCTCCCGCAAGCGGCGATAACGCCGCGCGACGGTCTGGTCGGAGACGCCCAGCACCGCACCGATCTCCCGGTAACCGGCGCGGCCGTTGATCCGGAGCGCGTGCGTCACCCGACGGTCGAGCGTGTCGATTTCCACCAGGCAAGCCTATCTGATGTCGAGATCCGCAGTCTTGCGCGAGCTGGTGCGGCTGATCTTCAGTAAACCGTGCATCCTTCTGTGCATGCGCAAATGGTCACCACTGATCGCCGTCTGCCTCGGCACATTCCTGCTGCTGGTGGACGTCACCATCGTCGTCGTGGCGTTGCCGTCGATCGCCGACAAGTTCAAGGCCGACTACACCGACCTGCAGTGGGTGCTCGACGGATACGCCCTGGCTCTGGCCGCCCTGCTGCTCGGCGCCGGCTCGCTCGCCGACCGTTACGGGCGCCGCCGCACCTACCTGATCGGCATCGGCATCTTCGCCGTCTCGTCCTTGCTGTGCGCGGTCGCGCCGAACGAGCAGGCCCTGATCGCCGCCCGGGTGCTGCAGGGCGCCGGCGGCGCGGCCATGTTCGCCTGCACCGCCGCCCTGCTCAACGTCACCTACCACGGTCACGACCGGGGTGTCGCGTTCGGCATCTGGGGCGCGGTCAACGGCGCCGCCGCGGCCGCCGGCCCGCTCGCCGGCGGACTGCTCACCGAACACTTCGGCTGGCGCTGGGTGTTCCTGGTCAACCTGCCGGTCTGCCTGATCGCGGTCTGGTTCACCCTGCGCGGTGTCACCGAGTCGAAGGCGCCGTGGGGCGGACGCTTCGACCTGCCCGGCACGATCACGTTCACGGTGGCGGCCGGGGCCGTCACGTACGGCCTGATCCGCGCCGGCGACGCCGGCTGGACCGACGGCATCGCCCTGACCGCGTTCGCCGCCGGTGTCGTCGCGCTGGTCGCGTTCATCGTCGCCGAGCTGCGCTCCGACCACCCGATGCTCGACCTGGCCCTGTTCAAGCGGCCGGCGTTCGCGGCGCTGATCGTGGCCGCGTTCCTGACCCAGGCGGCCGCGTTCGGCTACCTGCCGTTCGGCACGGTCTGGCTGCAGCAGGTGCTCGGGTACGGCCCGGTCGACGCCGGCCTCTACGGCGCGCTGCCGATGGCCGCCGCCTCCCTGGTCGTCGGCGCCGCCGCCGGCCGCTTCCTGCAGAAGGTCACCCCGCGCTGGACGGTCGGCCTCGGCCTGCTGCTGATCGCCGCCGGTGACCTGCTCCAGGCCCGCCTGGACGCCGACAGCACCGGCAAGGTCCTGATCCCCGGCCTGATCGTCGTCGGACTCGGCGTCGGCTGCGTGCTGCCGTCCCTGTCCTCGGCCGTCCTGGCCGAGGTGCCCCGCGAACGCAGCGGCATGGCCGGCGGCGCGCTGAACACGTTCCGCCAGCTCGGCTTCGCCCTCGGCGTCGCCGTCTTCGGCACGATCTTCGCCAACCGGATCGCCGACGCGCACGGGCAGCCGAGCGGCTTCGCCGACGGTCTCGACGGGACCCTCTACGTCGCCGCCGGGACCGCCCTGGCCGCCGCGATCGTGGTCCTGATCTTCGTCCGCCACCACGCCGCCCGGTCCCACGAGGCGCCCGTCCCGGCCGAGGTCGGCTGACCGGGACTTAGGTCCCGCGCAGTCAGGTGGTCGGACCCGGGTGCGGCGCCCGCGAACAGAGGATTGTCAATGGCAGAGAGATTGATGGAGGAGGAAGCGATGACCACCGTCGCAGCTCACCGCCTCGAGCACGTCGAGGCCCCGGGCGCCATGCTCACCAAGGCCGCTGCCAAGACCCTCGCCGTACTCCGGGTCACCACCGGATTCGTCTTCCTCTGGGCCTTCCTGGACAAGACGTTCGGCTTCGGATACGCCACCCCGTCCGCCAAAGCCTGGATCAACGGCGGCTCGCCCACCAAGGGCTTCCTGTCCGGCGTCGAGGCGGGCCCCCTCAAGGGACTGTTCCACAGCCTCGCCGGCAGCCCGTTCGCCGACTGGGCGTTCATGCTCGGCCTGCTCGGCATCGGCCTCGCCCTGATCCTCGGCATCGGCCTCCGGATCGCCGCCGTCTCCGCGATCGCCATGATGGCCCTGATGTGGGCGGCCGAATGGCCCCTGGCCGGCGGATCCAGCAACCCCGTGGTCGACTACCACGTCATCTACGCCGTCACGGGCGTCGCCCTGGCCCTCACCTACGCCGGCCACACCTGGGGCCTGGGCCGCTGGTGGGCGAGCCTTCCCCTGGTCCAGAAGAACCGCTGGCTCATCTGAACCCGATCCACCCCCACGCCCGGGCCGCCTCGGCCCGGGCTTCCCCATGCCCTCCCGCTCCGCTTCCCCCCAAACCCCCTTTTCCCGTACGGCGATGAACCCGCGCGAACGCCGCCCGCCCCACTCGCCGCCCCGCGGAGTGCCTCCGGGTGGTGATGCGCGCACGGATCTCAGCGGCCGGCGCGCGCGAGCTTCAGCAACTGCGTGACCAACTCGTGCACGCTGGTCCACGGATTGCGGTCGGGGATCTCCGCGCCGTTCGCGACTTGACGGGCGTCGAGGCTCTCCGCGTTCCGGAGGGCCGTCCCATGATGCGGCCAGACCTTCGCGAACTCGAAGGACTTGTCGTCGTACCCGCACGGGCATTTGCGGATCTTCTGACGGACGGCCTCATTGTTGACGTACGCCGTCTGGGCCTGGAAATGCAGCAACAGCCAGAGTTCGAAGCAGGGATTCGAGACCGCGCACCGAATTCCGGTGCGCGCGGCTCGGTCGAGGGCCTGGTTCAGGCGCGCGTGCGGGATTGCATGCGCACCAGGTGCCTCGACGTCGAAGACGGCCCACACCTGGTCGTAGTTCCGCTGGAAGGACTCGGCCTCCTGCACCAGCCGCAACGGGTCGAACCCGAGTTCCATCACCTTCAACTGGGCGGTGGCGATCCGAAACTCACGGCGGATCCCGTTGAAATAAAGGCCTTCGGTCTTCTTTCCCTCGCAGACGATCGCGATCGTCTCGGCCTCGGTGGCCGTGCCGGGCTTGCGCCGCAGCGGGCGACTGCTACGCGCCATCGGTCGCCGGCTCCTCCATCAGGTCAGCGAGCAGCGATTTGTCGAAAAACGGCACCGCGCCGTAACGCCCCTGCAGGTAGCGGCCCTCGACATCGTCGACCCCGTCCCGCACCCGTCCGTATTCGGTGAGCGGATAGATCCGGCTCGCACCGCCCTGGGCCTTCTCGGCCAACCAGATCTGGTCGCGGTGCAGCCGATGTTCCACATGCCGGCCCAACAGGTTGACGTCGTGCCCGGTGAAGATCAGCTGCGCGCCGTGCGGGTTGGTGTCCCGATCCTGGAACAGCCCGACGAGTTGAGCACTAAGCAGTGGATGCAGTTCGCCGCCCAGGTCGTCGATGGTCAGGATGGTGCCGTCGTGGAGGCAGCCGGCGGCTCGGCGGCTGACGTGGAGCCAGCTCTGTGTGCCTGATGACTCCCACTCCCACGGCAGAGGCTCTCGTCCCCGGGCCGTCTGGGCCTGGTGTAGAAGCTCGATGTGAAGCCTGTCCTCATGCAGCCGGAGATTGTCCCGGTTGTCAACGGAGGGAAGGCCAGTCATCTCTGTGTAGTGGCGGCTGATGGCTGTCGCGTTGGTGTGTGAGCGTTCAGTAATCGGAGGTGGTCGCCTAGAAGATGTGGAGCCGATCACCCCGATGTCCGCATACCGGAGCAGGTTGAGGCCCTGCTCATCAACCAGCTCCGACGGCTCTGGATGCCGGGCTCCGGACGCCATCTGTTGCCAACGCCCGAACCATGCTGCGACCGATCGCAGAAGCGGGTGGTTGTTCGCGGCGGCGGCGGAGAGGAACAGGCTGTTCTCGCGGACCAGGTCGACGATGGCGGCTTTGTGGCCGGTCAGGCTCGGGCCGAACGTGATGTCGAGGGCGGTGCGTTCGAACAGGGTGAGGCGGCGGCCCTTGGGCCAGGAGAAGAGCCACTCCTCGAGGATCACGGTGTCGTTCAGGGAGAAGCCGTATTCGTAGCGGACCCCGTCATGGATGAACTCGAAGACGAACTCGCTCGGGGCGGTGCGGCTCTCCGCGTCGAGGCGGAACGGCCAGCGGGGGATCGGATCCTCGGGGAGCCAGCGCTGGTGGGACTCGATCACCGCCGTACGCGCGAAGTTCATGGCTTTTATGAGGTTGGATTTGCCGGAGGCGTTGGCGCCGAAGACGCCGGCGACCGGGAGGACGTGCTCCTTGCCCAGTGGCACCCGGGTGACGGCGAGGTCGGGGTGGTCGTCGAGGGCGACCATGCTGAGCTCCTGCTCGTCCCTGATCGACGCGAAGTTGGTGACCCGGAAGCGGAGCAGCACCGCAATCTCCTCCGTGCGAGGTTCTGATGAGGCCAGGCTAGCAACTTACGACCAGAATCCGGCAAATCTTGCCGCCAGGCGACCTTAAATGGGCCGTGATCCTGCTGACGGCGATGGCATGCCGTGGCCTTGACCGCGGGCGCAGCGGCTGCGTAATCTGTCGGTAATTCTGAAACGTTTCACACTACGTGCCGCCGGACTGGACTGAGGGACGCCATGACGAATGCCGCCGTCGCTGCGCTCATCGCACGATCGAATCGCCTCGGTGCGGATCCGCGCACCACGAACTACGCCGGGGGGAACACCTCGGCCAAGGGCAGCGACCGGGATCCGGTGACCGGGGAGCCGGTGGCGCTGCTCTGGGTGAAGGGGTCCGGCGGCGATCTCGGGACCCTGACCGAGAAGGGCCTGGCCGTGCTGCGGCTGGACCGGCTGCGGGCGCTGACCGGCGTCTACCCGGGGGTGGAGCGCGAGGACGAGATGGTCGCCGCGTTCGACTACTGCCTGCACGGGCGTGGGGGTGCCGCGCCGAGCATCGACACCGCGATGCACGGGCTGGTGGACGTGCCGCACGTGGATCACCTGCACCCGGATGCCGGGATCGCGATCGCGACGGCGGCCGACGGGCCGGCGCTGACCAAGCAGATCTTCGGGGATCGGGTGCTCTGGGTGGACTGGCGGCGGCCGGGGTTCCAGCTGGGCCTGGACATCGCCGCCGTGCAGCGGGCGAACCCGCAGGCGATCGGCGTGATCCTGGGCGGGCACGGCATCACCGCCTGGGGTGCGACGAGCGACGAGTGCGAGGCCAACTCGCAGGAGATCATCAACACCGCCGCGGCGTACATCGCCGAGCACGGACAGGAGGCGCCGTTCGGCGGCTCCAGGGTCGCCGCGCTCGGGAAGGCCGAGCGGCACAAGCGCGCCGCCGAGATCTTCCCGATCATCCGTGGGCTGGCCTCGACCGACCGCCCTCAGGTCGGCCACTTCACCGATGACGACGTGGTTCTCGACTTCGTCGGCAGTGAGCGCCTGGCCGAGCTGGCCGCCCTCGGCACATCTTGCCCGGACCATTTCCTGCGCACCAAGGTCAAGCCCCTGGTGCTGGACACCGCCCCGGATGCGCCGCTCGACCGGATCGAGAGCCGGCTCAGGGAGCTGCACGAGGCGTACCGCGCGGACTACCGCGCCTACTACGAGCGGCACGCCACGCCGGAGAGCCCGGCGATCCGCGGCGCCGACCCGGCGATCGTGCTGGTCCC
Source organism: Actinoplanes sp. HUAS TT8 (assembly GCF_051380535.1). NCBI lineage: Bacteria > Bacillati > Actinomycetota > Actinomycetes > Micromonosporales > Micromonosporaceae > Actinoplanes > Actinoplanes sp. HUAS TT8. The sequence goes on along the minus strand of NZ_CP195646.1, from coordinate 6,609,277 downwards.
GGGCGTGGGCATGTTCTCGTTCGGGGCGAACAAGCAGACCGCCCGGGTCGCCGGCGAGTTCTACGTGAACGCGATCAACGTGATGCGCGGCGCCGAGGCGATCTCCCGGTACGCGCCGATCGACGAGTCGGAGAAGTTCCGCATCGAGTACTGGCTGCTCGAGGAGGCCAAGCTTCAGCGGATGCCGAAGCCGAAGCCGCTGGCGACCCGGGTCGCGTTCGTGACCGGCGGCGGCTCCGGTATCGGCCGGGCGATCGCGTTGCGCCTGGCCGCCGAGGGTGCGTGCGTCGTCGTCGCCGACCGGGACGCGACCACCGCCGAGACCGTCGCCCGCGAGATCGGCGGCACCGATGCGGCCGTGTCGGTCACGGCCGACGTCACCGACGCCGCCGCGGTCGAGGCCGCCCTGGACGCGGCCGTGCTCGCGTTCGGCGGCGTGGACCTGGTCGTCAACAACGCCGGCCTGTCCATCTCGAAGCCGCTGCTGGAGACGACCGAGCAGGACTGGGACATCCAGCACGACGTGATGGCCAAGGGCTCGTTCCTGGTCGCCAAGGCGGCCGCGCGGATCCTCATCGCGCAGGGCATGGGTGGCGACATCGTCTACATCTCCAGCAAGAACTCCCTGTTCGCGGGCCCGAACAACGTCGCCTACGGCGCCGCCAAGGCCGACCAGGCCCATCAGGTGCGGTTGCTGGCGGCCGAGCTGGGCGCTTTCGGCGTACGGGTCAACGGCATCAACCCCGACGGTGTCGTCCGCGGCTCGGGGATCTTCGCGGCCGGCTGGGGCGCGCAGCGGGCCGCCGTCTACGGCGTGCCGGAGGAGAAGCTGGGCGAGTTCTACGCGCAGCGCACCCTGCTCAAGCGTGAGGTGCTGCCCGACCACGTGGCCAACGCGGTCTTCGTGCTCACCGCGGGCGACCTGTCGCACACCACCGGCCTGCACATCCCGGTCGACGCGGGCGTCGCGGCGGCCTTCCTCCGATGACGACGACGATGACGCGCCGGTTCGCCGCGGTCGATCTCGGCGCGTCCAGCGGGCGCGTCGTGGTCGGCACGTTCACCGGGGAAAGCGGTGAGGGCACCGGGGAAAGCGGTGAGGGCAGGGGCCGGCTGGAGCTCGACGTCGTGCACCGGTTCGCCAACGAGCCGGTGCGCGTCGGCGGCACCCTGCACTGGGACATCCTCGGCCTGTACCGGGGGATGCTCGACGGGCTGCGCAAGGCCGGGCCGGTGGAGAGCATCGGCATCGACTCGTGGGCGGTCGACTACGGCTTCCTCGACGCCGACGGGGTGCTGCTCGGCAACCCGGTGCACTACCGGGACGCGCGGACCGACGGGATCGCCGGCCGGGTGCGCGATCTCTACGACGTCAACGGGCTGCAGACGTTGCCGTTCAACACGGTCTACCAGCTGCTGGCGGCGGCCGGGACCCGGCAGTACGCGGCCGCGGCGACGATGCTGCTCGTGCCCGACCTGCTGGCCTACTGGCTGACCGGGGAGATCGGCGCCGAGTACACGAACGCGTCGACCACGGGACTGCTCGACGTCCGTACGGGAAATTGGTCCTGGTCCTTGATCGAGGAATTGGGGTTGCGGGCGGACCTCTTTCCGCCGATCCGGCGCCCGGGTGAGGTCATCGGACATTTCGAGGGCACGCCGGTGGTCGCGGTGGGCTCGCACGACACGGCGTCCGCGGTGGTCGCGGTTCCGTCGAAGATCAAGGATTTCGCGTACGTCAGTTCGGGCACCTGGTCACTTGTCGGGCTGGAGCTGGACGGGCCGGTCCTCGGCGACGACTCGCGCGCGGCGAACTTCACCAACGAGGGCGGGGTCGACGGGACCATTCGCTATCTGCGCAACGTGATGGGCCTGTGGCCGTTGCAGGAGTGCATGCGCGAGTGGGGCTCACCGGACATCTCGGACCTGCTTCGCGAGGCGGCAGAGGAACCGGGGCTGCGCTATGTGGTCGACCTGGACGATCCGGTCTTCCTGCCGCCCGGTGACATGACCGGGCGGCTGCGGAACCTGGCCGGTCTGCCGGCCGACGCGGGGAACGCTGTCATCGCGAGGTGCATCCTGGACAGCCTGGCGCTCGCGCAACGGCGCGCGGTGCGCCAGGCCCGGGACGCATCCGGCCGGAATCCGCAGGTGGTGCACCTGGTCGGCGGCGGCGCCCGCAACGAACTGCTCTGCCGGCTGACCGCGGACGCCACCGGCCTGCCGGTTCTCGCCGGCCCGGTCGAGGCCACCGCGCTCGGCAACCTGCTCGTCCAGGCACGCGCCGCGGGCGTCGTCACCGGCGGGCTCGATGCGATGCGCGCGCTGGTGCGGCAGACTCAACAGATCGTGCGCTACGAGCCGCGCGGCGACGACGCCCCCTGGCGGGCCGCCGCCGCCCGAGTGGGGAGGTGACCGTGCGGATCGCGCTCTTCGCGACCTGCCTCGCCGACACCCTGTTCCCGGAGGCGGCCAAGGCCACCGTCCGGCTGCTGGAACGGCTCGGGCACGAGGTGGTGTTCCCCTTCGAGCAGACGTGCTGCGGGCAGATGCACGTCAACACGGGCTACCAGAAGGACGCACTTCCCCTGGTCAGGCGCTATGTCAAAACCTTTTCGCCGTACGAGGTGATCGTCGCGCCGTCCGGGTCGTGCGTCGGCTCGATCCGGCACCAGCACGCCATGGTCGCCACCGCGGCCGGGGAATCCGGGCTGGCCGCGCGGGCCGAGGACGTCGGCGCGCGCACCTACGAGCTGTCCGAACTGCTCGTCGACGTGCTCAAGGTGGAGGACGTCGGCGCCTACTACCCGCACAAGGTCACCTACCATCCGACCTGCCACAGCCTGCGGATGACCCGGGTCGGCGACAAGCCGCTGCGGCTGCTGCGCAACGTGCGCGGCATGGAACTGGTCGAGCTGCCGGCCGCCGAGCAGTGCTGCGGCTTCGGCGGCACGTTCTCGATCAAGAACGCGGAGACGTCGGCGGCCATGCTCGACGACAAGATGACCAACATCGAGTCCACCGGCGCCAGGGTCTGCTCGGCCGGGGACGCGTCCTGCCTGATGCACATCGGCGGTGGCCTGCGGCGAAGGGATTCGGGAGTGAAGACGGTGCACCTGGCCGAGATTCTGGCCGCCACATGACGACCTTCCTCGGCATGCCGGCCACCGCGCCGCGCGGCGTCGGGCACCTGCGCGGCGACGAGCCGTTCCCGGCCGCCGCGCACAAGGCGCTCGCCGATGACCAGCTGCGGCGCAACCTGCGGCACGCCACCACCACCATCCGCGGCAAGTCCGGCCGGGTCATCGCCGAACTGCCGGACTGGCAGGAACTGCGCTCGGCCGGCTCCGGGATCAAGGCCGACGTCATGTCCCGCCTTCCCGAACTCCTGGAACAGCTGGAGGCGCGGGTCGTCGAGCGCGGCGGCGTCGTGCACTGGGCGGCCGACGCCAACGAGGCCAACGCGATCGTCGTCGACCTGGTGCGACAGACCGGCTCGGAACGCGTCATCAAGGTCAAGTCGATGGCCACCCAGGAGATCGCGCTCAACGAGGCCCTGGAAGCGGCCGGGATCCAGCCGGTCGAGACCGACCTGGCCGAGCTGATCGTGCAACTCGGCCAGGACAAGCCCAGCCACATCCTGGTGCCGGCGATCCACCGCAACCGCACCGAGATCCGGGAGATCTTCCTCAAGGCGATGCCCGGGGTGGACCCGGCGCTCACCGACGACCCGCCGGTGCTGGCCGCCGCCGCCCGCAAATACCTGCGCGAGACGTTCCTGGCCACCAAGGTCGCGATCAGCGGGGCCAACTTCGGCATCGCCGAGACCGGCACCCTCGCCGTGGTCGAATCCGAGGGCAACGGGCGGATGTGCCTGACCCTGCCGGAAACCCTGATCACCGTCATGGGCATCGAGAAGATCGTGCCCACCTGGCAGGACCTGGAAGTGTTCCTGCAACTGCTGCCGCGGGCGTCGACCGGGGAGCGGATGAACCCGTACACGACCATGTGGACCGGGGTGACCCCCGGCGACGGGCCGCAGAACTTCCACCTGGTGCTCCTGGACAACGGGCGCAGCGCCGTCCTGGCCGACCGGGCCGGGCGCTCGGCGCTGCACTGCATCCGGTGCTCGGCCTGCCTCAACGTGTGCCCGGTGTACGAACGGACCGGCGGGCACGCGTACGGATCGGTCTACCCCGGCCCCATCGGCGCGGTGCTGTCACCCCAGCTCACCGGCGTCGAGGACAACGCCTCCCTGCCGTTCGCGTCGTCCCTGTGCGGGGCGTGCTTCGACGCCTGCCCGGTGAAGATCGACATTCCGTCGATCCTGGTGCACCTGCGGAACAAGGTGCCCCACGCGCGGGCCGAGAAGGCGGCCATGCGGGCCGCCGCGTACACCATGGACCGGCCCAAGCTGTACGCGAGCGCCCAGCGGGCGGCCAAACTGGCGCGGATCGCCGGACGGCGCGGACGAGGACTGCCGCTGGCCGGGTGGACCACGTCACGGGACCTGCCGGAATTCCCCGAACAGACCTTCCGGGACTGGTGGGCGTCACGATGAACTCCAAAGACCTGATCCTGGGCCGGGTCCGGGCGGCCTTGCGGGACGCGCCCGACCCCGGGCCGGCGCCCCGCGACTACCGCCGATCGTTTCCGGCCGCCGACCTCGACGTGCTGGTGGACCGGCTCGTCGACTACAAGGCGTCGGTACGGCGGATCGCCGAGGACGACGTGGCGGCGGCTGCCTTCGCGATCGCGGGCGGGACCATCGTCGTACCCCCGGGGCTGCCCTTGAATTGGCGCCCGGAGGGCGTCCTCGTCGACGACAACCTGGCACCCGACCGCATCGCCGGCGCCGCCGCGGTCCTGACCGCGGCCGCTGTTGCCGTCGCCGAAACCGGAACCATCGTCCTCGACGCGTCACCCGACCAGGGACGGCGGATCATCACCCTGCTGCCCGACGTGCACATCGTGGTGCTGCGACCCGGACAGGTCGTGGCCTCCGTGCCCGAGGCGGTGGGGCGGCTCGACCCCGGAAAACCACTGACCTGGATCAGCGGGCCGTCAGCGACCAGCGACATCGAACTGAACCGGGTCGAAGGGGTGCACGGGCCGCGCCACCTGCACGTACTACTGCTGGAGTCATAGCTCGGAGATCGGCCACGGATCCAGCTCGACATGGAACCGGTCGCCGGTGGGCATGACACCTAGGCGGCGCGGGCGAGCTCGGCGGAGATCGACTCCATGACGGTGGAGACCTCCTGGGCCTGCGTGTGCAGGTCCCGGAGGAGTTCGATGGAGTGGGCGGGGTGCTGGTGGGCCCGGCTCTCCAGGTCGGCGCAGAGGGCGGCGAAACGGCTCGCGCCCAGGGTGGCGGACGAACCCTTGAGGCCGTGGGCGAGGCGGGCGAGGTTGCGGGTGTCGCCGGTGGCGGCGGCCCGTTCCATCCGGTCGAGCGTGCTGGGGAGGCGATCGGCGAAGTTGTGCAGGATCTCGGCCAGGCGGGTGCGGTCGGCCGGGCCGGCTCCGGCTATGCCGTCCACGCAGGCGCGGATGCTGTCGGATTCGGTCAGGCCGGCGGTGGCCCGGACCAGCGCGGCCCCGGCGGCGGTCGCGGCGCGGGCGGCATCGGCGGCCAGGCCGGCGCGGGCCACCTCGGAGTGGCCGGTGGGGGTGGCGGCGGCCAGGACGGCGTCGAGTTCCGGCTCCTGGATGGGTTTGGCCAGGAAGCCGTCCATCCCGGCCTCGGTGGCCGCCGCCTGGTCGTCGACCATGACGTTGGCGGTGAGGGCGACGATCCGGGGCGCGCCGTGGGCCGGCGGGTCGGCGCGGATGCGTTCGGTCGCGGCCAGGCCGTCCAGGACCGGCATCTGGACGTCCATCAGCACCAGGTCGTAGCGGGTTTCCCGGACCGCGGCGACCGCGGCGGCGCCGTCGGCGACGATCTCGACGCGGTGGCCGCGGCGTTCCAGCAGGAGTTCGACGACGCGCTGGTTGACCGGGTTGTCCTCGGCGACCAGGACCCGCAGGGGACGGGCGACCGGGGCGACCGCCGGTTCCGGCCGGCCGGCCGGCAGTGTGGCCGGGGGCAGCAGCAGCGTGACCGTGAACGTCGAGCCGAGGCCCGGCTGGCTGTCCACGGTGATGCCGCCGCCCATCGCCTCGGCGAGCCGCTGGCTGATCGCCAGGCCGAGGCCGGTGCCCTCATAGGTACGGGTGATCGACGCGTCCACCTGTGAGAACGGCCGGAACAGCAGGTCCCGCCGGTCGGCCGGGATGCCGATGCCGGTGTCCCGGACGGCGATCCGGGTCCGGGGGCCGTCGGCCGAGACGTGCACGGTGATCGCGCCGTGGTCGGTGAACTTGACCGCGTTGCCGAGCAGGTTGACCAGGATCTGACGGATGCGGGCGGCGTCCCCGGCCACCACTTCCGGGCATTCGGGTGTGAAGTGGCTGGACAGGTGCAGGCCTTTGGCGTCGGCGGTCAGCGCCACCAGGCTCAGCGCCTGCTGCACGCAGGAGGGGAGGTCGAACGGCCGTACGTCGAGGGTCAGTTCCCGGGCTTCGATCTTGGAGAAGTCCAGGACGTCGTTGATGATCACGAGCAGGGAACCGCCGCTGGCGTGCACGGTCTCGACCAGTTCGCGCTGGCGGGCGTCGAGGTCGGTGTCGAGCAGCAGACCGGTCATGCCGATGACGGCGTTCATCGGCGTACGGATCTCGTGGCTCATCGTCGCCAGGAACGCCGACTTGGCCGCGGTCGCCGCGAGCGCCTCGTCCCGGGCCGCGACCATCGTGCTCATCGACGCGTTGACCGCCCGCGCCATCTGGGCCAGTTCCTGCGGCCCGGTCACCTCGGCCCGCCGGGTCAGGTCGCCCTCCAGCACCCGTTGCGCGGCGGCGGTGACCTTCCGGGCCGGTGCGGTGATCCGCAGGGTGATCCAGCGGGCCCCGATCGCGACCAGCGCGGCCGTGGCCCCCGCAACCCAGCAGATCAGGACCTGCGTCTTCCGGGCGCTGTCGCGGGCGGCTTTCATCTGGGCCTTGATCTGTTCGCCCTTGCGGGCGTGCATGGCCGAGACGAGGGTGACGATCTGCGCGTTCTCGCTGCTCGGCGGGGTGGGGCCGGCTATCCGGGCCCGGATGAGCGGCCGCAGCTGCCGGAGGGTGTCCCGATCGTCGTCGTCGAGCGCATGGTTCCCGCTCAGCTGATCGAGTCGCAGGTTGACCCGGTCCACCGCCGAGCTCCCACCGGCCCGGTCCAGGGTCCACAACGCGTCGAGAAGCCCGCCGGTCTGGCCGTACACCGAGTTCGTGTCCTGGAGCAGTTTCTGGCCCTGCTTCAGGTCCCCGATCCGGACGTACGCGCTGGTCCCGACGACGCCGAGCGCCAGGAGCGCGAGCAGGAAGCCGACCGACAGCATCCGCCCCACGGTCCACCGGGTGATCCGGTCACCGCGTTCTGTCATGAGAACTACTCTAAGTAACGTGACATGGGTTCTGGTCGTGGACGACGATCCCACCGTGCTGGAGATCGTGGAAACCGTGCTGCGGTCCGGCGGGCTCGACGTGGCGACCAGCCGGAACGGGCGGGACGGGCTGCGCGCGGCGCACGAGCACGTGCCCGACATCGCCGTCCTCGACGTCACCATGCCGGACATGACCGGCCTGGAGATGTGCCGGGCGCTGCGCGACGACGCCGAGACCGCGAACGTCCCGATCATCCTGCTCACCGGGCGCGGCCAGTGGCTCGACGTGGCGTCCGGGTTCGACGCGGGCGCCGACGACTACCTGGTCAAGCCGTTCACCGCGCAGGACCTGCTGACCCGGGTCGAGGCGTTGACGGCGCAGCATTTCTGAGCGCGCGGCGCGGCCTCTCCGGGCTCACGGCTCCGCATTTCTAGACCGGCAGGATCACCCTGAGGTACGCCGTTCCGCCCGAGCTGTGCACGCCGACGCTGCCGTCGTGCCGTCCCACGACGGCCCGCGCGAGGATCAGCGCCATCGCGTTCCCGCCGGCCCCGGCCGAGGTGAACAGCCGGTCGGTGGCCTGTTCCTCGGGGAGCGGGAAGGACACCCGCCACTGGTCGCCGACGAGTTCGGCTTCGATCTCGGCGGTGCCGCTCAACGCCCGTACTGCGGAAAGCAATCGGGTGAAAACCTCGCGCAATCGCTCCCGGTCGGCCAGCAGCAGGCCGCTCGCCGGGGCGGTGGCGCACTCCGCGCCGGCCGCCCCGGCGACGTCGATCAGCATCGCCGGCAGGTCGAACTCAGTGCGGTCCATCGGGATGGTGCCGCTCTCGATGCCGCTGATCGTGGCGATCTCGTTGGTGCAGCGTTCGATCCGGCGCAGGTTGCGGGTGATCAGCGGGAGTGCCTCGTCGAGGAGCGGGTCGCCGGTGCTCTCGGGCAGCATGTCGAGCATGCCGAGGGCGGCCGTCAGCGGCGTGCGCAGTTCGTGCAGCAGGGCGCTGACCAGTTCGGTCTTGGTGGCGGCGAGTTCGGCCAGGGCCCGGTTGTGGCGGCGCAGCCGGCGGCGCATCTGCGCTTCGACGCTCGCGGCGGTGTCGCCGCCGCCGGGCGGTTCGTCGCTGAGGGCCCGGCCGTCGCTCGCGGTGTGTTCGCTGGTCACCGGCGCCCGCTGACTCGCCGCGGGTCCGCCGGCCGGAGATCGCTCGTCACGTCGGTCGTCACTCGCCCGGGAGGAAGCTGGCCGGCGCCATGATGTCCCCGGGCGTCGGCGAGGACGTCGGTGCGAGCACGTCGCCGGGTGCGCCGACCTCGCCTCGTCCGGCCCCGCCCAGGTCGGTGCCGCGCGGCGTGAACGCCGTCGGCGGCTCCTCCGGTTCGAGCTGATCGGTGCCGGCGCCACCGCCGGCCCCGGAGGGACGCGCCCCGCCGCAGTCCCCGCCCGGTCCGCCCCCGCCGGGACCACCCGACGGACCGCCCGGCCCCATCCCGGACGGGCCGCCGCCCCCGGGTGCTCCCGGGCCCGACGGCATCCCGCCGGACGGCATTCCGCCACCGGGCGGGCAGGCCGACGGCGAGGTGCCGGTGTCGGTGGGAGTGGTGTCCTTGTCGTCGGACGAATTGCCGCACGCGGTGATCAGGAGGGCTGTGGCCAGGGCGACCACGGTGCGACGGAGGTGCGTGCTCGGCAAGGGTGCTCCCGGGAATCTCGTCCGTTCGCGTACATGAACAGCCACAATCTACGAATATGACCAACCTGTCGGGGCAAAACCGGTCTAAACGACGCATTCGGTGGATAGGCGCCGGGATCGTCGTCGTGGGCGTGGCCACCGGCGTGGTCCTCGGTGTGGTGCACCAGCGTTCGGGCAGCAAGAAGTCCGCCGAGATCGTCGCCGTGGCCGTGGCCAAGGGCGAGGTCACGCTGGACGTGGCCACCACCGGTACGGTCGAGCCGGCCACCACCCGGGAGTTGTCGTTCGCGGTCAACGGCACCGTCGAGGCGATCAAGGTGCGGGCCGGCACCAAGGTCAAGGCCGGGCAGACCCTCGCCACGGTCGACGACACCGACGCGACCGGGGACGTGGACAGCGCCGAGGACAACCTGAGCGACGCCGAGGACCGTCTCGGTGACGCCGAGGACCAGGCCGCCGCGGTCACCGCCTCGGCGACCGCGTGCGCCACCGCCACCGCGACCCGGGGCCACATGACCGGGGAGAGCCCGGCCGCGGAGAGCCCGGAACCGCAGGTGGCGGCGGCCGCCTGCACCACCCGGGGTTACCCCGACACCGGCAACGACTCGATCCTCAACGCCCGCCAGGCGGTCAACAAGGCGCAGCAGGCCGTGGACAAGGCCGAGGCGGCGCTGAGCGGCACGGTCATCACGGCCCCGATCGCGGGCACCGTGGTCTCCGTCTCGGGCAGCGTCGGCGACACGGTGAGCAGCGGAAAGACGTTCCTCACCCTGGCCGACACGTACGACATGCAGATCGAGGCCGACTTCCCGGAGGCCGACGCCGGTTCGCTGAAGGTCGGCCAGACCGGCACGGTCACGCTGGCCGACCACGACGACGCCCTGGACGCGACGGTCGTGCAGGTCGACCCGGTCGGCACCTCGGACGGCACGCTGGTCCGCTACGGCGTGGTGCTCTCCTTCGCCTCACCACCCAGCGACCTGCTGGTCGGGCAGTCGGCCCAGGTGCAGGTCCGCGTCGGCAGCGCCACCGACGTGCTGCGCGTGCCGTCCACGGCGGTGCACGACATCTCCGGTGGCTCGGGCACGGTGCTGGTGCGCAACGGGTCGGGCAGCACGCGCCGGACGGTCACCGTCGGCCTGCGGGGTGACCAGTACACGGTGGTCACCGACGGGCTGACCGCCGGGGACCAGGTAGTACGTTCTTGGTGATCGGGAATACCGGCCAACACCCCACCACGAACCGGTCGCAGCGGACATGATGGCATGGTGAAAGCCCTTCGCACGCCGAGCACGGCGATCAACGCCCTGCTGGCCCTACTGATCGTCGGCGCCGCGATCTGGGGCGTCAATCTGATCCGGAGCACCTCCTCCGGCAACGAGGCGAAAGCCACCGACGTCCGCACCGTCACCGTCTCGCAGGGCACGGTCACGAAGACCGTGAGCGCGGACGGCACCGTCGCGAGCGGGTCGACCGCCGCCGCGACGTTCACCACCTCCGGAACTGTCACCAGCATCAAGGTCAAGGTCGGCGACAAGGTCACCAAGGGTCAGGTGCTGGCCCAGGTCGACACGACCGACGCGCAACGCGACCTGGACCTGGCCGACGCGAACCTGGACGCCGCGAACGATGCGCTGGACCGGGCCGAGTCGGCCGGCACCGACACCACCACCGCGGAGAACGAGGTCACCTCGGCCAAGCTGACCGTGGAGGACGCCGCCGCCTCGGTGGCCGGCACCAAGCTGAAGGCCCCGATGGCCGGCACGGTCACGGCGGTCAACGGCTCGCTGGGCGGCTCGTCCTCCGGCTCGTCGTCCTCCTCCTCGGGCTCGTCCTCGGGCACCGGCGGCAGCGGCGCGTCGTCGAGCAGCACCGGTTCGGGCGGCTTCATCGACATCGCCGACCTGAGTCAGCTGCAGATCACCGCCGCGTTCTCCGAGTCCGACACCACCGCGCTCAAGACCGGGCAGTCGGCCACCATCACGTGGAACGCGCTGGAGAGCGCGGAGACCACGGGCAAGGTGGTCTCGATCGACCCGACCGCGACGACCAGCAACAGCGTCGTGACGTACGGCGTGACGATCAGCCTGCCCGATCCGCCGGACGGCGCCAAGCCCGGCCAGACCGTCAGCGTCTCGGTGGTCACCGGCAGCGTCGACAACGCCGTGCGGGTCAACTCGGCCGCGGTCACGGTGACCGGACGGCGCTCCACCGCCACGGTCCTGACCAGCACCGGCACGCAGGAGGTGCGGCAGGTCGAGGTCGGTCTGGAGGGTGACGACGCCTACCAGATCACCTCCGGCCTGACTGCGGGGGAGAAGGTCGTCGTCCCGACCAGCAGCACCACGACCAGCAACAGCGGGACGCGCTCGGGCACCGGCTTCGGCACCGGAACCGGTGGTGGCGGCTTCAGCGGTGGCGGTGCCCCGCCCGGTGGTCGCTGAGTCATGGCGAGGACCCGGCCGGTTCTGGACGTCCGCGACGTACGCAAGGTGTACGGCGTCGGCGAGACCACGGTGCGCGCCCTCGACGGCGTGTCACTGCAGGTGGACCGCGGCGACTACGTGGCCGTCATGGGGTCGTCCGGGTCCGGCAAGTCCACCCTGATGAACATCCTGGGCTGCCTCGACATCCCCAGCACGGGGCAGTACCGGCTCGACGGCGTGGACGTGAGTTCGCTCAGCGACAGCCAGCTCGCGCTGGTGCGGAACCGGCTCATCGGGTTCGTCTTCCAATCCTTCAACCTCATTCCCCGTACGTCCGCGGTGGCCAATGTGGAATTGCCGCTGGCCTATTCGGGGATGCGGGCGCCCGAGCGCCGCCGCCGGGCCATGTTCGCGCTCGACGTGGTCGGTCTGGCCGATCGGGCCGACCACGAGCCCAATCAGCTCTCCGGTGGCCAGCAGCAGCGGGTCGCGGTGGCCCGCGCGCTGGTCACCGAGCCGGCGTTGCTGCTGGCCGACGAGCCGACCGGAAACCTGGACAGCCACGCCACCGAGGAGGTGCTCACCGTGTTCGACGACCTGCACGCGGTCGGGCGCACGATCGTGCTGATCACGCACGAGGAGGAGGTCGGCGCCCGCGCCGATCGGCTCGTCAAGCTCTTCGACGGGCGGGTCAGCTCGGACGTCCGGCAGGACTCCCGGCGGGACGCCGCGCCCGGCTCCCGGCCCGGTGAGGAAACCGTGGGGCGGCACGCGGCATGAATGTGTCCGAAATCTTCAGGTTTGCCCTGAGAGGTCTGTCGGCCAACAAGCTGCGGTCGATGCTCACCATGTTGGGCATCCTGATCGGTGTTGCCGCCGTGATCCTGCTGGTCGCGGTCGGCAACGGGTCGGCCCAGGCGATCGCCGACCGGATCTCCGCACTCGGCACGAACACGCTGACCGTGATGAGCACCAGCCGGGGCACCAGCAGCGGCGGCCTGACCATGAAGGTCTCCGACGCGCTGGACGACCCGGCGCTGGCCCCGGACGTGAAGTCGGTGTCGCCGGTGGTCAGCACGTCGGCCACGCTCACCTACGAGGGCAGCGACCACGACGTCAGCTCGTTCGTCGGGACCACTCCGGACTGGTTCGGCGCCTCCAACTTCCCGGTCAAGGCCGGGGCCCTGTTCACCGACGACGACCAGGCCCAGGCCCGCCGGGTCGTGGTGATCGGGCAGACCGTGGCCGACGAGCTGTTCTCCGACGTGGACCCGGTCGGCGAGCAGGTCACCGTCGGCGGCGCGCTGTTCACCATCGTCGGGGTGCTGGACTCGAAGAGCTCCAGCGGCTTCAGCGACTCCAACGACACCGCGGTCGCGCCGATCTCCGCGGTCCGGCAGGTCCTGGCCGGGTACGGGACGCTCAGCTCGATCCTGGTCGAGGCCCGGAACTCCGACCAGGTCGACACCGTGGAGAGTCAGATCACCACGATCCTCGACCAGAAGATGCCGGCCGGCAGCGACGGAACCACGACGTACCGGATCCAGAACGCCTCCCAGCTGCTGGCGACGCAGACCGAGACCGCGGACACGTTCACCACGCTGCTCGGCGCCGTGGCCGCGATCAGCCTCCTGGTCGGCGGCATCGGGATCACCAACATCATGCTGGTCACGGTCACCGAGCGGACCCGGGAGATCGGCATCCGCAAGGCGCTCGGCGCACCCCGGCGGGTCGTGCTGAGCCAGTTCCTGATCGAGGCGACGCTGCTCAGCGTCATCGGCGGCGGTCTCGGGGTGGCTGCCGCGCTGATCGGCAGCAAGTTCCAGATCGTCGGCGTCACCCCGGTGGTCGTGCCCAGTTCGGTCGCGCTCGCCCTGGGCGTCTCCGTCCTGATCGGCCTCTTCTTCGGCGGCCTGCCGGCGGCCCGCGCGGCCCGGCTGCGGCCCATCGATGCTCTGCGATACGAGTAAGGACATTCATGAACGACGACACCGAGGTGCTGCCGCGCACCCCGACCGAGCTGGAGCACGAGGACCTCAACAGCGCCATCGCCCACGCGGCGCCCAAGCGCTGGTGGAACCGCACCACCCTGGTGCTGGCGGGCGTGGTCCTGCTGGTCGGCGGTTTCGCCGGCGGCGCCCAGGTGCAGAAGCACTGGGGCACGTCGGGCACGACCGCGAGCGCCCCGTCCGGGTCGGCGCAGGGCGGCGCCCCGACCGGGGCCGGGATGCCCAGCGGCATGGGCGGATTCGGGCAGAACCGGCAAGGCACCCCCGGCAGCGCGACCGCCGGGACGATCAGCAAGGTCGACGGGAGCACGGTGTACGTCACGACCGACGCCGGCGCGACGGTCACGGTCCGGGCCGCGGACACCACCACGGTCACCCGGAGCACCACCATGAAAGTGTCCGAGCTGACCGCCGGTCTGAAGATCACCGTCCAGGGCGTCGCCGACTCGGAGGGCGTCGTCACCGCGACCGCGATCACCGCGAGCTGACCGGCTTCCTGTGGATCGAGTTGCAAACCCAGAGCTTGCCCGGTCGGTGGCCGATGTCTTTCCCCGTCCGGGACGGCAGGCGTCCCGGAAGGCCCGGGGAGTCACGGTGACCTCGATCAGCAGCATCAGCAACTCGACGAACTACCAGGTGACGCAGGCGCAGTCGGCCTACGGCTCGCAGAAGAAGCCGCAGGACGAGCCGATGGCCAAGCTGGCCGAGGCGATGGGGCTGAGCCCGGACGCGCTCAAGGATCAGCTCTCCAACGGCAAGAGCCTGAACGACGTGGCGTCCGGCCAGGGCACCTCGCACGACGACCTGATCGCGGCCATCAAGTCCGGCATGCCGTCGTCGACCGCGATCACCGACGACGTCGCCGAGAAGATCGCCGCCCAGCAGGCGCAGCGGGACGCGCCGCCCCCGCCCCCGCCGAGCGGTCCCCGCGGGGAGAACGCCGGCCTTCAGGACCCGGAGAAGCTCAAGCAGGTCAGCGACCTGCTCGACATGGACTCGGCCGACGTCACGAGCGCCGCCACCAGCGCGTCCAGCCTGGTCAGCCTGCTGCAGGACAAGGGCGTCGACTTCGCCCAGCTCCGTAACGTGCTCAACCAGAGCGGCGACCTGCTCGACGTCAGCGCCTGACCCCGTCGTGCCCGGGCGGCCGGCGCCCGGTCAGTCGGCGGTGGCGTAGCGGCGGATCAGGATGACCGCGACGACGGCCATGAACAGGTCGACCAGGACGATCACGCCGGCCCAGCCGAAGAACATCATGACCAGCGGCAGGGCGATGAACAGCAGCGCGCACAGGACCGGGACGATCGGGAACGCAAGCTCCGGACCGGGCACCCCGGCCAGCTGATTGATCCGGGCGGCGAAGTCCGGGTCGTGCTCCAGGTGGCGTTCCAGATCGGCCAGGGTACGGCGTTCGTGCTCGTTCATGGTCGAAGTCACCCCCGGGAGGTCCATTGGCCTCCCCGTGGTTACCCCGTCGCCATCCGTGATGAAACAGTGTTGCCCATTCTCACAAACCGCTCAGAAGCGCGGTTATGAGGGCAACTCGCTCGGTGATCCCGGCCGCCGACACCCATTCCGTCCGAGCATGCGCGCCGCCGCCCCGGGGCGCGAGCCCGTCGACGGTCGGCCGGCCGAGCGCCCCCGTGGTGTTGGTGTCGGCCGCGCCGTCGGCCGGCCGTCCGTCCAGCGGCTGACCGAGGCCGGCCGCGACCGCCACGATCCGGGCCAGCAGCCGGTCCCCGGCCGGGCTCGGCCGCCAGGTCGGGCGGTGCGAGAGCAACCGGGTGCCGACCGTCGCGCGGTCCCGGACCGGCCGCAGCGCGGTCAGCTCGCCGAGCACCGCCCGCTCGTCCTCGGGGTCGGCGAAGCGCAGGCCCAGGTCGGCGTGCGCGCTCCCGGCGACCACGTTGGTGCGGCCGCCGCCGGCGATCGTCCCGGTGTTGACCAGCACCGGTCGCCCGCGGCCGATCGCCCGGACCCGGATCAGCTGGTCCACCAGTTCGTCGATGGCGCTGGCCCCGGCGTCCGGGTCGAGCGCGGCGTGCGCCTCGACGCCGGTCACCTCGATGCGCGCCCGGGTGCTGCCGCGGCGTCCCGTCTTCAGGTCCCCGCCCGGGTGCGGCGGTTCCAGCCCGAGCACCGCCTCGGCCCGCCGGGCCTCGGACTCGACCAGCCCGGTGGCGGTGGGCGAGCCGACCTCCTCGTCGGCGACCACGACCACCCGGATCTCCGGATGCGGCGCGCGGACCGCGGCGACGGCCGTGAGCAGGGCGGCGATGCCGGACTTGGTGTCGTAGACGCCCGGGCCGCGGATCACGTCACCGTCCACGGCCCACGGCATCGCGCGCAGCGTGCCGACCGGCCAGACCGTGTCGTAGTGGGTCAGGAACAGCAGCGTCCCGGGGGCGCCGCCGCTCGCCCCCAGGCTCCAGATCAGGTGGTCGCCGGTCGGGTGACGCTCCCGATCGGTGCCGAAACCGGCCGCGGTCGCGTCCGCGTCGAGGATCTCGGCCAGGGCGGCCAGGGACCGCGGATCGCCGGTGGGTGACTCCGCGAGGGTGTACCGGTGCAGCGCCTCGACCGTCATATCCGAACGCTAAGTTGTGCCACATTCGTTGTCAACGAGCCTTCATGGGGCCAGGATGACGGATATACGTTCGCTATCTTATCCAGGAGTGCGGATGGACGTCGTGGTGCGCGAGCTGGACGGGATGGCCGAGTGGACCGCCGCGGCGGCGCTCTACCGGGAGGTTTTCGGGTATGTCGCGCCCGAGTGGGGGCTCAGCCCGCGCCTGCTCGCGGCCCTCGGGGAGAACGGCGGCACGGTGATCGGCGCGCTCGACGGCGACGGCACGCTCACCGGCTTCTGCTACGGCTTCACCGGGATCGAGGGCGGCGAGGTCTACCACTACTCGCAGGCGGCGGTGGTCAAGGTGGGCGCTCAGGGCGCCGGCTTAGGACGATTGCTGAAGTACGGGCAGGCCGCCGTCGCCCGTCGCACCGGCGCTCGCACGATGCGGTGGACGTTCGACCCCTACGCGTTACGCAACGCGCACTTCAACTTCGCGGTGCTCGGCGCGACCGGGATCCGCTTCCTGCCCGACTACTACCGCGACCCGGGCACCGACCGGGTCCTCGTCAGCTGGGACCTGACCGATGCGGGTCGGGCCACACGCCGTACCGGGAAATCGGTTGTCCCCGTCGTCGCGGGGGAACGGGTCGCGGCCCCCGAGCCGGCCGACCGGGCCTGGCTGCGGCGGGAGTTGCTGACCCAGTTCGCGGCCGGGAAATGCCTGGTCGACGTGGTCCGGCATCCGGGCCGCGCGGATTATCTGTTCGAGGATGTGGCGTGACCGCACGAGCGACACCGGCCGACCGCTTCGACCGCAACGTCCAGCGCCGCTCGGCGCGGGTGCTCAAACAGCGGGTGCTGGAACAGCAGCGGACCGAGTTCGATCAGGCCCTGGAGTGGGCCGCCGAGCACGAGTCGATCGAGCACGCGGCCGCGCTGATCGTGTCGGCGCGGCGGCGGTACCTGATCGGTTACGGAAAATCGTTGAGCTACGCGTCGCTGCTCGCGTCCGACCTGAGCGCCGGGCTCTCCGGGGTGCACCTGGTCGACGGGGTGCCGCTGCGGGCGCTCGACGTGCTCAGCGACATCCGGCAGGGCGATCTGCTGGTCGCGGTCTCCCTGGAGCGGTATCGGCGGGAGACGGTCGAGGTCGCTTCCGCATACGTACGTCATGGTGGTGACCTGGTCCTGATCACCGATGCCGAGGACGCCCCGCTGGCCGGGATCGCCACCGCGCGGATCGTGGTCGGCCGCGGCAGCGCGTCGTACGTGAACTCGCCGACCTCGGTCGTCCTGGCCCTGCACCTGCTGGCGACGCTGACCATCGCCAGCGCCAAGGGGGCCGGGCGCCGCCTGCGGGACCGGGACGCGCTCGCCGCCGAGCTCGGCCTCTACGTCGGCGAACCCGAGGAGGGCGCATGATCCGGATCGGACAGGTCGAGCTGCGGCGGGTGCGGCTGCCCCTGGTCCACGAGTTCCGGACCAGTTCGCACGCCAAGCGGGAGCTGGAGCACATCCTGGTCGCGGTGACCGATCAGGACGGGGTGACCGGGTGGGGGGAGATCGCGTCGCCGAGCGGGCCGTTCTACTCGGCCGAGACCGTGGAAAGCTGCTGGGCGGTGGCCCGGGATCACCTGAAACCGCTGGTCCTGGGGGCGGAGTGGGAGCATCCGGGCGAGCTGGCTCTTCTATTGGGGAAAGTGCGGGGGAATCAGTTCGCGCGGGCCGGGTTCGACATGGCGGCGTGGGCGTTGTGGTCGTTGCGGAACGGGACGTCGCTGGCGCGGGCGCTCGGCGGGACGCGGGAGCGGGTGGCGGCCGGGGTGTCGCTCGGGATCGAGCCT
Organism: Actinoplanes sp. HUAS TT8; assembly: GCF_051380535.1. Taxonomy (NCBI): domain Bacteria; kingdom Bacillati; phylum Actinomycetota; class Actinomycetes; order Micromonosporales; family Micromonosporaceae; genus Actinoplanes; species Actinoplanes sp. HUAS TT8. Next base: position 6,591,265 of record NZ_CP195646.1, on the reverse strand, counting down.
TCCGTTGACGCGCTGGTGGAACAGGTGGCGTTGCGGGTGCGGGAGGGGTATCAGCGGGTCAAGCTGAAGATCGCTCCCGGTTGGGACGTGGAGCCGGTGCGGGCGGTCCGGTCGATATTTCCGGCAATTCCGATTCACGTGGATGCGAACGGTGCCTACTCGTCGTCCGAACGGGACGTCTTCCGTGAACTGGACACACTCGGACTGCTCATGATCGAGCAGCCGTTCGCGCCGCGAGATTTCGTGGGGCACGCCGCCCTGCAGGAGGTCCTGGAAACGCCGATCTGCCTGGACGAGTCCGTGGAAGAGGTGGACGACCTGGTCACGGCGCTGCGGTTGGGGGCCGGGCGGGTGCTCAACATCAAGGTGTCCCGGATGGGCGGGCTCACCCCGGCGGTCCGGGCCCACGATCTGGCCGTCGCCGAGGGCATGCCGGTCTGGTGCGGCGGCATGCACGAGTTCGGGATCGGCCGGGCGGCCAACGTGGCGCTCAGTTCGCTGCCCGGGTTCACGCTGCCGTCGGACGTCTCCGGGTCGGACAAGTACTACGCCCGGGACGTGACGACCGAGCCCGTGGTGTGTAGATCCGGATTTGTAACGGTTCCTGAGGTTTCCGGAATGGGCTGGACGCCGGATCTGTCGTTCCTGGAAGAGCGCACTATCGCCCGGATTTGACAGCTTATGCACAGCACTCTTTGAGACGTTTCTCAGGTACGTGCCGGTGACCGGGGCAGGGGAAAGCGCTTACCGTGTCCATCGAAGTTCACCGATACGTAACCCCGCGGTCGGGTCCCGTTCAGGCGGGCCGGCCGGGAACCCTCGGGAGGTCGCTCCACCATGCACCGGATCGCGCTGTTCGGATTCGATCTTCTGGCGGTGTGCCTGCTCGTCTTCGGACTCTACTTCCCCCGGCACCGGCGCCGCGACCTGGTCGTCGCCTACCTCGGCGTCAACGTCGGCGTGCTCGCGGTGGCCGGTTCGCTCAGCAACAGCACGGCCGGCGCCGGCCTCGGCCTCGGACTGTTCGGCGTGCTGTCGATCATCCGGCTGCGCTCGACCGAACTCGATCAGCACGAGGTGGCGTACTACTTCTCCGCGCTCGCGCTGGGCATTCTCGGACCGCTCACCGACGGCGCCTTCTGGCTCGGCCCAGGGCTGATGGCCCTCATCCTGGTCGTCATCTACCTGGGCGACCACCCGCGGCTGTTCCGCTCCTACGAGCGGCAGGTGCTCGTGCTCGACGCCGCCTACACCGACCGGACCGCGCTCGTCGCCCAGGTCGAGCGGGTCCTCGGCGCGCGGATCCACGCGGTCGCGGTGGAACGGGTCGACCTGGTCAACGAGACGACGGTGGTCGAGGTCCGCTACTCCAGGGCCGGCGCGCTGGTCGGGGCCGCGCGATGAACGCGCCGGCCGGCCTCGGCGCGATCGCACTCCCCGAACTGCTGGAGAAGGCCGGGCTGCAGACCCGGATCGACCGCAAGTACGTGCTCGGCCTCGACGACGCGCTCGCCCTGCTGCCCCGGCTCGACCCGGCCACCCGGGTCCTGGAGATCGACGGCCTCCGGACGTTCCGCTACCGCTCGGTCTACTTCGACACCCCGGATCTGGCCAGCTTCCGGCTCACGGCCCAGCGTCGCCGGCGTCGATTCAAGATCAGAACTCGGACGTACGTGGACACGGCGCAGTGCTGGCTCGAGGTCAAGACCGAGGGCAGCCGGGGCGGGACGGTCAAGAGCCGGCTTCCGTACGACGTCGTGGACCAGGACACCGTCGACCCGGGCCGCTGGTTCGTGGAGAGCGTGCTCGGCGACCGGGCCGGCGCCCACCTCGCGCCGACCCTGACCACGTGTTACCGGCGAACCACGTTCTACCAGCCCATGGGCGACTCCCGGGCCACTCTCGACACCGGCCTGAGCTGGATCGGCCCGGACGGCGCCGAGCTGCACGTGCCGCACCTCGCGGTGATCGAGACCAAGACCGGCGCGGCCGCCTCCCCGGTGGACCGGCTGCTCTGGGCGCACGGGCACCGGCCGGCCCGGATCTCCAAGTACGCCACCGGGCTGGCCGCACTGCGTCCGGACCTGCCCGCCGTGCCCTGGCGCCGCACGCTGCGCCGCCACTTCATCTGCTGAACGGTCCACCCGGGTTTGTTGCTCCGGCCGTCCCACCCACGGATAAAAAGAGCTCCAAACCCGTTAACGGGCCTTTGTGGTTTGACCGGGACCACCCGCCCAGATCGCCCTTTCGGGCTGAGCGTTCTGGGCGCGCCAGCGCCCTGCTCGGACCGGAAGGGTCCCCGCGGGAGCGACGATCCGGACCACAGCGGAGATAGGACATCAAGATCTTGAAGTTGATCTTGTTTTGAATACCCGTCCCCAACGGAAGGATTCACCATGCCCAGCATTCCCCGGCTGGTCACGCCGGTCGCGGTCGCCGCGACCGCCCTCGCGCTGCTGGCCGCCCCGGCCCAGGCGGCCGGCACCGCGGCCGCCACCGCCCTGGCCGCGAACCAGGCCGGCCACGACAGCGCGGCCGACCGCGTCTGGAACGAGTCGGACGTCGCCGCGGTCAGCCTGACCGGCAGCGGCGCGACCACCACCAGCCCGAACGTGACGGTCTCGGGCAGCACGGTGACGGTCACGGCGGCCGGAACGTACCGGTTCTCCGGCACGCTCACCAACGGACAGATCGTCGTCAACAGCACCGGCACCGGCATCGTCCGGATCCTGCTCAACGGCGTCACCGTCAGCGGCAGCGCGGCCGCGGTGAACGTCGTCGCGGCCGACGAGGCCCTGGTCTACCTGCAGTCCGGCACGACCAACCGGCTCACCTCGTCGGCCGGCAACGCGCTCGACTCGGCGGCCGACCTCACCGTCGACGGCGCCGGCGCGCTGATCCTGACCAGCACCGCGGCCGACGGCATCAACAGCGCCGACGGCCTGGTCATCGACGCCGGGACGATCACCGTGACGGCCGGCGACGACGCGATCCGCGGCAAGGACTACGTGATCGTCAACGGCGGCGCGATCACCGCGACCGCCGGCGGCGACGGATTGAAATCGGACAACGACGAGGACGCCACCCGCGGCTACGTCTACGTGGGCGCGGGCACGGCCGCGGTGACCGCGGGCGGCGACGCGGTCACCGCCGAGACCGACGTGCTCCTGGCCGGCGGCACGATCACCGCGAAGTCCGGTGGCGGTAGCACGGTCACCCCGGGCGACACGTCGGCCAAGGGGCTCAAGGCCGGTGTCCTGGTGGCGATCAGCGGCGGCACCGCGAGCATCGACGCGTCCGACGACGGGGTCCACTCGGACGGGGCGGTCACCGTCGACGGCGGCGCCACCACGGTCGCCACCGGCGACGACGGCGTGCACGCGGAAGCGGCCGTGACCGTCAGCGCGGGCACGGTGACCGTCACCAAGTCGTACGAGGGGGTCGAGGGCCTGAAGGTCTACGTGACCGGCGGCTCGGTCAGCGCGACCGCCTCCGACGACGCGTTCAACGCGTCCGACCCGGCCTACGGGGAGATGCAGAACTCGCCCAACGCGCTGATCTCGATCACCGGCGGGACCGTCGTGGTCAGCGGCGGCACCGACGGCCTGGACTCCAACGGCGCGCTCAGCATCGGCGGTGGCACCGTGGTGGTCAGCGGGTCGGCCACCCGCGGCGGCGGGGAGGGCGGGCTCGACTCGAACGGGGCGCTCACCATCACCGGCGGCACCCTGATCTCCACCGGGATCAGCGCCAGCACCAGCACGCTGCCCACCTCGGGCCAGGGCTGGGTGTCGGTCACGTTCGGCGCCAACCAGGCCGCCGGCACGATCGTGCACCTGGCCACCACGTCCGGGACCCAGATCGCGGCCTACCGGTCGGCCAAGGCGTTCAAGGGCGTGGTCTTCTCGTCCGGCCAGATCACCCGGGGAACGACGTATGCGGTCTACACCGGCGGCTCGGTCTCGGGCACGGCCGTTGGCGGCGACCTGTACACCGGCGGTACCCTCTCCGGCACCCAGGTGACCACGGTGACCGCGGGCAGCCAGTCCGGCACACGTCCGTGACCAGCCGGTCCCTCCGGCGGCGAGACGTCCCGGAGGGACCACCCGGCCGCGTCCGATGTGACGTTTCTCGATACATTGGGCCGGCATCGGACACGGGAGGAACAGCAGTGAGCGGCACGGGGGCAACGCCCGGCGAGGGCGGCACGCCGGATTCGGCTTCGCAACCGTCGGCCGGTCCGCCGCCGGATCCGACTGCGCCGCCGGCCGCGGTCCCCGAGCCGCCGGCCGCGGCCGCGCCGGTTTCCGAGTGGGCGCGGCCGGTCGACGGGCCGGCGACACCGCCGCCGGTCGAGGCGTGGAATCCGCCCGTTCCGCCGCCCGACGACGTGCCCGCGCCGCTGTTCCCGTTTCCGCAGCCGCCGCCGACTTTCGGTGCCCCGCCGGCGGCGTACCCGGGCGCCTACCCGCCCCCGCAGACCGGCGGCTACCCACCACCGCAGACCGGCGCCTACCCGCCGCCTCAGCCCGGTGCCCATCCCTATCCGCCGCAGTACGCCCAGCCCGGCTGGCCGCCGCCCCCGGCCTCCCCGGCCGCCCGTCGCCGCGGCGGCGTCCTCGCCGCGACGATCGTCGTCGCCGTCGCGGTCATCGGGCTGCTCTGCACCGGCAGCATCTACATGCTGGCCGACGGCGGTTCGGACAGCTCGGCGAGCAGCGATTTCGGCCAGGAGCAACCGTTCGTCTGGCCGTCCGACCTCCCGCTGCCCTCGCTGGTGCCGCCGGGCACGCCGACCCCGGAGTCGACCGGTCCGCACCCGGCGGCGAGCCCGGCCAAGGACATGTACGACCTGAACGCGGTCTGCGACGAGAACGCGTACTTCCCGTCCGCCCCGAAGCGTGCCGGCAAGGCCCCGCACCCGGTGGCGCTGCTGATCCGGGACGGCGACGGCGACGTGCGCTGGAACAACCGGACGTACTACATGGAGGACATCGGCACCGGCAAGGCGGACGAGAACACCTGGGGGCCGGCCGGCCCGGAGAAGGTGCAGATGGCCGCCTGCCTGGACCGGACCAGCGCGGGCTCGAAGGTGCGCAGCTGCGAGTACGACGATCCGTCGCCGGAGACGGTCACGCTCTACCGCGCGAACTGGCGGCTGCGCGTCTACGAGGTGGCCACCCACCGCCAGCTGCTGGACAAGAAACTGGCCGGGAACGAGACCACCTGTCCGTACACCGTGCTGGTCGGACCGGACAAGAAGATCTATGCCGAGGTCAGCGACCACACCGTGGTCAGCACACTGAAGAGCCTGGTCACCAAGTAAAAGAGTGACCTGCCCGTCGCCACGCCGTTGGTCCATCTGTGACAGACGGCTTACGGTGGCGGCGATGGGCCGGCCGCCTGCGCAACCCCGCGGTGACCCCGGTCTCGGTTCCGCGTCCCCGCGAGGCGCCCTGGATGGCCGCCGGGCCCGGGGACGACCTGGTGGAACGCACCGCCCTGCAGGCCCGCCTGCGGGAACGCCTGCTCGCCGGGAGCGTCGCGCTGCACGGCCTCGGCGGCATCGGCAAGTCCACGCTGGCCCGGCAGGTCACCGGTGACCTGCGCGGACGCTTCCCGGGCGGGGTCCTCTGGGCCGCGATCGGCCAGGAGGCCACCGGCCCGGCGCTCGCCGCCGTCATCTCCGACCTGATCACGCACCTCACCGGCGAGCCGCCCGGCGTGGTCACCCCGGTCCAGGCCGGCGAGCGACTCGCCGCCGAACTGGAGTCCCGCCCGCCGGTCCTGCTGGTCGTCGACGACGTGTGGACCGTCGAGCAGCTGGCACCGTTCCTGGAGGCGGGCTGCCGGCTGCTGATCACCACCCGGGTGAGCGGCCTGCTCCCGGCCGGCGTGACCCGGATCGACGTCGGCGCGATGACCCACGACGACGCGACCGCGCTGCTCACCCGCGACCGGCCCGGGCTGGCGCTGCCCGATCTGAGCGCGCTGCTCGCGCTGACCGGGCGCTGGCCGCTGCTCGTCGCGCTGGCCAACGGGGTGCTGCGCGACGGCGTGACCGCGCACCAGCTGATCGATCAGTTGGGGGCGGGCGGCTGGGTGGCGCTCGACCTGAGCGTGCCGGGTGAGCGTGAACGAGCCGTGGACGGCCTGGTCAGCGCTGCTCTGGACCGTCTGCCGGAGGCGGATCGGCGACGGTTCCTGGAACTCGGGATCTTCGCCGGGGGCGGGCCGGTGCCGGACCCGGTGATCGACTCGCTGTGGTCCGGGACGGGAGGATCAACGGCCAAGGACGCAGACGATTTGCGTACGGCGTTCGCGCGGCTCGGCCTCGTCCAGAGGGACAGCGCCGGTCTGTGGATGAGTGACGTGCTCCGGACGTACGTCCGCCATCGCCTGCCCGACCACGAGATCGCGCAAGTGAACCGCAGGCTGGTGGAAATGTCCCGTCCGCGAAGCGGCGGGCCGTGGTGGACGATGCCGCCGGCCGACCGCTATCTTTGGCGCCACCTCGCCTTCCACCTGCAGGAAGCGCGCTGGTGGGACGAGCTGTTCGCGGCCGTCACCGACCTGCGGCGCCTCGTCGTGCAGATCCCGCTGTTCGGGGTCGCGGCCGCGGTCGCCGACCTGTCGCGGATGCCGGATCCGCGCGCCACCGCCCTGCGCGCCCGCCTGTCCCGCAGCGCCCACCTGTTGCACCCGACCCGCCCGGCCGACGCGCTGACCGACGTGCTGCTCTCGCGCCTCGGCGGCGCCCCCGAACTGGCCGCCGACGTCGCCGCCCTGGTCGCCGCCCAGCGCTCCCGGGCCGGGCTGACCGCCCGCCGCCCGCTGCCCGACGTCGGACCGGACAGCCTGACCCGGGTGATCGCCGGTGATGCGGGCTGGCTGGACTGCGTGGCGGTCGCGCCGACCGCGCAGTGGGTCGCGGCCGGCGGCGACACCGGAGTGATCACGCTGCACGACTGGGCCGACGGGACCGTGCTGGCCCGGCTCACCGGGCACACGGGGGCGGTCACATCGCTCGCCGCGACCTACGACGGCGCCTATCTGGTGTCGGCCGGCAGTGACGGAACGTTACGAGCCTGGGATGTGGCGCGGCGCCAGGAACGGGTGCTGTGGACCGCCGGCGGCGAGATCCTCGGATGCGCGGCGTCGCTGGTCAGCCACCGGATCGCCGCGGTCAGCGCGTCCGGGGAGCTGATCGTGGTCGACGCCGCGGGGAACTGGCGGATCCTCGGCCACCGGGCCGCCGAGAAGCTGGTCGGGTGCGCGTTCCTGGACGACGACCGGGTGCTGACGGTGACCGAGGAAGGCGCCGTGACCGGTCACGAACTGCGCAGCGGACGGCGGAAATCCCTGGTCGCGGCCGGTAAGGCCGGGGTCACCGAGTTCGCCCTGGACGCGACCTGGGTCGCGGTCGGCGGGATCGACGGGGAGATCCGGGTGCATCCGCTGCGGGGGAGCGAGGCACCGGTGACACTCGGTGGTCATCGGGGGTGCGTGAGCGCGCTGGCCGCCTTCGGCGATCGGATCATCTCCGGGGGCGAGGACGGGATGATCCGGGTCTTCGACCGGTACGGGGCCGAGGTCGCCACCGTCCGCGCGCATCCGAGCTGGGTGACCGGGTGCGTGGTCGCGCCCGATCGGCGGACGCTCGTGACCACGGGGAGTGACGGGTCGATCCGGATCTGGGATCTGCCGCGGCTGGTGCAGGAGACCGTCGGCGGGCCGGTCGACTGGGTCACCACGTGCAGCGTCGGACCGTCGCCGGCCGTCGGTTCTCCGTCGGCGACCTTCGGCACCTCGTTGGTGACCGGGGGTCACGACGGCGTGGTGCGGCTCTGGTCCGGGGCGGCCGGCCAACCCATCTGGAGCTGGGCCGATCCGGTCCGGCGGTGTGCGTTCGGGCCCGACGGGACCTGGCTGGTCGCGGCCTGCGCGACCGGGACGGCGCTGCTGCGCGACGTCGGCGACGGCTGGGCCGACACCGTGCACCCGGGCGCGGTGGACTGCGTGGTCTCGGCCGACCTGTTCGCCCGCTGGGACGCCGACGGCACGGTGGAGATCCGGTCGGTGACCGGGCCGGACGTGTACCGGCGGGCCCACGAGCACCCGATCCGGGCCGCGGCCCTCCTGCCCCGCGGACGGATGATCATCGCGGAGGCCGGCGGTGGGCTCGTGACCTGGCACTACGCCAAGGGGCGGGTGCGTCCGGTCCCGCTGGAGCTTCCGGGCGAGATCCAGACGATCCATCAGGCCGCTGATCACCTCGCGGTGATCAGCGGGTCAGGCTTGGCGATTCTTGACGTACGGACCCTGCGGGTGCTGGGGGCCGGCACGTTCACGGACGCCGGAGTCACCCACGGGTCGATCTCGGGGGACGGGGAATGGCTGGCCACCAGCAGCTCGTCCGGGGAGCTCCGGATCTGGCCACTGGGCGGGGTCGGGGGGTCGTGGGAGCCGGTGGCGGCCATGCGGGTGGACGGTCCGATCTTCGAATCGGTGTGGGTGCCGGGGGGATTCGATCTCTATGCGGCCGGGCGTAGGGGGTTGTACGCGTTCACGTTCCGCCCACCCCGGCCTTCGTCCTGATCGCCCTGGCTTTCGCTCTGATCGCGTCCGCCTCGTGCTCTGGTTGCGTCGGCCTGCGCCTTGGCTGCCCTCACAGGGGCGGCCGGCCTCGGCTCGCTGCCGCCATGTCCGGTTCTGATCACGGCGCTGACCAGTGCCAGTGCGGTCACCGCGGCGCCGGCCAGGACCGGGCCGCGGGCGCCGGTGCCGCCCACCAGGACACTGGCGAGCGCGGCACCCGCCGTGATGCCGACGTTGAACGCGGTGGAGTTGGCCGCCGACGCCGCATCGGTGCGACCCGGCGCGATCCGCAGAATCAGCCCGGCCTGCAACACCGTCGACCCGGCCAGCGCGGCCCCGGCCAGCGACACCGCGACGACCGCCACCGCGGTGTCGCCGCCGAACAGGAACTGCCCGGCCAGCGCCACCGCCTGAACGGCAACCACCGTGATCAGGGCGACCCAGGTGTACCGGGCCGCGACCCAGCCGGCCAGCAGCACCCCGGCCAGCCCGGCCACACCCCGCACGAACAGCACCGGCCCGATCGCGGCCTCGCCGACCCCGCTCACCTCGGTCAGGAACTGATTCACATACGTGAACGCGGTGAACGAGCCGGTCACCAGCAGCGCCACCGTGACCAGCAGAACCCGGAACCGCGCCCGATCCGGAGCGGTCCCGCGGTCGGCGTCACTCCCGCCCGGCGGCACCTCCGGCATCAGCGCGGCCACCACGACCAGGACGGCCAGCCCGATCCCGGCCAGCGCGAAGAACGCCACCCGCCAGCTCGTCTGCTGCCCCAGCCAGGTGCCGGCCGGGATCCCCAGCAGCGGCGCGAGAGAACTGCCACCGTAGAGCACCGACAGGGCCCGCCCCCGTTGCGCCGGCTCCACCATCGCCGCGGCCGCCGGGGTGATGACCGCCCAGAACACGGCCTGGCTCATGGCCACCGCGATCCGTGACCCGAGCAGCACCGGATAGGTCGGGGCCAGCGCCGACACCACGGTCCCGCCCACGGCCACGACCAGCAGGAACGTGATCAGCCGCCGGCGCCCGAAACGGTGCGAGACCCGGGTCAGCGGCACCGTGGTGATCACGACGACCAGTCCGTACGCCGTGACCAGCAGCCCGGCCGCCCCATCACTGACACCGAGCCCGTGGGCCAGTTGCGGGAGCAACCCGATCGGAAGGTTCTCGATCGTCACGTAGAGAAAGGTCGAGAGCGCCAGAGCCGCGATGGTGATCCATGCTCGCATGTGCTTCCCCCTTGCCGCTGGTTCGGTGGTAGCTGTCTCTGACGCTACCACCGTTCAGGGCTATGGTGGAATCATGCGAATCGTCGGCGGCCACCACGCGCTCGACCTGGCCAACACGGTCGAACCCCGCCTGCCCGGCCACGTCGAAACCGACCACCTGGACTCGCCGGTCGCCCTCCTACGCTGGGCCACCCGCGCCGGAATCGTCACCGACGCCGAGGCATCTCTCGTCTCCAGGGCCTGGATCGCCTCTCCCGGCACCGCCGAAGCCGCCCTGGCCGACACCCTCACGCTGCGCGCCCTGATCGACCCGACCCTGGCCGGCACCGAACTCGACACGCTGATCCAGCGCTGGTCGCAGGCCATCGCCCGCGCAAAGCTGATCCCCACCCCAAACCCCAAGCCCAGCCCAGCCCTTCCCCCCGCCGACCCACCCGGCGCTGTCTCGCCCGGCGCTGTCTCGCCGGGCACTGACTCGCCCGACCTCGTCTCGCCGGGCCTTGTTTCGCCGGGCCTTGTCTCGTCCGACCTTGTCTCGCCGGGCTCTGTTTCGCCCGGCCTCGCCTCGCCGGGCCGTGCCTCAGCAGGTCCCGCGGCCGGCGGCACGGCAGAACTGCAGGTAGGGGCGGACCCGGCCTGGATGATCCCGGACCGGCTGGCCGACGCCCTGGTCGACCTGGTGCGCACAGCGGACCGCCGCCGCCTGCGAACTTGCCCCCTCGATCAGGGCGGTTGCGGCTGGCTGTTCCTGGACCGCAGCCGCAACGCCACCCGCCGCTGGTGCGCCATGGAGGACTGCGGCACCCACGCCAAATCCCGCCGCCTCACCGAACGCCGCCGCGCCCGCCGACCCTGACACTGCCGCGCCTGCCGCGCCTGCCGCGCCTGCCGCGCTTGCCGCGCTTGCCGCGCTTGCCGCGCTTGCCGCGCTTGCCGCGCTTGCCGCGCTTGCCGCGCTTGCCGCGCTTGCCGCGCTTGCCGCGCTTGCCGCGCTTGCCGCGCTTGCCGCGCTTGCCGCGCTTGCCGCGCTTGCCGCGCTTGCCGCGCTTGCCGCGCTTGCCGCGCTTGCCGCGCCTGCCGCGCCTGCCGCGCCTGCCGCGCCTGCCGCGCCTGCCGCGCCTGCCAGTTCGGCAGGCACGGTCACGAGCGGCCAGGTCGCGTTCGGCGGTTTGCCTAGCCGGTGGTCAGCTCCGTGAGCGCGGCGTCGAAGATCTCGTGGTGGCGGGCGACGTCGTCGAGGGTGGTCTCCGGGCACATCAGGGCCATGTTGTGGAACGGGGTCAGCAGCACCCCGCGGTTCGCCAGGTAGACGTGCAGGAAGTCTTCCAATTCGGCGTCCGCGGAGGCCGCGGACTCGGTGCCGTTGCGCGGGGCCGGGTCGGCGAAGCGGTATTCGACGCGGGCGCCGAGACGACTCACCGACCACGGAACGCCGTACGTCGAAATGATCTTTTGAATGCCCTCGGCGAAAGCCGTCGCCGTCGTGGTCATCGTGGCGAACGCGCCCTCGGTGAGCACCTCCTGGAGGGTCGCGCGGGTCGCGGCCATCGACACCGGGTTGCCGGCGAGGGTGCCGCCGACGCCGCCCATGTCGACCAGATCGAGATCGCCGCGGCCGGTCAGCGCGTCGGCCAGCTCGGCCGAGAGCCCGTAGGCGCCGACCGGCACGCCGCCGCCGATCGCCTTGCCGATGGTCAGCACGTCGGGATCCAGGTCCCAGAACCTGGTCGCGCCGCCCGGCCCGGCCGAGAACGTGTGCGTCTCATCGTTGATCAGATAGGTCCCGTATTTCCTGGTCAGCTCGCGGACGCCGGCCAGATAGCCCGGCTCGGGCAGCACGATGCCGATGTTGGTCAGTGCCGGCTCCATCAGCACCGCGGCCACGTCGCCGTGCGCGAGCTCGCGCTCCAGCATCGCCAGGTCGTTGAACTCGGCGACCCGGCTCGTCTCGGTCACGTCGACCGGCGCGCCGACGTTGCCCTCGCGGCTGCGACCGTGCCCATCCTGACCGACAACGATCAGCGACTCGTCGACCGAGCCGTGATAGCAGTAGCTGTGGAAGAGGATCTTCGACCGACCGGTGACGGCCCGTAGCAGCCGGATCGCCCAGCGGTTGGCGTCGGTCGCGGTCAGCGCGAAACTCCAGAGCGGCAGCCCGAACCGGCTCGCCAGCTCGGCGCCGACGACCGCAGCGTCCTCGGTCGGCAGCATCGTGGTGGCGCCGCCCAGCTCACCGAGTCGCCGGGTGACCGCGGCGACCACCGGCGCGGGGGAGTGGCCGGCCATGGCGCCGGTGTCGCCCAGGCAGAAGTCGATGAACTCGTTGCCGTCGAGGTCGGTCAGCCGGTTGCCGCGGGCGGTCTTCAGATATACCGGAAAGCCGGCCGCGGTCTTGTTCATCCACGTCATCGGGACGCGCCCGAACAGATGATCGGCACGCCCGTAGGCCGCCGCTGAGCGAGGGTGACGCTCGGCGAAAGCGGCCCGCTCCCGCTCGGCGAGCTTGCTGAGTTTTCCGCGGTCGACGCCGGATTCCGTTGCCATGCGGCGAAGTTACCAGGGATTCCTCGCGAGAAACTCCCTCTGGAGAACCAGATCCTGCGAGCGAAGACCCTTCTAAAGAACTATTTCCGCCGCGACTCCGAAGTGGTCGGATAGGTGCGCACGCCGCCCACCGGGCAGGGTCACCTCGTCCCGCAGGGCCAGATCGGCGTGCGCGGTCCCGGCGTTACGAACGAGGAGATGATCAAATGCCGGCGGATGCGGCCATTCCGGCAGAGGGCGATAGGTCGGGCGCGTGTCACCGGCCATCGCGTCCACGAGCCCGGCGCGCTCCCGGAAATCGGCGAGCACCCGGGCGGTCCGGGGCAGGTTGAGGTCCCCGGTGACCACCACCGGGCGGTCCTGATCGATCGCGGCCAGTTCACGGGCCAACACGTCGAGCTCACCACGCTCGACGATCGTGTACCGGTTCTCCGGCGACCAGTCGTCGTCCCGGTTCGCCGACAGGTGAGTGTTCACCACGACCAGCCCACCGATCTCCGCGATCAGCGCGCCCTTGCGCATGAGGAACTCCGGGCGGACCGGCCCGGCCAGCGGGAACCGGACGAAACGCCGGCGCTTGATCGGCCGACGAGAGAGAAGGACAAGACCCCCTTTCAGTACGACCGTGCCCACGCACGCCCAGTGCGGAAAGTGCCGCCGGAGCAGCTCCGCATTGCGCCGGTACATGACCTCCTGGAGGCAGACGATGTCGAAATCGGACTCGCGAAGGATCTGGCCGAGCGCCCGCAGCCTCAGCCGGACGTCCCCCGTGAACAGGGTGTTGAAGGTCAGCAGACGCATCCGCGGAGCGTACCGATCACTCCGCCGCCTTCAGCACCGTGATCGCGCCGTCCCGTCCCGCGGTCACGTAAAGCCGCAGGCCGTCCGGCGAGAGCGCGACCACCCGCGGGCTGTCACCGACCTTGATCGTGGCCGCCAGCTTCCGGTCCTTCAGGTTCAGCACCGACAGAGTGTCCGAGCCCTCGTTCACCACGTACGCGTGGACGCCGTCGGTGGAAACCATGACCGCCTGCGGCAACTTGCCGACCGTGTAACGCTGCGTGAGTTTGAGCGTCGTGGTGTCGTACGTCTCGACGGTGTTGACGTCGTAATTCGTGACCACGACGGTCTTGCCGTCCGGCGTGACGGCCACGCTGTGCGGCGATTGTCCGACCGAGATGTTGGCGAGCACCTTCAGGCTCGTCGTGTCGATCACCGACATCTTGCTGGACTCGTGGTCGGAGGTGAACGCATGCGTGCCGTCCGGCGTGAAGTCGATCCAGTGCGGGTTCGGCGGGACGCTGATCTGCGACTGCTTGGCCAGCGTCTCGCCGTCGTAGATCTCCACCCGCGCGCCGTTGTGGATCGGCAGCCAGACCCGCCCGTCCTGCGCGACCGCCGGTTCGAACGGGCGCGGCCCGGTCTTCACCGACGTGATCACGCTGCGCTTCGCGGTGTCGATCACCGCCATCCCGTTCGCGCTGAAGTCGTCCTCGAACATCGACACGTAGAGCCGGGAGCCGTCCCGGGACAACGCGAGGAACCGGGGCGTGTTCGGCAGCGCGATCGAGGCGACCTTCTTGCTCTCCGCATCGACGAAGAACAACGCCTTCGCGCCCTGGTCGGCGACGTAGACGGTCTTGTTGTCCGGGGCGACGGCGATGCCCTCCGGTTCCTGCCCGACGCCCTTGATCGTGTCGACCACGACCGGGACGGCCAGGCTCGTCACCGGGGGCGCCTGAGGCGCCTCGCTGGGCGCGGCCGACGTAGTGGGCTGCTGAGCCGTCGCGGTCTGGGTCGGCGCGGCCGTCGGGCCGGGGCCGTTCTGCGCGGCCTTCCACCGGATCCCCAGGTAGGCGCCCGCCGCGAGAATCAACGCGAGCGCGAGAATCCCGGCCACACGGAGGCGACTCCGGCCATGCGGCTTTTTCTCGTACGGGGTGTCAGCGCCGGTCCCGGGCGGGCCTCCGGGCGGCTGTTGCTGCCAGCTCGGCGAGGCGGGCCAGCCGGCGGGGGAGGTGGGCCAGGCCGTGTTGCCGCCCGCGCCCTGCTGCCATCCGCCCTGCTCGGTGGGCGTCCAGCCGGGAGCCCCGGGGGTTCCGGCGAGACCGGCGCCTTGAGGCCAGTCATCCGGGCCGCTCCACGAAACTCGGCTGGAGCCACCTGCTGCGCCTCTTCCGGCCGGTCCGGCCGGTCCGGTCGGCCCGTTGCCGGGTCCGCTCGGGCCGACAGGTCCGCCGCTCGGTCCGCCCATGCTGGTGGGCGCATTGCTGGGTCCGCTCACGACCGCCGGGCCGCTCGTACCTACCGGGCCGCTCACACCTACCGGGCCGCCGCTCGGTTCGCCGGCGCCGACGGAGGCGTTGCCGGCGCCGTTGAAGTCGGCCGTGGCCTCGGCGACGGTTGTCTCGTCACGCTGCTGCGACGGGTGGGCCCAGCCGGCCGCGGCTGCCGCCGAGCCCGCTTCCCACGTGATTGCCGGGCGTCCGTTCGGGTCCTGGCCACTGGGCTGACCGTGCCAGGGCTCGCCGGAGGTGGGCGCGCCCGGCCACGGGTCGACGCCAGGGGCGAGAGCGGCGCCCGAGGCGGTGGCAGCCTCCGGCCCGCCGGCAGTTCCCGGCCACTGCATGGCGTAACCGGGGTGCTGCTGGGTCGTGGCTTCTGTCCGCTCTTCCGGGAGAGCGGTGGTCGGCGGCTCGGTGTGTTCCGACCGCTGCCGGGGGATGTTCACACTCGGCGCTGTGCTTTGAGGCGCAGCGGTGGGCGCCGCGGGCTCGGGCCACTGGTCCGAGGACCCTGCGTCCAGGGACGTGGGCTCAGGCGCGGCGGGTTCGGGCCATTGGTCCGAGGACCCTGCGACCCGGGATGTGGATTCGGGCGCGGCGGGTTCCGGCCACTGTTGGGTGGGATCGGGGGTGGTCTCAACGGGAGCGGGAGTGGGTGACGACGGCACCTGGGCGGCAGTGTCCGGCCAAGGGGGTCCGGCGCTGCCCGGTAGCCATCCGAAACCGGGCTGGTCCTGGCCGAACAGGCCTCGTCCGGTGACCTGATCCCCGGGCCACGGTCCTGCGGGAGATGACGTGGTGCCGGCTTCGGCGGCTCTCGCCGGGGCAGCCGGGCTGCCGGATACGGGTACGTCGGCGGACTGGCCGGTGTTCTGGGCGTCGGCGGGTTCAGGAGCGGTGGGGTGCTCCTGGCCGTTCGGGCGACTCGGCGTCGCTTGCGTGGCCAGCCAACTGCCGACGAAACCTCCGGCCGCAGCCGCGGCGGCCACGCTCGGGCTCGGGTCTTCGCCGGTGCCTTTGCGGGAGCCGGCTTCCGGAGCAGCGATGGGCTGCTGGTTGTCAGGCTCGGCGCTGGTTGCGCTGGTTGCGCTGGTGGGCTGCGGGCTCTCGGGCTGAGCATTCTCGGGCTGGAGGCCGGCGGCGTCCGGGCTGGACGTGGGGGCCGGCTGTCCGTTCTCGCTGCCGGGTTGTGTGGACGGTCCGCTGGTGGCGGCGTCTGACCACGCCGGGGCCACGGTCGACCATGCAGGAGCGGGCTCGGATGGCGGTTGGGCGCCGTTCGGTGGCTGGGAGCCCTGTTCTGCTTGCGGGTCCTCGGCCGAGTCGGGTCGGTCCGGTCGAGCCGTCAGGTTCGGATCGCCTTCGGCGGCAGGGCCGGCATCGGCGCGAGGGCTGGGATCGGCGTCAGAGCTGGGATCGGAGGCAGTGTTGGTTGCCGTTGCCGTTGCCGTTGCCGTTGCCGGTTCGGGTTCGGGTTCGGGTTCGGAGGTTGGGGTCGGCTCGGGGGTGGGGTGCTTGGGCGACGTGGGCCACGGCGCGGAGCTTTCCGTGCTGGTGGAGGGCTCGGCCGGAGAGCCAGGCCAGATGTCTGCGGGGGCGGTTCCCGTCGTGACCTCTACCGGGCTCGGCTCGGCAAAGGGGCCACCGGCCGGCTCGGCGAAGGCTTCACCGGCCGGCTCGGCGAAGGTTTCACCGGCTGGCTCGGCGGGTGCTCGGTTGGGCGGCTCGGCGGATGCGGTGCCGATCTGCTCGGTGGGCGCGTCACTGATCGGAGCGGTCTCCGGGCGGGCTTCGGCCGGGCTGGGCTCGGTGGTCGGAGTGAAAGACGCGGAATCCTGGATGCCGGCGCTGCCGGGGTGGGGTTCCGGATGGGTCGGGATTGGGGTGTGGGGCACGGCGATGGGGTGACCGGAGACGGGCGCGGTGGGTTCCTGGTCGGCCCTGGGTTCGGCGAGGGTGGTTTCGTGAACAGGGTTCGGCTGGGCTGGGGGCTGCGTGGACGGCCATGCCGGGCTGGCGGCGGCGATCGCCGGGGTGGACTGCTGGCCGGCTTCCGGGGACTGGGCCCACCAAGTGCCGCTCGGTTGGGACAAGCCGGATGTTCCGGGGCGTTGTGGGGTGCCTGACCAGGGGCCCCTGGGGGTCTGCGCCTTCGGCTCCGGCTGGGCCGGTGGCTGAGATGCGCCGGAGTTCGTCGCGTCCGAGGACGAGAGGCCAGAGACCGGGCTACTGGCGGTCGGGACTTCGGAGACCGGCTCGCCCGAGGAAGGAACACCCGAGACGGGTCTCGTCGGGGAAGGAACGCCCGAGGCGGGCGTGCTCGGGGAAGGAACGCCTGAGACGGGTCTCGCCGGGGCGGGAATGCCCGAGACGGGCGTGTTCGGCGAAGGGACGCCGGAGACCGGGGTCGGCACCTCGAAGGGCTGGCCCGGCGGTGCGGGGGCCTGGCTGGGGGTTCGCGGCGGGACGAAGGGCTGGCCAGGGGGTCGAGGCGGGGCTACCGGTTGGCCGGACGCCGGGGGTGGGGTCAACGGCTGGCCGGGCGGCGCGGGCTGGGCTGAGGGTTGGGTGGGCCGGGTTCCGGGCCAGTTCGGCTGGGGGCCGGTGGGGGCGCCTCGCCAGACCGGGTGGGTGGCGGTGGGTGTGTCGGCCCAGCCTGGGGCTTCGGTCTGCGGGCCCGGTGCGGCGGGGGATTCCGGCTGAGCGGGTGATCCCGGATGACCCTCCGTACCCGTGGGCGACGACGAAGGCCGCAACAGCGGGGCCACCGAGGGAGGCAGCGGCGCCTGAGCCGGCGAAGAGTGCGGCGCGGCCGCGGAGATAGAAGGCGCGGAAGAGGAGGCCGCAGAAGAAGCCGCAGAAGTGGGCGCTGAGGGAGAGGCCGCAGAAGAAGGCGTGGAAGTGGATGGCGCGTAGGTGGGCGGTGCAGAGGAGGCCGCGGGCGGCTCCTGGGTGGAGGGCGCAGAAGAAGAGGGAGGCGGCGACGCGTCAGCGGAAACCTCTCCCGTCACCACGAGCCGGCCGGAACCCGCCGGCCCCGCCACGGTCACCGCACCCGTGAGGCGTCCGGCTGTAGGAACCCAGGACACCCGCAACTGGTCGCCCTCGACCGCCGCCCGCAGGGCCTCCGTCGACGTCGTCACGGACGAGGCCGCCACGAGGGGAGGGCCGGTGAGCTGCACCCGTACTGTCAATTCTTGGGTTTGGGGAGCGACGCGGCCGAAATCGATCGTGGATCGGGTGAGGCGCAGGGAGGTTCGGCGCAGCGCCGCGGAGGCGGCGGCGGCGACGCGGTCGTTGCCGGTGGCCATCCGGCCCAGGGTGGTCCGGGCCTGGGCGGCCTGGTCCAGGTCGGTGCCGGCCGCGGCGGCGGCGAGTTCGGCGATCAGGCCCATCTGGTCGCTTCCGGGCTTGCGGACCTTGGAAACGTACGGCTGGCGGCCGGATCCGAAGACCCAATGGCGTACGGACGGGTCGCGTTCCCGCAAATGGTCGAAGACCTCGTCGATGCCGATGTAGCCGTCGCGGTCCCGGTCGGCCGCGCCGCCGCGGATGCCGTCGGCGAGCAGGCCGGCGAACGTGGGCGGTTCGGGCCGGGCCGCCGCGGTGATCACGACGCGGCTGCGGGCTTCGGCGGCGCGTGCGGCCGGGAAGTAGGCGCCCGCGTCGACCGGTCCGCCGGTGCGGCCGTCGAGGACGATGACGACCTGGCCGGCCAGGCTGCGGTGCATGAGCGCGTCGAGCCGGGTCACGTCGACCGCGGTGTCGGCCGGGCGTTGCATGACGGTGTCGGGGGTGGCCAGGTAGAGGCCGCCGCTGGGGCCGGTGAGCAGGATGCCGCGGAAGTAGACCAGCAGGCAGTCGTCACCGGTCCGGCCGTCGCACAGTGCCTGCAACCGTTGGTAGACGTCCCAGGTCTCCGGGTCCTGGAGGAACTCCACCTCGAACCCGCCCAGACCGGGATCGCCCAGCGCCGCGCCCAGGGATCGGACGTCCGCCGACGGCACCGAATATCTGCGCAGGACCGGATCGTCGTGGTGTTCGACCGTCACCACAACTGCCAGCCGTCGCCCGCTCATCGCATCACCCTTGGTCCATGGTGCGATGTTTGTCGCCGAGCCGGAACCCCTGGTTGATTACTAAATGTCCACGGACGATGACCTTGCGTTGTTGATCTTTGTCGGGTTCCGGCCGTTGTGCGGCGATCTAGCTGGTCCGATGTGCTCTTGGACGCGGCTCCGGGCGGATCCGGGGTGACGTGCCGATTTCACCGGATCCGGCATGTCGGGGATCCGTCAGACGGTCACGTCGAGGGACCGGCCGAACGGCAGGTCCTTCTTGGTCTGCGTGGCCTGAACGGTCTGCGCCTGCGCGATCGCGGCGCTCTCGGCCTGCACCGCGGTGGCGGCGACCTTGCCGGTGACGACGTCCCGGCCGCCCTGGAGGC
Source organism: Actinoplanes sp. HUAS TT8 (assembly GCF_051380535.1). Lineage (NCBI taxonomy): Bacteria > Bacillati > Actinomycetota > Actinomycetes > Micromonosporales > Micromonosporaceae > Actinoplanes > Actinoplanes sp. HUAS TT8. The sequence goes on along the minus strand of NZ_CP195646.1, from coordinate 6,572,159 downwards.
GGGCCAGTTCGGTCTCGGCGGCCGCGACGGCGGCCCGGTCGGCGGTGATGGTCTGCGCGTCGGCCTGCACCGGGATCAGATCCTGGGCCAGCTGGCGGCGGTAGGTCTGCAGCCGCGCCCAGGCGGCCTGGGTGTCGGTCGACGACGCAATGGCGGTGATCGTGGTCATCGGGACCTCCTGGAGAACGTGGTGGCAACCGGACAGCCCCTCACATCGGCGGGGACGCTCCTGACTTGCTACTTCTCCCGGATCAAGTTCCGTGTTTCCGCGGATCCGGCCTCCCGGAGGAGGCCGGAACCATCCGGTCAGCCGGCCGTGGCGGCCAGTTCGCGGGCCTTCTCCGGCCAGGTGACCAGGCTCGCCGAGCCGCGCATGCCGGATGCGGCGATCGCCTGCTTGAGGGCGGCCGTGTCGGTCTCGGCCAGCTTCGCGTACGTGGTGATGCCGGCCGCGGCCAGCGCCATCGCGACCTTCGGGCCGATGCCGGGGATCCTGGTCAGGTCGTCCGGCTGGTGGACGTCGGCCGGGACGGGGTCGCCCGCGGGGACGGGCTCGTCGACCGGGGCCGGCTCGGCGACCGGCTCGATGATCGGGGACGCCTCCTCGGCCTCCTCGGCCACGGGCTCCTCGATGACCTCGGCACCGACCGGCTCGGCGGCGGCGGGAGACTCGACGGGCTCGGCGGCGACAACCGGCTCGGGTGCGAGGACGGGCTCGGCGGCCACGACGGGCTCGGGCGCGACGACCGGCTCGGCTGCGAGGACGGGCTCGGCCACCTCCGGCTCGGGCTCGGGCAGAGCGGCAGCGGCAGCCGGCTCGACAACCTCAGGCTCGACAGCGGGCTCGACAACCTCCGGCTCGACAGCCTCAGGCTCGGCGGCGGGCGCGACAGCCTCAGGCTCGACGGCCTCGGGCTCGGCGGCGACAACCGGCTCGGGCTCGATGATCGCGGTGGTCTCGGACGTCTCGATGACGACGGTCTCCGCGGCCGGCGAATCCACCACGGCGATCGGCTCGGTCGCAGCGTCCGAGGATGAGGTTGAGGACGAGGAAGCCGCGACCGGCGCGGTGTCCGCAACCGACGAAGCCGCCTCGGCGGGGGGAGCGGTCTCGCTGGTCACAGCCGGCGCGGTCGTCGCGGGAGCCTCAGCCCCGGCGCGGCGACCACGAAAGAACCATCCGGCTATCAGACCGATCACGAGCCCGGCCACAAGGGAGAGAATTTCTGCCATATCGGGCCTCCGAGCAGGAGATGAGGGTGCATGTGGTAGCGGGCAGCTTCGCACATCACCTTCAGTAGCCGTGAGCAGGGTGCACACTACGGCGACCCACGGCGTACGTGATCACCCACAGCACCACCCCGATCAGCAGCAGCACGCCGGCCACCCGGTAGTCCGCGGCCGCCCGTCCACTGAGCGGGCTGGCCAGGAACGCGCAGGCCACCGCCCCGAGGACCGGGATCACGGTGGGTGCCCGGAAGTGCCGGTGTTCCACCCGGTCGCGCCGCAGCACCAGCACCGCCACGTTGACCACGGTGAACACGCAGAGCAGCAGCAGCGCGGTGGTCCCGCCGAGCGCGGTCAGGTCGGCCAGCCAGATCAGCCCGAAGGCGATGAGCGTCGTGAAGACGATCCCCACCCATGGGGTACGCCGGGTCGGGTGCACCCGTCCGAGGATGCGTGGCAGTACGCCTTCGTTGGCCATCCCGTACAGCAGGCGGCTGGCCATCATCATGTTGATGAGCGCGCTGTTGGCCACCGCGAACATGGTGATCCAGGCGAACACCGACAGCGGGAACCCGGGCGCCCCGGCCTGCACCACTTTGAGCAGTGGCGTCTCGCCCTGCCCGAGCTGGGCCGGCGGGACCAGCGCGACCGCCGAGATCGCCACCAGCACGTAGATGACGCCGGTGACGCAGATCCCGGTGAGCATCACCTTCGGGAATGTGCGTCCCGGGTCGCGGGTCTCCTCGGCCATGTTCACCGAGTCCTCGAAGCCGACCATCGCGAAGAAGGCCAGGGCGGTTCCGGCCGTCACGGACAGGATCACGCTGTCGCCGGGCGGGGTGTTGAAGTCGCCGAGCCGGGACAGGTCGCCCTGGCCGGCGCCGAGCGCCCACGCCCCGACGCCGATGACGATCAGCAGTCCGGTCAGTTCCACGCAGGTCAGGACCACGTTGGCCTTGACGCTCTCGCCGACGCCGCGGAAGTTGACCAGCGCGACCAGGGTGATGAATCCGAGCGCGACCAGGGTCGGGTAGATGCCGGTGTGCAGGGCCGTGTCGAAGTTCCCGGCGAACGCCTTGGCCGCGCTGGACGCCGACGTCAGCCCGGAGCACATCACCGCGTAGGCCACCATGAACGTGAGGAAGTGCAGGCCGAACGCCTTGTGGGTGTAGAGCGCGGCGCCGGCCGCCCGCGGGTACTTGGTCACCAGTTCGAGGTAGCTGAACGCGGTGAGCAGCGCGACCACGAAGGCCAGCAGGAACGGCAGCCAGACCGCGCCGCCGACCTGGTTGGCGACTTTCCCGGTGAGGGCGTAGACGCCGGTGCCGAGGATGTCCCCGATCACGAAGAGCAGCAGGAGGCCGGGCCCGATCACCCGATTGAGTGTGGGTTCGGTGGTGGTGGTCATCACTCCCGAATACCCGCTGCCTGGTCAAAAAGTAACGCGGTGGTCACTCTCCGGAGAGGGTGACCACCGCGCCTTTCCGCAGGATTACGGAGCTGCGGGGTACTGGTTCACGTAGACCGGAACGCCGACCTTGGTGGTGTCGGCCGCGTCGCCCACGCCGTTGACGACGTGGTCGATGACGCCGGCGCTCAGGTTCACCGTCATGATGTGGTGCAACTGGACGCCGGGACGCTGCGGCGCCTCGAAGCCGTTCTCGGTGTGGATCGACGGGTTGTTCTGGTTGAAGACGTAGACGCCCGCCCCGTACAGCTGATGGGTCTTGACCTTGTCCCCGACCTTGTAACCGGCGTAGCCCTCGACCTTGCCGTTCATCCAGTCGGCCTGCGTCGGCGGGTCGTACGGCAGCTCGTTCTGGTACAGCACGGTCGTGCCGCCGTTGCCGTTCCAGACGGTGTTGTACTTCTGGAAGTGCTCGACGAACAGGCCGGTCGCGGTGACGTCGTCACCGTTGATGACCGCCCCGTACGTGCCGGTGTTGGTGTTCCACCGCTCGGTGTCGCCGCCGGTGAAGCCCTCGACGCCGTGGTCGGCCCGCCACACCCAGGTGTGGTCGATCAGCACGTCGTCGCTGTTGACCTCCAGCGCCGTGGTGGTCTTGCCGACGTGCGGGCCGCCGACGCGGAAGTACACGTCCTGCAGCGTGGTCGGGTTGTTCGGCGAGGTGAGGACGCTGTAGCCGCCGCGGCCGACGCGCAGCAGCGCGGACGACTTCTGCGTGCCGGCGTCGATGGTGAGGCCGGCGACGACGACGCCGGGGACGTCCTCGATCTGCAGCGGGGTGGCGCCCTTGACCGCGGTCAGCGTCGCGTGACCCAGACCCAGCACCACGGTGTTCGGCCGCCACACGTCGATGGTCCGGTCGATGTTGTAGACGCCGGGCGTGAACAGGATGTTCTTGCCGAGCGCGGCGGCCAGGTTGATCTTCGCGGCGGTGTCGCCGGGCTTCGCGACGTAGAAGTCGCTCAGCGGGATGTTCTTGCCGGGGGAGTTCCAGGTGACCCCGGCGGTGTTGCGCTGCGCGGCGGCGACGTGGACCTGGTACTTGCCCTTGGCGTCGACGAACAGGTACGGCTTCTCCCGGCTGACCGGGGTCTTGGCCACGGTGGTGTACGGCGGGTTCGGGAACGCCGAGTCGTCGGGAGCGCCCACGACACCCGAGAACACCTGGTTCCACACACCGTTGGACCAGCTCGCGACCTCGCTGTTGCGGGTCAGCCACTGCTGCTGCGAGCCGTTCACGGTGGCCGGCAGCTTCGAGTCGGCGATGAAGCCGCCCGAGGCGTACTGCGGGCCGGCGGTGCAGTAGTCCATCAGCGACAGGGTGCCGCCGGTGAACTGGGTGCGGCGCAGCGAGACCGCCTGCGAGACGCCCCAGAAGTTGGCCGTCTGCCGGCAGCCGTCCTGGCCGGCGCCGTTGATGTTGACGGTCAGGTTGCCCACGGTCCGCCAGAAGTTGACCAGGGCCAGGCAGTTGCTGGTGCCGCCGTCGGCCAGGCAGCGGTTGTAGACCTCGACCTTGCCGTTGATGACGACGTCACCCGGGTCGGCGCCCAGGCCGGCGAGCTCGGTGTAGTAGCCGACCTTGATCTGCAGCGGGTGTTCGGCCGTGCCGTAGGTGCCCGGCTTGAACAGGAACGCGTAGCGGTCGGTGCCCATCTCGTTGTCGACCTGCTTGGCGTTCGCGGCGTCCAGGGTGGCCTGGATCTCGCTGACCGGCTGGCTCGGGTCGAAGACGGTGACGTTGGCGCCCAGGTCGGGCGAGGTGGTCTTGGTGTGCGCGGCGGCGGGCGCGGCCTGCGCCGTGACCGCCGTGAGGGCCAGGCCGAGCGCGAACGCTCCGGCGGTGGTCCGGCGCAGAATGGCGCGCCGGCGGATTCTCGTCATGCGGAGGAGTCCCTTCCGGAAACAAGATCGCAATGATCCACGTCACGGAAGCAATCGGCCTGCCTCCATGTCAAGAGGGGGCCGAGCGCATACACGCGTCAATGCGGGCAAGCCGCCCAGGTTCCGGAACTTCATTGCCCGAACGGGCCGGAACCGGTACCGAGAGCGCTCTCTATCCGACACTCACGGCGTCGCCGTGGCGAACACGACGATGTTGCTCCGATAGCTGCCACGGTCCCGGTCGAACGAGCCGCCGCAGGTGATCAGCCGCAGCGACGGCCCGGGCGTCGCGCCGTAGACCTCCTCGCTCGGGAACGCCTTCTTGAGATAGCTCGCGACCTTGACGACACGGAAATTCGCGACGGTACGGTCGGAACGCCGTACCGAGATCGTGTCGCCGGTCCTGAGCTCCCGCAGCCGGAAGAAGACCGCGGGCCCGTCCCGCGCGGTGTCCACGTGACCGACGATGATCGCCGGGCCGGTCTCCCCGGGCGTCGACGAGTTCCGATACCAGCCGGCCGGGGAGTCGGAGCGCAGCGGCGGCGTGTCCAGGGTGCCGTCCGGCCGCAGCCCGATCGGGCTGACCGCCGTGTGCACACCGATGGCCGCGATGTCCAGACGTGCCGGCGTCGACCGGCGCGGGTTCGGTCTCGTCGCCGAGGGCGCCGGCGCCGGGACGTTCTCCCAGGTCAGAGCCGCGGCTTCGGTCGTCTCGGGGGGCGGCAGGGCGTCGTCGGTGACCAGGCCCAGGGCGGTGAGCGTCACGCCGAGCGCGGCCAGCACCGCGGAGAAGACCGCCAGGCGCCGATTCAAGATCAAAACCATCTGCGCGTACGGCCGTCAGCCGCGCGTGGCCCGGCCGACCGCGAACCGAGCGGTCACCAGCGCCGCCAGCAGCAGGAACACGCCCGCCACGATCAGCGATGCCCGCCGCCCGCTCAGCCCGCCGCCCCCGCCCGCATCCACCCCGCCCGCCGGAGTGGCCCGGGTCGTGACCGGTTTTGAGCTGGGCCGGGTGCTGCTCCTGGCGCTCGGACTCGCACCGGGCCGGACCGACTTCGTCGCCAGCGGCGTGGTCACCGCCGGGGCCACCCCCGGATCATTTCCGGACGTGGGCGAACTCGTCCTCGGCGACAGCGTCCCCGGCGACCCGGGCCCGGACACCGGCGGCAGGGTCTCGGCCGACGCCGTCGTGGCCGGCGCCGCCTTGGTGTCGTCGTTGCTCGCGTTGTCGCAGAACGACAGCGTCAGGGCCAGCAGAATCAGCAGCAGGGCCGCCGCGCCCAGCGCGATCAGCCAGTTCCGGCGTCGTTCCTCCGCCGCGTGCTCGGCCATCGTGGACCTCCCGGGACGCCGGGCCGGGCAGTGGGATCGCTACGCTACCGGCCGCCCGCCCCGGGCCGCGCCGTTCTATCCATGATCGGTCACTGCCCAGCCGCTTCCGTCGATGGCCCTCACGTACCCCATCGGAACGGTTTTCAATGCGTCGTCCACCACCGGTTCCGGTCCGGTTGCCGACAGCCGGTCACCGCAGCAGGAGGGCGTAGACCACCAGCGCGGCCAGGATCACCGCGGCCAGGGTGGCCAGCAGCAGGGGATGGGTCAGCAGACCGGTCGCGTGGCGGGCGTCCGGGCGCTTGTCCGGCACCGGTGGGGTGCTCCCGAACGCCGACAGCGCGTCGGCCGAGGCCAGCGCCGGGTGATCGTTGGTCAGGGACATGGCGATCGGCGGCCCGTCGACCGGGGGCATGGCGTAGTCGAGCTGTTCCGCGGCCGGTGCCGGCAGCCCGCCGCCGGTGGGCCGGCCACCCAGGAGGCCGCCACCGGGAAGTCCGCCGGTCGCCAGTCCGCCGCCCATCCCGGTCGACTGGGTCGCGAAGATCTCGGCCGACTCCGGGTCGGAGGGGACCACGGTGTGCGCGCCGGGCACGAGCGGCCCGGACGGGGCGGCCTGCGGGTAGTAGCCACCCAGCCCGGCGGTCGGCGGCAGCACGGCCGCGCCGGGCTGGAGGTGGTCGGTCCACTGCCGCCCGTCCCACCAGCGGGTCGCGGGCAGGCCGCTCGGGTCGGCATACCAGCCGGCAGGCTGCGCGGGGCTCGTCATCAGCGGGGTCTCCGTTTCCGATCCGGTCCAGGGACGGCCGCACCATCGGACCGCCCCGCCCCGCCTTTAGACCTTGTCGCCTGGATCACGAAGCACCGAAGGGGGGCGCCGGGTCCCGGAGAGGACCCGGCGACCCCCTTTGGTCAGACGGACTTCTGGTAGGCCCGGAACGTCCGCGTCGACAGCACCAGCATCACCGCCGCGAGCGCGACCAGCCACCCGCCCCGGCTGAGCGCCACCCCCCAGTCCGGATCGTCGCGCAGGGCGGCCCGGCCGGCGTCCAGGGCCCAGTTCACCGGGTTGAACTCGGCGATCCGCCGCATCCACCCCGGCATCAGCGTCGACGCCATGAACGCGGACGACAGGAACGTCAGCGGCAGCAGCAGCAACGTGTTGATCCCGATGATCGTCTCCCGCTGCCGGGCCAGCATCCCGACGGTGTTGGACAGCGCGCTGAAGATCGTCCCCAGCAGCAGCGCGGCCACGAGCAGCACGATCAGCCCGACCGCCCCGCCGGGGTAGGAGGCCCCGGCGGTCAGCCCCAGCAGATAGATGGCCACCACCTGGACGGCCGTCGACAGCGCCTGCTCGGCGACGAGCGCGTTCATGATCGCGCCCCGCGCGATCGGGGTGGTGAGCAGCCGGTTCATCGTGCCGCGTTCGATCTCCTCGAGCACGCCCATGCCGGACCACATGTTCGACGAGACCGCGGTCATCGCGACCACGCCGGGGATGATGTAGTCGATGTACGAGCCGCCCCCGAACCCGGGGAGTTCGACGACCTTGCGGAACAGGTTGCCGAACAGGAACAGCCAGATGGCCGGCTGCACGAGCATGATGACGACGAAGGCCGGCTGCTTGATCAGCACCTTCAGCCGCCGGTTGGTCATCCAGAAGGTGTGCTCGACGAGCGTGGTCATGCTGTGCCTCCTTGGGCATGCCCTCCCGGCCCTCGCCTGCGGCCTTGCCGGTTCGCTGCGGCTGGGTGCCGCTCGGTGCAGTCGGTCATGCCGCGAACCTCCGTCCCGCGTGGCGCAGGTAGACGTCGTCCAGCGACGGCCGGGCAACGGTCACGGTGGCCACGCCGATGCCGGCCGACTCCAGGGCGGCCAGGGTCGCGGGCACGGCCGCCGCGCCGTCGTCGGCCCGTGCGCTCAGGGTGCGCCCGTCCAGGGCCACGTCCCGCAGGCCGGCGACGTGCGAGATCGCCTGCCGCGCCTTCGGCCCGTCCGGTGGCTGATGCAGTTCCAGATGTACGGCATCACCCCGCAACTCCCCTTTGAGCTGCGCCGGTGTCCCCTCGGCGACGATCCGCCCGCCGTCCACGATGGCCAGGCGATCGGCCAGCCGGTCGGCCTCGTCCAGGTAGTGGGTGGTGAGCAGGATGGCGATCGACTCGTCGTCGGCCAGCCGGCCGATCTCGGTCCACATCTCGGCCCGGCCCTCGGGGTCGAGCCCGGTGGTCGGCTCGTCCAGGAACAGCACGCCGGGCTTGTGGACCAGGGCGAGGGCCACGTCGAGGCGGCGCTGCATGCCGCCCGACCAGCCGCGCACGACGCGTCCGGCGGCCGCGGTCAGGTCGAAGCGTTCCAGCAGCTCGTCGACGCGACGGGTGAGCTCTTTACCCCGTACGCCGAAAATTCTTGCCTGAAGCGTGAGATTGTCGCGACCGCTGGCCATCGGATCCAGCGCGGAGCGCTGGGGAACGACGCCGATCTCGCGACGCACCCGATCGGGGTGACGCAGCACGTCGTGGCCGGCCACGGTGGCCCGGCCGGAGTCGGGACGGGCCAGCGTGGTCAGGATCTTGACGGTGCTGGACTTGCCGGCGCCGTTCGGCCCGAGCAGGCCGAACACCTCGCCGGCGCGGACGGTGAGGCTGAGGCCGTCCAGGGCCCGTACCCCGCCGGGGTAGGTCTTTCGCAGTTCTTCTGCCGTCACGGCATCACTCATGGTGATCCTTCTCCAGATCGCCACGGTCCGTGTCCCGGTTATCCTTGTTGCTGCTACACGCCTCGGATGAGCCGGGCCGTTCCCGCGGCCGGTTGATGGGGCATGGCCTCGGCCGGTGTTCCCGCACCGGCCGAGGCGTTTTTTCTTACGTCTCCGTCATGAACTCGGAGAGGTCGGGTGGCATCTCGCCGGTCTCGTGGATCCGCCGCCAGGCGTCGACCCCGGCCATGGTGCCCTCGCGTAGTTCGGTGAGCAGTCCGGTGATCCAGGCGACCTCGGCCGCCCGGATCGCCATCCGGTACTCCCCCTCGACCAGGAAGAGCCGCGGCACCTCGTGCCGGGCGCCCTCCAGGTCGAAGCGCATCCGTTCGTTCTCCAGGGCGAGGATCTCGAGGCGCTGCTGCAGCAGCTCGATCACCTCGTCGGGCGGCAGCACGCCGAGGACGGAGAGGGCGGCCTGCAGCCGCGGGAACTCCGCCTGGGGGACACCGACCAGCTCGCGCATCCAGTCGGTCAGCTCCTCGCGGCCGGCCGGGGTCAACCGGTACACCGTGCGCTCGGGCCGACGGCCTTCCCGGACCGTCTCCGACGCCTCGATGAAACCGTGCTTCTCCAGGTTCTGCACGACCGTGTAGAGCGAACCCCACTGGATCTTGATGTCCTGATCCTTGCCGAACGCCTTGAGCCGCGCCGCCATCTCGTACGGATGCATGGGCTGGATGCTCAGCGTCGCCATGATGTGCAGCCCGAGCAGGTTGCCCACCTTGCGCCGCTTGGCCATGCCACCCGTCCGATCGTCGCCGAATGTTCGTGAACGAGTATTACGCACCCGAGTGCGAGGAGGCAAGGTACGCGACGAGAGCCGACAGTGCGGTCACCGTCTCCTCGTCCAGATCCGGATCGTCGCCGGTCGGCCAGGCGCTGGTCTTGACCACCACCACGTCGGCGTCCGGATCCACCCACAGGATCTGGCCGTGCATACCGAGCCCGGTGAAGGCGCCGCCGTCGAGCGTCCACCAGTGGTCGGCGTACCCGTAGTGCCCGGGATAGTCCGCACCGAGGCTCCCGGGTGTGCTCGCCCGAGCACGATCAACCCACTTCCGCGGTACGACCTGAACCCCGTCGACCTCGCCGCCACGCGCCATGAGCAGGCCGACCCGGGCGGCGTCGCGCACCGTCGCGTTCAGGGACGCCCCGCCCAGCGCGACCCGTGGCCGCCGGGTGAGCAGGTGGTACGCGTCGTACTCGGCCCCGATCGGCGCCCACAGCCGGCTCGCGGTGTACGTGGCCAGCGACATCCCGGTCGCCGCCTCCAGGGCCCAGCCGAGCACCTGACTGTCCATCGTCGAGTAGTTGAACCGGGTGCCGGGCGGGGCGGCCCGCGGCATCGACCGGGCCATGTCGAGCAGCGACCCGCCGGCCGTGACCGCCCGCTCGAACTGCCCGATGGACGAATCCGGGTCGTCGTAGTCCTCGGAGAACGCGGCGCCGCTGCTCATCTGCAGCAGGTCATCGATCGTCGCCCCGTCGTAGGCGCTGCCGGCCAGCTCCGGGCAGCACGTGACGGCCGGCTCGCCGAGCGCGAGCGCGCCCTCCTCGACGGCGATCCCGACCAGGATCGAGGTGACCGATTTCGTCAAGGAGAACAGCTGGAAGCGGGCCCGCGGCGAGGCGAACCGCCCGGGATAGGACTCGTGCACCAGCGCGCCCCGGTGCAGCACCGCGAACCCGGTGGTGAACGTGCGCCGGTGCAGGTCGGCCAGGGTGCGCCGGGCACCCCCGTACTCGTAGGTGAAGGTCAGTTCCCGAGGCCGCAGCGGAAGCGGGCGGGGGATCGGCGGGCGGGGGACCGGCTCGTGCGGGAGCACGGTCGAGATGTGGGTGAACGTCCACTCGTTGACCGGCCGCCTGGTCAGGATCTCGGCCTGGTTGCGCCACAGCCAGGCCGCGCCCGCCGCCCCGGCCACCAGAGCGCCGGCCACCATTACGCCACGCCGCATCCCCGCACCTCTTCCGTGGTCACGTCCTCGGTGTCCATGGTCGCGCGCCGGAGCCCGGGGGCGGCCACCGGCCGCCGGAATGCGTTTTCCTGGCAATGCGCGCCGATCGCCGTTTTCCGGAAGGGGACCTCCCTTGGCCGAAATCCAGGAATTCGACACAATGCCGACATGAATGCGGATGCAGCGGGCGGCCGGGTTCGTCTTCGCCCGGCCATTGTCGATGATCTCTGGCTGGCGCGGCGAAGGGCGGCCGATCCGGAAGTGGGCGGTTCGTTCAACTGGTCGGGCTTCAAATTGATCATGGAAAATGACGCGCAACTGGATCGGTGGGGAAAGATCGACGCGTCCGGCGGGCGCCTTGTTGTGATCGCCGACGACCGGACCGCCGGTGACGTCAGCTGGCGGAGGGTCACCTACGGGGTCGACTCCTGGTGGTGCTGGAACCTCGGCATCTCGCTGCTGCCCGAACTCCGTGGCCAGGGCATCGGCACCGCGGCGCAGCAACTGCTGGTCACGTACCTGTTCGCCACGGACGCGGTCGGGCGCATCGAGGCGCACACCGACGTCGACAACCACGCCGAGCAGCGGGCGCTGGAGAAGTGCGGCTTCACCCGGGAGGGCCGGGTCCGGGCCGCCCAGTTCCGTCAGGGGGAGTGGCGGGACGTCCTGCTGTACTCGATCCTGCGCGCCGACCACGTACGCCGATGACGAATCAGTATTGACGGGCATGACGTTTGTCATGGGTCTGATCCGGCCGGAAATTTGTCGTAACGGATGTGCCGCATCTCCATGTCTGAATGGCTAGTCTGCGAAAGATCGCCCCGGGCCCAAAGGCCGGTCGGGCGTCTCGACAACGGAAGGCAAGGGATGCGCAAAATCCTGGCGGCCACCTTCGCCGCCTCGGTGGGTCTGCTCCTCGGCGCCGGTACGATCCCGGTGGCCGCGTCGGCCCACACCTCCCCGAACGGTGGCGGTTACACGCCACCACCCATCGACTGGGGCACCTGCACCCGGGCGAGCCTCAAGGCCCGTAACGCCCAGTGCGGTTTCCTGGTCGTCCCGCTGGACTACGCGAAGCCGAGCGGCACCAAGATCAAGATCGCGGTGTCCCGGATCAACCACAAGTCCACCGCCGACAAGTACCAGGGCGTCATGCTGACCAACCCGGGCGGCCCGGGCGGCTCCGGCCTCGGCCTGCCGGTGATCGGCGAGACGGTGCCCGACGGTGCCGGCGACTACTACGACTGGATCGGCTTCGACCCGCGTGGCGTCGGTTCCAGCGTGCCCGCCCTGTCCTGCGACGTGAACTACGCCGGCTACGACCGGCCGTACTACGTCCCGGTCTCCAGGTCGCTGGAGAGGACCTGGCTGAAGAAGGCCGCCGACTACGCCAGGAAGTGCGACAAGGCCGGCGGCGCCCTGCTCGACCACGTCAAGACCACCGACTCGGTCAACGACATGGAGAGCATCCGCAAGGCGCTCGGCGCCGACAAGATCAACTACTACGGCTTCTCGTACGGGACGTACCTCGGCCAGGTCTACGCCACCCTGCACCCGGACCGGGTGCGCCGGGCGATCTTTGACGGCGTGGTCGACCCGCGGCGCGTCTGGTACGACGCCAACCTCGACCAGGACGTCCAGTTCGACAAGAACATGGACGTCTACTTCGCCTGGATCGCCAAGTACGACGCGGTCTACCACCTCGGCACGACCGGTAAGTCGGTGAAGGCCAAGTACTACGCGACGCTGGCCCAGCTCCGGAAGTCCCCGGCGGCCGGCAAGATCGGCCCGGACGAGTGGAACGACATCTTCGTCTCGGCCGGCTACTACGTCTACGGCTGGCAGGACGTGGCCGACGCGTTCGCCGCGTGGGTGAACGACAAGGACGCCACGCTGCTGCTGGCCAACTACGCCGAGCCGGGTGCCGTCGGCGCCGACAACAACTACGCGATGTACCTGGCCACCCAGTGCACCGACGTGAAGTGGCCGACCAACTGGTCCACGTGGCAGCGGGACAACTGGAAGACCTACGCCAAGTACCCGTTCATCACCTGGAACAACGCCTGGTACAATGCGCCCTGCATCAACTGGGGCGCCAAGCCGGGCACCCCGGTGACCGTGAACGGCCGGAAGGCGCCGTCGATCCTGCTGATCAGCGAGACGAACGACGCCGCCACGCCGTACGCCGGAGCCCTGGAAGTCCGTAAGCGCTTCGGCCGGTCGGTGCTCATCGAGGGCGTCGGCGGCACCACCCACGCCGGCTCGCTCAGCGGCGTGGCCTGCACCGACGACACGATCGCGAACTACCTCGCGACCGGTGCGCTGCCCAAGCGGGTCGGTGGGAACCGCTCCGACAAGCAGTGCGCGCCCGTCCCGCAGCCGGACCCGACCGCGCTCAGCACGCTGAGCAAGAAGGCCGGCACCGGCGAGAGCGCCCGGGACGTCATCCGGGCCGCCGTCGCACGCTGACGCCGGCCGCCGAGCCGATCAAGTAAAAGGCGGCCCGGACCGAGATGGTCCGGGCCGCCCTCGCCTGCGGCCGGTCAGCGCGCCGCGGCCTTCTTCGCGAGCTGGATCTGCTCGTAGACCCGGGTCCGCAACTCCACGAACTTCGGGTCGGCCCGGGTGTGCAGCTGGTCCCGCTCGGCCGGCAGGTCCACCACCAACTCGTCCTGCACGACGGTGGGCGACGACGACAGCATGACCACGCGCCGGCCCAAGTAGACCGCTTCGTCGATGTCGTGGGTCACGAACAGTACGGTCACCTTGAGCCGCTGCCACAGCGACCGGACCAGGTCCTCCAGATCGGCCCGGGTCTGCGCATCGACGGCCGCGAACGGCTCGTCCATGAGCAGCGTGGACGGCTCGTAGGCGACCGCGCGGGCGATCGCCACGCGCTGCTGCATGCCGCCGGAGAGCTGCCACGGGTACGCCGACGCGGTGCCGCTGAGTCCCACCGCGTCCAGTGCCGTGTCGACAAGTTCCTTGCGGCGGGCGCGGTCCACCTTCTTCTGTTTGAGCGGCAGCTCCACGTTGTCGCGCACGCTCATCCAGGGGAACAGGCTGCGCCCGTACTCCTGGAAGACGACGGCCATGCCCGGCGGCGGCCCGGTGACGGCCTGGCCGCCGACCTTGACCTCGCCGGAGGTCGGCGTGAGCAGGCCGGAGATGCAGCGCAGCAGGGTGGTCTTGCCGCAGCCGGACGGGCCGACCAGGCAGACCAGGTCGCCGTTGTCGACCGTGAACGTGAGGTCGCGAAGCGCTTCGACTTCCCGGCTGCCGGAACTGTAGACCTTCCGCAGTCCTTTGACTTCAAGCATCGTGGCCCTCCTAACCGGCCCGGCGCTGCGCCGCGCGCAGCCCCTCGTACCACCGCAGCGCCCACCGTTCGGCGAGCCGGAACAGCAGCGAGAGCGCGAAGCCGAGGAGGCCGAGCAGGATGATCCCGCTCCACATCTCCGGGATCGCGAAGCTGCGCTGGAACTGCACGATGGTGAAGCCGAGACCGTTGCTGGACGCGAACATCTCGCTGATCACCATCAGGATGATCGCGATGGAGAGCGCCTGACGCAGGCCGGCCGCGATCTGCGGTGAGGCCGACGGCAGGATCACCCGGGTGAGCCGGGCCGGGCCGGTCACGCCGTAGGCGCGGGCGGTGTCCAGCACCACGCTGTCGGTCGCGCGCACCCCCTCCACCGTGTTGAGCAGGATCGGCCAGATGCAGCCGAACACGATCACGATCACCTTCATGCCGTCGCCGATCCCGGCGAACAGCATGATCACCGGGACGAGCACCGGCGGCGGGATGGCCCGGAAGAACTCCAGGACCGGTTCGAGGACCGCACGCAGCCGCCGGTCGAGACCGATGGCCACGCCGAGTCCGATACCTATCAGGGCGGCCAGCAGGTACCCGGCGAGCAGGCGGAGCAGGCTGGGCGCCACGTCGGTGCGCAGCCGGTCGAGGGTCCAGGTGTCGCCGAACGCGGTCAGGATCGTGCGCAGCGGCGGCGAGTAGAAATTCTCGCTGCCGTCGCTGAACAGGTACCAGCCCGCGAACAGCACGATCGGAAGGGCCAGGACAAAACCCAATTTCTTCAGTACGGCCATCACAGGCTCACCTCGCCGCGAACCGACTGGTGCCAGGCGAGCAGGCGGCGCTCGCCGGTACGGGTCAGCAGATTGATGATCACGCCGAGAGCGCCGGTCACCACGATCAGCGCGTACATGGCCGGGACGGCGTCCGAGGCCTGCGCGGTCGCGATCTCCTTGCCCAGCCCGGGCGCGCCGATCACCAGTTCGGCGGTGATCGCCAGGACCAGGGCGACCGAGGCGGCCAGACGGAAACCGGTGAAGACGTACGGAAGGGCGGTCGGCCACAGGACGTAGCGCACGCGGCCCCAGGCGGAGAACCGGAAACTGCGCGCGGTCTCCTCGGCGACCGGGTCGACGTCGGCGACGCCGTACAGGACCTGGACCAGGACCTGCCAGAACGAGGCGTAGCAGACCAGCAGGAGGGTCGAGCCCAACTCCGTGCCGTAGAGCAGCACGGCGAGGGGGATCAGCGCGACCGACGGGATCGGCCGCAGGAATTCGACGGTCGACGCGGTGAGCGCCCGCAGCACCGGCACCGAGCCGATCACGAGACCGGCCAGCACTCCGGCGACCACGGCGATGAGCAGGCCGACGGCCCAGGCGTAGAGGGTGTCGCCGAGCGACTGCCAGAACCCGGCGGTGCTGACCTCGTCGGCCAGCGCGGCCGCGATCCGGCTGGTGGGCGGCAGGAACCGCTCGTTCACCAGCCCGAGCCGCGGCACCAGTTCGAGAATGAGAAGCAACCCGGCCAGCCCGGCGGAGCCGAGCAGAACCGGGTTGCCACGACGAGCGGATGTCACGGCAGCAGCTTGCCCAGGTCCGGAGCGCTGGTGAAGATGCCGTCCTGCGTGCCGAGGTCGGCGATCTTCTGCACGGACTCCTTGTTGATCGTGGTCGGCCACTTGGGCAGGACCACGGCGGCGCGCGTCTTGTCGTCGATCTTGGTGTACGTGGTCAGGATCTGCCGGACCTCGTCCGGGTGCCCGTCGGCGTAGGTCAGCGACTCGTTGATCGCGTCGGTGAAGCGCTTGACCAGGTCGGGCTTGTCGGCGATCAGCTTCTGCGAGGTGAAGTAGGCCGCGATGGTCAGGTTCGGCGCCGCGTCCACGAAGGTCGAGGCGATCTCCCGGCCACCGGCCGCCTTGATCGCGGAGAGCTGCGGCTCGACGACCCAGGCGGCGTCGATCTGCCCGCCCTCGAGTGCGGCCTGCATGTTCGGGAACGGCATCTCGACGAAGTTGACGGTCTTGTCGTCGCCGCCGGCCAGCCGCACCGAGTTGCGGGTCGCGGTGTCACCGATGTTCTTCAGGGTGTTGACCGAGACCTTCTTGCCGGACAGGTCCTTGGCCGTCTTGATCGGGCTGTCGCCCTTGACCACCACGGCGCCGAAGTCCTTGCCCTGCTCGCCGGTCGAGGCGACACCGGCGGCGATCGCCTTGATCGGCACGTTCTTGGTCTGGGCGATCATCAGCGAGGTCAGGTTGGAGAACCCGAACTGGAACTGGTTGCTGACCACACCGGGGACGATGGCCGCGCCGCCCTGACCCGCTTCGAGCTTCAGCTCGATGTTGCGGGACTTGAAGAAGCCCTTCGACTGGCCCAGGTAGATCGGGGCGACGTCGATGATCGGGATGACACCGACCGTCACGTTGTCCACGCCGCCGGACGAGGTGCCGGAGCCGCCTGAGTCCTTGTCCGAGCCGCAGGCCGCGACCGAGCCGGCCACCAGTGCCAGCGCCAGGCCCGCGATCAAACGCCGCCGCATATCTATTCCTCCGTAAATCTGTGCGCATAACGAACGGAAGTTCTCAGAGAGAACGCTAAGATGTGGCTCGTGTCACGTCAACGATTTGGATCGATCATCCGATGACGCGGGAACCGTACTACGTCCAATCCTTGGAGCGAGGGCTCGCGGTGATCCGTGCATTTGACGCGGAACACCGCGAACTGACACTCAGCGACGTGGCCCGCCAATGTGGACTGACCCGGGCCGCGGCCCGCCGGTTTCTGCTGACCCTGACCGATCTCGGCTACGTGCGGACCGACGGCCGGCTGTTCTCGCTGACGCCCCGCGTGCTCGAACTGGGGTATGCGTTCCTGGGCGGCCTGACCCTGCCCGAGGTCGCCGAGCCGCACCTGGAACGCCTCGTCGCCGAGGTCCGGGAGTCCTCCTCGCTGTCCGTTCTCGACGGCGACGACATCGTCTACGTGAGCCGGGTGCCGACCAGCCGGATCATGCGGGTGGCCATCAACGTGGGCACACGCTTCCCGGCCTACGCGACGTCGATGGGCCGGGTGCTGCTGGCCGCGCTGCCCGGGCCCGAGCTCGACGCGTATCTGGACCGGGCCGAGCTGAAGCCGCTCACCGATCGGACCATCAGCTCTCCCGATGCTTTGAGGGAAGAGCTTTCCCGCGTACGGGCGGACGGGCACGCGATCGTCGACCAGGAGTTGGAGGAGGGACTGCGGGCGATCGCGGCGCCGATTCGTGACCGTTCCGGGGCCGCCGCCGGGGCGCTCAACATCTCCGTGCACGCGGCCCGGGCGACCGTCGAGACGATACGGGCGCGTCTGCTCCCTCCGCTGCTGGCCGCGGCCGCCGCGATCGAGGCCGACCTGCGGATATCCGCCCCACGGCGCCCCGGCGGACGGTAGATATTCACAGGTGTGGTTTTCGCCACTCCCGCCCGTACTGTGGACCGATTTTGATCGGTTTCTTGAAGTTTGACGCGTGGATAGTTGCACCGGGGATCGAACCCGTTCGATGATGGGCGCCTGAGGGGAGGCGTCAAAAATGTCCCTGTTATCCGCGCTCGATCACAAACACACCGTGGCACCCGAGGGTTACAGCCGGTGGCTGATCCCACCGGCCGCGCTCGCCGTGCACCTCTGCATCGGCCAGGCGTACGCCACGAGCGTCTACAAGAACTCGTTCATCGCCCACTTCGACAGCAGTCAGACCTCGATCGGCATCATCTTCAGCATCGCGATCGTGATGCTCGGCCTCTCCGCCGCGGTCTGCGGCACGTGGGTCGAACGCAACGGCCCGCGCAAGGCCATGTTCGTCTCGGCCTGCTTCTGGGCGGCCGGCTTCCTGGTCAGCGCCCTGGGCATCGGTACCGGACAGCTGTGGCTGGTCTATCTGGGGTACGGCGTGCTGGGCGGCATCGGGCTCGGCATCGGCTACATCTCGCCGGTCTCCACGCTGATCAAATGGTTCCCGGACCGTCCCGGTCTGGCCACCGGTCTGGCCATCATGGGCTTCGGCGGCGGCGCACTGATCGCCAGCCCGGCGTCGCGCCAGCTGCTGTCGTACTACGACTCCGGCTACAACCCGAACGTCTCCACCTCGGTGGCCGACGGTCACGCCCTGGTGCTGCTCTTCCTCACCCTGGGTATCGGTTACTTCCTGATCATGATGTTCGGGGTCGCCAACATCCGGGTGCCCGCGCCCGGCTGGCGCCCGGCCGGCTGGGACCCGTCCGCCGTCGCCGCGAAACCGATGGTCACCACGGCCAGCGTGTCGGCCGCCAACGCGATCCGGTCCCGCTCGTTCTGGCTGCTCTGGATCGTGCTGTTCTGCAACGTCACGGCCGGCATCGGCATCCTCGAACAGGCCAGCCCGATGATCCAGGACTTCTTCCGCTCGAACGGCACCTCCGCGGTCGCCGTCGCCGCGGCCGGCGGTTTCGTCGGCGTCCTGTCCCTGTTCAACATGGCCGGCCGCTTCGCCTGGTCGTCGACCTCGGACGTGATCGGCCGCAAGCCGATCTACATGGTCTACCTGGGTGTCGGCATGATCCTGTACCTGCTGCTGGCCACTATCGGTGACTCCGCGATCCCGCTGTTCGTCCTGCTGGCCGGCGTCATCCTGTCGTTCTACGGCGGCGGCTTCGCCACGGTTCCGGCCTACCTGCGCGACCTGTTCGGCACCTACCAGGTCGGCGCCATCCACGGTCGCCTCCTGACGGCGTGGTCGGCGGCCGGGGTGGCCGGCCCGCTGATCGTCAACGGCTTCCTGGACGCCCAGGGCAAGCCGGGCACCCTGACGTCGTCGGCCTACCAGCCCGCCCTGCTCACCATGGTCGGCGTCCTGGCCGTCGGCTTCATCGCCAACCTGCTCATCCGCCCGGTCCCGCCGGCCCTCCACGAGCCCGCGGCCACCGGGGCCGCCGTCCCCGAGGAGGCCGCCGCGTGAACGCCCGGCTCGCCCTGTCCTGGCTCCTGGTCGCCGTCCTCCTCGGCTACGGCATCATCCAGACCGCCATCACCGCCGCCAAGCTCTTCTGACGACCGTCGATCGGCGCACCCGGCCACCGGGTGCGCCGATCGCGCCGTGGGTTCCCGGCTCGGCCGCGATTCGTTCCCCGCGTTCGCACGATTTGTGGTGCACCGGCGCCGAGGGGACAAAAAGTCGTGATGCGACAGTCGGCCGCAGGAAAATCTGGTGAACAATCGCGGCCGGGTCTATCCATCTTTTATTTCACTTCGGGTCACCTCGGTGGCGACCGCAATGGTGTCCGATCGAAGGTAACAGCCCTCGACACAGTTGTGTCGCCCGCCCCGTTCCGGGAGATGAATGTTATTCGCCTTGCCGCCTATTGGGGCGTCGGCGAGCCTCTGATTGAGGCGGCGTTCAGTGTCCACACTCCACAGTCGGCG
This sequence comes from Actinoplanes sp. HUAS TT8, assembly GCF_051380535.1. Classification (NCBI taxonomy): domain Bacteria; kingdom Bacillati; phylum Actinomycetota; class Actinomycetes; order Micromonosporales; family Micromonosporaceae; genus Actinoplanes; species Actinoplanes sp. HUAS TT8. The sequence continues at coordinate 6,552,769 of NZ_CP195646.1, read as the reverse complement.
CGCCCGAGGGACAGAAATATGACTTTTCCTCGGTGTTCTGGTTCGTTCCGCCGCATCCCACCATGTGGACGTGGATGAGAGTGGCCCGGATGGCCGCCGCAGCGGCTCGGCGCGGTCGGTGCCGACCAGTTTGTGCAGGTTGCCGGTGGTGTGACGGGTCTGCGGCCGGACGCGCGACCAGCCGAGACGTGCTCGCCCGGCCCGAGGGATGGGCGCCCGAACGCCGCTGCGGCCACGGCTGCGGTCAATCGCCGGCCGGATCGACCCGGTGCAAGGTGGAAAACTCGCGAGTCAAGCCCAGGACCTGGTCTTTTGGCGCCAAGGCAACGGTGTGTGATCGATGGCTCCGCGATGCCCGGCCCGCCTGATACCGACCGACTCCATACCGGCTGGTAGCTGCGGCGGGGGGTAGCTTGAGGTCGGCCGGGGCGTTTAGCATCTGGCTCGCAGGCGCCCGAGGCGTCACACCGTCGTTCAGCACGTGCCCTCCGGAGCGGCCGGCCGTCGCAAGGAAGCGAACGGCCGACGGCGGCTTCTCAGCACGGTCCGGTCCACCGCCTGATGGCGAAGAGCGTGGGGAGTTCTCTGTAGATCTGCTTTACCGACGTTGATCCATCGCTGTTCTCGAAAGCGGGATGTCTCGATCCGAAAGGTTTAGCACAGTACCGACGCCGGCGGGAGTCGTGGAACCGCATCACCAACCGATCGGGTGAATTGATCACGGGGAGAACAATGAATCGAATTGTACGCGTCTTACGAGACCTGGCGGTTACCGAGCCACATCGCACCGCCATCAGATTCACCGAGGGATCCTCCGATACGGAGCGGCTCATCACGTACGCCCAGTTGGACAGAGATGCGAGAGCCATCGCCAATCTTCTCCAGCGTCACGCCGCGGTGGGCAGTCGAGTGCTCCTTCTCCATTCGAGCGGGGCCGAATTGGCCAAAGCATTTCTCGGCTGCCTCTACGGAGGAATGGTCCCCATCTCGGCCAAGGTCCCGGTCGGCGCCGGGAGCCACCTGAGCTGGGCCACCGGAGTGGTGCTGGACGCCGACGCCCCGATCGCGCTCCACGATGTCGCCAGCATGCCCGACGTGATCTCGTGGTCCCACCAGGACGGACTGACCAGGGTCACCTGTCTGCTGACCGAGGACCTGCCGGACGACGCCGATCTGTGGACCGACCCGGAGACCGAAGCCCCCACCACGGCCCTGATCAGCTATCGGGGACTCCGGGCGCACGAGCCGCGGGGCGTGACGATCGATCATGAGACGCTGGAGCGGCTCTGCGCCCAGCTGACGGAATCGATGGCCCTGCGCGCCGGGGACCGTTTCGGCGGCGCGTTCTGCCGCAGCGGGTTCGGCCTGATCATCTACCTGCTCCTGCCCCTGTCCAAGGGGTGCACCGCGTTCCTGCTGGACGAGGACGCCTCGGCCGGCCTGGCCGAACACGTCGCCCGGCACCGCATCGACGTGAGCGTCGGTTCGCTGCCGCAGTACCTGAGCCACCCGGCCGGTGACGGCGCCGACCTGACGTCGCTGCGCTGGGCCGGCGTCCTCGACTGGAGCGGATCCTTCCGGGAGGTCGCCGGCGCGCTGGTGCGCCGGGGTGCCCCGGCCGGGGCACCGACCCCGTTCCACATCCCCAGCCAGCTGCCGGTTCCCCTGGTCGACCTGCCGGCCGGCCCGCGGATCCAGTGGCGGATCGTCCACCCGGTCACCTCGCGGGAGTGCGAGCCGGGCGACATCGGCGAGCTGTGGGTGCGGGGAGACTCGTTCAAGTTCTCGTACTGGGGGAAGGCCCAGGAATCGGCCGCCTTCTTCGACGCCCGGATCGACGGTGCCGGGCCGGGCTACTGCCGGACCGGCGACCTGGTCTCCCTGCAGGACGGAGAGCTCGTCTTCCACGGGGCGCTCGCCGATCGGCTCTGCATCCGCAAGCGGATCTACTCCCTGTCCGGCGTGCTCGCGCTGATCCGCGGGCTCGACTCGCCGCTGCTCGGGAGCGCGGCGACCGCGTTCACGCTGTCGGACGACGACGACGGTGCCATCGTCGTCAGCGAGGTCTTCTCCCCGTCCCGGGGCACGGCCGGACTGCCCGAACTGGCCCTGGAGATCCGCCGCAACCTGCAGATGAAGGTGGGCGTCGCGCTCAACGGCGTCGTCTTCGTGTCACCCGGCAGCCTGCAGGATCACCGCGGGGTGCTGACCGCCGCCCTCACCCGGGAGCTCTTCACCGCGACCCTGCTCGACGTCGTCTACGAGGAACTCGACCCGATCTCACGACTGCGGTGCTGGTCACCCTCGGCCCGGATCGTCGACCCGGTCGGCGCGCAGCGATGAGGTTCGAGGTCCTCGGGCCGGTGCGGGTCAGTGGCGCGCAGGGGGACGTCGACCTGGGCGCCACCAAGCTGCGGACCGTGTTGGCGATGTTGCTCATCTCCCGGCGTCGCATCGTGTCGGACACCGCCATCGCGCGGATGCTCTGGGACGGCGAACCACCGGCGACCTCCGAGGCGCAGATCCAGACCTACATCTCGCGGATCCGGGGCAAGTTCCCCGGCATCGAGCTGCGCCGGCAACGGCCCGGCTACCTGCTCAACCTGGTCGCCGACACCCTCGACCTGGACGAGTTCGAGCAGCGTGCGGCGTCGGCCCGGCAGGCCGCGGCCGACAAGGAGATCGACCGCGCGGCCGAGGAGTTCCGGGTCGCCCTGCGCCTGTGGCGCGGGCCGGCCCTCGGCGGGGTCACCGAACAGCTCCGGCTGGCCGAGGCTCGGCGGCTGGAAGAGGCCCGCCTGGAGGTCCTCGAAGAGCGGATAGCCCTGGACCTGCAGCTCGACCGGGGTCCCGCCCTGGTCGTGGAACTGATCGGATTGGTGGCCGAGAACCCGCTGCGGGAGAGGCTGCGCGGCCATCTGATGGTGGCGCTGAGCCGAGCCGGCCGGCTGGCCGATGCCCTGGCCAACTACCGCGAGTACACCCGGACGCTGGCCGACGAGCTCGGCCTGGAACCCGGCCGGGAACTCCAGGAGTTGCACCAGCGGATCCTGCGCTCGGAACCGCGGGACGAACCCGGCGACGACGCCGGCGCCGGGCCGACGCCGGCCCAGCTCCCGCCCGACGTCGCCGAGCTGGTCGGCCGGCGCCGGGAGGTCGAGCAGGTGCTGGCCCTGATGCGGACCTCCGGGCAGACCGTGCGGCCGGCGATCGCGGTCGTCGGTATGGCCGGGGTCGGGAAGTCCGCGCTGGCCATCCACGCCGCGCATCGGCTCCGCGACGACTTCCCGGACGGGCAGATCTACGTCAACCTCCGTGGCGACGGCGAAGCCCAGGTCACGCCCGACGAAGCCGTGGCCGAGGTGCTGCGGACGCTCCTGTCGCCGGCCCGCGGGATCCCGGCCGCGCTGGGCGACAAGGAGAAGCTGTACCGGAGCTGGTCGGCCGGCAAACGGGTGCTGCTGGTCCTGGACAACGCCGAGTCCTGGCAGCAGGTCCGGCCCCTGCTGCCCAACACGGCCAACGGTGGTCTCCTGGTCACCTGCCGGACCCGGCTGGCGTCGGTCGGCAACCTGCCGACCATCGACCTCGGCGTGCTCGATCACATGGACGGCATGCGCATGCTGTCCAACCTGATCGGGGCGCCCCGGGTCAGCACGGATCCGCTGTCGGCCGACCGCATCGTGGAGCTCTGCGGAAGCCTGCCCCTCGCGGTCAGCGCCGCGGCCGCACAATTGACCGGCAAATCGCATTGGACGCTCGCGCGATTCGCCGAGGAACTGGGAACGGAACAAAAGAAGCTCGACCTTCTCTCGTATTCCGGCCATGGTGTACGGAACAGTCTGGCGCGCAGTTATCGCTCGCTTTCGAGTCCGGCCGCCAAAGCAATGCGATTGTTGGCGATGCCGTATTCCTCGCACTTCGTTCTATGGAATGCCGCGGTCACCCTCGATGCGAGTCTGGTGGAGACGCAGCACCTTCTGGACGAATTGGTGGATGCGCGTCTGCTGCAGGCCGTGAGCCCGCAGGAACAATCATTGGCCCGATACGTATTCCATCAGCTGGTCCGTTCGTTCGCCCGCGAGCGGCTGGCCGAGGAGTCCGTGCAGGAGCGGCTGGCCGCCTTCCGCCGCAGCTACGGCCAGGGCCAGGACCGGGACCATCAGGTGCGGTGACCAGGCAGTTCAGGCGCGTGGGGTCGGAGTACCTGTAGCTAGGTACAGCCCGGTTCGGGGGTCTGCACCATCGTCAACGGCAGCCGGCCTCGATAGCGTGGCCGGGAGTGATGTTTGACCGGGGGGTTCGCGATGGTTGAGCGCGGGGAAAGGCTCGGCCGGTTCGCGGTGGAGCTCAAAGATATTCGCAAGGTCTACGGCACCGGGCGGGGTCAGGTCGTTGCCCTGGACGGTCTGAGTGCCGATTTCGAACGGGGAACATTCACCGCGGTGATGGGCCCGTCGGGCTCCGGCAAGAGCACTTTTCTGCACTGTGCCGCGGGCCTGGAACATCCGACTTCAGGCGACGTCGCACTGGACGGCATCAGCCTCACGACACTCAAGGAACGGGCCCTCACGGATCTGCGGCTCGACCGGATCGGGTTCGTCTTCCAGAGCCTCAATCTTCTCGACTCGCTCACCGTCGCCGAGAACATCACGCTGTCGGAGGTGCTCGGCGGTCGCCGGCTGGACCGGCAGTGGATCACCGAGGTGGTGGCCCGGGTCGGCCTGACCGACCGGGTCCGTCACCGGCCCAGCCAGCTCTCCGGCGGGCAACAGCAGCGGGTGGCCATCGCCCGCGCCCTCGTCACCAAGCCGTCGGTGATCTTCGCCGACGAGCCGACCGGCGCGCTGGACAGCCGCACCGCCCGGACGATTCTCGGTCTGATCCGCAGCATCGTCGACAGCACGAATCAGACGGTCATCATGGTCACCCACGATCCGGTGGCCGCGGCCTACGCCGACACCGTGGTGTTCCTGGCCGACGGCCGGGTGGCCGGAAGCCTGACCGCACCCACCGTGGACGCGGTGGCCGAACGCATGATGACCCTCGGCGCGTGGGCGGAGAGTGGAGTGTGATCGGGCTCGCCAGGCGCACGATCCGCCATCGCAAGGGCGCCTTCGTCGCCGCCCTCGCCGCCATCCTCATCTCATCCGCGCTGGTCACGGCGTGCGGGGTGTTGCTCGAAACCGGCATCCGCGGCTCGGTGGCCCCGGAGCTGTACGCGGCCGCCCCCATCCTGGTGACCGACAAGCAGCAGTACACCCCGCCGCCGCCCGAGGCCGGTGGTCGCGTGAAGGCGATCGACCTGCCGGGGCCGGTCCCGCTGGACCCGTCGGTGGCCGACCGGATCAAGGCGGTCGCCGGGGTCGGTTCCGTGGTCGCCGAGACCCGGTTCCCGGTGGTCGCCGTCAAGGACGGCCGCCTGCTGGCGACGACCGCGGCCTCCTGGGGCCACGCGTGGCCGGTGACGGCCCTCGCTCCGCTGCGACTGACCGACGGGCGCGAGCCCGCCGGGCCGCGGGAGGTGGTGGTCGACGCGGCCACCGCGGCCCGCGGCGGTCTGCGTCCGGGCGACGCCGTCGGGGTGCGCGACCACGCCGGCACCACCGAGCAGTTCCAGGTCGCCGGAATCGTCACCGGTGATCTCCGGCAGCAGAACGCGCTGTTCTTCACCTCGGACGAGGCGAGCCGCCTGGCCGGCCAGGGCGGAAAGGCCGACCTGTTCGCCGTGTCACCGGCGGGCGGCGTGGATCCGGAGGAGCTCGCCGGCCGCATCGCCGACGAGGTTTCCGTACGGGCGGTCACCGGCCCGGCGCGCGGCTCCCTGGAGTTCCCCGGCGCCGACACCGGCACCCGGCTGATCCCGCTGGCCGCCGTGTTCGGCGGGTTGTCCCTGATGATCGCCATGATCGTGGTGGTCGGGACGTTCGCGCTCTCGCTGAACCAGCGGCGCCGCGAGATCGGGCTGCTCCGGGTGATCGGCGCGCGGGCGAGCCGGATCCGCCGGATGGTGGCCGGCGAGGCCGTGCTGATCTCCGCGACCGCCTCGCTGATCGGTGTCGGCTTCGGATTCCTGGTCGCCCGGATCATGTTCGCGGGCCTGCGGTCGCTGTCCGTCGTCCCCGAGTACCTGCAGTTGCGGTCCGGCCCGTTGCCGGCTGTCGTCGCGTTCGGTGTCTGCGTCCTGGTCCCGGTGCTGACGGTCCTGCTCGTCGCCCACTCGACCACCAGGGCCAGCCCGATCGAGGCGCTGTCGGCCGCCGCGGTCGAACCCCGCCGCGTCGGCTGGCTCCGTCTGTCCGCGGGTGTCGTGTGCGCGGGCCTCGGCGTGGTCGTGGCGGTGGCGCTGGCCCGGCTGCGCCCGGATCAGACGTTCCAGCTCACCATCGCCCTCTTGATGATCACCATCATGACCGGGGTGCTGCTGACGCCGTACTTCGGCCGGATCGTCACCGGTCTGTCCGGTCGTCTGATCACGCGGTTCGGCGGTTCCGCCCGGCTGGCCGTGACCAACTCGCGGCGCAACAACGCGCGGCTGGCGGCCGCCTGCGTCCCGTTGATGATGACGGCCGGGGTGCTGCTCAGCATGATCTTCATGCAGACGACGAACGTGGACTCGACCGCGCGCAAGGCCGCCGGTGTCATCACCGCCGACGAGGTGCTGGTCTCCTCCGCGGGCGGGATGCCTCTGGCCGCCGCCGACGACGCCCGGAAGCTGCCGGGCGTGCAGACCGTCACCGTCATCACGCGGACGTCGATCGTGACCGACTATCTCGACGGGCCGCACCGGCGCCGGTCCAAGGTGTGGGACGCCCGGGCCGTGTCGGCCGCGGGGCTGAACTCGACCTTCCACCTGCCGATCAGCTCCGGGACCATCGACGGAAGCCTGCCGGCCGACGGCATCGCGCTGTCCGACAAGCACGCCGCCGTCATCGGCCGGGGGGTCGGCGATCAGGTGACGCTGCGCCTGGGCGACGGGACACCGGTCACGTTCACGGTGTGCGCCGTCTATCACCAGGTCTCCGGCCTGGGGGACGCGGTCTTTCCCCGCGATGCCCTCGAAGGACACCTCGCCTCCGGCAGCGGCGATCAGCTGCTGGTCCGGGCCGGGCCGGCGACCGATGCCGGTCAGCTCGCCGCCGCGGTGAACGGGCTGGCGACCAGGTGGCCGGGCGTGCATCCGGAGAGCAAGTCGGTGGTCTACGACGCGGTCGTCAAACGCGCCCAGTCGCAGGCCTGGACGAACTATCTGCTTGCCGCCGTCATCGGCCTCTACACCGTGATCGCCGCGGTGAACACGCTGGTGATGGCGACCGCCAACCGGACGCGGGAGTTCGCTCTGCTCCGGCTCGCCGGAGGCCACCTGCGGGTTCTGCACCGCATGGCGCGCTGGGAGTCGCTGATCATCTTCCTGGTGTCGGCGACGCTGGCCACCATCTGTGCGGGATGGTCGCTCGTCCCGCTGAGCATCGCGCTCAGTGGATCGCCCATCCCCGCAGTCCGCCCGGCGACCTATCTCGCGGTCGTCCTCGGGATCGGACTACTGGGCTGGGCAACCGTGGAGCTCACCACCCGGTTCTGTCTCCGGCGTCCGCTCATGGAATCGATCGGCAGCCGCGAGTAGTGAACCGACATCGGGAGTTCAGGAGCGGCGGCCGGCGCACCGCGGTGAACGGGCGCCGGGAGTTCCGGGTCGGCCGGCGCACCGCGGCGAACGGATGCCGGGAGTTCCGGGTCGGCCGGCGCACCGCGGGGAACGGGCGCCGGGAGTTCCCGGGCGTCGGTCAGGGCACGGCGATGACCTGTGCCGCGTGGACCAGCCCGGCGCCGAAGCCGATGATCAGGGCGAGGTCGCCCGCGGCCACCGAGCCGTCCGCACGCAGCGCGTGGAGCGCCAGCGGGACCGAGGCCGACGAGGTGTTCCCCTGGGAGACGATGTCCTGGGCCACGACGACCGAGGCGGGCAGGGCCAAAGCGCGGGTCAGCGTCTCGGTGATGCGCAGGTTGGCCTGGTGCGGGACGAAGGCCGTCAGATCGGCGGCCGACACCCCGGCCCGCTTCATCGCCTCCTCGGCCACCGGGACCATCGCGCTCGTCGCCCAGCGATAGACGTCCTGACCGTTCATGGACAGTGCCGGGAAACGAAAGTCGGGGTCCTGCAGGATCGAGAGATCCCGGAGCGCGTCCCACGGGGTGTGCTGCTGGATCGCCGAGGCCCGCGAGCCGTCCGACCCCCACACGACCGGCCCGATCCCGGGCTCCGGAGCCGGCCCGACGACGACCGCTCCGGCGCCGTCGGAAAAGAGAAAGGACGTCCGGCGGTCGTCGAAATCGGTCAGATCGCTGAGGCGTTCGGTCGAGATGATGAGAACCCGCCGGGCCGTGTGACCCCGGACGAGATCACTGGCCATCGCGATGGCGTAGTTGAAACCCGCGCAGGCGGCCGAAATGTCGAATGCGCTGCCCCGGAAACCCAATTCAAAGGCGATCTGGGCGGAAACCGAGGGGACGCACCGCATGGCACTGCTCGTCGTGACGATGAGGGTGTCGACGTCGTCGGCCGCGAGGCCGGCGTCCGCCAGGGCGTCGCGAGCGGCCCGGGCACCCATGTCGACCAGGGTTTCCTTGTCCGAGGCGCGTCGCCGGGTGGCGATCCCGGAGCGCGTTCTGATCCACTCGTCGGTTGATTCGATTCGTTGACAGATTTCTTGATTGGTCACCAATCGGTGTGGGCGGTAAATGCCCAGACCCTCGATACGGGTGAAGACGGGGCTCGTTTCGATGTCAATCCCGTGCGCCAGCATGGAATCGATAGAATCACCATTTCCTATACTAAATCCATATCCAAAGTATTCTTCGCAAAAGCCGGATTCGGCGGTAGATTCGATGTGATTGTCGTGGATGAATGGGGGATCTCGTCGTGTCGTCGTCAACGCTCACGGTCCAGCAGGAGTCGATGTTGCTCCTGAACAAGGTGGCCGCCGACGGGGTCGCCTACAACATGGTGGCCGCGGTGACCCTGCGTCCGGCGCTGCCGCACGATCGGTGGGCCGCCGCGCTCCGGACGATGCTGCGCCGGCACGACGTGCTCCGCTCGACCTTCCACCTGGACGGCGACGGCGCGCGCCGGCTGGTGTCCGACGACATCACCGTCCCGCTCGACCGGATCGAGGGCGCCGCGCTGTCCGCGGCGGAGCTGCGCCGGGTCGCCCAGGACTTCGTGCACCGGCGGTTCGACCTGGCGGTGGAGTCGCCGCTGCGGGCCCTGCTGGTGGAGCGCGGACCGGACGAGGCGGTTCTCGTCCTCGCCGTGCACCACGTCGCGATGGACTTCCACTCCCTGGGCATCCTGCTCGAGGAGCTGATCACCCGCGCGGTCACGCCGGAGACACCGCTGCCGGAGGCGACGCGGACGTTCGCCGAGTACGCGCAGCGGGCCCGGGAGTGGACGGCGACCGAGGCCGCCGCCGCCGATCGTGACTACTGGACGTCGCTGCTGCGGGACGTCGACCCGGTCCTCGCCCTGCCCACCGATCTGGTCCGCCCGCCGAGCTACCGGCACGTCGGGGACACGGTCACGTTCGAGTTCGGCGACGACCTGGTGCGCGAACTGACCGCGCGGTGCCGTGACCTCGGGGTCACGCCGTTCAGCTTTCTGCTGACCACCTTCTCGATCCTGCTGTTCCGCTACAGCGGCCAGCGGCAGTTCGTGGTCGGCACCCCGTTCAGCACCCGCAGCCGGCGGGAGTCCGATGTGGTCGGCCCGTTCGTGAACACGATCCCGGTCCGGGTCGAGGTCTCCGAGGAACACACCGTCGCCACGCTGGCACAGGACCTGGCCCGGCAGGTGGCCGCCGCCGCCGAGCACGCCCGGTACCCGTTCCCGGACATCATCGCCGACCTGGGCATCGGCCGGGATCCCAGCCGTACGCCGCTGGTCCAGACCCTCCTCACCTTCCTCGCGTCGGGCCGTACGGCGACGATCCTCAACGCCTTCACCGCCGGCGGGGGCTCGGCCCGGGTCGGGGACCACGAGTTCGAGGTGCTCGACCTGCGCCAGCAGGAGGGACAGGTCGAGATCGGACTGGAGCTCTACTGGAGTGCCGGCGCGGTCCGGGGGCGGCTGAAGTTCAACGACGACCTGTACAGCCGGGCGATGGCCGACCAGCTGGTGGCGCACTACGTGACCTGCACGACCGCCGCCGTGCGGGACCCGGCGACCCGGGCCGCCGGCATCTCGCTCGTCAGCGAGGACGAGCGGGCCCGTCTGCTGAGTCTCGCCATGGGCGGATAACCGGGCCCGACTTCGTCCACGAAACGCCCACAACCGTCATTTCAGTACGATGGCGAGCCCATTTCTTCCTCAATACCGCGTGTATAGGGAAAGTATTGCGCGGTGCTGCACGATAACGCTACTTGGTAGACGGTCGTGTTTGGGGGAGTCGTGTCTGGTGTTGCATTGGTCACCGGGGGATCGCGCGGGATCGGCCGTGCCGTCGTGAACCGCCTGGCTGATGCCGGCAACGACATTGCTTTCGTCTATCAATCGAACGCGGATGCGGCCCTGGCCGTGGTCGAGGAAGCAAGCAAGCGAAATGTCACGGTGATTTCGCGGAAGCTCGACGTCGTCGATCTCGACCAGGTCCGGGAGTTCGTCCGGGACGTCGAGCACGACCTGGGGCCGATCGAGGTTCTCGTCAGCAATGCCGGGATCACCAGGGACAGTCCGCTGGCGGTCATGGACCACAAGGACTGGCACGACGTCATCGACGTCAATCTCACCGGCCTGTACAACGTGACCAGGTCGGTCGTTCGGGGATTCATGCGACGCCGCCGGGGCGCGGTCATCGCGGTCTCGTCGGTTGCCGGTATTTACGGGAACGGCATGCAGGCCAACTATGCGGCCACAAAAGCGGGAGCCATCGGATTCATCAAGTCCTTGGCCAAGGAAATGGGTCGATACGGCGTCCGAGCCAATGTTGTGGCGCCGGGACTCATCGACACGGACATGAGCTCGGTCCTGACCGCCGAGACCACGGAGAAACTGCTCGCGGCAGTTGCTCTGGGTCGGCTCGGTACACCCGAAGAGGTGGCCGATCTGATCGAGTTCTTGGCGTCCGATCGGGCCTCGTACATCACCGGACAGGTCTTCCAGATCGACGGTGGTGTGGTCCTTTGAACCTGTTGTGGTCACCAAGCAGTGGGGGTAACTGTGACGTTTAGCGGTACGAGAATCAGTGGTATAGGCGCCCATCGGCCGGGGCGCCTGGTCGGTAACGAGGAATTGGCCGAGAACGTCGGGGTGGAGGCCACCTGGATCCAGGGTGGTACGGGCATCGTCACCCGTTACCACGCCGGCCCCGACGAGGACGTCGTCAGCATGGCGGCGATGGCCGGCGGCCGTGCGCTGGCCGCCGCGAACGTGGCTCCGGAGGAGATCGATCTCGTCATCCTGACCACCTCGACGCGCCGTCAGCTCGCACCGGCGGGGGCGCCTCAGGTGGCGAGCCGGCTGGGGATCACCGCGGCCGGCGCGTTCGACCTGAACGCCGTGTGCGCCGGATTCAGCTACGCGCTGGCCATGGCGTCCAACGCGGTGCAGGTCGGTCAGGCCCGACACGTCCTGATCACCTGCGCCGAGAAACTGACCGACTTCCTGGATCCGGGGAACCCGGACACCTACGTCATCTTCGGCGACGGCGCCGGTGCCGCCGTGGTGTCGGCGTCCGACTCGGACTCGCTGGGTATCGGGCCGGTGAGCTGGGGCAGCGACGGCACCCGGGCCTCGGTCATCGAGATGGTCCGCAACGAGCAGAGCCGCGACGTGGCGGCCATGAACGGCAAGGCCGTGTACCGGTGGGCGACCGGCAAGATGCCGGCGGTGGCTCGCCGCGCCTGCGAACTCGCCGGTGTCTCCCGGGACGAGATCGCGTGGTTCGTGCCGCATCAGGCGAACCGGCGGATCGTCGATCAGCTGGCCACCCAGCTCGGATTCGCCGACGATCAGGTCGCACGCGATGTCATTGACACCGGGAACACCTCGTCGGCGACTATTCCGCTGGCTCTGGATCGCCTTTACGCGACGGCGGACGTCAAATCCGGAGACCTTGCTCTGCTCATCGGATTCGGCTCCGGGCTCAGTCATTCGGCCCAGGTCGTCCGGCTTCCCTAACCTATCACCGTTCGAAGGAGAAAATACCATGGAAAGAGCACAACTCGTCTCCGAGATTTTCGACCTGATCAAGGGCCTGCTGTCGGATTACGACGGCGGTGAGGACCCGTCGCTGACCTTTGCCCAGATCGGCATCGACTCGCTCACCACTGTGGACCTGGTCGTGGCCGCGGAGTCGACCTTCGACATCGAGATTCCGGACGAGGCGCTGCCCAAGCTGGCCACGGTCGGCGATCTGGCCGACTACGTCCTCGAGAACACGAGTGACGTGGCTCTTGCCTGAAACACCGTGACGCAATATCGGGTGCCGCCCCGGCGGACCGGCGGGGCAGCACCGGATAAAGGTCGAGTATAGAACCTGATGCCACGCTTCCAGATGAGGGAATTGAGTATGGTGGGGGATCGGATGAGCGTGGCATATAAGGGGATACTCTCCGTCATAGGCGGCACTCCTCTTGTCGAGTTGGCACAACTGTCGGAGGGTTTGGGATTCTCGCTCTACGCCAAGCTCGAAATGGCCAACCCGGGCGGGAGCATCAAGGATCGAACAGCGCTCACCATGCTCGACGAGAAGATTCGATCGGGTGAACTGGTCGCCGGTAAGAGCACCGTTGTGGAATCGAGCTCCGGCAATCTGGCCGTGGGTCTCGCGCAGGTCTGCGGCTATCACCGCATCCGCTTCATCTGTGTCGTCGATGCCAAGACCAACTCGCACAACATCGGCATGCTGCACGCCTACGGCGCCGAGGTCGAGCTGGTCAGCCATCCGGACGCCGACGGTGAGTACCTGCCCGCCCGCATCCGGCGGGTGCGCGAACTCCTGGACGAGATCCCCGGGGCGTACTGGCCCAATCAGTACGCCAACCTCTCCAACCCCCGGGCCCACGAGACGACGATGCAGGAGATCGTCTCGGCGGTCGGCCGGGTCGACTACCTCTTCGCCGCGGTCAGCTCGTTCGGGACGCTGCGCGGCTGTGCGCAGTACGTGGCGCAGCACGGGCTGTCGACCCGCATCGTCGCCGTGGACGCCGTGGGCAGCCACATCTTCGAGGGTCAGCCCCGTACCCGGCGGCTCCTGCCCGGCCACGGCGCCTCGACGCGGCCGGCCCTGTTCGACCCGACCGCGGCCGACGACGTCGTCCACGTGACCGACGCCGACTGCATCGCCGGCTGCCGGCTGCTGGTCGAGACCGAGGCGATCCTGGCCGGGGCCTCGTCCGGCGCGGCGGTCACGGCGCTGCTCCGCGCGGCCCCCCGCATTCCGGCCGGTTCGGTCTGCGTCGTGATCCTGGCCGACCGGGGTGACCGATATCTGCAGACCGTCTACTCCGACGACTGGGTGGGGCGCAACATCGACTTCACCCCGCGCCAGACGTCCTCGGCGACGACCTCATGCTGATCGCGGGACACCGGGACATCAGGGACGCGCTGTCCGGTATCGACGACGAGATCCTCCGGGTCGCCAACGAGGTCTACGCGGAACTCGATCTGCGGACCGCCGGGGCGCTGACCGGCGTCGGCCGCGGCCCGCATCCCAGCAAGCTCATCCCGCTGCCCTGGTCGACCATGGCCTTCTTCCTGAGCAGCGCTGACGGAGGCCGGCCGGACGCGCTGGTCGAGGGGTCCCTGATCAGTGTCAAGCGGACGGCGGCCACCGCCGCGCTGGCGGCCCGGGCGATCTGCGGGGAGCGGCCGATCACGCGGGTGTCGCTCATCGGCTGCGGAGAGGCCAACTTCGAGACGCTCCGTTTTCTCCGGCACGTCTTCCCCCAGCTGACGGCCGCGGTGGTGTGCGACACCGATCCCCACCGGGTGGCCCGGTTCGTCCGCCGTGGGATGCATTCCATGGCCGGGCTGAACTTCGAGGTGGTGCTGGACGCGAACCGGGCGATGGCCGGCCAGGCGCTGATCTCGGTGGCGACCAGGGCGATCGAACCCAACCTCAGCCTCCGGTCCGCCGCGGAACGCGCGGTCGTCCTGCTGCTCTCGCTGCGCGACCTCTACCCGCAGACCGTCATCGAGAACGTCAACATCGTCGATCACCCGGAGCGGGTGTGCCGGGAACGGTCCTCCCTGGACATCGCGACCCGCCTGACCGCCGGCCGCCGCTTCATCCTGGGAACCCTCGGCGAACTCCTGCGGGGGCGCATGCGTCTCGACTCGGCCGACCGCCGCCCGATCATCTTCTCGCCGGCCGGCCTGGCCGAGGTCGACGAAGCGCTGGGCCGGCTCGCGTTGAGCCGGATCCGCGACGCCGGCCGGGGTGCCTCGGTCGACGAATTCCTGCCCGCCGCAGTCCATCAGTAACTCACGTTGCCCTGAAAGGGATGGTCATGTCCGACAACACTGACGGCCGCGAGTACGTCGTGGTGATCAACGATGAAGAGCAGTACTCGATCTGGTGGGCCGAGCGCGCGATCCCGGCCGGCTGGCGCACGACCGGCTTCCGGGGTGTGAAGCAGGCCTGCCTCGACCACATCGCCGAGGTCTGGACGGACATGCGTCCGCGCAGCCTGCGTGAGCGGATGGAAGCGGCTCGATAGCGGCTTCGCGTCCAGGATCTGTCGTTTCGCCCGTGCCAGGAGAGTGGATTGATGCTGCCCGTTTTGGTTGACGATCAAGCCGTCCGGACGCCGGACGCGATCGCGGTGGAGGCTGGGGACGTTCGGCTGACCTATCGGGAGTTGGTCGCGCGGAGCAATCGGCTCGCGCGTCTCCTGGTGGGGCGCGGGGTGGCGAGCGACGATCTGGTCGGGGTGTGTTTCGAGCGCGGCGTCGATCTGGTCGTCGCCATGCTCGGGGTGTGGAAGGCGGGCGCCGGGTTCGTGCCGCTGGACCCCGGGCAGCCCCGGGACCGCCTGGAGTTCGTCCAGCGCGACACCGGGATCCGGCTCACCCTGACCGAGTCGCGCCTGGCTGATCTCGTACGCGATCCGGTGTGTCTTGATCTGGAGAGCTCGGCTCTCGCCGATCTTGCCGACGCGACCGTCGACGTCCCCCTGTCGGAGTCGGGCCGTGCTTACGCGATCTACACCTCCGGGTCCACCGGCCGGCCCAAGGGCGTGATGGTCGAGCACGCCGGCATCGCCAACCGCACGCTGTGGGGCGTGCGGCAGGTCGGACTCGGTGCCGACGACCGGTTCCTGCACAAGACGTCGATCGCGTTCGACGCGCACGTGTGGGAGATCTTCGCCCCGCTGGTCAGCGGTGGTTGTGTCGTGCTGGCTCCGGTGGGGGCCGAGCGGGACGCCGCGCTGCTGGTGGACACCGTGGCGAGCACCCGGGCGACGATCCTGCAGGTGGTGCCCTCGGTGCTGCGGCTGCTGACCGAGCAACCGGGCTGGGCGCACTGCCGTTCCCTGCGGGCGCTGTTCTGCGCCGGCGAGGTGCTCTCGGCCGAGCTGGCGCTGCGGGCGACCGAGGGTCTCGATCTGGAGTTGTGGAACACGTACGGTCCGACCGAGTGCTCGATCGACGTGACGGCGCACCGGTTCGACCGCGACCAGCCGGCCGGGTCGGTGCCGATCGGCCGGCCGATCCCGGGCCTGCGCGCCGTGGTGCTGGACGACCGGGGTGAGCTGGCCGCGGTCGGTCTGCCCGGTGAGCTCTTCGTGGGCGGGGTCGGTGTCGCCCGCGGCTATCTGGGGCGTCCGGATCTGACCGCCGAGAGGTTCGTTCCCGACCCGTTCGGTCCGCCCGGGTCCCGGTTGTACCGCACCGGGGACATCGCCAAGTGGCGTCACGACTCCCGGCTCGAATACGTCGGCCGGGTCGACCTGCAGGTCAAGATCGACGGAGTACGGGTCGAGCCCGGCGAGGTCGAGGCCGCCCTGGAAGCGCATCCGCTGGTGCGGGCGGCGGTGGTGACGACGTTCGTCGCCGCCACCGGCGACAAGCGGCTGGGCGCCTACGTGGTGGCACCGGAATCGGTCGGCGCGGGCGAGCTGCGGGATTTTGTCGCCGAGCGGCTGCCGGCCGCTTTCGTGCCCGCCGCGACGCTGGTCCTGGCCGAGTTCCCGCTGAACTCCAGCGGCAAGGTCGACCGCAAACGCCTGCCCGCCCTGGTCGACCAGTCGCCCCGGGACGATCTGCGGACCGAGAACGAGCATGTGGTGGCCGAGGCCTGGCGGTCCGTTCTCGGCGTCGCGCCGACCGGCCGCGGCGACGACTTCTTCCAGCTCGGCGGGTCGTCCCTGCAGATCACCGCGCTCTACGGCCGGCTGGTCGACGCCGGCTCGCAGCTGCGGCTGGGGGACCTTTTCACCTTCACCACCGTCGCCGCGCAGGCCCTGCTTCTCGGCCGTGACGGCGTCGAACGCCCGGCTGTTCCGGTCGCGGCGGAGACCGGCGATTCCCAGGACTTCCCCCTGTCGTACGGACAGCACCGGCTGTGGGTGCTCGACCGGATCTCACCCGAGAGCCCGGAGTGGATTGCCCCGCTGTTCATGACGCTGGCCGCCGGGGTCACCGCCGGCACGGTCGTCCGGGCGCTGGAGCTCCTGCAGGAACGCCACGAGATCCTGCGGACCCGCTACGTCGTCGTCGACGGCACGCCCCGCCAGCGCGTCGAGCCGTCGCCCAAGATCGACCTGACCGTGCTCGCCGACGCGTCGGCCGAACTGCGCGCCCTCCTGAACACCGGCTTCGACCTGGAGGCGGGCCCGGTCTGGCGAGCGGTTCTCGAACCGGCCGAGTCCGGCCCGCGCCTCGGCCTGCTGTTCCACCACATCGCCTCGGACGGGCACTCGACAGTGGTCCTCCGGGAGGAGCTGCAGCAGCTCATCGCCGCCGTCCACCACGGCCGCGAGCCGGAACTGCCCCCGATCGAGCTCCGGTACGCCGACTTCGCGGTCTGGCAGCAGGAGGAACTCTCCCTCGACCGGCTGGGCCCGGAACTCGACTACTGGCGGCGGCAACTCGCCGGCCTGCCCACCATCGAGCTGCCGGCCGACCGTCCCCGGCCGGCCGAACGCGACGGCCGCGGCGCCCTCGTCCCGGTGACGATCCCGGCCGCGTCGGCCGAGCGTCTGGTGGAGTTCGGCCGGCGCCGGGGGGCCACCCCGTTCGCCACCGTCCTGGCCGCCTACGCGGTTTTGCTCTCCCGATACACCTCGGGAACCGACCTGCCGATCGGTGTGCCGATCGCCGGGCGGACCCGGCCGGAGTGGGACCGGGTCGTCGGCTTCTTCCTCAACGCGCTGGTGCTCCGGTGCGACCTGGCCGGGAACCCGACCTTCGCCGAGCTCATCGATCGCGTACGCGACATGACCCGGGACGGGTTCGCCCACCAGGAACTCCCGTTCGAGTGGCTGGTCGAGGACCTGAAGCCGCAGCGGGACCTCTCGCGCACCCCGCTCTACCAGATCGCCTTCGACCTGCACGAGGAAGGCGCGTCCGGGACCAGTGACGACCTGCGCCGGGTCGACGACGAGGGCGCGGCCTGGAGCGCGGCCAAGACCGACCTCAGCCTGCTGCTGCACCGGGCGGCCGACGGGGAACTGCACGGCTACCTCGAGTTCGCCACCGCGCTCTACGACGCCGGAACCGTCGAGCGGGTCGGCCACAACCTCGCCCGGCTCGTCGAGTCACTGGCCGCCGACCCGTACGCCAGGATCGGCGCGGTCGACTTCCTCGGCCCGGACGAGCTGGCAATCGCCGCGGCCGCACCGGTGGCCCCGAGCGCGTTCCCGGCCCGGACACTTCACGAGGTCATCGCCGGTCGCGCGGACCAAGACCCGGACGCGGTGGCGGTCGTGTTCGAGGACGAGACGCTCACCTACCGCGAGCTCGACACCCGGGCGAACCGCCTGGCCCACCGGCTCGTCGAGCTGGGCGCCGAGCCCGAGCGCATGATCGGCATCTGCCTGCCGCCCGGTGTGGAACTGGTCGTGGCCGTCCTGGCCGTCCTCAAGTCCGGCGCGGCCTACCTGCCGTTGGATCCCTTCCAGCCCGCCGACCGGCTCGCCTACATCGCGAGCGACGCCCGGACCGATCTGGTCCTGACCGACGGGCGGGTCCGGGAGTCCCTGGCCACCGTCGAGGCCCGGGTGCTGGCGCTCGACGACCCGGCCGAGACGGAGCTGATCGCGCGGGCGCCGGCCCATCGGCCGGCGACGACGGTGGAGCCGGGGAACCTCAGCTACGTCATCTACACCTCCGGCACGTCCGGGCGGCCCAAGGGCGTCGCGATCACGCACGCGAACGTGCTGCGGCTGTTCAGCACGACGGCCCACCAATTCGGTATCGGCGCCGATGACGCACTGACGCTCTTCCATTCGTACGCCTTCGACGTCTCGGTCTTCGAGATATTCGGTGCACTGCTGCACGGCGCCCGGCTCGTCGTGGTGCCCCGGGCGGTCAGCCGCAATCCCGAGGAATTCCTGGCACTCCTGGAACGTCAGCGGGTGACCGTTCTCAGTCAGACACCGTCGGCCTTCTCCAATCTCCTGTCCGCCGATCACGGTCGCGCGAATCTTTCCCTGCGTTTCGTCGTTTTCGCCGGCGAGCGACTTCAGGTCGCGGATCTGCGGCCGTGGCTGGCCGGCCGAGGATCCGATCAACCCCGACTGATCAATATGTACGGCATCACCGAGACCACCGTGCACAACACGTTCCACGACGTCACCGCCGAGGACGAGTTCGTCGTGGGCAGCCCGGTCGGTGTGCCCCTGGACGACCTGAGCGCCACCCTGGTGGCCGACGGCGGCGGCGTCGCGCCGATCGGGGCGGTCGGCGACATCCATGTCGGCGGCGGCGGGCTCGCCCGTGGCTACCTGAACCGGCCGAGCCTGACCGCCGAGCGTTTCGTGCCGGACCCGCACGGCGAGCCGGGCGCCCGGCGTTACCGCAGCGGTGACCTGGCCCGGCGCCTGCCCGACGGCACGCTGCGCTACCTGGGCCGGGCCGATCTGCAGGTCAAGCTGCGCGGCTACCGGATCGAGCTGGGGGAGATCACGGCCGAACTCGGCCGGCACCCCACGATCCGGCAGGCCGCGGTGGTCGTCAGCGGGGATCACCTCGTCGCCTACCTCGTCCCGGAGGGCCCGGCCCCCGAGCCCGGGGTGCTGCGCGAGCACCTGGCCAAGGTCCTGCCGGACTACATGCTGCCCAGCGCCTACGTCGAGCTGGAGCAGCTGCCGCTGACCGTCAACGGGAAGCTGGACGTGCGCGCGCTGCCCGCACCCGGTCTGGCCGCCCGGGCCGTCACCGGGTCGGCGCTCCCGGAGACCGACGCGCAGAAACGGGTCGCCGAACTCATCGAGGAATTGCTCGGCGACGATCTTTCCATCGGCCTCGACGACAATTTCTTCGCCATCGGTGGCAACTCGATTCTCGCCGTGCGACTGACCGCGGCAATCCAGGAAGCGTTCGACCTGTCCTTCTCCGTGCGGCAGGTGTTCGAGCAGCCCACCGTCCGCCGATTGGCGGCCACGGTGGAAGAGCTGATCATCGCCGAATTGGACGGCCTCACCGACGACGAAATTCTTGGCACCGAGCTGAACTGAGCCTAGACCCCAGGAGATATACCGTGACATCGCTAGAAAGCAGCGTCGAAAATCGCCGACGGGAACTCCTGCGTCAGAGGCTGAGCGGAACCGGCACCGGGCGGCGCAACGACATCCCGCGGCGGGACCGCGATTCCCCGCCGGAGTTGTCGCTCGGGCAGGAGCAGTTGTGGTTCCTCAGCCGGCTGGAGCCGGACAGCCCGGAATACCTGGTGCCGCTCGTCGCCCGGCTGACCGGTGACCTCGACCTGGACGCGCTGAACCGGGCCTGGCACGGCCTGCTGCGCCGGCACGAGATCCTGCGCACGCGCTACGCCATGATCGACGGCAGCCCGCGGCAGATCATCGACGAGTACGACACCGGCCGCGCGGGCGACCTGGTCGTGGTCGACGTCTCCGGCTCGGCGGCGCCCGAGGTGGAGCTCACCGGGCGCCTGGAAGCCATGATCCACCGCAGTATCGACCTCGAGAACGAGTGGCCGGTCCGGGCCCAGCTCATCCGGACCGCCCCGGGCGAGCAGGTCCTGGCCTTCGTCTTCCACCACATCGCCTGTGACGCCTGGTCCCTGGGAGCTTTCGGGGCCGAGCTGGGCGCGCTCTACCGCGGGGCCGAACCGGCCGGCCTGCCGATCCAGTACAGCGACTTCGCCGCCTGGCAGCGTGGATCCGCGAAACACGACGAGCACCTGGAGTATTGGCGCGGCGCGCTCGCCGACCTGGAACCGGTCGAGCTGGGCTACGACCGCCCCCGCCCGCCGGTCCGCGACGCCGCCGGGGCCGTGCTCGACGTCGAGATCCCGGCCGAGCTGGGTGAGCGGCTGCGCGCCGTGAGCACGGGGCAGAACGCCACGCTGTTCATGACCCTGATGGCCGGCTTCCAGGTGCTGCTGCACCGGCACACCGGCAAGGCCGACATCCCGGTCGGCACCATGGTCTCCGGCCGCGACCGCCCCGAACTGCAGAACCTCATCGGATACCTGATCAACAGCCTGGTCATCCGCACCCGCTGGGACGGCGTTCCCACCTTCACGCAACTGCTGGCGACGGTACGGGACACCGTGCACGACGCGTTCGACCACCAGGACGTGCCGTTCGCCCGGCTGGTCGACGCGCTGCAGCCCGAGCGGGACATGTCGCGCTCCCCGCTCTTCCAGGTCGCCTTCACCCTGCAGAAGGACCGCAGCAAGGTCCTCGACCTCCCGGGCGTCGACACCGCCCCGGTCGACGCGGCCTCGACGGTCTCCCGGTTCGATCTCACCGTCGTCGTGTCGGAACGGGCCGACGGCAGCCTGGGCGTGCAGTTCGAGTACGCGACGGCGCTCTTCGACCGCTCCACCGTGGCCCGCCTGGCCGGCCACTACCTGCGCCTGCTGCAGTCCGTCGCCGACGAGCCCGGCGCGCTGATCGCGAACCTGCGGTTCCTGGAGAGCGACGAGCAGGAGATCGTCGGCGGTGGCGAGGTCGAGGACAGCGTCGTCATCGAGTGCGTGAACCAGCCGTTCGAACGGCGTGTGGAGATCGAGCCGGACGCCGTCGCGGTCTCCTTTCGCGGTGCGACGCTGACCTACCACGAGCTCAACGCGCGGGCGAACCGGCTGGCCCGGCACCTTCGTACCCTCGGAGCCGGTCCTGATGCCGTGGTGGCGGTGAGCCTGGCCCGCGGACTGGACCTGGTCACCACGCTGCTCGCGGTGGCCAAGGCCGGGGCCGCCTACCTCCCGCTGGACCCGGACCAGCCGGCCGATCGCCGTCAGTTCATGCTCGACGACGGGGCCGCGGGCATCCTGGTCACCGACAGCTCGCTGGGCGGCGAGGTCGAGTTCGCCGGGCCTCGCGTGTGGCTGGACGACGCGGCGGCCGAGATCGCGACCTACTCCGAGGCCAACCTCGACCAGCATGCCGGTCCGGACAACCTGATCTACGTCATCTACACCTCGGGATCGACCGGCCGGCCCAAGGGCGTCTGCATGACGCACCGCAACGTGATGCGCCTGTTCTCGGCGACCGAGCGGCACTTCCACTTCGGCGACCGGGACGTCTGGGCGCTCTTCCACTCGTACGCGTTCGACATGTCGGTCTGGGAGCTGTGGGGCGCCCTGCACTACGGCGGCCACCTGGCCGTCGCCCCCTCGGAGATCCTCCGCTCGCCCGACGACTTCGTCGACTTCCTGGTCGAGAACCGGGTGACCTGCCTGAACCAGACGCCGTCGGCGTTCGGCGGCCTCATCGGACTGGCCCGCGAGCACGATCCGCGCATCGACCGGCTGGCGCTGCGGGTGGTCACCTTCGGCGGCGAGAAGCTCGAGATGGCCGACCTGCGCCCGTGGGCCGCGGCCCGGGACCTCGCCACCACCCGGCTCATCAACCTGTACGGGATCACCGAGACCACCGTCCACACCACGTACCACCAGGTCACCGACGAGGATCTCGCCTCCACGGCGAACCCGATCGGACGGCCCATCGCCGACCTGCGGGTGGTGCTGCTCGACCAGTACGGCGATCTCGCGCCGATCGGTGTCCCCGGTGAGATCTGTGTCGGCGGCCCCGGCGTCGCCCGCGGATACCACGGCCGCCACGGGCTGACCGCCGAGCGTTTCGTCCCCGACCCGGCCGGGCCGGGCCGGCTCTACCGCAGCGGTGACCTCGCGAGGCGTACCGCCGACGGAGGCCTCGACTTCGTGGGCCGGGCCGACCACCAGGTGAAGATCCGCGGTTACCGGGTCGAGCTCGGTGAGGTCGAGGTCGTCCTGATCGAGCAGCCGTCGATCGCCGAGGCCGCCGTCGTCGTGCGCGACGACGTGCTCGTCGCCTACGTCGTCCCGGCCGGCGAGCCGGTCGTGATCGCCGACGTTCGCACCGCGCTGCACCAGCGGCTCCCGGAGTACATGGTGCCGACCGCGTTCGTCGAGCTGGCCGCGCTGCCGCTCACGGCCAACGGCAAGCTCGACCGCCGGGCGCTGCCCGCCCCGGACCGCACCGGCACCGGCATCGGCGCCGAGTTCGTCGCCCCCGGCACGGCCGTCGAGGAGCAGCTCGCCGCGGTCTGGCGCATCACCCTCGGGGTGGACCGGGTCGGTGTCCACGACAGCTTCTTCGACCTGGGCGGCAACTCCATCCGGGCCGTCGCCGCGGTCGGCGAACTGCGCGCGAACGGCGTGAACATCGAAGTCCGGGACGTCTTCACGCACCGCACGGTGGCCGAGCTGGCGTCCCTGCTGGCGCACCGGCCGGGCCGGGTCGTCACCGGCGAACCGGTCGCACCGTTCGCGCTGATCAGCGCGGCCGACCGGCAGAACCTGCCGGCCGGGGTCGCCGACGCCTACCCGCTCTCGCAGATCCAGGCCGGCATGGTCGTGGAGATGCAGGCCGACGCCTCGGTGCGCGCCTACCACAACGTCACGAGCTTCCGCCTCATCGACGAACTCCCCTTCGACGGGGAGGTGTTCCGGACCGCGGCGGCCATCCTGGCCGACCGGCACGAAGCCCTGCGCTCCTCCATCGAGCTGCACGGCTACGAGGTGCCGATGCAGCTGGTGCACCGCACCGCCGAGATCGGCGTCCAGCTTCACGACCTGCGCGGACAGGACGAGGCGGCGGTGACCGAGTCGCTGCACCGGTTCACCGAGCAGGAGCGCAACCGGCCCTTCGACATCACCACGCCGTCGCTGGTGCGCCTGGCCGCGCACGCCTGTGACGGCGGGGCGTGGTGGGTGACGATCTCCGAGTGCCACGCGGTCATCGAGGGCTGGAGCCACCACACCCTGCTCATGGAGCTGCTGCAGACCTATCGGTCGCTGCGGCGCGGCACCGCGGTCACGGGACCGGAGCTTCCGCCGTACCGTTTCGCCGATTTCATCGCCCAGGAACAGCAGGCCCTGGCCGATCCGAGCCACCTGGACTACTGGCGGCAGGTGCTGAGCGGGCGGTCCCGGCTGACGCTGCCGACCGGCTGGGGCAACGGCCGCAGCGACTGGACGCACACCCAGTACACGTACGCCTTCACCGATCTTCTGCCCGGACTCCGCCGGCTGGCCAGCAGCGCGAAGGCGTCCTACAAGAGTGTGGTGCTGGCCGCCCACCTCAAGGTGATGAGCCAGCTGACGGCCGAGTCCAGCTTCGTCACCGGGCTCGTCGTGCACGGCCGGCCGGAGATCGTCGGGTCCGAGCGGGTGTACGGCATGTACCTCAACAGCGTCCCCTTCGCCTACGACGCCGGCGCCGCCACCTGGCGTGACCTGGTCGCGCGGGTCTACCGCCAGGAGACCGAGGTCTGGTCGCACCGGCACTTCCCGATGCCGGCGATCGCCCGCGAGCTCGGCTCGGGGGAGCGGCTGCTCGACGTCCGTTTCTCCCTGCACGACTTCAACCAGGTCGACACCGAGCTGGTCGACTACGCGGCCAGCATCGACGACAGCCCGACCGAGTTCCCGCTGGCCGTCCTGGTCCGGCTGGGGCACGTCGTGCTGTCGGTCGACGACCGGTGGCTGACCGGGGAGAGCGCGGACCGGATCGGCGCCATGTACCTCGCGGTGCTGGCCTCGATGGCCGAGGACGCCGGCAACGACGCCACCGCCGCCTACCTGCCCGCGGCCGAACGGGCGCGGGAGCTGCGCGACTTCAACCCGGTGACCGACGAGCCGGTCGAGGAGTCGGTGCTGACCCGGTTCGAGATGACCGCGACGGCCCGGCCGGCGGCGCTCGCCGCCACCGGATCGGACCTGCACTACAGCTACCTGGAACTGGACCGCCGGGCCAACCGGCTCGCGCGGCACCTGGTGTCGCTCGGTGTCGAGCCGGAGTCGCTGGTCGGCGTCCAGCTCGACCGGACCCCCGATTTGATGGTGGCGCTGCTGGCGGTGTGGAAGGCGGGCGCCGCCTACGTGCCGCTGGACCCCAGCTACCCGGCCGAACGCATCAAGCTCATGGTCGCCGACGCGGGCGCGCGGGTCCTGGTGACCCAGGCCGGTTACACCTCGGCCACGGTCGGCGTCGAGCAGCTCGTCCTCGTCGACGACCACCGGGAACGGATCGCCGCCCATCCGGACACCCCGCTGGACGTCGCGAACGACCTGGACAACCTGGCGTACGTCATCTTCACCTCCGGATCGACCGGCCGCCCGAAGGGTGTGCAGATCTCGCACCGCTCGCTGGCCAACCACGTGCGCTGGGCCGCCCGCGAGCTCGCCTCCCGCGGCACCGGCGGCGCCCCGGTCTTCTCGTCGGTGGCGTTCGACCTGGTCGTGCCCAACCTGTGGGCGCCGCTGGTCGCCGGGCAGCCGGTGTTCCTGGTGTCGCACCGGGTCGACATGGCCGACGTCGGTTCGCTGCTGGCCGCGGCCGGACCGTTCAGCTTCATCAAGCTGACCCCCGGCCACCTGGACATGCTGTCGCATCAGCTCTCGGCCGAGCAGGCCGGCGCCCTGGCCGAGGTGATGGTGGTCGCGGGTGAGCCCTTCACCCGCAGCGTGCTGCGACGCTGGCGGGACCTCGACGGCCGGACCACGCTGATCAACGAGTACGGGCCGACCGAGGCCGCCGTGGGGACCTGTATCTACCCGGTCACCTCGGACGAACCGGAGGTGCAGCCGATCGGCCGGCCGCTGCCCGGCATGGCGATGTACGTGCTCGACGACGCGATGGAGCCGGTCGCGCCCGGCGTCATCGGTGAGCTGTACGTCGGTGGCGTCGGCGTCGCCCGGGGCTACGCCGGTGACCCGGCCCGGACCGCCCAGCGCTTCCTGCCCGACCCGTACGGCGAACCGGGTTCCCGTCTCTACCGCACGGGCGATCTCGTCCGGCGCAACGCCACCGGCGACGTGGAGTTCCTGGGCCGCACCGACGAGCAGGTCAAGATCCGCGGCTACCGGGTCGAGCTGGGCGAGATCGGCGCCGTCCTGACCGATCAGGCCGGGGTCGAGGCCGCGGCCGTCCTCGCCGTCGACGGCGAGATCGTCGCCTTCGTCACCGCCGCCGACGAGGCCACGATCGACGCGCTGCCGGCGGCCTGCCGCGACCGGCTTCCCGAGTTCATGGTGCCCACCCGGATCGTCCGGGTCGACCAGCTGCCGCTCAACGCGAACGGCAAGGTCGACCGGCGCAGCCTGCTGGCGCTGGACGTCGCGCCGGCCGTCCCGGTCGAGAAGCCGGGGCCGCGCAACGCCGTCGAGCAGCAGATCCTCGAGGTCTGGCAGCGGGTGCTGGAACGGATGGACATCGGGATCCACGACAAGTTCTTCGACATCGGCGGGCACTCGATCCGGGCCGTGGCCCTGGTCGGGGCGCTGCGCAAGGCCGGGTTCGACGCCGGCGTGCAGCACGTGTTCCAGTACGGCACGATCGCCGAGCTGGCCGAGTTCATCGGCGGGACGCCGGAGCGGCCGGAGGAGTTCGTCGAGCCGTTCCAGCTGCTGACCGCCGCGGATCGGGCCGCCGTGCCCGAGGGGGTCGTCGACGCCTACCCGATGTCGCAGGTGCAGCTCGGCATGATCGCCGAGATGCTGGCCGACCCGGAGCTGAACAAGTACCACAACGCCAACACCTTCCCGGTCGCCGACGACGAGCGGTTCTCGATCGAGGCGCTGCGGCGGGCCGTGGAACTGTCGGTCGAACGGCACGAGATGCTGCGGACCTCGTTCCACCTCGACGGATTCTCGGTACCGGTGCAGCTGGTGCACCCGGCCGCGCAGATGTCGATCACCGTGCACGACCTCGGCACGGCGACCGAGCGGGAGCTGCGGGAGGCGCACACCGACTTCGCGATCGCCGAGCGCGCCGCGGTGTTCGACATCGCCGATCGTCCCCTGATGCGGCTCGCCGTCCACCTGTCCGGCGGGACCGACTGGTGGCTGTCGGCCACCTACTGCCACGCCATCACCGAGGGCTGGACGCTGCGGGTCTGGCTGGACGAGCTCCTCGCCACCTACCGGCAGATCCGGGCCGGTCAGGAGCCGACACCGCCGGCCCTGCCCCAGGTGCGGTACGCCGACTTCATCGCCGCCGAGCTGGACTCCCTGGCCGGCACCGAGGACCGGGACTACTGGCGCACGGTGCTCGCCGGCCACGCCAAGTTCGAGCTGCCCGGCGGCTGGGGGCAGTCGGCGCAGGACAGCTTCATCGTGGTCGTGCCCTACGCGGACGTCCGTGACGATCTGGAACTGCTGGCCAAGACCGCGGGCGCGTCCCTCAAGAGCGTCCTGCTGGCCGCCCACCTCACGGTGATCGGCGGGCTGACCACGGCCGACGCGTTCTACACCGGACTGGTCAGCAGCGCCCGGCCCGAGTCCGAGGGCGCGGAGCGGGTGTTCGGCATGTACATCAACACCCTTCCTTTCCCGTACGAGCGAGCCCCGCGCTCGTGGGTCGAGGCGGTCCGGGCCGTCTTCGCCACCGAGGGCGACGTGTGGGCGCACCGCCACCTGCCGATGCCGACGATTCAGCGGGAGGCCGGCGGGGGCCGGCTCATCGACGTCATGTTCAGCTACCGCGACTTCGGCGACAACGAGACGGTGCTCAGCGAGGACGGCCCGTCGTCGGACGAGAACGTGGTCGACGGGGTCAACGAGTTCCCCCTGGCCGTCGCCACGATCCGGGGCCACCTGGCCCTGACCGTGGACGGGCGGGCCATGGACCGGGCGAGCGCCGAACGTCTCGCCGGCATGTACCGCGGCGTCCTCGAGGCGATGGTCGCGGACCCGGCCGGACCGGCAGTGGCGCCGGCCGCGGCCGAGGAGCACCTGGTGGACATCAACGATACGGCGGTGCAGTGGTGATGCGACTCGCGTTCGAACTGGTCTCCGGCCTGGCCACGGAGTCACCGGAGTCGGTGGCCGTGATCTCGGGCGGGGTGAGCGTCACCTACCGGGAGCTCGACGCCCGGGCCAACCAGATCGCCAACACCCTCCGGGACCGCGGTATCGGCCCGGAGGGGACGGTCGGCCTCCTGGTCAACCGCGATCACGAGCTGCTGGCCGGCATGTACGGGATCTGGCAGGCCGGTGGCGCCTACGCCCCGCTCGACCAGGACATCCCGCCGGATCGGCTGGCCTACGTGCTCGACCTGGCCAAGGTCGACCTGGTGCTGTGTCATCCCGAGTACGCCGACCGCGTGGCCCGGGCCGGCGCGACCCCGGTGACCCTGGACGAGACGCGGACGGCGCCGACCGGCGCACCCGGGGTCACGATCGATCCCGACGCCATCGCGTACGTGATCTTCACCTCCGGGTCCACCGGCCGCCCCAAGGGGGTGCAGATCAGTCACCGGTCACTGGCCAACCTGCTCTACTCCATGCGCCGCCAGTACGCGGTCCGCCCGTCCCACCGCTTCCTGGCCTCGTCGTCCATCTCCTTCGACGTGTCCGGCATGGAGCTGCACCTGCCCCTGATCAGCGGCGGGACGGTGCTGGTGACCCAGTCGTCCCAGGCCAAGGAGGGTTCCGAACCGGTGGCGCTGATCGCCGCCGGGGAGGTCACCCACGTCTTCGCCACCCCGTCGGCCTGGCGGGTGTTCCTGGCCTCGGGCCTGCCGGCCACCGCGATCACCGCGTTCGTCGGCGGGGAGGAACTCACCCCGGCCCTCGCCGGCGACCTGAACCGGCGGGTCGGCGAACTGCACAACCTGTACGGCCCGACCGAGACCACGATCTGGTCCACCACCTGGGACGCGACGCGGCCGACGGACGGCATCCGCATCGGCCGCCCGATCGCCAACACCCGCGTCTACGTCCTGGACGGGATGGGCCGGCCGGTGCCTCGCGGCGTCGTCGGGGAACTGTTCATCGGCGGCGACGGAGTGGCCCGCGGCTACGTCGGCCGGGCCGACCTGACCGCCGAGCGTTTCGTCCCCGAGCCGGGCGCCACGCCCGGGGCGCGGATGTACGCCACCGGCGACCTCGCCCGCGTCCAGTCCGACGGCACCCTGGAATGCCTCGGGCGCAACGACTTCCAGGTCAAGATCCGCGGCCATCGGATCGAGCTCACCGAGATCGAGTCCCGGCTGGTCGAGCATCCGGCGGTGGCGAACGCCGTCGTCGTCGCCCGCCCCGACGACGCCGGGGACCCGACGCTGGTCGCGTACCTGATCGGCGCCGGTCTCGACGGGGTCGACCTGCGGCCGTCCCTGCGTGAGGTACTGCCGGCCTACATGATTCCCACGGCGTTCGTGGTCCTGGAGACGATGCCGCTGAACGCCGCCGGCAAGGTCGACCGGGCCGCCCTGCCGGCCCCCGACCGGGACTCGATGGCCGGCTCGCACGCGTTCGTGGAGCCGGACGGCGCGACCGAGGTCCGGCTGGCCGACCTGTGGAAGCAGGCCCTCGGCATCGACCGGATCGGCCGGTCCGACCGGTTCTTCGAGCTCGGCGGCGACTCGATCAGGGTGGTCCGTTTCCTGGCCGCGGCCCGCACGGCCGGCATCGCGCTGAGCCTGGCCGAGATCTACCGGTACGACACCATCGCCACCCTGGCCGCCTTCCTCGACGCCCGCCCGGACACCGGCCCGGCGCCCGCCCCGGTCACCGCCCCGAAGGGGTTCCGGCTTCCGGATCCGGCCGCGGCGCTGGCCGAGCACCGCATACCCGGCATGAGCGTGGCCGTCGTCGTGGACGGCGAGATCACCACGGTCGCCGGCTACGGCACCCTGGCGGCCGACTACTCGCCCCCGGTCACGCCGGACACCCTCTTCCAGGTGGGGTCGATCTCCAAGCACGTCGCCACCGTGGGGGCCCTGCGACTGGTCTCCGAGGGGCGGCTGAGCCTCGACGAGGACATCAACCGGTACCTGACGAGCTGGCACCTGGACTACGAAGGCACCTCCGTGCCGGTGACGGTCCGGCACCTGCTGGCCAACCTCTCCGGCCTCAGCGACACCCCCAACCAGGGGTTTCATCGAAATGACAAGCGGCCCACGGTGCTCGACCTGCTCCGTGGCACCGCTGGATCTCCGCCGGTGCGGATCGAGTCCGTACCAGGAATGGTGTTCCACAAGAACAACACCCATTTCGCCGTCCTCCAGCAGATCCTGGAGGACGTCAGCGGAGCTCCTTTCGACGACGTGATGCGCGACCTGGTGATGCGCCCGGTCGGGATGAGTCACTCCAGCTACCGCTTCGACCATCCGGTTCTCAGCGGCCTGCCGGTCGCGGTGGGCCACGACACCGACGGCGTGGCGATCGACGGGGGCTGGCGCGACCGCAGCACCCAGGCGTCCGGCGGCCTCTGGACGACCGCCGCCGACCTGGCCAAACTCGCCCTTGAGATCCGCCGGGCCTTCCTCGGGCGCTACTCCGAGGTGCTCACCCCGGAGGTGGCCGACGCGATGCTGACGATCTCCCACCCCGACGGTCTGTTCGGCCTGGGCACCTCGGTGGACCGCACCGCGACCGCGGTCGAGTTCGGCCACATCGGTGAGGCGGCCGGCTACCGGTCGGCCACGTTGATGGAGGCCGTCGGCGGCAACGGCGTGGTGGTGCTGACCAACTCCGACAACGGCAAAGAGGCCCAGCGATTCGTCGCCGCCGCCGTGGCCGAGCAGACGGTCGTGCTCGGAGCCGGTTTTTCCCAGGCACACGACGACTGAAGAGGAGCAGACCCATGACGTACCTCAGCCGGCACTTGATCTCCATCGACGACATGACCGAGCCGGCCCTGCGAGCGACGGTCGCCCGGGGCGTGGACCTTTCCCAGCGGGCCGAACCCACGGCGCTGGCCGGTGCCGTCGTCGGCATCTACTTCAAGAAGACCTCGACCCGCACGCGTACGGCGTTCACCACCGCGGCCCTGCGTCTCGGCGCCGACGTCATCGCCTACGGGCCGCAGGATCTGCAGCTCAACACCGGCGAGACGCTCCGGGACACCGGGCGGGTGCTCGGCCGCATGCTCGACGCGCTGGTGGTCCGCACCGCCGGTCCGACCGCGGAGCTCCGCGAGCTGGCCGACGAACGACTGGCCTTCGTCAACGCCATGAGCGAGGAGGAGCACCCGACCCAGGCGCTGGCCGACCTCACCGCCATGCAACGGCGGCTCGGACGCGTCGACGGCCTGCGGGTGCTCTACGTCGGCGAGGGCAACAACAGCGCGACCGCCCTGGCGCTCGCACTGTCCCGGTTCAAGGACGTCCACCTCGAGATCAGGACCCCCCAGGGGTACGGCGTCCCGGCCGGAGTGCTGGAGCGGACCCGCGGATACGGCGTCAACACCGGCTTCAGCGTCAACGAGGCGCACGACCTGGAGAACCTGCCCCGGGACTTCGACGTCATCTACACCACCCGCTGGCAGACGACCGGCACGACCAAGGCCGACCCGCGGTGGCGGGAGCAGTTCGCACCGTTCCAGGTTCAGCAGGAGCTCTGGGCGCGGAGCCCCGGAGCCGTCTTCATGCACGACCTGCCCGCCCATCGTGGTGACGAGGTGACCGGAGAAGTGCTCGACGGACCGGCAAGTATCGCGTTCGACCAGGCCGAGATGAAGATGTACTCGGCGATGGCCGTGTTGTGCTGGGCGTTGAAGGCATGACGGTCGCCGACGACGTGACGGAACGCAAGCGGCGCACCTCGAACCGCGACTTCCTCCTGCTCTGGTCCGGCGCCGGGATGAACCTCCTCGGCGCCCGCATCAGCGTGTTCGCGTATCCCGCCCTCATCCTCTGGCAGACCGGCTCCACCGCGGCGGCCGGACTGGTGGGGGCGGCGGTGCTGCTGCCCCAGCTGCTGATCCAGCTGCCGGCCGGGGCCCTGGCCGACCTGTGGGACCGCCGGCGGCTGATGGTGGCCTGCGACCTGGGCTGTCTCGCCACGGCCGGATCCGTCGCCCTGATGGTGATCCTCGGGCACGTGTTCCTCTGGCACCTGGTGATAGCCGGCTTCCTGCAGGGATCCCTGGCCATCTTCTACGACGTCTGCGAACGGTCCGCGGTACGCCACGTCGTCCCGGCCGACCAGCTGAACTCGGCCCTGGGCCGGAACGAGGCCCGGGCCCGGGGCGCGCAACTGCTCGGCCAGCCCATCGGCGGCGCGCTGATGGTGCTCTCCCACGCGCTCCCGGGCGTGACCGCGGCCGTGCTGCACACGCTCTCGTTCACCGCGCTGCTGAGGATCCGCACCTCGCTGCAGTCGGCCCGGGAACGCAAGGCCGGCAACCTGCGCAAGGACATCGGCGAGGGCATCGTCTGGGTCTTCTCGCAAGGCTTCCTGCGGGCCGCCCTGATCATGATCGCGGTCAGCAACGTGGTCTTCGCGGCGATGGGCATCGCCGTGGTCGCGGTCGCGCACGCCGGGCAGTACTCGATCGGCGTGGCCGGCGTCATCCTGGCCATGTCCGGCGTCGGCGGCCTGCTCGGCGCGCTGTCCGCGTCGTGGTGGCTCAAGCGGCTCAACATGCAGATGGTGCTGATCCTCTGCTTCCTCGGCTGGGCCCTGGCGATCGCACCGGTCGGGCTGTCCAGCTCGGCCTACGTGCTGGGCGCGACCTATGTGGCCGTCGGCTACCTGGGCGGCGTCCTCAACGTCACCGGTGGTGTCTACCTGATGCAGACCGCGCCGGACGCCATGATGGGCCGGGCCGTGGCCGTCATGACCCTCGTCGGGTCCGGCGGGGCGTTCGTGGGGCCACTGCTCGCCGGTGCCCTGCTCGACTCGGTCGGCGTCGGCCACACCGCGTACGGCATGGCCGCGGTGATGGCGGTCCTGGCGTTCTCGGCCTGGGTGAACCCGTCCGCGCGCAAGGCGGTCCGGGGAGTCAAGGCCTCGACCTGAGCCTGATCCAGCGAGGTCCGACCCGCGCCCTGCCCCGGTTGTCCCGGAGCAGGGCGCTTTCGCGTGCGGTGAACCCGGAGCCGTGGAAACCCGCGCGGCCGGAGCCGCGCAGACCGGGGCGGCTGGAGCCGCGGAAACCGGGGCGGCTGGAGCC
This sequence comes from Actinoplanes sp. HUAS TT8, assembly GCF_051380535.1. Taxonomy (NCBI): domain Bacteria; kingdom Bacillati; phylum Actinomycetota; class Actinomycetes; order Micromonosporales; family Micromonosporaceae; genus Actinoplanes; species Actinoplanes sp. HUAS TT8. The sequence continues at coordinate 6,520,192 of NZ_CP195646.1, read as the reverse complement.
GCGGAAACCGCCCGGCCCGGGCCCGAACTGCCGCCCCGAGCCGGGCCGGCTCAGCCCGGCCGTCGCATCTCACGCCCCTGTGGCGGCCACGCCGGTCGTCCGGGTCCCACATCGGCCGGGGAGGGCAATGGGCCGGGCAGAGCAGGGGACCGGAGAAAGGCCAAGAGGCCGGGGCCGCAGGACCGGGGGAAAGCAAGAGTAGGTGGGTGCACCGCCTCAGCGGTGCACCCACCTACTACTTGTTCGCGGGGAGCCGACCGGCACCGGGGGTGTATGCCGATCAGCTCCCCGCTGGACGGGGTCTGGCCTAGCTCGCGGTTGCCAGATCCCGAGGACTTTCGGCGTGCTCGGTCACTCCGAACCGGTCGTGCAGCTTGCGCAGCGGCCGCGGCGCCCACCAGTTCCACCGGCCGAGCAGGGTCATCACCGCCGGCACGAGCACGCACCGGATGAGGGTGCTGTCCACGGCGACCGCCACGAACAGGCCGATCCCCAGCTCTTCGATGTCGGCCAGCTGGGCGGTCGCGAATCCGGCGAAGACCACGAGCATGAGCAGCGCGGCCGAGGTGATGATCGACCCGGAGCGCTGGAGCCCGAGTCGTACGGCCGAGTCGGTGTCGTGCCCGGCGTCCACGAACTCCTTGATCCGGGAGAGCAGGAAGATCTCGTAGTCCATGGAGAAGCCGAACGCGAACGCGAAGACCATCACGAACGTGTACGGCGAGAGCCCGCCGAGCGTCAGGACGTCCAGCGGCCCGGACAACCAGCCGAACTGGACGACGGCCACCATGACGCCGAACGTCGCCCCGATCGAGAGCAGGTTCATCAGGACCGCCTTGATCGGCGCGACCACCGAGCCGGTCATCAGGAACAGCAGGACCAGCATGGACGCCAGCATGACCAGGATCATCCAGGGCAGCCCCTCCTGCACCTTCTCGGTGAGGTCGAGCAGGACGGCGGCGTCCCCCATCACCCAGGACTGCCCGCCGGGCGGCCGGTTGTCCTTGATGTCATGCACGAGGGCCTGCGCCTCCGGGCCCTGCGCGTGCCCGGTGGTCCGGAACGCGATGGTGGAGAGGTTGGTCCCCACTTCCCGGGCCGGTCCGGCCACGCCGGTTCCCGGCTCGGCCTTGAGCCGGGCCGCCCAGGCGTCCAGGTCCTGGGGCGAGGTGCGGGCGAGGACGAAGACCGCGGGCTGGACCTCGATCCGGTAGTCGGCCGAGAGGATGCGGGCCGCCTGCACGGTCTTCATGCTCTGCGGGAGCCCGTCCAGCTGCGGCAGCCTCGCGTGCGCTCCGAGCAGCGGAAGCCCGGCCAGGAAGAGGGTGCCGACGGCGACCAGGGTGACGAGGCGGGCCCGTTTCTGGACGAACCGGGCCAGCCCGAAGAAGAAGCCGGTGTGCAGGTTGTTCTCGCGCCGCTGCAGTTTGGCGACGGCCCGCCGGGACGGCTTGACGAACCGGCCGAACGCCCCGAGCAGCGCGCCCGGCAGCGTGAGGGCGGCGAGCATGGCGATCAGCGTCGCCGAGATGCCCGCGGCCCCCATCGTCTGCAGCCGCGGGATGTCGAACGCGAGCATCCCGGCCAGCGCGGCCATGACGGTCAGGCCGGAGAACATGATGGTGCGGCCGGCCGAGGCCCAGGTGCGCCGGATCGCCACGTCGGGGGCGTGCCCGCCGGCCAGTTCGTCGCGGAACCGGGCGATCAGCAGCAGCCCGTAGTCGATCGACAGGCCGAGGCCGATGAACATGACGACGTTCATCACGGTGCTGTCCATGGGGACGACCTGCAGGAAGAGCAGGACCCCGAGGAAGGAGCCGGTGATCGCCCCGACCGCGGCCGTGAGCGGCAGCAGCGCCGCGACGAGACCACCGAAGACGATGACCAGCAGGATCAGGGTGATCGGCAGGGACAGGACCTCGGCGTGCAGCAGGTCGGCCTGGGACCGGGAGTTCGTCTCGTTCGCCTGGGGCTGGTCCCCGCCGATCAGCACGGTGCTGCCGGGCACCTCCTGGGCGATGCGGTCGATCCGTGCGGTCGCCGCCTTGAGCGTCGTCTTCCGGGCGTCGTTGTCGAGTTTGGCCATGGTGACGGTGACTTCGAAGCCGTCGCCGTCCGCGGCTGCCACCGGGGCATCGACGCTCGCGATCCCGGGCACGTTGCGGAGGTCGGCGGTGGCCGCCGAGATCGCCTGGCCGGCCTGGGCCTCGTTGCCCTGGATGCCGTCCACGACGGCGTACAGGCGGTTGTAGGAGTCGCCCTCGGCGGCCAGGACCTGCCGGCCGCTGTTCGACTCCATGCCCTGCGACGGCCGGTTGGCCGCCAGCGACGACAGCACTGGGCCGATGGCCAGGCCACCGGCGACGATGACGATGAGCCAGCTGATCAGCACGATCCAGCGGCGTCGAAAGCAGAATTGTCCGACTCGAGAGAGCATGCGACAAATACTCGGCGCGGGCGGCCGCCGAGTCAGTCACGTACGGACCCGACTTGGGGTGGTGCTGGGTGCAGGCCGACCGGGGGGTCAGCCTCATGGTGCCGGCCCCGGCGTCCCAGTAGGTTCGATGCGATGAGCTTGCGGCGGGTGTCGACGACATGGCGCGCGGGACTGAACGCCATGGCCGACGTGTCGGCCGGTGCGGTGTCCGGTGTCGTCGGCTTCGTGCTGGTGGTCATCCCGGGCACGATCGCCCTCGTTCTCGCGCCGACGGTTCTTCCCAGCCTGGCGATGCTGCGGTGGACGGCGAGTCTGTCGACCGTGCTGGCCCGGCTGCACCGGGCCCGGCTGCTGGCCCTGCTCGGCGTGGAGATCACCGAACCCGACCGGCCGGAGAAGGGCACGTCCTGGCTGCGCGACACCGGGGCCCGGCTGCGGAGCGACACCACCTGGCGGCAGCTCGGCTATCACCTGGTCGAGGGGTTGCTCGGCCCGCTCCTGCTGATCCCGGTGCTGGTGCCGGCCGCGCTGGGCCTGACCTCCGTGCTGGCCGGCCTGGCCGGGCCGGCCGGGTTCACCTTCTTCGGCTTCGCCCTGGACGGCCGCGTCCGGCTGCTCACCGTCGTGTGTGGTGCCGCCGCGCTTCTCGTCACCCCGCTGGTGGCCGCCGCCTGCACGAGACTCGATGTCCGGCTGGCTCGCCGGCTGCTCGGCCGGTCGGCGACCGAGCAGCTCAAGCGGCGGGTCGTCGCCCTGTCGGAGAGTCGCGCGGCCGCGGTGGCGGCGGCCGAGGCCGAGCGCCGGCGCATCGAGCGTGACCTTCACGACGGCGCTCAGCTGCAGCTGACCGCGCTCGCCCTGAATCTGGGGATGGCCCGCAGCGCCCTGCGCGACGGGCCTCCGGAGATCCGTGAGCTCGTCGTCGACGCCCACGAGCTGGCCAAGAGCGCGGCGGCCGAGATCCGGGCGCTCGTGCGCGGGCTGCACCCGGCGGTGCTCGACGAGCAGGGCCTGGACGCCGCCCTCTCGGGGATAGCGGCGAAGTCACCGGTGCCGGTCCGGGTCTCGGCCGACCTGCCGACCCGGGTCGCCCCGAGCATCGAGACGGTCGCCTACTTCGTGGTCTCCGAGCTGCTGGCCAACGCGGCCAAGCACGCCGAGGCGAGTCAGATCGAGGTCCGGGTCCGGCTGGTCGCGGGCCGTCTGCTGATCACCGTGTCGGACGACGGCCGCGGCGGGGCCAGCTGTGACAAGGGCAGCGGGCTGCGCGGGCTCCACGGCCGGGTGCAGGCCGTTGATGGAACACTCCACATCGACAGCGCCGCCGGGCGCGGTACGAGGGTCGAGGTGGAGCTGCCATGCGCATAGTGATCGCGGAGGACTCGGTCCTGCTTCGTGAGGGTCTGGTCCGGCTGTTCAGCGGCGCCGGGTTCGACGTGGTGGCCGCCGTGGGCAACGCGGAACAACTGCACCTGGTCGCCGACGAGCACGATCCCGATCTGGTGATCACCGACGTGCGCATGCCGCCGACCTTCTCCGACGAGGGACTGCGGGCCGCCCTGGCGTTGCGGGAGCGCAAGCCCGGGATCGCGGTCCTCGTCCTGTCGCAGTACGTCGAGGAGCGGTACGCCTCCGAGCTGCTCTCCGGTGACACCAACGGCGTCGGCTATCTGCTGAAGGACCGGGTGGCCGACGTCGACGAGTTCCTCCTCACCGCGCGGCGGGTCGCCGAGGGCGGCACGGCGTTCGACCCCGAGGTCGTCTCGCAGCTGCTGGTGCGCCACCGCAGTGACCCGTTGCGCCTGCTCACCGAGCGGGAGGCGGCGGTGCTGAGCCTGATGGCCGAGGGGAAGTCGAACGCCGGCGTGGCCCAGAGCCTGGTGGTCAGCGAGAGCGCCGTGGCCAAGCACGTGAGCAGCATCTTCACCAAGCTGGGCCTGTCCGTGGCCGAAAGTGGACATCGACGGGTGCTGGCCGTCCTGAAATACATTCGCGCGGGGATGGGGTAAAGACGGTGAACGGCCGGCGGAGGCGCAGCCTGTGGGTGGGCGCCGGAAGTGTTCTGACCGTGGTCATGCTGATCCTGGCCGGCCTCTACGTCTGGGGCTGGGCCGGTAAGCGGACGCTGGTCGAGGAGCAGGCCTTCGACCAGCCGGTGCAGCACGTCGACGTCGACCTCAGCAACGGCGACGTGACGTTCCTGGCCGCCACCGACGACCGGGTCCGGGTGAAGCGGACCCTGACCTGGTCCTACGACAGGCCGGTGACGAACGACAGCGCGTCCGGCGACGGCGTGGCGTTGAGCGCCGGCTGCGGCGACCACTTCCGGTTGCCCGGTTGCCGGATCAAGTACGAGGTGCAGGTGCCGGCCGGGGTCACGATCACCGCGAAGGTCCGATCGGGCGGGATCACGTCCCGGGGCAACAACGGGACGAAGACTTTCCGGACGACGTCCGGTGACATCGACGTACGGGACGCGCAGGGCGACCTCAGCGCGGAAGCCGTGTCCGGTCGTGTCATGGCGTTGGGGCTGGCCGCGTCCAGGGCCGAGGTCACCGCCCGGTCGGGGAACGTGCAGCTCTCGTTCTCCCGGCCGCCCGACTCGGTCCGGGTGAGCACGACCTCGGGTGATCTCACCATCTCGGTGCCGCCCGCCGACGCGTACCGGGTGCAGGGGAACACCACCTCGGGCACCCGGTCGATCGAGGTGCGGGAGGACGCGGCGGCCCCGCGGAGCATCGTCGCGGAGGCCCGCTCGGGCGATACCCGGGTGGAATACGGGCGGGCCTGAAGCAATTCGACGTATTCCCTTGGTATAGGCGCAATATAGGCTCGGGCTTTACGCTCGAAATTGTCACGGTCTATGTTGCTGTTGCTTATTCAGACAGGGGTCGTCGTGTTCGAGGGTATGGAATGGCGTCCGCTAATCGTTTCCCCGCAGGATGCCGATGTGCCGCCCACGGCGGCCGGTCTCGCCGATCATCTGTCGGACGCCAAGGCGATCGACAACCTGCTCATCGAGAACAAGGCGCTGATCTTCCGTGGATTCGGCGTCACTGATTCGGATCTCGAGCAGGTCATGAAGCTCCTCCTGCCGAATCGTCTCGCCTATGTGCACGGGAATTCGCCGCGCACCAAGGTGGGCGACAACGTCTACACCTCGACCGAATATCCGGCCGACTTCACCATCTCGATGCACAACGAGTTGTCCTACGCCCGGTCCTGGCCGTCGCGCCTGATGTTCTTCGCCGCGCAGCCGGCCGCCGCCGGTGGGGCGACGCCGCTGGTGGACGCCGCGCTGTGGCTGGAGAAGCTGGACCGGGAGCTGGTCGACGCGTTCGCCGGTGGGGTGCGCTACACCCAGAACCTGCACGGTGGGGCCGGTCTCGGCAAGAGCTGGCAGGAGACCTTCGAGACGACGAGCCGTACGGACGTCGAGTCCTTCCTGACCGCCTCCGAGGCCGCGTGGGAGTGGAAGAAGGACGGCGGGCTGCGGGTGCGTCATTCCCGCCCGGCCACGACGGTCCACCCGGTCACCGGGCATCACGTCTGGTTCAACCAGTCCGATCAGTGGCACATCGCGGCACTGGGTGACGAGACGGCCCGCACCATGGCCGAGATCCTGGGCGAGGACGAGATGCCGCAGTCGGTCAGTTTCGCCAACGGCGACCCCATTCCGGACGAGTACGTGCTGCAGATCCGCGACCGCGGTCTGGAGTACGCCGTCGACGTCGAGTGGGAGCAGGGCGACGTGCTGTTGTTCGACAACGTGCTCGTCGCGCACGGCCGGCGGTCGTTCCAGGGCGCGCGGCGAATCCTGGTCGGCATGTCCGACTGACGTCGCCGACCCGTCGTCCCCACCGCCCGCCCACGCGCCGATAGCGAGTTCCGACATGTCTGCTCAACCGTTCACCGTCATCACCGGCCCCGAGGTCGACAAGCAGATCTCGGCCGGCCGGGAGAGCTGCCTCGAGGTGGTGCGCCGGGCCTACATCGCCCACCACGAGGGCCACGACGTCGTACCCCATAGTTCGTTCCTGCTGTTTCCGCACAAGCCGGCCGAGCGGATCATCGCGCTCCCGGCCTACGTCGGTGGCGAGACCGATGTCGCCGGGATCAAGTGGATCGCCAGTTTTCCCGCCAACACCGGTCACGGCCTGGCCCGCGCCTCGGCCGTGCTGCTGCTCAACGACATGGCGACCGGGTTCCCGTTCGCCTGCCTGGAGGCGTCCCTGATCTCGGCCGCGCGGACGGCCGCGTCGGCCGTCCTGGCCGCCGAGACGATCGTCGGGAAGCGGGCGGCCAAGCGCGTCGGCTTCATCGGCACCGGCTTCATCGCCGATCAGGTGCGGCTGTTCCTCCAGGACCTGGACTGGGCGATCGAGGGCTACCGCCTGTTCGACCTGGATCGCGCGTCGGCCGAGCGGTTTGCCGGCCGTCTCGCCGACCGCGGTTCTCTCGACGTGGCGGTCACCGAGCGCCCCGAGGAGGTGTTCCTCGACTGCGACGTGGTCGTGCTGGCGACCGTCGCCGGGACGCCGCACCTGTTCGAGCCCGGACTGCTCGCCCATAATCCGGTGGTGCTGCACCTGTCCCTGCGGGACCTGAGCCCGGAGATGGTGCTGGCCGCGCAGAACTACACCGACGACGTCGATCACGCCGTGCGCGAGCGCACCTCGTTGCATCTGACCGCGACGCGGGAGGGCAACGACGCGTTCATCGACGGTACGCTCGGCGACCTGCTCAGCGGGGAGCGCGCGGTCGCCGCCGACCGGCCGGTCATCTTCTCGCCGTTCGGTCTCGGCGCGCTCGACATCGCGCTGGGCGCCTGGGTCTACCAGGAGACGGTGAGGAATGGCGTGGGCACCACGATCGACGGGTTCTTCCCGGGCTCGCAGCCCAGAACCGATTAGGGAGACAACGCTTGTTCGGCGCCGACTCCGATGCCCCGTCCGTGGGCTCGTCCGTGCGGGTCCTGGCGGGCGGGCCGCGGCTGATCTGCTTCCCGCACGCGGGGGCGACCGCCGCGGTCTTCGCCCCGCTGGCCCGGGCGCTGACCGGCTGGCGGGTCGACGCGATCGATCCGCCCGGCCACGGCGCCAACCGGAGGCCGCTGGCGCGGGACTTCGACGAGCTGGTGGCCGCCTACGCCGAGGCGTACGCGGCCGCGGTCGACGGGGACGCGGGCCCGGTGGTGCTGCTCGGCCACAGTCTCGGCGGCCTGGCCGCGTTCCGGCTCACCCAGCTGCTGGAGGCGGACGGTGTGCCGCCGTCCGCCCTGGTCCTGTCCGGGACGTCGCCGCCCGACGACGAGCCCGGACTCGGCTGGCACGAGATGGAGCAGTCCGAACTGGTCGGTGAGCTGGCCAGGTGGGGCAGCCTTCCGCCCGAGCTGCTGGCCGATCCGGAGTTCGTCGCGTACCTGACCTCGCTGCTGCGGGCGGACGCCCGGGTCGCCGACTCGTGTCGCCTGTCGGCGTCACCGTTGGTGAACACGCCGGCCTACCTGCTCGCCGGGGACGCGGATCCGCTGGCCGCCCCGGCGTCGGTCCGTCGATGGCAGTCCTACCTGCGGCGCAGCGAGTTCCAGGTCCTGCCCGGCGACCACATGTTCCTGCTGACCCACCTGGACCGGACGGTGCCGGTGCTGCGGTCGATCGCGAACCGGGTGGGGTCCGGCCGGTCGGCGCCGGCCGGACCCTGAACCCTCAGCGGGTGAGTCGCAGGGTGCGGACCTCGAACGGGGTCAGGCTCAGCGCGATGCCGGCCTCGGTGATCGGCAGGGCCGCGCCCTCGGGCCGTTCCAGCAGTGTGGCCGGGTGCGCCGACGCGAAGTCGGCGTGCAGGTGGAGCGTGCCGGTGGCGCGGCGGCCGAGGGACTCGTAGAGGCGGACCACCACGTCGCCGGACCGGTCGTCGGCCAGCTTGACCGACGAGATCAGCAGGCCCGAGCCGGTCAGGGAGACGAGCGGGTCGAAGCCGTGGGCCCCGGTGACCACCCGCGGCGGGAGGTTCATGGCCAGGCCGGCCTCCGTGGCGGTCTCGGCCGAAGCGCCGATGACCAGTCCGTACGCGCAGGTCTGGCGACCCTGGTCGGTCTCCGGGTCGGGGAAGCGCGGGGCCCGCAGCAGGGACAACCGGACCGTCGTGGTGACACCGTGCTCCTCGGTCGAGTCGCGGGTGACGTCGTAGCCGTAGGTCGAGTCGGTGACCAGGGCGGCGCCGAAGCCGGGCTCCTCGACGAGCACGAAACGGTGCATGGACGCCTCGAACTTGGCCGCCTCCCAACTGGTGTTGGTGTGGGTGACCCGCTTCTGGTAGCCGAACTGCGTCTCGGCGGCGACGTGCTCCGCCCGTACGTCGAAGGGGAATGTGACTTTGAGGAATTTCTCCGTCTCGTGCCAGTCGGTCTCCTGGTCGATGCGGAGCACGCGACTGCCGGGCGCGAGCGTGAGCGTCTGCGTGACACGGGACTTCGAGAACGCGCGGACGATCGTGACCGAGCGGTCGGTGAAGGTCATCGACTCGACCGCGCGCAGGTCGGTGACGCGGTTGCGGTAGAAACGGTCGACGTCCCAGGCGTCCCACATGTTCGGGAAGTCCTGGTGGAGTTGCAGGAGATTGGCCTCGCCGGCCAGGGCCTCACGCCCGGTCGCCAGGTCGATCGCCGAGGTGATCAAGCCCTCGTCGGAGATCGTCACCGACACGATCCCGTTCGCGATGACATTTCCGGAAAAGGCGACACTCCCGTCCGGGGAGGCCACACCGGCGGCGAGTGCCGGCACGCCGTCACGAGCAAACGGCGCCGGGTTCACCGTGATCGCCGACGGGCCCGATCCGGCCAGGGCGGCCAGCGAAGAGTCGATCAAGGCAGAAGCCGAGGAGCAGATTTCCGCGTACGCGGTAACCGCCTCACGATGCACCCAGGCGATCGACGTCCCGGGCAGGATGTCGTGGAACTGGTGCAGCAGAACGTCCCGCCACAGCCGGTCGATCTCCTCGTACGGATAGGCCTGTCCCGCCCGCACCGCCGCGGTCGCCGCCCACAGCTCGGCCTCGATCAGCAGGTGCTCGCTGCGCCGGTTCCCCTGCTTGGTCCGGTGCTGGCTGGTCAGGGTCGCCCGGTGCAGTTCGAGGTAGAGCTCGCCGACCCACACCGGCGGGTGCGGCATCTCGGCGCGCGCCTTGGCGAAGAAGTCGTTCGGGTGCTCCCACTCGACGGTCGCGCTGCCCTCCAGGTTCCGCAGCCGCGCGGCCCGCCCGGTCATCTCCCGGGTGGTCCCGCCGCCGCCGTCGCCCCAGCCGACCGGCGCGAGCGAGTGCGACGCGATCCGGCTCTCCCGGAACTGCGAGGTGGCCTTGGCCAGTTCGGCCCCGGAGAGCTGCGAGTTGTAGGTGTCCATGGGCGGGAAGTGGGTGAAGATCCGCGACCCGTCGATGCCCTCCCACAGGAAGCTGTGGTGCGGGAACTTGTTCACCTGGTTCCACGAGATCTTCTGCGTGAAGAACCACTCGAACCCGGCCCGCCGGATGAGCTGCGGCAGCGCCGGGGAGTAGCCGAAGCTGTCCGGCAGCCACACGCCCTGGCTCTCGACGCCGAACTCCTCGCGGAAGAAGCGTTGGCCGTAGGTGAACTGGCGAACCAGGGCCTCGCCGGTCGGCATGACCGTGTCCGACTCCACCCACATGCCGCCGAGCGGGATGAACCGGCCGTCCTTGACCGCCTCGCGGACGCGGTCCCACACCTCGGGCCGGTGCTCCTTCAGCCACGCGTACTGCTGGGCGCTGGACATGCCGTACCGGAAATCGGGGTCGATCTCCATCAGTTCGGTCATGCCGGCGGCCGTGCGCGCGACCTTGCGGATCGTCTCGCGGACGGGCCAGAGCCAGGCCGAGTCGATGTGCGCGTGACCGATCGCGGACACGTGATGCGCGCTGTGCTCGGCCGGCGCGGCCAGGACGTCCACCAGGGCGGCGCGGGAGTCCCCCGCCGTGCCCGAAATGTCCTGCAGGTCCAGTGCGTCGAGAGCGTCGTCGAGCGCCTGCAGGATCCGCATCCGCCGAGGGGCGGTCGCCGGAAGAACAGACTGCAATTCCAGCAGTACGTCGATGTCCAGCGCGAGCTCGTGGACCGGCTCGTCGAAGAGCGCGAGATCCATCCTCCGTGTCGTGTAGAGCGGGCGTTCCGACGACGTCCGGACGTCGCCTTCCTGAGTCGGGAGGAAGGGGTGGTAGTCGAGGAGCACCGGGTTCGCGGCGGCTTCGAGGTAAAGATCGATATCGGACGAGGAGACCGGGATCCACTGATTGCGCGGATTGATGGACTTCACCGGAGTGCCGTCGGGCCGGTAGACCAGCGCCTCGCACTGGAACCCGGGCATGTTGACGTCGAACCCGAGGTCGACCACGATCTCCACCCGTTTGCCCTGCCAGGCGACCGGAACCTGACCGCGCAGCCGGAACCACGTGGTGTTCCAGGCCGGCCCCCACGGCGTGCCCACGGCATACGGCTCGAAATCGAGGGCCAGCCCCTCGGCCACCGGGATCGGTTCGCCGGGCAGAGCATGAAAAGACACTTCCAGAGGTACGGCGTCCGAGTGGATCGCCGGCCGGATGCGCTCGGCCAGCACCCGGGTCACGCGCCCGACGGTGAGCGGGATGTCGTCGTGCATGTCAGTGGCTCTCCTTCAGGACGCGGATGCCGCGGGCGGCCAGCAGGGCGGTGTCGCTCTTCTTCGAGGCCAGGACGATCTGCGGGCCGGGGCCGTCACCGGCCAGGTGCAGCCAGGCGCGGTAGAACTCGCGGGTGGGTCCGGCGGCGGCGCGGTAGCCGGGCACGGTGTCGTCCAGGATCAGCCCGACCGGCTGCTCCTCGGGCTTCGGTTCGCGCAGGTCGGCGATGGTCTCGGCGAACCGGACGCCGGTCGGTTTGACCTTGCCGGAGCTGGTGATCAGCCCCAGGTCGTACTCCAGCTCGGGGAAGTCGAGCAGTGTCCGGGACACGTCGTGGGAGCACCACCAGGTGATGCCGGACAGCTCGGGGATGCGGGCGACGTGACGCAGGGTGGCCTCCAGGAAGTCCGCGGCATCCGGCTCCCTCACCACATTGGTCGGCGCGCCCACCTCCTGCAACCAGACCGGGCGCGTCGCGTCGGGGTGCCAGGCCGCGGCCAGCCGGCACAGGTATTCGGCGTGGCGGACCGAGCCGGCGCCGAGACCGCCGTACGCCTGCGCGGCCCCGTTGAACACCCACGAGTGCACGATCGTCTGGTCGCCGTGCGCGACCGCGTGGGCCGGGCCGAACGGCTGGGTGTCGTCGTACCAGGCGGCGTCGTACATGGCGTGGGTGACCAGCGTCGACGGCCGGACCTCGGCCCGGACGGCGTCGGTCAGCCGGGACAGCCACACCCCGGCGCCCTCCTCGGTGACCGGGTGCGGGAACGGGTGCGGCGCGGCCGCGAACTGATTCGTCTCGTTGCCCAGGGTCACGCCGAGCAGGTTGGGCCGGTCGGCCACCGCACCCGCGAGCGCGCGCAGGTAGTCGGCGGTCGAGGCGACCACGTCGGGGTCGGTGAACAGGTTCCGGCGGTGCCAGCTGGACAGCCAGGCCGGCACGAAGTCGAAGCTGGACAGGTGGCCCTGCAGCCCGTCGACGTTGACGTCCAGGCCGCAGTCGGCGGCCAGGTCGACGACCGTGACCACGTCGGCCAGGGCGCGCGGGCGGATCAGGCCGCGGTTCGGCTGCACGTGCGGCCACAGCGGCATCAGCCGGATGTGGTCGACGCCGAGCCCGGCGATCGCCTCCAGGTCCTGCTGGACCGCGGCCGGATCGAAGTCGAGCCAGGAGTGGAACCAGCCGGCCGACGGGGTGTAGTTGACGCCGAAACGCATCGGGTGGGTCATCCTTTCACGCCGCCTTCTTCGACACCCTTGAAGAAGTAGCGTTGTAGTGCGCTGAACAGGATCGCGATCGGGATGAAGGCGATCATCGTGCCGGCCGCGATCAGGCGCTGGTCCTGGGTGAACGTGCCGGACAGGTATTGCAGGCCGACCGTGAGCGTGTACTTCTCCGGCGAGGTCAGCACGATCAGCGGCCAGAGGAAGTCGTCCCAGGCGGCGATGAACGCGAAGATCGCGACGACGGCCAGGGTGCCGCGGACCGCGGGCAGCGAGACGCGCAGCAGCCGTTGCGGGACGGTCGCGCCGTCGACGATCGCGGCCTCGTCGATCTCCATCGGCAGCGCCCGGAACGCGTTGTACATCAGGAGCACGTTGAGCGCGGCGACCATGCCGGGCAGGGCGACCCCGAGCAGGGTGTCGGCCAGCCCGAAGTCGCGGACCGTGACGTACTGGGAAACGATCGTCACCTCGCCGGGCAGCACCAGGGTGGACAGGAAGAGTCCGAGCACCAGGCTGCGACCGCGGAACTTGAGGCGGGCGATGGCGTAGCCGGCGGTGGTGGCGAACAGGATGTTGCCGCCGACGGTCAGCGCGGCGACAACCAGCGAGTTGCTGATGTAGCGCCAGACCGGGATGGCGTCGGCGACCTGCGCGTAGTTGTTCAGCGTCGGCTGGTGCGGGATGAAACTGGGCGTCGCGGTGTAGATGTCCTCGCCGGCGCCCTTGAGCGACGTCGACAGCTCCCACAGGAACGGTCCGACGGTGATGACCAGCACGAACATCAGCAGGACGTAGCGCAGGGCCTTCATCGGTCGCTCCGGGTGTTCAGCCGGGCCAGCACGATCATCGGGACGAGCGTGACGACGAACAGCAGCACGCTCAGCGCCGACGCGTAGCCGAAGTCGCCGTAGAAGCCGCCCGCGTACTGCTGGATCAGCATGACCAGCGACTGGTCCTTCCCACCCGGACCGCCCTTGCCGCCGGTCAGGATGTAGAGCTCGGAGAAGACGCGCAGCGCGGCGACACTCACCAGGATCGAAACCAGGAACATCGTTCCCCGTACGCCGGGGACCGTGACCGTGAGGAACCGCCGCACCCTCCCGGCGCCGTCGATCGCCGCCGCCTCGTGCAGGTCCTTGCGCACGTTCCCGAGCGCGGCCAGGTACACGATCATGTAGTAGCCCAGCCCCTTCCAGACGGTCAGGCTGATCGCGCTGATCAGAACCAGCCAGCGGTCGGTCAGGAACGGCACCGGCCCGGCGACCACGTGCAGCGCCCGGGCCAGGTTGTTGATCAGGCCGCGGTCGTCGAGCAGCCACGTCCACATCAGGCCGACCACGACCGCGCTGGCGATGACCGGGACGTAGAACGCGGTCCGGAAGAACGCGATGCCGGGCAGCTTCTTCTCCACCAGCACGGCCAGCAGCAGCGGCAGGACCGTGAGCAGAGGCAGGCAGATCGCCATGTAGATCGCGCTGTTGAGCAGGGCGGTCCAGACGTCACCGTCGTGCAGCATGTCCGTGTAGTTGCGGAGCCCGACGAAATCGGTGGTGCCGCCGAGCGGCTTGGCGTTCGTGAACGACAGCCGCAGCGTGTTGATCGAGGGCCAGACGCTGAACACCAGCAGCCAGGCCAGGGCCGGGATGGTGAGCACCCACGGCGTGAACCATCGTTGCGTCTTCACGCTCGTCTCCCCGAATAGGGGGTGGCGGCCGGGGGTGTTGGGGGGCCTCCGGCCGCCACCGGTCTCACTGGCGGCTCAGCATCTGGTTCATCTTGGCGACCGCGTCGTCGAGCGCCTTCTTGCTGGTCTCGTCGCCTTTCACCGCGAGGGCGATCTGCTGGTCCAGGATCTTCTGCATGTCGGCGTTCACCTCGTACGGGATGAGGTTCTTGGCCTGGCTCAGCTCGCCGAAGGCGAGTGCCCGGGCCTTGCCCGCCGGCGTGCCGTCGTCCTTGCCGAAGTAGCTGTCGGAGGCCGATGCCACGGTCGACGGGAAGACGTTGACCAGGTGGCCGAACTTGTTCTGGTTGTCGGCGTCGGTGATCCACTGGGCGAACGCCTTGGCCGTCGCCGGGTACTTGCTCTTGGCCGAGACGCTGACGCCCTGCACGTAGAGCGGCGGGGTGTCGAGCGCCTTGCTGACCGCGACCTGGCCCTTCAGGCTCGGGTTGTCGCGCTCGAAATCGGCCAGGCCGGTGGCGCCGCCGGTCGTCCAGGCGACCTTGCCCTGCGTGAACAGCTTCGAGTTGCCCTGGTAGTCGCTGTTCAGCACGCTCGGCGGCATGTACCCCTTCGCGAACGCGTCCTTGTACTGGTCGACCAGCGCGGCGGCCTGATCGGTGTTGAAGACGAACTGCTTGCCGTCATCACTGATGATCTTGATGCCGCCGCGGACGAAGTCGGAGACGTCCGGCTTGCGGCTCATCAGGAAGTTGTCCGGGCACTTGGCCTTCATGGTCGCGGCCTGCGTGAACAGTTCCTGGGTGGTGGCCGGGGGAGTGTTCGCGTCCAGGCCGCAGTCGGAGAACTGCTTCACGTTCCAGTAGTCCAGATCGGTGTTGAGGTACCAGGGATACCCGAAAACCCCATCAACACCATTGAATTTGTACGCGTCGACGCCGCCCTGCACGTAGGTCTTGCTCAGATCGTCGCCCTTGCTCACGTCGACCAGCAGGTTCTGCCTGGCCAGGGGGAGCGCGAAGTCGGGCGGCAGGTTGATCACGTCGGGGAGCGTGTTCGAGGAGGCCTGGGCCAGGACCTTCGCCGAGTAGCCGTCACCCGGCTGATCCAGCAGCTTGACGCTGGTGCCCGGGTACTTCGCCGTGAACCCGGCGATGACCTCGTTCAGGTAGTCGGTGAACTTGGGCGTCAGGGCCCACGTCTGCAGGGTGATGCTGCCGGTGATCTTGTCGCTGGCGGCGCTGTCGGAGGAACCGCCCCCGCAGGCGCCGAGGGTGAGCGTGAGAGCGGCCAGGGCGGCCGTTGTGGCAAGTCGGATTCGCATGGTTGAGGCTCCTGTGCATCGGTGATCGTCGAACAGGAAACGTCGGCGAAACATCATCGTGGGGAACTAAAGCGCTATAGTCAACGCCCGCTGTTCACTTTCTTCACGAGCTTGGTTTCTTGGCTAAAACCCTTTAGCCGGCGTAGGGTGCCCGCCGTGGGAAACAGGCCGACCATCGCGGACATCGCCAAACGCGTCGGGGTCTCGCCGGGCGCCGTCTCGTTCGCGCTCAACGGCCGGCCCGGCGTCAGCGAACAAACCCGCGCCCGCATCCTCGAAACCGCCCGCGAGATGAACTGGCGCCCCCACCGCGCGGCCCGCGCCCTCGGCGGCGCCCAGGCCGGCGTCGTCGGACTCGTGCTCGCCCGCGACCCGCGCACCCTCGGCTCCGAGCAGTTCTACACCCAGATTCTGTACGGCATGCAGGACGTCCTGTCGGCCGGCTCCTCGGCCGTCCAGATGCAACTGGTCCGGGACACCGCCGCCGAGATCGACCTGTACCGGCACTGGGCGTCCGAACACCGCGTCGACGGCCTGGTCCTGGTCGACCTCCAACTGGACGACCCGCGCATCGAGGTCATCCGCGAACTCGCCATCCCCGCCGTCACCCTCGGCCTCCCCGCCACCCCCTCCACGGTCGGGCCTTCCGCCGAGGCGGGGCAGCTGACCAGCGTGTGGGCCGACGACGCCGAGGCGATGACCACGATCGTCGACTACCTGGCCGCGCTCGACCACCGGCGGATCGCCCACGTGGCCGGCCCACCGGTCTACGTCCACACCGCCCGCCGGGCCGCCGCCCTGCGCGAACAGGCCACCGCCCGAGGACTGACCGCCGCCGAATCAGTACCGACCGACTTCAGCGACGCCCAGGGCGCAGCAGCCACCCGGGCACTGCTGTCCCGAGCCGACCGCCCCACGGCGATCATCTACGACAGCGACCTGATGGCCGCCGCCGGACTCGGCGTAGCCCTCGAGATGGGCATCGACGTCCCCCGCCGGCTCTCCATCGTCTCGTTCGACGACTCGGTCCTCACCCGCATCGTCCACCCGGCCCTCACCTGCCTCTCCCGCGACACCTACGCCCTCGGCGCCCAGGTCGCCACCAGCCTCCTCGCCGCCATCGCCAACCCGTCGTCCCGCGAGAGCATCCGCACCGAAACCCCCCGCCTGGTCGTCCGAGGCAGCACCACCCGCCCCACCTGACCAACAACCCCACCCCACCCAGCCCTGCGCCACCCAGCCCTGCGCCGCCCCGCGCTGCGCCGCCCCGCGCTGCGCCGCCCCCGCCCTGCGCCGCGCCGCCGCGTGCCGCCCTGCCCGCGCGACGTCCGCCGTGCCCGAGCCCGCAGCGCGACTCCAGGGCTCAGCTGGCGCTGACGGCTGTTTTTCCGCCCGAAACGAGCCGTGAGCGCCAGCCGACGACCGCGAGGCGGGTTGTGGCCTGGTGTGGGTGTCGGCGTCGCGGTCCCGGCTGGTGCTCACGGTTGTTTTCCGGCTCGAATCGAGCCGTGAGCGCCAGCCGACGACCGTGAGGCGGGTTGTGGCCTGGTGTGGGTGTCGGCGTCGCGGTCCCGGCTGGTGCTCACGGTTGTTTTCCGGCTCGAATCGAGCCGTGAGCGCCAGCCGACGACCGTGAGGCGGGTTGTGGCCTGGTGTGGGTGCCGGGGTCGCGGTCCCGGCTGGTGCTGACGGTTGTTTTCTGGCTCGAAATGAGCCCTCAGCGCCAGCCGAAAGGCGTGAGTCGCGCTGCGGGCTCGGGCACGGCGGCGGTCGCGGGCCGGGGGCATGGGCGCGAGTGAATGACGTGGGTGCACCGGACCCGAGCGCCCGGGGGCGCGGACGCGGTGGGTGCAGGGGACCCGGCGCCGGGGAGGGGGCGCCGGGTCCGGTGCGGTTAGGGGAGTGGGTGCGGACGGTCAGGGGAGTGGGTGCGGACGGTTAGGGGAGTGGGCGGGCGGTCAGGGGAGTTGGGGCTGGGAGTGGTTTGGGGCGAAGGGGGCCGGGGCCGGAGTCGTCGTGACCGTCGGGGTGGAGACCGGCGGGAGGTGGCCGATCAGCGGGACCGACAGGCTGCTGCGGCGGGTGTCGAGCTGGATCGTGGCCCCGGTTGACTGGGGCGACGAGTACTCGTTGTCACTGGCCTGGAGGATCAGGCCGAGTACGTGTCCGGCGGCGATGCGCTGGTCGGTCGCCTGCAGCGGGACGGTGATCGAGTACCAGCGGTCCGGCCGCAGCGGCGTCGTGAAGCGCAGCGACACGTGGTGCGCCGCGTCCTGCCAGCCCCGGGTGATGATCGCGTGGTCGCTGGTGACGACGCGTTCGGCGGTGTCCAGGTAGCAGGCGTCGTCGGCCGTGGTGGACGCGCCCCAGCAGGATTCGGTGTCCAGGGTGCGGATGCCTTCGCCGCCGCCGAGGTAGTCGACGCGTGATGCGGTTCCGTAGTCGACCAGGCGGGCGGTGAGTTCGGTCGTCGGCTTGTCGACCTTGACGCGCAGGGTCACCGACGGTGTGCCGGAGATCCGAACGTTTCCGGTCAGCGGCCCGAACAGGAACGTGGTCCGCCCGGGTACGTCGGCGTTCGGGTTCGCGACCGCGTCGGCCTCGCTCAGGTCGGGGTTGTCGGTCCACGTGCGCACGCCGGAACCCAGCGGCACGGTGACCGGCCGGGCGGCCGGCGCGGGCCAGGTGCGCTCGTTCACCCAGGTGCCGGGGGCGGTCTCGATCGACACGGCCGGCTGCCGGTCGATCCCGTTGTGCAGGCCTTGCAGCCAGCGGTCGAACCACTGGTGCAGTGTGTCGACCCATTCGCCGCGCCGGATGTCGAACGGGTCGACGTGTCCCATCTGAGAGATCCAGAGCTTCTTCGGTACGTCCCATCGCGGCCACCACTGCGCGAACTGATCGGTGGTCACGTTGGTGTCGTTGATGCCGTGCACGGCGAACACGCTGGCGTGCACCTTGCGGGCGTCGGGCCGGAAGTTCCGGTCGGCCCAGAACGTGTTGTAGTCGCCGGTGGCGTCGTCGCTGCCCTGATCAAGGTCGGACACGGTCGCCGCGCAGGTCTCCTCCGGGCGGCCGCTGACGTAGGAGGCCAGGAACTCCGGGTAGTCGGGCGAGCGCAGCACCCCGTTGAACCGCTGGTAGTCGTACCAGCTGGAGATCGCCGAGATCGGCACGATCGTCTCCAGGCCCTCGACACCGGTCGCGGCGACACCGTTGGCGACCGAGCCGTCCCAGGATTTCCCGATCATTCCGGTACGGCCGTTGGTCCAGCCCGTGGCGACGGCCGGCTTTCCGTCCGCGTACCGCGCCGGGGCCCGCCCGTTGAGCCAGTCGATGACCGCCTTGGCGCCGAGCACCTCTTCCCGGCCGCCGACGTCCATGCAGCCGGTGGACCGGTTGGTGCCGGCCAGGTCGGCCGCGACGAATGCGTACCCGCGGGGCACGAAGTAGTTGTCGTAGTAGAGCGGCTCCTTGGTGATCACGCCGTTGGCGTCGTACTCCTTGAGTTCGCTCTCGTTGCCGCGCCCGCAGCAGGCGTAGTACGGCGAGCCCTCCATGACGACGGGCACTCTCAGGTGCTTGGCGGCCGTCTCGCGCGGCCGGACGATGTCGACGGCGATCTCGTCGCGGACGCCGTCGTGGTCGTTGTCCAGCGGCGTCTGCACCCAGACGCTCTCCCGGACGGCGTTGGCGTAGGAGTAGACCGGCACGGTCTCCCCGTTGCGGATGTGCGGAACCCCGGTGGCGGTGGCCGGTGCGGCGGAGACGGTCAGCGTGACCGCGACTCCCGCGACGACGGCTATGGCCATCCCTCGCATTCGTGACCATGACATCGACGTATCGTAATTGCTCGATCTACAGCGGTGTGGCGGAGTTGCGCCATGTCCGTCCTCCGCCATCGCGACCCGGTTCCCCGGAAACAAACGAGCCCAAGAATCGGCCTGGACCGATGGAGGAGGGTCTCGTTGCGCAAGTTCGGATTGTTGGCCGGCGTGCTGGTCGCCGCGCTGCTGGTGGCGCCCGCCCAGGCCGGCGCCGCGCCGGCCGGCGACAAGGTGGATCCACGACTGTTGCTGAAGTTCGCCTCGGGCGACCGGCAGACGTTCTTCGTCGACCTGGCCGACCGCGGGGAGCCGGGCCCGGCCCCGGCGTCGTCGCCCGGCCGGGCCGCCCGCGTCGCCCGAACCACCCACGTCTACCAGGACCGGGTCGCGCACGCCGAGCGGACCCAGCATGGGCTGCGGGAGCTGCTGGAGGCGCGCGGGCTCGACTACAAGACGTTCTGGATCGCGAACACGATCGAGGTGACCGGGGACTTCGCGCTGGTCCGGGAGTTGGCCGCCCGCGCCGACGTGGGCCGGATCGCGCTGCCCGCGACCGCGGTGACGGTGGACCCGCTCGGCGCGAGTGCGTCGGCCGCGACCGAGCTGCCGTGGGGCCTCCAGCAGATCGGCGCCGACAAGGTCTGGGACGACTACGGCGTACGCGGTGACGGCGTCGTCGTCGGCAGCCTGGACACCGGCGTCCAGTTCGACCACCCGGCGCTGATCCGGCAGTACCGCGGGACCGCCGCCGACGGCACGGTCAGCCACGCCTACAACTGGTTCGACGCGACCGGCACCTGCCCCGAGCCGGGGGTGCCGTGCGACGACGTCGGGCACGGCACGCACACCACCGGCACGATGACCGGCGACGACGGGGCCGGCCACACGGTCGGCGTCGCGCCCGGCGCGCGGTGGATCGCCGCCAAGGGCTGCCAGGTCGACGGCTGCACCGAGGAGGCGCTGCTCGCGGCCGGTCAGTGGATGCTCGCGCCGACCGACGCGAACGGGCAGAACCCGCGGCCCGACCTGTCGCCGGACATCGTCAACAACTCGTGGGGCGGCCCCGAGGACGGCAGCACGTTCTACGACGACATCATCGCGACCTGGGTCGCGGCCGGCATCTTCCCGGTCTTCTCCAACGGCAACGACGGCGTCAACGGCTGCGGCACCGCCGGTTACCCGGCGACCAACCCGCAGGTGTACGCGGTGGGCGCCCTCGACAGCACCGGCACCGCGGCCTACTTCTCCAGCCGGGGTGCGGCCGACGACGGCTCGACCCGCCCGGACATCGCCGCACCCGGCGTGGACGTGCTCTCCAGCCGTCCCGGCGGCGGGTACGGCCTGGACAGCGGCACCTCGATGGCCGCGCCCCACGTGGCCGGCGCGGTCGCGCTGCTCTGGTCGGCCAACCCGAACCTGCGCCGTGACGTCGCGGCCACCCGGGAACTGCTGGACGCCAGCGCGCACGACGCCGACGACGAGACGTGCGGCGGCGACGCGGCCGACAACAACGTCTACGGCCAGGGGCGCCTGGACGCGTACGCGCTGGTCCAGGCCGGGACGGCCGGCCAGCACGGCGGCATCACGGTGACCGTCACCGGCGCCGGCAACCCGATGCCCGAGGCGAAGGTGACGCTCGCCTCGGACGTGGTGACCCGGACCGCGCGCACCGGCGCCGACGGCACGGCCGAGCTCGGGCGCGTCCCGGCCGGCGACTACACGCTCACCGTCTCCCGGTTCGCCCAGCTCACCCAGCGCCGCACGCTCACCCTGGCGGCCGGCGCGACCCAGTCCCTCGACGTGGACCTGACCGCGCCCGCACCCTGGCACCAGGTCACCGGGGTGGTCACCGACCCGTCCGGCCGGCCGGTGGCCGGTGCCTCGGTGCGGCTGGCCGACGAGACGTTCCCCGGCTTCGTGACCGGGGCCGGCGGGCGGTTCACCGGGCCGCTGCCGGAGGGCGACTACGACGTGGTCGTCGACTACGGACGGTGGCTGGCGCCGCGGACGGTCGCGCTGACCGTGGACGGCGACGAGACCCTGGACGTGGCCCTGGCGGCGAAGACCGACGGGTTCGGTTACACGGTCACCGAGTCCCGGGCCCGGTTCACCACCGGCGGGCGGACGGTCAAGCCGGGAACGGTGCGGCTGCCCGAGCCGGTGACCTTCTACGGCGTCACGTATCGGCAGGTCACCGTGCACGACGACGGGTATCTGACGTTCGGGGACGGGGCTACGGTCAACGCATTCCGGGCCGATCTCGTGCTCGACCGGCGGTCCCACGTGACCACCCGGGCGGGCCACGACGGATTCGCCGTGACGTGGACCGGGGCGCTGATCAAGGGCACCGCGAAACGGATCGACGTGCAGATCCTGCTCGGGCGGGGTGGTGCGATCACCGTCCGCTACCGGAATTTGCCGGCCGGCGCGTCCGCCCTCGTGGGCATCGCCGACGCGAAGGGGACGAACCTCCTGTCGTACGCGCAGAATGATCCTGTCCTGAAGAACGAGACCGCGGTGACCTTCGCGGTGCCGGGCGCCGGACTTCTCCGCGGCCGGGTTCTCGACGCCAACACCGGCCGGCCGGTCGTGGCCGCGGACGTGCTCGGGACCAGCACCGATGCGGACGGCGGGTGGCAGGTGCAGCGGCCGGCCGGGCCGGTCACCGGGACGGTCGGCAAGCCGGCCTACGAGAGCGCGCCGATCGTCGCGACGGTCGCGGCCAACACCGTGCGCACGGCCGACGTGAAGCTGCGGACGCCGCTGCTGACCGCGCCGGCGTCACGTTCGGTGACGGTTCGCGCCGGGGGCACCGCGACCGTCGACATCCCGCTGGGCAACCGCGGGGGACTGCCGGCGACCTGGGACGCGCGGGAGATCAACTCGGCCACGGCGCCGGACGGGGAACCCGGGAAGGTGCTCGGCTCGTTCGGGATCCCGGACCTCTACAACGCGTACGGCATCGACTGGCACGACGGGAAGGTCCTGGTCACCGACACGTACTTCTGGGGCCAGGTGGAACGGTTCGACACCGGCGGGAACCTGCTCGGGCGGGGCGTGATCCCGATGAACGGGTGGGCGTCCGACCTGACCTCGGTGCCGTCGCGCGGACTGTCCTGCGGGCCGAGCATGTCGATCGTCGGCGACCTGCCGATCGTCTGCTTCGACCGGGACTCGCTGCAGGTCAAGGCCACGATTCCGACGCCCCGGGCCGGGACGCTCTACTACGGGCTGGCCTACCGGGCCTCGGACGACACGTTCTACCTGGCCGGGGACGGCGCGATCCGGCACATTGCCGGGCTCGGCCACACCACACCGGGCGAGGTGCTCGGGCAGTGCGTGCCGGCCGTTCCGTGGACCGTGGGACTCGAACTCAACGAGAAGCAGAACGTGCTGTGGAGCCTCAACCAGGACAACCAGGGGGAACGGCTGCGGGCGCTCGACCCGGACACGTGCGCCGAGCTGAGCTGGGCGCCCGACCCCGACCCGGACGGGCTCAGCGCGGCCGGTCTGACCGTCGACGACCAGGGCGACCTGTGGACGCTCGGACAGGCCTGGACGCCGGGGCAGGCGCGCGTCTACCACGTGTCCGGGCAGCTGCCGGCCTACAGCGAGATCCCCTGGCTGGCCACGGTGAACCCGACCGGGACGGTGACCCCGGGCGGGACGGCGTCGGTGCGGGTGACCGTCGACACGACCGGGCTGAGGCCGGGCGTCCACCGGGCGACACTGCTGCTGGTCAGCAACGGGGCGACCGCGGCGACGGTGCCGGTGACCGTGGCGCTCACCGTCCGTAAGTAGTCACAACCAGTCGTTCCTCGCGACGAACCAACCCAGTTGCATGCGGGTGGCGGCGCCGGTCACGTCCATCAGGTGACGTAGCCGGCGCTGCACCGTACGCAGCGACATCCCCAGCTGGGAGGCGACCGCCTTGTCGGGCAGCCCGGACATCAGCAGCGACAGCATCTGCCGGTCGGTCGGGGTGGGCACGTTCCACCGATCCAGGTTCTCGATCTCGGTCGCGCCCGGGGCCAGCCGCAGCGGCGTCGCCCGATCCCACACCTCGCCGAAGAGCGCGACCAGGACCTCGACCCAGGCCGGGCCGCGCACCACGAACGCCCACGGCTCGGCCGGCAGCTCACCCGGGCCGGGGAAGGACAGCAGCCCGACCCGGCCGTCGGCCACCGCCAGCTTGGCCGGGACGTCGGCCGCCACCCGCGCCTGCTCGCCGGCGGCCACACAGGCCCCGATCCGCTGGGCCGCGGTCGGCCGTTCCAGGGTCCGCCGGTCGTAGACGATCCGGAACCGCACCCCGCGTTCCAGCAGCTCGATCTCGGTCGGATTGTCGTGGTACCCGCCCAGGTAGGGCGGCCGGTCGAAACCCAGCACCTCCTCCTGGGCGCCGCGCAGCACCTGGTCGAAGACCTGACCGACGGCGGACGCGCCGACGACCGCCTCGACCCCGCTGGCCGACGGCTCGGCGCTCTGCTGACTCTGGATCCAGGCGCGGACACCCCGCCGGGCCTCCTGCAACTGCCGCATCCGGCCCAGCAGCAGCGAGTCGATGGCCAGGTCGGGCGGGGCCAGGGAGATGCGGTCGCCGTCCAGCCCGACCAGGCCGTGCGCGTGCAGGGTCGCGACGGCGCTCTGGATCTTCGACGATTCCTCTCCGGTACGGGCGGTCAGCTCCCGCACGGTTGCCGCGTGGCCGCCGAGCAGATCCGCGTAGACCCGCTGTTCCAGATCGGTCAATCCCAGCGAGTCGAGCACGGCCCGATTCTGCGATCGCCCGGGTGCCCCGTCAAGGTTTGTTGCTCTGACCGCGACCAACCGACCACGTCGCCCTTGCGGGCCTCGCGTTCTGGCCGCGCCAGCGGCCTGCGAGGGTCGGAAGGGTCCCCGCGGGAGCGACGGTCCGTACCCCGGCGGACCGAGGCAATGAAGAATGTGAAGTTGATCTTCGGGGGTGGCGTGGGACCAGTACAGTCGGGCCGCCTCAGGGGACAAGGAGTGAGCCGCGTGCACATCACCGCCCACCTCGACGTGGAGATGATCGCCGTCGAGACCGATGACCAGGTGTCCGTGATGATCGAGCTGACCGCGCCGGCCGCGACCGGGTCCGGCGAGCGCGCGCCGAACACGCTGCAGATCGTGCTCGACCGCAGCGGCTCGATGTCCGGTGGGCGGCTCGCCGGGGCCAAGACCGCGCTCGTCGCGCTGGTCGACCGGCTCGACCCGCGCGACCACTTCGGACTGGTGGTCTTCGACAACCAGGTCGACGTGCCGGTGCCGGCGGCGCGGCTGACCGACAAGGTCTCGGCGAGGCGGGCGATCGACAACCTGCGGCCGGGCGGCAGCACCGACCTGTCCGGGGGCTACCTGCGCGGCCTGCAGGAGGCCCGGCGGGTGGCCGGCGCCACCGGCGCCACCACGCTGCTGATCAGCGACGGGCACGCCAACGCGGGCATCGTCGACCCGGATGCGCTGTCCCGCGTGGCCGCCGAGGCGTATGAGCACGGCGTCACCACCACCACGCTCGGTTTCGGGCTGGGCTACGACGAGCGGCTCATGTCGGCCATCGCCCGCGGCGGCTCCGGCAACGAGCACTTCGCCGAGGAGCCCGACACCGCGGCCGCGCTCATCGCCGGCGAGGTCGAGGGGCTGCTCACGCAGACCGCGCAGGCGGCGTCGCTGCACGTGGGGCTCACCCCGGCGGTGCGCGGCGTGCTGGTCGTCAACGAGCTGCCGGCCCGGCCGGTCGACGACGGCCTGCTGGTCGAGCTGGGCGGCTTCTACGCCGACGAGACCCGCAAGCTCGTGCTGACCTTCGACGTCCCGGCGGTCGCCGCGCTCGGCCTGACCGAGGTCGCGACGCTGACGTTCACGTATGTGGAGTTGCCGGCGCTGGCCCAGCACACGGTCACCGTCCCGGTGCACGTCAACGTGGTGCCGGGCGATCGCGCGGCCGGGCGGGTGCCCGATCCGGTGGTGCGCACCGAGCTCGTCTACCTGCGGGCCCAGCAGGCCAAACGCCGCGCGTCGGAGCTGCTCGACCGGGGTGACTCGGAGGCCGCGCTGAAGGAGCTGCGGCAGGCCCGGGCCGAGATCGCCGGGGCTCAGGGGGATGCGCCCGAGGCACTGGCGGCCGACCTGGCCGAGGAAGTGGCCACTCTGGACTATCTGGAGCGGGAGACCGAGCACGGGTCGGCGTCGCGGGCCGGGAAGTACATGTCGGCCAGTTCCCAGCGGCGGCTGCAGAAGCGCGGTCGCAAGGATGAAACCCCGCCGCCCGCCCCGGAAAAGTGACATATTTCATTCGATTTCCTGGCAACCTTCGCGAAATGGCTGGTCAACACGCCGGAAATCGGGAGTGACCGGGCGGTCACGGAAGATCACATGCCACACCGGACGGTGGTTCCCGCGTCTATGCGGGTGTGCAGGAACCCATCGAGTCCCAGGAACCGTCCGACCCGCCGGAGCCTGCGGCCGAACCCGACACCCGCGCCGAGCCGGACACCACCGAACCCGAACCCGATCCTGCGGCCGCGCGCATCGCCGAGCCGGAACCCGCGACCGAGCCCGCCGCGGAGCCGGAGCCGGAGCCTTCGGCTGAGGCCGTGGGGAAGCGGCCCCGGCGGTGGCGGCGGATCGTGGCGACCGCCGCGGCCGTCCTGATGTTCTGGGGCGCGGCCGGGATCGGCGCCGCCGAGGCCTATGTGGAGTCGGTCCCGGTGCCCGGTGCGGTGGCGCAGCCCCAGGCCTCGGTCCTGTACTACCGGGACGGGAAGACCATCCTGGCCCGGGTCGGCGCGACCGACCACAACGACGTGCCCCTGTCGGCGATCTCGCCCGAACTGCGGCAGGCCGTCCTGCTGGCCGAGGACCGGGACTACTACGAGCACGCCGGGGTGTCGGTGCGGGGCGTGGCCCGGGCGATGGTGGCCGACGTGAGCGGCAAGCACGAGGGCGCGTCGACGATCACCCAGCAGTACGCGCGGAATGCGTTCCTGACGCAGCAGGTGACCGTCGACCGGAAGATGCAGGAGCTGGCGCTCGCGATCAACCTGGAGCGGCAGTACGGCAAGGACGAGATCCTGGACCGGTACCTGAACACGATCTACTACGGCCGGGGCGCGTACGGGATCGCCGCCGCCGCCAACGCGTACTTCGGCATCACCCCGGACCGGCTGGACTTCGCCCAGGGCGCGGTGCTGGCCGCGGTCATCAAGGATCCGTGGGCCTACGACCCGGACCACGACCCGAAGGGCGCCCGTCGCCGCTGGAACTGGATCTTCGCGACGGCCCGGGACGCCGGCCTGATCGACCCGGCCAAGGTGACCTACCCGGCGATCCGCCCGGCCGGTTCGGCGATCGGCGGCCCGCTCGGGCTCGTCGTCGACCAGGTCGAACGGGAGCTGGCCGGGCACGGCATCACCTCGCAGCAGCTGCACACCCAGGGCCTGAAGGTGGTCACCACCCTGGACCAGGCGGCCCAGCAGTCGGCCGTGAGCGCGGTGCGGACCCGGTTGCACGGTCAGCCGTCCGGGTTGCAGGCCGCGCTCGTCGCCCTCGACCCGCGGACCGGCGGCGTGCGGGCGTACTACGGCGGTGAGCACGGCAGCGGCTACTTCGACAACGCGGCGGCGCTGCACCCGGCGGCGTCGACGTTCAAGTCGATCGTGCTGGCGGCGGCGCTGGGCCGGGGGATCGCCTACCAGTCCCGGTGGGACGGGAGTTCGCCCCGGCTGTTCCCGGACCGGGGTGTGCCGTTGCGCAACCACGACAACCTGCAGTGCGCCGAGTGCACCCTGCAGCACGCCATGGTCGACTCGCTGAACACGCCGTTCTACGCGGTGACCGCGCAGATCGGGCCGGGCCGGGTGCGCGACATGGCCGTACGTCTGGGGATTCCGGAGAAGTACGACGGGCAGAAGTCGATGGTCGACGTCAAGGGTGACCCGGCCCCGGGCAAGACGCGCGGTGACATCTCGCTCGGGCGCTACGCGGTCGAGCCGGGTGACCTGGCGACCGTCTACGCGACCCTGGCCGGCGGCGGGGTCCGGCACGAGCGGCACTTCGTGCAGTCGGTGACCGCGGCCGGCGGGTCCGGGTACACGACTCCGGACAAGGCGACCACCGCGGTCGACCCGAAGATCGCGGCCGACGTCACCACCGTGCTGCAGAGTGTGGTGAAGGAGCACGGCATCACGCCGGGGCGGCCGGCGGCCGGGAAGACCGGCACCCAGCAGTTCCGGGACACGCTCGACAATCAGGACGCGTGGATGGCCGGCTACACGCCCGAGCTGGCCAGCGTGGTCTGGATCGGCAAGGCGAAACCGGGCCCGCTGCGCGACGCGAAGAACAAACCCATCGAGGGCGACACCATGCCGTCCTACATCTGGCGGGACTTCACCAGGTCGGCGCTGAAGGGCGAGCCGGTCACCGCGCTGCCCAAGCCCGCGCACGTCGGCCGGACCGACACCGGCGACTTCGGCAAGACCGGGCACGACGCCAAGAACCCGGACTCGGTCACCACCCTGCATCCGCCCGCGTCCGGCTACGAGCCGGTCGTGCACACCGAGCACAGCGGCAAGCGGCTCGCGCTGACCTTCGACGACGGGCCGTCCGAGGACACCCCGGCCGTGCTCGACCTGCTCGCGCAGTACCACGTGAAGGCCACGTTCTGCATGGTCGGCGAGAACGTGACCTGGTACCCGGACCTGGTGAGAAGGATCGTGAACGACGGCCACCGGCTCTGCAACCACTCGATGCACCACGACGACCTGGGCATCGTGCCGGAGGCGAAGAGCGCGGCGGACATCGCCGAGGCGGACGCCGCGATCGCCGACGCCGTGCCGGGGGCGACGGTCACCTACTACCGCGCGCCCTACGGCGACTTCGGCCCGTCGGCCAAGGCCGGCGGCAAGGCCGGGCACACCCCGCTCGGCTGGGTCGTCGACCCGGACGACTGGCTGCTGCCGGGCGCCGACGTGATCGCGTCCCGGATCAAGCAGCAGCTCACGCCCCGGGCGGTGGTGCTCGTGCACGACGGTGGCGGCGACCGGAAGCAGACCGTGGCGGCGCTGCGCACGCTGATCCCGGACCTGCTGGCCGACGGGTGGACGTTCGACTTCCCGGAGACCACGATCGCCAGCAAGCCCCTGGCCGGGCCGAAGCCGAGCGCGTCCAGCCCGGAGCCGGAGTCGACGCCGACCTCGCCGTCGCCGTCGGGCTCGGTGTCGCCGTCCGCCCCGGAGCCGTCCGGGTCGTCGCCGGCGCCGTCCGACCCGGCGAACAGCGGGTCACCGGATCCGATCGAGACACCTTGATTCCTCGCTGAGCCGGTGCCGGGTGGCGGTTCGCCGCCCGGCACCTTTTTCGTCCGTGGCGCCGGAAAACGGCGGCCCATCGAGGTTCGGGCGCGGTGCCGGAAATCGGCGCCGACGGGCGGTTCGACGGCAGTGACGACGATCAGTCAGTAATGTTTCCAGCCGATTTCCCGGACGTCCTTGACAACGTTGTCAGTGCGGGGCGAGGCTGGCGATCACTGATCAGCAGGGCGTCCACTGTGCACCTCCTCCGCTTGGAGTCCGCATGAGATTCTCCCGCTCGCCCCGACGGTGGTCAGCCGTCGCCGGCGCGCTTCTCCTCCCGGCCGGACTGCTGTCCGCTCCGACCGCGGCCAGTGCCGCGGTCGCGGCCGGAGACTTCCGTTCCTCGTTCGAGTCCACCGACCAGCAACCCGTGGCCAGCACCGCCGAGCTCGACGCGGCCGGCAAACCGGTCCAGGGCAACCTGACCGGCTCGATCCGCACCGGGCTTCCCGGCAGCGTCCTCGGCCAGGTCACCGCCGTGACCGCCAGCGCCGAGAACCCGCCTAACGAGACCGCGGTCAAGCTCAAGGACGGCGACTCGTCGACCAAGTGGCTGACGTTCAGCACGACCGGCTGGGCCACCTACCAGCTGGCCGCGCCGGTGAAGGTCGTCAAGTACTCGCTGACCTCGGCGAACGACGCGGCCGGGCGCGACCCCAAGAACTTCACGCTGCAGGGCTCGGCCAACGGCACCGACTGGGTCGACCTCGACGCCCGGACCGGCCAGACCTTCGGCGGTCGCTTCGCGACCAACACCTACACCCTCGCCAACACCACCGCGTACGGCTATTACCGGTTGAACATCACCGCCAACTCCGGTGACTCGCTCATCCAGCTGGCCGACTGGGACATCAGCGACGGCACCGACGTCAAGCCGCCGTCCACGCCGATGGTCAGCGTCGTCGGCGCCGGCCCGTCCCGGGGCTCCAACGCCAAGCCGGGCGCCGGGTTCACCGGGGTCGCCTCGCTGCGCTACGCCGGTGCGGCCGAGGGCGACGGACGGTCGTACGCGAGCAATCGTCTTTTCGATGTGAAGATCCCCGTCGGGCCGAAGACGCGGCTGAACTACAAGATCTTCCCCGAGCTCACCGGCGAGGATCTGCAGTATCCGTCCACCTTCGCCGCGATCGACCTGCACTTCACCGACGGCACCTACCTGAGCAAGCGGTCCCCGATCGACCAGCACGGTTACGCCCTCACGGCGGCCGGGCAGGGCGCGTCGAAGGTGCTGCTGGCCGACGAGTGGAACGCCGTCCAGGCCGACGTCGGCACGGTCGCCAGCGGCAAGACGATCGACCGGATCCTGCTGTCCTACGACAACGCGGGCGCCAAGGCGGTCACCCGGTTCCAGGGCTGGATCGACGACGTCACCGTGACCGGCACGCCGGCCGCGATCGACAAGTCGGCCCTGACCAACTACGTCGACACGCGGCGCGGCACCAACGCGTCCGGCGGTTTCTCCCGAGGCAACAACCTGCCCCTGGCCGCGGTGCCGAACGGCTTCAACTTCCTGACGCCGGTCACCAACGCCACGTCCGACTCGTGGGAGTACGTCTACCAGCGCGACAACAACGCGGCCAACCTCCCGACGCTGCAGGGCCTGGCGATCTCGCACGAGCCCAGCCCGTGGATGGGTGACCGCAACCAGATGTCGGTCATGCCGGTCCCGGCCGGTGGCAACCTGACCGGCACGCCGAGCACCCGCGCGCTCGCGTTCAGCCACGACGACGAGATCGCCCGCCCCGACCTCTACTCGGTGAAGACGCAGAACGGCCTGGTCGCGCGGATGACCCCGACCGACCACGGCGGCGTCGCCGACTTCACGTTCCCGGCCGGCTCGGCCACCGGCAGCGTGGTCTTCCAGAACGGCACGTTCACCATCGCGGCCGACGGCACGGTCACCGGCTGGGTCGACAACGGCAGCGGCCTGTCCGCCGGCCGGAGCCGGATGTTCTACGCCGGCACGTTCGACCGGGCGCCGGCCGCCACCGCGGCCGCCTCGGCCACCTTCGACACCTCGGCGTCGGCGACCGTGACCCTGCGGTTCGCGACCTCGTTCATCTCGGTCGACCAGGCCGGGAAGAACCTCGGCCTGGAGGTCACCGGCAGGAGCTTTGACCAGATCCACAAGGCCGCCACCGCGGCCTGGAAGGACCGGCTGGGCCGGGTCGAGGTGCAGGGCGCGACCGAGACGCAGCTGGTCACGCTCTACTCCAACCTGTACCGGCTCAACCTGTACCCGAACTCGCAGTCGGAGAACACCGGCACCGCGACCGCGCCGCACTGGCAGTACGCGAGCCCGGTGTCGGCGGCGACCGGCACCTCCACCCCGACGAACACCGGGGCGAAGCTGGTCGACGGCCAGATCTACGTCAACAACGGGTTCTGGGACACCTACCGCACGGTGTGGCCGGCGTACTCGCTGCTCTACCCGGACGTCGCGGCCAAGCTGGCCGACGGTTTCGTCCAGCAGTACCGCGACGGCGGCTGGATCGCCCGCTGGTCCTCGCCCGGTTACGCCGACCTGATGACCGGCACGAGCGCCGACGTCGCCCTGGCCGAGGCGTACCTGAACGGGGTCAAGCTGCCCGACCCGCTCGGCGCGTACGACGCCGCGGTCAAGGACGCCACGGTCGCCTCCGGGCGCAGCGCGGTCGGCCGTAAGGGCATCGAGACGTCGCTGTTCCTCGGCTACACGCCGACCACCACCGGCGAGTCCGTGTCGTGGGCCCTGGAAGGGTTCATCAACGACTTCGGTCTCGGCAACATGGCGGCCGGCCTGGCCAAGGACCGGGCCACCCCGAAGTCGCGGGTGAAGCAGCTCAAGGAGGAGTCGCGGTACTTCCTGGAGCGGGCCCGCAACTACGTCAACCTGTTCGACTCGAAGAGCGAGTTCTTCCAGGGGCGGCAGGCCAACGGGACGTTCCTGAACGGTGACCCGCTCGACTGGGGTGGCGTCTACACCGAGACCGACGGCTGGAACTACGCGTTCACCGCCCAGCAGGACGGGCAGGGCCTGGCCAACCTGTACGGCGGACGCAAGCAGCTGGAGAAGAAGCTCGACGAGTTCTTCGCCACCCCGGAGAAGGCCGACCACCCCGGCGGGTACGGCGGCACGATCCACGAGATGCTGGAGGCCCGGGCCGTACGCCTCGGCCAGCTCGGCATGAGCAACCAGCCCTCGCACCACATCCCGTACATGTACGACTACACCGGCGCCCCGTCCAAGACGCAGGCGATCGTGCGGGAGATCCTGCAGCGGCTCTACGTCGGCAGCGAGATCGGCCAGGGCTACCTGGGTGACGAGGACAACGGCGAGATGTCGTCCTGGTACATCCTCAGCTCGCTCGGCCTTTACCCGCTGCAGAACGGCTCGTCCAGCTGGGCCATCGGCTCGCCGCAGTTCGACCGGATGACCGTGCACCGCACCACCGGCGACATCGTCGTCAAGGCGTACGACAACAGCGTCAAGAACGTCTACATCCAGTCCGCCCGGGTCAACGGCAAGACCCAGAAGAACGTCTCGATCGACTCGTCGGTCCTCAAGCGGGGCGGCACGATCGAGTTCGTCATGGGCCCGAAGCCGTCGTCCTGGTCCACCGGGAAGAACGACGTGCCGCCGTCGCTGACCAAGGGCACCGAGGCACCCAAGCCGCTGCAGGACGTCACCGGTCCCGGTCTCGGCACCGCGACCACGTCCGGCGGCCAGGACGCCTCGAAGCTGTTCGACGACACGTCCAGCACCCAGCTGACGTTCGACTCGGCCACGCCGACGGTCAACTGGAACTTCCGGGGCGGCAAGCAGGCGCCGACCTACTACACCCTCACCTCGGGGGCCAAGGCCGGCGACCCGGCCGACTGGCAGCTGCAGGGCTCCAAGGACGGGATCACCTGGACCACCCTGGACTCCCGCCGCGGCGAGACGTTCGCCTGGCGCAACCAGACCCGGCCGTTCCAGATCACCCGGCCCGGCCGGTTCACCCAGTTCCGCCTGGTCGTCGGCCGGACGACCGGGGCCCCGCAGGCCAACCTGGCCGAGATCGAACTGCTGGCCGGCGGCGACGTCAAGCTGGGCGGCGGCAGCGTCACGGTGAGCGGCGCCACGACCGTTCCGGCGCTCTCCGGCACGGCGGTCACGGTGCCGCTGGCCACCGTCACCGGCGGGACCGCGAGCGGCTACCAGGCCACCGTCGACTGGGGTGACGGCACGCCGGCCACCGCGGGCACGACGACGCTCAGCTCGCGGGCGGTCTACGGCGTGAGCGGCTCCCACACGTACGCGAAACCCGGTTTTTATCAGGCCAAGGTCACCGTGACCGACGGCACCGGGCAGGACTCCGCGACCGTCGGTGTCCAGGTGAGCTACGTGCCCGACTCGGGTCTGGCCGCCGCGTTCGACACCGTCTGCATCGGTGACGACGGGGTGCTCGGGGCCAACTGCGACGCCAAGAACTGGGCCTACTCCCGCAGCGCGCTGGCCGCGGCCGGCGTGACCCAGGGCAAGCCGGTGACCGTGCCGGGCACCGCGCTGCGGTTCACCCTGCCGGTGACCCCGGCCGGGCAGCCCGACAACGCCAGCGGCAACGGGAAGACGGTCGCGCTGAACCTGCCCGCCGACGCCAGGAGCATCTCGTTCGTCGGCACCGGCACCCAGGGCAACCAGAGCACCACCGGCACCGCGACGTTCAGCGACGGCAGCACGGCGAGCATCCCGATCCAGTTCACCGACTGGACCATGGGCGCGAACCCGAACGCCACGCCGGCCTACGGCAACGTGATCGTCGCCAAGTCGGCCTACCGGCTGCACGGCCCGGACCAGGACGCGGCGGTGCCGTTCCTGTTCGCCACCGCGCCGTACCAGATCCCGGCGGGCAAGACGCTCGTCTCGGTGACCCTGCCGACCCAGACCGGCGACCCCGGTTCGGCCGGCCGGATCCACGTCTTCGCGATCGCCGACGACGGCACGCCCCGGCCGGAACTGGCGCTGACCGCGCCGGCCGGCCAGACGGCGACCGCCGGTAAGGAGTTCGCGGCGACGCTGGGCTCGGTCATCGGCGGGGCCCACGCAACGGTCCAGTGGGGTGACGGCACCGTGCCGGCCGACGCCACCATCGACGGGTCCGGGGCGATCGGTGGTAAGCACACGTACGCCCAGCCGGGCGCGTACACCGTGCACGTCACCGCCTGGGACGCGTACTCCAGCAGCACGGTCACGTTCACGGTGACCGTGGCCAAGGGCGCCGCCGCGATCACGTCCACCGTGGTCGACCCCGGTAAGCCCGCCGCCACTCCGGCGTATCGGCCGCAGGCCACCCTCTCGGTGACCGCGGGACCGCGGGCCACCGCGATCACGGTCGACGGCTCCGGGTTCGCGCCCAACGAGACGGTGACCGGCCGCGTCGGCGCCGGACCGGCCGTCACGCTGCACGCCAACGCCGACGGGGTCGTCTCCGGCGAGACCGTCAGCGTGCCCGGGACGGCCCAGCCGGGTGGCACCGGCGTCATCCTGACCGGCGCCTCCTCGGGCGCCAAGGTCGAACTTCCGTTCACCGTCACCCCGGCCAACTAAGCCGAGGTGGCCCCCCGGCCCGCCGGCGAGTCGCCCCTGATCGGGGCGGCCCGCCGGCGGGTTTTTCCGACCCGTTGACCGACAACGTTGTCATTTGGTGGAAGGCCCCCATGAACGTTTCCCGCCGTACCTTCCTCGCCGCCGGCGGCGGCAGCCTGCTCGCCACGATCGGGCTGCCCGGCCCGGCCGAGGCCGCCCCGAACGCCCCGGCCACCCCGGCCGCCCCCGCTGACCTGGCCCTCTACCGCCCGGTCACGGTCTCGTCGACCGCGTACGCCCCGACCCAGCCGAACTTCGTCGTCGACCTGCTCAACCAGGTCGGCGTCAAGGGTTCGGGCTGGCGGGCCGGCGGCGGCGACCCGCAGTGGATCGCCGTCGACCTGCAGGCCGTCTGCGAGATCACCGCGGTCACGCTGACCTTCGAGGCCACGCCGGCCGACGGGCCGTTCGACGGCAACTACAACAACGCCGACGGGGACGAGATCCTGTCGAGCGCCGCCGTCGCGTACAAGATCGAGGTCTCCCCGGACGGAAAATCCTGGTCGACGGCGTATCAGACCGAGGCCGGGCCGGGTGGCGCGCAGGCGATCACCCTGGCCGCGCCGGTCAAGGGCCGCCACGTGCGGATGACCGCGACCCGGCGATCGACCACGAACCCGGTCGGCCTCAACGGCTTCCAGGTGTACGGCCGCCCCCTGTCCCCCCGCCCGAGGGCGACCGGCTGGACGGACTGGGCCGGCGGCAACACCGCGCCCGTCCCGGCGCTGACCGTGGCCGCCGACGGCACCGTGCCCCTGGAGTCGGGCTGGGCGCTGACCCTGGACGACTTCGCCGGCCCGGCCGACGGCCCGGCCCTGTCGACCGGCCGCCGTGACGTGCGCGACTGGCTGCCCGCCACGGTTCCCGGCACGGTCCTGGCCACCCTGGTCGAGCGCGGTCACCTGCCCGATCCGGTGGCCGGTTTCGAGAACCTGAAGATCCCGGAGGCGCTGTCCCGGCACGCCTGGTGGTACCGCCGCGAGTTCCGCCTGCCCCGCGGCCTGAACACCGGGGCCGGCCGGCACGTCTGGCTGGAGTTCGACGGCATCAACCACGAGGCCCGGACCTGGGTGAACGGTGTCGACGTGGGCACGGTGACGCACCCGTTCGCCCGCGGCGCGCTGGACATCACGGCCGCGCTGAAGGGGCACACCGACCACACCGTCGCCGTCAAGATCACCCCGATGCCGCACCCGGGCACGCCCGGCGACAAGACCCTGGACAGCTGGACGTTCCTCAACGGCGGCTCGCTCTGGCTGGACTCGCCGACCTACCTCGCGGTGTCCGGCTGGGACTGGATGCCCGCGGTCCGCGACCGGGTGGCCGGCCTGTGGAACCACGTGCGGCTGCGCACCACCGGCGCCGTGGTGATCGGCGACGCGCACGTGACCAGCAAGGTTCCCGACACGCGGACGGCCGACGTGACCGTCACCGTGCCGCTCCGCAACGTCGCGACGACCGCCACCACGGTCACCGTCCGGGCGTCGTTCGCGAGTTTCCGGATGGAGAAGACGGTCACCGTGCCGGCCGGCGCGAGCACCGAGGTCACGTTCATCCCGGTCCGGGTGACCAACCCGAAGCTGTGGTGGCCCAACGGCTACGGCGACCCGAACCTGCACGAGCTGACCGTCACCGCCACGGTCGCGCGGCAGACCAGCGACACCCGGAAGATCACATTCGGCATTCGGGAGTACGGGTACGAGTCCTTCCAGCCCGTCGTCATCTCCCCGCCCGCCGTCCCGCCGCTGGCGTTCGAGAACAACCACGCCACCCAGACGGTCACGTTCGAGCGGACCACCAAGCGTTACGTCCGGATGCAGGCCGGCGCCCGGGCCACCGGCTGGGGCGTCTCCCTGTGGTCCCTGGAGGTCCACGACGGCGCCGACGGCCCCGACCTGGCCCGCGCGAAGACCGCGACCGCGTCCACCCAGAGCGGCTCGGCTCCCGCGGTGGTCGACGGCGACGCCAACACCCGCTGGAGCTCGGACTACCTCGACGACCAGTGGATCCAGGTCGACCTGGGCGCGGCGGCCGGCTTCGACCGGGTCACGCTGGTCTGGGAGACCGCGTACGCGCTGGACTTCCGCGTGCAGGCCTCGGACGACGGCGACACCTGGGACGACCTGGCGTCACGCAGCAACGAGACGCCGATCGGCAACACCGGCAAGCAGGTCGTCGACCTCGGTGAGCAGCACGCCCGCCACGTGCGGGTGCAGGGTCTGCGGCGGGCCACCGACTGGGGTTTCTCGATGTGGACGCTGTCGGTGCGGCGGGCGGCCGACGCGGCCACCGATCTGGCGCGGGGCAGGACGGTGACGGCGTCGTCGAGCGAGGACGCCAATCCGGCCGCGAACGCGGTGGACGGCAACGCCCGTACGCGATGGGCGTCTTCTGCTTCTGACAACCAGTGGATCCAGGTCGACCTGGGGGAGACGGTCGCGTTCGACCAGGTCGAGATCGACTGGGAGGCGGCCTACGCCCGGGACTTCAAGATCCAGGTGTCGGCCGACGGGGACGCGTGGACGGACGTGACGACCGTCGACAACGCGGCGATCGAGCTGAAGATCAGCGTCAACGGCGTGCCGGTGTTCTGCCGCGGCGGCAACTGGGGCTGGGACGAGCTGCTGCGCCGCACCGGCTCGCACCTGATCCGGGACGCCGTCGCCATGCACCGCGACATGAACTTCACGATGATCCGCAACTGGATCGGCAGCAGCACCCGCGACGAGCTCTACGCGGCCTGCGACGAGTTCGGCATCCTGGTCTGGAACGACTTCTGGGAGGCCGGGCCGTTCATCGACGGGTCGCCGACCTACGACGCGATCGTGGCCGACACCATCCGGCGCTACCGGCACCACCCGTCGATCGCGGTCTGGTGCGGCGCCAACGAGCAGTTCCCGCCGGCCGCCGTCGACGCCGGCCTGCGCAGGGCGGTCGCCGAGAACGACCCGGAGATCGTCTACGTGCCGTCCTCCAACGCCGGCGTGGTCAGCGGCAGCGGCCCGTGGCACTGGATCGAGCCGACCGCCTACGCCGACCCGCTCAGCTACAAGGCCGGCGTCTTCGGTTTCCACACCGAGATCGGCATGCCGGTCGTCCCGCACGCCGAGACCATGCGCAACCTGGCCAAGGACGAACCGGCCTGGCCGATCGGCGAGGTCTGGGGCTACCACGACTGGGCGCGCAACGGGAACCAGCACGTGGACGGCTACCGGACGGCGATCGAGGCCCGCTTCGGCCCCTCGTCGTCGCTCGAGGAGTTCACGCGACGGGCCCAGTTCGTGAACTTCGAGAACCACCGGGCGATGTTCGAGGCGTGGAACGCGCGACTGTGGCAGAACGCGTCCGGGCTGCTGCTCTGGATGTCGCATCCGGCCTGGTACAGCACGGTCTGGCAGACCTACGACTACGACCTCGACGTGAACGGCGCCTACTACGGCTCGCGCAAGAGCTGCGAACCACGCCACGTCCAGGCCGACCCGGGCACGTGGCAGGTGCGGGTGGTCAACCACACGTCGGCCCCGCTTTCCGAGATCAAGATCAAGGCTTGCGCGTACGACCTCGGCGGACGCGCCCTGGGGGTGGCCCAGAGCCGCACCCTCTCGGTCGCCGCCTCGTCCACCGCGCCCGCCTTCGTGCTGGCCGCGCCCACCTCCGGCCTGCACCTGGTCCGGCTGGAGATGCGTGACCGGCGCGGCGCCCTGATCTCGGAGAACACGTACTGGCGGTACTCGAAGCCGGAGGAGATGAAGGCGCTGTCGGCGATGCCGCGCACCCGCCTGAGCGTGACCGTCCGGCCCGCCCGGGACCCGGACGCGGTCACCGCCGTGGTGACCAACCGCGGCCCGGCCGTCGCCGCCCTGGTCCGGCTGGCGCTGCGCGACGGTCACGGCGAGCGGGTGCTGCCCGCCCGCTACGACGACAACTACTTCTGGCTGCTCCCGGGCGAGAGTCGCGAGGTCGTCGTCTCCTGGCCGGGCCGCCTCGGCCGCCCCCACGGCCTGACCGTCACCGCGGAGGCGTACAACACACAAAGTTGACAATTGTCGATGCGGTCTTGTGTGGACAATGGTCGGCCATCAGGGTGGTTGCGGCAGTTTCCGACAGCCCGGGGGACCCTGATGGCATACCGTCGCTTGCCCGCACTGACCGTCACTCTCACTCTGATCGCCGCCCTGACGCCGGCCGCCGCGCAGGCCGGCTCGTCGCACGGCCCCAACGCCGTGGTGGCCTGGAACCTCAACGCGCAGAACGAGATCTACGAGGTGGCCCGGCAGTCGCCGGCCACCGCCGCCCGCAGTTTCGCCATGGTTCAGGGCGCCGTCTACGACGCGGTCAACGCCGTGTCGGGCGTCCGCTATGAGCCCTACCTGATCGCCCCGAAGGTGCGCCACGGCGCCTCGGCCGACGCCGCGGTGGCCGCGGCCGCCTCCCGGGTGCTGCTCGCGCTCTTCCCGGACCAGGCCGCGACCGTGCGGGCCCAGTACGACGCCGCGCTCGCCGCGATCCCGGACGGCCGGGCCGAGCGGGACGGCGTCGCGGTGGGGGAACGGGCGGCCGACGCGATGATCGCCGCCCGCGTCGGTGACGGCGCGTTCGACCCGGACAGCTACGACATCAGCACCGCACCCGGCCAGTGGCGGCCCACCCCGCCGACCAACGTCCAGGACGGCGCGTGGTTCGCCGACCTCAAGCCGTTCGTGCTCCCCGACCCGGCGATGTTCCGGACCGTCGGCCCGCCCGCACTGACCAGCGCCGCCTACGCCCGGGACCTCAACGAGGTCAAGGCGATCGGCGGGGTGAACAGCACGGTCCGCACGCTCGACCAGACCCAGTCGGCGATCTGGTGGCACGACCGGCGGCTCACCGAATGGGCCATGAAGCGGCAGCTCGCCGAGACGCGGCACCTGAGCACGCTGCAGACCGCGCGGATGTTCGCGATGGTCGACATCGTCAACGCGGACGCGCTGATCGCCTGCTACAACGAGAAGAAGTACTGGAACTTCTGGCGGCCGGTGACCGCGGTGCAGGAGGCCGACCTCGACGGCAACCCGGCGACCGTGGCCGACCCGACCTGGATGCCGCTGCTGGTGACGCCGCCGTTCCCGGACTACACCTCCGGGCACACCTGCTCGTTCTCGGCGATCGCGCTGACCTGGCAGCGGTTCTTCGGGCGGGACGACATCGCGATGAGCGCGTACAGCGCGGACTCGGGGACCACGCGTTCGTTCACCAGCTTCTCGTCGGCACTGGCCGAAGTGGTCGAGGCGCGGATCTGGGGCGGGGTCCACTTCCGTACGGCCGATGTGCGCGGTGTCCAGATCGGTGACGGCACGGCCCGGTACGTGCTCGCCCGGGAGTTCCGGCCGCGCCACTGACCAGCTCAGGAGGCCCTCCTCGGGACACGATCGGCGTGCACACGCAGTCGTCACGGCGATACGGAACCGTCGCAACGTAGACGTACGTGCGCGGACCCCCTACGCTGTGCCGAACCTGTGAAACGAGGAGGGCACTGTGGCCGAGTCCCCGCCAGAGCAACGCAACCCGACCGATCCGGCGCCACCGGCGCCGCAGTTGCTGGTGATGCCCCAGAACGATGTGCTGCCGTCGATGGCCTGGCCCGGTGCCGAGGGAGAGCCGGCCTGGGCGATCCCGGTCCGGATCCCGTCCGGGACCGTGGGGTACGCACTGTTCGTGCCGATGGTCGCCGTGTCGGCCGCGACCGTCGTGGCGCCCGTGGGCGCTTCGGCCTCCCCGGCAGTTGCGGCGCCGGTTGTCACGCCGGCCGAGTCCGCCCCGGAGGCCGCTGCCGAGGTCGCTTCCGAGGTCGCTGAATCCGACAAGTCCGAAGAGTCCGACGTGGACACGGCGGAGGGCGACGAGCCGGAGACCGCGGTCGCTGTCGAGGCCGTGGCCACCCCGGCTCCGCGGGTGCCCGAGAAGGTCGCGCCGGCGCCCGGCGAGGACTGGACCACCCCGTCCACCTGGCCGCCCGGCGTCCGGCACGACCAGCACCGGCCGTACCGGTACGAGGCCCCGCCCACCCCGTGGCAGAAGTTCCGCGAGAAGCACTGGCCGGGACCGGCCCAGACGCGCGGCGCGGCCGTCCCGCTCGGTGTGCTCGCGGGCGCGCTCGGCGTCGCCTGTTTCGTGCCGCTGGACCGGACCGGCATCGGCTGGTTCCTCGGGTTCCTGGTGCTGGCCGCGGGCGTGGTCATGGCCGTACGCCAATCGGTTGATCTTTCTCATGGTGAACGCTGGATCCGTTCCGGCTGGGCGGTGGCGTCGCTGCTGCTCTTCGCGGTTCCCGCCGTCCGCAACGCCTGGTGGCTGGTCACGTTCAGCGTGCTCGGCGCACTCGGCTGCGCCACACTGGCCATCGTCGGCGGCCGTCAGGTGCGGTCCATCCTGTTCGGCCTGATCGCCACGCCGTACGCCGCCTTCAAAGGTCTTCCCTGGGTCCGCCGGCACGTGAAAGCGAGCCGCAACCCCGGGCTGGCCCGGCGCATCGTCTTCTCGGTCGGCCTCACGGTGCTGGTCCTGCTGGTCTTCGGCGCGCTGCTGTCCTCGGCCGACGTCGCGTTCTCGACGCTGCTCGGCGACGTCGTGCCCGATCTCGACGGCGGCTCGATCTTCCAGTGGATCTTCCTGGCCGTGGCCGGCGCCCTGATCGCGGTCGCCGGCATCTACACGCTGTCGGCGCCGCCGACGACGTCCGGGCTGGACACCGAGGGCCGGGGCCGGTTCGGCCTGGTCGAGTGGGCGCCCGCCGCCGCCGCGCTGGTCCTGCTCTTCGCCGGGTTCGTCGGCGTGCAGTTCGCGGTGCTGTTCGGCGGCAGCCGGCACGTGCTGAAGACGGCCGGGCTCAGCTACGCGGAGTACGCGCGCAGCGGCTTCTGGCAGCTCGTCGCCGTCACCCTGCTGTCGCTGGCCCTGCTCGCCGCGCTGGCCCGCTGGGCCCGCCGCGACACCCCGACGGAGCGGATGCTGCTGCGTGTCCTGCTCGGCCTGGTCTGCGGCCTGAGCGTGGTCATCGTCTGGTCGGCGCTCTCCCGCATGTGGGCCTACCAGCGCGTCTACAGCTTCACCGGCGAGCGCATCTTCGTGATGTCGCTGGAGATCCTGCTCGGCACCGTGTTCGTGATGATCGCGGTGGCCGGCATCCGCTGGCGGGGCCGCTGGATCCCGCGGGCCACGATCGGCCTGGCCGTGCTGATGCTGCTCGGCCTCGCGGTCCTCGACCCGGAGGGCTACGCGGCCGACCGCAACGCCCTGCGCTACGAGCAGACCGGCAAGATCGACGCGTGGTATCTGCGGGCCCTCTCGGCCGACGCGACCCCGGCCTTGACCCGACTGCCCGATCCCGTACGGCGATGCACGCTGAGCTGGATCAACGACGACCTCAAGGAGCCCGACCCCTGGTACGCCTGGAACCTCGGACGGCAGCGCGCCCGCGCCGCCCTGAAGAAGCTCCCCAAGGGCGCGATCGGCGACTACCGCGACTGCCGCTCGGCTGACCAGTACGACCTGCCCAAGACACGTCGGTGACCCGTCGCGCGCGGTCCGGAGCGGTCCGGGCCGCGCGCGATGATGTGAAAGCTTTCGATACAGTCGCGCTCGTGGCTGAGCCCGGGAGCGAGAAGGATGCCGATCCGGTCGTGCCGCCGGACGACCCGGTGGTGCCGGGCGGTCTGTTGGCTTCGCCCGGTGACCCGGTGGTGCCGGGCGGTCTGTTGGCTTCGCCCGGTGACCCGGTGGTGCCGGGCGGTCTCTTGGCTTCGCCCGGCGACCCGGTGGTGCCGGCCGACACCGAGCACGGGGAGAAGACGCAGCACGCGCCGCTCGCCCAGTGGGCGGCCCGGGCCGGCGGTCGCGAGCACCCCGAGGCGGGATCGCCCGAGGTCCAGGCGCCGATCGACCCGTGGCCGATGCCGATCCAGGGCCTGACCCCGCCGCCCGGGGCGCCGTCGATCGAGGATCTGGACCTGGCGACGTATGCCCAGCCGGCCGTGCGGCAGCGGAATCTGCGCGTCCTGGTCGCCGTCCTCGTGGTCGCCGTCACCGCGCTGGTCGGCGGCGCGATCGGCGTCGTCGCCCGCGGATCCACCGGCAACACCCCGGCCGTCGCCCTGACCACCCCGGCCGTCCTCCCGTCGCGCGACCTCTCGTCCGGGCTTCCGTCCCTGCTCCAGCCGTCGCCGCAGCCGTCGGTCACGCCCTCCGAGGACCTGTCGACGATCCCGCCCGGCCCGGTCCCGCAGGGTGTGCCGCCGGAGAGCATCTACGACATGGACCAGATCTGCCAGGGCCTGACCTACTGGCCGATGCTGCCGAAGCGCAGCTCGACCAAGGCCCCGCACCCGATCCTGGTCACCGGCGACACCGGCGAGGGCAAGCGGCTGCCGTACACGATGTTCAAGGCCTGGTTCCTCAAGAAGCCGGCCGCGCTGGAGAAGGCGTGGTCGTCGTCCAGCATGCCCGTGTCCAAGATCCAGATGGTGGCCTGCATCGACCGGGTCTCGGTCGGCGCGAAGGTGCGCACCTGCACCTACGAGAGCCCCGGCTCCGGCCTGGCCGGCGGGGAGGCCACGCTGTACCACGCGACGTACCGGTTGCACGTGTACGAGACGGCCACCGGCAAGAAGATCATGGACACGAAGCTCGCGGCCAAGGACACCACCTGCCCGTACGCGCTGGGCGTCCCCGACAACCACAAGGTCTACATGGAGATCACCGACACGACGCTGGCCGCCACCATGAGCAAGTTCGCCGGCGTCTGAGCCGCTCGGCCTTGTGGCGGGCGCCGCGGTCAGCCCAGGCTCACCTCGGTGCCGGCCATCGGCCCGGGCTCACCTCGGTGCCGGCCATCAGGTCGGCGAACGCGGCGCCCGCCGTCGGTGAACGGAACAGCCGA
Organism: Actinoplanes sp. HUAS TT8; assembly: GCF_051380535.1. Classification (NCBI taxonomy): domain Bacteria; kingdom Bacillati; phylum Actinomycetota; class Actinomycetes; order Micromonosporales; family Micromonosporaceae; genus Actinoplanes; species Actinoplanes sp. HUAS TT8. The sequence goes on along the minus strand of NZ_CP195646.1, from coordinate 6,477,124 downwards.
TCCAGCCGCGCGAGGGCCAGCCGCCGCCGGAACGGCTCGCTCTCGTCGCCCGCCTCGTGCACCATCTCCGCGTACCACCGGGAGAACTCCTGGTAGTCCCAGGTGCGCCGCAGGCACGCCTCCGAATACCCGGCCAGCCCGGACCGATCGCCGTCCCGCTCGGCCGCCACGATCGCGCGGGCCAGCAGATACGCGTCGGCCACGGCCAGATTCATCCCCTTCGCGCCCATCGGCGTGATGATGTGCGCCGCGTCGCCGACCAGAAACATTTTCCCGTACGACATGGGCTCGGCCACGAAACTGCGCATGTCCACCACCTCGCGGCCGGTGATCGCCCCGCCCGGCAGCCCGTCGTCACCGAGCCGCAGCCGCAGCTGCTCCCAGGTGAACTCGTCCGGCCACCGCCGCGGATCCTCTCCGGCCCGGTACTGCAGGTAGAACCGGCTCGCGTGCGGCCCCCGCGCGAACTGCGCCGCGAACCCGTGCCGGCTGACCGCCATCAACGGATAGCGCGGCGCCGGCGAGTCGGCCAGCACCGTGTACCACCCGATCCCGTGATCGAAGCTGTACGTGGTCAGCGCCCCCTCCGGGATACTGCGCCGGCTGACCCCGTGAAACCCGTCGCACCCGGCGACGTACGAGCAGGTCAGCTCCCGCTCCACCCCGTCCGCGTCCCGATAGGTGACCCGCGGCCGGTCACCGTCCAGATCGTGCGGGGTCACGTCCCGCGCGTCGAAGCGCAGATCCCCGCCGTCCTCCAGATAGGCCCCGATCAGCCGCCGCACCAGCAGCTGCTGCGGAACCAGCCGGCTCGGCCGCCCACCGGCCAGCCCCGGCCCGTCGATCAGCCGAGGCACCCCCTCGACCCGGATCTCCAGGAACGTCTCCAGCGGCGCGCCCCCACCCACCAGCCCGGCCAGCCCGAATTCCCCGAAGATCTGCTCGGCCCGATGATCGATCACCCCGGCCCGCTGGCGCCCCTCGACATACTCCCGATCCCGCGCCTCCAGCACGACGCAGTCGACCCCGCTGCGCCGCAGAAAGTTCGCCAGCGACACCCCGGCCGGCCCGGCCCCGATGACCACCACGGTCGTGTCCCTCGACATCCCGCCGCCCCCCGCCGCCGCCCACACCGTCCACTGAGGATCCTAGGCGCTGCCGGCGGCGCCGTTCGGGTGTCTGTCGCCGACAGCACTCGCCACGAGGCGACAGTGTGCGATTATCGCACCATGGCGGCGCAGCAGGAGTGGGTGAGCATCGGGCAGCGGGTGCGTGAGGCCCGGCTGGCCGCGAACCTCTCGCAGGACGAGCTCGGTCGCCGCCTCGGCCTCGACCGGACGATGGTCGCCAAGATCGAGGCGGGTACGCGTCGCATCGACGCCGTCGAGCTGATCGGGCTCGGCCAGGCCCTTGACCTACCGATCGACTACTTTCTGCGGGAGCGTCCGGCGGTCCTGTCGCGGCGGAGCGGGCTTCTCGACGAGGATGCGACCGACGCGAGCCGCGGATCGTTCCGGCTGGAGGCGGCCCTCGTCAGCTGGCTTCACGATGTCCGGCAGGTGCAGTCGTTCGGGGTGCTCACGGTCGGGGCGATCCTCGGCTATCCGGAAGCGGCCGATTCGGAAGCGGCCGCGCAATCGGCGGCCGGCTGGCTCCGGGGCCGCCTCGGCAGTGGAAACGAACCGATCGAGTCGCTGGTGAAGGCCTGCCAGGAGGCCGGCCTCCTGGTCGCCGTCGCCGACCTGCCGGGCGACGGCGCCTCGGTGCGCGACGACGACCTCGCGGTGGCCGTGGTGAGCCGGCGCGGCGATCCGGGGCGCCGGCGCTCGACGGCGGCCCACGAACTCGGTCATCTCGTACTCGGCGACGAGTATTCGAGCGACCTGGGCGTGCACACGTCACGGGCCGCCCGGGAGTCGGTCATCGACGCGTTCGCGGCCGAGTTCCTCCTGCCGTCAACGGTGATCACCGCCGGCGGTTTCAGTCGCGATGTGCTCGTCCGGCTTGCTTCGACGTACCGGACGTCCTGGTCGTTGGCGGTCCGGCAGGCTGTCCGGGCCGGCGTTCTGGATCAGGGTGAGGCCGCGGGCTGGCTGCCGCTGACGCCGACCAGGTCCGAACTTCTCGACACCACCGGCTGGACACCGCAGCCGGACCTGGAATGGATACGGGTGCCACCGGCGTACGCACACGCGGTCCTCGAGGCCCGGCGACGGCACCTGATCACCACGACGCGCGCGGTGGAATTGATGCGGGGCCAGATCGCCGAGACGGACCTGCCGCCGCTCGACGAGGACGTCGCCCCTTGACCGCCTCGCACCTGGTGTTCGACGCCACCTGCCTCAGCTATTTCGCCCGGGCGGACCGGCTCGACGTGCTCGGCGACCTGCTGGCGGGTGTCCGGACCTCGGTGCCGCACGTGGTGCGCGAGGAGATTCGCGCCGGGATCCCCGATCATCCCGCGCTGGCCCACGTTCTCGATGTGGAGTGGCTCTCCGTCGCCGCTCTCGACACGTTGGACCGGATCCGGCGGTTCGCCGTCTGGTCGGCTCGGGTCGGTGCCGGAGCCCGTGACCTCGGCGAAGCCAGCGTTCTGGCAGTCGCCGAGGAATACCGAGCCGTCGCCTTGATCGACGACCGCGACGCGACCCGGACCGGCCGGGCCTTCGGGGTCGAGGTGCACGGGACGTTGTGGCTCCTCGGCGCCGCGTGTGCCGAGGGCAAGCTGACCGAGGTCGGGGCCGGCAACATCGTGGATGCCCTGGCGGCCCTGGGCATGCGCCTGCCCTGCAGCGGAGAAGCCTTTCCGCGGTTCGCCCGGCGGCACGGTCTCCTCTGACCCGCTCAGCGGCTGCTCCGGACCGCGATGGCGGTCGCCACGTGGATGACGGTCAGGAGGGAGGCGCCGGTGATCATCGTTGCTTTGCGGTGGGTGGCGCCGATCGTGGCGTCGCCGATCTGGGCCGCGGCGGCCGCGTAGAGGACGAGGGAGACGGCCGGGCCGGTCCACAGCAGGGGAGCGAGGCCGGCCGCCACGCCGAGGGGGACGCCGCGGACGGCGTACATCCAGCCGTGGAACCGTTCCCCCGCGGTCGGCGTGTTGCTGCCGCTCAGCGCGGCCGGGCGGACGCCGCCGATCACCGCGAAGGCGATGCTCGCGAGCGCCCCGACGGCGTTGACGACGAGCAGGACGGTCACGGCGCGTACTCGGTGGAGGGTTCGGTGCCGTACTTCGTCCAGACCTGGGCCACCGACGCGGGCGTCAACGGCCGGCCGGACTCGACCATGTCCTTGAGGTCCCGGAAGTACTGCACGTACAGGTCCGGGGTGAACGTGTTCAGCATGACCGCCGGCTCGTCGCCCGGGTTCGCGAACGTGTGCGGTGCGCCCGGCGGGACCATCACCCAGGTGCCGGCCGTGGCGTCGTGGTCGTCGGTCCCGACGGTGAACCGCACGACGCCCGAGAGCACGTAGAAGCCCTCGTCGTGCTGGGCGTGGCGGTGCTGCGGCGGCCCGGGCGTGTGCGGCGGGACGACGATCTCGGCCAGCCCGAGCCGGTGGGCGGTGTTGCTGCCGTCCTCCAGGATCCGGACCCGTGACGGGCCGTTGACGATGACTTCGCCCTCGCCCGGTCCGACGATCGATACGGCGACCATGAAGCCTCCCCTGATCGGTGTTGTCGGCTCGACCCTAGGAGTGCGGACCGCCTTCATGCAAGTCCACTCTCATGAAGAGAATTGACTCTTCTCGTGAGAGCGTCGCGGTATAGTCGGCCGGTGACCACCCGCACCAACCAGATGGAACGCACCCGGGCCGCGATCGTCGCCGCGGCCGGCCACCTCGCGGACAGCGGCGCCGAGATCACCATGGTCGCGGTCGCGGCCGAGGCCAAGGTCTCCGAGGCGACGGCGTACCGGTACTTTCCCGATCTCGTCTCGCTCCTGCGCGCCGCCGTCCCGGTGCAGGACCAGGTGGCGGCCCTGCGAGCGGTGACCACCGGGGACGACCCGGTCGAGCGGATCGGCCAGGCGGCGGAGATCCTCGGCCGCGCGGTGCTGCGCCGGCAGGGCGCCGTCCGCGCCATCGTCGCAGCGACCGTCGCCAAGCCGGCCACCGCCCGGGAGCGTCCGGCCCACCGCTTCGGCCTGATCGAGCACGCCCTGGCCCCGTGGATCGAGGCGAACGGCCTGGCCGGCCACCCCGTGGCCGACCAGTTGGTCCGCGACCTGGCCGTCGTCATCAGCGCCGAGTCGGTCTTCACCCTCACCGACCTGTGCGGCCTGCCCCCGGAGGAGGCCGTCGCCAGCCTGGTCGCCACCGCCCGCCGTGTGACCGCCGAGGCCGTCCGGTCAACGTGAGCCACCGCCCGCCGCGTGACCGTCGCGGCCGTCCGGCCTCAGCGAGCCACCGACTCCGGCAACCGGCCGAGCATCGACCGGTAGGCGGTCGGGTCCACGATCGGAATGCCGTACTGTCGCGCCTTTTTCGCTTTGTCGGACATCGAGTCGGGGTCGGCTGCGATCAACAGGCGCGTTCGTTTGGTGACGTCTTTTCCGACGAGCAAGCCGTGTTCCAGCGCCCTGCTCCTCCAGACCTCACGCGGAGGATTCATGGCTCCGGTGAAGACCACCAGATCGCCGGGATTCAGCTGCCATTGCGGGCGGATCGCGACCGGATTCGTGACGGCCTCGTCCAGTGAACGTTTGACGTCGTCCGTGGTCAGGCCGAGCAGGCCGGCCACGGCGTCCAGGTCACTGAGCTCCTCGTCGGTGAGGACCTGGTCCTCCATCGCGAGCGCGGCCAGGCTGGTCAGATAGCCGCGGTGCAGGTGTTCCACGTCGATGCGGGCCAGCCCCAGCCGATCGGCGGTCGCCACCAGCTGATCCGCCTCGTGCCCGGAGATGTGCCGGTCCAGCAGCGCCCGGTCGAGCACACCCAGGTAGGCGTCGGCCTTCGGGTCCGGCAGCCGGGGCAGGCGGTCGACCAGCCGGGTGAGGAAGTGCGGCTCCCGGTCCTCCGGGCGGCGCCGGTTCACCGGGGCCAGGCCGCGGCTGATCAGGTTCGGCCACGGGACCTGCCGGGCCTCGTGCACGAGCGGGGTCCACGGCGGCGGGCTGCCGGCCTGCCGGAGGTAGTAGGCGAGCAGTTCGGCGGCGGCCCGGGCGTCGTGCAGGGCCGAGTGCGCCCGGTGCGGGCCCAGCCCGGCGGCCGATCGGCAGGCCTCCAGGCTGCGGGCCGAGGCGGGCAGGAAATGCCTGGCCAGCCGCATCGTGCACAGCCCGCGGCCGGCCGCGACGGGCACCTGGTGGCCGAGCTGGCCGAACTCGGCGGTGAGGAATCCGGCGTCGAACGGCAGATTGTGCGCCACCACGGTGTGCCCGGCGAGCTGCTCGACGATCTGCCCGGCAAGATCGGCGAACTTCGGGGCCCGGCGGGCCTCGGCCGCGCTGATGCCGTGAATGTCCTGCGGCCCCAGGTCCCGGTCGGGATTCACCAGGGTGCACCACTCGTCGCGGGTACGCCCGGACTCGTCGAGCCGCACCACGGCGATCTCCACGACCCGATCGTGCCAGCTGGTCTTCGTACCCGTGGTCTCCAGGTCGATGACGGCGTACACGGTCAGCTCTTCTCCCCGGACTCGGCGCGGCGCAGACGGGCCAGCCAGCGCGGCGGCAGGGACTGCTGCGCGCCGGTCGACCGCAGGTAGGGCCGCCGGTACCGGGCCTCCTCGGTCATCTGCCAGAGCTCGATCGCCTGACTCAGCGACTTGGCCAGGGTCAGCGCGGCCGACGCGGCCGGACTGGCCGCGACGATCGGGCGGGGGCTGAGGGCGGCGACCTCCTCACCGGCCGACGGCAGGGCCCGCGCCCAGGCCAGCGGCGCGATCTTCGAGGTGGTGGTGGCCGTGTAGGCGGCCAGGGCCTCCTCGTAGCGGGCCCGGTGCTCGCGCGTCTCGGCGATCAGGTCGGGAATCGCGAGGACCCCGGCCCGCAGCCGGGCGACGACCTCGGCCGGCAGCACCGCCTCGATCTTGTCCAGGGCGCCGGCCGCCGCCTCCTCGGTCCAGCCGACCAGGCAACGGCCCTCCACCATGCCCATGATCGCCGTCAGGCGCTCACCGTCGAGATCGACCAGTGGCCGCACCCAGGCCCCGGTCGGCTCGCCGAAGGGATTGAGGATCCAGATGGCCACCACATCGGCGCCGTCGCTGCCGGCGCCGGCCACGATCACGGCATATCCGCGTACGCCCGGGGGATAGTCCAGAGTGGTGCCCGAATCGGCATTCTGGCTTTCCGCGGTAATTGTCATCCCGAGCTCCTGTATCCGGTGGAAAGGAGAACGCTAATGGCGCGCGAATTCCACCGGACCCGGCCGACCGGCACGAGTTCCTGGACGACACGCCGACCCCGGACAGTTGCTAAGTCGTCGGATGTAATGCCCCCGGCCCGCCGGGTACCCCTCAAGTGGAACGGTGCAGCGCCCTGGAGATGACCCGCGGCTGCATCTACGCCTGCCCGCAGCAAACTGGACTACTGCCTGTGTCTTCGGACCCGCGGATGCCGACCAGTGACGATGCGATGGCAGTCGGCATGGGTTTATCCGTGTGAGTGCGGCCGATGTAACTATGCTTACACGCGGCCTGGGGTCAGCTATACGCGACGAACGGCGATAGGCGCTGAACGCTTCGCGCGCCGTAGGTGCGAGGCCGGGCGTGGTCAGGCGCCCGGTGAGTCGAGGACGTCCAGGATCGCCGCCGCCACCTGTTTGATGTAGTCGATCGTCTGGGTATTGGTGGCGCCGTCGATCGCGGTCAGGGAGTCAACGGTGCGACCCGGTAGCCGCAACCGCACCGCACGCGGGTTGTCGAACTCGGTGTCGAAGTCGACGGCGAGGCGCTGCGCCAGAGGCGCTGACCGGTGCACCTCGTGTTACCCGTCATGGAAGGCGAGACCTCAGGGCTGGGCGTCTTCGATCCGGGTACAACGCAGGTAGGCGAGCAAGTCTCGTTGCTCGGGTTCAGGCAGGGCTGCGAACGATTGGTATGCCGTCTGTCGTGCGTACGGCGTCTTCGCGGCCAGCAGGGAGATGATTGCCGCCCAGGCCAGGGACAGCGCGTGAACACGGTCCGCGCGGAGGATCGGAAGGCGGGTCAGTTCACCCAGCAGGCCAGCCGCGCCCTCGTCGGTCGAGGCTCTGTCGCCGAGTTCGAAGACAGCCTTTCCACGGTACGGGCCACCAGCTCGGACGAGGTCGGCCAAGGCCGTGTTGCTCATCTCCCGGACCGGTGGCACGGGAAGCTTCGGCGGTACAGGCAGGGTCACGGTTCCTCTCCGAAGATCTTGCTATAGGACGCATCCGGGTCGAGAACGGAACGGCCTCGGAGTGGCAGAGGTATCGCTGTGTCTCGGTCACGTCCGGAACGGTCGGGTCGGTGCGGGCCAGGTCGTGGGTGCGAGAGCGCATCGTGGTGGTTTGTCGAGTATGGGGTGTAACCGGGGTGATTTCTTCCGAGTGTCGTCCCGGGCGACGATGCGCGAGGTGGACCGGCTGTCGCCGCGGGGCGCGCTCTACGGGCACGGGCAGAAGCAGCGCGATCACGCCGCCCGGTTGGCCGCCGCGGCCGAGGCGCACCCGCGCCCGGTAGCAGCCGTACGATCCCGCAAGCTGACAAAAGATGAGATATCAGTCTAGACCGATATCTGTGCATGACTACGGCGCCGGGCGGGATCCTGACCCCGCCCGGCGCGATCCTCAGCTCCCGGTCGGGTAGGGGCGGGCCGCCGCGGTGGCCAGGGTCATGAACGCGGGCAGGTTCAGGTTCCAGAACGACGTCATGCACGAGTAGGCCGGGAAGAACCCGCTGCACCCGGACGAGTTCGGCCCCACCTCGATGGTGTATCCGGGAACGCCCAGCGTGCCGTAGATCCAGTCGTCGGTCGCGCCCGGCGCGAAGTAGTTCAGCCCTCCGTCCCCGTGGACCACGTCGTACCCGTTGGACCGCCCCATCGCCGTGGCGATCGTCTTCAGGTCGGTGTTGTTCGGCGCCAGGGAGTTGGTCCACCCGTACGGATAAATGTTGAGCTCGGCGTAACTGTGCAGGGTCAGGAACGTCCCGGTGGTCGCGGTCGTCGCCGGTGAGAAGTCGGCGCTGGGCTTGGTGTCGCGGTAGATCTGCGACAGGAAGCTCTGGATGCCCTGGGTTTCCGGTTCGCTCGCCGCCGCCGTGCCCGGGTACGTCTCGCTGCACTTGGTGCCCTGGTTGACGTCCCAGTGGTAGCTGGAGTTGCGGTTGAGGTCGACCCCGAGGCCGGTGCCGCTGCACCCGTTGGTGTGGGCGTTCTTGCGCTGGGAGACGGGCCGGGTCGAGTTGGACGACACGATGTCGACGCCGTCCGGGTTGGCGATCGGGATGACCCACAGTTCGGTGGTGTTCATCAGGTTGGTGACCGCGGCGACCTTGCCGTAGTTGCCGACCAGGTAGTCGATCCACTTGTAGGCGAGTTCGCCGGTGGCCAGTTCGCGGGCGTGCATCTGGGCCATCAGGGTGAACTTGGGCTTGGAGCCGCTGGTGCCCGCCGCGCAGTCGCCCGTGGCGATCTTGGTGATGCACAGGGCTTGGAGGTTGTGGCCGCCGGTGCCCTGGGTCTTCTTCCACGACTGCCCGATGGTGCGCAGCACGGCCAGGTCGGGGTGGGCGGTGACGACCGCCTGGTTGTGTACCTCGTGCCCGGCCGCGGTGTGGTAGCCGCCGTAGTACGTGTCGGCCGCGGCCACGAACGACGTGGCCACCGGCTGGTAGAGCGGGCCGGCGTAGCGCACGGTCAGCCCGCGCTGCCGCAGCCGCTGGGCGTCGAGGGCCGACGCCAGGATCGGAACGCCACTGGTCAGCGGTCCTTCCAGCACGTCGTAGCCGCGCCGGGTGAGGTCGGCGGCCAGGCTTCCGGTGGTGGTGGACGGTGACGTGATGTCGTAGTAGGCCAGGTCGGCCGGGCCCGGGACGGCTGCCGTGGCGGCGCCGGGCGTCGTGAGCCCGGCCCCGATCGGAACGAGCAGCACGGCTGCCCCGACGGCGATCAGCCTCCGGAGACGCGAGAACCAGGTCATCGGTACCTCGATCGTGGGGTGGGCCGGCGCACGGTGCGCCAGGCCATAGTCAATCCACGATCTTCTATGCATCGACGTGCGTCAACGTTGCCCGTCATACCGAACAATGACCCATCTCACCGGGATGCAACCGTGACCACTCGCCGTGCGTCAGGGGTTTGTGAGATCAACTCGACTGCCGGTCCTGGCCGTGCTCCTGGTGCTGGCCGGATGCGGGATCGTCGGATACGCGCTGGCCGGAGGCGGGGACGCGGTCCGGGCGGAGCCGACCGCGGCGACGCCCACGACGGAGGTGGCCGCGCCGACGACCAGGCCCGCGGCGAAACCACCGGCCGCGGAGCGGATCACCTACCCGGCCGCCGGCGGGCGGAAGTTCACGGTCGCCGCGGGGGAGACCGCGGCCCCGGCCGGTCATAAGGGCACGCTGCTGCGCTATCGCGTCGCCGTCGAGAAGGACATCCACGGCGTCACCGCCGCTCAGTTCGCCACCGTGGCCACCGCGACGCTGCGTGATCCCCGCAGCTGGACCGCGGGCGGCGAGTGGCGCCTGCAGCGCGTCGGCCCGTCCGACCGCGCCGACTTCACGATCTGGCTGGTCACCCCGGCGACCCGGGACTCGATCTGCGAGGGCGCGGCCGACGGCTACACGTCCTGCCGCACCCACGACAACGTCGTCGTCAACGTCGCCCGCTGGGTCAAGGGCGTCCCTCACTACGGCGCGAGCCTCGACGTCTACCGCCAGTACGTGATCAACCACGAGGTCGGCCACCGCCTCGGCCAGGCCCACGAACTCTGCCCGGCCAAGGGCGACCTCGCCCCGGTCATGCAGCAGCAGACCCTCGGCCTGCACGGCTGCAAGCCCAACCCCTGGCCCTTCCTCGACGGCACCCGCCACCGCGGCCGCATCGGCGCCTACGACGACGAGGTGCCACCCCGCGACAAGGGCCTTTCCTGAAGATCAACCCCATTTTCCCGTACGGCATGAGCCCCTCCACCGCCGGAGACGCGGACATCGGTGGGAGCGCGTCGAGCCGCCCCACCGATGTCCCCCCGTTCGCACGCGGGCCGGAGCCGTGCATGTCGGACGTTAGGGCTTGGGCGCGCGGCGCAAATCCGTGATGCTCCTTAGGGATCCACGGATATCTACTCGGAGGGACCCCGTATGCATCCGATGCTGCAGCGCCTGGACGAGATCGCCGCCCACGTGGCCACCCGCGACGACACGATCGCGCTGCTCGGGCTGGGGTCGGCCGGAGCGCAGAGGGGCCGACTGGACGACCACTCCGACCTCGATCTCCTGCTCGTCGTCGCCGACGGCGCGACCAGCCGCTACGCCGGTGACCCGGGCTGGCTGGCCGGGACCGTCCCGGTGGTGTGGAGTTTCGCCCACGAGCGTCACGGCCGGAAGGCGCTGCTGGCCGACGGCATCCTGGTCGAGTACGGCGTCGTCACCGTCGCCGAGCTGCGCCGCGTCCCGTTCCGCGGCGCCCGGCCGGTGTGGCGTCGCGCCGACGCCCCGCCCGGCCTGACCGAGTCGGACGCCCCGGTGCCGCGCCCGCCGTTCGACACGGTCGAGTTCCACCTCAACGAGGCCCTGGCCAACCTGTACGTCGGCCTGCACCGCGACCTGCGGGGCGAGCACCTGAGCGCGGCCCGGTTCATCCAGGGTCACGCCGTGGACCGGGTGATCGCGCTGCTGCGCCTGAACGAGGGCGAACCGCCGTACCGTGATGTCTTCGATGATTCCCGCCGGGTCGAGCGAACCTATCCGCCCGAGGTCCTGCCCCTGGCCGGGATGGTCCCGGGCTACCACGGCAATCCCGCGGCGGCCCGGGTGATCCTGGACTGGCTCGGCGCCCGTTTCCGCGTCGCCGTCCCGATCCGGGCGGCGATCGAGGCGCTGCTCTAGAGGAAGATCGGCAGGCCGGCGTAGTTCTCGGCGAGGCCGGTCGCCCCGGCCTCGCTCGACGCCACCCACCGCAGCTGGGAGAGTTGCAGCTCGGCGTCGAACGGGTCGCCCGAGGTGTGCAGCATCGTTGTCATCCACCAGGAGAAGTGCGTGCACCGCCAGACCCGCCGCTGCGCGGTCTCCGAGTACGCGTCGGCCAGGCGCGGGTCGTTCTCCCGGAAGCGAGCGACGAGCGCCCGGCTGAGCAGCGCCACGTCGGCGATCGCCAGGTTCAGCCCCTTGGCGCCGGTCGGCGGCACGATGTGCGCGGCGTCCCCGGCCAGGAACAGGTTCCCGTGCCGCATCGGCGTCTGCACGTAGCTGCGCATCGGCAGCACGCTCTTGTCGGTGATCGGCCCGGGGTGGAGCTTCCACCCGTTCTGCCCGTGCCCGAGGCGGGTGGCCAGGGCGTCCCAGATCTGGTCGTCGGACCACGACTGCGGGTCGGTGCCGTTGGGAACCTGCAGGTAGAGGCGGCTGACCGTGGCCGAGCGCATGGAGTGCAGGGCGAACCCGTCCGGGTGCCAGGCGTAGATCAGCTCGTCGGTGGAGGGCGCCACGTCGGCCAGGATCCCGAACCACGAGTAGGGGTAGACGCGCTCGAACGCCTTCGCGGCGGGGACGGCGGCCCGCGAGGGCCCGAAGGAGCCGTCACAGCCGGCGATCACGGCGGCGTCCAGCTTGACGCTTTGCCCGTTTTTATCGGCATAAGTCACATACGGAGAATCTTCGATGTCGTGCAGGGCGACGTCGGTGACCTCGTAATGGATCTCCTGCCCGGCTTTTTTCCGGGCCGCGATCAGATCCTTCTGCACCTCGGTCTGACCGTAGACCCACACCGACCGCCCGGTCAGATCCACGAAGTCGAGCTGATGCCGCTCGCCCGGCCACTGCAGGTAGATCCCGCGGTGCTCGTCCCCCTCGGCCCGCAGCCGGGCGCCCAGCCCGACCGACTCCAGCAGTTCGACGCTGGAGTGTTCGAGGATGCCGGCCCGGATCCGGGCCGCGACGTACTCCTCCGAGCGGGTCTCCAGGACCACGGAGTCGACGCCGCCCTGGGCGAGCAGATGGGAGAGCAGAAGGCCGGCCGGGCCCGCGCCGATGATGGCGACCTGGGTTCGCATGCCACCCACCTTCAGCGGCGGACGGCCCCCGGGCAAGGGCCTATTTCCACTGGACGGAAGCCATCGTACGCCCGATGCCGTGCGCGGCGACCTGCAACGCGGAGACCAGGCGGGGCAGCTGACGCCGCAGATCGGGCACGACGATGCCGAGCGCGGCCACCACCGCGTCCCCGTGGCGCACCGGCACCGCGACCGAACACGCGCCCAGACTCATCTCCTCGCCGGTCGTCGCATACCCCTCGGCCCGCACCCGCCGCAGCTGTTCGAGCAGGCGGGCCGGCTGGGTCACGGTGTAGGCGGTCACCCGGGTCAAATTCTGAAGGGCATTTGCGCGTACGTCGTCCGGGGCGTAGGCCAGCAGCACCTTCCCGACCCCGGTGGCGTGCAGCGGCAACCGTGACCCGATCCGGCTCACCACCGGTACCGACACGTGCCCGGCCAGCCGGTCGATGTAGAGCACCTCCAGGCCGTCCCGGACGGCCAGGTGCACGGTCGCCAGCGTCGCCCCGTACAGGTCGTGCAGGAACGGGCTGGCCGCCGTCCGCAACTCGCTCTGCACCGGGGCGAGCAGGCCGAGCTGCCAGACGCGCCGGCCGATCACGTACTCCCCGCCCGGCTCGCGGGCCAGCGCACCCCATGCGCGCAGCTCGGCGACGAGCCGGTGGGCGGTGGCCAGCGGAGTCCCGGAACGCCGGGCCATCTCGCTGAGCGTCAGACTGCGATGCTCCGAGTCGAAGACGCCGAGCAGGTCGAGCGCGCGGGCCGTGACACTTTTCGCCACCGGCTCTCCTTTCCGCTGAACGGAAGCCGAGTATCGCCTCCGGGTCCACCGAGCGCCTAGCGTCCAGGGGGTGAACACCCAGGCCGAGATCAACCAGGAGATCGAAGCGGCGGCGCAGCAGCCCGGCGGACCGCAGCCGAAGATCGACTACGCCCCGTACCGCAGCAGTGTCCTGCGGCACCCCAAGCAGCCCCTTCATCTCATCGACCCGGAGTCGGTCGAGCTGTGGGCTCCCGCCTTCGGTCACCGGGACGTCGCCGACGACGAGGCCGACCTGACCATCCAGCACGCCGGCACCCCGCTCGGCGAGCGGATCGTGGTCACCGGCCGGGTGCTCGACGGCGACGGCCGCCCGGTGGCGAACCAGTTGGTCGAGGTGTGGCAGGCCAACGCGGCCGGCCGCTACCGCCACCAGCGCGACCAGCACCCGGCGCCGCACGACCCGAACTTCACCGGGGTCGGCCGGGTCCTGACCGGGCCGGACGGGACGTACCGCTTCCAGACGATCAAGCCGGGTCCGTACCCGTGGCGCAACCACCTCAACGCGTGGCGCCCCGCGCACATCCACTTCTCGATCTTCGGGACCGATTTCACCCAGCGCCTGGTGACCCAGATGTACTTCCCGGGCGACCCGCTCTTCAGGTACGACCCGATCTACCAGTCGATCACCGACCCGAAGTCCCGGGAACTGCTGATCGCCCAGTACGACCACGACCTCACCACCCCGGAGTGGAACACCGGATACCGTTGGGACATCGTGCTCACCGGCACCCACCGCACTCCGCTCGACACCGAGGAACCCGCATGAGCGACCGGAGGGAGCTCATCATCAGGCTCAGTTTTTCAACTCATGATGGCTCGGAGCGAAGCGGAGAGACAGCATGAGCGCCGTGCCCGGGCAGACCGTGGGCCCCTTCTTCCACCTCGGTCTCGCCTATCCGCAGATGAACGAGCTGGTGCCGCCGGGCAACCCGCGCGCCGTCCGCCTGCACGGCCGCGTCACCGACGGCTCCGGCGCCGGTGTGCCGGACGCGGTGATCGAGATCTGGCAGGCCGACCCGCAGGGCCACATCGTGCGGCAGCCCGGTTCGCTGCGCCGCGACGGCTGGACGTTCACCGGCTGGGGCCGGGCCGCCACCGACCCGGACGGCCTCTACTCGTTCGCCACCGTCACGCCCGGCCCGACCGAACCGGGCCGTCCCGCGTTCTTCGCCGTGACCGTTTTCGCCCGCGGCCTGCTCGACCGGCTCTTCACCCGTGCCTACCTGCCCGACGACGCCGAGGCGCTCGCCGCCGACCCGCTGCTGTCGGCCCTGGAACCGGACCGCCGGGCCACCCTGATCACCGAGCGCACCGACCAGGGCCTGCGCTTCGACATCAGTCTGCAGGGCGACGCCGAGACGGTCTTCCTCACCTACCCCCGCCTGCGGGATTCCTGGGCATGAAGATCAACTTCCGATTTTCCCGTACGTCGTGAGCGATCTGCTGTGGCCCGGGGATCATCGGGCCGGTGACCTGTTCAGCGACGCGGCCGTGGTGGCGGCCATGGTCCGCGTCGAACACGCCTGGCTGACCGCTCTGGCCGGGTCGAAGCTGGCCGACATCACCGTTCCCGACCTGACCGGCCTGGTCACGCCGGACGACCGGCCGCGGCTGGCGGTCGACGCGGAGTCCGGCGGCAACCCGCTGATCCCGCTGCTCAAGCTGCTGCGCGCCCGCCTGCGGGGCCGCAACACGGCGGCCGCGGGCTGGCTGCACAAGGGCCTGACCAGTCAGGACGTCGTGGACACGGCGATCGTGCTGTGCCTGCGGGACGCGCACGACCGGATCCGCGCGGACCTCCGTACTCAAATCCGGGTTTTGATCGGTCTTGCCGAGGAACACCGCGAGACCCGGATGGCCGGGCGCACGCTCACCCAGCACGCCATCCCGATCACTTTCGGACTGAAAGCGGCCGGCTGGCTCACCGGTGTCCTCGACGCCCGCGACCAGCTGGCCGCCGTGACGTTCCCGATCCAGATCGGCGGCGCGGCCGGCAGCCTGGCCGCACCGACCGCGCTCACCGGGGATCCGGCCCGGGCCCGGGACCTCGTCGCCGCCACCGCCGAGCAGCTCGGCCTGCCGCCCCGGGAACCGTGGCACACCAGCCGCGCGCCGGTCACCCGGATCGCCGACGCGTTCGTGACCTGCACCGACGCGTGGGGCCGGATCGCCAACGACGTGCTCGTCGGCGCCCGGCCCGAGATCCACGAACTGATCGAGGGCGCGGCCGAGGGCAAGGGCGGCTCGTCGGCGATGCCGAACAAGCAGAACCCGGTCCACGCCGTCCTGATCAAACGCGCCGCCATCGCCGGTCCGCCGCTGTCCGCCCTGGTCCACGCCGGTGCGGCGGCCGCGGTGGACGAACGCCCGGACGGCGGCTGGCACGTCGAGTGGGCCACCCTGCGAACCCTGGCCCGGCGCACCGCGGTCGCCGGTTCGCAGACCGCCGAACTGCTCGCCGGGCTGCGCGTGGACACCGGGAAGATGCTGGCCACCCTGCACGAGGCCCGGCCCGGCATCGACGCCGAACAGCAGTCGATCACCCCCGGCGTCTCCCCGGACCACCCCTACCTCGGCGCGACCGACGAGATCATCGACGCGGTGCTCGCCCGGGCCGCGGCGGGACCGCGCTGACGCCGTACCCGAGCAAGAATGTGATCTTTCCCGGAAGGACCGCTGTGCTGACCGCGACCGTCTTCACCGACGCCCCCGACCGCCCGCTGCTGCTGCTCGCAACGTCGGTCGGCACCTCCGCGGAGAGCCTGTGGACGCGCTGCGCGTCGCGGCTCTACGGCCGCTACCACGTGGTCGGCCTCGACCTGCCCGGACACGGCCGCAGCTCGCCCGCGACCGGGCCGTTCACCATCGCCGACCTGGCCCGCGAGGTCGTCGCCGTGGCCGACCGGCTGCGGCCCGGCCAGAGCTTCCTCTACGCCGGCGACTCGATCGGCGGCGCCATCGGCCTGCAACTGCTGCTCGACGCCCCCGAACGGATCACCGCCGCGGCCCTGCTCTGCACCGGCGCCAAGATCGGCGAGGCGGCGGCCTGGGGCGAACGCGCCGCGCTGGTCCGGGCCAAGGGCACCGACGCGGTCGTGGCCGGCTCGATCGAACGCTGGTTCAACCCGGACTTCCCCGCGTCCGACCAGGAACCCCTGCTCGCCGCCCTGCGGGCCACCGACGACGAGAGCTATGCGCGCTGCTGCGAGGCCCTGGCCGACTTCGACGTACGGGATCGCCTGGCCGAGATCGCCACGCCGGTGCTCGCCGTCGCCGGCGGCCACGACAAACCCACCCCGGTCGCCGGTCTGGAACTGATCGCGTCCAGCGTGCTCCACGGCCGGCTCGTCGTCCTCGACAACGTGGCCCACCTGGCCCCGGCCGAATCCCCGGAAGTCGTCGCATTCCTGCTCGACCAGCACTTCGACGAGTCCCGCGCGGCCGGCATCACCGTCCGCCGCGAAGTCCTCGGCCCGGCCCACGTCGACCGCGCGACCGCCGCCACCACCCCGTTCACCCGCGACTTCCAGGACCTGATCACCCGCTACGCCTGGGGCGACATCTGGACCCGCCCCGGCCTCGACCGCCGCAGCCGCTCGATGATCACGTTGACCGCGCTGATCGCTCTCGGTCACCACGACGAGCTGGCCATGCACGTGCGGGCGGCCCGCACCAACGGCCTCACCGTCGACGAGATCAAGGAGGTCCTGCTGCAGAGCGCCATCTACTGCGGGGTGCCGGCCGCCAACACGGCCTTCCGCATCGCCCAGCAGGTCCTCGCCGACCTCTGATCCCGGCGGCTACCGCCGGGTTTACTATCGCCGGCGATACTAACTTCAGCGATAGTATCGCCGGCGATACCAAGGTCGGGCGTGCGCTGCAGACGGTTTCTGCCGGCGCTGACCGGCGACCCGGTGTCGTTGCCGGCGATCAACATCGACCGAGTCCGAGCGACCGGCCTGCCTGCGACCTGCAGTCCTGGCCGGCTCCCGACGCGTGGCGCTCGCGGTGATCATGCTCCTCGCGCCCCGCGACGGTTTGGTGGCGCCCCCTGCCCGGGTCGTCGGTGATCCGGCGAGCGTGGATCGTGGCCGGGGAGGGTCCATAGCTGCTGTTCGACGCGGGGCGGCCGGGAAGTGGTCAGACGGGCTGTTCGACGCGCGGCGGCCGGGAAGTGGTCAGACGGGCTGTTCGACGCGGGGCGGCCGGGAAGTAGTCAGACGGGCTGTTCGATGCGGGGGTGGCGCAGGCCGGGGTGGTCGGCCGGCAGGGTGCGCCGGATGACGCCCCAGCTGACCGCCAGGCAGGCCGCGACCAGCGGCCAGCTCAGCGCGATCCGGGCGGCGGCCAGGGTGCCGGCCCAGCCGGCGGCGTAGAGCGGGAGGAACACGGCGACGCGGATGACGTACTGCAGGACCCACACCCAGCTGGCCCGTGAGTAGGCCCGCAGCAGGTCGGGGTCGCGGCGCCAACGGGTTCTCTGGCCGAGGACCGCGCCGACGACCAGGCCCAGCAGGGGCCGGCGGACGACGATGCTGATGGCCCAGATCAGGACGCTGGCGCCGTTGCTGAGGATCTGCAGGAGGAAGAAGTCCTCGGCCTTGCCGGTGTGCAGGGCGATCAGGGCGGCGACGCACACGCCGAGCAGGCCGATGAGGACGGCGCGGGGTTTGTCGCCGCGGCGCAGGCGCCAGGCGACGACGCCGAGGGCGCAGATCAGGGCACCGGCCGAGCCGGCCCAGATGGAGTGGAAGATCAGCCAGCCGGCCAGGTAGCCGACCGCGGGCCATGACGCGTCGATGGCGGCGCGCCGCCCGTTGAGCAATTCTGACAGCGACTCCGGCTGCGCCATGTCCACCCGCCCCGTAATTGGTTAGGGCAGCCTAACCCGGTCGGGGCGGCCGGTCGATGTGGCCCGCCGGTACGTGATCGGAACGCCCGGGCCGGGGCGGGTGGGGGTGACGGGGAGCGAGGCTGGGGCGGCCTCGTTCCCCGTCCTGGTGGTGCGGCAGCACTGCGTGGTGGCACGCGGGGGATTCGCTGCCTCCGTTCGGTCGGTTGGGGGACGGAGATGATCTGGGAGCGCTCCCAGTTAACCGAACTGTAGCAATTGTTGCCGGAGCCCGCGAGAGGTCAGACCGCCGAGCAGGCGACCGCCGGTGTGCTCGGTGTCCCCGAGGCGATGAAGCCGAACGACGTCGACCCGCCGGCCGACAGTGCGCCGTTGTACGCCGCGTTCGTCGCCTGTATCTGGTTGCCGCTGGTCAGCACGGTTGCGCTCCAGGACTGCTGGACGGTCTGGGCC
Organism: Actinoplanes sp. HUAS TT8; assembly: GCF_051380535.1. NCBI lineage: Bacteria > Bacillati > Actinomycetota > Actinomycetes > Micromonosporales > Micromonosporaceae > Actinoplanes > Actinoplanes sp. HUAS TT8. The sequence continues at coordinate 6,458,819 of NZ_CP195646.1, read as the reverse complement.
GCCCCGTAGGTGAGCGTCACCGCCCATCCCTTGACCGCCGCGTTGCCCGCGGTCACGGTGACCGTCGCCTGGTACGCGCCGGACCACTGCGACGCCACCGCGACGGTCGCCGCGCAGGCCCCGGTGACCGGCGGGGTGGAGGTCGACGGCGACACCGACGGCGACGAGGACGGCGACGCCGACGGGGAGGTGGACGGGGTCGACGAGGTGGACGGCGACGGGGAGGAAGTCCCGCCGAAGTTCACGTCACTGCAGAAGTAGTAGGACTGGTCCAGGTGGCTGGCCTGCCAGATCGTGTAGACCATGGCCCGTCCGGAACGCCCGGACACGCTCACCGGGATGTCCATCTGCACGCCGTTGCTCAGCTGCTCGGTCCACTGTGCCGCCGGCGTGTTCGGCACCTCCTTGACCAGGTCCAGGTCCGACCACTTGAGCGCGGTCGTGACCGGGTTGTAGGACGGCTTGGTGACGTACACCCGGATGTAGTCGGCCCCGTGGCGCGCTCCGTCGAAGAGGCCGAGCGTGAACGAGTTGGCGAGGTTCGTCGCCTTCCAGTCGCCGATGGTGTCCATCGCGGCGTATCGGCCGTTCTGGGTTCTTCCGGCACTGCACAGCTGCCCGTCCGGGATGGCCGCCTGGTGGTTGCCGGCGACGCCCTCGCGGTAGAGGCCGTTCCAGTTCCACATCGCCTGCGGGTCGGCCTGCCAGGCCTGGTAACACATCGGGTCCTGGGTAGCCATCTCGGGCGCCTGGAACTTGTCGCCCCAGCGCTCGAAACATCCGTAGTTGCGCGAGGCGGGGCTCAGGACGTTCCCGTGGGCCGAGGCGGGGGAGCTCGGCGCGACCAGGACGACCAGGACCGCGGTCAGGGCCGCGATCAAAGCAGAGATCAACAACTTGTTTCGTACGACGTTGGGCATGCGAACTCAGCACTCCTGAGCTCAGGGCCGTGCCCGTGGCGACGGCCGGCGGTGAGGACGTCGGGAGCTGCCCCCGCTCCCGGGTGCCGCGCGACGCCGCGGCAGTGCTGTGCGCCCAGAGTGCCCAATTGATCGAGTTAAGTCAATGCGTGCGGGCTTTCCGCCGTACGGCGAAATGGTGTTGATCTTGATGGTGGGAGAAGTCTGACGTTCCGGACATTTCCGGACTGGGAACCTCAGGAGGCTCCGGACTTTTACGGTGAACGTGTTTCGTCCGCCGTGAAGGGTCTTGGTGACGGGCATGGCGTCCACCGGTAAGCGTCTGAGCTCGATGAGCATGCGCTCGAACCTGCTCACGGCGGCGGCGGTCGGCCTGGTCGTGGCCGTCGTCGTCGGCGTCGTCGGCATCATGCGGATGTCGAGCATCGCGGATCGGGCCGACGCGATCTACCGCCGGGCGCTGCAGCCGATCTCGGCCGTCATCGACATCCAGCAGCTGATCTGGCACTCCCGGTGGGCCGGGCTGTCGGGCACCACCTCGACCGACCCGGTCAAGGCCAAGGCGTACACCGCCGAGTCGGCCGGCTACATCGAGCAGGTCTCCCAGCAGATCACCGACTACGCCAAACTCGACGTCAGCGCGGCCGAGAAGGACGGGATGGCCCAGGTCCAGGCGTCCTGGGAGGAATACCTCAAATACCGGGCCCAGGCCGTCGCGGCCAAGGACGCCGGCAAGCTCGACGAGTGGCAGGACATCCGCACCACCAAGATGAACCCGGCCATCGTCGAGGCGGTCAAGCACATCGAGGAACTCAAAGGCGTCTCCCGGGCCGGCGCGGCGGCCGCCGCCGAAGCCGCCAGCAAGGCCGCCTCGCAGGCCCGGATCACCATCATCGCCACGCTCGTGATCGGCGTCCTGCTGGCCGGCGCGCTCGCCCTGGTGGTGGCCCGCGCCTACTCCCGGCGACTCAACGCGCTGGAGGCCATGATGTCCGCGATGGCCGCCGGTGACCTGCGGGAAGCCCGGGCCGACAACGGCGGCGACGAGATCGGCCGGATGTCCCGCTCGGCCGTGGCCGCCCTCGACCACATGCGCAACGTGATGCAGACCCTCTCCGGGGCCAGCGCCGGCCTGCTCCAACGCTCCGAGGACATGCAGCAGGCCAGCCGCAACCTGTCCGGCGGCGTCGAGCAGACCTCCAGCCGGGTCAGCTCGATCGACCAGGCCGCCGAAGCAGTCACCGCGGGCGTGCAGGCGGTCGCCGGTGGCGCGCAGGAGATGGGCGCGGCCATCCGGGAGATCGCCATCAGCGCCAGCCAGGCCGCCGCGGTGGCCTCCAGCGCGGTCGACGTCGCGGCCGAGGCGGAAAAACTGATGACCAAGCTCGACGTCTCCTCGGGCGAGATCGACAGCGTGGTCAAGACCATCACCGCGATCGCCGAGCAGACCAACCTGCTGGCCCTCAACGCCACCATCGAGGCGGCCCGCGCGGGTGAACTCGGCAAGGGCTTCGCCGTCGTCGCCTCCGAGGTCAAGGACCTGGCCCAGGAGACCGCCAAGGCCACCGAGGACATCTCGCACCGGGTCGAGGCGATCCAGCGCGACGCCAAGGAGGCCGTCGAGTCGATCGCCGGCATCGGCCAGATCATCGGCAACATCAACGACTTCCAGAACACCATCGCCTCGGCCGTCGAAGAGCAGAGCGCCACCACCAAGGGCATGACCGACGACCTGGGCCGGGCCGCCGACGGCACCTCGGACATCAGTTCCCAGCTGGCCGAGGTCGTCAACGTCACCTCGACCACGCGCAGCGCGGCCGACGCGACCGAGGTCGCCGCCACCGACCTGGCCCGGATCTCGACCCAGCTGCAGGACATAATCGGTACCTTCCGGTACTGACCGCGGCTAGATTGCGGGGCATGTCCGCCGAAGCCGCCCGAGCCGCCGAACTCCTGACGCAACTGTCCAACCCCGCCCGCCTGCGCGCCTTCGCCGGCCTCGTCGCCCGCGGGTCCGAGGGGTTCTCCATCGCCGAGATGTCCTACCTGCTGGACATGACCAAGCCGGAAGCCGGGGAGGCCCTCGGCCGCCTGGCCGGGCTGGGACTGGCCAGCGGCAGCGGCGACGGGTATTACCGGGCCAAGCCCGAGGTGCTGCGCGAGGCGGCCCAGGCCCTGGTCGGCACCCTGCCGATCGCGCCCCTGCTCAAGGAATACCCACAGCTCAAGAGCTTCTTCGCACACGGCCGGCTGAGCAGCCTGCCGCCGACGCTGAGCGAGCGGTACGAGCAGATCTCCGAGATGCTGGCCCGGTTCCTGGCCGTCGAGGGCGTGCTCACCGAGGACGAGGTCAACCAGCGGATCGCCCTGGTCGCCGACGACGTCGCCGCGGTCCGCCGGATGCTCGTCGAGACCGGCTGGCTGGAACGCGACCGGGCCGGCACCGCCTACGGCTCGGGACGGACGTTCCTCCCGGCCGGCTGATGCGGGCGTACGGCACGATCGGGACGTGACAGTCATCGAGCGCCGTCTGCTGCACCCCGACCCGATGGTGCGCCGGCTGTCCTGGATGGTGCTGGTCAACACGATCGGCAACGGCCTGTTCGTCACCGCGTCGGTGCTGTTCTTCACCCGGATCGTCGGGCTCGGCGCCGGCGCGGTCGGCCTGGGCCTGACCCTGGCCGGGGTGTGCGGTGTCGCCGCCAGCATCCCGGCCGGCCGGGCCGCGGACCGCTGGGGCAGCCGCCGCGTGCTGATCACGCTCTGCGTCGTGCAGGCGGCCGGCCTGAGCGCGTACTTCCTGGTGCACAGCTTCGCGGCGTTCCTGCTGGTGGTCTGCGTGGAGACGGCGACCGACCGGGCCGCCGCGACCGCCCGCAACACCCTCTACGCCGACGTGCTGTCCCCGGCCGGCCGGGTCGCCGGGCGGGCCTACCTGCGGGCGGTCACCAACGTCGGCTACGGGGCCGGTGCCGCCCTGGCCGCGATCGCCCTGCAGATCGACACCCGGGCCGCCTACCTCACCCTGATCGCCGCCGACGCGGTGACGTTCCTGGCCGTGGCCGTCATCCTGCGGTGGATCCCGGCCACGCCGGCTCGCGTCCACACCGCGGACGAGGGCTCCCGGCGGGGCGCGCTCACCGATCGGCCGTACCTGCTGATCACCGCGCTCAACGCGGTGCTGAGCCTGCAGTTCGCGGTGCTCACGGTCGGCCTCCCTCTGTGGATCGTGCGGGAGACCAGTGCCCCGCCCGCCCTGGTCGGCGCCACCCTGCTGCTCAACACCGTGCTGGTAGTGGTCTTCCAGGTGCGCGCGGCCCGGACCGCCGAGGACATCCCCCGGGCCGCCCGCGCCTGCCGGGCCGCCGGACTGCTGCTGGCCGGGTACTGCCTGGTCATCGCCGTCAGCGACGGCCTGCCGGCCATCCCGGCGACGGCCGTGCTGCTGGCCGCGGTGGCGCTGGGCACGGCCGGGGAGGTGCTCTCCCAGGCCGGCGGCTGGCTGCTCAGCTACGACCTGGCCGACGGCCGGGCCACCGGGGCCTACCAGGGCGTGTTCAACGCGGGCACGGCGAGCGGCCTGATGATCGGCCCGGTCGCCGTGACCGCGACCGCGATCGACCACCCGCCCTGGGGCTGGGCCGTGCCGGCCGCCCTGTTCCTGGCCGCCGGCCTGGCCATGGTCCCGGCCGCCCGATGGGCCGCCCACCGCCACCCCGCGGCCGCCGGCCCCGGGTGACCGGGCCGGTCAGCTGCTCGTCCGGTTCAGGGCGGGGGCGGACCTCGGGACGATCCACAACACGGCGACGGCCATCACCGCGGTCGCGACGCCGAGGACACCGATCGCCGGGCGCAGACCACCGGTCACGGCCGCGAGACCGTTGATCAGCAGCGGGGACAGGAACTCGCCGACGAAGAGGGCGCCGGTCCACAGCCCGGTACCGCGCCCGCGCTCCTCGAAGCCGAGGTTGTTGGTCGCCCAGGTCAGCAGCGTGGGCAGGAGCAGACCGGTGCCGCCACCGGCGACCACCGCGCCGATCGTGATCACCGGGACCGCGTCGGAGACCGAGATGATCAGGAAGCCGGCGGCCGCGAGCCCGAAGGCGACCGGCAGCAGCTGGCGCGGGGTTCGGTCCGAGAGCCTGGCGAACGAGCCGGCCGCGATCGCCGTGGCCAGCGACATCAGGGCGCTGAGGGCGCCGATCGTACCGGTCGCGGTGACGCCGACCTCGTCGAGAAGGAAGGACAGCTCGACGATCAGCGCGTAGAAGACGATGCCGCCGCCCAGAGTGACCAGGCACGGGGTGCGCAGGGCCCGCCAGGGGAGCGGCGGCACCCGCCGCGAGCCGGCGGCGACGGCGGCCGCGGGCCGGGCCGGCGGCCAGATCAGCACGGCCATCGGGACGGCCAGGAGCAGGGCGACCGTGTACAGCCAGAACGGTGCCCGCCACCCGGACCCGCCGATCGCGCCGCCGACCCCCAGGAACACGGTCGCCGACACCGACGCCAGCAGCGTCTGCAGGCCCAGGTAGCGGCTGCGCCGGCGCCCCGACCAGTAATCCGCGATGAGCGTCGTGCAGCAGGTCATGATCGCCGCCTCGCAGAGTCCGACCAGGACGCGGCTGCCGATGATCGCGGGCAGCGAGTCCAGGTAGAGCGGCGCCGTCCCGCAGATCGCATAGCCGATCATCGCGGCGATCAACAGGCGCTTGCGGTCCACGGCGTCCACGATGTACCCGGCGAACGGCGCGGTCAGGCCGATGACCAGGGCCGGAACGGTGAGGACGATCGGGACCAGGACGTCCGCCCCGGCGACTCCGGCGAAGTGGTCGGTCATCTGCGGCAGGACCGGGGCGATCAGCACAGCACCGAGGACGGACAGGCAGCTGCCGGCGAGCAGCAGTGCGAGTTGACCGGCACCGGCGCGGCGCAGGGTGGTGGCTTCGGACATGGAAGGCCTTCCGGAGGAGGAGAAAGCCGGTGGCCCAGGTCACATCCGGCTGGCCCTGAATATGGTCAGACGGCCGGTCATCACGGAAGCCCGTATCCGCTGATGGCCGGCATCACCCGGTCTTATGGCGCAGTGGCGCCGCGGCGCCCAGGATCAGGTCGCGGAACCAGGCGTGGGCCGGGTCGTTGCGGTACATCGGGTTCCACCAGAACGCCTCGGCCACCGGGACCACGTCGAACGGGCAGTCCAGGATCCGCACCCCGGTGACGGGGGCCAGCAGCCGGGCCAGGCGTTCCTGGATCAGCGCCACCCGCCGTGTCCCGGCGACCAGGAACGGCATCTGCGCGAACCCGTCGACGACCACGTCGACCCGTGCTTCGATGCCGAGCATCCGCAGCTGCCGGGCGGCCGGCGCGAACGCGGTGGGCCGGTCGAAGACCACCACCCACGGCAGTGTGCCCAGCTCTTCCAGGGTGAGTGTCGCCCCGACGGTCGGGTGGTCACCGGACACGATGCACACCCAGCGGTCCTCGAACAGGTCCAGGTAGGGCAGTTCGGTGACGAAGCCGTGCGGGATGACGAGGCCGTCGGCGGCGCGCAGCGTGTCGGCGACGTGGTCGACCGCGTACGGCGTCGTCTGTTCCAGCCGCAGCCGCACGCCCGGCGCGAGTTCCGCGAGTTGCCGGGCCAGCAGCGGGCCCAGGATCGTGGCCGCGTAGTCGGAGATGACGAGGGTGAATTCGCGGTCGAGCCGGGACGGGTCGAAGTCGGGGGTCGAGTCGAAGACCCGGCGCACGCCGGCCAGGGCGGGCCCGGTCAGCACGGCGACGCGTGCGGCCAGCGGGGTCAGTTCGTACCGGTTGCCGATGCGGGTGAGCAGCGGGTCGCCGAAGTGCCGGCGCAGCCGGGCCAGGGCGCCGCTGACCGCGGGCTGGCTGACGCCGAGCTGTTCGGAGGTGCGGGTCACGTTCCGCTCGCGGAGCAGGGTGTCGAGCGTGACCAGCAGGTTGAGGTCGAGATTGGCCAGCACCCGGTCGACCGCCACGGCACCACTATAAGCCGGACCGATGACCGGCATCACCAACTCGACCTTCCGTAATACCACCGGCTCCGGCGACAGTGGTCCCAGTCACATGAAACGGGAGGGAAACCGCCGTGCCAGCAGTTCGTAACGTTCTGATCGTCGGTGGTGGCGTGGCCGGCGCCGCCACGGCGATCCTGCTCGCGGAGCGGGGAGTCGCGGTCGACCTCGTCGATCTCCGACCCGAGGTCGCCGCCCGGGGCTCCGGGATCACGCTGCAGGGCAACGCGCTGCGCGTGCTGCGTGAACTGGGCGTCTGGGATCAGATCAGGGCCGAGGGGTACGCGTTCGACACGCTCGGCCTGCGCGCCCCCGACCCGGCGGGCACGCTGATCGCCGAGCTCACCGACCTCCGCACCGGCGGCCCGGACCTGCCCGCGACCCTGGGCATGTACCGCCCGACGCTGGCCCGGATCCTGATCGGGCGGGCCGGGAAGGCCGGCGCCACTGTCCGGTTCGGGACGCGACCGACCACGCTGGTCCCGGTGGGCGACGCGGTCACGGTCACCTTCGACGATCAGACCACGATGACGTACGACCTGGTCGTCGGGGCCGACGGGCTGCGTTCGTGGACCCGGCGGGCGGTCGGGATCGACGCCGAGCCGCAGCCGGTCGGCATGGGCATCTGGCGGACCTTCACCGGGCGGCCGGATTCGATCACCCGGACCGACCTGTTCTACGGCGGTCCGGCCTACATCGCCGGGTACTGCCCGACCGGCCCCGACAGCACATACGCGTACCTGGTCGAGGGCGTGCGCGACCGGTCCGGTCTCACCCCGGAGGAGGCGCTGGCGACGATGCGGGAGCTGGCCGGGGCGTACCACGGGCCGTGGGACGACATCCGCGAGCGGCTGACCGATCCGAGCCGGGTCAACTACACCGCGTTCGAGAGTCACGTCCTGGACGGGCCGTGGAACCGGGGGCGGGTCGTGGTGATCGGCGACGCCGCGCACAGCTGCCCGCCGACCCTCGCGCAGGGCGCCGCCCAGGCCCTGGAGGACGCGTCGGTGCTGGCCGAGCTGCTGCTGCGCGAGGACAGGGTCACCGACGGACTGTGGTCGGAGTTCACCGCGCGCCGCCTGCCGCGCGCCACCGAGGTCGTCGAGGCGTCCCGGCAACTGTGCCGCTGGCTCCTCGATCACGAGCGCGGCGACGTTCCCGGCCTGATGGCGCGGATCTCGCACCTCGTGGCCGAGCCGGCCTGATCCGGAGAGAGTGAGGAGAGAGACGTGAACGACGAACGACTGATCACCCACCTGCGGCACGTGGATCTGGCCGTGCCCGACTACGACCGGCAGCTCGACTTCTACACGACCATGTGGGGGCTGGACGCCGAGACCACCGACGAGGGCCTCGCGTTCCTGGCCGCGGCCGGCTCGCCCGAGCAGTACTCGGTGCGGCTGCGCAAGGCCGACGAGAAGCGCCTGGACCTGATCGCTTTCGGCGCCGCGAACGAGACCGACGTGAACGCGCTCGCCGAGCGGCTCGGCCGTGCGGGCGTGAAGCTGATCAGCGAGCCCGGCACGCTGCGGACTCCGGGCGGCGGTTACGGATTCCGCTTCTTCGACCTGGACGGCCGTACCGTCGAAGTCTCTTCCGATGTTGCGGTGCGGAAGCACCGCCGGGTGGAGGAGGGCGAGTCCGTCCCGGTCAAGCTCTCGCACGTGGTGATCAACTCGCCGGACCCGGAGGCGACCGTCGCCTTCTACGACCGGCATCTGAACTTCGCGCTCTCCGACACGCTGATGCATCCGCGGATGGGTTCGATGATGTGGTTCCTGCGGACCAACCGTTGGCACCACAGCCTCGCGATCGCCCGCGGCCCGCACGTGTCGCTGCACCACGCGTCGTTCGAGATGCGCGGGATCGACGAGTACATGCGCGGGACCGGCCGGTTGTTGCGCGGCGGCGTCGAGAAGGTGTGGGGCCCGGGCCGGCACCTGGCCGGGAACAACACCTTCAGCTACTTCCTCGACCCGCACGGGAACACCGTCGAGTACACCACCGAGCTAGAGGAACTCGACGAGGACACGTGGCACCCGCACCTGTACGACTTCTCCGACCCGTCCGTGAGTGATCAGTGGGGGACGGCCAACCCGATGAACGAGTTCGTCGCCCGGCAGTCGTTCAACGACCCGGACCGCGGCGTCTTCGTCGCCCCGCCGGTGTAAGCATGAAAATAGCCACTTATATCGATAAAACCGGCATAAGGGCCGGTGTGGTCCGGGACGGGTCGATCTTTCCGTTCGTCGATGACGTCGACGTGCTGGAGGTGATCAGAAGCGGTCCGGTCGATGTTTCCAAGATCGGCACCCGGCTTGATGACGTTCGGCTTCTGGCGCCGCTGACACCCACCTCGATCCGGGACTTCGTCACGTTCGAGGAGCACGTCGAGGGGGTCCGGCGCAGCATCGACGGCGCGGCCGGCGTGCCCGAGGCCTGGTACGACGCGCCGACGTTCTACTTCACCAACCCGCATGCGATCTACGGGCCGGGCGACGACATCCCGTTCCCGGCGGCGTCGGTGGCGCGTGACTTCGAGTTGGAGGTCGCCGCCGTCGTGGGCCCGGGACAGACCATTTTCGGTTACACGATCTTCAACGACTGGTCGGCGCGGGACCTGCAGAGTCGCGAGATGCGGGTGAGCCTGGGACCGGCCAAGGGCAAGGACTTCGCCTCCAGCCTCGGGCCGTGGATCGTGACGGCGGATGAGCTGGATCCGTACAAAATCGATGGTTTTCTTGATCTTCGGTGTGTGGCCGAGGTGAACGGCGTCGAGGTCGGGCGGGACCTGCTCAGCAACATGGGCTGGACGTTCGAGGCGATGCTGGCCTACGCCGCCCGGGACAGCGTGGTGCGGCCGGGGGACGTGCTCGGGTCGGGGACCGTGGGCAACGGCGGGTGCCTGGCCGAGCTGTGGGGTCGCAGCGGGACGCAGGATCCGCCGCCGCTGCGCGACGGCGACGAGGTGACGCTGACGGTCGAGGGGATCGGGCGTCTGACAAATCGGGTCATGTCCGGTCTGAAAGCGGCGGCACTGCCGCCGGTTCGCCGCCGTGACCAGGCGAAAGCGCGAAGCGAAAGGCAAGGCTGATGTTCGAGTACTTCCCCGGCAACTACGTCTGGAACCTGGGCGTGGTCGCCACCCTGAACAGCGGTGGCCTGATCGACGAGGTCGACCGCGCTTGCCGCCCGATCCGCGAGCTCGGCGCGCAGGGCGCGGACGTCGGGACCAGGGAGTTCATGGCTTCCTGGGCGGCCGTCGCGGAGGATCTGGCCACGCAGGCGGCGGCCGACGAGCGGGCCGGGCACCTGCGCACCGCGGGTCAGAAGTATCTGCGGGCCACGAACTATCTGGCCCAGGCCGAGCGGATGCAGAGCGCCAAGTCGCCCGACCGGCGGGCGTTCTACCAGCGCCTGCTCGACCTGCAGCAGAAGGCGTTCGACCTGATCGACCCGGCCACGACCCGGGTTGCGGTGCCGTTCGAGGGGGCGCTGCTCCCGGCGTACTTCACGAAGGCGCCGGTGGACGGGCCGGCGCCGACGATCATCCTGTGGAACGGGCTCGACTCGACCAAGGAGCACATGTATTCGTCGGGATTCGCGCACGAGTTGGCCGCGCGCGGCATCCACACGCTGATGGTCGACTGCCCGGGCAGCGGCGAGGCGCTGCGGTTCCTGGGGCTGACGTCGCGCGTCGAGACCGAGGACTGGGCTGCGGCCTGCGTCGACCACCTGCTCACGCGCGATGACGTCGTTCCCGGAAAAATCGGGCTGGTCGGGTGGTCGCTGGGCGGCTACTACGCACCCCGCGCCGCCGCGTTCGAGAAGCGGCTCGCGCTCTGCGTCGCCTGGGGCGCCAACCACGACTGGGGCGCGGTGCAGAAACGGCGGCTCGACCGCGAGGGCGAGAACCCGGTCCCGCACTACTGGGACCACGTGCTCTGGGTGTGGGGCGAGACCGATCTGGACACCTTTGTGAAGAAGGCGGAGGCGGTCAACCTGGACGGTGTCGTCGAGAAGATCACCGTGCCGTTCCTGATCGTGCACGGCGAGAACGACCGGCAGATCCCGCTGGAGTACGCGCATCGCTCCTACCAGCAGGCGGTCAACGCGCCGCGGCGGGACCTGCGGATCTTCACGGCGGCCGAGGGCGGGGCCGAGCACATCGGGCTCGACCACTTCGCGCACGTGCAGGCGTACATCGCGGACTGGATCACGGACGTGCTCGCATGATCGACCGCACGGATCCGGAGGGCGCCATCGCCGCGGCCACGAAGCGGTGCTCGAACTGGGGGCGGTGGGGGGCCGACGACGTACGGGGAACGATGAATTTCCTGACCCCGGCGCACCGGGCGCACGCGGCGAGCCTGGTGCGGCGCGGGGTCTCCTTCTCGCTGGCCCAGTCGTTCGACGCGAACGGGCCGCAGAAAGGCTGGCGGCGACGCACCAACCCGGTGCACACCATGCTCGACACCGGCACCGACGCGGTCGCCGGCGTGCAGGGGTTTCCGCACGGGCTCGGCGGCGCCGACGACGTGATCGCCATGCCGCTGCAGTGCTCGACGCAGTGGGACGGGCTCGGCCACATCTTCGACCACGGCCGCGCGTGGAACGGCCGGCCCGCCGAGAAGGTGGTGACCAGCCTCGGTGACGGCGTCACCGGCATCGAGACGGTGGCGTCGGTGATCGCCGGGCGCGGGGTGCTGCTCGACGTCGGGCGCGCTCTCGGCGCTGACGGCGAGCTTCCGGATGGCTTCGCCATCACGGAGAAACACCTGGTGGAGACCATCGCTCGGCAGGGCGCCGGGTCGGCTGTGGGGCCGGGCGACATCATTCTGGTACGGACGGGGCAGCTCACCCGCGTCCGCCGCGACGGCTGGGGTGACTACGCGGGCGGTCCGGCGCCCGGACTGTCGTTCACCACCGCGGACTGGCTGCACCGCACCGAGATCGCCGCGATCGCGACCGACACGTGGGGCTTCGAGGTGCGGCCGAACGAGTTCGACGACGCGTTCCAGCCGTTGCACCAGGTGGCGATCCCGCACATCGGTCTGTTCCTGGGGGAGATGTGGGACCCGGACGAGCTGGCGGCCGACTGCGCGGCCGACGGGGTCTACGAGTTCTGGCTGACCGCGGCGCCGCTGCCGATCACCGGGGCCGTGGGCAGCCCGGTCAACCCGATCGCGGTCAAGTAGCGGCCCGATCGCGGGCCGGCCCGCGGCCGGAAAAAGGGGCGCGCCCGGGTGGACGCGCCCCTTTTCCGTGGCGGAGCACAGGCGGTGGCGGCCGCCCAGCGCGCTCCTGTTCCGTAAAGCCTCAGGCCGTCGCGGTGGCCGGTGCCGCGGCCGGGCGGCGCTTGGACACCCAACGTTCGAAGATCAGTGTGGTGAGCGGCGGGATCGACGCGGCCAGCGCGAACGCGGTCCGCCACAGCGACCACCGCTCGGCCCGGGCCACCCAGAACGTCGCCACCAGGTAGGCCACGAACAGGGCGCCGTGCACCCGCCCGAAGAGCCACACGCCGGCGTCGGTGGTGTGCGAGACGTGCTTGAGATACATCCCCACCAGCAGTCCGGTCCACGAGAACGCCTCGGCGACCGCGGTCACGCGGAACACCCGGAACGCTTCCACCCGACACCCCTTCCAAGATTCTCAGACCCCGGACGGTACGGACCCGAAGTTGAGTGTTTCCTGGCAGCCGCGACCGGGCCGGGTCATCCGGGAGGTGTGGATCACACCGGGACAGGCAAGATCTACATTCTCGGGCATGTCGCTGCAAACGCATCGAAGCCACATCAGGGCCGTTGCGCAATGGCCGGTGCTGGCACCGCACCTCCAGGAGATAATCGAGTCGCTCGCCGCCGGTGAGACCGCCCGTGAGATGGCGGCTCGCCTCTACATCTCGCCGAACACCGTCAAGTCCCGCCTGCGGACGCTCTACCAGCAACTCGGCGCCCGCGATCAGGCTCATGCCGTGGCCATCGGCTTCCGGATCGGGGTGCTCCGCGCGGCCGGTGAGGCCGAGCCCGGCCCCGACCGGCAGCCGGTCATGATCGGCACGCTCGACCCGGACAGCCTCCGCGACACGATCGCCGACCTCACCGCGCTGCTGCGCATCGTGGAACGGGTCCGGCAGCTCGACGGCGGTCACCTGCCCGACCTGCTCCGTCAGGTGGGCGAACTGGCCAGCCGGCCACACCAGGATCCACGGGGCGCACTGGCCCGGATCGCGGCGATAGCGGCCGAGGCCGGATTCGGCGCGGATGAGACGGGCGCGGATCCGGGTTCCCGACAATAATGGACCGGTGGGTGACCGTCCGGCAGAGCGGATGCGACCGTGTCGTCGCTGCGGTCACCCGACCCGGGTGGATCGCATGGTCCAGGGCTACGGGCGCAACTGTGCCGCCCTGCTCGGCCTGATCGGCGGCTCGGTCGACACCGGCCACGCCGGGCCGGACCTGTTCGACCTCCTCGAGGTGGAGCCCGAGGACTGCTGCGACGGGTGGGACCGGCCGGCCGACCGCGATCTCATCGCCGGCGGCCGACGCCCGTCAGGACCATGGACGACGCCGAGTCGCTGAGCTGCTCGACCCCGCCGTCCGGATGCCAGCCCGACCCGCGCACCACGCCGGGCTCGACCAGCTCCCACCCGTCGAACAGCGCGGCGAACCGGGCCTCGTCCCGCGGCACGAACGGTGTTCCGGCCCGGCTGTACAGGTCGGCCACCCGATCCACGGCCTCCGGGTCCAGCCCGCCGCTGGCGTGCGAGACCGCGAGCAGACTGCCCGGCGCCACCGCCTCGCGGTAGCCGCGCAGCGTCGCGTCGAGCACCGGCCCCTCGGGGATGAAGTGCAGCACCGCGAACATCAGGATGCCGATCGGCCGTTCCGGGTCGATCACCGCGCGCAGCTCCGGATCGTCGAGCACCGACGCCGGATCCCGCAGGTCAGCGTTGACCACGACGGCCCGGTGCTCGTCGCCCAGCAGCTCACGGGCGTAGAGGACGGCGGTCGGGTCGACGTCGACGTAGGCCACCCGGGCGTCCGGGTCGGCCGCGAGGGCCACCTCGTGCACGTTCCCCTCGGTCGGGATGCCGGAGCCGAGGTCGACGAACTGGCGCACCCCGCCGGCCACGGCCCAGCGCACCACCCGGTGCAGGAACGCGCGGTTGGCCCGGGCCAGCGCCGCCATCTCGGGGACGATCTCCATGATCCGGGCCGCCACCGACCGGTCCACGGCGAAGTTGTGCGTGCCGCCGAGGAAGGCGTCGTACACCCGGGCGGAGCTGGGCCGGTTCGGATCGATGCTCACAATCTCCGACGATGCCCGGAAAATGGGGATTTCATGCCCGGAATTTCGGAAAATTGATAGTTTGGGGAGGGAGGGGACGGCCGTGGAGTCACGCATCGAGCTGACGGGGCTCCTGGTCGACACCGCCCCGGACGCGATCATCATCAGCCGCGCCGACGGCGTCATCACCATCGCCAACCGCCGCGCCCACGACATGTTCGGCTACCCGCCCGGCCGGCTCGTCGGCGCCTCCATCGACGAACTGGTCCCGGACGACGTACGCCCGGGTCATCCCGACCAGCGGGCCGGTTACCTGGCCGCCGAGCACCCGCCGCTGCGCCGTCTCCCGCTGCGCGGGCGCCGCCAGGACGGGACGGTCTTCCCGGTCGAGGTGTCACTGTCCGGGGTCACCGTGCCCGGCGTCGAGACGTACGTGACCGCCGTCCTGCGCGACGACACCACGCAACGCCAGGCGGCGGCCAACCGCGCGCTGCTCGCCTCGGTCGTCCAGTCCTCGCACGACGCCATCGTCACGGTCGACCTGAACAACCGGGTCCTGTCCTGGAACCCGGGCGCCGAACTGCTCTACGGCTTCACCGCCGAGCAGATGATCGGCGCCCCGATCGACGAGATCATCCCGCCCGACCGGCGGGCCGACGAGGAGCAGATCCGCCGGCTGGTCCGGATGGGCGGCCGGGTCGACCGCTACCGCTCGCTGCGGCTCACCTCGGCCGGCCAGCCGGTGGCCGTCGCCATGCTGATCTCGCCGCTGCTCGACGAGCACGGCCTGCTGGTCGGCACCACCAGCACGGCCCGCGACATCAGCGAACGGGAACGCACCGAGGCCCGCGTGCAGGCGATCCTCGACGCCGCGCCGGACGCGCTGCTCGGCGTCGCCGAGTCCGGCGAGGTGGTGCTGGTCAACGCCGAGGCCGAGCGGCTGTTCGCCCACCCCCGGCACGACCTGATCCACATGGCGGTGGACCGCCTGCTGCCGGACGGGCTGCCCCCGGTCTCGGCGATCCTGCGCACCGGCGAGTCGGCCACCCCGCTCGACACCGAGCGGACCGAGGACGGCGAGCAGCGCTGGGCCAAACGCCGGGCCACCCGCAGCGACGGCGCCGAACTGCCGGTCGACATCGCGGTCAGTGCGCTACACACCGACACCGGGGTGATCACCGTGGCCGCGGTCCGGGACATCACCGACCGGCTGGCCGCCGAGGCCGAACGGCGCCGGCTGCGCGAGGAGACCGACCGGCAGAAGCTCGAAGCCCGGATGCAGCAGGCCCAGCGCCTGGAGAGCCTGGGCCAGCTGGCCGGCGGCATCGCCCACGACTTCAACAACCTGCTCGCGGTGATCGTCAACTACGCGGCGTTCATCATCGAGGACGCCGCCGGCAGCTCGGCCGCGGCCGACGCCGAGCAGATCGCCCGGGCCGCCCGGCGCGGCAGCGACCTCACCCATCAGCTGCTCGCCTTCGCCCGGCGCGAGGTGATCCGGCCCCGGCCGCTCGACCTCAACGTGGTGGTCACCGAGGTGCACCAGATGCTCGAACGGTCCCTCGGCGAGCACATCACCCTGACGGTACGGACCACGGCCGCGCTGCCCGCGGTGATGGCCGACCCCGGCCAGCTGGAACAGGTGCTGGTCAACCTCGCGGTCAACGCCCGCGACGCGATGCCGACCGGCGGGCGGCTCACCATCGACACCGCCGACGTCCGCGTCGACGCCGAGCACTCGGCCGCCCGGGCCGGTCTCAGTCCCGGCCACTACCTGCGGCTGCGTGTCTCGGACACCGGCACCGGCATGCCCAAGGAGGTGATCGACAAGGCGTTCGAGCCGTTCTTCACCACCAAACCGAGCGGCCAGGGCACCGGCCTCGGACTGGCCACCGTGTACGGCATCATCACGCAGGCCGGCGGCACCGTGCAGATCTACTCCGAGCCGGGCATCGGCACCACGTTCACGATCCTGCTGCCGGTCACCGACGTCCAGGCGCAGGCGGCGACCCCCGAGGAGAGCGACGAACGGCTGACCGGGCACGGCGCGACCGTGCTGGTCGCCGAGGACGAGGACGCGCTGCGCGAGGTGACCTGCCGCATCCTCAACCGGGGCGGGTACACGGTGCTGGCCGCAGGCGGGGGCGAGGAGGCGCTCCGGCTGGCCGACCAGAACAGCATCGACGTGCTGCTCACCGACGTGATCATGCCCGGGATGCTGGGCAAGGACCTGGCCGACGCGGTGACCACCCGCTACCCCCGGACCAAGGTGCTGTTCATGTCCGGCTACGCCCAGCCGGTCCTGACCAACCACGGCACGCTCGCCGCCGACGTGCACCTGCTGGAGAAGCCGTTCACCAGCGCCGAACTGATGCGCGCCCTGCACGACGAACTCCAGACCAAGCCCTGACTGTTATCTTCGTCGATATCTGGGTATGCGGCCGTCATGGCGTACCGGAGAATCGGCCGGGTCCTCGCGACCGCCCTGATCGGTCTCACCCCGCAGGTCCTCGCTCCCGGGGGCTCGGCTCCGGGCGCGCCCGGCGTCGACCAGCAGTATCTTCCGGCCGACAAGACCGGCCTGATCACCGCGGCCGGGACCGCGAGCCGGATCTGGGCGACCGTGCAACGCACCGGCGGTCTCGGCGAGATCTTCTACCCCGACCTGGGAACGCCGAGCGCGCGGGCGCTCAGCTTCGTCGTCACCGGCCCCTCGGGCCCGGAGACCGCGGCGTCCGTGGACACCACCCTGGCCGACGACCGCAGTCTGAGTTTCCGGCAGCGGCTGGCCGGCCCGTCCGGGCGGTGGCGGCTCGCCCTCTCGTACGTGACCGACCCGCACCGGGCCACCGTCCTGGCCGACGTGGATTTCACCGCCCGCCCGGGCTACCGCCTGTACGCCGTCTACGACCCGGCGCTCGGCAACAGCCGCGCCGGTGACGCCGGCCGCACCTCGGGCGACGCGCTGCTGGCCGTCGACGGGGACGTGGCCAGCGCCTTCGTGGCCTCGCCGGGGTTCCGGACGACGTCCAGCGGCTACTCCGGGACCAGCGACGGCCCGGACGCGAGGTACACCTCGGCCGCACCCGGCTACCTCGTGCAGACCGGCCGGCTGACCACCGGGCACACCACGCTCGCACTCGGTTTCGGCCCCTCCGAGAGCGCCGCGCTCGCCGGCGCGCGGGCCGGACTGCGCCGCGGATTCGCCCCGGCCGCCCGCGAGTACGCCGAGGGCTGGCACGGTTACCTGCGTGGCCTGCACCGTCCGCCGGCCGTCGCCGACCGCACGCTCTGGCAGGCGTCCGCGATGGTCCTGGCCGCCTCCGAGGACAAGACCCACCGCGGAGCGTACGTGGCCGCGCCCGGCTCGCCGTGGGCGTTCGGGCGCGACGATCCGTCCGGCCCGTATCACCTGGTCTGGTCCCGTGACCTCTATCAGATCGCCACCGGGCTGCTCGCCGCCGGCGACCGGGCCGGGGCCGGACGGGCCCTGGACTACCTGTTCACCGTGCAGCAGAAGGCCGACGGCTCGTTCCCGCAGAACTCGCGGCTCGACGGCACCCCGGTCTGGGACGGCCTGCAACTCGACGAGGTCGGGCTGCCGATCGTGCTCGCCGACCAGCTCGGCCGGACCGACGCGGCGACCTGGGCGCACGTGCGGAAGGCGGCCGACTTCCTGACCGGTTTCGAGCGCGACGGCCACCGCGCGCCCTGGAGCCCGCAGGACCGCTGGGAGAACCAGTCCGGATACTCCCCGGCCACCATCGCGGCGGAGATCGCCGGATTGGTATGCGCGGCGTCGATCGCGGAGAAGAACCAGGACCATGCTTCCGCCGTACGGTATCTGACCGTTGCCGATCAGTGGCGCGCGAACGTCAAGGCCTGGACCGTCACCAGTACCGGGACCTACTCCGAGCAGCCGTACTTCCTGCGCCTGACCAAGGACGGGAAGCCGGACGTGGGCACCACGTACGACATCGGCGACAGCGGCCCGTCCGGGGTCGATCAGCGCCGGGTGGTGGACCCCGGATTCCTGGAGCTGGTCCGGCTCGGGATCCTCCCGGCGTCCGACGCCGACGTCCGTACCTCGATCGGCGTGGTCGACGCTCAGCTCGCGGCCGGGCCGTACTGGCACCGGGCGTCGTTCGACGGCTACGGCGAGAAGGCCGACGGCGGCCCGTGGGACTACCCGCTCCCGGCCGACTCGCTGATCACCCGCGGCCGGGCGTGGCCGCTGCTCAACGGGGAACGCGGCGAGTACCTGCTGGCCGCCGGCGCCAAGGGCGGCGCCCGGGACCAGCTCAGGATCCTGGCCGCCGCGGCCGGGCCGAGCCGGATGCTGCCCGAGCAGGTGTGGGACCAGTATCCGCCGAACCGCCCGCTGGGCACACCGAGCACCTCGGCGACCCCGCTGGCCTGGGCCCACGCCCAGTACCTGCGGCTGGCCGCCGACCTGGCCGCCGGCCGCGTCCTGGAACGCCCGGCGGTGGTGGCCGGCCGCTACTCGCAGACCACCCCGTCCTTGTCGCGGTCCTGATACCAGTCGTACTCCGGGTCCTCGCCCTCGGTGTACGGCCCGTACCCGGCCTTCTTGGCCGCCGCGCAGGTCGAGAACCGCGGATCGGTGCCGCCGGTGTCGGGTTCGTCGTCCACCACCGGCTCCTCGTCGGTGCCGTCGGACTCGCAGGCGATGCCGTCGCCGTCCCGGTCCAGCGCCTTGCGGTAGCCGGGGTCGCTCTTGCGCAGGTCGGACTCGCCGGCGTCGAAGACGGCGTCACAGTTGGTGTAGTAGACCGGCTTCACCGTGGTCCTGACCGGCGTGGGCTTGGCCGTCCTGGTGGCCGGCGCCGTCGTGGTGACGGTGGGCCGGGCCGACTGCGTGACCGCGACCGGCGGCGCCGACGCGGCCACCTTCTCGGTGGTCACCACCACCGACGGCGTCTCCGAGGCGGCGGCGTTCGTCGTCGCCGGCTTGGTCGAGTCCGGCGCGAGGATCGACACCCCGCACGCCACGATCGCCGAGATCCCGACCACGCCGAGCATCACCTTGTCGAGGGTCAGCTTCTTCTTCGGCGCCGGGGGACGGGGCTGCCCGGTCGCGGTCGGCGGGTAGGCCGGCCCCGGCATGGCCGTGGTCGGCGGATAGGCCTGCCCCGGCCCCGGGGGATAGGCCGGACCCGGCCTCACCGGAGGCCCGGGCATCCCCGGATGCGGCGTATCGGACGGCACGGCCCACGGGTCCTGCGGAGGCGGCAAACTCACAGCGAGAGCCTGATGTCCGAATCCGCCCATCACCACCCGCCGATCGGTCCGTACCCACCGCGCGAGTCGATCCCCGCCCTGACCGAACGGTCCACTCACCCCGATCGATCGACCGGGGCGCGCGACCGATCATCCGCCCGGGAGCGACCCGGGCCGGCCGGGCGAGAGGTCCGGGCTCGGCGACACCGGGACGCTGCGGGCCGACGGCGCGATCGTCGCCCCCGGTTCCTGTTCCGGCGGGCCGGAGGTGAGCATCCCGAGGCAGCCGCAGATCGCCAGCACCAGCGCCACGATCACCAGCACCACGGCCAGCGCGAGCCCCGGGTACCGCTGCGGCGGCGGCCCGAGCGCCCCGCGCAGGAAGGCCAGCATCGGCGCCCGGTACTCCAGCTCGGCGGTCTTGCCGGGCAGCGCGACCACGGTCGTCTCGGCCACGCCGATCCGGGACGGCAGCAGGTACGGAATGTGCACGTGCACGTGGTGCTCCCCGAGCGCGACCGGGGTCGTCACCCGCCCCCAGCTCGCCGGCACGTTCTTCCCGTCGATCTCCAGCACCGGGGTGAAGAGTCCGAGCACGAAGGCGAGCGGCGCGTATCGCATGGTCACCGCGATGGTCGCGCCGCCGTCGCCGCGCGCCGGATCGAGCGGCGGGAAGCCGGGGGAGAAGGGCCGATAGGGCGGCGCCAGGATGGCCACGCTGCACCTTTCCTCGAAGTCCGCCGATGCAGGATATGCCCGCGGGGCCGGAGTAGGAAAACCCTTCGCGTCCACAGTGGAGATATCGACCGGGTTAGGATGAGTCATGACGAGCGACCGGGTGGATCAGCACACCGTCTCGCCGGCCCGCCGGTGGAACTACTGGCTCGGCGGCAAGGACCACTACCAGGTCGACCGTGACTCCGGCGACGAGATCGCCCGGATCTACCCGGCCGTCTGGACGGCCGCGCGCGAGGGCCGCGCCTTCCACAACCGGGCCGTCCGGCACCTGGCCGGTGCGGCCGGCATCCGCCAGTTCGTCGACATCGGCACCGGCCTGCCGGCGCCCGACAACACCCACGAGGTGGCCCAGGCGATCGCGCCGGAGGCGAAGGTCGTCTACGTCGACAACGACCCGATGGTCCTCGCCCACGCCCGCGCGCTGATGATCGGCGGCTCGACGACGTATGTGGATGCCGACCTGCGCGACCCGGAGAAGATCGTCCGCGCCGACGGGTTCGCCGCGACGATCGACCCGGCCCGTCCGATCGCGTTCCTGCTGATCAACGTGTTGCACTTCCTCCACGACGACGAGCAGGCCGTCGGCGTGGTCCGTGCCCTGCTGGCCGGCGCCGCGCCGGGCAGTTTCCTGGTCGCCACGCACGGCACGGCCGATTTCGTCCCGCCGGAGGTCTCGGCGCGGATCGCGGCGACCCAGCCGAGCGGCCCGGCCGCGCTCCGGCCGCGCAACCAGGCGCAGTTCAGCGCGTTCTTCGACGGGCTGGAGCTGGTCGAGCCGGGGGTCTCGCCGGTCAGCGACTGGCGGCCGGAGTCGCCCGAGCGGCCGGAGCCGATCGAGACCTCGACCTGGGCGGCCGTGGGACGGAAGAAGTAACGCGTGAGGTCACACGCGTAGGCATCCGCGTCATCGTCCCGTAACGCGAGGACTAGAGTCCGGTTCGGGTGCCGAAATGCCTCAACCTCGGGAGACAAACTCATGACTAAGACACCGGTCACCGTCACCGTGACGGGCGCAGCCGGCCAGATCGGCTACGCGCTGCTGTTCCGCATCGCCTCCGGCCAGCTGCTCGGCGCGAACGTACCGGTCCGCCTGCGCCTGCTGGAGATCCCGGCCGCCACCAAGGCCGCCGAGGGCGTCGCGCTCGAGCTCGAGGACGGGGCCTACCCGCTGCTCGACGGCGTCGACGTGTTCGACGACGCCAAGGCCGCGTTCGACGGCGTCAACGTGGCGCTGCTGGTCGGCGCCCGCCCGCGCACCAAGGGCATGGAGCGGGGCGACCTGCTCGAGGCCAACGGCGGCATCTTCGGCCCGCAGGGCACCGCGATCAACGCGGGTGCCGCGTCCGACGTGCGCGTCCTGGTCGTCGGCAACCCGGCCAACACCAACGCCCTGATCGCCCAGCAGCACGCGCCGGACGTGCCGGCCGACCGCTTCACCGCGATGACCCGGCTCGACCACAACCGCGCGCTCGCCCAGCTCTCCAAGAAGCTGAACGTGCCGGTCGCCGAGCTGCGCAAGGTGACGATCTGGGGTAACCACTCGGCCACGCAGTACCCGGACGTCTTCCACGCCGAGGCCGCCGGCCGCCCGGTCAAGGACCTGGTCGAGCAGGCCTGGCTGGCCGACGAGTTCATCCCGCGGGTCGCCAAGCGCGGCGCCGAGATCATCGAGGTCCGGGGCGCGTCCTCGGCCGCGTCGGCCGCGTCGGCCGCGATCGACCACGTGCACACCTGGGTCAACGGCACGGCCGAGGGCGACTGGACGTCGGCCGCGATCGTCTCCGACGGCTCCTACGGCGTGCCCGCCGGCCTGATCAGCTCGTTCCCGGTCACCGCCAAGGACGGCAAGTGGGAGATCGTCCAGGGTCTGGAGATCAGTGAGTTCTCCCGCGGCCGCATCGACGCCTCGGTCGCCGAGCTCCAGGAGGAGCGCACGGCCGTTCAGGGCCTCGGCCTGATCAAGTAAATTTCAAGATCAAAGGCCGCTTATTCCGTACGGGATAAGCGGCCTTTGTCGTTTCTAAAGCCCCGTCACGTAGAGTTTGCGCAGCGGCTCGGAGACCGTCCAGACGGTCTTGGTGCCCTCGGCCAGGCGGACCAGGTCGCCCGGCCCCACCTCGAACGTCGCGCCACCGGTCTCGATCGTCGCGCGCCCGGCGAGCACCAGGAACGCCTCCTCGGCCTCGACGTCGCGGACCGCGCCGGCGCTCATCTCCCAGACACCGACCTCGACGCCCGGCCCGTCGAGCGTGGTGACCGTGACCGCGCCGGTGGTCGGCGTGCCGGCGACGACGTCGGCCGGGTCACTCGATGCGTGGACAACGGTGACATCGGCGAGGCGGTGAATCGAGACTGGGTCCATGAGCTTGCACGATAGCCGTACGCTGCTCTGCAAGATTGGCTGGTGGGGGCGCTCTCAGGGACCTTCCAGCCGGCCTTGTTAATTTTCCGAGGGACCTGGGCTAGCAGGACTTATAGAGAGGGCATCGTGGTCTTCAAAAAGCTGTTGGGCGCCATGGGAGTGGGCGGCCCGAGCGTCGACACCGTGCTGGCCAACCCGAGCACCTATCCGGGGGCCCCGCTCACCGGTCACGTCAACCTGACCGGTGGCACGCAGGAATCGGACATCGAGCACATCACGCTGGCACTGGTCACCCGCATGGAGGTGGAGAGCGGCGGCAGTGACTACTCGACCACCGGCGACTTCTACCGGCTGACCGTCTCCGGCCCGATGCGGCTGCACCCGGGCCAGCAGCTGTCGATCCCGTTCCGCATCGACATGCCGTGGGAGACCCCGATCACCACCGCCTACGGGCAGCCGCTGCGCGGCATGGTGATGGGCGTGCGCACCGAGGTGTCGATCGCGCGGGCGCTGGACAAGAGCGACCTCGACCCGGTCTACGTGCACCCGCTGCCGATCCAGCAGAAGATCCTGGACGCGTTCAACCAGCTCGGTTTCCGCTTCAAGTCGGCCGACCTGGAGCACGGGCAGATCTACGGCGTCCACCAGACGCTGCCGTTCTACCAGGAGATCGAGTACTGGCCCGCCTCGCAGTACGCGCACTCGGTCAACGAGGTCGAGCTGACGTTCGTCACCAGCCCGCACTCGGTCGAGGTGGTCCTCGAATTCGACAAGCGCGGCGGCCTGTTCCACAGCGGCCAGGACACGTACGGGCGCTACTCGGTCTCGCACCACGACGCCGACACCACCGACTGGCGTGCGGTCGTCGACGGCTGGGTCCGTCAGGCGGTCGACCACCACAAGTCCCGCCCGGGCTACGGTGCCCCGCACGGCGGCCACGGGGCGTACGGTGCTCCCGGCTACCCGCCGCCGCCCCCGCCCGGTTACGGGCACGGCGCGCCGGCCTACGGGCACGGCGGTCACGGTGGCGGTTACGGGCACCACGGCCACTACCGGGGTGGGCACGGCGGTCATGGCGGCAGCGGCATGGGCGGCGCGATCCTGGGCGCGGTCGGCGGTCTCGCGGCCGGCTACGTGATCGGTGAGGCCGTCGAAGAGGTCTTCGAGGACTTCGGCGACGACTGACCCGCGACCCTCCCCTCCGGCGCCGCCGGCGGTCATGGTGACCGCCCGGCGCCGGGCGGGACGCCGCGGCCGGTCGGCACCACCCGGCGTCGGCGCGGTCCCGATCGAACAGCGCCGTCCCCCGGCGCCGATCGACCAGGGCTGCCCGGCGCAGCGCTGCTCGGCAACCCCGCGCGGCCGGCCTGGCGCCGGTCGACCAAGTCGACCGATGAGGTCGATGGGGGAGATTTGATCGAGAAAGTCGACTGACAAATCGGACTGTCCGAAAGGGCGGGAGCGTACACGCGCTCCCGCCCTTTCGCGTTTCCGCAGGTCAGCCCAATGCTCTGAGGTATATCCCACTCAACCTATGGGAAATACGTGTGTTCTGAGTCACAAAGAGGCTGACGCGGCGTCGCCGGGCGTTTACGTTCGTGGACATGAAGCGAAACAAGCGCCTGACGCGGCGTCGCTTCGTCGACTTCCTCCGGGTGTGCACCTGCTCCTGTTGAGGCGGTGACGGCGAAGCGCCACGGCCCGCCGCCCCACACCCTCCCGCAGCCCCGGCCCCGCATCGACGCGCGGTCGCGCGGCTGTGTCCGTACGCCGAAAAGCCTTTGAATTTCCGGCGGCCCTTTTCGCGGGCCGTCCGTTGAATGCTGCCATTGAGGAGATTTCTGTGCCCACTCGTCGCAACGCACTCGCCGGCCTTCTGGGCGGCGCTTTCCTGACCGCCACCGGACTCTCGGCATGCGGCAGCAGTGAGGCCTCGGCCGCCGGCGGCCAGGTGAAGGAACTGCGATATCAGGGCAGCGTGGGCTCCGTGACCCTGCCCGAACTCGCCGCCGACCTCGGTTTTCTGGGTGACCTGACGCTCAAGTGGATCGGCAACACGATCAGCGGCCCGCAGGACATTCAGGCCGCCACCACCGGTGACGTCGACTTCGGCGGCGCATTCAACGGCGCCATCGTGAAACTGGCCGCCAACGGTGCCCCGATCACCGCCGTCATCGGTTACTACGGCGTCGACCAGGACACCTACACCGGCTATTACGTGCTCGACGGCAGCCCGATCAAGACCGCCCGCGACCTCATCGGCAAGAAGATCGGCGTCAATACCCTGGGCGCCCACCACGAGGCGGTCATCAAGACCTACCTGGCCAAGAACAATCTGACCGACGCCGAGATCAAGCAGGTCGAACTGATCGTCGTGCCGCCGGTCAACACCGAGCAGTCGGTGCGGCAGAACCAGATCGACGTCGGCGCGCTCGGCGGCGTCCTGCGCGACAAGGCGATCGCCCGCGGCGGCGTCCACCCGCTGTTCAGCGACTTCGACCTGCTCGGCAAGTTCACCGCGGGCAGCTTCATCTTCCGCAACGAATTCCTCAAGAAGAACCCGGACACCGTCAAGACGTTCGTCTCCGGCGTCGGCAAGGCCATCGAATGGGCCCGGACCACACCCCGCGAACAGGTCATCGCCCGTTTCCAGGACATCGTGACCAAACGCGGCCGCAACGAGGACAGCTCCACGATCCAGTACTTCAAGAGCTACGGCGTCGCCGGCACCGGCGGTGTTATCGCCGACGCCGAGTTCCAGACCTGGATCGACTGGCTGAGCCGGGCCGGCGAACTGAAGAAGGACATCAAGGCCACCGATATCTTCAGCAACAAGTACAACTCGTACGCGGGTGGCGCCGCATGACCGCCAAGATCGTCTTCGAGAACATCGGCAAGGAGTTCCGGGCCCGCGGGACCACGGTCACCGCCCTGCAGGAGATCAACCTGGACGTCCAGGACGGCGAGTTCCTGGTCATCGTCGGTCCCAGCGGCTGCGGCAAGTCCACCCTGCTCGACCTGCTCGGCGGCCTCGCCGAACCGACCAGCGGCCGCATCCTGGTCGACGGCAAGCAGGTCACCGGCCCCGGACTCGACCGCGGCGTGGTCTTCCAGCAGTACGCGCTGCTCCCGTGGCGCACCGCCCAGGGCAACGTCGAATTCGGTCTGGAGGCCAAGCACGTGCCCCGCCGGGAACGGGCCGAGCGGGCCCGCGAATACCTGGACCTGGTCGGCCTGGCCGGCTTCCACGACCGCTACCCGCACGAACTCTCCGGCGGCATGAAGCAGCGCGTCGCCATCGCCCGCAGCCTCGCCTTCGACCCGGACGTGCTGCTCATGGACGAGCCGTTCGCCGCCCTGGACGCACAGACCCGCGACGGCCTGCAGGACGAACTGCTCAAGATCTGGGAGAAGACCGGCAAGACCGTCGTCTTCATCACCCACGGCATCGAAGAAGCGGTCTACCTGGGACAACGCGTCGCGGTGATGACCTCCCGGCCCGGGCGGATCAAGCAGGTCGTCGAGATCCCGCCCCTCGAACAGAGCGACGACGTCCGCTCCGACCCGCAGTTCGCGCACTACCGCCACGAGATCTGGACGCTGCTGCGCGACGAGGTCAGCAAGGCCCGTACCGAGGAACTGGAGGCCACCCGTGTCTAGCTCCACGCTGGTCGCTCCGAAGACCGTGGCCGTTCCGGTGCAGGCCCGCCGGATCGCCCGATTCTTCGGGAACGCCATCACCCGCAGCGTCGCGATCCTCGCGCTCGCCCTCATCTGGGAGATCTTCCCCCGGCTGGGCGTGGTCGACTCGACCTTCCTCCCGCCGCTCTCCGAAGTCCTGGTCGCCTGGTGGGACCTGGCCCGATCGGGCGAACTGTGGGAACACACCCAGGCCAGCCTGACCCGCTCGCTCGTCGGTTTCGCCCTCGCGATCGTCGTCTCGATCCCGCTCGGCCTGCTGATCGGCTGGTACAAACCGGTCGCCAATCTGCTGACCCCGCTCCTCGAAGTGTTCCGGAACACGGCCGCCCTGGCCATCCTGCCGGTCTTCGTGCTGATCCTGGGACTCGGCGAGACATCAAAGATCGCCATCATTCTGTACGCCTGCGCCTGGCCCATTCTCCTGAACACGGTGAGCGGCGTCCGGACCGTCGACCCGCTGCTGATCAAATCGGCCCGCTCGCTCGGACTCGGCCCGCTCAGCTTGTTCCAGAAAGTCGTCCTGCCCGCCGCCGTGCCCACCATCTTCACCGGCATCCGGCTGGCCGGGGCGTACTCGATCCTGATCCTGATCGCCGCCGAAATGGTCGGCGCCAAAGCGGGACTGGGCTACCTCATCAATTACGCGCAGTACAACTTCGCGGTCCCCGACATGTACGCCGGAATCATCACCATCTCCGGCATCGGCCTCATCGTGAACCAGCTTTTGATCCTCACCGAGCGCCACTTCTCGACCTGGCGTACCAACTAATCAGAAAGGGATTCCCATGAGTATCGACATCCAGCGCATCGGTGGCCGGATCGGCGCTTCCGTGACCGGCATCGACCTGAAACAGCCGATCGCCGAGAGCGACGCCAAGGAGATCCACAACGCGCTCGTCGAGCACAAGGTGCTCGTCTTCCGCGACCAGCACCTCGACGACGACCAGCACCAGCGCTTCGCCGGCCTCTTCGGCGAACTGACCCTCGCGCACCCGACCGTCCCGTCCGTCGACGGCCAGGCCAACGTGCTCGAAGTCGCCGGCGGCGAGGGCGCCCGGGCCAACGCCTGGCACACCGACGTGACGTTCGTGGTCGCCCCGCCCAAGGCGACGACGCTGCGGAGTCTGGTCATCCCGCCGTACGGCGGTGACACGCTCTTCTCCAACACCAGCGCCGCCTACTTCGACCTGCCCGAACACCTGCGCGTGCTGGCCGACCGGCTGTGGGCCGAGCACTCCAACGAGTACGACTACGCCGAGCACCCGCAGTTCCGCTCGGCCGAGGTCGACGACTACCACAAGGTCTTCGTCTCCACCCGCTACCGCACCGCCCACCCGGTCGTCCGCGTCAACCCGGACTCGGGCAAGCCGAACCTGTTCATCGGCAACTTCGTCACCGGCATCCTCGGCCTCTCCAAGACCGAGTCCCGGGACATCCTGCGCCTGCTCCAGCACTACGTGACCCGCCCCGAGAACACCCTGCGCCACAAGTGGCAGGTCGGCGACCTCGTCGTCTGGGACAACCGCAGCACCCAGCACTACGCCGCCGACGACTACGGCGACCTGGACCGCAAACTGCACCGCGTCACCGTCGCCGGAGACGTCCCGGTCGGCACCGACGGCACCAAGAGCTACATCCTCGAAGGCGACGAGGCCACCCACTACACCCCGCAGGTGCAGTGACCATGGCTCGTGAACTGCACCTCAACGCGTTCCTGATGAGCGTCGGGCACCACGAGGCGGCCTGGCGGCTGCCCGAGACCGACCCGCACGCGGACATCGACGTCGAACACTTCAAGAACCTCGCCCGGATCGCCGAGCGCGGCAAACTCGACTCGGTCTTCCTGGCCGACGGCCCGGTGCTCTGGGATCAGGTCGGGCGCCGCCCCTCCGGCGTCCTCGAACCGACCGTCCTGCTCACCGCACTGGCCGGCGCCACCTCGCACATCGGCCTGATCGCGACCGCGTCGACCACCTACAACGAGCCGTACAACCTGGCCCGGCGCTTCGCCTCGCTCGACATCGTCAGTGGCGGCCGGGCCGGCTGGAACATCGTCACCACGGCCGGCCTCGACGCCGCCCGCAACTTCAACCTCGACCACCTGCCCGCCCACAAGGAGCGCTACGAACGCGCCGCCGAGTTCGTCGACGTCTCGCTCAAGCTCTGGGACTCCTGGGACGACGACGCCGTCCTGGCCGACAAGGAGAACGGCGTCTGGGGCGACGACGCCAAGATCTACCCGGCCGCCCACGAGGGCCGGTTCTACCAGGTCGCCGGGGCGCTCAACGTTCCGCGGTCGGCGCAGGGTCACCCCGTACTGGTGCAAGCCGGCTCTTCCGAGAACGGACGGAACTTCGCCGCCGAGTACGCGGAAGCCGTCTTCACCGCCCACCAGACCCTCGCCGACGCCCAGGAGTTCTACGACGACCTCAAACGGCGCGCGGCCGAACACGGCCGCGACCCCGACCACGTCAAGATCCTGCCCGGGATCGTGCCGGTCATCGCCTCCTCCACGGCCGAAGCCGAGGAGA
>NZ_CP195646.1:4802500-6425000 GCF_051380535.1 Actinoplanes sp. HUAS TT8 | reverse complement strand
AGCTCACTGGTCAAGTGGTTCTGCGCCGACAATGTAGCGGGGCTCAAGCACACCGCCGAAGCTGTGGCATTCACACGTTAGTGTGGATGGGTAGGGGAGCGTCGTGCAGCGGGTGAAGCGCCGGAGTGATCCAGGTGTGGACGCTGTACGAGTGAGAATGCAGGCATGAGTAGCGAATGAAGGGTGAGAACCCCTTCCGCCGGATGACCAAGGGTTCCAGGGCCAGGCTAATCCGCCCTGGGTGAGTCGGGGCCTAAGGCGAGGCCGAGAGGCGTAGTCGATGGATAACGGGTTGATATTCCCGTACCCGCAAAGAAACGCCCAAGACGAACCTCAATGTACTAACTACTTGATCAATTCAATGGCTTCGGCCGGCGATGCGGGAGACTAGGACCTTGTTGGGTAGTAGTTTAGTGATGGGGTGACGCAGGAAGGTAGATGAGCCCGGCCGGTGGTTGTGCCGGGGTAAGCGTGTAGGCCGTCATGTAGGCAAATCCGCATGGCAATAGGCTGAGACGTGATGCCGAGCCGTTCTGGTGAAGTCATTGATCCTATGCTGCCGAGAAAAGCCTCTAGCGATGTTTCGAGCGGCCCGTACCCTAAACCGACACAGGTGGTCAGGTAGAGAATACCGAGGCGACGGGTGAACTGTGGTTAAGGAACTCGGCAAATTGCCCCCGTAACTTAGGGAGAAGGGGGGCCGGACGCGTGAAGCCACTTGCTGGTGGAGCGTGGTATGGCCGCAGAGAGCAGGGGGAAGCGACTGTTTACTAAAAACACAGGTCCATGCCAAGTCGTAAGACGATGTATATGGACTGACGCCTGCCCGGTGCTGGAACGTTAAGGGGACCTGTTAGCTCTTCGGGGCGAGGCGGAGAACTTAAGCGCCAGTAAACGGCGGTGGTAACTATAACCATCCTAAGGTAGCGAAATTCCTTGTCGGGTAAGTTCCGACCTGCACGAATGGCGTAACGACTTCCCCACTGTCTCAACCACAGGCCCGGCGAAATTGCAGTACGAGTAAAGATGCTCGTTACGCGCGGCAGGACGGAAAGACCCCGGGACCTTTACTATAGCTTGACATTGGTATCTGAATTCGATTGTGTAGGATAGGTGGGAGACTGTGAAGCTCGGACGCCAGTTCGGGTGGAGTCATTGTTGAAATACCACTCTGTTGGGTTTGGGTATCTAACTTGCGGCCCTGATCGGGTCGAGGGACAGTGTCTGGTGGGTAGTTTAACTGGGGCGGTTGCCTCCTAAAGGGTAACGGAGGCGCCCAAAGGTTCCCTCAGCCTGGTTGGCAATCAGGTGTTGAGTGTAAGTGCATAAGGGAGCTTGACTGTGAGACTGACGGGTCGAGCAGGGACGAAAGTCGGGACTAGTGATCCGGCACTTGCGTGTGGAAGCGGTGTCGCTCAACGGATAAAAGGTACCCCGGGGATAACAGGCTGATCTTCCCCAAGAGTCCATATCGACGGGATGGTTTGGCACCTCGATGTCGGCTCGTCGCATCCTGGGGCTGTAGCAGGTCCCAAGGGTTGGGCTGTTCGCCCATTAAAGCGGTACGCGAGCTGGGTTTAGAACGTCGTGAGACAGTTCGGTCCCTATCCGCCGTGCGCGTTGGATACTTGAGAAGGGCTGTCCCTAGTACGAGAGGACCGGGACGGACGAACCTCTGGTGTGCCAGTTGTCCTGCCAAGGGCACGGCTGGTTGGCTACGTTCGGAAGGGATAACCGCTGAAAGCATCTAAGCGGGAAGCTCGCTTCGAGATGAGGTATCCCACCACCTTGAGTGGGTAAGGCTCCCAGCTAGACTACTGGGTTGATAGGCCGGAGATGTAAGCACGGTAACGTGTTGAGTTGACCGGTACTAATAGGCCGAGGGCTTAACCACCCTAAACATTGCGCTTGCGTCCACTGTGTGATTCACAGCAAACGAACAACCACCCTTGTCGGGAGAGATCCCGTAAAGGTTGCTGGTTTTGTTTCGCTGATGGCTGTTTCGGTGGTCATAGCGGAGGGGAAACGCCCGGTTACATTCCGAACCCGGTAGCTAAGCCCTCCAGCGCCGATGGTACTGCACTCGGGAGGGTGTGGGAGAGTAGGACGCCGCCGGACTTAACTTATGGAAACGCCCACCCGGGTTCCGGGTGGGCGTTTCTTTTTGCTGCCCGAAAACCAGCGGGTCAGCCTTTCCCCTTGGTCACCGACGCGATCACGGCCGCCGCCCAGACCGGCCGCGGCGACACGATCAGCCGGTAACCGGAATCAGCTTCGGTCGCCGGTTATGTAGTCGGCCAGGGTGCTGCGTTCGGACTCCAACTCGTCGATGCGGTTCTTCACCACGTCGCCGATGCTGACCACGCCGGCCAAGCGGTTGTCGACCACCACGGGAACGTGGCGGAAGCGGTGTTCGGTCATGAGACGTTCGACGTCTTCGAGCTGGGCCTCGGGGGAGACCGTGCGTACCTGAGTGGTCTGGATGGTGCTGACCGGCTCGGCCAGGACGGCCGGGCCTCGTTCGGCTAGTGCGCGGACGACGTCGCGTTCGCTGACGATGCCGTCTACCGTGGCGCCGTCCCGGGATACCACCGCGGCGCCGATCCGGTGGTGGGCCAGCTTGCTGACCAGGCCCTCCACCGGCAGGTCCGGTGGAACCGTCACCACGTTGTCGCCCTTGGTCCGGAGAATGTCACTGATCCGCATCGCCCCTCCTGTGCCGTTGGGCCCCCGTACTCCTCTCTGGTCCTCCTGCCTTCTATGCCGAAAACCACCCCCAGAAGTCAAGCCCCTTCGATGGATACCGAATCAGGCACACCCCGCAAAACCCAGAAACACCCCTCCGGTCCAGCCCGCTCCGGTCAGCTGGTCGTGAGGGGTGCCTCCGGCGGCTGGAAGGACCTCTGTGGACCAGCTGGACAGAACGGGCCGGCTCTGAAGGGTGAGTCGGCTCGGCTGGGCCGGCTCGGGGTGGCCCGGCTCGGCCCGCCTCTGAGGAGTGGCCGAGTGGCCGGCTGGGGTGGCAGGTAGGTGGAGGGGCGGCCGGCTCGGGGTGGGCCGCGGCGGGGACTGAAAGGGTCAGGCTCGGCGGAGGAAGGGGAAGCGGGGGCGCGGGGCCGGCTTGGCGAGGCGTTTGCGGAGGAGGAACAGGGCGGCGGCTGCGGTGGCGGTCAGGGCCAGCAGGGTGGCGGCCACGGGTTTGCGGTGGGTGGAGACGGCCTGGGCCGGGCGGGACGTGCGGACCGTGGTCACCGCCTGGCGCAGGCGGGACGGGGAGTCCAGGTCGTCCGGGGTGGTGGTGTGGAGCTGCTCGGTCGCGTTCGTGGTCATCGCTCACCTCTCCTGTCGAAGATGCCCCTTCAGGCGGAGTTGTGGCCGAACCTATCCGGAGAGTGACCGGACTGGTGTCCCCGAACCGACAGAACCGGCAGAATCGGCACGAAAGGGCCACGCGGCGGGGATGCGTTCCAGGATGCCGCCGGCGAAGACGTCGTGGAGGCCGAGCGGCTTGAGGTGGACGTAGCCGATGTGACAGTCACAGATGCTGTTCACGCAGGTGCGGGGTTTGAGCGCGGAGCGCCACGAACCGTCGTACAGATTGCCGATCCTGGTTTGGATGAAGTGACAGCGACGGACGGTGCCGTCGCCGAGGACCGAGATCGCGGTCTCGCCGGCGTGGCACGGCCGGTCGAGCGAGACGTGCGGGCGGACGCTGTAGCCGAAGAGCGGGTCGAGCGACGTCCACGCCGCCTCCTCGGCCGGGGTGTAGCGCCTTCCCTCGGCGGCGTTGACCCACACGTACACCTCGGGGGGAAGTGATGCGCGGAGGGCGAGCGCCTCCTCGTGATGCTCGGGGAGGCCGACGACGCCGACCGAGAAGCGCACGCCGAGGCGGGTGAGCGCGGCGCAGCGGGCCAGGAAACGCTCGCGGGTGACCTGGCCCGGGTGGTAGGTGGCCCAGAGCGCCGTGGACGCGGGGTCGGCCTCGGCGAGCCAGCCGGTGCGGACGGCCAGGTTCGTCTGGATGGCGACCCGGTCGACGTGCGGGAGGTGGGACAGCGTCACCAAGGCGTGGCGGTACCAGCTGCGGGTCAGGCCCTCGCCCCACGGCGTGAACAGGATCTGCAGACGTACGTCGGTGGTCTCGGCGGCCCAGGCGGTGAACCGTTCCAGCGCGGCGCGGTCCTCGCGCAGCAGTGCCGGTGGGTCGTGGCGTTTGGCGAACGGGCAATACGGACAGTCGTAGTTGCAGCTGGCCAGCGGGCCCCGGTAGAGCACGGAGAGGTTCATCGGAGCTGATATCCCGCCATGGCCGAGCGCACCGACTCGGAGGTCAGCCACGGGCCGATCGCGTCCGACCGTTCCAGCCCGGCCGGGGTCAGGCGCAGGCCCCCGGGCTCGGCCAGCCCGGCCTCGACCAGGTGGGTGAGCTGCGGGAAGTCGGCCTCCGGGTCGGTGCCGAAGCGTTTGCGGTAGGCGGCCGGGTCGAGCCCCTCGGTGCGCAGCAGGGACTTGATCAGCCAGCGGCGCCGTTGCTCGAAGGGCTCCAGCGTGAAGCCGACCTCCGCGTACGCGAAATCGGCCGGAGGCCGGGCGATGTAGTCGTCGAGGACCGCGCGGACCTGGGAGATCCCGACCGCGTAGTCGAACGAGTAGTGCAGTTCGCGGGTGTAGGAGCGGGCGCCGCAGCCCAGGCCGATCATGCCGTCGTCCTGACAGGAGTAGTCCGGGCCGTCGTCGCGGGCCGAGGGGAGCCGGAACTGGCGCATCGACTCCTGCCGGTACCCGGCCGCGAGCAGCGTCTCCCGGCCCTGGCGGTAGAGGGCGAGCCGCTGCGCGTCCCAGTCGTCGCGGCTGACCGCGCGGCGGCCCAGGCCGGTCAGCGGGCGCACGTAGAGCGGGTAGAGGAAGATCTCCTCGGGCCGCCACTGCAGGGCCGCGTCCAGGCTGAGCTGCCACGACGCCGGGGTCTGGCCGTCGATGCCGTAGATCAGGTCGAGGTTGAGGACCGGGATGCGGGCGTCGCGGATCGCGCCGAGCGCGCGCTCGACGTCGGCGCGGCGCTGCGGGCGGCCGGCGGCGTGGGCCTCGGCATCGAGGAAGCTCTGCACGCCGATGCTGACGCGGGTCGCCCCGTACGCCGAGAGCACCTCCAGGCGGTCGGGGGTGGCGGTGGCCGGCGACGTCTCGACCGACAGCGGGATGCCGGGCAGGCCGGCGCCCATGACGGTGGTGCAGATGTCGAAGAGATCCTGGAGCTCGGCGGCGTCCAGATAGGTGGGCGTGCCGCCGCCGAACGCGGCCCGGGCGAACACCGCGCCGTCCAGGGCGACGCGGCCGGCCTGCTCGCGGAGTTGACGAAGGTAGGCCGTGACCTGCTCGGCGGGCGCGTTGGCGCGGGTGAACAGGTTGCAGAAACCGCAGCGCATCTCGCAGAACGGGATGTGCACGTAGAGGAAGAGCGCGTCCCTCGGCTCGTCGCGCCACACGTCGGTCAGGGCCGGGCGTGGATCCAGCGGACGGTACGACGTCTTGTGCGGATACGCGTACAGATAGCCCTGGTAGGGCGAGGCGCCGATCATGACGCGGCCAGGGTGAACTGCGCGTACGGCACCGTCCAGACGACCTCGTGGCCGATGCGGTGACCGGTGTGGCCGTCCTCCCCGTACGCCGTGCCGTGGTCCGAGCAGAGGATCGTGAAGACCGGTCGCCCCCGCCCGCGGACCAGGTCGAACAGCCGGGGGATCAGACCGTCGACATATTCCAGCGCGGCCGCGTGGCTCTCCCGGGTGTCCTCGTCGAGGCCGGCGTAGTGCCGGTTCGGCTGGTGCATGGCGGCGACGTTGAGGAACGTGAACACCGGCTGCCCGGCCGGGACCGCGGCCAGTGACGTCTCCAGGCGGTCGAGCTGGGCGCCCAGGCAATCCGGCGCGGTCACCCCGAACGTGTGCTCCCAGTGCGCCTCGGCGAACAGGCCGGGCAGCACCTGGCCGAGTGCCGTGCTGCGGCTGAAGAAGCCGACCCCGCCCAGGCAGAGCGTGTGATAGCCCTCCTTGGCCAGGGCCGTGGGCAGGTCGGGCGCGTCGAAGACCCAGGTGTGCGGCCCGGAGGTCACACTGCCCGGGAACGCCGCCGCGTAGAGCCGGTCGTGGTCGCCCGGATCGGCCGGGGTGGGCAGGAAACCGGCGAAGAACGCGTGGTGGGCGGCATAGGTGAAACTGGCCGGTGAGTGCCGCCGCTCCCAGGCGCCGCCGGGCAGGACGCGGGCCAGGTTCGGCGTGCGGCCGGTGGCGGCCAGCTCGGCGGCCACGTCGTGGCGCAGCGTGTCGAGGGTGACCATGAGGATGTCGTGGGTGCCGATCAGCGCGCGCATGTCACTCCGAGACCGCGACGTAGCGGTCGTCGTCGTCCTCCCCCTGCGGCTCGCTCACGTCGACCCGGGTTTCCGGCAGCGCGGCGACCACGGCGGCGGCCGTCTCGTCGGACATGTAGTGGTGTTGCAGGTGCAGCTCGCGCAGGTGGGTGAGGGGCTGGCCGGCCAGCAGCGCGGTCGCGCCGCGGTCGCTGAGCACGCCCATGGACAGGTCGAGCGACTCCAGCCGGGCCACGACCGGGGCGTGCGCGACCGCGGCGGCGAGCTCGTCGGCGATCTCCGCGTTGCGCAGGCCGAGGCGGCACAGCTGCGGGAAGAGCGTGCCGTCGAGCAGCGGGCGCAGGTCGGCGACCCGGGTGTCGCCGCTGTAGTCCGGTGTGCCGAGCCACAGCTCCAGGTCGGTCAGGCCCGGAAAGGCCGAGCCGAGCACGGCGGCGGTGAAACCGGCCGGGAGGCCGCCGGACTGCACGACCAGGCGGCGCAGGCCGTCACTGGCGACCGGGGAGAAGGAGAAATCCTCCCCGCCGCGCACCTGCAGGGTCTCCAGCTGCGGGAACGCGGTGATC
Source organism: Actinoplanes sp. HUAS TT8 (assembly GCF_051380535.1). Classification (NCBI taxonomy): domain Bacteria; kingdom Bacillati; phylum Actinomycetota; class Actinomycetes; order Micromonosporales; family Micromonosporaceae; genus Actinoplanes; species Actinoplanes sp. HUAS TT8. Next base: position 6,418,061 of record NZ_CP195646.1, on the reverse strand, counting down.
AAGGGGCTGACGTCGCCCACCTTCATCCAGGAGATCTCGCACTCGTCGAACGTGATGTCGCCGAGGAACAGCGAGCGCAGCCGGGGCAGGCGCGGCGCCGCCGCGATCAGCTGCTCCAGCGGGGCGTAGGCGAACGCGGCATAACCCCACGGGCCGATGACCAGGGACTCCGTGGTCGCGCCGTGGGCGGTCAGGAACGTCTCGAACACGTCCCGGAAGCCCTCGGAGAGTGACGCCTGGGAGACGTCCTCATCCTCGAACGACACGCGCCAGGCGGTCGGACCGGTCGCGGTGCCGCCCGGGAACTCGGTCACCGGCAGGCCGGCGAACGTGTCGTCGTGGCTGTGGAAGGTCATGGACGGCTCCTGTCTCCGGTCTCTCCCTGTCTGAACCAGCGGCGCGACCGTAGCAGGAGTGACCGACAAAAATCCGGTCGGTCAGCGGACCAGGGTGAGCCCGGTCACGCGCGGCGTACGGCCCCGGTTGAGCGCGCGGCCGGCCAGCGCGGCCACGAACACCGCGGCGGTGAGCAGCACCGGCTCGATCAGCAGGCCGAACATCGGTATGCCGAGCAGCACGGCGTAGAGGACCACGAACGCGACGGCGCACAGGGCGGCCGCGGCGGCGACCCGGGCCAGGCGCGTACGCCGTGACCGGAACCGATCGCCGTGGCCCTGCCACCAGCCGGGCAGCCACCGCTCGACCAGCAGCGCGAACATCATCGCCGGGAACGTGATCAGGGCGGCCGCGCCGAACCCGGCGAGCATCGACGTGCCGCCGGCGATCGAGGCCGCCGTGGTGATCGTGACCAGGGTGATCACGTCGAATCGGCGCAGCCCCCAGTGGCCCTGCGCGAGCATCCAGACGGCGGCGACCGGGAGCGCCACGAACGACCATCCGACCCACGAGAACAGCAGGTAGACGGCGGCGAACGCGGCGGTCCGGGCGGCGTAGCGGGCGACGGTCATGGCTCGACCATCGGCGGGCGCCGCCGCCACGTGAGGCCTCCGCCGCGACCACGTGTGCCGTCACCTACTTCTCCTATAGGGATATTGACCATCGGGGCGGGCGTGGCTAGGCTCCGGATCGATCTTTGTAAACGTCTGTGTACTTGGGGGAGACCGTGTCTTCGATCCGAGGCCGGGCCGCGGCCGTCACCGCCCTCGCGCTCGCCGCGGGCGCGCTCAGCGGCCTGCCCGCCCACGCCGCCACCAGTGCCTTCGGGCCGGCCGCGCCGCAGAATCCGTACACCGCACCGGCCGGCGGGGCGACCACGCACGGCGACAGCGCCTCGGCGAAGACGTTCACCGGGGCCGGGTTCGCCGGCCGCCCGGTCACGGTGACCCGGTCGACCCTGCTCGCGGCCTGCCCGACCCTGCTGCACGGGGCCGACGGGGCGCTGCTCGCGCTCTGCACCGAATACATCGGACAGGCGCCCAGCCTGAAACTGCTCGACAAGAACACCGGCAACGCGGTCGCCTCGCTCTCGATCACCAAGGGCGCGCTGCTCGGCGGGGTCTACGCGTACCTCGACGAGCAGGACCGGGTCGTCATCGTGGACGGCAACCGCGACCTGCTGCGGATCGCCCACACCGCGACCACCCTCACGGTCGTGGAGAAGACCTCGCTGGCGTCGCAGATCGCCGACGGTGATGCGGTTGTCGGGGTGATTCCCGCGTACGACGGAAGGGTCTGGTTCGTCACCTCGGGAGGCACGGTCGGTGTGGCCGGGGCGGGCGCCGGCTATCGGCTGCCGGACGGCGAGAAGGTGGCCAACAGCGTCTCCACCGTGCCCGGGCGCTTCGCCGTGACCAGCGATCACGCGCTCTACGTGTTCGACACCACGACCGCGGTGCCGACACTGCTCTGGCGCTACGCGTACGACCGTGGGCCGGCCCGCAAACCCGGTCAGCTCTCCTGGGGCAGCGGCGCGACCCCGGTGTTCTTCGGCCCGGCGACCGGCTACGAGTACGTGGCGATCACCGACAACGCCGACCCGCACATGAACCTGATCGTGCTGCGTACCGACGGGGCCGGGGTGCCGCTGTGCGTGCAGCCGCTCTTCACGTCCGTGGCGGCCAGCGGCACCGAGAACGCGGCGGTCGCGTCCGGGCGTTCGATCTTCATCACCAACACCTACGGGTACGACTACCCGGCGCTGCCCGACGACGCCGGCCCCAGCGTCCCCGCCGACGCGGACTTCGACGGCGGCGTCGCCCGCATCGACGTGAACACGGCCGGCAGCGGCTGCGCGACGACCTGGGTGACGACCACCCGCAGCGCTGCCCTGCCGCGGCTCTCGGTCACCGACGGCAAGCTGTACACGGTCGTGCAGGACGGGCTGCTCAACGGGTTCTACGCGGCGGCGGTGGACGCCGGGACGGGGGCGGTCAGCGACAAGGCGCTGCTCGGCTACGGCCTGGTCAACCCGTTGCAGACCGCGGGCACGGCGATCGACCGCACGTACTACCAGGGCACGGTCACCGGCCTGGAAGTCATCAGGCCGAGCTGAACCCCTGCGCCCGGCGGGGGTCGCGGGCCTGCTGGGCGGTTGCGGTTTCCGGGGTCAGCGGATCGTGGGGGCGGACGGGTCGGTGTTGTCGATGACCAGGGTGGCGCGGTGTGCGGGGGAGCAGGCGGCGAAGTAGAGGCGCTGACCCTCGACGTAGCGGCGCATCCCGGGGTGGGACGGGTCGGGCGGGGTGCCGTCGCGGGTGGACATCCGTCGGGCCGTCTCGGTGAACGGCACGTCCAGGAAGAGGGAGAAGTCCCAGCCGGCGACCAGTTCGTCGCGGTGCAGGAAGATGCCGTCGACGATCAGGACCGTGCCCGGCGGGGCCTGCCGCGGGTCCGGGTCGAGCCGGGCGTCGGTGGTGACGTCGTGGGCGGCCGGGCGGTACAGGCCGGAACCGTCCGGGCCGAACGGGTCCAGGACGTCGGCGCGGAACCGGGGATAGTCGTAGGAGTCCCGCCAGAAACCTTCCGGGGAGTCCCGCCCGCGGTGGTGGCGCAGCGCCCGGACCTGGTGGAAGTCGTCGATCGAGACCCGGGTGGCCGGGCGGCCCCGATCGCGCAGGACCGCGGCCAGCTCGTCGGCGAGGACGGTCTTGCCCGAGCCGTCCGGCCCGTCGACCCCGACCCGGACGAAACCCGGACCCCGGTCGGGGATCGCGTCGGCGATGCGGTTCAGGACGAGCGACCGGGCGGGCGTGAGCATCCGGCCAGCATGCCAGCCGCCGTCGACGGGTTTGTTGCTCTGACCGCGACCACCCGACCACGTCGCCCTTGCGGGCTGAGCGTTCTGGGCGCGCCAGCGCCCTGCTCGGCCCGGAAGGGTCCCCGCGGGAGCGACGGTCTGTACCCCGGCGGACCTAGGCAATGAAGATTTTGAAGGTTTTCAGCATTCGGCTCGGCCGAGGCGCCAGTAGCCCATGAAGGCGACCGCGCGACGGTCGACGCCGCAGGTGGCGACCAGGTGGCGGCGCAGGGTCTTGATGACGGCGGCCTCGCCGGCGAGCCAGGCGTAGAAGCCGTCGGTGGCCTCGGTACCGTCCGGGACCTCCCAGAGCAGGTCCTCGTCGACGTCGACGTCCTCGAGGTCGGCGGTGGTGACGCCGGCGGCGTCACCGAGCAGATGGGCGGCGGCGGCCTGGACGGCCGGGACGAGCTTGACGCCGTGGTCGGCGCCGTCGCGCGGGATCCAGGTCACGCGGATGCCCGCGGGGGCGGAGACGAGCAGCTCGTCGCCGGTTTCCGGGACTTCGAGGAGGGCTTCGCCGCGGGTGTCGGCGGGCAGGCGGGACAGGATCGAGGCGATCGCCGGGACGGCGGTCTCGTCGCCGACCAGCAGGACGCGGTTGGTGCCGGCCGGCGGGTGGAAGTCGATGCCGCCGGAGTTGCCGGTGAACTCCGCGTTCGGCCCGAGCAGGCAGGCGATGGAACCGGGGGCGGCGGCGACGGCCCACCGGGAGGCCGGGCCGGAGACGCCGTGCAGGACCATGTCGACGTCGACCTCGCGGTCGGCGGCGCGGACGTTGCGCACCGTGTACGTCCGGATCGGGTTCTGCCGTTCGGCCGGCAGGGAACGCCACTGCGTGTACCAGTCCTCGCCGGTCGGCAGGTGGTCCAGGCCGGAGTCGGCGAGCGGCAGGAGCAGCTTGATCCGCTGGTCGAAGCCGTTGTCGGCGAACTTGTCGAGATCCTCGCCGGTGAACGTGACGCGCACGAAGCTCGGGCTGAGCCGGGTGATCCGGGCCACCGTGACCGGGAAGAACCGGAACGGGACCGCTTCGGTCGACGGAACAACGGTCTGGGTCATTAGGTAACCCTAACCTAAGCCACCGGGCGATCCGCAACCCGATCGCACCTGTGAGATCCCTGCCGACCGGGGAAGGTCGGACGATCTCACGGGTCCCACCGCAGAAGGAGCCGGAGATGTCCCAGTCCTCCACCACCACCTTGACGTTCAGCGACGCCGAGGCCGGCCTGACCTGGCCGATGGGCGACTGGTCGGCCGCTCTGGAACCGCCCACGGTGCTGATCGCCGACGACGACGAGGACATCCGTGACCTGGTCGGCACCCGGCTGCGGGCGGCCGGATACCGGACGCTGGTCGCCTCCGACGGCCGGACCGCGATGGCCCTCGCGGTGGGCGAACGGCCGTCGCTGGTGCTGCTCGACCTGTGCATGCCGGGGCTGGACGGGCTGGGCTTCTGCTACGAGCTGCACTCGTCACCGCAGACCGCGCACATCCCGGTGATCTTCATCAGCGGGCGCGGGGAGCCGGCCGACCTGGACCTGGCGCGGGTCGTCGGGGCCGAGGACTACCTGGTCAAGCCGCTCGACCCGGCCGACCTGCTGCGCCGGGTCCAGTTGCTGCTCGGACACTAGACCCGGAAGCGCGCGACCACGTCCCGCAGCTCACCGGTGACCCGGGTGAGCTCGACCATCGACGCGTCGGCCTCGCCGAGCGCGGCCGTCGTGGCCTGCGCGGCGCCGGCCACCGCGTTGATGTTGCCGGCGATGTTCGAACTGCCGTTGGCCGCCTCGCCGATGCTGCGGCTCATCTCGTTGGTGGTGGCGGTCTGCTCCTCCACCGCCGACGCGATGGTCACCTGGTAGTCGTTGATCTCCGAGATGATCCGGGAGATCTCCTGGATCGCGGTCACCGCGTTCTCGGTGTCGGCCTGGATCGCCTGCACCCGCTGGGAGATGTCCTCGGTGGCCTTCGCGGTCTCCTGGGCCAGATCCTTCACCTCGGTGGCGACCACGGCGAAACCCTTGCCGGCCTCGCCCGCGCGGGCCGCCTCGATCGTCGCGTTGAGCGCCAGCAGGTTCGTCTGCTCGGCGATCGTCGTGATCGTCTTGACCACGTCGCCGATCTCGGCCGACGAGGTGCCCAGCTTGGCCACCGTGTCGTTGGTGGCCTGGGCGACCCCGACCGCGCGGGCCGCGACCTGCGCGGCGCTGCTCGCGTTCTCCGAGATCTCCCGGATCGACGCGCCCATCTCGTCGCTGCCCGCCGCCACCGACTGCACGCTGGTGGAGACGTCGTCGGCCGTACCGGCGACCATGCCGGCCTGCTCGGCGGCCTGCCGCGCCTCGGCGTCGAGCCGGCCGGTGATGCCGCTGAGCCGCTCGGTGACCGTCCCGAGCGCGCCGGCGTCGTGGGTGAGCTGCCGGACCGTGGTCTGCAGGCCCTCCCGGGCCCGGTTCACCGCCTGCGCCATCTGGCCCAGCTCGTCGCGGGACCGGACCTCGGCGGCCACGGTCAGATCGCCGTCGGCAACCGCGCGCAGCGCCGACGACACGGTGGCCAGCTGCCGTTTGATCAGCCGGGTCACGCCGAACCCGACGAACGCCGCCACCACGAAACCGATCACCAGGCCGGCCAGGGTGATCAGGCGTGACCGCTGGTACGCCCGATCGCCCTGGGCGGTCATCGCGTCGGCGTCGGTCTCCTCGGCCTTCTGCAGCTCGGCCATGGAGGTGTTGATGCCGTCCTCGGCGGCGGTGAACGCCGGCAGGATCTGATCGACGGCCGGCATCTCGAAGCCGGACGGCGGCGTCTTCCCGAAGATGATCACGTCGCGCAGCGCCCGGTACCGCGTCATCGCCGTGGCGAACGCGTCGAGCCGGGTCAGCCTGTCCTTGGCCCCGGAATCGGTGGCGATCTTCCGGTAGGCGGCGGCCGACTCGTCGAGCTCCTTGTCGGCGTCGGCCGCGCCGGTGATGCCGAGCTGGTACAGCTGATTGGTCTTGTCACCCTGGGCCGACGACACGAGCAGCATGCCGCGGAACATGTTGGTCATGCCCTCACGCATGTTCGCGATCTGCTCCATGCTGTCCACGTGATGGGCCTTCATCAGCCCCAGGTCGTCGCTGAGCTGGGCCATCCGGCTGAGCGAGACCATGGTCACGACCAGCGCGACCACGGCGACACAGGCCGCGGTGATCGTGCTCTTGACCAGCAGGCTGCGGTCGCCCAGCACCCGTTCCAGCAGACCACGCACAACCGGTGACGCGGTCCGCGCGGTGACGCTGGTGTCCGGCTGCATCATGTCCTCCCTGGTGGCAGGACCCACTCTAGAAGCCGTCTCATGTCTTTTCGGCGGTATCGCCCAAGTCGTGCTGGGAGTTGCCCCTCGGAGGCCGGTAGGCTGCGGAGATGGCCGACGAGGAGGTGGTCCGCGAACTGCTCGCCGCCGTGCCCGCCGGCTGCAGCTGGCTGCTTCCGATCACCGCACCGGACGGCCGGATCGTCGACTTCCGGGTCGCCGCGACCAGCGACCAGATCCGCGACATCTACGGCCGCGGCACGCAACGGGTCGACGGCCGGTTCAGCGAGCTCTACCCGTCGCTCGTGGACGGCCCGCTCTGGCGGCTCTACCTGCGGGTGATGCGCACCGGCGAGCCGGCCACCATGGACGAGTTCCGCTACGACGAGTCCCGCCCCGGTGTCGTCGCCGAGTCCCGCTTCGAGATCACCGTCCACCCCGTGCTCGGCGGCCTGCTGGTCTGGTGGAACCGGGTCGACGAGCACCGCCGCCGGATGGAGAGCACCGAGCTGCTCGGCAGCCTCGGCTGGGCGGAGTACGAGCTGGTCACCGGCCGTTCCGAGTGGTCCCCGGGGATGTATCGGATCTTCGCCCGCGACCCCGCGCACGGCCCGCTGTCCCGCGCCGACCAGGCCGCCGGCATCCTCCCCGAGGACCGGGGGATCGCCGAGGCCGCCTGGCAGACCCTGGACGTCGGCGCCACCTCCGACGTGACCGTCCGCTTCCGCATCGGCGAGCAGGTCAAACACCTGCGCATCCTCTCCGACCTGTCCCTCGACGCGACCGGCCGGCCGGTGAAGATCTACGCGGTCGTGCAGGACGTGACCGCCCGCGTCGCCACCCGCACCGAGATCGAACGCCTCAGCGACCAGGTCCGCATCGGCGAGCTGACCGCGCTGGCCGAGCACCGGCTGGCCCGGCAGCTGCAGCAGATGATCCAGCCGGTGCCGGCCGGCTCGTTCGAACTGGACGGTCTTCAGGCGATGGTCAGCTACCTGCCGGCCGAGAGCGCGTTGCAGGTCGGCGGCGACTGGTACCACGCGCAGACCCTGCCCGACGGCCGGGTCGCGCTCGCCGTCGGCGACGTCGCCGGGCACGGCATGGAAGCCGCCAACGGCATGGCCCACCTGCGGTTCGCCCTGGTCGCGTGGCTGTCCGTCGGGATCCGCGACCCCGGCCTGCTGCTGCGGCACCTGAACCGGCTGTGCGCCCAGCTCGGCATCACCGGCACCGCCGTCGTCGGCGTCTACGACCCGGACACCCGCCTGCTGCCGTGGGCCCGGGCCGGCCACATGGCCCCGATGCTCGGCCGCGACGGGCGCAGCACCGACCTCGACCGCCCGCCCGGGCTGCTGCTGGGCGCCGAGACCGAAGCCGACTTCCCGGTCGCCAACGCCCGGCTGCACCCCGGTGACCTGGTGCTCTTCTACACCGACGGGCTCGTCGAACGCCGCGGGGACGTGGCCCGCCGCGCCGCCGAGGTGCGCGACCACCTCAGCGCGGTGTCGGCCGCGCCCGGCACCGACCCGCTGCCGACCATCCACCGGTTGTTGCACGCGCCCAGCCCGGACGACGACACGTGCACACTCGCCGTCCACGTCCGAACCTGAACGACTCCCGACCTCGGTTCACACCAAACCCCAAGATCACATTCTTCATTGCCTCGGTAGGCCGGGGTACAGACCGTCGCTCCCGCGGGGACCCTTCCGACCCTCGCAGGCCGCTGGCGCGGCCAGAACGCGAGGCCCGAAAGGGCGACGTGGTCATTTGGTTGCGGTCAAACCAGGTTCCGGGGTGCCTCAAGGGTCGTGACGCACCCCGGAAGGCCGGCCGGGCGCGGGAGGCGCGGCCGGGGCTGGGCGAGCGCTGGCCGATGACGTACGCGCAAGGGTTTTAAAGATTGAGGCAGATGCGGACCAGGGTGCCGCCGGGGACCGTGGTCGTGTAGACGGCGTCGCAGACGCGCTCGACGATGGCCAGGCCACGGCCGCGAATCGCCTCGGCCGACGGCATGGCGCGGCCGAACGGGCGCGGCCCGCCGCCGTCGACCACGTCGCAGAGCAACCGGCCGTCCTCGACCCAGACGCGGATGTGGCCGCCGCCGCCGGTGTGCTGCAGGGTGTTGGTGGTGAGCTCGCTGACCGCGAGGGTGAGCAGGTCGACGCGGGCGGCGGGCAGGCCGAGGGCGCGGGCCCGCTCGGCGACGAACGTGCGGACGGTGCGCAGATCGTCGGGCTCGGTGTACGACATGCCGTCGGTGTCGGTGGGCTGCTCAGGCATGGCGGCGCTCTTCGGCCGGGGCCTGGAGCAGCGCGTCCAGCCCGGTCAGTTCGAGGACGGCGGCGACCGGGCCGCCGGCGTTCGTCACGTAGAGCCGCCCGCCCCGGCCCTGCGCCGCGTGGTGGGCGGTGACCAGGGCGTGCACACCGGTGGAGTCGAGGAAACCGACCTCGGCGACGTCCACGAAGACTTGGCCGGCACGGCTCACCGCGTCCAGCAGCGCGGCGGTGAGCCGGTCACGCGCCGCGAGGTCGCAATCGCCGGCCAGGAACACGGTGACGCGGTCAGGCTCAACGGCTGACCTCGCCTCGAAGCTCGCCATCGACCGTCGTACCTTTCCCTGCCATGGGAGTCTGCCCGGCCCATCATGACACCCGGCGGCGCGAAACGCGCCTACCGGAGTAATCCGGGACCGGAAAGGAATACGCGCGGGCGACCGGGGAACCGGTGCCCGCGCGTATCTCCGCTGAGGCTCAGAGGTCTCAGGCCTGGGCCAGGGCCTCGCAGCAGGTGTCGATCAGCAGGCGGGTGACCACGTACGGGTCGACGTTCGCGTTCGGGCGGCGGTCCTCGATGTAACCCTTGCCGTCCTTCTCGACCTGCCACGGGATGCGCACCGACGCGCCGCGGTCGGACACGCCGTAGCTGTACTCGGTCCACGGGGCGGTCTCGTGCAGGCCGGTCAGGCGCTGGTCGATGCCGGCGCCGTAGCCGTCGACGTGCTCCTGGCGCTTCTTGCCCAGCGACTCGGCCGCGGTGATGATCGCGTCGTAGTTCTCGCGCATCGCCTTGGTGGAGAAGTTGGTGTGCGCGCCGGCGCCGTTCCAGTCGCCCTTGACCGGCTTCGGGTCCAGGGTGGCGGAGATCCCGTAGTCCTCGGCGATGCGGTAGAGCAGCCAGCGGGCCACCCAGAGCTCGTCGGCCACCTGCGGGGCGGCCACCGGGCCGATCTGGAACTCCCACTGACCGGGCATGACCTCGGCGTTGATGCCGGACAGGTGCAGGCCGGCCTCGAGGCAGGCGTCCATGTGGGCCTCGACGATCTCGCGACCGAAGACCTCGTCCGAGCCGACGCCGCAGTAGTAGCCGCCCTGCGGGGCCGGGAAGCCGCCACCGGCCGGGAAGCCGAGCGGGCGGCCGTCCTTGAAGAACGTGTACTCCTGCTCGATGCCGAAGATCGCCTCCTGGTCGGCGTACTTCTCGGCGACCGCGCGCAGCGGGGCGCGGGTGTTGGTCGGGTGCGGGGTGCCGTCGATCAGCTCGACCTCGCACAGCACGAGGATGTGCTCGCCGCCGCGGATCGGGTCCGGACAGACGAAGACCGGGCGCAGCACGCAGTCCGACTTGTCACCGGGCGCCTGGTTGGTGCTGGAGCCGTCGAAACCCCAGATCGGCGGCTGCTCGCCGGCGGCCAGGATCTTCGTCTTCGACCGGAGCTTCGCGGTCGGAGCGGTTCCGTCGGTCCACAGGTACTCGGCCTTCACAGCCATTCAGATCTCCTCAAACGTTTTACGGCGCCGGATGGCAGTGCCGGACGACCCTGGCGCGGCGCGAGGAGGCTAACGGCCGAAGATCAAATCCATGTTTCCGATCCCGAACAGCGGACGAGTGATCCTGGTAACCACGATGTCACCATCGTCTGCCGCTGGGTGACCCACGGTCTTTTCGACCGGTGTGGCGGAGGAAGTGCCGAAGGTCCTGTCCACATCGAAGCGATGGGCCCATAATGTGACGGGCCACACACCCTTGCCCGGGGCGGGTCCAGCACGCACGATCGGGGGAAGCAGGGCAGAGGAGGCGCCGCCGTGCACACCCAGAGGATCGTCGTCGGCTACGACGGCTCGGCCGAGGCGCGCCAAGCGGCGCGCTGGGCGCTCGACGAGGCGGAACGGAGCGGACTTCCGGTCGAGCTCGTCTACGCCTACGAGTGGCCCAGTTACGTCCCGGCCGCCGCGATGATGCCGGCCGCCGCGGTCTACCCCGACCTCGACACCGATCTGGCCGTCGCCGACATGCTCGGCCGGGCCGTCGACACCGCGACCAACACCCATCCCGGCGTACGGGTGTCGGCCCGCGTCGAACACTCGACCGCCGCCGTCGCCCTGATCCAGCGGGCCGCCGACGCCGCGCTGGTGGTCCTCGGCGGCCGGCCGCCCACCGGCGTGCGCGCGTGGCTCGGCTCGACCAGCGGCTCGGTCAGCGCCCACTCGCACTGCCCGGTCGTCGTGGTCCGCGGCGAACCGCCGGTCACCGCCCCGGTGGTCGCCGGGGTCGACGAGTCCGAGGCGGCCGGGCCGGTGCTCGGCTTCGCGTTCGAACAGGCCGCCGTCCGAGGAGTGCCGCTGCGGGCGGTGCACGGCTGGTCCCCGCCGGACGGCCGGGACATGCTCTGCGAGACGAACCTGCGCGCGGTCGCCGAGGAACGCGGCCGGCTGGAGGCGATGGTCGGCTGCTGGCGACGGCGGTTCCCGGGCGTGCCGGTGAGCGCCGAGGTCGTGGTCGGTGCTCCGGGCGAGGTCCTGGCCCAGGCCGCGGCGGGCGCGCAGCTCGTGGTGGCCGGCGCCCGGTCCCGGCGGGCGTTGCGCCTGGTGCTGCGGCCGTCGGTCGGGCGGCACCTGCTGCATCGGGCGCGCTGCACGGTCGCCCTGGTCACCCGCACCCGCACCGCGATCCGCTTCTGACCCGCCGCTTCTGACCCGCCCGCTTCTGGCCCGGCGGCTTACAGCGCTGGCCGCTCGCGGTGCCCGGCTGGCGCTCAGGGCTGTTTTTCCGGGAAAAAACAGCCCTGAGCACCAGCCGGAGTGGGGACCCGCGCCGCGGCCCGGCTCCGGGACGGCCTCGCGGGGTCAGATCTTGCCGGCGTCCAGGTCGTCGAGGATGCGTTCCAGGAACTTCGGGGTCTCGGCGGGCGGCTGGGCCTCGATGAACAACCGGCCGATCGCCGCGGCGTAGTGGTCCACCTCCTCGCGCTTGTCCAGGTACAGCGCGCTGGTCAGGTGCTCGATGTAGACCACGTCGGGCAGTTCCTCGTGCGGGAACCGCAGGATGCTGAACGCGCCGCCGGCCGCGGCGTGACCGCCGGAGTCGAACGGGACGACCTGCAGCCGTACGTTCGCCGACTCGCACGTCTCGATGAGCGCGACTATCTGCTCACGCAGCACCGCCCGCCCGCCGATCGGCCGGCGCAGCACCGCCTCGTCGAGCACGGCCCAGAGCCGGGGCGCGTCCGAGCGCTGCAACACCTTCTTGCGTTCCATGCGCAGCCCGGCCCGCCGGTCGATCTGGTCGGCGCCGGCGTTGCCGTGGCCGAGCCGGATGACCGCCCGCGCGTACGCGTCGGTCTGCAGCAGCCCCGGGACGAACTGCACCTCGTACGTCCGGATCAGCTCGGCCGCCTGCTCCAGGTCCAGATAGTTCTGGAACCAGGTGTCCAGCACGTCACCGTAGGAGTGCCACCAGCTCGGCGCGTTCGCCTCCCGGGTGAGCGTGAGCATCCGGTCGTGCTCGGCCCGGTCGTCGATGCCGTAGAGCCGGAGCAGGTCGACGATGTCGCGCTCCTTGAAGCCGACCCGGCCCAGCTCCATCCGGCTGATCTTGGACTCGGACGCGCGGATCTCGTAGCCGGCCTGCTCGCGGGAGAGCCCGCGCGCCCGGCGCAGGGCACGAAGGTGAGCGCCGACCTGCAGCCGGCGCACCGTCGAGCCACCTATGTCGTGTTCCTCCGCCAAGGAAACCTCCTCGGGGGCAGCCTAGACAGTCGACCAGCAGGAAGCGATCAGGACTTGCGGCCGACCGCGCAGAACTGGCTGATCTCGGGAGCGTCGGCCGCGCCGGCCTCCGGACGCCAGCGCGTCACCGACACCACGCCGGGCTCGACGAGCTCCAGGCCGTCGAAGAGCGAGGCGATCCGCTCGGGCGTACGCAGGTGGTACTTCGGGTTGGCCGAGATGTTCCAGATCCGGGTGGCCTCGCGGACGTCCGGGTCGGTGTCGCTGCCGTCGTACATCGCGAAATAGCTGCCCGAGGGGAAGCGGGCCAGGATCGCGTCGACGATCTCCTTGGCCTCCTTGTCGGACTCCACGTGACCGAGAATGCCCATCAGCATGAGCGCGACCGGCTGGTCGAGGTCCAGCGTCTCGGCGGCCTTGGCCAGGATCCGCTCCGGGTCGTGCAGATCCGCGTCGATGTACGCCGTCCGGCCCTGCGGGGTGCTGGTCAGCAGCGCACGGGCGTGAGCCAGGACGAGCGGGTCGTTGTCGACATAGACGATTTTCGCGTACGGGTTCGTGTCCTGCGCGACCTCGTGCGTGTTGTCGGCCGTGGGCAGTCCCGTGCCGATGTCCAGGAACTGGGTGACCCCGGCCTCGCCGGCCAGGAAACGCACGGCACGCACCAGGTACTGCCGGGACAGGCGGGCGTGGGTGGCGAAGTGCGGCAGCGAGGCGACGATCTGGTCGCCGACGGCACGGTCCACTTCGAAGTTGTCCTTGCCGCCGAGCAGGTAGTTCCAGATCCGGGCGGTCTGCGGGACGGTGGTGTCGAGCTTGGGGGCGTCGGTCGGATCGGTCACGCGCGCACGTCCTCGGGCTGGGCGGACCCGGCGTCCTCTGTGGATCCGCGGCGATCGGTTCGGCGCCAGCATACCGATCCGGGGCGGTCACGCCAGAGAGTGCGCCACCCGGCGGAGAAATTCCGCGTTGGTCGCGGTGCCGCGCAGCTGCGTCAGCAGTTGCCGCATGCCGTCGCGGCGCTCCTGGCCGCCCAGCGCGCGGCGCACCTGACCGATCACGGCCAGCTCGGACGGCGACAGCAGCAGCTCGTCGTGCCGGGTGCCGCTGCCGGCCAGGTCGATCGCCGGGAAGACGCGGGCCTCGGCCAGCGAACGGTCCAGTTTGACCTCGGCGTTGCCGGTGCTCTTGAACTCCTCGAAGATCAGGGTGTCCAGGGCCGACCCGTTCTCCACCAGGGCGGTCGCGATGATCGTCACCGAGCCGCCGTTCTCCAGGTTGCGGGCCGCGCCGAGCAGCCGTTTCGGCGGCTGCAGGGCGGTGCTGTCCAGGCCGCCGGAGAGTGTGCGCCCGCGGCCGGCCGGGGCGACCAGGTTGTAGGCCCGGCCCAGCCGGGTGAGCGAGTCGAGCAGCACGACCACGTCCTCGCCGAGCTCGGCCAGGCGTTTGGCCCGCTCGACGGCGAGCTCGGCGACCGCGGTGTGCTCGTGCGGCGGCCGGTCGAAGGTGGCCGCGCAGATCTCCGCCTTGGTCGTGCGCTGCCAGTCGGTGACCTCCTCGGGCCGCTCGTCGACGAGCACGGCCATCAGGTGGATCTCCGGATGGTTGGCGGTGATCGCGTTGGCGACCTGGTGCAGGACCGTCGTCTTGCCGGCCTTGGGCGGGGCGACGATCAGGGCACGCTGGCCCTTGCCGATCGGCATGGCCAGGTCGAGCACGCGGGTGGTGAGCACGTCGCGCTCGGTCTCCAGGCGCAGCCGCTCCTGCGGGTAGAGGGCGGTGGCCCGGTAGAAGTCCGGCCGCGCGGCCGGCTCGCGGCCGTTGACCGCGGTGACCTGCAGGTGGACCGGCTTGCCGGCGCGGCCGACCCGGGCGAAACCGGTCACCCGGTCACCCCGGCGCAGGCCCAGCCGGCGGACGTCGGCCACGGCCACCGGCAGGTCGTCCGGGCCGGGCAGGTAGCCGTCGGCGCGCAGCCAGGCGCGGTCGTCGACGATGTCGAGAAGAGCGTCGACGGCGACGGTCTCCTCCGGTGCGGTCGGCAGCTGACGCTGCGGTTTCTTCTGGGTACGGAGATCTGTCATGTGATGTGGCTCCTTGGAACGGGCGCGGAGCGGCCCGGATGGAAAGCGACGCTTCTCGTGGCGCGTCGTATGGTGTGGTCACGCGCTCAGGAGGCGCGTGGTGTGGTGAAAAATGTCCGGGCGGGGAATGCCACCGGCTTCCGGATTGCCCCCACCGTAGCACTGTTCGCGGATCCGGCCCAGTAGGGCAGGATGGACGTCACAGGCCGCGGGGAGGGGACGACATGCCACTGTTGCGCCGGGTCATCGGATCGGTGCTGCGCCGGGTGCGCCAGCGCCAGGGCCGCACGCTGAAAGAGGTCGCCACCGCGGCCGGCGTGTCGCTGCCCTACCTGTCGGAGGTCGAACGCGGCACCAAGGAGGCGTCGTCGGAGATCCTGGCGGCGATCTGCCGGGCCCTCGGCCTGCCCATGCCCGACCTGCTCGACCTGGTCCGCGAGGAGATGCTGCACTCGGCCCCGATCGTGGCGGCCCGCCGCCCGGTCCCGGCGGCGCGGATCAGCGCCCCGGTCCGCTCCCGCACTCCGGGCGCGACCTGTTCGGTGTCACGTCTGAGCGGTGGCCGCCCGCGCACCCGGCTGACCTGCGCGCGGCGTCCCGCGCACATGACGGTCACCTGCTGAGCGGGGGCTCCACGCCGGCGGTCAGGCGAGGACGGTCAAAGGTGTCCCGGGGCCGACCTCGCCGACCAGCTTCTGCTGGGCCGGGCCGGGCATCCGGAGGCACCCGTTGGATACGTTGTGCCCGAAGACGCTGCTCTTGTACCAGGCGTGGATGCCGGTGTGGGCCAGCTGGAACACCTCGGCCATCTTCTCCGGCTCCTCCGGGATCGAGCCGAGCACCAGCGCGTCCATGTTGAGGTAGATCTCGCCGTGCATGCGGGTCGTGCCCATCACATACGTCCGGCCGACCGGGGTGGGCGTCGCCTTGGAACCGATCGCCACCGTCCACCGCTGCTGCTCCTGGCCGTCCCGCAGCCAGATCAGCGTGTGCTTGGAGAGCTGGGCGATCAACTGGTCGCGCAGCGCCTCGGTGGTCCAGCCGCCGGGCGGGACCCAGCCGATCCGCCGGTTCACCGACGGGACCAGGACGGCGACCCAGCCGTCGCGCTGCTCGACGATCGGCACGACCGTGCGCAGCCCGCTGATCGTGGACGGCAGGAAGGCGCGCGGCTTGCCGCCCGGGGCGTCGTAGAGCGCCACCTTCTTCTCCGGGTGCAGGCCCTGGGTCGCGGCGACCGTCGAGTTCTGCTCCGGGTCGGCGGGCAGGCCGCTCGGGCCGGCCGTGTACTTGATCACCGGCAGGTCGGCCGGCGGTTTCGCGGCGGGCGGGGTGGTCGCCGGGGTGCTCGGGGACGGCGCGGCCGAGGAGGCGACCGGGGTCACCCACCGGCCGGCGGTCGCGTCCGCCTCGCGCCCGTGGGCGAACGCCACGGCGGCACCGGCGGCGAGCACCACCGCGACCGCCGCGGCGGTCAGATAGGCACGGGTCCGGGGGCTGGACATCGGCCCAGACTAGCCACCCCGGCGAAAAGATGAAGGATCTTGTAAACACGAAGTGGTTCACATCTCCGGGATAGGGTGCGGGCATGCTGCGCAAGCTGGGTTTTCTCACCATCGGTCTGTTCGACGAGGCGGATCCCCGCCGCGGTCACGAGTCCACCCTCGAGATCATCGAGCTGGGGGAGCGGCTGGGCTTCGACAGCGCCTGGCTGCGGCACCGGCACCTGCAGTTCGGCATCTCGTCGCCGGTCGCCGTGCTCGCCGCCGCCTCCCAGCGCACCAGCCGCATCGAGCTGGGCACCGCGGTCATCCCGCTCGGCTGGGAGAACCCGCTGCGCCTGGCCGAGGACCTGGCCACCGTCGACCTGCTCACCGGCGGCCGGCTCAATCCCGGCATCAGCGTCGGCCCGCCGATGAACTACGACCGCGTCAAGGACGCGATCTATCCCGGCACGGCCGATGCGGAAGACTTCAGCTACGCCCGGGTCGAGCGATTGCTTGCTTGTGTACGGGGTGAGCCCGTCACCGACTTCCGGGGCGCCGTCGGTTTCGAGCAGTTCTCCGACCGCGTCCAGCCGCACGCCCCCGGTCTCGCCTCCCGGCTGTGGTACGGCGGCGGTTCCCTGCGTTCGGCCCGATGGGCCGGTGAGCACGGCATGAACTTCCTCACGAGCAGTGTCGTCAAGGCCGAGGAGTCGGAGGACTTCGCCGAGATCCAGCTCTCGCACGTCCGGGCGTTCCGCGCCGCCCACCCGGACGGCGACCGCGCCCGCGTCTCCCAGGGCCTGGTCGTCATCCCGACCGACTCGGCCTCGGCCGCCCAGCGCGCGAAGTACCGGGCGTATGCCGAGCAGCGCACCCCGCGTACGACGTCGCCGCAGGGTCCGGCCCGGATGATGTTCGCGCCCGACATCGTCGGCACCTCGGCCGAGATCGCCGAGCGGCTGGAGGCGCATGTCGCCTTCCGGGAGATCGACGAGGTCGCGTTCGCCCTGCCGTTCACCTTCGACCACGAGGACTACGTCCAGATCCTCACCGACATGGCCGAGCACCTGGGCCCGGCCCTGGGCTGGAAGCCGGCGATCTGAGCCGCGCCTAGATGGTCGCGATCTCCTCGACGCCGGTGCCGGTGGCCTCGGTCATCCGGGTCAGCCAGGCGTTCACCACGGCCAGATCCGCGGCGGTGAAGCCGGCCGACAGCCGTTCCTCGACGGCCCGGACCGCGGGCTGCGCCTCGGCCAGCCGGGCCCGCCCGGCGTCGGTGAGGAACACCTGCTGCGAGCGGCGGTCGGACGGGTGCGGGCGCCGCTCCAGGAGCCCGGCCCGCTCCAGCCCGCTCAGCATCTCGTTGGCCGACTGCCGTGCGGTGGAGACGGCCCGCGCCACGTCGGCCACGGTGAGCCCGGGCTTCTGATCGAGCATCAGCAGCGAGGCGAACTGGGCGACGGACAGGTCATGGCGGACCAGTTCCTCGGCGACGGCGCCGCGCAGGGACAGCCACGCGTGCCGGACGAGGAAGGTCGAACACTCGAACGGGTACTCCACCGGACCATTGTGCGCTGCCCGCATTATTGACAGGTACCTGTCATTCCGACGATAGTGGCGACATGACTGTCAGGGACCTGTCAATCTATCCGGCCCGGCCACGACCCGTCCTGTCCGTGCTCGTCTTCGCCGCCGTGCTCATCTGGATCGACACGAGCATCCTGGGCATCGCCCTGGAACACCTGGCCGATCCGGCCGCCGGCCTCGACGCCACCCCCGGCCAGCTGCAGTGGGCCGTCGGGGCCTACTCGCTGCTGTTCGCCACCGCGCTGTTCGCCGCCGGCGCCCTCGGCGACCGCTACGGGCACCGCACGATCCTGGTGCTCGGCCTGCTCGGCTTCGGGGCCGCCTCGGTCTGGGCGGCCTGGGCGGGCGACGCCACGAGCCTCATCCTGGCCCGCGGGCTGATGGGCCTCGGCGGCGCGATGATGATGCCCACCTCGATGGCGATCATCGGGGTCACGTTCCCGCCCGAACGCCGGGCCGGCGCCATCGCCGCCTGGTCGGCCTCCAGCGGCGTCGGCGTCGCACTCGGCCCGCTGCTCGGCGGCGTGCTGGTCGACCACTTCTGGTGGGGTTCGGTGTTCCTGGTCAATCTGCCGGTCGTCGTCCTCGCGCTGATCGGGATCGCGCTGTACGTGCCCAACCCGAGGCAGGCCCACCGCCGCCGGCCCGACCCGGCCGGGCTGGTGCTCTCCACGGGCGGGCTCGCCCTTCTCGCGTACGGACTGATCGAAGCCGGTCAGGACACCGGCTGGGGCAGCCCGCGCGTCTGGATCAGCGTGCTCGCCGGTCTGGCCCTGCTGACCGGGTTCGCCGTCCTCGAATGGCGCTCGGCCGAACCCTCGTTCGACCCGCGGCTGTTCCGGGACGGCCGGTTCAGCGCCGGCAACGTCGCCCTGGCCGCGCTCTTCTTCGGGATCACCGGCCAGATGTTCTACGGCAACTTCTACCTGCAGGGCGCCCGCGGCATGACCGCGCTCGGCACCGGGCTGGCCTTCCTGCCCGGCGCGCTCGGCGTGGCCCTCGGCTCCGGGCTCGGCGCCCGCCTGGCCCGGCGCCACGGGGTCGGTGTCGTCAGCGGCACCGGCCTGCTCGTGGTCGGCGCCGCGTTCCTGGCCAACCTCGGCTTCGGCCTGCACACCCCGCTCGTCCTGTTCTGCGCCGTCGGCCTGGTCAGCGGCGTGGCCATGGGCTGCGCGATCGCCCCGACGGTGGCCGCGGTCATCGCCGTCCTGCCGGCCGACCGGATGGGCGCCGGCTCGGCCGTCAACAACACCGTGCGGCAGGTCGGCAGCGTGCTCGGCATCGCCGTGCTGGGCACGGTCCTGACCACGGCCTACCGTGACCGGATCGCCCCGGCGCTGGCCGCGCTGCCGGCCGCCGCCCGGGACGCCGCGTCACCGTCGGCCGAGCACACCCGGGCCGTCGCCGACGTCCTGCACCGCCCCGACCTGGCGTCGGCCGCCGACCACGCCTTCATCTCGGCCATGCACATCACCGCGGCCTCGGCGGCCGGGGCCACCCTCCTCGGCGGAATCCTGCTGCTGGTGGCCTTCCGGGGCCGCCGTCCCACGCCCGTCCCGTCGGGCGCCGCCTCGACCGAGGTCGCCGTGTGAGGGGGAACCACGCCCACCCGCGGAGGTGATGACCTCCAGAACCTGTCCACGGGGGTTTGTGGTTTGACCGCAACCAACCGACCACGTCGCCCTGGAGGGTTTCGCGTTCTGGGCGCGCCAGCGCCCTGCGAAGCCCGGAAGGGTCCCCGCGGGAGCGACGGTCTGTACCCCGGCGGACCTGGGCAATGAAGAATTTGATCTTGGATTTTGATGTTGGCCGGGGCTCGGCGACGTGAGGTGGTCGGTCAGCGGGTGGCGGACATCCAGGCCCGGGTGCCGAAGGACGCGCAGGAACGGGTGGCGACCGCGGCCGCCTCGTCGAGGGCCTCGGCGAACGTCGCGTCGGTGAGGGGCCAGCGGCGAGCGACCGCGACGGTCAGTGCGCCGTGCAGCACGTCGCCCGCCCCGAGCGTGTCGACCACGGTGACCGGCGGGACCGGCTGGGGGACGAGCCGACCGCCGGACCAGCGCAGGATCGGCCCTTCGCCCTGGCTGACGGCGATCCAGCGGACGCCGTGACCGGCGAGGTAGGCGGGCACGTCGGTCACGCCCGGCGGCCGGAAGTCGGCCGAGCAGACGACCACGTCGAGCAGCGGCAACAGGTCGGGTGTGGCGGTTTTCCAGCTGCCGGCGTCGAGCAGGGTCGGGATGCCGCGCCGGCGGGCCTCGGTGAGCACGGCGACGGCCAGCTCGGGGTAGTGGCCGTCGACCTGGACGGCCCGCGCATTCAGCAGCAGGCCGAGATCGGGATCGGTCAGGGTGCGGCCGGCGCCGTTGGTCGAGACGACCGCGCGGTTGCCGGCACTGACCACGATGCCGGAGACCGACGGGGCGTTGTCGTCGGCGGCCAGGTCGATCAGGTCGACGCCGAGATCGTCCAGGTCGGCGCGGATGCCGGCGGTGAGCGGGTGGCGGCCGACGGCGGTCATCAGCACGGCCTGCTCGCCCAGGTGGGCGGCGGTCGCGGCGGCGTTGGTGGCCGGGCCGCCGGCCGCGACGGTCTGGGCCAGAGCGGTCACCTTCTCGTTGGCGGCCGGGTAAGCCGACACCAGCTGAAGGATGTCCAACGTGCACAGACCGGCGAAGACGATCACGCGGATCCTCCGAGCGGCCGGCCGGCGAAGACGATCACGCGGTCAGCCGGGCGGCCAGGCCGTCGACGAACGTGACCAGGGCGAACTCGAAGCTGTCCCGGTCGACCTGGTCGGCGTGCTCGCGGAGCCGGTGCGCGTCGCCGAGCGCCGGGTAGCGGTCCAGGTAGACCTGCACGTCGTCGACGAAGCCGCGCGAGAACGATCCCATCGCGGCGCCGACGACCAGGTATTTCGTCGAGGCGCCGATCATCGTGGCGTCGCGCGGGGACCAGCCGGCGGCGACCAGGCCACCGTGGACGGCGTCGGCCCGGCGCAGCGACGCGTCGCGCTGGCCGGGGCCGCGGGCCAGGAACGGGACGATGTTCGGATGCCCGGCCAGGGCCGCCCGGTAGGACCGGGCCCAGCCGAGCAGGCCCTCGCGCCAGCCCTGGGCGAACGCGTCGACCTCCACCTTCTCCATGATCTCGCCGGCCACGTCGTCGAGCAGATGTTCCTTGGTGGGGTAGTGGAAGTAGAGCGCGGGGGCGCTGACCGACAGCGCGGTCGCGAGTTTGCGCATGCTCAGGCCGTCGAGCCCGTCCCGGTCGATGATCTCCAGCGCGGCGGCTCGGATGCCGGCCTGGCTGAGCAGCGGGGTGGACGGCCGCGGCATGTGTTCAGCTCCTGACGGTTGTTGCGGCTAACGCTGTTAAGTTAACATGGCTTGGGAAACCTGACAGCGTTCAATTTAGGAGCCGGCCGTGGACCTCACCCTCTCGGAGGAGCAGGAACAACTTCGTGACCTGGCCCGCGACTGGGTGGAGCGCGAGGTCGTCCCGCACGCGGGCGAGTGGGACCGGGTCGAGCAGGTCGACACGAAGATCGTCGGGAAGCTGGCCGAGCTGGGCTTTCTCGGTCTGGGAATCGGTGAGGAGTTCGGCGGTTCGGGCGGCGACTTCCTGGACTACGCGCTGGTCATGGAGGAGCTGGGCCGCGGCGACACCTCGGTGCGCGGCATCGTCTCGGTGACGCTCGGGCTGGTCGCCAAGACCGTCCAGGCCTACGGGACGGACGAGCAGAAACGCCGCTGGCTGCCCCCGCTGTGCGCGGGCGAGACGCTCGGCTGTTTCGCGCTGACCGAGCCGGGCACCGGTTCGGACGCCGGCAACCTGACCACCCGCGCCGAGCGGGACGGGGACGACTGGCTGATCAGCGGTGAGAAGATCTTCATCACGAACGGGACGTGGGCCGGGGTCGCGCTGGTCTTCGCCCGTACCGGAAAGCCTGGTCCTAAAGGTGTTTCCGCTTTTCTCGTGCCCACCGACAGCGCGGGTTTCATCCGCCGGGAGATCAAGGGCAAGCTCGGCCTGCGCGGCCAGGCGACCGCCGAGCTGACCCTGGACGGGGTGCGCGTCAGCGGGGACGCGATGCTCGGCCCCGAGGGCGACGGCTTCAAGATCGCGATGAAGGCGCTGGACAAGGGCCGGATCGCGGTCGCCTCCGGCTGTGTCGGGCTGGCCCGCGCGTGCCTGGAGGCGGCGGTCGCCTACGCCGGGGAGCGCACCCAGTTCGCCAAGCCGATCGCCTCCTACCAGCTCGTGCAGGAGATGCTGGCCGAGATGGCGGTCGACACCGACGCCGCCCGCCTGCTCGTCTGGCGGGCCGCCGACCTGGTCGACCGGGGGCAGCCGTTCGGCACCGCCGCGTCGATGGCCAAGCTGTTCGCCAGCGAGGCCGCGGTGAAGGCGGCCAACCAGGCGATCCAGGTCTTCGGTGGGTATGGGTACGTCGACGAGTTCCCGGTCGGCAAGTTCATGCGCGACGCCCGGGTCCAGACCCTGTACGAGGGCACCAGTCAGATCCAGAAACTGCTCATCGGCCGTGCGCTGACCGGGATCAGCGCGTTCTGAGGGAGTTCTATGAGTCGGGTAGCCATCATCACCGGCGCCGCGCGCGGCATCGGCGCGGCCACCGCGCTGCAGTTCGCGTCCGAGGGCGCGTCCGTCGCCGTGCTCGACCTGAACGAGGCCGACTGTGCCGACGTGGTCGGCCGCATCCGGGCCGCCGGCGGCACCGCTGTCGCGTTCGGCTGCGACGTCGCCGACGAGGCGCAGGTCGACGCGGTGTTCGACAAGGTCGCCTCCGAGCTCGGCGGCGTCGACGTGCTGGTCAACAACGCCGGCGTGACCCGCGACAACCTGCTGCACAAGATGCCCGCGTCGGACTGGGACCTGGTGATGAACGTGCACCTGCGGGGCGCGTTCCTGTGCAGCCGGGCGGCCCAGCGGCACATGGTCCCCCAGCGCTCCGGCAAGATCGTCAACACGTCGAGCGTGTCCGCGCTGGGCAACCGGGGTCAGGCCAACTACGCGGCGGCCAAGGCGGGCATCCAGGGGCTTACCCGTACGCTCGCGATGGAGCTCGGCCCGTTCGGCATCAACGTCAATGCGGTCGCGCCCGGCTTCATCGTCACCGAGATGACCGACGCGACGGCCGCTCGGATCGGCGTCTCCGCTGCCGATATGCAGGCCAAGGCAGCTGAGATCACGCCGTTGCGGCGGGTCGGCCACCCCGAGGACATCGCCAAGGTCGTCGCGTTCCTGGCCAGCGACGCCGCCTCCTTCGTCACCGGCCAGACCCTGTACGTCGACGGCGGACGCCGTCTCTAGTCACCCTGAGGATTTTGATGCGCCGCACCATTTTCAACGAGGACCACGAGGCGTTCCGCCAGACGCTGCGGGAGTTCCTGCAGGCCGAGGTCGTGCCGCACTACGACCGGTGGCTGCACGACGGCGAGGTCCCGCGTGACTTCTACAAGAAGCTGGCCGAGCTCGGCCTGTTCGGCATCGAGGTGCCCGAGGAGTTCGGCGGCGCCGGCATCGACTCGTTCAAGTTCGCCGCGATCCAGTACGAGGAGACGACCCGCGCCGGTGTCTCGTTCGGCGGTTCCGGGGTGCACGTGGCGTTGTGCCTGCCGTACCTGCTGAAGCTGGCCACGCAGGAGCAGAAGGAGCGCTGGCTGCCGTCGTTCGTCAGCGGCGACATGATGTTCGCGATCGCCATGACCGAGCCCGGCACCGGCTCCGACCTGGCCGGTATGACCACGAATGCCAAGCTGACCGAGGACGGCAAGCACTACGTCCTCAACGGCGCCAAGACGTTCATCACCGGTGGCGTCCTGGCCGACCGGGTGATCGTCTGCGCCCGCACGTCGCCGGCCAAGCCGGACGACCGCCGTTTCGGCATCTCGCTGCTGGTCGTCGACACCAAGCTCCCCGGCTACTCGGTCGGCCGCAAGCTCGACAAGCTCGGCCTGAAGACGTCCGACACCGCCGAGCTGGCCTTCTCCGACGTCCTCGTCCCGGTCGAGGACCTGCTCGGCGAGGAGAACCAGGGCTTCTCCTACCTCGGTCAGAACCTCCCGCAGGAGCGTCTGGGCATCGCCTACGGCGCCTACGCGCAGGCGGCGGCCGCGGTCGAGTTCGCCAAGAAGTACACGCAGGAGCGCAAGGTCTTCGGACAGAGCGTCGCGTCGTTCCAGAACACCAAGTTCGAGCTGGCCGCGTGCCAGGCCGAGGTGGACGCGGCCCAGGCCGTCGCCGACCGCGCCCTGGAAGCTCTCGACGCGGGCGAGCTGACCCCGGCCGAGGCGGCGTCGGCCAAGCTGTTCTGCACCGAGGTCGCGCACCGGGTGATCGACCGCTGCCTGCAGCTGCACGGCGGTTACGGCTTCATCAACGAGTACCCGATCGCCCGCCTCTACGCCGACAACCGCGTCAACCGCATCTACGGCGGCACGTCCGAGGTCATGAAGATGATCATCGCGAAGGACATGGGCCTGTAGTGCTCACGCAGGGGTGCCTCCGATCGAGGGGCACCCCTTCACGATCAAGACCTCGATGGGGTACGGCGTGAGCACCCGGCTCACGGGATGTAGTCGTCCAGCAGGGCCGGGGTCATGTTGTCCTTCTTGATCACGTTCAGCACGGCCAGGAAATCCTCCACGAAGGCCGGGCGGAAGTGCATCAGGATGATGTCCCCCGACGCGATGTGCCGGCGGCCGTCCTGGAACCGGATGATCCCCTTGTCGGTGGTCTCCCGCCAGGTGAACGACGCCTTCATCCCGCACTCCTTGACCGCGCGCAGCGTGTTCCCGTTGAACGCGCCGCCCGGCGGCCGGAACAGCACCGGGCGCCGCCCGTAGAGCTTCCCGAGCTCGTCGGCCGCCCCGCAGATCTGGTGCTTCTGACCCTCGTAGGACAGGTGCGTCAGATTCGGGTGGGTCAGCGTGTGATTCTCGATCACCGCGCCGGTCGACTGCAGCTCGGTGAAGTAGGCCGGGTTCACCTTGACCGCGTCCACCTCCAGGAACAGCGTGATCGGCACGTTCGCGGCCTGGAACAGCTTCATCGCCATCGGGTCCTTGGTCCACCCGTCGTCGATCGTGATGAACGCGACCCGATGCGTGGTGGGGATCCGCTGGAAGTTCACCGCCTTGTCGCCCGCCGGCAGCTCGACCTTGAACGGGGCCGGCGCCGCCGGGAACTGCGGGATCCGGGCGCGGATGTCGGCCGGCAGGGCGGCCAGCGCGGCCGAGACCGACTCGGGGGTCTGCGTGCCGTTGACCGGGACACCGGCGACACCGGTCCCGCCCGACGCGGACGCGGACGGCGTCGCGGCAACGGTGGTGGACCCGGCCGCGGGCGCGGTCGTCGCGCTCGCCGCCGGGCCGGCGGAGTCGTTGCACCCGGCGACGAGGGCCAGCAGCGCTCCTGCGGCTACCAGGCGTGACAGTTTGCTGCGGTTCATGCGTTCGTCCTCACCGTCGGTGATCCTCAGACTTTTCGACGCTGGGGACCGGTGGAATGCTGACACGCGCGGTCAACTGTGCTGTTCGTCACGATGTGCGTCCTGGCTAGGGTGGGCGGCATGGCGCTGCTGCACAAGACCGAGATCCGCCCCGGCAAACTGGAGCTTCTGAGCACCTGGCTGCCCACCCGGACCTGGTACGACGGACCGCCCGAGCCGTCCCTCGACCGGGTCGGGGCCGCCCGCTTCGACGACCCGGCGGGCGAGGTCGGCCTGGAGATCATGCTGGTCCGCGCCGGCGACGGGCCGGTGCTGCACGTCCCGCTGACCTACCGCGGCGCGCCCCTCGACGGGGGCGAAGAATTCCTGGTCGGCACGATGGAACACGGTGTCCTCGGTACACGCTGGGTCTACGACGCGGCCGGCGACCCGGTCTTCACGGAGGTGCTGGCCGGCGTGATCCGCGACGGCGGCGAGCAGGCGGTGGAGGAGGTTCACGGGGACGGCGAGGTGGTCGTGCGGGAACCGCACCTTCTGCTGCGCGGCAGCGGCTCGGCCGCGTCACCGGCCGCCGATCCCGGCACCGACGACGTTACCCGGATCAACGTCGCGGACGGCGCTTTGTGGCTTTTCCGCACCCCGGAATCCGCGGCGGCCCCGGAATCCTCGGAGGCTTCGGGCGACGCCGTCCTCACCGCCTCCTGGTCCGGCCTCGACGCCCCGATCGTCCTCGCCCGCCTCACGGCCTAGCCGGTCGTCCCTTTCCGCTCGCCCGCGGCCGGGCCGGTCAGTCCGGTGATCGCGGCCGGGGTGAGGTGCCGGTTCAGGGTCTCCAGCGCGGCCAGGATCTCGTCGAGCGGGGCGGCGCCGTCCAGCGCGGCGGCCAGCGCCGGCCGGATGTCGGCCGCGGCCACCGCGCGGCGGCGCTCGGACAGCGCCGGGTTGCGCCGCAGCAGCTGACGGCGGCGATCGGCCGGATCCGGCTCGGTCAGCACCGAGCCGGCGTCCCGCAGCCGGGCCACGGCGCCCGAGACCGCGCTCTGCGGCAGCCCGGTGCGGCGCGCGACCTCGGTCACCGTCGTGCCGTCGTGGGCGTAGACGTCGCTCATCACGACCACGACGGCCCGCTCGCCGCCGGTCCGGCCGCCCGCCGGGGCCGGGAGGGACTGCTCGCCGATCTTGAGCAGCGCGCGGGACAGCAGGATCAACTCGACCGGGGTCATGCCGGCAGAATACATCACTCTTGATGCATCAGAAGTGATGCTTTACCGTCGACGGCATGAGCGAACACGTGGAAGTCGACGGGGCCCGGATCCACTACCAGGTCGCCGGGCACGGGCCGGTGCTGGTCGTCGGGCAGAGCGGCGACGGGGACGCCGACCGCACGACCGACCTGGTCGAACACCTGACCGGGCGGTTCACCGTGATCACCTGGGACCGGCGGGGGCTGTCCCGCAGCGTCGCCGACGACCCGGACGCCCCGGTCGGCCTGCCCGAGCACGCGGCCGACGCGGCGGCGGTGATCCGGCGGGTCACCGACGGGCCGGTGACCATGCTCGGGCTCAGCCTGGGCGCCGCGATCGGGTTGCGGCTGCTCACGACGTACCCCTCAATCGTCTCGAAGCTGGTGGCGCACGAACCGATTGCTCTGGGATTCCTCGACCCGGGAGATGATGCTCGCGCCCGGCGCGAGCTCGGCGAGGTGATGGCGACGCATCGCGTCGCCGGATGGCGCGCGGCGGCCGCGCGGGTCGCCGCGGTCCTCGGGATCGATCCGCGGGACCAGGAGACCGAGCCGGGGATCACGGCGTTCCCGTTCGACGACCGCCGGACCGCCGGCTTCGAGTACTTCCTGAGTCGCGACCTCGACGCGGTCCTGCGCGACGACCTGCGGCTCCCCGACCTGCCGGCCGGCGCGCGGATCATCCCGGCGGTGGGGGAGAGGTCGCCGCGCGACGGCTTCGACTACCGGGCCGCGCTGCGGCTGGCCGAGCACATCGGTGTGCCGGCCGAACACTTCCCCGGCGGGCACAACGGCAACCTGACGCACCCGCGGGCGTTCGCGGAGCGGCTCGTGGGGGTGCTCGGGGCGACTACCGTGTGCGCATGAATCAGCGTTATGCGGACACCATCACGGCGCTCGGCACCGCGCTGATCGCGCGGGTTCCGGTACTGCTGTGGGGCCCGCCGGGTCAGGGCAAGACCAGCGTCATCGAATCGCTCGGGGCCGACCTGCACTTCCACGTGGAGACGGTGATCGCGTCGCTGCACGAGCCGTCCGACTTCGCCGGGCTGCCCATGCTCGACCCGGTCAAGGGCACGACCCGGATGCTGCCGCCGGGCTGGGCGCGGCGCGTCGTCGAGGTCGGCGAGACCGGGCGGCCCAGCATCGTCTTCTACGACGAGATCAGCACGACACCGCCGGCCACCCAGGCCGCGCTGCTGCGGCCGATCCTGACCGGCTGGGTCGGCGACCTGCAACTGCCGCCGGGCACGTGCAGCGTGGCCGCGGCCAACCCGCCCGAGATCGCCGCCGACGGGTGGGACCTGGCGCCGCCGCTGGCCAACCGGTTCGTCCATCTGGACTGGACCCTGCCGGCCGACGTGGTCGCCGACGGATTCGCCGCGAGCTGGCCCCGCGTGCCGGTGCCGGCCGTCGCCCCCGGCCTCGTCGACCAGGAGACCGTGTCGGCCAAGACGCTCGTCGGCACCTTCCTGCGGGCCCGGCCGGAACTGGTGACCCGGATGCCGGAGTCGTCCGACGCGGCCGGCCGGGCGTTCCCCACCCCGCGCACGTGGGAGATGGGTGCCCGCCTGCTCGGCGCGGCCAAGGCCGCCGGGTTCTCCGAGACGGTGATCGTGCTGCTGCTCAACGGGTCGGTCGGCTCGGTCGCCGCCGCCGAATTCCTGGAGTTCACCCGTCGCCTCGACCTGCCCGATCCGGAACAACTGCTGAAAGACCCTTCGGCGTACGTCGTCCCGGTGCGCCGCGCCGACCAGGTGTTCGCCACGGCCGCCGCGGTCTACACCGCCATGATCGGCGACCCGACCCCGGAACGGTGGCTGGCCTGCGGCACGATCCTCGCGAAAATCGCCGACGCCGGGATGGCCGACATCGCCGTCCTGCACGCGCGACGCTGGGCCGACCCGGCCACCCGCCCGCCCGGGATGCTGCCGACCGGTGATCAGTTCCGGTCGCTCGGGCCGATCCTGGCCGAACTCCATGGCTGATGCGGCGATCCGGCTCTCGGCCGGCCGGGTGCTGGCCGCCCGGCGCATGCCGTACCTGGGCACGGCCCTGTTCGCGATGATCCCAGTGCTGACCCGGGAACTGCCGACGTTCGGGGTCGACACGAACTGGCGGATGTACGCCAACCCGGACTTCGTCCTCACCCTCACCACCGACCAACTGGCCGGGGCGTGGCTGCACGAAGTCGGTCACCTGCTGCACGGGCATCGCGAACGCTGGACCGCCCTGGGCGAACCACCCGGCCTGCACCCGATGTTCAACGCGGCGGCCGACGCGGCGATCAACGAGGAACTGCGCGACGCCGGCGTGACCCTGCCCTCGGCCGACGGATACTTCTGGGAGAACATCCCCGGCGCCCGCCGCGGCATGATCGCCGAGACGATGTACCGCCTGCTCCGCGACGTCCCGGAAGGCTCGGCACCGGCCGCGCCGGCTCCGCCCGACACGCCGGAGACCCCGGCCATCAGCCTCACCCCCGGCCACCTCGGGGCGGCGCCGGCGACCATCACGGTACGGGGGAGAGGCGTCGACTTCGTGCCCGGAACCGTGGTCGGCGTGCACAGCGACCGCGGGCGGCCGGTGCCGCACACGGTCTCCGACGTGCGACTGGTGAACGGGCAGACGCTGACGTTCGAACTGGCGTGGGTGGCGGCCGGGCTGTACCGGGTCGAGGTGGACGGGGTGGGGGCGGCTCTGCCGGTCGGGCTGCCGTACGCCGAGGTGAACCCGTCGCCGCTGCCGGTCGGGTACGGGGTGCCGCACCCGATGGCGGCCAGTTCGTCGGACTTCGACTTCGGGGCGGACACGACGTTGCTGGTGGCCCGCTTCGGGGAGGACGGGCTGGACGTACGCCCGGAGGCCGCCGGGGAGCCGGTGGTCGTCACCTCGCGGGTGCTGAACTTCGATCTTGTGGAGTCGTTGGAGGCGGGCGTTTATGTGGTGGTGATCGGGTCGGGTGGGGGGACGGCTGTGGCGGTCCTTGAGGTGGCGGTGGCTCCGGGGCCGGGTGTTGGTAGTGACTCGCCGGATGCTGAGCCGGCTGAAGGGGAGTCGGTTTCCGGCTCGTCCGGTGAATCGGCCTCTGACTCGGCCTCGCCCTCGGCCCCGACCTCGGCGTCGGCCCCGACCTCGGCCGGCGCGTCGGCTTCGGCGCCCGCTGGCGGCAAATCGGATTTGTCGGATTCTTCGGGTGGTGGGGCGGCGGTTTCCGCGCGTGGCGCCGCGGACTGCGGTTCCGGCAGCGGGGGTGAGCGTCGCAGCTGGGAACGCCCGGAGACCGACGAACCCGACGGCAGTGTCAGCGACGGCCGCGCCGAAATGCTGCGCCACCAGGTGGCCCGGGAGATCGAAGAGCACCAGCGGTCGGCCGGGGACGTGCCGGCCGGGCTGCGCCGCTTCGCCGAGGAAACCCTGACCAGCCACGTCGACTGGCGGCGGGAACTCCGCAGCGTCGTCAGCCGGACCCGGGCGACAGTCGCCGGCCTGCGCGACTACACGTACGCCCGCCCGTCCCGCCGGGCCTCCGCCGTCCCCGGCGTAGCTCTCCCGGCGATGCGCGCCCCACGCCCACCCCGGCTCGACGTCGTCATCGACACCTCCGGCTCCATGTCCACCGACATGCTCGGCCAGGTCACCGCCGAACTCCGCGCGATCATCCGAGCGCTACGCGGCGACACCGTACGCGTCCTCTGCTGCGACGCCCGGACCGGAGACGTCCAGCGGGTCGCCCGCATCGAGGACGTCGAGTTCACCGGAGGCGGCGGCACCGACATGCGGGTAGGCCTCGCCGCCGCCGCGGCCCTGCGCCCCCGCGCCGACGTGGTCGTCCTGGCCACCGACGGCGACACCCCGTGGCCGCCGGAGCCACCCGCGGCCAACCCGCGAGCCCGCTACGTCGTAGTCCTGGTCGACGGCGACCGCCCCGACGTCCCACCCTGGACCCGCAAGATCATCGCCACGTCCAATCGAAGATGATCGATGGCGCAAAGTTGATCATCGCCTCCTGCCCACACAGCCCACCCACCCCACAAGGGGGCGCCCCCAACTGCCATTATCCCGCGAATCCCCAAGATCATGCCGAGCTGGCTGCCTCCCCTGTGGACAACCCATCAGTGTGGATAACCCGCCCCGCCACCACCATCCACTCACAGCCCAAGCCGCGACCATGAGCCCAACCGCGCCCTGCCGGCGAGTCCCCAGCCGTGACCGCCAGCCGAACCTCCCCAGCTGGCGCTGACGGTCGTTCCCGGCCCGTTTTCGAGCCGTGAGTGCCAGCCGAGCCTCTCCAGCTGGTGCTGGTGGTCGTTCCGAGCCCGTTTTCGAGCCGTGGGTGCCAGCTGGGAGTTCGCGGCTGGTGCTGGCGGCTGTTTCGGGCTCGGAGTGCGACCCTCAGCGCCAGCTGGCGAACTTCGGCTGGGGTTCAGGGCTGCTGGGTGGTCCCGGGCGGGGCTCTCGGGTTCGGCCGAGCGGGGTTGGCCGAGCGGGTTCGGCCGAGCGGGTTCGGCCGAGCGGGTTCGGCTGGTGGCGGCGGTCGGGTGCGGGCGGGCGGGGCTACCAGGTGAGCAGGGCCAAGGCGCGGAGGCCGGCGACGTCGAGGGTTCCGGCCTGGTGCATGGCGAGGGCCTCGGCCGGTGGCAGGTGTGCGGCCGCGCACCACGGTGCCAGGTCCGGTGGCAGGCCGATGGAGCGCCAGGTCAAAGCCGGTCCGCAGAGTCGCCAGATCTCTGCCAGGGGTAGCGGGCCGGGGCCGACCTCGGTGAGCATCGCCCGCCAGTGGTGGATCTCGGCGGCGGACAGGCAGGCGACGCGGGCGAATTCCGGCAGGGTCGCGCTCAGGGGGCGGCCGGGTTCGGTGGGGAGGGCGGTGAGAACGGCTTCGTCGGACGGCCAGCCGGCCAGGCGGAAACGGGCGAGGGCCGCGAAGGCCGGCGCGGGCAGGCCTCCCATCGGGTCGAGCAGGTTCATCTCGTCGCCGCCGAGGCCGAAGTCGCTGCCCGGCCCGAAGTCGCCGCCGGGACCCAAGCCGCGGTGGGAGCCGAAGTCGCCGCCGGGGCCGAGGCCGCCGTGGGAGCCGAAGGCGTCGCCGGGATCGAAGCCGCGGTGGGAGCTGAAGTCGCCGCCGGGACCGAAGCCGTCGTGGGAGCTTAAGCCGGGGTGGGGGTCGAAGTTGTCGCCGGGGTTGAAGTAGCTGGTGGGGCCGCGGAGGCCGAGGTTGTCGCGGGCCTCGCGGCGGGCCTCGGACGGGAACGGCAGGTCGGGCGGCGACGACGAAGGCTGGTAGGTGAGGACGGCCGAGCGCCCGAGCAGGCCCAGGCTCGCGGCGGCCTGGGCGGCGGCGGTCCCGTCGCGGATCATGTCGCGCCAGAGGTGCATCATCGTGCTGCCGTGCAGGCGGTGGATGTCGCCGCGGAACGGTCGCCGGACCCATTCCTCGATCTCGGCCGGCGCCATGTCGAAGTGTTCGACGAGCGTGTCGGCGGCCTGTTCGGGTTCGCCCACGTCGAGGAACCGTTCCAGCCGTTCCGGTTCCCA
Source organism: Actinoplanes sp. HUAS TT8 (assembly GCF_051380535.1). NCBI lineage: Bacteria > Bacillati > Actinomycetota > Actinomycetes > Micromonosporales > Micromonosporaceae > Actinoplanes > Actinoplanes sp. HUAS TT8. The sequence continues at coordinate 6,386,083 of NZ_CP195646.1, read as the reverse complement.
GCGTTCCAGCAGAACCCGGACGCGCGCCGAGAGGAGCGGCGACGGATGGGGGGAGGGGCCCGCGAGGTGCGACGCGGTCACGCCGGTCAGACCGTCGAGGTATGCCTGGAATCGCGTCACGATTACATAGTGGCCCGCCCGGGCCAGATGTCGGGGCGGGCCGCGGGTATTCGGGGGGCCTGATGACTTTGCGGGAAATGGGGGACGATGACCAGTTCGAGCTTGATTTGCGGCTGTTCATCGCCGGTGCGGAAGCCTGTTGACCTTGGCATAGGTCCACAATGGTCACGGTGAGGTCACGAACCTTATCGACCGTAGTGACTTCCACTGCGATCGATCGGAGACTCCCGGGAGAAGCGTCCGGACACCACTCCGGGCGCCGTACCTCCGGAGGACCCGCACGTGAGACAACCATCCCGCTGGGGCCGACGAACCTTCACCTCAGTCCTGGCGTTCGGCCTCGCCGCCGGCGTGACGACGGTGACCGGTTCGTTGCCGGCCACGGCCGCCCCGGCACCGGCCACGCAGGACGGCGCACCCGCCACCGAGGGTGTCGCGCCCAAGGATTCACCGGCCGACACGCTCGGCGCCCATGACGCCGGACTGCTGGCCGAGGCCCAGTCCGCGCACAAGCCGAGCGTCACCGTCATCATCGCCGCCGACCAGGGCAGGTCCGCCGATGTCGCGGCCAAGGTCACGGCGCTCGGCGGCACCGTCGCCCGGCGGATCGACCAGGTCGGCTACGTGCTGGCCTCGGTGCCGACGGCCAAGGTGCTCAGCGCCGCCAAGCTGCCCGGCGTCGCCGCCATCGACCTGGACGAGACCGTCAAGGTCCCGGAGCCGGATCTGACCCCGGACGCCAAGGCGGCCAAGCAGGCCCCGGCCCCGGCCGGCCCGGGCGCGACCACGCCCGCCGACAACCCGTACCTGCCGGTCGGCGAGACCGGCTCGGTGGACTTCAAGAAGAAGCACCCGACGTACGACGGCCGCGGCGTGACCATCGGCATCATGGACAGCGGCGTCGACCTGGCCCACCCGGCCCTGCAGAAGACGACGACCGGCGAGCGCAAGATCGTCGACTGGGTGACCGCGACCGACCCGCTGGTCGAGAACGACGGCACCTGGCGCGCCATGCTCACCTCGGTGACCGGCCCGAGCTTCACCTACGCGGGCACGACCTGGAAGGCGCCGGCCGGCACCTGGCGGATCAACCGCTTCAGCGAGTCCATCACCGCCGCTTCCGAGCCGGCCGGTGACGTGAACCGGGACGGTGACACCACCGACGTCTGGGGCATCCTCTACGACCCGGTGAGCCACGACATCCGGGTCGACGTGAACCAGAACAACGACTTCACCGACGACGCCGTGATGCGGCCGTACAAGGAGAAGTACGACGTCGGCTACTTCGGCACGGACAACCCGGCGACCGCGATCGCCGAGCGCATGCCGTTCGTCGTCGAGTACCGCGAGGACGTCGACCTCAAGCCGGCCGGTCTGCCCGGCCAGGTCGCCGACTTCGTCAACATCGGTATCCCGGAGGGCCTGCACGCCACCCACGTGGCCGGTATCGCCGCCGGTAACGACCTGTTCGGCAACAAGAACTTCGACGGCCAGGCGCCGGGCGCGAAGATCGTCTCCGCGCGGGCCTGCTCGTGGGGCGGCGGCTGCACCGCGGCCGCGCTGACCACCGGCATGATCGACCTGGTCGTGAACCGGGGCGTCGACGTGGTCAACCTGTCGATCGGCGGCCTCCCGGCGCTCAACGACGGCAGCAGCGCTCAGGCGCAGCTCTATCAGGACCTGATCACCAAGTACGGCGTTCAGCTGTTCATCTCGGCCGGCAACTCCGGCTCCGGCGTGAACACGATCGGCGACCCGTCCGTGGCCACCGACGCGGTGAGCGTCGCGGCGAGTGTCTCCAAGGAGACCTGGCTGGCCAACTACGGCTCGGTGACCCGCAGGAGCGAGCAGCTGTTCCCGTTCTCGTCGCGCGGCCCGCGTGAGGACGGCGGCTTCAAGCCGAACCTGTCCGCCCCCGGCTCGGCCATCTCGGCCACCCCGACCTGGGAGTCCGTGGCCGGTCTGGACACCGTCGGCTACACCCTGCCGGTCGGGTACGCCATGGAGAACGGCACGTCGATGGCTTCCCCGCAGGCCACCGGTGGCGCCGCTCTGCTGCTCTCGGCGGCCAAGCAGAACAAGCGCAAGGTGACCCCGGCCCAGCTGCGCCGGGCGATCTACTCGACCGCGAACCCGATCGCCGGCGAGCAGGTGTACGAGCAGGGCTACGGCAACTTCGACGTGCCCGCCTCGTGGAACCTGCTCACCCGGATCTCCGAGACGCGTACCTACACGGCGTCGGCCCCGGTCTGCACCCCGCTGGCGCAGTACCTGTCGACCCCGGGCGTCGGCACCGGCATCTACAACCGGTGCGCGGCTTCCGAGGGCGGCTTCAAGGCCGGCCAGACCAAGGTCGTGAACGTGTCGCTGACCCGTACCAGCGGGCCGAACCGGACCGTCCTGCACACCCTGACGTTCGAGGGTGACCGGGGCGCGTTCTCGGCCCTGCCGCTGGTGGGCCTGCCGCTGAACAAGACCGTCACCGTTCCGGTGCTGGTCCGGGCCGGTCAGGGTGTCTCCAGCGCGCTGCTCAAGGTCGACGACCCGTTCACCCCGGGCATCGACTTCGAGGTGCTGAACACGGTGGTGACCGGCGTCGAGGCCAAGGCGACCTCGTACGCCAACACGTTCACCGGCGCCGTCGACCGCAACTCCACCACCTCGTTCTTCGTCACCGTCCCGAAGGACGCCACCTCGCTGCAGGTGGACCTCGGCGGGATCGCGGCCGGCTCGCAGACCCGGTGGATCGCGATCAACCCGTACGGTGTGCCGGTCGAGCCGACCTCCAGCCCGTACTGCTACACCAACTACTCCGACCCGGCGACGTGCAAGCCGGAGGAGCGGTCGTACGACAACCCGCTCCCGGGCGTCTGGGAGCTCGAGGTCGAGTCCCGGCGGACCTCGCCGGTGCTCAGCAACCCGTTCGCACTGACCGCCAAGGTGCAGGGCATCACGGTCGAGCCGGCCACGGTCACCCTGCCGACCGCGCAGGTCGGCGTGGCCACCCCGGCCACCTGGACGGTCACCAACCGGTTCGGCCCGATCTCGATCACCCCGCAGGGTGGCCCGCTGGGCAGCACGTTCAGCCAGCGGCCGAGCATCGAGCAGGGCGGCGTGCAGGACTACACGGTCACCGTGCCGGCCGGCGCCACCCGCCTGAGCGTCTCGATCGGCAAGCCGTCCGACCCGGCCGCCGACCTGGACCTGTTCGTCTACGACGCGAACGGCACCGAGGTCGGCCGGTCGGCCGACGGCGACTCGGAGGAGGCGGTCACCATCGCCTCGCCGGCCGGCGGCGACTACACGGTGGAGGTCCAGGGGTACTCGGTGCCCGCCGGGACCACCGCCTACGACTACCTGGACGCCTACTACAGCCCGGCGCTGGGCACCCTGTCGGCGCCGTCCACCCCGGTCGCGCTCGCGGCCGGGGCGAGCGCCACGATCACCGGTTCGGTGACCGTGGCCGCGGTTCCGCCCGCCGGGCGGCACCTCTCCGGTGAGGTCCAGTTCGTGACCGACGAGGGCGCGGTCGTCGGCCGCGGCTCCGTCCAGATCGGCGCCGTCACCGAGTAACACCGGAAGGACGAACCAACCGGGGAGGCTCTCCTAGAGGGCCTCCTCGGCCTTTCTGGCCGCGATCAGAATCGGATCCCAGACCGGCGCGTACGGCGGTGCGTAGCCCAGATCCAGAGCCGTCATCTCACTGACGGTCATCCTGTTCCACACCGCCACGGCGAGCGCGTCGATCCGTTTGGCCGCCTCGGTCCGCCCGACGATCTGCGCGCCGAGCAGCACCCCGGTCTCCCGCTCGGCGATCATCTTCACGGTCATCGGCACCGCCCCGGGGAAGTAGCCGGCCCGGTTGGTCGACTCCACCTTCGCGGTGACGAATCGATATCCGGCCTGCTCGGCCTCCCGGGAGCCGAGCCCGGTCCGGGCCACCTCCAGGTCGCACAGTTTGGTCACGGCGGTGCCGATGATCCCGGGGAACGTGGCGTAGCCGCCGCCGATGTTCAGCCCGGCGACCCGGCCCTGCTTGTTGGCGTGCGTCCCGAGCGGCACGTGCACCTGACGCTTGCTGACCCGGTGGTGCACCTCGGTGCAGTCGCCGGCCGCCCAGACCCCGCCGACCAGCCCGTGCGGCCCGATCACCCGCTGCCGCAGGTCGGTCCGGAGCCCGCCGGTCTCGCCGAGCGGGATGCCTCCGGCCTCGGCCAGCGCGGTGTTCGGGCGGACGCCGAGACCGAGGACCACGACACCGGCCGGGATCGGGCCGGAGTCGGTGGCCACGGCGGTGACCTTCCCGTTCGCGGTCTCCAGGCCCTCGACCGTGGCGCCGGTGCGCAGGTCGATGCCGAGCCCGCGGACGGACTCGGCCACCAGGGCGCCCATGTCCTCGTCGACCGTGCCCATGGGCTGCGCCGACTTCTCGACCAGGGTGACCCGCAGCCCCCGGTTGATCAGTGCCTCGGCCATCTCGGCGCCGATGTAGCCGCCGCCGATCACCACGGCCGACTCCGGTTTCTCGTCGTCCAGCCAGGCGCGCAGGGCCGACCCGTCCTCCAGGGTCTGCACGCCGAACACGCCCTTCTCCGGGACCCGCGCCCACGACGGCCGCACGGGGCTCGCGCCGGCCGCGTAGACCAGCTCGTCGAAGCTCTCCCGGAGGTCGCGCCCGCCGTCGAGATCACGCACGGTGACCGTGCGAGCGGCCAGATCAATTCCGGTCACCTCATGGCGGGTCCGCACCTCGATGCCGGCCTCGGCGAACGCGGCCGGCGTGCGGGCGATGAGCGCGTCCGGGCCACCTTCGACCACCCCGCCGATCCAGTACGGGATACCGCACGCCGAGTACGACACGAAGCGGCCCAGCTCGAAGGCCACGATCTCCAGGCCGCTCGGCCCGTGGCGTTTCCGCGCCTGGGCCGCCGCCGACATTCCCGCCGCGTCTCCACCGATCACGATCAGTCGCACTCGCCCATTGTGCCCGGTTCCGTGCTCGTGTTTCCGGCGGATTTCCGCAAGGTTGTTGCTTCCCGCATCGGCCGGAATCTATGGTGTCGGCACGCCGTCGAAGCGCTTCGACTCCCGTGCTCGTCCGCACCCTGTTTCACCCCGTCCGCTCGTCGAAGCGCTTCGACAGCGCCGCGCTCCCGATCGTCAGCCCTGTCACCGAGGGAGATCACCATGCGCATCCGACGTGGCCTGGCCCTCGCGGCCGCCACCCTGCTCGCCGTTCCGCTCGCCTCCACGCCGGCGCACGCCGCCGAGTCCTTGCCGTTCCGCGACCCGCACCTGGCGCTGTCGGCCCGCGTCGACGACCTGGTCGGGCGGCTCACCCTGGCCGAGAAGCTGTCGATGCTGCACCAGTACCAGCCCGCGATCCCGCGCCTGGGCCTGAACGTCTTCAAGGCCGGCACCGAGGCGCTGCACGGGGTGGCCTGGTCCAACGACTACAACGGCGGCGGCGCCAAGATCGACGCCACCGCGACCGTCTTCCCGCAGGCCGTGGGCCTGGCCAGCACCTGGGACCCGGAGCTGCTGAGCCGGGTCGGTGCGGCCGTCGGCGACGAGGCCCGCGGGCTGCACGCGCAGGACCCGATCGTGTGGGGGCTGAACCTGTGGGCGCCCGTGGTGAACCTGCTGCGCGACCCGCGGTGGGGGCGCAACGAGGAGGGTTATTCCGAGGACCCGCTGCTCAGCGGGGCGGTCGCCACCGCGTACGGGAAAGGTCTCGAAGGTCCTGATCTTGATCATCTGAGGACCGCGCCGACGCTGAAGCACTACGCGGCCTACAACAACGAGACCAAACGGGATCAGACCTCGTCGAACGTTCCGCAGCGCGTGCTCAACGAGTACGACCGCAAGACCTTCCGGATCCCCCTGCAGGCGGGCGCGGCGACGGGGGTGATGGCGTCCTACAACCTGATCAACGGGCGTCCGGCGACCGTGGACCCGGACCTCGCCGGGCCGGTCCGGAGCTGGAGCGACCAGCGGCTGTTCAACGTCACCGACGCCTGGGCGCCGACCAACCTGACCGGTTCGCAGGCCTACTTCGCGACGCAGGCCGAGGCCGACGCGGCCGTGGTCAGGGCCGGTCTGGACAGCTTCACGGTCAACGACACCAACGGCGAGCCGACCACGACCGCGCTGCGGCAGGCGCTGGACCAGGGGCTGCTCACCGAGAAGCAGGTGGACACCGCGGTCGGCGACGCGCTGAGCATCCGGTTCCGCCTCGGTGAGTTCGATCCGGACGGCGGCCCGTACGCGAAGATCTCGCCCTCGATCGTGGACAGTCCGGCTCACCGGCAGCTCGCGCGGGAGACCGCGGCCGACGCCATGGTGCTGCTGAAGAACGACGGCGCGCTGCCCATCGAGCCCGGCGGTTCGGTCGCGGTGGTCGGGCCCCTCGCCGACAACCTTTACACCGACTGGTACGGCGGTCAGATGTCCTACCGGGTCACCGCGCTCGACGGCATCTCCTCCCGGAGCCGGACGGTCACGTCCGAGGGCGCCGACCGCATCGCGCTGCGGGACGTCACCACCGGCCGCTACGTGACCGCGGCCGACCCGGGGGCCGTCGCCGCGACCGCCGCCGGCGCGGACAGCGCCGCCCAGTTCGACTCGGTGGACTGGGGCGACGGCATCTCGACGCTGCGCAACGCCGCCAACGGCAAGTACCTCGGCTACAACTGGGGCCCGTTCGTCACCTCGGAATCCGCGCCCACCGGCTGGTACGTCCAGCAGCAGTTCAAGGTGGAGGACCAGGGTGACGGCACGGTCGTGCTGCACTACGCCGGCTACGAGACGCAGGAGAGCTGGTTCGGCGCGAACACGTACGTGACCGTCGGTGCCGACGGCAAGCTCGGTCTGGGCGCCTCGACCGCGGCCGGAGCGGCCCGGTTCCGTCGTGAGGTGATCACCGACGGGGTCGCCGCGGCCGCCGAGGCGGCGCGGGGCAAGCAGACCGCGGTCGTCGTGGTCGGCACCAACCCGTTCGTCGCCGGGCGCGAGGCCCACGACCGGACCGGCATCAGCCTCGGCGCCCGGCAGGAAGCCCTGATCGAGGCGGTCCGCGCGGTCAACCCGCACACCGTCGTCGTGCTGCAGAGCAGCTATCCCGAGGACATCACCTGGGCGCAGCGGCACGTGCCGGGCATCGTGTGGACCACGCACGCCGGCGCCGAGACCGGGAACGCCCTGGCCGACGTGCTCTTCGGCGACGTCAACCCGGCGGCGAGGCTGACACAGACCTGGCCGCGGTCGGTCTCGGATCTGCCGGCCGACCTGAACCAGTACGACATCATCAAAACCGGACAGACTTATCAGTACGACGTGACGGCACCGCTCTACCCGTTCGGCTACGGGCTGTCGTACACCTCGTTCAAGTACGGAGATGTCCGGGTCGGTGGCGGCCAGGTGAGTGTGACCGTCACCAATACCGGCAAGCGGGCCGGCCGCGAGGTCGTCCAGCTCTACACCCACCAGCGCACGTCCCGGGATGTGACGGCCGTCAAACAGCTGCGCGGGTTCCAGAAGATCGCGCTGAAGCCCGGGCAATCGAGGACGGTCACGTTCCGCCTGACGCCGCGGGACCTCGCGCACTGGGACGTCACCCGGCAGAAATGGGTGACCGAGACCTCGGTGTACGACGTCCTGCTCGGCTCGTCCTCGGCCGACATCCGGCAGCGGGCGTCACTGAGCGTGCACGGCGAGACGATTCCGGTGCGTGACCTTTCCCGGACCACGCGGGCCGAGACGTTCGACGACTACGCCGGCGCGACGCTGCTCGACGAGACCAAGGCGAGCGGCACGGTGGTCTCGGGCGGCTGGGTCGCGTACAAAAGCGCTGCTCTTCATGGTGGGAAGACGTTGACGGTACGGGCGTCGGGCGCCGGATCGGTGCAGGTGCGGCTCGGGTCGCCGACCGGGCGGCTGCTCGGCACGGCCACGGTGAGTGACACCGGCGGGATCTACTCGTACGCCACGGTGAGCGCGCCGCTGTCGGCCGCGACCGGGCGCCAGGACGTCTACCTGGTGCTCGGATCCGGCCTGCGGCTGGCGACGTTCAGCATCCGATGAGACTCGCGGCGGGGGGTCACCTGGGAGCGGGCCCCCCGCCGCGACCCTGCGCACGTGGGTCGTGACCAGCGGGTAGTTAGGATCGACGAGGGGAGAGGCCTTGGGCAGAGACCGAGGCACATGGGGAGGCGCAGTGCCGACGATCAACGACGTCGCCCGGGCGGCCGGTGTGTCGCCCAGCACGGTGTCGTACGTGTTGAGCGGCCGCCGCCCGATCTCCGCCGAGACCCGGGCCCGGGTGCAGGCCGCGATCGCCGAGCTCGGCTTCCATCCGCACGCCGGGGCGCGGGCCCTGGCCAGCAGCAAGACGAACGTGCTGGCCCTGGTGGCGCCGCTGCGCGTGGACGTGAACGTGCCGGTCATCATGCAGTTCGCGACGGCCGTGGTGACGGCGGCGCGGTCGTACAACCACGACGTGCTGCTGCTGACCAAGGACGAGGGCACGGCCGGGCTGGAGCGAGTGGCGCACAGCACCATGGTCGACGCGCTGATCCTGATGGACATCGAGCGGGACGACGTGCGGCTCCCGGCGATCCGTACGCTCAAGCAGCCTTCGGTGTTGATCGGTCTTCCGGCCGATCATGCCGGGATCGCCTGCGTCGACCTGGACTTCGAGGCGGCCGCCGCGCTCGCGCTCAAGCATCTGGCCGAGCACGGTCATCAGCGGATCGGGCTGGTCGGGCCGTCGCCCGCGGTCTACCGGCGGCAGACGACGTACGCGGACCGGTTCCTGGCCGGTTTCCTGCAGACCTCGAACGAGCTCGGGCTGCGGACCGTGACCCACCCGTGCGAGCCCGGCGCCGACGGTGTGCGGGCCGCGCTGGCCGATCTCGACACCGAACTGCCCGGGCTGACCGCCCTGGTGGTGCACAATGAGGAAGCGCTGCGGCCGCTGCTCGACCTGCTGCACGCCGCGGGCCGGCGCGTGCCGGAAGACGTCTCCGTCGTCGCCGTCTGCCCGCGGGACGTGGCGACCGCGATGCCGGTCAACCTGACCTCGATCGACATCCCGGCGCACGACGTCGGGACGATCGCGGTGGAGACCGCGATGCGGCTGCTGGACAACCGTCGCGTCGACTTCACCCGGCTGTTGGAGCCCAGCCTGGTCGAACGGGCCAGCTGCCGCGAAATCTCGCCGTCACACCGTTGACATCTGCATCTCGCGTTCCTTAGCGTCTGCGGCAAGGCAGTTGTCGAAGCGCTTCGACAAAACGCTTCGATTCGTCGAAGCGCTTCGACGATTTCTACTTTGCGATTTTCACTCCTGGAACAGTCCCCCTGGGAGGACCCCGACATGACCCTTTCACGACGTGGCCTGCTGACCGGCGCGCTCGGCCTGACCGCCGCAGCCGCGCTCGCCGCCTGCGGCAAGGACGACGACTCGTCCTCCTCGGCCGAGGGCGCCGACGCCAAGACCCTGACCCTGTGGCACTACGAGGGCCCGACCAGCGCGATGGGTATCGCCTGGGCCAAGGCGATCGAGATCTTCAAGACCAAGCACCCGGGCGTCGAGGTGAAGTTCGAGGAGAAGTCCTTCGAGCAGATCCAGCAGAACGCCCAGATGATCCTGAACTCCGACAGCGCGCCCGACATCCTCGAGTACAACAAGGGCAACGCGACCGCCGGCCTGCTCTCCAAGCAGGGCCTGCTCACCGACCTGTCGGACGAGGCGACCAAGCGCGGCTGGGATAAGAAGCTGAGCTCCAGCCTGCAGACCACGGCCAAGTACAACGAAGACGGCATCATGGGCAGCGGCAAGTTCTTCGGCGTGCCCAACTACGGCGAATACGTCATGGTTTATTACAACAAGGCGATGTTCGACAAGTACAAGATCGCCGTGCCGACCACGCTCGCCGAGTTCACCGCCGCGATGGACACGTTCGTCCAGAACAAGGTCACCCCGCTGGCGGTCGGCGGCGCCGAGTACCCGGCCCAGCAGATCTTCTACGAGCTGGCGCTCTCCAAGGCCGACCGGGCCTTCGTCGACGACTACCAGCTCTACAAGAACAAGGTCGACTTCAACGGCCCGGTGATCAGCTACGGCGCCACCACGTTCGCCGAGTGGGTGTCGAAGGGCTACATCAGCAAGGACTCGGCCGGCATCAAGGCCGAGGACATGGGCGTCTCCTGGGAGCAGGGCAAGTTCCCGATCCTGATCTCCGGCTCCTGGTGGTACGGCCGGTTCGTCAGCGAGGTCAAGAACTTCGAGTGGGGCACGTTCCTGTTCCCCGGCAACACCCTGCACCCGGGCTCCAGCGGCAACCTCTGGGTCGTCCCGGAGAAGAGCAAGGCCAAGAGCCTGGCGTACGACTTCATCGACATCACCATGTCGGCCGAGGTGCAGAACCTGCTCGGCAACAGCGGTGGCGTCCCGGTGGCGGCCGACCCGTCGGCGATCACCGACGCCAAGAACAAGGAACTGATCGAGAACTTCAACAAGCTGGTCAGCGGGGACGGTCTCGCCTTCTACCCGGACTGGCCGGCCCCGGGCTACTACGACGTCATGGTCGCCGGCGTGCAGGGCCTGATCAACGGCTCCAAGACGCCGCAGGCGTTCCAGGACGAGATCGCCAAGCCGTACAACGAGAACCTGGCCGACCTCGGTAAGTGATCTTCTTTACGGGCGGCGGGGACTCCCGCCGCCCGTGAGGGCGGAAAGGACCGGGCGCATGGCCGGCAACAGCACCATCAAGACCCGCGGTTACGGGGTCTATCTGATCCCCGGGCTCCTGCTCTCCACCGCGGTGATCATCGTCCCGCTGGTGATGACGGTCTACATCAGCTTCACCAAATGGACCGGGATCGGCAGCCCCAAGTGGGTGGGCTTCGACAACTACACCCGGCTCTTCCAGGACGCCAACTTCTGGGCCTCCTTCGGGCACATCATCCTGCTGATCATCGCGATGGCGGTGATACCGACCTTCCTCGGGCTGGTCCTGGCCGCGGTCCTGTTCGACTACGTGGCCAAGAAGTTCAGCGACCGCTGGGCGTCGGTGCTGCGCTCCGGGTACTACCTGCCGCAGGTGCTCCCGGTCGCGGTCACCGGCATCATCTGGGGCTGGATCCTGCACCCCAGCTACGGCGCGCTGAACAAGATCCTGGAGTCGATCGGGCTCGGCTCGCTGGCCCACAACTGGCTCGGCGACCCGAAGTACGCGCTGTACAGCGTCATGTTCGTGATGATCTGGTTCCAGCTGGGCTACCCGATCGTCATGTTCATGTCCGGCCTGCAGCGCATCGATCCCGAGCTCTACGAGGCGGCCGACCTCGACGGCGCCGGCTGGTGGCAGCGGTTCCGCAAGATCACTGTGGCGATGATCCGGCCCGAGCTGTACGTGGTGCTGGTGACCACCACCATCGCGTCCCTCAAGATCTTCGGGCAGATCTTCGTGCTCACCCGGGGCGGGCCGAGCAACGCGACGCTCGTGCCCTCGTACTTCGCGTACAAGAACTTCTTCGAAAAGGCCCAGGTGGGGTACGGGTCGGCGATCTCCACGGTGCTCACCGTCCTGATCGTCGTCCTCGCGATCGTCTTCCTGCGCCTGCAGAACCGTGCCGAGCGGAGCTAACCGATGACTCTCACCGCGACGCGCGCGTCCACCTCCCGTACGCCGGAAAGGGTTCCGCTCCGTCAGCGTCACCCGGGCCGCTTCCTCGTCCTGACCGTCCTGCTCGTCCTGCTCCTGCTCATCGTCGCGCCGCTGCTCGTGGTGGCGATCAACGCGGTCAAGAGCCCGGCCGACTACGCCGCCAACGGCCCGCTCGCCCTGCCCCACCACCTGTACTGGCAGGGGATCGTCGACTTCTGGAATCGGGTCGACTTCGGGCTCAAACTCTGGAACAGCTTCATCACCAGCCTGGTGGTGGCCGTGCTGGGCGTGATCCTGTCGGTGTTCAACGCGTATGCGCTGGGTATCGGCCGGGTCAAGGGCCGGATCTGGTTCCTGGTCTTCTTCCTGATCGCCAACCTGCTCCCGCAGGAGGTGCTGGTCTACCCGCTGTACTACCTGTCGAAGCAGCTCGGCCTCTACGACAGCCTGTGGTCGATCATCATCATCTTCACCGTCATCCAGAGCGCGTTCGGCACCTACCTGCTGACCTCGGTCTACACCGAGTTCCCGAAGGAGCTGCTGGAAGCCGCCTCGATCGACGGCGCCGGCAAGTGGCTGTCGCTGTGGCGGGTCGTGGTCCCGGTCAGCCGGCCGACCCTGGCCGTGCTGTTCACGTTCTTCTTCATCTGGACGTGGAACGAGTTCTTCCTGCCGCTGATCTTCCTGATCTCCAACGACAACCAGACCGTCCCCGTCGCCCTCGGCGTGCTCCAGGGCGACCGGATGATGGACGCCACCACCACCAGCGCCTCCGCGCTGATCGGCATCATCCCGGCGATGGTCTTCTTCCTGATCTTCCAGCGGACGCTCACGCGCGGCATCGCGGCCGGCGCCATCAAGTGACCTCCCCCCTGTTTTAGGAATAGGAACCACATGAAGTTCACCGACGGCTATTGGCGCAAGCGGGACGGCCTGACCGTCGTGCACCCGGCCCAGTTCCAGGACAGCACCCCGGGGCCCGATTCGCTGACCGTCTACGCGGCGACCCGGCGGATCCTCGACCGGGGGGACACCCTGGACTCGCCGCTGGTCACCGTGACGCTGAACGCGCCCGCCCCCGACGTCATCCGGGTCACCATCGAGCACTTCCAGGGCGGTGTCCCGAAAGGGCCGAACTTCGCGCTCGCCTCGGAACCCTCGGACATCGCGGTCACCCCGACGTCGTTCACCTCCGGGGCGCTCACGGCGCAGGTGCGCAACGGGGACGACTGGGGGCTGGACTTCCTCGCCGACGGGAAACGGATCACCGGCAGCGGGTGGAAGGGGATGGGCGTCGTCTCCGGTTCGGCCGGGAACTTCGTACACGAGCAATTGGATCTTGGGGTTGGGGAGGTTGTCTACGGCCTCGGTGAGCGGTTCGGGCCGCTGATCAAGAACGGCCAGAGCATCGACATCTGGAACGAGGACGGCGGCACCAGCAGCGAGCAGTCCTACAAGAACGTCCCGTTCTACTTCACCAGCGCCGGCTACGGCGTGCTGGTCGACCACCCCGGCAAGGTCTCCTTCGAGGTGGCCTCCGAGATGGTCACCCGCACCCAGTTCAGCGTCGCCGGGCAGTCGCTGTCCTACCTGGTCATCCACGGGCCGACCCCGGCCGACGTGATCCGCAAGTACACCGCGCTGACCGGCCGCCCGGCACTGCCGCCGGCCTGGTCCTTCGGACTGTGGCTGACCACGTCGTTCACCACCTCCTACGACGAGGAGACGGTGAACAAATTCGTCGACGGGATGGCCGACCGGGACCTGCCGCTGTCGGTCTTCCACTTCGACACGTTCTGGATGCGCGAGTTCAACTGGTGCGACTTCGAATGGGACACCCGGATCTTCCCCGACCCGGCCGGCATGCTGAAACGCCTGGCCGGCAAAGGCCTCAAGGTCTGCCTGTGGATCAACCCGTACATCGCCCAGCGCTCCCCGCTCTTCGCCGAAGGAAAAGCCAACGGCTATCTGGTACGGACGGAGAACGGCGACGTCTGGCAGTGGGACCGCTGGCAGGCCGGCATGGGCCTGGTCGACTTCACCAACCCCGACGCCCGTGAGTGGTACGCGTCGAAACTGCGCGCGCTGGTCGACATGGGTGTCGACGCGTTCAAGTCCGACTTCGGCGAACGCATCCCGGTCGACGGCATCGCCTGGCACGACGGATCCGACCCGGAACGGATGCACAACTACTACACGCAGCTCTACAACCAGGTCGTCTTCGACGTGCTTCGCTCCTCTCGCGGAGAAGGCGAGGCCGTGCTGTTCGCCCGCTCGGCCACCGTCGGTGGGCAGCAGTTCCCGGTGCACTGGGGCGGCGACAACACCGGCACGTTCGAATCCATGGCGGAAAGCCTGCGCGGCGGGCTGTCCCTGATGTCGTCCGGCTTCGGCTTCTGGAGCCACGACATCGGCGGCTTCGAAGGGCTGCCCGACCCGGCCGTGTTCAAACGGTGGGTGGCGTTCGGGCTGCTCTCCTCGCACAGCCGGCTGCACGGGTCGAAGAGCTACCGGGTGCCGTGGAACTTCGACGAGGAAGCGGTGGACGTGCTGCGGCACTTCACGCACCTCAAGTACCGGCTGATGCCGTACCTGTTCGGCGCCGCCCGGGAAACCCACCTCACCGGCGTCCCGGTGATGCGTCCCATGATCCTCGGCTTCCCGTCCGACCCGGCCGCCACCTACCTGGACCGGCAGTACCTGCTCGGCGGCGACCTGCTGGTCGCCCCGGTCTTCACCGCCGGCGGCGACGTGTCGTACTACGTGCCGGCCGGCCGGTGGACGCACTACCAGACCGGCGAGGTCGTCACCGGGCCCGGCTGGGTCCGCGAGAGCCACGACTTCTTCAGCGCCCCGCTGCTGGTCCGCCCGGGCGCGGTGATCCCGGTCGGCGCCCGCCAGGACCGCCCCGACTACGACTACCGCGACGGCGTGACGCTGCGCCTGTTCGAACCGGCCGACGGCCGCACCGCGGTCATCGTCCCCGGCCCGTCCGGCGCCGACACGGTCTTCACCGTCCTCCGCGACGGCGACGAGATCCGCGTCGGCCGCTCCGGCGACCCGTTGCCCTGGCGAGTCCAGCTCGGCGCCGCGATCACCGAGGTCCCGGCCGACCAGGACAGCTGCACCCTCACCCTGGGCTAGCAGCCCCCGTTGACCGGCGGGACCTACAAGGCCCCGCCGGTCACTTCAGGGCGGTCCTCTCGAGGATCGCTCGCAGCCGGTCGTCACATCGGCGATCACGATCCAGGTGAGCCGTGGCGGCCTGCCGGATCAGGGGCACCAGCGCTGCATCCGGAACGGGCGTGCAGATCTCTTCCAGGATGTCGGTGACGAATTCGGAGCGGACGGATCGGTCCACCGCCATCCGCGTGAAAAGGGCGGTTGCGTACTGGATGTGATCCGCCTTCGGCCACATCCCCCCGACTGAAGCGGCGATCCAGGCGGCCTTCCGATATGCCTGCTCCGTGGGCGAGAGTCAGATGGTCATGAGTGCGTGAGCCGCGGACATATTTCCCCAGAAGGTGTTGACGCCGACGGGATGAGGTTCGGCGGCGTGCAAAATGAGGTCTGCGTTGGAGGTGCACTGGAAGTACGTGTTGCGGTGGAGACGATCGCCGAAGAGATCGCCCGACATGTAAAGGAAATCGCCGTGGCCCTGGTCGCTCGGTGAGATTCCCATGGTCCAGTAGAGGTCGACCGCGGGTGGGACGAAAGACTGCTCGGCGCGAGCCAGGCGGATGTCCCGGAGGTCGGCGGTCCAGCGGCGTTCGAGGATCAGGGCGTCGACCAGGCTGCCCCACCCGGCCGGGCTCAGTTGTGAGCGCCAGAGCAGCGCCTGGCTGGACCAGGCGGCGACCGGGTCTCCCTCGATGCCGAAAAGTGCGCTCGCCCGGATCTCCGGTGCCGTGCACACGACGAGAAGCAGCAGGTTCGCGCTGTAGACCGCATAGCGGGCGGGTTCGCTCGGCGATCCCGGCGAGTATGCGGCGTATCGCCGGAGCGGCGGCGAGTGCGGCAGCCGCTGGAACAGGCCGACCAGCAGCCCGGTCAGGCCCGGCGGCTGATCCACGGCGGCCAGCTCGGCCAGGAAGGCGAGGACCGGGGCCCGCAGGCTGAGCGGCTGCACCGACAGCAGCGCGCGGAGCAGGGCGTCGTCGGCCGGCTCGCTGCCCAGCGGTGACGAACCGGCCGCGTCCCGGGCGGCCAGATCCAGCAGCACGCGCCACGTGAGCCGGGCCACCAGGAACTCGCCGAAGGTGGCGTGCAGGAACTCATACGTCTGGAAGTGCGCATCGTCCTGCGAGGCCCGGGCCCGGTGGATGAAGAAGAACCGGCCGAGGGTCAGTTCCGACTCCCGCAGCGGCACCCGCATCCCCACCACCGTGGGTGGAGCCGTCGTGCCGCGGACCTGCAGCGCCGCGATGTCGTGTTCCAGGTCGGCCTCGGTGACCCACTGCGCGGCCCGGTTGAACATCGCGAACGCCACCACGGACAGCTGCCGCAACTCGTGCTCGACCGCGACCTGCAGCTCACGGCCCGGCAGATCAGGCCGGTGCTTGGTGATCTCCCGGAGCGCGAACGTGTGGAGCAGCCGCTCGTACAGATCGCTCGCGCGGATGTCGGCACCGAGGCGTTGCAGCGCGTTCCCGTCGGCGTCGTAGAGCGCGAGCATGAGCAGCAGAAGCGGCTGCCCGGCCAGGTCGCGGTGGGTGAGCACCATCCGGGTGGACAGCGGCTGCAGGGTGCGGGCGGCGAAGTTCGGCGCGTTCGTGTCGTTCCAGATGCCGACCCAGGTGGTGATCCGCTCGTCGTCGAACGGCTCCAGCCGGATCGCGACGGACTTCTCCGGCGCACGGGCCCGGTCGGCGACCGCCGTGCGGGAGGTCACGATCACGGCGACCGGACGACCCTGCTCGGCCTCGCGCTCCTGGAATCGGGCCACCCGCTGCAGGTAGTCGGTCTGGCTGACCCCGACCGCCTGCAGCAGCTCGTCGAAGCCGTCGAGCATGATGACGGGCATCGCGTCGCCGGCCGAGCGGGCCAGCGCCGGCCACTCGACACGGTCGCCGATGGCCTGCCGGATCGCGTGCTCGATCTGATCCTGCACGTCACCGGCGGCCGGGACGTCGCGCAGGCGTCCATCATGGTCGGTCGAAGCCAGGGTGTCGGTAGTGCCAGGGTTACCTTGACCGGTCGTGCGGCCGCAAGTTACCGTTCGGTAACTTCGTGACAGGAGGCCATGATGCCCACGCTCGATCGCCAGGAAGACGTCTTCGTTCTCGACCTCGGGGACGGCGAGAACCGGTTCCACCCGGACTGGCTGGCCGCCGTCAACGGCGCGCTCGACGAGGTCGAGAAGGCCGACGGGAACAAGGCTCTGGTGACCACCGCGACCGGGAAGTTCTTCTCGAACGGGCTGGATCTCGACTGGCTGGGGAGCAGCGGAGCCGACTTCCAGGCGTACGCGGACGACGTCGAGGAACTGTTCGCCCGGTTCCTCGCGCTGCCGGTCCCGACCGTGGCGGCGCTGCAGGGGCACACCTTCGCGGCCGGGGCGATGCTCGCGCTCGTGCACGACTTCCGGGTGATGCGGGCCGATCGGGGCTATTTCTGCCTGCCCGAGGTCAACATCAACATCCCGTTCACGCCGGGCATGTCGGCGCTGATCCAGAGCCGGCTGGCCCCGCAGGTCGCGCACGAGGCGATGACCACCGGGCGGCGGTACGGCGGGGACGAGGCCCTGGCCGCGCGGATCGTCGACCACGCGGTGCCGGCGGACGCGGTCCGGGCGACCGCGGTGAAGATCGCGTTCATGCTGGCGCCGAACGCGGGGGACACCCTGGGCACGATCAAGACCCGGATGTACGCGGACGCGCTGACCCGGCTCCGGACCCGGGTGAAGCCGCGCGCCTGACCCGCCGTACGGCGAAATCGTCCTTGAAAATTTGATCGCGCGGAGGGCGGTGCACTTAACGAGGCGTTCACGTC
Organism: Actinoplanes sp. HUAS TT8; assembly: GCF_051380535.1. Classification (NCBI taxonomy): domain Bacteria; kingdom Bacillati; phylum Actinomycetota; class Actinomycetes; order Micromonosporales; family Micromonosporaceae; genus Actinoplanes; species Actinoplanes sp. HUAS TT8. Next base: position 6,368,300 of record NZ_CP195646.1, on the reverse strand, counting down.
GATGGCTGGGCATAGCGCACGTCCGCGCGGGTAACGTCCCGATCGGAAGGGCCGAAGGGCCCTGCCGGGCCGGGTCCCGGCGGAGGACCGTAAGTAACGACGAAGCCTTCACGGAAGGAAAGATCGTGACCGAGGACCTGGTGCGCAAGCTCGCCGAACCCGACGATGCCGAGGTGGCGAGCCTCGACGCCTGGTGGCGGGCCAACAACTATCTCACCGTCGGCCAGATCTACCTGCAGGCCAATCCGCTGCTGCGCGAGCCCTTGAAACCCGATCACATCAAGCCGCGCCTGCTCGGTCACTGGGGGACCAGTCCGGGGCTGTCGTTCATCTACGCGCACGTGTCCCGGCTGATCAGGACGACCGGGCAGGAGTCGATCTACCTGGCCGGTCCGGGGCACGGCGGGCCGGCCCTGGTCGCCGCCGGTTACCTGGAGGGGACGTACTCGGAGGTCTACCCGAAGGTCGGGCAGGACGAGGAGGGGCTGCTGCGGTTGTTCCGCCAGTTCTCCAGCCCGGGCGGCATCCCGAGCCACGTGAGCGTGACCACGCCCGGCTCGATCCACGAGGGCGGCGAGCTGGGGTATGTGCTGGTCCACGCGTTCGGCTCGGTGATGGACAACCCGGACCTGCTGACGATCGCGGTGGTCGGGGACGGCGAGGCCGAGACCGGGCCCCTGGAGGGCTCGTGGAAGGGCATCTCGTTCATCAACCCCGAGCACGACGGCGCGGTCCTGCCGATCCTGCACCTCAACGGCGCCAAGATCGCCGGGCCGACGGTGCTCGCCCGCAAGGATCCGGCCGAGGTCCGCAAGCTGCTCGAAGGCCACGGTTACGAGATCATCGAGGTCGGCGGGGACGACCTGCCCGGCATGCATCACCGGTTCGCGGCGGCGCTGGCCGAGGCGTGGGGCAGGATCAAGAGCATTCAGGCGGCGGCCCGCGGCGGCGACTGGGACGGGCAGCGGCCGCACTGGCCACTGATCATCCTCCGTACGCCCAAGGGCTGGACCGGCCCTCAGGTGGTCGACGGCGTGACCGTCGGCGGCACCTGGCGGGCCCATCAGGTGCCGCTCTCCGGGGTCAAGGACAACCCCGACCACCTGCGGATGCTGGAGGAGTGGCTGAAGTCGTACCGGCCGGAGGAGCTTTTCGACGCGGCCGGCGCCCCGACCGCGCTCGTCCGCGACCTGGCGCCCGACGGCGACCTGCGGATGAGCGCCAGCCCGCACGCCAACGGCGGCCGGCTCACCCGGGACCTGGACCTGCCCGACTTCCGGGACTACGCGGTCGAGGTGAAACAGCCGGCATCCGGCCGGGCCGAGTCCACCCGCAAGCTGGGTGAGCTGATGCGCGACATCTACACCCGCAACGACGACCGGTTCCGCCTGTTCTGCCCGGACGAGACGAACTCGAACCGGCTCGGCGCCGTCTTCGACGTCTCCGACCGCGGCTTCATGGAACACGTCACGCCGGACGACGTGAAGATCAGCCGCAGCGGGCGGGTCATGGAGGTGCTCTCCGAGCACAACTGCCACGGCTGGCTGGAGGGCTACACGCTGACCGGGCGGCACGGCATGTTCGCCACCTACGAGGCGTTCGCCATGGTCAGCGCGTCGCAGACGATCCAGCACGGCAAGTGGCTGGAGGAGGCCCGGCACCTGGACTGGCGGGCCAAGGTCCCGAGCCTGAACATCCTGCTCACGTCCACGGCCTGGCGCAACGATCACAACGGCTTCTCGCACCAGGGCCCGGGCCTGATCCAGAACGTGCTCACCCAGCGCGGCGACGTCGCCCGGGTGTACCTGCCGCCGGACGCGAACACGCTGCTCTCGGTGGCCGACCACTGCTTCCGCTCACGGTCGTACATCAATCTGATCGTGATCGACAAGCAGCCGCAGCTGCAGTGGCTGGACATGGATCAGGCGATCGAGCACTGCGCGCGGGGCGCCGGCGTGTGGGAGTGGGCCGGCACCGACGACGGCACCAGTGACCCGGACATCGTGCTGGCCTGCGCCGGCGATGTGGTGACGATGGAGACGGTCGCGGCCGCGCGGATCCTGATGGAGAAGCTGCCCAACCTGAAGGTCCGCGTCGTCAACGTCGTCGACCTGATGACGCTGCCCCGGACCAAGGACCACCCGCACGGCATGAGCGAGACCCTGTTCCGCGAGCTGTTCACCGACCACGTGGACGTGGTGTTCGCGTTCCACGGCTACCCGGGCGCGATCCACCAGCTCGTGCACGGCCGGCCGGACGCCGACCGGTTCCGGGTGCGCGGCTTCATCGAGCAGGGCACGACCACCACGCCGTTCGACATGACGGTGCGGAACAAGGCGTCGCGGTACCACCTGGTGATCGACGCGATCAACAACGCCGGGCGGCTGCCGAGCGGTGCGTCCGAGGTCAAGGCCTGGTGCGAGGCCCAGCTCGAACGGCACGCGGCCTACGTCGTCGAGCACCTCGAGGACATGCCTGAGGTGCGGGATTGGTCACTCGGCGACTGGGCGCAGAGTTGATCTAGGAGGGTTTGACGGTCTCTCCGCCTTGGAAAGTACGGGCGGAGAGATACTTCACCCTTTCTTTCGACGCCAGATGACGCGAAGGTGAATGACACACGCCTACTCGACGTTGAGGAAGGGGACCCCCGGATGGCCGGTACGTTCAGCCTTTGGCCGACGACCCGACAGGGTTCGACGCAGCATCCCGTGCCCACGCTGCAATACCTGCTGCGGGCGCACGGCCACACGGTCACGGTGGACGGCGTCTTCGGCGCCCAGACCGGTGACGCGGTACGTGCCTATCAGCACACCCGCGGACTCCCCGACAACGGCATCGTCGGCCCGGAGACCTGGCAGGCCCTGATCATCGAGGTCGGCCCGGGCGCCTCGGGCAGCGCGGTCAGCGGCCTCCAGCACGAGTTCCAGCATCGCAAGGGCATCGCGTCCGCGCCCGACGGGGTGTTCGGGCCGGGCACCGAGTCCGCGGTCCGCGCGTTCCAGGCCGAGGCCGGCCTGGCCGCGGACGGGGTCGTCGGCCGGGAGACCTGGCAGGCGCTCGTCGGCGGCGCCTCCGAGGAGCTCCGGCAGGCCGCCTGAGATCGTCCGAAAGGCGCCGGGTCCGCTTCGGTCCGGCGCCTTTCGCCTGCTCAAGGTCCGCTGTGGTCCGGCTTCGACCATGTGCGCGTACGGCGGTGAGCCGCCCGCTCGTGCCCCCGCCGCCCGGCCCGGCCCACTCCGGCTCCCGGCCGCGACCCGCTCACGCCGGCCGGGTCAGGGCCGGCGGGACGCCACGGCGGCGGCCGGGTCGAAGCCGAACGGCAACTCCAGCCGGTGCCCGCGCATCAGCTCACGGTCGGACAGCAGCGCGGCCGTCTCCCCGTCGGCGGCGATCCGCCCGTCGTCCAGGATGACCGAGCGCGGGCACAACTCCAGCGCGTACGGCAGATCGTGGGTCACCATCAGCAGCGTCACCGGCAACGATGCGAGGATCTCGGCCAGCTCGCGCCGGCTCGCCGGGTCCAGGTTGGACGACGGCTCGTCGAGGACCAGGATCTCCGGCCGCATGGCCAGGACGGTCGCCACCGCGACGCGCCGCCGCTGCCCGAACGACAGGTGATGCGGGACGTGGTCGCGGTGCCCGCTCATGCCGACCGCGGCCAGCGCTTCGTCGACACGGGTGTCGAGCTCCTCACCTCGTACCCCCGCATTGGCCGGGCCGAAAGCGACATCCTCCGCGACCGTAGGCATGAAAAGCTGGTCGTCGGGGTCCTGGAAGACGATGCCGACGCGGCGGCGGATCTCGGCGATCGCGGAGCGGTCGCCCGGGGTGACCGGCAGGCCGGAGACCGCGACGGTGCCCCCGCCGCCGTGCAGGATGCCGTTGAGGTGCAGGACCAGGGTGGTCTTGCCGGCACCGTTGGGGCCGAGCAGCGCGACCCGTTCACCGGCGGCGATGGTCAGGTCGACGCCGCGCAGCGCCTCCCGCCCGTCGGGGTAGGAGTAGTGCAGCCGGGCGACCTGGAGCGCGGGAATTGCCATGTCGATCATGTTAGGACCGCTGCCGCGACCGCGATCCCGGCCGACACGACCGGCAGGACCGCCGAGACCGCCCACTGCCCGGCCGGCGCCCGATCCCGCGCGACCTGCGGAAGCCGCCCGGTATAGCCGCGGGACACCATCGCGAGATAGACCCGCTCGCCCCGCTCGTAGGAGCGCAGGAACAGCGAACCGACCCCGACCGCGAACGCCTTCACCTGCCACAGGAACCGCGGGTCGTACCCGCGGGACAACCGGGCGATCCGCATCCGCCGGGCATCGTCGGCGAGCACGTCGATGTAGCGCAGCATGAACGTCGCGATCTGGGTGAACACCGACGGCACCCGCAGCCGGTCCAGCCCGAGGATCAGGTCCCGCATCGTCGTCGTCGCGGCCAGCATCAGCGACGCCAGCACGCCGAGCGTCCCCTTGGCGAAGATGTTCCACGCCCCGTGCAGCCCGTCGACCGACAGCGACATCCCCAGCCAGTCGACCCGCTCACCGTGCCCGAAGAACGGCAGCGCGACCGCCAGCAGTACGAACGGCAGCTCGATGGTGGCCCGCTTGAGCAGCCACCAGGCCGGGACGCGGGCGATCAGGGCGACCACCGCCAGCGACGCGGCATACCCGGCGAACGCCCAGAAGGACGTGGGCGGGGTCAGCACCACCACGATCGTGAACAGCAGCACCGCCACGATCTTCACCTCGGGCGCCAGCCGGTGCACCCGGCCGGCCCGATCGAGGTAGAGCGGGTGGGCGTGCCCCGCCCCCACCTCAGGCGGCCTTCTGGTCGCGGCGGCGGACCAGCCAGAAACCGCCCGCGCCGATACCGAAAGTGATCAGCACCCCGGCGGCCCCGGCCAGGCCGGTCGACAGAGCCGGATCGTCGATGCCGCGAATGCCGTAGTCGGCCAGCGGGCTGTCCTTCATCTGATGCCCCTGCTCCTGCCGGGCCATGCAGGTGCCGCCGGTGATCTCCCCGGCCGCGTCGAACGTGCAACCCTCGCGGGCCGTGGCGTCCAGACCGTCCGGACTGGACGACGCGAAGTTGCTGACCACCCCGGCGAGCAGCAGCGCCACGAGCAGGCCGCCGGCGAGGAACCATCCGAGCTTCTTGGTCATGCCGCGGTCTCCAGCGTCGTCGGGGCCACGACCGGCTTGCGGAACCGGCGCAGCGCGTAGACCAGATCCGGCCGCACCCGGGCCACCGTCGCGACGGTGGTCGCGGCGATCAGACCCTCGCCGACACCGATCAGGACGTGGGTGCCGGCCATCGTGCCGGAGATCCACGGGAGGGACAGGTCGGTGGTGCCGCCCAGCGCGTACTCCAGCACGAAGCCCTGCGAGGCGACCACGACCGACACGATCGAGGCGACGAGCGCGGTCGCGCCGAGCCCGCCGGGCGTCTTCGGCAGCAGCCGCAACAGGCCCGCGACCAGCAGATATCCGGCGGCCGTGCCGATGATCGCCATGTTGGTGATGTTCAGCCCGATCGCGGTCAGACCGCCGTCGGCGAAGAGCAGGCACTGCACGATCAGGACGGTCGAGACACACAGCGCGCCGACCCACGGCCCGACCAGGATGACGGCCAGAGTGCCGCCCAGCAGGTGCCCGGAGACGCCCGGCAGCACCTGGAAGTTCAACATCTGCACCGCGAAGATGAACGCGGCGACCAGACCGGCCATCGGCGCCAGTCGATCGTCCAGGTCGGCCCGCGCCTTCCAGACGCAGACCGCCAGCACCGCCACCGCGAACACCACGAAGATCGCGGAGACCGGCCCGTTCACAATCCCGTTGGCGATGTGCATCGCTTGCGCATCCATGGCGCCTCCCCTTCGCGGGGCCGGACTTCCCCGCCGGGTCAGCCTATAAGCCAAAGGTAGCTGTTGCACATCCTTGGCAACTGGAACGAGTGATGAACGTGATCACGATCAAAATCAACGTCAAGATCTTGATGTCCCCTCTTCGCTGTGGTCCGGACCGTCGCTCCCGCGGGGACCCTTCCGGGCCTCGCAGGGCGCTGGCGCGCCCAGAACGCGAGACCCTCCAGGGCGACGTGGCCGGGTGGTCACGGTCAGAGCAACACCCCCGTCCAAGCCCGAAACCGATCACCCAACCCCCACCCCCCAACACCGCAACCCACCACCCAACCCTTCCCGACCCCGCAACCCTTCCCCGACCCCGCAACCCTTCGCGTGGTCGCAGCCCTTCCCGAGGCCGCGGCCCTTCGCGAGGCCGCGGCCCTTCGCGAGGCCGCTGCCCCAAACGGCCCGGCCGCGGCTCGCTCGCGTCGGCTGGTGCTCACGGCTGTAAAACCGGCCGGAAGCAGCCCTCAGCACCAGCCGACGACCGCGACGCGCGCTGCGGGCCGGGCTTTCGCGAGGTCGCGGCCCCGAGGGGCCTGGGCGCGGCTTGCTCGTGTCGGCTGGTGCTCACGGCTGTAAAACCGGCCGGGAACAGCCCTCAGTGCCAGCTGGCGAGCGTGACCCGCGCGGCGGGCTGGGCTTTCGCGTGGTCGCGAGGGGTGCGGGCGCGGCTTGGTTGTGTCGGCTGGTGCTGAGGGCTGGGTGGGGCCGGCGGTGGTGGGCTGGTGGGGGTTGGGGGTTAGGGGGTCAGGGCTTCGGGGAGGGGGCGGCGGGGGGAGTGGCGGCCGGGGTGGCCGTAGCCGATGCGGAGGGCCAGCTGGGGGAAGCCGGTCCGGCCCAGGGAGCGGCGCAGCTGGTCGCGGGCGGGTGGGACCTCGATCGGCTGGGAGATCATCGAGCAGGCCAGGCCGGCGTCGGTGATCGTCAGCAGGACACGCTGCAGGGCCTGGCCGGCCTGCACCTGGTCGAGCCGGCGGTCGCCGGTCGTGCCGAGGATGCCGACCAGGGGCTCCGGCTCGTAGTCGCGGCCGGGCGGGCGGCGGCGGTCGGTGAACGAGCGCTGCGGGATCAGGTCCTGTGGTTCGCCGATCGCGGCCCCGGCGTAGGCCGGCATGCCGTCCGGGGCGTCCTCGGTGTCCGTCCAGGTGACGAGTTCGGCCTGGTAGCGGCCGTCGCGGCGGAGGACCCGGTCGGCGCTGTGGGCGATCTCCGAGAAGCCGGTCAGCGCGGTCATGCCGACGAGCAGGTCCAGCCACGCGTTCTCGGCGCGGGCCGCCTCGATCAGCCGGACCCGGGCGTCGGCGGGCACCGGGTCGGGCCAGAACGGCTGCCGGTTGCTGTGCCGGCGGGCGACGGCGGCGTGCAGGTCGCGCTCGGCGTACGTCGGCGGCCGTTTTCTTCCCGGCGTCAGCCGGGCGATCAGGTCGGGCTCGTCCGGATCCGGGAGCAGGGCCACCTCGGCCGGGGTGCCCGCCCAGGCCAGGGCCAGACGGGCGTTGAAAGTGGCCGCGCCGAGGGCGAGTCGCAGTGCCCAGCCGCCGCGGTCGGCGACGGTCAGCCGGCGGCGCGGATCGGCCAGCACCTCGACCGCGCCGGCCCGCAGCCGGAACATCCACGGCTGGGTGTTGTGCATCGAGGGCGCCCGGATGCCGGCCGCCGCCGCGCGCCGCAGGTCTGACTCGTCGTAGCCGTTCACACCCTCCACGGTGCCTCGCGCGAACGGCCCCGGGCAGGGCCGAAAGTCCCGCTCAGGAAGTCAGCGGGACTCGCCAGGTGAGGACGGTGCCGCCGTCCGGGGCCGGGCCGATCTCGAAGGCGCCGCCCAGGTCCGAGGCGCGCTCGCTCATGTTGACGACGCCGCCGCGGGCGAGCGCCGGGTCGATGCCGATGCCGTCGTCGCGTACCTGAAGATGTAGTTGACCGTCGGTGACCCGGACCGAGACCCGGGCCGCGGTCGCCCGCGCGTGGCGGGCCACGTTGGCCAGGGCCTCGCGGAGGACGGCCATCAGCTCGGGGACCACGTCGTCCGGGACCGCGCTGTCGACCGGGCCGGACGTCTCCAGCTCGGGCCGGAAACCGAGCGCGGCCTCGGCCGCGGCGACCGCCTCCCGCAGCTCACCGCGCAGCGACGGGCCGACCGGGGCGCGCAGCTCGAAGATCGACCGGCGGATGTCGCGGATCGTCGCGTCCAGGTCGTCGACCGCGTCGTTGATGCGTTTCGCCGCCTCCGGCCGCATGCCCGGGCCGACCGCGCCCTGCAGGTGCATGCCGGTCGCGAAGAGCCGCTGGATGACCACGTCGTGCAGGTCCCGGGCGATCCGCTCGCGGTCCTCGAGGACGGCCAGCAGCTCGCGTTCCTCCTGGGCGCGGGCGCGTTCCAGCGCCAGCGCGGCCTGCCCGGCGAACGTGGAGAGCAGCACCGCGTCGTCGGCGCCGAGCGCGGCCTGTGCCGGGGACTGCGAGACGATCAGGACACCGCGCTCGACCCCGGTCAGCGGCGCCGCCAGGGCCGGACCGGCCGGAACCGGGCCCGGCCACTCGGCCGCGGCGCGCAGGTCGTCGACCAGGCGGTGACGTTCGGCGCCGAAGTCACGGACCACCGGGCTGTCGGCCGCGATGATCTGACCGGCCAGGCCGGCGTCCTCCGGGTCGGCCACCTCGATGCGGTAGCGCGCGTTCTCCTCCTCGTGCAGCAGCACCAGGACCTGCTCGGCGCCGGCGACCTCGCGGGCCCGGCGGGCGATCAGCCGCAACGCCTCGGTGCGGTGCACGGTGCCGAGCAGCACGCCGGTGATCTCGGCGGCCGCGGCCAGCCAGCGCTCCCGCCGCTGGGCCAGCTCGTACAGCCGGGCGTTGTCGATCGCCACCCCGGCCGCGGCGGCCAGCGCGACCACGATCTCCTCGTCGTCGTCGCTGAACTCGGCCGCGCCCTGCTTCTCGGCCAGGTAGAGGTTGCCGAAGACGTGATCGCGGGTGCGGACCGGGACACCGAGGAAGCTGTGCATCGGCGGATGGTTCGGCGGGAAACCGTACGAATGCGGGTGTCGGCGAATGTCCGGAAGCCGGACCGGCTGCGGATCGGTGATCAGCAGGCCGAGCACGCCGCGGCCGTGCGGCAGATCCCCGATGGCGGCGTGCGCGACCGGGTCGATGCCGTGCGTGATGAAATCGGACAGGCTCGACAGGTCCGGCCCGAGGACGCCGAGCGCACCGTACCGTGCGCCGCCCAGGGCGCACGCCGCCTCGACGATCCGCTGCAGGGTGCTGCGCAGGTCCAGGTCGGTGCCGATGCCGACGACCGCGTCGAGCAGGGCGCGCAGACGCTCCCGGCTGTTCACCACGTCGCCGACCCGGTCCAGCATCTCCTGCAGCAGCTCGTCGAGCCGGACCCGGGACAGCGGACTCAGACCCAGCGACGGCGTTGATCCTTCGGCCACGGCCCCGAGGCTAACCGGTGCGCGTCCCGTCCCACCCGGGACCTATGGCCCTGTGTGACCGGGCCGGGCGGAGGTTAGAAAGGAGACATGATCCGAGTCTTTCTCCTCGACGACCACGAGGTCGTACGGCGTGGCCTGATCGACCTGCTGCAGGCGGGCGGCGACATCGAGGTGGTCGGCGAGTCCGGCTCCGCCCGCGAGGCGGCGGCCCGCATCCCGGCGCTCAAACCGGACGTGGCCGTCCTCGACGCGCGGCTGCCCGACGGCAACGGCATCGACGTGTGCCGGGACGTGCGCGCCGTCGACTCGACGATCAAAGGGCTGATCCTGACGTCGTACGAGGACGACGAGGCCCTGTTCGCGGCGATCATGGCCGGCGCGTCGGGCTACGTGCTCAAGCAGATCCGCGGCACCGACCTGGTCGACGCGGTCCGCCGGGTCGCCGCCGGCCAGTCCCTCCTCGACCCGGCGGTCACCCAGCGCGTCCTGGAACGCATCCGCAACGGCGTGGAACAGCCGCGCGAACTGGCCGGGCTCACCGACCAGGAGCGGCGCATCCTGGAGTTCGTCGCCGAGGGTCTGACCAACCGGGAGATCGCCGGCCGCATGTTCCTGGCCGAGAAGACGGTCAAGAACTACGTGTCGTCCCTGCTGGCCAAGCTGGGCCTGGAACGCCGCACCCAGGCCGCCGTCCTGGCCACCAAATTGCTGGGCCACGGCTGATCCGCCCACGGGCGACGACGGCGGGGATGCCGTTCCGGTCGGCCGGTGTGGGCGACGGCACGTAGCCGGTCACCGTGTGGGGCGCGGGGCGCCTTTCCCGTACGTCATGGGGGTGATCATCCCATCGGGGCGGCGACCGTGGCGGACAGGGGGAGGCGGACGGTGGCGGTGGTGCCGCCGGTGTCGCCGGCGGTGAGGGTGATCGTGCCGCGGTGCAGTTCGACGATGGCGCGGGACAGGGCCAGGCCCAGGCCGGCGCCGGGGATGCCGCTGTGGCGGGCGTTGGTGGCGCGGTAGAGGCGGGCGAACAGGCGGTTGCGTTCCCCTTCGGGAATGCCCATGCCGGCGTCGGTCACGGTGAGTACGGCGGCGTCCTCGTCCGAGGTCAGGGTGACGGTGACCGTGGTGCCGGCCGGGCTGTATTTGACCGCGTTGCCGATCAGGTTCTCGGCGACCTGGCGCAGCCGGGTCTGGTCGCCGGCGATCTCCAGCCGGTCGGGCAGGCCGGTGCGGATGCGGCCGCTCGGTTCGCCGGAGTCGGCGATGACGGTGGCGACGGCGGACTGCAGCAGCGCCGACAGGTCGACCGTGCCCGGGGTCAGGCCGGCGTGCCCGGATTCCAGGGCGGACAGGTCGAGCAGCCGTTCGACCAGGGTGCGCAGCCGGGCGTTGTTGCGTTCGATGACCGCGAGCAGGTCGCGGACCTCGCCGATGGTGGTCTCGTCGCCGGACTCGGCGATCAGGTCGGTGTACGTGGCGATCGACGTCAGCGGGGTGCGCAGCTCGTGCCCGACCAGCGCGATGTACTCGCCGATGCTGGCGGCCAGCTGGTTCTGCAACTCGTCCGACCGTCGCCGCTCCAGGTAGGCCCCGAACAGTCCGGCGATGCCGGTGAGCAGCACGGCGAGGGCCGGTTCGGGGTCCTGCCGTTCCGGGGTGAAGAAGGTGAGCACACCGACGACCTGTTCGGCGCTGAGGACCGGGACCGCGCCGGCCGCCCGGTATCCGGTCGCGCGGACCAGTGGCAGTACCGGCGAGCCGGGGGCGTGGACGTCGGGCACCCAGAGCAGTTCGCCGGTGGCCCAGCAGCGGCCGGCCAGCCCCTGGCCGCGGTTCAGGCTGGGCGGGAACGGGATGTCCTCGGCGTCGGGGGTGGTGTGCGTGACCTCGGGCCGCAGGCGTTCGGTCACTTCATCGACGAGCCAGAGGCGGAGGTACGGCCAGTCCAGGCACGCCGACACGATGCGCAGCACGGACTTGCCGGCCTCCTGGACGTCCCGTGCGTGCACGAGCGTCTGGAGGACTTCGGCCTTGCACTTCTCGTACTGGATCTGGTGGTGGTCCGCGGTCACGTCGTGGACGGCGGCGACGGCGCCGAGCAGGGTTCCGGTGGCGTCCCGGACCGGGCGGGCGTTGATCGCGAGCCAGCGCGGCCGGTGTTCGCGGTCGGACGCCCGTACGTCGGCATGATGCACCTCATGACCGCGCAGCGCCTGGTCGAGCGGCAGTTCGTCGGGGGCGAGCAGCGTGCCGTCGTGGTGGCGCAGCTGGAAGCGTTCCGGCCAGTCGCGGATCGGCACGGTCGCGCTCTCGTCGCCGAAGAAGTCCCGGATCGCGGTGTTGACGAAGACCGGGCGGCCCTGCCGGTCGCAGGCGATGGCGCCGGTGTCCAGGCTCTGCATCAGTTCGGCCAGGAACGGGGCGTCCGGCGGCAACGGCAGGCATTGGCGCAGGGTTTCGGTGAGGCCGCGGACGCTGAACGGTTTCGACACGACGGCGGTGGCGCCCGCCTCGGTCAGCAACGTGTCGCCGGGCGGCAGGTAGCCGGTGATCAGGACGACCGGTACGTCGGCGGTGGCCGGTTCGGCGCGCAGCGCGCGGCACATCCGGACGCCGTCCAGGTGCGGCATGTCGACGTCGGCGATGATCAGGTCGTACCGGTCGGCCAGGGCGGCGGCGAGCCCGGCCCGGCCGTCGTCGGCGACCGTGGCCACGTGACCCAGCCGGCGGACGATCTCGGCGAGAACCGCCTGATGTTCCGGGTTGTCCTCGACGACCAGCACCGCTGCCATGGCCGTACTTTAGAGGCACAAAAAGCCCGAAAAGGTAGAAAGCGACAATAAGCGCCCTCAGGTTTCGCGACCGGGCCCGCGGGGGTACTGTCCGCCCGCATATCGGCGACTCCTGAGGTTTTGTTGCATGAGTGCTCTGACCGCTCACCTGGACGTTCCCCTGCACCACGGCGCGCCCGGCGCGGCCCGCCGTGCGGTGGTGGCCGTCCTCGGAGGCTGGGGATTCCGCGACCCCGACTGGCTCGACGCGGCCGCCGTGGTGGTCAGCGAACTGGTCACCAACGCGGTCCGGCACGGCGGCGGCTGCGTCGCCCTGCACCTGGAGGCCCACGATCACCGGGTGGTGGTCGCGGTCGCCGACGGCTCGACGGTGGTGCCCCGCCGCCGCGACCCGGATGACGTCGGCGGGCGGGGGATCGCGCTGATCGAGGCGCTGGCCGAGACCTGGACCGTGCACAACCACGAGGGCGGCAAACAGGTACGGGTGGCGCTGCTGCCCTGCCCCGGCATCGAGAGCGGTGCGGAGTGAGGGTCGTTCGTTACGACGGGCCCGGGGTGGTCCGGCTGGCCCTGCACGGCGAGCTCGACCTGGCCACGGCCGGGCTGCTCGACGAGCACGTGGGCGGGGCGTTGAGCGGGCGGGTGCCGGGGCGGCTGATCCTGGACGTGGCCGGGCTGACGTTCTGCGACTCGGCCGGGATCGACGCGCTCATCGGGGCCCGGGCCCGGGCGCTGGCCCTCGGCGCGATCTTCCAGGTGGTCGGGGCGCGCGGGATCGTCCGGCGCTCGATGGCCGCGACCGGCGTCCTCCCGCTGCTCGCCGGCTGACGCGGCCGCGGCCTGGAGTGGGCCGCGACGATGACGGCGGCGCGGGAGCGGCCTGGAGTGGGTCGCGACGATGACGGCAGCGCGGCCGCGGCCTGGAGTGGGCCGGGCGCCGCGGGCCGCGGCGATGACGGCGGCGCGGGAGCGGCCCGGAGCGGGCCGGGCGTCGCGGACCGACCTCCGGGGACCGTTCCGCTCCGTCCGTACAAAATCAGATCTGGAATCTTCGGACGGCGGAGCGCAACTGTTCGGCCAGGGTCTCCACGTCCTGCGCGGTCCGCGCCGCCTGCCCGGCCGCCGCCCGGCTCGCGGCCGTGCTGGTGGCCACGCTGGCGATGTTCCCGGCGATGTCGGACGCCCCGGTCGCCGCCTCGGTCACGCCGCGGTTCATCTCGGCCGTGGTCGCGCTCTGCTCCTCGACCGCGGACGCGATGGTGGTCTGGTAGTCGCTGATCTGCTCGATGATCCGGCTGATCTCGTCGATGGCGGTGACCGCCTGGCCGGTGTCGCTCTGGATGGCGGCGATCTGCTGGGAGATCTGCTCGGTGGCCCGCGCGGTCTCCTGGGCCAGGTCCTTGACCTCGCTGGCGACGACGGCGAAGCCCTTGCCGGATTCGCCGGCCCGGGCGGCCTCGATGGTCGCGTTCAGGGCGAGCAGGTTGGTCTGGGCGGCGATCGTGGTGATCACGTCGATGACGTCGCCGATCTGTGCCGACGAGTCGCCCAGCCGGTTGATGGTGGCGCTGGTGGCGCGGGCGGCGGCGACCGCGTCGGTGGCGACCTGGGCGGCGTCGCCCGCGTTCTTGGAGATCTCGCTGATCGCCGAGCCCATCTCCTCGGTGCCGGCGGCGACCACGTGCACGCTGCCGGAGACCCCGGATGCGCTCTCGGCGGCCAGTCCGGCCTGCTGGTCGGCCTCGGCGACGGCGCTGTCGATCTCGTGGCTGACCCGGCGCATGGTCTCGGACGCGTCCTGCAGCTGGTCGCCGCTGCGGACGATCTCGACGACGGTGGCCCGGACCCCGGTGATGGCGTCGTCGACGGCCCGGCCCATGGTGGCGATCTCGTCGCTGCCGGAGGTGTCGGCCCGGACCGTGAGGTCGCCGCCGGCCATCGCCTGCAGGGTCCGGACCAGGCGTCCGACCGGGCGGGTCATGCTGCGGGTGACGACGACGGTGAGCAGCACGGCGGCGACCACGGCGAGCGCGAACGCGATGATCAGCCAGTTCCGGGCGGTGCCGGCCTGTTTCTGGGCGGTGGTGGAGGCCTGCTCGGCGCGGGCGGTGACCGACGAGACCAGCTTTTCGGTGCCCTCGACGATCACGTAGTACAGGTCGTAACCGGGGCCGAGGAGGATCTTGTTGCCGCCGGCGATGTCCTTCTTGCCGTAGGCGGCCACGATCTGCAGGTCGGCCGCGAAATACTGGTCCCAGGTCGTCACCAGCGTGTCGAAGATCTTCTTCTCGTCGGCCGTCATCGACCCGGTGTCGGTGGCCGCGAGCAGGGCGAGCAGCTTCGCCTTGTCGCCGAGGAAACCGGCCCGGTTGTCGGTCTTCGGGTTCACCGCGGTCACCGGGTCCAGGCGGTACGTGTCCCAGGCGTAGGCGATCTGCCACCCGGAGATGTCCCCGTCGTAGTACTTCTGCTCGTCCACCTGGTGCAGCAGCCGCTGCAGCGACTGGACCTCGGCCGCGGAGTCGGACTGCCGGTTGAGCCCGATCACACCGATCGCGACGGCCACCCCGAGCATCACCAGCACCACGGCGTAGGCCACCGACAGGCGGCCCCCGAGCCGCAGACGCCGCAATATGCCCATAGGGTCAGGAGATCACGGTCATCCTCGCGGTGGTGCCCTTTCCGGATCCGTCGGACATTACGGTCAGCTCGCCGTCGTGCGCCCGCAGGATTCGCTGGGCGATGCTCAGCCCCAGGCCGACGCCGGGAACTGCCTGCTCGCGGGCGAACCGGCCGCGGTAGAAGCGCTCGATCACGTGCGGCAGCTCGTCGGCCGGGATGCCGGCACCGTGGTCGACCACGTCCAGGCCGTTCTCCGACACCCGGATCCGGACGGCCGACCCGGACGGGCTGAACAGGACCGCGTTGCGGACCAGGTGCTCGGCGGCCTGGCTGAGCCGGGTGAAGTCGCCCGGCACCGGGAACGGCCCGCCGTCGCCGGCGATCTCCAGCCGTAGTGCCACCTCGCGCTGGGTCGCCTGCGCCCGGCACGCCGCCATCGCCGCCTCGGCGACCGTGACCAGGTCGGTCTGGGCGCGCAGCAGCGGCAGGGGAGTGCCGGCCGGCCGTGTCCCGGCGAGCAGGTGGTCGACCATGCGCACGAGACGTTCGCCGTTGCGCTGGATCGGCTCGATCATCTTCCGGTACGGGGCCAGCTCCTCGTTGTCCACGAGCAGTTCCAGATAGCCCTGGATGGTGGTGACCGGCGTCCGCAGCTCGTGCGAGACGGTGGCGACGAAGTCCTCCTCGCGGCTGATCGCCCGGGACAGTTCGTCGCCGACCTCGGCCAGCAGCATCCGGTTGCGGATCGCCGAGAGGTGCCCGGTGGCCTGCCCGGCCATCGTGTGCAGTAGGTCCAGCTGCCGGTCGCCGGCCTCGCGGGGCCGGTCGTCGAGCACACACATGGTGCCGAGCAGGAAGCCGTCCTCGTCGACCAGGGGCACGCCGGCGTAGAACCGGATGTTCGGCACGCCCATCACGTTCTCCCAGGTCCGGTAGACCGGGTGGGTGAGCGCGTCCTTGACGATCAGCGGCACCCGCCGGTCGACCACGACCCCGCAGAACGAGGTGTTCAGCGGGCCGCCGCCCGAGGGCATGCCGGTGCTGCCGGCGAACCACTGACGGTCCGGGCCGACGAGCGTGACCGTGGACATGGAAGTCTCGAACACCGAACTGGCCAGCCGCGTCAGCTCGTCGAGGACGATAGGACGCGGCGCGTCGAGCAGCTGATAGCTCTGCACCGCGGCCACGCGGGCCTCATCACCGACTGCGCTCATCTGCATCCGTTTCTTCCTGGCGGTGGACACGTGAGGAAACTTCGACGCCTGCACGGTCCGGTTGAGGAGTTCCGGTCGCGTAATTACCCCGTTACTGAACGCTTATGACTCGCCACGTGGCGTCGATGTTGGCGGCACCAGGTGAAGGGGGACCCATGCGGACCGAGCTGTACAAGTCGGCCAACGCCGACGACAAGAAACCCGTCGTGCTCGTCGTCGACGACGAGGAGACCGTGCTCGACACGCTCTCGCTGCAGCTCGGCCGGGAATACCGAGTGCTCACGGCCGTCGACGGGGCCAAGGCCCTGGAGGTGCTGGCCGAACTGGGCACCGCCGCCGCGGTGATCAGTGACATGCGGATGCCCGGCATGAACGGCATCGAACTGCTGCGCCGCGTCCAGATGGAGTACCCGGCCATCACCCGCGTGCTGCACACCGGCTACGGCGACATGGCCACCGCGGTCGCGGCCATCAACTCCGGCGGCGTCTACCGCTACCTGCCCAAGCCGGCCGACACCGAGGCGCTGCGCAACGCCATCCGCGAGTCGGTGGCCAAGCACGACGAGGCCATGGCCGACCGCGAACTGCTCGACCGCACGCTGCGGACCAGCGTGAAAGCGCTGTTCGGGGTCCTCGAACTGTCCAACCCGCCCGCCTACCAGCGGGCCGGCCGGATCAGCACCCTGGTCGGCGAACTCTGCCACATCCTGCAGCTCGACGGCCTGTGGGAGATCGAGGTCGCGGCCATGGCCTCCCAGCTCGGCGCGGTCACCGTCTCGGCCACCACCTGGCAGAAGCTGGAACGCGGCATGCCGCTGGGCGAGGACGAGCAGGCCGCCGTCGACAACATGCCCCGGGTCGCGACCCGGCTGCTCGGCGACATCCCGATGATGGAGGAGGTCCTGGCCATCGTCAGCGGCCTGACCGGGCGGCCCGGCCCGGTCGAGGGACGCTCGGCGCTGGCCGAGGACGCCATCGCGGTGCTGCGCACGGCCATCGCCTACGAGGCCATGGAGTCCCGCGGCATCAACGCGGTCAACGCGATCACCGCCATCGAGGAGCGCGAGGACCACTACCCGCACGTGATCGCCGCGCTGCGCCGGCTCAAGGGTGTGCGGGCGCTCAAGGACACCGTCAAGAGCGTCCGGGTGACCGAGCTCGAGGTCGGCATGCGCCTGGTCGAGGACGTGGTGGCGACCAACGGCCTGGTCCTGATCGGCAAGGAGACGGTGATCACCGAGCTGATGCTGGACCGGCTGACCAACTTCGCCCGCGCGGTCGAACTGGTGGAGGAGGTGCTGGCCGCGGTCCCCTACAAGGCCAGTTACAAGCCGACCGCGTTCGCCAATCACCGCTGATCGTACTGCTCGGCCAGCGTCGACACGGCGGTCAGCGCGGCCGCGGCCTCGGCGCGGATCTCCTCGGCCACGTCGGGGACCTTCCCGGCGCGCGCTTGGTCCTCCAGGGCCGCGCACAGGGCGGCGAGCGCCGTCGCGCCGATGTTGGCGGCCGACCCCTTGAGCGCGTGCGCCTGATCCCGGACGATGCCGGGATCCTTGTCCGGGAAGCCGTCGAGCAGCCGTTCGACGGCTTCCGGCGTCTTGGCCACGAACGACCGCAGCAACCGCCCGACCAGGGCCAGCTCGGCCGGCGTGGGATCCGGGTCGGTGATGATCGCGATCCGGGCCCGCACCCCGGCCAGCCGCTGGTCCTCCTCCGGCATGCGTCCATCTTGCGGCAAGAATTCCGATCAAAGACGCCTTTCCCGTACGTCGGGTCAGGCGCCCCAACCGGCCTGTGTTCCGCCGACACGTTCGGCGGTGACCGTCGCGGCGTATCCGGACGCCTTGAACGCCCTGACCGGGTCCCGCGGGAGCCCCCTCGACTCCCGCCGGTCGGCCAGGGCCCCTCGCACGTCGGTCTCGTACGCCGCCATCAGGATCTCGTTGGCCCCGAGCACGTCCCCCTCGCGCTGCGCCGCCAGGAGCGCGTCCTGGTCGATGAGCAGCGCTTTGGCCAGGGCCTGCTCGACGTTGAGGACCGACCGGATCTGCCCGGGGATCTTCTCCTCGATGTTGTGGCACTGGTCGAGCATGAAGTTGACCTCGGACGACGGAAGGTGCGCATCCACCGCGACGATCTCCGACATGATCCGGAACAGCTGGAACGGGTCGGCCGCCCCGACGATCAGATCGTCGTCGGCGTAGAAGCGCGAGTTGAAGTCGAACGCCCCGAGCCGCCCCTGCCGCAGCAGCTGCATGACGATGAACTCGATGTTGGTCCCCGGCGCGTGGTGCCCGGTGTCCAGCACGACCGTCGCCTTCTCGCCCAGGGCCAGGCAGTGCAGCAGCGACGTACCCCAGTCGGGGATGTCCATGCTGTAGAAGTACGGCTCGAAGAACTTGTACTCGAGCAGGATCCGATGGTCGTCGCCGAGCCCGTCGTAGATCCGGCGCAGCGACTCGGCCAGCCGGTCCTGCCGCCCGCGCAGCGAGTCCTGACCGGGATAGTTCAGCCCGTCGGGCAGCCAGATCTTCAGGTCGGTCGATCCGGTCTCGTGCATGATCTCGATGCACCGCAGGTGGTGCCCGACCGCCTTGTCGCGGACCGCCGCGTCCGGGTGGCAGAGCGAGCCCAGCTTGTAGTCGTCCTCCTGGAACAGGTTCGAGTTGATCGCGCCGAGCTTCACGCCCAGCTTCTCGGCGTGCTCGCGCAGTCCGGACCAGTCGTCGACGACGTCCCACGGGACGTGCAGGGAGACCCGCGGGGCGAGCCCGGTGAGCCGGTGCACCTGCGCGGCGTCGGAGATCTTCTCGTACGGGTCCCGCGGCACGCCGGGCTGGGAGAACACCTTGAACCTGGTGCCCGAGTTCCCGTACGCCCAGCTCGGGACCTCGACGGTGAAGCCGTCCAACCCGTCCAGGTGCTGAGCCCGCGTTGTCATGCCCTCCTGGCCCTCGCCTGCGACGTCGCTGCCGGGTGCGGGTGGCTGCCGCTCGGTGCGGTCGGTCATGACGGTGTACCTCCGTAGCGTCGGTTCGTGAGTCCGTTCAGCAACGCGGCGAAAACAAGCACGGTGCCGAGCGCGAGCAGCTGGTATTGGGAGCCCTCGTTGCCGATGAAGGCGAGCAGGATCCCGGCGTTGAGCCAGACGATGAGCAGGGTGGCGAGCACGACGCCGGCGACGCGTCCGATGCCGCCAGTGATGGCGACGCCGCCGAGCACGGCGATGGTGATCGCGGGCAGTGCCATGCCGTTGCCGGAGACCCCTGCGTCCGGGCGGGCCGAGGCGAATTGGCCGACCGTCACCACAGCGACAAGACCGGAGATCAAACCCGCGTAGACGTACGCCTTCAAGCGCGTGTCGCGGACCGGGAGGCCGGCCCAGCGTCCGGCGACATCGTTGGTGCCGATCGCATACAGCCGCCGCCCGTAAGCCGTGCGAGTCAGCAAAAGCCACACCGCAACGACCGTGGGCAGCAGAAACGTGAAGATTCCGAGGGGCACGTTCGGGATGTACTGCCCGAACAGTGGTAGTTCGACGGATTTGGTGATCGAGTACAAATCCTGGACCGGTTTGGTGCTGATCGGGGACTGGTTGTTGATGACGATGGCGATCGACTTGTAGGCGTAGAAGGTGGCCAGGGTCGCGATCAGTGCGGGGAATCCGACGTAGGAGACGAGGAACCCGTTCACGGCGCCGAGCAGGGCACCGAACACCGCGGTCAGGATGATGGCCGCCCAGAGGGGCCAGCCCCACTCGCCGTACGCGAAGCCGAAGATCATCCCGGCCAGGGAGACGATCGCACCCACGGAGAGATCGATGCCGCCCCGACCGGAAAGGATCACCAGCAACTCGGCCAGCCCGAGCATGGCCAGGGGCACGGCGTTGATCAGCGACGCCGACATGTAGTCGAAGTCGTAGGAGGCGGTGAGATACCCGCCGGCGTCCTGGATGAAGAACGTGACCACGACCGCGACGATCAGCACCGCGAGCAGCGCGATCCGCTGCGTGAGCAGAACCCGGACCGCCCGGGCACCGAAACTTTCCGTGGTCCGCGCCGGAGCGACGGCGGCGGTCATCGATTCCTCCTCGCGCGGGTCCGCAGCAGGTCGGCGCCGACCGCCACGATGATGAACACGCCCACGAACAGGTCGGACAGCTGCGACCGCCAGCCCAGCTGGGTCACGCCGGACGCCACCGACTGCACGAGCAGCGCGCCGAGCAGCGTCCCGAGCACCGAACCGCGCCCGCCCATGATCGACGTGCCGCCGATGACGACGGCCGCGATCACCGCGAGCTCCTTGCCCGAGCCGACCGACTGATCCAGCGTGGACGTGCCCTGGGCGATCACGAAACAGGAGGCAAGACCGACGAGCAAACCCGTGATCACGTACGCGATGAGCACTCGTCTCTGCACGCGGACGCCCGCGAGCCGGGCCGCCACCGCGTCCCCGCCGATGGCGAAGAAATGCCGCCCGCCGGCCGTGTGCCGCAGGTACCACCAGGCCAGCCCGGTGATCAGCAGCGTGATCAGGAACGCGTGCGGAACGCCGAGCGTGCGCCCGGCCGTCCCGCGCCCGAAGAACGCCAGGGTGCCGGGGATCCCGTTGACCGTCCCCGACCCGAAGATCCGCAGGCCGGCGAACATGAACAGGTTGGCCGTGCCGAACGTGATGATGATGGCGTGCACGCGCCCGTACGCGATGAGCACGCCGTTGACCAGGCCGAGCAGCCCACCCGCGGCGACCGCCAGCAGCACCGCCAGGCCCAGGCTCACCCCGTCGCCGACCAGCGCCTTCGCGGTCAGCACCGAACACACCATGATCGCGCCGCCGACCGAGACGTCGATCCCGCCCGTGATGATCACGATGGTCATGCCGACGCCGACCAGCGCGATCGGCGCGGTCGCGACCAGCAGCGGCTGGATCGAGCCGGCGGTCATGAACGCCGGGGTGCTGATCGCCAGCGCCACCCAGAGCGCCGCGATCACCCCGACGAGGACGCCCTCCTGACCGGTCACCGGCGGCGGCAGGACACGCTGCTTCATTCGTCCCCTCCCGCGGCCGCGGCCAGCAGGTCCACCTGACTCGCGTCCGGGCCGAACGACGCCGTCGTCGTGCCGCCCCGGACCACCTGGATCCGGTCGGCGATCCGCAACGCCTCCGGCAGATCCGAGGTCACGACCAGGACCGCCGTCCCGCTCTCGGCCAGCTCGGTGATGATCCGGTGGATCTCCTCCTTGGCGCCGACATCGACCCCCTGGGTCGGCTCGGCCAGGATCAGCACCTCCGGCCGCTCGACCAGCTGCCGGGCCAGGACCACCTTCTGCGCGTTGCCGCCGGACATCGCGCTGATCGGCTGCCGCTCGCTCGGCGTCTTCACCGACAGCCGCCGGATCAGGTCGAGCGCGACGCTCCTCTCCCGGCCACGATCGAGGAACGTCCCGAACCGGGACAGCAGCGGCAGGTGCCCGGCCGAGATGTTGAACGCGATCGACTGGAAGCCGAACATCCCCTCGGCCTTACGGTTGGCCGGCAGCAGGGCGATCCCCAGCTTCTGGGCGTCCCGGGGCGAGCGCGGACTCGCCGCCCGGCCGTGAACCCGCAGGTCACCGGCGGTGGCCCGATCGATGCCGTAGACGCAGGCGGCGATCTCCGAGACACCCGAGCCGACCAGTCCGTAGAGGGCGACGATCTCACCCTTGCGGACGGTCACGTCCACGTCGTGGAACCGGCCGGCCCGGCCGAAACCGCTCAACTCCAGGATCGGCGGGCCGTCGGGGACCGTCCGGTGCGGACGTTCGTCGGAGAGGATGCCGCCGACCATGAGCTCGGCGATCCTGCGGACGGTGAGGTCGCTGATGCCGTACGTGCCAATTGTCTTTCCGTCTCTCATCACCGTGACCTCGTCGGCGATCCGGAAGAGCTCGTCGAGCCGGTGCGAGATGTAGATGACCGCGACGCCTTCCGCGGTCAACCGGCGGACGACGTCGAAGAGCACCTCGATCTCGGCGTCGGTCAGGATCGCCGACGGCTCGTCCAGGATCAGCACACGCGCCTCGGCGGCCAGGGCCTTGGCGATCGAGACCTGCTGCTGCTCGGCCACCGACAGCGTGCCGACCGTGGCCGTGGCGTAGCGGGCCGGGAGACCGAGCCGCTCCAGCAGCTCGACCACCCTGGCGTTCTGCCCGGCCCAGTCGACCCGACCGGCCCTCTTGAGCTCACGGCCGAGGAAGATGTTCTCCGCGACCGTGAGCTCGCCGAACAGCTGCGGCTCCTGGTAGACCGTGGCGATCCCGAGGGCGATCGCGTCGGTCGTGCCGGCGATCCGCACCGGTTCGCCGTCGAACTCGATCGTGCCCGTGTCGGCGGTCTCCGCCCCGGCCACAATCTTGATCATTGTCGACTTCCCGGCGCCGTTCTCGCCGACCAGCGCGTGGACCTGTCCTGCTCTGACGGTCAGGTCGGCTCGGTGAATCGCCCGCACCGCGCCGAACCGTTTCGCTATACCGGCCAGGCGGAGCCGGGGAGTCTCCTCGGTCATCAGTAGTTGAACTGGTCGACGTTCTGGTCGGTGATCGCCAGCGCCGGGCCGAGCAGCAGCATCTTGCTCGTCGCGTCGTAGGTGACCGCGCTCAGCTTGTCACTGACGTTGTTGGTCGCCTGGAACTGCTTGCCCTCGGCGATCTGAGCACCGGCCCACGCGGTCAGATAACCCAGGTTCTGCACGTCCCACAGGATCGCGGCGGTCGACGACTTGTCGGTCAGGTACGGCTTCATCGACTGCGGCGTACCCAGACCGACCGTGAAGACCTTGCCGATCTTGCCGGCATCCTTCACCGCCTGCGCGACACCCGGCGCCGACGACGTGCACTCACCGACCAGACCGGTCAGATCCGGGTGCGCGTTCATCAGGTCGGTCGCCATCTGCGTGGCCTTCGCCTGATCCTCACCGGCGTAGACGACATCGACGATCTGCGCGTCCGGGTACTTCTCCTTGGTGTACGCCTGCTGGACCTTGATCCAGGAGTTCAGGTTCTCCGCGGTCTGGCCGCACGAGACGATCGCGTACTTACCCTTGCCACCCATGGCCTTGAGCAGGGAATCCGTCAAACCCTGGCCGATGCCCTCAGCCGTGGCCTGATTGACGAACACCTCCCGCACGCTGCTCGGCGCGTCCGTGTCGGCGGTGGCGACGTGGATACCGGCGTCCTTGGCCTGCTGCAGCAGCGGAGCCATCGAATCCGGGTCGTTGGGCGCGACGATCAGCGTGTCGACCTTCTGCTGAATGTACGAGCGCACGATGTCGGCCTGCGCCGCCGCGTCGGCCTGCGTCGGGCCCTGGTACAGCCACTCGACGTTGCCCAGCGCGGCCGCCGCGGCCTTACCGCCCGCGTTCATCGCCTCGAAATACGGAACACCCTGCAACTTCGGAACAAACGCGATCTTGTACGTCTTCGCGCCGCCCGTGCTGCCGGACGAGGTGTCGTTGTCGTTCTTCTTCGTACAACCGGAGACCGCCAGAGCGGCGGTGGTGGTGATCGCAACAACAAGGGCCAGCCGAGAACGCATCTATGCCTCCAGCGACTTGAAACGTTCTATCTAAGGTGTGACCCACGTTACGGTCGGGTTATGACCCGGTCAATACTCGGGCCTTCGCGTGATGAGACGTTTCATTGCGAGCGGACGGGCGGCAGTCCGTGGGCTGCCGCCCGCCCGCGATCCTTCACGGCGCCGAGGCGCCCGGCCGTCGTCCGCCGGCGATCACTGCCATCCCTTGAGCGCCGCGATCAATGTCGCGAGTGCGGCCGCGACCTCAACGGTCGTGATCACGGTGGAGCGTCGGGGCAACCAGCGCCGCCAACCTGCCCTTGTGTCGGAATCACCATCGTCGTGCGGGTCCTCGGATTCAGGCATCGCCGCTGTTGTTCTCACTTCGAGGGGGCGACAGTGGTGCCGATAAATCGCGATTGCGGTTAAGGTTCATGGCAACTCCTGATCTGTAGCGCAGTACTCGGGGGTTATCCCGGGCGGTGGTCGCTGGTGGCGACCACCGCCCTTTCCGCGTGCTTCCACATCTGCTTGTCAAATGCCCAGTGTGGACGCGAGGTTGAATATCCCAGAATCGGCGCCCGCGTCGGACGGACCGCCTGTCCGATCAGTTTCCGGGCCGGGGCGTCCCCGTAAAACCGCAGTTGAAGGCCGATTCAGCGGAGGGGAGTAGGCAATATTTAGGCGCGTGACGACCTCTTCGGAGATCAATTGGCATTCACCTTTTCGGGCGAAGAATGGGACAACATCGGACCGGCCCGGCCAGCATGGGACCATGTTGTCGAGCGATGTCGAACGGCCGGACCCGAGGTCCGTCAAAAACATTGTTGATCTAGGCCGGCAATTGGCGTTGCTGCGGTTGACCGCCGCCCGGCGCAGCCCCGCCGATGAGCCGCTCACGCTCCGTGAGTTGTCGGAGATCACCGGGGTGCCGCGCAGCACGCTGGGCAACGCCGAGTCAGGGCGGGTCCTGCCTCGCGCCAACGTCGTCTACCGGTTCGCACAGGGATGTGGCGTGCCGGCGGACAAACTTCCGCTGTGGACGCAGACCCGTAACCGCCTGGCGCACGACGAACGTCACCGGCGCCGCGAGGCGAGACACGCCACCGTCGGCGCAGTCGTCGAACGACTGGCCCGGCGTGTCGATCGTGATCCCTTGCAGGCGGCCCTCGACCAACTCCGCATTCATGAGCTCCCGGCCACGAAAACGGATCTCGATCGGGTTCTGGACGCGCTTCCCGCCGAGAGGTGCGCGGCCTATCTGACCCAGATGACCACCGAGGCCGCTGTCGAATGCCTTCACGTCATGTCGGTGCGGCGTGCCGGCGAATGCTTCCGGTACCTCACGCCGCAGACCGCCGCGGCGCTGTTGGAGGGCGAGGAACCGGCGATGGCGGCCGAGCATCTGTTGCTGCTCGGTCCCACCCTGTTGCAGCAGATCCTCCCGCTCATGCCGATCTCGGTGATAGTGCAGCGACTGGCCCGTATGGCCCGCCACGACGCGGAGATCCTGGTGTCGAAGATGCCGGTTCCGTGGACCAGCGCGCTGGTCGCCGACGGTGCGGTTCCGATCCTTCTGGCCGCCGACCTGATCTTCCAGCTCGGACTCGACCGAAGCGTCGAACTCCTCGGCACCATGCCGGTCTTCCGTGCCGCCGCTCTGCTGGCCGCCATGAACGCCGACGGGGCCGCCGGTCTGATGAATCAGCTGCCGCTGAACCGTACGGCGGCGACGAT
This sequence comes from Actinoplanes sp. HUAS TT8, assembly GCF_051380535.1. Taxonomy (NCBI): domain Bacteria; kingdom Bacillati; phylum Actinomycetota; class Actinomycetes; order Micromonosporales; family Micromonosporaceae; genus Actinoplanes; species Actinoplanes sp. HUAS TT8. Next base: position 6,343,039 of record NZ_CP195646.1, on the reverse strand, counting down.
GCGCGTGATGCCCGTGGTGAAAGCGTCCAGGGTGCTTGCCCACCTGCCCGACACGAAAGCAGCCACCCTGCTGTCGTCGCTCTCGACCGAGGACGTCGTGAGCCTGCTGATGGAGATGCCGCCTCAAGCGGCCGGCGGCGTGCTGGCCCGACTGCCCGCGGCCGCGGCGGTGGAGATCGTCGATGCCGTGCCCGGGGAAGCGGTGGAGCCCATCAAGAAGGCGCTTCTCGCGTCCTGGGGGTGGGGGATTAGGGAGGATTGGGGCGGGTACGTGAACTCTCTGAGAGTTGTGCAGGACGGAGGGGACGATGGCGCACACTGAGATGCGCAGTGAGCCGGCGTCGACCGCGGAACTGGTCGGGCGCCTCAGTGAGCAGGTCACGACGCTGGTGCGGGACGAACTGACGCTCGCCCGGATGGAGCTGACGGAGAAAGGCCGGAAGGCCGGGAAGGGTGCCGGGCTGCTGGGGGCCTCCGGCGCCCTGGCCGGGTACGGGCTCGGTGCGCTTCTCGTCACCGGCGGCGCGGCGCTGGCCCTGGTCGTGCCGGTGTGGGCGGCCGCCCTGATCGTGACCGTGGCGCTGTTCGCCGGGGCGGGAGTGGCCGCGGTCATCGGCAAGAGCCAGATCGGGCAGACCGTGCCACCCGCGCCCGAGGAGGCGGTGGCCGGCGGCCGCCGGGATGTGGAGGCGTTCATGACCGCCGCGCGGTCGGGGAGGAACCTGTGAGCGACGAGGACGCTTCCGGTACGGGTGGGGGTACTCGCACGAACGGGTCGTCGCCTGGCAAGGGCGGCGGCGGGCCGGCGGGCCGAGCGCCCGGGGGCGCCGGTCGCGGCAACACCTCACCGGGCAGCGGGCGCGGCGGGAAACCGTCAGCGGGTACGGCCCCGAGGAACGCCCCGGCCCCCACCCCGAAACCACCCGCCACCAACCAACCCGCCCCGAAACCGGCGGCCGACAGTCAACCCGCCCCGAAACCGGCGGCCACGCAGCCGCCGGTAAGCAGTCAGCCGGCCCCGAAGCCGGCGGCGGGTGCGCCACCCACTCCGAAGCCCGCGCCGCCCAACTCTCAGCAGAGCGCCGCCCCTAAACCGGTGCCGCCGAAGCCCGGTCCACCTGCGGGAGCGACGAAGAGCGGGGGCGACGAGCACACGGGGAAGGTCGACCCATCCATGGCCGTACCGTCGAAGCCTGAAATTTCGGAATCCGGGAAGAGCGCGGAGTCGGGGCAGGGGACCGGCGCACTGCGGGCGGAGATCGAGGAGACCCGGGCCGAGATGGGGGCGACCGTCGAGGCGCTGGTGGCCAAGGCCGACGTCCCGGCGCGGGTCGCCGACAAGGTGGACCAGGTCAAGGCGGCGGGGGAGAAGGCCAAGGCGGCGGTCGGCGTGCACGCCACCGGGCACATCGCCGAGGCGACGGCGCAGACCGGCACGCGGATGGCCTGTCAGGCGGCGGATGCGGCGGAGCGCGCGACGGCGGCGATCGGCTCGGCGCGGCGGCGGGTCGCCGCCAATCCGAAGCAGTTCGCCCTGATCGGTGCGGCCCTGGCCACGGCCGCGGCCGGCGTCGCACTGATCCGCCGGTCGCGCTGAGCCAGGAGCTGGGCCAGGAACTGGGCCGGAGTTGAGTGGTGAGGGCGATCGCGGCGGCCGGAGATCCCGGCCGCCGGGGCAAGTCATGGACGGGCGGCCCGGATCAACTCCAGCATCGCGGTGTGGGTCGGCTGGTCGGCCGAGACGAGCAGGCCCGACCCCGATTCCCACGGGCTGCCGTCGGTGCCGGTCACCACGCAGCCCGCCGCCGTGCACACCGCGATCCCGGCCGCGAAGTGCACACTTCCCCGCACATCGCCGTACGTGAGGTAGGCCGCCCGCCGCCCGTCGGCCACCCAGAGCAGGGCGAGGGTCGTCGACATCACGCGCGGCCGGAAACGGTTCCGGAATCCGGGTGCGGCGATGACCAGGGCCGGCTCGGTCGTGAACGGCGGGTCGAGGTTGATGTCGACGAGACCGGAAACCGGCGACGGTACGAGCGTCGTGTCGCCACCGTCCGCGGTCCGGACCCGGGCCACGACCCCGTCCGTCCAGTACGTCTCCCCGGCGAACGGGTCGGCCGCGGCCGCCGCGGTGACGCGGTCGCCGTCACGCAAAGCGACGTTCACCGCCACCAAGGGCGTTCGCACAGCGTAGTTGAGGGTCCCGCACAGCGGGTCGACCAGCCAGCGGCGCCGCGAGTCGGCCGGCCCGGACTCCCCGGTCTCCTCGCCGGTGATCGCATCCGACGGGCCGGCTGCGCCCAGCACTTCGTGAATGGCCTGCTCAGCGGCGAGATCAGCCTCGGTTGCGAAATCGCCGCCGCCCTTGTCCACCCGGTCGAGGGTGTGTCCGTACCGCTCCCGGATGACCTCGGCGGCGGACTCGGCCGCCGCGATCGCCGTCTCATGATCCATGCAGGGAACGTTACGGAGGGCATGCGAGGATGGTCCGGCGCCGCTTCCCTCCGGCGCAGGACGGCAGGCACGTACACCCATGAGTTCCCCGGCAGATGCGCCGCGCCCGGCGGCCGCCGACGAAGCCGACGTTGCGGGGACGGCCGGGGCGGGTATATCGAGCGACATGCCTGACGCGCCCACCCTGCTGGCCGGCCGATACCGTCTGGGAGTCGAACTCGGCCGGGGCGGCATGGGCCAGGTGTGGCTGGCCCACGACGAGACCCTTGAGCGCGAGGTCGCGGTCAAGCAGATCGACCTGCCCGAGGAGTTGGCCGAGGAGGGCGACGCCGCGGTCCGTCGGACGCTGCGGGAGGCCCGGGCCGCGGCCCGGTTGAGCCATCCCAACGTCGTTCAGGTGTACGACGTCCTCTCCATCGACGAGCGCACGCTGATCGTCATGGAGTACGTGCCGTCCCGCTCGCTGCGGCAGGTCATCGCCGAGGACGGGCCTCTGGACGCGTACCGGGTGGCCCGGATCGGTCTTGATCTTCTCGCCGCCCTGCAGGCCGCGCACCGCGCCGGGGTCCAGCACCGCGACGTCAAACCGGCGAACGTGCTGCTGGCCGACGACGGGCGGGTGCTGCTGACCGACTTCGGCATCGCCGCGCTCGACGACGACAGCCTGACCAGCCGGTCCGACGTGCTGCTGGGGTCGCCGCTGTACATGGCGCCGGAGCGGGCCCGGTTCGGCACGAGCGGTCCGCCGGCCGACCTGTGGGGGCTGGGCGCGACGTTGTACGCCGCGGTCGAGGGCCATTCGCCGTTCCAGCGCACGTCGACCATGGCGACGCTGGCCGCCCTGGCGACCGAGGAGCCGGACCCGCCGCAGCAGGCCGGTGCGCTGACGCCGGCGCTGGACGGGCTGCTGCGCAAGGACCCGGCCGAGCGGATCGACGCCGAGGAGGCGGAGCGGCTGCTGCGCGAGGCCGTCGCCGTGCTGGAGAACCCGCCGGTGGCCGTGCCGAAGCCGCGGGCGCCGGTCGATGATGACATTCGGTCGGTGGCTCCGGCCGTGCCCAAGGAGAAGCGGGACTACCGCAAGCTGATCGCCCTGGCCGTGGCGGTGGTGCTGATCGCCGGCCTGGGGATCTATCTGGCGGCTCGGCCGTCGGCGTCCGAGCCGAGCGCGGGGAACCCACCGGCGGCGACCCGGACGACCGCGGCGGCTCCCACGACGACCGCTGCGACCAGCGAGAAGCCGTCGGCTGCGGTCTCGTCCTCGCCGGCCGCGGCGCCGAGCACCAGCAGCGCGTCCGGGCGTCTCGCGCTGCCCGCCGGGTTCGTCGACTACAAAGACAAAACCGGATTTTCCGTGTACGTCCCCACGGGCTGGACTACGTCGAAAGAGGGGACCATCCGCTACTGGCGGGACGGGAAGGGTCACGTCCTGGGCATCGACCAGACGGATCAGCCCCGATCGAATCCGGTCGCGGACTGGCAGTCGCAGCGGGACGCGCGACTCAAGGGCGGCGACTTCCCGAGCTATCACGAGGTCAAGCTGGCGTCCGTCGACTACTTCGTGAAGGCCGCGGACTGGGAGTTCACGTACCGGAAGAACGGCACGCAGCACATCAACAACCGTGGTGTGGTGACGTCGGCGCATCAGGCCTACGGCTTCTGGTTCCAGACCCCGGACGCGGACTGGGCCTCCTACCGCAAGGACGTCCTCCAGGTCGTCTTCGACAGCTTCGTCCCCAAGCCCTGATCAGTAGTCGAGCAGTGCTTCGGTGTCGATCGACATGGGGAACGGAAGGTCGGAGCACAGCGTTTCGCCGCGTTTCGCGGTGGCATGCTCCACGTAGGTCTGGCCCTCCAGCCGGAACAGTTGAAGCGTGACCGACTCGTAGTCACCGAAATCCGGCTCGACCAGTAGGTACCAAGGGATTTTGGCGGCCGAGTAGAACAGCTTCTTCTGTTGACGGTCGGTAGTCGCGTTGCTGGGCGAGGTTATTTCGCAAACGAGCACGACGTCCGCGGCCTCGTCGATCGTTCCCAGACGCGGGCCTCGACCGATGACGATGTCGGGAATGACAATGCGCCCCGTTTTCAATCGTAGGTTGGTTGTCGGTAACGCGCGCAATCCGGCGTTTCGAGCAGGATTGCGGAGATTGAAGAGGAGTTGAGTTGAAATCGCCTGGTGGGGGAAGTTTGGTGCCGGGCTCACCCAGAGGCTCCCGTCGATCAGCTCGATGCGACTGTGCGTTTCGCCGAGTTCGAGCCAATCCGCCTCGGTCCAGGGCCCCTCGTGGTCGTCAAGCATCCCCATGCTCATAGGGAAAGTCTCGCACGTGGTCATGCCGAAAGCATCTCACGCCTAGTTGTCGCGGGGCAAGCTGTCACACGACAGGCTGTCTCAGCGGGGAATTGCCGGCGCTGACGTCTGGGCGGCTCGGGCCAGGTGGGCGGCGACCTCGGCATGGTCGGCGGTGATCAGGCCGACGGTGATCCGCAGGTGCGGGGTGCCGGGGCCGACCGTGAACGCCGTGCCCGCCGCCGCCCCGATCCCGGCGCTGGCCAGGCTCAGCAGCGCCGCCTGCTCGTCGGCCACCGGCAGCCAGATGTTGATGCCCTCGCCGTCCGGCAGGGAGATGCCGGCCGCGCGCAGCCCGTCGGTGATCAGGCGGCGGCGCCGCGCGTACTCGTCCCGGGCCGAGGTGACCGCGGCGACCGACGCCGGGTCGGTGAGCAGGGAGAACAGCAGGCGCTGGAGGAGCCGGCTGGTCCAGCCCTGCCCGAGCAGGCGCCGCTCCAGGATCGGGTCGAGGACGGTGGCCGGGCCGCTGACCGCGGCCAGTCGCAGGTCCGGCCCGTGGGACTTGGAGAAGCTGCGCACGTGGATGGTCTGCCGCGGCAGGTGGACGCCGAGGGAACCGGCCGGCCCGGCGGCCAGGTCACCCGCGGAGTCGTCCTCCACGACGTACACCTCAGGGAATGTGGAAAGGACGGCGGCGAGTGCGGCGGCCCGCGAGGGTGACCACGACGCACCTGTGGGGTTGAGGGCGCGCGGCTGGAGGAAGACCATGGCCGGGCGGCGGGTCAGGGCGGCGGCCAGCTGCGACGGGATCATGCCGTGGTCGTCGGTGCCGACGCCGACGACCGGCACGCCGAGCGCTTCGAGCAGGTCCAGCAGCGGCGGGAAGCACGGGTTCTCGACGATCGCGAGGTCGCCGAGCCGCAGCAGCGCGGACGCGACCTGGTCGATCGCGTCCATCGCCCCGTCGAAAATCGCCAGGCGCTCGACCGGGTAGGGCCAGCGGTCCCGCAGCAGCGCGGCCAGTTCGGGCAGCACCGGCTCGTCGAGGTAGCTGGTCGGTGTGGGGGAGAGGCCGTGCAGGGCCGGGATGGGCGGCAGCAGCAGCGGGTCGGGTACGCCGGTGGACAGGTCGAGGCCGAATCCGCTGGTCCGGCGCAGCGCTGCTCGGTAACGACCGGGGCCGCCGGCGCCGGGGGTGGCGACGACCGTGCCGCGTCGCCCGTCCGTCCGGATGGTGCCGGCCCGGCGCAGGAGCTGCCACGCTGCGTTGACCGTGCTCGGCGAGAGGCGCAGCTCGGCCGCGACCGTGCGGACCGGCGGCAGTTTCGTCCCGCCCTCGATCGCGCCGTCACCGACCGCCCGGCTGACCGCTTCGGCCAGCCCGCGAGCGCTGGGATCGCTGATGCGGGCGAGTACGGCTTCGAACATTTTTGTTACAGTACATTTCAAGCATTGTTCGGTCCAGGGTCGTCACATAATCTCGGCTGCATGACACACATTGCGCACTGGATCGGCGGCGCGGAGCGGGCCGGCACCTCCGGCCGGGTCGGCCCCGTCTTCAACCCCGCCACCGGCGAGCAGACCGCCGAGGTCGCCCTGGCGAGCACGGCCGAGGTGGCCGAGGCCGTCGCGGTCGCCAAGGAGGCCGCCAAGGCCTGGCGGTCGGCGTCGCTGTCCAAGCGGTCGGCCGTTCTCTTCAAGTTCCGGGAGCTGCTGGCCGAGCGCACCGGCGAGCTCGCCGCGATCATCACCGCCGAGCACGGCAAGGTGCTGGCCGACGCGGCCGGCGAGGTTGCCCGCGGCCTGGAGAACGTGGAGTTCGCCACCGGCATCCCGCACCTGATGAAGGGCTCGTTCTCCGAGCAGGCGGCCACCGGCGTGGACGTGTATTCGATCCGTCAGCCGCTCGGCGTCGTCGCCGGCATCACGCCGTTCAACTTCCCGGCCATGGTGCCGCTCTGGATGTGCGCCACCGCGATCGCCGCCGGTAACTCGTTCGTCCTCAAGCCCAGTGAGAAGGACCCGTCGGCGTCGCTCTGGCTGGCCCGCCTCTGGGCCGAGGCCGGTCTGCCCGCGGGCGTGTTCACGGTGGTCAACGGGGACAAGGAGGCGGTCGACGCGCTCCTGGTCCACCCGGACATCGCGGCGGTCAGCTTCGTCGGCTCGACCCCGATCGCCAAGTACATCTACGAGACCGGCACCGCGCACGGCAAGCGGGTGCAGGCGCTCGGCGGCGCCAAGAACCACATGATCGTGCTGCCCGACGCCGAGCTGGACGCGGCGGCCGACGCGGCGATCAGCGCGGGGTACGGTGCGGCCGGCGAGCGCTGCATGGCGATCTCGGTCGTCGTGGCCGTCGGTGAGATCGCGGACCCGCTGGTCGAGGCGATCGCGGCCCGGCTGCCGAAGATCAAGATCGGCAACGGCGCCGACCAGGACGTCGACATGGGCCCGCTGATCAGCGCCCAGCACCGGGACAAGGTGGCCGGCTATATCGCGGCCGGCGCCTCCGAGGGCGCGACCGTGGTGGCCGACGGCCGGGACCTTCCGGAGAAGTCCGGCTTCTTCCTCGGCGCGACGCTGCTGGACAACGTCACCCCGGAGATGACCGTCTACACCGACGAGATCTTCGGCCCGGTCCTCTCGGTCGTCCGCGTCGGCACCTACGCCGAGGCCGTCGAGCTGGTCAACAACAACGAGTACGGCAACGGCACCGCCATCTTCACCCGTGACGGCGGCGCCGCCCGGCAGTTCCAGTTCGACGTCAACGCCGGCATGGTCGGTGTGAACGTGCCGATCCCGGTGCCGGTCGCCTACTACTCGTTCGGTGGCTGGAAGGCGTCGCTCTTCGGCGACTCGCACATGTACGGCCCGGACGGCATCCAGTTCTTCACCCGCGGCAAGGTCGTCACGTCCCGCTGGCCCGACCCGGGAACCTCGGCGATCGACCTCGGCTTCCCGCAGACCCGATAAGGATAGGCGTCGTGACCTCTGAAGAGCAGGTGCGCGCGGACGACCGCGCCCACGTTTTCCACTCCTGGTCCGCTCAGGGCCTGATCAACCCGTTGCCGATCGAAAAGGCGCAGGGCAGCCACTTCTGGGACTACACGGGCAAGAAGTACCTGGACTTCTCGTCCCAGCTGGTCAACATCAACATCGGGCACCAGCACCCGCGGCTGGTCGCGGCGATCCAGGAGCAGGCGGCCAAGCTCTGCACCATCCAGCCGGCCTTCGCCAACGACAAGCGCGGCGAGGCCGCCCGGATGATCGCCGAGGTCGCCCCCGGCTCGCTGAACAAGGTGTTCTTCACCAACGGCGGCGCCGAGGCGAACGAGAACGCGATCCGGATGGCCCGGCTGCACACCGGCCGGCACAAGGTGCTGTCGACGTACCGCAGCTACCACGGCTCGACCGCCACCGCGATCACGGCGACCGGCGACCCGCGGCGCTGGCCGAACGAGCCGGTCGCGGTCGGCGTCGTGCACTTCTGGGGTCCGTACCCGTACCGCTCGCCCTTCTTCTCGGAAAATGAGGAGCAGGAGTCGGAGCGGGCCCTCAAGCACCTGCGCGACACGATCGTCTTCGAGGGGCCCGGCACGATCGCCGCGGTCCTGATCGAGACCGTCGTCGGGACCAACGGCATCCTGGTGCCGCCGCCCGGCTACCTGGCCGGCGTGCGCGCGCTCTGCGACGAGTTCGGCATCGTGTTCATCGCCGACGAGGTGATGGCCGGTTTCGGTCGGTGCGGCGAGTGGTTCGCGGTCGACAAGTGGGGCGTCACGCCCGACCTGATCACCTTCGCCAAGGGCGTGAACTCGGGTTACCTGCCGCTGGGCGGGGTGGTGATCTCCGACGAGATCGCCGCGACGTTCGGCGAGCGGCCGTTCCCGGGCGGCCTGACCTACTCGGGTCACCCGCTGGCCTGCGCCTCGGCGGTCGCCTCCATGCAGATCTTCAAGGAGGAGGGGATCATCGAGCACGCCCGCATGCTGGGCGACGACGTGATCGCCCCCGCGCTGGCCGAGTTCAAGGAGAAGCACCCCAGCGTCGGCGACGTGCGCGGTCTGGGCGTGTTCTGGGCGATCGAGCTGATCCGGGACGCCGACAGGACCCCGCTGGTGCCGTTCAACGCGGCCGGCGCGGCCGCCGGGCCGATGAACGACGTGGCCGCGGCCTGCAAGGAACGCGGTCTCTGGCCGTTCACCCACTTCAACCGGGTGCACGTGGTCCCGCCCTGCACGACGAGCGTGGACGAGGTCCGCGAGGGCCTGGCGATCCTGGACGAGGCGCTCACTGTCGCCGACGGTTTTTACGCCTCCTGACACCGGATTGCGTCGTCTCCAGGGCACTGAATCTTTGGATTCCGTTTCAAGCTTGGAAATTACTTCGGATTCCCTTGTCACACCTGTCTCGGGTGTGACAAGGTTCCCCCACTTCGGGTGAGCACGCCCACACCGATCGGAAGGTTGTCCCCCGTGAGCACCGCATTTCCCGTGCTTCGCAACTTCGTCAACGGGTCCTTCACGGACACCGAGGAGGGGCGGACGTCCCCGGTCGTCGACCCCAGCACCGGGGAGACGTACGCTCTCGCGCCGATCTCGTCCGAGCGTGACGTCGCGGCGGCCATCGAGGCCGCCGAGGCCGGTTTCGAGGTCTGGGGGGACACCACCCCGGCCGAGCGGCAGCGGGCGCTGCTGCGGATCGCCGACGCCGTCGAGGCCCGCGCCGACGAGCTGATCGAGGCCGAGTGCCGCAACACCGGCAAGCCCGTCGAGGCGACGCGTGCCGAGGAGATCGGCCCGGTCCTGGACGAGCTGAGGTTTTTCGCGGGCGCGGCCCGGATGCTCGAGGGCAAGGCGGCCGCCGAATACCTCAAGGACCACACCTCTTACGTACGTCGTGAGCCCATCGGTGTCTGCGCCCAGATCACGCCGTGGAACTACCCGCTGGTCATGGCCATCTGGAAGCTCGCGCCGGCGATCGCCGCGGGCAACTCGGTCGTCCTGAAGCCGTCCGACACCACGCCGGTCAGCACGCTGCTGCTGGCCGAGATCGCCGCCGAGTTCCTCCCGGCGGGCGTGCTCAACGTCGTCTGCGGTGACCGCGACACCGGCCGCTCGCTGGTCGTGCACCCGACGCCGCAGCTGGTGTCGATCACCGGTTCCACCCGGGCCGGGATGGAGGTCGCCGCGGCGGCCGCCCCCGACCTGAAGAAGGTGCACCTGGAGCTGGGCGGCAAGGCGCCGGTCGTGGTCTTCGACGACGTCGACATCGCCGAGACGGCCGAGAAGATCGCCGGTGCCGGGTTCTTCAACGCCGGTCAGGACTGCACCGCCGCCACCCGTGTGCTGGTCCACGAGCGGATCGCCGCCGAGTTCACCGCGGCCCTGGCCGCCGCGGCCAAGAACACCCGGGTCGGCGCGCCGTCGGACACCGAGGCGTTCTTCGGCCCGGTCAACAACATCCACCAGCTCGAACGGGTCACCGGCTTCCTGCAGCGCACGCCCGACCACGCCGAGGTGGTGGCCGGGGGCAACCGGATCGGCGAGCGCGGCTTCTTCTTCGAGCCGACCGTGGTGGCCGGCCTGAAGCAGCGCGACGAGATGGTCCAGGACGAGGTGTTCGGGCCGGTCATCACCGTCCAGCCGTTCGCCGACGAGGCCGAGGCGGTCCGCTTCGCCAACGACGTGCGGTACGGGCTCAGCGCCAGCATCTGGACGCAGAACCACGGTCGCGCGATGCGGGTCTCCCGCCGTCTGAACTTCGGTGCGGTCTGGATCAACACCCACCTGCCGTTCGTCTCCGAGATGCCGCACGGTGGCTACGGACACTCGGGATACGGCAAGGACCTTTCCATGTACGGCTTCGAGGAGTACACCCGGATCAAACACGTGATGAGCTTTCACGGCTGATCCGCTGCCCCATCTGAATTCACCACCCCCGCCTCTGAGGTGAACACAAATGACCACGTCTCCCCCGCACCACGCCGTCGCGGCCCCGTCCGCCATCGGTGAGCGGACCGGCCACCCGGCGATCGAGTTCGTCGGTGTGCGCAAGGAATACCTGTCGCACGGCGAGTCGGTCCCGGCCGTCAAGAGCCTCGACCTGGCGATCGCTCAGGGGGAGTTCTTCTCGCTGCTCGGGCCGTCGGGCTGCGGCAAGACCACCACGATGCGGATGATCGCCGGCTTCGAGGCGCCGACCACCGGCAAGGTTCTCCTCGACGGCAGCGACGTCACCAACGTCGCCGCCAACAAGCGCGACGTCAACATGGTCTTCCAGTCGTACGCGCTGTTCCCGCACCTCAACGTGCTGCAGAACGTCTCGTTCGGCCTGCAGCGCAAGAAGGTCGCCTCGGCCGAGATCAAGCGCCGGGTGGGGGAGATCCTCGAGATCGTCTCGCTCACCGGCTACGAGAAGCGCCAGCCCAAGGAGATGTCGGGCGGCCAGCAGCAGCGCGTGGCGCTGGCCCGGGCCCTGGTCAACCACCCGCGGGCCCTGCTGCTGGACGAGCCGCTGGGCGCGCTCGACCTGAAGCTGCGGCAGCAGATGCAGATCGAGCTCAAGCGCATCCAGCGCGAGGTCGGCATCACCTTCGTCTACGTCACCCACGACCAGGGTGAGGCGCTGACGATGTCGGACCGGATCGCGGTGATGAACGCCGGCCTGATCGAGCAGCTCGGCACGCCGCGCGAGATCTACGAGAAGCCGGCGACCCGGTTCGTGGCCGGCTTCATCGGCACCTCGAACATCGTCGAGGGCCAGGTCAGCCGGGTGGAGAACGGCCTCGCCGTGCTCGACCGGGGCGACGGGGAGCGGATCGTGGCCCCGGTGCCGGCATCGGTGCACGCCGGGCAGACCATCGAGGTGTCGGTCCGCCCCGAGAAGATCGACCTGCACCGGACCCCGCCGCAGGTCACCGGCAGTGTGCTCAGCGGGACGGTGACCGAGGTCGTTTACCACGGGACATCGACCAACTACACAGTGGTGACCTCCGCTGGATCAGACTTCGTGGTGTTCGATCAGAATGCTCACGATGCCGAGGACGTCGCGTCTCGTGGCGAGCGCGTCTTCCTCACCTGGGCCCCGCAGCACTCGTATCCGATCGGAGTCTGATGTTCCCGACCAATAAGCCGGACCCCTCCCTCCTCCGCGGCATGACGCAACGACGGTTCGGCCGTCGTGACGCGATGCGCCTCGGCGGTGCGTCGGCTCTTGGTGCTTTCCTGGCCGCATGCGGCGTGCAGGGCAAGGGCACGCCCCAGGCCAGTGTCGCCCCGGACGCGGTGGAGAAGTTCTGGAGCGGCAAGGTCAAGAACGGCAAGCTCGACTTCGCCAACTGGCCGCTCTACATGGACCCGAAGAAGCCGGAGCTCGCGAAGTTCACCGCTAAGACCGGTATCACCGTCAACTACCAGGAAGTCATCCAGGAGATGGGTCCCTGGTTCGCCAAGGTCCAGCCCCAGCTCTCGGCCGGTCAGTCGATCGGTTTCGACCTCATGGTGATCACCAACTCGGTGCAGTTCGGGCAGTTCCGCTCCGGCGGCTTCCTCGCCCCGCTCGACCACTCCAAGCTGCCCAACTACACGGCCAACGCGGCCAAGTCGTACGCGAACGAGGCGTTCGACCCGGGCAACGTCTTCAGCATCCCGTGGGCGTCCGGCATCACCGGCATCGCGTACGACATCAAGAAGACCGGCCGGGAGATCACCTCGCTGGCCGACCTGTGGGACCCGAAGTTCAAGGGCAAGGTCGGCATGTTCTCCGACACCCAGGAGCTGGCGAACTTCGGCCTGCTCGCGGCCGGTCTCAAGCCGGGCGACTCGGACGAGGCGGCCTGGAAGAAGGCGGCGGCCAAGCTCAAGGAGCAGAAGTCGGCCGGCCAGGTCCGCAACTACTACGACCAGAGCTACATCGACGCGCTCGGCAAGGGCGAGGTCTGGCTGACCCAGGCCTGGTCCGGTGACGTCTTCCAGAAGAACGTGTCCGACGGCACCGACTTCCGGTTCGTCATCCCCTCCGAGGGCGGCACGATCTGGACCGACAACATGACGATCCCGATCACCGCGACCAACCCGGTCGACGCGATCATGCTGATGGACTTCTTCTACGAGGTCGAGAACGCGGCGACGCTGGCCGAGTACATCAACTACGTCTGCCCGGTGCCGGCCGCCCAGGAGCAGATCAAGAAGGACGCGGCCGCCGCGACCGGCGAGGACAAGCAGACCCTGACCGACGTGGCGTCCAGCCCGCTGGTGTTCCCGGGCGACGCCGACTACGCCAAGCTGCACTACTACGTGGACTTCAACACCGCGGAGGAGCAGCAGAAATTCCAGAGCATCTTCGAACCGATCACACTGAGCTGAGCCGATGAACCGGGTAAAACGTACACTCGCGCCCTACCTGCTCGTGCTGCCCGGCGGGTTGTGGCTGTTGCTGTTCTTCATCGTTCCGATGGCGGCCATGGTGTCGCTGTCGCTGCAGCAGGGCGACGTCATCAACGGGTACCGGTTCACCGGTCACTGGCAGACGTACGTGGATGCCATCTCCGACTACCGCGTCCAGTTGATCCGCTCGCTGGTGTACGGGCTCATCGCGACGGTGATCCTGATCGTGATGTCCTTCCCGATGGCTTACTGGATCGCCTTCCACGGTGGCAAACGGAAGTCGACCTACCTGTTCCTGATCCTGCTGCCGTTCTTCGTGTCGTTCGTGCTGCGGACGATCTCGTGGCGGCTGCTGCTCACCGACGACGGGGTGCTGCTGCATCCGCTGAAGGAGGCCGGGCTGCTCTCGCCCGGCTTCCACATCCTCGGCACCTCGTCCGCGGTGATCTTCGGCCTGGTCTACAACTCGCTGCCGTTCATGGTGCTCCCGATCTACGTGGCCCTGGAGCGCATCGACCCGCGGGTGCTCGAAGCGGCCCGGGACCTCTACGCGAAGCCGCCGACGGTGTTCAGCAAGGTGGTCCTGCCGCTCGCGCTGCCCGGAGTCTTCGCCGGTGTGCTCATGACGTTCGTGCCGGCCAGCGCCGACTACGTGAACTCGCAGGTGCTGGGCAGTTCGGGCACCACCATGATCGGTCAGGTCATCCAGGCGCAGTACCTGTCCAACTCCAACTATCCGACTGCCTCGGCCCTGTCGTTCGTGCTGATGGCGGTGCTGCTGGTCGGCGTCTTCACCTACGCCCGGGCGCTCGGCACCGAGGACGTCATGAATGCGGCGGCACGATGACGACCTCGACGCTGACCCCGCCCGCCCCGGTCTCCGCCCCGGCCCGTCCGCGCCGCCGACGGATCACCGGCGCCGGGGTGATGTTCACCTACACCTGGCTGATCATCCTCTGGCTGGTCCTGCCGATCTTCGTGATGATCCTGTTCGGGTTCAACAACCCGCACGGCCGGTTCAACCAGACCTGGCAGGGCTTCACGTTCAAGTGGTACAAGGACGTCTTCGCGATCCACGAGCTGACCTCGGCGCTGTGGCTCTCGCTGATCATCGCGGTGCTGAGCTCGCTCATCGCCGGCGCGATCGGCACCGGCATCGGGTACGCCCTGGGCCGTTACCAGTTCCGCGGGTCCGGCGTGCTGAACCTGCTCCTGTTCGCCACCATGGCCTCGCCCGAGCTGGTCATGGGCGCCTCGCTGCTGAGCCTGTTCGTCTCGCTCAACTCCGGCCTGGGCGCGCCGACGATCGTCATCGGCCACGTGCTGTTCTCCATCTCGTTCGTCACCACCGTGGTCCGGGCCCGGGTGATCACCCTGGACCGGTCGATCGAGGAGGCCGCGGCCGACCTCGGCGCCAACGGCTGGACGACGTTCTGGAAGGTCACCTTCCCGATCATCCTGCCGGCCGTCTTCTCCGGCGTGATGCTCGCCTTCGCCCTGTCGATCGACGACTTCGTCGTCACCAACTTCATCTCCGGCAATGCGACCACGTTCCCGCTGTACATCTGGGGGACCACCCGCATCGGCCTGCCGCCGCAGGTCAACGTGATGGGCACGCTGATCTTCGCGGCCGGCGTGCTGATCGCGATCATCTCCAACCTCCGGTCCCGGGCCAAGAGCAAGCGGGACTGACCGCGGTATCGCGACGCCCCGGCCGGCCACGCATTCTCGTGGCCGGCCGGGGCGTTTTGTCTTTAGGTTTTTCCGGAAATAACGCGGAAATAGTTGTCTAAAGACTTGTGCACGACGGATTCCGTCGGCAGGATCAGTAGTAACAACAGGAACTAGTGGCCAGTGGAGACCCCCCGTGACCGACCGACAGCCCGATGATGTGGACGCACTCTCCGCGACCGCCCGTGACCACCTGTGGATGCACTTCACCCGCCTCTCCTCGTACCAGGACGCTCCGGTACCGGTGATCACCCGCGGTGACGGCTGCTACGTGTGGGACTCCGCCGGCCGCCGCTACCTGGACGGGCTCTCCGCCCTGTTCGTGGTGCAGACCGGCCACGGCCGGCAGGAACTCGCCGACGCCGCCGCCAAGCAGGCCGCCGAGCTGGCGTACTTCCCGATCTGGTCCTACGCGCACCCCAAGGCGATCGAGCTGGCCGGCCGGCTGGCCCACATGGCCCCCGGCGACCTGAACCGGGTCTTCTTCACCACCGGCGGCTCCGAGGCCGTCGAATCCGCGTGGAAGCTCGCCCGGTCGTACTACAAGCGCGTCGGCAAGCCGCTCAAGACCAAGGTCATCTCCCGCGCGGTCGCCTACCACGGCAGCTCGATGGGCGCCCTGTCGATCACCGGCATCCCGCCGTTCAAGCAGGACTTCGAGCCGCTGATCCCGAGCACCATGCGGGTGCCGAACACGAACTACTACCGTCGCCCGGACGAGAACATGACGCCCGAGCAGTTCGGGATCTGGGCCGCCGACCGCATCGCCGAGATGATCGAGTTCGAGGGCCCGGACACCGTCGCCGCCGTCTACCTGGAGCCGGTGCAGAACGCCGGCGGCTGCTTCCCGCCGCCGCCCGGATACTTCCAGCGGGTCCGCGAGATCTGCGATCGCTACGACGTGCTGCTCGTCTCCGACGAGGTCATCTGCGCGTTCGGCCGGCTCGGCGAGTTCTTCGGCGCCGACAAGTACGGCTACCAGCCCGACATCATCACCGTCGCCAAGGGCCTCACCTCCGGGTACGTGCCGCTCGGCGCCATGATCGCCTCCGAGCGTCTGGCCGAGCCGTTCCTCACCGGCACCAACTGGTTCGCCCACGGCATCACCTACGGCGGCCACCCGGTCGGCTCCGCGGTCGCCCTGGCCAACATCGACATCATGGAGCGGGAGAACCTCAACCAGCACGTCCGGGACAACAGCCCGCTGTTCCGCTCGTACCTGGAGAAGCTCCTCGACCTCCCGATCGTCGGCGACGTCCGCGGCGACGGCTACTTCTTCGGCATCGAAATGGTCAAGGACAAGGCGACCAAGGAGACCTTCGACGCCGACGAGTCCGAGCGCCTGCTGCGCGGCTACCTCTCCAGCGCCCTGTTCGAAGCCGGCCTGTACTGCCGCGCCGACGACCGCGGCGACCCGGTCATCCAGCTGGCGCCGCCGCTGACCGCGACGGAGACCCAGTTCGCGGAGATCGAGCAGATCCTGCGGTCGGTGCTGACCGAGGCGTGGAACCGGCTCTGAGATTCGGCCGGGCGGCCCGTGCTCCCTTTTGGGGGTGCGGGCCGTTCTGTTTTCCGGCGGGACGCTTTCCGGTGGCGATCGCTTTCCAGCGGTGGCTGCTTTCCGGTGCGAACGCGCAGGTCCGCGTGTCCGCACCCCCGCGCCGTGTCCGCACCCCGGGTCCGTGCCGCCCTGCGGTGTAGTTCTCACGGCGAGCTGGCTTTGCCTCGCGGCGGCATGCCCTATGTGACCTCGCCCCGCGTTGACGCCGCCTCGCGCTGACCTGCCTCGCGCTGACTTGCCTCGCGCTGAGCTGCCTCGCGCTGGCCCGCCTCAAGCCGGCCGCCTCAAGCCGGCCCACCTGACGCCGGACACCGCCGCCCGCGGGTTCGTCGACTGTCGCCGGCCATCGTCGCGGCTGCTGTCGATCGGGTCGGGTGGGTGGTGGCGGGCGGGGCTGTGGCCGTACCGAATCGGGGTTTTAATTGGCTTTTGAAGGGGTCTCCTGGGTGGGGGCGGCGCCGGTCCAGAGATCGGTCGCGGTGCCCTCGGCCACGTGGGCGCTGTAGACGGCGACCTTGTAGTCGATGACCTCGCGGAACTTCTGGAGGCGGCGGATCTGTTCGTCGACGCGTTCGCGGTGGTCGCGCAGCAGGTCCAGGCGGTCCGCCTCGTTGCCGGCGCCGGCGCGGACCAGGTCGGCGAAGCGTTTGATCTCGCTCAGCGGCATGCCGGTGGAACGCAGGTTGGTGCAGATC
This sequence comes from Actinoplanes sp. HUAS TT8, assembly GCF_051380535.1. Lineage (NCBI taxonomy): Bacteria > Bacillati > Actinomycetota > Actinomycetes > Micromonosporales > Micromonosporaceae > Actinoplanes > Actinoplanes sp. HUAS TT8. The sequence goes on along the minus strand of NZ_CP195646.1, from coordinate 6,325,915 downwards.
TCGAGCCAGCCCTCGTCCTCCTCGTGGTAGACGCGGCGGCCCGCGGAATCCCGCTCGACCGGGCGGGTCAGCAGGCCCGCGCGCTCGTAGAAGCGCAGGGTGTCCACGCTCAGCCCGGTCCTGCGGGCGATCTCCCCGATGCTCAGCCCGACGTCGTTCATCGGCCGAGTTTAATCCCTGCCGGCGGGCGTCCGAGGTTGTCCACAGTGGCCGGTTGTCCACAGGGCGGCGGCATGATCTTGGCGTTTCGCGGGATGATGCAGGTGGGAAGGTGCTCCCCCCTCGGGAGGGTGGGGTCTACCCGTTTGGCGGTCAGGGCTTGTCGAGATGACCCCCGACCGCCGCCAGCACCTCCGCGTCCACCCGCACCGGCTGCCCCGCCACCACTGCCCCGTGTACCAGGAGCACCGCGTGCGCCACCAGGTCCGGCTGGTCCAGCGGGATCGGGTGCCCCGACCGTTCCGCCACGATGAGCGGTGCCCCGGTTTCCCGGGCCAGGGCGCGTTGCGCAGCCAGCCAGAGTGCGTCCGCTCCGGGTGGTGGTGGTCCGCCGGCCCATCGGCCGGGGCTGCGGACCAGGATCAGGGTCGGCACCGGCCGGGGTTCGGCGTAGAGGACTTCGACCTGCCCGTTCACGATGTCGATCTCGGTGGCGTCGGTGTCGCCGTCGGGGCCGTCCTCGGGTGTTTCCGATCCGGGGACGACGTGGAACTGGGGGAGTGACCCGTCGACGTGGACGAGGCCGGCGACCCGGTGGGGGTGCCGGTGGGCGTAGACGCGGGCGATCAGGCTTCCGACGGAGTGGCCGACGATGACGGCCGGTTCGTCGAGGCCGAGGTCGTCGAGGAGGGTGGCCAGTTCGTCGGCGAACGCGCTGTACGGCAGTGGCGGATTGGGTGGTGGCCGGTGCGGCGTGTCGCCGATGCCGGGCCGGTCGTAGGTGACGGTGGTCAGGCCGGGGAGCAGGTCGAGGACGGGCTGCCAGTATCGCCCCGGCTCGCCCATGGCGCTGATGAACACGATCGGTAGCTGTGGCGTCACCTGATCGAGGGTATCGATGGTTGACGTGATCCGCGCGTCTCGATGTTCGGCGCACGGTGCGTAGGTCGTATCCGCATGTATAAAACGGGCTAGAGTGGGCAGGTGGCCCGCCGCCGGAAGATCGGTGACGGTAATTGTCCGAAAATCTCCCGGACCGCTCGTGACGAGCGCATGCTTACGGAATGGCCACTTTGCTGATCGCCGAGGACGACGAGGACATCGCCATCGTCCTGGCCCGGGTCTGCAAGCGGGCCGGCCTGGACGTGCTGCGTGCGCCGGACGGACAGGCCGCGCTCGAGATGATCGTCGAGAAGCATCCGGATGCGCTGCTCACCGATCTGGGCATGCCGCGGATGGACGGCTGGGAGCTGATTCGTAAGGTCCGCGAGCACCCGGAGGTCGGTGACATTCCGGTGGCGATCCTGACCGGGCAGCTCGCGCCCGGTGATCCCCGGGCGGCGGAGGCCGAGGCCTGCGCCGTGCTGCTCAAGCCCTGCCCGAACGATCAACTGGTGGCGACGATCCAGGAGTTGCTGGAGCACGGGCCGCACGAGCACGATCAACGCTGCGGGGCATAAAAAGTACATATGGTCTCATGTCGGCGGGGCTCAAGAAAATGGGCGGAACATGGTCGTGCTGGGGACTCCGGTCGTCACGCCGGACAGCGATGCATTCCTCGGCGCCCTGCTGGAGAGCCTCTCGGCCGGGGTGGTCGCGTGCGACGCCGGCGGACGTGTCGTCTTCGTGAACCGGGCGATGCGCGAGGTCCGCGGTTTCCCCCCGGACGGCCCGGTGCCCGAGGACTACGTCGAGAGTTCGGAGAAGGTCCTGGCCGGGCCGGACCTGCGCCCGATGCCGTGGGCGCAGACCCCGCTGATGCGGGCGCTGCGCGGCGAGCACATCATCGCCGAGGACGTCCTGATCCGGTGCCCGGGCGAGCCCGTACGCGTGTTCGCCTGCACCTCCCAGCCCATCTACGACGCCGCCCACCGGGTCCTCGGCGCGGTGTCGATCGCCCACGAGGTGACCGCCCTGCGCCGCGCGGAACGTTTCCGCGCCTGCCACCTGGCCGTCGAGCACGTGCTGAAGCGGGCCACCACGGTCCAGGGGGCCGCCCCCGACGTGCTGCGCGCGGTCTCGGTGACGCTGGGCTGGCCCTGCGCCGAGCTGTTCCTGATCGACGAGACGGCCGGCGCGGGACTGCACTCGGTCGGGCACTGGGATGCCGCCGGGACCCCGTCGGACGGCTTCTTCGGTCACGTCCCGCGCCGCGGCGAGGGCATCACCGGGCGGGTCTGGGAGAACGGCCGGGCGATCTGGGTGCCGGACATCGGATCCGACCTCAGCCTGCGGACGCCGTACGAGCAGGAGCGGGTCGACATCTGCATCCGCCGCGGCATCCGCACGGTCCTGGCCGTCCCGGTCCACGACGGCACCACCCTGCTCGGCGTGCTCACGTGTTACGCCGGCGCCCAGGAACGCCACGAGGACCTGCTCACGGTCCTGATGGACGGTGTCGCCGCCCAGATCGGCGTGTTCGTGGCGCTGCGTCGCGCCGAGGAGCTGGCCCGCCAGCTGGCCCGGGCCCAGAGCGACTTCGTGGACCTGGTCGGCCACGAGATGCGCACGCCGCTCACCTCGATCACGGCCAACGCCACGATCCTGGCCGAGGAGGCGGCCGGGATGGATCATGACGGGCGGCAGATGGCCCGGACGATCGCCCGTAACGCGGCCACCCTCCAACGCATCGCCGATGCGCTGCTCGACCTGGCCGGCCTGGACGGCGGCCATCTCACCCTGGAGCGGCGCCGGGTCGACCTGACCGCCCTGGTCACCGACGCGATCGCGGCGGCCGCCCACACCGGCCGCGGCGACACGATCAGCACCGATCTGCCTCCGGAGCTGTACCTGCCGGGCGACCCGGACCGCCTTCACCAGGTCCTGGACGACCTGCTGGCCAACGCGATCAAGTACAGCCCGCCAGGCGCACCGATCCGCATCACCCTGCACGCGGACGACTCGACCGCCGAGCTCCGTATCGCCGACACCGGCATCGGCACGCCCGAGGCCGAACGCGGCCGGGTCTTCGACCGCTTCTTCCGCGGCAGCAACGTCCGCCATCAGGGAACCCACGGCAGCGGTCTGGGGCTGAGCCTGGCCCGCGCGATCGTCCACCTGCACGGCGGCACGATCCGCCTGGCCGACAACCATCCCACGGGCACCGTGGTCTGCGTGACCCTGCCCCGGTGCTGACGACCTGAGTCGATCTTCATCATCGACGGGGCGGAATTCTTCGATCCCTTGTGCAATGCTGGCCGCTCGGCAATTCGCCGGACATCCAGCGTTCACCTCCGGATCGGAGTTTCATGCGCCTCAAACGGCTCTTCGCCGCCACACTCGTGACGCTGACCGCGGCGGTCTCCGCCGCGGTCGTGAGCCCGGCCCCCGCGTTCGCCGCGGTCACCGACGGCGCCGTCTTCAACGATCCCGGTGACCCGGCCAAGTACTACGCGATCCGGGATCACATCCGCAGCCTGATCGACGGTGCCGCCGTCGGCTCCGAGATCCGCATCTCGATGTACAACTTCAGCGAGCAGGCGGTCGCCGACAACCTGGTCGCGGCCAAGGGCCGCGGCGTCAACGTCAAGGTCGTCGTCGACTCGGTCTCGGCCGCCACCGCGCCGGTCGCGTCCCTGAAGACCGCCCTGGGCACCACGACCACCGCGGCGTCCTACATCAAGATCTGCACCACCGGCGCCGCCTGTATCGGGTCGCAGGGCACGCCGATCAACCACAACAAGTTCTTCCTGTTCTCGAACACGAGCGGGTCGACCAACGTCGTCGTCCAGTCCTCGGCCAACCTGACCACCAGCAACGCGACGGTGTTCTGGAACAACGCGGTGACCCTGGTCGGCAACGCCGGGCTGTACAACGCGTTCGTCAAGTACCACAAGGACCTGACCGCGTCGGTCAAGACCAACGACTACTACAACTCGACGCTGAGCGGGAACGCCAAGACGTACTTCTTCCCGCGCGCCGGCACGGACAAGACCACCGACACGATCTACAACATGCTGAACGAGAACATCACCTGCGAGGGCAACGACACCGTCGGCACCTCGGACTCCCACCGCACGATCATCCGGGTCGCGATGTGGACGTTCACCCGTGGTGCGATCGCCCAGCAGCTGCGGGCCCTGGCCGACAAGAAGTGCTGGATCGCCGTGGTCTACACCGACGCGGACGCCGACGTGCTGGCGGCGCTGCGCAACCACGCGCGCATCGAGCTGTACCAGACGCCGGACACCGGTGATTTCGTCCACTCGAAGTACATGGCGATCGAGGGGATCTACACCGACATCAAGGACAGCAAGTGGGTCATGACCGGTAGCCACAACTACACGAACGCGGCGCTGCGGGAGAACGACGAGACGATGCTGCGCATCCGCTCGGACGCCATCTTCGACCAGTACCGCGCCAACTTCCGCGTGCTGCGGGACCACGCCAACGCGGACCCGCAGTCGCAGCCGGCCCTGGACTACAAGGCCGGTAGCTGACCGCTCGTGAACACCGTCCCGGCCCGGGCTGTACGCCCCGGGCCGGGACGGCTCGTCCTAGCGGTCCCAGGCGTCGAGCAGCGCCGTCCCGTGCAGTCCGGCGTTGATGCCCAGCCAGCGCGCCGGTTCGGGCTCCCACCGCCGGGACCGATGGTTCACCCAGGGCAGCCGGGTCAGGTCGGTGGAGCGGCTCAGGATCAGATCGGTCAGGGTGCGCCCGGCCAGGTTCGTGGCCGCGACGCCGTCGCCCACGTAACCGCCGGCCCAGGCGACCCCGTCGTGCAGTCCCACACTCGGCATCCAGTCCCGGGGGATCCCGAGCGGACCACCCCAGCGGTACGCCACCGGAACCTCGATGCCGAACAGCTCGCTCAACGTGTGCCGGAGTTTGCCGAACACGGCCGGCACCCGGTCGAACTCGGAGCGCACCCGGGACCCGAAGTGGTACGGCGCCCCACGCCCGCCGAACGCCAGCCGGTCGTCCGCGGTCCGCTGCCCGTAGATGACCAACCGGCGCTCGTCGGTGAACGTCTCCCGCCGTTTGAGCCCGATCCGGTCCCACACCTCGGCCGGCAGCGGCTCGGTCGCGATCATCAGGGAGTAGACCGGCGCGAGCTCCCGACGGTATCCGGGCAGCTCGGGGGTGTACCCCTCCAGCGCCCGCACCACCGTGTCGGCCCGGACCGTCCCGCGGTCGGTGACCACCCGGCCGGCCTCCAGCGACAGCACCCGGGTGCCCTCGTGGATGGTTACGCCCAGTTTCTCCACCTCGGCCGCCAGCCCGCGGACCAGTTTGCCCGGGTGCAGCGCCGCGCAGTGCTCGCTGTAGACCCCGCCGAGCACCCCGTTCGCGTTGCAGATGGCGCGCGTCTCACCGGCGTCGAGCCGGGTGGACGGCGCCCGGCGCAACTGGCCGGGCGTGCGGATCAGCGAGATCACCCCGCCCTTGGCGTAGTCGCAGTCGATGCCGGTGCGCCCGACCTCGTCGACGGCGTCCTCCAGGGCGGCGTGCATGGCCCGGGCGGGCTCCGCGCCGTACCTCGAGGAAAGCTTCTGCTCGGAGACCGGGAACAGTCCGGAGGCCCAGCCGCCGTTGCGGCCGGACGCCCCGAAGCCGCAGAACTCGGCCTCCAGCACCACGATCCGCAGGTCGGGTTGCGCCTTGGCCAGGTAGTACGCGGTCCACAGGCCGGTGTAACCCCCGCCCGCGATCGCGACGTCGGCGTCCCGATCACCGGGCAGGGCGGAGCGTCGCTCGATCGGGCCGAGCGACTCAAGCCAGAAACTCATCTATCTGGTTCCCCAGGCGTAGGTCTGTTTGGCGAGCTTCAGGTACATGAACGTGTCGACGGCGGCGACGCCGCCGATCGTGCGTACCTTCTCGTTGAGCAGGTCGAGCAGGTGTGCGTCGTCGGTGCACACCAATTCCACCAGCAGGTCGTAGCGCCCGGCGCAGATCACCACATAGTCGACCTCGGGAATCGCCGCGAGTTTGTCGGCGATCTCCCGAAGGTCCCCGTTCACCCGCAGGCCGACCATGGCCTGCCGGGCGAAACCGAGGGTGAGCGGGTCGGTCACCGCGACGATCTGCATCAGCCCGTTGTCCAGGAGCCGCTGCACGCGCTGGCGCACAGCGGCCTCCGACAACCCGATCGTCTTGGCCAGGGTGGCGTAGGACATCCGCCCGTCCCGCTGAAGATGATCGATGATCTGCTTGTTGATCTCGTCCAGGCCCGTCTCGCTCACGGCGCGATTCTTCCCTGTGAGCACACTCGTGAGCTAGTTCCGGAGAGCTTCGCGCAGAATGTCCAGCCCGCGGTGAAGATCCTCGTCGGAGATCACCAGCGGCGGCAGGAAACGGAGCACGTTCCCGTACGTGCCGCAGGTGAGCGTGAGCAGCCCGGCCTCGTGGCACGCCTTGGAGACGGCCGCGGTCCGCGCCGCATCGGGTTCCGAGGTCCCCGGCTTCACCAACTCGATGGCGATCATCGCGCCTCGACCGCGCACTTCGCCCAGATCCGAAAATTCCGACAAAGCAGTCTTCAGTACGGTCTCAATACGCTGAGCGGCGGCCGCCAGGTCGAGTTCGCGCATCGTCTCGATGGCCGCGAGCGCCGCCGCGCAGGCCACCGGGTTCCCGCCGTAGGTCCCGCCGAGCCCACCGGCGTGCACCGCGTCCATCAGCGAGGCGCGGCCCACGACACCGGCGATCGGCAGCCCGCCGCCCATGCCCTTGGCCGTGGTGATCAGGTCCGGTTCCAGGTTCTCGTGCTCGGAGGCGAACCACTGACCGGTCCGGCAGAAACCGGTCTGGATCTCGTCGGCGATGAACACCGCCCCGGCCTCGGCCGCCCAGGCCGCGATGGCCGGCAGGAAGCCGGGCGCGGGCACGACGAAGCCGCCCTCACCCTGGATCGGCTCGATCAGCACGGCCGCCACGTTCCCGGCGCCGACCTGCTTCTCGATGACGTCGATGGCCCGGCGCGCCGCTTCGGGCCCGTCGAGGCCGCCGTCGCGCAGCGGGTACGACATCGGCGCCCGGTACACCTCGGGCGCGAACGGCCCGAACCGGTGCTTGTACGGCATGTTCTTCGCGGTCAGGGCCATCGTCAGGTTGGTCCGGCCGTGGTAGGCGTGGTCGAACACCACGACCGCCTGCCGCCCGGTGGCGTGCCGAGCGATCTTGACGGCGTTCTCCACCGCCTCGGCGCCGGAGTTGAACAGCGCCGCCCGCTTCTCGAAACTACCCGGGGTGAGCTCGATCAACTGCTCACAGACGGCGACGTACGACTCGTAGGGCGCGACCATGAAACAGGTGTGCGTGAAGCGTTCCACCTGTGCCCGGACCGCCTCGACGACGCGGGGCGCGGCGTTGCCGACGTTGGTGACCGCGATACCGGACGCGAAGTCGATCCACTCCCGGCCGTCCACGTCGGTGAGCGTGCCGCCACCGGCGCTCTCGATGTAGGAGTTGATCGTCGAGCCGACGCCACGGGCGACCGCCGCGACCCGACGCTTGTGCAGATCCTCGGAGACGGACACGGTCAGGCCCCCACGTTGTGCATGACGTGCTTGATGCGGGTGTAGTCCTCCAGGCCGTACACGGAAAGGTCCTTGCCGTGCCCGGAGTGCTTGAAACCGCCGTGCGGCATCTCGGCGACCAGCGGGATGTGGCAGTTGACCCAGACACAGCCGAAGTCGAGTCGCTGGGTCATCCGCATCGCGCGGCCGTGGTCCTTGGTCCAGACGCTGGAGGCGAGCGCGTAGTCGACGCCGTTGGCCCAGCGGACCGCCTCGTCCTCGTCGGTGAACTGCTGCACGGTGATGACCGGGCCGAACACCTCGTTCTGGATGATCTCGTCGTCCTGGCGCAGGCCGGCCACGACGGTCGGTGACCAGAAGAAGCCGCGGTCGCCGACGCGGGTGCCGCCGGCCTCGATCGAGGCGTGGTCGGGCAGCCGGTCGATGAACCCGTTCACCCGGGCCAGCTGGTTCGCGTTGTTGACCGGGCCGTAGAGCACGTCCTCGTCGTCCGGAGCACCGGTCTTGGTCGCCTTGGCCTGCTCGGCCAGCGCGGCCACGAAGTCCTGGTAGACCGCCGGGGCGACCAGCACGCGGGTGGCGGCCGTGCAGTCCTGACCGGCGTTGAAGTAGCCGCCGACCGCGATGTCGGCCGCGGCGGCCGCGATGTCGGCGTCCTCGAAGACCACGACCGGGGCCTTGCCGCCCAGTTCGAGGTGGGTGCGCTTGAGGTCGGCGGCGGCCGAGCCGGCCACCTCCATGCCGGCCCGCACCGATCCGGTGATCGAGACCATCTGCGGCGTACGGTGCTCGACCAGCGCGCGCCCGGTGTCCCGGTCGCCCAGGAGCACGTTGAAGACGCCGGCCGGGAAGAACTCGGCGGCGATCTCGGCCAGCATCACGCTGGTGACCGGGGTGGTGTCGGACGGCTTGAGCACCACGGTGTTGCCCGCGGCGAGCGCCGGAGCGATCTTCCAGACCGCCATCATCAGCGGGTAGTTCCAGGGCGTGACCTGGGCGCAGACACCGACCGGCTCGCGCCGCACGTAGCTCTCGAAGCCGTTCATGTACTGCCCGGCCGAGCGGCCCTCGAGCAGGCGGGCGGCGCCGGCGAAGAACCGGATCTGGTCGACCGCGGGCGGCAGCTCCTCGCTGGCGGTCAGGCCGAGCGGCTTGCCGGTGTTCTGCGACTCGGCCGCGACCAGCTCGTCGGCCCGGGCCTCGACCGCGTCGGCGAACTTCAGCAGCGCCTTCTGCCGGTCGCTGGGAGTGGTGTTACGCCACTGGTCGAACGCGGAGGAGGCCGCGCTCATCACGCGGTCCACGTCCTCGGCGCCGGAGATCGGGGCGGACGCGAAGATCTCGCCGGTGGCCGGGTCGACGAGGTCCGAGTACCGGCCGTCGGCGGGCGCGACCGCAGCGCCGGCGACGAAATTGTGAAGTACCTTCTTGGCGGTCATCCGGCCTCCAGGTTCGGGTTCAGTGCATGCCGCCCCATCTTTTCCGCTGATTCCGTGGCGAACAAGGGGGCGCAGACATTTTTCCGTGTTTCCGGCGCTGTTCAGATGTGTGTCAGGAATTCCGGCGCACGGCCAGGACCGTGATGTCGTCGCCGGGCGACTCGGTGCCCGTCCCGGCCATCACCGTGGCGCGCGCCTTCTCCGCATTCTCCGCCCGGACCGACCCGATGAGACGGGCCAATCCGGTATCGATCACCTCGTCGCGGCATTCGACCAGACCGTCGGGCAGCAGAGGGTGAGCGCTTCGGCTCACCGCCGATGCCGGAGCGTGACCGGGAATGTAACGGGCGCCGGCTCGGCCCCGGGAATCTCCGGGAGCCGAGCCGGCGGCGGGGTCACCGGATCGGTCGTACCGTCCCCGGGGTGGTCAGGCGGCGGCCGGCCCCGGCCGGACGGACCGGGCCGGTCAGTCGCACGGTCGCCTGGCAGGGCAGGTCCCCGGCCGACGTCCCGACGAGAATCCGCAGGTCACCGGGCTCCACGACGCGCTGCAGGTCACGGCCGGTGAACGCCGACCGGTCGGTGTGGACCTGGAACGTCACCTCCGCGCCGGCACCGGCGGCCAGGTCGACGCGGTGGAAACCGGACAGTTGGCGGACCGGACGGGTGACCGTGGCAACCGGGTCGGACAGGTAGAGCTGCACCACCTCGGAACCGTCGCGCTCGCCGGTGTTGCGCACCCGCACGGTCACCTCGAACTCGCCGTCGGTCGGCACGCTCTCGGCGCTGACCCGCAGCTCGTCCACCTCGAACGTGGTGTACGACCGGCCGTGGCCGAACGGGTAGAGCGGCACCGGGTCCAGGTTGCTGACCCCGCTGTGCGTGGCCCCCAGGATCGGCTGCAGGTACGTGCCCGGCTGCCCGCCCGGGTGGCGCGGGATCTGCACCGGCAGCTTGCCGCCGGGCTGGACCCGCCCGCTGAGCACCCCGGCGATCGCGGCGCCGCCGGCCTGCCCCGGCATGAACGCCTGGACCAGCCCGGCGACCCGGCCGTCGAGGTCACCCAGCGCGTACGGCCGGCCGGAGACCACGACCACGACCACCGGCGTGCCGGTGGCCAGCAGTTCCTCCAGCAGCTCGGCCTGCACGCCGGGCAGCCGCAGGTCCTCGGCGTCGCAGCCCTCACCCGAGGTGCCCTTGCCGAACAGCCCGGCCAGGTCGCCGACGAACGCCACGGCCAGGTCGGCGCCGCGGGCGGTCTCGACCGCCTCGGCGAAACCGCTGCGGTCACCGCCGGTCACCTCGCACCCTCGGGCGTAGGTGATGTCGTTGGCCGGGAACTCGGCCCGCAGCCCGTCCAGGGCGGTCGGGATGTCCAGGCCGAGGCCGAGCTGCGGATAGCGGGGGAGCACGTGGTTGGGGAAGGCGTAACAACCCAGGAACGTACGGGCGTCGTCGGCGCACGGGCCGATCGCGGCGATCCGGAACGGCTCGGTGACCGGCAGCGCGGTGCCGGTCTCGAGCAGCACGATCGAGCGCTCGGCCAGGTCGATCGCGATCTGCTGGTTCTCCGGGGCGTTCAGGTCGGTGAACTCGGCCGCGGTGACCGACGACTCCGGGGTCCAGCCCGGGTCGAGCAGGCCCAGCTCGGCCTTCTGGGTCAGCAGGCGCCGGGCGGCCCGGTCGACCAGGTCCTCCGGCACCTCGCCGCGGCGGACCAGCTCGACCAGGCCACGCCCGTACCCGATGGTGTCCGGAAGTTCGACGTCGATGCCGGCGGCCAGGGCGAGCGCGCCGGCGCCGGTGTTGTCCCCGGCGACCCCGTGCATCAGGGCCAGGAACGGGACGGCCCAGTAGTCCGAGACGACGGTGCCGGTGAAGCCCCACTGGTCGCGCAGCACCTCGGTCAGCAGCCACGGGTCGGCGCCGGCGGGGACGCCGTCGACATCCGAGTAGGAGTTCATCACCGAGCGGGCGCCACCGAGCGTGATCGCCGTCTCGAACGGCGGCAGGACCACGTCGATCAGCTCCCGGCGGCCCATCGCGACCGGGCCGTGGTTGCGGGCGCCGCGGGAGGCCGAGTAGCCGGCGAAATGTTTCAGGGTGGCGATGACGCCACCGGTCTGCAGCCCGCGGACGTACGCCGAACCGACCGTCGAGACCAGGTACGGGTCCTCGCCGATGGTCTCCTCGACGCGCCCCCACCGGTAGTCCCGCACCACGTCGAGGACGGGGGAGAGGCCCTGGTGCACGCCGAGCGCGGCCATGTCGCGCCCGATCGCGGTGGCCATCCGCTCGATCAGCTCCGGGTCGAAGGTGGCGCCCCAGGCGATCGCGGCCGGGTAGACGGTGGCGCCCAGCGCGGTGAAACCGGTCAGGCACTCCTCGTGCACCAGCGCCGGGATGCCCAGGCGCGAGGCCATCACGACGCGCTGCTGGCGGATCAGCTCGGCCGCGCCCTCGGCCGGGGTGAGCGGGACACTGCCGTACACCCGGGTGAGGTGGCCGAGGCCGTGGCGGGCCGCCTCCTCCAGAGGTACGGTGCCGCCGGCGGCGAAGACGTCCTGCATCGGGGCGACGTTGTGCTGTTCCTCGGCGTTGTAGCCCTCGTCGTGGGCGTCACCCATGTCGTTGCCGACCCAGCGGCTGCCCAGCTGCGCGACCTTCTCCTCGAGGGTCATCTCGGCCAGCAGCGCCTCGACGCGATCGGCGACGGGCAGCGCCGGGTCGCGCCACGGCTGGGTCACCTGTTCTGTGGTCAACGTTGTTTCCTCCGGAAGGGCCCGAAACTTTCGGGTGCGTTGTGCTGTGCGGCGGCGGGCGGAAAAGGCCCGCCGACCTCGCCTACTCTCGCGCTCCGGGCACGGTTACGGCAAGGGTCTTGACACCCGTCACAGCGAAACCCTACGTTAACGAAACCTCGCGTTAATTTGCGGCTGTCACTCGAAAGTTCCGGAACTCGGTGACCGCCGTCGCCATCGCTATATCACCCCCCGCGGCTCGCCGCGGCTTGCTTCGAGTACGGAGAAAAGCGTGAAGCGCAGGAATTTTCTGAGTCTCACCGCGGGTGCTGCCGCGGCCACCGGTCTCGCCGCGTGCGGTAGCTCCGGCCCGGCGGACACCACCGGGGGCGGCGCCTCCGGTGGCGGGGACGCCGCCACCTACTGGTTCCTCAGCGGCCCTCCCGGTGAGCCGATCCGTCAGGGCGCGGTCGACCGGTTCAACAAGGCGAACTCCGGTAACCAGATCAAGGTCACCACGTTCCAGAACGACACGTACAAGGACAAGCTGAAGACCGCCATCGGTGCGGGCCAGGCCCCGAGCATCATCTGGGGCTGGGGCGGCGGCGGCCTGAAGAGCTACGTCGACGCCGGCCAGGTCGACGACCTGACCGACTGGTTCGCCCAGAACGCCGCGGTCAAGAACAAGCTGTTCCCGGCCTCCTTCGGCCCGGCCACCGTGGACGGCAAGATCTACGCGATGCCGGCCGAGACCGTGCAGCCGATCATCATGCTGTACAACAAGGAGGCCTTCGAGAAGGCCGGTGTGCAGAACCCGCCGGCCACCTGGGCCGAGCTGATGAGCATCCTGCCCAAGTTCAACGACAAGGGCATCGCGCCGTTCTCGCTGGCCGGCCAGTCGCGCTGGACCAACATGATGTGGCTGGAGCTGCTCTTCGACCGCATCGGCGGCCCGGAGGTCTTCAACAACGCCTACGACGGCCAGAAGGACGCCTGGAGCAACCCGGACGCGATCACCGCGCTCACCAAGATCCAGGAGCTCATCAACGCCAAGGGCTTCGTCAAGGGCTTCTCGTCGGTCACCGCCGACTCGAACGCCGACCAGGCGCTGCTCTACCGCGGCAAGGCTGCCATGGAGCTGCACGGCTCCTGGTCGTACGGCATCATCAAGTCCGACGGCGGCAGCTTCATCAAGGACGGCAAGCTCGGCTTCGCCAGCTTCCCGGCGTATGACGGCGGCAAGGGCGACCCGACCAACACGTACGGTAACGCCGGTCAGTTCCTGTCGATCTCCTCCAAGGCGACCGACAAGCAGAAGGAGACCGCGAAGAAGTTCTTCGCCAGCATGCTCGACGACACCGAGCAGCAGGGCTGGATCGACTCGGGCGGCGTCCCGATCGTCCAGGGCTCGAACGCCAAGCTGGCGTCCTCCCCGGACAAGGACTTCCTCAACTTCATCTACGACGTCTCCAGCAAGGCCAAGAACTTCGGCCAGTCCTGGGACCAGGCGCTCAGCCCGTCCTCGGCCGAGACGCTGCTGGACAACATCTCGAAGCTGTTCCAGCTCCAGATCAGCCCCCAGCAGTTCGCCACCAACATGAATGCGACCATCGGCAAATGACGATTGCACCGCCTGTAGTGCGGTCAGCTCCGCCCGCCGCGTCCAGCGGCGGGCGGGGCTTGTCCGTCTCCTGGATGGCGTGGCCGGCACTGGTCGCGTTCACGATCTTCGGGCTCATCCCGCTCGTCGGCGTCCTGGTGCTCAGCTTCTCCTCGTGGACAGGCCTCACCCAGAACGTCCCGTTCAGCGGGCTGACCAGCTGGAAGTCAGTGCTGAGCGACCCCGGTCTGCCGCACGCGCTGTGGATCACCTTCATGATCATGGCGCTCTCCTGGCTGGCGCAGACCCCGCTGTCGATCCTGATCGGCGTCTTCATCGCCTCGCACAAGCGGTACCGTGCCGTGCTCGCGGTGCTCTTCTTCATCCCGCTGCTGCTCAGCCAGGCGGCCATCGCGATCACCTACAAGATGCTGCTGGACCCGAACTTCGGTCTCGGCGCCAGCCTCGGCTGGGGTTTCCTGCAGCAGGACTGGCTCGGCGAGAGCAAGCTGGCGATCGGCGTGGTCATCTTCGTGGTGTCCTGGCAGTGGATCCCGTTCCACTCGCTGATCTACCAAGGCGGCGTCCGGCAGATCCCGGTGGCGATGTACGAGGCGGCCGAGATCGACGGCGCGGGCCGGGTGCGCAAGTTCTTCAGCATCACGCTGCCGCAGCTCAAGTACACGATCATCACGTCGTCGACGCTGATGGTGGTCGGCTCGCTGACCTTCTTCGACCTGATCTGGGTGCTCACCGCCGGCGGCCCCGGCGACTCCACCCGGGCTCTCGCGGTCGACATGTACGTGCGTGGCTTCCGGACCGGCCTGATGGGCCCGGCCAGCGCCATCGCGGTGATCCTGGTCCTGCTCGGTCTGGGCCTGGCCCTGCTGCTGCGCCGGCTCGGCGGCCGGGACGCGACCGAGAGCCAGTTGGAAGGAATCTGAGATGACGACCGTTCTCGACAGCCGGAAGGCCGGGAAGGCGGCCCACGCGGCGCCGCCCTCGCCCGGCCGGCGTCCCCGGTGGCTGCAGTTCAACTGGTTCGGCGGGCTCGCCGGCTGGCTCTGGCTCGTGATCGTGCTGGTCCCGATCTACTGGATCGTGATCACCAGCTTCAAGCTGCAGGCCGACTACTTCTCCACCAACCCGCTCGCCCCGCCGTCGTCGCCGACGCTGGAGAACTACCGGTTCGTGCTGGAGAACCACTTCGTCCGGTACTTCTTCAACAGCGTCATCGTCACGGTCGGCGCGGTGGCGCCGGCCGTCGTCGTGTCGTTCATGGCCGCCTACGCGATCGTGCGGGGCAGCGCGGTGAGCCGGTTCCTCCGTACCGTCAATGCGGTCTTCCTGATGGGGTTGGCGATCCCGCTGCAGGCGGTGATCATCCCGGTCTACCTGCTCATCATCAAACTGCAGATGTACGACACGCTGGGCGCGATCATCCTGCCGTCGATCGCGTTCGCGATCCCGCTGTCGGTGCTGGTGCTCTCCAACTTCATCCGCGACATCCCGAAGGAACTCTTCGAGTCGATGCGGATGGACGGCGCCACCGAGTGGGGCACGCTGTGGCGTCTGGCCCTGCCGCTGACCCGCCCGGCGATCGTGACCGTGACGATCTACCAGGGCCTGCAGGTGTGGAACGGCTTCCTGCTGCCGCTGATCCTGACCCAGAGCCCGGAACGACGGGTCCTGCCGCTGGCGCTGACCGCGTTCCAGGGGCAGTACAACATCAACATCCCGGCCGTGCTGGCCTCGGTGGTGCTGACGACCCTGCCGATCCTGATCCTGTACGTCGTGGGTCGCCGCCAGCTGCTCAGCGGTCTGACCGCCGGCTTCGGCAAGTAGAGATCTCCGCCCGGCCGGTGTGATCACGGGAGTTCCTCCTCCCGCGATCACACCGGCTGTTCGGTTTCCGCAGCCGGGCACGACTCTCATCGGGCCGGGCGGTTCCGTCGTTCCTCTTTTGCTTTTCCCGTACGGGCGGGTCCGGCTGCCCGCGGGCCCGAATGTCCGCAACCGTTCACCGGGGGAGACGGTCGCCGCCCGCGGAAACGCCGCCGCCCGCCGTGCGGCCGGTGCTCAGGCTGCGGCCGGTTGCTCAGGCGATCGCGAGATGGCCGTCTTGCGCTTGTCGTGCGTCCGGCTGGGCGGTGATCCGGGCGGGTCGTCGGCCGCTGGCCGGGCCGGCCGGATCACCGCCGGGCGATGGGGTGACCAGGCGGCCGACCGGTCCGGATCACGGTGTGGTCGGGGGTAGGCGTTGGCCTGTGGCGGGCGGTGGCCGGTGGTCAGGCGTTGGCGGAGACCCGGGTCTCGGCGAGGGACTTCGTGCTCTCACGGACGATCAGCTTGGTGACCAGCTCGACGCGCGGGGTCTCGATCGTCTCGCCGCGGGACAGGCGCAGGATCGTGCGGGCGGCCAGGGAACCCATCTCGGCCAGCGGCTGGCGGATCGTGGTCAGCGGGGGAGAGGACCAGCACGCGTCGGGCAGGTCGTCGAAGCCGATGACGCTCAGATCATCCGGCACGCGCAGGCCGCGACGGCGGGCCGCCTCGTAGACCCCGAGCGCCATCTGGTCGCTGGAGGCGAAGATCGCGGTCGGCCGGTCCGGAAGGTCGAGCAGGCGGCCGCCGGCCAGGAAGCCGGACTCGTTACGGAAGTCGCCCTGCTCCATGAGGCTCGGATCGACCGGCACGCCGGCCGCCTCCATGGCCGCCCGGAAACCGTCGAGCCGGGCGCGACTGCACAGCAGATCCTTCGGCCCGGCGATGAACCCGATGCGCCGGTGACCGAGACCGATCAGGTGGTCGGTGGCCGTGCGGCCGCCCGACCAGTTGGTCGCCCCGATCGTCGGCACGTCGGTGGCCGCGCCACCGGCCGGGTCGATGATCACCACGGGGACGCGCAGACGGTGCAGCTCGCTGTGCACCGGCTCGGCCACGTCGGAGGTCACGAAGACCACGCCGTCCGACGCGCGGGCCCGCAGATTCTGCAGCCACTGGCGGGTGGCGGTGGTGCGCCGGTGCACCTGGGAGACCACGGTGCCGACGCCGGCGGCGTGGGTCACGTCCTCCACGCCGCGGACCAGCTCCAGCGCCCACGGGCTGTCCAGATCGTTGAAGACCAGGTCGATCAGCCGGGCTCGCCCGGAATGCCGAGAGTTGCGAGGACGGTAGTCGTGCTCGCGCAGGAGTCGCTCGATCAGCTCACGGGTGCCCGGGGAGACGTCGGAGCGTCCGTTGAGCACGCGGGAGACGGTCGGCACCGAGACGCCGGCGGCGTCGGCGATGGCCGCGATGGTGACCCGTTGCTTGGCGGCAACCATGAGGGCGCGCTCCTTACCGTCGGGGTGCAATGTCTGCAACTTCCGGGCCCGGCACCGAAATCATGCCATGGCTACCCGTGAGTTCAATACGCTGGAAACCGACCGTTTTGTGTTAACCGGTTAAGCTCAGCCTGCGGTTTTGTCCTGGGAGCGCTTCCGGTAGTTCCCCCGAAAGTTACGGAGAGCGCTCCCAAGATCGTCTCGGTTCCGTGACGATGCAGGTCAGCGTGGGGTTGGTGGTTGCAGCGCTGCAGAGAAGCACGGCCGAAGTGGCCATGTCGGTTCACTGAACCGCAGGTGACGCACCTCATGATCGGTAAAGATCAGGTCGCCCGTCCGATGCGCTGCCCGCGCCTGCGTCACCGGTTGCGCGCCCCGCCCGCGCCGCCTGCCCGCGCCGCCCGCCGTCGCCCGCGCCGCGGCCGGCCGCCCGCCGCTCGTGCCGCCCCGCACTTGCCCGGCCCGGCGCCCGCGTCGTGTCCGCCTGCCTTACCGCCCGCGCCTGCGACCTTCCGTCTGCGTCCGGGTGACCGGTCCGGGAATAGGCACCAGACTAGCCTCCTAGGATGCCAAACGCGACGTGACCGGAGGCCGGGCGACGGGCTCCTCAGGCGAGGCGGGCGCGTGGGGGCTGGGCCGGGCGGCGGAGCGGGCGGGCTGGTGGGGTGCGGTTGGTGGGCTGCTACGGCCGTACGCGCAAATGAAGTAAGGGGTGAGGGAAGGGACTGCCCTGACCCGCGCATGGTTGATCAGGTCGATAAGTTGGGTGCATGAGCATCAAGTTCGGGGTTTTCGTGCCGCAGGGCTGGCGGATGGATCTGGTCGAGATCGACGATCCGGTGGAGCAGTACGAGGCGATGACCGCGGTCGCCAAGCTGGCCGACGCGGGGCCGTGGGACTCGGTGTGGGTGTATGACCACTTCCACACCGTGCCGGAGCCGACGATCAACTCGACGTTCGAGGCGTGGACGGTGAGTTCGACGCTGGCCCGGGACACGAGCCGGGTGAAGATCGGGCAGATGGTGGGCTGTAACGGGTACCGGCAGCCGTCGCTGTTCGCGAAGATCGCGTCGACGGTGGACGTGGCCAGTCACGGGCGGCTCTACGCCGGGCTGGGCGCGGGGTGGTATGAGCACGAGTGGAAGGCCTACGGCTACGAGTGGGCCGACGTGCCGGAGCGGATGCGGGCGTTCCGTGAGGCCGTGGAGATCGTGCACCGGATGTGGACCGAGGAGCGGCCGGTCTTCCAGGGCAGGCACTACCGGATCGACGGGCCGATCAACGAGCCGAAGGGGGCCGGCGGGCGCAAGCCGGACCTGTGGCTCGGCGGCGGTGGCGAGAAGGTGACGTTGAAGCTGGTGGCGAAGTATGCGGACGCGTGCAACGTGGGCGGCGGCGACCCGGAGCTGATCGCGCAGAAGCTGGCGGTGCTGCGGCGCCACTGTGACGAGCAGGGCACCGATTACGACCGGATCACCAAGTCGACGAGCCTCTACCTGGAGGAGGGCGACAGTGTGGCCAAGGTGCGCGAGCAGGTGGAGAAGATCGTGGCGGCCGGGGCGGACTACGTGATCACGTACATCCCGCGGGTCGCCTACGACCACGAGCCGCTGCTGGCGATCGCTCAGGAGGTCATCCCGCAGTTCGCCTGAGCCGCGGGTCAGGTGTGGTGGCGCAGCCAGATGCGGAACGCGTCGATCGGGTTGCCGGCCGGGGCCGCGGGCAGTGCCCCGAGCAGTTCCGGGTCGGTCGCCGGGCGGGAGGCCTGGAGCGCGTCGCGCAGCCGGTCGGTGTCGGCGTCGATCGGGGCGGTGAGTTCCAGGACCTGATGTCCGCGGAGCATCACCACCCGGGTCGGTGAGCCGGGCAGGACGACCGCCTGGCCGGGCGTCAGCAGCAGGTAATCGGGGTCGGCGCATCGGGGCGGCCGGCAGCCCTGCGACAGGTCGACGGTGGTCAGGACCAGCCGGCCGGCCGCGGAGCCGGGGGCGGGCAGGTATTCGTCCCCGGTCTCGGCGAGGCCGAACGTCTGGTGGACCACCCGGTAGCCGGGGACGGTGACGGTCCACATCTCGGTGCGGTCGGCGCCGGCCTGGGTCAGGCGCATCTCGAGCTCGGTCGGGCCGGTGTCGCGGAACGCGATCAGGCCGGTCCAGGTCAGCACGATCAGCGCGACGGCGGCCGGGGCGCGCAGCCACCAGCCGCCGGTCAGTGCGGCCGCGACCAGGACGGTCAGGCTGCCGCCGAGCAGGACGGCCAGCCGGCCGTTGTGCAGCAGGCCGTCGTCGTGGGCGGCGGCGAAGGTCCGGCCGAGCAGCACGGCGATGGTGCCGCCGCCGGCGATCAGGGCGGCCCAGAGCAGCCGGCCGCGGCGGGTGGCGCCGAGCGGGGTGACCAGTGGGGTGGCCCGGACCAGCAGGTAGAGCAGGGTGATCAGGCCGGCGCCGACGACCAGGAGCATGCCGGTGGTGGCGACGGTGTATGTCGTCCCGCCGAGCTCGTAGCCGTGGGCGACGCCGTCGAGCACGAACGGCGCGCAGCCGCCGAGCAGGCCGACCCCGATGAACTGCCAGACGAGCTGGCCGGTCCGGTTGGCGGCCGGGTCCTTCCACTGCGGAGGTTCCGGGGCGGGGTCGGGGGCCAGCGGGATCTCGGCTCGATGACGCGCTGCGGACATCGGCACAGGGTGACATGTTGATCACGGTCGGCGGGGTCCCGTTGGCAGGCCCGAATTCGCACAGTCCGTTTTGGAAACTTTCCTGGTGGTTTCGGGGTTCGGGTGCCCGCGCCACATGGAAGTTTTCCTACCAGTTTTGAAGAGATAATTCTGCCGGATCGTTGACGGAAAAATTGCGGGCTGACTACGGTTGCCGCGTGTCAGTCACGGTAGGCGTCCACGCGCTGGTCAGACGCGCTCACGAGGAGCGTGTCCTGGCCATCCTGCGGGAGCACGGAACCCTGAGCCGGGCCCAGATCTCGGCCCGCTCGGGCCTGTCGCGCACCACGCTCTCCGAGATCACCGGCGATCTGCTGGGCCGGGGCGCGATCGTGAAGGTGACCACCGACGCCGACCGGCGTGCGGGCAGCGGCCGCCCGGCCGAGTTGCTGGCCCTCGATCCCCGGTCGGGACAGTTCCTCGGTGTCGATCTGGGGCATTCACGGGTACGGGCGGTGGTCACCGACGCCGCGCACGAGATCATCGCGAGCGGCGTCACGCCGTACGCGTCCCGCACCTCCCTGCCCGCCCGCATCCGCGCCGGCCTCGCCCTGATCGACCGTCTCGGCCGGGAGCAGGGGATAAACCTCTCCGCGCTGCAGGGCGTCGGGGTCGGCGTGACCGGGCCGTACCCGGCCGGGACGGCCCGCGCCGACGTGTCGGCCGCGTTCACCGACGCGTTCCGGGCACCGGTGATCGTGGACAACAACACCCGGTTCGCGGCGCTCGCCGAGGCCGGCACCACCGACGCGCGCGACGTGCTCTACATCCGGCTGGCGGCCGGCATCGGCGGCGGCCTGATCGTCGGCGGCCGGCTGGTCGAGGGCGCCGGGGGAGCGGCCGGCGAGTTCGGTCACGTGCCGGCCGGAGGCGCCGAACAGTGCCGCTGCAGCAAGCGCGGCTGCCTGGAGACGGTCGCCTCGATCGGCCCGGCCCTGGCCGCGGCCGGGGTGAAGAGCCTGGACGAGCTGGCCGCGCGGCGTGACGAGCCCGCGGTGGCGGCCGCGATCGACCGGATCGGGGTGGCGGTCGGGCGGGTCCTGGCCGCGGCCGCCCTGGTCCTGGACCCGGAGCTGATCGTGATCGGGGGTGACCTGCCCCGGGCGGTCCCGGCGATCGTGGACCGGGCGGCCGGGGTGGTGGCGGCCGAGCGGGTGCCGCCCGGGCACGACGTGGCCGGCAACGGGACCGGGAATGACAGCGGGCCGGTGGTACGGGCCGCGCGGCTGGGCGACGACGACGGCGCGCGCGGGGCGGTCGCCGCTCTGTATCGGCAGTCGCCGCTGCTGGCCGGCTATTCGAACCTCGACGGGAGTACGGAATGACGCTGGTGGAGGCCGCTCCGGCTCCCGCTCGGGAGCGGCGGCGGATGGCCGTACCCAAATGGGCTTTGAATGTGATCTCGGTGGTGATCGGCCTCGGTGTCTGGTGGGGGTTGTCGCTCTCCGGCCTGGACATTCCGGCGCCGCCGGTGGTGCTGAGCCGGGCGATCGACCTGATCGAGGACGGCACGCTGGGCGGGGACGTGCTCGCCAGCCTGAGGCGGGTGCTCGCCGGCTTCCTGCTCGGGGTGGTCGCGGCCGTGCCGATCGGGTTCCTGATGGGGTGGTACCCGCCGGTCCGGGCGTTGATCGAACCGTGGATCCAGTTCTTCCGGACGATCCCGCCGCTCGCGCTGATCCCCCTGGCCATCGTGCTGATGGGCATCGAGGAGACCCCGAAGATCTTCGTGATCTTCCTGGCGTCGTTCCTGTCCTGCGTGATCGCCACCCTGCAGGGCGTGGTCAACGTGGACCGGACGCTGATCAACGCGGCCCGGGTGCTGAGCGCACGGGACCACACCATCTTCGCCCGCGTGGTGATCCCCGCGTCGTCGCCGTTCATCCTGGTCGGGATGCGGATCGGGCTGGGCTCGTCGTGGGCCACCCTGGTCGCCGCCGAGCTGATCGCCGCCCAGCAGGGCCTCGGCTACCGGATGCAGGCCGCGCAGCTCTACTACGACCTGCCGACCATCTTCGTCGGGCTGATCAGCATCGGCGTGCTCGGCCTGATCATGGACCGGCTCCTGCTGCTCGCCGAGCGGCGGCTCACCTCGTGGCAGGAGACCCGATGATCAAAATTGCTGACGTACGCAAGGTGTTCCCGCTCAAGGGCGAGGAGTTCGTCGCGCTCGGCGGGGTCGATCTGGAGATCCGGGACAACGAGTTCGTCACCGTCGTCGGCCCGTCCGGGTGCGGCAAGACGACGCTGATGAACATCCTGGCCGGCCTGGAGACCCCGACCGGCGGTCAGGCCCTGGTCGACGGGAAGCCGGTCACCGGCCCGGGTCCGGACCGGGGCGTGATCTTCCAGCAGTACGCGCTGTTCCCGTGGCTGACCGTGCGCAAGAACGTCGAGTTCGGCCTGCGCGAGAAGGGCGTGACGCGGGCCGAGCGCCGGCGGATCGCCGACCACTTCATCGAGCTCGTCGGCCTGGAACGGTTCGCCGACGCGCTGCCCAAGACGCTGTCCGGCGGCATGAAACAGCGGGTGGCGATCGCCCGCGCGTACGCCGTGAACCCGTCGATCCTGCTCATGGACGAGCCGTTCGGGGCGGTCGACGCGATGACCCGGGTCCGTCTCCAGGAGCAGCTGCTGCACACCTGGGAGCAGGAGAAACGCACCGTCCTGTTCATCACCCACGACGTCGACGAGGCGGTCTTCCTGGCCAACCGGGTGGTCGTGATGGCGGCCCGGCCGGGGCGGATCGCCGAGATCGTGGACGTGGAACTGCCCCATCCCCGTACCGAAGAAATTCGTTTGAGCCCCGCCTTCTCCGCTCTGCGCAATCGTGTGTGGAGCGCTGTTCATCATCAGGAGTCGTTCGCATGAGACGCCGCGCCTTGTTCTCCGCCGCCCTGCTCGCCGGCCTGGCCGCCTGCGGGAAGGACGCGGGCGAAAAATCATCAGAAAAAGTGACCTTCGGGTATATCGCCGACTTCAACGGGGCGAGCCTGCTGGCCGTCGCCAATGACCAGAAGCTCTGGGCCAAGCAGGGCCTGGAAGTCTCGGCCAAGGTGTTCACCAACGGTCCGCTGCAGGTCACCGCCATGCAGGCCGGTGATCTGGACTACGGCTACATCGGGCCGGGCGCGGCCTGGCTGCCCGCCTCCGGCAAGGCCAAGATCATCTCGCTGAACTCGCTGGGCAACGCCGACCGGGTCATCGGGCAGGCCGGGATCACCGACCTGAGCCAGCTCAAGGGCAAGAAGGTCGGCGTCCCCGAGGGCACCTCGGGCGACATGATCCTCACCCTGGCGCTGAAGAAGGCCGGCCTGACCAACGCCGACATCAAGCGCACCCCGATGGACGCGGCCACCATCGTCACCGCGTTCGGCGCCGGGCAGATCGACGCGGCCGGCTTCTGGTACCCGGCGATCGCCACCATCAAGACCAAGAAGCCGGACCTGGTCGAACTGGCCAAGGACTCCGACTTCGCCGACACCATGGCGTTCCCGACCGCGTTCATCAGCCGCAACGAGGTCGCCGCGGACAGGACCACCAAGGTCGTCCAGGTGCTGCGCGAGGCCATGGACTACCGGGCCGCGCACCCGGACGAGACCGTCAAACTGGTCGCCGCGCTGAACAAGCAGAGCGAGGACGCGGTCAGGGCCGACGCGGCCAACAGCCAGATGCTCGACTCCAAGACCCTGGACGGCTACACCGCCGACGGGACGATCACCAAGTGGCTCACCGCGATGGGCGAGTACTTCGTGGGCGCGGGCAAGCTGACCGCCAACCCGGACCCGTCGACCTACTACACCGGCGAGGGCTTCAAGAAGTGAACTTCCTCTTCCTGATGACCGACCAGCACCGGGTGGACACGCTCGGCGCGTACGGGAATCCGCACGTCAGCACACCCCACCTGGACCGGCTGGCCGCGACCGGCACCCGGTTCGACCGGTGGTACACCCCGACCGCCATCTGTACGCCGGCGCGGGCCAGCCTGCTCACCGGGCAGGCGCCGTTCCGCCACAAGGTGCTGGCCAACCAGGAGCGCAACGTCGGTTATCAGGAAGACCTGCCGGACGACGCGTTCACCTTCGGGGTCGCGTTGCGGGAGCGGGGCTACAACTGCGGGCTGCTCGGCAAGTGGCACGCGAGCACGGCCAAGTCCCCGGCCGACTACGGCTTCGACGGTCCTCATCTGCCGGGATGGCACAACCCGGTCGACCATCAGGACTATCTCGACTATTTGAAGGAGCACGACCTTCCGCCGTACGAGATCACGGACCGGATCCGCGGGACCCTGCCGAACGGGGGACCGGGGAATCTGCTGGCCGCGCGACTGAATCAGCCCCTCGAAGCGACGTTCGAGCACTACCTGGCCGATCGGACGATCGAACTGCTCCGGCGGTACGCGGCCGACGGGAAGCCGTTCTACCTGGCCACGCACTTCTTCGGGCCGCACCTGCCGTACATCGTGCCGGACGAGTACTTCGACCTGATCGACCCGGCCGTGGTGGAACTGCCCAAGTCGATCGCGGAGACGTTCGAGGGGAAGCCGCCGGTGCAGCGCAACTACAGTGCGCACTGGACGTTCGACTCGATGCCGATCGAGGTCACCCGGAAGTTGATCGCGGTCTACTGGGGTTACGTCTCGATGATCGACCACGAGATCGGGCGGATCCTCTCCGCCATGGACGATCTTGGGCTGGAGATGGACACGACCGTCTTCTTCACCTGTGACCACGGGGAGTTCACGGGAGCACATCGCCTGCACGACAAGGGCCCGGCGATGTATGAGGATATTTACCGCACTCCCGGAATCATCCGCATCCCCGGCGCCACGCCGCAGGTCCGCGACGAGTTCGTCAGCCTCCTGGACTGCACGGCCACCATTCTCGACCTGGCCGGCGCCGACACCGCCCCGGCCGTCGACTCCCGCAGCCTCGCACCCCTGGTCAGGGGCGAAACGCCGGAGTGGCAGCCGGACATCGTCTGCGAGTTCCACGGGCACCACTTCCCGTACCCGCAGCGGATGCTCCGCGAGGACCGCTACAAGCTGGTCGTCAACCCGGAGTCGGTCAACGAGCTCTACGACCTGGAACGCGACCCGGACGAGCTGATCAACATCTACCGTCACCCGGAGATGCGGCCGGTCCGCGAACGGATGCTGCAGCGGCTCTACACCCTGCTGGTCGAGCGGGACGACCGCTTCTACCACTGGATGACCTCGATGTACGCGGTCGGCGCGGTGGACCACGATCCGACGCTGAGCGGCCTCGACGACCTATCGTATCGATCATGAATTGCTGCACCCCGTCGTCGGATCGCACCGCCTCGACTCCGGCCGCCCCGCCGGAACACGGGACCGGCGCCCATCACGTGCCGCAGGTCAGCGTGCCCGGGCAGGAGTTCGCGATGGGCGACGCACACGGGGACGGTCATCCGGCCGACGGGGAAGGGCCGGTTCATCCCGTACGGGTGAACGGCTTCGAGATTGATGCCACGTCGGTGACCGTCGCGGATTTCCGGGCGTTCATGGAGGCGACCGGCTTCCGCACCGACGCCGAACGGTACGGCTGGTCGGCCGTGTTCCACCTGGCCGTGACCGACCCGGATCGGGTGGCCGGGCGGATGGCCGGCACCCCGTGGTGGCTCGGCGTCGAGGGCGCCGACTGGGCGCACCCCGGCGGTCCTTCCTCGACGGCGGCCGACGACCACCCGGTCGTGCACGTGAGCTGGGACGACGCGCAGGCCTACTGCGCCTGGGCGGGCCGGAGCCTGCCCAGCGAGGCGCAGTGGGAGTGCGCGGCCCGCGGCGGCCGGGCCGGGCTGCGCTACCCGTGGGGCGACACGCTGCCCGCGGGGGAATGGGCCTGCAACATCTGGCAGGGCGAGTTCCCGGACACCAACACGGCCGAGGACGGCTGGGTCACCACCGCGCCGGCCCGGTCCTTCGCGCCCAACGACTACGGCCTCTACCAGCCGGTCGGCAACGTGTGGGAGTGGTGCGCGGACTGGTTCTCGCCCCGGTACTACGCCCAGTCGCCGGTGGACGACCCGCGCGGGCCGTCCCTGGGCACGGCCCGGGTGATCCGCGGCGGGTCCTACCTGTGCCACGACTCCTACTGCAACCGATACCGCAACGCGGCCCGCTCGTCCAACACGCCCGACTCGTCGACCGGCAACATGGGATTCCGTACGGTGACGCCCTCCATATCAGAGGGATAACGGTCTGACCTTCGGGGCATGCCCGCGGGCCCCGCAGGCATGAAGCTGTGTCCCGGGGGGTGAGACGGGGGCATGTTCACGATCCTCTGGGGTGCCGTGCGCTCCCGGGCCGTTCAGGCCGGCACCCTGCTCGTGCTCACCGCCCTCCCGGCCGCGGTGGCCGCCGCCGCGCCGTGGTTCGTGCTGACCGAGACCGCGCGGACCGCCGCGGTCACCGCCGGCTCGACCCCGCAGGCCCAGCGCACGGTCGTCATCCACTGGGACAGCGAGACCGGGGACGCCCCGGCCGAGGCGCTGGCCGCGTTCGGCGAGGCGGTGCGGCGCACACTGCCGATGCCCGGCGCCGACGGCGTTACCGGCCTGTCCCGGCCGATGAGCGTCACCGACCGGACCGGCGTGCCCGACCACATCAACGTCGACTACCGCGACCGGTTCTGCCGGCACGTGTCGTTCTCGTCCGGCGCCTGCCCGGCCGCGCCCGGCGACGCGGCGATCACCGAGACGGTCGCCGACCGGCTCGGCGTGCGGACCGGCGACACGCTCGACGTGCAGGCCACCACGGCCGCCCCGAAGATCCCGATGCGGGTCACCGGCATCTACGCGATCACCGACCCGGCCGCCGGGTACTGGGCCGACGAGCTGTTCCGGGTGGGCAGCGGGCTCGACCCGATCTACACGGTCGCCGCGACGTTCACCGGCGCCCCGCTCGACCAGCCGGTCTTCGCCTGGTCGGCCGAGGTCCCGGTGCCGCTGCTGCGCGGCGACGGCGGATACGACCTGGGCGCGGCCATCGCCGCGGCCGGCGAACTCGGCGACATCGTCGACCCGACCCGGTCGCTGCGCGCCGATCTCAGCGGCGCCGGCGACCGGCTGCTGCGGGCCGTGCTGCTCGGCTCCATCCCGGCGCTGCTGCTCGGGTGGTACGCGATCGCCCTGGCCGGCCGGTACACCGCCCGGGACCGGCGCCGCGACGCCGCGCTGCTCAAACTGCGCGGCGGCGAACGGTCCCGCCTGATCACCCTGCTCTCCGGGCAGCACCTGGCGCCGCTGCTGGCCGGTGGGCTGCTCGGGGCCGCCGCCGGACTCGCCGCGGCCCGCGTGCTGTCCGGGCCGGGCACCCTGACCGCGGCGGCCCTGTCGGTCGCGGCGGCCGCCGGAGTGGCTGTCGTCGCCCTGTTCACCCTGGTCGTCGGGGATCTGTTGCTCATCCGTACGCCGGTGGTGGTCCTGCAACGGGAGGTCCCGGCCACCCGCAGCGGCCGGGCCGCGCTGCTGGCCGACGTCGTGCTCGTCGCGATCGCCGGGGCCGCGGCCTACCAGGCCCGGTCCGGCAGCCCCGACGCCGGTGTCGGGGCGCTCGCCGCGATCGCCGTCGCCGTCGCGGTCGCCGTCCTGGTGGCCCGCCTGCTGATCCGCGCGGCCGACCGGGGCGGCGGCGCCGCGCTGCGCACCGGCCACCTGCGCGTCGGCCTGACCGCGGTCCGGATGTCCCGGCTGGCCGGCCTGGACCGGGTGTTCGCGCTGCTCGCGATCGCGGTCGCGCTGCTGGTCACGACGTCCGGCGCGACCGCGGCGGACCGGTCGGCGCACACCGTGCGGGCCGAGTCCGAACTGGGCGCGGCCCGGGTGCTGACGGTGAGCGCCGAGAACTGGACGGTGCTGCAACACGCGGTCGCGACCGCCGACCCGCAGGGCCGGTACGCGATGGCCGCCGCCGTCGACCGCCAGGCGAACCCGCCGGTGCTGGCCGTGGACACCGCGCGGCTGGCCGCGGTCGGCGCCTGGCGCCCGGAGTACGGGCCGCGCCCGCGCCCGCCGGCCCGCAGCGACCCGGTCCCGCCGGTCACCGGCCGGCAACTGGTGCTGACCGCCCGCAACGACCGCGGGGTCCGGGCCGACATCGACCTGGTCCTGCTGAACGAGAACACCGGCGGGCGGGTCCAGGTCGCCTTCGACCTGGGACCGTCCGGCGAACAGACCGTCACCGTGCCGGTGGCCGGCTGCGACGGCGGCTGCCGCCTGGTCCGCTGGCAGATCCCGGCGCAGCTCGGGCCGGACGGCAAACCGATCCCGAAGCCGATCGTGCTGCGGTCGCTGACCCAGCGCGGACCGGACGCCGCCCTGCTCGGCACCGACCGGCTGACCGACACGACCCGCTGGCGCACCGTCGCCGGCGACGGCGGCCTGGAACTCTCCGCCGGCCCCCGCGGTTTGGCCGTCGGACCGCCGCGCGGCGCGTCCCGCTCGGAGAGCGACCGGCTGTACGCCGTGGACACCGCCCTGCCGTTGCCGCTGCTGCTGGCCGGCCCGGCACCGATCCCGTGGCGCTTCGGCGAGCCCGGACTCACCGTGACCGGGGCCGGCCCGGTGCCGTCCCGGGTCACCGCCACCGTCCCGGCGCTGCCGGTGCTCGGCGCGGCCGGGCTGCTCACCGACTTCGACGCGCTGCGCCGGCTGGCCGGGGAGGCCGACCCGACCGGCGTCACCCAGGTGTGGCTCACCGCCGACGCGCCCGGCCCGGTCGTCGACCGGCTGAGAGCGGCCGGGCTGACCGTGCTGGCCGACGAGACGGCGGCCGACCGGGCCGCCCGGACCCCGGGCCGCGGCACCGCCCCGGCCGGGACGTTCACCGTGTTCTGCGCGGTGATCGCGCTGCTCACCGCCGCCGCCGCGACCGCGGTGGCCGCCTCGGTCGACCGCGCGCCGCAACGGGCCGCGGCCACCGCGCTGCGCGTGCAGGGCCTGCCCGCCCGGACCCTCGCCGGCACCCGCTACCTCGGCCCGTTCGCGCTGGTCGGGGCCGCCGTCCTCGGCGGTGTGCTGGCCGCGTCGGTGGCCCGGC
Source organism: Actinoplanes sp. HUAS TT8 (assembly GCF_051380535.1). NCBI lineage: Bacteria > Bacillati > Actinomycetota > Actinomycetes > Micromonosporales > Micromonosporaceae > Actinoplanes > Actinoplanes sp. HUAS TT8. The sequence continues at coordinate 6,297,395 of NZ_CP195646.1, read as the reverse complement.
GGGTGGCCGGCGAACCGGACTCGTTCTTCGCCGACGGGTGGCGGCTGCTGCCCCCGCCCGAGGTGCTCGGGTGGGGTCCACTGCTCATCTCCGGTCTGGCCGCCATGCTTTGTCTGTCCGCCCTGGCCGGGCTGATCGCCGTGTCCGACCGGACCTCCCGGGACGGTGGCACCTCGCGGACCGGTCGAGCCGGTCGAGCCGGTCGAGCCGATCGGGCGGGGGACCGATGATCGCCCTGATCTTCACCATGGTGTGGGCGCGGCGCGGGCCGGCCCTCGTGCTCGCCGTGCTCGCCGCGTTCGCGGTCGCGCCGGCCGTGGCCGCGCCCGCCTACCTGCGCGCGTCCGACCGGGTGGTGGCCGCCGGGCAGGTCGCACACGCCGAACGGTCCGAGATGGAGGTCAGCATCCGGGCCACCGACCCGGACCGCCGCAACGTCGGCGGCACCAGCGCGACCGGCGGCGTCGACCTGGCCACCACCGCGGCCGGGAGCACCGAACTGCCCGGATTCCGGTACGTGTACGCGGCCGAGATCCCGGCCATCGGCCTCGAACCGGACGTGCGCTCCCGGACCCGCCTGGTGCAACGGCAGGACGTCTGCGCGCACCTGGTCATCGTCGCCGGTCGCTGCCTGCTCGGTGAGGGTGACGTGGTGCTCGGGGAGAGGACCGCCGCCCGGTTCGGCCTGACCGTGGGCCGGTCGGTGCCCCTGACGTACGCCTACTTCAACAACGACCCCCAGGTGAACTCCTACGTTTCCGACGGCGACCCGAAACGGTTCTTCCTGGCCGGCATCTACCGGGTGGCCGACCCGGGCGAGATCTACTGGGGCGAGCACGGCTACTTCACGCCCGAGGAGACGGCCGGCGAGACCCACCCGGGCGAGCCCGCGTTCACCGGGCTGACCACCTTCGACCTGATGGACCGGGGCAACGTCGACCTCAGCGTCGACGCCTACGCCGGGCCGGGCGCGCTCGACGCCGACCGGCTGCCCGCCCTGCGCGACGCTCTCACCCGGCTGCAGGCCGGCGTCGCCGAGGTCGGTGCCGGTCTGGACGGCGGCACCGGCGCCGGGGGCCTGCGGCTGGAGACCGGGATCCCGCGACTGCTGAGCCGCATCGACGAGGGGCACACCACCGCCCGCCGGATCGTGCCCGTGCCCGCGGTCGCCCTGATCGTCCTGGCCTGCCTGGCCATCCTGCTCGCGGTCGCGGCCGGCGCCGAGACCCGCCGCCCGGAGACCGCGGTGATCGCCCTGCGCGGCGCCCGCCTGCCGCACCGCTGGTGGCTGGCGATCGGCGAAAGCCTGGTGGCCGTCCTGGCCGGCACGATCGCCGGCGCCCTGGCCGGCCAACTCCTGGTCGACGCGGTGGTGGCGATCCGCTGGCCCGGCGTCGGCGCCGACCCGCACCCCGACTCGCTGCGCTGGGCGCCCCTGGCCGCGGCCGCCGCCGTCCTGGCCGTGATCCTGGCCCAGGGCGCGCCGATGCTGCGCCCGGTCAGCGAACTGCTGCGCCGCGCCCCGATGCCCGGCCGCTGGGCCGGCATCACCCTCGACATCCTGGTCGTGGCCCTGGCCGCCGGGGCGGTGGTGCAACTGGTGGCCGGCGGCGGTGACCTGGTCGGCGTCGGCTCGGCGGCACCGGCCCTGGTCATGCTCGCGCTCGCGCTGCTGGTGGCGCGGGCGCTGCGGCCCCTCGCCGCCCGGTTCGGGCACCGGGCGCTGGACCGGGCCCGGCTCGGCCCCGGACTGACCTGGCTGCTGCTGTCCCGGCGGGCCGCCACCGGGCGGGTGTTCGCGCTGCTCGTGGCCGCGGTGGCGGTCAGCTCGTACATGGTCGCGGCGGCCGACGTGGCCGCCCACGCCCGCCGGGTCGAGGCCGACCTGGGCACCGGCGCCGACCGGGTGCTCACCGTCGGACCGGTCGGTCGCGCACGACTGCTCGCCGCCGTGCGCCAGGCCGACCCGCACGCACAGTTCGCGATGGCCGTGGCCGAGATCCCCCAGCGCCCCGGCGAACGGCCGGTGCTGGCCGTGGACACCGAACGGCTGGCGGCGGTGGCGAACTGGCCGGGCGGAACGCCGTACGGGAAAATGGTTGATCTTCTTCGTCCGGCGGCCCCCGGGCTCGTCGTCACACCGCGGGACAAGACTTTCACCCTGGACATGAGCGCGGCCGGGTTCGCGCCGGGCCGCGAGGTCAGTGTGGAGGCGGTGCTGTCGCCGATGGACGGTGGCGGGCCGGACGTGGTGGCACTGATGGGGGTGGCCCGGCCGGGGCGCCACACCTACACCTATCCGGCACCGCAGTGCCAGGCCGCCGGCTGCCGGTTGAACGCGCTGCACATCTCCGGGTCGAACGCGCTCGGCGTGCAGGGCACACTCACCCTGCACGGCCTCGGCGGCACCGACCCGGCCGGATGGCGGGTCAGCCCCGGCGGCAAGGCCGCCACCGGCCCGGACGGGCTGCGCATCGAGGTGACCGACCTCGACAGCTTCCCGGAAGGCGTACTGGCCCAGCCGGTGGACACCCCGTGGCCGGTGCCGGTCGTGGCGACCGGGACGTTCGTGCCCGGGGCGGTGACCGGACTCGACTTCCGCCCGATGCGCGTCACCGTCGCCGGGCGGCTGCCGGCGATCCCGCGCCTCGGCGGCCCGGCGGTGATGGTCGACCTGGAATACGCCGACCGCGTCGCCACCGACGGCGGACCGACCACGAACGGGCAGGTCTGGTTGTCCGCCCGCGCCCCCGCCGACGTGCTCGACCGGCTCGCCGCCGCCGGTCTCACCATCACCGGCGACGTACGGTCGCAGCAGCTGGCCGCCCAGCTCACCCAGCAGGGACCGGCCGTGGCCCTCGGCTACGCGGCCCTGGCCGGAATCCTGGTGACACTGCTCGCCGCCGGGGTGCTCGTGCTGACCGCGGCGGCCGGGCGGGAACGGCAGGCCGAAGACCTGACCGCGCTGCGCGGGCAAGGGCTGTCCCGGGCGGCGGCTCGGCGGGCGGCGGTCTGGTCGTACCCCGTCCTGGCGGTCGGGGCGGTACCGGTGGGGCTGGCGATCGCGCTGGCCGGGTGGGCGGCGACCGGATGGGCGCTGCCGCTGGCCGGGCTGCATCCGCCGCCGCTGCCGTTGCCGTCCTGGCCGGGGGTGGCCGGGCTGGCCGGGGCCGGGGTGGTGCTCGTGGTGGTGCTCGGGGGGACTGCGCTGCTGGCCGGGCGGCGGACGTTGCGCAAGGTGCCCTGAGCCCTCGCCCTTGGTTTCCCGGCCCCGGTTTCGCGGCCCTGGTTTCGTGGCTTTCGCGTGGACCGGGCGGTCCGTTGAGGCCGCCGGGGCCAGGGGGAAATGTGCGAAATAATCGGACAAATGTTGTTGGGAACGACGGTGTGAAAGCACCTGACCAGGGCACCCGGGTTCGTACGGTAAGGCTGCCATTGATCATTTGCCGGCCAGGCTGCCCGGGGGAACCTGATGACCGCGACGACCCTGACCGACCCGCCCGCACGGCGCGACCTGTTCGCCGACATCGGCGTACGCCACAAGATCGGCGCGATCATCGCGCTCGGCGTCCTGGTGTCGGCGATCGCCGGCGTCCTCGCCACCCGGGCCCTGAGCCGATCCGCCGACGCGGCCCAGCAGCTCTACAGCTCGAACCTGGCCAGCGAGGCCGCGCTCGGCAACCTGGAAACGCTCGCCGTCACCACCCGCAACGAGCTGGCCAACCTGCTGATCTCCCGGACCGCGGCCGACAACACCAAGATCGAGGCCAAGGTACGGGCCGGGTTCAGCGACTTCGCCACCGCCCTCGCGACCTACCGAGCAGCCGACCCGGCCGGTGACCCGGACACCATCAGCGCACTCGAAACCAAATGGCAGTCCTACGCCGACCTCGTCGAGAACACCCAGATCCCGAACGCGCTGGCCAAAGACATCACCGCGTACGCCGAAGTCCGCGACGAACAGACCACGCCACTGATCGAAAAAGTGAACGCCGACTTCGCCACCCTCGAAGCCGCCGAAACCAAAGACGCGCAGGAAGCCGCCGCCGGAGCCCACTCCACCTACAGCACCAACCGCAACGTGATCATCATAGTTCAGCTGGTCGGCAGCCTGCTCGCCATCCTCATCGGCGGCCTCGTCATCCGCCGGGTCGTCGGCGCCCTCACCCGCGTCAAAGAAGTATGCACCGGACTCGCCGCCGGCGACCTGACCGGCCGCACCGGCCTGACCAGCAACGACGAGACCGGGCAGATGGGCCGCGCACTGGACACCGCCCTGATCAACCTGCGCCGGACCGTCGAAACCATCGACCAGTCGGCCACCTCACTGGCCGGAGCCGCCGACCGGGTCAACGAAGTAGCCACCGAAATCGCCGGCTCGGCCGAACGCACCACCAGCCAGGCCCAGACCGTCTCCGCCGCCGCCGAAGAAATCTCCCGCAGCGTCGACACGGTGTCGGCCGGCAGCGAAGAAATGGGCGCCTCGATCCGGGAAATCTCCCAGAACGCCACCGAAGCCGCCCAAGTCGCCGGAGCAGCAGTCGACCTGGCCTCCCGCACCTCGGCCACCATGAACCAACTAGGCGAATCGTCCACAGAAATCGGCAACGTCATCAAAACCATCACGTCCATCGCCGAACAAACCAACCTGCTCGCCCTCAACGCCACCATCGAAGCCGCCCGCGCCGGCGAAGCCGGCAAAGGATTCGCGGTCGTCGCCAGCGAAGTCAAAGACCTCGCCCAAGAAACCGCCCGCGCCACCGAAGACATCTCCCAACGCGTCGAAGCCATCCAATCCGACACCGCCGGAGCCGTCAGCGCCATCGAAGAAATCACCCGGGTCATCGCCCGCATCAGCGACTTCCAGACAACCATCGCGTCCGCCGTCGAAGAACAAACCGCGACGACAGCAGAAATGAACCGCAGCGTGACCGAAGCGGCATCCGGAACCGGGGCCATCGCGCAGAACATCACCGGAGTGGCCGATGCGGCGCGGTCGACCAGTGCGGGAGTGGAACGGTCGCAGCAGACGACGGCTGAACTGACGCGGATGTCGAGCGAGTTGACGTCGTTGGTGAGCGGATTCCGGTACTGACCTGGTTAGCGGGTGGTCGCCGCGGGGCCGGGCAGGGCCGGCTCGGGGTGGCTGCTCGCGTCGGGGTTCCAGCGGCTCGGGGTGGTTGCTCGGGCCGGGGTCGCGGCGGCTCGGGCTGGTTGCCGCGCCCGGGTTCCGCCGACTCAGAGTCCCCGCCGCACCTCAGGGGGCTTACCGCCTCCCGGCCAGGGTAGTCCGATTCGCCAAGATCATGCCGGGCGCCTGTGGACAACCCGCCGATGTGGACAACTCCGCGACCCCCTCCGAGCGGATCTAAAATGGCCGGGTGAGCGAACCACAGCTGCTCTCGGCCTACGCCGGCAACTGGACCGGCGAGGGCACCGGCGTCACGGTGATCCTGCCGCCGCCGGGCACCGTCGGCTCCGGTGAGGTGCGCGGCGGGGCGCCCGCCACCCGGGAGTTCGACCTGCTGCATCCGGTGCGGATGGTGGACCGGGTGGATGCCGTGGTGCTCTCCGGCGGGTCCGCGTTCGGGCTGGCCGCCGGCGACGGGGTGATGCGGCTGCTGCGGGAGCGCGACCTCGGGTTTCCGACGGTGTTCGGCCCGGTGCCGATCGTCGTCGGGATGTCGATCTTCGACGGGTCGGTTGCGGGAACACCCCCGGATTCGGCCGCCGGCCGGGAGGCCGCGATCGCGGCGCTGCGCGGGGACGACTTCCGGACCGGGCGGTTCGGGGCCGGGGCGGGCGCGGGGACCGGGAAGTGGCGCGGGCGTGACGATCCCGGTGGGCTGGGCCGGGCGGACGGGGTGGCCGGCGTAGCCCGAGTCACCGCACTCGTCGTGGTCAACGCCTGGGGCGACGTCCTCGGCCCCGGAGGCGAGCCACTCTTCGGCGCGAGCCCGAGCGGCTCCGGTGGCGTGCCGCCTGGCGGCGCGATCCTGAGCGGCTCCGGTGGCGAGCTGCCTGGCGGCGCGATCCTGAGCGGCCCCGGAGGCGTGCCGCCTGGCGGCGCCAGCTTGAATGACGGCAGCGGCGGCGCGGGCTCGAACGCGGGAGGTGGCGGTCAGCCGGCAGCAGGATCGGCGCGGGAGAACACCACGATCGCCGTGGTGATCACCGACGCCAAGCTGTCCAAGACCGACTGCCATCTGCTTGCGCAGAGCGGCCACACCGGCTTCGCGCGCTCCTTGCATCCGGCGCACTCCCGCTACGACGGCGATGCCGTGGTCGCTCTGGCCACCGGCGAGGTGACCGAGGGCGTCGACCTGGACCTGCTCCGAGCGGTGACCGCCGAGGTCATGGCCGCGGCGATCCGCGCGGCCGTCTCACATGAGGGCGGGCAGGTAAGCGCCGGCAGTGGGTGAGCGGCGGCATCGCGGGGGAGTGGGTGAGCGGCGGCATCGCACAGGAATGGGTGAGCGGCGGCAACGCACGGCAGTGGGTGAGTGGCAGCATCGCACGGGAGCGGTAAGCAGCCGTATCACACGAGAGCAGGCATCGGGGCGCTCACCGGCGCGACGGCCCCACCCCGTACGCGAAAATCTTGGGGTGTTATCACTGAGTGATGCTGGTTGACTTCAACGCGCAGATCAGCGCCTCCCCCGCCGAGGCCGAGTCGGCCGCCGTCGCCGCCGAGCAGGTCGGTTATGACGGTTTCGGGGCGGCGGAGACCAGGCACGACGTCTTCACCACGTTGACGCTGGTGGCGCGGGCGACCGAGCGGATTCAGCTGCAGTCGTCGATCGCTGTGGCGTTCGCGCGGAATCCGATGAATGTGGCGATGCTCGCCAACGACCTGCAGTTGATCTCCGAGGGTCGGTTCCGGCTGGGGCTGGGTTCGCAGGTCAAGCCGCATATCGAGCGCCGGTTCTCGATGCCGTGGAGTCGGCCGGCGGCGCGGATGGAGGAGTTCGTCGCGGCGGTGCGGGCGATCTGGGACACCTGGGCGACCGGGGAGCGGCTGATGTTCCGCGGCGAGTTCTACAAGCACACGCTGATGACCGAGTTTTTCGATCCGGGTCCGAATCCGCACGGGAATCCGCCGATCGAGCTGGCCGCGGTGGGGGAGTTGATGACCGCGGCGGCCGGGCGGGTGGCCGACGGGCTGCTGGTGCATCCGCTGACCACGGTGGGTTATCTGAACGACAAGCTGATCCCGGCGCTGCGGGAGGCCCGCGGCGGGTCGCTGGACGGCTTCAACCTGGGCATGTCGGTGATGGTGGTGCTCGGCACGGACGAGGCGCAGCGGGCCATGGCCGAGGCGGCGGTGCGGCGGCAGATCGCGTTCTACGCGTCGACGCCGTCCTACCGGGCGGTGCTGGATCTGCACGGCTGGGGTGATCTCGGTGAGCGGCTCAGCCGGTTGTCGCGCCGGCAGGATTGGACGGCGATGACCGCGGAGATCACCGACGAGGTGCTGGACGCGTTCGCGGTGGCCGGCGATCCGGCGTCGGTGGCCGAGCAGTTGAACGCCCGGTTCGGGGCGACGATCGACCGGATCTCGCTGTACACGCCGTACGACGCGGACCGCTACCAGCTGGCGGCGGTCCGCGCCGGGATCAGCCGATCGTGATGCTCTCCACCCGGTCGGGGTAGAAGGCGACGTGGTCCTTGATCTGCGCGACCGCGTCGTAGGGCTCCTGGTACTCCCAGATCGCGTCGACGACGGTGTCGCCGTCGATCGCGATCGAGTAGTAGCCGGCGTCGCCCTTGTAGGGGCAGTAGGTCTTGGTGTCGGTGCGTTGCAGCACGGACCGGTCGACGTCGGCGAGCGGCACGTAGACCACCGCCGGATAGGTCGACTCGTGGAGGCTGAGCGCTTTCTGCGTGTCCGCCACCACCTTGCCGGCGACGGTCACGACGACCCGCTCGCCGGTCGGGGTGACGGTGATGGGGTGGTCGGGTCCAGGCTGCTTGCGAGGCCTGTCACTCATCGAGGTTCCCTCCTGGGTCGGACGCTCCCAAGCTACTACGGTGATCTGATGACGAACGCCGCGATCGACGCCGTGACCGAGTTCGGGCTGGCCCACGAGGTGGTCCGGCACGGGCCGGTGAGCAGCGTCACCGAGGCGGCCGAGGTGCAGGGCGTCGACATTCAAGATCTGGTCAAGACCTTGGTCGTACGGCGTGGGCCGGACGACTACTTGTTCGTCCTGGTTCCGGGCGACCGTTCGATCTCCTGGCCCAAACTGCGGGCGCTGCTCGGGGTGAACCGGTTGTCGATGCCGGACGCCGGCACCGCGAAGGCGGCCACCGGGTATGAGCGCGGCACGATCACCCCGTTCGGCTCGTCGACGGCGTGGCCGGTGGTGGCCGACGACCGCACGAAGGGCCGCACGATCAGTCTCGGGGCCGGCGAGCGCGGGGTCGGCCTGCGGGTCGGTGCCGACGACGCGGTGGCTGCCCTGAAGGGCACCTTCGCCGACGTCACCGAGCCCGCCTGAAAACCCGAGCCCGTTCGAAAATCGGTCAGGCCTTGACGGCCTCGGCGACCGCGTCGGCCAGCGGCGTGGTCGGGCGCCCGATCAGGTCGCTCAGGTCGCTGCCCGCGTTGTCCAGGGCGCCGTTCTCCCGGATGTGCACGTCGGTGTCGGCCAGGATCGCCGCGAACCCTTCCGGCACGCCGGCCCCGGACAGGATCTCCACGAGCTTCTCGGCCGGCACGTCGGTGTAGGCGATCGTCGTGCCCAGCTGCGCGCTGACCTCGGCGGCCAGCTCGGCCATGGTGAACGGCGTGTCGCCGCCCAGCTCGTACGCGGTCCGCGGGTTCTCCAGCAGCAGCGCCACGGCCGCCGCCTCGGCGTAGTCGGCCCGGGTGGCCGCCGCGATCCGGCCCTCGCCGGCGCTGCCCAGGAACGATCCGGTGGACTTCACGGTCGGCAGCTGGGCGGTGTAGTTCTCGTAGTACCACCCGTTGCGCAGGAACGAGTGGGCCAGCCCGGACGCGGCCAGGGCCTCCTCGGTCGCCTTGTGGTCGGCGGCCAGCAGGACGGGCGTGGTGTCGGCGCGCAGGATGCTGGTGTAGGCGACGAAGCCGACCCCGGCCGTCTTGGCCGCCTCGATCGCGGCGGTGTGCTGGGCCAGGCGGCTGCCGGGCGAGCTGGTGGAGATCAGGAGCAGCTTGTCGACGCCGGCGAACGCGCCGGCCAGGGTCTCCGGCCGGTCGAAGTCGGCCTCGCGGACCTGCACACCGCGGGCGAGCAGGCCGGCCGCCTTCTCCGGGCTGCGCACCGCGGCGACGATCGAGCCGGGCTCGACACCGCGGCTGATCAGGGCGTCCACGACGAGACGGCCGAGGTGTCCGGTGGCGCCGGTGACTGCGATGGTGGTCATGGGAGCTCCTTGAAGTTTCAACGGCGAGTGCTGCATCCGAGAATGCACTAACTTTTCGAAAGTGCCAACCGCTAGTGTGCGCCATCACTCCGGAAAGTGCGGCGGAACTGGGTATTCTCGATGCATGACTGATCCCGCCGACGACCTGATCCCCAGCGTCTTCGCCCGGGACTGCGCCTCCCGTGGTGTGATGGCCGACGTCACCGGCAAATGGGGCGGTCTCGCCCTGGCCGCGCTCCTCGACGGTGCCTACCGATTCAACGCCCTCCGCCGCCGGGTCGACGGCGTGAGCGAGAAGATGCTGGCCCAGACCCTGCAGGCGCTGGAGCGGGACGGCCTGGTCCGGCGCGAGGTGCAGGCCACCATCCCGCCGCGGGTGGAGTACAGCTTGACCCCGCTCGGCGAGCGCGTCGCGGCCAAGCTGAAGGAGCTGATCGAGCTGCTGGAGAGTGAGATCGGTCCGATGCAGGCCGCGCAGGAGGAGTACGACCGCAACGTGCGGTAGGTTTTGCCCCGTGAGCGCGTCGATTCTGCCCGATGTCCCGCCGTCCGGCACCGGTTGCGTGGAGTGCCTCGAGTCCAGCGGGTGGTGGGTCCACCTGCGCCGGTGTGCGCAGTGCGGGCACATCGGCTGCTGCGACACCTCTCCCGCGCAGCACGCCACGGCCCACTTCCGCGAGACCGGCCACCCGGTGATCCAGTCCTTCGAGCCCGGTGAGGACTGGTTCTGGAACTTCGAGACCGAGGAGGGTTTCGACGGTCCGGAACTGGCCCCGGCCCGCAGCCGCCCGGAGGATCAGCCGACCCCGGGCCCGGCCGGCGCCGTCCCGGACGACTGGCGCTTCAAGATCCACCGGTAGAAGGAAAAAACCGCAAGCCGGTTGCAGCCGAAAGCTTTCAGGCTGCAACCGGATAGAAACCGAATAAATGGTACGAACGCTCAGCGTCTTCCTCAGGTGATCCGGCACACGGTCGAAAGTGTGTGCAGTCGGACAAACGTGGGGGGAAGATGCTCGGCCTCGAGAACATCGGCACAGCCAAACGGCTGGGCATCATCGTTGTCACCGGAGCGATAGCGCTCGGCGGCATGGGCGCGGTCGCCCTGATCGGCCAGGACAACGTAGCGGACCAGGCTTTGCGGGTCAGCCAGTTGCAGTGCGGCTCGGCCGCCCTCAACCACCTGAACAACCGCCAGAGCGAGTTGAAGGTCGACGCCTACCGGTCGGCCCTCGGCCAGGACATGACCGGCGACGCCGCCGACGACACGCAGTCGTCGGTCGACGCGTCCGCGGCGGTCTACGAGTGCGGGTTGCCGACCGCGATCACCGACCAGTTCAAGTCCTACAAGGCCGATTTCGACGACTTCAACACGTTCATCATCGACTTCGTGGCGGCGGCCAAGAAGGACCCGAAGACCGCCCTCGCCGAGATCGACAAGATCAAGGAGATGAACAACAAGACCGACGACGAGCTGGACGCGCTCACCGAGGTCGTCGAGACCCAGGTCGCGGCCCAGAAGGACCTGATGGCCAAGACGGTCTCGCGGACCCGGTACACCGCGATCGCGGTCGCCCTGATCGGCCTGGCCCTGCTCATCGGCATGGCGATCCCGATGGTCCGCTCGATCCTCGGCCCGATCCGCAAGATCGGCAGCGTGATCGAGGCGCTCGACAAGGGTGACCTGACCGAGCGCAGCGGGATCACCACCCGCGACGAGCTCGGGGCCATGGCCCAGAGCCTGGACGGCACCCTGGACAAGCTGCGCGAGTCGATGACGATCATCGCCAAGGACTCGGACGCCCTGGCCGCTGCCTCCACCGAACTCGCCGCCGTCTCGGCCGAGATCGCCTCCGCGGTCGACAACACCGACCGGCAGAGCTCCTCGGCCGCGGCCGAGGCCGACGAGATCTCCCGCAACGTGCAGAGTGTCGCGGCCGGCTCGGAGGAGATGGGCCTGTCGATCCGGGAGATCTCCCGCAACGCGGCCGACGCCGCCCAGGTCGCCTCGATCGCCGTCTCCGAGGCGGCCATGGCCACCGAGACGATCCGCAAGCTCGGCGAGTCGTCGGCCGAGATCGGCAACGTGATCAAGCTGATCACCAGCATCGCCGAGCAGACCAACCTGCTCGCCCTGAACGCCACCATCGAGGCGGCTCGGGCCGGCGACGCCGGCAAGGGCTTCGCCGTGGTCGCCAGCGAGGTCAAGGACCTGGCCCAGGAGACCGCCCGCGCCACCGAGGACATCGGCGCCCGGGTCAACGCCATCCAGCAGGACACCGGCGGCGCGGTCGAGGTCATCAACCGCATCTCCGAGGTCATCGCCCAGATCAACGACTTCCAGACCACGATCGCCTCGGCGGTCGAGGAGCAGACGGCCACGACCGGCGAGATGAGCCGCAGCATCGGTGAGGTGGCGGCCGGCTCCAACCGGATCGCCTCGAACATCAACGACGTGTCGAACGCCAGCGGCGCCACGGTCAGCGGCGTCAACCAGACCCGCGAGGCCAGCGAGGAGGTCTCCCGGACCGCCGAGGAGCTGCGCGCGCTGGTCGGTGCCTTCAAGTTCTGATCGCGGGCAGGGGAGAAGGGCCGGTCGTCGTGAGCGACCGGCCCTTCTCTCATGTTCCGGCGACCGCTGCCGATGGAGAGTTCATGCACAGGCGGACCGTCCAGCTCGGGGCGGCGGCGCTCGACGACACGTCGCTCTCCCGGCGGCGGATGGTCGAGACCGCCGCCCTGGTGTCGCGGTCCATCGGCATGATCATGTCGCTGCTCTACGGCCTGGAGGTCGGCGGGTTCGGCCCCACCCACCTGGATCCCGCGCTGGCCGCGGCGTGCCTGGTCAGCGCCGCGGTGATGGCCGGGTCGAACGTCCTGTCCGTGATGGGCATCCGGCGCCCGGGCGCGCGGTGGTACTCCCGCCTGAGCGCGCTGCAGGTGCTGCTGGACACGCTCATCGTCATCATCTTCGTGATGTTCACGCAGGAGTACACCCCGCAGACCACCTGGCCGCTGCTGAGCCTGCCGATCGCCATCGCGGCGATCCGGCACCAGCTCCTCGGCGCGCTCGCGGTCTGGGCCATCACGTCGGCGGCGCTGCTGGTCATGCCCATGCGGGCGGCCGAGGGTCCCGGGGCGATCGCCCTGAACATCATGATCGCGGTGATCACCGGCTCGCAGTCGAGCGCGTTCCAGCGCCAGCTCACCACGCTGCAGCAGGTGCGGCGCGAGCTGCAGCACCAGGCCTCGCACGACAACCTGACCGGCCTGCCGAACCGGGCTCAGCTGGCCGACCGGGCCGAGCAGTGGTCGGGCCGGCGGCTGGCCGTGCTGCTGCTCGACCTGAACGGGTTCAAGCAGGTCAACGACACGTACGGGCACGCCGCGGGCGACGCGCTGCTGCATCAGGTGGCCCAGCGCCTGGACGCCACGATCGGGCCGGGCGACCTGGCCGGGCGGCTCGGCGGCGACGAGTTCGTGGTGCTGCTGCCGGAAGCCGACGCGGAGGCGGCCGCCCGGGCCGGCGAGCGGATCCGGGAGACGATCGCGCGTCCGGTCTCGATCGGCGGCGGCCACGAGGTGACCGTCGGCGTCAGCATCGGCGTCGCGGTGCGCCCGGCCGGCGGCTCGGCCGACCTGGACATGCTCACGGCCGAGGCCGACGCGGCCATGTACCGCGAGAAACACGCCGGAAGAGCGGCATGATGCACCATCTGACGTTCCGCAACCCGAGCGTGCCGTTCCACCCCTGAAGGCGTTGAGACTCGGTACCCCGGTTGGAGATTCTTGAGCGCTTCGGCATGATTTTGACCGAAAGCGCACACGCGGCTCCGGTCGCGATCAGACGCCGCCCAGCCGGGCCGGTCCGGCAAACGGTCCGGCTGGGCGGCCCCTTCCGACCACCTACAAGATCAAGACCACGATTCCAGGACCTCCGGTACGGTCGCGGCCCGGCTCGGTTCCGGGACGCTTGCCGGCGTACGGCCGAAGCGCGGCGCCGGCGCCGGTTGGACCACGCCCCCCACCTCGACGAAGGCCGACCGCGCCCGGTTGTGCGGATGCCCCGGCGCCTCGGCCGGGGTCAGCACCGGGCTCACGCAGGCGTCCAGTCCGGCGAAGGTCTCGGCCCACTCGTCCCGGGTCCGCGCCGCGAACCGTTCGGTGAAGGCGTCGCGCAGTTCCGGCCACCGCCGCCGCTCGAACTGGCCCGGAAGATCCGGGTCGTCGTCGAGGCCCAGGCCCTTGAGCAGCGCCGCGTAGAACTGCGGTTCCAGGGCACCGACGGCGAGATGCCCGCCGTCGGCCGCCCGGTACGTGTCGTAGAACGGCGCCCCGCCGTCGAGCAGGTTCTCCCCGCGTCCGCCACGCCACGTCCCGGTCGCCAGCATCCCGTGCAGGAACGTGGTGAGCAGCGCCGACCCGTCGACCATGGCGGCGTCGACGACCTGCCCGAGCCCGGACCTTTCCCGTTCCAGCAGCGCGGCCAGGACCCCGACGGCCAGCAGCATGCCGCCCCCGGCGAAGTCGGCGAGCAGGTTGATCGGGGCGTGCGGACGTTCGCCGGCCCGGCCGATCGGGTCCAGGGCTCCGGCGACGGCCAGGTAGTCGATGTCGTGCCCGGCCGCTCGCGCGAGCGGACCGTCCTGTCCCCAGCCGGTCATCCGTCCGTACACAATCCTGGGGTTGATCTTCTCGCAGGTCTCCGGGCCGAAGCCGAGGCGTTCGGCGACGCCCGGCCGGTAGCCCTCGACCAGCACGTCGGCCTTCTCGACGAGGGCGAGCAGACCGGCCAGTCCGTCGGGGGACTTGAGGTCGAGGGTGACCGTGCGGCGACCGCGTTGCAGCGGACCGTTCGGCGGAACGAATGGTCCCGTGCCGCCCGGTCGTTCGACCAGTACGACGTCGGCGCCGAGGTCGGCCAGGACCATGCAGCCGAACGGGCCGGGGGCGAGCCCGGCCAGTTCGACGACTTTGACGCCGGTGAGCGCGCTCATGCCGGGGCGAACCGTTCGCCGTAACGCGCCGCGAGCTCGGAGGCCCGGCCCTTGAAGTCGGGGTGCTGCTCGACGTACCGGATGACGCCGCCGGTCCAGGCCGGGAAGCCGATGCCGAGGATCGAGCCGATGTTGCCGTCGGCGTCGGTGCGCAGCACACCCTCGGTCCGGCAGCGCAGCGCGTCCAGGGCCTCGCTGAACAGCAGCCGTTCCTGCAGGTCCTCGAACGGCACGGCGCGACCCTCGTCGGTGGCCAGGTCGGCGAGTCCGGTCCAGAGCTTGCCGCGCCGGCCGTTCTCGTACGCGTAGAAGCCCTTCCCGGACGACCGCCCGGCCCGCTCGTGATTCTCCAGCAGGTCCTGGACCAGCGCGTGGGCCTTCTCGTAGCCGGCGTTCACCCCGGCCGCCACGTACGCCTTGTGGATCTTGCCCATCAGCGTGAGCGTCACCTCGTCGGCCAGCGCGAGCGGCCCGGTCGGATATCCGGCCTGCAGCGCGGCCTGCTCGACCGACGCGGCCGGCACACCCTCGGCCACCATGGTGACCGCCTCGTTGATGAACTGGCCGATGACCCGGCTGGTGAAGAAGCCGCGCCCGTCGTTGACCACGATCGGTGTCTTGCCGATCCTGCGGCCCAGGTCGAACGCGCGGGCGATGGCCGCGTCCGACGTCTGTTCGCCGACCACGATCTCCAGCAGCGGCATCTTGCCGACCGGGGAGAAGAAGTGCATGCCGATGAAGTCGGCCGGCCGGGACACACCCGCGGCCAGCCCGGTGATCGGCAGGGTCGACGTGTTCGAGGCGAGCAGCGCGTCCGGCGCGAGGACCGGCTCGATCTCGGCGAACACCCGGTGCTTGAGTTTCGGGTCCTCGAAGACGGCCTCGATCACCACGTCGCAGCCGCGCAGGTCCTCGACGTCGGCGGTCGGTGTGATCCGGGCCAGCACCGCGGCCTCACCCTCGGCGACCGCACGTTCGGCCGCTTCCAGGGTCACGTCCTTGACCACGACCTCCAGGCCGGCGCGGGCGCAGGCGTACGCGATCCCGGCCCCCATCATCCCGGCGCCGAGAACTGCCACCTTCTTCGCGGGTTCCACCGAAACCTGGGGGCGGGCCGCGCCGCCGTTTACCGCGCGCATGTCGAAGAAGAACGCACCGATCATGTTCTTGGCGATCCGCCCGGTCAGCAGCGTGATCAGCCGCCGCGTCTCGATGGTGAACGCGGTCTCGATGTCGACCTGGGAGCCCTCGACCGCGGTCTCCAGGATCGCCTCGGGCGCCGGCATCCGGTTGCCCTTGAGCTGCTTGCGCAGGGTCGCCGGGAAGGCCGGCAGCTGCACGGCGAGCTTCGGGGTGGCCGGGGTCCCGCCGGGCATCCGGTAGCCGGGCCGGTCCCAGGGCTGGGCCGCGTCCGGGTTGGCGGCGATCCACTCCCGGGCCTTGGTGATCAGCTCCTCCGGGGTGGCCACGACGTCGTCGATCATCCCGGCGTCGCGGGCCGCGGCCGGCTTGAGGCGCTTGCCGGTGAGCAGCCAGACGGTGAGCGCCGGGGCCAGGCCGAGCATCCGCACGGTCCGCGTCACCCCGCCCGCGCCGGGCAGCAGACCGAGCGTGACCTCGGGGAAGCCGACGCGCGTGCCCGGTGCGTCCAGGGCGATGCGGTGGTGGCAGGCCAGGGCGATCTCGAAGCCACCACCCAGGGCGGCGCCGTTGATCGCGGCGACGACCGGGCGGCCGTACGTCTCCAGACGCCGCAGGTCCCGCTTGATCGTGCCGAGCAGTTCGAACAGCGCCGGCGCGTCCTCCGGGCGGGCCCGGCTCATCATCGGCAGGTCGCCGCCGGCGAAGAACGTGCTCTTCGCGCTGGCCACGATCACGCCGGTGACCTGCTCCTTCTCGGCCTCCAGGCGGTCCACGGCGGCGGTCATGGCGGTCACGTAGGTGGCATTCATCGTGTTCGCCGATTGGTCCGGGTCATTCATCGTCAGCGTGACGATGCCGGCTTCGTCTTTCGAATAGTCGATCACGCGAAGTCTCCAACCCGCTCGATGACCGTCGCGACGCCCATGCCGCCGCCGATGCAGAGGGTGACCACGGCACGGTGCAGGTCGCGCCGCTCCAACTCGTCCACGACGGTGCCGACCAGCATGGCGCCGGTCGCGCCGAGGGGGTGGCCGAGGGCGATCGCGCCGCCGTTGACGTTCACCTTCTCCGGGTCGAGCCGGAGATCGCGGATGTACTTGAGGACCACGGCGGCGAACGCCTCGTTGATCTCGAAGATGTCGATGTCCGATATTTCGAGATTTGCTACCTCAAGTGCCTTGATGGTCGCCGGGGTCGGCCCGGTCAGCATCAGCGTCGGGTCGGCGCCGCTGACCGCTGCTCCGACGATCTTCGCGCGCGGCCGCAGCCCCAGCTCCTGCCCGGTCTGTGAAGAGCCGACCATCACCAGCGCCGCCCCGTCCACGATCCCGGACGAGTTCCCGGCGTGGTGGACGTGGTTGATCTCCTCCAGCCAGTGGTACTTCTGCAACGCCACCGCGTCGAACCCGGCCTGCGCCCCGATCGTCGCGAACGACGCCTTGAGTTTGCCCAGCCCGGCGCGGGTGGTGTCCGGTCGCGGGTGCTCGTCGACGGCCAGGATGTCCAGGCCGTTCGGGTCGCGCACCGGCACGATCGACCGCTGGAACGCGCCCCCGGCGATCGCCTTGGCCGCCCGCTCCTGCGACTGGATCGCGTACCCGTCGACGTCGTCGCGGCTGAACCCCTCGATCGTCGCGATCAGGTCGGCGCTGACTCCCTGCGGCACGAAACTCGTGCTCAGAGCGGTCTCCGGGTCGAGGAACCAGGCGCCGCCGTCCGACCCCATCGGGTTGCGCGACATCGACTCGACCCCGCCGGCCAGGATCAGGTGCTCCCACCCGGACCGGATCCGCGACGCCGCCTGATTCACCGCCTCAAGACCAGAAGCACAAAAACGATTGAGCTGTACGCCACCGACCGTGTCCGGGAGTCCGGCGACCAGTGCCGCCGAGCGGGCCAGGTCGCCGCCCTGCTCGCCGATCGGCGTGACGATGCCGAGCACCACGTCCTCGATGCGCTTCTCGTCGAGGCCGGGATTGCGCTCCCGGACGGCGTCGATCAGCCCGGTGACCAGCGTGATCGGCTTGGTCCCGTGCAGTGCGCCGTTGTCCTTGCCACGCCCTCGCGGGGTCCGGACCGCGTCGTAGATGTAAGCGTCAGAGGACACGGGCGATCAACTCCTTCATGATCTCGTTGGTGCCGCCGTAGATCTTCTGGACCCGGGCGTCGGCGTACATCCGGGCGATCGGGTACTCGGTGGTGTACCCGTACCCGCCGAAGATCTGCAAGCAGCGGTCGACGACCTCGCACTGCCCCTCGGTCAGGTAGAGCTTGGCCATCGCCGCGGTCGCCACATCCAGTTCACCCCGGTTGTGCCGGACGATGCAGTCGTCCAGGAAAACTCGCGAGACGCGCGTGCGGGTGGCACATTCGGCCAGCACCATGCGGGTGTTCTGGTGCCCCACGAGGGGTTTTCCAAAAGCCTTGCGATCTTTCGCGTACGCGGTGGCCAGCTCGACCGCGCGTTGCATCGCGGCCACCGCGCCGACCCCGATCACGAGGCGTTCCTGCGGAAGCTGCTGCATGAGCTGGTAGAACCCGGTGTTCTCGGCGTCCGCCCCGCCCAGGATGTTGGCGGCCGGCACCCGGAACTCGTCGAAGAACAGCTCGGCGGTGTCGTTCGCGTGCAGCCCGATCTTCTCCAGGTTGCGTCCCCGCCGGAAGCCGGGCGCGTCGTCGTCCAGTTCGCAGACCAGCAGCGAGATGCCGTGCGCCTTGGCGGACTGATCGGTCTTGACGGCCAGGACCAATAAGTCCGCCAGATACCCGTTCGTGATGAAGGTCTTGGACCCGGTCACCAGGAAGTCCTCGCCGGTCCGGACCGCACGGGTCCGGATCGCCTGCACGTCCGAGCCGCCGTCCGGCTCGGTCATCGCGATCGCGCCGATCAGCTCGCCCGAGCAGAGCCGGGGGAGCCAGCGCCGCTTCTGCTCCTCGGTGCCGTACGCGTTGATGTAGCCGGTCACGATGCCGCTGTGCACGGCCAGACCGAGGCTGCCCTCGCCGGTGAGCTGCTGCTCGTGCAGCAGGACGGCCTCGTGGGTGAAGTCGCCGCCGCCACCGCCGTACTCCTCCGGGATCGAGAGCCCGAGCAGGCCGAGCTCGCCGGCCTTCAGGTAGTGCTCGCGATCGGGATGGCCCTGCGCTTCGAGGCGGGCCGCGTGCGGGACCACCTCCTTGAGGAAGAAGGTCCGGGCCATCTCGGCCAGGTCGTCATGTTCCGGCTTGCGCCACGGCTCGGCGTAGCCGTCCAGTCCAGGCGTCGACATTGACACACCCTTGATCACTATTGGCGCTGTGTCAACAAGCTGGTGATGAATTGGCGTCATCCATCGGAGAAGCCGATCGAAACATCGACGCAACGTGCATCTCGGATCACGATGAATCGACGTGCCGTATGGTCACGATCGTGTCCTCAGCAGGAACGCCACCCAGTCCGGTCGCCGGTGCGGTACGCCCCCCGGTGATCCGGCGGCGCCGCCTGGAACCGGACGCCCGGCGCGAGCAGATCATGTCCGTCGCGATCCGCCTGTTCGGCGAGCGGCCGTACGCGGAGGTCTCCACCACCGACGTCGCCCGCGGCGCCGGCGTGGCCCGTGGGCTGGTCAACCACTACTTCGGGACCAAGAAGGAGCTCTACCTCGAGGTCGTGCGGGTCATGCTGACCGTCCCCGAGGTCGCCCTGGAGGGCCTGCCCGCCGGCGGCCCGGCCGAACGGGTCGACGCGATCGTCACCTGGTTCCTCGACGTCGTCTCCCGGCACAGCACGTCCTGGCTGGCCGCGATCACCGCCGGCGGCATGGCCGGCGACTCCGACGTCGACCAGGTCATCGCCGAGGCCATCGACGTGGCCGCCGAGAGCATCCTCACCGCCACCGGCCTCGGAGCCGCGCCCGACGACGCGTTGCGCGCGATGGCGCGGGCCTACGTCGGGATGGCCACCTACACCGCGCGGGAGTGGCTGCAGCGGGGTTCGCTCACCCGTGAACAGGTGCACACCCTGCTGACCACCACCCTGCTGGTCATGGTCGAGAAGGTCTTCCCGCAAGCCGCCTGACGCCTCACGCGCCGGCCTCCTCCTTCGGCCGGTGCAGAACCGACGCCCCCGACCCGGCCGTGAGCAGGATCAGCGCGGCCAGGAACACGCGGTCGGGACCGGTCCCGGCGTTGGCGATCAGGCCGAAGACGGCGTGCCCGACGGTGGCGCCGAGGGCGGCGGCGACCAGGTGGGCCGGGGTCCAGGCCCGGGCGGCGGTCCAGCGGCGCATCAGCAGACCCGCGCCCACGGCGATCGCCGCGGCGGCCGCCATCGGGGCGAACCCCCAGGCGCCGTGGGTGAAGAACGACCCGGTCGCGCCGGCGAACGGGAACAGCAGGGCGACGAACGCGAACCCGGCAGCGCCGGTCACCACGGCGGTCACGGCCGGGGAGGGGACCTTGCTCGGGGTGGCCGGTCGGTCGGCGGGCAACCGCCGTACGCGCAAAGCAGCCAGAGTGACCAGCAGCGCGAGGGTGAGAATGGCCGCGGCCGCGACCGGCGACATCGTGTAGCCGGGATCCTCCGACGGCAGAACCGCGACCCGGACCAGGAGCGCGCCGAGGGTCGCGACGGCACCGGTGACGATCAGGCCACCCCGGCGGAGGTACGGCCGGTGGCCGTGCCCGGCGAACAACAGCTCGGTCAGGACGATCGGGATCGTGATGCTGAAGACCGGGTGATAGACCAGGTTGAGCTCGGTGTAGGCGCTGTTCAGGCCGAGCACCCGGGGCGCCCACTGCGCCGCGTGGTAGATGTTCGGGCTGGTCAGGCTCTGCAGGACCAGGCCCTCCTCGACCAGTCCGTAGGCCAGGCCCAGCAGCAGCATGGTCGGGAGGCCGCGGCCGGCGCGGCGGGTCACCTCGCGGATGAGCAGCGCCCCGGCGCCGTAGATCGGGATGAAGACCGGGAACGCCCACAGCTGCCGCAGCGGGATGTTGCCGAGCATCAGCTCGGCGATCACCGGCGCGAGCAGGATCAGCGTCCAGGCCGCCTTCCGGTGGCGCGGCCGGGTGTCGACCGGGACCGGCGCGTCGAACGCGGACCGGACCGTCCGCAGGTTCACCGTGATCACCAGCGTGGCCAGGAGCAGCAGCTGGACGGCCTGCACGATCCGGAGCCAGGCCGGGTACTCGGCGCTGAGCAGCAGCCAGCCGACACCGATCAGTCCCAGGGCGGAGACGATGCGCACGCGGCGCAGTGCCCGCGGGTCGCCGCGCAGCAGCTGACCGACGAACCGGGCGTAGAGCACCGCGACGGCGAGGATCGGCAGCGGGCGCGTCCACAGTGTCCGGGACAGCGCCGCCGGATCCGCCCCCGGGTGATGTCCGTGCTGGTAGGCGAGGATCGGCCCGTGCAGGATCAGGGTGATCAGGGCGAAGACGACGCTCACCGCGAGGTTGGTGACGAGCAGGACGACAACGGTCTTCTTGGTCATGCCTCGACGCTAGGAATTCGGCGGTCGCCGATCCTCCGGCCTGAGACGGGTCATCGATCTACGACTTCAGGATGACCTCGGCCGCACCACGCCGAGATCGTAGGCCAGCACGACCGCCTGCACCCGGTCCCGGACGTCGAGTTTCCGCAGCACGGACGAGACGTGCGTCTTCACCGTCGCCTCGGTCACGGTCATGTGCGTGGCGATCTCCGCGTTCGACGCGCCCCGGGCCAGCAGCTCCAGCACCTCACGCTCGCGGCCGGTCAGCCGGTCGAGCCGGACGTCGGCGCCGGGCGGAGTCATGTCGGCCGCGACGAAGTGGTCCAGCAGGCGGCGCGTGGCGGTCGGGGCGAGCAGGGCCTCACCCCGCGCGACCACCCGGATCGCCTCGACCAGGTCGCCCGGGCGGACATCCTTGAGCAGGAAACCGCTCGCGCCCGCCCGCAGCGCGGCGTAGAGCGACTCGTCCAGGTCATAGGTGGTCAGCATGATCACGCGAGGTGGGTCCGGGGTCGCGGTCAGCCTGGCCGTCGCGGTCAGGCCGTCGGTTCCGGGCATCCGCACATCCATCAGTACGACATCCGGCCGCGTCTGCCCGGCGAGCCGGATCGCCTGGTCGCCGTCGCCCGCCTCGCCGACCACCTCAAGGTCGTCACGCGCCTCGATGATCATGCGGAAACCGACGCGGACCAGCGCCTGATCGTCCACGATCAACACTCGGATGGTCATCCGGCCGCTCCCCAGGGCAGTTGCGCTCGCACCACGAATCCGTCCTCGCCCGGCTCGGCGGTGAGGGTGCCGTCGAGCAGGGCGGCCCGCTCCCGCATGCCGCGGATCCCGTTGCCCGGCGGGCGGCCGGACCCGCCGTTCCCGTCGTCGCGCACCTCCACCTCGACCGTCGTGGCGGTGACCCGGACCAGCACGTCCGCGCGTTTCGCCCCGGAATGCCGCAGCGTGTTGGTCAGCGCCTCCTGGACGATCCGGTACGCCGCGAGCTGCACCCCGCCGGGCGGCTCGCCGTCACCCTCCCGGCGCAGGGTGACCACCGGCCCGGCCCCGCTCATGGTGGCGACCAGCTGATCGAGACCGCCCAGACCGGGCTGCGGCGGGGCGTCGTGCGTGTCCTCCCGCACCGTACGCAAAAATGTCCGCAACTCGGCCAGCGCCTCGCGGCCCGCCGCCTCGGTGCGGCGGATCGCCGCCCGGGCCTGGACCGGATTGAGCTCGAACACGTCATCGGCGGCCGCCGCCTGCACGACCATCACCGACACCGTGTGCGACAGGACGTCGTGCAGCTCGCGGGCGATCCGGCCGCGCTCCTCCAGAACGGCCTGGCGCTGCTCGGCCTCGCGCCGGGCGCTGCGGGCCCGGCCCAGCGCACCCCAGCTCCAGGCCAGCAGGGACGCGGCCAGCCAGCCGGCAGTCAACAGCCAGTGGCGCTGCAGGACGGCCGGGCCGCAGACCGCCACGACGGTGCCGGCCAGAGCCCAGACACTCTCGGTGTTCGGCCGCGCCCACGCGTAGGTGCACAGGACGACGAAGGCCAGACCCGGGCCCAGACCCGGGACCAGCAACTGCAGGACGGCCCCGGCCAGCAGGATCCCGGCCGTCACCCGGCGCGGCGCCCCGGCCAGCCACCACAGCGCGGCGACCTGCCCGGCGGCCAGGACGATCGCGACCACCCGGCCCGGGACCGGCGGCAGGCCGGCGGTGTCCAGCCAGAACGCGGGGGCGACGAGGACGACGGCGAGCAGCAGCAACGCCCGCCGCCAGCGCGGCGACAGCTTCGCCTCGTAGCCGTCCCCCATGCCCCCGAACCCTACTGCCCGTTTTTCGCTCCGGAACGTTCAGAGGGTGAAGACGGGTGGACAGCGGGGCGGTTCGGGCGCAGCGTCAGATCACGGCTGACTAGCGGCAGACCTGTCAGCGCAGCATCGCCGACCCCGAAGGGTTCTGGCGGGACGCCGCCGACGGCGATCGCGATGCTCGCCTACGCCCGCCCCGGCGCCGTGCACCCGGTCGTCTTCGGCGGCTTCGGCGCCCCCGACCTGGCCACCCACGTCCCCGACCGCCGGGTTATCCGGCAACGCCCCGAACACCCCGCCGCGCTGCTCAAGGACCGGGACCTGACCTGGGCCGAAGCGATCGCCCAGGCGGAACCGGCCGGGTGCGTGCCGGTCCGCGCGACCGACCCGCTCCACATCCTCTACACCTCCGGGACGACCGGCCGGCCCATCGCCGCCAGCCCCCGCGGCGTCGAACCGCTACCCACCAAACCGGGCTCGCCGTCCCTGCCGATGCCCGGCTACCGCCTCCGCATCGTCGACGAGTCAAGAAATGAGACGAGTCAAGAAATGATCTGCCGCCCGGCGCGGAAGGCTCGATCGTGACGGTGGCTTGCTCGGCCCCCCGATTGAATCACGCCCCGAAGATCACCTAGCGGTTGTCCACATTGTTGGTCTGTCCACAGGCTCCCCGCCGCCCCAACAATTTTGCGCAAGGATTGTCAGTGGGCGGTCTGCCCCCTCGGTTGGGGTGGGGACTCGGTCATGGGCCCGGACCAGCAGGCCTTTCGCGGGCTGACCTGGCTGCGGTACCCCGCTGTGCTCAGCTGGCGCTGCGGGCTGGTTCCGGTCCGGAGGCGACCGTGAGCACCAGCCGCATGGGCTCAGCTGGTGCTGAGGGTTGGTTTTCGGGGCTGAAGCGACCGTGAGTGCCAGCTGTGTGGGCTCGGCTGGTGCTGGCGGCTGGTTTTCGGGGCTGAGGCGACCGTGAGTGCCAGCTGTGTGGGCTCGGCTGGTGCTGGCGGCTGGTTTTCGGGGCTGAGGCGACCGTGAGTGCCAGCTGTGTGGGCTCGGCTGGTGCTGGCGGCTGGTTTCCGGGGCTGAGGACGACACTCAGCGCCAGCTGCGTGGGCTTGGCTGGTGGTGAGGGTTGCGTGACCGGGGCTGGTGGCGACCCTCGGCGCCGGCCGAAGTCACGGCGGGCGGCGTGTTGGGGCGGGGTGAGCGGGGGTGGGGTGAGCGGGGGTGGGCTGAGCGGGGGCGGGCTGAGCGGGGGCGGGCTGAGCGGGGGCGGGGTGCGTGGGAGCGGGGGGGTGGGCGGGGTGTGGGCGTGCGGCACCGGTGGAGGTCGGTGCCGCACGCTGTCTGGGGGTGAAGGGGGTAAGGGTGACCACCCACGGACATCGCCCTGGAGGGGTTCGCGTTCTGGGCGCGCCAGCGCCCTGCGGGCCCCGGAAGGGTCCCCGCGGGAGCGACGGTCTGTACCCCGGCGGACCTAGGAAATAGGGAATTTAATGGTTGGTGCCTCCGGGTCCCATCGCGGTGAGGAACTTGTCGCGGAAGGCGTTCATCGGCCAGACGGGGGCGTTGGCGGCCGGTTTGATGCCGTCGGTCCAGCCCCAGCCGGCGATGCGTTCGATGACGGCCGGGTCTTTGGCGACGATGGTGATGGGGACGTCGTGGCTGGCGTTGTCGCCGGTGACGACCGGGGAGGGCTGGTGGTCGCCGAGGAAGACCATGACCAGGTTGTCCTTGCCGTATTTGGCGATCCAGTCGGTCAGCGTGGTGACGGTGTACTGGACCGATTTGCCGTATTGGCTGCGGACGGTGTCGGAGGCTTTCCAGATCTGGGTCTTGGTGGGCTGGCCGGCCGCCATGCCTTTGTAGATCGAGCCGTCGCCGACCTGGTCCCAGTCGATGAATTCGGGGAGCGGGGCCCACGGGGTGTGGCTGGAGACCAGCGGCATCTCGACGAAGAGCGGCTTGCGGCCGGGCTTGTCGTATTCGACCTCGTTGAACTTTTTCAGCGTGTACTGGTCGGGCATGGGCGCCCAGCTGAAGCGGGGGCCGGTGTAGCCGAGGTTGCGGCTGTCCCAGACCCGGTCGAAGCCGTAGAAGTTGCCTTCCGGCCAGGCGCGGGAGGCGCCCGGCATGACGCTGACGGTGTCCCAGCCGGCCGAGCGGAACAGGCTGGGCAGGGTGAGCCGGTTGCTGGAGGTGAGGTTGCGGTACCGGCCCTGGTTGTCGATCCACAGGCCGGACATGGTGGTGGAGTGGGCGAGCCAGCTGCCGCCGCCGAAGGTGGGTGAGGTGAGCCAGCCGCTGCGGCTGGTGAATCCGGCCGCTTTGAGTTTGGCGGTGCCGGCGTCGAGGACGGGGTCGATGCCGGGGGCCAGGTTGGGGGCTTCGACGGCGTTGCGGCCGTAGCTCTCGACGAACGTGAGCATGACGTCTTTGCCGGTCAGGCCGGTGAGGAGCTGGTCCGAGGGCACGTTCTTGTACGCGTCGACCTGGACTTCGCGGTTGAACGCGGCTTCGCGCTGCACACCGTCGCGGGCCTGTTTGGCGCGGTCGGAGGTGTAGGTGATGGTGGCGCGGGCGGCCAGCGGCACGCGGGGTACGAGCGACGGGACGCCCAGGACCAGGGTGAGGGCCCAGGCGATGGCGATGCCGCCACCGGTGAAGGCGGAGCGGCGGCGGTTCTGCACGAGCAGGCCGGCGACGCGCATCATGGCCCAGACGGTCAGGCCGAGCACGCCCGCGACGAGCAGGAAGATGCCGGTGAGGGCGCCGATCACGCCGGTGGTGCCGTAGGAGTCGCGGACGAAGCCGTAGCCGTCGTCGAACAGCACCCAGTCCAGGACCGGGTCGAACGGGCGGGCCAGGAAGAAGTAGAAGCCGATGTCCAGGCACTTCTCCAGGACGACCAGGCTGAGACCGAATCCGCCGAGGGCCGCGGCCACCTTCCGGGGGCGGCCGGGCAGCACGACGAGGACGCCGATGATGACGGCCGCCTCGATCGGGAGGCGGACGAAGTTGCCCACGTTGAGGCGGGCCAGGATGTTCGGGAACAGCAGCTCACCGAGGATGATCAGGCAGGCGAGGACCGTCAGGCCGCGGCCGATCCAGGGGTGGCGCAGCCAGGTCCGCAGGCGGCCCGGCGTCGGGGCGGCCGGCGCCGGTTCGTCGTCGGGGTTCTGCTGATCGACAAGGTCAGGTTGCACGACAGGGGGAACGGACCGTTTCCGCAGATGGTTCAAGTCCGGGCCGGAATCACGTGAGTCCACAAGGGACTAAGATGATCACCGTGCGTGGTCGCCTGATTTCTTTCGTGCTCAAGATCTGCGCGCTGTGGTTCGTAGCCACGGTGCTGGCCTGGCCTTTTGCGGTCCTGATGGAGGGCGGCGGTGATCCGGCCGAGGCGAATTGGGGCTATTTCTGGCTGTTGTTCACCCCGGTTCTCGCGGTGGCCGTCGCGTGGTGGTACAGGCCGACTCGGATCGGTCTGCGTCCGGTGCCGCTTTTCGGCCGGGCCGCCGCGCTGCTGGCGGCGACCGCGCTGACCGTGGTCGCCTGGCACGCGGCCGGCCTGCCGTGGTGGAGTCTGCCCGGGCTGGCCGGTGGAAACGTGCTGGTCGCGGTGCTCGCGTGTGTCGGGGCCTGGGCCGCGCTGGACCGGTTGCCACCGGCCTACCTGGTCGGGCTGGGGGCCGGCGCCCTGGCCGGCGGGATCGTGCTGGGGGCGTCGCTGCGGGCGGAGAGCCTGGCCACCGTGGTGACCGGGTCGACCGGCCGGGTCGGTCTGGCCCTGGCGATCGTCGAGTTCACCGCGATCGGGGTGCTGCTGGTGGCGGTCTGGCGGCTGATCGACCAGTGGCGCACCGGCACGCTGGGTTTCGCGACCGACCGCCGCCGCGGCCACTGGCCGCCCAAGCCGGGTCAGATCTGGTTCGCCGACGTGCCGTTCGAGGAGTCGGCCGGTGAGTCGAAGGACCGGCCGGTCCTGGTGTTGCGGCAGGCCGGCCGGGAGGCCGAGATCCTGAAGATCACCAGTCAGGACAAGTCCGCTCATCCGGAGTTCTACCTGTTCCTGCCGCACGCCAAGTGGCATCGGGTGCTGAGCAAGGACAGCTGGCTGGAGTTGCGCCCGCAGAAGCTGGACTATCACCGGTTCCGTGACCTGCGCGGCCCGGCCCGGTTCGGCACGCTGCGGATCGTGAAGCGTCGCGAGAGAGCGACGTCATAGCTCCTTGCCTTTTTCCTATGTGACCTATAGGAAATAGGGAGAGGAGGTCGTCCATGCGCCACTTTCCCGCCATCGTCGTCACCACCCTGCTGCTGGTCGCCGGCTGCTCCGCCGGCACGTCGGCCAGCAGTGCCGATGCCGGCAAACCGGTCAGCGGCGGCTCGCTGACCTGGGCCGTCGAGACCGAGCCGATCACCTTCAACCCGCACCAATACGCCCAGGCCAAGGCCCGCCTGCTGGTCTGGAACTCCTTCGAGGCCCTGCTCACCCACGACGACAAGGGCGGCTACGTCCCCTGGTTGGCCACCGGCTACGAGGTGTCGCCGGACGGGAAGACGTACACCTTCAAGCTGCGCACCGACGTCACCTTCTCGGACGGCACGAAGTTCGACGCCGCCGCGGTCAAGGCCAACATCGACCAGCTGCTCGTGCCCAACTACGCGCCCGGTGTCGCCGCCGTCCAGCTCAAGAACCTGGACACGGTCACGGTCAAGGACGACTCCACGGTCGTCTTCCAGCTCAAGCAGCCGGACGTGCTGATCCTCGACTTCCTCTCCTCCCCGCAGGGCGCGCAGATCTCGCCCAAGTCGCTCACGGAGGCGAAGAACCTCAAGGCCGGCGGCCCCGAACTGGCCGGCACCGGCCCGTTCGTCCTGGACCGTTACACCCCCGGCCAGGAGGTGCACTTCACGAAGAACCCGGCCTACAACTGGGCGCCGGCCAATGCCGGACACGCCGGTCCGGCCTACCTCGACGGGATCACCTACCGGTTCCTGAAGGAATCGTCGGTGCGCGTCGGCGCGCTGACCAGTGGCCAGGTCCAGATCATCGAGGGTGTCCCGGCCACCGACGAGTCGCTGATCAGCGCGAACCCGGACCTGTCGCTGCAGCGCGGGCTGAACTCCGGGTCGGCCTACTCCTACTACTTCAACACCGCGCACGCGCCGTTCGACGATCTGTTGGTCCGGCAGGCGTTCCGCGAGGCACTGGACGTGCCCGCGGTGCTCAACGGGGTCTACCGGAACACCGCGACCCGGGCCTGGAGCGTGATCGGACCGACCAGTCCGTTCTACGACAAGTCCCTGGAAGGCTCCTACGGCGGTGACGCGACCAAGGCGAACCAGCTGCTCGACCAGGCCGGCTGGGCCACCAAGGACGCCGAAGGATTCAGAACCAAGGACGGAAAACGATTGACGGTACGGCTGGTGCAGTCCGCGCCGTTCATCCGCGACCGCCGTGACGTGCTGGCCCAGGCCGTTCAGGCCGCGGTCAAGCAGAGCGCCGGGATCGACCTGCAGATCCAGCTGGTCGACCAGGGCACCGCCACCAAGGCTCTGGCCGACGGCGCCTACGAGCTGTTCGACAACTCGCGGGCCGACACCGACGCCGGTGCCGCGCTGAACCTGCTGCTCTACTCCACCGGGTCGATCAACCGGACCGGGTACAAGAGCCCGGAGCTGGACAAACTGCTCGACGACGCGGTGGCCACGACCGACCCGGCCAAGCGGACCGAGCTGTACCGGCAGCTGCAGAAGCTGGTCGTCACCGACCAGGCCCTGGTCCAGCCGCTCTACGCCCCGCAGGACCAGATCGCGGCGTCGAAGTCGGTCGGCGGCACCGGGTTCGAGCCCACGGCCGGGGTCCCTGTCGATGCCTACAACCTCTGGCTGAGCAAGTGATCACGGCGATCCTGCGCCGGGTCGGGGCGGGCGTGCTGGTCCTCTGGGCCGCCGCGACCGCCGCCTACCTGGCGCTGCTCGCCGCCCCGGGATCCACGGTCGACACGATCATCGGCGACGGCGCCGACACCCCGGGCATCCGGGCGCAGATCATCGCCGAGTGGCACCTCGACCGTCCGGCCGTCGTGCAGTACCTGGACTTCCTGTGGCGCGCTCTGCACGGCGACCTGGGCCGCTCCTACCTGCTGCAGCGACCGGTCGCGGACGTGATCGGCAGCCAGATCTGGCCGACGGTGAAACTGGCCTCGGCCGCGGCCGTCTTCGGGGTCGTGCTGGCCCTGGTCTTCGCGATCGTGGCCCGCCGGCTCACCTCGACGATCGGGCTGGTCCTGGTCTCCACCCCACCCTTCCTGATCGGGATCGTGCTGCTCAGCGTCTTCTCGTTCACCCTCGGCTGGTTCCCGGTCTCCGGCGACCGCAGCTTCGCGGCCCTGGTCCTGCCCGCGATCACGATGGGCCTGCCGATCGCCGGCACCCTGGCCCAGGTCCTGCGCGAGGGTCTGGACCGGGCCCTGGACGAGCCGTTCGCGGTCACCGCCCGGGCCCGCGGCCTGCGCGAGAGCGGGGTGCTGATCCGGCACGCGCTCAAGCACGCACTGCTGCCGGCCGTCACCATGCTCGGCTGGTCGTTCGGCGTGCTCATCGGCGGCACGGTGATCATCGAGCAGGTCTTCGGCCGGCCCGGCCTGGGTCAGGTCACCGTGCAGGCGGTCAACTCCAGCGACCTGCCGGTGGTGCTGGCCGTGGTCATCCTCGCGGCCTTCGTCTTCGTCGTGATCAACACCGCCACCGACCTGGCCTACCTGCTCATCGACCCCCGGTTGCGAAGGAGCTGAGCGATGACGATCGCGCTGACCCGGCCCCGCGCCGCCCGGCCGCGCGGCCTGCGCCTGACCCGGCCCGGGGTCGCCCTGGCCGGGCTGTTCCTGGTCCTGGCCCTGACCGCGGCCGCCTGGCCGTCCCTGTTCGCGGGCGACCCGCTGGCCGCCGACCCGTTGCACGTGCTGGAGGGACCGTCGGCCGGGCACTGGTTCGGCACCGACCAGCTCGGGCGGGACGTGTTCGCCCGGGTCGTGCACGGCGCCCGGCACTCGCTGTCCATCGGTGTCGCCGCGACCCTGATCGCGGTCGGCTCCGGCATCCTGCTCGGCCTGATCGCCGGGCTCAGCCACAAGATCGCCGACGAGGCGTTGAGCCGGTCGTTCGACGCGCTCTCGGCGTTCCCGCTGGTCCTGCTCGCGCTGCTGTTCATCGCGATCGCCGGGACCGGCACGACGAGCCTGATCGTGGCGATCGGGCTGTCGCTGGTGCCGCACTTCGCCCGGGTGGTGCGGGCGCAGACGTTCGTGGTGCGGCGGGCCGCGTACGTGACGCACGCCGTCGCCTTCGGCACGTCCAGGTCGCGCCTGGTGCTGCGGCACGTGCTGCCCAACGTCCTCGGCCCGGTCCCGGTGCTGGCCGTGCTCGGCCTGGGCGAGGCGATCCTGCTCGCCGCCGGGCTCAGCTTCCTGGGCATGGGCCCGCAACCACCCTCGCCGGAATGGGGCGCGATGATCTCCGAAGGTCGCGGATACCTGCACATCGCCTGGTGGGCCTCGGTCCTGCCGGGCGCCGTGGTCACCGCCACGATCATCGCGCTGACCGTCGTGGGGCGCTTCTTCCAGCGCCGCTTCGAGGGGCGGGAGCTCCCATGATCCACGTCGAGGACCTGCGGGTCACGTTCCACCTGCCCCGCCGGACCGTCGAGGCGGTCCGCGGCGTCAGCTTCGACATCGAACCGGGCGAGTGCGTCGCCATCGTCGGCGAGTCCGGCTCGGGCAAGAGCGTCACCGCCCGCAGCCTGGTCGGACTGGCCGGTCCGGGCGCACGGGTCGATGCGGACCGCCTGGAGATCGACGGTCAGGACGCGCGCCGCTTCGCGCCCCGGGACTGGCGGCGGTTGCGTGGTGGCTTCGCCGGTCTCGTCCTGCAGGATGCGCTGGTCTCTCTGGATCCGCTGCGCACGGTGGGCGCCGAGATCGCCGAGGTGCTGCGGCTTCATTCCGATAAAAACCGATGTGAGCGTACGGCCGAAGCGCGCCGACTCCTCGAAGAAGTGCACGTCCCCGAGCCCGAGCGCCGGGCGAAACAGTATCCGCACCAGCTCTCGGGCGGCCTGCGCCAGCGCGCCCTGATCGCGTCGGCGCTGGCCGGCGGACCGAAGCTGCTGATCGCCGACGAACCGACGACCGCGCTCGACGCCACGGTCCAGGCGCAGATCCTGCGGCTGCTGGCCGAGCGCCGGGAGACCATGCTTCTGATCAGCCACGACCTCGCCGTGGTGGCTCGACTCGCCGACAGGATCCTGGTGATGAAGGACGGCCGGATCGTGGAGAGCGGGTCCACCCGACGGCTGTTGTCCGGGGCTGATCATCCGTACACCAAGCAATTGATCTCGGCCGCGAGCGGCCGCAAGCGGCCCGCGAAGAGTGAGCCGGGACCGGTCGTCGCCGAGGCGACCGCGCTGCGCAAGGTCTACGGCGACCGCACCGTGGTCCGCGACGTCGGCGTGACCATCCACCGCGGCGAGATCGTCGGCCTGGTCGGCGAGTCCGGTTCGGGCAAGACGACCGTCGCGCAACTGCTCTTCGGGCTGGTCG
The DNA here is from genome assembly GCF_051380535.1 of Actinoplanes sp. HUAS TT8. Taxonomy (NCBI): domain Bacteria; kingdom Bacillati; phylum Actinomycetota; class Actinomycetes; order Micromonosporales; family Micromonosporaceae; genus Actinoplanes; species Actinoplanes sp. HUAS TT8. The sequence goes on along the minus strand of NZ_CP195646.1, from coordinate 6,265,986 downwards.
AACCGACCTCCGGCCAGGTCCGATTCGAGGGGCAGCGGTTCAGCGGGATCCCCGAACGGGCCCGCCGGCCGCTGCGGCGCCGGCTGCAGTTCATCGCCCAGGATCCGCTGTCGGCGTTCGACCCGCGCTGGACCGTGCGGCGCATCGTCGCCGAGGCGTTGCCCCGCGGCGAGGCGGCCGGGCCCGTCCTGGACCGGGTCGGGCTGGGCGAGGACGTGCTCGACCGCTACCCGCGGCAGCTCTCGGGCGGGCAGCGGCAGCGCGTCGCGATCGCCCGGGCCATCGCCCCGCGACCGAGTCTGATCATCTGCGACGAGCCGGTCTCGGCGCTCGACGTCTCGGTGCAGGAGCAGGTGCTCGACCTGCTGGCCGGGATCCGCGAACGTGATGGGACGGCGCTGCTGTTCATCTCGCACGACCTGGGCGTGGTCCGCGATCTGGCCGACCGGGTCCTGGTCATGCACGACGGGCAGGTCGTCGAGGAGGGGGCGACCGTCTTCGACGATCCCCAGCACGAGTACACGCGCCGATTGCTGGCGGCCGTGCCCACTTTGGAGGTTTTGACGTGACATTGCAGGTTGCGGTCGCTTTGTCGGGCCGGTCGTTTGCCGCCTCCGACTGGGTCAGCGCGGTGGGGCAGGCCGATGAGGCGCGGCTGGACTTCGTGACATTCGACGACAAATTCGGGCAGGTAGGGCCGGATGCGGTGCTGGTCGCCTCGCGGGTCGCTCCGGTAACGCGACATGTCGGCCTGGTGCCGGTGGCCACCACCACCCACACCGAGCCGTTCCACCTGTCCACCGCGCTGGCCACGCTCGACTGGATCAGCCAGGGCCGAGCCGGCTGGCAGGTGCGCGTCTCGGCCGACCCGGCCGAGGCCGACCTGCTCGGGCGGCGGGCGCCGCTCGGCTTCGACGACCTGTTCACCGAGGCGGCCGACGCGGTCGAGGTGGTGCGCCGGCTCTGGGACAGCTGGGAGGACGACGCGATCATCAAGGACGTCGCCACCGGCCGGTTCATCGACCGGGACAAGCTGCACTACATCGACTTCGTGGGCGAGCACTTCACGGTCAAGGGCCCGTCGATCGTGCCCCGGCCGCCGCAGGGGCAGCCGGTCATCGCCGCGCTGACCCACCAGGCCCAGGTCTGGGAGCGCCTCGACGTCGACGTCTACTTCGTGACCCCGGCCGACGTGGACAGTGCGGCCACGATCGTGCGGCAGATCCCGGCCGCCAAGAAGGTCTTCGCCGACGTCGTCGCGTTCCTCGACGACGACCAGGAGACCGCGATCCGGCGGCGCGGCGCCACCACCTCCGATGCGGCCGTCTTCGCCGGAACCCCCGCCCAGCTGGCCGACCTGCTCGCCCGCTGGGAGCCGTCCGGGATCGCCGGGGTCCGGCTGCGTCCCGGGGATGCCACCGACCTGACCGCGATCACCCGTGACCTGGTGCCCGTGCTGCGGGAACGCGGCCTGTTCACGCCCTCGACCGCCACCACCCTGCGTGAGCGCCTCGGCCTGCCCGTGGCCGTCAACCGTTACTCCCCGGAGGCCGCCAATGCCTAAGCAGATCATCCTGGCCGCCCACTTCCCCGGCGTGAACAACACGACCGTCTGGAGTGACCCACGGTCGGGAAGCCAGATCGAGTTCTCCTCCTTCGAACACCTTGCGCGTACGGCCGAGCGGGGCAAGTTCGACTTCTTCTTCCTGGCCGAGGGCCTGCGCCTGCGCGAGCAGCGGGGACTGATCCACGACCTGGACGTGGTCGGCCGCCCGGACACCCTGACCGTGCTCACCGCCCTGGCCGCCGTCACCACCCACCTCGGGCTGGCCGGCACCCTCAACGCCACCTTCCACGAGCCGTACGAACTGGCCCGGCAGCTGGCGACGCTCGATCACCTGTCCGGCGGGCGGGCCGCGTGGAACGTGGTCACCTCGCACGGCGCGTTCTTCGGCGAGAACTTCCGGCGCGGCGGATTCCTCGACCACGCCGACCGGTACGTACGGGCCGGCGAGTTCATCGAGGCCGCGCGCACGCTGTGGGACAGCGACGGCGGCGACTTCGCGATCGACAGCACCCAGTTCGGCATCAAGGGCCGCTTCGGGGTGCCGCGCAGCCCGCAGGGCCGACCGGTCGTGCTGCAGGCCGGGGACTCGGCGCAGGGGCGCGACCTGGCCGCCCGTCACGCCGACGCGATCTTCTCGCGGCATCACAAGCTCGAGGACGCTCAGGAGTTCTACCGCGACGTCAAGGACCGGCTTCCCTCGTACGGGAGGGATCGGGATTCTTTGAAAATCATCCCGGGGGTGTCCTATGTGCTGGGGGACACCGACGCCGACGCCCAGGAGAAAGCGCACTACATCCGGCGGCAGCAGGTCACCCCGCAGACCGCGATCCTGCTGCTGGAACAGCTCTGGAACCGGGACCTGTCCGAGTACGACCCGGAAGGGCCGCTGCCGGCCACCGACCCGGTGCTCGACGAGGACGACACGATCATCAAGGGCCGGGCCGGGATGTTCCCCGACCGGCTCAAGACCGCCGGCGAGTGGCGGGCCCTGGCCGAGGCCAAGAAGCTGTCGATCCGGGACCTGGTCATCGAGGTGACCGGGCGGCAGAACTTCATCGGCACGGCCACCCGCGTCGCCGACCAGCTCAACGAGTACGTGCAGACCGACGCCTGCGACGGATTCATCCTGGTCTCGCACCTGACCCCGGCCGGGCTCGACGACTTCGTCGACCAGGTCGTCCCGCTGCTGCAGGAACGCGGGGTGTTCCGCACCGAGTACGAATCGACGACGCTGCGCGGAAATCTGGGGCTGGCATGAAGTTCCTGCTGCTGACCCTGATCACGTACTTCGACAAGGAGAAGAGCCCGGCCCAGCGGCTGCGCGAGGTCGTCGACAGCGCGGTGCTCGGCGAGGAACTCGGCTTCGACGGGTTCGCGGTGGGGGAGCGGCACGAACGCCCGTTCCTCTCCTCGGCGCCGCCGGTCATCCTCAGCCACATCGCCGCCCGGACCTCGACGATCCGGCTCTGGACCGGAGTCACCACGCTCAGCCTGCTCGACCCGGTCCGCGCGTTCGAGGACTACAGCACCCTGGACAACCTGTCCGGCGGGCGCCTCGAACTGATCGTCGGCAAAGGCAACGGGACCGCGCAGGCCCAGCTGTTCCACGTCACCGTGGAGGACCAGTGGGAGCGGCAGCGGGAGAGCTACGAACTGTTCCGGCGGCTCTGGCGCGAACCGTCGGTCACCTGGGAGGGGAAGTTCCGGCCGTCGCTGACCGACGCCGAGACGTGGCCGCGGCCGCTGCAGCAGCCGATCACCGTGTGGCACGGCAGCGCGACCAGCAAAGCCTCGGTCGAACTGGCCGCGCAATACGGCGACCCGCTCTTCTCGGCGAACGTCACCAACCCGATCGAGCCCTACGCTGCCCTTATCGATTTCTATCGGGAGCGATGGGAATTTCACGGTCATGACCCGTCGGCGATCCGCATCGGCGCGGGCAGCGCCGGTTTCTACGTAGCGCGCACGTCGCAGGAGGCGCTCGACGTGTACCGGCCGATCTGGCAGGCCCGGATCGACCAGTTCCGTAAGGTGGGGGTCGAGCCGGTCTTCCCGACCATCGAGGACGCCGTCGAGCGCAGCTCCGCGCTGATCGGCAGCCCCCAGCAGATCATCGACAAGGTGCACCGGTACCACGAACGGTTCGGTCACGAGGTCACCCATCTGTCCGCCGACACCGAGGGCCTCACCGAGAAGCAGCAGCGTGCTTCGCTGGAACTGTTCGCGAGCGAGGTCGCCCCCGTGCTACGCCAGTTGAAAGGGCGGTAAGCCGATGTCCGTACCCCTCTCGATCCTCGACCTCGCCCCGCTCGTCTCCGGCGGCGACGTCGGGGACGCTCTGCGCCGCACCCTGGACCTCGCGCGCAGCGCCGAACACTTCGGCTACCACCGCTACTGGGTGGCCGAACACCACTTCACCCCCGGCGTCGCCTCGGCCCAGCCTGCGCTGCTGCTCGGCCAGATCGCGGCGGTCACCTCCCGGATCCGGCTCGGATCGGGGGCCGTGCAGACCGGACACCAGACCGCGCTGTCCATCGTGGAACAGTTCGGGCTGCTCGACGCGCTGTACCCGGGGCGATTCGACCTCGGGCTCGGCCGTTCCGGCCAGGCCAAAAAAGAGGCGCTGCGTCTGAACAGCGAACCGGTCGTCTCGGACGAGCGCGTCGTCGACGGCCTGCTGATCCCGAAACCGTTCTCCTGGGCGCCGATCTTCGCCTCCGACCGGACCGCGCTGGCCGGCAGCCTGCTCGCCCAGCCCGGCGCCGAACCGCTCGGACTGACCGAGATCCTCGACCAGATCGACGGGCTGCTCGCCGGGCCGTACTCCGACGGCAAAGGCAACTCGGTCACCGCGGTGCCGGGCGCCGGCGCGGACCTCGAGATCTGGCTGCTCGGCAGCAGCGGCGGCGAGAGCGCCCGCACCGCCGGCGCCCGCGGCCTGCCGTTCGCCGCGAACTACCACGTGGCCCCGGCCAAGGTCCTCGAAGCGGCCGCGGCCTACCAGGAATCCTTCGTCCCGTCGGCGAGTCTGAAAAAGCCGCACCTGATGGTCTCGGCCGACGTGGTCGTCGCCGAGGACGACGAAACCGCCCGCCGGCTGGCCGCGCCCTACGCCCACTGGGTCCGCAGCATCCGCACCGGCCTCGGCGCGGTCCCGTTCCCCAGCGAGGAAGAAGCGGCCGCCGCGGTGTGGACCGACGAGGACCGGGCGCTGGTCGCCGACCGGGTCGACACCCAGTTCGTGGGGTCGCCGTCGACGGTCGCGGCCAAACTGGAGACCCTGCGCCGGGTCACCGGCGCCGACGAACTCCTGGTCACCACCATCACCCACCGCCACGCGGATCGGGTCCGCTCGTTCGAACTGCTGGCCAAGGAGTGGGCCGGCTGAACCGGCACCGGTGTCCCCGGGAGGCGGTCCCGGGGGTCACCAGGGTGCGACCAGTGGTCGTCACTGGCTCGCCCGGGCAGGGGAGAGGACGAGTCTTCGTGGGGAGAGAGACGGACCACGAAGGGAAGACCCATGACCACCCGCCGCACGATCATGAAGACCGGGATCGCCGTCGCCGCCACCACCACCGCGGGCGGCGTCCTGGCCGCGGCGCCGGCCTCGGCTGCGACGACGCCGGCCGCGGCCGCCGCCACGCCGAAGATCACCCCGTTCCGGGTGTCGATCGCGAGTTCGCGGCTGACCGAGCTGCGCCACCGTCTCGGTTCGACCCGCTGGCCCAGCCGTGAGCTGGTCGCCGACCGTTCGCAGGGTGTGCAGCTGGCCGCCAATCAGGCTGTCGCCAAGTATTGGGCGCACAAGTACGACTGGCGCCGCTTCGAGGCCAAGATCAACGCCCTGCCGAACTTCAGGACCGAGATCGACGGTCTCGGCATCCACTTCATCCACGTGAAGTCGCCGCACAAGGACGCGCTGCCGCTGCTGGTCACGCACGGCTGGCCGGGTTCGATCGTCGAGCTGATCGACGCGGTCGGCCCGCTGACCGACCCGACCCGCTTCGGTGGGAAGGCGTCGGACGCGTTCCACCTGGTCATCCCGTCGATCCCGGGCTATGGCTTCTCCGACCAGCCGACCGAGCTGGGCTGGAGCGCGGCCCGGGTCGCCACCGCCTGGGGCACGCTGATGGCGCGTCTGGGCTACACCAAGTGGGTGGCGCAGGGCGGTGATGTCGGTGCGGCGGTCACCGACACACTGGGCCGGCTGGCCACCCCGGGTCTGGCCGGCATCCACCTGAACCTGTTCGTGTTCGCGCTGGCCGGTGTGCCGGTGCCGCAGGACACGGCCGACGAGAAGGCCGCGTTCGCCGCCCTGCAGGACTTCCAGAAGACCGGCAGCGCCTATACGCAGGAGCAGGGCTGGCGTCCGGAGACGATCGGTTATGCACTGTCCGATTCGCCGGCGGCGCTGGCGGCGTGGATGCTCGACCACGACACCGACAGCTACACCAAGATCGCGAAGGCGTTCACGGGTGGCTCGGCGACCGGCAATCTGACCCGTGACCACGTGCTGGACAACATCTCGCTCTACTGGCTGACCAACACCGGGGTGTCCGGCAGCCGGATCTACTGGGAGAGCAACCACCCGGCGGCCGGTGGCGACGGCAGCCTGCCGCCGATCACCGTGCCGGTCGGGTTCAGCGCGTTCCCGGGCGAGTTGTTCCAGGCGCCGAAGAGCTGGGTCTCCGCGTACTACCCGACCTTGAGCTACTACAACAAGCCGGTCCGGGGCGGGCACTTCGCCGCCTGGGAGGAGCCGGAGCTGTTCGCCGCCGAGCTGCGCGCCGCTTTCCGGGCTGTGCGTTAACTACGGGAAGTGTTGTAGGCCGCGAAGGAACGCCGATCGCCCCGCCAGGCCGACCGCGGGGCGACGGCGTCCAGTTCGTCCAGGTCGTCGCCGGTGAGCTCGATCTCGGCGGCGGCCACGTTCGACAGCACGCGTTCCGGGTTGCGGCTGCCGGGCACCGGCACCACGTCCCCGCCCTGGGCCAGCAGCCAGGCGAGGGCGAGTTGGCCGGTGCTCACCCCGTACGCCGAAGCCTTGGACCGCAACGCCTCGACCACCTGAAGGTTGGCCGCGAGGGTCTCCCCGGCGAACCTGGGGTCGCCGGCGCGGAAGTCGCCGGGCCCGAAGGGCTCGGTCGGCAACGCGCCGGTGAGCAGCCCGCGCCCGAGCGGGCTGTAGGCGACGATCCCGGCCTCGCCGGCCCGCGCGGCCGGGATGATGTCGTCCTCCGGTTCCCGCCAGGCCAGGGACCATTCCATCTGTACGGCCTCGATCGGGTGCACCGCCCGGGCCGCCGCGAATTCGTCCGGGCTGACCTCGGAGAGCCCGAGCGCGCGCACCTTCCCGGCGGTGACCAGGGAGGCCATCGCGCCGACGGTGTCCGCGATCGGCACCTGCGGGTCGACCCGGTGCAGGTAGTACAGGTCGATCACGTCGACGCCGAGCCGTTTCAGGGACGCGTCGCAGTACGCGGCGACGCGGTCGGGGTGGGCGTCGAGCCGCACCCCGTCCGCGCCGCGGACGATGCCGAACTTGGTGGCGATGACCGCGGACGCCCGGCGCCCCTCGATCGCCCGGCCGATGAGCTGCTCGTTGTGCCCGCCGCCGTAGCTCATGGCGGTGTCCAGCAGAGTCACCCCGTGGTCGAGCGCCGTCCGTATCGTGAGGATCGAGCGGTCGTCGTCGGCCGGTCCGTAGGCCTGGGAGAACCCCATGCAGCCCAGCCCGACCCGTCCCATGGTCGCGGAGATCATGCGTCCAGCCTGCCCCGGCCGGATTGATATGTCCAAGACACGTTCCCGATGGCATTCATCGTGCGGCACGATGAACGGGTGGAGCTTCGACAACTCAGCTACGTGGAGGCGGTGGCCCGCTACGGCGGTTTCACCCGCGCCGCCGAGCGGCTGCACGTCGCCCAGTCCGCGGTCTCGGCGCAGATCCGGGCCCTGGAGGCCGAGCTCGGGGTGGCCCTGTTCGCGCGGACGACGCGGCGGGTGGCGCTGACCCCGGCCGGGGAGATGTTCGTGGCCCGGGCCCGGCGGGTGCTGGCCGAGCTGGACGGCGCCCGGCTGGAGATGGGCGAGATCACCGCGGTGGTGACCGGGCGGGTGACGGTCGGCGCGACGGCCGTGCTGGGTTCCTACGACCTGCCCGGCGCCCTCGCGCGTTTCCACGACCGGTTCCCCGGCATCGCCCTGCGGCTGCGGTCGGGCCTGGTCACCGGCCTGCTCGGCGCGCTCGACAACGGCGAGGTGGATCTGGTCGTCGGGCCGGTCCACGCGGATCTGCCGGCCCGGTTCGAGGCGCTGCCGCTTGCCGACGAGCAGCTGGTCCTGGCCCTGCCGGTCGGTCATCCGCTGAGCGGTTCGGGCCGGTTGAGCCTCGGGGAGTTCCGCGACGAGCCGTTCGTGTGCCTGGCCGAGGGCAGCGGCCTGCGGTGGATCCTGGAGGACGCGGCGCGAACGGCCGGGTTCGCGCCGCGCGTGCCGTTCGAGACGCACAGCCCGCAGAGCATTCGCGAGCTGGTCGCGGCCGGTCTGGGCGTGGCCCTGCTGGCCCGGTCGGTGGCCGAGGAAGATCAAGGGCCATCGATTACGGTACGGAATCTGCACGCCCCGCCGCCGCATCCGCCGATCGGCGTGATCCACCATCGTGACCGGCCCCTGGCCCCGGCCGTCCAGGCGTGCCGCCACACGCTGGTCGAGCGGGCCGCGGCCCCGGCTACGCCCGTCGGTACGCCGTGAAGTCGACCGTCCGCCGCACCGCGAACCCGAGGTTCTCGTAGAGCCGGATCGCCGTCGTGTTGGCCGCCCCGGTGTGCAGGAACGGCGTCTCCCCGCGGGCCCGGATCCCGGCCGCCACGGCCCGGACCAGCCGCGTCGCCAGTCCGCGTCCGCGATGGTCCGCGTCGGTGCAGACCGCGCTGATCTCGGTCCACCCGGGCGGGTGCAGCCGTTCGCCGGCCATCGCGATCAGCTTCCCGTCGTCCCGGATGCCCAGGTAGGTGCCGAGTTCGACGGTCCGCCGCAGGTACGGCCCGGGCTGGGTCCGGGCGATCAGGTCGAGGATCTCCGGCACGTCGGCCGCGGTCAGCGTGACCAGTGACGGGTCCGGTTCGGCCCGCAGCGACACGTCGACCAGCTGCACGCCGTCGATGCTGCGCTCGACCGCCCAGCCGGGGCCGGGGCGCCCGCCCAGACCGGCGAGCATCACGGACTCGCCGGCCGGGACGAACGCGTCGAGATCACGCCAGGCCTGCGGGTCCTGCGGGTCGCCGAGCGCGTGGAACGGCGCCACATCGCTGTGATACCGCGCCGCGAGCCCGTTGACCTGGGCGAACCGGGCGTGCTCGCCGTGCAGCGCGAGCCACGCCGGGTTGTCCAGCACCCGATCGGCCTCGATCGAGGTGGTCACTTGCCTTCCTTGGGCAGGCCCTGCGGGTTGATCTCGGACGAGGTCACCGCCTCGTTGGTCAGGTTCCAGCGCTGCAGGATCTTCTGGTAGTCGCCGGTCGCGATCAGCTTGTCGACCGCCCCGCCGAGCGCCTTGACCAGGCCGTTGTCCTTCTTGGTGGTCAGCGCGATCTTGCCCTGGAGGGTGCCGCCGGCGCCCGAGTAGGTGCCCACGATCTCGAACTTCGGGTCGACCGCGACCTGGTAGGCGACGCTCGGGTTCGGGCCGAGGTAGGCGTCGATCTGGCCGGCACCCAGGGCCAGGTAGGTGGCCTGGTTGGTCTGGTAGTACTTGATGTTCACCGGCTTGAGGCCCTGCTTCTCGGCCTCCTTGCTCCACTCGACCAGGATCTTCTCCTGGTTGGTGCCGGAGCTGACCGCCACCGTCTTGCCGGCCACGTCGGCCGGGCCGGTCACCTTCCAGCCGCTGCCCTTCTTGGTGACGAAGGCCAGGTTGTCCAGGCGGTAGGTGGCGAAGTCGTATCGCTCCTTGCGCTCCTCGGTGACCGTGATGTTGGAGATGCCGACGTTGTACTTGGCGCTGTCCAGGCCGATGAACAGGTTCTCCCACGACGTGTTGTCGACGACCGGCTCCAGGCCGAGCAGCCCGGCGACCGCGTACCCGATGTCCGGCTCGTTGCCGATCAGCGTCTTGTTGTCGGTCGCGGTGAAGGCCAGGGGCGGGAAGCCGGAGCCGGCCGCGCCGACGCCGATGGTCAGCTTGCCGGTCGCCCGGATGTCGGCCGGCACGAGCGCGGCGAGGGCGTCGTCCTTGGCCGGGACGATCCGGTTCTGCTCCGGAGTGAGGTTGAGGGCGGGACCGGCCGAGGCGGATGGGCCCGCGGCCGCGGCCGCCGGTTTCTCCTCCGGGGCGGCGCAGGCGGTCAGGCTCAGGGCCGCCGCGGCGACAAGGACAAATGCCAATTTGGTACGCACGGAGATCTCCTATTTTTGCGATTAGCTCAGGACTTTGGACAGGAACGTCCGCGTCCGCTCGTGCTGGGGGTTGTCGAGAACCTGGGCCGGGGGGCCCTGCTCGACGATGCGACCCTCGTCCATGAAGATCACCGTGTCGGCCGCCTCCCGGGCGAAGCCGATCTCGTGCGTCACCACGATCATCGTGGTGCCGGCCGCGGCCAGGTCCCGCAGCACGTCGAGCACCTCACCGACCAGCTCCGGGTCGAGGGCGGAGGTGGGCTCGTCGAACAGGATCAGGCGCGGTTCCAGGGCCAGCGCGCGGGCGATCGCCACCCGCTGCTGCTGACCGCCGGAGAGCTGGCGCGGGTACGCGTCGACCTTGTCGGCCAGGCCGACCCGATCGAGCAGCGCGCGACTGCGCTCGTACGTCTCAATTCTGTTCTTCTTCAAGGCCGAGATCGGCGCTTCGGCGACGTTCTCCAGGGCCGTGAGGTGCGGGAAGAGGTTGAAGTTCTGGAAGACGAAACCGATGCGGGCCCGCTGCTTGAGGATCTGGCGCTCGCTGAGCTCGTGCAGCTTGTTGCCGGACTGCCGGTAGCCGATCAGCTCGCCGTCGACCCGGACCCGGCCGCGGTCGATCTTCTCCAGGTGGTTGATGCTGCGCAGCAGCGTGGACTTGCCCGACCCGGACGGGCCGAGGATCACGGTGACCGTGCCCGGCGCGACGGTCAGGTCGATGCCGCGCAGCACCTCCAGGGTGCCGAAGGACTTGTGCACACCGGACAACTCGATCATCGCCGGATCGCCGCCTTCAGTCGCTGGAACGGGGTGGGCGGCAGGGTGCGCAGGGCGCCGCGGGCGAAGTAGCGCTCCACGTAGTACTGCAGGATCGAGAGCAGGGCGGTGAGGATGACGTACCAGACCGTGGCGACCAGCAGCAGCGGGACGACCCGCCCGTTGCGGCCGTAGATCACCTGGACCTGGTAGAACAGCTCGCCGATGGCCAGCACGTACACGATGGACGTGCTCTTGAGCAGGTTGACCAGCAGGTTCGCGGCGTTCGGGAGGATCGCCCGCATCGCCTGGGGCAGCACGATCCGGAAGAACTGCCGGCCCCGGGGCAGACCCAGCGCGGCGGCCGCCTCGTGCTGGCCCTGGTCGACGCTGAGCAGCCCGGACCGGATGATCTCGCCGGCGAACGCGGCCTCGTGCAGCGCCAGCCCGAGCAGCGCCGCGCCGAACGAGCTGACCAGGCTGGAGGTGCTGAACGACCAGCCCGGCCCGAACGGGAGGCCGATCTGCAGCTTGTCGTAGAGGTAACCGAGGTTGGCCCAGAACAGCAGCTGCACGATCAGCGGCACGGACCGGAACACCCAGATGTAGGTCCAGCTCACCGCCGACAGGACCGGGTTGCGGGACAGGCGCATCGCGGCGAGCGGGATGCCGCCGAGGAAGCCGAGCACGGCGCCGGCCAGGGTCAGTTCGATGGTCAGCAGGAGGGCCTGCATCACCGACTTCTCCAGGAAGTAGCCGCCGAAGGTGGACCAGTCCCAACCGGGGTTGGTGGCCAGTCCGTGCGCGAATTGGGCGAGCAGGATCAGCACCAGGGCGGTGCCGGCCCAGCGCCAGGGATGGCGGGCGGGGACCACGACCTCGTCGCCGGCCGTGGCCGGGCCGGCCTCTCGTGGTGGAGATAGGACGCTCACCTCGCTGACGGTAGGGAGTCCTTCTTATCGCCCACAAGTCCTATCGGCGGCATATGTTTTACAAGAAAGTTACGGCCATCCATCAAGCGAGACGCCTATTGCCATTAAGTCCATCGGCACGATAGGAATAGCAGGCATTGCCACGTACCCCTGCCAGGAGTTTCCGTGACCACCTTGCTCGCACCTGCCGCGGCACCCGAGCGCGACGCCAAGCCGGCGGCCGCACTCGCACCCGGCGGCGGCCTGCGCCGCCGCGTCGCCCTCCGGCTTCTCGCTTTACTCGTGCTTTACGTTCTCTGGGAGATCACCGCCCGGACGCTGAACAACCCGACGTTCATCCCCGGGCCCGGCGCCGTCTGGCACCAGCTGATCGTCACCTCGACCGTGCACGACGGTGTCCGCGGTTACAGCGGCCACCTGCTCATCGAGCACCTGGGCGTCAGCCTGCGCCGGATCCTGATCGGCTCGGCCATCGGTGTCGCCGGCGGACTGGTCATCGGCGTGCTGCTCGGCACGGTCAGCTGGCTGCGGGTCGTCGCCGAGCCGGTGGTCACGTTCGTCCGGGCGCTGCCCCCGCTGGCCTACTTCAGCCTGTTCATCATCTGGTTCGGCATCGACGAGACCCCCAAGCTGTGGCTGCTCTCGATCGCGGCGCTGCCGCCGGTCGCCGTCGCCACCGCCGCCGCGGTCCACAACGCGCCGTCCGGCCTGGTCGAGGCCGCCCGCGCCCTCGGCGCGAGCCGGTGGCAGTCGATCCGGGACGTGGTGCTGCCCAGCGCGCTGCCGGAGATCTTCACCGGCATCCGGCTCGCGGTCGGCGTCGCGTACTCGTCGGTGGTCGCCGCCGAGACGATCAACGGCGTGCCCGGGATCGGCGGGATGGTCCGCGACGCCCAGCGCTACTCGCAGACCGACGTGGTCGTGCTCGGACTCTTCGCCATCGGCCTGTCCGGCCTGCTCATCGACGCCCTGTTGCGGATCGCCGAGGAACGGCTGATCCCGTGGCGGGGCATTAGTTAAGGATTCTTCCTCATGAAAAAGGTTGTAGCGCTTTTGTCGGTTTTGTTCCTCGCGGCTTGCGGCAACGGTGCTGCCAGCGGGGGAGGCGACGCTTCCAAGAAGTCGATCCGGATCGCCTACCAGGCGTTTCCCAGTGGCGACCTGATCGTCAAGAATCAGGGGCTGCTGGAGAAGGCGCTGCCCGACTACAAGATCACGTGGACCAAGTTCGACTCCGGCGCGTCCATCAACACGGCATTCGTCGCGAAAAGTCTGGACATCGCGGCCATCGGGTCGTCGCCGGTCGCGCGGGGACTCTCGGCGCCGCTCAACATCCCGTACCAGGTAGCTTTTGTCCTTGATGTGGCCGGTGACAACGAAGCGCTGGTCGCCCGCAACGGCAGCGGCGTCACCGACATCGCCTCCCTCAAGGGCAAGAAGGTCGGCACCCCGTTCGCCTCGACCGCGCACTACAGCCTGCTCGCCGCGCTCAATCAGGCCGGCCTGAAAGAGTCCGACCTGACCATCGTCGACCTGGAACCGCAGGACATCCAGGCCGCGTGGACCCGGGGTGACCTGGACGCCGCGTACACCTGGCTGCCCTCGCTGGACGAACTCAAGAAGACCGGCAAGGTCCTGATCAGCAGCCGCCAGCTGGCCACCGCCGGCAAGCCCACCCTCGACCTGGGCGTCGTCTCCACCGCGTTCGCCGACGCGCACCCGGAAGCCGTCGACGCCTGGCGCAAGGCCGAGGCGCAGGCCCTGGACGTCATCGCCAACGACCCGGCGGCCGCGTCCAAGGCGGTCGGCGCCGAACTCAACCTCTCCGCCGACGACGCGCTCAACCAGCTCAAGCAGGGCGTCTTCCTCAAGCCGGCCGACATCTCCTCGGCCGAGTGGCTGGGCACCGAGAACAACGTCGGCAAACTGGCCGACAACCTGGTCAGCGCGGCCGAATTCCTCAAGTCCCAGCAGAAGATCGACGCCGTGCCGACGCTCGACGCCGTCAAGAAGTCGGTCTACGTGAAGGGTTTGCCCAGTGTCCTCGGCTGACGCGGTCGTCCTGGACGCCGTGACGCACTCCTACGGGGACGTCACGGCGGTCGGGCCGGTCGACCTGACCGTGCCCGCGGGCGAGTTCCTGGTCCTGGTCGGAGCGTCCGGCTGCGGCAAGAGCACGCTGCTGCGGCTGATCGCCGGCTTCGAACAGCCCACCTCCGGCACGGTCCGGACCGCGGGCACGGCGCCGGTGCCCGGTCGCGGGGCCGGGCTGGTCTTCCAGCAGCCGCGGCTCTTCCCGTGGAAGACGGTCGGCGGGAATGTCTCCCTGGCCCTTCGCTACGCCGGTCTGGAATCCACGCCGGCCCGGGTCGACGATCTGCTGGCCCGGGTCGGCCTGCACGACGTCGCCAACCGTCGCACCTGGCAGATCTCCGGCGGCCAGCAACAGCGCGTCGCCATCGCCCGCGCCCTGGCCGTCGAGAATCCACTGTTGCTGCTGGACGAGCCGTTCGCCGCGCTGGACGCGCTGACCCGGGAACGCCTGCAGGCCGACCTGCGCGAGGTCAGCACCGCTTCCGGCCGCACGTGCGTCTTCGTCACGCACAGCGTCGACGAGGCCGTCTTCCTCGGCAGCCGCGTCGTGGTCCTGACCCCACGCCCGGGTCAGATCGCCCTGGACCTGCCGATCGCCCTGCCCCGTACCGGCGTCACGTCGGACGAACTGCGTGGCTCCCCGGAGTTCGCGGCGCTGCGCGCCGAGGTCGGCCACGCCATCCGCGACCGCGCCACCGTCTGACCCCACCCGGTTCCCGCCCGGCCCTCACGATCGCAGTCCGAGCTGCTCATCAGCCACCAGCCCCAGCCGCCGAAAGTCAGCTGGTGCTGGTGGCTGTCCGGCTGCTGTTGTGGAGCCGTGAGTGCCAGCTGCAAGCGGTCAGCTGGTGCTGGTGGTTGTCCGGCTGTTGTTGTGGAGCCGTGGGTGCCAGCTGCAAGCGGTCAGCTGGTGCTGGTGGTTGTCCGGCTGTTGTTGTGGAGCCGTGGGTGCCAGCTGCAAGCGGTCAGCTGGTGCTGGTGGTTGTCCGGCTGTTGTTGTGGAGCCGTGGGTGCCAGCTGCAAGCGGTCAGCTGGTGCTGGTGGCTGTCCGGCTGTTGTTGTGGAGCCGTGGGTGCCAGCTGCAAGCGGTCAGCTGGTGCTGGTGGTTGTCCGGCTGTTGTTGTGGAGCCGTGGGTGCCAGCTGCAAGCGGTCAGCTGGTGCTGGTGGTTGTCCGGCTGTTGTTGTGGAGCCGTGGGTGCCAGCTGCAAGCGGTCAGCTGGTGCTGGTGGCTGTCCGGCTGCTGTTTTGGAGCCGTGGGTGCCAGCTGACGACCGCGACTACGGTGGGGTGAGCAGTGACTGGACGGCGGCGGTGAAGGCGGCGTGGTCGACCGGCTCGTCCCAGGCGGTCTGCAGGACCAGGCCCTGGTAGATGGCGATCAGCACCCGGGCCAGGGCGTCGTCCCCGTCCAGGGCGGCCGCGGCGGCCTGAAGGGGACCGTCTACACCGGCCTTGACCAGGGCGAGGATCGCCGGCGAGCGCAGCGCCTCGGCCCACACCTGCACCCCCAGGCGGGCGTCGTCGCGCGCGCCCGGGTCGCCGACCGAGCGGAGCAGGTCGAGGTAGGCCCCGGCCGGGTCGCCGCTCAGGCGGGCCGCGCGCTGCTCGTGCCAGTCGGTGACGATCGCCGCGATCATGTCGTCCTTGCCGGTGAAGTACCGGTAGACGAGCCCGGCACTGATTCCGGATTCACGGACTATGTCGGACATGGACGTACGGTGAAAGCCGTCCCGGGCGAAGCAGCGCCCGGCCGCCTCCAGGATCTGCCGGCGCCGCGCCGCGAGGTGTTCGGAGCTGACCTTGGGCATCAGAGGATCTCCGCCCGCGCGATGCGGTAGAACTCGGCGGCCGGCTCGTCGCGGCCGAGGGGTGTTAGATAACGGTCAGCGGCCGTCCGGGCCGACTCGTCGAGGGTCAGCCGCAGGCCGCGCGCGGCGAGGTACTCCGGCAGCTCGGCCGGCACGAACCCGAACGTCCAGGGCTCGCCACCGTCCCGCACGGCCGCGTGCCACTCCGCGATCCCGGGACGATCGCCGTCCAGGGCCACCCGATCGACGTACGTAAAAATGATTGTGCCTTTGAAGTGCGCGATCTGCCGCAGGGTCGCATCGACGGCCGCAGCGGTCAGGTAGTTCGTCACGCCCTCCCAGATGATCACGGCCGGTTCGCCGGCCGTGAATCCGGCGCTCCGCAGTTCCGCGTCGAGATCGCCGGTGATCAGATCGACCGGCACGAATCGTACGTGACCGCGCTGAGGCAGGCCCACCACGCCGTGGACCAGGCGTTCCTTGGTCGCCTGGGTCGCCGGATGATCCACTTCGAAGACCCGCGCGGCGTCGATCCCGGGCAGCCGGTAGGCGCGACTGTCGAACCCGGCGCCGAGCAGCACCACCTGCCGGACGTCGCGGTGCAGCGCCTCCACGGTGAGGTCGTCGATCAGGCGGGTGCGAGCGACCGCGGACGCGCGGGGCCCGGCCGGCCAGCGACGGTCGATGTAGCGCTCGACGCGCCGGCCGATCGCGGGCACCCGGGCCAGCCCGGCGATCAGGCGATGACTTCCGGTCAAGAACCTTTGCGCGTACGGGTCGTCGACCACCCGGTCGTGCCCCCGCGCCGTCTCGATCGCCCGGAAGAGCGCGACGTGTTCCGCCGAGCGACTGGAGTTCCGCATGCCGCCGACAATAATGAATGAACGTCCACTTTTCTAGGGGAGCGGCTGAACCTCGACCCGCTCGTCGAGGGCCGCGTCGATGAGCGCGGCCGGCCCCGGCTTGGCGAAGTAGTAACCCTGCGCGTACCGATAACCGAGGGCTTCCAGCCGCACCGCCTGCTCGTACGTCTCGACCCCCTCGGCCACCGCCCGCAGCCCGAGCGTCGCCGCGATCGTGCTCAGCGAGGTGGCGATCGCCTCCTGCTCGGCCGTGCCGTTGAGTTCGTCGATGAACGATTTGTCGACCTTCAGCGTGGTCACCGGGCAGGTGCGCAGCAGCGTCAGCGACGACTGGCCGGTGCCGAAGTCGTCCAGGGCCACCCCGACCCCGAGTTCGCGCAGCTCCTTGACCGTGCTCAGCGCCGCCCCGCCGCCGAAGACCGCGGTCTCGGTGATCTCCAGCGTGATCTTGTCGGGGTCCAGCCGGTACCGGGCCATGGTCGAGGCGACCTGGTCCGGCAGGTCCGGGTCGAGCAGCTGCCGGGCCGACACGTTGATGTTGACCCGGAGCGCGTCGGCGCCGTGCTGCCGCTGCCACCGGGCCGCGTCCGCGCACGCCGTCTCGATCACCCACAGGCCCATGTCCAGGATCAGCCCGGTCTGCTCGGCGACCGGGATGAACTCGGCCGGTGACACCTGCGTGCCGTCCGCCGGGTACCAGCGGATCAGCGCCTCGACCCCGGTGATCCGGCCGCCGGGCAGCTCCACGATCGGCTGGTAGGCCAGCTGGAACTCGCCCATGTCGAGGCCCCGGCGCAGCGCCGCGGCCATGTCGGCGTCGTGCTGGGCGGTGCTGTCCAGCTGCGCGGTGTGCTCCTGGAAGTGGTTGGCGCCGGCCCGCTTGGCCGCCTTGAGGGCCAGCTCGGCCCGGCGCAGCAGGTCCGGGACGACCTCGCCGTGACCGGCGGCCACCCCGGCGGTCACGGTGACCATCAGGTCGTGCCCGTCCACCCGCAGCGGCTGCCGGAACGCGCGGACCAGCCGCTCGCCCAGGTGCTCGGCGTCGCCCGGGACGAGGACCCCGAACTCGTCGCCGAGCAGCCGGGCGACGAACGCGTCCGGCCCGAACGTGTCGGTGATCCGCTGCGCGGCGGCCCGCAGCAGCGCGTCGCCCCGCTCGTCGCCGAGCCGGTCGTTGAGGGTGCCGAAGCCGTCCAGGTCGCCGACCGCGACCGCGCCCGGCTCGGTGCGTTCCTGCAGCATGGCGGCGAACCGGCGCCGGTTCGGCAGGCCGGTCAGGTCGTCGTGGTTGGCCTGCTCCTCCAGGCGGTCCATCAGCACGGTGTTGTCCGAGAGGGCGGCGATCTGCCGGATCACCACGAGCGTGATCAGCACGACCGAGCCGCCGGCCAGCCCCGGCGGCAGGTACCCGAGGTGCACGGTGACGAAGACGAGCATGCCGATGGTGATCGCGACCGCGGCGTACGGCACCACGTTGATCCGCCGCCACCGGTGCGCCCACCGGGCGCTGACCGTCCGGGCCGGGTGTTCGGCCGACCGGATCTGCGAGCGGGCGGCCAGCGCGAACATCAGCCCGAGGGGCACCAGCACGATCGCCGACACGCTCAGGTGCGACCAGCCGTCCAGGGCCGGGTAGAGCAGCCACGAGAGGGGTGGGAGCAGACCGGCCGGGGCCAGGTACCAGATGGCCGGTCCGTGCACCGGAGCGGCGCCGGTGATGCCGACCCGGATCACCGCCAGCACCGCGCCGACCGCGGTGACCAGCATGATCATCATCATGCTGGCGTGCAGTCCGGGCATCACCGGACCGGACCGTGGCGGCGGGCCCCCGCCGATCGGGAAGCTCCACACGAAGTGCGAGACGAGCAGTGCCGCGGCCACCCCGACGACCGCGATGTCCAGGCAGATCGCCAGGTTGGCCCGCCAGGTGCGGGGCGGGTGGGGGAGCCGGGCCATCGCGTACGCGCCGGCCGCCACCGCGGCCAGGTAACCGCCCGCGGTGAACAGGTTCATCGTGGTCAGATGCCCGGCGATCACGGTCTGGGTGGCGTGGCTGACCGTCGCCACGGTGAGGAGGCCGGCCGCGGCCGCGAGCCGCCGCCAGAACAGCCGGGCGACTCCCGGGCTCGCCCCGGCGGCGATCAGACTCGCGTACGTCGCGGTCGTCGTCGCCCCGATCGCCGACGGCCACAGCAGCCAGGCCGGCGCCTCCCCGAAGAGCCCGGCCACGCCGAGCACCAGGGACAGGACGGCCCAGAGGGACGCGAGCAGCACGAGACGGCCGGCCACCAGGGCTGGTCGTGGTGTCAGTCGCATGGTTCACCGCCGTCTTCGATCAGGTGTTCTGCCTGATCGGCGGATACCACCGCGAACTGAGGAAACAAAAAAGTGCGGGCGCGACGCGTCCCCCCAGATCGCGTCACGCCCGCACCCCGCCCACCCGCACCGTCCGAGGGTGGCCGGGTCGGATTTCAGATCAGAGGGACCACCAGACGGTCGTGTCGGGCGGCAGGACGACCTCGTCCGGACCACCCTCGACGGGACCGCTGGCCAGCAACAACTCACCGGCCCGGGGAAGGGTGACCGGCTGGTCGCTCATGTTGACGACACAGCGGAAGACCGGCGCGCCCGGCACCTCACGCTCGAACGCGAGGACCCCGGCCGGCGCGGTCACCCAGCGCAGGTTGTCGATCGGCTGCAGCGCCGGGTCGGTGCGCCGGACGGTCAGCGCCGTCCGGTACAGCTCCAGCGTCGAGCCCGGCACCTCGGCCTGCGCCGCGACGCTCAGCCGGGCCCAGGATGCCGGCTGCGGCAGCCAGCTCCCGCCGCCCTCCGGGCCGAACCCGTACGGCGCGACGTCCCCGCTCCACGGGATCGGCACGCGGCAGCCGTCCCGGTACCCGTCCTGGCCCTCGGCCCGGTGGAACGCCGGGTCCTGGCGTGTCTCCGGCGGCAGGTCGAGCACCTCGGGCAGGCCGAGCTCCTCACCCTGGTACAGGTAGGCCGAGCCGGGCAGGGCCAGCATCAGCGCGCTGGCCGCCCGGGCGCGGCGCAGGCCGGCCTCCTCGTCGACGGCGACCGCCTTGCGGCCGGCCACCTCGCCGTCCCCGGTCTGCATGAGCCGGGTGGTGTGGCGTACGACGTCGTGGTTCGACAGCGTCCAGGTGGTCGGCGCTCCGACCGCGCTCATCGCGGCCAGGGAGTCGTCGATCATCTGACGCTGCTCGTGCGTGTTCCACGCCGTACCCAGGTAGCTGAAGTTGAAGGCCTGGTGCAGTTCGTCCTCGCGGACGTAGTGCGACACCCGCGACAGGTTGGGGGCCCAGGCCTCGGCGACGGCGATCCGCTCGCCCGGGTATTCGTCGAGGATCTGCCGCCACGCGCGGTAGATCTCGTGCACGCCGTCGCGGTCGAAGCACGGGCTCTCGCCGACGCCCAGCAGGTGCCATTCGGCGTCCGAGCCGACGTCGGGCAGGCCTTCTTCCTTCACCAGGCCGTGGGCCACGTCGATACGGAAACCGTCGACGCCCAGGTCGAGCCAGAACCGGAGGATCGTCTTGAACTCGTCCCGGACCGCCGGGTGCTCCCAGTTGAAGTCCGGCTGCTCGGAGGCGAACAGGTGCAGGTACCACTCGCCGTCGGCGACCCGGGTCCAGGCCGGCCCGCCGAAGATCGACGGCCAGTCGTTCGGCGGCAGTTCGCCGTTCTCGCCCTGGCCGGGGCGGAAGTGGTAGCGCTCGCGGAACAGCGATCCGGGGCCCTCGGCCAGGGCCTTCTGGAACCATTCGTGCTGGTCGGACGAGTGGTTGGGCACCAGGTCGACGATGACCCGCAGGCCGAGCGCGTGCGCGCCGGCGATCAGCTCGGAGGCGTCGGCGACGGTGCCGAAGATCGGGTCGACGGTCCGGTAGTCCGAGACGTCGTAGCCCGCGTCCGCCTGCGGCGACGAGTAGAACGGGGAGAGCCAGACCGCGTCAACACCAAGATCCTTGAGGTACGGCAGCCGGCCCGTGATGCCGGGCAGATCCCCGATGCCGTCGCCGTTCGAGTCGGCGAAGCTGCGCGGATAGATCTGGTAGATGACCGCGTTGCGCCACCAGGAAGCCGGTGGCGCCTCGACGGTGGGCGGTGCGACCAATTGATCAGTCATGGCGAGGAACGCTAGCAGGCGACTAACACGTGTTACATAGCTGAACGGTTGCTTTCTTGCTGCAAGTTCTTGCAACCGATTCGCTATGCCGGTTTTGCGGCGGAATCGCGCACTATCAGCGACGTGCCAAGTGTCTGGTGCGGATGCTGATCCTCACCCCGGATCGCCGAGATCAGGAAGTCGGCGGCCATCCGGCCCTTGGTCACGATCGGCTGCCGGACCGTGGTCAGCCGCGGCCGGAACCAGGCCGACTCGGCCAGGTCGTCGAAGCCGGTCACCGAGACGTCCTCCGGCACGCGGACACCGAGTTCTTGCAGGGCGTCCACCGCGCCGTAGGCATGCACGTCGGAGAGCGCCAGGATCGCCGTTGGCGACTTTTCTGACATCAAGTCTTTTGTCGCTTTATATCCATCGGCACGGGTCGCCGGCACCTCCGCCAGCCGCACGTCGTCCATGGTCATCCCGACCTCGGCCAGTGCGTCGGCGATCCCGGCCAGCCGCCGCCCGAGCGGCCCGCGATAGCCCCGCTCGGCCACCTCCGGCCCCGGGTCGATGGAGAGCACGGCGAGCCGCCGATGCCCGAGTTCCAGCAGGTAGCGGGCCACCTCCCGGGCGCCCCCGCGGTCATCCACCTCGACGTGCGGCGCACCCTCGTGCCGGTCCGAGTCGATGAGCACGAACGGGATGCCGCGCCGGTCGAGCTCGGCCACCTCGCCCCGGTCGATCTCCAGCCCGCAGACGATGAACCCGTCCACCGCGGCGTACGGAATGGCCTTGAGCACCGAGTCCCGCAGCGGCGGCGTCAGCAGCAGGGTGTACCCCTCCTGGTCGCAGACCTGGCCGGCGCCCATCAGGAAGCGGGCGTAGTACGGGTTCTCCAGGATCTGCGCCAGCCGCTGCGGCAGCAGCACCCCGATCGAGTTGGTCGTCCCGGCCTGCAGCATCCGCCCCAGCGTGCTCGGCGTGTACCCGAGCTCCTCGGCGACGGCCAGGATCCGCTCCCGGGTCGCGCTGGAGATCCGCTGCGGATTGTTGAACGCGAACGACACCGCCGAGCGCGAGACCCCGGCGGCCACGGCCACGTCCGTCGAGGTCGGTTTGCGGCTTTTGTTGGTCTTCGGCGCCTTGGGCTTTGCCGTGTTCTTGGAAGATCTGCCGGATCTTGCAGGCGCCTTCGAAGGCGTGGTCACAGCCTTCTTCGGCGACATCAGCACTCCCTGCGGTCGGCGATCACCATAACCCAGTCAGAGCGGCACCGAAGAAGACGCATGAGGTGGGTGGGGCCGGGTATGAGAAGGGTCGAGACAGACTTCAACTCCTCCCGGAGGTGTGCGATGGCTTTCGACGACAAGGTTGACAACAAGGCCGAGGAAGTCGGCGGCAAGGTCAAGGAAGGTGTCGGCAAGGCCACGGACGACGAGCAGCTCGAGGCCGAAGGCCAGGCCGACCAGGCCAGCTCGCACGTCAAGCAGGCCGGCGAGAAGATCAAGGACATCTTCAAGTCCTGACCGGATGTCCTGAGCGAAAGCTCAGAGCGAAAGTCCTGAACGCAGAGCCGGCGACGGTCCTGAGTGAAGGTCCTGATGGGGTGCGAAGGCGGGCCGGGGCCACAAGCCCCGGCCCGCCTTCATGTCGTCACGCCGCGGTGACCGGCACCCGCACCACCGCGTCGAACAGATACCCGAGCGTGTTGTAGCGCGCCACCTCCGGCTGGGTGCGCCCGTGCACGTCGGTGGCCCGCGCCAGCAGTTCATAGGCGCCCGAGCCCGGCCGCCAGTCCAGTTCCCAGCGCTGCCAGGTACCGGCCCAGGACGGCCCGGTGAAGCGGGCGTGCCGCCAGGTGGCCCCGCCGTCGGTGCTGACCTCGACCTTGCGGATCGGGCCGCCGGCCGACCAGGACCGGCCGGTCAGGCGGACCCGTTTGCCGGCCGTGAACGTCGTTCCCGGGTCGAGTTCGAAAGCGCTCTTGATCACCTGCTTGTCGAAGGGCAGCCCGTCGGCCGGGAACTCGGGACCGAACAGGCGGTAGAACTGCGTGTTCCACGGCGAGAAGAGCGGCTCGGTGGACACCTCGATCCGGCCCACCCATTTGATCGAGGCGATGCCGATCCAGTGGGGGACGATCAGGCGTACCGGATGTCCGTGGTCCGGCGGCAGTGGTTCGCCGTTCATCTCGTAGGCCAGCAGCACGTCGTCGAGCGCCTTGGCCAGCGGCATCGGGCGGCGTACGGGCCCGAGGTCGACCCCGCCGGTCACGTAGTTCGGGTCGAGGCCGGACGCCTGCACGTCGACGGCGTCCCGGCGTACGCCGACACGGCGCAGGACCGTCGACAGGCGCACGCCGCGCCAGCGCGCGACGCCGACCGCGCCCAGGCCCCACGCCGTACCGGAAACGGTTTGGCCCTGTTGGGAGCTGTAGTAGCTGCGGCCGTTACCGGCGCATTCGACGGTGACCGCGTGGGTTTCCGCCGGTAGGCGGCGAAGGTCGGCCAGGGTGAGGTGGACGGTGTCGCCGCGCAGGCCCGCGCCGGAGATCTCCAGGTTCCAGGCCGACGCGTCGAGCCGCGGCGTGCTGGTGTGGTTGCGGACGAAGAACCGGTCGATCGGCACGAAGTAGCCCTGGTCCTTGAGGGCCGACCACCTGGTCTCGGCGTTGGTGCCGAACACCTTGAACAGCTCGGGCGGCAGCGGTTTGACGATCGGGGAGTCGGCCGCGTGGGCTGGGCTCGGCGCCAGACCGGCGGCGCCGGCGGCCGCGACCAGGGCGAGAAGGCTCCGCCGGGAGAAGCCGCGGGCTCGTCCGGCCGTCCAGTCCCGCAGGCGTTCCTCGTCGTATGCAACTTCATCGATCATGCCCCGGGATCCTATCGAGTCGATGGGACATATGGGTAGGCTCCGGGGTATGGACTTCCACTGGTTTCTCCCCACCAACGGCGACAGCCGGGACATCGTGGGCGGCGGTCACGGCACACCCGTCGGGTCGGCCGGCGGGGTGCGGCCGCTCACCATCGGCTACCTCGGGCAGATCGCCCGCAGCGCCGAGCAACTCGGGTTCGTCGGCGCGCTCACCCCGACCGGGGCCTGGTGCGAGGACGCGTGGCTGACCACGGCGATGCTGACCGAGGTCACCGAGCGGCTGAAGTTCCTGGTCGCGTTCCGGCCCGGGCTGATCTCGCCGACCCTGGCGGCGCAGATGTCGTCGACGTTCCAGCGGCTGTCCGGTGGGCGCCTGCTGCTCAACGTCGTGACCGGCGGGGAGTCCAGCGAGCAGCGGCAGTTCGGCGACTTCCTGGACAAGGACTCGCGCTACGCGCGGACCGCCGAATTCCTCACGGTGGTCCGTGGGTTGCTGCGGGGCGAGACGATCACGTACGACGGCACGTACGTGAAGGTCGAGAACGCCAAGCTCAGCCGCGTGCCCGACCTGCAGCCCACCGTGTACTTCGGCGGCTCGTCCAAGGCGGCCGGCCCGGTCGCCGCCGATCACGCCGACGTGTACCTGACCTGGGGTGAGCCGCCCGCCCAGGTCGCCGAGAAGCTGGCCTGGATCCGCACGCTCAAGCCGGACATGAAGTTCGGCATCCGCCTGCACGTGATTACCCGGGACACCGCCGACGCGGCCTGGGCCGAGGCCGCCCGCCTGCTGCAGAACGTCTCCGAGGCCGACATCGCCGGTGTTCAGGCCGGGCTGCGCACGAGCGAGTCCGAGGGTCAGCGCCGGATGATCGAGCTGCACGGCGGCAACCGGGACGGCCTGGTCGTCTCGCCCAACCTGTGGGCCGGTGTCGGCCTGGTCCGCGGCGGCGCCGGAACCGCCCTGGTCGGCAGCCACACCGAGGTCGCCGACCGCATCCAGGAGTACGCGGCGCTCGGCATCGACGAGTTCATCCTGTCCGGGTATCCGCACCTGGAGGAGGCGTACTGGTTCGGCGAGGGCGTGCTGCCCGAGCTGCGCCGCCGCGGCCTCTGGCAGCACCCGGCGGGGGAGCGGAACACCGCCCCGGCGGCCATCCCGTTCGCCGGCGTCCCGGCCCCGGCCAGCCCGTCCTGACCTGCCAAAATCAAGATCAAATTCCCGATTGGGTACGTCGTGAGCCCACCGGCCCCGGCGCGTGCGTGATTGCCGCGCCGAGGCCGGTGGCCGCGGGTCAGCTCTTGTCGGCCGACTCCGTCAGCTTGGCCCGGTCGACCGCGTCCCAGTCCTTACCCCCGGCTGCCGGTCCGCCGCCCGTCGTGGCCGGCGCGTGCGGCCGGCCCGGCCACCAGAACCGCTCCCCGAGGATCGTGGCCAGCGCCGGCACCAGGACCGTGCGGACGAGCAGCGTGTCCAGCAGCACCCCGATCATCACGATCACCCCGATCTGGGTCAGCGTGATCACCGGCAGCACCCCGAGCACCGCGAACACGGCCGCCAGCAGGATGCCCGCGCTGGTGATGACCGCGCCGGTGACCGCGACCGCGTGGACCATGCCGTCCCGGGTGCCGCGCTTGACGGCCTCCTCCCGGGCCCGGGTGACCAGGAAGATGTTGTAGTCCACGCCGAGCGCGACCAGGAACAGGAACGAGAAGAGCGGCACCTGGTTGTCGAGCGCGTGGCCGAACAGGAACGACCCGGCCCCGAGCGCGGCCCCGTAGCTGACGATCACGGTCACGATCAGCAGCAGCGGCGCGACCAGCGCCCGCAGCAGCAGGATCAGGACCAGCAGCACGACGAGCAGGATCACCGGGGCGATCACTTCCAGGTCGTGCCGGGTCGCGGTCCGGGTGTCCAGGCTCGTCGCCACGCTGCCGCCGACCAGCGCCCGGCCGTCCAGCTCCGACCGCAGGGCGCGGATCGCGTCGAACGCCTGCGTGGTGTCCGGCGCCGCGTCCAGGATCACCTGGATGCTGGCCTGCGAAGCGTTCTGCTCGGCCAGTCTCGCCTGGGCCACCCCGGGCGTCGCGGTGATCGTCGACAGCACCGACTGCGCCTGATCGGGACCGGTCAGCACGATTGTCGGGCTGGCTGCCCCGGCCGGGAAGTACTTGGACAGCGTGTCCAGGCCGGCCACCGACTCGGACTCGACCCGGAACTGCTCGGTCTGCGACAGCCCGAGCCGCGTTCCCAGCCCACCGGCCGACAGCACGCCGAGGATGATCACCGAGGCCACGGTGACCACGATCGGCCGGCGGGCGACGCCCCGGCCGACCCGCGCCCACACGCCCTTCTCGGCCTCGACCCCGGCCTGGCCGACCCGCGGCACGAACGGCCAGAACAGGCCGCGCCCGCAGATGACCAGCGCGGCCGGCAGGACCAGCAGCGCGAAGAGCGCGGCGACGGCGATGCCGGCGGCCGCCGTGACGCCCAGCGACACGTTGCTCTCCAAGCTGGCCAGCAGCAGCGTGAGCAGGCTCAGGATGACCGTGCCGGCGCTGGCCGCGATGGCCGGACCGGCCCCGCGCAGCGCCTTGCCCATCGCCTCGAACCGGTTCTCGTGGTTGTGCAGCTCCTCCCGGTACCGGGAGATCAGCAGCAGCGCGTAGTCGGTGCCCGCGCCGAACACCAGCACCGTCACGATGCCCGTGGTCGAGCCGCTGACCGGCAGGCTGGTGTGCTGCGAGATCAGCGCGACCAGGCCGGTGGTGACCCGGTCGGCCAGACCGACCACGAAGAGCGGGACCAGCCAGAGCAGCGGGCTGCGGTACGTGACCAGGAGCAGCAGCGCGACCACGACCACGGTGACCAGCAGCAGGCGCGTGTTCGCCCCGGTGAAGCTGTCGGCCAGGTCGGCGCTGAACCCGGCCCCGCCGGTGACCTGCGCGGTCACCCCGGCCGGCAGCCCGTCGCGCACCTTGGCCCGCAGGTCGGTGACCTGCTTGATCGTCTCCTCGGAGGAGACACCGGCCGGCAGTGGCACCGACACGATCGCGGCCTTGCGGTCCGCACTGAGGATCGGCTGGCCCAGGCCGGTCACGGTGGCCAGGTCGGCGTCGGTGAGCGCCGCCCCGCCCTTCGCGACGACGACCAGGGCCGCGTTCGTACGGCCGGAAGGCAGCTCTTTCTGCAGTTGAGCCACGCGGGTGGACTCGGCGGACGACGGCAGCGAGGCGTTCGGGTCGTTGGTGACCTTGGTCGACCCGGACAGGCCGATCACCAGACCGCCGAGCACCAGGGCCAGGAGCAGGGAAGCCCATGCCCGTCTCATGAATCCTCCAAAACAAAGAATCTCGACAATCGAGATTCTTACCTACCGGGGAAGGATCTGCAACACTTACCCCCGTGGAGGAACAGAAAGCCCCGGCCGGGGATGCGGAGGAACGCCGGCGCCTGCGCATCCGGCTGGTCGACCTGCTCAACTCATATTCCAGCGAGGCCAACCACATCGGGCACGCCTTCGCCGGACGCAACCATCTGCACGGCCCCGACCTGCACGCGCTGCTCGCGGTCATGCACGCCGAGCGGGCCGGCGCGCCGCTCACCCCGGGCCGGCTCGGCGAGACGATGGGCCTCTCCTCCGGCGCGACCACCGCGATGATCGACCGGCTGGAGCGCGACGGGCACCTGCGCCGGACGCGGGAGAGCACCGACCGGCGGGTCGTGCACCTGCGCTACGCCGACTCCGGGATGGCGCTCGCCCAGGCCTTCTTCACCCCGCTGGCACCGCGCACGGATGAGGTGATGGCCAGGTTCGACACGGCCGAGCTGCAGGTGGTCGAGCGGTTCGTCCAGGGCATGGTCGAGGCCCTGCTCGGCTACCGCGACGAGCTCCGCGGATAACGCAACTCGGCCGCAACGTAGGGTTTTCCCAGCTCGGCCCCGGCGCCGCCGATCTACGGACTCGTGCGAACCGAGCCCCTGCTGTCCCAGGCCGACGACCTGCTCGCCCGTGGTCGTGCCGCGAACGCCGCGAACCTGCTGGCCCCGATCGTCGGCCGACAACCCGAGAACGTCGACGCCTGGCACCGCATGGCCCGGGCGCACCTGGCCATGGGCGACTTCGACGCCGCCCTGCGCGCCGCCCGAGCCGCGTGGCACTTCGACCCGCACGGTCCGGAAACCCTCTACTGGGTCAGCCGGGCCGCGACCGAACTGGGCCGGCACCGCGAGGCGATCGACGCCGCGCTCGACGCCTGCCGCGAGGACCCGGGCAACCCGCGCCTGCACAACCGGCTGGCCGACGCCCAACTGGCCGCCGGTCGCGTCGGCGACGCGCTGGACGGGCTGAAGATGGCCGTCGAACTGGCCGGATACGACGCCGATCTGCACGTCACCCACGGCCGCGCGCTCTTCGCGGCCGGTCGCCCGCTCAGCGCCCGCGAGTCGATCGGGCGCGCCCTCGCCCTCGAACCCGGTCACGCCGGCGCCCACCGTACGCTCGCATTGTTCGAGATCGCGATGGAGTCGGTCGTCGACGCGTCGTCACTGGCCCAGGCCGCCGACGAGTTCGCCGAGTCCCTGCGCGTCGGCCCCCACGGGCGCGTCGACGAACGCGCCCTCCTGGCCCGCGACGCCATGGGCTACGCGGCCCGGGTCACCCTCACCTGGTGCCTGATCGCCCTGCTCGCCCTCGGCGTGCTCAGCGCGACATCCCTGGTCACGGTGCCGGCCGGCCTCTACCTGGCCCTGCTCTGCCTCGGCGCCACGGCCGCCTGCGGCGCCTTCCTCTTCCGAGCCACCCTCCGGCACAAGCTTTAGACCCTTTGCTCGTACGCCGTCAGACCCGCCCCGGTCCACCCGCCGCCGGCCCACCCCCACTCCCGGCCGCGACGCGGCTCGCGCCGCCCGGCTGGCGCTGATGGCTGTTCTGCGGGCTGAAAACAGCCACCAGCACCAGCCGAAGCCCTGCGCCGCGCTGCCTGGCTGCTACGGGGTGGTGAGTTTGCGGAGGATGCGGGCCAGGGCGGTGCGGTCGGCGGGGTCGAGGGAGGCGAAGACGCTCTCGCTGGCGGCGGCGCGAGCCGTCTTGATCGCGGTGGCGGTGTCGCGGCCCTGATCGGTGAGGGCGACCAGGGTGGCCCGGCGGTCGTCCGGGTCCGGGTGGCGGGCGACCAGTCCACGGTCCTGCAGGTCGTCGACGACCTCGGTGGCCGAGCGCGGGGCGATCCGCAGCCGCTCGGCCAGCGCGCCGGGGCGCATCGAGCCGCCGGAGAGCAGGACGGCGAGGGCGCGGCCCTGGGACGGGGCGATGCCCCAGGGCTCCATCTCGCGCTTGGTCTGCTCCCGCATCCGCCGGCTGACCGCCCAGAACACCTCGTGCAACGACTCCTCTTCCACGGGAACAAGCTACCAGCGATTACCGTTGTAGCCTCATGTTGAGGTAACCTCAGCTTGTTCACACCGTACCGAGGAAGGCTTTTGCACTTGGCTGACAAACCAGGCCGGGGCGCGGGACGCACCGTGACCCCCGCGGAGAAGGCGCAAGCCCGATCCGTCTCACTGCGCCGCATCGGCGCGTTGTTCATCGGTCACCGCAAGCAGCTCACGCTGGTGGTGGCGATCATCGTGGTGGCGTCCGTGCTCGGCATGGCGTCGCCGTTCCTGCTCCGCGAGATCATCGACGTCGCCCTGCCGCAGAGCGACCTGCGCCTGCTGTCCTGGCTGGTCGCCGGCATGATCGTGGTCGCCGCGATCACCTCCGTGCTCGGCGTGCTGCAGACCTGGATCTCCACCACGGTCGGCCAGCGGGTCATGCACCGGCTGCGCGTCGACGTCTTCACCCACCTGCAGCGGCAGTCGGTCGGCTTCTTCACCAAGACCCGCACCGGCGAGGTGCAGTCCCGGATCACCAACGACATCGGCGGCATGCAGTCGGTGGTCACCTCGACCGCGACCAGCATCGCGGCCAACCTGACCACCGTGGTCGCCACGATCGTCGCCATGGTCGCGCTGACCTGGCAGCTCACCCTGATCTCGCTGCTCGTGCTCCCCCCGGCGATCCTGCTGACCCGCCGCGTGGCCCGGATGCGGCAGAAGATCACCGCCGCCCGCCAGCGCGAGCTGGCCGAGCTCAACGTGATCATCGAGGAGGGCCTGTCGATCAGCGGCATCCAGCTGTCCAAGACGATGGGCGCCGGCGCCGCGCAGATCGACCGGTTCACCGGCTCGTCCGGGCGGCTGATCGACCTGGAGCTGCGGTCCGAGCTGGCCGGGCGCTGGCGGATGGCCGCCATGAACATCATCTTCGCGGTCATCCCGGCGACCATCTATCTCGCGGCCGGGCTGCCGTTCGCGGCCGGGGCGATGAGCATCGGGACGCTGGTCGCGTTCACGGCGCTGCAGGGGAACCTGTTCCGCCCGCTGATGAGCCTGCTCGACGTGAGCGTGACGCTGACCAGTTCGCTGGCGCTGTTCGCGCGCATCTTCGAGTACCTCGACCTGCCGGTCGAGATCTCCTCCCCGGCGCACCCGGTGCGTCTGGGTGAGGTCGGTGGCCACCTGCGGTTCGAGGACGTGTCCTTCTCCTACGACTCGGGGGCACCCGTCCTTTCCGGCATCAACCTCGACGTTCCCGCCGGCACCTCGCTGGCGCTGGTCGGCGAGACCGGGTCGGGCAAGAGCACGACCGCGGGACTTATCGCCCGTCTCTACGACCCGACCGCGGGCCGGGTGACGATCGACGGGGTCGACCTGCGGGACATGTCCCTGACCGACCTGTCGGACCTGGTGGGCGTGGTCAGCCAGGAGACATATCTGCTGCACACGACCATCCGGGAGAACCTGCGGTATGCGAAACCGTCCGCGACCGACGCCGAGATCGAGGCCGCCTGCCGGGCCGCGCAGATCCACACGCTGATCGCGGCCCTGCCCGAGGGGTACGACACGATGGTCGGCTCCCGCGGCCACCGCTTCTCCGGCGGCGAGAAGCAGCGGATCGCCATCGCCCGGACCCTGCTGCGCGACCCGCGCATCCTCGTCCTCGACGAGGCGACGAGCGCGCTGGACAACGAGACCGAGCGGGCCGTGCAGCGCGCGTTCGACGAACTGTCCCGCGGGCGCACCACGGTGACCATCGCGCACCGGCTGTCCACGGTCCGCGACGCCGACCAGATCGTGGTCATCGACCACGGCCGGATCCTGGAGTCCGGCGACCACGAGACGCTGATCTCGTCCGGCGGGCGGTATGCGACGCTGGCCCTCGCCGGCCGGCCGTCCACGGTCGACGCCTCGTGACCGGCTGTTCCGGCCGGCCGGGCCCTTCCGCCCGGCCGCCTGTTCATCCGGCTTTTCATCCGGCCGCCTTGTAGCGAGGGCGGCTCTACTCGGGCTTCTGCGCGACCACGGCCCAGACGCGGTGCGGGACGGCCAGCCGCTCGTCCGGGATCAGGGCGGTCAGCTCGGCCGAGAAACGTTCGACCGCCGGCGCCGGCAGGCTCGCCGCGACGCCCGCGCTGGCCCGGATCCGGCCCACCCAGTCCTCCCGCGAGTAGGGGACGTCCACGTCGAACGAGAACGTCTCCACCCCGCCGAAACCGGCCACCCGCAGGTCGGTGAGCCAGCGCGGATACATCCCGGTGCCGCCGGACAGCGTCCACCCCGGATTGTGGGCGAGGATCAGCCGCTCGGTGGCCTCGACCACGCTGCCCGGCAGCGGCAGCCAGTCGAAGTGGGCGATCACGATCCGCCCGCCCGGCCGCAGCAGGCGACGGGCCTCGGCCGCCGCCTCCCCGCCCCGGAACCAGTGCCAGCACTGACCGGCCGTGACCACGTCGAACGCGGCCTCCGGCAGACCGGTCCGCTCGGCGCTACCGACCACGTAGGTGATGGCGAGCCCCGCCTCCCGATCCAGGCGGCGAGCCTGATCGAGCAGGCTCTCGGCCGGGTCGAGACCGGTGACTATCGCACCGCGAGCCGCGAACAGCCGGGCCAGACTGCCGGTGCCGGTGCCCAGATCGAGCACTTTCTGATCAACTTCGCCGATTTGGTACGCGATGAGCCGCTCCGACAGCAACGGCGGGAAACCGGCCCGGTGGCGGGCGTAGTCAGATGCCGTACGTCCGAAATCGATCTTTGTCATGTTCTCAGGCGTTCCGGCTCAGCGCGCTCGTCCAGCCGGAGAGGGCGGCGGCGTCGCGCGTGCCCGGTCCGACATAGTCGGCCGACGGGCGGATGATCTTGCCGAGGCGCTTCTGCTCCAGGATGTGCGCACTCCAGCCGGCCGTCCGCGCACAGGTGAACAGCGAGGCGAAGAGCTCGGCGGGCACGCCCGCGAAGTCCAGCACCACCGCCGCCCAGAACTCGACGTTGGTCTCCAGCACCCGGTCCGGCTTGCGCTCGCGCAGCTCGGCCAGCGCCGCCAGTTCCAGCTCACGGGCCACCTCGAAGCGCGGCGCACCCAGCTCGAACGCGGCGTCCCGCAGGATCCGGGCCCGCGGGTCCTCCGCCCGATAGACGGCGTGACCGAAACCCATCAGCCGCCGGCCGCCGTCGAGGACCCCGCGCACGTACGCCCGGGCATCACCGGACCGCTCGACCGCCTCGATCATGCCGAGCACCCGGGCCGGCGCACCGCCGTGCAACGGGCCGGACAGCGCCGCGATCGCCGCCGAGACACAGGCCGGCACGTCGGCGCCGGTGCTGGCGACGACCCGGGCGGTGAACGTGGACGCGTTCATGCCGTGCTCGGCCGCGCACACCCAGTACCGGTCGAGCGCCGCCACGTGCCGCGGATCCGGCTCACCCCGCCAACGGATCATGAACTGCTCGGTGGCGTTGCGGCCCGCGTCGACCAGCCGCTGCGGGACCGGCGCGGCCTGCGCGCCCCGGGCGGCCTGGGCCACATACGAGAGGACCGACACCGACGTACGGGCGAGATCCGCCCGGGCCTGCGCGTCGTCGATGTCGATGAGCTGCCGCAGACCCCAGTGCGGGGCCAGCATCGACACGGCGGCCTGCGCGTCCACGCGGACGTCACCGGAGTGCACCGGCAGTGGCACGTCCTCGGCCGGCGGCAGCGGCCGGTCGAAATCACCGTCGGCGAGCAGACCCCAGACGTCGGCGAAGGAGACGTGCCCGGCCAGCGAGCGGATGTCCACCCCGCGGTAGCGGAGCGACCCGCCGTCCCGGTCGGGTTCGGCGATCTCGGTGTCGAACGCGA
This sequence comes from Actinoplanes sp. HUAS TT8, assembly GCF_051380535.1. Classification (NCBI taxonomy): domain Bacteria; kingdom Bacillati; phylum Actinomycetota; class Actinomycetes; order Micromonosporales; family Micromonosporaceae; genus Actinoplanes; species Actinoplanes sp. HUAS TT8. The sequence continues at coordinate 6,233,344 of NZ_CP195646.1, read as the reverse complement.
CGACACCGGCAAGTCCTGGGTTGACAGTCAACATGACATCAACATGTGACTTGACGTACAACTCGTCAATGTTGATCCAGTCAACATGAGAGCATCCGCACATGTCCAAAGAACAGCTGCTCACGACCGAACAGGTCGCCTACCGTCTCGGCGTCAAGCCCTCCACCATCTATGCGTATGTGAGTCGCGGTCTCCTGACCAGCCGTCGCAACGCGGCCGGAAAGGGGAGTCTTTACGCCAAGTCGGACGTGGACGACTTGATAGCTAGCAGAAAACGGGCAACACCGAACATACAAACCGGTATCACCCTGATCCGCAATGACGAGCTGTTCTATCGCGGTCACGACGTGACCGAGCTGGCCCGGACGCAGACGTTCGAAGCGGTGGCCAATCTACTGTGGAACGGCGAATTGCGTCATGACCTGTTCCCGATCAACCATGAATTGGCGCAACTGGGCCGTCAGATGAGCAAGTTGCTCCCACCGACCGCCCGCCTGACCGACCACCTGAGGGTCACGGTCGCGGCCATCGCGGCTGCCGATCCGCTGCGGTTCGACACCAGTCCGACCGCTGTCCTCACCACGGGTCGTTCCCTGATCGCCACCATGGTCAGCGCGCTGCGGCCCCGGCACAAGCTGGTGCCGCGTCAGCCGGCTCGGCTGGCCGAGTCGCTGTGGTATCGGTTGACCGAGCACCGGCTGACCGCGGAAGCCGAACGGCAGATGGAGGCCGCGCTCATCCTCCTCGCCGATCACGACATCGCCGCGTCGACGCTGGCCGCCCGGGTTGCCGCGTCGACCCGGGCGCATCCCTACGCCGTGGTCAGCGCGGGGCTCGCGGCCCTGGACGGGCCGTTGCACGGGGCGGCCAGCGAATACGTCTACCCGTTGCTCGCGCGGGCCGTGGCGGGGGAGGACCCGGTCGCGATCATCTCCGAGCACCTGCGGGTCAGCGGCGGGATTCCCGGGTTCGGGCATCCGCTGTACCCGTCCGGGGATCCGCGCGCGACCGCCCTGTTCGACCTGCTCGCCGGCGGCGATGACCCGGTCGGCCTGCGCGGCGACGGTGGGCATCCGGTGCGCGAGGCGGCGGCCGGGCTGGCTGACGCCGTACGCCAAAGGTCGGGGATCTTGCCGAACATCGACTTCGCGCTGGCCGCTTTCGCGCTGCGCCACGACATGCCGCCCGACGCCGGGGAGGCGATCTTCGCCGTGGCCCGGACCGCGGGCTGGCTGGCGCACGCCCTGGAGGAGTACGCGAACCGCCCGGCCCGCTTCCGCCCCACCGGCCAGTACTCCGGCCGCCCACCCGAATGAGCGTGGCCGGGATCCTTCACGGCGCGGCCCGCGGGGTGGAGACGCTGGGCCGGCCGTGACGTGGCGGCTAGGCCTGGTAGCGGTCGTAGTGGACGACCTCGTCCAGGGGGCGGCGCTTCGGCTCGGCCCAGCGGCCCTTGCTCGGGTAGCCCAACGGGACGATGGCCATGGTCAGAGCATTTTCCGGAAGACCGAGGAGATTGCGTACGTCGTCCTCATGGCCGATGTGCAGGGTGGTGAGGGTGGAGCCCAGCCCGTAGGCCCGGGCGGCCAGGATCAGCTGCTGGACGGCGCCGTAGATCGAGGAGCCCAGGCGGGGGTTGCTGGACTTGGCCGCGCCGATGATCACCGGGACGATCCAGACCGGGGCTTCCTCGATGTGGGCGGCCAGGTGGTCGGCGGCCAGGAAGCTGCGCTTGCTCATCGGGCCGTCCTCGGGCGCGTTGAGGATCTCGTCGCGCCGGGAGCCGTAGTGCCGGTGCCAGCCCTCGCGGTACCAGTCGGCGATCTGCTTCTTGATCTCCGGGTCGCGGACGACGATCCAGGCCCACGGCTGGCTGTTGCCGCCGGACGGGCCGCGGATGGCGGCGTCCAGGATCGCGCGGACGATCTCGTCGGGGATCGGCTCGGTGGAGAGGTAGCGGCGGGCCGGGGTGGAGTGCAGCGCCTCCAGCAGGTTCAGTTCCTGCGGTGCGGGAGTGGTCATGATCCGGAGCCTAGGCCAGGGCCGGGCGGCGCACCGGGCGGTCCCGGGGCACGGCCGGTCCGGGGGAGAGCGGTCAGCGGGCGGTCCAGGCCAGGATGACGCCGGACGGGGTGGCGATCTGGATCTGGCTGCCGGCGCCGGCGGCCCGGCCGAACGGGATCTCCCAGTTCTGGACCACGCCGACGTGCAGGGTGAACGCGACCCGCGGGACCGAGGCCCCGGTCATCGGGGTGGTGGCCGGGCCGGTGCGCTGGTGGAGGCGGACCATGCCGGGGCCGAACTCGTAGGTGCCGCGCAGCACCTCGACGGTGACCTTGACGGCGTAGCGGTCGGCCGACGCGAGCGTGTTCTCGACCGTGACCCGGGCGGCCAGGTCGGGCGTGCGGATGTCCTGCCCGTCGCCGAGGGGCCGGGCCGCGCTGATCGGTGCCGTGAAGGCGGGCGGTGAGGCGGTGGGAACCGGCGCTGCCGCCGGTTCCGGGCCGCAGCCGGCCAGGGATCCCCCGATCAGCGTGGCGATCATGAATGTCGCGCTACGCATGTATCCCATCAAACCTTGGTGTCCCGGTTCCGCAACTCCACGATCGGGGGACATTGCTGGGCAGCACGCCTGTGAGCAGGAAATACCACCTGTCCGATGTCGACATGCCGACTATGCGAAGAGGCCGCATATCCGAAAAATCAGGCACCGGCGGGAGCGTCGGCGACGGGACAGCGGGGCCGGCCGAGGGGTGACAAAAGGTGCGGGATCGGGAAAACGGGGTCCGGGCGGCCCCCTCTAAACCGCCCGGACCCCAGCTCTCACGCCGGCACCGAGGCCAGCATCGCCCGCACCAACCCGGCGAACTCGTCCGGCCGTTCGATCTGCGGCATGTGCCCGGTCTCCGGGAACATGTGTGATTTGGCATGCGGAAACGCCGTCCGGGCGGCGGCCAGGTGATGACTGGGAAGGATCATGTCCCGGTCACCCCAGAGGATCATCGTGGGCCGTTGCACGCCGGCCAGCGACGCCAGCAGCGACGACCGCCAGGCCGGCGCCACCCCGCGGAACCCCCCGAGCGCCTGGGCGATCTCCAGGTAGACCGGTGCGAAGTCCGGCTGCCGGGCGATCCGGATCGCCATTTCCACCCGCTCGGGCGTGACCAGGGCCCGGTCCCGGAAGAGCGTGCGTTCGACGCGCGGCGCGGTCCGCCGGTCGATGTGCCGCAACATCTGCCGGCCGAGCCCGGGCACCGCCAGCACACGCAGCGCCCAGGTCACCTCCTTGCCGAACCCGGCACTGTTGACCAGGGTCAGCGTGGTGACCCGGTCGGGCGCCGAGGCGAGCATGGTCATCGACACGGCGCCGCCGAGCGAGTTGCCCATCAGGTGCACCGGACGGGTCTCGCCGAGCGCGTCGAGCGTGGCCCAGACGCCGTCGGCCAGGACGGGCAGGGTCGTGACCACGGGCAGGCGCTGGGACAGGCCGAAGCCGGGCATGTCGATGCTGATCACCCGGTACGTGTCGTCCAGGCGGGCGTGCTGCAGTTCCCAGTCCTCCAGGCTGCGGCCGATGCCGTGCAGCAGGACCACGGGCGGGGCGGCCGGGTCGCCGGATTCGTGGAAACGGATGCGGGATCCCCGTACGTCCACGTAGTTCATCGACCGGCACCCACCTTGGACCGGGAGGCGGCCTTGACCGAGGCGGAGGTCAGCCTTCTGATGATGTCGGCGGAGCCGACCGGGAGCAGGCGTTGCAGCAGGTCGGGGCCCTTGGCGTTGGCGGCGATGAGCAGCCGGGCCCGGCGCTTCTCGATGGCTCGCAGGATCTGCTCGGCGGCCTTGTCGGCTGGGAAGCTGAGCAGCGCGCCGAACAGTTTGCGGGTCGGCGCGATGTCCGATTCCGGCACGCCCTCGCCGATCAGTGCGCTCTCCGCGATCCGGGTGCGGATGCCACCCGGGTGGACCGTCGTGACGCCGATCCCGTTCTCGAACAGCTCGCCGCGCAGCGACTCGCTGAGGCCGCGCAGCGCGAACTTGCTGGCACAGTAGGCGCTCTGCCCGGGCGGCGCGATCAGGCCGAACAGGCTGGAGACATTGACGATGTGGCTTCCCGGGGTGGCGGTCAGCGCGGGCAGCAGCGCGTGGGTGAGCAGCATCGGGGCGCGGAAGTTGACGTTCATGACGTGCTCGAACTGGTCGACGCTGACCTGGTCGAACCGTCCCCCGAGGGCCACGCCGGCGTTGTTGATCAGCAGGCCGAGGGCGGGCGGGAGATCGTTCGTGATCAGGTCGACCGCTGCCCGGTCGGACAGGTCGGCGACGATCGTCCGTACCGAAAGGCCGGGGTGGGCCTGGCGGATGCGCGCGGCGACCGGTTCGAGGCGGGACGCGTCGACGTCGACCAGGGCGAGGTCGCTGCCGCGATGGGCCAGGCCGTAGGCCAGCTGTTCACCGATGCCGCTGGCGGCGCCGGTGAGCACGGCCGTGCGCCCGGCGAACCGGTAGGGATCGAGACGGGTCATCGGACCACCTCAGTGTTGGGGACGGGAGCGGAGCGCGGGGTGAAGGTCATGTCCCGGGTGACGTCGGCGCGCGGCGTGGTGACGACGTCCCGCAGGTAGTTCTGCCGGACCAGCCACGGATCGCGGTCGCCCTGCCGCGGGAAGCGGTCGAGTGCGCGCTGCACGTACCCGGACGACAGGTCGAGCAGCGGGCGACCGGAACTGGACAGCCGGGCCGGGGTGGCGACGGCGTAACCGTGGCGGTCCATGTGGTCGAGCAGCTTGAGCACGTACCGGTGGGCCAGGTCGGCGCGCAGCGTCCAGGACGCGTTGACGTAGCCGATGCAGTACGCGAAGTTCGGCACGCCGGAAAGCATCATGCCGCGGTAGGCGGCGTGCTGTCCGATCTCGATCGGCGTGCCGTCCAGGCTGAGCCGGATGCCGCCGACCGCCTGCAGGGACAGGCCGGTGGCCGAGACGACGACGTCCGCTTCGAGGACCGTGCCCGACTTCAGGCGGATGCCCTCCGGGACGAACGTGTCGATGTGGTCGGTGACCACGGACGCGCGACCGGAGGTGATGCTGCGGAACAGGTCGCCGTCCGGGATCACGCAGAGGCGCTGGTCCCACGGGTCGTAGCGGGGCTTGAAGTGCTCGTCGACGTACCCCGGGTTCTTCAGGAAACGACCGGCGAGACCCTGCAGGACGCGGCGGACCTGCTTCGGGCGCTTCCTCGCGAGCTGGTAGAACAGCTGGCTGAGCAGGACGTTCTTGCTCCGGGCGATGCGGTTGGCGGCCTTCGGCGGGAGGAGGCGGCGGGCGATGTCGGCGATCGCGTCGTGGTTGGGGAGGGGGATCACGTACGTAGGGGAGCGCTGGAGCATCGTGACGTGCGCGGCGTCCGCGGCCATGGTCGGGACCAGGGTGACGGCGGTGGCGCCACTGCCGATGATCACGACGCGTTTATCCTGGTAGTTGAGGTCTTTCGGCCAGAACTGCGGGTGGACCACTGTGCCACCAAATTCGGATATGCCGGAAAAATCCGGCCGGTAGCCCTCGTCGTAGCTGTAGTAGCCTGCGCACGCGTACAGGAATCGCGCGGTGTAGACCGTCCCGTCGGCCGCCGTCAGGGACCATCGCCGGGCCATCGACGACCAGTCCGCGCTGACCACGCGCACGCCGAACCGGATATTTCGTACTATGTCCGCTTCATTCGCCGTGTCCTCGATGTACTGCCGGATCTTCTCCCCGGAAGCCAATGACTCCGGCTCCCGCCACGGCCGCCACGGATAGCTCAACGTGAACATGTCCGAATCCGATCGCACCCCCGGATACCGGAAGAGATCCCACGTCCCCCCGATTGCCTCGCGCGCCTCCAGGATCAGATACTTATCCCCAGGCCGCTGCTTCTGCAGTCGCCAGGCGGCCCCGATCCCGCTCAGCCCGGCCCCGATGATCAGAACGTCGACATCGGTCATGCCGCCACCACCGGAAACCACGGCGGCGTCCCCGTCCCACTGATCCGGACCCCGCCCCACGGGTCGGGCTCGCTCAGCCTCACCGGCGTCTCCACCGCCCCCGGGATCGCGATGACCGCCTTCCGCAGCCCCGCGCTGACCCGTTCCCGCAGGTTATCCACGGGATTCGTGCGCCCGGCCCAGCGGAACCGCCCCTCGATCGGCTCGAAGTGCGCCGACATCCGCACCTGCACCGCGATCGGCCCGTCCTCCAGTTGCAGCGTGGCCGGTCCGCGGTACTCCTCCTCGTCCGTCACGTGGTCGCCCACCCTTCCTGTTGAGCCGCCAGCCCACCGGGCGTGTCGGCCGCGCGGCTGATGCCGGCGACACCACCCCAGAGGAACGTCGTCAGGTATTCGCCGAGCGCCTCGCGGCTGATCGGCTGCTGCTGCCGGAGCCACCAGTCGCCGACCGACTGGACGTAGCCGACGACGCCGTACGCCCAGGGCAGTGCGGCGCCGGAGTCCAGCCCGTGCGCCCGCAGCCGGTCCCCGAAGATCCGGGCCAGGCCGCTGGCCACGGTCTCCATCACGTCGGCGACCACGTCCCGGCCGCGGGTGATGTCCGGCTGGTGCACCACGAACCGGTACAGGTTCAGGTCGCCCTCGATGTGCGCCAGGTAGACGTCGATGGCCGCGGCGATCGCCGCCCGTTCCTCGCGGACCGCGGCGACGGCCGGGACCATCGCCTCCAGCACCATCGCGCCGGCCTGCTGCCCGACCGCCAGCCACAGCTCCGACTTGTCGGCGAAGTACCGGTACAGCACCGGCTTGCTCACGCCGGCGTGCGCAGCGATCGCCTCCATGCCGATCTCCGGCCCGTGCTGCCGGATCGCCTCGATCGCCGCGGCGGTGAGCTCCGCGCGGCGCTGCTCGCGATGACCGTCCCATCGACCGCGGCGGCCGTCGGTGTTGACGGGGGGAGTGACCGAGTTCATAGTACTAGAAGTAACTGTTACCGCCGGTAACGTCAAGCTTTTGGAGGGCCGATGTCAGTGACCGATCGGGACCGCACGGCCACCAGGCTTCTGCGATCGTCCGCCGAGCACTCGTACGACCCGGAGATCGAGATCGACTGGGAGGCCCCGTTCGTCGAGGGCAAGTACTTCGTCCCGGTCCACCGGTCCAGCCTCTACGGCACCGCGCTCTGGGACCGCATGTCCGAGGAGCAGCGCGTCGAGCTCACCAAGCACGAGGTCGCGAGCATCGCCGGCCTCGGCGTCTGGTTCGAGACGATCCTGATGCAGCTGCTCATCCGCGGCTACTTCAAGCAGGACCCGACCGCCGCCCACGCCCAGTACGCGCTCACCGAGATCGGCGACGAATGCCGCCACTCGGTCATGTTCGGCAAGATGATCGCCCGCCTCGGCACCCCGGTCTACCGCCCGCACGGCATCGACGAACTCCTCGGCCGCTGGATCGCCCACACCGCGACCGGCCCGCGCATGTTCGCCGCCATCCTCATCGCCGAGGAGATCCTGGACACCCTGCAGCGCGAGGCGATGGCCGACGAAACCGTCCAGCCCCTGGTCCGCATGGTCTCCCGCATCCACGTCGTCGAGGAGGCCCGGCACGTCCGCTTCGCCCGCGAGGAACTCGCCCGCCAGATCCGCCAGGCCGGCAAGTCCCGCCTCGCCTTCGACCGCCTGGTCATCGGCCGCGCCGCCTACCTCACCGGCACCCGCCTCATCGACCCCCGCGTCTACCGCGCCGTCGGCATCGACCCGGAGGAGGGCCGCCGGGCCGCCCGCGCCAACCCCCACCACCGCGAAACCATGCGCTGGGCCGGCGAACGCATCGTCACCTACCTCACCGACCTCGACCTGATCGGCACCGGCCCGGCCAAATCCCTCTGGAACGCCTCCGGCCTCCTACCCCGCTGACCCGTCCCCCGTCACCCTCCCTCATCCCGCTCCCGGCCGCCCGCCGTCTCACTGACCCTTACCCCGCTCGCTGCCCTGCTCTCCGCTATTCCCCCCGCGCCCGGGTCCGCCCGGGCGGCGTCGGCCCGCGTCCTCCGAAGGCGCGGGCCGCGCTGTTTCCCCAGCCCAAATCCAAGATCAAATTCTTCATGGCCTAGGTCCGCCGTGGTCCCGATCGTCGCTCCCGCGGGGACCCTTCCGACCCTCGCAGGGCGCTGGCGCGCCCAGAACGCGAGGCCCGCAAGGGCGACGTGGTCGGCTGGTTGCGGTCAAACCACAAAACCCCGTGGACAGGTTGTGGAGCTCGTTTCCTCCGCGGCTGGTTGCGGTCAGAGCAACAAACCCACCGAAGCCCGACCCCCATCCGAACCCGGCCGTGGGTGGGGTGACGGAGGTCGCCCGGGTGCAGGACGGTTTCAGCTCGGTTGCCGGTGTTCGGGTGACGGGCGGCCGGGCGGGACCGGCTGAGGGGTGGCGGGATCGAGCCCTACGGACGGTTCTCCGCTGGTGGCGGGCGTGCGAGATTGACGCCCGACGTATGCCGGGCAGGGAGAGAGATCGATGGACGACGCGCTGGTGGCCTACAACGCCGGACGAGTGGACGGTGCCGCCGGATTCCGCGACCCGCAGATCGCCGAGGACCCCGAGGTCGGCCCCGACTACCGGATCGGCCTGCTCGACGGCCGGATCGCCGCCTTCCACATGCTCAAGGAACTCCGCGACGTCTTCGGCACCACCGACCCCCTCTTCGAAACCCCCGACGACCCCCGCCCCTGACCACCCCCTCCTCCGCCCGGCCCACCCCCCCCAGCCAACCCGAGCCAGCTGGCGCTGAGGGTCGTCTCAAGGCCGTCGATCCAGCCGTGAGCGCCAGCTGCCGGCGTCCGGCTGGTGCTGAGGGTCGTCTCAAGGCCGTCGGCCCGACCGTGGGCGCCAGCTGCCGGCGTTCGGCTGGCGCTGAGGGTCGTCTCAAGGCCGTCGATCCAGCCGGGGGCGCCAGCTGCTGGCGTTCGGCTGGTGCTGAGGGTTGTCTCAAGGTCCACCCGTGAGGGGGGCTGGGGGCTTTGGATAAGTCGGGCTTATGGGGTGGCCTGAGCTGGGGTGGCGTGTGGGGGCGGCGAGGGAGACTGGGGGATCGGGGCTGGTCACAAGTGGGTTCGGGGCGGAAGTGAGTCGGCGTTATCACCGTGGAAACATTCACCTACCGTTCCCGAAATCAGGTCTTAGGACTCTTGCAGCGGATACGGCGGCACAGGATGGGGACCGGATGACCGAGGGCGCACTGGCCGGCTTCACCGTGGCGGTCACCGCGGAGCGGCGGCGCGGGGAGATGACCGCGCTGCTGGAGCGGCGCGGCGCGCGGGTGGTCAGCGCGCCGGCGATCACCATCGTGCCGCTGGTCGACGACGACGCGCTGCGGGCGGCGACCGAGGCGTGCATCGGGTTGGAGCCGCATCTCGTGGTGGCGACGACCGGGTTCGGGTTCCGGGGCTGGCTGGAAGCGGCCGAGGGCTGGGGTCTGGGGGAGACGCTGCGGGCGTCGCTGCGCGAGGCGAAGATCATCGCGCGGGGGCCGAAGCCGTGCGGGGCGATCCGGGCGGCCGGGCTGTCCGAGGACTGGGCGGCCAAGACCGAGGCCTCCGAGGAGGTGCTCGAACGGTTGCTGCACGACGGGGTGGCCGGGCAACGGATCGTGGTGCAGGAGCACGGCGAGCCGCAGACCGAGTTCGTGAACTCGCTGCGCCTGGCCGGGGCGGCGGTGGTCGAGGTGCCGGTGTACCGATGGGCGCTGCCGCCGGACGTGGCGCCCGTGCGCCGGCTGGCCGAGCAGGTCGCGGCCGGGCAGATCGACGCGGTGACGTTCACCAGCGCGCCCGCCGTCAAGGCGTTCCTGCAGATCGCCGGGGACGCGCACATGGATGTGGCCGCGGCGTTCCGGTCCGGGACCCTGGCCGCGTGTGTGGGTCCGGTGACCGCGGCGCCGTTGGTGGAGCTCGACGTCCCGGTGGTGATGCCGGAACGCTACCGGCTCGGCGCGCTGATCAAGACGGTCACCGACGAGCTCCCGCGGCGCGCGGTGAAGCTGCGGGTGGCCGGTTCGACCCTGGAGGTACGGGGTCACGCCGCCCTGATCGACGGCGTGACCTACACCCTGGCGCCGGCCGCGATGGCGATCCTGACGTCGCTGGCGGTACGCCCGGGGGCGGTGGTCTCCAAGGATCAGCTCGCGGCGGCGCTGCCGCGGGGCAACGACGGGCATGCCGTGGACGTGGCGGTGGCCCGGCTGCGGGCCGCGCTCGGCTCCGGCAAGCACATCGAGACGGTCATCAAACGCGGCTACCGCCTGCGGGTGGACGAGGCCGCCTGACCGGTCGCGCCGCGGGACGCCTTCTCGCACCTCACGGCCGAGCCCGATGTGTTGCCGGGCCGCCGTTGTATCCACATCCGGCATCGACGCCGGTCGGTAATGACGCCGGGTGGCATCGGCGCTGGCCGGCAGTGCCGGCCGGCATTGACGCCGGCCGGTGATGACGCCGGGCTCACCGCGGGGATCGAGGGCATCCGGGGTGCGCCGTGGGCGGGTTTGTTGCTCTGACCGCAACCACCCGACCACGTCGCCCTTGCGGGCCTCGCGTTCTGGGCGCGCCAGCGCCCTGCGAGGACCGGAAGGGTCCCCGCGGGAGCGACGGTCTGTACCCCGGCGGACCGAGGCAATGAAGAATTTGATCTTGGAGGTAACCGTGACCACTCTGATCGCTGTCGCTCATGGGACCCGCTCGGCCACCGGGCGCCGGCAGCTGCAGGAACTCGCCGCCTCGGTGGCGCGGCGGCGGCGCGGGCTCGACGTGCGGCTCTGCTACGTGGACGTGCAGGAACCGAAGGTTTCCGCGGTCGTGCCGACCGTGACCGATGCCGTGGTCGTGCCGCTGCTGCTGTCGTGCGGATATCACGTGCGGGTGGACATCGCGGAGGCCGTGGCCGGGACCGGGATTCCGGTGACGGCGCCGCTCGGGCCGGATCCGCTGCTGCTGGCGAGCCTGGTGCGCAACCTTCCGGAGGCGGACGCGGTCGTGCTGGCGGCGGCCGGGTCGTCCGATCCGGGATGGCGGGCCGATGTGGAGGGTGTGGCCGCGCAGCTGCCCGGCGGGGCGCGCGTGGGTTATGTGTCGGGGACCGGGCCGCGGGTGCCGGAGGTGGTCGCGCAGCTGCGCGCGGAGGGCGCGAAACGGGTCGCGATCGCGGCGTATCTGCTGGCCGACGGGCTGTTCTATCGGTCGCTGGGTGACGCCGGCGCGGACTCGGTGACGCCGCCGCTGGGCCGGGATGCCGGGGTCGCGGACCTGGTGTTGAGCCGGTTCGACCGGGCGCGTGCCCTCACAACGGCGGGTAGCCGGATGTAGGGATTTGCGAACAGCAGTGTCACGGTAAGTGGTCTTCCGGGTTAACGCCGCGCCGACAGAGTGACTGCACACGGCCAGAAGGGACCGACGCAGTGACTCAGAAGCTTGTCGTCATCGGCAACGGCATGGCGGGAGCCCGGACGGTCGAGGAGATCCTCGCCCGGGGCGGGGATTTCTCCGTGACGATGTTCGGTGACGAGCCTTACGGCAACTACAACCGGATCATGTTGTCCAACCTGCTCGCCGGGGTGGAGACCGAGGAGGGCATCTTCCTCAACGACCTCGGGTGGTACCGGGACAACGGGATCACGCTGAACGCCGGGGTCAAGGTCGAGCGGATCGACGCGGCGAACCGGACCGTCCACGACAGCAACGGCGGGGCCACCCCGTACGACAAGCTGATCATCGCGACCGGCAGCTACTCGTGGACGCCGCCGATGAAGAACGTGCACAACCCCAAGCGCGGCTACCACCAGGGCGTCTTCGCGTTCCGCACGCTCGACGACACCCGCGGGATGATCCGCTACGCCCGGGACCACGAGCGGGCGGTCGTGATCGGGGGCGGCCTGCTCGGCCTGGAGGCGGCCCGCGGCCTGCAGAACCACGTCAGCCACGTGACCCTGCTGCACGCCATGGGTCACCTGATGGACCGCCAGCTCGACCCCAAGGCCGGCCAGATGCTGCAGGCCAGCGTCGAGGGCAAGCTCGGGATCAACGTGATCACCAACGCGATGACCAGCGAGATCCTCGGCAAGGACCGGGTCACCGGGGTGAAGCTGGCCGACGGCACGGTCATCGAGTGCGACGTGGTGGTGATCGCCGCCGGCATCCGGCCGAACACCGAGATGGTGGCGGCCAGCGGCCTGCCGGTCGAGCGCGGCATCGTGGTCGACGACCAGATGCGGGTGCAGGGTCACGACGACATCTACTCGGTGGGGGAGTGCGCGCAGCACCGCGGCAACCTGTACGGCCTGGTCGCGCCGCTGTGGGATCAGGCCAAGGTGCTGGCCGACCACATCACCGGTACGGGCGCGGTCGCCTACACCGGCTCGAAGCTGCACACCAAGCTCAAGGTGGCCGGCATCGACGTCGCCTCGATGGGGCTGATCGCCCCGGAGCACGACGAGGACGAGGTGATCGTCTACAACGAGCCGAAGAAGGGGATCTACAAGCAGCTGATCATCCGCGAGGACGTGCTGGTCGGCGCGACCCTGGTCGGGGACAACAGCAAGGCGGCGTCGCTGATCCAGCATTTCGACCGGGGTACGCCGCTTCCGGACGAACGGTCGTCACTGATCTTCGACATCGGGGGAGTGGTCGAGGAGTCCCCTGAGGACATGGCCGACGACACCCAGATCTGCAACTGCAACGGGGTGAGCAAGGGCGCGATCTGCGGGGTCGTCGCCGGTGGCTGCAAAACGGTCAGCGGGGTCATGGACAGGACGCGCGCGGGCAAGGGCTGCGGGACCTGTAAGCCGCTCGTGCAGCGGATCGTCGACTGGGCCAACGGCGGCGCGGCCGAGGAGGACCCGGCCGCGTCCTGGTATGTCCCGGGCGTGCCGATGCCGAAGTCCGAGCTGATGGCGGCAATCCGGAAATATCGCTTGCTCAGTGTTTCGTCGGTTTTCGAGAAGCTCGTCCCGGACGGGACCCACGACGCCAAGAGCAAGATGGGCCTGGCAAGTCTCTTGAAGATGATGTGGGGCGCCGACTACGTCGACGAGCGCGACGCCCGGTTCATCAACGACCGCGTCCACGCCAACATCCAGCGCGACGGCACCTTCTCGGTGGTCCCGCAGATGAAGGGCGGCGTCACCACCCCGGCCCAGCTGCGGAAGATCGCCGAGGTCGCCGAGAAGTACGACGTCCCGATGGTCAAGCTGACCGGCGGGCAGCGCATCGACCTGCTCGGCGTGCCCAAGGAGCAGCTCCCGGCGATGTGGGCCGACCTGGACATGCCGTCCGGGTATGCCTACGCCAAGAGTTTCCGCACGGTGAAGACCTGTGTCGGCTCGGACTTCTGCCGGTTCGGCGTCGGGGACTCGACGGCGCTGGGCATCGCGATCGAGGAACGGTTCCAGGGCCTGGAAGGGCCCGGGAAGATGAAGCTCGCGGTGACCGGCTGCCCGCGGAACTGCGCCGAGGCGTACGTCAAGGATCTCGGTGTCGTCGCCATTGACGGCGGCAAATGGGAGATCTACGTCGGCGGTGCCGCCGGCGCCCACATCCGCAAGGGTGACCTGCTCACCACCGTGGACTCGGCCGAAGAGGTCATCCGGCTGACCGGGCGATTCCTGCAGTACTACCGCGAGAACGCCAACTGGCTGGAGCGGACCTACTCGTTCGTCCCGCGGATCGGCATCGACCGGATCCGGGAGATCGTCGTCGACGACGCCGACGGGATCGCGCTCGCCCTGGACGCCGCCGTCGAGGAGGCCGTGCAGGCGTACAAGGACCCCTGGAAAGAACGGAGTGAGCCGGTGACGCCGGGACAGTTCCGCACCTCCCTGCCCCTGACCGTGCTGCCCCAGGTCCCGGTGCGCGGATGAGCACGCTGGGCCGCCTCGACGACATCCCTCTCGGCGAGGGTCGCACCTACACCACCGACGGGGACATGGTCGCCGTCTTCCGCCTGCGCGACGGCTCCCTGCGCGCGGTCTCGGCGGTCTGCCCGCACAAGGGTGGCCCGCTGGCGGACGGGCAGATCGACAACGCGGTCGTCGTCTGCCCCCTGCACCTGTATGCCTGGGACCTCTCCACCGGGTGCTCCCAGTCCGGCCAGCCCCCGATCAACGTCTACCCGGTCCGGGTCGACGACGGTCAGATCGTCTTGGGAGAGTGACATGACCGCTATCGCCGTCGAGCGTCCTTCATCCGCCTCGCTGGGAGGCCACTGGATCGACGACTGGAACCCCGAGGACCCGACGTTCTGGGCCAACGGTGGGTCGAAGATCGCGAAGCGCAACCTGATCTTCTCGATCTTCTCCGAGCACATCGGTTTCTCGGTGTGGTCGCTGTGGTCGGTGATGGTGCTCTTCCTGGGCCCGAAGTACGGCTTCGACCCGGCCCAGAAGTTCCTCCTCACCGCCGTTCCGACGCTGGTCGGCGCCGGTCTGCGGATCCCGTACACGTTCGCCGTGGCCCGTTTCGGCGGCCGTAACTGGACCATCATCAGCGCGTCGCTGCTGCTGATCCCGTCGATCCTGGCCGCCTTCCTGATCAAGCCGGGGGTCGAGTTCTCCACCCTGCTGATCCTGGCCGCGACGGCCGGCGTCGGCGGCGGCAACTTCGCCTCCTCGATGGCCAACATCAACGCGTTCTTCCCGAACCGCTACAAGGGCTGGGCGCTCGGCATCAACGCCGGCGGCGGCAACATCGGTGTCGCCGCGGTCCAGCTGGTCGGCCTGTTCGTGCTGGCCACCTTCGGCGCCGGGCATCCGGGTGTGGTGGCCGGCATCTACATCCCGCTGATCGTGCTGGCCACGCTCGGTTCGGCCATCTGGATGGACAACCTCTCCCAGGCCCGCAACGAGAAGCGCGGCATGCGGGACGCGGTGAAGGAGGGGCACGCCTGGGTGATGTCGCTGCTCTACATCGGGACGTTCGGCTCGTTCATCGGGTTCGGGTTCGCGTTCGGGCAGGTGCTGCAGGTTCAGTTCGCGTCCCAGTTCAACACCCCGATCAAGGCGGCCTACCTGACGTTCCTCGGTCCGCTGCTGGGTTCGCTGATCCGGCCGGTCGGCGGGGCGCTGGCCGACCGGCTGGGCGGGGCGCGGGTGACGTTCGTGAACTTCATCGCCATGGGGATCGGCGCCACGGTCGTGCTGATCGCCGCCCAGCAGCGGTCGCTGCCGCTCTACATCGCCGGGTTCATCAGCCTGTTCATGCTGAGCGGGCTGGGCAACGGATCGACGTACAAGATGATTCCGGCGATCTTCAAGGCCAAGTACGGGACCGACGAGCACCAGGCGCGGCGGATCTCCGGCGCGGTGATCGGCCTGGCCGGGGCGATCGGCGCGGTCGGCGGGGTGCTGGTGAACCTGGCCTTCCGGCAGTCGTTCCTGACCTACAAGGACGCGGACGCGGCGTACCTGGCCTTCATCGGGTTCTACGCGCTGTGCGTGGTGGTGACCTGGGCGGTCTACCTGCGGCCGGCCGCTCGCCGGACGATCGCGGTCTGAGACCTCGCGTGGTGTGGCCCGGTGCGCTGTCGGCACCGGGCCACCGTCGTCTCCGGCCCCACATTCGCACTCAGTGTGCGTTGCCGCGCTTGACGCTCGATAAATGCGTAATGAGCTGCGGAAACCATTCGATGATCAAGGTTCTGGGAAGATCGAATAGACGTACGGGGTCACCTGATCGTGGACGTGTGTCGCCAAGCCGAAAGGCCCGTGACTCATATGATCAGTTTGTCCGAAATTACCTTTATCAACGAAAAGGTGATCCCTATGAACAAGGTGATGCGCGGTTTCGCCATGTCCGCCGTGGCGATCGCCGCCGGCCTCCTCGTCGGCGCCGGACCGGCCGCTGCGTCCTCCGCCGCGCCCACGACGCCGCAGGTCAAGCCGAAGGCCCCGGCCGCCGCGAAGGCCACGTCGCGGTCCCGGGTCCTCGGCTTCTACCGCAGCGCGGGCGCCTGCCACCAGGACGGGCGGCGCGGTGAGTTCCGCCGCCAGTGGACCGACCACGACTGCATTCCGGTGCGGGAGGGGTTCCGGCGCGGGTACGCGTTGAAGGTCTACTACGGCTGGGGCGGCCCCGACTTCCACGGGGGTCCGCACGGCGGTCCCCACGGTGGCCCGCATGGTGGGCCGCACGGCCCGTGGAAGAAGAGCTAGCAGGTAGAAGCAGTTCGGCCGAGGGTCGCATCCATTGAGGATGCGACCCTCGGCCGTTTCCGTGTCTAGATGATCAAATCGTAACTTAAACCCATTTACGTACAATTTGTCCGAACGGTCGATCGGCGTTTAGTCCTTTTCGCCGACCCCGATCGGACGGCGCCCCCGCGGATCTCGAGTGGGGTGTCGTTCACAGGTTTACCCTAGTCAATGCCTTTCCATCGGTAGGGGTAGATGGAAATGTGTCCACATGAGATGGCGAACCCCTTTCCTGGCGACGCTGGTCGTGGCTCTGGTGGCGGCGTCGGCGGGACCCGCCGCGGCGGCTTCGGCCTCCCCGCGGCTGAGCTACCTGAACCCCGGCGGGCAACCCCGGCTGACCGAGAAGGTGCCGGTCAACGTGGTCTTCGTCGGCTACTCGCCGAAGCGGACCGATTTCCTGGCCGGGCTGGCCAAGAAGTACGAGCCCGTGGTCCGCTCCCGGCTCACCTACGGGGTGACCGAGAAGCTCGGCATCACCTACACCTACGACTACAAACTCAAATATACCGACAAGTCGTATCAGGACGCGTTCTTCAAGCAGCTCGGCAAGCTGTCCACGCCGGCCCCGCTCACGGCGTACCAGCAGGCCTACAACGACCAGGCGAACAACGTCCTGGACGTCACGTCCAACAACTACATCGACGCCCCGACCGTCGAGAAGTGGCTGGCCTTCCACCCGCCGTCGGGCGTGGACACGCGGCGGAACACGATCTACTTCATCAACTGGTTCGGGCGTTCGGACTTCAAGTTCCACGTCTACACCAAGACCGGTGAGCCGGACCCGGACACCGGCTACGACTTCGGCAAGAACCGGGACAGCCGCAAGCTCATCGCCTGGGGCGGGACGACCGCCGACGACGAGGAGACCGGGCTGGGCGCGACCCGGCGGGTCTGGTTCCACGACCTGTCGGCCGGCCCGGAGTCCTGGACGTCGAACTACGACGTCGACAACGCGGACGTCGACGGCGACGGCGTCCCCGACTACCGCATGCCGCCGAGCTGGGAGTACACGAAGAACGGCTACCGCGACCCGTCGCAGCTGGCCGGCGACCTCTCCAAGATCACCCGGTACGTGGCCCTGAACCTGCTGATGACCACGTCCCCGCTCTACCCGGTCGAGCTGCCCGGCAACGCGCTGCCGAAGAGCATCAACGTCGACAGCAACACGTACGAGGGCTGGCCCGGCGTCGACGCCTCCCAGCAGTACATCAAACCGGCCCTGGTCACCGAGGAACTGTCCGAGCTGCGCTGGCGCAACCGCCTCAGCGAGGACCAGCAGGACCTGCCCTACACCGCCGAGAATCAGGCCTGTTACCTGGGCGAACTCGCCGACGAGTCCTGCTACCCGGACTCCGGCTACCCGTCGTTCGCCAACCTCTACCTCTACACCCGCGACCACCTGGCCGGCGTGCTCGACGGCAAGGCCGACTACGAGGTCCCGGTCTTCAACTACGCGGTCGGCGAGGGCATCGGCGTGCCCGCGCTCGGCTACGCCGACGACGACTGGGCCACCGGCGACCAGTCCTACGTCTTCTCGTTCATCTCCCCCGAGGTCGTGGCCAGCGGTTACGGCCTGACCACGACGCAGATCCACGAGGTCGGCCACCACCTGGGCATGTCGCACCCGCACGACGGCTACGACAGCGCCACCGGCGTCGACTACGGCCCGTCGGGCGACTTCCTGTTCGCCAACGCCGGCGACGAGAACAACTCGATGATGAGCTACATCGACCTGAACTGGGACTTCAGCCAGTTCGACCGTGACAACAGCGACCGTTTCCTGACCGCCGCCTACTGGGAGGCGGCGAACCGCGTGGCCGCGACCGTCCCGAAGGGCAAGGGTTACACCTCGCTCAAGGTCGCCGACGCGCTGCTCGCCCTCTCGTCCAAGGCGTTCGCCGCCCACGACTACCGGGCCGCCTACACCCTGGCCGAGAAGGCCTACTACAGCGTCGCCGCGATCCCGGGCGCCGGCACGGCCAAGGTGACCACGCAGCTCAAGGCCGAGGCCAAGGCGGCCCGCGCCAACACCGCCATCCACGACCCGCACGAGTTCATCGACACCCTGACCCCGGACAGCCCCCGCAGCCAACCCTAAAACCAAGATCAAATTCTTCATTGCCTCGGTCCGCCGGGGTACAGACCGTCGCTCCCGCGGGGACCCTCCCGGTCCTCGCAGGGCGCTGGCGCGCCCTGAACGCGAGGCCCGCAAGGGCGACGTGGTCGGGTGGTTGCGGTCCGAGCAACAAACCCTGTGACGGCTTTCATGCACCTCCGGAGCCGTCACAGGGCCGGGCCGGTCCCCGCGTCGCGATCCCATCTGGCAAGATCCCGCGCATGCTCGACCAGGCGCGCCGATGGCGCTGATCCTCAGGCGTGCGGCAGCGGCGCGGGGGCTGCTGGCCGCGGCGGCGGCGGTTCTGATCGCCGCGGTGCTCCTGCTCACGGGGCTGACCGCGTATGCCACCGTCTCGGCCGGCGCCGGTGTGCGCGCGGCCGTCGCCATCGCCGACCCGGACGAGACCTCGGTTCTCGTGCGCGGCTCGCTCGACACCGATCCGCAGGGCCGTGACCAGGCCGTCCGCGCCGCCTACGCCCCGGCCAAGGTGAGCGCCGCCCGCTACGGCTCCGGCTGGGCGGTCAAGGGCGCCACCGGCACCGCGGTCCCGGACTCGTCCGGTGTCGTCTACGCCTCGCTGATCCGCCTGGACGACCTGGCCCAGCACGCCGACCTGGTCTCCGGGGCCTGGCCGACCGGCAACGAGGTCGCGCTGGCCCAGCCGGCCGCCGCTGCGCTCGGCCTGACCAGCGGGAAGACGCTGCGCCTGGAGGATCGGCGGACCGGGAAGACGGTGTCCCGCAAGGTCGGCGCGGTCTGGCGCCCCCGGGACGTCGCCGACCCGTACTGGCTGCTCACCCCCGATGTGACCGGCGGGCACGTGCCGCAGACCTCGACCTACGGCCCGATCGTCAGCTCGGAGGCGCGGTTCTTCACGGGCGCGTCCGGCGGCTGGCTGATCGAGCCGAACCTCTCCGATCCGACGCTGGAGTCCATCCGCCGTACCTCGGAAATCGTCACCTCGACCGGAGCGGACCTGCCGCGTACCAGCGGCCTGGGGTCTTCCGCGACGATCAACACCGGCCTGCCCGACCTGGCCGACCGCCTGGATCGGGCCGACCTGGTCCGCCGGTCGACGCTGGTGACGCCGATGCTGCTGGTCGTGGTCCTCGGCGGCTACGCGTTGTCCCTGGTCGCGGTGCTGCTGGCGGAGTCCCGCAAGAGTGAGACGGCGCTGCTGCGGGCCCGCGGCGCGTCCCGCCGCCAGCTCACCGGTCTGGCCGCCGTCGAAGCGCTTGCGCTGGTGATCCCGGCCGCGCTGATCGGTGCGCCGCTGGCCGTCACCCTGCTGCGGCTCAAGTACGACGAGGTGCGCCTGGACGCCGGGGTGTGGCTGGTCGCCGCCCTGGTCGCGGTCGGTGGCCTGCTCGCGCTGGCCGCCCCGGCTACCCGTCGCGGCGGCACGTACATCGCGGAGACCTCCGGCCGTAAACGGCTCGGGATGCTGCGCCGGGCCGGCCTGGACCTGGTTCTGGTCGCGCTGGCCGTGCTCGCCTGGTTGCAGCTGCGGCAGTACTCGGCGCCGACCGGCGCCGGCGGCCTCGGCGTCGACCCGCTGCTGGCCGCCGCGCCGACGCTGGGTGTGCTGACCGGCGCGGTCCTGGCGATCCGACTGCTGCCGCCGGTCGCCCGGCTCGCCGCCGCCCGCCTGAACCGGGGCCGCGCCCAGGCCGCGCTGCTGGGCACCTGGCAGGCCGGCCGGCGCTCGCACGCCGGCCCGATGGTCATGCTGGCCCTGGCCGTCGCCGCGGCCACCGTCTCCTGGTGTCTGGCCGCGACCGCCGAGCAGTCCCGCGCCGACCAGGCCCTGCAGACCACCGGCGCCGACCTGCGGCTGGTCGAGTCCGGCGGCACCGCCCCGGCCGGCCGCGCCGAGGAACTGGCCAAGCTGCCCGGCGTGACGGCCGTGGTCTCGGGCTGGCGCGACTCGGTGCCGCTGACCGCGGGCAAGGACCCGGCCGAGGTGGTGGCCTTCGACGCGGCCGCGGCCGGCGGCGTGATCCAGGCCCGTGCGGACACCACCGGCGGACCGGTCTCGGCGCTGCTGGCCAAGCTGGCCGCGGCCGGTGGTCCCGGCCCGACCGCGACGCTGCAGCCCGGCCGGATCACCAGCACCGGTCCGGTCCGGACCACCGCGATCTTCGCCGACGGCCGCCGCGTCGAGCTCGGCACCAGCGACCGGGGCAAGCCCTTGACGTTCAGCCGGACCGGCCCCGGGCTGCTCGGTTTCCGGGCCGAGTCGATCGGCGAGGCAACCGCCGCGGGGTTCGATGAACCGCCCGTGACCTGGCAGATCACCGGCCAGGAGGGTTTCTGGCAGTCGACCGGCTCGGACATCTCGCCCTACCCGGTCAACGGCAGCGTCGCGATCGTGCAGAAGCAGGACTGGGCCCCGGTCCCGATCGCCATCACCCCGGCCACCCGCAAGGCACTGGGCGACTTCACCCAGCTCTCGGTCGGTGGTGTGTCGGTCCCGGTGAAGGTGATCGCCACGATCGACCGGGTGCCCGGCACGACCGCCGACGCGGCGATCCTGGCCGACCGGGCCGCGCTCGACGCCCGGCTGTTCCAGGGCTACGGCCTGCTGCACGGCGTCGGCGAGTGGTGGATCAGCGGCACCCCGGACACCTCCGGGCTGAGCGGCCTGCAGGTCTTCGACCAGCACGAACTCGCCTCGGGCGGTGACCCGTTCGGCAGTGCCGCGCAGGTCGCGCTCTTCGGGGCCGCGCTCGGGGCGATGCTGCTGGCCGCGGCCGGTATCGCCGCCGACGCCCGGGCCACCGCCCGGCACCGGTCGGTCGAGCTGGCCGTGCTGAACACGCTCGGCGCCGGCCCGCGCCTGCTGGCCCGCGCCATGATCGTCGAACAGGCGCTGCTGGCCGGCCTCGGCGCGCTGGCCGGCCTCGGGGTCGGGTTGCTGGTCGCCGCCGCGATGGCCCCGCTGCTGGTGCTGACCCCGTCGGCCCGCCGCCCGGTGCCGGACGCGATCCTGGAGGTCCTCTGGGGTCGCACGGTCGGCAGCGCGGCGCTGCTGATCGCGATCGCCCTCGCGGTCAGCGCGGTCACCGCGGTGGCCGCGACCCGCCGGCTGCCGGCATCCCGTCTGCGTCTGGGGGAGGACCGATGAGCGTCCTGCGTCGTGTCCGTTCCTTCCTGGCCCAGCTGCTTCTCCTGGCGGTGCTCGGCGGCCTGACCGCGTTCCTGGTCTCCGGGCCGATCCGGCTGGCCAACGGCCGCACCGACGACGGCCTGCGCGGCGACATCCGCGCGCTGGCCCCGGCCAACCGCGACCTGACCTTCTCCGGCATCCACGCGGCCGGCCTGCTGAGCTCGGCCGACCAGGCCGATCGTCTCCCGGAGATCGAGCAGCATCTGCCCGCTCCGCTGCGCGGACTGGTCAGCGGATCCTGGTACATCGCCGAGACCGACCTCAGCGCGATCGTCCCGGCCGGCACCGGCGTGCAGTCCTGCCCGAACGTGGCCGTGCTGCGCTACGAGCCGGCCACCGAAGCGGCGATCAGGATCGTCGCCGGGCGGGCGGCCGCCTCCAGCATGTCCCCCGAGGTGCTGGTCGGCCAGGACGCGGCCAAGCAACTCGGGATCAAGGTCGGTGACCGCCTCGACATGAGCGCCCGCTGGGGGACCACCCGCCTGCGCGTGGTCGGCGTGTTCGCCCCGGTGAACCCGGCCGACCCGATCTGGACCGACCAGCAGCTGCACAAGGGCGCCTGCCCGAACCCGCTGGACGGCCTGCGCGACGAGGCGGTGCTGCTCACCGACCAGACCGGCGCGCAGATGGCCTCGGCCTCGCTCAACGACCTGACCGACCGGTGGCGGTACCGGCTGGACGAGAACAGGATCACCGCCGACCAGGTGGACGCGCTCACCCGGTCGGTCGCCGAGGCCCGGCGTACCCCGCCCGAGAAGACCTCCATCCAGAGCAGCGTCGACAGCACCCTGGCCGATTTCGATCGGCAGGTCAGGGCGGTCCGGTCGCTGCTGGCCGTGGTGCAGGCCGGGATCCTGGCCACCGCGGCCGGGCTGATCCTGCTCGCCGCCCGGCTGATGACCGAGCGGCGGCGGCCCGAGTTCGCGCTGATCCGGGCGCGCGGCGGTGCGGTCGGTGCGGTGGCCGGACGTACCCTCCTGGAGGTCTTGATCGTGGTTCCGGTCGCGATCGTGATCGGATGGCTGGGCGGCACGCTGCTGCCCGGACGCGCCGACGCTCTCGAACCGGTGCTGGTCGCGGCCGTGGCCCTGCTGGCGATCCTGGCTGCGCCGGTGTCGGCCGCCCTGGTGGCCCGGCGCCCGTCGTTCTCCGGGGACCGCTCGGACGTGGTCGCGCTGCGGCCGTCGCCGCGACGGCTCACCGCCGAGGGGTTCCTGGTGCTGCTCGCGGGCGGCGGGATCTACCTGGTGCGGCTGCGCGGGCTCGACTCGGGGGCGGGCGTGGATCCGTACCTCATCGGTGCTCCTGTTCTTCTGGCCCTGGCCGCCTCGGTCATCGCGCTCCGGGGGGTGCCGTTCCCGCTGCGCTGGGCCGGTAACCTGGCCGCCCGCGCCCGCGGCGCGATCGCCTTCCTCGGCCTCAGCGGCGCCGGGCGCGCCCCGCTGCACTCCGGTCCGCTCGCCGTGCTCGTCGTGGCGATCGCCACCGGCCTGTTCACCGGCACCGTGACCAGCACCGTCGGCAGCGCCCGGGACCACGCCGCCGACCTGGCCGTGCCGGCCGACGCGGTGGTCAGCGGGTTCTTCTTCACGCCGGAGACCGCGCAGCAGATCGGTGCGCTGCCGCACGTCGACAAGGCGACGCCGGTGCTGCTGGC
Source organism: Actinoplanes sp. HUAS TT8 (assembly GCF_051380535.1). Classification (NCBI taxonomy): domain Bacteria; kingdom Bacillati; phylum Actinomycetota; class Actinomycetes; order Micromonosporales; family Micromonosporaceae; genus Actinoplanes; species Actinoplanes sp. HUAS TT8. The sequence continues at coordinate 6,210,175 of NZ_CP195646.1, read as the reverse complement.
CTCGGGCACCTCCATCCGGGGCAACGCCAGCGTCAACATCCTGCAGGGCCAGGCCATGGTGGTCGACGCGGCGGCCTCCGGGCTCGACCTGCCGGCCGCGCTGACCGGCGCGACCAGGACCGACGGGCCGGTGCCGGCGATCGCCTCGTCGCACCTGGCCGCGCTGATCGGCACCGGCGGGACGGCCGAGGTGCTCGGGCGGGCCTACAAGTTCACCGTCGCCGTGGTCACCGACCAGGTGCCGGGGCTGGCCGCCGGGACCAAGGACTTCCTGGTGCTGCCCCAGCAGGCCATGCCGATCCCGTCCTACCAGCTCGTCCAGCCGAACCGGATCCTGATCGACGGGGACGGGGTCGATTTCGAGCAGGTCCGTAAAACGGCCGACGCCGGGCAGCGTGAGCAGGTCAAACGCTCGACCGGCCGGGTCGTCGAGGACTGGCAGCTGCCGGTGCCGTCGACCGTGACGACCCGCGAGTCGTACCGGGCGGGCCTGGAGAACCGGGGCGTCGACGGCGCGCTGACCTTCACGTTCGTCGCCGGCATGATCGCGGCGGCGGCGCTGTCGCTGACCGCGGTGGCCCTGGCCGTGCTGACCGGGGCGCCGGCCCGCGGGCGGACGCTGTCGCGCCTGCGCACCATGGGCCTGTCGCCCGGGCAGGGCCGACGCCTGCTGGTGTTCGAACTGGTCCCGCTGATCGCGGTGGCGGTGGTCGCCGGTGGGCTGGCCGGGTTCGCGTTGCCGGCACTGATCGGGCCGGCGCTGGACCTCGGCGGGTTCACCGCCGGGGTGGCGGCCGGGATCACCCTGGATCCGTGGTTCGCCGGTGGGGTCCTGGCGCTCGCGGTGCTGGCCGTGATCGCCGCCCTCGCCGTGGAGAATGTCGCCAACCGCCGCCTGCGCCTCGGCACAGTGCTGCGCGTGGGAGAGGAGCAGTCGTGATGTCTTCATCCTCGCCGCGGTCCCGGAACATGGAGGAGCAGTCGTGACTACGGATCTCGCCGGCCTGGAACGGAAGGCGGCCGAGCAGGCCGCGGCCCGCGCCGGGGGACAGGACCGGCTCAGCGGGCACATCGTCTGCGACGGCCTGGTCCGGATCTTCCGCACCGAGGGCGTCGAGGTGATGGCCCTGCAGGGCCTGGACCTGGTCGTCGACCGCGGTGAGCTGCTGGCCGTCGTCGGCGCGTCCGGCTCCGGCAAGTCGACGATGCTGAACATCCTGTCCGGCCTCGACGAGCCGACCGCCGGCATCGCCAAGGTGGCCGGTTTTGATCTGCTCGGCATGACCGCCAAGAAGCGCCTCGAATACCGGCGCCGGATCGTCGGGTTCGTCTGGCAGCAGACCGCGCGGAACCTGCTGCCGTACCTGACCGCCCGGGAGAACGTCGAACTGCCGATGCGCCTGTCCGGCCGACGGTCCCGCCGGAGGGCCGACGAGCTGCTGGAGATGGTCGGCGTCGCCCATCGGGCCGCCCGCCGCCCGGCCGAGATGTCCGGTGGCGAGCAGCAGCGGGCCGCGGTCGCGGTCGCCCTGGCCAACGATCCCGAGGTGCTCTTCGCCGACGAGCCGACCGGTGAGCTCGACGAGGCGACCGCCGACGAGGTGTTCGGCGCGCTGCGCACGGTCAACGCCGAGCTCGGGGTCACGGTCGTCGTGGTGACCCACGACAAGGCGGTGGCCAGCCAGGTCCGCCGAGCGGTCGCTATCCGCGACGGGAAAACCGCTTCGGAGGTACGGCGTTCCGCCCGTCTCGCCGAGGACGGCACCGAACAGCAGGTCTCCGAGGAGTACGCCGTCCTCGACCGGGCCGGGCGCCTGCAGTTGCCGGCCGCGTTCGTCGAGGCCCTGGAGCTGCGCGACCGGGTCCGCCTGAATCTTGAACCCGACCACGTCGAGGTCCGTCCGGGGGAGTCCAAGTGAGTGTCGTCGAGGTTTCCGGGCTGACCCGGGACTACGGCAGTGGTGAGCAGGTCGTGCACGCGCTGGCCGGTGTCACCTTCACGGCCGAGAAGGGCGAGCTGGTCGCCGTCCGGGGCCGTTCCGGGGCGGGCAAGACCACGCTGCTGAACCTGATCGGCGGCCTCGACCGGCCGACCGGCGGGCAGATCACGGTCGCCGGCCGGCCGGTCACCGGGGCGGCCGAGGCCGACCTGCTCGAACTGCGCCGCGACACCATCGGGTTCGTGTTCCAGTCGTTCGGCCTGATCCCGATCCTGTCCGCCGCCGAGAACGTGAGCATCCCGATGCGGCTGGCCAAACGCGACCCGCGGGAACGCGACGAACGGGTCGCGGTGCTGCTCGAACTGGTCGGGCTGGGCGGGCAGGCCAACCAGCGGCCGGGCGAACTCTCCGGCGGCCAGCAGCAGCGGGTCGCCCTGGCCCGCGCGCTGGCCAACGACCCGGACCTGCTGATCGCCGACGAGCCGACCGGTCAGCTGGACTCCGATACCGGGCGGGCGATCATGGACCTGCTCCGGGCCGTGGTCGACGCCCGCGGGATGACCGCGCTGGTCGCGACCCACGACCCGAACCTGATCGACCGGGCCGACCGGGTCCTCAGCCTGCGCGACGGCCGGCTGGTCGAAGGGCTCTAGCCTCGACCGCTCGCACGCTCTTTACAGCTCGCACAGGCGGGCGCCGGAACTCATGGCGGACAGATGCTCGCGCAGGGCGGCCGTGCGGGCCTCCGCCTCGGCGATCAGCGTGTCCGCGATCCGGCCCCAGTCCTCGCAGGCCGGCCTGTCCGGGAGATCGGCGAAGACGTCGGCGATCTCCCGGACGGTCAGGCCGACCCGCTGCGCGACCTTGGCCACCCGGATGCGGCAGGCCGCGTTCTCGTCGAACCGCCGCTGATCACCCGCGGTCCGTTCGGCCCGGATGACGCCGTGCTGCTCGTAGAACCGGACCGCGGACGGGGCGACCCCGGCCTCGGCGGCCACTTCACCGACCGTATGTACGTACGTCGAAGGTGTTCGGGTGATGCTCATCGCCCCATCCTGCCTTGACTTCAACATATGTTGAAGCCCGAACCTGGCGTCATGACCGAATCCCCGCTCCACATCGCAGTGATCGCCGGCAGCGTCCGGGACCAGCGGATGAGCCGTTCCGTCGCCGAATGGGCGTCGTTCCGCGCGGCCGGCGCCGGCTCTCCGGACGGCTCGTCCGACGGTGCGCCCAAGGTCGAGGTCGACCTGATCGACTGCGCCGAGGCCGACCTGCCCGACGACGGCGGCCTGCGCCCCGGCGGCAGTGCCGCCTCCCCGATCGCCGCCCGCCTCGAAACCGCCGACGCGTTCGTCATCGTGACGCCCGAGTACAACCACAGCTACCCGGCCGGCCTCAAACGCCTCATCGACTGGCACTACCGCGAGTGGATGTTCAAACCGGCAACCATTCTCCCGTACGGGGTGCAGGCCGGACTGCTGGCCGCCGAACACCTCCGCGGCGTCTTCGCCGAACTGCACGTCGTCACCACCCGCCGGATCGTCGGCCTGACCCGCCCGTGGGAGCACCTCGGCCCGGTCGGCTTCACCCCACCGGCCCCGGTCGAGGAGGCCTTCGACGCCGCCCTGCGCGAACTCACCTGGTGGGCCACCACCCTGCGGACCGCTCGGCGCGACCGGCCGTACGCCGGCTGATGCGTCGCCTCGGACTCACGCTGGCCCTCGGCGGCCTGCTCGTGGTCGTCGACACGACAGTGACCGTGGTCGCGATCCCGGCCCTGGTCACCGGCCTGCACACCACGCTGACCGCGGTCCAGTGGGTGACCACCGCGTACCTGCTGGGCATCGTCGCCGTCATCCCGCTGGCCGGCTGGTCCGCGGCCCGCTTCGGCGCCCGCCGCGTCTACCTGGCGGCGCTGCTCGCCTTCACCCTGTTCTCCGCCCTGGCCGGCCTGGCCCCGAACGTCACCGCCCTGGCCGTGTTCCGCGCCCTCCAAGGACTCGGCGGCGGTCTGCTCAACCCGGTCGGCCAGGCGATCGGGCTGAGCGCGGTACCCCACGACCGGCGCGGACGCCTGATGAGCCTGCTGGCGTTACCCCTGGTGATCGGCCCGGTCTGCGGCCCACCCCTGGCCGGCTGGCTGATCTCGTCCGCGTCCTGGCGCTGGATCTTCCTGATCAACATTCCCCTGGGCGCGGTGGCCCTGCTCGCCTCGTACCGATTCCTCCCCGCCCACTCCCCGGCCCCACCGGCGGTCCAGCGGATCGACTGGGCCGGACTCGTGCAACTCTCCGGCGGGGCGGTGCTCGTCGTCCTCGGCGGCACCCTGCTCGACCGCACCGGCAGCCCACTCGGCCTCGGCCTCGCCGTGCTGGTCACCGGGCTCGCCCTGCTGGGACTGTTCACCCGGCGGGCCCTGCGCCCGTCCCCACTGGTCGACCTGCGACTCCTGCAACGACGCCAATTCCGGGCCGGAACCACGGTGATGGTGTGCTTCGGTGCGGCCTACTTCGGCTCGATGTCGGTGCTGCCCCTCTACGTCCAAGGCGTCCACGGCGACTCGGCCGCCGTCGTCGGAACCCTCATCCTGCCCCAAGCGATCGCCGTAGGCCTGACCGCCCAGATCGCCACCCGCCTCACCGACCGCATCCCACCCCACCGCATCGTGATCACCGGAACCGCGCTGGGCCTGCTCGGCGCCCTCGGCCTGTTCGCGGCGTTGTCGGCGGATGCCGGATACCCCCTGATCCTGGCCGCGACAGTCCTCGTCGGCGCCGGCTCCGGCGCCACCCTGATGCCCACCATGACCCTGGTCGTCCGCGACCTGGACCAGACCGAGACCCCGCGCGGCACCACGCTGCTCAACCTGCTCCAGCGACTCTCCGCCGCCCTCGGCACCGCCGTGGTCGCGGTCGTCCTGAACGTCCTGGTCGCCGGCCACCTGCCCGGCGGGGTGGCCGCGATGCTCGCCCTGACCCCGGACGCCCGCGCCGCCGACCGGTCAGCGCTGGCCGGCGCGGTCGGATCCAGCTACTTGATCGCGGCCGCGCTGATCGCGACCAGCCTGGTCGTCGCCCTCCGTTCCCTGCGCCCATCCACCCCCACCAAGATCCAACCCAACCTCCCGCAGGCCGAACCCCGCAGTACTTAGTCCCCACCCACCCTGGGGGCCGGTCCCAATGCCAGTCTGACCGAAAACCCCAAGATCACGTGCCTGCCCTGTGGACAACCGGCCAGTGTGGACAATCCCGAGCCGCCCGCCACACCGTGCTACGAGCAGCCGGCCCGGCCCGGCCCGCCTGCCCGCCAGCCCGGTCTGCCCGCCAGCCCGGCCTGCCCACCTGCCCGGCCAGCCGGCCGACGCCCCCGCTCGCCAACCCGGCGATACAACCTTGAGTCCCAGCCGAGTGCGGTTGGCTGGTGGTGAGGGTTGTTTCGGGGTCCTGGACGGACCCTGAGCGCCAGCCGAGTGCGGTCGGCTGGTGGTGAGGGTTGTTTCGGGATCCTGGACGGACCCTGAGCGCCAGCCGAGAGCGGTTGGCTGGTGGTGAGGGTCGCTTCGGGGTCCGGGACACAGCCCTCAGCGCCAGCTGGGTCCGGGGCCGCGCCGCGGGCGTGAGTGACCGTGGTGTCGCGTGGCGGCGCCGGGGGCGCGGGGCGGGCGGTGAGCGTCGCGTGGCGTTGGCGGGCGGGTTTGACGACGTACGGGAAAGGGGTCGTGAAATGCAATCCGGGGCCGCACCGAAAAGGCGCGACCCCGGCAGAGCGGTACCGAACGAGCTACCCCTTGACGCTGCCCGCGAGCAGGCCGCGGACGAAGTAGCGCTGGAGCAGCAGGAACACCGTGACCGGCACGATGATCGAGACGAAGGCGCCGGAGGACAGCAGGTGCCAGGCGGTGCCCCGGGTGCCGGTGAGGTTGGCCAGCTGGAGGGTGATCGGCGCGACCTCGTCGCCGCCGCCGGCGAAGACCAGGGCGACGAGCAGGTCGTTCCAGACCCAGAGGAACTGGAAGATGCCGAACGCCGCGAGGGCGGGCGTGAGCAGCGGCAACATCACCTTGAAGAAGATCGCCACGTGACCGGCGCCGTCGACCCGGGCGGCTTCGATCAGGCCGGCCGGGATCTCCTTCATGAAGTTGTGCAGCAGGTAGATGGCCAAGGGGAGGGCGAACGTGGAGTGCGCCAGCCACAGCGGCCAGAACGTGCCGCTGATGCCGACCTTCACGAAGATCGTCAGCAGCGGGATGAGGGTGACCTGCAGCGGCACGATCTGCAGCGCGAAGATCGCCAGGAACAGGACGTTCTTGCCGCGGAAGTTGACCCACGCGAACGCGTACGCCCCGAGGGCGGCCAGTGCGAGCGGGATGAGCACCGCGGGGATGCAGATCACCAGCGAGTTGATGAAGAAGGTGCCGAGGTTGACACCGCTGTCGCTGTCGAACACGGCCCGGTAGTTGTCGAGCGTGACCTGCGGGTCGGTGAAGAACGTCCACCAGCCGGTCCGCTTGATGTCCAGTTCGGGCCGGAACGAGGAGAGCAGCAGGCCGAAGGTCGGGAGCGTCCACAGCACGGCGAGAACGATCGCGGCCAGCGAGGCCCACGGCGAGCTGAGCCGCTTCTTCGCGATCGCCGAGGGCTTTTCGGCGGCAGCCTTCAGATCCGGCGTGGTCGCGACGGGTGTGGCCGTCATCATGCCTCCCGACGGACTTGGCGGATGTTGTAGAACACGATCGGCAGCACCAGGATGAACAGCACCACCGCGAGCGCGGCGGCCAGGCCCTGGTTGTCGGCCCGGATCAGCTGGCTGTAGAACTCGTTCGCGATGACGCTGGTGTTGAAGTTACCGCCGGTCATCGTGCGGACGACGTCGAACACCTTGAGCGTGCCGATGGCGATCGTGGTCAGGACCACGACGACGGTCGGGCGAACGGTCGGCAGCGTGATCTTGAAGAACATCGTCCACGGGGTGACGCCGTCGAGGCGGGCCGCCTCCACGATCTCGTCCGGGATCGCCTTGATCGCGGCCGAGAGGATGGTCATCGCGAATCCGGCCTGGATCCAGATGAACACCACGATCAGCAGCAGCGTGTTCAGCTTGAAGGTGTCCGTGATCAACAGCTGGACCGGCTCGCCGCCGAGCCAGACGATGATCTGGTTGATCAGGCCGATCTGGTGGACGTTGGGCTGGTTCACCCGGTACTCGTAGACGAACTTCCAGATCACCGACGCGGCGACCAGGGAGATCGCCGTGGGCAGGAAGATCAGGGCTTTGGCGAACGACTCGAAGCGGGACTTGTCGACCAGGATCGCGTAGATCAGGCCGATGCCGGTCGCCGCGACCGGGACGATGAGCACCCAGATGATCGTGTTGGCGAGCACGACGAGCTGGTCGTGATCGGTCAGGATCGTCTTGTAGTTGTCGACGCCGATGAACGAACTGCCGTGCGCGTCGAAGAACGACTCGTAGATCGTGCGCAGGCCGGGGTAGACCAGGCCGACGGCGAGAAGCAGGATCGCCGGCAGCAGGTAGAGGTAGCCGACCCAGGTGTCGGAGCGTTTGCCCCGGACCCGGCTCGCGAGGAAGAGGATGACGCCGAGCACGGCGGCGAACAGCAGGAGTGCCGCCAGCATCTGCAGAAGCTTTTCAGGGGTGGTGCTCGCAGTGGAAAACACGCGACCCGGACCTCCTTCGTGTTTCCGAGGGGAAAGAGGGCGATGGCCGGCCGGGATGCTGGGCGCATCCCGGCCGGCCTCGGAGTACTACTCAGATCACTTGGGCCACGCGGCTTCGATGTTGTTCACCGTGGTGGTCGTGTCCTGTCCGGTGATCCAGGCCGTGGCCTGCTTCCAGAAGGCGTTCGAGCCGACCGCGGCGGGCATCTGGTCCGAGCCGTCGAAGCGGAACTGCGCGTTCGGGTCCTGCAGGATCTTGGCGGACAGCTGGTCGATCGGGTTCGTCAGGTTCTCGATCTTCAGGCCCTTGTTGGCGCTCACCCAGCCGCTCGACGCCTTGGCCTTGAGGTTGGCCCAGGTGTCGGTGGACAGGAAGTACTGGAACGCCTTGACCTCGGGACGGTCGGCGAAGGCGAGAACGAACTCGCCACCACCCAGGACCGGCTTGGTGGTCGCGTCCTTGCCGGGCAGGTAGAAGGCGTAGATGTCGCCCGTCTCCGAGATCTCGGTGCCCTTGGGGAAGTTGGCCGCGTAGAACGAGGCCTGGCGGTGCAGCGAGCAGTTGCCCTCGAGGATCTGCAGGCCGGCGTCCTGGAACGTGGTGGACGCGACGCTCTTGACGTCACCGAGACCACCGTTGACGTACTTGTCGTTCTTCAGGTAGTCGCCGACCGCGTTCCACACCGCGGTGTCGTCCGCGTTGTTGAACGGCGTCTCGTGCTTGACCCACTTGTCGTAGGCGTCCGCGCCGTAGAGACGCAGGTAGAAGTCCTCGATCCAGTCGGTGACCGGCCAGCCGGTGGCGTCACCGGAGCCGATACCCGCGCACCACGGCTTCGAGCCGGTCGCGGCGATCTTGTCGCTGAGGGTCTTCAGCTCGTCCAGCGTGGTGGGGACGGTGTAGCCCTTTTCGGTGAACTGCTTGGGCGAGTACCACACCAGGGACTTCACGTTGGCACCGAGCGGCGCGGCGTAGAACTTGCCGTCGACCGTCCCGTACGCCTTCCAGTCCTTGCCGAACCACTTGTCGGTGTTGTCGGAGACCTCCTTGGGGGCCTCGACCGCCTTACCGGTGGCGACCAGCTGCTGGAGCAGACCCGGCTGCGGCACGTACGCGATGTCCGGCGGGTTGCCGGCCTTCGCGCGGACCAGGATCTGGGTCTCGAAGGACTTGTCGCCCTCGTACTTCACCGTGGCGCCGGTGCACTTCTCGAAGGGCTCGTACGACTTCTTCTGCGGAGTGTCCTCCGGGGTGACGATGCCGGTGTAGACCGAGATCGTCTTGCCCTTGATGTCGCCGAACTGAGTGAACACCGAACAATCGATGCCCGCAGACGCTGTATCGGTGGAACCGCTCGAGTCGTCCTTGCTGTCGCCGCAGGCGGCCAGGCTGAACACCAGCCCGACGCCGAGGGCACCGGCGAGCGCGACTCGAGATCGCGAACTCCCACTGTGACCGAACATACCGCTCCCTATGTCTTGACGCGCCTCCGGCGTCAGGTGACGCCGCCGTCCGAAGCGCTTCTTGACCAACAGTCAAGAGGTAACCGCCACGTTGCGCAATGATTTCCGCGTGATCGAGTCGGTAACGATATAGCTGCGGGGCCCGGGCACCTTAACCGGTTAAGAAGATTGACGGAAGAGTCTAGTTCTTCCGGGGTTGTTTAGGGTGATTTTTACGTACTTAGCGCTCATGATACGGACGGTGAGTCGGTTTTGTTGGGCTTCGCGTGAACCCGCTTCCAGCGCGTACGTAACAACGCACGCGACCGATGCGGGCCGCCGCGTCCGCGTAAGAACTTGCATCGAGTGATCGCGTCTTGAACGGCACGATTCGGTTCTAGTCCGACAAAAAAGAACCGCCGTGGCGAGGCGCCACGGCGGTTCGGAAGAGCGGTACGGAACGGTCAGCCGGCGATCGCCACGTACTTGAAGCCCAGGCGCCGCATCCGCTCGGCGTCCAGCGCGTGGCGCCCGTCGAGCACCAGCGGGTTGCGCATCAGCCCGACGAACTTGCTCCAGTCCAGTTCCAGGTACTGCGCCCACTCGGTGACCAGCACGACCGCGTCGCAGTCGTCGAAGACGCCGTCCAGGGTGTCGCTCAGGTACGGCGCGAGCTCCGGCTGCTCCCGGCGGAAGCGCTCGGCCGCGATCGGGTCGTGCAGGCGCACCCGGGCGCCGCGGGCCAGCAGCAGGTTGGCGATGTCCAGCGCGGGGGAGTCGCGCAGGTCGTCGGTGTTCGGCTTGAACGCCAGCCCGAGCAGGCCGATCTTGCGGCCCTTGAGGATGCGCAGCTCGTCCTGCAGGCGCTCGACGGCGATCGCGCGCTGCCGCTGGTTGACCTCGCGGGCCGCCTTCACGATCGGCATCTCGAGGTTGTACTCGCTCGCGGTGGCGACCAGGGCCTTGGTGTCCTTGCCGAAGCAGGAGCCGCCCCAGCCGACGCCGGGCTGCAGGAACCGGGAGCCGATCCGCTGGTCCAGGCCCATGCCGCGGGCGACCTCGGTGATGTCGGCACCGACCTTGGCGGCGAGCTGGCCGATCTCGTTCACGTAACTGATCTTGAGGGCCAGGAACGCGTTGGCCGCGTACTTGATCAGCTCGGCCGACGCCAGGTCGGTGGAGACCAGCGGGACCGCGGTGGCGTCCTCCGGCCGGGCCAGGAAGGCCGGCGGGGTGAAGGTCTGGTTGATGATCGGCCGGTACAGCCGGTTCAGTACTTCCAGGCTGCGCGGGTTGTCCGAGCCGATGACGATCCGGTCCGGATAGAGGGTGTCGGCGATCGCGTTGCCCTCGCGGAGGAACTCCGGGTTCGACGCGACGGCGAACTCGACGCCGGCCGGGCGGTCGTCACGCTGAGCGAACGACTCGCGCAGGATCGCGTCCACCCAGTTGCCGCTGCCGATCGGCACCGTCGATTTGTTCACCACGACGGTGAAGTCGTGATCGAGCGACCGCGCCACGCTCTCCGCGGCCGAGCGCAGGAAGCGGAGGTCCGGGCTGCCGTCGGCCGCGGACGGGGTCTGCACCGCCACGAACACCACGTCGGCGCCCGGAACACCCTCGTCGTAGCTGGTCGTGAAGCTGAGGTTCGGCGCCGCCTCGGCCAGGAGCTCTTCCATCCCCGGCTCGTAGATGGGGCACTTGCCGGCACGCAGCATGTCGACCTTGTTCTGGTCGAGATCCACGCACGTCACCTCATGCCCCAGGAAGGCGAGGCTGACGCCGGTGGTCAGACCGACATAGCCGGTACCCACAACGCAAACCTTCATGCAATCTCCTCCACCGCTACACCCGGCTGTCGTCACGCCGTGTACCGGTCACTTCGCCGCCGATCGGCTACGGGCCCGACCGGTAGGTGCTGGCCCGCGCATTCCGCCGAATGATACACAGGCGCCTCTCCAGTAACTTGTCGCAGCTCACAGCGTTACGTGCGCCGATAAACGCGCTGACTAGGGGTTTTACCCCGGCAGCTGAAGATCGAACCTCGTCGTTCACCCAATTGTTGCTCTCCGTAGTTGAACGGCGACGGTTGTTGAATGTTTCGGGCTCTTGACAGGGAGATGACGGGGACACACGCTTTGGGAGCGCTCCCACCTCGATGGACGTCAATGGAGGTCTCCCCCCGATGAAAAGACTTCTCGCCGCCCTGGTGGTCGTGGCCGCCGCGGTGGCCGTCGTCTGGTCTCCCCTTTCGGCCACGGCCGCGGCCAGTGACCCGTACGCCTGGAAGAACGTCCGGATTGACGGCGGTGGATTCATCCCCGGCATCGTCTTCAACCCGGGCGAGCAGAACCTGATCTACGCCCGCACCGACATCGGCGGCGCCTACCGCTGGAATCAGTCGAGCCAGAGCTGGACACCGCTGCTGGACTGGGTCGGCCAGGACGACTGGGGTCACAACGGCGTGCTCAGCATCGCGCCCGACCCGGTCGACACCGGGCGGGTCTACGCCGCGGTCGGCATGTACACCAACAGCTGGGACCCGAACAACGGCGCGATCCTGCGCTCGACCGACAAGGGCGCGACCTGGCAGCAGACCAACCTGCCGTTCAAGGTCGGCGGCAACATGCCCGGCCGGGGGATGGGGGAGCGCCTCGCCGTCGACCCGAGCAACAACAAGAACGTCTACTTCGCGGCCGAGGGCGGCAACGGTCTCTGGCGCAGCACGGACTACGGCGTCACGTGGGCCAAAGTAGGAAACTTCCCGAATGTCGGAAATTACGTCCAGGATCCGACCGACACCAACAACTACCTGAACCAGAACCAGGGCCTGACCTGGGTCACCTTCGGTTCGGCCGGCAGGATCTTCGTCGGGGTGGCCGATAAGGACAACCCGGTCTACACGAGCACGGACAGTGGCGCCACGTGGAGCCGGGTTGCGGGCCAGCCAACCGGCTATATCGCCCACAAAGGCGTAATTTCCGGAAATTATCTCTTCATCGCCACCAGCGACACCGGCGGCCCCTACGACGGCGGCGCAGGTCAGGTCTACCGCCTGGACATCACGACCGGCGTGTGGACGGATATCTCGCCCACAGCGGTAGCCGACCGCTACTACGGCTACTCCGGCCTGACCGTTGACAGACAACACCCCGGAACGCTCATGGTCGCCACCCAGATCTCCTGGTGGCCGGATGCGATCTTCTTCCGCAGCACCGACTACGGCGCCACCTGGACCCGGGCCTGGGACTGGACGAGCTATCCGAGCCGCTCCAAGCGCTACACCCTGGACATCTCGGCCAACCCGTGGCTGGACTTCAACAGCACCGCCCAGGCGCCCGAGGAGAGCCCGAAGCTCGGCTGGATGAACGAGTCCCTCGCGATCGACCCGTTCGACTCCAACCGGATGCTCTACGGCACCGGCGCCACCCTCTACGGCACCACCGACCTGACCAAGTGGGACTCCGGCGGCACGATCACGATCAAGCCGACGGCCAAGGGCATCGAGGAGACCGCGGTCCTCGACCTGGCCAGCCCGCCCAGCGGCGCACCGCTGGTCAGCGCGCTCGGTGACATCGGCGGCTTCTACCACGCCGATCTCGACACCGTGCCGGCCAACTTCCACGACACCCCGAGCCTGGGCAGCAACACCAGCCTCGACTTCGCCGAGCTCAGTCCCAGTTTCTTCGTCCGGGTCGGCAACGCCGACGCCGCGCCGCACATCGGCATCTCCAACGACGGCGGCAAGACCTGGTACCAGGGTCAGGAGCCGTCCGGCGTGACCGGCGGCGGCACCGTCGCGGTCGGCGCCGACGCCAACAACGTCGTCTGGTCGCCGGCCGGCACCGGCGTCTACTACTCCACCACCCGGGGCAGCACCTGGACGGCCTCCACCGGCATCCCGACCGGCGCGATCGTCGAATCCGACCGGGTCAACCCCAAGACCTTCTTCGCGTACGCCGGTGGCACGTTCTACACCAGCACGGACGGCGGCGCGACGTTCACCGCCCGGTCCGTGGCCCTGCCGACGACCGGGCGCCTGCACCTGAAGGCGGTGCCGGGCATCGCCGGTGAGGTCTGGGTCGCCGGGAGCACCGGGTTGTTCCGCTCGACCGACTCCGGCGCCACGTTCACCAAGGTCAGCACCGTGGCCGAGGGCGTCAACGTGGCCTTCGGCAAGGCGGCCCCGGGCGCCACCCACCCGGCGGTCTTCCTGGTCGGCACGGTCGACGGCGTCGACGGGGTGTTCCGCTCCGACGACACCGGCAGCTCCTGGCTGCGGATCAACGACGACAAGCACCAGTACGGCAACGCCGGTGACGCCCTGGCCGGCGACCCGCGCATCTGGGGCCGCGTCTACCTGGGCACCAACGGCCGGGGCATCTTCTACGCGGACCGGACCGGCCCGGTGCCCTCGACGTCGGCGTCACCCTCGGTCAGCCCGTCGACCTCGGTCAGTCCGTCGACCTCGACCAGCCCGTCAAGTTCCCCCAGCCCGTCGACGTCGCCCTCGACCGGTTCCGGCTGCACCGCCGCCTACAAGGTGACCGGTTCGTGGACCGGCGGCTTCCAGGGCGAGGTCACCGTCACCAACAACGGCGGCACGGCCACCACCGGCTGGACCGTCAAGTGGGCCTACACCGCCGGTCAGACCGTCACGCAGAGCTGGGGTGGCACGGCGACCCAGTCCGGCTCGGCGGTCACCGTCACCAACGCGTCCTACAACGGCGCCCTCGCGTCCGGGGCATCCACGACCTTCGGGTTCCTCGGCAGCACCACCGGCACCACCAATCCCGTCCCGTCTCCCGTCTCCTGCTCCCGCGTCCCCTAGGAGGACACCCCCGTGAGACAAAGCAGAGGTCAAAGTCTGCGCCGCAGGCTGGCCGTGTTCGGCGTCGCCGTCCTCGGCGCCGGAGCGGCCTTCGCGGCCGGCGGCCCGCCCGCCTATGCCGCCGCCGGCTGCGCCGTGGTCTACAAGGTGCAGAGCCAGTGGAGCGGCGGCTTCACCGGCGACATCGCCATCACCAACTCCGGTGACCCGCTGACGTCCTGGAAGCTGGAGTACAACTTCCCGGACACGTCCCAGAAGGTCAGCCAGGGCTGGAACGGCACCTACGCGCAGAGCGGCCAGCACGTCACCGTGACCAACGCGTCGTGGAACGGCACGCTCGGCACCGGCGCCTCCACCAGCACCGGCTTCAACGGGACGTTCGGCTCCAGCAACCCGGTGCCGACCGCGTTCACGCTCAACGGGGTGGCCTGCAACGGCTCGGCCGCCGCGCCGACCGTGGCGATCAGCAGCCCGGCGTCGAACACCCGCTACACCGGGCCGGCGTCCATCCCGATCGCGGCCACGGCCACGGCGGCCAGTGGGCAGAGCATCGCCAAGGTCGAGTTCTACCACGACGGGCTGCTGCTCGGGACCGACACGACCTCGCCGTACGCGTACACCTGGACCGGTGTCCCGGCCCAGACCGCGGCCTACCACCTGCAGGCCATCGCGTACGACGGCGCCGGCACCAAGAGCAGCACGGCCGACGTCCCGGTCTTCGTGGACGCCTCGACCTCCCCGGCGATCGTCGCCGACGCCACGTCGGCCACGCTCGAACCGGGCGCGAGCGGCTCGTTCAAGCTGGCGCTGAGCGCGGCGCCGAGCGCGAACGTCACCGTCGCGGTGGCCCGCAGCGCCGGCAGCACCAACGTCACCGCCACCCCGGCCACGCTCACGTTCACCCCGTCGAACTGGAGCACCGGGCAGGCCGTGACGATCGCCGCGGCGAGCTCGGCGGCCGCCGGTGACACCGCCACCATCACGGCCACGGCCAGCGGATACACCGCCGCCGCGGTCGGGGTGAGTGTGATCAAGGCCGGTGCGGTCGACGCCCGGTTCACCCAGATGTACAACGACATCAAGAACTCGGCCAACGGCTACTTCAGCCCGGAGGGCGTGCCCTACCACTCGATCGAGACGCTCATCGACGAGGCGCCCGACCAGGGGCACGAGACGACGAGCGAGGCGTTCAGCTACTGGCTGTGGCTGGAGGCCGAGCACGGTCAGGTCACCGGGGACTGGGCGCCGTTCAACAGCGCCTGGACGACGATGGAGAAGTACATCATCCCGTCGCACGCGGACCAGCCGACGAACGCGAACTACAACGCGTCCAAGCCGGCCACGTACGCGGCCGAGCACCCGCTGCCGTCGCAGTACCCGTCGCAGCTCGACACGTCGGTGTCGGTCGGCACGGATCCGCTGGCGGCGGAGCTGAAGAGCACGTACAACACCGACGACATCTACGGCACGCACTGGCTGATGGACGTCGACAACGTGTACGGCTTCGGCCACTGCGGTGACGGGACCTCGCGGGTCACCTACATCAACACGTTCCAGCGCGGGCCGCAGGAGTCGACGTGGGAGACCGTCCCGCAGCCGTCCTGCGACACGTTCAAGTACGGCGGCCCCAACGGTTACCTGGACCTGTTCACCAAGGACACGTCCTACGCCAAGCAGTGGAAGTACACCAACGCCCCGGACGCCGACGCGCGCTCGATCCAGGTCGCGTACTGGGCCAACCAGTGGGCCACCGCCCAGGGCAAGCAGTCGCAGATCTCCGGCACCGTGGCCAACGCCGCCAAGATGGGCGACTACCTGCGGTACTCGTTCTACGACAAGTACTTCAAGCAGCCCGGGTGCACCTCCACGTCCTGCGCGGCGGGCACCGGCAAGAACAGCTCCAGCAACCTGATGTCCTGGTACTACGCCTGGGGCGGCGCCTACGACACCAGCGCCGGCTGGGCGTGGCGGATCGGCTCCAGCACCAGCCACTTCGGCTACCAGAACCCGATGGCCGCGTACGCGCTGTCCAGCACGACCGCGCTCACGCCCAAGTCGGCCACCGGTAAGGCCGACTGGCAGTCCAGCCTGAGCCGGCAGCTCGAGTTCTACCAGTGGCTGCAGTCCAGCGAGGGCGCCATCGCCGGTGGCGCGACGAACAGCTGGAACGGCGACTACTCGGCGCCGCCGGCCGGCACGCCGACCTTCTACGGCCTCTCGTACGTCGAGGCCCCGGTCTACGCCGACCCGCCGTCCAACCAGTGGTTCGGCATGCAGACCTGGTCGCTGGAGCGCCTGGCCGAGTACTACTACACCACCGGTGACACCAAGGCCAAGACGGTGCTGGACAAGTGGGTGACCTGGGCCCTGGCCAACTCCACCATCACCGCCAGCAGCTTCGAGATCCCGTCCGACCTGACCTGGTCCGGCACGCCGGCCACCTGGAACGCGTCCAGCCCGGCGGCCAACACCAACCTGCACGTCACGGTCAAGAGCAAGGGCACCGACCTGGGTGTGGCCGGCTCGTACGCCAAGCTGCTGACCTACTACGCGGCCAAGTCCGGCAACGCGGCGGCCAAGACCGCGGCGAAGAACCTGCTCGACGCGATCTGGACGCACAAGGACAGCAAGGGCGTGTCGGTCACCGAGACGCGCGAGGACTACAAGCGGTTCGACGACGTCTACGACGCCTCCACGGGTCAGGGCCTCTACATCCCGTCCGGCTGGACCGGGAAGATGCCGAACGGCGACGTCATCAAGCCCGGGGTGTCGTTCCTCGACATCCGCTCCTTCTACAAGAACGACCCGGACTTCCCGAAGGTCCAGGCGTATCTCAACGGAGGGGCCGCACCGACCTTCAACTACCACCGGTTCTGGGCCCAGGTCGACGTGGCAACCGGCTACGCCGACTTCGCCCGGTTGTTCCCGAACGGGTGATGTCATGAGAATCTTCCGCATCATCGCGGCGATGGCACTCGCCGTGACCGCCGGAATCCTCGTCCTGCCCGGTGCCGCGCAGGCGCACGGCGCCCTGCAGGTCCCCGGCAGCCGGACCTGGCTCTGCTACCAGGACGGCCGCAACCCCACCACCGGCGCGATCGAACCCAAGAACGCGGCCTGCGCCGCCGCGGTCGCCCAGAGCGGCGTCAATTCCCTCTACAACTGGTTCGCCGTGCTCCGCTCGGACGGCGCCGGCCGGGTCAACGGATTCCTCCCGGACGGTCAGCTGTGCAGCGGCGGGACCGGTGGGCCGTACAACTTCACCGGCTTCAACCTGGCCCGCACCGACTGGCCGCAGACCCACCTGACCGCCGGGGCCTCGGTCGAGTTCCGCTACAACGACTGGGCCAAGCATCCCGGCACGTTCTACCTGTACATCACCAAGGACGGCTACGACCCGACCAAGCCGCTGGCCTGGAGCGACCTGGAACCGACGCCGTTCACGCAGGCGACCGACCCGGCCGTGATCGGCGGCCCGGGCACCGACGACGGTCACTACTACTGGACCGGGAAGCTGCCGTCGAACAAGACCGGTAAGCACCTGATCTACTCGGTCTGGGCCCGCTCGGACAGCCAGGAGACGTTCTACGGCTGCTCGGACGTCGTCTTCGACGGCGGCAACGGCGAGGTCACCGGGGTCGGCACCACGCCGACCTCACCGAGCCCGTCGGTGCCGGCCAGCCCGTCGCCGTCCACCTCCACCCCGGGTGGCGGCACGAGCACCGGCTGCACGGCCATGTACAACGTCACCTCCGCGTGGAGCGGCGGATTCCAGGGCGAGGTCATGGTGCATGCCGGCACCACCGCGGTGAACGGCTGGCGCGTCGGCTGGACCTGGCCGGGGACGCAGACCCTGGCCACCATCTGGAGCGCCAAGGGACGCAGCAGCGGATCGTTGGTCACGGCCACCAACGAGACGTGGAACGGCTCGATCGCGGCCGGTAGCTACACCACGTTCGGGTTCCTCGGTTCCGGCACCGCGCCGGCCACCGTGCAGAACCTGAGCTGCTCGACCGGATAGCCGGTCCGAACCGGCCCGGGGGTGTGCACCTGTCACACCCCCGGGTCGGCTTTCCGGCGGATGCTTGACGGCGCCACCACCGGTTTCCTACGTTGCGATCATCTTGCGAACGGATTTCCTCCCCGCTCTCGGGCGCGCCACCACCCGGCGTGCGGTGATCCTCGGTGGGGTCGGTGCCGCCGCGCTCCTGGCCGCCCCCGGCAACGCCGGCCGGCCGCGCACCGCCCGGGCCGAGACCCCGTGGACCGGCACCTGGGCCACCGCGCCGACCCCGGCCACACCCGAGCTCACCCCGCTGCCGGCCGACTGCACCGTCCGCCAGGTCGTGCACCTGAGCCTCGGCGGGGACGAACCGCGGATCCGGATCACCAACGACTACAGCGCCGACCCGGTGATCATCGGCGAGGTCTGGACCGGCATCCGCTCCGGCGGCCCGGACAGCACCGCCATGTGGCCGTCCACCGTGCGCCCGGTGACCTTCGACGGCCGTACCCACATCGTTGTTGAAGCCGGCGTCAGCCGGGTCAGCGACCCGGTGCCGAATCTGGTCCTGGCCACCGGGGAGGACCTGGTGATCAGCCTGCACCTGCCGCAACGCACCCTGACCGGGACCCTCACCTCGCACGCCTACCAGGTCAACCATGTGCTGACCGGCAACGTCGCGGGCGCCCCGGCACCGGGCGGCGGCGTCGCCGTGACCCGCTGGGTGCTCATCGACGGCGTCAGCGTCCGGACCGTCGGGCCGAGCTCGGCCGTCGTCGCGTTCGGCGACTCGATCACCTGCGGCGCCAACAGTTCGGTCGGGAACAACCGGCGCTGGCCCGACCTGCTGGCCGCCCGGGTCCGCGCCGCCGGGCGGCCGCTCGGCGTGCTCAACGCCGGGATCGGCGGCAACCGGCTGCTCACCGGGCCGGACATCAAGGTCCCCGGGGCCGGCGGCGCTGTCGGCCGGACGCGGGTCGAGGCCGACCTGAGCCCGGACATGGGCGCGGCCGGTCTGCGCCGGCTCGACCACGACGCGCTGTCCCAGCCCGGCGTCTCCCACGTGATCACCCTGATCGGCGTGAACGACATCGGTTCCGGGACCGGCGCCGACGCCCTGATCGGCGGCTACCGCGAGATGATCGGGCGCAGCCGGGCGGCCGGGCTCACCGTGATCGGCGGGACGATCCTGCCGTTCGGCGGCAGCTGGTACGACCGGGACGGCCACCGGGCCGTGCGGACCACGCTCAACCGCTGGATCCGGGAGAGCGGCGAGTTCGACGCGGTCGTCGACTTCGACGCCGCGATCCGCGACGGCGCCGCGCCGGAACGGATGTGGGCGGGCTACGACTGCGGTGATCACCTGCACCCGAACGACGCCGGCATGCTCGCGCTGGCCTCGGCCGTCCCCCTGTCCCTGCTCAGCTGACCCGAATTCCGTGCAATTCGGAAGTTAGCGTCCACGGCCCCCCGTCGGCCCCGCGGACGTCCGGCCATCCTCGGAAAGATCGTTTGCAAATCGATTGCATCCTGAGAGATCGTTCTCCCGGCAACGGTGCGTGATCATTTCGGGGGACGAGCGGCATGCGGTGGCGTCTGCTGGGCCCGGTCTGCCTGGTCGGCGACGACGGCCGCGAGATCGACATCGGCACCGGCAAGCAGCGCTGCCTGCTCGCGGCCCTGCTGATGACCCCGGGCCGGGTGGTGCCGGCCGACACCCTGATCGACCGGGTCTGGGGCGACACACCGCCACGCTCCGCGACGCCGCTCGCACCGTACGCCACCCGCCTGCGCCGCATCCTCGACCCGCTCGCCGGCCCGGACACGCTGCGCTGGACCGACGGCGGCTACGTCCTCGACATCCCGCCCGACCGGGTCGACCTGTACCACGCCCGCCTGCTGATCCACGACGCCCGCACGGCCGCCGCCGACGGCGACCACCAGCGCGCCGGTGACCTGCTCAACGCCGCCCTGGCCGACTGGCAGGACGTCACCCTGGCCGGCGTGCCCGGCGCCTGGGCCGAACGGGTCCGGGCCGGCCTCGACCGGGAACGCCTGGACGCCATCGCCCAGCTCGGCCGGGCCGGACTACGACTGGGCCGGGCGGCCGAGGTGGCCGAACGGCTGATCCCGTTCGCGGCCGAGGAGCCGACCGCCGAAGGCCTGGTCGAAGTGCTGATGCGGGCCCTGGCCGAGGCGGGCCGGCCCACGCAGGCGCTGGAGGAGTACGCGCGGGCCCAGGCGGCGATCGCCGACCAGCTCGGGACCACGCCGGGGCCGGGACTGACCGAACTGCACACCCGGATCCTGCGGGCGACCCACGAGACGCCGGTTCCGGCCCAGTTGCCGCCGGCGCCGCCGGGCTTCACCGGCCGCACCCCGGAAACGGCCCTCCTCGACACGATCCGCGATGCGGGACCGGCGGCGGGCACGAGCCGGCTGGCGGTGATCACCGGGCCGCCCGGCATCGGCAAGTCGGCCCTCGCCACCCACTGGGGTCACCACGCCGCCCCGGACTTCCCGGACGGCCAGCTCTACCTGGACCTGCGCGGCTTCGACGGAGACTCCGACCGCAGCGGGACCGCGATGACCACCGCGGAAGCCGCCCGCAACCTGATCGTCGCCCTGGACCCGGGCCGCCCGATCCCGGACGGCCCGGACGCCCGCACCGGAATGCTCCGCAGCCTGCTCACCGGCCGCCGGATGCTGCTGGTCCTGGACAACGCCCGCGACGCCGCCCACGTCCGCCCACTGCTGCCCGGCACCCCCGGGGTCGCCGTCGTGGTCACCAGCCGGGACCGCCTCGACGGACTTGTCGCCTCGCACGGCGCGATCCCGGTCGTCCTGGACCCGCTGACCCACCGGTACGCCCGGCAGCTGCTGGCCGGCCGCCTCGGGAACCGCCTGGCCGCCGAACCCGACGCGGCCTCGGCCCTGGTCGACGCCGCCGCCGGCCTGCCCCTGGCCCTGGTCGCGATCGCGGCCCGGGCGGCGCTGCGCCCCGGCCGTCCGCTCACCGGCCTGGCCGCCGAACTGGCCGCGTCCCGCCTGGACGGCATGCGCAGCCCCGACGCGGCCACCGATCCCCGGACGGTCTTCTCCCGGTCCTACCGCGCCCTGAGCCCGGCCGCGGCCCGCCTGTTCCGCCTGCTCGGCACCCACCCCGCCCCGGACGTGACCACGGCCGAAGCCGCCGCCCTGTCCGAGACGCCGCCGCTCGACCCGCCGCGGCCTGAGGCGTCGCAGCCTGAGGCGCCGGCGCTGGCCGAGCTCGCCGCCGCCGGCCTGCTCACCGAACGCCCCACCGGCCGCTGGGCCGTGCCCGACCTGCTGCGGATCTTCGCGGCCGGCCTCCCGGACTGAAACCGATCACTCGTCGAAGCGCGACGGATCCCCGGCCCCCACCCGCAGAATCTCCGGCACCCCGTCGGACAGGTCGATGACGGTCGTCGGTTCGATGCCGCACTCGCCCTCGATCACCGCGTCCACCGCGTGATCGAGCGCCTCCTTGATCTCCCAGGCCTGGGTCATCGGCTCGGCCTCGCCGGGCAGCAGCAGCGTGCTGGAGACCAGCGGTTCCCCGAGCTCGGCGAGGATGGCCTGTGCGGTCGTGTGCGCGGTGATCCGTACGCCAACCGTCTTTTTCTTGGGGTGAAGAAGTCGCCGGGGGACTTCTCTGGTGGCGGGCAGGATGAATGTGTAGGGCCCGGGTGTGCTCGCCTTCACCGCCCGGAACGACGCGTTGTTGATCTGCACGAACTGCCCGAGCTGGGCAAAGTCGTGGCACATCAGCGTGAAATGGTGTTTGTCGTCGAGATGCCGGATGCTCCGGATCCGATCGAGCCCGTCCTTGTTCCCCATCCGGGAGCCGAGCGCGAAGCACGAGTCCGTCGGATAGGCGATCAGCCCGTCCTCCCGGATCAGTTGGACGATCTGATGAATGGTCCGCGGTTGCGGATTATCCGGATGCACGTCGAAGTACTTCGCCACTCCGCCCAGCTTAGGCCGTCCCTAGACTCTCCTGTCATGGAGATGGTCCACCGCCCGGCCGTCCGCGTGATCTGTTTCGACGCCGACGGCCGCGTCCTGCTGATGAACTGGCGTGATCCGATCGACGGACATCAACTCTGGGAGCCGCCCGGCGGTGGCATCGACCCGGGCGAGACACCCCTGGAGGCGGCCCGTCGCGAGCTGACCGAGGAGACCGGTCTCGACCCGGAAGCCGTCAGTGCGACATTCGTCATGGTCGATCGCGACACGATCTGGAAGGGCCGCCGCATGACCGGCCCGGAACAGTTCTTCGCCGCGCGTTACCCGATCGCCGGCCCGGACCTGGCCCGCGAAGGCCTTCTGCCCTACGAGAAAGCCGAGCTGCTGGGCCACGCCTGGGTCCACCCCTCGGATTTCTCGTCCCTCCCGGATCCCCTCGAACCCCCGTCGCTCGGCGACATTCTCCGATCAAATTCCTTATTCGGTACGGCGTGAGCACCCGTTCTCAGCGTGATTCGAGCGCCCGGATCACCGCCGCCATGTCCTCACCCGCATGCCCGGCCGACGACGTCTCGGCATACAACTCCAGGCACGTGTCCAGCAGCGGCGACGGGATCCCGGCGGCCTCGGCGGCCTCCACGATCAGCTGGTTGTTGTAGAGCACGTCCCGGATCGACGCCTGCACCCCGAAGTCCCGGTCGAGCAGCTTGCGCCCCTTGATCCGGGACACCGGGCTGGCCATCGGCCCGGCGTCGAGCGCGGCCAGCAGCGTCGCCCGGTCCAGCCCGTGCCGGTCGGCGAAGTGGAACGCCTCGGCCAGCCCGGTCACCATGCTGATCAGGAACGTGTTCACCGACAGCTTCATCAGCAGCCCGTTCGGCGCCGCCCCGCACCGCACGACCTCCCGGCACATCGGCCGCAGCAGCGGCGCCACCCGGTCCAGGTCGGTGTCGTCCCCGGCCAGCATGGCCACCAGCTCACCGTTCTCGGCCGGCACCCGCGACCCGGACACCGGCGCCTCGACATACCGCCCGCCGGCGTCGCGCACCTGCTCGGCCAGCCCCCGCGACCAGGCCGGCGCGGTCGTACCCATGTGCACCAGCGTCCGCCCCCGCACCATCCCGGCGAACCGCTCGGTGTCGCGCCCCAGCACCTGGTCGGCGACCCGATCGGTGGCCAGCATCATCAGCACGACATCGGCCACCCGGAACACCCCGGCCACGTCCTCGGCCACCCTCGCCCCGGCCGCCGCCACCTCGGCCGCCGCCCCCGGCGACCGATTCCACACGACGAGCTCCACCCCGGCGCGGGCCAGGTTGAGCGCCATCGGCCGGCCCATCACACCCAGCCCCAGAAATCCCACGATCACGCAGCTCACGGTAGACGCCGGGCGGTCCGGGCGCGGGGGCCAATCCGGGAAGCGTGGCGGCGCGCCGCGATCCGGAGAATGCTGGGGCGTATTCGGACCTTGATGGAGGCAGCAGTGGAAACCGAACTGTTCATCGGCGGCAAGTGGCTGGCCGCGTCCTCGGGGAACCGGTTCGACGTGCTCGACCCGGCGACGGGGGAGGCGGTCGCGTCGGTGGCCGACGGCGGTGAGGCCGACGCGATCGCCGCGGTGGATGCGGCCGCGGCGGCGGGCCCGGCCTGGGCCGCGACACCCCCGCGGGTGCGCGGCGAGGTGCTCCGCAAGGCGTTCGAGCTGATGACCGAGCGGGCCGCCGCGCTGGCCGAGCTGATCAGCCGGGAGAACGGGAAGGCGCTGACCGACGCGAAGGGCGAGGTCACGTACGCGGCCGAGTTCTTCCGCTGGTTCGCCGAGGAGGCCGTGCGGATCGACGGCAACCTGACCTCGGCCCCGGGCGGCACCAACCGGATCCTGGTCACGCGCCAGCCGGTCGGCGTGTGTGTGCTGGTCACGCCGTGGAACTTCCCGGCCGCCATGGCCACCCGCAAGATCGGTCCCGCGCTGGCCGCCGGGTGCACCGTGGTCCTGAAGCCGGCCAGCGACACCCCGCTGACCGCCCTGGCCATGGCCGCGATCCTGGCCGAGGCGGGCGTGCCCGAGGGCGTGGTCAACGTGCTGCCGTCGCGCAGCTCGGGCAAGGTCGTCTCGGCCATGCTGCGCGACGCCCGGGTTCGCAAGCTGTCGTTCACCGGTTCCACCGAGGTCGGCCGGATCCTGCTCGCCCAGGCCGCCGAGAACGTGGTTAACACGTCGATGGAGCTCGGCGGCAACGCCCCGTTCCTGGTCTTCGCGGACGCCGACCTGGATGCCGCGATCGAGGGCGCGATGCTGGCCAAGATGCGCAACGGCGGCGAGGCGTGCACGGCCGCGAACCGGTTCTTCGTCGAGGCGGCCGTCGCCGACGAGTTCTCCCGCCGGCTCGCCCAGCGCATGTCGGCGCTGGTGGTGGGCCCCGGCACGGACGAGAAGACGCAGGTCGGCCCGCTGGTCAACGAGGACACCGTGGCCAAGGTCGACGCGCTGGTCAAGGGTGCTCTGGAGGCCGGCGCGTCGGCGGTCACCGGCGGCACCCGTCCGGACGGGCCGGGCTTCTACTACCCGCCGACCGTGCTCACCGGGGTCGGCGCCGATGCGGCGATCCTGCGGGAGGAGATTTTCGGCCCGGTCGCGCCGATCGTCACGTTCACCGGGGAGGAGGAGGCGGTCCGGCTGGCCAACGACACCGAGTACGGCCTGGTGGCCTACCTGTACACCGGTGATCTGGCCCGCGGCCTGCGGGTCAGCGAGAAGATCGAGGCCGGCATGGTCGGCCTGAACCGTGGTCTGGTCAGCGACCCGGCGGCCCCGTTCGGCGGCGTGAAGCAGAGCGGCATCGGCCGTGAGGGCGGCCACGAGGGTCTCCTGGAGTACCTGGAGTCCAAGTACATCGCCGTGAACTGGTAGTTCAGCGCCGGCGCAGCAGCGCCTCGGCGTCCAGCTCGAAGGGGAACGGTTCGGTCGCGACCAGCCGTTCCCCTCCCGCATGCTCGGTGTAGTGATCCCCGGTCAGCCGGAACAGGCGCGAGGTGACGGTGTCTCCTTCCGGCTCGACCAACAGGTACCACTCGATTCCCGCGGCCGCGTAGAGCATCATCTTCAGAATTCGGTCGTTACCGGCGCTTTCCGGTGACGCCACCTCGCCGACCAGCACCACCTGGCCGGCGTCGGCCATCGTGTCGCCGGCCTCGGGGGTGGCCACGAGGTCCGGAATGACGATCCGGCCGGCCTGCAGCCGGGTGTTGATCGCCCGGAAGACCCAGAGCCCCGCCGCCTCGGCGCCCGGATCCAGCAGGGACGCCAAGCGGCGTGCGATGTGCTGATGGCGGGCGCCTGGAGCCGGGCTGACCAGCACGCTTCCATCGAACAGCTCGATGCGGTCGATGGTCTCGCCGAGCGCCAGATAGTCCTCCTCGGTCCACGGCCCGAGATGCTCGGTCACGGCGATGCTCATGCCGTCCAGCCTGCCATGCGAGCCGCCGCCCGGGCCACGTCCTTCATCGGCCTGTGGACAACCCTCTTTCCAGGATGGACTCACATCGCTATTGTGCTAGGTAACTAGTGAAACGGGGTGGTGAGGTGATCGAGTTTCACCTGGACGCGAGGTCCGGGGTGGCGCCGTACATGCAGCTGATCCAGCAGGTGCGGCACGCTCTGCGGCTCGGACTGCTCAAGGAGGGCGACAAGCTGCCCACCGTCAAGGAGGTCGTGGCCCGGATCGCGATCAACCCGAACACGGTGTCCAAGGCGTACCGCGAGTTGGAGTACGAGGGCCTGGTCACGGCCCGCCCGGGCGTCGGCACGTTCGTCACCAAGACGCTGGGCACGTCGACCGGGCACGAGCCGCTGCGCCGCAGCCTGGAGGAGTGGCTGGCCGGGGCCCGGGAGGCCGGCCTCGACAACGAGAGCATCGAAGCCCTCTTTCTCAGTACTTTTCGGAATTTTTCGGAGGCGCGGTCATGACTAGCGCACTACGCACCGAGGGGCTGACCAAGCGGTACGGACGTCGTACCGCGCTGTCCGGCTGCACCCTCGACATCCCGGCCGGCCACGTCGTCGGCCTGGTCGGCCCGAACGGCGCCGGCAAGTCCACCCTGCTGCAGCTCGCCTGCGGGCTTCTCGATCCGACCGCGGGGCGGATCGAGGTGCTCGGCGAGCGGCCGGCCAGCGGCTCGCCGCGGGTCGGGTTCGTCGCCCAGGACACGCCGGTCTACGCCGGCCTGACCGTCGCCGAGCATCTCCGGCTCGGCGCCCACCTGAACCCGTCCTGGGACGACGCCCTGGCCCGTCGGCGGATCACCGCCGTCGGCCTGGACCCGGCGCAGAAGGCCGGGAAGCTCTCCGGCGGCCAGCGCGCCCAGCTGGCCCTGACCGTGGCCGCGGCCAAACGGCCCGAGCTGCTGCTGCTGGACGAGCCGGTGGCCGCGCTCGACCCTCTCGCGAGGCGTGCGTTCCTGCAGGGCCTGATGGAGCTGACCGCCGAGAACGGGATGAGCGTGATCATGTCCTCGCACCTGGTCGCCGACCTGGAACGGGTCTGTGACCACATGATCGTGCTGGTCGGCTCCCGGGTGCGGGTGGCCGGCGACGTCGAGGACCTGCTGGCCGGTCATCACCGTCTCGTGGGCCCGCGGCGCCCGGTCGAGGACACCACCGGCTGGGACGTGATCGAGCAGAGCCACACCGACGTGCAGTCGACGCTGGTGGTGCGCAGCACGGCCCCCATCGACGACGCGTCGTGGCAGGTCAACGGGCTGGATCTGGAGGACATCGTGCTGGCCTACATGAGCGGGGCGACGGCTCCGGCGCGAGTGCTGGAGGTGCAACGATGATCTGGCTGACCTGGCGGCAACTGCGGGTCCAGGCGATCGCCGGTGCCGCCCTGATCGTCCTGCTCCTGGCCCTGATCCTGATCTCCTGGCGGCAGGTCACCGATCTCGCGTCGAGCAGCGGGTATACCGGCTGTTCGGGTGACGCGTGCGCCGCCGCCGCGAAGACGTTCCTGTCCCAGGTGCGCGACGGCCTGCCGCAGGGCGCGTACACCTTCGGCCTGGCCGGGCTGTTCCTGCTGCCGGCGATCGTCGGCGCGTTCTGGGGCGCGCCGATGGTGGCCCGGGAGCTGGAGTCCGGCACGTACCGGATGATCTTCAGTCAGTCCGTGAGCCGCGGCCGCTGGCTGCTGGTGAAGCTGGCGCTCGGCGCCGCCGCCGTGGTCGTCGGCGTGGGCGTGCTCAGCCTGATCCTGACCCGGTGGGCCGGGCCGATCGACACGGCCGGCGGCGACCGGATCACCCCGCTGGTCTTCCCGGGCCGCGGTGTCGTGCCGATCGGGTACGCGGTGGCCGGGTTCGTGATCGGCGTGACCCTGGGCCTGGTCCTGCGCCGGACCCTGGTCGCCATGGCGGTCACCCTGCTGGTGGTCGTCGGCCTGCAGGTCGCCGCGCCCCTGGTGTATCGGCCGTGGCTGGCCCAGCCGACCGACACGGTCACCGCGCTCGACGTCGAGGACCTGGACGGGATCGGCATGAACCCGGAGACCGGCAAGATGCATCTGCAGGTCCACCCGGTGGTGCCGGGCGCCTGGGTTCTGAAGAACATCGTGCTCGGTGCCGACGGGAATCCGTTCATCGGTCCGGCCGATCTCACCAAGTGCGGTCAGAAGGCCGGCTTCGACGAGTGCCAGGCATGGATCAAGACCCAGAATCTTCGCGTACGGATGTCGTACGTGCCCGGCTCGAAGTTCTGGACCCTGCAGTGGCGTGAGTTCGGCGCCACGCTCGTGCTGGCCGGCGCGCTGTCCCTGTTCTCCCTGTGGTGGATCCGGCGACGACTCGTGTGAGATCACGGTCACGACGGCTCGTGGAGACGGGCCGTCGTGACCGCGTGAAAACGGTTCCGGAAACAGTAAGTCGTCGATACGTTCCGTGATGGCTTGCCCGTGACAGGGGGCGAAGTGAATAATCTTGCACTCAGGCCAACACCCGATGTTGCGGCCGAGGCGCTGTGGCCGATACTTGGCGGGCTTCCCGGCACCCCCCATGCAGGTCGGGATCCACCCCTGAGAGGACTTCAACTGCCATGCGCAAGGCACTGATCGGACTGGTCGCTGCCGGGCTGATGACGTCGGTCACGCTCACGGCGTGTGACGGCGGCTCGGACGGCGGTGACACCAACGACAGCGGCACCGAGATCAGCTCGACGGCCACGTCCTCGGGCGAGGGCAAGGGCGGCGTCGGTGTGGTGATGCCGGACACCGAAAGCTCCACCCGCTGGAGCAAGGACGACCCGAACTACCTGAAGGCCGCGTTCAAGGCGGCCAACGTCCCGTTCGAGATCCAGAACGCCAACGGTGACGCCGCGCAGTTCAAGGGCATCGCCAAGGCCATGCTCGACAGCGGCGTCAAGGTCCTGGTCATGGCGAACCTGGACTCGGACAGCGGCAAGTGGGCGATCGACCAGGCCAAGGCCCGCAAGGTCCCGGTGATCGACTACGACCGGCTCACGCTGAACGGCGGCGCCGACTACTACGTCAGCTTCGACAACGAGGCGGTCGGCAAGCTGCAGGCCGAGGGCCTGATCAACTGCCTGACGGCGAAGAAGCTGAAGACCAAGCCGGTGATCGCCGAGCTGAACGGCTCGCCCACCGACAACAACGCCACCCTGTTCAAGAACGGTTACGACAAGGTCCTGCAGGCCAAGTTCGACAGCGGCGAGTACATCAAGGGCCCGGACCAGTTCGTCCCGCAGTGGGACAACAAGGAGGGCGCGAAGATCTTCACCCAGATGCTGAACCAGTGGCCGGACATCACGGGTGTGCTCTCCGCCAACGACGGTCTCGGCAACGCGGCCATCACGGTGCTCCGGGCCAAGAACAAGAACGGTCAGATCCCGGTCACCGGCCAGGATGCCACCATCGACGGCCTGCAGAACATCCTCGTCGGCGATCAGTGCATGACCGTCTTCAAGGACATCCGGCTTGAGGCGAACGAGGCCGCCAAGCTGGCGATCGCCCTGGTCAAGGGGCAGAAGCCAGCCGCCAGTGAAAAGATCAAGGACCCGGAGTCGGGCGCCTACATCCAGTCGTCGCTGCTGGCGCCGGCGGCGGTCACGGCCACGAACATGCTCGAAACCGTGGTGAAGGCGGGCGCCGTCAAGACGTCCGAGATCTGCACCGCGAAGTTCCTGGCCGCCTGCCAGGCTCACGGGCTCGCGCAGTAACACGGCGTACACGGGAAGGGCCGGCGATCACCGCGATCGCCGGCCCTTCCCGTTCACCGGCTCACTCGGCCAGCAGCTCGCGGACCCGCGGGATGACCTGGCTGCCGTACAACTCGACCGCGGTGAGCAGGTGCTCGTGCGGGAGCGTGCCGTGCGCGTACTTCAGATCGAACCGCTGGACGCCGAGGGCCCGTACCGTAGCAGCGATTTTCTGAGCGACGGTCTCGGGCGATCCGACGTGCCAGGCGCCGGTGGCCACGTCGGCCTCGAAACGGTCCCGGGTCATCCGGGGCCAGCCGCGCTCGCGGCCGAGCCGGTCCAGCATCCGCCGCGCGTGCGGCCACAGCAGGTCGACCGCCTCCTGGTCGGTGGCCGCCACGAAACCGGGGCAGTGCACCGCGATCGGCAGCTCGGCGTGGCCGAACTCCTTGAGCGCGCGGTGGTAGAGATCGACATACGGCGCGAAACGGGCCGGTTCGCCGCCGATGATCGCCAGGCAGAGCGGCAGACCGTACCCGGCCGCGCGGACCACTGACTCGGGGCTGCCGCCGACCCCGATCCAGGTCCGGATCGTGCCGGACTCCGTCTTCGGGAACACGCTCTGGTCCTTCAGCGCCGGCCGCACCGTGCCCGACCAGGTGACCGGTTGCTCCTTGAGCAGCTCGGTCATCAGCTCGGTCTTCTCCTCGAACAACTGCTCGTAGTCGCCCAGGTCGAAGCCGAACAGCGGGAACGACTCGGTGAACGAGCCCCGCCCCAGGATGATCTCGGCGCGGCCGCCGGCGACGGCGTCGAGGGTGGCGAAACGCTCGAACACCCGTACCGGATCGTCGGAACTGAGAACCGTGACCGCCGTGCCCACCGTGATCCGCTCGGTCCGGGCGGCGATCGCCGCCAGGACGATCTCCGGCGCGGAGATCGCGAAGTCGTCACGGTGATGCTCGCCGACGCCGAAGGCGTCGACCCCCAGGCGGTCGGCCAGCACGGCCTGCTCCACCACGTTGCGGATGACTTGAGCGTACGAGGTGTCAGCGGTGACGTCGCCGAACGTGTCGAGACCGAACTTCATGATCAAGGAGTCTATCGGCGGCCCTTGAGGTGGCGTCCCAGCTCCTTGGCGATCTCCTTCTGGGCGTCCCGCTTGGCCAGCACCTGCCGCTTGTCGTACGACTTGAGGCCGCGCGCGATCGCCAGCTCGACCTTGACCCAGCCGTCCTTGAAATACAGCGACAGCGGCACCAGGGTCAGCCCGCTGCCGTCGTTCAGGGCGTTCAGGATCTTGATGATCTCGACCTTGTGCAGCAGCAGTTTCCGGGTCCGGCGCGGAGCGTGATTGGTCCAACTGCCGAACCCGTACTCGGCGATGTGCAGGTTGTAGAGCATCAACTCGCCCTCGTGCTCCTGGGCGAACGCGTCGACCAGCGACGCGCGGCCCAGGCGCAACGTCTTCACCTCGGTGCCGGCCAGCACCAGGCCCGCCTCGTACGTCCTCAGAATCGCGTAGTCGTGACGCGCCTTCTTGTTCGAGGCGATCAGCTTGGTCCCGGTCTCCTTGGCCACCCGTAGAGGTTATCTAGGGCCCGTCGGTCGGGATGGGGCGGCGCATGGAATACGTGACGCTGCTCAGCCGGTGCGGCTCGTCCTTCACGTGGATCACCGCGCGGTCGTAGGCCTGCCAGCCCGCCGCCCCGGCCCGATTCATATGGCGCAAATCATCGAAGCGCTCGTCGGTGCCCCACCGCAGCACGCCGCCCGGGTGATGGAACGTGGCGGTCCAGTCCATGAACCGGTCGGTGCCCAGCGTGCCCGCGGCACGGTACTCCAACCGCGCATACTCCCAATTGGTCACCCCGATGATTATGCCCTCACCCCGAGTACGTCGCCGTCCGTACTGGACACTCGCGTGCGTAAGCCGCCGGGCGTACACCACCCCTGAACAATCCCTGATCTGACCCGGGAAGGGGTTCAGATCGATCTCCCGTCCGGCCTACGCTCCGCCCGTCCATGCGTTTGGGGGGAAAGCGATGACGACGGGTTCCTTCGCCCGGCTGGTCTGCGGGCGCCGCACGAAATGGATCGTGCTCGCACTGTGGATCGTGGTGCTCGTGTTCGCCGGCTCACTGGCCGGCAAGCTCGGCGGTGTCGAGAAGAACGACAACGCCTCCTGGCTGCCCGGCGACGCCGAGGCGACCCAGGTTTCCGAGCTGCAGAAACAATTCCAGCCGGACGACATCGTGCCGGCCATCCTGGTCTACGAACGGACCGGCGGCATCACCCCGGCCGACCAGGAGAAAGCCGCTGCCGACGCGAAGGCGATCGCCGCCGTGCCCGGCATCACCGGCCAGATCATCGGCCCGGTCCCGTCCGCCGACAAGGCCGCCCTGCAGATCATCGCGCCGATCAAGATCGACGCGGACGGCTGGGACAAGATCGCCGACGTCGTCGGCCAGATCAAGACCATTTCCGGTGCGGGCGAGAACGGCCTCGGCATCTCCATGACCGGCCCGGCCGGGGTCGCCGCCGACTCGGCCGGTGCGTTCGACGGCATCGACGGCACGCTGCTCTACACCACGCTGATCGTGGTCGCGATCATCCTGCTCGTCACCTATCGCAGCCCGATCCTCTGGCTGCTCCCGATCGTCACCGCCGGTGTGGCGCTGACCAGCGCCCAAGCCGTGATCTACCTGCTCGCCGAGCACGGCGGACTGGTGGTGAACGCGCAGAGCGCGGGCATCCTGACCGTGCTCGTCTTCGGCGCCGGCACCGACTACGCGCTGCTGCTGGTCGCCCGCTACCGCGAAGAGCTGCGGCGGCACGCCGACCGGCACGAGGCGATGATGTTCGCCCTGCACCGGGCCGGCCCGGCGATCATCGCCAGCGCGGCCACCGTCGCGATCGGCATGGGCTGCCTGATGCTGGCCGAGGTGAACTCGACCAGCGGCCTCGGCCCGGTCGCCGCGCTCGGCGTCCTGGTCGGCCTGCTCGCCATGATGACCCTGCTCCCGGCCCTGCTGGTGATCTTCGGGCGCTGGCTGTTCTGGCCGGTCCGGCCCCGCTACGGCACCCCCGAGCCGACCGCCACCGGCCTCTGGGCGCGGATGGGCAACCGGATCGCCCGCCGCCCGCGCGCGGTCTGGATCAGCACCGCCGTCGTGCTCGGCGCGATGGCGCTCGGCCTGGTCCAGCTCGACGCCAACGGGCTCAGCCAGCAGGACTCGTTCACCAGCGAACAGCCGTCGGTCGCCGGACTCGAAGTCCTCGGCCGGCACTTCCCGGCCGGCCAGGGCGACCCGGTCGTCGTGATCGCCGGCGCCGATCGGGCGGACGCCGTCCGGACCGCGTTCACCGGGGTCCCCGGGATCAGCGCGGTCGGGGACCCGGTGGTCAAGAACGGGCTGGTCCAGTTCGAGGGCACGCTGACGTCGGCCCCGGACAGCCAGGCGGCCGAGGACACCGTGATCGCCGCCCGTGACGCCCTGCGCGGAACCGGGGCCAAGGTCGGCGGCACCACCGCCATGACCCTGGACATCAACGAGGCCAACAAGCACGACAACCGGCTGATCATCCCGCTCGTGCTGCTCGTCGTCCTGATCATCCTGGCCGTGCTGCTGCGCTCCCTGGTCGCCCCGATCCTCCTGATGGCCACCGTGGTGCTGTCCTTCGCGGCCGCCCTCGGCGTCAGCGCCCTGGTGTTCCGGCACGTCTTCGGCTTCGGCGGGGAGGACACCGCGTTCCCGCTGTTCGTCTTCGTGTTCCTGGTCGCGCTCGGCATCGACTACAACATCTTCCTGATGACCCGGGTCCGCGAGGAAACCCGTGAACACGGCACCCGCCGGGGCGCCCTGATCGGGCTGGCCGCCACCGGCGGCGTGATCACCTCGGCCGGCATCGTGCTGGCCGGCACGTTCGCCGCCCTCGGCAGCCTGCCCCTGGTCGCGTTCGCCGAGATCGGCTTCGCGGTCGCGTTCGGGGTCCTGCTGGACACCCTGGTCGTCCGATCGGTGCTGGTCACCGCCCTGAACCTGGACATCGGCCGGTGGATGTGGTGGCCCAGCAAACTCACCCACCAGGACCCGGCGGTCGACGCCCCGGTCTCACCGGCGCCGTTGTCACAGTCTGAACGCGTGCTTCCACAATGAGTCAACTCCCTTGCAGAGTCCGGCGCAGGACGATGCGAGGGAGACACTCATGAAGGCGGTCCGCGTACACGCCTACGGCAAACGCCCCACCATCGACGAGGTGCCCGAACCCGCGGTGACCGGTCCGTTCGACGTGCTCGTCGAGATCGGCGCCGCGGGCCTGTGCCGCACCGACCTGCACATCGTCGAAGGACAGTGGGCCGAGAAATCGGGCGTCTCATTGCCGTACACAATCGGACATGAGAATGCGGGCTGGGTGCGTGAGGTAGGCAGCGCCGTCACCAATGTCGCCGCAGGCGACGCGGTGATCCTGCACCCGCTGGCGACCTGCGGCCTGTGCCGCGCCTGCCGCGGCGGCGATGACGTGCACTGCGACAACTCCCGGTTCCCGGGCATCGACGGCGACGGTGGCCTGGCCGAACTGCTGCTCACCAACGCCCGCGCCGTCGTCAAACTCGCCCCCGGACTCGAACCGCGCGCCGTCGCCGCCCTGGCCGACGCCGGGCTCACCGCCTACCACGCCGTCCGCAAAGCGGTCCCGCTGCTGCACCCGGGCACGACCTGCGTCGTCATCGGCGCCGGCGGGCTCGGCCACATCGGCATCCAATGCCTGCTCGCGATGACCGCCACCCGTGTCGTCGTCGTCGACCCCAGCGCCCGGGCCCGGGAACTCGCCCGCGAACTCGGCGCCCACGAGGTCACCGCCCCCACCGACGACCTCACCGACACCGCCCACGTCGTGCTCGACTTCGTCGGCGAACAGGGCGCCGAAGCGGCCGGCCTCGCGATGACCCGGCGGGCCGGCAGCTACTTCGTCATCGGATACGGCGGCTCGGTGAACATCCCGACCATCGACCTGATCTCCACCGAACGCAACATCGTCGGCAACCTGGTCGGCTCCTACCTAGACCTGGAAGAACTGATGACCCTCGCGGCGCAGGGCAGCGTCACCCTGCACACCCGCGAATACCCGCTCGGCGCGATCAACGAGGCCATGGACGACCTGGAAGCCGGGCGGCTCGCCGGGCGCGGCATCCTCGTCCCCTGATCGGAGGCGGTCATGTACAGCAAGGACGGGCAGAACTACTACATCGTCGACGGGCACACCCACTTCTGGGACGGCAGCCCGGCCAATCAGATCAATCGCTACGGCGAGGGTTTCATCAAGTGCTTCTACGACTACCACTCGAACCTGTCGCCCGACGAGTACAAGTGGACCCTCGAAGAATTCGAGCGCTACCCCGAGGAGCGCATGATCCACGACCTGTTCGACATCGGACACGACGACGTGGCGATCCTGCAGTCGACCTACCTGACCGACTGGTACGTCAACGGCTTCAACACCACCGAACAGAACGGCGAGATGGCCGAACGCCACCCCGGGCGATTCATCGTCAACGGCCGTTTCGACCCGCGCGACGGCGAAGCCGGCCTCGCCACGCTGGAACGACTCCACGAACGGTGGCAGCTGCGCGGGGTCAAGCTCTACACGGCCGAATGGAAAGGCGACTCCAAAGGCTGGAAGCTGTCCGACCCGTGGGCCTACCGCTACCTGCAGAAATGCCAGGAACTGGGGATACGCAACATCCACGTGCACAAAGGCCCGACCGTCTACCCGATGAACCGCGACGCGTTCGACGTCGCCGACGTGGACGACGCGGCCACCGCGTTCCCCGCGCTGAACTTCATCGTCGAACACGTGGGACTGCCCCGGCTCGACGACTTCTGCTGGATCGCCACCCAGGAACCCAACGTGTACGCCGGACTGGCCGTGGCGATGCCGTTCATCCACAGCCGGCCCCGATACTTCGCGCAGATCATCGGCGAACTGCTGTACTGGCTCGACGAGAACCGGATCGTATTCGGCAGCGACTATGCGATCTGGCAGCCGAAATGGCTCGTGGAGAAGTTCGTCGACTTCCAGATACCGGAGGACATGCAGGGGGAGTACGGGGTGCTGACCACCCGGATCAAGAAGAAGGTGCTGGGGTTGAACGCGGCGCGGCTTTACGACCTGAAGGTTCCCGGCGAGTTCGAGATCGCTGACGAACCGGTCGACTCCGGCCCGGCCGTCGGCTCCGGCGCGGCATGACGGCGCCGGATCGCACGGCGGCCTGGGCGGCGCTCGCCCGGGTCGTCGACCCGGAACTCGATCAACCCATCACCGACCTGGGCTTCGTCGCCGACCTGCGGTTCACCGACGATCATTCGGTACGGGTCGAGCTGCGCCTGCCCACGTACTTCTGCGCCCCGAACTTCGCCTGGCTGATGGCCGCCGACGCCCGCGACGCGCTCGCCGCCCTGCCCGGTGTCGGCCGGGCCGAGGTGATCCTGCTCGACCACTTCGCCGCCGACGAGATCAACGCCGGGGTCGCCGCCGCCGGCGGCTTCGGGACCGGGTTCGCCACCGACGGTGCGGACCCGGAGCTGGCCGAACTTCGCGCGATCTTCGACCGCAAGGCCCACGTGGCCGCCCAGGAACGCCTCGCCCGTGCCCTCGGCCCACACCTGACCCCGCTGCTCACCCTGGCCGAGGCGGCCCGGATCGCGCCCGCCGCCACGGCCGCGGTCGTCCGGCGCCGGGCCCGGCTGGGCCTGGCCGGCGACTACGCGATCTGCGACGACCGAGGCGCCCCGATCCCCGGCGACCGGCTGCCCGGCTGGTTGCGTTCGGCCCGCACGGTCCGCGCCGGCGTCGAGGGCAACGCCATGCTGTGCCGAGGCCTGCTGGAGACGCGCTACGGCCTGGCCGCGACCTGAACGGGCCCCCCGGCTGGCGCGGCGCCGTTGCCGAGGCGCCGCGCCACAGCCCCGACCACCCTTGGAGACACCCTTCAGAGCCAGTTGGATGCTCGCGGCCGGTCCTCACTTGAGGCTCCCCTGGTCAGGCGCGATGAGCGGACTGGAGGGCCACCGCCCGGCTGGCGCGGACCGCGCCCAGGCGAACCACCCGCTCGACGGTCCACCGGTCCGCGCGCATCCGAGCCGTGGGCAGCGACACCGCGACCGCACCGACGAATCGCCCGGCCGCGTCGTTGACCGGCGCCGCGAGACAACTGAGATCGGGCTGGAACTCGTTGACCTCCACGGCCAGACCGGTGCCCCGGACCTGACGGAGCTGGCGCAGCAGCACGGAACGGTCGGTGACCGTCGACGGGGTGACCGCGGGCGTGCCGGTGCGGTCGAGAAGTTCCTCACGGTCGGCCGGGGCCAGCGTCGCGAGCATCAGCTTGCCGAACGCCGTCGCGTGCGGCGCCTCGTGGAACCCGACGTCCAGGACGCGGATCCGCGGATGGACCGGGCATTCGTCGACGTGGGCGACGATCATCTCGGCGTTGCGCAGGGCCGCGTAGTACGTGGCGGCGTGCGCCTGCCGATGCACGACGGCGGCGACCCGCCGGACCTCGGGTGGCGCGGCGATCTGCCGGTGCAGCGAACGCGCCAGATCATCGACGCGATGCCCCAGCGCGTACGCCTTCTGGTCGCCCAGATGAACCAGATAACCGGCCTCGACCAGGGTCGTGAGCAGGTGATACGTGGTCGGCAGGGTCAGTCCGAGCGAGGCCGCGACGTCCCGCGCCGGCACCGGGCCGGTCGCCGCGGCGATGTGATCGAGGACCCGCATCGCCCGCTCGACGGATTGCAGCAGCCCGGCTCCTTTGCCTCGCATGTTCCCAGCCTGCGTCCGGGGCGATGATGAGGGAACCCGGTCGACCGATGGTGCGAAAGGAAAACCAGCGATGATCTTCATTACCGCCAAGTTCCTGATCAAACCCGAGCATGCCGACGAGTGGCCGGCGATCGCGCGGCCGTTCACCGAGGCGACCCGGGCCGAGCTCGGCTGCCTGTGGTTCGAATGGTCCCGCGGCCTCGACAATCCGGACGAATACGTGCTGGTCGAG
Organism: Actinoplanes sp. HUAS TT8; assembly: GCF_051380535.1. Taxonomy (NCBI): domain Bacteria; kingdom Bacillati; phylum Actinomycetota; class Actinomycetes; order Micromonosporales; family Micromonosporaceae; genus Actinoplanes; species Actinoplanes sp. HUAS TT8. The sequence continues at coordinate 6,173,027 of NZ_CP195646.1, read as the reverse complement.
GCGTTCCGGGACGGCGACGCGGGCGCCGAGCACGTCGGGTCGGCGCACTTCAAGCAGGCCCAGCAGGACCTCCCGCGCTATCTCATGGCCACCCCCAAGATCGTCAGTCAGTCGGTCGACCAGGACGGCTGGGCCGAACTGGGCGAGATGCGCGTCGGTCACTGACCGGATGTCCGGCCCGGTCCTGCGACCAGGCCGGACACCCCGAATTCAAAGGACGATTTCGACGTACGGCAATGAGCCGCCGATCAGGGCAGAACAGCGGCGAGCGGCGGATACCAGCGGTTGGCGATCTTGACGTTCCCGGCGTCGTTGGGGTGGACGCCGTCGTAGGTGTCGGTCGCGGTGTCGAAACCGGTCCACTGGTCGACCACGGTGATCGGCGACGCGGCGGTGGTCAGTCCCGCCGCCCAGGCCGGGATGGCGGCGTTGAGGTTGACGACGCGCTGCGCGCACTCGGCGCAGGTCGACGGATTCATCGGAATGATCTGCGCGACCAGGATCTTCATGCCCGGATTACTGGCCCGCATCTGGCCGACAAGCGTCGTGTAGGCGGCCAGAATCGTCGACGTCGACAGGTTGCTCCAGACGTCGTTGGTGCCGAAGTGCATGAGCACGACGTCCGGGTCGGTCGCCGCGAGCCAGCCGACCAGCAGGTTCTGACCGGCCACGTTGGTGGCCAGATACCCGCCGTGCCCCTCGTTCTCGCCGTCGTAGTCGAAGCCGCAGCCCTGCCCGGGAAGCGTCCCGACGAAGTCCACCTCGTCGGCCGGCAGCTTCTGCCAGAGCAGCGCCCGCCAGCAGCCGGGCGACCCGGTGATCGAGTCCCCGAGCGCCATGATCTTGGTCTTGGCCGCGGCCGGCGGCGCGCTGGGGCTCGTACTCGGGTTGGTCACCCCGCCGGTGCAGGTCACCCCGTTGAGCGCGAACGCGGCCGGCGCCGGGTTGGCCCCGGTCCACGCCCCGTTGAAGCCGAACTGCGCGGTTCCCCCGGTGGCGAGGGCCCCGTTCCAGGCGGCGTTGCGCACGATGACCGAAGCCCCGGACTGGGTGACCGACCCGTTCCAGAGCTGCGTGATCGTCTGCCCACCGGCAAACGTGAACGCCAGCGACCAGGAGCCGACCGGGTCGCCGAGGTTGGTGATGTCCACGGTCGCCCCGAAGCCCCCCGGCCACTGGCTGGCCACGGTGTACTTGACGCTGCAGCCCGCCGCGGCGTTCGCCCTGGTCGCGGTCACCACCAGAAACCCGGCGAGAACCGCAAGAACGCTGGCGAGGACAGCCGGCGTACGTCGATGCATGAGTTCTACCTCCCTCAATCGAGTGTTCTGGGAGCGCTCCCATCAACGTACGTCAATGCCGCCCGAATGAGAATCACCCGCCCCGCCCCGCACCCGCACCCGCACCCACGCCCGCGCCCGCCCCGCACCCACGCCCGCGCCCGCCCCGCACCCACGCCCGCGCCTGCGCCGCGCCTGCAGCCGCGGGGCGGGCGCGAGGGTGGGCGCCGCCACTGCTCGGTGGCAGCAGCAGCCCGGGCGGCGTGGGCGACAGCCATGGCCGTGACCGCGTGGGGCGCGGCGGCAGGCCGGTGGGGTGGGACAGAATCAGCGCATGACGATCGTCGGAATCGTGAGTCCCGGATTCATGGGCGCCGGCCTCGGCCAGGCCCTCCGAACAGGCGGCGCCCGCGTGGTGACCTCGGTGACCGCCCGGTCGGCCCGCACCCACCGCCTGGCCACGCAAGCCGGCCTGGAACTACTGCCGAGCCTCGCCGACGTGGTAGCCGCCGCCGACGTGATCCTCTCCGTCACGCCACCCGGCCAGGCCCTGGCCGCCGCGCACGCCATCGCCACCGCCGCCCGCGAGACCGGTGGATCACCGATCGTCGCCGACCTCAACGCCGTCTCCCCGGAGACCATGGCCGCCGTCGCGAAAGCCCTGGGCAGCCTCCCGGTCGTCGACGGCTCGATCTCCGGCCCGCCTCCGACCGCCGAGCCCGGCGCCCACATCTACCTCTCCGGACCGCAGGCCGCCGCCGTAGCCGCCCTGCCCTGGGCCGACCAGGTCGTCCCGGTGGTGCTCGGCCCGGAGATCGGCACCGCCAGCGCCCTGAAGATGTGCACCGCCAGCGTCTACAAGGGCCTGAACGCCCTGCTCACCCAAGCATTGCGCACCGCCGGACACCACGGCGTCCTGGACCCGGTCCTGGCCGACCTGGCCCGCACCGGCTTCCCCGGAACGTCCGGCATCGCCCGCTCGTCCACGAAGGCCGCCCGCTACGTCGACGAGATGCGCGAGATCGCCGCCACCCAGTCCAGCGCCGGCCTCACCCCGGCCCTGTTCCAGGCGTTCGCCGCCGTCTACGCCGAGATCGCCACCACCCCTCTCGCCCAGGGCACCCCCGAATCCACCGCAGACCTCCCACCCGTCGAGATCATCACCCGCCTCACCCCCAACTGATCCGAGCCCCCGCCGCGGAAGCCGAGCCCCCGCCGGGGAAGCCGAGCCCCCGCCGGGGAAGCCGAGCCCCCGCCGGGGAAGCCGAGCCCCCGCCCGTCCGCCCACGGCGGAAACCGAGCAGCCACTGGCCCACCGTGGAAGCCGAGCGCCTGCCCGGCCGCTCACTGATCGCCGAGCCGAAGGCGGCGCCTCCGTTGGAACAAGCGTCAGCTCTGCCCCAGGGGCAGAGTCAAGCCCGCCGATCTGTGAGCGCTGCAACTCCCAGCCCACGAAGTGAAGCGTCCAAAACCTGAGCGGTATGAGCCAGCGCCACCGACCCACCCCGCCGCCGGACAGCGGCCGCCACCTGCATCAGACACCCCGGATTGGCCGTGACCAGCAGCGCCGCCCCGGTGTCCAGGACCGCCCCGGCCTTCCGATCACCCAGCTCAGCCGCGGGCTCCGGGTTCAGCACGTTCCACACCCCGGCCGACCCGCAGCAGATCTCCGCCTCGGCGATCTCCCGCAGTTCCAGCCCCGGAATCCCTCGCAGCAGTGCCCGCGGTTGTTCCCGGATGCCCTGGGCATGCCCGAGGTGACACGCGTCGTGATAGGCCACGATCACCGGCAGCGGATGCCGTCGCGCCACCGGCCCCAGCTCGACCAGCAGTTCGGCCAGGTCACGAACTTTCGCCGCGAACGCCGCGGCCCGCCCCGCATACGCCGGATCGTCCGCGAGCAGTTCCCCGTACTCCTTCAGCGAGGACCCGCATCCGGCCGCGTTGACCACGAAGTAGTCCATGCCGCTCTGTTCGAACGTGTCGATGAGCCGCCGCGCGAACCCTTCCGCCTCGCCCCGCCGGCCGTTGTGCACGCTCAGCGCCCCGCAGCATCCTTGACCGGAAGGGATCAGTACGTCGCACCCTTCGGCGGCCAGGATCCGTACCGTCGCGGAATTGACGTCGGGGAAGAACGCGGACTGCACGCACCCGGTGAGCATCCCCACCACCGCCCGTCGCGGGCCGCGCGCCTCGACGCGCCGGGGCGGTCGTGGCACCCCGCGCAGCGGCGGCGCCAGCGAGTCCAGTGTGGCCAGGGTCGGCGCCAGCCGTTGCAGCAGGCCGCTGCGGGTGACCAGTTTTTGCAGACCCGATTTCTGGTACGCCCACAACGGCCCCCGCAGCAGTCGGAGCCGACGCGGGTACGGGAACACCGCGAAGATCGCCGCCCGCAGCATCCGTTCCCGGGCGGTGCGCGGGTGTCGCCGTTCCACCTGCGCGCGCGTGTCCTCGATCAGCCGGTCGTACTTCACCCCGGACGGGCAGGCGGTCACGCACGCCATGCAGCCCAGGCACGCGTCGAAGTGGCTGACCATGGAGTCGCTGAGCGGTTCGCCCTCCAGCCCCTGCGCGATCAGGTGGATCCGGCCGCGGGGCGAGTCCATCTCCTCGCCCCACAACACGTACGTCGGGCAGGTTGTCAGGCAGAAACCGCAGTGCACGCAATCCGAGACGAGATCGGCCCGGGGCGGGTGTTGATCGTCGAAGGCGCCGGCCGAGCTCCCGTTCTCGGCGGCCCGCAGCGCGTCGGGCGGCGTGGGCGTGGCCCCCCGGGGCGAGTCCAGATCGGCCATCAGATGCCTCCCACGAAACGGCCCGGGGCGAACCGATGGCCCGGATCGAACTGTTCCTTGACCCGCCGCATCAACGCCAGCCCCCGCACCGGACCCCACATGTCCAGCGTCTCCCGCACCCCGGCGGGCGCGGTCAGCACCACCGCGTGCCCACCGGCCCGGACGGCCGCGGCCCGCAGCAGTTCCACCGCGCGCCCGGCCTCGACGGTGCCCTCGGTGGCGGGGAGTCCCGCATACAGAACCCCGGCCCCGGCCGACCCGCGCACCGTGGCGCCCGTGCCCACGGCGGTCGCCATCAGTGCCGGGACCTGCGACAACGACCCGGTCAGCTTGACGCCGACCTCGCCCGCCGACCAGGGCGGGACACCCCACCACGGCGGTGGGTCGTCCGAGATCTCGCCGTCCAGCAGCCCGGCGATGACGGCGGCACGGTCGTGCACCCCGGCCGGGGTGCCCTCCAGCAGGACCGCCAGCTCCGGCTCGGCGCCCGGGGCGCCGTTGACCTCCAGGGCGCTGGCCGCGAACTGTCCGGCCAGGATTTTCGCCGCGTGCAGGGGCGGGGCCACCGCCCGTACGAAAACGGAGGCGGCCGGGACCGGATGCAAGCGGAAGACGCACTCGGTGATCAGCCCGAGGGTGCCGAAGGCGCCGGTGTAGAGCTTGCCCAGGTCGTAGCCGGCGACGTTCTTGACCACCTTGCCGCCGGCCTTGGTGATCGTGCCGTCGGGGCGGATCACGGTGATGCCGATCAGCAGGTCACGGGCCGTCCCGTAGCGCAACCGGCGCGGACCGGAGGCGTTGGCCGCGACCGTGCCCCCGGCCGTCGCCGACGGCGGCGCGTCCAGCGCGAGCTGCTGGCCGGGCAGCTCGTGCAGCTCGGCCATCGGTGTCCCGGCGCGGACCACGGTGATCAGGTCCCCGGCGGCGTGCTCGACGACCCCGGCCAGCCGCCGCGTGTCGATGATCAGATCCAGCTCGCGCGGGGGCGGACCCCAGTCGAGCTTGGTCCCGCCGCCCCGGATCACCACGGCCAGCCCCTGTGCGGCCTTGATCAGCGCGGCCGCCTCGGCCGTGTCTCGCGGCGCGGCCACCAGCCGGGCCGGGACCCCGCCGACGGTGTCGTCGTCGCCGGCGGGTGTGGTCAGCTCGTCGAGCGCGCCCATCAGAAGATCTCCGCCACGTCGGTGGCGTGCAACGGATGCGTGCCCTGGTGGCGGCCGGGGCGCTCGCCGCACAGGCGGGGGGTCGGGAACACCTTGCCCGGGTTGGCTATCCCGTCCGGGTCGAAGGCGCATCGGAGCAGCTGCATCGTGTCCAGGTCGTCGTCGGTGAACATGCGGGGCATGTGTTTGGCCTTGTCGATGCCGACCCCGTGCTCGCCGGTGATCGACCCGCCGTGCTCGATGCACAGGTCGAGGATCGCCGCCGACACCGTCTCGGCCCGACCGGCCTGGCCGGGCACCGCGTCGTCGAAGAGGACCAGCGGGTGCAGGTTGCCGTCGCCGGCGTGGAACACGTTGGCCACCCGGACGCCGTGCTCGGCCGCGACCTCGCCGATGCGCCGCAGCACGGTGGGCAGCGCGGTGCGGGGGATCACCCCGTCCTGCACGATGTAGTCCGGGCTGATCCGGCCGACGGCGGCGAACGCCGACTTGCGCCCGCGCCAGATCAGCGCCCGCTCGGTGTCGTCGGCGGCGACCCGGGTCCCGAACGCGCCGTGTTCCGCACAGAGCGCGCTGACCTGGTCGAACTGGGCCTCGACCTCGGCCGCCGGGCCGTCCAGCTCGACGATCAGCACCGCGCCCGCGCCCTCCGGATAGCCGCACCTCACGGCCGCCTCGGCCGCCTCGACGGCCAGGGCGTCCATCATCTCGATCGCGGCCGGGACCACGCCAGCCGCGATGATCGCCGAGGTGGCGGCGCCGGCCTGGTCGGTCGAGAGGAACCCGGCGAGCAGGGTGCGCACGGTCTCGGGCAGACGGGTCAGTTTGACCGTGACCTCGGTGGCGACGCCGAGCGTGCCCTCCGAGCCGACGAACGCGCCGAGCAGGTCGTAACCGGGCGCGTCGGGGGCCGGCCCGCCCAGCCGGACCCGCTCGCCGTCCGGGGTGACGACCTCCAGACCGGTCACGTGGTTGGTGGTGAATCCGTACTTCAAGCAGTGGGCGCCGCCGGAGTTCTCCGCGACGTTGCCGCCGATCGAGCAGATCTGCTGGCTGGACGGGTCGGGCGCATAGTAGTAGCCGTGCGGGGTGGCGGCCTTGGTGACCTGCAGGTTGATCACGCCGGGCTGGACGACGGCGCGCTCGTCCTCCGGCCGGACCTCGACGATCTCGCGCAGCTGGGACGTCACGATCAGCACGCCGTCGGCGTGGGGGAGCGCGCCGCCGGACAGGCCCGTGCCGGAGCCGCGGGCGACGAACGGGGTGCCGGTCCCGGCGCATGCCCGGACGACGGCGGCGACCTGCTCGGCGGTGGCCGGCAGGGCGACCAGGGCGGGGATGACCTTGTAGTGGGCGAGGCCGTCGCACTCATACGTCCGCAGCTCCGACCGGTCGGTCAGGACCTGCCGTGGACCGAGCTCGGCGCGCAGCCGAGCCGCCAATGCATCGATGTCGGTCATCGCCGGCCTCCTCGCTGACGCCTGCCATCACGCTAGCGGTGATCGACGCCGAACGCGACGGACGGCCGCCGGCCTGTGGAAAACTCGGCAGCCCTCGGTGGGCGGTGCATCACGCCCCGTCGAACCTGTGGACAACCTTTTCGTCCGGCGGCCGGAGTCTGCCAAGATGGCCCGATGTTCGTGACCGCCAGACCGCTCCGGCTCGCCGTCGTCGCTGCTCTTGCCGTGCTCGCGGTGGCCGGCTGCTCGGACGACGACAAGCCGGACGCCGGCCGGATCGACGTGACCACCATGCGTGGCGCCTTCCTGCAGGCCTCCGAGATCGGTCCGACCTGGACCGCGCCCGACACCAGCGCGGACCCGCAGCAGATGGCCAGTTTCTGCGGCGGCACCACGGCCGCGCCGGCCCTGCCGCCGGGTGCCGACACGGTGACGTCGTCGTTCGCCGACGAGGGGGAGACCGGCGCGCAGACGCTGGAGCAGCTCGCCCTGGTCTATCCGGACGACAAGGCGGCCGGGGCCGGGCAGTCGCTGCTGCGCGCGGTGGCCGACGGCTGCGCGCCGACGTTGACCGTGCCGGCGCAGGTGACCTCGGACAAGTCCGAGCCGGCCTACACCGAGACGGTCGAGGTGCGCGAGCTCGACGAGGGCGGCTGGTCGGGGTTCGTGCTGGTCCGCCACAAGAGCTACGAGAAGACCCACCCGGGCACGGCGGACACCGCTGTCGCGGTGGTGACCTCGCGAAACGTGGTTCTGGTGGACACCTATGCGATCTATCAGCTGAACAAGTCCGAACCCGCGGCGGGTTTCGAGACCGACTGGAAGAAGCTGGTCGGCTCGGTCGTCCAGCGGGTGGGATAGACAGCCGGACGCGGTTGGTCTAATGTTCGCGGTGCGCCGTTGCGAGTTCTTCCCCCGTGGAATTCGCAGCGGCGTCTTATTTTGTCCGGTGACCACTCCCGGATGCTGAGCCTCGCTCCACATTAAACCTTCCGTGGTCAACCTGTCACGCACAGCTTCCATGCTCATTAGTGCGCGGAGAGAGCGCGATCCGAACACGCGTCCACGAACCGGTGTGGAAAAAGCCACCGGACTGTTAACTATTCGCCGTACCCGTGCTTAGCCTTACGAATCCCGGGGCACGAAGGTGTATTCAGCCTCGGATCATTAGGCGGAGGTGGGCTGCGGCATGAAGTTCGTCTACGACTTCCACGAAGGAAACAAGGACCTCAAGGATCTGCTGGGTGGCAAGGGCGCCAATCTCGCGGAGATGACGAACCTCGGCCTCCCCGTTCCTCCCGGATTCACCATCACCACCGAGGCCTGCCAGGAGTACCTGCGGCACGGCACGCACGTCGACGGCCTGCCCGGCGAGATCGACGCGCACCTGGCCACGCTGGAGCAGGCGATCGGCCGGCGACTCGGTGACTCGCACGACCCGCTGCTGGTCTCGGTGCGCTCGGGCGCCAAGTTCTCGATGCCGGGCATGATGGAAACCGTCCTCAACGTCGGGCTCAACGACGAGTCGGTGGCCGGGCTGTCCCGGCAGGCCGGCGGCAACGACCGGTTCGCCTGGGACTCGTACCGCCGGCTGATCCAGATGTTCGGCAAGACCGTGTGCGACGTGCCGGGCGGCGAGTTCGAGGACGCGCTGCACGAGGCGAAGACGGCCAAGGGCGTCAAGGACGACGTCCAGCTGGACGCCGACGACCTGAAAGCGCTGGTCACGGCGTACAAAAAAGTGTTCGTGAAACACACCGGGCACGACTTCCCGCAGGATCCGCGCGAGCAGCTCGACCTGGCGATCGAAGCCGTCTTCCGATCCTGGAACGCCGACCGCGCCGTCCTCTACCGCCGCCAGGAGCGCATCCCGGCCGATCTCGGCACCGCGGTCAACGTGGTCGCGATGGTCTTCGGCAACCTGGGCAACGACTCCGGCACCGGCGTCGCCTTCACCCGCGACCCGGCCAGCGGGGAGCAGGGCATCTACGGCGACTACCTGGCCAACGCGCAGGGCGAGGACGTCGTCGCCGGCATCCGCAACACCTTGGCGCTTTCCGAGCTGGCGAAGCTGGACAAACGCAGCTACGACGAGCTGCTGCGGATCATGGCGACCCTCGAAGGCCACTACCGCGACCTGTGCGACATCGAGTTCACGATCGAGCGCGGCAAGCTGTGGATGTTGCAGACCCGGGTCGGCAAGCGCACCGCCGCGGCCGCGTTCACCATCGCCGCCCAGCTCGTCGACGAGGGCGTGATCGACCTGGACGAGGCGCTCACCCGGGTCACCGGCGCGCAGCTCGGCCAGCTGATGTTCCCCCGCTTCGACCTGTCCGGCGACCCGGCCGCGGTCACCCGCGGCATCGGCGCGTCGCCCGGCGCGGCGGCCGGCGAGGTGGTGTTCACCTCGAAGCACGCGGTCGAGGCGGCGGCGCAGGGGAAAGCCGTCATTCTCGTCCGCCGCGAGACCAACCCGGACGACCTGCCCGGCATGATCGCCGCCAACGGCATCCTGACCAGCCGTGGCGGCAAGACCTCGCACGCCGCGGTGGTCGCCCGGGGCATGGGCAAGACCTGTGTCTGCGGTGCCGACCAGATGGAGGTCGGTCGCGACTCGTTCACGATCGGCTCGCAGGAGGTCCGCGAGGGCGACATCATCTCGATCGACGGCACCACCGGCCGCGTCTACCTGGGCGAGGTCCCGGTGCGGCCCAGCGAGGTCGTGCAGTACTTCGAGGGCGACCTCGACCCGGAGCGCGCCAACGATCCGCTGGTCGCCGCCGTGCACCGGATCATCACGCACGCCGACGGCAAGCGGCGCCTGAAAGTCCGAACAAACGCGGACACCGGCACCGACGCGGCCCGCGCGCGACGCTTCGGCGCTCAGGGCATCGGCCTGTGCCGCACCGAGCACATGTTCCTCGGCGACCGCCGTGAGCTGGTCGAACGCCTGATCCTGGCCCGCACCGAGACCGATCGCAACGACGCCCTGGCCGCCCTGCAGCCGCTGCAGCGGGCCGACTTCCTGGACATTCTGCGCGAGATGAACGGCCTGCCGGTCACCATCCGGCTCATCGACCCGCCGCTGCACGAGTTCCTGCCGTCCCTGGAGGAACTCGCGGTCAAGGTCGCGGTCGCCCAGGAGCAGGGACAACGCGTCGAGCAGGACGTGCAGATGCTGGCCGCGGTCCGCCGCATGCACGAGCAGAACCCGATGCTGGGCCTGCGCGGCGTCCGCCTCGGCCTGGTCATTCCCGGACTCTTCGCGATGCAGGTGCGCGCCATCGCCGAGGCCGCCGTCGCCCTCGCGGCCGAGGGCGGCAACCCGCGCCCGGAAATCATGGTCCCGCTGGTCGGCGCCGTCCAGGAGCTGGAGACGGTCCGCACCGAGGCCGAGAAGATCATCGCCGAGGTGGCCGGCGACTCCGGCGTCAAGGTGGTGATCGGCACGATGATCGAGGTGCCGCGGGCCGCGCTGACCGCCGGCCAGATCGCCGAGGCCGCCGAGTTCTTCTCCTTTGGCACCAACGACCTGACCCAGATGGGCTGGGGTTTCTCCCGCGACGACGTCGAAGGCGCGTTCTTCTGGCGCTACCTGGAGCTCGGAATCTTCGGCATCAGCCCGTTCGAGTCGATCGACACCGAAGGCGTCGGCCGGCTCGTCCGCATCGCCGCCGAGGAGGGCCGCGCCACCCGCCCCGACCTCAAACTCGGCGTCTGCGGCGAACACGGCGGCGACCCCGACTCGGTCCACTTCTTCCACGAGGTCGGGCTGGACTACGTCTCCTGCTCACCGTTCCGCGTCCCGATCGCCCGCCTCGAAGCGGGCCGCGCCGCGGTCGAATCCGAGGGCTCCGACCACCGCTGACCTCGGCCGGGATCTCGTCCGCACCCATGGCACCCACCATGCGGACGAGATCCCGTCCGATTTCGATCAAGATCAAATTCTTCATTGCCTATCTCCGCCGGGGTACAGACCGTCGCTCCCGCGGGGACCCTTCCGACCCTCGCAGGGCGCTGGCGCGCCCAGAACGCGAGGCCCGAAAGGGCGACGTCCGCTGCTGGTCGCGGTCAAGGCAACAAACCCGTCCAGGAGTTCCGCCCCTCGTCCGGGTAAAGGCTTCGTCGATCCGTCGAAAAATGTCGGTGGGTGGGTTTAGCGTCCCGGGGGACAGCGTTCGACGGCAAGGGAGCCTGAGATGACGTCCCGACTCAACCCGTACCTGAGTTTCAACGGCAACGCCCGCGAGGCCGTGGAGTTCTACCGGTCGATCTTCGGCGGCGACCTCCGCATCAACACGTTCGGCGAGTTCGGCGCCCCGGACGAGTCGATCAAGGACAAGATCATGCACGCGATGCTGGAAACCCCGCAGGGCTACACGCTGATGGCGTCCGACACCCCGCCGGGCATGCCGTTCACCCCCGGCAACACCAACACGGTCAGCATCAGCGGCGACAGCACCGACAACCTCCGCGCCTTCTGGGACAAACTCGCCGACGGCGGCACCGTCCACGTCCCCTTCGAGAAGCAAATGTGGGGCGACGAGTTCGGCCAGCTGGTCGACAAGTTCGGCGTCCCGTGGATGGTCAACGTGGTCAACCAGTAACCACCGCACCGACTCTGCCGGCCCGCCCCACCCTGGGGCAGGCCGGCAGCCCCAGCCCCCTCCTGACTTCTCGGCCCGCCCGCCGCGTGCCCGTCGCCCGCCGCGCGGCGCCGTCGCCCGCCTGCCGCCCGCCGCGCCTGCCGCCCGCCGCGCCTGCCGCCCGCCGCGCCTGCCGCCCGCCGCGCCTGCCGCCCGCCGCGCCTGCCGCCCGCCCGCCGCGCCCGCCGCCCGTCGCCCGTCGCCCGCCTGAGGTCCCGAGCCGTCGCCCGCCCCTGCCTGGCTTTGGCCTCCGGCCAGGCGCCTGGGCCCGGCCCGCCTGGCGCCGCGTGGTCGCCTGGCCTGCTTGGCGCCGCGTTGTTGCTCGGCCCGCGTCGAGCCAGCGGCCGATCCTGCCTGGTTCCGGTCTCCGGCTAGGCGCATCGGTCCGGCCTGCCCGTCGGAAGCCGGCCGAGTGCAGCCCGCGGGCACGGTCCCGCTGGCGCCGCGGGAATGAGCCGGGCCGCCTCGCGGCAGCCTCGGCGGTGGAGTGGGCGGCGGTCAGTCGAAGTAGGGCTCGTCCTCGTCGCGCAGGAGCGGGAAGTAGTCGTCGGCGTCCTCAGTCGCGGCAGAGGCCGCACGAGCCGCGGGAGTGGCCGCAGAGGCCGAGGGAGTGGCAGGAGCCGTGGCAGAGGTCGCGGGAGCCGCGGCAGTGGCGGCATAGCCCGCAGGAGCGGGAGCAGCGGGTTCCTCGCCGCGGACGACGGAGAGGACGTCGTCGCCGAACTTGGTGAGTTTGCTCTGGCCGACGCCGCTGACGGTGCCCAGCTGGTCCAGGGTGGCCGGTTCCAGCACGGCGATCGCGCGCAGGGTCTTGTCGTGGAAGATGACGTAGGGCGGGATGCTCTGGGCCTTGGCGATCGACGCCCGCCACGCCCGCAGGCGTTCGAACAGCGGCTCGGCCGAGGCGGGGAAGTCGGCCACGTCCGCCGCCGGAGCGCGCCCGGAGCCGGAGGAGCCCGAGCCCGAGCCGGACGAGCGGGAGGACGAGGAGCGGCGCTGGACCGGCAGCTCGCGGCGCATCATCAGCGTCACCTCGCGCCGCAGCACGGCCCCGCTGCGTTCGGTCAGGGCCAGTGTCCCGTATTCACCCTCGACCGCCAGGTAGCCCCCGGCCAGGAGTTGCCGGACGACGCCCCGCCACTCGGCCTCGCGCAGGTCGGCGCCGATGCCGAAGACGGACAGTTCGTCGTGGCGGAACTGGGACACCTTGTCGGTGCGTTTGCCGAGCAGGATGTCGATGGACTGGCCGGCGCCGAACTTCTGGTTTCGCTCTTTCTGCAGGCGGAACACCGTGGACAGCAGTTTTTGCGCCGGGACGGTGCCGTCCCACGACTCGGGCGGGGTCAGGCACGTGTCGCAGTTGCCGCACGACTCCGACGGCGCTTCCTGATCGAAGTAGGCCAGGATCTGGCCGCGACGGCAGGAGACGGTCTCGCACAGGGCGAGCATCGAGTCGAGGTGCCGGTTCGCGTTGCGCCGGAAGTTGAGGTCGCCCTCGGAGCTGTCGATCATCTTGCGGAGTTGGACGACGTCCTGCAGCCCGTACGACAACCAGGCCGTGGACGGCAGCCCGTCGCGCCCGGCGCGGCCGGTCTCCTGGTAGTACCCCTCCACCGATTTGGGCAGGTCGAGGTGGGCGACGAACCGTACGTCAGGTTTGTCGATCCCCATGCCGAACGCGATCGTGGCCACCATGACCAGCCCTTCCTCGCGGAGGAAGCGGGCCTGGTTCCGCGCGCGGACCCGGGAGTCGAGGCCGGCGTGGTACGGCAACGCGGGGATCCCGTTCGCCGACAGGTATTCCGCGTGTTTCTCGACCGACGCCCGGGACAGGCAGTAGACGATGCCGGCGTCGCCCGCGTGTTCCGAGCGCAGCAGCTCCAGCAGTTGTTTCTTCGGATCGTTCTTGGGGACGATCCGGTATTGGATGTTGGGCCGGTCGAAGCTCGCGGTGAAGTGCCGGGCCTCGTTCAGCTGGAGCCGGCCGGCGATCTCGTCGCGGGTGGCGGTGGTCGCGGTGGCGGTCAGCGCGATGCGCGGCACGTCCGGCCAGCGCTCGTGCAGCATCGACAGCGCGAGGTAGTCGGGCCGGAAGTCGTGCCCCCACTGGGAGACGCAGTGCGCCTCGTCGATCGCGAACAGCGAGATCGTGCCCCGGTCGAGCAGCCGCTGCACGCCGGGGGTGCCCAGGCCCTCGGGGGCGACGTAGAGCAGGTCGAGCTCGCCGCCGACGAACTCGGTCTCGACCAGGCGCCGCTCCTCGTAGTCCTGCGTCGAGTTGAGGAACCCGGCCCGGACGCCGAGCGTGCGCAGCGCATCCACCTGGTCCTGCATGAGGGCGATGAGCGGGGAGATGACCACGCCGGTGCCGGGGCGGACCAGGGCCGGGATCTGGTAGCACAGCGACTTGCCGCCGCCGGTCGGCATCAGCACGAGCGCGTCGCCGCCGCCGATCACGTGCTCGACGATCTCGCGCTGCTGACCGCGGAACTCCGGATAGCCGAAGACGCGGTTGAGCGCATCGACGGCGTCGGACACAGGGATCGGGGGAGCGGAAGTCACTCCGCGATAGTAGTGAGCCCGACCGGCGTTCTGCCCAGCCCTGTGGACGACCCTATGGGGTGACTGGCAGCCCGACCAGGTCGAGGATCTGCCGCGCGGGGCTGCCCGGGGACGCGATGAGGGTCAGGGTCGCCTTCTGGTCGTGGTGGTGCTCGGCGATCTGGTAGAGCGCCGACACCCCGGCGCTGGCCAGGTGGGTCACCCCGGTCAGGTCGAGGGTCATCGGTACGGTCCCGCCCCGGCTGCGGCGCAGCAGTTCGACCTGCATCCGTTCGGCCGAGGTCATGTCGACCGGACCGTCGACCCGGACCTGGGCCTCGTTGTCGCCGGGCAGTTCCGAGATCGCCATGTCGGGCGGTGGGGTGGTGACCACGGGCGCGTCGTCGAAGCTGGTCAGCAGCCGGGCCGGGCGGCTCAGCGGATGCCGGACGGTGGCCACCGTCCCGTTGGCGCCGGGTTCGACGCGCAGGCTCTCGACCAGCTGGGCGGTCAGGGCCAGGCCACGGCCGCGGATCGGCTGCCGCTCCGGCGTGCGCCACCCGCCGTGATCGGTGACGGTCGCCTCGACCCGGCCGGCGGGCGTGAGCATGGCCCGTACCTCAATCGGATGTTGACCTTGAGCGTGCTCGATCGCGTTGGTGGCGAGCTCGCCGAGCGCGTGCTGCAGCACGAACACGTCGTTGTCGGCCGCGCCGAGCTCGGCCAGCCAGGCTCCGAGCCGGGCCCGGGCGCCACGCAGGGTCGCCGGATCGGCCGGCAGATCAATGACCAGTTCCGGTACGGCATCCACCCGCTGAGCCGCCAGCAAGGTGATGTCGTCGGCGTGCCCGCCGGCCCGCACCAGCAGCTCGATCGTCTGCCCGCACACCCGTTCCACCGCGGTCGTCCCGGCTTCGCGCAGTGCCCGCCCGGCCGCCGCGTCCCCGGCCACCCGGGCCAGTTCGGTGGCCGGCGCGGATCCGCCGAGCGGCCGTTCCAGGATCCCGTCGCTGTAGAGGAGCAGCAGGTCACCGGGGTCGAGGTGATCCTGCCGGACGGGGAAGGCCCCGCCGGTGCCCAGCGGCGCGCCCCCGGTCACCGGCAGGAACCGGGTCGAGCCGTCGGCGCCGATCACGAGCGGCGCCGGGTGCCCGGCCGTGCAGTAGGTGAGTTCGCCGCTGGCCGGGTCGAGCTCGGCCAGGCACACGGTCGTCGCGTGGGCGGTGCGCACCCGCGCGGCGAACCGGTCGGCGGCCGAGAGGGCTTCGGCCGCGGTGGCCCCGGAGTCGAGGCGTTCCTGCAGCACGGCGCGGAGCTGGCCCATCGCGCCGGACGCGGTGATGCCGTGCCCGACGACGTCGCCGACGACCAGGGCGACCCGGCCGTCGGGCCGGGTGACCGCGTCGAACCAGTCGCCGCCGGCCGCGGTGTCGGCGTCGGCCAGCAAGTAGCTGGCCGCCACCTGCAGGCGCGGCAGCACCGGCAGGCCGGGCGGCAGCAGTTCACGCTGCAGTTCGGTGATCACGTCCCGGGTCTGCTCGTAGCGCCGGCGCAGCTGGGCGGTCTCGGCCTCGGCCTCCTGGCGATGCCGGGTCATCTCGGTGACGTCGAACGCGGCGCCGATCACGCCGCGCACCGACCCGTCGGGCGAGCGCCACGGCATGATCGTGAACGTCACGAAGATCTCGTTCACCGGCTGGTCCGGATGGTCCAGGTGCACCCGCCACTGCCGGCCGGCGACGGTCTCCCCGGTCCGGTAGACCTCGCTGAACACGTCGAGGAACTGCTGGCCGGCGAGGTCGCTGAGCACGTCCCGGCAGGGGCGGCCGATCACCTCCCGGCCGGGCAGCACCGCTCGGGTCGCCGCGTTCGCGCCGACCGCCAGCAGCTCGGGTCCCTCGAAGAGGATGACGATGAACGGCAGCTGGTCGACCGCGGACACCATCGCGTCCAGGTCGCCCGCTCCCGGAATGTTCGCTCCCGTCACGAAAGACATCGTGCCGGAAACCGGGCCGGGTGGAACCGGGGGTCACTCGGCCAGGGGCAGTTCAATCGTGTGGGAGGTGTGTGACGCTTTGGCCCGCAGGTAGCGGACATTTGCCGCAGACATGTGCACACCGGTCGGGATCTGCTGGGTCACCTCGATGCCGAGAGTGTCCAGCTGGGACGCCTTGTCCGGGTTGTTGCTGAGCAGCCGGATCCGGTCGGCGCCGACCGCCAGCAGCATCTGCGCGGCCGCGCTGTAGTCCCGCTCGTCCTCGCCGCGACCCAGGGCGACATTCGCCTCGTACGTGTCCAGGCCGTCGTCCTGCAGCGCGTACGCGTCCAGCTTGGCGTACAGGCCGATGCCCCGGCCCTCCTGTCGCAGGTAGAGCAGGAAGCCGCCCTGCTCGGTGATCCGCTCGGCGGCCTCGCGCAGCTGCGGACCG
This sequence comes from Actinoplanes sp. HUAS TT8, assembly GCF_051380535.1. Classification (NCBI taxonomy): domain Bacteria; kingdom Bacillati; phylum Actinomycetota; class Actinomycetes; order Micromonosporales; family Micromonosporaceae; genus Actinoplanes; species Actinoplanes sp. HUAS TT8. Next base: position 6,156,713 of record NZ_CP195646.1, on the reverse strand, counting down.
CAGTCGCAGCGCTGGCTGCCGAACACGTCACCGGTCAGGCACTCGCTGTGCGGGCGGACCAGCGGCGCCCGCCCACCGGCGGCCGACTTGGTCAACGCCCGGCGCCAGTCACCCAGACCGAGCAGCAGGTGCTCGCGGTCGTCGGTCAGGCCGTCGAACGTCATCACCTGAGCGGTGGTCACATAGCCGTCGGAAAACCGCAGCGGCACGGTCACCTGCCGTCGGACGGTGGCCTTCAACATCGGTCCTCCCCATTTTTACGCCGGTGGCTGAAGCTGTGCCCGGAGATCGGCCGCCGCACACCGCGGATTATCGTGGACGCACGATGGCTGAGCGTCCGTACACCTTGTTGAGTTGTGGGATGTCGATCGACGGTTATCTCGACGACACCACCGAGGAGCGTCTGCTCCTGTCCAACGACGCGGATTTCGACCGCGTCGACGATGTGCGCGCCGGCTGTGACGCGATCCTGGTCGGCGCGGCGACGATCCGCCAGGACAATCCGCGCCTGATGGTCCGCTCGGCGCAGCGCCGCGCGGCCCGGGTCGCCCGCGGCGAGCCGGAGAACCCGGTGAAGGTGACCATCACCAGCCGCTGCGACCTCGACCCGGCGGCCGCGTTCTTCACCACCGGCGAGTCCGAGAAACTGGTCTACTGCGCCACGCCGACCGCCGGCCAGGCCCGTGAACTGCTCGGCGGCGTCGCCACGGTGGTCGACGGCGGTGACCCGGTCGACGTGCACCTGGTCTCGGCCGACCTGGCCGCGCGGGGCGTGCGGCGCCTGATGGTCGAGGGCGGCGGCACCATGCACACCCAGTTCCTGACCCGTGATCTCGCCGACGAGCTGCAGCTGGTGGTCGCGCCGTTCTTCGTCGGTGACTCGCGGGCACCGCGGTTCGTGCGCGACGGGGTCTTCCCGGCCGGCCCGAAGAACCGCGCCCGGCTGGCCGAGGTCCGCCGGCTGGGCGACGTGGTCCTGCTGCGCTACGCCCTGTCCGAGAGGTTCGCGGGACAACGGGTGGATCAAACCGGGGCCCCGCTCGAACTGTAGGCCGGCTGCCGGACCGTGGTGCGGCGGATGCGCACCGGGATCGGCGCCGGTGAGGTGGCCACGACGGCGGGGGAGACGGGTGCGATGACCTGCACCCGGAAGGCCGGCTGGGCCGGGCGCGTCCGCATCTTCTGGACGGCGCGGACGGCGACGACGATCGCGCCGGGGGCGGCGGCGACGAACGCGCAGATCCCGTAGGCCACCGCGATCGTCACGCCCTGCTCGGCGCTGAGCCCGGCCGCACCGAACGCCCAGGCCATCACGCCCTCGCGGGGGCCCCAGCCGCCCACGTTGAGCGGGATGCCCATCGCCAGCAGGGCCAGCAGCAGCATCGGGGCCAGGGTCAGCATCGACGTCCCGTTGCCGGCGACCCGGGCCGCGACCACGAACGTCGCCAGGTGACCGAGAAGAACCATGGCCGACGCGAACAGCACGCCCGGCCAGTTGCGCCGGGCCAGCAGTCCGGCGCGGATCTCCGAGGCGCCGGTGCGGGCGGCGCCGGCCAGCTTCGAGCCGCTGCGCCGGACCCGCCGGGCGATCCCCAGGACCAGCAGCGCGGCGATCGCGAGGACGGCGGCGACGATGGCGATGATGTGCCCGTGCGCACCGAGCAGGGTCAGGACCGGCGAGGGTACGGTCACCAGCACCGCCCCGCCCACGACGAGAAGCACGATCTGCCCGGCCGTCCGCTCCAGCACCACGGCCCGGACACCGCGACCGACGTCACCCTCCTCGCGCCCGTGCGACACGGCCCGCCCGACGTCGCCGAGCACCCCGCCGGGCAGCGCCGCGTTGAGGAAGAGCGCCTGGTAGTAGTCGGCCGTCGCGTCCTTCAGCGACAGCCGCATCCCCAGGCCGCGGGCGACCAGGCACCAGCGCCAGGCGCTGAGCACGGTGGTGACCACGCCGATCCCGAAGGCCAGCGCCAGGGTGCCGCCGTCGAGCACCCGCAGCCCGTCCACGAACGCGCCGGTGCCGAGTCGCCACAGCACCAGCGCGATGATCGCGGCGCCGCCCAGCAGGCGGGCCCAAGCCCAGAACGATCGGCTCACTTTTACTCGTCCCCTCGTCGATCCCTCAAGGACTAGTACGCCCGACCGCCGGGCCTCGGTTCAGTCGAAGATCGCCAAAACATCCTTGTGCCCGACGGCGATCGTCGGAAGATCGGCCGTCCGAGTCGCCAGATAGTCGTCGAACTGCAGGTCAGGGCGTTGCTCGACGGCCGCGCCGACCCAGCCGCGCAGCCATTCGGCGGTCAATTCCGGTCGCTGCGGGCCGAGCTGCCAGGGACTCTCCCGGATGATGACGCGTGCACCGGCCTTCTCGAACGCGGCCGCCGCGTAGTCCGGCGCGTCCGGCCCGAGCTTGGCGTCCCGACGCTGATGGGCGTTGAACGCGTCCCGCACCTCGGCGTCGCGCGGATCGGCCGGCTCCAGGGTGACCACGCCGGTCACCGAGAGCGTGAACAGCGCGTTCGTCCGGGACTGGGCGCACACCTCGACCAGCCGGTCGATCTGCGGCGCGGTCAGCAGGTCCAGCAGCGCCGAGCAGGTGACCAGGTCGGCGCCGGTCAGGTCGTCGCGGGTCAGCGCGGTCACGTCCCGCTCGTCGATCGCCACGTTGACCCCGTCCGGCATCCGGTCGGCGGCGATCTCCAGCAGGTCGTGGTCGCGGTCGGTGAGGATCCAGAGCTGCGGGACCGGCAGCCGCGGCGCCAGCCACCGCCCGAGCGAGCCGGTGCCGCAGCCCAGATCCCGGATCACCTTCGTGGGCGTGGGCAGCCGCCCGACGAGATCCAGGGAGCGGGCGTCGGCGTCGGCGGGCTCGCGCAGGCCCAGCCAGTCGGCGCTGAATTCTCCGGTCATGCGGTTCCTTCCTCGATTTCTCTCAGGATCTCAGTGATGCGGCGGGCGGTCTCGTCCCAGCCGGTCAAGGTCTCGCGGCGGGCCTCGGCTCGCGAGCGCCAGAGTCGCCGCAGATCAGCGTCGGTCAGCCAGGCCCGCAAGGTCTCGGCCAGGGCATCAGGATCTTCAGGAGCCAAAAGCTTCCCGGGTACGGCATCAGCCCCGCCCCCGCCGCCGGGGGAGGCCACGACGCCCAACGCCTCGGGGACGCCGCCCACCTCGGTGGCCACGACCGGCAGCGCGTGCGCGAGCGCCTCGGTGATGACCATGCCGTAGGTCTCGGCGCGCGACGGGAGCACGAAAAGATCCGCGTCCGCGTACGCCGCTTCGAGTTCCGCCCCGGCCAACGGTCCGGCAAAGCGGATGTGCCGGGTATCCGCGGTCAACGGGCGGCCCGCGCCCACGAATGTGACCACCCAGTCCAGATCGGTGAGCTGCTCCAGCGCGCTGAGCAGCACGTCCTGCCCCTTGCGCAGCGTCAGCGACGCCACGCAGAGCAGCCTGTGCCCGGTCGGGGAGGGGATCGACGGCGTCGCCCGATCGACCCCGGGCGCCGCGACGTGCACCTTCGCCAGCCCGTGCATCGCCGCGACATGAGCCGCCGCCTGGGTGCTCGTCGCGATCACCCCGGCCGCCAGGTGCAGCGCCCGGCCTTCGAGAGTGCGCAGCTCGGCCGCGTCGGCCGGGGACAGTCCGGTCTCGTCGCTCAGCGGCAGGTGGACCAGGATGACCAGGCGCAGACGGGCGGCGTGCGGTTCCAGCACCTCCGGCACCCCGCACGCGACCAGGCCGTCGAGCAGCACCGTGGCGCCGTCCGGGAACTCGGCGAGCACGCGGGACAGGTGATCCCGATCGGTTTCGGCGGGACGGGGCCAGGTGCCGGGGGCGGCTATCTCCCGTACGGGAAACCGGTCGTGAAGTTGATCCAGAACGGCCCGGTCGTAGCGGTTGCCGCCGCTGGGTGCTGCCGGATCGTCGACGCCGGCCGGCAGCACCGCGTGGAGCGGAAAGCTCACTTCAGGGTTCGCTCGTAGCTCGCCCAGGCGATGTGCGACTCGTGCAGGGTGACCTCGACGCCGGTCAGGCCGGACGCGCCCGGGCCGAGTTCGCCGGCGCCGATGCGGACGGCCAGCCGGTCGGCGATCAGCTTGGCCAGGAACTCGGTCGACGTGTTGACGCCGGAGAACTCCGGGTCGTCGTCGAGGTTGCGGTAGCTCAGGCTGCCGCAGATGGTCTTGAGCTGCTCGGACGCCAGGCCGATGTCCACGACGATGTTGTCCTGGTCCAGCTCCGGGCGGCGGAAGGTGGCGTCGACCACGAAGGTGGCGCCGTGCAGCCGCTGCGCGGGTCCGAAGACCTCGCCGGAGAAGCTGTGCGCGATCATGATGTGGTCGCGGACGGTGACGCTGAACAAGGGCTCACTCCTCTAGTCGCGGATCTTCATCTGCACAACGGTTACCCGAGCCGGAAAGATCAATTCCCGTCCGGGTAGTCGATCACGTGACACAGGGCGGGCAGGCCGCCATCGGCCAACCGGGGCATGACCGCGGGCAGCTCGTCGAAACCCGATCGACCGGTGAGCAGGGCCTCGAAACGGTCGTCGCGGAGCAGCTTCAAGGCCAGAACCAGGCGTTCCGCGTACGTGCGTCCGCGCTCCGGACGAATGCCACCGACCTGGCTGCTGCGGATCGTCAGGCGCCGGGAGTGGAAGTTCTCGCCCAGCCGCAGGGGGACGTCGCGGTCGCCGTACCAGCTCAGCTCGACGACCGTGCCCTCGGTCCGCAGCAGTTCGAGCGAGCGGGCCAGGCCGGCCGGGTTGGCGCTGGCGTGGATGACGAGGTCGCGCTCGGTGGCCGCGTCCTCGGGCCGGGCGAAGTCGGTTCCCAGTGCTGCGGCGACGGTCTTCCGGGCCGGATCGGCGTCGACCAGCTGGACGTCCGCACCCGGGAAGCCGGCCAGGATCGCGGCGACCGAGGCGCCGACCATGCCGGCGCCGACGACCGTGATGCGGTCGCCGACCTGGGGGTGGGCGTCCCAGACGGCGTTGACCGCGGTCTCGACGGTTCCGGTGAGGACCGCGCGGCGGGCGGGGACGTCGTCGGGGACGACGGTGACTTTCTCGCCTCCGACGACATATCGGGTTTGGTGCGGGAAAAGGGAGAAGACGGTCTTCCCGATCAACTCGGGAGCCCCTTGCTCCACCACGCCGACGTTCAGGTAGCCGTACTTCACCGGCCCCGGGAAATCCCCGTCCTGGAACGGCGCGCGCATCGAGGCCCACTGGTTCTCCGGCACCCGCCCCTGGAAGACGAGTGTCTCGGTGCCCCGGCTGACCCCGGAGTGCAGCGTCCGCACCAGCACCTCGCCCGGACCGGGCTCCGGCACCGATTCCGTGCGTAACTCGCCCGATCCGGGGGAAGTGACCCAAAAGGCCCTCGCGTCGAACACCTGACAACTCCTCTGAACCGAAAGTCCTCGACAAGCGTGTGTGTGGAGGACAGCGCGGTTAGACCCTAAGTCCAGGAGGCATGGTGACCATCACTACCGCCACGACGACCCCGTCCCGGGCGCCTTTCGCCGGGTTCGCGGCCCAGCTTGCGCTGCTTGCGCTGCTGGCCGGGACTGCGGGACTCACGTTGGCCGGTGGGATCGCCGGGATCGCGTACGGCGCGGTCCTCTGCGCCCTGCTCGGCACCGCCCTGGACCGGGCCGGGATGACGTTCCTCGGCTGGGCGAACCTGGTCACGTTCGGCCGGGCCATCCTCACCGGCGGAGTGACCGCCCTGGTCACCAGCTCGATCCTCGGCAACGAGATCCCGGTCTGGCTGCTGGTGACGATCGCCACAGTGGCACTGGCCATGGACGGTGTCGACGGCCAGGTGGCCCGCCGTACCGGCACCACGTCGGCCCTCGGGGCGCGGTTCGACATGGAGGTCGACGCGTTCCTGATCCTGGTCCTCAGCGTCTACGCCGCCGTCACGTACGGCTGGTGGGCGCTGGCCATCGGCGCGTTCCGGTACGCGTTCGTCGCCGCCTCCTGGGCCCTGCCCTGGCTGAACGCGGCGCTGCCGCCCCGGTTCTCCCGCAAGGTCGTCGCCGCCCAGCAGGGCGTGCTCCTCGCCGTCGTGGCCACCGGGCTGCTGCCGACGTGGGCCGCGATCGGCACCCTGGCGATCGCGCTCGGGTCGCTGAGCTGGTCGTTCGGTCGGGACATCGCCTGGCTCCACCGGGCGTCACGCGTCCGGGAGGCGGCCCGCACCCGCTGGTCCACCCACTCGATGACGCTGATCACCGGACGCGCCTGATCGTTCCCGGTCTGGGTTCGGGCACCGCGTCCGGGTGCAGGATCGCCGCGATCGCCTCGACCCCGTCGACCAGCCGCGGACCCGGACGCACCACCAGACCGTCCCCGTCGATCGCCCAGACCTGGGCGTCCGGGAAGTGTGGCAGCACCCGCTCGGCCTGCCGCACCGCGCCGTCCAGGTGAAACCCGCACGGCGTGACCAGCACGACCTCCGGCCCGGGTGCGGCCAACTCGGCCCAGGACACCTGGACCGACCGCCGCCCGGGCCGCGCCGCGACCGCCTCACCACCGGCCGCGGCTACCAGATCCGGAACCCAGTGCCCACCGGTGAACGGCGGATCCACCCACTCCACGATGGCCACTTTCGGTCGCGGCCGGTCGGCCACCGCCCGTTCCACCGCGGTCAGCCGTGCCTCAAGACGACCGACAAGATCCAAAGCCGCTTCCCGTACGCCGGTGGCCGCGCCCACCTCCACGAACGTCGCCAGCACCTCGCCGAGAGTGTGCGGATCGAGACTGAGCACCCCGGCCGAACAGCCCAGATGCGTGAGCGCGTCCTCCACGTGCCCGGACGGCAGCGCGCACACCCGGCACAGGTCCTGCGTGAGAATCAGATCCGGCGCCAGCCCGGCCAGCGCGTCCGCGTGCAGCGTGTAAAGATCCCCGCCGGCGGCCATCCGCGTCCGCACGTAGTCGTCGATCTCGCCCGGCGTCATCCCCCGGGTGTCCCGCCCGCCGACCACCACGGTCTTCTCCGACCGCGCCGCGGCCGGCTCATCACACTCGAACGTCACCCCGACCAGGTCGTCCCCCAACCCCAGGGCGTAGACGATCTCGGTCGCGGACGGCAGCAGGGAGACCACACGCATACCCCGACCCTAGGCCGCGCACCCGCCCGGCGGCCGCCTCCTCACGCTCCCGCCCGTCGGACCTAGGCCGAAAGTCTGATACCGGCGCTCCGGAATACACCCCTGGTCCGATGTGCGAGGCACACACGCGGGTCGATGCTGGACCGCATCGCCGCCTCGCCTCGCGAAGGGGAACCGACATGACACCCGCGTCTTCCACCGACTCACCGGCCGCCACCCTGGCCGGCCCGGCCACGCCCTACCTGCCGCCGGCCGGGGCGACCGCCGGGCTGTCCCACGGCGACGCGGTGGTGCTCGACTACCTGGCCGAACTCTGGGCGGCGAGCGGCGACCTCCCGCCCGACCTGCGGGACGAGCTGATGCGCACGGTCACCGACTACGTGGCCGCCCGCCGCGAACCCGGCGCCGACCCGGGCCCGGTGCTGAGCCGGTTAGGGCCCCCGGAGCACCTGGCCGCCGCCACCCGAAGAGGGTTCCTCCCGGTCCACCTCCGCCTCCCGGCCCCGTCCCCGGCGCCACCCCAGCAGCCCCGGGTCGCGGTGGTCGGCGGCGCCGAGTCCGCCGCACTGGCCCTGCTGATCGGCGGCACCTTCCTGATGCCGGTGGTCAGCCCGGCCGCCGGCATGCTGATCGCCACCGGTTCGTCCCGCTGGACCCCGGCTCAGAAGGCGGCCGGCTGGGTCATGACCGCCGGTTCGGCCGCTGCCGCTTTCCTGGCCGTGCTGGTCCTGGCCGGCCTCGACGTGGCGGCCGGCCCGGTCCTGGTCTTCGGCTACCTGGCCGCCTGCGCGGGCTCCGTCATCGCCGGCCTGTCCCTCCTGGCCGGCATGCGCTCGCACCCCTGATTCCCACCCCGTTCCCCCAGCGCCGCCGAGGCATCCCGGGGAGCCGGCTGCGGTGGGTGGGCCGGCGGCGGGAGCGGGTGGGCCGGCTGTCAGGGGTGTCTCGACGGTGCTGAGGCGCCCCTGGGCGGCGGTAGTGGGCAGCACGGGCGAGTGCTGCAGGTGGGTGTCGTCGGTGGGTCAGGCCGTCGGGGGCAGGGGGTCGGCGGGCTCGCCGAGGATTTCGGTGAGGACCTGGCTCCAGACGGCGCGCGGCGGCATCTCGTGGCCCACGCCCTCCAGCCACACCAGCCGCGACCCGGGAATGACCCGGGCCAGCTCGCGCGGATGTTCGGCCGGGAACCGCTGGTCCAGCGTCCCGTGCAGGATCAGCGTGGGCACCTCGATGGCGGCCAGCCGGTCCCGCACCGGCGGCCCGTATCCGGCCCGCCGATGATTCACCCGCGCTGTCCCCAGATTCCCGGACCGGTCGAACACCCGCTCGGCGAGGCGGCGCAGCTGTGGTTCGTCGGGCGTGAACGGCCCGCCCCGGGCCCGGATCTCGGCGATCAGCCCGGTCACGGCGGCCCGCCGGTTGGACCAGTCCACCTCGTCGGTGGTGGTGCGGACCCGCACCGACGTCGCCGGCGGTGTCCGGACCGCGGCCACGGCGGTGACGCCGGCCAGGACCGGGGTGGCGTCCGGCCCGAGCCCGGCGCTGGTCGCGATGAGGGTGAGCGACAGGACACGATGTGGCTGCTCGACGGCGATGCGCTGGGCCAGCGCCCCGCCCAGGGACAGCCCGACCAGGTGCGCGGCCGGTACGCCGAGCGCGTCGAGGACACCGAGCGCGTCGTTCATCAGGTCCACGCCCGAGTACGACGCCCCGGCTGGGAACACGCTGGATCGGCCGGTGTCCCGATGGTCGTAGCGGATGACGAATCGCCCGCCGGCGGCCAGCCGGCGGCAGAACTCGTCGTCCCACCAGTCCATCGAGTTGGCCTCTCCGGCCAGGAGCAGGAGAGGCGGGTCGGTGCGCTCGCCGAAGGTTTCCAGGCACACCTGGATGCCGTTGACCGGCATCATCGTCTCGGTCACCACCAGGCCATTGTGGCGGTGCTCACCGACAGTCAGGTTAAAACGGGATCACAACGGATGACGAGATCAATGTGAACAAACTGCGCCCGCTGAGCGATCGAGGGTCGGAACCGCCGAGTTCCCGAGGTCGCGGCCGTGCCTGTGATTGACTCCGTCACGTGGATTTACCGGAAATGTCGGAGTTCGAGGCACATCGGACCGAACCGGACGCGTCGTTCGAGGGCACGAAGGTGCCGGGGCTGAGGGCCGAGTTCTTCCGGCGCCCCGAGGGCGACCGGATCGCGAGCGTGGGCCGCTACTCGTTCGACGGCGAGGAGTTGCTGCTCGCCTGGGGTTACGTGGACGAGGAGCATTGCCGGCACAACGCCGTACGTAATGAATCGGGGGGTTGGTTTCCGGCGCAAGCCGGGTGTCCCCAGGTGCGGATGATCAAGCACGGCCAGGCCGTGATCGGCCTGGCCGTTCGCGCGCCCACGGGCGAATGGGTGCGCGCGGGATGCGGCTCGGGGTCAGCGGCCGGTGTCCGTGGCGGGCACGGCGGCGCGTGACTGGTTGCGGACGACGCGCAGGGAGACCGCGGTCAGCCCGATGGCCACCAGGAACAGGGCCAGGTGCAGGTACGGGTTGACGATCGGTACGAATCCGATCACCGCGACCGGGATCTGGACGACCGCGATCAGTGCGGCCATCAGCCACCGGCGGCGGCCGGTCCACAGCATCGCCGTCCACACCGGCGCGGACACGACCAGCAGGGTCAGTGCGTCGAGGACGGCGTGGAAGTAGGTGTTGTGAACGTTGTTGTGGGCGAACGCCTGGGCCGGCGCGGCGATCCAGAGACCGGCGACGAGGACGGCGAGAACGACAGCGGCACGACGCATGGGGTTCCTCCAGCGCTATCAAACCGTTGCTGCGAGTAATCACGGTATAAACGCGACGGGTGCCCGGTAAAGCCTCATGCGGATTCATTCGCCTGGAATGGCACAGTCGCTTTCCGTACCCATGATCTTGCCTGAACGGGCCACTGTGACGCCCAGTGATGATCACTAGCCTGCTCACGTGCGGTTGATCGAGTTGGCTATGGCAGCAGCAGTTACGGTGAGTGTTTCCGGTGTGTCTTACGCAGCGTTAAACCCGGACAAACTTCAGGCGAACGCGCAGGTGGTGGCCGACAAGGCGACGTGCCGGACCGTGGAGACCGCGATCGTCGGGTTCATCGCTGTGAACGGCACCGACCCGACGTCGATCGCGCAGCTCAAGCCCTATGTCGACGGGGACATCACCCGCTACCGGATCGTCAAGGGGCGGGCGGCCGGCCCCGGCTGCTGAGTTATTGGTATACCAAATTCACGAGGTCGTTACGCGCCGACCTCTGTAGAAAACATTCGATATCCAGAATCCGCGAAACGTTGCTTCCACCCGGAAGGGTTTCGCATGTCCACAGCGGTCACGACCAAGCACCCGGTCGACCAGAGGTTGCCGTTCGGCCGGCTCGCCGTGCTCGGCCTGCAGCACGTCCTCGTCATGTATGCCGGCTGCGTCGCCGTGCCGCTCATCGTCGGCGGCGCGCTCAAACTCGACGGCTCGACCATCGCCGTCCTGGTCAACGCCGACCTGTTCGTGGCCGGCATCGTCACCGTCATCCAGAGCCTGGGGATCGGCAAGATCCTCGGCGTGCGCCTCCCGGTCGTCGCCGGGGCCACGTTCGCCGCGCTCAACCCGATGATCCTGATCGGCGCCAAGTACGGCATGCCGGCCGTCTACGGCGCGATCCTCGCCTCCGGCGTCTTCGGCCTGCTGATCGCCAAGCCGTTCGCGAAGATCATCCACCTGTTCCCGCCGCTGGTCACCGGCACGGTGATCACGATCATCGGGCTCTCGCTGATCGACGCCGGGGCCGGCCTGATCGCCGGCAACGACGACAGCGCCCCCGGATACGGGCAGCTCAGCCACCTCGCCCTGTCCGGCGCGATCATCCTGCTGATCGTCCTGATCAACCGCTTCACGAGCGGCTTCCTGGCTTCCCTGTCGGTGCTGATCGGCCTGGTCTTCGGCCTGATCGTCGCGTCGATCATGGGCCTGAGCGACTTCTCCGGCGTCGGCGACGCCAACTGGTTCGGCCTGGCCAAACCGTTCTACTTCGGCCCGCCCGAGTTCAAGGCGGCCGCGATCGTCTCGATGTGCATCGTGATGCTCGTCATCTACGTCGAGTCGACCGCCGACATGATCGCCGTCGGCGAGGCGGTCGGCAAGCGCCCGACCGAAAATGACGTCGCCCGCGGCCTGGCCGCCGACGGCCTCTCCGGCATCCTGGCCGGCGTCTTCAACTCGTTCCTGGACACCGCGTTCGCCCAGAACGTCGGCCTGGTCCAGGTCACCCGCGTCCGCAGCCGCTACGTGGTCACCGCGGCCGGCATCATCCTGGTCCTGCTCGGCCTGATCCCCAAGCTCGGCGAGATCATCGCCGCGATCCCGGGCCCGGTCATCGGCGCCGCCGCCCTGGTCATGTTCGCCACGGTCACCGCCGTCGGCATCCGCAGCCTGCGCCGCGTCGAGTTCGACGGCACGCAGAACCTGCTGATCATCGCGGTCTCGCTGGGCGCCGGCATGGTCCCGGTGGTCGCCCCGAACTTCTACGCCAAGTTGCCCGACGAGCTCCAGATCATCTTCGGCAGCAGCATCACCACCACGGTCATCGTCGTCTTCCTCCTGAACCTCCTGTTCAACGGAGCCCCCGGCCGGACCCCGTCCCCGGAGACCGCCGACCCCACCGGAGTCGCGGAAATCCCGGAGGCGATCCCGCCGGCCAGGTCCGCCTGAGCCCAGCACGCGGCGCGGACCCCTTCCGCGCCGCGTCAACCCCAAGATCAAATTTTTCATTGCCTATCTCCGCCGTGGTCCGGATCGTCGCTCCCGCGGGGACCCTTCCGACCCTCGCAGGCCGCTGGCGCGGCCAGAACGCGAGGCCCGCAAGGGCGACGTGGTCTTTTGGTTGCGGTCAGAGCAACAAACCCGCTGACGAGCCCCGGGCGGTGGCCCGCGAGGTCGGCGGATGGCAGCGCTGACCGGAACGGATCAGGGTTGCGGCCGGCCGGGTTTCGCCCCGGAGGCGGCGTCTACCTGTGGTGCTGACCGGAGCGTGACGGCGTCGTCATACGATCGCCCTGAGACACCGGACAAGGACGGAAACGGGTGACGATGGAGACGTTGGAGTTCCAGGCCGAGGCGCGCCAGCTGTTGCAGCTGATGGTCCACTCGATCTATTCGAACAAGGACATCTTCCTGCGTGAGCTGATCTCGAACGCGTCCGACGCGCTGGACAAGCTGCGCCTGGCCAAGCTGCAGGACGGGCTGGAGGCGGACACCTCCGACCTGCACATCGAGATCGAGGCGGACACCGAGGCGCGCACGCTGATCGTGCGGGACAACGGCATCGGCATGACCCGCGAGGAGGTCGTGGCGCTGATCGGCACGATCGCCAAGTCCGGGACGGCCGAGCTGCTGGCCAAGATCAAGGAGGCGTCCGAGAAGAAGGGCGACGCCGAGCTGATCGGCCAGTTCGGCGTCGGGTTCTACTCGACGTTCATGGTCGCCGACAAGGTCACGCTGGTGACCCGGAAGGCCGGGACCGAGGGGCACGGCACGCGCTGGGAATCCGCGGGCGAGGGCACGTACACGATCGACGACGAGCCGGACGCGCCGATCGGGACGACGGTCACACTGCAGCTGCGACCCAAGGACGAGGAGGACGCGCTCTACGACTACGCCGACGAGTGGCGGATCAAGGAGATCGTCAAGCGGTACTCGGACTTCATCTCGTTCCCGATCCGGCTCGGCGACGAGACGCTGAACTCGCAGAAGGCGCTCTGGGCCCGCCCGCGCAGCGAGGTCACCGACGAGGAGTACCACGAGTTCTACAAGCACATCAGCCACGACTGGAGCGACCCGCTCGAAATCATCAACATGAAGGCGGAGGGCACCTTCGAGTACGAGGCGCTGCTCTTCATCCCGTCGCGCGCTCCGCACGACCTGTTCCAGCGCGACGCCCGCCGCGGCCTGCAGCTCTACGTCAAGCGCGTCTTCATCATGGACGACAGCAAGGAACTGATCCCGGACTACCTGCGCTTCGTCAAGGGGGTCGTCGACGCGGCCGACCTGTCGCTGAACATCTCCCGCGAGATCCTGCAGCAGGACCGGCACATCCAGATGATCCGCCGTCGCCTGGTCAAGAAGGTCCTGTCCACGATCAAGGACCTGATGAGCAGCAACCCGGAGAAGTACGCGACGTTCTGGCGCGAGTTCGGCCGGGCGGTCAAGGAGGGTCTGCTCAGCGAGCCCGACAACCACAAGCCGATCCTGGAGATCGCGTCGTTCGCGACCACCGCGCAGGACGAGCCGACCACCCTGGCCGCCTACGTGGAGCGGATGAAGGAGGGCCAGGAGGAGATCTACTTCCTGACCGGTGAGTCCCGCGCCCAGGTCGTCAACTCGCCGCACATGGAGGCGTTCGCCGCCGAGGGCTACGAGGTGCTGATCCTCACCGACCCGGTCGACGAGATCTGGGTCGACGCGGTCCCCGACTTCGACGGCAAGAAGCTGCGCTCCATCGCCCGCGGATCGGTCGACCTGAAGAAGGACGAGGAGGAGAAGGAACCCGAGGGTGACTTCGCCCCCCTGCTCGGCTTCCTCAAGGAGAAACTCGACGAGCAGGTCAAGGAGGTGCGCCTCTCGCACCGCCTGACCACGTCGGCGGCGTGCCTGGTCAGCGACCAGGACGACATCACCCCGGCGCTGGAGAAGATGTACCGGGCGATGGGCCAGGAGGGGCCGCGGGTCAAGCGGATCCTCGAACTCAACCCGAACCACCCGCTGGTCGCCGGGCTGCGCTCGGCCCACGAGAAGGGCGCGGAGGACCCGGCGCTGCCGGAGACCGCCGAGCTCCTCTACGGCACCGCGCTCCTGGCCGAGGGCGGTGACCTGGAGGACCCGGCCCGCTTCGCCAAGCTCCTCGCCGACCGCCTGGCCCGCACGGTCTGACCTGTTGTTCCGCGAGACGCGGCCCCACCCGGGGCCGCGTCTCGTTCGTCCCGGCAGCGGGTCAGGCGCAGGATCAGGGCGGCCCGCGTCCGGGGTTTTGTGGTTTGACCGCGACCAGCAGCGGACGTCGCCCTTTCGGGCCTCGCGTTCTGGCCGCGCCAGCGGCCTGCGAGGGTCGGAAGGGTCCCCACGGGAGCGACGATCCGGACCACGGCGGACCTGGGACATGAAGATCTTGAATGTGATTTTGAAGGGGCCGACCGGGTGACGCGGGCCGACTGATCGTCCAGGGAATGTGGACCGCATCATTCCTTATGTGACTGTCGTCGATGTCGTTATGCTCCGGGAATGAGGTGCGAGGTCTGTGGTCTCGACAATGACCCGTCGCTCGACTACTGCGACAATTGTGAGAACGAGCTGCGGGAATCGCCGACCGCGGTGATTTCTCCGCGGCAGCCCGCGCCGCGGCCGGCGGCGGTCACGGCCGGTGATTACGACGATGACGAGACGCCGGTGCAGCCGGGTTTTCAGGATCGGATGGCCGAGCCTCGTCCGCTCGGCAAGCCGGTGCTCGTCGGGGTGGCGGTGCTGGCGCTGGCCGGTGCGATCGGTGGTGTGGTGCTGGCCTCCCGGGACGGTGGCAACGCCGCTCCGGCGCCGACAAATCCGCCTTTGACCAGCGCATATACTGCTCCGACGAGCGACTTTGCGACGACTGCGGCGACGAGTGCCGCGCCTGTCGTCGATCGTGGGGCTCAGGGGGCGGCGCTGGATCGGCTGCTCGTGCGCAGCAAGCAGAGCCGTGACAAGCTCACCCAGGCGAACGGTGCGGTGTTCCGTTGTTCCGGCCTGGCCGGGGCGATCGCACGACTGCGTGAGGTCGGTACCGAACGGAATCAGGAACGGGCGGATCTGAAGGTTCTGGATCTGTCCGGGATTCCGAACGGTGAGGCTGTCCGGGGCGCGCTGGACTCGGCGCTCGCGCATTCTCTGAACGCCGACAAGTATTACGTCAAATGGGCTCAGCAGAAGCAGGCGAACGGCTGCCGGGATACCTCCTCGTCGGAGTTCCAGCGGATCGCCGGCGACGATGAGTCACAGGTCGCCGGCACCGCCAAAGTGCAATTCCTGTCGTTGTGGAATCCGGTCGCTGGTGAGCTCGGCCTGCCGGTGCGGGACCGGCAGGGCATCTGAGGAGGCCACCGGCGACCGGGGCCGGCGTCGTCAGCCGACGACGCCGTGGATGGCGGCGATCAGGGCGGTCAGCGCGGCGAGTGCGTCCGTGCTCGGCCCGGCCACCTCCTTGAGGTCCTCCAGCAGGGTGCGGAAACGGCTGGTGCGGGTGAGCTCGGCCGCCGGCGCCGCCTGCAGTTCGTCCAGGGTCCTGGCGGCGGCCACCGGGTCGGGAAACGCGCCGAGGTCGTTGCGGACCCGGCCCAGCAGGTCGGCCACCTGGGTCGCGGTGAGGCCGTTGACCTGCTGGTTGAAGGTGTTATGGTCGCCGCCGAAGTTGTTCTGGCCGCCGTTGACGTTGCCGATCTTGATCGAGGGTCGTTCAGCCATTCCGGGTGCCTCCGTTGTTGAACGTGTTCCCGCTGCCGCCGAAGTTGTTCTGCCCGCCCGAGACGGTGCCGATCTGGATGTTGGTGTTCTGCTCGGTGATGTGGTTGATCGCCTGGCGGAATTCGAGCGGGTCGACGCCCCGCGCGACCAGGTAGTCGATGATCGCCTCGCCGGCGATCCGGTCGACGAGTTTCACGTACTTGATGCCGTCGAGGCGCTGCAGGAAGCTGTCCAGGTCGGGCGCCGACGCGAGGTCGCGGATGCTGAACGTGGCGCCGTAGTCGTGGGTGCGGAACTCGGCCGCCCGTCGGACCGATCCGTTCATGTTCAGTCGCAGCCGGATCGCCCGGCGCAACGACCGGGCCAGCCGGTACGGCCCGGCGACCATGTCCACGATCGCGTTGCGCAGGACCCCGCCCAGCGCGTACGCCCCGGCCTTCTCCGGCCGCAGGGTGTCCGGCAGCCGGCACTCGGGGCGCAGCGGCGCCTGGACCGTGCCCAGGAACTCGGCGTAGAGCATGCCGCCCTCGACCGCGACGTGCACGAACGCGCTGACCGAGATGCCCAGCGCCTGCGCGTCGAGGATCACGTCGCCGTTCTCGTCGTGGATGGCCTTGCCGCGGACCGGGATGACCACGCGCAGGTACTGCCGTAGGCCGCCCTGCGGGCACGCGACGATGGTGTCCACGGTGCTCGGGTCGGCCAGCGTGTACGGCATCCGCGACACCGGGTCGATCACCGGGTCCTTCTCGTCGCGGACGCCGTCGGCCACCACGTAGGGCCGGACCGACAGGCCGGTGACCTGCTGACCCTCGTCCAGCCAGTCGGCCCGCATGTTCTCGATCGCGGTCTTGAGCCGGTTGTTCAGCTCGACCGGGTCGATCGCCACCGGCTGCTCGGGCCGGATGCCGGACGCGTCGCGCTGGCGCAGCGTGATCGCGAACGACCAGGCCTGCTCGATCGTGCCGCAGCCGATGAACGGGTCCTCGTGGTGCACCACCACGTTGCCGCGCTGAGCGGCGGCGATCTGGGCCAGGCGGTCCTCGATCAGGGTGTCGCGCATCTTGCGGCGCTGGTGGGCGGCGCCCGGCGCGAACTCGGTGGTGATGATCCGGTAGTCGTCGCGGCGGAACCCGTAGGAGACCCCGACGACGCCGAGCAGGACGATCAGGGACGGCCACGGGTGGTCGGCGCCGATGGCCCCGGCCGCCGCGTCGAGCAGGCCGTGCGGCACGAACGTCCACACCAGGTAGCCCAGGCCGACCGCCGATCCGGTCAGGAGCCAGTAGATCCACCATCGCAGGAACCCGAGGTGCAGGCGTTTCAGCAGTTGCTGGAGGGTGGCCGAGCGGGAGATCCGGATCAGCACGCCGAAGAACGCCGCGACGAGTACGACCAGCGGGTTCAGGACGAACGCGATCAGCAGCAGGACCGAGGCGCAGAACTGCTGCAGGGCGTCGCGGCGACGGACCCGGAAACACTGGCGCACGATCGGATCGAGGTCGAAACCGTGCGACGGCGGGACCGAGCGCCGCATCTCGCCGATCAACTCGCCGACCACCCGGTCGGCGAAACCGGGCACCGCGAAGGCGGCACTGCACAGGTACCGGGTCGTATGGC
Organism: Actinoplanes sp. HUAS TT8; assembly: GCF_051380535.1. Lineage (NCBI taxonomy): Bacteria > Bacillati > Actinomycetota > Actinomycetes > Micromonosporales > Micromonosporaceae > Actinoplanes > Actinoplanes sp. HUAS TT8. The sequence goes on along the minus strand of NZ_CP195646.1, from coordinate 6,139,449 downwards.
TGAGGCGGTCGCTGGACCGCGTGTAGGCGGGCATCGAGAGCGGGGCGCGGGTGGCCCCCGGGCGTTCGTGCAGGGTTGTCATCGGCGTCAGTCCGGAAGTCGGCGGAGCGCGGAGATCCTGATTGGACCGACGTTAGGGCTGGTCACTCGGAGTCGTCATCGGACTACCGGGTGACGCCGAGGGCTGCCGGGGTGATGCCACCTCAGCCGTTCGCCAGATCGGAGCCGCCGGGCCGGCTCAGCCGCCGGCCTGCTCTCAGCCACCGGCCTGGTCTCAGCCGTTGGCCAGGTTGACGAAGAACGTGCCGATGTTGGTGAAGATCGTGGCGACGCCGTCGCCGATGCTGCGCGCCACGTCGGCGGCCGGGCCCGGGTTCGTGCCGATCCAGAAGACCAGCAGGAACAGCAGCACCCAGCCCAGGATCTTCTTCACGTCAACCCCACCCCCACATCCCCATTCATGATCCTCACACAACATGAGAGATCTGTGGGAAAGGCACGCCCAAACCTGAGAGGACTCTGAGGAAACTGGAAGTCACTATGTTTTGACAGTTACTCTCATTTCATGGCTACTTCCAAGGCGCGCTGGTTCGCGCTCGCCGCTCTGGCGTTCTGCACGCTCGCCGTCGGACTCGACGGCACGGTCCTCAGCGTGGCGCTGCCCACGCTGGCTCACGATCTCGACGCCACCACCGGTGACCTGCAGTGGTTCACCAACTCGTACCTGCTGGTCCTGGCCGCGGCGCTGCTGCCGGCCGGCATGCTCGGCGACCGGTACGGCCGCAAGCGGTTCCTGCTCGGCGCCCTCGTGCTGTTCGGTGCGGCCTCGGCCTGGTGCGCCTGGGCCGGCAGCACCGGCCAGCTGATCGCCGCCCGGGCCGTGCTCGGCCTGGCCTCGGCGGTGATCATGCCGCTGATCGGGGCCGTCCTCACCGTCGTCTTCGACGAGCGGGAACGCCCGCGCGCGCTCGGCATCTGGGTGACCGCCAACGCGCTCGGCATCCCGCTCGGGCCGCTGCTCGGCGGGTGGCTGCTCGACCACTTCTGGTGGGGCTCGGTGTTCCTGATCAACCTGCCGATCGTCGCGTTCGGCCTGCTCGCGGTGTTCGCGTGGGTGCCCGAGTCGCACGGGGACCGGGAACGGCGGGTGGACCTGGGCGGGGTGGTGCTCTCCGCGGCGGGGCTGGTGCTCACGACGTACGGAATCATTGAAGCGGGTGAAAAAGGCCTGGGTGACCCGAAGGCGGTCCTGACGATCGCCGGAGGCGTCGTCGCCCTGATCGGCCTGGCCCTCTGGCAGCGCCGTGCCCAGGCGCCGCTGATCGACCTCGGCCTGTTCCGCTCGCGCGGCTTCACCGGCGGTTCGGTGCTGGCCACGGTCGCCAGTTTCGCGTTCTTCGGCCTGCTCTTCGCGCTGCCGCAGTTCTTCCAGGCGGTCGGCGGACACGACGCTTTCGGTACGGGCCTGCGCCTGCTCCCGGTGATCGGCGGCCTGCTGGTCGGCGCCCGGCTGGCCGACCGCCTGGTCGGACGCTTCGGCGCCCGGGTCGTCGTCGGCACCGGGCTGGCGCTGATCGCCGGAGCGCTGTTCGCCGGCGCGAACACGGCCGTGGACTCCGGTTACGGCTACGTCGCGGCCTGGGTCTCGGTCACCGGGTTCGGCCTCGGTCTCACCCTGCCGCCGTCGATGAACGCGGCGCTGGCCGCACTGACCCCCGAGAGCAGCGGCGTCGGATCCGGGCTGATCCAGGCGATGCGGCAGGTCGGCAGCGCGATCGGGGTGGCCGTACTCGGCACCGTGCTCAACGCCGGGTACCGCGACGAGATCGACGCCGCCGGGCTGCCCTCGGCCGTCCGGGACAGCGCCGCCTCCGGGGTCGCGCTCGCTCAGCGGGCCGGTGACCCGGGGATGCTGGACACGGTCCGGCACGCGTTCACCCACGGCATGGACGTCGCGCTGGTCACCACCGGGTCGGTCGCGGCGGCCGGGGTGCTGCTCGCGCTGATCCTGCCCCGGCACACGCGGCGCCCGGCCCCGGCCGCGCCGGAGACCGTGCTGGCAGAATCGGGGGTATGACAGCGACCCCGACCAGCCTGCGCGAACGCAAGAAGGCGAAGACCCGGGCGGCCATCCGCGAGCACGCGATGCGGTTGTTCGAGGAGCAGGGGTACGCGTCGACCACCGTGGACCAGATCGCGGAGGCCGCCGAGGTCTCGCCGAGCACGTTCTTCCGCTACTTCCCGGCCAAGGAAGACGTGATCCTGATCGACGACTACGACCCGATGCTGGTCGAGGCGATCCGGGCGATGCCGCCGGAGGTGCCGCCGATCGAGGCCGTCCGGCGGGCGTTGCGTGACGTCTTCTACAACCTCGCGCCCGAGGTGTGGGAGAGCGAGCGCCGCCGGCAGAGGCTGTTCAGTGAGGTCCCGGAGCTGCGGATGCGGGCCATGAACCAGATGGCCCAGGCGCTGGACCTGATCGCCGAGATGATCGCCGAGCGTTCCGGGTTGCCGGTCGGCGACATCCGGGTGCGGGCGATGTCCGGCGCGATCGGCGGCGTGGTGCTGGCGCTGCTGCCGCCCGGCCGGATCACCGGTCGGAGCTCGCTCGGCCCGGCCGACTTCGAGCAGCTGATCGAGGGGCTCGACCTGCTTCAGAAGGGCCTACCCCTCGCCCAGTGACGCCAGTGCCGCGGCGAGGATCTTCTCGGAGATCTCGGTGCCGGCGGTGGCGCGGGACAGGATCAGCGCGCCGACCATCATGCTGACCGCGGCCAGATTCGGCTCGTCCTCGGTGCCCAGCATGCGGGCATAGGCGTCCACCCCCTGGGCATAGGTCTCCCGCGCCGCCTCGCCGCCCGCTTCGCGTGCGACATCGCCGGCAAAACCGGCCGTCGGGCAACCCGCTCCGGGCTCATCCCGATGTTCCTTCGAGAGGTACGTACGGACGAACGCCCGCCGGGCCGTCTCGCCGTCGCCCGTGACACGACTCGCCTGCTCGGCGAAAGCGTGCGCGATGGCCTCGGTGACCAGCGCGTCCTTGGACTCGAACTGCTTGTAGAAGCCGCCGTGGGTCAGCCCGGCGGCCGCGCTCACGTCGGCGACGCTGACCCCGGCGATGCCCCGCTCCCGGAAGAGCCGGGCCGCCGTCGTGACTATCCGCTCCCGGTTTTCCCTGGCCTGTGCCTGCGATACCCGTCCCATGCGCTCAACTATAGATGACGTGTGTCATCTATTACCTTGCGCGCTTTAGATGACGCTCGTAATCTAATCGGCATGGAACTTACCAACGCCGTCGCCGTCGTCACCGGAGCCAACCGCGGGCTCGGCCGTCACCTCGCCGCCCAGCTCATCGAACGCGGCGCCAAGGTCTACGCCGCAGCCCGCAACCCGCAGAGCATCGACCTGCCCGGCGCGATCCCGCTGCGCCTCGACGTCACCGACCCGGCGTCGGTCGCCGAAGCCGCCGCGACCGCCGCCGACGCCACCCTCGTGATCAACAACGCCGGCGCCGCCACCGGGCAGGACCTGCTCGGCGGCGACCTCGACCTGATCCGCGCCGAGCTGGAGACCAACTACTTCGGTCCGCTCGCCGTCACCCGCGCCTTCACCCCGGTCATCGAGTCCAACGGTGGGGGAGCGGTGCTCAACGTGCTCTCCGTGCTGTCCTGGCTGCACCCGGGCGGGTTCGGGGCGTACTCGGCGACCAAGGCGGCGGCCTGGGCGCTCACCAACGCGACCCGCGAGCAGCTCGCGCCCAAGGGGATCACGGTGACCGCGCTGCACGTCGGCTACATGGACACCGACATGGCCGCGTTCGTCCCGGCCGACCAGAAGGTCGACCCGGCCACGGTCGCCAAGCTTGCCCTGGACGGGATCGCCGCCGGCGCCGCCGAGGTCCTGGCCGACGACGTCTCCCGCCAGGTCAAAGCCGGGCTCTCCGCCTGACCCCGCCTCGCCTGACCCCGCCCCGGCCGGCCGCCGGCCCGGCCGCCGCTACCCGGCTCCGCCACCGCGGCTCCGGCCGGCCCCGCGCCGCGGTCACCCCGGGCTCTGCCGCCACCCCGCACCGCCATTCACCGCGGCCCTGCCCGCGCGGCCCGGCCCGTCGGCCCCCTGGGTCGGGCCGCGCGGGCCGACCGGCCGTGTCTCGGCCGGGCGTGGCACCTCTGGGCGCGCCGGCTGCGCGAGGTCAGCTGGTCGCCGTGGGTGTGTCGCGTCGGGTATGGGACCCGTGAGCGCCAGCTGCGCGGTGGGGGCTGGTCGTCAGGGGTGTGGGACCCAGGGGCGCCGGCTGCGGGATGTCGGCCGGCGCTCAGGGGTGGAGGAAGAGGCGGCCCTGCTCGTCGGCGCGTTCGTGGGCGAGCTTGCGGGCGGTGGCGGCGTCCGCGGTGGCCAGGTTCGGGCGGAAGTGGATCTCGGTCTGGTCGTGGACGCCGGCCCAGCGCAGCCAGTCGGCCAGGTAGGTGGACTGGAAGTCGCTGCCGAAGGCGGGCGGGCGGTCCGGCCCGTAGACCGCGCTGGTGTAGATCACCGAGGCCTTCTTGTTCCGCAGCAGCCCGGAATAGCCCCGTTCGGCGTCGAAGCCGAAGACCAGACCGACCGGGCTGGCTGATCACATCGATCAACTGCTTCAGGATGTACGGCACCCCGGCGTTCCACATGGGCACGCTGAACAGATAGTGGTCGGCGTCGTCGAAGCGGCGGAACGTGGCGATGGCCGCGTCCCACGCGTCGGCGGCCGGGCCGGTGGGCTGCTCGCCGGCGAAGACGGCCATCTTGGCGGCGGCCGCGTCCGGGCCGAAGGGCGGCAGCGTGCCGTCCCAGAGGTTCCACTCGACGATCTGGATGTCCGGGTCGGACAGGTGGGCCGCGGTGAGGAACGTGTCGGCCAGGGCCAGGGACTCGGACTGCTCGCCCCGCGGGGAGGCGGCGATGTGCAGCAGTTTCACGGTGTTCTCCTCGTCAATTGTGCGGTGCGTGCGCACGCACATTCTTATCCCTGGTGTGTGCGCACGCACAAGACTTGGGTACGATCCAGTGATGAGCGACACCGAGACCGCGGCCTGGGCCGCCCTGCTCCGGGTCCACGCCGCCGTCGTGCCCGTCCTCGACCGCACCCTGCAGTCCGCCTGCGCCCTGCCCCTGACCTGGTATGACGTGCTGCTCGAACTGCGCCACGCGCCGGACGGGCGGCTCGGCATGGGCGAGCTGGGGGAGCGGGCCGTGGTCAGCCGGACCCGGGTGAGCCGCGTCGTCGACCAGCTCGTCGCCGCCGGGCTGGTCGTCCGGGAGACCAACCCGGCGGACCGCCGGTCGGCCCACGCGGCAATCACCGACGCCGGGCGGCAGCGGCTGCGCGAGGCGGCCCCGGTCTACCTGAACGGGATCAAACAGCACTTCACCGGGCTGATGTCGCCCGAGGAGGCGACGGTCGTGGCCCGCGCGCTGGAGAAGGTGCTGCGCGGCGAGAGCCGGCCCGACGCCGGGCCGCTGGAGAAGGCGTTGCGGCGCAAGGGCGAGTCGGAGGTGGCCCGGATCGGGAAACAGGCTTGAAACATCGGGCGGATGGGTAAGCGCGCGGCATGTCGACCATCACCGATGCGGGTACCGCCCAACTGATCCTTGCCGCGGTGCTCGGCATCGCGGTCGTGGTGCTGCTCATCGCCTGGGCCAAGTTCCATCCGTTCCTCGCGCTGATCCTCGGGACCGCCACCCTCGGGCTGGTCGCCGGGGCCGACCCGGCCAAGATCGTCACGTCGTTCACCAGTGGGCTGGGCAGCACGGTCGGCAGCGTCGGCGTGCTCATCGCGCTCGGCTCGATGATCGGCGCGCTGCTCACCGAGTCCGGCGGCGCCGACGGGATCGTCCAGCGGATCGTCACCAGCGTCTCCGGGTCCGCGCTGCCGTGGGCCATGGCCGGGGTGGCCGCCCTGGTCGGGCTGCCGCTGTTCTTCGAGATCGGCGTCGTGCTGCTGGTGCCGATCGTGCTGCTGGTCGCCCGCCGGACCGACGTCGGGCTGCTGCGGATCGGGATCCCGGCGCTGGCCGGCCTGTCCGTGCTGCACGGCCTGGTGCCGCCGCACCCCGGGCCGCTGGTGGCCATCGACAGCCTGCACGCCGACCTCGGGCTGACCCTGATGTTCGGGCTGATCTGCGCGATCCCGACGGTGATCGTGGCCGGCCCGGTCTTCGGGAACTTCATCGCCGCCCGGGTGCCGCTCTCGGTGCCGTCACGGGACCCGGTCGCCATCGGTACGGGCGGGACGGCCGAGACCGCGGGCGTCACCGACCGCGACGACGACGGTGTGCCGGACAGTGCCGAGGGGCGCCGCCGCAACCCGGGTTTCTGGCCGGCCGTGCTCACCGTGCTGCTGCCGATCGTGCTGATGCTGGCCCGGGCCGTCGCCGAGTTGACCCTGGCCGACGGCAACAGCGTGCGCTCGGTCCTCGAAGTGCTGGGTACGCCGGTGGTCGCGCTGCTCTTCGGGGTGCTCCTGGCGATGTGGTCGCTCGGTCACCGAGCCGGCTTCGACCGTCGTGAGACGTCCTCGGTCGTGGGTGGTTCGCTCCCGCCGATCGCCGCCATCCTGCTCATCGTGGCCGCCGGTGGTGGCTTCAAGCAGGTCCTGGTCGACACCGGGGTCGGCAACGTGATCGCCGACGCGGCCAAGGACGCCAACGTCAACGCCCTGCTCCTCGGCTTCCTGGTCGCCGTCGGGATCCGGGTCGCCACCGGCTCGGCCACGGTCGCGACGATCACCGCGGCCGGCATCGTCACGCCGCTGGCCACCACCCTGGACAAGCCGACGGTGTCGCTGCTGGTGCTGGCGATCGGCTCCGGGTCGCTGTTCTTCTCGCACGTCAACGACGCGGGGTTCTGGCTGGTCAAGGAGTACTTCGGGATGACCGTGGGCCAGACCATCAAGACCTGGTCGGTGATGGAGACGATCATCTCGGTGGTGGGCTTCGCCTGCGTGATGCTGCTCAGTCTCGTGGTCTGAACAAGGTGCAGCCGTGGCCGGGTGTGTTGCCTTGACCGCAACCACCCGGCCACGCCGCCCTTGCGGGCCTCGCGTCCTGGGCGCGCCAGCGCCCTGCGAGGACCGGAAGGGTCCCCGCGGGAGCGACGGTCTGGACCACCGCGGAGACAGGCAATGAAGAATGTGATCTTGATTTAGTGTTTTCGCCTTTCGCGGCGCAGGACCGCGGGGGAGTAGCGGGCCGGCGTGAGGGCGAATTCGGTCGGGGCGAAACCGGCCGGCAGGCCCGGGCGGCGCCAGGTCTCCGGCGGACGGCCGGGCGGCAGCCATTCGCGGCGCCAGATGCCCAGGGCCGTGTCGAGGTCGGCCAGGGACGGGCTGAGCTGGTCGTTCAGGTCGGTGCGCAGGTGCTCGGCCCACAGCTTGACCCGCAGGTCGCGGACGAGATCGCCGGTCGTGACGAACGTGGACGTGATCTCGCTGTCGGTGCCGACCATCGAACGGCTGAAGAAGTTGGCCGAGCCGATGCTGGCGAAGACGTCATCGACCAGCATGAGTTTGGTGTGCACGGTCAGGTTGTCGATGCGGTACATCACCACATTGCGGCGATCGGCGGCCGGCAGGAGGTCGAGCACGCGCCGGCGCAGATCGTGGGTGATCACCGGGCGCACGGTGCTGCTGCCGCCGTCGGCCGGATCCTTGCGGCCGGAACCGACGAGGATGACCTTGACGCCGCGGCGGGCCGCCGCCCGCAGGCCGCCGTAGAGCTGGAAGCGGGGGTCGCCGCCGGGGGCCTCGTGGAAATACTGGTCCTCGAGGTAGATGTAGCGTTCGGCGGCGCCGATCGCGGTGGCCATCGCGTGGTAGACCTCCTGGATGCCGGCCCGGACCACGTTGGCCCGCCGCATCCGGTGGAGCCACCTGCGTTCGCGGTAGAGGCGCCAGGGGCGGTAGGAGCGCACGACCTGGATCGCGGTGCCCTCGGCCGGATGTTCCGGCTGGTCCGGCACCGGCGGCACGTCGAGCGGCGCGTCCGGCGGGTTGATCACGATGCGTTCGCCGCCGGACAGGTGGAAATACTCCGGCGACAGCGTCTTGGCGATGAACCGCGGCGGCAGGGCGGCGGTGTTCTGCCAGCGGAACGTGAACGTCTCCCGGACCCGGGCGGCCGCCGGCCCGTGCAGGCGCGCGGCCGCGTCGTGCCAGCCCCAGCGGTGCACGCCGAGCCGGAGACGCCGATGCGGCGAGTGGTCGAAACGGCTAGGGGCAAGATCCAGACCGCCGACGTACGCGGTGAGCACCCCGTCGTGACTGAACACCACCAGCTTCTGGTGGTTGGAGCCCAGCAGCGGACCGGACCAGTCCAGCAGCACCCGGTCCTCCAGCGTCGGCCCGGTGTCCCGGGTCGACGGCTTCCACGCCCGGATCACCCGCGCGGCCAGGGTGTTGGCCAGGAACGGCCCGACCGGCAGCCACGGCGTGCCCCCGGAGTACTCGGCCGCGCTCAACACGATCCGCACGTCGACACCGTCGGCCGCCTTCTCGGCCAGCACGTCGGTGAACGGTCGATAGCCGTCCTCACCGACGCCGCGCCCGGTCAGGTCGAGGTGCGGGTCGGCCTGATAACTGGCGATGTACACGGCGTCGCCGGGCCCGAGGGCGTCCATGCGCTCGGCCAGCTCGGTGAAGTAGGTGACACCGTCGATGATCGGCTCGAACCGGGAGTTCTCGGTGAAGGTCGGGCACGCCTCGGTGGCCGGCGGAAGGTACCGCTCGATCAGATCGGTCAGCGGCGATGCAGGGGGCATGCGGAGATTAGACCTGGCCGAGGGGTCAGATCCCAAGTGGGTGGCGCCGGGCGCGGCGTCAGCGCCCGGCGCCGACCTGCGCGCCTAGGCGTTCAGCTTGTCGCGCCAGGCCAGGAACTCGCGAAGCTCGGTCAGGTCGGGCTTCGGGCCGCCGGTGCTGACCGTGAACAGGCTGGCGCCCAGCTCACGCATGCGGTCACGGCTCTCCGGCTTGCCCACCACCGACACCTCGATCTCGGACCTGTCGCGGCCGACCGCGGTGCAGTGCTCGTCGAGGATGCCGAGTTTGCGTTCCAGGGTCTCGGCGTCGGCGAACGAGTGCCAGATGTCGGCGTGCTTGGCCACCAGGCGCAGCGTCTTCTTCTCGCCGCCCCCGCCGATCAGGACCGGGATCTTGCGGGTCGGCGGCGGGTTCAGCTTGCCGAGCCGGGACTCGATCCGCGGCAGGGCACCGGCCAGGTCGTCGAGGCGGCCACCGGCGGTGCCGAACTCGTAGCCGTACTCGGTGTAGTCGCGTTCGAACCACCCGGAGCCGATACCCAGGATGAGCCGGCCGTCGGAGATGTGGTCGACCGTGCGGGCCATGTCGGCCAGAAGCTCGGGGTTGCGGTAGCTGTTGCAGGAGACCAGCGCGCCGATCTCGACCCGGGAGGTGGACTCGGCCCAGGCGGCCAGCATGGTCCAGCACTCGAAGTGCAGGCCGTCCGGCTCGCCGTACAGCGGGTAGAAGTGGTCCCAGTTGAACAGCACGTCGAGGCCGGCCTCCTCGGCCTCGGACGCCGTACGGCGGATGGTCGCGTAGTCCATGTGCTGCGGCTGCAACTGCAGCCCGATCCGAACCGGCCTATCGATCATGGACCCAAGCCTAGGGGCAGGTGTCGTCGATTTTCTGCCCGATCGTGGTGAAATCCCCGTTGAGGAAAGCCTGCGGATCGGTGGCCGTGCTGGCCGCGGTCAGCGAGGACGCGATCAGGTCGGCGGCGGATTTCTGCGCGGCGACGTTGCTCTTGGCGCCGGCCGCGGTGACCTGGCCGGCCATGTCGCCGAAGACCTTGCGCAGGTTCTCCTTGGCGGCGTCGTCGGTGCCGGCCGCGTAGGGGGCGGCCTTGACCGCGCCGTCGGTGAGGATCTTGTAGATCTCGGTGCACACGTACATCGGCTGGCCGACCGAGGCCGACGGGATCGGCGCGACGCTGAACGGCGCCGGGATCGACTCGGGGTTCACCTTGATCTCGCAGCCCGCGGCGAGGGCCGCGACCGCGAACAGGGTGACGGTCATGGCGGTGCGGCGGCGCATCGGCACGGCATTCCCCTCTCTCGATTCCAGTACGCGGCAGCATAGTTGGCCCCGCCACCTTTGTGGAGCTGGGAAGTTAGCTACCAACGTGGCTAATCTCCAGAAAAAAGCCCTTATTGCCGGTTTGGCGACTATCCTGGCCGCGGCCGGCGGGACGGCCTTCGCCGAGATCGTCTCGCCCAGCCCGGTGACCTCGCCGTCCTTCAACGGCTCGGTCTACGCGGTCGCCTACCGGGGTAGCACCGTCTACGTCGGCGGGAACTTCACCAAGGCCATCGTCGGCGCCCGCACCGTGGACCGTACCCGGCTGGCCGCGTTCGACTCGCGCACCGGCGCCCTGCTCGACTGGAAGCCGATCGCCGACGCGAACGTGCGAGCCCTGGCCGTCGACGGCGACACCGTCTACGCGGCCGGTGACTTCGACCACGTCAACGGCGAGACGCGGGACTCGATCGCCGGGATCGGTGCCACCGACGGCGTGATCACCCCGCTGCGGCACACCGTGCTCGGGCAGCCGAACGCGCTCGCCGCCGGGCACGGCCGGGTCTACCTCGGCGGGCGGATCACCGCCGTGGACGGGACACCCCGGGCCAACCTGGCCGCTTTCGACACGACCACCGGGGCCCTCGACGCGTGGGCGCCGACCACCGACGACACCGTCAACGCGCTCGCCGCCGGAGCCGATCGGGTCTACCTGGGCGGGAGCTTCCACAAGACCAACGGCGCGCGCTCCACCCTGCGGCTGACCGCGGTCGACCCGGTCACCGGCGCGCTCGACCCCAAGTTCCTGCCGAAACCGGTCTCGCAGGTGCTGGCCCTGGCCGCGGCCGCGGACGGGGTGTACGCGGCGCTCGGCGGGCAGGGCGGGCGGGCCGTGTCGTACACCCGGGAGGGCGCGACCCGCTGGACCCGCGTCTTCGACGGGGACGCGCAGGCGATCACCGTGCTGGGCGGGACCGTCTACGTCGGCGGGCACTTCGACAAGGCGTGCACCACCACCAACAACGGGGCCAAGGGCATCTGCACCGACGGCTCGGTCCCGCGGGGCAAACTGGCCGCCGTCGACCCGCAGGGCAACCTGCTTGAATGGGCGCCGCAGGCCAACGGCGTGGCCGGGACCCGGTCGCTGGCGGCCAGCCCCGAACTCGGGACGATCAGCGCGGTCGGCGACTTCACCACGGTCGGCGGGCAGCCGCGCAAGCGTTACGCCGAGTTCGGCGCGGCCGTCCCGCGGACCGAGAGCACCTCGGACTTCGTGGCCGCCTACAACTTCGACACCACCATCGCCGACGGCACCTTCGACGACGGTTCCGGGCGCGGCCACCTGCTGCGGACGGTCACGCGCAACGGCGCCCTACCGAAACTGATCACCCACGACAACGGCCAGGCGCTGCAGTTCCCGGCCAAATGCACCGGCGCCGCCTGCCCGCGCATGGTCCTGCAGAGCGAGCCCACCGCCGACCTCAACCCCGGAAACCAGCCCATCCGGTACGGCGCGGGAGTGCTCCTGTCCCCGGCCGAGACGTCCAGTGGCGAGAACATCCTGCAGAAGGGCTACTCGACCGGCGGCGGCCAGTACAAGCTGCAGGTCGACGGCGTCTCCGGCAAGCCCAGTTGCGGCATCGGGGACGACACCGTCTACCTGGCCCGCAGCCGCGTCTCGGTGGCCGACGGCAACTGGCACCGCCTGGAGTGCCGTCGCACCGGCCCGACCCTGTCGATCCTGGTCGACGACGTCCTGCAGACCAGTGTCCCGGTGCCGGCGGCGCTCGCCGTCGACACCGCGTCCCCGCTGACCGTGGGCGGCAAGGGCGCCGGAGCGAACAACGACCAGTTCCACGGCAGCCTGGACGACGTGTGGGTGCACATCGGGTAGGTCCTGTCACACCGGTCCGGTACCTTGCCCGCATGCCTGATCTCGACCGCCTGCTCCAGGCCGGTTCCCGTTACGTCCAGGACGACGTGACCTACGTCGTCGAGCCGCACCCGCTCGGCGTCCTGAAGCTGCCCACCGGTCAGCTCGCCGCCTTCGACCCCGGCGTCACCGACGACGAGGACGAACCGTTCTCGATCGCCGTCACCCCCGGCGACTACAAGGTCACCGCCTGGGTCACGGTGCTCGAGAAGGAGGAGCGGGAGTGGCAGCGGCGGGTCGCCGCCCTGCAGGTCGTGGTCCGGGACGAGCCGGTCGAGTCGTGGGAGCTGGCCCTCGTCGACAGCGACGAGCCCGACCAGCTGGAGCCCGGCGAGTTCTTCGGCTACGGCGTCGACACCGGCGCCGGCGCGTTCGCCGATCTGAGCGTGTCGCGCATCCTGGCCGAGTGGGACTCGGAGGACTTCGAGGAGGCGTTCGACCCCGACGAGTTCCCCGAGGAGCCGGTCCCGGGCCACTTCGACCAGGTCGTCGACGAGGACTCCGGCGCCAACGTCATCATGGTGGAGTCGGGCTGGGGCGACGGTTACTACCCGACCTACGTCGGGCGGACGGCCTCCGGCGAGGTGGCCTGCTTCGTCACGGACTTCCTGGTCGCCCCCTGAGGACCTACCACTACATCGGCCCGGCGGACGTCAAGGCGTCCGCCGGGACCGGGCCGGGTCTCGCTGCCTCACTCACCCTTCGCTCGGCGCCGGCCAGGACGATGTGGACGTACGTGGTGAATGCGGCCGGAGAAATGCTCGTCGCGCCGCGCAACACCGAACACGTGGCCTGCGCCGACGGAGCGCCCGTCCTCGCGGCGGGCGAGATCAGCCTCGACCGGGACGGGCGGGTGGATCAGGTCACCAATCAGTCCACCGGCTACTGCCCGGAGCCGTCGTGCTGGCCCGCGGTGGCCGCGGCCCTCGACGCGGCCGGGGTCGCGCACGACGGCGGTTTCACGGCGGAGTTCACATTCCGCCGCTGTCCCGGGTGCGCGACCGTGAACGTGGTCAAGGAGGACGTCTACGTCTGCGACGTGTGCGACGCGGACCTGCCCCCGATGTGGAATCTCGCCGGCTCGCCCTGATCGTCGGTGTCCGCGGCGGGCCCATGCCGGCCTCCTCGGATGCGGCGGACTCCCGAGCCTTCCGGCTCCTGGGCCGTGCCCCGGCCGCCGGTTCTGGCCGGAAACGCACAGCGTGTGCCGGTCGGAGGTCCGGCACACGCTGTCTTCGCTCCGTCGGGGGGACGGGCGGCGGTGCTCTCCGGGCTGTGGCTCCCGCGAGGTGGGGTCCTACCGACCGGACGTAGCCGGTAGCCCCGCGGTGACCATGCGTCCCGGAATTGAAGGTCATCGTTGCAGTCATGTTGCGTGAGTGCAACAGTTCATCCGCGATTGTTTCCAGCCGTCGCATTTCGATCTTCCGCCGCCGCAGGCTCGCCGGGTGCTGCCGCCGCCGGCCCGCGAACGCCCGCGGCGCCCGCTACCCCCCCCGATCAGGCGCGACGCGGCAACCCCAGCGCCACCACCGCCCCCACCGCGATCACCGCCGCTCCGGTCAGCACCGCCGGCCGCGTACCGTCGATGAACGAGTCGAAGCTGCTGAACCCACCCAACGAGCTGAAGATCGACGACAGCGCCGCCACCCCGGCCGCCACCCCGAACTCCCGGATCGTGTTGTTGGTCCCCGACGCCACCCCTTGCGAGTCCACGTCCACGCTGGCCAGCACCATCGTCGACACCGGAGCGAAGGTCAGCCCCATCCCGATCCCGGCGAGCACGAACGCCCCGATCAGCGACGTGTACGAAGCGGTCACCGACAGCCCCAGCGCCATCCACAGCAGACCGGCGGCGAGGAACACCTGACCGGCGAAGATCAGTGTGCGCTGCCCGATCCGTCCGGCGGCGAGCCCGGCCAGCGGCGCGACGATCATCGGGGCCGCGGTCCACGGCAGGGTCCGCAGTCCGGACTGCAGCGGGCTCAGCCCCTGCACGACCTGGAAGAACTGTGCGAGCAGGAACACCGACCCGAACGCCCCGGCCGAGAACGTCAGTGTCACCACGTTCACCAGGCTGAACCCGCGGTTGCGGAACAGTCGCAGCGGCAGCATCGGTTCCCGGTTGCGCGCCTGCCAGACCACGAACCCGGCGAGCAGCACCACAGCCGTGCCGAGCATGACCGGCACCCGCCCGGAGGTCCAGCCGCGGTCCGGCCCGTCGACGACGCCCCAGATCAGCAGCAGCATGCCGCCGGCCGACAGGATCAGCCCGATCGGGTCCAGCCGGCGCCCGTCGCCCTTGCTCTCGTCCAGGACGGTGGCCGCGAGCACCACCGCGACGACGCCGACCGGCACGTTCAGCCAGAAGATCCACGACCAGTGCAGTCCGTCGACGACCGCGCCGCCGATGACCGGTCCGACCGCGACGCCGAGCCCGGTGATGCCGCCCCAGATGCCGACCGCCGCGTTCCGGAAGCCTGGCGGTACGGCTCGGGCCAGCAGGGTCAGGGCGAGCGGGGTGATCGCCGCGCCGCCCAGCCCTTGCACCGCGCGGGCGGCCGTGAGCTGCCAGGACTCGGTGGCGAGGGCGGCCGCGGCGGAGGCCAGGGTGAAGATGATGATGCCGCCGATGAACATCCGGCGCCGGCCGAGCCGGTCGCCGAGTGCGGCCGCGGTGAGCAGGAATGCGGCGAACGGCAGCGTGTACGCGTTCACGAACCACTGCAGATCGGTGATCGAGGCGTGCAGTTCGGTGCGGATCACCGGCAAAGCCGTGCTGACCACCAGGTTGTCCAGCGAAACCATGAAGGTCGGGATGCCGACCGCCGCGAGGATCGCCGCGATCGGCCGGGTCCGTGTGGTGGGTTTGTCGGATACGAGAGTCGTCACGTCTACCCCGCTAGTTGTTATCGGCTGATAACTAAGGACGGTAAGCATCAACTGATAACATGTCAACATGACTCGGAGCCGTCTCACCGCCTCGGAACGCCAGGAGCAGATCATCCAGGCCGCGCTGACCGCGTTCGCGCAGGGCGGATATGCCGGCACCAGCACTGATCAGGTCGCGCGCCTGTCCGGCATCTCACAGCCGTACGTGATTCGCATCTTCGGCTCGAAGCAGGAGCTCTTCCTGGCCACGATGCGCCACGCGGGTCAGCGGGTCGAGGCCAAGTGGCGCGCCGCCGCCGCGGTGGACCCCACCCTGGCCGGCCTGGGCAGCGCCTACACCGATCTGCTGGCCGAGCGCGAACTCCTGGTCGTCCTCCTGCACGGCTTCGCCGCCGCCGAGGACCCAGCCGTCGGCGACGCCATCCGCACCTGTTACGGCAGCCTCTACGAAACGGTCCGCACCCTCACCGGCGCCACCCCGGAGGAGGCCCGCGACTTCTTCGCCATGGGCATGCTGATCACCGTCCTCGGAGCGATGCGCGTCCTCGGCCCGGACGCGGTCCCACCCCAGCCGTGGATGACGTCCCTGCTGAGCACTTTCCCCGAAGACAAAGCAAACCCCTCTTCTCGTACGTCCTAGCACCCCCCGACCGCAAGCACCCCGCCCTGGTCCAAGGCCGCGAGGTAATCCCTGGTCAAGGCCGCCCGAGCGACCGCCGGGCGGACCCTGTGGCCACGCGACCCGACCCCGGCGCAAGGCCCGGCCGCGCGTCGCTGTCCACACCGCCGGCTGTCCACAGGCCGCCCGCGAGATTTCCCCGCCCGGTCGTCCACAGGCCGGCCGCGCGACCTCCCGTCCGGTTGTCCACAGGCCGTCCGCGGGATCTTCCCGGTTCGGGATAGAAAGGGGCGGTCAGCGGAACGAGGCGATGCAGCGAAGCACGAGCGGGCGGCCCCCAACTGGGTTTGCCCCCGGGCCCGTCCGAGGCCGCGATCATGAGCCCGGCCAGCGCTTTCCCGAGAGCCCAGCCCCGGGCCCGCCGGAGCGTCGCGGCATCCGGCCCCGGCGCGTAGGCGGCGTGGAACCGATCGGCCGCGTCCTCCGGCAGCAGGATCCACACCGAGGCGAGGTCGCAGGCCGGATCCCCGGCACACAGATCACCGAAGTCGATCACACCGCAGAGGTCGCCGTCGGCGGTCAGGACGTTGGCGGGGTGCAGGTCGGCGTGGATCCACATCCGGGGGCCGGCCCACGGCGGAGCCTCGACCGCATCCCGCCAGGCGGCGTTCACCGCGTCCGGATCATCCACGAGCCCCTGCTCGGTGGCCGAGGCCAGCATCCAGGCGAAGCCGGTCGCCCGTTCGGCCAGCGGGCCGCCACGATCCCGGCCGTCCGGCGCGGCGTCCGGGGCGGGGCGGTGCAGCGCGGTCAGGAAGGCACCCAGCGAGTCGGCCGATTCCGCACCCCGCGTGACCGGCGCCCGGTCGGCCGGGGTGCCGTGCACCCAGGTGGTGATCAGCCACGGCCGGGGGAACAGCGCGGACGGCCGCCCCAGGTACCGGGGGACCGTCACCGGCAGCGGCAGATCCCGGGTCAGGGCGGGCAGCCAGCGGTGTTCCTTGCGCAGCAACTCGTCCGCGTCCGCGGTCGCCCACGGCAGGCGGACGGCCAGGTCGTCGCCGAGCCGCCAGAGCTGGTTGTCCCACCCCCGCGCCCCCAGCCGGACCGGTCGATCGGCCAGGTCCGGCCGCTGGTCACGGATCAGGGCCTGGACGAGTTCCGCGGTGATCTCGGGCGCAGTGTCGGACACGTCGAACGACGCTAGTCCCCACCCGCCACCGAGTCAGCGACCCCGGGCGCGGTGTCGTCCGACGCCGGCCCCACGCGCCGCCGAGTCAGCGACCCCGGGGGCGGTGTCGTCCGACGCCGGCCCCACGCGCCGCCGCGCCGCCGATCCCGGGAGCTGAGCCGAGGGAGGTGTGTCGACGACGATCTCGGCTTCGGCGCGCTGCTGATCCGCCCCGGCGTCGTCGTCGCCCGGACCGGTGGCGCCGGCCCGGACGTGGCGGACTTCGGGCGGGCCGCCACGCGTCGGTGCGGCTACCCGCCGTACGGGAAAGCGGTTTTCAGATGTTGTGTTTGAGATAGGCGGGCTCGCGCCAGCCGAGCATGGCCTCGGTCATGCGGATGGCGTCGTGGGCGGCCCGGACGTCGTGGACCCGCATGATCCGCGCCCCGCGGAGCAGGCTGAACACGACGGTCGCCAGGGTGCCGGCGAGGCGTTCCTGCTGGGGCCGGTCCAGGGTTTCGCCGATGAAGTCCTTGTTGCTGAGCGCCGCCAGCATCGGGTATCCGATGGCCGCGATCTCGTCGAGCCGGCGGGTCAGTTCGAGGGAGTGCAGCGTGTTCTTGTTCAGGTCGTGACCGGGATCGATGATGATCTGATCCGGTCGCACGCCGCGGGAGAGCGCGAGGTCGACCTTCTCCCGGAGGAAGGCGGCGACCTCGACGGTCACGTCCTCGTAGCGCGGGCTCGGGTAGTCGGTGCGCGGCGCGGCCAGGCTGTGGCAGATGACCAGTTGGGCGTCGGTGCCGGCGACCACGTCGGCCATCGCCGGGTCGCGAAGGCCGGAGGTGTCGTTGACGACGCCGGCGCCGTGCCGGATCACCTCGGCCGCGACTTCCGGGCGGAACGTGTCGACCGAGACGACCGCCAGGTCACGTGCGGCCTCGACGACCGGGAGGACCCGGTCCAGTTCCTCGGCCGCGGAGACCTCGGGGCCGGGGGCGAACGGCACACCGCCGATGTCGATCCAGTCGGCGCCCTCGGCGGCCGCGTGCCGGACCGCCTCGGTGGCCTTCTCCAGCGCGAACGTGCGGCCTTTGTCGTGGAACGAGTCGGGCGTCCGGTTCACGATCGCCATCACGACCGCCCGGCGGGAGAAATCGAAGGTCCGGCCGCCGATGACCCGGGCATCGCTGGTGTCGCTCACAACGGGCGACCCTAACAGCGCCTGGTCAGCCCGCGGTCAGGCCCATCCCACCGCGGCGACCGCGGCGAGTTCGCCCAAGAACATCTGGAGCGGGCCCGGGACCGTTACCGCTCGTGAGACGGTGGTCCGGTGAGTCTGCTGACCGATCGCCGCGTCGGCACGAAGATCATGTTCGCAGTGCTCGTCGTGGCCGTGCTCAGCGTGACCGACGGCCTGTTCGCGATGGGCAGCCTGGGCGCGACCAACGGCATGGTCAAGTCCGGCTACCAGCACAGTCTTGAACTGGAGACGATCGGGAATCTGCGCAGCGCGGTGAACCGGGCCTGGCTGGCCGCCGACGACGAACTGCTCGCGACCGACGCCACCGCCCGGCAGACCGCGGCGACCGCGCTGACCACGGCCGAGGACCAGATCACCGGATACGTGTCGCAGTACCAGGGATACACCCTGGACACGGCCGCCTCCACGGCGCTGTCGTCGTTCCGGACGGCCTGGTCGCAGTACTCGGACGTCCTGAAGAACACGCTGCTGCCGCTGGTCGGCTCCTCCCGATCGGCGATCAACGCGATCCGGTCGCAGCAGGTCACCCCGCTGATGACCGAGGTGCGCACCCAACTCACCGCCCTCTCCGACCTGACCGTGAAGGAGACCGCGAACCAGGAGGACACCGCCGAGGGCCGCTACCAGTCCACCAAGTGGCGGGTCATCCTGATGTTGACGCTCAGCGCGCTGCTCGGCGTCGTCCTGGCCGTGGTCGTCAGCCGCATGATCGTCCGGCCGTTGTCGCGCTGTGTCGCCGTGCTCGACCGCATCCGCGACGGCGACCTGACCGCCCGCGCCGACGTGACCGGCCGCGACGAGGTCGGGCGGATGGCCGACGCGCTCAACCACACCGCCGAGGCCATGGACACCATGGTCGGGCGGGTGCGGACCAGCGCGGACGTGCTCGCGTCGGCCTCGGAGGAGCTGTCCGCGGTCTCCGGGCAGCTGTCGGTCTCCGCCGAGGAGACGTCGGCGCAGGTCAGCACCGTGTCCGAGTCGGCCGGCCGGGTGAGCGACGGCGTGCAGGCGGTGTCCGCCGGGGCCGACGAGATGGGTGTCTCGATCCGTGAGATCGCCAACAGCGCCAACGAGGCGGCCGGGGTGGCGGCCGAGGCGGCCCGGACCGCGGAGACCACCAACTCCAGCGTGTCCCGGCTCGGGGAGGCGTCCGCGCAGATCAGCACCGTGGTCGCGCTGATCACCTCGATCGCCGAGCAGACCAACCTGCTCGCCCTCAACGCGACGATCGAGGCGGCCCGGGCGGGAGAGATGGGCAAGGGGTTCGCCGTGGTCGCGGCCGAGGTCAAGGACCTCGCGCAGGAGACGGCCCGGGCCACCCAGGAGATCACTGCGCAGGTGGCGGCCATCCAGGAGGAGTCCGAGGGCGCGGTCGACGCGATCCACAAGATCGCCGCGGTGATCGCGACGATCAACGACTACGCGACGACGATCGCGGCGGCGGTCGAGGAGCAGACGGCCACCACCGCCGAGATCGCCCGGAGCGTCGGGCAGGCCGCGGAGGGTTCGTCGGCGATCGCGGGCACGATCGCCGGGGTGGCGCAGGCCGCCCAGCAGGTGACCGCCGGGGCGACCGAGACGCAGCACACGGCCGCCGAACTTTCCCGGACGGCTTCTGAACTGCAGGCCACCGTGGCGGCATACCGGACCTGATTGAATTCCCGGGTGGGCTCTTCCGAGGTGCGGCTGATCGGCGTCGACGGCCTTTCCAAAACCGACATCCAAGAAATTTCCGATTTGGTACGAGGGCTGGTGGCCGGAGGCGCTGCGCTGGGCTGGGTCTCACCGCCCTCCCCCGACGAGGTGTCCACCCTGCTCACCGACGTGATCGCCGCCGTCGGCCGGGGCGACGCGGCCCTGGCCGTGGCTTTCGCCCCGTCGGGCCCCGCGGTCGGCTTCGGCTACTGGCGGCGCTACGAACGCCCCACCCACCGCGTGAACGCCGACATCGAAAAAGTCGCCATAAACCCCACATTCCAGGGCAAAGGCCTCGGCCGTGCGATCGTGACCGCCCTGATCGCCGCCGCCGTCACCCAGTCGATCGAAACCCTGACCCTGGACGTCCGCGGCGACAACCTCCCCGCCGCCACCCTCTACGAGTCCCTGGGTTTCCGCCGCTACGGCACCCTGGAGCGCTTCGTCGCCTTCGGCCCGGCCCGCTACGACAAACTCCTCTACGCCCTCGACCTCCGCGGCGTCACCGTTTGACCAGTTCGGTCACCCAGTCCACGGCGACCTGGGCCTGGTCGGCCGGGCCGCTGTGCAGGCCGTCCACGATCAGCCAGATGCGGTCGGCCAGGAGTTCGTCGCCGCCGAGTTCGGTGACCAGGCGGTCCACGAGGGCGCGACTGTCGGCCAGGTAGCCCCGCGCCACCTGGGCGGGCTCGTCGGTCGCGCCCGGGAATTCGGTCAGGTAGTTGCGGAACGCGCACCCCCGCCACCCGGGCCGCCGGGTGTTCTCGGCGATCTCGGTGACCAGGGCGATCAGCTGCCCGGACGGGCCGTGCGCCCAGCGCAGCGCCTCGGCCGCGGCCTGTTCGCGTTCCCGGCGGGACAGTCGCAGGTAGGCCGCGGCCAGTTCGGCCTTGCTCGGGAAGTGCCGGTAGAGCAGGTTCTTCCCGCACCCGGCCACCTCGACGACCTGCGCCATGCCGACCGCGCGGACGCCGTACCGGTAGAACAGTCCGGCGGCCGCGGTCAGGATCGTGTCGCGGGTGCCCGGAACCGGCGTGCGTGCCATGATCCCCAGACTAGTGGACTCCGACATTTAGGCGTCCGCTGGACAGTTCGTAGATTTCGTCCACGAGATCGAGGCCTTCCTCCCGGTGCGCGAAGACCAGCACGGTCCGCCCCGACGCCGCGTCCAGCAGGTCGGCCATCAGGTCCCGGGCCCCGGCCTCGTCGATCCCTTCGGTCGGCTCGTCCAGGATGAGCAGCGCCGGCCCGGCCAGCAGCGCCCGCGCGGTCGCGAACCGCCGCCGCTGCCCACCCGACATCGTGCTGCCCCCGGTCCCGAGCCAGGTGTCCAGCCCGTCCGGAAGCCCGGCCAGCCACGACCCGAGACCCACCCGCTCCAGCACGGCGGCCAGCTGCGAATCGGTCACACCCGGACAAGCAAGACGAAGATTTTCCCGTACGTCGGAAGCGAACACGTGTCCTGTCTCGTCCCCGACGAGCACCACCTTCCCGCCGACCCGGACCTCCCCGGCGCGCGCCGCGAGCAGCCCACCGAGCACCGCCCCGAACGTCGACTTCCCCGACCCGGACCGCCCGGTCACCGCCACCTTGGCCCCCGGGGCGAGTTCCAGCTCCACCCCGTCCAGCGTCGGCTCGTCCCCGGGGTCCCACCCCGCCACAAGCCCGAAAACCCGCACCGCCCCATCCGCAATCGCCCCACCAGCCCCGGCCGCCGCCTCCGCGGTGGCGGCGGGCCGGGGTGTGATCGGGGTTTCCGTGGTCAGGACCGCGACCCGGCGTTCGGCCCCGGCCGCCCGGCGCCGGGCGATCGCGGCGTCCGGCAGGGTCACCAGCGGCTCGCCCAGGGCGATCACGGCGAGCAGCACGACGGCACTCCATTCTGCGGAGATCCCGGCGTTCACCAGTGCCAAAGCGGTCCCGGCGGCCGCCACCGCCCATCCGAGGTGGGCGATCGCCGCGGCCGATCCCGACATCCGCGCGGCCCGCGCCTCCAGGCCGGCCAGGGCCCGGCTGCGTTCCTCGGGTACGCCGGACCGCCCGGCGCCGGTCCCCAACTCCTCCACCCCGTCCACCGTCTCGACCATCGCGTCCCGCAGTGCCGCCCGGGCCACCCCGGTCGCGGCGTCCTGCCGATCCACCTGCCACCCGGCCACCATCGGCGCGACCACCCCGGTGATCAGCACGCCGAGTCCGAGCGCCCCCACGATCCCGGGCGCGATCGCCCCGACCGCCACCCCGGTGACCGCGACCACCACTCCCGCGGTGACCGCCGGCAACCATCCTCGGAGCAGCCCGTCCACCCGGGCGTCCACGTCGTCCACCAGCCGGGTGAGCAGATCCCCGCGCCGCCGCAGTTGTGGCCCCGGCACTCGCGGGACGAGTTCCGCGTACACCCGAGCCCGCCGGGCCCCGAGCCGCGCGAACGCGACGTCATGCGCCACCAGCCGTTCCAGATACCGGAGCAGCGGCCGGGCCACCGCACTCCCGCGCACCAGAACCACCGCCGCCGACAACGTCAGCACCGGCGGCAGCCCGGCCGCCCGAACCAGCAGCCACGCCGCCGACCCGGTCAGCACGATCCCTCCGAGCACGGCCCCCGCCCCGAGCCCCACCGCCACCCAGCTCCGCCGCCACCAGCCGCCGGCCTCCGACCCACCCCGAGCCGCCGGGCCGGTGTCCGTGCCGACCTCACCCGGGGCTGCCTGGCCGGCGTCCGCCTCGGCCTCACTTCGCGCGGATAGGTCAGTGTCAGCATCGGCCCGGACCACCCGGCCGGTGGCCGCGCTTGACCAGGCCATCTGGTCAACGGCCCTGTCAGCGGCGGCCGTCCCCTCGATGGCCGTGCCGTGCCGGGAAACGCCGTCCGGGGAGAGCGTTCCCGGGATCCGGCCGACCGGCGGCTGGAGGGTGACGACGCGGTCGGCCGCCGCCAGCAGCGCCGGCCGGTGGGCCACCACCAGAACGGCACACCCGCGCTGGGCGAATTCCCGCAACCGCGCCACGACCAGCCGTTCCGCCGCCGGGTCGAGGTGGGCGGTCGGCTCGTCCAGCAGCAGCGTGACCACGGGCAGCGGCCGACGCCGAGGCCCGGGTTCGTCGCGGTGGGGGCGTTCGGTGGCCCGCCGGGTCAGGGCCGCCGCCCGCCCGGCCCGGTGCAGGAGCGCGGCCAGAGCCAGCCGCTGGCGTTGACCGGCGGAGATGCCGTTGCCGTGTTCGCCCAGCCGGGTACCGGCGGTGACCTCGGTGTCCAACCCCACCATGTGCAGCGCGGACCGGATCTCGTCGTCGCCCGCGTCGGCCGCGAACGCCTCACCCACGGTCCGCGCGTGCGGCAACGCCGGCCGTTGCGACAGATGGAACGCCCGTCCCACCGCGACCGCCCCCGAGTCGGCCGGATGCAACCCGGCGAACACCCGCAGGGCTGTGCTCTTGCCCGCCCCGGACGCTCCCCGCAGCGCCACGATCTCCCCACCTCGAACCGCCAGTTCGTCCAGCCGCAGCGCATCGCCGCCCGAACCGGGATACGACGCCCGCAGTCCCGCCGCGAGCACCCCCCACCGGGCAGCCTCCCCGATCGCGCCCGACCGGGCCGGCTCCAAGGTGGTGCCGACAGTGCTTCCGGGATCCGGAAGACCGCCGTGAGCACCGGCTGTGAGGCCCGCCGGCAGGGCCTCGCCGACCAGGGCGGCCCACTCGGCGCTGAGGTGCAGGGTCTCCGGCGAGGCCGAGCGCGTGTGACCGGCGACCGGCACGGTCAGGATCGCGTCCACGTCGGCGATCACCGCTGTCGCGTCGGTCGCGGCGTGGTACCGGGCCGCCATCTCGCGCAACGGCCGGTAGACCTCCGGGGCCAGCAGGATGGCCAGCAGGGCCGGCCCGAGCGGCATCGAGCCCCCGGCCACCCGGATCCCGGCCTGGACCGCGACCAGCCCCACGGACAGGGTTCCCACCAGGTCGAGGGCGGTCGACGAGAGGAACGCCACGCGCAGGACCCGGAGGGTGGCCCGGCGATGGCGGTCGGTCAGGTCGGCGATCACCTCGGTCTGGCGTTCGGCGCGACCGTACATCTTGAGGGTTCCGAGGCCGCGCACGACGTCGAGGAAGTGTCCGGCCAGCCGGGCGTCGGCCGCCCAGCGCTGCTGGGCGCGGGCCTGCGTGGCCCAGCCGATCAGGGCGCCCAGCAGCGGCACCAGGGGGAGGGTGACCAGCGCGATCACGGCCGAGGCGGGGTCGGTCAGGAACATCACGGCGATCACCGCGGGCGGCAGCAGCACGCCGAGGACGAGCGCGGGGAGGTAGCCGGAGAACCACGGGCGCAGCGAGTCGAGTCCGGTGCCGAGGACCGTGGTGAGGCGGCCGGCGCCGTACGAGGCGACCCAGGCCGGGCCGCGCCGGACGACGGTGGCCAGCAGTGATCGTCGCAGTTCGTCGGTGACCCGGGCGGCGGTGCGCCGGGCGGTGACCTGCTCGGCCCAGGCGAGGAGTCCGCGCAGGGCGAAGGCACCGGCCAGGAGCGCGACCGCCCCGCCGCGTGATCCGAGGAGGGACCACGACGACGGGGCGACGATCCGGGTGAGCGCGACCGCGATGGCCAGGGTCGCCGCCGCTTGTCCGGTTCCGATCAGGGCGAGGAGGGCGACCCCGCCGCGCGAGCTGCGGGCGTGGCGCAGCAGGCGCGGGTCGATCGGGCCTTTCGCCACCCGCCGCTCGCCGGCCGCCGGGGACGGGGCCGGCGCCGTACGCGAAAGGGTTTTCACGACGCGATCCGTTCGCTCGCGATCCGGCGCCGGAAGACCCAGTACGACCAGGCCTGATAGGCGAGCACCCCGGGCAGGATGATCACCCCGGCCACGGTGATCAGCTTGAGCGCGGACGGGCTGGCCGCCGCCTCGGCACGGGTCAGCGACCACAGCGGGTCGAGGGTGCTGCGCAGCACGACCGAGCCGTGCGCGGTGAAGACGGTGACGACCGCGCCGGCGACCCCGGCCGCGACCGCCGCGAACGCGCCGCCCTCGCGGCCCTGCCGGGCCAGCATCCCGGCGATGAAGCAGATCACCGCGGCGACGAGGGTCAGCCGCGAGCCGGTGCCGACCCCGGCGAGCAGCAGGCCGACGGTGCCGAGGTTGCCGCCGTTGCGGGCCAGCGACACCGCCCGCCGGCGCACCGGCCCGGTGGTCCGCAGGGCCAGGAACGTGGCGCCGAGCAGGACCGTGCCGAGCAGGGCGGCCAGTGCGCCGAGCCCGGCGGCCGGGGTGATCAGGGGGGAGAGGCTGCGGCCGAGACCGGAACCGATCACGTCGCCGTCGGCGTTGAGGGCCAGCCCGTGGACGAAGATGCCGAGTTCGGCGCCCCAGAGCAGCACCACGCCGGCCGACGATCCGGAGAGGAGCCAGTCGCAGCGGCGGCGCCAGGCCGGTGAGTCGTGTTTGCCGCGGAACTCCAGGGCGACGCCGCGCACCGCGAGCAGCAGGAGGATGCCGACCATCGGCAGGTAGAGCGCGGAGAGCAGCACCGCGTACCAGTCGGGGAAGGCGGCGAACGTGACGCCGATCGCGGCGACCAGCCACACCTCGTTGCCGTCCCAGAACGGGCCGATCGTGCGGATGGCCGCGCCGCGCTCGTGCTCGTCGCGCCCGAGGAACGGGGCGAGCAGCCCGACGCCGAAGTCGAAGCCCTCGAGGACGAAGTAGAGCACCCAGGCGAGGACGAGGATCGCGAACCAGAAGGTGATCATGGGAGGAAGCTCCTAGTAGGCCGGGGCCGGCTCAACCGCGGGCGACTTCTCGGCGGTCTCCGAGACGAGTGGCTGCCGTGACAGGTGGACGACGAGCTTGTACCAGGCGATGGCCAGGAGTCCGTAGATCAGCGTGAACCCGGCAAGTGACGCGATGACTTCGGCGCTGGTCAATCCCGGTGAAATGCCGTCGGCGACCTTGGAGATCCCGAACGCGAGCCACGGTTGCCGGGCCGTCTCGGTGAAGACCCAGCCGAACGTGTTGGCGGCGGCCGGCAGCAGCGGCGAGAGCAGCAGGATCCGCTTGATCCAGCCGGGAACACCGGCCCCCATCTGCAGGAACGCGGGGAGCAGCGGGATCCGGAAGCGGCGCGAGGCGGACGAGGCCCAGAGGTAGTAGGCCGCGAGGGCCATCCCGGCCACCCCGGCGCCGATCATCAACCGGAACGTCCAGAAGGCCACCGGGATCATCGGTACGTAGCTGCCGGGACCGTACTGAGCCACGTACTGCGCCTGGAGGTCGTCGATGCCCTGCACGGTCCCGCCGAACGAGCCGGTGCCCAGGAACGACAGCAGGTGCGGGATCTCGACGGTGAGGAACGGCTTCTCGTGCCCGAGCTTGCCGATCGCGAACACCGAGAACGGCGCGCCGGTGGTCGTCTCGTAGAGCGCCTCGGCGGCGGCCATCTTCATCGGCTGCACCGCGGTCATGACCTTGCCCAGGTGGTCGCCGGTGATCGCGGTCATCGCCCCGCCGATCAGCATCAGCCACGCGCCGAGGCGGGCGAGCGTGCGGAACGCGGCGTCGGCCGTGACCCGCCACACCCCGATGGCCAGGAGCAGGCCGCCGCCGGCCATCGCGGCCCCGGCCATGGTGTGCGGGAACGCCGCGAGCACGACCTCGTTGGTGAGCAATTCCCCGAAGCTGGTCAGATGGGCCCGGCCGGTCACCGGGTCCAGCGCATAGGCCACCGGGTTCTGCATGAAGGAATTAGCGGCCAGGATTATGTACGCCGACAGCAGTGTCCCGACCGCGACGACCACGATCGTGGCCGCGTGCAGCTTCCGGGGCAGGCGTCCCCACCCGAAGTACCACAGCGCGAGGAACGTCGCCTCCAGGAAGAACGCGAGCATCCCCTCGATCGCCAGGGTCGGGCCGAACACGTCGCCGTAGAACTTGGCGAACGCGCTCCAGCCGAGCCCGAACTGGAATTCCTGCACGAGGCCGGTGACCACGCCGACCGCGAACGTGACGATCAGCAGCTTGCCGACGAACTTGGTCAGGCTCAGGAACCGCTCGGAGCCGGTGCGCATCCAGGTCAGGTGCAGCCCGGCGGCGACCGCGGACAGGCTGATCGACAGCGGCACGAACAGGTAGTGATAGATCGTCACGACCGCGAACTGCAGCCGGGTCAGGTCGAGCACGTCCATCGGGTGTCCCCCTCTACGACTCTTCGTAGTAGATACTACGAGACGTAGTACGACCGGCCCTAGTAGGATGGGTCACATGGCACTTGGCGGTCTCGAACGTGAGGTCATGGACCAGTTGTGGGCGTCTCATGTCCCTTTGACGGTCCGGCAGGTCTATCTCGGCATACTCGCCGACCGTGATCTGGCGTACACGACGGTGATGACCGTGCTCGACCGGCTGGCGAAGAAGAAACTCGTCGTCCGGACGATGGAGGACCGCGCCTACAAGTACGCCCCCGCGCAGTCCCGCGAGGAGATGACCGCCGCTCTGATGTTCGACGCGCTCAACGGCACTCCCGATCAGGACGCCGCGCTGGCATACTTCCTCGGTCAGCTGCCCCCCGGCGCGATCCGAGCCGCCCTGGACGCCACACCGAAAGAGACGTGACCGCACTTCTTCTAGGAGCCCTCGGGCTGACCCTCTCGCTGGTCGTCCCGGGCATCCTGGCCGGCGCCCGCTGGCCCGACCGTGCGCCGGTGGCCGCCGTCCTGCTCTGGCAGGCGCTCACCCTCGCCGGGGTGCTGTGCGCGCTCGGCGTGGTGCTGGCCGCGCCCGAGGAGTTGACCCGGGCGGCCGGCGCCGACCATCCGTGGGTGGTCGCGTCCCTGGTCTTCTCCCTGGCGGTGGCGGCCACGATCGTGATCCGTCTGCTGATCTCCCTGATCAAGGTTTCGGTACGGGCGAGGGCCCGGCGCGAGCGGCACCGGATGCTGGCCGACCTGCTCGACCGCGCGGAACGTCACCAGGAGCTGGGCGGTGGCGAGGTCCGGGTACTCGACGGCGCGCTGCCCCTGGCCTACTGCGTGCCCGGCCGCGAGCCGCGGGTCGTGCTCAGCGACGCGGTGCTGCGGATCCTGGACCGGGAGCAGGTGGACGCGGTGCTCGCCCACGAGCAGGCGCACCTGCGGCACCGGCACGAGCTGGTGATGGAGTCGTTCACCGCGTTCTATCAGGCGGTGCCGCGCCCGCTGCGGTCCCGGGCGCCGCTCGACGCGGTGCATCTGCTGCTGGAGATGGTCTCCGACGACGCCGCCCGCCGCCGCACGGGCCCGGCCCCGCTGCGCGCCGCGCTGGCCCGGTTGTCGGACGCCGTCCCCCTCGCGGAGGAGGCGCCGGCCGACCCGGCGGGTGAATCCCGCCGTCGCCGGCTTGACCGTCTTGCCGGACCGGCACCCCGTTCGACCGGTCTGTCGGTGGTCGCCGGAATCGCCGCGACCGGCCTGCTGGTGTTACCCACGGTGATCCTGATCGTGCCCTGGCTGGCGCAAGCCCTGGACGCGTGGCCGTTCCGCTCACTGTGAGTGCCGGAGGAAGTGCGGGTAGTTTCATCGTCGAGGCGCGCTTCATTTGCCCGCATGATCCGAGTACGGTGGTCCCCGGTTCGGCAGCCCCCCATCGTCCAACCGGCCGATCTGACGAGCCACCGCCTAATCGCCGCGAGGCGAGCCGGGGACCCAGGTTCCTCCGGGGTGAAGCCGTGACCTCGCGGCCGGGCGTGCTTCCCGCCCGAACCCGTCAGCTAACCCGGTCGGCGGCCGAGTGGAAGAAAGGACAACGCACCTACGTGAAACGGATAGGCGCGCGGGGTGTGCTGCGCGGTCTGCTCTGCGCCGTCATCGCTGCCGGGTTTGTTGTCAACGGACCTGCCGTCGCCCATGCCGATCCGACGTCGGACGTCGAATCCCAGATCGACAAGCAGTGGAACGAGCTCGAGCCCGTCATCGAGGACTTCAACGACGTGCACGGGAAGCTGCTCAAGCTGCAGAAACAGCAGAAGCAGCTGAGCACGACGCTCGCGCCGCTGCAGAAGAAGGTCGACGCGGCTCTGGGCGAAGTGCGCAACATGGCGACTGATGCCTACATGCAGGGTCCGCCGACCGCCGTCGGCGCGATCCTGAGCGGTTCGCCGACCAGCCTGACCGAGAAGCTGTCCCTTCTCGAGCAGCTGGCCGCCAACCGGCAGGCCTCGGTCAGCGACGTCGTGAAGCTCCGCGACAAGTACGCCGCTGACAAGGCCAAGGTGGACGCCCTGGCCACCGAGATCGCCACCCGGGACACCGACCTCAAGACCAAGAAGACGGCGATCGAGAAACAGATCGCCTCCCTTCAGAAGCTGCGACAGACGTCGTACGACGGGTCGGACGACGGGCCGTACAAGACCGGGCTGTGCCCGGCCGAGTACACCAACGACAAGGGCGGCCGCGCGGCGCAGAGGGCGTGCGACCTCGTCGGCAAGCCTTACGTCTTCGGTTCCGAGGGCCCGAACAGCTACGACTGCTCAGGCCTGACGAAAGCGGCCTGGGCGGCCGTCGGTGTGCACCTCGAGCACTACACGAAGGATCAGTGGACCGAGGGCAAATCGGTCAGCCGGAGCGAGTTGAAGCCAGGTGACCTGGTCTTCTACTACTCCGACGTGCACCATGTCGCCATTTACATCGGTAAGGGCATGGTGGTGCACGCACCGCACACGGGCGACTTCGTGCGGATGGCCACCATCGACCGCGGTCCCATCGCCGGCTATCGCCGGCCGGGCTGAGCCCACTCACGGTAGAAAGGCCGCTTCCGGTTCGCCGGGGGCGGCCTTTTTGCACCCCGAATTCCCGCGTACGCGGTGAAAGCCCCGCCTGCCATCGTCGCGGCCCCCTTCCCGGTCGATCGGACACCCGGGATGCTTCCAGGGGCCTACGACATTTTCGGGGCCGCCTCGGTGCTCGGCGTGACCGAGCCCACACTCCGGTGGTGGTCGAGGAGCCGGCGCAGCAGCGTGACCAGCTGCTCCCGCTCGGCCGGCGACAGCGGCTCCAGTAGCTCCTCCTGCACCTGAGCGGCCCGGACGGTCAGCTCCCGCGCTCGCGCCCGGCCGTCGTCGGTGATCGTGATGACGTTGCGCCGCCGGTCGGCCGGGTCGGGGGAGCGGACCACGAACCCGCCGGTCTCCAGTTCGTTGAGCGCGCCGACCAGGTCGCTGAGGTGGATGAGGGTGCGCCGCCCCAGGTCGGCCTGACTGGCCGGCCCCTCGGTGGCCAGCGAGTCGAGCAGCCGCAGGTGATAGCCCCGCGCCCCGGCCGCCGCGAACCCGTCGCCGACCAGCCGGTGGGCGTGCGCGGCGGTCTGGGTGAGCAGCCAGCTGGGTAGGTGATCCATGTGTCGACGATAACATTGGACGGATTAACGTTAGTCGGACTAACGTTATCCCTATGAACGAATTCCGGCTTCACCTTCCGCAGTCCGACCTCGACGACCTGGCCGACCGGCTGGCGCGCACCCGCTGGCCCGACGAGCTGCCCGACGCCGGTGACGAGTACGGCATTCCCCTGGCCCGGGTGCGCGCGCTCGCCGAGCGGTGGCAGCGGTTCGACTGGCGTGGACACGAGGCGGAGCTCAACTCGTACGCCCAATTCGTCTTTGACGTTGATGGCGACCGCGTCCACTTCCTGCATCTGCGCAACCCGGACCCGAAGGCGCTGCCCGTCGTGCTCACCCACGGCTGGCCCGGCTCGACCGTCGAGTTCCTGGACGTGGTGGGGCGGCTCGCCGAGCACTTCCACGTCGTCGTCCCGGCGATTCCCGGTTTCGGGCTGTCCGGGCCGACCACCCGGCGCGGCTGGAGCCAGCGGCGGGTCGCCGAGACGTGGGCGCGGCTGATGGGCGAGCTGGGCTATCGGCGCTACGGGGCGCAGGGCGGCGACTGGGGGTCCGGCATCTCCCGCCACCTGGCCGGTGTCGCCCCGGAGAGCGTCGTCGGCGTGCACGTCAACTACCTGCCCACGCCCGGTTCTCCGGAGGGGCTGTCCGAGTCGGATCAGGCACGGCTGGCCCGGACCATGGAGCTGGCGAAGAATCGGCATCCGCATCAGATGCAGTTCGCCACCGGCCCGCAGACGCCGGCCTACGCGTTCACCGACTCGCCCACCGGTCTGCTCGCCTTCTGGGCGGACAAGTTCGACCGCTGGTCCGATCCGGCCACGCCGGTGCCGGACGACCGGATTCTGGCCGACGTGGCCCATCACTGGTTCCACCGGACCGCCGGATCATCCGCCCGGCTGGTCCGGGAGAGCGGGGTGAACGTGCCGGTGACCTGCACCGCACCGCTCGGCGTGGCGGTCCTGCCGGGTGACATCACCCAGTCGATCCGGCCGTTCGTGGAGAGGCAGTACGACGTCCGGCACTGGACCGAATTCCCTCGTGGCGGGCACTTCGCCGCGCTGGAGGTGCCGGACCTGTTCGCCGACGACGTGATCACGTTCTTCCGCACGCTGACCGGGCGTTGAGAGCCGCCGGGGGCCGGGCGAGCGGTCGCGTCACGGGCAACGCGGGCATAATCGCGTTTCATGAGCGACGCCTTGATCGACAGCCTGACCGCGGCGGTGCAGGCCCGCCCTGACGACCTGCCGTTGCGGCTGCACCTGGCCGAGTTGCTGGTCGCCGCCGGCCGGGGCGCCGAGGCGATCGAGCACGCCGCTCAGGTGTTGAGCCGTGAGCCCGGCAACGACGCGGCCCGGGCCCTGATGGTCTCCGCGCTGGCGCCGCCGGCCGCTCGGAAGGCGGAACCGGCCGAGGCCGCGGAGAAGCCGAAGGCGCAGGCCGCGAACGTGGACTGGGCGGCCATGGAGCAGGAGTTCGGCGACGTCGTGCCGCCGCGCTTCGCCAAGGCGGGCGACGAGCACGAGCCGGTGACCGGTCACGAGGACCGGTCGTTCGACGTCGAACGCTCCACCGTCACCCTCGCCGACGTCGGGGGCATGACCGAGGTCAAGAAACGACTTGAGGTCTCCTTCCTCGGCCCGCTGCGCAACCCGAAACTGCGCAGCCTGTTCGGCAAGAGCCTGCGCGGTGGCCTGCTGCTCTACGGCCCGCCCGGCTGCGGGAAGACGTTCCTGGCGCGGGCCGTCGCCGGGGAGATGGGGGCGGCGTTCATCTCGCTGTCGATCACCGACGTCCTGAACATGTGGATCGGCAGCTCGGAGCGCAACCTGCACGACCTGTTCGAGTCGGCGCGCGGCCACGCCCCGTGCGTGCTGTTCCTCGACGAGATCGACGCGCTCGGGCACAAGCGCAGCCAGCTGAACTCGTCGGCGATGCGTACCGTCGTGAACCAGCTGCTCACCGAGCTGGACGGGGTGCAGGGCGGCAACGAGGGCGTCTTCGTGCTGGCGGCGACGAACGCGCCGTGGGACGTCGACGGCGCGCTGCGGCGGCCGGGCCGGCTCGACCGTACCGTCCTCGTGCTGCCCCCGGACGGCCCGGCGCGCGCCTCCATCATCGAGTACCACCTGCGGGACCGCCCGGTCGCCGGCATCGATCTGGAGGCGGTCGCCGCCGCGACCGAGAACTTCTCCGGCGCCGACCTCGCGCACCTGTGCGAGACCGCCGCCGAGTACGCGATGCGCGACTCCATCACGACCGGCGAGATCCGCATGATCAACCAGGCCGACATGCTCGGCGCGGCCCGCGAGGTCCGCCCGTCCACCGACGCCTGGTTCACCACCGCCCGCAACGTCGCCATGTTCGCCAACCAGAGCGGCGAATACGACGACCTGGCCGCGTACCTCAAGAAGCGCAAGTCCCGGTGACGGCCCGGTGACCGCGGCGTCACGCGCGCGGCTCCTGGCCGAACTGGGCCGTTACGACCAGGCCGAGGCCGAACTGCGCCTCGGCCTGCTGGCCCGCCCCGGCGATCCGGACCTGCTGGCGCTGCTCTCCGCGGTCCTCCGGCTGGCCGGGCGTCCCGACGACGCCCTCGCCGCCGCGGACGCCGCGATCCAGGCGGGACCCGGATCCGCCGGGGCCCACGCGGAACGAGCCGAAAATCTCATTGCCCTATCCCGTACGCGGGAAGCGGTCGAAGCCGCGAGCGAGGCGGCGCGTCTGCGTCCGGGCGAACCGGAAGTCCACCGGGTCCTGGCCCGGGCCCATGCCGCGGGCCGGGAGTTCGGCCGCGCCCGCACCGCGGCCCGGCAGGCCCTGGCGTTCGACCCGCGCTCGGTGCCCAGCCTGCTCACCCTGGCCGAGGTCGAACGCATCGCCGGTCGCCGCCGGGCCGCCGCGCGAGCCACCCGGGCGGCGCTGGCCGAAGACCCGGAACATCCCGGCGGACGCTGGCTGATCGCCCTGCTCAACGCCGAGCGCCTGCACGTCGGCGCGGCCATGCGCGGCCTTCGCGAACTGGCCGCCGACCACCCGGACCGGCTGCGCGCCGAGGCGCTCGCCTGGCCGATCCTGGGCGTGCTGGCCGGGCTGCGGCGCGGACTCGCGGTCGGCCTGCCGCTGACGCTCGCGGTGCGCCTGGCGACGCCCTGGTGGAGCCTCGCGGGCCTGTTCTCGCAGGGGATCGCCCTGGTCGTGGCCGTGGTCGTGGTGTCCTTCACGGCCCGCGTGCTGCTGCCGGCGGGCCGCATGCCGTGGCGGTGCCTGGCGCTGCTGCCACGGCGCGCGGTGGTCACCGAGCTGGTCGCGGCGGGCGTGTCGGTCCCGCTTCTCCTCTGGTACGGCCTCAGCGCCGCGTGGCCGCCGCTCGCCCTGGCCGCACTCGCCGTCGGCGTCCTGATCATTTCGGGAACGTTACGGGTGCGGGTTACATCACTAAACCCGCGCTAAAACTTGCCCATGTGGCAAGATCGCCGGATGCTGTGCGTCATGGTTCATTCAAGCTCCGCTTGACCCGTCGTCATCCCGCAGACATGCTCTTCGGGTTTCCGCAGGTCAGCGCCGGTGTTGCGATTAATCACTAGAGTGGCGCCGGTGTCACGTGATGTGGCCATTTTTAGCTTTTTATCGCGCTGGCGCGCCTTCCCCCGCACGCCGGCCGGCTCATCGAGGAGCGTGCCGTGAGCGTCGACGTCCCACCAGCCACCACGCGGTCCCGCTGGTTCTCCGCGCTCCGCGAACTCGGCCTGGTCGCGGTCCTGTTCCTGATCTACAAGATCGGCCGGATAGCGGCGACCGGGCACGTCGGTGAGGCGTTCGACAACGCGCGCAAGGTCTGGGACCTGGAACGCTGGCTGCACCTCCCGGGCGAACTCAGCCTCCAGAACCGGCTGATGTCCTGGCACTGGCTCGTCGAGGTCGCCAACTGCTACTACGCGTACGTTCACTTTCCCGCCACCGCGGCCTGCCTGATCTGGCTGTACGTGTACCGGCCGGCGCACTACCGCTGGACCCGCAACGTGCTCGCCCTGCTCACCGGCGCCGCGCTGCTCGTACACTTCGGCTTCCCGCTGGCCCCGCCGCGGATGCTCACCGACACCGGCATGCTCGACCTGGGCCGCCTCTTCGGCCCGGCCGTCTACGGCGCACCCGAGACCGACCAGCTCTCCAACCAGTACGCGGCCATGCCGTCCCTGCACGTCGGCTGGGCCGTGGTGATCGCGGTCGCGCTGATCACCGCCACGTCGGCCCGCTGGCGCGGGTTGTGGCTGCTGCACCCGGTGATCACGCTGCTGGTGGTGGTCGCCACCGGCAACCACTACTGGCTGGACGCGATCGCGGCCGTGGCGCTGCTCGTGGTGGCCTATGTGCTGATGCGGCCGTTCTATCCGGCGGGGCAGGCTGCCGTGGAGCCGTCCTCGGTGGTGGCACCGGTCCTGGACCCGTCCGTGGCGCCCGTCTCCTCCACCACCTCGGCGGCCTCGGCAGCTTCTGTCCCCGCGGCTGTTTCTGTGTCGGCGGCCGACGAGGTGGCCGCTGCGGGCGGGGGTGCGCCGCGGCCGCGGGTGCCGGTCGAGGCGCCGGCCCTGCGTCGCTAGGCCTCACCTCACCCTTGCCCCGTGGTCACCCTGCGCCGTGATCACCCCGCGCCGTGATCACCCCGCGCCGTGGCTACCCTGCGCTTTGACCACCCCGCCGTAGTCACCTCGCGTCGCGGTCACCCTGCGCTTTGGCCACCCTGCGCTTTGGCCACCCCTCGCCGCGGCTACCCTGCGCCGTGGTTCTGGCCGCGGCGCCTTCGCGATCCCGGCCGCCGTGTCACCGGCGCCCGGCCTCGGACCTGGGCGACCGCGATGGCCGTACCGAAGAAGGGTTTTAGTGGGTTTTTTCGGATAGCCACCAGTTCAGCGGGTTGCCGTCCGGGTCGTAGACGTTGCCGTACTCCCAGTGGTGCCCGCGTGGGCCTGTCCAGCCGTCGATCGCCTCCTCCACCGCGTCGAAGCCGGCCGCGGCCGGCACGGTGATCACGACGAACCGGCGGTCCGGCGGCAGCTCGACGATCCCGCCCAGCTCCTCGAACGCGTCCCGCAGTGGCGCGAGATCCTCCGATCCGGGCGCGCGCTCGGGCACTACCAGCAGGCAGATGTTCCCGCCGCGCCGTACCACCTCGAACCCGCCACCGGCATGGAGCCGGATCTGATCCCCGGCGGCGATCCCCTCCACGAACGCGGGCGTGCCCATAACCATGTGCAGACCCGGCTCGACGGTCCGGACCAGCACCGTTTCGTAGACGAGTTGGCCACCCGCCCCCAGCCCGGCCAGCAGGCGGACCTGCTCCGTTACATCCTCAACGGTCACGCCGGGCATTCTGGGGCATTCCGCCCACATGTTCATGGTCAACGCGCCGCAGTCTCGCACATCGTTGCCGTCTCGCGATCTTCACCGGCGTTGTCGTCGCCCTCCTTTCGGCTCTCGGCCACTTTATTGCCGGGCCAGGGCGCCGTGGAGGTTATCCACAGTGGCCGGTTGTCCACAGGCGGGCCACATGATCATGGATTGTGCTGCAAGAATGCCCATTGGGGGCGGGCCCTACGGGCTGCGGGCGCTTAGGCTGGGCCGGTGATGCTGGACTGGCCGGACTGTGAGAATGCCCGCGACCTCGGCGGCATCCCGACGACCGGCGGCGGCCGGATTCGGGCCGGCGCGCTGATCCGCTCGGACAGCCACGGGCGCCTCACCGCGGAAGCCGTCGATGCCATTCGCGCCCGGGGGATCGGCCGGATCCTCGATCTGCGCTGGTCACGCGAGTGTGCTGCCGACCCGAGCCCGTTCGCCGGGGACGCGTTCTACCGCCATGTGCCGTTGCTCGCGGATCCACTGGGATATGAGCCGCCCGAGGACACGTACGCGCCGATGCTCGATCATCACACCGACCGTTTCGGGGAGGCATTCCGCGAGATCGCCGCGGCGCCGCCGGGCGCCGTCGTGATCCACTGCCGGGGTGGCCGCGATCGGACCGGCGCGCTGGCCGCGCTCCTGCTCGCGGTGGCCGGCGTCGGCGCCGAGGAGATCGCCGCCGACTTCGCCCGGACCCCCGGAACCGTCCGTGAGGCGATGCTCAACACCCTGGATCACACCGTCACGCGGTATGGCGGCGTTCCGGGCTATCTCGCCTGTTGCGGCGTTTCCGCCGACGACACGGCCGCCATTCGCGAACGGCTCGTCGCATAGCTTTCCGGCATCCCGCGGCGCCACTCCCGGGCGGGCCTGGACCCCTTGGTTCCGAGTCCCGCCCACACCTTGACCGACCGGTTCCGGGCGTCACCCGCGCAGGCGACCAGGTGGCGCACCCACGCCGTGTGACCGAGACCAAGCGGCCCAGCCCGCCCAGCCCGCATGGCCTGCGCCACCCGCGGTCCGTGCCACCCGCGGTCCGTGCCACCCGCGGCCCGTGCCGCCCGCAGTCTGTGCTGTTTGCTCGCGGCGCCCGAAGTCTTGGCCGACCGGCCCGTGCCGCCCGCAGTCTGTGCTGCTTGCTCACGCCGCCCGAAGTCCTGGCCGACCGCCTGCGCCGCCCGCAGTCTGTGCTGCTTGCTCACGCCGCCCGCAGCCCCGGCCGACCGCCCGCGCCGCTCGTGCCCGGGCCGGTTGGTGGGGCGGCGGAGGGCGGTGACGGTCAGGTGGTGGCTCGGCTCCACTGGACGGAGAGGCCGCTGGCCGCCCGCTCGGTTCGGATCTCCATCGCCGAGCCGAGCATCGTCGCCCGGTCGACCACCAGCACCGTCTGGTCCAGCGCGTACGTCACCCGCTCCGACAGCAGGACCGGCTCACCCGGAGGCCGCCGCAGCAGGCCGGCCGCCGGTTCCTCGAGCAAGCCGGGCCGGACCACCTCGGAGGCCCGGTGCACCAGATGCCCCTGCGCGACCAGCGCAGCATAGAGCGACGTGTCGCTCAGGTCGGCCGAGGCCAGAGCGGTGGCCCGAACCCAGGATGTCTGGTGCACGGCGGGCCGCCCGGCGACGAGCCGCAACCGCTCCAGGCGCAGGGCTTGCGCGTCACCGAACAGGGCGGCCGCCCAGTCCGGGGGAGTGCCGACGGTCTGGTCGAGGATCTCCGTGGTCACGGTCTGGCCCTGGGCGCGCAGATCCTCGGCGAAGCCGTGCAGCGACGTGAGCTGGTACTTCGCCCGCGGGTACACGAACGTGCCCCGGCCGGGCTCCTGCGACAGCAGACCCTCGTCCTGCAACTGCTTGAGGGCTTGTCGCAGCGTCGCCAGCGTCACCCCGTACCGCGTGCTGAGCTCTTTCTGCGGGGGCAGCGCGGACCCGGGCGGCAGCTCGCCGTCCTTGATCTTGCTGGTCAGGTCATCGGCGATCACCTGATACTTCGGCGTGCGCGCGGGCAACGGGCATCTCCTGGTCGACCTGGTCGAGAGCGGCACGGTACGCCGCGACCTCGGCTCGCAGGTCGCCGGGTGACGCACCGTTCAAAACCCTACGCATCAGGGCCGAGGCGACCACCACCCCGTCCCCGGCGCGGGCGGCGGTGGCTGCCTGCGCGGGCGTGGAGATGCCGAACCCGATCAGCACGGGCAGCTCGGTGACCTGCTTGATCCGGTGGGCGAGGGGCGCGGCGGTCGCGGCCAGCGCATCGCGCTCGCCGGTGGTGTCCATGACGCTCACCGCGTACACAAATCCCCTGCTTCTCCGGCCGATCTCGGCCAGCCGGTCGGTCGAGGTGACCGGCGCGGCCAGCAGGATCAGGTCGACGCCGGCCGCCGAAGCGGCCGCTTCGAGGCGATCGACCTCGTCGATAGGCATGTCCGGCACGATCAACCCGCCGATCCCGGCCCGGGCGAGCTGTCGACAGAAGGCTTCCGGCCCGTTGCGGAAGACCACGTTGGCGTACGTCATGGCGATGAGCGGGATCCGGATGCGATCATGGGCCGCGGTGAGGTCGGCCAGGATCGAGGCAACCGTGACACCACGCCCTAACGCCTGGTCGGACGCCTGCTGGATGGTCGCGCCGTCCATCATCGGGTCGGAGAACGGCAGCCCGATCTCCACCGCGTCGGCACCGGCCTCCTGGAAAGCCAGCAGATAGTCGATCCAGTCGGCGGTGATGCCGCCGGTCAGGTACGGATTCAGCCGCTTCCGCGTCATCGGATCGCCTCCGCCAGCGTCGCCATGTCCTTGTCGCCGCGCCCGGAGAGGGTCAGCAGCACGGTCGAGCCGGTCGGCAGGTCGGGTGTCCCGGCGGCGCGGAGAACCCAGGCCACCGCATGGGCCGACTCCAGCGCGCAGATGATCCCCTCGCTGCGGGCGAGCCGGACCACGGCAGCGAGCACCTCCTCGTCGCCGACCGTGCGATATTCGGCCCGGCCGGTCGTGCCCAGGTGCGCGTGCTCGGGGCCGACACCCGGATAGTCCAGACCGGCCGCGATCGACTCGGCCTCGAGAACCTGGCCGTCAGCGTCCTGCAGGACCATCGACCGATAGCCGTGCACGACGCCGGGCGAACCGTTGGTCATCGCGGCGCCGCCGGAGGCCTCGACGCCGACCAGGCGGGCGGGTGTGTCGACAAAACCGGCGAAGGTGCCGGCCGCGTTCGACCCGCCGCCCACGCAGGCCACCACCACGTCGGGCACGACCGGCGTCTGCGCGCGAGCCTCCTCGCCGATCACCCGCTGCAGCTCACGGACCAGCCACGGGTAGGGGTGCGGCCCGCCGACCGAGCCGAGGCAGAAGTGCGCGTCGTCGACCGCGGCGACCCAGGCGCGCATCGCCTCGTTGGTCGCGTCCTTCAGCGTGCGGCTGCCGCTGGTCACCGGGATCACCTCGGCGCCGAGCAGATTCATCCGGAAGACGTTGAGCTGCTGCCGCTCGATGTCGCGCTCACCCATATAGACAGTGGCCCGCATGCCGAACAGGGCCGCCGCGGTGGCCGTGGCGACGCCGTGCTGGCCGGCGCCGGTCTCGGCGATCAGGCGGGTCTTGCCCATCCGCTGCGCCAGCAGGGCCTGGCCGAGCACGTTGTTGATCTTGTGAGAGCCGGTGTGGGCCAGATCCTCCCGCTTGAGCAGCAGCGTGACGCCGAGCTCGGCCGAGAGGTTGAAGGCCGGGGTGAGGGCGGTCGGGCGCCCCGCGTACTCGGTGCGGAGGCGGGAGAGCCGTGAGTGGAAGTCCGGGTCGTCCCAGGCCTCCCGGAACGCCGCCTCCAGGGCGGCGCAGGCGGGAACCAGGGACTCGGGCACATAGCGGCCGCCGAACTCGCCGAACCGGCCGGCCGGGGTCGGAGGGCTCATGGCCGACACTGCTGACACTGTCATGGTCGCTCCAAAAAGTTATAGAACTCTGCCGCCCAAGCATGCCATGCTGGGCGGCAGAGTTCTAGAACTATTTGGGATGGAGGTCAGGCGACCTTGTACAACGCCTCCGGAGTCACCAGGCCGGCCAGCACGCGGCCGTCATCGGTGATCAGCACGCTGAAGAGCGAGCCGCTCAACAGTCGTCCCTTGCCCCACGAGCCGCTGACCTCGGGCAGCACGCCCAGGAGAGCCTGCGCCGTCTTGGCATTGTCATCGGTGCCCTTGCTGGCGTCGGTCAGGCCGCTGAGCGCGTCGGCCGGCACCTTGGCGGAGAGGATCGAGGTCCAGCCCTTGCCGATGACCTTCGGCTCCTCGGTCTTCGAGGAGGGCTTGGCCGGAGCGGCCGGCAGCGAGGGCTTCGCCGCGTCCTTCCGGTCCGAGCCTGCGCCCGGCGTGCCCGCTT
Source organism: Actinoplanes sp. HUAS TT8 (assembly GCF_051380535.1). Lineage (NCBI taxonomy): Bacteria > Bacillati > Actinomycetota > Actinomycetes > Micromonosporales > Micromonosporaceae > Actinoplanes > Actinoplanes sp. HUAS TT8. Next base: position 6,099,680 of record NZ_CP195646.1, on the reverse strand, counting down.
CGTTGATCTTGGCGTTCGGCGGCGGGTTGAACGTGAACTGCTCCGCGTCCGGCACGGTGAAGCTGATCGTGTCGAAAGCGACCCGGACGGCCGGCTTCGACGCGCCCTTGGCGTACACCTCGACCCGCAGCGGGATGTGCTGCTCGGCGTCGATAGCCAGGCGCACCTGCCCGACCAGGGAGTCGGTGTCCTTCGGGCTGAGCATCAGCTCGTATGCGTCCCGCCCGGCCACCTGGGCAGCACCGGTGGTCTGCACCTTCGTGGTCGGGTCGATCGCGGCGATCGCCGCGTCGGCCGCCTGCTGCGGCGTCGACGGCGCCACGTCGGGCAGCGAGTTTCCGGACTTCGCGTCCGTGTTCGCCGGCAGCTTCAGGTGCGTGCCCGTGTTGTCCGAGCTGCTCCACTGCCACACGTCCGCGCCGTTACGGATCACATCGGTCTCACCCTGCTTACCCTGCAGGGCGAAACGCACCTTGTCCTCTCCCGCGTACCAGACGCGGGCGGTGTTGCTTCCGGAGATCAGGCTGGTCAGGCCGCCTCCCGGGACCGCCGCCGAGCCACCGAGGCTGCTCGCCAGCCCGGCGAGGCCGGGCAGGCCGAGGTCGGCGCTCTGCACCACGGTGCCGGAGAGACCGGCGGGGTTGGCGCTCTGCAGATCCACCAGCAGCTGGGCCGCACTGCGGTCCGGCAGCGACGGGTCGGCACTGGCCACGATCGTGCCGGCCGCCGCGCCGCCCCCGATGACGACTACCGCGGTGGCCCCCGGTACCAGCCAGCGCATTGCCGGCCTGGACTTCCACACGGACACGATGTCCACCTCCCGTTGGTATGCATCAATCGTGCTTCGGCACCGCTGTGACAGGGCTGAGAGAGACCCGTAGGGGAAGACCCGCGCGGCCTGCGGGTTCGTCACCAGGACCGGGACGTCTCGGCGGGGGAGGGAACGTGCGGTGACCAGGCTGACGGTAGCGCTTAGGGGGCCGCCGGCGCGAGCGGCCCCGACGAGCCTTGCGGTCGATCGCAGTGCGCATAAAAAGCCCAGGTGAGCAGGGACGATGGGGAAAACCAGAGATTTGAGGGGACGAGGCGGTCGAGCAGCCGGCGATCTCAGAGAGCGGCCGGAGACCAGAGGTCCGAGAGGGCTCGGCCGGAGCAGGAACGAGGGGAGGAACCGCTCGACTTGTGAGGAGAGCTGGACGAGAGCCGGGAGGACGGGCGCGGGCTGAGAGGTGACTGAGAGCCGGTATCGAGGATCAAGCACTACGTGCCAAGGTGAGGGGGTGCGGTTGCTGGTGGTTGAGGACGAGGAACGGCTGGCCGCTGCGCTGAGACGCGGTCTCCAGGCCGAAGGGTTCGCCGTGGACGTGGCTCATGACGGCCAGGACGGGCTGGAGATGGCCCGGCACGGTGGCTACGACGCGATGATTCTCGACGTCATGCTGCCCCGGCTCTCCGGTTACCGGGTCGTGCGGCAGCTGCGCGCGGAACGGCACTGGCTGCCGGTGCTCATGCTCTCGGCCAAGGACGGGGAGTATGACCAGGCCGACGGTCTGGACTGTGGCGCCGACGACTATCTGACCAAACCATTTTCGTACGTCGTTCTCCTCGCCCGTCTGCGGGCCCTGCTCCGTCGCGGTACACAGGCTCGGCCGGTCGTCCTCACCTGTGGGGACGTCGAGCTCGATCCGGCCGAGAAGCGGGTGCTGGTGGCCGGCGCCGAGGTCACTCTGACCACGCGCGAGTTCGCGCTGCTGGAGTATCTGATCCGGCGGCCCGGCGAGGTGGTCTCCAAGACCGAGCTGCTCGATCACGTGTGGGACGCCGCGCTGGACACGGCGCCGAACGCGGTCGAGGTGTACATCGGGTATCTGCGCCGCAAGATCGGCCGGGAGCGCCTGGAGACCGTCCGTGGCGCGGGCTACCGGCTGGTCGCTGCCGATGTCACGGTTGGCCGGGAGGCACCGGAGCGGACGCAGGCCTGACAGCGGAGTGAGCGGGGCACGACGGGGCGAGACTCCGACAAGTGCGAGTCAGGCAGGCTAGGCAAGTCTCCGACAAGGGCGAGCCAGGCGAGGCCCCGACAATCGAGCAGGCGGGGCATCGGACGGACGAGCAGGGCACGACGGGGCGCGATCTCGTCAAAGGGACGAACGGGACGGGCAGGGTTTCGGAAGGGCGAGCGGGACACGACGGGGGCGAGGCTCCGGGAGGGGCGAGCGGATGCGTAGGCGACTTCAAGAGCTCAGCCTGCGGGCACGGCTGCTGCTGATATCGGCGGCCGCGCTGGCGTTCGGGCTGGCGGCGGGCGGGGTGCTGCTCGTCACCGTGCTGACCTTCGCGCAGGGGCGGGCGGTGCACGCCGAGGCGCTGGAGACGGCGCGGGGCGTGGCCCGGCTGGTGGACCAGGGACAGCTGACCGACCCGATTCAGGTGACTCCGGGTGTTCAGGTGCAGGTCATCGACGAGCAGAACCGGGTGCGGGGGGTGTCCGCCACGGCCGACCGGCTGGTGCCGATCCTGTACGACGACGAGCTTCGTGACCTGTCCGACGGTGCCGGCATCGTGATCCCGGGGGAGCGGATCGGCTTCGACGGGGCGGCCCGGGTCGTCAAGGTCACCGCCGGTCCGGCGACCCATCCGATGCGGATCCTGGTGGCGCGCTCCACGAGTCAGCTGACCCAGAGTGTGCATCTGTTGCGGGTCACGTTGCTCATCGCGTTCCCGCTGCTGGTGGCGCTGCTCGCGGCCGGGTTGTGGCGGGCGCTGGGCGCGGCGCTGCGGCCGGTGGACGCGCTGCGGGCCGGGGCCGAGGAGATCACCGGGGGTACCCGGGCCGGGCGCCTGCCGGTGCCGGACTCGCACGACGAGGTCGGGCGGCTGGCGATCACCCTCAACGACATGCTGCAACGGCTGGATACCGCGCGGGCGCGGCAACGGGCGTTCGTGGCTGACGCCGCGCACGAACTGCGCAGCCCGCTCACCAACATGCGCACCGAGCTGGAGGTGGCCCAGCACCTGCCGGACGACACGGACTGGCCGGCCCTCACCGACGACCTGCTCGCCGACGTGCAACGACTGTCCCGGCTGGTCGACGACCTGCTGCTGCTCGCCCGGGCGGACGACGGGGGCGGCCGGGCGGTGTCGCGGCGGCTTGAGCAGATCGACCTGGGGCAGCTGGTGGGCGAGGTGGCGGGGCGCTATCCGGAGGTTCGGCACGAGGACGCGACCGGGCCGCTGCCGCTGGTGGCCGAGCCGGACGCGCTGGCCCGTGTGGTGGCGAACCTGCTGGACAACGCGTGCCGGCACAAGCGGTCGATGGTCACCGTTCGTACTGCCGAAGAGGGTCCGGATCTGCTGGTGGTCGTCACCGACGACGGGCCGGGGATTCCGGCGGCGGACCGGGAGCGGGTGTTCGACCGGTTCACGCGGCTGGACGACGGGCGGGCGCGGGATGCCGGCGGCTCCGGGCTGGGGCTGGCCATCGTCCAGGAGCTGGTACGCCGGCACGGGGGTTCGGTCACGCTCGGTGACGCGGGGCCGGGGCTGCGGGTCGAGGTGCGGCTGCCTCGCCGCGCGGGATCGGCCGGGCGCAACGACGAGACGCGGCCGAGCGAGTCGGCTCCGGTCGCGGCCCGGCTCCGGGAGCGATTCGAGCTCGGCGAGCGGGAGCGGGCCAGGGGCACCGAACGGGAGTGGTCCGGAGGCGGCGAGCGCGAGTTGACCGTGAGCGGCGAGCGGGAGCAGGAGTTGACCAAGGACGGCGAACGGGCGCGGTCCGGAAGCGGCGAACGGAAGCGGTCCGGAAGTGGGGAGCCGGTGGCGGTGCGGGTTGCCGGGGCGCGGCCGGAGAAGATCACGAACGAGTGAGCGCGGCCGGAAAGTCGGAGATCGGCGGGAACTTTTCGGATCATCGGGCCGACCAACGGGGTGTGCCCGGCAGCGGGCGACGATACGACGGAAGGTTCCCCCAACAATGTCGCTGCTCAAGCGCTCCGCGGTGGTGGCCGCCGCGGCCGGACTGCTGACCCTGGCGATCGCCGGACCGGCCTCCGCGCACGTGACGGTCAATCCGAGCACGGCCACCGCGGGCGGCTACACGAAGGTGACGTTCCGCGTGCCGAACGAGTCGGACAGTGCCTCCACCACCACGCTCGAGGTGAACCTCCCGGCCGACCAGCCGATCGCGTCGGTCTCCGTGAAGCCGATCCCGGGCTGGACCGCGGTGGCCGTGAAGAGCAAGCTGGCCACCCCGATCAAGTCGCACGACACCGAGATCACCGAGGCCGTCTCGAAGATCACCTGGACCGCGACCAAGGGTTCGGAGATCAAGCCGGGCGAGTTCCAGGAGTTCGACGTGTCGATGGGGGCGCTGCCGGAGTCGGGGCAGCTGGTCTTCAAGGCGCTGCAGACCTACTCGGACGGCAACGTGGTCCGCTGGATCGACGAGCCGACCACGGACGGTTCCGAGCCGGACAGCCCCGCCCCGGTTCTGAAGATCGTCCCGGCGGCGGCTGCCGCCAGTGCTGCTCCCGCGGCGGGAGCGGCGGCCCCGGCGGCCCCGGCGGCCCCGGCGGCGGAGGCTTCCGACGATTCGAGCAGCGGTTCGGGGCTGGGTCTGGCCGGTCTCATCGCGGGGCTCATCGCGCTGGTGCTGGCCGGCTTGGCGTACGCGAAGGCCAGTCGCAAGCCGGAACCGGCCGCGGCCGTGAGCGAAAAGCCCACCGCGAGCTGATTCCCCCGGCGGACCGCGACCGGCAGGCCCGGTGAGTCCGGCGAGACCGGCGAGTCCGGGGCAGGCCCACCGGCAAGCCGACGGTGTCCGAGGGGTCGACTGCGGGCGGGAGGAAATCGAAAGCGGGTCCGGGCGTCAGCCCGGGCCCGCAAGGCCGTGACCTGCGCTACGCTGCCGCGAAGATCAATGAGGAAGATCAACGACGGCTGCTGGAGAGATCATGAAGTCCCGCGTCTGGCATGGCACGCTCGCACTGATCGTCCTCGCTTCGTTGATCACCCAGATCGTGCTGACCGCGACCGACACCGCGCCGCATGCCGGCCCGCCGGTGCACGAGACGGTGGTGACGCGGTTCGTCCGGTTGTTCAGTTTCTTCACGATCCAGAGCAACCTGCTCGTGCTGATCGCGACGCTCGCGCTGGCTCGGGACCCGGGGCGCGACGGGCGGATCTGGCGGGTGATCCGTCTCGACGCGCTGCTCGGCATCGTGATCACCGGCATCGTCTACAGCACGATCCTGGCCGGGCAGGTGGAGCTGCACGGCGCGGCGTACCTCGCTGACCTGGGCTTCCACTACATCGCACCGTGGGCCGCGCTGCTCGGCTGGCTGCTGTTCGGGCCGCGTCCGCGGATCGACGCGCGGACCCTGGCCTGGGCGGCGCTCTGGCCGGCACTGTGGATCGGCTACACGCTGGCGCACGGCGCGGCGACCGACTGGTATCCGTACCCGTTCGCCGATGTCACCGCGCTCGGCTACCCGCACGTGCTGATCAACATGGGTGCGGTGGTGCTGCTCGCGGCGCTGCTGGCGACCGTCCTGCGCGTCCTCGACCCCCGGCTGCGGCTGGGCGCCCGGCCCGCCGGCGCGGACCGCGACCCGGTGGCGGTCCCGCGCCAACGCGAAGCCGTCGACCGCGTCGCCGACCAGGACGCGTAGCAAGCCGATCGCCCGCGCCGCCAAGGAAAGAGGCCGCCAAGGAAAGAGGCCGCCAAGGAAAGAGGCCGCCAAAGATCAGCGCGCCCGCCGATCGAGGAGGCCACCGATCAGGACGCGTAACGCTTCTCGGCCCGGGCCCGAGCCTTCGCCGCCTCAACCTCCCGATCCTTCGGCGGCGCGGCCGTCACGAGACCGTCGAGCAACGCCTGGGTGGCCGCCGCAATCGCCGCCACCGCCTGATCAAAAACGGCCTGATTCGCCTGCGAAGGACGCGTCGCCCCGGCGACTTTCCGGACATACTGCAATGCGGCGGCGTGCACTTCGTCCGGCGTCGCCGGCGGCTCGAAGTTGTGCAACTGGTGGATATTGCGGCACACGTTTCGGCTCCTCAGCAGTGACCATGGGTTGCCAGGAATCTATGCCATACTCAGCCATCCGGCGACGTACACACAGCTAGGAACACCTCTCAATCCGGGGAACACGAGGTGGGCATGCGACTGCGGACGGCACTGACGGCGGGGGTCGGTCTCGGCGCGGCGGTCCAGCTGATCTATCCGTTCCTGCCCGGACCCGCCGGTTTTGCCCTCTCCGACGTGATCGTCGCTTCGGCCAGCGGCTACGCCGCCTGGCACTATCTCCGCCGGGCCCGCCGGGCCCAGGATTCACCCCGGGTCCGCGCGGGCTACGCCTTCGGCGCCTGCGCCTGTACGGCGTGGAGCCTCTCGAACGTCCTCATGCTCGCCGGCGTGTTGATAAATCCCGGCCTGAACACCCCGGGCGCGCTTCTTTCCGTGGCCGCCGCCGTCCTGGTCCCGATTGCGGTATTGCTTGCCGGACACCGGCTGCGCGGGATCGCCCGGGCCCGCCGGGTGATCGACGTGGCCGCCGTCTCCGGCGCTGTTTTCGCTCTGGCCTGGGAGTTCGTGCTGTCCGGCCTGGGCGGCGGCGCGTCCCAGGGCTATGAGATCGGCATCGTCGGGGTGCTCGTGGTCGGCTCGTCGGTGGCTCTGGTGACGCTGTCCGAGTCCCGTCCGGACCGTGGCCTCACCGCGCACCAGGTTCTTGCCGGGGCGGCGTTGCTGCAGGCCGCCACGGTGATGATCTCGCTCCGCAATGGATTGACGGGCAAACCCTGGTTTCAGTACGGGGCGGGCACCGGTTATGTCCTCGGGGCGTGGGCCACCGCGGTCTCCAGTCGCCTGCGGATCGCCCGTCCCGGGGCCGACATGGTGGAGCGCCTGGTCTTCGGCCCGTGGGCGCTGCTTCCCTACCTTCCGGTGGTGACCGCGGTCGGGGTTGCCGGGTGGCGGGAGGCGAACGACGGCCGGCTCAGCCCGGTCCTGGTCTGGCTGCTGCTGTCCAGTTTCTCCCTGGTTCTGGTCCGGCAGTTCCTCACGCTGATCACTGTCGGTCGGATGGCGGTGCAGTTGGAGGAGCAGAAGGTGGCCCTAGCCCATCAGGCGCACCACGACGGGCTGACCGGTCTGCCGAACCGGGTGGCTTTCCACAGCCGGGCCGGTGAGCTGCTGTCCAAACGGCGGGCCGATGTCTGCGCGATGATGCTCGACCTGGACGGCTTCAAACCGGTCAACGACACTCTCGGGCACGCGGCCGGCGACGAGGTGCTGATCGTCGTCGCCGCCCGTCTGGCCGCCGAGTTGCGCGAGTCCGATCTGCTCAGCCGTTTCGGCGGGGACGAGTTCGCGATCCTGGTCACCGGGCTCGGCGCGCAGGATTCCGGGGCGGTCGCGAAACGCCTGCTGGACCGGTTGTCCGAGCCGATGACCGTGCACGGGGTGGAGGTCGTCGTGGGCGGCAGCATCGGGTTGGCCGTGCCCCGGTCGGGGCAGGTGACGAGCGTCGGGTTGCTGCTGCGGCAGGCCGACACCGCGATGTACGCGGCCAAGGCCTCCGGGAAGGGCACGGTCCGCTGGTACGAGCCGGACGCCTGGCCGGCATCGGCCTGACGCCCGTAATGTTGCGGGATGGGAGCGTACTGGTATGAGTCGTCGATCGACCGCCAGCTCCGCGAGGCTACCGAGCGGGGCGAGTTCGAGAATCTGAGTGGGGCCGGCAAACCCCTCGCCGGGTATGGCGGGGAGTATGACGAGGACTGGTGGGTCAAGGACTGGCTGCACCGGGAAGGGGCCACCGCCGGGGTGGTGCCGCCGACGCTGGCTCTGCGCCGGGCCGCCGAGGACCTGGCGGTCGTCGTCGACCGGTTGCACACCGAGCCGGACGTCCGGGCGCACGTCACCGAGCTCAACGCCCGCATCGACAAGGCCTGCCGTGGTCACCTGGACGGCCCGCCGGTGATTCTGCCGCCCTTCGACGAGGATGCGGTGGTCGCCGCCTGGCGCGAGCGCAAAGCGCACACGAACGCGCGACCGGCGACGGGAGCGGGCGAGGCCGCAACGCGCGACCCAAGCCGAAGCGCGGGCGAGTCCGTGGCACGTGACCGAAGCGGAAGCGCGGGCGAGTCCGTGGCACGCGAACGCGGGTGGCGGGCGCGGCTCCGGAGGGACCGGAAGCGGACGAGCTGATGCACGACGAACGGCCCGGCGGATGCCGGGCCGTTCGGTTCGTTCGGGGTTCCGGGAAGCCGCCCGGGATCAGCTCTCGGTGATCTGCAGCGGGTCGGCGGTGAGCTTGTCGCAGCTGACGAACGCCAGGTCGATGGTGACGTTGGTGAACCAGAGGAACGCCGGGACCAGCGGCGGGGGCTGCTCCGGGGTGAAGACCACCGGGAAGACGCCGAACAGGTTGCCGGTGAACTTCGGGGTGTAGAAGTGCACGTTGCCCGTCGTCGTCAGCTCGTTGCTCTTGATCGTGGTGGTGGCCCCGCCGGCCTCGTCGATGGTGAGGCTGAACGGCTTGTTGATGGCCTGGTACATGTCGAACTTGAGGGCCTTGATGGTGCCGTTGGCGGTGGGCACCTCGGCGACACCGCCGTAGCTGGAGTCGATCATCGTCAGCGAGGCGACCTTCATGGTGCCCGGCTTGAGCGCCGACCGCGGGATGCCGCCCTCGTCGGCGACCATGCCTTCCTGGCGGGCGCCGAGGCACGGGATGACGTCGGCCGACGAGGAGGGGGCCACGCTGGCCGCCGTCTTGGACGGGGCGGCCGACGCGGGCTTGGACGTCTCGTCGTCGCCGGCCGGGGCGGTGGTCGTCGTGGTCGTGCTCGGTTCGGCGGCGGGCGCGCTGGTCGCCGACGCCGACGGCGACGCGCTCGGAGTGGCCGACTCGTCGTCGTCGCCGATGCCGAGCAGGTTGCCGAGACCGTCGACCACGTCCTGGATGCCGCCGAGGATGCCGCCGCCGTCATCGGCCGCCGCGGCCGCCGACGCCGAGGCCGACGGGCCGGCGCTGGTCTCGCCGGCCTTGTCCGTGGCGGCCGGCGTGGTGGTGGTGGCCTTGCCGTCGGGCTTGGCGCTGATCGTCGCCTTGGCCGCCGCGCTCTCGTCCGGGGCGGCGCTGGTGGCCTTGGCACTGGCCGGGGTGGTGACCGCCGACAGGCCCGCCGGGCAGTCGTCGGCGCTGGCCGGGAGCCGGCTGCCGACGAGCATGGTGGCGCCGGCCAGGGCCGGCACCAGGATGATCGCGAGCGCCTTGCGGTTGAGCCCGCGGCGCGGGCCGGGCAGGTCGTCGCGCGGCCCGTCGGTCTCGCCCGGCGTCGCACCGTCACCGGGGGCGGCGCCGCGCGGCCCGCCGAAACCGGGGAGGATGCTCGGGTCGCTGACCACCGGCGCCTCGTGCGGCCGGTCGTCGTGCCCGGCGACCTCGATCCGCTGGGTGGCCTCACCAGGGCCGTCGTGCGGGCCGGCGAACTGCGGCGGACCGGAGTGCTCGGGCGTGCCCTGCAGCTTGTTGCCCGGCCGGGGCGCCTGCTCGGTCCAGGCGACGGTGAGCGCACCGCCGACGATGCCGAGGATCATGCCGAAGAACCAGCCGCCGAGGTTCAGCCCGATGAACGAGTAGAGGGCGGCGAGCAGGCCGATGATGCCATAGAACATGCGCTGCGCCGGGGTGAACCAGACGAGCGTGCCGCAGAGCAGCATCAGGACCGGCAGAACGTACGAGAGGAAGCCCTGCTGACCGATGTGAATCTGGATGTTGGCGAGATCCATGTTCGAGCTCCACAGGAGCTCCACCCCCGACAGCACGAGGAACAAGCCGCCCCAGAAGGGTCGGGCCCGCCGCCACCGGCGGAACTTGTTCCAGAAATCGTCCGTCGCCACTCGTCCTCCAGAAACACTCTTACGTTCGAGATCGCAAAGGGATGGGGCTCGCGGAGACGCCCGCGAGCCCCGATGGAGCTAGATCAGTAGCACTCGTTGCCGTCGCCGGTGAGCAGCTTGAGGCTCATACCGGTCAGCTTGAACGTCGAGGCCGACGTCGAGTACGCCGTCTGCTTCAGGTTGTGGATGGTGACGTGGTCGGCCTGCTGGCCGAACCCGCCGACGGTGTCGCCCTTGGCGCTGCCGGCCTTGTTCAGGGTGGTGGCGTCGCGGCCGATCTCGATGTTGGTGAAGGTCGCGTCACCCGACAGCTCGGACATGCCGATCAGCAGGTTGGTCGCCTGGACCTTCTGCGCGTCGTCCGCGCTGTCCGGAACGTCCTGCGCGGCCCGGATCTGCAGGGTGACCCGGCCGAACACCGGAACGACCTGCGAGACCGACTGGCAGAGGTCGGTGATGGTGGCCGAGCCGATGCCGGACATGGCGGCGATCTTGCCGCCCCCGTTGGCGGTACCGAGGGGGCCGCTGTACTGGGTGAAGCCTTCGCCCTCGAGCGTGTCGGCCGACAGCTTGAACTGCTGGCCGGAGATGGCGAAGTTCGCGGCCAGCGCGCCGGTGCTCAGCGCGACAACCAGGCCGCCCGCCACGGCGGCGGGAACGCCCACCGCGACGGCGAACCGGCGCCAGTTGGTGCGTCCGGCAGCCGGAACGCTCTGCGAATCCTCCACGGATCCTCCTATAGAAGAGATGACAGTCGGTTCGGCCTCACTGCCAATGGCTCGCATCGACGGGCGACACTTCTGCCAACCGTCGACAGTGAGGCGAGTCGATGCCGTCGTCGTAACGTTCGGGAAATGTTGCCGCTCCGGCACGGTGACTACAAGTGCCATGGCTACTAGTCAGTAACCCACGTCACTTGATCTTGCTTACGCTGTGTGATGTTGCTGTCTGGGGTGTCCGAAATTCCGGCTATAAACCCGACAATCGGCCCGGGTTCACCGATGTGGCGGTAACCACAGGTATACGAGGCATCGTTGGTCACGGATCAGTAACGAAGTCCAGAGATCTCTCAGAAACCGCTTTCACCCGCCGTTTTCACAGGCTGACTCGGAGATCCGTACGATGCCGGTCTCCACCGAATGGCCAGCCGGACTCATCTGGGCCCCGGCCCCTGCCGATGTGAGGTACATGATCGCCTCCGACGAGCGCGGCCGATGAGGCTGCAGCGCCGGCTCAACCTGGGCTTCGCCGCCCTGTTGGTGCTGTTCGCGGCGTTTCTCGTGGTGCAGTTCGTGGTCGGCGCGCGGGTGCGTGACGACCACGAGCGGGTGGCCGCCCGGATCGGGACGGTCCGCGAGGCCAACCGGCACGCCCTGCAACGGATGACCGACGCCGAGACCGGGATCCGCGGTTACCAGCTCACCGGCGAGCGGCTGTTCCTGGAGCCCTACCAGAGCGGTCGCGGGGCCGCCCTGGCCGCGCTCGAACGGGCCCGGCAGCAGACCGACGACCCGCAGGCCCGCGAGCTGATCGTGGCCGAGCAGCAGGCCGCCTGGGACTGGCTCGGCCAGTATGCCGGGCAGGTCACCGCCGACCGCGCGCCCGCCGGGGACGGCGACGCCGCGCTGGGCAAGCAGCTCTTCGACCGGCTGCGCACGCTCAACGCCGCCGTCGACGACGCGTTCGGCGCCGACCTGCGGGCCGAGGTGGCGGCCGGCGATCGGATGGAACGGCTGCTCGGGATCGCCTCGGGCGCGCTCGTGCTGGCCGTGCTCGGCGCCGGTTACCTGCTCGTCCGGGTCAGCCGGCGCCAGCTGCTGGTCCCGCTGGCCCGGGTCGGGGACACGATCCGGCGGCTGACCGACGGGGACCGCTCGGCGCGGGCCGAGGCCGCGGGCGCGGCCGAACTCCGTACCGTGATCGATGCTTTGAATGATCTTGCCGCGCAGACCGAAGCGCATCTCGCCGCCGAGCAGGCCCGGACCGCCCGGGCCTGGTTGTGCCAGGCGGTCCTCGGCGAGCTGCAGCGCGAGGACGCCGACCCGGCCACCATCGGGAACCGGGTGATGACGCGGATCGGCGGGGCGCTGGCCGCCGACGCCGTCCACGGCAACCTGTTCGTGCCCGGCGCCGGGCAGGTCGTGATGCGCTGGCCGGAGACCGCACCCGGCCTCGACCCGTCGGTCACCGCCGAACTGGCCGGGATCCCGCCGGGCTCGCCGGTGCCGTGCGCGGGCGGGCTGGCCGTCGTGCTGGGCGGCGACAGCGAGTGCCCCGGCGGATATCTGCTCGTCGTGCGCGAGTTCCTGCCCGACTACACCGAGCAGGAGCATCGGCTGCTGGCCGGGGTGGCCCGGGAGATCGAGCGGGCGCTGCGCCAGCAGAGCATCCGGGTGCGCCAGGACCTGCTGATCAGCGAGCTGCGCATGCTGGATCAGCGCAAGGACGTCTTCATCCAGACCGTCACGCACGAGCTGCGCACGCCGCTGACCAGCATCCTCGGCTACACCGAGATGATCAGCGACGACGAGGAGGACCTGACGCCGATGCAGCGCCGGTCCTTCAACGCCATCCTGCGCAACGCCCACCGGCTGCAGGACACCATCAACGACCTGCTGCTCCTGGACCGTCCGGTGACCGCGGCCGACGCGGTGACCGAGCCGCTCGACCTGGCCGACGTGGCCGGCGTCGTGCACGGCGAACTGAACGCGGCGGCCCAGGCCAAGGAGCTGACCGTGGCGTTCGACGCCGAGCCGGCCTGGGTGCGCGGCGACCGGACCCAACTGCACCGGGCGCTGCGGAAACTGATGGAGAACGCGATCAAGTTCACCCCGCCCGGCGGCAGCGTGACCGTGCGGTGCGGCGGCGACGAGCAGAACGTGACCATCGCGGTCACGGACACCGGCATCGGCATCCCGGCCGAGGACGTGCCCGGGCTGTTCACCCCGTTCCACCGGGCCGGAAACGCGATGGACCAGGCGGTTCAGGGCCCGGGGCTGGGCCTGGCGATCGTCCGGGACATCGTCCGCGACCACGGCGGGGGCATCGCCGTGCAGTCGGTGGTCGGCCGTGGCAGCACGTTCACGATCACGCTGCCGGTCGCGCCGGCGCCGGTTTCCGTACCGGCATCCTGACCACCCGCAGGCCGTCGAGATCCGCGGTCCGATGGGTGATCAACAGGACGGTACGGCCGTCGGCCGCCCCCAGCAGATCGCGGACCAGCGCCCCGGCGGTCGCGTCGTCCAGGTGCTCGCCCGGCTCGTCCAGGATCAGCACCCGGGCGTCGGTGAGCAGCAGCCGGGCCAGGGCGAGCCGGCGCCGCTGCCCACCGGAGAGCGCCAGGCCGTGCTCACCGACCAGGGTCTCCAGGCCGTCCGGCAGGGTCTCGACCCAGTCCCGCAGCCGGGCCCGGTCCAGCGCCCGGAGCAGGTCCTCATCGGTGGCGCCGGGTTTCGCGATGCGCAGGTTCGCCCCGACCGTGGTGTCGAACAGGTACGCGTCCTCCGGCAGATAACCCACGATTTCGCGTACGCGATCAGCCGTCATCGACCGCAGATCCCGGCCGTCCAGCGTGATCCGGCCGGCGACGGGGTCCAGGAATCGGACCAGCAGCGCGGCGATCGTGCTCTTGCCGGAGCCGCTCGGCCCGACCAGCGCGACCCGGGCGCCGGGCGGCAGCGTCAGATCGACGCCCTCGACGGCGACCCGATCGGCCGTCCAGGCGGCCGTCACGCCCTCGAACCGGATTTCCGGAACCGCACCCTCGATCATCGATTCTGGGCCCGCAGCGACGCTCTCAGCGGTCGTAACCGTCCCGTCCTGTCCCCGCCCGGTCCCGGGGCACTCATCCGGCTCTCCGGGGTCCCCGTGAGTGCCGGCCGCCGGGCCCCGGCTGGTGCTCAGGGCTGTCTCCGGCCCCTCGACCCGACCCTCAGTGCCAGCCGGGAGGGGGAGCGACCAGATTTCGGTGAGGCGGCGGAGGGAGGTGCGGGCGGTGGCGTAGCGCTGGGCGGCGGCGGGCAGCGGGCCGGCGATCTCGAAGACCGCCAGGGGAGTGAGGACGACCAGGGCCAGGAGTTCGCCGGGCAGGGTGCCGGCGCGGACGGCGGCGGCCCCGGCCAGGAGACCGGCCAGCACGCAGGCGCCCGTGCCGAGAACGGTCACGGCCGCGCCGAGACCGGCGGTGGCCGCGGAACTTTTCGAGGCCGCGGTCAGGCGGGCGTCCAGCCGGGTGAGGCGTTCGCGGTGGCGGGCCATCGCGTCGTAGGCGGTCAGGTCGGCCATCCCGTGCACCAGGTCGACGACGCCGGTGGCCAGGTCGGCACGCAGGGGAGCGAGCCGCCCGTCGGTGCGCCGGGCCGTCGCGCGCTGCAGCCGGGGCACCACCACGGCCACGACCAGGAGCGCGGCGGCCAGGGTGAGGCCGGCCAGCGGGACCAGCGCGCCGATCACCAGCACCGACGCGAGGCCGACGACCGCGGCCACCGCGTAGGGAAGCACCACCCGGGTGACCAGGTCGAGCACGGCGTCCACGTCCGAGGCGAGACGCTGGGCCAGGTCGGCGCGGCGGAAATCGGCCAGCCCGGCCGGCGCGAGCACCTCCAGGCGCCGGTAGAGCCGGACCCGCACGTCGGCCAGGACGCGGAAGGCGGCGTCGTGGCCGAGCAGCCGTTCCAGGTAGCGCAGCACGCCCCGGCCCAGGCCGCACGCGCGGACTGCGACGATCGCGACCATCAGGTGCAGGATCGGCGGGTGCAGCGCGGCCCGCGAGATCAGCCAGGCCGAGACCGCGGTCAGCGCGATCGCCGATCCGGCCGCGCCCGCCCCGGCCAGCACGGCCAGAATGACTTTTCCCGACAAAGGACGAATTATTTTATACGTGGTGAGCCCGCGCCCGGGCATCGCCTCCGTCGTCACGAGCACCCCGCGGGGACGAGGCCGACCGGGATGACACGGTCGGCCAGGCTGATCAGTTCCGGACGGTGGGCGGCCAGAACGACGGTCCGGCCGCGCGCCAGCTCACGGATGGCAGCCATCACCTCGGCCGCGGTCGTCTCGTCGAGGTTGGCCGTCGGCTCGTCGAGCAGCGCGATCGGCGCGTCCCGCAGGAACGCCCGCGCGAGCGCCACGCGCTGCCGTTGACCGGCGGAAAGGCCGGTCCCGGCGTCGCCCAGGGTGACATCGGCGAAGTCGGTGACCCCGGCCTGCCGCATCGCCTCGTGGACGGCCGCGTCGGAGAAGGCGGCGCCGAGGGTGATGTTGTCGCGCACCGACGCCGCGAACAGGTGCGGGCGCTGGGGCACCCAGGCGATCCAGCGCCGCCACCCGTCCGGATCGAGCTCGGCGAGCGGGATCCCACCCACCGTGACCTGCCCCGAGGACGGCGTCACGAAGCCCAGCAGCACCGACAGCGCGGTCGACTTCCCGCACCCGGACGGCCCGGTCAGCGCCACGACCTCCCCGGGCTCGATCGTCGCGGACAGGCGCAGCGCGGGTTCGGCCCGATCCGGATAGCGGACCTCGACCTCGGTGAACACGATCGGCCCGGAGACCGGCGTGCGTGTCCCGGGGGCCGGGGCCGGCGTCTCCAGGATCGCGAACGCCTCCTCGGCCGCGGCCAGTCCTTCGGCGCTGGCGTGGAAGTTCGCGCCGACCTCGCGCAGCGGCCGGTACGCCTCGGGGGCCAGGATCAGCACGAGCAGCGCGGTCGCCAGGTCGAGGTGCCCGGAGACCAGCCGCAGCCCGATGCCGACCGCGACCAGCGCCACCGACAGCGTGGCCAGCAACTCCAGGACCAGCGAGGACAGGAACGCGGTGCGCAGCGTGCGCATGGTCTCGGCCCGCTGCTCGTCGCTGATCCGCCGGATGATCCCGGCCTGCGCCTTGGCCCGTCCGAGCAGTTTCAGCGTGGGCAGTCCGGCGATCACGTCCAGGAAGTGGTGCGAGAGACGGGCGAGCAGGCGGAACTGCCGCCGGTTCTGCGCCTCGGTGTGCATCCCGACCAGGGCCATGAACAGCGGGATCAGCGGCAGCGTGACGGCGATGGTGACGGTCGCGGTCAGGTCGGCCGGCAGCAGCCGGGCCAGGACGATGCCGGGTACGAGCAGGGCCAGGACCAGCTGCGGGAGGTAGCGCGCGAAGTAGCCGTCGAGCGCTTCCAGACCGTGCGTGACCAGGGTCGCGACCTCGCCGGCGGGACGCCGCCGGGCCGGGCCGAGGGCGGCCACGTGGGCGACGAGCTTGCCGCGCAGCTCGCTGCGGACCGCGGCGGCCGAGCGGGCCGACGCGACCTCCTGCAGCCAGGCCACCCCGGCGCGGGCCACGACGACGAGCGCCAGGAGGACCCACGCGGGGTGGCGTCCGTGCAGGAAGACGGCGGTGATCGCGGTCGCCAGGAGGGTGGCCTGGGCGACGAGCAGGGCGGCGTGGACCGCCCCGAGCCCGATGGTGGCGGCCAGGTACGTCCGGGTGCTCCGGCCGTACACCAGCAATTTTGGGTTTATGGGTTTCATGCCGGGATGTCGCTCAGCGTGAGGCGCTTGCGGAAGATCCAGTAGGTCCAGCCCTGGTAGAGCACGACGATCGGCGTGAAGAACACCGCCACCCAGGTCATCACCTTCAAGGTGTACGGCGTCGACGACGCGTTGTGCACGGTCAGGCTGAACGCCGCGTCGACGGTCGACGGCATCACGTCCGGGAAGAGGGTGACGAACAGCGCGGCGACGGCCAGCAGCAGCGTCGCGCCGGTGGTCACGAAGGCCCAGCCCTCGCGGCGGGCCCGGGTCAGCGGAATCGCCGTGACCAGCGCGATCGCGGCGGCCGCGGAGAGTGCGATGCCCCAGCCGTCGGTGTGCGCGATGCCGGTCCAGACCAGGAAGCCGGCTGCGATCGGCACCGCGACCAGCGCCGTCGTCTCGGCGATGCGCCCGGCGTCCTCGCGCATCGGCCCGTCCGTCTTGAGGGCCAGGAAGACCGCGCCGTGCAGCGTGAACAGGGCCAGGGTGGTCAGGCCGCCCAGCAGCGCGTACGGGTTGAGCAGGTTGAAGAACCCGCCGATGTATTCGTGGTCGGCGTCGATCGGCACGCCGCGCAGGATGTTGCCGAACGCGACACCCCACAGGACCGCCGGGAGCAGGCTGCACACGAAGATCGCCGTGTCCCAGCGCTTCTTCCAGGTCACGCCGTCGCGCTTGCCGCGGTACTCGAACGCGACCCCGCGCACGATCAGCGCCACCAGGATGATCAGCAGGGGCAGGAAGAAACCGCTGAACAGGGTGGCGTACCACTCGGGGAAAGCGGCGAAGGTGGCCCCGCCGGCGACCAGCAGCCACACCTCGTTGCCGTCCCAGACCGGCCCGATCGTGTTGATCGCCAGCCGGCGGGAGCGCTCGTCCCGCCCGACGAACGGGAGCAGGATGCCGACGCCGAAGTCGAAGCCTTCGAGCAGGAAGTAACCGGCCCAGAGGACGGCGATCAGGAGAAACCAGACAGTGGTGAGTTCCATGACTTCCTCAGTAGGCGAACGCGAGCGGCCGGTCCTCGGCCTCGGACTCGGCCGGGATCTCCGGGGCGCCGGAGCGGGCGTATTTCAGGAACAGGCCGACCTCGATGACGGCGAGGACGCCGTAGAGCACGGTCAGCACGATCAGTCCGGTCGCGGCCTCGCTCGTGGAGACCGACGGTGATCCGGACTCGGCCGTCTTGAACAGGCCGAACACGGTCCACGGCTGGCGGCCCATCTCGGTGAAGATCCAGCCGAACGAGTTGGCCAGCAGCGGCATCGCGACGGTGGAGACGCCGGCGATCCACAGCCAGCGGCCCTTGGCCCGGCGTTCACCACGGTTGAACCAGAGGGCGGCCAGCGCGACCAGCATCGCCAGCCCGCCGAAGCCGATCATCAGGCGGAACGACCAGTAGGTGACCGGGACGATCGGGGTGTAGTCGCCCGCGCCGTACTTCTGCTCGGACGCGGCCTGCACGTCGTTGATGCCCTCGACCCGGCCGGACGGGTCGCCGGTGGCCATGAAGGAGAGCAGCGACGGGATCCGTACGCTCCAGACCTCCTGCTTGCCGTCGAGCGAGCCGATGGTGAAGACCGAGAACGACGCCGCATCCGTCGTCGTGTAGAGCGCCTCGGCGGCGGCCATCTTCATCGGCTGCTGCTCGGTCATCACCCGGGCCTGCACGTCCCCGGTGATCAGCACGCCCAGCCCGGCGATCAGCACCACCCAGGCGCCCAGCCGCAGCGACGGCCGGAACACCTCCTCCTGGTGGCCCTTGCGCAGATGCCAGGCGGAGACGGCCAGGAGCAGCGCGCCGGCGGTCAGGAAACAGGCGGTCAGCGTGTGCGGGACCGTGACCAGCGTCGTCTTCTGGGTCAGCACCGCGCCGATGCTGGTCAGCTCGGCCCGGCCGTCGCCCATCCGCCAGCCGACCGGATGCTGCATCCAGGAGTTGGCGGCCAGGATGAAGTAGGCCGACAGCATCGTGCCGATCGACGCGGTCCAGATCGTGGCCAGGTGCAGCTTCTTCGGCAGCCGATCCCAGCCGAAGATCCACAGGCCCAGGAACGTGGACTCCAGGAAGAACGCGAGCAGGCCCTCCATGGCGAGCGGGGCACCGAAGATGTCACCGACGAACCGCGAGTAGTTCGACCAGTTCATCCCGAACTGGAACTCCTGCACGATGCCGGTGACGACCCCGATCGCGAAGTTGATCAGGAAGAGCTTGCCCCAGAACTTGGTGGCCCGGAGGTAGTGCTCCCGGCCGGTCCGGACCCAGGCGGTCTGCAGACCGGCGACGAGGGCCGAAAGTCCGATCGTTATCGGAACGAAGATGAAGTGGTACACGGTGGTGATGCCGAATTGCCACCGCGAGAGGTCGAGCGAATCCACCTGAGGTCCTTTCCGCAACGTCCCCCTGAGCCTTGACCAGCGGATACGCGCCGATCAGGGCCAAAGGTCCCGACCGGGACACGCGGAAGGTCCCGGCTCTTTCCGCACGGGAAGAAGGCCGAGATCCGAAACACACGGCGCGTAGCGTACGAACGTGGATCTGCACACGGTTGCCGAAGTGATCAGCCCGGCCGCGCCCGGCATGTGGCGGCCCGGGGATGCCTGGCTGGGCGGTGGAACGGCGCTCTTCGGAGAGCCCCGCCCGTCGATCTCCCGGCTGCTCGACCTGCCCTCGGCCGGGTGGCCCGCGCTGACCGTGCGTGACGGCGGCGTGGAGATCGCGGCGACGTGCACGGTCGCGACGCTCTTCGCGCGCCTGAAGGAGCACGAGATCGTCGGGCAGTGCTGCCACTCGTTCCTGGCGTCGTTCAAGATCTGGAACGTCGCGACGGTCGGCGGGAATCTGTGCGCGGCGCTGCCGGCCGGGCCGATGATCTCGCTGGGGGCCGGGCTCGGCGGGGTGTGCACGCTGCTCTCCGGGGCGGGCGAGCGGCAGGTGCCGGTGGCCGACTTCGTGACCGGGGACGGGCAGACGGTTCTGCGCAAGGGTGAGCTGCTGCGGTCGATCTTCCTGCCGGCCGGCGCGCTCACGGCGCGGACGGCCTTCCGGCGCGGATCCCTGCATCGGTACGGGCGTTCCGCCGTACTGCTGATCGGTCTTCTGGAAAGCGACGGCGGCCTGCGGCTGACCGTGACCGCGGCCACCCGCCGACCCTGGGTTTTCCGTTTCGACGGGGTGCCGTCGGCGTCGGAGCTGAAGGAGACCCTGGCGGCCATCCCGTTCGACGCCTATACCGATGACGTCCACGGGCAGCCGGCCTGGCGACAGCATGTGACCGGGCATTACGCCGAGGAGATCAGGACGGAGCTGAGCGCATGAGCGTGGAGATCAACGGAACGGCCCATGAGCGCGCTCCCCGGCCCGGTCAGTGCCTGCGGACCTACCTGCGCGAAGAGGGTTGCTTCGGCGTCAAGAAAGGGTGCGACGCGGGTGACTGCGGGGCGTGCACGGTGCACGTCGACGGCGAACCGGTGCACTCCTGCGTCTATCCGGCGTTCCGCGCCGAGGGGCGGTCGGTGACCACGATCGAGGGCCTCGGAACCCCGGACGCGCCGCACCCGGTGCAGAAGGCGTTCCTGGAGGCCCAGGGATTCCAATGCGGATTCTGTACGGCCGGTCTGATCATGACGACCGCCGCGCTCACCGACGAGCAGCGCTCCGACCTGCCCCGATCGTTGAAGGGCAACCTGTGCCGGTGCACCGGATACCGCGCGGTCGGTGACGCCGTCGCCGGCAAGTGCAACGTGCGCACATCGGGTCCCGCGGTCGGTTCGGCGCTCGGCGCCCCGGCCGGTCCGCAGGTCGTGACCGGGACCGCGCGGTACACGTTCGACCTCGACGTGCCCGGCCTGCTGCACCTCAAGGTGCTGCGCTCGCCGCACGCCCACGCGCGGATCGTCTCGGTCGACACCGCCGAGGCGTCCAAGGTGCCCGGCGTCGAGCTGATCCTGACCCACAAGGACTCGCCGGACCGGCTCTTCTCGACCGCCCAGCACGAGAACGTGGCCGAGGACCCGGCCGACACCCGGGTGCTCGACGACGTCGTCCGGTTCATCGGCCAGCGTGTCGCCGCGGTCATCGCCTCCACCGAGGCGGCCGCCGAAGAAGCCTGCCGCCTGCTGCACGTCGAGTACGAGCCGCTGCCCGCGGTGATCGACCCGGTCGCCGCCCTCGCCCCGGACGCGCCCCTGGTGCACGGCGACAAGCTGGACGGCAACGTGGTCGGCGAACTGCACGCGTCGCTCGGCGACCTGGAGGCCGGCCTGGCCGAGGCCGACGAGGTGTACGAAGCGACGTTCCGGACCGCCCGCGTGCAGCACGCCGCGCTGGAGACGCACGGGTCGGTGGGCTGGCTCGACGACGACGGGCGCCTGGTCATCCGGTCCAGCACGCAGACGCCGTTCCTGACCCGCCGGGCCGTCGCGTCCCTCTACGACCTGCCCCTGGACCGGGTGCGCGTGCTGGCCGGCCGCGTCGGTGGCGGGTTCGGCGGCAAGCAGGAGATGCTCACCGAGGACCTCGTCGCGCTCGCCGTGCTGCGCACCGGACGGCCGGTGAAGTGGGAGTTCACCCGGTCCGAGCAGTTCTACGGCGCCACCACCCGGCATCCGTTCGTCGTCACGGTCAAGGTCGGCGCCCGGCGCGACGGCACGCTCACCGCGCTTCAGCTGCAGGTTCTCAACAACACCGGGGCGTACGGGAACCACGGGCCCTCGGTGATGTTCCACGGCTGCCACGAGTCGGTGGCCGTGTACAAATGCGCCAACATGCGCACCGACGCGCACACGGTCTACACCAACACCGTGCCGGCCGGGGCGTTCCGGGGCTACGGGCTCGGGCAGGTCACCTTCGCCGTCGAGTCCGCGCTGGACGAACTGGCCCGCCTGATCGGGATGGACCCGGTGACGTTCCGGGAGCTCAACGTCGTGCGCGACGGCGACGACCTGACCGCCCCCGGTGATCATGTCGAAGATCTGGGCATTGCCTCGTACGGCCTGGACCAGTGCCTGGAGCGGATGCGGGCCTGCCGCGACACCACCGACGAGGCGCCCGCGGGGTGGCTGGTCGGTGAGGGGATGGCGATCGCGATGATCGCGGCCGGGCCGCCCGGCGGGCACTTCGCCGACGCGACGATCCGGGCCCTGGACGACGGGTTCTACGAGCTCTCGGTGGGGACGGCCGAGTTCGGCAACGGCAGCACGACCGTGCACGCGCAGATCGCGGCGGACGAGCTCGGAACCACCCCGGGGAAGATCATTATCCGCCAGTCGGACACCGACGTCGTGCGGCACGACACCGGGGCATTCGCCTCCACCGGCGTCGTCGTGGCCGGTCAGGCCGTTCTGCGGGCGGCCCGGGCGCTCCTCGCCTCCGGCGGCAAGATCGGACAAGGACACTTCGACGGTACGCCGCGGTCCGTCGCCTTCAACGCCCAGTGGTTCCGCGTCGCGGTCGACCCGGCCACCGGTGAGCTGCGGATCCTGCGCAGCGTGCACAGCGCCGACGCGGGCACCGTGATGAACCCGCTGCAACTGCGCGGGCAGATCGAGGGCGGGGTGGCGCAGGCGCTCGGCGCGACCCTGTCCGAGCACGTCGACCTGGACGCGACCGGGAAGGTGACCACGACCACGTTCCGGCAATACCACCTTCCGACGTACGCGGACACGCCGTTCACCGAGGTCCACTTCGCCGACACCACCGACGCGATCGGGCCGCTGGGCGCGAAGTCGATGAGCGAGAGCCCGTACAACCCGGTCTCTCCGGCCCTGGCCAACGCCCTGCGCGACGCCATCGGGGTGCGGCTCACCGAGATCCCGTTCACGGCCGACCGGATCTGGGCGGCGCTACGCGAAGTTCATTAGGAACTGTCACACCCGCTGGCTAGGTTCCCGGTGTGGAGACGACGCTGCGGCGACGACTGGGAACGACCGACGCGGTGACCGTCGGGCTCGGGGCGATGCTCGGGGCCGGGGTGTTCGCCGCGTTCGGGCCGGCCGCGCAGGCCGCGGGCCGGTGGCTGCCGGTCGCGCTGGGGCTCGCCGCCCTGGTGGCGTACTGCAATGCCACCTCCTCGGCCCGCCTGGCCGCCCGGCACCCGGAGAGCGGCGGCACGTATGTGTACGGGCGGGAGAGGCTCGGCCCGTTCTGGGGTTACCTGGCCGGCTGGACGTTCGTGGTCGGCAAGACCGCGTCCTGCGCGGCGATGGCGATGACCTTCGCGGCGTACGCCGCCCCCGGTCAGGAGCGGGTGGCCGGGATCGGGGCGGTGCTCGCGCTGACCGGGCTGAACTGGCGCGGCGTGCAGCGGTCGGCCGGGCTGACCCGGGTGATCGTGGCCGTCGTCCTGGCCGTGCTGCTCGCCGTGGTCGTGGCCGTCCTCGTGCACGGCGGGCAACCCGTCGCCGGGCCGGTGGCCGCCGACGCGACCGCGCGGGGCGTGCTGCAGGGGGCCGGGCTGCTGTTCTTCGCTTTCGCGGGGTATGCGCGGATCGCCACCCTGGGGGAGGAGGTGCGCGACCCGGCGCGGACGATTCCGCGCGCGGTCGTGATTGCGCTCGGTGCGGTGCTGGTCACGTACACCATCGTGTGTTTTGCCTTGCTGAAGTCCCTCGGAGCCGGCGGTCTGGCCGTCTCGCCGGCGCCGATCGCCGCCGCGGCGGACGCGGCCGGCGCGGGCTGGCTCGTCCCGGTCGTGCGCGTCGCCGCCGCCCTGGCCGCCCTCGGCGCGCTGCTCGCCCTGATCCTCGGCGTCTCGCGGACCGTGCTGG
Source organism: Actinoplanes sp. HUAS TT8 (assembly GCF_051380535.1). Taxonomy (NCBI): domain Bacteria; kingdom Bacillati; phylum Actinomycetota; class Actinomycetes; order Micromonosporales; family Micromonosporaceae; genus Actinoplanes; species Actinoplanes sp. HUAS TT8. Next base: position 6,076,487 of record NZ_CP195646.1, on the reverse strand, counting down.
CCATGGCCCGCGACGGTTTCCTGCCCCGGCGGCTCTCGGCGATCCACCCCGAGCACCGCGTTCCGCACATCGCCGAGCTGACCGTCGGCCTGATCGTGATCGGCCTGGTCGCGGCCGTCGACCTGCGTGGCGCCATCGGGTTCTCGTCGTTCGGCGTGCTGCTGTACTACGCCATCGCCAACGCCGCCGCCCTGACGTTCTCCCGGGTCGTCCCGATCGCCGGGCTGATCGGCTGCCTGGTCCTGGCCGCCTCCCTGCCGGGGCCGTCGGTGCTGTCCGGCGCGATCGTGGTCCTGCTCGGGGCGGCGATCTACCCGGTGATCAACAGGACGGGCAGGCGAAGAGCCCGGGCGTGACGGGCGTACCCTGCCCGTATGCCCGAATCGCGTGCGGTGCGCATCGGCACCCGCAACTCCCCGATGGCGCTCGCCCAGGTCGACCGAGTCCAGGCCATGCTGGCCGAACGGCACCCGGAGATCCGGGTCGAGGTGCGGTCGATGACGACGAGCGGCGACCGCTGGCAGGGCGACCTGTCCCAGCTCGGCGGCAAGGGCGCCTTCACCAAAGAGGTCGACGCGGCCCTGCTCGCCGGCGAGGTCGACCTGGTCGTGCACTGCGTGAAGGACGTGCCCGGCGACCGGCCCGCCCCGGCCGGCACGGTGATGGCCGCCTACCTGGGCCGCGACGACGTCCGGGACGCGTGGATCCACCCGGCCGGCATCCCGATCGACCAGGCGCCGGCCGGGACCGTCGTCGGCACGTCGGCCGTCCGCCGCATCGCCCAGATCGGCCTGCACTGGCCGCACCTGGCGATCCGGCCCATCCGCGGCAACGCCAACCGGCGGCTCGCGAAACTCGACGATGGCGGTTACGACGCGCTGCTCCTGGCCGTCTCCGGCTTGGAACGGATCGGCGAGACCGCCCGGATGACCCACCCGCTCGACGTCGACACCATGGTGCCCGCGGTCGGCGCCGGAACCCTCGTCCTGCAGTGCCGGGAGGACGACAGCGCGGTGCGGGACCTGGCCGCGAGCCTCGGCGACCCGCGGGCCTGGGCCGAGACGACCGCCGAACGCACCATGCTGCACATCCTGCAGGGCTCCTGCCACTCGCCGATCGCGGCGCTGGCCCGGACCGAACCGGACGGGCGCATCGGGCTGCGGGCGCGCGTGATCTCGCCGGACGGCAAGACGGTGGCCGATGCGCACGAGTGGGAGCGGGACCCGGTTCTGCTCGGCACCGCGGTGGCGGTCTCGCTGATGCGCCAGGGCGCCCGGGAAATTTTGGCCGACGCCGAACGGGCCGCTTCGGTCGGGGCGTAACCGGCTTCGCCGCGCGGCGCCCCCGCGCGCCGTGCCCTCCGCGCCACTTCGCGCCTTCCGTGCCACTTCGCGCCTTCCGCGCCTTCCGCGCCTTCCGGGCCTTCCGCGCCACTTCGCGCCCGCGTGGGTCCGACGCCGCGCCGGCTGTTTCTTTACGGGGAGTTTGCGATTAGATTGCGGGGAAGCTGATCGACGATCCTGGATGGCTGTCATGGCGGATCAGGTTCTTGCGGAGCAGTTTCACATCGTGACCGACCCCGTCGCGGATTCCGTGGCGGTCTCGGCGATCTTCGCCGTTCTCTCCCTGCTCACCCTGTTCCTGCTGCTCGGGGTGTTCCGCGTCCGGGCCTGGCTGGCCGGCGTGATCTCCCTGCTGGTGGCCCTGATCGTGGCGATCACCGTGTACTCGATGCCGGTCGGGCAGGCGCTGCTGTCCGCCTCCGAGGGCGCGGCGTTCGGCTTCTTCCCGATCCTGTGGATCGTCATCAACGCCATCTGGGTCTACAACCTGACCGTGGTCAGCGGCCATTTCGACGTTCTGCGCCGGTCGATGGAACGGGTCAGCCCGGACATGCGGATCCAGGCGATCATCGTGGCGTTCTGCTTCGGGGCACTCCTCGAAGCCCTGGCCGGATTCGGTACGCCGGTCGCCGTCACCGTCGTCATGCTGATGGCGCTCGGGTTCCCGCCGATCCGGGCCGCCTCGGTGGCGTTGATCGCGAACACGGCGCCGGTGGCGTTCGGGGCCCTGGCCACGCCGATCACGACACTGGGGACGGTGGCGGCCGGGGCCGGCAGCGACCCGCGGCTCAACGCGGACACGCTCGGTGCCATGGTCGGGCGGCAGACGCCGATCCTGGCCGTGGTCGTGCCACTCGTGCTGGTAGCGGTGGTGGACGGGCGTCGCGGGGTGCGGCAGACGTGGCCGGCGGCGGTGGTGGCCGGATTCGTGTTCGGGGTGGCACAGTTCCTGGCCTCCAACTACATCTCGGTGCCGTTGACCGACATCATCGCCTCGCTGGCGGCGGCCGCGGCCGTGGTTCTGCTGCTGCGGGTCTGGCAGCCGGTGGAGAGTCCGGATCTCGCGTCGAGCGGCTCGTCTTCCGCCGGTGAGGCCGATCGGCCTTTGGCTGCTCCGGCTTCTTCGGCTGCCTCGCCCTCGCCGGCTGCTCCGGCCTCGCCGGCCATTCCGTCCTCGCCCGATGCTTCGCCTGTTTCGGACGATTTGTCCACCCCGGGCGGGAGTGTTCGGGCGGCCGTGCGGCGGGACGCGCCGGCTGAGGTTGCTCGGGCCTACGCTCCGTACCTGATAATTATTGTCATCTTTGCGATCGCGAACCTCGGCCCGATCAAGGACGCGCTCGCGCACGAACCGTGGACGGTCGTCTTCAAGTGGCCGGGCCTCGACGTGCTCGGGGCCAACGGCAAGCCGCTGTCCTCGACGAACTTCACGTTCGGGTGGCTGCCGGCGGCCGGCACGCTGATGGTCATCGCGGGCGTGCTCACCGCGTTCGTGCTGCGGGTGCGGCCCGGCGCGGCGGTGCGGGCCTACGGGCGGACCTACGCCGAGCTGCGGCAACCCATCGTGACCGTGATGGCCGTGCTCGCGCTGGCCTACGTGCTCAACCAGTCCGGGCAGACCAACACGCTCGGCGCGTTCCTGGCCACCGCCGGCAGTGTGTTCGTCTTCCTGTCCTCGATCCTCGGCTGGATCGGCGTCGCCGTGACCGGCTCCGACACCTCGGCCAACGCGCTGTTCGGGGCGCTGCAGGTGCAGACCGCGGCCAAGGCCGGCCTGGACCCGGTGCTGCTGGCAGCCGCGAACTCGTCCGGCGGCGTGCTCGGCAAGATGATCAGCCCGCAGAACCTGGCGATCGCGGCCGGGGCGGTCGGCATGGCCGGCCGGGAGGGCGACATCTTCCGCAAGGTGGTGCTCTGGAGCGCGATCCTGCTGCTCCTCATGTGCGTGCTGGTGACCTTGCAGGCAACCCCGATCCTGTCGTGGATGATCCCCACCAGCTAGTTTCCCGCCGCCGCGGGCATTATTCGCGTTCCGTGCCAGGTCGGCACTCGCAGGACTGAACCCGACTGTGCCGCTGACGGTAGCCATGGGAGAAGTAATTACATGGCCACTGTCAGTAAGGGGTGTTCGTCCATGACCGCCGCTGCCGACCTGATCCTGATGGCGGACCGGATCCACACCATGGCCCCCGGTCCGCGGCCGACCGCGCTGGCCGTCGCCGGTGGGCGGATCACCGCGATCGGCGACCGGGCCGACGCCCGGACGTGGCGCGGGCCCGGGACCGAAGTGCTCGACCTGGGTGCGGCCACGATCACGCCCGGACTCGTGGACGGTCACGCCCATCCCGTGATGGGGATCGGGATGACCCGTGGGGTGGATCTGTCCACCGTTCGTACGCGCAAGGAATTGATCTCGGTCCTGAAAGCGGCCCGGGGGACCGGATGGCTCGAAGGGTGGGGGCTCGACCCGAACGCGTTCGAAGGGGCGCCGGTCACGTTCGCGCCGCTGGTCGAGGCCGTCGGAGCGGGCGTGCCGGTCTTCCTGCGCCTGTTCGACGCGCACTCCGCGCTGGTCAGTCCCCGTGCGCTGGAACTGGCCGGGATCACCGGACCGCGGGAGTTCGGCTCCGGCGCGAGCGTGGTCTGCGACCGCGACGGGCAGCCGACCGGGCATCTGCTCGAACTCGAAGCGGTCGAACTGGTGCGCGGGATCCTGCCCGGCGACGCGTTCGCCGACCGGGTCGAACGGCTGCGGGACCTGCTGGCGCGCATGGCGGCGAGCGGGCTGACCGGCGCCAACGCGATGGACTTCGAGGAGGACTCCCTCCAGCTGTTCCGCGCCCTGGAAGCCGACGGGGAACTGCCGGTGCGGTGGCGCTGCGCGCCGTTCGTGATGCCGGGCGGCTCGCTCGACCACGTCGCGGAGAAACAGGGACTGCGCGGACGGCGGTGGCGGGTCGAAGGCGCCAAATTCATGATCGACGGAACCGTGGACGGCGGGACGGCCTGGCTGGACGAACCCGACACCCACGGCGAGTCGACGGCCTGCTTCTGGCCCGACCCGGCGGAATACGCCAAGGCGGCCGGCTACCTGGCCGAGCGTGGCGTGCCGATCGTGACGCACGCGATCGGGGACGCGGGAATCCGGTACGTGCTGGACACCTTCGCCCGGCTGCCCCGGATGCGGGTGCCGCACCGCATCGAACACCTGGAGACGATGCCGTGCGACCTGATCGGACGGTTCGCCGAACTGAACGTGACCGCGAGCATGCAGCCGACCCACTGCACCCACTACACGCGGGCCGACCACAGCGACAACTGGTCCCGCCGGCTGGGGAAGATCCGGGCGGATCGGGCCTTCCGGGCCCGTGACCTGCGGGAACGAGGTGCACGGCTGGCCCTCGGATCGGACTGGCCGATCGCGCCGTTCGACCCGCGCGGAATCCTGGCCGCCGCCCGGCTGCGGCGCCCGGCCGGGGCGCCGGGGACCTCGCCGATCCTGCCCGGACAGGCTCTGACCGCGCGGATGGCGCTGGAGGGATACACGACGCAGGCCGCGGCGGCCGCGGGCCTCGCCGACTCCGGGCGGATCGCCGTGGGGTTCCGGGCCGACCTCTCCGTGTTCGGGCTGGATCCGTTGGCGGCAGATCCGGACGAGTTCGCGGAGTCGCCGGTGCCCCTGACCGTGGTCGCCGGGACGGTGGCCCACCGGGCCTGAGCCGTGCCGAGCCGGCTCCAGGTTTCTTGCAACTTTGGGTTTCTCTACTCTTCCGCGACGAATCGAGGGTTTTGGAAGTATTTGGGGGTCGTGCCGAGAATGCGTTTGAAGTGGCGGATCAGATGAGGCTGGTCGTAGAAGCCGCTTTGCACGGCGACCGACGGCAGTGAATGGCCGGAAACGATCAGGCGGCGGGCGAGGTCGACGCGGCGGGAGATGACGTACTGGTGCGGGGTCATGCCGTATTCGCGACGGAAACTGCGGACCAGATGGGCCGGGGCGAAATGAAGTTCGGCCGACGCCGCAGCCAGGGAAATGCCCGCAACCAGATGGGATTCGAGCAGGTCGCGGAGGGTCCGGGCGGCGGACGAGTCCGGCGGTGGGACCGGATGCGCGGCCAGGCGGACCCGGAGGCGCTCCAAGGAGACCGCCAGCAGGTCGTCCGCGGCGGGCTCGTCGCCGGGGGAGCGGAGCAGCCGGTGCACCGTGGAGATCATGCGGTGCAGGCCGGGATCGATCAGCGCGGGAGCGTCCACCGAGGCGCCGATCAGACGGTCCGGGAGCTGGGCCGGCTCCAGGTAGAGGACGCGTTTGCGGAAACCGTGCCGGTTCGCGGCGGTCCCGTTGTGCGGCACCTTGGGCGGCAACAGCGTCACCAACTCGCCGAACGCGCCGCGCTCATGACGATCCAGGTCGTAGCGGACCGCGCCGTCGTCGACAAGCAGCAATGTCCACGCGTCATGCGCGTGCATCGGGTAGGCGTGCGCCCCGAACCGGGCGTGCAACACCTCGACGACACCGTCCAGCGGGGGTCGCCACGCGTGGATCGACGGACCCGGCGGCACGTCAAAATCGTACAAGACCCGCAGGTCATAGGCGGTCGACGATGGTGCCATGACCGCATTCACCACCAAGATCGCCGTCCTGCTCCGGGACGACCTGCTCGTCTGGCAGCGCCTGAACGTCACCGCCTTCCTGGTCTCCGGGCTGGCGAGCGCCGAACCGGAGGCGCTCGGCGAGACCTACGTCGACGGCGGCGACGTCGAGTACCTGCCGATGTTCCGTCAGCCCGTCCTGGTGTTCGAGGGCGGCAAAGAACTGCTGACCGCGGCGCACGGGCGGGCGCTGAGCCGCGGCGTACACATGTCGATCTTCACCTCGGACCTCTTCTCGACCGGCCACGACGCGGCGAACCGGGCCGCCGTCCGGGCCGTGCCCACCGCCGAACTGGACCTGGTCGGCCTCGCCGTGCACGGACCGAAGAACGCCATCGACAAGATCCTCAAGGGCGCAACGATGCACGGCTGACGCCGGCGCTGCTGCTACTTCATCGACCAGTTCTGGTTGGAGCGGCCGGTGCACTTGACGACCATGACCCGGGTGCCGGGGCGGGCGCCGTCGGACGGGTCGGTCAGGCACTGGTTGTTGGCCGCGTTGACCAGGGACTGGCCGTCGCCGACCCGCCACTGGGCCGTGGTCCGGTGGTCGCAGCCGGTCAGGTGGACGGTGTTGTCGCCGACCAGCAGCGCGCACTTGCCCATCACCCGCAGCGTGCCGTCGTCGGCGAGCGTCCACACCTGCGCGACGGTCCGGTTGCAGTCGAAGACCTGGATCACGTTGTCGTCGAACGGAATCGCGTTCGGCAGGTCCAGGCACAGACCGTTGCCGCTGACCAGCGCGCCGGTGCCGACCTTGGGCGGGGACGGGGCCAGGGCCGGCGCGTTCGCCGGCTCGGACGCGACCGCGCTCGGCGCGACCGACGCGGGCGTGACCGTCTTGAAGGAAGCGGTGTTCTTCGGCGTGGTCGTGGCCTCGGTCCGGCCCGAGGTGCCACCGGCGTTGCCCGAGCCGCTGTTGTCGTCGCCGCCGCTCGTCGTGTCCGGGGCGCCGGGCGCGGCCGACGGTGATGCGCTCACCGGCCCGGTCACGACCGGGAAGGACGGCCCGGGCAGATCCGCGGAGAGCGACGGCGCGAAGTCGGGCCGCAGCGCGGAGTAGCCCGCGGCGGCCAGCACGATGACCACGACCGCCCCGAGCCCGGCCACCAGCAGCATTCGCCGTTTCCGCCGCCGCGGCGCCGACTCTGCCTCGGCCGCGCCGGAGAACACCGGCAGCACCTGAGTAGCGGAATCCGACGCGGCCCCGGACGGCCAGGTCGCCTCGGAGGTGGTGTGGCTGTGCCCCTCGGGAGCGTCGTCCTGCGCGAGGAACGGACGCACCAGCAACGGGTCTCGGTCGTTACCGAAATCCTCGTCGTCCACGGACAGTGACACCCCCTGGTCGGCAGTCGATGCACCAACTTACCGGCCCTTGTCTTTCCGCGCGGGGTCCGTTCGGCCGACCCGGCCCCCGGCCGGACTGCCCCCTACCCCGTCCGGGCGGCGCAGCCCCGGCCCCGACCAGGCACTCCGCACCCGCAACCCCGCTCGCCGCCCTGTCGGTTATCCCTCTCACTTTCTTGTGGCATTCCGCCCGCCGCCCGCCCATCCCAACTCCGAACCCGGGCCCGAAAGCCAGCCCAGCCCCAGCCCAGCCCCAGCCCAGCCCCGGCCCAGCCCCGGCCCAGCCCCGGCCCGGCCCCGCTCGGGCCAGGCCGGCCCGGCCCGGCGAGGAAGCCAGCCCGGCCCGGCCCAGCGAGGTGAGAAAGCCGGCTCGGCCCAGAAGCCCGGCGCGGTCAGGCCCGGAAACCCGGCCTGGCCCGGCCAGAGCGTCACGCTGATCCGGACCGCCCGTGGCGACGAGCGGCCCGGCCTGAGGTCAGCGCTTCCAGAAAGCCCGCGAAGCCGGCTTGGGCGGCGTCGTCGTCGTCGCCGCGCCGAAGTCGGTCAGGACCTGGAGAGCGGCGGCCCACTTCTCGTCGAGCGCAGCCTCCCCCGCCAAGAGCGTGACCAGGTCGTGCAGCGCCGCGAACTCGTCGCCGGTCAACGGTGTCAGCAGAACGGTGAGCCGGCTGGCCAGATCCTCCAGCAGGTCACGGCGCTCGTAGTCGGGCCGGTCGGCGGCGTCACGCAACCGTCCGGCCTCGACCGTGGCCAGCGCCCGCACGTCGTCGAGCGCAACCCCGCCGTCGCCTCCCAACGTCCGAGCGGATCGGCCGAAGCCCCGGGCGCCAACGCCGCCCCCGGCCACGAACTGCGGTCCGGCCGTGCGCGGAAGGGCGGGCGGCGGCGCGCTGCCGTCCATGTCGGCCTGGGCGCTGAAGGTGGCACTTCGCTTCCGCATCTCGGCACCCCCGGCCGGGGCGAAGCTCGGCGCGGGCGGCGGGCTGCCCGGTGCCGGCGGGACCGGCGGGAACATCGCCGGCCGGGCCGCCGCGGGGGCCCCCGGGAACGGGGACGCCGCCGAGGCCAGCACGATCCCGGCCGCCATCGGCACAGCCGGCGGTTCCCAGCCGGACGGCATCTCGACCGGCTGGGTGACCTTCTTGACCTGGCCGCCCTCGTTCACCACGCGCTCGTCGACCGCCACGTAGGCCGTGAACCGGCACAGCACGCCGAACCGCAGTGACGTGTCGACGATCTGCGGTTCGAGTCCGACGTCGCCGGCCGCGTACGCATCCTCGAGGTCCCGCAGTCGCGCCCGCGCCCACTGCTTGACGATCGCCGTCTCGGCCAGTTCCCGTACCTCGACCGAGGTGCGGAACTCCTCGCCCTCGCGGGTTCGGCCGGTGACCGTGAGGCTGCCGGTGGCCGCGCCCGAATACCGCCCGGTGATCACCAGCGGCACGCCCGGGTAGAGCCCCGGCAGCCGTCGCGGGCTGCGCGTCCCGTCCAGCGGCGCGAATCCCTCCCCGGTGATGGTCAGGCCGGTGACGAGCGGGGCGCCGATCCGGCGGTGGATGTGCTCCATCGCCTCGTCCAGCCGGTCCTCGCTCTCCACCAGTTCGGCCCGCCCGGCGCCGAGCGCGGCCAGCCGCCCCAGGAAGCCGGCGTTGACCGCGCGGTCGATGCCGATGGTGTGCAGCCGGGTGGCGCCGATGAGCGGGGTGACCTCGTGGACGATCTGGTCCTCGTTGCCCACCTGCCCGTCGGTGACCAGCACCAGCACGCGGTCACGTCCGGTGCTGTCGGCGAGCAGGCCGAGCCCGGCGGTCAGCGGCGACAGCAGTTCCGTCCCGCCGCGGGCGTCGGCGCGGGCCAGGTGCTCGACTGCGCGATACCGGTTGCGGTCGGTGGCCTCGCTCAGCCCGGACTCCAGCCCGTCGGGCCGCTCGATCTGGTGATCGAAGGTCAGCACGGCGAACCGGTCGGCCGTGGTCAGCGTGTCGATGACCCGGGCGGCGGCGCGCCGGGCGGCCACCATCTTCCAGCCGCCCATGCTGCCGGAACGGTCGAGCAGCAGGACTACATCCTTCGGGCGCGGCGGCGCGGCCGTCTCCGGCGGAAGGACCACCAACTGGTACGTCCCCTCGCCGCCCTCGTCGTCGGGCACCGCCACCGCGGTCTGTCCGCCCGGCGCGTAGGCCAGCCGGAGCACGAAGTCCCGATCGGCCCGCTCGCCCGGCTGGATGCGCAGTGTCCCGTCCTGGTCGGAGACGGTGTGCAGGCTGGACCGGACCTCGCCGAGCTCCAGCCCGGCCGGGTCGATCGTCACGCCGACGGAGAGCCGCAGCGGGTTGGGGAAGCCGGGCAGCAGCACCGGCGGGGAGATCCGGGACGCGTCCGGCACGGCGTCCGTGTCGGGGGCCTGTCCGTCACCGGCCGACGGGCCGGGCAGCAGCGCACCCGGGATGTACCGCGGGGCGACCACCAGCGGGAACCGGAAGGTGGCGGCGCCGTCCTCATAGGGCAGCGGGCCGACCAGCGACAGCCGCACCACGACCCGCTCGCCGGGCAGGATGTTGCCGGCCCGCATGGTGAAGACGTCGGGCCGTTCCTCCTCGGCGATCGACGCCCGCTGCCCGGCGGCGATGGCAGTGTCGTACTGCTCCCGGGCCGCTCCACGCTCCTGCAGCTCGGCCGTGACCGTGCGGTCGTCGGCGGTCATGGTCAGGCCGGTGACCGCGGCCCGGTCGGGCAGGGGGAAGACATAGGTCGCCTCCAGCGCGGTGTCGTGCGTGTTGACGAACTCGGCGGTCACCTCGGTGCGGGCGACCAGCCCGTTGATCGCGGCCGACACGTCCAGCCGGTCGAGCGGCAGGTTGCCCGAACCGGTGCGCATCGAGCCGAACCCGGCCTCCGGCAGACGCGGCAGTCGCTCCAGCTCACCCGGGCCCATCGGATTGACGTAGATGATCACTGATCTCTCCTATCGGTGCAGCCCACGGGATGCGAGCAGGTCGAGCAGGGGGCGGGCCGCGGCGGCGAGCTCGGCCCGGTCGGTGACGTCGAGGTGCAGTGAGCCGGGGACCAGCAGGACCACGCCGGCGCCGAGCGGAACCCCGGTGAGCAGCCCGTCCGCGGGTAGGACGCCGGGATCGGCCGGGGGCGCAGGCACGTCCGGCGTGCGGTGGAACGTGGGTGGTGCCAGGCTCGCCGAGAGGTCGGGCGCGGGGTCGGGAAAGACCCAGTCGGTGGGCGGGGCCGGGGGAGCCTTCCAGAACGGCGGTCGTGCCGCCGGAGCCGGGGGAGCGGACTCCGGATCCACCCGGAGCAGGTCGGACGGCACGCGCGCGAGGTCGGTCAGCGCCTCCTCCGACGCGCCGCCGAGCTCGGCCTGGATCTCCGCGAGGGTCCGCCCGGCCGCCTGCAGCCGCTTGATCGCCACGAGCTGCAGGAGATGCCGGGGGCCGTAGAGAGCGTTGCGGCCACGCGTGCCGAGCGGACGGTCGACCAGGCCGATCGTCGAATACCACCGGATGGACCGCCGGTCCGGCAGGTCGCGGACCCGGCCGTTGGGCGCGCCGGAGTACTCCGCCGTGAGCGCGGCGCGCACCCGGTCGATCAGCTCCTCCATCGTCCACATGCCCACGATTCTGACACTGTCACGATGACAGTGTCAATGTCGGTGGTGGGCCGAAATCGAGCCGCGACGGCGGGCTCGCGCGAGCTCAAGCGGCACGCGGGGCGCCAGGAAACGGAACTGCCCGCCACGCGAGATGCGCGGCGGGCAGTTTTTTTGGATGTGGGACGGTGCTCAATCCGTACGCAAACAAGCCTTTAATGATTTTGTTTCTTCTGCGCCGCAGGCGCGATCCGGGCCGAATCCTGGCCACCGCCCGGCTGCACCACCCCGTTCACCGTCAGTGTGTACGGCGCGTATTGCTCGATCGTCCCGGTCGGGTCGTCCTGGGCCACGATCGCGACCACCTTGGGATACCCATTCAGGGCCCTGGCCTGCTCGATCGGCACCACGGCGGCCCGCAGCCGACCCAGCCCCACGAGCGAGACGTGCCATCCGCGAACGGCCACCGGATGCCATTCGGTCGGCGATTTCCAGCCGTCCAGAGTGTCCGCCGGAATCTTGTTCGCGCCGATCGAGACGTTCTCCACGTGCCATCCGCCGAGATTGACCGCCGCGTCGGTGACATAGCGGAACCCGAGCAGAACCTTCTTGCCCGCGTACGCCTTCAGGTCGTAATTCTGTTTGACGTCCGCGACCTGCCCGGTCAGTCCGGGCCCGGCCGGACCCTTGACCGTGTTGTCCCCGGCCACGACGTCGTAGGTGCGCCCGCCGTCGTCCGAAATCGTCACGTACCCGAAATCGAAGTCCTTCTCCATGCCGTAGCTCGTCGTGAACCGCAGCACGGGATCGTCCGCCGGCACCTCGACCTGCCGCGCCGCCGTCTCGTCGGTGTCCGACGCGTTGCCCGAGAAGAGCATTCCGGAGTCCAGCTTCCAGGCCAGAGCCTTGGGTGTCAGCGTCCGGGAGCCGTTGAACGTGACCGATTTCAGTACGCCCCGCGGCAACCGGACGAAGTCGGCCCCGTTGGGTGCCGCGCCCGCCCGGTCGTACGCCGCCGGGTTCGAAAGGTTGATCGTGGAGCGCAGCCCGTCGGCGACGACCCGGTCACGCGGCACGCCGAGGATTCGGCCGCCGGGCTCGCCGACCTCCTTGTCGACCAGCGTCATCACCTGGAAGTCGTGCAGCACGTCGGTGACCTTGGTCCCGGCCGGGAGGGCGGTCTGCAGTGCGTCGAGCGACTGATGTTTCCCGTCCCGGTGCAGCTCCGAGATGATCTTCGGGCCGAAGCGGTCACGCAGGTAGATCATCAGCTGATAGGTGATGCCGTAATCGGCCAGCACCTCGTTCGGATCGCCCTCGTCCCACATGTTCAGCGAGTTCTGCGGGCCGCCGCACTGGCGCGGGTTGGCGTTCCAGGTCGTCTTGACGTTGCCGAAGCCCTGGTAGCAGGCGATGTGGCTGTCGAAGCCCATGTGGTGCACGCCGAGCCGGGCATCGACGTAGCCGACCAGGGACTGTGCGTAATCGGACATGCCCTCGTTGAGCCAGTCCGACTCGTTCGGATCGGTGTAGTACTCGAGCAGGTGCTGCCACTCGTGGGCGAACGTGCCCTCGTACATCCGCGGGCGGGCCGGACGACTGGTGCACAGGTCGTCGGTCGCCGCGTTCTTCGGATTGGCGCCGGTCCGGTGCAGCCAGTCATAGGCATCGATGGTCATCACGTTGCGGTCGAACAGCTCGTTGAGCTGCGCGGAGAAGAACCCCGCGATGTAGGTCGGCCGCTCCGGGAAGTGGTAGTAATTGTCGTCGCGGACGTTGTCGACGAGCGTGACGGTCTTGTCGCCGTCGCCGCTGAAGTCGCCGTCCATCCCCGGGCTGGCCCCCGAGCGGTCCGGCGGGGTGCTGAACGCCGCCGTCTCCTTGGGATAGATGTTGTCGTCGAACTGGCTGACCAGGTCGGCCACCTGCGCGTCGGTCACCTCGGTGGCGTTCTTCCGGCAGTCGTCGGCCGGGAAGGCGATGTCCTTCGCGACCCACACCTCGATGTGCCGGCCGACCGCCCGCAGCGTGTAATCCTTGCGGTAGAGGTCGTCGTCGGTGTCGTCCAGGCCGACCCAGCTGCGCGTGGTGCCGACCGGCGGCGTCGCCGCCGGCGCGCGGCGGGCGGTCGGTTGCGGCCGATAACGCGCCGGCGGCAGCGCTTTTCCATCAAGATCCAGGTGGGTACGGGTGAGCTCCCGGCTGTCGTCCACCGGCAGAACCCCGGCGTGTCCCTCGGCGCCGGGCGCGGGCGGCCGCTGCTGCCGCGCCTGGGCCGGGCTGGTGACGAGTGGGATCATTACCACGAGTGCAGCGAAGCTGGCAAGACCGGTGCGATTCACGAAGCGGACGTTACCTGCCTAAAGGTGCGAATGACCTCAACACGCGCAGTCGATCATGAACCATCCGCCCGGCCTGCCAGCAGCCGTCTTTTGGACCGTCACCCAGGATGACATCCCTGGTCGTGGCCCCGCCGAAGGTACGGAAAGGACGGACGATTGCCGGGGCGCCGGACAGCCCGGCGCCCCGGCGAATCACGACACTTCGCGGCGCAACACCCGGACCGCCCCCGCGGCCAGCGGCAGCAGCACCCACACCGCGACCGAGACACCCAGCCGGGCATACTCGCCCGAGGTCATGCCGATCTCGGACAGCGGCGTCGTGGTCACGTTGATGTCCAGCCACTCCGAGGCCTGGTGCAAGCCCTTGATCATGCTGCCGAGCAGCGACCAGACCATCGGCAGCGCGAAGTAGAGCACGATCGCCAGCGGCGTGTTCTGCAGCAGCGCGCCGAACCCGACCCCCATCAGCACGAAGATGACCTCGAGCAGCAGGCCCTGCCAGACCAGCGAGCCGTCGACGTGCCAGGAACCGTCGCCCCCGATGCCCCGGCCGATCACGTTGGCGACGGCACTGAGCAGGGCGGTCGCCACGGTCGCGGCAATCGCGATGAGCGCACCGGCCCCGATCTTGGCGACCAGCACCCGGCCCCGCGCCGGGACCAGCGTGAACGTGGAGAGCGCGGTGCGCTGCGACCACTCGCTGGTCACCGAGAGCACGCCCAGCACGGGCAGCAGCACCGCGGACGGCAGCAGCCCGAACGAGAAGAACCCCTGGAACGTCATCTCCGAGTCCTCGGACCAGCCCAGGATGATCGCCGAGGTGCCGGCCGTGGCCAGGCCGATCACCAGCAGCAGCCAGAACCCGGCCCGGGTGTCGGCCAGTTTCCGCAGCTCCACCCAGGTCAGCCGGGAGAAGGGCAGCGACGTCCTCGTCATCGTGGTGGTCGTCATCGGTTGCCTCCGGTGCTGGTCAGACGCAGGAACATCTCCTCCAGGCCGCCGGCGCCGGCCGGCCGGACCTCCAGCAGCACCACCCCGGCCGCGGCGGCCGCGCGGGCCACCGTCTCCGGCTCGGCCGGCACCAGGATCGTGCCGTCGGCCGAGCGGGTGCCGGCCAGATCCAGCCGCTTGAGCACGGCGTCGAACTCGGCCGGATCGGCCGGGCGCACCACCGTGCCGGCGACGCTGAGCAGCTCGTTCTTGTCGCCCTGGGTGAGAATCCGGCCGCCGCCGATCATGACCAGCCGGTCGGCGACCGCCTCCACCTCGCGCAGCAGGTGCGAGGAGAGCAGCACCGTGCCGCCCCGATCGGCGAACTCCCGCAGCAGCCCGCGCATCCAGAAGATGCCCTCCGGGTCCAACCCGTTCGCCGGCTCGTCCAGGATCAGCACGGCCGGGTCGCCGAGCATCGCGTAGGCCAGACCGAGCCGCTGCCGCATGCCCAGCGAGTAGGCCCGCACCCGGCGTTTCGCGGCGGCGGCGTCCAGACCGACCTTGGCCAGCCTCTCCGGCACGCGGGCGGTGTCCAGACCCATGGTCAGGGCGGCCAGGGCCAGCGTCTCCCGGCCGGTGCGGCCGGCGTGCTGGGCCGACGCGTCGAGCAGCACGCCGACGTGGCGGCCCGGGTTGCCGAGCCGCCGGTAGGGCAGCCCGGCCACGGTGGCCGAGCCGGCCGTGGGCGGGGTCAGGCCGCAGATCATCCGCAGCGTGGTGGACTTCCCGGCGCCGTTCGGACCGAGGAAGCCGGTGACCGTGCCGGGTTCGCACGTGAACGACACGTCGTCGACGGCGCGCTGGTCGCCGTACCGTTTGGTGAGGTTCTCGACCGCAATCATGTTTCCCAGCTTCGATGTCGGGACCCGATCGTCGCTTCGGTCTTCGGTCGCTGACCACTAACCTTGGTATGAACCTCGATACCAACTTTGGTCGGTATCGGGGGCGGCCCGGCCGCTCGTAGAGTTCGGCGCATGGGTCACGTCGCATTCAGCTGGCTGTTGCCGGCCGCGCTGTCCGCCGAGCCGGACGCGCCGGCCCGGCGGTCCACCCGCGACTGGGTGATCGACAGCCTCTGCTTCGTGATCGGCTTCGGCTTCACCGTGCTGGCCACCCTGGATCTGCTCGGGCCCGATCCGACCCTGGTCCAGGAGTGGCACCCGACCCCGCACTGGCTGATCGTGGCCGACGGCGTGCTCAGCGGCATCGCCGGGATCGGGCTGTGGTGGCGCCGCCGCTTCCTGCTCCCCCTGGCGATCTACTGCCTGGTGCTGTCCGCGTTCAGCGTCGCCGGTGCCTTCACCATGTTCATCGTTCTGCTCACGGTCGCCGTGCACTGCCGCTTCGTGGTGCTGGCGGCCTATGCGACCGGCACCGTCCTGACCAATGTGATCTTCGCGCTGGCCCGGCCCGACCAGGAGACCGGCCTGTGGGAGACGCTCGGCTGGGGCATCGCCATCGTCGTGATCATCGCGCTGTGGGGCATGGTCGTCCGCGCCCGCCGCGAGCTGGTCGTCTCCTGGCGCGACCGGGCCGCCCGGGCCGAGGCCGAGCAGCGCCTGCGCGTCGAGCAGGCCCGCGTGCTCGAACGCACCCGCATCGCCCGCGAGATGCACGACGTCCTCGCCCACCGGATCTCCCTGCTCAGCCTGCACGCCGGTGCGCTGGAGTTCCGCCCGGACGCCCCGCCGGAGGAGATCGCCGGGGCGGCCTCGGTGGTCCGGTCGACCGCCCACCAGGCGCTGCAGGACCTCCGTGCGGTGATCGGCGTGCTGCGCACCGGCCAGCCCGGCGCCGACCCCGGCCCGGAGCGGCCGCAGCCGACGTTGAGCGCGCTGCCCGACCTGGTCGAGGAGGCCCGGGCGGCCGGCGACAAGGTGACCCTCGACGTCGCCGTCGACCTGGGGGAGGTGCCGGCCGGCATCGGCCGCACGGCGTACCGGATCGTCCAGGAAGGCCTGACCAACGCGCGCAAGCACGTACCCGGCGCGATCGTCCGGGTCCGCCTCGGCGGCGCCTCCGGCGCCGGCCTCACCATCGAGGTGGCCAACCCGCTGCCACTCGCGGTTCCATCAAGACCCATTCCCGGTACGGGCGTGGGCCTGGTCGGCCTCACTGAACGCGCCACGCTGGCCGGCGGCCGCCTCAGCCACGGTCCCGCCGCCGGCGACTTCCGCCTTGAGGCGTGGCTCCCCTGGGAGGAATCATGAGCGCGGTCCGAGTCCTGATCGTCGACGACGACCCGCTGGTCCGGGCCGGCCTGTCCATGATCCTCAGCGGCGCCGACGACGTACGCGTCGTGGGCGAGGCGAGCGACGGCGGCGAGGTCCCGTCCGCGGTCGCCGCACACCGTCCCGACGTCGTGCTGATGGACATCCGAATGCCCGGCATCGACGGCCTGACCGCCACCGAAACCCTGCGCCGCCGGCCGGACGCCCCCGAGGTGCTGGTCCTGACCACGTTCGACGCCGACGAGTTCGTGCTGCGCGCCCTCCGAGCCGGCGCCGCCGGTTTCCTGCTCAAGGACACCCCACCCGCACAGATCCGCGCCGCCGTCCTACGCGTCGCGGCCGGCGAGGCCACCCTGTCCCCGAGCGTCACCCGGCAGCTCATCACCCACGTCACCGCCACCCCACAACCCGACCGCGGCCAAGCCGGCCAACGGCTGGACCGTCTGAGCACCCGCGAGTTGGACGTTGCCCTGGCCGTCGCCCAGGGCAAGTCGAACGCGGAAATCTCCGCCGACCTGTTCATGTCAGTCGCAACCGTCAAGGCACACGTCTCACGGCTGCTCACCAAACTCAGCCTCAACAACCGAGTACAAATCGCCCTACTGGTACACGACGCCGGCCTGGCATGATTCCATCTCACGGCAGAAAAGGCGGATCACGCCCCCCGCACACAAAGAGAACAACATCAAAGGCCATAGAGCATATGTCGAAATAATTTGCCGTAACCTCAACCACAGAACGGTGACCCAAGCGCACCCGAAAGCGACACACTTCCTCAAGTGTCACCGTTACCATCACCACACGGTAACCACACTTAATCAATAACAACCCACCTGGACGTGGCGAGTGAGCCGGCGCCCTAGCTTCGACAGCACGGTTCGGCAACGATCGATGCCAACACGGGTAAGACGCCGCCCTGCGCTGCCCGGAAACCCTTGGTTGTCGCAAGGTCGGCGACACGGGAGACGGAACGCGCCGCCCGGCAACCGCCAGTCTTGAGGACTCCGGCCGCGAAACCAAACCACCAGACCGCGGAGCTGGCTCGGTTGGCTGGGCGAGAGCAGGCCGCGCCTTCGAAGAAGCAGGCGGCGACGCGGTAAGCGGCTCAGCCGAAGGGTCGGGTTGTGACACCGCGGGCCGTTGAGCCGGACCTGCAGTTTGTGAGACCAAGGACTCGCCGCGCAACGCCCGGGCAGCAGGCTGCGTAAGGGCGGTGTCAGGGTGCACGCGGGCATTTTCGGTGTAGGTCGGCCTGGCGCAACCACTCTCGCGCAGGCGGCGCAGCTTCTCGGCGTGGCGGCGCTTCAGCCCCCAATTCCGGCGGATCTGGTGCTCGCGGCGAAATTCTTCAGCCTCGGCAGAATAGTTCCGCGCCCGTGTCCGATCACGCATCGCGGCCGTTTCCGCCCGACCGAACAATGACAACTGCCCCATGGCTAAATTATCGCAAGCCCCAGCGCAACTATGTCAGTAGATGATCATGCCAAAATGGATCTGTCTGACTCTTCGAGGGGGCGGAGGCAGTTTTCGCGGCATGAATCTCGCGCCGGATCGCCGGATCGCCGGATCGCCGGACAGGTGGGCAATGAAATGGAAGGCAGCTCGCCGACGACCACATCAACCCTAGGAATGCCCGCCCCGACCAGACCCCAGGCGTCACTCGAAGAGCGAGTGATCCCCACCCTCGGCCCGGGCTCGCGCCCGCCGTCGGAACTGGATCACCACGATGTCCACCAGCGCGACCACCGCCCACCCGGCCAGCAGCCAGCCGGGCACGGTCCACCCCATCCGGAACAGCAGGATCGACAGGCCGACGCAGACCACCAGGCCGAAAGCGGCCAGAACGAGTCGGAGATTCAGCGGGGTGTACGGCTCCTCCACGGTGCCGCGGCGGCCGTGCGGCTGCGGGCCGATGGGCATACCGACGAATCTACTCGCGCGGGGCCGCCGGGAAACAAGCCGCCCCAAGATCAGTTAACTTCGATATCTTCGGCGTCTGGCACTGATCCGCTGTGGACAGGAGGCGCCGTGTCGCAAGCGGGGCTCACCGAGCAGAACTCGCGCAAACTCGGCACGTGGTCCGTGTTCGTCATCGCGGTTTCCGCGATGACGCCACTGACCGTGGTCGCCGGGGCGCTTCCCCTCGGCTACGGGGAGGTGAAAGAGAAGGGTATCCCGGTCGCATACGTGCTGGTCGCCGTCGTTCTGGCGATCTTCACGGTCGGCCTGACGGCGATGGCCCGGCACGTGCCGAACAGTGGCGCCTTCTATGCGTACGCGGCCAAGGGTCTGACCAGACCCGCCGGTGTCGGCACGGCGTTCATCGCGCTGCTGGCCTACAACGCGATGCAGATCGGCCTCTACGGTGCCTTCGGTGTGGCCGCCCACAACGCCGCGGCGATCTTCGGGTTGAAGATGTCGTGGATCGTCTGGGCGCTGCTCGGCTGGGCCCTGATCAGCTATCTGGGCCTGCGGCAGATCGATTTCAACGCTCGTATCCTGACCGTCCTGGTCTGCGCTGAAGTGCTGATCGTGCTGATTTTCGACGCGGTCATGGTCGGACATCCGGCTGACAACGGCCCGATCACGTTCACCACGCTGAACCCGGGGCTGATCGCCAGTGCGGGCGGGGTGTCGCTGCTGGTCGGCGCGGTCGCCGGCATGGTCGGTTTCGAGTCCCCGCTGGTCTACGCGGCCGAGGCGCGCGATCCGCGACGCACGGTGGCTCGGGCGATCTTCATGACGCTCGGCGTCGCCGCGATCGTCTACGGCGGCTCGGCCTGGGCGATGTCCGTCGTCGCCGGCCCGAATCGGATCATCGACGTCGCCGCGCAGTACCTCAACGATCTCTTCTTCGTCCTCCCGGATCCGTACCTGCCGACCGCGCTCGTCGACCTCGGCCGCATCTTCTTCGCGACCAGCCTGTTCGCCGCGATGCTGGCCTTCCACCACACCGTCGCGCGGTATGCGCTGACCGTCGCCCGCGAGGGCGTCCTCCCGCCGGCGCTGGCCCGCACCCGCGACGACGTGCCGGTCGCCGCCTCGATGAGCCAGTCCGGCCTCACCGTCGTCGTGCTGTTGATCTTTGCGGCGCTGGTCCTCAACCCGACCACCGACCTGTTCTTCTTCGGCACGGTCTCCGGCGGCCTCGGCGTTCTGGCCCTGATGACGATCGCCTCGATCGCGGTCGTCCGCTTCTTCCGCCGCGACACCCACGGCGAGACGACGTGGCGCCGCGCGGTCGCCCCGTGGATCTCCGCGGTCTTCCTGGTCCTGATGCTGCTGCTCTCGGTCGCTTTCTTCGGCGACCTCCTCGACTCGGACAATCCGATCAAGGTCTGGCTGCCGCCGCTCGCCTTCCTCGCGGTCTACCTCCTCGGCGTCTGGTGGGGCCGCCGCCTGCGCCGCAGCCAGCCGGCGGTCTATGCCGCGATCGGCACCGGCCTCCCCCCGGAAAACCCCACAAAAACCCTGAAAAACGCCGATTTTGTACGGCCGGAGTCCCGCCCCGAAACGACCATCCCGCCCGCCGCGGAACCCCCCACCAGCGCCGACTCCGCGCCCGCCGCCAGCGCCGAACCGTCACCGGCGGCGCCCGAACCTCCGGCCGGCACCGACTCCGCGGCCGGTGTCGACCCGTCGCCCGCGGTTGCGGAGCGGGCGAGTGCCAAGCCGGCGCCGGAGGCCGCGGATGACGACGGCCCGGTCACGCCGGCCGCTCCGACGGCGTCGGAGATCCCGGTGCAGCCCGGACCGGAGCGATCCAACGGTGCGTCCGTGACCCCGAAGGCGACCAAGCCGGAGGAGACGGAGAAGCCGCCGAAAGGTTAACTCAGAGTGACTTTCTGTGTGGCCTGAGTGGGGTGACGCACCCGCGTTCACCCCACGAGCGGCGCGGCGCTAATCTCTGACCCGGGTCCGGCGCAAGCCCCGGCGATTTGGATCACCTGGCTGCTGCGTTATCCGGAAACAAACCGTATGATCTCCATGTTCATGCGGTTCACGCCGTGGAACATCCGGCAGTTGTCGTTCAACCCAAGAAGTTTTACGGCAACCGGCCGCCCGATCCGTCGGCACCCCGGCATCCGAACCCAGCTGCCGGGCTCCGGCGGATCCGCGCTTTTCCGGCCCTCGTCCCGGGCCGGCGCCCTGGGCGGCGGCGAACGCACGTCGCCCAGGCTTGTCACCCAAAGTAACGTTCATGCCTTGCGGGCGGGAACCCCCGAACGCGACCCCGACCGTCGCCGCGGAAAGGCCGCGCCTGACGAAGGCGACAAAGTGCGACTGGCCGTCGCCGCAGGCGAGGCCGGGTCCGGCGACGGCGATGAGCGTGGCTGACGTCGCCGTGCGAGACGATGGGGACGAGGGCGATTAGGCGTCGCCGCGGGTGAGAGCCGCGTCCGGCGACGGCGAGGACGACGGTGACGTCGCCGCCGTGGGAGCGGAACCGGTCGCCGGCCACAGCGGCGAGGTCGCGTGCTGCTCGGTCTCGCGCATCACCCGCAGCACGTTGCGATGCGCCAGTTTGCGCAGGTCGCTGTCCGACCAGCCCCGGGCCTGCAGTTCCGCGAACAGGTTCGGGTAGCCGGCCACGTCGGTCAGCCCCACCGGCAGGTCCGAGGTTCCGTCGAAGTCGCCGCCAAGACCGACATGGTCGACCCCGGCCACGGCTCGGGCGTGTTCGACGTGGTCGGCGACGTCGGCGATGGTGGCGTCCGGGCGGGGGTTCGCTTCGAGCCACGGCTGGAATGCCGGTTCGGACGCGTGGTCGGCCGTCCGCGATTCCGGCGGCGAGTCCTCTCCGGCGCGCGGGCCGCGCGGCCAGTCGTGCTCGATCGGGGGCAGGCCGAGGCGTTCCCACTCGGCTTCCATGGCGTGGTACCACTCCAGCGCGGCGGTCGAGACGAAGTACGCGACGAACGGGATCTGCACCACCCCGCCGTTGGCCGGGACCCGTTCGAGCACGTCGTCGGGCACGTTGCGCGGGTGATCGGTGACCGCCCGCGCGCCCGAGTGGCTGAAGATCACCGGTGCGGCGGCCTCGTCGAGCGCGGCGTGCATCGTCTCGGTGGCGACGTGGGACAGGTCGACGAGCACGCCGATGCGCTGCATCTCCCGTACCAAAGCAAGCCCTTCGGCCGTCAGGCCGTGAACGGACGGCGGCGCGGCGGCCGAATCGGCCCAGGCCGTGTGATGGTTGTGGGTGAGCGTGACGTAGCGGACGCCGAGCCGCGCGAACGCCCGCAGTACGCCGGGGGAGCGGGCCAGGCAGTGGCCGCCCTCGATGCCGATCAGTGACGCGACGCGGCCGGCGGCGACGATCCGCTCGACGTCGTCGGCCGTGCAGGCGGCTTCGAGCGCGTCCGGGTACTCGGCGATCAGTCGGTGGACCACGTCGATCTGCTCCATGGTGTGCGTGACCGCCTCCGGTTCGGGCAGCGCCGACGGCACGTAGACGGACCAGAACTGGGCGCCGACCCCGCCCGCGCGCAGCCGGGGCAGGTCGGTCTGCAGGCCCGGCTGGTCCCGGTCGAGTCCGGTCACGCGCGATCCGAACGACTCGCGCAGCCGCATGGCCAGGTCATTGTGCCCGTCGAAGATCCACATTTGTCCTGGCTACTCCCGGCGCGCCCCGGAAGCAAGCGCCCGCGCCGTCCCGCTGCTCCCGGCCCGGAAAGCCGGCGTCCGCGAGCCCGGACGTCCGCAACCTTTCCGCACCGGCACGGGCACTTGGCGTGCACCCGTCGCCCTGGAATCTCTTTCCCATGCCCGGCGGGCAACACCGCTGGACAAACCGGGGGGTATTTGATTTTGAAGTCGACGCTGCGCAAGACCGTACTGACGATCACCGCTCTCGCCGCCGGCTTCGCCGGTGTAGTGACGGGGACGCCGGCACAGGCCGCTACGCAGGCTGCCGACGCGGGTTGCCGGACCGGCGCCAAGCTGGTCCCGACCTGTGGCGTTCTCTGGGGTGGGGCTGCTGGTGGATTCACCAGCGCGCCGCGTGACCAGGCGCTGAAGACCTGGGAGAGCGCCAGCGGCCGGACCGCGACGATCTTTCACCAGTACCACAAGGGCAACGAGCCGTTCCCGACCAGGGCCGAGATCGCGATGACCCAGGACACCGCGCACCCGCGTGTGCTGCTGGAGAACTGGAAGATCGCGTACGGCACGACGTGGGCGGCCGTCGCCGCGGGTCAGCAGGACCGGCGGATCGATGCGTTCGCGGCGCGGGCCAAGGCGTACGGGAAGAAGTTCTTCCTGGTCCTGAACCACGAGCCGGAGAACGACGTGATCCCGCGCGCCGGCTCGGGCATGCAGGCCAAGGACTTCGCGGCGATGTACCGCCACACGATCCTGCGCCTGCGCGCCCAGGGCGTGTCGAACGTGATCAACGTCGTCGCCTACATGGGCAACGAGAAGTGGATGGCGCAGTCCTGGTGGAAGGACCTCTACCCCGGTGACGACGTCGTCGACTGGATGGGTCTGGACTCGTACGTCTCGGTGGAGAAGGGCTACCACTACGGCACCTTCGCCTCGCTGCTGGACCGCAAGGCCAAGGGCGGCGCGCAGGGCTGGTACGACTGGGCGACCACCAAGCACGCCGGCAAGCCCGTCATGATCGCCGAGTGGGGCGCCTACCACCGGGTGGGCCGCGTCGCCGACAAGTCGTTCGTCTACAACAGCGTCGTCGACCAGCTCAAGCGGCGCCCGGCGATCAAGGCGATCGTGCACTTCGACACCAAGCACGACGACCAGGGCGACCGCGACATCAGCATCAACAGCTCCTCGGCCTCGCTCGCCGCTTTCCGCAGGCTGGCCGCCAACCCGATCTTCAACGTGAAGCTCGGCTGATCTTCAACCCTCCCCCTGAGGAAGCGCCGTCCGGGTCCCCCACCCGGGCGGCGTTTCCGTTTTCCCATCAAAATTCTTATTTGCGCGTACGGGCGGTGCCCGGTCCCCGGCACGGGAGTCGTGGCTCGCCCGCGTGTTGGCTCAGCTCGCCGGGCGCGGGCGGAGGCCGTCCAGCAACAGGTCGAGCAGGCGCAGCGCCTGTTCGCGGCGGGCCGGGTCGCTGATCGTCAGGGTGATCCCGCTCAACCCGGCGAGCACGTCCTCGGCCGGCACGTCATCGCGGATCGTGCCCGCCCGCACCCCCGCATCGAGCAGCCGCCCGACCGCGGTGAGCAGCATGTCCCGGCTGTGCGCGTACGGATTGCCGCCGGACGCGATCACCGCCCGCAACGCGTCGGCCATGCCGCGCTTGGTCACCATGTAGTCGACGAACAGGTCCATCCAACGGCGCAACGCCCGCTCCGGCGCGAGGTCGTCGATCAATCCGGGCACGGCCGCGCAGAGCCGGTCCAGCTCGTTGCGGTAGGCGGCCTCGACCAGCGCGTCCCGCGTCGGGAAGTGCCGGTAGAGCGTGCCGATCCCGACCCCGGCCGTCTTCGCGATCGACTCCAGCGGCGCGTCCGGACCGTCCTCGGAGAACGCCTTCACCGCGACTTCGAGCAGCCGTTCCCGATTGCGCCGGGCGTCGGCCCGCAGTACCCGCTCGGCCATCCGGGCCCCTTTCCTCGGCTTCGATTCTTCCCGCTCGCGTGCGTTCCTGTTTCTCCCGCCCGCGTGCGCCTCGTTCTTCCGCCTGCGTTGGTTCCCGTTCTTCCCGCGCCGTGTTTGTTCCCGGCGGCCGGTGTGGCGAGGCGGACATTGGTAAACGGAGGAACCTCCGATTACTGTCGGCGGTAGCGGAGGAACCTCCGTTTGAGCTTAGTTCGGATCGGGAGCAACGATCATGACGGACACCACACGCATCACCACGCCGTTCGGCGCGACGTCGACCGCGGCCGAAGTCGTCGCCGGCATCGACCTGACCGGCAAGCGCATCGTCGTCACCGGCGGCGCCTCCGGCATCGGCGTCGAAACCGCCCGCGCCCTGGCCGGCGCCGGAGCCGAGATCACCCTGGCCGTCCGCGACTCCGAGGCCGGCGAGCGCACCGCCGCCGACCTCACCGCGACCACCGGCAACAAGCAGATCTTCGTGGCCCGGCTCGACCTGGCCGACCTCGGCTCGGTCCGCGCGTTCGCCGCCGGGTGGGACGGGCCGCTGCACGTCCTGATCAACAACGCCGGTGTGATGGCCTCCCCGCTGACCCGCACCGACAAGGGCTGGGAGCTGCAGTTCGCCACCAACCACCTCGGGCACTTCGCCCTGGCCACCGGCCTGCTGGGCGCGCTCGAAGCGGCCGGCGGCGCCCGGATCGTCTCGGTCAGCTCCAGCGCCCACCTGCGCTCCGCGGTGATCTTCGACGACCTGATGTTCGACAACCGGGCGTACGACCCGTGGCTCGCCTACGGCCAGGCCAAAACCGCGAACGTCCTGTTCGCCGTCGAAGCCACCCGCCGCTGGGCCGACGCCGGCATCCACACGAACGCGCTGATGCCCGGCGGCATCCGCACCAACCTGCAGCGGTACGTCTCCGACGAGGAGCTGGACCGCATCCGCAAGGCCTCCGGCGGTGCCGCCCCGCAGTGGAAGACCACCGAGCAGGGCGCCGCCACGTCGGTCCTGCTCGCGGCGTCCCCACTGCTGGACGGCGTCGGCGGCCGCTACTTCGAGGACTGCAACGAGGCCGCCCCGAACGTGCCCGGCACCCGGACCGGCGTGGCCGCCCACGCCCTCGACCCGGAAGCCGCCGCCCACCTCTGGACGGTCTCCGAGTCCTTGATCGCCGGCTGACCCCAAGATCGAGCCACCCCCAAGATCGACTCGTGGAGGGGACCCGCCGCTCCCAAGGGGGGCCACCTCCACGGCTCGAATTGTCGTCGGCGAGCGCTGCTCCCGCCAGCGACCCTGTGGACAACCCGCCAGTGTGGACAACCACGACCACCTGGCCGGAGGCCATCACCGCAGGCCAGGCCCGGTTCGGCTCGTCTCGGCCCGGGCTCCCGCATAGCGCGCCGCATAAGCCAGGCCCGGCCTGGTCTGCCGCCCGGCCCGGGCCCCGCTCAGCGTGCCGCGCAAGCCCGGCCCGGCGTGGCCCGGCTCAGCGTGCCGCGCAAGCCCGGCCCGGCGTGGCCCGGCTCAGCGTGCCGCGCAAGCCCGGCCCCCGCTCAGCGCGCCGCGTAAGCCAGGCCCGGCCTGGTCTGCCGCCCGGCCCGGACGCTCGGGATCAGTGAGTCAGCACCGTCTGCAGACGCTTCGCCTCCTTCACCAGCCGGGTCGAGCCGGCCCGGCCCGCGACCTCGCCCAACCCCGCGATCTCGCTCCGGGCGTGGACCGCCCGGGCTACCTGCGTGGCCAGCTCCAGCACGTCGGGCAGCCCGTGCGGCGCCGCCGCCAGCAGGCTGGGCAGGGCCGTGACCAGCACTTCCCACAACGCGACCGACCCGCCCGCGCGGTGGATCTCGGCCAGGGCCGGGCCGACGCGGGACAGCTTGAGGACGCCGTCGGCGCCGAGGTCGCCCAGGGCGGCCCCGACGGCCGCCGCGAACGGTTCCGGCCGGGCGGCCAGGGTGAGGAACGCGTCGACGGCGGCGACCCGGTTCTCCTGGTGGCGGGCGCCGAGCCCGTAGGCGACGCCGTAGGACAGGGCCGGCCCGACCGGGCCGGAGCTCTCGGCGAGCAGCGGCAGCACCGCCGAGCCTTCGCGCTGTTCCTGGTCGGCCAGCGCGGCCAGTTCGGGCAGGACCCAGGCCGCGACCGCCTCCCGGTGGTGTGGCAGGACCATCGCGACCACGTCGCCGGTGTCGTGGAAGTCGCTCGGATAGCCCTCCGGGTGCACGCTCGGTACGACCGTGAGCAGTTGGCGTTCGAGGCGCAGACCTCCGTCGCGGGCCGGTTCCAGGATGGCCACGACCCGGCGCAGGCTGGGCGCCCAGTAGTCCCGGCCTTTGGTGTCCGGCGCCTGTTCGAAACGTCGGCTGACCGGGTCGGGCAGGCCGCCCCCGCTCAGCCATGCGGCGAACTGGCGACCGGCCGGTGAGGTCAGCCCGGCGGCCCCGGCGGTGACCGCGGGGTCGGCTTCCCGCGGCAGCCGCAGCAGGGCCTGCTCGAAGTCGACCGGCCACGGCTGCCAGCCCTCGGCCTCGGCCCGGCGCAGCCGTTCCAGCAGGACCGCCGGGTCGATGCTGCCGGTCACGTGGGTCGGCGTCGCCATGATCAGCGGAACCATCGTCCGGGTCAGCTGGGTCGCGGTCTCGGCGACCCGGAGCCCGAGAACACCGTCGGGGGTGGCCGCGAGCGCCGAGTCGTTGCCGCCGCGGCGTCCGCCCTGCCAAGCGGTGCGCACCGAGGTGATCAGCCACTCCCACAGGTTGGCCGAGCTGCCGGTGCCGGTGCGCGGCGCGTTGGCGGGCAGGTCCGGGCCGATGGCCGACCGGATCGCGACGCCCAGGTGCAGCAGCGGCTCGGTCCGGTTCCACGAGTTCTCGCCGAAGTCGCCGGTGTACCGGTCGAGCACCGGGCGCAGGGCCGCCCCGAGGACCTCCGCGCCCTCGGTGGCGTAGACCGAGACCAGCCCGGCCAGCACCCGCTCCCACCGGATCGCGGTCTCCTCGTGGCAGAGCGCGACCAGTTCCTCGGCGAGCTCGGGCGCGGTCGCGATCGGCGGCGGCATCTCGGCCGTCGGGGCGGCCGGCAGCAGTTCC
Organism: Actinoplanes sp. HUAS TT8; assembly: GCF_051380535.1. Lineage (NCBI taxonomy): Bacteria > Bacillati > Actinomycetota > Actinomycetes > Micromonosporales > Micromonosporaceae > Actinoplanes > Actinoplanes sp. HUAS TT8. Next base: position 6,049,324 of record NZ_CP195646.1, on the reverse strand, counting down.
GGAATCTGTTCCTCGGCCTCCGGGGTGGAGGTCCCGAACAGTTCGGCGGCCCGGGCCGGCAGGTCACCGGCGAGACCGGTGGATGCGTCGGCGATCCGGGTCAGGGTGTCCGGGTCGAGCCGGGCGACCTGCTTGCCGATCAGGGTCAGCGCGCGTTCCTGGACGTCGAGCGCGGGGTGGCCGAACGCGGCGGCGACCGTCTCCAGCACCTCGCCGGCACGCGCGGGCTCCCGGCGGGCTACTTTTTCGAGCCAGGCCAGCTGGGCCTTGACCAGTGTCTTCTCCTTGCGGACGAGGGTGGGCCCGCTGGTGTCGAGCAGGGTCTCCAGCTCCAGGCGGCCGGCGTCGTCGACCGCGCGCAGCGCCTTCTGCGCGACCGTGGCGACCGCGCCCGGCGCGTCGGGGAGCAGGCGCGCGTAATCCAGCGCGTGCGCGGTCAGCTCGTCCTCGTCGGGTGCCAGCGCGTCGTGCAGGAGCGTGAACGGGCGCAGCTCGTTGGGCTTGCCGCCGCGCAGCAGCCGGTCGACGGTCAGGTCCAGGATCGCCTTGCGTTCGAGGGTGCCCTCGCCGACCAGGTGCGCGATGACCTTGGGCATGGCCGGGGTGGAGTCCCACTCCTTGTTGGACGCGTCCCACGACAGGGCGGCCAGGTCGGTGCCGAGCCCGTTGAACTCGAACAGTCCCGGCAGCAGCGTGTCCCGGTGCGGGTCCTCCCGGAGCCGGATGCTGAGCGGCGCGACCGCGCCCCGGTGCCGGAACGGCGGCCGGAGCAGATGATCCAGCCAGGCGCGGACCACGCCCTCGGTGACCGGGGGCTCGGCGTCACCCTCGTTCAGCAGGGCGGACACGATCGGCCAGAGCTCGTCGTCGGCATCCCGGATCGGCAGCTTCTGGGCGAGCCGCACGCCCAGGTCGCCCAGCCAGGGCAGCTCGCGCAGGCGGGCGACCTCCAGGAACCGGGCCGGACCGACCTGGGCCCAGGTCTGCATGCTGGTGCGCTGCAGCAGCGCGGCGGCCCGGGCGGCGGTCGGCATGCAGCCGATGACGACCAGCGCGTAGCCGGGGTTCGGATTCTTCGACGCGCGCCACCACTCGTTGCGGTCCAGGCCCTTGATCGTGGTCTCGACCTCCGGCGCGAGCGCCAGGCGTTGTTCCTCGGTGGCGGCGGCCAGCCGCTTGACGATGCCCGGCAGGCCCTCGTTCCGGGCCCGGGCGTGCAGGTCGTCCCAGGTCAGGATCATGCCGACGCCTCGGCCTTCGCGATCGTCTCGGCGGTCTCGCCGGCGCGGGCCATCCGGACTGCGAGGACGTGTTTGCACGGGCCGCGCCCGCCGCGGTGTTTGGCCCACCACGGGCAGGTGCAGGACTGCGACTCGTGACGGACGTGATAGGTCTCGTCGCCGCTGACCACCACCGACACCTCGTCGCCCGGGGTCACCGCGCCGGCGCTGATCAGCGCGCGGGCGCCGGCCAGGCGGGGGTTCATCTTCTCGACGGCGTCCGCCGCGTAGGGCAGCGTGCGGTGGAAATAGCCGGCCTCGGCGACGTCGTAGCCCACCCGGCCGGCCGTGCCGAGCTGGGTGAGCGCGTCGCGGACCCGGGCCGCGTCCAGCCCCGAGGCGGTGGCCAGCGAGTCCACGTCGATCGTCGGATCCCACGAGAGCAGGGCGCTGACCAGGTCGGCGTCGTCGGCCACCTCGTCGGTGGCGAGGGACTCCAGGACCGCGCCCTCGCCGGAGAACCCGCGATAGGCCTCCGGCGACAGCGTCAGCGACAACCGCAGGGTCGGCATGCTCAGCTCCCAGGTGCTGGCCACCGGCTGGCTGCCGGCGGCCACGGCCGGGCCGAAGACGCGCAGGCCCGTCGCGTACCGAAGGAAGGGTTTCAAGGCCGCCAGCCGCCCGGCGCCGGGAAGGCAGACCGCGCCCGGCGCCGGCCGGGACGTGAAACGCAGCGTTCGGCCGGCCGGGACGGCCCAGAGGATCGACTTGTCGGTGGCCGGCAGCCGGTTGAACAGGGCGCGGGCCTCGGCGACGCCGATCTCGGCGCGCGGGTCGAAGCGGGCGGTGAGCACCTGGGCCTCGGCGAAACCGCGCAGCCAGCGGGACGGCAGCGGCACCTTCTTCTCCACCAGCGGGCCGTCGAACGTCGTCACCGTCAGGTCGTCCGGGCCGACCGCGACGTGCATCGGATCGGAGCGGCCGACCCGGGTCAGCGCCCGCTGCAGCGGCAGGTTGACGTCGACATTGGTGGTGCCGTGGGCGATGATCTCGCCGTCCAGCCCGCCGGGGAGCACGTCGAGCCGCGCGTAGACCCCGCAGCAGCCGGAGAACGACTCGAAGCGCAGCCGGTCCGAGCCGGCCGTGACCACCGGGTCGAGGCTGGCCGGGGGCAGCGGACGGAAATAGCGCGTGCGGGCGACCTCGGCCACGGCCAGCAGGCCGGTCGCCGCGGCGCCGGGCGAGGTCAGGAAGCCGGTGAAGAAACGGGGATGAGCGGCCGGGCCGCCGGAGGTCTGCAAGGTCAGGCCGTCGTCCAGAGTCGACGAACCGAGGTAGGAGTAAGCCGCGGTAACCATGCGCGAAAACCTAGAAGAGGGGTACGACAATTTCCCGCCCGCCCCGACGCCGCCGGTTCAAACAAGATCAAATCGGCATCGACGGTTCGGCGGCAGCCGGCTCGCGGTGAGCGCGAGGGCGGCCGGAGACGACCGGTGACGGCGCCCAAGGCGTGGGCCCCGCGACCGGGGGAGTCGCGGGGCCCACTGGTGCGAGGAGGAAAGTCGTTACTAGGCGGCCGTCAGGTCGTAGATCGTGGACCCGCCGACCGTGGTGGCCGTGTAGTTCGCGGCGACCCAGGTCGCGATCTGCGACGACTCCGTGGTGCCGCCGCCCTGGCCGCCACCGCCGCCCATCCCGCCGCCGGAGATGTAGTAGTGGATCTGGCCGGACTTCACGTACGCCTGGAACTGCGCCAGCGTGGGGGAGGGGTCGCTGCCGTTCCAGCCGCCCAGGGCGATCACCGAGGTGCCGGAGGCGAGCTCCAGGTCGGCCGCCGAGGTGGCGCCGCTGACCGCCGCCGCCCACTTGGTCGTGCTGGCCTTGAGCAGCGCCGTCAGTTCGCTGTTGCTGCTGCTCGCGCCGCCACGGCCGCCCATCCCGCCGCCACCGCCCGGTGCGCCGCCGGCCGCCGACGAGCTGTCGGTGGACGAGTCACCGGTGGTGGACTGCGACGAGTCCGTGGACGGCGTGGCGGACGAGGAGGTATCCGACGACGGCGCGGTCCCCGACGGTGCGTTTCCACGAGAACCGCCTCCACCGTCCGTACGGGAAAATCCGCCGCCGCCTGGACCACCGCCCATGCCGGAGCTTGCGGACGGCCCGGAGCTGGGAATGGAGCCCGTATGGGCGACCGTGACCGTCGCGGTCGCGTAAGCCGCGCTGCCCAGCCCGGTCGAGAGCACGCCGGCGACGATGCCGATCACGGCCAGCCGGCGCAGCTGGGCCGCGGGGGCGATCAGCGCGAGAGCGGCGACGATTCCGGCGGCCAGCGCCACCCAGCGCAGGGCCGGCTCCCAGTCGGTGCGTCCGAGCAGCACGAAGCCCCAGCCGGCGGTGGCCAGGATCATGCCGGCGAGCACGATCCGGGCCCAGATCTGCGCCTTGTAGAGCCAGAGGACGCGGGCGCCGATGCCGACGAGTGCGGCGATCGAGGGAGCCAGGGCGATCGTGTAGTACGGGTGGATCGTGCCGCTCATGTACGAGAACGTCACGCCGGTGACCAGCAGCCAGCCGCCCCAGAGCAGCATGCCGGCGCGGGCCCGGTCGGTCCGCGGCGCCGTCCAGGTCACCGCGAGCACCGCCACCAGGGCGATCAGCGCGGCCGGCAGCAGCCAGGAGATCTCGGTGCCCATCGACTCGCCGAAGAGCCGGCCGATCCCGGTCGCCCCGCCGAATCCGACGTTACCCCCGCCACCTCCGCCGCCGCCGTTCCCGGAGCCGCCGAGGATCCGGCCCAGGCCGTTGTAGCCGACCGCGAGTTCCCACAGCGTGTTGTTGGTCGAGCCGGCGATATAGGGCCGCGACGACGCCGGCCAGAGTGAGACGAGCGCGATGAACCAGCCGGCCGAGACGACCAGGGCCAGGCCGGACAGCAGCAGATGCTTGATCCGCTTGCCGATCGTGGTCGGCGCGGCGACCAGGTAGACCAGCGCCATCGCGGGCAGCACCAGGAACGCCTGCATCATCTTGGTCAGGAAGCCGAAGCCGAGCAGCACCCCGGTCAGCGCCAGCCATTTGGGGCTGGCCTTCTCGGTGGCGCGGACCGTCGTGTACGCGGCCGCGGTCATCAGCAGCACCAGCAGCGCGTCCGGGTTGTCGTAGCGGAACATCAGCACGGCGACCGGGGTCAGGGCCAGCGCCGCGCCGGCCATCAGACCGGCGGCCTGCCCGAACCAGCGTTTCACGGCCAGATAGAGCAGCCACACGCTGGCCACGCCCATCAGCGCCTGCGGGGCCAGGATCGCCCAGCTGTTCACCCCGAAGATGCGCGCGGACAGGCCCATGACCCACATCGCGGCGGGCGGCTTGTCCACGGTGATCGCGTTGCCCGCGTCCAGCGAGCCGAACAGCCAGGCCTTCCAGCTCTGCGCGCCGGCCTGTGCGGCGGCGGCGTAGAAACTGTTGCCCCATCCCGATTCGCTGAGATTCCAAAGGTACAGAACCGCCGTTGACAGCAGGAGCATGACCAAGGGGACACGCTGGCGGATGGTCGTCGTCATGGGACTAACCTCGTGGGCGGGGCTACGGCAGCCCTGTGATCAATCTGTGGGCTGCCTATGAGACCTAGATCGCCCGCGCCTGGCAGCGGTTCGTGCCACGATGGGCGAAGTGTGCGAGTGACCCGGTCCGGAGTGGGAGAGATGAGCGAACACGTTTCCGACAGTGCCGAGTGGCAGGCACTTCAGGGCCACGCGGAGAAGTTCTCGGCGGTCCACCTGCGTGATCTGTTCGACAGCGAGCCGCAGCGTGGCGAGCGCTATGCCGCCGAGGTCGCCGACCTGTACGTCGACTACAGCAAGAACCTGGTCACCGACGAGGTCCTGACCGCGCTGTTCGCGCTGGCCGGGCGGGCCAAGCTGAGCGAGAAGATCACCGCGATGTTCGCCGGTGAGCACATCAACGTCACCGAGGATCGTGCCGTCCTGCACACCGCGCTGCGCCTGCCGCGCGACGCGTCGCTGGTCGTGGACGGGCAGGACGTGGTGGCCGACGTGCACGAGGTCCTCGACCGGATGGGCGCGTTCGCCGACAAGGTGCGCTCGGGCGAGTGGGTCGGGCACACCGGGCAGCGCATCAAGACGATCGTGAACATCGGCATCGGCGGCTCCGACCTCGGTCCGGTGATGGCTTACGAGGCGCTGAAGGACTATTCGCAGCGCGACATCGAGGCCCGGTTCGTCTCCAACATCGACCCGACCGATCTGTACGAGAAGACGCGCGACCTCGACCCGGCGACGACGCTGTTCATCATCGTGTCGAAGACGTTCACGACGCAGGAGACGCTGACGAACGCGTCCGAGGCTCGTTCGTGGCTTCTGAAGGGTCTTGGCGGTGACAACGCCGCGGTCGCCAAGCACTTCGTCGCCGTCTCGACAAATGCCGAAAAGGTCGCTGCCTTCGGTATCGACACCGACAACATGTTCGGCTTCTGGGACTGGGTGGGCGGCCGTTATTCGCTCCCGTCCGCGGTCGGCCTCTCCGTGCTGATCGCGATCGGCAAGGAGCAGTTCGCCGACATGCTCGACGGCTACCACAAGATCGACGAGCACTTCCGGAGCACGCCGGTCGAGCGGAACGTCCCGGCGCTGCTCGGCCTGCTCAACGTCTGGTACGACACGTTCCTCGGTGCCCAGTCGCACGCCGTGCTGCCGTACGCGCAGTACCTGCACCGTTTCGCCGCCTACCTCCAGCAGCTGACCATGGAGAGCAACGGCAAGTCGGTCCGGCTCTCCGGCGAGCGCGCCACCTTCCAGACCGGCGAGATCTTCTGGGGCGAGCCCGGCACCAACGGCCAGCACGCCTTCTACCAGCTGATCCACCAGGGCACGAAGCTGATCCCGGCCGACTTCATCGGCTTCAGCAAGCCGAACCACGACATCGGCGAGATGCACGACCTGTTCATGTCCAACTTCCTGGCCCAGACCGGCGCCCTGGCGTTCGGTAAGACCCTGGAGCAGGTCCAGGCCGAGGGCACCAAGCCCGCGGTCGCGCCGCACCGGGTCATGCAGGGCAACCACCCGACCACCACGATCCTGGCCGACAAGCTGACGCCGAACACGTTCGGGCAGCTGGTGGCGCTCTACGAGCACATCACGTTCACCCAGGGCGTGATCTGGGAGATCAACTCGTTCGACCAGTGGGGTGTCGAGCTCGGCAAGGCGATGGCCAACCAGGTCGCGCCGAAGCTGACCGCCGCCGAGGCGCCGGCCGAGGACGCCGACTCGTCGACGAACACGCTGATCAAGAGGTACCGGGCCGCTCGCGGTCGCTGATTTTGTCGTAGGTGTTCTCTAGGCTCAGCGCTGTGGACGTGAACACGGCGCTGAGCCTGCGGATGACGAGCCTCCTGCTGGGCTCCGTCAGCAAGAAGTCCGTTCTGGGGATCGCCGAGTGGTTCGGCGCGTTGCAGGCGCAGGATCTCAACAGCGTGCTCTGGTCACTGGGCACGCGTCTGCCCGGCCGCACGCTGCCCGAGATCATCGCGGACACCGAGAGACGCGACGTCGTGCGCACCTGGCCGATGCGCGGCACGGTCCACCTGATCCCGTCGGCCGACGCGCACTGGATGCTGGAGCTGACCGGCGTGCGGGCCCTCGCCGGTGCGGCGAAACGCCGCGAGACCCTGGGCCTGTCCGAGTCCGACGCGGACAAGGCCGCCGAGATCCTCGGCGCCGCCCTGACGGGCGGCGGCCGCCTGACGCGATCATCCTGCGTGGCCACTCTCAACGAGGGCGGCGTCGCGGTGAGCGGTCAGCTGGGCTACCACCTGCTTTGGTACGCGAGTCAGCGCGGAGTCACCGCGATCGCCCCGAACGAGGGCTCCGAGCAGACGTTCGTGCTGCTCGACGAGTGGGCGCCGAGCCGCAACCGGCCGTCCCGGGAGGAGGCGCTGGGCATCCTGGCCCACCGCTATTTCCGCAGCCACGGCCCCACGACGGCCAAGGATTTCGCCGGCTGGACCATGCTCGGCATGAAGGACGCCCGCGCCGGGATCGCGACGGCCGGCCTCACCGAGGTCGACGTCGACGGCGTCGAGATGTGGGCCGATCCGGCCGTGCTCGAGGCCGGCCCGGTCCGCGGCTGGCACGCGCTGCCCGGCTTCGACGAGTACATGCTGGGTTACAAGGACCGGTCGATGATGGCCACGCCCGAGATGCTGAAGAGCATCATCCCCGGCGGCAACGGGATCTTCCAGTCGACCCTCGTGCAGGACGGCAGGGTGCGCGCGGTCTGGAAGCGCACGCTCGGCAAGAAGGCGGTGTCGATCGTGGTCTCGCCATTGACGTCCTTCACCGCGAAGGACTGGGCGAGCGCGGAGGAGGCGCTGCAGCCGTACGGGGCTTTTGTCGGGCTCCCCGTGACTGTTAAGAAACTTGAATAAATGACTGTTAAGAACCCTTGATATTTGTGAACGTGAAAGCCACGATGTGGTGGCACACGTCACGTTCGTCGTCGAGGGAGTCGCCATGGGAGTTCGCCGCCAGTTGTTGGCGCTGGTCGCCGGGGTGGGGGTGGCACTCGGTTCGATCGTGGCGTTCTCGGCGACCGGTGAGGCCGCCGTCGCCTGCTCGTCCACGGTCTGGGCCGAAGGGGTCACCTACACCGCCGGCCAGCAGGTGACCTACCAGTCCAAGCTGTACCAGGCACTGGTCACCCACACGGCGTACGTCGGCACCGGCTGGAACCCGGCCGCGACCCCGACCCTGTGGAAGGACCTCGGCGCCTGCAGCGGCGGCACCACGCCGTCGCCGTCGGTCAGCACGACCAAGCCGCCCACGTCCCCGTCGGCCTCCCCGTCCGCGTCGCCCACCGTCTCGCCGACCACCTCACCGGTCGGCTGCGCCACCCGCGGCCGCCCGGCCGGCAAGGTCCTGCAGGGCTACTGGGAGAACTGGGACGGCGCCTCCAACGGCGTCCACCCCGGCCTCGGCTGGATCCCGATCAACGACAGCCGGATCACCCAGCACGGCTACAACGTGCTGATGGCGGCGTTCCCGGTGATCCGCTCCGACGGCACCGTGCTGTGGGAGAACGGCATGGACGCCGGCGTGAAGGTGCCCACCGCCGCCGAGATCTGCGCGGCCAAGTCGCAGGGCGCCACCGTCCTGATGTCGATCGGCGGCGCGGCGGCCGGCATCGACCTGAGCTCCAGCACCGTTGCCGACAAGTTCGTGTCGACCATCGTGCCGATCCTGAAGGCCAACAACTTCGACGGCATCGACATCGACATCGAGACCGGGCTCTCCGGCAGCGGCAACATCAACACGCTGTCGGCCTCGCAGGCCAACCTGATCCGGATCATCGACGGGGTGCTGGCCCAGATGCCGTCGAACTTCGGTCTGACCATGGCACCGGAGACGGCGTACGTGACCGGCGGCAGCGTGACCTACGGCTCGATCTGGGGCTCGTACCTGCCGATCATCAAGAAGTACCTGGACAACGGCCGGTTGTGGTGGCTCAACATGCAGTACTACAACGGCTCGATGTACGGATGCTCGGGTGACTCGTACTCGGCCGGCACCGTGCAGGGCTTCACCGTCCAGACCCAGTGCCTCAACAACGGCCTGACCATCCAGGGCACGACCATCCGGATTCCGTACGACAAGCAGGTCCCCGGCCTGCCCGCCCAGTCCGGCGCCGGCGGGGGTTACATGACCCCGTCACTGGTCTCCCAGGCGTACAACTCGGTCCCGTCGATCAAGGGCCTGATGACCTGGTCGATCAACTGGGACGGCTCCAAGAACTGGACCTTCGGCGACAACGTGAAGTCCCTCCAGGGTCGTTAACAGACCGTTCATCCCTCCAGATCTTGATCCTGTCCGTCCAGGATCAAGGATGTACAGGCGCGGCGCCCCCGGGCGCCGCGCCTTTCCGTCATGCCGTCGTGAAGTGGAACCACTGTGAGAACGTCTGCCCTGGACCGCGCCATTGCCCGCCTCGCCGGCGACGGTGCCCGCACCCTCGCCAACCGCTTTCTGAGCGTCTCCACCGACCCTTGCCAGGGCGATCCGGGCGCGCTCGCCCTGCGTGAGGCCACCCGGCGCGGGGACTGGCCGGCCGTCCGGGCGATCCTGGCCGCCGTCACCGACGGCAACGTCCGCAACTTCTACCTGCGGATCGTCTCCGCCACCAGGGGTACACAGACCTGGCTCGAACAGGCGGTCCTGGCGGACTCCGGAGACACCCTGGCCATGCTCACGTACGGCTACCGGCTGATCGACTGGGGCTGGGAGGCGCGCGGCAGCGGCGCGGCGTCCTCCGTCTCCCGCGGCCAGTTCCGCACCTTCGGCGAGCGCCTCGCCCGGGCCGAGGCGTTCTTCGGCGAGGTGGTCCGCCGGAACCCGGGCGACGCGGACGCCTGGACCGGGCTGGTCACCTGCAACCGGGGGTTGCAGCGCGGCCACGACGAGGCCTGGCGCCGGTTCAACGGGGCCCGTGCGGCCGACGCCGGGCACCTGGGCGCCCACCGGAGCATGCTGCAGCAGCTCTGCGGCAAATGGGGCGGCAGCGACCAGGTGGTGCACCGGTTCGCGGTCGACTCGGCGTACAGCGCGCCCGAGGGCAGCCCGCTGACCTGCCTGGTCCCCGAAGCGCACATCGAGATCTGGGTTGGCGGCGGTGGGCTCAAGTACATTCGCCAGCCGGCCGTGATCGAGGAGCTCCGCAAGGCCGCCGCCTGGGGCCCGGGCAGCCCGGCCTACCGCCCGCTCCCCGGCGACGCAGTGGTGCACAACCTGTTCGCCCGGGCCTTCATGAACGCGAAACTGCGTTCCGAAGCGGCGCCGCACTTCGCCGCGTCCGGCAACCGGGTCGTCGCCAAGGTCTGGGCGGCGGACGCCGGCTACATCTGGCCGGAGTCCCTCATCCACCTCTCCTACCTGCGCGAACGCTCCAAGGCCGGCCGCTGACCCGGCGCGGGGCCTCGTGTCTCAAGGGGCATCGGGCTGCGCTGGGCGCCGAGGATCGTCTCGCCGTTGACATGCGGGAAAGGGCTTTCTAGGGTCGACCTCACATCGATGAGGAGGAATTGATGAAGAGGCGTTCCCTGATCTCGATTCCCGCCGCGACCCTGGCCTCCGGGCTGGCCGACGTGACCGCGGCGCGGGCGGCCGCCGGGTTCGAGAATCCGGCCGTGATCGGTGACAACCTGCCGGTCTTCTACGAGCGTCTAAGGGATGAGCTCGACTTCCCGCTCTCCTGGCCGAACAGCCGGGAACGGGACTTCCGCACCTGGAAGCGTCGCGCTCGCGCCCAGGTCGAGGAGCTGCTCTGGCAGCCCGAGGACCGTAGCCCCTTCCACGTGGAGGTCATCGATGAGCAGCCAGGGAACGGTTTCCGCCGGCGGCAGCTGGCATTCGACGTCACGCGGCACAGCCGGGTCCGCGCCACCATGCTCGTCCCGGAGGGTCCCGGCCCGTTCCCGGCCGCCCTGCTGCTGCACGACCACGGCGCGAGGTTCGACATCGGCAAGGAGAAGGTGATCGAGCCGTGGTATGACGACGTTCGGCTCGCCTCGGCGCGGGGCTGGGCCGACAAGTACTTCAGCGGGCGCTTCATCGGCGATCAGTTGGCCGCGCGGGGTTACGCGGTGCTCGCCGTCGATGCGCTCGGCTGGGGTGATCGGGGCGGCCTGGCCTACGAGGGTCAGCAGGCGCTCGCGTCCAACCTGTTCAACCTCGGCTCGTCGGTGGCCGGGCTCATGGCGCGGGAGGACGTGCGGGCGGCCGCGATGCTGGCCGGCCTGCCCGAGGTGGACGGGCGGCGGGTCGCGGCGGTCGGCTTCTCCATGGGTGGGTTCCGGGCGTGGCAGGTCGCCGCGCTCTCCGATCACATCGCGGCGACCGTCTCGGCCTGCTGGATGACCGGACTGAAGGAGATGATGGTTCCGGGGAACAACACGCTGCGCGGGCAGTCCGCGTTCTACATGCTGCATCCCGGCCTGTTCCGGCACCTCGACATCCCCGACGTGGCGTCGATCGCCGCCCCGCGTGCGATGTTCGTGCTGGACGGCGAGCTGGATCCGCTCTTCACGGCGGCGGGGCGCGATGCGGCGTACACGAAGATGGGGTTGATCTGGAAGGCGCAGCACGCCCGGGAGCGTCTGCGGACCCAGGTCTGGCCCGGCCTCGGCCACGTCTTCGTCGACCGGATGCAGGACGCGGCTTTCACCTGGCTCGACCGCTGGCTGCACCCGACCGCCTGACGCGGCCTCGACCGGGCGGACCGGCCACCGACGGTGCCCGCGGCCTGCCACGGCGGCCTGGCGCGGCCTGGCGTGGCCTGGTGTTGCGGGGCGCGGCTTGGCCTGGCGCGGCTTGGCGGGGCGCGGCCTGGTGTTGCGGGGCCTGGTGTTGCGGGGCCTGGCCTGGCGGGGCGTGGCGTTGCCGGGCGTGGTCTGCCGTGGCGCGGCCTGGTCTGGTCTGGCCTGCCCGTGGCGTGTGGCCCGGCGTGGATTTTGCCTGGCTCGGCCCGTCGGGCCGCGCGGCTGCGGGCCGGAGTCAGCCGGCCTGGTAGCGCAGGTAGACGACGCCGTTGGCGAAGCGGCGCTGTTCGGCCAGCTTGAGGTCGAGGCGCACGCCCGAGGGGAGGAACCGGGTTCCGCCGCCGACCACGACCGGCGAGACGAACAGCTGGACCTCGTCGACCAGGCCGGCCCGGAACGCGTGGGCCGCGAGGTGCGGCCCGCCGACGCTCAGGTCGCGGTCGGCGGCGTCCTTCAGCGCCTGCACGGCCTTCGGGTCGAAGCTGCGCTCGATCCTGGTCCGCGCGGTGGTCGCCGCCTCCAGCGTCGTCGAGTAGACGATCTTCTCGGCGGCCCGCCACAGCTGGGCGTAGTCGATGGCGGCGGGGGAGGAGTCCGGCCGGACCTGCGCGTCCTCCCAGAAGCGCATCACCTCGTAGAGGCGGCGCCCGTACAGGTAGGTGCCGATCGGCCGTTCGAGATCGTTGACGAACGAGTGCACCTCCTCGTCCGGCACGCTCCAGTCGAAATTGCCCTGCTCGTCGTTGATGTACCCGTCCAGGGACGTGATCCCGGTGCAGATCAGCCGTGCCACAACGCCTCCTTAACTCGTGGGGACTCGCCGGTTCCATCCTGTCCCGCCGGGGGCCGAGAGGCACGGAACCGGCGCCCGAGTCGTTGCGCCGGCAATTCCACGTAACGGTGCGTGAGCCACGAGATCCCGAACACCGCCGACAGATAGATCACCGCGATGAACGGGTCGGGAAGCCCCGATTCCAGGAATCGATGACCGATCTGGATCAGCACGTAGTGCACCAGGTAAATCGAATAACTGAGAACACCGATCAACGACAACCACGACGGCGTACGGCGATGGCGGCCGAGCCGTCCGATCGCGAACGCCCCGCCGAACGTCAGCACGGTGATCACCACCCGGGCCACGTACTTCGGTGTCAGCGCGTCGAGCGAGTGCAGCTCGGCGATCCAGTTCACCAGCAACGCCCCGCCGACCAGCGTGATCGCCAGAATCGCGGGCCACCAGCCGGTCTGCCCCCGGTCGGCCCGGTAGATCGCCGTGCCGGTGAACATCACCGCGACGATCAGCAGCCCGTCCCACCCGTGGGCCGGGTCCTGACCGATCGCGAGCAGCGTCCCGACGAGCCCACCGAGGATCAGGCCACCCGCGACGATCGCCGCCCGCCAGCGCGACAACAGAAGACCAAGACCGATTATGAGTACGGGCGCGGCCACCCCGACCAGGTTGGCCCGCGGCCCGGCGAGCGGCGCGGTCACCACCGCCAGCACGGCCAGCACCCCGGCGATCGTCGCGCTGGCCCGGTGCCACCGCATCGTGAACAGGGCCGTTACCAGCAGATAGAACGCCATCTCGTAGGAGAGCGTCCAGAGCACGGGCGTGACCAGCGGCACTCCGAGCAGGAACGGCATCATCGTCGCGTGCCCGACCGCCGCGGTCACCGGCTGTGACGTCGTGTAGCCGCCGAGCAGGACCATGGCCGCGATCGCCACCAGGTACATCGGGTAGAGCCGCAGCGCCCGGCTGATCCAGAACTCCCGCAGACTGCCGTGTCGCTCCAGCGAGGCCGGGATGATGTACCCGCTGACCAGGAAGAACAGCATGACCCCGGCCGGCCCCGCGTGCAGCCATTCGCCGGTGATCGAGCGCAGGCCGGTGAAGACATAACGGGTCAGGTGCGCATAGAGGACGAGCAGCACCGCGACGGCGCGGAGTCCGTCGAGCCAACCCCACCGCCGCCCGGACATCGAGCCACCATAGTTAGCCGGACCCCGCCCGCGCCAGACCGTTGAAGATCACTTCCAGCGTGACGGCCGGCCCGGCGTCGATCCGGTCGTCCTCCTCACCGCGCCGCTGCGGCCTCCCTCTTCGCCCGGGCGGCGGGCCGGCAGCCGGAATGTCCGTCGTCGCGGACATTGAAGATCGACACTTCCCTAAAGTGTGATCAGCCGTTTGCGGCGGTGTCCGTCTCGCGAGGACAATGGCAATTCGAGGTCGGCCCGGGATGAACCGAGCTGCCCGATCCGCGGTATGCAGATCATAGGAACGCGATAGGCCGAATCCGGCCGAACCGCGGGCAGGATTTGATCATGATTGATCGCCGGGCACGGGGATCGACGCGAGAAAGGGCACGCGGATGGCCGGTCAGGAAGCGCTCGGCCGCGAATACCTGCTGCACGAGGAGATCGGTCGCGGCGCGCTCGCGGTGGTCCGGCGGGCTACGCGACGCTCCGGCGGTCCGCCGCTCGCGGCCAAGCTGATGCGCCCCGAGCTGGCCGGTGACCGGCGTGTCCGCCAGCTGTTCCTCCGTGAGGAGGCGGCCCTCCGCGCCGTCGACCATCCCGGCATCGTCGGTTTCCGCGACCTCGTGGTCGAGGGCGGCACGCTGGCCCTGCTCATGGACTTCGTCGACGGTCCCGACCTGCGCCGCCACCTCGCCGACCGCGGTGGCCGCCTGACCCCGGCCGAGACCGCCACCATCGCCGCCCAGGTCGCGGACGCCCTCGACGCCGCCCACGCCCGCGGCGTCGTCCATCTGGACCTCAAACCCGAAAACCTGCTTCTCGTACGGGGTACCAACCCGCCTCAGATCCGGGTGACCGACTTCGGTGTGGCGGTCCTGCTGATGGACGCCGACCGCGGGGTCGCCGGGGGCACTCCCGGATACACCGCCCCGGAGATCTGGCACGGCACCCCGCCGACGCCCGCCGCCGACGTGTACTCGCTCGGCATCCTGCTCGTCGAGCTGGTCACCGGCGACCCGCAGGGCGCCCCGGAGTCCCTGCCGGAGGAACTGGCCGGCCCGGCCCGCTCCTGCCTGTCGACCGATCCCGGCCGGCGCCCGACCGCCCACCGGGTCGCCACCTACCTGCGCAGCCTGGTCGCCTCGGGCGTCCTCGGCACGATCACCCCGCTCCCCGAGCCGGCCACCCCGGAGCAATCCCCGTCCCCCCGACTGACCACGGTCCGCAGCACCCCCACAGGCCCCTGGGCCGGAGCCTTCACCCCCGCCCCGGCCGCCGAAGCTCCCGCCCCGGCCGCCGAAGCTCCCGCCCCGGCCGCCGGAACCCCCGCCCCGGCCGCCGAAACCGCGGCCCCCGCTCAACCGCTGACACCCGTCCCGTCCAGCCCCGACCACCTGGGCCACTGGGCCGGCCAACTCGCCGGCACCCGACCCGCCACGGGCAACCCCGGCCCCGTCTCACCCGCCGACGGCCGCCTCGCCGGTGCGGCGCAGGCCGCGGGTCGGCCGGACGACAGCGGACGGCCGGCCGCGATGCCCCGGCCGGACGGCGCTGGGCGGCTCGCCGGGATGCCGCGGGCCGCAGGTTGGCCGGACGAGGACGGCGGTGGCGGGCAGCTCGCCGGGACGCCCGTGACCGGCTGGCTGGCCGGAGCGACGCCCACGAGCGGCGGCCCCACCGAGGTGCACCCGCCGGCTGAAGGTCCGGAGGCGGTGCCCGCGCCCGCCGGCCGATCGCGGCGCTGGCGCCGTGGGCCCCTGGTCACGCTCGGGGTGGCCGTCGCCGTGGCCGCGGCGCTGGTCGGTGTGAACATGGCCGCCGCGGCCGACCGGCGTGCGGACGACCGCCAGGCCCCGGTCGCCGTCGTCACCAGTGCCCCGCAGGCCACGGCCGGTCAGGGCGCCGCCGCGCCGGCCGCGTCCTTGCCGCCGACCGAGCCGGTCCGCGCCGGTACGAGTGCGCCCGCCCCGGTGCGGATCACACTGGCCGGCCACGTCGAGGACGATGCGGGCACGCTGGCCATCTCGATCCGGGATCAGCAGGCCATCGCCTACATCTGTGACGGCAACAGGTTGGAGGCCTGGCTCAAGGGCACGGCCGAGAACGGCCGGCTGAACCTGTTCGGGAAGAACGGTGCCAAGGTTGTCGGGACGTTCGACAAGGACAGTGCCCGCGGCCAGGTCACCGTGGTCGGCGCCACCCACGACTTCGTCCTGGGGACGGTGAAGAAGCCGTCCGGCCTCTACCGGACGTCGCTGAAGGTCCGTAACGCCAAGGTCCAGGGCGCGTGGATCGTCCTCCCGGACGGCCGCCAGGTCGGTGTCCTCACCTTGGGCGACCAGATCGGTCCGGCCCCGCAGTTGGACGTCGCCACCGACACCACCACCGTCGACGGCACCGCGGTCCCGGTGACCGCCGTCGACGCCGAGACCGGAACCGGGTTCTGACGTGCGCGGCGATACGCGGGCGGGCCTGCTCTGGCTGCCCGCGGTCGCCGGTGTCGGGGTCGCGGCCGGCCTCGGGGTCTACGGGCGTCTGCACCACCCGTCCCGTCTGTCGATCTTCGGTGAGCTGGGGCGTCCGATCGTCATCAAGGCGGGTCTGACCACCGCCGTCGTGATCCTGGCGGTGGTTCAGCTGATCTCCGCGTTCGCCCTGTACGGCCGCCTGCCGTCCCGCTCCTGGACCCCGGCGCTGCACCGCTGGAGCGGGCGCCTCGCGGTGCTGCTCTCGCTGCCGGTCGCGGTGCACTGTCTCTACGCGTTCGGCTTCGGTTTCGACAGCCCCCGGGTTCTGGCTCATTCGGTGCTCGGCTGCCTGTTCTACGGCGCGTTCGCCGCGAAGATGCTGATCGTCAGCCAGCCCGACAACGGCCGCGCCTGGGTTCTGCCCCTGGCCGGCGGCCTGGTCTTCACCGCCCTGGCCGGCCTCTGGCTCACCTCGGCCCTGTGGTTCTTCGTGAGCTGACCCGACCTGAGCGAAACCCGGTGCCGATCGTGTGACCCCCACCGCAGCCGAAGTTGTTTGAATCTGAAATAGTTTCGGTGTCAACAACGTTGTGCGAGTCAGTCCGGGACGTACGAGCCCCGGCCGAGGGTTCCAGGAGCGGGTCATGCAATTCGGCATCTTCAGCGTCAGCGACATCACCACCGACCCCACCACCGGGAAGACCCCGTCCGAGGCCCAGCGCATCAAGGACATCGTCACCATCGCCAAGCACGCGGAGGAGGTGGGCCTGGACGTCTTCGCGCTCGGCGAGCACCACAACGAGCCGTTCTTCTCGTCCTCGCCGACCACCACGCTCGCGTACATCGCCGCGCAGACCACGACCCTGCAGCTGAGCACCGCGACCACGCTGATCACCACGAACGACCCGGTGAAGATCGCCGAGGACTTCGCGATGCTCCAGCACCTCGCGGACGGCCGCGTCGACCTGACGCTGGGCCGCGGCAACACCGGCCCGGTCTACCCGTGGTTCGGCAAGGACATCCGGGCCGGCATCCCGCTGGCGATCGAGAACTACGCGCTGCTGCACAAGCTGTGGCGCGAGCACACGATCGACTGGGAGGGCAAGTTCCGCACGCCGCTGCAGTCGTTCACCTCGACCCCGCGCCCGCTGGACGACGTCCCGCCGTTCGTCTGGCACGGTTCGATCCGCTCGCCGCAGATCGCCGAGCAGGCCGCCTTCTACGGTGACGGGTTCTTCGCGAACCACATCTTCTGGCCGGCCTCGCACACCCAGCGCATGGTCAAGCTGTACCGCGACCGCTTCGAGCACTACGGCCACGGCTCGGCCGACCAGGCCTACGTCGGCCTCGGCGGCCAGGTGTTCATGCGCAAGAACAGCCAGGACGCGATCAAGGAGTTCCGGCCGTACTTCGACAACGCCCCGGTCTACGGCCACGGCCCGTCCCTCGAGGACTTCACCCGCGAGACGCCGCTGACCGTCGGCAGCCCGCAGCAGGTCATCGACCGGACCCTGGGCTTCCGGGAGTACGTCGGTGACTACCAGCGCCAGCTGTTCCTGATGGACCACGCCGGCCTGCCGGTCAAGACCGTGCTGGAGCAGCTCGACCTGCTCGGTTCCGAGGTCGTGCCGGTGCTCCGCAAGGAGTTCGCCGCCCTCAAGCCGGCCCACGTGCCGGACGCGCCGACCCACGCCTCGCTGGTCGCCGCCAAGATCGCCGCCGAGTCCGAGTCGCAGAAGGAAGAGGTCCAGGCATGAAGCAGCGCAAGCTCGTCGTCATCAGTGCCGGCCTGAGTCAGCCGTCGTCCACCCGCCTGCTCGCGGACCAGCTGTCCGCGGCGGCCGGGCGGGCCGCCGCCCAGCTCGGTGTCACCGCCGAGGTCCGGGTCATCGAGCTCCGCGACCTGGCCCACGAGATCACCGACCACATGCTCACCGGCTTCCCGCCGGCCGGGCTGAAGAGCGCGCAGGACGCGGTCGCCGCGGCCGACGGGCTGATCGTGGTCACCCCGGTCTTCAGCGCCAGTTATTCGGGCCTGTTCAAGTCGTTCTTCGACGTGCTGGAGCAGGACACCCTGGCCGACAAGCCGATTCTGCTGGCCGCGACGGCCGGCACGGCCCGGCACTCGCTGGTGCTGGAGCACGCGCTCCGGCCGCTCTTCGCCTACCTGCACGCGGTTCCGGTGCCGACCTCGGTCTTCGCCGCGAGCGACGACTGGGGCGCCAACTCGGTCGAGGGCCCGCTGCGGGGCCGCATCGAGCGCGCCGCGACCGAGCTGGCCCGGGAGATGGAGCGCCGCGAGCCGGCCACGGTGGTCGACCCGTTCGCCCTCACCGAGTCGTTCGAGGACATGATGAAGTCCCTGTAAAAGGGGCTCACGACGTACGGCGGAAGCGAGATTTTGATCTTGGGGGTGGGCGGCCTTATGGTGTGCGACACACCGACGGTGGGCCGGGTCACCAGCCCGGATCCGGGGCCGTCGGTGCCGCTCGCGTGGAACGGTTTCCGGGGGTCGCACCGGATGGCGGCCGTCCGTTAACCGAAGGTTGTACCGGGACCACCCCAGAGGGGTGGATTCGCCGACGTGAGCGTTTGCACAATGCCAATATGGGGAACCGGATAGCGGCAAAGGAGGCGCTATGACCACGACCAGCGCACGCGGATCGGCGTTGGCGGAACGGCCTCGCGCCGACCTGCCCGTGAGCCCGATGGTCTGGCAGCGAACCGATCGGGTCGGCACCGAGCTGGTGTTCCCGCGGGGCGCCCGGCCCAGCGGTTCGGCCATCGTCGCCGGCTCGCGGGCCTATTCGCTGACCTGGAACGCCGAGGTCACCGCCGCCTCCGAAGTGAAGTCGCTGCACGTCACGAGCCAGGGCGACGGCTGGAGCCGGGAGCTGCGGATCGCGCGCGCCGAGTCCGGCTGGACCTGCCGGGCCGAGCACGCCGGTGATGCGGGGGACCTGCCGTTCGCCGGCACCGAGCAGCTCGACGTGATCGACCCGGCGGCGGTGCTGCGCCTGGCCGACTCCCCGATCTTCATCGCCTGGGCGGTCCGCAATCTCGGGCTGACCGTGAAGTCCGGCCCGGTCTCCGTCCCGGTCGTGCGGGTGCAGGTGCCGTCCCTGGCCGTCGTGCCCGGCACGGTGACATATCACCTGGTCAGCCCGCAGCGGCTGCGGATCACCGGCGACTGGCCGGCCGCGACGTTCGAGCTGGACGAGGCCGGCATGGTCGTCTACCAGGCCGGGCACCTGCGCCTCGCGCGCTAGGCGAGACGCCAGTCGGCGTACTCGAAACCGGGCGCGACCACACAACTGACCAGAACCGGCTCGTCGCCGGCCGGAGCGGCGGCCTGCCAGCACCCGGCCGGCACGAGCAGCTGCGGGCGCTGGCCGGCGGCGAGATCGGGCCCGAGCAGCAGCGGCTCCTCGGCGCCCGGGCCCTCGCCGCGGCCGCCGAGGGTGAGCGTCATCGGGCCGCCGGAGTGCCAGAACCACAGCTCGTCCGAGCGCACCACGTGCCAGGCCGACTCCTCGCCCGGGTGCAGCAGGAAGTAGATAGCGGTCGCCGAGGCGCGCTCACCGGCGTACCCCTCGGGTCGGAACGTTATGGGAGACCGCCAGGTCTCCTTGAACCAGCCGCCTTCCGGGTGTGGAGCCATGTCCAGTCGCTCGGCCAACGGCGGTCGGTCGCTCATTCTCGCAGTCTACGTGTGGAATGACCGTTCGTTTTGCACGGTAGGCTGGCCCGGTGCCGCGTGTCTCGGAAGCCCATCTCGCCGCCCGCCGCCAGCAGATCCTCGACGCGGCCGTCCGCTGCTTCGTGCGCAACGGCTTCCACCAGACGTCGATGCAGGACGTGATCAAGGAGGCCGATCTCTCGGTCGGCGCGTTCTACCGGTACTTCAAGAGCAAGAACGAGCTGATCATGGCCATCGCCGGCACCAAGATCAGTGAGATCACCGAAGTGCTGGACGGCCTGCTCGCGATGGACCCGATGCCACCGGTCCCGGCCTTCCTGGACGAGGTGATCACCCAGGTCGAGGCGTCGCTGACCCAGGACCAGACGGTGCGGATCGCCGTGCAGGTGTGGGGCGAGGCCACCCACGACGAGGAGGTGGCCGGGCTGGTCCGCGCCGTCTACGGCCGGATCCGGGAGCGGATGGTCCGGGTCGCGGAACGGGCCATGGCCGAGGGGCACCTGCCGGCCGACGCGGACACCTACGGTGTCGGCGCGGCGATGTTCGGCCTGGTCCAGGGCTACATCCTGCAGCGCCTGCTGATCGGCGAGGTCGACCGCCAGAAGTATGTCAGCGGTGTCCGGGCCCTCTTCAAGGAGATCCCCTGAACAAGAGATCAGGCTGCTTCAAGCAGGGCCGCTGATCAGGGGATCAGGCAGCTTCAAGCAGGGCCGCTGATCAGGGGATCAGGCGGCGGATCGCGGCGGTCAGGCCGGGCTCGTCGAGCTCGGACTCGGTGACCAGCGCCCGCAGGATGATCCCGTCGAGCAGTGCGCAGATGTCGCGCGCCGCGTCGGCCCCGACCGTGGGCGCGAGGATCTCCGGCAGCCCGTCCATCCAGGTCTCGGCGATCGGCCGCAGCGCCGCGTCCCGGGCGGCGGCCACGCACAACTCGTACTCGATCCGGACCTGCTGCCGATCGGCCAGGTACTCCCTGGTCAGCGCGGTGAGCTCGACCGGCATGTCCGGTGCGGCGGCCAGCCGGCGGGCCCACTCGTCCAGGTCGGAGCACAGCTGGTCGGTCGCGTGTCGCAGGCCGGCCGCGATCAGGTCGTCCAGCGTCGGGAAGTAGTACGTGGTCGCGCCGAGGGGCAGGCCGGCCCGGGCGGCGACCGCCCGGTGGGTGGTCCGCCCGACGCCGGCCTCGGCGATGACCTCCATGGTGGCCACGGCCAGTGCGGCCCGCCGCGCCTCGGGATCCCGGGCGCGCTGGGTGCGGCGTTCGGTCAATGCGCTTCCGCGCCGGTCAGATTCAGCATCACGACTCCCGCGATGATCAGGACGATGCCGCCCACCTTAGCGAGCGTCACCGGCTCGTCGAGAAAGAGCGCCCCGATCACGATGATGGCCGCGGTGCCGACCGCGGACCAGATCGCGTAGGCGATGCCGACCTGGATGCCGCCCTTGATCGCCTGGGACAGGGCCACGAAGGAGATGGCATATCCGGCGAGGACGGCGAGCGTGGGCCAAAGGCGGCTGAATCCGTCGGTGGCTTTCATGAGACTGGTGGCCAGGAGCTCGCTCCCGATGGCGAGCGCGAGAAGGACGTACGGCACTGCTGACACCTCATCTTGTACGTTCGTACAAGTACGATCGTACAAGAAAAAATCTCATCTCGGCGAGCGGGAAAATCTGGGATCATCCGCCCGTGACTGACGATGTGTGGGCGCAACGGGTCGCCGCGATGCGTGGATGTGACCGGCTTCTCTCCGGAGTCCGTCCGGCCACCGTGCGGGAGAAGCTGGCCGAGCTGACCGAGGCGGCCGACCCCGACCTGATGCCCGACTTCTACGGCGGCGGGCCGGTCCAGCGACTTGAGGAACGGGTCGCCGAGCTGCTCGGCGCCGAGGCCGCGGTGTTCTTCCCGACCGGGACGATGGCCCAGCAGGTCGCCCTGCGCTACGGCGCGGAGATCACCGGGCGGGACACCGTCGCGCTGCACCCGCTCGGGCACCAGGAGGTGCACGAACGCCGCGCGTACGCCGACCTCACCGGCCTGCGCGCCGTCCACCCGACCGGCGCGTCCCGCAACCCGACCGCGGCCGAACTCATGACCCTGGCCGAGCCGGTCGGCACCGTCGTCTTCGAACTGCCGATGCGCGACGCCGGGTTCGTCCTGCCGACCTGGCCCGAACTGCACGACGCGTGCACGGCGGCGCGCGAGATCGGCGCCCGGGTGCACTTCGACGGGGCGCGGCTGTGGGAGTCGACGCCGTACCTGAATCGCGGGTTGGCCGAGATCGCCGGCCTGGCCGATTCGACGTACGTCTCGTTCTACAAGTCTCTGGGCGGCCTCAGCGGCGCGGCCCTGACCGGGACCACCAGCCTCGCCGCGTATGCCCGGAACTGGCGTCACCGCTACGGTGGCCTGCTGTTCCAGCAGTGGCCGGCCGCCCTGACCGCGCTCACCGGCCTGGAACGCGAACTGCCCCGCATCCCGGACTACGTGCGCCAGGCCCGCACGGTCGCCGCCGCCCTGGCCGAACTCCCCGGCGCGCTGGTCTTCCCGCGCCCGCCGCACACCAACCAGTTCCGCGTCTGGCTGCCCTACCCGGCCGCCCGCCTCAACGAGGCCGTCGTGGCCATGGCCCGCGAGGAAAAAGTCTGGCTGACCGGCGGCTGGCAGGACACCGAGATGCCCGGCCACGCGATGGCCGAACTCACCGTGCTCGCCCCGGCACTCGAATGGTCGGCCCAGGACGTGATCGAAACCGGACTTAGGCTCCTGGACCGGGTTCAAGGTTGATCAACTGGGTAGTGGAGGGTTGTCCAACTTTCACCGGATGCAGGAGGTTCCGATGAGCGCAGTCGCCAACCCGGCCACCGTCGACGAGTGTCTGCGAGTGGGTGCGGGCTTCTCCCAGGGCGACCTCAACTGGATCGCCGAGCAGTTCAGCCCGCTCGACGCCCGGCTCGCCGCGTTCCACGCCGACACCACCGCGCTGTACATCTCGGTGAAGGACCGTGAACACGCGGGACAGAAGGTCACCCTGGAAACCACCATCGGCGGCCGCGAGAAGATCGTCGTCACGTCGTCCGAGGAGGACCTGCACGCGGCGATCATGGACGTCCGCGACGACCTGCGGCGCCGCCTCAACGACGCCAAGACCAAGCAGGAGCCGCGCCACAACCGCCACCTGCGCGACGTTCCGCAGCCGGCCGACGACGAACTCGTCTAGACCGGCCGTCTACCCAGATACGTCAGGGGACCCGGGTCGGGAACCGGCAACACCTCGAAACCCACGCGATCGTAGAAAGCGCGAGCGCGCACATTCGCGGTGACCATGCCGAGATGCACCCCGACCCGGGCTTTCCCCATAAAGGCATCGATCAGCCTTCGGCCAAAACCCATTCTTTGGTACGGCGGAAGCAGGTCGATGTGCAGATGGGCGGGAAAGCCCGCCAGCTCGGGGAGAATCATCCGCTCCGGCCAGTAGTGCAGCGCGACCATGTCCTGCTCGGGCGTGCGCGGCGGGGGAGGCGGGACCGGATACTTGCCGTCGAGCAGCGGGATCCACTCCTCGCGGTAACGCTTGACGAACGTCGTGGTGTCGGCCGTGCCGACCACGTAGCCGACCGCCCGGCCGTTGTCGTCGACGACAAAAGCCAGGTCCGGTTCGAGAAATGCGTACGGGCCGGCGAACAGGTCGCCCATCAGGTCGTCGGTCGAATACTGACCGCGGGCGTCCTCACCGGCGTCGGCGGTGCGGACACAGATGTCGTAGAGGGCGGCGCGATCGGCCGGCCGGTAGGGGCGAATCTCGGGCACGTTCTGGACGTTAAGCGGTGGAAGCGCTTCCACCACAAGCCCCGCCTCCGCCGCATGTCTCGCGGATCATCGGGATGCTCGGGAACAGTCTGACCTGTGGTGACTCGCCGAGAGCCGATTTGACCGCCGCGACGGCGATCTCCTCGACCGGATGCGTGGCCGTGGACAGAGCCGGATAGAGCGCACCGGCCAACGGAACATCGTCAAAACCGGTCACCGCGACATCGTCCGGCACTTTTATTCCGGTCGCCGCGAGCGCCTGAACAACGCCCATGGCGGTAGCGTCGCTCACCGTCGCGACAGCGTCCGTGTCCGGCCAGCGCCGCAGGATCACCCGCGCCGCCGCCCGCCCGCGAACACTGGTGAAGTCACCGCGCACGATCCTCACGGGCAGCCCGGCGGCCCGCGTCAGCTCCGCATAGACGCGAACCGGAGGAGCCGAGGCGGCCAGCCACGACGGCCCTGCGACCAGGGCGATCCGCCGCCGGCCGAGAGCATACAAATGCGTGATCAGCCCGCCGATGCCGCTCGCGCTGTCCACGTCCGCGCCGCCCACACCGTTTCCGCAGCTGACGTCCGTGCCCGCGCCGTTTCGGTGACTGACGTCTGCGCTGCCCGCGCTGATGTCCGTGCCGCCCAGGCCGATCACGGCGGTGCGGCCGCGCAGCCTCGGCGGCAGGTGGGCGAGCAGCTCACGATCGTGCCCGGCCAGGACCACTGCGGCAACACCGCGATCAGCGGCCAGATGGTCCAGCTCCGCCGCGCACTCCAGGCCGACACGACTCAGGGACATCCCGATCTGGTACGGGTTGAGCACCGCAGCCATGGCCGCCGTGGCCCGCGTGACGAACGGGTCGCGCAGGATGTCGGTGCGCTCGTCCCGCACCACGAACACCACCCGCGTCCCCGACCGGCGGGCCAGTTGCCGGGCCACCGGATGGGGACGATAGCCGAGTTCCTCGGCGGCGGTCAGCACGGCGGCGCGGCTGGCCGTGGAGGCCGGCCCGGTCCCGGAGAGGACCCGCGAGGCGGTAGCCGGAGACACCCCGGCCCGTCGCGCCACGTCGGCCAGGCCCGCGTGGACTTCACCCATGGCGACCAGTCTCCCCCGAAAATGTCGGTGGGGAGTTCTAGGGTGGGGTCGTCTTCGCCGCTTCGTCCCCCGGGAGGTTCCCGTGACGACCCTGTCCGACCGGCCGGCCACCGCGCTCCTGGTCATCGATGTGCAGAACGGTGTGATGACCGGCGCCCACCACCGGGACGCCGTGATCGCCAACATCGCCACCCTGGTCCGGCGGGCCCGCGCCGAGAGCGTGCCGGTGATCTGGGTGCAGCACTCGTCGGAGGAGCTGCCGCTCGACTCCCCGCAGTAAGAGTTCGTCTCCGAGCTCCCGTCCGGCGGGGGTGAGCCGGTCGTCCACAAGAAATATGGTGACGCGTTCGAGGCCACCGACCTGGAGACCCACCTGGCCGAGCACGGTGTCGGCCACCTGATCGTCGCCGGTGCCCAGTCCGACGCGTGCATCCGCTCCACGATCCACGGCGCCTTCACCCGGGGATATGACGTGACCCTTGGTCGCCGACGCCCACACCACCGAGGACCTGACCGAGTGGGGCGCCCCCACCCCGGACAAGGTGATCTCCCACCTGAACCTGTACTGGACCTGGCAGGACGCCCCGGGCCGCTCCGCCACCACCACCAAGACCGAGGGGGTGACCTTCGCCCCGGCCTGACCCGCCGTAGGGTTGGTTCCGGCCCCGGAAGCCGAACCCGGGCCGCCATGCGCCGGGCACTGGTCGCGAGCGACGGTGCAGGATGACCGCGACGCGGTGGGCCGGGCCGGGTTTTGTCGTGGGCGAGATTGAGGAACACGTGACGGTAGAGAACGGGTGGCTGCGCAAGCTCGCCGAGGACCCGGGGCACTCGCAGTGGTACATCAAGCGTTTCCGCGACCTGGCCGCCTCGGGCGCCGACCTGGTCGGTGAGGCCCGCCTGGTCGATACCCTGGCCCCGCGCGGCGCGCGAATCCTGGACGCGGGTTGCGGCCCCGGCCGCGTCGGCGGCTACTTGGCGCTCCTCGGCCACGACGTCACCGGCGTCGACCTGGATCCGGAACTGATCGCCGCCGCCGTCGTCGACCACCCCGGCCCGGAGTGGCTGGTCGGTGACCTGTCCGACCTGTCCCTGCCGGGCCCGCCGTTCGACGCGATCGTCTGCGCCGGCAACGTCATGACGTTCGCCGCCCCGGACACCCGGGTCGACATCCTCCGGAACTTCGCCGCCCACCTGTCCCCGACGGGCCGCGCCGCGATCGGTTTCGGCGCCGGCCGAGGCTACCCGTTCGACGAGTTCCTGGCCGACGTGACCACCGCCGGCCTGACCCCTGACCTGCTGCTGAGCACCTGGGACCTCCGCCCGTTCACCCCGGACGCCGACTTCCTGGTGGCCCTCCTCCGCCACCCCTGACCGCGCCGCCACCCCTGACCGCGCCGCCATCCCTGACCGCACCGCCATCCCTGACCGCGCCGCCCACCCGAACAGCCCACCCCGGCAGCAACCGCGACCACCAAGGCGGTGAGTGGCGGCTGCGTCCGTGACCCGAGGTGATGCCGGCTGGTAAGCGGCGTGACCGCGGTCGGCGTCGAGAACGCCCCGGAAGGGCGCCGAGGGTGAGCCGGGATCGAGGACCCCCAAGCCGACTACTGCAGATGCCAGGCCCGCTGCCGGGCCCGATCCACCGCGATCTGATAAGACAGCTCGAACCGATGGTTCGGGTTGGCGTGATACCACCGCATGGCCTGCAGGACCAGGGCCGGGTCCACGGCCAGCCAAGGTACCTGGACGATCATCTGTTCCGGCGCCCGGAAAAGCGTCCGCCGGGTGCGGGTGTCGGGTGACGCCACGGCCGGCACCCCGATGATCGGGATGTGGGCGTGTTCCCCGGCGGAGATTTCGCGGATGGCCTGCCACGGGATGAACTGCTGGGTCCACACCCCGTGGTGGTAGACCCCGTCCGGTGTCAGGGCGAGCCGCCCGGGTGCGTGCCGGAGCAGGATGAACAGCGCCGCCGCGGTGGGGACGGCGCCGATGGTGAGGGGCAGGCCGCTGACGGCCAGGGCGACGGTCAGCAGGAGGAAGAAGCCCGCGTACCAGTAGTAGAGCCGCCCGGAGTAGCTGAACGTCAACCCCGGTGTCCCGTCGTCGATGCCGGCGATGCGCATGCGGTCGCCGGTGTTCTGCGGGTGGACCCACAGGTTCAGCATCAGGCCGAACAGGTGGCCGAGGATGAGCACGGCGACGCCGCAGGCGAGTGCGGCGCCGGCGTCCCGCAGGATGAGCGACCACACGCCGGCGGCCAGGACCAGGATGGACAGCAGGCCGCTGCCGACGGCCGCGTGCACCAGCCGGGGTGACGGTTCGTAGTCCCGCCAGGGTGACGGGTCGGCGGAGACCGGCGTGGTGCGCGGCAGGTCGAAGTAGAGAGTCATCGTGTCTTCCGGGGCTGGTGGCGGGGGTGCTGGTAGCGGGGCTGGTTGCGCGCCGGCGGTCGTGGGCCGGTGGTGCGGTGCCGGCGGATGCTCGCGAGCCGACGGAGGCGCGCGAGATCGAGTGGCCTGGTCATCGGGCTCGCCGGGTGCGGCGGGCGAGCGGGATGGCTGGTTCGCCGGTGGCCAGTGGCGGTCGGGCCCGTTCCGAACCGGCGACGCGGCGTGCTGCTTCGTTCACTCGGCGTAGTTGCTCCGTGATCGTTCGGAGAATGTCGAGATCGATGCGTGGACGATCGCTCATCAGGTCTTCCTCTTCCCGTCCCCCGGGTTTGGTGCCCTGAGATACGAGTATCGAGGATGATGAGTTCAAACGGAGAGTAGTCAACGACGCGTCAATCGTGAATCCACGCAATAACTCCTAAAGCCCCACCCCATGGAAGCGCTCCCGGACGGCTTCGGCCAGCAGTTCATGACCCCGGGCGGTCGGGTGCACCCCGTCCGTGGCCAGCGTGGAAGCGCCTTCCCGCCGTGCCGCCGCCGACAGGATCGACTGGGCCGGAACGAACACCGCCCCCAGCGCGGCCGCCAACCCCTTGATCACTGTCCGTTTGGCTCCGAGGTCCTCGTCCTCCCACCGCTCCTGCTCGGCCGAGACCGGCAGTACGAAGGGCTCGATCAGCACCAGCCGGGCCTTCAACGGTTCCAGCACTCCGCGAAGGTTGGCCTCGAACACGTCCGCACCGGTGATCACTCCGGCCCCGTCGTAGCGCCGCCACACGTCATTGATGCCGATCAGCACCGACACCACGGCCGGCTCGTGCGCCAGCACATCGGATTCCCAGCGTTCGACCAGGTCGGACGAGAGGTCCCCGCCGACCCCGGTGTTCACCACGCGCACCCCGGCGAGGGGCGGCGACGTCGCCAGGATCCGCACGTACCCGTCCCCGAGCCCGTCCGGGTCCTCCCGCCGCCCGCAGTCCGTGACGCTGTCCCCAGTAAAGACAACTGTCGATGAATGCCCCATCCGGCCCCTCCTGGTTTCCGCGTGTGTCGGGAAATGACGTACCGAGCGACGACCCGACATCCACTCTTGACATTGCAAACTTAAGCCACTTAATAATGGCCCCGTCAATGGTGAACCTCGCGCTTGGGCTGGGCTTGCGCGGGCGACCCGGGCCGGTGACCCGCCGCCGACACGCGGCGGTTACGAAGATCGAGGTACGTACATATGCGTAAGCTGACGAGAGCCGCGGTGGCCGCTGCCGCAGCGCTGACCCTGGCCGCAGCCGGGTGTTCGAGCAGCAGCGGAGGCACGGATACCAAGGGTGGCGCGGCCAACAGCGCCATCACCATCTTCAATGGCTCGACGGGCACGATCGTCGAGAACTGGAATCCGTTCACGCCGACCTTCCTGCAGCCCACCAACGGGCTCATCTACGAACCGCTGTACTGGTACAACTTCGCCGCCGAGTCGAAGCCGACCCCGATGCTGGC
The DNA here is from genome assembly GCF_051380535.1 of Actinoplanes sp. HUAS TT8. NCBI lineage: Bacteria > Bacillati > Actinomycetota > Actinomycetes > Micromonosporales > Micromonosporaceae > Actinoplanes > Actinoplanes sp. HUAS TT8. The sequence goes on along the minus strand of NZ_CP195646.1, from coordinate 6,020,844 downwards.
CACCGGCTACTCGTGGGACACGGCCGGCAAGGTCCTGACCATCAACGTCCGTGAGGGCGTGAAGTGGTCGGACGGGCAGCCGTTCTCGGCCAAGGATGTGGCCTACACGTTCGACCTGATCAGCAAGAACAAGGCGCTCAACTCGACCGGGGTCAGCCTCGCGTCGTCGGTCGCCCCGGACGACAAGACCGCGGTCCTGACGTTCACCAAGCCGTCGTTCACCGACGAGGCCGCGGTCATCGCCAATACGCCGATCATCGCCGAGCACGTCTGGAGCAAGATCGACGATCCGGTCAAGACGATCAACCCGAACCCGGTCGGCACCGGTCCGTACAAGCTCAAGACCTTCTCCCCGCAGAGCTACGTGATGGAGAAGAACGCGAACTACTGGCAGCCCGGCAAGCCGCAGATCCAGAACGTCCGTTACATCGCGCTGGCCACCGCCGACGCCGCCAGTGCCGCGTTGACCGCCGGTCAGGTCGACTGGATGAGCGCGTTCCTGCCCGGTCTCGATCAACTTCTCAAGAACCAGAAGAATTTGACGTACGTCAACACCCCAGCCCTGACCACGTCGATCTTCACGTGTTCCGGGGCGGACCTGGGCTGCAAGGGCCCGCAGACCGACCCGGCCGTCCGGCAGGCGATCTACTGGGCGCTCAACCGTGACCAGCTGAACAAGCTGGCCGGTGGCGGTTTCGCCGAGACCGCGTCGCCGACCATGCTGCTGCCCGGGCGGGACAAGGGCTGGATCGCCGACCCGAACAACCTGAACACCCCGGGCGGTCCGGACGTGGCCAAGGCCAACCAGCTGCTGGACGCGGCCGGCTGGGTCAAGGGCGGCGACGGCATCCGGGCCAAGGGCGGCGAGAAGCTGACGCTGACGATCCAGACGGTGACCGGCTGGAGCGACTACATCTCGCTCAACGACGCGATGACCCAGGAGCTCAAGGAGATCGGCATCGAGCTCAAGCCGACCCAGCTGTCCTGGAACGAGTGGAACAACAACCAGGTGCAGGGCAAGTTCCAGCTGTCGCTGGACTCGATCGGCCTGGGTGCGTCGCCCAACCCGTACGCGACCTACCTGAAGTACTCCAGCAAGACCACCGAGAAGGTCGGCCAGGCGGCCCCGCCGAGCGGTAACTACGCCCGGTACAAGAACGCCAAGGTGGACGCCGCGGTGGACGCGGCCGCGGCCACCAACGACGAGGCGACCCAGAAGGCGCAGTACGCGATCGTCCAGACCGAGATCGTCCGGGACCTGCCGTACATCCCGATCTACGTGAACTCGATGCTCACCGAGTTCAACACCAGCCACGCCACCGGCTGGCCGTCCAACGACAACAAGTACGCCCTACCCGCCTCCTGGAAGCAGTGGGACAACGGCATCGTGCTGACCAACCTGCAGCCGGCGAAGTAAAAGGGCGAACCTGAAGATGCGCTACCTGCTTCGCAAGTTGGGGTTCTACCTGGTCGCCCTCTGGGCGGCGCTGACGGTGAACTTCTTCGTCCCGCGCCTGATGCCCGGCGACCCGGTCGAGATCCTGATCTCGAGGCTGGGTCAGCGCGGGCCGGTCACCCCGGAGATGCGGGCCTCGGTCGAGGCCATGCTGGGCACCAACACCGGCGAGCCGTTGTGGAACCAGTACGTGGACTACCTCCGGAACCTGGCTCACGGGGATCTCGGAACGTCGGTGACGTTCTTCCCCGCCGGGGTCGGCTCGATCATCGAGCAGACCCTGCCCTGGACGATCGGCCTCATCGGTCTCGCCACGATCATCTCGTTCCTGGCCGGCGTCGGTCTCGGTACCGTCGCCGGCTGGAAACGGGGCTCCTGGCTGGACAACCTCATCCCGGTCACCACGATGTTCCAGTCCGTCCCGTACTTCTGGCTGGCCTTGATCCTGCTCTTCGCGTTCGGCAGCACGTGGCCGCTGTTTCCGCTCAACGGCGGCTACGACGTCTACAACGTGACCCCCGGCTGGAACGGCGCATTCATCGGCTCGGTCCTCTACTACGGCGCGCTGCCGGCGATCACCATCGTGCTCTCCAGCGTCGGCGGCTGGATGCTGGGCATGCGCAACATGATGGTGTCCACGCTGTCCGAGGACTACATGGTCACCGCCGAGGCCAAGGGCCTGCGCCCGGGCCGGATCATGCGCCGTTACGCGGCCCGCAACGCGATCCTGCCGTCGGTCTCCGGCTTCGCGATCTCGCTCGGGTTCGTCGTCGCCGGTTCGATCGTCACCGAGGCGGTCTTCTCCTACCCCGGCATCGGCTCGGCGCTGCTGCAGGCCGTCGGCAGCAACGACTACGCCCTCATGCAGGGCATCTTCCTGGTCATCACGCTGTCCGTGCTCGGCGCGAACCTGCTGGTCGACCTCCTGTACTCGGTTATCGACCCGCGCACCCGCGCCCGGGACTGAGGGAGCGCGATCATGACCATGACCACGGAACTGTCCGAGACGGCCATCAAAGAAAATTCAAGAACGGCGATTGGCGTACGGCGATTGGCCCGCAACAAGAAGTTGATCGCCGGCCTGATCATCGGCGGGGCGATCCTGCTCTTCGGCCTGCTCGGCCCCCTGGTGACCCAGGATCCACGCCTGGTCAACGACATCGGCCTGACCGGTCCCAGCGCCGAGCACTGGCTCGGCACCACGCAGACCGGCCAGGACGTCCTCGCTCAGCTCGCCCACGGCACTCGCGGCTCGCTGACGGTCGGCGCGGTGGTCGGCGTGATCACCCTGGTGCTCTCGCTGTTCTTCGGCGTGGTCGGCACCTACGCCGGTGGCTGGATCGACGAGGCGTTCTCGCTGTTCACCAACGTCTCCCTGGTCATACCGGGCCTGCCGCTGGTAATTGTGATCTCCAGTTATGTCCCGAACAAGAGTCTGATGCTGGTCTCGGTCGTCCTGGCGATCACCAGCTGGGCCGGGTGCGCCCGGCCGTTGCGCGGCTACACGCTCAGCCTGCGCAACCGCGACTACGTGCTGGCCTCCCGGGTGGCCGGCGAGAAGAGCTGGCGAATCCTCGCCGTGGAGATCCTGCCCAACCTGATCCCGCTGCTCGCCGCCCAGGTGGTGTTCGCGGTCATCTTCGCGATCCTCGGCGAGGCCGGCCTCTCCTACCTGGGCCTGGGCGCGAGCGGCTCGTTCACCTGGGGAACCATGCTCTACTACGCGCAGAACGGCCTGGCCCTGCGGCTCGGCGCGTGGTGGTGGTTCGTCCCGCCGGGCCTGATGCTGGCCCTGTTCGGCGCCGCCCTCTCGCTGATCAACTTCTCGATCGACGAGATCATCAACCCGAAGCTGCGTAATCAGACCCGGGCCGTCCGCAAGGGCTGGCGGATGTCGCGCGAGCAGCTGTCCAAGGCGAAGGAGGCCACGCTGTGACCGTCCTGTCGATCGAGAACTTCAGCGTGGACTATCTGGTCGAGCCGGTCGTGCACGCGGTCAAGAACGTCTCGCTCGAACTCAAGCGTGGCGAGGTGCTGGGCCTGGCGGGCGAGAGCGGATGCGGCAAGAGCACCCTCGCGTACGGGATAATTCGTCTTCTGAAACCACCGGCGATGATCACTTCCGGACGGGCGGTGTTCCACAGTCGAGAAGGTTTTGAGATCGACTGGAATGCGCTGGACGCGGAGGAACTGCGGGCCAATCGGTGGGAGAAGATCTCGATGGTCTTCCAGGGGGCGATGAACTCGCTCAACCCGGTGATCTCGATCCGCGACCAGTTCGAGGACGTCTTCACCACCCACCGGCCCGAGATGTCGAAGAAGGCGCGCCGCGCCCGCTGCGCCGAGCTGCTGGAACGCGTCGGCGTGGACCCGCGGCGGCTCAGCTCCTACCCGCACGAACTCTCCGGCGGCATGCGCCAGCGGGTCATGATCGCGATGGCCATGGCCCTGGAACCCCAGGTCATGATCATGGATGAGCCGACCACCGCGCTCGACGTCGTCGTCCAGCGCGAGATCCTGCGGGAGATCACCCGGCTGCGCGACGAACTGGGCTTCGCGGTCATCTTCATCACCCACGACCTGCCGCTGCTGCTGGAGATCAGCGACCGGATCGCGGTCATGCGCAGCGGCGAGATCGTCGAGCTGGGCGACGCCGCCGAGCTCTACACCAACCCGAAACACGAGTACACCAAGCAGCTGCTGGCGTCGTTCCCGAGCCTGACCGGCGACCGCGGCTCGTTCGTCCGCGGCGCCATGGACGACCGCCTGCTGGCCCTGGACGCGGTCGAGGTGGAGGCGTCATGACGACCCTGGAAGTGCGCGGGCTGGGCAAGGACTACCGGCTGCGGGACGGGTGGCGCGGCCGCACGATGCGGGCCGTCGACGACGTCAGCTTCACCCTCGACCACGGGAGGACGACGGCGCTGGTGGGCCAGAGCGGCAGCGGCAAGTCGACCGTGGCCAAGCTGCTGCTCCAGCTGGAGCGTCCGACCCGGGGTGAGATCCTGCTCGACGGGGCGCCGGTGGCGCGGCGCGGGGCCGGGCTGGCGGCCTATCGCCGTACCGTCCAAATGGTTTTTCAGGATCCTTTCGCGTCCCTGAATCCCTATCACACGATCGGTCATCATCTGGCCCGGCCGATCCGCCTGCACCATCCGGGAATGAGCGACGCCGACGTCGGGAAAAAGGTTCTGGAACTGCTGGAAAGGGTGCGGCTGACCCCGGCCGCGAACGTCGCCGGACGTCGCCCGCACGAGCTCTCCGGCGGCCAGCGCCAGCGCGTCGCGATCGCCCGTGCGCTGGCCCCCGAGCCCGGCGTGCTGATCGCCGACGAGCCGGTGTCGATGCTCGACGTCTCGATCCGCCTCGGCGTGCTCAACCTGCTCGCCACCCTGCAGCGGGAGGAGGACCTGGGCGTCCTCTACATCACCCACGATCTGGCCACCGCGCGCCATTTCTCCGACGACATCCTGGTCATGTACAAAGGCTCGATCGTCGAACGCGGACCGGCTGACGACGTCATTCTGAATCCGCAGCACGAATACACCAAGACATTGGCCGAAGCCGCTCCCAACCCCGAACGCCGCCTCGGCCAGTTGAAGAGCTGAGCCGCCGGGCCGGTCCTTCGCACGGGCGAGCGCTGGACCGGCTCGGTTACCTTTGACTGCAACGTTTCGCCAGGTAGGGAGAGTTGCGGTGGGATTCATCAAACGCGCGGTGCTGTCGATGGTGGCGTCGAAACTGGAGCGCCGGGCCCATCACAGCCGCAACCCGCTCGTGCACCACATGCTGCGCGAGGTGAACCACAAGCTGGCCCGGCAGGGTGGCTACCCGCGCGGCGCCTACGGCCATCCCGGCTACCACCCGGGCCCGTCCTATCACCACGGCCCGGTCCACCATGGTCATTACCGGCACCACGGGCACTACCGGCACCACGGCCATTACCGTTACTGAATGATCGCGACTCCCGGGTTCCGGATCATCGACCACACCGTGACCGTGCCGCTGGATCACCGGCGGCCGGACGGGGCGACCATCGAGGTGTTCGCCCGGGAGGTGGTTGCGGCTGACCGGGCCGGCGACGACCGGCCCTGGCTGCTGTTCCTGCAGGGCGGCCCGGGCGGCAAGGCGCCCCGCCCGCTGGCCGCGGACGGCTGGCTCGGGCACGCGCTCAGGACCCACCGGGTGCTGCTGCTCGACCAGCGGGGCACCGGGCGCAGCACGCCGCTGACCGCCCGGTCGGCCGCCGGTCGCACGGATGCGGAGCTGGCCGCGTACATCCGGATGTTCCGCGCCGACAGCATCGTGGCCGACGCCGAGATCCTGCGGGCGACGGTCGCGGGCGGCGCGCGGTGGGACACGCTGGGGCAGAGCTACGGCGGGTTCATCACCCTGACCTACCTGTCGGTGGCGCCGCAGGCGTTGCGCCGGTGCTGGATCACCGGCGGGCTGCCGGGGCTGGACACGACCGCCGACGACGTCTACGCGCTGACCTATCCGATGGTCGCGGCCCGCAACGCCGACTTCTACCGGGCTTTCCCGGAAGATCTGGCGACGGTACGACGGATCGCCGCGCACCTGGACGCCGAGGACGTCCGCCTGCCGGACGGGGATCGGCTCACCACCCGGCGGTTGCGCCTGCTCGGGAACCTGTTCGGGGCCAGTACCGGGCTCGCCCAGCTGCACTGGATCCTCGACGAGGCCTGGCCCGGGTCGTCCCTGTCGGACACGTTCCTGACCGAGGTGCTGAAGTACACCGGGTTTGTCGACATGCCGCTCTTCGCGCTGCAGGAGTGCACCTTCGGCCAGGGCCGCGCGTCGGCGTGGGCCGCCGACCGGGCCCTGAAGGAGCACCCCGAGTTCGCCGAGGACGCCGACCCGCTGCTGTTCACCGGCGAGATGATGTATCCCTGGATGTTCCGGGAGATCGCCGCGCTGCGCCCGTTCGCCGGGGCCGCCGACATCCTGGCCGCGACCCCGGACTGGCCGGCGCTCTACGACCTGGACCGGCTCGCGGTCAACGACGTCCCGGTGGCCGCGCTGATCTACGCCGACGACATGTACGTGCCCGCCGAGCTGTCCCTGCGCACCGCCGACCGGATCGGCCGCCTACGGAAATGGGTCAGCACCGACCACCAGCACGACGGACTGCGGGTGGACGGCGCGGCGATCCTGGAAAACCTGATGACCCTGACCGGGTGATCAGAAGGGCGGTGCGTCCTCGCCCATCAGCGCCAGCACGACGCCACCCTTGCCCTGCTTGACGCTCTGGACGACGACCTTGCCGGTGCTGCCGTCGGGCAACTCCAGGGTGAACGGCTTCTTCAGCGCGTTCTTGGGGCCGTTGCCGGCGCTGTTGGCCGGCCGGAAGTCACCGGCCCACGGCGGGATCCCACCCTTGCGGGAGGGCTCGGCGAAGAGGGCGGCGGTGCCAGGAGTCCTGGTGCCGTCGGGGGCGAGGAGCACTGCGGCGCTGCGAAAGGTAGCCATATGCCCGCCAGCCTATCCCGGAATGCCCGCGTGTGCGCCGCGAGATCACCGGCGGCGAGTCCTGCCCGCTACGCGCCGCGGCGCAGGCCGTCGAGCACGAGGGTGATGACGCCGTCCGCGTCGGCCCGGGACCCCGGCTGGTCGTAGGCCGCGCAGATGCCGTGCAGGGCCATCATCACCGAGCCGACCCGGACGTCGTCGCGGATCGTGCCGGCCGCGACCGCGGCATCCAGCAGCGCGGTGATGGCCTCGCCCAGCGCCTGCCCGCCGTCGGCCAGCGCACCCGTGTGTGTCGCCATCAGGGTGGCCAGCGTGCGGGCGAGCCCCTGATGCTCCTCCAGGTAGGTGATGAACCCGCGCAGGAACGCCCCCAGGGCCTCGTCGGCCGGGCGGGTGGCCCGCAACTCGTCGGCGCGGGCGCAGAGCGCGACGACCTCTTCGCGGTAGACCGCCTCGGCCAGGGCCTCCCGCGTGGGGAAATGGCGGTAGAGCGTGCCCGTGCCCACGCCGGCGAGGCGCGCGAAGTCGTCGAAGCGCAGGTCGAAGTCGCCCGCGGCGAAGATCTCCCGGGCCTTGGCGACCAGGGCGTCGCGGTTGCGCCGGGCGTCGGCGCGCAGTGGCTTGGCGTCGGTCACGCGGAGCCTCCCGTTGACAAGTGGAAACTATCTCCATATTTTAAAAGTGGAGATTATCTCCAATTATAGGCCATGGGGTGGGCATGAAGATCTTGATGTTCGGTCGAGGCGTGATCGCCGCGGTGTACGGATGGGCCCTGGAGCGCGCCGGCCACGAGGTCGAGTTCTACGTCCGGCCGGGCCGGGCCGAGCGGTACGGGGACGCGATCGACCTGGACGTGCTCGACTCGCGGCGCCGGCTGCGCGGGGAGCACGTCACCGAGCGGTGGCCGGTGACCTACCGCGAGACGCTGGAGCCGGACCACGACTTCGACCTGATCGTGCTGAGCGTGCAGCACTACAGCTTCCCCGAGGCGGTGGCCTTCCTGGAGCCGCGCCTGGGCCGGGCCACGCTGCTCGTCTTCAACAACCTCTGGGTCGAGCCGCTCCAGGCGATCGGCATCCTCCCGCCCGACCAGGTGGCCTGGGGTTTCCCCGGCGCCGGGGGTGGCTTCGGCGAGGACGGGGTGCTGCGGGCCGCGCTGCTGCCGATGCTCTTCTTCGGGACGTTCGGCGAGCCGCCGACCGCCCGCGAGCGGGCCGTGCGCGAGGTGTTCGGTCGGGCCGGCTTCAAGTTCCGGGAGAACCCCGACTTCCGCGGCTGGCTGCTGATGCACTTCATCCAGAACGCCGGCCTGCACACCCAGAGCCTGAAGCTGGGTTCGCTGGCCGCGCTGATCGGGGCGCCGGGCAACGCCCGCGAGGCGGTTCTGGCCGTCCGGGAACTGCTCCCGCTCGTCGAGGCCCGCGGCGTCGACCTGCGCCGGCACCGGGGTGACGTGCTACCGCTCAAGGTGCCCGCGGGGTTGACCGGGCCGGTGCTGGCCTGGCTGCTCGGCCGCTTCGAGCCGATGCGTACGGTGCTGACCGCGCACGCCAACCAGGAGGAGCTGCGGGCGGTCTGCCGCGACACCCTGGCCGAGGCGCGCCGCCTGGGCGTGGCGGTTCCGCGGCTGGAGGCGGCCGAACCGTACTTCGCGAAGTGACCGGAGGCACAAGTCCTTCAGATTTGAAATAACTTGGGTGGGGGCTCGGTTGAGGGGGATAACGGTCCACAAAGGGGCCGGGATATCCGAGGAGCGGGTTCTCATGGCTGGCAAGACGATCGCGGTTGTTGGTGCTACCGGTGCTCAGGGCAGTGGTGTGGTCCGGGCGATCCTGGCCGGTGGTGGCGATGATCTGAAGGTGCGGGCGCTGACCCGGGACGTGACCTCGGTCAAGGCGCGTGAGCTGGCTGAGCTGGGTGCTGACGTGGTGGTGGGTGACTATTCCAGTCCCGAGGGTCTGGCGGCGGCGTTCGAGGGTGCGGACGGCGCGTTCCTGGTCACCGATTTCTGGACGCACATGGATCCGGTCAAGGAGCAGGCCTATGTGCGGAATCTGATCGAGGCGGTGCAGAAGGCCGGTGTGAAGCATGTGGTCTGGTCGACTCTGGAGGACACCCGGGAGTTGATTCCGGTGGACGACCCGCGGATGCCGACGCTGCTGGGTACGTACAAGGTGCCGCACTTCGACGCGAAGGCGGAGGCGGATGTGTTCTTCCGTGAGGCGGGGGTGCCGACCACGTTCCTGCGGACCACGTTCTACTACGAGAACCTGGCCGATGCTCTGGCGCCGGCGCGGGATGCCGAGGGCCGGCTGGTGTTGAACATTCCGATGGGTGACGCGCCGCTGGCGGGTATCGCGTCGGGTGATATCGGCCGGGTCGCGGTGTCGATCTTCCGCGGTGGTGAGGAGTTCGTCGGTCGGACGGTGAGTATCGCCGGTGATGTGCTGACCGGTAAGGAGATTGCTGAGGCTCTGGGGGATGCTCTGGGGGAGCCGGTGGAGTATCGGCCGGTCACGCATGATCAGTTCCGGGCGTTCGGGTTCCCGGGTGCCGATGAGTACGGCAACATGCTGCAGTACTACACGGAGTTCGCCGACGAGTTCACGGCGCCGCGTGACCCGGCCCGGGTGCGGGAGTTGACCCCGGAGGTCCAGTCGCTGCGCGAGTGGCTGACCACCAACGGCTACCACCTCCCGACCGCCGCCTGACCTGACAACCGAGCGAGGGACGTGACTTCAAGTCACGTCCTTCGCTTGCTGTTGTCCCCGTTTCAGCTCCGCACCGGGTCGTCGGGCTCGTCGTGCCCGACGTGGTCGCTTTCGACCTGTCGATCGCCGCGCAGATCTTCGGCCACCGGACGAGGCCGAGCGCTACCTGAAGACCGGCGTCGCCACGGTTGTGGTGCCGCCGCGGTGAATCAGGCCGGCACGTTCCACTTCTGGTTGGCGCCGCCGCTGCCGGTGGTGACGAACTTCCAGGTCACCGGCAGGACGCCCGGTGTGTTGGCCGGATCGGTCGAGGCGAACCGGCCGAACGCGGCCTGACTCAGGTCGATGTGCGTGGCGTCGCAGGACGGGCACTTGTCCTTCACCGGCACCGTGATCGTCTGACCGTTGTAGGTGACCTGCACCGACACGCCCTGGCAGAGCGGGTCGGCGTTCGGGTTGGCCGTCGTCCAGAACGTCCAGGAGACGGCGACCAGCATCTCGGTGGCCGCGTTGATCGGGGTGCCGCAGGCCCCGAATCCGGCGTCGTTGTAGTAGGTGGCGGTCCCGGTGAACGTCTGGCCGACGGGCACGGCGGCGCCGGCCGCGGTGGCCGGCAGCAGCAGGGCGATCAGGGCCGCGGCACCGGCGAGGATCCTCCGCATCAGCAGTAGAGGTTGTTGCCGGCCGCGACCCCGAGGATCTGGGTGAAGCGGTTGTAGGCGTCGACCCGGCTCTGCACCTGGGCCGGGTTGGCGCCGTTGCATTCGAGGCTGCCGTTGATGGTCCGGATGGTCTGCCCGAAGCCGGCGCCGTTGACCATCGCGTTGTGGCTGGTCATGCTGCCCGCGCCGGTCGACGTCATCCAGAACCAGAGGCCGGTCTTCCAGGCGACCGCGGCGTCGTTCTGCACCAGCCACGGGTTGCCCAGCAGGTCGATGCCGAGGGCGTCACCGGCCGCCTTGTAGTTGAAGTTCCAGGACAGCTGGATCGGGCCGCGCCCGTAGTAGGCGGCCTGACCGGCCGGGCAGCCGTAGGACTGACTCCAGTCGCAGTAGTGCGGGTAGTTGGCCGTGTTGATCTCGACGATGTACTGCAGGCCGCCGGTCTCGTGGTTCACGTTGGCCAGGAACGCCGCGGCCTCCTGCTTGCGGACCGTGTCGCTGCCGGTCGTGGCGAACTGCGAGTATGCGCCGAGCGCGGCCACCAGCCCGCTGTAGGTGTAGAAGCCGTTGCGGCTCGGGAACATCTGGTTGAACTGACCCTCGGTGACCACGAAACCGCCCGGGTTGGTCGGCGGCGTGCTGCCGGTGGGCACGTTCCACTTCTGGTTGGCGGCGCCGGTGCAGGTCCAGAGTTGAGCGATGGTGAAGTCGGCCGAGGAGTTGCCGGCCAGGTCGAGGCACTTGTTGGCGTTGGGGTTCACGAGGTCGCGGGCGCTGCTGTAGACCCACTGTTGGGCGGTGGTGCCGTTGCAGTCCCAGAGCTGGACTTTGGTGCCGTCGGCCGTGCCGGCCGCCGAGACATCAAGACATTTTCCGGCCGTACGGATGGTGCCGTCACCGGGGAGTGTCCACTGTTGGGTGGCGTCGCCGACGCAGGAGTAGAGGTCGATGGCCGTACCGTTGGCGGTTTTTCCGGCGGCGGCGCCGATGCATTTACCGGCCAACCCGGTGATCGGGCCGGTCGAGGCGGCCGACGCGGCCTGGCCCGTGAAGGCCAGAAGACCGCTGGTCACGGCCAGGGCGAGGATTGCGGACAGCAGGGTGCGAGATCTCATGGGGGAGTCCATCCGTCTCGTTCGGAAGCCGTGCGGGGGGCCGGCATCGACGCTTTCCCATACTGAAGTTCATCGAAGCCTAAAGGGCAATAAGGTTTCCTAAGAATTTCGGTACGGACTCCCCGGCGCCCCCTACTCCAGCGGGATCTCCGAGTTGTCGCCGTCCGGGCGGGCACCGAAGATGCGCCGGTCGGACTCGGTGATCCGCAGGTCGTTGATGCTGGCCTCGCGGCGGCGCATCAGGCCGCTGTCGTCGAACTCCCACAGCTCGTTGCCGTAGCTGCGCCACCACTGGCCGGTGGCGTCACGGCACTCGTACTGGAACCGGACGGCGATCCGGTCGTCGCCGAACGCCCACAGGGACTTGCGCAGGGCGTAGTCGAGCTCGCGGGCCCACTTCGCGGTGAGCAGCTCGACGATCGCGGCGCGGCCGGTGACGAACGTGTCCCGGTTCCGCCAGACCGAGTCCTCGGTGTAGGCGAGCGACACCCGCTGCGGGTCGCGCGTGTTCCAGGCGTTCTCGGCGGCTCGGACCTTGGCCGCGGCGGTCTCGGCGGTGAACGGTGGCATGGTGACCTCTCTTCGGAGAACGGCGGTTCTCCGCTAGGCTAGAGAACCGTGGTTCTCCCCGTCAACGAGGCTCGGGACAAGGTGCTGGACGCCGCCGAGCAGCTGTTCTACGCCCGCGGGATCCGTGCGGTCGGGATGGACGACGTCCGTACCGGATCGGGGGTCGCCCTGAAAAGGCTCTATGGGCTCTATCCGAGCAAAGAAGCGCTGGTCGAGGCCGTCCTCGACCGCCGGGACCGCTGGTGGCGAGAAAAACTTCGCGCGTACGTCGATCAGGTCCCGGAGCCGCGGGAGCGCGTGCTGGCCGTCTTCGACTGGCTGGGGGAATGGTTCGCCGAGCCCGGATTTCGGGGGTGCGCGTGGATCAACGCCTTTGGGGAGGCAGGTGCGACTTCGCCGATGGTTTCCGCGCAGGTGGATCGGCACAAGCGGGCCTTCGCCGGGGACCTGGCCGGGTGGGTGGCGGCGGCGGAGGGCTCGGATGAGTTGGCGGAGCAGTTGTTCCTGCTGGCGGAGGGGGCGATGGTGACGGCCGGGATCCGGGGGAGTGCGGAGCCGGCCCGGTCAGCCCGTCGCGCCGCCGCGGTCCTGCTGTCCCAGTAGTCTCGCGGCGTCGTTCGTCCTGGTCAGCAGGGCTGCGGCGTCGGCCAGGAAACGGTCCTCGGCGGCGGCGCAGGCCGGGGAGACGTGGCGCAGGCTCGGGAAGTTGTGGATCAGGCCGGGTTCGCGGCGATGCGTGACCGGGACACCGGCATCCCGGAGGCGGGCGGCGTAGGCATCGCCCTCGTCGCGCAGGGGATCGTGCTCCGAGGTCACGACCAGGGCCGGAGGCAGGCCGCGCAGATCGGCGGCGAGCGGGTTGACCATGGGGGAGTCGTGCGTGGTGGCGTCGGGCAGCCACCGGGCGATCCACTCCCGCAGCGTGCCCGGGTCGAGCAGCCAGCCCTGACCCTTTTCGGTCACGCTGGGGGATCGGAGGGTGGGGTCGGCATTCGGGCAGACCAGCAGTTGGGCGACCAGCGGGACCTCGCCGCGCAGGCGTAGCGCGGCCAGGATCGCGATCAGGCCACCCGCGGAGTCCCCGGCCACCGCGATCCGCGCGTGCTCCGCGGCGAGTGCGGTGATCACGGTGGTGGCGTCGTCGACCGCGGCCGGCCAGGGATGTTCCGGGGCGCGACGGTAGTCGACCGCCACGACGGTGGCCCCGGTGGCGGCGGCGAGACGCCGGGCCTGCGGGTCGTGGGTGTCGAGGTCGCCCAGGACGAAGCCGCCACCGTGCAGGTGGACGATCACGGTGGCGGCGCCCGGTTGATAGCTCCGCACCGCGACACCGGCGACCGTGGTGTCCTTCGCCGGCATGGCCGGACCCGGCGGGCGGGTCGCGGCGCGGGCCCGGCCCGCCGCGCGCAGCGTCGGGATGTCGCTCTCGGTGGCGGGCTGAGCCGTGGCCGCCCGGAGGAACGCGGCGAGCTGTTCGTCGGCGATCACCGCGCCATGGTAGGCCCGGGATTTTGTCAGATGGTGGCGGCGACGGTCCGGACGAGTAGGCCGGCGCCGAGCACGACCACGACGGCGGCGCTGGTCAGGGGCAGGAGGCGGCCCAATCGGGCCGTCGTCTCGGTGCGGAGGCGGCCGGGGAGGTAGGCCAGGGTCCTGGCGCGGACGAGCAGGATGCCGATGCCGATCAGGACGGCGGCCAGACCGGCGCTGAAGGACAGGATCAGCAGCAGGCCGACGGCGATGTGACCGAGGCCGACCGCGAGGATCATCACGCCCAGCGCTTCCGGGCACGGCACCAGGCCGCCGGAGACGCCGAGCGCGACCACCGACGCCAGCCCGACCCGCCCGCTCGCCGGGGCATGGCTGTGGTCATGCGGATGGTCATGGTCGTGGCTGTGCTTTCTTCTCCAGGGAAGGCGCTGCCAGAGCATCCTCAGGCCCAGGCCCAGCACGAGGGCGCCGGAGATCAACTCCAGGGCCGGCACCAATACGTCGGGCACCGCGAAGCGACCGGCCAGCAGGGCGGCCAGGCCGATCACGAAGACCGACGACGTGTGGGTGACGGTCACCGACGCGCCCAGGGCGAGGGCGTCCCGGACGCGGGCGCGCCCGCCGACCAGGTACGCGGCCATCATCGTCTTGCCGTGGCCCGGCGTGAGCGCGTGGAAGGCGCCGAGCATCATGGCCAGCGCGACGGCCGCCACGGTCACCCCGAGCGAACGGGACGGGTCCTGGATCATCGACAGCAGGCGCTCGATGCCCCAGCCGCGGCTCGCCGTGCCGGGCGGGGCGGCCTCGACGGTGTCGCCGAGGACGGTGAACGTGGTCTCGACCTGCTGCTGCTTCTCGTCGTGGCGCTGCTCGCCGACCTGGATCGGGGAGTTCTTGGGAGTCAGAACGGCCGCCTGGTACTGCGGCTTGTCCGGGGCGAAGTCGTCGCGGTAGAACAGCGTGTGGTCGCCGGCCGGCTCGGCGAGCGGAGCGGTGGCGGTGACGTGCAGAACGCCGTACCCCGCCTGGGCCTGAAGGTAGGTCGGTGCCTCGGCGCCGGTCAGCGCCAGCGGGACCGGCACGTCGTCGACCCGCAGGGTGAGCCCGGCCAGCACACGCTCGGCGTATCCGCGGCTCTCGGCCGCGCTGAAGGTCTTGTCGTGGTCACGGTCGAGGTCGGCGATGAAGGCGGGCGCGACCAGCACACCGGCCGCCAGTTCGACCTCGACGGTCACCGTGTCCGGGCCGACGGTCACGTACGAGGTCTGCCGGGACACGTCCAGCGGGTGGGCCGAGGCCGCGCTCGCCGGGAGCAGGATGAGGGCCATCGCCGCGAGGGGCGCCAGCAGCCGAGCCACCGGCGCCCTCCGCGTACGGCCCGAGGCCGTGGTCGTCATCCGGTGATCGCTGCCCCGTAGTCGTTCTGCGGGTCGCGGTAGATCCCGTGGATGTGGTTCGAGGCCGTCCCGCCCATCGCCTGCGGCGAGTACTCGATGATCACGCGCGGCCCGGTGACCCGGAAGTACGCCGCCCCGGTGCTGGTCGTCGGGCCGTACCAGGCGAAGTAGGTCTGATCCAGGGTCGCCTGGATCTGGGCCAGCCGGCTCGCCGCGTCCTCGGCGTTGACCAGGTTGCCGTACTTGCTGATCAGCGCCAGAAGCAGCGACTTCTGCGCGGCGGTCAGCGACGACCCGGGAACGCCCTCGTAGACCGGCGCGCGGGAGTCCTGCCCGGGCCCGTAGAGCAGATCGATGTACGTGCTGCCGCGCACAGCGAGAGCCTTCTGCGCCGTGGTCAGGGAGCTGACCAGCGAGTACGCCGAGGTCCAGATGTCACCGATCGGTTTGACGGCCACCCCGGCGTCGGTGTAGCTGCCCGGCTGGGCGCCGATGAAGCTCGGGTAGAGCGCGACCTCGGTGCCGGCGACCGTGGCGTTGACGGTCACGTGGTGGCCACCCCACTGCCACTGCCACGGGGTGGTCGTGGACGGGGTGCCGATCAGCGCGATCCAGTAGTACTGCTGCCCGTACTGCAGGCCGCCGCCGCTGGTCAGGAAGTCGTCGGCCCGCCACTCCTGGCGCACCCGGGTGTAGCCCTCCGGGCTCAGCGTCGCCTGCATCACCGCCAGCCACGCGGTCTGCTGGGTCGCGGTCAGGTTGCCCCACATCAGGCCGCTACGGGTGTAGAGGCCCTGCGGCAGGTTGGACCACTTCTTCTTCTGGGTCGTGTTGGTCCAGGCGAACTGCACGGCGGTCTTCTGGGCGCTGGTCAGGGTGGCCAGGAACGCGTTGGCCGCGGCGACGATCGCCGGCGTGGTGTCGGCCACGGCCACGGCCGGCACCGGATCGGGGGCCGGGGTGGCGGCGTACGCGTTCACCGCGCCGCCGGTGACCAGCGCGAGGGCGGCGCCGGTGGCGATGAGAGCGGATCTCGTTCTCACGTGGACTGCCTTTCGTCGAATTGACGGAGGTGAATAGCTGCAGAGCATATTCGTTCCCGCCGTCCACGCAAGTTCTGATTTTTGAAGGTCTCCTCACATAACGTCGAGTACATATCATCGCGGGCCTGTGCACAGGAAACCCACAGGTCAAGTGTCGTGGAGGCGCGGCCGTCTGTTCTTTTCAAGAGATTAAAGACAATTATTTGGTACGCCCATAAATGCGCTTCCGGCTGATCGAAAATGGCACCCGAGAATGGGGCGAACGACCGCTGGATGAATGGTCGTGGCATTGCCGCGCGGCCGGCTGCCTGCGGGTTCAGGGCCTGCGGCCCGGTCGGCGCCTTTTCGGGTGAGGTCGATCGTGACCAATATTGATGACAATCTTGGTTACGGGAGCGTCGACCATTGGTGGCAACCGAAAGGGGGATCGGTGGCATGGCGGACGGTGGGGTGGGTACTGGAACGGACGTTCGAAGAGGTTGATCGGGAGGACGTGACATGGCGGACCGGAAGAGCAGCGCCCCGGAGGACGGCAACCGGGTGAAGGACCCGGAGGACTGGACGACCGGGGACGAGCCGGCGACCGGGGCGCAGGAGTCCTACCTGCACACCCTGGCCACCGAGGCGCACGAGGACGTGCCCGACGGGCTGACCAAGGCCGAGGCGTCCCAGCGCATCGACGACCTGCAGGAGAAGACCGGCCGGGGCCGCTAACCGCAGGTGACCTCGGGGTTCTCGGTGGCCAGCTCGCCCGCCGGGTTGTGCTCGTAGAGCCAGACGTGTAGGTCGTAGTGGACCGGCATGGGCGGGTGCCCGGGCGGGACCGGGTGCCCGGCCATCGGCCCGTTGAACGGGTGGCCGAGCAGGTACGGGCGATCCCCGTCGGTGCCCAGGTCGCCGTCGGCGTCGGGCCGGAAGTACTCCAGCCCGGCGAGGCGGACCGAGCCGTGCGGGCCGGCCACGTACAGCAGGATCTCCGGCCGCCGCGGGTTGATCCGCGGGTCGGCCGAGAGCTGCGGGTCGCTGTAGTGGAAACCCATGCCGGGCACGCAGTCCCGGGTCGGCACGTAGCCGGCCGCGACCGCCTTCCGCACGTCCCGGAACCGCTGGGTGGCGTCGAGCAGCATGGTCCGCTGCTGCGCGCTCAGACTCATCGACCGAGGCCGTGGATCGGCCTGCGCCGGGCCGCTCACGCCGCAGGTCAGCACGCAGGTGACGGCGGTCGCCGCCGCGAAGCCCAGCCGGGAGATCCTCATGTGCCCAGGCTGACCGCTCGCCGGCCCGCTGTCCCGGTTTTCCCCGATCACCAGCCCGCCGCGCGGCCCGATCACCCCGCCCGCCCCCGGATTTCGCCGGCGGGAACGGGCGCGGCCCGATCACCTCGCCCGCCCCCGGATTTCGCCGGCGGGAATGGGCGCGGGCGGAGGAGCGGTCCGCGCGGCGGGGTCAGGCGCGCAGGTGGGACTGCAGGACGAGGGCGGCGGCACCGGTGGCCGAGGCGGTGGCGGCGGCCAGCGAGACCGTGACCGTCACGTTGCGATGCCAGGTGCGGGAGTCGGCCGGGGCGAGACGGCGCATGATGGCCGGCCCGTAGATGGCCGACGCCGCGGCGAATCCCGGCCCGGTCAGCACGACCAGGTCGATGTCGAGCAGGTTGACCACGGTCTCGGCGGCGGCGGCGACATACCGCGCCGACGACTCCAGCAGCGCGCGGCAGTGCGGGGCGCCACCGCGGGCGGCGCGGGCGATCGCCCCGAAGTCCGAGGTGACGCTGCGGTGTGGCCGGTCCGGGTCGATGCCGGCCTCGGCGGCGGCGATCCGGTCCTCGCGGGCGGCCGTGACCACCGTGCGCGGACCGGCCAGGACCTCCAGGCAGCCGCGGCTGCCGCACCAGCACTCCGGGCCGAAGACCTCCAGGCAGAGGTGGCCGAACTCGCCGGCGCTGGCGTGGCTGCCGCGCATCGCCCGGCCCTCGACGACGATGCCGGCGCCGAGCCCGCCACCCATGTAGAGCGCGGCGAACGCCTGCTCGGGGCCGACCCGGGCCACCCAGTACTCCCCGACGGCGGCGGCGGTCGCGTCGTTCTCGACCAGGACCGGCCAGCCGGTCGCGGCCGAGAGCCGGTCGCCGAGTTCGTCGCCGCTGAGACCGCGCAGGTGCGGCAGGGCCTCGTCGGCGGGCAGGCCACCGCTGTGCGGGCCGGGCCGGACCAGGCCGACACCGAGGCAGCGGGCCGGGTCGACGCCCGAGCCGGCCAGCAGCGTGTCGATGTCGGCGGCGAGCGCGCGCAGCACCACGTCCGGGTCGTCGCCGAGCGGCGCCGGGCGGGCCAGGCGGGAGATGACGCCCCCGGTCTGGCCGGTCAGCACGTACGTCGTGGCGTCCTCGTCCAGGTGCACCCCGACCGACAGCCGGGCCGTCGGGTCGAGTTGCAGCAGCGTGCGGGGCTTGCCGCCGGTCGGGGTGCGGCCGGTCTCGACGACCAGGCCCTCTTCGAGCAGGCGGCGCACGGTCATCGACACCGCGGCCTCGGTGAGCCCGGTGATCTTGGCGAGTTCGACCCGGCTGAGCGGCTCGGAGGCGCGGATGGCGTCGAGGATGCTCTCCCGGGCCCCGGGGCGGCGACCCCGGCCGGGGCGGCCTGCCGGCGCGGTCGCGCCGACTCCTTCTCTCACGCTTCCTCCACCGCCGTGACGCGTACGAGAAGGACGCGATCCGGATAGAGCACCGGGAGACGGAGTCCGACGGTGCCGAGCGTGCGGCCGTTCAGGCGTACCCCCTGGGGCGTGCACCAGGGTAACGCAGCACCCCACGCGGCGGCGTTACCGTCAGCAACGTCACCCGGCGGCTGCGGCCGTACGTGATATGTCCGATCCGCGGCGAGTCCGGGCAGCCCGATCGTGCCCGGCGGGTAGGAGGGGCTGGTCGCCGTGGCGGTCAGCGAGTAGATCGCGTCCGATTTGTCCCCGGCGACCACGCCGGTCACCGAGTAGGCCGAATCGGTCACGTCGGCGTGGACAAGATCCCCGGTGTGCAGGAGTCCGCGCAGCTCCTTGTAGAGAGCGACCCATGACGAAATCTCAGAGATGTCCGACTCCGGCAGTCCGCTCAGATCCCATTCGATCCCTAGGTGCCCGAACAGGGCCGACCCGGCCCGCATCGACAATGGCAACGACCGGTGCGTCGTGTGTGACACCGGCGCCCCGACGTGCGACCCGATCAGTTCGAGCGGAATCAGCAGGCTGGTCCACCGCTGGATGGCGACCCGCTCGTGCGCGTCGATGCAGTCCGACGCCCACACCCGGTCGGTCCGTTCGAGGATCTCCAGGTCGACCCGGCCGCCCCCGGACGAGCACGACTCGATCTCGACGCCCGGATGCCGCGCCCGCAGCTCGTCCAGCAGCCGATACGTCGCCCGGGTCTGATCGTGCACCCCGGCCCGGCCGTTCCCGGGATGCCCGGCCTCGACGAGGTCCCGGTTGTGGTCCCACTTGAGGTAGGCGATGTCATATTCGGTCAGCAGCGCGTCGAGGGACCTCAGCACGTGAGCGAAGGCGTCCGGGTTGGCCAGATCCAGCACCTGCTGATGCCGGGCCGGCCGGGGTAGCCGATCAGAAGCGGACATGATCCAGTCCGGGTGGGCGCGGGCCAGCTCCGAGTCCGGGTTGATCATCTCGGGCTCGACCCAGAGCCCGAACTCCATCCCCAGCCCGCGCACCACGCCGATCAGCGGCCCGAGCCCGTCCGGCCACACCTCGGGCGACACGAACCAGTCACCCAGCCCGGTCGTGTCGTCGCGCCGGGACCCGAACCAGCCGTCGTCCAGCACGAAACGTTCCGCGCCGATCGCGGCGGCCGCCCGCGCCAGCTCGCTCAACCGGGCAAGATCGTGATCGAAGTACACGGCCTCCCAGGTGTTGACCACGACCGGGCGGGGCTTGACCGGGTGATGCGGGCGGCTCCGGAGGTACTGGTGGAAACGGGACGAGACGCCGTCCAGCCCGGTCGCGCTGTGCACCGCGTACACCCAAGGGGTTTGATAGGGCTGGCCCTGGGCCAGGCCGATCTCGCCGGGCAGCAGCAGCTCGCCCCCGGCCAGCGCCGACCAGCCGTGATAGGTGCGCTCGGCGATCGAGCGGGCGCCGCCGGAGAACGCGGTGTGCAGCGCCCAGACCTCACCGGTGCGGTTGTCGAAACCGGTCGTGCCGGCGCAGATCAGGTAGGCCGAGTCGTATCCGGTGCGGCCGGTCCGGTTCTCCCGGACGCGCAGGCCCTGCGTGAACGCGGTCCGCTGCGGCTGACGTTCGCGCAGGTGGTGACCGGTGAAGTCGAGCAGCTCGGCGGCCTGCTCGGGGACCGGCAGGAAGAGCGTGAGGTGTTCGAGCCAGTAGGTGCCGGGCGCGGTCGAGGTCACCGCGGCGCGACCGCGAAGCACCCCGGACGGGTGCAACTCCAGGTCGACGGCCAGCTCCAGGCCCGCCTCAGGATCAACCGCCTTGACGTGTACGGCGTCAACGGCGTGATCGATCGCGGTCACCTCGAACGCGGTCGCCCACCCTCGGCCGTCCCGATGGCCGGCCAGCCCCGGCGAGCCGAGCCACCCCGACGACTGCTCCGGGATCAGCGACGGGCGCACCGTCCCGTCCACGGAGAAGCCGATCGGCTGCGGCGCGACGGCCGTCAGCAGATCCGGCGTGACGTCGTCGAGCGCCGCGCCCCAGTGCGCCACCGACGGCAGCCCCGGGCCCCGGCAGTCCAGCACCAGGCTCACCCCGGCGGCGCTCAGGTGCAGCAGATCCGGCCCCATCGGTGACTCCCCACCAGCGTTGACGTACTTCGTTCAGTTGCTTAAGAATGCTAGCTGCCCCGCTTGCGGCGGCACTACGACAGGAGCCGTCTTCGATGATCAGAACCGACCTTCACGCCGGCTGGACCGTGCGCGCCGCCGGTGGCCCGGTGCCTGCGGAGATCGCCGGCGAGCCGGTGCCGGCGACCGTTCCCGGCACGGTCCACACCGACCTGCTCGACGCCGAGCTGATCCCCGACCCGTACCTGGGCGAGAACGAGACGGCCCTGGAGTGGTTCCATCGCGCGGCCTGGCTGTACGAGACGACGCTCAGTGCGGCGCCGGCGGCCGAGGGCGAGCGGGTCGACCTGGTCTTCGACGGGCTGGACACGGTCGCGACGATCACCCTGGACGAGGTCGAGCTGGGGCGGACCGCGAACATGCACCGCGGCTACCGGTTCGACGTGCGGGACCGGCTGCGGGACGGGGAGATCCCGCTGTCGGTGCGGTTCGACTCGGCCCTGGAGTACGCCGAGGACGTGCAGAAGACGATCGGGGAACGCCCGCGGCCCTATCCGCACCCCTTCAACGCCGTACGCAAAATGGCTTGTTCTTTTGGTTGGGATTGGGGTCCTGACCTGCAGACCGCCGGGATCTGGAAGCCGGTGCGACTGGAGCGGTGGCGGGTGGCGCGGCTGGCGTCGGTGCGGCCGCAGGCGACCCTCGACGCGGACGGGCGCACGGGCCGGCTCGTCGTGCACGTCGAGGTGGAGCGGGCGGCCGACAGTGAGCTCACCGCCGAGGTGCGGCTGGGGGAGCACGTCTCGCACATCGTGCTGGATGCGGGCGAGACGTCGGGAATGACCGAAATTTCGGTCGCGGATGCTCCGGTGTGGTGGCCGATCGGCTATGGAGATCAGCCGCTGGTCGACGTCAGTGTGATTTTGCGCGATAAATCGGATGACATTGATTCCTGGAAAGCCCGCGTCGGTTTCCGCACGATCACCGTCGACGAGACCCCGGACGACGTCGGCAGCGCGTTCACCTTCGTCGTCAACGGGCAGCCGATCTTCATCCGCGGCCTGAACTGGATCCCGGAGGATCATCTGCTCACGCGGCTGACCCGGGATCGCTACGCCGCCGCGATCGACCGCGCGATCGACGCCAACACCACCATGCTGCGCGTCTGGGGCGGCGGCATCTACGAGAGCGACGATTTCTACGACCTGTGCGACGAGCGCGGCATCCTGGTCTGGCAGGACTTCCCCCTGGCCTGCGCGGCCTACGCCGAGGAGGAGCCGATCCGCTCCGAGATCCTCGCCGAGGCCCGCGAGAACATCGCCCGGCTCACCCCGCACGCGTCGCTCGCGCTGTGGAACGGCGGCAACGAGAACATCTGGGGCCACGAGGACTGGCACTGGAAAGAGCAGCTCAACGGCCTGACCTGGGGGGCCGGGTACTACTACGAGCTGTTCCCGGCGCTGCTGGCCGAACTCGACCCGACCCGGGCCTACCACCCGGGCAGCCCGTCCAGCCCCGGCCACGACCCGGCCGACGTGCACCCCAACGACGACCGGTACGGCACCCGGCACGAGTGGGAGGCGTGGAACCGGCAGGACTACACGTTCCACGCCAACTTCCTGCCCCGGTTCTGCTCCGAGTTCGGCTGGCAGGCGCCGCCGACCTGGTCGACACTGCGCGAATCGCTCGCGCCGGAGGACTTCGACCAGGAGTCGCCGGCCTTCCTGCTGCACCAGAAGGCCGAGGGCGGGAACGACAAACTCAACGCCGGGATGGCCCACCACCTGCGGGTTCCCGGCGAGTTCGAGGACTGGCACTGGGCGGCGCAACTGAATCAGGCGCGGGCCACGACGTACGCCATCGGGCATCTCCGCGGCCATGCGCCGCGCACGATGGGGAGCATCCTGTGGCAGCTCAACGACTGCTGGCCGGTGACGTCGTGGGCGGTGGTGGACGGGGCCGGACGGCTCAAGCCGGCCTGGTATGCGCTGCGTAAGGCCTATGCGCCGCGTCTCCTGACCTTCCGTGGCGACGCCTTGATCGCGGTCAACGACAGCCCTTCGGTGTGGCGGGGTGTTGTGAAGTTGCGACGTATCGGATTTGACGGAAATATCGCCTCCGAAGCGACGGTGGCCTTGGACGTCGCGGCTCGATCCGTGGTTGAGGTCGCTCTGGACCCCGCGCTCACCACGCCCGGCGACGTGACCCGGGAGGTGCTGGTCGCCGACATCGACGGACTGCGGGCCACCCGCCTGTTCGCCGAGGACTTCGACCTCGCCTACGATCCGGCGCCGCTCAGCACCGACATCAGCCCCACCGAGGGCGGATACTCGGTCACCGTGACCGCCACCTCCTTCGCCCGCGATGTCGCTCTCCTGACCGACAAGATCGACCCCACGGCGTACGTCGATGACATGCTCGTCGATCTTCTCCCCGGCGAGAGTCACACCTTCCTGATCCGCACCACCTGGGCCGACGGCGATGCGTTCGGCCGCCCGGCGGTGCTGCGCTCGGCCAACACGATCGCGGCCGGGGCCTGACCGCGGTGGCCGGCGGGCTGATCGGGCTGGTGCTGACCGGCAGCGCCGCCCGGGTCGGGGTGGAGCCGTTCTTCATGGAGCTGATCGCCGGCATGGAGGAGGCGCTCGCCCCGTCCGGGACGACGGTGCTGCTGCTGGTCGTGCCCGACCTCGCCGCCGAACTGGCCACCTACCGCCGCTGGGCCGGCGACCACACCGTGGAGGCGGTCGTGGTCGTCAACCTGGTGCACGACGACGTCCGCCCGGCCCACGTGGCCGGGCTGGGCCTGCCCGCGGTCCTGGCCGGCAAACATCCCGGGCCGTTCGCCAAGGTCGTGACCGACGACGCCGGGGCGATGACGACCGCGATCGAGACCCTGACCGCTCTCGGACACCGCGTGGTCGGCCGGGTCAGCGGGCCGGCCGACCTCGTGCACACCGCCGAGCGCACGGCGGCGATCCGGGCCACGGCCGGCCGGCTCGGCGTCGAGGTGCGGATCGCCGAGGGTGACTACAGCGCCGAGGGCGGCGTCCGCGCGCTGCGGGAGCTGCTGGCCACCTCGCCGGCGCCGACCGCGGTCGTCTTCGACAACGACGTGATGGCGGTCGCCGCCGAACAGGAGCTGATCCGTTCCGGCGTGACCGTTCCGGGCCAGATCAGCCTGCTCGCCTGCGACGACTCGCCGCTGTGCGAACTGGCCGTGCCGCCGCTGTCGGCGCTGAGCACCGACGTGCACGAACACGGGCTGACGCTGGGCCGGGCCGTTCTCGGGGTGGTCCGGGGTGAGCCCGGTCGCGAGCATCCGGGGCCGATGATCAGCATCCGCCGCCGGGAGAGCACCGGGCCCGCGCCTTTTTGACCAGGTCAACACCATTTGCACGTACGGACGTAGCCCCGCACCCGATATATCCGCAGGTCACGCCCATGGTGTCAAGTTTTGGTCGAGCGATGCTCAACTTCTTCAGTGATGATGGCCAATACGTTGTCCTGGGGTGCGGGGGTGCCACTGATGATGATTGTTCTCGTCGCTCTGCTCGGCCTGACGGTCGCGCTCGGCCTGGCGTTCTGGCCGTGGCCCGACCGCCGGGGCCGCCACGCCACCGGCCCGATGCCGCCGCCCGAACCGGCCCGGCTGCCCGACAGCCTCGAAGGCGTCCTCAGCCGGCAGCTGCTCGACGCCGAGATCACCGGCTCGCAGTACGTGCGCGCGATGGAACTGATCGCCGCCCGGGACGAGCGACGCCACCCCATGTCCGTCCCCCGCGACTACCGACCCTGAGTAATCTGCGGAACCTTGAGCGCTGACAACCATCCGCCGCCGCCGTCCGCCGACTGGGAACTCGCCGGGCGGCGCACGGTCCGGTTCGGGGTCGCCTACGCGGTCGCCGCCGCGGCCGTCGTCCCGCTCTTCACGTGGGCCACCCGGAACCCGGGCGGCGGACTCGCCCTGCCCCTGGTCCTGCTTCTCGGCAACATCGTGATCACGGCCCTGCTGCTCGTCGGCATCCTCGGCCTGCTCGTCTCCATGGTGGTGTGGCTCGTGCAGACCGCGAAACTGCAGTACGGGGCGCCGGCCGGCGGCCACCTCGGCTACTGGGGGATCGTGGCCTTCACCCTCCTCTTCGTCGCCGCCTACCTGCAGCCGCCGGCACTCGGGACAGCCGGCGCGCTGCTGATCTCGTCCGGCGAACGCCTCCTCGGGGTGACCCTGCTGATCGCCGGAGTGACCCACACCCGCCGCTGGATCGGCCGGCGGACCGAAACCCACGTCCCGGCCGAATCCGCGGTCCTCCTGTCGAGCCGGCCCACCGCCGAGGACTGGAGCAGCGAATGGGACCCCGACGTCGACCGCGAGATCGAACGCCGGCGGAGCCGCTGAGGGCACCGTCCTTGTCCACTCGGCCGTCGAAATCGGGTATCCGGTTTGCGGGGGTGAGGTATAGACACAGTGCCTGCGTGGGTATCGGAGGCGGACCATGAGGGCCGAGGATGTGATCGCGATGCTGCTGTCCGTGCTGATCGCAGGAATGGTGGCCGCCCTGGCGCTCACGTTCTGGCCGGCCGGTCGAGGTGGGCCGTCGGCACCGGCGACCGGGCCCGGGCCGGTGTCGGCGGTGCGACTGCCGACCGCGCCGTCGCCGGTCCCACCGCCGCCCGTCGTGCACCCGCCCGTCGCGCCGTCGTCGCCGGTCATGCAACCGCCGCCGATCGCCATGCAGTCCCCGCCGGTGAGCAGCGCCGAGGGGCTGCTCAGCGCGCGGCTGCTCGGTGGTGAGCTGACGCCCGAGCAGTATCACGGCGCGATGGCCGGGCTGGCCGCGCGCGAGGAGGCCCGCGACCCGATGCGCCTGCCCGGAGAGATCGGTCCGGCCGCGGACTGACCTGCGCGAATCCCGTACCCCCGGGTCGGCCTGGTGGGGACGACCCGGTGTGTGAAGTAGGGCAGGCCTGCTGTGATCGCCGGACCGGGGATGGAAGGGTGGGGGTCGGCGACGAAAGGGCGTGTGATGACGGAGATCGTGCTCATCCGGCACGGGCAGACGGAGTGGAGCGCCAACGGGCGGCACACGTCGTACACCGATCTGGAACTGACCGACGAGGGGGAGGCGCAGGCCCGCCGCGCGGGGGAACGTCTCGGCGGGCGGAAATTCGTGGCCGTGATCTCGAGCCCGCGGAAACGGGCGCTGCGGACGGCCGAGCTGGCCGGGCTGTCGGTCAGCGAGGTGACCGAGGACCTGGCCGAGTGGAACTACGGGGAGTACGAGGGGATCACCACCAAGCAGATCCGGGAGGGCCGGCCCGACTGGTCGCTGTGGGCCCACGGCTGCCCCGGCGGGGAATCGCCCGAGCAGGTCGGGGCGCGGCTCGACCGGGTGCTGGCCCGAGCGCGTGAGCTGGGCGGCGACGTGGCGCTGGTCGGGCACGGGCACAGCCTGCGGGTGGCCGGCGCGCGCTGGATCGGGCTGGCGCCGAACGCGGGCGGGCTGTTGAAACTGGACACGGCGACGGTTTCGGTGCTCGGCTTCGAACACGAGACCGACCCGGTGCTCAGCGCCTGGAACGCTCCCTGCTGACCGCCGGCTGAACTCCACGGGCGGCCTGGGCCCAGCTTGTCGAGGCTCTTGCCGGGCGGTGGCCTTGTTTCATCGGGCGGGCGGCCTCATGAGGCAGGACGGTTGCTTCATGAGGCCGGCCCCGCCCGGTCACAGGGTGGCTCGTGTGTCGCGCGGCTCGGTCACAAGGTGGCGCGGATGTCGCCCAGGCCGCGAGCGATCAGCAATTCTCCACCGGAGGCACGCTCCCAGTCTCCGGTCGTGGTGTTCCACACACGCCACATCCGCGGATCGAGGCGCACGGTGACCGGGGCCGACTCGCCCGGCGCGACCGTGACCGCGGTCCAGCCGGCCAGCCGGACGGGCTGTGCCGGGTTGTCCGGACGCAGGTAGACCTGCACGACCTCGCGGCTCGCCCGCGCGCCGGTGTTGGTAACCGTGACGGCCACACCGGGCGCGTCCGGGACGTCCGTGGTCTCGGGCGGCGCTTCCTCGGTGGTTGTGGGCGGGTTCGGTTCGCCCGGGGGCAGGCGGCGGGCGGCGGAGTACTCCCACGTGGTGTAACCGAGGCCGTGGCCGAACCAGAAGGCGGGCTCGGCGGCTCGGCCGGCGTAGTGGCCGCGGTAGCCGATGAAGGGGCCTTCCGCGTAGGGCAGGTCGCCGTTCACCGGGGTCACCGACCAGGCCGGGGCCTCGCCGTCGGCCACCGGGAACGTGGTGACCAGGCGGCCGGCCGGTTCGATGTCGCCGAGCAGGGCCGCGGCGACGGCGTGGCCGCCTTCCTGGCCGGGCAGGCCGGCCCAGACGATCGCGTCGACCCGGGACAGCCAGGGCATCAGGACCGGGGTGGCCGCGTTCACGACCACGACCGTCCGGCGGGCGGCGCCGGCCACGGCTTCGACCAGGGCGTCCTGGGCGCCGGGGAGGGTCAGCGTGGACTTGTCGACCGATTCGGCTTCCTGCTCCTCGGTCAGGCCTACGACGACCACGGCGACGTCGGCCTGGGCGGCGGCGCGGACCGCGTCGTCGAGGGCGTCGACGGTCGAGCGCGGGGCTACCTGACCGATCAGGCCGAACAGGCCGGCGTTGGCGAACGTGCCCGCGGAGAGCAGCTCGACCCGGGCCGAGAAGACGTCGCCGGCGGTGGCCGTGAAACGGTCGACGCGCAGCGGCGGGGTGAGCACGGCCTCGCCGAACCCGTTCCCGGTCAGTTCGAGCTCGAACGCGATCTCCGCCGGGCCGAGGGTGGTGGTCCAGGTGCCGGCGCCGAGGACGCCCAGCTCGACCGGGCCGTCGACGGTGACCCGGCCGGTCAGGATCGCGGTGTGGACGGCGTCGGGGAAGTCGTCGTCCATGCCGATCATCGTGGAGGACCGGGCGGCGAAGCGGCTCTCCAGTTCGTTTCCGGCGGCGTCGAGCAGGTGGACGCGGATGCCGGGGTGACCGGTCTGCGGGTCGGTGAGGAAGCCGCCGCGGGCCGGGACCGGGCGGGTGCGGACCTCGACGCCGTCGGTCACGGTGACCTGCTCGGGGCCGAGCAGCGCGGTCAGGCCTTCGGCGACGCTCGCCTGGTAGGGCGGGTTGACCTGGGCGGAACCACCGCCCATGTCGATCGTCTGCACGGCGTGCCGGCCGATGACGGCGACCTTGGTGGCGCGGGCCAGGGGCAGGACGTCGTGGTCGTTGCGCAGGACGGTCATGCCGGTCGCGGCGAGGCGGGTGAGCTGCTCACGCCGTACGTCGGAATCGGGTTCGGGAAGATCGTCGGGGAAGGACCTGGGCGTGCCGAGGGCGCCGACCCGTTCCGCGAGGCGCAGCAACCGGTCCAGGTGGTCGTCGATCACCGACTCGTCGACGTCGCCGCGCTTGACCGCCTCGACCAGCGCGTCGCCCCACGGGCCGCCCGGGCCGGGCATGACCAGGTCGAGGCCGCCGTTGGCGGATTCCGTGGCGGTCCGGGTGGCGAACCAGTCGGACATGATCAGCCCGCGGTAGCCCCACTCACCCTTGACGATCTCGTTGATCACGTGGTGCTGTTCGGTCGCGGCGACGCCGTTGACGTCGTTGTAGGCGGCCATCATCGTCCAGGCGTCGGCCTCCTCGACGGCGATCTCGAACGGCAGCAGGTACACCTCGCGCAGGGTGGCCTCGTCGACCACGCTGTTCATGGTGTTGCGATCGGTTTCGGACTCGTTGGCCACCAGGTGCTTGAGGCAGGCGGCGACCCCCTGATCCTGCATCCCGCGCACGTAGGCGGCGGCGACCTTGCCGGTGAGCAGCGGATCCTCCGAGTACGCCTCGAACAGCCGGCCGCCGAGGGCGCTGCGGTGCAGGTTGATCGTCGGGCCGAGGACGACGTGGATCTCCTGGGCCATCGCCTCCTCGGCGAGGAGGCGGCCCACCTCGTACGCCGCGCCGGTGTCCCAGGCGGAGGCCAGCAGCGTCGCGTTGGGGAAGAGGGCGACCACCCGGCCGCCGCTGAACTTGAGGCCGCGGACGCCGGTCGGGCCGTCCGAGAGGCGGATCTCGTGCAGGCCGAGCTCGTCGTTCGGCGCCAGGGTGAAGGTGGAGGCTCCGGTCAGGAGGGCGACCTTGGTGGCCAGGTCGAGTGTCATGACCTCCATGCTGACACGTGTAAGTAGTAAAGTCACCCCATGTCTGAGCCCCGCCGGATCACCAGCGCCGACGTCGCCCGCCGGGCCGGGGTGTCGCGCGCCACCGTCAGCTACGTGCTGAACGCGACGCCCGGCCAGAGCATCTCGCCGGCCACTCGGGACCGGGTGCTGGCCGCGGCCGAGGGGCTGGGTTATGCGCCGTCGGCCGCCGCCCGCGCGCTGCGCACCGGGCGCTCGGACGTGGTGCTCTGCCTGCTGCCCGACTGGCCGATCGGCAACGAGGTGGGCAACCTGCTCGGGAACCTGTCCACCGCGCTGGCCCGGGAGGGGCTGACGTTCGTGGCGCATCCGGGCAGCCGCGACGACCGGCCGATCGCGGAGATCTGGAAGGCGATCACGCCGGCCGCGGTGCTGTCCTTCACGGACTTCTCCGACGGGGAGACCGAAGCCATGCGGGCGGCCGGGGTGGCGCTGGTGGTGGCGTTGCTCGGCCGGGCCGGGCGGCACGGGCGGGAGCTGGAGGTTCCGCAGACGATGATCGGAAGACGACAAGCAGAACATTTATCGGGTACGGGACATCAGCGCCTCGGCTACGCGTACCCGGACGACGCCCGGCTGCAGATCTTCGCCGAGCCCCGGCTCGCCGGTGTCCGGGAGCTCGGGGAGCCGGTGGTGCGGACCGTTCCGCTGGACGCGGCCGGTGCCGCCGCGGCGGTCGCCCGATGGTGCGCCGACGGGGTCACCGGCATCTGCGCCTACAACGACGAGGTCGCCCTGGCCGTGCTCGCCGGGGCCCGGCAGCTGGGGCTCGGAGCACCGAACGACCTGGCCGTGATCGGGGTGGACGACATCCCGGCGGCCCGCCTCGCGGTGCCGCCGCTGACCACGGTCACCACCGATCAGCGCACGCTGGCCGCGCACCTGGCGACCACGATCGTGGCCGCGGTCGGCGGGCGGCCCGCGCCCGCCCTGGCCACGACCGACCTGATCCGGTTGGTTGTCCGCGAGTCGGCCTGAATCGTCCGTTGTGATCTCGCCGTTACCTGCGGTGATGCTCTGACAACGAACCCACAGGTCCGGCACACGGCCCTTCAAGGTCCGAGGCGAATCGTGAAGGCATCACGAGGGACTCACCGAGGAGATGACCATCATGATCGAGCAGCTGACCCGCGAGGTCTCATCAGGCGCAGTCGAGGCCGCCGGGCGTGCCGCCCCCGCGCCGGCCGCCGATCCGGTCGTCGCCGTCCTCGGCCAGCAGAGCCGGATCGTGGCGCTCCCGCAGTACCTTCCGTCGGGCTGGACCGTGCGGCCGATCGCCGAGCTCGACGACGTCCGGCCCGGGGAGATCGTGCTGCTCAGCGGGGCGCGGGTGAAAGACGTGGAGGCCGCCCGGTCGACGCTGCCCCGGGTCAGCCGGATCGTGGTGCTGATCGACGAGTGGGCGCAGGCCGAGCTGGTGGCCGGGGTCCTGACCGCCGGCGCCGACGTGTGCGTGCGGGGCGGGCACCCGGCGATCCTGGCCGGTCACCTGGTGGCCTGCCGGCGGCGGCAGCTGTCGGAGCGCTGGGCCGGCCTGGACCTGGCCCACACCGCGTGACCGGGGTCAGCGCGCGGCCAGCAGGTGGGCCATCTCGGTACGGGAGCGCACGCCCAGGCGGGCGAAGACGTTGCGCAGGTGGTGGTCGACAGTGCGGGGGCTGAGGTGCAGCTCCTGGGCCACCTCCCGGTTGGTGGCGCCCTCGGCGACCAGGGCGGCGATCCGTTCCTGCTGGGCGGTCAGCTCGACCGGAGCGTGAGCGGCGGTGACCATCTCGCCGGCCGCGCGCAGCTCTCGCACGCTCTGATCGGCCCAGGGCTCGGCGCCCAGCAGCCGGAACGTCTCCGCGGCCCGGCGCAGGTGCTCGCGGGCGGCCACGTGCCGGCGGCGGCGCCGCAGCAGCCGGCCGTAGAGCAGCTCGGTGTGCGCCCGCGGGAACCCGCCCTCCCCGACCCGCCGCAGCGCCGCGTGGAAGTGGGCCTCGGCCGCCTCGCCGTCCCGGGTCCGCAGCGCCCGGCAGCGGTCGCGCAGCGCGAGCCAGCCGTCCTGCCCGGTGCGCCCGGCCCACTCGTCGAACGCGGCGGCCACCGGGTTCAGCGCCGGCTCCGGCCCGGCCGCCTCCAGCAGGTGCGGGACCACGGCGATGCGCAGCAGGACCGAACCGCGTCCGGGCGCCCCGGCCACCACCATCCGGAGCCGCTCGGCGGCGGCCCGGGGGCGGCCGTCGACCAGGTCGAGCAGGGCGAGCGCCCATTCGCACAGCGGGCGGGCCTGATCGGTTCCGGTCGCGGCCTGGATCCGGGTCTGTCCGCTGGCGCGGTCGCCGACGAGCGCCGCCAGCACGGCCAGCAGCCCCAGGTGGGTGCCGGCGAGCGCGCTCTGGCCGGTCCCGCGGGCCACCGCCACGCCGTCCAGCGCCGCGGTGGTCGCCGCGTCGTAGTCACCGGAGGCCAGCCCGGCCAGGCACGCCAGCTCCAGCGCCCGCGGCACCAGACTGTGCGCGCCACCGGCCCGGGCCAGTTCGGCCGCCCGGGCGGCGGCCGAGGTGGCGCCCCGCGCGTCCCCGACGATGATCCCGGCGGTGGCCGCGCGGATCAGCGGGATCGGCTCGGCCACGCCGCCGGTCAGCGCGAGTTCCCGCCGGAACCGCCCGAACGCCGCGTCCTCGAAACCCTGGGCCAGCTCGCCCAGGCCGGCGACGTGGTGATAGGCCATCGCGACGGCCGGTGACTCGTCGCCGCGCTGCCCGGCGGTGACCCGGCGGGCCAGCGTGACGAAACGGCCCTGCTCCCCGGCCAGGCAGGCGGCCTCCCCGGCCAGCGACAGCGCGTCGAGCGCGGCCATCGGGTCGGCGTCCCCGATCTCGGCGGCGACGTCCATCAGGATCTCCCGGGAGGCCGGGTCGTCCGGGCGCATCTCGGCGGCCAGACCCCGCGCCCGCAGCCGGGTCCGGGCCGCGCTGACGGCCGGCCGGGGGCTGTGCTCGGCGTCGCGCAGGAGCCGGGTGGCCTGGTGGGGGCGGCCGGACAGCCAGGCCGAGCGGGCGGCGCCGAGCAGGGCGGCGTCGCGGGCGGCCGGGCCGGGGGTGAGCTGCGCGGCGTACCGGAGAGCCTCGGCGGCGAAGGACGGCCGGGCCCGCACGGCGGCCTCGGTGAGTTCGGTCGCGAGCGCGGGATCCGTGGTGGTCGCGGCGGCGGCGCGGTGCAGGAGGGCGTCCAGCTCGCGGCCGCGGACGGCCGCGACCCCGGCCAGGGCCAGGTGGGCGGTCCGGCGCGCGGTCACCGACATTTCCCGGTACGTCATCCCGCGCGCGACCGGTGATCCGAAGCGGACCTGGGTTCCCTCGACCGTGATCAGTCCGGCCCGTTCGGCCGGAAGGAGGTCCCCGCCGGAACCGTCGCCCGCGACGGCCAGCAGGTCGGGCAGCGGGGTCGGGGGGTCGGCGGCGGCCAGCAGCAGCAGGTGGCGGGTGGCGTCGGGGAGGGCGGCGAGCTCGGCCCGCAGGCGGCGCCGGAGCGGACTGTCCGGCGGCAGGCTGGTCGGCAGTGGGGCGTAGCCACGGCGCTGAGCGGGGGAGAGCGCACCGGCCAGATCGGTCAGGGCGGCCGGGTTGCCGCCGGCCAGGTCGGTCACCGTGGCCGCCACGTCGCCGGCCAGATCCGGGGCGTGGACGGCGAGCAGGGCGCGGGACTCCTCCGGCGAGAGCGGGCCGAGGTGACGCGTGGGCAGGACGGCGAGACCGGGCGGGCCGGCGGCCAGGACGGCGATCCGGGCGTCGCCCAGGCGGCGGGCGGCGTACGCGATGACCTGCAGGGACTGGTCGTCGAGCAGGTGCGCGTCGTCGAGAAGGCAGAGCAACGGGCGGTGGGCGGACGCCGTACGCAAATGGTGGATCACGGCATTGCCCAGGGTGACGAGGTCGGCGGCGGGGGCGCCCGGATCGGTCAGGCGGTGGAGGCCGGCCAGGGGGAGCGTGCGCTCGGCGGCATGACCGGGGACGGCGCGGATCGTCCAGTCCGGAACCCGGTCGGCGGCCGTGCGCAGGATCGTGCTGCGTCCGGAGCCGGGTGCCCCGCAGAGCATCAGCGCTCCGCCCCGGCCCGCGGCGGCGGAGCGCAACAGCCGCTCAACTTCCTGCACTAAGGGTGCATGAAACATGTCGGAAGTGTTGCCTGCGAGAACCCGAAGTGAAAGAAGTCGGTCGATGTCTTGCGATGGGTGAAATTTCCGGGATGTTGCGGGGCGATGAACACGGGGCCGGTGGTTTCGCCGATGCGTGCCGGTGAGAGCGCTGCGCAGACTGGCCCGAGTCGATCCGTTCCCCCAGGTGAAGGAGTGTTCGACGTGCACCGATCGTGGAAGAGGCTTCTGGTGACGGCGGCCGCGACCCTCGCGCTCACCGCACCGCTCGGCGCCACCGCCGCGCACGCGGCCGACAACCCCTACCAGCGCGGCCCGGCCCCGACACTGGCCGCCCTGCAGGCGAGCAGCGGCCCCTACGCCGTCTCGCAACTGAGCGTCTCCCGGGCGAGCGTCAGCGGCTTCGGTGGCGGCGTCATCTACTACCCGACCAGCACCGCCGACGGGACGTTCGGCGGGATCGCGATCTCGCCCGGCTTCACCGCGTCCTGGTCCAGCATCTCCTGGCTGGGCCCGCGCCTGGCCTCACACGGATTCGTGGTGATCGGCATCGAGACGAACTCCACCCTGGACCAGCCCGCGTCCCGCGGCATGCAACTGCTGGCCGCGCTCGACTACCTGACCCAGCGCAGCTCGGTGCGCACCCGGGTCGACGCGAGCCGGCTCGCCGTCTCCGGGCACTCCATGGGCGGCGGCGGCAGCCTGGAAGCGGCCAGCGACCGGCCGTCCCTGCAGGCCGCGGTGCCGCTGGCGCCGTGGGACTCGGACAAGTCGTGGACCGAACTCAAGGTGCCGACCCTGATCGTCGGCGGACAGTCCGACTCGGTGGCGCCGGTGGCCAGCCACTCCATCCCGTTCTACAACAGCATCCCGAGCTCGGCCGAGAAGGCGTACCTGGAACTGGCCGGGCAGAGCCACTTCTTCCCGCAGACGGTGAACACCACGACGGCGGTGGAGGCGGTGGCCTGGATGAAGCGGTTCGTCGACAACGACACCCGGTACGACCAGTTCATCTGCCCGGGACCGAGCGGTTCGCTGGTCTCCGACTACCGCAACACCTGCCCGCTGTCCTGACCGGAAACAGTCGGGGCCGGCGCTCGCTGCCGACCCCGGCCTTCCGTCGCCCTCCACCGTGGTCGCCCGGCCGAAAGGCAGACGCGCGAGGTGGTGGAGCGGATCGTGGCGGCGGGCGGGTCGGATCACCCGTACGCGCAAATCGGTTCTTGAATGGGGGAAGGACCGTGCCGGCATCGTCACGACGGGGGGACGAACGATGCCGGCACGGTGGTTCAGGGGATGGGTCAGGAGGTGGCGGTGGCCGTCGGCTGCAGGACCTTGCAGGTCTCGATGGCCTTCTGGGTGGCCGCGTCGGCCGTGTTGAGGGCGCTGGTGTCGGTCACGCCGTTCTTCTTGAGGCAGTCGTTGTAGGCCGCGTTGGCGCCGTTGCCGCCACCGTTGCCGCGGTTGCCGCCGCCGAAGCTGGGGCGCACCGAGGCGCACGCCTCCTGAGCCTTCTGCCAGGTCGCGTCGTCGACGTTGTCGGGCTTCTGGAAGCCGCCGCCACCACCGGGGAAGCCGCCGCCGTTGCGTCCGCCGCCGAAGCTGCCGGAGGGCCGGGGCTGGCCGGAGGGGCGGGCGCCGCCGGAGGGGCGCATGCCACCGCCGTTGGGGCCACCGGACGGCATGGTGATCGTCACGCCGTTCTTCGAGAGGCATTCGGTGTACGCCGCGAACGCCGTGTTGTTGCCGCCGCCGTTCTGTCCGGTCGTGCCACTTGCCGTGCTGCTGTCGTCCTTGCCACCGCAGGCCGCGGTGAAGGCCACCGACACGAACGCCACCGCCGCGCACGCCGCGGCCCGGCGGGCCACCTTCGACTTGACTACCGGCACAAGCGTCTCCTCACGAACATGGACCCGGCTCATGTCACCGGGCGGGCACGAGGCAAAAGCGAACCCCGGCTTCCTATGCGCAAGGTCGGATCCGGCTAGGAATTGCCTTTGAGCGGGTCGCGGCGCTCCGAGGTAACTCCGAGGCGGAACCGAGCCCGCGGCGAGGACGGGTGGCCACACTCCCTGACCATGGGTGTTGCACTGGCCGGTCGCCGGCGTTGGATCTGGCTCGGCGTTTCGGTCGTCGTGCTCGCGTTGCTCGCTTATGGCGTGGTGCGCGCGCTGACGGCGGACGGCGCCGAGGAGTCGAAGGCGGCCGAGACCGTCAAGGTGGACAAGGGCGCC
This sequence comes from Actinoplanes sp. HUAS TT8, assembly GCF_051380535.1. Lineage (NCBI taxonomy): Bacteria > Bacillati > Actinomycetota > Actinomycetes > Micromonosporales > Micromonosporaceae > Actinoplanes > Actinoplanes sp. HUAS TT8. Next base: position 5,985,502 of record NZ_CP195646.1, on the reverse strand, counting down.
GTCACGACGGAGGTGGCCACCACCGGAACGCTGGCCGCGGCGCAGACGCGCAGTCTGTCGTTCGCGGTGGCCGGAACCGTGGAGACGGTGAAGGTCCGGGCGGGTACGACGGTGACCGCCGGCCAGGTGCTGGCCACGGTCGACGACACCGACGCGCAGCAGGCGGTCGACGACGCGCAGGACGCGCTCGACACCGCCGAGGACGCGCTGGACAAGGCCAAGGACGCCAGCTCCTCGACCTCGACGACGACCACCGGGTGCAACGCGGCCGCGGCGTACCGGCTGCAGACGTCGGCCTCGGCCTCGCCCAGCGCGTCGGTCTCGGTCTCGGCCTCGCCCAGTGCGACGGCGAGCCCCACCAAGACGGCGACGGCGAGCCCGACCAAGACCGCGACGGCGAGTCCCACCAAGACCAGCGGGACCGGCACCGGCACCGGCGGCAAGACCGGCGGGGGCACGGGTACGGGTACGGGCACCGGCACCGGCACGGGGACCGGCACCTGCTCGGGCAGCGGGACCAGCAGCGGCGGGAGCGGCCAGCAGGGCGGCAGCCAGAGCAGCAGCACCGACGCCATCCTGAGCGCCCAGCAGCGGGTCAACTCGGCCGAGGTCACGCTCGAGGAGAAGGAGGACGCCCTGGAAGGCGCCACCATCACCGCGCCGATCGCCGGCCGGATCCTCTCGGTCAGCGGCAAGGTCGGCAGCCAGGTGAGCTCCGGCTCGACGTTCATCAGCCTGGCCGACATCTACGACATGCAGATCAGCGCCGACTTCCCGGAGGCCGACGCGGATCACCTGGCGGTCAAGCAGAAGGCGGTGATCACTCTGGCCGACAAGCCGGGCGAGACCTTCGACGCCACCCTGGTGGTGGTCGACCCGGTCGGGACCAGCGACGGCACGCTGACCAAGTTCGGCGTGGTGCTCTCCTTCGTCGACGCGCCCAAGGACCTGCTGGTCGGGCAGAGCGCGCAGGTGAAGGTGACCACCGGTAACAAGGACGACGTGCTGCGGGTGCCCAGCACCGCGGTGCACAACGTCTCGGGGACGGACGCGACCGTGCAGAAGGACGGTGCCGAGGTGAAGGTGCAGATCGGTCTCCGCGGGGACCAGTACACTGAGATCGCCTCTGGGCTGACGGAGGGTGACGCGGTGTCCCGCTCGTGGTAGATGACAGCTGGTAACCGACAGCGGTCTCATAGCTGATTCAAAGAAAACGTTGATAAATCTTTGCGGTGCTTTCCGAAACCCGTTACTCCATGACCGTCGGTGACACGCCGGCGCGGGCTACCCGCGTCCTCGTCGTGGACGACGAGCCGAACATCTCCGCGCTGCTCAGCGCCACGCTGCGGCTCGTCGCCTTCGACGTCCGGGTCGCCGAGACCGGGCACTCCGCCCTGGTGGCGGTGGCCGAGTTCGAGCCCGACCTGATCGTGCTCGACGTGATGCTGCCGGACGTGGACGGGTTCGAGGTCGCCCGGCGGCTGCGCGCCGCCGGGTCCCGGACCCCGGTGCTCTTCCTGACCGCGCGCGACGCGGTCGAGGATCGGATCCTGGGGCTCTCGGCCGGTGCCGACGACTACGTCACCAAGCCGTTCAGCCTTGAGGAGGTCGTGCTACGAATCCGCGCGATCCTGCGGCGCAGCCAGCCGGAGGAACCGAAACCGGACACCGGGGTGCTCCGGTACGCCGACCTGGAATTGGACGAGGACGCTCACGAGGTACGCCGGGCGGGCCGTCTGATCGAGCTGTCGCCGACGGAGTTCAACCTGCTCCGCTATCTGATGATCAACGCCGGTCGGGTGGTGTCCAAGGCACAGATCCTGGACCGGGTGTGGAAGTACGACTTCGGCGGGGACGGAAGGATCGTCGAGTCGTACGTCTACTATCTGCGCCGGAAGATCGACAAGACCGAGCCGGCGCTGATCCACACCGTCCGGGGAGTGGGGTACGCGTTGAGACTGCCCCGCAGCGGCGAAGAGTGATTCCTCGCCGGCTGCCGTGGCGGCACTGGACGCTACGGTCGCGTCTCGTCCTGGTGGTCGGCATCCTGGCCGCGGTCGCGCTGATCGCGGCGAACCTGGCCGGTGTCCTGCTGATCCGCAACTACCTGCAGGATCGGATCGACCAGCAGCTCACCGGCATGACGCGTTTCGCGACCCAGCAGCCGGAGGGCAACTTCGTACCCCGGAACCGGTTCTTCCGGGTGGGTCCGGATCAGATCACGTACCTGTACCAGGCCGACGGCACCCTCGACTCGGACCGCACCACCCCGGCCGACGCCTCCCGCCCGGCCATCCCGGCGTTCACCGATCTGGTGACGCGGGCCGCGAGCCCGAAGCCGTACACGATCTCCAGCCCGAACGGCACCGACTGGCGCGTGATCGCGATCCCGGTCGGCGAGACCGGCGGGTACGCCCTGTTCGGCTCCTCGCTCGTCGAGGTGCAGCAGACCAGCGACCAGCTCCTGCTCATCGACGCCGGCGTGATGCTGCTGATCCTGGCCCTGCTCGGGCTGGGCGCGGCCTGGGTCGTCCGGATCGGTATGCGCCCGCTCACCGAGATGGAGCACGCGGCGGCCGACATCTCCGGCGGTGACCTGACCCTGCGGGTGCCCGGCGCCGACCCGCACACCGAGCCCGGACGTCTCGGGCAGGCGCTCAACTCGATGCTGGCCCGGATCGAGACCGAGGCCAGCGCGCGGACCGAGTCCGAGAAACGGCTGCGGCAGTTCGTCGCCGACGCCTCGCACGAGCTGCGCACCCCGCTCACCTCGATCCGCGGCTTCGCCGAGCTGTACCGCCGCGGCGGCGCCCCGCCCGGACCGATGCTGGACGAGACGATGAGCCGGATCGAGGCCGAGGCGGCCCGGATGGGTGTGCTCGTCGAGGACCTGCTCATGCTGGCCCGCCTGGACCAGCAGCGCACCCGGGAGCTGCGCCGCATCGACCTGCTGGAGATCGCCGCCGACACCATCCGGGACGCGCACGCGCGGGTTCCCGGGCGTCAGGTGCTGCTCTCCGGGCTCAGCGACGACGAGGAGACGTTCGAGCCGGCCACCGTGCTCGGCGACGACCACGGGCTGCGTCAGGTGGCCACCAACCTGGTCGCCAACGCGCTCAACCACACGCCGGCCGGCACCCAGGTCACGGTCCGGGTCGGTCACCAGCTGGCCGGGCCGCCCGACGGCGCTGCGGCCTGCTCCGGGCCGGTCACCGTCCGTGAAGGATTGCCGGTGGCGGTGCTGGAGGTCGAGGACGACGGGCCGGGCGTCCCGCCCGAGCACGCGCAGCGCATCTTCGAGCGGTTGTACCGGGCCGACCCGAGCCGCAACCGGGGCCGGGGCGGGGGATCCGGGCTGGGCCTGGCCATCGTCGCGGCCATCGTGCAGGGGCACGGCGGCTGGATCGAACTGCACGAGACCCCGGGCGGCGGCGCGACGTTCCGGGTGCTGCTCCCGGCGATCGGTAACGCGGAGTAGAGATTCAAAGCTGGCTCCGAGGTTGCGCCGAATTTCCTCCAAGGCCGCACCCCGAGAGTGTGCGGCATGAAGGTACGCCTGAGCCGCCACCCGTCTTTGGTGGTAAACGCCGTGATCGGCGTCGTGCTCGTCGCCGGGGCCATCACGGTGTACGAGACATTTTCCGGTTCCGATGACGGGGGAACGGCCGCCGTAGCCTCCGAGCGCACGGTCTCCGTCCAGACGGGCACGGTCACCAAGTCCGTGACCGCGGACGGCACCGTGGAGAGCGCCAGCACCGCCAGTGCCAGCTTCGAGACCAGCGGCACGGTCACCGAGATCGACGTCAAGGTCGGTGACAAGGTCAAGAAGGGCCAGGTCCTGGCCAAGGTCGACCCGGCCGCGGCCAAGCGCACGCTGGCCGAGGCGCAGGCCAACCTCGACGCCGCCAACGACTCGCTGGACCGGGCCGAGACCGCCGGATCGGACACCACCGACGCGCAGAACTCGGTCGACTCGGCCGAACTGGCCGTCGAGGACGCGCAGGCCGGTGTCGACGGCGCGGTGCTGAAGGCGCCGATGGCCGGCACCGTCACCTCGGTCGGCGGGACGGTCGGCAGCTCGGCCTCGGGCTCGGGCTCGTCGTCCAGCGGCTCCTCCAGCGGCGGCTCGCAGGGTGGCGGCTCCAGCTCGTCGTCCTCGTCCTCGTCGTCCACCGGGTTCGTCGAGATCGCCGACCTGACCAAGATGCAGGTCGCCGCGAGCTTCGCCGAGGCGGACGCCACCACCCTCAAGGAGAAGCAGGTGGCCACGGTCACCTGGAACGCGCTCAGCGGCACCAGCGAGACGGCCAAGGTCACCGCGATCGACCCGTCCGGCTCGACCTCGAACAGCGTGGTCACCTACGGCGTCACGCTGACCCTGGACAAGGTGCCGACCGGCGTCAAGGTCGGCCAGACCGTCTCGGTCGTGGTCACCACCGGCTCCAAGGAGAACGTCATCGCGGTCAACTCGGCCGCGATCACCACGGTCGGCCAGCGGCACACGGTGACCGTGGTCGCCAACGGCACGCAGGAGACCCGCTCGGTCGAGATCGGCCTGGAGGGCAACTCGACCACCGAGATCACCTCCGGCCTGACCGCGGGGGAGAGCGTCGTCGTCAAGACCACCTCGACCAGCACCGGCAGCGGCACCCAGCAGGGTGGCGGCAACTTCGGTGGCGGCGGGAACTTCGGCGGCGGCGGCAACTTCGGTGGCGGCGGCGGAGCACCGGGCGGCGGACGATGAGCCGGCCGGTCCTCGAGGTCACGGACCTCAAGAAGATTTACGGTACGGGCGAAGCGACCGTGCACGCCCTGCGCGGCGCGACGATGACCGTGCATCGCGGCGACTACGTGGCGATCATGGGTTCGTCCGGCTCCGGCAAGTCGACCCTGATGAACATCCTGGGTGCGCTCGACGTCCCCACGTTCGGGTCCTACAAGCTGGACGGGGTCGAGGTCGGCACCCTCTCCGACGCCCAGCTGGCCCTGGCTCGGAACCGGCTCATCGGGTTCATCTTTCAGGCCTTCAACCTCATTCCGCGTACGACCGCGGTGGCCAACGTGGAGCTTCCGCTCGCGTACGCCGGGGTGAAGCCCAAGGAGCGCCGCCGGCGGGCGATGGCCGCGCTCGACATCGTCGGCCTGGCCGACCGCGCCGGACACGAACCGAACCAGCTCTCCGGTGGTCAGCAGCAGCGTGTCGCGGTGGCCCGGGCCCTGGTCACCGAGCCGGCCCTGCTGCTCGCCGACGAGCCCACCGGTAACCTCGACAGCAAGTCGACCGACGACGTCCTGCAGGTCTTCGACGACCTCAGCGCGGCCGGCCGGACCATCGTCATCATCACCCACGAGGACGAGGTCGGCGCCCGCGCCAAGCGGCTGATCCGCCTGGTCGACGGCTCGATCGTCACCGACGTGCGGCAGTCCCCGATCGAGCTCGCGCCGGTCGGCGCGGCCGCCGCGCACGCCAAGGTCCAGTCGGTGGCGGCCGGGCATCTCGCGGCCGGGCACGGTGTCGCGGCCCGGGCCGAGGCCACGACCGGCACCACCTACGGACGGCCCGCCTCGGACTGGAACGGGGGCCGGCACACCGCATGAACTTCTTCGAGGTAGTCAGGTTCTCCTTGCGCGGGCTCTCCGCGAACAAGCTGCGCTCGGCGTTGACGATGCTCGGCATCCTGATCGGTGTCGCCGCGGTGATCCTGCTGGTCGCGGTCGGCAACGGCTCGGCCAAGGCGATCAGCGACCGGATCGAGGCGCTGGGCACCAACACCATCACCGTGATGAGCACCGGCCGTGGTGGGTCCAGCTCCACGGCCCTGACCAAGAAGATGGCCGACGCCCTGGTCGACGAGGAACTCGCGCCCGACGTCAAGTCGGTGTCGCCGGTGGTCAGCGCGTCGTCGGCGACGATGACCTACGAGGGCACCGACCACTCGGTCAGCACCTTCGTCGGCACCACGCCGGCCTGGTTCAACGCGTCCAGCACCCCGGTCGAGAAGGGCGCGTCGTTCACCGAGGACGACGTCACCCAGGGCCGCCGGGTCGTGGTCATCGGGCAGACCGTGGCCGAGGAACTGTTCCCCGGCGTCGACCCGATCGACAAGCAGGTCACCGTGAGCGGCGCGCTGTTCACCGTGGTCGGCGTCCTGAAGGAGAAGAGCTCCACCGGCTTCCAGGACTCCAACGACACCGCGGTCGCCCCGCTCAGCGCCGTCCAGCAGGTCCTGGCCGGCTACGGCTCGCTCACCTCGATCATCGTCGAGGCCAAGGACCCGGACAAGGTCGACGCGGTGCAGAGCGAGGTCTCCACGATCCTCAACCAGCAGCTGAACGTGAAGTCGACGACCACGTCCGCCCGCAGCGGCAGCGGTAGTGGCAGCGGGACCAGCAGCACGCCGTACCGGATCCAGAACGCCTCCTCGCTGCTGGAGACCCAGACCGAGACCGCCGACACGTTCACCACCCTGCTCGGCGCGGTGGCCGCGATCAGTCTGCTCGTCGGCGGCATCGGCATCACCAACATCATGCTGGTCACGGTGACCGAGCGGACCCGGGAGATCGGCATCCGCAAGGCCCTCGGCGCGCCCCGCCGGGTGATCCTGACCCAGTTCCTGATCGAGGCGACCTTGCTGAGTGTGCTCGGCGGCGCCCTCGGCGTGGCCGCCGCCCTGATCGGCAGCCACTTCACGATCGTCGGGGTCAAACCGGTGATCGTGCCCAGTTCGATCGGGCTCGCCGTCGGTGTGTCCGTCGCGATCGGGCTGTTCTTCGGCGGCCTGCCCGCCGCCCGCGCCGCCCGCCTGCGTCCCATCGACGCGCTGCGCTACGAGTGAGGACTGAGAAGTGAACCGGATGAACGACGAGACCGCACTCCTGCCGACCGTAGCGGCGCCCGACCCGGTCGAGCCCGCCGACGACGACAACGACGACCTCGCCAAGGAGCTGGCCAAGGTCGCGCCCAAGAAGTGGTACAACAAGGGCACGGTCGGGCTGGGCGTGGCCGTGCTGCTGATGGGCGGCTTCCTCGGCGGCGTCTACTCGCAGAAGCAGTGGGGCACGTCCACGGCCACCACCGCCGGCGGCGGCTTCGGCGGCAACCGGACCGGCGGCTTCCCGAGCGGGCTCAGCGCCAGCGGCTTCCCCGGCGGCGGCAACTTCGGCGGGGGCGGCACCCAGGGCGGCGGCACCGGGACGGGTACCGGTACCGGCACGGGCACCGGGACGACCGCGGCGGCGGCCGACACCACGGGCACGGTCAAGCTGGTCAGCGGCAGCACGATCTACGTGCAGACCGCCGACGGCACGGTCGTCACCGTCAACACCGACGGCAAGACCACCGTGGCGACCGCCAAGAAAGGCAAGATCACCGACGTCAAGACCGGTGACTCGATCACCGTCAAGGGCGCCACCGGCAGCGACGGTGCCGTCACGGCCACGGCGGTCACCGCGCAGAGCAAGTGACCTCAGCCGGGGGTCTCTTCGACAAGTGACGAAATACGCATTGATGAGCCTGGCCGTCGCTCCCTAGGCTGAGCCCAGCTCAGACCCGGGGACGCGTGCCGCGCGACCCAGGCTGGGCTCAGCTCAGACCCTAGGGGGTGGCGCTTGCCGCGCGACTCGCCGGAACTGCACGGCCGGGCGGCGTTGCTCGCGGAGATCGACGCGCGTCTCGTCACCGGCGGCGGGGTGTCCCTTGTCGGGCCACCCGGCATCGGCAAGACCGCGTTGCTCGACGCGGTCGCCGATCAGGCCGCGGCGCGGGGCGAGCTGATCCTGCGCCTGCGGCCCGCCCGGGCCGAGCGAACTTTGGCGTACGCGGGGATCACCGACCTCGTCCGGCAGGTCCCGCCGGACGCGGTCGCGGCCCTCGCGCCCGCCGCCCGCAACGCGCTCGCCGGGCTCGGCCAGGGCCGGCCGCCCCGCACCGGGGTGCCGGCCCTGGCCCGTCGGCTGCTGCTGCCCGCCCTGCTCGCGCACTGCGCCCGCGGTGCCGGCGTGCTGCTCGTCCTCGACGACGTGCAGTGGCTCGACCCGGAGTCGGCCGCGCTCATCGCGTTCGCCGTACGCCGTCGTCCCGGCCCCCGGATCCGCGCCGTCGCCGCCGAGCGCCGCCCCGACGGGACCGGCCGCCGCCGGGCCGCCCGGCTCGTCCCGGCCCCGGTCACCGAGATCGTCGTGCCGCCGCTCGCCCCGGACGACCTCACCGCCATGCTCGAGGCCCGCGGCCTGCCCTGCCGGGCCGCCAGCCGCCTGCACCGGGCCAGCGCCGGCAACCCGTTCCTGGCCCTGACCCTGGGCAGCACCGGCGCCGACGGCCCGGCCTGGCGTCCGGCCCCGCTGCCCGAGGCCGCCCGCGACCTGGCCCGCGACCTGCTCGGCGGCCTGACCACCGAGGTGCGGGCCACGCTGCTGGTCGCCGCGCTGGCCACCGACCCGACGGTCACCCTGCTGCTGCGGGCCGGCCGCGACGACGCGGACCGGGAGCTCCGGCTGGCCGCGGCGGCCGGCGTCGTCGAGGTGACCGGGGAGGCCATCGGGTTCACGCCGCCGCTGATCGGTCAGGTGCTGGTCGAGGAGACCGCCGCCGGGGAACGCGCCGGAACCCACGCCGCGCTGGCCGAGGCCGCGCTCGACCCCCTGGAGGCGCTGCGGCACAAGGCCCTGCGCAGCGGCCGCCCGGACGCGGCGGTCGCCCGGGGGCTGGCCGACGCGGCCCACCAGTGCGTGGCCCGCGGTGCCGACCGTACGGCGGCCGAGCTCTACCTGCTCGCCGCCGACCGGGCGTCGTACCAGCTGGCCGCCGAACGCCTGGACTGGCTGGTCGCCGCCGCCCGGACCGCTCTCACCGGCGGCGCCCCGGCCCTGGCCGGCCGGGCCGCCGAGGCGGTCATCGCCGCCGACGCCCCGGCCGGGCACCGGGTCCGCGCCCGCGTCGTCCTGATCGACCTGGCCGGGCAGGCCCTGGGCGAGATGGGCGAGATGTTCGCGGCGGCCCTGGCCGAGGCCGGCGACGACCCGGCGCTGCTCGCCCCGGTCCGCCTCCGGCTCACCTGGCAGGCCATGATCACCGGCGAGCCGGACCGGGCCGCCGCCGAGGCGCGGGCCACCGCCCGGATCGCCCACCGGGCCGGCGACGCGACGAGCGAGGCGATGGCCCTCAGCGGCCTGGCCCAGATCCAGCGCATGCGCGGCGAACCGGAATGGCGCGACTCGCTGGCCCGGGCCCTGGCCCTGCCGGCCTCCCCGGCGCCGGACTGGCTGCACTACGGGCCGCACTACATGGCTGCCCGCTTCGCGCTCATCGACGACCGCCTCGACGAGGCCCGGGCCGAACTGCTGCGGCTGCTCGCGGTCGCCGAACACGACCGGATCGGCGAGGCCCGCGTCGAGGTGCTCCGCAGCCTCTCCGAGGTGGCCACGCGCGCCGGTCGCTGCCGGGAGGCCTTGAGGTACGCGCATCGCGCCGTCCAGGCCGCGCAGGAGGCCGGCTTGAGCCCGGGCCCCACCTGGTACACCGCGGCCGTCGCCGAGCTGGCCGGCGGGAGCCGGATCGCGGCGGCCGGGTTCGCCCGGCGCGGCATCCGCGCATCCGAACAGGAGGGCGACAACCTCTACCTGCGACGGAACCTGCACGCCCTGGGGCAGGCCGGGCTGCGCTCGGGCGACACCCGCGCCGGGGTGGCCGCGCTGCGGCGGCTGCGCGACCTGGAGGCCGAGGCCGGGAACTCCGACCCGATGATCGTGCGCTGGCACGCCGACCTGGCCACCGGACTGGCCGCGCTGGGCGAGCACGTCGAGGCCGCGGAGACCCTGGCCCACGCCCGCAAGGCCGCCGAGCAGCTCGGCAGCAGCCCGGCCCTGGCCGGATACCTGGACCGGGCCACCGCGATAGTGCAGTCGGAGAGCGGCCAGGCGGACTCCGCGGTCGAACTGTCCACGTCGGCCGCCCAGCTGTTCGAGCAGTTGCGCCAGCCCGTGGAACAGGGGTACGCGCTGCTGGTCGCCGGGGGAGCGGAACGCCGTCGTCGTCGCTACGCCGCCGCCCGCCTGCTGATCGGCGCGGCCCTGGCGATTTTCATGTCGGCCGACGCCCGCCCCTGGGCCGAGGAGACCGAACGCGCGCTGGCCCGCACCGAGGGAAGCCTCGCCCCGGAACAGGGCCTGACCTCGACCGAGCTGCGTATCGCCCAGCTGGTCCGCGACGGCGCCAGCAACCGGGAGATCGCCAGCCGGTTGTACCTGAGCGTGAAGACGGTCGAGGCGACACTCACCCGGGTGTACCGGAAGCTCGGGGTTCGCTCACGCACGCAGCTGTCGTCCCGCCTGCAGGCCCTCGACGGCGGCCCGTTCCCCGAACCCACCTCCCCGGCCTGACGCCGGCGCCGGTCGTGGTGGACGTCACCGGGCGGCGCTGACCAGGAGTTTGGCGACGGAGAGTGACCTGGGTTACGGCAATACGGTGGTCGCGGTCACTTTCATCTTCCAGGTTTTACCTGGTGGATTTGGGGAAGACGCAACGGCCGGGCAATGTTGTACCCGGAAGCGACGAGGCTTTCTCCGTCACTATCCGTTAGGGAGTGCCCGATGCCGTTCATTCGTGAAATCCGCAGGACGATCTCCGACCGACTCGCCGAGCGCCGCGCCCACCAGCAGTTGTCCGCGGAGCTGGCCGCCTTCCGCACCGCCGCCGAGCGGACCGAGCTGGACCTGGTCCTGGGGCGGCACACCGCCGAGGAGACCCGGGAGATCGAGGCCATCCTCAGCCGGCAGGACGCCGAGCGCCGCTACCAGAGCACCGTGCAGTCGATCAGCCTCAGCGGTCAGCACTGAGGTCGGTCTTCCGGGGTAACCGCGCCCACCCACGGACGTCGCCCCGGAGGGTTTCGCGTTCTGGGCGCCCCGGCGCCCTGCGAAGCCCGCAGGGGTCCCCGCGGGAGCGGCGGCCCGGACCACGGCGGAGATAGGACATGAAGATTGTGATCGTGGTCTGAATCGGACGGCGAAGCCGCCGCCGGAACGACCACACTGGACCCCGGGTCGCAGGGCCGACCCGGCGGGTTACACCGAGGCTGGTCCGGACCGTCCCTGGACCGCGCGGATCGACCCGAAACCGCCCCCGGCGCCGACGCGTGCCGGGGGCGGTTCTGGTTCCGGGGCCTGGCGCCCGGGATGCCGCCGCGAGAAGTGGCGCGACGGCATCTACTGCCGGGGCTGGTTCTCGGGGTGGGCGCGGAGGCTGCCGGCGTGGGCCTTGAGGGACGGGTCGCGACTGGATTTGATCAGGCTGGCGACCGTGGTCAGGACCAGGATGCCGAGGATGACGACGAGCGAGACCGGGGTGCTGACCTCGGGGACCGCGTCGCTCAGCGACTTGTGGGCCCAGTGCAGCACCAGCTTCACGCCGATGAACGCGAGGATCACCGCCAGGCCCGTGGACAGGTAGACCAGACGGTCGAGCAGGCCCTTGACCAGGAAGAACAGGGCTCGCAGGCCGAGCAGGGCGAACGCGTTGGCGACGAAGACGATGTACGCCTGCTCGGTCACGCCGAAGACGGCCGGGATCGAGTCGAGCGCGAAGAGGATGTCGGTGCTGCCGATCGCCAGCAGCACCAGGAACAGCGGGGTGACCATCCGCTTGCCGTCGACGCGGGTGACCATCTTGCCGTCGACGTAGTCCTCGGTCACCGGCAGGAATCGGCGACCGGCTTTGACCAGTGCGTTGTCCTCGATGCTGGGGTCCTCGTCGCGGTGCCGGAACAGCTGCACGGCCGTGTAGATCAGGATCAGCCCGAAGATCAGGAACATGAACGAGAACAGGTTGAGCAGCGTCGCGCCGAGCGCGATGAACACGACGCGCAGCACCAGGGCGATGATGATCCCGAAGGTCAGCACCTCCTGCTGGTAGCGCTCGGGCACCGCGAACGTGGCCATGATGATCACGAAGACGAAGAGGTTGTCGACCGACAGGCTCTTCTCGACGATGTAACCGGCGAAATACTCCGTGCCGTAGGTCCAGCCGGCGACGTTCGCGAAGACCAGGCCGAACGCGATCGCGACGGCGATGTAGAAGATCGACCAGGCCGCGGCTTCGCGGAAGCCGACGACGTGCGGACGCACCACCCCCAGGGTCAAATCGAGGGCGAGCAGGGCGACGATGACACCTATCGTCAGGGTCCAGCCGAGCGCGGTGACCTCAAGCATGCTCAAAGGATCCCCAAAGTTCCTGCAAAGAATGCCCGGAAGTTGCTGGAAGATCGCTGTGGGCAACGGAAATGCCCGGAGCGCGCCGGACCAAGGGGAGAGTTGAGAGGTCCGGCGCGCTCGGTTCGGGGAGTGTGCGCTGGGTTCGGTGGTTGTTTTGTGGGCGCGGGCGTCAGGCGGTGACGAAGGAGCGCTTGGCCAGGCCCATCCAGAAGCCGTCGATCGGCTGCTCCGGTGCCCGGTCGGGGGCCTCCGAGGCGCCCAGCGTCAGGAACATCGGCGCGAAGTGCTCGATGGTCGGATGCGCGTACGGCATCCCGGGCGCCACCGCCCGGAAGTCGGCCAGCTCGTCGACGGCCCCGCGGGCCAGGGTCTCCGAGGCCCACGAGTCGAACTCGCGCGACCACCCGGGCGCGGCCGCGTTGGGGCTCCAGTCGCGCAGGAACGGCAGACCGTGCGTGGTGAAGCCGGACCCGACGATCAGCACGCCCTCGTCACGCAGCGGCGCGAGGCGGGCCCCGAGCTCCAGGAGCCGGTCGGGTTCCAGGGTCGGCAGCGACATCTGCAGGACCGGAATGTCCGCTTCGGGGTACATCACGGTCAGGGGAACGTAGGCGCCGTGATCAAGACCACGATCGGTCCGGGCGACGGTCTCGCCGTCCGGCATCAGGGCGGCCACCTGATCGGCCAGAACCGGGGCACCCGGGGCGCGGTATTGCACCTCATAGTAACGCTGGGCGAACCCTCCGAAGTCGTACACAAGCGGCACGGTCTCGGTCGAACCGAGCATCAACGGGGCCGACTCCCAGTGCGCCGAGGCCATCAGGATGGCTTTCGGGCGGGGCAGGGCAGCGGCCAGATCACGCAGCTGCGCGACCCAGGTGGGGTCATCCACCAGGGGCGGCGCGCCGTGGCTGAGGAACAGGGTGGGCATCCGCACGGTGACCTCCGTTGAAACTTCAACTATCTGACCACCACCGTACGCGGAAATGCTTGATCCTTCAACTATCCGCACGGAAACTTACGTACAGTAGTAATTGATCTTGATTGGTGACGCTCAGCCACCGTGATCAAATCGTGTTTCGACATCGATCGACGTTTCCGAACCGTTAAGTCGCCGGTGATATCCCAGCTCTCACAGGGTTATTGATCGATGCTCAAAGTAGCTGGCAGGTGATCTGATCAACTCGCCCCACTGTGGATTCGACATTTGTCGCATCTGGACGTTGCGAGAACGGGGCGGGTTTGGCAGGCTACACGCGGTCGCGCTACGGGGAGCGCAACGTCATTGCTTCGTGGTTTCTCACCTTGATTACGCACGGTGATTTGCGCGGGCATTCCCAAGGCGTCGAGAGGAGAACAAGCCGTGGCGTCACCGCCGCAGCTACCGCCCGCGGATGATCTCTACCTGACCGCGCACGACACGATCCGGGGTAAATCGCTGCTGTCACCGGCGACGCTCGGGCTCGGCCTGGGGGCCGCGCTCCTCGGCGAGCTCATGCTGTGGCGACGCATCGATCTGGTCGAGACCGAGCTGATCGTCATCGACGAGCGCCCGACCGGCGACGCCGCCACCACGGCGCTGCTGGAGCAGATCAGGCGCGAGGCCGGGCAGCACGGCGTCCGCAACTGGATCTCGTACCTGTCCACCGGCATCGCCACCGACCTGGTCGAGCGGCGTCTCGCCCGGGGCGGCCTGGTCAAGCGTGAGGAGAAACGAGGCCTGTTCGGCACCAAGATCGCGATGGTGCCGGCCGACTCGATGACCGCCGGCTGGCCGGCCACCCGCATCCGCACCAAGGTCTCCCGGGACGAGCAGCTCGACGTCGCCGACCTGCTGCTGGCCGGGCTCATCCTGGCCACCGGCCTGGACCAGCACGTGCTGGCCACGCTCAACGCGCGTGACCGGGCCCGCCTGTTCGACCAGTTCCGCCGCCTGTTCCCGGCGATGCTGCAGCAACTCGTCGCGCACGCCGAGGCCGCCGTCGGCGACGCCGTGATGGCCCGCCGCGCCTGACAACTTTCTCCTGCCCCTCACCCCTCATAAAAATATGGAGATACGCGTGTCTTCGACCGCAACCCAACCCTCGGAGAGTCAGCTCTCCAACGCCCTGGCCCGGAACCGGCTCGGCGTCGCCGCCGTGGTCTTCTTCGTGATGTCCGCGGCCGCCCCGCTGACCGTGGTCGCCGGCGTGGTGCCCACCGGTCTCGCGGTGACCGGCCTGACCGGCATCTCGATCGCGTTCATCGCGGTCGCCCTGGTCCTGGCGATCTTCTCGGTCGGCTACGTCGCGATGGCCCGCCACATCTCCAACGCGGGCGCCTTCTACGCGTACGTGTCCCGGGGCTTCGGCCGCCCGGTCGGTGTCGGCGCGTCCTGGGTGGCGCTGCTGGCCTACAACATGTTCCAGGTCGCCTCGTACGGCGGTTTCGGCGCGATCGCCCAGCCGCTGTTCCAGGACTGGTTCGGCGTCGACATCCCGTGGTGGGGCTTCGGCCTGGTCGCCTGGGCGATGGTCGCCATCCTGGGCGTGCGTGACGTCGCGGTCAACGGCAAGGTCCTGGCCACCCTGCTGGTCGCCGAGATCGCGCTGACCGTGGTCTTCAGCATCGCCGAGATCCTGTCCGACGGGTTCCAGGCCTCCTCGGCCCCGGTCGACGTGTCCCAGCTGACCGGCGCCGGCGCCGGCGCGCTGCTGGTCATGGCCATCACCGGCTTCGTCGGCTTCGAGCAGTCGGTGGTGTTCTCCGAGGAGTCGCGCGACCCGAAGCGCACCGTGCCCCGCGCCACCTACATCGCGATCGCGCTGATCGCCGTCATCTACGCGTTCGCCTCCTGGGCGATGATCTCCGCGGCCGGTGACAACGTGGTGGCCCGGGCCGGCGAGGAGGGCCCCGAGCTCTTCTTCAACCTGGCGTCCGGACCGCTCGGCAGCATCGCGCTGCACCTGGGTCACATCCTGTTCCTGACCTCGCTGATCGCCGCGATGATCTCGTTCCACAACATCATCTCGCGCTACATGTTCTCGCTCGGCCGTGAGGGCGTGCTGCCGCGCCTGTTCGGCCGGACCGTGCCGGGCACCGGCGCGCCCAAGAACGGCTCGCTCGCCCAGTCCGTGGTCGGCCTGGTCGTCATCGTGGCCTACGCCGTCGCCGGCTGGGACCCGCTGGTCCAGCTCTTCTTCTGGGGCGGCACCGGTGGTGGCCTCGGCGTCCTGCTGCTGATCACGCTCACCGCGTTCGCGGTCATCGGCTACTTCGCCCGCAACCCCGAGGGTGAGGACGTGCTGCACCGCATCGTCGCCCCGGTGATCGGCGCGGTCCTGCTGGTCGTCGTCTCCTACCTGGCCCTGGACAACATCGCCACCCTGCTCGGCGTCGAGCCGGGCAGCACCACGGCCATCGTGGTCCCGTCGTCGTTCGGTGTGGTCCTGGTCCTGGGCATCATCTGGGGCCTGTACCTGCGCTCGGCCCGGCCGCAGGTCTACGGCGGCATCGGCCTGGGCGCGAGCAGCGCCACCACCAGCGGTGGCGGCGGCTTCGCGGCCGCGCTGAACGAGGCCAACGACCCGAACCAGGGGGGTTACCGCTGATGACCGACTTCACCATCCGGCCCGCCCGGGAGGACGAGCTCGCCGCGATCGGCGCGCTGATCTCCCACTCGTTCGACCAGCTCGACGCCGACGCGTACCTGGTCCCGGTCCCCGAGGACCGCGAGCGGATCATGGCCGAGTTCTTCACGCTGGAGACCGAGTACGCCTTCGCCCACGGCAAGGTCGAGGTCATCGACCACGAGGACGGTGGCTACGCGGCCGCCGCCGTGTGGTACGACCGGGTCAACCCGCTGCCCGAGTTCCCGGGCTACATGGAGCGGCTGACCGCGTTCGCCGGCGAGCACCTGGAGCGTTTCGGCGCCCTGGGCGAGCTGTTCGAGAAGAACCACCCGACCGACCAGCACTGGCACCTGCAGTTCCTCGCCGTCCGGCCGGAGATGCAGGGCCACGGCCTCGGCGGCAAGCTGATGAAGAACGTCCACGACATCCTGGACGCGGAGGGTCTCCCGGCGTACCTGGAGGCCACGAACGAGAACAACGTGCGGTTGTACCGTCGCTACGGCTACACCGACATGGACCCGTTCGCGATCCTGTTGCCGGACGGCACGCCCTTCTTCCGGATGTGGCGTCCTTCCGCTTAAAGATCAAAATCCGATGTGGGGGTACGGCGTGAGCCGTGCCCCCTTGTCGTTTCCCTCCGGGTATTGACGTGAACGCACTCACGTAATTACCTGTAAACCAGGTCCACTCAGCGTCGCCGTGGGATCACGCGCCGCTGGATGGGCAGGTTCATCGCGTCCGTGACCTGAACGGCCGGAGGGACGACCATGCTTGTCCATGAAGTCCTGACGATGGGGCGCATCGGCGTCGACCTCTATCCCGAGCAGGCCGGGGTGCCGCTGGGGGAGGTGCGGACGTTCGCCAAGTTCCTCGGGGGCAGTCCGTCCAACGTGGCGGTGGCCGCGGCGCGGTACGGGCGGGCCGCGGCGGTGATCACCCGGGTCGGGGCGGATCCGTTCGGGGAGTACCTGCGGGGGGCGTTGAAAACCTTCGGGGTGGACGATCGCTTCGTCGGGGCGGTGCCGGGGCTGCCGACGCCGGTGACCTTCTGTGAGATCTTTCCGCCTGATCATTTTCCGCTCTACTTCTACCGTTACCCCAAAGCCCCGGATCTGATGATATTTCCGTCCGAACTGGACCTGGAAGCCATCCGGGCGGCGCGGATCTTCTGGGTGACCGGTACCGGGCTCAGCGCGGAGCCGTCCCGCGAGGCAACCCTGTGCGCACTGAAATATCGCGATAAATCGGGCGTGACGGTGGTTGATCTCGACTGGCGTCCGATGTTCTGGGACGAGGATCCCCGACCCTGGTACACCGAAGCGCTGCGGCACGCCACGGTCGCCGTGGGAAACCTCGACGAGGTCGAGACCGCGGTCGGCACGCGCGACCCGGCCCAGGCCGCGGCGGCGCTTTTCGATCACGGCGTCGAGCTGGCCGTGATCAAGCAGGGCCCGGCCGGGGTCGTCGCTTTCCGGGGCGGCGAGACGGCGTACGCGAAAGCCGTTGATGTTGATGTCGTGAACGGGCTCGGCGCGGGCGATGCCTTCGGCGGGGCCCTCTGCCACGGCCTCCTGGAGGGCTGGGATCTCGGCGCGACGATCGACTTCGCCAACGCGGCCGGCGCTCTGGTCGCGTCCCGGCTGGCCTGCGCCGACGCGATGCCCACCGAACCTGAGGTCCGCGAGCTGATGCACGCGGCCGCCGCCGAGGAGACGAAGCCCGGCGCGAGCGAGAAACCGGGCGAGGAGCAGGGGCCGGGCGACGGGGAGCGGCCGGGCGAGCGGGCCGGAGCGGATCATGGCTGAGGCCCGGGTCAACCCGGTCGTCCCGCGCGGGTCGGCCGCCGAGCGCCCGTTCGACGTCGTGGTCAACCCGGAGAACGCGGGCTGGGCCCACAGCGGCCTGCGCGTGGTCCGGCTGCCGGTCGGCGGGCGGGTCAAGTTCGCCACCGGCGGCGACGAGATGCTGGTCCTGCCGCTGGCCGGCGGGTGCGACGTGGCCTGTGACGACGAGCGGCTGACACTGACCGGGCGACGTTCGGTCTTCTCCCGGGTGACCGATTTCGCCTACCTGCCGCGCGGCGCCGAGATCACCCTGCGGGCCCCCAACGGCGGGCGGTTCGCGCTGCCCGCGGCGCGGGCCGGGCGGCGGCTGCCCTTCCGCTACGGGCCGGCCGAGGACGTGCCGGTGGAGCTGCGCGGCGCCGGGTCGGCCAGCCGTCAGGTCAACAACTTCTGCACGCCGGAGTCGTTCGAGGCGGACGCGCTGATCGCCGTGGAGGTGCTCACGCCGGGCGGGAACTGGTCGTCGTACCCGCCGCACAAGCACGACGAGCAGAGCGACGAGGAGAGCCGCCTGGAGGAGATCTACTACTTCGAGGTGGCGCCGTCGCCGTCCGGCGTGCCCGGCTGCGGCTACCAGCGCGTCTACGGCCGCCCGGACCGGCCGATCGACGTCTGCGCCGAGGTGCGCAGCGGGGATGTCGTACTGATCCCGTACGGCTGGCACGGCCCGTCGATGGCCGCGCCCGGCTACGACCTGTACTACCTGAACGTCATGGCCGGCCCGGGCGAGCGTCGCTGGCTGATCCAGGACGACCCGGCGCACGGCTGGGTCCGCGGGGCCTGGGCGGTCCAGTCGATCGACCCACGGCTGCCGCTCACCACGGCCCGGGAGCGGAGGCGCACGTGAAACACCGGCTGACCGTCGCGCAGGCGGTCGTGCGGTTCCTGGCCAATCAGTTCACCGAGCGCGACGGGATCCGGCAGCGGGCGGTCGCCGGGTTCCTGGGCATCTTCGGGCACGGCAACGTGGCCGGAATCGGTCAGGCGCTGCTGCAGGCCCAGCGGACCGGCTCGCCCCACATGCCGTATCTGCTGGCCCGCAACGAGCAGGCCATGGTGCACACCGCGGCCGGCTACGCGCGGATGCGCAACCGGCTGTCCACCATGGCCTGCACCACCTCGATCGGCCCGGGCTCGACCAACATGCTGACCGGCGCCGCCCTGGCCACGGTCAACCGCCTGCCGGTGCTGCTGCTGCCGGCCGACGTGTTCGCCACCCGGGTCGCCCCGCCGGTGCTGCAGGAGCTGGAGGACCCACGCTTCGGGGACGTGTCGGTCAACGACGCGTTCCGGCCGCTGTCGCGGTTCTTCGACCGGGTGTGGCGGCCCGAGCAGCTGCCGGCCGCCCTGCTCGGTGCGATGCGCGTGCTGACCGACCCGGCCGAGACCGGCGCGGTCACCCTCTGCCTTCCGCAGGACCTTCAAACCGAGGCGTACGAGTTCCCGGACGAGCTGTTCGCCGAACGCGTCTGGCACGTGACCCGCCCGGCGCCCGACCCCCTGGCCGTCGAGCGCGCCGCGGCGGTGATCCGCGGCGCCCGCCGCCCGCTGATCGTGGCCGGTGGCGGGGTGATCTACTCCGAGGCGTCGGCGCAGCTGGACCGGCTGGCGCGGGAGACCGGCATCCCGGTCGCGGACACGCAGGCGGGCAAGGGCGCGCTCAGCTGGGACCACCCGAACGCGGTCGGCGGGCTCGGGGCGACCGGCAGTCCGGTCGCCAACCGGCTGGCCGGGCACGCCGACGTGGTGCTGGGCATCGGCACCCGGTACTCGGACTTCACCACGGCGTCGGGGACCGCGTTCCGGCATCCGCAGGTCCGGTTCGTCAACCTGAACATCACCTCGTTCGACGCCGGCAAACTCTCGGCGTCACCGCTGGTCGCCGACGCGCGGGCCGGTCTGCAGGCGCTGCGGCCGGCCCTGCACGGGCGGCGCTTCACCGGGGACTTCCACGACGACGTCGCCGCCTGGAACGCGACGGTCGACCGGGCGTACCGGAAAAGGGGTGGTGATCTTCCCACCCAGGCCGAGGTGATCGGCGTCGTCAACGACGCCTGCGGGGCCCGCGACGTGGTGGTCCAGGCGGCCGGCAGCATGCCCGGTGACCTGCAACGGCTGTGGCGGGCGCGGGATCCGAAGCAGTACCACGTGGAGTACGGCTTCTCGTGCATGGGCTTCGAGATCGCCGGCGCGCTCGGGATCAAACTGGCCGACCCGTCCCGCGAGGTCTACGCGCTCGTCGGCGACGGCTCGTACCTGATGATGGCCCAGGAGATCGTCACCGCGATCGCCGAGGGACTGAAACTGATCGTGGTGCTCGTGCAGAACCACGGCTTCGCCTCGATCGGTGCGCTCTCCGAGGAGGTCGGCTCCCAGCGGTTCGGCACCAGCTACCGGTTCAAGAGCGCGCAGACCGGCGACTACGACGGCGCGCTGCTCCCGGTCGACCTGGCCGCCAACG
This sequence comes from Actinoplanes sp. HUAS TT8, assembly GCF_051380535.1. Taxonomy (NCBI): domain Bacteria; kingdom Bacillati; phylum Actinomycetota; class Actinomycetes; order Micromonosporales; family Micromonosporaceae; genus Actinoplanes; species Actinoplanes sp. HUAS TT8. The sequence goes on along the minus strand of NZ_CP195646.1, from coordinate 5,965,379 downwards.
CGGAGAGCCTGGGCGCCGCCGTGATCCGCTGCCGGACCGCGGCCGACCTGGCCGAAGGCCTGAAACGGGCCCGGGAGGCCGACCACCTGACCGTGGTGCACATCGAGACCGACCCGCTGGCCGCCGGCCCGTCGTCGGAGTCGTGGTGGGACGTCCCGGTGGCCGAGGTGGCGACCCTGCACAGCACCCGGCACGCCCGCACCGGATACCTGGAGGGCAAGCGTGACCAGCGGCACCACCTGCGACCGGGAGGCCAATGATGCGACGACTTCGGCTCGGTAGCTGTCCGGACTCGTGGGGCGTCTGGTACGCCGACGATCCACGGCAGACACCCTGGTCCCGGTTCCTCGACGAGCTCGCCGCGGCCGGCTACCGGTGGCTCGAACTCGGGCCCTACGGCTACCTGCCGACCGACCCCGGCCGGCTCGCCGACGAACTGGCCGCCCGGGGGCTGAGCTGCGCGGCCGGAACCGTCGGCGGGGTCGGCGGCCCACACCGCAACTTCCCCGAGGTGGTCGCCGAGACCCGGCGGGTGGCCGCACTGACCCGGGCCGCCGGCGGGCGCAACGTGGTGTTCGTGCCGGTGCCCGGCTACCGCGACGACGCGACCGGCGGCTACCTGGAGGCGTCCGAGCTCGGGCCGGCGCAGTGGCGGGCGCTGCTGGACAACACGAACACGCTGGGCCGGATCGTCGCCGAGGAGTACGGGCTGAGCCTGCGCTTCCACCCGCACGCCGACTACCAGGTGGAGAACCAGCGCCAGGTGGAACGGCTGCTCGACGGCACCGATCCCCGGTTCGTGTCGTTGTGCCTGGACACCGGGCACCTCGCGTACCGCCGGGCCGACGTCCTGGGCTTGATCGGCAAGTACCCCGACCGGATCGGCTACGTCCACCTGAAACAGATGGACCCGGCCCTGGCCGCCCGCGCCGAGGCCGAGGATCTCGCGTTCGGCCAGGCCGTGGCGCTCGGGGTGAGCGTCGCACCGCCGGCCGGCGCCCCCGACGTCCCGGCCGTGCTGGCCGCGCTCGGCGAGCTCGACGCCGATCTGTTCGTCGTGGTCGAGCAGGACATGTACCCGGTGGACTTCGACGTCCCGCTGCCGATCGCCACCCGCACCCGCAGGTATCTCGAGGAGACAGGAGATTTCCGATGAGGCTCTTTCTCGCCGCCGGCGCGGCCGCCGTCCTGGCGCTCGCCGCGTGCAGCAGTGGTGGCCGCGAGGAGTCCGACGGCGGCGGCACGTCCGGGGGCTCGGGGTACACCATCGCGTTCGTGACCCACGAGACGCCCGGCGACACGTTCTGGGACAAGGTGCGGGCCGGGGCCCAGCAGGCGGCCAAGGACGAGGGCGTCGACCTGAAGTACTCCAACGACCCGGACGCCGGCAAGCAGGCCGGGCTGATCCAGAGCGCGGTCGACGCCAAGGTCGACGGGATCGCGACCACCCTGGTCACGCCGGACGCCCTGGCCGGGGCGGTCAAGTCGGCCACCACGGCCGGGATCCCGGTGGTCGGGCTGAACGCCGGCATCGACCAGTACCAGAAGCTCGGCGCGCTGATGTACTTCGGCTCGGACGAGTCCCTGGCCGGCACCAGCGTCGGCAAGCGGATCGCCGGGGAGGGCGCCAAGCACCCGCTCTGCGTGATCCACCAGACCGGCTCGGTGTCCCTGGAAGCCCGCTGCGCCGGGGTGAAGAGCGCCGTCCCCGGAACCGAGAACCTGCAGGTCAACGGCGCCGACGACAGCGCCGTGACGACGACCTTGCAGGCCAAGCTGGCGCAGGACAAGTCGATCGACTACGTGGTGACGCTCGGTGCGCCGATCGCCCTGGACGCGATCACCGCCAAGCAGCAGGCGTCGTCGCCGGCCAAGCTGGTCACCTTCGACCTCAACCAGGAGATGGCCAAGCGGATCAAGGACGGTTCGGTGGAGTTCGCGATCGACCAGCAGCCGTACGCGCAGGGCTACATGGCGGTCAGCTCGCTCTACCTCTACCTGAAGAACGGCAACGACCTCGGCGGCGGCAAGCCGGTGCTGACCGGTCCGTCGTTCGTGGACAGCTCCAACATCGACAAGATCCTGCCGTTCACCGAGAAGAACACGCGATGACGGTCGCCACCGCACCACCGCGCCGGGCCGTCCGGCGGCGCGGCGCCCTGCTGGCCCGCCCGGAGGTCGGCGCGCTGGTCGCCGCCGTCGCGATCTTCCTGTTCTTCCTGGCGGTGGCGCCGTCGTTCCGGTCGTGGGGATCGTTCTTCACGGTGCTCTACCAGTCGTCGACGATCGGGATCGTCGCGGTCGGGGTGGGCCTGCTGATGATCGGCGGCGAGTTCGACCTGTCGGCCGGCGTCGTCCCGGTCAGCGCCGGCCTGGTCAACTCGCTGTTCTGCTGGTACTTCGGCGTCGACCTGTGGGCCGGCGCGGTCCTGTCCCTGCTGTTCTGCCTGCTCGTCGGCTTCCTCAACGGCTGGCTGGTGATGCGCACCGGCATCCCCAGCTTCCTGATCACGCTGGGCACGTTCTTCGTGCTGCAGGGGGCCAACCTGGGTGTGACCAAACTGGTCACCGGCTCGGTGTCGAGCAGTGACGTGAGCGCGATCGACGGCTTCGACTCGCTCGGGACGGTTTTCGCGTCGAACTTCCGGCTGGGCGCGGCGACGGTGTGGATCACCGTGCTGTGGTGGGCGCTGTTCGTGGCGCTGGCCGCGTGGATCCTGCGGCGGGCCCGGATCGGGAACTGGATCTACGCGGTGGGCGGCTCGGCCGGCAGCGCACGGGCGGTCGGTGTGCCGGTCGCCCGTACCAAAATCGGCCTTTTCATGGCGGTGTCGTTCCTCGGCTGGTTCGTCGGGATGCACTCGCTCTATCGCTTCAACACGTTGCAGGCCGGCAACGGGGTGGGCAACGAGTTCCTCTACATCATCGCCGCGGTGGTCGGCGGGACGCTGCTGACCGGCGGTTTCGGCAACGCGGTGGGCACCGCGATCGGCGCGTTCATCTTCGGGATGACGAGTCTGGGCATCGTCTACGCCGGGTGGGACCCGAACTGGTTCAAGGCCTTCCTGGGCGTCATGCTGCTGCTGGCGGTGCTGGTCAACACGTACGTGAGACGTCTCGCGACGAAGGGAGCGCCGTCGTGACCGACACCCTGGCCGAGCACGCCGACCGTGGGCTGCAGCGTGGCGAACCGTTGGTCGAGCTGACCGGCGTCGGCAAGACCTACGGCCCGATCCGCGCCCTGGACGGCGTCGACCTGCAGGTCCGGGCGGGCGAGGTGACCTGCGTGCTGGGCGACAACGGCGCCGGCAAGTCGACCCTGATCAAAATCATCTCCGGGCTGCACCCGCACACCTCGGGCCGGCTGGCCGTGGACGGGGTGGAACGGCGGCTCGGATCGCCGCGCGAGGCCCTGGATCTGGGCATCGCCACCGTCTACCAGGACCTCGCAGTGGTGCCGCTGATGGAGGTGTGGCGCAACTTCTTCCTCGGCTCCGAACTCGTCGGCCGGCGCTTCCCCCTGGCCGGCATGCGGATTCGCGAGATGAAACGGATCGCCGACCAGGAGCTGCGCAAGATGGGCATCGTGGTGGCCGACATCGATCAGCCGATCGGCACCCTCTCGGGCGGGCAGCGGCAGTGCGTGGCGATCGCGCGGGCCGTCTACTTCGGCGCGCGCGTGCTGATCCTCGACGAGCCGACCGCGGCGCTCGGGGTGAAACAGTCCGGGGTGGTGCTCAAGTACATCGCCGCCGCCCGGGACGCCGGGCTCGGGGTCGTCTTCATCACCCACAACCCGCAGCACGCGTACCTGGTCGGGGACCACTTCGTCATCCTCAAACGCGGGGCCGCGGTTCTCGACGCCGAGCGCGGCGGCGTCACCCTGGCCGAGCTGACCACGCAGATGGCCGGCGGCGACGAACTGGCCGAACTGTCGCGCGAACTGGAACGACCGGCATGAGCCTGCGGGTCGGCGTCATCGGGACCGGCATGATCGGGCGCGACCACATCCGGCGGATGAGCACGGTCCTGTCCGGCGTCGAGGTGGTCGCGGTGGCCGACGTGGACCCGGCCGTCGCCGCGGGCGTGGCCGGCCCGCTCGGCGCGGTCGCGCACGCCGACGGCCTGGACCTGGTCGCCTCGGACGAGGTCGACGCGGTCGCGGTCTGCTCGTGGGGGGACACCCACGAGGCGTACGTGCTGGCCGCGATCGCCGCCGGTAAACCGGTGTTCTGCGAGAAACCCCTGGCCACGACCCGCGAGGCCTGCCTGCGGATCGTCGAGGCGGAGGTGGCGCACGGCCGCCGCCTGGTCCGGGTCGGCTACATGCGCCGCTACGACGCGGCCTATCGCGCCTTGAAACAGGTCCTGGACAGCGGGGCGATCGGCGCGCCGCTGATGATGCACTGCGCGCACCGCAACGCCGGGGTCCCGGCCTTCTACCGGCCGGAGAACACGATCACCGACACCGCGGTGCACGAGATCGACATGGTGCGGTGGATGTTCGGCACCGAGATCGTCGCCGTGCGCGTGCTGCGCCCGCGGGTCAGCCGCAACGCCGGCGGGATCCGGGACCCGCTGCTGCTCGTCCTCGAACTGGCCGACGAGGTGATCGTGGATGTGGAGATCTCGGTGAATGTCCGATATGGATATGACATCCGCGGGGAGATCCTCGGTGAGGACGGCACGGCCGCCTTGGGAGATCAAAATCTGATTTCCGTACGCCGTGCCGGTCACGTGACCAGCCCCGTGCCCGTGGACTGGCGGGAGCGGTTCGGTGCCGCCTACGACGTCGAGCTGCGCGAATGGGTCGACGGGGTGGCCGACGGGCCCGGGTCGTGGGACGGATACGCGGCGTCGGTCGTGTCGGACGCGGCCGTGCGCGCGTTGCGCACGGGGGAGCGGGTCGAGGTGGACCTCGCCGAGCGGCCCGAACTTTACGACCGGCCGGAGTGAGGCGGCCTCGCTCGTCCGGACCGGCGGGAGTGTCACCGCCGACGTCGTTGGCGGCGATGACACCCGGTCTTTCGGGCGGCCGTCCCGCGGGAGGTTCCTGCCCGACTCGGGCAAGGTTAACTCATTGTTCGCCTTGACGACCTTGATCATCGGCTGGGGCTATTGTCCGAAGTCCGTCGAAAGCCAGGTGGACCACGGTGTCGGCCAGGGCCTCGGGGCTGCCGCGGCCCGGCCGGTACCACTCGACCAGCGAGTTGACCATGCCGAAGAGCAGGCGGGCGGCGGTCGCCGGGTCGACGTCGGCGCGGATGCCGCCCTCGGCCTGGGCCTGCTTGACCAGCTCGGTGACGAGCGCGTCGAACTCCCGGCGGCGGGCCAGGGCGTGCTGCTCGACCTGCGTGTTGCCGCGCACGCGGAGCAGGAGGGTGACGAACTCCAGCCGCTCGGCCAGGACGAGGACGCTGCTTCTGATCAGTTCCTGAAGACGTACCGTCGCGGTGGTCTGAAGATCACGCACGCGCGCCGCCGCCTCGAAGAGCCCGTCGACGGCCCGGTCGACCGCCATGCCCAGGAGCTGTTCCTTGGCGCTGACGTGGTGATACAGCGTCGACTTGGTGATGCCGAGCGCCTCGGCGACGTCGAACATGCTCGTCGCGTCGTAGCCGTGCGTGTTGAACAGCCGGACCGCGGCGGCCAGGACGGCGTCCAGATCATGGCCGGGCCGGCCGCGGCGTCGGGGGGTCTCCATGACCGAAAACTCTAGGCTCTTGAATAACCGACCGAAGGGTTGGTAAAACTGAGAGGTGACCGCACCCGCAGACCTGTACGCAACCCACCGTGAGCTACTCGAGCGCGCGATCGCGGCAGCCGCAGCCCGCGACTACTGGTCCGCGTTCCCGGAATCGCCCAGCAAGTCGGTCTACGGCGAGGACGCCGCACCGGCCGGCGAGCGCGCCTTCACCGCCCTGCTCGGCAAGCCGTTCCCGATCGAGGTGCCCGGAGCCTCCGGCGCGGTGTCGACCGAGCACTCGCCGTACGGGATCGAATTGGCCGTCAGTTATCCCAAGGCCGACCCCCTGGCCCTGGTCGCGGCCGCCCGCGCCACCATCCCGGCCTGGCGGGCGGTCGGTCCCGAGGGCCGCGCCGGCATCGCCACCGAGATCCTGCGCCGCATCAACGCGCGGATCTTCGAGATGGCCCACGCCGTGCAGCACACCTCCGGCCAGGCGTTCGTGATGGCCTTCCAGGCCGGCGGCGCCCACGCGCAGGATCGGGCGCTGGAAGCGATCGCCTACGCGCTGGCCGCCACCACCCGCATGCCGGCGCAGACCTCCTGGTCCAAGCCGCAGCGCGGCGGCGACCCGCTGAGCATGACCAAGACCGGCACGGTCGTCGGCCGCGGCGTCGCCCTGGTGATCGGCTGCACCACGTTCCCGACCTGGAACAGCTACCCCGGCCTGTTCGCCAGCCTGGTCACCGGCAACCCGGTGATCGTCAAACCGCACCCGGGCGCCGTGCTGCCGCTGGCCATCACCGTGCAGATCTGCCGCGAGGTGCTCATCGAGGCCGGCCTCAACCCCGACATCGTGACCCTGGCCGCCGAGCAGCCGGGCGACGGCATCGCGGCGACGATCGCCACCCATCCCGACGTACGGATCGTGGACTTCACCGGGTCCAGCGAGTTCGGCGACTGGCTGGAGGCGAACGCACGCCAGGCCGTCGTCTACACCGAGAAGGCCGGGCTCAACACGGTCGTGCTCGACTCCACCGACGACTACCGCGGCCTGCTGCGGAACCTGGCGTTCTCGCTGTCGCTCTACAGCGGACAGATGTGCACCACCCCGCAGAACCTGCTGATCCCGCGCGACGGCATCACCACCGAGGCCGGGCGGCGCACGCCCGAGGAGTTCGGGGCCGACCTGGCGACCGCGCTCGGCAAGCTGCTCGGCGACCCCAAGCGGGCGGCCGGGACACTCGGGGCGATCGTCAACGACGGGGTGCTGGCGCGGCTCACCGAAGCGGCCGGTTCGCCCGGCGTCGTACACGCGTCCTCCGAGGTGGCCGACGAGCAGTTCCCGGGCGCGACCATCCGGACGCCGGTCGTGGTGCGGCTGGACGCGGCGGATGAGAAGGCGTATACGCGGGAGTGGTTCGGCCCGGTGTCGTTCCTGATCACGACCGACTCGACCGAGCACAGCCTGCGGATCTTCACCGAGACGGTCCGGGCCCACGGTGCTCTGACCTCGCTGGTGCACTCGACCTCGCCGGCGGTGCTGGACGCGGCTCGGGAGGCGGCGCTGGACGCCGGCGTGCACCTGTCGGAGAACCTGACCGGTGGGGTGTTCGTGAACCAGACGGCCGCGTTCAGCGACCTGCACGGGACCGGGGCGAACCCGGCGGCGACGGCGTCGCTGACCGACGACTACTTCGTCTCGGGGCGCTTCTTCACGCTGCAGTCGCGTCACCACGTCCCGGCCGCGCACGAGTGACGTCGACCTACGCATTACGAGTGCGTCGCTCCGGCGGCGCGAGTGGCCGCAAGTGATCCATTCTGACAGGGAGGAGGGCGTGATGAGCGGTGAGGACACGTTCAACGACACCATCGCGAAGGATCAGCGGGTGGAGCCGCGGGACTGGATGCCGGACGGCTACCGCCAGACGCTGATCCGGCAGATCGCCCAGCACGCCCACTCCGAGATCATCGGCATGCAGCCGGAAGGGGACTGGATCACCCGTGCCCCGACCCTGCGGCGCAAGGCGATCCTCCTCGCCAAGGTGCAGGACGAGGCCGGGCACGGGCTCTACCTGTACTCGGCGGCCGAGACGCTCGGCGCCGACCGCGGGGACCTGACCCGGCGGCTGATTGAGGGCCGGCAGAAGTATTCGTCGATCTTCAACTACCCGACCCTGACCTTCGCCGACGTCGGCGTGATCGGGTGGCTGGTCGACGGCGCCGCGATCTGCAATCAGGTTCCGCTGTGCCGCAGCTCCTTCGGGCCGTACGCGCGAGCCATGATCCGGATCTGCAAGGAGGAGTCGTTCCACCAGCGGCAGGGCTACGAGCTGCTGATGACCATGATGAACGGCACCGCCGAGCAGCGCGACATGGTGCAGGACGCGGTGAACCGCTGGTGGTGGCCGTCGCTGATGATGTTCGGCCCGCCCGACGGCGACTCGCCCAACTCGGCCCGCTCGATGGCCTGGAAGATCAAACGGCACAGCAACGACGAACTGCGGCAGCGCTTCGTCGACATGTCGGTGCCGCAGGCCCAGGCGCTCGGCGTGACCCTGCCCGACCCGGCGTTGAGCTGGAACGCCGACCGGGAGCACTACGACTTCGGGCAGCCCGACTGGGCCGAGCTGAAGCAGGTCATCTCCGGCGACGGGCCGATGAACCGGCAGCGGATCGAACGGCGCAAGCAGGCCGACAGTGACGGCGCGTGGGTGCGCGAGGCGGCCGCGGCGCACGCGGCCAAGCACGGGAGCGGACGATGACCGAAGAGATCAAGCACGAGTGGCCGCTGTTCGAGGTGTTCGTGCGGGCCAAGCGCGGCCTCAACCACGTGCACGTGGGCTCGCTGCGGGCGGCCGATCATCAGATGGCCGTGCAGCACGCGCGGGATCTGTACACCCGGCGCAACGAGGGCGTCAGCATCTGGGTGGTGCTCTCCGACGACGTGGTGGCGAGCGACCCGGACGACAAGGCGGCGTACTTCGAGCCGAGCGCCGACAAGGTGTACCGGCACCCGACGTACTACGCCATTCCCGACTCGGTTCCGCACATCTGATGGCCTTCGACGACGCGTACGGCGCGCTGACCGATCACGACGACGACGCCCGCTGGGCCTACGGGACCGGCTTCACCGACCCCCTCCAGGGGGTGCCGGCCGAGCTGCCCGAGGGGGTGGACCGGGCCGACCTGATGGCGTACTGCCTGATGCTCGGCGACGACGCGCTGATCCTGTCGCACCGGCTGCAGCAGTGGGTGACCCGCGCACCCGAGCTGGAGGACGAACTGGCCCTGGCCAACATCGGGCTGGATCTGCTCGGGCAGGCGCGGTTGCTGCTGACCCGGGCCGCGATGGCCGAGGGGGCGGGTCGGGACGAGGACGATCTCGCGTACCGGCGGGATCCGGGCGAGTTCCGTAACGTGCGGCTGGCGGAGTGGGAGGCCGGGGACTTCGCGCAGCTCATGGCGCAGTTGCTGGTGTTCACGACGTGGCGGTTGGCGATCTTCGACCGGCTGAGTGGGTCGCGGGATCTGATGCTGGCCGCGATCGCCGCGAAAGGCGTGAAGGAGCTGACGTATCACCGGGATTACGCCGCCCGCTGGGTGGTTCGACTCGGTGACGGCACTCCGTTGTCGCACTCCCGGATGGCGGCCGCGATATCCGACATTTCGGCTTTTGTCGGCGAGCTGTTCCGCGCTCACGACATCGAGCTGCGCCTGGCCGGCGTAGCCGTCGACCCGTCCGGGGTTCGGGGTGAGTTCGACGCCGTGCTGGCCGAGGTGCTGACGGCGGCCACGCTGGAGGCGTCGGGCGAAATATCGGAAATCTCGGGACTTGGGCGCGACGGTGACCACACCGAGGCGCTGACCGAGATCCTCGCCGAGATGCAGGAGCTGGCGCGGGCGGTCCCCGGAGGCTCCTGGTGATCGCCGAACAGGTCGTCGGCACGGTCACCGACCCCGAACTGCCCATGGTCACCCTGGCCGAGCTGGGCATCGTGCGGGACGTGCGGCAGGACGGCGACGGCGTGACGGTGACGATCACCCCGACGTACTCGGGATGCCCGGCGATGGAGAGCATCCGCGCCGACATCGCGTCGGCGCTGCGCACGGCCGGGTTCGGCCCGGTCGAGGTGCGGACCGTGCTGGCCCCGGCCTGGACCACCGACTGGATCACCGACAGCGGCCGCCGCAAGCTGGCCGAGGCCGGCATCGCGCCCCCGGGCCCGGCGCCCCGCCGCGCGTCCGGTCCGATCCCGCTCACCCTCACCCCGCGCGGCGGCGGGATCCGGTGCCCGCGCTGCGGTTCGGCCGACACCGAGGCGGTCGCTGCCTTCGGCGCCACCGCCTGTCGTGAGCTGCGCCGCTGCCCGGCCTGCCAGGAACCGTTCGAGCACATGAAGGAGATCTAGGCCGTGGCCACTGGTGGTTTCCACGCGCTGCGGGTCGCCGCGGTCGACCGGCTCTGCCCGGACGCGGTCGCGGTCACCCTGGCCGTGCCGCCCGAGCTGGCCGAGCGGTTCGCGTTCCGGCCCGGGCAGTCGCTGACCGTGCGCCGCGACGACGAGCGCCGGACGTACTCGATCTGCGCCCCCGACGGCGGCGCCCCCCGGATCGGTGTGCGCGAGGTGCCCGGCGGCCGGGTCTCCGGCTGGATCGTGCACGACCTGCGGCCCGGCGACGAACTGGAGGTCGCCCCGCCGTCCGGGACGTTCACCCCGGACCTGACCGCCGGCGGGCGGCACGTGCTGATCGCGGCCGGGTCCGGGATCACCCCGGTGCTGTCGATCGCGGCGTCCCTGCTGCGCCGGGCCAGCACCGAGGTGGTGCTGCTGTACGGCAACCGCCGTACCGAAACCGTGATGTTCGCCGAGGAGTTGGCCGACCTCAAGGATCGGCATCCGGCCCGCCTGGAGCTCGTGCACGTGTTGTCCCGCGAACCGCGCGAGGCCGACCTGTTCTCCGGGCGGCTCGACGCGGCCCGGCTGCGCGAGCTGCTGCCGCTGCTCATCGACGTCGCGGCGGTCGACCATTGGTGGTTGTGCGGGCCGTTCGGGATGGTGACCGACGCGACCGCGGTGCTGGCCGAGGCCGGCGTCGCGCCGGAGCGGGTTCACCGCGAGCTGTTCTGGGTCGACGAGGCGCCGCCCGAACCGGTCCGGCCGGAACCGGAGTCCACCGGCCCGAGCAGCGAGATCACCGTCCAGTTGGACGGCCGGTCGACCACGGTCACCGTCGAGGAGGGCGTCACCCTGCTCGACGGCGTGCAGCGGGCCCGGCCCGACCTGCCGTTCGCCTGCAAGGGCGGCGTCTGCGGCACCTGCCGGGCGCGGGTGGTCGAGGGTGACGTGACGATGCGGCGCAACTTCGCGCTGGAGGACGCCGAGCTGGCCGCCGGGTTCGTGCTGACCTGCCAGAGCCTGGCCGCGTCACCCAAGGTGGTCGTCGACTTCGACGAGTAGCGAGGCCGGGCCGGGGCGCGCTGACGCCCCGGCCCGGTGATCACTCCGGGATCTGGGCCAGGGCGAAGATCTGACTCTCCTGCGGGCCGTCGGTGGGGGTGAAGAACACGGTCTCGATGCTGACGACCGTGAAACCGTGCGCCTCCAGCACCGCCTTGAGATCCGGTTCCAGGTAACCGGAAACGGTCACCGGGACACCCATGAACTCGATCGGGATGCTGTCCGCGTCGAAGTTGACCATGCCGAGCGCGAAGTAGCCGCCCGGCTTGAGCCAGCCGTGAATCTTGTCGAGGGTGCGCTCGATGTCGGCCTTGCTCAGCATCAACAGCGAGAAGAATGCGGTGACCGCCTCGAACGTACCGAAGTCGTCGGGCAGCTCGGCGAAGTTCGCGTGGACGAACTCGGCCGCGGGCACCTGCTCGCGGGCCCGACGCAGCATCCCCTCGGCGATGTCGACGCCCACCACACGGTGATCGGAGTCGGTCAGAACCTGGGCGGTGGGTACGCCGGTGCCGCAGCCCAGATCGAGCACTGAGGTACCGGCCGGCAGCGTGGTGCTGATCTCCTCGATCAGCGCGGCCTGGAACGGATTATGGCTGTGCTCGCCCTGGTATTTCTCAGCGAGTTGATCGAAAACCTCCATGGGCGAACGCTACCGCCCGAGGCTCCACAGTAGAAGAAGACCGGCGTCAAAACAGCCGGGTCACGCCCTCGGTGGTCATCCGTTCGTCCAGCCGCGACCGGTCCAGGTTCGCGCACAGCACGATCGAGGCCCCGGCCGTCAGTGGCGCCAGCAACCAGATCAACGGCTCCTCGGACGCATCGGTCTCGATCAGTACCCGATCACCCCGCGTGATGCCGCGGGCCTGCGCGATGCCCGCGGCGGTCGCGCCGTACTCCCCGAACGTCGTACCGTCCGGGATCGCCGCCGCGGAAACCCCGGCGCGACCCTGCGGCGGCGCCGAGCCCAGATGCGCGCGCACAGCCTGCGGAAAATCACGATAATCATCCGGTACGTCGTCAGCCGGCGCCCCGTTCGGCGCCAGACCCAGCACGAACCGATGCGTGGCCGGCGGCACCTCGTCCAGCCAGTTGCCGACCCGCCGCCGCTCCACGAACGTCACGTCCAGCGCCGGACCGCCCCCGCCGAGCAGCCCGGCCGTGCTCCAGCCCCGGAACGACACCTCGAACCCGCCCGACCAGGCCCCGAGCAGCACCGCCGCCGTCTGCCAGTGCGGCGGCAGCAGCACGCCGACCCGGTTCCCCGGACGCAGCCCGCACTCCTCGGTCAGCAGCGCCGCGGTGGCCGCGCTCCAGTCGCCCAGCTCGGCCGCGGTCAGCCCGACCCGTTCCCCGGTGGCGTCGTCGTAGTACGTGATCAGCTCACCCGGACGCCGTTGCTCGATGCCGTTCATCGCCGCCCAACCTAACCAACCGCACGCCCTCCCGCGGCGTCGTGTCCCCCGATGGTGCGGACCCGCGTGCCGCCCGGAGCCGCCGGTGGCGTGCGACGGTACGGGCGGATCAGGCGGCCCGGCGGAACTCGGTGAGCTCGCGGGCCTCGGCCGCGTAGCGCGCGAGCAGGTGGGCCGTCTCCGGGCCGGCCTCGCCGTCGGCGGGCAGACCGACCCGGGCCTGGAACGCGCGGACCGCCTCGGTCAGGTCGGTGTCGTCCGGGCCGACCTCGACGCCGAAGTCGGTGAAGAGCACGCGCAGGGACTCCGGGTCCGCGGTGGGCGCGGTCTCGGCCCAGCCGATCAGGCCCCCGACGGCGGTGCCGACCATGGTGAGCACACCTCGTGCGGTCATCGTTACCTCCCCGATTCGCTGTCTGACTCCAGCATCGGGAAATCCGCTGTGCTCGACATCTGCCGAGGGTCTCTATCGCCTGTGCGGTTCTCCTACTTTCGGCCGACCGGATCGGCGACCGCCTCGGTGGCCGCCCCGGGCGGGGCGACCGATCGAGCGCGGCCTACGGGCAGAGGTCGACCTTGGCGACGCCGCGGAGCCGCTCGGCCTGCGCGGCGGACACGCCGTACGCGGAAAGGGTGTCCTGATCTTGATCTTTAGGTGACGCACAGGCCGCGGTGCCCAGGTCGGCGATCTCCTCGTCGCGACGATCCAGGGCCAGTTCCGGAAACTTCTGCCGGACCTCGGCCACGAAACGATCCGGGTTCGCGGCGGCGGCCGTCGAGGACGACGGCGTCGGGGAGACCGACGGCAGCGCCCGGCCCGCCACCCACACCGGGTCGGAACTCGCCGAGCAGCCCGCCATCGAGCCGAGCAGCACCACAGCAAAACCTACCGAACGGGTAATACGACCGTAATTCACCGGAAAGACCGTAGAGGAGCCGGAGCCGCCGGCCGATCCGGCGCACCGGACCCGTCCGGGGGACACAGCGAAGTCACAGAGCGCTCATCGGATCAAGACATTTTCCGGCGTCACCGTTAGGGCATGACCGACCTGCTGAACCGCAACGCCGACGAGCACCACGCCGCCCACGTCCTGTCCCACCGGGCGCCGGCTCACCTGTTCCCCATTCCCCCGGTGATGGTGCAGCCCCCGCGTGACCCGCGGTGGAAGCGGCGGATCGCCGGTGGCGCGGCGGTGCTCGTGCTGATCGGGGCCGGCGGCAGCGGCGGCGCGTTCCTGACTGAGCGCTACCTGAGCGGCGGCTCGGCGTCCGCTGCGACCGGCACCTCCGGTACGACCGTGGCCGCCACCACGATCACCGAGGGCGACGAGCTGGCCCCGATCGTCGCCCAGGTCCAGCCGAGTATCGTGACCGTGCTCGTCGACAGCACGCGGGAGTCGTCGCTCGGCTCCGGTGTCGTCCTCAGCGACGACGGTCTGATCCTCACCAACAACCACGTGATCTCCTCCAACGGCACGGTCAGCGTCCGGCTCTCCGACGGCCGGACCGTGCCGGCCAAGGTCGTCGCCACCGACACCACGCACGACCTGGCACTGGTTCAGGCGACCGGGCTCACCGGGCTGACCCCGGTCACGTTCGCCACCGACGACAGCATCGCGGTCGGCGACACGGTCCTCGCGTTCGGCGCCCCGCTCGGCCTGGAAGGCACCGTGACCTCGGGCATCGTCTCGGCCAAGGACCGCAGCCTGGACACCGGCGAGGAGAAACTGACCGGCCTGCTGCAGACCGACGCCCCGATCAACCAGGGCAACTCGGGCGGCGCGCTGGTCGACACGTCCGGCCGCGTCGTCGGGATCAACGTCGCCATCGCCACCTCCGGCGACAGCACCGGCAGCGTCGGCCTCGGCTTCGCCATCCCGGCCGACACCGTGACCGCCGCCGTCACCCAGCTCGAAGCCCAGATCGCCAGCTGACCCCGGCACGGCCACGGCCGACGGCTCCGGGCTCAGGTCAGCCGCGCCGGTGCGCCGAACCAGCGGGCCAGGGCCGAGGTCAAGCCTTCCCCCGACGCGCCGGTCCAGGCCACGTAGTTGTCCGGGCGGATCAGCATGGCGTCCACACCCGGCACGGTGACCACGTCCACCCGGTCCCGCCAGGGCGCGGCGATCGCCGCCAGAGCGCCCGTGTCGTCGACGAGCAGCGGACGTCCACTGTGGGTCAGCGCGCCGAGATCGGGTCCGAAGGCGCCGCAGTGCTCGTACCGGAAATCGGTTCCGGCGATGAGCGCCGCGAGCCGGCCGACCACCGCCTTCTCCTCCATGAGCTCCGCGAAGAGCGTGCGCAGCGCGGTCACCGCCGGTCCCGGCCCGGCCAGCAACGACTGCGCCTGGGTGTGCATGACGACCCGCTCGGCCACCGGACGGCGCTCCGACTCGTACGTGTCGAGCAGCCCCTCCGGCGCCCAGCCCCGCACCTGAGCCGCAAGCTTCCAGCCCAGGTTGATCGCGTCCTGCAGGCCCAGGTTGAGGCCCGGCCCGCCGATCGCCGAATGCACGTGCGCGGCGTCGCCGAGCAGCAGCACCCGGCCCTGGCGGTAGCGGTCGGCGATCCGGGTGTTGCCGCCGGACAGCCGGCGCAGGGTGTGCGGCTCCGGGCCGGTCGGCGGCAGCAGGGGGACCGCGACACCGAGCACGTAGGCGAGGCTCTCCAGAACCTCGTCGAGTGTCACGGGGACCTCCCCGGGGGCTTTCCCGCCCGCCTCGGCGGCGGTCTGCATCGGAACCGGGCGGTCGGTCGTCGCAGCGGTGATCAGATTCCGACCGTCGGGGAAGGGCGCCCAGGCGACGAGACCACGCTCGGTGCGATGATGCTGGAACGGCGGGACCAGGCCGTACCCGGGAATCAGCAGCCCACCGGTAACCGGGTCGCGGAGCCCCTCGGGCACGTCGACCGCGGCGGTCCGAGAAACCGACCGGTCATCGGTCACCCCGGGAAAGGCGAAGCCGCTCAGCTTGCGGGTGACACTGCGGCCCCCGTCGGCGCCGACCAGGTATCGCGCCTCGATCCGATAGGGACCGTCAGGCCCGTCGACGACCGCGACCACGCGATCATCCTTCTGATCCAGATCGGTCAGCGAATGTCCACCACGGATCTCCACGCCGAGCTCGGCCGCCCGTTCGGCCAGCATTGCCTCGATCTTCTGCTGGGGCGCCAGGAGGAGGTCCATCGGGTTGTCCGGAATGTCGTCGAGCTTGAGGTGGAACGCGCCGAAGACATGCCCGGGCGCGGGTACCGGAGCCCCGGGGCGGCCGGTCAGCCGCTCGTAGAGTCCGCGCCGGTGCAGCATCGGGACGATGCGGCCGACCAGGCCGTTCGCGCGTTGCTCGGTCGACGGCCCGGTTCGGCGCTCCAGAACGATGGGGCGGACGCCGGCCAGGGCGAGTTCGCAGGCGAGCATGAGGCCGTTCGGTCCGGCCCCGATGATCACAACATCAAAAACCATGATAAAACCCCTTATTGGGTACGGCGATGAGCCGCGCTGTGGTCAGAGTCAAGTTCCGTGAGCCGGACTCCCCAGCTCGCACCGCCATCGGCGGTGCTCTGAAGATCAGGCCGGCGTTGGTGGTGCTCCGAGGCCCGAGTCGCCCGGCGATGCGGCCGACCTCGTGCCGGTGCTCGCGGTGAGCCGGCGTCGCTGACGCGGCCGAGCTCGAACGGTGCCGTTCCTGGGTCGTGGCGTTAGCACGTTCTGGCTCTCGCTGGCGGTTGTCCACACTGGAGGTCTGTCCACAGGCCGCCCCGCGGCCCGCCCCGATCTCCGCGACAATGAACGGTGTGGAGGTGGCCCCCCTCTGGGGAGGGTGGGTCCTGTCTGAAGCCCGGTCACCATGATCGACACGCCCGGGTCAGGGCTGGGCCCGCTCGGGTCAGGACCGGGGTCAGGGTTGTAGGAGGCGCGCCCGGGTCAGGGTTGGGGGAGGCCCGCCCGGATCTGCCCCAGCGCCTCGGCGAGCAGCGCCGGCACCGTCTCCCGGCTGACGACCCCACCGCCGTCAAGGAATTGCAGGACGACGACGTTGTTGGCCGCCAGCACCGTTGCCGCGACCAGTTTCGGGTAGAGGTCCTTGTCGACGTCGAGGCCGGTCCGTTCGGCGACGGCGGCTCCGATCGCGTGTTCGGCATCGGCGCCGGCGCGCAGGATTTCCGCGCGGACGGCGGGGACGGCCACCATCAGCCGGATGCCGGCCACCCAGTCGTCCGGGTCCGGCTCCGGGTGGGCGGTGACTTCCGGCCCCGGCGTGAACTGGGCCAGCACGGCCGCGGTGATCGAGTCCCAGAGCGGCTCGCCGGCGGGCCGCCCGCGCAGGGTCTCGGCCAGGCCGAGGCAGCGGTCGAGGTGCCGGGCCGCGACCGCTTCGGCCTTGCCGGAGAAGTAGTTGTTGAACGTGCGGGGTGACACTCCGGCGGCCGCCGCGATGTCCTCCACCAGCACCTTGTCGTATCCACGCTCGGCGATGAGCCGGATCGCGGCCCAGCTGAGCGCGGTCCGGGTGGCCTGTTTCTTGGTCTCCCGGTGTCCCATGCCAACCACGCTAACAAAAACTGCGCGCCCCGCAAATATGCGGGACGCGCAGTTTCCTCAGCGTGGTCTCAGGCTTGAACGGCCGCGGGGAGGTACCGACCGCGGCGGACGGGGCCCGGAGAAGTCCGAGCCCCGCCCGATCACCCGGCCAGGTGGCCCCAGCGGTCCTCCAGCTCGGGCCACGTCCCCTGGTCCTCGGCCTTGCCACCGATCAGGACGACCACCCGGTCGGCCTGGGCCAGCGCCGCCCGTTTCGAGGTCGACCCGACCACGGTCACCCCGTGCGAGCGCAGCGCCCGCCACAACTCCAGTTCGGTGGTGACGTCCAGTGCCGAGGACACGTCGTCGGCGATCAGCAGTTCGGTGCGCGGGGCCAGGGCCCGGGCCAGGGCGAGCCGTTGCAGCTGGCCGCCGGAGAGCCGGGTTCCCTTGTGCCCGATGAGCAGCTGCAGTCCGCCTCCGGCCGCGGTCAGGTCGTGATCCAGCTGGGCCACCGACACCGCGTCGGCCGCGTCGACCTCGTGGCCGAGCTGGATGTTGTCGGCCACCGTCCCGGAGAGGACCCGGGGCAGCTGGGCCACGTACCCGACCTGGTTGGGCCGCAGGAACAGTTCCGGGTCGCGCACCGGTTCGCCGTTCCAGCACAGGTCGCCGGTGTGGTGCACGATCCCGGCCAGGGCGCGCAGCAGCGACGACTTGCCCGACCCGACCGGTCCCACGACGAGCACCAGCTCACCGCGGTCGACGGTCAGGTCCACGTCCCGTACGCCCTGGGCGCCGTTCTCGTGGACGGCGCTGAAGCCGCGCAGCTCGAGAGTGCGCAGCGGATTGCGGGGCGCCGCCGGCGGAGCCGGCGCGGTCCCGGCCGAGATGTCCACGCCGGGCACGTCCGAGGAGTACGCCCCGGAGCCCGACATGGCCACGGTCCGGGCCGTCCACACCCGGGCGGACGGGAAGTGCGAGACCAGCGACGCCGTGGTCCACGCGAACCAGCGGGCCGACCCGAGGGTCGCCACCGCGATCAGTGTGGCCGCGGCGCTGAGCCGCCCGTTGAGGTACATCGCCCAGACCGCGATCGGCAGCAGCCCGCTGGCGATCGACGGTGTCGACCGCGCCCACACCTGGATCGCGATCTCCCGCCACTGCAGCTCGCTGCGCCGGGTGTCGAGCCGGGCCAGGTGGGTCAGGACCGGTTCGGTCGCGCCGGCCAGTTTCACCGTGCGGGCCGCCGACAGCGAGGAGACCAGCGCGGTCGCGAACGCCGCGCGGGCCGCCACGGTCCGCCGGGCGGCCTGCTCCAGCCGCGGACCGAACAGGGTCGCGGCCAGCCCGGACACCAGCATGGTGCCGAGGAAGAACAGGGCCGGCACCGGTGACTGCGCGGTCGCGGTCATGGCGATCACGGTGAGCAGGGCGACGCCGTTGTCGATCAGGTTGTCGGCCAGCATCACGACCCGCTCGGTGTCACCGCCCTGGGCGACGACCTCGGCCGGGGTGTGCTTGCTGACCCGGCGCGGGCCGATCTGCCCGTTGACCAGGCGCAGGCTGATCCGCAGCATCTGCCGCACCCACCACTCCGGGAACCAGGCCCCGGTGTAGTAGAGCGTGGGGATCAGCGCGAGCAGCGCCGCGGCGATCCCGATCGCGGGCAGCCGCGGGTCGCCGACGCCGTCGACCACGTCGGACCAGAGCAGCGGCAGGACCGCGCCGTCCAGGCCGAAGAGCACCAGGAACACGAACAGGCCGACCGCGCCGAGCCCGTACCGCGCGTCGTTGGTGGCCAGCCGTGCGATCTCCCGCATGGTCCGGGTCGGCGGGGCCTCGGGCAGCGGGGGCGGTTCGACGGTGGGCAGCGGGTTGCCGAGCGCGTCCGGGCCGAGCTCGACCCGGGCCGCGGTGTCCCAGTCCCGTTCGTCGTCGAGCAGCACGCCGCCGCCGGGATGGCCGGCGGCGGCCGGGACGGCCAGGTTGCTGCTGGCCATCAGCTCGGCGAAGCGTTGCGACTCGCGCAGCGGGCCGGCCTCCAGCAGTTCGCCGTCGGCCAGCACGACGACCTCGTCGCAGCGCTGCACCGAGGACAGGCGGTGCGCGACGATCACGCCGATCCGGCCCTGCAGCAGCCGGTCGGTGGCCCGCTGCACCCAGGACTCGGTGACCGGGTCCATCCGGGCGGTCGCCTCGTCGAGGATCACCACCTGCGGGTCGCGGACCAGGATCCGGGCGAACGCCACCAGCTGTTCCTGCCCGGCCGAGAGTTTGTAGCCTCCGTCGCCGAGCCGGGTGTCGATGCCGTCGGGCAGGCCGGCGACCCAGGCCGACAGGCCCAGCTCGTCGACGGCCTCACCGGCGCGCGGCATCAGCTGCTCGTCGAAGAGCGCGATGTTCTCGGCCAGCGTGCCGGCCAGGATCTCGGTGCGCTGCGGCACGATCGCGGTCCAGCGCCGCAGCCCGTCGACGCCGATGTCGTTGATGTCGACGCCGCCCAGGAACACCGTGCCGGCCGGCACGTCGACCGCCCGGGTCAGCACCTTGGCCAGCGTCGACTTGCCCGATCCGGTCCGGCCGATCAACGCGTACGACCGGCCGCGGGCGAAGGTCACGCTGACCCCGCGCAGGGCCGGCGGCCGTCCACTGTCGGCCTCGCCGTAGCGGAACGTCAGGTCCCGCACGACCAGGTCGCCGTCGACCGGCGGCACTCCCTCGGTCGGCTCCTGCGGGATCGCGGCCAGCATCTGCACCCGGCCCCACGCGCCGAGCGCGTTCTGCAGCTCGGGCACCATCCGGGTGACCTGTTCGAGCGTGCCGCCGAAACCCAACGCGAGAAGCCACACGGCGGTCAGCCGGGCGCCGTCGATGTGCCCGGTGACCAGGGCCCACGCGCCGACGACAACCAAAGACGCGATCAGCGTACGGGTGATCGCCCCCGCCCACATCGTGATCTTCGAGGACGCGCGCCAGACGCGTCGCCCCCGCGCGAGCACCTCGCGGGCCCGGTCGGCGAAGAGCCGCTGGACGTAGGGTGCGGCCAGGCTGGTCCGCACGTCGTCCTGCCCGTGGATGGCCTCCTCCATGACGGCGGCCAGGTCGGACCAGGCCTCCTCCTCGGAGATGCGCACCGGGGAGATCCGCTGGATCGGCTTGTTCATCGTCACGAAGATCAGGACGGTGACCGCGATCATCCCGAGCGCGGCCGGCCACCAGACGAAGAACGCGGTGACGATTGAGAGGGTGGCCACCGCCAGCGACTGCGCGATGCGCACGCCGCTGCCGCGCAGCTCGGAGGCGACCTGGTAGACGTCGGAGTCGATCCGGTCGAGCAGCTCGCCGACCGGCGTGTTCTCCAGCGTGGGGATGTCCTGGCCGAACGCGACCCGGTTGAGTCCACGCCGGACCCGGGCCGCCCACTCGGCGGTCAGCCGGGCCGCGACCAGGCCGACGAAGACGTCGCTGAGCACGGCCGCGCCGAGCGCCCCGGCCAGCACGAAGAACACCGATAAGGAACGGTTGACCAGCACCGATCCGGCGAGCGCGAGCGCGAGCGACGATCCGGCCGCGCCGAGCACGATCAGGAAAGCGGCGAGCGCTGCCCGACTTCGGGAGGTGACCCACAGGTCGCGAAGCAAGCGCATGAGGAAGTCCTCTGGACGATGGGGAAGAAGGCGGTACCCCATCCTGCGCAGTCCCGTGGACCACACTCAACCGGTTTATTCCCGGCAAGTCGCTCACCCGGAGAGGAGTCGGCTCCCCGCGTGATCATGATCTCGCAGCCGCAGCCGCAGCCGCAGCCGCAGCCGCAGCCGCAGCCGCAGCCGCAGCCGCAGCCGCCCGGCGCGGGGTCGGCCGGTGCGGCGCGGCTGCGGCGGTGTCAGCTCTCGGCGTGGAGGGTCAGCAGGGTGATCTCGCTCGGGGCGAAGATCCGGAACGGCGGACCCCAGAAGCCGGTGCCGCGGCTGGTGTAGAGCTGGGTGCGCTCCGAGTGCCGGGACAGGCCCTGCAGGACCGGCTGGTCGATGCGGACCAGGTAGTGGAACGGCCACATCTGCCCGCCGTGCGTGTGCCCGGACAGTTGCAGGTCGATGCCGTGCGCGACCGCGCCGGTGATCTGCTGCGGCTGGTGGGCCAGGAGCAGGACCGGCAGCGCCGGGTCGGTGCCGGCCAGCGCGGCCTCGTGGTCCATGTGGTGGCCGGGAACGCCCGAGCCGGCGGCCGTGCGGTCGTCGACGCCGGCCACGATCAGCGAGTCGCCGTCGCGGGAGACGACCAGGTGCCGGTTGTGCAGGGCCTCCCAGCCCAGGGACGACATGTACTCCACCCAGCCCTGGGCGCCGCTCATGTACTCGTGGTTGCCGGTCACGTAGACCCGGGCCATCCCGGCGCGGACGTCACCGAGCGGGGACGCCTGCGAGATGCGCTGCGGCACCTCGCCGTCGGCGATGTCGCCGGTGTGGGCGACGATGTCCGGATCCAACGAGTTGATCACCTCGACGACGCCGCGCGACCAGCGCGAACGGTCGATCGGCCCGTAGTGCGTGTCGGTGATCAGCACCACCCGCAGGCCGTCCAGCCCGCGGCCGAGCCGGGGGATGGTCACGTCGACCTTCCGCACCCGGGAGACGCGCATGGCCTCGGTCCAGCCCCAGATCAGCAGGACCAGTGAGACGGCCAGGACCAGGGCGGACACGATGCGGGAACGGACCGGGTCGTCGACCCCGGCCAGCGCCAGGACCAGGCCGAGGACCTGACCGAGCACGGACCAGACGAACAGCACCCAGACGACACCGAGCGTGGTGTCGGCGATCCGGGAGCTGCGGTCGTCGCGCCGGCCGTGCCCGCGGAACATCAAGACCGGGAAACCGGCCGCGACCACGGCGAACAGCACCGTCCCGAGGACGAACACCGGCGTCGGCCAGGCATTGCCCGACCAGACCAGGGTGGCCCACGGCACGCCGAACAGCAGCGCGATCACCGCGACCAGAATGACACCGAACCGGGCGCCTGCCCGGCGCCGTCGTGGCTTCGCCTCGACCGCCTCTTCCACCGACATGCGAGCAAGCATGCCACCGGCCTACGACAAAAGCCCGGTTCCGGGATCAGCTCCGAGCGAACCGAGCAGGGCCGAGGGCACGAGCAGGTCGGCCCGGGGGCGGGTGGTGGCGATCAGTTCGGCGTTGCGCTCGTCCGTCCCGGTGGCCCAGGCCAGCGCCGCGGCCGGCTCCTTGCCGAACCGGACGTGCCGCGCGACCAGCCGGCGCAGCCGCTCGCCGGGGTCGAGGTCGGCGTACCAGACCTCGGCGAACACCTCCCGCAGCCCGGCCCAGCGCTCCTGGCCGAGCAGCAGATAGTTCCCCTCGGTGATCACCAGCCGGACCGCCAGTGGCACCGGGATCGCCCCGGCGATCGGCTGCTCCAGCTCGCGCTCGAAGCCCGGCGCGTAGACCGTCTCGTCCTCGCCGGCCAGGAATCGGCGCAGCAGGGCCGTGTAACCCCAGGCGTCGAACGTCTCCGGTGCGCCCTTGCGCGACCGCAGCCCGAGCCGGTCCAGCTCGACGTCGGCCAGGTGGAACCCGTCCATCGGCACGTGGGCCACCCAGCTCCCGGCCGGGAGACCGGGCGGCGGGGCGTCGGCCAGCTCGGCCCGAAGCGCCTCGGCCAGGGTGGTCTTGCCGGCGCCGGGCGGACCGGCGATGCCCAGCACCGCGCGCCGCCCGCCCGCGGTCAACCCTCTGGCCCGGTCCACGAGTCCGGCCATCGTGCTCCCCATACGGATGACCGTAGCGTGGTCAGATCGAGGACTCGCGGACTCGCCACGCCCGGGCCGCGATGGAACCTTTCGGAGTCCACAAAGGCTACCGAGAGGAATTACATGATCACCCTGGGTTCGACGATCGGCGGCGCGCTGCTCGCCGGTCTCCTGATCAACCCCGCCCCACCACCGGTCGCCGGACCGGCCGTCGAGCCGGCGCGACCACCGTCGCCGGTCGTCGCGAGCGGGCTGGACAACCCCCGCGGCCTGGCCTTCGGCCCGGACGGCACGCTGTACGTGGCCGAGGCCGGCCGCGGCGGCCCGTGCCGGCCGGCCGGATCGCGCGGCGGCCGGATCTGCTCCGGCCCGTCCGGTGCCATCGCTGCGATCAGAAACGGTCAAGTGCGCCGCGTCGTCACGAATCTCCCGTCCCAGGCATCACCGGCCGGCGCGGAGGCGGCCGGGCCCTCGGACGTGAGCATCGACCCGGGCGGCACCCCGCGTTACACCACCGGTCCGGGCGCGGTTCTGGCCGTCGACCGCGTCCGCTACGTCATCACCCCCGACGGCGCGGGCGGCAGCGAGCTGCGGCGGATCGGCACCCGCGGCCGCACCAGCACGATCGCCGGCTTCCCGGGGCGGGTCATGACCTCGCTGGCGGCCGGCCCGGACGGCGCCCTCTACGCGGGCGGCCCCACCGGGGTCTGGCGGGTCCCGCTCCGAGGCCGCCCGCAGGTCTTCGCGTCCGGCCCGCCGGTGATCGACCTGGCCTGGGGCTCCGGCGGCCACCTCTACACCCTGGAGCGCAACGCCCTGATCAGAATCGGCCCCCGAGGCGCCCGCCAGGCCGTCCCGACCGGCGGCCTCACGGCTCCGGGCGGCCTGACCGTTCACGGCCACGACGCCTACGTCACCAACCGCGGGAACAGCCCCGGCACCGGCCAGATCCTCAAGATCAAAATCCCCTGAGGGTACGGCGTCAGCCCCGCCCCGCCATGGGTGACCACCCGGCCCCGCGCGAGTCGCGCCGCGACCGTGAGCGGGCCGGGGCCTCGCGGCCGGCCGCCACGGGGCGGGGCTGGTCGCCGTACGCGCACATCGGTCTGGATCTCGCCGAGCGGCGGGTGAGCGATCGGCGAAGGGTGAGTGGGGAGCGGCCCGGGGTCAGCCGAGGCCGAGGCGCAGGCCGGCGACGCCGGCCGGCGAGAGCGGCCGGGCGGTGGCGCGGGAGAGGTCGGCCCGGATGCCGTCCGGAAGTTCCTCGCCGAGGGCGCACAGCGCCGGGTACAGGTCGAGGACCTGGCGGTGGCTGAGCGCGCCGGCGCCGATCAGCAGGCCGTTGAGGGCGGTCGGGGTCTGGCCGAGTTCGCCGCAGAGTTCGCGGCGCCAGGCCGGGTCGTGGATGTGGTCGGCGAATTCGCGGGCGATGCGGTTGCCGGCCGGGGAGCGCAGGCCGCCGAGGGTGTTCTGCCGGTGGCGGGCGATCGGCGGGGCGAGGCGGCAGGCGATGCCGAGGCGGCGGGCCAGCTGGGGGACGGTGAGCACGTCCATGCCGGTGGCGCAGCCCTCGCAGAGCCGCTGGAACGTCTTGGCGTGGATCACCGAGGCGGGCCGCTGGCAGGCCCCGTCCAGGCCGCAGGACGGATCGAGGATCACCTCGGTGAGGGTGCCCTCGTGGTCGAAGCGGCCGACCGCGAAGTAGGTGGCGGGCTGGGTGCGGTAGCGGGCCAGGGCGGCGCGGGCACTGACGTATCCGTCGGGGTCGACGCCGATGCGTGGCACACCGGCTTCGGTGTGCAGCTGGATGAGCCGGAACATGGTGCACGCTCCCGGGGTGAAGCGAATTCGGTGTCGTTTCCCGGTACGCGCGCCGACGCGGAATAGTTCAGTCATTACACACAGTGACTGATCCGTGACGACATATGCGCTGGCAGGCGTTCCGGGAGCATGCAGAGATTACGCGGTGTAATGAGAATTGGCTAGGGAGCGGGGTAGTCTTACGGGTGATGAACAACTGTGTGTGCGGCCACTCGGGCGGGGCTCATCAGCACTTCCGTGCGGGCACGGAGTGTGCGACGTGCGCGTGCCCGCGGTATCGGCCGCGCCGGTGGTGGCGGCGCCTGTTCGGGACCGGGGATGCGAAAGCCTAGTAGTTCTGTAGGCTTACCTCACTTTGCGCGCGAGCTCGCGGCGTTCGAGGGGGACCCATGGCACTTCCCGACTTCCTGATAGCCGGCGTTCCCAAAGCCGGCACGACGGCCCTGCACGCGGCCCTGACCGGCCATCCGGAGCTGTACCTCTCCCCGGTCAAGGAGCCGAAGTTCTTCCTCTCCGACGGCCCGCCACCGGACCACGGCGGTCCCGGCGATGTGCAGACCTACCAGGAGCACATCTGGCGCCGCAACGACTACGAGGCGCTGTTCGCCACGGCACCGGCCGGGGCCCGGCTCGGCGAGGCGACGCCGTTCTACCTGCACGACCTGGACGCGCACGACCGGATCCGCAAGCTCACCCCGGACGTGCGGATCATCCTGCTGCTGCGTGACCCGGTCGACCGGGCGCACTCGAACTGGACCCACCTGTGGAACGCCGGCCTGGAGGCCGAGGCCGACTTCCTGGCCGCGTGCCGGGCCGAGCCGGCCCGGATCGAGGCCGGCTGGGCCCAGTTCTGGCACTACCTCGGCCTCGGGCTCTACGGCCGCCAGCTGCAGCACCTCTACGAGCGGTTCCCGCGCGAGCAGGTGCTGCTGCTGCGCTACAAGGAGCTCAAGGACGCGCCGGCCGCCACGCTCGACCGGGTCTGCGCCTTCCTCGGGGTGGGGACCGGGCTGCTCACCGCCATCCCCAAGGAGAACGTGAACCGGCACGTCGTCGAGGACAACACGGTCAACGCCGTGCTGCGCGCCCTGCTGCGCACCGGCGGCGAGATCGGCCACCACTTCCCGGTGCCGTTGCGGCTGGCCGCCCGCGGGCCGCTGCTGACGCTGCTGCACCGCAAGAAGGGGACACGCCCGGTCACGACACCGGCCGAGCGGGCCGAACTGCTGCCACACTTCACCGACGACATCGCGCTGCTCCAGGAGATCACCGGCGAGCGGTTCGACGACTGGCTGAGCGTCGACCGGCACGCCCGCTCCACCAACCGTTCACAGGAGGTCAAGTGACCGTCGGAACCACCACCCTGCCGCTGCCGAGCTGGGAAGACTCCACGGTGGTGGTGGAGCCGCCGGGCACCGAGCCGGGGGCGTGGTCCGGGGCGCCCAGCTCGATCGTGGCCGACGGCCACGTCTACCTGGCCTATCGGGTGCGGCTGCCGATCGGGGCCGGCCGGGGGATCTCCAACGTGATCGCCCGGTCCTCCGACGGGCTGACCTTCACCGTGGTGGCCGAGGTCGGCAAGGATGCGTTCGAGGCCGAGTCGCTGGAACGGCCGGCACTGGTGCGCACCCCCGAGGGACGGTGGCGGCTCTACGTCAGCGCCGCCACCCCGGGCACCAAGCACTGGCGGGTCGACCTGCTGGAGGCGGCCACCCCGGAGGGCCTGGCCGCCGCCGAACCGGTGACCGTGCTGGCCGGCGACGACACGGCCGCCTGGAAGGACCCGGTGCTGCACCACGACGAGCACGGCTGGCACCTGTGGGCGTCGGTGCACCCCCTCGAATCGTGGGACGACGCCGACCGGATGACCACCGAGTACGCGACCAGCCCGGACGGCGTGCACTGGACCCGGCGGCGGACGGCCCTCGCCGGTCGTCCCGGGCGGTGGGACGCGCGGGGTGTGCGGGTGTCCTCCGTCCAGGTGAACGGGGACGAGATCACCGTCGCCTACGACGGGCGGGCGACGGCCGGGGAGAACTGGGAGGAGCGCACTGGTGTGGCCCGCGGCGTCCGGCTCCCGGACGGGACGTTCGGCGAGCTCACGGCCGAGGAGCACGAGCCGGTGGGCAGCCCGCACCCGCCGTACGGGCTGCGCTACCTGAGCCTGGTCGACCTGCCCGGCGGTGGACGGCGCATCTACTACGAGGCCACCCGGGCCGACGGGGCGCACGACCTGCGTACGGAAAGGGTCTGATAGCGGAAAGTGATCGGCTCGCCGGCCTGAACCCCTGCTCAGGCCGGGTTCAAGCTGAGAGGACCGTCACTCTCGGTGGGGTCCTGTGCGTGACCTGAATGCCGGTGCCCTAGCGTGGGAGCCGCGTCGGGAGCCTGCGTACAGCAGCGGACGTTTACATGGCGGAACCGGACCCACAAGGTTTGGTTCCGCCATTTTTGCGCGTTTGCGCCGGAACGGCCGGGGTATCACCGGACGGACGGCGAAGGGAGTTCCGTGCGGACGCTGGGTGGGCGCTATCAGCTGGTGCACCGGATCGGACTGGGTGGCATGTCCGAGGTGTGGCGGGGTCACGACCAGGTCCTGGACCGGCCGGTGGCCGTCAAGATCATGGCGCCGGCGGTGGAGGGCACGCTCGGCGAGGCCGGGGTGGAGCTGATCCGGGCCGAGGCCCGCTCGGCGGCGCGGCTCGCGCACCCGAACGTGGCCGGGGTGCACGACTTCGGGACGTCGCCGACACCGGGGCGCCTCGACGTGCCGTACATCGTGATGGAACTGGTCGAGGGGCAGACGCTCAGCGAACATCTGGCCGGGGGCCGCCTCGACTGGCGGATCGGGGTGCGCATCTGCGCCGAGGTGGCGGCCGCGCTGGCCGCCGCCCACGCCGAGAACGTGGTGCACCGCGACATCAAGCCGGCCAACGTGATGCTCACCCCGAGCGGCGCCAAGGTCCTCGACTTCGGCATCGCGGCGGCCGTCGGTACGCCCGAGGCCGACCCGGACGGGCCGGTCATGGGCACGCCGGCCTACGTCGCCCCGGAACGCTTCGAGGGGCTCCCGGCGTCCCCGGCGTCGGACATGTTCGGGCTCGGCTCGCTGCTCTACCACTGCCTGGCCGGGCGCAAGCCGTGGACCACGCGGTCGAACACCGAGCTGATCCACGCCCAGCGCTACTGGGATCCGGAGCCGCTGCCGCAGATGGACGGGCTGCCGCCCGAGGTCCTCGACCTGTGCTACCGCTGCCTGCGCCGCGACCCCGCCGACCGGCCGACCGCGCTGGTCGCGGCGCTGCTGCTGGCCGAGGCGGTGGACGCCCGGGTGTACGTGCCGATGATGGAGCTGAACCCGCCGCCGCCCGCCTGGGATCAGCGGGCGGCGGAGGAGCCGACGTATGCCGGCAACTCAGGCGCGCGGCACCACCACGAGGGGACGGCGCGCCCGTCGCAGAAGCCGGCCCGACACGCCGCCGAGTAACACCCGGCGCGTCGGGCCGTAGCCGCGGGAGCCGCAGAACAGCACGTCCACGTCGTCGAGCGCGGCCAGCTCCTCGACCACGTCACCGGAGCGCAGCTCCCACTCGGCCGACACGTCGGGGACGCTCGCGGCGGCGTTGCGCAGGGCGTCCTCGTACGTCTCCCGGGCCGTGTCGAGAAAGGCCCGCTCGGCGTCGTCACCGATCATGAACGGCAGCGCCGCGTCCCCGCCGGCCACCACGGTGACCAGCAGCAGCGGGCTCCCGGTGCGCCGGGCCAGCGCGGCCGCGGCGCTCAGCGCGGCTCGCCCGTCCGGGGTGTCCACGTAGGCGACGCCGATCCGGCCGAGCGAGCCGGGCGCCACGCCACCGGCCGGGGCGACCGCGACCGGGCAGATCGTGCCGGCCAGCAGCCGCTCGGCGGTGCTGCCGGCGAAGATCCGGGCGGCCGGGGCGGCGGCGCCCGAACCGACCACGAGCATCGCGGCGCCGGTCTGCTCGGCCAGGTCGTGCAGGCCGTGCGCGGCCGAGGTGGAGGCGACGACCCGGTACTCGACGCCGGTGCGGTCGTCCAGGGTGGAGCGGGCCTCGGTCAGGATGCGCTCGGCGGCCCGGTGGCGGTCGGCGATCCACTCGGCGTCGACCCGGCCGGAGCCGATCGCCGACGGGGCCGGGTGGACGACCGCGACGATCAGCGGCACCTCCAGGGTCTCGGCCAGCCACCGGCCCAGGGCGAGGGCGTCGGCCGTCCCCGGGCTGTGGTCGGCGCCGACTATGACCGGGCCGGTCATGAGTCCTGTCCCTCTTCGGACGATGTGGCGGCCAGGCGCACCCGGGAGTGCCGGTAGCCGTAGGCGGCGTAGATGATCAGACCGACGGCCAGCCACACCACGAACCGGATCCAGGTGTCGAACGGCAGGTCGGACATCAGGTAGATCGCGAAGGCCACACCGAGCAGCGGCAGCACCGGCGACCACGGCACCCGGTACGGCCGCGGCATGTCCGGCTTGGTCCGCCGCAGGATGATCACCCCGATGTTGACCAGCACGAACGCGAACAGCGTGCCGATGTTGACCAGCTCCACGATGGTGCCCAGCGGCACCAGCGCGGCCAGGATCGCGATCAGCACCCCGAGGGTGATCGTCAGCCGGGCCGGCGTGCCGTACCGCGGGTTGACCTTGGCCATCCGGCGGGGCAGCAGCCCGTCCCGGCACATCGCGAAGAAGATCCGCGTCTGGCCGTAGAAGATGACCAGCACCACGCTGGTGATCGCCACCACCGCGCCCAGGGCCAGGATCCCGGCCGCCCAGCTCATCCCCGCGCCCTGGTCCAGCGCCGCCGCCAGGGGCGCGTCGCTGTCCTTCATCTGGTCCGGGCTGGCGATACCGAGCGCCCCGACCGCGGTCAGCACGTAGAACAGCGTGCAGATGGCGAGCGAGCCGATGATCGCCCAGGGCAGGTCGCGGGCCGGGTTGCGGGCCTCCTCGCTGCCGGTGGAGACCGCGTCGAACCCGATGTACGCGAAGAAGATGATCGCCGCGGCGGCCGTCACCCCGTCCGCGCCGTCCGGGGCGAACGGGTGGAAGTTGCCGGTGCCGAAGTTCGCGAACGCCACCACCAGGAAGAAGATCAGCACGACGAGCTTGACCACGACCATCACCAGGTTGACCCGGGCGCTCTCGGTCACGCCGCGGATCAGCAGCAGGGTGATGGCCAGGACGATGAAGACGGCCGGCAGGTTGATGACCCCGCCGTCCTCGGGGGACTTGGCGATCGCGTCGGGCAGGGCCACCCCGAACGCCGAGTCCAGGAACGCGTTGAGGTTGCCGCCCCAGCCGATCGCGATGCCGGCCACCGACACCCCGTACTCGAGAATGAGGTCCCAGCCGATGATCCAGGCGACGATCTCACCCAGGGTCGCGTAGGTGTACGTGTACGCGCTGCCCGAGACCGGGATCGAGGACGCCAGTTCGGCGTACGACAGCGCGGAGAACACGCAGGCCACCGCCGCGAGTATGAACGAGAGGATCACGGCCGGGCCGGCGATGCCGGAGCCCTTGCCGATCACCACGAAGATGCCGGTGCCGATGATCGCGCCGACCCCCATCGCGGTCAGCTGGGTGACGCCGACCGCTTTCTTGAGTTCGGTGCCCTCTTCGGCCGTCTCGTGGATCAGCGAACCGACGTCGCGGATCGCGAACAATCCTGACCTGGCCATGCCGTTCCCCCTTCCGGAGCGTCAGCACACCGTCATCCCGCGATCACTGAGTGCGCAAGCCGCACACCGAGTTGATCGGCGCGATGTGTGAACTTCTCCCGTTCGACTTGCGAAAACCGGCTCGGCGTACGGGTTGTGCGGCGCCTCCGGTAAACCGCGCGGCAGCCTGCGAGGGTCACGTCGGGGCGGGTACGGTGGTCAGATCGGGCAAATCGCCCGACTGGGAATGTTCGGTGGGCGAGGTCGCAATGGGCGAGGCCGTGATCACGACACGGCGGCAGGCCGACGGCTCGATGGTCGTCGACGTGCGCGGCAGCCTCGACTCGGCCACTGTCGAGCCATTGCGCGAGGCTCTGCTGGAGACGATGCAGCGGGACCGTCCGACCATGATGGTGGTCGATCTGACGTACGTCACCTTCATGGACTCGGTCGGCATCAGCGCACTGGTCGCGGGCCAGCGGGCCGCCCGGGACATCGGTGTCGGCTTCCAGCTGCGCAACCCCAGCGAGTTCGTGCATCGGCAACTGCGGGTGACCGGGCTCACCGAGCTGCTCGGCCTGACCGGGACCCGCCACTTCGGGATCTGACCCCTTTGCCGCCCTGTGCTAGCTTTCGGCACGCCGCCGCAGGCGGTTACCACGGGGAAGGTATTTCGTCTTGTCGCGCTCGGGTCGTCGCACCGTGCTCAAGTTTCTCGCTCTCGGCGCCGGAGCGGCCGCCACCGGCCTGGCCGTGCCCGCCGAGGCGACGAGCGTGCCCCGCCAGGCGCTGCGGGACCGTCCGCGGCCGGCCGCGCCGGTCGTGCCGGCCCAGCGGGCGTCGGCGGACGCGCTGCGCCTGCCGGTCAACGTCACCGACCGGCTCCGGCAGATCCAGGGCTACGCGTCCGCGACCTCGGTGAACGCCGGCGACCCGATCGACTTCCACGTCGCCGTGGCCCGCCCGCAGCCGTTCACCGTCACCGTCCACCGGATCGACGGGCGCGGGACCCAGCAGGTGGGCGCCAGCGGCGAACTGTCCGGGCAGCCCCGCGCGGTGCCGGTGCCCGACCCGGTGACCGGGCTGATCGACTGCGACTGGCCGGTCTCGTGGACGCTGCACACGCCGGCGTACTGGACGTCGGGGATGTACCTGGCGGTCTTCGAGACCCGCGACGGGGACCGGGCCCTCACCCTGTTCGTGGTCCGCGAGGACCAGCGGCGCTCCGACTTCCTGATGGTGGTGCCGTTCACCACGTACGCGGCGTACAACATGTGGCCGATGGACGGGCACACCGGGCGCAACCTCTACCGCGGCTACCTCCCGGGCGGGAAGTCGGGCGGGATCGACCAGCGGGCGTACCGGGTGTCGTTCAACCGCCCGTTCGCCAACGGTGGCCGGCCCAAGCTGTTCGACCTGGACATCGCCGCCGCCAAGTGGCTGGAGTCGAACGGCTACGACGTCACCTACGCCACCAGCATCGACCTGCACGAGGGCCGCGTCGACCCGGCCCGGCACCGGGGGCTGGTCTTCTCCGGCCACGACGAGTACTGGTCGGGCGCGATGCGCCAGGTGCTGGACAAGGCGATCCGCGGCGGCACCCACTGCGCGTTCCTGGCCGCCAACAACGTGTACTGGAACATCCGGATGGAGGCGGCCGGCCGGGTGGTGACCTGCTACAAGGACGCCGTGGACCCGGCGCCGGGCCGGTTCGGCCCGACGAAACTCTGGCGCGACCTCGGCCCGGGCCACTCGCACGCCGAGGGCCGGACGCTCGGCGTGCAGTACAACGGCATCCCGGACCGGCCCGCCCCGCTCGTGGTCCGCGAGGCCGGGCACTGGCTCTGGGCCGGGACCGGCCTGCGCGACGGCGACACCATCCCGAAGCTGGTCGGCGGGGAGGCCGACGGCGTGTTCCCGGACGTCCCGGTGGGGTACGGCGCGCAGCGGACCGTGCTGTCGGAGAGTCCGTACACCGACGCCAAGCGTGGCCGGGTGGTCCAGAACACGAGCCTGAGCGTCACGCCGGAGGGCACGATCGTGTTCGACGCGGGCACGTTCCACTGGCCGCTGGCGCTGGTCCACGGGCGGTACACCGACGCGCGCATCCAGCGGGCCACCCGCAACCTGTTCAACCGGATGCTGGCCGCGAAGTGAGACCCCGGATGCTGGCCGCGAAGTGAGACCCCGGCCGCCGGCCGCGAAGTGAGACCCCGGCCACCGGCCGCCGGGTAGGACCCGGAGGCCGGCGTTGAAGTTAAGGGCTCAGCGAGCCAGGGCGGCCGGCCGCCCGGTGGCCACCGGCAGGGTCAGCGGCCCCCGGATGATGCTGGCGTTGCGCCGCCGCAGCGTCCCGGCCCGCCGCAGCCCGGGCATCCGCTCGGCCAGCAGCCGCAGCGCGATCCCGGCCTCCATCCGCGCCAGCGGCGCCCCCACGCAGTAGTGGATGCCGCTGGAGAACGACAGGTGGTCGGCCTCCGGGACGCGCCCGAGATCGAACCGGTCGGCCCGGGCGTAGACGTCCGGGTCGCGGTTCGCGCCGCCGAGCAGGCAGACGATGAACTGGCCGCGCCGCACCGTACGCCCGGCCACCTCGACGTCCTCGCGGGCGCACCGCGCGGTCCGCTGCACCGGCGAGTCCCACCGCAGCGTCTCCTCGACCGCCGCGTCGGCCCGCCCGGCCGGGTCGGCGCAGAGCGCGTCCCACTGCTCGGGGTGGTCGAGCAGCGCGTTCACCGCGTTGCCGATCAGGTTGACCGTCGTCTCGAAGCCGGCCACGAGCAGCAACCGGCACATCGGCAGCAGCTCGCGTGACTGGATCTGATCACCCTCGGCGGCCAGGATGCGGCTCACCGCGTCGTCGGCCGGTTCCTGGCGGCGCAGCGCGAACAGCCGGACGAACACCTCGTCCATGGCGTTGCTGGCCGCCTGCAGCGCGGCCGCGTGCCGCAGCGACCGGACCCCGTCGAGGGCGCTGCCGACGACCGCGCCGTGCTCGGCGAACGCGTCGGCGTCGGCGTCCGGGATGCCGAGCAGGTCGGAGATGACGGCGATGGGCAGTGGCGCGGCGAAGTCGTGGACGATGTCGAACGTGCCCCGGGCGGCCGCCGCGTCTAGCAGGTCGCCGACCACCCGTTCGACCCGCGGGCGGTATCCGGCGATCTGTTTGGGGCTGAACGCCGGCTGGGCCAGGCGCCGCAGCCGGGTGTGCTCGGGCGGATCCTTGTCCAGGAACGACATGTCGATCTGGTCGCCCGGCGCGCCCGGCCCGTTCATCTCGACCGCCCGCGGGCCGAACCGCCGGTCCCGCAGCACGCTGTTGCAGACCGCGTGGGTCGCGGTCGTGTAGTTGCCGAGCCGGGTCGGCGCCAGCGGCCCGAACGCGCGGACCTCGTCGTAGACGGCGTACGGATTCTCCCGGCCCTCGGCCAGGTGCAGACGGGACAGAGGGTCCCGCCGCACCCGGCCCCAGTAGTGGATGGCCAGCTGGCGCCGGTAGAGGGCGGCGGCGAAGCGCAATGCCTGCATGATTCGCACGTTACTGCACGAATCGCCGCCGTCACTCCACGTCAACTAGCGGATTTCCGCCACATAGCCGCTGACCCAGGCCAGCGCCGCGTTCCAGTTGATCGTCAACTCGTTCGTGGACCACGACTGGATGTCGTCGATGTAGCAGAACTGGCCCACGCAGCCCTTCAGCTTCTCCTGCGCCAGGGGGTCCTGGATCGAGGAGTTCGGGCCACCGGCCAGGCTGCCGACCGGCGGGTGCGGCAGCGACGGGTCCAGCTCGGCGGCGTACCAGCGGCTGTGCTCGTTCTGAGCGCTGACCTCGCCGTACCCGGTGACGTAGGAGCGGTTCAGCGCGTTGCGGCCGAACAGCCAGTCCAGGCCGGTCAGGACACCGTCGCGGTAGCGGTCGCGGCCGGTCAGCTTCTGCGCGGCGGCGAGCACCACCAGGTTGTTGGCGACGATGCTGGACGAACCCCAGTCCCACATGTTGTTGGCGGGGGAGTAGGCGACGCCGTACGCGTGCGCCTTCTGGATCGCCAGGTACTTGTCGGCGCCGGCGACGACCTGCGCCTTGACCGAGCCCAGGCCCGGCAGTTTGTTCGGGATCAGCGCCAGGTCGATCTTCGCGGCGGCCGCGGTGGAGGCCCAGTCGAAGGCGACCGGCCCGAACGCGTCGGCGGTGTGTTCCGGGGAGGCGATCACATCCTTCGCGTACGTCTTCTCGCCGGTCGTGATGAACAGCTCGGCGGCCGCCCAGTAGAACTCGTCGGACACCTTCGTGTCGTTGTAGGCGCCGCCGCCGACCCCGTCGGACTCGGGCGCCAGCGCGATCGGGTTGGTCTTCGCGGCGGTGTACGCCTTGCGGGCCGCGGCCAGGGCGCGTTTGGCGAACGCCGGGTCGTACTTGGCGTAGATCCGGGCCGCCTGGGCCGCGGTGGCCGCCAGGTTCAGGGTGGCGGCGGTCGACACCGGGTGCAGTTCGCGCGGCTGCGGATCCTGCGAGGGCAGCAGCGGGAGCCCGGTCCAGGCCTGGTCGTGGATCTTGTGGTGCACCATCCCGTTCGGCGC
Organism: Actinoplanes sp. HUAS TT8; assembly: GCF_051380535.1. Classification (NCBI taxonomy): domain Bacteria; kingdom Bacillati; phylum Actinomycetota; class Actinomycetes; order Micromonosporales; family Micromonosporaceae; genus Actinoplanes; species Actinoplanes sp. HUAS TT8. The sequence continues at coordinate 5,930,452 of NZ_CP195646.1, read as the reverse complement.
CTGCATGCTGAGCAGGAGTTGTAGGCAGGGACTCGGGCGCCAGCGCGATCGGGTTGGTCTTCGCGGCGGTGTACGCCTTGCGGGCCGCGGCCAGGGCGTTCAGTTCCGGCGGTCGACACCGGGTGCAGCGGATCCTGCGAGGGCAGCAGCGGGAGCCCGGTCCAGGCCTGGTCGTGGATCTTGTGGTGCACCATCCCGTTCGGCGCCTGCATGCTGAGCAGGAAGTTCAGTTCCCAGCGGACCTCGTCGAGGATGTCCGGTGTCCGGTTGCCGCTCTCCGGAATTTCAAGATTCACTTTGCGTACGGCGTGGGACTGCTCGTACTCACTGAGCAGCTCCCACACGGAGATGCCGCCGTTGACGACGTACTTGCCGTGGTCGCCGGCGTCGTACCAGCCGCCGCGGACGTCCAGGGTGTAGTCGCAGACGCCGGGCTGGCAGGGCACGTTGCCGTCACCCTGGTTCGGGGCGACATCGACGTGACCGGCCGCGCGGCCGTACCCGGGGCGCAGGGTGTCGCTGATCGCGATGCCGGAGCGCTGGGTGTAGTAGAACTTCAGCGCGTCGGTGCGCAACGACTTGTAGGCGTCGGCCGAGATGTCGAACGGGCGCGACGTCTCACCGTCGGCCGTGATCGTGAAGCCCGTTCCGGACTTCTTGTACCGGCTGAAGTCGATCGTCTGGACGTTCTGCCCGGAGGACGGGTCAACGCCGTACGGCGAAGTCCTGGCCTTTAAAAGGATTTTCCCGTTCTTGTCGTTGAGGGTCCACGGCAGGGCGGTGGTCGCGTCGGTGACCAGCGTCGCCGCCTTCGGGCCGTCCGGCAGGTAGGCGACCTGGTTGACCCGCACCCGCGGCCCGGTGTCGGGCACGTAGACCTCCGGCGGCACGCCCCCGACCAGGGAGACGTTGTCCACGCAGAAGTGCCAGGGCGTCTCGCTGCCGCCGATCTGGAACGCGACCTGCCCCTGCGCGGTGCTGGTCGACGCGGTGAACGTGTACGAGTAGTGCTGCAGGTCCCCGAGGACGGGCGACTGCTCGAAGTACGTGTCGTAGGGGCTGACCGCGAGCCCGGTGATCGCCCGGACCACGTGCCCGGCGTCCCCGCTGGCGTCGAAGCTGAACCGGTACGTCTCGCCGGCGACCAGGTCGATGTCGTTCTGCCCGACCGCGGCGTCCCAGCGGTTGGTGGTCCCGCCGGGCACGTCCACGCAGGCCCGGCCGTCGGTCAGGGCGATCGGCATCCCTGAGGTCGACCAGAAAGGATCGGTGGTGCCGTCAAATCCGCCGTTGACGACCTGTTCCGCCTCATTCTGGCCCGGTTCATCGGCATGCGCCGGAGCGGCGGCTCCGACAAGGAGGAGTGCCGCAAGAGCGGCGATGGCGCGGGAGCGCTCCCATAGATGCATGGAGACATATTGATTACCTGTGTGTTACCGCGTCAACGCCCCTGGTCCCGAATCCAGGCATCGATCAGGCCGCCGAAGTGGGCCAGGAACTTCTCGTGCTCGTGCACCGGGTACATCGCGCGGACCGTTTCGCGCATCAGCGAGCGGAACTCCTCCGAGGTCACCCAGTCGTAGACCACCTCGTCCACGTTGCTCAGATGCTTGTCGCAGAACTCGCGGTATCGGTCGATGTCGAAGTATTGGTCGGCGATCTCCCGATAGCCGGAAAGTTTTTCCCGGTACGACCGATCCGGGTCATCAGCCACAAGGAAGTAGTCGCCCATGTCGGTGTCCAGGCGCATTTGTCGCCCGGTCACCACACAGAACACCGTCCACCGCAGCAGCGCCGACATCGCCCACGGGAAGTAGTAGTGCAGCGAGGTCAACGCCACGTCCGGACAGGCGTTGGCGTAGTCGATCGGGAACACGTCGTCGCCGCGCACCAGCGACTCGCACGAGTTGAACTCCCACCGGAAGAACGCGTTGACCAGGCGCGAGATCGTCACCACCTCGTCGCCGGCCGGGTCCGACAGAAAGTTGTGGTCGACCTCGTAGCGCGCGTGCATCGGCTGATCCGGGCGGAACCGCATCACCATCGTCTCCGGCCCGATCGTCAGCGACCGCGCGAACACGTCGTAGCCCTCGACGGACGCCTGCAGATGCATCAGGCGCTCGCCCGACGCGTCGTACGCCGCATGCAGTTCCTCGGGATTGCGGATCTTGGACACGCCGACCCAGGCGCCCCCGTCGTACGGCTTCATGTACAGCGGATAGCCGACCGAGGCGGCGGTCGCCTCCAGATCGAACGGACGGTTGTAACGGGCCGCCGTGTACGCCCACCGGGAGTTGTCCAGCGGGTTCTTGAACGGGACGAGCACCGTCTCCGGCACCTTCAGCCCGAGCCGCATCATCGCGCAGTAGGCCGCGTGCTTCTCCATCGACTGGAACGTGAACGGGCTGTTCAACAGGTACACGCCGTCCATCAGCGCGATCTTCTTCAGCCACTCACGGGGGTGGTAGTACCAGTACGCCAGCCGGTCGATGACCAGGTCGTGCTGCGGCTGATACCGCAGGTTGAACGGCTCGATCGTGACCCGCACCGACCGCGTCCGGTGCGACCGCCCGTCCGGCCCGGTGACCGTACCCAGCCGGCGCAGCAGGGACTCGAAGGCCCGCGGCCAGTCGTCCTCGGTGCCCAGCAGCAGCCCGATGGTGTGCTCGACGTCGGCCACGGGCCGCCTCCTCGTTGTCGGTCGGTCAGTCCGTCCAGACCTGTTTCAGCAGCGTGGTCAGGTGCGGATCCAGGGCGTGGCGCCAGTTCTCCCAGTCATGCCCGCCCGGGACGGCCGCGAACGTCACCGGATAACCCTGCTTACGCAGCGCCTCCGCCATGTCCCGGTTGTTGGCCAGGTTCTCCTCGGCGTCACCGCAGGTCAACGTCGTCGGCACGGCCGGGCCGCGAGGCGCCGTGAGGACCCGGCGCACGTACCGGATGATCCGCGACCAATGTGCGAAACCGGACTCCTGCCGATCGTGGCGCGGCTGGAAAAAACTCCCCGACTGCAGGAACAACCCGGCAAAACCGGCCGGATGACAGCGCTGCGCGTGCAACATCGCCAGCGCGCCCAGACTCACCCCGGCACCCACCGCCCTCGACGCGCCCAGGCGCGATCGCAGCCGCGGCAAAATCTCAAGACCAAGGCTTTGCGCGTACGGCGGACTGGCCGAATACCAGTCGTCGCGGGTCTTCACCGGGAGCAGGGCCAGGTGGTAGCGATTCGCCCGCTCGGCGTGCTCGGCCAGCCCCCGGTAGTCGGGGCCGTCGTGGGCGACCAGCAGCCGATCCGACTCCTGCTCGGGGGACCAGACACGCGCGGTGATCGTGTCCCGCAGTGCGGGCAGCGGAAGACGAACCCGTCGCCAGCGGCCCGCTCCCATGAACGTACGTTAACCCGGTCGGCCGGATTTCGCCGCGCTCTTCGTTCCGTTGCCGCGCTGCTCGGTCACGCTCATCGCCCGTGCCGCCCTCGATCCCGCCGCTCTGTTCGCGGCGGCCCTGCTTGTGGCCGTCTTGTTCGTGGCCGTCTTGTTCGGCGCTGTCGCGGGATCGCCGCTGAGCTCCGCGATCCGCGCCGTCACGTCCTGGACCAGCGCTGGATCACCGGTCGCACCCGCGGCCGCGAGCAGCACGACCAGCGCCGCGGCACTCTGCTCGGGCGGACAGTCCACCAGCAACCCGGGCAGCCGGGCGGTCATCAACTCCACCGCCCGCCGCGGACGATCCCGATGCCGGTGCAGAAAACTCCCGCGCATCGTCACCGCCTCCAACGCGTTCTCCGGCGCCACCGCCTGATGAGCCGCCACCTCCGCCGCGTGCCGCGTCAGCCGGTCCATCCGCTCGGCATCGCCCCGGATCTCCGCCGCATCCACCCGATTCAGCACCGACCGCAGATAGTCGTCCACCGCCTCGGGCAGCACACTCCGGAACAGCCGCTCAGCCGCCGCGAAGCACCCTTCCGCCTCCCCGAGATGCACCTCCGCCCGAGTCCTCCCCGTACCTCGCGCCCGCGCACTCTCAGCTCCTCGCGCCCGCGCGCCGTCGGCTGGGGGCTCACCGTGCCCGGATGCCGCACGGGCCAGTTCGACCTCGACAACCCCGAGATTGTCGTAGGTGATCGCCCGCCCGACCGGGTCACCGACCAGTGGCCCGACCTCCAGTGACCGAACCAGACAGCGCCGAGCCCGAAGAAGATCCCCCTGCTGATACGCGGTCAACGCAAGATTGTTGAGAATCGCGGAATACGTCCCCGGATCCGGTTCGCCGACCAGCCCGAGCGCCGCCAGCGCCCGCTCGAAATGCCCCGCGGCTTCCCCCGGCCGTCCCGCCCGGCGCAGCATCTCCCCACGCTCGTTCTCCGCCGCCGCCACGCTCCCAGCGGCGTTGACGCTCCGGTAGACCTCCGCCACCCGACCTCCACCGCTAGCCCCCACCTAGATCAAGTATAAAAGCCCCAAACCGGAAAAATCCCCCCGCCACCCGGTCCCCCTTTCCTCCATCCCACCCCCAAGCCCTCCCAACCCACCCTGAGCCCCAGCCGCCGACCTCCAGCTGGCGCTGAGGGTCCCCTCAAGGCCGTCGATCCAGCCGTGAGCGCCAGCCGCCGACCTCCAGCTGGCGCTGAGGGTTCCTCAAGGCCGTCGGCCCGACCATGAGTGCCAGCTGCGGTCCTTCAGCTGGTGCTGAGGGTTGTCTCGGGGCCGTCGATCCAGCCGTGAGCGCCAGCTGCCGTCCTTCAGTTGGTGCTGAGGGTCGTCTCGAGGGCGCCGGACCAGCCGTGGGCGCCGGCCGCCGACCTTCAAGTCGCGCTGAGAGGTGTCTTGCTGGGTGTGGGCTGGCGGGTTTTGGCTGGTGGCGGGGCTGGGGTGGGGTGTAGGGGGAAGGGTGTGGGGTGGGGAGAGGTGGAAGGGAGGGGTTGTGGGGTAAGAGGGACCACCCACGCAGAATGAAGGGTGCGGCGATTGTTTTGGACGCGTAGCGGCCAGATCGCCGTGCCCGGCCCCCGCGGGAGCGGCGGTCTGGACCACAGCGGAGATAGGCCATAAAGATTTTGATCGGGGTTGTGGTGTGACTGACTCGCGAGGGTGGCTTTCGGAGCGGGCTGAGGCCGCCGAGCGGGAGGTCGGGACGCCGTTCGACCTGGCCGCGTGTGTTCGGGAGCCGATTCATCGGCTGGGTGGGGTGCAGTCGCACGGGGCGCTCGTGGCGGCGCGGGACGGGCGGATCGAGGTGGCCAGCGCCAATGCGGCGGGGCTGCTCGGGGTGGAGCGGCTGGGCACGATCGAGGAGCTGCTCGGGGTTGAGCAGGTCGAGCGGCTGCTGGCGCTGGCGGATGCGGATACCGGGCAGACGGCGATGATGCCGGTGACGCTGGTCGGCGGAACGGCGGCGCCCGGAGCGCCGGGAATGCCGGGAGCGCCAGGTGTGCCCGGGGCGCCGGGGGAGGGGCGGCGGTTTGATGTGACCGTGCATCGGGCTGAGGGGCGGCTCGTCCTGGAGTTCGAGCCGGCCGAGACCGAGGGCATCGGGGCGCTGCTGGTGCGCCAGGCGCTGATGCGGCTGCAGCGGGCCGGCACGGTGGCCGAGGCGGCGCAGGCGGCCGTGCGGGAGATCAGGAACGTGACCGGGTACGACCGGGTGGTGGCCTACCGGTTCGAGTCGGCCGACGGGCCGGGCGAGGTGATCGCCGAGGATGTGGTGGCGGACTGGGAGCCGTGGCTGGGGTTGTGGTTCCCGGCCACCGATATCCCGCCGCAGGCCCGTGAGCTGTATGAACGTAACTGGATCCGGGTGATCGCGGATGTTCGGGACGTGACCGCGCGGCTGGTCCCGGAGGTGCTGCCGGAGACCGGGGAGCCGCTGGACCTGTCGTTGTCGGTGTTGCGGACGGTATCGCCGTTCCACCTGGAGTATCTGCGGAACATCGAGGTCACGTCGTCGATGTCGGTGTCGCTGCTGTCCGACGGGCGGCTGTGGGGGCTCATCGCGTGTCACGGGCGGGAGCCGAAGGCGCTCAGTCCGACCGTCCGGGCGGCCTGTGAGTTCTTCGGGGTGGCGCTGTCGCTGCATCTGGCCGGGCTGCGGGAACGGGACGAGGCGGCTGTCCGGGAACGATCACGGATCGCCATCGCCCGGCGGCTGGAGCGGGTCTCGGTCGATCTGTCCACCGGGCTGTCGCCGGACGGGCTGGAGCAGGTGGTGGACTGCGACGCGGTGGCCGTGCGATTCGACGGCGTGATCACGGTGTCGCCGGCGAACAGCATCATAAAAGCCGACGTGGTGGAGAAGCTGCTGGCCACGGTGCCGCCGGGCGAGCTGTGGCACAGCGACGGCCTCGGTGCGGAGTACGGCGAGAGCCTGGCCGGCGCTCTGGTCCTGCCGATCGGCGCGACCGGTGACGGTGTCGTCTGGATTCGCCGCGAGCGTACGGTGGCCCGGCGCTGGGCGGCCGATCCCCGTACCCCCGTGGTTCTGGGCCCTAATGGTCGCCGGCTCACCCCGCGGGGTTCGACCGCGGTGTTCCTGGCCACGGTGCGCGGCCGCAGCACCCCGTGGACCGTCACCGACCTGGCCATGGCCACCGAGCTGGGCCGTTCCCTGACCGGGATCGCCCTGGCCCAGGCTCGCCGGCTGGCCGCGCTCAACGTGGAGCTGACCCGCAGCAACGTGGATCTGAACTCGTTCGCGCACGCGGCCGCCCACGACCTGAAGGAGCCGCTGCGCGGGATCGCCAACTATGCGACGTTCATCGCCGAGGACAGTGCGGGCCAGCTGGACGAGGTGACCGAGCGGCGGCTGCAGGCGATCCAGCGGCTGGCCGGGCGGATGGACGAGCTGTTGAACTCGCTGCTCTACTACTCGCGGCTGGGCCGGACCGAGCTGCACCGGGAGCGGATCGAGCTGAGCGACGCGGTGGACCGGGCCCTGGACGTGGCCGGCCCGCGGTTGGAGGCGGCCGGGGTCGCGGTGGAGCTGGCCGAGGATCCGGTGCCGCTGCTCGCCGATCCGGTCCTGCTCGACGAGGTCCTGGTCAACCTGCTGGTGAACGCGGCCAAGTATGCGCGGGAGGACGGCCCGCGCCGGGTTGTTGTCGGCACAAAAAGTATAAATGCCGAAATATCGGGCAGCGCACAAACGAATGCCCTGTTCGTCCGGGACAACGGCATCGGCATGCCCGGCCACCTCCGCGAGGAAGCGTTCGAGCTGTTCCGCCGCCTGCACCCGAGCGCCGAGGGCTCCGGCGCCGGCCTGGCCATCGTCCGCCGCATCGTCGAGCGGCACGGCGGTCAGGTCTGGGCCGAGGAGTCCCCGGGCGGCGGCACCACGATGTGGGCGACGTTCCCCCAGTAGTCCAGGGTCTGCCGCAGCACGGTCTGGAACAGCGCGAAGTTCACCGGCTTGTAGATGTAGCTGTCCGCCCCGGCCGCGTAGCAGGCGTCGGCCTCGGCCTGATCCTCCGACGAGGTGAAGACCACGATCCGGATCCCGTCGAGGGTGGCGTCCGCGCGGACCTGCCGGATCACCGCCAGCCCGCCCTCGCCGGGCATGTTCAGGTCGAGCAGCATGATCCCGGGCAGCACGGCCCCGGCCACGGTCAGCCGGGGCAGCACCTCGTCCCCGGAGCGCAGGAACTCCAGGTGGGCCCGGGGGTGGGAGCGGCTGATCGCGCGTTCGATCGCCTCCACGTCCTCGGGGGAGTCCTCGACGACCAGAACAGAAGTCACGGTGTTACCCCGATCGCCAGTACTGCTATGTCGTCGTCGGCGCCGCTCGACCCGAACCCGGCCGCGGCGGCGCTCAACTCCCGGACCAGTGTCTCCGGCGGCGCGTCCCGGAGTCGTTCCAGGACCTGCGGCAGTGCCGCGTCCTCGAACATGCGGCCCTCCGGGTCCCGGCTCTCGGTCAGCCCGTCGGTGTACATGACCAGCGTGTCGCCCGGCCCGAGCCGGAAGCGGGACCGCCCGACCCGCAGCCGGGGCAGCACACCGATCGGTATGCCGCCACCGCGCCCGTGCTCGGCCGCTGCGCCGCGGCGCAGGATCAGCGGCGGCGGATGCCCGCAGGAACTCCACTGCACGGCGAACCCGTCGCCGTCCGGGCGGAACAGCGCGATCCCGGCGGTCAGGAACCGCCACGAGCCCTCCCGGCGCAGCGACTCGTTGAGCCGGCTCAACGCGCGGGCCGGGGACAGGCCCTCCTGCAGCAGTGCGCCCAGGGTGTGCCGGGCCATGCCGGTCAGCGCGGCCGCGTCGACCCCGCGCCCGCAGACGTCGCCGATCAGCGCGCCGGCCACGCCGTCGGCGCGCAGCACCACGTCGTAGAAGTCGCCGCCGACCTCCATCACCCGGTCACCGACGGTGTACGACGCGGCGAACTCCAGCCCGTCGGCCCGCGGCAGCCGGCGCGGGAGCAGGTGCTGCTGCATGGCTACGACCTCGCGCCGCCGCTGCTCGTAGAGTTCGCCGTTGTCCAGCGCGAGCGCGGCGCGATGGGTCAGGTCGCGGAGGAAGTGCGCGGGCGGCACATCGGCGGCCGGGCGGTCGAACATGAAGATCAGGACGCCCGACGTACGGCCACGAGCGCGCAACACCTGCACGTCCACGATCCGGTTCCCGGGCAGCAGCGCCTCCGTCCGCACACTGACCGCGGCCGCCGCGAGTTCGGCCAGGCGCCCGGCCACCTCCTCGTCGGCCAGCAGCGCGGACAGCCGCCGCATGTCGATGTGCACGGCGCTGCGCAGTTCGGCCTTGTCGTCGTCGACCAGGTAGACCAGGCAGCCCTCGGCGATCGCGGGCACCGCCATCCGGGCGACCCGGCGCATCGTCTGGGCCCGGTCCAGCACCGCGTCCATCTGCAGGGACGCCTCGGCCAGCAGCGCGTCCCGGGTCTGCTGGGCCTGTTCGGCCCGGTGCGCGGCGAGCCGGCGGATCGCCTCGCGGGTGACGTCGGCGACCTGCTTCAGGGCGAGGCCGGCCTGTTCCGGGTCGCCGGTCGCGTCGAGCAGCACCATCATGGTCCCGCCGACGTCGCCGTTGCCCTCGAACCGGGTGACGGCCGCGTGGGCGATGCCGTGTTCGGCGAGCCATGCGCCGGCCGGTTCGCCCGCGGCCAGCGCCAGCGCGGCCCGGTCGTCGACGGGCAGGCCGGCCCAGCGGAACTCGGTGATCCGCTCGCCCGTGGTATGCCGCAAACCCCAGGCCCCGACCGCTCCGGGCAGTTCCAGCAGCGGCGGCAGCACCAGGCCGGCGAGCTCCTCGCGGGAGGCGATGGAGGACACGGACGCCCAGAGCCGATGGATCGTCACCGCCCAGTCGCTCACGGGAGGCGACTTTAACAGGCCCTATCGTTTCCCCATGCGTATCCGGATCGAGGGCCGTGACCTGCCGCAGTCGCCCGAGCTGCGGTTGAACAACGTTCACGTCGGCATGCAGCGCCGATCCGAGGTCGTCGGCCGGGTCCCGGTGACCGACGCGTCGGCGGTGTGGGAGCTGGAGGTGACCGCCCGTGAGGTCGACGAGCTGCTCGACGTCGGCGGCCCATGGGTGCACGGCTCGCCCGGCGCCCGCTTCCTGTACCTGAGCTGGGGCGCGGTCAGCGACGACGCGTTCGCCATGTTCCGCCGGGCCAAGCTGCTGTTCGGCGACATCCCGGGGCCGCTGCTGCGCGCCGCCTTCGAGGATCGGGGCGTCCTGGTCGGCCGCCTGGGCCTGACCGACGAGGCGGGCGGCCCGCTGTGTGCGCGCGTCCGCCCGCCGCTGATCACCTGGGCTCTGGAATGAGCCCGACGACCTTGCCGCTGACCAGGTTCGCTTCGATGTCGCGGTGCGCTTCGGGGATCTTCTCCAAGGGGTACGTGGTGATCGGCCCCAACGTCAGCGACCCGTCGCCGAGCCGGTCCAGCGTCCTCTGCAGCACCGCGGCCGGCAGATCAGAGGCATTTCCGCTGTACGAGGTCAGCCGCACCCCCGTCGGCAGGTAGGAGATCGGGTAGAAGTCCTTCACGATCCACTCGTTGGCCAGCATCCCGGCGAAGCAGACGGTGCCGTGCACCCGCGTCGCCGCCAGGGTGTCCGGCAGGGTTGTCGTCCCGACCAGTTCGAGGGCCGCGTGCACGCCGCCGGGGACGATCTCGCGCACCCGGGCGGCCACGTTCCCGTCGTCCAGGATCGGGTGGTCGGCGCCGAGCCCGGCCAGGCGCCCGGGTTGACGGGTGGTGGCCAGGACCGTGGCGCCGAGGTCGCGGGCCAGGGCGGTGACCGCGTGCCCGAGCGCCGAGCTGCCGCCGCGGACCAGCAGTGTCTGCCCGGGCTGAAGATCAAGACCCAGGGTCAGCGATCCGTACGCGGTCTGCAGCGTCTCCGGCACCGACCCGATCACGTCCCACGGCAGGTCGGAGGTGAAGGGGATGAGCTGGGCGCGCGGCACCACGACGTACTCGGCGTAGCCGCCGTCGAAGGCGCGTCCCATGCCGCCCATCATGGCCGCCACCTGCTGCCCGGGCGCGAGGATGCCGTCCGGGTCGTGGTCGACGACGCCGGCCGCCTCGATGCCGGGGACGATCGGGAACCGGGCGTTCTCGGCGTACCCGAGCCGCAGGTGCAGCTCGGAGCGGTTGAGGCCGAAGGCGCGCACGTGGACCCGTACCCAATCGGGTTGTGGATCTGGCCTTGGTACGTCGCGGAGTTGAAGGTTCTCGGCCGGTCCGGGTTCGGTCAGCACGATCGCACGCATCGTCGTCATGACCGTGGAAACTACATGCCGTGGAAGATTATTCCGTGACAGCAAAAGCGCCGACCGGTTCGGGACGGCCGAAGTGGTAGCCCTGCAACAGGTCGAAGCCGAGCGCGGTCAGGGTCGTCGCGGTCCGCTCGTCCTCCACGCCCTCGGCGACCAGGGTCAGGCCCAGCCCGTTGGCCATCCGGGCCACCGACTCGACGATCACCCGGTCCTGCGGCTGGTGGACGCGGGTCACGAACGAGCGGTCCAGCTTCAGCTCGTCCAGCGGCAGTTGCGTGAGCAGCCCCAGCGACGTGTTCCCGGTGCCGAAGTCGTCGATCGCCACCCGCACACCGCGCTCCCGCAGTGACCGCAACCGATCAGCGCTCTCGGCCGGCCGGGAAACGCCGCGCTCTCGGTCACCTCGACGATCAGCGCCGCCGGCGGCAGCCCGGTCTCGGTCAGCAGGTCGTCGATCGTGGTGACGAACCGGTCCGAGGCCAGCACCGGGGCGGCCAGATTCACCGCCACCGGCACGTTGCGGCCGGCCCGGTGCCAGGTCGCGGCCTGCCGGACGGCGTCGTCGAGCACCGCCGCAGTCAGCAGGTGGATCACGTCGGAACGCTCGGCCTGCGGGAGGAACGCGCCCGGCGGCAGCAGCCCGCGCTCCGGGTGCGACCAGCGGACCAGCGCCTCGACCGACGCGGTGGCCCGGGTCTGCGCGTCGACCAGCGGCTGATAGTGCAGCACCAGCTCGCCGTTGCCGATCGCGGCCCGCAGCGCCGTGTCCAGGCCGAGGTCGGTGTTGCCGGCGGCGAGCGCGGCCCGCCAGAGCTCGACCTGGGTGCGGTCGCGCTTGGCCGCATACATCGCCGCGTCGGCCCGGGCCACCATGTCGCCGACGTCGCCGCCGGTCGCGATGCCGATCGACGCCTCGACCGTGATCGGGATGCCGGCGACCGCGAACGGACCCTGGATGGCCCGGAGCAGCCGGAACCCGGCCGTCACGGGGTCGGTGCCGGGCCAGGTGTCCACGTCGGGCGTGAGCACCACGAACTCGTCGCCGCCGACCCGGAACGCCCGGGCCGGGGCACACGCGCCGGTCAGCGCGGACGCGACGTGCCGCAGCAACTCGTCGCCCCGGGCGTGCCCGAGCGTGTCGTTGATCTCCTTGAACCGGTTGAGGTCGATCATCCAGACCCCGGCCCGGCCGCCGTGGACCGGCTGCTCCAGCAGGCTGCGCCGGTTGCCCAGCCCGGTCAGGTCGTCGGTCAGCGCCATCGTCTGATAGCGCCGGCTCAGGTGCTCGACCAGCGGGCCGACCGGGGCGACCCCCACACCGCCGTCGTCGAAGCGCACGACCAGCGGGATCGCCTTGAACGTGTCCGGCCGCTGCATGGCCGCCCGCGCCGCCTCGCCCCACCCGGTGCCGGCCGGCAGCACCAGGGCCGGGCGGCGCAGCAGGCTGCGCAGGGGCCGCCGGTGCAGCAGGGCCCGCCCGTAGCCGAGCCGGCCGGCCAGGATCAGGTCGAGGAAGCCGCGATCGATCAGGTACAGCTCGCCGCCGACCTCGGTGACGACCCCGAGCAGTTCCGGATCGGTGCGCAGCCGGGCCTCGATCTCGCCCATCGGCGTGTCCGGCGGGGTCACCGGGATCGGGACGGCCAGGTCGGCCAGCAGGGGAGTGTGCACGTGACCGCCTCCCCCCGACACCGTCAACGCCGATACGGCCCCGGACCGGCGGATCACGATTATGCCCTCCGGTCCGGGATGCGGGCAGACTTGTAATGAATCGTTTTCGGAACAGTTGCGTAGTCCGTGCCCCGCCCGGACCTTCGTTCGCTTTCCGGATAGTCCGCCTCGCACTCCGGCCTTCGCCGAAAGTGTCGGGGGTCCGGCCTAGAGTCGTGCGCGTGTTGAAGCTTCGCGCGATCGGCCACATTTTCACTTCCACGACGATTGCGACGTACGTGTGAGCACCGCCCTGTCCGCGATCGAGTCCCGCGTCCTGCACGGCTTCGTGGGCCGTGACGGCGGCCTGAGCCTGTGGGCCGAGGACGCCGTGGCCGGTCCCGTCCCGCCGGCCGGGCGCGGCGTGCCGTGGCATCCGTTCGCGGTCGCCGCACCCGAGCTGCCGATCGGCGAGAAACGTGAGCCCGCCCTGCTCACGCTCCCGTCCACCGGGGCCGGCCCGCTCCCGTCACCGCAGGTCGGCCTGCCGCCGCGCCGCGGGGTGCGCCGCCCCCGGGTCTGGCGCGTCCCGTCCGTCGGCGTCCCGTTCCTCGACGCCGACCTGGCCGCCGAGTTCGACGGCCGGGTCGCGGCGAGCGTGCGCTGGATGATCGAGCTGTGCGGGTTCGCCGCGAGCCTGGTCCGGCGCGGCCGGGTGCTGCCCGGCGTCCGGCTCGACGGCCCCCGCCCGGCGGCCTGCTGGCGACCGGTTCTGACCGGCGCCGACGCCGCCCGCCACGCCACCCTGCTGGACCGGATGCCCCCGGCCTGCCGGGCCGAGACCGCCGTGGGCGCCGAGCCCCGCCCGGCCCGCCGCGGCGACGTCACCCCCGACGTGGCGGGCGCCGCCGAGCTGCTCACCGCCGCGCTCGATCGGCTGGTCGACGGCCTGGTCCGCACCCGCCTGGCCGAGCACGCGGTGACCCTGGCCGACGGCGGCTGGCTGGCCGCGCTGACCGGCGAGCCCGAGTTCGACGCGCCCCACGACGAGCTGGACGAGCTGATCCGCACCCTGGACGCCTGGTTCGCGCAGGCCGCCCGGGGTGCCGAGGTCCGGGTCTGCTTCCGGCTCAGCGACCCGCGCGAGCACGAGCCGGTCATGCCCGGCGAGGTCCAGCTGCCCAACGACGCCTGGCGCCTGGAGTTCCTGCTCCAGGCCGCCGACGAGCCGAGCGTGCTGGTCCCGGCGGCCGACGTCTGGCGCGACGAGTTCGCCCCGCTGCGCCGCTGGACCTCCCACCCGCAGGAACGCCTCCTGGCCGGGCTGGCCCGGGCCGCGCGGCTGTGGCCGGCGCTCGGCGACGCGCTGCGCGGGGCCCGCCCGGCCGAGATGATCCTGGACACCGAGGGCGCGCACGGCTTCCTCAGCCACGCCGCCCTGCTGGAGGAGGCCGGGCACGGCGTGCTGCTGCCGGCCTGGTGGCGCCGCCGCTCCGGGCTCGGCCTGTCGCTCAACGTGCGCACGCCCGAGGCGATCCCGCACGTCATGCGGGACCGCACGACCGGGCTGCGCGACCTGGTCGACTACGAGTGGGGGCTGGCCCTGGGCGGCCGCACCCTGACCGAGGACGACCTGGCCGACCTGGCCAAGGCCAAGGTGCCGCTGGTCCGGCTGCGCGGGCGCTGGGTGTTCCTGGACGCCGACCGGCTGGCCGCCGGGCTGGCCTTCCTGAGCCGCGGCGGCGGGACCATGACGGCCGGGGACGCGCTGCGCGTGACCCGGCTGCTGCCGCCCGAGGGGCTGCCGCTGCCGGTGACCGACGCCCGCGGCGAGGGGTGGCTGGCCGACCTGCTCAGCGGGGAGCTGGAGCAGCGGCTGGAGCTGGTCGACCCGCCCGGCTCGCTGAACGGTGTGCTCAAGCCGTACCAAATCCGGGGTTTCTCGTGGTTGGTCTTCATGGACTCCCTGGGACTCGGCGCGTGCCTGGCCGATGACATGGGGCTCGGCAAGACCGTGCAGCTCCTGACGCTGCTGCTGCACCGCCGCGACGGGCCGGCGCTGCTGATCTGCCCGCTGTCGGTGCTCGGGAACTGGCAGCGCGAGGCCGCGCGGTTCGCCCCCTCGCTGCGGGTCAAGGTGCTGCACGGATCCGACCGGTCGGTCTCCGCCGACGGCGCCGATCTCGTCCTGACCACCTACGCGACCGCGGTGCTGGACGCGGACGCACTGGCCGCCATCGAGTGGGACCGTGTCGTGCTGGACGAGGCGCAGCACATCAAGAACAGTGCGAGCGCCGCCGCGCGGGCGGTCCGGCGCTTCCCGGCCCGCAACCGGATCGCGCTGACCGGCACCCCGGTGGAGAACCGGCTGGCCGAGCTCTGGTCCATCCTCGACTTCGTCAATCCCGGCCTGCTCGCCTCGGCGCACACGTTCCGCGCCCGGTTCGCCGTGCCCGTCGAGCGCTATCAGGACGAGGAGGCCGCGGCCCGGCTGCGGCAGGCGACCCGGCCGTTCCTGCTGCGGCGCACCAAGGCCGACCCCGGCATCGCCGGCGACCTGCCGGTCAAACGCAACGTCCGGCACCTGTGCGGGATGACGACCGAGCAGGTCAGCCTCTACAAAGCCGTCCTCGACGAGATGCAGGAACGCCTCGACGACTGGAACCAGGAACGGCACAAGGGCGTCGTGCTGGCCGCCATGACCAAGCTGAAACAGGTCTGCGTGCACCCGGCGCTGCTGCTCAAGGACGCGTCGCCGCTGCCCGGCCGGTCCGGCAAGGTGGACCGCCTCGAAGAGATCGTGGACCGGGCGCTCGGGGCCGGGGAGAGCGTGCTCGTCTTCACCCAGTTCGCCAAGTTCGGCGCGATGCTGGCGCCGCACCTGGCCGCCCGCTTCGGGGTGACGACGCCGTTCCTGCACGGCGGGACGACGCGCGGCGCCCGGGACGCGATGGTCGCCGAGTTCCAGCAGGCCGAGGCGCCGGGCGTGTTCGTGCTGTCGCTCAAGGCCGGCGGCACCGGGCTCAACCTGACCGCGGCCAACCACGTCGTGCACGTCGACCGCTGGTGGAACCCGGCCACCGAGACCCAGGCGTCCGACCGGGCGTTCCGGCTCGGGCAGCGCAAGGACGTGCACGTCCACACCCTCGTCTGCCTCGGCACCCTGGAGGAACGCATCGACCAGCTGCTCGTGGACAAGGGTGTGCTGGCCGAGCGGGTGGTCGGCTCGGGCGAGGGCTGGCTGACCGCGCTGTCCACCACCGAACTGCGCGAGCTGTTCGCGCTGGCACCGGAGGCGATCGTTGACTGAGCTTCGTTGGACGAGCCTTCGCCGGGAAGGGCCGGGGGCGAGCCGTGACTGATTTCGCGCCCGCATTCCTGGGCATGTTCGAGTCGCTGCGGATGGGGCCGACGTTCGCGCGCGGGCGGCGGGACGAGCGGGCCGGGCACGTCCGCAGCCTGACCGTCTCCAGCAGCCTGGCCGTGGCCATGGTCCGCGGGCCGGACGACCCGGTCGCGTTCCGGTCGCGCATCGCGGTCCGGGCGTTCGGGGCGGCCGAGTGGGCCCGGGTCGAGTCGGCGCTGGTCGCCGAGGCGCGATTCGTGGCCGGGCTGCTCGACGGGCGGATGCCGGCCGGGATCGAGGCGGTCTTCGGCGAGTCCGGGCTGACCCTGCTGCCGCTGTCGCTGGACGAGGTGGCGATGGACTGCACCTGCGAGCGGTGGCCGGTGCCGTGCATCCACCTCGCGGCGACGATCTACGCCCTGGCCCGGGCGTTCGAGTCGGATCCGTTCGAGGTGTTCACCTGGCGGGGCCGGCATCGCGACGAGCTGTTGATGCGGTTGCGGCGGCTCCGCGAGGAGGCCGCGGTGAACGCGTCAGGCGGCCCGGCGGAGGCCTCGTCGAGCGGATCAGGTGGCCTTTCGGGGGCCTCGTCAAACACCGCTCGGCTTGCCGATGATGCGAAAACGGCCGGCCGGGAGGAAAACGCCGAGCCGCCGCTCATCGATCCCGACGATCCCGAGGCCTTCTGGGGACGGTCGCTCGATCTTGGGGAATCGCCTGATCAGGGTCGGTCCGGAGGGCGGTCGGACGCGCTGCTGGATCAGCTCGACCCGCCGCGGCTGGGTCATCACGGGCGGCCGTTGAACGAGGTTCTTCGCCCGGCATATCAGCATCTTTCGGACACGTCGGGGGTCGGTCGAACGGACTAGTTCCCGGGAAACGCCGGACCCGGTCAGGGGTGCGTGGTGCGCTAGCTCCGTAACCGCAAATGTCCGGAAAAGGTGTGACATGAACAAGGCGCAGCGTTTTCTCGCGCTCACCGGCCTCAGCGTGGCCGCCGGCGCGACGATCGGAATGTGCCCGGCGCAGGCCGCGCCGAGCACCGGCACGACGACCGGAACGGCCCCGGCGCAAGCCGCCGCCGCCCGGGTCTCCGACTTCGGGGACAACGTGGTCGGGTATTACCGGACCGAATGGGCCTGCGAACGGGCCGGCTACACCGGCAAACGGTTCCACGCCTGGTACGACTACGACTGCGATCCGATCCGCTACGGATGGCGCGGCTGGGTGTTCCAGCTGGTCGTGGACGACAACGACTGGCAGTGGGACGACTGGCGGGGGTCCTGGCCCGGCGGCTGGCCGTACCGGCCGGACTTCGCGGGGCGGCCGTTCCACATCCGGGACGGGCACGGCGGACCGCCGCGCGGCCCGCAGGGCTGGCCCGGCGACCGCGGCCCCGGCGGCGATCGTGGTCCCGGTGGTGACCGTGGTCCCGGTGGTGACCGTGGGCCTGGCGGCGATCGTGGGCCTGGCGGTGACCGTGGGCCTGGCGGCGATCGTGGGCCTGGTGGCGATCGTGGTCCTGGCGGCGATCGTGGTCCCGGTGGTGACCGTGGGCCTGGCGGCGATCGTGGGCCTGGCGGTGACCGTGGTCCCGGTGGGGACCGTGGGCCTGGCGGTGACCGTGGGCCGCAGGGGCAGCCGCCGAACGGCATGCCCGGGGGTCAGCAGCACCCCGCCGGCTGGCCGCGGCCGTAACTCCGAATCACGGGCCACATCCCTGGTCAGGATGTGGCCCGTCTCATCACCAGGCGACCGGCGCGTAATCCTTGAGGAAGCACCCGTACACGTCCTCGCCCTGCTCCCCGCGCACGATCGGGTCGTACACCCGGGCCGCCCCGTCCACCAGGTCCAGCGGCGCGTGGAACCCCTCCTCGTGCAGCCGCATCTTCGTCGGATGCGGGCGCTCGTCGGTGATCCAGCCGGTGTCCACGCTGGTCATCAGGATGCCCTCGGCGAACATGTCCTCGGCGCTGGTGCGGGTCAGCATGTTCAGCGCCGCCTTGGCCATGTTGGTGTGCGGGTGACCGGCACCCTTGTAGCCACGGGCGAAGATGCCCTCCATGGCCGAGACGTTCACGACGTACCGTCGCGGAAATTTTGATTGTGTCATCGCCGGCCGCAGTCGGCTGACCAGGATGAACGGCGCGGTCACGTTGCACAGCTGAACCTCGAGCAATTCCAGCGGGTCGACCTCGTGCACCCGGTCGCTCCAGCTGTTGGTCGCCGTCGTGTCCGGCACCAGACCGCCCGCGTCGATCGCCACCGACCGCGCGGTCAGCGCCAGCTCGGTGATCTGCTGCGCGGTCAGCGTCGAACTGCCCGAGGTCAGCACGGCGGCCGGGGAGACACCGGCACTCCCGAAATACTCCAACTCGGGAAGTTTGCCGGACGGCAGCGGCTCGGACTCGGCCGCCGCGATCGCCGAATACGACCCCGGGGTGCGCCGCACGGTCTGCGCCGCATTGTTGACCAGGATGTCCAGCGCGCCGCGGGCCGCCACCGAATCGGCCAGACCCACCACCTGCGCCGGATCCCGCAGGTCGATGCCGACGACGTGCAGCCGGTCGATCCAGTCGGCACTGTCCGGCATCGCGGTGAACCGCCGCACCGCGTCGTGCGGGAACCGCGTCGTGATCGTCAGGTCGGCACCGTCGCGCAGCAGCCGCAACGCGATGTACATGCCGATCTTGGCGCGCCCGCCGGTGAGCAGCGCCCGCCGCCCGGTCAGATCGGTCCGCGCGTCCCGCCGCTCGTGGTTCAACGTCGCGCATTCCGGGCAGAGCTGGTGATAGAACGCGTCCACCACCGTGTACCGCTTCTTGCAGACATAACACCCGCGGGCCTGCTTCAGCACACCGGCGGTCGCCCCGACGGTCGCGCTCTTCAGCGGAATCCCGGCCGTCTCGTCGTCGATCCGCCCCGGCGCGCCCGTCGCGGTCGCCTCGGTCACGGCCCGATCATTCTCGAGCACGGCCTGCCGCCGGTCCTTGCGCCGCTGAATCTTCGCCGTCTTGAACAGCCCGGCCGTCGCCCGCCTGAGCTGCACCGCATCCGGATGCTCCACAGGCAGGGACTCCGCCTCGGCCAGGACGGCGAGGCAGATCGCCAGGCGATCCGGATCCACGCCCACGGTCGGGTCACTGCCGGTCATGCGTAACTTCCCCCTCATCAGCCGCACTACCTTATTACCCGGTGGCCTATCGGCCACAAAGCGGCCGCCTTTTGCTCACTCACGCGGCTTTTCTCCCGCTCAGATCACACCCATTTGCGGGTACGGCGTTCAGCCCGCGCTGCCCGCCGAAAACGAGACGCCCGCCGGCCTCGGCCGTGCGGGCGTCCTGTTCGCGGTGCGGTTACGACCCGGTGGTGTCCGGGTCGACCTCGCGGCCGGGCTGACGCTCAGGCCCTCCGTTGGCCGCCCGATCCCCGTTGGCGGTGTGGTCGCTGTTGGTCGGGCGGTCGCTGGTGGTGGGGCGTTCGTTGGGGCTGTGGCCGCCGTTGGGCCGGCGGGTTCGGTTCGCCTCGGGGGAGTGGTCGGCCAGGGTGGCCGGCCGTCGCCCGGAAGCCGGCGGCTTACCCCCGGCCGGCAGGTCTCCGAGACTCTGCGGCCTCGGCCCGGCCGAACTGACCGGCCGAACGTCAGCCGGCTCGATCGACGCGGGTCCGGCCGAGCTGACCGGCCGGTTGTCACCGTTCCCCGGGCCCGCGAGGGACGATCGGGCCGAACCGGTGTTCCGCCCACCGGCCAGATCGCCGAGGCTTTCCGGGCGGGGCCCGGCCGAACTGACCGGCCGATTGTCCGCCGCCAGCCAGTCGTCCAAACTCTGCGGCCGGGCCTGAGCCGGGCTTCCGTGCAGCCATTCATCCAGCGTCTGCGGCCGTCGAACCGGCCCCGAACTCACCGGAATTGCACTGACCGGGGTCACGTCCCCCAGCGTCCGGGGCCGCTGGCCCGGGTCGCCGTGCAGCCACTCACCCAGAGTCTGCGGCCGACCTGCTCCGGCCGCGGCCTCCTCGCCGTCCCGCCCACCAGCCGCCACCTCGTCGGCCTGTGCGTCTTCGGCCTGTGCGTCTTCGGCCTGTGCCTCGGCCGCCCCGGCCTCAGCGGCCACCTCGTCGAGGGCCGCCTCACCAGGCTCTTCGGACGCGGTGCTGGACTCGACGGCGGCCTCAGCAGGTGCCTCCGCCGTTTCCGTCTCATCCGCGATCTCAGACCCGGCCGGCTCGTCCTTCGCTTCCTCAGCCTCATCCTCGGCGGTAGCGCTCAGGTCGGTCTCGGTCTCGGTCTCGGCCTCAGCCGTCGTCTGAGGAGTCCTCGCGTCGGTCGTCGTCTCGACCGCTGCGATCGTGTCGGGGGTCTCTGCCTCGATCCTCGGCTCGGGGGCCTCGGCGACTACCGGCGTTTCCTCGTCCGCAGCCTGCTTGACCCGGCGCGGCCGGGCCGGGAAATCATCCAGCGTCGCCGGCCGGTTCGAACGCGAGCCGAGAACCTCCAGCGATTCCCCGGCACCACGCTCATCGGCCTCTTCATCGGAGGTCGCCGAGATGGTCGGAAGCGCAGCCGTAGCCGCCAGCCAGGTGAAGTCCGGATCCGGATCACTACCGGCGTCCTCGCCACCGCTGACGATCCCGGCGATCCTGGGGTCGGACATCCAGGTGAAGGCATCCGCGACCTCGGCGGGAATCGCGCTACCCGGCGCGATCTCCGCCACCTCGTCCGCCCCCGAGTCACCCAGGCCGACAGCCTCGGCTTCCTCGATCTCGTCGGAAGCGCCCGGCTCCGCCGTTTCCGGCTCCTGGGTTGGGTCGGCCTGGGCTTGGTCGGCCTGAGTCTGGGCTGGGGCTTGGTCGGCCGGGTCCTGGATTTCCGGCTCCGGAGCCTCTTCCGCGGGAGTCTCTTCTGCGGGAGCCTCGTCCAGC
This sequence comes from Actinoplanes sp. HUAS TT8, assembly GCF_051380535.1. Classification (NCBI taxonomy): domain Bacteria; kingdom Bacillati; phylum Actinomycetota; class Actinomycetes; order Micromonosporales; family Micromonosporaceae; genus Actinoplanes; species Actinoplanes sp. HUAS TT8. The sequence goes on along the minus strand of NZ_CP195646.1, from coordinate 5,909,790 downwards.
GGAAGGGAAGCATCCGATATTTCGGAATTGTCGATGGCGGCCGGCTGATGATCGGGCGCTTCGGCGGCTACAGCCTCCGCGCCGGCAGCCAGGGTCGCCTCCACCTGAGCCCAGAGCGCGTCACTGTCGAACGGCTCAGCGGCCTTCGTCTCGTCCGCCGAAACCTCATCGGAAGCAACATCGTCCACCGGCTCGGCCACGGACGCTTCGGGCGCGGCCTCTTTTACCGGCCCGCCCGTGGACGCCTCAGGCGCGACGGGCTCGACCACCGTTGTCTCGGGCTCGGAGTGCTCCGTTGTCTCGGGCTCGGGGTGCTCCGCCGGCTCGATGGCGGCGGGATCGGGCTCGGGCTCGGCGGGTGCTTCGGCCGGTGCGGCGGTTTCGAGCGCGGGCTCGGGTTCGGCCTCCGGTGCCGCCTTGGCCGCCTCCGGTGACGGGGTGCCGTTGGTGCTGGTGGGGCTGTTTTCGGTGAAGCGGCGGGCGGCCTGGTAGATCGGCATCACCTGGGTGACGTCGAAGGCTCCGCTACCGGCCAGGTCCGGCGACGCCGTGTCGCTGACGGTAGTGGACTTGGCCCACGGGTTGAACGTGTCCTCGGCGCTGGGAAGTTCCTCGCTCGCCGCGCCGGCGACCTGCGCCGGGACCAGTTCCTCCTCGTCGACATCACCGGCCGGAGCCGGGAGATCATCAGCGGGAACGATGTCAGCCGGGACGAGTTCGGGGTCCGAGTCCGAGGGGTCGTCGTCGGCCGTGGGGGAGATGATCGGGAGGATCTGGGTCCGGTCGGTGTCGCGAGACGATGCTTGACCGGAAACGATCGCCTCATCGGACTCAGCCGCGTCGTCGGTTTCCGCCGCCTCTTCGGTGGAGAGCGCGTCGTCGGTAAAGAGCGCCTCGTCGGTGGAGAGCGCCTCCTCGCCCGAACGCTCCTCGTCGAGCGAAGTCGTCGCCTCAGCCTCGGAAGACTCGCCCTTGCTCGCGGTTTCGGCCGTGGAGGCCATGGCCTCGTCCGTGTCCGTCGGTTCGGTCGTGGAGGCTGCTGCCTCGTCCGGGTCCCAGACGATGATCGAGGTTTCGTCGGGGGCGGTGACCAGCAGTTCCTCGTCCTCGGAGATCACCGGCAGGATCGTGGTGGGCTCGTCCAGCCCGCCGCCGGCCCCGGACCGGAGGGCGGCGATCTCGTCGTACCGAAGGATCTCGGTCTCGGCGTCGGCAACAGACGGCGAACCCTCCGACAGCGAGCCGGACGCCGCCGAGAGCGAGGAGGGCGAGTCCGTGAGAGAGCCGGCCGAGGGGGAGCCCGCTGAGAGCGAGCCGGTCGAGAGCGATCCGGCCGCGGCCGTAAGTGAGCCGGCCGTGAGCGCCGCCGAAGCCGTCGGCGCCGGCTCTTCGCCCGCGTGCTCGGCCAGCCCGGCCCGTTCCTGAAGCCGCCGCAGCGGCCCCGGCGCCCACCAGGCCGCGTCCCCGAGCAGGGCGAGGACCGCCGGGACCAGCAGCATCCGGACGACCGTGGCGTCCAGGACCAGGGCGATGATCATGCCGACGCCGACGAAGCGCATCGTGGTGATCGTGGAGAGGGCGAACGCGCCGGTGACCACGATGAGCAGCAGGGCGGCGGCGCTGATGACGCGGCCGGTGCGGGCGAGGCCGGTGGTGACGGCTTCGGCCGTGCTCGCGCCGCGGCTGCGGGCCTCGACCATGCGGGACAGCAGGAACACCTCGTAGTCGGTCGAGAGACCGAAAACGACCGCCGCCATCAGGACGACGATGCCGGCTTCCAGCGGGGCCGGGGTGACGTTGAGCAACCCCGAGCCGTGGCCCTGCTGGAACAGCCAGACGAGCAGCCCGAAGGTGGCACTGAGGCTGAGCCCGCTCATCACGACCGCTTTGATCGGCAGCAGGATGGAGCCGAAGGCGAGGAACATCAGGAGCAGGGTCGCGCCGGCCAGCAGCCCGACCATCAGGGGCAGTTGGTCGCCGATGGCGTCCAGGCTGTCGACGTTGCGGGCGGTGACGCCGCCGACCAGGACGGTGGTGCCGGCCGGGGCGGGCAGGGCGCGGATGTCGTCGACGACCTGCCGGGCCGAGGTGCTGAACGAGTCGGTGGTGGCCAGCGCGGCGTTGTAGACCAGGACGTCCTTGCCCGTGCCGGCCGGGTTGACCGAGGCCACGCCGGGGATCTTGGCGATCTGGGCGGCGAACTTGGCGGAGGCGGCGAACTTCGAGGTGCCGGCCGGTGGGCCCTGGATGACGACCTGCACGCCGTCGCTGCTGAACTGCGGGTACGACGCCTTGAGGGTTTCGATGGCCACGCGCGACGGGTCGCCCGCGGGCAGCACCCGCTCGTCGTTCTCGCCGAACCGGACGTCCTTGATCGGCAGTGCGAGCACGATCAGGCCGATCAGGATCGGGATCGCGACGACGACCGGGCGGCGCAGGACGAATCCGGCGAGCCGCTGCCAGCCGGTGGCGCTGTCGGCGCCGCGCCGGCCCGGGAGCCGGACGGGCAGTTTGTCGACGCGGGGGCCGAGGATCGCGAGGATGGCCGGGAGCAGGGTCAGCGAGAGCACCATGGCCAGGAAGACCGCGGCCAGACCGCCGTACGCCAAGGATTTGAGAAATCCCTGCGGGAAGAGCAGCAGACCGGCGAGCGCGGTCATCAGCAGCGTCGCCGAGAACAGGACCGTGCGGCCGGCGGTGCCGACGGTGCGGCGGACCGCCTCGGCCGGGTCGTGGCCGGCCGCCTGCTCCTCGCGGAAGCGGCCGACCATGAACAGTCCGTAGTCGATGGCCATGCCGAGCCCGAGCAGGCTGGCCACGTTCACCGCGAACGAGTTGACGTCGTGTCCGAGAGCGATCGCGTTGAGCACGCCCAGCGAGCCGAGCACCGCGCAGCCGCCGACGATCACCGGCAGGGACGCGGCGATCAGTGAGCCGAAGATGAACAGCAGCAGGATCAGCACGATCGGCATCGAGATCAGCTCGGCCGAGCCGAGGTCGTCGGTCGACCGCTGGTTGGAGGTGTGCGCGAGCGGGATGCCGCCGGCCAGCTGCACGGTGGCGCCGTCGACCGAGAAACGGTTCTCGACGACGCCGTACGCGTCGGTCTTGGCCCCGTCGTCCTCGCCGGCCAGGGAGATGATCGCGACCGCGCTGGACCGGTCCTTGGCCGCGTAGTTCGCGTCCTTCTTGTCCCAGTACGAGGTGGTCGCCGTCACCGCCGACGCCGGCAGCGCCGCGAGCCGGTCCTTGATCCGCTTGGCCAGCCCGGCGTCGTCGATCTCCGTGCCCCGGTCCGGGGTGTAGATCGCGATGACGTCGCCGCCCGAACCGCCCACGGCGGCGGCGACCACGTCCGCGGCCCGCGCCGACTCGCTATGGGGATCGGCGTATCCACCCTCGGTGAGCTGCCCGAAAACGCCCATGCCCCAGACCCCGGCACTGACCACCGCCACGAGCGTGACGATCAGTACCGGCCATCGGAGGCGGGCGACCCGCGATCCCCAGCCCGCGAACACCCTGTTCCCCTTTCCCGGCGGGGGACGAGAAACGCGCACCACCGGTCCGTACGGAAAAATCGTGTTTGATGTCTTTTAAGAAAGAGTTGCTGCCTGAAGCGCGACGCCACCGCAGTCGGCGTCGAAGGACTTCTCGGTGATCCACTCGATGGAGATCTTGCCAGGGCGGGTGGCCCGGTAGCTGATCGAGTACCGCGCGGTCGTCATCGCGGTGCCGCGCTGGACGATCCGGTCGGTCACCGTCTCCTCGCCGGTGACCAGGTCGCCGGTGGTGAGCTTGAGTTTGAGCAGGCCCTGAGCGCCCGACACCCCGACGTAGAGCCGCAGCTTGCGCGGTTCGGTGGTGGCCGGTGCGGAGAGGGTGAAGCCGTTGCCGGCGCCGCAGGTGCGGATGCCGCTGTCGGTGCCGTCGTTGCCGGTCGCAGGCGTGCCGCCGGTCCAGGTGAACCGTTCCGGGCTGAGCGTGTGCCGCTGCCGGGGGGCGCTCGGGGTGCCCTCCAGGATGGCGAAACCGCCCTTGGCGTCCCGTTCGAGGGAGTACGTCCCGTCCTCGCCCCAGTGCACCCAGTCGAGCCGGCCCTCGTCACTCAGGTCGACCGTGTCGGGCACGGCGCCCTGCTCGATGGTGATCGAGTTGATCGCCGCGGGACTTGTCGAGACGGACGGGCTGGGCAGCGGGATCGGCACCTGGTCCAGCGTCGGGTCGGTGACCGCCCCGATCACCGGGTCGGCCTCCGAGTGGCCGCTGGAGCGGCTGACCATGGCCGCGACGCCGACCAGGACCACGACGAGCACGCCGACGAGGATCACCACGGCCGGGCCGAGGTGTTCCCGCCACGGCGGCCGGCCGGGCTTGAGCAGCACATCCGGCACCTCGACGCGACGACGGCGCAGCAACGGTTCTCCCAAATGCCGGAGGACTATCGGACGGCAGCGGGTGAAACGATCTCATCTTCGGTGAAGAGGGTGAAGGGCGGGATCGGGTACGGCCCATACGGTTGATCATCCGCCTCGGCGATTCAGTGGAGGTTTCACGAGGCATTTCGGACGATTCTCAGTAATATGTCCGAAGTTTCCGTTGTGATCCATGCTGCTCGACGCGCCGGAAGGAACCGCAGATGACTGACCGGACCAGGGAAGCGGTCCGACGCCGCGGCCAGGCGATCCTGGGCGGGGCGGCCGGCGTGCTCGCCTTCGCCGCGCTGGTGACCGTGTTCGTCGTGGTCCGTTCCGGCGGCGACGACAAACCGGCGCCGACGACCAACGCCGCCGTCACGGCCTCGGCCACGCCCTCACCCGACCTGTCGAAGGAACCCGACGTGCCGGCCGGGACCGGCGGGCCGCTCACCCAACTGGTGATCACCGACCTGATCGAGGGCACCGGGCCGGTCGTCCGATCCGGGCAGACCGTGACGTTCAACTACAAGCTGATCCCGTACAAGGGCGGCGCCGTGATCGACTCCTCCTGGAGCCGCGGCCGGCCGTTCACCTCGCAGGTCGGCGCGGGCCGCCTCATCCCGGGCTGGGACCAGGGCATCCCCGGTCAGAAGGTGGGCAGCCGGATCCAGCTGGACGTGCCCGCCGAACTCGCCTACAAGGACCAGGACCTGCGCTTCGTCATCGACATCCTGTCCGCGCAGTAGCCTCTCAGAGCTCGGCCACGACGATGTCGAGCTGGCGGGGCCGGCCCTCCGGAGCCGGCCGCTCCTCGACCGTGAACTTCAGGTCCCGCATCACCGTCACCAGCTCGTCCACGCTCGCCGGGGCCGCGCCCTCCACCGCGAGGGCGCGCACCAGCCGGCCCTTGGTCGCCTTGTTGAAGTGGCTCACCACCGACCGTTTCGCGACCCCGCCGACCACGCGTTCGTGCAGCACCCGCAGGGCCGCGCTCTGCACCGGCGCCGCCCACATCGCGGCATAGGCACCCGACCGGAGATCCAGCACCGGCCCGCCGTCGGTGGCCAGATCCAGAGCCTTCCGCAAACCCTTCTTCCAGTACGCGGTCACACCGCCCACCGGCGACGGCAACGTCACGCCGACCGAGCACCGGTACGCCGGAATCCGATCCCCGAGCCGCACCACCCCCCACAGCCCGGAGAAGACGACCGCGCTGTCGAACAGCCGTTTCCGCGCCGCGTCGTCGAGCGTCCCGGCGCCCAGCGCCTCGTACAACACCCCGGTGTACACCTCGACCGCCGGAGCGGCCGGCGCCTCGAACAGCCCCGCGTTCCGCGCGATCTCCCCGCGCTGCCCCTCACTGAGCCCGAGCACGCTCAGCGAATCCGCCACCGACCGCGCGCTGCCGCGCCTGCACATCGCCACCAGCTTGGTCAGGACCCGCTTGCGGGCCGCCCCGAGCTCGGGCAGCCACAGATCGTCCAGGTCGACCGGCTCACCGGTGGCAGCGGGCGTCTTCCCCTCGGAGGGCGGCAGCAGAATAAGCACGCCGCGAGACTAACCGCCGCCCCCGGCCGCGGTCGTGGTGGGCGCGCGCGACACCCAGCTCAGCGCTAGGGTCGGGCCATGTCTGGGCCTGGAGACGTGCCGCCGGAGATCTTGGAGCGGTTGCAGAGGATCTTTCAAAACCTGCCTGAGACGTACGAGGAACCGGCCTGGATCGGCGTCCGCTGGCGGATCCGGGCCCGGACCGTCGCCCACGTCTACATGCCGGATGTCGAGCGCTTCCCGGTCTACGCCCAGTTCCGGGACGAGCCGACCGTGATGACGTTCCGGGTGCCGGTCGAGGACCTGCTCGGGCTGACCGCCGGCGGTTTCCCGTATTTCCGGGCGCCGTGGGGCACCAACGTCGCCGGGGTCGTCCTGGGTGAGCACACCGACTGGGCCGAGATCGCCGAACTGGTCACCGACAGCTACTGCGAGATGGCCCCGAAGTTCCTCGCCGCCCGGGTCACCTCGGCCGGCCCGAACGACTGAACCACCGCCGTTGCCAGCCTGGCCGCCGTGAACGACGACGTCTGGACGCTGCACCGTCGAGCCGACGGCCGGACCCTGGCCGACCTGGTCGTCACCGGCGCCGACTTCCCCTGGCTGACCGCCCGGGTCGAACCCGGCGACGGATTCGAGGCGGTTGTCCCGCTGTTCGCCGAGGAGCTTCGCCTGGTGGACCGCATCGACGAGGACATGGAGACGAACCCTTCGACGAGGACTCGTAGTCCGCGCAGTGATGCCTCATCGGGAGGTCGTCTCGTAGAGGTCGACGGGGAAGCGTGAGGCGAACCGGTCGTACGTCGCGGCGGCAGCCTGGTTCTGGGCTTTGAACGCGGGGCTGTCCGTCATGCCGTAGCCGATCTCGTCGGCCCGGTTCTCCAGCAGCGCCGGATATACGGCGTCGCAGAAGGTGTCGAGTGGCGTCCCGTGAGTGTTGTCCGGGCCGGCGAGGCCGGTCGCCACGGCCGGCGGGATGAGTTCGACGACGCGGCACGGTGTGTGTGAAAGAGAGTGCCGCAGGTTGATCGTGTAGCTGTGCAGGGCGGCCTTGCAGGCGCTGTAGAGGGGCGCGAACGGTTGCGGGACGAACGCGCCACCAGAGGTGACGTTGACGATCGAGCAGGGGCGGCCGTGTCCGAGCATCGTCGGGATGAGCAGATGGTTCAGGTGGACCGGGCCGGCCAGCAGGATGTCGATCTCGGCCTGCCGTTCGGCCCAGGCGGCGTCGTCGGTGGCCAGTCCGATCCGGCGCTGGATGCCGGCGTTGTTCACGAGAACCTGCAGGTCCGGCATGGTCGCCCGCACGTGCTCGGCCAGGCGCTCGCGTTCCTCGGGGCGACCGATGTCGTTGCGAAAGGTCAGCAGGCCGGGGTGTGCGGCGGTGGCGCGTTCGAGTTTCTCGGCGGATCGCCCGGTGATGAGGACGCGGTGGCCGGAGGCGAGGAAGCGCGTGGCGAGGCCGAGGCCGATTCCCTGGCCGGCGCCGGTGATGAGGACGTCCATCGCGGTCCCTTTCGTCGTCGCGATTGCTTGTTTACATGTCAACACTAGCTCACGATGTTGACATGTAAACAGGGCGCTAGGCTGAGCCGGTGGCACAACCTCTGGACAGCGCCGAACTGGCCCGGTGGACGGCGTGGAAGCGGGCCTGCGACGTGGTCATGCACGAGGTCGAGCAGGAGATCGGCACGGTTACCGGGATGTCGGGCGCCGACTTCGCGGTGTTGAGCAGGGTCGTCGAGCTCGGTGACGGCAGCCTGCGCCAGCAGGAACTCGCGAGCCTGCTCGGCTGGGAACGCAGCCGCCTGTCCCGGCAGATCTCGCGAATGGAGGAACGCGGCATCGTCCTGCGGCGGTCGCAGGGTCCGGCTCGCATGGTCACGGCGACGGAAGCGGGCCGCAAGCAGCTCGCCGCCGCTCGGCCGGCGCACGCCGCGGCCGTACGCCGCGCGCTTTTCGCTCTTGTTCCCGAAGGGAACCAACAGCAGTTCTGGGACACCGTCGAGGCGATCGCATCCATGCCGGCGCATCGCGAGGAGCCGAACGGTCAGGAGGCTCTCGGCGCTACGCGTCGATTTCCAGGATGAGGGCCGTCATGTCCAGCAGTCGCTGGTAGTAGGTGGCCTCCGCGCCCTTCAGCGCCGGCATCACCCGGATGAGCCGCTGCTCGCACTCGGCCAGATGGTTCCACCGCCGGTCGTCGATGTGGCCCTCGTGCTCCAGCCAGGCGCTCACGCAACCGTCGACGCCGGAGGCCAGGGTCACCATCTCGACCCCGGCGACGTCGTCGACGACCAGCCGGCGCGGGAACGCGGCCTGCCGGAACTCGTCGTGGAGCGCGCCCACGACCCGCAAGACGTCATCCGGCAAGGAACCATCCTCCGATCACTGCCCCGGCCTTACACCTGCTCGACCGTCACCACACCCGGCAAATGACCCGGACACGGCGCAGCCGCGAAGCTGTCAGGGACGAGGACGGAAAGAGCCTCCGGTGATCTGACTCGGCGTAGCGTCGGCCAGGGCGGGTACGGCGACACCGAACGGCCCCGACACGTTCGAGGAAACCGTCTTCAGACGTTCGGCGGCGAGTCCGCGATGAAGATCCCGGAGAGACTTCACGACGTCCTCCTCGGCCAGGTAGGTGTCATTGTCGAGGGCACTCTGGGCACTCATGATCTTGGCCGCGACCTCGGTGCAGTGTCTGCGGCGAGGTCGAGCTTGGTCGCTTCGTTGCCACTCGGCACCAGGCCGCCGCCGATGGTTCCGGCGACGTCGATGACCACCGCTGTCACGAACACGCCGGCGCCTGCGGTCAGCGCGCCGCCGATCGTGCCGAGCGCGCACATCGCGATGGTTCCCCACTTCATCGCGTCGGCGCCGGTGCAAGCCCTGTTGCTGAGCTGCTGGGTCGCCTTGATGCCGTTGTCGAGCATGGTGAGCACCGACCTCCGGAAGCGGATGTGGACGATTTTCGCGCCCTCGATCGCGCTACGCGAATACTTCATCAGCTCGCGCTGGTTGGGTACTACGGACTCCAGCGGCGTGACGAACCGGTCGATGAAGTTGTTCTGGAAGGCGCCTTGCCACCAGCCCATCTCGACGCGTACGTCATTGATCCGCCCGAAGGCGGCAGACGCCCCGGTCCAGGTGCCGTCGGTGTTCGCCCGGCCCTCCAGCATCCCTTCGACCCTGGCCAGCGACTCGATGATCGGGTTGAGCGCGTCCGGGTCGGGTTGGAGGAATCGTTCGAACGACGGCACCACCCACTCGTAGTCCCGGGTGCGTACGCGGTCCCGGTACCGGTCGGCCTCCCCGTGCGAGATCGGGGTGGCGTCCCACTCCCCGGGGTGGTCGTTGGCCCATTTGTCGTTGACTGCTTTCGCCCAGGACGTGGAGTCCTCGAGAGTCTGTCGGATAAGTTCCTGCTTGAGCTTGAGCGCTTTCTCGCGTACCGCCGTCTCGAATGCCTGCCCGGCGAGGTCGACCGGTGTCGTCAGTTCGGTCTCCGCCACGATGTCTCCTTGGTGCCGATCCAGTCCGGATCAGACGGCCGGGTACGGCGTTCCGGGGTCCTCGTCAGAGCCGGCCGCGGGCGGGTTGGAGGCCGCGTCCATCGGATCGAGGTTCGTGGGGTCGTCCAGGTAGTCACGCAACAGGCTCGCATTTTCGGCGTCCACGTCGAGGTACGCCTGCGTCGCGTTGCGGACGCCCCGTGCAGCGTCGAGCACGGTGGTGCCGACCTGCTCCATCATCGCCTGCATCTCAGATCGCAGATCCTCCCAGGCCGCACCGATCCCGCTGGTCATGACGCTGGAGCCGGGGTAGGCCGACCCGTTGACCCGGAACGAGTCACCGCCGCCTCTCGACCCGCCGAGCAACCGGCTCGCGTCGTAGAACACGTCTGCGACCCGGGGCAGGTGCACCTCGGAAACCCGCCAGAGGTGGAAAAGGTCGCCGCCTGTCACTTCGCCGGCCATGTCACAACCCTTCCCGTTCGATCGATCATGGCCTCAGACCCGCCGACGGCGGAAGACCAGGAAGAACACTGCTAGGAGTACGACCGCGGCGGCTCCGCCGAACACCCAGAGCCAGGTTGGCGCCGGGTCATCCCCGGCGCCGTCACCAGCCGCAACGGTCACCGGTATGGAGAACACCCGGCTGCCCACGGTGTCGACCACGTACAACGGCCCGGCCGAGGCCGCCCCTGCTGCCAGCCCGACCGGGTCGCGTGCACCGAAGGTGTCCGAAGGCAGCCCGGCCACCGTGGCCACATGCGCGTCGGTGCCGAGCCGGCGCACGGCGCGCTGCTGGTTGTCGACGATGTAGACGCCATCGGTGCCGGTGCTCACCGCGGTCACATTGAACGGCGACGACTCGGGGCGGTTCTCGACGGCCTGCCAGCCGCCGGAGGAGGTGTCGACGATCGTCGCCAGCTTCCCGTCGTGCAGCCGGCTCAGCACGGACGCCGCGCTGGTGATCCAGACGTCCCCGATCGTGTCAGCGGCAAGGCCGGTCGGCAGGTTGACCGGCGTTGACACGGGACGGCTGCCGGCGCCGGCCGCGATTTCGACGATGCGGTTGTTTTCCCGGTCCGCGAGGTAGAGCGTGCCGCTGGACGAGACCGCGATGGCGTTGATCGTAGCGATCGGGCCGCCGATCACGTCTGCGTCCGCCCGGACCGTGATGGTGCCGTCCGCAGCGAGCGCGTACACCCGGGAGGCCGCACTGTCGGCGATGAAAACGGTGCCGTCGGAGCCGACCGCGACGGCGTTGGGGGAGCCGAGGGCGAGGTCAGTGCCCTTCGTGCCGTTCGGCACCGGTCCCGTCGGTACGGTCTGCTCACCGTTACCGGCCACCGTCCGGATGACACCGTCCTTGCCGACGACCCGGATTCGGTGATTGAGCGTGTCTGCCACGTACACGTTGCCGTCGACCGCGGCAGCGGCATTCAACGGCCTGTTCAGTCTCGCCTGAGCCGCCGGGCCGCCGTCACCGCTGAACGCGGCTGCCCCGGCGCCGGCGACCAGGGTTGGAGTACTTCCCCCGGGTTGTCCGAAGGCCGGCGCCGGCGCAGCAACCGCTGACACCGCGAGAAGCGCCAGGGCGGCAACATGATTCCTCATCACGTCCGGTGTGTACCACAACGGCGTCCGGTAGGTTCACCTACGTCGATCCGAGTATCGTGATCAAGCTGCGGAAACGGAGACGGCCGTGTGGTACGGCGACGTTGATCTCGGCGAACATCTGCGGACGATGACGGTGACCGGCACGTCGCCGGACGGCGCCATCCGGGCCACGGTCACCGGCGACAACCGGCTGGAGTTGCACTTCCAACCGTGGACCTATCGGGGGTATGACGACCACCATCTCGCCCGCGAACTCACCATGCTCGGCACCACGACATGGGTGGCCTGGACCCGGCAGCGCGAGGAGATCACCCGGCTCGCGCTCGGGCAGAGCCGCGATGAAGCGGAGCAGGGGCGACGCCGTGACGATCCTCGTCACCATCGATTCCTCGATGCCGTACGTGCCATCGAATGCGAAGGGGCATCCCGGGACTGCTCGGTACGCCTACGGCTCACCGGCGCCACCCGCTGGCAGGTGGAGATCGCCGACGGCACCGTCCGGAACACGCCCGAGCGGACGTTCGTGGGGCAGGTGGTTTCGGCGTTCGACGCGGTGATCCAGAGCGGTCGAGGAAGATGATGCTCCTGCGCGCCGAACACTTCGACATCGGCGTGCCGCGCAGCTGGGTCGACCGAGCGAAGTAACCCGGCCCCCGAGCGGGGTCAGGCGCTCTGGCGTTCGGCCCGGCGTTTGACCAGTTCCTCGATCGCGGTCGGCAGGGTCGTCTCGAAGTCGATGAGCTTCGCCCACGTCGGGGTGATGACGATCCGGACCATGCCGTCGTACAGGGATCGGACCTCGGCCTCCCAGGCCACCCGCTGTTCGGCGCTCATCTCGTAGGTGCCGTTCATCTTCAGGTATTCCTCGGGGATTCCGTCGACCACGTCGAGTTCGGCCCGGCCGCGCAGGAGCAGGATCTTCGGCGGGTGGACCTCGGTGTCGATGGTGAGGGCGACGTCGGGGTGGCGGCGCAGCGACGGCAGCTTGGGTGCGTTCTTGGTGGTGCAGACGATGATCTGGGAGCCGGTCCAGGTGAACGCGATCGGGATGTTGCGCGGGGTGCCGTCGGTGGCGACGTAGGCCATCCGGAGCAGGTCGCGGGCCAGGAGTTGCTGGCTGTGCGGGCGGTCGAGGACGGCGGTGATCTCGTACGGCTGCATGTGGTTCCTCCTTTGTCGCAGCCGGGACGGAGCTGTCCGTGGCTTCTCGACACGAGGACGCGAAATTCATCTGACTGCAAACATTGCAACTCCTTGTTATCACATCGACCTGTCTCTATCGTCAGCCAGGAAAGCGCTTTCCTGTGACCCGAACCCCTGCGTCGTCACCCCCGCGGCGCATCCGTGGAGATGGAAGTGAGGCACGGAATGAGACGATCAGTCGCCCTGCGATGGACGGCCGGGGCCGCCACCGCGATCACCAGCGCCGCGATCATGCTGATGCTGCCAACGGCGCAGGCCATGGCCGCCGACAACCTGAGCCTGGCCTCGAACGCCGGGGCCGACGGCTCCAGCAAGGCCAGCGGTACCAGCTACGGCAACGTCCGCGACGCCAGCACCAGCACCTACTGGGCGCCGAACGCCACCACCGGTTACGTCTCGGTCAAGTGGAGCAGCGCCACCACGGTCTCCTCGGCCGTGATCAAGCAGGCCTCCGGCGGCGGCACGATCAGCGCCTGGCGGGTGCTCAACGGCGACTCGGGATCGGTCCTGACCAGTGGCAGCGGCAGCCCGAGCACGATCAACTTCACCTCGACCTCGCTGAAGAAGCTCACCTTCGAGATCACCGGTGCGTCCGCCGCGCCGCGGATCGCCGAGTTCGAGACCTACTCCAGCGGCGGCTCCAACCCGACCACCAGCCCGACCGCGAGCCCGACGCCCAGCTCGACCGGGGGCACCGGCGGCACGCCGACCGGGGCGTGGCCGTCCTCGGCCGGGAACGTCTCGGTCTCCGGGACGATCAACGTCTCCGGAACGTACGACGGCGGCATGAAGACGTTCTGCTGCATCGGCGACGGCTCGCAGAGCGAGTCCCAGGACCCGATGTTCTCCATCGCCAACGGCGGCACCCTGCAGAACGTCATCATCGGCTCCCCGGCCGGTGACGGCGTCCACTGCGAGGGCACCTGCACGATCAAGAACGTGTGGTGGAACGACATCGGTGAGGACGCCGCGACGTTCAAGGGCACCGGTGGCGGCACCAGCTACGTCATCGGCGGCGGCGCGCGGGCCGGCAGCGACAAGACGTTCCAGCACAACGGCAACGGCACGGTCAGCATCTCCGGCTTCTACCTGAGCGGCGCCGGCAAGCTGTACCGCGCGTGCGGCAACTGCTCCAGCTCCTACCAGCGCAACGTCAAGATCGACAACGTGCTGCTGAGCGACATCGACATGGTCGCCGGCATCAACACCAACTGGGGTGACACGGCCACCATCACCCGGGTGACCATCACCAACAGCTCCAGCCCGGTGGTCTGCGGCCAGTACAAGGGCGTCGCCAAGGGCAGCGAGCCGACCTACCTCGGCGAGGGCTGGAACAACACCAACTGCAAGGTCACCCAGAGCGACATCACGTACAAGTAGGCGCATCCCGCGAAGGGGCGTTCACCGCGAGGTGGGCGCCCTTCACGAGCTCACCGCAGCTCTCCGGGAGCCGCCCGAAAGCCCCGACCGCGCAAAGCTCCGCGCGGCAACCCCGGCCGGCCGCGCTGTCGTCAGCTGAGCTGGGGCAGCACCTCGGACGCGATCAGGTCGAGGTGGTCCAGGTCCTTGTGGTCGATGATCTGCAGATACGCACGGTCCACCCCATGGCGCCCCAGCCGGTCGACCACCTGCGCCGGCGTCCCCACCAGCCCGTTCTCCTTCAAAAACCCACCATCCTTCCCGTACGCGATGAGCCGCCGCCCAACCTCGGCATCGTCGCGCCCCACGATCGTGGCATGAGCCACCGACACTTTCAGCGTTCCCGGATCCCGCCCGGCCGCCTCGCACGCGCCCCGGACCCGGTCGATCAGCTCCGCGGTCTCGGCCGGCGAGGTGAACGGCGCGTTGAACTCGTCGGCGAACCGGGCGGCCAGCGCCGGTGTCCGCGTTTTCCCTTTCCCGCCGATGATCACGGGCGGGTGCGGGTGCTGCGCCGGCTTGGGCCAGCCGGGGGAGTTCTCGATGTGGTGGTGGCGCCCGGAAAATCCGTACCTCTGACCAATTGGCGTGTCCCAGAGCCCGGTGACGATCTCCAGTTGCTCCTGGAGGCGGTCGAAGCGGGTCGACCGGTCCGGGAAGTCGAGCCCGAACGCGCGGTGCTCGGGCTCGAACCAGCCCGCGCCGAGCCCGAGTTCGACCCGTCCGCCGCTCATCAGGTCAACCTGGGCGACGGTGAGCGCCAGCACCGCGGGGTTACGGAAAGTAGCGGAACTGACGAGGGTTCCGAGCCGGATCCGCCGGGTCTCGCGGGCCAGCCCGGCCAACGTCAGCCAGGAGTCGGTCGGGCCCGGAAGGCCGTCGCTCCAGTCGGTTTGGGCCAGGTAGTGGTCGCTGCGGAAGAACGCGTCGAACCCGCACTCCTCGGCTCGCCGCGCCACCGCCAACTGGTCGTCGTAGGAGGCGCCCTCTTGCGGTTCGGTGAAGATTCTCAGCAACACTCAGTAATTCTACTGTGGTCAGAGTCGTTCCGCGGTGACCGCGACCGAGACGTACGACATGGTGAAAGCCCCGCCCAGCCGGTCGATCCCGGCGCCGACCGCCGCGCTGATCTCGGCCAGTTGCTCGGCCGGCAGCCGGGTCAGCGCCCCGGACGTCGGCAGCTGGTCCAGGTATTCGTCCCGGGTGTACGTCCGTTCCCAGTCCACATGCCACTGCTCCGGCTCGCCGAAGCCGCCGGCGGCGCGGATCCCGTCGGCCGCCGCGGTGAGGATCGCCCGGTAGCCGTCGAGCGGCGACCCGGGCGTCGGCCGCCCCATCGCGAACGGCGAGTTCGGCACCAGCCGCTCGAACACCTCCGCGAACGTGGCCACCACTTCGTCGGGCAGCTTGAACGTGTGCCAGAACGGTGCGAGACGCCCGCCCGGGGGCAGCACTTCGGCGGCCTTGGCGGCGCCTGCTAGGGGGTCGATCCAGTGCCAGGCCGTCCCGGCCGTGACCAGGTCGAACGTGCGGCCGGCGGGCTCCCAGTCCTCGATCTTGGCGACTTCGACCTCGATGCCGGTCGCGCGGGCGAAATCGGCCATCCGTGGGTCCGGCTCGACCACGAGGAGGTCGCATCCGAGGTCGCGCAGCTGGCGGGCCTCGATGCCGGTGCCGCAGCCGGCGTTCAGCACGCGGCGGCCGGGGGTGGCGTCGAGGATCCGTTCCAGCAGCGCGACCGGGTACGGCGGGCGGGTCCGGTCGTAGCGTGCGGCGTCCACGCCGAACGATTCGGCGGCTTGGCGGAACTGGTAAGTGGGCATGCGCCCACTCTAGTGGGCGAGCGCCCACTCGGGAAGGCGGTAGTTTGGTACGGCTGGTCAACGCGGAAGGGGACGCCGGTGCCGACAGGGGTCGCCCTCCGGGACGTACGCCGTCAGTTGTTCGAGGCGGCCGACCGGATCCTGCTGCGGGACGGGCCGAGCGGCCTGACCAGCCGGGCCGTGACCACCGAGGCCGGCTGTGCCAAGGGCGTCCTGCACCGGCACTTCGAGGACTTCGACGCGTTCCTGGCCGACTTCGTGCTGGATCGGGTCGAGCAGCTCGCCCCGGAAGCCGTCGCGCTGAAGTCCCGCGCGGGCACCGGGACCATCGCCGGGAACCTGACGACGGCCCTGATCGCGGTGTTCGGGTCGGTGGCGGTGGCGATCGTCGCACTGATCACGTTCCGGGACGGGCTGCGGGCCCGGCTGCGGCACACCTGGCCGGCCGGGGTGCCGGTGCTCACCGAGGCGGCCGAGATGATCGGCGGATACCTGGCCGCCGAGCGCGACCTGGGCCGCATCCCGGCCGGCGCCGAGGTGGACAGTCTCGCCGCGATGCTGATCGGGACCGGTCACCTGCTCTTCGCCGACCGCACCGGAGCGTCGCCGAGCGAGGAGACCGTGCACCGGATGGTCAGCTCGGTCGTGCCGTCCAGTCCCGCTTGAACAGCAGGTATCCGATCATCCCGAACTCGCCGATCGACGCCGGCACGGCCAGCACGCTGGTGACGACCGTGGTGTCGGCGGCCAGATAGGCGACAAAAGCGCCGGCCACGTAGCCGACCCCGCCCACGATCAGAGTCCAGCCCAGCAAGCGCGGCAGCACACCCGACTCCAGGGCGAGCCGGCCCATCGGGATCAGCCACAGGCCGAAGAAGATCCCCCCGAGGGTCCAGGCGGCGTGGTTGACGTCGTACAGGAAAAGCACCGGAACCGGGCGGCCGGCCCGGACCGAGGTGAGGGCGACGGCGGTGAACATCGTGCCGACGAGAACGATCACCGAGTTGATCAGGCCGAACGCGGCCACGGCGGCGGCCCGGAGATCCCCGGCCGGGCGGAACAGGCGGAAGAAGAGCAGCGCGGCCAGCGCCTGAGTGACGACGACACCCAGGTCAGCGGCGATGCCGAGACCGGCCAGGGTCGGATGGGCGGCGAGGTTGGCGACGGTCGCGGCCTCGTCCCCGTCGACCAGGAGGCGGCCCTGGATGATCAGGTGGCCGATCAGGCCGAAGACGGCGAGACCGAGATAGGTCAGTCCGGTGGCACGTTCAGTCCTCATACTGGAACACCTCGTCGAGTGGCTTGCCGAAAATGCGGGCGATCTGGAAGGCCAGTTCCAGCGACGGCGAATAACGACCCTGCTCGATCGCGATCACCGTCTGCCGGGTGACGCCGAGCTTGGCCGCGAGATCGGCCTGGGTCAGGCCGATCTCGGAGCGCAGCACGCGGATGCGATTGGTGACCTTGGTCGGTTTGGGAGCCATCGGAACTCAGAATCCCCGCCGGTAGAGCCGGATCTTGATGACCCCCTCCGCCACCGCGGCCACCAGCCCGGCCAGGAAAGCCAGGTTGCCGATCCAGAAATAGTCCGCGCCGAGCGAGGCCAGAATGGTGACCCCGCCCAGCCCGGTGCCGAGGATCGGCGTGGCCAACCGGCCGCCGCGCTGCCCGATCTCACGATCCCGGACATCGACGTCGATCGCGCTCTTGGCCTCCTCGCCGCGCCGCACGACGACCACGATCTCCACGACGATGGCGAAGACGATGGTCGCGACCAGGGCGGCCAGCACCGACCAGAACAGCGGCGGCACCCAGTCGATGTCCGCAACCGGCGTCCGGAACAGATCCGGAACGATGTACGTGTAGTACAGCAAAGAGGACACGACCATCGTGACCAGCCCGGTCCAGACCTGACGTTCCTCCCGCGTCGTGTACAGCGGCTCGTCGTCGGCCATCTCCATCACGCCTCCCAAGTCAAAAATCTTTGACATCCCGAAGGTAGGCCCACCGTGCGACCGAAGTCAAACTTCTTTGACATGCAACCCGGCGCGCGATCCCTGGAGCGTCTCCTCGACACCCCTCGCCGACCACGACAAAGACCTCCACAAGCCCGCGATCAATACGTTCTGTTCGGGGCGAGATGCGTGCGACCATGCCGGCGTGGCGAACGAGTCGGTCGAGGTGCTGTGGTCGCGGACTTTGGGATCGGATCGCGTGCCTCGCCTCTGCCTCTTCGGCTGGGACCGAGCCCGGACTCGGGCTCCCACGCGGTGCTCATTGCCGGCACCGGTCGGCCCGCCCTTCTGTTGATGGCGGCCTCCGGTGTCGTTCTGGCCGAATGGCCGCTTCCGGAGCCGATGGTCTTTCCTGACCGGGACGGCGGCTACCGGGTCAGCGACAACGGTGATGTCACTTTTCTCAGCGGCCGGCGCACCGTCATGGCTTTCCACCCGGGCCGCGATGTGCGGGTGTTGTGGCGGCACGACCGTGATCTCGGGGTGCCGGGGCGGATCGACCGGCTGTTGTCCGGAGAAGATGGCCTGCTGCACGCTCTCGGGAAAGGGCATCTCGTCACGTTCCGATTCCGGACCGGCGACCACACGCCCTTCAGTGAGCATCCGCTCATGCTTGATGTGAGTGGGTTGGCGCCGTTTCTAACAGTCGTTTCAGGTTCGTTCGGTAGGAACGGGGCATCGCCGGGCGACGCGAGTTTCGACCCCTGAAGGGCAGCCATTCGTGATTTCTGTGCTCGTGGTGGACGCCCAGCCGCTGCAGCGCCTCGGGTTTCGTGTGCTCCTGGAGTGCACCCCCGACACCGAGATCGTCGGCGAGGCCGGCAACGGAGCCGAGGCTGTTCGGCAGATCACCGCGCTGCGCCCCGACGTGGTGCTGATGGACATCCGTATGCCGGGCGTCGACGGGATCGAGGCGACCCGGCGCATCGTCGCGGCCGGTGGGCGTTCGCGGATCCTGGTGCTGACGACGTTCGACGGGGAACGGTACGCGTTCGCCGCGCTGCGGGCCGGGGCGAGTGGTTTCCTGCTCAAGGACATCGGCCCGGAGGAGCTGCTCGCCGGCATCCGGGCCGTCGCCGCGGGGGATGCGGTGATCGCGCCGGCGCTGACCCGCCGGCTGCTCGATGCGTTCGCCGACCGGCTCGACGATGACCTTTGCGAACCCGTACGGAAGGATCCCCGGCTGAGTTTCCTGACCCACCGCGAGCGCGAGGTTCTCGTCGCCATCGGCCAGGGCCTCACCAACGGCGAGATCGCGCAGCGGTTCACGCTGTCCGAGTCGACGGTGAAGACCCACGTCGGGCGGGTCCTCACCAAGATCGGCGCACGGGACCGGATCCAGGCGGTCATCCTCGCCTACAACCTGAGACTCGCCCGGCCGGTCTAGCATTTCCTCTCGCGCGTCCGGCGCCTCCTCAGGGCTTGCGGAGGGAGACCGTCATGATGCCCGTGCACATCTCGTCGCTGGTGCCGTCGCCCCACACCACGTAGCGGGGCGGCAGCTTCTTCAGCTGCGGCAGCTGTTGGCGCAGCCGCGCGTCGTGCGTACACGTCACCCGCAGCGTGTCCCCCGGACCGATCTCCACCGGTGACGGCAACTTCATCAGCCGCTGGTTGTCGAAGTCGAACTGCGGCACGTCGAGCACGACCTGGGCGTTCGGCGTGCCCGGGTTGAGTTCGACCTTGATGGCCCGCCCGAGCAGGTGCATGTGACCGAAGCCGGCATACAGCGTCATCGGCGCCGGCACCTTCTGGTCGCAGGTCTGGGTGTCACCGGGCTTCGGCACGCCGCCCGGGTTGCATTCCTTCACCTGACGATCCGCCGACCCGCCGACATCCGGTCCGAACCGCTTCGTCACGTCCGCGATCGAGACCGCCCGGTCACAGAGCGGACCCGACTCGTCGGCGGCGCAGGGCAGGTCGGTCGGCGCGTCGAGCGGCAATGTGATGAGTTCCCGGGTTCGGGGCGTGCCGTCGGTCAGCCGCAGCCTTACCGCCGAGCGGTCCGACCCGGCCGGTTTGCCGTCGGTCGCGAGCAGGTTGTAGTGGATCTGGACGATGATCAGGCTTCCCGGCCCCAGCTTGAAGCCGATGTCCTGGTCGAGCAGCGTCTCCGTGGCGCCCGGCGCCCAGGTGGCCACCCACGTCGCGCCCCGGTCGTCGCCCTCCACGTCGGCGCCGGGCACGCCGGTCCCGCCGAAACACCGCCAGCCGAGGCCGGGCGTCTTCGCGTCCTGCTCGCGCACCAGGGCAGCGCGGTCCGGCGGCACCGCGTACACGATGGCGTGGTGCGCGATGGCGACGTTCTCCGGCGCGAATTGGGTCCCGGTCACGAACGCCGTCCTGGTCAGGCCCGGGTCGATCACCTGGCACCGGTACTCGTCCGTGCCGCCGCCCTCCGGCGCCGTAGGCGTGTAGGCCTCGGCCATCGTCAGGTCCATGAACCGCTCGCCGGCGCGCAGCGACTGCGGCGGAGCCGACGACGCGCCCGCGTGCATGCCGTGCGGGTCGGCCGCGGGGGGCGCCGCACTGTTGTCGGAGTCCGATCCGCAAGCGGCGACCGCGGCGAATGCTGTCACCAGCGTCATGGCGCCCGCCGCCAACTTCCACCGTGGACTGTCAGATTTTCTCATAGCCCGGACGCTAGGACCGATTCCGTCCTGTTTCGTCGTACCGCGGTCGTCATCGGCGGGAGGGAGGTGGTACCGCGGTACCACTCCCGGAGCGTGAGGGCCGTGCCGCGTTGCTGGTCCGGTCTGATCACCGGATTAATGGTCGTCTCAGATTCGCTCGGTACGAAGTTGGCCTCGGACAAGCGATGCAATCCGTCAGGAGGCTATTGATGTCAGTCAACGCAGTGCCGCCCAGGGAAACGCCGCCCGGTCGGTTGGCCGGCCGGTGGGTGCCATGGCTGGTGATCGGCTTGTGGCTGGCGCTGGCGGCGGTCATGGTGCCGTTGAGCGGAAAGTTGAGCTCGGTCACCACCGACAAAGCTGTGGACACGCTGCCCGCCGGCGCCGAGTCCACCAAGGTGGCGGTGCTGGAGGACAGTCTCCCCGGCGGCGAGGACAACACGTTCGTCTTCGTGTACCACCGTGCCGGCGGCCTGACCGGCGCCGACCGCGCGACGGTCGAGCGCCACTACAACACCCTTGCCGAGCGGTACCCGCCGAAGGCGGCGGCCGGCGAGGACGATGAGGGCCCGGCGACGAGACTCTCCACCGACGGCCGGGCGATGATGTTCACCCTGGACGTGAGCACGGCCTACGGCGCACCGGAGGCCATCGTCGGCCCGTTGCGTGACGCCGCGAGGGACCGCCCCGCCGGCCTGGAACTCGAGGTGACCGGCCCGGCCGCGGTCGACGGCGACATGGACGCCGTCTTCGACGGCATCGACCTGCAGGTCTTCCTCACCACGGTCGTGGTCGTCACGGTCCTGCTCATCCTCACCTACCGCAGCCCGGTGTTGTGGTTCATCCCGCTGGTGGCCGTGGGCGCGGCCGCACTGACCGCGATGGCGACCGTCTACCTGCTCGTCAAGGGCTTCGGCATCGTGGTCAACGACCAGAACTCGGCGCTGCTGACGATCCTGGTGTTCGGCGTCGGCACGGACTACGCGCTGTTGCTCATCGCTCGATATCGGGAGATGCTGCACCACCACGAGAACGTCCGGGTCGCGATGGTCCACGCGCTCCGCGGCGCCGCGCCGGCCATCGTCGCGTCCGCGGCCACCGTGGTCGCCGGCCTGCTCTGCCTGCTCGTCGCGGACCTGAACAGCACCAGCGGGTTGGGCCCGATCGGTGCCGCCGGCATCCTGTGCGCGCTGGTGGCCATGCTGACGCTGTTCCCGGCGGTGCTCGTGGTGCTCGGCCGTCGAATCTTCTGGCCGGCCATCCCGCGGTTCAGCACGGCCGTGCAGGACAAGCCGGGGCTGTGGGGACGGCTCGGCACCGCCATCAGCCGCCGGCGGTGGGTCGCCACGCTCGGCTCGCTCGGAATCCTCGGCGTGCTCGCCATCGGTCTGACCGGTAACACCGGAGCGCTGCGGGAACAGGACCAGTTCCTGTCCGCGCCGGAGTCGGTCACCGGCTTCACCGTTCTCCGCCAGCACTTCCCGGAGCTCGGCGGCCAGCCGATGACGATCTATACGCGGCCGGCGTACCAGGAACGGGTGGTCGACATCGTCAAGCGCACCCCCGGCGTGGCCGAGGCCGTCCCGGGCCGGACCGTCGGAGGCTGGGCCGACATCTCCGTGTTCCCGACCGACGCGCCGGACAGCGCCGCGGAGTACGACACGATCAGGCGGGTGCGCACCGCCGTGCACGGGGTGTTGGGGGCGGAGGCGATCGTCGGCGGGCCGAGTGCGGAGAACCTCGACACCGAGGTGACCACCAGCCGCGACGAGAGGTTGGTGATCCCGCTGGTGCTCGCCGTCGTCCTGATCATCCTCGGGTTGCTGCTGCGGGCGATCGTGGCTCCGCTGGTCCTGATGGCGACCGTGATCGTCTCGTTCGCGGCGGCCTTCGGCGGCAGTGTGTTCGTCTTCGACACGCTCCTCGGGTTCAAAGGTATCGACTACTCGGCGCCGCTGCTGGCCTTCCTGTTCCTGGTGGCGCTCGGCGTCGATTACAACATCTTCCTGGCCAGCCGGGCCCGGGAGGAGACCGTGCGGCTCGGCACCCGGGAGGGCATGCTGAAGGCCCTGTCGGCCACCGGTGGCGTCATCACCTCGGCCGGGCTGGTTCTGGCGGCCACGTTCGCGGTCCTCGCCACCCTTCCGCTGGTGATGCTGGTCGAGGTCGGGTTCCTGGTCGCCTTCGGCGTGCTGCTGGACGCCCTGCTGGTGCGGTCGGTCCTGGTGCCCGCCCTGACCCTCCTGATCGGCCGGCGGGTCTGGTGGCCGAGCCGCCTGTCGCGTCCAGCGGCCGGGCCGCCGATCGGTCGACACATGCTCGCCGACGAGGAGGAGCCCGCGCTGCAACGGTGAGCGCGGCGGCACGGACGGGATCCGGGACGGGCATCCAGCCCGTCCCGGGGCCTTTCCTGAGCCCGGCGGCCGCCGTCGCACCGCGGGAACGGGGTCAGCGCGCCGCGGCCGGAAGGTCGACCCGAAGCAGCGCGCCACCGCGTGCGGAACGGCCGACAGCGGCCCGGCCGCCGTGGGCGTCGACGACCCGCTGCACGATCGACAGCCCCAGACCGGATCCCGGCAGCCCCCGGGCGCTGTCGGCCCGGTAGAACCGGTCGAACACCCGCGGTACGTCGACCTCGGTGATGCCCGGCCCGGCGTCGTCGACCTCGATCACCGCCGACGCGCCCTCGGCACGCAGCCGGACCTGGACCGGCTGGTCCGCGGGGGACCACTTGCCGGCGTTGTCGATGAGGTTGAGCACCGCCCGCTGCAGCGCGGCGGGACGCCCGCTCACCCATACCGAGGTCACGTCGAGCGTGACCGCTATGTCCGGCATGCGGGAACGCGCCCTGGTCGTGGCGGCCACCACCACGTCGGCGAGGTCGAGCAACTCGGTGCTCTCGTCGCTGACGTCACCGCGCGCCACCTCGGTCAGCTCGGCGGCCAGGGTGCTCAACTCGGCCACCTGGGCACCGAGATCGTTGAGCAACCGGGTCCGGCTCTCCGCCGGCAGGGCACTGTCCAGGGTGCCACGCCGATCGAGCCGGACCAGCAGCTCGATGTTGAGGCGCAGGCTGGTGAGCGGGGTCTTGAGCTCGTGGGCGGCGTCCTCGGCGAGCAGCCGCTGGGCCTGCCGGGAGTCCCGGAGCGCGGCGAGCATCTCGTTGATCGACTGGATCAGCCTCCGGATCTCCCCACCGCCCTCATCCGGGATGTCGGCGTCGAGAACCCGGGTGTGCGCGACACGTGCTGCTGCGGCGGCCAGCCGGTCGATCGGTGCCAGCCCGGCCCGCGCCACGGTCCGCCCGACAAGGGCGCCGCCAACCACGCAGAGCAGCCCGATCAGCAACATCCCGAACCCGAACTGGTTGATCGGGGAGTCGTCGGCGAGGTCGGCCACCTGGACCGCGCCGTCTCCGGCCCGCAGTGTGTAGACGCGGTAGCCCTCGTCCCAGTCGGTCGACTCCAGCAGGTCGGTCGACGCGCCCCGCACCACGCGCCCGGCGTGCTCGCTGACCGGAGGCAGCGTGGGTTGGCCGGCCGGCGTCCGGGTCGAGCCATCGGGCAGGATGACCCGCACCAGCCGACCGGATCCTGGATACGGCGGGAGCTCGACCCGCGCCAGACCGGCGCGCTCCGCGTTCGTCGCCAGGACGTGGGAGTCGGCGCGTAGCTGTTCCTCGGCGGTGTCCCGCAGCTTCCGGTCCATGAGCTCGCTGGCCACCTGGAAGGCCACGAAAACGCTGACCGCGATGGCCGTCGCCGCAATAACCGTCAGCCTGGTCCGCAGGGACTGCCGGCGCCACCACCGGGTCAGCCTGCTCACGGAGGAGTCTCCCGCAGTACGTATCCCAGGCCGCGCAGCGTGTAGATCAATCGCGGCTCACCCTCGGCCTCCATCTTGCGGCGCAAGTAGCTCACGTACACCTGAAGGTTGTTGGCGGTGGCGCTCATGTCGAAGCCCCAGATCGCCTCGAACAGCGCGTCGCGGGTCAAGACCCGGGTCGCGTTGCGCACGAGAACCTCCAGCAGGGAGAACTCGGTCCGGGTCAAGCGCAACAGCCGCCCGCCGCGCCACGCCTCGAACCGGTCGGGATCGACCCGGACGTCGGCGAACGACAGGATCGGCGACTCCCCGTCGGCCGGCGTGCGCCGGCGCAGCAGGGCTCGCACCCGGGCCAGCAATTCCTCGGTGGCGAACGGCTTGGGCAGGTAGTCGTCGGCGCCCGCGTCGAGCCCCGTGACCCGGTCGGAGACCTGGTCACGGGCGGTCAGCATCAGCACCGGCAGATCCCGGCCCGCGGCCCGCAACCGCCGGCAGGTCTCCAGCCCGCCGAGGCGAGGCATCATCACGTCGAGAATCAGCAGATCCAGCGCGTCACCGCCCGCCCCGCCGACCTCGTCGAGCACGGCGAGCCCGTTGGCGACGGTGCTGGTGTCGTAACCCTCGACCTGGAGCACCCGCTCCAGCGACTCACGAATGGCCCCGTCATCATCCGCGATCAGGATCCGCACGCCGGCCCGCCCTTCCCATCGATGCTTTGCCGCGCATCCTCCCCGATCAACCTGAAGCCAGCATTAGAACCGTTGCCTCTTTTTTGTGTCCCCGGCCCGCGTTCTTACGGATGCCTGAACTCAGATCAGAGACGGTGGCGAACCATCCGTCCAGTTCGATGATGAGCCGCTGCGGTGGTTGCCGAGTCGTCGAGTGCCGGCCGGTGCGTGCGCCGGGAAGTCTGTTCGACGGGTAGGGCCCGCGCCTCGCGGCTATCGTCGGACGGGTGGGGGTCATCGCCGATCTCGAGGACGACGAGTATTGGCCGGAGTTCGGCAGTGTCGTGATTCGTGACGCGTGGCCGGACGACCCGGACTCGGTCGGGGAGCCGATGTTTCCGCTGCTCAGCGAGGATGTCGAGCTGTTGTTCGGCACGGTTGGCCGAGCGGGTGAGGGTTGGCTGCAACTCGCCTCGGGGGAGCGGTGCCAGCGGGTGCGGCTCGAAGCGCATTCGGGCATCCCACCGCAGGAGAGCGGTGATTGGCTCGATGTGGTGGAGACGCCGTACCGCAGCGTCAGCGGCCGGGTGGGTTTGACCAGCACGACCGGCGGGCCCGCGATGTTCGGGATGGTGATCGGCGAGCCGGGCTTCTACCGGGTCCGAGTTTGTCGCCGGCCCGCGCCGGATGACGGCGATGTCTGGGTGGTGCGGTTCTGGCCCTCGGATCCGGTCGAGCCGCCGCGGTGGCTGGTGCGCGACCCGGGCCGGAGCCTGGACGGGCTGGCCGACGACATCTACGCGGTGGTGTCATGGGCGTCCGGGGGCCGGTTGGTGACCAGGCTCGGCGAGCTGGCCGATCGGTTGCTCGCCGGACCGGCGATGGTCGAGGCCGCTCTTGCGGAGCTGAGGAATCTGACGGTGAGGACCCGATTCCGGAAGATGACGCTGACGGCCGTTCTCGATGAGGACAACGAGGATGAGGACAACGAGGACGAGGAACGTGATGTTCCGGCGGTGACGGCACCACGCCCCGGGTTCGTGAACGGGTACGGGGCGATCATGGTGAAGCGGGGCGGGCGTCTGAAGAATCTCACCCAGTCACCGGTCGGTACACCGTCGGCGGTTGTCGAGTACGCCGGCGGACTGGTCTTGATCGGTGCCGGGGCGACGGCACTGACCTGGGACGGAACAATGACCTATCTGGGCCGGGATCTGCGGCCCGAGGTGCAGCTGAGCCGGGACGGCACGATCATGGCCGCGCAGGAATGGCGCCCGGGTCCCGAACCGTGGAAGAGCCTGCACCTGATCGACCTGGCCGACGGGACGCGGCACACCATGCCGTGGCCCTCCGGTCAGGTCCTCGACGTGCTCGTCACCGGGGTCGAGAGGCATACGGTCTGGCTGCACGACAACACCACCGGCCAGGATCTGCAGTGGACCGCCGGTGACGCCCAGGCGGTTCCGGCGACCGTTCCTCCGCCGGTCAGCGGCTGGGAGGGGCCGGATGCGCCGGGCCATCGGCACTATCCGTCCCTTCGCCCCGGGCGCACAGTCAGCGTCGACCTGGTCAGGGGCGTGACCGTCGAGGACTCGGCCGGTCGCCGGACCTTTCCGCTCCCGGAAGGAGTGCGGGCGCTCGGCCCGGCCCGGGCGGTATGGGAGGACCCCGATCACCTGCTCGTGCCGATCGATCACGAACGGGATCGGGACGCCCGGCTGCTGCGGCTGACGGTCACCACCGGCGACTGGGGGACGGCTGATGCCGGAAACCGGATCTTCGCGCTCGCCTGGCCGTGGCCTCGGTACGATCCCGCCGCTGATCCGCCGGAGCCGCCCTTCCGGCCGCAGGACGTCGCCATGAAACCCGTTGACGGCACGACGCGGCCCGAAATCCTGGCCGTGCTCGCGGCCATGGCCCGCAAGAACGGCCTGGACTGGACGCCCCCGGAGCCCGTCGAGCGGGTCCTGCCTCCAGCCGGGCCGCCGCCCCGGATCGGATGGCTGATCGGCAAGGAGGTCACCGTCATCCGTGACGGCCGGCCGGTCGTCCTCGGCACCGGCCCCTTGGACTTCCACGATCACGCCGTCGAGGTCGACGGCGGAGTGCTGATCGAGGGCCGGATGCTCACGACAAGCGGCAGCACACGTGACAGAACCGTCCTCTTGCGCGGCGACGGCACCGTCCTCGACCTCGGGGACGGCCTGCGGTACATGACGATCAGCCGCGACGGCACGACGGCCGCGGCGCACGAGATCGGCTACGGCAGGCAGGGTTTTGTCGGCCTGCACCTCATCGATCTGTCCGACGGATCCCGCCGGACACTGCCGATGCCGGACTCCGGCCCCGATCTTCGGATCACCGGAGTCTCTTCCCACGCCGTCTGGTTCCACTGGCGAACAGACCTGTGCTGGACCGCCGGTGACACCGCACCCAGGCCGACGAGGGACCCGCCGCCGGCCGCGGGCTGGACCGGTCCAGGCGCTCCCTGGCACCGGTACTACCGCACGCCCGGCGCTGACAAGCGGGTCAGCAGCGTCGGCCGGCCCGCCCGATTGTCGATCGGCGGCCGGAAATATGACCTTCCCGAGCACATCGACTTCGTGGATCTGACCGGTTGGGAGGACGCCGAGCACCTGCTCGTGAAAGTCAGCGGCTTCGACTTTCCCTCGTGCCTGCTCCGGCTGGACATCACCTCGGGAATGGTCGAGATCGCCGCCACCGACCATCCCGCCGGCCTGTTCATCTGGCCGCGGCCGGACCCTGACCTGTCCGAGAACTAGCCGCAGCCGGCTCACACCAGTTCAAAGGGCACCGATCGGGGTCAGTCGGTGGCTGGGGGGACCTTGATCGTGGTTTTGACCGTTGCGCGGTTGAGGTCGTCCACGCGAATGGTGAAGGCGATCTCATAGGTGCCCGGCAGCGGGAACGAGACCGACCCCAGCGCGTGGTGCGGCGGATCCAGGCCGAGCAGTGGTTCCTTGACCGCCTCGAGGTCCTGGTCCAGCAGCTTGGTGCTGATCTCCCACTCGGCCGGGGGCAGCGGCTTGCCCTCCGGCGTGTACAGGAATGCGTGGACCGTGTTGTATTCGCCCAGCTCGACCGGATAGATGTTGAACTGCAGCGTGTACAACGGGCAGGTCAGTGTCTCCGACACGCCGTTGCCGGTGACCGCGCCCGCTGCCGCGCCCGCGGTGCGACCCGGGTTGACCTGGACCAATACCGCGCTCAGGGCCAGGATCACGACCGTCGCCAGGACCTCGATGCCGACCGTGCGGCGCAATCCCTGACCCGGGTTGGAGCGCTGGACGAAACGGCGGGCCACGGCGGCCACACCGAGCACCACGATCAGGATGCCCAGCTTGGTGAGCAGCAACTTTCCGTACCCGGTGCGGATCAGCGCGTCGACCGAGCCGACCTCGACGACCGCCTGGACCGAGCCGGCGATGGCCAGCCACAGGACGGACAGGGCGGCCCAGCGGGACCAGACCGGCAGCAGTACGCCCAGCACCCGGCGGTCGGTGCCGCGCAGCACGAAGGCGAGCAGCGTGATCAGGCCGCCCAGCCACAGGGCCATGGTCGCCAGGTGCACGACGTCGACCGCGACGGTCACGACCGGCAGCGGTGTGGCGATGGAGTGCCCGGTCAGCGGCCACGTGGCCAGCCCGGCCGCCCCCAGGACCAGGACCAGAATCCCCTGCACCCGGCCCGGGGCCACCGACGGGCGGCGACCGGCGGGGAGGAAGCGCTGATAGAGCGGCACAGGAACAAGGAGGAACAGGATTGACAGTACGGCGAGACGGGCGATCAGCGTCAGCCCGAACTGACTGGTCGCCACATCGGCCAGCTCACCGGGGGAGACCTGCCACAACGCCGCCCCGCTGCCCTGCTGGGCCTGCGTGCCCAGGGAGCCCAGCGTCGCCACGGCCACCAGCCCGAACCCGACCCGGATCAACCGGGTCACGCCGACCCGGGAGCGGCGCCGCGGCCACAGGAACGCCAGGAACATGGCCGGGCCGACGATCAGGGTCAGACCTCCGTACCCAAGAAATCGCAGGGTGGGGACAGCGGCCTGGACCGAGGGATGGGTGCCGGTGGTTTCCGCGGCCTTGGGCCGCGCCGAGGGCGCGCCGACCGAGAACGTGATGGCGCCGCCGACCGGGTGGCTGTCCGCGGAGATGACGCGGTAGCTGATCAAGTACGTCCCGAGCGGCCGTTTCGCCGTGCGCACGGGGATGTGCAGGACCGCGCCGCGGGCGGTGGCCAGGCCGGAGATGCGTTCGCCGTCGGGGGCGATGACCTGGATGCGGCCGCTGACCGGGGTGATCGACTCGCTGAACGTGACGGTCACCTCGGTCGGTGAGGTGCCCACCACACTGCCCGGCGCGGGGGTGGAGCCGACGGTGGCGGCGTGTGCGAAGGCCGGTTCGGGCGCGGCCAGCAGAACTCCCAGCGCGAGCAAGAACAGCACGAACAAGCGCGGAAGTTTCCCGGTCACGCAGGATAGTTCGGATGGGGGTGCGGAAAGGTTCAAGGCGTCCCTACCTGGATACGATCCGGGAACATCCTTCAGGAGGCCCAGATGTCCGTCCACTCCCGTGCCGGCCAGCCGGCCGAGCCGTCCGATCTGATCGACGTGCCGAAGGTCGTCTCGCGTTACTACACCGAGCACCCGGACCCGTCCGACCCGGCCCAGCGGGTCGCGTTCGGGACGTCCGGGCATCGCGGGTCGAGCCTGCGGACCGCGTTCAACGAGGATCACATCGCCGCGACCAGTCAGGCGATCGTCGAATACCGGCGGGAGCAGGGCACCACCGGCCCGCTGTTCCTGGGGCGGGACACGCACGCGCTGAGCGAGCCGGCGCAGGTGACGGCCCTGGAGGTGTTCGCGGCCAACGACGTGACCGTGCTGATCGACAGCCGCGACGGGTACACGCCGACGCCGGCGGTTTCCCACGCGATTCTCGTCTATAACACTAAAAATGCTGTCAAAGCCGACGGGGTCGTGGTCACGCCGTCGCACAACCCACCCGACGACGGCGGCTTCAAGTACAACCCGCCGAACGGCGGCCCGGCCGACACCGATGCCACCAAGTGGATCCAGGACCGAGCCAACGCGCTGATCGCCGACGGGCTCAAGGACGTCCGACGCAAGACCATAAAAGCAGAAAAATACGACTTCCTGGGTACGTACGTCGATGACCTGCCCAACGTCGTCGACATCGACGCGATCCGCGCCGCCGGGGTGCGGATCGGGGCGGACCCGCTCGGCGGGGCGAGCGTCGCCTACTGGGGCGAGATCGCCGAACGGCACCGCCTCGACCTGACCGTGGTGAACCCCCTGGTCGACCCGCGCTTCGGCTTCATGACGCTGGACTGGGACGGGAAGATCCGGATGGACTGCTCATCGCCGTACGCGATGGCGTCCTTGATCTCCCAGAAGGACCGCTTCCAGATCGCCACCGGCAATGACGCCGACGCCGACCGGCACGGCATCGTCACGCCGGACGGCGGGCTGATGAACCCGAACCACTATCTCGCGGTCGCCATCGACTACCTGTACCGCCACCGCACCGGCTGGCCGGGCGCCGCCGGGATCGGCAAGACGCTGGTCTCCTCCTCGATGATCGACCGGGTCGCCGCCGAGCTCGGCCGCACGCTGGTCGAGGTGCCGGTCGGCTTCAAGTGGTTCGTGCCCGGCCTGATCGACGGCTCGATCGGTTTCGGCGGCGAGGAGAGCGCGGGCGCGTCGTTCCTGCGCCGCGACGGCTCGGTCTGGAGCACCGACAAGGACGGGATCATCCTCGACCTGCTCGCCTCCGAGATCATCGCGGTCACCGGGCAGACGCCGAGCGAGCACTACCGGGCGCTGACCGACAAGTTCGGCGCCCCGGCCTACGCGCGGATCGACGCGCCGGCCACCCGCGAGGAGAAGGCGATCCTGGGGAAGCTGTCGCCGGAGCAGGTGACCGCCAAGGAACTGGCCGGCGAGCCGATCACGGCCGTGCTGACCAGCGCGCCCGGCAACGGCGCGGCGATCGGCGGCCTCAAGGTGGTGACCGGCTCCGGCTGGTTCGCCGCGCGGCCGTCCGGCACCGAGGACGTCTACAAGATCTACGCCGAATCGTTCCACGGCGCCGACCACCTGGCCCGCATCCAGGAGGAGGCCCGGGCCGTGGTGTCGGCCGCTTTGCAGCCCTGAAAAATCGCTCAGGAACCTGCGGGCCGGGCCGACAGGTAAGCCATCATGAGCGCACGCGAGAACGCCGGCATCCGGCACCGACACGGCGGGCTGACCCCCGCCGTGATCGCGCTCGCCGCGACCACAGGGGTGTTGATCTGGCTGCTGATCGGCGCGCCCGGCGGCCTGTACGTCGGGTTCGCCGGCGGGCCGATCGCGATGGGTGCGGCCGTCGTCGCCTGCCACCGGATCGTCTCCGCGGTGACGGCGGGACCGATCCGCGCGTTCTGGGGGCAGCTGCGCTACGCCGCGGTGGCGCTGTTCGTGGCCGCGGTCGTCTCGCTGTTGCGGGCCAACAACAACACCGGGCTGTCGCCGTTCGTCGGTCTCCCGATGCTGGTCGGCATCACGATCCTGATCGTCGCGTTCATCCGCCTGCCGTTCGGCGAGCGGACCGCCCTGGGCTGGGTCCGGGCCCTGCTCGACGGCGCCACGGTTGCCGTGGCCAGCACCCTCATCTTCTGGTACGTCGTCCTCGACCTCGCCCCGCGCGGAACGTCCCTGGTCGCCCGGGTCGCCGCGGCGGTCATCGGGGTCAGCGGTGTCCTGCTGCTCGTCGTGATCGGCAAGGCGGCCGCCGCCCCGGACAGCGCCGTGCGCCCGGCGGCGCTGCGCGTGCTGACCGTCGCGCCGCTGGTCGACGTGGCCGGCAGCACCCTGCTGATCGCCGGCGCCGACTGGGGCCGTCTGGCGCTGTCGGTGCTCGCGCTCCCGCTGGTCGGGGTCTCCCTGGCCTGCGCCGCCTGCCTGCAGTGCCGCGCGCTCGACGCCCCCGCCGACCGGCCCTCCGGCACCGCCGGACGGTCCCTGTTCAACCTGCTCCCGTTCGTGGCCGTCACCGCCACCGCCGTCCTGGTGATCAGCGTCAGCGCCCAGGACATGACGTCCCGGCAGCGCACCGTCATCATCGGCGCGGTGCTGATCGCCGGTTTCGTGGTCGCCCGCCAGCTGCTCAGCCTGCGCGAGAACACCCTGGCCCTGCGCGGCATCCGCAAGCAGCAGGCCGAACTGGAACGGCTCGCGCTCAGCGACACCCTGACCGGCATGCCCAACCGCACCCGGTTCGCGGTCGCGCTGGGCGAGCGGATCGTGGCCCAGCAGCCGGCCACCGCACTGCTGATCGACGTCGACGACTTCAAGATGATCAACGACACGCTCGGCCCGGCCGCCGGTGACCAGTTGCTCTACCAGGTGTCGCGGCGGCTGCGCGAACACTGCCGGCCCGGCGAACTGGCGGCCCGGCTCGGCGGCGACGAGTTCGCCGTCCTGCTGCCGGTCGACGACCCGGCCGAGGCCGAGGCGGCCGCGGCCCGGCTGCTGGCCGGAATCGGTCAGCCGTTCCACGTCGGCGACCAGCAGCTGCTGCTGCACGCGAGCGCCGGCATCGCCATCGCGGACACCGGCGAGACCGCCGACGAGGTGCAGCGCAACGCCGACATCGCGATGTACGCGGCCAAGGAGGCCGGCAAGGCGTCCTGGGTCCGTTTCGAACCGCAGATGCGCCAGGACATGGTGCACCACGCGCGGCTGGCCGGCGAACTGCACGACGCCATCCTGCGCGGCGAACTGCGCCTGGTCTACCAGCCCGTCTTCGACCTGCACACCGGCCTGCTGTCCGGGGCCGAGGCGCTGGTGCGCTGGCAGCACCCGGAACGCGGCTTCGTCTCCCCGGCCGACTTCATCCCGGTCGCCGAACGTTCCGGCCTGATCGTCCCGCTCGGCGCCTGGGTGCTGCGTGAGGCCTGCACTCAGCTGTCCCGCTGGCGGGCCGAGTACGGCGCCGGCGCGGTCGAGGCCATCAACGTCAACGTCGCGGTCCGCCAGCTGCGCGAGGCCGGTTTCGTCGACGAGGTCGCCGCCGTCCTCAGCGACACCGGTCTGACCAGCCAGAACCTGATCCTTGAGGTCACCGAGTCATCGGTCGTGGACGGCTGGCAGGTCCGCGAGACGCTGCAGGCGCTGCACGAGATGGGCGTCAAGCTCGCCCTCGACGACTTCGGCACCGGGCAGTCGTCGCTCAGCCTGCTGCGCGCGTTCCCGGTGGACGTCCTCAAGCTCGACAAGTCGTTCGTCGACGGCATCGCCGAGGGCGCCGACCGGGGCCGCCTCGCGGTCGCCGCCGCCGTGGCCCAGCTCGCGGAGTATCTGCAGCTCAAGGTCGTCGCCGAGGGCATCGAGAACGCGGAACAGCACCGGCGGCTGCGGGAGATGGGATACCGCTACGGCCAGGGCTATTTCATGGCCAAACCTCTCCCGGCCGAGGAATGCGGCCAACTCATGGCCGCTCCGGTCCAGGTCGCTTAAAAGCCAAATTCGCGCGTACGGCGATGAGCCGCCCCGCCCGGCCCACCCGCGCCGGCCGAGTCGGTCGCCGGGCCGGCGGCGGATCCTGGCTGGTGGTCAGGGGTGCCTCGGGGGCCTTGAGGCACCTCTGACCACCAGCCGGAGGCGGGAGTCAGTCGGAGACCGTGAGGGCGGAGAGGCCGGCCACCGCGAGCAGGTCGATGCCGGCGGTTCCGGCCCAGTTGTTGGCGGTGAACGAGCGGCCCGGGGCGATGCCCTTGTGGGTGGTGCCGTCGAGGGTGACCTGGCCCGCGCCGGACTGGACCCGGACCCGGACCGGGGTGGTGCCGAGCAGGTTGACCTGGAACTGGTCGACGCCGCCGGTCATCCGGACCGGGAGCAGGCCGCGCGGTTCGGGCAGGGAGAGGTCGATGCGGCTGGCCCCGCCGTTCAGGTCCAGGGCGGCCAGGTCGGCGCCGGTCAGGTCGAGGCGGGACCGGGAGGTGCCGCCGTCCAGGCGCAGGGTCCAGCGGACCGCGGAGCTCAGCTGGATCGTCACCGCGGCCGAGCCGCCGCTGCCGTCCGAGCGCAGGCGCAGCTTGACCGTGCCGTCGGCCTGGTCGGCCGACGGGGTGAGGCCGCTGCCGGCCGGGGTGCTGACCCGGTATAGGTCGTCGCCCAGGTCGGCGGCGCTGAGCTGGACCAGGGTGGCGCTGTCGACGATGTCGAAGGCGGCCGTGTCCAGGCCGTGGCGGGGGCCGGTGACCGTGCGGTTGCCGTCGGTCGTCCCGGCCTGACCGTTGTCGGCGGGGACGCGGGGCGCGGCCTCGGTGGGCCGGGCGGCGGCGGCCGTCGGGGTCGAGTCGCCCCGGGGGACCAGCAGGAACGCGGCGATCAGGCCGGCCAGGCCGACGAACGCGGCGACGGCCAGCAGCACCGGGCGGCGGTTCGGGGCGGCCGTGGGGGCGGTCTCGAACTCGGGGGGTGCGCTCCAGCCGGGCAGCGGGTAGGCCGACGTGAACGCCGGGTCGTCGAACGGGTCGGTGGCCGGGGGATACGACCGGCCCGCGACCGGGGTGAAACCGGTCGGGTCGGTGTCCTCCTCGGCGAACTCGGCCGGGTCCGGCGCCGGCCACTCCCCGGTCGGGTCGAGGACCGGCCGGGACTCGGCCGCCGAGGGCATGCGGTAGTCGTCCACGGAGGCGAACAAGGCCGGGTCGAGCGGAGCAGGATCGGGCGAGGTCGAAGGCGAGGGTGCGGCGGGGCCGGTCGCGGCCTTTTCCGGGGCGGGCGCCGCGTTCGCCGGGACGAACTTGGGCGGGAACAGCGACTCGTCGGGCATCGGGAGCGTCGGACGGGCCGGCGCCGGGAGAACCGGTTCGGGGACCGGGTGGCTGCCGGGGGAGTACCGCACCTCGGGCTGATCATCTTCGGTCGAGGAATGACCGTCCGGAACGTCGTTCATCGTGCCTCCCGGGCCCGTTGTCTGCCGATGACTACGGACGGCGGGCCCCGGCGGATCGGTCCGGCGGGAGGGCGTTTGCGGGCGCGCGGCTCACGACGTACCAAATCGTGGGTTTGAATGGGAAACGCCCCGGTCTCGAAAGACCGGGGCGCATCGGGAACTACCAGGTCAGGCCGAGACCTCGGAGCGGTCGTCGGTGGCCCACAGGGTGTGGAACGAACCGTCGCGGTCGACGCGGCGGTACGTGTGGGCGCCGAAGAAGTCGCGCTGGCCCTGGATCAGCGCGGCGGGCAGGCGCTTGGCCCGCAGGCCGTCGTAGTAGGCCAGCGCGGAGGCGAAGCCCGGGGCCGGAATGCCCTGCTGGGCGGCGGTGGAGACGACGCGGCGCCACGCGTCCTGGGCGCCGCTGACCGCGTCCAGGAAGTAGTCGTCGACCAGCAGCGTGGTCAGCGACGGGTTCTTGTCGTAGGCCTGCTTGATGAAGTCCAGGAACTTGGCCCGGATGATGCAGCCGGCCCGCCAGATCTTGGCCATCGCGCCCGGGTCGATCTCCCAGTCGTACTCCGCGCTGGCCGCCTGGATCTGCTGGAAGCCCTGCGCGTAAGCGACGATCTTGGAGGCGAACAGCGCCTGCTCGACGTCCGCCCGCAGGTCGCCGCCGACGTGCTCGGTACCGGCCGACGGGCCCGGCAGACCGGCGTCGGCGGCCGCCTTGCGAACGTCCGCACCCCCGGAGAGCGCACGGGCAAAAACGGACTCGGCGATGCCGCTGACCGGCACCCCCAGGTCCAGAGCGGCCTGCACGGTCCAGCGACCGGTGCCCTTCTGCTCGGCCTGGTCCACCACGACGTCGACGAACGGCTGCCCGGTCGCGGCGTCGTTCTGCTTGAGCACCTCGGCGGTGATCTCGATCAGGTACGACCCGAGGCGGCCCTCGTTCCACTCACCGAACGTGGTGGCGATCTCGGCGGTGATCTCGATCAGGTCGACGAACGGCTGCCCGAGCACCTCGCGGCTCCTCGTTCCACTCACCGAACGTGGTGGCGATCTCGGCCGGGGACAGGCCGCCGACCTGGCGCAGCAGGTCGTACGCCTCGGCGATGAGCTGCATGTCGGCGTACTCGATGCCGTTGTGCACCATCTTGACGAAGTGGCCGGCACCGTCCGGGCCGACGTGCGTGCAGCACGGCTCGCCGTCGACCTTGGCCGAGATGTCCTCCAGCAGCGGGCCGAGAGCGTCGTACGACTCCTTCGGGCCGCCCGGCATGATGCTCGGGCCGTGCAGCGCGCCCTCCTCGCCGCCGGACACGCCCATGCCCACGAAGTGCAGGCCCTTGGCCTTGAGCGCGGCCTCGCGACGACGCGTGTCCGCGAAGTGCGCGTTGCCGGCGTCGATGAGCATGTCGCCCTCCTCCAGGAGGGGGGCGAACTCGTCGATCACGGCGTCGGTGGCCGGACCGGCCTTCACCATGATCACCACGCGGCGCGGGCGCTCGAGGCTCGCCACGAAGTCCTCGGCCGACTCGGCCGGGATGAACGTGCCCTCGTTGCCGAACTCCTCGACCAGCTCCTTGGTCCGGCCGTAGGAACGGTTGTGCACCGCCACGGTGTGCCCGTGCCGAGCGAAGTTACGGGCCAGGTTCCGGCCCATCACCGCCAGGCCCGTGACCCCGATCTGCGCCTTCTGCGACATCCTGCGTCCTTCCTCGTTACCGGCCCGTGACGGGCCCCGCGGTCATTTCTACGCGATCGGACGCACCGAAGTTCGATCACGTCCACGGAATGAACACGCCCGGGCGGGGCGAACGCGGCCGAGATCGGCGCGGCGGTACGCTTCCTGCCATGTCGTTCCGGGCCGTGCCGTCCTCCGGTCGGTGCTGACATGCGCCGGGGCGAGATCTGGACCATCGGGGATCGTTCCGACCTGCGTTATCGAGTTCTCGTGCTCTCGGCCGACACGTACAACGAACGTGACAACGCCTCACCCTACTGCGCGCCGATCGTGCGCCAACGCGGGGTGACCGAGCTTCCCCCGTTCGCGGTCGCGCTGACCGAGCAGGACCCGATCACCGGGGTCGTGGTGGTCAACCGGATGCGCCGGCTGCCGGCCACCACCGGCGCCGAGCGGATCGGGATGGTGACCGGCGCCAGCATGGCCCGGTTGACCGAGGCCATGCGGGACCTATTCGAACTCTGAACTCCGATCTATCCCCTCCCGTCACCGAACGCCTTACGCCCGACCGGGTGACCTGTGCGATGAACGGTGCAGTCGGGGGATGTGACCTCTCCGCGCGTTGGCGTAAACCGGTACCCGTAGGCCGGACGGGGAGGCGTTTTCTGTGGGTGGTCAGGCGTTTGCGGAGACGCTCAGCGATCGACGGGCCAGGATGGACGCGGTCATCGAGCGGGCGGTCGGGCTGCTCGCCGGCCGGGCCCGGTGCCGGCTCGCCGACGCATACCGGCACCTTTTCCGGATCGCCGCCGAGCAGCGCCGCGAACCGGCCGAGGTCGCCGGCCGGGTGATCCGGCTGCTGGACGCCGCCGACGCGCCGCCGTCGCCGTTCGCCGGGCACGAGCTGATCGCCGACCGGCTGGCCGCGGTCGAGGAACTCGCCAACCTCGGCTGGGGCGAATGGGACCTGGTCACCGGCGAGATCTACTGGTCGCCGCAGCTGTACCGGATCTACGAGCGCGACCCCGACCTGGGTCCGCTGGCCAGTGGCGAACTGCGCGAGGCCGCACTTGAGGCGGCGCAGGGCCGTGACCGGGTCGAGCTGGTCGCGCCGGTCCGGATCGGGGGGCGGATCCGGCGGCTGCGCACGGTCGCCGACACCGTCCGGGACGCCGACGGCCGCCCGATCCGGATGTTCGGCATCGTCCAGGACGTCACCGAGCAGCCGGTCAGCGCCCAACGACTGGCCGAGGTCGAGCAGAAACTGGACGAGCAGCGGCGGGCCGCGGTCGCCGAGCACAACCTGACCCTGCGTCTGCAGGAGATCATCCTGCCGATCCCGGACGAGCCGATCGAGCTGCCCGGGCTGAAGGCGGCCGTCCGCTACCTGCCGGCCGGGCAGGAGACGATGGTCGGCGGCGACTGGTTCCACGCGGCCGCCCTGCGCGACGGGACGGTGCTGCTGGCCGTCGGCGACGTGGCTGGCCACGGCACCCAGGCGGCCAGCAACATGGCCCAGCTGCGGCACGCCCTGCGCGCGCTGACCGTGGTCGACAGCGACCCGGCGACCCTGCTCGGCCACCTCAACCGGCTCACCTGCGAGCTGGAACGGGAGACGCCGGAGCTGGCCGCGACCGCGGTCATCGCCCGCTTCGACCCGCGCCGGCAGGAACTGATCTGGGCCCAGGCCGGGCACCCGCCGCCCCTGCTGTGCCGGGCCGGGCGCACGTCGCCGCTGGCCCGCCCGTCCGGGCCGATGCTGGGCGTGGTGGAGGACGCGCGCTACCAGAACGCGGTCACCGACTTCCGGCCCGGGGACGTGCTTCTGCTCTACACCGACGGGCTGGTCGAGCACCGGACGCACGGCCTGGACACCGGGCTGGACGCGGTGATGGCGGCGGTCGACGACGCCGTCCGGGCGGCCCCCCACCAGCCGCTCGCGGAGCTGGTCGGGCGGCTGCGGCGGGCCAACCCGGACGACGACACGTGCATCCTGGCCGCCCGCCCGTCCACCGGCGGCACGCGCGACCTGCGAAGGCACCTGCTCGGGCACGCATAATCACGTTACGTGTTGCTCCCGCGCCCTACCGTCGGCGGCAGTCGTCCGCCGAACCTCGGGAGTGGACAGTGTCACGACTCGCCACACCGGATCTCTACCGCGTCATCGCCGGGGCCCTGATCGTCCTCGGTCTCGCGCTGGGCGGGACCGCGCTGGCCACGGTGCACCACCGGTCGGCCCTGACCCAGGACATCACCGGGGTGAGCGGTCCGCTCAGCGTCCACGCCCAGGACCTCTACCGATCGTTGTCGGACGCGGACGCCACCGCGGCCACCGCGTTCCTGACCAGTGGCGCCGAGCCGGCCGACCTGCGTCAGCGCTACCTGGACGACCTGGCGCGGGCCAGCGCGGCGCTGACCGTGGCGTCCCGGGACGCCGACGACACCGACGCCGCCCGGGTCGCGGTGCTCACCGCCCAGCTGCCGGTCTACACCGGACTGGTGGAGACCGCCCGGTCGTACAACCGGCTCGGGGTG
Organism: Actinoplanes sp. HUAS TT8; assembly: GCF_051380535.1. NCBI lineage: Bacteria > Bacillati > Actinomycetota > Actinomycetes > Micromonosporales > Micromonosporaceae > Actinoplanes > Actinoplanes sp. HUAS TT8. The sequence continues at coordinate 5,870,916 of NZ_CP195646.1, read as the reverse complement.
CCGCTCGGCGGGGCGTACCTGCGCGAGGCGTCGGCACTGATGCGCGGGAACCTGCTGCCGCGGGCCGAGGAGCTGTTCGTCTCCGCGCAGGCCCGCCTCGGCGGCGCGCAGCGCGACGCGGCCGGGTTCGCCTGGCCCGTCGTGCTGTTCGGCCTGCTCCTGCTCGCCGGGCTGCTCGCCGCCCAGGTCATCGTCGCCCGCCGCACCAACCGGGTGTTCAACGTCGGCCTGGTCGCCGGCAGCCTGGTCGCGCTGATCGTGCTGGCCTGGTCGTCGGTCGCGCTGGGCGTCACCGCGGGCCGGGTCGACGTCGGCCGGACGCAGGGGTCGGCCCTGGTCGACGTGCTCGCGAGCGCGCGCCGGGCGGCCCTGCAGGCCCGCGCCGACGAGTCGCTCACGCTGGTCGCCCGCGGCGGCGGGGCGGCCTTCGAGAAGGACTACGGCGTGGTCGTCCAGCAGCTGACCGGGCTGCTCGACCGGGCCGCCGGCGAGGCGCCGGCCACCGACCGCGCGGTCATCGTGGCCGCCGGCCAGCACGCGCAGCGGTGGCACGAGCTGCACGGGCAGCTGCGGGCGCTGGACGACAAGGGTGACTACCCGGCCGCGGTGGCCCGGGCGACCGCGACCGGCCCGGCCGACTCGGCCGCCGTCTTCGCCGACCTGGACGCGGCCCTGACCAGCGCGCTGGACACCGCCAACCAGCGGGTCGACCGGCAGGCCGGGACCGGCGTGAGCGCGCTGACCGGCCTGGAGATCGCGTTGCTGCTGCTCACCGCCGGCCTGGTGGCCGCGGTTGTCCTCGGGTTCCGCCCCCGGATCGGAGAATATCGATGAAGCGCGTCGTCGCCCTGCTCATCCCGATCATGCTGCTGGCCGGGTGCGGATCAACCGATCAACCCCAGAATTCGACGTACGGTGTGAAGGCCTCGGTGCCCCGGCCGGAGAACGTCCAGGACCCGGCCGAGGTGCCCAGCCCCGGCCCGGCGCCCGACTGCGTCCCCCGGGCCAGCCTGCGCCCGCCCGCCACCCTGCCCGCGCCGGGGAAGATGCCGGCTGGCAGCACCATGGCGAAGATCGCGGCGCGAGGCCGGTTGATCGTCGGGATCGACCAGAACGCGTACCTCTTCGGCTTCCGCGACCCGACCAGCGGCGACCTGGTCGGCTTCGAGATCGACATGGCCCACGCGGTGGCCAAGGCCCTGTTCGGCGACCCGGGCAAGGTCCAGTTCCTGGCGATCACCACGGCCGACCGGATCCCGGTGATCCAGGACGGCCGGGCCGACATGGTGATCCGGACCATGACGATGAACTGCGAACGCTGGCAGCAGATCTCGTTCTCCACCGAGTACCTGGCCTCGCGGCAGCGGCTGCTGGTCCGCCGGGGCTCCGGCATCAAGGAGTTCGCCGACCTGGCCGGGCGCAAGGTGTGCGCGACCCGGGGGAGCACGAGTATCCGTACCATCGCGGCGCAGCCCTCTCATCCGGTCCCGGTGGCCACCGACAGCACCCTGGACTGCCTGGTGATGCTCCAGCAGGGCCAGGTCGACGCGGTGTCCACGATCGACGTGCTGCTGGCCGGGCTGGCCGCGCAGGACCCCACCACCGAGGTGGTCGGCACCCCGGTCTCCGACGAGCCGTCCGGGATCGGCATGTCGAAGGACACGCCCGATCTGGTGCGATTCGTCAACGGGGCGCTGGAGCGGATCCGGGCCGACGGGACGTGGACCAGCAGCTACCAGCGCTGGCTGGCCGACTCGTTGGGGCCGGTTCCGGCACCGCCCGCGCCGGTCTACCGGGACTGAGCCGGTAACGTCTGCGGGATCAGTTCAGCGACACCGGAGCTCAGCGACATGACATACCCCCAGCCGGACGGCACCCAGAACCCGCCGGAAGGCACTCATAACCCGGAACCGTCCACACACGTTCTGCCGCCGACGCCGGATTCCGCACCTGTGCCGCCGACGCCGCATTCGGAGGTGCCACCGACCCAGGCCTGGAGGCCGCCGGCCGAGAGTCACACGGCGCCGCCGACTCAGCCGTGGTCGCCGCCGGCGGAGAGCAACACAGCGCCGCCGACTCAGCCGTGGACGCCGCCGGCCGAGAGCAACACCCCGCTGCCCAGCGCCTACACGCCGCCGGTCGAGGGGCACACGCCGCCGGCCCAGCCCTGGCTGCCGCCGGGTGGCGCCTACCCGCCGATCCACGACTCCCTGGGGGCGCCCGCCCCCTACGCCCCGCCGCCCGGCTACATGCCGCCGCAGGCCGGCTTCCAGCCGCGGCTGGTCTCGCCCGGCGGGCGGCTCGGCGCGCAGATCCTCGACGGGGTGCTGATCTTCGTCACCGCGGGGATCGGCTGGCTCATCTGGGCGCTGATCGTCTTCGACGGCGGCCTGACCCCGGCCCGGCAGATCCTCGGCCACGTGGTGGTCGACGCGGCCACCGGCACGCCGCTGAGCTGGGGCCGGATGGCGGTCCGGGAGCTGCTGCTCAAGGGCGTGCTGGCCTACGTCGCGGGCGCGGTGACGTTCGGCGTCTACTACCTGATCGACTCGCTCATGGTCTTCGGCCAGCGGTACCAGACCCTGCACGACCGGATGGCCGGTACCGTCGTCGTCCACCGCTGACCGGCCGGTCCCGGACCCGCCGGTCGCTGCCGGCGGGCGGGTCCGGGACCGGGCGGGTCGCTACCGGCGAGCGTTCGCCGGCCTGAGACGAGGCGCTGGCCCGGGGCGAGGCGCTGGCGCGAGGCGGCGCGTGGCGGGCGGCGGCTCACCCCGGCGCGGAGGCGTGCCGGTCGGCACTCCTGCTCGGCTCGACCGAGCCCGGCCCACGACCCGGTTCGCCGGCGGCACTCGGCTCGCCGGCGGCACTCGGCTCGCCGGCAGCACTCGACTCGTCGGCAGCACTCGACTCGTCGGCAGCACTCGACTCGTCGGCAGCGCCCGGCTCGCCGGCTGAAACCAGCGTGCGGGCCGGCTCGCGCAGGCGGGTCGCCAGGGCGGCGGCCAGGAGCATGAGCAGCGCCGCCACCGCGAAGACGGCGTCCACCCCGCCCGTGATCGTCGCGAACCGGTTCATCAGCGAACCGAACGCCGCCGCCCCGATCGCCCCGCCCAGGGACTGGAAGAACCGCACCCCGGTGGTCGCCGCGCCCAGCTGGTGACGCGGCGCCGCCTCCTGGACGGCCAGGATCAGCTTGCCGAGCAGCTGCCCGAAGCCGACGCCGAGCACCAGCAGCTCGGCCCGGATCAGCCAGAACGACGTGTCGTCGCGGGTCAGCGCGAGCGCGCCGAGGGCCAGGGCGGAACAGAGCGTTCCGAAGACCATCGACGTACGCAGCGACCGGCGCAACCGGTTGAACGCGAGCCCGGACAGCGCCAGACCGGCGGCCAGGAACGCCGGGTAGGTGCCCGCCCGCCCGGCGCTGACCCCGCGCGCGACCTGCAGGTACACCATCAGGAAGACGATGCCGCCGACGAGCGCCATACCGACCACGATCTGGATGGCGAAGCTGTCGCGCACGGCCGGGATCCGGAACAGGCCGGGCGGCAGGACCGGGTCGGGGCTGCGGCGCTGCCACCACAGGAACGCGCCCAGCAGCACCAGCGACGTCGCGCCGAGCCCGAGGATCACCGGCGACGACCACGGGTAGCGGTCGCCGCCCCAGTCGCAGACCAGCAGAAGGGCCGCCGCCGCGCCACCGACCAGGGCGGCGCCGGGCAGGTCGACGTGGCCGCCGCTGCCGTGCCGGGGGATCCGCAGCACCAGCAACGCGCCGGCCAGGATCAGCACGCCCAGCGGCACGTTCACGTAGAAGATCCAGCGCCAGTTGCCGTGCTCGGCGAAGAGGCCGCCGATCAGCGGGCCGATCGCCATGCCGAACCCGCCGACCAGTCCGGCCAGGCCGCTGCGTCCGCCGCCGCGCTTGTCGCCGGGTTCGCGCAGGTGGGCCATCACCACCATGGTCACGCTCATCAGGCCGCCGGCGCCGACGCCCTGGACCGCCCGGAACGCGATCAGCTGGGCCATCGACTGCGCCGCCCCGCACAGCACCGAGCCGAGCAGGAACGTCAGCACCGTGCCCAGGAAGACCTGCTTGGGGCCCCAGACGTCGCACAACCGCCCGTAGAGCGGCAGCACGACGGTCGCGGCCAGGGAGAACGCGGCGACGAGCCAGGCGACGTGGTCGACGCCGCGGATCGGGTCGAGGTCGCGGACGATCGGGACGATCGCCGCCGAGACGATGTTCTGGTCGAGGATCGCCAGCACGATCGTGAACAGGCAGATCGCCGCTCCGATCCGGCGCTCCGTTGTGCTCATGGGCTTCATGCTCCGACCGTACGAAGAAATTTTGGTCTGGGTCAATAGTTTGTCCAAGACCAAAATTGACTCTGGTAAAGTTCGGGCGTGGAGAGCGGACTGCGGGAGCGCAAGAAGCAGGAGACGCGCCGGTTGCTGTGGGAGACGGCGATCCGGCTGTTCGCCGAGCGCGGGTTCGACAACGTGGCGATGGCCGAGGTCGCCGCCGCCGCGAACGTGTCCAAGACGACCGTCTTCAACTACTTCGGCAGCAAGGAAGACCTGGTCCTCGGGCCGGCCGAGGAGCACGTCGACGAGCCCGCCCGGGTCGTCCGCACCCGCGCACCGGGCGAGTCACCGCTGGCCGCGCTGCGCCGGCACTTCCTCACCGCGCTGGCCGAACGGGACCCGTCGACCGGCCTGAGCGACGAGCCGAACGTGCTCCGCGTCCAACGCCTGATCACCCGGACGCCGTCGCTGACCCCCCGGTTGTTCGTCGCGCTGGCCCGCACCCAGGAACTCCTCGCGGCCGAACTGGCCACCATGACCGAGCCGCGCGTGGCCCGCCTGGCCGCCGCCCAGATCGCGGCGGCCCGCATGGTGCTGGTCACCGAGAACCGCGACCGCATGCTGGCCGGCGAGCCCGCCGACATGATCTACCCCTTGGCCGTAACCCACGCCAACCAGGCCTTCGACCTGCTGGAACAGGGCCTGGCCAACCCTTTAACCCCTTAAAACCCCTTTCCCGTACGCCCATGAGCCCCCCGTCCGTGCCCACCCGCACCAGCTGGTGCTCACGGCTGTAAAACGCCGCCGGAACAGCCCTCAGCACCAGCCGAGCCCGGTCGCCCGTCGCGGGCTCGGCCTGGGGTGGGCTTGCGCCGCGCCGCGCGGTGCTCGGCTGGTGCTCACGGCTGTAAAAGGGCCTCGGAAGAACCCTCAGCGCCAGCTGAGCCTGGTTGCGCGTCTCGGGCTTGGGCCGGGGTGGGCTTGCGGGGCGGCGCGTGGTGTCCGGCTGGTGCTCACGGCTGTTAAACGGGGCGGGAACAGCCCTCAGCGCCAGCTGGGCTCGGCGGGCGTCGAGATGGCGCGGGGTCGGGTGGGTCAGCGTTCCTTGCTGTGGGGTGGGTCAGCGCTCTTTGGTGAGGTGGACGAGGGTGAGGTCGGGGCGGACGTGTTCGCGGTGTGTCTCCTCGTAGCCGTGGCGTTCGTAGAGGCGGATGTTGGCGCTGCTCAGGTGGCCGGTGAACAGGGCGAACCACTCGGCCTGGGCGGCTCCGGCAGCCTCGACGGCGGCCAGCAGCCGGGTGCCGATGCCGCGGCCCTGCAGGTCGGGGGCGACGACCAGGCGGCCGATGCGCAGGACGGTGCCGTCGGGCCGGCCGCGGACCGCGCCGACGATGCGGTGACCGAGGGTGGCCTTCAGGGCCAGGCTCTCCTTCAGCTCGTCGGCCAGGTCGTCGAACGTCTGGACCAGGGCCGGGAGGTGCGGGTCGTCGTAGAGCTGGGCCTCGGCGACGTAGGCGGCCAGCTGCAGGGTGAAGATCTCCCCGGCGTCGGCCGGCGTCGCCGGGCCGATCTCGATCTCGTCCATGCGTCCATCATTCCGGCCGACCGGCCCGGTTTGGCAGGATGTCGGGGTGAAGCCCTCGGTCTCGTGTGTTTTCGTCTGCCACGACGGTGCCGGTCGCATCCTGCTGGCCCGCCGTTCCGCTCAGGCCCGGGACGAGCCCGGCGCCTGGGACTGCGGCGCGGGCGCGCTGGAGTTCGGCGAGACGTTCGAGGAGGCGGTCACCCGCGAGGTGATCGAGGAGTACACGGCCGTGCCCCGCGAGATCCGGCAGCTCGGCGTGCGCAACGTGCTGCGCGCGGATCCGCCGTCGCACTGGGTCGCGGTGGTCTTCTCGGTCCGGGTCGATGCCTCGGAGGTACGGATCGGCGAGCCCCACAAGTTCGACGAGCTGACCTGGTGCGACCCGGGTGACCTGCCCGCCCGGCAACACTCCCAGCTCGCCGCCACCCTGGCCCTGCTGCCGGTCGACTAGCCTCGTCATCGATGAGCGTGGAGCTGCGGCTGCTGTCGCGGGTGCGGCACGGCGAGGTGGAGATCAGCGGGGCCCGGCTGGTGGGTCTGCTGGCGCTGCTCGCCGGGGACCTACCGACCGGTTGCGGCAGCGCGCGGCTGATCGCCGAGCTGTGGCCGGACGAGCAGCCCGACCACCCGGCCAAGGCGCTGCAGACGCTGGTGGCGCGGGCCCGGTCCCGGCTCGGGGCCGACCTGATCGCGAGCACACCCACCGGGTATCGGCTGGCCCTGACGGCCGAGCAGGTGGACTCGTCGGCGGTGCTGCTGCGGGCCGCGGCCGGGCGGCGGCACGCGCGGTCCGGCGACCACGCCGAGGCGCTCGACGAGGCCGAGGCCGGGCTCGCGCTGTTCGGGGCCGACGGCGGGGACGGGCCGCTGGGGGAGTTGCGGGCGGCGCGGGCGGCGACCCGGGACGAGCTGCGTCGGATGCGGGCGCTCGCGCTCGGACGGCTCGGGCGCGACACCTGCGGGGCGCTCGAAGAGCTCGCGGCCGAGCGGCCCCGCGACGAGGAGGTGCTCGTCGAGCTGCTGCGCTGGGAGGCGGCGAACCGGGGGCCGGCGGCGGCGCTGCGCCGGTACGACGGGTACCGGCGCGCGCTGCGGGAGGAGCTCGGCACCGAACCGGGGGCGGAGCTGCGGGCGGCGCACCGGGAGCTGCTGCTCAGCGACGCGCCGGTGGTTCGGCAGGGCTTGCGCCACGAACCCAACGAGCTGCTCGGGCGCGACGACGACGTGACCGCGGTCGGGGGGCTCCTCCGTACGCGAAGGGTGATTTCGATCGTCGGGGCCGGAGGCCTCGGAAAGACACGACTGGCCCAGGCCGTCGGCCGTCGCGCGCCGCACCGCCTGGTCTTCCTCGTCGAGCTGGCGGGCGTGACGCGCGACGACGACGTGCTCGGCGAGGTGGCCTCGGCGCTCGGCGTCGGCGAGACGTCCGGGCTGGTCAACGGCGTGGTGAGCGCGCTCGGGCCGGGCCCGGCGCTGCTCGTGCTGGACAACTGCGAGCAGGTTCTCGGCGGGGTCGCGGCCCTGGTCCAGGCGCTGGTGGCGCGGACCACGGCGACGATCCTGACCACCAGCCGGGCGCCGCTCGGGCTGTCGTCGGAATCGGTCTACCCGCTGCCGGAGCTGGATCCGTCGACCAGCGCGGAGTTGTTCACGCAGCGTGCGCGGGCGGCCCGGCCGGGCGCCGAGCTGCCGCCGGCGACCGTCGGCGAGATCTGCCGCGGCCTGGACGGGCTGCCGCTCGCCGTGGAACTGGCCGCCGCGCGGATCCGGGTGATGTCCGCGGCCGAGATCGCCCGTCGTCTCGGTGACCGGTTCGGGCTGCTCAGCGGCGGCAACCGGGACACCCCGCGGCGGCATCGCACGCTGCACGCGGTGATCGACTGGAGCTGGCGGATGCTGTCGGCCGAGGAGCAGGCGGCCATGCGGCTGCTGTCGATCTTCCCGGGCGGGTTCACCGCCGAGGCCGTCGGTGACGAGGCCGTGCTCACCCGGCTCGTCGAGCAGTCGCTGCTGCGGGCGGCCGACGGCCCGGCCGGTACGCGGTTCCGGATGCTGGAGACGGTGCGGGAGTTCAGCGCGGCCCGCCGCGAGGAGGCGGGCGAGACCCCGGCGGCGATCGACCGGTTCCTGCGGTGGGCGCGCGGCCTGGCCGGTCGTGACCTCGGCGACGATCTGGTCTCCACCGTCGAGATGATCCGCGCCGACCAGGACAACCTGGTCCGGGCGCTGCGCTACGGGCTCGACCGGGCCGACCCGGCGACCGTCACCGCGGCGGCGGCGCTGCTCGGCACGCTGTGGCTGACCGATTCCAATATGAACCGGCTGATCGGGCTGACCGCCGAGGTCCCGCCGGTGCTGGCCCGTTTCCGGCCCGGCCCGGAGCTCGTCGAGGCGACCCGGATGGCCGCGGTCTGGTGCGCGCTCACCGCGTTCGTCGCGCGCGGGCCGCGACCGCTGCGGGCCCTGGCCGTGCTGCGCCGGTTGCCGCCGCCCGAGCCCGGAACGCTTGTCGGCGCGGCCCAGATCGTCCTGTGCACGCACGATCTGGACGGGCTGTCGAAGGGTGCGGATCCGCTGCTCGCGGGGCTGGCCGACTACGCGCTGAGCTACCGGGCGGAGACCGCCAACGACCCGGAAGCCGCCCTGCGCACGGCCCGGCGGATGCTCGACCGGCTCGCCGGCGCCGACCCGTGGCTGCAGGCGCTGGCGCACGCCCGGATCGGGGAGCTGTGCCTGCAGTCGGCGCCCGGGGAGGAGGCGTTCCGGCACCTGGACGCCGCGCTGTCGATCATGGAGGGCCTCGGGGCCTGGGCCAGCGCGGCCCGCGCCCGATGGGCGATCGTGCTGGCCGACCTGCAACGTGGGGCGTTCGACCGGGCCGAACACGGGCTCGAACAGCTCAGCGGCAGCGTCCTCGACGAGGAGGCCGGGCGGATGATGTTCGAACTGTGCGGCCGGGCCGAGATCCTGGTCGGCCGGGGCGACGTCGACAACGGGCTGCGGTTGTGGCGGGAAGCGGCCCGGGGACTGCGGAAATCCGGCGGGCTGTGGGAGAACGAGATCCTGGCCGTGGCCGTGATCGCCCACGGGCGGCACGACCGGCTCGACCTGATCGCCGACATCGCGGCCGAGCTGCCGGGGCGGTTGCTGACGATGCTGCCCGGGGTGCCGCCGGTGGCGTTCCGGGTCGGCGGGGTGATGCTGGTGGCGCTCGCGGTGATCGAAGAGGCGCGCGGCGGGCCGGGGTCGCGGCTGATCGGCCTGGCCGAGCAGTTCGGCTACTCCCGGACGTTCCCGTCGACCCACGCGGCGGTCGAGGCACTGCGGAACCCCTCGGGGCCGGGGGAGTTCACCGGGCTCGACCACGAGGGGTTGCGGGCCGTGGCACTCGCCTCGGTGCCCCGGCCCGCGTAGCCGCCCGGAGGTCAGGCCGGGTCGCGACGGAACAGCAGGCGGGACCAGGCGTAACCGGCCGCGGCCAGGAGCACGCACCAGATCACCGCCGGCCGCCAGCTGTCGCCGACCCCGAGCCCCAGCAGCAACCCCCGCACCGTGTCGATGATCGGTGTGAACGGTTCGTGCCGGGAGAACCAGCGCACCGCCCCGGACATCGACTCCGGCCGCACGAACGCGCTGCTCAGGAACGGCAGCAACTGAATGACCAGGGTGAACGGCGCCACCCCCTCGGCCGTGCGGGCGGCCAGCCCGGCCCCGACCGCGAGCCACGTCATCGCCACCGTGAACAGCGCCAGCAACCCGAGAGCGGCCAGCCAGCGCACCGGATCACCACTCGGCCGGAAGCCGAGCGCGAGCGCCACCCCGACGACCAGGACCGCGCTGACCAATGTCCGGATCGTCGAGCCGATCACGTGCCCGGTCAGCACCGACGCCCGGGAGATGTTCATGGTGCGGAACCGGTTGATGATCCCGGCGGTCATGTCCCGGTTCACCGCGAGCGCCGTCGTCGTCGACCCGTAACCGACGGTCATCAGCAGCACCCCGGCCACCACGTAGTCGATGTAGTCGTTGTCGGACAGGCCGACGTTCAGCGAGCCGCCGAAGACGCCGACGAAGAGCAGCAGCAGGATCACCGGCAGCCCGATGGTCATGATGATCGCGCCGGGGTTGCGGGACGTGTGGGTGAGGTTGCGCCGCAGCATGGTCGTCGCGTCGCTCATCGGGCCATCTCCCCACTGGTCAGGGCCAGGAAAACGTCGTCCAGGTCGGGGGCGTGCACGGAGAGTTCGGAGACCGCGATCCCGGCCGCGTCCAGCTCGCGCAGCGCCTCCACCCCGCCCTTGCGCGGCACCCGCAGGGCGACGGCCTCGTCGTCGCGCGTCGACCCGGGAAAGAGCCGCGCCGCGGCGGTCAAACCTTCACGATCAAAAAATTGCAGCCGTACGTGTCCTCCGGCCACCCCACGTTTCAGCTCGGCCGGCGTGCCGGACGCCACCAGCCGCCCGCCGTCGAGCACGCCGACCCGGTCGGCCAGCTGGTCCGCCTCTTCGAGGTACTGCGTGGTCAGGAAGATCGTGACCCCGCTGCTCACCAGGTCACGGACGATCTGCCAGAGCATCCGGCGCCCGCGCGGGTCGAGCCCGGTGGTCGGCTCGTCCAGGAAGATCAGCCGGGGCCGCCCGATCAGGGTCATCGCCAGGTCGAGCCGGCGCCGCATGCCGCCCGAGTAGGTGGCCGCGGTCTTCCCGGCCGCCTCCACAAGGTCGAACCGTTCCAGCAGCTCACCGGCGCGGGCCCGCCCGGTCGCCCGGTCCAGGTGGTGCAGGTCGGCCATCAGGGCCAGGTTCTCGGCGCCGGTCAACAGTTCGTCGACCGCCGAGAACTGCCCGGTGACCCCGATCAGGTCGCGCACCCGGGCCGGCTCGCGCCGCAGGTCCTGGCCACCGATCCGGATCTCGCCGCCGTCGAACCCGATCAGGGTCGACAGGATCCGCACGGCCGTCGTCTTGCCCGCTCCGTTCGGGCCGAGCAGGGCGAACGTCGTACCCTCGGGGATCTCGAAGTCGATGCCGTCCAGCACTACCCGTTCCGCGAACGATTTCCGCAGCCCGCGCACCGCGACCGCTGTTCCGCTCATGTCTCGCTCCTCCGTCGCCGTCGTGGCTTCGGGCCGAGCGTGCGCGGTCCCGGCTTCACGGCGGTGTCACGCCGGCTTCACGCGTGCAGAGATCAAGATCACTGGAGGCTGCCCGGGCGGGCCGTCGCCGTTATTGTCACGCCCGCACACCTGCGGGGGTGATCGCCGACGTCGATCGCGTCCGCCTTCAGACGGGGACGAAACAATGAAGTCTGTTACGCGCGCCGGCCTGGCCGCGCTCACCATTTCCGCCGCGCTGCTCGCCGGCTGCGGCAGCAACACCGGCAGTGACGCCACCGCCGCCGCGCCGGCCGCCGCCGCGTCGTCGGCCCCGGCCGGCAACGGGATCGCCGACCTCGAGGCCGCCGCGATCCTGGAGAAGGCCAAGACCGCCCTCAAGGGCGCCAAGTCCTTCCACGTCAAGGGCACGATCAAGCAGGACGCGGACAAGATCGAGCTGGACCTGAAGAACGCCGGCTCGGACTTCGTCGGGTCGATGACCTTCGGCGGCGCGACGATCGAGCTGCTCGCGATCGGCGGCCACAAGTACATGCGCCCGGACGCCGCGTTCTGGAACACGGTCGACTCGACCGGTGCCACCGCGAAGGCGATGAAGCAGCTGGTCGGCACCAAGTGGATCCGCCTGGCGGCCAAGGACGACAGCTTCAGCACGTTCTTCGCCGCCGCCGACATCGACGAGCTGCTGACGCCGGGCGGCACGCTGAGCAAGGGCGAGGCCAAGACGATCGAGGGCGTGCCCGCGATCGGCCTCAAGGACAGCAGCGACCCGGACACCGTGATCTACGTGGCCACCGACGGCGAGCCCTACCCGGTCAAGGCCGAGGGCCCGGACAGCCAGGGCATGGCGTTCAGCGAATTCGGCAAGACGTTCGCCGACCTCAAGGCCCCGACCGCCGCCGAGTTCGTCGACCAGTCCAAGATCGGCAAATGACAAAACCCGATTTTCCCGTACGGCGTGAGCACCACGATTGCCTCGGCATGATCCACGCCTGCGCGTAATCGGTAAGCGCCCGGTGATCAATTTCCGTCACGATCGGAAAGGGATCACCGGGCGTTTCTTTTGATCAATTGATCCGGCCGGACCACGACCAGTGCGGCATACCGAGCCCGTCGTCCACGGTCGCCGCGGTCGGGAAGATCGCCGACACCTCGGCGGTGGCCGCCGCCATGTAGTCGTGCAGGGCCGAACGCAACTCCGGATCGTCCGGCAGCGTGCTCGCCACCGCCTCGTCGAAGACCTCCCGGAAACGGGCCGAGAACGGGTCCTCGTCGCACTGGTTGGCGTGGATGCGCAGCATGGCCGGGTGACCGCCGTGCCGCTCGGAGTAGACCCGCGGGCCGCCGAGCACCTCACCCCAGTAACCGGCCAGGTTGCGCACGTGATCCGGGTTGCCGACGTGCGAGAACGGGTGTTCGAGCACCGGATCGGCCAGGCAGCGGGCGTGGAAATCGGCCGCGAGCGCGAGCATCGCCGCCGATCCGCCGGCCGCCTCGAACAGCGTGGGACGTCCCATCCACCCATCATGGCAGCGCGCGCGGCCGCGGCAAGGCCCTCCACGGCCGTACGCGCAAATGGGGTTTTGATGTGTGGGTTTGGTTGCTGTGGGTAACCGACCGGGATGATCCGGTACGGGGACGAGGTGGCGTCGATCGCCCGGGAGCTGCGGGATCCTGGGGATCTGGAGATCCTGCTGGACCGCGCGGAGTCCGCACGCGTGGTGATGATCGGCGAGGCCACCCACGGCACACACGAGTTCTACGCCTGGCGGTCGGCGCTGACCCGGCGGCTGATCGAGGAGCGCGGCTTCAGCTTCGTCGCCGTCGAGGGTGACTGGCCGGACTGCCAGCGGGTCGACGCGGCGGTGCGCGGCGGGCCGGGCGCGCCGGACGATCCGCGCTCGGCGCTGGTCCGCTACGACCGCTGGCCGACCTGGATGTGGGCCAACGAGGAACTGGTCGACTTCACCCGCTGGCTGCACGGTCTGAATCGGTCACGCCCGCCGGACGACCGCGTCGGTTTCCACGGTCTCGACGTGTACTCGCTGTGGCAGTCGATGCGCGAGATCCTCACCTGGCTGCGCGAGCACGACCCCGATCTGGTGCCCGTCGCGCTGGACGCCTACCGATGCTTCGAACCGTTCGACGAGGACCCCGATGCGTACGGCTGGGCCACCCAGTTCGTGAACGCGACCTGCGAGGACAAGATCGTGGCGATGCTGGCCGAGCTGCGCGGACGCGACTTCGGGGTGTTCCAGAACGCGACCGTCGTGGCCGGTGCGGAGAACTACTACCGGATGATGGTGCGGGGCGGGCCGGAGGCCTGGAACGGCCGGGACCGGCACATGGACGAGACACTCGATCGGCTGCTCACCCGCTACGGCCCCGGCTCGAAGGCGGTGGTCTGGGCGCACAACACGCACATCGGCGACGCCCGCGCCACCGACCAGGCCGATCGCGGCGAACTGACGCTCGGGCAGCTGGCCCGCGACCGGTACGGCTGGGACGAGGTGCTGCTGGTCGGCATGGCCTCCTACCGCGGCAGCGTGGTCGCCGGGCCGCAGTGGGGCGACCCGATGGAGGTGATGGCCGTCCCGCCGGCCCGTTCCGGATCCCTGGAGGAGATCCTGCACCTGACCGCGCCCCGGGACGCGCTCTTCGTCTTCCCGGCCGGCGAACGACCGGAACTGCTCACCACCGTGCTGCCGCACCGGGCCATCGGAGTGGTCTACCGCGCCGAGCGGGAACGCTGGGCGAATTATGCACCGACCGTGCTCGGAGATCGCTACGACGCGTTCCTCTGGTTCGACGAATCCCACGGGTTACGGCCGCTGCACACGCTGCGCGTCAACGCGCACGAGCCGGAGACGTACCCGAGCGGTGTGTAATCGCAATTGAAGCGCCGATTAAATCGATCTTTCCAATGGCGCTCGTCCATCAACCTAGTGACGTGCGCGGATACCTGAAGGGTCATGATTCTCTGGCCGGGAATGCGCTCCATAGGGATGTGATCCGCATTACGCTGTGCGTTCATCCGATCATCCACATCGGAGCCTTCCCATGAGAACGGGGTGTCCATGAACAAGATCGTCCGCCTGCTCCTCGCCGCGTTGCTGAGCGCGTGCGGGGTGACCGTCGCGGTCGCCCAACCGGCGACCGCGGCGCTGGCGCCGGGCTACGTGCTGACCAGTACGGCCGCCACCCTTCCGGCCGAACTGTCCGCACTTGCGACCGGAAAGCGCGTCCAGTACCTCTCCACCTCGATCACCGGTAGCACCATCACCGCCACCGGGCTCGTACTCACCCCGAAAACCGGGAAGAAGAACAAGGTGGTCGCCTGGGCGCACGGCTCGACCGGGCTCGCCTACCAGTGCGCGCCCTCGATCAACCAGGGCGTGTTCTGGGAAGAAGCCCGGATCGCCGTGGCCGCCCTGCTCAGCCGCGGATGGACCGTCGCCGCGACCGACTACCCCGGGCTCGGGACGGCCGGGCCGCACCCGTACTTGATCGGCGCCAGCGAAGGACGCGCGATCATCGACAGCGTCAAGGCCGCCCGGAACCTGGACTCGGCGCTGAGCACCTCGTACGTCATCGACGGGCACTCGCAGGGCGGCCAGGGGGCGCTGTTCGCCAGCCAGATGGCGCCGTCCTACGACGGGAACCTGGTACTCAAGGGCACGTCCAGCATCGCCCCGCTCTCCAACGCGGACTCGATCGCGCCGTACATCCCCGGGACGCCGGCGCAGGGATACCTGGTGATGGCGCTCTACGGCCTCAACGCGGTCGACCCGAGCGTGCAGCCGCTGACCATCCTGGCCACACCGGCCAAGACCAAGATCGGAGTGCTGTCCACCGGCTGCCTGAACGAGATCCTGGCCGCCTACCAGAACTTCACCCCGGCGCAGTTGGTGGTCAACGGGGTGGTGCCGAACTACGTGCTGACCAAACTGGCCCAGTACGACAACCCGGCACAGACCGCACCCAGCGCGCCCATCCTCATCGTGCAGGGCACCAACGACGACGCGGTGCCCTACAGCATCACGGCCGACCTGCTGCTGCCGCAGCTGCAGGCCTACAGCCAGCCGGTCCAGTTCGTGCCCATCGAGGGCGCCACCCACGACACCGCGGTGATCCAGTCGGCCGGCCTGGTCGCGGACTGGATCGCGGCCCGCTTCGCCTAGCTTTCCTCGGGTAAATGGGTGCTGTGGCCCGGCGGCCGCCCTCGCCGGGCCACAGTCCCGTCCGCACTCGTCCTGCCCGTGCGCGTGGCCCCGCGGAGTCCTTCCGGCCGGACGCCACCGTGGCCCTCGTGTCGGATTACACCGCGGCTTTCCAGGCGGACTCCGCTGCGGCCTTGCCCTCGGGCGCTGCGGCTCCGGGCGCCGGTGGTGCCGGGGCTGATGCTCTGGAGATCGCTCGGCGTCTGCTCGGCGGCACCGCATGAGTCAGCAGCGCGGCTGAGGATCACCAGTCGCGCCAGGAATCGGTCAGCTCCGCCCGGTCGACGCCGCGCCGGGCGGTCAGGGCGGTGACGTCCACACCGGCACCGGTCAGGACGACGTCGATGTACTCGGCCAGTTGCTCGCGCTCCCCGGTCTCGATGGCGCCGTGGCTCTCGTCGGCGGCGTTCAATCCCAGCACGACTCGTTCGACAGCTGCCCAGATCGCCGCGTCCGCCGCCGGGTCCAGGGCCGCGACGTCCCGCTCGTAGGCTTCCAGGACGGCATCGACGGCCGCCGTGAAGTCCGCCGGCCACAGCTCGGCGGCGTACGCCTCGGTCGGATCCAGTTCTCCGGCGGCAACGGCCGCTTCCTGGGTCGCCACCTCACGTCGCCAGCCCAGCGTAGGTCTCTCGATCATGATCGTCAGCGTAGAACGCTTCCCTCTGCCGTGAGCCCGAGTCTCCCGCCAGCCCGCTTCATCCGTTGGCGACCTCAGGAACCAGCGGGCCGGGCAGTGCTGTCTCGGCCGTGAATGCGCGTCGGGCCCGGTGCGGGACCGGCGGTGATCGTCCGTGGCGGCCGGCGGTTAGCCTGCGCGCATGGCAGAACTGGAACCCGTGTGGCCGCCGAGGCCGATCATGACCGAGCGGCTCCTGCTCCGCGAGTCGGAGGCCAGGGACCATGTGGCGTTCGTCGACCTGTTCTCGTCGCCGGAGGTGGGCACCTACATCGGTGGAGCTCAGCCGCGTGAGGAGCTCGAACGCAAACCCGAGACGTCCTGGCGGCGACCCGGGGTCTTCGTGGTCGAACTCGACGGCGAGGTGATCGGCATGGTCACGCTCGAACGGCGCAACGACGGACCTCCGGATCGGGTCCGGCCGGAGTCGGGGGAGGTCGATCTCGGCTACCTGTTCCTGCCCGAGGCTTGGGGCTACGGATACGCCGCCGAGGCGTGCTCGGCGGCCCTCGACTGGTTCGCCCGCGCGTACCCCGGGGAGTCGGTGGTGCTCTCCACCCAGTCCGCCAACGCCCGGTCGAGGCGCCTGGCCGTGAAGCTCGGCTTCACCGAGGTGCAGTACTACGTGATGTGGGATGCCGAGCAGTGGTTCGGCGTGTGGTCCCCGGGAACGCCGCGCGGCTGATCCGAACCTGCGCGTCTGTTCACAGCACCGCCTATCCGATCACAGGGGGCCACACGGTCGTCGCGAGGCCGAACGGCTGATCGCAGGCGCGCGCCGCGCAGCCTCGGACCGCGACCGCACGCTGAGGGTCACCGGCTGCGGGCCCGCGGGATCGGGCAGCGACTGCCGGCCGTGGCTCGCCCCACGGCTGGGCGGGCCGATCATAAAGGCGGGCGGCCGATCTTAAGGGCGGCCGGCCGGTCAAGAGGCGACGATCAGGTGGATGGTCGTGGTCAGGACGGGCGGCTCCGGGAACAACGGCGCGAGCGCGGCCTCGGCAGCCGCCCGGCGCTCGGCCGGGATGCGGCGCAGGACGACACGGCCGCCGTGCGAGCCGACCCACTCCACGAAATGGGGCACGTCGCGGAACGTGGTGCGGACGGTGAACGGGGCTATCTCCGTACGGGAAAAGCCTGCCGAAACCACCGCATCGCGTAACCAATCCGGATTTTGGAAGGTGCCGGTCTCCGCCGGGCGGGGCGGTGGATTGACGGCGTGGGCGGCGAGCGTCGCCATGGCCGCGCTGTGCCGCGGATCGTGCGCGGCGAACGTGCTGAAGGCGAGGCGTCCGCCGGGCCGGAGCAACCGCCGGTAGGCCGCGAGCGCGGCCCGCGCGTCGGGCAGGAAGAAGACGACCAGCCCGGCGGTGATCACGTCGAACGTGCCCGGCGGAAAATCCGGGGCCTGCGCGTCGCCGGCCTCGACCGTGACGTGCGGGAGGTGCGCGGCGGCGGCCCGGGTCAGCGCGACCATGCTTGGCGCCTGATCGATCCCGGTCACATGCCCGGCCGGTCCGGTCGCCTCGGCGGCCGGGAACAGCACGGCCCCACGCCCGCAGCCGACATCGAGCACGGCCTCGCCCGGTTTGACCCCGGCCGCCCGGGCCAGGGCCGCGCCCATCGGCGTGAAGAACTCCGCCCCGACGTTGTCGTAGTCGGCTGCCACTTCCTCGAACACATCCATGCGCCCACCCTGCCAAACCGCCGGTGTCAGTGAGGTGTCGGCCCGCCCGGGCCGAGTCGGAACGCGGATCCACTGTGTCCCCAGCCGGACAGTTTCCGAGAACGTGGCGTCGAACCGCGCCCGCGGCCCGGGCGTACTCCCCGGTACACGGGGAAAACCACAGAATCCAGGTGCGACGATGAGTGACGAGATGCACGGCGCCGTGTTCGGCGGCCCGCTCGAACGGCTACGCCAAGCCGCCCGCGTCGACCTTCCGCGGCTGGCCGACGAGTACGCGAACATCCGCAACGAGTGCGAGACCAGTTCCGGCTCCGACGACAAGCTCGATCGTCCGGCTCACTTCGGCTCGCCCGCCCTCAAGGACGCCTGGACACGGCTGCGCGACGTCGTCTGGAGCGCGGCCGGCGAGACCAGCGACAACCTGTGGGACCTGTCGCGGGGCCTGAACACCGCGCTCGACCGGTTCGTCGCGCAGGACACCGAGGCGGCCGCCGCGCTCAGAGCGACCCGGTGGGATCTGCAGCACGACAGCACCAGCATCAACGACGAGTGGACGGCCGGGTACGACGGCGGCTCCTACCCGCATCAGTGACCGAGCGGCGCGAGAGGAGGGTCCATGCCGTCGGAATTCCCGCAGAGTCTCGAACTCGCGATCACCAACCTGATCAACACGCTGGTCTACAAGGTCATGACCGGGGAGACCGATGCCGATGCCCAAGAGGAGTTCATACAGGCCACCGGCATTCCCTATCTGAGCGACGTCACGGTCCAGAACTACGCCAGGAAGACGGCTCAGGAGATCTGGGGCCCCTACCTGGAGCTGCCTCCGCCGTCCTCGCTCGACGGGGCGATCGAGGCTTTGGCCGGCGCGCACAACCGGCTCACCAACACGGGGGTGACCACCATCGAGGACGCCGAACGATTCAGCCCGAACGCGCTGGTGCCGACCTTTATGAATGGTTTCCGGACCAACCAGGCCGGCTGGCGGGGAGCGACCATCGATGCGGTCCGCAGTGGTTACCTCGACCGGTGGGGCGGCATGGTGTTTCTCCAGGCCAACACCCTCGCGCTGCTCTGGTTGGTGCTGAGGGGATACCAGGAGCAGCTCAAGCAGGCGCAGAACGACGTGGTCAATCTCGTCAACCGGGCCGAGGAGGCGATCGCCGCCTACAGCCCGGATTCGCTGTGCGGGTCGAGCGACAAGAAGAACGTCACCTTCAACATCATCATCGGAGTGCTCAGCGTCCTGTCCGCGGGCGCCGGGCTGGCGACGGGGACCGGCATGGCCGTCACCACCCTTGCCGCTGCGCTTGCCGGGGGCGGCGTCAGCGTGGCCAAGGACAAATACGAACCGGACGCGCCCAGGGACCACGACATCCAGGGCGACAGTATCGCCGAGTTGTGGCAGAGCATCCTCGACGCGACCGAGAAGCTTCGCCTGCAGTTCAGCGCATCGGACAAGGAGCTGCACGACATCGTCGACAAGTTCTACGACGGAGTCGTCGACGGGCGCGTCGTCCTCGGGAAGTCCGGAGAGGGTTACAAGCAGCGAGTGCCGACACTGGAGGTCTTCCGGTCGAAGCCGCTGGGCGCAGGCACCACCGATGTGATGCGGCCGCTGACCGGTTCGGACAACCCCGATCCAGCTCATTCTCCGTATCGCTGAACCACAGAGGAGGGGACGGATGAACACCATTTCGAACGACCTCAACGAGATTGCGGTGACCGTGACCTCTCCGGACGGGCGGATCGAGGGGCGGGCCGAGTCGCTGCGGTATCGCACTCTGCGGTTCCTGCACGACAGCTACGAGGGCTACTATCGCCACCGTGACCCCGAGGTGCTGGCACATCAGCTGGGGCGCGCGGCGACCTTGATGGCCGCGGCTTACCAGAAGACGCGCCGGCAGGTCATGCTCGCGCACGGCTTCGAACGGTCGAGCGCGATACGGCCGCCGTTCTCGTCCCGGCATCGGGAGTACCTCGACCGAGGCATGACACTGACCGCGCAGGGCAGTTCGCCGGACCGGGAGATCCAGCTGATGACGACCGGGCTCATCGAATTCCACGTCGACATCAAGCCGGACGCGCTGGAACGCCACAACGAGCAGGGTTTCCTGCACCTCGTGGACCGGGCGATGGACGACCTCCAAGCGGGTTATCAGCGGGTGCACACGGCGCTTCGGCACGAGCTGTACCTGAAATACCAGGGCAGGGAGCGATGATGCGCCTGTCACGACGGCGGCTGATGCTGGTGGCGCTCGGCGCGGCGGCCGGCGCGGCGGGGTGCAGCGGACCGCCCGGCAACGTCGAGCCACCCGCGCCGTCGGCAAGCCCGGACCCGTCCCTGTTGCGCGATGACATCGCCGACGGCATCACCGTCGAGGACCGGGGATTTTCGACCTTTCAGGTGCCCGGTCTCCCGGCCACGCGGCGCATCGTCGGGGCGGCCGGAGTCTTCCGGAACACCACGAGTCAGCCGATGAAGATCCATGTCCGTTTCCGGTTCGTGGACGACGCGGGGCGCGGATGGCATTCCCAGGAATCCAATGACTGGGCGGCGGTTCTCAACGCCGGTTGGGGGTATCTGCCGCCGGGGCAGGCCGTCGAGTTCGGTGACGTCGACCAGGTCGACGCGGCCGACGCGGACCGGGTGGCCGGGATCGTGATGTACGTGATCGCACTGCCGGCCGCACCGTCGATCCTCCTGCCCGCCAAGATCGTTGGGCTGAAGCCCCGCCCCACCCCGAAGGACGAGTGGGATTACGTATCGTTCGAGGTGGACTGCCCGTTGATCAAGCTGGAGGAGCCCAACTTCGGCCTGGTGTACCGATCACCCGAGGGCCGTCTGATCGGCGGATGGTTCGTCTACCGGGCCAACTTCATCCATCTCAAGGACGAGCTGCCGAAGGGCGAGACCGACGAGTACCGGCAGGGCACGAGCAGACACACTCTGCCGGTCGTGCTTCCTCCGGGCATCCAGCCCGGAGCCGTCACCATGTATCTCTGGCCGTCCTGACCCGGGAGGTGAGGATCCGGGCGAGCGTGGCCAGGTCCTCCTCGGGCAGGGCGAGCAGTTCCGGCGGGGGAGTGCCGAGGATCTGGTCGGCCCGGCGGGCCGCCTCGTGCCCGGCGGCGGTGAGGGTGACCAGCCGGGAGCGGCCGTCGGCCGGGTTGGGTTCGCGCCGGACCAGGCCGCGGGCTTCCAGGTCGCCGGCGATCACGGTGGCGTAGGGCGGGTCGCAGACCAGTTCGGCGGCCATCTCGCGGAGGGTTCTCGGCCCGTGGGCCAGCATGATCAGGGTTTTGACGCGGAGAAAGCCCATGCCGAGCGCCTCGGCGGCCCGGGTTTTCGCGTCGTGTTGTTCGGTGACGAGCGCCCGCATGGCCCGCCAGGCCTGTTCGGCGGCGGAGGCGGTCATGCCGGGATGGCCTCGGCCGTGCGGGTCCGGCTGCGCGCCCAGGCTCCGGTGCTCATCCGCCCCAGGATCAGGACGGCGACCCCGAGGGCGGCCAGGATCCACCATCCCGCGTGCATGCTGCCGGAGGCCAGCACGGCCCCGATCACGGCGACTCCGAGCGCGCTGCCCACCTGTCGGCTGGTCGAGGCGATGGCCGCCGCGGTGCCCGCGCGTTCGCGGGGCATGCCGGAGACCGCGGTGTTGGTGATCGGTGTGTTCACCATCCCGAAGCCGATGCCGAACACCAGGTAGGCCGCCAGCAGCTGCCAGACCGGGGTGTCGGGCCCGGCCAGGGCGAGCGGCAGCATGCCGAGCGCCATCCCGGCTCCGGCGATCTGCAGCGGCAGGCGGGTGCCGCGGGTGGCCACGAGACGGCCGGACAGGGGGGAGAGCAGCACGTTCGCGGCGGCCAGGGGCAGTGTGTAGAGGCCGGCGTCGAGCGCCGACAGCCCGCGCGTCTCCTGCAGGTAGAGGGTGTTGAGGAACAGGAAGCCGCCGAGGGCGGAGAACGCGCAGATCGCGATCAGCACCGCGCCGGAGAACGGTGGGCTGCGGAACAGTCCGAGATCGATCAGGGGTTCGGCACGGCGCGGCTCCCACCACAGGAGCCCGCCGAGCGCCAGCAGGGACAGCGCGAAGCAGCCGATGATGGCCGGCGAGGACCAGCCGATCTCGGGTCCCTCGATGATGCCGAAGGTGACCCCGGCCAGCAGCAGGAAGACCAGGACCTGGCCGGCCGGGTCGAGCCGGCGGGCCTTGGGTGCCCGCGACTCGGGGACGAAGATCGCGGTGAGGATCAGCGCGGCGAGGCCGACCGGCACGTTGACCCAGAAGATCGACCGCCAGCCGAGGCTGTGCACCAGCAGCCCGCCCGCGACCGGGCCGAGGGCCAGACCGAATCCGTTCACCGCGCCCCACACGCCGATGGCCCGGGCGCGTTCGCGCGGCTCGGTGAACGTGTTGGTGATGATCGACATGGCGACCGGGTTGAGCATCGACGCGCCGATCGCCTGGAGCAGCCGGAACGCGATGAGCCAGCCGAGGCTGGGCGCGATGCTGCACAGCAGGGAAGCGGCGGTGAAGATGACCAACCCGGTCTGGAAGACCCGCCGGCGGCCGACCCGGTCGGCGATCGAGCCGGAGAGCACCAGCAGGCTGGCCAGCACGAGGGTGTACGCGTCGACGGTCCACTGCAGGCCGGCGACCGAGGAGCCGAGATCCTGCCGGATGGCCGGCAGGGCGATGTTCATGATGGTGACGTCCAGGCTGATGATCAGCAGACTCATGCAGCAGATCGCCAGGACGAGGTAGCGGCGTGGCACGGTTTAGTTGTACCTCTACAACTAACCGGGCAGCCGGGGATCCTGGTCACAGCGATACGGGGTTTTCGGATGGGCAGGATGTGGGCAAGGTGGGCGGCATGAAAATCTGGCCGGGCAATCCGTACCCGCTGGGTGCGACCTATGACGGGGGCGGCACGAACTTCGCCATCTTCAGCGAGGTCGCCGAGCGGGTCGAGTTGTGTCTTTTCGACGACGAGGGCAACGAGACCCGCGTCGACCTCCCCGAGCGGGAGGCGCTCGTCTGGCACGGCTACCTGCCCCGGGTCATGCCCGGTCAGCGGTACGGTTTCCGCGTGCACGGCCCGTATGACCCGTCCCAGGGGCTGCGCTGCAATCCGAGCAAGTTGCTGCTCGATCCGTACGCGAAAGCCATTGATGGTGATTATCGGTGGGACCAGGCGCTGTTCTCGTACAACTTCGGCGACCCGATGTCCTACAACGATGCCGACTCGGCGCCGTTCGCCCCGCGGTCGGTGGTGATCAACCCGTTCTTCGACTGGGGTAACGACCGCCCGCTCAAGGTCCCGTTCCATCAGACGGTGATCTACGAGGCGCACGTCAAGGGCATGACGAACAGCCACCCCAAGATCCCCGACGACGTACGGGGTAAGTATTCGGGTCTCGCCCATCCGGTGATGATCGAGTATTTCAAGAAGCTCGGGATCACCGCCGTCGAGCTGATGCCGGTGCACCAGTTCGTGCACGACAGCGGCCTGAGCGAGCGGGGCCTGCGCAACTACTGGGGTTACAACACCATCGGCTTCTTCGCCCCGCACAACGGCTACGCGTCGTTCGGTGGCGGTGGCGGCCAGGTGCAGGAGTTCAAGTCGATGGTCAAGGCCCTGCACCAGGCCGGCATCGAGGTCATCCTGGACGTGGTCTACAACCACACGGCCGAGGGCAACCACCTCGGACCCACGCTGAGTTTCCGCGGCATCGACAACCCGGCGTACTACCGGCTGGTCGACACCGACAAACAGTATTATTACGACACCACGGGCACCGGTAACAGCCTCAACGTCCGCCACCACGAGTCGTTGCGCCTGCTCATGGACTCGCTGCGGTACTGGGTGACCGAGATGCATGTCGACGGTTTCCGCTTCGACCTGGCCGCGTCCCTGGCCCGCGAGTTCCACGAGGTGGACCGGCTGGCCGCGTTCTTCGACCTGGTCAACCAGGACCCGGTGGTCTCGCAGGTCAAGCTGATCGCCGAGCCGTGGGACGTCGGCGACGGCGGCTACCAGGTCGGCGGCTTCCCGCCCAACTGGACCGAGTGGAACGGGAAGTACCGTGACTCGGTCCGCGACTTCTGGCGCGGCGAACCGGCCAGCCTCGGCGAGTTCGCCTCCCGCTTCACCGGCAGCTCCGACCTGTACGAGATCGACGGCCGCCGCCCCATCGCCTCGATCAACTTCGTCACCGCGCACGACGGATTCACCATGCACGACCTGGTGTCGTACAACGAGAAGCACAACGACGCCAACGGCGAGGGCAACCGCGACGGCGAGAGCCACAACCGCTCGTGGAACTGCGGCGCCGAGGGCGAGACCGAGGACACCGACATCATCGTCCTGCGCGAACGCCAGAAACGGAACTTCCTGGCCACCATGCTGCTCAGCCAGGGCGTCCCGATGATCCTGCACGGCGACGAGCTCGGCCGCACCCAGCAGGGCAACAACAACGTCTACTGCCAGGACAACGAGCTGAGCTGGGTCGACTGGGAGAACGCCCGCGAGGAGGACGTGCTCACGCACTTCGTCCGCGCCCTCACCAAGCTCCGGGCCGAACACCCGATCTTCCGCCGCCGCCGCTTCTTCACCGGCGACGCCGCCGACGACAACAAGCTGCCCGACATCGCCTGGCTGCGCCGCGACGGCGAGATCATGAACGAGGACGACTGGAACACCCGCAGCGGCATGACCATGACGGTCTTCCTCAACGGCCACGGCATCCCGGAACGCGACGCCCTCGGCGAGGAGATCACCGACGACTCGTTCCTGCTGCTGTTCAACCCCCTCGACGAGGACGTCTCGTTCACCCTGCCGGCCCGCGAATACGGCAAGACCTGGGAACTGGTCGCCCACACGGCCGACCCGCTACTGGCCCGCCGCCGCAAGACCACCCGCGCCGGCAGTAACGTCGAGGTCATCCGCCACGCCCTGGTCGTCCTGCGCAGCCGAGCCTGACAACCAGCAAGAGCCAGATCAACACCATTTCGCCGTACGGCGGTGAGCGCGTTGCTCACGCCGTACGGCGAAATGGTTTTCAGTAGTTGTTGTACTGGACCGAATGGTTCCAGGCGCCGCACGGGGTGTCGTAGCGCTTCTTGATGTAGTCCAGGCCCCATTTGATCTGGGTGGCCGGATTGGTCTTCCAGTCCGAGCCGAACGACGCCATCTTCGAGCCGGGCAGCGACTGCGGAATGCCGTAGGCACCGGAGCTGCGGTTCTCGGCCCGGTAGTTCCAGCCGCTCTCCTTGTTCCACAGCTTGTTCAGGCAGGCGAACTGGTCGAGGCCGAAACCGGCGGAGAGGGTGAGCGCGCAACCGACCGCGCGGCTGCCGCTGAATTCGTTGCACGAGGTGGGGATCGTGCCGGCGAAGGCGACCGGGCCGCTGTTCTTCTTCTGCTCGGCCGCTTTCTTCGCGGCGGCCACGCTCTTGTCCAGATCCTTGGCGTATCCGGAGGCGGCTTTGACGTCGGTCGCGGCTTTCTGGGCGGCCGTGTTCTCGGCCGACGTCCAGCGGGCGCGAGCCGCCGCGTGCTGATTCTCCCGGACCTTCATCAGCTGCATGTCGGCGGCCTCGGCGGCGACCGTATCGATCTTCCCGGAGGTCTGGGGCGGCCGTTGTTCGCCCAGGTAGGCGCCGCCGGCGAGGCCGGCGAGCAGCACGACGACGGACGCGACACGGACTGCGTGCCGGATCACGGGGCCTCCTAGGAGCCGGCCGGGCGAACGGTCTGGGCACGGTACCAGGCGATCTTCTCGCGCACGCGCTCCTGTTCCCGCCGGAGCCGGGCGACCTTCTCGTCGATCTCCCGGTCGTGCTCGGCGAGCAGCTGAACGCGCTGCTCAGCGGCGTCGTCACCGTCGTGCAGCAGTTCGGCGAAGCGCCGCAGCCGGGCGATCGGCATGCCCGAGTCGCGCAGGCAGCGCAGCAGACCGATGCGACCCAGGTCGTCGTCGGAGAACACGCGCTGGCCGCCGGTGGTGCGTTCGATGCCGTGCAGCAGCCCGATCCGCTCGTAGTAGCGCAGGGTGTCGATGCTCACCCCGAGCTTCCCGGCGACCTCGCCCGGTGAATAAGGCATCGATCATCCCTCCCCCGTCGGAAAGGGAGACCGTACCCGGCTACCGTGCTTTCGTGCGATCCGGTGTCGGGCCCCTGCACGTGGGCTGTGCGATGTGGTCCCTGAAGGCGTGGCAGGCTCGTTTCGCCCCCGGGGACAAACTGCGGGCGTACGCGGAATGGTGCAACGCGGTCGAGGGCAACACCACCTTCTACGCCATTCCGTCGCGGGCCACCGTGACCACCTGGGCCGAGCAGACCGGCTCGGATTTCCGGCTGATCCCGAAGGTTCCGAAACGCATCACGCACGATCTGCGCCTGACCGGCGCCGACGAGGAGTTGCGCGTCTTCCTCGACGCGATCGAGCCGCTCGGTCCGCGCGCCTCGGCGCTGTGGATCCAGCTTCCCGGGTCCTTCGGACCCGGCGATCTCGCGGTTCTCGCACGCTTCCTGCGGGTCCTTCCCACCGATTTCTCGTACGCGGTGGAAGTGCGCCATCCCGACTTCTTCACCGATCCGGGGCGGCTGGAGGAACTGCTGTCGCGGCACCACGCGGAGTGGATCCCGTTCGACACCACCGTGTTCTTCGACAGCCCGCCGACCAGTGACGCCGAGCGCGACGCGTGGATGAAGAAGCCGCGCATGCCACGACGTGACACCGCGCTGACCGACCGCCCGATCGTGCGCTACCTGGGCCGCGACGCCACCGACCGGACGGTCGCGGGCTGGCGGCCGTGGGTCGAGACGGTCGCCGGGTGGCTGCGGGAGGGCCGTTCACCGACGGTGTTCGTGCACACTCCGGACAACGCCGACGCGCCTGAGCTGGCCCGCCGCTTCCACGACGAGGTCCGCGCGAGGGTCCCCGGCCTGCCCGCGCTGCCGCAGCCCGTGCCGCCGGAGCCGACGACTCTTTTCTGAGCGCACGTTCGCCAGCACGTGCAGCAACGTGCCTTTCTCCCGGGAAGACAGATCTCGGACAGTTTCCCCACGTATCGGCCACTCAGAATGTGGCCCGGAGGTGCGAGATGGCAGAGAAGACGTACGCCGCCAGTTTCGACCGGAGGACGGCGGCCTGGCGCAGAAGCACCCGGAGCTACTCCGACAACTGTGTCGAGGTGGCCGACCTGCCCGACGGCGGCCGGGCGGTCCGCGACTCGAAGAACCCGGATGGCCCGATCCTGTTCTTCACCCCGTCCGAGTGGACGGCGTTCGTCGGCGGCGCCAAGGACGGTGAATTCGACAGCTGAACGGCATCCGTACGGTCTGGCGCCCGGGCCCCGGCAATGTGACGCTGAGGCATGGATGTTGGACCGGGTGTGGCCCTGCGGCCTCGGATGCACTTCACCCCGCGCGACGGCCGGGTCGGCGATCTGTTCGGGGTGCTCCGGGTGGACGGGCGCTATCACCTGTTCTACGAGCACGAGACCACCGACGAGCGGGCCACCCGCTGGGGCTGCGCGGTCTCCGACGACCTGGTCATCTGGCGGGAGCGCGCGGTCGCCCCGACGCCTGACGCGTCGGGCGACCCGCGCTGCGGATCGGTCGTGGACGGCCCCGGCGGGCCGGTGCTGTTCCATTCCCGTACGGGCGAAGGGGTCTGGCGGGCCGTCGCCGCGCCGGATTTTGACGGCTGGCACGCCGAACCGGCCCGGCCGGTCCTCGGAACGCCCCCGGACGGCTTCGGCGACCCGCGCGATCCGTTCGTCTGGGCGGCCGGCGACGGCTGGCGGATGCTCGTCGCGGCGACCCCGGCCGGCGGCGGGTCGGCCGTCCTGCAATACCACTCGGCCGACCTGCTGACCTGGGAGTACGACGGCGTGCTGACCGCGCGGGAGACCGTCGGGTGGCGCTGCCCGCGGCTGTTCGACCTGGACGGCGAGTGGGTGCTGTTCGTGGCCGGCGCCGACCCGGCGTACGCGATCGGGTCCTATGACGGACGCGGCTTCACCGCCCGGGCCTGGGGGGTCTTCGAATGGGGCAGTCTCGGCCCGGCCGCGCCCTTCCTCGACGCGGCCGGCCGGCGCTGCATCGTGGCCCGCGTCGGCGAGTCGTCGTGCAGCGTGCCCTGGATCCTGTCGCTGCGCGACGAGCGCCTGTTCGCCACCCCGCACCCGCACCTGGACCGCTACCTGGTCAACGGCGTGTCCGGGCTGACCGCGTCCGGCGGCGAGGTCCGCGACCACGGTGACGTGATCCTGCGGATGCCCTCCGGCGGGGAGACCATGGTCCTGGCCGACGCCGACATCATCGAGGTCACCGTCGAGGGGGTGAGCGGGCTCGGCGCGGCCCGGCGGATGTTCCCCGGCGACCCGGGCGCGCACATCGCTAGGCTCGCGGAATGAACGACCTGGAACGGTTCGTCCGCGCTCAGGACGGCGTGTACGACCGGGCCCGCGCCGAACTGGCCGCGGGCAGCAAGCGCTCGCACTGGATGTGGTTCGTGTTCCCGCAGGTCGCCGGGTTGGGGTCGAGCCCGACGGCGCAGGCCTACGCGATCCGGGACCTGGACGAGGCGCGCGCCTACCTGGCGCATCCGGTGCTCGGGCCGCGGATCGTGGAGTGCGCGGAAACGCTGCTCGGGGTCGAGGGCCGCACGGCGTCACAGATCTTCGGTTTTCCGGACGAACTCAAGCTGCGCTCGTCGATGACGCTGTTCGCCGTGGCGGCGGACGACCCCGGCGTGTTCGGGCGGGTGCTCGATCGTTACTACGAAGGGCCGGACGCCCGTACCCTCGAAATTGTCGGTGTTTCTCAAGTCTGAGGGGGACGCTGCCGACCAAGGGCGGCGTGAATCAGAACGAGCCCGGGAACGTCTTCGCCTTCGCGGAACGGACCGGCGGTCAACCGCTGCCGGCTCCCCGGACCCCGGACGAGCGGCCCCGCTGGGTCGGCCGCGTCGTCTGGGCGGCTGCCGGCACCGCCGTGGTCCTGCTCATCGGGGGTGGCGCGGTCTACGGCGCGGCCGCCTACACGCGGAGCAACGTGTGCGCCACCATCCAGTCGATCGGCGCGAGCGCGGCCGGCATGACCGGCTCCGACTCGGTCGCGATCCCGGACAGCGCGCTGGACTCGATCGGGCAGCGGCTTCAGGAGCAGGCCGGCCTGCTGATCCTGCACCAGGACCTGGAACAGGCCGTCAACCTGCTGGTGGCCGACACCAAACAGCTGCAGGCGGTCGACGACACCGGGGTCAACCCGGCCTATCTGCCGCAGGTGGTGACCCTGTTCAAAGCCGTCGACGGGCACTTCAAGCAGGCGCAGACGGCGTGCGGCATGCCGGATGTCGGGCTGCTGTCGACCAACATGGGAACCGCCCTGATGATCGCGGCGAAGAACGAACGGTCGGGCCGGCCGTTCGTGGCCCCGACACCGGCACCGCTGCCGGCACCCGCCTACACGGCCTCGCCGGACGAGCTGGCGGCCGCCCAGGACGACGTCAACCAGCACCGCGACGATCTCGCCGACCTGAACGCCGACGCCGGGGCCAGCAGCGCCGACCGGGCGGTCGCGTCGTATGAGCTGGCGGCCGCCCGGCAGCGGCTGGCCGACCTGAAGGCCGGGCAGCCGGGGGCCTTCCACCAGGCCCTGGAGCTGCGCGGGGCCAAGGCCTACCTGGCCGAGGCGAAGGAGAACCTGCAGCAGGTCAAGGCCGACACCTCGGCCGCGGACGTGGACCGGGCCAACGCGCGGGCCGACGTCAAGAAGTGGCAACAACGTGTGAAGGAATTGTCGTAATGCGGTAGTGCTGGCACTACCAAGAAGACTCACGTGAGCGGTAGTGAGACGTCGCGCCGATTCGGCCAGGCTCTTCAGACATGGGAGCTCTGCTGGATCTGCACGACGTCCACCGCCGGCACGGGCGCGGGGCCGGGGCGGTCACCGCCCTCGACTCGCTCACCCTCGGCTTCGCGGCGGGCACGTTCACCGCCGTGATGGGCCCGTCCGGCTCCGGCAAGAGCACACTGCTGCAGTGCGCCGCCGGGCTCGACAAACCGGACGCCGGCACGGTCACGCTGGACGGCGTCGAGCTGACCACCCTGTCCGAGACCGAGCTGACCCTGCTGCGGCGCGACCGGATCGGGTTCGTCTTCCAGTCCTTCAACCTGCTGCCCTCGCTGACCGCGGAACAGAACGTCGCCCTGCCGCTGCGCCTCGGCGGTCGCCGCCCGGGTCGTCGCCAGGTGCGCGACATGCTCGCCGCGGTCGGCCTGGCCGAGCGCGGCGGCCACCGCCCGGCGCAGCTCTCCGGCGGCCAGCAGCAGCGCGTCGCCATCGCCCGGGCACTGATCACCCGCCCGGCCGTGCTCTTCGCCGACGAGCCGACCGGCGCCCTCGACTCGTCGACCGGGCGTGACGTTCTCGACCTGATGCGCGACATGGTCGACCGGCACGGTCAGACCATCGTGATGGTCACCCACGACCCGGTCGCCGCCTCCCGGGCCGACCGCGTCGTCTTCCTGGTCGACGGGCGGGTCGCCGACGATCGCCCGGGCCTGTCCGCGGCCGCCGTCGCCGACCTGATGACCAGCCTGGAGGCCGGGCCGGTGGTGCGCTCATGATCGGCCTGGCCGTGCAGACCCTGCGGGCGCGCCGGGCCGGGTTCACCGGCGTGTTCGTGGCCCTCGCGCTCGGCGCCGCCCTGCTCACCGTGACCGCGCTCGGTATCGCCGCGACCATCACCCGGGACCGTCCGCCGATCTGGTATTCGGGGGCCGCGGTCGTCGCCGTGCCCTCGGACACGGTCACCGTGCGGATCGGGTCGGGCGACGGTTCCTACGACGCCACGAACACGGTCGGGCAGCGCCCGGCGATCCCGGCCGAGGCCGTCACCCGGCTGACCGCGCTGCCGGGCGCGGTCGTGGACCGGCGCGTCCCGGCGATCGTCGAGGGCGCCCCGGCCGACGTGCACCCGTGGGGGAGCGCGACGCTGCACCCGGCCACCCTGGTCACCGGTCGTGCGCCTGCGGCGCAGGGCGAGGCGGTGGTCACGGTCGCTTCCGGGCGTCAGGTCGGCGACCTTTTGGGCGTACGGACTTCTCAGGGCGATCTGTCGTGGCGCGTCACCGGGGTGGTGACCGGGCCGCCCGCCGTCTACGTGAGTGACGAAGCGGCGGCCACGCTCGCCGGTGGACGGGTCGACGCGGTGGCCTTCCCGGACGCCGCGGCGGCGGCCGGCGTACGGGAAATCGGTCTCGAAGCCCTGACCGGGGACCGCCGGGGCCTGGCCGAGCCGGATCCCGGCCGCGACGCCATCACCGACACGATCGCGCTGCTCGGGACGTTCAGCGGGATCGCCGTGTTCGTGGCGATCTTCGTGGTCGCCGGGACGTTCGCGTTCGCGGTCAGCCAGCGGCGGCGGGAGATGGCGCTGCTGCGGGCCGCCGGGGCGACCCCACGCCAGGTGCGGCGGCTGATCATGGGCGAGGCGCTGCTGGCCGCCCTGCTCGCGTCGGCGGCCGGGTGCGCGCTGGGGGTGCTGATCGCGCCGGCGTGCGGGCGGTGGATGGCCGGGCACGGGCTCGCACCGGACGACTTCACGATCGGCTTCAACCCGTGGGCCGTGCTGTCCGCGGCCGGTGCGGGCCCGCTGGTCGCCGTGATCGGCACGTGGGCGGCGGCCCGCCGGGCCGGGAAGGTGCGTCCGATCGAGGCGCTGCGCGAGGCCTCCGTGGATCGACGGGTGATGACCGTCCCGCGGTGGATCTTCGGGCTGTTCTTCACCGGCGCCGCGACCGCGATGGTCGCGATCGGCGGGACGGGCGCGGTCTCCGGGGAGGACGCGCTGGCCCTGACGTTCTTCGGGGCGTATCTGTCGCTGATCGCCGTGGTGCTCTTCGCTCCGCTGCTGGCGCCGCTGCTGATCCGGATACTGACCCGGCTCCTGCCCGGAGTGACGGTGGAGATCGCCCGGAGCAACGCGCTGGCCGCCGTGCGCCGGACCGCGTCGACCGCCGCGCCGGTGCTGATCACCGTCGGACTGGCCGCCACCATCCTGTCGTCCAACTCGACCGCGCAGCACGCCGCCCAGATCGCGTCCCGGGATCGGGTGACCGGGTCCGCGATGGTCACCTCGACCGATCCGGTGGGGGTGCCGGCGTCGGCGGTGGAGGCGCTCGGGCGGGTGCCCGGGGTGACCGCGGCGGTGCCGGTGCGATCCGGGTCGGCGTTCATGCTGGACGGCGACACCGTCGAGCTGATCACCGCGGAATATGTGGGGGCGGGCGTCGAGCAGGTCTGGAAGTTGCCTACTGAGGTCCGTGACCTGCGGGAACCGGGCACGGTGGTGGTCGGCGACGATCTGGCACGGTCCCGGAAGTGGCGGGTCGGTGATCGGATTCAGCTGTGGCAGGGGGATACGACGCCGTTCGAGGCTCGGGTGGTCGCCGTGCTGCCGCCCAGTCTCGACCTGGGCACTACCGTGCTGCTGCCGTTCTCGTCGGGCCTTCCGTCGGGCTTTTCGTCCGGGGCGGACGCCGTCTACCTGGCCGGCTCCGGGGACCCGGGGGCGTTGGCCGCGGCCGTCGGTGACGCGGGATCGGTCGCTACCCCCGACTCGTACTTCGCCGCCCTGGCCGCCGAGGCCAACCGCATGAACAACCTCGTGATGCTGGCGCTGCTCGGCATGACCCTGCTGTACACGGCCATCGCCATCGCGAACACGCTGGTCATGTCCACCGCCGACCGGGCCCGGGACATCGCCGTGCTGCGCCTGGGCGGAGCCACCCCGCGACAGGTGCTGGCCCTGATCGCCACCGAGACCGGCACGGTTGTCGCGGTGGCCGTGCTGCTCGCCGCGACGGTGACCACCGTGATGCTCCTGGGGTTGCGGTCGCGCCTGACCGACCTGGTCCCCAGCGTCGAGATCACCGCGCCGTGGCCGCTGATCGCCGGGATCACCGCGATCTGTGTCCTGGTCGCCTTCGCCGCGAGTCTCTTCCCGGCCGCGCTTCTCCTGCGGACGCCGCCCGCCGCCCTGGCCGCCCTCCGTGAGTGACGGCCTCCTGCGCCGGCGTTGCGCCGTCCTCCGGCCTCAACCGCTCGGCCGGGTCGCGCCGCCCTGGGGTTTCAACCGCTCGGCCGGGTCGCGCCGCCCACCGGCTTCGGCCTCCTCGACCGGTCTCGCGCCGCACTCCGCGCGTGGCGTGGGCGGTCTTCCTTCGCCGGGCTGCGTGGCCTTGCGCGAATGCGGGCTTTTCGCTGGTCCCGCCCCGGAGTGTGGGGGCGGCCACGGCGGGGCACGGGTTTTGGCGGATAGGGTCGGCACCATGCCAGACGCCGCCGAACGCCCCTTTGACGCCGT
The DNA here is from genome assembly GCF_051380535.1 of Actinoplanes sp. HUAS TT8. NCBI lineage: Bacteria > Bacillati > Actinomycetota > Actinomycetes > Micromonosporales > Micromonosporaceae > Actinoplanes > Actinoplanes sp. HUAS TT8. The sequence goes on along the minus strand of NZ_CP195646.1, from coordinate 5,837,934 downwards.
GCTCTTCGACTGCGACGGGGTGCTCGTCGACTCGGAACGGATCACCAACGCCGTCCTGCGGGCGATGCTGCACGAACTCGGCTGGGCGGTCAGCGAAGCGGACTGCTTCCGGCTGTTCGTGGGACGCGCGCTCGCCGACGAGGTCGGGGTGATCACCGCCAACACCGGGTTCACCGTGACCGACGAGTGGATCGCCGAGTTCCGTGGCCGGCGCAACGAGGCCCTGATCCGCGACCTGCAACCCATTCCCGGCGCGGTGGCCGCGGCCCGGGAGATCGCCCGGCTCTTCGACGGCAACGTGGCGTGCGCGAGCGGCGCCGACCGCCCGAAGATCGAACTCCAGCTCCGCAAGGTCGGCCTGGACGAGACGTTCGCCGGCCGGATCTTCAGCGGCATGGAGATGCCCCGCAGCAAACCGGCCCCCGACGTCTACCTGGCCGCCGCGGCCGCCCTCGCCGTCGACCCGGCCTGCACCGCGGTCGTCGAGGACACCGCCACCGGCGTCCGCGCAGGCGTAGCGGCCGGCGCGGTCGTCTTCGGCTACTGCCCGCCGGACAGCCCGGCCCACCACGCCCCGCAGGTACTCCTGGACGCCGGCGCCGCCCACATCTTCACCGACATGGCCGACCTCCCCGCCCTGCTCACCCGTCGCCCCACCCAGCCGCTCACCCCAGCCCACTGACGAGCCCTGCCCCCGCTGTGTGTCTCAACGCGCCGGAGGCACCCCCCCCGACAGCCAGCCAGCCACGGTCGGCTGGTCGTCAGGTGTGTGTCGGCGTGCCAGGGCACGGCCGGGCGGCCAGGTCGCGGTCTCCGGGGAGGCGCCGGTCGGGGAGGGCCCGGGGTCGCGGCCGGAGTTGGTGGCGGCCGCGGCTCAGGCGTTGAGGTAGGCGTTGGACCAGACCGTGAAGCTGTCCCCGAACTCCGCCTGAGCCACCGCCATCACCTCATCCGGATCCTCCACCGGTTCAAGGTCGAATCGCTCGGCCAGCCAGCCCACGAACGTGTCGTGGGAGTCGCTGTGCCCTTGGTCCTCGGAGCGGTAGTAGTAGGCCTCATCCCAGTCCACCGTGATCTCCGTGTCGTAGGCCAGCAACCGGAACAGTTCCCGCAGGTTCCGCGCGACCACGTGCTGCCCGCCTTCGTCCCCGAAGACGACGACCGGGAGGGTGGCCAGGTCGGCCCGGCTGTCGACGTGCCACAGCGCGTAGAACGAACCACCCCCGGTGACCCGCGCGAACGGTGTCACCCGGGCCAGGAATTCGGGGTCTTTGGACCAGCCGGCTTCCAGCCCCGATCTGTCACCGAAGTCGTCCAGGCCGAAGCCGTCGGCGTACGCCTCGTAGCCCACCTCGTCCTGAAACGCCTTGAGCTGGTTGAGCTCAGGCACCGGCGAATATTCGGCCAAGGCTGCCTCCCACAGTTCTGTCCCGCGGGCCCGAGCCTATCCCGCCCGTGACAGCCGGTCACTTGCTGACAAATCGCCCCGGTCAGATTCGATGTCACAAACGGCCGCCGCCCGGTGTCTGGATGCCGAATCCGAGAGACAACCGGGAGCGGAACATGAGCATCGCATTCTGGATCACCGCCGGCCTGCTGGCCGTCGTCGCCCTGGTCGGCGGCATCACCAAGACCTTCGTCCCGAAGCAGAAACTGGCCGCGGCCCCCGGTGGCCAGTGGACCGCGAACGCATCCACCGGCTTCGTGAAAACCCTTGGCGTGCTGGAGATCCTGGCCGCTTTCGGCCTGATCCTGCCGGCCGTCACCGGCATCGCCCCGGTCCTGACGCCGATCACCGCCATCTGCTGGGTCCTGCTGATGATCGGCGCCCTGATCACCCACTACCGCAACGAGGGCGTCAGCCCGGTGATGCTGTTGAACGTCACCTATCTTTCCCTCGCGGTCTTCGTCGCGTTCGCAGCCGCCTGACCGGAAAGGTCCCGGAGATGACCGACGCTTTCGTCACCCATCGCAATCTGCTCTTCACCGTCGCCTACGAGATGCTCGGTTCCGCCGCCGACGCCGAGGACGTCCTGCAGGAGACCTGGTTGCGCTGGTCCGGTGTCGATCAAGATCAAATTCACGACCCCAGGGCTTATCTGGTACGGATGACAACCCGCCAGTCCCTGAACCGGCTGCGCGCCCTCACCCGCCGGCGCGAGTCCTATGTCGGTCCCTGGCTCCCCGAGCCGATGCTCACCGCCCCGGACGTGGCCGACGACATCGAACTGGCCGAGAGCGTGTCGATGGCGCTGATGCTGGTGCTGGAGACGTTGTCGCCGACCGAGCGGGCGGTGTTCGTCCTCCGCGAGGCGTTCGACGTTCCGTACGAGGAAATCGCCTCGGCCGTCGACAAGACACCGGCCGCGGTCCGTCAGATCGCCCACCGCGCCCGCGCCCACGTCGACGCCCGCCGGCCCCGGGCGGCCGTCACCGCGAGCGAGACCAGAGCCGCCCTGGAGTCGTTCCGGCGGGCCTTGGAGACCGGCGACCTGCAGACGTTGATGGACGTGCTGGCCCCGGACCTGGTTCTGCTCTCGGACGGCGGCGGCATCAAGCAGGCCTCGATCCGCCCGGTGACCGGCGCCGGCAAGATCGCCCGCTTCCTGCTCGGCGGCATCGGCAAGACCCCGGAGACGATCACCGTCGAGCCCGCCGTGGTCAACGGAAGCCCGGCGCTGCTCATGCGCCTGGACGGCGAGCTCGACGGCGTGCTGGCGGTCCGGGTGGAGGCCGGCCGGATCGCCGGCATGTATTACGTCCGCAACCCGGAGAAGCTGACCCACCTGCGCGCCGAGACCCCGATCACCCGGCGGTGACCGCGGCGAACAGTTTGTCCCCGGCGGCCTGCAGGGCCTGCTGCATGCCGGTGCTGCCGGTGTGCCCGGAGTCCCCGATGACGACGAGTTCGGCATCGGGCCAGGCCTGCGCGAGTTCCCACGCGGTGACCACCGGGGAGCCCAGGTCGGCCCGCCCGTGAACCAGGACGGCGGGGATGCCGGCCAGTTTGCCGGCCTCGCGCAGGATCACGCCGTCCTCGAGGAAGCAGTCGTTCGCGAAGTAGTGGGAGCAGATCCGCACGAAGGCCAGCGCCGCGTCGTCGGGCCGGTTGCCGTACTGCCCCGGTTTGCCGTTACTCTCCAGCGAGATGACCGCGTCCTCCCAGGTCAGCCACTCGGCGGCGGCCCGCTGCCGCAGGTCCGGGTCGGTGCTCTCCATCATCCGGAAGTAGGACATCAGCAGGTCGCCGATCGGCGGCTCGGTGTCGGTCGGCACCCGATAGTCCGTGGCCCCGGCGAAGTCCCGGAACCGCGCCCACGCCTCGGGGAACACCCGCCCGGCCCCCCGATACAGCCAGTCCTGCTCCACCCGGCGCCCGGACGTGACGCTGACCAGCAGCATGCCGGTGACCCGATCCGGGTGGCGTTGCGCGTAGGCCAGTCCCAGCGTCACACCCCAGGACCCGCCGTACACCAGCCACGACTCCACCCCGAGGTGCTCGCGCAGCCGCTCCATGTCACCGATCAGATGTTCGGTGGTGTTGAGGCTCATGTCGGCCGCCAGGTCGCTCGCGTGCGGCGTGCTGCGCCCGCAGTTACGCTGGTCGAACAGGATGATCCGGTGCCGCTCGGGGTCCCACGACTTACGCATGCCCACCGAACATCCCGCGCCCGGCCCGCCGTGCACGACCACCACGGGCACCCCGTCCGGGTTCCCGCACGTCTCCCAGTAAACGGCGTTCCCGTCCCCGGTCTCCAACATCCCGGTCGCATACGGCTCAATCGGCGGAAATCCCACGACGCCCTCGTCCCTCGCGCACAGATCAGAGCAAAGCGACGATCATATGCAGTACGCCTTCCTCCTGCCACGAGTTTTGCCGCCGCCCGCGCTAGGGACCGGCCGAGCGGATATCCACGCCGGCCGAGTGCAGGACGACCCGGATGAGACCACCGACCGTGCCGACCTGGTCGTCCTCGATGAAGGCTCGGCCCTGCTCGCCGAGGTAGTCGGCGACCCGCTCGGCCAGGCGCCGGTAGATGTCGTCGTCCGGTTCGCCGAAGTCCGGCCGGGTTGCCGGGTCGCCACCCGAACGCCACCACGTGACCCAGACTTCGACGTCGCACTCCCACCAGACGCGGCCCATGCTGAGCGCCTGGAACGGTTCGGGGAAGTCGTCGCGCTCGCTCAGCTGCTGGATGCGTTGCCGGCAGACCCCGAGTCGCTCGCCGATCTCGCGAGCGCCCATCAGGCGCGGTTTCATGTCTCTCCTACTCGTCGGCGGCGGGGCGCAGCAGCTCGAAGTGGCCGCGGGCATTGCGCCGCACCGCGTGGTCCCGGCCGGAGCCCAGGTTGTCGGGCCAGCCGTCGCGGGCCAGCACGCGGGCGAGCAGGCTCGCGGTAGTGACCCGGGTCTTCTCGTCCTTGCCCAGGTCCAGGAAGAAGATCGCCCGCCGCTCGTCCCAGTGCACGGCGTCGACGGCGATCGGAACGCCGAACAACCGGACCTGAATCTCGGCGTCGATTCGGATCGCCCGGATGGCCGCCACCAATTCGTCGCTGGTGATCATCGCGCCTCGATTCCGTGATCACAGGCCGGACATTCCCGGTCGCGGCCGCACACCGGGCACCATCGAGCGGTAACCCCACCGAGTCGGACGCCGAGCAGATACCCGAAGATCAATGTGCCGATCACCAGCACAGCAAAGAACACAATCAAGATCTTCACCCCATTCGGCGTACGGAATCAGCGGCCGGCGACTATCCACAACCGGACAACCACGCGAGTCGGATACTGCCCGTGGGTGACTTCCCGACGCAACGGTTACACGGCAAACTGGCGCAACTGGATACGTTCGGCCCAATCGGGTTACGCGAGGGCGCGAATGGCGGTTACGTGACGGTCAGGGGGAGGGTTACGCGATGACGTCGACGGAAACTGGATCAACGGTGCCGCGCCGGCAACTGGGCCGGAAGCTGAGGGAACTCAGGGAGCAGGTCCCATTGACCATGCCGGAAGCGATCAAGGCGCTTGAGTGGAGCAAACCGCGCCTGTGGCGGTACGAGACTGGTCAGGTGCCTATCCATCCGAACGATGTCGAGGCGATGTGCCGGCTGTATGGCGCTTCGGCCGATCTCACGGAGGGGCTCAAGGCGCTCGCGCGAGAGACAAAATCCAAGGGATGGTGGCACGCCTACTCCGAGATCCCGGAATGGTTTCAATTGTTTCTCGGAATGGAGTCCTCCACTTCGCGTCTGCGAAAATACGAGGTGGAGCTGATTCCCGGGATATTGCAGTCTCCCATGTATGTGAAGGCGATCATGTCACTCGGCCCGAATCGAGAGATGTCTCCGGAGGCAATTGAAGAGCGGGTTTCGATGCGGATACAACGACAGCGGATACTTACCCGTCGGGAGCCGGCCGCTCCGCGGCTCGAGGTCATCGTGACCGAGTACGCCATGATCCGTGGTTTCGGGGCCAAGGTCATGATCGACCAACTTCGGCGCCTGCTGACCTTCGCCGAGTTGCCGAATGTTTCCATTCGCGCAGTACCTTTACGTTCCGGGCAGCATACCGCATATCAGGGATCGTTTGTGATAATGGACTTTCCTCGCCAATCCCCGGTTCGTGATCCGGAACCGACCACCATTTATCAGGAGATGCCCACCGGTGGCTTATACCTTGACAAACCGGACGAGGTGGAGATGTATTCGACGATCTGGAAAGACCTCTGTAGCGTCAGTCTTGATCAAGGAGCGACCAAAGTCCTGATCGAGCAGAAGGTGAAGGAGTGGTCAGATGAACCTCAGCCCTGAGGGTGCGCACTTCCGGAAGTCAACTCGCAGCAACCAGGATGGGGCTTGCGTCGAGGTGGCGACGAACCTTCCGCGGGTTGTGGCGGTGCGGGACACCAAGGACCGTGACGGCGGCACGCTCGTCTTCACCAGCGAGGCGTGGGCGGCGTTCCTGGCCGGCGTCAAGGGCGGCGAGTTCGATCTGCCGGTCTGACGCCGGGGTGCGCCGAAGGAAGCCTGGCCGAGCCGAAGCCGGGCTTCCTCATTTCAGCAGGCTCTCGATCTCCTCCGGGGCCCGCATCCGCCAGGCGTCGGTGATCAGCTCGGTGAGGCGGGCGGCCGTGACCTTCGGCAGGTGCAGCATGACGAGGGGGAAGCCCTCATAGCCGGGTGTCGTGAAGAACAGCTCGGGCTCCCCGAGCACGAGCGCCTGCTTCTCGGCCTCGTCCCCCACATACAGCACCGCGATGTCGGTCCGGATCACGCGCGGTTTGCCGGGGACGCGCTCGGGATACGACCAGACGAATCCCTTGCCGCCGACCCGGAAGTCGAACCCGTCACTTTCGATCTCCACGACCTCGGGCAGCGCCAGGGCGAGCCGGCGTATGTCGTCCGCGTCAGCCATGCCCGTGAGACTAACGACCCCGTATGACAACTTCGACGAGCCGGGACTGATCGTTCACGGCGTTGCCGGCCAGGGTGACGATGCGCAGCGCGGTCGTCCGCCGAGGCGCGAAGGTCGTCATTTTCCGATCAAGAGCATTGGCGCGTACGGACGCAACCGTCACCCATCCACCCGGACCGGCAACTTGAACGTCCCAGTCCCGCAGCCCCCAGTTCTTGGACGTGGTCACTTCCACCGCGCTGACCTGGTGCGCGCTGGGCCAGTCGATCCGCCACCAGTCCGGCCACCGCTTGCCTGTGGTGTCGTTCCACATCGTGTCGGCTTTCCCGTCGATCGCCGCGCAGGCGGTGCTCCCGGCCCGGGCCGAGGACGCCGTGACCGTGGACGCGAGGGCCATCAGTCCGGCGTTCGCGGCCGGCGCGCTCACCCGGACCGGCACGTCCACGGTCCGCCCGGCGCTGGTGACGCGCACGTGGTAGATCCCGGGCCGGGTTCCGGTGGCGGCGGTGACCACGACCGGCACGGTCGTCGAGTAGCCGGGCGGCAGCCAGCTGGAGATCAGCGTCCGCGGCAGGTGCAGTTCCCCGGGCGCGGCCAGCGTCGTGTCCGAGTAGATCGCTTTCCTGCCGGGGTTGCTGAGCCGCACCACGAGGTCCCGCCCGTTGCACTGCCCGGTCGTGACGGACAGAGGAGCGGAACCGGGGGTGGCCGGCCGGGGAGCGAAACCGGCGGTGGCCGGCAGTGGAACGGAATCGGGGGCGGCCGGCAGGGGAACGAAACCGGTGGTCGTGAGCAGCAGCGCCGCCAGGGCGATCATGGCGTCACCAGCCCCGGCCGCGCCCGCTCGGACACGAACGACGCCCGCGTCGAGATCGTCCCGCCCCGCCGCAGCACCTGTGACATCACCCGATAGTCGGCCCGCATCGTGTCCCGCCCCAGCTCGCACCGCACATATCCGCGCTGCCCGTTGGCCAGCCGCAGATGCGGGTTCCATCTCCGCTGCATGTCCAGTTGCGGGGTGGTGTCCTTCCCGTCCCCGCCGCTGGTGATCGACGTCCCCACGAGCTCGACCGCGACGGCCGGCGTCTCCGGCCGCGCGAAGTCCACCCGCAGGTCGGCCGCGTAGTTGTTGTGGATGTCCCCGGAGATCACCACGGTTCCCGGTTTCCGCGCCGCGGTCTGCAGGATCCGCCGCCGGTCGACCGTGTACCCGTCCCACTTGTCCATGTCGAGCCGGTTGGCCGGCCCGCCGTACCGGCACTCGGCCATCATGATCTGCTGCGCCAGGATGTTCCATCGCGCCTCGGAGCGCCCGAGCTTGTCGAGCAGCCAGTCCCGCTGACCGGCCCCGAGCAGGGTGCGTCCCGGGTCGTTGCGGTCGTCGCAGCCGGCCCGCAGGTTGTCCCCGCAGGCCTGATCGGTCCGGTACTGGCGCGTGTCCAGCACGTACGCGTGGGCGAGGTCCCCGAACCGGAAGCGCCGGTACAGCGACATGTCGGGTCCGGCGGGCTGCCGCGGCCACCGCAGTGGCTGGTTCTCCCAGTAGGCCCGGTAGGCGTTGGCCCGCCGTACCAGAAAATCGTTTTTGGGGGTGGTGGTGAACCGCGAGACGTCGTCGGCGTAGTTGTCCTGCACCTCGTGGTCGTCCCAGGTCAGCACCCACGGGAAGGCGGCGTGCGCGGCCTGCAGGTCGGGGTCGGTGCGGTAGAGGGCGTAACGCATCCGGTACAGGTCGAGCGTGTCGGTCTCCAGCTGGAACGTGTCGGGCAGCCGCAGCGTGTCGTCCATCCGGTTGCCGCCCGCGCTGGTGATCGCGCCCTCGTAGATGTAGTCGCCGAGGAAGAAGACGACGTCGAACTCCTCGGCGGCCAGGTGCCGCCACGCGTCGTAGTACCCGTCGGCGTACGCCTGGCAGGACGTGATCGCGAACCGGAACGCCTTCGGGGACGCCGTCTTGGCGGGCGCGGTCCGGGTCCGCCCGACCGGGCTGACGTGTCCGCGACTGCGGAACCGGTAGAAGTAGTCCCGGCCCGGTCGCAGTCCCTGCACGTCCACGTGCACCGAATGTCCGTACGCGGGAATGGCGTTTGTCGTGCCCTGGCGGATGACGTCGGTGAATCGCTCGTCGGCCGCGACCTGCCACTCGACCGGGTAGCCGACCGGTGGCAGCCCGCCCGCCGGTTCGAGGGGTTTCGGCGCGAGCCGGGTCCAGAGCAGCACGCCCTCGGGCAGCGGGTCGCCGGACGCGACACCGAGGGTGAACGGGTTGCCGATCCTCGGCGCCGGGAGCGTCCCGATCAGTGCGGCTCCACCCAGCGTGAGGAGGCGGCGCCGGGGAAGTCGCAGCATGTGGCCTCCGATGTCCGCATATTTCGGGGCAATGCTAGCGGCCTTGGGGGTAATGCGCCGTCTTGTTGGCTCGCTGTACACACGCCCGAAACCCGGCCGAATTTCTCTTCGTTCCGGGGCAACAAGATGTTCACGACAAAACCCATCCATGGATGTCGAATTCCCGTAAACCTTTGATGTCCCGTTACATCCCCGATGGGAGCATCGAATGCGTATCGTCACCCGTCTCCTGGCCACGGTCGCGACCGCCGCGATCGCGACCGGCCTGCTGGCTTCCCCGGCCCAGGCCACCCCGCCGAACATCCCCACCAAGGCCACCGCGCAGACCGAGCTGAACTCGCTCGCCGTCGCCGCCGAGGCCAACGCCGGCACCTACGACCGGGACCTGTTCCCGCACTGGATCACGATCAGTGGCACCTGCAACACCCGCGAGACCGTTCTCAAGCGCGACGGCTCCAACGTCGTGGTCAGCTCGGCCTGCGCCGCGACCAGCGGTTCCTGGTACTCGCCGTACGACGGCGCCACCTGGACGGCCGCCAGTGACCTGGACATCGACCACGTCGTGCCGCTGGCCGAGGCCTGGCGCTCCGGCGCCTCGGCCTGGACCACGGCCAAGCGGCAGAGCTTCGCCAACGACCTGACCCGTCCGCAACTGATCGCGGTCACCGACAACGTCAACCAGGCCAAGAGCGACCAGGACCCGTCGACCTGGCAGCCGTCGGTGACGTCGTACCGCTGCACCTACGCCCGCATGTGGATCGCGGTCAAGTACTACTGGAGCCTGACCCTGCAGTCCTCCGAGAAGACCGCCCTGCAGACCATGCTCAACACCTGCAGCTGACCGTTACTGGTCACGGCCGTCGCATCCCCTGCGGCGGCCGTTCCCAATCAAGACCATTTTCCGGTACGGGGTGAAAGCCCCGAATGTCCGTCGTGTGATCGAGTGACGGTCTTTGGTTCGGGGCGGGGCGGCCGGGTACCGTTCGCCCCGCCATGCCAGACCACTCCGCAAGTCACCCGTCCCGCCCGCGACTTCTCCTGATCTTCGGGCTCGTCCTCGCGATCCTCGCCGCGGTCAACGTCGCCGACAAGTACGGCCCGCACCACACCGGGCTCGTCGCCGGCCCGCTTGTCGCCCTCGCCCTGGTCCTGATCGCCCGCCGGGCCGGCCTGACCTGGCACGACCTCGGCATGTCGCGCCGGACGTTCGTCCCCGGCCTGAAGTACGCCCTGGGTGCCGTCGCCGTCGTCGCCGTGATCTACACGATCGGCGCCGCGATCCCGGCCACCCGGGTCGCCTTCCACGACGTGCGGTACCACCTGCACCCCGGCGCCGCCCTGATCACCGCGTTCGTGGTCGTCCCGCTGGGCACGGTCCTGCTGGAGGAGGTCGCCTTCCGCGGCGTCCTGCTCGGCCTGGTCAACCGCCACCGCGGCGCCACCTGGGCCAGCATCACGTCCTCGGTCCTGTTCGGCCTCTGGCACATCCTCCCGTCACTGCGTCTGGCCCAGGTCAACCAGGCTGTCGGCGGTGTCCTGGGCGTCGGCGCCACCGGCCGCATCCTGGCCATCCTGGGCGCCGTGGCCTTCACCGCCCTGGCCGGCCTGCTGCTCTGCGAACTGCGCCGCCGCTCCGGCAGCCTGCTGGCCGCGGCCGCCCTGCACTGGGCCACCAACGGCCTCGGCCTCCTGATCGCCGCCGCCCTGGCCACCACCAGCCTCACCTGACCGCGTTCCTCGCCGCCGGGTCGGCTACCGCCGGCCGCACCTGACCGCCCGGGCCACCTTCCTCGCCGCCGCTCTGAGCGCCACCGGCCTCATGCGACCGGGGCCGGGCGCCGACCGCCTGCGCGGCTCGTCCCACGTCGTGCACCATGAACGTCGAGGCCGGAACCATGGGGGTGGGGAATGGCGACCAATTCGGTGCATATGCGTTGCTCGGACAATGTCACCCTTTTGCTGTACGGGCTGCCGGCGGTGATCGAGCCGCTCGTGGCGGGTGTGGCGGCGCTCGGTTCCCGGGAGGTCGCCGACGCGTCCCATTTCGGCGCGCGGGGAACCCTCGTCGCGGGTGTGGTGGCCGCCGTGATCGCCGCGACCGGTGTGTTCGTCGTCCGGCGCGCGCCCGGGCGCCTTTTCCGATCGTGCCTGGCCACGGTGCTGGGTTTCCTCGCCGGACTCGTGGGATTGGAGGCGTTCGCCCTGGTGTTCGCCGGTGGCCGGCCGGTCGTCCTCGGTGCTCTCCTGATCCACGCCATGATCTCGATCATGATGATCTCCCGGGCGGTCCGGCCGGTGATGCCGGCCGGGGCGGGGCGGTAGGGTCGGCGCATGCGTGTTCCCACTGCAGTGATCACGGCGGGTTCTCTCATCGGCGGCTGGCAGGTGGCCCGGCGGACCGGGGTCCGGCCGCTCGGCGGGGTCGTCCTGGCCGCCGGGGGAGTGCTGGCCGGTCGTGAATGGGCCCGGCGCACGAGCCCGGTCGTCACCGGGGCGCTGGCCGCGACGTACGTCGGAGCCTTCGGTCTTTCTCATCCCCTGGCCAAGAAGATCGGTTCGTGGCCGGCGGTGCTGGCTGTCTCGGCCGTGACCGCCGCGGTCTCCTACGCCGTGGCCGACCGGAAAGCCTGAGCGTGCGGGAGACGCCGGACGAGGTGGCGGAGCTGCAGCGGCTGCTCGACGCGTCGCTCCGCGGGGCGACCGGGCATCTGCGGTCGATCGTCGCCGAGCGGACGATCACCGCTGAGCAGCTGACCGGGGTGCTGACCGGGATGTGTGTGCTTTCGCTGGCGACCGTGACCGCGACGGGTGAGCCGCGGATCAGCGCGGTCGACGGGCATTTCCTGCACGGCCGGTGGATCTTCGGGACGGCGCCGACGGCGGCGAAGGCCCGGCATCTCGCCGCGCGCCCGGCCGCCAGTGTGTCGCACCTGCGTGGGGAGGACCTGGGGGTCTTCGTGCACGGCCGGGTCGAGGCGATCGATCTGAGCCGTGAACCCGACCTTTTGCAGTATGTCCGGGAGTTCTACGGCGACGACGCGTTCGACTGGGAGAACGAGGTCGTCTACTTCCGGCTGCAGCCGCACTTCATGACCGTCTACGCCCCGGATCTCGACAAACTGCGATGACCGCGGCAGGGCCTGGGGGAAGGCCCTGCCGCGGGCCGTCTCACTGGTAGACGTGAACGTAGTCGACCAGCATCCGGCTGGGGAACGGCGTGGTGGCGTCGATCGGGCCGGGGAAGTCACCGCCGACCGCCAGGTTGAGGATGACGTAGAACTGGTGGTCGTAGATCCACGGGCCGCGGGTGTTCTCCACGGTGTCCTTGGCCGCGTTGAACACGAGGATGTTGTCGAGGTAGAACCGCATCCCCTTGCTGTCCCACTCGACCGCGTAGACGTGGAAGTCCTGCGACAGGTCCACCGCCGAGGTGTACTTCTGGCCGTAACCGCCGGCCCCGTTGTACGCCGGAGCGTGCAGCGTCGTGTACAGCTCGTTGGTGTTGCGGCCGAGGATCTCCATGATGTCGATCTCCCCGTTGTACGGCCACGGCCGTCCCTGCAGGAAGTCGGAGCCCATCATCCAGAACGCCGGCCACAGCCCGTTGCCCTTGGGCACCTTGATGCGGGCCTCGACCCGGCCGTACTGGGCGCTGAACTTGTTGCTGGTGTTCATCCGCGCCGACGTGTACTGGCGGCCCTCGTAGTCCTGCTTGCGAGCTTCGAGGACCAGCTGCCCGGCGCCGTTCATGGACGCGTTCTCGCTGTTCGGCGTGTAGTACTGGATCTCGCCGTTCTGCGGGACGCCCGGGTCGTAGGTCCACTTCCCGGTGTCCGGCTTGGCGCCGTTGGCCCCGTTGAACTCGTCCGCGAAGACCAGCCGGGTGGCCGGGAACGTGGGGTCGGCCGGCTTGGCCGGCGGGTCGACCGGGTTGCCGCCGGTGCCGTAGACGCTGAACTCCCAGAGCGAGTATCCGTACGGGCCGCTGCGGGCCGTGCCGTACATCCGCACGTAGCGACCGGTCCCGGTGGCGTTGATGACGTCCTTGAGACCGTCACCGGTGGTCGTCGAGTAGATGTTCGTCCAGTTCACGGCGTCGCCCGACACCTGGATCTGGTAGCTCTTGGCGTACGCCGGGTCCCACTGCAGCACCACCTGGGTGACCTGTGCGGTGGCGCCCAGGTCGACGTAGATCCAGCCCGGGTCGACCCAGCCGGTGGTGGAGCTGGTGGCCCAGCGGCTCGCCGGGTCGTTGTCGAACGCCTTGTCGGCGGTGCACGGGTTGCAGTTCACGTCGTTCTGTTCGGACGAGGCGCGCGCCGGTTTGCCGTACGAAAGCAATTTGTTCGTCGGGTTCGTCACGACGCTCCCGGAGAACACCTGGAACTCCCAGAACGAGTATCCGTAGAGGTCAAGGGCGCGTTGGGTCAGGTTGATCCGGACGTAACGGGCGGTGCCGGAGACCGTGATGCTCTGCTGGCCGCCGGTGCCGGTCGTCGTCGCGTAGGCCTGCGTGTAGGCGTTGCCGTCGGTCGAGAACTGGATCGCGAACGCCTTCGCATAGGCGTTCTCCCAGTTGATCGCGATCCGGCTGATCGACGTCGCCGTTCCGAGGTCGACCTGGAACCATTGCGAGGCCGTGAACGCGCTCGACCAGCGGGTGCCGTTGTCGCCGTCGACCGCCGAGGCGGCCGGGGTGCCCGCCCACTCGGAGGACGACGCGGTGGCCGGCTTGTTCTGCGAGACGAGCGTCTCGGCGGCGTTCGCACTGGTCGGAGCAACACACAGGGCGCCCAGCAGGCCGGCCGCGGCCGCCGCGACGAGCCACCTTCGGGGACGTTTGTGGACAGGGGTCATCGACATGGGGACTCCTGGAGGATGTGTCGAAGTCGTTTCCACCTGGGGAACAAGCTGTGAAAACGCTCTCTTGCCGGACACTGTGTCGCCGCCGTGAACTGGTGTCAATGGGTGCCCGGAACCGGTTCCGAGAGCGGTTCCGGCATCGACCCAGGTCAACGCCGGGATGGGCGGTGACTGCGGTGTTCAGTTCCGGAACCGTCCACCGTGGCCGGGGCGCATGTGTACGCTCGTACGCATGACCACGTCTGACACCCGGTCGATGCGTGAGCGGATGCTCGCCGGAGACCTCTACCTCGCCGACGACCCCGAGCTCGGCGAGGCCGCGCTGCGCGCGTTCGATCTGATGGACGAGTTCAACGCCACCCCGATCCGCAACTTCGACGAGCGCCGGCGGCTGCTGACCGACCTGCTCGGTGAGGTCGGCGAGGGCGTCGAGATCCGGCCGCCGCTGCGCATCGACTACGGGCGGCACATCCGGATCGGCGCGCGCACGTTCGCGAACTTCGGGCTCGTCGCGCTCGACGTCGCGCCGATCACCATCGGTGCCGACGTGCAGATCGGCACCAACGTGCAACTGCTCACCCCGACGCACCCGATCGAGGCCGGTCCGCGGCGCGACAAGTGGGAGGCGGCCAAGCCGATCGTGATCGGCGACAACGTGTGGCTCGGCTCCGGCGCGATCGTGCTGCCCGGCGTGACCATCGGGGAGAACACCGTGGTCGGCGCCGGCTCCGTGGTCACCAGGGACCTGCCGGCGAACGTGGTCGCGGTCGGCAACCCGGCCCGCGTCATCCGCGGCATCGCGTGAGCGAGCCCCGGCGCGCGCGACGGCACGATCCCGGCCGGCGGGACCGGCTCATCGACGCCGCCCGGCAGGTCATCGCCGAGAAGGGCGTCGCCGCGACCACCCACCGCGAGATCGCCCGGGTCGCCGACGTGCCGCTCGGGTCGATGACCTACCACTTCGCGTCGCTCGACGAGGTGCTCGCCGAGGCGTTCACCCGGCACGCGGCGGCCGCCGCCGACGTCTTCGACGAGCGGCTGGGTGCCGCGACCGACCGCGCCGGTGCCATCGAGGCGGTCATCACCCTGATCCGCGACGATCTCATCGGATCGCCGAACGACCTGGTCATGGCCGTCGAACTCTACGTCGCGGCGGCCCGCAACCCGGCGCTGCGCGCGGTCACCCAGGCCTGGATGCAACGCAGCCGCGACGCCCTCGAACGTCACTTCGACCCGACTACCGCACGCGAGGTCGACGCGCTCATCGAGGGCCTGGTCCTGCACAGCGTCCTCTCGACCGATCCGATGACCCCCGACCAGATCCGGCACGCGGTCGAGCGTTATCTCCGATAAAAAATCCCGCTTATGTACGGCCATAGCACCGTTACGCCGGAATTTGCCCCGTTCCGCCGGGCCGGGCCCGCGCCCGCCTCCCGGGGGCGATGATCGGTGGCGTCGGGGATCGGACGGGCGCCTGTGATCTTCCTGTCGCGGGCGTGATCCGGGTTCCCGCCTCCCCATCCCTTTCTGTAATGATTGTTTAATGATCGCCTTCGAGCTCGCGGTTCAAGACGCGCACGGTATCGACATCGCCACCCGGCTCGGGGTCGACCGGGTCGAACTGTGCTCCGCGCTGGCGCTCGGCGGCGTCACCCCGTCGTTCGGCCTGATCGAGGCGGCCGTGTCGATACCGGGCGCACCCCCGGCCCACGTACTGGTCCGCCCCCGATCCGGCGACTTCGACTACACGCCGGCCGAACACGCCGTCATCGTCCGCGACGTCCGCCACGCCGTGGCCTCCGGCGCCGCCGGGGTGGTCATCGGCGGAGTCCGCGACGGCCGCATCGACGAACCCCTGGTCCAGGCCGTCGTCGAAGCCGCCGCCGGGGCCCACGTCACCTTCCACCGCGCGTTCGACCTGCTGCCCGACCCGGAGAAGGCGATCGACACCCTGCACGCCCTCGGCGTCCGCCGCGTCCTCACCGCCGGTGGCCCGACCACGGTCGGCGACACCCTCCCGGCCCTGTCCCACCTGGCCGCCGTCGCCGCCGGCCGCGTCGAGATCATGGCCGGCGGCGGCGTGACCACCGCCCTGATCGAACCCCTGGTGCGCCTCGGCCTGCCCGCCATCCACGCCTCGGCCAAACACACCGTCCCCGACGCCGCCGCACTCACCCTGGGCACGGCCGCCCAGGCCCGCACCGGCCGCGAAACCACCGACGAGCACGAGGTCGAACGTATGCTCGCCGCCCTGCACGCCGCCGCCCGCCCCTGACTCACCGCCCTGAGCGCCGGCCCGGTCAGGCGGCTGCGGCCGGCTGGGGTTCGAGGGACTCCTGCCAGACGGCCCAGCGGGTCTGCGGGCCGAGCGCCTTGGCGCGGTACATGGCCAGGTCGGCCCGGTGCACGATCTCGTCGTGGGTCAGCTCGCCGGGGGCCGACACGGCCACACCGATGCTGGCGGCCAGCTGGATCAGCTGGTTGTCGATGGCGACCGGACCCATCTCGGCGGCGATACGCCCGGCGATGTCGTACGCCTGGGACGGGTGATCGAGATCGGTCAGCGCGACCGAGAACTCGTCGCCGCCCATCCGGCACGGCAGGCCCGGGGCGGGGACGCAGCGCTTGAGGACCTCGGCGAACTCGACGAGCACGAGGTCGCCCGACTTGTGGCCGAGGGTGTCGTTGACCTCCTTGAACCCGTTCATGTCGATGACCAGGACGGCCGACCAGCGGCCGCTCCGGGCGTTGCGGGCCAGGTTGCGGTAGGACGTCGCCCGGAACCGGGCCCGGTTGGCCAGACCGGTCAGGCTGTCGGTGAGCGCGCGTTCGTCGCTCTCCCGCTGGACCAGGGTCTGGCGGAACAGGACGAGCGCGCTGAGCACGGTCCCGCCGATGGCCAGGCCGCCCCACGGGTAGAGGGTGTCCTCGTGGACGGCGGCGATCAGCATGAGCGCGTGAGCCATGGCGACCGCGGCGAACGGCAGGTGACGGCCGCCGCTGACCTCGGCGCGGGCTTCGCGCGGGCCGGCCGAGATGGCCCGGCACTGTTCGGCGGCGGCCGCCGCGAGCAGCGCGTCGGTGGTGATCCAGCAGAAGAACTGCCAGGGCGAGTGCATCTCGATCTGGCCGTGCCCGTGCAGGTATCCGTGCACGCCGTCACCGGCGAACAGCACCAGGGTGCCGGCCGCGAGCAGCCGCAGCGGGCGGGTCGCGGACGGGTCGGAGCCGCGCAGCAGGGCGCGGGCGATGATGAACAGCAGCGCCAGGTCGACGAGCGGGTAGACGCCGGCGGCGACCACGACGGTCGGGGACAGGCCGTGCGCGTCGACGTACGGGCCGAACGACACGTACCAGAGCAGCACCACGCCCCCGGCCAGGACCGTTCCGGCGTCCAGGGCCGCCTTGAGCCGATCCCGGCTGTTCATCGGGGCCAGCGGGAACCGCTGCAGCGCGACGAGCAGTGCGATCACGAACGCGACGTGCGTGACGTCGTCGGCGGCGGTGATCCCGGCCGCCTTCAGGCCGCCGACCACCAGCGGGGAGGCGATGAGCACGGCCAGGCTGACGGTGATCGCCCGCCACGCCTGCCGCAGCCGGGGGAGCAGGGCGGGCTGGCGGGCCGCGCGGATCGCGTAGACCATGCCGATCAGCCCGAACACCACCCGCGCGCCCTCGGCGACCTGCTCGTAGGGAGCGGACTCGCCGTGCAGGGCCGCGGTCGACAGGATCAGCACCGCGACGTAGAGGACACCGAGGGCGAGATGCACCGGTGGCACACGCTTGGTCCAGCTGTGCAAGATCCCTCCTCCGCCGTGTTGACCTGCGTTTGATCGGTCGGCCCGGGAGCCACTTGAGGAACGCCGGACACCTACCATGCGTGAATGGTTGTCCCACAGACGCATGACGAGGCCGTCGCGGCCGCCCACCGGCTCGCCGCGGAGCTCGCCCCCGGTGCGATCCAGCGCGATCGTGACGGCGCGACGGTGATCCCGTCCGAGGCCCTCGCCGCCCTCGACTCCTCCGGCCTGCTCGCGATCACGATCCCGGTGGCCGACGGTGGTCCCGGTCTCGGCCCGCGCACCCTGGCCGAGGTCGCCCGGATCGTCGCCGCCGCCGACCCGTCCGTCGCCCAGGTCCCGCAGGCGCACTTCCTGCTGGTCGACGTCCTGGTCGTGCACGGCGGCCCGGAGGCCCGCAAGCGCCTGTTCGGCGAGGTCCTGGCCGGCCGCCGGTTCGGCAACGCCCTGGCCGAACGCGGCGGAAAACACGCCCAGGATTTGCGTACGAAGATCTCCGGCGGCCGTCTCGACGGCGTCAAGTACTACACGACCGGGGCGCTGACCAGCGCCTGGATCGCGGTCAGCGCGTTCGACGAGCAGGGCCGGCTGGTGCTCGCGTTCGTCGCCCGCGACGCCGAGGGCGTGGCGGTCGACACCGACTGGGACGTGATCGGTCAGCGGGCCACGATCAGCGGCACGGCCACGTTCACCGGGGTGCCGGTGGAGCCGGGGCTGCGGCTGGACTATGCGCACGCCTACGAGCAGCCGCAGCAGCTCGGCGCGCGGGCGCAGCTCTACCACGCCGCGATCGAGGTGGGGATCGCCGGTGCGGCGCTGGCCGACGCGCGGACCTACCTGCGGACCAAGGCGCGTCCGTCGACCGAGGCGGTGCGGGCGGGTGCGTCCGCGGCCGGGGACGATCCGCACGTGCGGCACCGTTACGGCCGGCTGGCCACGCGGGTGCGGGCGGCCGAGGCGCTGCTCGACTCCTCCGCCCGTACCCTCGAAGAAGTGACCCTGACCCCGGCGGACGCCGATGCCGCGGCCCGGGGGTCTCTCGCGGTGGCGGCCGCGAAGGCTTTCGGCAGCGAGGTGGCGGTGGAGGCCGGCTCGGAGCTGTTCCAGATGTGCGGCACGAGCGCGGCCGCGGCCAAGTACGACCTGGACCGGCACTGGCGCAACGCGCGCACGCACAGCGTCCACGACCCCTACGACTGGAAGTACCACCACATCGCCGCCTACGAGTTGGGCGACGTGCTGCCGCCCAACCACGGCCAGCTGTAACCGGCGCGCGTCCGGCCGGCTCTCAGGGGGTGTCTCGCCGCCCGGGAAACAACTCTGAGCGCCGGGCGGTAGCCGGCGCTGCCGAGAGCCGGCCGGCGTCCGGTCAGCCGGTGTAGCGGAAGGACGCGAAGACGACGTCGGCGTTGTGGGAGAAGCCGAGCCGGCCGTAGAGGCGGATCGCGTTCTCGTTGTCGTGCACGGCGTGCAGGAACGGCAGCTCACCGCGGGTGAGGATGCCGGCCGCGACGGCGAGCGTGAGCCGGGCGCCCAGGCCCTGGCCGCGGAATTCGGGGTCGGTGCAGACCGCGGACACCTCGGTCCAGCCGGGCATCCGGAACCGCTCGCCGGCCATCGAGATCAGGCGGCCGTCCTTGGCGCGGATGCCCAGGTAGCGCCCCAGGTCGAGGGTGCGCTTGCGGAACGGGCCGGGTTGCGCCCGCGCCACCAGTTCCAGCATCTCGGGCACGTCGTGCTCGGTGAGCGGGATGGCCTCCGGGTCGCCGACCGCGGACATCGCGGTGCCGACCATCTGCACGCCCTTCATCCGGGATTCCTCGACCCAGCCGGCCGGCGGGCTGAGCGCGGGCCCGGTGAGCAGCGCGTGGTCGGTCAGCGTGGCGAGGTCGCGCCAGGCGGCCGGGTCGGCCGGGTCGCTGACGGCGCAGAACGGGGCGATCTCGGGCAGGTATCGGGCGGCGTCTCCGGCGGCCTCGGCATAGCCGGCCTGCGGCCCGGAGAGGGCGGCCCACACGGGGTTGTTCAGCACCCCTGTGACCCTGCCCTCTACCGGCCGGTCGCGCCAGTCGATAACCGCCGACCTCACCGTGTGAGTGAGTGTTCGGTTACCGACAGTCGAGAACAAACAGGATTTCCCGTACGTAAGGTGGCTCGTTGCGGGATCGGCATGCTCAGCTTTCACGCGCTCAGCGCGGCCGGCTGGGCGATCGTGGTCATGGCCGGGATGTCGGCCGGCCACAGCGGCTTGGCGAAGTGGTATCCCTGCCCGTAGTGGCAACCCATGGTGTCCAGGGCGATCCGCTGCCCCGGCTCCTCGATGCCCTCGGCGACCACGGCGAGGTCCAGGTTCCCGGCCAGGGTGACGATCGCGTCGACCAGGGCGTGCTGCTGCCGGCTGGTCAGAATGTCGTCGATGAACGACTTGTCCAGCTTCAGCACGTCCACCGGCATCTGCCGCAAGTAACTCAGGGAGCTGTAGCCCGTACCGAAGTCGTCGATCGCCACCCGGACCCCCATGGCCCGCAGGGCGCGCAGGTCCTGGATCACCTTGTCGGCGTCCTTGAGGACCAGGCTCTCGGTGATCTCCAGCAGCAGCCACTCGGGGCGGGCGCCGGCCGCGTCCAGGGCCTCGCGGACCTGGGCCACGAAGTCGGCCGCGCGGAACTGCAGCGGTGACACGTTCACGCTGACGTAACGCAGCGTGGTCTCCGGGTCCTGGGCCTTCCACTCGGCGATCTGCCGCAGCGCCTCGCGCAGCACCCAGCTGCCGATGCCGACGATGGCCCCGTTCTCCTCGGCCGCCTCCACGAAGTGGAACGGGCCGAGCAGCCCGCGGGTCGGGTGCTGCCAGCGGACCAGGGCCTCGACCCCGGTGACCTGCTGGTCGGCGAGCTCGACGATCGGCTGGTACTGCAGCATGAACTGCTCGTCCTCGATCGCCTCGTGCAGCTGGGTGCGCATCTCCAGGCGCTGGACCATGGAGTGGGCCAGGTCGCTCTGGTAGCGCTGCCAGCCACCCTTGCCCATGCCCTTGGCCAGGTAGAGGGCCAGGTCGGCGTGGCGCAGCAGCTCGGTGGCGTTGTCGGCGTCGCGGTTGATGGCGATGCCGACGCTGACCTTGCCGCTGACCATGTGCAGGCCGCCCTCGCCGTCCGGCACCTCCAGGGGCGCGTCCAGCTCGGCCACGATCCGGGCCGCCAGTTCCTCGGTGGCGTCGGCGCTGTTGCTCTGCTCGACCAGGATGGCGAACTCGTCGCCGCCCATCCGGGCCGCGGTGCTGCCGGCCCCGATGATCGCCGAGATGCGCTGGGCGACGGCGAGCAGCAGCTGGTCGCCGACGGCGTGCCCGAGCGTGTCGTTGACCTCCTTGAAGTCGTCCAGGTCGACGAAGAGCACGCCGAGCGTCGCACCGTCGCGCTCGGCGACCATGAACGCCTGCTCCAGGCGGTTACGGAACAGCACGCGGTTGGCCAGCCCGGTCAGCGAGTCGTGGAACGCCTGGTGGGTCAGGTCGTCCTCCAGGCGGCGCTGCTCGGTGACGTCCCGCATGGTGACGACCAGGCCGGCCACCGACGGTTCGTCGCGCAGGTCCCGCAGGTCGCACTCGATGAGCATGGTGCGGCGGCCGGCGCCCTGCGCGGTCAGCTCGATGCCGTCCAGCTCGCCGTGCGTGTGCCGGACCCGGGCGAGGGTGTCGTTCAGCGCGTCCTGCCCGTCGGCGGCGATGAGCAGGGAGATCGGGGTGTCCACGGCGACCGGGGCGCCGAACAGCTTGGTCGCCGACGGGCTCGCGTACAGGATGGTGTCGTCGTCGCCGACGATCAGGATGACGTCGGCCGTGCTCTGGATGAGCGTGCGGAAGTACGCCTCGCTGTCGCGCTGGTTGATCTCGGCGGTCAGGGCGATCCGCTCCAGCACCACCGCGACCTGCGCGGCCAGGGTCTGCAGGGACGGCCGAACCGCGTGCAGCACGTCCTCGGCGGCGCCCAGGACGGTCTCGCCGTGCCGGCCGCCGAACAGCGGCTGGGTGACGAACAGGGCCAGGGCGAAGCCGCCGGCACCCTCGGGCAGTTCGCCGGCGGTGCGCCAGTCGACCGCCAGATCGACGGTGCCCGGCGTGGGTGGGCTCAGCCGCAGGTGGTACGGCGTCCCGGCCGGCATCAGGCGCACGATCGCGTCCTGTACGGCGTCCTTGACCTCGTCCTCGGTGTTGGCCGCGAAGAGCAGGGTGCCGGCCTCGCGCAGCGCCCGCTCCCGGGCCCCGGCCTGCCGCTGGGCCACCGCGAGGTCGGCGACCCGGGCCAGGACCAGCACGAACATGACGGCGGCGGCGGCCGCGATGACCGGCGCGTCGACGATGCCGCCGCGGGCGATCTCGGCCGGGCGGCCCTGGATGTACTCCAGGCAGAGCACGGCCGGGGCGATCAGCGCGGCCCCGGTCAGCCAGACCAGCCGGTGCTGGCCGATCACGGCGCGGGAACGCTCGGCCCGCTCGGTGAGCTGGCGCATCCCCGGCCGCAGCGCGGTGTAGCCCATGGCCGTGTAGAACACTATCCAGCCGAGGTCGACCGGCCCGCCCAGCTGCCAGTCGCTGCGCAGCTGGGACTGGCCGTAGAAGATGTCCGACAGCAGCAGGCCGACCATGGCCAGGCCCAGGCTGGACAGCGCCTTGGGGCGCTTGCCGGTGGCGGTCAGCATCCGCAGGATCATGGCCAGCACGAGCACGTCGCCGAGCGGGTAGCCGATCGAGACGATCTTCTCCAGCACGGACAGGTCCTGCGACCGGGTGAACGGCGCGATCCAGTAGACCCAGGCCAGCAGGCCCAGGCCGACGGTCGGGACCATCGCGTCGAGCAGCGCCGCCCGGTTGTCCCCGCTGCCTGACCGAGCCCGGATGAACAGCAGGAACGCGCCGGTGATGAGCGGATAGACCAGCAGGTAGAACAGGTCGGCCAGGCCGGGGAAACCGGGCTGGCGGCCGATCGCCAGGATCAGGTTGTACCAGCTGTCGCCGGTGGTGAAGAACGCCAGGGCGGCGCTGGTGAGATACCAGGGCAGCCGCTGGGCCGGCCGGTAGAGCCGCACCCCGACGAGGACCGCGACGGCCGAGGAGTAGCCGAGCAGCGCCCAGGTGTACAGGTGGGCGTCGGGGAAGGCGTAGTACAGGACGATCAGTGCCAGCCACCAGCCACTGAACACCACGCGAGCGGTTCGCGTCGCCATGCCTACTCCGTTCGCGATGGTGGTTCCGACTACCGCGTTATCGGGGGGTTCGGGCCGGACCTGAGACCGTCTCGGAGACTCGCACCCGGTTGGCAATCAATAGACGTATGTCAGTACTTAACCTTTCGGCCACGTACCGTGTCGAAATCCTTCGATGATCTTGACGAGGATGCTCGGTATGTCCATTCGGCGTATCGGGACCGTCCTCGTGTCCCTCGCTCTCCTCGCGGCCGGCGTCACCGCCGCGTCACCGGGAGCCCAGGCCGCGACCACCGTCCCGGCCTTCGATCACATCGTCCTGGTGATGTTCGAGAACAAGGCGTCCTCGCAGATCACCGCGTCCTCGGCGTCGTACTTCACCTCCCTGGCGGCACAGGGCGCGAAGTTCACGCAGTCGTACGCGATCACCCACCCCAGCCAGCCCAACTACATCGCCCTGTTCTCCGGCTCGACCCAGGGCGTGACCAACGACGACTGCCCCAAGACGTTCACCACCGGCAACCTCGGCGCCCAGCTGATCGCCGCCGGCAAGACGTTCAAGGGCTACTCCGAGGCGATGCCGTCGGACGGCTACACCGGCTGCTCCAGCGGCACCTACCGGCGCAAGCACAACAGCTGGGTCGACTTCAGCACGGTGCCGGCCGCCAGTAACGTCCGGTACTCGACGTTCCCCACCGATTACACCAAGCTGCCGACCGTCTCGTTCGTGACGCCGGACATGTGCAACGACATGCACGACTGCTCGATCAGCACCGGCAACACCTGGCTCAAGAACAACCTCGACGCGTACGCGCAGTGGGCCAAGACGCACAACAGCCTGCTGATCGTCACGTTCGACGAGGACAACTCGCTCTCGCTCAACCACATCTACACCACGTTCGTGGGCGCGAACGTCAAGACCGGCTCGTACACCGAGAAGATCACGCACTACACCGTGCTGCGCACGATCGAGTCCGCGTACGGGCTGTCCGCCCTCGGTGGTGCCGCGAGCGTCTCGCCGATCACCGACGTCTGGCAGTAGCCACATGTATCTGGCCTCGGTGGAACGGCCGGCCGTAGGACGGGCCGACCGCACGAAACGCATCGCGGGCACGGTCCTGGCCCTCGGCACGGTCAGCCTGATCACCGACGTGTCCAGCGAGATGGTCTCGGCGATCCTGCCGCTGTACCTGATCGCCGGACTGGGACTGAGTCCCGCCGTCTACGGGCTGATCGACGGCCTCTACACCGGGGCGACCGCACTGCTGCGCCTGGTCGGCGGGTACGTCGCCGACCGGGCGCGGCGCCGCAAGACCGTCGCCGGCCTCGGCTACGGACTCTCCGCGCTGATGAAGTTCGGCCTGCTCGCGGCCGGCACCTCGGTGCCCTGGCTCAGCGCCGCGATCGTCGCCGACCGGGCCGGCAAGGGACTGCGCACCGCACCCCGCGACGCCCTGATCACCCTCGCCACCCCGGACGGGCAGCTCGGGCGGGCCTTCGGGGTGCACCGGGCGATGGACACCGCGGGTGCGTTCGCCGGGCCACTGGTCGCGCTGGCCGTGCTCGCCGCGTCCGGCCAGGCCTACGACTCGGTCTTCGTGGTCAGCGGCTGCATCGCCCTGATCGGCGTGCTCGTCCTCGTGCTGTTCGTCCGCGACCATCGGGCGCCGCGCCCGGCGTCGACCACGGTCAGCCTCGGCGCGGCGTTCGCGCTCCTGCGGCGCCGGCCGATCCGGATGCTGCTGACCGGGGCGGTGCTGCTCGGCCTGAGCACGATCGGGGACGGGTTCGTCTACCTGCTCCTGCAGCGGCGCGAGTCCATCGCCACCGGCTGGTTCCCGCTGCTCGCGGTCGGCACCAGCCTCGCGTACCTGCTGCTGGCCATGCCCCTGGGCAACCTGGCCGATCGCATCGGCCGCGCCCCGGTGGTCCTCGGCGGCTACGCCGCCCTGCTGGCGGTCTATCTCACGCTCGGGTCCGGCCTGGGCGGTCCGCTCGCGGTCGTCGTCATTCTTTTCCTGTACGGCGTCTACTACGCGGCCACCGACGGGGTGCTGATGGCCCTCGCCGGCCCGCTGCTCCCGGCCGAGCTGCGCACCACCGGTCTCGCCCTGGTGCAGACCGGCCAGGCCCTGGCCTACCTCGTTTCGTCGGTGCTGTTCGGTCTCGCCTGGCAACGGTGGGACGCGAGCGGCGCCGTTCACGCGTTCACCCTGTTCGCGGCCCTGGCCCTGCCGGTCTCCGCGCTCCTGCTGAGGAATGCCCGTGACCACTGAACTCTCGTTGCGCCGCCGGGTGCTGCTGGCCGCCGCGGTCACCGTGGTGCTGCTCGGCGGCGCCGTGGCCTACGTGATCGTCGCCGGTCACCGCGGGGACGCGCCGGCCGCGGCGGCGACCGCGGTGGACGCCTCACCCGGGCCGCGGGTGCTGTTCCGCAGTACCGCCGCCTCCGGGTACGGCCGGGTCGCCACCGTCGCCGAGGGCGCCGAATCCGGTCCGCGCACACTGTCGGCGCTCGACTGCGTGCGCGTCTACGCGGCCGCCGGACGGGGCATCTGCCTGCGCCCGGACGGACCGCTGGCCACCTACCAGCTGGCCGTGCTGGACGCGTCGCTGGCCGTCCAGGAGACGTATCCGGTGGTCGGCGTGCCGAACCGGGCGCGCGTGTCGCCCAGCGGGAACGTCCTCGCCTGGACCGTGTTCGTGACCGGCGACTCGTACAACGGCGGGAAGTTCTCGACCCGCGCCGGCATGATCGACTTCGCCACCGGCGAGACCGTCGACTCGCTCGAACTGTTCACGGTGATCGGCGCCGCGAAGGCCGTGGACATCAACTTCTGGGGCGTCACGTTCCTCGACGACCAGCACTTCTACGCGACCATGTCCACGGCCGGCAAGCGGTACCTGGTCGCCGGGGACGTCGCGGCGCAGACCGTACGGACCCTGGCCGAGAACGTGGAATGCCCCTCGCTGTCGCCCGACCGTACGCGGATCGCGTTCAAGGAGGCGATCGGCGGGAACCCGGCCAAAGGGTGGCGCCTGTCCGTTCTCGACCTGGCGAGCATGCGGCGGACCCCGCTGGCCGAGACGCGCAGCGTGGACGATCAGGCCGCCTGGTACGGCAACGACACGATCATGTACGGCCTGCGCCGGGGCACCCGGGAATCGGACGTGTGGGCCGTCCCGGCCGACGGATCGGGCTCGGCCCGCCTGCTCATCCCCGACGCCGAGTCTCCGGCCGCGCTCGGGAACTGAGGGCGCCGGGGCCGGACATAGCTCTGGACCGGCATCCACGGGGGGAGACGCCGGTCCAGGTGCCCAAGAGTACACAGGATTTATCGATGGCTGTCCAGCCTCCCCGCCACCGGGCCCCGGCGTCGCACGCCGCGGGCCCGGATGACGGAGGAACATCACTCACAAAATCAGGAACCGGCGCGCCGATTCCTGGTTATTGAATTTATTTTGGTGAACGCTGTGGGCAATCGCCGTCGAGCGTTCGTGCCCGATGATCCGGTGCCCGTTCGGGATGGACCGCCCCCGTTGTAATCGCGGCCATCCGGTCGCGGTGTGCCGTGCCGGCGGACGATCACGAAGGATGCCTCAGCCGCGCCCCCGTCCGCCATGTCCGCTGAAGTCCGGTCTGTATCATGGCTGCTCGATCGACGGTCCCGGGTTTTCCGGTCCGGATCCTTCAGCTTGTGAGGGCGGAGGGCATGGGCGATACGGAGCCGCGGGCGGCCTTCGCCGAACGCTTCGCGCTGCTGTACGCGCAGGCCGGAAATCCCACACTGACGAAAGTGGTCGCCTCGGTCACCCGCGCACGATTTCTGGACGACCACGGGCAGCCGATCCGGGTGTCGATCCAGCGAGTCAGCGACTGGCGGCGCGGCACCAACGTGCCCGCCCGTTTCGGGCCGCTGTCGGCCGTCCTGCGGGTGCTCATCGGCGAGGCCCGCAAGAAGCATCCGCAACCGGTGGCCGAGCACCTCTACGACATCCAGGACTGGCAGTCGAGGTGGGAGCAGGCGCTGGCCAGCCCGGCCGCCGCCCCCGAACCGGCCGACGTCGAGTCCGGCGTCTCGCCGTACCGTGGGCTCGCCTCCTTCCGCGAGGAGGACGCCGCCTGGTTCTTCGGCCGGCAGCGCAGCACCACCGCCCTGCTGGACCGGATCACCGACGCGGCCGGTTCGGGCGGGCTGGTCATGCTGGTCGGCCCGTCCGGCGCCGGCAAGTCCTCCCTGCTGCAGGCCGGCCTGAGCGCCTCGATCCTGGCCGGCCGCCTCCCGTTGCCGGAGTCCAGCCGATGGCCGGTCGTGGTGATGACCCCCGGCACCGACCCGCCGGCCGAACTGGGACGACACATGCCCGAGGTCGCGGCCCTGGCCGACGGGGTCCCGGCCGATCGGCTCGCGCAGGCGATCGCCGACCACGGGCGCCGGGCCGGCGGCGCGCAGGCCCGCACCGTGCTGGTGGTCGACCAGTTCGAGGAGGCGTTCACCCTCTGCGAGGACGAGCAGCGCCGCCGGCTGTTCATCAACGCGCTGGGTCTCGCCGCGGCCGGGGACGCGCTGGTGGTGCTCGGGGTGCGCGCCGACTTCTACGCACGGTGCCTGGAACATCCCGTACTGTCGCAGGCTCTTCAGCATCGTCAGATGGTGCTGGGGCCGATGGCCCCGGCCGAGCTCCGCGAGGCCGTTCTCGGCCCGGCGCAGGCGGCCGGTCTGGAGATGGAGGCCGGGCTCCCCGAGCTGATCCTGCGGGACCTGTCGATCAACCGGGAGCCGGACGACGCCGAGGCCACCTACGACGCCGGCGCCCTCCCGCTGCTGTCGCACTCGCTGCTGGCGACCTGGCAGCGGCGGCAGGGCGGCAAACTGACGGTGGCCGGGTACCGGGACGCCGGCGGGATCCAGGGCGCCGTCGCCACGACCGCGGAACGGTCCTGGTCCGAGCTGTCCCCGACCGGGCAGGCGGCCGCCCGCCGCATGCTGCTGCGGCTGGTCCGGGTCGGCAAGGACACCCGGGACACGCGCCGGCGGGCCACCCGGGACGAACTCGTCGAGTCGGCTCTCGTCGAACCGGCCGGGGACAGCGCCGAGGCCGCCGCCGCGCTCGAGATCCTGGCCAAGGCCCGCCTGGTCACGCTCGACGCGGGCACCGTCGAACTGACCCACGAGGCGCTGCTCTACGCCTGGCCCCGGCTGCGCGACTGGATCGAGCAGGACCGTGCCGGCAACCTCCTGCGCCAGCGGCTGGAGGAGGACGCCTCGGTCTGGCACGACGAGGGCCGCGATCCCTCGATGCTCTACCGGGGCCTGCGCCTGGAAGCGGCCCGGCAATGGGTGCGCAGCGACGGGCTCGCCGGTCTGACCGTGGTCGCCCGCGAGTTCATCACCCGCTCCGGGCGGCAGTGGCGGCGCACCGGCTGGATCCGGCGGGCGGCGATCGCCGCCATCTCGGCCTTCGCCCTGCTCGCGGTGGCCGGCGCGACCGTGGCGATCGACCAGCGCGACGACGCGCTGTTCGAGCAGCTGCTCGCGCAGACCGACCGGATGCAGCAACCCGACCCGTCCCTGTCGGCGCAGCTGGCGCTGGCCGCCGACCAGCTGCGCCCGGACGACGGCCGGGCCCAGGCGAGGCTGCTGTCGACGCAGGACGTCCCGCTGGCCCGGCCGCTGTCCGGGCACAGCGGCGCGGTGTACCTGACCTCGTTCAGCCCCGACGGCCGGACATTGGCCACCACCGGCTTCGACCGCACGATCCGCCTGTGGGACGTCGCCGACCGCAGCCGCCCGGCCGCCCTCGGCGAACCCCTGCACGGTCACACCAGCTGGGTGACCTCGGCGGTGTTCAGCCCGGACGGCCGCACCCTGGCCACCGCCGGCGACGACCGGACGGTCCGGCTCTGGGACATGACCGACCGGGACCACCCGAAGGCCCTCGGCGCACCGCTCGACGGTGGCGGCGGCACCATCTACCTGGTGGCGTTCAGCCCCGACGGGCACACCCTGGCCACCGCGAACCAGGACCACACGGTCGGGCTGTGGGACCTGAGCGACCGCGACCGGCCGGTCCGGCGGCCCGCCCTGACCGGGCACGCCGCCGCCGTGCGCGCGGTCGGGTTCAGCCCGGACGGGCGGACCCTGGCCAGCGGCAGCGACGACAAGACGGTCCGGCTGTGGAACGTCGCCGACCCCGCACACGCCCGCCCGGCTGCTTCCCCGCTGGCCGGGCACGCCGACACGATCCACTCGGTGGCGTTCAGCCCGGACGGGCACACCCTGGCCAGCGGCAGCGAGGACCGGACGATCCGGCTGTGGAACGTCGCCGACCTGGCCCGCCCGGTCGCCCTGCAGCAGAGCCTGACCGGGCACGACGGGTCGGTGTGGTCGGTGGCGTTCAGCCCCGACGGCCGGGTCCTGGCCTCCGGGAGCAGCGACGGCACGGCCCGGCTGTGGACGGTGAGCGACCCGGGCCGGCCGCAACCGATGGGCCAGCCGCTCGCCGCCCGCTCCGGCATCGTCTACGCCGTCGCGTTCAGCCCCGACGGCACCAGCCTGGCCACCGGCAGCGACGACGGCACCGTCCGGCTCTGGTCCGTGCCGGCCCGGATCCTGATCGGTCACAGCGCCCGGGTCACGTCCACGACCTACCGCCCCGACGGGAACCTGCTGGCCACGGCCGGGGCGGACGACACGGCCCGCCTGTGGGACGTCCGCGACCCCGGCCGGCCGGTCCAGGCCGGGCCGCCGCTCACGGCCGGTGGGAGCGTCTCCGGCGTCGCCTTCAGCCCCGACGGCAACCTGCTGGCCATGGGCAGCACCGATCAAAAAGCCACCCTTTGGGACGTACGGGATCCGAGCCGTCCCCAGCGGATCGGCACCCCGCTGACCGTGAACGCGGGCGGGCAGGTCGCGTTCAGCGCCGACGGAACGGTCCTGGCCACCCAGAACGAGGAGACCATCCAACTCTGGGACCTCCGCGACCCGGTCCACCCCCAGCCGCTGGCCGTGATCGAAACCGGCCACACGGGCTACATCACGACGATCCGGTTCAGCCCCGACCGGCACACTCTGGCCACCGCGAGCTTCGACAGCACGATCCGGCTCTGGGACATCACGAACCCGGCCGCGCCGGTCGCGCTCGGACCCGCCCTGACCGGGCACAGCGGGCCGGTGTGGTCGGCGGCGTTCAGCCCGGACGGGCGGACCCTGGCCACGGCCGGCGGCGACAAGACCGTCCGCCTGTGGGACGTCCACGACCCGCGGCGACCGGAACCGCTGGGCGAGCCGCTGACCGGACACACCGACGCCGTGAGCGCGGTCGCCTACAGCGCCGACGGGCGGACCCTGGCCAGCACCAGCTACGACAAGACGATCCGGCTGTGGAACGTCGCCGACCCGGCCGAGCCGGCCGCCGCGCTCGACGGCCAGCCGCTCACCGGCCACAGCGGCGTCCTGCTCACACTCGCCTTCAGCCCCGACGGGCGGTCCCTGGCGATCGGTGGCGCCGACACCGACGTACGGCTCTGGCAGGTCGACCGGGACGCGGCCGAGCAGCGGATCTGCTCGGCGACCCGGGGCGCCCTGACCGCCGAGCAATGGGATCAACTGCTGCCCCGGCTCGAATACCACCAGCCCTGCCCGGACCCGTCATGAAAGGTGCACCATGCCGCTGATCTCCGTCCTCACCCCCGTGCACGCGGACCGGGCGGAATTCCTCGCCGAGGCCGGCGAGAGCCTGGCCGCGCAGGACCGGCCGGACGGGTGGGATCTTGAATGGCTGGTCCAGGAGGACGGTCCGGCGTCGGCCCTGGCCGAGGTGGCCCGGCGCTTCCCGTTCGCGCGCTACCAGGCCAACGGCGAGACGCTCGGCGTCAACATCGCGCGCAACGTCGCGCTGGCCCGGGCCGCCGGGACGCTGGTGCACGTGCTCGACTCCGACGACCTGCTGCTGCCGGGCGCGCTGCGCACGGCCGTCGAGGCGTTCGAGGCGCACCCGCGCATCCACTGGGTCAGCTCGCAGGCGTACGACCTGATGCCCGACCTGACCCGGGTGTCGTTCCCGGCGCCGCTGGAACCCGGCGTGATCGAACCGGGCGTGCTGACCCAGCTCGTTCTCGACAGCGGGAAACCGGCGGCGCCGTGCGCCGGGCTGACCGCGCGCACCGACACCGTCCGGGCGTTCGGGGGCTGGGTGGCGACCGCCCGTGGCGGGGATCTGGCGCTGGTCGTGGCGTTGGGGGAGACGACGCCGGGCTACCTGCCGCCGGAGATCACCTGGCTGTACCGGCGGCACCCGGGCCAGATCACCGGGCAGGACGGGTGGTCGCGGCTGCAGGACGAGTCGATGGCGTTGATCCGGCAGCGGATCGGGGCGTTGCGCCGGCTCGGCCTCTCCGTCGCGAGCGGAGCCTGAGCCCGTCGGGGTTCGCGCTTTTCCTCACCGGGCGGTTTCGCGCTCATCCCCGCTGGGCGGTTTCGTGCTGCTCGCCGCTGGGCGGTTTCGTGCTGCTCGCCGCCGGGCACTGCCACGGCATGTTCCCGGCGGAAAATCTGCGTGACTGGCGTGGCCAGAAGGTCATCGACCCGGACGGCGCCAAGATCGGTGACCTGGAGGCGGTGTACGTCGACACGGCCACCGACGAGCCGTCGTTCATCACCGTGCGGGTCGGCTTCATCGGCCGGCACCGGCTCGTGTTCGTCCCGCTCGACGGTGCGACCGTGCGGCCGGACGCCGTGCGGGTGCGCTACGACAAGAAGCTGGCCGGGGACGCCCCGGCCATCGACCTTGACGGCGAACTGGCAGCGGCGGACGAGCCGCGGGTGTTCGCGCACTTCGGCGTTCCGTACATCGCGGGCACCGGGGGAGAGCGGCGCCTCGCCCGCCGCTGAACTCGGATCGGCCGACCGCTTCGAACCGGGCCGACGAACGGTTGATCGCCGTTCGTCACCGTTGTGGGCGGTTCTGGGGCTTTGTACGGTAGGGCGCCATGGAGTGGGACCTACTCAGCGCCGGTGCGCGCCTCGCCCTTGATCAGTGGGAGCGGCGTCTCGGGGCTCCGGCCGCACCTGAGCCCGGGCTGGTGGCCGTTATGGATCAGCACGGGGCGCGGATCAGGGCGGCCGTCGGGGCGGTGAACGTGGTCAACCTGGCGGCCTACGCGGACGGGGTGGCCGACGTGGCGGCCCGTCGAGGGTGGGAGGCATCGGCCGTGGGGGACTGGCGGCGGGCGCCGTGGATCTCGGTGCATCTGCTGGCGGTGTGCCTGATGGGTCGGGCCGCTTCCTGAGCGCGGTGCTCATTCCGTACCCAATAATCGGTTTTTGGTGTGAAAAAGCCCTGGCCGTTCGCAGCGGCCAGGGCTTCTCGATCAGGCTGCTCGGGTCAGCCGAGGCGGTGCTCGTCGCCCGGCAGATCCCGATCCTGCGGGGTGATCGGGCGCTCGGTGGCCACGTACCTGCGCAGGCCGGGCCGGTCGGTCCGGCCGGGAGTGGCCTCGGTCGACTCGTAGCGGCCGTTGCCCTGACCGGCGCCGTGCTCGAAGTCGGTGCCGGTCGTCTCGTAGCCGGCACCCGTGGTCTCGGCGCGGGCGCCGGTCGTCGGCTCATGGCTCGTGCCGGCCGTCTCGTAGCCCGTGCCGGCCGTCTCGTAGCCCGTGCCGGTCGGCTCGTAGCCGGCGGCGCTGGTCCGTTCGTGGCCGGTGGCGCCGGTCGGCTCGTGGTCGGTGGTCGTGGCGAAGTTGGCGCCGCGGGTGTGATCGTCGGCGCGGCCGTAGCCGGACTCGCCCGCGTAATACTCGTTACCGGCGGCCGCGCCGGCCTGGTAGGACCGGTAGCTGTCGTGCTGGGCCAGGCCGTAGTAGGAGTAGAGGCGATCCACCTCCTCCTGCGACAGCGGCTCGTCGTGGTCGGCGTCCACGTTCGGGGCGTCCTTCACGGTCGCCTTGTCGAACGGGACCACCAGGCGGTCGTCGGCCAGATCCGCGTCCTGCAGCGGAACCAGCGACTCGTTCAACCCGAACAGACCGGTGCGCACGCTCACCCAGGTGGGCAGCCCGGCGGCGTCCGTCCACACCTGCCCGGCCGTGCCGATCTTGTCGCCGTCCCGGTCGTGGACGTGCCGGCCCTGCAGAGTGTGGATGTGCTCCTGCGTGATCACGGGGGATCTCCCATCAGTGGGGGTTCTCTACGTCTTCGCATCATTTGCGTAATGCGTGGGCTTTTGAGTACCCGCTCTGGTTGATGCCCCGTGCCGTCCGCTTCTAACAATCCGAGCGGACTCATTCACGCTTCGTTCTCTTTCGTGTCCCTTCGTGAGATTCCTGGCGGTCAGCCGGCCAGGGCGTCGACCAGGCGGCGGGCCGAACCGGCCAGATTCCACCGCTCGGCCAGGGCCAGCAGCGCATCCGGGTCCCGCGGCTCCCGGGGCAGGGCCGGATCGAAGTCCGGAAGCTTCACGTCCAGGGCGACCCGGCACACCGGCAACGCCCGGGCCAGATACCCCCGGCCGGCGTCGAGCTTCGTGCGCACACCCGGCGCGAACCCGGCCTCCGGATCGTCGAGCGCGGCCATGATCTCGGCGATCCCGCCATAGCGCTCGATCAGCCGGGCGGCCGTCTTCTCACCGACCCCGGCGACCCCGGGCAGGCCGTCACTGGCGTCACCGCGCATCGCCGCGAAATCCGCGTAGAACTGCGCTCGCACCCCGTACTTCGCCTGGACCAGAGCCTCGTCGGCATCCTCCAGCTTGGCCACGCCGCGCCCGCAGTAGAGCAGCCGGGTCCGGCGCTCGTCGTCGACCAGCTGGAACAGGTCACGGTCGCCGGAAACCACCTCGACCGGGGCGGGCTGGGTCGCCGCGAGCGTGCCGAGCACGTCATCGGCCTCGTAGCCGGGCACCCCGAACGCCGGAATACCCACCGCCGCGAGCACCTCGAGCAGCACCGGAACCTGCCGTTCGAGCGACGCCGGCACCTCCTCGACCGCGTCGTGCGCGACCCGATGCGCCTTGTACGACGGCACCAGCTCGACCCGCCAGGCCGGCCGCCAGTCCGCATCCAGCGCACAGACCAGCCGGTCGGGCCGCCTGGCCCGCACCAGCTGCGCGATCATGTCGAGGAACCCGCGGATCGCGTTGACCGGCTCGCCGCCCTCGGTCTGCGCCGCCTTCTCCGGGATGCCGTGAAACGCCCGGAAGTACAAGCTCGGGGCGTCGACGGCCAGCAGTGGTCGAGTCACGCGCCAACCTTGCCACACGGGTACGACAACCTCGGCCTCTCGACCCACGTCCTTGCGATCTTCTCCGGCGAGAGTCCGAGGGGCCACGCCGTGACGTCCGAGTGGATGAGGTGGACGTTCGGTCGGCGGGTGACGCGGGATCAGGCGGGCACCCATATCCCGAGGAAGACGGGCATCGAGGAGCTTTCTTCTTCCGCATCTGCAGCCAATGTTTTCCGTATCCTGCAGGCAAATAGTTCCGTATTCTGTCGGGCTTTGTCAGAGATCCGGAACGCGTCAGGCCTCAGCCTGGCTCCAGGTGTCCTTGACCGCCATCATCCGGGCGGTCTTCGCCGGATCCCGATCCACCAGGTCGCCCAGCACCGCGTCGATCGCGGCGAGCAGCTCGCCGGACAGGCGGACCCCGGCCGCCCCCGCGTTCTCGGCGACCTGCTCCGGCCGGGTCGCGCCGATGATCGCCGAGTTCACCCCGTCCTGCTGCAGGACCCACGCGATCGCCAGCTGGGCCATGGACAGCCCGGCCTCCTCGGCCAGCGGCCGCAGCCGTTGAACCCGTTCCAGCAGTTCAGCCCCGAGCACCCGCTGGATGAACCTCGGTGCACGACCGCCGCTGGTCGCCCGCGAGCCTTCCGGTGCGGGCTGACCGGGCCGGTACTTGCCGGTCAGCACCCCCTGCGCCAGCGGCTGGAACACGACCTGCCCGATGCCCTCGTCCCGGCACAGCGGCAGCACCTCGGGTTCGATGACCCGCCAGAGCATGTTGTACTGCGGCTGGTTGGCGACGATCCGGCTGCGCAGCCCCAGCTCCGCGGCGAGGTCGAGCGCCTGCCGGATCTGCCCGGCGGTCCATTCGGACACCCCGAGATAAAGGACTTTTCCCTGACGTACGAGATCGTCCAGCGCGACGAGCGTCTCGTCCAGCGGCGTCTTCTCGTCGAACCGGTGAGCCTGGTAGACGTCGACGTAGTCGGTGCCGAGCCGGCGCAGCGACGCGTGACACGACTCCATGATGTGTTTGCGGGACAGGCCCCGGTCGTTCGGGCCGTCGCCGGTGGGCAGGCACACCTTCGTCGCGATCTCCACCGAGGAGCGGCGCACCGGCCGTAGTGCCTCGCCGAGGACCTCTTCGGCGGCGCCGAGCGCATAGACGTCGGCCGTGTCGAAGGTCGAGATGCCCGCGTCCAGCGCCGCCCGGATGCAGGCCAGCGCCGAGTCGCGGCCGACCTGCTCGCCGTGCGTCAGCCAGTTCCCATAGGTGATCTCACTGATGTGCAGGCCGCTGCGTCCCAGGCGTCGATGATCCATGGGAACCGATCTTAGGGGTGGGATCGGTTCGCACCCGGACCGTGCGCGGCCGGCCGGCAGCCCCCGCAGCATCCGATGTTGCGGGGGCTCGGCGCCGGTCGGGTCACTCGTTGTGCAACACCTGCGCGATCGTCAGCCGGGCCGCCGAGCGGGCCGGGATGAGCGCCCCCAGCACCGCGATCACCACCCCGCTGAGCACCAGCAACCCGAGCATCCCGGGCGCCCAGACCTGCAGCACCGACTCCGGCAGCCGGAGCCCGGCCGCCCGCTCCGCCATCGGGATGATGAACCGGTGGGCCACGATCCCGAGCGGGATCCCGAGCAGCCCGCCGATCACCCCGAGCGCGGCCACCGAGGTGACCGTCATGGCCACCACCTGCCGCGGGGTCATCCCGATGGACTTGAGCATGCCCAGGTCGCGGCGGCGGTCCAGGACGTTGAGCGCGACCGTGTTCAGCACGCCGAGCGCGGTGACCGCGGCCAGCAGGATCGACAGTACGGTGGAGAAGCCGGTGACGATCGTCGCGAACTCGTTGCCGCCGGCGTTGACCCACGAGAACAGCCCGGGGTCGGCCGCCCGCACCCCGTCGGCGTACGCCTGAAGGTCCGTCCCGGCGGTCACCTGCACCTGGTAGAGGAAGTCGTCCGGGGCGAGGGTGCGACCCGGGTCGAGCTGGGCCAGCGCCGCCCGCTCGGCGAACAGGCCCTCCGGCCCGGGAGCACCACGCACCGTCTCGCCGACCAGGGTGACCGTCTTGCGTCCGCCGCCCAGCTCGACCGTGAGCCGGTCGCCGATCCGGAGGCCGCGGCGATTCATCAGCTGGCTGGGCGCGACCACCTCGTCCGGCCCGGTCATCCAGTGCCCGTCCAGCATCTGCTCCTCGTAGCCCAGCGCCGCCACGTCACCACGACCGAAATTGATCTGCAGCGGCTCGCCCATCCCGGCCACCGACACCTCGCGGCTGTAGAAGACGCCGACCCGCGCGGTCCCGGGCCGGCCGCGCAGCAGCGCCTCGATCTCGTCCTCGGTGCGGGTGCTGGTCGTCCCGAACTGCGGGGACTGGACCCGCACCCCGATCTGGCCGCCGGACCGGTCCCCGATCTCGGCGACCCGGATCACCGAGTCGGACAGCCCGGTCGCGAACGTGACCGTGGTGACCCCGAGCAGCAGCGTGGCCAGGGTCAGCGCGGTCCGGCCGGGCCGCGCGAACGGCAGACCCAGCCCGAGACTCACCGACCGGGGCAGCCGGGACCCGGTCAGCGCCCGCTGGACGCGCAGGCCACGGCCCTGCCGCTGGGCGCTGCCGGCCGAGATCGCCTCGGCCGCGGACAGGCGATGAGCCTGGCGGGCGGGCAGCAGCGCGGCCAGGATGACGATCACCGGCACCCCGACCAGGCCGGTCGCCCACACCCAGGGCCGGGCCCCGGCATCCTGCCCGAATCCGAGCCCCTGGAACGTGTCGGTCAGCATCGGCTCGGCCGCCAGCGCCCCGAGCACCGTGCCCGGCACCGCGCCGGCCACCGCCGGGACGGTCACCATGGTCAGGTAGACGGTGACGACCTGGCGTGGTGTGAAACCGATGGCCTTGAGCACGCCGATGTGCCGGACCCCGGAGACCACCGCGCCGCTCACCACGTTGCCCACGATGATGACCGCGACGAGCAGCCCGAGCACCCCGAACGTGCTCAGGAACGGCAGGTACGTCCCGGGCTGCTCGGCCGCCTGCTGCTTCAGCGCCAGGTAGGGCTGGGCGGCGACGAGCGCGCCGCCGGGGAGCCCCGTGGTCACCCCGGCGAGCCGCGCCCGCACCGCGTCCTCGGTCGCCACGTCGCCGGCGAACCGGTACAGCATCTGGGTCGAGGCCGGACTCATCGTGGCCATCTGCGCCGGAGCCACCCAGGCGTCGGCCGAGCCGCTGATGCTGAACGCCCACCCGACCACCGCGAGCGTCGTCCCCTTGACGGTGACCGAGGTGGTCTCCCCGAACGGGCCCTCGTCGAAGTCGTCCGGGCGCGGCGGGGAGGCCAGCACGATCTCGCCCGGCCCGGTGGCCCAGCGCCCGTGCCACAGGTCGAGCTGGTCGACGGTGCCACCGGGGTCGGCGCGCCCCACGATCGTGAGCGGGCGACCGCTCAGGAACAGGTCCTCCTGGTTCTCGGCCTCGACCACGACCTGCGGGAACGGCCCGTTCAGCGCGGCCACCCCGGCGGTCGCGCCGGTCAGCTGCGCGTCGGTGACCTTCGCCGGGTCGTAGGTCGCCACCGCGTGCGCGCCCCGCTGCTGCTCGAAGGCTCGGTCGAACGGTGCCGACGCCGCGTCCAGCAACGCCAGCGAGACCACCCCGGTGGCCGTGCAGAAGAGCGCGACCAGCGCGATCACGAACGTCTGCACCCTGCGCCGGCGAACGGCCGCCCGGGCCGCCCGCCACACCGCGCTCACAATCTCTCCAGGGTGGCCTCGCGGGCGATCCGGCCGTCACTCATCTCGATCAGCCGGCTCGCGCAGCGGTGCGCCAGCCGCTCGTCGTGCGTGACGATCAGCAGTGTCTGCCCGATCTGATTGAGGTCCAGCAGCAGGTCCATCACCTGCTCGCCGGCCTTGGAATCGAGCGCGCCGGTCGGCTCGTCGGCCAGCAGCAGCGCCGGCCGGTTCATCAGCGCGCGGGCCACCGCGACCCGCTGACGCTCGCCGCCGCTGAGCGCGGCCGGATAGATGTTGCGCCGGTCGGCGATGCCCAGCTCGTCGAGCAGCTCCAGGGCACGGCGGCGGGCCGGGCCGGCCTTGCTGCCGGTCAGCTGCGCGGCCAGGGCCACGTTGTCGAGCGCGGGCAGGTCGTCGAGCAGGTTGAAGAACTGGAAGATCATGCCGAGGTGGTGACGGCGGAACAGCGCCAGGCGAGTCTCGTTCATCTCGTCGATGCGCTCGCCGTGCACCTCGATGACGCCGGCGCTCGGCCGGTCCAGCCCGGCGATCATGTTGAGCAACGTGGACTTGCCGCACCCGGACGGGCCCATCACGGCGACCGCATCGCCGGGGCGGATCTCCAGGGACACCCCGTCCAGCGCGACGGTCTCCCCGTATTCCTTGCGTACGCCGTCGAGGCGCACCACCGTCTCAGTCGTCATGGGACGGAACGCTAACGACGCCGTACCCGGATGGCATCGGACCGTGGTCTGACATCCTTTCGCCGTACATCCGGGGATGTAGGCGCCGTAGGCGCCCGGGATGATGTGCCCGCGCCCGCCGTCTGCCAAGGTGTGACGGGTGGGAACAGTGGTGCTGGCCGGAGCCCTGGCGGCCGCCTGTGCGATCACCACTGGTCTATGGATCGCGCTGCTCCGCACCTGCCGGCATCGCGCCCGCGACCTGGGCGAGCGCGGCTGGCTGCTGGAACGGGAGCGGGAGAGCGCCGCCCGGGCCGCCGTCGGTGAGGAACGCGCGCGCATCGCCCGTGAGCTGCACGACATCGTCAGCCACAACGTGAGTGTGATGATCGTGCAGACCGCGGCCGCCCGCGAGATCCTGACCACGCTGCCCGGCACGGCCGATGCGGCGCTGGCCGAGGTGGAGAAGGCCGGGCGCACCA
The DNA here is from genome assembly GCF_051380535.1 of Actinoplanes sp. HUAS TT8. Lineage (NCBI taxonomy): Bacteria > Bacillati > Actinomycetota > Actinomycetes > Micromonosporales > Micromonosporaceae > Actinoplanes > Actinoplanes sp. HUAS TT8. The sequence goes on along the minus strand of NZ_CP195646.1, from coordinate 5,799,167 downwards.
CGATGACCGAGTTGCGGCATCTGCTGGGTTTGCTGGCGCCCCGCGCGGACGGCGAGGAGTCCGATTCGGATCTCACGCCGCAGCCGACCCTGAGCAGTCTCGGCGCGCTGGTCGACCGCATCGCGTTCGCCGGTCTGCCGGTCGAGGTGCGCATCTCCGGGGAGCCGCGCCCGCTGCCGTCGGGCATCGACGTCACTGCCTACCGCATCGTCCAGGAAGCGCTGACCAACGCCCTGCGGCACGGCGCCGGCGGCAAGGCCGAGGTGACCATCCGCTACGCCGAGCGCGCGCTGCGCGTCGAGGTCCTGACCAGCGGCCCCAGCGTCCTCACCGGAGACCCCGGGCCAAGGCCCGCCGCTGGTCGAGGCCCCGGCGCCGGTCGCGGTCTGCTCGGCCTGCGGCAAAGGATTGCGATGTACGGCGGTGATCTCGACGCCCGTCGCCGGCTCGGCGGCGGTTTCCGCGTCCGGGCGCGGATTCCGGTGGAGGCGCCATGACGTCCCCGCGCGTCCTGATCGTCGACGACCAGGAGCTGATCCGCGCCGGCTTCCGACTGATTCTGACCGCTCGCGGCATCGACGTGGCCGGCGAGGCGGGCGACGGCGCCGAAGCGGTCGAGGCCGAGCGCCGGCTGCGCCCCGACGTCGTACTGATGGACATCCGCATGCCGGTCCTGGACGGCCTTGAGGCGACCCGGTTGATCCTGGCGCGCAGCCCGCACTGCCGCGTTCTCATGCTCACGACCTTCGACCTGGACCGGTATGTCTACACGGCCCTCGCCCTGGGCGCCAGCGGCTTCCTGCTCAAGGACGTGACGGCCGACCACCTCGCCGCGGCGGTCCGCCTGGTCGGCACCGGGGACGCGCTGCTCTCACCGTCGATCACCCGGCGCCTGGTGCAGCGGTTCGCCACCGCACAGCCGGCCGTCCACCGCGACCTGTCCCCGCTCACCCCCCGCGAGACCGAGGTGCTGGCGCTGCTCGGCCGCGGCCTGTCCAACACCGAACTGGCCGAGACGCTGACGCTCAGCGAGGCGACCGTGAAGACCCACGTGGCCCGCATCTTTGCGAAACTGCAGCTGCGCGACCGCGCCCAGGCGGTCGTCCTGGCCTACGAGACCGGCCTGGTCACGCCGGGCGGCTGATTTCTGTCGGACCCCTCGTCTAGGTTTCTGCGCCATGGGAGACCTGGACTGGGACGTCCTCGACGAGCGGGCCCGCGGCGGTGACATCGCCGCGGTGCGGGACATGCTGTGCGCGGCCGGCGAGCCCGAGCGTCTCGCCTTCGGCCGCCAGGTCAAAGCCCGCCTGACCGCGTTGCGCCCGGAGGACTGGTGGCGCGGCGAGTTCGACCCGACCGGCGCGTTCGGCCTGGCCGTGCTCGGTTCGGCCCCGTCCGCCGCGGCCGCGGTGAGCCTGCTGCGCCGCCCCGACATGCGCGACAAATGGGGTCGCATCCCGATTCCGTACGCGATGGAGGTGATCCGATCCCGGAAACTCCCGTGGCTCGGCGACCTCGGCCTGCGGCTGGGCGCCCACGTGCGCGGCACCGACCCGTGGGAGCAGGGATGGCCGCTGGTCGCCGCCCTGTGCGTCGAGGGCGGCACCACCCCACCGGCCCCGCGCGGCGTGATCTCCGGCTGGATCGCCCACCTGCAGTGGCCGGGCCTGAACACCCGCGTGACCGTGCCGTTCGTGGATCGGTTGCGCTCGGATCCGTACCTTGACCTGCTGTTACCCGTCGTCTTCGAAGCCGAGACCCTCGGCGTCGACCTGGCCGCGGCCGAGTGGGACCCCAGGACCAGAAGCCACGTCGGCCCACCGGCTTTCCCGGCAGCCGTCGCCGAGCTGGCCCGCTCCGGCCGCCTCGACCGCTCCCGGCTCCTGACCGCGACCGTCGACCGCCTTGCGCGCGGCGGCGGCCCGACCGCGCTGAGACCGTTCGCCCTGCTCCACGACGCGCTGGCGCCGACCGCGGGGGAGATGGCCGGGCACGCCGACCCCTACGCGCGGATGCTGGCCGATGCTCCGGCGGCGGTGGCCGGCCTGGCGCAGCGCGCTCTGCGAGCGGTTGACGACGCGGGCCTCCTCGACGTCGACGTGCTCCTGCCGGCCGCCCGTGAGGTTCTGCTGAGGCCGGTGAAGTCCCTGGTCAAGACCCAGTTGACCTGGCTCGGCCGGGCAGCCGCGCGCGAGCCGTCCCGGGCCGCCGAGATCATGGAGACGGTCGCCGTGGCCTTCAGCCATCCGGCCGGCGAGATCCAGGACCGCGCCCTTACCCTGATCGCCCAGCACGTCCCGACCCTCGACGAGCCCGCCCGTGCCCGCCTGGCCGCGGTCGCCGCCGCCCTCGACGACGACCTGGCCGCCCGCGCCGCCACCCTGTTCAAGCCTGCCGACCCGGCAACCCGGCCCGAAGCGTCGACAGCCCACAGCGGCCCTGCTTATCCGACGACCGGGCCCGAGGGCGACGGCGGCGCCCTGGCCTCCGGAGCAGCGGCGCCGTCGGCCGTTCTTCCGTTGCCTACGGCTGCGGAGCCGTCGTCGGGCCCGGTGTCGATCGGGGCCGTGGCGCTGTCGGCCGGATCGTCGCCGCTCGTGGCCGCGGCGGTGCCGTCGCTCGTGGTGCCGGGCCAGGCGGACGCGATGCCGTTGCCGGTCGCGAGCACCGCCGAGCTGGCCGAGGAGATCGGCGCGCTGGGGCACGAGGAGACGGCCGTTCGCTGGGAGCGGGTGCTGGCCGGGCTGGTGGCGGTGCGGTCCGGCGCCGATCGGTCCCCGCTGCGGCATCTGGTGGCTCGCTGGGCGGATCCGGCGCACCGGATCTGGTCGCACGCGCCGCACTTCCTGCACTTCGACCCGCTGGTGCGCCGGGTTGCCGACCCCGGCGCGGAGCTGCCCCCGCTCCCGTCCGATCCGGTTGCCTCCGGTGCTCCGGATCGGCTGCTGGCCCTGCGCGTAGTCGAGATCTATACGCGTCTGACCGCGGGTGGTCCCCGGCCGCCGATGCTGGTGGCGACGCCGACCCGGGTGGACGGAAGCCTGGATGCCGAGGTGCTGGCCGACCGGTTGCGCCAGGCCGCGGCCGAGGGGTGGGAGCCGTGGCCGATCGACCTGGAACAGGCATTCCTGCGACTGCCCCGGGGCACCGATCCGGCGGTGGCGGCCGGCCTGACCTCGGCGGCCGGGCGGCAGTTGGCGGCGTGGCTGATAGCGGGCGGCCTGCCCGATCCGGTGAGCACACGCGTGGAGCAGTACTACGGCGAGCCGGGCCGGGCGGCCCGCGTGAAGGTCAACCTGGCCCCGCCCGACCTCGCGACAGATCATCTGGGGGTGTCCGGGCAGTGGCTGACGTTCACGCGGTTCCCGGATGCACGCTGGGACCAGGGCCGCTGGATTCCGTGCCCGGAACTACTGACCGCTGCCCTCCCGCACCACCGCGAGATCAACGCGGCCTGGGCGCTGTCGCTGATCGCCGGCTCGGCCATCGACGACTCGCGCGGCGACACGAGCGTGCTTCCGCTGCTTGCCGAGAGTGGCGGCCCGTTCGGCCCGGCGATGTCCCTGGCCCTGGCCTACGCCCTGACTGCCCGCGACCGGTCCGATCGGGTGTCCGCCACCGACGCCTTCCTGATCCTGGCCGCCCGCTCCACCCCCGCCGCCGACGCTTTCCCGGTCCTGGCCGCTCGCTCCACCCCCGCCGCTGACGTCGATCCGGGTCCCGCCGGGCTCGTGGCCGACGGAGTGGCGGGGGAGAGTTTCGCCGCTGCGGTCGGCCGGGACCTCGCTGGTCTGACCGTTGACCGCCTGGTGAAACTCGCTCGTGCGGCCGAACCGCTCGGCGACGCGCACCAGGCGGGCGCGTCGCGGGCCGTCTGGGAGTTGCTGGTGGCCGCCCTGCCCGCGCTCTTCCCGCACCGGCCGCGCGGACTGCCGGATCTGATCGAACTGGCCACCCGGGTTGCCGCCGGGATCGGCGTCGGCGACGAGATTCCCGGCCTGGCCGGCCTGGCCGCCGCCCGCGGATCGAGCCGGCTGCTCACCGAGGCGAGGAGGCTGCATGCTGTCCTGATCGGCTGATCCGGCTTCCGGCACCCTTTGCAGGATCGTGCGGCCCGGGATCCGGGCCGGGATCGTGCGGGCCGGGGTGCTGCCGGCCGGGGTTGTGCGAGCTGGGGCGTGCCATCCGGATGGTGTGGGGCGGGCTGGCTGTCGCGGAAGTTGAACGAGCGTTAAGCTGGCGGGGTGACCGTGGATCGACTGCTTCCCACCCCTGAGGCATACGACCTGCTCGACCTGACCCGTGAGCTTGCCACCCGTGAGCTGGCCGGCAAGGTCGACGACTTCGAGGCGCGCGGAGAGTTCCCGCGGGAGGTCCTGCGAACGATAGGCCGCTCCGGGCTGCTCGGTTTGCCGTATGAGGAAAGTGATGGTGGCGCCGGACAGCCGTACGAAATCTATCTTCAGGTTTTGGAGATTCTGGCCGGAACCTGGTTGGGCATCGCCGAGGCGGTCAGCGTGCACACGCTGTCGTGTTTCCCGATCTCCGCGTTCGGCAGTGAGCGGCAACGCAAGGCGCTGCCGGAGATGCTCGGCGGCGAACTGCTCGGCGCCTACTGTCTTTCCGAGCCGCAGGGTGGTTCCGACGCGGCCAACCTGACCACCCGCGCGGTGCCGGACGGTGAGGATTGGCTGGTCAACGGCACGAAGGCGTGGATCACGCACGGCGGCCACGCCGATTTCTACAACATCTTCGTCCGCACCGGCGCACCCGGCGCGAAGGGGATCTCCTGCCTGATCGCGGACGCGAACACGCCCGGTCTGCTGCCGCAGGCGCGGGAGCGGCTGATGGGCCTGCGCTCGTCGGCGCCGGCCCAGATCGTCCTGGACAACGCGCGGATTCCGCACGACCGGATCGTCGGCGAGGAGGGTCAGGGTTTCGCCATCGCGATGAAAGCCCTGGACGCGGGCCGTCTCGGGATCGCCGCGTGCGCGGTCGGCCTGGCCCAGGCGGCCCTGGAGTACGCGGTGTCCTACGCCCGTGAGCGGGAGCAGTTCGGTCAGCCGATCGGGCGATTCCAGGGTGTCGGTTTCATGCTCGCCGACATGGCCACGCAGGTGTCGGCGGCCCGTGCGCTGCTGCTCACGGCGGCTCGCCTGAAGGATGCCGGCCGCCCGTTCTCGATCGAGGCGGCGAAGGCGAAACTGTTCGCCACCGACGCCGCGATGCGCGTGACGACCGACGCCGTGCAGGTGCTCGGGGGGTATGGGTATGTTGCCGATCACCCGGTCGAGCGCTGGTTCCGTGAGGCCAAGGTGCTGCAGATCGTCGAGGGCACGAACCAGATCCAGCGCATGGTGATCGCCCGGTCGCTGACCGGCTGACGTGTCCGGTTCGCCCGGTCGTTACTCTTACCGGCGTGGAAGAGATCGACCGGGCGATCGTGTCGGCCCTCACCGTTGACGGCCGCCTGTCCTACACGGACCTGGCCGAGCGGGTGGGGCTGAGTGTGTCCGCCGTGCACCAGCGTGTCCGGCGGCTGGAGCAGCGCGGGGTGATCTCCGGTTACACGGCCAAGGTGTCGTACGAGGCCTTGAATCTGCCGTTGACGGCGTTCGTGGCGATTCGCCCGTTCGATCCGTCCCAGCCGGACGACGCGCCCGAGCGGCTGGCGCATCTGACCGAGATCGACTCCTGCTACTCGGTGGCGGGCGAGGATTTCTACATGCTCCTGGTGCGGGTGAAGAGCCCCGCCGACCTGGAGCGGCTGCTGCAGGACATCCGTACCGCGGCGAATGTCACGACGCGGACCACGGTGGTGCTTTCCACGCCGTACGAGAATCGTCCTCCTCGCATCGCACCGCCCGCCGGCGAAGAGTAAGCCTGACCAGGGCATCGTTTTCGGCCCGGCCGTTCAGGACGGCACGAACGGGATGTGCCCCGGCCGGCCAGGGCTGGCAAGCTGGCGAGCATGGATGCCGGCGATGTGGAAGCGGCGATCGGCGAGGCGCGCCGGGCGCTGACCCCGCACCTGGACGCGGACTGGACGCAGCCTGCCGGTGACCTCGCCTGGAGCTGCCGGGACACCGCCGCGCACATCGCCCACGACCTGCTCGCCTACGCGGCGCAGCTGGCCGCCGGCCCCGGTGCGCCGGACGCGTATCTGCCTCTTGACCTGCAGGTGCGACCCGACGCGACGCCGGCCGAGATCCTGCTGATCGTCGAGGCCGCCGGGGCTCTGCTCGCGGCCCAGTTACGCGCGTCGAAACCGGAATCGCGGGCCTGGCACTGGGGGCCGACCGATCCGTCCGGTTTCGCGGTGCTCGGCGTCAACGAGATTCTCCTGCACACCTACGACATAAATCAGGGATTGGGTACGGGATGGCTTCCGTCCCCGGCGGCCTGCGCAGCCGTCCTGGCCAGGCTGTTCCCGGACCATCCGGCCGCCGAGCCGGTCCCGGCACTGCTCTGGTGCACCGGCCGGGCCGCCCTGCCCGGACACCCCCGTCGCACCTCGTGGACCCTGCGGGCCGCCCTGGAGTGATTCCGGACCCGTGACGGGTCCGCCGGGCGCGCGTTGTCCTCACGACACGAGCGAAGGGCGGACGACAGTGCGACGACGTACCTTGATGGCCGCGGCCGTGGTGGCGGCCTCGACGGCGGTCGGCGCCTGGGCGTACGGATCCGACCGCCCCGCCGTCACACCACTGGCCGTGCCGTCCGTCCCGCCCGGCCCGGAGCGCTGTGAGCTGCGGTATTCGAAGGCGCGGGGGACGACCGTGGACTTCTACACGGCGGTTCCGGCCGGGCACGGCGACGGTTCGGGGCTGCCGGTCTGTCTGATTCTGCACGGCGGGTCGAAGCGTCCGGCCGACTTCGAGGCGCTCGGGCTGGGCCGTTTCCTGACCGACGCGGTGAATCGTGGTGCGCCGCCGTTCGTGCTGGCCGGGGCGACCGGGGATCGGCTCGCCTGGCAGCCCGGGGAGCGCGACGATCCGCAGCGCATGGTGCACGAGGAGCTGCCGGCGTGGTGCGCGGCGCGCGGGTATGACACCGGGCGGATGGCCGCGTGGGGCTGGTCGATGGGCGGGTACGGGTCGTTGCTGCTGGCCGAGGCGTTTCCGCGGTTCGTGCGGGCGGTGGCCGCGTTCTCGCCGGCGGTCGTGCCCGGGGACGCGGTGTTCCGCGACGCGGAACGTCTGACCGGTACGCCGGTGGGGCTGTGGTGTGGGCGCGGGGATCCGCTGTTCGCGAACGTGCAGGCGTTGCGGCGGGAGCTTCCGGGCGAGCCGGTGGCCGGGAATTTCGGGCCGGGGGAGCACAACTTCGGATACTGGAGCACGGTGATCCCGGCGGCTTTCGCCTTTGTCGCGGCGCAGCTGAGCAGGCCGTCGGCGAGCCCGGCCTGATCCGGCCCCGGCGGCTGTCGGCCGGTCGCGGGATCGTGTGCGGCGGTCGCCCGATACTTTCGGCCCGGGCCGAAAGACCGGGGCGGAGGGCGGTCTCGCCCGGATAGCGTGCGATGCATGTCAGCCGATGTGAACCGGATCGTCGTACCGGAGCAATTCGCGCACTGGCGGGCCCATCTGGACGGGGACGGTGGCCGCGAGTGGGTCGCCTCCCTGCCGTCGCGCGCCGAGCGTCTTCTCGACCGGTGGCGCCTGACCCTGGACGACGCCGCGCCCCGGCACGGCGGTCAGGCGCTGGTGCTGATGGTGAGCCGCGACGATCGCCCGCTGGTCCTGAAGCTGAGCGCGCCGCAGGACACGACGACCGCGCAGGAGGCGGCCGGTCTGCGTGCCTGGCGAGGTCGCGGCACGGTCGAACTGCTGGAGTCCGAGCCGGGCGCGCTGCTGCTGGAGCGCCTCGACCCGACCCGAACGCTGCATTCGCTGCCGGTGGAGCAGGCCGCCGAGGTCGCCGGCCGGCTCATCCGCACCCTGGCGATCCCGCCGCCACCGGGACTGCCCGGTCTTCCGGAGATCGCGAAAACCCTGGCTCCGCGGCAGCGCGGGCTGGGCGATCCGGTTCCGGGCCGCTGGTTTTCCCAGGCTTGCGCGTACGCGGTGGAGCTGCCCGGCGCCGGTGAGAACGTCCTGGTCCACGCGGATCTGCACTACGGCAATGTGCTCGCCGGCGCCCGTCGTCCGTGGCTGGCGGTGGATCCGCGCCCGTTGCACGGCCCACCGGAGTTCGCGATCCCCGAGCTGATGTGGACGCGCGCCGACGAGCTGGGCTCGGCGGCGGAGGTCCGTGGACTGTTCGCCCGCCTGGTCGAGGTGGCCGGGTTGAACGCCGATCTCGCGCTCGGCTGGGTGGTCACGCGGTGTGTCGACTACTGGTTGTGGGGCCACGAGCGGGGCTTGACCACCGATCCGGCCCGCTGCGAACGGGTCCTGGACGCGTTGGCGCCCGGTTGAGGCCGCTGAGCGTTCCCGCCCGTGCGAGCGCGGCATTCCTGGGCCGGCTCGGCAGGCCGGTGGCGCGACGGTTCGGCGGGTGACGAAGCGTTGCGGCTCTAGCGTGGCGGGGCTGAGGCCGTACTCGGAAAGGGGTGTTCGTGATGGGGGAACCTGGCCGGTCGATCGAGGAGTCCGTTGCTCGTGCGCTGGATCTTGCGCGGAGCTGGACCGGGTGGGACGGGGTGCCGATCCCGGTGGACGACCGGGTGTATACACCGCACAAGGCGATCCGGCGGATCACGGATCACCTGATCGATCACCTGGCCGAGGTGGAGGCGCGGCTGGCCGGGGTGCCGACGATTCCGGATCACTGGCATGCGTCGGCGATCACCACGCCGGGGGATCTGGCGGCGTTCACCGAGGAGGATCTGGCCGAGGCGACCAGCCGGTTGACCAGGCTGGCGCAGATCTGGGTGGTGCGGTTGGACTCGTTGACCGAGGAGCAGTTGGACGCGGTCACGCCGGGTGCGTGGACGATTCGGGCGATCGCGGAGCACCTGTCCGACACCTATTACGCGGACGCGGTGGGGGATCTGGCGGTCACGCGTGGGTGACCTGGGGATCGGCGGGGGAGGGTGGGGAGGTGAGGTGTAGGACGGGGGTGGACCAGCCGTCGTCGGGGACTCCGGCGTCGAGGGCTTCGGCGAGGGAACGTTCCTCGTAGCGGAAGTGGGACTCCATGATGGCGGCCAGGCCGTCCAACTCCGAGGCGAGCCGGGGGCTGCCGGTCGCGCTGAGTTCGGTGACGCGGGTGAGGATTCCGGTGATCATGCCGTGGTCCTCGATCAGTTTGTCGATCGTCGGCTTGAGGTCGGGGCGTTCGCGCAGCAGAGCGGCGAACAATCCGGTGTCCTCGCCCTGGTGGTGGGTGGTCAGCGCTTGGCAGAAGGCCAGGCAGTGGGTTCGCAGGTCGGCCGGATCGGTCCGGCCGGTGCGCAGGCCGGTGAGGCGGCGGCGCAGTTCCTGGTGGGTTTCGGCGAGCTGCTTGCTGAGGGCGGCGACTCGGTCGCCGGCGGGGGAGGCCACGTGGGCGGTCCCTTCGGTTCCACACCTCCATGCCCGGCGCAGTCCGCCGCCGACACGCGATGCTGCCGCCATCCGATCACATCACCCGGCGCGGAGACAAATCACCCGGCGCGGAGACAAACGCCCGGCCGCGGCGAGCACGCCGGTAGACGGGGCTGGCCGCTGAGTTCGCCGTGCCGGGTGGTGGGCTGCTGTCGCTGCTGTCGGTGTCGCGTGTGCTCGTGGTCGGGAGGTCGGGCGGCCTGCTGGGGCCAGCCACTGCTCGTGGTCGGGAGGTCAGGCCGCCTGCTGGGCCAGCCACTGCTCGTGGGCTGCGGAGAGGCGGGCCCACAGGGCGTCCCGCTCGGTGGCGTTGATGTCGGTGAAGTGCAGGCCGAAGACGTCGGCCATGGCGTCGAAGTAGTCGTTGCGGCTGGTCAGCTCGGTGCGCCGGGGGTCGCTGCCGATGCGGGTGAGGACCAGGGTCCGGATGAGGTCGACGCCGGTGGCGTCGCGGCGGGCGGCGGTGGCGACGCGGACGAAACCGGATTCCGGGGACGTCGACAGGTGCTCGTGCTGGGCCTGGAAGGCCGACATCGGGGCCGTCGACGCCTGGAAGTCCATGCCCAGGAACGAGCCCCGCGGGTCGTGGTCGAAGCGCCAGCCGCCGGGCTCGGCCGCCGAGGGCCGCAGCGTGTACCGGAATCCGCCCTGCTCGTAGTCCCCGGCGACCAGGGGCAGCGGCGCGTGCAGTCCGTCGCCCATGCCGAGATCGACCAGCCACGACCCGTCCGGCGACTCCGGGGCGGGGAGGTCGGAAACGGTCAGCACGAGGTGGTTGGCGTTGGCTCCGGCCGGCTGGGACTCGTTTCCCTGTACACCGCCGACGTGCCTGGTGACCCGGTATCCGAGGGCGGCCAGCAGCGCGGAGAACGCCCCGTTCAAGTGGTAGCAGTATCCGCCGCGACCGGCCAGGATCCGCCGGGTGGACTCGTCCGGGTCGATCGTTGTCGGTCGTCCGAGCCAGATCTCCAGACATTCGTAGGGGATCCGCTCGGCGTGTGCCGTGTGCAGCGCGTGCAATCCCGGCACGCTGGGTTCCTGCCCCGCCAGCGACGCGAGCCCGAGCCGCTGCAGATACCCGTCGATGTCCACCCGGACACCCTATCCACCGGAGGCCACATGATCATCATCGCTGGCGAGCTTCGCGTGGACCCCGAGGATCGCGACCGCTACCTGGACGGCGTTGCCGGGGTAGCGCGGCTGGCCCGGGCGTCCGCGGGTTGCCACGACTTCACGCAGGCGCCTGATCCGGTGGAGCCGGGCCGGATTCTGGTCTACGAGCGTTGGGAGTCCGACGACGACCTTTTGGCGTTCCGTAACTCCGGCGGCCCGGAGCTGGACCTGCCCCCGATCCTCTCCGCCGACGTACGCAAATACCTTATTTCCGACATCAAAGCGCCCTGAGGCGAGCCGCAGAGAGGTGAGAAAGGAAGCGCGCTAGGCGGAAGCGCCAAGGTCGGCGTAAGCGCACTGCGTCAGATAGGGCAGCGCATAACTGTCCCGCCCCAGCAGCGCCGGATGGGTGGCGGTCAACTGCCGAACCTGCGCGAGAACCGCCGCCCGCTCATCGGCCGGCAGCAGGATGACGCGGCTGCGCGACGCCACAAGATCCAGCAGTTCTCCGGGCCGCATGGTGTGCGCCCACCCGAACGTCGCCGCGTTGATCGCCCCGAACGGCGCCCCCAGCCGCGTCTCCCGCAGCTGTTCGCGCCCGATGATGGTCCCGAGCCGCTGCACCCAGTCGGTGCGTTCGTCGCGCAGGTTCCAGATCAGCCCGATGCGCCCGCCGGGGGTGAGCACCCGCGCGATCTCCGGCACCGCTCGTTCCGGGTCCACCCAGTGCCAGGCCTGCGCGACCAGCACCACGTCCACGGACCCGTCGGGCAGCGGAATGTCCTCGGCGCTGCCCCGGTGTGCGGCAACGTCCGGCACGGCCCGGCGCAGTTCCCCGAGCATCCCTTCGGACGGGTCGACCGCGACGACCTCCAGGCCGCGGGCCCGGACCTGCCGGGTCAGCTTGCCGGTGCCGGCGCCCAGGTCGAGCACGCGCGGCTGACCCTTGGGGAGAAGAAAATCAAGAGCGCTTTCCGGGTACGGCGGACGACCGCGCTCATAGGTGTCGGCGGCCGCCCCGAAGGACGCCGCGGCAGCGGAGAAGGCATCCACGGAGACGATCATATTCCGCCCGGCCCGGCGGCACCGTACATCGAGTGCGATCAGTGAGCGTTTCGAAATGTCGTCGTCCGGGAACCTTTGTGATCGAGGCACCCCAAAGAGACAGATGAGCACGGAGGGTTGACTGATGAGCTTCACCGACAAGGTCAAGAACAAGGCCGAGGAGCTGTCCGGCAAGGCCAAGCAGGCCGTCGGCGACGCGACCGACAACCCGCGTCTGCAGGCCGAGGGCCAGGCCCAGGAGGCTGCCGCGCACGCCAAGCAGGCCGGTGAGCACGTCAAGGACGCCGGCAACGACGTGCGCGACGCCTTCAGCTGAACCCGGTATGACGAAAGCTGAACCGGTACGACGAAAGCTGAGTTAGTAGGACGAAAAAGGGGCCCCTTCACCCAGGGGCCCCTTTTCTGTGGATCGCGATGACTAGACCGCGACGACTTCCTGCTGCTGCTTGCGCCACCATTCCTGGCCGGCCTTGGGCAGCGTGTCGATCGGGTCGTAGTACGCGTACAGCTTGGACAACGCCTCGCTGTCGTCCTTCTCGATCGACGTGCGGTAGTTCTTCGTCCAGTACGAGATGCCGTGCTCCCGGTCGTACTCGGCGACCATGTGCACCCAGCGCTTGCCGACGAACGGCACGTCGCACACGATCCGCGGCGTCGCGTAGCCCGGCAGGTAGCCCATCAGGTCGTGCTGCAGCTGCTGGGCGTGCCAGACCGGCACCCGCCAGTGCTCGGCGTTCGGGATCATGTCGCACATGTAGAAGTAGTACGGCAGGATCCCGGCCTCGCCCTGCAGCCCGAAGCACAGGTCGAGCAGGTCGGCCGAGGTGTCGTTGACCCCGCGCATGAGCACACCCTGGTTGCGCACGTCGCGCACGCCGACCTCGAGCAGCGTCCGGGCCGCCCTGGCGACGGCCGGGGTCAGCGAGTTCACGTGGTTGACGTGGGTGTGCACGGCCAGGTTGACGCCGCGGCGCTGCGCGGTGACGGCGACCCGGTGCATGCCCTCGACGACGTCGTCCTGCAGCCAGTGCTGGGGCAGGCCCATCAGCGCCTTGGTGGCCAGGCGGATGTCACGGACCGTGGGGACCGCGAGCAGGCCCATCAGGTACGCCTCAAGCTGCTTCCAGGGCACGTTGGCGACGTCGCCGCCGGAGACGACCACGTCCCGTACACCCGGATGGGTTTTCAGATAGTCGAGGTGGGCGGCGTAGCGATCCACCGGCTTCTGGATGAGCTTGAGCTTCGGGACCGTGGGTGTGCTGTTGCCGACCAGGTCCATCCGGGTGCAGTGGCCGCAGTACTGCGGACACGTCGACAGCAGCTCGGCCAGGACCTTGGTCGGGTAGCGGTGGGTGAGGCCCTCGGCGACCCACATGTCGTGCTCGTGCAGGGAGTCGCGGCTGGCGTTGGGGTGCGACGGCCAGTCGAGGTGACGGTCGGTGGCGACCGGCAGCATGTAGCGGCGCACCGGGTCGGCGTAGAACGCGGCCGTGTCCGGCACCTCGTGCGGCACCATCGTGTTGAGCATCTGCGGCGGGAGCAGCATCGACATGGTGGCCAGGCGCTGCTGGTCGGCCTCCAGATCGGCGTAGAACGACTCGTCGACCAGGTCGCCGAGCACGGCGCGCAGCTGCTTGACGTTCTTGACGCAGTTGACGCGCTGCCACTGGGCGGACTGCCACTGGGCGGGCGTCACGTCACGCCAGCCGGGGAATCGGGTCCAGTCCGGCTCGACGAGCTCGCGCCGCTGGTACTCGTAAGGCTGCTCGGACACTGCGTCCTCCCTGGAGAACTGAAGATCTGTTCAGGCCCACAACGTACGGGATAATCTTCGGTCTAGAAACCCAGGATGCGAAAGATTTACGGTGAAGAGGTTCCTGGAGGCAAGTGTTTAACGTGGGGGAGCTGTTGATGTCGGTAGCGCTGGGACTGCGGGAGACTGGCCGCATGACTCTTCCCCTGGTCCGCTACACCAACGGTCGCTTCTACTCCGCCGCCGAACCTCGCGCCACCGCGATGCTGGTCCGGGGCGGCACCATCGAGTGGCTGGGCGACACCGCCGACGTCCCGGCCGCCGACCGCACCGTCGACCTGGACGGCACACTGGTCACGCCGGCCTTCGTCGACGCGCACCTGCACGCCACCGACACCGGCCTGGCCTTCGACGGCCTGGACCTGTCGGGTGTGGGGTCGGCCGGCGCGCTGCTGGACGCGGTGGCCGCGTTCGCGGCGACGCGCCCGGCCGACGGTGTGGTGCACGGGCACGGGTGGGACGAGTCGACCTGGACCGACCAGACGCCGCCGACCGCGGCCGAGCTGGACCGGGCCGCCGCCGGCCGCAAGGTGTACCTGTCGCAGGCGTCGGTGCACTCCGCCCTGGTCAGTTCGGCGCTGCTGCCGACCGCCGAGGGCGTCGAGGGCTATCACCCGTCGGGCTGGGTGCGCGAGCACGCGCACCACGCGGTCCGGGCGGTCGCGCTGGGCTCGCTGACGCCCGAGCAGCGGACGGCGGCGCAGCGCACCGCGCTGAGCCGGGCGGCGTCGATGGGCATCGCGGCGATCCACGAGTGCGGCGGGCCGGGCACGTCCAGCGAGGCCGACTTCCAGTCCGTGCTGGCGCTGTCCGCGCAGGGGTTGCCGCAGGTGTTCGGCTACTGGGGTGAGCTGGGCGGCGCCGAGAAGGCCCGCGAGCTGGGGGCGACCGGCGCGGCCGGCGACCTGTACGCCGACGGTGCGCTGGGGTCGCGCACGGCGTCGCTGCGCTCGGCCTACCACGACGGCGAGCACGGCTGCGGTGAGGCGTTCCTGACCGCCGAGCAGGTCGGCGAGCACCTGCTCGACTGCATCCGGATCGGTTTCCAGGGCGGTTTCCACGCGATCGGTGACGCCGCCATCGACACCGTCCTGGACGGGTTCGCGATCGCCGCCAAGCAGGTCGGCGTGGACAAGCTGCGCGAGGGCAACCACCGCATCGAGCACGTCGAGCTGATCGACAAGGCGATGATCGCGCGGATGGTCGAGTTCGGGGTGACCGCCTCGGTGCAGCCGGTCTTCGACGCGCTGTGGGGCGGCAACGACCGGATGTACGCGCAGCGCCTCGGCGTCGACCGGGCGCTGACCAGCAACCCGATCGGGGCGATGCACGCGACCGGGGTGGCCCTGGCCTTCGGCTCGGACGCGCCGGTGACCGCGCTCGACCCGTGGGCGATGGTGGTGGCCGCCGCCGCGCCGCGCAACCCGGTCTACCGGATGAAGGTGCGGGCGGCGTTCGCGGCCGGCAGCCGGGGTGGTTGGCGGGCGGCCGGGGTCAGCCGGGTCGGTGTCCTCGCGCCGGGCGCGTCGGCCACGTTCGCCACCTGGGACACCCCCGGCGGCGTGGTCGATGGCCTGCCCGCGCTGCTCGCGGACATCGACGGCGTTGTTCCCGAGCGGCCGATCTGCCGGCGCACGGTCCTGCACGGCGACACGATCTTCGAGAATTAAGATCAAGAGACGATTGCTCGCGTACGGGATCGAAGGGCCCCGTCGGCGGACACGCCGGAGGACGCGACACGCCGGAACGGGTACCACCCGGTTGACAGACCGCCCCCGTCCGGACGTACCGTCTTCAGGTCCTGTTTCACGGCAAGCGACTGTGATCCGCTTCGTTCCCTTACCCACTGGCCGCAGTGCCGTTCCCGCAGGGGTCGCGCGTTCAGCCAGGTCCAGGGGGTTCGGGTGCGCGGGCGGCGCGGACCGGGTCGCACCACCGGAAACCGGGACGAGCCGAGCCTGGCCAGTAGACAACGGCACGGCGCGGGCAGCCAGCCCGTGACGCGTCGGTCCGAAGGTCAGCGCGACGCCGTCCGGCGAACCGGCCGGGAACGGGAGAGAAGCACCCCGAGGGGCGCGGCCGCTGGACGCCGCGCCCCTCCGCCAGTCCTCAGCCGTTTCCCATCCGGCCGGTACGAGATTGCGGCCGACCGCTCGACCGGAATGCCGCATGCGGGCAGGTAGCCTGCCTGGCGTGGAAATGACGATGCCGCCGCCGGAGCTCGCCGAGCCCGGCCCCGCCGCCGCGCGCCCGGCCGGGCCCGCCCCGCTGCGGCTGCCGGTGGCCGTGGCCCTCGCGGTGGCCGCGGGCCTGGCGCTGCTGCTGGCCCTGCCGCCGTACGACCTGTGGTGGCTGGCCCCGGCCGGGGTCGCGCTGCTGGCCGCGGCCACGCACCGGCGGCGCCTGCGGGCCGGTTTCGGCCTCGGCTTCCTGGCCGGTGTCGTCCTGTTCTACCCACTGCTGGAGTGGACCCGGATCGCCGCCGGCTGGCTGCCCTGGGCGCTGCTGTCGACCGCCGAGGCGGCCGTGCTCGGCCTGGCCGGGCTGGCCGCGGCCTGGCTGTCCCCGCTGATCGACCGGCGCCGGGCGCTGTGGCCGCTGCTGGCCGGTGTGCTCTGGGTGGCCGACGAGGCGCTGCGCGACCGGGCCCCGTTCGGCGGGTTCCCGTGGGGGCGGCTCGCGTTCAGCCAGGGCGACGCACCCGCGCTGCGCCTGGCCGCCTGGGGCGGCGCGCCCCTGGTCACGTTCGCGGTCGCCGCTGCCGGGGGCGCCCTGGTCGCGCTGGCCTGGCGCGACTGGCGCCGCCCGGGCCTGCTGCCGGTCGCCGGGTTCGCCGCCACCGCCGCCGCGCTGATCGGCGCGCCGGCCGCGGTGCCGCTGACCGCCCCGAGCGGCCCGAGTTACACGGTCGCGATCGTGCAGGGCAACGTGCCCCGCCTCGGGCTGGACTTCAACGCCCAGCGCCGTGCCGTGCTGGACAACCACGTCAACGCCACCAAACAGCTGGCCACCGACGTCGCCGCCGGGAAGCAGCCGAAACCGGACCTGGTGATCTGGCCGGAGAACTCCAGCGACATCGACCCGCTGCGCAACCAGGACGCCTCCGACGAGATCTCCGAGGCCGCCCGCGAGATCGGCGTGCCGATCCTGGTCGGTGCCGTGCTGCGCACCGACAATCCGAACGACATCAAGAACGCGGGCCTGCTCTGGATGCCGGTCACCGGTCCCGACCTGACCCAGACCTACATCAAGCAGCACCCGGTCCCGTTCGCCGAGTACATGCCGCTGCGCTCGATCGCGCGCATGGTCAGCGACAAGGCCGACCTGGTCCGCAACATGCTGGCCGGCGACCATGCCGGGGTCATCGACACCGGCCCGCTGACGCTCGGCGACGTGATCTGCTTCGAGGTGGCCTACGACGGCATCGTTCGTGACACCGTGGAGAAGGGCGCCCAGATCCTCACCGTGCAGACCAACAACGCCACCTTCGACGAGGGTGAGGCCCGCCAGCAGCTGGCCATGGTGCGCCTGCGGGCCGTCGAGCACGGCCTGGACTCGCTGATGGTGTCGACGGTCGGGGTGTCGGCGTTCGTGGATACCAGCGGCGGCGTGCACGGCGCGACGGCGTTCAACACGGCGGGGGTGGTGGTGCATAAAATGGCCACCGGAGGTACGCGTACGCTAGCGACTCGTTCGGGCATCTGGCCCGAGGCGGCTGCGGTCGGCTTGACCGTGATCGCCCTGGCCGGCGCCGTTCCTCTACGTCGTCGGCGGGTAATTGACAGCAACGGCGACGAGAGCGGGGCAGAAAGTTGAGCGAGGCGGAAGGCTACCCGGGAGTGGGGCGGGTCCTCGTGATCATCCCCACGTACAACGAGGCCGACAACGTGCGCCTCATCACGGGGCGGGTGCGCGCGGCGGTTCCGGACGTCGACATCCTGGTGGCCGACGACAACTCTCCTGACGGCACCGGCGCGATCGCCGACGAGCTGGCTCTGGCCGACGACCACATCTTCGTCCTGCACCGGCAGGGCAAGGAGGGGCTCGGCGCGGCCTACAAGGCCGGTTTCGCCTGGGCCAAGGACAAGGGCTACGACGCGGTCGTCGAGATGGACGCGGACGGCTCGCACGCCCCCGAGGAACTGCCGAAGATGCTCGACGCGCTCGGCGGCGTCGACGCGGTCCTCGGCACCCGGTACATCCCCGGCGGCAGCGTGCACAACTGGCCGATGCGCCGGCTGCTGCTCTCGCGCGGCGGCAACATCTACATCCGGATGGCGCTGGGCATGCCGTTCCGGGACGCGACCGGTGGGTACCGGGCGTACCGGATGACCGTTCTCGACGCCATCGACGTCTCGTCGGTCGCCTCGACCGGATATTCGTTCCAGGTGGAGCTGGCCTGGCGGGCCTACCGGGGCGGGTTCCGGATGGTCGAGGTGCCGATCACGTTCACCGAGCGCGAGCACGGCGTGAGCAAGATGAGCGGCAACATCTTCAAGGAGCAGCTGCTGCGGGTCACCGTGTGGGGCGCTCAGGCCCGCAAGGAGTCGCTGCTCAACCTGATCGGCCGCAAGCCGAAGCAGGAGCAGACCTGGCCGTGACGCGCGACGCCGGCTGCCGGGCCCCGCGGGGTTCCGGCGCCGGCGTTCCGTCGTCCGGGCGCCGCCCGTCGCCGGCGTGACGGCGGCCTCAGCGGGCACACAGGCAGGTCGCAGGTTCCGGTGTCATGCTGGGGAAGTACGCATGAACTCGGAGGCTCATAATGCGCCGTAGCCGGATGGCCTACCTTCCCTTCGTCTTCCCGCTGCTCGCGGTCGCCGAGATCTCGGCGTTCCTCACGGTGGCGCACCTGATCGGGGCGGGCTGGGCGTTTCTGCTGCTCGCCGCGATCACCCTGACCGGTTTCTCGCTGCTGCGCCGCGAGGGCATCCGCGGCTGGCGGGCCTTCCAGCAGGCTGCCGCGTCCGCCCGCCCGCCCGGCACCGAGGTGACCAACTCCCTCGTCGGCCTCGGCGGCGCGCTGCTGCTGGCACTGCCCGGCTTCGTCACCGGCGTCGTCGGCCTGCTCCTGCTGCTGCCCCCGGGCCGTGGCCTGGCCCGCCGCGGCGTCGAACGCTTCGCTTCGCGCCGCCTCGGCGGCGGGGTGACCGGCGACCTGTTCGGCCCCCGCAAGGTCCGCGTCCGCGTCGACGACCCGACCGTGGTCGACTCCTCGGTCGTCGACGGAGACACCCCGGCCCAGCGCCAGCCGGCCGCCGCCATCGAGGGCGAAATCGTCCGCTGAGAGATGTGACGAGCGCCGGATCCCGTGATCCGGCGCTCGCTGGGTTTCACGACCGGGAGATGACCGCCCGGCCAGCACGCGGAAGGGCCGTCCCCAGCCTGGGGGACGGCCCTTCCGCGTGTGTGGGTGGAGTGGTCAGCGGCCTCGGCGGGTGCGGACTTCCTGCAGGCGCTCGTTGAGGATGTCCTCGAGCTCGGCGATCGAACGCCGCTCCAGGAGCATGTCCCAGTGGGTGCGCGGCGGCTTCGCCTTCTTCTGCTCCGGCTCGCTGCCGTCGACCAGACGGGCCACGCTGCCGTCGAACTTGCACTCCCAGGTGGTCGGCACCTCGGCGTCGACGGCGAACGGAACCTCGAACTGGTGACCCTTGACGCACAGGTACTCACGGGTCTGTCGGGGTGCCAGCTCGGTGTTACGGTCGGACTCGTAGCTGACTGCGCCTAGACGGCTGCCGCGCAGCATGCGTTCGCCCATGATCGGCTTCCCCTCGCTCGTGGTGCTGCTCTCGTTGGTGTAACGAAAGGGACGGTCGCCGGATTCCTGCGCCCGCCGAGTGTTCTATCGGTCTTTTACCCGCCCGGTAAAGGCGATGTAACGCTATGAGCGTAACCGGCCAGCGACCTTACCCTGCAAATTGAACGGTCGTGAAGTGGACCTTGGTCCAGTTTACGACCCTTTGACACATCTACGGGTGGTGCGATGTCGGTCACTCGGACGTTCACCGCCTCTTTACCCGGATCCCACGGTGATCATTCGGTGACGGACGGCCATGAGGTCAACTGTCGGCCGGAGCCGCCTGCGCGGGAGCCACCGGCGGCCGGGCCGTACCGAGCGCGGCCAGCGCCGACGCCAGATCGCTGACCTGGCCGGTGAGCTGAGCCACACGCTGATGGGCGGCGTCCGCATCGGCCCGCGCCGCCACCAGACGCCGCTCCAGATCGGCCCGGTCGTCAACGGCACGATCAAGATCTTTGCGCGTACGGTCGAGATCCGCGGCCGTGCCCCGCAACCCCGCCAGCTCCGACACCGCCGCGGCCAGCTCCTGCCGCACCCCGGCCGTCTCCGCGACAGCCTTGTCCACCCGCGTGACCGCGTCCGCGGCGACCTGCTCGGCGCGCGTGACCGCCTCGGCGGTGGCCCGCTCGGCCGCCTTCGCCCGGGCATCGGCCTGCTCGGCGGCCAGCCGGGTGGCGTCCGCGTCGGCCCGGGCGGCCGTGAGGGACTCCTCCGCGCGGACGGCCGCCTGCTCCGCCGTACGCCGGAAATCGTTGTGGTCCTTGAGAGCCGACGCCAGATCGCGTTCGGCGACGTCGCGCTGGCTCTTCGTCTCCTGGACCTCGCGCCGGGCCGCCGTCAGATCCTCGGCCGAGGCGTCCCGTTCGGTCTCGGCGCGTTCGCGCAGCGCGGCCGCGGCGGTCGCCGCCTTCACCGCCTCGTCGCGCGCCTTGATCGCCTCCTGCTCGCGCTTACCGGCCTCCTCGGCCGCCCGTGTCGCCTCGGTCGCCCGCACCCGCGCCTCGTCGCGCTCCGCGGTCGCGGCCATGGCGATCTGCTGCGCCGCCGCCGTCGCCGTAGCCGCCTGCTCGGCATCCCGGCGCGCATCGTCCCGCTCCGCGTGCGCGGCCGCCACCGCCGACGACGTCTCCGCCCGAACCTCGGCGACCTGCCGCTCCACCCCGGCCGGCGACATCTCCGAATGCAACGCCTCGGTCAGCGTGCCCACCATCTGATCGAGGCGATCCACCACCTCCCAGGTGCGGGCCACCGAACCGGCCAGGCCGGGCGAGGACCGATGCCGCATCCGCACGTTACGGGAGGCCCGCTGGCACTCACCGTCGTTGTCCCGGCAATACCGGAACGGCCGGCCGGCGGACACACGCTGCGGCACGGGGCGCCCGCAATGGGCGCAGGGTCGAGTTTCGATCGCCTCAGCGGCGTTCTGGTCCTGCATCGTCATAGCACCCACCACCCTATGCCGCCCAACGATCTTCCCCGCGTCACCACGCTGTGCTTACCGGCTTCGCCTCCGGCTCGCGGGCTGTGCTTACCGGCGTCGCCTCCGGCTCGCGGGCATTGCGCCCTGGGCGGCCGACGTCGAGAGGCCCGAAAACGCCCTCGCTCCGCTAGCCGTTTTCGGGCCTCTCGACGTCGGCGGGCGCAATGCGTGGTGATGCCGCTCAACCCATGCCGGGTTCAGCATTCGGGGGCAGGTTCTCGCCGGCGACCAATGGTTCTGGCCGGTCCAGCGCTGCCGGTCCCGGCAGCCAGCTGGTGCTCACGGTCGCCGGGAGGGGCGTGGGGCGACCGTGAGCACCAGCTGGGCCTGCGCGCGGCTGTCGGCTGGTGCTCATGGTCGTCTGGAAGGGCGTGAGGCGACCGTCAGCGCCAGCTGGGCCGGTGCCCGGCTGGCCGGCTGGTGCTCACGGCTGTTCGGAGGGCCCGGGGCGACCGTGAGTGCCAGCTGGGGGCTGTGCGCGGCTGGCGGCTGGGGCTCGCGGCTGTTTGGAGGGGTGAGCGGGAGTGCCGGGGGTCAGGGGAGGTCGGTTCGGGTTTGGATGAGGCCGGCGCCGATGTCGGGCGGGGTGTCGGCGGAAGGGTCGACGAGTTCGGTGCGGACCTCGTGCATCTTGAGGTCTCCGGAGAGGATCTGTTCGGCGAAGTGGCAGGCGACCTTCTGGCCGGTGTCGTCGAAGACGCGCAGCTGCGGGCGGTCCTCGGCGCAGCGGTCCTGGGCCCACGGGCAGCGGGTGCGGAATCGGCAGCCGCTCGGTGGGTTGGCCGGTGAGGGCAGGTCGCCGGCGAGCAGGATCCGTTCGCGCCGGTCCTCGGTGTACGGGTCGGGGATCGGCACGGCCGACAGCAGCGCCCGGGTGTACGGGTGCAGCGGCCGCTCGTACAGCCGGCCGGCGTCGGCCTCCTCGACCAGCGCGCCCAGGTACATGACGCCGATCGTGTCCGAGATGTGCCGGACGACGGCCAGGTCGTGGGCGATCACCAGGTAGGTCAGGCCGAGTGTGTCCTGCAGGTCGCCGAGCAGGTTGACCACCTGCGCCTGGATGGACACGTCGAGGGCGGAGACCGGTTCGTCGGCCACGATCAGTTCGGGCCCGAGCACGAGGGCGCGGGCGATGCCGATGCGCTGGCGCTGGCCGCCGGAGAACTCGTGCGGGTACTTGTTCAGCGACGACGCGGGCAGCCCGACCGCGTCCAGGGCGGAACGCAGCCGATCCCGTACCGAAGCCTTGTCCTTGTGCAGATCGTGCGCCTTGAGACCTTCGACGAGCAGGGACTCGACCGACTGCCGGGGATCGAGGCTGGACAACGGGTCCTGGAAGACCATCTGGATGCGCCGGCGGAACAGCCGCATCTGTTCGCCCTTGAGCGCGCGCACGTCCGTACCGTCGAAGACGATTTTGCCGTCGGTCGGTTCGACCAGGCGCAGCAGGCCGCGGCCGAGCGTCGACTTGCCGCAGCCGGACTCGCCGACCAGGCCGTAGGTCTCGCCCCGCTTGATGGTCAGGGACACGCCGTCGACGGCGTAGACGTGCCCGACCGTACGGTCGAAGAGAAGTCCGCTCTTGATCGGGAAGTGGACCTTGAGGTCGTCGATCTCCACCAACGCGTCGCTCACGCGGGCACCTCCAGCGGTACGGGGTTCGTGCACCGCAGCGCGCCGTCGCGGCGGCGGGTCGGCTCCAGGGGCACGGTCGCGCCGATGCAGTCGTCGACCACCCGATCGCAGCGCGGCGCGAACGCGCAGCCCTCCGGCCACGGAATGTTGTCGCTGACCGAGCCGCGGATCTGGTGCAGGCGCCCGCCGCGATCGACGTCGAGCCGCGGCACCGACTGCAGCAGCCCATGGGTGTACGGGTGCCGGGGATCGGCGAACAGGTCGTGTCGCTCGGCCCGCTCGACGACCTTGCCGGCGTAGAGCACGTTGACCGTGTCGCACAGCCCGGCCACCACCCCCAGGTCATGGGTGATCATCACCAGGGCGGTGCCGGACCGGTCGACCAGGTCCTTGAGCAGGGCCAGGATCTGCGCCTGGATGGTCACGTCGAGCGCGGTGGTCGGCTCGTCGGCGATCAGCAGGCGCGGTTTGCAGGCCAGCGCGATGGCGATCAGCGCCCGCTGCCGCATGCCGCCGGAGAGTTGGTGCGGGAACTCCTTGAGCCGCCGGTTCGGGTCCGGGATGCCGACCGCGTCGAGCAGTTCCCGGGCCTGGCGCAGCGCCGCCTGCCGGGTCTTGCCCTGGTGGCGTTCCAGGACCTCGGCCACCTGCAGGCCGAGTGGGATGACCGGGTTCAGCGAGGACAGCGGATCCTGGAAGATCATGCCGATGTCGCGTCCGCGGCGGTCCCGCAGGTCCTGCGGGCGCAGCTTGAGCAGGTCGGTGTCCTCGAACAGGACCTCGCCGGTGACCCGGTTGCCGCGGCGCGGCAGCAGGCCCATGATGGCCAGGCTGGTCACCGACTTGCCGCAGCCGGACTCGCCGACCAGCCCGACCGTCTGGCCGGGTTCCACGGTGAAGCCGACGCCGTCGACCGCGGTGAACGGTTCGGAGCCGCGGCGGTGGAAGACGACCGACAGGTCACGTACGTCGAGCAGAGCCATGTCCGATCACCGCCGGTTCTTCGGGTCGAGCGCCTCGCGCATGCTCTCGCCCAGCAGCGTGAAGCCGAGGGCGACGAGGATGATCGCGAAGGCCGGGAAATAGGCCAGTTCGGGGCGCACCTCGAGGTAGCGGACCCCGTCCACGCCGAGCATCAGGCCCCACTCGGCCCGGTTGATGTCCGGGTCGCCCAGGCCCAGGAACGACAGCGCGGCCGCGTCCAGGATCGCCACCGCGAACGTCAGGGTGGCCTGCACGATGACCGCGGTCAGCGAGTTCGGCAGCATGTGCCGGGTCACGATGTGCCGCTGCTTGACGCCGAGCGCACGGGCGGCCAGCACGTGATCGCTCTCGCGCTGGGCCAGCATCGAGCCGCGCAGCAGCCGGGCGAAGATGGGCACGTTCACCACCGCCACCGCGATGATCACCGTCCACTGGGTGGACTGGCTGGCCAGCGCGACCAGGGTGATGGCCAGCAGCAGGCTGGGCAGGGCCAGCATGACGTCGGTGACCCGCATGATCAGCACGTCGATCCAGCCGCCGGCGGCCCCGGCGATCGCACCGAGCAGCACCCCGAACAGCAGGCCGATGAGGGTGGCCAGGACGCCGACGAACAGCGTCTGCCGGGCACCGTAGATCATCCGGGACGCGAAGTCGCGGCCCAGCGGGTCGCTGCCGAGCGGGTGCCCGGCGGTGGCGCCCGGGATCGAGTCGACGGTCAGCCGGTCGGTCAGCTCCGGGAAGCGCTGCACGGGGTCGTGCGGGGCGACCAGCGGCGCGAAGATGGCGATGATCAGGAAGAGCAGGATGATGGCGGCGCCGACGATCGCGGCCGGGTTGCGCAGCAGCCGCCGGCCGGCGTCGCGCAGCAGGCTGACCCCGCCGGCGGCCGAGGTGCGGGTGGTCAGTTCCTCGATGCGGCGGCGCTTGTGGTCGGCCAGCGTGGCCAGGCCCTGTGGTCGGCTCATCGGACACGCACCCTCGGGTCGATGACCGCGTACGAGAGGTCGACCAGCAGGTTGACCACGATGAAGACGACCGCGGCGAGCAGGATCAGCGCCTGCAGCACCGGATAGTCACGGCCGCCGCTGATCGAGTCGGTGATCAGCGTGCCCAGCCCGCCCCAGTTGTAGACCTTCTCGGTCAGCACCGCCCCGGCCAGCAGCGCCCCGGTCTGCAGGCCGATCGTGGTGACCACCGGCAGCAGCGCGTTGCGCAGCACGTGCCGTTTACGGATGGTGGCGTCCCGCAGGCCCTTGGCGTCGGCGGTCCGGATGTAGTCCTCGTCCAGCACGTCGAGCACGCTGGCCCGGGTGATCCGCACGATGATGGCCAGCGGGATGGTGGCCAGGGTGACCGCGGGCAGGATCAGGTGCCAGAGCGCGTCGGCGGTGGCGTCCCACTCGCGGGTCAGCAGCCCGTCGAGCACGAAGAAGCCGGTCACGTCGGTGTTGTCGGTGCCGGTGCTGATCCGCCCGGACGGCGGGAACAGGTGGGTGCCCTGGGTCAGCCAGTCCTTGAGCAAGTAGCCGAGGAAGAAGATCGGGATGGAGATGCCGATCAGCGTGACGATGATCGTCGCGTTGTCGAGCAGCCGGCCGCGGTGGCGGGCGGCCAGGTAGCCCAGCGGGATGCCCAGCCCGACGGCGATGATGATCGCGGCGACGGCCAGCTCGACCGTGGCCGGGAAAGCCCGGCTGATCACGGCGGTGACCGGCTCGCCGGTGCGGATCGAGTTGCCGAAGTCGCCGGTCACCACGTTCTGCAGGAAACGGCCGTACTGCACCCAGATCGGCTGGTCGTAGCCGAGCGCCCGGGTCAGGGTCTCGCGGGTCTGCGGGGTGGCGCGCTCGCCCAGCAGGGCGTCGACCGGCCCGCCGGGCAGGCTGCGCAGCCAGAAGAAGATCAGGGTCATCAGGGCGATCAGGGTGACGCCCAACTGGGTCAGGCGGCGTAGAACGACTCGCACCATGGAGAAAGACGGCTCCTTCGCGGGATCGCCGACGCCGCGGCCCGGGAGTCCGGACCGCGGCGGCGGTGAGTGCCTACTTGGTGATCGAGACGGTGTTGAACGTCTCGGCGGTCAGCGGGCTCGGCACCAGCCCCTGGACGTTCTTCGTGGTGACCAGGGCCGGCGGGGCGTGCCAGATCGGCACGGCCGGCAGCCACTTGGTCGCCAGGTCCCGGTTGACCTGCTCGAACGCGGCCTTCTTGGCGTTCTGGTCGACGGTCGCGTCGGCCTTGCCGATGGCGTCGAACATCTCGGTCATCGCCTGGTCGCCGAACTCGACCTTGGGCCGGCCGAAGAACGTGCCGACGAAGTTGCCCGGATCGTTGTAGTCACCGGTCCAGCCGAGGATGTGCAGGTCCTGCTTGCCGAACTGCTGCACGTCGTCCTTGAAACCGCCGTTCCACGGCCGCGGCACCCCGTTGACCTTGATCCCGGCCGCCTGCAGATCGTTGGCCAGCACGGTGAAGATCTCCTGCGGGTTCGGCATGTACGGCCGGGTCACCTCGGTCGGGTAGTAGAAGTTCAGCGTCAACCCGGTCGCGCCGGCGTCGGCCAGCAGCTGCTTGGCCTTGTCGATGTTGTACTCGTACTTCTGCACGTCGGTGGCGTAGCCGAGAACGGTGTCGGGCAGGAACTCGTCGGCGACCTTGGAGCCGCCCGGAGCCTTGGTCTGCACCAGTTGCGCGCGGTTGAGGGCGTAGGCGATCGCCTGCCGTACGCGCAGATCTTTTAGCTTGGGGTTGTTCTTCTGGTTGATGCCCAGGTAGAGGATGTTGAAGGCGGGCCGCGGAAGAACGTTGTACCCCTCGTCGGCCAGCGCCTTGCGGTCGGCCGGGGCCGGGAAGTCGATCGCCTGGACGGTTCCGGCGCGCAGCTCCTGCTTGCGGGTGTTCTCGTCCTTGATGACCTTGATGATCACCTTGTCGACCTTGGCCTTGTCGCCCCAGTAGTCGGGGTTGCGGGTCAGGGTGATCTCGCCGGTCGCCTTGTTCCAGCCGCCGAACGTGAACGCGCCGGTGCCGGTCGGGTGCTCGTTGGCGAACGCGCTGTAGGCGAACGAGTCGCCGCTCTGGGTGACCGTGTCGGCGCCGTACTGCTTCATCGCGGTCGGGCTGGCGATGGAGAACGCGGTCAGCGCGAACGCGCCCGGGAACGCGCCCTTGTACTTCTTCATCGTCACGACCGGGGTCGCGGCGTCCTGCGCCTTGCAGTTGTCGTAGACGGCGTCCGGGCTGCCCGCGAACCCGCCGAACACGTCGGCGTAGTAGATCATCTGGGACTGGGCGGCGTCGCCCTTCATGTTGTACCAACGGTCGAAGTTCGCGCAGACCGCCGCCGCGTCCAGCGGGGTACCGTCGTGGAACTTGACACCCTGTCGCAGCTTGAACGTCCAGATCTTGCCGGTCGGGTCGTTGGACCAGCTCTCGGCCAGACCGCCGGTCAGATCGGCGGTGCCGGGCTTGTGCGTGACGAGCGTGTCGTAGATCTGCCGGATCGGCCGGAACGACTCGCCGTCGTCGTTGAAGATCGGGTCGAAGTTCTTCGGGTCACCGGCGCCCGCGAAGATGAAGGTGCCGCCGGTGGCGCTCTTGTCGCCACCGCTGTCGCGGTCGCTCTTCGCGCAGCCGGCCGCGCCGATCATCATCGCCACGGTGGCACCGGCGGCGATGACCGCCCGGAGCCTGTACGCCTGCCTTCCTGGGGCACGCAACACGTGTTCTCACCGTCCTATGAGTACAGAGCAGCGCGATGACGGCTGGTCACCGCTGGTGCGACCCTATACATCCACGATGATCAACATCATGGGTTGGTACCGGATCGTGTCATTCCCATTTTTTGAAACAAGAAAGATCAACGACCTTTGCGCGTACGGCGGTGGCCGGTCGAGAGGGGACAACGAGAGTTGTCTATGCGTGGCAGGGTGGGCAGCGGTCCTGCTTCCCAACGAGAGGCGAGAACATGGCCGTACGTCAATCGATCGCCGCCCGCATCGGCGCGATCCTCGCACTGGTGGCCGCCTCGGCCGCCGTCCCCGCCGCCGCCCAGGCCGCTCGTGTGCCCGCGGTCGCCTGGTCGGCCTGCACCGAGTCCACCCTGGCCGGATTCGACTGCGCCACCTACCGGGTGCCGCTCGACTACGACAAGCCCGCCGGCCCGACCACCACGATCGCCCTGGCCCGCCGGCCCGCCGACGACCAGGCGCACAAGCTCGGCACCATCTTCGTCAACCCGGGCGGGCCCGGTGGCGCCGGCCGTGGCCTGGTCACCGCGGCCGCCGGGATCGTGCGCCCCGAGGTGCTGGCCCGCTTCGACGTCGTCGGCTTCGACCCGCGCGGCATCGGCGCCAGCGACCCGCTGCAGTGCTTCGCCACCGACGAACAGGCCGAGGCGCTGCTGTCACGGATGCGCACGGTGCCCATCACCAAGGCCGAGATCGCCGAGACCCTGGCCGCCAATCACGAGTACACCGAGGGTTGCAAGCGCAACGCCGGCCCGCTGCTGACCCACATGAGCACGCTGAACGTGGCCAAGGACCTGGACCGGCTGCGCCAGGCGGTCGGCGACAAGGCGCTGACCTACATCGGCTACTCGTACGGGACGATGATCGGCGCCACCTACGTCAACCTGTTCCCGGGCAAGGTGCGGGCGGTCATCATCGACGGCAACGTCGACCCGGACCAGCGCGCCAACCACCGGCTGGCCAACAAGTTCGAACGCGCCGGCGGCTTCGAGATCGCCCTGGCCGGCTTCTTCCGCGAGTGCGACAAGGCCGGGGCGGCCAACTGCGCGCTCGCCGGTGGCTCGAAGGCCAAGTTCGACCGGCTGCGGGAACGTTTCCGGCAGGGGCCGGTCACCTCACCGACGTACGGGGTGGTGACCATCGACGACCTGGTCGGGTTCGTGTCCGGAAGCATGTACGACGTCGCCAGCTTCCCGGAGACCGCGCAGGTCCTGCAGATCCTCTACAGCGAGCTGTTCGGCGGGCCGTCGGCACTGCGCACGGCGAAGGCCCCGGCGCTGCCGCCGGCGCCGTCGGCCCGGGGTGGGCTGCCCGACGCCTACGGGTACACCTCCAACGACGCGTTCTACGCGGTCAACTGCGCCGACGCGCCGCTGCCGCGCAACCCGAAGCTGTATCCCGGGTTCGCGAACGTCTTCGAGAAGGCCAGCCCCACCTTCGGCCGGGCCGAGGCGTTCGGCGAGGTCGGCTGCGCCAACTGGCCGGTCGTCACGGAACGCTGGGCCGGGCCGTGGAACAAGCGGACCGCCAACACCGTGCTGGTCGTCAACGGCACGTACGACCCGGCCACCCGTTACGACTTCGGGGTGCGGATGAGCCGGGAACTGGGCAACGCCCGGCTGCTGACCCTGGACGGATTCGGGCACACCAGTAGTTACAGCGCGTGCGTGCAGGACTGGTACACGCGCTACCTGCTGGCCGGCCAGCTGCCGCCCAAGGGCACCCGCTGCGCCCAGGACCTGCCTCCGTTCCCCGCCGCCTGAGCCGGGCGCCACGCCGCCGGTCCGCTCACCGTCACGGTCGAGCGGGCCGGCCGCGCCGCAGGTGGGCGAGGTTCCAGGACAGGTCGAGGGTGGCCGCGTCCTCACCGGCCAGCCCCAGGAAACACCACGCCTGGAAGGTCGGCACGATCAGGGCGCGCTCCACCTCGGACAGCGGCCGCACCTCCTCGTAGCCGCTGATCACGCCGCTCTGGTAGCCGCGCCAGGACAGCGCGAAATCAGCCACCAGATAGCTGACGTGAGTGATCTCGAAGTCGAGCACCCCGGTCAGCCGCCCGTCCTCGAAGAGCAGGTTCCACGGCGTGAAATCGCCGTGGATCACCCCGGCCGGCACGTCCGGTTCCGGGTTGGCGGCGAAGAACGCGACGGCCGCGGCGTGCCCGGCGAGCAGCTCGGCGCCGTCAGCCGGATGGATGTCCGCGTACGCGGCCAGGGTGCGCTCCAACGCCGGATCCCGCACCATCTCGCCGGGAAACCCGTACCCGCCCCGCTGCTCGCGGATCCCGATTCCGGCCAGCGACTGGTGCAGCTCGGCGAGCAGCCGGCCGCGCAGGCGCTGCTCGTCCGGGCCGTTGCCGGTCGGCGGCCGGCCGGGCCGCCGATGGCTGAGCAGCCACACACCGTCGGTGGTGACCAGCGGTTCCTCGGCGAGCTCGGGCGTCGGCCAGCCCTGCTCCCGCAGCGCCGCGGCGACCCGCAGCGTGTACGGCCAGTCCGGGCAGTCGACCGGGTTGCGACGCTGGAGGATCAGGTCGCGGCCGTCCCGGGTCGCCGCCCAGGTGTGCGTCGAGCGCGCACCCAGCTGCGGCCCGAGCGTCAGCCGCCACCGGGCCAGGACCTCCGGATCGGTCGTCATAGGGGCCCATCATTGCGTGGCACCGGGCACCCAGGAAGTCGATCACTGGCCTATGCTCTGCGGCCGTGCTCGATCGTTTCGCCGTGCGGCTCTCCCCGTCCGCCCCCTATCCGCAGGTCCGCGCCCTGGTCGAGGCCGCGGCGGCCGGTGACTGGCCCGGTCTGCGCCGGCTCGCCGACGCCGCCGAACCGCAGGCCCGTACGCGCCTGCTGCGGATGCTGGCCGAGCATCACCGGTTCGGTGATCTCGCGGCGCGGGCCGTGGAGGCCGATCCGGACGATTCCACCGCGGCCGCGACCCGGGCGTTCCAGCTGATCCACCAGGGCTGGCTGGTCCGCGGCGACGGCCGGGCCCGGAACGTGTCGGCGCGACGCTTCGCCGGGTTCCACGAGTACCTGGCCGAGGCCGAACGTGTGCTGCACGCCGCGCTGACCCGCTCGGCCCATGACACCGCGCTGTGGACGGTGAGCCTGACCACCGCCCGCGGTCTGGAGATGGGTCTTGAGCATGCCCGGTATCGCTACGAGTGCCTGGCCGCCTTCGACCCGCATCACCTGCCCGCCCAGTCCCAGTTGCTGCAGCAGCTCTGCCCGAAGTGGGGCGGTTCCTGGCCCGAGGCGGAGAGGTTCGCCCGCGCCGCCGCCGACGCCGCGCCCGCCGGCGCCCACAACGCGGTGCTGATCGCCGACCTCCACCTGGAGAAACTGGTCGACCAGCGCGCCGGGGAGCTGCGCAGCGCTCAGGTCCGCGCCGACCTCGACGCCGCTGCCGACCGGTCCGTGCGGCACCCGGCGTTCCAGCGCACGGTCGGCTGGGTCGCGGTGGTCAACTCCTTCGCGATGGCGTTCGGCCTGGCCGGCGACCGGGCCGCCGCGCGACGGATGTTCGCCCTGCTCGGCCCGTACGCATCGGAATTGCCCTGGGTCTACCGATCGGCCGACGCCGCGACCGCGTTCCGGCTGGCCCGCCTGCGCGCCTACGGCCTGTCCGGCGGGGTCACCGCCGCCACCGATGCGCTGCTGGTCGCTGCCTCCCCACTGATCCGTTTCGTCACCGACCCGATGGGAGGACGCGCATGAGCACGCGATTCGAGATCGGCGGGGTACCCGGCCGGTTCACCGAGACGACCGGTCCGCTGCGCGCCGGCCTGGTCTTCCGGGTCGGCGCGGCCGACGAGCCGCTCGCCCGCCGCGGCATCACCCACCTGATCGGGCACCTGGCCGATCCGGGCGCCCACGGTGTCGTCGCCGCGGATGTCACGATGTTCCTGGCCGAGGGCTCGGCCGACGACGTCCGGACGTGGCTGGCCGGCATCGGCGCCGCGCTGCGCG
The DNA here is from genome assembly GCF_051380535.1 of Actinoplanes sp. HUAS TT8. Classification (NCBI taxonomy): domain Bacteria; kingdom Bacillati; phylum Actinomycetota; class Actinomycetes; order Micromonosporales; family Micromonosporaceae; genus Actinoplanes; species Actinoplanes sp. HUAS TT8. The sequence continues at coordinate 5,768,030 of NZ_CP195646.1, read as the reverse complement.
ATCTGCCGACCGACCGGCTGCCCGAGGCCAAGCGGGCCCTGAGTGCCGAGGCCGCGGCGCGTCACGCCGGCGCGAGCGAGCTGATGGCGATCCGGCGGCACGGTGCCCGCGGCTACGGCCTCACCGCCTACCCCGAGTTCGGCCTGACCGGCCTCACGGCCGAGGACCTGAAAACCTGGAAAGACCATTATTTCGTACGGCCGAACGCCGCCCTCTGGATCACCGGTCCGTACCTGCCGGACGACCTCGAACTCGACCTGCCGGACGGGCGACGCCCGGCCCGGCCGGCGGTGTCGTCGGCGCTGCCGGTCACGCCCGCGTACTTCCACGGCCCGACCGGCGTCGTCGTGTGGGACACCGTGGTGCCGTACGAGCCCGCCGCCGTCGTCCTCACCCACCTGCTGACTCGCGAACTGCAGCGTCGGACCGGTCACACCGGCGTCGAACACACGCCGCGGGCCGACGGCACCACCCTGATCACCGTGATCGCCGACGCCCCGTTCGACCGGCGCGACACCGTCCTGGCCGCCGTGATCGCCGTGCTCGACCGGATGCGCGACGGCGGGTTCGACGACGCCGACCTCGCCGCGGCGGTCGGGCAGCCCGACGACCGGCCGCTGGGGCGGGCGATCGATGTACTGCTCGACCTCGACGAGCAGGCGGTGGTGACCCGGGCCGACGTGACCCGCGTGGCCCGGGCGGCGTTCACCGCCGGGCTGCTGCAGACGCCCGGGGACACGACCGCGGAGCACGCCGGCTACACCGCCGCCCCGATCGTCGCCGCCGAGCCGGTCACCGGCCAGGCGTACCCGTCCCTGGCCGACCCGGTCCACAGCCGCGTCGTGCTCAGCGGCGAGGGCGCCTCCGTCGTCGAGGGCACCATCACCGCGACGGTACGTTTCGACGCCTGCGTCGCCGCCCTGGCCTGGCCCGACGGCGCCCGCCGCCTGATCGGCGCCGACGGTGCCCAGGTCCACCTCGAACCGGCCCTGTTCCACGGCCTGGCCGCCGCTGTCCCGGTCCTCGACCAGCACCTGCCGGCCGGCCTGCGCGCCGAGATGGCCCCGCGCGACCCGCAGAGCATCCCCCGGCCCGTGCTGCAACTGCCCACCATCGGACAGCCGGCCCGACCGGCCGCACCGGCCCGGCCCGTCCGGTCGCCGTCCGGCCACACCCGGCGCGGCTATCTGCTCAACCTGATCCTCTGCGTCGCCGTCATCCTCGCCCTGTCCACCGGCACCGTCGACCCGGCCGAACTGCAGACCCTCTCCGGCTCCCACCCGATCGACAACCTGGCGGCGCTGCTGTTCATCCTGGCTTTTCCGGCCGCTCGCGGGATCTGGGCCATCCACGGACTGGTCCGCCTGCACCGCCGCCGCGGTCTCTAGGATTCCGCGGATGGACGACCTACTGCGCGCGGCGGGACTCGAAGGCCGGCCGGCCACGAGCTACGACCACTACGGTGAGCAGCTCATCCTGGTCCGCCTCGAACCCGGCGCTCCCTTGCCGGCGTGGGCGAGAGCCCGGGACGGGCTGCGCGGGCGGCACTATCCGGTGCTGGTGCGCTCCGACGCCGACCCGCACGACCCGGACATGCGGGTCCGCGAGGACCCGGCCGTCGTGCTGGCCCGGGCGGCCGAGGTCGACGTGGACGCCCGCATCGACCAGGACTTCCGGCGCTACGGGAACGTCGAGGAGATGCTGGGCGAGGAGAACGGCGAGTACTACCTGGACGCGTACGACATCCTGTCCTTCGGCGAACCGGATCTGCTGGCGATCCTGCCGCGCCCGGAGCCGTGGGCCGCCCTGGCCTACCTGCCGGCCTGCATGCTCGCCGAGAGTCCGTACGTCGAACTGATGGTCGCCGCCGCCCGGCGCTGGCACGACCGGTTCGGCGCCGAGCCGACCGTCATCGACCTGGCCACCGGTTTCCGGGTGGCGCGGCGACCGGCCGACCGGGCATCGGCCGAGCAACTGGCGATCGAGCACGAGGTGCTGGCCGGGCTGACCGCGGGCGCCCGGCTGCGCAACTACGCCAGCGTCCTCATGCAGATCGACCACTGGCGTCTCTACAACCGCCCCTGACCGGTCAGTCGTCGGTGTACTTCTTCACCGTGGCGGTGATCAGCGTGCCCTCGGGGACCCGGGATCCGGCCTTGAGGTCCTGGGCCAGCACGACCCAGTTGGCGTCGATCACCGGGAGGCGGTGGGCGCCGGTGGCGTCCTTCGCGGGCGCGACGATCAGGCCGGCGCCGCGCCACAGGTCCTGGGCGGATTGATAGTCCAGGCCGACGCCGCTGGGCACTTTCACGGTGGTGGCGGCCACGGTGGTCCGGGCCGGGGCGACCGTGGCCTTGGTGGTGGCCTCCGTGGTGGCCGGAGCGACGACCGTGGTCGGCGCCGTGGTGGCCGGTTCGGTAGCTGCCGGCGCCGAGGCGGAGGCCTGGGCCGCGGCCAGCCCCTGGGCGTAGCCGTCGGCGAAGTCGTCCTTGGCCTTGTCGCCGGAGGTGCCGATGAGCATCGCACCGCCGAGGCACAGCACCAGCGCGACGCCGATGCCGGCGAGGACGAAGGGGAGTTTGTTGCGCTTGCGGGGCGGCGGGCCGTAGGCGTACGGACCCGGCTGAGGCGGCGGTGGGTAGGACAAGATCTGCTCCTGGGTGACGTGCGCACACTTAGTTGATCATGAAACCAGCTGCTGAAACGCTAATTGATCATGAACGTCGGGTCAGTCGTTCGTTCGGATTGTCGCCGATGAACGGTCGGCGACCCCGGTAACAAAATGGACAGCGGCTCACCGGGCTCGGCCCGATCGGTCGGTATAGATGATCAATCAGTGATCGTACGGTGACTGGCATGTCCACATCGTTCGATCTCTGGGGCCAGCGCGGATGGGCGTCCGCGGAAGTCGTCGGCGAGTCGCACTACCGGGCCGCGATCCGGGCCCTGTTCGGCCCACGGCTACCGGCCGACGGCAGCGAGATCACGGTCAGCGCGCGACTGCTGCCCGAACCGTCGAACCGGCACGACCGGAACGCGGTCGCCGTCCACGTGGGATCCGCGCAGGTCGGCTACCTGCCCCGGGAAGCCGCGATCCGGTACGCGCCGGTGCTGGCCGGACTCGTCGCCCGCGGCTGGACACCACAGGTCGGCGCGCGGGTCTGGGGCTCGGAGTGGAACCGCGGCGAGTTCAGCGGCTCGGTGCGCCTCGACCTGGCCGAACCCCACATGATCATCCCGGCCAACCAGCCACCACCGGAAACCCATCGGCTCCTGCCGGCCGGCGGCGCGATCCAGGTCACCGGCGAGGACCGGCACCTCGACGCGCTCGCCCCGTGGCTGCGCCCCGAAGGCGAATGCTGGGTCCATGTGACCCTGCACGAGATCACCGAACAGCTCGCCCGCAGCGCCCGGACCGTGGTCGAGGTGCGCATCGACGGCATCCGGATCGGTCAGCTCAGCCCGCGCATGAGCGGCGAGGTGCTGGCCGCCGTGCGGCACCTGGCCGAGCGCGGTCTCGTGGCCTGCGCCCGCGCCATCGTCAAAGGCAACAGAATCAAGACCGAGGTGATTGTGTACGCGGCCCGCGCGCACGAACTCCCGGAAAGCTGGCTGAGCGACCCGCCCGAAGCGGCGCCCGCACTCCCGCGCTCCGCAGCCGCGCCGGCCGTGCAGCCCCCGCCCGTGGTCACGCCGCCGGTCGTTCAGCCCGCACCGGCTCCGACCCCGCCGGTTGTGCTGGCTCCGGCGCCTGTTGGTCAACCGGCGTCGGCCGGGCCGTCCGCGGCTGAGACGGCGGTGTTTCACGCGCCGGTGGGGCTGAAGACCGTGCCGATCATTCCGCCCGGCCCGCCGAGTCCGCCCGGTCCGTCGGGCCCGGCCGATCCGTCGAGCCCGCCTGGTCCGGTCGGGCTGCGGTTCAATCCGCCGCCGACCTGGCCCGCGCCTCCGCCCGGATGGTCGCCGCAACCCGGCTGGGCGCCGGATCCGGGGTGGGGTCCGCCCCCGGCCGGCTGGCAGCTCTGGATCGAGGAGCCACGGCCGGACGCCGGTGCGCGCGCCCCGGGAATGATCGCGCGCACCTGGCGGGGTTGGGCGCCGGCCGCCACCGCTGACGAGTACCAGCGGCACTACGAGTCCGAGGTTGCGGAAAGTCTCGCTCGCATCCCCGGGTTCCGTGGGGCCCGTTTGCTGCGGCGTGACGACGGTGACGAGGTGGCCTTCACGGCGATCACGTTCTTCGACGGGATGGACGACGTGCGCGCCTTCGCCGGGGAGGACCCGTCGGTGGCGGTCGTCGAGGAGGCCGCGCGACGGGTGTTGAGCCGGTGGGAGTCGTGGGTCAGCCACGACGAGGTGGCGGTTGTTGTCGTACCCCGGTGATAGACCGGTGACATGGGCCGGATGGCGGGGAGACAGGTCGTCAGGAGGGCGGGCCGAGTCGGGGGACGACGAACAGGCAGAGCATGGTGGCGGCACCGGCCACCGCGATGGCCGTGCCCGTCGAGCTGACCTGGGCGAACGCGCCCAGCACGACCGGGGACACGCCCTGCAGGGTCATCAGGCCCGTCGACAGCAGGGCGAACATCTGGCCGCGCCGGGGCTCCGGCGTCGCGTCCAGCAGGGGGCGTTGCAGACCGAGTTGATAGGCCGCGCCCGTACCGGAAAGGAGAAGGACGGCCAGCGCGACCCCGACCGGGATCCCGGTCGCCAGCAGGATCAACGGGCCGCCGGCGAGCAGGATCAGCGGGCGGGACAGCCGTTCGCGGGTGGCCGGGCGGACCCAGCGCCCGACGACCAGGTCGCCGAGCAGCATGCCGACCGGCAGCGCGGCCATCAGGGCCCCGGCCGAGCCGGGCGGGTAGCCGCGCGCGGTGGCGTAGGCGACGAGCAGCGCCTCGGCGCCCGCGACGCACGCCGCCGGCAGCCAGTGGACGAGCAGCAGACGACGGATGATCGGGTCGCCGAGCAGTTCACCGGCGCCGGTCAGGCTCGCGCGCACCGCCGAGCCCTTCTCCCCGGGCACACCATCAAGATCAGGCAGGCCCAGACGTACGATCACCGCCGCCAGTACGTGACCGGCCGCCGCGACGAGCAACGCCTGCCGGGCGCCGAGCGCGGCGACGGTCACGCCGCCGACGGCCAGGCCGATCAGCTGGGCGCCGGAGGATGCGATGTTGAGGACGGAGCGGCCCAGGACGTACGCGTCGCCGGTGAGCACCTCGGCGACCAGCCGACCGGCCGCGCCCATGAAGATCGGCGTACCGCAGGCGACCACCGCGATGATCGTCAGCTGCAGCGCCACCGGCATGTCGACGGCGGCGACGAGCAGTGCGGCGACCCCGCCGGACAGGTACCCGGCGATGATCAGCGGTCGCGGCCGGATCCGGTCGGTCAGCGCGCCCAGCAGCAGACCCCCGGCGAGCTGGGGCAGGAACCCGGCCGCGAACGCCAGTGCGCTCAGCAGCGCCGACCCGGTCCGTTCGAAGACCAGCACCGACAGCGCGAAGATCCGCAGCGATTCGGCCGCGATCGCGGCGGTGCGCGCGAAGAACAGCACGCGGAACTTGGGCTGGGCGAAGACCTCGCGGTAGGTCGCCCCTCGATCGGCAACAGTCACTCGCCCACGATGTCCGAGGCGTCCCGCCCGCCGCGATTGATTCGCCGCAGGACGTAACGTCGAGCCGGGAGCGCGTAACCTCGGGCGGGTGATGCGGTTCGAGGTCGGCGCGGAGGACCTGCTGCGCACCCGGTTCGCGGTGTCGCCGATCTTCGAGCTGCAGAATCTGCTGCGCGTGCTGGACGCTCCTGCCCCGGCCCTGCCGGCGTCGTGGCTGGCCCGCTTCCGGTCCGGTTTCGATCAGCTGCGGAACGATCCGTGCCTGGCCGCGATCCGAGTCCTCAAGACCACCCGGCAGGGGGCGAACTTCTTCGCCCCGCCACCGCGCGGCATGTCCCAGACCATCGAGCAGGACCTGGCCGCCCTGCGGTCGTGGCCGCTCGCCGCCGCCCGCGAGGAGATCGACTACTACCTGGCCCGCCGGCGCGTCCCGGCGTCGATCAGATCGCTGCTGTACGGCGACGACGTCCTCGACCGCCTCGCCGACTTCCTGGACCGGGCCTGGTCGGTGCTGCTGGCGGGGGAGTGGCCGCAGATGCGGGCGGTGTGCGAACGCGACGTCGTGCACCGCGCGGCCGAGCTGGGCCGGGCCGGTTGGGCGGCCGCCCTGGCCGGCCTCGGCCCGAAGGTCCGCTGGCGTGACGGCGGCATCGACCTGGCCGGTCACGGCGGCCCGGCCGGCACCCTGGGCGGTGCGGGCCTGCTGCTCGTCCCGTCGGTGCTGATCTGGCCCGGAACCGCGGTGTTCGGCGACGACCCCTGGCCGAAAGCGGTCATCTATCCGGCGCGCGGGGTCGGCACCCTGTTCGAGCCGGCCCCGGACGCGGTACCGCACGCGCTGGCCGCCCTGCTCGGCCGCAGCCGCGCCCAGCTGCTGACCGCCCTGTCCGAGCCGGCCAGCACCACCCACCTGGCCGCTGTCCTCACCCTGGCCACGGGCGCGGTCGGTGACCACCTGGCCGTGCTGCACCGCGCGGGCCTGGTCACGCGGGCCCGCTCCGGCCGCTCCGTCCTCTACTCCCGAACCCCTCTCGGCGACGACCTGACCCGAGCATCGAGTTAGACAGACCTTGCGCGGCACCGCCCTGCGCTCCGGCCTCGGCGCCACCCGCACTCGCGCTGCCCTGCCCCGCCCTGCGCCCCCTGCCCTGCCCCGCGCTGCCCTGGCCTGCGGGTTCGTGCCGGCGGCGCGATCGGCAGATGTGAGATGAGCGGAAAATCTATGATCATCTGTTTATTGCGGTCCTATGAGGTCATTGACTCCGCGACGGTAACCATCCCCCACAAAGGAGGACGATTGATGACATCCCGAACCCTGAGCGCCGCCGTGACCCTCGCCGGAGTGGCCGGACTGACCCTGTTCGCCACCTCGCCGGCCCAGGCCGCCACCCCGTGCGTGCAGAAGGTCTCGGTCATCAACAACGGCGGGTTCGTGATCAACTACCAGCTCACCACTCGCACGGGTGAGCTGTCCGCCCCCACCGACGACTACCCGATCAACCAGTACCGGGTGGTCGACCTGAACTCGACGCCGATCGCCGAGGGTTCCGACGTGCGACCGCTGGTGCACGCCCAGGCCGGCAACACCGTCGCCGGCAATGTGTTCGTGTCGTTCTGCAACAACGGGCAGACCGCGACCTACACGGCGAGCGGCACCACCCTGAACTACAGCGTCACCCTGCTGAGCTGACGCGTGACGCGGGTGGCCGCCCGGAGCGGGCGGCCACCCGCCGTCCCGGTCAGGGGATCGAGTACCACCACCGGTCGAGGTCGCTGTCCATGATCTCGATCTGCTCGTCGGTCGGGCGATAGCCGTCGGGCAGCTCGATCTCGAGCGCGCCGGTGCGCCGCACGATCTCCCGCAGCTCGGCGACACCGGGGGAGTCCAGCAGGTCGTCCACGTCGAACGGGGCACCGCCGACCAGGATCTCGTGGCCCAGCCCGTACCAGTGGGCGATCAGTTCGACGTCACCGGCCTGTTCGGCGGCGGCGGCGATGTGCAGGGCGACCTCGATCAGCCGCACGCGCCGGGGCGGCACCGCGTCGGGCCCGGCCATGCGCTGCCACAGTTTGCTGCCGGCCTCGCAGTAGAGCCAGGGCGGATCCACGTACCCGGTCTCCAGCTCCCGTTCCGGCGGCTCGTCGTCCTGGTGAAGGTCGGTGAAGTCGTTCAGCCCGTCGAAGAACGCGCGCCGCCGCGCGTAGTCGGGATGCTCCGAGATCGGGAACCGGTAGGTGTGCCCGCGTCGCAGCAGGATGTCGCGCACCCGGCCCTGCGTGATCGAGCAGTCGAAGGTGAACTGGAAGTCGTAGAGCGCGACGAACCAGTCCCGCAGCCGGTCGTCGCCGGCCGGGTGATGCCGGTCCAGCAGCACGACCGACTCGAACACCAGGTCCTCGATCTCATGCATCGACACCGGGCGAGCGTAGCCCCGGGCGCATGTGCAACCGATGGTTGCGGTCGGCGCCGGGACGGGCTACCGTCATGTGCAACCAAAGGTTGCAGGAGGAAGTCATGGAACTCGGAACCATCGAGCGCGAGATCTACGTCGACGCCACCCCCGAGGTCGTGTTCGAGGTGGTCAGCAGCGCGGAACATCTCAAGGGCTGGTGGCCCGACGACGCCGACTACGAGGCCACGCCCGGCGCCAGCGGCACGATCACGTTCGGCAAGGATTCTCACGAGGGCGGCAACGTCGAGCAATTCACCGTCGTCGAGGCGCAGCCGCCCACGACGTTCTCGTTCCGCTGGACGCACCCGGCCGGACAGGCCGCGACCAGCGGGAACTCACTGCTCGTGACGTTCGCGCTGGCCCCGTCGGGCGCCGGGACGCTGCTGCGGATGACCGAGACCGGCTTCCGGGAGCAGGGCTGGTCGCAGGCCGTGCTGGAGGAACGCTACAACGATCACGTGTCCGGTTGGGAGCACTTCATCCCGCGGCTCGCGCCCTACGTCGCCACACTCCAGGTCCGGCCGTGACCAGCACCGCTGTCGATGATGATCTCTGGTCGGCGATCGGCGACCCGACCCGGCGGCGGATGCTGGATCTGCTGCTCACCGAGGGCGGCGGCACCGCGACCACACTCAGTCAGCAGATGACCGTCACCCGCCAGGCGGTGGCCAAGCACCTGACCGTTCTCGATCGGGTCGGCCTGGTCCGCGGCACCCCGGCCGGGCGCGAACGCCGCTACCACGTCGACGAGGCCCAACTCTCCCGCGCGGTCTCGCAACTCTCCGCGGTCGGGGCGGCCTGGGACGCGCGACTGCAGCGCATCAAGCGCATCGCCGAGGCGATCCAGAAAACCAGCAACACCTGATTCGCGTACGGGGGCAGGGCCGCTGCCTGCCCCCGTACCCCGCAAGCCTGGTCTTTATGGTCTTGGGTCTCGTCAGTCGAGGCAGAACTCGTTGCCCTCGGGGTCGGCCATGATGATGTGCCCGGCGTTGGGCGGCACCGGCTCGTGGCGTTCGAGCCGGGTCGCGCCGTGCCCCACCAGCCGCGCCGCCTCGGCCTCCAGGGCGGCCATCCGCTCGTCGCCGGTCAGCCCGGGCGCGGCCCGCACGTCCAGGTGCACCCGGTTCTTGCCGGCCTTGGCCTCGGGCACCTGCTGGAAGAACAGCCGCGGCCCGGCCCCCTTCGGGTCGACCACGGCCGAAGCGCTGTTGAAACGCTCCGGCGGCACACCCCAGGCGGTGAGCGCCTGCTCCCACGACTCGAACCCGGCCGGCGGCGGCTGGATCTGATAGCCGAGCGCCTCCGCCCAGAAGGTGGCCAGCGCGCCCGGATCGTTGGCGTCGAAGGTGAACTGCACCTCGCGTGCGATCTCAAGAGTCATACCGTCCACCCTGCCGGAGATTGCGGCCACCCGCTGTCCGCAAACCCGAACGGTGTGGCCGCTATTGCGCCGCCAGGGGCGGCCCGACCTGATCGTCGAGCCAGTGCCGCAACGGCAGACTCTTACGCAAGAAGTCCACCACCCGGGTCTTGGCCGAGGCAGTCCCCAGCCAGGCCGCCGGCGGCCACTCCATCCAGGCGATCAGCCCCTTGTGGCGCAGCAGTTCGATCCGCGGATGATCCTTCGGATAGCCCCGGGGCGCGGTCTTCAGCGTGTCCCGCCCGACCACACCGATCCCGCTCTTCTCGATCCCGGCGATGACCCCGCCCAGCACCGTCCCGCTGACGTCGTTGGCGACCGCCTGCCGATACCGATCCAGCTGACCGGGATCCAGGTGGTAGTAGCCGGACCCGGCCGCAAGCCCGTCCGCCGACAACTGGATGTACCCGCCACCCTCCAGCCACGCCCCGAGGTGGGTCTTGTACGGCGTTTTGTCCTTGCTGAACCGCACGTCCCGATAGGGCCGGAAGATCTTCCCGGCCCCGAACTCCGGCTCCAGCGCGGCGAGCAGCTCCAGCATCGGCCCCCGCACCTGCTCCTCGTAGAAAGCCAGATGCTTCGTCCAGTACGTCTTCGAGTTGTCGGCGCTCAGTCCCTCGTAGAACTCCAGCGCCTCGACCGGCCAGCCACGGAAAGTCACCTACTGATTCTGCGCGATCGGCCCGGGATCGCTGAAGCCGAGGTCGTCGACGTTGACCACGATGGCTTCCTGGGTGGTGCGGGAGATGACCACGACCGCCTCGTTCGCCGGGTCCGGGTTCTCCTCGCGGTGCGGGACCCATGGCGGCACGTAGATGTAGTCGCCCGGCTTGGTGTCGATGCGGATCTCGCCGTGCTCGTCGTCCTGGAAGACGAAGGACGGGTTGCCGCTGACCACGTAGATCGCGGTCTCCGACTCGCCGTGGTGGTGGTTGCCGGAGGCGGTGGCCGGGGCGACGTGGGTCTGGCCCATCCACAGGTTGCGGCTGCCGACCGTGGCGCCGCTGATCGCTGCGACCCGGCGCATGCCGCTGGTCTGGGCGGTGTCCGCGGTCAGGCCGCCGGCCGCGACGTGGTGCAGCCGGCGGTGGAAGGGGTCCTCGTCAGGCATGTCCCGACCCTATGTCAGCGGGTGGGCCGAGGCCGGGCTCAGCGGGAGGGGAGGCCGAGGCGGTCGAGGATCTCGCGCAGGCGGTGGCGGCCGGAGAGTGACTCCGGGCCGCGCAGCCGGGCGATCACCCGGTCGCTCCAGCCGCCGCTGAGGCCGTACCTCTGGTTGTAGGCCGCCAGGCGTTGGTCGTAGGCCGGGATGTGCGCGTCCGCCGCCTCGGCGTCGTAGGTCTCGTGGTGCAGCACCGCGGCCTGGGGCAGTCGCGGTTTGACGCCGGCCGCCTCGGTCGGGTCGGGTTCGCCGACGGCCAGGCCGAACACGGCGACGCTGTGCGGGGGCAGGCGCAGTTCGGCCGCGATCTCTTCCGGGTGGTTGCGGACGGCGCCGACGAAGACCGTGCCCAGGCCCAGGGAGGCGGCGGCGACCACCGCGTTCTGGGCGGCGAGCGCGGCGTCCACGAAGGTGATGACCGAGCTTTCCAGGTATTCGGTGGCCGCGACCTCGGTTCCGGCGCGGCCGGCCAGGCGGTGGGCCCGGTCCAGGTCGGCGATCCAGACCAGGAAGAGCGGCGCCTGGGCGACGAAGGCCTGGTTGCCGGCGAGAGCGGCCAGCCGGGCCCGGCGGTCCGGGTCGCGGACCGCGATGACGCTCCACACCTGCAGGTTGGACGAGGTGGGGGCGGACTGGGCGGCCGCGACCAGGGCGGTCAGTTCGTCCTCGGTGACGTCGCGGTCGGTGAACCGGCGTACCGAGCGGCGGGCCAGCTGGAGCTGGATCACGTCGGTGAGGATGCCGCGGGCATCCGGGTCGCCGTAGCGGGCGGCGTGCAGGTCGGTCATGCGCTCTCCTCGGGAAGCCGGGCTTCACGCATATTACCGATAGAGTGACTAGGATATAAGGGAGTGCTCACAGCGTGAAACCGGCGACCAGTTCGCGCAGCTCACCGCTGGTGCGGGCCAGGTTGGCAGCGTTCTGCTGAGCCTGCCCGGCCACCGCCGTGGTGGTGCCGACCGCGCCGGCCACCCCGGCGATGCTACCGGCGATGGTGGTGCTGCTCTCGGCCACCTCGGCCACGTTGCGGCCCATCTCGCTGGTCGTGGCCGTCTGCTCCTCGACGGCCGCCGCGATGAGCGTCTGGAAGTCGCTGATGCGCGCGACCACCCCGCCGATCCGGCCGATCGCGTCGGCCGCGTTCGACGAGTCGTTCTGGATCGCCTGGACCAGGCGGCCGATCTCCCCGGTGGCCTTGGCCGTCTCCTGCGAGAGTTCCTTGACCTCGCCGGCGACCACGGCGAAGCCCTTGCCCAGTTCGCCGGCGCGGGCGGCCTCGATGGTCGCGTTCAGGGCGAGCAGGTTGGTCTGCTCGGCGATGGACGTGATCATGGCGAGGACCTTGCCGATCTCGGCCGACGACTCGCCCAGTTTGCCGACGGTCTGGTTGGTCTGCTCGACCGCGCCCACGGCTTCGCCTGCGACCTGCGCGGCCTCGCCGGCGTTGCGGGCGATCTCGTCGATGGCCAGGCTCATCTCGGTGCTGCCGGCCTGCAGGGTGCGTACGTTGCCGGAGACGTGACCGGCCGAGTCGGCGACCGCGGTGGCCTGGGCGTCGACCTCGGCGCTGGCCGCGGCGATCCGGGTGGACACCTCGGACAGTTCGCCGGAGGCGGCCGACACGGTCTCGGCGTGCCCGGCGATCGCGGCCATCGTATGGCGCAGCGACTCGGCGGTGCGGTCTACCGCGTCGCCGAGGGCGCCCAGTTCGTCGCCGCGGTTCAGGCCGACGCGCACGGTCAGGTCGTGGTCGGCCAGGCGCTTGAGTGCGGCCACCACCCTGGCCAGCGGGCCGGTCACCGAGCGGGTGACCCAGACGCCCATCACGACCGCGAGGGCGGTGGCCAGGGCCAGGGCGAGCGCCAGCATCCGTAGCGCCTGGGTGCGGACCCGCTCGACCTCGGCCCGCAGGGCCTCGATCCGCGTGTTGATCGAGGTGTCGAGCGCTGCCGTGATGTCCAGGATCTTCCCGTACGAGGCCCCGGCGTCCCCGCCGTTGATGCTGGTCATCGCCTCGGCGCGGCCCGCGCGGGTGTCCGTCGACAGCCACTTCATGACCGTCGTGTCCCAGGTGAAGAAGTCGTCCCAGGCCGGCTTCAGCTTGGCGAACTCGGCCCGTTCGGCCGCGGTCATGCCGTCGGTGCGGGTGGCCGCGAGTCCGGCGTAGATGGTGTCCTTGGACTTCAGCTCGCCCTTGCGGTTGTAGCCGTCCGGCCCGGTGGCGTACGCGTATCCGAAGGCGCCGGCGTCGGCCACGACCAGGCCCTGCCAGCCGGTCACGTCGGCGGCGTTGTACTTGACGGCCTGGACGTCGTCGCGGATCTGCTCCAGGCCGGCCAGCTGCTTCTCGGCCGTGACCTGCTGGCGCATGCCCCACCAGCCGACTCCGGCCGAGGTGGCGATCAGGCCGGTGAGCACGAGGAAGGAGGCACCCAGGCGCTTGCCGACACTGACGTCACTGATTCGCATGGCCGTCTCATCGGCGTACGTCATGGGCGTTTGATGTTTTTGGGGTGTGACCCGGGTCGCCGCCGGTTGCTGCCTAATCCTATCGCACCCATAGGAATTATGGTTCAATGGTCGCGTGGTGATCCGTTGGCCGAAGGTGGTTGTCCCGATGCGCAGTGTCCCCGTCCAGCTCGCCCTCGCCGTCGGCGGGCCCGGGCTGCTCTCGCTGGCCGAGGCCGGCATCGTCGCCGCCGCCGCCGAGGAGGCCGGGGTCGCCGCGATCCGGCTGGCCGACCGCGCGCCCGCCGGCACCGCCCTCGACCCGGCCGTCGTCGCCGCCTACCTGGCCGGCCGGCATCCCGGCGTCGGCTATTTGCCCGTGCTGCCGACCACCGGCAACCCGCCCTACACGGCCGCCCGCCGCCTGTTGTCGCTGGACACGGCCACCGGCGGCCGCTCCGGCGTGGTGCTGCGGCCCAGCCAGGGCGACCAGATCGCGGCCGACCCGGTGCTGCGCTGGACCGAGTACGCCCGCGTGCTGACCCGCCTGTGGGAGTCGTTCCCGGGCGACGACCGCCCGGACGGCCCGGTCCTGGTCGCCGACCTCGGACTGCTCGGGGTCGGCGCGCTCGCCCCGGTCGCCGACGTGGTGGTCGTCGACCTCGGCCAGGCCGCCGGCGCCGACGCCGTGCTGACCCAGTCGTTACGCCTGGCCGGCCGCGAACGCGGCGAGGTGGCGCTGCTCGGCCGGATCAAGGTGGCCAAGGGCGAGGTGGTGCCCGGCTTCGCCAACCGGTTGCGCGCGTGGGTGGACGAGCACCTGCTGGACGGGGTGGAACTGGTGGCCGAGGGCGGGGCCGAGGACGTCGTCCGGGTGGTGCGCGCCCTGACCCCGAGGCCCCTGGCGCCGACGCTGCGGACGGCCTTCGAGCTGCGCCCGGCCGTGGCCCTGGCCGGTTGACCGGAGGTCAGCTGATGGCTCGGCGCAGGTGCAGCATGAGCGCCGTGCGCCACGGCAGGAGCCACCGCAGGCCGGTCGAGACCCGCGACATCGCCGAGAGACATCGGTAGGCGAAGACGCGCGACATCGGGCGGAAATCGGAGACGGTGCCGAGGTCCGGCCCGCACAGGCTCAACGGACAGGCGCACGGCACGCTCGCCGACGACATCGCCGTCATCGGCCCGCTCAGGCAGGCTGGCATCGTCGGATCGACCAGGCTGCGCACCCGCGGGTACTGGGCCGCGAGCTGGTCGTCGTAGACGCGGCGGCGGGCCTCACCCAGGTTCAGGATGATCGTCGTCGTGGCGAGGATCAGCGCCGCCTCGTCACCGAGCTCACCGCCGGCGGCCTCCAGCGCCTCGGTGTCGTCGGGCCAGACGTAGCGGTTCACCACGTACGGCAGGTCCACGGTCGGGATGGTCGAGGCGCCCATCAGGATGTCGAGGTAGCGCCGCACCACCGGATGGGTTCCCGGGGCGTCGCGTTCGGCCGAGCACAGCGACCACACCTGCTCGGCCCGATCCGGTTCCGCGGCCGCGAGCAGGAACGCCGCCTGCATGGCGACCATCCGGCTCACCCACGAGCGTGCGGTCTCGGCCAGCAGGACGACGGTCGCCCACAACTGTTCGGGGGCGGCCAGGCCCCGCAGCTGTGCGACGTGGGCGGCGTCCTTGCAGCCCTCGGCCAGTGAGATCTCCAGGCCGACGTCGGGGCGGGCGTCCCGTTCGGGGCCGCCCCCGGGCACGGTCGCCGCGGCGAGGCGTTCGAGGCAGTCGAGGGGCTCGCGCGACTCTCCGGTCGTCAACGCCAGCAGCGGCAGGATCCAGCACAGGGACCCGACGGCCGAGCCCGGCCACGGCTGGACGAGGTGACGCTCGAACCAGGCGAGCCGGCCGTGCTCGGCCCGCCCGACCAGCGCGGTCCACTGCGGGCCGAGCACGGCCCAGCTGTCCTGCCCGTTGCTGCCCAGGTAGCGGCAGATGTTGCGGCGCACCAGGCGGGCGTTGACGGCGAACTCCGGCTGCGTGAGCCGCGACCACAGAAACGGGGCGCAGGGGCGGCAGGCGGCCGCGGGAAGCCGGCGCACGAACGTGGTGCGGTCGACGTCGTTCGACGCCGTCCAGTGTCCGTGCCACCAGTCGATCGGGGGAGCCTCGTCGGTCAGCCCGTCCGCGCACAGGGCACCGAACGCGTCCCCGGCGGCGGTCAGCACCCCCGGCCGGGCCAGGTCGTCGAGCGCGGCCGGCCACACCGTGGCCGCGTCGCGGGATGCCCGCACCCGGGCCACTATCTCGGCGGCGAGCGCGGTGCGGCTGCGGCGGCTGGACTGGCGGTAGGGCCGGCCGTGTCGGGCGAACCAGAGACCGACGACCGCCTCCCGCAGCTCGGCGTCGACAAATCGCAGAACCGGCCCGGCCGGGCGGTGCTCCTGGGTGACGACCCCGGATTCCTCCAGCTCGGCGATCAGGTCGGGGATCTCGTCGCGGGCCGACTCGGGCAGGTCCGCGACCAGGTCGGCGCGGTGGACGTAGGTCGACTCCATCAGCACGAGCTTGCGGGCCAGGTGCTCCAGGAGCCAGGAGGTGCCGGTGGCCGGGCCGGGCCGGCCGGCCTGGTCGATGGTGTCCAGGAGCACCCAGAGGGCGCCGTTGCGTTCGAGGCGGTCGGCCGCGTTCTCCAGGGTGTCGAGCCCGGGTTCGGTCTGCGGGAGGACGGTCGGCAGTTCCAGCAGGCTGTGCTGCATGGCGATGGCCAGCTTCCGTTCGGCCACCGACCGGTTCGGATCGGCCGCCAGGCCGCCGGCGAAGACGGTGGCGGTCGCCGACTGGTCGACCGCGGCCAGGACGACCCGCAGCCCCTCCCACTCCTCCGGGGTCGAACCGAGGTCGACCGTGGCCAGGAACGGCAGGTCGGCCGCCATCAGGTCGGCGATGCGGGACGCGGTCAGCTCGGTGATCGACCGCCGGTCCATCGGCTGGTGGAGCCCGTCGAGGCCGTCGATCAGCATGACCACCCGTCGCCGGCGGGCCAGCGCTTCCAGGACGGTCAGCAGGGGCACCTCGTTGACCCCGGCGCCGACGATCGTCTGCCGGAACCGCTCGGTCGCCGCCGGCACGACGCCGACCTGATCGATGCGGTGTTCCGGGACGACCACGGCGACGATGCCGGCCCGGACCAGAGCGACCTCCAGGTCCTGGATGAACGAGGCGCGCGACGACCCGGCCGGGGCCTCGACCAGGACCGAGGCGTGCCGCTGGCCGTCGCGTAGCTGCGCCACCACCGCCCGGGCCTGGTTGGGCCGGTTCTCGGGGGAACGCCCGGGCGCCATCAGGGTCTGCCGCTGGTAGCGCAGGAGGCGTTTCAGCGCCTGATGGCGGGTGCCGATCACGAACAGCACGACCGCGGCGAGGGCCACGATGGCCGAGGCGGCGACGTTCACCGCCACGTCGGCGACGGTGGTCCGCCAACTGCCCAGGCCGACCGCCAGGGCGAGACCGGCGACCAGCAGTCCGCCCAGGACACCGGCGGTGACCCAGCGCACCCAGTGATCGCGGGTCTGGGCGGCGACCCGCCGCCGGGCGAAGGCGAGCCCGGCGGCCAGAGCCCTCCAGCGCCGGTTCATGGCCGGGTCTGCGGCCGCATGATCGTCTGCCCCGCGTCGGCCTTGACCACGGTCCCGGACACGGCCGGATTGTCGAGGGCGAGCGACAGGATGGCGGTGGCCACCTCCGAAGCCTCCAGCACCTGGCCGCGGGGCAGGCCGAGCTCGCCGATGCGGTCGTAGTTCGGGTCGCGGCCGAGTTCGTCGGCGATGCGGGTGAAGTTGGCGGTCCGGGTGGTGCCCGGGGCCACCGCGTTGATCCGGATCCCGTCCCGCCCCAGAGGAACCGTCATGGCCGCGACCAGGCCGTGCAGACCGGCCTTGGCCGATGAGTAACCCGGAGCGCCGTAGCCGCCGAGCGCGTTGGCCGAGGAGACGACCGTGTACCCGCGATCACCTTCGGCCTGGCGGACCTGCTGGATGGTCGCGCGCAGCACGGCGTACGCGGAGAACAGGTTGAGGCCGACCGTACGCCGGATGACGTCCATCGGGATCCGGGCGAGGTCCGGTTCCCGCAACTCGGCCACCTCGGATCCGCCGACCACGTGCACGACATACCGCAGCGGGCCCGGCCCGGCCGCCCACTCGCCGAGCGAGTCCGGTGCGTCGCCGTCGCTCAGGTCGGCGACCTGCCAGCCGGTGACCGGCAGCCCGTCGGGGCACGGCCGCAGGTCGAGACCCATCACGAGCAGGCCGCGTTCGGCGGCCTGCCGGCAGACCGACTGTCCGATGTCACCGGCCGCCCCGGTAACCAGAATCACGCCGCGTCGAGTCATGGCCACAGGATGTCACGCACCGGCCAGGTGCCCGTCGAGTCAGAACATGGCCGGCGGCGGTGGAATCACCAGGACTTCGAGTAGTGCAGGAGGTCCTGGGCGCAGTACTCGGCATGGGTTCGGGTGTGTGGGCCGGGCCGCCCGCCGAGCCTGCGGATCACCCACTGCACCGGTTCGGACGCCAGCCCGAGCGCGGTCCCGAGACCGTGGATCATCGACGGTTGTACGTGCGCGTCCTCGTAGGCGCGGATGTGCCGTACCGGCAGGCCGGTCGCCTGCCACCGGCGGAACCGGGGCAACGACATGCCGGCCAGCCCGTGCCGGAGGTACTGCTCACCGGTCACCCCGGCCGCCGACCACCCGAGCACGTCCTCCCGCGACATGTTCCGGTCGCGCATCTGCGTCAGCCAGCCGGCCAGCTGCTCGGCCGGCATCCCGTGTTCCTCCCAACGGGCCACCTCGTCCGGGCCGACCCCGAACCGATCCAGCTGTACGGCGTCGTCGGCGCTGACCTGCGGCCACGCGTTCCAGCGCAGGCAGGCGGCGAGGTCGTGCCGGTCGTACCAGTCCGCGACCCGCTCGGGGGGCACACCGGCGGCCAGCCAGTCGCCGGCCTGCTCGGGGCTCGGCCCCTGGGTGAGCAGCGCCACGACCTGGTCGATCAGCCGGCCGGCCCGCATCCACCGGTGGGCCAGCCACACGGTGCGGTACGCCTCGACCCGCTCGACGCTGCGACTGTCGTATCCGTCCGGGAGCCGGGTGATCGGCCCGAACCCGGTCAGCGCCTCGGCGATTCCGTAGCAGGCGAGTGGTTCGCCGGACAGCGCGGCCATGAATTCGTCCTGCTCGCGCGTCTGCGGATCGTGGTCGGCGACGGTGACCTGATCACCGGCGATGACCAGCCGATGCGGTCCGTCGCAGTGGACGATCAGTGGTCGCAGCCCGTTGTCGACCCAGTGGTGGAACTCGGTCGCCGACGCCGGCTGCATGCCCGGTTGCACCGCCGCGATCGCGTCGGCCAGAACCGCGGGCAGGGTGTCGAACCAGTGAGTGGCGACGGTGGTCAGCGGCGCGTGCGGACCGGTGGGCACCATCCGGCGCAGGTCGATGGTCAGCGGCACCCCGTGGCGGGCGCTGAGCGCGCTCGTGTTCCGGACGATCGTGTCGTGCTTGTCGTCGCCGAACCGCTCCCGGCAGGCGTTCTCCCGTTGCAGGCCGAGCTGTTCGACGTCGGCCAGGTCGGTCGTCCCGTCGAACTCGTTGGTCAGCATCACCCTGCCGTTCGCGGTCACGGTGATCCGTTGGACGCCGGTCGGCCGCAGCATCTTGGCCATCTCGGCGATCCGCCAGTAGTCGCGGAACGGCTCGCGGATCCGTGTCAGTTCCGGCCGGTCGGTGAACCGTTGTCCGTAGGCGGAACCCCAGGCGATGGCCATCCGGCGAGCCCCGTAGGCGGTCATCGCGGCCCGATAGGTGCGGCAGTCGTCCTGCGTCGTCACCCGGACCCAGTTGCGGCGCAGCAGGTTACGCAGCGCTTCGGTGGCGACGCCGACCTGGCCGGTGATGTCGTCGAGCAGCATCCAGACGGCGAGCTCGTCCTCACCCTCGTCCATCCAGCGGCTCGGCGGTTCCAGGTCCGTGCTGCCGAGCAGCGCGAGCTGGGCCGCCGCATCCCAGAATCCGGTTGCCCGGGCGGTATCGAGCACGGTGGCGGCGTCCGCGCCGACCTGGGGCGACTGCTGCCAGCGCAGGCACGCGTCCAGGCCGGCGCGGCCGTACCAGGCGACGACGCGTTCCGCGGGCACGCCCGCGTCGAGCCATTCGGTCGCCTCGGCCGGTCCCGGTCCGGTCGCCAGGAACGGTTCCACGTCGGACAGCCGGTGGCCGTGCCTGAGCCAGCGGTAGGCCAGCCAGACGGTCCGCAGCTGTTCGGCCCGGCGGGCCTGGGCGCTCGACAGGATGGCCGCCGGAACCTGCTCGTTCGCGTAGCCGGCGGCGACCCGGCCGGACCGGGTGAGCGGCTCGGTCCCGCCGATCATCTCGGCCAGCAGGTGGCACACGGGCAGGCGCTGCTGCTCCTGGGCTTCGGCGAGGTCTCGTACGCGATCGGCTTCTTCGTGGTGGGCCAGCACCAGCCGGTCGCCGACGACACCGATCTGATGCATCACGCCGTCGGCGGCCTTACCGTCGTACGGATATCCGCATCTGATCCTGAATTGAAAAACGCCCTCTTCGACGAGGTCGGCGAACTGCTCGGCGGTGGCCGCCCGCGATCCGGACATCCAGGCGGCCACGGCCTCGGCCAGTACCGGAGGCATCGGCGACGTGGCGCCGGGAACGTTCCAGGCCCGGCCGGTCGACGGCCCCGGGCCGCGGGTGAGCGTCACCTCGTCGAGGGTCCGCACGTCACGGCCCGCGCGCATCCAGCGGTAGGCCAGCCAGATGATGCGCAGCGTCCGCAGCCGCTTGGCCTGGTCCCGGCCGATCCGCCGGGCCTGGGCGTTGGCGCCGGTCATCGGCCCGACGCTGTCCAGCGCGTCGACCGTGGCGTAGCAGGCCAGATGTCGTCCGGCGGCGTCGGCCGCGGCCAGGTCGGCCGACCGGCGGGTGACGTCGTGGTCGGCCAGCTGCACGGCAGGCCCGACGATCCGGAACCGGTGCATCTGCCCGGTGCTGTGTCCCCGCGCGATGTCGTAGTCGCACCAGGTCCAGCCCTCCGGCAGCCCGGCCTCCACCCAGCCGAGGAATTCCTGATCGGATCGGGGCAGCCGGATCGAGGCGATCGTGGTCGTCGTGATGATCGCCTCGGCGAGCACCGTGGGCAGCGTGTTCGTCCAGGTGTTGCCGATCACCGTGTCACCCCCGTGTTGATCTTGCGGGGGACAGTAACGCACGATCGTGACCGGTGACGACGTCAGGAGAGCGACCCGGATGAACCAGCACTACACCGACACGGTGGCCGCACTCGGTGTGGCCCTGCTCGCCGACATCCCGGTGGTGCTCTGGGGTGCACCCGGCCAGGGCAAGAGCAGCGTGGTCGAGGCGCTCGGCGAGGGCGCCGGTTTCCACGTCGAGACCGTGATCGCCTCGCTGCACGAGCCGACCGATTTCGCCGGCATCCCGGCGATCGACCCGGTGAACGGCACGGCCCGCCGGCTCCCGCCGGACTGGGCCCGCCGGGTCGTCGACCTCGGCGCCGACGGTGTGCCCAGCATCGTGTTCTACGACGAGATCAGCACCACCCCGCCGGCCACCCAGGCCGCGCTGTTGCGTCCGATTCTGACCGGCTGGGTCGGCGATCTGAGCCTGCCCGCCGGTACCCGCAGTGTCGCCGCCGCGAACCCGCCGGACGTGGCCGCCGACGGCTGGGACCTGGCGCCGCCGCTGGCCAACCGCTTCCTGCACCTGCACTGGTCGCTGCCGGCCGACGTGGTCCGGGACGGGTTCACGGTGGGCTGGCCCCGGGTCGTCGTTCCCCGGGCGAGCGAGCAGGTTCTGCGGGATCACGTGGTCGAGGCGAAGGCGCTGGTCGCGGCGTTCCTCAACGTCCGGCCGGAACTGGTCACCCGGGTGCCGGCCTCGTCCGAGGACGCCGGGCGGGCGTTCCCGACCCCGCGTTCCTGGGAGATGGCGGCCCGGCTGTACGCCGCCGCGAAGGCCACCGGCGGCAACGCCACCGTGACGGCGTTGCTGCTCAGCGGCGCGGTCGGGCCGGCCGCGGCCGGCGAGTTCACCGAGTTCCTGCGCCGGCTCGACCTGCCCGACCCGGAGGCGCTGCTGGCCGACCCGGAGTCGTACGTGGTGCCGACATCCCGCGGCGACAAGGTGTTCGCCACCGCCGCCGCGGTCTTCGCCGCCATGTCCCGGGAGACCACCGGGGACCGGTGGCTGGCCTGCGGCACGATCCTGGCGAAGATCGCCGAGGCGGGCCTGGCCGACATGGCGTTCCTGTACGCCCGCCGGTGGGCGCAGAAGGACGTCCGCCCGCCCGGTGTCCAGCCGACCTCGGCCCACATGACCGCGCTGGCACCGATCCTGCGGGAGATCGGCCTGCTCACCCAGGGTTCGGGGCGGCCGGTGTGAGCACCGATGACGTCGGGTTGCGGCTGGCCGCCGGGCGGGCCGTGGCGGGGGAGGCCCTGCCCTATCTGAGGACCGCGCTGTTCGCGATGGTTCCGGTGGTCACCACCGCGGTGCCGGCGTGCGCGGTGGACCGGCGCTGGCGGATGTACGTCAACCCGGACCACGTGCTGGCGCTGACCGTCGACGAGGTCGCGGGGCTGTGGCTGCACGAACTCGGCCATGTCCTGCACGGTCACGCCGAGCGCTGGCGACTGCTGCTGGAGCCGGAGACCCGGCAGGCCCGGTTCGCGGTCGCCGCCGACGCCGCCGTGAACGAGGTGCTGACCGAGTCGTCGATCACGCTGGCGCCCGGCCGGGCGACGATCTGGTCGGACATCCCGGGAGCGCGGCCCGGCCTGACGGCGGAGCAGTTGTACCGGTTGCTGCCCGAGTCGCCGAACGGGCCGAACGGCGACTGCGGTTCCGGCGTTTCCGGCGGCCCGCGCCCCTGGGATCGCGACGACGCCGACGACGGTGAACCGGACGGGACCGTCGACGAGGGCCGGGCCGAGATGATCCGCCGCCAGGTGGCCCACGAGATCAGGATCCGGCAGCGCTCGATCGGCGACGTGCCGGCCGGCCTGCTGCGGCTGGCCGAGCAGATCCTGGTCCCGCTGGTGGACTGGAGGCGGGAGCTGAACAGCGTGGTCAGCCGGGCCCGGGCCACCGTCGCCGGCCTGCGGGACTACACGTTCACCCGGATGTCGCGGCGGGCGGCCTCGTCGCCGGGCGTGGTGCTGCCGGCGATGCGCCGGCCCCGGCCGCCTCGCCTGGACGTCGTCATCGACACCTCGGCCTCGGTCTCGGCGACGATGCTGGCCCAGGTCAAGGCCGAGCTGCGGGTGGTGATCACCCGGCTCCGGGGCGAGTACGTCCGGGTGCTGGCCTGCGACGCGGCCGCCCGGGAGAGCCGCCGCGTGCGCGACGTCGACGACATCGAGCTGCGCGGCGGGGGCGGCACCGACCTACGGGTGGGTCTGGCCGCCTCGGCCGCGCTGCGTCCCCGGGCCGACATCGTCATCGTGGCGACCGACGGTGACACCCCGTGGGACGACCGCCCGCCGCCGGACAATCCCCGGGCGCGCTACGTGGTGCTGCTGCTCGACGGCGACCGCGAGGACATCCCGCCGTGGATGCACGCGATCGTCGTCCCGTCGTCAGAGTGACAGCAGCTCGGACACCTGCGGCGAGTACGTCGTGTGCAGCACCAACGCCGCCGCCCCGACCACCGCCGCGTCCGCCCCGAGCGGCGAGACCTCCACCCGGACGGTCCGGATACTGCGGGCCAGGGGCCGGGCCGCCAGTGCTTTGGCGGTGGCGTCCCGGAACCGGGTCTCCAGTTGCCGAAGCCCGTGCCCGCCGAGGACGACCAGGTCGATGTCGAGGATGTTGGCCACGTTGACGACCGCCGTGGCGACGTGTTCGGCCGCCACTTCAACCGCTTCGACGGCTATCGGATGGCCGTCCGCCGCGGCTTGCCGCACGGCGTCGTAGTCGGCCATCCCGGTCGCCGCCACCAGCGCTTTCGGGCTGATCAGGCTCTCCAGGCAGCCGTGGTTGCCGCAGTAGCACTCGGGCCCGTCGGGCTGCACCGACTGATGCCCGAACTCGGCCGCGTTCATCGACCCGCCGCGATAGACCTGGTTGTCCAGGATGAGCCCGCCGCCGACCCCGGCCCCGAAGAAGAAGTACGCGAAATCGGCTATTCCGCGCCCGGCCCCGGCCCAGCATTCGCCGATCGCCGCCGCGGTCGCGTCGTTGTCCAGGGTGACCGGCAGCCCGGTCGCCTCGAACAACATCTTGCGCAGCGGCACCCGGGTCCAGCCCATCAGCTGGGGTGGCCCGACCAGCGCGCCCAGGGTGTGGTCTATGGGTCCGGGGGTGGCCAGGCCGAGGCCGAGCACCCGCTCCCGATCCACGCCGGCGGTGTCCAGCACGTCGGCGACGAGTCCGGCCACCGCGTTGGTGATCTCGGCTGGGGAGGCCCCGGGCCGGACCGGTTGCTGCAGTTTGACCAGCGGCCGGCCGAGCAGGTCGGTGACGACGCAGGACAGCTGGAACGGGTCGAAGTGCACGCCGACGGCGAGTCCGGCGCCGGCGTTGACGCGCAGCAGGGTGCGCGGTTTGCCGCCGCTGGAGACCGTGGCGCCGTCCTCGCGGACGATGCCTTCGGTGATCAGCCGCCGGACGATGCCGGAGACCGTCTGGGGGGTGAGGCCGGTCAGCTCAGCGATCTCCACCCGGCTGATGCCGTCGGCCAACTGGATCTGATCGAGCACTACGGCCCGGTTGTACTGGCCGACTTTGGGCAGATTCGTACCTGTTCGCCGCACCGAGGAAGCGCCTCCCGGTCGTTACCTGATCGATGCCGACCATGATGCCACCTACCCGTTGACTTAGTAAATAAATAAGATTTACAGTCTGGAAACGCCGACGTCATGCACGCAGAAATTTGCAAAACACCTGTTGGGAGGCGGCATGAGCGCTGCTCCGCCACTGCTGGAGATGCGGTCCATCACCAAGACCTTCCCCGGCGTCAAGGCACTGTCCGATGTGAACCTCACTGTCCGTGACGGCGAGATCCACGCCATCTGCGGGGAGAACGGCGCCGGCAAGTCCACCTTGATGAAGGTGCTCAGCGGCGTCTACGGGTTCGGGTCCTACGACGGCTCGATCGTCTACCGGGGCACCGAGGCCAAGTTCTCCGACATCCGGGCCAGCGAGAACGCCGGCATCGTGATCATCCACCAGGAGCTCGCGCTCGTGCCGGGTATGTCGATCACGGAGAACATCTTCCTCGGCAACGAGCCGCGGAAGTTCGGCCGCATCGACTGGAAGGCCGCGAACCACAAGGCCCTCGAACTGATGGCCATGGTCGGGCTCAAGGAAGACCCGGACACGCTGATCAAGGACATCGGGGTCGGTAAGCAGCAGCTCGTCGAGATCGCCAAGGCGTTCGCCAAGGACGTGCAGCTGCTGATCCTGGACGAGCCGACCGCGGCGCTGAACGAGAACGACTCGCAGCACCTGCTCGACCTGCTGCGCGGGTTCAAGAAGCGCGGCATCACCTCGATCATGATCTCGCACAAGCTGAACGAGATCGAGGCGATCGCCGACTCGATCACGATCCTGCGCGACGGCAGGACGATCGAGACGATCGACGTCAAGGCCGAGGGCGCGAACGAGGACCGGATCGTGCGCGGCATGGTCGGCCGGGACCTGAGCAGCCGGTTCCCGGACCACGAGCCGAACATCGGTGAGGTGTTCTTCGAGGTCCGCGGCTGGACGGTCCGGCACCCGATCTCGGCCGAGCGTCTGGTCTGCAAGAACTCGAGCTTCACCGTGCGGCGCGGGGAGATCGTCGGGTTCGCCGGTCTGATGGGCGCCGGGCGCACCGAGTTGGCGATGAGCCTGTTCGGCCGCTCGTACGGGGTCTACGAGAGCGGGCAGATCTTCAAGGACGGCAAGGAGATCCAGCTCAAGTCCGTCGCCGACGCGATCGCGAACGGTCTGGCGTACGTGAGCGAGGACCGCAAGGCCGTCGGCCTGAACCTGCTCGACGACATCAAGACCTCGGTCGTCGCCGCGAAGCTCTCGAAGATCACCCACAACGGCGTGCTCGACGAGGCCGCGGAGTACCGCGAGGCCGAGGCGTACCGCAAGAGCCTGCGGATCAAGACGCCCACCGTCGACGAGGGCGTCACCAAGCTCTCCGGCGGCAATCAGCAGAAGGTCGTCCTGGCGAAGTGGATGTTCACCGACCCGGACCTGCTGATCCTGGACGAGCCGACGCGCGGTATCGACGTCGGTGCGAAGTACGAGATCTACGGGATCATCCAGGAGCTCGCGTCTGAGGGCCGCGGGGTCGTGGTGATCTCCTCCGAGTTGCCCGAGCTGATCGGGCTCTGCGACCGCATCTACACGGTCTTCGAGGGCACGATCACCGGCGAGATCTCGCGGGCGGACGCCAACCCGGAAACCCTCATGAAGCAGATGACCTCCACGAAGAAGCTGGCCACGTCATGAGTCGGATAAAAGAGCTACAGAAAAACCTTTTCGGCGGTACGGCGTCCAACGCCCGCCAATTCGGGATGATCTTCACGCTGGTTGCGATCGTCCTGTTCTTCCAGTTCAAGACCGGTGGGCTCACGCTCCAGTCGGGCAACCTGATCGCCCTGACGCAGCAGTACGCCTACATCTCGGTGCTGTCCATCGGCATGCTGATGGTGATCGTGGCCGGCCACATCGACCTGTCGGTCGGCTCGGTCGCCGCGTTCACCGGCATCGTGGTGGCCAAGGCGATCACCGAGCACAACGTGCCGTGGCCGGTGGGCATCCTGCTCGGCCTGGTCGTCGGCGCGCTGATCGGCGCGTGGCAGGGCTTCTGGGTCGCGTACGTCGGAATCCCGGCCTTCATCGTCACCCTGGCCGGCATGCTGCTGTTCCGCGGCGGCAACCAGTACATCGGTAACGCCGACACGGTCCCGGTGCCCAAGGGCTTCCGCGAGATCGGCGCCGGTTACCTGCCCGAGGTCGGGCCGGACACCGGGTACAACAACCTGACGCTGCTGCTCGGACTGCTCGCCTGTGTCGCCGTGGTCTGGCGTGAGCTGCGCTCCCGCCAGGTCCGTACGCAGATGGAAGGCGCCGAGCCGGCGCCCATGTGGATCTCGGTCCTGCGCATGGTCGTGATGATCGCCGTGATCGTCTTCGTCTCGCTGCGCTTCGCCGGCGGCCGGGTCGGTACCAGCTTCCCGATCTCCGGCATCATCCTCGCCGTCCTGGTCATCGCGTACTCGTTCTACACGCGGAACACCGCGGGCGGCCGGCACATCTACGCGGTCGGCGGCAACTCCCGGGCCGCCGAACTGTCCGGCGTGAAGCTTCGCCGGGTGAACTTCTTCGTCATGATGAACATGTCGGTCCTGGCCGCCCTGGCCGGCATGATCTTCGTGGCCCGGTCCGCGGCCTCCGGTCCGCAGGACGGACTCAGCTGGGAACTCGACGCGATCGCCGCGGTCTTCATCGGTGGCGCGGCGGTCTCGGGTGGTCTGGGGACGGTCGGCGGTTCCATCGTCGGCGGTCTCGTGATGGCCGTACTCAACAACGGCCTGCAGTTGACGGGCACCGGTTCCGACATGGTCCAGATCATCAAGGGTCTGTTCCTGCTCGGCGCCGTCGCCCTCGATGTTTACAACAAGAAGCAGGGTCGTTTCTCGATCATCGGAACTCTGACGCGCTCCAACCGCTCCAGGCATGAGGCGGCGGACAGCGTGACCACAGAATCCGATGTCGTGAAGCAGCCTGCGGCCCGCTCCTGAGAAGGGTTTGAAAACCACAATGCGCCGTAACTTTCTGATCAAGAGCGTGGCCGTCGGTGCGGCTGTCGCGCTCGCCCTGACCGGCTGCTCCAACGACCGTGAGGGTGGCAGCGGCGACGCCGCCAAGGGCGACGCCAAGGGCTTCGCCAAGGACGCGCTGATCGGCGTGGCCCTGCCGTCGAAGACCTCGGAGAACTGGGTGCTCGCGGGTGACCTGTTCACCAACGGCCTCAAGACCGCCGGTTTCCAGTCCGACGTGCAGTACGCCGGTGCCTCCACCACGGTGGCCGACCAGCAGGCGCAGATCACCGCCATGGTGACCAAGGGCGCCAAGGTCATCGTCATCGGCGCGACCGACGCCGCGCAGCTGACCACCCAGGTCGACGCCGCCCACGCGGCCGGCGCGAAGGTCATCGCCTACGACCGCCTGATCACCAACACCGCGAACGTCGACTACTACATCGCGTTCGACAACTTCAAGGTCGGCCAGCTGCAGGGCCAGGCCCTGCTGGACGGCATGAAGGCCAAGAAGCCGACCGGCCCGTGGACCATCGAGCTGTTCTCCGGCTCGCCGGACGACAACAACGCCGGTGTCTTCTTCAACGGCGCGATGGACGTGCTCAAGCCGCTGATCGACAAGGGTGACGTCGTCGTCGGCTCCGGCCAGAAGGACGTCAAGCAGACCGCGATCCAGGGCTGGAAGGCCGAGGGCGCGCAGAGCCGCATGGACTCGCTGCTCAACTCGACCTACACCAGCGGCAAGACCCTGGACGGCGTGCTGTCCCCGAACGACACCCTGGCCCGCGCGATCATCACCTCGGTGAAGGGTGCCGGCAAGCCGATCCCGGTCGTCACCGGCCAGGACTCCGAGGTCGAGTCGGTCAAGTCGATCATGGCGGGCGAGCAGTACTCCACGATCAACAAGGACACCCGCAACCTGGTCGCCGAGACCATCAAGATGGTGCAGTCGCTCCAGACCGGTGCCGAGCCGCAGACCAACGACACCAAGTCGTACAACAACGGCGTCAAGGTCGTCCCGGCCTACCTGCTGCCGCCGGTCATCGTCACCAAGGCCAACGCCGCCGAGGCGTACGCCAACGACCCGAAGCTGTCCCCGCTCACCAAGTGAGCTGAGTCAGTAAGCACTTCCGCGGGTGTCCCTGGTCCTCCAGGGGCACCCGCTCCTTTTCACGCGGGCTCGACCAGGGAGAACGGCGCGTTCAGCAGCCCCTTGGTGGTCTTCACCTGATACCGCGTCCGCCCCTGCTTGACCACGGTCCCGGTCAGCCCGCCATACTTCCCGGCCCCCACCAGCCGCACCCGATCACCCACCCTGACCTGCGCTTTCCTCGCCACCGGCACGGTCGGCGCCCCCAACCGGGTCAGCTCGGCGGCATAGGTCGGATGCAGCGCCGCCGGATGCCCCCGATACGTCCACGCGAACAACGCGAACCGGTCGAACCGCGGCGAACACTCCCGGCACGACTTCACCCGCACCGGCTGCCGGTGAGCGGTCGTCCGATGCCCGGCCCGGCACACCCCGTGCCACGCCCCGTCCACCCGAGGCGCCTCCTCCGGCACACACCGCCGCCCGGAACACCCGATCCGCACCGCCGCCGCCCGCCACACCGCATCATGCCCGTGCCGCGGCCCCACCAGCGCATGCGCGATCTCGTGCAGCACCGTCTCGACGACCTGCTCCCGCGAGTACAACCCGATCAGCGGCCGCGAAAGCCCGATCTCCCGCGTAGCCGCCCGGCACACCCCGGCCCGGGTCTTCGCATCGTCGAAGCTCAGCCGCCAACTCGCCAGCCCGTGCCGCCCCATCAGCTCCAGCGCCAACTCCCGGGCCTCGTTCAGGTTCAACCGTGCCGCTCCTCGCTCATCACGACCATGATGCCTCGGACCACGCCACCACCCGAACAACCCCACCCAAGATCAAATTCAAGATCTTCATGTCCTACGTCCGCCGTGGTCCGGACCGCCGCTCCCGCGGGGACCCTTCCGACCTGAGCAGGGCGCTGCGCGCCCAAACCACTCAGCCCGAAAGGGCGACGTAATCCGCTGCTCCCGCCCAACCCAACACCCCCACCCCCCCGCCCCCGATCCGTCCCTGCCCACGCGACCCGGCCGCCACGCGAGCCCCGCCCGCGCCGCGCCCCAGCCAGCTGGCGCTCACGGTCGTTTCCGACCCCAAAAACAGCCCTGAGCACCAGCCGGCCACCGCGCCGCGCGCAGCTGCCCTGGCCAGCGCAACTCCCGCGAGGTGGCTGCGGCGCGGGGCCTGGCCGCGCGGCGCGCTGCTCAGCTGGTGCTCACGGTTGTTCCCGAGCCGAAAAACAGCCCTGAGCGCCAGCCGGCTGCCGTGCCGCGCGCAGCTGCCCCGGCCAGCGCAAACCCCGCGAGGTGGCTGGGGCTGGGGTGGGTCAGGGGAGGGTGGGGAGGAGTTTGTCGAGGCGGGCGGGGAGGTGGCGGATCCGGGTGGTGGTGGCGTGCCAGATCGCGTTGAGGACGGCGGCGGGGGAGCCGACGATGCCGATCTCGCCGATGCCCTTGCTGCCCATCGGGTTGAGGTCGGGATCCGGCGTGTCGAGCCAGGCCGCGTCGATCTGTTCGACGTCGGCGTGGGTGGGGATGTGGTATTCGGCCAGGTCGTGGTTGACCCACGTGCCCTGGGCCGGGTCCAGGACGGATTCTTCGTGCAGGGCCATGCCCATCCCCATGATCATGCCGCCGATGAACTGGGAGCGAGCGGTGCGCGGGTTGAGGACGCGGCCGGCGTCGTACATGCCGAGGAGGCGGGACACCCGGATCTCACCGGTCACGGTGCTCACCCGTACCTCCGCGAAGTGTGCGCCGAAGGCGTGCTTGTTCCCTTGCTGCTGCTGAACCGATTCGGTCGTGTCGAAGGTCGCCTCGACCGGCGAGGGGGAGGTACCGGAGCGCAGCGCACGGCATGCGCCGGTGACCGCCCAGCCCCAGGAGGCGGTGCCGGAGGAACCTCCGGCGACCGAGGCCTGCGGTAGTGTGCTGTCGCCGATCAGCATGTGGATCCGCTCGACCGGTACGCCCAGCTCGTCGGCGGCGATCTGCGCCAGGACGGTGCGCGCCCCGGTCCCCAGGTCGGCGGCGGCGATCGCCACCTCGTACTCGTCGTCGCCGAGCGCCCGCACCCGCGCGGTCGACGGCATCACCAGCGCCGGGTAGGTCGCCCCGGCCATCCCGGTCCCGACCAGCCATTCACCGTCGCGGCGCTGCCCGGCCCGCCGATCCCGGCCGGACCAGCCGAAACGCTCCGCCCCGGAGCGCAGGCATTCGACGTAGCGCGGGTTCGCCGACGAGTTACGGATCCGCAGCTCGACCGGGTCCAGCCCGATCTGGTCGGCGAGTTCGTCGAGCGCGCATTCCAGCCCGACCATCCCGGGCGCTTCACCGGGCGCGCGCATCCAGCGCGGTGTCGGCACGTCGAGGCGCACGACCTGATGTCCGGTACGCAGATTCGGCACGGGATACATGTCCCGGGTGACCACCGAAGCCGACTCGACGAACTCCAGCAGACGGCTCGACTGCGTACACGTCTGGTGATCGATCGCGGTCAGCACCCCGTCCTCGGTCGCGCCGATCCGGATCCGCTGCACCGTCGGTGCGCGATGCCCGACGAGGCTGAACATGGCCTGGCGGGGGAGCACCACCTGCACGGGCCGGCCGGTGACCCACGAGCCGAGGGCGGCCAGGACGGCGTTGGGCCGGGCGGTGCCCTTCGATCCGAACCCGCCGCCGATGTGCTCGGCGACGACGTGCACCCGCTCGGCGGGCAGCCCGAAGATCGTGCCCAGGGTTGCGGCGACCCCGTGCGGGTGCTGGTTGGAGTCGTACAGGACAAGGTCTTGACCGTCCCAGCGCGCGATCGTGGCGTGCGGTTCCATCGGGTTGTTGTGCACCGCCGGCGTCTCGTAGACAGCGTCGACCGTGACCGGCGCGACGGCCAGCGCGGCCTCGACGTCACCGTCGGCCGACTCGGCGGGCAGGCCGGGGACGACCGAGGACGGCGTGTAGAGCCCGGGATGGTCGGCCCGCAGCTCGACGTCGTGTTCCTCGCCGGCGATGTCGAGCTGCACGGCCTGGGCCGAGCGCCGGGCGGCTTCGAGGGTGGTGGCGATGACGAGTGCGAGCGGCTGACCCCGGTAGCGGATCTCGTCCGACTGCAGGACGGTCAGCTCCGGGTCGTCGGATTTCTCCAGGTGAGGGGCGTTGCCGTACCAGAGCACGGCGAGCACGTCCTCCTCCTCGGCCGGGTCGATCAGGACCGCGTCGAGGCGGCCACGGGCGACCGGCGAGGGCACGATCCATCCGTACGCCAGATGGTCCTGCGGGTATTCGGCGGCGTAGCGAGCCGAGCCGGAGACTTTCGCCGGACCCTCCAGCCGGGCCACGGGGGCGCCGACCGCACGCGTGAGCATCGATGTCATGGGGTCAGCCCCTCAAGAACAGAAGCGGTCATGTTCCGGATCAGATCGATCTTGTACGCGTTGTCCCGCAACGGCGTCGCACTGCGCAGTTCCACGTCGGCCGCGGCCAGGAAGCTCTCCCGGCTCGCCGGCTGCCCGCGCAGCGCCTCCTCGGCCGCGAGGGCCCGCCACGGTTTCGGCGCCACCGCCCCGAACGCCAGCCGCACGTCGGTGACCAGGCCGCCCTCGACCCGGAGGGCGGCCGCGACCGATCCGACGGCGAACGCGTAGGACGCCCGGTCCCGCGCCTTCCGATACGTCGACCGCGCTGCCACCGGCAGCGCCGGCAGGTCCACCGACGTGATCAACTCACCGTGTTCGAGGACCGTGTCCCGCTCCGGGGTGTCCTCCGGCAGCCGATACAGATCGGTCACCGGGATCTCCCGCCGACCGGTCGGCCCCTCTACCCGCACGACCGCGCCGAGCGCGGCCAACGCCACCGCCATGTCCGACGGGTGCGTCGCCACGCACGCTTGCGAGGCGCCGAGGATCGCGAGATTACGGTGGTCGCCGTCGCGCGCCGGGCAGCCTGATCCGGGAAGGTGCTTGTTGCAGGGCATCGTCGCGTCCATGAAATATCGGCACCGGGTGCGCTGCAGCAGATTCCCGCCGGTCGTCGCCATGTTCCGCAACTGCCCCGAAGCCCCGGACAGCAGTGCCTGGCTGAGCATCGGATAGGCGGTCCGGATCCGCCGATCAGCGGCAAGATCACTGTTGCGTACGGCGGCCCCGACCCGCACCCCGCCCCCGGGCAGGTCGGACACCTCGCCCAGCGGCAACCGGTTCACGTCCACGAGCACGTCCGGAGTCGCCACGCCCAGTTTCATCAGGTCGACCAGGTTCGTCCCACCGGCCAGGAACACGGCGCCGGGTTCGAGCCCGTCGGCCAGGCCCGTCGCCGTACGGTAATCGAAGGTTTTCATCGACCCGCCGCCTGTTTGATCGCCGGAACCATGTTCGGGTACGCCCCGCAGCGGCACAGGTTGCCGCTCATCCGCTCCCGGATCTCGGCGTCGGTCAGCAGATCCGGGTTCCCGTCGGTCACCGCGCTCGGCCACCCTTGGCCGACCTCGTCGAGCATGCCCACCGCCGAGCAGATCTGGCCCGGCGTGCAGTACCCGCACTGGAACCCGTCATGATCGAGAAACCCCCGCTGGACCGGGTGCGGCTCCCCTTTGTGCCCCAGCCCTTCGACGGTGACGATCTCGGCGTCCGGCTGGGTGACGGCCAGGATCAGGCAGCTGTTGACCCGGCGCCCGCCGAGCAGCACCGTGCACGCCCCGCACTGCCCGTGGTCGCAGCCCTTCTTGGCGCCGGTCAGATGCAGCCGCTCGCGCAGCACATCGAGCAGGGTGGTCCGCGGGTCCAGGCCGACGAGGTGGTGCTGAGCACCGTTGACGGTGAGACGCATCCCCCGCCGATACCCGTCTACCGGCGCCTAAACCGGTTGGCCAGATCCCGTCGGAGGTGGTCATTCCGGCCGCTGTCGACGCCCGTCGTTCTTACCTAAATTCGAGCCATGTCTGTGCTAACACCGCTGCTCATCGGCGCTGTCGCCGTCCTGCTGCTGTCCCTGATCCCGGAACCGCACCGCCAGAAGGTCAACGCGCTCGGCATCGCCGGCGCCGGCGCCGTCTACGTCAGCGGCGGCGGCTTCGGCGTCTGGGAACTCGCGTTCACGACGGTCATGACCGTCGTCGCCTGGCTCGGCCTGCGCAACTGGCGGTGGATCGGTGTCGGCTGGCTGCTGCACACCGCCTGGGACGTGCTGCACCACCTCAAGGGCAATCCGATCCTGCCGTTCGCCCACGACTCGTCGTTCGGCTGCGCCATTTGCGACCCGGTGATCGCCGTGTGGTGCCTGGCCGGCGGCCCCACCCTGCTCAGGCGTCGTCGTCCAGCCTGACCTGCGGATTCGCCGCATCCGGCACGATCCGGCTCCCGTCCGACTTGTTGGTCCCGTCCGCCGCGACGTCCGGGTGCACGTCCCGCCGATGCTCCTCGATCTGCTCGTCGGTGAAGTCCTCGTGGCACAGATTGCAGGTCGCCATCCGCCCACCCAAGCAGATCACCGCCCGGCGCGCTGAGAGGATGACGGCGTGTCGACCGCCGAACGGTTCCCCGGCCTCTTCTCCTTCCCGACCTCTGCGGAGCCGAGACCGCTGATCGTGGCCGTCTGCGGATCACCCGCCGCCGGCAAGACCACCGTCGCCGCCGCGATCGCCGCCGAACTCGGCCTCCTGCTGTTGACCCGCGACGAACTCGCCGCCGGCCTCCGCCTGTCTCGCGCCGCCCACTCCGAGGCCACGGCCGGCCTCCAGGCGTCCGAGGTCGTCATGACCGAGGGCGCAGCGAGCCGTCGACGATCCCGGCCCGGACAGGACGATGTTCGCGGCCAGGCCGAGACCCTGCTGGTCGAGACGTCCTGCCGTTTCGCCCGACGCGGCATGAGCCTCGTGGTCGAGAACTCCGTACTCTCCCGCCCGCTGATCGACGGCCTGCTCGCCGCCCGAGCCCGCATCCTGGCCGTACACGTCATCGCCGACCCCACCGTCATCCACCAGCGCCTCCGCGACCGCGCCGGCCACGGCCGCCCGGTCGGTGGCATCCACCCCGGCGACCTCACCCTGCTCGACCAGTTCGAACGCGGCGAGATGCAGCCGTCGATCTTCGAACCACCCGCCGCCGCCCACCACGTCGTCCGGATCGACACCTCCACCGGCGGCAAACCCGACATCAGCCCGGTCCTCGACTTCCTATGAACCTCCTGTGGAACGCGCAGGTCACCACCCCCACCGCCGAAGTGTTCCCACGTTCAGGGCGACAGTCGCCCCACGGAAGGAGCACGACAATGGCCTCGATCAGCGCGGTTTCCTCGTCCACCAGCGCCTACAGCGACGCCCGGACGGCCCTCGCCGCCGCCCAGCAGAAGCTGGCCACCGACACCGCCACCCAGGCCAAGGTCGTCGCCGACGACCAGGCCACGATCGCCGACCGCCAGAAGGCCGTCACGGACGCCCAGCAGTCCGCCAAGACCACCGGCCGCCTCGACGTCACGGTCTGACCCGAAAACCTTCAAGATCTTCATTGCCTCGGTCCGCCGTGGTCCGGATCGTCGCTCCCGCGGGGACCCTTCCGGGCTGAGCAGGGCGCTGGCGCGCCCAGAACGCTCAGCCCGAAAGGGCGACGTGGTCGGTTGGTTGCGGTCAGAGCAACAAACCCGTTCACCACGCCCGCCCGTCGCACCGGCTGATCCCCGAGGCGCTGATCAGCAGACGGACCAGCCCGCTCAACATCGGGATCTGCTCATCCTCGACGAAGGCGACACCCCGTTCCCCGAGCGTGTCCGCGATCCGTTCGGCCAGCCGCCGGAAGGTCTCCTCGTCGTTCACGGTGGGCGGCTGATACGCCGACCGGGTGCCGGATCGCCACCACCGGATCCAGGCCTCCACATCGGTCGCCCACCACACCCGGCCCATCCGCAGTTCCTGGAAGGGTTCCGGAAAGTCGGCTCGGTCGGCCAACTGCTGAATCCGCTGACGGGACACCACCAGTCGCTCGCCGATCTCGCGCGCACCCACCAGCCGGGGCGGGCCGCCGAAGGCCGGAGTCGTCATCCCGCCTACTCACTCGACCGCAGCAGTTCGAAGTGTCCTCGCGAGTTCCGCCGGACCGCATGTTCCGGCCGCCCGTCCTCGGACTCCGTCTTGTCGTCGGTCAGCGCACCCACGAACCGGCGGATCCTTTCCCGGGACTGATCGTCGTCGAGCGCCAGCGTGATCAATCCGCGGAACTCGTCGAACCGGACCCCGATGATCTCCAACGGGATTCCGTCCAGCCGGACCTGCACTTCAGCGTCCACGGCGATCGCGTTCAGCACGGCGATCAGCTCGCTTTGCCGGATCATATCGTCTCCTCTCCAGGACAATTCCTCGTTCACAGAGCAGGCACTCCTTGCTCCGCCCGCATCCGGGGCAGCGCAGCCCGATGATCCGGCCGATCACCACCCCGGCCGCGCCACCGAAAATCAACGCACCGAGCGCAAACACCAGCGTCATCACCGCAACGGCCCGTCGCGGCGCTCGTCCGGCGTCCGGCCCCGGCCCTCGACGAACTGGCGCCACCCGCCAGGCCGGTGCAGCGGTGCCCGCCCGAACGTCCCGGTCGCCCCGCTCATCGCCGACGTCCGCGGTGGCACCCCAGGTGAGCAGCACCAATCAGCGAAATGATCATCGTGCCCGCGCCTCCTCCGGATGAACCGCTCCGTCCATAAGAAACTGACGCACGTCAGAAATCAATACATCAGAGGCTCATGCATCAATAAGTGGCATGCCAAGATAATGTTGATCATTCTGAAGTGGATTCAATTGGCGGAACGGCATAACATTGCCGCACGGGTATACGTCAATTGCCTGACGAGCGAACGCAGTCGACTGAGGTGAGGACGGGGGTTTTGTGAGCGACGTGATTGATGCCGCGCTGGTAAGGCGGTATATCGGCCGGACACTGAAGGCCTTGCGAGGAGCGAAAGGTCTGTCGATCAAGCACGCCTCGGAGTTGGCCGATGTGGGCACGTCGACTCTGGAGCGTGTGGAGAGAGGCGACCGCGTCCGGCTCAAGTCCCGCGACCTGGCCGCGATTCTGCAGGTCTACGAGTCCGACGAGGAGACCACGGCCCTGCTCCTGGCCCTCGCCGCGGAGAGCCGCAACGGCAAGGACCGGCCCTGGTATCAGGACCGGACCGAGGACATCCCGGGCTTCTTCGGCGAGTACGTGATGCTGGAGAGCAGCGCCGAGCGGATCCGGGCCTACGAGTTCGAACTCTTCCACGGCCTCCTGCAGATGCCGGCATACACCGAGGCGATCCTCAGCGTGAACGCCGGTCGGTTCAGCACGGAGGAGATCCGCCAGCGCATCGACATCCGCACGCAGCGGCAGACTCTGCTCACCAAAGGCCGGGCGCCTCGCCTGGAAGTGATCCTCAACGAGGCGGTTCTTCGTCGTGTGGCCGGGTCACCGGCGGTCATGATCGAGCAGCTCGACCATCTGCTCACGGTTTCCCGGTGGGGCAACGTCAGCGTCCGCATCCTGCCGTTCAGCGCCGGGCTGCACGCCGGTGTCACGGCGTCCGCACCGTTCACCCTGCTCGACTTCCCGGTCTACGAACCGAGTGGAGTGCCGTTCGAGTCGCCGCTCGCCTATGTCGACGCACTCGCGGGAGCGCTCTATCTGCAGAAGCCCGAGCAGATCACGGTCTACGAGATGGTCTGGAAGGATCTGGAGAGTCGGGCCCTCGACGAGACCGCCTCGCAGGAAATGGTTCGAGCGACAATGGAAGGACTGCAACATGACTAGCAGCGGCATCGACCTCAGTGCGGCCGTCTACCGGAAGTCCACCCGCAGCGGGGAGAACAACTGCGTCGAGGTCTCCACGACGTTCGCCGCCCAGGACGTCATCGCCGTCCGCGACAGCAAGAACCCCGACCTCGCCCCGCTCCTCTTCAACCGCACCGAGTGGAGCACCTTCCTCGGCGCGGTGCAGGCCGGCGAGTTCGACCTGTAACCCCCTGCCGTTGAACAGCCCCCGGCGACCACCGCCGGGGGCGTTGGCACTTTTCGCGCGGGTCCCAGGCCCGCCCGGCGTCGGAGGAACACGATGTTCGCGCTGGTGGTCCGCTTCAACATCCGTGACGAGGAATCCGCCGAGAAGTTCGACGAGCTGACCGCCGAGGTCGTCGAGCAGATCAAGAAGCACGAGCCCGGCACCCTGGTCTACGCCACCGCGACGGTCGAGGGCGAACCCCTGGCCCGGGTGTTCTACGAGGTCTACGCCGACAAGGAAGACGCGTTCCAGAAACACGAGTCCGCGCCCTACGTCATCGACTTCCACACCCGCAAGAACCCCCTGCTCGTCGACCACCGAGTCGAATTCCTGTCGCCCGGCCCGGCGAAAGGCCTGCGCGTCCCGCTGGTCGACCACTCTTTCCCGATCCCCGAAGTGCACGCAGCCAACGGCCTCCGCCTGGAGCTGCTCGGCCCTCAGCACAACGAGGCCGACCATGCGGCCTGGACGTCGAGCATCGACCACATCCGCTCAACCCCCGGCTTCGACCGCGGCTGGCCCCCGGAGGCCGGCATGACCCTCGCCGAAAACCGGAACGACCTGCAAAGCCACGCCGACCGTTCCTCCCGCCGCGTCGACTTCGCCTACTCGGTCCTCGACCCCACCACCGAGGATGTCGTCGGCTGCGTCTATCTCACCCCGTCGCGCTCCGGAAACGGCGAGGTGACAGCGTCGTCCTGGGTCTCCGCCGCCCGAGCCGAACTGGACGGCCCCCTGACCGACCTCGTCGGCGCGTGGTTGCGGGAGTCCTGGCCGTTCGAGGTCGTGCACTACCGCTCAGGCCAACTCCCGATCACGATCCGCAGAAACCCCGAATAGGCCCCAACGGCAACACTGAACAGCCCCGGCGCGCAGGATGAACGGGTTCCGGAGCCGGAGCCCGTCACCGCACGGCGTCTCCCCGCAACCTCATGATCGAGAAAGTTCACTCGCGAGGGCCGGTCGGGGGCTCGGTGAACGAAGCGGCGTGGTCGGTGACCCATCGGTGAAACGTCCGGGCCGGTGTCCGGAGCAGCTCGGACACGGTGGGGGTGAGGTAGGCCGGGCTGCCCACCGCGGCGTTCCAGGCGGCCAGGAGCATGTCGACGGCCGGGCGTGCGGCCGGCGGCGTCGCCTGCCGGAACTGTTCGGGCGACAGCTGCTCGAACGTGAGCCGGCGGCCCAGCGCGTCGGCGATGATCCCTACCTGCTCGGCCTGGGTGAGTGATTCGGGGCCGGTCAGGACGTAGTCGCCGCCGATGTGCCGGTCGTCGCGCAGGGTTTGTGCGATGATCGCGGCGACGTCCCGGTCGTCGACCGGTGCGCTCGCGGCCTCGCCGTAGGGCCACCGGATCATGCCGTCGCCGCGGATCGCGTCGGCCCACCAGAGCAGGGCGTTCGACGCGAACATGCCCGGTCGTACGATCGTCGAGTCCAGGCCGGCGGCCGCGATGAGCCGCTCGATCTCGGCGTGCAGTGCTGCCATCGGGTTGGGCTGCTGGAAGAACGGGTGCGGCGTGCGGTGTGGCGCGGACAGGTAGACGACTCGCTGGGCGCGGGCGGCCAGCCGGTCGACGACGGCGGCCGCGGTCTCCGGCGGGGCGGTCCAGACGAGCAGGACCGGCCCGGCGCCGTGCAGCGCGGCGTCGAGCGAGTCGGGCACGGTGAGGTCACCGGTGACGATCTCGACACCGGCGGGCAGGGCCGTCGCGGTCTCGGCGTGGCGCACGAGTGCGCGGACCGGCACGCCCGCCTGGCTCAGCAGGTCGACCACGGCCCGTCCGATGCGTCCGGTCGCGCCGGTGACCAGGATCGGACGGTCCTCGGCGGTTGATGTGGCAGCGCCGGCCGAGCCGGTTTCGGTCTGTTGCATAAACATCAGTTAAGCGTTACCGAGTTAAAAAAGCAACCGAGTAACTAAATCTGCGCGGAGCTTAGTGCAGCTTGGCGTCAGGCGTCGCCCGGACGGCCCGAGCACATCGGACGGGTAGCTCACTTTCGCGAGAATTGTCCGTTAGGTCAGTAATGATCAACCGGACGACCGACCGGCCGTCCAACCTTGCGGCAACGACCGAAAACGCCTGGTCAACTGGGGTCCTCAACGTCGACAGAAAAGGCACTGGGAATGAACACGCTGACACGAGCGGCTGCGGCCGCCGTCATCGGCCTCGCGGCCGGCGCGACCTTCGCGATGAGCCCGGCCGCGGCCGCTCCCAACTGCGGGGGCTGGAACTGTGTCACGCACGCCGCCGATCAAGCCGGCCAGACTGCAAGCCACGCTTACGACAATGCCTCGAATTACATCAGTCACCACACCCCGCAAATCACGGCGCCCGACGTCCACGTCCATGTCGGTGGAGGGGACACCAGCAGCAGCGGCGGCGACAACACCAGCAGCGGTGACAGCACCAGTGACGCCGACAGCGAATACCAAGCCGAGTGCGACTACTACGGAGATTGCGACTGAGGCTTCGGCCGCTCCACGATGGTTGAACTTTCTGAGCTGGGATCCGTTGAAGTGAATGTCCGGGTGCGTGTGTCCCCAGCACCGCGCCCGGACGTTTCTCACGGCTCGGGGTGGACGGCGACGGCTCGGGCTATCCGGGGGTCGGGGACTGTCCACAGGACGGCTACGGCGGCGAAGCAGGACAGGGCGATCCACACCGGGGCCGGAGCGAGGGCGCTCAGCAGGCCGGCGACCAGTAACAACGCGGAGAGTTTGCCCTTGCGGTCGGTGCCGACAGCACGACGCAGGGGCGAGTCGGGGCCCTGGGCGCGGATCGCGACCGCCTGCAGGATGAAGTAGGCGATGGCCGCGGCGAGCAGGTTCAGGCCGTACGCGAAAATCGGGTTTGGCGCGAAGCGTGATTCATCGACCCAGGCGGTGGTGAACGGCAGCAGGGACAGGGCGAACAGCAGGCCGAGATTGGCCCAGAGGATGCCGCCGGTGACCTGCTCGATCAGGTGGAACATGTGGTGGTGGTTGTTCCAGTAGATGCCGACGTAGACGAAGCTGAGCAGGTACGAGAGCAGCCCGACCCCGGTGCTGTGGATCAGATCCGTGAGGCGATGGCCCTCCGGGACCTTCAGCTCCAGCACCATGATCGTGATGATGATGGCCAGCACGCCATCGCTGAGTGCTTCCAGCCGGCCGGTTCTCAACGTGACGCCTCCAAGGATGGTGTTTGTCAGCTGAGACCGGGCCGCCGGTGAATCTGTGACACGCGGAACTTGTTGTCACAAACGCGGGGGCTGTGCGGTCCTACTTACGTGCGAACGATTCTGGTGGTCGGCGGCGGGTACGCCGGGTTTTACACAGCGTGGAAGCTGGAGAAGAAACTCCGGCGCGACGAGGCACGGGTCGTCGTCATCGACCCGCGGCCGTACATGACGTATCAGCCGTTCCTGCCCGAGGTGCTGGCCGGCTCGGTCGAGGCCCGGCACGCCGCCGTCTCGCAGCGACGTCATCTCAAAAAATCCAAGATCATTTCCGGTACGGTGGTGAAGATCGACCACGGGTCGCGCAGCGTGACCGTGCGTCCGGCCGAGGGGCCGGAGTACACGCTGGGTTACGACACGCTCGTCGTCACGGCCGGTGCGGTCACCCGGAAACTGGCCATCCCGGGCGTCGTCGAACAGGCGATCGGGCTCAAACACGTGGAAGAAGCGGTCGCCATCCGCGACCAGCTGCTCACCGCGTTCGACCGCGCCTCGACCCTGCCGCCCGGCCCGCGCCGGCGCCGCCTGCTGACGGTGACCTTCGTCGGCGGCGGTTTCTCCGGCGTCGAAGGGTTCGGCGAACTGCTGTCGCTGGCCACCGCGCTGGTCAAGAAGTACCCGGAGCTCGACCCGGCCGAGGTGGGCTTCCACCTGGTCGAAGCCCGCGACCGGATCCTGCCCGAGGTCACCGAGAAGCAGGGCCGCTGGGTGGTCCGGTCGCTGGAGAAGCGCGGCGCGCACGTGCACCTCGGCGCACAGATGCGCTCGGCCAAGGACGGGCACGTGGTGCTCTCGACCGGAGTCGAATTCGACTCCGACCTGATCGTGTGGACCGCCGGCAACGGCGCCAACCCGATGGTGCACAACCGCACCGACCTGCCGATCGACGCCCGCGGGCTGCTCGTCGTCCGGCCCGACCTGCGCGTCGGGACCGAAGAAGCACCGGTGCCGGACGCGTGGGGCGCCGGCGACGACGCCGCCGTACCCGACCTGGCCGTCGGCGACGGCGCGGTCACTGTGCCCAACGCGCAGCACGCCGTGCGGCAGGGCAAGCTGCTGGCCCGCAATATCCTGGCCGACCTGCGCGGACGCAAGACCAAGAAGTACGTGCACCACAGCCTCGGCACGGTTGCGACCCTCGGCCTGGGCCGCGGCATCTTCGAGTGGAAAGGGATCGTGGTCAAAGGCTTCCCGGCCTGGCTGATGCACCGCGGGTACCACGTGCTGGCGGTGCCCAGCTGGGAGCGCAAGTTCCGGGTGCTGGCGATCTGGGTGACGGCGGCGCTGTTCGGGCGCGACATCGTGTCGCTGGCTTCGGTGCAGCATCCGCGGCACGCGTTCGTGACCGGGGGCGACCCGACGGTGCTGACGATCGCCCCGGAGCCGGTGGCCGCCGACACCGAACCGATCCCGGCCGCAACCGCGAAGTGACATGAACGCCGCCCGACCGGCCGCAAGGCTCTACGCTTCGAGCGCGGCGGCCGGTCGATCGGCGAGGGCGATGCCTCGGACTTTCTGTCTCGCTTCCGGCGCAGGTGGCGCAGCCTGGTGGAGTTTGCGCTGGGGTGGTTCACCGACGGATAACTCGGATGGCAAAGTGGGCTGTCGGGGAGCTGGGGTCTACCGGCGAAGTCGTTCGGGCGCCTTCGGGAATGGGGTTCGGCCCCGGTGTGGGGTTTCTTTGAGCGTGACCAACGGCGGACGTCGCCCTTTCGGGCTTTGCGTTTTGGCCGCGCCAGCGGCCTGCGAAGGTCGGAAGGGTCCCCGCGGGAGCGACGGTCCGGACCACGGCGGAGATAGGCAATGAAGAAATTGAATTTTGGTTTGCGGAACGGCCCGCGGAGGAGCGGGCCGTTCCGTGTTTGTGCAGGTCAGCGAGCGAGGAACTCGGGGTAGGTCGTCTTGGCCAGGTGGGCGTCGGGGCCGGCGATGATGGCGTTGCCGGGGACGGCGGCGAACATTCCGGCGGCGGGGTCGACGACGACGGTCTTCTTGTCGGACTTGGCTTCCAGGAAGATGCGGGCCAGCTCGTCGAGGGTGAAGACTTCCGGGCCGGCGACGTCGCGGGTGGCGTTGAGCGGGGCGCCTGCGGAAACTTCAGCGACCGCCTGGGCGACGTCCGAGGAGGCCATGGGCTGGATCGGGGTGGCCGGGAGGTGGACGGTGTCGCCGTCGGTGGTCCAGGAGAGGACGGCGCCGACGAATTCGAAGAACTGGGTGGCTCGGACGATGGACCACGGGATGGGGCCGGTCTTGAGGATGTTCTCCTGCAGGACTTTGGCCTGGTAGTAGACGAGGTCGGGCACGAGGTCGGCGCCGACGATGGAGAGGATGACGGCGTGGCCTACGCCGGCCTCCTTGGCCGCGGTGAGCAGGTTGTCCATGGTGGTGCGGAAGAATTCGGGGGAGGCCTCGTCGAAGGTGGGCGAGTTGGTGAGGTTCACGACGACGTCGGCGCCGGTCAGAGCCTCGGGGAGGCCTTTGCCGGTGAGCAGGTCGAGGCCGGTCGTGGGGGAGTGCGGGACGGCTTCGTGGCCGGCCGCGTTGAGCAGGGTGACGACCTGGGAGCCGATCAGGCCGGTGCCCCCGATGACGGCGATCTTCATGGTGGTGCCTCTCTGGTTGGGTTCACCGGCTAAGACCGGGCAGGCCTCCGATCTGTGACAGGGTTCGGATTTTGTTCTTACGTTCGTCGAACAAAGCGGTCGTACGGTCGCCGGCATGACCGAACGCAACCGGGTGGCGCACCTGCTCAGGAGGCTGACCTTCGGGCCGACGGCGGCTGAGGTGGATGCCGCGGTGAAGGTGGGGTTCGATGCGACGCTGCGGACGTTGATCCGGGCGCCGGGGCCGGTGAGCGGGCCTGACCTGGGGGCGGAGCCTGCGGGTGAGCCGGGCGACAAGCGGCAGGCGCAGCAGAAGCAGGCAACCGCGGCGATCAAGTGGTGGCTCGGGCAGCTTGCGGTCGGGGGAGCGGCGGAGAAGCTGACGTTCTTCTGGCACGGGCATTGGGCGACGAGCGTGCAGAAGGTGCGGTCGGCGCCGCTCATGCTGGGGCAGTTGGCGAGATTTCGGGAGTACGGGTTCGGGGATACCGGGCCGCTGGTCCGGGCGATGCTGCGAGACCCGGCGCTGATCCTCTGGCTGGACGGGCAGAAGAACACCCGTAAGGCGCCGAACGAGAACCTGGCCCGTGAGCTGATGGAGCTTTTCACGCTGGGGATCGGCGCCTACACCGA
Organism: Actinoplanes sp. HUAS TT8; assembly: GCF_051380535.1. NCBI lineage: Bacteria > Bacillati > Actinomycetota > Actinomycetes > Micromonosporales > Micromonosporaceae > Actinoplanes > Actinoplanes sp. HUAS TT8. The sequence goes on along the minus strand of NZ_CP195646.1, from coordinate 5,724,535 downwards.
GGCCGATGTGAAGGCGGGCGCGAGGGTGCTCACCGGCTGGCAGGTCGACCGAGCAACCGCCGAAGCATCATTTGTCGAGAAAAGACATGACAAATCGGGTGTGACGCTGCTCGGGAAGACTGGCGCGTTCGACGTCGACGACTACGCCGACCTGCTGGTCAATCATCCCGTCCACCTGCCGTTCCTGGCCCACCGCCTGTGGATCCGCTACGCCGCGGCCGTCACACCGTCAGCCGAGGCACTGACCCGGATCACCGCCGCCGGCCGGAACACGACCGCGCTACTGACCGCCCTGTGCAGCGACCCGGAGTTCGCGGCCACGAACGGAAAACTGGTCAAGCAGCCGGTCGAGTGGCTGATCGGCGCGGTCCGCCAGCTCGGCATTGCGGTCCCACCGCAGGCGATGGCCGACCTGCGCAGCCTCGGCCAGATCCCGTTACGCCCTCCGTCGGTCGGCGGCTGGCCGGTCGACGTCGCCTGGCTGACCACGTCGGCGACGGTGGCCCGGCTGCGGGCCGCGCAACGGCTGGCCGCGGCCGCCAAGACCGAGGTCAAGGACCCGGAAGCGCTGGCCGACCTGCTCGTCGTCGACGGCTGGAGCAACCGCACGCTCGCGGTCCTGCGGGGCGTCAAGGACCCGACGAAGCTGCTCGCCCTGGGCCTGGCCAGCCCCGAGTACACGGTTCACTGAGAGGGGATCGCCATGGACACGCTCACCCGCCGCCGGTTCCTGATCGCCAGCGGAGTCACCGCCGCGGCCGGCGTCACGGCGTACACGATCAATGATCTTCTCCGGACGAGGGGTGACCGTGATCCGGCGGCGAAGACGCTGGTCCTGGTCACGCTCTACGGCGGGAACGACGGACTCAACACCCTCATCCCGTACGGGGATCCGGCCTACACCGCCGCGCGGGCCGACATGGCCTACGAGCCGGAGAAGCTGCTCCACCTCGACGACCACTTCGCGCTGAACCCGGGACTGACCGGGCTGCACCAGCTCTACCAGCGGGACGGCCTGGCGATCGTGCGCGGCGTCGGCTACCCGAAGCCGGATCGCAGTCACTTCCGGTCGATGGACATCTGGCAGACCGCCCAGCCGCAGCGCCCGGGCACGACCGGCTGGCTGGGTCGCTGGCTGGACACGGCCGGCGGCGATCCACGGCTGGCGGTCTCGTTCGAGCCGGTCCTGCCGCCGCTGCTGGCCGGGGCGACCAGTGCCGGCGCGACCGTGCCCGGCGGGAAACTGACGCTGCCCGGCGTGATCACGCCGGCGCAGGCCACGGCGCTGGGGCAGCGGGTGGACGGCGAGTCAGCGGCGCGGGCGCGGGCCGCGGCCTGTTTCGCCGACCTCATGCGGGTGCAGGACCTGATGGCCGACACCCTGGCCGAGGACCCGGCCGAGGACGGCGACGCCCCGGCGACCGCGACCGGCGGCAACGCCCCGCCGTTGGATCAGCAGCTGGCGCTGGTGGCCCGCTGTGTCGAGGCGGGTGTGCCGACCCGGGCCTACTCGGTGTCGCTGGGCGGCTTCGACCTGCACGCCGACGGCCGGGACGCGCAGCAGTCGATCCTGGCCCGGCTGGACAAGCCGCTGGCCGCGTTCCAGCAGCGGATGGCCGGCAAGGGCGTGGTGGTCGCGGTCTACTCGGAGTTCGGGCGGCGGGTGCGGGCGAACGCGTCGGACGGTACCGATCACGGCACCGCCTCGGACATGTTCCTGCTGGGTGACGGGGTGAAGGGCGGCATGTACGGCGAGGCGCCCAGCCTGACCGACCTCGACGACGGGGACCTGAAGTACACCGTCGACTTCCGGGACGTGTTCGCGGCGCTGCTGCACGACGTGCTCGGCAGCGATCCGGCGCGGATCCTGGACGGCTGGGCCGGGCGTCTGGAGAACGTGCTCTGAGGGTCCGGCCCGCGTCTAGGCTGTCGATGGATGGTTCCGGCGAATCGGCACGAAAGGTCAGACGATGGCGAAACGCTCGTCCGTCGTCCTGGTGTCGATGATGACGGTGACCGTCCTCGGAGTGGTCTCCGCGCTGCAGTCGCCCGGGGCGCTGACGTTCGGCATGGTGGCGCTCGGGCCTGCGATGGCCGCGATCGCCGCCGTCCCGGGTGCGGTGCTGCTGGTGGGCCTGTACGCGCTGGCCGTGGCCTTCGGGGTCTCGACGATGCAGGGCCTGCTCGGGTCGCCGGCCCAGATCTCACGGCTGGTGCTGGTGACCGCGGCCACCGCGATCGGCTGGGCGCTGGCCTTCCATCAGCGGCGCACGCAGCGGGCGAATGCGATCGCGGCGCGGGAGCGGGAGATGCTGGGCGCGATCGCCGAGCAGTCCGGAGATGCGATCATCGCGACCGGCCTGCACGGCGAGATCATCGCCTGGAACGGTGGCGCCGAGCGGCTGTACGGGTGGCGCGCGGCCGAGGTGATCGGCAAACCGTTTGCCGACATCCTGCCGACCGACCGCGGTTCGGCGCTGGAGGACACCCTGGCCGAGCTGGCCGAGGGCCGCCGGATCCGGCTGGACGAGACGCGCCGGATCCGTAAGGACGGCACGCCGTTCCTGGTCTCGGTGGACGTCTGGCCGATCCGCGACGAGAACGGGCTCGTGGTCGCCGCCGCTGCCACCGAGCGTGACATCACCGAGGAGAAACTGGCCCGGGAGCGTTCGGCGCGGGCCGACCGTCTGGAGAGTCTGGGGCAGCTCGCCGGCGGGGTCGCGCACGATTTCAACAACCTGCTGGCGATCATCCTGAACTACGCGGATTTCCTGGCCGACGAGGTCGAGGGGGACGCCGCCGACGACCTGTCGCGGATCCGCAGTGCCGCCGACCGGGCCAAGTCGCTGACCGGGCAGCTGCTGCTGTTCGCGAAGCGGGAGCCGACCCAGGTGGAGATCATCGACCTCAACCGGGTGGTCACCGAGGCCGACGAGCTGCTGAGCCGGACCATCGGAGAGAACGTGCGGCTGGTCTGCCGCCCGGCGCCCGGGACCATGCCGGTCCGGGCGAACCGCGGGCGCCTCGACCAGATCCTGCTCAACCTGGTGATCAACGCGCGGGACGCGATGCCCGAGGGTGGGGTGGTGGTCGTCGAGACCGACGGCGTCGAGCTGGGCGACGGGCCGGCCGAGCCGTTGCCGCCCGGCCGATACGCCCGCCTGACCGTCAGCGACACCGGGTCCGGCATGACGCCGGAGGTCCGGGACCGGCTCTTCGAGCCGTTCTTCACGACCAAACCCGCCGATCGGGGTACGGGGTTGGGCCTGGCCACGGTCTACGGCATCGTCGGCGACGCCGGGGGCACGATCGGGGTGGAGTCCGCACCCGGTATCGGGACCACGTTCCGCATCCTGCTGCCGTCGGCCGCCATGCCGGTGGACGCGCCGGCCGGGCCGTCCGGCGGTGAGCTCGCCCACGGCCACGGTGAGCTGGTCATGGTGGTGGAGGACGACGACTTCGTCCGCGACCTGGTGATCCGCATCCTGCGCGACAACGGTTACCGGGCCACGGCCCTGGGTGAACAGTCCCTGGCCGGTATGGATCTGCACGACGTCTCGCTGGTGATCACCGACGTGGTGATGCAGGGGCGTTCCGGGCCGGCCCTGGCCGCCCGGCTGCGCGCCCGCCGCCCCGATCTGCGGGTGCTGTTCATGTCCGGCTACAGCGACGCCGAGGTGCGCCGCGAGCACGGCATCGGGCCGGAGATCCCGATCGTGCAGAAGCCGTTCACCGCGGTCGAACTGCTCGCCGTGGTGGGCGAGGCGATGTCGGCGGCTCACGCCAACGGGGCTTGACGGGCACGACGTGTTGACATTGACTCGTGGGGCCGGTTGTACTGCCTTCCTGCGTTGATCTGGCTGATTCCGATGGCCGGCGTCCCGTTTCCGATGTGGGAACGTGCACAGACTCAGGAAGGCAGGTGACCGCCGTGGGCCTGACACCGGCCGAGATCGACGGCGTCGCGTTCCATCGACCACGCCCCGGTGCGAGCGGCTACCACGAGGAGCAGGTCGACGCGTTCCTCGAGGACGTGGCCGGCGAGATGCGCCGGCTGGAGATCGAGAACCGGGCGCTCAGCGACCGGCTCGCCCCCGACGACCTGGCCGAACGGGTGCGCCGGGCCGAACTGGACTGCCTGCGGGCCGAGGAACGCGCGCGAGCGTTGCGCGACGAACTCGACCGGCTGCGCGACGTGCCGGTGAAGCTCGACAACCCGCGCATGCTGGAGCTGGCGCAGCGCAACGCCGACGAGCACCTCGCCGAGGCCCGCCGCGAGGCCGAGACCCTGGTCGAGCAGGCCACCACCAAGGCGGCCCAGCTGGTCAGCGACGCCCAGCTGAGGGCCTCGACGATCGTGGCCGACGCCCGGCACGCGCACGCCGAGGCGATCTCCGGGATCGAGACGCAGCGGGCCGCGATGCTCGACGAGATCGGCGACCTGGCCGCTCGGATCGAGGAACAGCGCGAGGCGATCGGCGGGGACATCTCCGGCCGCCTGTCCGAGTTCACCGCCTGAGCGGCGGGACGCCCGGCGCTGTCCCGTCCAGAAAGACGCGGCGAAATGTTGCAGACCGGCAAATAACGCCCCCAACTCGGCGCACACTTTTCTCGTGACGGTGAACGGAATGGTCGCCGGCCCGGCATGGACGGCGTCCCTGAACAGCGCGGCCCTGCTGGACAGCGTGCAGGAGGCGTTCCTGGCGGTGGACGCGACCGGCGTGGTCCGCGGCGTCAACCGATCGGCGCAGGAACTGCTCGGCTTCTCCGCCGAGGAACTCTGCGACCGGCACCTCGACGACACGTTGCGCCCGGAGCACGACGGCCCGACCGCCCCGGCGCTGGCCCGGCTGTTCGCGTCGGCCCCGCAGCGGCCGGTCGGGCGCGAGATCCGGGTCCGGCACCGCGACGGTCACCTGCTGGCGGTCCGGGCCACGGTGTCGGTGATCCCCTCGACCGGCGGCCCGGTCGCCTGCATGTTCCTCACCGACCTGTCCGGCCAGGCCGACGCCGAGCAGCGCGCCGAACGCAACGACAGCTTCCTGTCGGCCCTGCTGGAGAGCCTGTCGGTCGGCGTGACCGCGTGCGACGACGCGGGTCGGCTGGTGGTGCTGAACCGGGCCGCGCGCACCGACCTGGGACTGCTGCCGGACGGCCCGATCCCGCAGCCGGCCGCGATCACCGCCGGCGCGGTCCTGCGCGACGGGAGCCTGACACCGCTGGCCTGGGACGAGACGCCACTGGCCCGGGCCTGCCGGGGCGAGCACGTCGGCGAGACCGACGTGGTGGTCGAGGTGCCCGGACGTAGCGCCCGCACGTTCGCCACGACCGCGCGGCCGATCCCCGGCACCGACCAGAGCCGGGCCGGTGCGGTCTCGGTCGCCCAGGACGTCACCGCGGTGCGCCGGCTGGAACGGTTCCGATCCTGCCAGGACACGATCGACCAGATCCTGGCCGGTTCCACGTCGATCACCGAGGTGACCCCGGTCGTGCTGCGGGCGGTGGCCGAGACGCTGGGCTGGCCCGGCGCCGAGCTGTTCCTGCTGGACGAGGGCGTCGGCGCGCTGCGCTCGGTCGGGCACTGGGGGAGTGCCGAGGAGATCTTCGGGCACCAGCCGATCTACGGGCAGGCGCTGACCGGCCGGGTCTGGGCGACCGGTCAGCCGATCCTGGTCCCGGACATCACCCTGCGCCGGGACCGGTCGACCGGCTACGAGCGCGAACGGATGGAGGCGTGCCTGCGCAACGGGGTGCGGACCGCGCTGGCCGTCCCGGTCCGCGACGGCGGCACCCTGCTCGGGGTGCTCACCTGCTACGCGGCCGCGCCCGAACTGCACGAGGACCAACTCGTGGTGCTGCTCAGCGGGGTGGCCGCGCAGATCGGCGCCTACGTCGCGCTGCGCCGCTCCGAGCAACTGGCCCGGCAGCTCAGCCAGGTCCAGGAGGACTTCATCAACCTGGTCGGGCACGAACTGCGGACGCCGCTGACCTCGATCACCGCCAACGCGCGGATGCTGGCCGAGGACGCCGGCCTGCTCGACGAGGAACACCAGCAGATGGTGACCGCGATCGACCGCAACGCCGCCATCCTGCAGAGCATCGTCGACGCGCTGCTCGACCTGGCCCACCTGGAAGCCGGGCACACCGAGATCCAGATGGGGATCGTCGACCTGGTCGCCATCGTCGCCGACGCGATCACCGTGGCCCGGCACACCGCCGCCGACGCCGGCGTGCGCCTGGTGGCCGAGCTCCCGGCGCGGCTGACCATGGCCGGTGAAGCGGTCCGGCTCCGGCAGGTCGTCGACGACGTGGTGGCCAACGCCATCACCTACAGCCGGCCGGGCGAACCGGTGCGGATCACGCTGACCGCCGACCCGACGACGATCCACCTCTGCGTGACCGACCTCGGCATCGGTGTACCGGCCGGCGAGCACGGCCGCGTCTTCGACCGGTTCTACCGCGGCAGCAACGTGCGCCACCACGGCATCGCCGGGCACGGGCTCGGGCTCAGCCTGGCCCGGGCCATCGTGCACCTGCACCACGGCACGATCTCGCTCTCCGACAATGCACCGAGCGGCACCGTGGTCTGCGTGAGCTTTCCGCTGTACGACCGTCCGGGCGCCTGAGCGTCAACGTCCGAAGATCGCCGGCGGATCGCCCAGGAACCACACGTTGTCGATGTGGACACGGCTCATCCGCCACCGGCCACCGTCGCGGACCAGGCTCACCGCGTAACGGTTCTTCAGCAGCGCGTACGTCCCCGGATTGCCGATCAGCACATGCTGGGCCTCGACCAGCGCGGTCATCGTGGCCGTCGCGCCGTCGACCGCGATGCGCGGATTGGTGACCTGATGCGTGGTCGCCACCCGGCCCGCGAACCCGGCCAGAATCGTGTCGACGATGGCGTCGCGGCCGGTCATCAGGGGCGGCTCGCCACCCCAGCGGGCCGCGGCCGGACGGAAATCCAGCTCGGCGTCGCCGGTGAACGACGAGGCGAACAACGTCCGGTCGGCCAGGTCCTGGCCCAGGCCGAAACGGTAGAGGGCGTCGACGATCTCCAGGTGGTCGCCGGGATCGTCGGTGCCGAGGGCGCGGTCACGAATGACGTACATGCGATCGAGTCTTGCGGCGGCACCACACCGCGATCAACGACGATCTCGGCGAGTTACCGTGAAGCGAGACTTCACGATGGGTGGGCGCGATGCTGGAGCGGCACGAACTGGAAGCCTTCCTGACGCTCGCCGAAGAGCTTCATTTCGGACGTACGGCGGAACGCCTGCACGTCAGCACCACCCGCGTCAGCCAGACGATCCGCAAGGTGGAGCGCCTGGTCGGGGCGCCGCTGTTCGACCGGACGAGCCGGCGCGTCGCGCTGACCCCGCTGGGGCGGACCCTGGAGGGTGAGGTGCGTCCGGGCTGGACGGCGGTCACCGCCGGGGTGCGGCGGGCGATCGAGGCCGGGCGGGGCGGGAGCGGGACGCTGACCGCCGGGTTCGTCAGCGCGGCCGGGGGCCAGCTGCTCGCCCGGGCCGCTGAACGTTTCCGGACGGTGCGGCCCGGGTGGGATGTGGTGATCCGGGAGGTGCGGCTCGGGAGCGGGGCTCAGGCCGTACGGGAAAGGGAAGTTGATGTTCTTCTGACGCCCGATCCGGTGGTGGACGCGGATCTGGTGGCCGGGGGGATCCTGCTGCGGGAAGCGCGGTTCCTGGCCGTGCCCGCGGAATGCGAGGATGCGGCCGGGCGGCCGGAACTGTCGGCCGAAGGGGCCACGTTGCCGGAAGTGCTGACCCGGGTCGGGGCCGGTCAAGGGGTGTTCGTGGTGGGTAGTCACGTGCGGCGCTACTACGCGCGGCCGGACGTCGCCTATCGGCCGGTCGAGGGTGCCGAACCGGTGGAATGGGGACTGGTCTGGCGGCGCGAGGACGGGCGCGACGCTGTGGAGGGCTTCAACCGGGCGGCGTTCGAGGTGATCGACAGCTGAACCGCCGCCCGGTGCGGGCGGGTGATCAGTTCCGGTCGGCGCGCGGGCGGTAGGCCCGTCGCGGGAGCCGGACACCGGTGAGGGTGTGCATCGCCGCCGGGCCGCGCGGGCGCCGCGGGCGGGCCGTCACCGGCGACTCGGCCAGGCTGGTCCCGGCCTCGGTCCCGGTCGCGTCGTGCGTCGGGTCGGCGGGCGCGTCAAGCGGCTCGTCGCCCGTCTTGTCGGCCTGCTGGGTGGCCGACTCGATGATCGACTCGTCGCCCGGCTCGGTGGCGAGCTCGTCGGCCGCAGCGGTGTCCAGGTCGTCGCTCGGCTCGGCTTCCGGGGCGTCGGCCGGGTCGGATTTCGGGGCTTCGGTGGGGCGGCCCAGCTCGATCTCGATCGTCGGGCGGGTGCGGACCTCGGCCTCGGCGAGCGGCGCGGCCAGCAGGAACGCCTCCGGCAGGGCCGGGGTCTCGGCGTCGGCCGACTCGGGCCGGAACAGCAGCCGGGCCGCGCCCAGGTTCGCGGCGGCGAAGACCGCGCTGACCGCGGCCAGGATCGGCGAGCCGCTGATCGACGTGGCGACCAGGACCGCGGTCACCGCGGCGGTGGCCAGCGCGGTCGCCGCGCCGGCCTGCCGCAGACGCTGGGTGCCGCGGGCGCCGATCAGGAACGCGGCCGCGGCCGACGCCGACCCGAGCAGTGCGGAGACCGCCCACACGGTCGCCATCGGCCAGATCGGCCCGACCGGGTCGTCCCCGTCAGCCGCGAAGAACAGCACGAACGGCAGCCCGACCAGCGCCGTCATCAGGAAGACGACCGCGTCCACGGTCAGCACCATGGCACCGCCGGTCGTCGCGTCCATCCTGCGTGCCCAACTGATGTCGGCCATGTGCGCCCTCCCCGTGAGCTTTGATCAGGCACCGTACCTTATCGATCCGGTAACGGAAGCAGAAGGTGCACAGCGGGCGCACAGGATGGAATTCCTCAAACGGTGACGGCGTGCGACCGGGCATACCCGATGCCGGAGGCGACCGCGGCGTAGAGCGCGGCCCCCGAACCGACCCCGGCGATCAGGGCGACGATCGCGTCCGAGGCGCCGAGCGCGTGCGCCACGAACCCGGCCACCCCGAGCAGCGTCATCGCGGCGCCCAGCCAGTGATACATCGGCATCCGCCACGCCCAGGCCAGGGGGAAGAAATGCACGCCGACCACGATGGCGACCCAGGCGATCGCCACCTCCGGCGCGTCGAGGACCTGGTTGATCACGTAGAGGCCGCCGAACAGGGCGACGACCTCACCGGCGACCGCCCACCAGTAGCGGCGGTCGGCGAACCCGACCACCTGATCCGGGCCGGGCGCCGGCGCGAGACGCCGCACCCGCAGCACGCCGAGCAGCAGCCCGACCGCGACCACGGCCGCGACCACGCGGATCACGATCGGCCAGGGGCTGGGCAGGCCGCCGCTGTTGACCATCACGAACACGGTGCCGAAGCTGAGTGCGACCAGCGAGCCGACGACCAGGCCGCTTGATCCGTTTCTGTTGTTGTCTGTCCCCGTCATGCGGCCATCCTGCCGCCTCGGCGCCCGATCCCGCTGCCCCGTGATCCACTGTCGACCGTCACTGCGGGCCGCCTCGCCCCGGTCAACTGTCGCGCCGGAGGAACGTGGCCCACCCCGCGCCGACCGCGAGGGCGGCCCAGGTGGTGGCCACCGCCAGCCCGGCCGGGCGGCTGAGCGGGCCGGCGCCGATCAGGCTCAGCGCGGCCTCGTGCGGCAGGAACCTGATCACGTGGGGGAACAGGCCGCCGAGGGTGGGGGAGACCAGCACCGGAAGGGCGACCAGCAGCACGATCGGGGTGACCACGCTGCGGGCCAGGACGGCCAGGCCGAGACCGGTCAGGCCGAGCAGCAGGCCGGCCAGGGCGGATGCACCGAGCCCGGTCAGGAGTGCGGCGGCGCTCGTCACGGCCGCGGTGGCCAGCAGTTTCGCCGCGAACAGGCGGTGGCGCGACGGCACGGCGACGAGGCTGATCCGTAGCTGGCCGGCACGGTACTCGGTGCCGGCGGCGAAGACCGGGATCACCAGCAGGACATACGCCGGGGCGAGGTCGGCCGGGCCGGTCCGGGTGATCGGGCGCAGGGCGAGGGCGGTCAGCACGGCGACGCCGACGGCGATCCAGGTGGCCGGATGCGTACGGATCTTGGTCAGCTCGGCCAGGACCGCGCTCACCGGGCATCGCGGCGGGTCAGGGCCAGGCCGGCCGCTGTCAGCGTCGCCGCCGGCCAGGCGAGCAGGACCAGCAGCGCGTGGCCGGGACCGGCGGTGAGGCCGCCCTCGGCCGGGTCCAGCAGCAGGTTGCGGCCGGCGCTCAACGGCAGCAGCGCGTCCAGGCCGCCGGGCAGCAGCTGGGACATGGTCAGGGCGGTCAGTGCGAGCGTGATCGTCAGGCCCAGCAGCGTGCCGCGGGTCAGCAGCGCGAGGCCCAGACCGGTCAGGCCGGTCAGCGTGATGAAGAGCAGGAGTTTCGCCTGGCCGTGCCCGGCCTCGGGGCTGACCAGCAGGCCGGCGTCCCAGTGGCGGACGGCGAGATACATGAACGCGGTGCTCACCCCGGCGATCACCGCGCCGAGCAGCAGCAGGACCACGGACGTGGCGGCGATCTTGGCCAGGGTCAGCCGGGTCCGGCCGGGGACGGCGAGCACGGACTGGCCGAGCTGATGACCGCGGAACTCCTGACCACCGATGACGGCGGCCAGGATCGGCAGGAACAGCGCCATCTGGAACGACCCGGCGACCAGGAAGTCGATCAGCGCCCGGGCCGCGGGCCGGGGCTGCCCGGCGAAGATCTCGATGGTGCCGTCCGGGGTGATCGCGGTGACCGCGTCGGTGGTCAGGCGCAGGTTCGCCGCCTGGATGAGCACGTGCAGCGCGACGATGAGAGCGGACACCAGCCACACCGACCGCAGGGTCACGATCTTGGTGAGTTCCGCCCGCACGACGCTCACCACGGGACACCCGGCCCGGCCAGGGCGAAGAAGGCCGCTTCCAGGGAGTCGTGACCGGCGGTGATCTCCGGGAGCGGGCCGTCGGCGGCGATGCGACCATCGGCGATGACCACGATGTCGTCGGCGACCTCGGCCGTTTCCGCGATGGCGTGGCTGGAGAGCAGGACCGTGCGCCCGGAGGCGGCGTAGTCGCGCAGCAGGCCCCGCATCCAGCGGATCCCGTCCGGGTCGAGGCCGTTCAGCGGCTCGTCCAGGATCAGGAACTCCGGGTCGCCCAGCAGCGCGACCGCCAGGCCGAGCCGCTGGGTCATGCCGAGCGAGTAGGTGCGCACACGCCGGCGGCGAACGCCGGTGAGCCCGACGATGTCCAGGACCTCGGCCACCCGGGTCCGGGGGATCCGGTTGCTCTGGGCGATCCAGGTGAGATGGTCGACCGCCCGTCGTTCCGGGACGGGGCCGGCGCCGTCGAGCCGGGCTCCGACCGTACGCAAGGGAAATTCAAGATCGCGGTAGCGCTTTCCGCTGATCAGAGCCGCTCCGGCGGTGGGGTGGTCGAGGCCGAGCAGCAGGCGCAGCGTGGTCGATTTGCCGGCACCGTTGCGGCCGAGGAAGCCGGTGACGCGGCCCGGCCGTGCCACGAAGCTGACGTCGGTGAGCACCGGCCGGGCGCCGTACCTCTTGGTGAGTTCTTTGATCTCGATCACCGGCCGAGCCTGGCCGACCGCCGGGGCCGGCCGCGTCCCCCGGATGTGGACAACCGGCTATCGGGGCTCGTGCAGCAGACCGGCCCGGTGGGCGAGCACGGCCAGGTGGGTCCGATCGTTGACGTCGAGTTTGAGGAACATCCGGCGCAGGTACGTCCGGACGGTCTCCACGCTCAGGAACAGTTCGTCGGCGATCCGCTGGTTGGAGTATCCGCGCGCGACCAGGCGGATCACCTGCAGCTCACGCTCGGAGAGCACCCGGGCGGCGAAGGCGTGCCGGTCGGCCGGGCGGGGCGGGCCGAACCGTTGCAGGACCCGGGCGGTGACCTCCGGGGCGAGCATCGCGTGACCGGCGTGGACCGTGCGGACCGCGTGCAGCACCTCCTCCGGGGCGGCGTTCTTGAGTAGGAATCCGGACACGCCGAGGGTCAGGGCCTCGTACAGATAATCGTCGAGATCGAAGGTTGTCAGCATGATGACCCGGGTGACGCCACCGGCCAGGACGCGGCGGGCCGCGGACAGTCCGTCGGTGCCCGGCATCTGCACGTCCAGCAGCGCGATGTCCGGTTTCCGGGACTCGGCCAGGCGGGCCGCCTCGTCGCCGTCGGCGGCCTCACCGGCGAACCGGAAACCGTCGGTGCGCTCGAACAGCTTGCGATAGGCGGCGCGGAAACGGGCGTCGTCGTCGGCCAGCAGGACCGAGATCATCGGATTACCGGCAGCCGGGCCGCGACCTCGAACCCGCCGCCGGAGTGGTGACCCCAGGTGATCGTCCCGCCGGCGGCCCGGACCCGTTCGCGCAGCCCGACCAGGCCCAGCCCACCGGTACCGGGCCGCGGTGCCGCGGAACCGTCGTCGCGGACCGTGACGAGCGCGGCCCGCTCGTCACGGCGGATCGTGACCGTGCAGCGGGCGCCGGGGGCGTGCCGCACCACATTGCTCAACGACTCCTGGACGACCCGGAAAATCACGATCCCGATCGGTACGGCGTCGTCGACGTCGATGTCGAGGCGCACCCCGGCAGCCCGGGTCGTCGCGAACAGTGTGGACAGATCGGGCGGGGACGGATCACGCCACGACCGGACCAGCCCCTGCACGTCGGTCAGGGCCGCCCGCGCGTGACCCTCCACCTCGATGAGGGTGTCGCGCAGCTCGGCGGCGTCGGCCGAGGGCAGGCTGCGGGCCACCCCGGCCTCGGCGACGATCACACCGAGGGCGTGGCCGACGACGTCGTGCACGTCACGGGAGATCGCGAGCCGGACCCGGGTGCGCTCGGCCTCGCGTGCGCTCGCGAGCTGCTTGCCGACGGCGATCCCGAGCAGCCAGGCGAGGCTGAGCGCGGCCGTGGCCACCACCACCTGCCGGCCCAGATCGCTGGAGACCCCGGTGACCAGCGTCGATCCGGCCAGCAGCACGGCCGCGGCGACGGCGATCCGGCCGGTGCGGGTGGCGCGGTGGATCGCCAGCCGGTACAGGCCGAACAGTCCGATCAGGACCACCACCACGACGACGAGCACGACCGCCACCGTACGTCACGCCGGCAGCGCGGCGCCCCAGCGCGCGAACTGGGCCTCGGCCTGACGTTCGCCGCGGGCCAGCAGCCGGGCCCGGCCGCCCGGCAGACGGCCCAGGCCGTGGCTGACCAGCAGGTTCGCGGCGACGCGGGTCACTCCGTACCACGGTGGGCGCCACGGCAGGCCCAGGTCGCGCATCGCCGACGGGCCGAGCAGCCAGGCGCTCACCGACAGGGCGCGTTCGCGTTCGTACACGCGGCGCCCGCCGGTGCTGAACTCGTCGGTCATCGCGATCAGGGCGCGGGCCAGGGCCACACTGTTCGCGTCCGGCGGCGGGTCGAAGGACAGGAAATGGTAGAGCTGGCGGCGCCCCAGTCGTTCGGTGTGCGGCAGCCACCGCTCGTCGACACCGAGCAGCCAACCCACGTAACACCACAGGTGCATCACCGCCCGGGCGTCGTCACCGGTGACCCGGACACCGAGCAGCCGCAGGTGCAGCAGGAAACTGGTCGAGAAGACACCGAGGGTGCTGGCCTGGTCGTACTGGTTGATCGGCAGGCCACGGGCGGCGTGATCCCAGCTCGGATCGGCCTCCAGCGTGGCGTTGACCAGGGCGTGCATCATCCGTACGCGCAAAGTGGTCTTGAAGCCCTCGCCGTCGGGCGCCAAGCCGCCGGGGGCGGTGACCGCACGCCACCACAGCGAGGTCTCCCGGATCCGGCGCAGCGTCTCGCCGCCGGACAGGCGACCGGTGCGGACCAGCGGTTCCAGGGCGGCGCCGGTGCGGTAACCGCCGAGCAGCGAACCGTAGGCCAGCACCAGGCCGGCGTCCAGGCCGAAGGCCCGGCAGGCCTCCGCTCCGCGGGCCAGAAGACCGTCATCGAGCCAGGCGGGTCGCTTGCGGGCCGCTTCGAGAAAGCTTCGCACGATTTCCGGTACGGGCTCGTCCGGCCCCGCCGCGATCAGGCGGTGCAGGTCGCGCACGCCCAGCCCGGGCGTCTCCCGCACGGCCCGGACCAGGGCCGCGGCCGGCTCGTCACGCCGATTCAGTCCCGCCCGCAGCGCGGCGATCTCGGACTCGGTCGGCTCGGCGCCGGGGCCGGCCAGCAGTCGTAACGGGCGAGCCGCACGCTCACCCCAGTCCCGGTCCGCCCCAAATCTCGTCGGCACCATCCCCCGACGATAAGTTGATCGCCAGTCGCATCACAGACCTGCACGAGGTTCGATCTGCCCGGTCCCGGCGCCGAGGTCAGAGTCCGACCTTCTTGACGCCGTAGGTCGCCTGCGCCGTGGTGAAGCCTTCGAACTTGAGCTGCTTGATCAGACCGGAACGCGAGAACGAGCTGTATTCCAGGTAGTCCTCGGCCTTCTTGGCGGCCTGCTCGTTCCAGTTGGCCTTCTGCGCGTCCACGCCGAAGGTGGCGTCCTTGGTGGAGAAGCCCTCGAACTTGAGCTGCTTGATCAGACCGGAGCGGGAGAACGCGGAGTACGCCAGGTAGTCGGCGGCTTTCTCGACAGCGTTCTCCTGGGCGACGGTCAGCTTCTTGGTGGGCTCGTCGATCGGCTCCGCGGCGGCCTCGGTGGTGGCTTGGGCTGCGGGCTCGGTCGTCGTGGTGGCGGCCGGCTGGGTCGTGGCCGCGGTCGTGGCCGGCTGGGTCGTGGCCACCCCGGTCGTGGTCGCTGTTGTCGCCGTCGCGGCGGCGTTGTCCTTCTTGGTGTCGTCGTTACCGGCGGCGGCGATCGCGCCGATGCAACAGAGTCCTACCAGGCCGCCCACGGCCGCGATCACGAATTTCCCGGCCTTTTTCTTCGGCGGCGCGACCGGCGGTTGCGGGTAGCCGACGTAACCGGGCGGCGCGGGCTGGCCGGGCGCCCCGGGCGGTGGCGACCAGCCGGGCGGTGGCTGCGGGGCGGAAGCATTCGGGTCGAACGGCTGGCCGCCAAAGGGTGGACCGGGGTAGGACATCATTCTCCTCAACGACGGAAACGCGCCTCGTGTGATGCCGGACAACTGTCCAAAGTCATCAAACTCAAATCAAGATCATTCAAACGAGTCGGCGGCTCGATGGGGGTGGTCTATTCGGTCACTTCGGTGCGCCCACCAGCCAGTAGCCGGTCAATACTTTCTGCGCTCTCCGCAATCGAACGGCCAGCCACGCGCTATTCCGGCGATGCCAGATATTTCGGATCACGTCGTGAATCTCGACGTCATGAAAGGGCCGATCCGCCTGGTTTTGCGAGTCGGTCCCTCAGCGGCGAGGCGCTACAGCGGCAGGGCACCGATTCAGTCCGCGGGTAGGGGAAACGATGGCGAGCCGCAGGCCTTCACGGAGGCGCTGTCCTGCTCGACGTGCCGGTTGCCGATGGGCGCCGCTTGTCGGCAGGACGCGTTCTAGTAGCGGAAACGGGAGACCAGCGTATGCAGGTCGGTCGATAGGGAGGCGAGGTTGGCGGCGGCGCGCTGGCTGTCGGCGACGCCCTCGGCGGTGGCGTGGGAGGCGTGCGCCAGGGCCTGGATGGTGGCCGCGATCTGGGCGCTGCTCTCGGCCGCGTCGGCGACGTTGCGGTTCATCTCGGTGGTCGTCGCGGTCTGTTCCTCGACGGCGGAGGCGATCGTGAGCTGGTAGTTGTTGATCCGCCCGATGATCGTGCTGATCTTCGCGATGGCCTCGACAGCGCTGCCGGTGTCGGCCTGGATGGCCTCGACCCGGCGCGAGATGTCCTCGGTGGCCTTCGCGGTCTCCTGCGCGAGATCCTTGACCTCGCCGGCGACGACCGCGAACCCCTTGCCCATGTCGCCGGCCCGCGCCGCCTCGATGGTGGCGTTGAGCGCGAGCAGGTTAGTCTGCTCGGCGATCGACGTGATCGTCTTGATCACCTCGCCGATCTCGGCCGACGACTCGCCCAGCTTGCCGACCGTCGCGTTGGTGGCCTCGGCGACCGTGACCGCCTCGACCGCGACGGCGGCGCCCGCGCTCGCGTTCTGCGCGATCTCCGAGATCGACGCGCCCATCTCCTGCGAACCGGCGGCCACCGTCTGCACGTTGCGGGACACCTCGCCGGCCGCGGCCGACACGTTGTTGGCCTGCGCGCTGGCCTCACCGGCGCCGGTGGCGATCTGATTGCTCACCTTGGACAGTTCGTCGGAACTCGCGGCGAGAGCATCGGCGCTGGTCGCGAGCTCGCTGACCGCCTGCCGGACCGACGTGCTGGCCTGGTTGACCGAGATCGCCATCTCGCCGACCTCGTCGCGGGAACGGATCGGAACGGTCCGGGTGAGATCACCGTCGGCGACCGAGCGCAACGCCCGGGAGACCTCCTGCAGGGGGCCGACGATGGCGCGGGCGACGCCGAGGGCCAGCGCCGCGGCGATCACGAAGGCGATCAACAACAGGACGATCAACAACGTACGCGCGGAGCTGTTGCCTTTGATGCTGTCGCCCGTGATCGATTTCGCCGCCGCGCGCTCGTCGTTGGCCAGCTCGTCCAGCGCGGTGTTGTAGGTCTCCACGGTCGTGCGGAACTCGGCCACCACGGCGGCGGTGCCCGACGGCAGGTTCAGGTCCGCGGTCGGGACCTCGCCGAAGATGACCACGGCGCGCATCTGCTTGTAGCGGCCCCAGCTGGTCAGGAAGTCGGTGGCGTGCTGCTGGGCGCCCGTGCTGGTCGCCATGGTCTTCTGGTACTCGGTGAACTTGCTGTCGACCTCGGCGGTCAGCGTGTTGACCCGCTCGACGGTCTGCGCCTTCAACGCCTTGTCGGTGACGCTGGCGAACGTCAGCGTCGCGCTGTAGACCAGGGCCAGTTCACCGCGAACGTCACTGAGCCGCGCGAGGCTCTCCACGTTGCGGCTCTCGATCTCGCGCAGGCTCTCGTTGAGCGAGTTCATCCGGCTCACCGCGACCGCCGTGATCACGCCGCCCATCAGCGCGACGAGCGCCACGGTGCTGAGGATCTTGCTGCGGACCCGGCGGTCGGCGAACCATCCCAGCAGCGGATTCCGGTGTTCGGTGAGCACGTTTCCGACGATAGTCAGTCGGACGATTCAGACCGGGCGAATCGTGCTTTCGGTGACGCGGGGCAACCGTCCCGTACCGGTGGGGCTCCTGAGGCTCGTGCGCCGCTCGGTGGACCGGCGGCGGCCGGTGAACGCCGGGGTAGCGTGACGGGGTGATCCGATTCGGCGTGCTCGGGCCGGTCGTCGCCGAGGACGAGCAGGGCGGGGCGGTCGCGCTGAAGGGGCCGATGCACCGGGCCGTGCTGGCCCGGCTGCTGGTGGCGCGGCGTCGCGTCGTACCCCTCAATGATCTTGTTGATGATCTTTGGGTGTCGCCGCCGGACGGTGCGGTGGCCGCGGTGCGGACGTTCGTGGCGGCGCTGCGCAAGGCGGTCGAGCCCGGCCGGGCGGCCCGGGCCCCGGCGTCGCTGCTGGTCACCCAGGGTGCGGGGTACGCGTTGCGGTGCGAGCCCGATCAGGTGGACGCGTGGCGGTTCGAGCAGGCGGTGACCGATGCCGCCGCCGCGGAACCGCCGGCGGCGCTGGCCCGGCTCGACCAGGCGCTCGCGTGGTGGCGCGGTCCCGCCTACGCCGACTTCCCGGACGCCGCGTGGCCGCGGGCCGACCGTTCCCGACTGGCCGAGCTGCGCCTGCAGGCGGTCGAGCGGCGGGCCGAGGCCCGGCTCGACCTGGGCCGGGCCGCCGAGGCCGTCCCCGACCTGGACGAGCACGTCACCGCCCATCCGTGGCGGGAACCGGGGTGGCGGCTGCTGGCGCTGGCCCTGTACCGCTCGGGCCGGCAGGGTGACGCCCTGGCCGTGCTGCGGCGCGCCCGTGACCTGCTCGCCGAGCATCTCGGCGTGGAACCCGGCCCGGCCCTGCGCGCGCTGGAGACCGACATCCTGCGACAGGAACCGCGCCTGGACGCGGCCGGAGAGGTGCTGATGCGGGCCGCCTCCGCCTACGACCGGGTGCTGCCCGGCGGCGCCCGGGTGCGGCTGGAATCGGCGGTCGGCCTGCTGCGCAACCTCGCGGTGACCGGCCCCGGCGGGTTGGAGGCGGCCCGGGAACAGCGGGCCGCCGCGGTCGCCGCCGCCGAACAACTCGGCGACCCGGCCCTGACCGCACGGGTGATCGGCGCCTACGACGTGCCGGCCATCTGGCCCCGCGCCGACGACCCGGACCAGGCCGCCGGCATCGTCGCCGCCGCGGCCCGGGCCCTCCCGGCGGCCGGCCACGACCCGGCCCGGGCCCGGCTGCTGGCCACCATCGCTATCGAGTCGCGCGGCACCCGCGAAGCCTGGCCGGTCGCCTGCGCCGAACAGGCCGAGACCATCGCCCGCGACCTCGACGATCCGGGGCTGCTCGCGTTCGCGTTGAACGGCGTGTTCATGCAGAGCTTCACCGCCACCGGCGGCTCGGCCCGCCGCGACCGGATCGGTGCCGAACTGGTGAACCTGGGCGCCCGGCACGACCTGCCCAACATGGAGGTGCTCGGCCACCTGATCCGGATGCAGTCCGGGTGCGCGGTGGCCGCGTTCGACCGGGCCGACGACCACGCGCGGGCCGCCGACGACCTGGCCGGGCGGCACGAACGGCCCCTGGTCGCCGTGTTCACCCAGTGGTACCGGGCGTTGCGCGCCGACGTGGCCGAGCAGTGCCCGGTGCCGCGGGCCGAGACGCTGTACCGCGACGCCGCCGCCCGCCTCGACCAGGCCGGGATGCCCGGCATGCGCGACGGGCTGCTGCCCCTGGCCCGGCTCGGCCTGCACCTGCGCCGCGGCCTGCCGCCGGTGGCCGACGACGCCGGATACGGCCCCTACGCGCCGTGGGTGCTGGCCCTGCTCGAACCGGGCCGGACCGCGCTCGCCGACCTGCCCGACCCACCGGCCGACCCGCTCGCCGAGGCGCTGTGGTGCCTGTTAGGGCAAGCGGCGGTCGCCGCCCAAGATCCCATTGCGACGGTACGGGCGATCCGGGCCCTCACCCCGGCCAAAGGCGAATGGGCCGGAGCGGCGAGCGGCGCCCTGACCCTCGGCCCGGTCGCGGAACATCTGGCCGCGCTGAACGCCGTCCCGTGAACTACGCGCGCCGGGGCGGCAACGCCGCGACGTTCGTGACAGCATTCCCGGATGCGCGAGTCCGTAGCGGTGATCCACGACCTGGTGTCCCGGCTCTCACCGGTCGACGAACTCGGCGCCGAGCATCGCGCGTCGGCGCTGGCCTGGCTGGCCGGCACCGACGACGTGTTCCGCCGGGTCAAGCCGGCGTCCCCGCCGCAACACCTGGTGTCGTACGTGGTGCCGGTCGCCGCGGACGGGCGGATCCTGCTCGTCGACCACGTCAACGCCGGGCTGTGGCTGCCGCCGGGCGGCCACGTCGAGGTCGACGAGGATCCCGCACTGACCGCCGGGCGGGAGATCGAGGAAGAGCTCGGCCTGGGCGAAGCCGGTCTGTCCCGGTCGCCGATCTTCCTGACCGTCACGCGTACGGTCGGGCAGGACCACGGCCACACCGACGTCAGCCTCTGGTACGTCCTGGCCTGCACCGGCGACGAGGACCTGCGCCCGGACGCCGGCGAGTTCAACGCCGTCCGCTGGTGGAGCCGTGCTGAGCTGGCCGACGCCGATCCGGGCCGTTTCGACCCGCACTTCTTCCGCTTCCTGGCCGCCCTGGACCGGACATCGCCCGGGCGGCCGGGATCGTTGCCTCCTGGGAGGCCTGACCGTCCCTGATCGCCGGAAGCGCTCGTCCGAGAGTTTCCGCGCGACATGACCCCGCGGACTGGCACACCGACCGCCTCGACCGCGGTTCTGCTGGTCGTGGGCGAAATGTGCGAGAGGCGGTCGCGGCTCTGGCCGAGCACGGCATCGCCGGCCCGGACCTGGGCGCCGGCCTACCGTTCGAGGAGGGACGCGGTGGCCGTCGCCGACCAGGGCGGCGACGGCCATTGAACACGCCGCGGTCAGGGGCGGGAGCGGACCCGATCGGCGGCCGCCACCAGGTGTTTCAGGGACGCTTCGACCTCGGGGTAGCCGCGGGTCTTGAGGCCGCAGTCCGGGTTCGCCCACAGCCGCCGGGCCGGTACGGCCGTGACCGCGCGGCGCAGGGCGTCGACGATCTCGGACTCGGACGGGATGCGGGGTGAGTGGATGTCCCACACGCCGGGGCCGACGCCGCGGCTGTAGCCGATGGCGGCCAGGTCGTCGAGGACTTCCATCTTGGAGCGGGACGCCTCGATGCTCGTCACGTCCGCGTCGAGGGCGTCGATCGCGGTGATGACCTCGCCGAACTCGGAGTAGCACAGGTGGGTGTGGACCTGCGTGTCGTCGGCGACCCCGCTGGTGGCCAGGCGGAATGCGCCGACCGCCCAGTCCAGGTACGCCTTCTGGTCGGCCCGGCGCAGCGGCAGCGTTTCGCGCAGGGCCGGCTCGTCGACCTGGATGACCGTGATCCCGGCCGCCTCCAGGTCGACCGTTTCGTCACGCAGGGCGAGCGCGACCTGGTCGGCGGTGTCCGACCGGGGTTGGTCGGTGCGCACGAACGACCAGGCCAGAATGGTGACCGGCCCGGTCAGCATGCCTTTGACCGGCTTGGTCGTCAGCGACTGGGCGTAGGCGGACCAGGTGACGGTCATCGGCGCCTTGCGGGCCACGTCGCCGTAGATGATCGGCGGGCGCACGCACCGCGAACCGTACGACTGCACCCAGCCGGAGTCGGTCGCGGCGAATCCGTCGAGTTGTTCGCCGAAGTACTGGACCATGTCGTTGCGTTCCGGCTCGCCGTGCACGAGCACGTCCAGGCCGAGGCGTTCCTGCAGGTGGATGACGTGTTCGACCTCGGCCCGCATCCGCTCCCGGTAGCCGGCCGCGTCGAGGGTCCCGGCCCGCAGCTGCGCCCGCGCCCGGCGCAACTCCGCGGTCTGCGGGAACGAACCGATCGTGGTGGTCGGCAACTCCGGAAGATTCAGCCGCGCCTGCTGCGCAGCCGCACGCTGCCCATAGCCGGCTCGCTCACGGTCCGCCGGGGTCAGGCTTGCCAATTTTTCCCGTACGGCGGTGAGCCGCCAGCCCGCCGGTGTCGGCGGCAGCGGTGCGGGCAGGTCCGCGGTTCCGTCGCGCAGTGCCGTCCCGAGCAGCACCACCTCGTCGACCTTCTGCCGGGCGAAGGCGAGCCGTTCGGTGAGCGCCGGGTCGAGCCGTGTCTCCACGGACAGGTCGACCGGCACGTGCAGCAGCGAGCACGAGCTGGAGACGGCCACGTGATCGGCCAGCGCGGTCAGCGTGGTGCCGTTGGTGACGGCCGCCCGCAGGTCGGTGCGCCAGATGTTGTGCCCGTCGACCAGCCCGGCGACGATCGTCTTGCCGCCGAACGGGGCGGCCGCGGCCAGGCGGGCCAGGTTGCCGGGGCCGGCGACCAGGTCCAGGCCGATCGCCTCGACCGGGGTGCCGAGCAGGGCGGGCAGGGCGTCCCCGAGTTCCCCGAAGTAGGTGGCCACGAAGATCCGCGGCCGGTTCTTCAGTTCGCCGAGCCGGGTGTAGACGCGCTGCAGGGCGTCGATCTCGTCCAGGGTGCGGTCGGTCACGTAGGCCGGCTCGTCCAGCTGCACCCAGGTGACGCCGGCCTCGGCCAGGGCGGTGAGGATCTGCGCGTACGTCTCCACGAGCTCGTCGAGGCGGTCGAGCGACGACGGCTTGGACAGCAGCAGGAACGTGGCCGGGCCGACCAGCACCGGGCGCGTCTCGATGCCCAGGGCGCGGGCTTCGGCGTACTCGGAAATCGGTTTTGCCGGGTTGGGGGTGAAGGTGATGCCGGGCCCGATCTCGGGGACCAGGTAGTGGTAGTTGGTGTCGAACCACTTGGTCAGTTCCAGGGTGGGTTCGGTGTCGGCGCCGCGGGCCATCGCGAAGTAGGTGTCCAGGGCGGACCGGCCGAGCCGCCGGAAACGCTCCGGGATCGCGCCGACCGCGACCGCGGTGTCCAGCACGTGGTCGTAGTAGGAGAACGTGTTCGACGGGATGCTGTCCAGGCGGGCGTTGCGCAGCTGCTGCCAGACCTCGGCGCGCAGCCCGGCCGCGGTCGTCTCCAGGGCCTCGGCGTCGATGGTGCCGGCCCAGTACGCCTCGACGGCCCGCTTCAGCTCGCGGTCGGCGCCGATGCGCGGATAGCCGAGCACGGTGCTCTGGCCGAATGTGGTGCTCACAGGGTCTTTCCTTCCCTCGAAGCGCCCGGCGGGCACACGGAAGGAAGGGCTCTCACCCCTGGGTCCTCCCGAGGGACCGCCGGCGGCGCCCGCCGGACGGCAGGCGCAGCGCTGGCAGGTCTTCGGACTCGTGGGCGCCGAACTCGTTCCTACCGGCCGTCGCTTCCCAGACCGTTGCCGGTCCAGTGCTTGTTGACGGCTTTCGTTCCCACTCACCGCTGCGGGGCAGTTCCGGTATCGCACCGGATTCCCTCTTACGACGCCCCGCCTGGCGGACGGGGCGAACCAGCACCGGACGCCATGCTACCGACTGCCCGGCGGTGCCGGGGGATGATATTTGCCGCGGGGCAACTGTCGTGGGCGGACGGTGCGGCATACTGCGGTGCCTGTTCCGCGCCTTCGCCTGGGGGGATGTTGATGAGCCGCGCCGATCTGAGCTCGTGGACGCTGCGACGGCGGGTCGCGGTGCTGTTCGCGATCGCCGGGATACTGCTCGGCGGCATCGGCGGCCTGGCGTCGATGACCGCGGTGAACAGCAACAAGAACCTCGACGTGATCCTGGACCAGACCGGGCCGATGCGGATCGCCGGGCAGGAGTTGTACTCGGCCTACCTGGATCAGGAGACCGGCGTCCGCGGGTACGCGCTGAGCCGCTCGGACACCAACCTGCGGCCGTACGAGCAGGGCGTGGCCACCGAGCAGAAACTGCTCGCCCAGATCGAGTCGCTCAACGACGAGCACGGCACCGGGGCCATCCGGGCCGACCTCGCCGCGGTGCGCGAGCGGTCCGCCGACTGGCGGCACACCGTGGCCGAGCCGACCGTCGCCGCGGCCAAGGCCGGGTTGCCGGATCCCGCGACCACCGGCACCGGCCGGTTCGACGCGCTGCGGGTCGCGGTCGACCGGCTGCAGGCCGACATCCTGAAACTGCGTAACGAAGCGGTGGCCGACGCCCGCCGGACCGCCTCCACCCTGGTCACCCTGATGGCCGTCGCCGCCGCCGTGCTCCTGCTGGTCGGGGCGATGCTCCTGCTGCTGCTCGACCGGCTGGTCCACCGGCCGGTGACCGACCTGGCCGGGCAGGTCCGCCAGGTCGCCGGCGGCGACTTCGACCGGCCGATCACCAGTTCCGGCTCGCCCGAGCTGCGCGCGCTGGCCGCCGACGTGGACGGCATGCGGCGCCAGATCGCGGCCGAGCTGACCGTGGTCCGCGACGCCCGGGCCGAGGTGCTGGCGATCAACGAGCAGCTGGAGCTGAAGGCCGAGGAGCTGACCCGGTCGAACCGGGACCTGGAGCAGTTCGCCTACGTCGCCTCGCACGACCTGCAGGAACCGCTGCGCAAGGTGGCCAGTTTCTGCCAGCTGTTGCAGCGCCGCTACTCCGGTCAGCTCGACGAGCGCGGCGAGCAGTACATCGGGTTCGCGGTCGACGGCGCCCAGCGGATGCAGCGGCTGATCAACGACCTGCTCTCGTTCTCCCGGATCGGCCGGATCACCGCCGGCTTCAAACCGGTCGAGCTGGACCGGGTGCTGACCGAGGTGGCGTCCCAGCTGGAGGCCCGGGCGGGGGAGGAGGCCGAGATCAGCTGGTCCGGCCTGCCGGCCGTCGAGGGCGAGGAGCCGCTGCTGACCACGCTCTTCGTCAACCTGGTGGGCAACTCGCTGAAGTTCCGCCGCGCCGACGTGCCCCCGGTGATCCGGGTCAGCGCGGAACGCGAGGACGACCGCTGGAAGATCAACGTGCGGGACAACGGGATCGGCATCGAACGCGAGTTCGCCGACAAGGTCTTCGTCATCTTCCAGCGGCTGCACCCGCGTGACGCGTACGAGGGCACCGGCATCGGCCTGGCCATCGTCAAGAAGATCGTCGAATACCACGGTGGACGGATCTGGCTGGATCTCGACGTCGAGGAGGGCACCTCGATCTGGTTCACGATGCCGGTACTTCCGGAGTGAACTCCGAGGTTTGCCGTTCGGTGTGAGTGGGGACTGTGGGCGGCACGTCGGGCACCCGGCGCACGCAGTGCCCGCGGCTGGGAGGCCCACATGACCGTCATCGACATCACATCCAGCACCGATGTGGCCAGTGAGCTGATCGCCGAACTGGCGGCGCTTCCGGAGGACCACCCGGCGCGGCCGGCCCTGCGCGACCGGGCCGTCGAGGCGTGGCTGCCGCTGGCCCGGCACCTGGCCAACCGGTACGCCAACCGCGGCGAGCCCCGCGACGACCTGCACCAGGTCGCGGTGATCGGGCTGATCAAGGCGGTCGACCGGTTCGAGGCCGGGCGGGGCGTCGAGTTCACCGGGTTCGCCATCCCGACCATCGTCGGCGAGCTCAAGCGCCACTTCCGGGACAAGACCTGGTCCGTACGGGTGCCGCGCCGCCTGCAGGAGCTGCGGCTGGCCATCACCGCCGCCAACAGCGCGCTCAGCGGCACGCTGGGCCGCTCGCCGACGGTCGCCGACATCGCCGCGCACCTGCAGATCAGCGAGGACGAGGTGATCGAGGGCCTGGAAGGCGCCCGGGCCTACAACTCGTCCAGCCTGAACACGCCGGTCGCCGAGGGCGGCGCGGAACTGGGCGAGACGATGGGCGGGGTCGACGCCGAGTACGAGCTGGCCGAGCTGCGGGTGACCCTGGGCCCGGCGCTGGCCGAGCTGGACGAGCGGGAGCGCAAGATCGTCATCCTGCGCTTCTACGGCAACCAGACCCAGTCGCAGATCGCCGAGCAGGTCGGCGTCTCCCAGATGCACGTGTCCCGGCTGCTCACCAAGGCCCTGGACAAGCTGCGCAATCACCTCGGCCCCGTGGCGGTCTGACGCTCACGGCGTGAACAGTGGGCGTTGCCACTGTTCGGCTGTCGCCAAGACATTGCAACACCGGAAAGCCGGGGACTAGCGTCAGGTCACGTGACCAAGAACGGCCTTCTCGACTTCGGCCGGAGCCTGACCCGTCAGGACCGGCGGGCACTCGGCGGCATGACCGTTTTCATCGTGCTGCTGCACCTCGTCGGGTTCGGCGTGCTGTTCGGCCTGGTCGTGCCCCGGCACTTCCACCTCGGCGGCGACCATCCGGTCTTCAGCGTCGGGGTGGGCGTGCTGGCCTACACGTTCGGGTTGCGGCACGCGTTCGACGCCGACCACATCGCGGCCGTCGACAACACCACCCGCAAACTCATGCAGGACGGCGGGGACCGCAAGCCGCTCTCGGTCGGCTTCTGGTTCTCCCTCGGCCACTCGACGATCGTGTTCACCCTGGCCTTCCTGCTCTCGGCCGGGGTGAAAACCCTGGCCGGGCAGGTCGAGGACGACGGCAGCGCGCTGCACTCGATCACCGGCGTGATCGGGGCCTCGGTCTCCGGCGTCTTCCTCTGGATCCTGGGCATCCTCAACCTGGTGGCCCTGCTCGGCATCATCAAGGTCTTCCGGGAGTTGCGCCGCGGCGTCTACGACGAGCAGGCCCTGGAGGAGCAGCTGAACAAGCGCGGGTTCATGAACCGGCTGCTCGGGGGCCTGACCAGGTCGGTGCGCAAGCCGTGGCACATCTACCCGATCGGGGTGCTCTTCGGGCTCGGCTTCGACACCGCCACCGAGGTCGGCCTGCTGGTGCTGGCCGGTGGTGCCGCCGCGTTCAGCCTGCCGTTCTACTCCATCCTGGTGCTGCCGATCCTGTTCGCCGCCGCGATGTGCCTGATGGACACCATCGACGGGGTGTTCATGAACGCGGCCTACGGGTGGGCGTTCGCCAAGCCGGTCCGCAAGGTCTTCTACAACATCACCATCACGTCGATCTCGGTCGCGGTCGCGCTGATCATCGGCACGGTCGAGCTGATCGGTGTCCTCGACGACCAGGCCGGCATCACGACCGGGCCCCTGGCCGCGATCGGGGCGATCCCGCTGGACTACGCCGGGTACGGGATCGTCGCGCTGTTCGTGCTGGCCTGGGTGGTGGCCATCGCCATCTGGAGGTTCGGCCGCGTCGAGGAACGCTGGTCGGCCGACCTGACCCCGGCGCGGGAGTGAGCGCTCGTCATGCCGTACCGGACGAGGGCCTGATCGCGGTGATCAGGTAGACGATGGCCAGGACGGTGGCGAGGGCACCCAGGAGCAGCCGCAGCGTG
Source organism: Actinoplanes sp. HUAS TT8 (assembly GCF_051380535.1). Taxonomy (NCBI): domain Bacteria; kingdom Bacillati; phylum Actinomycetota; class Actinomycetes; order Micromonosporales; family Micromonosporaceae; genus Actinoplanes; species Actinoplanes sp. HUAS TT8. The sequence continues at coordinate 5,698,024 of NZ_CP195646.1, read as the reverse complement.
GTCTCCGGCAGGTAGGGCTGCAGCCGCGCCCCGAGATACCCGCCCACCAGGCCGCCGGCGCCGCAGCTCAGGCCGACCGTCCAGTGCGGGGCGATGTCGCCGCTGGTGGTGAGGGCGAGCAGGCCGTAGGTCGCGGCGCCGGCGATCGAGGTCAGGAACGTGGCGGCCAGCGCGGCCGGGGCGATCCGGCTCATCGGCGTGCCGCGGCCGGCCAGGATCGGACCGAGCAGGGAACCGCCGCCGATGCCGTAGACGCCACCGACGGTTCCGGCGGCCAGGCTCAGCCCCAGGATCGCCCGGCGGGGCAGCGGCGCCCGGTCCGGGCGGGCCGGCCGCAGCGCCCGCGCGCACAACCACAGGCCCAGCGGGAGCAGGATGGCCGCGGCGACCAGCCGGAACATCCGCGGTCCGGGGATGGCGAACACGCGGATGACCGCTCCCAGGATCACGCCGGGCACGGTGCCGGCGATCAGCAGACGCGCGAGCGGGCCGGTGAGCTGGCCGTTGCGGCGGAAGCGGTACAGGGCCCCCGGCCCGGCGACCACGTTGAACATCAGATTCGTCGGGGTCACGGCCGGATTCGGCACGTGCAGCACGCTGAGCTGCACCGGGAGCAGGAAGACGGCCCCGGACACCCCGACGGGCGACGTGACGACCGAGATCAGCAGACCGGTGGCGAACGCGGTCACCAGGGTCACCGGCTGAGGACCGCCCGCCAGTGCCGATGGCGGTCCTCGGGCGGGGTCAGGACGCAGTCGCCGCAGGTGCCGCCGCCGGGGATGCGGTAGTAGAGGCAGCAGTTGCGGCGGACCAGGAACCAGCGTTCGCGGCTCTCGTCGGGCCGGATCAGGTCCGCGGTGGCGCGCAGCGGGGGCCGCTGCAGCATCGCCTCGACGATCCAGGCGGCGCGGGCCGCGTGTTCCGGCCGCTGGTCGGCGATCATGCCGGCCGCGCCGCCCAGCGCCGAGGCGACGTTGCCCCACAGCACCTGCGGGGACAGGGCGAACCGGGTGCGGAAGACGTCGAGGATCGGCTGGACCAGGCCGATCGTCGCGCTCGCGGTCAGGGTTTCCGCGATCGCGTGGATGGGGCGGTCGGTGCCGGGCTGGGCGGCCAGATCGGCGTACGCGATCGGAATCGGACCTCCCGGCACCGGCCGCCACCACAGCCGGTCGATCGACGGCACCGGCAGGGCGCCGCCCTCGGCCGCGGCGGCCAGCAACGGTGAGAGCAGCCGCGAGGCCAGCCCGAGGAAGGTGATCGACGCGACCGCGCGTTCACCGATGGCTTCACGATCAAGACCGGACATCCGTACGAGGGTGGCCCGCGCGACCTCGACCCGTTCGGTCGCCACGCGCTCGTCGAGCAGGTCGCTCAGCGGCCGCCAGCCGGGCGCGCCGTCCCACGGCTCCCAGGCGAAGTACGGCCCCAGGCGCGACGCCACGCGCAGGGCTTCCGCCGCCTCCACCGATCCCACGCCGTCCACCTTAAGCGCTGCCGGAAACACCGCCGGTCATGCCGTACGTCGTCAGGGGTTGAGGGTTTTTTCTTGGCGTTGCCGGAATCGGGCGCGGGCGAGCAGGCTGCGCTGTTCGCGTCGGCCCGGCTCGACGTAGAGGATGAAGTCCGGGTGGGGGTAGATGCCGGGCCGGCCGGCGGCCCGGATCGTGGCGTCCCGGATGTCGGTGAGGTTGGCGGCGGTCATCTGCAGGGCGCGCTCGTCGGGCTGGAACTGCGCGCCCAGGGCGTAGTCGCGGCCCGGCCGGCGGGTCATCTCGATGTGGCAGCCGAGGACGTGGGTGATCGGGTGCGTCTCGGCGAACGCGACGAGCGTGTCGATGCTCGTACGAAAAGCTTGGTAGTCCTCGATGTAGAGGCGGCCGGGCAGGATGGTGTCGCCGGTGAGCAGGATGCCGGTCCACGGGTCGTGGATCGTGATGGCCGCCCTGTGGTGGCCCGGGGTGCCCAGCACGTCGAGGACCCGGCCGCCCAGGTCGAAGGAGACCGAGCCGGTGAGTTTGTCGCCGAAGCCGAAGAACGAGCGGACGGCCGCCTCGTCGTGGGGCACGATCGTGGTCGCGGGCCGGTCGGCGAACTGCGCGTCGGCGGCCACGTGGTCGCCGTGGCCGTGCGTGTGGGCGACCACCAGGCCGTACCCCTCGCGGGGGTTGGTCTTGAGCCAGTCTTCGATCAACGCATCGACGGTGGTCCGCAACGGGAACGAGTCGGTGGCGCCGGTGTCGAGCAGCAGCGCGCGGTCGTTGCCGAAGAGCAGGAACATGAACGGCGCCTCGTAGTCGAGCCGTTTGCTCTGCCGCAGGATGACTGTGTGCTGGTCGTAGGCGTGGGTCTGGATCTCCGGCTCGCCGCGGCGGCCGTGGTTCCAGGTGACGTCCAGCGAGCCGGTGACCGGGGCCGGGGTCCGGAAATCGATCATCCGGTGATCATGTCAGGGCCGGAGGTGCGACGTCCGCCCGCAATGTCGGTGACAGTGCGTCGAGGGTCACGCGCACGATCGCCCGGAGCTGGGCCGGGCTCGCCCCGGCCCGGCTCATGACGGCGAGCGACTGGTTCACGGCCAGCACGTGTTCGGCCAGGTCGGCCGTGAGAACGGCGCGCAGACGTGAGCGTTGCCGGTCCAGCGCGTCTTTCGTGTGGGCCGCGACGCCCGGGCTCAGCGTCGGGACGGCCATCACCGATTGGGCGACCAGGCATCCGTCCGGCGTTCCGGGATCGGCGATGCGGGCGAGGGTGACGTCGAAGAACTTGCGGACGGCGGCCAGGGGATCGGCGGCCGCACCCGACAGGGCGGCGTCGTACTTCTCCCCGTAGCGCGCGGCGTAGCGATCCAGGCAGCGCAGGAAGAGCGTGTCCTTGTCGCCGAGCGACGAGTAGATGGAGCTGCGATTGAGCCCGGTCGCCCGGGACAGGTCGTCCACCGACGTGGCGGCGTAGCCGGCCCGCCAGAACTGGATCATCGCGGCGTCCAGGGCCGTGTCCATGTCGAACTGCTTCTTGCCGGCCACGGGTGCTTCCTCGCTGTCGATGGGCGCTGACCATCATCCTATCTTGAAACGATCGGTTCAAGATGTGCTAGCGTCCGACCCCATGAACCTTCCCCTGAACGACCTGGCGGGCTTCACCCACCGCTGGGTCGACGCCGACGGTGTCCGTCTGCACGCCGTCGAAGGCGGCCGGCCGGCCGGGCCGGCCGTGGTCCTGCTGGCCGGATTCCCGCAGACCTGGTGGGCGTGGCGCCAGGTGATGCCCGCACTCGCCGATCGATTCCGGGTGATCGCGATCGACCTGCCGGGGCAGGGCCACTCCGAGCGCCCGGAGCACGGTTACGACACGCACACGGTCGCGGCCCGGGTCCACGCCGCGGTGAAGGCGCTCGGCGTGTCGACCTACTCGCCGGCCGGTCACGACGTCGGCGCCTGGGTCGCGTTCTCGCTGGCCCTGAAGTTCGCGAGCGAACTGCGCGGGGTCGCGCTGCTCGACGCCGGGATCCCCGGCATCACCCTGCCGGAGTCGATCCCCACCGACCCGGCCCGGGCCTGGAAGACCTGGCACTTCGCGTTCCACCTGGTGCCCGACCTGCCCGAGACGCTGCTGACCGGGCGGGAACGGGACTACGTCGCCTGGTTCCTGAAAGCGAAGTCCCTCTCGCCCGACGCGTTCGACGACGCCGAGATCGACCACTACGCGGCCGCCCTGGCCGCCGACGGCGGGCTGCGCGCCGCCCTGGCCTACTACCGGGACGCCGCCGAGTCGGCCCGCGAGAACCACGCGGCGCTCGAACGGGGACACCTGAGCCTGCCGGTCCTCGGCATCTCCAGCAGCCACGGTTCCATTCCGGACATGGCGGCCTCGATCAGCCCGTGGGCCGACGACGTGACCGGGGTCGTCGTGCCCGGCGCCGGCCACTTCATCCCCGACGAGCAGCCCGAAGCCGTCGCCACCGCCCTGACCGACTTCATCCTCACCCGCAACTGACCGGCGACCGGCTGGCCGGGGGCGTCGCAATCAAGATCAAGAACGCGTTTCCCGTACGGCGTCAGCCGGGTATTTCGTTGCTGTACGGCAACGGTTCGACGGCGGGGTCGCCGGGCGCCTATGGTCACCATGTGTCTGTGACTGGGTCATGAGTGTTCCGACGATGACGCCGGCGCGCGTCCTCGACGTGGCCCGGCTGGCCGCCGTGCGCCGGACCGGGTTGCTGGACACCGCCCCGGAGGAGGCGTTCGACCGGTTGACCAGGCTGGCGGCGACCCTGCTGGGCGCGCCGTACGCGTTCGTGACCGTGGTCGACGAGACCCGTTCGTACTGGAAAAGCTGTGTCGGTGTCGACAGCGACGACCCGGCCGATCGGCAGAACACGGTGCACGAGTCGTTCTGCCGGTACGTCATCGGCGCCGATGCCGAGGTGATCGTGCCCGACGCCCGCGCCGACCCGATGACCGCGGACAACCCGTCGATCGCGTCGATGGGCGTCGCCGCCTGGGCCGGTTTTCCGGTGCGCTCCCCGGACGGCTACGTGCTGGGCACGTTCTGCGCGGTCGACACGGTCGTCCGGCAGTGGACCCCGCACGACATCGAGATCCTGCAGACCCTGGCCCAGGCCGCGGCCGGCGAGATCGCCCTGCGGGAGGCCCTGCAGGACGCCGAGGCAGCCGCCGCGCGGGCCGAGCAGCTGGCCGAGACCCTGCAGATGAGCCTGCTGCCGCCGCACCTCCCGCCGGTTCCCGGAGTGGAGGTCGCCGTGCGCTACCGCCGTGGTGCCGGCGGTCCGGCCGAGGTCTTCGGCGACTTCTACGACGTGTTCGCGTCGGTCCGCGACGCCTGGGCGATCGTGGTCGGTGACGTGTCCGGCAAGGGCCCGCAGGCGGCCAAGACCACCGCGCTGGCCCGGTTCACCCTGCGGGCGGCCGCCGTCCGGTGCGCCGGCCCGGCCAAGAACCTGGTCACCCTCAACACCGCGCTGCGCGCCTGGTACACCGACGACACCCAGTTCCTGACCGCCGTCTACGCCACCGTGCGCCCCCACCCGGACGGGGTGAGCGTGCGCGTCAGCTGCGCCGGCCACGACCCGGCCCTGATCCGCCGCGCCGGCGGCCGGGTCGAGACGCTCGGCCGGCACGGACTGCTGCTGGGCTGGCGGGACCGGCCGGCCCTGCGCGAGCAGCGCACCGTCCTGCGCCCGGGCGACAGCCTGGTGCTCTACACCGACGGGCTCACCGAGGCCCGGCCCGCCGACCGCCGGGACATGTTCGGCATCGAACGGCTGCACGAGCTGCTCGCCGCCGCCACCGCCGACTCGGCCGAGCAGCTGGTCGCGACCATCGAGGAAGCGGCCATGAGCTTCACCGGCGGCCACGTCCACGACGACACCGCGGTCCTGGTCCTGCACGTGCCGATCACAGCGGAACGAGCTTGAGCTCCAGGCACAGGGCGGTTCCGCCGGTGTGACCGTGCCGGCCGAGCACGGCCAGCCGCTGGATCGTGGCCAGCAGCACCTCGTTCGGGCAGGGTTTGAACAGCAGGGCGCAGGCACCGGACTCGGCGACCCGCGGATCACCGGGCTGCACCTGCCCACTGAAGATCGCGATCGGCAGGTCACCCAGATGCGGATGGTGGCGGATCGCCTCGATCAGTCCCCACCCGTCCATGCCGGGCATGCCCAGATCGGTGAGCACCACATCGGGCCGGTCCTCGAGCAGCGCCGCGAACGCGGTCGCGCCGTCCGGCGCGCGCAGAACCGTCAGGTCGGCGCGCTGAAACACCCGGACAAGGACCGTGGCGATGTCGTCGTCATCCTCGGCGAGCAGCAGTACGGTCATGACGATCCCCGCCCTTCGGCTGAATAACAGCATGCGCCTGCCCGGCCGCCACCGAAGCCGAATGCCCGTTCACCACCCGCTCTATGTTCTGTCGATGAATCGTCCACGGCGCCCGTTCAAGGTGAGGCCGTAACGCTTTCCGGAACTACCGAGGGACTTTTCGTGGCCAGGAAACTCCGTACCGCCGCCGTCGCCGCGTGTCTGGCGATCGCCTCCGTCGCCGGCGGCCTGACGATGTCGTCCGCCCCGGCGGCGGCCGCCACCAGCAGCACCTCCCAGCTGCTCTACCTGTACAACGGCCCGGCCGGCGGGCACGCCTGGGTCTCCGGGTACGACGGCGGCAACTGGTACAACTACGGCTGGGCCAACTACGACGGCTCCGGCTGGACGGTCACCGGCAACCACCGCTGGAGCGGCGGGCAGGTCTGGTTCGACGTCTACGACAGCAATTGGAGCTACCAGTACACGCACTCCTGCGTGATGCAGCCCAACACCTGGGGAGTCGACGCGTACTGCTCCTGAGCGTCCCGAGACCCGGCCGGTTCCGCACCGGCCGGGTGCGGTGACGAGTACCTCAGAAGTCGTCACGACCTCGCCGCACTCGGTTGAATGGGTATCCGTGACTGCTCCCAGCGCCGGCCCCCGGCCCATGACCCGCGGCCTGACCTTCCTGTTCGCGGTCGCCGCGGGCGCCGCCGTCGGCAACCTGTACTGGGCGCAGCCGCTGCTCGACATCATCGGCGACGACCTGCACACACCGCACGGCAGCATGGGCTGGCTGATCACGGCGACCCAGCTCGGCTACGCCGCCGGCATCCTGCTGATCGTGCCGCTCGGCGACCGCCTCGACCGGCGACGCCTGATCCCGGTCATGCTGCTGTGCGCGGCGGCCGCGCTGGTGCTGTGCGCGCTGGCCCCGAACTTCGGATTCCTGCTGGCTGCGATCACCCTGCTCGGCGTGACCACGGTGTCCGGTCAGATCCTCACCCCGCTGGCCGGGGACCTCGCCGAGCCGGCCCACCGCGGCCGGACCGTCGGAACCGTCGCCTCCGGCATCCTGGTCGGCATCCTGACCTCACGGACCATCGCCGGTCTGGTCGCCGGCGTGGCCGGCTGGCGGGCCATCTACCTGGCCGCGGCCGTGGTCACGGTGCTGGTCGCGGCCCTGCTGCACCGGGCCGTCCCACGGCTGGCGCCCAAGACCGGCATCGCCTATCCGGCACTCATCGCCTCGGTCGCGGCAATGACAAAAATTGCTTCCGTACGGTGGACCCTCGCGCTCGCCGCCACCGGATTTGCCGCCTTCACCATGTTCTGGACGGCCCTGACGTTCCTGCTCAGCGCGCCGCCGTTCGACTATCCGACCCCGGTGATCGGCCTGTTCGGTCTGGCCGGCCTGGCCGGTGCCACGGTCGCCCAGCGCGCCGGGCGCCTGCACGACCGCGGGCTGTCGCTGCCGGCCACCGGGCTGGGCTGGGCGCTGATCCTCATCGCGTTCGTGATCGCCGGACTGGGCCGGCACTCGGTAGTGCTGATCGTGGTCGCGATCCTGCTGCTGGACGCGGCGATCCAGGGCGTGAACATCCTGAACCAGACCCGGCTGTTCGCCCTCTCGCACGAGGCCCGCAGCCGCCTGAACACGGTCTACATCACCGGGAACTTCCTGGGCGGCGCGGCCGGCTCGGCCGGCGCCACCCTGCTGTGGAACGCCGGCGGCTGGCCCGCCATCACGATCGCCGGCATGGCGCTGAGCGTCCTGGCCCTCACCATCTGGACCTTCGGCCGCCGCGGCGCGCTGGCCCCCTCAACCCCGGCGGGGGTGAGGTAGGCCGCAGTCCTCGTATAGATTGGCGGGAGTCGATCAATGGAGGACAGTGTGGTCCAGTTTCGTCGATCCCTGACGGTTGCCGTCGCCGCCCTGGTCGCGCTGGTGGCCGTGGCGTCGCCCGCCGCGGCCCACGGCCCGACCGGCCCGACGGCGGGCCCGTGCCAGTACACCCCGACACCGGACGAGCCGGCCGCCCGCCCGGTGCCGCTGCCCCGCGACCCGCGGCACACCCCCGACCGTGGCACGGTCACCGTGGTGCTGCGCACCAACCTGGGGCAGATCCCGCTGGTGCTCGACCGGGCCGAGGCGCCCTGCACCGTGCAGAGCTTCCTGCACCTGGCTCAGCACCGGTTCTACGACCGGACCATCTGCCACCGGCTCACCGCGTACCCGACCTTGAAGGTTCTGCAGTGCGGGGACCCGACCGGAACCGGTGAGGGTGGCCCCGGCTACAGCTACCGTGACGAGCTGCCCACGAATCTGCCGCCCGCGCCCACCGACCCGACCGGTGTCCGTCGTCTCTACGCCCGGGGTGTGCTGGCGATGGCCAACGCCGGCCCCGACACCAACGGCAGTCAATTCTTCCTGGTGTACGGCGATTCGGCGCTGCGCCCCAACTATTCGATCTTCGGGCAGGTGACTCCTCGCGGCCTGACCACCCTCGACCGTGTCGCGGCCGGCGGTATTGAGCCGACCGCCGACGACCCGGCCCCGGTCGACGGGACACCGGCCCGGCGCACCGAGATCCGCAAGGCCGACGTCCGCCGTCACTGAGCCGTCCCCGGTCGCGACAATAGGACGGTGAGATCCTGGGCGTTGGCGTCCTCGGCGGTCGCGCCGGTGGCGCTGATCGGCGGCTGGACGCTCGCCGCGCGGCGCCAACCGGGCGGCTTCGACAGCACGGTCGAGACGATCAGCGCGCTGGCCGGGCACCACGCCGCCGACCGGTGGCTGATGACCACGGCCCTGGTGTGCGTCGGGATCTGTCACGTGCTGACCGCGCTGGGCCTGTCCCCGGCGGCCGGGCCCGGCCGGGTCGCGCTCGGCGCCGGGGGAGTGGCGACCCTGCTGGTGGCGGCGTTCCCGCTGCCGGTGGCCGGGCCGGCGCCGGCTCATGCGGTGTCGGCCGGCCTGGCGTTTGCCGCCCTGTCGGTGTGGCCGGCCCTCGCCTGGCGCCGGCACCTCCCCGTCCCGGCGACGCTGCGGGCCACGGTGTCGTGCCTGGCCGCCGTGGTGCTGCTCGCCCTGGTGGCCTGGTTCGCCACGTCCCTCGGGACCGGCGTCCGGGTCGGCCTGGCCGAGCGTGTCGCGGCCGGCGCGCAGGCGTTCTGGCCCCTGGTGGTGACGGTGTCGCTGTTTGTCCAGGGCCGGCCCGGGTCCATTCGGTCCTGGATAGCATCGCGCTGACCTACGAGCGCATCAGCTGGCCGGCCGCCCGGCGACGGTCAGATGTCCTGGGTCCAGACGCCCTGGGGATGCTCGTCGGGCGGAAGCCAGAGGTGCGGCTGGGAGAGGCTGCCGGTGTCCCACGGGAACGCCCCGTCCCGGTCCGGCCAGACGACCTCGAGGAACGGGATGGGCGGCTGCCGGTAGAACCAGATGCCCTGGCCGAAGAACGCTTTGAACCAGCCCGGCTCGACGGTCCTCAGGCGCAGCGGATATCCGTTGACGACGTCCTCATGGGCCTGACCGTCGGCCAGGGCGTCGCGCTTGCCGAGGATGTTCAGGCAGGACTGCATGGTGTTCAGGTCGAGGCCGAACATGGCCAGTTCCGGTTCGCCCCGGCTGTGCCAGCGACCGATCGTGTACGACCAGCCCGGCCCGTTCTCGTCGGCGGGAACACCGGTGACGCTCCACCCGAACGTCTCCACGTTGTCGATCACGCCACGGTCGGCGGTGTCGTACTCGTCCCGATCGCCGTAGTCGTGGCAGATCACGCAGCGGCAGATCCGCGAAGATTCGAACACGCACAGAGCGTATGCGGTCGCCGTGACGTCCCGGCGGGCGGAGTCCGTCCGCAGCATCGTCAGCAGCCTGCTCTACCGGATGCCGGTGCCTCGGGCCCGGAGGGCGATGAGGACGTCGTCACCGCCGGTGGGGTCGACGGTGCAGTGCAGTCCGAGGTCGGTGATCCGGCCGTCGCGTACGTTCCACTCGGTGGCGCCCGGGGCGCGTCCCAGGATCGGGCCGAGCGCGTCGATGGTGGCTTTCCACAGGTTGGCCCAGGCTCGGCCAGGTCCGACGACGAACGCCAGCTGGAGGTCGACGCCGCCGTCCGGCAGCGGTCGGGCCACGGTGATCTGGTCGCGGATCTGCTGCTTGTACATGATGCTGGTCGCTGATGCGGTTGTCCGCACCTCGAACGAGCACGTCCCACCCGGGTCGTCGACCGTGCGGGCTTCGCCGACGGCAACCGATGACGTGGCCGCGTGGCGTTTGGTCGCCCACACGGAAACGAACTGCCGGTCCAGGTGCTTCGCCAGCCTCGGGACGAGGGGGAACAGGTAGTTGTCGAGATCGTTGAGCGCGAGCAGCGGCACGCTGTCCGGCAGCCCGATGTCCAGGCGTAGCGCGAGCGTGCCGGGCGCGGCCTGCGCCGGCTCGGTGACGGCAGAACGGACTTCCTCGATGAATGCGGCCGAGCGGAGCTGACCGGGCGACCCGGCCTTGTCCCAGCTGGCGAGGGCCGGCACGACGTCGAGGGCGGTGCCCACGGCCTCGGGCCGACGGTAGAAGACGGGCCCGGGGACAGCGAACGGCATGTGGCTCATCCTGCGAGGTGGCCGGTGGCTCGCAGCAGCGCGGCGGTGAAGCGGTTGAGGTCGGGGAGCTGTTGCGGGGCGAACCAGCCCAGCTCGCTGATCTCCTCCCGGTCGGGGGCGGGCGTCCCGTCGGCGACGTCGGCCCGGTAGACGGCGGTGACGTAGGCGACCCGGTCGCCGTTGGGGTAGGTGACCTCGTAGTCGGCGCCGCCGAGCACGTCCAGCAGCCGCGGCTCGCCGATGCGGATGCCGGTCTCCTCCAGGATCTCCCGTGCGGCCGCCCGGGCCGGGGACTCGCCGAGGTCGACCGCGCCGCCGGGCACCGCCCACCCGTCGTGGTCGCCGGAATGGCGCACCAGCAGGAGCCGGCCGCGATCGTCGGTGACGATGACCGACACCGACGGCAGCAGGATCTGTTCGTGGCCGATCAGCGCCCGTAGCCGGGCCAGGTGCGGGGACATCGCCATCAGGACACGTTACGGTGCTCCGGCCGTACCCGATAATTGTTGGTGATCGCCAGGCGAAGCCGGCGGCCGGGCGAATCGCATGAATGCAGGTGGGGGACGGCGATGCGCCGTCCCCCACCTGTTTGCGAATTGCCGGGTGTCAGCTGACCTTGTAGCTGTACGGCAGGTCGATCAGCTCGTCACCGCCGAGCGTGACCTGGCTGATCGTGTCGACGTACAGGTGGCCCTTCACGGTCGATCCCTTGGCGGCGCTCGGCGTGATGGTCACCAGGATCGTCGTGCTCTGGCCCGGCTGGAGCAGCACCGGAGCCGGGACGTCGGCCGCGGCGGCGTTCGCCTCGGTGGCCGCGGCCGGCTGGCCGGTGGCCTGAGCCACGAACTTGCCGGCCTTGGCCCCGGCCTTGAGCGCGGCCAGCGCCGCCTCGTCGCCGGTGCCGACGCCGAGCTGCCAGAAGTCACCGGTCGACGAGGTCACCGCCGGGTCGAAGAGCTGACCCTGGGCCACCGCGGCGGTGGAGACCGAGCCGGCCGGGGCGGGGCCGTCGAACGGGCCGGTCTGCCCGATGTCGGCCGCCCAGAGGCCGGGCGACACCTGCGGGGCCTGGACGCGGACGAGCGCGCCGTTGCCCTGGGCCGAGGAGTACACCTCCGGCTCACCGGAGCTGTAGAACAGGTCCAGGTTGACCGGCTGGGTCGCCGCGGCCTGGACGGTCAGCTGCTTGCTCTCCGAGGGCACCAGCCACTGCGGGTACACGCCGGCCGGAACCGGCAGCGCGGTGGTGGCGTTGCCGCTCAGCTCGACCAGCGGCAGGTCGCCGACGGTGTTGAGCCGGGCGTCGGCGAAGTAGGTCAGCGGAGCGGCGCCGGTGTTGGTCACCTTGACCGGGACCGTGACCGCCTTGCCGGCCTTCAGCGACGAGCCGTTGGGCAGCGCGGCGCTGACCTTGACCGTGTTGAAGGTGACCTTGCCGGTGAACGGCTGGGCGACCTCGAGGCCGCTCTGCGGGTTGGTGAAGTCGAGCGTCAGCAGCCAGCGGCCCGCCTGCGGGTTACGCCGGTAGATCTGCAGCGCCTTGTCGTTCACGCCCTGGCCGGCCGCGTCGGCGTACAGGTTGCTCTGGTACGAGTAGACCTGGCCGTCCGGTGAGGTGAGCACGCCGTAGTAGGTGACGGCCGGGTCGGCCACGCTGACGCTGATGCCGAGGTCCTTCTTGCCCTTCGGGACGTCGAGGTAGTAGGCGTTGCTCTGCCCGTACCCGCCGGCCCCGGAACGGCCGTTGCCGCCGGTCAGCACGCCGCGGAAGGTGTTGCTGCCGGCGCTGGTCGGGATCAGCGTCCGAGCGGTCAGCGGCACCGAGGTGACCAGGCCGAGCGGGGTCGACAGCTGCACCGAGGCGCTCACGTCACCCGGGTTCTTCGGCAGCTTGGTGGTGACCTTCACGGTGCCGGTGGCCCCCGGGGCGAGCGAGAGCGTCGACGGTGACACCGAGCCGAAGCCGGTGAACTTCGACGTGGTCGCCTGCCACGTGATCGGGCCGTTGAAGCCCGAGGACTGCGAGAGGCCGAGGTACGCCGTCCACGTGCCGAACGACGGGTAGCGCACGTCGATGTGCCCGAAGTTGCCCGCGCCCTGCGGAATCGAGTACGCCTGGTAGACGCCCTGCGGGTCGATCAGGATGATGCGCAGCGCGAACGGGTCGGCGGCTCCGGCGATGGAGAAGTCGAGCCGGTCGGCGCCGATCCCCACCTTGAACTTCTGGGCCACGTAGCTGCGGGCGATGCCGATCTGGTCGATGAACGCCGGAGCGGTCGCCGTGTTCAGGGTGACGGTGCCCGACTGGGTGCTGGTGGCCGGCCCGAGCGTACGGGTCGACAGGTTGACCTTCTGGGTGTTGCCGCTGACGTTGGTGATCGCCAGCTTCGAGGTCGTGGTGCCGCCCGGCTGCCCGTCGGTGACCAGCTGGGTCTTGTCGACGACGAGCGCGGTGCCCTGAGCCTTCGGCGAGCCGTTGCGGTCCTTGTAGCTCAGCGCGGCCCGGACCGCGGCCAGCGTGTTGAGCTGGCCGGCGCCCTGCTCGTAGGCGGGGTGACCGAGGTCGGTCGCGGTGCTGGTGAGCAGCTGCTTGACCAGCGCCGGGGCCGGACGGACACCGTGGTGGGCGCTCTTGTAGGCCTGGATGACCAGGGCCGCCGCACCGGCGGTGAACGGCGACGACTGGCTGGTGCCACCGAAGTCCTGGATCGACGCGGGCGCACCCTTGTAGTTGACGCAGTCCTCGTAGATCTCGGTGTCGGGCGTGCACAGCGCCCAGCCGAGGTCACCGGGGGCGGCCAGGTCGGGCACCCGTCCGTGCGAGGTGACACCGCCCGAGCTCAGGCCCGAGATGTTGCCGTTGGCCCAGGTGCCGTTGGAGAACGGGAAGCCGGAGGAACCGGTCTGGGCGTACGACCGGAACGTGGTCGTCGCCGCGACCGAGATCACCTTGGCGTCGCTGGCCGGGGACCCGATGGTGCCGGTCGTGCCGGCGTCACCGGTGCTCGCCACGACGGTCACGCCCGCGTCCACGGCCGCGTCGTCGGCCAGCGAGATCGGGTCGTTGCCGAGGTCGGGGAACGGGTTGCCGCCGAACGACTCGTTGATCACGTCGACGCCGGCGTCGTTCACCGCGTAGTCCAGCGCCTGGATGAAGCGCGAGGTCGGCGCGGTGTTGGCGTTGCCGAACACCTTGAGGCCGACCAGGCTCGCGCCGGGCGCGATACCGCGGACCGTGATCGTGCAGCCCTTGGGCAGCGGGTGGGCCGGGTTGACGAAGTCGGCCAGGTCGTAGGTGTGCAGGCCCTGGGCCGCGATCGAGCTCGCGTCGCCGAACGCCTCGGCGGCCGAGCTGGGTGCGTCCGGGCCCTCGCTCGAGAAGTCCTTGTAGTCGACGAAGACGTGGCTGCCGTCGGCCCGGATGAAGTCCGGGTTGTTGATGTCGAGACCGTCGGCCAGGAAGGCGACCTTCACGCCCGCGCCGGTGGCCAGCGACTGCGCCTGCGGCGTCGCCGGGTTGGCGAAGGCGGTGTTCGTCGTCTGCAGAGCCTCCGGCTCCAGCAGCGGCTTGGACGGGTCGGCCGGGCAGATCGACGAGGCCGCTGGCGCCGCTCCGGCGCCCGCGGCCGGCGTGGCCGCGTCGGGGCCGGTCGGTGCCTTGGTGATCGGCAGGTCCGGGTAGACCGCGGCGACCGTCGGATCGGCGGTCAGCGCGGAGACCTGCGCGGTCGTCGCGGTCGCGGCGATCGCGTTGACGCTGGTGAAGCCGCGGACGTCGCGCATGCCGGCGGACTTGGCCCGGGAGATGACCGGGGCCTGATCCTTCTTGTCGGCCTGCGCGCGGGGCGAGTTCGCACTGCGCGTGAAAGCCAGGTCTTTGTGCTGGTCGCGCAGGATGACGATGACGCCCCGAGCCGGCTGGCCGGCGGTGGCCGGCAGCTTGACTACGGGATGCGCGGCAAGCGCCGGTGCCGGATAGGCAACGGCCAGTGCTCCGATAGAGGCGAGAGATGCTGCAAGCACCCCTCTTGCCATAAATGGCATGCAGTGCTCCTCGCATACGACGACCGGGGGGAACCCCACGTAGATCAATGCGGAGCATTGATCGCCCTATCTGGACGCACAAGAGTCAAATGTCATGGTCATCGTTGCGAGTGAATGCTAAAGGCCGAGCAAAATCAGGTATGAAAGGGGCAATTTCCCGAAGACGCTTGTACCGCCCTGTTGACACAAGGGCCGGCTGGTTGTTCTCCTTGTACCGTTCACTCGATACAAGGAGGCGCTATGGACACCGCTGGGCGATGCCGTCTACTGGGGTTCGGGCTCGGTGCGGGCATCGGGTTCGTGCTGACCCGTACCTACCTGTTCGACCTCGCCCCGGTCGTACTGGCACTGTGCCTGGCCATCGGCGTCCTGGCCGGTGAGGCGGTGTCCCGACGGCCGCCGGGCGAATTCATGACGGCCACCTTGCGTACCCGTCGAATCCGGGATTATCTGCCGGTGGCCCCGGTCGTGGTCAGCCTCGCACTGGAGCTGACGCTCGCCGCCGTGACGTGGTGGTTCCGCACACCGGCTCGTCCCGACCACGAGATCGAGTACTTCGGGACGGCGGCACCCGTCACCCTCGTGACCAGCTGGGTGACGCTCGCGGCGGCCGCCGTACTGACCCTGGTCACGGTGTGGCTGGTGGTCAGAAGCGGCGCGGTCGCGAACGAGACCGGGCGCCACGCCATCGTGAACCGTCTCGCCCACGCCTACGCGGCCCTGACCGCCACCATTTTTACTTCAACCACTTTCTGGTACGCGGATTCGCAGCTGGACTGGCGTGGCGGAGGAGTCCCGGCCTGGGGCGTGGCACTGGGCGCGCTCGCCGGACTGGGGTTGGCCACCCTCGCGTACTACGCGGGGCAACTGCTCCGGCCCCAGCACAGCACCGGCAACGACCGCGCGCTCGTCGTCGCCCACCCGTGACCGCCGAACCGGCCATCCGGCTGGAACCGGGCTCGGCGGTGCCACCCTACGAGCAGGTCCGGCACCAGATCGCCGACCTGATCAGGCACGGTCTGCTGCCCGCGGGCAAAAAGCTTCCTCCGGTACGGCAACTCGCCGCCGACCTGGGCGTGGCCAACGGCACGGTGGCGCGGGCCTATCAGGAGCTGGAGGCATCCGGCCTGGTCACGACCCGGCGGGCGGCCGGAACGCGGGTCGCGGCCGTCACGACGTTGACCCCGGAGGCCCGGGCCGCGTCCCTTCTGGAGCGGGCCCAGGAGTACGTCCTCGCCGCGCGCCAGCTCGGCGCCGACGACCCCGAACTCCGCGCCGCGCTGGACGCCGCCCTGGCCGGACCGGCCGGAGCGGCCGTCACGCTCGTTCCCGAGCCTGGTTCTGGGTAGTCAGCCGAGCGCGTACCACCGGCCGCTGACGACCTCGCGTAAGACGCCGCTCCTGGCGAGTTCGGTGCAAGCCGCGTTGATCTCGTCGCTGGTGTACCTGTCTTCGGCGGCTTCGCCGAGAAACCACCGGATCCGCCAGGAATCGAAGGCCTCTACGCGCCGATCGAGTTCGGGATCGTCCACCAGATCGACGTCGACCTCCCGGCCGTCCGGGGCGATCATCCGGCACCCCGCCGTCCATCGCCGCCGCATCGCCGCTCTCGAATCGCTGGGCGAACAGGTCGAAGCTCACGCGTGCAAGCTAGCCGCTGATCGGCTCTTCTCCACGACGGGAGCGGGAGCCAGACCAGTGACGCGAGCCGAACCGGAGTTATCCTCCGCCCGTGTCGTTTTCTCCCGATGAGCGTGAGCGCCTGCTCAGGCTCTACCGCGCTCGCGTCGACGCCTACCCCGACGTCGACGAGGGGTACGCAGAGCGCTGGCGCACCTGGTGCCGAACCCTGCTGACGTTCGGCGGTTCTCTTGTCGTCCCGCATCGTGGCCCGGAGACCGACCTGGACGCCCTCCTCGCCGGCGGTTCCCTCGTGAGCCTTCCGGTTCGCCAGTTGCCGGGGGAGCCGGGCGAGTGCCACCGCAATGTCGCGTCCGGCTGGATCGACGGAGCGTTCGCGTCCATCGGTACGGGCTATGCGCTCTCCGACGATCAGCTCTGGCGTCAGCATTCGTGGGGCCTGACCTCCGGCGTCGAGCTGGTGGAGACCGCCGATCCCAGGCTCGCCTACGTGGGCATCACCCTGCCGGCCGGGGCGGCGACCATGCAGTTCGCCGGCAGTAATGCCCAGGACCATCTCAAAGCGGTATTGCAGCAGCGCGGCCCCCGGGCGCCCGAGCTGATCAGGATGATTCGCGAGCTGGCCGGGGCCGGCTGAGCCGGCGGTTCTTCGAGGGGGAACGGATGCGGATTGCGATCTCCGGTACGCACGGGACCGGGAAAACCACGCTGGCCGAGGCGCTCTGTGCGCACCTGCCGGAGCATGTCATGGCCGAAGAGCCGTACTACCTTCTGGAGGAGCAGGGCTACGAGTTCGGGTTCCCGCCCTCGTCGGAGGATTACCGGGCGATGCTGGCCTGCTCGATCCGGGGTCTGCGGGCGCCGTCGGCGTCCGGGGTCGTCTTCGACCGTTCGCCGCTGGACTATCTCGCCTACCTGGCCGCGATCGGGGTGGACTGGTCGGAGCAGGTCGATGCCGGTTCACTGCGCCCGGCCTTCGCGACTCTCGATCTGCTGGTCGTCGTGGCGGTCACGCCGGAGACCGAGCGGAGTCTGCCCGCCGCCGAGCTGCCGGGTCTTCGCTCGCGCATGAACGATGCGCTGCTGGAGCTGGTGTACGACGACCCGCTCGACGCGTGGACGGACATCCCGGTGCTGGAGTTGAGCGGACCGCTCGACGATCGGCTGGACACGGTTCTGGCCGCCCTCGGCCCGCACCGGAGAACCCCGGCCCGGTCGTGATCGGGACCGGGGCCGGACGGCGGTGGACTATCCGGCCACCGGGACCGTTTCGGGCGAGGCCGCGTGCTCGACCTCCATCAGGCTCATCTCGTGGCGTTCGGCCTCGTACGCCTTGTGGCCGCCGCGAATCCCGAACAGGCGCTTGGACACCAGCAGGTAGATGACCGCGGCCACGTTGATGACCAGGGCGCCGACCCGGAACCAGGTCAGGCGTTCGGTCAGTTCGTAGATCTCGATCGGCAGGCCGAACGACGTGGCGACCAGCGCGAAGTACTCGCCCCAGCGCTTGAGCAGCCACAGGCCGGCCCCTTCGGTGAGCTGCAGTACCCCGTACCCGATAAGGGCGATGCCGGCCCACAGCAGCGTGTCCGACTGGGCTTCGACGACCCGCCGGATCGTCTCGACGACGGCCGAGTTCTCCAGGTTCCAGCCGATCTTGTCGGTGAACGGCTTGAGCAGCGGAATGTCCTCGTGGAAGGCCCGCTGGATGGCGTCGCGGCTGTCCCGGAACTGGATCACGCCGTAGCCGGCGGCGAGCACGAACACACCTTTGATGAAGCGTTCGACGGCCAGCAGCCGCAGGATCACCGCGTCACGCAGGGCCCGGCCCCGCGGCACGAGCGGAGCATCGGCGGCCGGTCCGCTCATCCGGGGCTCACCCAGCACGAAAGTGCCGCAGCGCAGGCAGCGCCAGGCCGACCCGAGCGAGGTCTGGGCGTGCAGCCGGTCGCGCAGGTCGTCCTCGACCGGCGCATATGTCAGGTGTCCGCGACGCCCGCAGACCAACAGGTTCATGTCCACAACCCAAGTTGATACAACATCGGGTCATCCGGTCGCGCGTTAGTACCGGTCCCGGCGTACGACGTGGGCGTCGACCAGGTCGAGGAACGCCCGCACGACCGGTGTGGGCGTGCGCCCGCCCAGGGTGGCCGCGGCCAGGGTCCACGACGCGGCCGGCGGGTCGAGGTCGACCGAGGTGACCCGGTGATCGTCCTCGGCGGCCAGGGGCGGCACCAGGGCCAGGCCGATGCCGGACGCCACGTACCCGGGAATGGTGGTGATGTCACTGACCTCGACGGCGATGGTGCGGGTGATGCCGGCGCGACGGAAGTCGTTGTCGGTGCGGATGCGGTTGCAGAATCCGGGTGGGAGGTCGATGAACGGCTCGTCGGCCAGCGCCGCCGGGCTCACCGTGGACTGCCCGGCCAGCGGGTGGCCGGCCGGCACGAGCAGCCGCGGCTGGAAGTCGGCGATCGGTTCCAGGTGCAGGTCGGGCACGCTCGCGGCCTGCACACCGACGAACGTGACGTCGAGTTCGCGGGCGCGCAGCGCGGCCAGCAGCCCGTCGGTGCCGCCGGCGGCCATGCTCAGGTTCAGCCGCACGGCCGGGTGGCGGCCGCGGAAGTCGCTGACCAGGCCGGGCAGGTCGACGGCGGTCAGGCCGGAGAGGGTGCCGACGCGCAGGCTGCCGGTCAGCCCTTCGCGCAGGCCGGCGACGGCGGCGCGGGCCTGGTCGAGGGCGTCGAGGGCCCGGCGGGCCTCGGGCAGCAGCGCCTTGCCGGCCTCGGTGAGGGAGACCTTGCTGGTGCTGCGTTCGAACAGGGGTGCGCCGAGGTGTCGTTCGAGCGCGCGGATGCTCGCCGAGACGGTCGACTGCACGGCGTGGCTGCGCTGGGCGGCCCGGGTGAAGTTGAGCTCCTCGGCGACGGCCACGAAATACTGCAGTTGACGCTGCTCCACGCGCCGATCGTAATCGCCCCGGACGATAAGGCATATCGCTACTATTCGTTGGTGGCGAACACCTCGCCTTGGCAGGCTGGAGGAAGACATCCGATCCTGATCGAGGAGCTCGGCACCATGAACGTTTTCCTGACCGGCGCCACCGGCCACATCGGCTCGGCGCTCCTGCCCGCCCTGATCTCCGCCGGCCACTCCGTCACCGCGCTGGTGCGCTCGGAGGAGAAGGCGGCCACCGTGCGCTCGACCGGCGCCGACGCCGTCATCGGTGACATTCAAGACCTTGCTCTCGTACGGCGGTTGGCCGCCGCCGCCGAAGCCGTGATCGCCACCGCGTCCCCGGGCGACGCGACCAGCAGTACCGTCGAGACGGCGTTCGCCGAGGCGGTCCTCGACGGCCTGACCCCGGGGGCCGCGTTCCTGCGCACCGGCGGCGTGTGGGTGCACGGTTCGGCCCCGGACATCACCGAGCAGACCCCGCGCAACGCGCCTGCGCTCGTCGCCTGGCGTGAGGAGCTGGACTCGCGGGTGCTGGCCGCACCCGGGATCCGCTCGGTCCTGATCGAGCCGGGCCTGGTCTACGGCAACGGCGTCGGCATCCCCACCCTGGTGTTCGCGGGGGAGCAGGCCGGCGACCCGGCCGCGCTGCGCCTGGTCGGCCCCGGCACCCAGCACTGGACCAGCGTGCACGTCGACGACCTGGCCGAGCTGTACGTGGCCGCCCTGGAGCAGGCCGAGACCGGCTCGGTGTACCTGGGCGTCAGCGGCGACAACCCGACGGTCCGTGAACTGGGCGAGGTCGCCTCCCGCCGGCTGGGCCTCGACGGCCGCGTGGTCGCCGAGGACGCCGCCGCACTGGTCGAACGGCTCGGCGGGTTCGGCGAGGCACTGCTGCTCGACCAGCAGGCCACCGGCGAGAAGGCCCGCCGCGAACTGGGCTGGAAGCCGTCCCGCCGCTCCCTGATCGACGAGTTCGCCGCCGGCGGCTACGACCCGTCCTGACCGCCGGGCACGGAACCGATGCACGGCTACGGCAACCGAGAACGATCATGAAGCAGCCGGTGTGACCGGGGGCTCCGCTCCCCGGTCCTACGGTGCTACCGGAGCCGCGCGCACGACTCTGATGACGATGGTGGCCGCGATCGCGGTTTCGACCCATCGCGACGGCGGCGCCACCCCAGCCCGGCAGGGCCAGTGCCAGCTGATCGAGTGGCCGATGGTGAAGCTCAGGGTGATCAGGGGAGCCGGCGCTCTATGCACGTTGGCTGACCATTGATCGCCTACCGGCTGTTGCCCGAGCGAGACGATCATGATGCCCGCCCGTCGGTGCCGACGCCGTGAACCCATCGGCGAGCGGGAGCGTACGAGGTAGTAGGTAGGCAGTTGTCCTGCCTTGGTGACCCGACCGATCGCTATGCCCGCCGGCGCGGTTTACCGGCCGACGCAGATCGACAGATGTCTTCATATTCGCTGCTGTGACCACGACAGGGAGGGGCGATGGGCGAGTTTGCTGACCGGCTGTCGGTGCTGTCTGTTCGCGCGGACTCACCGGACGGGCAGATCGCCGGCTCGGTTGGTAGCCCACCTCAGGCCCGCGTTCAGTTCCGCGATCGCTCCTACCGCCAGTATTCCGACAGCGAGCTCGGGCATCAGCTCGGGCAACTTGCCGCCGTGCTGTTTGCCCGATATCGGCGCGAGTACGACGAGATCCTGGCTGCGTACCGTGACCTGCCGCCTGGGGCTGGTAACACGCGGTACGAGACCGCGCAGGAGTCCGACTTTCGCGATCGACAGGCCGCACTGATGGTGCGCGGCCGATCGGCCCGGGGCCGGTTGGAGGTCAGCACCCGAGGGCTGGTGCGCTGGGACGTGACCGTCACCGACGGTACGGTGTCCACACTGTCCGAATCGGAGTTCCTGGCCGAGACGGAGAGCGTGGTCGCCGAGGTGCTGCGCGGCTGGCGAAACCAGACGGCCCTGCTGACCAGCGAGATCTACGACATCGGCGTGCCGAAGTGGCTGACCGATGCGCGGCTCGGCCGCCGATGACGACTCGCGAGTCGGATACCAGCCGGGAAGACGGAGGAGTACCTGTGACCGAACCCGAGCCGAGACGGATGAAACCAGGGCACCGGCTGCTCATCGGCGTCATCGCGCTGCTGGTCGTCGGCATCGCCACGGTCACGGTGCTGCGTCGCGGCCGGGACTCCGATGGCAAAGCCGGCGGCGCTACCACCGCTCCCACGACGAGCAATCCAGCGGGTCCGATCTGCGCACCCAAGGTGGCCGAGACCGGCCAGAGCAATCGACAGGGTCTGGTCAGCTTCGGCATCGTCGTCACCAGTGACTGCCCGCAGGCTGCGGTCGCCAGCCGGCTGGACGTCGCCGCGATCGGCGCCGACGGCACAGAGCTGAAAGGCGACCAGGCGAGGGCCGGCATCCTGCTTCCGGCGGTGCTGCCCGGTCAGCGTCTCGGGGTGGGTGGCAAGTTGCTCGTCGACGTGAACGCGTCGGTGAAGAACCTCCGGGTCAGCGTCTCGGACACCCAGAACGTGCCGGCGTCCGCGTTCTCGTCGTGGCCGGCCGTGCATGTCGTCGACATCAAGCACCAGGGCCCGGACTCGTCCGGCCACACCCAGGTCACCGGCACCCTGGTCACCGAACCAAGTACGGCCGAGCCGTGCAATCCGCAGTATTTCCTCCTGCTGCGCGACAGCGCGGGTGCCTTGATCTATGGGGTTGCGGCAACGCAGAGCGAGCCTACCTTCGACGAGCGCCTACCGTCCGGGATCGACTGGTCCAAGGCGGAAATCTCGGTGGCGATGGGGACGCAGACGCTCGGCGAGGTCAACACACAGCGGCTGACCTGCCAGTGACGATTCGAAGGGGACACCATGTCTGAGACCGGATGGCGGCTCGGCGCTGAACTGTCGGAACTGCGCATGGTCGGCCAGGTCGACCTACCCGCGATCTCCTACACCTACGCGGCCCTCAACAACATGGTCGACGACACCGCGAGCAACGACGCTGTCTTGTTCTCCTGGTCGGCCGGCGGATCGAGCCAGGCCTACGAGCCGTGGAACAAGCTCCGGAGCGCATATCAGGAGATCCTCGGCAAGATGTCCGAGAATATGGACGTGGCCGGAGGCGCCGTGCTGCGCATCGTGGACCACTACGCCGCCACCGACGACGAGGCGGCTGCCGCGCTGCGGTCGGCCTGGACGAACACCACGCCGCCGCTGCTGGACGGGGAATACCTCGTTGCCGGCCCGCACCCTGAATCCCGGTACCGGCCACTGACCTGACGGCGCGACCACGGGGAGGCGCCATGACCACGGCGGACTATCAGTACCGCAGCATGGACGACCTGCGTGTGCTCGGCGAGAAGATCCGGGACAAGGCTGTCAAGGTGACCCTCGACCAGCAGGAGTCCTACGAGCAGGCACAGCGGGAGGCCAACAACGACCAGACCCGCCACGAGACCGGGCAGCCGACCCGATCGGTGAACTACCACCCAACCGCCGACGGAGAGGCCGACGACCACGGAAACCTGAGTGCGTACGTCCATGACCTGTACGCGCAACTCCCGCAGATGTTCACGCAGTTCGCTGTGCCGGACCCCGCCACGATGCAGCCGATTATCGACACGTTCTACCAGGCCGTCGTGACCCTGCACCCGACGCTGGAAATCAAGGCCGACGGCGCAAAAATCACCACCCCGATGCTCGTCAGCGGAGCACCCGCGGTCGCGCCAGTGGAGCAGAGCATCAACATCATGCACACCCACCTGAAGAGGTGGGAGGGGCATGCGGCCAACGCGTTCGCGTTGTACATCGGCGGGTTCAAGACCGCATCCGAGCTTCAACAGCAGATCGCGGTCAATCTGGCCAACGGGCTGGAAGCCATGGCCGACATCCGCAAGGCGATGCTGACCGACGTGTGGAACGTCGGCACCGTGACCTACAAAGCCCTCGACCAGCTCGACGGCTGGTGCAGCCACTCGGCCAAAGAGGTAGCAAAGCTGACCATCGTCGGCGCACTCGCCGCCGTCGCCTACGTCGCCACTGACGGCATGGCCGCAATTGCCGTGGAATCAGTGCAGAGCGCGGCGACGATCATGAGCTCGATGGCCACCATCAACCAGCCGGCCGAACAGAACATCGAAGGCGCCACGGTACCTCCGATCCTCGACGGCATGGCCACCGCCCTGAACCGGGTCCGCGCCGCCGTTGACGAGCAGGAGCGCGTTGTAGCCCAGGCGATGACCGCGGTGACCGCAGCTCTGGAGAGGTACCGGCAGTTGGCCGTGCTTCGTGCCCCGAATGAGGTCACCACCGCGGCAAGCCTGCCGGTAGCCGCCATCCGAGACCCCGGCAGCAACTTCGGCTTCTATCCCGATTAGCGCCGTTACATCAACGTCGATAACGGCCCGGACCATGGCTGACGCGGCTGTACCGGTGATCTGCTCGGCGTAACCGGGCCGCCACCCGGGTAAAGCGGGCGGCGGCGGGTATGCGGGAGGTATGACAGTTCCGACCTGGGTGAAGACGTCGGCGGCGGTGGTTGTGGCGGCGGGGGCGGGGTCGATCGCCACCGAGCCGGGGTCGCGGTGGTACCGGGCGCTGCGCAAGCCGCCGTGGCAGCCGCCGCCGGCCGCGTTCCCGGCGGTGTGGACGCCGTTGTACGCGCTGATCGCGGTGGCGGGGACCCGGGCCCTCAATCGGGGGGACGCGGATGATCGGCGGGCGTTTGCTCGTTCGTACGCGATCAATCTCGGTCTTAATGCGGCCTGGACCGCCGTGTTCTTCCGCGCCAAGCGGCCGCGGGCCGCGCTGGCCGAGATCGCGGTGCTCAACGTCTCCAATCTGCTGCTGCTCCGGCGGGCCGCGCGGACCGATCGGCTCGCCGGGGCGGCGCTGGCGCCGTACGTCGCATGGACGATCTTCGCGACGGCATTGAACGCGGCCATCGTCCGCCGTAATTGAACGGTATGGTTAGGGCTCCTAAATGCCACGGGGGCCATCTATGTCAGCCGCTAGCCGGTTTGCCGCGATCACGACGTCCGAGCAGCCCAGCGCCGTCAGCGTCCAGTTCGGGCAGGTGATCGTGCTGGGCGGCAGCGTGGCCGGTCTGATGGCCGCCCGGGTCCTCAGCGATCACGCCGAGCGGGTGTTGATCGTGGAGCGCGACGACCTGGCGGCGATCAACGTGTCCGACGAGCAGATCGCCGCCGATCCGGTCGGTGCGGTCGGGCCGCGGCCGGGGGTTCCGCAGGGCAGTCAGGTGCACGCGCTGCTGCCGTCCGGGCAGCGGCAGCTCGAACGCTGGTTCCCCGGGTTCGGGCAGCAGGCGCTCGATGCCGGCGCGATCGACCCGCCGCTGGGCACGAACCGGTTCTACCTGGACGGTGAGCTGCGCGACGACCCGCCGACCGGCCCGGCCGCGCAGGCGCTGATCTCCAGCCGGCCGTTCCTGGAGGCGCTGATCCGCAACCGGGTGCTGGCGCTGCCGAACGTGCGGACCGTCGCCGGGCGCGCCGAGAACCTGCTGATCGAAAACGGAACCGTGACCGGGGTCGTCGTCGACGGCGTCCAGGAGTGGGCCGATTTCGTGGTCGACGCGACCGGGCGGTCCAGCCGGCTCGGCGACTGGCTGGAGGCGGCCGGTTTCCCGAAGCCGCCGATGCGGCGCATGAACATCAAGTTGAACTACGCGACCAAGCTGTTCCGGCGCCCGGCCGACGCGCCGGTGTGGACGTGCATCTCGATCGCCAACCCGGGGCCGGGCAAGGTCGCGCGGATCGGCGGGTTCACCCCGATCGAGGGCGACCGCTGGACGATGCTGGTTTCCGGGTACGCCGAGGACCGCCCCGGGCGCGACGCCGACGAGTACCGGGAGCGGTGCGTGCGCGATTTCCCGGCCGACTTCGGTGACGTCGCGACCACCGCCGAGTCGGCCGGGGACGTGGTCACCTACCACCAGGCCGACAGCCGTCGCCGCGACTACCACACGCTGCGCCGGTTCCCGGCCCGCCTGGTCGCGGCCGGTGACGCCGTGGCATCTTTCAATCCGGTGTACGGGCAGGGCATGACCTCCGCGATGCTGCACGCCTCCTGCCTGTCGGAGTACCTGCGCTCCGAGCCCGACCTGGCGAAACCGGCGCTGTCGTACTTCGCCGACGTCAAGGTCGTGGTCGACGCCGCGTGGCAGGTCTCGACCATGGCCGACCTGGCGTTGCCGCACGTGGACGGGCCGTACCCGCGCGGCTACAGGGCGATCCAGTGGGCCAGCGGCCTGATCTTCAAGGCGTCGATGCGCGACCGGAAGGTCAACAGCCGCCTCGGCGAGGTGACCACGATGCTGGCCCATCCGAGCGCCCTGACCACGCCGGGTTTCCTGCTGCGTGCGCTCGCGGTCGGCGCCCGCGCCTGAGCTAGCGGTACGGGTCGGCGCGGCGCACGGCGGCGCGCCGGAACCCGATCGCCAGCCCCAGGAACGGCACGGCCAGGATCCACGGGAACCGGATCATCCAGGGCAGCCAGCTCGGATAGTGCTCGGGGATCCGGGACAGGGCCGAGGCGTCGTCGCGGAACGCGTACGCCCAGAGCCCGAACTGGGCGTCGATGTCGAGGTCGCTGCTGAGCACGTCGAGGTGGCCGACCACCACGTGGTCGCCGGGGACCTCCCACTTGGCGGTGCAGGTGTATTTCTTGGGTTTCTCCTGCGCGGAGTGGACGACACCGGTGCAGAGGCCGACCGGGTAGGCGTCCACCTTCTCGCCTCGGACCTGGCGGTAGATGCCGGGCTGCACCAGCTGCGTGGCCGGTCCGGCCGCGACCGTGAGGACCAGGACCGCCAGCAGCCCGGCCAGTCCGTTCAGAAGGCGGCCGACGAAGTCACCGCTGTGCAGCAGGAACGCCGCTGCGCCGGCTCCGGCCGCCGCGGCGATCAGGCCGTGGATCTGCAGGTGGTCGGGCGCCCGGAACGCCGCGAACACCCCGGCCGCGGCCACCGCCAGGAAGACCCAGCCGGCCGCCCTGGACACCGTCGAATTCCCCCGCGCATCAGCCACGGATCGACGTTACTAAATCCCGTCACCCCGGCCGGCCGGGGTGGACCGTCATCGTGGGCTGCGCAGGCCGTCGAGCAGGAAGCGCAGCCGGCGCCGGTAGTCGTCGCGGGTCTGCTGCGGGCAGGCCTGCACGATCGCGCCGCGCTCCAGGATCAGGTAGTTCACGTCCTCCGGGGTCAGGTCGGCGCGGATCACGCCGGCTCGCTGGGCGTCGCCGAGCAGGCCCGACGCGAACTCCTGGGCCTTCTCGCACAGGTTCAGCAGCGGTTCGGACTCCGGCAGGGCGCGGATCAGCACGTCGTTGGCGGCCGGTTCGTCGTACTGCAGAAGCCACATGTGAAGCAGGTAGGTCTCGAACCGGGCCAGCGGGTCGCTGAACTCCCCGACGGCGGCGATGATGCCCTGGATGCGCTCGGCGACCAGCTCGTCGACGACCGCGTCGATCAGACCGCGGCGGCTGCCGAACCGGTGGTAGATCGTGCCCTTGCTGACCCCGGCCGCGCGGGCGACCTCGTCCAGCGGGGTGGTCAGGCCACCGGAACGGAACACGTCGAGGGCAGCCCGCCGGATGCCCTCGACGTTGCGCCGGGCGTCGGCCCGCCGCGGCCGATCGGGTCGGGTCATGCCGGCTGGGCGGCGCGGTCCTGCCAAGCCTTGTCGAGCGCCTGACGGAACGCCTCGACCGGCTGCGCGCCGGAGACGGCCCACTTGTTGTCGAAGACGAAGAACGGGACGCCGGAGATCCCGTACGCCCGGGCCTGGGCCAGGTCGGCCTGGATGTCCTTCTCGAACGCGCCGGTGGCCAGCGCCTTGGCCGCGGCCTCGCGGTCCAGGCCGAGCTCGGCGGCCAGGTCGGCCAGCACCTCGTGGTCGGCCAGGTTGAGCCCGTCGGTGAACTCGGCCTTGAACAGGCGCATCACCATGTCGTGCTCACGGCCGGCGGCCTTCGCGAAGTGGATGATCCGGTGCGCGTCGAGCGTGTTCACCATGAACGAGTCTTCGAACTTGTAGTCCAGGCCGGCCTCGGCACCGCGCTGGGTCAGGTGCGCGTGCGACGCCTCGACCTGGGCGACGGGCATCTTGTAGTTCTTGGCCAGATATTCGTCGGCCTTGATGGCGTCGCCGACCGGGAAGGCCGGGTTCAGCTGGAAGCTGTGGTAGCGCACCTGCACCGACGAGCCGTGCGGGAACTGCTCGATCGCCTGCTGCAGGACGCTGTCACCGAGATAGCAGAACGGGCAGACGACGTCACTCCAGACGTCGATCGTGATCGGCTCGGCACCACGCCCGAAAACACTGGTCATCAGTTGCACACCCCGTCGACGTCGCAGACTCCGGCATCCTCGGCCGATTCCAAGAAGATCAGCGATGGTACGGGCGGGGCGGGCGCCTCGGCGGGGGTGAGCTCCTGCTCCTCCGCCTTCGGCACGTAAGTTGACTCCATGGTCAAGAAGCTACCAGCAACTTGACGGCACCGACAAGATAGGTGTCGGTGCAGGTCGGCCCGCTATGAGGGGGTGCGCAGGGAGCCGTAGCGGCCGGCGGGGTTGTCGGCGCCGATCGGGTCTTGTTAGCGTGCCGATACGGGTCGAGAGGCGCTGCGACGGATGATCATCCGCCACGCTCGGCCCCTCCCTCGGTCGAAGGGCGCCTCCCACCGGGAGGTTCCGTGCACACCGCATTCATCGCCGCCCTGCCCAAGGTCGAGCTGCACGTGCACCACGTCGGGTCGGCGACCCCGCAGACCGTCGCCCGCCTGGCCGAGCGGCACGCCGCGACCACCACCGTGCCGGCCGACCCGGCGCTGCTGGCCGAGTACTTCACGTTCACCGACTTCGCGCACTTCATCGACGTGTACCTGTCGGTCGTGGACCTGATCCGCGACGCCGAGGACGTGGCCACGCTCACCTACGACATCGGCGCCGGCCTGGCCGCGCAGTCGGTGCGCTACGCCGAGCTGACGCTGACCCCGTACTCGTCGATCGTGCGGGGCATCCCGGCCGAGGCGTACTGCGAAGCGGTCGAGGACGCCCGGCGGCGGGTCGCCCGCGACCACGGCATCCAGCTGCGCTGGTGCTTCGACATCCCGGGCGAGCCCACCATGACCGGCGCCGACATCACCCTCGACGTGGCCCTCAAGCAGCGCCCGGACGGGCTGGTCAGCTTCGGCCTGGGCGGCCCGGAGGCCGGGATCTCCCGCGCCCGCTACGCCGATCACTTCGCCGCGGCCCGGGCCGCCGGGCTGCGCAGCGTCCCGCACGCCGGCGAGTCCACCGGCCCGGACACCGTCTGGGAGGCGGTCCGCCACCTCGGCGCGGAACGCATCGGCCACGGCATCGGCGCCGCCCGCGACCCCGAACTGATGCGGCACCTGCGCGAGCACGACATCGCGCTGGAGGTGTGCCCGACCTCCAACGTCTGCACCCGCTCGGTGCCGTCGCTGGCCGAGCATCCGCTGGCGCAGCTGGTGGCCGCCGGGGTGCCGGTCACCATCAACTCCGACGACCCGCCGATGTTCTCCACGACCATCAATCGGGAGTACGAGGTGGCGGCCGGCCTGCTCGGCCTGGACGAGCCCGGCGTCGCCGACCTGGCCCGCCAGGCCGTGCGGTACTCGTTCCTCGACGACCCGGGCAAGGCCGCGGTGCTGGCCGAGATCGACGCGTACGTCACCGGCCGCCCGGCCGAGGAAGATCGTCGATGAGCAGCCGCCGGGGGCCGGGGCCCTCGGCGGCCAGCATGTCGCCCGGATTGGACAGCCGGCAGCCGCGCAACGACAGACAGCCGCAGCCGATGCAGTCGGTCAGGTCGTCGCGCAGCTGCTGCAGACGTCGGATGCGTTCGTCGAGCTCGGCTCGCCAGCCGGCCGACAACCGGGCCCAGTCGTCCCGGGTCGGCGTGCGGCCCTGCGGAAGCCGGGACAGCGCCTGACCGATCATGGCCAGCGGAATGCCGACCCGCTGGGAGACCCGGATGAACGCGACCCGGCGCAGCGTGTCCCGGGCGTAGCGGCGCTGGTTCCCGCTGGTCCGGCGGCTGCTGATCAGCCCCTTGGCCTCGTAGAAGTGCAGGGCGGAGACGGCCACGCCGCTGCGCGCCGCCACCTCACCCACGGTGAGTTCCACGGCCGGACTCATCCGTCGGTGAGGTGCAGGACCTCGGGACCGCCGAAGCCGGTGAAGACGACCGCTTGCGACATGGTGCTCCCTGGTGACGTGACGGTGTGGCCGTCCCACCGTGCAACCCCAACCTGACTTGAGGTCAAGCCCCTCACGTCCGGCGTGGTGTCACCGGACACGCCGGACGGGCCGTGATCGTGGGCGGGCCCCCGGAACAGAGCATGATGGTGACCCGGGATCGGCATGGGCCTCCCCGCGAGCAGAAGAAGTGCACCACCGAACGTCAGAAGGGAGTACCGGCGAGAATGGCCGGCCACGGCTGTGTCAGACCCGCCCGTACGCTATGTGTTGATGGCTACACGAGGTGTTGAAGGCGCTTATCAAGGGGCGCTCCGGGCGTTTCAGAATCCGATGCTCGCCCTGCTTCACCAGACACACGCGCCGTTCGTGGTGACGGTGCTGGCAATGGTTTTCACCGCGGAGCGGCCGACGGTCGCGGTGGCCGACGCGCATGCGGAGATCAACGACGCGCTGGACCAGTTGCGGGCCGCGGGCTACGGCGACGAGGACAGTCAGCCGCTGCCCGCGGGCACCGCCCGTGATCTCTGCCGGCAGTGGGTGCAGGCCGGATGGCTGGTCCGGCAGGTGTCCGACGACGACGTCGAGGTGTATCGGCTCTCGGCCTACGGGGTCGGCGCGCTGGAGGTCGCCGGCCGGGTCGGCGGAGCACGCACGAGGGTGTCGGAGTCGCGGGTCAGGACGTTGCTGGAGGCGATCGAGCGCCTGGCCCAGGACGCCGATCCGGACCTGATGTCGCGGATGGTCCGCCTTCACGAGGAGATCCAGCAGCGGCAGAAGGAGCTGACCCGGCTGGAGAAGGGCGGCGCGGTCGAGACCGTCGACGACGAGCAGCTGCTCGAAGCGGCCGAGAACGTGCTGCACCTGGCCCGGGAGCTGCCCGCGGACTTCGCCCGCGTGGCCGAGTCGATCAAAGCCATTCAGCGCGACGTCGTCGCGGAACTGCGGCATGACGTACGGCCGACCGGTGAGGTGCTGCGCGAATACCTTGCGCGCGGCCAGCGCATCCTGGACGCGACACCGGAGGGACGGGCGTTCGCGGGCGCGCTGCGCCTGATCGGGGACCCGGCGCAGATCGACGGCCTGTGGGGTCAGCTGCGGACGGTGCTGCGGCACCGGTTCACCGAACTGCTGCCGGAACAGCAACGGCGGGAGCTCACCGAGATCTCGCGGCGGATCGAGCAGGGGGTCAAGGAGGTGCTGGCCGCCCAGCGGCAGGCCTCGCACGTCATCACCACCCAGGTCCGCAACCACGACCCGATGCGGGATCGCCAGGTGGACGAACTGCTCAGGGACGTGATGTCCGGCCTGCACCGGTGGGTGCCCGAATCTCGCCGCGGCGAGGCCGTCGAGCCGCTGCGCCGCCTGCCGGTGGCCGATGTCGGCCACCTGCGTCAGCGGATGAGTGACCTGCGGCTACCGCAGCCTCCGGCGCCGTTGCACGACTGGGACGAGAGCGACGACCTGGCGGCCGCGGATACGCGGGCCTGGGGTGGTCCCCGCTACGCCGAGCTGCGCACACACCTGGCCGCGTTCGCGGGCGGGGCGGCGAGCGTCGACGTCGTGGCCGCGTTCCGCGCGGCGGGCGAGGAGATCCAGCGGCCGGTCGACCTGCTCGGCCTGCTGGAGATCGCGAACGGCGCCGGGATGACCGAGACGGCCGAGGTCACCGTGGTCGACACGGTGCGACCGGACCGGACCCGGCGGCGGTTCGCTCTCGGCAGTGTGGTGGTGGTCAATCCGACGGGTGCGGAAAAGGGCGAGGCGCATGAGTGAGGTTGCCGGCACCGACGTCGGTGTGACGGCCGGGTTCATCGACCCGGTCTCGATGGAGGAGGATCCGGCCGAGCTGTTCGCCGGCGACGCCGGCACGCTCGACGCGGACGTGCGCCGCGTGCTGGTCCAGCTGCTGCGGCGCAAGTTCCTGCTGGCCGAGAAGAACCCGGCGCAGTGGCGCACGCTGCTGGAGAACCAGCAGATCATCGAGTCGCGCATGCACGACCTGTTCGTGCGCCTGGTGGTCGACCACGATCGAGGCGTCGCCTACAAGCAGCAGGTGCGCTCGGCCGAGCTGGACGTGCCGGTGCTGCTCAAGGACGACCCCTACAACCGGGCCGAAACCCTGGTCCTGGTGCATCTCCGGACCGTCTTCCAGCGCGAGCGGGGCACCGGCGAGGCCTCGGCGCGGGTGGACATCGAGGAGCTGGAACAGACCGTGCTGACCTACTTCGACCCGTACGACCTCAACCTCGCCCGCCGCCAGCAGGAGGTGCGCAACGCGGTGCAGCGGCTGGTCACCGAGGGTCTGCTCGCCGAGGAGTCGGCCGGCCGGTACCGGATCACCCCGATGGTGGAGGTCGTGCTCAGCAGCGAGAAGCTGATCGAGCTGAACCAGTGGTTGCGCGAACAGAACGAGGCTACGGCGTGAGCATGATCGACACGCTGTTCGGGTTGATCCCGGCGGCGTCACGAGGCCAGCAGTGGGTGGCGCGGGACCTGCAACTGGTCAACTGGGGCGGCTACGACGGGTATCACCACCTGCGTCTCGCACCCGGCGCGACCCTGCTCAGCGGCGGGTCCGGATCGGGCAAGTCGACGCTGATGGACTCGTACATCGCGTTGCTCATGCCGCACACGACCCCCTTCAACGGGGCGTCCAACGGCGGCGTGGTCGGCCGGCCCCGGGGCAAGGACCAGCGCAACATCCTCTCCTACGCGCGGGGCAAGCTCGACGAGTCGCGCACCGACGGCGAGACGAAGTTGCGGGTGCTGCGCGGCGACGGCCGCGACACCTGGTCGGCCATCGCGATGACGTGGGTGGACCACACCGGGGCCGAGTTCACCGCGCTGCGGGCCTGGTACGTTCCGTCGTCCGCGCGCGGCCTGGACGACGTCGTGTCGGTCCGCGCCACCTGCGACCACGGATATCAGCTGCGGGCCCTGGAGGGTCCGGCGAGCAAGAAGCTCGCCCGGGCCGACGTGGTGGCCACCGGCTTGAACTGGAGCGAGACCGACCGGGACTTCACCGCGCGTCTGCACACCACGCTCGGCATCGGGGCGGCCGGCGACGGGCACAAGGCGGTCGCGCTGCTGGGACGCATCCAGGCCGGCCAGCAGATCACCACGGTCGACGCCCTGTACAAGACGATGGTCCTGGAGGAACCGTCCACGCTGGCCACCGCGGACGCGGTGGTGCAGCAGTTCGACGAGCTGTCCGGCACCCGGACCAGGATGATCACGGCCCGCCAGCAGGTGAAGGCGCTGGCCCCGATCCGGGAGCACCGGCGGACCATCGACGAGGCGGCCGACCGGTTGCGCGCGATCGAGGAGATCGGCTCCTTCACCGACGTGGCCTCCCCGGCCGCGTTGTGGCGTCATCAACGCCGGCTCGACCTGTCGCGCTCGGCCGAGGAAGACCTGGACCAGCAGCACCGCCGGGCCCAGGCCGAGCTGGCCGAGACAGAAGCGCTGGTCGTCGCCACCGAGACGCAGCGCGACGGGGTGGCCGACGCCATCCGCGCGTCCGGTGGCGACCGGATGGACACCGCCCAACGGGAGATCCGGGTCGTGGAGTTGCGGCTGGGCGACGTCGAACGCGCCCGGGAGCGGCTGGACCGGGCGCTCGGCGCGATCGGGGCCACGGTCGCGACCGGCGCGGAGTTCACGGCACTGGTCGGGACGGCGCACCGTTCTCTGGCCGACGCCGATGCCCGCAGAACCGCTCAGACGACGTACGCCGAAGCGGTTTCGGAAAAGAACGAAGCGGAACGTGAGCTCACACGGTTGCGGACCGAGCACGACGCGGTCAAGACCCGCCGCGGCAACATCCCGACCGAACTGCACGTGGCCCGCGCGAAGCTGGCCGAGGCGGCCGGACTCACCCCGGACGACCTGCCGTTCATCGGTGAGCTGATCGAGGTACGGACCGAGTTCGAGCCGTGGCGCGAGGCGTTCAACCTGGCGCTCGGCGGATTCGCCACCCGGATGCTCATCGACATCGGACGGTTGAACGCGTTCCGCGAGGCGATCAACGCGGTGCCGACGCTGCGGCGGGTCCAGTTCGAGGGCGTGCGCACCGGGCTGCGCGACGAGGTCGGGCTCGACGGCAACACGCTGCCCGGCCGGCTCGACTACCGGCCGTCGCCGTTCACCGCCTGGCTCAAGACCGAACTCGCCCGCCGGTTCGCCTTCGTCTGCGTCGACACCCCTAGGCTGCTGCCGCAATATTCCAAGGCCCTGACCATCACCGGCCAGACGTCGGAGGGCGGCCGAGGCGCGCACGGCGGTCAGGGCCGGGCCAACGTGCTCGGCTTCACCAACAGCCGGATGCTGGCCGACATCGAGGAGCGGACCAAACTCGCGCGCAAGCGCCTCGACGATGCCGCCGAGGGGGTTTCCCGGGAGGAGGGGAACCTCAACTCGGTCGAGGCCCGGCGCGCGGCCTACCGGACGGTGACCGAGCTGTCCTGGGATCAGGTCGACGTCGACACGGTCCGGGAAGAACGAGAGCGATGGAACCGCGTCATCGCGGAGATCCGCGCCGGGAACCCGGAGATCGACAAGCTGCAGGGTCGCTGGGACGAACTCAAACAGCAGGTCCGGGACCTGACCGAACGGGTCGGCAGGCAGAAGGACCTCGTGCGGGCGGTCGGTGTGTCCTGGGCGTCGACCGTCGACGAGGTGGACGACGCCCAGCGGGCGCTCGACGCGGCGGCCGAGTCCGGCGTCGACCTCGACCCGCAACACCGGGAGTACCTGGAGACGCTCTTCGAGAGCGACCCGGACCGCAGCACGCCGGCCGAGGTGCTCGCCCAGTTCGACGCCGGAGTCAAACGCGCCACCGAGCGCCTCCGCACCGACCGGCAATCCGCGACGGACACGATCGGCCGGTCGCGGAACGCGCTGCTGGACACGTTCTCCACCTTCCTCGAACGCTGGCCGAACCCGAACCTCGGTGTCGACCCGGACGCCTCCTACCGCGACTTCGAGCGCCTGCTGACCGACCTGGAGATCAGCGGTCTGCACGAGCTGGAGACCGAGTGGCGCGACAGCCTGCTCAACCTGTCCGGCAACGACCTGACCGGCCTGGACAGCGAACTGGCGGCAGCGGTCCGCGAGATCCGCGACCGGATCGACCCGGTCAACCGCATCCTGGCCGCGCTGCCGTTCGCCGACGACGACCACCGGCTGCGCATCGACCCGCAGGAGAGCCACTCGACGGCGCGTGCGCGTTTCCGCAAAGAGCTGCGTGACGTACGGGCGTTCATCGACCAGGCCGCCACCGACGACGAGCGGGAACGCGCCTACCACCGGATGGCCAAGGTGATCGACCGCATCCGCCGCGGCGCACCCGACTTCGCCGACCTCGTGGACGTGCGCAACCACGTACGGATCAGCGCGGAGAAGATCGACCTCGACGGTCGGCACGTCGCCGTCTACGACCACATCGGCGAGAAGTCCGGCGGCGAATCGCAGGAACTGGTCGCGTTCATCGTCGGCGCCGCCCTGCGGTACCAGCTGGGCGACGCGGGCGCGACCCGGCCCCGCTACGCCCCGGTCTTCCTCGACGAGGCGCTGATCAAGGCCGACGCGCACTTCACCGGCCGGGCCATCGGCGCGTGGCGGGGACTGGGCTTCCAGCTCATCATCGGCGCCCCGAACGACAAGCACAGCGCGATCGAACCGCACGTGGACGTGGAGTACCTGATTCTCAAGAACCCGCACGGCCGATCCTGGGCGAAGCCGCTCGTGGGTGTGCCCGACGCATGAGCCCACTCGTCACCCCGCCGGAGGCCGTCGCCGCCATCCGC
The DNA here is from genome assembly GCF_051380535.1 of Actinoplanes sp. HUAS TT8. Taxonomy (NCBI): domain Bacteria; kingdom Bacillati; phylum Actinomycetota; class Actinomycetes; order Micromonosporales; family Micromonosporaceae; genus Actinoplanes; species Actinoplanes sp. HUAS TT8. The sequence goes on along the minus strand of NZ_CP195646.1, from coordinate 5,662,872 downwards.
AGCCGACTTGAACAGAAGTGGGCGGAAGCCGTGTGCGCGGAGTTCGGCGACGGCGAACCGGTCGTATTCACCGTTCGGCTGCGTCCCGGGGTGGGGACGGGCAAGGCCGTCGAACAGCTCGGGTATGCCACCTGGCACGGGTGGCACATGCAGTGGCGCGACTTCTCCGGGCGGCTCCCCGCCGGCGTGCAGGTCATCCGCAACGCGATGACCATCCGAGGCGTTGCCGGCGAGTATCCGGCCGCGCTGCAGGCCGACCTGGACGGCGCCGTCGCGCTCGTCGCCGACACCGCGAGCGCCGTGGACGTCGGCCGGGCCCGAGCGCTGGCGTCGAGCCTGCGAGCCGCCGGCGCGGCCCTCACCCCGGCCACGCTGCGAGCCGTTGACGCACTGCGCGCCGACGACGTGGAAGTGCTGATCAACGCGGTGACCTGGCTGCGCGCCAACCCCGACGCCGGCCGGTGGACGCTGCGGCAACTTCCGGTGCCCGGCATGCACACCAAATGGCTCGACACCCACGGCGCACTGCTGCGCGACGTCGCCGGGCGCGATGTCCGCGACGAAGTCCGGCCCCGGCCGGCCGTCGTTCATCTGACCTACGTCGACCCGGGCCACGCCGCTTCGGGCCGGCGCCGGCACGACGCGTGGACCACCGGTGACGTGCACGACATCGCCTACCGGCCACGTGTCGTCCTCGTCGTGGAGAACCGCGACTCCCGGCTCTGGTTCCCGCCGGCCGGCGACACGATCGTGGTCGAAGGTGGTGGCAAGGCCGCTGCCGCCCTGCTGGCCGGCGTGCCCTGGATCCGCTCGGCCGAGCACGTCGTCTACTGGGGTGACATCGACGCGGACGGGTACGCGATCCTCGACCACTTCCGCGCCGCGCTCGCCGCGCCCGGGGCACCGGCCAGACACGTCGCCTCCATCCTGATGGATGCCGCCGACCTGCATACCTACGCCCTGCACGGCGTCAACCACGACAAGGCCGGCCGCCCGATCAAGCCGTCACCGCAGCTGCTGCCGCACCTGACCGAGGCCGAGAGCGTCGCCTACAACACGATCGCCACCGCGGGCCCGACCCCGTTTCGCCGCATCGAGCAGGAGGCCATCCCGCTCGCCCACGCCGCAACCCGGCTGCTGCGGATCGTGAACGCTCAGCCCTGACGACGGCCTGCTGGCAACAATCGCCTCGCCTCAGGGCTGATCATCGCGGTACGTCTCAATCGGCTTTTGAATCTCGATTTGCGATCCGGGATGATGACCCGGTGCAGTTGCGCCCGATGACGCCCGCGTCGTTCGCGCGCCGCCGGGCCGAGATGATCACGCAGTTCGCCCTGGCCACCGCCGAGCTGGCCGGCACGACGCGGGCCGCCGCGGAGGACGCCGCGGCCCGTGACACCGACGCCTCGCTCCCGGACGGCCCCCGCACCCCGGATGAGCTGCTGCGGACGGCCTGGTCGGGCGCGGACGAGGTCGGCTGGATCTGGGCCTCGCTGCCCGGCCGGGTCATGCCGGACCTGGCGTGGATCAACGAGGTGGTGGTCGACGCCGGCTTCCGGCGGCGCGGGTTCGGCGCGGCGATCGTGCGCGCGATGGAGGCCGAACTGGCAGCCCGCGGCGCCACCCGGGTCGGCCTGAACGTGTTCGGCGGCAACGACGTGGCCCGGCGGCTGTACGAACGGCTCGGCTACCGGGTCGTCCTGCAGCAGCTCACGGTCGTCCCGTACGTGTCGCCGCCCGGCCCGGTCGTCCTGGTTCCGCTGGCCGACCCGTCCGCCCGGATCGAGGCGTCGGTTTCCGCGGTGGCGGTGGAGCTGGGCCTCGACCCGGTGCGGGCCCGGGAACGGGTCGAAGCCCGGCAGACCCCGGAGACGGTCAACGCCGCGGTCGTGGCCGGCGGGCGTACGGTCGGCTGGGTCTCGTACAGCCGGAAGCACTTCTTCCGGCCCGATCTCGGCGGCCTCTACCGCGTCGACATCGACCCGCCGCACCGCTCATCCGGCCACGGGAGGGCCGCGGTTCGCGCGGTGCTCACCGAACTGGCCGGCCAACCGCAGGTCCTGGCCACCGTGCCGGGCCCGTTCCCCTGGCTCGAACGGCTCGGATTCCGGCCGACCGCCGAGCACATGGCCCACGACCTACCCGTCTGAGGCCGGCGGGTCGGCCGGCTTGGCCTTCTGCGGGTGGAACGCCTCGTGCCGGGCCAGCATGGCGACGATCTCGCCGATCTTCCGCTCCCGGGTCTCGGCCCGCTTGGCGCCGTTGACCCGATAGGTCAGGGCGAACTTGTTGGTCTTGGTCAGCACGTCGAACATCGCCTGAGCGGCCGGGACGACGGCGATGGCGGCCAGCAGGTCGGCCGGCACCTCGGCCTCCGACGACGGTGCATAGGCCGCCGCCCACCGCCCGTCGGCCTTGGCCGCCTCCACCGCGGCGAGCCCCGCGGGCAGCATCCGCCCGGCCGCCTCCAGCCGGGCCACGTGGGCGACGTTGCGTTGCGACCAGACGCTGCGGGGCCGGCGCGGGGTGAACCGGATCCACGAGCTCTCCTCGTCCCGTTTCCGCGCCTGCCCGTCGATCCAGCCGAAGCACAGCCCCTCGTCGACCGCCTGCTGCCAGGTCAGCGTCGTGACCGTCCCACCCTTCTTGGTCAGGGCCAGCCACACCCCGGGCGACGTGGTGTGGTTGGCGGCCAACCACACCCGCAGCGCCTCAGGATCGGCAACGATCAACTCATCCAGCTCAGCGCTCCCCATCACCGCAGGCTAACCGACGCGACGTGGCCGCAGCGTCCGCCGTCAGCCGGCGACCCGGGTCCGGTCACGGTAGGCGTCGGTCAGCGGGAGGCCGCGGAACGCCAGGTGGGCGGCGTCGTCGAGAACGTCCTGGCCGATGCCGCCCTTGGCCATCACGTCCATGCCCCGGTTGAGGGCCAGGATCATGCAGGCGATCGCGCAGCCGTCGGCGGCCGGGTCGAGATCACCGTGGCGTTGCGCCGCGGCGACGCAGTCGGCCAGCACACGCTGCTGTTCGGTGAAGACGCCGAGGATGATCTCGTGGGCCTGGGCGTCGTTGTCGCCGACCTCGAGGGCGAACTTGCCGGCCATGCAGCCGAAGTGTTCGTCGTCGCGCAGGACGAAACCGGCGCCGGCGAGGATCCACGCCCGCAGGCGGTCGACCGCGGTCTCGTCCGGGCCGTCGAGTTCGTCGTGCGTCTGGATCAGGGCCTGCCGCACGTACTCGTGCAGGGCCTTGATGAAGACCGTGTGTTTGTCGCCGAACGAGGCGTAGAGGCTGCCGCGGCCGACTCCGGTGGCCGCGGAGATGTCGTCGAGGCTGGTCCCGGCGTAGCCGCCGGTGCGGAACTGGCGGACGGCGGCGTCGAGGACGGTCTGCTCGTCGAAAGCGCGGGGGCGGGCCATGGCGTACAGCGTAGCGCGTTTTTGACGGTGTAGTACAGAACACACCCGGCGTTCTTGACGCTTCAGTACAGAACCGAGGTATGTTTTTGACGCACCAGTACAGAACACGCTTCACCTGGGAGTACGACATGAGCGGCACGCTCCACGGCAAGATCGCACTCATCACCGGCGGCAGCACCGGCATCGGCCTGGCCACCGCCAAACGGTTCGCGGGCGAGGGCGCCTTCGTCTACATCACCGGCCGCCGAGCCACCGAACTGGACAAGGCGGTCGCCGAGATCGGCGGCAACGTCCGCGCGATCACCGGCGACATCGCGAACCTCGACGACCTCGACCGGCTCTACGCCACCATCGGCGAGGAGAAGGGCCGGCTCGACATCCTGGTCGCCAACGCCGGCACCGTCGAGCTGCGCCCGACCGCGCTGGCCGACGCCGAGCACTTCGACAAGACCTTCAACACCAACGCCCGCGGTACGTACTTCACCGTGCAGAAAGCCCTGCCGCTGTTCATCGAGGGCGGCGCGATCGTGCTGGTCTCCTCCGGCATGAACGTCAAGGGCTTCCCCGCGTACGGGGCCTATGCGGGAACCAAGGCGGCGATCCGCTCGTTCGCCCGCACCTGGGCGGCCGAGCTCAAGGACCAGGGCATTCGCGTCAACGTGCTCAGCCCCGGCGTCATCGAGACCCCGATCATCGACGTCCAGTTCACCACGCCCGAAGCGGTCGAGACCGCCCTGGCGGCGTTCAAGTCGATCATCCCGATGGGCCGGCTGGGCCGCCCTGAGGAGATGGCCGACGCCGTCTACTACCTGGCCTCCGACCAGAGCAGCTACACCACCGGCTTCGAACTCGTCGCCGACGGCGGCGTCACCGAGATCTGATCCCGACCACCAGAGAGAAGTGAAGACATGGCATCCGTACTCATCACCGGCGCGTCCAGCGGCATCGGCCGGGCCACCGCGATCGAACTGGGCCGGCGCGGCCACCGGGTCATCGCCACCGCCCGCAACCCGAAAACCCTCGACGACCTCGACGTCGCCGCCCGGCTGGCCCTCGACGTGAGCGACCAGGCCTCGGTGGACGCCGCCGTCGCCGCGGCCGGCGACATCGACGTGCTGATCTCCAACTCGGCGCAGTACTTCCGGTCCGCGATCGAGGAGACGCCCGCGGACGAACTGCTGCACCTGCTCGACGTCAACACCGTCGGCGCGATCCGGGCGACCCGGGCCGTGCTGCCCCAGATGCGTCGCCGGGGCAGCGGCCGCATCCTCTACGTCTCCAGCATCAACGGCCGCATCGCGTTCCCGCTCGACGGCGCGTACTCGGCCTCGAAGTTCGCCCTCGAAGCACTCGCCGAGTCACTGGCCCAGGAGACCGCCGCGCACGGCATCTCGGTCGGTCTGCTGCAGCCCGGCCCGGTCGCCAGCGGCGCCCTCGACTCACCCCGTGAGCTGCGCGGCGGCGACGACGCGTACGCCGCCCTGCACGCACAGACCAGCTTCCCCGGCATGATCCCCACCGCCGAGGCGGCGTCGGTCATCGCGGACGCGGTCGACCGGGCCGACCTGCCGCTGCGCATTCCGGTCGGCGAATTCGCCCGGCAGATCCTCGCCCTGCGCAAGGCCGCGCCGGACGAGCGCACCTTCGCCCTCGGATGAAACCCCGGAAAGGACAGCGGTCATGGCTGACATGAACGGACCCACCTATTTCATCGTGACCCAGCGCCCCGGCCCGACATGGGTGCCGGGAGTCGTCTACAACGAACAGCCCGAATTCGGAATCCACGTCGACTACATGGAGCAGGTCTTCGCCACCGGTCACATGGTGCTGAGCGGCCCGTTCATGGAAACGGCCGGCGGCGCCATGGATTCCGGCGGCATGACGATCCTCAAGAACGTCACCTTCGACCAGGCCACCACCATCGCCACCGACGACCCGACAGTCAGGTCAGGAATGCTGACCGTCGACGTCAAACCCTGGTGGATCCCGTTCCACAACTGATCCCCGCCGGGAGCTGAGCGCCGTCCGGCTCCCAGCTCCCGGCGCATTTTTCGTATCAACCGCCGGCGCCGACGACGATCAGGAGCGCGACGATGCCGGCGACGGTCAGCGTGACCGCGGAGATCAGTAACCATCGGGCAAGAACCGGATACGGCCGGCCGGCGTGGACCCCGAGCCCGCAGGCGCCCGCGATCGCGCAGGCCAAAGTGGGGATCAGGCGCGATCTTTCGGCGCCGCCCGTTGCGACGACCAGAAGCGCGAGCGCGCCGATCACGATGGTGACGTTCGCGATCCGGGTGCGCAGATTCCAGAAGGCGGAACGCTGGAATTGCTCGATCCTGCCGTCGGTCTCCGTCGATACAGGTTCCGATTGTGCGGTCCGGCTTCTGCGCTTCTTCCTGGCCACGGCGAAACGCTACCAATCGATAGGGATTTCCGTGTTTCGCCGCGGCCGGACCAAGAGGCAGGGCCACGATCAAATCAAGATCAGGAGATTTGCGTACGTCGTGAGCACCGCTGCCGCCACGGGGGTGGGGAGTGGGGGAGGATGCCGTACGGGAAGGGCTGGATCTTGACCTGGAAGTTGGGGGTCGTGAGACTGGGCGGACTCTCGTGGAAGGACGCCCATGGGTTCGTTGCGGCAACGGTTCTCGCGGTGGGTGCAGTCGCGGACACTTCGCGGGCTTGAGCCCGGGCCCTATGACATCGAGATCCGCAAGGATCTTCGGGTGCCGATGGATGACGGTGTGGAACTGCTGGCCGACCTGATCGTGCCGGTGGGGGAGACGGATCCGCGGCTGCCGACGGTGGTGATGCGGGGGCCGTACGGGCGTCGCGGGCCGGTGGCCGGCGAGGCTCGCGCCCTGGCCCGGGCCGGGTTTCCGGTGCTGTATCAGAGTTGCCGGGGGACCTGGGGTTCGGGCGGCGTCTTCACCCCGCAGGTGGATGAGCAGCGCGACGGGATCGCCACCCATCGGTGGGTGCGGCAGCAGCCGTGGTTCACCGGGGCGGTGGCCACGTTCGGGCCGAGCTATCTGGGGTTCACGCAGTGGGCGGTGGCCGGGCGGCTGGCCCGGGAGGAGCCCGAGCTCGCGCCGGACGCGCTCTGCCTGCTCGTGACCATGCCCGACTTCGGGGAGATCACCTGGGACAACGGGGTGTTCTCGCTGCGCAACGCGCTCGGCTGGACGCAGATGATGGATCGGATGATCCGGCGCAGGATGGTGGCGCTCGGGCTGGCCATGGTGCGGCCCGATCCGAAGCTGGGGCGGGCGTTCGGGGTAATGCCGCTCAGTGCCGGGGACAGCGCGGCGACCGGGCGGGCCGTGCACTGGTATCAGGACTGGGTCGCTCATGAGCGGCTGACCGACGAGTACTGGACCGAGCAATCCCACACGGCTTCGGTCACCGACGTCACCGCGCCGGTCTACATGATCACCGGCTGGTACGACATCTTCCTGCCCTGGCAGTTGCGCAACCATGCCCAGCTCGCGGCGGTGGGGCGGGCGCCGCGGCTGACCATCGGGGCGTGGGGGCACACGTCGCGGGGCATGGGCGGGCCGGCGGTGGGGGAGGCGGTCGCGTTCCTCAAGGAGCACTTCGCCGGTGAGCCCAGTGGGCGGGCCGCGCTGGTCCGGGCCTATCTGACCGGTTCTGAGCAGTGGCACGACCTGCCGTCGTGGCCGCCGGCCGATGCCGCCGTCGAGTCGTGGAATCTGCACGGGTCGGGGCGCCTGTCGACGCAGCCGTCGGAGGCGGGAGTGACCACCTACGTCTACGACCCGGCCGATCCGACGCCGGCCGTCGGCGGCCCCAGTCTGCTGCCGGACTCCGGGCCGGTGGACAACGCGGCCCACGAGGGCCGGGCCGACGTGGTGGTCTTCCGCAGTGAGGTGCTGGGTGAGCCGGTGACGATCGCCGGTGAGCCGGTGGCCCGGATCCTGTTCCGGTCGTCGCGGCCGAGCGCCGATGTCTTCGTCCGGATCTGCGATGTGCACCCGGACGGGCGGTCGATGACGGTCTGCGACGGCATCCGCCGGGTCAGCGGCGCCGACGCGGACGGTTTTCAGGAGGTGGCGGTCACGCTCTGGCCGGCCTTCCACCGGTTCGCCGCCGGACATCGGATCAGCGTGCAGGTCAGTTCCGGGGCGCACCCGCGATACGCGCGTAACCCGGGCTCGGGGGAGCCGGCGGCCGAGGCGGCGACGCTGCACCGGGCCGAGCAGGAGATCTCGCACGCCTCCCGCGTCGACCTGCCGGTGTGGTCGGCGTGAACGAGCCGGTGGTGCCCGGGCTGGAGGCCGCCTTCGAGGTGGACGCCCGGCTCGGTGAGCTGCAGGATCACGGCGTGACCAGGGCCGGCCATCGCCGCGTGGTGCCGATCGTCGGGGGCCGGATCACCGGGCTGGTGGAGGCCGAGATCCTGCCCGGTGGGGCCGACTGGCAACTGGTGCGCCCGGACGGGGCGGTCGAGGTCGACACCCGGTACACGGCGCGCACCGCTGAGGGAGGCCACGTTTATCTGAGTACGTCCGGTGTCCGCAGCGGGCGTCCGGAGGTGCTCGAAGCGTTGCTGCGCGGGGACCTGGTCGATCCGTCCGAGTACTACTTCCGGCTCGCGGTGCGGCTGGAGACCTCGGTGCCCGGACTGGCCGTACTGGAGCAGTCGATTTTTGTGGCCTCGGCGGTTCGCGGGGCCGACTGGGTGCGCTACACCGCGTTCCGGGTCACCTGACTCCGCGCGGCGGTCTGGTTGATCAGCGGATTGTCCAGCTGCCGGGCCACGGTTGCGGGCGCGTGCAGCACTTCGAGCATCGCCCGGGCGATCGCGTCGGTGGTGGTGACCTGGGCCGGGAACAGCCGGTTGATGAGCGGGAAGAACGGGGTGAGGATCGCGTACGTGATCCGTTGAAGCCGGGTGGCCGGGCGCGCGCCCCGGCGGGGCTGGATGAAGCCCGGACGGAACAGGAAGACCCGGGGGTGAACGGCCTGCAGTGCGGCCTCGGCCTGGCCTTTCACCCGGATCCACATGGTGCGGCTCGTGCTGTCGGCGCGGTTGGCCGAGATGTAGGCGAACAGCCCGCCGGGATTGGTGCGCCGGGCCGCTTCGGCCGCGGCGACGGCGTAGCCCTGAGTGATGCGGACGTAGTCCGGCTCGCTCACCCCGACCGACGAGGTGCCGAGGCAGAAGAGGGTGGCGTCGGCGGTCGCGAAGACGTCGTCGAGGTCGCGGTAGTCGGTGAAGTCCTGCCGCAGGACCTCGCGCAACTTGGGGTGGCGCCGCCCGGACGGCCGGCGGGAGATCGCCGTGACGCCTTCGACGGTGGCGTCTTCGAGCAGGGCGGTGAGAACCCCGTGTCCGACCATTCCCGTTGCCCCGAACAGTACGACGCGCATGGATTTTCCTTTCGGTGTCCTGGCAACGACGGTAATGGAGAGGTCTCCACTTGGTCAAGTGGAGACCTCTCCGTCAGGGAGGTCTCGGGGATACAGCTTTCGCTGAATACATGATTCGCTGTACTGTCGGGGCATGGAGACCATGACCCATGGCCAGGTCCTCGCGCGCTTCGGTCACGCCCTGTCGGACGCGACCCGGGCCCGGCTGCTGCTCGCCCTGCGCGACGCGCCCGGCTACCCGGCCGAGCTGGCCGACCTGCTCGGCGTCACCCGGCAGAACCTGTCCAACCACCTGGCCTGCCTGCGCGGCTGCGGCCTGGTCGTCGCGGTCCCGCAAGGGCGGCGCACCCGCTACGAGCTGGCCGACACCCGCATCCGGAACGCCCTCGACAACCTGCTCGGTCTCGTCCTGGCCGTGGACCCGGCCGCCTGCCCCGACGCCGCCGACAAGGACTGCTGCTGATGGACCTGACCTTGGCCCCACAACGCCGGCGCCGGCTCGGCCGGCGGATCCGGCTGCTGGTCGCCGCCACCATCACCTACAACGTGGTCGAGGCCGTCATCGCGATCAGCGCCGGGACCGTCGCGGGGTCGACGGCGCTGATCGGGTTCGGGCTCGACTCCGTCATCGAGGTGTCCTCGGCCGCCGCGGTGGCCTGGCAGTTCGCCGGCTCCGACCCCGAGAAGCGGGAGAAGACCGCGCTGCGGATCATCGCGATCTCGTTCTTCGCGCTGGCCGCCTACGTCAGCGTCGAATCCGTACGGGCCCTGGCCGGCGGCGCCGAGGCGGCCCACTCCGCGGTCGGCATCGTGCTGGCCGCGGTGTCCCTGGCGGTCATGCCCGGGCTGTCCTGGGCCCAGCGCCGGGCCGGCCGCGAACTCGGCTCGCGCACGGCGGTGGCCGACTCGAAACAGACGCTGCTGTGCACGTACCTGTCGGCCGTCCTGCTCGTCGGGCTCCTGCTCAACAGCCTGCTCGGCTGGGGCTGGGCCGACCCGATCGCCGCGCTGGTCATCGCCGCCGTCGCGATCAAGGAGGGCCGTGAGGCCTGGCGCGGTGACGCCTGCTGCGCACCCGGCCCGGGCGCCGCCGACGCCTGTGCCGACCGATGCTGTGCTGAGCCGGATTGACTCGATCGGTCGGCACGAGGCGTGCTCCGGTTACCCCACCTGCTGCGCGAGTTCGCCGGATCGGTTGCCGGCCCGGTCCACCGCGATGACGTGGACGGTGTGCGGCCCGGCGGACAGGCCGGCGAGCGGAATCACCGCGCGGCCGAACCGGACGTCCACCCATCCCGCGCTGTCGCTGTCGGCCGGGGCGTCGACGGCGTACCGGAAGTGGTCGACCCCTGATTCGTCGAACGAGCCGACCGTGAGGCCGGTCGCGGTGGTCGGGGCCGTGGTCGTCGCCGGGTACTGCCGCACCCCGCCGCTGTCCCAGCGGACCAGCAGGTTTCCCCGCGGATCCCGGATCATGTCGGCCGCGCCGGTCCAGGCTCCGGCCGGGAAGACCCCGTTGCGGGTGGTGAAGCCACCGGCGTCGTCGGCCACGCGGGCCGTGGCGGCACCGTCGGCGGTGCGCAGCACCACCGCCTGATGCCCGTCGATGGTGTCGACGTACATGCCGACCGTGCTGACGTCCCCGGCCGGTCGGATCACGACCGGGACGCCGGTCGTCAACCCGCCCGAATCCGGCCGGCCGAGCACCGGGTAGCCCAGCACCTGACCGTCGGCGCAGCGCAGCACCAGGTCGTCGCGGGCGTCACCGAGCACGTCGCCCGCGGTCAGTTCGGCGATGCCGAGGCCGCCGCACCAGCCACCGGAGGGTGCGGTCACCGGCTGCCCGGGGTGCGCCGGCGACTGTCCGGCCTGGAACGGGACGGGCACGACCGAGACGGCGTCCGTGCCCTGCCGGATCACCACGTTGTCGAACTGGCCGCCCAGGTTCAGCGGCGCCATGTCGCGCACGTCGTCCCACCGCAGGTAGCCGTTGCCGTCGGGTGCCATCGCCGGAGTCACGGTGCCGGTGTCCCAGCGGGCCGCCACGACGGCCGCGTCCGGGGCGGTGAAGAAACCGGTCGTGAGGTGGGTCGCGGCCGTGAAGCCGAACTCGGCGTCGGCCAGCGCGGGCTGTTCCGCCGCGGAGGCCACGTTCGGGTCCGTCTGCGGGCGGATCTTGTACAGGTGCAGCCGCCCGTCGTCGGCCGACGTGCCGCCCTGGCGCCGGCCGCGGGTGACCAGTTCGTCCAGGCCGTCGCCGTCGAAGTCAGCGAGTGCCGTGGCCGCGACCTCGTTCTGACCGGTCTCCGGGGCCGCCTGGACCAGCGCCGAAGTGGACTGGAAACCGTTCTTCAGGGCGGGGTAGACGTACAGGCTGCCGCTGTTCCAGCGTACGAACAGGTCGTCGTAGAGGTCAGTGCCGCCCTTCTCCACCTTGTACGCCTCGCCGAAGGCGATGTGCCGCGCGTCCGACAGCCGGCCGGCGGCCATCAACTCTCGCGGGGACGAGTACGCGGCTCCGGTGATGGTGATCGCGGCCAGCGAGCCGTTGTCGCGACGGATGATCAGGGCGTCCCGATGTGTGGCCGAGTTGCCGTCGACGTCGCCGGCGGTGATCTCGGCGACGCCGTTCAGGCTCCACGTCGTCATCACCGACGTGCCGGTCCTCAGCCCGTCCTTGCCGTAGTACACGTACAGGCTGTTCCTGCTCCAGCGGACCGCGAGATCGGTTTTCAGGTCACCGTCGAAGTCTCCGACGGCGATGTCGGTCGCGTCCGACCAACCGCCGTCCTGGGTCGTGCGCAGCACCACGGGCTGGCCCAGCTTGCCGCCGGGAAGGCCGGGATACACGTCCACGGCGCCGTTGTACCAGCGAACCACCAGGTCGTCGATCGCGTCGCCGTCGAACTTGCCGGCCACGATGTCGGCGGCACCGGACCAGCCGCTGCGGGAATCCGGAACCAGCTGGCCGGCGGCCGGTTGGACGACCGGGGTGGCCGGCGGCTGCCGGTCGTCGGCCCAGACCGCCTCGCCGCGCAGGATCTTGTGATCGCGGCGGCTGAAACCGGGATCGACGGTGCCGCCCTGCACCCAGCGCACCTGGGCGGCCGAGCCGAACATGTAGTCGAACTTGCGAGCCGGCTTGGGATTGCCGGCCTCGTCGGTGCCGGCGAAGGTCGTCATCTCGCCGGAGCGGCAGTACGCCAGTTGCCGGCAGCCGTCGGTGAAGTAGGCCCGGTCCTGCTCGTCGACCTCGTGGAAGGCGCCGGTCCCGCCGCCGCTGCCGTAGAACGCCCCCAGGTTCGGGTCGAACGGGTCGGCGTTGAAATCCCCGGCGATGATGATCGGCCGGCCGGCTGCCCAGGTGTTCATCTGCGCCACGGCCTCGGGCATGCCCTGGTCGACGCTCACGGTGTCGAGGTGCACCGTGCAGGCAAGACTGTCCCGCCCCTTGACGACGGCGCCCATGCAGAGCAGTTCCCGCTTCTCCTCGGACGCCGCGGACGAGGTCCGGCCCTGGTCCCACAGTTCGGTCAGCTCGCGGGTGTAGGTGGTGGTGGCCGCGTCGGTGCGGACGAAGACGGCATCACCGAAGTCGTCGTTCGCGGTCACCCCGGGCACCAGCCACTTGTCGCAGCCGTTGTCGCCGGACCGGTTGGTCCACCAAGCGATGTGGTAGTTGGCCGGAAGCCGGTGGGCGAGCAGTTCCCGCTGGCCCGCGCACATCTCCTGGAACACGGCGACATCCGAGTCCCAGTCGCGGACCTGCTGGGCGACCCGGTCGGCCCAGGCGTCGGCCGCCTCCAGCGGCCGGCAGTTGGCCTGGTAGGAGCCGCACACGTTGAAGCTCAGCATCTTGACCGACTGCGCGGCCGCGGCCTCGGCGCGTGCACTGCACAATCCGAAGGCCAGGATCATCAGCGCGACGACGATCGCCGCTTTCCCCCGTTGTCTTGCAAAGATCATGCGGCAGTTTGCCACAAGATCGACTCTCGCCTCTGCCCCTCGAAACCGTCTACTTCATCGCGGTGGCCCACTCGGCCGCCGTCGAAGGGCTGTAGTACCGGGTGAAACCGCAGCCCCACGCGACCGCGTCGTCGAGCGGTGCGCCACCCCAGCGGGGCATGCCGGACACGAGCAACCGGGTACCGATCCGATAGGCCGGAACGGGATCCTCGGTGAGCGACGCCATGTCCACCGTCGCGGTGGCCCCGGAGCCACCCTTGAACCAGGTGTGCACCTGGAAGGTCACCGATCGCAGATCCAGGGATGCGGGATTCGGGCTGCGATCGGTTCGTCCCGGTCCGATGCCGGTCACGGTGCCGTCGAAGGCGAAGGCGTTCTCGGCCAGCGTCTTCGGTGAATAGGCCTTGACGCAGGACTCCGCGCCGAAGCCGACCGGATCGCCCGGCTTGACCCCGGCCGGCAGATCGGCCGCCGGCACCGACGCGACCGGGGCCGACGACGAGGCGATCGGCGGCTGGGCCTGCGGCGTCGCGGCCGGCCGGGAGACGATGTACCCGCCCGCGGCGAGGATCACCGCGGTCGTGGTCGCCGCCGCCGCGGTCAGGGTGCGGCGCCGGCGGTGGACCCGGCGCACCGCCGCGGCGGCCACGACCAGCTCGTCGGGGGCGCCGGCGGCGTCGGCGGCGAACAGTGCGCGCAGCTCGCGTTCGGTCGACTGGTTCATCGGTTCTCCCTCTGTGCGTCGATGGCCGCGGGTTCCCGCAGGCTGGCCAGGGCCCGGGAGGCGGTGGCCCGCACCGAGCTCTCGCTGACCCCCATGGCGGCGGCGATCGCCGCGTCGTCCAGGTCGGCGTAGTAGCGCAGGACCAGCACGGTCCGGGCGCGCGGGGCGAGCCTGCTCAGCAGCATCCGCATCTGATCGCGGGCGGCGACCGCGTCGGCCGGGTCGGCCACCGGGGCGCCGGTCTCCGGGCGCAGGTCGGCCGGCCGTTCGGTCGTCCAGCGCCGGCGGCGCCAGCTCAGATGGGCGTTGACCAGCATGCGGCGTACATAGGCCTCCGGGTTGGTGGCCGCGCGCACCCGTTTCCAGTGCCGGTAGGCATCGGCCAGCACGGTCTGGGCCAGATCCTCGGCCACCAGCCGGTCGCCGCTCAGGACGAACGCCAGGCGCACCAGCGACCGGCCGTACCCCGCCACGAAATCCTCGAACGACACGCCCGCTCCCGTCAGTGCTTCTCACCAGAAAGACGCATCGGCCACCGCCCGGCGCTGCATGCCCGCTCTTGCTAACCGAGGGCCGCGGGTTTGTCAGCCCGCTGTCGGCAATCGAACTCATTCGATGGGCGATTCACTCACGGGTCGTAACGTAACGATCGGCATCGATCGATGCCTGCCGCTGCGGCCCTGACGCCGCACCGACAATCGGGGGAAACATGCAGCTCAATCATCGTTCAAGGTGGCTGTTGGCCACCGCGACGACCGTCGTGCTGACGGTCGTCACCCTACCGGTCGCCGCCTCGGCGTCCGCCGGACCGGTCATCGATCCGGACCAGCAGTACGCCGCGTTCCTGGCCGAGAAGAAGGCGGACGGCAGCTGGGCGGGCTCGGCCGACCCGGGCGACAAGGCCAAGGCGCCGGCCACCGACCTGGCCGCCTTCCCCAAGCTCACCGACCGGCAGCTCGCCGCGATGAAAGCGGCGACGCCCAAGGTCGCGGCGTCCGGCACCGAGGCACCGGCGACCGTGCAGAGCGTGAAGGTCACGGCCGAGGGCACCAGCGTGACCACCTACCTGCCGGCGCCGGGGGTCACCCCGGATCAGCTGGCCGGCAACCTGCGGTCCCGGGGGCAGGCATCGGTCCGCGTCGTGCGGCCGGCGGCGGCCGACGGCGTCTCGCTGATGGCGGCGAGCGACTGCTCGTACGGTTACGCCACGACGTTCAGCTGCCCGGTGTCGTACTGGCGCAACGAGGGGTGGGAAGACCCGTACGTGCGGTTCAACGACCACTCCGGGTCCTCGTGGCCGGTGTCCAAGGCGGTGCCCAAGTGGAACACGGTGCAGAACATCGACAGCGAGTACCACTTCAACAGCTGCTCGTCGGTGTCCGGCTCCCGCTGCGTGGACGTCTTCTCCGGCAACTACGGCGCCACCGGCTGGACCGGGCTGACCACGCTGTACTACGCGTCCGGCTCGCCCGGCGCGCTGTCCGACTCGGGCGCGAAGATCCAGCTCAACGACTACTACAACCCGACCACCTACGGTTTCACCCGTAACAACGTCGCCACCCACGAGGTGGGCCACGCGCTGGGGCTCGGCCACAACGGCTACAGCGGCGACGTCCTGTACTACGTGTCCAACACCCGTGAGGACATCGGCGGCCAGAACCCGGTGCTGCTGGCCGGCATCTACTCGGTCAGCCGCTGACCTTGGTCCGAGAGGTTGAGCCGGCCCGCGACGGTGCGGGCCGGCTCAGCCCTGCAGCCAGCGCAGCACCGCCAGCACCCGGCGGTTGTTCTGTTCCTGCTGCTCCAGGCTCAGCTTCTTGAAGATGCTCAGGATGTGCTTCTCGACCGTGCGCGGGCTCAGGAACAGCGCCTCGGCCACCCCGTTGTTGGAGCAGCCCTCGGCCATCAGCCGCAGCACGTTGCGTTCCTGCGAGGACAGCGAGTCCAGGGAGAGCTGCCGGCTGGGCCGGCCCATCAGGCCGCGCACGATCTCCGGGTCGATCGCGGTCTGCCCGCCGGCCACCCGGGCGAGCGCGTCCAGCAGCACGTCCACGTCCCGGACCCGGTCCTTGACCAGGTAGCCGACGCCGGTCTGGTCGATCTCGAGCAGGCGCAGCGCGTACTCGGCGGCCGAGTACGCGCTCAGCAGCAGGATGCCCACGCCCGGATGCCGGTCGCGGACGTTGGCCGCGGCGTGCAGGCCCTCGGTGCCCGGCTCGGAACGCAGCCGGATGTCGAGGATGACCACGTCGGGCGGGTCGGTGGCGATGCCGGCCAGCAGTTCGCTCTCGTCGGCGGCCTCCAGGGTGACCTCGATGCCGATCTCCCGCAGCAGAGCGGCGAGGGCGGCGCGGAACAGCGGGGCGTCGTCGGCCAGGGCTACACGCACGGCACACGCACCGTCAGCGTCGTGCCGTGACCGGTTTCGCTGGTCACGCTCAGATCGCCACGCAGCGACTCGACCCGGTCGCGCAGCCCGGCCAGTCCGGTGCCGGCATCCAGGCGCGCGCCGCCGCGGCCGTCGTCGCTGATCCGGGCGACGACCAGGTCGTCGTCAAGACGTACCTCAACGTGGGTTGTCTTTGCCTGGGCGTGCCGGACCACATTGGTCATGGCCTCGCAGATGACGAAGTAGAGGGTTTCCTCGACCGCTTCCGGCAGCCGGGTCGGGGTGATGTCGAGGACGGCGGCGATGCCCAGCCGGTCGGCCATGCCGGAGATGGCGGCTTCGAGACCGAATTCGTTCAGCACCGCCGGGTGGATGCCGCGGGCCAGGCTGCGCAGCTCGTCGAGGGCGGCGTCGAGTTCGTTGCCGGCCGTGTCGATCGCGGCGATCGGGTCGCCGCCGCGCTGGGCCCGGTGTTTGGCCAGGCTGAGGCTGCTCAGGACGCTGAGCAGCAGCTGCTGGGCGCCGTCGTGCAGGTTGCGTTCGATGCGGCGGCGTTCGGCCATGCCGGCCTCGGCGATGCGCCGCCGCGAGGCCTGCACCTGGGCGAGCTGGGCGGCCAGGTCGTCGCGCAGCAGACCGTTCTCCAGGACCAGGCCACCGGCGACGGCGGCGCTGTGGACCAGGTCGCTGCGGCGGCGCATGAGCGGGTCGACCAGCAGGACGGCCAGCGGGCGCCCGTCGCCGCCGGGCACCGCGACCCGCCATCGGGTCTGTTCCTCGGGCCGCAGAGGATGCCCCTCGTACGTGACGAACTGGGTCGCCGTGCCGGCCGGGAGCGCGAGGACGAGCCCCGGATCGCCGAGCACCTCGCGGAGCGCGACCTGCACGTCCTTGAGCGATTCGCAGCCGGCCATGCGCACCACCAGGTCGGCCACCGAGGACCGGGCCAGCCGGCGCTGGGTGAGGCTGACCAGGAACGCGACCGGGGCGACCAGGGCGGCCAGGGCGGTGACCGTCCGCAGCGCGCCGGTGATCGTCTCGGGCAGGTGAATCAGCTGGGCCGTGATGTAGATGCTGCCCAGGATGCCGATGGCGATGCCGGCGGCGGACGCGGGAAGCGTGTCCGCCCGTTCCAGACCTCGGCTGCGGCGGATTTTCAGAACAAGCAGCAGCACCAGTACGAGGGCGAGGACGATCGTGCCGATCTTGAAGATCACCGACCAGAGCCGGAACAGGTGATCGTCCGGTGCGACGGTCAGCCACCAGCTGTTCTCGTCCCAGCCGGCCCAGCCGGGCCGGGAGACCGCGACGATGAACAGTTTCACGCCGACGATCCAGATGGCGAAGCCGATGAAGTACCAGCGTTCGTAGCGCCGCCCGAGCACCGGTTCCGGGTAGCGCAACAGGGCCAGCCCGCCGATCGCGAACCACCAATATCCGAACAGGAACGACAACAGCGGCGCCGGGCCGATGTTCCACGAGTCCGGCCAGATCCACCACCAGGACGCCTCGTAGCAGGCCGCGGCCACGATCATCGCCCAGCCGGTGCGCCCGGTGCTGCGGTCGTGCAGCAGGAACACGCCGCTGGCCGCGAACGAGGTCACGACCAGGACGTAGATGCTGCCCAGCGCGAAGTCCCTGGTCCACCAGGGCACCCAGGACAGGGCCGCGGTGGTCGCGGCGAGCAACGAGACGAATGCGGCCGCGCGCACCGGGCTCTTTCCCTGCATTCGCGGGGAAAACGCCGCGGTCCCGGGCGTCGTGACGGTCATGAACAACATTTTGGTCCGCGGCCGTTACTCGCACCAGCGGCAATGTATGGGGGTTTTCCCGCCTATTAAGCAGGTGCCGCTAATGCTTATCGTGAGCGGGCTGGAACCATTCAAGGTCAATTTCTCGGCAGCTCAGTTGATCTTTTCCGGCGGCGAGCGGTCACGGGGAGACCGCGTCGTGGCGGCGACGGCGGTCTCGCGGCCGGTGCGGTTCGGCAATCCGCACCGGCCGCCAAGCATTGCCGGTCCATCACCTTCCGGTCCGATGTGGTCCCGCTCGACGGGCGGTGGATCGCCCTGCTCTTCGGCTCCGCCGACCGGACCCGACGCTCGACCAAGATTAGTACTAGTGTACGAATCTTGTTGCGGGCCGGAGGTGGCCCGCGGGTCTCGCAAGGGGGAGCCGGGCATGCGGGCGACGGATCACGCGTTCCGGCCGTTGCCGGCGCTTACGGTGCCGGAGTCGGCGCTGGTCGAGTACGCGCGCACCCTCAGCCGGCACATCGACCGGACCGGGAGCGGGCCGACCGGCTGGGCCCATCGCAGCTCGGCGCATCTGCTGCTGGTCGAAGGGCGCCTGTTCACACCCGCGCCGGGGCCGGCCGGGCGGCGGGTGCCGAGCCGCAACTCCTACCGCAACGCGGCGGCCACCGCCCGCCGGCACGGTCTGCTCTACGCCGAAGGCATGGCCGCGACCCTGATCTCCGGCACGGTGTGGAGCTTCCCGCACGCCTGGTGCGTGACCAGCGACGGCCGCGCGATCGACCCGACCTGGGAGGCCGGTCACGGACTGGCCTATCTGGGCATCGCGGTCGCCGACCCGGACCGGTGGCCGACCGGGCGGCGGCCGGGCAGCCTGCTCGAGGACTACCCGGCCAACATGCCTCTGCTGCGGGACGGTCTGCCCGCCGGGATGACCGCGCCGCTGGGGCAGGCCCTCGTGCGGCCACGACAGGTCTCTACCGGGCCACCGGGTCGGGCAGCCGACACGGTCAGACGGGGCAGCCCGAGCCGAGAGTGCTGATGTAGACGGCGGCGGCCACGACACCGCCCAGCGCCAGGATCAGGCCGGCCGGCCAGCCGAGGAGCACCTGAGGGCGGTCACCGGGACGCCGCACGTACATGACGATCAGGACGGCCACGGCCAGGATCGCATCCAAGGCGGTCGGGTCGCATCGTCGAAGACTGGACGTACCGACGTGAATGCGGTCGATCACGCCATTGATCTCGGCAAAATCCAGGTTGCCGCCCGGCCTTAACGTGGGGCCAAGGCCGATTCGTCAATTTCGAGTACTGGTGATCTTCAGCCAGTCGGGCGACGTTCGATCGGAGAGTGCCGTGGGTAGCGAACCGAACAGTTATCCGAGGCCGTTCCTCGAAGCAACCTCCCTGCGCATCGCGTTGGACGAGGTTGCCGATGCCTCCATGGACATCGAACCAACCGTGCGCGCGGACATCGCACGACAACTCGCAGAGTTGACCGAAGCTGCCGAGAAGATCGAACAGGGAATCATGGTCGACACCGAACTTGACAGAACTTTCAAGTGGGTCGATCGCATACGACGCGACGTCGGGATCGGCCCCGCGCAGAGATACCGCGCCCGCTGGTTCATCCGAGGATGAGCGCCACGTTGAGCACCATGAAGGACGCGGCGACGGTGATTGCCCTGCTGGTCGCCGGCGGTTGGGCCATCTATCGATTCACTCTTCACCGGACGCTCAACTCTTTCGTCAAACTCGAACTTGTCGGTGATGTCTTTGTAACGCAAGGCGGCCCGACCTGGGTATTACTGGGGGCCACGGCGACCAACCCCAGCACCACAGGCGTGGCCAGGAGATTGGCATGGATAGAGCTGCAGCCGCTCACGACGGCTGGCGAACCGGTTCAGCGGATCACATCGGTGCAACCAAAAAAAACTGACGATGCCCGGCTGTACGGTATCTTCGGGTCCTTCAAGTACTTGGAGCCGGGGGAGGATTTTCAAGATTCCTTATTGGTTGCGGTCCCTTCCGGCACGAGATTTGTACTCGTCAAACTTTTCTTCTCAGGAGGCCGACCTGGCGAGACATGGCGCATCCACAAGATCTTTGCCTTGAGCCTGTCTCATCCTGCGTAGCGGTTCGCTCCGACGTGGCGCAAACGAGGATGGCCTGCTGCCGCAGGCGCAGGATATACCTTGTCAGCGAACGGCATGCGGTGATTCGACGGCGGCAGTGCGTGCCCGCTGAGAAGGTGCCGCGCGTGCCCGCGGACCCCATTTCCGACAAGGAAATTCTCCGCCGTGCCGACGACGGCCCCGCTGAGGCCCCGCCGTTGCGGCAGGTCCCTGCACGGCGGTTCTCGACGGAATCCGGCGCGTCCCGCGGAGTCGCCTGAGCCCTTCGCTCCTGTCCGGCCCGGGCGACTGGAAGGTATGGCCCGCAACGGAGCAGTCACCAAGCAGTACCGGACCCGGCTCGCCATCGTCCCGAAAACACCGTGACAGGCCCGAGGCGCATCCGACGGCTGCGCGCAGCACCCGCCCATTTACCAGGTCGGAGCCGGTGTTGCGGTTGACGGACGTAAGACGCCGGTAGCGCCGACGGTGCCAGTCGCTACGCCGGCTTGGCGGCCTTGGCGCCACCCCAGAGGGCGCCGGGGTTGGCGCGGCGCGGGTAGAGCTTGAGCATCCGGTCGTACATCTCCTCCGCGGTCCGGGAGTCGTCCGCGGCGGCGGTGAAGCTACGCAGGTAGGCCGCGGTCTCGGCGAGGATTTTCGGGTCGTCGGCCGCGTCCGGCTTCTTGTGGCCCGCGACGACCGCCACCGGGTCGAGCGCGGCGAGTCGCTCGGTGGCCTGCGCCCACTGTTCGCGTGTCTCCCGTGTCGTCTCGGCCGTGTACTGGTGGGTGTCGTTGTAGGCGACGTCGCCGGCGACGATCAGGCGCAGGTCGGGGACCCACAGCGAGGTGGAGTCGGCGGTGTCGGTGAAGCCGGTCTCGATCACCTGCAGTTGGTGGCCCTCGAGTTCGAACTGGTGGCCGTCGGCCGGCTCCGGGAAGGCGATTTCCGGGATCTGGCCGGGGAACAGCTTTCCCCAGAATCCGTCGCGCCACTGGGGCCCACCCTGAATGTGCGCTCCCGCCACGGATCCGGCCGTGGCGATCGCTTTCGCGTCCGGGAACGCCGCCAGGAGTTGACCGATGCCGAAGAAGTGGTCACCGTGGCCGTGGGTGATGAAGACGTAGGTCAGGTTGCGGCCGAACGACTTCACCCAGTCCACCAGTTCGTCGTTCTGGTCGATCGACGTGTACGTGTCGACCAGAACCGCGTCGTGTTGGCCGTAGATGAGGGTGGCGCTGTTGGCGACCCACTGCAGATCCTGCGGCCCGTGCGGCAGGTCGCGGGTGACGCCCTGCCGGGTTGCGGTGCGCACGGCGTACGCGAGATTGGTGTTGTTGGTCATGGGTAGCTCCTGAGATGTGTCGCCGGGTCAGGCGCCACTGACGGTGAGGGTGTCCTGCAGGACGTCGGCCAGGCGGGTGCCGGCCAGCTCACGACGGATCGCGTCGTCGACTCGGGCATAAACGGGTGTGAGTGCCGGGCGGATGCCGCGGGCGACCGGGCAGGACTCGCTGGGTTCGTTGCGGTGCAGCACGAACGCGGCCTCCGCACCGAGTGCCTCGTTGATGTCCCACAGGCTGATGTCTTCCGGAGCCCTGGCCAGACGCCAACCGGCGCCCGGGCCGCGCTGCGTCTCGATCAGCCCGGACTTGACCATCTCGCTCATCAGTCGCCGGATCACCACCGGGTTGGTGGCCACGCTCTTCGCGATCTGCTCGGACGTGGCGAACTTGCCGCCCAGTCGCTCGTTGAGGGCTACCCATGCGAGGGCGTGGGTGGCGATCGTCAGCTTGCTGTTGGCGCTCACGGATGAACCGTAACCAAACCAGTTACACTTTCCAAGGGTAACGCCGTTGTGACGGCAGCAACTTGTTTGAGCACGGGAGCTCCCTCAGGGAAGGCCGGCACCACCGGTGCCTGCCGGACGACCCGGCCGCGGCGGCTGAGATCTACGGCTCGCAGGACCTCACGGTCCCGCCTGCCCTTATCGGCTGACCCGCACCCGGTACGGATTCCGCCCGCCCCGGGCCCGACCGGCCAACCGAAACTGGTCCGCGACCCGATAGTCCACAGAGAACAGTCTTCCTAAAGTCGGCCTCGTGACGGAACCGGTCGGCTCCCGCGGCATGCGCTGGCTGTACCTGTTGGTGCTCCTCGGCCTGGCCGGGGTCGGCACCGGCGCCGGCGACATCGTCTTCGTCGTGCACAACCTGGGCCACTGGGGTGAGGTTCAGGCCTGCGCGGCCGTGAACGGCCTGCCCCCGGACGGTGGGGAGATCGCCGGGCTGATCGGCCGGCGGGCCGACTACGACCGCTGTTCCGAGGATTTCCAGACGATCCGGCTGGCGTCGCGGATCGGCGGGGCGGCCGGCGTGATCGTCCTGACCGGCGTGATGATCCTGGTCGGCGGCCTGCTCCAGCAGCGCAAGGTGCGACGGCAGTTTCGCCGCGGCCTGCCACCCGAAGACAAGGCCGGCGTGATCACCGCCCGTTTCGAGGACTGCTGCGACCGGCTGGACCTGCGCGGACGTCGCCGGCCCCGGCTGGTGGTGCTGCCGCCGGGCGGATCGGACCGGGACGCGTACACCACCAAGGTCCCGTTCCGGCGCCCGGCCGTCGTCGTCCCGGTCGAGCAGGCGTACGACAAGATCACCGGCAAGCTCGACCTGGTCCTGCTGCACGAGCTCGGCCACGTCCGGGCCCGGGACCTGACCTGGGCGTCGGCCACCTGGTGGGCCGGGCTGATCGTGATGCCGGTGCTGCTGCTCGCGATGGCCCCGGGCCTGGTCTCGACGTTCGCGGTCACCACCCGCTACGCCCTGTCTTTGCCGATCGCCGCCGCGCTTGCCTCGGCAACACTATTGCTGCGTACGGCGGTGCTCCGTCGCCGCGAGCACACCGCCGACCGGTTCGCCGCCGGTTACGGTCCCGACGCCCGGACCGCCCTGTCCGAGATCGCGACCGCGGCCGGCGAGCCACCGGGCTGGACGCCGCGCCGGCTGTTCGCGACGCACCCGCCGAAGGCCGAGCGGTTCGCCGCGCTGGATCGGGTGGGCCGCTGGGAGGGCGGGTTCGCGGTCGCGTTCACGGTCGGGCTGCTGGCCATGTTCACGTTCCAGACGGTGCGGCAGGTCAGCGTGGACCTGGTCGCGAACGCGGTCGCCGCGACGGTGTGGGCCGGGATCACGGTGCCGCTCTGGTCGTGGCGACCCGCCCCGGGCCGTCGGCAGTGGTGGGCGCGGGTACTGGGTTCGGCCGCCGGGCTGCTGGCCGGGTATGTGTTGCCGCCGTTCGGTGCGATCGCCCCGGCCTACGGATTCTTCCTGGACGGCATCGTGCCCGGCGCCCTGGCCGGCGGGGTGGTGCTGCTGGTCGGGGTCAGCGCGCTCGGGGCCGGGCTGGCCGAGGCGGTGGCCGCGGCGGCCGGGCCGGTTCGCCGTACCGTCGCTGCGGTTTTGGTCGTTCTTGAACTGTCCTTGCTGTTCACCGCTCTGCTGCACGCCGCCGACCTGGTCGTGAGCGCCCATTTCTTCTGGCGCAGCGTGGCCATCGACCGCTACATGTTCGGCACGCCGATCGGTTTGTTCGCCGCCGCCGCACCGCCCGGACTCGCGCTGACCACCGCCCTGGTGGTGGCCCTCGGACCGCGCAAGCGCTGGCGGGGGCCGGCGCTGGTCGCCGTCGTCGCCGTGGGCGCGGCCGCTCCGGCGATCGTGTGGCTCACCGACCACGTGATCGAGCGCGGCGACGCCTACTACGTTCTGCACAGTCGCTGGCTGCTGTGCGCGGTCACCGGCTGGCTGGTCACCATGCTGTTCCTGGCCGGCCGGGGCCGCCGCGGTGTCACCGCCGCGGTGCTGGCCGGCGTGCTGACCACCGCGGCCAGTGCCCTGCTGCAGGTCCTCTGGGCCATCCGCTCCGGGCCGGGACCGAACTGGGCGCGCTTCCTGGCCGATTTCGAGCAGCGTCCGGCCTGGCTGCTCACCGCCCTGCTGGTGGGGACCGTGCCGCTGGCGATCCTGGTGCACGACGTGGCCGCGCCGTTCCGGACGATCGGCCGGCGCGTCGCCCTCGTTGCGGTGCCGGGCGTGCTGGCGGTCACCACGGTGGTCGCTCTGGGCTGGACCGCACCGGTCACCGGCGGGCCCGGCGACGCCGCCCGGCTCGCCCGCGCCGACGTCGAACCGGCCGGCCGGGCCGGCTCCGGGGCAGGTCGGACCCTGACCGACGGCGAGGTGAAGGACGCTCTGGCCGCGGCGCGGCGGTTCCTGCCGGTCGACTGGACTGATCAAAAAGTGCCGGCCGGGGCCCGCACCGGGGTGCTGCCGCCGTCCTGCGCGGACCTGTTCGCCGCCGGGCTCGCCGCCGACCGGGCGCGGCCGGTGACCGCGAGCGGCGGGCTCGCGCTGGGGCTGCCGGCGACCGCGATGCCGCCGCTCGGGGCGACCATGGCGTTGTCGCTCACCTCGTACCGGACGCCCGAGGCGGCCCGGCAGGTGCTGGAGCAGACCCGGGCCGAGCTGGCCGGCTGCCCGCGGTGGACCGAGCCGGCACCGTTCAGCGACGAACGCCTCGGTCACCTGTGGGCACTTCAAATGCCAGGACCAACCGATTTCCCGTACGAGAATGTGCGCTCCCGACTGACCAGCAGCGCCTCCGTCGGGGGACTTCCGGCCGTGACCGGCAGTGCCCGGCTGGTGGCCGCCGTTGGCCACAATGTGGTCATCGCCGAGATCGCGTACGGTCGCCCGTTCTACGCCAGCCTGGAAACCTCCCAGCAGCTCCTGCTCGACCAGTTGGTGGTCACCGGAGCCAAGTTGATCATTCACGCGCTCGATCCCTGAGTTCGCACTCATCTACGCCGAGGGGAACATTGCGATGGAAGAGTCCACGTTGCGTCTCAGCCACCTGGCCCGCGAGGTGGTCGAGGCCACCGCGCCCGACGAACTGGAACTGTTGCCGCAGGTGACCGCCGCCTGGCTGGCCGGGGACCTCGAACCGGCCGGCGACCGGATCCGCTGGCGCGGTGGCGCGATCGGCGCCGGCCTCGGCACCGATCTGCTGGTCACCATCATCTACCCGGCCCTGGCCGGTGCGGTGACGCCGCTGCTGACCGCGGTCGGCGTGCACGGCTGGCGGCGGATGTCCGCCCGCCTCGGGCGCCGGCCCCGGCCGGTCGACGTGATCATCCCGGTCGACGTGATCGACCAGGCCGAACTGGTCCGGGACCGGATCCTGCAGGACTCGGCCCGGCTCGGCATCCCGGCCGAGCAGGCCACTTTGATCGCCGAGGCCGCGTACGCCGCGCTGCTGCGCCACCGGCTCGGTGACCGATGATCGCCCGCCGCCGTGTCCTGGCCATCGCCGGAGCCGCCGCCGTCGGCCTGCTCACCGGGTGCGGGGACGACACCCCGGCCGCACCGCTGGGCCCCGGCCCGTCACCGGTCACGGGTGGAACGCCGGCCGCCGACGACCTGGTTGCCCGGCTCGACACCTATCCCAGCGCCTACCGTTTCACCCCGGCCGGCAGCATCGCCTACGACGACGAACCGGCCCGCGCCCGCGCGTACGTCGCCATGCGCACCGAAGCCGTCGCGCTGCTGAACTGGGCGCGCACGAACGGCCACCCGGACATCGTCCCGGCGCTGCCGAGCGACCTTGCCGGCCAGGAATACCTGCTCGATTCGCTGGTCAGCAACTCCGACACCCTCGACAGCCAGCCGCTGTTCGGTGCGAAGGCACCCATCGGCCGGCTCATCCCGGACGACGAGACGATCTCCAGTGACCTGCAGGGAATGCAGTCGGCGTTCTCGCTGATCATGCTCAAGACGGTGTTGTCCAAAGCCGACTACGCCCGCCTGGTCACCACGTCACCGCTGGTCACGGCCGCGGCCGGGAAGAACATCATCTCCATCTACCCGTACGAGGACTCCAAGAACAAGAAGGGCGACGTGTACGTGACGCTGTCGTCCGGCATCATCGCGGCGTTCGTCAAGGACCCCGGGCTGCGCTGGCTGATCATGAACCCGGGCCAGGGCATGTCCGAAGCCGATCAGAAGCGCCTGGTCGAGGGCGGCGGCACGTTGTTCACCGAAGAGGGCTACCGCAGCATCTACATCGACAGCGGACGCGCCCAGAACAAGCCCGCGACCATCGCCCGAACCCTGTACGACGCGCTGCGCTCGGTACGCCCCTGATCCAACGTGAGGCGTCCCCGCCGGTAGCCGCTTACCTGGTGGCCGGTGTCACGAGTCTGTTCTGATACGCGACGACGACCGCCTGCGCCCGGTCGTGCACCTCCATCCGCATCAGGATCCGGCAGACATGGGTCTTCACGGTCGCCATGGCGAGGTGCAGCTGGGCGGCGATCTCCTCGTTGGTCAGGCCGTACGCGATCAATGTCAGGATCTCCCGCTCGCGGGGCGTCAGCCGATCCAGGATGCCGGCCGTCGGACGGGCCGGGGAGGGCCGGGTGGCGATGCCGGCGATGACCCCGCGGGTGATGCTCGGGGCGAGGTAGCCGTTGCCCCTGGCCACGCACTCGATCGCGGTGGTCAGTTCGGCCGGCGCGGCGGCCTTGAGCACGAATCCGGATGCCCCGGCGCGGAGGGCCGCGTAGACGTGCTCGTCGTCGCCGAGCCCGGTCAGCACCAGCACCTTCGCGGTGTAGTCCGGGTCCGGGGTGAAGTCGTCGGCGGTGAGCTGCCGGGTTGCCTCGATGCCGTCCATGCCGGGCATGTTCAGATCCATGAGGACGACGTCCGGTGTCAGCTCGCGGGTCAGCGCGATGGCCTCGTCGCCGCTGCCGGCCTCGCCCACCACTTCGAGTTCGGGGTGGACCGAGAGCATCATGGCCAGCCCGCTGCGGATCAGCGTCTGATCGTCGGTGAGGAGCAGGGTGATCGGCATCAGCTCGTGATCCTCTCCGGCGCGAGCGACAGGGCGGACAGCGGGATGGCCGTCGGCAGAACGGCCTGGACGACGAAACCGTCCGGGCTCGGCCCGGTGTGCAGGGTGCCGCCGGTGGTCTGGATGCGTTCGCGGAGCCCGAGCAGCCCGTGCCCGGTGGACATCGGCGCGGCGGCGGAATGTCGTCGGCCCGGCGGCGGCGCGTCGTTCTGCACGGTGACCGTGAGCTGCTCGGGCGCCCAGCTCAGGACGACCTGGGCCGCGGTTCCCGGCCCGGCGTGTTTGAGGGCGTTGGTGAGCGCCTCCTGCACGAGGCGGTACGCGGCCAGGCTCACGCTCGGGTCCAGCAGTCCCGGTGTTCCGTCTGTCCGCTTGTCCACGGTCAGCCCGGCGGCGCGGGCGTTGGCCAGCAGCATGTCGATGCTGTCCAGACCCGGCTGCTGGTCGTCGTCCGTCTCGTCGGGATCGGTGGAGGCCGACCGCAGCAGGCCGAGCAGCCGGCGTAGTTCGTTCATGGACTGTCGCCCGACGTCCTGCACGGTCTCCAGGGCGATCTCGGCGCGGTGCGGGTCGCTGGCGAGCACGGCCCGCGCGCCGGCAACCTGGAGAACCATCACACTCACGGCGTGGGCGACGATGTCGTGCAGTTCGCGGGCGATCCGCAGCCGCTCGGCGCGCACGGCGGTGGCGCTGGCGGCGGCGCGTTCGGCGGCCTGCTGTGCGGCGAGTTGATCGGCGAGCCGGCTGCGGTCGCCCATCTGCCATGCCGTTCCGGTGATGAGCATGAAGACGAACACGAAGGTGAGCTGCCACGGGCCGTTACCCTCGCCGTGCACGAACAGCATGTAGGGAATCAGGCACGCCACCCAGGCCGATACCGACTGGAGCTTGGACCGGTGGTGGGCCAGCTCGTTGAGCGCCACGAACAGCCCGATCACGGGTGTGTAGTCGGTGAACCAGAACCCGCAGGCGCTCGCCCACAGCAGTTGGACGGCGAACACCAGCAGGGGGAGACGCCGCCGGAGCAGCAGGGTGGCGAGGGTGGCGAGACTGCCGACCGGGACCACCCACGGCGGTGCGTTTCCGCCGGCGCGCAGGCCGTTGCCGTCGCCCCAGACCAGAAGGTCGATCGCTGCGGCGGCACCCACGATCAGGAATCCGGAGAGCAGCTTCCGCTCGCGTAACCGGGATATCGCGTTCATCTTGCACGCGCCAGTGATCCGATCCCAATGCCTCCCGGCACGGTGATCTCGGTGTCGAGTTCCATCGGCGGCTTGTTGGGGTTCCACCAGGGACCCTTCGGCCCCGGCGGAGGTTTCCGCACGACGACGTCGGGGACACCGGTGGAGACCTGGTCACCATCGGGGACAAACCCGGACATGGCGCCGGACAGGGTGATCCTTGACGGGCTGATCGGCGTCAGATCTGTCCGCGTTCCGTCCTGGAGCGGCGCGGTGGTGATGCTCGGGTCGTCGGCCGCCGGTGCGGCCTGGGCCTCCTGCGCGCCAGCCAGGAGGGTCAAGGCGCAGACCCCCACCGTCCCGAGCAGGCCGAGCGAAATATGCCAGATGTTTGCTTTGTCGGTCATGAACCTATGGTCGGGCTTGGCGAAGCCCGGCGCGACCGGCTTCAGCGTTAAATCCGAGGGGTCCTCGTACCGCTGTGGCGGTAGTCCCCGGGGGGTATCCGTCTCCGGGCCCGGGGTCAGACCGTGGCGGTATCTCCCCGCCCTCATGACCCGCCCGGGGCTCAGAGGCAAGTTACAGCGCCGGCCCGACGCGTACGGGAGCTGGTGAAACGACGATTACCTCAGCGATCACCGATGAGAAACAGGGGAGTGCAGCGGATGGCCAGGGAAGAATCGGAAGAGACGCCGGCGTCGGCCGAGCTGCGCGCCCTGATGGTCATGGCCTCGCACGACTTGAAAAACCCGCTGGCCAGCGTTACCGCGCACGTCGACATGATCCGGGCCGACTACGCCGACGTTCTGGACGAACGCTTCGCCCGCGATCTCGCCGCGATCGAGCGTGGCCTGGGCCGGATGACACGGCTGACGCAGGACCTGCTCGACTACGCCAAGGCCGATCACACGCTCGACATCACCTCGGTGTCGTTGAGCGGGATGGTCGCCGACGTCATCGCCGACCACGTCCTCACCGGTGCCGATCCGCCCGAGATCGTCGTGGGCGAGACGCTGCCGGACGTGCCGGCCGACGCCGGTCTGCTGCGGCACGTGCTGGACAACCTGGTCGGCAACGCCGTCAAATACGCCCGGCGCGCAACGACGTCCCGTATCGAGATCAGCGCCCACCCGCAGATCGACGGTTCGGTGCTCGTCGAGGTCGCCGACAGCGGCATCGGCATCCCGGCCGCCGACCGTTCCAAGATTTTCGACCCGTTCCACCGGTGCGCCAACAGCGCCGGTTATCCCGGCACCGGACTCGGCCTGGCCATCTGCAAGCGCATCGTCGAACGCCACGGCGGACGTATCGGCGTCGACCAGAACCCCGGCGGCGGCAGTCGCTTCTGGTTCACCGTTCCCGACATCGACAAACCATGATCGGTACGTCGGGTGGACTGATCGGGTGCCGGAAACGCCGAACGGCGGCCCGCCGAGAGCGGACCGCCGTTCGTGGATCGTCGATCAGAGCGGGCGAATGTTCTCCGCCTGCAGGCCCTTCTGGCCCTGGGTGACGTCGAACTCCACCTTCTGGTTCTCGTCGAGGCTGCGGAAGCCGCTCGACGCGATCGCGGAGAAGTGGGCGAAGACGTCGGCGCCGCCGTCGTCCGGGGTGATGAAGCCGAAGCCCTTGTCAGCGTTGAACCACTTCACGGTGCCTGTAGTCATGTCTGCTCCTTCGCAGGCTGTAGGAGGCCGCACTGTGCGGACCCCTGACGCCGCCGCGTTGATCACCCGCGTCGAAACGACACGAACAACGAAAAAGCGCCTGGACGGGTTTCAAATTACCCATCAGGCGCTAAAAAACGTCTACGGAAATCAAAACTGCAACGTGGTCACACTAGCACATGTTGTCCCGAGTGGGGTCCACCCGGGTTGGAGTGAGCTCCGTCGCCGACGTCCGGGCCGGCACAAGACACGCGGACTGAGCGGGCTGCGGCGTCGCTGAACATCTCTACCTGTCCAGGAGGCGGACCCGGGAACGGGACACCCGGGTCGGGACCGGGGGCGGGTCGACAGCGCCGATATCCTCCAGGCTGAACGCCGCCCGCTTCGATCATCGGCAGCAGCTTCTATGCCACCCCAGGGAGTCGACGATCTTCTTTTTCGAAGGTGAACGTGCCGGGTTGGCGAAGCGGCGGTCCCCGCTGGCCGGCTTCTGGGCGTTGCTGACCGGCGGTGTCCTGCTGCTCGTGCTGACGGTGGCGCTCCAGCCGGCCACCGATGTGCGCGGCTGCTCGAACTACGGCGGCAACGGAAACGGCAGCGCCTTTTCCGACGAGGTCCGGGACCTGAACTACCACCTGCTGCTGCTTTTGTGGATAGTTGCGGTCGCCGTGGAGCAACTGCTGCCGGTTACCTGGAACGGTCGGAGGGCAGGACCGATCGTCCTTCGTGCCCTCCTCGCCGTCGCGCTTGTCGTAACCGCATCCTGCTGGGTAGGGGTCAAGCTCCTTCTGCTGTGTCATTAGAGGCCGCGGCGACCAGGGAGATGTCGAAGCCGGCGCCGCTGCGGGCCAAGCCGACCAGGAGAACCCCGGCCCATTCGAGGGCGTTCGTCATCTCGAGCCCGCCCGCGTCTCGGGGCCGCAGGCCCAAGCTCTCCAGGAACGCCGCGACCTGCTTTTTCGCCTCGGCGCTGTCGCCGGCGAAGAACGCGTCCAGCGGCCGATCCCCGGCCAGGACACCGCGGAAGATCGAGTTGAAGGCCTTCACAACGTGGGCACCGTCGGGGGCGACGGCGGCGATCTGCTGGGTCACCGAGTTGCCCGCCGTGGTCACGAGTCCGTTGACGTCGGAGTTGAACGGGTTGGTGATGTCGACGAGGATCTTGCCGGCCAGCGCATCGCCGTAGTGCGTGACCACGTTGACCGTGCTCGCGTGCAGGACGGCCAGGATGACGATGTCGCCCGACGGCCGCGCGCCGAACGTACCGAAGGTGGCTTTGTCGCCGATCTCGTCGGCGAGTGCCTGAGCCTTGGCGGCGTTGCGGCTCATGAATTCGACGGTGTGGCCGTGCCCGGCCGCCCGGGTGCCGATGGCGGCGGCCATGTTGCCCGAGCCGATGATGCTGATAGTGGTCATGACCTGTGCTTTCTTGTCGAGTGAGGGTGTTCAGATCGCCGTGGCGCCGCCGTCGGCCACCAGTTCCATGCCGTTGACGTAGCTGGAGTCGTCCGAGGCGAGGAACAGCGCGACCGACGCGATCTCCTCGGGCCGGCCCATCTCTCGCCGCGGGATCACCGACTCGAACTGCGCCTTCGTCTGCTCGTCCATCACCTCGGCCAGGATCGGCGTGGCGACCTGCCCAGGGGTCAGCACGTTCACCCGGATCCGGCGGTCGCGCAGCTCGGACACCCACACCCGTGCGTAGGCGGGCAGCACGGCCTTGCTGGCCGCGTACACGCTCCAGTTGGGGAATCCCCGCAGTGAGGCGTTCGACCCGGTCATGAAGATCGAACCGCCGTCGTTGAACAGCGGCAGCGCCTTCTGCACGGTGAACAGCGTGCCGCGCGCGTTCAGCGAGAACGCGGCGTCGAACTGCTCCTCGGTGATCTCGCCGAGCTTGCCCTGCTCGCCGGTCCCGGCGCTGGTCCACAGCACGTCGATCGCGCCCTTCTCCCGCTTGACCGTCTCGAACAGGCGGTCCAGGTCGGCGAGGTCGGCCGAGTCGCCCTGGACGCCGGTGACGTTGCGGCCGATCAGCTGGACGGCCTCGTCCAGCGCGTCCTTGCGGCGGCCCGTGATGAAGACGTACGCGCCCTCCTCGACGAACAACTTGGCGCCGGCCAGCGCCATCCCGCTCGTCCCACCCGTGATCACCGCGACCTTGCCATCGAGCTTGCCCATGACGACCCCTTCGTTATGTACACCGATCTGCGTACTTAACGTAGCGGGCCCTCAGGTGGGGCGCAAGCTATGTACACCGATCGGTACCCGTGGCTATGCTGGGCGGGTGGCAGAGCTGGAGAAGGGGCCTCGGGGCCTGCGCCGCGGCCGGGGCGCCCGCGAGCGCATCCTCGGCGCGTCCCAGCAACTGTTCCGCGAGCAGGGCATCAACAGCACCGGCCTGGACCAGCTCTGCACGGTCGCCGAGGTGTCCAAACGCACGCTCTACCAGCACTTCGCCGGCAAGGACGAGCTGATCGCCGAATACCTGCGCCGGTTCGACCCGGACGTGCTGCCCGAGGTGTTCGACCGCTCCGACCTCACGCCGCGCGAGCGCCTCCTGGCCGTCTTCGACATCCACTCACCGCTGTGCCCGTTCATCGCGGCCGCCGTCGAGATCCCCGAGGCCGGCCATCCGGCCCGCGTCTATGCCCACGATTACAAAAAAGCTTTCGCCGTACGGCTCACCGACGCCGCCCGTGAGGCCGGTGCCGCCGACCCCGAGCAGCTCGGCGAGCAGCTGGCCCTGCTGCTGGACGGCGCTTCGGCCCGCAGCCGGGTCCTCAACGCCGACGCCTTCACCACCGCCGCGGCCATCGCCGCCGTCCTGGTCGACAACGCTCTCCCGCGTCAGCCGTCCCGGACGGCGCTCGACGGAGCCAGGTCCGACGATCTGCGGTCATCCGGCGGACTCACGCGTCCGGACGGCACCGATGTTGGCCGCGACGACCAGCGCGATGGCCAGCCCCTCGGCCGGGGTGAGCTGCTGGTGCAGAACGACATAGCCGGCGACGGCCGCGACGGCCGGCCCGAGACTCATCAGCACGGCGAAGGTCGTGGTGGGCATGCGGCGTAGTGCCAGCAGCTCCAGGGTGTAGGGCAGCGCGGACGACAACAGCGCCACGGCAGCGCCCATCGTCAAGACGTACGGAGGCAATAGCCTGGTTTGTGCTGTGCCGACGCCGAAGGGGAGCGTGATCACGGCGGCGGCGGTCATGGCCAGGGCCAGGCCGTCAGCCTTGGGGAAGCGTCGCCCGGCCCGGGCACTGGCCACGATGTACCCGGCCCAGACCGCGCCGGCCGCGGCCGCGAAGCCGATCCCGGCCGGGGTGAGTCGATCGAACCCGGTGCTGCTCAGTAATGCCACCCCGGCGGCGGCCAGGCCGGCCCACAGCCAACTCGCCGCGCGGCGGGCGGTCACCACCGACAGTGCGAGCGGTCCCAGCACCTCCAGCATCACCACCGGTCCGAGCGGGATCAGCGCGATCGCGTGGTAGGCCAGGGTGTTCATGCCGGCGAGGGCCGCACCGAACCCGGCGATCAGCAACCAGTCCGCGCGCCGATATCCGCGCACGCGCGGGCGGCAGACCGCCAGCAGCACCAGCGCCGCGATCGTCAGCCGCAAGGTCACGACGCCGTCGACCCCGACGCGGGGGAACAGCAGCGCCGCGACCGCACCGCCGAACGGACCCGACAGCAAAGCCGCCAGCACCAGCCCGACCGCCCCGGCCTGTCGTGTCGAGGGCACCGATATGTCAGCAGCGTTGACCATGAGATCGACGCTAGGAGCCGCCGCGCGGCCCGGGAAATGCCGAATATGCTGCGGTTATGCTCTGCAGTTATGACCGTCGAGCTGCGGCATCTGCGGGCCTTCCTGGCCATCGCCGACGAGGGCGCCATCACCCGGGCCGCGGCCCGGCTGCACCTGACGCAGCCCGCGCTCTCCCGCACCCTGCGCCAGCTGGAAGCCCACCTCGGCGTCCGCCTGATCGACCGGAGCACCCATCACCTGCAGCTCACCGCGGCCGGACGCGCATTCCAGCCGCGAGCCGCCGCCGCGGTCACCGCCGTCGCCGAGGCCCTCGACCCCGCCCGCGCCGGGGCGTGGCCGCTGCGCCTCGGCCACGCCTGGTCCGCCCTGGGCGAACACACCACGCCGCTGCTGCGCCGGTGGAAGCGGGAACACCCGGACACGCCCCTGCAGCTGCTGCGCGTCGACGATCGCAGCGCCGGGCTCGACCGGGGCGCCGTCGACATCGCCGTCATCCGGGGCGAGGCCGACCTGCCCGCCGAGGTGAACACCGTGGTCCTACTGCTCGAACCGCGCGTCGCCGCCGTCGCCGCTGACAGCCCTCTCGCCCGGAAAACACGGCTCACCCTGGGCGATCTCCGCGGCCAGTCGATCGCCGTCAACACCATCACCGGCACCGGAACCCTCGGCCTCTGGCCTGCTGATGACACCCCGGACGACACCGTCGAGGTCGCCAACACCGACGACTGGATCGCCGCCATCGCCGCCGGCCACGCGGTCGGCGTCACCACCACGGCCACCGCGGCCACGTATCCGAATCCGGCTGTCGCCTACATCCCGCTCGTCGGCGCACCGGCCGTCCCGGTCCAGCTGGCCTGGAAGCAGCCACCGAGCCACCCGGCCGTACCGGACTTCCTGACCCTCGCCCGGAGACTGATTCCCACCACTCGCCGTGAGAAGCCCTGAATTTATCCGCAGCTGGGCGTGGTGCCGTTCAGGAGGGGGACAGGCCGGTCCGGGTGGACTCACTCCGACCAGATCTTGTTCGAATCGCAGGACTGAGCCGGTGTGCCGTTAACCTGGCTCGGTGACCCAAGACTTCACCGTTACGCTGCCGCGCAAGCGGATGGGGGCTGGCGCGCTACTTACCGATGGTCAGGGCCGGGTGCTGCTGGTTGAGCCGACCTACAAGGACTACTGGGAGATCCCGGGCGGTGCGGTCGAGGCCGGCGAGTCTCCGCTGACCGCGGTCGCACGCGAACTCAAGGAAGAGCTCGGCCTGCCGGTCCGACCGGGTCGGCTGCTGGTGACCGACTGGGTGCCACCGCGCGAGGGGCGCACCGAAGGTCTGATGATGCTCTTCGACGGCGGAATTCTGGCACCGGAGCAGACGTCCCAAATCCGTTTGCCGATCGAGGAATTGCGTAGCTGGGCTTGGAGCACCGAGCGGGAGGCAGGCGAGCGGCTGTCGGAGTTGCTGGCTCGGCGGATCACCGCGGCGCTGCGGGCCCGGGCTGACGGCACAGCGTTGTACTTGGAGAACGGTTCCGTCGCGATCTGACGACCCACGCTCAGGTTCCGCGAGTCAAAGACCGCGCGGAACCTGAGCGTGGGCGACCTGCGGTCACGCGGCCGCTGCGGACGGCGATCGTCGCCGCGGGCCAGAAGCATTAGCCAGCAAACTGACGCCGCCCGCACGGTAAAGGCTGTCGTGGATCCCGTCGGCGTAGAGCAAACCGGCCAGATCGGTCTGGGCCTTCGCGATCCGATGACCTCGCTGGAAGCCGGCGGCGCCGATGAGCGGCGCAAGATCGTGTACGGCCCGGACTGCCGTGTCTACACCTGCGGCCTTTCCCAGCCGCGCGAACGTTCCGGCATCAGGGTGCCCGGCTTCGGCGAGCCGGGCGGCGGCCAGGACAGCGAGCAGCGATGCCGTGATTTCGGTGTGGGTACGGCCGATGGTGATCGACGCGTTGTCCCGGATCCGCTGCAGACGACCCGACCGGTGTCGGTCGGCCAATGTGCCCGTGACCAAGCTGTGAACGCCGGCAGCGGCACCCAGGGCGGTGGCAGTGACCAGAGGTCGGAATCGCGCGAAATGCTGGTGGAAGACTTCCAGTCCGCAGCCGGGCCGGCCCAGCAGCGCGAGGCTGGGATCAACGCATACGTCGTGCAGGCGTAGCACGCCCCATGTCCAGCCGCCCAGCCCGGCCGGCTCGATCATCTCGCGCTCCAGATTCGGATCGTCGGCGTCAACGACTACGGCACTGATGTGCTCGTTCGGCCCGCGAACGAACACGACGAACGCTGCCGCCTCGGCAAGCCGCGAAACCCAGCATTTCTCACCGCTTAGCCGCCAGAGCCCGTCGTTGGCGCGGATGGCGCGGGTGGTGATCTCGCGGATTCGCGAGCCGCCGTGCCGCTCCGTGGCCGCGATCCCGATCAGTTCTCCGGCTTTTAGACGTCGGTCCCAGACTTCGGCGGTGGCCGCGGGCGCGTGTGTGAGCACCATTGCGCCGTGCCCCGGTCCGACGCAGTCGCGCAGGTCGAGGTCGCGGGCACCAGCGAGGAACTGCCACAGGATGCCCGCCGGACCAGCCGGCACCAGGTGCCCCCGGGCCGCGAGCGAACGGCGCGCCTCGCGCAGCCATGCCGACCAGGCCACGACATCACCCGGCGATGGTGCGGCTCGAAACAACTCACCGAGCGCCGCGTCAAAATGCTCCAAGTGGTGCCAGGCCGCGGTACGGAGTTCCGGGACACTGCTGCGTAGCGGCTCCAGCCAGGCCACCGCGTTCATCGAGCTACCCACCCGTGCGATACGGCGGGTACGCCGTACACGATCGTGTCGTCGGTGACGTCGCGCGTGACCACCGACCCGGCGCCGACCAACACGTTGCGGCCTACTGCCACGCCGGCCAGCACAACGGCGCCTGTGCCGACCTTGCAGCCCTCGCCGAATACGGGCGGGTTCAGTGGCATCTCGCGCTCAGGGTCGCGCCAGATCAGCTGCTTGTCGTTGATCGTTCGTACTCCCGCGCCGAGGAACACATGATCACCGACGACCGTGTCTGCGGTCAGGTGCGAACCGGGGGAGCACCGTACGTGCGAGCCGATGCGCGCACCACGCTCGATGGTGAGATTCGCGGCCAGCTGGCTGGCCGTGCCGACCGTGACATCGGTGCGCAGCAACGTGTGGTGCCCGATCGTCGTGTCGTTGCCGATCGTCACCCCGGCATAGACGATTGCGCCGGCCCGGACAATCACCCGGTCGCCCAGGACGGTATCCGCGCCGGCGCCGGCATAGAGCCCGCGGACGGCGTAACCGTACTCCGGCTCGCCCAGGATCGTGTGATGACCGATGTAGGCCTGTTCGCCGATGGTCAGGCCGCCGTGCAGCACCGCGTACGCGCCGACGGTGACGTACCCGCCGATCACGATCGGGCGAGACTTCCCCTTCAGATCGGCGGGCACGAACACGGTCGTGGGATGCAACTGGCAGCCCGGCCCGACCTGCAGCAGCCCGGCCTGCATCAACTCGGCGGCGGACCGCAGCTCGGTGATCTCTTTCGAGAGTGACATCGGAACTCCTTCGGATCTATCTACTAGCCGCTGGAAGGAGCGGCGAGCCCTGCTTCGAGTGCAGCGGCGCCAGGATCCGAAAAGAAGGCACGTCACTTTCCGTGCAAACGACTTGCGTGATCTGCAATCAGGCGGTGAGGCTCAATGTTCGTGCGATGAACGGAGCTAACCGTGAACGCACCACCGCAGTGGGCCGCGAACACCGCGGTGCAGCAAGCTGTCCAAGCACACGACTACGCCGCCATCCTGCGGTTCTCCCGGATCGCGGCCGGTTTGACCCTTGAGCAGCTCGGCGCGGCCGGCGGCTACTCGGCGTCCACACTGTCGCGCTTGGAGAGTGGACGCCGCGCTATCCGCGATGTCACCGAGCTGCGTGCCTTGGCTGACCTGTACGACGTACCTGCACAAATGCTCGGCCTGGCAACC
Source organism: Actinoplanes sp. HUAS TT8 (assembly GCF_051380535.1). Taxonomy (NCBI): domain Bacteria; kingdom Bacillati; phylum Actinomycetota; class Actinomycetes; order Micromonosporales; family Micromonosporaceae; genus Actinoplanes; species Actinoplanes sp. HUAS TT8. Next base: position 5,625,584 of record NZ_CP195646.1, on the reverse strand, counting down.
CCACCCAGGCCGGTCGGCGGGTCTAACCTGACCACAACCGTGGACGGAGAGGGTGACACCGTGCAGCGACGCAATTTCCTTGCAGGCGCAGCCGCGCTCGGCGCCACCGCTGCGCTACCGGCGACCCTGGCTGAGGCCGCGCCGAGTGGTAACACCATCGAAGACGTGCTGTTCGGCCGGCTCACCGCCGAACCGTTGTCCCATCAGCAACTGGCCGCGCAGATCGCGGCTGCCCGCGCCGACTACCGTGCCACCCGCTATACCCGACTCGCCCGTCGCCTGCCGAAGCTGCTTGCCCAGGCGTCCGCAGGCTCCCGCACGACCGGTCTAGACGGTCAGGCCGCGGCGGCCCAGCAACTGGCCGAGGCGTACGGTGTCGCCACTCAGCTGTTGATCAAGCTGTACGACAACGGCTTGGCATGCGTTACCGCTGACCGTGCTGTACAAGCCGCACGGACCGGCAACGACCCACTGATCCTGGCCGAAAGCCAACGACTGGCCGCGACCGTGCTGCGCCGCGCCGATCACGGCGACAGCGCCCAGGCACTTGTGTTCGAAGCCGCAGCACAGCTGCGCAGCTTGGCCTCCGACACCACTGCGGCCTATCACGCTATGTACGGCCAGCTGCTCGCCGGGCCGCCTACACCGCCGCGACCCGCGACGACCGAGACGCGGCATGGGCCCTGCTGGCCGAGGCCGCACAACCCGCGCACGCCGCCGGAACGTCGGCTCGCTTCAATTCCACCGAACTCGCGGTTTATCGCATCAGCATCGCGCGCACACTCGGCGACTACGGTGCCGCTGTCGACTACGCCCGCAAAGTCGACCCACGCGCCATTACCGATATTGAACGCCGCGTCCGCTACTGGGAGGACGCTGCCCTGGCGCTCCACGGCCGCGGAAGGCCGGCCGCCGCGTTCGAGACGCTGCTGGCCGCTGAACGCGACGCCCCTGAAGAAGTGCGTTACCGTCCATGGGCGCAACGCCTCACTCACGATCTGCTCTCGGCCCCGGCCAGCCGCAGTCTTTCCGGCATACGCCAGTTCGCCACCCGTGTCGGTGTCGTCTGAAGTCGTTGTGACAGACGTTGCGAGTTCGCGGACTCACAACGGAATTAGCTGACGCTACCAGGTCGTCGATGCTCCCGAAGCTGTCCGCCCGGTCTCTGGAACGTGGGCCGAGGTTTGATATGTGGGGGGCAGCGTCGGTTCTCCCGGTGAGCGTGTCTGTGCCAGCTGGTTAACAGAATCGGTATGAGCACCTTACGCGATAAATGGGGCATAGTTCCGAAGCTTCGCGACCATTGCGCCCCGCCGCCTCGTGGGATAGGGATGGAGTCCGTTTATTCGATACTGATGGAGGTTGATCTTGCCAGGTCGCAATAATCGGCGCCGGCGGCGGCAGGGGCAGCCCATCACGCCGCCGGGGCCGGCCAGTTCGGCACCGCAGTGGGTTACCAATATCCTTCTCTATGCATATCCAGCGTCCGGGGTTCTCGGAATTTTTGCTGACTCGTCCGGAGTTCTCCAGAGTCCTGGTTGGATGCTTCTGGCGCTGTCAGCAACATGCATTATCGTGGGAACGGTCATGCTGGTCGGGCGCAAATTCGGCTGGTCCGGGATACGCCGGCAATACGCCGTTTCGATTCTTGCGGTGAGTTTTGCCGTGTCTACGTGGGGCATCATCCAGCTGATCTCCGAGGGGGCGGAAAAGAAGCGCGAGCAATTGGCTCGCACGTGTACCGCAACGGGTGACTATATCGACGCAGCATTCAGAGTCGCTTCTCTAGGATCGGTATCCGGTGGGAAGGCGAGAAACACCGAGGAAGCCGATAAAGAGAGATTCGAGGCGATTGGAGCACTGACATCGGCAGCCAATGAATCCGAGTCGGATCAGGCGAAGACTATCGCCCGACAGTTCAGCGCCCAGAAGACGGCCAGTATCGGTTATGCCGGCAAGAACGACGGTGAGATGGTGCGGCTCGATATAGAGGCGGGGAGAACGCTCCGCAAGATGGTCGACCTGTGCCGCGACTCAGGAAATGAAGTCTCCACTAAGTTGCCCTTCGTAACGCCCGCGACGGCTTCGTCGGCGTGCGCGTTCTTCTTCCAGTTCCAGCGAAATAATCCGCACGCCAGCCAGGCAACCGACCGGCAGCACGAGCAAGCCGCCATCGCCCTCGAAAAATTTACCTATCACGCCGAGTTTTCCGGTGACGGCGATATCCGTGCAGAAGAACGCTTGTTATATGAATCTCTTGGGCACGACCAGGTCAATGGAAACCCTCAGGAAGAAATTGTTTCTGAACGCCGCATCGCCGACCTTTGTGCATCGCGTGGTTATCCCGATAAGTAGTCCCTGCGATCTCCTCACCCGCCCTTAGGTTCTGCCTGTTCAAGAACGTTTCACGCAGGAGCGCTCCATAAAGAGCGCCCAACAGCGTCGAAGAGTATTTCTACGCAGGTCAGGAGGGTCGTACAGCGCGACCTCTTTACTACGCTTGCTCCCATTACCTCTCCCTCGCCTCCGGAGTGCTCTATCGAGGGGTTTATCGAGAGTTCGGGTGCCGGCCGATCACTCCGTGGTGGCGAAAGTGGCCAGGTGCCTCGTTGGCCCCTTCGTCAGGAGAGCGTCGGTTGACCCGTCGCCTGTGCATGGTCTCGTAGGACCAGGCGGACCGCGCGGCGCACCACGAGTTCCGCGTCAGCAACAGGCGACCTGTCGTCGGGCAGCGAGACCGTCGCAGTCGACTCTTTTGGCGACCTCGATCTCCAGTCAGCCCGGCGCCGGCGACCGGGTGGGAGTTCCGGTCGGCTGACACCGCATCGGGTTCGGCGGACCCGTACGGGCCGGCCGGCAACACGTTCACCGCCACCGTCACGTAGGCATGGGTGGACGTCGAATTGACGCATGTGCAATTCTAGGTAGTATTCCCTGCTTCAGCGGATCATGAAACGGGGAGGAACTTTGCGGAAACGCAATTTGTTGAGGGCGGGGCTCGCTCTGGTGCTGAGCGGGTTCGCCTTTGTTATTCCGGCGGCGACGCCGGCCGCGGCCGCGAGCTCGGTGCAGGCGACGATCGGTGGCTACCCGGTCTGGGCGCACTTCAACAACCCGCACGCCGCCGCGAACGGCGCGGACAACACCATCCACCTGGAGCTGCAGCGGCTGATCGACGCCGCGCCCAAGGGATCCACCATCCAGGGGACCCTCCACTCGCTGAGCATCGACTCGGTGGCGCAAGCCCTGGTGAACGCGGAGAAGCGCGAAGTCATCGTGAAGGTCGTGATCGACGGCAAGAACGAGGCGTCCACCGACTCCGGCGTCGCTCTGCTCAAGACGCTGAAGAACCACAAATTCTGCTCGTACGCGTCGACCGGGGGCCGGGCCTGCATCAGCACCAGCGGCGACGGTGACATGCACACCAAGATGTTCACCTTCACGTCCACGACCGACCCGAACGGTGTCACGCGGTCCAACGTCTCCTGGTTCGGTTCGGCGAACATGACGTACACGACCGGCCCGAACTCGTTCAACAACGCCATCACGGTCTACGGCGACACCGCGTTGATGAACGGCCTGAACGCCAACTTCACCGACATGTGGAACGGCAAGCACGTCGCCGGCAACAACTACTACGACTCCGCCTCGGGTCGTGGGTACTACCAGGCCACCGCCGCGGACGCATACGCCTCCCCGGAGGCCGCGGGTGAGACCGACACCATCGTCACCCGGCTCAACGACGCCACCCCGGACGCGAACTGCCGGCTGCGGATCGGCATGGCCTTCATCACCGGCGGCCGTCCCGGCATCACCAGCCTGGTCAAGAAGTTCAAGTCGGAGGGCTGCCAGATCTGGGTTGTCGTCGGCACCAAGGCCGACGGCAGTATCGACATGACCGAGAGCGTCTACGACGACCTGATCGGCGCCGGGATCAAGATCCACCGGATGGACATGGTGCACGACAAGTTCTTCGCGCTGTACGCGAAGTTCGGCGACACCTACAACTACCGGATCTACACCGGTTCGCAGAACTGGAGCGCGGACGCGCTGACCGACAACGACGAGATCTTCGTGAAGATGGCGCCGGAGTCGGGCACCACCCACCCGCTCTACGACGCGTACTTCACCCACTTCAACGACGCCTACAACAACGGCGTCGCCTGCACCGCCTCGAACTACCCCTGCAAGTAAGGGCCGAAGTTCAAAATTAGGGCCGCGCCCGGCAACGGGCGCGGCCCTACTGCGATGCGAGCGGTCAGGCGGGAAGGTCGAATTCGCCGTCCTTGACGCCGCCGATGAAGGCTTGCCATTCGGCGTGGGTGTAGGTGTGTGGTGTCTTGCTGCGGTCTTTGGTGTCCCGCACTGCGACGCCTTCGTCGGTGATCGCCACCTCGACGCAGCTTCCGTTGGCACCGCTGCGGGTGCTCTTCTTCCAGCGTGCGTTGGTGAGGTCCACGCGTCGCTCCTCTTCTAGTCGGCGGCCGAAGCCGCCCTTTCCATCATTTGCGTTGTGTCTCGGGGGCTCAAAGCTTGGGCGGCGAGGCGCTGGAAGGTGGTTCGGTACCAGGCCACCTCCGAGTCTGTTTCTACGAAGAGTCCGCCGCCAGCGTTTTCCATGTAAACCAGCGGGACGTCGGGCTCCTGGAATTCGAGGAGGTGGAAGGACCCCGGCATCCCGCCGTGAGCGCCCGCGCTGAAGGGGATCACCTGGAGCGTGATGTTCGCCCTTTGCGACATCGCGACCAGGTGGGTCATCTGCTCGCGATGAACCTCGACGTTACCGACCTGGCGTCGGATTGCTGCCTCATCCAGGATGACCCAGAGGTGCGGCGCGGCCGGACCGGTCAGCGCCTCCTGGCGCCGCATTCGGATGTCGAGCCGCGTCTCTATCTCTTCCTCGGGGAGCTCCGGCGCGATCGCGCGGATGACCGACTCGGCGTAGGCGCGGGTCTGCAGCAGTCCGAAGACGAAAAGGCTCTCGTAGACCGAAATGCGTGCCGCGTCGGCCTCGAATGAGGCGAGTGACCGGTAGATGTCCGGAATCGAGCCACTCTCGAAGAGTTCCAGCCACTTGAGCTGCTTGGAGCGTTTCCGCAGCTCGTGCATGGCGGCGCGCTTCTCCGGGTCGGTGACGCCGTAGTAGTCCATCAGGTGGTTGAGGGTGCCGGCCTGCGGCGTGGTCTTCGCGGTCTCGATCCGATGTAGAGCGCCCTGCGACAAGCCGGTGTCCAGGCCGACCGTCTCGCGACTGCGGCCGGAAGCAGTGCGCAGTTCGAGCATCTCGGCAGCGAGGCGTCGGCGGGCGACGGTCGGTGCTTGCCTGCGAACCGGCATCGGTTGCGACTCCATCCGTGGGGGCTCCTGTTCATGAGTCTCCCGCGCGTGCACGCGGCGTTGGGATGAGGGGAGCATCTTTGACCGGTTGCAAAAGTACATGAGGTACTTGTACTGTCGCGCATACGTTATCCCGCCATCACGCCTGGTGATCTTGCCGATGACGGCAGGGGTCAGGACGTGGGGAAACGTGCCTTGCTGACCACGGAGGTCACGATGCACAGAGGAAAACAGGGCCATACCCCCATGAGCGGGGAGATGCGGCGGCTCGGGCCTGCGGCCAGTGATGCCGTGCTCGGGGCGTTTGCCCGGCTGAACAGGTACGGGCCGGGCGGCCTGCGCCGAGCCCGGATGCTGCTGGTGGACCTGCTCGGGTGGACGCCGGAAGCGCTCGAACGCTGTGTGGCGATCGAGCGGGACTTCCCCGGATGGGTGGCCTGGTATTACCCGGCCGAGGCGGAGCGGGCGGAGTTCTGGGCCGCGACCCGTGAGGGGGACCAGCGGCGGCTGCTCAGCAGCGCGGATGTCGACGGGCTGAGGGCAGCCATCGCATCCGTGTCGGCGGCGCCGGGCCCCACCGACTTGCGGGCGAATGTTCGTACCCCATCGAATTGTCTTTGAAAGGACGGCCTGTGATCACGCAGAGCGAGCTGATCGCGGCGCTCGACGCGCTCGGGATGGACGCTGAAGTTCAGATCAACCTGGACGGGGTTCCGCTGAGTATCAACGGGATCAATCTCGATGGGCGGCGCGGGGTGATATTTCTGCGGCCGCATCCGGAGCAGGTTCCCGAGGCGTTGCGGCGGTTCGTGGCCGCGGTGACCGCCGCTTCCGAGGGTGGGCGGCAGGAGCATGCGGTCCGGCACAACGCGCGCGGCCATTACGAGCTGTTGCAGGCCGGCGAGTAGGCGGGCCGGTGACCGTGTTGGGTAAGGCGCTGCCGTTGTTGGGTGCGCGGGAGATAGCGATCCGGCTCGGTGTTTCCCGCCAACGCGTCCAACAGTTGGCCGACCGCGACGACTTTCCGAAGCCCTTTCAGGAACTGTCGATGGGGCGCGTGTGGTGGGAGAGCCAGGTCGACGACTGGATCCGCCGGTGGCGGGCCGGTGAACGGATCTGTGGCCCGCGGGACGACGAGGGCGAGGCATTCCGGCTACTGGCCGAGCGGGTGGCGGATTATCTCGCCGAAGGCGGACAGGTATTCATCGAGGACGAATCGATCGGACCGCTCGGCGAGTTGCTCGGACTGTTCCTGGCCAAGGCCGGCAACGGTTCGCCAACTGTTGGGTGAGCGTGCGCGGATGGGGATCGAGCACCGGCGTACGGCTGGTGCCTGATCTTGATTCGTGGGGTGGGCATGTCTTCCCGAACGTGGACGGCGTCACCGCTGACCGTCGCTCAGCGTGCGTTTTTGCTGCTGGTGAGGCCGCCGACGGTTTTGGTCGAGGACGTCGGCGGGGCCGAGGGGCCGCTGCCGCTGGATCGGTTGCGGACTCGGCTGCTGAGTCCGCGGACCGATGCGGCGACCCGGGACGCAGTGTGGCGGCAGCTGGTGATCCGGGCTCGCCGGGACGGGCCGGGCTGGGTGATCGGCGCGGTCGGGGTGGCGATGCCGGGGCTGCGGCGCGCGGCTGGGCAGCTGACGGCCGGGTGGGCCGGTGATCACGAGGATGTGGATGCCGAGCTGCTGGCCGGGTTCGTGGCGGCGCTGCGGACGATCGACCTCGACGCGCCGCGGATCTGCGGCCGGCTGATCGACTCCGGGGTGCGGGCGGCCCGCAAGGTGCGCGATCTGCCGTCGGATCGACCCTTGCGGGGTACGGGGATGCCGGGGTCGATCGTGCCGCCGCGGCCGGCGGATCATCCGGATCTGGTGCTGGCGCGGGCGGTCGCGGCCGGGGTGGTCGACGCGGACGAGGCGCAGCTGATCGCGGCGACGCGACTTGAGGACGCGACGCTCGGTGAGGCGGGGGAGCGGTTGGGGTTGTCGCCGCGGCTGGCGGGGGCGTGGCGCTCGCGGGCGGAGCACCGGCTGCGTGAGGCGATCCGCGACGGTGAGCTGGCCTTTGTCTCGCTGGGATCGTCCGGTGCGCTTGCTCGGGGCGAGGTCCCGAGCAAGCGCACCGGACGGGCTGCCGCCAACGGTGTGCGGGAGACCCGCTCTCAGCGGTGGCCGCCCATGGTGACCACCGCTGCCTTGGTCGAGCCCACGGTGGCGACCCGGACGTTCCCGCCGGTGCAGGCGCCCCGGCTGGACGACGTGAACACCGAGCCGAAGTCGTAGGAGCCGCCGCCGCGCGAGTTGGCGGCCGGCTGGGTGAAGTAGGCGACCGACACCGGGACCGTGTCGCAGGTCTTGGCCGGGCCGAAGTACTCACTGAAGTTCATCGGCGTCGTCAGCAGGGCCTTCGACCTCGGCACACGGATCTGCCCGATGAGGCTGTCCTGGCCGGTGGCCGGGTTCGCGATCCAGGCACCCCACCACTGGCCGGCCGAGTCCGTCTCGAGCCGCCAGACCCGCAGCCGGTAGTAGACGCCCGTGCCGATCGGGTAGGCGATCCGGCAGCTCTTGCCGGTCCCCTCCCCGCCGAAGCTGCCGCAGTTGGCCCCTCGGGTGGCGTTCGCATTCCAGAGCGAGAAGATCGCGGTGTCACCGGTGCTGCCGTTGAAGCGTTGCCCGTTGGTCTGCAGCCCCAGGTAGCCGCCCTCGTTCGGGGTGGCGGTGAAGCCGAAGTTCATCGCCCAGTAGCTGGCCGACGCCTTCTGGGCGATCCGCACTTGCTGGTCGACGTTCCAGAATCCGTTGTGGCCGTGGAAGTTCCAGTAGGCGTAGAGGTTGGCGTTCTGGTGCTGGCCGGCCGCGTGGGCGCTCGACTGCTCGCCGGCGACCGCGGCGATCGCCGCCAGCAGGATCGCCAGAAGTTGAGCTCCGGTTCGTTTCACTGTGTTCTCCTGCCTGAAGCGCCCCTGTTGGTGCTCAGCGTTGTCAGGCTCGCCGACCGGCACAACGGGACAGTCGGACATTCAGGTTCGAAAGCATTGATACTGGCTGAGCGGGCTAACCCGAAGGTGGCCCCTCGACGAGCGCGGTGTGACTGCGGTCACTTCGAGCAACCGGCCGGTGGGCTCGGGCGTCATCCTCCGACATCGGCCGGACGGGCCCGTGGAAGGTGAGGAAGCGAGACATTGCCAGGTAGGTCGGACTTCGAGGACTTCTACGCGGCGTCGTCCGCGCGGGTGCTCGGGCAACTGTTCGTGATGACCGGCAACCGGGCCGAGGCCGAGGACGCCGTCGCCGAAGCGTTCGCGCGGGCCTGGCAGCGCTGGCCGACCGTCTCGGCGGCGGACAGCCCGGAAGCCTGGGTGCGGCGGGTCGCCTCGCGCATCGCGATCAGCGGCTGGCGCAAAGCGATCACCCGGATCCGGGCGCACCACCGCTACGCCGTCGACGAGAAGATCGACGGGCTCAGCCTCGACCATGTCGTTCTGATGCAGGCGCTGCGCAACCTTCCGGCCGCCCAGCGCCGCGACATCGTCCTGCACCACCTCGTCGGCCTGTCCGTGCAGGACATCGCCGCCGAGACGAATTCACCCACCGGAACCGTGAAAGCCCGCCTCGCCCGCGGGCGCCGTGCCCTGGCGACCCTGCTCGCCGACCAGAACCCGAGGAGCGTAAGCCGTGAATCCGCAGCCTGAACTGCACGATCAGCTGACCGTGATAGCCAACCACGGCAGCCGTACGCTGCAGGTCCGTCCCGTCGAGGCGGTCATCGGCCGCGGCCGGCAGCGGCGGCGTCGCGCCCGCCTGGCCGCCGGTGCCGCCGGTCTGGCCGTGGCCGCGATCGCGACGTCGGCGGTGACGCAGTGGGGTCCGCGCCAGCCGGAGCGGGTGTCGATCCCGGCGGCCGGCCCGGTGCAGGAGAGCACCGCGCCCGCCCCGGATCTGACCGGTAAGTCGCCGGTCACGTTGCGGCTGGCCGCCGGCGCCGGCAGTCAGGTGGTGGCCGGCGCCGACGACGACGATCACGTGCTGGCCGACACCGGCCAGACCAAGCAGTACCCGGGCGAGGACAACGCCGCCCGCGGCCGCTGGCTGCTGCAACCGCAGGGCGCGACGTTCAGCATCGCCCAGGCGGATGCACGCCCGGCCGGGCCGGTCTGCATGGCCGGTGCCGCCGACGGCAGCATCCGGGTCCGGCTCTGTGATTCCGGACGCGATCAGCGGTTCACGCTGACCCCCATTTCCAACCAGCAGGTGTACGTGTTGAGCCTCAACGGTTCGTCGATCCGTATCAACGCCGCCGACCAGTTGACGACCCGCGGCACGGGCAGCCGGGTGGAGCTGAAGATCGCGCCCGCGCAGTAGGCCGGGGGAGCTCAGGTGATGTCACGGCGCAGGGGCAGGACGACCGCGAGCAGGGCGGCGACCAGCGCGTACCCGGTCAGCAGCAGCGCGCCGGCGGCCGGCGGCAGTAGGTGCACGGCGCTGCTGCCGACCTGCTGCGAGATGGCGTCGGCGAGGTACGTGAAGTCGGTGAGGGACGCGGTGGCGCCGCCGGGCAGCACCGGATAGAGCGCGTTGACGCCCGGGATCATCATCAGCAGCGGTTCGCTCATGTACAGGTAGCCGATCACCACGAGCAGGGCGGTGACCTGGTTGCGCAGCAGGGCGCCCACGCCGGCGCCGATCAGCAGGTAGACGAGCATGGCCAGGCCGATCCGGGCGAGCAGGGTGATCACGGTCGCCGCGGGCAACCCCAGCGTGATGCCGCGGACGGCGGCGACGGAGAACAGGGCCGCGGCGGCGGTGCCGGCGAGGACCAGGCCGTAGGCCAGCCCGGCGGCGCCGTAGACGGCGAGTTTGGCCGCCAGCACCCGCCCCCGGCGGGGTGCGAACAGGAACGTGACGGCGGCGGTGCGATGCCGGTACTCGGACGTGACGGCCAGCGCGCCGACGGCGGCCGGCACGAACGCGGTGTAGCCGAGCAGGCCGAGGATCGCGCGGATGCCGGCCTCGGTGTCCAGCCCGGGCATCGGCGGGTCGAAGTTCTCCGGCCCGACCAGGGCCATCGCGCCCATCAGCCCGCCGCCGATGAGCACCGCGGCGAGCAGCAGGCCGCCCGGGAGGCGCGTCGCGAGCAGCCGCCGGAACTCGGCTGTGACCAGGTTCTTCATGCGGTAACCGCCCTGTCGGTGGTGAGCTGGAGGAAGAGTTGTTCGAGGCTGCTGTTCTCGGCGACCAGTTCGTGCACCCGGATCCGGTGCTCGGCGGCCAGGTCGGCGATGCCGGGGGCGGACAGACCGCTGACCCGCAGCCGGCCGTCGCCGGCGTCCTCGACCCGCGGGGAGTCCGCTCCGGGGTGGGCCGCCCGCAGGACCGCGATCAGCCGGTCGTTGTCCGGGGAGCGCACCAGCACCGCCGGTGGCCCGGCGAGCCGTGACCAGGGACCGGCGGCGACGAGTTGGCCGCCGCGGATGACCACCACGTCGTCGACGAGCTGCTGAACCTCGCTCAGCACGTGGCTGGAGATCAGGACGGTGCGTCCGTCGTCGGCCAGCCCGCGCAGCAATCCCCGCAGCCACAGCATGCCTTCGGGGTCGAGGCCGTTGCTCGGCTCGTCCAGCAGCAGCACCCGCGGGTCGCCGAGCAGGGCGGTGGCCAGGTTGAGCCGCTGCCGCATGCCGGTGGAGAACTCGCGGGTCCGGCGGCCCGCGGCGTCGGCGAGGCCGAGCAGATCGAGCAGTTCGGTGACCCGGCGATCCGGGTAGCCGCCCATCGCGGCATAGACCCGCAGGTGATCGCGGGCGGTGTGGCCGGGATGGAAGGCGCCCCCGTCCAGCACCGCGCCGACGGTGCGCGACGGATCGGCCAGGCGCCGGTACGGCCGGCCGTTGATCGTCGCGGAGCCGGACGTGGGGGAGACCAGACCGGTCAGGACGCGCATCGTGGTGGTCTTGCCGGCGCCGTTGGGACCCAGGAAACCGGTCACCACTCCCGGCTCGACGGTGAAACTCAGATCGTGGACGGCGGTGACCGCACCGAACCGTTTGGTCAGGTGCGAGACCTCGATCGTCGGGCCGGCGTCGTCGTCGGTAACCGTGGCTGACGGCATCACGTGTTCCCCTTTTCCCCCTGGCCGGAGCGCTTGGCCGGCTCCGGCGCCGGTGGTGCGGCCTCGGTGGCGGCCGGCTGATCGGCCGGCAGCAGGACGGTGGCGAGCAGGCGAGGCACCCGGCCCGGACCGGGCCCGTTGCCGAGCAGCGGGCCGAGGATCTGACCGAGGTCGGCGGCGAACTTCGCCAGCTCGGCGTCGTCGAGGTGGAGCACGACCTGCTGATAGCCCGCCCCGTCGGCGATGAAGTCGACCCGGTCCCGGGCGAGGTAGCGGGAGAACTCCGACAGCAGGCTCGACACGAACGCGGTGAAATACCGCGCGTGGTCCTCGGGTGTGGCCGTGGCCAGGGCGGCGGCGTCAAGCGTGGCGCCGTGGGCGGGCAGCGCGTAGACCCGCTCGACGGCACCGCGGACCCGCCGTTGCTCCACGACCTCGATCAGACCGGCTTTGACCAGGGTGGCCAGGTGCCGGTAGAGCGTGGCGTGCGGGATGTCCGGCAGCAGCACCACGAGATCCTGCGTGGTCAGCCGGGAACCCGCGACGGCCCGGAGGATCCGGATCCGCACCGGGTGCAGGGCCAGGTCGGCCCATCGGTCCTTCGGTAAATCCACATCGGAACACTATCACTATCGATAGTGATAACGGTAGATCGCGTTGAAGCCCGGCCGTGGGCAGCGCCCCGGCCGGGCCTCAACCAGGCGTCACTGGACCTTGATGGAACGGATCGAGTTGCCGAAGACCATGCGCTCGATGTGGGAGGTCGCCGTGGTCGGGTCGCCGGCCGCACCCATGGTGAGCAGCAGCGGAACGTAGTGGTCGGCGGTCGGGTGGGCGATCCGCACGCCCGGCGCCTTGGCGCGGTAATCGGCCAGCGCGTCGACGTCGCCGCGCCTGATCGTGTCCGCCGCCCACTCGTCGAAGGCGGTGTTGTGGCCGGCCAGGGAGGGATTGCGCATCACCGCGAAGCTGTGCGTCATGAAGCCGGAGCCGATGACCAGGATGCCCTCGTCGCGCAGGCCACGCAGCCGCCGGCCGAGGGCGAGCAGCGCCTGCGGTTCGAGGCTGGGCATGGAGAGCTGCACGACCGGCACGTCGGCGGCCGGGTACATGGCCATCAGCGGGATGAAGGCGCCGTGGTCGAGGCCCCGGTCGACGAACTGGTGCACCGGAGTCGTCGAACCGAGCGTGCCGGCGACCCGGTGGGCCAGGTCGGTGGCGTCCGGAGTCGCGTACGGCAGCGTGTAGTACCGCGGGTGGAACCCGCCGAAGTCGTAGTAGAGCGGGGTGCCCGCCTCGGTGCCGGAGAGCGCGGCCGGCGCGTTCTCCCAGTGCGCCGAGACGACCACGATGGCCCGCGGTTTCGGCATGGACTGACCCCAGGTGAACAGGTCGTCGAGCCACTGCGCGTCGTCGAGGGTGGGCGGGGCGCCGTGGCTGACGAACAGGGCCGGCAGCGGGCCGTCGGCCGGCTCCCAGAGGCGTTGTTCGCGAGCCTGGGGCAGCACCCGGGCGAGGAGTGCGTCGTACGCGCCGGCGGGCTTCATGAGCGTCTCCCGAACACCGATGACTTCAACAGTTAAGTCGAACGTACTCCTCGCTCACTTGAAGCTGCAAGTAAACGGGTCGGCTATAGAGTGCGCGCATGTTGTGGGGCGAGGTCCATGTCTTCCAGGGGCGCACGTTCGTGACGCGCGGCCGGTTCACCACGGGGATCGCCGTCGGCGACGAGGGGCTGGGCGAGGCGATCCTTCGGCTCTACGCGCTGGACCCCGGCTCGTACCGCGACGGCGGTGTCTCGTGGCGGGCCTTCTGCGAGGACGTCGCCGGCGTCCCGGTCCGGCGATACCACCCCGAGAAGACCGCACGGGTGTTCTTCCACGACGGCCGGTGGCAGGCCGTCGTCGACCCGTCCGGCCCCGAGGAGACGATGTCCGCGGGCCCGGGCGCCGACGTCGCGCCCGAACTCGGCGCGATGGTGCGCCGCGTACTCGACGCGACCGAGCCGTGCTGGCCGGCGATTCGCCAGGTGGTGATCCTGACGCTGGGCACGGGCGGGCTGCTCGTCATGCCGTACGTCCGCGGTGCTCTGGTCGGCCCGGCCGGCGTCGCCGACGCGGAGAGCGCGTCACTTCTCGCGGCGGTCCGGGCCGCCCTGCCCGAATCGGATCGTGAGCAGAACGACAACCCGGAGTACCTGGACGCGCTCGCCGCGGCCGGCGTCGACCAGCGCCTGCTCGACGGGTGCGCCGGCGTGTACCTGCAAGAACTGTCCACGGGCGCGGCCCGGCTGACCGGCCGTGGCAGCGCCGCCAACCCGTCCGGCACCGAGCTGACCTGGCTGGGCCCGGCCGACGACCTGGCCGCGGTGTGCGCCGAAGCCCTGCGCATGATCGCGGAGCTGCCGGTCCGGCACCTGCCACCCGGAACTCCCGCCGGCACGGCCTTCGGCATCAAGAAAACCTGGCTTGCCGTACGGGGCAGCACCGTCGAGCAGATCGCCGCCGTGATCGGCCTGACCGGCGCCGAGCCGGCCGGCTGGGACGACGGCGTCCGGGCGACGTTCGGCGGGCAGGTCTTCGTCTCGCCACCGACCGGCGGATGGATCTTCGTGGTCAACGCGGTGCGCGGCTTCGACGGCACGTCGGTGGCCTCGCTCAGCGCCCGTCTCGGCGCCGAGGTGCAGTACTTCGGCAATCACCGAGTCTCGGACTACGCCGAGTGGGCTCTCGCCGTGGACGGGAAACTCCTCCGCCACGTGTACTGCAGCGAGAGGACCGAGGCCTGCGAGGAGACGGGCGCCCCCACCGCGATCGAGGTCGAGCTGGGCTTCTCGGCTACGCAGCCGGGCGAGATGTGGCCCGATCAGGACGACGTCCTGCGGGTCGCCGCGGCCTGGAGCATCGACCCGACCACGCTCAGCGTCATCGAGTCGAGCCCGCGCCCCGGTCTGCTCGGTGCGCTCGCTTGCTGAGTTCGCCCGATCCGCGGATCGGTATGCGAAAGGGCGCCCACCCGGAAGTGGGACGCCCTTTTCAGCAGTGTCTGGAAAGCGGGTCTGCTAGAACCAGACTTTTCGACCACCGACCGGGCGGCCGACCGCGCCGAGGATCCAGAGGACGGCACCCACGATCAGGAGAATGATGCCGATCGTGTACAGGATCGACACGTGCAGGAAGATGCCCAAAAGCAAGAGAATAAGTCCAAAGACCAGCATGATCTGCTCCGTTTCGCCGGCGGGCATCTCCCGCCGGTCCATGTCGTACCCAGGCCGGCGAAAAACTAATCCAATCAATGGTTGATCTTGTCCGCCGATCGACCCGGGAGTGTCGAGAGGGCAACTCAGCTGTCCGATGTGGCCGATCTTCACGGGCCGGCGCCGCGGTGACGATCTGCGGGTCCGTTCGGGGCGCTCGTCTCGTAACATTCACCCATGTCGTTGTATGGACCGGGGCGCTTCGAACGCCGTACGCGAATCGGGCTTGCTGTTCTCGGGTTTGCCCTGACTTTCGGTTTTCTGCTGGTCGGGTTGTTCGACGATCCCAAGATCGTCCTGCCGCACGGTGAGCTGGTCACCGCAACGGTCCAGAGTGTGGTGCCGGACTCGCAGGGCCATCCGCGCTACGTGCAGGTCAGCGCGGTCACCTCGCACGGGGCGACGATCTGCAGCCTGAGCAAGGTCACGTTCCCGAAGGGTGTCCTGCCCGAGTCCGGTGCGCAGTTCACCGCCGAGTGGGCGCCGGAGTACTGCGGTTTCTGGAAGGGGCCTGTCGAACTCCCAGGCTGGTACTTCTTCCTGGTGGCGGGCGTGGCCGGCACGCTCACGGCCGGGTGGCTGCTGCGCCGCCGGGGGTGATCAGGCCGGCCTCGTAGGCGAAGATGACGGCCTGGACGCGGTCGCGGGCGCCGACCTTGGCCAGGATGCGGGAGACGTGGGTCTTCACCGTGGTCTCGCCGATGTACAGCCGGTCGCCGATCTCGGCGTTGGACGCGCCGCGGGCCAGGTCGCGCAGGACCTCGGTCTCGCGCGGGGTGAGCTGGTCGAGCAGTGCGGCGCGGGCCGGGTCGACGGCGGCCGCCTCGGCGCGGAATCGGCTCAGCAGGCGGGTGGTCACGGTCGGGGCGAGCAGCGACTCGCCGGAGGCCACCACACGGATGCCGGCCAGGATGTCCTCGGGCGGGGCGTTCTTGAGCAGGAAGCCGCTGGCTCCGGCGGCGAGGGCCGCGGTGACGTATTCGTCCAGGTCGAACGTGGTCAGGATGAGGACCCGGACGGCGTTGCCGGGGACCAGGCGGGCCAGTTCCCGGGTGGCGGCCAGCCCGTCGAGTCCCGGCATCCGGATGTCCAGCACAGCCACATCAGGACGCAGACGTACGGCCGTCTCGACCGCCGTGCGCCCGTCGGCCGCCTCGCCCACGAGTTCCATGTCGGGCTGGACACCGATGATCGTGGCCAGGGCGCCACGCATCAGCGGCTGGTCGTCGGCGACCAGGACGCGGATCATGCGCCGGCCGTCGTGAGCAGGCGGGCGGTGACCCGGTAGCCGCCGTCGGGTCGCGGGCCGCTCTCCAGGGTGCCGTGGAACAGGGCGGCCCGCTCGCGCATGCCGATCGTCCCGTATCCGCCACCGCCGCGCGAGGCCGTCACCGGCGGGTTGTTGTCGACCACGATCTCCACAGCGGCATCGTCCACGGTCACCCGGGCGGTGGTGGCCGCGGGGCCCGCGTGTTCCAGCACGTTGGTCAGGGATTGTTCAACAATCCGGTACGCGGACAGTTGCACCGCCGCGGGCACAGCGGCCGGATCGCCGTGCACGTCGAGCCGCAGGGGCAGCCCGGCGGCCCGGAAACTGTCGGCCAGGGCCGGCAGCGCGGCCAGATCGGGTTGCGGAGCGGCCGGGGCGGGGCCGGCCCGCAGGACGTTCAACATCTGGCGCATCTCGTCCACGGCTTCCCGGCCGGCCGCCTCGATCGCCAGCAGCGCCTCCCGGGCCCGGCCGGGGTCGGCGTCGAGGGTGAGCCGGGCGGCGCCGGCCTGCATGCCCATCACGCTGACGTGGTGCGCGACCGAGTCGTGCAGCTCACGGGCGATCCGGCTGCGTTCCTCGGCCACCGCCGCGGCCCGCTCGGACGCCGCGGCATCAACGGCCAGACGCTTGCGGGTACGGACGTGATCACCGGCCAGCCACGGCGCGCCGATCGTGGCGAACGCCGCGGCCAGGCCCAGCAGGACCGCGTGATCGACGCCGTCCAGAGCCTTGACCAGGCCCAGGACCAGGGCGGGGAGCGCCAGGGCGGGCCACAGCACCCGGTGCGGCGCGCGGGCGTGGGCGGCCACCGCGTACGCGCTCAGCACGGTCACCACGTCCACCGGGATCGTGCCGGGCGTGGTCGCCAGCAGGTGCACCACGTTGCCGGCGACGGCCACGACGAAGACCGGCACGGCATGGCGCCGCCGCCACCACAGCCCGGCCGCGGCCACCGACAGCAGCGCGGTGGCGAGCCGGCTGCCGCTGGGATGCGGGATAGTGGCCGCGCCGGCCAGCAGCGCCGCGCCCACCACCACGACATCGGTCAGGCGACGCGGCATCGGCGGCAGCCTCCTGGTCATTCGGCGGCCAGTTCCCGGGACACGGAGCGGCGTGTGGCCGCCGCGGTGGGGATGACGGTCGCCGCCGCGGTCAAGATCAAGCCCACCAGCGCGACCGTACCCGCCTGCGTGAACCCGAGTGACGGCGCCACCGGCAGGCCCCGGCCGTGCGCGGCGACGAGCGCCACACCCACCGCGACGGCGACCGCGGCGAACCCCAGCAGCGCCGCGGTGCCGACGTAGATGACCGCCTCGGACACGGCCGCGACCAGCACCGTTCCCGGGGTGCCGCCGGCGGCCCGGATCAGGGCGACCTCCCGTTCCCGGCTGCGTCCGGCCATCAGCACCGTCACGGTCGCGCCGAGCACGCTGAGTACCAGCGGGCCACCGAGCACGAGCAGCACGAACGCCAGCGGCACGGCACCGCCGAGCGTCTCGCTGACCGCGTACACACCCCCGCACAACGCGATCGCGACCATCAGCGGGGTGATCGCCGCCGCGCTGCGGCCGACGTTGTCGGCCACGGTGTGCCGAGCCAGAAACCAAGAACCAGACGCCCTTTCCGGTACGAGGGTGGTCCACGCCCGGACGAGCCGGGGCAGGTAGAGCGGCCCGAACGCGGCCAGGATCCCGGATATCAGCCCGGCCAGCGTGACCAGTGGCAGCACGGCCGCACCGGGATCGGCGGCGCCGGCCAGCGAGACGCTCATCGGCACGGCGACGGCGATCCCGGCGCCGCCGGTGACCCACCGCAGCACGGTCATCCCGCGATCGGGCAGACTCGCCGCCCGCAGCAGGGCGATCGGGGCGGTCCGGGACACGCGCCGGGCACCGCGCAGACCACCGAGAATGATCACGGTCACGACGAACAGCAGCGCGCCCAGGGCCGCGGCCGGGCCGTAGACGGCGTGGATGCCGTCGAGGCCGCTGCTGTGGGCGTACAGGTAGGCGAACAGCGGGCCCAGCGCCGGGAACATCAGGGCGGTTCCGGCGACCGCGCCGATCACGGCGACCAGCGCGAGCTGACTCAGGACGACCCAGCCGACGTACGCCGGGCGGATGCCGACCAGCTGCCACAGCGCGTAGTCACGCTGCTGCAGCGCTACGGTCAGGTTGGTGACCGAGGAGAGCACGACCAGGCCCGCGACCGTGCCGAGGACCAGGACCGTGCCGGCCATCGAAGCGATCGCGGCACCCGGCAACCCCCGTACCGTCAATGCGGTCTGAATTTGAGCGGCGACCACCAGGCCCACCGCGGCGGTCCCGGCCGCCACCACCATGGCACCGAACCAGAGGCGCAGATTCGCGACGAAGTCGGCGAGAACCAGGCGGATCATGCCGGGACCCCGGCAACCGCCTGGAAGACGTCCTCGACCGACGGGCGGACCAGCTCACGGTGCAGCCGGCCGTCGCGCAGCACGAGAACCCGGTCGGCGCGGGCGGCGGCCTCCAGGTCGTGCGTCACCATGATCACCGAACGTCCGTCCCGCACGGCCGCGCCCAGCAGGTCGAGCACCCGCGCCCCGGACTCGGTGTCGAGCGCGCCGGTCGGCTCGTCGGCGAACACCACGTCGGGCCGCAAGGCGAGGACCCGGGCGATGGCGACCCGCTGCTGCTGCCCCCCGGACAGCTGCGCCGGGCGGTAACCGCCACGATCGGCCAGACCGACCGCGGCCAGGGCCGCATCCACCGCGGCGGCGTCCACCGGCCGCTTCGCCAGACGGGCGGGCAGGGCCACGTTCTCCCGGACGGTCAGCGAGGTGATCAGGTTGTACGACTGGAAGACGAACCCGACGTGCCGGCGCCGCTGCTCGGCCGGCGGGCCGCCCAGGATGCTGACGTGCCCGGAAGTCACCGTCTCCAGCCCGGACAGGCAGTAGAGCAGCGTCGACTTGCCGGAACCGCTCGGGCCGACGACGGCCACGAACTCGCCGGCGGCGACGGAGAGCGAGACATCCTGAAGCACCGGCACCGCCGTACCCGGAAAGGTTTTGCCGATGTGGTCTGCCGTTAGCACCGCTGAGGTCATGCGTCGATCGTTGCCGCGCACGGCCCCGGCAACGTCCGGCCGCCGACCGACGGGAAGTCCTCCCTGAGGAGGATGCGGACGGGATATTTCGCAGAGCCCTCGCCCCGGCCCGGCCGGTGCCGATAGTGAACCGGGCAGGCCACGCCGGCCCGCACACCAGGAAGGGGCAGGCCGGGTATGGATGCGACGACGGTAGAGCGGCCACAGCCGTGGGCTGTTCCGATGGTCACCGTGTCGATCGGTGGCGGCACGGAACGCACGTGCCAGGTCACCCGGCACACCGACGGCAGCTTGCGGCTCAACCTGACCGTGTTCGCGATGATCGGCGTCGACGTCACCGTGCTGTGGACGCAGAACGGCCGCGGATGCAGCCTGACCGGCACGGTCGTGCCCGTCCCGTCCGACGGCATGCCCGGCGTGTACCTGCGCGTCGACGGTGTGACCGGCGGGATCCAGCGGCGCCGGTCCGAACGGGTCCAGGCGCAACTGCCGGTGGCCGTGCGGCTCCCCTCGGGCGAACTGTTCCCGGGCCGCACCGTCGACCTGTCGGCCAGCGGGGCGCACGTGACCATCGACCTGGACGAGATGAGCGACGACTCGCTGATCCGGCTGATCGAGGACCTGGGGCGCGACGCGCTGGTGGACGTGCAGATCCTGCTGCCGGACGGGCCGGCCGGGTTCACCTGCCAGGTCCGCGCCGGCGGCGAGGAACCCGGCGACGTGCGGCTGCAGTTCGTGAACATCACCGCCGAACTGCGGGCCCGGGTCGCCAACCTGCTGACGGACGCCCAGGCGAAGGTCTGAGTGCTCAGGTTCGGGCGGGCCCGGCCGATACGAGCGGTCGTGAGCGCGCAGCCTGAGGTCCAGACCCGTGACGATGCATCGTCGCTGGTCGAGCAAGCGCAGGAACACTTGGACATGGCCCGGTACACCCCGGCGATGGAACTGGCCGTGCGCGCCGAGACGCTGGCCGGCACCCCCGCCGTTCGCGCCCACGCGCTGTCCGTCATCGCCGCCTGCCACCACCGGATGGACCGGTACGCGCAGAGCATCGAGGTGGGGCTGCAGGCCGTCCGGCTGTGGCACGAACTCGGCGACCTGGCCGGGGAATCGTCGGTGCGCTCCACCATCGCCCGGGTCCTGATCCTCACCGGCGACCTGACCGAAGCCCTCGACGAGGGTGTCATCGCGCTGGAACTGGCCGACCTCAGCGGCGAACTGCGGCCCCGGCAGCTGGCGTTGACCGCGATCGGCATCGTGCACCTGTGCCTGCGCCAGTATGAGATGTCGATGGAGTACTGCGAACGGGCCGCCGAGACCGCCCGTCTGCTCGGCGACGTCGCGGTGCACGGCAGCCTGATCGACACCATCGCCTGCGTGCTGATGGGGCAGGCCTACGCCGCCCGCGAAGAGGGCGACGAGCAGACCGCGCTCGCCCACGGCGAACTGGCCATCGAACGGGCCCGCGAGGCGATGGAGACCGGCCGTCAGGCCGGGCACCGCTACTTCCAGGCCAACGCGCTGGGCAACCTGTCCGAGATGCTGGCCTTCGTCGGGCGTCCGGAGCAGGCGCTGGAGATGATGGAGAGCTTCCAGCTCGACCCGGAGATCGACTCGGTCTCCACCGTGTGCCACCACCTGGACACCCGCGGCTGCATCTACATGGCGCTCAAGGACTACGACCGGGCCGCCGAACTGTTCGCCGAGGCCCTGGACCGGTCGTTGGGCAACAACGCCGCCATGTACTACTGCGAACACCTCTCCGAGGCGCACGAGAAGAACGAGAACTTCCGGGCCGCCCTGGAATACCACAAGCGCTTCCACACCCTGTTCACGCTGGTGGCCTCCGAGGCCGCGCAGCGCAGCGCCGGCATCGCCGCGATCCGGTTGGAGACCGCCCGCGCCCAGGAATACGCGATGCGGGAACGGGCCCGCGCCGAGGACCTCTACCACTCCAACCTGGAACTGACCCGGCACGCCGAAAGCCTGCTGCAGCAGAGCCTGGAAGACCCGCTGACCGGGCTGGCCAACCGGCGGCTGCTGGACCGGCTGCTGGAGACCGAAGGGGCGCGCTACTCGATCGCGCTGCTCGACGTGGACCACTTCAAACAGGTCAACGACAACCACTCGCACCAGATCGGCGACGAGGTGCTGCGCCGGCTGGGCGCGCTGCTCCTGCAACCCGACGCGCCCGCCGACCATGCGGCCCGCTACGGCGGGGAAGAGTTCGCCCTGCTCATGAGCGAGGTGAACGACGAGACCGGGGGCTGCGTGGCCGAGCGGCTGCGGGCGACGATCGAGGACTTCGACTGGGATGCGATCGCGCCGGGGCTGCGCGTCACCGTGAGCATCGGCGTGGCCGTGCACCACGAGGCGGACTCGGCGGCCGGGCTGCTGGAGATCGCGGACCGGCGCCTTTACGAGGCCAAGAACGGCGGCCGCAACCGCGTCGTCGGACCTAACGGGTAATACCGGGTGTGGCGTGGTCAGTCACTCGGGGCGGACAGCCGCCGGTGGTCGGCCACCTCGCTGAGGTAGGTGTTCATCGTGGCGCTGACCTCGACGAGAAGGCGCTCGAACTCGCGCAGGATCTCGGGCGGATAGGCCGCCATCATCGCGCCCATCCGCTGCACCAGCGGGGCGAAGAAGTCGTCGAGCATCTTGTCGACGTCCTTGTCGGCGTGCAGCGTGACGACGCGGCGGTCCGCGTTCTCGCGTACGCGTATGACGTGCCCTACCGACTCCAACCGGTTGAGCAGCGAGGACGTCGCCCCGGCGGTCAGACCGATGCGCTGGCTCAACTCGCCGGGAGTCAGGGGAGCACCACGGTCCTGCGCGTTGAGTATCTCGACCAGTGCCGTGGCGTCGGTGACGTGCAGGCCGACGGTGGTGCCGAACTGCCGGCCCAGGTCACCGAAGGCCATCCCGTGATTGCGCAGGGCCTCAAGGATCCGGTCGCGCTGGGCGCGGGAGTCGTCGGTCACTCGGGTCCTTTCCGCGGCAGCACGGCACTGGCCGGTGGAGGCTACCACTCGAAACTAACCCCATGGAAAGGTTTGACCGTGACTATGTTTCATGGCTAAATAATTTGATCGTGTGACTAATGAGAGCGGCCGGCCATGCCGACCACAGCCCGTCCTCGCGGTCCTGACAACCGCGGCCGCCCGGGACGCCATGGCCGGCGCTGTCGCGCTGGGCTCCTACCTGGCCGCCGTGTTGGCGACCCTGCTCCTCCGCGGCCGGCACACGGCCGCCGCGGCCGAACCGCCGATTGTGGAGGCACACCGATGACGTCGGGGCGACGAGTACTGATCACCGGGGCCGGTGTGGCCGGGCCGGCCGCGGCGTACTGGCTGGCCCGAGCCGGCTTCGAGGTCACCGTCGTCGAGCGGGCGCCGCACCTGCGCGAGGGCGGGCAGAGCGTCGACGTCCGCTCGACCGCCCGCGAGGTGATCCGTCGCATGGGCCTGGAGCAGGCGGTGCGCGAGCACAACACCGGCGAGGTCGGTACCCGTTTCGTCGACGAGTCCGGCGCGACGGTGTCCGAGTTCCCGGTCCGGGCCGGCAGTACGACCGACGGGCCGACCGCCGAACTGGAGATCCTGCGCGGCACGCTGGCCCGGATCCTCGCCGACGCCTGCCCGGGGTCGGTCAACTGGCGATACGGCGACCGGATCACCGCCGTGACTCAGGACGACCAGGCCGCGTACGTGGAATTCGCCGGCGGCCCGCGCGAACGCTTCGACCTGGTCGTGGTCGCCGAAGGCGTCGGCTCGGCCACCCGCCGCCTCGTGTTCGGCGACGAAACGCGCGAGCACACGCTGGGCATGTACGTCGCCTACGGCACCATCGAGCGCGAACCGAACGACGACGACTGGTGGCGGTTTCTGGTCACCGCCGGGGCGCGGCAGATCACCCTGCGTCCCGACGACGTCGGCAGCATGCGGGCCACCCTGAGCTTCCGGGTGGACGAGCCGGTGCTCGCCGAACTGGACCCCTACGCGACCCGCCGTCAGCTGTGCCGGCGCTTCGCCGACCTGGGCTGGGAGGTGCCACGCATCCTCGACGGGTTCGAGGCCACCGACGACCTGCACGTCGACTGGCTGCGTCAGGTGCACAGCCCGAGCTGGCACCGGGGTCGCATCTGCCTGCTCGGGGACGCCGCCTGGTGCGTCACCCCGATCGCCGGCGGGGGTACCTCGCTCGCGCTGATCGGCGCCTACGTACTGGCGGCCTATCTGTCCCGCAGCGGCGACGGCGGGTACGAACAGGCGTTGACCGGCTATGAGACATGGATGCGGCCACTGGTCGACAAAGCCCAGAAACTGCCGCCGGGAGTGCCCCGCATCGCCGCACCCCGGTCCCGGGCGGGCGTGCGGCTGCTGCGCTGGGGCACCAAGGTTGCGGCCGCACCGCTCGTACAGAATTTCAGTTCGCGGCTGACGGTGGGACCTTCGGCGCAGCAGCCGTTACCGCCGTGGGCCGGCAAGCCCCTTCAGGAATAACATGATCATGGGAAAGGGGCGGGCATGAGCGAGTACGGCTATCTGCTCTGCGTTGACTGCCGCGTCTACATCTGGCTCGGCAAGGCGATCCAGGACGACACCCGGATCGTCTACTTCGCGGTGGGCAGCAGCGAGCCCAACTGGCGTCAGCCGGAGCTGACCAAGTCGGTCTGGAAGTTCCTGGCCGAACACGTCGGTCACCCGCTGGAGTCGGTCCGGGAGTTCAGCCGGCGGTACGACCAGATGGTCGCCGACGATCCCCCCGAGGGCGAGTACTCGGAGATCGGCGACACGTCACACACCGGCCCCACCTTCGAGGAATATCTGAGAGGCTGGCCGGGCGGCCGCTAGCAGGCCTGGTTTCGATACGCCGACCACTGAGACGTCCAAGCCGCAAGATCATGCATCCACGCTGTGCTCGTCCCCGCCGACTTCGCGGCCCACTTCTCCGCGTTCTTCGCCGCGAAGTAGTCCAAGACCTCTGGATCGGTCTCCCGCCACGCGGGGTGCCGTGCCAACCACTGTTCGGCCTGGTGCGGGGTATGGCCGGCGCCGATCAGCCAGTGGGTGAGCGAGGCCAGCTCGAACCACGGGGCCGCCTTGGTGGCGAAGGCCCAGTCGACGACCCGTAGACCGTCCGGGGTGACGATCAGATTGGCTGCGGCGAGGTCGGTGTGGACGAGCGTGTCGCCGTCCATGGCGGGATGCTCGAATCCGATTCGCGCTTTGGGGCTGAACAGCGGAACGTCGGGCGCAGGGGTTTTGCCGATGATCTGCAGGAACTCGTCGAGCAGTTCGAGGTCGGGGCTGGCCGGACTCAGGTCGGCGTGGCGGCCCTCGCACTGCTCGAACGCCACCACCAGCCAGCCGGCCGCTTCGAAGTGCCACTCGACCGCTGGTGAGTGAGGCACGCTGATGGCCTCACCCACCCGCTGTTCGTAGCGCAAAGACCGGATACCGAAATCGGTGTGGGCCGCCTTCACGAACACCTTCCGGTCCGTCCCGATGACGGTTGCGGCGACCTCTGCATGGGCGCCGGCCGTGGCCGGGACGGCCCGAGCTTCGCCGATCCGGTCGGCCACCTCGCTCGTGACAGCCGCGGGCAACGCGGTCCAGTCAATGCGCATCGGTCAGTCAGCCCTTTCAGATTCCCGGGTTCGGCGGACAGCAGGACTTCGCCTCGCCGTCCCAGAACTCGGGGTCGGCGTACGTTTCGGTGTGTTGCAAAACCCCGGCGTGGGAGCGAGGCGCCGCCACAGCGGTCTGCGGCCAGGTCGCGGCTCTCCACCTTGCTGACGCGGACCTGTCGTCGAGCGCGCTGGCGCGCGGATCGTTCAGGGCCGGTGGGTGAGCCCGTGGTAGGTCCAGCGATATTTCGCGTTCGTTGTGCGGGCGACACTGTCCAGAACGGCTCCGGCGTCCAGCCAGGGTTGCACCAGCGACCCGCGGACCTCACGGGCGGCCAGCGGTTCATAGCCCTTGTCCTCTTTGAACAGGTCGAGGACGGTGAGTTGCCCTTCGTGCCGGGACGCTCCGTAGCTCCGGATCCCCTCGGCCAAGAAGGCCGAGAAGTCCCCGAGCGTGGGGAACAGCGACGACGACCATCGTTGGGTCGGGACGGCTCGACCGTTGAAGTGGTCGTTCCCCAGGGCGACCCGAAACGACTCGTCGTCTCTGCTGATGTTCGCGGATAGATGCTCGTGCTGGGCCGAGAACCCGGCCGCGGTGAAGAGAGAGCCGAGAGCCGAGTTGGTCGTGCGCTCGGTGACGAAGACGGCTGGGCGGCCGTCTGATCTCTGATCGAGAACTCCGTAGCGCCGCGCCGCACTGACGCTTCGGACGCCGAGCAGGGAGGGAACAGGACCGGCCGTGACCTTGCTGAGCCGCAACACGCACACCGAGGCAACCGCGTCGCCGTCTACGAGCTGGGGGGTCAGCCAGGCAACCGGGAGCAGGCGTTCCAGGTGGTCGGCGGGCAGACGGTAGTTGAAGATGATGCGTTCTTCGACCAGAGCGCGAACTGAGGGCAGATGACTGCCCGTCGCCGTCAATTCGGGGGGATCAAGTACCGGCATAGGGCACAAGTCTGCACGCCAGTGCTGCGATGCCACCAGCGCCCACCGGATTCCCCCGACGATGCCGGTGGCCGATGTCCGCTGTTAAGCCTGGTCGGGCCGATACCATCAATGACCCATCCTCGACGCGCGCGTGAAGGATTTGGTGCGGCACACATGTGATCCTCACGTCCGGGTCGCTGCGGATCGGCGTCCGCGGTTACGGCCTTCACCGTGTTGGCCAACACGGAAGAGTCCACCCGGCGAGTGCTGCCCCACGCGCGATTCGGCGCACGCGGCGGGCTCTCGGCGTACGTAATAGGCAGCAAGCTCGGCCGAAGCCAACCGTGAGTTGACCGCTGATCGTTGCCCAACCGCCGCAGGCGTTGGGTGGTGTCCGGTTGGTGTTGGGTGGTGTCCGGTGGCCTACAGCCGGCCTTGGTGAGTGCGACCTCGATCGAAGTCGCCCCCTCACCATCCCGGAGGCACTCATGCTGTCCGCGCCGCACACCGTCCTGGCCGTCTACGAGCTTCCGCAGATCATCGCCAACCTGCGCACCTGGGTGATCGGTATCGCCGCCGCGATCGCCACTCTGTTCCTGACCGTGGCCGGGATCCGGTACATGCTGGCCAACGGGGATGCCGCCGAGGTCGAGCGGGCCAAGACCGCGTTCCGGTGTGCGCTGATCGGCTATGCGATCGCCGTGTTGTCGCCGGTGTTCCTGACCATCCTCAAGGGTCTGATCGGGGCCTGAGCGATGATCGAGTGGACGCTCAACGGACTGCTCGGCCCGCTGCTGGGCCTGCTGTCCACGCTGGTGCTGGCCGGGCTGGACCTGGCCTGGCGGCTGCTGTCGATGACCGCCCTGGTGGTTCCCGACGTCACCGAACTTCCGCAGGTCGCCGCCATCATGACCACCGCTCTCGGGGTGGCCGACACCTGCTACTCGGTGGCGTTCCTGTGGACCGGGGTGATGGTCATGAACCGGGAGTGGCTGCAGGCCCGGGCCGGCCTCGGTGACCTGATCCCGCGCCTGGTCGTCGGGCTGGTCGCGGCCAACTATGCGCGGCCGATCTGTTCCGGGGTGGCGCAGGCGGCCAACGCGTTGACCGTCGCCCTGACCGGGCCGCGCGGGGCGTCGCCGGTGCCGAGCATGCGGGCCGCGGTGGCCTCGGCGACCGACGGGATCACCGGCAGCAACCCGCAGGACTTCCTGATTCTGATCGTCGGCGCGATCGTCGCCGGGCTGGCGTTGACGCTGGTGGTGCAGTGGATCAGCCGGGCCGGTCTGCTGATTCTGCTGGCCGCGGTCGCGCCGCTGGCCCTGGCGTTGCATGCCACGCCGCAGACCGAGCCGGTCGCCAAGTTGTGGTGGCGGGCGATGCTCGGCACCCCGGCGACCGTGGTGCTGCAGGCGATCGGCCTGCACGTCGCGCTGCAGGTGATGCTGGATCTGCGGCACGCGTGGCCGGTGCTGGGCCTGTCCGGTACGCCCGGCGCGATGATGAATCTGCTGGTCGTGGCGTGTCTGTTGGGTGGCACGATCCGGATTCCGGCGCTGATGGGCCGGTTCGTGCTGCAGACGCGACCGAGCCGGATCCCCGGGCTGCTGCGGGTGCTGGTCCTGCAGCAGGCGATGACCGTGTTGCGGGTGCGCCCGGGGGCCGGCCGCAGGCGGCGGGGCGGACGATGAGAAACGACCTACTCCACGACGATGTCCGCGACGACGCAGGCGATGTTGTCCGGGGCGCCCGCCGCGTAGGCGAGCTCGATCAGTCGCTGCACGGCCGCTTCCGGCTCGCCGTCCCCGGCCAGGGCGCCGTGCAGGTCGGCGCGGCTGACGACGGCGGACAGGCCGTCGGAGCACAGCAGGTAGCGGTCACCGGCCAGGGCGGTGCGCAACGCCAGGTCGGCTTCGACGGGACGGCTGCTGCCGCCGAGCGCGCGGGTGAGCAGGGCGCGCTGCGGGTGAACGGCGGCCTGGTCGGGGCGGAGCTTGCCGTACTCGATCTGGTTCTGCACCCAGGTGTGGTCCTGGGTGAGCTGCGCGAGTTCACCGCCGCGCAGCAGGTAGACGCGGGTGTCGCCGACGTGCACCAGGGCCAGTTGCGAGCCGCGGCGCAGCAGCGCGGTCAACGTGGTGGCCGGTGGGTTGTCGCCGCTGCCGGTGGCACGCACCGCGCGGTCGACGTCGTCGACGGTCGCGGCCAGCATGGCGAGCAGGTCGACGGCCGGTCGGTCGGCCAGTTCGAGGGCTTTGAGCGCGTCGACGGCCGCGGCACTGGCGGCGGCGCCGGCTCCCCGGGTGCCGTCGGCGACGGCCAGCAGCCGGTCACCGGCGTAGGCGACGTCCTCGTTGCTTGCGCGGGCCTGGCCGGGGTCGCAGCGCACGGCGTACCGCATGGTCAGGGTCGGTGTGCTGGCAGACATGGTGGCGTCCTTCCGGGACAGTTGCTCGACGAGTCGGGCGACGTGTTGTGCGCGGTCCGCGGTGTCGGCGGTGACCTGCTGCCAGTAGGCGGTGAGCGCCTCGGCGGCCGCGCCGGGCTCCAGGTCGCACACGGTGCGGATGTCGGCCAGCGGCATGCCGATGCGGCGCAGCTGGGCGATCAGCCGGGCCCGGGCCAACTGCCGCGGGTCGTAGAACCGGTAGCCGGACTCGGGGTCGACCGCGGCGGGCGGCAGCAGCCCGACCTCGTCGTACAGGCGCAGCGCCTTGCTCGTCAGCCGCGCCGCCCGGGCGAACGCGCCGATCGTCAGCAGCTGCACGGGGTCATCCTCCTCGGGCCGGTCGGGACCACCGTGGGGCTTGCCCCAGGGGCAAGGTCAAGGGCGGGCCGGCGATGAACGCCTCGACCGACGAGCCGTACCGGGCCCGGATCCCGGCCGACATCGACACCCCCGACAAGATCGCGTACGGGTTGACCGCCCGTCAACTGGCCGTGCTGGCGGTCGCCGCGGTGCTGGGCTACGGCCTGTACACCGCGCTGATCCGGGTGCTGCCGGCACCGGTGGCCGCCGGGATCCTGCTGCTGCCGGCCGGGCTCGCGCTCGCGCTGGCCCTCGGGCGCCGCGACGGGCTGGGCCTGGACAGCTGGCTGTGGGCCGGGCTGCGCTACCTGCGCCACCCGAAACTGCGGGTGGCCCCACCGGCCACCGGCGGCATCAGCGACGACGGGGTCATCGACACCGGCACGCACACGATCGCGCTGGTCGCCGGCACCACCGTCAACATCGGGCTGCGCACCGCCGACGAGCAGGCCGCGCTGATCGGCGGCTACGGCCGGTGGCTCAACAGCCTGTCCGCGCCGGTGCAGATCGTCGTGTCCACCCGCCGGGTCGACCTGTCGAGCCAGGCGCAACGCGTCGGCGACAACGCCGCGGCGATCACCGCGCCGGGGCTGGCCGCGCTGGCCCGCGACTATGCCGCGTTCCTGGCCGAGCTGGCCGAGGACCGTGATCCGCTGTGGCGCACGATCACCGTCGCGCACACCGCCACCCAACCGGCCGACGCGCTGCGCCGGGCCGAGCACACCGCCGGCGCGCTGGCCACGCTCGGCGCCGAGACCGTCGTTCTCGACGGGGGTGCCGCGCTCGCGGTCCTGACCTGCGCGGTCGACCCCTACACGCCGGCCGGCACCGGATGGCCCCGGGCGGTGACCCCATGAAAGACAACGGCAAAGACAATTTCCGCCGTACGGCCATGGGTGCGCTGCCCAGCCCGAACGTCACCCACGAGCACCCCGACCACGTGCAGGTCGCCGACGGCTGCACGGCCACGTTGATCGTCACCGGCTATCCGGCCGAGGTCGGGCCGGCCTGGCTGGAACCGCTGCTGTCCTGGCCCGGACGCCTGGACGTGGTGCTCTACATCGACCCGATACCGGGGCCGGCGGCCGCCACCCGGCTGCGCCGTCAACGCGCCCGCCTCGAATCCAACCGGCTCGCCGACGCCGGTCGTGGCCGGGTCAGCGACCCGCTCACCGAGGCGGCCGCCGGTGACGCCGCCGAACTGGCCGAACGGGTCGCCCGCGGCGAGTCGAAACTGTTCCGGGTCGGGCTGTACCTGAGCGTCACCGCGGCCGGCCCGGACGAACTGCGCGAAGCGGTGGCCGGGGTGCGCGCGACCGCGGCGTCGGTGCTGCTGGACACCCAACCGGCGACCTGGCGGCAGCTGCAGGGCTGGCACAGCGCGCTGCCGCTGGCCGACGACCGGCTCGGCGCGAAGCGGGTGATGGACACCGAAGCCCTGGCCGCGGCGTTCCCGCTGGCCGGAGCCGACCTGCCGGCGCCGCTGCCGGGACGACCCGGGCCGGGCGGGGGAGTGCTCTACGGCCTCAACCGGGCCTCGCACGGCGTCGTCTGGTGGGACCGCTGGTCGCAGGACAACGCCAACGGGGTCGTGCTGGCGCGCAGCGGCAGCGGCAAGTCGTACTTCGTCAAACTGGAGATCCTGCGCTCGCTCGCCGGCGGCGTGCACGTCGCCGTCATCGACCCGGAGAACGAGTACGTACGGCTGGCCGAGGCCACCGGCGGGGTGAGCCTGGTGCTCGGCGCCGGCGGGGTGCGGCTCAACCCGCTCGACATCGCACCCGGCGACCGGCGCGATCAGGCCCGCACCCGGCGGGCGCTGTTCCTGCACACCCTGGTCGCGGTGCTGCTGGGTGAACAGCCGCCACCGGCGGAACGCTCCGCGCTGGACCGGGCCGTGGTCGACGCGTACGAGCAGGCCGGGATCACCACCGACCCGGCCACCTGGCACCGGCCGGCCCCGCTGCTGCGCGACGTCGCCGCCGCCCTGACCCGCCACGGCGGGGCCGCCGGTAAAACCCTGGCCGCGCGGCTGAGCCCGTGGACGCACGGATCGTTCAAGCAACTGTTCGACGGGCCCACCACCACGGTCCCGGCCGGCCAGTTCGTCTGCTGGTCGACCCGGGCGCTGGCCGACGAACTGCGCCCGGCCGGGATGCTGCTCGCCCTCGACGCGATCTGGCGCGACGTCGACACCGTCGAAGCCGACCCGCCGCGCCGGCTGGTCGTGGTCGACGAGGCGTGGACGCTGATGCGCGACGGCGAAGGCGCCCGATTCCTGGCCCGGCTGGCCAAACAGGCCCGCAAACGCCGGGCCGGGCTGCTGGTCGCCTCCCAGGACGTGCTCGACCTGCTGGGCAGCGACCTCGGGCAGATCGTGGTGGCCAACGCGGCCACCCAGGTGCTGCTGCGCCAGGCACCCCAGTCGATCGACCTGGTCGCGCAGTCGTTCGGGCTCAGCGCCGGCGAAGCCCGGACGCTGCTCACCTCCCGGCGCGGTGAGGCGCTGCTGCTGTCGGGCACCCACCGGGCCGGTTTCCGGATCGTGGCCGCCCCGGCCGAACACCGGCTCTGCGCCGGCGACCTCGACCTGTCCCCGGAAGGCCAACCATGATCACCATTACTGTCGGGTTGTCGGTGCTGCTCACGGCCGTGTTGGCCGCCGGGCTGCTGGTGTCGGGTGAACGGCGCGGCCGGCGGATGGCCGACCACGGCCGGCAGATCCAGATCAGCGCGCCACCCCTCGTGGACCCGGCCGGAGCGACCGTCTTCTGGGCCACCCTGGCCGAAGCGCTACGCACCGGATGGCGCGGCCGACTGCGGCACGGGCGCGCCTACGCCGGCTACGAATACCGGTGGGACGGGCGGCAACTGCGGATCGTGGTGTGGCTGCCGCGCACCGTCGCCGTCGACCCGGTCCTGGCCGCGATCCGCGGCGCCTGGCCCGGCGCGGCCTGCAAGGTCGCGGCGGCCACGGTTCCGCTGCCGTCACCATCGGCCGGGGCCGCGGGCGCCTCCCTGGCCCCGGTGCTACCCGGCTGGTATCCACTGCGCACCGAGCACCACAACGATCCGCTGCGCACCCTGATCAGCGCGGCCGGGCAGCTCAGGACCGGCGAGCAGGCGTGCGTGCAGATCCTGGCCCGGCCCGCCACCGGCCGGGCCCGGCGCCGGCTGATCCGTGGTGTGCGGGCGCTGCGCGGTGGCCCGGCCGGGCCGGGGCTGCTCGACCCGGCCGGCTGGCTGCTGGCCGTCCTGGACTTCGTCACCGGGGCGCCGCCCCGGCCCACCGGCCGGAGCACGACGCCCGCGGATCCGCAGCGGGAACGCGATGCCCGGGCCGCGCTCGACCAGCTGGCCGGGCCGCACTGGGAGGTCGCCGTGCGCTGCGCGGTGAGCTCCCCGCGCGACGCCGCCGGGCCGGCCCGCGCGATCGCCGCCGCATTCGGGCCGTTCACCGCCCGCAACCGGCTGCGGGCCCGGCGGCTGCGGCACCCGGCGCACCTGGTCAACGGGCGGCGGCTGCGGCACGGCTTCCTGCTCACCCCGGTCGAACTGGCGATGCTCGGCGCACTGCCGCGCGACATCGCCGTACCCGGAATGGATCGTGCCCGGGCCAAAGCGATGCCGGCGCCGACGGAAATCGCGACCGGAGGTCGCGACGCGAAAGTCCTCGGCCGTGCCGAGGTCGGCGGACACTCGGTCGCCCTGCGCGCCGCCGACGCCCGCCAGCACCTGCACCTGCTCGGCTCCACCGGCTCGGGCAAGAGCACCCTGCTGCTGAACCTGATCCTCGACGACATCCACGCCGGACGCGGCACCGTGGTCATCGACCCCAAAGGTGACCTGGTCACCGACCTGCTCGACCGGATCCCGCTCGAACACGCACGCCGGCTGGTGCTGCTCGACCCCGACCAGCCCGACGGCCCCACCCTCAACCCCCTCGAAGGCGCCGACCACGACCTGCTGGTCGACAACGTGGTCAGCATCTTCGGGCGCATCTTCGCCAAACACTGGGGGCCGCGCATCGACGACACCCTGCGGGTGGCCTGCCTGACCCTGCTGCGCAAACCCGGCGCCACCCTCACCCAGGTCCCGGAACTGCTCAACGAACGCGACTTCCGCCGCAAATACACCCAGGACCTCGACGACCCGGCCGGGCTCGGCGGCTACTGGAGCTGGTACGAGACCAGCCCGCTGCAACTGCGCTCCACCGTGATCGCACCGGTCCTGGCCCGGCTGCGTTCGCTGCTGCTGCGCGACTTCGTCCGGCACACGTTCGGATCCGCCCGCTCCAGCTTCCACATGGGGCGCGTGCTCGACGGCGGCATCCTGCTCGCCCGGCTGCCCAAAGGCCAGATCGGCGAGGAGACCGCCCGGGTGATGGGCTCGTTCGTGCTGGCCAGCGCCTGGCAAGCGGCCACCGCCCGGGCCCGGCTGCCCGCCGACAAACGTCGCGACGCGGCCGTCTACATCGACGAGGCCCACAACTTTCTCAACCTGCCCGGCTCGGTCGCCGACATGCTCGCCGAAGCCCGCGGCTACGGGCTGAGCCTGGGCCTGGCCCACCAGAACCTGGCCCAGATGCCCCGCGAAACCCAGCTGGCCGTCTCCGCCAACGCCCGCAACAAAGTGTTCTTCTCCTGCGCGCCCGAAGACGCCACCCAGCTGGCCAGACACACCGCACCCGAACTCGACGACCACGACCTGTCGCACCTGGACGCCTACACCGCCGCCTGCCGGCTGATCGTGGCCGGCCGCGAGACCGCCGCGTTCACCCTGCGCACCCCGCCGCCGCGGCCCGCCCTGGGCACCGCCGGGCAGCTACGCGAAGCCCTGGCCCGGCCCCGGACCTGAGCCCGGCCCGCCCCCGGCCCCGTACGGCCGGGTCTCGCCCACCCAACACCGCAGCTCGGAGGCCATGTTGAGCGCTGCCATGCCACCCCGACAGTTTCCTGAAGGGGAAACCCCCGGACGGGGGAACGGACTTCTTTCCATCTCGCACCGGCTGCGGGTCCGCGACTACACCATCGCGAACCTGCTCGACGAACACAGCACGCTGACCACCGACCAGCTCACCGCGATCCTGTTCGAGCACCGCACCACCTGCCGGCACCGGCTGCACGCCCTGCGCCGGCTCGGCTTCATCGACCGGTTCATCCGCAACCGGCCCGGCGAACCCAACCCGGCCTGCTGGGTGCCCGGCACCCTGTCCGCGCGATACGTCGCCCTGGCCCGCGACGAGAACCCACCCAGCCCGCGGGCGCTGCGCGACCGGCAGGACCGGGCCTACGCCAGCCCGTACCTGGACCATCTGCTGGAGGCCAACCAGTTCTTCGTCGACCTGCTGGTCGACGCCCGGCACCGCAGCGACGCCGGGCTGGTCCGCTGGTGGTCGGAGCGCACGACGGTGGCCGCGTTCGGCCGGCGCGTGCACCCGGACGGCCACGGCGTGTGGCGCGACGCCGGCGGCGAGACCGGTTTCTTCCTCGAATACGACCGCGGCACCGAATCGCTGACCCGGCTGGTCGACAAACTCGGCGCCTACCGGCGGCTGCGCGCCGACGGCGGACCCGCCTATCCGGTCCTGTTCGCCCTGCCCAGCCGCGCCCGCGAACAACACCTGCAGGCCAAGCTCGACAACCATCCGCTCGGCGCCGTCACGGTGGCGACCTGCGTGAGCCGGCCGGGTGTCAGCCCGGCCGGGCCGGTGTGGCAGGTGGCCGGGCATCCGCCGCGGCGGATCAGCCTGGCCGAGATCCCGGGCGACCACGGGCCGGCCGGCCCGCTGACCCCGGGCCCGGCCACCCCCGCACATCACCCGCTGGCGCTGCTCACCGGCGTCCCCCTGCTGCCCTGAACGCCCACTCCCGGACGGAGCCCGACGTGAACGCTGCCCACCTCTCGGTCGGCCAAGTCATCAAGGCCGCGATGCTCGCCTCCAAAGACCTGAAGAAGACCGAACGCGACACCCTCATCGCGATCATGGCGCACGCCAACGGCAAGGGGATCGCCGAACCGTCGGTGCCCGGCATCGCCGAATACGTCGGCAAGTCGGCCGACACGATCTCACGCATCATCGCCAAGCTGGTCGATCTGGGCCGGCTGATCGTGCAGCGCCGCCGAGGTGCCCGCTCGATCTACCGGCTCCCGGCCGAAGCGATCGCCCGCGTCGTCCGGGCCGCCGACCCCCGGCAGAACCGCACCGGACCACCCGCAGAACACACGACAAGTACCGGCAACTCCAGCGGGGTTCTGCGGGACGAAGTTGGTTACGAAGCTTCGGAAGAAGCACGCGGCGGCCGGGCCCCTCGATGGCAGTGCCGGGGCGCCGCGTTGCCGGTCTCGCCGCACGGTCGCGAGCGCTGTCCCCGGCACTTCGGCAACTACGTCGGCGCATGCTCCCCATGCGCCTCCGAGCTGCTGGCCGGCGCGCCCTGAGCCGTCCTACCCCCAGGACGCGTGCAACCTTTGGTTGCGTTAATGGTGGCACGGGACAGAATGAGGTGGACTCTTCGGTGATTTTCGGTGCGCGCCGGGATCCGTACGGGAAGGAGGTGGTTGGTTTGAAAAAGGTTGAGCTCAGGGCCGGCGCGGCGGAGTTCGCGAAGGTGGCGGAGCCGTGGCGGCGGGAGATTCGGGCGCACTGTTATCGGATGCTCGGGTCCGCGGCCGATGCCGATGACGCTGTTCAGGAGACGTTTCTGCGGGCCTGGCGCGGGTTCGCGGGGTTCGAGGGGCGCTCGTCGGCGCGGACCTGGCTGCATCAGATCGCCACCAACGTCTGCCTGCGCATGGCCGAGCAGCGGGCCCGTCGGGTGCTGCCGGCCGATCTCGGCGATCCGGAGGGCGACGGTCATCGGCCGGCCCGGGCGGCGCCGGGGGACACGCGGTGGGTGGGGCCGCTTGCGGTCGATCCCGCGGACCAGGCCGGCGGCCGGCAGCGGATTCGGCTGGCGTTCATCGCGGCGCTGCAACATCTACCGGCCCGGCAGCGGGGTGTTCTGCTGCTGCGCGACGTCGCCGAGTTCCCGGCCGGCGAGGTCGCCGAGATGCTGGGGATGACGCGGGTCGCGGTGAACAGTGCGCTGCTGCGCGCCCGTGACCGGATCTCGCGGGACGCGCCCGACCCGGACGAGATGAGCGAGCCCGGCGACGCCGCGACGCGTGCCGTCGTGGATCGGTACGTCGAAGCGTTCGAACGGGCCGACCTCGGTGCGCTGGCCGCGATCCTGCGCGCCGATGTCGTTCTGGAGATGCCGCCGCATGCGACCTGGTTCGCGGGCCGGGAACCGGCTCTCAATTTTCTGGGCCGGCATGTGCTGCTGGAACCGGGCCGGTTCCGCATCCGGTGGGTGCCGTCCGCCGCGAACGGGTTACCGGCGTTGGCGATGTACGCCCGCGAGCCGGACGGCGAGTATCGGGCGCACGCGCTGCACCTCATCGACTCGGCTCGCGACGGCATCCGGCACATTCACATCTTCCTGCAGCCGGATCTGTTCGACATGTTCGGGCAGCCGGTGAGTCTCGCCGACAGCCGGGATCTACCTCTCTGACGAACCCTCAGGGAGGAAACAATGTCAGAACTTGCCGGAAGCTCCGTCGTGGTGGTCGGCGGCAGCCGCGGTCTCGGTCTCGCCACGGCGCTCGCCGCCCGCGACGCGGGTGCGACCGTGACCGCGGTGGCCCGGGACGCCGCCCCGCTCGCCGGGATCGACGGGCTCAACAGCATGCCGGGCGAGGCCACCGACGAGAGCTTCGCCGCGAAGGTGCTGGCCGACGTCCGCCCCGACCTGCTCGTGATCACCGCGGGCGCCGTGCCGCCGATGCGACCGCTGACCGGTCACACGTGGGAGACGTTCTCGGTGAACTGGCATGCCGACGTCCGCATCGCCTTCACCTGGTTGCGCGCCGCGCTGAGCACACCGCTCCGGCCCGGGTCCCGGGTCGTCGTGTTCGGCAGCGCCGCCGAGCTGCGCGGGTCGCCGCTCAGCGGTGGTTACGCCGGGGCGAAGGCCATGGTCCGATTGATGACGGGCTACGCGGCGGCGGAAGCGAACGGCCTCGGCATCACCATGACAACCGTGCTGCCCGTGATCACGCCCGGGACCACCATCGGAAAAACGGCGATTGATGCGTACGCGATGAAGGCCGGCCAGACATCGGAGCAGTTCCGGATCGGGTTGACGGCGGCCCCGACCCCGGAGTCGGCCGGCGCCGCCATCGTCGCACTGGCCACCACGCCCGGTTCGACCTGGGAGAATGCGTACATGCTGGACGCCGGGGGCCTGCGGCCGATCGCCCATGCGCCGGCTTGATGATTGCTACCGCGGCTCGGCGTCGAAGCTCAGGCGCGACCTTTCGATGCCGTCAATGTTCTGGTGAGCCCAGGAACGGACCGCGGCCAGAGGTTCCAGCACGGAACGGCCCAGCGGCGTGAGCAGGTACCAGACCTGGGGCACTTTCGCCGTGTCCGATCGGCGGGTGACGAAGCCGTCTCGTTCCAGGCTGCGCAACGTCTGCGTGAGCATCTTCTCGCTGATGCCGTCGGCGGCATCGCGCAGCTGCCCGAACCGCCGCGGTCCGTTTTCCAGCTGGTCCAACAGCACCACCGTCCACCGGTCGGCGAGCCGGTCGAGGGTTTGGCGGGTCGGGCAGGTCAGGGTGGGCGGCGCAGCCTCGGATCGGTCACGGGCCGACCGGCGGCTGCCCGGTCGCGGCCGGATCCGCGGCGGTGACGACATGGCGTGAGACTAACCCGCGCACTTGCAAGTGCGTACTTGATCGAACGGCCGGGGCTCGCCGATCGTGGAGTCATGGCGGAACCCGCACCTATCAGTCACGTCCGGTTCGGCGGCACCACGGTTACCTACCTTCCCGATGGTGTGGTGCGTACCGATCCGCTCGTGGCGTTTCCGGACACGGCACAGGCCGACTGGGACTGCTATCCGGATCTGCTCGACGGCGATGGCCGGCTGGTGGTCAGCGTCGGCTCGTTCCTGATCCGCAACGAGGCCGGCCTGACCCTGATCGATCTGGGGCTGGGGGATACCCACTTCGAGGTCCCGGCCGTGGCCACCTACGACGGCGGCCGGTTGCTGACCAGCTTGAGCGCGGAAAACCTGTCCCCGGCCGATATCGACTTCGTCCTGTTCACCCACCTGCATCGTGACCACGTCGGCTGGGCCGGCGACGGCACCGGCGCATTGACCTTCGGCAACGCCCGTCACATCGTCGACGAGCAGGAATGGAACCACTGGCGGACGTCCGGCGACCCGACCGGCCCGGATCCGGAGACGGTCCTCGCGCCGTTGACCCCGGTGATCGAGTTCTTCGACGCCCGGGTGCCCGTGCCCGGGATCCGCGCGCTGCCGACGCCTGGCCACACTCCCGGGCACACCAGTTTTCTCGTCACCGACCCGGAGACCGACGAGAACGTCCTCATCCTGGGCGACGCGATGCACACCCGTGCGCAGCTGGAGAACCTCGACTGGACGTTTCGCTCCGACCACGACACCGGCCTCGCGTCGAGGCAACGCGCCGACCTGCATGGTCATCCGGCAATCGCTGGTGGTCACTTCTCCGGCAGCGTCTTCGGCCGCTCAGGCGCTCGGTGAGAGCTCCAGGTCGACCAGGAAGCCGCGGGCCTGCCACTGCTCTTCCGGCAGCTGGTCATAGGCCAGCTGGAAATACTCCTCGGGGCTCATTATCTGCACGGTCCCGGGATCGGGGTCCTGGTCGTCAGGCATCGGTTCGTCGCTCAGGCGCGTGGGGGAAGCATCCGGGACGTCGGTCAGTCGCACGGCCCCGGGCCGGCGGATCCACTCGTCGGCGCCGCGATCATGCAGGTCACGCACGACCCGGACCCGCCGGACGACGCCCACCGTGGCGGGCAGCTCGTTGATCATGCCCAGGAAGGCGTCGAAGCCCAGGCAGCCGTCGAGCGTGACCTCACCGGTCTCATAAACGCCGGCCCGAATCGCCCGCAGATCGCCGGCCTCAAGAAGCTGCGCCCACGGCTCCCCGTCGACATCGAGCAGCGCGCCGGCCCGCAGAGCGACGTGCCGCAGCATCAGGTCGTCGGGGAGATCCGGGTCGTCGAGCCACCTGAGACGGGTCGAGATCCGTTCGCCCACCGACCAGACGGTGTCGCGGGGAGAAGTGTCGAGCAGGACCGGCCATAGCATCGCTTGATTCTGTCACTCGCGGTAATGGTCACGACGGATAGCGCCTGAGGCATGTGCGGGTCCACGCCGTATGACGCACACGTAGTTCGGCGGCCGTCAGGTCGGCGCGGCCGCCTACGCCGCGGCCGGGGCCAAGCGGTTGGTGCTCGCCCCGACCGGCCCGGACTGGTAGCGGGACTATGAGTTCGCCGCTGCCCTGTCGGCCTCGCGCGGATGATGCGGCTCAGCACAGTTGCCTTGGCGTGACGCTGGCTGGGTCGTTGTCGGGCCGAGGCTGGGCGGCCGGCGATGGGGCGTCGGAGGAGTGGCAGTGGCTGGATGTGCGCCGGTTCCGGGCGTTGCAAGAGGCCGGCGTCATGAGCCGATGAAGGTGACCGTCTCGGTCAGGGGTGCTCGATCGGTGCGGGCCCGTAGGGCGTTTTCCCGCTCGTAGCCTATGGAGAGGCCGCACAGCAGCTGGTGAGTGTCGGGGGCCCCGACTGTTTCGCTCACCGTCTTGCGGTACATCGTCCACATGACCTGCGGGCAGCTGTGCAAGCCCTCCGCTCTGAGCAGCAGCATCACCGTCTGCAGGTACATGCCGGCGTCGGCCCACTGGCCGGGGCCCATGCTGCGGTCCAGATAACAGAACAGGACCGCAGGGGCGCCGAACGCCTGGGAATTCAAGGCGGCGATCTTCATCGGCCGGTCGGGGTCGTCTCGCTCGATCTTCAAAGCTTTGTAGCGCTCGGTGGCGGCGGAGGAGAAACGTTCGAGGTACGGCGGAAGCAGGTCGGCCGGGTACATGGGGTACTCGCGGTCGTCGCCTGGATCCCGGGCCAATGCCCGTGCCGTGGCGCGCTGCTTCAGGGAGGCCAAGCGGCTGCCGGTCACCACATACACGTGCCACGGCTGGAGGTTTCCGCTCGACGGAGCCCACGAGGCGGCGGTCAGCACGCGTTCGAGCACCTTCCTCGCGACGGGCTGATCAGTGAAAGCGCGCACCGAGCAGCGGGTTTTCACTGCTTCGTACACGTCCATGTCTGCCTCCGGAGGGATCGTGCGGAACCGTTGCGGCCATGGTGCCCCGGATCGTCCAGCTGTCCCTTGCCATTGAGGTGTGTCCCTCGTACCAGCGAACTTTGTCCTCGTGAGGGTTTGTGCTCAGCCAGTGATGGCGTGCACTCCGCTGCGTTTTCGCTGCAGTATTCCACCAGTGCGTGGGCTGCAGCAGGGTCGATGTGCCGGCCACGGCGAAGGGCGCCCGCAACTCGGCGCCGCCCGGACGGATCGCAGCGGCTGCCGCGCCGCGCCGACATCCGTGACTACCTCGTCGACCGGCTCGGACCCACCCGGGTGGTGCCGCCGTCTATGCAAACGCACGGGTGCCATGCCCTGCCCGGTCCAGATCAACGCTGGCGACCACCGGAACCGCTGGCCGGCCAAAGGGGATTTCCGGGCTCCAGGCCGGTGAACTTCCTCCTCCTCGATCCGTCGTGTCTGGGGTACCCCGATCCGGGCCGAAGCTGAAGGAGGTCAGGCCGATGCCCGAGCAGGACGACGAACTCCTTGCCCACGCAAGGGCTGCGCTGCTTGATTCCGTTCAGCGCCAGCAGAGCGGCCCTGCAGTCCGGGCTGCGACGACAGTCGTGTTGACCGGGATCCTGGCGGCAATCGGCACCATCGCGTACGCCGGCGCGAACTCGAACCCGAGGGCACCGGCCTTGTCCGCGACCGGCTCGGAACCGATGCTCCCGCCAACCGACGTCATGGCGACGGCTTCGAGCAGGACGCCGCCGGCAGCGACAACGTCGCCGGCAGCGACAACGCGGACGTGGCAGTCTCCGCCGACCAAGTCAGGGCCACACCCGGTCACTGCACCCGCCACCGGTAGCACCGCATCGGCGAAGCCCGCAACAAAGCTGGCCAGGACCAAGTCATCCAGCACTACGGCCGCGCCCAAAACCTCGGCGACCAAGCGCCCTACGCCGGTCTGGCAATCCGCCACCATCGCAGGCACTCGGGTCCTACGGCCAGGCGAGTCCTGGTCAACCAATCGGCTCCGGCTCACTCTCGGCGCCGACGGCAACCTGACTCTTGCCGACCAGGGACACGTGGTGTGGCAGACGGGCACATCCGGCCGCGGCGGCAACAGCCTGGTCATGCAGGCCGACGGCAATCTGGTCCTTTACGACGCTGCGGGCGTCACCGTAACCAGCACCCGTA
This sequence comes from Actinoplanes sp. HUAS TT8, assembly GCF_051380535.1. NCBI lineage: Bacteria > Bacillati > Actinomycetota > Actinomycetes > Micromonosporales > Micromonosporaceae > Actinoplanes > Actinoplanes sp. HUAS TT8. The sequence goes on along the minus strand of NZ_CP195646.1, from coordinate 5,584,752 downwards.
CCGATGGACACGACGGAGCTGTCCTTGTTCTGGGCGCCGACGGCAGCCTCCGGATCGACTACAACGGCGGAACCCTCTGGCGGGCGCCACGTCACTGAGCTGCGGGAATGTCAAGAGCCGGCGCTGTCTCCGGTCCGGTGGTCACGTTGAGTGAGGCGTCAGCCGGGCAGAACCGGTGATAATCGCATGCCCCGCAGTGGCACTGGCATTCACCGGACTGACGGGGGCGTCCTTACTGTCAGCCCGGCGTCGCGGGCGCCTGCTTGCGCTCGGCGGGCACCGTTGATTCGACAAGCTGCTCCAGCGATCGCAGGCGGCGTGCAGGCGAGAAGATGATGAAAAGGCAGGTGCAGAACAGGCCGATGGTGCTTACCGCGAGGGCGGCACGCAGGCCGATGGTGTCACCGAGCCAGCCACCCAGTACGGCGCCGACCGGAATGATGCCGTAGGCGAGGAATAGGTACGTGGCGTTGGTGCGTCCACGCAGGTGATCCGGGGTGACGGTCTGCCGGATGACCATCGTGTGTACGTTGCAGCCGGTCACCCCGATTCCTTGGACGAAAAAGGCGGTCGCCAGCACGATCGGCGCCCAGAAGCCGCCGGGCGTGAACGGCACCGCGATCGGTGCGATGTCCCCGATGATGGCGGCGGCGACGAGCGTACGACCGAGCCCGACCGACTTCGCGATCCGCTCGGTGGCGACCGCGCCGAGCAGGGCGCCGACCGCGCCGACCGAGATCGCGATGCCCAGCGTTCCGGGGGTCATGCCCAGGTCGCGGATCGCGAACAACGCCAGCAGCGTGAGTACCGCCTGCCAGAACAGGTTGTAGCTGGCGGCCTCCCCGGCGAAGGCGCGCAGGTAGGGGTTCTTGAGGGTGGACCGGAAGCCCTCGGCGACGAGCCTGCGGGCCGGTGTCTGATCGCGCGGCCGGATCGGCTCGCGCTGGCGCACGGCCGCGTTGCTGAGCGCGGAGGCCAGATAGGAGACGCCGTCGGCGATGAGGGCGTACTGGGCGCCGATGGCCTGGATGAGCAGGCCACCAAGTCCGGGCCCGGCGATCTGTGCGGCGGATTCGCTGGCGGTCAGGCGCGAGTTGGCGTAGGTCAGCTGTTCGGTCGGCACCACCACGGGCAGGTAGGAGCGGTAGGCGATGGTGAAGAACACCCGGAAGAAGCCGGCCACCAGCGCGGCGGCCAGCAGCAGCGGGAACGTCAGCAACCCGAGCGCGGCAAGGATCGGTACCGCGCTGATGCCGGCCATCTGGCCGAGGTTCGAGGTGATCAGGATGGGCCGACGCCGCCATCGGTCGACGAAGATGCCGGCGGGCAGCCCGAGGACCAGGAACGGCAGATACGTGACGGCCCCGAGAATGCCCAGCTGGCCGGGGGTGGCGTGCAGGTAGGTGATCGCGGTCAGCGGTAGCGCCAGTTGCAGGATCTGCGTGCCGAACAGCGACGCCGTCTCACCCGACCAGATGTAGCGGAAATCGGTGCGCCACCGCTCGGTGGCCGTGGTGCTCGGCATCACGCGGGCTCGAGGTCGTAGAAGCCGAATCCGTCCAGGTAGATCATGGTCATGAAGTCTTGCCGAAGGGTGGCCCGGTCGGCGTGAGCCAGGCCGACCCAGAGCGGTTCGGAGCTGTCGTCGACGGTACGGTGCAGCAGGTCGCCGGGCTTGACCTTGAACGCGCTGTCTCGATAACTGCGCAGCTCGTGTACGAGCGGCAGCAGCGGGTACGAGCGCAGCGTCCCGTCGACCGGCGAGGCCATGAACACCATGGCGGCGTGGTGGTCGAGCCGGTACGGCTGACGGCTCTGGGCCAGGAACTGTTCGGGCTGCAGGTAGGCCTGCACGGTCCGGTCGACCTGGGACTCGCCGGTGGCCAGCGCCGCGAACTGCGCGACGTCCTCGCCGCACATCCGGGCGCCCGCCTCGACGATCCGCGGCCCGGCCGCGGTCAGCATCAGCTCCAGGTGGACGGGCCCGTTGCCGATGCCGAGAGCGTCGAGCACGGCGAAGGCGTAGTCGCGTAGCTCGTCGAAGACCTGGTCGTCGGCCGGGACGGAGGTCATGCCGTTGATCCGGTCCGGAATGCCGTTGACCGTGATCTTGCTGTACTCCCACATGTCGGTGAGCCGGTGCGTGCCGTCGCAGCTGACCGTGTTGACGATGTACTCCGTCCCGGACAGGTATTCCTGCGCGACCACGCCCTCGTTGCGAAGCCCGTACACGTTGACGCTCTGCCTGATCTTCTCGTACGCCGCGACGGAGGCCTCGGGCGTGTCGCAGAAGCTCACCCCGTCGTTGCGGGCGCTGCGGGTCGGCTTGACCACGATCCGCCCGCCGAGCCGGCGATGCCAGTCGGCGAGTTCGCCGGCCGAGCTCACCGACAGCTGCCGTGCGGTCGCCAGCCCGGCGGCCTGCACGGTCGCGATCTGCGCGTCCTTGGTGCGCCGCGCGTAGCTCAGCGCCGTGCCGTTGGTGCGCAGCCCGAGCGCCTCGCTGAGCTGGTCGGCGAGCTCGACGCCGGATTCGCCGCCGGCGATCACGACGATCGGCTCATGCGCGGCGACCGCCTTGAGTGTGGCGTCGAAGTCGCCGTGATGGACGATGCGGTCGGTGACCAGTTGCTCGGCCTGGGGCGAGGGCGGCTTGGCCTCGGGGTTGCTCTGCACCCTGATACAGGTCAGCCCCTGCGCGTTGAAGGCGGCGGCGAGCCGGGCCGCCGATCCGTTGAAGTCGACAATGGTCACCACGCCGGCTGCCGTCACTGCAGTCTCCCGTCCAGGCATCTTTACCGGGCATTCCGCGGAGCCATTACCCAGCTTTTCCTTTTTAACGCATCCCCTTCCGGGTTCGCGGAAATGATCAAAAAGGGGCTATGGGCGAATCGACATCGGCTATAGCTCCGACTGCTGTTTCCGTTGACAGGGCGAGGGCGGCCGTTCGTAGGCTGACACAGTGATCGCCGTCAAAGCCCGTGCTTTTCCTGGAGTGCCGCTCGACATCATCGGCGCGGCAAGGAGGACATTTATGCGCGTACTCGGAAAAGCCGTATGAGCGCGCCGGCCGTGACGCTCGGCGGCATCGGCGCCGGCTCCGACGGCGCTCAGGTGTGGCGCTCGCTGGCCGAGGCGCAGCTCATCACGACGGTCTACCGCGGCGGCGATCCGGGCAACGGCGTCGATCCGCACGCCCTGGGCGCTGTGCTGGCCCGCGTGGACGAGCACGCGCCGATCGGTGCCACCCTCTCGGTCTGCGTGCAACTCGCCTCCTGTCTTCCGTTGCTGGCCACCGGTGGTGAACCGGCGCGGGAACTGCTGAGCGAGGTGACCGGGAACGGTGCCGTCGTCGCGCTGGCCGCCACCGACGACACCGCCGGCAGCGACCTGACCGCCCTGAACACCGAGTTGATGATCGACGGCGAAAGTCTGCGGGTGACCGGCACCAAGCGCTGGATCACCAACGCCACTCACGCGGCTGCTTTCCTGGTGCTGGCCCGGACCGGACCGGGCCGTCACTTCACCAGCTTCACCTGGGTTCTGGTGCCGGCGGGAGAGCCGGGGGTGCAGGTCATCCCGGCCGACACCGACCTGTTCGACGGTTCCGGCACCGGGCACGTGCGATTCGATCAGGTACGGCTGTCGCGCGCCTACCTGGTGGGGCGCGTGGGCCGGGGGCTGGGCACGTTCGCGGCGCACATCGCCGTGGAGCGGCTGGCCGGCGCTCTCTGGGGGGTGGCGCTGTGCCGTCGTGTCCTGGCCGACACCAAGCGCAGACTGCAGGCCAGGGTGTACCACGACGAAACGCTGTGGCATTCGAGCAGCGTGCGGCAGCGTTTCGGACGATGTCTCGTGCTGGTGAAACAGCTGGACGCGCTGACCGTACAGCTGGGCGAGGCGGTGACCGCCCGCCGGGACACCACCGCCGCGGCCGTGCTCAAAGTCGGCGCGGCGGAGACCGTCGAGCGGGTCCTCGACGAGTGCGCCCACCTGCAGGGCGCCGACGGTTTCTCCCCGGCCGGGGCGCAGCGGCTACGCGCTCAGGCCGGGCTGTGGGGCATCGGCGGCGGCGTGACCGAGCTCGTCCTGGAGACGGTCGCGGACTCGGCCGACACGGTCCTCGCGGCGCTGGCCGGGGGCCCACCGCCCGCCCCGGCGCGGGTGAGGTAGTCACCGATGTGGGATCTGCTGGGACTGGACAAGTCGGACGAGGTCGTCTACCGCTACGAGCTGAGCAACCCGGGCTCGACCACCGCTCAGGTGGCCAAGGGCACCGGGCTGCCCGAGGCGAAGGTCGAGTGCAGCCGCGAGCGGTTGATCGCCTGTGAGCTGCTGCGCCGTGTGCACGGCGAGATCCGGCCCGCCCCCGGCGGCCCCTCGGCGGTGGCCGAGCGGCTGCGCGCCGAGCTGGATGTCACGCACTCTCGCAACAAGCGGCAGGTGAGCCTCTTCCAGGCCGAGATGACCCAGTGGCTCAACGCCCAGCTGCTGGGCCGGGGCAACGCGCGCTGTCAGGTCGAGCGGCTGCGCAACCCGGAAGCAGCGATCATCCTCACCGAGGAACTGCTGGCCGGCGCCCGGGCCACGGTCGTGCGGTGCGAGCCGGTGCCGTTCGCCGAGAAGCGCCGCAAGCCGGTCGCCGGTGAGTCGCGAGCGGTGCAACGCGGGGTGAATGTCCGGCTGCTCTACCCGCCCGCTCAGCTGACCGACCCGGACGTGCGCCGGGCCGTGGGGCACGAGATCGACGCCGGCATGGAGGTCCGCGTCGCCGGCGGGACCGGCATGAACGTGACCATCGTGGACCGCTGCTGCGCGGTGGTCAGCGATCAGCGGCGCCCCGGTGGGCAGCAGCACTTCCTGGTCCGGGAGATCGGCCTGGCCCGTACGCTCAGCGACCTGTTCGAGCTCGGCTGGGCGCACGCACGCGACGCCGTGACCCTGCTCAAGAGCGACGACGAGCCGGACGCCGAGATCACGGCCGAGGAGCGCCTGCTGCTGCAGTTGCTGAGCATCGGCTGGAAGGACGAGGCGGTCGCCAAACGTCTCGGTGTGTCGGTCCGCACCGTCCGCCGCAAGATCTCCGAGATCGTGGTGCGGCTCGGGGCGTCGAGCCGATTCCAGGCCGGTGTCATGGCCGCCCGCCGCGCCTGGACCTGAGCCCACTTCACCCCCCCTGCTGAGGAGTGCCATGCCATCGATCACCCGTATCTGGATGCGCGGCGAGGAACGGGTCACGGAGCACCGGGCCCCGATCGTCCCGGCCGACGCGGCGACCCTGCTCGCGCACGGTGCCGAGGTTGTCGTCGAGGACTCGCCGCATCGGCTGTTCCCGGCCGGCGAGTACGCGGCCGCCGGTTGCACGATCGTGCCGGTGGGGTCGTGGCGCACGGCGTCCGAGGACACGTACGTCCTGGGCCTGAAGGAATTACCGCCGGACCCGCCGAAGCTGAGACACCGGCACATCTTCTTCAGCCACTCGTTCAAGGGTCAGCCGGGCGCCGCCGAGCTGCTGGGGCGCTTCGCCGCGGGCCACGGCACGATTCTCGACCTGGAGTACCTGACCGACGACGCCGGCCGCCGCCTGGCCGCATTCGGCTACTGGGCCGGGTACGTGGGCGCGGGCCTGGCCGTGCTGCACCGCCGGGGCCGGCTGCCGGTGCCCCTGGCCCCGACGACCCGCGAAGCGCTCGACGCGGCACTGGCCGGGCAGCCCGGCGACGCGCCCCTGCACGGACTGGTCATCGGCGCGCTCGGCCGGTGCGGGACCGGCGCGCGCGACGCGCTGCGGGTGGCCGGCGCCGAGGTCACCGGCTGGGACCTGGCCGAGACCCGCAACCTCGACCGCGCCGCGGTCCGAGCGCACGACCTGCTCGTCAACGCCGTACTGGTCAGCGCCCCGGCCGAGCCGTTCGTCACCGCCGCCGACGTCACGCACCCCGCTCGCCGGCTGGCCGTCATCACGGACGTCACCTGCGACGTCGGTTCACCGCACCACCTGATCCCGCTCTACGCCGAGACGACCAGCTGGGCCGCGCCGGTGGTCGCCGCCGGCACCCCGCAGGCCCCGCTGGACGTCATCGGCATCGACAACCTGCCCTCGCTGCTGCCCCGCGAGGCGAGCACCGCGTTCTCGGCCGATCTGACCCCGCTGCTGCTGCGACTGAACACCGCGGACGAGATCTGGTCGCGCTGCCGGGCTCGTTTCACATCCACCCTCGACGCCGTCACCGCGGAGGTCTCCCATGTCTGAACTGGTTCGCAGCGGCACCGTCCACTGGGTCGGCACCGGCCTGTCGACGGGCCGCGGCCTCGGTCTGGTCGCCGATGCGGCGCGCGAGACGATCATCTGGGGACGCACGGCGGCCAAGGCGGCGGCCTGCGCCGATCGGCTGGGACTGGCCGGGCGGGTCGCCGCCCGGGAACTGTCCGACGCCGCATTCGAGCAGGCCCTGCGCCCCGGCGACGTGGTCGTGTCGATGCTGCCGGCCACCGAGCATCCCGCCCTCGCCGAGCACAGCCTGCGGGCCGGCGCACACTTCGCCTGCACCAGCTACCTCTCGCCGCAGCTGCACCGGATCGCCGGCCGCGCGGGCGAGCGCGGCCTGGCCGTCCTGGCCGAGGACGGGCTGGACCCGGGCATCGATCACCTGCTGGCTCATGTGCTGGTCGACGAGGCCACGGCGGCGGTGGGTGACGGCCCGGCCTCGGTGCGGTTCACGTCCTACTGCGGTGGCATTCCGGTCACCGCCAACGCCTTCCGTTATCGGTTCAGCTGGGCGCCGCGCGGCGTGCTGCACGCGTTGCGGGAGCCGGCCCGCTATGTCAGCGCGGGTGAGATTCGTGAGGCGCCCCGGCCGTGGGAGCACACCCGCTCGCTGGGCGAGCGCGGCGAGACCTTCGAGGTCTACCCCAACCGCGACAGCTTGCCGTTCATCGCCCAGTACGGTTTGCCGGAGCGCTGGCGCACCGACGAGTTCGTCCGCGGCACGTTGCGCCTCGACGGGTGGCGCGCGGCCTGGCAGCCGGTCTTCGAGCAGTTGCGTACCGGCGACGACGAGGCTATCGACGCGATGGCCGACAAGCTGGCAGCCGAGTATCCGGCCGGCCCCCGGGATCTCGACCGGGTGGTGCTGATCGTCGCCCTGGCGGTGACCGCGGACGACGGCGGCAGTTTCTCGGGACGGTTCGTGCTCGACGTCGCCGGGGACGAACATGAGAGCGCGATGGCCCGATGCGTGTCGCTGCCGCTGGCGGTCGGTATACGGCGGATCCTGGATGGACAGTTGCCGGCGGGCCTCACCCGTGCGGCGGATAACGGACGCGACGCGCAGGCGCAACTCGGCACACTGGCGGCGGTCGGATTGCCCGTTATCCGCGATTAGGCGGGCAATTGTTAATTGTCTCTCGGATTTGTTTCATGCGGTTCATGACATTCAAAAAATCAAATGTCACAGGTTATGGGCGTGGTGGGCTGGGTAGGAATTGGACGTAGCGTAGTGATGTGATCACATGCCGAGCGTGGGCCGCCGCGCGCGGCATCAGCAAAGACTGGGATCCACCATGAGTCTGTGGAACAACGCCGCGTGCGTCGCCGTCAACGCCGACCTGTTCGCCGCCGCCGCGGCGGCCGTACCCGACCGGCACAGCGTCCAGGCGGCCAAGGCCGTCTGCGGCGGCTGCCGCGCCCGCACCACCTGTCTGGCCTGGGCGACGGCCACCGACGAGTCCGGTGTCTGGGGTGGACTGGACCAGAACGAGCGGCGCCGGCTACGCCGCAGGTCCGCTCCACCCGCCGGGCCGCGCAGCTGACCAACCGTGGACACCCCACAGCTGGAAGCGTTCCTGGAAATCGTCGAAGTCGGCAGCTTCACCCGGGCCGCAGCTCACCTGGGCGTCGCGCAGCCCAGCATCACCAACCGCATCAAGGCCCTCGAACGCGCCCTGGGCATGTCACTGCTCGAACGCCTGCCGCACGGCGTGCGGCCCACCGAGGCCGGCTGGGCGCTGGTGCCCTATGCCCGCGAGATCGTCGGCCTGACGGCGCGGGCCCGCGAGGCGGTCCGGGCCCACGGCGAGCCGCACGGCATGCTCAACGTCGGTTCGGTCGAGAGCCTGACCAGCCACCGCCTGCTGCCGCTGATCGAGCACATCTACATGCGCTACCCGCTGATCGAGGTGTCCGTACAGTCGGTCGACAGCAGCGATGCGATCAGCCGGGTCCGCGACGGGCGACTGGACTGCGCGTTCTTCATCGACTGCCCGCGCACGGAGGACGACCTGGTCACCGAGACCCTGTGTGTGGAACCGCTGGCGCTGGTCGTCGGAGCGGGCCACCCGTTGCTGGAGCGCGACCCGGTCACGGTCAGCGATCTGCAGGAGACCACCCTGGTCCGCAGTGAGAATCACCAGACGTATCACTCGCTGTTCGTCAGCGCGCTGGGGCGCCCGCCGCACCGGCAGGGCCGGCGGGTGCTTCATCTGGGTTCGATCGACGCGACCAAACGCAGCGTCGCCAACGGCATCGGGATGGCGTTGCTGCCGGCCGTGGCCATCGAGCCGGAGCTGAGCGCGGGCACCTTGCACCGGGTGGCCTGGAATCCACCGTTCGACACGTACACGCAGGTCACCTGGCGACGCAACCGGACCCATCATCCGGCGATCGTCGCCGTGGTGACCGCCGCCGGCAAAGTCATCCAGGAACAGCTGACCGTGGACTGACACCGGCGCGGCGCCAGTCCACGGTGGCCGGCTCACCGGCGGGTCAGGTCGTGGTACGCCTTCTGGTAGAAGACCAATGGATTGCCCTGCTCGCCGCCGCCCTGCCAGAGCGGCGCGCCGATGACGAGCACGTGGTCGCCGCACTCGGTCAGGTCGTGCACCCGGCAGACGGTTGCCGCACCGACCTCGTCGAGCACCGGCACGCCGTGCCGCCAGTGATACGGCGTCTGCTGGAACCGGTCGGCCGTGCCCGCGCTCGCGAACCGCCGGCACAGGTGCTGCTGGTCGCCGGTGAGGAAGTTGAGCGCGAAACGGCCCGAACCCCGGATCGCCGCGAGGGTCCGGCTCGCCGCGCCCAGCGCCACCACCAGCAGCGCGGGATCGAGCGACACCGACATCACCGCGTTGGCGGTGCAGCCGACCGGGCGCTCGCCGTCGGTGGTCGTCACGACGCTGACGCCGGTCGGCCAGTGGCTCATGAAGGCCCGGAACGCCGGGCCGGAACAGGGATCGGTCACGTCGGCCGGGGTGTGGGCGGTCATCAGGCTCATCGTCTTCTCCTTCACCGTCGTGACCTACGAGGCCACGCTCTGCAGAGTGGCCGCGTCCGGCTGCGGCGGAAGCTGGGCCAGCGACAGCTCGATGGCCTCGGACGGGATGATCTCCTCGGGCATCTGCCCGTCCATGAACGCCCGGTAGGCGCCCATGTCGAACAGGCCGTGCCCGCTGAGGGCGAACAGGATCGTCGGGTGCTCACCGCGCTCGTCGGCGCGCCGGGCCTCGACGATCGCGCCGTGCACCGCGTGCGCGCTCTCGGGCGCCGGGACGATGCCCTCCTGGGCGGTGAACAGCTTCGCCGAGGCGAAGATGTCACGCTGCTGGTAGGCGGCGGCCTCGATCAGGCCCCGGTCGTAGAGCGCGCTGATGATTTTCGCCGTGCCGTGGTAGCGCAGACCGCCGGCATGCATCGCGGGCGGGGTGAACTTGTAGCCGAGCGTGTACATCTTCTGCATCGGAGTCTGCTCGGAGCTGTCGGTGAAGTCGTAGGCGTAGCGCCCACGGGTCAGCTTGGGGCAGGCCGCCGGTTCGACCGACACCGCGCGGATCCGGCCGCCCGCGGTCAGGTTCTCGCGCAGGAACGGGAAGGCCATCCCGCCGAAGTTGCTGCCCGCGCCGAGACCCGCGATCACCACGTCCGGCCAGGCGCCCTGCGCCTTCATCTCCTCGGCGCTCTCCAAGCCGATGACGGTCTGGTGCAGCAACGAGTAGGTCTCACCACTGCCCGCGCAGAAGCGGACCCCGGGCTCGCCGGCGGCCTCCAGCGCCTCACCGAGCGCGATCGAGAGCGTGCCGCCCTTGTCGCCCTCGGCCAGGAAGCGGCGGCCGATCGCCGTCCCGGTGCTCGGGCTGGCGGTCACGGTCGCGCCCAGCAGCTCCATCAGGGTGCGCCGATACGGTTTGCCTTCCAGGCTGCTGCGCACCATGAACACCTGGCACTGCAGCCCGAACGCCTGGCACGCGGCGGCGACCGCGGTGCCCCACTGCCCGGCGCCGGTGGCCACGATCAGTTTCTTCGCGCCGGCCGCCTTGTAGTAGTACGCCTGCGCGAGTGCGGTGTTGAGCTTGTGACTGCCGGTGAGGTTACCGCCCTCGTACTTGAAAAAGATCTGCGCACCGGTGCCCAGCGCCTTCTCCAGGCTCGTCGCCCGGCGCAGCATCGTGGGCCGCCATTGTTCGTAGCCGGTGCGCACCTGCTCCGGGATGGCGATCAGCGGCTGGCGCGACAGCTCCTGGCGGATCAGGCCGAGCGGCAGTTGCGGATCGATGCCCTGGCTGCCGGTCACGCCCGGCGCTGCGACGTCCGGCGGCAGCTCGAAGTCGAGGTCGGCGAGGATGTTGTACCAATGCGTCGGGATGCTCACGGGGTCTCCTGTTCACTTGCTGCGCGAAGGGCGACGGCTGCGGTGATCGTGCGGTTGCGCGGCGACGGCGAGCGCCGCGGGCGCCCACTCCGGGTGGACGCTCCACCGCACCGCCCCCCAGCGGCCGCGGGTGGACCAGGGGTCGACGGGGATGCGCCAGGGGGCACCGGCCAGGCCGAGACCGGTCACCTTGACGCAGGCTTCCTGGACCGTCCACACCCGGGCGAAGGCGGCGCTGCGTTCCGCGGGCGCCAGCGCGGCCAGCCGGTCGGCCCAGGGACCGCAGCAGCGGCGGAGCAGCTGCGCGCTGACCTCGGCCGGTGCCGGCTCGACGTCGATGCCGACCCGGCCGGCCGGCCATACGGCCGCCGCGGTGTGCACCTGCGTGTGCGAGATCGACACCCCGGCGTCGTGACCGGCGAGCGAGATAGCCCCGGTGCCGGCGACCAGCACCCGGATCTGCTGCGGCGCCAGGCCCAGCACCTCGCGGGCGAGTTCGCGCAGCAGGGCCCGGCCCCGCCGGAACTCCTCGCCCCGGCTGTGACCCATGACCGCCGCCTCGGCGTGCTCACCCGGTGCCACCAGGTCCGGGTCGGGGGACCAAGCGCCCTCCCGGACCGCGATCGCCACCGGTGCGAAACCGTCGACCACGTCGACGAAAGAGCAGACCGCCGATTCAGTACGCAAGGTGCACCCCGTTGTCGAGCAGCGCCATCGCCCCGTTGGCGGCGATCAGCCGGTCGTTGGCGTAGTTGAGGCTCGCCGAGCGCAGGTCGCGCAGCACCCGCTCCAAGCCGAGCGGTGCGTCGCGCATGTAGCCGTGCCGCAGGCCGACGATCTCGGTCAAGTTGTTCACCACCGCGAAGCTGCGTTCGGCCGTGTACACCTTGAGCGCGTTGAGCCGTAGCTGAACCGGGATCTCTTCGATGGCGGCGGTGTCCTGGGCGTCGCGGATGCACTGCGCCAGCAGCGCCGCCATGGTGTCCAGGTCGATGCGCGCCCGGGCGATGCGAGCCCGCAGCAGCTCCGAGTCGAGCGCGAACTGCTTGCGGCCGGCCGGGCTGCGCATCAGGTGCAACACGTCGCGCAGCGCGCCGCGGGCCGCACCGAGCCAGCAGGAGGCCCAGGCGACGTGCCCGACGGGCGCGAACGTGCTCACCGCGACCCGCTGAAAGCCGCCCGGCTCCCCGACGATGTTCGTGGGCTCGACGGTTCCGTCCAGCACCATGGCGATGCTGTGCGTGCCGCGCATGCCCATCGGGTTCCACGAGCCGCTGGTCGTGACCGTCAGCGCGGTCCGTGGTGCGTACACCAGCGAGACCTTGCCGGGCGGGGCGTCGGGCAGGTCGCGCATGGTGATCAGGAACCCGTCGGCGTGCAGGCCACCGGTGACGATCGGTGCGTCCCGGTGCAGGTGCAGGTGCCCGTCGCTGCGCTGCAGGGCGTCCTGTGCGCTGAGCAGGTGCCCGCCCTTGCCCTTCTCACTGGTGACCGAGGCGATGTAGACCTCGCCCCGGGCGATCTGGGGGAGAAGGCTCGCCCGCAGGTGCGGTCCGGCGCACTCGACGATCGCCGCCACCTGCTGGCAGTGCATCGCCCAGATCATCGCCGTGGACAGGCAGTAGCCGCCCATCAGGTCGGCGAGCTCGGCGAGGTCGTGCAGATCGCCGCCGAGACCGCCGTACTCGACCGGCACCAGCAGGCCGAGCAGCCCGCTGCCGCGCAGCGCCGCCAGCCCCTTGGTGGGAAACCTGGCCTCGGTGTCGACGGCCGCGGCGCACTCGCGCAGGGTCGGCAGGACCGCCTCGGCGCGCTCGCGCAATGTCGTCGTGGCCGCAGGTGCGGCCGTGGTGTCGACGCCCATGGTCACTGCACCGGGAGCTTCTCGCCGACGCCGAGCGCGGCCTCGAGATCGGCGGGGGTGCTGAACGTCTTGGCGTTCATCATCTCGTCCGGCAGAGCGACGCCGAGCTCGTCCTCCAGATCGAAGACCAGCTCCACCGCCTTCATCGAGTCCAGGCCGAGGTCCTTGAGGTCGGCGTCGGGCTCCAGCGGCGCGTCGGCGGGCAGGTAGCTGAGGTGGCGGCGCAGGACGTCTTCGACGATCGGGTTCATGGTGAGACCTTTCGAGAGGGGGTCGGACGGGGTCGAGAGGGATCAGACGAGTGAACCGAGGGCGGGATCAGTGCGCACGGCGGTGTCGTGAGGGCCGGGCACGCGGCCCAGGACCAGGTGGGAGACGTCGCGGACGGTGTCGCCGTCACAGACGATCTCGACCGGTGTGGGATGACCGAGAAAGCCGAGCAGGCTCGCGGTCAGGCCGTAGGCCCCGACGTTGGGGACCACGAGCAGTTCGCCGGGGCGGACCTCGGGGAAGTCGGCTTCGCGCAGGAAGGTGTCCAGCGGCGTGCAGAGCGGACCCACGACGGTCGTGCGTACCTGGGGCCGCCCGCTGGGCCGGTCGGCCGCGACCAGCGCGGGGCGCAGCGGAGGCAGCCGCCGCAGCCCGGCCATGCCGCCGAGGTGGTTGATGCCGGTGTCCAGGACCACGAAGGTCTTGCCCTTGGAGCTCTTCACGTCGACCACGCCGCACAGCAGCGAGCCACTCGAGCCGGCCAGGTATCGGCCCGACTCGAAGGCCACCGCCGGGTGCGCGTCGCGCCAGCCGGCCAGCCGGCGGTCGAGCACCTGCTCGATCCGCGGGCGCAGCGACGGCCAGAGCGCCCGCGAACCCTCGTGCGCGTACGGCGCGCCGAACCCGCCGCCCAGATCGACCTCGATCAGCTCACCCAGCACCGGGCGCAGCCGCTCGGCGGTGGCCGCGGCGGTGTCGAACTGGGCGACCAGCGCGTCCTCGTCGGTGATGTTCGTACCCATGTACAGGTGCAGGCCTTCGATCCGGACCCGGCCGCCGCCGCGGAACTGCGCCGGGTCGGCCTCGATCCAGGAGGCGTCGGCGCCGAACGCGGACGGCGCCCCGGTCATGGTCAGGCCCAGACCGGCGACCGGCTGGTCGGCGTTGACCCGCAGCAGGCAGCGCACGTCGGTGCCGGCCTGCTCGGCCAGCGCTGCGACCCGCCGCAGGTCCACCGGGGAGTCCAGCGAGAAACGGCGGATGCCGTGTCGCAACGCGTGCCGGACGGTGGCGGTGCTCTTGCCCGGGGCGGTGAGCAGGATGTGCTCGGCGTGCACGCCGGCGGCCAGCGCGGCGTCGATCTCACCGGCCGAGCTGACCTCGGCGTGACAGCCGAGCCGGTACAGCTGCTCGACCACGAGCGGGTGCGGGTTGGCCTTGAGCGAGTAGTACAGCTTCGCCGACGCGGGCAGCATGGCGGTCAGGTCGGCGTGCGCGGCCCGGATGGCGGCCAGGTCGTAGACGTAGGCGGGGGTGCCGTACTGCTCGGCGATCGCGGTGAGGTTCATGCCGGCGCCCCCGCCGAGACCCGCGCGTCAGCGTCGGCCGTGTCCCAGCCGGCGGCGAGGACCTTCTTGTCCACCTTGCCGTTCACGCCCAGGGGCAGGCGGTCGACGATGCGGACCACGGGCGGCATCTTCTGGTCGCCGAGCCGCGCTCGGAGCGCCTCGGTCAGTTCCGGCAGTTCCAGCTTGGTGCAGACGGCCAGCCGCGCGTCCCGGCCGTCGCGCCCGGGCAGCGCCGCGGCCATCTCCACCCCGGGGACGTCCAGCGCCGCCGCCTCGATCTCGGTGGTGCTCAGGCGTATGCCGCGCTGTTTGAAGACGTCGTCGTCACGGCCCAGGAAGTAGAGGTAGCCGTCGGCGTCCACCTTGGCCCGGTCACCGGTGAACAGCATCGGCGAGCCGAACTCGTCGCGCCGGTAGCGGCGGGCGTTGAGCTCGGGCGACTTCCAGTACCCGGCCATCACATTGGGGCCGCGCACGACCAGCTCGCCCGGCTGCCCGGCGGGCACCACACGGCCGTCCTCGTCGACGATGAGTACCTCGGTGTCCGGCAGCGGCCGCCCGACCGAGCCCGGCCGGGTCAGGTCGAGGTCGGGTTCGGCGATGGAGACCCGTTTGCACTCGGTCAGCCCGAACATGGCGAACACCTGCAGGCCCGGGATGGCCTCGCGCAGGCGGGCGCACTGGCCGGCGGACAGGTCGGCGCCGGTGTTGGTAACCATCCGCAACTGCGACGGTTGCCGTCGGCCGCGGGCGACCAGGCGGCACAGCGTGACGGCCAGGCTCGGCACCAGCGGCAGCACGGTGACCTGCTGGTCGACGAGCCGGTTGAGCAGTGCCGGGCCGGCGTCCGTGTCGTTGCCCAGCACCAGGCGCGACCCGGCGATCGTGGTGAGAAACACCTGGTAGAGGCCGTAGTCGAAGGAGAGCGGCAGGCAGCACAGGACGGTGTCGTCGGCCCGGTAGCCCAGCCGGGACTGGATCGCCGTGGCGGCGAACAGCACCTGCCGGTGGGTGGAGACGACGGCTTTGGGCAGCCCGGTGCTGCCGGAGGTGTAGATGAAGCAGACCGGGTCGCTGGAGATGCCGGCCGCCGGGGTGTGCTCCGGCCGGGCCGGCGAAGTCTCGCCGTCCGGGCCGGCGATCTCGTCGAGCCGGTACGCGCGGGTGTCCGGCAGGGTCGAGGCCGACGGCCAGGCGGTGTCGTTGGCGATCACGATCGGTGCCTCGCTGTCGTCGCGGATGTGCCGCAGGTGGAACGGCGAGACCTGGTCGCTGACGATCACGAAGACGGCGCCGATGCGGGCGGCGCCATAGGCGAGGGCGACCACGCTCGCCTCGTTCGCACCGACGATCAGGACGCGGTCACCGCGGCCGACACCGGCCGTGCTCAGCCGGTGGGCGGCATCGTGCGACCAGCCGGCGAGCTGTTCGAAGGTCCAGGAACGGTCGTGGCGGGTCAGCGCGGTCGCCGTCGGCGTGGCGGCCGCACGCAGGTCGATCAGGTCGTGCAGCAGCACGGGGGCGGTCATCGGTCGTCTCCTGACGGGTCGGCGGTGCGGTGCGTGTCGGACAGCGCGTCGTCGAGCAGCCGGGTCAGCGCGTCGATCGAGATGAAGGCGTCGGGCAGGATCCGGTCCGGCGCCACCTCGACGGCCAGTTCGTCCTCCAGCGTCTCCAGCACCGTGACGATGGCCAGCGAGTCGAAGCCGGGCAGGTCGAACAGCGTCGGCGCGGCCAGGACTTGTTGCGGGCTCGCCTGCACGGTCGCGGCGACCGCGTCGAGCACGCGAGAGCGCAACGGCCGCGGCGTGACGGCGGTCATCGGGAGGCTCCGGTCACCGAGGCGGCGACCATGTCGGTCAGCTGTTTGCGGGCGATCTTGCCGGAGGCCGTGCGGGGCAGGTCGGCCACGACGTGCACGGCGCCGGGGACCATGTAGGCGGGCAGGTTCCTGCGGCAGTGCGCGAGGACGGTGGCGCCGAGCTGCTGCGGGTCGGGCGTTCCGGCGCCGATCACGACGGCGTGGATGCTGTGGGTGATCTTGTCGTCGGGTACGGCGACCACCGCCACCTCGGCCACGTCGGGGCAGCTGTCGACGGCCGCCTCGACGTCGCCCAGCTCCACCCGGTAACCGCGGGTCTTCACCATGAAGTCGCGCCGGCCGAGGATCTGCAGCAGCCCGTCGTCGTCGAGGCGGGCCAGGTCGCCGGTGCGGTAGAAGCGCCGTACCTGCGCGTCGACGTTCAGCTCGACGAACGCCTTCTCGTTGAGCTCGGGCCGATTGAGGTAGCCGGGCGTGACGCAGTCGCCGGCGACGACGATCTCCCCGGTCGCGGTGCCGTCGAGGCCGGCCGAACCGTCGTCGGCGAGCAGGGCCAGTACGACGTTGGAGATCGGCCGGCCCAGCGGGACGCGTCCGGTGGGCGGTCCGTCCAGGGTCCAGGCGGTGACGACGTTGGTCTCGATCGGGCCGTAGAGGTTGGTCACCGTCGCGTTCGGCGCGGCCGCCATCAGCTCGGCCAGCGGGCTCGGCTGGAATTCCTCGCCGGCGTAGAGGATCTGGGTCAGCCCGGGCAGTGAACCGGCGGTCACCGCCGATCGCTGGACCAGGGCGGTCAGCGCCGACGGGACGGCGTACAGGTGGCTTATCCGGTGTTCGACGAGGAAGCGGCGCAGGCTCTCGGGGAACAGGGCCACCCGCTCGGGGATGGGATGCACGGTCGCGCCGCAGGCCAGGCCGACGTAGATGTCGTACACGGAGATGTCGAAGTGCAATGGTGCGTGTACCGCGACGTGATCGCCGGGCTGCACCGGTAGGTCGTTAGCCGCCCAGGCGACGAAGGCGGCGGCGTTGCGGTGGGTGATGACCACACCTTTGGGCAGCCCGGTCGACCCGGAGGTGAACAGGATGTACGCGATGTCGTCGCGGTCGACCTCGGGCGCCCGCCACGCCGGATCGGCCTCGGGCCGGGTGTGCGAGACGTCGAGCAGCGGCAGGTCGAGACCGGCGAGCGCATCCGCGGTGTCGGCGACCATCAGCGTGCAGCCGGCCTGCTCGACGATGAAGGCTCGCCGCTCCAGCGGAGCGGCCGGGTCGATCGGCACGTAGGCGCGGCCCGAGCGCAGCACACCGAGCATCGCCAGGATCGCGCCGGCCGTCTTGCGGCTGTGCAGGGCCACCGGTGCCCGGCCGGGGGCGGCGGCGTCGATCGCCTGGGCGATCGCGTCGATCCGGGCCACGGTCTCCCGGTAGGTGAGCGGCTCGCTGTGCTCGTCGACGAGCGCGACACCGTCGGGGTTGCGGCGCGCGGCCTCGAGTACCGAGTCGTGCACGAGCAGGGTCCGGTCGTAGGTCAGCATCACAGTTCGCCTTCGGTCTCGAGGAGGGCCGCCGCCGCGGCGAGCTCGGCGTCGGCCGCCGCCCGCAGGGTGTCCAGGGCGGCCGGCGGCGCCGCCCGGCCCCGGCTGACCCGGCGCAGCGCCACGTATGCGCTCTCGCCGGCCCGCTGCCAGGCGATCTCGACGCCGGCGAGCAGGTCGGCGGCCGGTGCCGCAACCGTGCCCGGCCGCAGCCCGGCGAGCCAGAGCCGGTGCAGACCCCGGCTGCGCCGCAGCAGCCAGGTCTGCAGGGCGAGATGGGTGAGGTCGGCCTCGGTCAGTGCCCGGTACTGGTCGACGAAGCGGTCGTAGCTACCGTCGCGGCCGGCCTCGGCGATGGCCCGGGCGTTGCCGAGGATCAGGTCGGCCGGCTGCGCGGTGTCAGCAGCCGGATCCGTCGGCTCGAGGAAACCCCAACGGCCGCCGGGCAACGCCGCAGCCAGGTCGCTGAGCGCGATGCTGGTCCGGGTCGGGACCGCCGCACCCCACTGCGTGACGTTGTCGTACGGGTCGACGACCGCCACCATCGGGTCGTGACCGGCGTCGATGGCTTCGACGACGAAGCCGTGCTCCATGTGCTGGTGGCCGTGGTACGGCAGCCACGGCAGGTGGTAGGCGTCCGCGACCACGACCAGCGGCGTACCGGCGGTCAGCCTCGCGTGCCAGGCCCGCGCGTCGGCGCCCGGGTCGGTCGTCGGCTGCCACCGCGGCCGCCAGCCGGTACGCCGGCCCAGCAGCTGGTCCTGGTCGGCCGGCGGCAGGGCCGGTCCGAGGCGCCCGTCCGGCCCCGAGGTCAGGTCGAAGCGCCAGTCGGCGGCGAAGGGCGTGCGGACGTCGGCCACCCCTCGCTCGGCGAGCAGCAGCGCGAGCGTGTCGGACACGCAGTCGAGGTAGGCGCTGTCGACGGCCGGCAAGCGGTCGCCGCAGCGGACGAGAACAGATCTCGAGATGACGTCTTGCACGAAGTTCGCTCCTTCGCAATGGCCCGTTGGCATCGACATGCCTGACTGCTTCACCGATCCTGTTCGCCGCCGGTGAGGCACTCAAGCCGGTGGTATCTAGTTGCCACCCGGGTTTGGTGCAGGAAAGAGACAGCGTGGTTTGCCGGCGTCGTCCTCGGCGAATGTCTCCGCCGTCAGGCCGCTGAGGCGGGTTGCGAACACTGGGGAGACACGATGGACGCGACTGCGATCGACGAATGTCTGGCCGATTGCCGACGCACGCTGGGCGACGCCCCGCCGGTCGGTGACCCGGCCTACCCGCGCTTCGTCGCGGCCGTCCGGCGCATCCTCGGCGAGCGGTGGGAGTTCGTCGTCGCGGCCAATCGAACGGACGTGGTCCGTGGCCGCGAGCGCGGGCTGCCCGACGGGATGCTGCACCGGATGACGCTCACCGATGCACATCGCGATGCCGCGTTCGCGCTGACCGGCCAGTTGCCTGCCCAGATCGAGCAGGCCGCGGCACCGTCGCGCGATGTGACCGGTCCGCACGGCACCCGGTCACGCCGCATCGCCCGGCCGCTGGGCGTGCTGCTGATGATCTACGAGTCGCGGCCGTCGGTCACGATCGACGGCGCTTTGCTGCCGGTCTGCGCGGGCAACGTCGTGCTGCTGCGCGGCGGGTCCGAGATCGGCGCCACCAACGCCGCCCTGGCCGAGGTCTTCGAGCAGGCGCTGCAGGAGGCGGGACTGCCCACCGGCATGGTCCGTGTCCTGAACGACCTCGACCGGGCCGGACTGCGCAAGCTGCTCGCCCGGGACGACGCCATCGATGTGCTGATCCCGCGGGGCAGCCCCAGCCTCACCGACGCGTGCCGCTCGCTGTCCAAGATCCCGATGATCGTCGGTGGTGGCGGCGTCAACCACCTGTACGTACACACCACCGCGGACCCGGACCTGGCCGTGCGGATCGTCCTCGACGGCAAGCTGCACGAACCAGAGGGCTGCACCGCCCTGGAAACGGTCCTGCTGGACGCCGCCGTGGCGCCGCGGTTCTGGCAAACCTTCAAGAAGTACGCCGGCGAGCTTGCCGGGTCCGGCTTGAAACTTCGGGTCGACGCCGACATGGCCGCCGCACTGCCGGCCGAGCTGACCCGGGTCGTCGCCGTCGAACCGCGCGACGACAGCGACTTCGGCCGCGAGTTCCTCGACCGGACGTTGTGCGTATCCACCGTGGGCGACACCGACGACGCCGTCAAACACGTCCGGCGCTACGGCAGCGCCCATACCGAGGCCATCGTCACCGGCGACGACGACGTGGCCGACCACTACTGCGCCCAGATCGACGCGGCCATGGTGATCGTCAACGGCTCCGTGCGGCTGCACGACGCACCGACGCTCGGACTGGGCAGCGAGATCGCCATCAGCACCAGCCGGTTGCACGTGCGCGGCCCGGTCACTCTCGCCGACCTCATGAGCTACAGCTGGCGTGTCGACGGCGCCGGCACCCTGCGTTTCCGCCAGACCTGAGACACCGCTGCCCGGCCGGACACCGTCCGGGCGAACAAGTCGTGAGCCGACAAGCACCGTCCCCGAGAACCACCGCGATGGAGGAGTCCCCGTGTCAGAAACGACCCGCGTTCCCGACCGGCAAGCCGTCACCGACGCCGTCAAGCGGCTGGTCGTGCGCGAATCGCGCCTGTCGATCGGAGCGCAGCAGATCGCCGACGACGAGCCGCTCAACGGTTCGCTGCTACGCATCACCTCGATGGGCCTGCTCGGCATGCTCATCAAGCTCGAGGACGAACTCGACGTCACCCTGCCGGACGACATCTTCGTCGGCAAGGTGATGTACAAGGTGTCCGACCTCGTCGACGTGGTCAGCGAGGGTGCCGAGGTGACCCGATGAGCGTCGAGGCGACCGTGCGCACCCACGAATCCCAGGGGACCTGTCTGACGGTCAACCTCGTGACCTACCTCGGCGCGACCGAGGCCGACCCGCGGGGCCGGGTCGCGCGTTCGGTGCGCCTCGCGGTACGCACCGACGAGCCCCACGGGCTGCTCGCCTTCTCCCATCACCGCCACTCGCTCGGCCATCTCAGCGACGGGCGCCGCCTGTTCTACCGCACCGCCTCCGACACCGCGACCCTGGCCCGCCGGTTGCGTGAGCAGTCGGGCCGCGACGGCTCCGTCCTGGTCGTCACCTATGCCGGCTCGATGCCCTGGTCACTGGCCGACGCCGCGGACAGCGCCCCGCACCTGGTCCGGGTCGTCGCGTGCGACGGCGACCACTGGGAGGTCGACGACGCCTTCACCGCTCTGCTGCCGGGCGGGCAGCAGCACCCGTTCCGTGGCCGGATCACGACCACCGAGCTCAGCCGGGCGATGACCGCGCCGAACGACCTCGAGCCGGAGCAGCTGTTGCGCCTGACGCACGCCTTCGGTGACACCACCGTCGTCCCGGACGACCACCGTTTCCTCTGGGTCGCCCCCGAGGAAGCGGACCGGCAGCCGCAGATGCCCGCGCCGCCGAGCTGGAACACCGGCCTGACCGAGGTCCTCGCCTACCTGACCGACTTCTTCTGCGCTCTGGCGGAAAACCCCCAGCGGGAACGGCACATCGACGATCTGTGGGCCGCCGCCCAGCACCACATCTTCCGTTACACCCACCTGCTCGACGGCCATGACCTCGGCGACGACGACCGCGAGAGCGTCGAGCAGGCGCTGATCACGTGGTCGAACCTGCCCATGTCACTGCACTTCGCCGCCGACTCGGCCAAGCGTGGCCGCCCGCGCCCCGCCCTTGTGCGCACCGCTTTCACCGCCATCGCCGACGCCGAGCGGCAGTGCGCGCCCCTGCTGGCCCGCTACGGCTACCGGCCCGGCGACCAGCTCGCCCACGTCTGATCCCACACCCCGAGCTAAGGAGCACCATGACCGCCGAAGCAGTACGTACCCAGGCGCCCGCCCTGTGGTTCAGCACCCTGACCTCGCGCATCGACCCGGCGTATCAGCAGCGGGCGCTGGTGTCCGGACACGGCGTCTTCCTGCGCGACGTGTCCGGCCGCGAGTACCTGGACGCCCGCTCGATGCTCTGGAACGCCGCCCTCGGCTACGGCTACCGGCCGGTCGCGGACGCGATCACCGGGCAGCTCCAGCAGCTCGGCGTCGGACAGATGATTCGCTTCGAGCAGCCCCCACAGATCGCGCTCGACTACGCCGAACGGCTGGTCGCCGCGCTGCCGGACACCATCACCCAGGTCCGGTTCTGCACGACCGGGGCGCAGGCCGTCGAGGGTGCCGTCATGCTGTCGCGCTTCGTGCGCCGCCACGACGAACCCCAGCGGCGTGACGTGATCGCCCTGTGGGACGGCTACCACGGCATCGGCGGGCTGGCCAGCGGCCTGACCGGAGAGAAGCCGCTGCATGCGATCGAGGGCCGCACGGTCCGCGACGTGCACCACGTCGCGGCCGGCGACATCGAGCAGCTGCTGTCGACCATCGAGCGGGTCGGGTCCGACCGCATCACCGCCGTGCTGCTGGAGCCGATCCTGGGCACCGGCTTCGTCGAACTGTCCGCGAGCTACCTGCAGCAGGTGCAGAAGGTGTGCCGCGAGCGGGGGATCCACCTGATCGTGGACGAGGTCACCACCGGGTTCGGGCGCACCGGAACGTTGACCGTGTCGGGTCGCCTCGGCCTGGAGCCCGACATGATCCTGCTGAGCAAGGGCATCACCGCCGGCTACATGCCGCTGTCGGCGATCGCCGTCAATCAGGAGATCGCCACTCGCGCACTCGACAGCGACGTCGTCTTCCCGCACGGGTCGACCTGCGACGGGCACCCGCTGGCGCTGGCCGCGGCCGACGCCGTGCTGACCGCGTTCGCCGACGGAAAGATCTTCGACAACGTGGTCGAGCGCGGGGCGCAGCTGATGACGGCCGTGCAGAAGCTGGCCACCGAGCTACCGATCATCACCGGCGTGCACGGGCGCGGCCTGATGATCGCGGTCGAGCTGGCCGGAACCGACGGCGCGACGATGACCACGATCAAGGATGCGTGCCGCGACAGCGGTCTGCTGGTGGCCCTCTGCGGCGATCTGGTGCTGCTGACGCCGCCACTGATCATCACCGCGGCCGAGGTCGACACGCTCACCGACCGGCTGGCCGCGGGCATCCGCGCCGCCCTCTGAACGCCGAAGAAGGCGCCCGTGGCCACGGCCACGGGCGCCTTCGTGTCTGCTCAGCGGTGTTCGATCTCGGTGACGGTCAGCGCCGCCCCGGCGCGGTCCAGGGCCGCCGCGCACTCCTGGTGGCTGCCGGCGACGGCAACGGCGAGGGCGACCCGGCCGACCATGAGGCCGTTCGGTGGTGGCGACTTGACGTCACCGTGCGCGGCGAGCGCCTCGGCCCGGTCGATCGCCGCGGGCAGCCGGGCACCGTCGAACGTCACCTCGTCGATGACGGTCGCGTCGTGCGGAGGATAGAAGTAGCGGATGGCGGCGACCCGCCGCTCGCCCGACGGTCCGGGCAGCGGCGCCCGCCCGCACGCCACCGCCGCCGCGACCAAGCCGACGTCGGGACCGCCGCTGCGCAGGCCGAGATAGGGGATGAGGTCACCGCCGATCCGCGCGTTGACCTCGATCACCTGCGGGCCGCGGCGATCCAGTCGCAGCTCGGTGTGGGTGATACCGTGCCGGAAACCGAGCGCCGCATGGGTGTCGCGCAGCACGCCGATCACCACCGGGTCGGTAAGCAGCGGATCGTGGCCGTCGACTACGTGGCCGGTCTCCTCGAAATGCGGCTCGAAACCGACCTGTTTGCGGGCGATGCAGAGCACGTGGACCTCGCCGTTCACGACTGCCGCGTCGATACTGATCTCGGGGCCGTCGATGTATTCCTCGATCAGGGTGCTCGCGTCCTGCTGCGGCATCTCGGGAATCAGACTCTGGCTGGCCCGGGCGAACGCGAACGAGGCCCGGGTCTCGGCTTCCGAGGCGACCTTGACCACGCCCAGGCTGCCGGCGAGCGCTCGCGGTTTGACGACCACCGGATAACCGAACTCCGCGGCCACCCGGACGGCTTCGTCCACCCTGGTGACCGCCGCCGAGCGCGGCTGCGGCACGCCCTCGGCGCTCAGCGCCTCCCGGGTCAGATGTTTGTCACGGCACCGGTTGATCGCCTCGACGTCACCGCCGGGCAGGCCGAAGGTGCGGGCGAGGCGGGCCGCCAGCATGATCCACGACTCGTCCCAGCAGAGCACGCCGTCGAAGGGGTCAGCCTCGGCCACCTTGGCCATGAGCGCCTCGACGGCGGGCTCGTCGGTCAGGTCGTCGACGACCGTCCAGTCGTCCAGGTACTGCCGCTCCCAGCTGGGTTCGGCGTGGTGCAGCAGGTGTACTCGGTACTGCGTGGCTACCGACCGGAGCAGGTATTCGCGGAAATTCCGCTTTCCCGGTGTGACGATGAGCAGATGCGGTTTCGTGACAGAGGTGCTCGTCGATGTCATGACGCTACAGGTGCCCCGTCGCACGCCGCTGAATCTCGGCGAAACGAAGCGAACCGAGATAGCCGTGGCCGGGGCGCAGGGCTTACCGATGACGGCTTGGTCGAGTTCGCCGCCAGCACTGCCGGTGGCCAGGTGCTGGCGGATCCGGATGTGGTCATCCAGGGAGAACAGGTGTTTCGCCGGTGATACCAGGCCCACCATCGACCATGCAGCCCAGTTGGTTTCGCGGTCGGCCTGATTGCTCGCTGCCCGGCCTGTTGTGTGGTGAGCCGACCGACCGGGTGACTGCCTGGAGGTCGCCCTGGCGCCGGGTGATCCGATGCCGCCGGTGATGATCGCCGGCAACGGGACCCGGGCATGGTGGCGTGCGGCCGAATACGGTTACGGCTGGGCCGCGATGCGGATCTTATCGGACGAGGTGGCCGCCGCTCCGGTGACGCCGGGCGAGCCCGCGGCGCGGGCCGGCGCTCGACGACGACCCGGCCGAGGCGGCCGGGCAGGTGGGCTCATTCGCCGCCGGGCAGGCCGTACAGGTCGGCGATGCTGCCGGAGAGGGCGGCCTTGACGGCGATCGCCCGGTCGTCGGCCAGGACCTCGTGCTCGCCGTTCTCGAGGCCGTCCAGGCCGGCGCGCACGATGTCGGCCGGGTCGTTTTTGTCGTCGGTGACCATGGAGATCATCGGGGTGTCGGTGTAGCCCAGGTGCAGGCCGACGACCTGGGTGTTCTGGGCGGCGAGTTCGACACGGAACGAGTTGGTGGCCGACCAGAAGGCGGCCTTGGCGGCGCTGTAGCCGCCGGCGACGCCGAGCCAGCTCAGGACCGAGTGCACGTCGAGGAAGGCGCCGCCGCCGTTGGCGCCGAGCACCGGGGCGAAGCCGCGGTTGACCAGGACGGCGCCGAAGAAGTTGGTTTCGAAGATCTCCCGGATCCGCTCGATCGGGGTGCCGGTGATGGTGTCGCCGTGGGTGTAGATGCCGGCGTTGTTGATGACGATGGTGGCGTCCTGGGCGGCCTCGACCGCGGCCGCGATCGAGCCGGCGTCGGTGACGTCGAGGGGGAGGGCGACCACCCGGTCGTCGTTCCAGTCCCGTGGGGTGCGGGCGGTGGCGTAGACCTTGGCGGCGCCTCGGTCGAGTGCCTGCTTGACGAACTCCTGACCGAGGCCGCCGTTGGCACCGGTCACGACCACTACGGCGTCTTTGATGCTGGTCATGATGACCCTCCTATGCTGGATTGGAAAACACAACCTAGCATCGCGGCGGTCCTGATCGGCGGTGTTGTGGCGGACGGCTCATCTGAGTTGTAAAAAACAATCCAGTGGTTATCGTGGGCCGATCGATCGCCCAGGGAGCACCAGGGGGAAATATGACCATCGCCAAGTTCGCCGGGGTCAGCTGCTCGGTGGCGCGGAGTCTGGCCGTGCTCGGCGAGCGCTGGACACTGCTGATCGTCCGCGATGCGCTCAGCGGGCTGACCAGGTTCGAGGCGTTCCGGGAGTCGCTGGGCCTCGGCGCCGACGTGCTCACCGACCGGCTCAACACCCTGGTCGAGTACGGCGTGATGGACAAGCGCAGCTACCAGGAGGCGGGCGCCCGGGCCCGGCACGAGTACCACCTGACCGAGGCCGGGCGGCAACTGCACGTCGTCATCGGCGGCTTGCAGCTGTGGGGTGACGCCAACCTGCCGTGGCCGTCCGGGCCTTCCACGGAACGGCTCGATCGCCGTACGGGAAAGCCGGTGGGTGTGGCTTTTGTCGATGACGACGGACAGCGGCTTTCCGACGAACAGATAGACGTCGTGCACCACAACGGATATCCGCATCGCAACTAGCGAATGCGCCGCCGGACCGGCGGCGCATTCCCGGTCACTTCTCGGTGGTGCGCAGGGCGGCGTGGACCGAGCTGACCGCGCTGGCGCCCTCACCGACCGCGGCCGCGACCCGCTTCATCGAGCCGGAACGGACGTCACCGGCGGCGAAGATGCGGGGCCGGCTGGTCTCGAAAGGCAGCGGCCGGCGACCCAGCGCCGCCCAGCTGCCGCCGAGGTCCCGATCGTCCAGTTGGGCGTCGGTGCGTAGGAAGCCGTGCTCGTCGGCGGCGAGACCGTCGAGCCAGGCGGTCGCCGGGGTCGCGCCGATGAAACAGAACAGGCCGCGACACTCCTGAGGCCCGGCTGCTCCGGAGACACTGATCTGCTCCAGATGATCGTCCCCGTGCAGGGCCGTGACCTCGGACTTGGTCCGGACCGTGATGGCGGGGTCGGCGAGGATGCGATCGGCCAGGTAGGACGACATCCCGGCGTACAGATCCGGCGCGCGGACGACCAGGGTGACCTGACTGCCGCGGCCGGCCAGATACAGCGCGGCCTGCCCGGCTGAGTTCGCACCACCGACGACGGCCACCGGCCGGGTTCCGCAGGCGCGGGCCTCGATCTCGGTCGCGGCGTAGTAGATGCCCGCGCCCTCGAATCGGGCCCAGTGCGGCAGCGGCAGGGAACGGTATTTCGCGCCGGTGGCGATCACCGCGGCCCGCGCCGAGATGGTGGTGCTGTCGGTGAGGACCACGCGGACCCGGTCCGGTTCGGAGTGCAGCTCGGCGACCGGGCAGGGGCTGGCGATGCGGGCGCCGAACTTCTGTGCCTGCACGGCGGCGGCCGCGGTCAGCTCGTTGCCGCTGATACCGGAGGTGAAACCGAGGTAGTTCTCGATCCGGGAGCTGGCCGCCGCCTGCCCGCCGGCCGCGACCGAGTCCAGCACGAGCGTGCGCAGGCCCTCGGAGGCTCCGTAGACGCCGGCGGCCAGGCCGGCCGGACCGGCGCCGATGACGACGAGGTCGACCTGCTCGCCGCTGGTGGGCCGGTAGGACAGGCCGAGGTGTTCGGCGAGGACACTCGGCGTCGCGCGGCGCAGGACGGCGCCGGGGGTGATCACGACGGGCAGGTCGTCGTCGGCGGCCGACACCGCCCGGGCCAGCGCTGCGCCGGCCGGGGTCTCGACGTCGTTCCAGGTGTGGGGCAGTTGCAGGCGGGCGGCGTAGGTGCGCAGCGCGAGCGTCGGCGCTGATGCGGCCCGGCCGACGACCTCCAGGCTGCGGGCTGCCTGGCCGTCGCGCAGCGCGCGCCGACGGGCGATCAACGCCCGCAGCACGAGGTCGGACAACTCCGGGTCGTGATCCATCAGCGTACGGAAGGCGGCCGGACCGATGCGGCGCAGCTGCGAGTCCTCGGTGGTGCGCGCGCTCAGGTAGGCCGACTGCAGCGTGAGCAGGTTCAGTTCGCCGGTGAACTCGCGCGGCCCGTAGGCGGCCACTGTCACCTCGTGCTCGTCGGCGGTCGCCGGTCGCACGATCTCCACCCGGCCGGCCTGGACGACGACCATGTCGCAGACGTCGTCGCCGGCCTGGAAGATCCAGGTGCCGGCGGGCCGGCGATCGGGGGTGCCGTAGGTGAGCAACCGCTGCCACTGCTCGTCGGTGAGAACGGGTCGCTCCTCGGTGGATCTGGGTTCCACCGCCGCGGCTCCTCGCTAGGTTGTAAAAAACAACCTAGCAGGCCTACCGCGGGTAGGTCGCGGTGCGAACCGCGTCGACCTGATCCAGCGGCACCTCGTGGCCGCTCTCGTCGACGAAGGCGACCCGGACCGGCGCGTCGGTCGCGTGCCGGCGGCGCACCACGGTGGGGCTCTCCGGCCGGGGCAGGTGGTCGTCGCCCCACTGCTGGAGCCCGGCGATGATCACGTGCAGCTCCCGGCCGACCGGGGTCAGGTGGTACTCGTGCCGGGCTCGGCTCCCCGCGTCCTGATACGGGTCCTTGGTCATGATGCCGTTCTCGATCAGTGTGTTCAGCCGGTCGGCGAGCACGTCGGCGGCGACCCCGAGGTTGCTGCGGAACGAGTCGAAGCGGGTCTCGCCCTCGAAGGCGAGCCGCAGGATGAGCAGAGTCCAGCGCTCGCCGAGCACGGACAGGCTGCGCGACACGGAACAGCTGCTGTCCCGCAGCTTTGCGATGGGCATGGATCTCGCCTCCGGGGGAGCTGGTGAAGCCCGCCGAGTTTAACAACTTTTCCAACTCAGCCGTCGCGAACGTCACTCTGACTTGTTTTTTCCAACTCAGGTGGTCACGGTGGACCCATGACCACACCACCCGTCGTCTTCATCCACGGTCTCTGGATCCACAGCGCCGCCTGGCAGCCGTGGCAGGAACTGTTCGCCGCGGCCGGCTACACCACCCACGCGCCCGGCTGGACCGGAGACGCCGCCACACCCGCGGCCACCCGGGCCCGTCCCGAAGCCCTGGCCGGGATCGGGGTCGCCGAACTCACCGCCGGATACGCCCGCTTCCTTGAGGGCCTGCCGGCCCGGCCCATCGTCATCGGCCACTCCTTCGGCGGCCTGATCGCGCAGAAGCTGCTGGCCGACGGCCTGGCCGACGCGGCTGTGGCCCTGAGCCCGGCGCCGGTCAAAGGCGCCACCAAACTGCCGCTCGCCCAGATCCGCTCCGCGCTTCCCGTGCTGCGCAGCCCGAAGAACAAGGACCGGGCCGTGGTGCTGACCGAGCGCCAGTTCCGCTACGGCTTCGGCAACGCCGTCAGCCGGGACGAGTCACGCAAGCTGCACGACGCCTATGCCATCCCGGGCCCCGGCCGCCCGATCTTCGAGCTCACCGCGGCCAAGAAAGACCCACAATCACCGACCAAGGTCAATTTCTCGGCCGTACGGGGTCCTCTGCTGATCACCGGCGCCGGGGCCGACCACACCGTGCCCGAAGTGGTCAGCCGCCAGGCGTACGGCCTCTACTCGCAGTCGCCGTCGGTGACCGACTACCACGTCTTCCCGGACCGCGGTCACTCGCTGGTCTTCGACAGCGGCTGGCGCGAGGTCGCCCAGCACGTCCTGACCTGGGTCGGCCGGGCATGACCTTTCCGGAGCAGTTCCAGCCCCAGCACCTGAAGCTGACCGTCGAGTCGCCGGCCTTCTGGCGCGTCACCTTCGACAACCCACCCGTCAACGTCATCGGCCCGGCGATGATGTCCGACCTCAAGACCCTGCTCACCGAACTGGAGAGCAACGACACCGTCAACGTCGTGGTCTTCGACAGTGCCGACCCGGACTTCTTCCTGGCCCACTACGACCTGGCCGCCGACCCGGCCGACGCCGAAGCACTGCCCAGCCCGACCGGCTACCCGGCCTGGGTCGACATCACCGTCCGGATCAGCAAGCTGGCCGCGGTCACCATCAGCGCCATCCGGGGCATCGCCCGCGGCGCCGGCAGCGAGTTCGCACTCGCCACCGACATGCGCTTCGCCAGCCTCGAAAAAGCCGTACTCGGCCAGATGGAGGTCGGCTTCGCCGCGGTCGCCGGCGGCGGCGCCGGCGGACGCCTTCCCGCTCTGGTCGGCCGGGGCCGCGCGTTCGAGATCCTGCTCGGCGGCAACGACTACGACGGCGCCACCGCCGAGAAGTACGGCTACGTCAACCGCGCGATCCCGGACGCCGGTTTCGAGACCTTCGTCAACGACTACGCCACCCGTGTCGCGGGCTGGAACCACCAGGCGCTGGCCGAGATCAAATCCTTCGTCAACAAGTACACCCGGCTGCCGGACGCGGAGTTCCCGCTGCACTCCGACGCCTTCTGGGGCGCCGCCGGCCGGCCTGAATTCCAGAGGACCGCGGCGCTGCTGTTCGCGAAGGGACTACAGGAGCGCAGCCCGATCGAGTACCACCTCGGCGACGACATCGCCGCCATCGTCCAACCCTGACAGGCCCCCAGGGGAGCGTCATACGACCTTCGGCCCGGCGAACCGGTGGCTATGACGGCTGTATTCGGCCCCACCAGGGCGGCTTAGGTTCTAACGGTCGTCGCAACACCTGACTCGCTCAGGAGTTGCCGTGTCGAAACCCCGTCGTCCGCGGAAGCCACCGGGTGCCGGTCCGGAGCAAGCGAAAACGTGATCACGACCTTCGCCTCATGGCGCAGGGCATTAACAGCTCGGCAGCCTGCCGGGAAGTCGGGATCAACCGTCGCACCGGCATCCGCTGGCGATACGGCCGAACCGTCACCAACGCGGACGGCGAGTCGCGGATCTACCCGCCGATCGCTGCGCCAAAGCGGGCTCTCTCAGTTCGCTACCTGTCCGAGGACGAACGCATCCCCATCGCCGTTGAGCACCGGGCTGGCAGATCGATCCGAGCCATTGCCCAGCTTCTGGACCGGGCGCCGTCAACGATCAGCCGGGAGATCAGCCGCAACAGCGACCCGGTAACCGGCGAGTACCACCCCTTCGCCGCCCACCAACGTGCAGCGGCACGCCGCCCACGAGCCAAGCCGGCGAAGCTGCACACCAACACCGAGCTGCGTGACCTGGTACAAGGATGGCTGGATCAGCGGTGGAGTCCGGAGCAGATCTGCCGCGTCCTGCCGTTGCAGCATCCCGACCGGCCAGAACTGCGGCTGACACACGAAACGATCTATCAGGCGGTGTACCGGCCCGATCGCGGCGGCCTGACGCGCAGCCGGTCGCCATTGCGGCGAACCGGACGCACGTATCGCAAGCGCCGTCGCAGCTGCGAGCAACGGATCCCGCGGTTCACCGATCGCTCGAAGAGCATTCACGACCGGCCCGCCACCGCCAACGACCGCGGTATGCCCGGACACCGGGAAGGCGACCTGATCATGGGCGCCCAGAACCGGACAGCGATCGGGACCTTGGTCGAGCGCAGCACCCGCTACGTCGTCCTCGTCCACCTCCCGCAAGGCCGCAACGCCGCACACTTCCGCGACCGGCTTCACCGTGTTCTCCACCCTTCCGGCCTCGCTGCGGCAGTCGCTGGCCTGGGATCAAGGCGTCGAGATGGGGCGGCATGCAGAGTTCACCGCAGCCACCAGCGCACCGGTCTACTTCTGTGACCCGGCCAGCCCGTGGCAACGTGGCTCCAACGAAAACACCGACGGCGTGCTCCGCCAGTACTTCCCCAAGAGCAGCGACCTCAGCGTGCACACCGTCGAAGACCTGACCGCCGTGGCCGCCGAACTCAACAACCGGTCGCGCAAGATTCTCGGCTGGGACACCCCTGCTCAGCGGTTCACCCGATTGCTCGCCGAAGCTGCATGATCACGTTTACTGATCTGCCGATGAGCGGATACCTGGTCAAGCACTGGAGGGCGAGTTCGGCAATGCGGGGGCCGTATTCGGGACGGCGTCGACGACGACGGCCGGGCGTCCTCGACTGCCGGCATGGCAGCGTCGGTGGCGGCGCCTCAAGCGCACGTGGTCTTGCCGGCCTGTGGTCAAAGGCGGCGTAGGCCGGCAAAGACGACTTCGAGAATACGAGCTTGCAGGTGCTGGTCCCATCCACCCTGCATGGCGCCTTGGCACACACTGGCGAGCAGTGCCATCACCTCCCGCACCTGCACCTCGGTAGAGACGGTCCCTGCGTCCTGTGCTTGCCGCAGCAGCTTGCCCACCGCCTGCTCGAGCGCAGCGACCGCGTCGGGAAGACGGATGTCCACCCCGGCCCCGGCAAGCAGGTCGACAACGGTCTTTTTCGCCGCGGCCTCCGCCACCATGTGGGCGAAGAACGTGTATAGGTCCTGCGTGCCGGCATCTTCGACGAGTTGAACCAGCAGTCGCTTCATGATCGCCGTGAGTAGATCGCTCTTGGTCGGGAAATGCCGAAAGACCGTGCCGATGGCGACGCCGGCCCGCCGAGCGACTTCCTCGGTGGAGGCGCGAGGGCCGGATTCGGCGAAGACCGTCTCGGCGGCGTCCAGTATGCGAGCCCGGTTGCGCAACGCATCCGCGCGCAGCGGCGACCCCTCTACCAAAATGAGTCTCCACTCACTATCCTCGCTGGGAAGCCGAGTTCCAACTCATCTTATCTTTCCGGAGGACGGCGATGACACCGACCGAGATCTTCGACAACATGCGCGCCCGCTGGCTCGCCAACGTGGCCACCTATGACGCCGACTTGCTCGCCGACGAAGTGGTGATCGAGACGCCGTTCGCCGCCCCTGGGCGACCCACCAGCATCGAGGGCAAACAACGAGTCCTTGAGTACACGCAAGCAGGCCGCGCGCAGTTTCCCTTCCGATTCGACGACTGTCGCAACGTGGTGGTACACAAAACAGCGGACCCGAGGTGATCGTGGTCGAGTACGAACTGGTCGGCACGCATACAACAACTGGCGCAACCGCTTCGGCACCGTTCATCGGAGTGCTGCGGACCCGGGACGGCAGGCTGGCCCACTGGCGCGAATACCAGCACACCCTCGCCATTGCCCAGGCCGTCGGCCAAGTAGGACCCTGACAGCTGCGACAGCCACGACGACGGCGACGAGTAACGCACGCTCATGCCGCCGATCGTGTGCCCCTGCCGCGTCAGCAGTCCCGCGAAGCGGGCGAGAAGTACATCTCCGACGGCGACCTGTCGAAGTTGGTCATCACCCAGGCCAAGGACACCCCGGACCGGGCGTGGCTGGGCGAGGTCTCAGCCGTGGTGTTGCAGCAAGCCCTGGCCGACCTGAACACCGCCTACCGCAACTTCTTCAACTCGCTGTCCGGCAAACGCGCGGGCCGCAAAGTGGCCCCGCCCCGGTTCCGGTCCCGTAAGGACAACCGGCAGGCGATCCGGTTCACCAAGAACAGCAGGTTCAAGATCTGCGACAACGGCCGACTGCGGCTGCCGAAGATCGGCGACCTGCCGGTCCGCTGGTCACGCACCCTGCCCTCGGACCCGTCCAGCGTCACCATCATCAAGGACGCGGCAGGCCGGTACTTCGCCTCGTTCGTCGTGACCATCGGCGAGAACGAGACGCTGCCGCCGGTCGAACCGGAGACCGGTATCGACCTCGGCCTGACCTACTTCGCCGTCATGTCCGACGGCAGCAAGGTGACCGCGCCGAAGTTCCTGCGCCGCGCGGCCCGCAAACTCAAACGGTTGCAGCAGGCCCTTTCGCGCAAGACCAAGGGCAGCAACCGCCGCAAGAAAGCCGTCATGCAGGTCGCCCGCGCTCATGCGCGGGTGGCCGACACCCGGCGGGACTGGCAGCACAAGCTGTCCACGGCGATCATCCGCGACAACCAAGCGGTGTACGTCGAGGACCTGTGCGTGACCGGTCTCGGCCGGACCCGGCTCGCCGCATCCGTGCACGACGCCGGGTGGGCCAGCTTCACCACCATGCTGGAGTACAAGGCTCAGCGTTACGGGCGCACCTTCGGCCGCAGCGCAACCGGCCACCTGGCCTGTCAGCGTGTGCTCGTGCCGATCACAGTGCGCGTCGTTAACCCAGAACAGGTAGCTGCCTGACTAGCTCCGGCGCTTCTGTTCGCTCTTCAGGATCAGGCTTGATCCGGCCCGCACCGAGAAGAATGATCCGCTCGTCCGACCATGTCCCCGGTGCATTCGCCCCGGCCAAGTCCTCGACGGTCAAGCAGGCAAGCCGCAGGGCCGCTGGAGCGGGCTGTGGTAGCACCAGCTCTCGTCCCATATCCAGCTGATGAATAGTCAGCTCGACGGCCCAGGTGGCAAGAAAGTCGCCGGTCGAGAGGACATGCCCCTGAAATCGCACCGCGGCCGGCTCGAGCCGAGAGATGGCGGCGCGGACGCCCTCCACTGTCGGCAGCATATGCCGCACGGCGTTGGACGGCCGTCGGTATGACCCACTCAGGAGCCGGATGAACCGCATGCCGGCAATCTGGTCGCCGTTGTCATCGTTAGCGGGAAGTGTGATCCGCCAATAGCTGCCGGCGTCTGTCTCGGGCACTTCCGAGGTGACACTCACCAAGCCAAGAAGCATATCTTGAAGGCCGAGGTGGACGTGCACGACTACATCCCCCACGGTCCAGCCCGTGCACCGGCTGGCCGCCATGAGCTGGAGGTCGCTAAGGCTGTCGGCGCACTGCGTGAAGCCATCGAGCGCCGCAAGAAACGCGGTCCGCCCATCTTCATGATCGACATTCATGAGCTTCCGCCTCCGCATGACCGGTGGGAGGCATACTCTCATGCCGCCACGAGCGTGATGGCTGTGGGAGAAAGATCAAGTGCCGAGCGTCGGTCATCGCGGGGAGAGCACCGCACGCTCCGAACTGTCAGTGCCAGCGCCGGGCGTTCGAAGCAAGCGGTCATCGACCAGATCCTCCCGCATTCACCGGCCGACTACGTCCGTCGGCCGCTGGTCCCTCCCGAGTCGCCCCCGCTCGGCCTCAACCATCTGCAGTTCGAGGCGATGATTCCTGCTGCCCGGCTGTCGGCCAACATCAATGACTTCGCCCTGGTCGCCATGCCGGGCTGCTCGGGCTACGGATCTTCGAAGCCTGCGGCGCCAACGTCGCCGACCTCGGCGAGGAACACGGCCACCGCGTCCTCAGGGTCCGCGGCAAAGGCGGCAAGGTCGTCCTGGTTCCACTGCCGCCGGCGGTGGCCCGGGCGATAGACCGCGCTGTCGACGAACGCGACGACGGCCCGATCCTGCGTAACGCCCGTGGCGCCCGGATGGACCAGCACGCGGCAACTCGGCGGCTCAAGCTCCTGGCTGAGACTGCCGAGTTGCGGAAGCCAAAGATGCACCCGCACATGCTGCGGCCTACGTTCGTCACCACCATGCTCGACGCCCGCGTCAGCCTCCGCGACGTCCAGATCGCCGCCCGGCACGCCGACCCGCGCACCACCATCCGCTACGACCGTGCCCGCAAGAACCTTGACCGCCACCCCAACTACATCCTCGCCGCCTTCATGGCTTCCGGAACATAGCCGCAGCCGAAGCGCGACCATGCCGAGTTCAGTGCGCAGTCTGGCCGTGCTGGTTTGGGCCTAGGAGGAAACGGCGCGACTCTGACACGGCTTCGGCAGTTGACCTTGACCTTGGTTGATGTCGCGTAGTATCGCGATTCCCGAGACAACGTCGACATTGCCGAATCGCATGGAGGTTCCCGGTGGAACTCGTCGATGGTCCGTCGATCGTTGCCAAGCCCGCTCGGCACTATATCGGTATCCGTCTTGTTACGCCGTTCCGCGGAATGTTCGCCGTGCGGGACCGGCTCATGGACGAGTTGTACTCCTGGGCGGACGACCGAGCGATCGCGTACGGTCACACGTTCTTCCGTCTCCATGTGGTGGACATGGGTGGCCCCATGGACGTCGAGGTTGGGGTCATTACCGACGAGGCGATCGGGGACAGCGGCCGGGTACGCGCCGGAGTGCTGCCGGCCGGCCGGTATGCAACCTTGGCCTACATCAACCATGGTCGGCGTGCCAACGGCATGTTGCGAGATTGGAGCCAGGAGGAGGGCCTCGCGCTGGACTGCACGGCAAGTCCCGAAGGCGAGCGATTCGGTTGCCGGTATGAGGCCTATCTGACCGACCCGCGGTCGGAGCGCATGAAGACCCGTTGGCAAATCGAATTGGCCATTCGCCTAGCCGACAAGCTTCCTTGAGAGTCGTGTCATTCCGCTCCTGCCGGCGCGGACCCGAGAACTCAAATCAAGTGACCTCATCTGCCGCAGTCCGCGCGTCAGTCTGGGGCGTTGCATCTGATGCCGACGCCACCGGCCGGCCTGAATTCCAGAGGACCGCGGCGCTGCTGTTCGCGAAGGGACTGCAGGAGCGCCGCCCGATCGAGTACCACCTCGGCGACGACATCGCCGCCATCGTCCACCCTGACAGGCCCCCAGGGGAGCGTCATACGACCTTCGGCCGGCGAATCGGACTACGGGTCTCCGAGATCGCGTTCGGCACGGCCACCTTCGGCACCAAATGGCCGAGCGGCGCCGACGAACAGACCTCGGCCCGTATCTTCACCACGGTCGCCGAGGCCGGCGGCACCTACCAGCGCGGTGAGTCCGAGCGGTTCCTCGCGACTGCCGCAGAATCCTGGCGGCGTCTGAGATCGGTTGCGGCCGTGGTGTACTCGGGACGTGCCCGACCCTCTCCTTCGCGATTTCCGGCCTGGCGACGCCGCGGTAATTCACGAGTTGCACATTCGGCACGCTGCGGCTGACCTCGTCGATGTCCACTCCACCATGGAGTTGCTCCTGGACGCCGACGCGGTGCGGCGAAGGATGCAGGCGGCGGACTGGGCGACCGTCGCGGTCGACGAGTCCGGGACGGTGATCGGGTGGGGCCTGCTGCGGTCCTGGTCCGAAGCCGACGGGACCCGCGTGCACCTCACTGACGGCTATGTGGCGCCGCCGGCCCGGCGGCTCGGCTTGGGCCGGCGGCTGCTGCACGAGGGCGAGAGGGCCGCGACCCGGCTACGCGCCGGCCACATCGGCAGCGGCCCGGTCATGCTCGGTGGCAACGCCTCGTCGGTGCAGCCGGACCGGACGTCGCTGTTGCAGCGCAACGGATACCGGCGAGTGCTCACCATGATCGAGATGGAACAGGACGATTCATCCGTACGGCCTCGTGAACTGCCCACCGGCGTCACGGTCCGAGCCGCCACGATCGACGACGCCGGCCCCCTCGTCGCCCTCTCGGCCCGCGCGTGGGCCGGCCGCGCGTTCTACAGCCAGCCCACCGAGGAACGGCTGCGCACGTGGCTCAGCCGGTCACAACTCGACCTGGTCCAGGTCGCGACCGCCGGCGACCGTGTGGTGGGACTGGTCGCCGTGAACCGGGCGCCCGCCCGCACCGAGATCGAGGACGTCCAGGTCGATCCCGATTTCCAGCGCCGCGGCCTGGCGACCGCGATGATGACCCGGGCGCTGGGCCCGCTGATCGAGCAGGGCGCCGGACCGATCCGCCTGCACACCGAGGGCCACGATCCGGCCGGAGCGCGGGCGCTGTACGAACGGCTCGGCTTCCGGGTGGTCCGCGAATACCACCGCTACCGCAAGCCGCTCGGTCCGGGCGCTGCGGCGTATTCGTCCGAGATCTCGGTGGCGTAGTTCTTCCACAGCGGTTTCATGGTCTCGGCGTTGACCGGCTGCCCGGAATCGATCATGGCCTTGAAGTCGCGGAAATACTGCACGTACAGGTCCGGCGTGAACGTGTTCAGCATGACCGCGTTCACGTCGCCGACGTTGGCGAACGTGTGCGGCGCCCCGGTCGGCACGATCACCCAGGTGCCCGGCCCGGCGTCGTAGTGCTCCTCGCCGACGGTGAACCGGAACGTTCCGGCCAGCACGTAGAAGCCCTCGTCGTGCTGGGCGTGGCGGTGCTGCAACGGGCTCGGGGTGCCCGGCGGAATGGTGACCTCGGCGAACCCCAGCCGGTGGTCGGTGTGCTCGCCGTTCTCCAGGATCCGGATCTGCTGCGCCCCACTGCCGAGGATCTCGCCCTCACCAGGGCGGACGATGTTCACCTTCGCCATGACTACTCCTCTTGCCGTTGCCTGCCTTGGTGACCACCATCCTGTTCCGGGCCGGCCGTGCGCGTCTTGGTCGTCCGCGCACGGTTGCTGGTCACCAGCGCGCGGGCGGTGTAGCCGAACGTCGACTTGAAGAGCTTGCTGAAATGGGTGGCATCGGAGAACCCCCACCGGGCGGCCACGGCGGTGACCGTACGTCCACCGGCGGTCAGCTCGGCCCGGCAGCGTTCGAGGCGGCGCCGCCGGATCAGGGCCGCGACGGTGAGCGGCTGATCCTCGAACAGCTTGTGCAACCGGCGTACGGAAATGTGGTGGGCAGTGGCAATGCCCAGCGGGGACAGATCAGGATCGGCCAGCCGGGCCTCGATGTAACCGGCGATCCGGTTGCGTAGCCACTCGTCCGGGGCCGGTTGCTCGTCGCCGAGCCGGGCCTCCAGCGCGACCGCGATCAGCTCGATGACGGCTGCCGCCGACCGCAGCGCCTCCGCCTCGCGGAAGTCGGTCGCCGACAGCGCTGATTGGCGCGCCAGCACGGAGACCAGAGCACCCGGACCGTGGCGGCCGTCGATGCGCCGGCCGACGAGCCGGTCGATCTGCGTGGGCCGGATCCGCAGCTCCCGGCGCGGAACCAGGATGGTGACGTGCGCCGCGGCAGTGCTCTCGAACCGCAGCGTCCGCGTCGGATCGAGCAGCACTAGATCGGCCGGCCCGAGCTCGGCGTCGCCGCGCCCCTGCTCGATCCGCGTCCGGCCCCGGGTCATCACCTTGACCGCCAGGTTCTCGCCGCCGGAGGCGTTGCGCTCGCGACCGATGCAGGCGCTCTCGGGGGTGTCGAGCGAGACCAGCCGCAGCGGCCCCAGGTCACGGGTGGCGATCCGGCCCCGGAAATCGGCCCCGGCCAGCTTGTTGACCAGCGGCGGGAACCCGCTGGCGGCCAGCTCGTCCTGGAACGTCTCAAGGTTGCCGATCACCGGTCAACGATAACGACGCCGCGGCGAGGACCCGGGCGCTCGGCCCGCTGATCAAGCAGGGCGCCGGACCGATCCGCCTGCACACCGCGGGCCATGATCCGGCCGGCGCGCGAGCACTGTACGAACGGCTCGGCTTCCGGGTGGTCAGCGAATATCACCGATTCCGCAAACCGCTCAGCCGGGCCTGACGGCCACTAGGTTCAGCAGCCGGGCAGCCTGTCGTAGCCGGGTCGCGCCGCCCGGGTCACCTGCGCCGGACCGTCGGTCATCGTGGTGCCGTTCCAGCGGCTGGTCACCGTCGCGATCAGACTCGGATCTCCTTGTGAGTCGCCGGCGGCATGCAGGTGGCCGTGCACGGTGACGGCGTCACCGGCGAAGGTGAAGCACCCCACATCCAGCCCTTGTCCGGCCGCCGGATTGCCGAGTAGTGCAGGCGCCGCAGGATCCGAGGCGCCGTCGTACACCAGCACCTGGCTTGTATCGGAGCCGTCGCCCGTATAGCAGTCCATATCGAGGAACGTGTCGGGCACGCCGTCCCTGGTGATGTCGTGTTCGACCGGCTTGCTGTGCAGCTCAGGCCGGGTCTCGTCGCAGTTCAGTTGCGGCCCGGCGACCTTTAACCAGTTGACGTCACGCAGGCGGTTGCCGATCGTCCAGTCGCCTGTCGACGGTGTGTAGCCGCCGATACCGTCCGGGGCCGCGTCCAGTTGCAGGCTCACCTGCCCCGCTGCGGGCTTACGGTCGAAGACCGGAACGGCTTGCAGGGTCGTGGCGTCGTGGGCCGCCAGGATCGGCCGGCCGTCGGGTGCGCTCACCCGGATCCACGCGGCCCCGCCGGCCGACGCCGACCACAGCGGGTCCGGGTTGCGAAGGGTCACACCACCGGCCGTCTTGATCCGCAGATAGTAGGGGCCCTGGTCGTGCGGGTTGCCGAGGTGGATGTACACCGGCACTGCCCAGTCGCTGCCCTGGGCCACCGGCGCGGCCTGTTCCAGGGTGGCGACGGCCGGATCGGCCGTCGCGGGCAGTGCGTTCACCGTCGGCAAGGTCCGGGCCGGGACGAAGAACATCGACCCGTTGCCGCCGTGCGGTCGTTTCGGGTCGGGCAGCGGTGCCCAGGAGGAGTCACCGTACGCGTAGTCGGCGTTGCCGATGCTCACGCCGGCGTCCAGTTGGTCCGACGATCGGGACGTGGCCTGCCAGTACATGACCGGCGGGTGGTCGCCGTCGAGGGTATGGGCGGTATGGTCGGCGCACCAGTCGACCGGTTCGATGATCTGGTCGGTGGTCCAACCGATGCACGCGGTCTGTTTCGACCCGTCGGGGATCTCGGGCCGGCCGTCCGACCAGCAGTCGGTCGCCCCGCACGACTTGTAGTTGGCCGCGGCGACCAGCGGCGGGTCCGGAACGAGCCGGGGCGAGATACCGGCCTTCGGGGTGTACGCCTCCTGAACCTGCCGGAGCCGGGCGAACCACGACCAGTGGGCGTGCACGCATTCGGTGCAGCCGGCGATGCTGTGCACCATGCCGGGCATCCCGATCGCGGCCCGGCCGGTCTGATGCCAGTTCTCCCAGGTGGTGGCGAGTTTCCCTTGGTCCAGCACTTTCACCGATCCGGATTTTCGGAGCCGGTCGCCGTTGCCGAGGTCCTGAACGGCGAGCGGCAGGACCTTGAGCGGGTCGGTCGCGAAGTGGGCGTTCGGGCCGGGAACGTCACCGATCAGGTCGGCGGCGCCGGCGATCCCGGCGTCGGAGGCCCCGTCCGGATCGAAGGCGAACCGCTGCACCAGGCTGACGCTCACGTCAGCTGCCGGCGGCGACGCTCCCGGGATGGCCCACGTCGTGGTCGGCCAGAACCGGCGGCACGCGGCGGTCCCGGTCGGCTCGCAGGCGCGATCAAGTGCGGTGTCGAATCGATACGACTGCTGAATGAGCACCGTGACCGCGGGCTGCGTACCGGCGGCGGCGACCTGGGCCCGGTAGATCGCCGAGACGCCCGGTGTGCCGTCGCCGGACCGGCATGACACGTCACCGCTCAGCGATACGGCCACCGGTGCTCCGGCCACCGCCGTACGGGTCAATGTGGTGTTCTGCTGTGCCCCGTCACCCACCTTGATCCGCAGGTAGGCGACGTTCACCCGGCGGGCGAGCAGCCGCGGACCGAACCGCAGGTTCTCCAGGACCAGGCCGCTGCCGTCGGTCAGTTTCGCGGTGTACGCCCACCCGTCGGCAGCGCCGTCGGTCACCGGGCACACCGCGGTGCCCGGATCCGCCACCGGGGGTGGCGAGGCCGGGTGGTCCGGGTCGCCGCAGGTGGCCGGGGTGAACGCCATCAGCGCGGTCACGGCCACCGCGGCGATCGGACGGCCGGAAGTCACGGCAGGAACTGTTCGGCCACTCGGGACACGGCACCGGAGGTGAAGGTCAGGATGAACAACCGGTTGTCATGCTCGGCGGCGAGCTCGGCCAGGCTGATCTCCAGCTGGACCAGGATGTCGTTCGGTGATTGCAGCGTCAGCTTCGCGGTCGGGCTCAGCGACACGGTCCGCAGCAGCCTGTTGTGGTTGCGGATGTAGTAGTCGTGGCACCGGGCGCCGTCGCCGGGCGCCACGCCGTCCGCCGCGCAGGCCTTCGCCGCGGCCGCCCCGGTGAACCAGTCGATCTTGTCGTAGGTGACGGTGCGCCGAGCGGTGTCGACGGCGGTGATGTATCCGTACTGGGTGCCGCTCGGAGCCGGGCTGGATTCGTGGGGCGACGGACTCGGCGAGGGCGGGGCTTCGGTGAACAGGACGGTGCCGGTCGCGACGGAGGTGGAGGTGGCGTCGGTGGCCGGGGCAGTGACGGGGGTTGCCGCCTGGTGGCTGCAGCCCGCCGCTGCGACGAGGACGACGGCGATGGTGAGACCTGCTGAGCCGGTTCTGACCATGCCCTCAGTCAAGACCGTGATGTCGGCCGTGACCAGCCG
Source organism: Actinoplanes sp. HUAS TT8 (assembly GCF_051380535.1). NCBI lineage: Bacteria > Bacillati > Actinomycetota > Actinomycetes > Micromonosporales > Micromonosporaceae > Actinoplanes > Actinoplanes sp. HUAS TT8. Next base: position 5,543,626 of record NZ_CP195646.1, on the reverse strand, counting down.
AAACACCATCGGGGGTCGACCTTGTACTCAACCGGGTGACGCTCTGGCCGGCTCGGTCGCGGCCTCGACGACGGCATTACGGCCGGGCACCCTCAAGATCGCCAGAGTTGCCCGGCGGTGAGGCGGGTGTCCAGATCGTCGAACCACTGCGCCGGCGTTCGAGCGTCCGGCAACGGCACACCGGCCTCGGCCCGCCACAACGCGTCACCCAGAACGGTGCGCAGGTGCCACGCCATGATCCGGTTCATGTCCAGCGTCGTACCGGATATCCGCTCGTACCGGGCGACGGTCGCCGTGAACAGTTCAATACCGCAGTCCCCGGGCAGGCATCGCAGGTCGAATTCGGGTTCGCCCGGGCCCGCGGTCTCCCAGTCGACGACCAGGCGCAGCCGCAACGACCCGCGATCCCAGAGATGGTTGTCGCCGTGGAAGTCGCCGTGGACCAGGACGGTGCGGCCGGATGTCGCGAGTACCCGGTCGGCCCGGTCGCACCAGGTCAGCACCCGGTCGCGCTGGTCGGAGCGGATCAGCGGCGGGAGCCGGGCCCGGATTTCGCCGGTCGGGGCGGGCATTATCGGCTCGGGGAGGGGGCCCATCGATGCCGACACCGCCTTGAGCACATCGCGATGGTGCAGGCCGGCCAGGACCGCGGCGAGATCATCCGCCACCGTCGGCCGGTCGGCGGGCGCGATCAGATGTCGTACGCCGAAGAAGGGTGTTGCGGCGGCCCGGCGGGTGATCAGCATGGCCGGGTCGAGGGACGCGGCCACCACCGTGGGCAGCGGCAACCGGGGTGCGGCCGGCCGCAGCGTATCCAGCAGTCTTATCTGATGGCGGATGCGCAGTGCGGGTGGCCGGGCCCAGGCGAACTTCACCACGAACCGGCCGTCGATCTCGGCACTGGCCGCGCACCACTGCGGATCGTCGCTCGCCTGCAGCCCCCGCGGCACGATCGTGCCGTCGGCCAGCTCGGGCGCCACCGCACGCAGCGCGGCCCGTAACACATCCACTGTCGGTTCGCCGAGCCATGTCAGGGCCATCGGTTCAGGATGAGCGATCCGTCCGGTGGCCCGTCAACGGCTCGGCGCCGCAAACCGGTCAGCGAACGGTGACGACCGCGACCGGGAACTTGCGGTCGGTCTTGGTCTCGTAGCCGGCGGCGTCCGGCCAGTAGGCCCGCCACACGCCGTAGAGCCGGTCCCAGTCGGCGTCGCGGCCGGGACGGACCACCCGGACATCGGCCTGCACCTCGCCGGCGCCCAGTTCGACCGTCACCGGGCCGTCGGCGGCCTCCAGGTTGGCGACCCACTGCGGGTCGCCGGGGGCGCCGCCGGCACTGCCGCAGACGATGTACGAGTCACCGTCGGGGGCCGCGACCAGCGGGTTGACGAAGCTTTTACCGGACTTGCGGCCGACGGTGTGCAACAGCAGCGTCTTCTTGCCCTCCCAATGACCGCCCAGTACGCCGTTGCCGGCGCGGAAGTTCTCGATCACGGTGTCGTTGAACGAAGCCATATCGGTCACCATAATCGACGGCGGATCTTTCCCTCGATAGCCGGATCATTGCCGCCTTCCCGGGCTCATCCGGTACGGCCGGTCAACTCGTCAGGGCCGGCGCAGCTGTCCGCCGGGGTGGGTGGCGTGGAGCAGGTCGACCAGTTCGTGGCATCGGGTGGTGCTGAGCACGGTGGCCGAGCGCTGGATCGCCCACAGCAGGTGGGCCGGCCGGGTGCCGATCAGGTTGACCGGCGGGTTGTCGCAGCGGCCGACCTCGGCCCGCTCGTGCAGGAGCATGACGGCGGTGCGGACGGCGACGGCATGTCCGTGGCGCGAGAGCCGGCCGGTGATCTCGGCGGCGACGTCGGTGACCTGGCCGCCCCAGGTGCGGCCGGTGGCGTCGGCGGCCCAGCCGCTGTGCCCGGCCCGGCCGCGGGCGTCGAGCTGCTCGTACCACCACTGGTCGCCGGCGACGTGCAGCCGGATGCGGCGGTGTCTCACCTCGATCGCCCAGAGGCCGGTGGGGCCGATCAGGACGTGGTGATCGCGGTAGCCGCGCAGCATGGTCCACGCGTCGTCGAGTTCGGCCAGGCCGTCGATCAGGGCCTGTTCGCCGAGGATCCCGGCGGCCTGCCGGCGGGCGCGGTCGTTGATCTGCCGGCGGTCCAGATCGGCGTCGGTGACAAGATCCAAGACGATTTGGGTACGGGACGACGCCTCCCGCTCGGCGGCCGTGGCGACCCCGAACGCACGGCGCCACCAAGGCCTCGTACGGCGAAATTGTTCAAGGTCCTTGCAGGCGTCGAAGTACTCCTCGTGCAGGCCGGCGACGACCGTCTCGGCCTCGCGCAGCCGGTGGATCGTGTGGTGCAGGTGCCGGCCGCCGTCGTCGGACAGGACGTGAACACGCATCGCAACGCTCCTCACCGGTGGTTGATCGTCAGGTTCTGCAGCAGGTCGGCGGCGAAGCGGTCGGTGCCGGTGTCGGCGTCGATGCCGGCCTCGGCGAGCGCGCGGTGCAGGTGCTCGCGGCGGTGGCGGATGCCGTCGGCGTCGCCGAGATCGGCGGCGGCCTGCATCGCGTCGCGGGCCAGTTCCTCCGACATCGGGTCGTAGTCGCAGGCGGTGTCGCGCAGCGCCCGGGCCGCCCGGGGATCGGTGTCGGTGAGCAGGTCGGCGGCCATCAGATGCAGGCGTACGAGGTGGTGGCGGGCCCGTTCGCGGTCGGTGCCGATCCACTCGTACGCGGTGTCGGCGGCCAGCGTCCGCCCGGCCGCCGCGGCGATCGCGGTGCGCAGGTGCCGCAGGCAGGTCCGGTCGTCGAGGGCGGTGGCGGCGGCGCTCTGGGCGTCCAGGATCTGCCACCAGTCGACGTCGACCAGGGCGGGGTTGAGGTGGTAGCGGCCGCCGGTGTTGATGACCGGCTCGATGCGGCCGTTGTCGCCGGTGCTGCCCGCGCGGACCCCGGCTCGGATGATGTTGCGCAGGTTGGCGACGCAGGTGGAGAGCCGGTCGGTGGCGCGGGCGAGGTTGACCTCGGGCCAGAGGGATTCCATGATGTCGCCGAGGGCGGCGCCGTCGCGGTTGACGACCAGCAGCACGCACAGTTCCAGGCTTTTGACGCGCAGGCCGCGGACCGGGTGCCCGTCCGGGCCGAGGATGGCGGGACGGCCGAGCACGCGGATGCCCACCCGGGCCGGCCGGCTGCTCTCCGGTGCCGATGCGGCCGCGGCCGGCTCCGGTGGCGGTGTGGCCGCGGCCGGCTCCGGTGGCGGTGTGGCCGCGGCCGGGCTGGGTTGCGGCTGCGCGGCCAGGACCGCAGTGGCGGTTTCGGCGTCGAGCACCGCCAGGTCGCCGGCCTCGGTGGTGCCGTCGGCGGCAACGGTCAGGGTCAGGCCGGTGGGCCAGGGGCCGAGCAGGGTGATGTCGATACCGAGCGGTTCACCCAGGCGGGCCGCGGTGGCCAGCCGGGCGTGCCACTCCTGGTCGGGGACCTCGGCGAGCAGCAGCATGGTGGGCGTGGGCCTGCCGGTGCTGTCGTCGTCGGCCAGCCGGCTGCGGCGGATGCTCTGTTCATCGAGCAGGGCCAGGGCGCCGCCGAGGTCGTCGGTGACCGTGAGCCGTTCGCCGGCCGGCGCGCCGGGCAGCAGGCGGTTCAAGGTTGCCGAGGTGGTGACGGCGACGGTGTCGGGCAGGCTGCCGGTGAGCACGGCGACGAGGGCGGCGCGGGCCGCGTCCAGGGCTCCGGGGCCGGTCAGGGCGGTGGCCGGGTTGTCCGGCGGCGAGGCTTCGACCGGCCCGGTGGTGGTCGGGGCGGGCTCGGGGCGGCGGCGCGGTGGGGGTTCGGTGGCGGGCAGCGCTGCGGTGGCGGCGGCCGGTCGATGGTGACGCCTGCGGCGCCAGAGCAGGCCCATCGCGTACGCGAAACCGGTTGTTGCCGTGAGTGCCGCGAAGCTGATCGTGGCGGCGGAGCTGGAGTGGCCGCCGCCGGTCGGCGATGCCGCTTGCGGCGAGGCCGTGACCGGGGTGGCGGTGATGTGGGGTGCGGGCGCCGTGCTGTGGCCGGGATCCGCGGGGCGGGTGGGCCGCGCGGGTCGGGGGATCACCTTGTCGGGCAGGCGCAGTTTCCAGCCGGGGTAGATGACGTCCGGGTCGGTGAGGCGTCCGCCGACGGCCGGGAACTGCTTGCCGCGGTTGAGTTTGAAGATGGTGGGCCACCGGTCCGGGTCGCCGAGCTTCTTCTTCGCGATCTTGGAAAGGGTGTCGCCCTGGTGGACCGTGTAGGTCGGGCCGGCATGGTGCGCCGGGAGCACGGCCGGGCGTTCGGGCAGGGCCTGGGCGGCGGTGGCCACGGCCGGAGCCGGTGCGGCGGCCGCGGCGGGGGAGTAGCTCGCGGCGACCGCGGCGGCACCGAGCACGGTGGCGGCCAGACCCTGCAGCGGGCCGGGCAGATGCTGGACCAGGCGGCTGACCCGGGCGGCCGAGCGCGCGGCGGCCAGGCGCAGGGCGACCGTGGTGGCCAGGGCCCAGGACAGCCAGGCGATCGCGGCGAGCAGGCCGGGCAGGAACTGCGGCGCGGTCGGGTTGTCGAGCCAGCACACCAGGTCGGCCGAGGTGGGTGCGCGGCTGGGCAGCGGTGAGCCGGCCAGCGCGACGAGCGCGGCCGGGAAGCCGGCGAGGATGACGAACAGGGTCAGACCGGTACGCACGAGATGGCCCCCAGCGGCGGTGACCGGAGCCGGATCGGCTCCTCCTAGCCGGGGACGTTAGGTCCGGATCACGGGTTTCGGCTGGTCCGGGGACCTGACAGCACCCTTACAAAACTGGCGCTGGGCACGATTCCGGCTCGGTGACGGCGCCGGCGTTCTGCCCGCCGGCGAGCTGAGGCGGATGCGGGAGCAGACGGTCGTGTTGCGGCCGGCACGCCGGTGTCCTGAGGCAGACCTACGGGCCGTGCATCGGCGATGCTGCCGGGGTGGAGTACGTGTCCAGAGTGCCGCGACCGCCGCTGAACGGGCTGATCGACGACCTCTACTACCTGGACGGCACGGCGCCGTACGCCCGGCTGATGCTGCCACCGATGCCGGGCGCGCTGCTCATCGTCAACCTCGGCGAGCCGTTCCGCATCCGCGCCGGCACCGAAGCCGAGTCGGCCGAGTACGCCGACGGCTGCGTGATCAGCATGCCCACGCGCGCGTTCGAGTTCGGCTACCCGCCGCGGACCCGGTCGGTCGGCGCGCACCTCAAGCCGTGGGGGCTGGCGCCGCTGCTGCCGATGCCCGCCTCCGAGCTGTGCGACCGGCCGGTGACGATCGAGCAGGTGTGGGGCCGGCTCGCCACCGCCGAGCTGCGGGACCGGCTGGCCACCGCCGGCGGGCCGCACGAGATGCTGACGGTGCTGGAGCAGGAGTTGATGCGACGGTTGCACGAGACCGCCGGCCTCGGGCTGGTCCGCCACACGAGCGGCGTCATCGCGGCCACCGGCGGGGCGGCGGCGATCGGCGACCTGGGAGTGGCCGCCGGTGTCAGCAGCACTCACCTGGCCCAGCGGTTCAAGCAGCTCATCGGCGTGACACCGAAACGGCTGGCCCGCACCTACCGCTTCACGGCCACCGTGTTGTCGATCGACCCGGCCGCACCGATCGACTGGAGCGAACTCGCCGGTGGCGCCGGCTACTTCGACCAGGCCCACTTCGGCCACGAGTTCCGGACGTTCACCGGGTACACCCCGACCCGGTACCTCGAGATCCGGCGGCGGTTCCTGCGCGAGCATCCCGGCCATGTCCTGGACGGGTGGTCCCTGCCGGCCGATTGATTTCTTACAAGAGTCACCGCCGGCGGCACGCTAATTTGAGGGCATTCCGACGCAGAGGGGTGACCCGTGGGCAAGGTGGTCATGTACAGCTCGGTGTCCGTGGACGGTTTTGTCGCCGACGAGAACGACCAACCCGGGCCGCTGTTCGACTGGTTGACCGGCGGGGACGTGGCGTTGGACGACAGCGGTGTGCTGAAGGTGTCGCAGACGTCCTACGACTACATCCGGCCGTACTGGGATCAGATCGGGGTGACGATCGTCGGCCGGCACGTCTTCGACATGACCGACGGCTGGGACGGCAAACCTCCGGGCGGGATGGACCACATGGTCGTCGTGACGCACCGCCCGGCGCCCGACGGCTGGGATCCCGCGGCGCCGTTCCACTTCGTCGACGGCATCGAGGCGGCCGTGGCCAGGGCCCAGGAGCTTGCCGGGGACCGCCTGGTCGAGGTCGCCGCCGGTGACGTCGGTGGCCAGGTGCTGGCCGCGGGCCTAGTCGACGAGGTGCGCATGGACCTCGTGCCCGTGGTGTTCGGGTCCGGCAAACGCTACTTCGGCTCGGTCGACGCGCAGCACCTCCTTGAGGATCCGGACGTGGTGATTGCGGGCAGTCGGGTGCTGCACCTGCGCTATCCGGTGCGCCGTTGACCGGCCGGGGCGGGCGGCGAACCGTAACGTTGCCCTATTTGCGCGAAGCCTGCCCCGATATCCGATAGACGATTCACAAAGAATGGGGCAGAAGTAACAGAATTCAAGATCCACTTGCGATTTCGGTACGCTATGATGGCCCTCGGACGGCGAGGCTGTTCGCCCAGCTCGCGCGCGAGATTACGACTCTGTTGATCACCTGACAAGAGGTCGGGTGCGCCACCGTCTGAATGCTTCTCATCACTGACTGTTCGGCTGTGACAATCGGTCGAGTCGACGTCACTCAATGCTCTTCCGCAGTCGTATGTTTCGTCCCGGCCATCCTTTGTGTTTCCCGGGCCGACAATTCGAGGGCGGGGCGGCGCGCGGTCTCACGCCCGCACCGGAGAGCGAGCGATGATGACTGCTGGTGCGCGTCAACGTCAGCGCGGGCGGCCGCTGCCGGCCGTGGCCCGGGTGCTGCTGCCGATCGTGCTGGTCATGTCCGTGACCGTGCTGTTCACCATGGTCTGGCAGTCCACCGGCGAGCAGTCCGACTTCGCCTCGCTGGAGCGCGACGGCGTCAAGTACATCCAGGCCCTGAGCCCGCTGGAGATCGCACTGAGCAGCGCCGAGTCGGCCGTGGTGGCCGGCGGCGAGGCGAAGACCGACCAGGTCACCCGGGCGGTCGAAGCGGTCGCCGCGGTGGACAAGGACCTCAACGACACGCTGGGCACACAGGACCGGTGGGACGGCCTGCGCACCAAGATCCAGGGGTTGCCGGCGAGCGGGACCGCCCCGGCCGTGATCGCCGCCTACGGCACCGTGCACGACCTGCTGCTGGCGCTGATGGACAAGGTGCGCAACAACTCCAAGCTGATCCGGGACCCGGACGCCGACCTCTACTACCTGGAGGACGGCGCCGCCCAGGAGCTTCCGGAGGGCCTCGCGGCCACCGCCCGCTACACGAACCTGCTGCTCGGCGGCGGTGGGCTGGTCGACATCACCTCGGCCGGATCCGACCTGGCCAGCAACGCGCAGGACCTGTCCGACGACATCCGCCTCGCGGTCGAGGCCGGCGGCGCGAGCGGCGGTCTCGGCGGCACGCTGCTGAGCAAACTGGACCGGTTCAACCGCGCCACCGACACCCTGCAGCCACTGGCCGCGCCGGTCGTCTCCGGTAAGGGCCGTGTCGACGCCGAACAGGTCGCCAAGGCCCGCGACGAGGCGCAGGCGGCGGCCGCCGACCTGTCCGCGGCGCTGCTCGACCAGATCGACCTCGGGCTGAAGGACCGGATCTCGTCGCTGAACGAGCGGCGGCTGCTGGCCGCGGCCGCGTTCGTGCTGGCGGTGCTGCTGGCGTTCACACCGATCGGCGTGACGCTGGCGGGCCGCCGGCGCCGGCCGGCCACCGTCGAAGCGATCGCCGCCGAGCCGGAGTACACACGGCGGGAGCTGCAGCGTGTTCCTCGGTAGGCTCCGGATCCGCGGCAAGCTCACGCTGCTGGTCATCATTCCCCTGCTGGCGGTCGCCGGTCTGGTCGTCCCCGTGGTCCGCGGCCTGATCGGCGACGCCGGCCGGGCCGGCGACGTCGACCGCGTCGTCACCGTCGCCGAGAAGGGCGGCAACCTGCTCGCCGACCTGCAGCGCGAGCGGCTGCTCGAAGTCGGCTACCTGCTCGGGGTGGTCAACGGCGACGACCTGGAGTTGCAGATCGCCGCGGTCACCGACCGGGCCCGGGACGTGCAGCGCGAACTCGGCGACACGCTTCCGGCCGCGGTGCGGGACCGGATCGCGGCGGTGAGCTCGCTCAAGGAGCTGCGCGACCGGGTCCGGGCCCGCAAGGCAACCCCGGAACAGGTCATCGCCACGTTCGCGCCGCTGCTCGACGAGATGATCAGTTCGTTCCAGCTGGTGCGCAGCGCCGACGCGGACACCGAGGCCGGTCGCCAGCTGATCGCGTTCGACGCGCTGCTGCGCCTGGACGAGTCCAACACCGAGAGCACCGCGCTGCTGGGCGCGATGGCCGGCGGCGACGTGGCCGGGTTCTCCGTGCGCTACCACGAGGAACGCGCCGAGTACGACACCTATCTCGACCGGTTCGAATCCTTCGCCACGCCGGGCGAACGCGACCTGTACGACCTGGTCGAGGCCGCCTTCCAGGACCGGCTCGGCAAGAACTTCGAGGAGAACTTCGACGCCGACCCGGCCGCGACGATGGCGGCGCTGCCGGTCGCACGACTGTTCCCGGCCCTGCGCTCGTTCAGCGTCCTCGGCGGTTTCGTCAAGAAGCGCGTCGCCGACGAGGTCGCCTCCCTCGTCGCCGATCAACGTCAAAGGCAACTGACCATCGCGTACGTCGTCGGAGCCCTTGTTCTTGTCGTTCTGCTCCTGGTTCTGCTGCTGGTCGCGGCGGTCGCCCGCGCGGTCGCGGTGCCGCTGACGCAACTGAGCCGGGCCGCCGAGCGGGTCGCCGAGGCCGGCGAGACCGAGCTGCGCCGGATCGCCGACGACGAGAGTGAAACGATCGAACCGGTCAGTTTCGAAGTCCTCGACCTGGACTCCCAGGACGAGATCGGTGACCTGGCCCGGGTCTTCGAACGGGTCCAGAACACCGCGTCGCAGCTGGTCGAACGGCAGGTGCTGAGCCGGCGCAACGTGGCCGAGATGTTCGGCCACATCGGCCGCCGCACCCAGAACCTGGTCGGCGGGCAGGTCGGCCTGATCGACGAACTGGAGAACGAGGAGACCAACCCCGAGCGGCTGACCCGGCTCTACCAGCTCGACCACATCGCCAACCGGCTGCGCCGCAGCGCCGACTCCCTCGTGGTGATCTCCGGCGCCGAACGGGAACAGACCCACCTGTCCCCGGTCCGGCTCAACGATGTGGCCCGCCTCGCGCTCGCCGAGATCGAGGAGTACACCCGGGTCGACGTCGACGTCCCCCTCGACCTGCTGCTCGCGCCGCCGCTGGTCGGCGACATGGTGCTGATCTGCGGCGAACTGCTGGAGAACGCCACCACGTTCTCCCCGCCGCACACCCGGGTCAGCGTCAGCGCCCGTGGTGTCCCCGGCGGCGGCGCCCGGCTGGTCGTCACCGACCACGGCATCGGCATGCCGGGCGACCGGCTCACCGAGGAGAACGCCCGGATCGCCCGCCGGGAGCGGCTCGACCTCGTACCGACCCAGGTTCTCGGTCTGTTCGTGGTCGGCCGCCTCGCCCGGCGCCACCAGCTGACGGTCACCCTGTCGCACACGCCCGGCGGCGGCGTGACCGTCGAGGTCCTGATCGGCGCGACACTGCTGGCCGGCGCGGCGATCCCGGCCGAGCCCACGATGCCTTTCGCGCCGCCGGTTGCGACCGCACCGGCGCCGATGCTGATCACCCCGGAGTGGCAGACGCCGCAGCAGCCGGCCGTGCGCGCGGCCGTGTCGAGGGCCAGCCACGCCCTGGGCGAGCCGGCCACCTGGAACGGCTTCGAGGTGGCCCACCAGCTGCCCGTGGCCGCCGCGCAGCCCTTGCCCGCGCAGCCCGTGCCCGCGCAACCCGTGGGCCTGGCCCGGCCGGTCGCCGGCCCGACGCTCGGGGCGAACCTACGTCAACGGGTGCCCGGCGCCCAACTGCCACCGAGGACGGCACCGGCCGTGTCGACCCACGTGCCGGGGGTCGCCGACGCGGTGGCCGCCCGCGAATTCGCCGAGGCGTTCGAACTCGGCGTGCGATCGGCCCAGAACGGCACCGAACCGGTCCCCGCGGCGGCCGGCCTGAACCGGCGGGTGCCCGGGGCGACCCTGCGGCCGGGCGACACCCGGCGCCCGGCCCCTCCGCCGCTGGTCCACGACCCGGACGCGGCCCGGACCCTCGTCGAGCAGTTCGAGTTCGGCGTGACGCAGGCGCTGCACGAGTCCACCCAGAAGAGACAGTGAACAGGGAGCTGCACGATGGACAGCATCACTACTCACCACGGCAGTGATCTCAGCGCCGAGGTGAAGACGTTCAACTGGCTTCTCGGCTCGTTCGTGACCCGGACCGCCGGCGTGCAGGAAGCCGTCGTGGTCTCCTCGGACGGCCTGCTGATGGCCCGCTCGTCCAAGCTGGAGGAGGCCGACCCGGAGCGGCTGGCCGCGGTGGTGTCGGGCATGACCAGCCTGTCCGCCGGCGCCAGCGAGTGGTACCGGCTCGGCGCCCTGAACCGGGTCGTGGTCGACGTGTCCGACGGCTATCTGGTGGTCACCTCGATCAGCCGCGGCTCGTCGCTGGGCGTGGTCGCCAGCCGGTCGGCCAACCTCGCCACCGTGGCCTACGAGATGACGCTGTTCGGCACCCGCGCGCAGGAGGCCCTGACCCCGGGCCTGATCGCCGAACTCAAGATCGCCGTCCAGAGTTGAGCGACCAGAAGCCCCCCGAGCCGATCGGGCGGATCCCTCCCTATCTGAGGAATCCGTCCGGCGGCCCGCCGCCGGCACCCCAGCCGCCGCGGCCCCCGGACCCCGGCCGGTCCGCCTCGCTGCGCCCGTTCGTGCTGACCGCCGGACGGGTCAACGCGGCCGACCCGGAGATCGACGTCGAGACACAGGTGACCTTCCGGATCCAGGAACCGTGGACCGGCCGGCCGCCGCTGACCGCGCTCGGCCCCGAGATGCAGGCCATCGTCGCGCTGTCACGCATGCCGATGTCGGTCGCCGAGATCTCCGCCCGGCTCGGCCTGCACCTGGGCGTCACCAAGATCCTGGTGGCCGACCTGCGCGCGGTCGGCTACCTCGACGTGCACATCGCCGACACCCTCAACCCGCTGACCTCCGACACCATCCTGCGAGTGATGCATGGACTTCGCGCCATCTCCTGACCCGACCCGGCCCCCGATTCCCGTCAAGATCATCGTTGCCGGGGGCTTCGGCGTCGGCAAGACCACCACCGTACGGTCGATCTCCGAGATCGCCCCGCTGACCACCGAGGCCGAGATGACCTCGGTCTCCGTCGGCGTCGACCACCCCCGGGCCGGCGGCAGCAAGAGCACCACGACGGTGGCGATGGACTTCGGCTGCGTGACCATCGACCACAGCCTCAAGCTCTACCTGTTCGGCACCCCCGGCCAGGACCGGTTCGGCTTCATGTGGGACATGATGGTGCACGGCGCGCTCGGCGCCCTCGTCGTCGTCGACAGCTCCCGGCTCGACGACTGCTTCCAGCCGATCGACTACTTCGAACAGGCCGGCCTGCCCTTCGTCGTCGCGGTCAACGCATTCGACGGATACACCGTCCACGACCTCGCCGAGGTCCGCTGGGCCCTCGCCGTCAACGACCGGGTGCCGGTGGTGGTCTTCGACGCCCGGGTGCGCACCTCGGTCCGCGACGCGCTGCTGGCACTGCTCGAACAGGCCCTGCACCAGGTCCAGGCCGCCGAGGCTGCCCGGTGAGCCGGCATCCGCCGGAAACGGATTCCGGTCAGATCACCTCGGATCGGATACGAGCGACCAGCCGAACAGGATCGATCAGACGAGCGTCGGCGAACCAGTTGGGGGCGCCTTCCACCGGAACCCTCGTCGTCGAGTCGAACCGTATGAGCAGCACGTGGTCGTCATATTCGGTCAGGGACTGCCCGTGGGCCTGTTTGTAGGCGTGGCCCTGCCAGATTTCCCGACCATATTCGGGGGAGAGGAAGAGAATGCTGACTCGTCCGGAACCGCCGTAAATGGTGCGGAGCCGGTCGAGGAGCCGTTTTCCCTGCAGGAACGGCCCGGGTGGGAGAAAGAGTCGGGTCCGGAGCCCGGCGTCGTCAAGAGCGGTGGCGACGGCCTCGGCGTAGGCTCGCTCGTCCTCGGCGAAGACCAGGTGGATGTCGGCCGGCCGTGGCGGCGGTATGACCGCAGGCGGCGGGGGCGTCCGGCCGATCGCGGCTGCCGGCGGAAACAGGTCACGGGTCAGCATGTCGTTCAGAATGAGCCAGCTGTTGAACTCCGGAATGTCCGCGGTCAACCGACGGACGAGTGTCTGGTACTGCGTCAGGGCCAGGTCAGGCATCTGCGGAAGCGTGGTGGGAAGGCTGTCCCGAGCCCGACCGGAGATCGAGGTCCCCGCGACGAAACCGAGGCAGCGATGCGCCAGGTCGCCGAAATAGCCGCGCAGAACATCGAGGTTGCCTCGGAAGGAAAGTTGTTGCCCGGGGCACGGTATGTCCATCTGCAGTAGGCGGTCCGTGCAATCCAGTGCCAGATCAGGGCTCCACTCGCCCATGAGCATGACCTGCTCCCACAGGCTGATACCAGCCGCGTCGTAAACCGGCCGGCCGACGGTGTCCCGGAATGCGGCGAAGCCGGCGGTACCCACCAGAATGGCGTGGGCCAGGGTGATCCGGTCATCAGGGTTGTCCGGTACCTGGCCCCACTCCCACCCGGCCGGGCTACGCCTGAGTTTGGAACGGGCACTGCGAATCGACGAACGAAACCGGTCGGCCGGCCGAGACGAGAGAACCTTGCGGGCCCGACCGTACGAGAGCGGCGCCATCATGATCAGTTGCTCTCGACGATCAGGTTCGGGTCGCCGTAGCAGGCGTACAGCAGGCCCAGCGGGTTTTGCCATCGGAGGAACAGCCGCCGGCGGGCTTGCACCACGGCCTCGCCGAGCGGAATCCTCTGCAGCAGGGCGGCGTAGAACTCCTCGGCGAACACGGCAGCCACACTGTCCGGGACATCGACCTCGGTGCCGACAAAACCGCGGTGCCGGTTGTTGAGGAACCACTCCGGGAACGAACGGCGGGTGTGCTGGTCCACCTTGGCCGACCCGCAGGCGTTCACGACGACCAGCGAACGTGATGCGGCGGAGACGCCACGGTCCTGGGTACGCTGCCGGTAACCATTGAGGATGGCGAGCATGGTCAGTGTGCGCTTCTGTTCCCCGGGACCGCCGACCAGCAAGGTGTACCCGATGTCGGTGCGGTTCTCGGTCAGGCAGTGGCAGGCGAAGTGCTGAATCTGTGCCGCACCGTCGGTGTTGCGCCCGCCGTCGAGGGCGACAGCCGGATCGAAGAGCACGTCGAGAAGCCGCTGCTCCACCTCATCCTGGTCGAGGCCGGCGGCCGGCCAGGGCCCGTCCACCGACATCAGGTCCGGTCGCAGCCCGAAGGTCGCCGCTTCGGTTTTCGCCCCGGCCATGTCGTAGGTGATCAACTGGACCGGGAGGCGCGGTGCGGCGACCAGCGGATCGTTGCGGACCGGGAACGGCCCCACACGGCGTACGGCCATGCTGAACCCGAGGAAGCGGCGCAACCCGGTGGCCACCTCGTCCAGATTGACGAATTCGGCGAACGGCTTGCTGTCCAGCAGGGGCAACACTTCGAACGGGAAGTAGTCGTCGTGGCCGCGGACCTCGACGATCGGGACGGCGTCCGAGTGCCGCCAGTCCGGCCAGCGCCGAATCAGTCGCATCCGGACCTCGTCGAGCCGGTCGGCATTGCGGCCCACCAGGTCGAAGGCGAACTGGGCGAGCTCGCCGTCGAGATAGTGCAGCGCTCGCTTCAGCGTCTCGAGGCCGGGGCGCTCCCGTTCGACCAGTCCGCGGAAGTGTTCGAGGATGGTGTCGACGTTGACCCGGGCGGAAAACAGTGCGGCCCGGCGTCCCAACCGGAGATCGGGAAAGCCCTCCATCCGCAGCACGACGTGGCCGGACGGATCGTCGAGATCGAAAACGGCCAGTGGGCTGTGCGATGTCACCGGCCGGATCCCGGGCCTTTCAAGGTCAACTCCAGGGACTGCATGGTGTGGCCGGCCTGCGCCACCTGGATCCACATCCAGGGCGTCTCCGAGCCGGGGTCGGCGGGGCTCACGGTGTACGAAAGATCGGCGGGCTGACCCGGACGGACGTCGATCGTGCGGGCGGTCTGGCGCAGCGTGGGGATGTTGCTCTCGATCGTCACCTCGAAGGTGACCAGCGGGGCGTCCTTGCCGCCGCGTAGTTGCAGCGGCGCGTTGAGGCCGTCGTTCAAGGGGTTCGGGCCGATGACGACTGAGAGGTCGTACCGGTCGCCCCAGCGGACCCGGGTCACGCCGTCGTCGTTGATGGGCACGGTCTGGCCGTTGGTGAGCAGGGCGATCGAGAGGTGGCCGTCGTAGTTGTCGAGGATCGGGCCGCGCAGGGAGTTGTGCAGCGTTCGTTCGACGACCGGAGCGAGATCTTCGCGCAGACCGAGGCGGACACCGGCCCGGACCGAATCGGTGAGCTGGTCGGGAAGCCGGGCGATCGAGTCGATCAGCGCGCTGCCGGAAGCGGACGGTGCCGGGATGGCATCGTCCCAGACCCGATAACCGGCCGCGGGGGCACCGATGGTGTAGCTGGTGGACATGGCCGCGAAGATGGCTCGTTCCTCATCGGCGTCCCGAGGGCGCCGCCAGCCGAGGGCGTCGATCAGTTCCAGCCGGTGCAGGTCGATCGCGGACTCGATGGTCTGCCCCCAGCGAATCGTGTGCTCGATCGAAGCCCGGTAGGCGCCCGCGGCCAAGAACAAGCAAGCGAAAGCCGCAGGGGGCGCCAGGACCACGGCCGGCCACGCGTTGATGGTGAGCACGACCAAAAGAATTGGCGCGTAAATCATAATCACTACTCGAAATATGTTGAACTGGGACCTTTCGGGAAGCATAAATAATAGAATTGCTGGCACAAATGCCGTAAGCGCCGCTATTACACGTGCAATATTCGTTGCTGTCGAGGGATTTGGAGTGTCCATCGATTCCACGACGAGGGCGAAAGCTGTCAGAATCCAGGCCGCTCCGAGAACCCATCCCACCGCAAGCCGAACGGAAACCTGGACGCGTTGCGCGGCCGTTGAAAGAAGCCGCCGCTCGTCCTCGGGCAGAAGCATGACGAGCCTGGGAACAGTGGTGCCGACATCGAGACCGTACCGGGTGCTCAGCCTGTCGGAGACCGCCGATTCCGCATTCCCCAACCTGGTGGCCTGGATGCTACGAGACCACGGATAGCGCAGCGCTAACGACGGCGCGCACAACGACATGAGCAATCTCGAATGCTCTGCCTCGAGGTCGTCAATCTGTGCAGCCGAGCCGGCTTGGTTGTTCCATTCCTTCCATAGCTCGTCAGCGGTGCCGGCGACGACGTCCCTGAGTGTATGGTCCTTCTTGTGCCCGTCCTTGAGCAGCGTTGCCACTCGGCCCCGCACGAAATCGGGTGTGAAACTCGCAGCCTCGGGCGACATTCCTGATCGGCGGGCGATGACGCTGGTGATTCCCGCTGCCAGGGGTTCGAAGAGATTCGCGCGGTCCCAATTCTTGTCCCTCCCGGCCCGATCGACCGCCGCGTCCCGAGCCCGCTTCTGCCTGGCCCTTGCAGCGGTCACTGTGGGCTTCAGCAGGTTGGGAAGGTCCTTGGTGTCGCCGGCGCGCAGGAGGCGAGTCAATGCATCAGACAACGGAATCATGATGATCATCGCCAGGACCCCGGCTCCGGCCCAAGCAACGGCCTCCCGAGCACCCGATGTCGGTTTCGTTCCCCACACTGCGACATCGGCGCCCCACAGCAGGGCAGCGGTGGCGACGATCGCAAGCAATACCGGGAGCATCCCGATCACCGATGCCGGAAAGCGGAGTACCCGCTGATAGACGCGGGGATCCAACAGGTTCATCGCCTACGACGCCTTAGGGGTCGGTATCGGTGATGCGCTGCCCAGCGGGGCCGGTGTCCCCACCGGGAAGATCAGCGTCTTCGACGGGCAGCCCGGCACCGGCACCGTCTGGACCATCGGGGCGCTGTCCGTGCCGCCGATCCGGATCGCGTTGACCGCCGCCAGACCACATCCGAGCGCCTGCTGTCCAGCGGCGTTCAAGGTCAGGGTGAGCAGCACCGGCGGGGTGTCCTTGGGCTTCGGCTGCGGTGCGACGGCCAGCAGCAGCACGCCGCCGGCGACCAGCACCACGGACCCGGCGGCCAGCACCCGTGCCAGCAGGAAGCGTTCGCGGACCTCGTCGGCCGCCCTCAACAGGAAGATGTCCCGCCGGATCGCCTCGGCCCGCCGTACCTGTTCGGTCGAGAATGCCAGGCTGTACTGCTTCGACGCGAGGTCGGCAGCGGCGGTTGCCGCGGCGGTGCGCCGTTCGGCCGCGGTGATCCGGGCGGTGCGAACAGCCTCGGTCAGCAACTTGTCGCGTGGCTTGGCCTCGCTGCGCTGCTCGGCGACGGTGAGTTCCGATTCGGCCGCGACTCGCAGCCCCTCGGCCAGTTGCGCCTTCGCCTCGATGAGGAGGATCTCCCCCTCCTTCGTGGTCATGGCGGCCTGTCTTCGGCCCAGATCGGCGAGCAGGTCGTCGGCACTCTGGTACGGCTGGCCGGGCACCCGCGAGATATCCATGCCGGCCAGGTCCTTGTTCTCCAGGGAGAGCGGGACCAGCACGCGGGCGAAACCGAGCACGCCAACCAGAGCGCCGGTGGCCGCCGCCGCGACGCCGAGGATCAGTGGCAGCGTGTCGTACCCCGCCTCGCCGGGCGCCCGGACCAGTGCGGTCAGCAGGGCGAGGCTGGGTATCGCGCCAAGAGCGGAGGCGAGCCACCGGGCGGTGCTGCGGGTCCCTTCGGCCGCAGAGACCGCCAGATCACCAACGCCCGCCGGTGGCGTGGGCGGGGCCGGTGTGGTCACGCCGAATCCAGCCGGACGCGGATCAGCGGTGGCGGTGGGCCGACAATGTCGAGCACTTCGAGCATGGTGATGACGACCGAGTCGTACCCGGCGATCTCGACCACGGCGCCGGCCGGGGCGAACCGGGTGGCGCGGCGTAGAAACGTGTGCAGGGCGTCTAGCGAGAGGACGTCCGCCGCGTCCAGGATCACCGTTTTCGGGTCGGGTTCGTCGCCACGATTGTTGAGGATCGACCAACTCCGGCAGTGCACCCGCACCGTGCGGCTGTCCGGCCAGACGACGATCAGTTCCAGAGTTTGGGCCACAGCCACCCGTCCTTCATGGATCCCTCTCGGTCGAGGATCGTATCCAGCACGGGCCCTACCCGTCATCACCCGTATCGGTGGTCGGGGTCGGCGCGCAACGCGGCCTCGACCAGATGTGGGTTGTGATCCTTCGGGAGCGGCTCTGAACGCCGGACGACCCGGCCACCGGCCAACTCATCGACAGCGGCAAGCTCGTTGTCCGAGGGTGCGGGTGCGGGTCAGCAGTCGGCTTCGTCGGGAGCGAGTGACTCCCGCTGAGCGGTCTGCGCGACGCGCGAGAGCAGGGTGCGCAACTGCTCCGCATCCTGCTCGTCGAGGTCGGCGAGCAGACGGGCCTCGGCGGCGGCGAGACCGAGTCGCACCTGCTGCAGACGGGCACGCCCGGTGTCGGTGATGAGGACCTGGCGGGCGCGCCGGTCCCGGGGGTCGGGCCGCCGGGTCACCAACTGGTGCGCTTCGAGGTCGTCGAGCAGGTAGGTCATCACGGTGCGGTCGAGGCTGACCTCTTTGGCCAGAACCAGTTGTGTGGGCGGCTCCCCGCCGGCGAGGGCCATCAGGACCAGGTAACCGCGCGGCCCGCCGGGCAGGCCGGCGACGGATTCGGTGGCGACGCGACTGAACGCGGCCGAGACCAGGCGGATCGCCCAACCCAGGTCGGTCTCCAGGGCCAGGTCGTCGGCCACGCCGCGGGATTTGCCCCCGGAAGCGGATGCACTCACCCGATCATCGTAGCACTATGCGCTTGCCGACAGATGTTCTTGTCGGCAGAACATCTGTGGTGCATAGTTTCTGGGGAAGCCGCATCGCGTGATGACGACAGCAGGGGAGACCGCAATGAGCACCGCTTTGCACGGAAAGACGGCACTGGTGACCGGGGCGACATCCGGGATCGGCAAGGCCATCGCGCAGAACCTGGCCCGCCAGGGAGCCGAGATCGTGCTGCACGGGCGCGATCACGCCCGCGGTGAGGCCCTGGTCAAGCAGATCGTGGCCGACGGCGGCACGGCCCGGTTCGTTGCGGCCGACCTCGCCGACGCCGACGACACACTGCGCCTGGCCGCCGCCGCGGGCGACGTGGACATCCTGGTCAGCAGCGCCGGCCTGTACGAGTTCGCCCCGACCGCGGCGACCGATGCCGCGAGCTTCGATCGGCACGTCGCGGTCAACACCCGGGCGCCGTTCCTGCTCGTCGGAGCGCTGGCACCCGGCATGGCCGAGCGCGGGCGAGGGGCGATCGTGCTGGTCGGATCGAGCGCGGCCCGCCAGCCCGCTCCGATCGGCGCCGCCTACGGCGCGTCCAAAGCCGGCGCGGAGATCCTGACCCGTTACTGGGCCACCGAATTCGGACCTTCCGGCGTACGGGTCAACGCGGTCTCGCCGGGCCCGGTGCACACCGAGGGCACGGCCGCGATGCTCGGCGAGCACATCGCAGCCCTGGACAAGACCAACGCGCGTGGCCGCGCCGGCCGCCCCGAGGAGATCGCCGACGTGGTCGCGTTCCTGGTCAGCGACGCCAGCAGCTACGTCAACGGTGCCGTCCTGTACGCCGACGGCGGCGAACTGAGCAACCTGCCCGGCTGAGAGGACCGGGTCGCCCGGGATCTACGCGATCCGGGCGACACGCGGAACGGTGCCGGGAAGGGCGGCCGGGTCGGAGCCGGCTGCTCCGATCTTCTCAGGGCACTTGACGTGCACGAACGGGGTGTTGCCGGGGGCGGTGAGTCCATTGTGGGGCTGACGTCGTGGCTTCCGTCTGTTTGACTGGGATCTATGCAGTTCGGGGCGCCGCGGCTCGCGGTCGACTACGGGACAGCCTGTACACGCGCGGTGATCGCCGGATCCGGTGGGTCCTGGCAGGCGCTGACGATCGACGGCACCCTCGAACCACACAACGTCGCCCACGTCGATGTGAACGGGCGGATCACCGTCGGCAACGCGGCCTGGCGGCAGGCGAGCGTCGACCCGGACGGGTTCGTCTTCGCGCCACTGGGCGAGGGGACCGCCACGATCACCCGGCACGGCCGCGAGATCGAGGTGTCCGACCTGGTCGCGGCCATGCTGCGGCTGGTTGCGGACGAGGCGAGCGCGGTGCTGGGCGAGCTGCCGGCCGATGTGCGGCTGACCGTGCCGGCCGGCTGGGGGCCACGGCGGCGCATGTGGCTGCGCAACGCCGCGCACCGGGCCGGCCTGGGTCTGCCGACGCTGGTCGAGGCGCCGGTCGCGGCCGCCAACCGTCAGCTGTTGACCGGCGGGCAGCTGGCGGTCGGCGCGTTCGTACTGGTCTGTGACCTGGGCGCCACCACCGAGGCGTCGGTGTTGCGGCGCGGGCCGGGCGGCTTCGAGGTGCTGTCCACGCTGTTCGACGCGGATGCGGGCGGGCAGGCGATCGACCAGCTGCTGGCCGGCACGCTGCTGGTGCCCGCTACCGGCTCGCGCAACGAGCCGCCCCCGTGGCCGGTGCTGGCCAATGTCCGTACGGGAAAGGAAGCTGTTTCTTTCGAACCGGCCGTCACGGTGCCGCTTCCGCCACCGGATCCGCCGGTCGTGATCAGCTCCGGGCAGGTGGAGACGACCGCCCGGCCGGTGCTGGGACGTGCCGCGGACCTGTGCGCGGCCGCCGTGCAGGCCGCCGAGCTCACCACCGCCGACCTGACGGCGGTGTACGTGGTCGGCGCCGCCGCCACCATGCCGGCCGCGCACGCGGTCCTGCAGGAACGCCTGGCCGTGCCGGTGCAGGTGGTTCCGATGCCGGGCGCCGCCGCGGTGCTCGGCGCCGCCGATGCGACCGGAGCCCAGCCGGGTTCGGCGCCCGTCGCGCAGCAGATGTCACCGCCGTCCGCGCGGGAACTGCTCGGCCTGCTCGTCCCGGGCGTGCTGTCGCTGGTGCTGTTCGCGCACTTCGTGTTCTCGGCCCAGTTCAGCGGTTCCCGGGTGCTGCACCAGGCGCCCTGGTGGGTGTGGGCGAACTACGGCGAGCTGGCCGTCGCCTGTCTGTTCGCGCTGGCGGTGTGCCTGGCGTTCGGCCCGTGGACGGGCGTGATGCTGGCCCGTGACCAGCGGTTGCAGGGCCGCTGGGATGCCGTCGGGCAGGTCTCGGCCGGGATGTTCACCGCCGTTGCCGTGGCCGGCACCGTCTGCGCGCTGTACGCGCTGATCGCCAGCCTGTACTTCCTCTACCCGTTCGGGCTGCCGCTGCGCTGGGCGTTGCTGCCGATCCTGCCGTCCGCGCTGATCGCGATCACCGTCACCGTGCTGCTGCGCAAACGCCCGGCCGTGCTGAACGAGGGCATGCCGCTGCTGCCGGTGCTGCTGATCGGCGGCGGGGACCTGCTGTTCGCGTACACCATCAGCTCCGGGTATCTGCTGTGGTTGAGCGCGCTGCACGCGATCGGCACGCGCGCCGGGGTCGTCATGGTCGGGGTCGGGATCGCGATCCTGCTGTTCCGGATCACCCTGCTGCGTGTGGTCGCGGCGGTGACGCTGGGCGCGCTCGGCTTCTTCCTGGCCGACTGGCGCATCGCCAACGTGGTCGGCGTCGCGGTCGCGCTGGCCTTCGCCGGCTGGTGGGCGCAGCGCCTCTGGGCGCAACTGCGGTGATCCGGGCGGTACGCGGGATCGGCGTCCTGCTGATCGCGATCGCCGTCATCGTCGGGCCACCCGTGCTGGTCGCCCTGTGGCTGATCGATCACCCGCCGAGCCTGGACGACCTGTCCACCGGCGGGCCGATGAGCGCGGGCACGATCGTGGCGCTGGGGACGATCCCGGTCGTGGTGGTGTGGCTTGTGCTCAGCGTGGCGCTGCTGCGCCGCGGGATCCGCCAGGTGCGGGCCCATCTGCGGATGCCGACACCGTCGCAGGTGACCGCCGGGTCGATGGCCGGCGCGATCGTGCTGGGCGGCCCGGCCGTGGTCGCGGTGACCGCGCCGGCCACTCCCGCGGCTGCCGCGACGACACCGGCCCAGGACGTGCTCGGCGCGCGGGGCGTGACCCTGCCCGACGGCGCCGGATGGGTGCCGGCCGCGGTCGGTCAGGCGGTCGCGACCACGGCCGCCGCGCTCTGGTTGCGGCGCCGCCGAGCGTATCGGCCGGGGGAGTCCGGCAACGAGGATCTGCGGCCGTTGCCGGTCACCGTCAACGCTCTGACCAGCGTCATCGATGCTTCCGCGCCGCCGGTTCCGCTGGTCGAGCAGCTACCGCCCGGTGGCCTCGCGCTGACCGGGCCCGGCGCCGGTGACGCCCTGCGCGGGCTGCTGATCACCCTGCTGCTCGGCGGCCGGTCCGTGGTGATGACCTGGGCCGATCTCGGTGAGCTGCTCGGGGATCCGTATCGCAGCGGACCTCTGCCGGCCGGGCTGCGAGCCGTCGACGAGCTCGAATCGGCCGGCGCGGACGAGACCGCGCTGAGGCTGCGACCGCACGCCGGGACCGGCCTGGGTCATCCGGCAACCACCTGGGAGGTCGGCGCGGACGGGACGGTCGCCGGGGCGCGGCGGCTGTGCGTGCTCAACCCGCGCGCCGCCGCCGATCTGCTCCAGCTGCTCACCCTCGCGCGGCCGGTGGAACCGGTGCCGATCGCTGTGAGCCCGGCGGTCGCCCGGCTGCGGCTGCTGGGCGGCTGCGAACTGAGCGTCGAGGGCTCGCCGGTGGTTGTGCGCCGCCGCGCCGGCCTGCAGGTTCTGGCCTACCTCGGTCTGCACCCGGCCGGCGCGACCGGGCATGAGCTGATCGCCGCGATCTGGCCGGGCCTTCGACCCGCCAGCATCGCCAACCGGCTGCACGTCACCACCAGCGAACTTCGCAAAGACCTTGTTTCGCGTACGGCGATAGAGCTGCTCCGCCACGAAAACGGCCGTTACATCCTTACCGGGGCGGTGGAGGTCGACGTGCATCGGCTCAGCGACGCGATCGCCGGGTTGGAGCGGGCGATCACGCCGGGGGAGCGGGGCCTGGCACAGCGGGCGGTCGTTGACGCGTACGCCGGGGAATTGGCCTTTGACTGTGATTGGCCGTGGCTGATCCCGCTGCGCGAAACGTTCCGGCGCCAGGCGCTGACGGCGTATGTGAGCCTGGCTGATTCGGCCGAGCCGGACGAGGCGGTGCAGTTGCTGCGGGCCGCGATGACGGTCGACCCGCACAACGAGGACGTGCTGTCCCGGGTGGCCGCGGTTCAGGGCCCGCGCAGGCCACGGCCCTACGCGTGAGTCCGCGGTGCTCGACCAGCACAAGTACGCGCATTCCCTCCCGTCGCGCAGTCCCGCGGATCTGTTCCAGGAGGTCGAGAACCTCGGTGCCGTCCGCGTCGGCCCGGCCCAGGTGTTCAGCCCGGGCAGCGTCCCCGCGCAGCAACGACTGGCCGGTAGTGGCGATCGACGCGACACTGCGCCACTTCGTCGCGTACCCGATGTCGACCTCGCGTTTCCTGCTCGAACTGGCCACGAACCCGGACGGTGTCGTGCTTCCGCCCTCTCGCTGACGCGGGCCCATGACGGGGGCGTCAACATCGGCGTCACGGCCGTACCGAAAGCATCAAAACGCCTTGTCCGATGACGTTCTCGGCAATGGACTGGCCGGAGTGCCCGTTCGGTGAAAGTGATGGCCCCTGATGAAATCCGTAGCTGCCGGTCGCATCGTCGTCGGCGTCTCCCCGTCCCCGTCCGGTCTGGCCGCCCTGCGCTACGCGGTCGCCGAGGCCCGGCGCCGGGCCGTGCCGGAGGTTGTCGCGGTGCGGGCGTGGATCGACCCCGACTACGGTCGGCGATCCACCTCGCTGTGGTCCGACGGACTGCGCCGGGCCGCCCGGGCGACCATCGACACGGCGATCGCCGAGGCGCTCGGGTCGGTGCCCGGCGACCTGGCGATCCTGGCGTGCACGCCGCAGGGGCGGACCGGACCGGTACTGGCCGAACTCGTCGGTGAGCACGCCGAGCTGCTGGTGCTCGGCGCCCGGCGCCGCATCGGGTTCGGCCCGGCCGGGTATTGCGCGCGCCGGGTCGGCTGCCCGGTGATCGTGGTGCCGCCTTCCGCGCTGGTGGAGGCCGAACGCGGTTGGGGCCGCGGTTTTGACCGGGAACTGCGCCGGCTGACCGAGAATCGATGACCGGTGGGGGTCGCAGTGTGGCGTCGTCCACGAGTTCCAGGCTCTCAAGACGCTGAATGGCGTTAGAGTCAGGCCACCGCCCGCACGGCGCCTCCTCGATTCGGTTTCGCGAGATCTGTGCCGCGGGTTGCTCAGTATGGGCTCTCCGGGCTGTGCCGGTGCTTGGCTGCGCGGCTGTCCAGGTCGACAGGCCCATCCACACCCGAGATGTGACACATTCTTGCCATGCGTCGACCTGCTACTCAGCCATGGGACGTTGGCGGTCGGCTTTGTCTCGTGATCGCTGCTAAACATGCGCCGTGGTGGAGCCGCTGAGTTGCCAGCGACCGCGCCCGCTACCTTCGGGGGGCGATCCGCAGGGCATCAGGTGACGACGTCGGTGCCCCCGAGGGTCCGGATTAGCTGATCAAGGTCCGGATCTGCGACTGGTTCGAAGCGCGCAGGGAAAGTGGAATCGCCAGATCCGGCCGACAGCGTAACCCGCGGCTTTGGCAGAGCTGGCGCGTTCCTGCCGAGGTATAGGTATGCGGGCCATCTCATGTCCGGATGCCGGTACACCGCCGCCGAACACCAGGTCACCTGACCTTCATTAGCAATCCTTACCAATTCAGGAGTCAGCGAGACCGCCGTGTCCCGGCCGCGGTTGGTCGCAATGAGAAGCCGGTTCGGGGCGACCGGCAACAGAAGATCAGCATCGTCGGGCAATACACCCGTCCAGCCCAAGCCCGGCCCGCCTGGGTGCCACAGGACGGCCGGGGAATCGCCGATCAACAGCACGCGCCGAAGACCGGAGGCCACAACGAGGCGGCGACCCTTGAGGCCACTCACCAGCCGATCAGCGGTGCGAAGCATGAGACGCAGCCGGGTACGGGTCACGTCCGGGTCTGCCGGTTTCGGTGGTGCTGTCCGACGTGCCTCCTCGAACACAGCGTCACGTTCGGCGCCTGCGAGTGGAACGGGTCGCTCCTTGTCGATGGTGTCGACGACCTGGGTCGCATACATGAGCGGCCACAGATGCCTCTCGATTTGCTGGTCGATGCTGCGGAACGTGGGGCTCCGGGCGATCTGGAAGGCGATTAGCCTGATGAGCACGTGCAGATCCGACTGTTCATTGGGTAGACGCCCGCTGAGGAGGTCTTGAACCAACTGCCGCGCCGGGCTTTCGATGTGATTGGCCAGGTAGGTTTCGACGGCCTGAGGGTCAGAGGTGGCCGGTGACTCGTCACGGTAGAAATGTGAGATCACCGCAGCGCCTTTGACACCCGTCTTGTGTTCTCGGCCGGCTCGGTTGCGGGCGATCAGCTGCCCGTTGTTGGCGAAGGCGTTGAGCAGCAGTTGCGGCACAGTGTGATTGCGACGCGGAGGAGGCACGCGTCGTAGTCTTTCACCGCCAGGCGAACCGGGCGATCTCATTTGGTGCTGGTGAGCCGCGCGGTCCCTGTGTGGGAAGCGCAAAAGCTTTTCATCCTGCCTGGGTCGTAGACAGTCCGTAACGGTCCGACCCGACCGCCGCCGGTCGGCAGGGTTACCTCTGATCCGCCGCGGAAAGCGGCCTCCGGACCGCTCGGTCTCAGTCATGCTGGTCATGGGGCCACGGCCAGGCCGGGTCGATGACACTGTGCGTGAGCGGCGCCAGGACCGTTGCCTCAGTCGACGGCGCTGGCGCTGGCGACAACGTCCCTCTACAAGAGGACAGCTGTAACAGCGGAGACATTGCCGTCTGGTCGATGTGTGGCCATTGGCCAAGGCTGCCTCAACTCACCCTCGCGGGGGTACCCCGTCGTGTCGACGCCGATCGTCGCTTGTTTCAGCAGTTCCGGTGTGGTCACGGGCGGAAGCGGTAGCCCATGCCGGGCTCGGTCAGCAGATGCCGCGGGTGGGCCGGGTCGGTCTCGAGTTTGCGGCGCAGCCGGGCCATGTACTGGCGCAGGTAGGCCGACTCGTTGACCGCCTCCGGCCCCCACACGTTCTGCAGCAGCTCCCGCTGGATGATCAGTTTCCCGGGGTGGCGCAGCAGTTGTTCGAGCAGCTGCCACTCGGTGGGGGTCAGCCGGACGTCACCGCCGCGGACGGAGTGATCGGCGAGGTTGACGACGTGCTGCCCGATGCGGGCCTCGGCGACGGTCTCCACATCGGTCTGGACCCGGCGGGTGACCGCGCGGACCCGGGCGATGAGCTCGTCGATGCCGAACGGTTTGGTGATGTAGTCGTCGGCGCCGGCTTCCAGAGCGTCGACCTTGTCGTGGCTGCCGGTGCGCCCGGACAGCACGATGATCGGGATGCCGGTCCAGCCGCGCAGCCCGCGGATGACCTCGGTGCCGTCCATGTCGGGCAGCCCCAGGTCGAGAATGACCAGGTCGGGGCGCTGGTGGGCGGCGCTGCGCAGGGCGGTGGTCCCGTCGTCGGCGGTGTCGACCCGGTAGCCGCGGCCGGTCAGGTTGATCCGGATGGCCCGCACGATCTGGGGTTCGTCGTCGACGACGAGGATGCGGGTCATGCCGTGGCCGCGGTCGGCAGGGACAGGATCATGGTGAGGCCGCCTCCAGGGGTGTCTTCGGGGATGAGGGTGCCGCCCATCGCCTCGGTGAGCCCGCGGGACAGGGCCAGGCCGAGGCCGACGCCGGTGTGGTTGTCGCGGTCGCCGAGCCGCTGGAAGGGCCGGAACACGTCGTCCCAGCGGTCTTCGGGGATGCCCGGCCCGTGGTCGATGACCCGGATCTGGACGGTGTCGGCGTGCGCGCTCGCGGTGATCATCGGCGGCCGGTCGGGCGGGCTGTAGCGCAGGGCGTTGGCGACCAGGTTGGCCAGGACCCGTTCGAGCAGGCCGGGGTCGGTGCGGATCAGCGGCACGTCGTCGGAGGGCAGTACGGTGACCCGGCGCCCGTCGGGCCCGAGGTCGTCCAGGGCCCGCGGGATGATCTCCTCGGTGCCGACGTCGATCGGGCTGACGCCGAGCGCGCCGGCCTGCAGGCGGCTCATGTCGAGCAGGTTGGCGACGAGTCGGTCGAGCTTGTCGAGTGATTCCTCGGCGGTCGCGAGCAGTTCGGCGCGGTCCTGTTCGTCGAACTGCACCTCGGTGCTGCGCAGTCCCGCGATCGACGCCTTGGCGCTGGCCAGCGGCGTACGCAGATCGTGGCTGACCGCGGCCAGCAGGGCCGTGCGCATCTTGTCGGCCTCGGCCAGGGGTTTGGCCGCGGCCGCCTCGGCGCGCAGCCGGTCCTGCTGCAGGGCGGTGGCCGCCTGGGCGGCGAACGCCTCGATGATGCGCCGGTCGGCGGCCTCGACCGGCCGCCCGCACAGCAGCATCCTCAGCCGGTCGTCGACCTTCACCACGACGTCGGCCTCACCGGAGACGGTGCACGGGCTGTCGCCGACGTGCGCGGCGACGTCGTCGCCGTCGAGCAGGGTCACCGAGCGCAGGGCGAACGTCTCGCGCAGCCGTTCCAGCAGTGCGGCGAGCCGGCGTTCGCCGCGCAGCACGCTGCCGGCCACGGTAGCCAGGGTCTGTGCCTCGGCGGCGGCCTGCGCGGCCTGCCGGGTCTTGCGGGCCGCGGTGTCCACGACCCAGCTGACGGCGAGCGCGACAACCACGAAGATGGCCAGGGCCAGCAGGTTGTCGCCCTCGGCGATGGTGAATCGGCCGATCGGCGGGATGAAGAAGTAGTTGAGGATCAGCGAGCCGGCGATGGCGGCCAGCAGGGCCGGCCACAGGCCGCCGACCAGGGAGACGCCGACCACGGCGGCCAGGAACAGCAGGATGTCGTTGATCAGGGACAGTGACGGGATCAGGTGCAGCAGCCCGGTCAGCGCGGGCAGGCCGAGCAGCACGGTGGCGAACCCGGCGATCCGGCGCCCGCGCGACAGCGCGGCCGGCATCCGTTCCCGGCGCCGCCCCTGCCCGGCCCGTTCGTGGGTGACCAGGTGCACGTCGATCGATCCGGACAGTGCGGTGGTCGTGGTGCCGACGCCGGCCGCGAAGAGCTGGGCGAATCGGCTGCGGCTGGAGGCGCCGAGCACGATCTGGGTGGCGTTGACGCCACGGGCGAAGTCGAGCAGGGCGCGCGGCACGTCCGCGCCGACGACCTGGTGGTACGTGCCGCCGAGGCTCTCGACGAGCATCCGCTGGCGGGACAGGGCGGCCGGGTCGGCCCCGGCCAGCCCGTCGTTGCGGGTCACGTGCACGGCCATCAGGTCGGCGCCCTTGGTGCGGTCGGCGATCCGCGCGGCCCGCCGGATCAGCGTCTCGCCCTCGATGCCGCCGGTCAGCGCGACCACGACCCGTTCCCGGGTCTCCCAGGTGGCGTCGATGTCGTGGTCGGCCCGGTAGCGGTCCAGCTGGTCCTCGACCTTGTCGGCCAGCCAGAGCAGGGCCAGTTCCCGCAGGGCGGTGAGGTTTCCGGTACGGAAGTAGTTGCCCAGCGCCGCGTCGATCTTCTCCGGCTGGTAGATGTTGCCGTGCGCCATCCGCCGCCGCAGCGCCTCGGGTGTCATGTCGACCAGTTCGACCTGCTCGGCCGCGCGGACCACGGCGTCGGGCACGGTCTCGCGCTGCTCGACGCCGGTGATCCGGGCCACCACGTCGTTGAGCGACTCCAGGTGCTGCACGTTCACCGTGGTCAGCACGTCGATGCCGGCGTCGAGCAGGGCGTGTACGTCCTGCCAGCGTTTGGTTTTGGCGGTTCCCGGGACGTTGGTGTGGGCCAGTTCGTCGACGACCGCCAGTTCGGGTTCGCGGGCCAGGACGGCGTCCAGGTCCATCTCGGTGAACGAGGCGTTGCGGTAGACGAGGTCGCGGCGCGGCACGACCTCGAGGTCGCCGATCATCGCGGTGGTGTGTTTGCGGCCGTGCGTCTCGACGTAGGCGATGACCACGTCGGTGCCGCGTTCCGCGCGCCGGTGGGCTTCTTCGAGCATCGCGTACGTCTTGCCGACGCCGGGTGCCGCGCCCAGATAGATCCGCAGTTCCCCGCGTGCCATGCCGTCCTCCGCGAACGAATGGGCCGGCCGGCCCGGGCGTGAGGGGGCGCCCGGGGCGGCCGTGTCTGTTGGTTACCGGCCGTCGAGCGCGAGGTTGAGTTCGAGCACGTTGACGGCGGGCTCGCCCATGAAGCCGAGGGCGCGGCCGGTCGTGTTGTCCTTGATCAGCTGGTGGACCCGGTCGAGGGTGATGCCGCGTTCGCGGGCGATCCGGGGCGCCTGCAGGTTCGCGTAGGCGACGCTGATCTGCGGGTCGAGGCCGCTGCCGCTGGCGGTGACGGCGTCGGCGGGCACGGCCGGCTCGGCCGGGGCGTCGCCGCGGATCGGGGTGATCACGCCGCCCTCGGCGACGTAGTCGGTCTCGTTCTTGGCCGGCTCGACGGTGACGCCCCGGTAGGTGGAGACGAACGGGGTGCCGGTCTGGTTGACCGAGACGACCCGGGTGACCGGGCCGGTCAGGCCGTCGCGGTAAAAGACCGCGAGGACCGCGCCGACACCGTCGGTGGTGCAGTAGGGCCGGCTGCCGTCGACGCCTTCGAGCTTGCCGACGGCCAGGCTGCGCGAGCAGACCTGGGTGAGCAGGCTCTGCGAGGCCACGTCGGGGTTGTCGGAGAGGGTGTCGACCACGCTTTCCGGGCCGAGGTTGCTGGCCGAGGTGGAGGTCGGGTCGTACCCGTCACCGGCCGCGGACGGCCGGCTCTGGAAGTACTTCGGGACCGGGTTGCCGTCGGCGTCGGTGAACGACTGACCGATCAGGGTGCTGCCGACCGGGGTCATCGAGCCGGCCGCCTTGCCGGACAGGCCGGGCAGCTTGCCGAGGCCGACGAACAGCAGCGGGTAGGCCAGGCCGAGCAGGACGGTGAAGACGAGCAGCGCGCGCAGCGCCGCCAGGTGCTGGGAGAGCCACGTGGGAAGTCGCATCTGGATCAGATCCCGGGGATGAGCTGGATGAGCAGGTCGATGAGCTTGATCCCGACGAACGGGGCGATGATGCCGCCGAGGCCGTAGACCAGCAGGTTGCGCCCGAGCAGGGAGCTGGCCGAGGACGGCCGGTACCGGACGCCGCGCAGGGCGAGCGGGATCAGGATGACGATGATGATCGCGTTGAAGATGACCGCGGACAGGATCGCCGAGCCCGGCGAGTGCAGCCGCATGATGTTGAGCGTGTCCAGGCCCGGGTAGACCGCGGCGAACATGGCCGGGATGATCGCGAAGTACTTGGCGATGTCGTTGGCGATGGAGAACGTGGTCAGCGCCCCGCGGGTGATCAGCAGCTGCTTGCCGATCTCGACGATCTCGATCAGCTTGGTCGGGTCGGAGTCGAGGTCGACCATGTTGCCGGCCTCCTTCGCGGCCGACGTGCCGGTGTTCATGGCGACACCGACGTCGGCCTGGGCCAGCGCGGGGGCGTCGTTGGTGCCGTCACCGGTCATCGCGACCAGCCGGCCGCCCTGCTGCTCCTTGCGGATGTAGGCGAGTTTGTCCTCGGGGGTGGCCTCGGCCAGGAAGTCGTCGACCCCGGCCTCGTCGGCGATCGCCTTCGCGGTCCGCGGGTTGTCGCCGGTGATCATCACGGTCCGGATGCCCATCTTGCGCATCTCGTCGAACCGGGCCTTCATCCCGGCCTTGACCACGTCCTTGAGGTGGATGACGCCGAGCACCCGATCGTTCTCGGCCACCACCAGCGGGGTGCCGCCGGAGGCGCTGATCCCGTCGACGATCTCGCCGACCTCGTCGCCGGGCTGCCCGCCGTTGGCCCGGACCCACTTGATCACCGCCGAGGCGGCGCCCTTGCGGATCTGCCGATCGCCGAGGTCCACGCCGCTCATCCGGGTCTGCGCGGTGAACGGGACGAAGACCGCGTCGGTCATCAGGCCCGGCTCGCGCTCTCGCAGGCCGTACTCGTTCTTGGCGAGAATCACCACCGAGCGCCCTTCGGGCGTCTCGTCGGCCAGGCTGCTCAGTTGCGCCGCGTCGGCGAGACCTTGCGGATCAACACCATTGACGGGTACGAACTCGGCGGCCTGCCGGTTGCCCAGCGTGATCGTGCCGGTCTTGTCGAGCAGCAGCGTGTTCACGTCACCGGCCGCCTCCACGGCCCGGCCGCTCATGGCCAGCACGTTGCGCTGCACGAGCCGGTCCATGCCGGCGATGCCGATCGCCGACAGCAGTGCCCCGATGGTGGTCGGGATCAGGCAGACCAGCAGCGACACCAGGACGATCCCGGTCACGCCGTTGGCGTCGATGGCCGAGGTGTCCGGCGCGGCCGCGTTGTAGGCCTTGGAGAAGATCGCCAGGGGCTGCAGGGTCACGACGGCCAGCAGGAAGATGATGGTGAGCGCGGCCAGCAGGATGTTCAGCGCGATCTCGTTCGGCGTCTTCTGCCGGTTCGCGCCCTCGACCAGGGCGATCATCCGGTCCACGAAGCTCTCGCCGGGCTTCTGGGTGATCTTGACGACGATCCGGTCGGACAGCACCTTGGTGCCGCCGGTGACCGCAGACCGGTCCCCGCCCGACTCGCGGATCACCGGCGCCGACTCACCGGTGATGGCCGACTCGTCGACACTGGCGATGCCCTCGATGACATCACCGTCGCCGGGGATGATCTGGCCGGCCTCGACCACCACGACGTCGCCCTGCTTGAGCTCGGGTGCCGGCACGATCCGGCCGTCCCGCAGGTGGGCCACGGTGTCCTGTTTGGCCGCGCGCAGCGCCGCCGCCTGAGCTTTGCCCCGGCCCTCGGCGACCGCCTCGGCCAGGTTGGCGAAGACCACGGTCAGCCACAGCCAGACGGTGATCAGCCACGCGAACAGGCTCGGGTCGGTGATCGACAGGACGGTGGTGAACACGGCGCCGACCTCGACGATGAACATCACCGGGTTGCGCCACAGGGTGCGCGGGTCCAGCTTGCCCAGGGCCTGCGGCAGCGACTTCCAGAGCTGCTGCGGGTCGAGCAGGCCGGCCTTGACCGGCGTGGCCGGGGGAACCGGATCGACGGCGGGAGCGGGGGCTTGTTCTTCCAGGTTGATCATGACAGACCTTCTGCGAGCGGGCCGAGCGCGAGGGCGGGGAGGAAGGTGAGGGCGACCAGGACGACGGTCACGCCGACGACCATGCCGACGAACAGCGGCTGGTGCGTGGGCAGCGTGCCCTCGGACTCGGGCACCGGGCGCTGCTTGGCCAGCGAACCGGCCAGGGCGAGAACCAGGACCAGGGGCAGGAATCGGCCGAGCAGCATGGCCAGGCCGGTGGCGATGTCCCACCACGGCGTATTGACGGTGATGCCGCCGAACGCCGAGCCGTTGTTGTTGGCGGCACTGGTGAACGCGTACAGAACCTCGGACAGGCCGTGCGGGCCGGTGTTCAGTGCCGTCGCGTTGTTCCCGGTGGCGAACGCCGCCGCGGTACCGATCAGCACCAGGGCCGGGGTGACCAGGAAGTAGAGCGAGGCGAGTTTGATCTCCCGCGCGCTGATCTTCTTGCCCAGATATTCCGGCGTACGCCCGACCATCAGTCCGGCCACGAAGACCGTGATCACCGCGAGGATGAGCAGGCCGTAGAGGCCGGATCCGGTACCACCGGGGGCGACCTCGCCGAGCATCATGTTGACGATCGGCATCATGCCGCCCAGCGAGGTGTACGAGTCGTGGAAGCTGTCCACCGCCCCGGTCGAGGTGAGCGTGGTGGCCGCGGCGAACGTCGCCGAGTTCGGGATGCCGAACCGGGTCTCCTTGCCCTCCATGGCCGCGCCGACCGCCTGCGGGACGGTGCCGGAACCGTGCAGTTCCAGGCCGACCGTCAGCGCGATCGAGCCGATCGCCAGGATGGCCATGACCGCCGCGATCGCGTACCCCTGGCGGTTCTGCCCGACCATGCGCCCGAAGACGCGGGGCAGGCTGAACGGGATCAGGAAGATCAGGAAGATTTCGAGCCAGTTGGTCCAGGCGGTCGGGTTCTCGAACGGGTGGGCCGAGTTGGCGTTGTAGAAGCCGCCGCCGTTGGTGCCGAGCTCCTTGATCGCCTCCTGGGAGGCGACCGGCCCGCCGGTGATGTGCTGGGTGGCCCCGGTCAGCGTGGTCACGTCGGTGCCGCCGGACAGGTTCTGCACCATTCCGCCGATCATGAAGATCAGCGTGGCCAGCACGCAGATCGGCAGCAGGATCCGCAGGGTGATCCGGGTCAGATCGACCCAGAAGTTGCCCAGCGTGGAACCCTTGCTGGCGGCGAACCCGCGGATCAGGGCGACCACGACCGCGATGCCGACGGCGGCCGAGACGAAGTTCTGCACGGCCAGACCGGCCATCTGCGCCAGGTGGCCCATCGTGGACTCACCGGAATAGGCCTGCCAGTTCGTGTTGGTCACGAAGCTGACCGCGGTGTTCCAGGCGATGTGCGTGGCCACCGGGTCGAAGCCCAGCGACAGCCACAGTTTGTCCTGGAAACGCAGCAGCAGGTAGAGGAACAGGACCGAGACGGCGGAGAAGGCGAGCACCGAGCGGGCGTAGACGCCCCAGGTCTGCTCGGCGGCCGGGTCGACGCCGACGGCGCGGTAGACGCCGCGCTCCACCACGTTGTGCCGGGTTCCGGTCACCACGCGGTACATGTAGTCGCCGAACGGCTTGTAGACCGCGACCAGCGCGACCACCAGCGAGATGACGAACAGCCAGCCGGCCATCAGAACTTCTCCGGGAACAGCAGGGCGGCGACCAGGAAGACGCCGAGGACGACAGCGAGGATCAGACCGATCAGGTTGACGGCGCTCATCAGCGTTCGACCGCCCGGACCAGCACGGCCAGCGCTGCGAACAGCACCACCGTGAGCACGACGAAGCCGAGATCAGCCACGGGAAACTCCAAGTACGAGTGGGGTGGTTTTGCTTACGACCGGAAGTGAAACCCGCTCCGCAGGCAGTTGCGGCATCTGTTGACACCACTGCTACAGGCACCCGGTGGTTCTTGACGCGTTGTTAACGCCGGGCCGTCCGGCGCTGCGGCGGGCCGCCGCCGTGAACGGGTCGTGAAAGGTGCGGCGCCGGCCGTAGCGGTCCCGTCAACGACACTTCCGCCGCCGCCCGGCCCGCGCTGTGCTCGACACATGACCGATGTTCGACGCGACGACGACACGTTCCCGGCCGCAGTGTTCGGAGTGGCCGGCGGCTGCGCCGTCGTGATCGCCGCGGCCATGCTCGCGGCCGGGTTGTTCGCGCCGGCCCGGGCCGGCGAGCTGATCGCGATGGCGGTGACGGTCGCCGTCCTGGCCGCGGTGACGACCGACGGGCGGGCGTGTCTCGTGGTGACCGGTTTCGCCGCCCTGGTCTACGTCGGATTCCTCGCGCACCGGCACGGAGACCTGACCGGCGCCACCGGCTGGCCCGACACGATCCTGCTCGGCGGGGCCGCCCTGCTCGGCCGCAGCCGGCGCTGGACGCACGTGCGGATACCGGCCGCGCGTTTCTTTGACGCTTTGTTAACGCCGCACGGCGGGCGCCCGCAGCGGATCCGGTGACAGACTTCTGGCAGGCACGGCTCAACCGGCCGAATCCCGTACGCCGGAGGAGTTCGTCATGTCCGCAATCGGTCGGACCAGGGACCGCACAGCGGTCCGAGGCTGGATGTTGAAAGGCCTCAGCGACCGCGCGGCCCAGCACGACGGCCCGCACGCCGATCCGCAGGAGAAGCCGCACAGCTGGTGGAAGGTCATGTGCCTGACCGGCGTCGACTACTTCTCGACGCTCGGTTACCAGCCGGGCATCGCCGCGCTCGCCGCCGGTGTGCTGTCGCCGCTGGCCACCCTGGTGCTGGTCCTGGTGACGCTGCTGGGCGCGCTGCCGGTGTACCGGCGGGTCGCGGCCGAGAGCCCGAACGGCGAGGGCTCCATCGCCATGCTGGTGCGGCTGCTCTCGTTCTGGAAGGGCAAGCTGTTCGTCCTGGTGCTGCTCGGGTTCGCGGCCACCGATTTCATCATCACCATCACCCTGTCGGCGGCCGACGCCACCGCGCACCTCAACGAGAACCCGTTCTGGCCGCAGTCCTGGCACGGCCGGCAGGTGCTGGTCACCCTGCTGCTGATCGCCGCCCTGGGCGCGGTCTTCCTGAAGGGTTTCACCGAGGCCGTCGGGATCGCGGTCACCCTGGTCGGCGTCTACCTCGCGCTCAACGTCGTCGTGGTCGGCGACGCGCTGTGGGAGGTGCTCAGCCACCCGCATCGGGTGACCGACTGGACCGGCGCGCTCACCACCGCCCACAGCAGCCCACTGGCCATGGTCGGCATCGCTCTGCTGGTCTTCCCGAAACTGGCGCTGGGCCTGTCCGGGTTCGAGACCGGCGTGGCCGTGATGCCGCACATCAAGGGTGACCTGCCGCAACGCATCCGCGGCGGCAAGCAGTTGCTGACCGTGGCGGCCGGGATCATGAGCGTCTTTCTGATCACCAGCAGCCTGGTCACCACCGTGCTCATCCCGGCCGAGCAGTTCAAGCCCGGCGGCGAGGCCAACGGTCGCGCCCTGGCCTACCTCGCCCACGAGAACCTCGGCAGCGTCTTCGGCAGCATCTACGACATCTCCACCATCGCCATCCTCTGGTTCGCCGGCGCCTCGGCCATGGCCGGTCTGCTCAACCTGGTGCCCCGCTACCTGCCCAAGTTCGGCATGGCCCCGTCCTGGGCCCGCGCCGTGCGGCCGATGGTGCTGGTGTTCACCGCCACCGCGTTCCTGATCACCGTGATCTTCGACGCCGACGTCGACGCGCAGGGCGGCGCCTACGCCACCGGCGTCCTGGTCCTGATCACCTCGGCCGCGACCGCCGTGACGCTGTCCGCCCGCCGCGCCCGGCAACGGGCCCGGACCTGGGCGTTCGCCGCGATCACGCTGGTCTTCGTCTACACCACGATCGTCAACGTCGCGGAACGTCCCGACGGCGTGAAGATCGCCGCCTGCTTCATCGCCGGCATCCTGGCCGTCTCGCTGCTCTCCCGCGTGTTCCGCGCCTTCGAGCTGCGGGTCAGCCGGATCGACGCCGACCCGGTGGCCGAGACCTTCCTGACCGAGCTGAGCCACCGCCAGATCCGGCTGATCGCCAACGAGCCCGAGGCCCGTGATCCGCGCGAGTACTCCGAGAAGCTCGCCCAGATCATCGCCGACAACGACATGACCGACCAGCGCGACGTGCTTTTCGTCGAGGTCACCGTCCGTGACGCTTCTGACTTCGAAACCGATTTGCACGTACGGGGGCAGGTCCTGCACCACCGCTACCGCGTCCTGACCCTGGAGAGTTCCTCGGTGCCGAGCGCGCTCGCGGCGCTGCTGCTGTGGATCCGCGACACCACGCACCGCCGCCCGCATATCTACTTCGAGTGGACCGAGGGCAATCCGGTCGCCAACTTCGCCCGCTACCTGATCTTCGGCCAGGGCGAGGTCGCCCCGGTCACCCGCGAGATGATCCGCCGAGCCGAACCCGACCGCCGCCGGCGCCCCCACATCCACGTCGGCTGAACACCGCCCGGCGGTGCGCGGTGGTCACCCGGGCTCAGCGGGTGCTCGCCGGTGCGGGTGCCGCCTCCATGCCGGCCGTGTAGCGCATCCAGGTGCCCTTGCCCTCGTGTTTGGCGGCGTACATGGCCAGATCGGCCTCGCGCAGCAGGGCTTCCTCGTCCTTGCCGGGCATCGCGCAGGTGACGCCGATGCTGGCGTTGGCGCGCACCGGCGTGTCGCGGAACGTGACCGGTTCGGTGAGCGCCTGCAGGATCCGGTGCGAGGTCTCCTCGGCGTCCGGACCGCCGCAGTCGCGCAGCAGCACCGCGAACTCGTCGCCGCCGAGCCGGGCGACCAGATCACCCGGGCGCACCGACCGGGTGAGGCGGTCGGCGACACCGACGAGCAGGGCGTCGCCGGCCGCGTGGCCCATCGAGTCGTTGACCGCCTTGAACCCGTCGAGGTCGATCAGCAGCAGCGACACCGAGCCGGCCCCGGATCCGGCCAGCGCGGCGGCGAGCTGCTCGTGGAAGTGGGTGCGATTGGCCAGCCCGGTCATCCCGTCGAACAGGGCCTGGCGGCGCAGCCGGGTCTCCTGGGTCCGCAGTTCGGCCAGCGCGACGTCGAGCCGGCGGATCAGCTCGGTGTTGTCGTAGAACGAGGCCAGCTGCCGGCCGACGACCAGGGCGAAGATGATGCCCACGCCGGTGACGACACCCCAGAGCCGGGCGTCGAGCCCGTCGGGGAGCACCACGACCAGGGCGGTGAAGGCGACGGCGATCGACCCGTACGGCAGGAAGCTGTAATGCTTTTTCCGTCGCGACCCGAAGGCGTCCTCGTCGAAGCGGGCGATGATCTCCTGCATCCGTGGGCCGAGCGCGAGGAACAGCGACGGCAGGAATCGGATCGCGTAGACATACGGCGGTGTCCCGGCCGAGGAGTCGGTGACGGCGAAGATGCCGACGATGCTGATCGCCGCGGCGACCAGCATCGGGGTGACCGCCGCCTTGTGGATCGGGGCGTTGCCGCTGAGCGCCATCTTCACCGCCGCGAAGCCCGAGGTGAGGATGGCGGCGGCGGTGACCAGGGAGGCCACCACTCCGGTGCCGTCGCGGGGGTCGGCGGCGAAACACCAGGCCACCACGGTGCCGCCGACGAGCACGGTCGCGGAGTCGAGCCAGAACGCGAACTTCTGCCGCCGGGTTCGTCGCGGGTGCGGATGCAGCAGCATGTTGATGATCAGGGCGCCGAGGCCGATGCCGAAGCACAGGCCCTGCACGGTGCCGCCGGCGCTGCCGGCCTGCCCGTGGTGGGTGAGCGCGATGACGGTCTGCGTGGTGTCGCCGATGGTGAGCAGTAATCCGGCGAAGGTGACCACCCGCCAATACCGGCGGATCGCGCCCGTCGCGACCTTGGCGACCTGCCAGGCCGAGTAGGCGACCAGGGCGTCCAGCGGTGGCTGGAACGACCAGAACACGCGGACCTCGGCGTCCGGGTGCCTGTCCAGGAGCACCAGCAGCACCACGCCCACCAGGGCCCACAGTACGGCCGCGATCGTGACGGGATCACGCAGCACGGCGCTGACCGGGCAGCCCTGGCGTGCCCGCTCGGACGGGGTCGCCACGCAGACCTCCCTCGCTGTCGCCTCTTTCAATGATCGGCAGTGGGCGGCGATCACTGAGCCGGGCCGCCCGGCACCTCCGATAACTGGAGGTAAAGGACCATCTCCCGAGGGCTACAGCAGTTAAAACACTTCTGGCTACTTCGTGTCTTTCATCTCGTACCAAATAATTGTTTTGAACTACGCGAACAGCCGCTGATCGGCGCCGAGATCGCCTTCCAGCTGCGCGGCATGGTCGGGCCGGCCGCGGAGGCGGCCGGCACCGAATGGGACAACACCATTGTCCCGTCCAGCCGAAAGCTGCGGACGGTCGAGGTGCTGACCAGCAGCTTGCAAGGTAGGTCTGGACACAAGTGGCATCGATCGTCCAGATCTACCTTGCGGATTTCGGGTTCTCGTCTACGTCAAGGAGTTCCCGGTCAACAGAGGCCCGGGCGTCTACTCCCAATAGCCGCCGTCGGGGATGACGTCGAGAACGCCGCGTGGCAACAGCTGGACCTTCCTGCTGTCGAAGTTGTATTTGTCCATAACGGCGCCGCTGGTGATGCCGTACTTCTTGTTCTTGGTGAAGAAGTACGTCGGCAGGCCGCCCGCCGCCGAGATCAACTTGGCGTCCAGGCTGAGCGCCTCGCCGTCCGGACAGAGAGCCACCGGAAATGTCTTGTCGACCCAAGAACCGTCCTTGAAGATCGCCTGGAAAGTGCTCCAGTGCGGGATGCCTCGCCGGTAGCCCCACGGATCGATCAGGTATGTGGGTTCGCCGGGAACAGTGATCAGCCGTCCAGCCCACGGCTGACAGGCGCCCACCGTGTTCGCGGCCGGAGGGGCTGGCTTCGCGGAAGCATCGGCAGCCGGTGCGGCAACGGATGCGGTCAGTGCGGCGAGCGCGAAGGCGAGCACGCGGCGTGACGGGCGCATGAAGACCCTCCTGGGCTGGAAGCGGAGAACGACACCTGGACTTTATATGCGTAATTCTATGTTATGTGGCGATTTCAGCTCATGCTGCGGGCCGACAGTACGACAGTGGGCGATCGGCGCTGCCTGAAGGTCAAGACGTTCGATGTCCGCGAGGTGGATCTGGACACTCGCAACGAGTACCGCAAGGTAAGTCTGGCCACCGCAAGGTTGTCCTGGACAGGACAGCGACGACTTCCAGGAACGGTTCCCGCTGGAACTGTCCGAGCAGATCAAGTTCCTGGACCGGGTACTGTGACCGCCGACCGGCCTATCTGGTGGACGGCGTCGTCACCGCAGCTTGCCGAAGAACGTCCGGACGTCGTCGATCAGCAGCTCGGGCGCCTCCATGGCCAGGAAGTGTCCGCCCCGGCCGAGCTCGGTCCAGTGCACGACCTGGTGGTCACGCTCGGCCCACGGCCGGATCGCGTTGTCGTGACCGGACACCAGCACACCGGTCGGCACCGTCCGGCTCCACTGCTGCGGTGAACCCGCGGAGATCTCCTCGTAGTAGATCTGGGCGGCCGAAGCGGCAGTACCGGTCAGCCAGTAGATCGACACCTCGGTGAGGATGCGATCACGGTCGATGCTCTCCTCCGGCAGCCCCTCCTCCGGATCGGTGAGCTCCTTGAACTTCTCCACGATCCAGGCGAGCTGGCCGGCCGGGGAGTCGGTCAGGGCGTACCCGACGGTCTGCGGCCGTTTGGCGTTGCAGTGGAAATACCCGTCGTTCGGGTTCTGCATGCGCTGCCAGCGCTGCTGTTCGACCTCGCTGAGGTGGTCCATCTCCCCGGGGGCTCCGACCGGGAGAGTGACCATCGCGGTCAGGTGCACGCCGATGACCCGGTCCGGGTCGAGCCGGCCCACGTGCGGGGCGATCCAGGCGCCCATGTCGTAGCCGTGCACGCCGTACCGGTCGTATCCGAGCCGGTCCATCAGCTGCGCGAGGATCCCGGCGATCCGCGGCGCGTTCATCCCGGGCCCGGCCAGCGGGGTCGAGAACCCGAACCCGGGCAGCGACGGGATCACCAGGTGGAAGGCGTCGGCCGGGTCGCCGCCGTGACTGCGGGGATCGGACAGGGGGCCGATGACGTCGAGGAAGTCGACCACCCCGCCGGGCCAGCCGTGCAACAGCACCAGCGGTGTGGCGTCCGGCTCGGGGGAGGGCACGTGCAGCAGGTGCAGGTTCTGCCCGTCGATGGTGGTCAGGTGCTGTTGATACCGGTTGAGAGTCGCCTCCTGGGCGCGCCAGTTGTAGCCGGTGCGCCAATGGTCGGCGACCTCCCGCAGGTATGCGACGGGAACTCCGCGGCTCCAGCCGACCCCGGGCAGTTCGTCCGGCCACCGGGTGCCGGCCAGCCGGGCCTTCAGATCGTCGAGCTGCGACTGCGGGATATCGATACGGAACGACCGCAGATCCGGTCGGTTGTTCGTCATGCGGTCGACGCTAAAGATCGGTCAGGACAGTTCCCGTCCTAAATGTTGATCAATCAGTCCGGGACGCCGCTGAGCGGGTCGATGGTCATGGTCCCGGCCTTCGGATCCGGCGAGAGCCATCCGGTCACCCGATCGTCGGGCAGCAGCGCCGACCAGTCGATCTGCTCGGGTGAATCCATCCCGGGCGGGAGGAGCAGGGTGAATCGCCAGCGATCCTGTCCGCCGGGACCGCACCACGCGAGCCCCCGCACCTCACCGGCCGCATACTCCTCGGCGATGAGCCCGTCGCACCAGGTGCGCCGAAGTTCCTCGTCGGCGAATCCTCGGAACTCGGCGGTGATCCGGTGTTCGAGCCGCGCCCAGAAGTCCCGCTCGTCCACGTCGAACCTCCTCAGCGCAAGACCGGCGGCCGGGCCGCACCTCAGCCTCGCACAACCGCAGTGATCCGGGCGTCCGGCGGCCCGGCGATCTCGACCCGGTCGCGGCCCGCGGCCTTGGCGGCGTACAGGGCCACGTCGGCGGTGTGGATGAGTTCGGTGATGTCCACGCCGGGGCGCGCTTCGGCGAGTCCGGCGCTGATCGTCACCGCGATCGTGGTGCCGCCGCCCGCGATCGTGCGGCGCAGGTCGTCGATGCGGCCGGCCGCCTCGTGCAGTGCGGTGCCGGCCAGCACGATCGCGAACTCCTCACCGCCGTAGCGGGCCACCAGATCATCCGGGCCGGCGGCCGCGGCCAGGTGCCGGGCGACCTGCTTGAGGACGTCGTCGCCGGCGTTGTGGCCGTACCCGTCGTTGATTTTCTTGAAATGGTCGATATCGACAAGAGCAATGCTGAAGGTACGGCCGGACGTGATCATGTCGGACAGCTCGGCCATCAGATGACGCCGGTTGTGCAGCTCGGTGAGGTGATCACGCGACGCCTGCTCAGCCAGGTCGTTGCGTAGCTGCTCGATGGTGGCCAGCTGGGTGCGCAGCTGGTCGTTGGCCTGCTCCAACGCCCGGCGCTGCCGGTTGCTTTCGGTGACGTCCCGGGCCACCACGACCCGCGCGGTGCTGCGCCGCCGCACCCCGGCGAGCCCGCTGACCTGCACACTCAGGTCGGTGCCGGTGCCACCGATGTCGGTGATGATGAACTCCGGCCGGTCACCGGCCGGGAGTTCACCGAACGCGTCCGGCAGCCGCCCCTTGCCCGACGCTATGCCGAGCTGGGCCAGCAACGGGCCGGCGGCCGGGTTGTGGTCGAGGATGCGCCGCTGCTCGTCGATCACGATGACCAGGTCGGACATGATCGTGAACAGGTCCCGGTGGGTGACCGGCGCCGACGCCGGCCCGGATTCGGTACGGACCATCCAGTACATGAACGGCGCGCTGAACGCGAAACCGATCGCCGTCAGATCGACCAGTCGCCCTCCGGAGAGCACCCCGACCAGGTTGACCGCCCCGGTCGGTGCCGAGGTGAGGACCGCCATCAGATATCCGGTGTGCCGGCTGGTCGCCCGGAAGAAGATCCGCAGCACCGCGATGGTGCACCCGGCCAGCATCAGATAGCAGTAGGCCGCGTGCACCCAGAACAGCGGTCCGAACACCGCGGCGTAGGCCCCGCCGACGCTGGTCGGGGTCAGCCGGCTCATGAACAGGTGGTGCCACGGGTTGGTGGCCAGCGCGACGGTGCACAGCAGCGGCTCGGCCGCGAGCAGCACGGCCGCCTGCGGCCGTAGCCTCCAGAACCGGTCGGCCAGCGCCCGGGCCGCCGCCCACCAGCCGGCGACCAGCGCGAACACGCCCGCGTAGGCCAGCGAGATGGTCCACAACGCGGCCGTGGTGTCGTGCATGAACAGCCCGGCCATCGACATCGCCGACCACCAGGCCGCCCCGGACGCCATGAAGGCGATCGGGGCGTAGCCGGCGGCCTCGGAGCGCCGACGCCAGGCCGACACGGCGACCGCCGAGGAGATCACGATGGCGGCGGCGAAGATCGCCGCGATCACCGTCAACGCCATCACTCGTCCTGTGCCCTTCCCTCGTCAGACATTGACGCCGCTGCGGCTGACCAGGGCCAGGCCAGGGATCTGGTCGGCCGGAACCGGGCGGGAGAACAGGTAGCCCTGGCCGCGCTGCGAACCGAGCTGGACCAGCTCACCGGCCTGCGACTCGTCCTCGATGCCCTCGGCGACGGTGGTCAGGCGCAGGACCTGGGCGAGCCGGATGACCGCCTCGGCGATCGCCGAACCCTGCGCGGTGCCGTCGAGCTGGGCGACGAAGCTGCGGTCGATCTTCAGCACGTCGACCGGCAGGCGGGTCAGGTACTGCAGCGACGAGTAGCCGGTGCCGAAGTCGTCGATGGCGATACGTACGCCCTCGGCGCGGATCCGGCGCAGCGCCGCGATCTCGAGGGCCTCGTTGACCATGGCCGACTCGGTCACCTCGATCACCAGGTTCCGCGCGGGCAGGCCGCTGCGCTCCAGGGTCGCCAGCACGTCCTCGGCCAGGTGCGATTCCTGAAGCTGGCGGGGCGACACGTTGACGGTCACGGACAGGTCGATACCGTCCGCGCGCCACCGCGCGGTCTGCTCGCAGGCCTGGTCGAGCACCCACTGCCCGATCGCGACGATCTCGCCGGTTCGTTCCGCGACCGGGATGAACGCGGCCGGGGAGACGTCCCCGTGCAGCGGGTGCCGCCAGCGCAGCAGCGCCTCGACGGCCACCGCCCGGCGGGTCGCCAGCTCGACGATCGGCTGGTAGTGCACGGTGAACTCGCCACGCTGCAGCGCACCCTCAAGAGCCTCGGCCAGGGCGGCGTCGGCGGCCCGGCGGTCGTTCATCGTGGCCTCGTGGACCACGAACGTGGGCGTGCCGGTGCGCAGCGCGTGGTGCAGCGCGATCTCGGCGTTGCGCAGCACCGTCCTGGCCGGCTCGGCGGTGCGGGCGACCGCCACACCGATGTACACCGGTGTCTCCTGCATCGCGGCCAGCACCCGCTGGGCGACGACGGTCGCCTTGCCGTTCTCGGCGGTGTCGGTGAGCAGCACCCCGTAGGTGTTCTCGCCGAGCCGGGCGACCAGGTCCTCGGCCCGTACACATGATCGGAAGATCTCGGCGACCGCGGCCGGTGTGTGACCCACCGAGATGGCCAGAACCGCGAACGGCTCCCGCCCGCGGACCTGCCCGGCCAGGGCATCCTTGAGAGCGGCCCGGCTGGCCAGCCCACTCTCCATGTCACGGTCGGCCCGCGCCTGACTCGCCCGCAACTCCAGCCACTGCCGGTAGGCCACCGCCACGATCATCATGCCGGTGGCCACGACCAGCCCGATCCAGCGCACCCAGCCGGCCGACTCCACGATCACCACCAGCAGCAAGGTCACGCCGACGACCAGAGAGACCAAAGGCAGAAGAGCCACCGATTTGGGTACGGTCCGAGGGGCTCGATCGGTGGCGCTGAAGACGCCCGACGCCGACATCATCGGTGACAGCGTGAGCAGCAGATGGGCGAGAACCCCGACCGCGCCCGCGATCGGCCCGAGGATGTGGAAGATCCCGTCACCCAGGCCGGTCGCCCAGCCGGTGTCCACCAGGATCGCCAGCACCATACCGATGACCAGGACGGTGATCGGGTCCCGCCAGCGGTTGACGACCCCGCGCAGCAGCATCGCCGAAACCCCGGTGGCCAGCATCAGCCCGGCGAACGGCAGGCCGGCCAGAATGATCCAGACCCGATCCGGGCCGCCCTGCCAGATCGAGGGATCCAACCCGATCCACCAGACGATCATGGCGATGGGCGCGGCGACCGCCACCATCTCGGCGACGAACGCCCGCCGGTGCGGACCGCTCAGACGCACCAGCGCGCCGAGAACGGTGGCCAGGCCCAGCAGCGACATCCCGGCCACATGGGCGGACACGGCGATCCACCACAGCCAGGCCGGGCCCCCGAGCGTGGCCACCGTGAACGTCACCGCGTTGACCACGCCGAAACTGCGAGCGACCACCGCCAGCAGGCAGGACAGCCGGTTCAACCCGAGCCGGGCCACCCGGATCAGGTAGTAAACGCCCACCAGGTCGGCAACCGCCAGAGACAGGCCGAGAACAACCGGATACCGGTCCGGATACACCGGACCGGACACCTGCGCGAGCAGAACCACGACGAGGACAGCGGCGACCACACGCGTCGGCCTGCCACTGCCCCACCTCATGCCCGAACAGTCGGTCCGGCGGGAACCGAGCTGAGACCTACCCGCCAGGATTCGCCGTGATCACCGTCGAAGCAGCTGCCTGGCCCACTGCCGAGTGGTGGCGAACTGGTGACCGTCACCTCCACGCGCCTGCAGGGGGACGGCTGCCGGGACTGGCTGCTGTGGACGCGGTCAGGGCCGGTTGTCGACGAGGGCGACGGCCCGGGTCTCGGGAACTCCCAGCATCAGCAGACTCGTGATCGTCGCCGCCCGGGCGCCGAGAGCCCCGTCCGGCCGGTCGTTGTCGGCGATGGCGAACAGGGCGCCGTAGACGACCTGGCTCAAGACCGTTGCCGGCAGGTGCCGGGCGAACACGCCGCTGTCCTGGCCCCGTTTCACCAGGTCGGCGAGGAGTTCATCGACCGGCCCGAGCAGGCCGTGGATGGTCTCGCCGTACTCGCCGCGACGTAGCGCCAGCAGCACCCGGTAGCGGTGGGCCACCGGCCAGAGGCGGGCGACGAA
Source organism: Actinoplanes sp. HUAS TT8 (assembly GCF_051380535.1). Lineage (NCBI taxonomy): Bacteria > Bacillati > Actinomycetota > Actinomycetes > Micromonosporales > Micromonosporaceae > Actinoplanes > Actinoplanes sp. HUAS TT8. Next base: position 5,499,000 of record NZ_CP195646.1, on the reverse strand, counting down.
TTGCACCCAGGCCGCGTCGGCGTCCGCGCTGCCGGCGTCGGCCTCGGTCAGGACGGCGGTCATCTCGGCGACGGCCCGCTGCATGAGCGTGCGAAGCAGGTCGAGCCGGGACGGGAAGTGGCCGTAGACCGTGCGGCGCACGACGCCGGCGGCGGTGGCGATGTCACCCATTCCCGCGTCGGGATCGTCGCCCAGCACGTCGAGGGCAACGTCGAGGATGCGATCGCGTGTCTCGTTCATCGAGCGCGTACGGGATGACTCGGCAGGCACGACACCATCGTTGCACATACGTGTGCAGTGACCTAGGCTGCACACAGGTGTGCAACGAAAGTTGTGCTCCGCCCATCAACCCAGGAGGGGTAAATGTCCGCACCGACGCAGCCGGCCCCGGCCGCCGTCCGACCGTTCACCGTCGCGATCCCCGACGCCGAGATCGACGACCTGAAACAGCGACTGGCCCGCACCCGCTGGCCGGACCCGGAGACGGTCGGCGACTGGTCACAAGGGGTCCGCGTGGAGAACGCCCGATCCCTGGTCGAGCACTGGGAGCACCGCTACGACTGGCGGCGCTTCGAATCCCGGCTCAACCAGTACCCGCAATTCCTGACCGAGATCGACGGGCTGGACATCCACTTCATCCACGTCCGATCCAAGAACCCCGGCGCGATGCCGCTGATCCTCACCCACGGCTGGCCGGGCTCCGTCGTCGAATTCTTGAAGCTGATCGGCCCGCTGACCGACCCGGTCGCGTACGGCGGCGACGCCGGCGACTCCTTCGACGTGGTCGTCCCGTCGCTGCCCGGCTTCGGGTTCTCCCAGAAGCCGGCGCAGACCGGGTGGACGGTGACGCGCATCGCGAACGCGTGGGCAGAGCTGATGAAACGCCTCGGCTACACGAAATGGGCCGCGCAGGGTGGCGACTGGGGTGCCGCCGTCACCACCGCCCTCGGCGCCATGCAACCGGAAGGCCTTCTCGGCATCCACCTGAACACCCAGTTCGCCTTTCCTGCTCAGACACCCGAGACCCTGTCGCCCGAGCAGCGGCACGCCGTGCAGACCCTGGCCGACTACACCGGCGTCCTCGGCGGATCGAACCACCTGCAGGGCACGAAGCCGCAGACCGCCGGATTCGCCCTGGCCGACTCACCCGCCGGGCAGGCGGCCTGGATCTACGAGAAATTCCAGTCCAAGACCGACAACCAGGGGCTGGCCGAGGACGCCCTGAGCATCGACGACATGCTCGACGCGATATCGCTGTACTGGTTCACCAACAGCGCGGCATCCTCGGCCCGCATCTACTGGGAGAACAGGTCGAGCACCTTCGCCGGGCCCAAGCTGACACTGCCGGTCGCGGTGACCGTCTTCCCCAAGGACATCCCGCGCCTGCCGCGAAGCTGGATCGAAGACACGTACAGCAACCTGATCCACTACGGCGAGGCCGGCCACGGCGGGCACTTCGCGGCCCTCGAACAACCCGAAATCCTGGTCAGCGAGATCCGCACCGGCCTGCGCCCCCTGCGCCCCTGACGCCACCAACGCCGTCACGGGCGGCAGCAGCCTACCCGTCAGTGACGGCCGCACCACTCTGATCGGGCCCGGCCAGCTCGAAGCTCACCAGGCCGGTCACCACCCCGTTGACCTGTAGTGCGACTGCGTGCTCCCCGGGGTAGTAGCGCCGGGTACTGATCGGCCGGAACGAGTGGCGGCGTTCGACCGTCACGGTCTCGCCGGCGGCCAGCGTACGTACGAGAAGTTTGAAGGTTTTAGGGGTTTGCCCGCCGTTGGCGCGGCGGTGGTGCACCACATAGTCGATCGCGAGCCGGACCGGTTCCGGGCCCGGGTTGGCGACGGTGGCGCTGAACCGCAGCTCGCCGCCGAACGCCACGATCCGCTGGTCGAGGACCGGACCGTCGGTCTCCACCGCCGCGGACGTGAACCCGAGCAGTCCGAGGGCGCCCGGGTCGCCGCGTTTCACCAGGGTCCGCAGCGCGTGCCGGACCAGCCGGCCGGTGTTGGCATCCGGTGCGGTCAGCCAGCGGCCGGCCACCTCGACGACGAGGGCGGGATGGTCGCGGCTCAGATCGTTGAGATGGTTGGCGACCGAGCGGCGCACGTACTCGCTGTCGTCGCGGTAGAGGGCGTCCAGGATGTCCACGGTCGCCCCCGGCCGGGCCAGGATCTGCGGCACGCGCACCGACCAGGGCAGGTACGGTCGCGTTCCCTCACTGGCGAGCCGGCGTACATCGGCATCCGGCGAGGCGGTCCAGCTCAGCATGATGCCCAGAGCGCGGTCGAGGTCGTGGCGCAGCAACGTGCGGACGGCGAACTCGGCGGTCAACCGGGGAGTCAAGTCGGCCAGCAGAGCCATCGCGTCGTCGAAGGCCGCGCCGGTGCCCTCGGCCACGGCCTTCTGCGCGACCGCCGCGGTCACCGGCCAGATCAGCCAGCCGCGGAAAGGCGTGGAACCCGCCGCCGCGGTCCGCACGATCCCGGCGAACCGGTTGTAGTCGCCCGGCAGATCGGCCAGCAGGGCATCGCGCAGCAGGTCGGCGCGCTCGCGCAGGCTGAGTCCGGCCAGCCGGTCCGGTGCGGCGGGCAGAGCCGCGAGGTCATCGCCCGGGGCGGCGTCCGCGACGGCGGTGGCGAGCATCCGTGCGGTGGCCGCGCCGATGAGATCGTCGGCGAAAGGCATGATTATCCGACCTCGCTGTTCCGCACGCGCATCACCGCGCACCTGCCGTCCCCGCCGAGGGTGACCACCCGCGGGTCGGCGCGGTTACCCAGTTCCCGGTGCACGCCGATTCCTTTGATCGCGAACGCGTTGCCGTTGATGGTAGGCAGCTCTCGTACGGCCGTTTGCGGGGGTCAAGAAATGGTGACCGGATGGCTGTCGCTCGCTTGGCTTCCGTAGTCCTCGACTGCCGGGACCCGGCCGAGCTGGCGCAGTTCTGGGCTGAGCTTGTCGGCGGCGAGATGGCCGTGACCGGCGACGATTTCGTTGCGGTACGGACGAACCGAGGCTGGATCGCGGCCATGCGGGTGGCGGACCATCGACTGCCTACCTGGGGAGATGCTGCCGTGCCCAAGCAGATGCACATCGACCTGTCGGTTGATGACCTTGACGAAGCCGAAGCTGAGGCGGTTCGCCTCGGGGCACGGTTACTCGCCGACCAGCCCGCTGCGGATCGATATCGGATCTTCCTGGATCCGGCGGGGCACCCCCTTCTGCCTGTCGATCCAGATTCCTGACTGAGTGGCTATGACGGTTGTATTTGGTTCTGGTGCAACCGTCATAGGCACAGCTTATGCAGATCACTACCGACGCCGGCCGAGACGTGCGTGACTTCTATGCCCGGCACCCGGTTCCCGCCCGGGCTGTTCAGCCCGGCAACCCGGCGGGGCCGCGGGATCTGCTCGTGCTCAGCATCGACGCCACCGGCATCAACATGATCGATTCCGGGTTGCGGGACAGCCCACAGGTCCGTGACGACGGGCCGTAACGCCGTCGGCCCAACTGTCCTGCCGTGAACGCACCGGCCGGACCCGCATGGCCGGAGTGAAAGGTCTCAAGGGATGCCCGAACACCTTCGTGCCGGGCACCCTCGTCCTGCTGGCAGATGGAACGCATAAAGCTATCGAAGACCGGAGAGGGCGTCTGATCCTCTAAGGGGATAGTTCACGTTTGCGCACGTCATCGGTCGTGATCGTTCGTTGGTCAGGCATGGGGATGGAGCGACCTCCATATCGAACGGACCTGTCGGATGCCCGGTGGGCGTTGATCGAGCCCGTGCTGGTGCAGTGGCGTGAGGCCCGGCAGGGTCTAGGGATCAAGCCGCCGGTGCACGATCTGCGGGAGATCGTCAACGCGAATAGGGCTCCTGGCGCTGATTAACTCGTATTTCGCTACTCAACGGACATGTAAGGATAAGGTGCCCTTTAAGAAGATCAGGCGCCCTCTTAACGCAGGGCCGAGGTTAGTGCGCAAGGGAGCGACCCAGACCCACTCATGCTTGACGTTACCATCTTGAATCGTAGGTGAGGGCGTGGCAAATTTCAGTCAGCAGGTGCTAGGTATTATTGGTACCCGGTCCTCCTTTGGTGCAAGGGGCTGGGAAACGGCAGAGTCGGCGGTCGGCATTAGTTTCCCTTCCGACTACAAGCAGCTCATCGACAGTATCGGCCCTGTTCTGGTCGACGATTGGCTCTGCCTTTACGGCCCAGGGGAAGCTGGCTCGCCGGGCAGCATCGTCGACGTCATCTGGGAGAGGGACGGCGCTTGGGACACTTTGCGCCAAGCGGGCATAGATTTAGATGATTCGTACTTCTTACCGGGAATAAGATTGATTGCCTTCGCCGCAGTCGAGGCGACTTACTTTTACTGGGAAGCGATTCTTGATGCCGACCCCGACAGCTGGGGAGTCGTCATCGTCGATGATGATGTCGAAAATTGGTATCGGTTCGACATCTCTGCTACCGAGTGCATATATGGCGTGCTTGAAGGAAGTATTCTCCTCGACCCTTTCGATGATCTTTTCGGCCGTGGGGAGCACCGTGCGGTGTCGCTATAACGTGAGCTAGTGCCTCGTCATGCGGCCTTGAACGAGTAATCCAGGCTAGTGTCCTGAGTCATTAAATCGATGTCGGTGGCTACGGATTAGAGGGTTGGGGGTTCGAGTCACTTCGGGTGCACAAACGATCAAGGCCGTGACCTGTGGAAACAAGGGTCATGGCCTTTTCTTGCCCATTTCCGGCGCCGAAATCCCACCTGGTGGAGGCGTGGTGATCGCAACGGGAGCGGAAGGATCCCAAGATGGCGAGCCGTACGAGTGCACGTCCAGCCTGCTGGCCTGCTGCCCCTCAGTGCCGCCGCCTCGGTAGTACCGGTGTCCGTCCGTGCATGCGTCACCGGGCACAGCCGAGAAATCCGTGAAAGGCATGACCTGTCTACTGATCTGCGATGAGCGCTCGTCTCACTGCAGATCTGGCGAACTGGCGCTACTCGGTGGGGTCGGGCGAGCGGTCTTCGTTGTGGGGTACGACCACGATTTGGTGTTCGTCTTCGTAGATGATGCGGCCTGGGTCGGTCGACTGGATGCGTTCGTATCCGATGCCGTGGTCGGCGAGGATTTTAAGATAGCCGTTGACTCGTTCGATCATCTCCGATGCCGATGACTTGAACCAGGCGGCAGCCTTCGGGTGGATAGCCCGGTCGTAGACGGTGGGATCGACGGTGTTCGGGTTGGTGAAGTTGGCCTCGTACCAGGCGTTGTTGATTTTTCTGAAATGTTCCTGTTCGGCCGTCAACCTCCCGTCGTGCGCCAGCCCGTTCACCAGGCCGAAAACTCCGGGGAACGTTCCGCGACGGTTGGGTGAGGTGCTCTGGAAGCGCAGATAGACGACTTCGTTCACGATCGTCGAGCGTACGCACGTGGTCAATGTCGAACCGGTGACGCGCCGTTCCGCGGAGGAAGCCACCGTCGGTGCCCACGGCATGGGCACTGACGGCTCGACGCCATGAACGATCGGAACTACCTGATCTGCCGCTGGTTGCGCGCCGTGGGCATCTTCGTGCCGCTCGGGATGCCTCCGGTTTTGACGCGGTCCTCGCGCAGGACCCATCGTGCCTCGATTACCGTCAGCGCGCTGGCCCGGGTCGGGGTGTGGGATACGTCGATAGGACGTTCTCCTGGTCGCTCAGGTCCTGGGCACGGCGTGCCCATGCCCGGCGCGTTTTCGCTGTCGTGCGATGCGCCCGCACCGTCGGGGCGCGCAGCGGTGCGCGAGCACCGTCAGATCCGAATGGGCAACGCGACCCGTTTCGCCGGACGAACTATGGCTGGTTGCAACGGGTTAAACGCATCGGCGTCCGGAGCCAGTACGCGCCAGAAGTGATCAAGAGTTGACTGACTGTATTCCCGTGCCGGCCGGCTGGGGTCTTCCTGTCCCAACGACTGCAGAGGACGTGCGTGATGCGTGACGGTCACTATCTGTCGACGTACTTCAGCCCGCCCGGGGTGGCGGGCGCGCTCGGTATGTGGCTGCGCCACGACAACAACATGACCTTGTTCCGGCTCGCTGATGGGCGGGTCACGGTGCAACGGCACTGGGAGTTGGAGCGGATCACCGGGATGAAGCATCACGGCATTTCGGCCTTAACCCTCGACGACCTGCGCGATCTGGTGGACGGTCTGCTGCGTGCCGAGGGCTTCACTCTGGCCGGGATGAACGAGGTCTGGGGCACTCCTGGGCTGGCAACCGTCCCACAGGAGGACTACGCCTTTACCGAGCAGGATCTCCCGGTCCACACCATCGCTCACTTGTACTCGGCGATGCTCATGAACACCCACCTGCTGAGGGAGGGACAAATTCTCGGCCTGGCCGTCGACGGTGCCCCCGACTGGGTGTTGGAGCAGCACGTCGCCCAGCACTGGTACGCCGGTGGGGTGGGTCGAGGCGGCAAAATCAGCGTGGAGTCGATCGAGTCGCCCGCCAACCTGTATTTCGAGGCGGCACTGCGTACTGGGATGCAGGAAGGCACCCTGATGGCGCTGGCCACCGCGACCGAGACTGCTATCGACCTCGATCCCCGAACCCTGCTGGCCGGTCACCGGTTCGACACGCGCAACGTGCGAGCGGCGACAGCCGCGGTGCTTGATGCCGCGACCGCTGCGGTGCAGCGGGCGGCCACGGCCGGGGAACTGCACCTCGACCCTCGGTTCGTTCCCCGTGAGGCGATCATCTCGGCCGTGATGAAGCTGATCAACGGCGTGTGCACGCTCGTCATGGAACGCACCGTGGAGCGGATGCTCGACGATCATGACCTGGATCCCACGCAGACGCACCTGGCGCTGGCGGGCGGCTTCGCGCTCAACTGCCCCACCAACACCCACCTGCTCGACAAGTACGGCTTCAAGGGGTTGCTCGCCCCGCCGTGCGTGAACGACTCCGGGCAGGCGCTCGGGCTCGGCCTGGCCGCCTTCCACCATCGACTGCCCGGCTTCACGTTCCGCTTCCCCGGCGCCTATCTCGGCCGGGTCGACCGCGACACCGATGAAGCGCTGCGCGAGTTCGCCGACCACATCACCAACGTGGGGAAGTTTGACCCGGCCCGGGTGGTCGACGATCTTCAGGCCGGTCCGATTGTCTGGTTCGAGGGCGCCGCCGAGATCGGCCCGCGGGCCCTGGGGCACCGGTCGTTGCTGGCCGACCCCACCCGGGCCGAGTCCAAAGACCGTCTGAACAGGCTCAAACGGCGCCAGTGGTGGCGTCCGGTTGCGCCGATCATTTTGGCCGAACAGGTCCAGCATTGGTTCGAGCAGACCCGGCCCAGCCCGTACATGCTGCTGACCGCCCGGATCCTGCGGATGCGCCGGCCGCTGATCCCGGCGGTCGCGCACCTCGACATGTCTGCTCGCCTGCAGACGATCACCGCAGCCGACGCACCGCGGTTGTACCAGGTGCTCAACCTGTTCGCTGCCCGTACCGGTGTGCCGGTGCTGGGCAACACCTCGCTCAACGACGCCGGCGAACCGATCATTGACACCGCCCGCGAAGCCCTGCACTTCGCGCTGACCCGTGGCGTCGAGGTGGTGTATCTCGATGGGCGCCGGGTCCAGTTGCACGGCCACGACCGGTATCCGCACACCCGGCCCGGGCCCCGCGCGCACCATCCGTTCTCGACTGCGGTGCGTGACCCGGAACGGGTCGCGGCGGTCATGGCAGTCGGCAATCCGTACCGGTTGCCCGCGCACCTGTTGGCTGCATGGCTGCGTGACCCTGACCTGCGCTGCCAGTTCGACATCACCACCGCAGACGGCGCCGAGGCGGTCCGGCGCCACCTGGAGCAGGCATTCGCGGACAGCGGCACGCACGAGGCCGATGCCATCGCCCGCGCCACACCGGCCCGTTGGCTCGCCGACGACGGCGAGGCGGTCGATCGGTGGATGGAGCGCTGGCAGCCGCATTACCACCAGATCGGCTAAAGACGGCAATGCCCGCGCGGTGATCGGCTTGCGGGCTGTTACGGTCACGGACTTGCGGCACCGCATCCATCCGACCGTGACGGCCCGCGAGCCTAGTCACGTGAGACCTGGAGCCACGTTGACCACAGCAACGAGCACCGCGCCCCTGTCGTACAGCCCTCCGTCGGGTGGCGTCCGCCCGAGACTGACGTTCCTGGGCTGCGGCTACCTCGGCGCCACCTACGCGATCTGCTTCGCCGAGCTCGGCTACGAAGTCCTCGGCGTCGACGTCGACGAACGCAAGATCCAAGCGCTCGCCGCCGGGCAGGTCCCGTTCGTCGAACCCGGGTTGAGCGAACTGCTCAACCGCAACCTCGCCGCCGGCCGGCTGGCGTTCACCACCGACTATCAGCAGGCCGCCGACCACGGTGACGTGCACTTCATCTGCGTCGGCACCCCGCAGCGCGCCGACGAAAGCGCCTCGGCCGACCTGACCTATGTCGAAGCGGCGGTCACCAGCCTGGTGCCGCACCTGACCCGCGATGCGCTGCTGGTCGGCAAGTCCACCGTGCCGGTGAATACCACCGAATGGGTCGCCCAGCTGGCCGCAAAGCACGCCCCCAGCGGAGTACAGGTCGAGGTCGCCTGGTCACCGGAGTTCCTCCAGGAGGGCCACGCTCTCGAAGACGTCCTGCGGCCAAACCGGCTGGTCTTCGGCGTATCTTCCCCAGCCGCGGAGGCAGCCCTGCGGGCGGCGCACCGTGGCGTGTTCGAGCTGGCCCTGCAGGACGACCGGCAGGTTCCTGTGGTGGTCACCGACCCGGCCACCGCCGAACTTGTCAAGGTTGCCGCCAACGCCTTCCTCGCCACCAAGATCTCTTTCATCAACGCGGTCAGCGCCGTCTGCGACGCCGCCGGCGCCGATGTCACCGACCTGGCCAAGGCTATCGGCCTCGACGCTCGTATTGGGACAGCGTTCCTGCGTGCCGGCGTGGGCTTCGGCGGTGGCTGCCTGCCTAAGGACATTCGCGCCTTCCAGGCCCGCGCCGCGGAACTCGGCGTCGGCCACGAACTGCGATTCCTTCACGAGATCGACGGCATCAACCAGCGGCGCCGGCTACATGTCGTCCAGCTCGCTGCCGGGCTGCTCGACCGCACCTCCAGCCGTCCCACCGGAGCGGACCTGACTGGATGCACCGTCGCGGTGCTCGGCGCGGCGTTCAAACCGCACACCGATGACGTGCGTGACTCCCCGGCGCTGGCGGTGGCCGGGATGCTGCACCAGCACGGCGCCAATGTCGTGGTCTACGACCCCGCCGGCATGGACAACGCCCGCCGCGTCAGCCCGCACCTGCAGTACGCGCCGAGTTTCGAGGACGCGGTTTCCGACGCCGACCTAGTGTGCGTGCTGACCGCATGGGACGAGTTCCGGCATGCTGACCCGGCCGCGATCGCGCAGCTCGTCGCCGCGCCTCGGGTGATTGACGGCATGAACTGCCTCGACGCCGATCTATGGCGCGCGGCCGGCTGGACCTATCGCGGCATTGGTCGCCAGCAACACAGCTGATCCACCGCCGAGCGGCAGGGTCAGAAATCCGGATGGGCCCTGCCGTTCGGGGCCAGCTGAATCACCCCGTCGACGGGCTTCTCCGGAGGCCGCATCACCGATCAAGTCTGCGTGAGTGCGTCAGCACTCGATGCAAGCATCGGCCGCTCGCCGGTACCGTCGTCGTAGCGGCCTGGGCCAGCGGGGTCGGCGTGGTCGCGCAGCGCGAGGAGGCGGCGGTGCTTGAGGAGCGGGAATCGATCGGCGAGCGGGTCCGACGAGCGCGGCTGCGGCTGGGCATGGCTCAAGCCGATCTCGCAGCGGAGATGGGTCGCACTCAGGGGTGGGTCTCGAAAGTCGAGAATGGAACCATCGAGCTCGACCGGGCTGCGCTCATCAACCGACTTGCAGCGGCGTTGCATTGCCACCCGAACGACCTGGTGGAACGACCGTACGTTGCTGGTAAAGCCTCAGAGAATCAGTGGCAGGTGTCGGCAGCCTCCATCCTGCGTGAGCTGCGCCGTTACGACCTGAGCCCGGTCTTCGATGGCCAGCCCCGGCCTGCCGAGCAGCTATGGCTCGACACCGAACGGCTGCATCGGCTTCGGGACGCGGCTGCCAACGTCGCCATCTTGAAGGTGCTTCCGGACATGCTGCGCGAGTCGCGAGCCCTTGCGGAGGTCTCTTCCGGACGGGAACGCGAAGAGGCTTTCGCGATTTACGGGATTGAGTGCAAATTTGCACATACAGCTGCTCACACCTTGGGCCATCCGGAATTGATCGCTATGGCCTGCGAGAGAGCTGCGTGGTCAGCACGTTTGTCGGGTGATCCCGTCATGGAGGCGGTCGCGGACTGGATGCGGGTGTGGGACATGTGGGCGACCGCCGATTGGGACGACTCCATTGCGCTGTCTGACAAGGCCCTGCGCTCGATCGAGGATCAGTACAACGCCGATGATCCGCTTGCGATCCGCGCATGGGGAACGATTCACCTGCGGGCTGGAGTCGCGGCAGCACGTGCCGGGCGGGCAGCCGAGGCAGAGGAGCGGATCGGGCACGCCAAGACTGCGGCAGAGCGGATGGACATCGAGGATGAGCCGCCGTTCGACCGGCACTCTCTGACGTTCTCCGGTGGCAACGTTGAGGTACATGCGGTTGCGGTGCAGCTGGAGATGGGTGATCACGCAAAGGCCTTGGTCCTCAACGAGCGTGCCGACCCGGCCAGGGTCGCGGCCCTGCCGAGCTCGCGTCGTGGTCACCACCATATGGACCTCGCCCGTGCGTGGCTGTGGGACGGCAACCGTGACAAGGCGCTCGTGGAGCTGGAGAAAGCCGAGAAGATCGCGCCGCAGTTGGTACGGAACCACCCGATCGGGCGAGCGACTCTGCGCAAGATTGTTTACGCGGAACGGACGGCTACGCGGGAGAAGTTGCGGCGCATGTCTGACCGCTTCCACCTCGACGGATAGCCGCGTATTCCTCTAATTCATATTCGCCAACGGTAGGCCCCATACCGTCGGCGTCATGAGTGGAGAAAACGCAACCCACCAGGAAGCGCGCGACAGCTCGTCAAGTTGGGCGCCTGATCTCGGGAATCTCGCCTACGACAATGCTGCCCGAAAGGCGGGCGTCATTGTGGATGTTCCTGGCGACGGTGTCTTCAGCTTCCACCTGCGTCCTGAAGGCGGTAGTGCCGGCGACGAATGGACGGCGCCCCGCAGACGGCTCCACGCTGACGAGCTCCCGGTACGCGTCGGAGGCCAAGAACCGGGGCACGACCACGGCCTACGCGGCGCCGAACTCGAGGCCGGCAATCGTCACCGGGTCGACGAACCGCACCGCTGCCCCCTCGCCGCACACCACGTCCTCGTCGGCGGCGTCAGTGGCCGCGTAGAAGATCACGAACTCGCCGATCGTCCCGGGGCACGTCCCTGAGGGCAGCAGCTCCTGGGTGAACAGGGTGAGCTTGTCGTCCTTGAGGCCGGCCTCTTCGCCCAGCTCCCGGTGCGCCGCGACGCGAAAATCCACACCGTCGTCGACGTGCCCACCCGGCAGGTACCAACGGTGCGGATCGACCCGCGTGTTCCCATCCCTCAGCTGCAACAACAGCCGTCCGGCCGCGTCGACCAGGACTACGCCAGCGATGCGGGTATCCACTCTCGCACTCGTGGCCAGGCAGCCTAACGGCACCGTGCTGGCGGTCGGCAGAACAGCGGACCGGCCGTCGGCGGATGTCACCCGACGCGGCGACTTCGCCACCCCGGAGGCAGGTCATGCGCACGACGTCACCAGCACCCAATCACGCGCTGGCCGACCGGATCAAAGAGGCCCGCTGCAGTTACGACGCCCTGGCTGCAACCGTGCGGGTGGTCGCCAAGGAGAACCGGGAGACCGACCGCAGCACCCGAGCTTCCATCTCGCATTGGCTCTCGGGCATGCAGCCGCGGGACCGGACCGCAGAATATTTACGCGAAGCACTGTCACGGCACACCCGTAGAAGGCTCACGCTGGCCGACATCGGACTAACCTCGCCCGAAGAGGGAAGCTTCGACCAGGAGCAGGCGATGGGCGACCCGGTCGACGCCATCGCCAGATTGGGGCGGGCCGACGTGAACCGACGCACAATGATCACCTACTCGCTCGGCGCCCTACTTCTACCGCTCGACCAGACCGCCGAACACGCTGCCCAAGCTCACCGGGCCGCCCGCGGGACGAGCATGGTTGGCGCCGGCGAGGTCCAGGCAGTTAAAGACATGACCGCCGCATTCACCGCGGCCGACGAGCGCATCGGGGGCGCTCACGCCCGTAGCGCTGTCGCTGAATACCTGACCACGGACGTGGCCACTTACCTCAACAGCCGGTTCGCCACCGATGAAGTCCGCAGGCAGATGTACGGCGCGGCGGCACAGGTCGCCTACCTGGCTGGTTGGAAGGCCCACGATCTTGGCCTAGCCGGCCTCGCACAGCGGTATTACTTGCATGCACACTCCCTCGCGCAGGTCGCGGACCCTTACGCACATACCGCCTACACGCTGCGCATCCTCGCGCATCAAGCCATCGATCTCGGCCTCTCACAGCATTGCCTCGACTTGGCCGACGAGGCGCTCCGTCTGGTCCGCGGCCGTGTGGACCCAGCGATCGAAAGCCTCTTCGTGCTCACCCAAGCGCGAGCTCACGCCGCCGACAAATCACCGAGGCGAGCTGCGGGCGCTTTGCACAGGGCAGAAGTCCTCATCGGGCGTGACCGCGAGGACCAGCGGCCCAGTTGGGTGGCGCTGGGCGGTCCAGCCGAGGCCCGGCTTGCCCATCAAGCGGGCAAGACTCTGCAAGCGTGCGGAGACTTGCCCGCCGCTGAGGAGCAACTAACCCGTTCAGCAAGCGCATGGGATCCTGCTACCCATCCGCGGGTTTACGCCCTGACCATGGCGGACCTTGCGGAAACCCAATGCCGTGGTGGCCACCTCGACGCGGCGTGCACGACCTGGACAAACGCTCTCGACGCGATGGCCGGCGTCCACTCTGCTCGCACTACAAACGCGCTTCGATCACTGCGAGCACACCTCGCTCCTTACCGAAGGCGTGGTGCCCCCGCTGCTCAGCGACTCGATGCCAAGGCTGCCCAGATGATTCAAAGCGCTCGCTGACCCTTTTCGCAGAGGCTCAAGCGGTGTTAGCGGCGTCACCCAGCGATCCGAAGAGTCGATGCCGCCTATCGTGTGAGGCAAATTGTCGGCGATCGTTGCCCTCGACGCGAGTAGACAGTATGCGACGACCCTACCCAGGGGGTGCGTTTCTTCCTAGGTGACATTTGATGGTCGTCGATGTCTGCTCGTTGTTGTTGTGACGGCTCGTTACGCCCAGTGATGGCAGTGCGTGGTGATCCGTGGGTGGTCGGATGTCGGCGACCGCTTCAGTACGGGCACGACTAAATCAGTACGTTCCAGCGGCGGCGATCGGTTGAGGAAGCGAGTCAATCGCGCACTCGGCCCCGGGCCGCGGAAACGTGAAGTTGCCCTGAGCTGGTGATATGTCTTTGAGGGCGACTTTGAGTGCGAACGTCGCAGAGTGTACTCGTGACCACTAGTCATATGACTGCGGATCGGAAGGTTAGAGGTTCGGGTCCTTCGGGCGTACTTTTGAAAGACCGTGAACTGAGGAAACGCAGTCTCGCGATGATTCGCGCACAGCCCGAGGTGGAGCTGACCAGCCGACACCGCGGCGAACGGATCGAATCTAGGCCTTCGCTGTGGCAGCATCGCTGGGCTCCTTGTTGCAGGGAGTCTGGAGCGTTGCGTTCCGTTCGTCCGAGCCGCCCGTGCCGGCCCTGGTCGGTAGCCCGACGCTGACCTGGTGGCATCCTTTGGATCGTGAGGCCTAGGTGCTCCCTATACGTGGACGTCGGTTACCTGCTCAGCGCCGCAGCCGTGCGGGTGACCGGGACGTCGCTGCGCAACGGAATTCAGGTCGACTACGAATCGCTGGTCGACGGGCTCGTTCAGCAGGCCGAGAAGCTGTCGGAGCTGCCGATGCTGCGAGTCCACTGGTACGACTCCGCGAGAGACGGCGTACCCGACCCTCAACAGCAGCTCATCGGCGAGCTCTCCAACGTCAAGTTGCGGCTCGGCCGGTTCGGCGTGGAAGGTCAGCAGAAGGGCGTTGACCTGCGCATCGGCCTTGATCTTGTGGCGCATGCGCGTAACGGCGTCGCAGAGGTCTTCATCCTCGTCTCCGGGGACGACGACCTGACCGAGGCTGTCGAGGAGGCCCAGGTTCATGGTGTGCAGGTCTTCCTGCTCGCCGTTCCCAACGCCGAGGACAAGCCGCACGGCATCAGCCGGCATCTCATCCGTGCGGCCGACGGTCTCAAGATCCTCTTCCCGGAAACCGTCGACCAGACGGTGACGAAGGTCGAAGTGGCTCCGGCGGCGCGGTCAACGGTGGTGACACCGCAAGGAGGGCGGCCGCAAGCAGGCGTGCTCCGTCCGGCGTCCACGTTCGTGTCAGGCGCGGACCTTGACAGCGCGCCGCAGAGCCCGGCCGCCGATTTTGACGAGCAGGTCGACTCGGTGGTCAACCGAGTCCTGACGACTTTCCGCAGATCCGCCAGTGCGGGAGAGCTCGCGGCACTCACCGCGGGCAAGCCGTCGATTCCCCGAGACATCGACAAGGCGCTGCTGACCGACCTGTCGGATCGCCTCGGCGTCATCGACTTGGATGAAGCAGCCCGGCACAAACTTCGGGCGCAGTTCTGGGTGAAGTGCGATGAGACGTACGGGTCAGAAGGTTAGGCGACTTTGTCGCATTTCGGGGTTTACGTCTGCCTGTCGTCGGGATCGGAAGCGGACTGGCGGACGGCGGTCGGCGGGGCGCTGGCGCCCTACCGGATCGATGACGAGACCGGCTTGGGGGAGTGGGACTACTGGAACTCGTCCGGGCAGTTCCTGGTCCGGCCGGAGTACGTGGACGACCCGCTCATCGTGCCGAGCAGCCAATGGCCGGCCGATCCGCTCCGGTGCGACGGCGGTCCGAAGAAGGTGCTCGACCTGGCCGGGATGCGGACGGCAGCGCGGGACCGGGCTTACCAGGTGTGGGCCGCATGGCGTGAGGCGGTGTCCCGGCATCCTCCGGCCCGATCCATCGAGGAATGCGAGTCGCGTGCGGAGTACGAGGCACAACCCCTCGTCGCGGAGATCACCGCGCGCCGGGATGACGAAGACGATGTCCTCGCGCTGCTGCGGGCCACGGAGCTTGCCTACCTCGGCGACGACGAGCAGCGCTTCATCGACATGGCCGTCCAGGAAGCGCTACTGACGTATGCGCTGGTCACGGTCGACGGCCAGTGGTTCGACGTGGAGCAGACGCCGGACTTCACCGCGCTGCTCTGGCCGTATCTCGACGGGTTGCCGGACGACACCTTCATCATCGAGCTCGACTGCCACTCCTGAGGACGGATCGGCGGTCGACGACCTCCCCCGAGTTTGCTCGCGCCCGTCCCTGAATCGTGGGACGGGCGCGAGGCCTGGGTTCAGGGTTTGTCGAACTCGCCGTCGCGGGCGCCGGTGAGGAAGGCGGACCATTCGGCGTCGGTGTAGACGATTACTTCGGCACCAGGGCGCTGGCTGTGGCGGACCGCGACGTAGCCGGGCGCGTTCGGCAGTTCAAGGGCCACCTCGACACAGTTCTGGCTGCCGGACCGGGTCGACTTGCGCCATACCGCGTCTTTCAGGTCAGGACTCACGATCGTTCAGCTCCTTCAGCCGGTGGGAAATCAACCCTACTGAGCCCGCGGTGTCCAGCGGTCGGGACGGGCGCGAGGCCTGGGTTCAGGGTTTGTCGAACTCGCCGTCGCGGGCGCCGGTGAGGAAGGCGGACCATTCGGCGTCGGTGTAGACGATTACTTCGGCAC
Source organism: Actinoplanes sp. HUAS TT8 (assembly GCF_051380535.1). NCBI lineage: Bacteria > Bacillati > Actinomycetota > Actinomycetes > Micromonosporales > Micromonosporaceae > Actinoplanes > Actinoplanes sp. HUAS TT8. Next base: position 5,483,087 of record NZ_CP195646.1, on the reverse strand, counting down.
CAGGGCGCTGGCTGTGGCGGACGGCGACGTAGCCGGGCGCGCCGGGTAGTTCGAGGGCAACCTCGACGCAGTTGCCGCTGCCGGACCGGGTTGACTTGCGCCACTCCGCGCCGGTCAGGTCAAGACTCACGATCGTTCAGCTCCTTCAACCTGTGGGACATCAACTCTATCGATGCAGCCTGATCCAAGGCGGCGGCGTCGATCCCCGCCCATACCTTTGTGTAGGTCTCGAGCTCGCGCGGCCGGTCGAGATAGATGCCGCCGGTCTGGCTTTCGATATAGACCGTGCTGGGGGGTGTGTTCCTGTTCTCGGTCGGAAAATCGAGAAAGACGAAACCGCCGGCACTGGATGCGCGATGCAATCCAGCCGAGAGGGGAAGGACCCGTAGGGACACGTGCGGGAGCTCGGTCGCCTTCAACAGGTGCCACACTTGCGCCCGCATTACGCCTCCGGGCAGCTCGGCCAGCAGGACCGGCTCCGCGATGATCGCTTCCAGCCGGGGTGGTTGAGGAAACGACCGGGTGAGCTGCCGTTGGCGCGAACGTCGAACCTCGGCGCGGGCCGCTGACTGGTCAGCCGGCAGATCAGGCTCGATCGCAAGGATCGCCGTCTCCATGTAGGCGTTCTCTTGGAGTAGGCCGGGCACGAGCCACGGTTCGAAAGTTCGAATGTGATGTGCGGTCTGCTCGAGCGCGACGTAGAGCTCGAACCAGGCCGGAACGGCATCTCCGAATGACTGCCACCAACTCTTGGATTTGGTTTCAGCCGCAAGCTGTTCCAGGACCATCCGAGTCGTCGGTGGCAGCCGGTAGGTCATGCACAGGACGGTCACCTTGGCCTTGGGGGTGGACACGGTGCCTTGCTCGATGCGGCGGAGGCTCTGGACTGACTGGCCGATTGCCTCAGCCGCCTCGACCATCGTGATGCTGGCATCCTCGCGAGCTTTCCGCAGAGCCAGCCCAAGCGTCCGCCGAGGGATGTTGGAGCCTGCGACATCGGAAGCTAACACGTCCGTCCCTTTCCACGTTAAATCAGCCTGGGTTACACGGTGGAAGGGTCCGCTTGGCTTTCTGGTAGGTCAAGACTGCAACTTGCACATTTGCTCTGATTAATTGAGAAAACGCTGCTCAGGGCATTGCTGAGTGTTGCCTGTCAAGGTGAGCATCGGTACCCGCAAGAGTCAATTGACTTCGGGAGGATTGCGATGCTGGCCATGATCGCGATAGCGGGAGCCGTGATCGGATTGATCGGTGGGCTCTCCATCGGACGCAATCGGGGCCGCTGGTGCCCCGGCTGCGGTCGGACGCTCGACTGCGCGGTCTGCCACACCGTGCGTACGGGAGCAAGGTCTTGATCTTGAGGCTTGGGGCGGACGCGGCGAACCAATTGCTCGCGGCGTTGGCCGCTCTTCACCGGGAAGGGCCGGGTGGGCTGCGCGTCTGTCGGCCGCTGTTCGCCGATCTGCTCGGCTGGCCGGCCGACGCGCCCGGCATCTGTGTGGCGCTCGAACGCGACTTCCCGGGCTGGCTGGTGTGGCATTACCCGGCGTCAATGGCGTGGCCGGACAGGTGGGCCGCGGTTCGTGAGACCGGCGGGCAGGAGCCGGTCAGCGCGATTACCCCGGACCAGTTGAAGGCCGAGATTTTGGCCGATGTGAACGAGGGCCGATGATTCCGCAAAGCGATCTTGCTGCCGCGCTGACGGCAGTCGGCATCGGCGCCGAGGATGCGCTGCGCCGTTTTCTGGGCCGGATGAATGACGCGCGCCTCGAACCGCTGAACGGTGGTGAATAGGTGGACGTGCATCTCAAACCGATGCTGATGGGAAGCCGTGAAATCGCCGAACGGCTCGGATTGTGCCGTCAGCGCATCCAACAGTTGGCCGACCGGCCGGACTTCCCGGCGCCCTATCAGGAACTGAGGATGGGTCGCGTCTGGTGGCGGTCGGACGTGGAGACGTGGATCAGGGGCCGGCATTCCGGCGGGACCACCGACGAGCCGGGTGACGACGTCGCGCGTGAGTTGGCGGAACGATTGGCCGACCACCTCGCGTACCGAAATCTGATTTTCATCGAGAACGATCAGATCGAGGCCCTCGCCAGAACACTGCGACTTCTGCTCGGCGCGGCCGGCGTCGAAACGAGCGAGGGGCCTTCGATTCCGCTGTTAGATTTTGGCGATGAGTGAGCAACTGCCCGCAGGTGGTCACCAGCTCTCGCCGGCCGAGATCGACGCGCTGGGTGCTCGGTGGGCGTCGTGCTGGACTCCGAACGAGGTCGCAGAACACCTGGCCGGCACGGCGGCGCCCTGGTGCGTGGCGGCGGGTTGGGCTTTGGACTTGTTTCGCGGCGAGCAGACACGCGAACACGGTGACATCGAGATAGCGATTCCGGCGGTGAGCTTCCCCGATATCCGCGGCCGTTTTCCCGGATACATCTTCGACACTGTGAGCGACGGCCGAATCTGGGAGGACGCGACACCGGACGAGCTTGCGGCCACGCATCAGACCTGGCTGCGCGACCCGGTGACCGGCAATTATCTGCTGGACGTTTTCCGGGAACCGCACCAAGGCGACACCTGGATCTGCCGGCGTGACGAGACGATCCGACTTCCGTACCGCGACATCATCCACCACGCCGAGGACGGCGTTCCATACCTTGCGCCCGAGCTGGTTCTGCTGTTCAAGGCCAAGCATGTACGCCCGAAGGACCAGGCCGACTTCGACGGGACCGTCCCGCACATGAGCTCGGAGCAGCGCGCGACCTTGGCTGAGCTGCTCGCTCGCGTGCACCCAGGGCATCGCTGGCTTGCCGGCCTGTGACCCCGCAGTCGATTTGGCGTGCTCCGGTGGTTGCCGGTCCGGCTCGCATCCTCGACCGATCGCGTTCGGCGGGGCGGATCTTTGTCACCTCCGGCCTCTCCCGGTCCGTCGGGCAAGACGTACACGCTCGATGACGGCCAGGGTTTCAGCCGGCTTACCGCTGGCGCCAGGTAGGTAGGTCGGCGGCGACAGGTCGCCGGCCGGGCGTGGCCGTCACACCCGGCCCGGCCGGGGGTCCTCAACTGGTACGGATCCGCGGCTTCCGGCGGGTCAGCGCCAGCACCGTGCCGCCCTCGGGCGCGAGCAGAGCCTCGTTGGTGTAGTGCACCGGGACGTCGCTGATCGACGTGAAGGCGAAAGCACGCGCCAGCACGGCGAGCACGAGCACTGTTTCGGTCAGGGAGAAGCGCATGCCGTAGCAGATCCGCTGACCGCCGCCGAACGGGAACCAGGCGGACCGGTGGATGCGGCCGGCGGTGTCGTCCAGCCAGCGGTCCGGCCGGAACCGGGCCGGCTCGGGCCAGAACCGCGGATCGCGATGGGTGACCCAGGCGCTGACCCAGATGTCGGCGCCGGCCCCGATGGTGTGATCACGCAGCTCGAGTGGCGCGTCGGCCTTGCGGGGCAGCATCGCCACGACCGGGAACAGCCGCAGTGTCTCCTTGACGCACGCCTCGGTGAAGCGTAGCCGCGCCACGTGCTCGAACCCGGGCTCCGCGTCGCCGATCACGTCGTCCAGTTCGGCGTGCAGCCGCTCCAGGACCTCGGGGTGGCGCGCCAGCAGGGCAAAGGCGAAGCCCAGGGTGTTCGCGGTGGTCGCGTGTCCGGCGACGTAGAGGGTGTGGATCTCGCTGCGCAGTTGGCGTTCGTCCATCGGCCGGTCGTCGTCGTCGCGGGCGTCGAGCAGCATCGCCAGCAGGTCGGGCAGGGTGTCCGGTCCGTCGGAGCCGACCCGGGGCCGGCGACGGCGGTCGACGGCCCGCATGATCAGCGTCTCCACCCGAGCCGAGGCCCGGCGCAGGCGCAGACGGTGCGGGGCCGGCATCCAATAGGGCAGCAACCCGGGCAGACCGGTGTACTCGACCTCCTCGAATCTGGCCATCTCGGCCAGGGCGTCGCGGATCTCGTCCCCGTCGGCCCGCCCCACCTCGGCGCCGAACAGGCTCTTCACCGCGATCTGGGCGGTCAGCTGGACCATGTCCTGGTGAACGTCCCGGACCTGGCCGTCCTGCCATCGGCCGGCCAGGTCGGTGGCGTAGCCGACCATGGTTCTCGCGTAGCCGCTGAGCCGCCGGGCGTGCATGGCCGGCTGCGCGAGACGGCGCTGTCGCTTCCAGAGCTCGCCGTTGCTGGCCGGCAGGGCGCGCGCCCCGAGCAGGTCGGCGTACTGGATGAAGCCTTCGGTGAAACCCTTGCGCAGGGCGAAGTTGGTGGCGCTGAGCACGGTCGCGACGTCGTCGGGGTGGAAGACGCAGTACTGGCGCTTTCCGCCCAGCGACCAGGCGGCCAGGTCGCCGTAGGTGTCGTGCAGGTCCGTGACGAACGCCTGCGGGTCCGCGGCGAACCGAGGCAGGTCACCCACCAGCGGCCAGGGACGGGTCCCGGGCACGTCGTCGGGTTGGGCGGGTCGGCGCAGCGGATCCGCGATCCGGTCGAGTGTGCCGGTCCGTTGCGGGCGGGAGGGCGGGGTCGGGCTGGGCACGGAAGCTCCTTCGGGAGTCAGCGACGGGCGGGTCAGATGTGCCGCCACGGCCGGATGTCCGCCGCCTTCAACCGGCGATAGAGCGCGACGGTGTAGATGATGTCGGCCACGAACACGACGAGATAGAGATAGTTGATCAACGGGGTCAGCGGGTAGGAGTTGTGCCGGACACTGTCCGCCCAGAAGGACCAGAAACTGTCCGGCCACGCCTGGGTGGTGCTGGTGGTCACCGTCAGCGCGGTCGCCAGCCAGGCGAAGAAGGTGCCGAAGAACTTGGCGATCGCGATGTAGAGCGACTGGCCCCGAGGGCTGTCCCGGCGTACCAGAAGAACCAGGAACAGCACGGACATCAGGCAGTTGACACCGAATCCGGTGTACTCGCCGTCAGGATCGTGAAATTCGAAAAAGCCCAGGTAGACGATCGGGTACGCGACGACGACCGCGATGAGGGGCAGGAATCGGGCGTACCTGGCGACCGACGGCAGATCGCGAAACTCCCGCGGTGCGTATCGGCAGGCCTGCCACAGGATGACCAGGTCCACCACGAGCCAGGCGATGCTGAGGGTGTGGATGTGGTCGGCGAAGGGATTGATGAACAGCCCGTACGCGGCTTCCCAGGAGAGGTTCGCGCCCAGTGCCACGATCGGCATGCCGTATGTCCGGTCCCGGAAGCCACGGTGGATGATCCCGGCGTACGCGATCAACCACCACAGTGTGCAGATCACGCCGGTCACCACGACCACCTGGGAAGTCATGCGAGGCCCTCCGTCATCACGTTGTGGCTGTCGGCGCGGACCGGGTCCGGGATCCGGTCGATCTGCGTGCGGTAGCGGCGCAGGCACAGCGTTGCCACGGGCACTCGCCGCCGGTCGGGAAGCTCGCTCAACCGTTCCTGGAACAGCCGCTCGTAGCGGGCGGTCTCGGCGCGGAGCCGTCGTGGCGCGTCCGGCCCGTAGAGACGGACAAACGCGTCGTAGGCGTTGAAGTTCCCGGTGCGGACGTCGTGCTCGTAATGCGCGAGATCGTTGCCGATGTCGGCGAGGACCTCGACCGGCCACAGCAGATCGAGCATCGGCTGGTCGACCGGCCGGCCCGACAAGGGATAGATCATCGCGTGCAGCAGTCGCAGGTCGGAGGAGCGCAGTTCCACCAGCCGCAGGACGGTCTCGTGGTCGGCCGCCCCGTGCGCCGTGACCTGGTTCTCCAGCCGGACGTACCGTTCGCCCTGGTCGAGCTGGTGGCCGACGGCGTCGTCGTAGGCACCCAGCCGGCGCAGCAGCGCGGCGAAGGCCTGCTTGTAGCGCACCAGTTTCCGGTAGTCCTGGTTGTCGTCGGCCTCGAGGGCGATGTCGCGGGTGTGCTCCGCCACCGCGTCGACCCGGTAGACCAGGAATTCCACCAGGAACAGGACAGGACCGCACCGGATCCGCTCCCATCTGGACAGGGCCAGCGCGGGGAAGTACAGATCCCGGGCGAAGTCGCGGAAGATGTCGCGCGACTTGGTGAGCGCTTCGCGCGACGCCCGCAGCTTGTCCCACGGCTTCATCAGGGCTTCCTTTTCGGAACGGCAACAGGGGTCGGGGTACGTCTGGTGGTCCGTCGGACGGCCAGATAGTGCAGCTGGAACGGCAGGCCGGCGACGATCTGCGGCATGGCCTGCTGAGCGTGGAAGACCAGGGTGAACGCCAGGGCGAGGTCGGGGGCGACACCGAGCAGGCCCAGCGAGTACAGCGCCCCGGCCTCGAAGGTGCCCAGCTGGGCGGGAGCGGAGGGCAGGGCGTTGGCGAAGTCGATGAAGAACAGGACCAGGATCGCCGCCGCGAACGACAAGTTCACGTGCAGCGCGCGCAGCACCACGAACGCGGCGGCGGCGTCGGCGAGCTCACCCAGCAGGATCCACGCGGAGGCGAGGGTGAAGCCGCGGCGGTCGCGCAGGAAGTACATGCCGTCGACCAATCCTCGCAGGAACTTCGGGAGTCTGCCGCCCGGCCTGCGATGAGCCACCCAGACGAGCAGCAGCAGGTGGAGGATCATGGCCGCGTTGATCGCCAGCACGACGCCCAGCGTCCAGTCCGTGGTGGCCAGCAGCAGGGGGGTGGGCAGGGCCAGCAGCGCCACTCCCACGGCGCCGATCGACTTCTTCAGCACGATGAGGGCGGTGGTGACGGTCACCGGGACTTCCTCGCGCTTGAGCAGCCACAGCCGCATCACCTCACCGGCGCGGGCGGGGGTCAGCGACGACGCCGCCTGAGCGGCCAGTTCGTAGCAGAGCAGAGTGCCGAACCGGACGGGATGCCGGGCGCCTAGCATGGCCTTCCAGCTGGCCGCCCGGACGAACTGAGCGCCGATGTTGAGCAGCACGGCCGTGGCCAGCAGCCGATAGTCGGCGTCGCGCAGAGCCGCGGTGAACTTGCCGACCTCGATCTCGCGCAGGAAGTGCCAGACGACGAAGACGGTGGCCAGCACGAAGAGCAGCCGGACGGCGAGACCCACCCGGCTCTTGGTCCGCTCATTCATCCGGGTACGCCACGGTCGGCAACCGGCTCGATGCGGCGCCACCAGGCCACATCAGCCGTTCCGCCTCGTAGAACTTGAGCAGTGCCGACTCCCGGATGCCCAGGGACGAGCGGATCTTCTGCAGCGGCTCGTCCCACAGCTGGTCCCACCGCACCGCATTGAGGGGCTGGATCTCCTGGTGCTGGGCGAATTCGACGGCCATGTCGAACAGCAGCACGTCGCTTTCCCTCAGCTGCCACGGACCGCGGTACAGGTGCCGGGCGGCCAGTGTGAACAACTGCCGCTGCCAGCCGGCCACCCGGCCGGTCGAACCCATGGTGACGCCGAGGACGAACGCCTCGTCGGCCGACGTGGTGCCCCGCCCGAGCGTGATGTGCACACAGTCGTGGCCTCGCAGGTCGATGGCACCGGGCAGGGCGACCGGGCTGGCCGGGTTCTCCAGCAGGCGGACGTACCAGGGCACGACGGAGGCATCGTCTCCGGGCATGGCGGCGTACGCCTCGCCCAGCGTCTGATCCCCGTCGAAGCTGGGCACCCACTCGGACAGTGTTGTCACGATCTTCTCCTTCGGTTGGCCACGGTGATCCGCAGCGGCAGGCCGGCGATCAGCTGCGGCAGGTTCTGCTGCGCGTGGAAGACCAGGGCGAAGGCTGCCCCGGCCTCGAGGGGGACGTGCGCGAACTCCAGGCCGAGGAGTGCGCCGGCCTCGAAGGTGCCCAGGTTGACCGGGGACACCGGCAGGCTCACCGACATGTCGACGAAGAACAGGACGAGCGCGGCCGCACCCACCGACACGGACACGTGCAGGGCGGACAGGACCACCGCGGCCGCCACGGCATCGATCAGCACCTCCAGCATGCCCAGAGTCAGCAGCAGAAGGAGCGCCCGGGCGTCACGCAGGCAGAAGAGACCGGGGGTGAGCCGGCGCAGCAGCCGCGGCACCCGGGCGGCACCGTGGCGGCGAGCCAGCAGCACCAGCCAGCCGACGAGGGCGATGGTCACCACCGTCGACAACCACAGGTAGGCGGTCACCCGGATCGGCAGGCCGGTCAGCACCAGGGGCGCGGCGACGGCGAGCACCCCGATCCCGGCGGCGCGCACGATCCGGCGCAGGCTCGTCAGGGCGGCGGTGGCGGCGGGCGGGACGTCCGCCCCGGCGAGAAGTCGCGCCCGCAGCGGGTCCCGGCCCATCGCCACGTCGGCGAAGGCGGTGGACTGGGCCGCGAACTCGTAGCGCAGCAGCAGGCCGAACGGCAACCGGCGCAGCGGGTGCAGCATCGCCGACCAGCACCCGGCCTGGACGACATGCACGGCCAGGTTCAACCCGGCCGCCAGCACCAGCAGTGGGATCACCGCACCGCTGAACCGGTGGCTCAACTCCCGCGGGTCGAGGTGGGGCACCAGGAAGAACAGCGGTGTCGTGGTCGCCGCGAACCACAGGAGCCGGAACAGGCGACGCCACCCCTGCCGCCCGGGGGTCACCGCGGGGCGGGAACACGCGGCTGTCATCTCGCTCATCGCCGCTCACCCCGGCACGAGGTCGAGGCGGGTGCGGTGTCGGGCGGGCATCAGTACACCAGCCCACGGTCGCCGTCGACGGTGACGACCTGGCCGTCCCGTATCAGTCTGGTGGCGTGATTGGTGCCCATGACGGCGGGGATGCCGTACTCGCGCGCCACGATCGACCCGTGCGAGAGCGTGCCGCCGGTGTCGGTCACCACCGCTCCGGCGATGCTCAGCAACGGCGACCAGGCCGGAGTGATGAAGGAGGCCAGCAGCACCTCGCCGGCCTGAAGCTTGGGGAAGTCCTCGACCGACGTGATGAGCCGGGCCGGGGCCGTGATGCGTCCCGGGCTGACCGGCGAGCCCTTGATGCCCGACGCGTGGTCCGTCGGATCGCCGGACTTCCCCTCCTGGCCGAGGAAGGCGAGCGGGATCAGGTCGAAACCGGCGAAGACGAGTTGCAGATCCGGCGGGACGAGCGGCGGCGGGATGAGGCTGCGCCGCTGCGTCCGCAGGTTCCTGCGGTCGGCAATCCTGCGGTCCCCGGCGGCCGCGCGCGGACCGTCGCCGCGCAGTTCCGCCGCCAGCTCGCCGCCGGTGAGGTAGAAGACGTCGTCCGGCTGGCCCAGGCGGCCGTCGGCGACCAGACGCCGGCCCAGCTCGAGGTAGCCGCGTCGCATGATCGGCCAGCCCTGAGTGAAATGGAACAGGGCCTCGTCCCGGACAGCCGCGTAGCGCCGGTTCAGGCGCAGCAGAAGATGCAGAAGATTTTTGCGTACGGGATGGGTGCGGAGCCGGGCATCGATCCGAGCCAGTTCCGTGTCGCGCCGGTCGGCCAGCGACTGCAGTCGCGCCGCCGGGTCCGGGGTGTCCCCGGTGCGGTAGCCGTCCAGGGCGGTGCGCAGCGCGGTGCCGTCCTCGGCCGGTGTCGGCTCGACGAGGTCGAGCTGGTACACCTGGTGCCCGTACTCGGCGAGCAGCGCCTCGAACCCGTCGTCGTCGCCGCCGGCGCGCGCGAGCCGCCACAGCGCGGCCTCCATGTCGGAGGTTCGGGTCGGGTGTCCCTGCAGCAGCTGCGCGAGGTCGGGGGGCGAGGGCACCGGCCGGACCAACGCCGGGTACAGCTTCTCCAGCAGCAGCTCACTGACGTTCCAGTACCAGGCCAGGCCGCCCAACATTGCCCAGTAGATGCCGCTGAGCTCGGCCGCCTCGTCGATGACGTCCTGGATCTCGTGGTTCTCGAGATCGCGCAGGTCGCGCCGGCCCAGCTCGGCGATCCGGGTGAGGTGGTGGGGCAGCAGCACTTTGCGCCAGTGTGACTCCAGCCGGGACAGGTGGAAGCGGTAGAAGCTGACGATCAGCATGACGGTGCGCACCGGGTACTTGTCGAGCGGGAAGTCCAGGCGCAGGTAGGCGTAGCCGTTGATCGATCCCGCCATCGGTTCGGGTACCAGCGGACCGGCGAGCCAGTCGGAACCGGACCAGTTGCGCCGCCACCGGTCCACCAGCCGGGGAAACAGGGTCGTCTCGAACAGCGGGGAGAGCGGCTCGGGCAGCCATGAGTCGCAGATGCTGATCCGCGCCCAGGCCGCGCGATCGACGGGGCTGGTCCAGTCGGCGGCCGGGGCCGGAGCAAAGGCGCGGGTCAGGGGCCGGGCCTGCAGGATGGACAGTTGCCCGTCGTGCACGGCCCACTCGACGTCCTGCGGCGCGCCGAAGTGCCGGGCCACGTGGAGCCCCAGCCGGGCGAGCTCGGTCACCTGCTCGGTGCCGAGAGAGACGCTGGAACGTCGGCCCGGGTCGGTGCCGACCAGTTCGGTCCCGGTCGCGGTGGTGGTGACCAGATGGGCCTTGCTGCCGATCTCCGTGCGTTCCACCCGGTCGGCGGCGGGGGACACGAAGAAGCGGTCGGGATCGACCTGACCACTCACTACGGCCTCGCCCAGCCCCCAGGTCGACTCGATGATGATCGGCCCGGTCTGGTCGCCGGGCCCGGAGGTGACGAACATGACGCCCGCCGCATCAGCCGGCACCATCACCTGGACGACGACCGCCATGGCGGCCTCGGCGTGGGATATGCCGGCCCGCGCCCGGTACAGGACGGCCGGCACCTCCCAGAGCGAGGCCCAGCAGGTCCGGACCGCGTCGGCGAGCCGCGCGGCCGACCGTACGCCCAGCTCGGTGTGATACTGCCCGGCGAAGCTCGTGCCGGCGGTGTCCTCGGAGGTCCCGGAGGACCGCACCGCGACGCTGCCGCCGGCCGGGCACAGCTCGTGCCAGGACCGTTCCAGTTCGGCCAGCAGGCCGGCGGGCAGCTCGATGCCCTGTACGGCCGACCGCAGCATCGCGGACATCTGCTGCATCGGCTCCCAGGCCGGCGCCCCCTGCCCGGAGTCCGGGGCCGGGATCGCGGTGAGGCGCTCGAGCAGCGGGGCCAGGACCGGGGTGACGACGGCGTGGTAGGTCGAGATGGGCAGGCAGAACCCGGCGGGGACGGGCAGACCGGCACCGATCAGGTCGCCGAGGTTCGCTGCTTTGGCGCCGGCGGTGGTGGCGTCGACCGCGCGCAGCTCGTGCAGCGCGATGAGGTCAGGCATCGTCGGCCACCCGGTCCACCCACTGCTGGTAGTACTTGCGGAAGGCCAGCACCCCGTGGTCGCCTCCGACGTAGATGCCGTGCCGGTCACCGCGCTCGATCGTGTTGAACAGCGGGATGTCCTGCTGCGAGGTCATCGTTATCTCCGGCCGGTGCAGGACGTAGTTACGCAGGTCCCGCCAGCGCGCGCCGGTGCGGGGCAGGGCCACCGCGATGTGCTGGATGGTCCGGTTCGGTCCCAGTGGCGAGGCGGCCAGCAGCATCCGGTATTGCAGGCGCCCGTCGGCGAAGTAGCTGATCCGCTGGCCGCTGGGCCAGCCGTCCACCCGCAGGACGAACTGCTTGGCGTTGGTGCCGAGCAGACGGGTGATCATGCCGAGCTGGCCGCTGTACGAGGGCCAGGTCAGCTCCGCGCCCAGCCAGGCCTGCGTCGCGACGGGGGGACCGTGGTCGGCGGTGGCGCCGGGATCGTCGAGCATGCGCAGCTTCGTCGATCCGTCCACTTCGAGCCCGTGCAGGGCCACGAGATGGTCGGGATCGTAGGTGTTCTCCAAGATCCTGCGCACTGTTGCGCGGGTGTCGTCGGCCATCCGGAAGCCCGTGGGGTACCCGGTCGCCGTGTCCAGGGCGGGGAAGGACGGCAGCGCGAACATCGGCTCGCGGCTGCCGTACCACACCCAGACGTAACCGTGCCGCTCGACTGCCGGATAGGTCCGCAGTCCGGGCCGGGCCGAGGCGTCACCGGCCGGCGGTGCGGCCACGCAGCGACCGGTGTCGTCGAAGCGCCACCGGTGAGAAGCGCATTGCAGGTCGCCACCGGTGACCCGCCCTTCGCCGAGACTCGCACCGAGGTGGGGACAATGCCCCTGGGCCACGACGGGCTGCCCGGTTGTGTTGCGCCAGGCCACCAGATTCCGGCCGAAGAGGGTCAGCTGCCGCGGGCCCTTCCCGAGCTGATCGGACGGAACGGCCACGTACCAGCTCGCGGGAAGGTCGAGACGCTGCGCAGCGGTCGATTTTTCGGTGGATGCCTGCTGGGTCATGATGCTGTTCACCTGCCCTCGGAGTTCATTTCGGGTGGCATCGATATGAGGCATATGCTTGTTGGCGGCCCCTCGGGGCCTGTGGTAAGAATTGTCTTCATCGCGGCAGTGGTGTTCGCATAAGGAGGTTCCAATTGGCGACGGCGCATTCCTGGGATGAAGGATCGGCCGGAATTCTGCGTCTTCCCTCCGGGGCATTGATCCGGGGCAGGGGCCTGCGTAATCCCGTCCCGGCGGGACCGGCCCCGAAATTCGGCGTGTATCTGCTGGGGAAAAAGCCTCCGGCCGTCGAATGGGACAGCACCTGGATCCGCTGGCGAGATTTCTGGCTCCCGTCCGATCGTGACGCATTCCGGGACGCCTTGACCGCATTGCTGGAACGGTCCAAGAATGAGCGTGTGGAAATCGCCTGTTACGGGGGCCGCGGCCGTACCGGGACCGCCATGGCGTGCCTGGCCGTGTTGGACGGCCTGCCTGGCGATCAGGCCGTCGACTACGTTCGTACTCACTATTCCCACCACGCTGTGGAAACGCCGTGGCAACGGCGTTTCGTCGTCAATTTCCGCTGATCGGGCGCGGGCCGGCTCACTTCGCGGAGTCGTCTTCGCCGTCGTGCTCGGCCCGCCGCACCCATCGGTCGTAGTGCGCGCGGAAGCGGGCCAGCGGTGCGTCCTGTTCGGTCAGCACACCGTCGCGCTCCTGACCGAAGTCCGCATAAACGCGCAGACCCTCATGGACTTCTCGCCGGCGGAATCTGCGATAGGCCCGCAGCCTCGACGCGTCCCGGACGGGATCTCCCTGCCGGCGCACGAAGGACCAACCCCGCACGATGGTGTGGCCGTCACGGACCGGCGTGACGGCGATCAGCTCCCGGACCACGTCCTGGCCGGCGACGGAGAAGGTGAGCCGCTGGCCGCCCGGCCAGCCGTCCACCAGCAGATCCGTGCTTTGCTGCGGCGCCGTGCCCCGCAGCACGTCGGGCAGCCGCGGTCCGTGGAACTCCAGCCTGGCCCCGATCCACGCGTCGGCCGTGATCGCCGGACCGTTCCCCAGGGTTGCCCCGGAATCGGGCAGCACCGCCGAGCGGTCCGGGCCGATCGCCGCAAGGTCGTGGAAGGCGGCGAAACGCTGATGGTCGAATGCCTGTTCCAGGACCCGGCGAGGCGAGGCCGACGTGGCGTGCGCGAACCGGTGCCGCTGGTAGGCGCCCCGGGCCAGTACCTGCGACGGCAGCGCGGGCAGCGGGAACATCGGCTCCTCGGATCCGTACCAGACCCACAGGAATCCGTACCGTTCCAGGACCGGGTAGGCCCGCCGCCGAGCCAGGTGGCTGGGCAGACGGTCCAGGCGCGGAATGTGGACACAGGCGCCGGTGGCGTCGAATCGCCAGTGGTGGAACACGCACCGCAGCTGCCCCTCGACGACCTTGCCCAGGGCGAGGCTGGCGCCCAGGTGCGGGCAGTGCAGCGGAAGCACCGAAGCCCGGCCGGTGTCGTCCCGCCAGGCCACCAGCTGACGGCCGAACATGGTCAGGGATCGAGGCTTGGTGCCGACCAGGTTCGACGGCAGCGCCACGTACCACGACGCCGCCAGCCGGGTCATGGCCTGCGGCCCACCGGCCGGCGGCGGCACGGCTGCCGAGACGTGGGCCTGCTCCACCGTCGCCAGGCGGTCGCCACCCGGCCCGGTCACGGTCGTCCTCCGAAGGCCGGGTCGACCCGGTCGACCCAGGACTGGTAGTACTTGCGGAAGCGCAGCAGCCCGTTGTCGTGCCAGGCCCGCAGCGTCCCGGTCTCCGCCTCGGTGTTGTTGTAGACGGGCAGGTCCTGCGTGCTGCCGCCGCGATACTGGCCGAACAGCATGAACAGGTTGAACAGGGTTCGCAGGCCGATGCCGCTGCCGCGCGGTGTCACCATCCAGCCGACCTGGGTGGTCCGTCGTTCCTCGATCGGGACGATGGCCAGGAGCACCTTGTAGAACACCTTCCCGTCGACGTACCCGGTGAAGCGCTGGCCGCCGGGCCAGCCGTCCACCAGGACCTCGAAGCTGTCGCCGGCCGCGAACGTCGCGGACTTCGCCACCAGCCACCGGTAGGGATCGCGGACGGGATGGCCGGGCGTGGCCACCCCCTCGAACCAGGAGCCGAGCCAGGCGTCGGTCTCGATCGGTGATCCGTTGTCGGCCGCCTCGGACTGATCCTTCAGCATGCGGAACTCGGTGCTGTCCAGGGAGAGTCCGTGGAGAGCCTCGAAGTGGAAGTAGTCGAAGGCGTTCTCGAGCAGTTGCCGCGCGGTGCCGATGGTCCGGTCGGCATACCGGAATCCGATGTAGCGGTCGCGGTCGGCGCCGCGGGGCGGGAAGTCCGGGAGGGCGAACAGCGGTTCGGGTGTGCCGTACCACACCCAGACGAAGCCGTAACGCTCCTGCACCGGGTAGGTCTCCAGGCGGGCGGTCGTCGGGATCCGATCGCTACCGGGAATCCGGACGCACTTGCCCGAACCCTCGAAACGCCAGCCGTGGAACGGGCAGCGCAGCTCGCCGTCGACGACCTTGCCCAGGGCCAGGCTGGCGCCCTGGTGGGGACAGAATCGCTCGGCGATCACCGGCCTGCCGGTGCGGTCCCGCCAGGCGACCAGGTCGCGGCCGAACAGCCGGACGGCCACCGGGTTTCGTCCCAGTTGGCCGGACGACATGCCGACGTACCAGCTCGCCGCCAGGCCCACCGGGACGGCATCGGGTCTCGCCGCCTGCGCGGAGATCTTGCGTGGCAACACACTCTTCAACCGCGTTCTCCCTCCTCAGTAGGACCGGCTACAGACGTAGTCGGCGATGGCGAACAACGGGATCGCGCCCTTGCCTAGGACGTCGACATCCTGTTTGGCCGACTCCACGAGCGCGGCGGCACGCCGGCGTGACTCGTCAAGACCCAGCAGTCTCGGGAAAGTCGCCTTGTTCGCCCGGTCATCCTTGTGCGGGGTCTTGCCCAGCTCCTCGAGGGTGGCGGTGACGTCGAGGATGTCGTCGACGATCTGGAACGCCAGACCGATCTTCTCGCCGTAGCGGCAGAGCCGTTCGATGGTGTCCTCGCCCGCTTCGGCCAGAACCGCCCCGGAGACCAGGGCCGCCACCAGCAGGGCGCCGGTCTTGCGGGCGTCCATCAACTCCAATGCCGGCAGATCCACGTCGTTGCGGTCGGTGTTCCGGATGTCGATCACCTGTCCGCCGATGGCGCCGTGCACGCCGATCGCGCGCAGCAGCGTGTTGAACACCCGTAGCAGTCGTTCCGGCGGCGCCTCGGTGTGCTCGAGGACGTACTCCAGCGAGAACGACAGCAGCGCATCGCCGGCCAGCACCGCCACGCCCTCGCCGAAGACCTTGTGATTCGTGAGCCGGCCGCGCCGGAAATCATCGTTGTCCATGGCAGGAAGATCGTCATGGATAAGGGTGGCGGTATGCAGCATCTCCAGGGCCACCGCGGTGGGCAGCGCGATTTCCGGCCGGCCGCCGTGCGCCGTGCACGCCGCCAGGCACAAGATCGGCCGAAGCCGTTTGCCACCCGACATCAATGAGTACCGGATCGAGGCACCCAGCGGTTCTGGAATGTCATCGGCAAGGGCTCGCTCAAGCTCCCGATCGATGAGGGCCTGCTGTTCTCGCAGGTATGACGACAACTCGAATTCCTGAAGCATGAAACCTCGCTTCGACCGGACTGACCTTAGCGAAGGCTAACGTGATCCAATCATTGAAGCCTGTGCATTTGCACGGTGTTCACGGCGGGTCGGTCGGTTAAGGATTTGTGATGACGCCGTCGATGGCCGGCGCCGATGATCGCCGGTCGGCCCACGGGCACCGGCATTCCCGGATCGCGTCGGGACAGGACATGCGCAACGACCACGGTGAGGGAGCAGCCATGACCGCTTTGCACATTGCCCGGCGTCCCACTCGTCAGCTGAAAGTGGGAAAGGTAGGGGTCGGCAGCGACAGCCCGATCTCGGTGCAGTCCATGACCACCACTCCGACCAGTGACATCGACGCCACACTGCAGCAGATCGCCGCGCTGACCGCGGCCGGCTGCGACATCGTCCGGGTCGCCGTTCCGTCCCAGGACGATGCCGACGCGCTCGCGGCGATCGCGAGCAAGTCGCAGATCCCCGTGATCGCCGACATCCACTTCCAGCCGCGGTACGTCTTCGCCGCGCTCGACGCCGGCTGCGCCGCAGTACGCGTGAACCCTGGCAACATCAGGAAGTTCGACGACCGGGTGCGCGAGATCGCCGAGGCCGCGGCGGACCGGAACGTCTCGATTCGTATCGGTGTCAACGCCGGATCACTCGATCCCCGGCTGCTCGCCAAGCATGGCGGCGTCACCCCGGAAGCCCTGGTCGAGTCGGCGCTGTGGGAGGCCGGACTCTTCGCCGAGCACGGGTTCCACGACCTCAAGATCTCGGTCAAGCACAACGACCCCCAGGTCATGGTGCGCGCCTACGAGCTGCTCGCCGCGGCCTGCGACTATCCGCTGCACCTCGGGGTCACCGAGGCCGGACCACCGCCGCAGGGCATCGTCAAGTCCGCGACGGCCTTCGGTGCGCTGTTGCGCCAGGGCATCGGCGACACCCTGCGGGTGTCACTGTCGGCGGACCCGGTCGAGGAGGTCAAGACCGGAATCGGCATCCTCGAAGCGCTCGGCCTGCGCGAGCGCACCGGCCTCGACATCGTCTCGTGCCCGTCCTGCGGTCGAGCCCAGGTCGACGTCTACGAGCTGGTGGCCGAAGTGCAGGCCGCGCTGGACGGGCTCGAGGTTCCGCTGCGGGTCGCCGTGATGGGCTGCGTCGTCAACGGGCCGGGCGAGGCACGAGAAGCCGACCTGGGGGTGGCCTCCGGCAACGGCAAGGGGCAGATCTTCGTCAAGGGCCGGGTCGTGCGTACCGTGCCGGAGTCGCAGATCGCCGAGGTGCTCATCGAAGAAGCGCTGCGGCTGTCCTCCGGATCCGCCCCCACCGAGGTCACCGTGAGCGGCCGGTGACCGAGCAGCGGACAACGGCGTCCGATCCTTCGTATGCGCACCTGCACGACCTGTCTCCGGAGACGGTGCGCCGATGGACGCCTGAGCAGTGTGAGCGCGGTGCCGAGGACATCCGCAGTTTCCTGGTCGAGCGCGTCACCCGTGCCGGCGGCCACCTCGGCCCCAATCTGGGCGTGGTGGAGTTGACCATCGCCCTGCACCGCGTCTTCGACTCGCCCCGCGACGTCCTGCTCTTCGACACCGGCCACCAGTCCTACGTGCACAAGATCCTGACCGGCCGGGCCGCCGAGTTCGGCACCCTGCGCCAGGCCGGCGGCCTGTCCGGTTATCCCTGCCCGGCGGAGTCACCGCACGATTTCGTCGAGAACTCGCACGCCTCGACCGCCCTGTCCTATGCCGACGGCATCGCCAAGGCGTTCGCGTTGCGCGGCGAGCCGCGCCGCGTGGTGGCCGTGGTCGGCGACGGCGCGCTGACCGGTGGCATGTCCTGGGAGGCCCTGAACAATCTGGGCGGCGGCCCGCTGCCGGTCGTCGTGGTGGTCAACGACAACGAACGCTCCTACGCACCTACCGCAGGTGCTCTGGCTCACCACCTGGCCCGGCTGCGCGGCGGCGATCCCGGCGCGACGAATCTGTTCGATCAACTGGGCCTGGCCTACCTGGGCCCGGTCGACGGTCATGACATCGCCGCGACCGAACAAGCTCTGCGCCAGGCCAGAACCATGAACCGTGCGGTGGTCGTGCACTGTGTCACCCGCAAGGGCGCCGGCCACCGACCGGCCGAGGACGACGAGGCCGACCGCATGCATGCCATCGGCCCGGCCGACGCCGGCGCCGGCCGGTCCTGGACGTCGGTCTTCGGTGAGGAGATCGACCGGATCAGCGCCGTACGCCCGGATGTCGTGTGTGTCACGGCGGCCATGGCGCTGCCCGCCGGGCTGGGACCGCTGCTGCGACGCGCGCCCGAGCGCGTGTTCGACGTCGGGATCGCCGAGCAGCACGCGGTCACCTCGGCCGCGGGACTCGCGATCGGCGGACTGCACCCGGTGGTGGCCGTCTACTCCACGTTCCTCACCCGGGCCCTGGACCAGGTGCTGATGGATGTCGCGCTGCACCGCCTGCCTGTCACGTTCGTGCTCGACCGTGCCGGGATCACCGGACCCGACGGGCCGAGCCATCACGGCATGTGGGATGCGAGCCTGCTGGCGCTCGTTCCCGGGCTGCGGCTGGCGGCACCGCGAGACTGCACCCAGCTGCGGCAGCTGCTGCGCGAGGCCGTGTCCCACTCGGACGGCCCCACCGCCGTCCGCTTCCCCAAGGGAACGGCGGGCGCGGAAGTTCCGGCGGAGCATCGTGCCGCCGGGTACGACGTGCTGCACACCGCGCCGGACGCCCGCGTGCTGATCATCTCCGTGGGACCCATGGCCGAGGCATGTCTCGAGGCGGCCCGGGATCTGCACGAGCACGGCACTGCGGCAACGGTGATCGATCCACGCTGGATCTCGCCTCTGACGCCCGAGCTGGTCAAGCTCGCCGGTGCCCACCAACTCGTCGTGACGGTGGAGGACGCGACCGCCACCGGATCCGTGGGCGGACGTCTGGCGCAGGCGCTGGCGGCGTCCGGCTCGGCCACCCGCACCGTGCCGCTCGCTCTGCCGGCCGCGTTCGTCGCGCACGGCTCCCGGCGACAGATCCTGCGAGCTCACGGCCTTGACGCGGCCGGGATCGCGGGTGCAGTGCTCAAACACCTGGATCAACCGTGACTGTCGACGGAAGGGACGTTCATGTGACCCGCAAGGTTCTGCTCGCGGCGCCGCGGGGTTTCTGTGCGGGTGTCGACCGGGCGGTACGGGCCGTGCGGTCGGCACTGGCGGAGTACGGCCCGCCGGTCTACGTGCGGCATGAGATCGTGCACAACACCCACGTCATCGCCGAGCTTGAGGCGGCCGGCGCGGTCTTCACCGACGACCTGGACGAGGTGCCGCCGAGCTCGGTCGTCGTGTTCTCCGCGCACGGGGTTTCCCCGGAGGTCCGCCGGCACGCACACCGCCGATCGCTCAGCGTCGTCGACGCCACCTGCCCGCTGGTGTCGAAGGTTCACGCCGAGGCACGCCGCTACGCCCGCGACGATCACCAGATCGTGCTGATCGGGCATCACGATCACATCGAGGTCGCGGGTACCCGTGGTCACGCCCCACAGCACACCCATGTCGTCGACCCCGACGATCCGGCCGCCGTCGCGAACCTGGCCCTGGACGAGGACCGGCCCGTGGTGTGGCTGTCACAGACCACGCTCGCCGTCGGCGACGTCGAAGCGACCGTGACGCGGCTGCGCGAGCGGTTCCCGCATCTGATGCAACCCCCGAGCGACGACGTCTGCTACGCCTCCACCAACCGGCAGAACGCGATAGCGGCGATCGCCGCCCGGTGCGACCTCGTCCTGGTCGTGGGATCGCCCACCTCGTCCAACTCGCAGCGGCTGGTCACCGTGGCCCGGCGGGCCGGAGCTCGCGCCGCCCATCTCGTCGACAACGCCGATCAGCTCGATGCGCGCTGGCTGCAGGGCGTCGGCACCATCGGCGTGACCAGCGGCGCCTCCGCGCCGGAGCACGTCGTGCGCCAGCTGCTCGACCGCCTGGCCGGGCACGGATGGAGCGATGTCGAGCAGATCGGCAGCGGCTCGGAGAACATCACCTTCGGCTCACCGCCGATCGGGAAGACCCGCCCGGGGCCGGTAGATGCGCCGCGCCGTGGCGACCGGTCCTGAGGGATCCACGGCCGGGCGCACTGCCGGCGCCGGTCACCGACGAAAGGATGGGAATGGCCTGGATTCTGCTCATCGGAGCGATCGCCGCCGAGGTCGTCGGCACCACCGCTCTCAAGATGAGCTCCGGTCTGAGCCGGCTGGTGCCGAGTCTGATCGTCGGAGTGGCCTACGTGCTGTCGTTCACGCTGCTGGCCTTGGCCGTGCGGCACCTGCAGGTCAGTGTCGCGTACGCGATCTGGTCGGGCGTCGGCACGGCGGCGATCGCTCTCATCGGCTGGCACGTCTTCGGTGAGTCGCTCACCGTCGCGAAGGTGAGCGCGATGCTGCTGATCATCGCCGGCGTGGTCATCCTCAACCTGACGGAGGCCAGGTGAGCGCCCGACCGGTCGCCCGTACCGGGCTGCGGCAACTCGTGATCGTGGTGCTCGCCTTGGTGGCGGGCGGTGCCGCCGTGGCATTGCTGGTGCCGCCCGGAGCCGCCGGGCACGGCGTTCTCCTGGTTCGTGACGGCCCGTCCGCGGTTGTCTATCGCGAGCTGACCTCGGCGGTCGCCGGTGCCCCGCCGTGGGTCACGGCCGCCGGTGGACAGCTATCCGGCGCCGGTCTGCTGGTGCTGTTCACCCTGGTGTTCGTGGCGGCGTGGATGCGGCGCGGTGATCGCCGGGTGCTGTGGCTCGGGGCACCGGCCGTGCTGGTCGGCGCTCTGATCGCAGACGTGGTCAGCGGCGCGGTGAAGGCGGCCGTCGAGGAGGAGCGTCCCTGCCGGGCGTTCGCCGACACCGCGACGTGGCTCGCCTGTCCCGCGGAGGGCCACTGGTCGTTCCCCAGTGACCACGCCGCCATCGCCGGTGCACTGGCCACGGGCGTCGTGCTGCTCGTACCGCGCCTGGCGTCGGTGGCGGTGCCGGTCGCGCTTGTCGTGGCGCTCGCCCGGGTGCTCGCCGGCGTGCACTATCCCCACGACGTCCTCGCGGGACTGGGGTTGGGCGTGGCGATCGCCGTGGCCTGCCGGTCGCTGGTACCGCGGCTCACCGGGCCGTCGGTGCCCGCCGATGACCGGGACCCGACCGGCGGCCGGGTGCGGCCATGACGGCAGAAGGGCAGGCACAACGGCTCAAGGCTCTTCTTTGAGCGCCGGAGGCCAGGAATCCGGCTGGAGCACGCCCTGGTTGTACGCGCGGGCCACGATCGATGCCCGGTTCGCCGCCTGAAGCGTGTCGCGAAGGGCGGCGACGTGGTAATCGAGCGCGGTGCGGGACAGGTAGAGCTCCTCGCAGATCATCTTCGAGCTGTAGCCCAGAGCGAGCAGCTCGAGGACCCGGCCGCGAACGGCCGAGGAACGGCTGCGATGGGACACGTCGTCGATCAAACGCACTGACATACCTGGAGTCCAAACTTTCGACCGGCCCGCCCCGTGACCCTCCTAAAAGGACACTGACGGTGCTCGGATGAGCACGAGAATTGTTGCCACGCCGGTGTGGCGACGCCGCCCTTTCCGTGTTCGCATCGATCCGGGGGCCGCAGTCCGGTGCACCCCTGTGCCGGCACCGTGCCCCGTCCGCTCGGCGGCTGTGAAAAAACGTTTCACGAAGGCGGAACGGGGGCGGCGAATGCGCTCGGGCGGGAGCCCTTGCGCCGGCCGGCCGTCACGCCGGCATAGATCCTTCGGCGCCGCCTGGGCCGTCATCAGTGCCGGACGCGGCCGAGCGGCCGGCGCGATAATGGTCAGCGTCGACCACCCGGTCCACCCACGACTGGTAAAAGCGCTGGAACAGCCGGACGCCGTCGTTGCCCTCGGCGTGGTCGTTCTCCCGGACCGGCTGGCCCCGGCGAGCCGTCGCGGTCGCGGTGACCCGGCTCGTCAAGAGCTGTACCAGGTCCGTCCGGACCCGGCCGGTCTTCTCGACGGCGGTCGCCACGTGCCTGACGGTGTGACCCGGCGCGACGGGTGTGGTCGCCAGCAGCATCCGGTACTGCGGGACACCGTCGGAGAAGGATGAGATGCGCTGTCCGGTGGGCCAGCCGTCGACCCGTAGCGTGATCTGGCCGGCGTCGGTGCCTGCCGATCCGGCGAGCGTCTTGAGGGCTGTGGCGCGCCGGGGCAGTCGTATCTCGGCGCCGAGCCATGCCTGCGCCGGGATCGGTGACCCGTGGTCGCCGGTGAAGTCCTCAGGAGCCAGCATGCGCAACCGGGGTTTCCCGGCCCGCAAGCCGTGCACCGCGGCCAGGTAGCCGGCGTCGTAGGTCCTCTCCAGGACGTGCCGCACCGATGTCGTGACGGTGTCGGCGAACCGGAAGCGCCGATACCAGGCCGGACCGGCGTCGAGGGCGGGCAGCTCCGGGAGAGCGAACAGTGGCTCGGCACTGCCGTACCAGGCCCAGACGTAGCCGTATCGTTCGACCACCGGCCATGGCCGCCGGTGTGCCGCGGCGGGGATGCGGTCGGATCCGGGGATCTGGACGCATGTGCCCGAGCTGTCGAACTTCCAGCCGTGGAACGGGCACTCCAGCAGGCCGTCGACGATCTTGCCGTGGGCGAGGCTGGCGCCCATGTGTGGGCAAGCGCGGGGCATCAGTACCGGATGGCCGTCGCTGCCCCGCCAGGCCACGACTTGCTGTCCGAAGAGGGTCAGCGACGCCGGTCGTCTCGTCAGGTCCCCCGACGGTAGGGCGACGTACCAACTGGCCGCCAGATCGAGTGCGGCCCGCAGTTCTGTGCTCGTCCGGGTCGTGTCGTGTCTCATCGGCTCACCCGCTCCCCGCCTCGGCCCGGGCGGCGTGTTCGGCCCAGCCGGCGTAGAACTTGCGGAACTTGAGCACCCCGTGGTCGTACTTCACCGGGACGACGGGTGCGGACTCGACGGCGTGCCGGTAGATGACCAGGTCCTGCAGCGTGCCCTGCCGGTGCTGGGCCCGGTATCCCAGGTAGGTCAGCACGTCTCGGATCGGCCGTCCGGTGCGGGCCACCAGCGTCCAGCCCCGCATGACGGTCCGGCCCGCCGCCACCGGCGTGATGCCGAGCAGTTCCTTGGCCACCACCTCACCGTCCAGCAGGAACGTGAGCCTCTGACCGGTCGGCCAGCTGTCGACCAGCACGTCGGAGCGCTCGGTGCGGTAACCGAAGGTGCGGAACGGCTGCGGTATGTACAGACCGCGGGCGGTCAACTGGGCGCCGAACCAGGCGCCGTCGGCTATCGGCGGGCCGTTCTCGGCCGCGGCCTGCTGGTCCGGGAGCAGCGTCATGTCCATCGGGATCCGGGATTTCACCCCGTGCAGGAACATGAAGTGATAGAAGTCGAACGCGTTCTCCAGAATCCGCCGGGGCGATCCCTCGGTGGTGTGGGAGAAGCGGTAGGTCAGGTAGCGCTTCCGGTCGCCGTCGAGCGCCGGAACCCGGGGGAGCGGATACGCCGGTTCGGCTCCGCCGTACCAGGCCCAGAGGTAGCCGTAGCGTTCCAGCACCGGGTAACTGCGCAGCCGCGTGGCATCCGGCGAGCGTTCGGCCGGGTCCACGTTCGCCAACTCGCTGCGGCGCTGCGCGATGACGGCGTGGCCGCTGCCGTCGCGCCAGGCCACCAGATGGTGCCCGAACAGCGGCAGCGCCTGTGGCTTCGTGGTCAGCGAGCCCGACGGCAGGGCGATGTACCAGCCGGCCGCGAGGTGCAGCCCGGTCCGGGCCGCCGTACGGTCACGGGGCGCCACCGTCACGGTCGGCCACCGCCGGCTCGGGCGAGCGCCTGGCCGCTACGCGATCCGGCGGTGCGGGGCCGGCGGTTGGTCACGCCTGGCGTCGTGCCGTGTGCTGGCGGTCTGCGCCGTTCTTCGCCGGTCAAGGGCGCTCGCACGGGTGACCGGCGCGCCGAAACATCGAGGTGTCCGCAATCGGCGGACGGGACTGCTCGATGGAGAAGATTTTGTGGCGCTCGCGGATAAGCAGAGAGATCAAACTGCGTAGCGTCACGAATGTGCGGTTCCCCGAATGTACCCACGATCGCCAAGCTAGCACTCGCAACATTGATGGTCAACTAATGTTAAGGCTGACGTTGCTTTCCGTTATCTGATCTGTGAGATGCATTTTCGTGCATCGGCATCCTTGAGCATCTTGTGATGCTGTGCTATTTCTTCCGAGCCGCACCACGGCGGCGATGATCGGCCTGGCCGGTACCCGATGGCCGGCTCGGCCGGGCCGAGCTCGCGTGCTGCTCGGCCCGCAGCCCCGCCGATGCCAGGTATGTGCCGGCCCGCGCGCCTTGATCACGGTCACGGCGTTGATGAGGGCAACGATCCGGCAAGGGCCTGCCCGGTCTCGATCAGCGTGGGGTCCGCTGGGCACCGACACCCGCATCGCCTGCACAGGCTCCGACGCGCCCTCGACGTATCGCAGGCTGAACTGATCGTGGCCGCCTGTACTGGTTTCACCAGCGAAAACTCGGCATCGAGCCGGGGCATCGGCCGCTGCCGGCACGACGACGGGCCCTGGGCGACCGGGCCGAGCGGCCGGCCGAAGCCGACGTGCGCAACCCGCTTGCCCCGCCGGCGGACGCACCTCGCACTGGATGGGCGCACAAGTTCACGCCCGGATCGGGGCCCTGCCCACGCCGTGACGGCCCACTCCTCAAATCCCTCCGCACATGGGCAAAACGCCTAGAGGCCAGCCGGAGCTGGAATCCGCAGTCGTGGGATCCGTTGTCCCGGTGCTGCCAGTGGGGTGTGCTCGGTCCACCGGCAGCAGAGGCGGGGTCGTCGGGCCGCAGGCGGCTGTCGCGGTGTCGGCAGGTCCTTCCTTGCCGTGGTGCGGCTACCGAGGTCCGCCGGGAGGAGAAAGGGCGTCCGCCTTTTCTCGCCGATGGACGGACCCCAGCCCCGGGCGCGTTTCTTGCAGTATCAGGTGTTGGATACTTGTGTCGAATAAGGGGTGCTGAATTCCGTACCGGAGGTGGCGGTTTAATGTTTGGCCGGAATGGC
The DNA here is from genome assembly GCF_051380535.1 of Actinoplanes sp. HUAS TT8. Taxonomy (NCBI): domain Bacteria; kingdom Bacillati; phylum Actinomycetota; class Actinomycetes; order Micromonosporales; family Micromonosporaceae; genus Actinoplanes; species Actinoplanes sp. HUAS TT8. The sequence continues at coordinate 5,458,150 of NZ_CP195646.1, read as the reverse complement.
GAGTCGATGGCACGTGACCCGGCGGGAAAGGTGCACCGGACGTGCGGTCGGCGCCGTCAGAACACGGTGATACGCCCTGTGCTGCCGTCGACTTCGACCATGGCGTCCTCGTGCAGGGTGGTCGTGGCCTCGCCGACGGCGAGGACGGCGGGCAGGCCCTGCTCGCGCGCCACGATCGCCGCGTGCGAGAGGACGCCCCCGGTCTCGGTGACGACCGCGGCGACCACGCCGAACAGGGGAGTCCAGGCCGGGTCGGTGGTCCGGCAGACGAGGATGTCACCGGAGCGGACGCGGCCGAAGTCCCCGATTCCCCGCACCACGCGCACCGGGCCCCGGGCGACGCCGGTGCTGCCGGGCGTGCCGGTCAGGACGGTGGTGTCCCCGTCGGCCGGTGTGGCCAGGTCAGGAAGCTCGGACGTGATCGGACGCGCTTGCAGGAGCCAGATTCGGCCCCGGGCGTACGCCCACTCGATGTCCTGCGGCTGTTGAAGGAGTCGGGCCACCTCCCGGCCGAGGTGAGCCAGCCGTAGCACCTCCTCGTCGGGCAGGCAGAACCGTTCGCGGTCCGCAGGGTCCACCTCCCGGGTGACGACCGTGCCGTCCTGGCGGTCGACACGCGTGGTTTTGCCGCCCAGCATCCGGCCCACGACCCGGTCGCCGGAGACCGTCCACGAGTCGGGGGTGACGCGGCCGGCGACGACGCTCTCGCCCAGCCCCCAGGAGCCTTCGACGCGGACGTCGGTTCCGGTGAACAGCACGCCGGCGACCTCGGCGTCCACCAATTCCTGCACCAGCACCGCCACGCCGGGCGGCTCGGTGGTGGCGGCCCGGTGGCGGTAGGCAACGGCGCGATCCGACCACACGGAGGCCCAGCACCGGCGCACGGCGTCGGCCACCGCCGCGGTGCCGCTGACACCGAGGAAGGTGTCGTGCTGCCCGGCCGCCGTCGCGTCGGCGGTGTCCTCGCTGGTCGCCGACGAGCGCACGGCCACGGGCGGGTCACCCATACGGGCGAGTTCCTGCTCGATCCGGCCGGGCAGTTCCGGCGGGAGCACCGCTTCCGCGAGCAGACCCCGGGTGGTGCCCGCGTCGCCGCTGCTGAGCCCGGCGGCGACCTGGTCGTACACCGTGGTCGGCACCACGAACCCCGGCGGCACCGGCAGCCCGGCGCGCAGCAGCCGGCCGAGGGCGGCCGCCTTGCCTCCCGCGGTGGCGGCATCGGCGTCGATAAGATCGATAAGCATCGCATCCTCCGGAGGGTGATTAACCCGAAATGACCGATGGCAACCCTACGTGTCCGGGCCGCGCGCGTCGGCGTTGACGTCCGACCGGGCAGTCTGAATGCTCTCTGCCATGACGTACGCTTCCACACCGGAGCTCCTCGTTCTGCACGGAATCCGGGTGTCCGGCATGGCCGGCGCCGCCGCGATTTCCCAGCGAGCGGGCATCGCCGAGGAAAAGACCACCGAGCTGCTCGAGGACTTCGAGGCCTATGGCTGGGTCACGCACGTCGCGTTCGGTGACACCAGCGGCTGGACCCTCACCGAACGCGGCCGCGACGAGGACAGCCGCCAACTCGCTGCCGAACTCGACCGGGCCGGGGCACGCCACGCCGTCGAGCAGGGGCACGCGGTTTTCGAGACGCTGAACGGCCGGCTGGTCAGAGCCTGCACCGACTGGCAACTACGGCCGAGCGAGGGGAACCGGCTGGCGACCAACGATCACAGCGACGCGCAGTGGGACGCGCGGGTGCTCGACGAGTTGACGGCGCTCGACGCCGAGCTGACCGGGCTGATCGCCGGCCTGGGCGCGGTGCTGGCGCGCTTGGGCGGCTACGACGAGCGGTTCTCGTCCGCACTGGTCCGGGCCCGGGCGGGTGAGCAGCAGTGGGTGGCCGGCATCGGCGTCTCCTCGTGCCACGCGGTGTGGATGGAGCTGCATGAGGACCTGCTGTCGACATTGGGCATCCCGCGCGATGCGAGCCGGGGTGGCAGGTAGGTTCGAGCCCATGGCAACCCGACACCTCTACGTTGTACGACACGGCGCGGCGGACGCATTCGGCGAGATCAAGGACACCGGGCGGCGACAGGCGAGTCTGCTGGGCGAACGGCTCGCCGGCCTGCCGATTCAACACATCCGGCACTCGCCGCTGCCGCGTGCCGCGGCCAGCGCGCAGGAGCTGGCCCGCCATCTGCCCGGAGTCCCCGTGTCGGAGTCCGCCGAGCTTGTCGATCACGTTCCGTACGTGCCGGACGCGGCCGAGATGCCCCGATCGTGGGCCGGTTTCTTCGACGGCTACGACGAGACGGAGGCCGCTGCGGGCCGAAAGCTCGCCGACGCGCTCGTGGCCCGATTCGGCCAGGTGCCCGCCGCGGGCGAGCCCGACACGTACGAGGTGCTCGTCACGCACGCCTATCCGATCGCGTGGCTGGTCCGCGAAGCCCTTGAGGCGCCCCTGGTGCGATGGCTGAGCCTGGACAGCGCCAACACGGGACTCACCGTGATCGAGTACCGCACCGGCCTGGCGCCCACGCTGGTGATGTTCAACGACATGAGTCACCTGCCCGCCGAACTGCGCTGGACCGGGATCCGGGCGGACGGCCGACCCTGAGCCGGCCCGCCGCGAACGCTCGGTGGGTGATCCGTGAGCGGCCCGCGGCCAGGCGTTGCCGACCGAGGGGCTGGTCCCACGCCGGCGCGGCCGTGAACAGGCTGGACCGCCGCGAGGTTCTTCGACGCACGGTGCGGGCGATGACCGCCGATAGGGCCGGATCCCCGTCGATCCGGTCCTGCACCGTGCTCAGGCGGTGGCGCGGCGAGGCACCCCTGGTCTTCACGGCGTGCCGTACCGGAAAACTCTGGGGCTGTGCTCCGGCCGTGCGGCGCGCATCATCGGGTGGCCGCCGACGGAACGGGGAGATCAGTCCGTATGCCGCTCACCAGCGCCGAGCACCTCTACGATCCGGACCTCTACCTCGACGGCGAGCCCGAGCAGCTGTGGCGGCGCCTGCACGCTGAACAGCCGATCCATGAGGGTGAGCGCGAGGGCCGCCGATTCCGCGTGGTGCTTTCCCATGAGCTGATCTCGCAGGTGTTGAAGAACCCCCGGGCCTTTACCTCCGAACGGGGGATGCGCCTGGACCAGAATCCGGCCGCGACCTCGAGCGCGGCGGGCAAGTTGCTCATCATCACCGACCCGCCGCGGCATACGAAGATCAAGAGGATCGTCAGCTCGGCGTTCACTCCGCGGATGGTGAGCCGCCTCGAACGCACCATGCGCGAAACCTTCGCCGCGACGCTCGACGAGGCGCTCCAGGCCGGCGTGTGCGACTTCACCCGGGTCGCCGCCCGTCTGCCGCTGGCGGTCATCTGCGACCTGCTCGGCGTGCCGCCGTCCGACTGGGACTTCATGCTGGACCGGACCATGACAGCCTTCGGCGCGGACGGCGCGCAGGCCGACGTATTGGCCATGGCCGAGGCCCATGCCGACATTCTGTCGTACTACGAGGAGCTGATCGGGCTGCGTCGCCGGGACCCCCGGGAGGACGTGGTCACCGCGCTGGTCAACGGCGTGGTCGACGGCGTGCCGCTGACCGACGAGGAGATCTTCCTCAACTGCGACGGGTTGATCTCCGGCGGCAACGAGACGACCCGGCACGCCACGGTCGGCGGACTGCTGTCCCTGATCGCGAACCCGGACCAGTGGGCACGGCTGCGCGCCGATCCGGGTCTGCTGACGAGCGCGGTGCAGGAGATCCTGCGCTTCACCAGCCCGGCGATGCACGTCCTGCGCACCGCGATCGCGCCGGTGCAGTTGGGCGGTCAGGAACTCCAGCCGGGTGATCCGGTCGCCCTGTGGCTGGCCGCGGGGAATCGCGATCCCGCAGTGTTCGCCGACCCGGACCGCTTTCTGGTCGACCGGCGGCCCAACCCGCACCTGGCCTTCTCGGCCGGCCCGCACTACTGCCTGGGCTCGGCGCTGGCCACGACGGAGCTCACGGTGATCTTCGAGGAGCTGCTGCGCCGGGTGCGTACGGCTGAGACGGTGCAGCCGCCGCGCCGGGCTCGATCGATCCTCATCTGGGGATACGAGTCGGCGCCGGTGCGGCTCACCGCAGCCTGACGGAACGGAGGAGACATGGCTGGCGCACGCCGTGAGCTGCGGCTGCCCGACGGACGGGCGGTGTGGTGCACGAGCCCCGGGGAGGCGTCGCTGATGTGGCGGGAGGCCACCGGGGACGGCTTCTACCGCCACGCCGCTCAGCGACTGCGCCCGGGGGACACGGTTTTCGACATCGGAGCCAACGTGGGGCTGGTGTCGATGATGTTCGCCGCCGCGCAGCCGCACCTGCAGGTGATCGCCGCCGAGCCCGTGCCGGACACGTTCGACTGTCTGGAGGCGAACCTGCAACGCTGGGTCCCCGGTGCCGTCGCGGTCCGGACCGCCGTCGCTGCCGTCGCGGGGGAGCGGAACCTGACCTACTATCCGGCCGCCCCGGGCAACTCCGGCCTGTACGCCGACGGTCCGGCCGACGACGCGCTGACCAGGACCTACATGCGCAACAGCGGCATGGACGACGAGTTCATCGATCTGCTCGTCGAGGGGTTGCACGACGGCCATGAGCTCTCGGTGCCGGTCACCACCGTCTCCGAGTTGATCCGGGCGTACGACGTCGGCACCGTCGCCTTGCTCAAGGTCGACGTCGAACGCGCCGAGCTGGACGTGGTGCGCGGTGTCGACGGCGCGGACTGGCCGCGCATCGAGGCGGTCGTCGCCGAGGTGCACGACGAGGACGACCGGCTGGCCGAGTTCTGTGCGCTGCTGCGCGAGGCCGGATTGCCGGCCCGGGTGCGTCAGGACCCGGGTCTGCGAGAGACCGGCCTGTACGAGGTTTTCGCGCAACGCGAGGCCGGGCGATGAGCGCGGCCCTCGTGGCTTTCGGCGCTGCCCCTGGCCCGGGCACCGGCCGTGCCCTCGTCTGTGTGCCGCACGCCGGCGGCAGCGTCGTCGCGTTCCGCGGATGGGCCGCGGCTGCGGGGGCGACCGGGATGACGGTGTCAGCCGTGCACTGGGACGAGGAGGACGCGGGCTCGCGTGGCATCGAGGAACGGGCCGATGCCCTGGCCGGTGCGCTCGGCACCCTCCCGGATCGCTACGTGCTGCTGGGGCACAGCCTGGGCGCGCTCACGGCGGCCGAGACCGTCCGCCGCCTCGAGCGCGATCCCGCCGCGCGGCTGCCGGAGCGCCTGGTGCTCTGCGCGGCTGCGCCACCGGGCTACCCTCGCGGCTTCCCTCCGGGCGTGCGCACCGCCGCCGACGCCAGTATGCGGGAGTACGCCCGGCAGCTCGGCGGCACGCCCGAGAGCATTCTGACCGACCCCGAGTTCGGGCCGGAGGTACTGACACGTCTGCGGGACGACCTCGATCTGATCGAGCGGTACCGGCCGGTCTTCGATCCGCCGCTGCGGACGCCGGTCTCGATCTACGGTGGCATCGACGATCCGGTGGTGACCCGCGACTTCCTGTCCGGGTGGCAACGGTTGGCCCCGCGTACCCGGATCCGCATGTTCGCCGGTGGCCACTTCTTCTTGCACGACAGGCCGGACGACATCTGCCGCAGTGTGGTCACCGACTGTGGACACTCCGATCGGGCCCCTTCCGGGGCATAGGGGCGGCTGGTGGGAACCTCACCACCGCACGGGCAGCCGGACCAGCTTGCGCATCCCGGAGACCGGATGCCATTGCAACTCCTGCCCGGTGAGCGTGAGTCCGGGGAAACGGGCCAGCAACCGGCTCAACGCCGTCTCGGCCTCCTGGCGGGCCAGCGCGGCCCCGAGGCAGTAGTGCGGGCCGGCGCCGAAGGACACGTGTGTCTCGGCCCGGCCGGTGGTCGGCCGGTTGATGTCCAGCTTCTGCGGGTCGGGAAACGTACGCGGGTCGTGGTTGGCGCCGCTGAGCGCGGCGGTGATGGCATCGCCGGCCTGGAACTGGGCCCAACCCACGTCGATGTCGCCGGTGGCATAGCGCATACGCGAGACCAGGACGGGCCCGCACCATCGCAGCAGTTCCTGTACGGCCTGTGGCATCAGGGCGGGATTCGAGCGCAGCAGGTCCAGCTGGTCGGGGTGGCTGAGCAACGCCCAGACACTGTTGGCGATGAAGTTCGCGGTGGTGTCGTGGCCGGCGATGACCAGGCTGAGGGTCATCGTGACGAGCTCGCGGTCGCTGAGCCGGTCGCCGTCGGTGTCGCGGATCCGGATCAGTTCGCTGATCACGTCGTCGCCCGGGTCGACGCGCCGCCGCCGCACCAGGTGGTGGGTGTAGTCGACGAGCGGCCCCAGCGTCTTGCCGAGGGCCTGCTGGTCGAAGGAGAGGTCGTGGGTCCAGCGCAGCCAGGCCGGCAGGTCCGCCGTGGGCACACCGACCAGCTCACCGATGACATTGATGGGCAATGGATAGGCGAAGTGCTCGAGCAGATCGGCCGCCCCGCCGGTGGCGTGGCTCGGCAAGGCGTCGAGCAGGTCGTCGGTGAGCTGCTCGATGCGCGGGCGAAGGGCGGTGACCCGCCGGACCGAGAAGGCGGGCGTCACGAGCCGGCGCAGCCGCGTGTGCTCGCTGCCGTCGGCGTCCAGGATCGTGTCGGCCAGATACGGGATGAGATCCTCGGCCAGGCCCAGTTTGCGCATGGCGTCGACCTGCAACGCCGGAGCCTTGCCGTGGGGCACCGTCGCGGGATTGTTGGCGAAGCGCGCGTCGCTCAGCACGGTACGCACGCCCTCGTGCCGCCCGGCGATCCACATCAGCGATCCGTCGACGGCACGCAGGGGGCAGGCCGCGGCCTGTTCGCGCAGCTGGTCGTAGGCGGCAGCGGGGTCGGTCGCCGGCGGCGGCGAAATTCGATGCTGCGGACGCGGAAGAGTTTCCCCGTGATCACTCATTGGGTGATTCCATTCGACAATAATCGGTGCACGCTCGTCAATGTACAAAGTGTGATGATCATTCTCGGAACTGAGCGGCAAATGGTAGCCGGGGCCGAGACGAATGGCAACAGTGCAAATCGTCTCGAAGGTGCTCATGAGCATATCTTCTGGACGGTCCGACAGTCCACTATGTACTCTGCGGGTAGGTTGTGTCTACGGCGTTCGGGGGAGCTTCGCATGACTGGTGCTTCGAGTGATGACTGTCCTGTCCTCCTGGAGCGGACAGCAGAATTGCAAAGAATTGACCACGTGCTTCGTGAGCTCGACGCCGGTCGCGGTGGCCTCGTCGTGGTCGAGGGCGGCGCAGGACTTGGCAAGTCCACCATATTGCAAAGGATGCGGCAACGCGCCACCGCGGGCGGAAACTGTGTCCTTTCCGCCCGCGGCGACGAGTTCCAGTCCGGGGTGCCGTTCGGTGTGCTGGCCCAGCTGATGGAGTCGGCGGGCGAGGGCTCGCGTGCCGCGCGGGAGCCCGGGGGCACCCTGTCCGCGGCCGAATTGCGCAGGTTGCGGCGAGGGCTGCTCGAGGTCGCCGGCCGTCGTCGCCTGGTGGTGGTGGTCGACGATGTGCGCTGGGCCGACGTGCCGTCGCTGCGGTTGCTCAGCTATCTCGCGTCGCGCGCCGCACGGACGCCCATGGTCCTGACCGTCGCCGCTGATCGTGCCGATCGCGGACCGGCGGCCGAGTGGCTCAGCGCCGCCGGCCTGGCCCGGGACACGACGTCGGTGCGGCTCGCCCCGCTGAGCGAGAAGGCCACCGAACACCTGGTGGCGCAGCACCTGAGCGACTCGACTCCGGCCGGGTTCGCCAAGGACTGCTTCGACGACACCGGCGGCAATCCCTTGTTGCTGCACGAGCTGCTGACCGAGCTCGCCCGCCGCGGCCCCGCGGTATCCGAGGCCGCACTGGACATGCTCTCGCGCCGCCCGCCCGCGCGGGTGGTGCACGAGGTGTCCCGGCGACTGCGCAGCCTGCCGGAGCTGTCGCTGGGGATCGCCCGCGCCGTCGCGGTGCTGGGCGCCGTCGCCGACCCGGGGATCGTGGCGCGGACCGCGGACTGCGCCGAGGCCGACGTTGTCGAAGCCGTGACCGCCCTGGTCGGCGCGGAGGTGATGAGCGACGGGCCGACTCTGCACTTCGCCCAGCCGATGCTGCGCGCCGCGGTCGACGTCGCCACCCCCGCCTTCGTGCGCCGTCACCTGCAGGCCCGCGCCGCCCGTGCCCTGGCGGAAACCGATGCCGGCCGGCGGCTCGGTCCGACGCTCGTCGCCGATGCGCCGGGAGAAGGTGAGCCGGCCGGCCCGGACGCCGCGGGAGCACCCGCTCTGCGGCTGGTCCTCGACTGCAGGTTCAACGACGCGATCACTGTGCTGCAGCGGGATTCCGCCGGGGCGCAGGATCCACACGACGGCCTGCGGCTGGAGGCTCTGTCGGCCGGTGTGGCCCAGCTCGTCCCGAGTGTCCACGAGCCCGACGGATCGGCCCGGGACGGCGCCTCGCGTGTTGCCGCTCGCGCCGCGTGGTCGCAGTTGGGGCAGGGCTCGCCCGCCGCTCACATCACGCGGCTGCAAGAGGATCTTTTGCGTGATCCCGCACCGTCGGGAGCCGAGACCGTGGTGCGAGTCGCCGCGCTGCTGGCCATCGTGATGCTCGGACCGGACGGCCGGCTCCTGGAGTCCCGGCACGCGATCCTGCGATTGCGCGACGCGGCGATCCGGATCGGCACGGAGCTGGCGGGTCTCGACCTGTGCATGCGAGCGGCGGTGGACCACCAGCTCGGTGACGTCGACGGTGCCGCGGACCTGGCTCTGCAGGTGCTCTCCGGGCGGGAGGGCTGGAATCCCCCCGGCCTGACCCGGGCGTTCGCCGCGGCGATCCGCGCCGAGGCTCTCGTCGATCAGGGTGCCGTCGAGGCGGCGGACGCGGTACTGGCCCAGCCGGAGCTGTTCGCCGTCGAGGGCCCGGACACCATCGCTCAACTGCCGTTGCTGCGGGCGCGCGGGCGGCTGCGCATCGAGCAGGGCGACGCCGAGTCGGGCTGGGACGATCTGGTGCGCGCTCGGCGGCTCGCCGTGGACCTGGGCCTGGCCTCGGGCGTCCGGCTCTCCTGGCCGGCTGCTCCGGTGGCGCTGCATCGGGCCGGCCGGACCGAGGAAGCGCTGTCGCTGGCCCGCCAGGAGCTGGCCGAGGCTCGGTCCGCGGGCGCCGCCCGGCCGATCGCCGCCGCTCTGCGCACCCTGGGTACGTTGACCCCCGGCGCCGGAGGCCTGCCCCTGGTGAAGGAGGCAGCGGGGATGATGGAGAACTTCCCCGATCCCTTGGAACGGGCTCGGAGCCTGCTCGCCTACGGCGTAGTACTGCGTCGTGCCGGCAAGCGTGGTGAAGCCCGAAGGCAGCTGCGGCTCGCCGCCGACCTGGCCGGCGCCTACGGCGCGCGGGCGGTGCGGGACCGGGCGGACGAGGAACTACATGCGATCGAGGCCGGGGGTGCGGGTCGCAAGTCGCGTCCGCTGCTGACGACTCAGCAACACCGCGTGGCCGAGCTCGCCGCGGCGGGTCTGCAGAACGAGGAGATCGCGCAGACGCTCTTCGTCACGGTGAAGACCGTGGAATGGCACCTCACCCAGGCATATCGCAAGCTTGGCATCGACTCACGGGCCGCACTCCCGCTGGCGCTGGCCGCCGCAACCCCAGGCTACTCGGCGTAGTCGCATGTGGACCCTGGGGTGATCCTGGGGGTCATCCCTGGTGCGGCGGGCGGCTCATGGTCGCAAGTATTGCCAACGACATGCAGACGGCGATCGGGCGGCGACGCTCGGCCCGGAACCACCCCTCTGACCCGCATCCGCGCTGAAGCGGATGCGGATGCGCCGAGCGCGGCCACCACGACTCGCCCGGCCTGGTCAGCTCGCGCCCGCTGCGCGCCTAATGCCGCTGGCATCGACCGACATCCCACCATCGGGAGCGCCCATGAGACTCACCGAGGAGCAGTATGCCGCCTATCGGACCGAAGGCTTCGTGACGCTGGAGAACGTCTTCTCCGGCAACGAGGTGGAGACCCTGCTGGCGGCCTTGGCAGTGGACCAGCGCACGCCCGGCCCACACCTCATCACCGAGTCCGACGGCACCACCCTGCGCGCCATCTACGCCTCACACCGGCGCCACCCGCTGTTCGCCCGGCTGGTGCGTTCGGATCGGCTGCTCGGCCCGGCACGCCAGATCGCCGGTCCGGACCTGTACGTACACCAGATGAAGATCAATTCGAAGCAGGCGTTCGGCGGGGAGCGGTGGGCCTGGCACCAGGACTACATCGTCTGGCGTGACGCCGATGGCATGCCCGTCGCCAACCAGGTCAACGTCGCGCTGTTCCTCGACGACGTCACCGAGTTCAACGGCCCCATCACCTTCCTGCGCGGCTCGCATCGGCTCGGCACGCTGGAACGTCCGAGCGCGACCGCAGGCGACGGCACCGGCCACATAGATCCGGACGACTACGCGCTGACCCCCGCCGAGCTGGCCGACCTCGTGAAGCAGCACGGCATGGCCAGCCCCAAGGGGGCCCGTGGCGACGTGCTGTTGTTCAGCTCGCAGATCGTGCACGGCTCCGGGACCAACATCTCGCCGTTCGCCCGGCGGGTACTGATCCTGACCTACAACCCCGTCCAGGAGCCTCCGCGCCCGGCCGGCGAGCCGCGTCCGGACCACCTCGTCGGAACGGACCGCACGCCGCTGGAGCCCATAGAGGTGCCCCTCGACCATCCCTGACCGACGCAGAGCCGCCCACCCGACGGGGGAACCGAGTATGAGCACGATCGTCGCGCTGTTCGAGGCCGTGGCCGCCGAGCATCCCGAGTCGCCGGCCGTCTCCGACGGCATCCGGACCTGGTCCTACCGGCGGCTCAACGCCCAGGCCAACCAGGTGGCCCGGTGGTTGATCAGCGAGGGCGCCGGCCCGGAGCAGCAGGTGGGTACCGCCCTGCCGCGGGGCATCGAGCAGGTCGCCGTGCTGCTCGGTATCCTCAAGGCCGGTGCGGCGTACCTCCCGCTCGACCCGGATCTGCCCGCCGAGCGCATCGGACATCTCGTCGCCGATGCCCGGCCGGCGCTGGTGCTGACCGACGACGCGCGGACCGTGCCGTCGCTCGCCGGTGTCCGGACGGTCGTAGCGCCCGGCGGGGTCGTCGCCGACTGGGCCGGGCAGCCGGACTCGAACCCGCGCGACCAGGATCGCATCTCACCCCTGACCGCACAGCATCTGGCGTACGTCATCTACACCTCCGGTTCCACCGGTACGCCCAAGGGCGTCGCGGTCTCGCACGCCAGCACGGTCCACCTGGCTCGCGCCGTGGTGCGCGAGCACGCATCCGGCACCGCCCACCGGGTTCTGCAACTGGCCTCGCCCGGGTTCGACGTCGCCGTGTGGGAGCTGCTGACCGCCGTGGCCACCGGCGGCACCCTGGTCGTCGCCCGCGCGCCGCGTCCCGCCGGTGACGACCTGCTGCGTCTGCTGCGCGAGCAGCGCATCACGCACGTCACCCTGCCGGTCCCGGTGCTGGCGTCGCTGCCCGGCGGCGCCGAGTCGCAGCTGCCCGACCTCACCACCGTGCACATCGGGGGCGAGACCTGCCCGCCCGAGCTGATTCACCGATGGTCGGCGGGCCGGCGGCTGATCAACGGGTACGGCGCCACCGAGACGACGGTCGCCGCCACCCTGACGGCGCCACTGACCGGGGACGACGCACCCATCGGGGTGCCCCTCGACGGCGTGCGCGTCCACATCCTCGACGATCGGCTGGCCCCGGTGCGGCCGGGCGAGCCCGGCGAGCTCTACGTCGCGGGCGCCAATCTGGCCCGGGGCTATCTGCACCGTCCGGGCCTGACCTCGGCCCGCTTCCTCGCCGACCCGTACGGGCCACCGGGGTCCCGGATGTACCGTACCGGCGACATCGGCCGGCAGCGTCCGGACGGCCAGCTGGAGTTCCTGCACCGCGCCGACGACCAGGTCAAGATCCGGGGCGTACGGGTGGAGCCCGGGGAGCTCGAAGCGGTGCTGCGGCGCCAGCGGGGCATCGTGGCGGCGGCAGTCACCGTGCGCGCCGACATCCGGGGTGATCAGCAGCTCGCGGCCTACGTCGTGGCGGCCGCCACGACACCGCTCACCGCCGGCGCACTGCGCGAGCAGTTGCGCGCCGTGCTGCCCACCTACCTGGTCCCGGCGATGATCGTCGTGCTCGACCGGCTGCCGCTCACGCCGAACGGCAAGATCGATCACGCCGCCCTGCCGGACCCCGAGGCCGGCCCGGCCGAGCTGGGGCGCACCGCCCGCAACTCGCTCGAGGACGTGGTGCGCGGACTCTTCGCCGAGCTGCTCGGCCTGCCCGGCGTCGGTTTCGACGACGACTTCTTCGACCGCGGCGGGCACTCGCTGCTGGCCGGCCGATTGATCGGGCGGATCCGCACGGTGCTCGGCCTCGATCTCACCATGCGGGACTTCTTCGAGGCGGCTACGCCGGCCCGGCTCGCTCAGCGGCTGCAGCAGCAAGCCGGCGGCCGGGCCCGCCCCGCACTGATGGCGTACCCGCGCCCACAGCGGATCCCGCTCTCCTCGGCCCAGCAGCGACTGTGGTTCCTGCACCGGCTCGAAGGCGGCTCCGCGACGTACAACATGCCGCTCGCGCTGCGGATGACCGGCTCGGTCGATCACGCCGCGCTGGCCGCTGCCCTGGCCGACGTGATCCGCCGGCACGAGCCGTTGCGCACCGTGTTCCCCCACACCGACGGGCAGCCCTACCAGCAGATCCTCGACCCGGAGCAGGTGCGCGCGGATCTGCCCGTGCGCCGCACGGACCCGGCCGCCCTCGACGAGCAGCTGGGCCGCCTGGCCCGGCACCGGTTCGACCTGGCCCGCGAGATCCCGGTACGGGCCGAGCTGCTCACCACCGGCCCGCAGGACGCCGTCCTGATGCTCGTCATCCACCACATCGCCGGTGACGGCTGGTCCGGAGCACCCCTGGCCCGCGATCTCGTCGCCGCCTACTCGGCGCGACGGCAGGGCAAGGCGCCGCGGTGGGCACCCCTGCCCGTCCAGTACGCCGACTACGCCCTGTGGCAACGCGAGCTGCTGGGCCGCGACGATGATCCGCGCAGCGAGGCCGGCACCCAGTTGCGCTACTGGGCCGAGCAGCTCGCCGGGCTGCCCGACGAGGTCACGATCCCCGGTGACCGGCCCCGTCCACCGGTACCGACCTACACCGGCTCCACCGTGCCGATCGTCTTCGACGCCGAGCTGCACGCCGGGATGGCGGCGCTCGCCCGCAGGCACGGCGCGACCGTCTACATGGTGCTGCAGGCGAGCCTGGCCGCCCTGCTCAGCCGGCTCGGGGCCGGCACTGACGTCGCTATCGGAGCCGGGGTCGCCGGTCGCCCGGAACCTGCCCTCGACGACCTGATCGGCCTGTTCGTCAACATGCTCGTGCTGCGCACCGACACCGCCGGGCGGCCCCGCTTCGCCGACCTGCTGCGCCAGGTACGCGACAACAGCCTCACCGCCTACGGCCATCAGGACGTCCCGTTCGAGCAGGTCGTCGAGCGAATCAACCCGCCGCGCGCCGCCGGCCGTCAGCCGCTGTTCCAGGTTGCGCTGGTGCTGCAGAACAACGCCTCCGCACCCTTCACCCTGCCGGGTCTGCAGGTCCGCGCCGAGGCGGTGCCGACCGGCACCGCGCGCTTCGACCTGTCCCTGAGCGTCACCGAGCAGACCACGGCCGACGGGGCTCCGGCCGGCATCGACGGCATCGCCGAGTACGCCACCGACCTCTACGACCCGGGCACCGCCGAGGCGGTCGTCGCCCGCTGGACCGCTCTGCTGCGCCAGGTGATCGCCGACGAGAATCGGCACCTCGACGCCCTCGACATCACGACGGAGGCGGACCGGGCCCTGCTACGGCGATGGCGGCGCACCGAGCAGGCCGTGCCGCCGCGTACCTTCGGCGAGATCCTCGAACGCCAGGTGGAGCAGACACCGGACGCGATCGCCGTCAGCGCTCCCGACGCCGAGTGGACCTATCGCGACCTGAACCGCCACGCCAACCACGTCGCGAGCATCCTCGCCGGTCGTGGCATCGGCCCGGAGGACCTGGTCGCCGTGGCCGCGCCACGGTCGGTCGTCCAGCTCGCCGCTGTTCTGGGCGTACTCAAGGCCGGGGCCGCGTACGTGCCGATCGACCTGGTCTTCCCCGCCCGACGCAACCGGTACGTGCTGCAGGATTCGGCACCGCGGCTGGTGCTGAGCACCCGCGCGGGTGCCGAGCGGCTGCCCGCCGACCTGCCCTGCGAGCTGCTGCTGGTGGACGAGGCAGCCGAGGCGGGCCGGGACGAGAACCTCTCGGACCAGGACCGGGTACGCCCGGTGCACGTCGATCACCCGGCCTACGTCATCTACACCTCCGGCTCGACCGGCCGGCCCAAGGGCGTGGTGGTGACGCACCGCGGCCTCGCCAGCTTTGCCGCCACCCTGCAGCAGCGGTGCGCGACCGACCCGGACAGCCGCGTCCTGCAACTCTCGTCCCCCAGCGTGGACGCGTCGGTGCTGGAGATGCTGTGGGCGCTCAGCTCCGGTGCGCGCCTGGTCGTCGCCGCGCAGTACCGGCTGGCGGGAGAGGAACTGGCCGATGCCCTCGCCGGGCACGGCATCACCCATGCTCACATCCCGCCGTCCGCGCTGAGCACGCTGCCCCCGCAGACCGCGCGCGAACTGCCCGCCTTCCGGATGCTCAGCGTCGGCGCCGAGGCGTGCCCGCCCGAGCTGGTGGAGCTGTGGCTGCCCGGCCGGCAGATGGTCAACGCGTACGGTCCGACCGAGAGCACCGTCGCCGCGTCGCACACCCTTCCCCTCACCGGCGCGCGGGCGCCGATCGGCACACCGGTGCTCAACTCCTCGCTGTACGTCCTCGACGAGGCGTTGCGGCAGACGCCGCCCGGCGTTCCGGGCGAGTTGTACATAGCCGGCGAGGGCCTGGCCCGCGGCTATCTGCACCAGCCCGGCCTGACGGCGTCGCGATTCGTGGCCGACCCGTACGGCGAGGCCGGCGGGCGCATGTACCGGACCGGGGACGTCGTGCGCTGGAGCCCGGGGGGCGAACTGGAGTATCTCGGCCGCTCGGACGAGCAGGTGAAGATCCGCGGTTTCCGCGTCGAGCCGGCCGAGGTGGAACGGGTCCTGACCGCGCAGCCCGCGGTGGAACGGGCAGTGGTCACGCCGCGCCGGGATCGTTCCGGCGCGCTGTCCCTGGCCGCCTACGTCGTATTCGCCGCGGGTGCCGCACCGGCCGGCTTCGACGACCAGCTGGCCGAGTGGCAGGACATCTACGAGCAGGTCTACAGCGGCTTCTCCGGTGTGCCCGGCGACGACTTCGTCGGCTGGAACAGCTCGTTCACCGGCGGCCCGATTCCCGTCGAGCAGATGCGGGAGTGGCAGAGCTCCGCCGTGGGGCAGATCGCCCGCTTCGGGCCGGGCCGGGTGCTGGAGATCGGCGTGGGCTCCGGTCTGCTGCTGGCGCCACTGGCCGGGCTCGCCCAGCAGTACTGGGGCACCGATCTGTCGCCCGCCTCGATCGAGCGACTCCGGGCGCATGCCGAGACCCGCGGCTGGGAGCACGTGCAGCTGTCCTGCCGCCCCGCGCACGACGTCTCCGGCCTGCCCCGGCACCATTTCGACACCATCGTCGTCAACTCGGTGGCGCAGTACTTCCCCAGCGCCGCCTACCTGCGTGACGTCCTGACGAGCCTGCTGGACCTGCTGGCCGACGGCGGCCGGGTGATCATCGGCGATGTCCGTCATTACGGCCTGCTCCGAGCGTTGCAGGCGGCGGTGCACAGCTCCCGCGAGGCCACCGATCTGCGTGCGGCCGTCGAACACGCCGTGGCGGTCGAGAAAGAGCTGCTGCTGGCTCCGGAGTTCTTCACCTCGCTGCGCCACCCGTCGGTCACCGGCGTGGAGGTGTCGCTGAAGAAGGGCCGGGCCACCAACGAGCTGACCGGCTACCGCTACGAGGTCGTGCTCCACACCGCCGCCGCGCGCTCGGTGGCCGCCCTGCCCGTGCTGGTCTGGGGCCGCGACATCACCGACCTCGACGAGGTGACCGGCCCGGCGCGGGTGGCACAGATCCCGAACCCGCGACTGGCGGCGGGCGTGCGGGCGATACGGGCACTCGACGGCGCCGACGCGGTGCCCGAGCCGGCGCAGACCGGGCCGGAGCCCGACGCGGTCCTCGACTGGGCGTCGGCGCGGGGCTGGCGGGCCGTGCCGACCTGGTCGTCGCAGCGCTGGAACCTCTACGACGTCGTGCTGCTGCCGGACGTGTCCGCCGACGAACCGCTCGCCGGCCTCTACCGCCCGGACGGCGCCGCCGTGCCGGCCAACATCCCCGCGGTGACCCGGGCCACGGGCGAGCTGCTGTCCGAACTGCGCGGCACGCTCAAGGACCTGCTGCCGCACTATCTGGTCCCGGCGACGATCACCGCCGTCGAACGGATCCCGGTCACGCCCAACGGCAAGGTCGATCGCCGGGCCCTGCCCGACCCGGAGGTCGTCCTCTCCGGCGGCCGCCGGCCCGCGACCGTGCACGAGCGGATCCTGTGCGACCTGTTCGCCGACATTCTCGGCCTGCCCCGGGCCGGCGTGGACGACAGCTTCTTCGACCTCGGCGGCCACTCGCTGCTGGCCACCCGGCTGACCAGCCGCATCCGCACCGTGCTGGGCGTCGAGGTGCTGCTGCAGCAGATCTTCGACGCACCCACCCCGGCTCAGCTGGCGGCCCTGCTGCAGAACTCCGCGCGCCGCGAGCGCCCGGCTCTGCGCCCGGCCCAGCGCCCTGATCCTCTTCCGCTGTCGTTCGCGCAGCAGCGGTTGTGGTTCCTGCACACCCTGGAGGGCCCCTCGGCGACCTACAACTCGCCGCTGACGCTGCACCTGTCCGGAGAGCTGAACGTGCCGGCGCTGCGAGCCGCGCTCAGCGACGTGGTGGCTCGGCACGAGGCGCTGCGGACGACCTTCGCCGAGCGCGACGGCATTCCGTACCAGCAGGTCCGGACGGTGCCCGGGCTCGACGTCGAGGCGCGTGAGGCCCACCCGGACGAGCTGCCGGCTCTGCTGCGGCACGCGGCGCGCCACGAGTTCGACCTGGCGGGCGAGATTCCGATCCGGGTCTCGCTGTTCACCGCCCGGCCCGGCGAGTGGGAACTGGTGCTGGTGCTGCACCACATCGCCGCGGACGGCTGGTCCATGGGCCCGTTGGCCCGCGACCTGGCGGCCGCGTACGCGGACCGCTGTGCCGGTCGGGCGCCGGTGTGGTCCCGGCTGCCGGTGCAGTACGCCGACTACACGCTGTGGCAGCGGCACCTGCTGGGCGACGAGGCGGACCCGCAGAGCCTGCTTGCACGCCAGCTGGCGTACTGGCGTGAGCAGCTGGCCGGCCTGCCGGAAGAGGTGACCCTTCCGCCGGACCGGCCACGCCCGCCCCAGGCCGGCTACGCCGGCGACGTGTGCATGTTCACCGTCGAGGCCGGCCTGCACGCCGACCTGCTCCGGCTGGCCCGGGCGCGGGGTGCGACGTTGTCCATGGTGCTGCAGGCGGCGCTCGCGGCGGTGCTGTGGCGGCTGGGCGCCGGTGGCGACGTACCGATCGGTGTGCCGGTGGCCGGCCGTACCGATGACGCGCTCGACGATCTCGTCGGCTTCTTCGTGAACACATTGGTGCTGCGCACCGACCTGTCGGGTGACCCGAGCTTCGGGGCACTGCTGGAACAGGTACGCGACACGAGCCTGGCGGCGTACGCGCACCAGGACGTCCCGTTCGAGTTCTTGGTGGAGAAGCTCAATCCGCACCGCAGCACCGCGCACGCACCACTGTTCCAGGTGCTGCTGGCTGTGCAGAACAACCCCGGCACAGCCTTCGCCCTGCCCGGGTTGCGTGCCCGCGCCGACGAGATCGTCACCGGTGTGGCCCGCGTCGACCTCACGCTCAACATCACCGAGACGGTCGACGACTCCGGAGCCCCGGAGGGCATCCGGGCCGCGATCGAGTACGCCACCGACCTGTACGACCCGGCCACCGTCGAGTCGTTCGCGGCCCGGCTCGTCCAGCTCCTGCGCGCGGCGGCTGCGGACCCCGATCGGCGGATCAGCGGTCTGGACCTGCTCACCGGCCGGGAGACCGCTGAGCTGGCGGAACTGGCGGGCGCCGGCGTACCGGCGCCGGAACCCCGGGTGTGGCCGGCCCTGCTCGAAGCGTCGGCCGCCGCCTTCCCGGCCGCGACCGCCGTTGTCCAGGGCGAGCTCGGGTGGACCTACGGTGAACTGAACGCCTACGCGAACCGCCTGGCGCGGGACCTGATCGACCGGGGGATCGGGCCCGGCCACGTCGTCGGCGTGCTGATGACCCGCAGCCCCGTGCAGGTGGCCACGATGCTGGCGGTCGGGAAGGCCGGCGCTGCGTTCCTGCCGATCGACCCCGAGTACCCGGCGGACCGGGTGACCTATCTGCTCACCGACGCCCGCCCGGTCCTGCTGCTCACCGACCGGACCCAGGCCGGCGTGACGAACCGGGCCGGGATGCTCGTCGTCGACGACCCGGACGAGCACCGCCGCCGGCAGGACCTGCCCGCGCACGACGTGGTGACGCGCGCCCGGGTCGACGATCCGGCGTACGTGATCTACACCTCGGGCTCGACCGGCGCGCCGAAGGGTGTCGTCGTCACCCATCGGGGCCTGGCGGCGCTGGCGGTCGACGGCGTCGCGCGTGCCGCCGTCGACCGGGACAGCCGGGTTCTGCAGCTGACCTCGCTCAGTTTCGACGTCTCCGTCTACGAACTGCTCGTCGCGCTGCACGCGGGCGCCACTCTGGTGCTGCCGCTGCCCGGCCGGCTGGCCGGGCCGGAGCTGGCCCGCATGATGGCGGACGCGCAGGTGACGCACGCGTTCGTCCCGCCGTCGGTGCTGGCGAGCCTGCCGGCCGAGGCGGCGCAGGCTCTGCCCCGGCTGCGCAGCCTCGTGGTCGGCGGCGAGGCGTGCTCCCCCGAGTTGGTGCAGAGGTGGTCACCCGGCCGGCGGATGACCAACCTGTACGGGCCGACGGAGACGACGGTGGCGGCGACGATCAGCCGTCCCCTGTCGGGACGGGCCGTGCCGATCGGGGCACCACTGGCGGGCACCACCGTGTACGTGCTCGACCAGGCTCTGCGGCCGGTACCGCCGGGTGCGCGTGGTGAGCTGTACATCGGCGGTGTGGGCGTCGCGCGAGGCTATCTGGGGCGGGCCGGGCTGACCGCGTCACGCTTCGTCGCCGACCCGTTCGGGCCCGCGGGTGCGCGGCTGTACCGCACGGGTGACGTGGTGCGCTTCAACGCCACCGGCGAACTCGAGTACTTCGGCCGTACCGACCATCAGGTGAAGATCCGGGGTTTCCGCGTGGAACCCGGCGAGATCGAGGCAACCCTGCTGGACCGGACCGGCGTGACCCAGGCCGTCGTGATCGCCCACCAGGATCGGTACGGCTTCCAGTCACTGCACGCCTATGTCACGGTGCGGGGCGAGGTCAGCGGCGTCGAGTTGCGCGAGCAGCTGCGCCGGCTGCTGCCCGACCACATGGTTCCCGCCGCGGTCGTGGTCCTGGACCGTTTCCCGGTCACCGCCAACGGCAAGCTCGACCGCGACGCGCTGCCCGCCCCGGATCTGCGGCCCGCTGCGCACCGGGCGCCGGGCACCCCGTTCGAGGAAGCCGTCGGAGCGCTGTTCGCCGACGTCCTGGGCGTGCCCCGGGTGGGCGTGGACGACAACTTCTTCGATCTCGGCGGTCACTCGCTGCTCGCCACCCGTCTGCTGGCCCGGGTCCGGACCGTGCTGAACGCCGACGTCGCGATGCGGACGTTCTTCAACGCCCCCACGCCTCGCCGGCTGGCCGAGCAGCTCACCGGCGACCGCACGCCCCCGGTCGCGTTGCGCCCGATGCCGCGTCCCGAGCTGGTGCCGTTGTCGTTCGCGCAGCAGCGGTTGTGGTTCCTGCACCGGTTGGAGGGCCCGTCGGCGACGTACAACTCGCCGTTGGCGTTGCGGTTGTCGGGTGAACTGGACGCCGAGGCGTTGCGGGCCGCCCTGGCGGACGTGGTGGGCCGGCACGAGGCTCTGCGCACGGTCTTCGGCGAGCGGCAGGGCAATGCGTTCCAGCGGGTGCTCGACGGCGTCGTGCCGGATCTGACGGTGGTGAACGACGCCGGGGATCGGCTGCCGGCGCTGATGCGGGAAGCGGCCCGCCACGAGTTCGACCTGGCGGGCGAGATTCCGGTGCGCGCCTGGCTGTTCGAGTCGGGGCCCGGCGAGTGGGTGCTGACGCTGGTGCTGCACCACATCGCCGCCGACGGCTGGTCCCTGCGGGTGCTGCTGGCCGACCTGGCGACCGCCTATGCCGACCGCATCGCCGGGCGGGCGCCGGCGTGGTCACCGCCGCCGGTCCAGTACGCCGACTACACCCTGTGGCAGCGGGAGAACCTCGGCACCGTCGACGACGCGGGCAGCCTGTTCAGCCGCGAGTCCGCCTACTGGCTCGACGCCCTGGCCGGCCTGCCCGACCAGGTGACGCTGCCGACCGACCGGCCGCGTCCCGCGGTCGCCGGGTACCGCGGCCAGACCGTTACCTTCGACCTCGACGCCGAGCAGCATGCCACGCTCGTGGCCCTCGGGCGGGCGACCGGCACGACCCTGTTCATGATCCTGCAGGCGACCCTGGCCGGCCTGCTCACCCGCCTCGGCGCCGGGACCGACATCGCTGTCGGCTCGCCCATCGCCGGGCGCGACGACGACCACCTCGAGGACCTGGTCGGCCTGTTCGTCAACATGCTGGTCCTGCGCACCGACACGGCAGCCGACCCCACCCTGGACGACCTGCTGGCTCAGGTCCGCCGAACCTGCCTGGCGGCGTACTCCCACCAGCACATGCCCTTCGAACACCTGGTGGAACGGCTCAACCCGCAGCGGTCGGCCGCCCATCACCCCCTCGTGCAGATCCTGTTCGGCCTGCAGAACAGCGACGGCCGCACCATCGAACTGCCCGGCCTCACCGTGACCGGCGCCGCCCTCGACACCGGTGTGTCCCGCGTCGATCTGTCCATCAACTTCCTCGAGGCCGCCGCGGCGGACGGCAGCCCGGCCGGGCTGACCGGTGTCGTCGAGTACTCCACCGACCTTTACGACCGGGCCACCGTCGAGGCTTTCACCGTCCGCTGGGCCCGGCTGCTGCGAGCGATGGTGACCACGCCCGGCCTGCGGCTCAGCGAGGTCGACCTGCTCGGCGCCGACGAGCGTGCCCGAGTGCTGGACTGGGGCCGGGCCCAGCCGTCCGGGACGCCGCTGACCATGCCGGACCTCATCCGATCCGGCGACGCGGCCGCCGTCGCCGAAGGGGACACCACATGGTCGTACACCGAGCTGGCCGAGCGCGCGAACGGCGTGGCCTGGTCGCTGGTCGATCGAGGCGTCCGCCCGGGTGACGTGGTGGCCGTACTGCTGCCGCGCGGCGCGTCCCAGATCGCCGCGATGCTGGGTGTCGCCCGCGCCGGCGCCGCGTTCCTGCCGGTGGACCCGGACTACCCGCAGGAGCGGATCGACCTGCTGCTGCGCGACGCCCGGCCGGTGGTCGTGCTGCGGGAGACCGAGGCCGGTCGGCGCCGGGCGCACCCCCCGGCGGTCCGCGTACGGCTCGACGATCCCGCCTATGTCATCTACACCTCGGGGTCGACGGGCACGCCCAAGGGTGTCGTCGTCACCCATCGCGGCCTGGCCGGGCTGGTGGCGGCCCACCAGCAGCTCGACGTGACCAGCACGTCGCGGGTGCTGCAGTTCGCGGCGCTCGGGTTCGACGCGGTCGTCTGGGAGCTGCTGATGGCCTTCTCCGCCGGCGCCACCCTGGTGCTGCCCGGTCCCGGACAGCTCGCCGGCGCGGACCTCGAGACGGTGCTGCGTGAGCAGCGCATCACCCACCTGACGTTGCCGCCGGCCGTACTGGCGACGCTGCCCGCGGGCGCCGCGACGCGGCTGGCCCACCTCGCCGTGCTGGTCGTGGCCGGAGAGGCCTGCCCGAGCGAGCTGAGCGCACAGTGGGCCACCGGCCGTCGCATGATCAATGCGTACGGGCCCACCGAATCCACGGTCTGCGCCTGCCTGAGCACGGCGCTGCGGCCCGGTCACACCCCGATCGGCCGTCCGGTGCCGGGCACCCGGCTGTACGTGCTCGACCGCAGCCTGCGCCCGGTCGCCCCGGGGATGCCGGGCGAGCTGCACATCGCCGGGCCGAGCCTGGCCCGGGAGTACACGGGCCGGCCGGGCCTGACAGCGAGCCGGTTCATCGCCGACCCGTACGGTCCCGCCGGTTCCCGGATGTATCGCACCGGCGACCTCGCCCGGTGGAACGCCGCCGGCGAGCTGGAGTACCTGGGCCGCTCCGACGACCAGGTCAAGATCCGTGGCTTCCGGGTGGAACCGGGTGAGGTCACCTCGGTCCTGCGGCAGCACCCCGCCGTCGCCCAGGCGGCCGTCGTCGCCCGCCCGGGACCGGACGGGGAGCTGCGGTTGCTGGCCTATGCGGTGCCCGCCCCCGGTCTGCCGGCAAGCGGCGACGAACTGCGCGCCGCCCTGCGCCGGCAACTGCCGGAGCATCTGGTGCCGGCGGCCGTCACGCTGTTGGACGACCTTCCCCGGACCGTGCACGGCAAGCTCGACCACCGGGCCCTGCCGGATCCGGAGCAGCCGGCAGCGGCCGGGCGCCGGCCGCGCACCGTGCCGGAGGAGTTGCTCTGCCAGCTGTTCGCCCAGGTCCTGGACCGCGAACAGGTCGGGGTCGACGACAGCTTCTTCGACCTGGGCGGGCACTCGCTGCTCGCGACCCGGCTCATCATCCGGATCCGCAAGGCGTTCCGCTGTGAGCTGGCGCCGCGGGCGTTGTTCGAGGCACCCACCCCGGCGGAACTCGCTGTCGTGCTCAAGCAGGCCACCGAGCCGGTGCAGACGGCGTTGCGGCCGATGCCGCGGCCCGAGGTGGTGCCGTTGTCGTTCGCGCAGCAGCGGTTGTGGCTGCTGCACCGGCTGGAGGGCCCGTCGGCGACGTACAACGCGCCGCTGGCGTTGCGGCTCACCGGATCGCTCGACGTGCAGGCATTGCGGGCGGCCCTGGGCGATGTGGTGAACCGGCACGAGAGCCTGCGCACGGTGTTCGGTGAGCACGACGGGAGCCCGTTCCAGCGGGTGCTGGACGGGGCCGTGCCGGTTCTGACGGTGGTGGACGGGGCGGGGGAACAGCGGTTGCCGCAGGCGTTGCGGGAAGCGGCCCGTCACCAGTTCGACCTGGCGGCCGAGATCCCGGTGCGCGGCTGGCTGTTCATGGCGGCACCGGCCGAGTGGGTGCTGGTGCTGGTGCTGCATCACATCGCCGCCGACGGCTGGTCGATCGGCCCGCTCAGCCGGGACCTGGCCACCGCCTACACCGATCGGCTCGCCGGACGTGCGCCGTCGTGGTCGCCGCTGCCGGTCCAGTACGCCGACTACACCCTGTGGCAGCGCGACCTGCTCGGCGACGAGTCGGACCCGCGCAGCGTCCTCGGACAGCAGCTGGTCTACTGGCGTGAGCAGCTGGCCGGGCTGCCCGAGCAAGTCAGCCTGCCCGGCGACCGGCCCCGCCCCGCGGCGGCCAGTTACGCCGGCGACGTACAGATGTTCTCCATCGATGCCGGCCTGCACTCGGGTCTGCACGCGCTGGCCCGCTCCTCGGGAACCACGTTGTTCATGGTGCTGCAGGCGGCGCTGGCGGCGGTGCTGTGGCGGCTGGGCGCCGGAACCGACGTGCCGATCGGCACGCCGGTCGCGAGCCGCACCGACGACGCGCTCGACGACCTGGTCGGCTTCTTCGTCAACACCCTGGTGCTGCGGACCGACCTTTCCGGCGATCCGAGCTTCGCGCAGCTGCTGGACCGGGTCCGCGACACGAACCTGGCGGCCTACGCACACCAGGACGTGCCGTTCGAGCTGCTGGTCGAGAAGCTGAACCCGCATCGCAGCACTGCCCACGCCCCGCTGTTCCAGGTACTGCTGGCCTTGCAGACCGACACGGGCGGCAGTTTCACCCTGCCCGGCGTACGCGCTCGCATGGAGGGTGTCAGCACCGGACTGTCGCGCGTCGACCTGTTCCTCAGCCTCGCCGAGCACCGCGACGGCGGAGTGACCGGCGCCGTCGAGTACGCCACCGAGCTCTACGACGCGGCCACCGTCGACACTTTCGTGGCGCGCTGGCTGCGCCTGCTGCGCGCGGTCGTGCATGACGCGCATCAGTCCCTGAGCGCGGTTGATCTCCTTCTCGACGGCGAGCGCGAGCTGCTGCTCGAACGGGCGGCGGGCACCGGCACGCCGGCCCCGCCCGCGACGATGACCGAGATCTTCGACCGGCAGGCCGCGGCGACTCCCGAGGCGCTCGCCGTGGTGGACGGCGACACCTGCTGGTCGTACGCCGAACTCGGCGCCCTCGCGAACGGGGTGGCCCGATCGCTGATCGAGCGTGGTGTGGGTGCCGGTGACGTGGTCGCCGTCGTGCTGGACCGCAGCGCCGCGCAGGTCGCCGTCCTGCTCGGGATCGGCAAGGCGGGGGCGGCGTATCTGCCGGTGGACCCCGGGTATCCGCTCGCCCGGGTGGACCATGTGCTGCGCGACGCGAGCCCGGCACTGGTGATCCGCGACGCCGGCATCGTGGGGGAGCGGGCCGCGGACCCCGGCGTGCGGGTCCGGGTCGACGACCCCGCGTACGTGATCTACACGTCCGGGTCGACGGGGACGCCGAAGGGCGTCGTGGTCACCCACCGCGGGCTGGCCGGGCTCGCCGCCGGCACCGGCGAGAGAACCGCCGTCGACGGCGACAGCCGCGTGCTGCTGCTCGCCTCACCGAGCTTCGACGCCTCCGTACTGGAACTCATGATGGCCTTCGGTTCAGGAGCCTGCCTGGTCGTGGCCCGGCAGGCCCGCCTTGCCGGGGAGGAACTGCAGCAGGTGCTGGCGCAGGGCCGGGTGACCCACGCCTTCGTCCCGCCGTCGGTGCTGGCGACCCTGCCGGCCACGGCGGCGACCGCGCTGAGCGAGCTGCGCAGCCTGGTGGTGGGTGGCGAGGCCTGCTGGCCGGAGCTGGTGCAACGGTGGTCGCCGGGGCGCCGGATGACCAACCTGTACGGCCCGACCGAGACCACCGTCGCCACGACGGTCAGCCGTCCGCTGGCCGGCCGGGCAGTGCCGATCGGCACGCCGCTGACCGGCATCACCACGTACGTGCTGGACGAGGCGCTGCGCCTGAGCCCGCCCGGCTCCCGCGGCGAGCTCTACATCGGTGGTGCCGGTGTCGCTCGCGGCTACCTCGGCCGTCCGGGGCTGACCGCGGGGCGGTTCGTCGCCGACCCGTACGGACCGCCCGGGGCCCGGATGTACCGCACAGGTGACGTGGTCCGCTGGAACGCCAGCGGGGAACTGGAGTACTTCGGGCGCACCGATCATCAGGTGCAGATCCGGGGCATCCGGGTGGAGCCCGGGGAGAGCGAGGCCGCCCTGGCGGGTCACCCGGACGTCGACCGGGCGGCCGTGATCGTGCGCACCGATCGCCAGGGCGCCGCGACGCTGGTCGGCTACGCCGTGGCGGCCCGCCCTGGGGTCGACATGGCCGTCGTCCGCGACGATCTTCGCGGCGTCCTGCCCGAGCACCTGATCCCCGCCGTGCTCGTCGCCCTGCCCGAGCTGCCGCTCACCCCGAACGGCAAGGTGGACCGGGATGCGCTGCCGGCACCGGAGTTCGAGACGGGCAAGGGCCGCGAGCCGCGCACCCCGCAGGAGGAGATCCTCTGCGGTCTGTTCGCCGAGGTGCTGGGTCTGGAGCACGTCGGTCTGGACGACAACTTCTTCGATCTCGGCGGCCACTCCCTGCTCGGCACCCGGTTGATCAGCCGGGTCCGTGCCGTGCTCGGCGTGGAGGTGCGCCTGCTCGCCCTCTTCGAGGCGCCGACACCCGCGGCCCTGCACCGGGCCATCCGCGACAGCGGCGAGCAGGCCCGTGCCGTCCTGCGCTCCCGGCCCCGTCCCGCCCTGCTCCCGCTGTCGTTCGCGCAGCAGCGGTTGTGGTTCCTGCACAAGCTGGAAGGCCCGTCCCCGACGTACAACATGCCGTTGGCCCTGCGGCTCTCGGGCGATCTCGACGAGGTGGCGCTGCACGCGGCCCTGATCGACGTGGTCGCCCGGCACGAGGCGCTGCGAACGGTTTTCACCGAGCAGGACGGGCAGGCTTTCCAGCAGGTTCTCGACCTCGCCGACGTGACCGTCGACCTGCCGGTGCGGCAGGTGGACGGCGCTGGCCTGACGGCCGCGCTGCGCGATGCGGCCCGGCACGAGTTCGACCTGGCGCGCGAGATCCCGGTGCGAGCATCGGTGTTCACCGACGGTCCCGGCGAGTGGGTGCTGATGCTGGTGCTGCACCACATCGCCGCCGACGGCTGGTCGCTGCGGCCGCTGGCCCAGGACCTCGCCCGCGCCTACACGGCCCGTAACGCCGGCCGGTCCCCGTCCTGGTCCCCGCTGCCGGTCCAGTACGCCGACTACACGCTGTGGCACCGGGAGCTGCTGGGCGAGCCCGCCGACCCGGACAGCGCCTTCAGCCGTC
The DNA here is from genome assembly GCF_051380535.1 of Actinoplanes sp. HUAS TT8. Taxonomy (NCBI): domain Bacteria; kingdom Bacillati; phylum Actinomycetota; class Actinomycetes; order Micromonosporales; family Micromonosporaceae; genus Actinoplanes; species Actinoplanes sp. HUAS TT8. Next base: position 5,431,441 of record NZ_CP195646.1, on the reverse strand, counting down.
AGCTGGCCTACTGGCGCCGCCGGCTGGCCGGAGTGCCGGAGGAGGTGACACTGCCCGCCGACCGCCCCCGCCCTCGGGTGGCCGAGTACCAGGGCGACGTGACGAGCTTCCCGGTCGACGCCGACCTGCACGGCCGGTTGCTCGCGCTGGCCCGGGCGAACGGGGCCACGCTGTTCATGGTGCTGCAGGCGGCGCTGGCGGCCCTGCTGTCGCGATCGGGTGCCGGGACCGACGTGGTCGTCGGCGCCGGAGTGGCGGGCCGCACCGACGAGCAGCTCGATGATCTGGTCGGTTTCTTCGTCAACATGGTCGTGCTGCGCGCCGACACCTCGGACGATCCGGTGTTCACCGAACTGCTGCGCCGGGTGCGAGCCGACAGCCTGGCCGCCTACGCGCACCAGGACATCCCGTTCGAGCAGCTGGTGGAGCGGATTAACCCGCAGCGCTCGGCGTCGCACCAGTCGCTGTTCCAGGTCGCCATGGTGCTGCAGAACAACGCCGAGGCCGACTTCGATCTGCCCGGCCTGCGGGTACGCCAGCAGGGCCTGGGTACCGGCACGTCGCGTTTCGACCTGTCGCTGAGCATCACCGAGACCTCGGCCCCGGACGGCGGGCCGGGCGGGTTGACCGGTGTCGTCGAGTACTCCACCGGGCTCTACGACCGGTCCACCGTCGAGGCGTTCACCCGACGGTGGGTGCGTCTGCTGCGGGCCGTGGCCGCTCAGCCGCAGCAGCGGCTGAGCGGGGTGAACCTGCTCGCCGACGACGAGCGCGAGCGGCTGCTGCACCAGTGGGCACAGGCCGGGCCGATCCCGGAGCCGGTGACGCTGCCCGGCCTGCTGGCCCGGCGAGTGGCGCAGAGCCCGGCGGCGCCGGCGGTCATCGACGGCGAGCTGACCTGGACGTACGCCCAGCTGGACGCACACGCGAACGCGGTGGCCCGGGAGCTGATCGACCGGGGCGTGGGCGTCGGCGACGTGGTCGCCGTGCTGCTTGCCCGGGGTGCCGCGCAGGTCGCCGCGGCCCTGGGCGTCGCCAAGGCCGGCGCCGTCCTGCTCCCGGTGGACCCGGCCTACCCCCGGGCCAGGATCGACTTCCTGCTCCGCGACGCGCGACCGGCGCTGGTCGTGCGGGAGGGTGAGCTGACCGGCGAGAGCCGGGACGATCCCGGTGTCCGGGTGCGACTCGACGATCCCGCCTACGTGATCTACACCTCCGGTTCGACGGGCACGCCGAAGGGCGTGGTCGTGACCCATCGGGGGATCGCCGGGCTCGCCGCCACCCTGCACCGGCGCAGCCCCGCCGGTCCGGACAGCCGCGTCCTGCAGCTCTCGTCGCCCAGCTTCGACGCCGCGATCCTGGAGCTGGTGTGGGCCGTGGACGCCGGGGCCGCCCTGGTGATCGCGTCGCCGCACCGCCTCGCCGGTGACGAGCTGGCGCATGCGCTCGCCGGCAGCCGGATCACCCATGCGCTCATCCCGCCGTCCGTGCTGGCCACCCTGCCCGCCGAGGCGCCGCGGACCCTGAGCGGTCTGAGCACCCTGATCGTCGGCGCCGAGGCGTGCCCGCCCGAGCTGCTGCGGGCCTGGTCACCGGGCCGGCTCATGACCAATGCGTACGGGCCGACGGAGTCCACCGTCGTCGCCACCCAGAGCGGCCGGCTCGGCGATCCGCCGGTACCGATCGGCCGCCCGGTGCCCGGGACCCGGGTGTACGTCCTGGACGACGCGCTGCAACCGGCCTCGCCGGGTATGCCCGGCGAGCTGTACCTGGCCGGCGACGGCCTGGCCCGCGGCTACCTGCACCGGCCGGGCCTGAGCGCCGCACGTTTCGTGGCTGACCCGTTCGGACCGGCCGGGACACGGATGTACCGCACCGGCGACGTGGTGCGCTGGACCCCCACCGGCGAACTGCTCTATCTCGGCCGCTCCGACGACCAGGTCAAGGTGCGCGGCTTCCGCGTCGAGCCCGCGGAGATCGCGCGGGTGCTGACCGCACAGCCCTCGGTCGAGCAGGCGGTCGTGGTGCCCCGCACGGACAGTGCGGGGGGCACGTCGCTGGCGGCCTACGTCGTGCTGGCCGGGGCCGACCCGGCGGCCGGCTTCGACGACCAGCTGGCCGAGTGGCAGGACATCTACCAGCAGGTCTACAGCCGGCGAGCCGCCGGCCCGGGCGACGACTTCTCCGGCTGGAACAGCTCGTTCACCGGGGCGCCGATCCCGCTCGAGCAGATGCGCGAGTGGCAGCGCGGCGCCGTGGCCCAGGTGGCGCGTTTCGCACCCCGCCGGGTGCTCGAGATCGGTGCGGGTTCCGGGCTGATCCTGGCGCCGCTGGCCGACACGGTCGAGCAGTACTGGGCGACGGACTTCTCCGCGGCGGCGATCGACCGGCTGCGCGAGTACGCCCGGCACCGCGAATGGGAGCACGTTCACCTGCGCTGTCAGAGCGCGCACGACATGTCGGGGCTGCCGTCCGGCCACTTCGACACCATCCTGATCAACTCGGTGGTGCAGTACTTCCCGGGCGCCGGCTACCTGCGCGACGTGATCGACCAGGCGCTCGGTCTGCTGGCCGACGGCGGCCGCCTGATCGTCGGCGACGTGCGCCACCACGGCCTGCTGCGCATGCTGCACGCCCAGGCGCAGTACGCCCGCCAGCCCTCGCCGAGCGCGGCGTCGGTGGACCACGCGGTGGCAGTGGAGAAGGAGCTCCTGCTCGCCCCCGAGTTCTTCACCGGCCTGACCCACCCGCGGCTCTCCGGCGTGGAGATCCAGCTCAAGCCGGGTTTGGCCACCAACGAGCTGACCGGATACCGCTACGAGGTCGTGCTGCACACCGCCCCCGCGCGCCCGGTCGGCGACCTGCCGCAGCTGAGGTGGGGCCATGGCGTCACCGACCCGGCCGACGTGCCGGCCGGCACCCGGATCACCGGCATCCCGAACCCGCGGCTCGTGGCCGGAACCGAAGCGCTGCAGGCGATCGGCGAACCCGGCAGCACCGTGGCCGGGCCGGCCCCGGACCCCGGCACGTTCCGCCGCCTCGCGGCCGAGCGGGGTCTGCGCGCGGCGCTCACCTGGTCGCCGTCCGCCCCGGACTGCTACGAGGTGGTGCTGCTGGCCGGCACGGGCGAGCACGAGCCGCTGACCGGCGTGTACCGGCCCGGCTCCCCGCAGCTCGTGGCGAACGTGCCCGCCGTCGCCCGGACCGCCGGGGAGGTCGTGTCCGCGCTGCGGGCCACGGTCAAGACGATGCTGCCCGAGCACATGGCACCGGCGACGATCACCGCGATCGAGCGGATCCCGCTCACCGCGAGCGGAAAGATCGACCGGCAGGCACTGCCGGATCCCGAGGTCGTCACGGCCGAAGGCCGCCAGGCGCGCAGCCCGTACGAGGAGATCCTCTGCGACCTGTACGCCGACCTGCTGGGCCTGCCGCGGGCCGGCGTCGACGACAGTTTCTTCGACCTGGGCGGGCACTCCCTGCTGGCCACCCGTCTGACCAGCCGCATCCGGGCGAGCCTGGGCATCGAGGTGCCGCTGCACCAGGTCTTCGCCGCGCCCTCGCCCGCCGAGCTCGCCGTGGTCCTGACGGCCGCCTCGGGGCCGGTGCGCCCACCGGTGGAACCGATCCCGCGACCGGAGGTCCTGCCGCTGTCGTTCGCTCAGCAGCGGCTGTGGTTCCTGCACAAGTTGCAGGGCGGTTCGGCGACCTACAACTCGCCGCTGGCGGTACGGCTCACCGGACCGCTCGACATCGGTGCGCTGCAGGCCGCCCTGGGCGACGTGGTGGGCCGGCACGAAGCGCTGCGCACCGTCTTCACCGAGGTCCGCGGAGAACCGCGGCAGCGCATCCTCGACCCCGCCGGGGTGGACCTGCCGGTGCGCGAGGTGTCCGGGCCCGAGCTGGTGCCGGCCTTGCGGGAGGCCTCGCGCAGCACCTTCGACCTGGCCCGGGATCTCCCGCTGCGGGCATGGCTGTTCCGGGTCGCGCCGGACGAGGCGGTACTGCTGCTGGTCGTGCATCACATCGCCGCGGACGGCTGGTCGTTGCGCCCACTCAGCCGGGACCTGGCCGCCGCCTATGCCGCGCGCCGCGAGAACCGGCCCCCCGCCCTGCCGCCATTGGCCGTGCAGTACGCCGACTACACCCTGTGGCAGCGCCGGATGCTCGGCTCCGGCACCGACCCGGACAGCCTGCTCAGCCGTCAGGTCGGATACTGGCACGACCGGCTCGCGGCGATGGCGCAGGACGTGACACTGCCGCCGGACCGGCCGCGGCCGCAGCAGCCCAGCGGCCGGGGCCGGACCCTGCTGCGCGAACTCGATGCGGACCTGCACCGGGCGCTGCGCGCGCTGGCCCGCAGCGGCGCGGCGACGCTCTACATGGTGCTGCAGGCCGCCTTCGGCGCTCAGCTGACGCGCAGCGGCGCGGGCTTCGACATCCCGGTCGGGGTGCCGGTCGCCGGGCGGGCCGACGCCGCGACCGAGGACCTGGTGGGCTTCTTCGTCAACACCCTGGTCCTGCGGATCGACACCGGCGGCACGCCCACCTTCACCGAGCTGCTGGGCCGGGTGCGTACGGCCAGCCTCGACGCCTTCGCCCACCAGGACGTGCCCTTCGACCACCTGGTCGAAAAGCTCAACCCGGACCGCCGGCCGTCGCACCACCCGTTCTTCCAGGTCCAGCTGGTGCTGCAGAACGCCCCGGACGCGGATTTCGAGCTGGCCGGGCTGCGCGCCCGCCCGCAGAACGAGGGCATCGACACCGGCGTGGCGCGGGTGGACCTGACCCTGAACGTGCTGGAGAGCTTCGACGACGCGGGCGTTCCCGACGGTCTGGTACTGGCCGCGGAGTACGCCACCGACCTGTACGACAGCACGAGCATCGAGCGTTTCCTCGACCAGTTCGGCCAGTTGCTGCGCGATGTCGCCGCCGCGCCGGACGAACCCATCGGAGGGCTGCAATTGACCACCGGACAGCAGGACCCGGGTGCCGTGCCGGCGGCCGCAACACTGGCCGGACTCTTCGAGACGACGGTGGCGGCCGCACCGGACGCCGTGGCGGCGACCGACAGCCGGGAGAGCCTGACCTACGCGCAGCTGAACAGCCGGGCGAACCGGATGGCGCGGGCGCTGATCGAACACGGCGTGGGCCCGGAGGACCTCGTCGGGGTGCTGCTGCCGCGCAGCACCCGGCAGGTGGCCACGGTCCTGGCGGTGGCGAAGTCGGGCGCGGCCTACCTGCCGATCGATCCGTCCTACCCCGACGCTCGGGTGTCCTACCTGTGCGCGGACGCGCGGCCCAAGCTCGTGGTGACCGACGCCGCCGGCCGGGCCCGGCTCGGCGCCGACCAGGCCGTCATCGACATCGACGACCCCGCCGCCGAGCAGCACCGGCGTCAGCTGCCGGACACCGATCCCACCGACGGCGAGCGCACCGCCGGGTCGAGCCCGCAGCACCCGGCCTACGTCATCTACACCTCCGGCTCGACCGGTCGCCCCAAGGGGGCGGTGATCACCCACGCCGGCCTGGCCGGTGCCGTCGCGGTGTGGCTCGAACGCTGGTGCTCCGGGCCGGACGTGCGGGTGCTGCAACTGTCGTCGCCGAGCTTCGATCCGTCGATCATGGAGTTGCTCGCGGCGTTCGCCTCCGGCGGTGAACTGGTCCTCCCCGAGCCGGGCCTGATCGCGGGGGAGGCGCTGACCCGGGTGCTGGCGCAGGAACGCATCACCCATGTGGTGACGCTGCCCTCGGTGCTGGCGAGCATGCCGGCGGACGCTCCCGGGCGGTTGCCCGAGCTGCGTGGCCTGCTGGTCGGCGGCGAGGTGTGCACACCCGATCTGGCCGCCCGCTGGGCGCCGGGACGCCGGATGTCCAACATCTACGGGCAGACCGAGACCACGATCGCCTGCACCATCAGCGAGCCGCTGGGCGCCGGTCCGGTCACCGCGGGACGGCCCCACCCCGAGGTACGCGTCTACGTGCTCGACGATGCGCTGCGCATGCCGGCACCCGGTACCGACGGCGAGATCTACGTCGCCGGGCCGCAGGTCGGCCGGGGCTACCTGGGCCGGCCGGGGCTGACGGCGAGCCGCTTCGTCGCCGACCCGTACGGGCCCGCGGGCTCGCGCATGTATCGCACCGGCGACCGGGGCCACTGGAGCTTCGGGATGGAACTGGAGTTCACCGGCCGCACCGACGACCAGGTGAAGATCCGCGGGATGCGGGTCGAGCCCGGCGAGGTGCAAGCCGCGCTGACGGCCCATCCGGGTGTGGCCCGGGCCGTCGTGACCGTGCGTCCCGACCACCGCGGCGATCCGGCGCTGGTCGGTTACGTCGTCCCGGTCACGGCCGGCACCGACCTCGCCGGCATCCGTGCCGACCTGCGCAAGAGTCTTCCCGAGCACCTTGTGCCCAGCGCCGTGGTGCAGGTGAGCGACATCCCTCTGACCACGAACGGCAAGGTGGACCGTGCGGCGCTTCCGGCGCCCGAGCCGGCGGCGCCGTCCGGTCGGGGCCCGCGCACACCCCAGGAGGAGATCCTCTGCGGCCTGTTCGCCGAGGTACTGGACCGGGGCCAGATCGGGGTCGACGACAACTTCTTCGACCTCGGCGGCCACTCGTTGCTGGCGAACAAGCTGATCGCCCGGATCACCGAGGTGCTCGGCGTGCAGGTGCCGATCCGGACCTTCTTCGCCGGGCCGAGCGTCGCCCAGCTCGCCGGACATCTCGGTGGCGATGAACCGGACCGGGCGTTCGAGGTACTGCTGCCGCTGCGCACCGAGGGCGAACTGCCGCCGTTGTTCTGCATCCACCCCGGCGCGGCGATCTGCTGGTCCTACTCCGATCTCCTGCTGCACCTGAGCCCGGACTTCCCGGTCTACGGACTCCAGTCGCGGGCGCTGACTCACCCCGGCGAGCTGCCGCAGACCCTGACCCAGGTCGCCGACGACTGCATCGAGGAGATGCGCCGGGTGCAGAAGAACGGACCGTACTACCTGCTGGGGCAGTCGTTCGGTGGCGTGGTGGCGCACGCCATGGCCGCGCGGCTGCAGGAGGCCGGCGAGACGGTCGGCCTCGTCGTGGCGCTCGACTCGGAGCCCTCCCGGCCGCTGACCGAGCAGGAACAGCAGAAGGTCGGCGAGGCCACGGCGCGGATCTACACCGGCATCCTGGAGGTCCTCGGCGTGGACATCACCGGGCTGCCGAGCGGAAAGCTGAGCTTCGCCGAATTCTCCGAGCTGGCCCGCACCACCAACACCGTGCTCGGCAACGTCGCCGAGGACGAGTTCCAGCTGCTGATGCGCATTCTGCACCACAACATCGGCCTCGCCACGCGGCACACGTCGCCGGTGGTCGCCGCCGACATGCTGGTCTTCGGCGCGACCGAGGAACGCGAGCGGGTGCTCGATCCGGCGGCGTGGGACGGACACGTCACCGGCACCGTCACGTACCACCCGGTCCCGGCCAGCCACAGCACGATCCTGACGTCACAGGCGCTGGCCGTGATCGGACCCGTTCTCGAGGCACACCTTCGCGCTGCCGTGGCCCGTGACACGGCAGCCAGAAATGAGGAGATTCGATGACCAACCCCTTCGACGACACCGAACGCAACTTCCTGGTGCTCGTCAACGACGAGGGCCAGCACTCCCTGTGGCCGGCCGGCATCGACGTACCGGCGGGCTGGACGATCGCCCACCCCGAGGACACCCACCAGGCGTGCCTGGACTTCGTGGAGCAGAACTGGACCGACATGCGCCCACGCAGCCTCGCCGAGCAGCCCTGAGATCCACCGGCACCGACGTATGTAGCGGGCACACCGCCGGCCTGCGGTGTGCCCGCCCCACCGGCCGGCGTGGCTGCCCGCCGGCAGTTTCGCGCGACGCCCGGCGACGAAGGAGGAACGAGTGACCGAGGATCCGGCAGCGGTCCGGCTTGCCTGCGCCACGACGATGGACAGAACAGCTCGATCGGTGGGACTGGGCGCCGCGGCAGCGCGGCTCACCGGCACGTTCCGCGCCATGACCGAGCACTGGGGGGCCGCCCGGCTGGACGAGCTGCCCCTGTCGGACGTGTCGCCGGACGGCTCACCCCTCGAAGTGGCGGTGGAGCTCGGCGGGCGCCGGCCCGCCGTGCAGTTCGCGATGGAGCCGCTGCTGCCCTGCCGCCCGGCCAACGACAGCACGGCGGCCCGCACGGTGATGCGGGTCCTCGCCGAGCGCTACGGCGCCGGCGCCGGACGCTGGTCGGCCGTCGCCGACCTGCTGCTGCCCGACGACGCGCAGGGCCCGCACGTCGCCATGTACGGCGCCGAGGTGAGCCCGGACGGCGCCACACGCTTCAAGGTCTGGTTCTACCTCGACGTCGCCGGCCCGGATCGGGCCTTCGACGTGCTGCGCGCCGCGCTGGAGGCAATGGGGGAGGGCCACCTGTGGCCGGCGGTGCAGGCACACGCCCAGCGCAGCGGGCACGACGTGCCGCTGCTGCTCTCGCTGGATCTGACCGACGACGCCGCGGCGCGGGTGAAGGTCTACTTCCGGCACTTCACCGCGGACGTGGAGGAGGTCGTGGCGGTACTCAAGGCCTATCCGGGTTTCGAGCCAGGGGAGGTGAGCGCCTTCTGCCGTTGCCTGCTCGACGGCCGGCTGCAGTTCTCCGACCAGCCCGCGGTGACCTGCCTGTCGCTGCTCGACGCGCAGACACACGAACGGCCGGCGGCCACCCTGTACGTACCGTTGTGGACCTATGCCGACGACGACGAGCAGGTCCGGCTACGGGTACACCGTGCACTGGCCGGGGATCCCCGGGCCCGGCGCCGCTACGACAACGTGCTCGCCGGCGTGGCCAACCGCGACCTGCGCTCGGGTACCGGAATCCACAACTACCTCTCCTGGCAGCCGGGCCGCGTCCGCCCACGGGTGAAGGTGTACCTGTCCCCCGAGATGCACGACATGAACCCACCGCCGCTGGGCGTGAGCCAGCAGGAACATCTGACGGCCGGCAGCCAGGCACCCGACTGACCGCAAGCCGTCACCGGCCGGGCACCGGCGCGGCCGCCACTTACCAGCGGGCGGCGGGCGGCAGCTCGGCCGGGTCCGCCGCCGGCCAGCCCGCCGGGTCCGGTCCCAGCGCGTCGAGCAGCTCGACCTGCAGCCGCGCCCAGGGGGACAGCCCGCTCGTCCCGGCCCTCGCCTCGGCCACGAACGCGGGCCACGCGACCCAGCGGCAGGCGTCCACCTCGTCGGGGTTGGGTGCCGGTTCGTGGCTGGTCGTGGCCCGCAGGACGGGGCACATCTCGTTCTCCACGATGCCGAGCAGTTCCGCCCGGTAACGAAAACGCGGGAGCACCAGGCGTACGTCGTCAAGAGGCAGACCCAGCTCGAAACCCGCCCGTCGGCGCACGGCCTCGACCAGCCGCTCGCCGTGCGCGGGGTGCCCGCAGACGCTGTTGGTCCAGATCGCCGGCCAGGTGTTCTTACCGGCCGCCCGGCGCGTGACGAGGAACCGTCCCGCGGTGTCGAAGACGTAGCAGGAGAAAGCCAGGTGCAGCGGCGTGCTGTCGGTGTGCACGCTCGTCTTGTCGCGGCGGCCGATCGACCGGCCGTCCTCGTCGAGCAGAACGACATGTTCCATCGTTGACCTCATCCCCGTGGTGACCATGGATCCGCACGCCGAGCGCTACGGCGCGGGTGCGAGCTCGATGCTGGCGACCGAGACGAGCCGGTCGCTGCCGGACTCCCGCAGTTGCAGGTCGGCGATCTCGCCGCGTCCCGCAGCACACGGCAGCCAGCGCTGCGCGGTGATCGTGAACACCGTGCCGATGTCGGCGTTACCGAAGAATCCGATGCGCTGGTCGGCGATGCGCCGCTGCAGGAAAGCGGCATCGTCGCGTCCCGCCGCCCGCCACAGCGCCAGGAGCCCGGTGTCGAAGATGGAGAAGAACGCGGCGAAATACAGCAGACCTGCGCCGTTGAGGTCACGCACCGGGTCCAACGCGTACGTGCGGGTCAACGGGGATCCCCCGGGCCGGTAGCCGGCCGGCCCACCCGGATGAAACGTCCCCGTCTGCCGGGCCCGGCCCACGAGAGTGCGCGGGGAATGCTCGTTGGCCAGACGTGGCAGATGCTCGTGGGCGAAGTCGGGCGGCGAGACCTCGGCCAGGCTCCTGTTGCTGCCCGACCGGGTCCGCGAGACCCAGCGGTTGAACGTCTCGGCGTACAGACAGGCGGCATGCGGATGCTCGTGGAACTCGGCTGCCTCCAACGGCAGATCGGGCAGGTCCAGCCCGGCCGGGGCCAGCCGGTGCAGGGTCAGCGCCGAACGGCTGCCCATGTCGAAGACCCGCGAGCTGACCTGCAACCGGTCGCCGAACCCCAGGCCGTGCGGCTGCACGACGGTTCCGCCCCGGATCCGGTAGTAGTAGAACGACAGATACGCGGGCTCACCGTCATGGTTGCGGGCGGCATGCACATCGGTGCTGCAGGCAGCGCTCACCGCATCCCAGGTCCAGTCGCCGATACGGCCGAACAGCAGGGAGCCGCCGCCGGACATGCCGGGCGTCACCACCACACGCCGCGACAACGAGCTGGCGTCGGGCATCCAGACGTGCTCGCCGTAGGTCATCGGGGATCTCATTCCACCGCCTGTCGCCAGTGCGCCGCCGCCGACAGCAGTGCGTCGTTGTCACTCGGACTCCCGACGGTGACGCGAACCCCTTCCCCGGGGAAGACGCGCACCGCGATCGACCGGTGCCGGCACCACTGACCGAAGTCGGCGGCCCGATCCTTCAGCGGCAGCCAGAGGAAATTGGCCTGGCTGCCGGGCACCGGATAGCCCGCCGCCAGCAACCCGTCACGGGTGCGCTCGCGCTCGCCGACCGTCTGCGCGACCCGGTCCAGCAGCTGGTCCTGCAGACCGAGGGCGGCGACAGCGGCTGCCTGGGCAACAGTGCTGACCGCGTAGACGGTGAGTGCCTTGCGCAGCAGCGACACCACGCCCGGCGCGCCGAGCAGATAGCCGACCCGCAGCCCGGCCAGCCCGTACGCCTTGGAGAAGGTGCGCAGCACGACGAGCTGGGGGTGCTGGGACAGCAACCGCACACCGTCGCAGGCCGCCGGGTCCCGCACGTATTCGTGGTACGCCTCGTCGAGCACGACCAGGCAGCGCGACGGCACCTGGGCCAGGAACGCGCGCAGAGCATCCGCGCTGATCACGCCCCCGGTCGGATTGTTGGGACTGCACAACAGCACCATCCGGGTACGGGCGGTGATCCGGGCGGCGATCGCGGGCAGATCGAACGCCCCGTCGCGCAGCGCCACGCGGACACCGGTGACCCCGGCCAGCGCCGCCAAGCTGGGATAGAGCTCGAACGACGGCCACCCGTGGATCACCTGCGCACCGGGCTCGGCGATCGCGTGGAAAAGCGCCTGCAGCAGCGCGACCGACCCGGCGCCGACCATGACGGTGCCGGTATCGACGCCCCGGGCGCGGGCGATCGCCTCCGTCAGCCGCACACACCCCGGGTCGGGATAACGGTTGACGGCGCCGGCGGCCGCCGCGATCGCCCGGCCGATGCCCGCGAGCGGCTCGTGCAAGGACTCGTTGGCCGACAACGGGATGGGCGCGGCGCCGGAGTAGAGCCCCGGCGCCGGGGTGTACTGCGGCAGCTCGGTGAGCACGGGCCGCAGCCAGGGCCCGGTCACGCTGTGCTCCGCGCCGTGATCAGCTCGGCGAGATCGGCGAGACTCGCACTGTCGAGGATCTCGTAGTCGGCGACCCGGATGCCGAACCTGCTGTGAAGCGACTCGGCCAGCTCGACGGCGGCCAGCGAGTCCAGACCGACGTCCCCGAGGCCGGCCGCCGGCACCAGAGCATCATCCTGCAGCTGCAGGTCGTGCACGAGGACCTGCTTGAGAAGTTCCCACGTCATCGAGGCCTCACACGGCCGCGGTGCGCAGCGACTTGGCCACGTCGACGATCAGGTCCTCCTGACCGGCCACGGCTTGCCGCCGCCCCAGCTCGAAGAAGATGTCACGCGGGTCGACCCGCTCCCGCGCGGCCACGTCGAGGACACGGTTGCGGAATCCGGAGAAGACCCCCGCCAGCCCGCTGACGATGCTCTCCGAGCTGATCGTCGGCGGTGCCGGCATCAGCTCCCGCTCGGCCAGGTCGGCCGCGTCGAGCAACCGGTAGAGATCGATGCCGGTGGCGTACCCGAGTCGCTCCAGGACCGGCACCAGTACTTCGAGCTGCGTGTTGCCCGCCCCGGCGCCGAAACCCCGGGCGCAGCCGTCGATGATCGTGGCGCCGGCCCGCACCGCCGCGACGGAGTTGGCCACCGCCGAGCCGAGGTTGTTGTGACCGTGGAAGATGATCGGAACGTCGACCGCGTCGCGGATGGCCGCGATCCGCTCGGTGACGCCCTCCGGCAGGAAGTGGCCGGCCGAGTCGAAGATGCCCACCGCCTGTGCTCCGTAGCCGACCATCTGCTTGCAGGCCCGGCTCAGCAGCTCGGGCGTGCCCATGTGGCTCATCAGCAGCGTGCCGTGTGCCTCGACGCCGGCATCGCGCAGGAAGCCGAGGTGTCGTTCCGTCACATCGCTCTCGGTGCAGTGCGCCCCGATCCGGACGACGTCGACGCCGTGGTCGATGGCCATGCGCAGATCGTCGGCGGTGCCCCAGCCCGGCAGCATGAAGGCACCCATCCGACTGTGCCGCAGCTCGGCGCGGACCGCGCTCAGCATGACGTCGTCGGCCAACCGGGCGCGGCCCACCTGCAGCGACGACGCGCCCAGGCCGTTGCCGTGGCCTACTTCGACCATCGGCACCCGCGCACGGTCGGCCGCCGCCGCGTAGGCACGCAACTGCGCCTCGCCGAGGTTGTGCCGTACCGCGTGATGCCCGTCGCGCAGCGTCGGATCGTAGATCTGCACCGTGGGCCGGTCGCCGGCTGCCTCGGCCATCACCGTGTCACCTCCGTACCGCAAAGGGAAGCCCGCTGACGTGCGTACTGCTCGGCCACCAGGACGGCCGCCGAGTTGATGATGTCGAGGTTCCCGGCGTACCGCGGGATGCGGTCACCGGACGCCTCCACCTCGACCGCGACGAACGCGACCCCGTCGGCGACGGTGCACGCGCGGACGCGGTATCCCGGCACGAACGCGCGGACCCGGTCCGCCGCATCCTCGACCAGGTCGTCGACCACACGCTGATCCAGATCCTCGGCCTGGAAGTTCATCGCGACGCGAAAGGTCGCGGGCGGACGGGCCGGGCTCAGATTCAGGATCGTCTTGACCGCCGATGCCCCGGTACCGGCGCGTACCGCCTCGCGGGTGGTGGCCAGATACTCGTCCAGATTGAGCCGGGTGGCCCGGCCGACGGACAGGTTCGCGGCGGTCGTGACCACCTCGACGTAGGACGGGCGATAGCGCGACGACAACGCGTGCAGAATGGGCACACAGGCCTGGCCACCGCAGCTGACCAGGTTGAGGTTGCCCTGCACCGGAAGCACGTTGCCGCTGACGGCCGGCACCATGGTGCGACCCACCCCGCTGGGTGTCAGGTCGACGACCAGGCAGCCCAGTGGTTCGAGAGCTTGCCAGTGCGCGGGGTGCGCCGTGGCGTTGCTGGCGTCGAACACGATGTCGTACGGGTCGGCGGCGGCCACCACCGCGGCGACACCGTCGGCGGACACGCCGCAGCCCAGTTCTCGCGCCGCCCGCAGCCCGGGCGCGTCCTCGTTACGGGCCGTGACGAGCCCACACTCCAGCTGCGCCGACCGCTGGATCTTCATCGCCAGGTCGAGGCCGATGAGACCGGCCCCGATGACGGCCACGCGCAGAGGCCGGCTCATCGCACACCGGCCTTGCCCGGGTCGCGGCGTACGCCGCCGGTGGGGGCAGTGGTTGCCTGCATGTCTTCTCTGCTTTCTACGGGGACTCAGCCGGCTACGACGAACAACCTGCTCGTCGGCATACGCATCGGACGGCAGGTCACGTCGGTGAAGCCGGCGCGGCGGAAGGCCTGCTCCCACTGCGCCTGCGGGGGCAGGTCGACCCCCATCGACGACGCGTGCAGATAGGTGAACAGACTGCTGAAGGCGCGCTCGCGCGGACTGGTCGAGTAGGGCACCGCGTCGCTGATCACCAGCCTGCCACCCGGAGCCAGACCGGCTCGGCACGCGCGCAGGACGGCGTCCAGCACCTCCGGGCGTCCCACCACGTCGTGCAGGACGAATCCGGCGTGGACGACATCCGCGCCGGCCAGGGGAGACGGGTCGTCGGACAGCGACTCGATCGCGCGGTTCACCACGCTCAGCCGGTCGGCGACGCCGCCTCGTCGCCCGGCCCGCAGCGCCTCGGCGCAGGCGGCATCACTGATGTCGACGGCGACGCCGCTGCTGTCCGGAAGTGTCTGCAGCAGGTGGATCACCAGGGCGGCCGCCCCGGCACCCAGATCGACGATCCGGCCGGGCTTGGCCTCGGCGATCTCCTCGAACGCCGCCTGGTAGAAGCCCTGCGACCCGATCCAGCGCGAGGAGACGGCGACCCGGCGCCCGTCCCGGCTGTACTTCTGCGGTGCTCGCCCCGGATCGCTGAGGATGTCGTGAATATTGTCGATGTACGGACGGTTCGCGGTCATCGCCCAGCTGACGTAACCGGCCGCGTGGCGCAGTGCCGGCAGGTCCACCGTGCCGGTGTACGTCTGCTCCGGTCCCTCCGCAACGGTCAGGCCTGCCGCCTCGAGCGCCTGCAGGAACGACACGGCTGACTGCCGCGGGATGCGCGCGGCGGCCGCGGCGTCGTCGGCGGTGAAAGGGTCACCACTGTCCAACAGGACGGACAACCCCAGGTTTTCCGCCATCTCCAGCAGGGCGGCGACCGCTGCCAGGTCGGCGGCGGGCTCGGTCGTCCACTCACTCGTCATGGTGCCTCGGGCTCCCTGTGATAGTCGCGGTCCCGCCGGTGGCGTGGTCGCGTCGTGAACAGTTGCGAGACGACTGCGCTGCTCCGCACGCGGCGGCGCGCCGCCGGCCCGGGGGCGGCGACGGTGCGCGGTGAGGTCTGCGGTAATGGCACTCAGGCGTCCGGAACGGCAATCAGGCATGGCGCGGCGCTCACCTTTGTCGAACGCCGGGATATGCACAAAATATGTTTGTCGGTTACGGGCAGAGGATTTTTACCCCTGGTCGGAGATGTCAACCCCAGTTCTTTGCTGAAGCCCCGGGCATGCTGTTGACATCAGCAATTTTATCCGTGATCGAGGGCCATATTGACATGGAACACAGTGGACGTCAAGACCGTCGCAGGCGCTCGTGCGGCCACCTAAGCAAGTGCTTTGAAGTGCGAAAACACGATCAGAAGGCAGCGCTTCACCAGACACCGGGTCCCGGCATCGCACGGGCACCGGAGTCCTGTTCATGATCACCGATGATCAATTCCGTTCGGTTGTCGCGCGCGCCGGATCCGTCCCGGTGCGCCATTGCCGAAACGTATCTTGCGCCATCATCATTCGTCATGCAGACTTCGCCACAGGCCGTGCCATCCACCAGCGGCCATCGGCATTCCGCCGTCGCGCAAAGCATCGGCCGCGAGCCGGTACGGCCGTCGCGGACGCCCGGCCCGGGCGCCGCCGGAACAGAGGAGACCGGCTTGGGGCAGCTCTCCCACGGAGCCGCGCGGACACTCGCGCGCTCCCTGTACGAAGCACGCGCCGCGCGACAGCCCGTAACACCCTTCACCGACACGCAGCCCGGCCTGGGAGCGCTCGACGGCTACGCGATCCAGCGCGAGCTGCTCGCGCTGCTGCAGGCCGACGGCGAACGGGTGGCCGGCTACAAAGCCGGCCTCACCTCCAAGCCGATGCAGGCAATGTTCGGCCTGAACTCCCCGGACTACGGTCCCGTCCTGGCCTCGACGGTCCACCACTGCGGTGCCGCCCTCTCCCTCGGGGCATTCATCGCGCCCCGCGTCGAGGCGGAGATCGCCTGCCGGCTCGGCACCGACCTCACCGGACCGGGCATCACCGTCGAGCAGGCCCGCGCGAGCGTCGCCGAGGTACACGCCAGCATCGAGATCGTCGACTCGCGCATCCAGAACTGGCGGATCCGCCTGGCCGACACCATCGCCGACCTCGCCTCCGCCGGCGCCGTGGTGATCAGCGACCGGCCGGTGCCGGCGGCCGGCCTGGACCTGGCCGGCATCACCATGCGCTTCCGCCGCGGCGACGAGTGGATCGCCGCCGGAAAGGGCTCGGACGCCCTGGGCGACCCGGCGGCGGTGGTGGCCTGGCTCGCCAACACCCTGGGCGCCCAAGGCGTAACCCTCGAAGCCGGCCACCTCGTCATGACCGGCGCGCTGCACGCCGCCGTCCCGCTGGCAGCGGGCGACGAGTTCGTGGCCGAGTTCGACGCCCTCGGCCCGGTCAGCCTGCGCGTGCAACCCTGAACCGGTTCCCGGCACGACAACGTCGCGTCGCCGCCCCTGGTCAGGTGTCGCGCCGTGGCGGATCGATGACCTCACCGGCGACGAGCATCGATCGCAGAGCCGGGCTGATCACAGGGGCGCCCGGCCGGGCCGGTACGCGCCGTACGACGCCGGTCAGCAGCGCCCCGTCGAGGTCATCCTCGGATACCGAAGCGCCGACCACCTCACCGATGGCCACCGCGGCAGCGACGAGCGAACTGCCGGTCGTTGCGCCGGCGAGCAGCTGCCGGACACGTGGACGCAGCAGCGGCGGCCCCTCAGCCGGGTACCGGATGTCCACACCAGGTTCGAAGGACTCGGTGGTCCGGCCCTCGACCACGCGGTTGACGATGTTCGTGCCGTCTCCGCCGTGGAACAGCTGAACGATCTCCGGCGACCGTGACCGCAAGTCTGGCATCACTCGGAGCGTGGACCCGCTGTCGTAGCAGAACGCCCACCCGGCCACCGCGCCGAACCTGACGATCTCGTGGTCTCCGTGCAGTTCGAGAGCCTGCACCGCGGTCAGCATGCGCAGGTCTCCGCCGCCGACGACCTGCGCGACGGCGGCCGGGGTCATCCCGCGGATGAAGGTGAGGCAGTAGCCGGGAAAGCGGTCGCTTCCCGCCCACGCCCAATCGGAGTCCACGAAAGAACCCTATCGGGATGACTGTCCGAGCAGACTGCGTCTGTTGGCGGGATCAGGCGGTGATGGTGAGCCGGTACCCCTCGGCGTCGAGCAGGCGCACCCACTGCGTCCAGCTTCCGAGCCGAAGGCCGACCAAGCTATTCATGGCGCTGTCAAGGTGGCTGATCACGCACTTCTCGGTGTAGGCAGGCTGCTGGTTCTCGAAGGCGTGCACGGCCATGACGTGTCACTTTCGAGCGGGACGATTTCTGCGCATAGAGCCCCGGGCGTGCCGACCTCGATCGTGGCCGCGAGTGGGAACTCGTCACAGGAGTCCAGGAAACCCAGGTTCACCGGGCACGTTAGGCGCCGTCGAGCAGGCCGGCGTAGGTAAGGACCCGGATGCGCGAAACATGCAGGTCCGCGTCACCTTTCATCAGCTATGCCGGTCAACCCTTCATTGCCGCTGACATGCGTTGTTCGAGGGCGGGCGCGACGAGCTTGGAGTAGGTCGCGCTGATGTGGCTGTCGTCTTTATAGACCAGGACGTTGCCGATGATGACTGGACACCGGTCCTCGGTACACATCCACTTTACAGGGTCTACGACGACTGCATCGTTCTGGCGAGCCGCTTCAGCGATGAGCTTGCGGCGGCGGGCGTCGCCCAGCGCAGCATCCCGATCCCGGCCGCAATCGGTCACGCTGGTTACGTGGTTAGACACACATTCGGGGACGTTGCCTTGCGGCCAAGCGGTATCGCTGATGAAGACGACTTTCGCTCCAGCGACCTTCTTGAAAGTAGTGGCCCATGCTTGCGCCCAAGCGTTGTTCTGGTCGCCGCTGACGTTGAGTGCCTCACTGTGGCTGTTGGAGGAGGTGACGACTAATTGCGGCTTGAGCGATGCGATGTAGTCGAATGCGGCGGCGCGCCAGGTGTCGCACTCGGTGTATGTGCGTTTGAGCGCCGTCATGGTGACGGTCACTGAGGCGGCGGGACATGCGGACTTCGTGACGACCGCGAGGCGCCACCTCTTTCGCTTGGCGATGGCGTCGAGGGCGGGGAACCAGTGCCCGGCATGGGAGTCGCCGAAGAGGACCATTGTCTTTGTTGAGGTGGTTTCGCCGTATAAACAGGGCTTCTTGACGTCTGATTCCAGAAACTCGGGGTCGCAACCGTCAGAGTAGATTCGGCCTACGTCGGTGCTAGCTCGGGCGATCGGTGGTTGCAGGTTGGCGGGCACGTCCCTGCTCTTGACGCTGTTCTTCACGAGATTGATCAGGTTGAGTTCGGCCTGAGAGTTGGCGCCGACGGCACCGGCGGCATCCGTGGCCGCCCCGGATCCGGTTGTAGACGGCAGGATCGTCGGGACGACAAGGCTGAGAGCCATGACCGTTGCCGTCATGCTGAACGTCAGTGTCATCGCTCGTACCGTTCGCTGCCGGAACCAGGCATGGGAACGTAGAGGATTCTCAATTTGTCGTGACGTGATTACAGCTAGCAGTAATGACAGGCCGGCGAGGGCGAGACTCTCGAATACGTTTAGGTCGCCGAGAGCGAACGGTCCTACGATGAGCACCGGCCAGTGCCATAGGTACCAGGAGTAGGAGTGTTTGCCGATTGCTTGCATGATCGAGCTGCCCAGTAGCTGGGACTCGGCGCGGGTACAGCCGACGGCGATGAGCAGCGCGGCAGCGGCGACCGGAGCAGCGGCGGCGTATCCGGGGAATGGAGTTGCTTCGCTGAAGGCGATCGCGACCACACCCATGCTGGCTAGGGCGAGCAGCCGTCCGACTGACACGACTGTTGCCGGGAGCCGGGTCAGGTGCTGGGCCAGCAACGCAACCAGAGCTCCAGTCGCCAGTTCCCACGCGCGGGTCTGCAGACCGAAGTATGCCCACGGTGCCGACACCTCCGTCTGCCATACCGAGATGGCCAACGAGCCAGCGATGACGACGGCGACGAAGCTGATGAGCAGCCTCCGGCGGAAGTGCGGCGCCCGGCGCCTCGTCAGGAAGGCCAACAGCAGCAGGAGTGGTGGCCAGATGAGGTAGAACTGCTCCTCGACAGCCAGGCTCCAGAAGTGCTGCAGGGGAGATGGTGCGGCGGTCGCGCCGAGGTAGTCGGTGCCCTGGATCGCTAGGCGATAGTTCATGCCGTAGAACGTTGTCGTCAGCGCGTCCATAGCGATGTCTTTGGTCCGCAGCGGTGGCAGCCATAACCATGCCACGGCCAGCGTGGTGACGACGACGAAGCTTGCCGCCGGTAGGAGGCGTAGTGCGCGGCGTGAGTAGAACTTCGCCAAGGAGATCGTGCCGGTTTTGCCGATCTCGCGCAGCAGGTGCCCGGTGATCAGAAATCCGGAGATGACGAAGAAGACATCGACACCGATATACCCGCCGCGGAGACCGGGGAGCCCGGCGTGGAAGAGGACGACGATCGTAACTGCGATGGCCCGCAGACCTTCGATGTCCGGACGGAAACCGTCGAGACCGCTAGGGGGCCGGTCGCGGTCTGCCGACACGCTCGAAGCCGCAGTCGGTTCCACTGGCGCGCCAGGGTGCTCAAGGGTGGTCAACGTGGCACCTTTCGGGTGTCGCGTGGTAGGGGAGAAGAAAGAAGAGTGGCGCCTTTCCGATGCCAGTCGCCGCCGGTGTCACTGGTATGGAGTGGCTGCCGCAGATGCGTGAGTGGTCCCGGCCGACTGGCGCGGCGGCCACGTCAACGGAACAGGCGAGATGATCTGGGTCTGACCGGGATCTGGCGCGGGATGTAGGGCCGTGAGCATTTCGGCGCCGTGTCGACCGGCGGCGGGCTGGCGCGCTGTCCCCTTCGAGCGATTGGCGTCCTCGACCCAACCGACCAGCCAGCAGGCCACCGCGACTAGGAGCGGGATCAGCGTGAACTTAACGATGACGGCCACCGTCTCGCCGCTGACCACGTGCAGGTTGGCCCGCGCGACTACGGCGACACTGGTCAGGATTGCTACCTGGTGCCAGAGGTAGATCGTCACGGCTCGGGAGTTCATCTTGCTCACCAGCCACGACAGCCTGATCTTTTTGAGCCAGTTCATAGCCGGGTCGAATCGCATGAGTACGCAGATGAACGCGATGGACAACAGCGATTGGGCGATCGGGCTCGACTGCACTGTTCCGCCGGCCGGGGGATGAAGATGAAGCCAGCCGAGCGCGCCGACACCCACGGCTAGGGCGAGCGGGTAGATAGCCGCGGGGCGAGCCTTTTGAAGGCCGCCGGTAGCGTGCCAGAAGCCAATGATCCAGCAGGGGGCGTAGGTGCCGAGCTGCAGGACGACGCCGGCCAGCCAGCTTGATGACGTGATGGTCGCTGAGGCAGGGATGAGGGCCAAGGGGGCGAGGACCGTCAGCCGAGGCCAGCGACGGAACGCGGCCCACAGCATCGGTGACAGCAGGACCAGCCACAGGTAGGTGCGGATGTACCAGAGGATGCCGGCGATCGGGACCGCCCAATCGTTGCTCGGCGGGTCGGACAGTGGAAAGACCCAGGCGAAGACGGCGGGAGCGTTGAAAGGTCGCTGATCCTCGTCGGTCCATCCCATGATCAGCATCACGGGGACGAGAACTACGGCTAGCATCCACAGCGCTGGCATGAGCCTGCGGATGCGGTTCCAGATGACGATCTCCGGCCGGTCGCCGACCTTCGCCATCGAGCGTGCCATCATCGAGCCGGCGAGCGCGAACATGATCCCCATGGACGGGAAGGCCAAGCCGAGCCAGGCGAAACCGGTCGAGTGGAATGCGATCACGCGGATGATGGCGAGCGCTCGCAGTGTGTCGAGGTAGAGGCTGCGGCCCTTGCCGTGCATCTCAACGGAGACCGTCGGCTGCTTTGAGTCGTTGCGGGTTTGCCAGGACTTATGACGCAGATTGAGTAGTCCGACGATCATGGCCGGGCCGACCACGATGAGTTGGAACACGTAAAGCGCTGGGGTTAAGGCCAGCCAGGTGAACATTCGTTCGCCGCGGCTGACGCCCTTGCGTTCCCGGACATAGCAGAAGGTCTGCGTGTACAGGAACGCTACCCAGAGCGAAACTCCAGCCCAGGGAACATCCCACTGTGCGAAGGGGAACACCATGAGCGCGGTCAGTGCGAACAGCGGCGCCACGCACATGAACGCGAAGTCTGTGGTACGCATCCACCAGGACCAGCCCCGCAGATATTTGATGTCCAAGACTGTGCACCGATAGTAATCACGTGCCCATCGGATCCGTTGGCGGAAGAGATCCGCGGCGTTGTCGGGCACTTCGGTGTGGACATAAGCATCCGACACGGCCGCCGTCTTGCCGCGGCGCTGGGCGAAATGTGTCAGGTGGCGGTCGTCGGCCACGCCACGTTCGAGGTACTCGGTCAGGTTGTCCATGACGACCTCGGAGCGCCAAACCGCCAGTGCGCCCGACGCGGTGAAGATGTCACCGGTCGCGGATAGGCCGTTGCGAACGACCAGGCAACTGTGTACGTAGTGAAGGTCAGTGACGCGGGTGAGGATGTTGCCGGCCCGGTTGAGCGCGTACACCACACCGGTAACTCCCATGATCTGTGGATCGGAGAACCGGCGCATGCAGCGTTCGACCGCCCGGCGGTCCACCACCGAGTCGCTGTCGACCGTGACAACGAAGTCGAAGTGGGTCAGCTCGGCCAGGAGTGCTGTTGCCTGTGCATGATGCTTGCCGCCGTTCTCGCGCTTGTGCCACACCACGCGAGGGTGCGAAAACGGCGGTAGCGGGCTGGCGGAACCGTCGTCGACCACATGGATGACATCCGGCACTACGGTCCCGTTCAGCAGGCTTTTGATAGCCCCGTGCAGCAACTCGTGCTTCTCGTTGTAGGCCGGCACAACGGCGATGATGCGTCCATCGGGTAGCGGCTGGTCCTTGGGTCCCTGGATCAGCCCCGCGGCGCTAAAGCCGAAGAAGTACAGCAGCACAATGAAGGAAAACACCCGGTCAGGGCGGTCGAGACCGACCCACTCAACGTAGAGGACCGGTACGGCCAGCGACAGTATGGCCATGGCGATCCCGGCGAGGCGCTTAACGGGCACGGCGACGCCCCTCATAACCCGGCTGCCGAACGGGTGCCGGCGTCAGCCGCATATAGGCCTGAGCCCGAGCCTTCCGTGAGAACCAGCGGATGGCGGCCAAGGCTGCGATGACCACAAGGATGGGGATTGCCATGGCTCCGAGAAAGTGTCCGGAAAACAGCAAGGCGATGATCGCCACCATCGGCAACATCGACTGACCTGATACGTCCACGATCACCTTTCAAGAACTTCCGGCGGATGGATATGAGCGAAGGAACCTTTGCAACTTCCCGAACAGTCTCACGAAGCCCGAACCGGACCTCTACGGCTAAACCGCTCGCAAATGCTGCGCTGATCGACGACGAGCCTCAGTCGATAGCGGAGGTGACGAAGCCTTATGGCTTAGCCCTTACGGGGGACGGGGTCGGCGCTACGTCGCCTAATTGACTAGCCTGAGTGGTGACGCATCTGTGGGGTGGCCTCTGGCTGGTTACGTGAGCCAAGCGCAAATTCGCCTAGAGGGCAGTGCTGAAACATGAGTGCTGGCGAGCTCCTACTCGACATGCGAGACAAATTTGCCTATGAGCAGCAGAAAGGGGTCGTCGCGCAACTCGCGCGGCCTGACCCAGTGAAAGAGGCTAGAGCAGCTAGAGTGTTTCTGTCGTCCCGCCTACGAGGTACCTTCCAGGGAATCTTCGCAAATATTACTCACCTTAAATGAGTCCTGTTTGTGAATTATCCTCAATACTGGACGATGCCTGCAATGCGCCCAGGTAATCTATCTGCACCGGCGCCGAAATATCGCCGGAGAAGAATCGATCAACCGTGAGCGAAGGGTGACGCCTGACTCTCTGCAGACAGAGGATATGTCCCCTTGAGGAATTTCGCGGTCCTTGGAGGCGGAGGTGAGTCCAGCAAAGGAGATTCAAGGGTCAAGCGGCAGTGAAGGGTCAACTGCGTCAGGCCGGAGGGCTGCGATCCACTGAAGGAGCGTTTTGCAAGATCAGAATGAGCTGGCAGCCGCAAGCGGGCTCAGTAGACGATGGTGTCTCATGTTCACATCGGCACTGGCTTTGGTCGCCAGCGCCGACCCGTATTCCGATTCGCAAGAACGAGATACCAGATTGCGTGCCCAGCAGGCGCGCACCCGAACCCGCCGGTGGATAGCCGAACAGAAGGCCCTCGCTGAGTCCGGGCGGTTGCCGACCCTTCAGTCGCTTTTGATGCGGCAGATCCCGGATGATTGGCGCAGCATCGACCAGCGGCGCCGCGAAGCAACTCGAAAATGGGAAGCCGACGATTCCAGTCTAGGACCCACCCACCACAGAGCGTGGCGACAGGATCTTGCTCGCAGGGCAGGAGTCGCATCCTGGGCGAGTGCGCTGGGCAGGGGTGAAAAGTGGATAGTCGACCTGGGCCGGAGTAACGGGACCAGGGGCAGGGAAGTCCGTCGGGCGGCGATGGCTGATCGCGTCATCCCACTGGCCACGGCGCTGCTGCGTAACCGAGGCTACGACCCTCGCTACGAGGAAGTCCTTCGGGTGCGCGTGGAGCATCCTCAGGAGTCCACCCGCCAGTTAGGAGCACGAATGGGCATCACCCGCGCGGCCTACGACGGACGGCTACGGCGGGCGCTACGGTCGGCAACCCATGAACAGGAGCACCACCCAGATTCGCTGACCAAGAGGACGACGCCGGCCGGAGACAGGAATCTCTGGAATCAGCACCGCTGGGCTTGACCCGAATGCATGAGCGCACTCGTGCGCCCCGCGTGTCACCCAGCCCTTCCCGCGCCATGTATCAGGCGGTCGCGGGGCAGCCCGATAGTGATACCTGCTCCTGGATGATGTTGCTGCCCTGCTGCCAGGCCGGGCTGTTGAGGTGCGCTGGTGCCGGCCTGCCGCCATGTCACCGTGGGCGGCACAACTCGACTGCCTTCTTATATCCAGGATCCGTGGCGGCTTGGCCTCCCTTCACCACCATGTACGGCATGCCCTCCCGCGCGTAGCCGCCGGCGGCTCCAGTGCTGGCATCGACCTGCCACAACATCGTTCCGTCCGTGCACTCGAAAGTCCCTACGAACTGTGCGGATCCGGCAGGGGTGGTGCAGCCGTTGTTTGCCTCCTCGCGATTGACGACACGTCCGGGCCGAAATACGTCCGCGCATGTCGGCAGGGTCACCTCGGGCGCGGCCGACGGAGACGTGGGCATGCTGCCAGACTCGGGAATGCCCGTAGCGTTCCTATCAGGGCGAGTGCTTGAGCATCCGCTAAGGGCCACTAATAGGCATACGGCGATCCCTGCGAAAAAGCGTGTCCTCATCGGGCACCTCCAGTCCGGATGTCGAATGCGGCGCACACTAGCGTCTGGCGGCCGACTTCCTGCGGACACGCAGTCCGAAGACGCGTCGTGCCTCGGGACTCGCATTGTTGGCGATCGTCGCCACGTCCCGCGGCCGGCCACCCGAACGGATGGCTGCCCTGGGGTGTGAGACCGAGTGCATCTCATGCTCGGCCGCGCCCGGTGCAAGGCCAACGTCGATGCCTGGGCTCGGAACCGCTTTCCCGGAGAGACGGTCCGCGACTCGGGCGACGACGTCATGCGCGAGCCGCCGAAGTGGTTGGCCAATATCGAGGTGTCTGCCTCTGACGCCCAACGCGGATAAAGCGTCGGCCAGTTTGTTGCCCTGATCGAGGTGGCGCTGTTGCGTTGCTGTCCGGTCCTGGTGGCGGCCAACACCAGGGATCTGTCCGGGATCTGTTGGGTGCGGCACCTATGGTTCGAGCCATCACTTCTGTGATCGCTCAATGGCACCTCGCGGCTTCGCCGCCCACGGCCACGGCTGTCACAAGCCCACCTCCTGCCTGAGCAGGACGGTCGGCGACACCGTACGTCGGCAGTGCGAACCGCAACCACCAGCGGCCCGGCCGCAAACGCGCCTGCCGTGCGCACCTGTTTCCCTGTTCTGATCCGGGAGGATCACCATGCCCTGGACAACCCTCGTCTGCCTTCCGGCGGACACCCCCGCTCATCAAGTCGCCGACGAGGCGACCGCCCGTCTGGCCTCGGTCCGGCTGACCGTGACCAGCCCGGTACGGCACTTCCCGGCCGGCACCCGCTGGCGTCGCAGCACCCTGCTGCTGCCGTTGCGCGGCACCGCCGCCGGTGGACCGGTCTCGCGTCTGCAACTGGACGTGATGCGCAACGCCGCGCACCGGACGTACTGGCACCGCTGGCAGCTGTGGCGCCAGGTCGTCGCCGGCACACCGAGCGCTCGCCCGTTCTGGACGTTCCTGGACCGGCACCGCGCCGCCCCGAAGCGCTACGAGCTGGTGAGGGCGCAGGCCGACTACCTGGCCCAGCCGCGGATCAGCGCGATGCGGGTGCACAACGCGTACCTGAACCGGGTCATGGATCTGCCGACCGGCCACCTCGAAGCGCTGCAGCTGGGCCTCGACGGCTACGCCCACCTGGGCTGGCTGTCCGCGGTGCCCGGCCAGTCGCTGCTCTGCCCGGACGGCCGGACGCTGCTGATGCAGCACGGCGACCGGCTCGACGTCCGGTTGTCATTCCTGGAACAGGCCAACCGGTGCCTGTCCACGCTGGGCGGCCGCGAAGTTCTGGTCGCCATGGCGACCGAGCCCGGGGTGAGGTCGTGAGGACGCAAGGGTGGGCCGGCGGGCCCGCCCTGGGCGTCATGACGGTGTTGGCCGCCGACGTCGTGTTGGCCGCCGGCGCACTGTTGGCCGACCGGGTGTTGGGTGCCGGCGGTCCGGTGTTGGCCGGGCTGCTGCCCGCCCACACGGCAGTGGTGGGCGCGCTGCTCGCCCGCGCCCGATCCCGGGCAGCGCTCGCGCTGCGCGACCCGGTCACGGGAGTGTTCGTCCGGCGGGTCGCCGAGGAATACCTGGACGACGCGTCCGGGACCACCCTGACAGTCGCGTTGCTCGACGGCGACGACCTGCACGGCATCAACGAACGCTTCGGTCACGCCGGCGGCGACGTCCTGCTGGCCATGGTGGCCGAGCGGCTGACCCGCGCCTGCGTACGCGGTGACGTCGTGGCCCGCCTCGGTGGTGACGAGTTCGTCCTGATCAGCCGGCGCTCGGCCGAGACCGTGCAGCAGGCCATCGCCAAACAGATGTCGGCCCCGATGATGCTGTTCGGCGTCGTCATCGACACCCGGTTCAGCGCCGGGATCTGCCGGGTGCCCGGCGGCAACCACCTGTGGGCGTTCGCGGAAGCGGACCGCCTGATGTACGCCGCGAAGAGCCGAGGCGGCGGCATCCACCTCTGATCCACCCTGCTTGACCCCTTTCGCCGGGGGAGTTCGTGCACCTCCCGGCGAACAGCCGGGTGGCGTGCGGGCTCCCCCTCCTCTGTTGGGAGAAACCGCTCATGAACCTGGAGATCAAGAGCCCGTCGGACGCGGCCACGATCATCCCCTACCTGCTCGGCTACCAGCCGCAGCACGCCCTGACCGCGCTGGCCCTCGACCACGGCACCATCATCTGCACCGCCGCGCAGGTGCTGCCCGAGGACCCGGCCGACATCCGGGACGCGATCGGCCACCTGGTGACCGCGCTGACCGCCAACGACGTGACCAACGTCCTGCTGGTCGGCTACGGGACACACCCGGTGCGCGACGCCGTCGAACAGGGCATCGAAGCGTTCGCCGCCGCCGGCGTCAACGTCGTCGACGCGATGCGCGTCGGAGACGACCGGATCTGGCACGTCGGATGCGGCGACCCCGACTGCGAAACCGAAGGCATGCCGTACGACCCGCAGTCCTCGGTCGTCGCCGCGACCGCCACGTTCGTCGGC
This sequence comes from Actinoplanes sp. HUAS TT8, assembly GCF_051380535.1. NCBI lineage: Bacteria > Bacillati > Actinomycetota > Actinomycetes > Micromonosporales > Micromonosporaceae > Actinoplanes > Actinoplanes sp. HUAS TT8. Next base: position 5,404,475 of record NZ_CP195646.1, on the reverse strand, counting down.
CTGCAGGTCGCACCCGACCGGGACGCCTTGCACGCCCGCCTCGCCCCGATCACCGGCGCCGAACGCACCGCGATGCGCGCCGCCATCGAGACCGCCGTGCACACCTTCAGCCGGCCGAAAGGCCTCGCCGACGCCGCGACCCTGGTACGCCAACTGCTCGCCGACGCGGTCGAATCCCGGCTTCCCGACGACCGGGCCGCGCAACTACTGGTCCTGCTTGGATTCAAACGGCTCCAGGACGCCGTCTTCAAACTCGTCCACGGCACCGACGCCCAGATCCAGGCATGGACCGACCTGACCCGCCGCGCCGGCACCGGCATGTTGGCCTGCGCCCCCGCGATGTTGCTGGCGATGGCCGCACTGCAAGCCGGCGACGGCGTGACCGCGGCAGTCGCCGCCGCCCGCGCCTGCGCCGCCGACCCGGACGACGAACTCGCCGGCGTCCTCGAACAGGCCATCCATCTCGGACTGAACCCGCAGCGGCTGATCCAGTTCCTGCACGGCTGACCGACCGCTCATTTCCCGGGTGCGGTGGTCACCGCCGTACCCGGGATCTCTGACCTTGAATTGGAGATCTTCAATGGGATATACGCATTACTGGAGCGTGCTGGTCAACGACCCCGGCTACCAGCACATGTGGCCGCAACTCGTGGCCGACACCGCGCGGATCATCGACGCCGTGCGCCGCGCCGGGATCGCCATCGCCGGGCCGCACGGGTGGGGCCTGCCGGTCCTCGACCCCGGCTGCGCCATCAGCTTCAACGGCGCCGCCGAACCCGGACTGTCCGCCGACACCTTCACCCTTGCGGCGCCGACAATCGACGAAGAGCGGCCGGTCTGGACGGCCAACTTCTGCAAAACCAACCTTCGGCCGTACGACGTGGCCGTGGCCGCCGTGCTGCTGCGCGCACGTCTGCTCAGCCCGCACGCGCTGATCCTCAGCAGCGACGGGACCTGGAACAAGCAGTGGAAATACGGCCGCAAGCTGCCCGGCACCCGCCGTCGCGGGCCCAGCGCCCGTGGCCTGATCACCACCCTGTTCGGCACGATTCCCGACGCGGATCCGCTCACCGCGCTGCCGTCGCGCAGCTGGCGGGACTGATCATGGATCTGCGTAGTGCCTATCTGATCCTTGCGTGGCTCTTCGAACCCGGCGATCCCGAACTCAATCAACTGGTGGCCGTCCATGGCGCCGACCAGACGGTGATACAGCTGAGCGGCCGGGCAATCAACCGGGCGATGCTGCGACGTGAGCTCCACGACCGGCCGCCGCACCGGCTCTGGGAGCAGGCGCACCTCGCCGTCGCCGACCCCGGTGATGTGATCACCCCGGTCGATCCTGATTGGCCCGGAAGTCTCGGGCCGGACGCGCCACTGTGTCTCTGGAGCCGCGGCCCGGCCCCGATGCCTGACGCCGGAACCGCGATCACCGGATCCCGGGCCTGCACCAGCTATGGCAGCCACGTCGCCACTGACATCGCCCGCACCCTCGCCGAGCACGGCCGGACGATCGTCGCCGACGGAGGGTGCGGCATCGCCGCAGCTGCCATCCGCGGCGCCCTCACCACCGGGCAGCCGCCGGTCGTGCTCCTGCCCGCGGCTTTGAACCGTTCGCACCCTTCGGCCAATCGTGACCTGTTCGCTGTCGTGGCCAACACCGGTCGGCTGCTCAGCGCATACCCGCCGGGCAGTACCTGCACCCGGCACCGACAGGCCTACAACCGCCGATTGCTCGCCGAACTGACCGCCGCGACGGTACTGGTCGAGGCCGTGCCGGGCAGCACTGTCCTGGACACCGTCCGGCATGCCCTCGACCTTGGCCGGCCCGGCCTGATCGTGCCCGGCCCGATCACCTCGATCCACTCCCGCGGCTGCCACGACCTGCTCCGCGCTGACCGTCGTGCCACCCCGATCGCTACCGCCACCGACATCCTCACCGACCTGCAGCGATAAATCCGAAGGCGGCCATCTTTGATGGCCGCCTTCCCTTTTTGCATGCGAGAAACATGGATTTGGTACGGGCGAGAGCGCGCGAGCCTCGTCGTGGTTTTTGCTTTAGCGGGCCGTCGTGCTCGCGAGCACTGCTTATGGCCGCACCACCGGCTTCTCGAGCCCTTGGCCTTTTTTCGTGCCCACGGCGTTAACCTCAACGATCCTTGACACGAAGCGACGGTACCTGCAGGCACGTCGACCTGCGCCGTTGTAGCTACGCCACCCAATTTGTCGGCGGCGCCTGAAAACTGACCCTTTCTGAACGCTTGGGTTCCAGGGCCAAAGGGGTCAGTTTTCGGGCGTCCTTGAAAACAGTTGCGCCGACGGGTCGGACAGGTTCTGGCGGCCGCGATTCACGCCACCGGGTACGGAGACGGACCATCCCCGCGTACGCGGGAAACAGTCGCGGAGCGCGTCGAAGGGCGACTGGGTCACCGGACCCCCGCTCTGCGCGGGGCAGAATCCGGACGACGACAAGCAGCCGCCGGGCGAGCGGGTAGCAGCCGAGAAGCGCGGCGGAGATTCAGCTGCTAGCGGGACCACCCCGCGTGCGCGGGGAACAGGGGCCCCGCGTGCGCGGGGAGCAGAAGGGCGGCAAGGCCGCAGCGGTCACCCGGAAAGGACCACCCCCGCGTGCGCGGGGAGCAGACGAGCTCCAGAATGTCCGGGTCGTCGATGTAGACCACCCCCCCCGTGTGCGCGGGGAGCAGAGCCACCAGCCGCCCGCGAACGACGCCAGGTCCGGACCACCTCCGCGTGCGCGGGGAGCAGCCAGGGCACGGTCGGCCAGAATTGGTACACCACCGGACCACCCCCGCGTGCGCGGGGAGCAGGCACCATGCTGCCGAACTGGAAAGCGAAAGATGGGACCACCCCCGCGTACGTGGGGAGCAGGGTAAAGCTGCCTCCGCCGACCTCGGCGAGGCGGGACCACCCCGAGTGCGCGGGGAGCAGTACGCCACCTGCAACGCCCGCTCGCTGATGCACGGACCACCCCCGCGTGCGCGGGGAGCAGTTATTCCGGCACCCGTACGGCTTCCGAACCATCGGACCACCCCCGCGTGCGCGGGGAGCAGACCATTTACGACCTGTTCTCGTTCGGCGTCTCGGGACCACCCCCGCGTGCGCGGGGAGCAGACCGGCGACAGGGTGTAGCTGCCCCCAACCGGGATGAACGACTTGTCCGGACCACCCCCGCGTGCGCGCGGAACAGGACTTCGGGACGGTCGCGGTGGACGAAGCGTCGTGACCACCCCTGCGTGCGCGGGGAACAGCCGCGCGGCGAGACCGCTACTGCATCTACCTGGGACTATACCGCGTGCGCGGGGAATAGTTCATCGGACTCTTTATCCGATTTGTCGCAATCACGGACCGCCCTCGCGTGCGCGGGGAAAAGTTCGGGCCCCCGTCCTCGGCCGCGGGCGGCTGCGGACCAACCCCGCGTGCGGGGGGTGTCCCTATGGGTTCTGTCAAGCGGCCAGGGCGAGTTTTTCTACCGGTTTCGGCTGGTAGGGGGTGCGAGTGCGGAGCATGGCGTGTAGGACGTCGACGCGGCGGCGGGCGAGGCAGATGAGGGCGGCGTCGTGTTTCTTGCCCTCGGCTCTCTTGCGGTCGTAGTAGGTGCGGCTCGCCGGGTCGGACAGGGCCGCGAACGCGGATAGGAAGAACGCGCGTTTGAGCTGCTTGTTGCCGCCTTTGGGTGGGTGCTCGCCGCGGATGCTGGTGCCCGAGCGGCGGGTCACCGGCGCCAGTCCGGCGTAGGCCGCGAGGTGACCGGAGGTCGGAACGAGGCGACGTCACCGACTTCGAGCAGAATCCGGGCTGCGGTCCTGACCCCGACGCCGGGCATCGAGATCAGGACCTCCGAAAGAGGGTGTGCATCGAGCATCCCCTCGACCTGCTCGGCAACCTGGTCACGCTGTCGCAGCAGGTCACGAAGGCTGTCCGCCAACCGGGGCAGGATCGTCTCGGCGGCAGTGGTTCCGGGAACGACCACGGTCTGGGCGTCGAGGGCGGTGAAGATCTGCTCGACGAGGCGGACGCCCATGCGGGGTGCGCGCGGTTTGACGATCTCGGCGAGTTTCGACCGGCCGGCCTTGCGCAGCCCAGCCGGACCGCCGCACCGCGACAGCACTTCCAGAACGGCGGCATGCTGAACTTTCGGGCCCAGGACCCGCTCCAGCGGCGGGTGGATCTGGGTGAGCAGCCCGCGGATCCGGTTGCTGATGCGGGTGACCTCACCGGCGAGGTCATCGTCGTAGCCGACCAGCATCTCCAGCTCGGCGAGGGTGTCGTCGCCGGCGTCGACCCGGCGCAGCGTGTGCGGCAGCGTGCGGGCGGCGTCGGCGATCACGTAGGCGTCGCGGGCGTCGGTCTTCGCGGTGCCCGGGTGCAGGTCAGCGAGCCGGCGCATGACTAGTCCGGGCAGGTAGGCGATCTGGTGCCCGCATGCTCGGGCGACCGCGACGGGCAGGGCCCCGATCGACGCGGGCTGGTCGACCACCGCCAGGATCCGGCCGTGCCGGGCGAGTTTGTCGAACAGTTTGCGCAGCCCGGCCTCGGTGTTCGGCAGTGCCGCGTCGTGCAGTCGCTTACCCGCCGGATCCAGTGCGACCGCGTGATGGTCGGTCTTGCCGACGTCCAAGCCCAGAAAAACGCCGTACTCGTTGGTCACGTCTCGTCTCCCACGATGTCCATCATGGGCTCGGTCGCTGGTCAGAGCGTCGGACTGCCGGCAGCCACGTTACGGAGAGACCTACCCATCAGGGGTGGCCGGGTCCCTATCAGCGGTCCGCCGACGCCACCCGGCCCGGCGACAACACCCCCCGGATCATGCGTTCGACAGGGGCAGTAAGTCATACCGGACCGAGCGACCGAGCTGTCCCCATCGGGGACGATCAAAAAGGTAACGGGGGGGGGAACAGCGTAGAGCGACGTTGCGGCGGTGCTCGGGTACGGATCACCCCCGCGCGCGGGGAACAGACGGACTGACCGTCGAACGTAAACGTTGTCCCCGGACCACCCCCCCCGCGCGGGGAACAGAGGTCCTCGAGAACCCGGTCGACGGCTGTCTGCGGACCACCCCCACGTGCGCGGGGAACAGCCCCATCACCCGCGACAGCGCCGACTCGGCGTCGGACCACCCCCGCGTGCGCGGGGAACAGGGGTTTCCGATGTTGCCGTTCAGCGTGTCCAAGGACCACCCCCGCGTGCGCGGGGAGCAGGCTGATCGAGGCACCGGACGGTGAGACCTACGCGGGACCACCCCCGCGTGCGCGGGGAACAGCTGTGCGTCGAGGCCTGCACCAACGGCATCGTGGGACCACCCCCGCGTGCGCGGGGAACAGGAATCGCTGCGGCTCGACGTCCAGGACAAACTGGGACCACCCCCGCGTGCGGGGGAACAGTACTGCTACACCAGGCATCCTGGTGGTCGGCAGCGGACCACCCCCGCGTGCGCGGGGAACAGGCACCTCGGCCTCGTACCAGACCGCGCCGCGCGGACCACCCCCGTGTGCGCGGGGAACAGTTCGCAGCGGGCGGCCCTGCCGCCACGCAGGCCGGACCACCCCCACGTGCGCGGGGAACAGCCCTGACCGACCTGAGGAGTTCGGCACGATGACGGACCACCCCCGCGTGCGCGGGGAACAGACCTCGGCGGTCGTGAGCGGGCGGGTGGTGCCGGACCACCCCCGCGTGCGCGGGGAACAGCAGGACGCGCCGCAGCTCTACCAGCGCGGCCGGGGATCACCCCCGCGTGCGCGGGGAACAGCGACTCCGTGCCCCCGCTCGTAGTCGGCGAGTCCGGACCACCCCCGCGTGCGCGGGGAACAGCCGGGCGTCCCCGTGGTAAGCGCCGGGAGGGTCGGACCGCCCCCGCGTGTGTGGGGAACAGCTCGTCCGCCGCCCCCAGCTCGGCCCGGCCGAGGGACCACCCTCGCGTGCGCGGGGAACAGGCCTCGGATGGCGTCTTGGCCGATCTTCCAGAGGGACCACCCCCGCGTGCGCGGGGAACAGCTGCCGGAGGCCGCCACCGCCTTCATCTCCTACGGACCACCCCCGCGTGCGCGGGGAACAGCCAGCCGCCACCTTCCGAGAGCAGCGCGAGGCCGGACCACCCCCGCGTGCGCGGGGAACAGGCCAGGTTGAACGTGGAGGACACTTCGTCGCCCGAACCACCCCCGCGTGCGCGGGGAACAGCCGGGCGCGCTCAGGTAGCACATGCCGGGCTGCGGACTACCCCCGCGTGCGCGGGGAACAGACCTCCGAGTCGTTCATGGGTTGCTCCAAGTACGGACCACCCCCGCGTGCGCGGGGAACAGGTCGGCGCCTTTGTCACGGTGCGGGCTGATCGCGGGACCACCCCCGCGTGCGCGGGGAACAGAACCCCGCGTTCCGGTTCGCGCAGCAGACCGTGGGACCACCCCCGCGTGCGCGGGGAACAGGTCGGCGCCCTTGTCACGGTGCGGGCTGATCGCGGGACCACCCCCGCGTGCGCGGGGAACAGAACCCCGCGTTCCGGTTCGCGCAGCAGACCGTGGGACCACCCCCGCGTGCGCGGGGAACAGTTCTTCAAGCGACCTAGCCTGTCCAGGTCGTATGGACCACCCCCGCGTGCGCGGGGAACAGTTTTTCTCGTCCAGGAACCGATACCATCCGCAGGCACCACCCCCGCGTGCGCGGGGAACAGGTCTTCCTGGAGGTGCCCGGCAAGGGCCACTTCGGACCACCCCCGCGTGCGCGGGGAACAGAGCATCCGGCCCGGGTGACCGGGGGTGACGACCGGACCACCCCCGCGTGCGCGGGGAACAGGTCGGCGCGATGCCCCGCAAGGGAAAGACGTTCGGACCACCCCCGCGTGCGCGGGGAACAGCTGCCGCGACGCATCCGCGACCAGCGCCGGCCACGGACCACCCCCGCGTGCGCGGGGAACAGGTCCCGTAACGCTTAAAATACTCGGCCATCAACGGATCACCCCCGCGTGCGCGGGGGACAGGCAGCCACTCCGATGAACGGGCCAGCTTTACCGGGACCACCCCCGCGTGCGCGGGGAACAGCGGTGGAGATGGAGCGCGCCCGGTGACGGCCTGGGACCACCCCGCGTGCGCGGGGAACAGTTAAGGGCCCGCTTGAAGATCCGGTACTGGGTGGGACCACCCCCGCGTGCGCGGGGAACAGCTTCCCCCGGAGGGTTTCACGAACCGCCCGTCGGGACCACCCCCGCGTGCGCGGGGAACAGGGGGAGCGTCAAACATCCTTGGTCACACTCTCGGACCACCCCCGCGTGCGCGGGGAACAGATGGTGGAGATCTGTGCGCCGGGGGTCGGGACCGGACCACCCCCGCGTGCGCGGGGAACAGAGCCCGCCGGCGCGGAGCCGGATGGCGTGGTCGGGACCACCCCCGCGTGCGCGGGGAACAGTATCAGCACGCCACCGAGGGTGTCGACGCGCAGGGACCACCCCCGCGTGCGCGGGGAACAGCCTACAGGCCGCGCCTGCCCCGGACCCTGCTCAGGACCACCCCCGCGTGCGCGGGGAACAGATCCCCCTCCGCCAGCGGTAGTTCCACAGCATGGGACCACCCCCGCGTGCGCGGGGAACAGGTTGCCCCAGCCGACCCCATGCCCAAGCACACGGGACCACCCCCGCGTGCGCGGGGAACAGGAGGCGTGGCAGGACGGCAGTTCGCTCGGCGAGTGGACCACCCCCGCGTGCGCGGGGAACAGGAACGGGAGTGCGAATCCCGATCTTGAGAGGGGGACCACCCCCGCGTGCGCGGGGAACAGACCCGGTCGACCAGGTCCGGATCGGTCGAGGTGGGACCACCCCCGCGTGCGCGGGGAACAGACTATTTGACCTGCGGCGTTGAAGATCAAGAGTATGGTTTTTATTCACTAAGAACTGCCGTAGCCGACCGACCTAGGATGGTCTGCCGCGGCGACCGAACCTTCGCCGTTTGGCGGCCTTGCTCCAGCCGGTCGGATTTGCGGGATTGAATATTGGGCCTGCGGGACGGCGGATCAGTGTCACACCGTCCATGTCGACCGGCTCCCAATGGTGGTCGTGGACTGCGAAGGAGAGTTTCTGCTCGCCGCGCTTCTGGTACACCAGAAGCGCCCGACCCGGTCCGGCCATGTCGATGACCCGTGCCCAGAGACGGTCCCGGACTCGCGTGCTGATGTGGCCCACGTATACGCCAGCGGAGATCTCCAGCAACCATTGGGTGAGGTGCCCACGCAGTCCTGGCGGGCAGGCGGTGAGAATGATGACGGTCATCAGAAGTCCACGTCGCCGATGCCTTCGTAGTTGCGGCCGGCGGCGACGTCGAAACCACCGTCGTCCCAGAGCCGGACGGTATCCTCTTCCTCCTCGATTCCGGCACCGTTTTCGGGTCGGAGGAGCAGCATGCGGATGTCTCTGACGCATCGTTCCAGGAGGGCGCCGTCGTGGACGCGATTACGTACTCGACGGCGCGTGTCCGCGCTGATGTCGGTTGAGCCCTCGGCAACCACGTCGAAGGCGATGGGGATAGTGATCTCTGCCTTGTAGAGGTCGGAGATGTCGTACACGAATGCCCGCTCGTGGCCGGTGTGGACGAATCCGAGGCCCGGTGATGCCCCGAGCGCCACGATGACCGCATGCACGATCCCGTACAGGCAGGCGTGGGCGGCCGACAGCGCCTGGTTGATCGGATCGCCGCCGGCGAAGTCCGCCTTGTCATATTCGCGGTGGTTCCAGGCCACACCGGTGCGCTTGGAATGTTCGCGGTATATCCGCCGGACCCGGGCGCCTTCTTTGCCACGTAATTGCTGCATCGACAGGCCGGTCGTGTCTTCGCCGGGGAAGCGCATCGAATACATGGTGCGGGCCACTGCCAGCCGCCGGTCACGGTGGCTGACTGCGGCGGCTTGGGCGATCAGCAGTCGGCTGGAGGAAGCCAGGGAACGGCCGTGGGCGTAGTAGCGCACGCCCCGCTCACCAACCCAGACGATGGTGGCGCCGTGATCGGCGAGCAGGGCGACCGCTTGATGAGTGACGCTGGTGCCGGGTCCGAGGAGCAGAACACCGATCGAGGCGGCGGGGATGTGCACCACGCCGCGGTCGTCGGTCGCGGTGATCGCGTTGCTGTCTCGATGGACGATGCTGCGTTCGAGGTAGAGGAAGCTGATGCGATCCTCGGCCCGGCTCAGGTCGGCGATGTCGGCGGGTGGCATCCCGAAGGAACTCATCTCCCGGTGGCTGCTCCGTCCGCCGGGGCGAGGGTGAGAAGGCCGCAGCCGTACGCCTTGGCGTGCCCGATACCGCTGATCAAGGCCGTGCGGAACGCTTCGCCGTCGACGACGTCCAGGACGCCGTCGTATGTCACGGTGGTCAGCGTGACCGGCTTCAACCCGTGCTTGAAGCTCTGCGTCTGCCGATGGTGCAGGCGCAGGTTCGGGCGGCCGTCCTGCTGTGTCGCCACGGTGAACCCGCAGCGGGCGGCGCGTTTGAGCAGCCACTGCTCCTGTTCCTCGACCCGGAGGTAGCCGAAACGTTGGGTCTCCTTCGACTCCGGGGTCTTGCGTCCGCTGTGCACGGGGTTGGCGGTGAGCCGGAAGGCCCAGCGCTGGCCGGGCCGCAGCGTGGTGAGCAGCGGGTCGTAGTCGCGGGTGTCCCAGGTCGCCGTCGTCGGCCAGCCGGCCTGCTCGACCAGGTGGGTGAGATCCGGCCGGCCGGGGCTGACCAGGTAGAGGTGCACCGTCGCGGGCGCAGGAGTGTCGAGGCGCCAGAGCGTACGGCTGCCGGGCCGTTCATAGTCCGCCGGATCGGCGAATCCGGCCCGGACTGCGGCGTGCATGGCCTGCGGCGACGAGAGCAGTTTGCGTGCTCCGCGGCGGGCCGGATTGATCGCGAAACGGGTGAGGAACATGCTCAGCCTCCCAGCAGACTCAACGGGTCGTGGTCGGTCACGCCGGTTTGCACTGCGAGGTCGTTGGTGACGTCCACGTGTCGGCGCAGCACCGATCGCCAGGTGTGCTGGCGATGTGCGGGGTCGAAACTGACCGGCTCGTCGGGCATGGTCTCCGTGCTCGGCTCGCCGGGGCGGGCGTCGCGGAGAATCTCCAGCCGGACCGTGCGGGCAGCTCGGCGGCGGTGGCGTTCCGTGGCCTGCCACGGCCACGAGTCGAGTGCGTCGTCGAGGTCGGTGTCGTGGACGCCGAGGCTGACCGGACCGGCCGGTGGGCAGGACCGTCGCCCGAGGAACAGTGGGTATCGGGGTCGCCGCAGCGCCTCACCCAGGTTGCGGATCAGGTCGGCATCGCCGTCGACCGCAGCCAGGAAGACCGCGTCGGACAGGTAGAAACGGTAGGTCAGCGGGGCGCTGGCCCGCCCGTCGAGTGACCGGGCGGTCTGGAAGTCGCGCAGGATCTGGCCCGGCTGGTCGAGCCGGACGCCGAATTCCAGACCGAGCAGCTCGGTGATCGGCTCGGTGCGGCGGATTCCCTTGGCGGCGGCGAGCATGCCGATGACACCGCTTTTGGTCGGCGCGATCTCGGTGCCGCGCCGGGCGAACCGGCTGGAGGAGCCCCAGGACTGCATCGGGCCGGCGAGCCGCAGGAGCAGGACGGTCATGCGGGCTGCCCCAGCGCCTGGTCGACGTGCTCGGCGACCTCATTGACCAGCTCGTCCAGAGTGACTGCCTTGCCCAGGTCGGCCAGCACCGCGGTCTGCTCACCGACTCGGGTGACCCAGCTGGCCACCGGCTGGTCGCCGTACGCGCTCTCGACGGCCACCGTGTGCTCGGCCAGCGCGGCCGAGGCCAGCTTGATCCGGCCGGACTCGTTGGTCTCCTGGATGGGCGTCTCGAACGCGCCGACCAGGTTGATCGGCTGCGTGTCGCGGATCCGTACGAGGATCGCGTCCGGCAGGGTCCGGTGGGCGAAGGTGTTCTGCTTGCCGGTCGGCATGCTGCGGGCGAACGCGGTCACGAACGCGGCGACCGCTGCGCGGGTGGCCGACGCCGAGCCCAGCGTCTCGTGCAGGGCGTTCACGTCGACGGTGGCGTACCGGTAGAGGGTCGAGGAATTGAACTCGATGGTGCCGATCATGCCGGCACCGGTCTCGGCCACGTCGTGTTTGCGGTCGTCGACGGCAGTGAAGTAGTCGAATTCGTTGTCGACCGCGTGCACGCTGATGGCGTGGGCGAACTGGCAGGCCGCGTCGACGTTGATGTCGGTCATGTCGGCGACCATCCGGCCGAACATGGCGATGTCCACCGAGTGGTCGCTGTTCGCCAACGCCTTGAACCGGTTCTTGTCCAGCGGTGTGCCGGTGCGGGCGGCCTCCAGTGCCGCGGCCGCGAGGTTGTCCAGCTGCCGGTGGCTGAGGAACAGCAGATAGCCGGACTCGACGTTCTTTGCTTCGGTCTTCTTCTTGTCCGCCTTGGCGAGGCCGGAAGCGACGAACACCTCGGCGGCCATGGCCGAGGCGGTCTCGTCGGACAGGCCCGGGTCCAGGGCTTTGATGCGTTCCGCGAGGGACTCGCCGACCCGCTTGGTCCGCTCGCCGAGCTGGGAGTGGTCGAGCAGATCCCTGAAAGCCAGCCGGACAGCGCGTTTCCAGGCCTGGCTGGAGACGCGGGCGCGGCGTACCCCACCGTAGACGGCGGTCTTCGGTGAGCCGGTGTCGTCGCGGTTGAGGTTGCTCGGGGGGACGGTGTGCAGGGCGTACACATCAATGATGGCGCGGTTCATGACGGGGTCTCCTCGGCGAGGTCAGCGGTGGAACTGTCGGATTCGGTCGTGGTTTGCACGCGGTTGCGGAAGGATTCGCGTCCCCAGGTCGCCTGCACCTGCTGCCGGCCGCCGGGGCGGCGCAGGGTACGCAGATCCTCGGCGAGCAGGCCGTAGTCGAGAGGGATCTGGTGGCCGCGCAACATCGTGATCAGGCCGCGCAGGTGGTAAATGCTTTCGGAGTACGTGCTGGCGGTGCCGAGCGCGGCGAAGCGGCGGCGCACGCCGTCCGGCCCACCCGAGGCCTGAATGAGGTCGGCCACCGCCCGGCCGAGCCCCCGGCCGTTGACGTGCATCCGCTCCCGGCGTGACTGCTGGTGCAGTGCGTACAGGCTCACCGCGTCGTGGACAGCGTGTTCCTGGTCGGTGGCCAGTTCGCTCTGCCGGGTGTCGAGCAGCGCGTCCGGAACATACAAGTACTTCTCGAGGGTGTAGTCGGAGCCGGGATCGCGGCCGACCACCCGGCGCAGCCGGGCCAGCGCACCGACCGCCTCCGGCACCGGCGAATCCCGGAGCAGTTGGACTTGCAGGCTGCCCACGGTCTGGGCGACATGGTCACCGAGCGCGGTGCGTCGCTCCCTTCCCCTGACCTTGCGCGCCGGTGCGTCCGGCGGCGGGGCGTCGGTCGTCGTCACGCTCGTACCTCCTGGTTGTCGTCCGAGTTGGTGGTCATGGTCAGAGCCTTGGCGAGGTCGCGCCGGAACCACGCCTCGGCCTGGAAACTGGAGTAATGGACCTCGCGGCCGTTGCGGTCGGTCTTGGCCCGGCCGACCCAGGCCACCGGGCCGGCCGCTTCGACGAGCTCACGGCCGATCCGCGACACCGCCCGCCGCACGCGGATCTGCCAATCGGTGCGCTCGGCTGCCGGTTCGCTGCCCGGCCCCAGCCGGGCCAGCCATTCACGAAAAGCCCGATCCAGTACGGCGTACGCCTGCTCGGCTGCCCGGTCGGCGGCGCCGCTGTCGTCGGAGCCACCGGCCGCCCGGACCAGGTTCGTGGCGAGCCGCCGCAGTGCCAGGACGGCGGCCTCGGCGTCGGCGGTGGCGTCGATGGCGGTGATCCGCAGCGGTGAGTCCTCGACCAGCAGCAGCACATTCATGGTCAGCGAGTCGGAGAAGACCTCGTCGATGACCGCCTGCTGGGTGCCGTAGGCGACACTGACCGCCCGGGGCCGAACCTGGAAGTCCTGGCCGACCACACCGTTACGGCTCAGGCGGGCCAGCCACTGCAACACCATCGCCGACAGACGCTGCGAAGGTTCGCCGGTCGACGGGACCGGCGGGGGCAGCAGGGTCTGCAGTCCCCGCCACAGCGCTCGGGTGTGGTCGTGCGGCCGGGGCAGATAGATCGGAACCCTCTTCTGCTCGCGTTCGCGTGGGGCGCTGCGGCCCCAGACACTCATCGGCTCCAGCAGCTGGCGGTCCTGCCATTCGAGCCGGTCACCGATGGCGATCATCGCGCCGGTGACGCGATCCGCATCACCGAACAATCTGATCCGTCGCGCTTGCCAGGTATAGAGACTGAGCAGGCCGTACGGGCCACGGGTCGTGTCGGATTCCTCGGCGGCGGTCTGCGGTTCGCGTTCCCACACCGGCAGGTCCCGATCGTCGGCCCGCTGCCAGTTCGGGGCGGCCGGCACCAGGTTGAGCAGCAGGGTCTCCCGCAGCGTGGCGCCATCGAGGTAGACACCGCCGAGGTTGCCGAGCGTGCCGACACCGATCGAGTAGCCCTTGCCCTTCTTCACCCGGGGATCGCCGATGGCGCCGGTCTTGATACCTGCCGGGTCGAAGGCCTGGCAATGCACCAGCCATTGGGCCGCCTCGGCCGGGGAGATCGACTCCATGCCGCTGCCGGCTCGGGTGGTCAGGTACGGCATGCCGTTGGGCACGTCGGCGATGAGCCGTTCCAGCCCGTACGTGTTCTCCTTCTCGGCCTGTAGATCAGCGACCTGATAGAACGGGTGCCGCGGGTGGAACAAGTCGAACCGGTCACTGAACTCCCCGAGGTAGTCGTTCAGATCGGTCATCGGCAGACCGGGATCTCGCCACAGCGCATGCCAGGACGCCTCGCCAAAGGGGCCGCCGGTGCTGCGGTGCAGGACCGCCAGGGCCAGCCGCAGGATCGCGAACGTCTGGGTGGGTAGTTCGCAGGCGATCATGCGGATCTCGCCGGCCTGCTCGAAGAGCCCGCGCAGCGACACCTCCCGGCGCTGCCCCGCCACATCCAATACGGGGATCCATGCTTCGTCGATCAGGGTGAACACTTGAGGGTTACCCACAGTTGCCAAAGCTGCTACCTCTATCTACTGTGACAATCCAGTAACTAGAACCGCTGTATGCACAGGCGCTTGTGCATCGCTTTTGACTGCTGCTTCCCTCTCGCGAGGGGTGATCCATAGAAACGCTGGATGCAGTCAGGTTCCCCGCGGATGCGGGGGTTCTCAATCACTTCGCATGGCCCGGAGGCCCTCATGAAGGTCGTATTGCAGTTCGAAGGAGCCGACCCGCGCGAGACCGTTTCCGTCGATGTCCAGTACCAGTTCGCCGGCCAGCCACGGGCTGTCCTGCCAGGCGGTGACGTCGACTCGGCGCTCCAGCGCGGCGATGGTGTCGTCTATGACATCGGGGGCCGTCATCGAGCGAGGAAGCGGCAGGGTGCAGCGGGCGATTTGCCGCGCCAACCACCATTTGGGGGTGTCGGCGGTGGGCACGAGTATCCCGCCGCCGTCGATCCACGGCGGGATGACCAGTCCTTCTTCGGTACGGACCAGTAACAGCACTTCCAGCGTTTCGCCGTCGGTGTCGCGGACGTGGCCTCGGGCGGTCTGGTCGTCCGCGTCCCCGACGCCGCCGGAGAGCCAGCCGATCAACGGGGTGCCGCGCTCGCCCACTGCGGCGAGACGGAAATTGTCGGCTTTGAGTTCCTTGGCGGCGAAGGTCTCGCGCTGCTTCACCTCCGCCTCGGCCAGCACCGGCTGCCACGCCTGCGGCCCCACTTCCGCCTCCCCGTACGCGGCCTGGGTGAGCGTGGCGATGTCGGCCGGCAGCCGCAGTGGTGCGCCGTCCAGATGGGGCAGAAGCACGGCGGCGCTGCGGAGCAGGGCAGCAGGCTGGTAGACCCGCCGTGATCCGGCGACCGGGGTGGGCGGCTCGACGCCCCAGTCGGCTCCGGTGATCCAGCAGGTCGGCTCGGCCAGCGCGGCCGGACGGGCGTCGCGGGAGTGCCGGTGCAGGCGGCCGATACGTTGCAGCACCAGGTCGACCGGTGCGAGATCGGTGATCAGCAGGTCGAAGTCGATGTCCAGGGACTGTTCGGCGACCTGACTGGCGACCACGATCTGCCGATGCGGCCGGCCGGCGCCGCCTGGCGGTCCGAACGTCTCGGCGAGCCAGCGGTCCTTGGTGGCCCGATCCACCGCCATGAACCGGGAGTGGGCCACCGCGACGGGCGTGTCCGGGCCGAACGCCGCCCGCAGATCGGCGGCGGTCTGCTGGACGCGGGCGACGGTGTTGCGGATGACCAGAGCGCAACCGCCGTCGCGCAACTGTTCGCGGAGAAGGCCGGCCAGTGCGGCGGGATCATCGTCGAGACGGCACAGCCGTACTTCCAGGCCCCGACCGGAGTCGGCGCAGCTGACGGCAGTGGCAGCGCGTCCTTCGGCCGAGGTGGTGATCAGCGGATAACGCAGGTCGGAGCGCACCACCGCGTACGGATCAATTTTGGGTTTGCCCCGGTCTCGCCAGGTGAGCGGGGGAGGCGGGCCGAGCCGGCCGTTGTCGTAGGCCGCCAGCAACTCGGCCCGGCGGTGTGCGGGCAGGGTCGCGGAGAGCACGACGACCGGTACGCCGTAGGCGGCCAGCCATTCCAGCGCACGGTCCAGGAAGCGGCCCATGTAGACGTCGTAGGCGTGGGCCTCGTCGATGACGACGACTTTCCCGGCCAGGCCGAGGTGGCGCAGGACCAGGTGTTTGCTGCGCAGCGCGGCGAACAGCAGCTGGTCGATGGTGCCGACGACGAAGCTGGAGAGCAGGCTGCGCTTGGATCCGGTCAGCCAGGCGTGTACGCCGATGCTGGTGCCGCCGGCGTCCTCGGCGATGGCGCTCGGCAGGGAAGTGTTGCGCAGGCTGTTGTACTCGGCGTTGAACGCCGCTTTGCCGTGGGCGAGCCGCACGTCACGGTGGCCCCGCCCGATCTGGGCATCAGGCAGCCGGCGTAGCCAGGACAGCATCCGGCTGAACATGGCGTCGCTGGTGGCCCGGGTGGGCAGCGCGAGGTAGCAGCCGGAAGCCCCGGTGCGGCGGGCGAGGATCTCGACCGCGGCCAGCGCGGCCTCGGTCTTTCCCTCGCCCATCGCCGCCTCGATGATCATCAGGCCTGGTGCGGGCATGACGGTGGCCAAGTCGGTGGCGACCTGCTGCACCGGGCGTGGCCTCGCACCGGCGGGCAGAGCGAAGCGGGTAGCGAACAGTTCGGAGACGTCACTCGGCGGCTGCGTCGGCAGCCATGGGCTGGGCAGGTCGACCTCAGCCCAGCCGGCGCGGAGCCGATCCTCGTCGGCGGCGTCGAGAACGTACGGGAAGAATTTCTCGTTGCTGGAGATCCAGTCGGCGACGATGACCAACCCGGTGAGGGCGGCCTGAACCGGCTGCGACAGCGGTGCACCGGCCCAGTCGTCGAGGTGATCGCCGGCGCCGGCCCGGTCGGTCATCCAGCTCAGCATCTCGCGTTGCACCTGCCGCCACGCCTCATCGCCGAGCAGGTGTTGGCGTGACGAAATGCCGCGGAGCGTCTCATGGGTGGGTGGTAGGCCATGGTGGCCACCGACCACGACGGCGTAGGTGTCCGGGTCGGTCCAATTCCGCTCGCTCAGCCATTCGGCGAGCACGATGTGCCCGGCGGCGTCGTGGCGAGCCTCCCGGCGGCCGGCACAGATCGACTCGTGGTCGAAGTCGAGCCCGCGGTCGCGCATCCGCCGCACCAGGTCGGTGCTCTCACGACGGAAAGTTGCCTGGACGGCGAAGGCGGGCGTGGCCTTGCCGATGTCGTGCACTCCGGCGAGCCAAACCGCGAGCGTACGGCCGGAAGCGTCGCCGCCGGGCAGTTGGTCGGCGATCCGGCGGCGCACGGCCGGGCTCAGCCAGTGATCCCACAGCCGGCCGGCGACGTCGGCGGCATCGGCCAGGTGCCGCCACAGCGGCAGCCAGCCGACCGTGGACAGACCCGTCCGATCGGTCTTTCCCCAAACCGATCGGGCCGCGTCGCTCAGGTCCACGCCGTGATGTCCGACGATGGTCATGACAGCGCCGGCAACAGTTCGCTGGGCCGGCCGCTGTGCGACAGGTAGAGCACGTCACGGGCCCGGGTCAGGGCGACGAACAGCAGGCAGCGTTCACGTTGCAGGTCTTGCCGGTTGGCGTGCGGATCGTCGGCCGCCGGGGTCACCGCGTTGGGCGCGGGCAACACCCCGAGGTCGAGGCCGACCACGGCGAGGCACCGGAACTCCAGCCCCTTCATGCCGTGCATCGTGGCTACCCGTACGCCGTCGGCGCCCTGCTTGTCGTCGGCGACCGGGATGTAGGCGCCGGCCAGGGTGGCGGTGATGGCCTTGACGAGCTTTCCGGTACGGGCGGCCACGCCGATCGCGTGCGGCTCGACGCCCTGATCCAGCCAGGTACCGACCCGCTCGATCAGCGCCTCGAACTCGTCGTCGCGGGTGGGATGGTTGCTCACCTGCGGCGTCTCGCCCCGGGTGACGGACCGGTAGCCGGCCAGCGTGTCCGGGGCGCCGTCCAGGCCGAGTACGGCGTCGGCGTCGAGAACCTTCACCGACAGGCCGAGGATCTCGTGGGTGGTGCGGTAGTTGACGGTCAGCCGGCGGGTCCGGCCACGTACCGCGATGCCGAGCTGGGCCAGCGAGACCTGGCTGTCGTAGATGCGCTGGTAGGGGTCGGCGAGCAGGAACATGTCGTTGTCGCCGACGGGTACCAGCGCGCGCAACAGGCGCCACTGCGCCGGGTGCAGATCCTGTCCCTCGTCCACGATGACGTGTCGATAGCCGCTTGGCGTACGCCCGGCGATGGCCGCCGCCTCGTCGGCCAGCTGGGTGTGGGTCTGCTTGCGCTGCTTGGCCAGTTTGGTGACCACCTCGGCGATCGCGGCCCAGACCTGATCGCGTTGGGCCCCGCGCAGCCCGGTACCCCGGCCCTTCCGCGCAGCCTCGCGGTAGGCGTCCGCGGTGCTCAACTGCTGGGCCAGGATCACCTGTTCCCACTCGTGCTTGAGAAACGCCGCGGTGCGACTCACCTGATCAGGACCTCTTCTGGCGGCTTCGTCCCAGAGGGGGTCGGTGTCCACGTCGGTGGCGATGTCGAACGTCTTGCCGCTACGGGTGACGATCTGGTGGGCGAGTTTGTCGACGCCGATCACGTCGATCCGGCCCAGGACCGTGGCATCGGTGGTGAGCAGTCGCAGCTGTTTGCGCAGGGCGTCGGCCAGAGCTCGGGTGTAGGTGGTCAGCAGCACCTTCGAGCCGTCGTCGGGCAACCGCTGGGCCAGGAAAACCGCTCGGTGCAGACCGGTGACGGTCTTTCCGGTGCCGGCGCTGCCAGTGATCAGAGCGGGCCCGGAGTAGGCCTTGCGATAGGCGACGTCGCGCTGGGCGGGGTGCAGGAAGGTGCGCCACACGTCGAACGGGTGCGCGAGGATGGCCTCCAGCTCCACCGGGCCGGACACGAAGGCGATCCGTTCGGGGGTGCGCTGAGCTGCGGTGAACAGATCGTCCGGGTCGACCTCGGTGACGATTCGTTCGGCCATCTCGACCCAGACTTCCTGTACGGACATTCCGCTGGCCAAGCCGCTCAGGACGTCGAACTGGCTCTGTGGCAGCAACGTGCTCAGGCTGTCCAACTGCTTGTCGGTCGTGATCAGCCGCAGCAGCGGCATCAGGCCGTTGTCCACCCCCAGGCGTTTGAGATCCGCGGCCGAGACCTGGTCGAACAGGCTCCCGGCGGCCGGTGGGGCTTGGCTCGCCTGGGTGAACTCCTCGATGCCGGCCTGGTCGCGTACCTCAAGGACGCCGAGCACCTGGTTGACAGTGAACAAACGGCTTACCGCGAAGGTGTTCGCGTCATCGTGGGGCAGCACGTTGAGCAGCGCGTACCGCTGACCACCGAGGGCCAGGACCACGCCGCGGTAGAACCGATCGATGCGGATGGTGCGGATGTGCGGGTCGCGCGCTCCGGCAAGCTTCTCCAGATGCAGGCCGGCGTGCGTGTGCTGGGAAAACTTGTCGATCGCGGTGAGCACCGCGTGCTGCACGGACCGCTGCAGCTTGGCGAAGGCAGGCAGAAATCCTCTGTCGACGGCCAACTCGGCCATACGCCCTCCCGATCGATATGCGCAGTCAGCCGATACGCCGCGACCGGCGTCCAAACGGCTAGGGGCGGGCGACGCGAGCAATGCGGCAGGCTGTCATCCCGAGCTGCGAACCACACTTGCACAGTGGACACGAACGCGCAACTTGTGAACTGGGTTTCCAAACTTTTGACGCGGAATGGCTTAAACAGGCGCGCGTCTGACGGTGGCCGGTTGCTACGGTGAGGCAGTGATAGCGGGCGTACGCCTCAAGAATCGGTACGTGCTGGAGCGCCATCCCCTGGCCCACCAGGGGATGGGCGAGGTCTGGCCGGCCCAGGACGACGAGCTCAAGCGCCCGGTCATCGTCAAGATGGTCGCGCCGTCCATGATGGATATCGAACTCGCGCAACGGTTCAAGCGCGAAGCCCGGCTGACCGCGCGCCTCGTGCACCCCGGAGTTCCTGCCGTCTACGACTTCGGCCAGCACGAGGGGCGCTTCTACCTGGTGATGCAGAGAATCCAGGGCGTCGACCTCTCCGACCTGATCGCAGAACACGGCCCGTTGCCGATCAACTGGGTGGCCGCCATCGGCGCGCAGATCTGCAGTGTTCTGATCGCGGCCCGCCAGATCGGACTGGTGCACCGCGACATCAAGCCGAGCAACGTCATGCTGGAAGCCAGCGGCGCCGTCAAAGTGCTCGACTTCGGACTCGCCGCCATCCACGGGGACGACCGCTACTCCCGGATCACCCGGAGCGGTGACAGCCTGGGGACCGCCGGCTACATGGCACCCGAGCAGATCGAGGGCCGTCCCACCGATCACCGCACCGACCTCTACGGTCTCGGCGCGACCCTGTACGACCTGCTCACCGGCAGTCCACCTTTCGATGGGGCAACCCCGACGATCACCATGCGGGAACAGATGCGGGCGTCGGCACCGCGCCCGGCAAAGCAGCGTCCAGAGGTCCCGGCTGCCGTGGACGACCTGGTCCACGCCCTGATGGCTCGGCAGCCACGGGATCGTCCGCTCCACGCGGCGGCGGTGTACCAAGTGCTGGCCCCTCTGGCCCGGGAACTGCCGCCCATTCCTGGCGTGGTCAACAATCAGCCCGATCCGGTTCGTGCGTACGCCGCGGTGGTCGGTCAGGTGCCATTGCCTTTGCCGGTCGAAGTCCGGGGAAGTCCGGCACCGGATGACGCCGACCCGGATCTCGCCGTGAAGCAAGCCGAGCGGCAGGCCCAGGAGCTGGCCGACTCCGGGAATCCGCGAGCTGCCGCCCGGAAATGGCGGCAGCTCGCGGATCACCGTGCGATCCAGCACGGTGACGAGGACGCCACCGCCGTCGAATACCGGCTTCGCGCGATCCGCCTCCATGCCGAGCTCGGCGAACACAGCCGAGCGTTACGCCAGTTGCGTGACCTGCAGGACCGGATCGGGATCGACGGTTCCGAGCATCCGGCCGCGTCAGCCGTCCAGCGTGAGATCGCGAAGCTCAGTGAGGCGGAACCCGACCGGCCGGCACGCCGAGCCGCACCGTCCTCACATCGCTGAACGTCGCCGGCAGCAGCGCTGCCTTCTGATCAGGGAACTTCTCGCCCCGATAGTGAAAGAGCATGGCGCAGCTCTGGCCACGTGTCTCGGTCGTCAGTGCGCGACGGGCCAGCGGCGAGTACATGCCACTGTGCCTGAGCCAGGCCGCTTCCTCGCCGTGGCCATCGAAACCGCGGCCGATCGCCGCGTGCCCGAACGCGTCGTGCACCGCCCGGAACATGTCGTTCTCGGCATCGCTGAGATACGGGTGTGGGTTGTCGGTAGCCGCGGTGGCGAAGACTTTGAGCTCGCGACGGATCAGGTCCTCGATCATGTCGCCCGCGTGCCTGTACGGGTCGATGTCCATGATCCGCACCGTCACCCCCAGCCCGCCGAACTCCTCAGGGCCCACGAGATATGCGTACTGCCGGATGGTCTGCCGGCGAAACGCCGCGTATGCGGCCTCGGCTCGTAGATCGTGAACCGGGGCGGCCATGTATGCCGCCGCGATCGCGGTCCCGAGGGTCGGATCGAGGCGAACGCGGGTGTAGTCGACGTCCTCTGGCCGGTCAAGGGAGCCCCATCGTCGCGTGCCGTCGGCCAAGTACGGCACCGGCGAGAACAGTTGCGTCGCTGCCGCCGTGGATGCGGATGAAACCAATCGTGTTCATGATCCTCCTCAGGTTGTCGGTACTCGGGTCAGAGGTCAGTCAGCCTGCGGCCGGACGACCCTCGGTTTTCGGGCCGTCGGAAGTGCTCTGCTCCTCGCGGATCGTCACGCCCAGCCTGCGGATCTCCGAGACCCGGCGATCGTGATGGATCTTGGCGAATTTCCCGATCGCCGTGCTGTGCCCACGTCTGCCGCCCATGGCTGATCTCCTTGTAAAGACCTTCATGTGAACCGCTCTTCAAAGGCACTATATCTGTGAACTCAGTTCACGGACTAGGGGGTTGTGCTAACTTTTCCCTGTGCATCCACAGCGAGCCCAGTCCAGTGGCGGTCCAACCCTGACCGCGAGCGGCATCGCGCGGCTCGCCAACGTCGGCCGACCGGCAGTGAGCAACTGGCGCCGCCGCTATGCCGACTTCCCGCCCCCGGTGGCCGGGACACCGGGCAGCCCGCAGTTCGACGCGCAGGCAATCGAGCAGTGGCTACGCAGCCAGGGCAAATTGCACCAGGCCAGCGTCGAACAACTGGCCTGGCGAAACATCGAGAACTACCAGCCGGCAGCTCAGCTCGAAGACGCCCTCATCGCCTCGGGCGCCTACCTGCTCGCGGCCGAAGACAGGCCGGGCGCGCTGATGTCGCCGAAACAGGTCCTCGCCCGGCTTCGCGCACTCGACCCCGGACTGGCCGAACTTGTCAGCCCGGTATTGCCCCCGCGATGGTCGTCACAACTGGTCACCGTGTTGAAAGCGGTCGCCCAACTCGGCCGGGAGCAAGAACCCGAGCTCGCCCTCGAATACCTGCACGACCAGTACGTCAGCTCGGCACAGTCACTGTCCGGCTTGGCCAACACCCCTGACAGCGTTGCCCGACTGATGCTTGCGCTCACCGGCTCCGGCAAAATCACGTTCGATTTCACCACCGGCACCGGATCGATCCTGCGCCTGGCCGCCGACCGCGCTGTCCGGGACGGCGTCCCCACCCGCTGCTACGGCCAGGAGATCAAACCGCAATACGCGCTGATCGCCCTGCTGCGCCTGTGGTTCGTGCACCGGCGAGCACTCAGGTCCGGCACGGCCGGGGCGCCACCGATCCTGCACGTCGGCGACAGCCTGCTCGCCGACGCGTTCCCCGAGCTGAAGGCCGACATCGTCGTGGCGAACTTCCCGTTCGGCATCCACGACTGGGGCCATGAACAGCTCGCCTACGACCCTCGATGGGTTCACGGCCTGCCCCCACGCACCGAACCGGAACTCGCCTGGGTACAGCACGCACTCGCCCACCTGCGCGTCGGAGGCACCGCGGCCGTACTCATGCCGCCCGCCGCCGCGCTGCGCCCGGCCGGCCGACGCATCCGCGCCGAACTCGTCCGCTCCGGCGCTTTGCGCGCCGTGGTCGCGCTTCCCCCCGGCCTGATGCCACCCGCCGGCATCAGCCTGCACATCTGGGTACTCACCCAGCCGGATCCGCAGCGAGAAACCAGTGATCGCCTGCTGTTCGTCGACACCACCGCCATGGCCCCGACCGGCTTCCTGACGGAGCCCGTCCTCCAGGCCTG
Source organism: Actinoplanes sp. HUAS TT8 (assembly GCF_051380535.1). Taxonomy (NCBI): domain Bacteria; kingdom Bacillati; phylum Actinomycetota; class Actinomycetes; order Micromonosporales; family Micromonosporaceae; genus Actinoplanes; species Actinoplanes sp. HUAS TT8. The sequence goes on along the minus strand of NZ_CP195646.1, from coordinate 5,381,597 downwards.
GCACGACTACCTCTCCGACAGCGAAGGCAGCGAATCCAGCATTCACCGCGTCATCCCGGCCATCCAGGTCCTTGACGGACAGGTCGACCTGACACCGTGGCGATACCTTCCGCAGGCGGACCAACAGGTCGTTGATCCCACCAGAACCCTCGAAAAAGTCAGGGAATTCGAGGACCTCCTGCAACAGGCTCGCGCCAGCCTGCCCGCCGTCCAAACTGCAGAAACAACTATTTCGGTACGGGCGCGGCACGCCAGCATGACGGATCTGATCCGCACCGGCAGAATCGTCGTCCACCAGCGTGCCGGTTCGCGCTCCAGGACAGATGCGCCTCAGCCGTCGGGCAGTACGGTGCTAACCGCCGACGATGTCCTTAGCGGCGGGCCGGCCAGGGGTGTCGTCGACGACTCTTCGAGCGGTGAACCCGCGCCCCAGGTTCGCGCCGGCGACATTCTCGTCCCGGTCACCGGCCACGAACTCATCGCCCGCGTGGCCACCGTTGAGCAAGTCGGCGCGGAACTCGGGCCCGGGCTGCAGCTGGTGCGTGTCGACGTCACACAATTCGACCCGTGGTTTGTGGCCGGTGTCCTGTCGCGAACCCAGAACCTGCGCGTTGCCGGTCGAGCCTCCAGCTCCAGCAGCAGCATGCGCCGCATCGATGTCCGACGTCTCGCCATCCCGGTCCTGCCACTCGAACAGCAGCGCGCTTACGGGCAGGCCTCCCGGCGACTCGCCGAATTCCAAGCAAGACTCCGCGAAGCCGCCGAGATAGGCGAGACACTGGCTCGCGAGATCAGCGACGGCCTTCTCGCGGGATCTCTCATGATGGTCTGGACCACCGAGATGCCAGAGCCACCCGCAGCCGAGTAAAGAATCGTCGAATGGTTGGGGCTGGCAAATCTCGTCATCATCTGCTGGGTGAGGCAGGCGGCGGCTGGGCCTTGGCGAGTCGTTGCAGCAAGGTCGCCATGGGCCGTCAGTCCGGCTGACGGGAGTCGGTCAGACTGTACTATGCGGGTCAGGGCTAGTGAACGAATTTCGGCCGTAAGCTCTTCGGAGCCGCAGGTCAAGTAGCCTGCTCCCCGCGCCTGCGGGGGTGATCCGCCGCCCCACTTGACGAACATCGCGAACTCGTGCTGCTCCCCGCGCCTGCGGGGGTGATCCCTACATGCCCGGGCCCCGGCGTTACGTCAGCCACTGCTCCCCGCGCCTGCGGGGGTGATCCGTTGGCGTAGCCGCGGGTCTCCTGCCTGGTGCCCCTGCTCCCCGCGCCTGCGGGGGTGATCCCCAGAGTCAGCCGTTCGGCAACAGCATCGGCGAGCCTGCTCCCCGCGCTTGCGGGGGTGATCCCGACCTGATCACTGTGCTGAAGTCGACGTTGATCTGCTCCCCGCGCTTGCGGGGGGTGATCCGGCTAGCAAGGTCGGCGGTCGTTTCGCGGTCGGCTGCTCCCCGCGCCTGCAGGGGTGATCCGGAGCACGGCGACGCGTGTCTCCCGGTCCGGACCTTCTCCCCGCGCCTGCGGGGGTGATCCGGCGGCACAGGCCAAGCTGGACGAGGGCGGCACCTGCTCCCCGCGCCTGCGGGGGTGATCCGACGAACGGGCTCCTGAAACCGCAGGCGGGCCCGGCTCCCCGCGCCTGCGGGAGTGATCCCCGGACCCGACGTAACTGCGAGGCCAGCCGTTTCTGCTCCCCGCGCCTGCGGGGGTGGTCCCTTCTACGCCGCGCAGATCTACGTTGGCGCCGAGCTGATCCCCGCCCCGGCGGGGATGATCCCACCGAAGAGGTGATCGTGGGCCGGGCTATCGACTGATCCCCGCTCCTGCGGGGATGACCCCGACATCTCCAATGTCCGTCGGCCAGCCGCGCTCTGGTCCCCGTGCCTGCGGGGTTGATCCGCGTACGAGGACGGCACGCCGGCGAAGTGCAGCAGCCGACCTTGTATGTGGGCGTAGGCGCTCATCGTGGCCAGTTCGGCCACGACGATCAGGGCCAGCCAGCCGGGGCGCGGGATCCGTTGGCGCTCACTCAGCGCTGCACACGCCTATGTGATCGCGATCGGCGAGTCACTCCGGCCCGCCGGTCGGCTCATGCGTGACCCGGATCGCCGGGCTGGCGGGGGACCGGCTCGCGCCCGTGATCAGCCGCCGGGCGATGGCTGCTTCGATTTGCGATCCGCCGGTTACCCCCACGACGCGATTCGTCAGTGCTGCTGTCGACAGACCCTCGTCGTCGCACGGTAGCCGGTTCTCGATCGAGCACGCGTGGCGGCGGGGGACCGAACGGTGCCACCGGCCCCCGAACCACGCCCGGTCCGCCGGATCACACGGGCCCTGGTCGCAGTTGGCGTGAGGACCCCAGGCACCCGGCAGGAGCGTTTACGACCTGTCGGCCCAGATCTTTCGGGATGCCGACACGGGATCGGCGGCAACCGAGACGGGAAGGTTCCAGATCCGGGTAAGCGCCTCTCCTTCGCGATACTGCGGCCAGCCGGGGTCCCCGGTCGCCACGAACGCCGTCATGGACTTGCGGAACTGCCCGGCCAGTTCAACGGCCTCGGGCGACGACGAGCCGCCGAGGATCATCCCCGCCATGGGTCCCTCGAAGTTCCCGAACAGCAGTGGCACGTCGAGCAGATGGCAGGCCCCGAGCGCCCCGCCGAAAGCCGGAGCCGGCCAGGTCAGCTCGTAGCACCAGCTGCGGCCGGGGTGCTTCTCCGCACACCACGTCGCCGGCATGCGGAAGAACCCGTCCGACTGGATGAGAAGGTACAGGTCGGCGTCCGACGTGCCGGGGTATGCGGCCCGATAAGCGTCGAGTGACACGCCGTGCGACGCCGCGACTTCGGCCAGGTTCACAGCGTTCAGGTCTTCGTTCATCGCCAGGGCGAAGAACCGATACTCGTCACGGGCGTACCCGTTGATGAGGTCGACCTCCGCGCGCAGGCCATGCCATGGCTGGTCGCGTACCAGGTCACCGTCGATCACCAGCCCGTACGGCGTGACCTCGCGGCCGGTCAGCTGGACGGCGTGGATCGCCTCGGCTGGCGTCGCCGTGAACGCCTCCGCGGTCAGCGGCAGGCCGAGCGCCCCCGCGATCCGTTCTGCGGTCTCACGTGCCCGCTGCTGGGTGTGGAATCCTTCCGCGACGCTCTGTGCGATCGCCCGGCCGAACAGGCCGCGCCCGGCCTCGGCCGCGGCCAGCGCGACCACCGAGTTGGCGCCCGCGGACTGTCCGGCGAGCGTCACGTTGCCCGGATCGCCGCCGAAGTGCGCGATGTTCTCCTGCACCCATCGCAGCGCGGCGAGCTGGTCGAGCAGGGTCCGGTTCGTCGGCGCGTCCGGCAGCCAGCCCAGACCCTCGAAACCGACCCGATAGTTGAGGGTCACCACCACGATGCCTTCGCGGGCGAGGTTCGCGCCATGGTATTCGGGCTGGCTCGCGGAGCCGAAGATCGACGCTCCGCCGTAGAGCCAGACCATCACCGGGAGCCGGCCCGCCCCGGGGTCGGGCGTCCACACATTGACGGTGAGGCAGTCGGTGTCGTCACCGGGATGCCACAACGCCGGCAGGGGCGGCATCTGAGCCTGCGGCGGCGCGGCACTGAAAGTGAGGGCGTCGCGGATGCCGTCCCAGCTCTCATGCGGTTGTGGTGCCTGGAATCGGCGAGGGCCGTCCAGCGGCGCCGCGTAGGGAATGCCCAGGAAGGCGCTGATGCCGTCGTCCGTGCTGCCTCGTACCGTGCCCTGCGCCGTCTGCGCCATGATCAGTTCCACAACCTGGAACTGACGGCGCCGGGCCGGTGAAGTTCAACAGAGCGGCCGGCCGAACTGTGCTGCTTTGTCGGCACCGGTGTGTCCGCACTGGCCTCGACCGCGATGACACCGAACGGCCCGCGTCAGGACAACGGCTTGCCGCCGGTGACGCCGAGGACCTCGCCGGTGACGTAGCTGGATTCCTGGGAGGCGAAGAAGACGTACGCCGGTGCCAGTTCGGCCGGCTGACCGGCCCGGCCCATCGGGGTGTCCGCGCCGAACGACTCGACTTTTTCGGCCGGCATGGTGGCGGGGATGAGCGGCGTCCAGATCGGGCCGGGCGCCACGGCGTTGACCCGGATGCCTTTCTCGGCCAGGTCGGCGCCGAGGGCTTTGGTGAAGGCGACGATGCCGGCTTTCGTGGTGGCGTAGTCGAGCAGTTGCGGCGATGACTGGTAGGCCTGGATCGATGCGGTGTTGATGATGGCCGAGCCCGGTTTCAGGTGCGGCACGGCGGCTTTGCTGAGCCAGAACATGGCGTACAGGTTGGTCTTCATGACCCGGTCGAACTGTTCGGTGCTGATGTCGGTGATCCCGCCGGGCTGGGCCATCTGGTAGGCCGCGTTGTTGACCAGGATGTCCAGGCCGCCGAGTTCCCGTACGGCGTCCTGCACGATCCGCGCGCAGTGGGTTTCGTCGCGGATGTCGCCCGCCACGGTGACGGCTCTGCGACCGGCTTTCTCGACCAGTTGTGCGGTCTGCCGGGCGTCTTCTTCCTCGTCCGGCAGGTAGGAGATCAGCACGTCCGCGCCTTCGCGAGCGAAGGCGATGGCGACCGCGCGCCCGATCCCGGAATCACCGCCGGTGATGATCGCCCGTTTGCCGGTCAGCCGCCCGCTGCCCCGGTAGCTTTCCTCGCCGTGGTCGGGTTCGGTGTCCATCTCCGTGGTGAGGCCGGGATGCGTGATGCCGTCGCTGTCCTGCTCGTCGGGACCGCGGAACTGTTTCTGCGGATCCTGCCGGCTGTGCTGGTCCTGTGTCACGGTGTGCCTTCCGGGCTCGGGATGGTGTCGCGCTACGGCTACCCCACCAGCACTCGGATACACGATTTCATCCGCACGTAATTACGTTCCGTCATCAGGGCGGGGGACAAGATCGACGATCAAAACCCGATTTGCGCGTACGGCCGTTGCCGCCGAAATTTCCACGCGGGCGTCGCTCGCTCGGCTCCCCGGCGGCTCGCTGAGACGCCCGATCATCGCGTGCGCGCCCGCCGGGGTGGGCACCGAGGACGGATATCGATACCGAGGGAGTAGCTCTCAAGCATCGATTGATCGTCGATCAGGCGTCGAGGGCGCGGGCGGGTGGGTTGTCGCGGCCGGTGCCGGCTTTGAAGCGGAACGTCTTGTGCGTGCCGTCGCAGAACGGTTTGTCGGCCGACTTGCCGCACCGGCACAGCGCGATCGTGGCGCGGGCCGGGTCGATCGGTTCACCGTCGGGAGTGCGCAGCTGGAAGTCGCCGCGCACGATCAGCGGGCCGTCCTCGTACGGAATGATGGTGGAGGTCATGGCCGCCTGGATTGCCGTTTCGGGAACTCGTAAACGGGAATCCGGGCGTTCATGAAATTGCCGTCGCCACGCGGGCCGCTGTCCGAAAATCTGGTCGATGTTCTCCACCGTGGCTCCGGTGACCTGAGCACCGAGCCCGACGGTGACGAGGACGTCCAGCTGTCACTGTTCATCTGCTACGAAATGGCCTATCGGGGCTGGGACGGCGTGGACGACGAGTGGGAGTGGCATCCGTCCTTGCTGCGCGTGCGGGCCGACCTGGAGCAGCGGTTCGGGGAGCGTCTGGGCCGTCCGGAGCCGGCCGATCCGCAGGGTGTCGCGGCCGCGCTGGCCGCGATCGTGGCCGCCGACGACGGGCCGTCGATGTCGGGCTATCTGCGGGGGCGGGCCACCCGTGAGCAGTTCCGCGAGTTCGTGGCGCACCGCTCGGTGTATCACCTGCGCGAGGCCGACCCGCACACCTGGGCGATCCCGCGGCTGGGCGGGCGGGCCAAGGCCGCTCTGATCGAGATCCAGCTCGACGAGTACGGCGGCGGCGTCACCGGGCGCATGCACCAGGAGCTGTTCAAACAGACGATGGCCTGGTTCGACCTGGATCTCACGTACGGGGCGTACGTGAACTGGGTGCCCGCGAGCACCCTGGCGGTCAACAACCTGATGTCGTACTTCGCTCTGCACCGAGCCCGTCGTGGGGCGATCCTCGGCCACCTGGCCGCCTACGAGATGACCTCGTCACTGCCGAACCGCGCCTACGGCAACGGCCTGCGCCGCCTGGGCGGGGATGCCCGGGCGACGGCGTTCTACGACGAGCACGTGGAGGCCGACGCGGTGCACGAGCAGATCGCCGCCCACGACCTGTGTGCCACGTTCGCCGCCGCCGAACCGGAGTTGGCCGGCCAGGTGCTGTGGGGCGCCCGATGCGCTCTCATGATCGACAACTTGTGGGCGCAGGACGTACTCGACGCCTGGGCCGAGGGCCGGTCCGCACTGCGCCAGTGAGGGCGTCACCTGAACGAGCGCATTCGCGCCCGCTCCACCGCAGCTCACGCGGCCGCCAGGTGGTAGCTGCTTCCACTGCTCCCGGGTACCCAGCTGCCCGGCAAGGCTGCGGCCAAGGTCTGCTGTGCACGCCAGCCGGTGCAGTGTGCGGGTGCCAGAAGGGTGGGTTCGAGCGCTCGCAACGCGTCGACGGTCGGTCCGATGACCGGCTGGAAGAAGCTGCCGCTCAGGTGGAGACCGCCCACCAGCGCGTGCAGGCGGGTGACGCCGGTGAGCCGCTGCGCGTGCCGGACGATGTTGACGGCGCCGGAATGTCCGCAGCCGGTCAGCACGACCAGTCCCTGGCCCCGTAGGTTGACCACGAGTGCCTGGTCGTCGAGCACCAGCGGATCGGGTTCCCAGCCCGGTCCCACCCATTGCTCGTGGGCGCTCGGCATGCCGTTCTCGAAGTCGGTGGTCCGGTCGACCTCGCCGGTGATCAGGACGCTTCGGTCCAGCAGCAGTGACGGTTGACGTCGCTCGATCACCTCGAATCCCTCATAGACGAGAGCGCGTTTGCTCAGGGTCGGCAGATCGCCGATGTCCGTACCAGGGACGTTCAGTCGCCTGCGTGTCCAGACCAGCGGATGGACGATCATCGGCAGGGCTCGCGTCCCCTTGCGGCCGGCCAGACCGGCCAGACCGCCGGCGTGGTCGAAGTGCCCGTGGCTGAGCACGACCGTCTGGACCGTGCTCAGGTCGATCCCGAGCCGGTCGGCGTTCGTCATCATCGCCTCGGGGGACAGGGCGGTGTCGAACAGCACGGACGTGCTGTGACCTGCGCGGCGAACGGTTACCAGCGCCGAGAAGCCGTGCTCGGCCACCAGTCCGACATTGGTGGAGCCTGATTCGAACTGCGGCGCCCGCGCGGTTCCGGCTGCGATCGGGGCTCGTACTACCGCGCCGTCGTTGACGAGCAGGCCGTCGTAGACATTGTCGACGAGGGTCGTGATGACCACCTCGTCGACCGGTTCGAGCGCAATCGGGTCAACTGCGGGGCCGAGCAGTCGCCGCGGCACGGACGCCTGGACATCTTCGGGCACGGCAATTTCTCTGCACATACTTTCTATCCCTTCTCGTGTATGCCTCAAGCGCGTATCCCGTTGCGGGCGCTGAGCCGCTACGGGCGGCTGCTCGTACGCCCGCGGCCTCAATCGATCAAGCGTCGTCCGCTTCGTTGAGTTCCACCAGAAGCATCTCCGCGAGTTCCGCCGGGCGGCTGATGAACGGCGCGTGGGCCGTCGCGATCTTCCGGACACGTTGCGACCGTTGCGAGAAAGGTTCGAGCAGCGGCGCTGCGACGTCGTTCGACGCGTGGATGAAGGTGCTGTCGATGGTGTGCCAGGCCGCCTGCGTGAGCGTATTTTCCAGCGACGACACCGATTGCAGGGTCAGGGCTGCCGCTGCCTTGGCGGCAACTTCCGGCTCCAGATCGGGGTAGAAGATCCCCACCGGATCGGTCATCTCGTAATAGCCCTCGTCATAGTGGTCGGCACCCCAGAAGTAGGGCCGCTCACCGACGATCGACGTCATCGACTCCCCGACGTCGAGCTGGAAGGCGGCCAGATAGACGAGGCGAAGGACGTTCGGGGCGCCGACCAGGCCTTGCGACAGCGGAGCGCCTCCGTAGGAGTGCGCGACGGCAACCACCGGTCCGTCGATCGCGTCGACCAGATCGCGGATCGCCTTCGCGTCGTCGTAGAGGCTTCCGAGGTGCTCCGGTGGGACGGGCGCGCTGGAGGGCAGTTGGAGGGTCCGGATGTCGAGGCTGTCCGGCAGCTCCTGGATCAGGGGGTGCCACATCGCTTCCTGATGCCACGCTCCATGCACGAGGACCAGGGTCGGAAGGTCATGGGGTTGCACGACGAACTCCTTAGTTAGAACGACCGGTCGTACTATATAGCAAGCATTCCGGTACCCTTCGGTGGTGACTGTTGGAACGTCCCGCCGCCAACGCGCCGATGGCGTACGCAGCCGTCAGGCCATCCTCGAGACGGCCGTGGCGCTCGCCACCGTCGAGGGCCTTCACAGCCTGTCGATCGCGCGCCTGGCAGAGCACGCCGGAATGAGCAAGAGCGGCCTGTTCGCCCACTTCGAGTCCAAGGAAGCTCTTCAGCTGGCCATCATCGAGCAGGCCGCAATGACCTATGCCCGCGACATCGTGGGACCGGCCATGGCCGAGGCGGACCCGGTGACCCGGCTGTCCGCGCTGCTCGAGAATTTCCTCGCTCACGTAGCCAAGGGGTCGTTGCCCGGCGGATGCTTCTTCGCTTCCAGCACCGTCGAGTTCGACACCCGGCCGGGCCCGATCCGCGACCGGCTGGCCGGCCTTCAGCAAGCCTGGCACGAGAGCCTGACCGCCGCCTACGCCGACGCGCAGAGCGCAGGTCAGCTCGATGAAGCGGTCGACCCGGCCCAGGCGGCATTCGAACTCGACGCGTATTTGCTACTCGCCAACAACCTGTTCGTGCTGTTCGGTGACCCCGTCCACCTGGACCGCGCCCGCCGCGGCATCGCAGCACACCTGGCGCTCCACTCCCAATAGCACGCACCCGCTCGCCGCCGACCTCGGCCGGCTCCCACCGCGCCGGTGAACGGCAGCAGACTGGCGCCCGCGGCGGCGTACGTCTCGGCGCGGTGCAGGACGTCGTCGGCCCGGCCGTTCTCGGCGCCGATCCCGAGCAGGTAGACGTCGGTCCGTGCGTTGATCACCAGCTCGGACAGGCCGGCTTCGGCGGTCAGATCGGTGGCCGCTTTCTCGTGACGCCCCGACCGGGGTCCTCGCTGCCCTGCCCTCTGTGCGCCACCTCGTGAGCCCGGCCTGCGCAGGATGAGGAGGGTTCCCTCAGTCGCCCTCGATGAAAAGGTAGCCACTTTGCTCTCTGGCCTCCGCCGCGGCGGCGCGAACGGCGGTCGCCAGGGCTCGCTCGGTGTCCGACAGGTCTGTTGTCAGAGCGGCGTCGAGCTCACGGCACAGCCGATCCAGCTGGATGACGTTCAGCATGGCGTCGGTGTACGGGTCGATGATGTCCAGGACCTGAGTTCCGGCCGCGGAGAGCCGTCGGGCCAGGTTCAGGAAGGTGTTCGCCCCGTCGTCGGCGACCGCCCTCCCTCGCTCATGGCATTGGTTCTCGACGTAGATCACCAGTGCCATCGGCTACCCCCTGTTCGCAACGCCTGATGTGTCGGGGCCCTGTCATCGTGCCTCGTCCGGACGGGCGGCGCTGCCGCGAAAGCCAACCCTCTGACCGCCGGCTATTGGTTAGTCTTCAGCCAGAACCATTCCGCCGGTGAGCCAGGGGCAGGAGCCGAGGCGAATCATGCACACCGAGTTCCTCGACCTGCTCGACACGTACCTCGGTCGTCTGCACGAGGCGCGGGGCGACCTCGCCGCGATGCCGCAGGACTCGCAGGCGGCGGCAACCCGGGCGGTTCACGCCGCGCAACAATTCAGGCTGGCCGCGCAGTTGCTGGTCGGTCAGGTCGACCGGCCGGGTGTGCCGGTCAACGGGCCGCCCGGGGCCGCTTTGATGTGACGCAGGCGGTGGGCCGGGACTCCGGCGGCGGTGAGCTGCAGCATTCAGGGATGAACGCCGGTGGCCGCTCCTTTGAAGATAAGAGGGGCGGCCGCCCATCGCAGGAGGACTCGAATGAGCGGCTCTGCCGAGACCGTCATCAGCACCGACGAAGGCATCTTCCTGATCCGCGACGCGCTCGCCGATACACTCGCGGACCAGCGCGCGGCGGCGCTCGCCACGCGCATCCCCGGCCACCGGGGCGGCCGCATGCTGGGGGCGGCCGGCACCGTGCTCCAGGTTCGCTGCGCCCACCAGTTCAGCCGCCCGTCGGTACGCATCGAGCTCGTGGGCGCCCGCCCGCAACCGTCCGGCGGCCCGTGGCAGTGGGAACAACCGGTCGGGCTGACCGTGCTCAGCGGCCGGATCGCCGTGGATACCGGCGACGAACTGGTCCTGCCGTTGACGATTGTCCCCGGCCGGTACAGCGTCCTGGTCGGGCACACCGGACGGGAACAACTGCTGGAGGCGGCAACCCGCGTCGCGGCGCAGACGTTGCATGCCGGACCTGACGAGACACATCAGGCCTGGTCGAGCCTGAGCGGAATCGAGAAGTACGTCATCCGGTGCCGGCCGTCGACGTGAGCCCGGCCGGGCCGCAGTCGGCTCAGGCGCGCCGGAAGGCGTCGTTGATGCCGGCGAAGCTGCCCGCCGTGTTCAGCGTGGCGTAGGTGCCCAGGGTCAATATCTCCTCAGCAGCCTGGACGACCAGGGTGTACGCCGCCTGGGCGATCATCCCGCCCACGGTCACCCGCTTGATGCCGGCGTCGGCGAGTTCGTCGACCGACGGCGCGCCCGGGCCGGCCATCACGGTGATCGGGATGGGTGAGCCCTTGACCAGCAGCCCGAGCGTGGCCAGGTCGGTCAGGCCGGGCACGAACAGGGTGTCGGCGCCCGCGGCGGCGTAGGTCTCGGCGCGGTGCAGGACGTCGTCGACCCGGCCGGTCTCGGCGCCGATCCCGAGCAGGTAGACGTCGGTCCGTGCGTTGATCACCAGCTCGGGCAGGCCGGCTTCGACGGCGGCGCCGCGCCCGGCGGCGATCCGGGCGGCCTGTTCCCGCGGGGTGTGCAGGGTCCAGTCGGTGCTCCTGGAGTCTTCCAGGTTGACCCCGATGGCGCCGGCGCCGACGATCGCGCGGACGGTTTCGGCGACCGCGGCCGGTTCCGGGCCGTAGCCGCCCTCGATGTCGGCCGAGACGGGAACCTCGACCACCTCGACGATCCGGGCGATCAGTTCGACCATCTGCTCGCGGGTCAGTTGCTGCCCGTCCCCGCGACCCAGCCCCCAGGAGACGCCGGCGCTGGTCGTCGCGATCGCCTTCGCCCCGGCGCGCTCGATGAGCACCGCGCTGCCGGCGTCCCAGGCGTTGGGCAGGACCAGGATGCCGTTCTCGTACAGCGACCGGAATCGCCGGGCCTTCTCCTGCTGCGCTGCCATGTCCATCGGGTTCCCCTCGTCGGCTCGGTGGGTCCCCAACTCTCACACTAACGGACCCAATAGTCCAGTAAGAACCTGAAGAATCCCAAGAAAAACCAGATCAAGAGCCAATTAGACGTACGGAATGAAGGTCTGTATGGTCCAAGCGGAAGAGTTACACGACAGGGGAGTCCGATGACCGAGACCGCCGTATCCGCCGACGTCGCCGCGTTGCTGGAGCTCAACGCCGCCTACATCAACTCGGATCAGTTCAGCGACGTGGCCCGCTATGACCAGTTCCTGGCCGAGGATTTTGTCGCCACCCTGCCCGACCTGGTGCTCCGTGATCGGCAGCAGTTCCTCGACATGATCGCGAAGGAGCGGCCGTTCACCGACCTCACCGCGCACGACGTGCGGGTGCGGGTGCTCGGTGACACCGCGCTGGTCCACGGGCGGGTCACCTACACCACCAAGCGCGACGGCATGCCCCGCGAGGCCCGCTACACCGACTTCTACCAGCGCCGGGACGGCCGCTGGCAGTGTATCGGCGCGGACGTCGTCGCCCGCGGCGAGTAATCAGCACGCCGGGCAGCGCGGGCCCGTTCCCTGCCCGGGAACGGGCCCATCTCGTTTGTCAGCTGAACTCGGTGCGGATGCCGTACGCAAATTGGATCAGCAGTGTCACCGGGGACTTCTCGACGATGTCGTGCATCACCTTGAGATCGTCGGGGTCGGGGTCCTCGCTCAGCGTGATCGTGCGGCGGAGGTAGCGCGCCTCGCCCTCGGCCTGCGGCTCGTGGTAGTCGATGCGCACGGTGATGTCACCACCGTCGTCGTACTTGTAGTCCAGGTACTGGCGCAGCGTCTGGGCGGTGCACGAGGCCAGGGCCATCAGCAGGTATTCCGTCGGGGTCGGGCCGTCCCTGGTGGCGCCGCCGTGCGGCTCGTCGGCCACGAACGCGAACTCGCGGGTGGTCAGGTCGGTGCGCCGGCGCTCGACGGCCGGCAGGACCGCCTGGGCGGTGGCGACGATCCGATCAGTGTCCATGGGAATGCCTCTCGTACGAGATGAACGGGCTGTGAGCCTAGCGAAGACTATATGGTCCAGATGCGAGAGGTGATCCGGCGCGGCTGATGGGTATATGCGGTGGAGCTAGCATATGCGTGGACTGCATGGTCCGTATATTGCGGTGCGCCTTCGGTCAGGTGTCGTGGGATGCGGCCCACAGATGGTTGGACAGATAAGAGCGCCAAGGGGCGAGGTCGGGCCGGCCGGCGTGCAGGTCGATGCCGTGACGTTCGGCCGACCTGCGGACTCCGAGATCGGAACTGAGCAGGATGTCGGGGTGCGCGAGGGCTCGCATGATGATGTAGTCGGCCGTCCACGGCCCGATTCCGGGCATGGCGATCAGCCGGGCCCGTTGCTCGGCCGGATCGGCCCCGGGCTGCAGGCAGAGCTGCCCGTCTGCGCAGGCCTGCGCGACGCCGATCAGGGTGCGGGCCCGGGCGCGGGGCATGCCGAGAGTCTCGGGGTCGATCGCCGCGACACGCTGGGGTGACGGGAACATCGTGAGCGGTTCGTCGGCGAAGGCCGGCCGGCCGTGTTCGCTGACGATGATCTGCAGCCGGGTCCGGGCCGCCGCCACCGAGATCTGCTGGCCGATGATGCCGCGCACGGCGATCTCGAAGCCGTCGACGGCGCCGGGGGAGCGCAGCCCCGGCCGCGCGGTGACCATCCGGGCGATCGCCGGGTCGCGCGCCAGGGTCTCGTCGATCTGCGCGGCGTCGGCGTCCAGGTCCAGCAGGCGGGTGATGCGGGCCGTCACCCAGCTCAGATCGCCGGGATCGCTGACCCGGATGGCGGCGTTGATACCGGTCGTTGCCGCCGTCACGGTGAATCGGGCCGGACCGCCGGGAGCGCACAGCGTCCGGGTGTAGCTGTCGTCGTCGGCCGCTTCGACGGCGGGCACGGCCCGGAAGCGCAGGTAGGCCAGGGTGTCGCGGAACCGCATCGGTGCCCGGTAGGGCAGGAGCACGCTGGTGTCACCGTCCGACAGAGACCGGCACCGACTCCTACCGCCTCACCCGCACCCGTACCGCGGCCGCCACGGACTGACCACGGCCGACCGTGTCACACGACCAGGAGCAACTACTCCTCGAAATCTGCGAGGACTTCCTGCTCCTCACCAGCCCGGCCACCCGCGACGAGATCGACACCCTCCTGCGTCAGCGAGGCATCACCGGGCGGACCCGGCTGGTTGATCGACATGCTTGCCCTCACCCGCCTGCGCCTGCAGAACACGCCCTGCAACGACCAACCACCCTGCGGCAGCGAGACGGCCTGAAAAGCCACAGAAGCACCTATCCCTCACTGCGCACGCCTATGACGGCGGCCGCCAGCGTTTGGATATCACCGCAGCCGCCTCGGCAGCCGGCCAGAGCTGCAACCGCAGCCGCTCCATCGTCTCCGGATCATCATCTGAATCGATGCCAGCCTCATGGGCGCGATCAAGATTGGACTGGGAAAAACGCAAACGCAGCCAGCCGGCCGGCACCGGAAACCGGCGCGCATCGGGCGCATAGTCGGTGCATCCCATGACCACCAACCGCCCCGAGGAGCAACGGATACTTGCCTCGGTCACGTGGTCAAAATCGGCGGAGTCATCGGTCGGCGGCCCCTCCAGCACTTCAACGATGACCGCGACATCCACGTTTACTACCGTGCCAATCGCAACCGCGTCCTGACTCACCGCCACATGATCAGCCAGCGCCTGATCGGTCCACGCGTCGCTGAAGTCAGCCTGCGATCCATCGTCGAACACATGGACCTGGTAGTAATCCGCGAACAAGGTCAACTCAGCCACGCAGCCCATGATGCACGCCGCCTACGAGGCTCGCGCACCATGCCCGAATCTTCGCAAGATCGCCTGAGCGCGCCCAGTGGTGTCACTTCTCGCGACCATTGATCATGGTCAGACCGCGATCATGGTGTCCAAACTCGCGACCAGCCGGTGTTGCCGCTCACGACCGAAGCCATGAGACCCTCGACTTCGAGGGAATCACGAAAGTCTCGGATCGACATGACTTACATAACGCGGGACATCTACCTGGCCTGGATGGTCTACCGAGAGATATTCGAGCCGACCCGACGATCCGGGCCGGGCGAACACGAGCGCAGGATGCTGGTTCGGGAGTTGGAAAATGGTGCAAGGCGATTGGATGAGCTGCGGCAGGCCGACGCGAACGGCAACGATACCTGATCAGGTCGAGCCGCGATCGGAGGGTGGTAATGCCTTCAGAACCTCATATTGAATGGTCAGCGGAGTCCACCACGATTCGCTGGCCCCATGACGGAAAAATCGTCGTCAAGACGCTCGAGAGGCCACCGGAGGATGTCCTCTATTGGCCTCAGCCGGCCAGCATCCTCGTGCTCGAGCCGATCATCGACGGACGCCTGGACAACCTCGCGGTTCTCAACCTGGATGGACAGGAACGCCTACGGATGAGACCGCCACAAGTGGTCAGTGAGCCCACCTGGAATCGGGGCTTCTACGCCATCTATCCGAGCGAAGGTGTCCTGGTGACTGTTTTCAAGACTGAAGTCGGTGACTGGTGGGGGGATCCGGATCTCGAAACAGGGGAACTCCGAAATGTCACACAATGGCGATAGGCAGAGCATCAGCCGTCCGGCCCGGGTCATCCGCACCGGGCGGCTCATCGGGGGCGCGTAGTAGGAGGACGGTTTCGGCGCTGGTCAGGCTCTGCAGCGGGCGTCAGTGACGGAGGCGGTCTTTGGTGAAGTGGCGGCAGGTGCCTTGTGGAGCGACTCGTCGATGACCAGGACCGCGTCCGGATGCCCGAGTCGGCGAACAGCGAAGTCACGGACATCAGCACGTGCGAGCGCGTCGTCCCATCTGTTCTAGTCGATCAGGTCCTGCATCCCGGCCGGCCCCTCTCACCGGAGTGCTCCGCGATGGTCTAGTCAGCGCCCCGGCCCCATCGGGCCGGGGCGCTGCGCTGCCGATGGTTGGATTCAGGCTCGCGGCTTGCGGACGGCGGTTACTTCGATCTCCACGCGCAACTGCGGCCACACGAGCTGGGTGACGACGCCGAGCATGAATGCCGGTGAATGCCGTACCGTCGCGGCCCGGATCTTGATGTAGGTGGGGATGTCGGCAGCGCCGGTCAGCCACTGCCGCACGCTGACGACGTCGTCGAGGTCGAAGCCTTTGGCCTGCAGGGCCCGGCGAACATTGCCCCAGGCCAGGGACGCTTCCTCGGCGAAGTCGGCCGGCACGGATCCGTCGTCCTTGAGGCCGGGCGTGCCGGAGACGAGGATGCTCTCGTAGCCGGCCGGGACGACGACCGCGTCGGCGTAGGTACCGATGTGCCCGGCCACTCCGGTGAATACGGGTTCAGGAACGTCGTTCATGGCAACTCCAGGTTGGCCGGATTCAGAACAGGGTCTGCTCAAGCGGTGGTGGCGGCGCCGACCGGTTGCCGAGCAGCGCGAATTTGTCCTCGGTGCCCGTGCCCGGGATCGGCAGTCCGTGCCGGCGCAGCGCCTGGTTGACCCGGGCCCGCACGACGTCCCGGTAGGGCCGCGGCACCTCCGACCCGTGGGCGTAGAGGTCCGCGTAGGTGGGGACGAGCTCGGGGTGGGCCTGCCGGAGCCAGCCGAAGAAGAGCTCCTTGACCCCGCTCATCAGGTAGAGCACGGTCGGGAGCACATGGGCGGCCCCGGCGGCGGCCAGAGTGCCGATGAGCTGGTCGATCTGCTCGGTGCTGTCGGTGAGCCCGGGCAGGATCGGGGCGACGAAGACGGTCGGTGCGAAGCCGGCGTCGCGCATCGCGCGGAGGGTGGCCAGCCGGGCCACGGTGGACGGGGCGCCCGGCTCCAGCTCCCGTTGCAGGGTTTCGTCGAGGAACGGGATCGACGTTCCGAGTTCCACGTTCACCCGTTTCGCGGCGGTGGCGAGCCGGTCGAGGTCGCGGCGGATCACAGCGCCCTTGGTCAGGATCGAGAACGGGATCCCGGCCCCGGCCAGCGCGTCGATGATCGGCGGCATCAGCTGGTAGCGGCCTTCGGCACGCTGGTACGGGTCGGTGTTCGTACCGAAAGCGACTCGCGGGGGAAGCGTGCGTTTGCCGGCCAGTTCCCGTTTGAGGACGTCCGGCATGTTCACCTTGACGATGAGCTGATTCTCGAAGTCGGCCGCCATGTTCAGCCCGAGCCGTTCGTGGGTGGGGCGGGCGAAGCAGTAGACGCAGGCGTGGGTGCATCCGCGGTACGGGTTCATCGTCCACTCGCCGGGCAGCATCCGGCTGGTCGGCGGCACGTGGTTCAGTGCGCTCTTGGTCAGCACCTCGTGGAAGGTGACGTTCTCGAATTCCGGCGTACGGACACTGCGAACCAGGTTGTTCATGCGGGCGAGCCCGGGAAGCGCGTCGGGCGCCACCGCGTCGACGCGCTGGCCGGCCCAGCGCATGTCGCTGAGCCGCTGCTGGTGGCGGGCCTCGGCATCGTTGATGGCCGTGTCCATCACGTCGTCGTACTCCGCAGGTGTTGGTGGACGTGCCCGAGCGCGAGGTCGAGGGCCGTGCGCATCGGGGTGATCGTGTGGGCGGTGCGGGCCAGGACGTACCCGCCCTGTAGTGCGGCCATCAACCCGATGGCGATGTTCGGGGTGTCGGCGTCGGGCCTGAGCTCGTCGTTGTCCCGTAGCCGGCCCAGGGCCCGTTCGATGAGGTCGACCCACTCGTCGAAGGTCGCCTTGATGGTCAGCCGGGCCCGTTCACTTTGCCCGGCCAGTTCCGAGGTCATCGACCCGAGGACGCAGCCGTACGCTCCGTTCTGCAGGGCGTTGTTCTCGACCAGGGCGGTCGCCCAGCGTTGCAGCCCGGCGAACGAGCGCACCCGGGCGAGATCGAGCCGCTCGCGGGCCAGGATCTGCGCGCACTGCAGGTCGACGACGCCTTCGATAAGGGCCTGCCGGTCGGGGAAGTGCCGGTAGAGCTGCGATTTGCTGGTGCCGCTGGTGGCCAGTACGTCGTCGAGCAGGGTGGCGCCGACGCCCCGGACGTACATCAGCCGCGCGGCCGCCAGCAGGATGCGTTCGCGGGTGGCGACACCTCGTGCGGTGAGCCGGGCCGGGGTGTCCACCGGTTCTCAGGGGCGCGCGGTCAGATGCGCGTACTTCGGGTTGTGCTCGATGAACTCGCGCACCACCGGGCACTGGACGGTGATCGGCGCGCCGAGCGTCTGGATGTGATCCAGCGCGTACGTGATGAGTTTGGTTCCGACGCCGCCGGCGCGGTGGCTTTCCTTCACCGCGGCGTGGGTGATGACCACGTGCCCGGCAGAGACCTCGTAGACGACGATGCCGATTCCGTCGCCGTCGAGCAGGGCGTCGTACTTGCGGTTGTCCGGGTCGTGGCTGATGACCACGTCGGTGAGCTGGAACGTCGAAGGTTCCACGGTTCCTCCTGTCAGGCGTTGAGCCGATGTCGCAACTGTGCCATGTAGGGACTAAAAAGTCCAATAAGCTTCTTCGGCAACCCTTCATTTGCCATCGATGACGCATCTTCAGCTTGAATTTGTGGCACTCCTGGTCCACCCTGAGTGGGACTAAACAGTCCATGGAAGTGGTTGTTAGGTGATGCGCCGCGAGTGCGGCAGCGCCCGACAGGAGACAGCGATGACCGGAAAATCTGAGCAGACCGTCGAGTTCGACACCTCCTTCGCCGGGGCCACCCGGGTCGAGCTGGATCGGACGTCCTGGATCGAGCAGGTCCCGGGCTGGCTGCACAACAGCGACGACCTGCTGGAACATCTGCAACGAACAGCGCCGTGGGAGCAGCGCTATCGCAGCATGTTCGGGCGCCGTTTCACCGAGCCCCGGCTGACCGCGGAGTTCCCCGACATCGCCGAAGCACCGCAGCCGGCGCTGCGGCAGATCGCGGACGCGCTCTCGGACCACTACGGGACGACCTACCGCAAGCTGTGGATGAACCTGTACCGCACCCACCGGGACTCGACCGGCTGGCACGGCGACCTCATCGGCAAGGTCCAGGACATCAGTGTCGTTCCCGTGCTCAGCCTGGGCGCCACCCGCCGATTCCTGATCCGGCCGGCCGACGGCGGTCCGAGCACGTCGCTGCGGGTCGGGCCGGGCGACCTCGTCGTCATGGGCGGCCGCAGCCAGCTCGACTGGCGGCACTGCGTGCCCAAGCAGCAGACGCCGGCCGGCCCGAGGATCAGCGTCAACTTCGCGCCCATCCTCGACGGAAGGCCTTCACGAAGCGGTGCGTCAACGGTACAGATGGTCCAAAGGGATGGCCCAGGTCAGAGGAGACAGCCGAAAAGAGGACTCTGAAGTCCGTTTGTGGCTGGAAGGCCGTACGTCCGGACGTATAGGATCGAAGGGTGAGCGACGAACAGACGGTGAGCCCCGCGAAGCCCCGGCGGATCAGCCAGCGCGGCATCGCGACCCGCGAGCGGATCATCGAGGCGGCCAACCAGCTGATGTTCGTCCGCGGGGTCAACGCGACCACCCTCGACGACGTGCGCGAGGCCAGCCAGACCAGCAAGTCGCAGTTCTACCACCACTTCGAGGACAAGACCGCCCTGGTCCGCGCGGTGGTCAAGTTCCGTGGCGCCCTGGTGCTGGAGCGCGAGCACGGCCGCCTGGAGCGGCTGCGCACGTTCTCCGGTCTGGTCCGCTGGCGCAACGCGCTGGTGCAGGCCAACGCTCTGCAGAACGGGGCGTACGGGTGCGGCCTGGGCAACATGGCCGTCGAGCTGTCCGACCAGGACGAGCCGTCGCGGACCATGCTGTCCGAGTCGTTCGCCGCATGGGAGAAGCTGATCAGCGACGGCCTGCAGCGGATGAAGGACAGCGGCACGCTGCGACCCGAGGCCGACCCGCAGGGCCTGGCCGTCGGGCTGATGGCCGCCCTGCAGGGCGGCTACCTGCTGGCCAACGCCGCGCACGACGTCAAGCCGATGGAGATCGCGCTGGACATGGCCCTGGCCCACATCAAGTCGTACGTCGTCAACCCGTCCTGACCCTCGGCTAACGAGTGCGGCAAGGGTGCCGAATGGTTGGTCATGCACCGGTTGACCATCCGTTCCCGGCTCGTGCTCAGCGTGACCGTGCTGCTGATCGTCTCGGTTACGGCGCTGGTCACGGTTCTCGTGGTGGGCGCCTCCAGCAGCCTCAAGACGGCGGCGTTCGCCGACGCCGAGCATCAGGCCGAGGAGAGCGCGGCGCAGATCGAGCGGCGGTTCGACACCGCGTTCACCACCGCGCGGGACCTGGCCGCGTCGCTGGAGTCGATCGCGGTCGAGGATCACTCCCGGACGGTCGCCGATCGCGTGCAGTCGACGCTGCTGACGGCGCACCCGGAATACATGGCGGTGTGGTCGGCCTGGGAGCCGAACGCGTTCGACACCCGCGACAGCCGGTTGCGCAACACCACCGGGACCGACAAGACCGGGCGGTACATCCCCTACTGGCATCGCACCGAGTCGGGCAGGGTGGGCCTGGAACCTCTCGCCGGACTCGACGACGCGACGACCAACGCCTGGTACGAGACGCCGAAGAAGACCGGGCAGGAGATGGTGCTGGAACCGTACTCCTACAAGGTGGGCGGCAAGGACACCCTGATGACCTCGGCCGAGATGCCGATCATGCGGAACGGGAAGTTCGTCGGACTGGCCGGCGTCGACATCACCCTCGACTCGCTGAGCACCATCGTCAGCGGGATGAAGCCGTTCGGCACCGGTGCGGCGACCCTGGTCAGTTCGGCCGGCAACGTGGTCGCCGGCGGGACGCCCGACCAGTTGACCAAGCCGCTCGGCGGGGCGCTGGGCGCGCTGGCCGGCAAAGCGGTGCTGGGCGCCGACACCCGGGCCGTCACCTCGTCGCAGCTGCGGGTCGCGGTCCCGGTCGCGATCGGCGTGAAGTCGACCTGGGCCCTGGTCGTCACGATCCCGGACGCCACGGTGCTGGCGCCCGCGCACCGGCTGCGGAACCTGGCGATCCTGCTCGCGGTGATTGCGATCGGGCTCAGCGCGATCGCAGCGCTGCTGCTCGGCCGGGCGATCGTGGCGCCGATCAAGGCACTGCGCGACCGGATGGCCGACATCGCCGACGGCGACGGCGACCTCACCCAGCGCGTCGACGAGTCGCCGCACCACGAGGTCGGGCAGCTCGGCGCCGCGTTCAACCGATTCGTGCTCAAGGTCGCCGGCACCGTCCGGGGCATCGCCGGCGCGGCCGAGGAGTTGGGCGGGGTCAGCGGCACCATCACCGACGTGTCCGGGCGACTGGCCGGCAGCGCGCGCACCTCGGCCGAACAAGCCGTCGTGGTCACCGACTCGGCCGGGCGGGTCTCCTCGAACGTCGAGACGGTCGCGGCCGGCGCCGGGCAGATGGGCGCGTCGATCCGGGAGATCGCCGAGAACGCGTCCGAAGCCGCCCGGGTCACCGCGTCGGCGGTCGAGACGGCGCAGCGCACCGGCGCGACCATGGCCCGCCTCGGCGAGTCCAGTGCCGAGATCGGCGCGGTCCTGCAGGCGATCACCTCGATCGCCGAGCAGACGAATTTGCTGGCGCTGAACGCGACGATCGAGTCGGCCCGCGCCGGAGAGGCCGGCAAAGGATTCGCGGTGGTCGCCTCCGAGGTCAAGGAGCTGGCCCAGGAGACCGCCCGCGCGACCGAGGACATCAGCGGCCGGATCGGCACGATCAAGACGGCCACCGCCGAGGCGGTCGCCGCGATCAGCGCGATCACCGAGGTCATCGCCCAGATCAGCGGATATTCGACGACGATCGCCTCGGCCGTCGAGGAACAGACCGCGACCACCAACGAGATGAGCCGCTCGGTCGGGGACGCGGCCCAGGGCTCCCGGGAGATCGCCGCGGTCATCGCCGGGGTCGCCGAAGCGGCCGAGAACACCACGGCCAGCGCGACCGAGACCCAGCAGGCGGCCGCTCAGCTGGCCGAACTGTCCGAACGCCTGCGTACCCTGGTCGGCTCGTTCCGCTACTGACAGACCGGCTCGGCCGTCGTGGCGCTATCGGTCGCTGCGAACACCGGTGGCGGAGCCAGGGCAGACGGCCAGCAGCCGGTGACTGGTGCGCGGGCCGCCCCGCGACCCAGACGCCTTCCGGGGGCGCCGGGCAGCCGCGCGGTCCGGGCAGACGCGCAGCTGGAGCCAGAAGAACCAGCCCAGGCCGATGATGAAACCGAAGCTGACCACGCGGTAGAGCACGACCACGGAGATGGCCACGGGCAGCGCCGTGCCGCCGGTCATCAGGCCGAGCAGCAACGCGCTGTCGATGATGCCGAGACCGCCCGGGACGATGGTCACCGATCCGGCCGCCATCGCGGCGCAGAACGCCAGCAGGGTGGCCGTGGGAGCGGGGGAGTCCTCGCCCACGGCGTAGAAGCACAACCACAGGGCGACCGCGTCGAGAAGCCAGTTGAACAGGGCGAAGACGGCGGCGGCGAGCCCGTGCGCCGGGCTGAGCCGGGCGGTTCGCAACTGGTCGACGAAGCCGGTCACCCGGTCGTATCCCGCGGTGTCCGGGCGCCGTCGCAGCCGGTTGTAGGCGGCGATCGGGCGGCGCAGCAGCGAGGTGGCGACCGCAGGGTGTGCGGCGACGTGCCGTACGCCGAGGGTGATCACCGCTACGCCGGCCAGCAGTGCCGCCAGGTCGGCCCACGAGGTGGCACCGCCGGACGCGAGCGTGGCGCCAGCGGTGACCGCGGCCAGGGCCAGGGCGGACAGGATGCCGGACAGGGCGATGGCCCACGAGGCGATGGCCGGGCTGGCGCCGAAGCGCCGCATCTGCTGATAGTTGAGCCGGGTCGAGAACGCCGGGCCGCCGGGCAGGGTCTCGTTCAGCGAGTGGGCCGCGTAGGCGAGCCGCGCGTTGTCGCGGTACCTGGACGGCACGCCCGCGGAGTGCAGCAGCCGCCGTTGCATGCGGGCGTAGGCGCTCATCGCGGCCAGTTCGGCCACGACGACCAGGGCCAGCCAGCCCAGACGCGGGGCCCGCAGGTGGTGCAGGGCCTCGGCGAGCGACGACCAGCCGATGATGATCTCGGTCGCGAACAGGACCAGGACGGCGCCGGCGGCGACCGGCCGGATCCAGCGGCGGCGCCGGGGCGCGGGGGTGGCCTCGGTAAAGCCGGTCTCGGCGGGGGCGATCTTGCCGGCGACGGCGTCGCGTTCGATGGTCTGTGTCACGTCCGGCTCCTGGCTCACGCTCGGGCCGGCACGGCCCGTACAAGGGTGATCAAGAACCGAGGGGAGAGGCATATTCCCTGTTCAGGGGTGTGCTCCACGCCACCGCCACCGCCACCGGCTGAGGTTGCCGCCGGCGGTCCCTGAACTCGGATGCGGATTCAGCCGGTCGGCTGGGCGGACTCGGCCGCCTTGCGCTCGGAGTTGATCCGCAGAAGCCCCTCGATGCCGCGCAGGAAGGTGTCGGCCACCAGCACCGGGTCGTGGAGGCAGCCGGCCGCCATGGCCCCGTCGCGGAGCATGACGAAGTGGCGGGCGGCCGGTTCCGCGGTCTCTTCGTGGACCTGCGCCATCAGCGTGGTGAGCGTGTCCAGGAACCACTGCCGGTGGGCGATGATCTCCTGGTGCACGGGGTGGTTCTTGTCCGGGTATTCCGCCGCGGCGTTGAGGAAGGCGCAGCCGCGGAAGCCGGGGGACTGGATGCGGGCGGCGAGGGCGGCGGCGATGGCCACCAGCAGTTCGGCCGGTGACCGGCCGCCGGCGGCGATGGCCGCCTCGACCTGGCTGCGATCCATCTGGTGGACCTCGCGCAGGTAGGCCAGGATCAGGTCTTCCTTGCCGGGGAAGTGCCGGTAGAAGGTGGCCCGGGTCACCTTTGCCTCGGCGATGATGCGGTCGACGCCGACGGAGTGGATGCCCTCCGAGTAGAAGATCTTGGAGGCGGTGGTGAGGAGCCGGGTCCGGGCCTCGGAGGGACGGATGTCGAGTTGGCCGCGCGTCATCGGCCAATCCTAGCGACAGAACGTTCACTCTGCTACGCGCGAGTAACCGAGGGATCAGCGCACCTTTCAGACGCGGGTGACGCTGAGGGCGCCGCCCGGGAGCAGGCCGGGGTGGTCGATCAACTGCTCCGGTCCTGAGCGGCACAGCCAGGGCAAGGACCGCGAATCCAAGACCAACAATTTGGTACGTCGTCAGCACACCGAAGGTGGTTCGGCAGCCGACGGGGAAGTGGCGGCCGGCGGATTTGTCCCGTGGGTCGATTCCGCGCCGCACCCGCGTGCCCGGCTGGTCCGCTGATCGGAGCCCGGGCCGTTCGACCGCTCAGGGGGCGGCCTGCGGCTGCGCAGCCTCGCCGGTCCGGCCGGTGGTGGCGTAGACCTGCAGGAGTTCGTCGACCCCGGTCAGGAAGGTCTCGCCGACCAGTTCCGGGTCGAACAGGCAGCCGGCGGTCATGGCGCCGTCGCGCATCATCACAAGGTGCCGCCCGGCCGGACCGGCCGGCGACTCGCGGATCCGGCCCAGCAGTTCGGTGACGGTGTCCAGGAACCACCGGCGGTGCGCCAGCACGGCCCGGTGCACCGGCGAGCCGGGGTCCGGATGCTCGGCGACGGCGTTGAGGAACGCGCAGCCCCGGAAGCCGGGGGACCGGATGCCCTCGGCGATGGACCGGCCGATGGCCCGGATGGTGTCGGCGGGCGGGAGGCCGGCGGACAGCGCGGCGTCCGTCTGCCCACGGATGGACTGGTCGATATCGCTCAGATACGCCAGGACGAGCTCTTCCTTGCCGGGGAAGTGCCGATAAAGGGTGGCCCGGGTGACCTGCGCCTCGGCGACGATGCGATCGATGCCGACGGCGCGGATGCCTTCGGCGTAGAAGATCCGGGCGGCCGTATCGAGTAGCCGGGCCCGGGCCTCGGACGGCCGGCCTGCGGATTCGCTGTTCACCATGGCCTCACCATAGCGGATAGAACGTTCCGTCTTGACACGTCGACGGGCGGCCCCCATGCTTGGTCGTGACAGAACGTTCGATCTCCCAAGACTTCGACCGAAGGGGTCACCGTGACCACCACCACCGCTGCTTCGTCCGGCCTCTCCCAGACGGCGTCCGCGCTGCGTCGGCTCTACTTCATCCGCTTCGCGTTCGCCATCGTGTGGGCCATCGTGGCCACCACGACCGCGAAGGAGATCAACCCGCTCACGGTGACGCTGTTCGTGCTCTACCCGCTCTTCGACGTCGGCGCCGCGATCTACGACCTGCGCTCGTCGCGGACCACCAACTCGCCGACCCTGCTCTACGTCAACATCGCGGTCAGCCTGCTCACCGCCATCGGCCTCGGTGCCGCCGCCGCGTCCGGCATCCCGGCGATGCTGCGGGTGTGGGGCGCCTGGGCGATCGTCGCCGGGCTGGTCCAGCTGGTCGTGGCCATCCCGCGCCGCAAGATGGGCGGCCAGTGGCCGATGATCATCAGCGGCGGCATCTCGGTGCTCGCCGGTGGCTCGTTCATCGCCGGTGCCGCCGCCGACAACCCCGCACTGACCAACGCGGCCGGCTACGCCGTCCCCGGCGCCATCTTCTTCCTCATCGCCGCCATCCGCCTCGGCCGCGCCGCGAAGGGCAACTGACCAAGACCACCTATGAGTACGACGGCATCGTGATCGACGCCGGCCCCATCGCTCTGGCTGCGGCTGCCCGAGACCCACGGCCACTGAAGTCTCGCTTCGTCCCGTCGCGGTGCGCGGCGGGACGAAGTCGTTCCTGCCGCGCAGTACGGTTCTGGCGGCCTCGGGTGGACCACCGAGGCATCCGGACCGGCTCAACATGTGGTGACGGAGAGTTGCAGTACGGCGTCAGGACGCCTTCCCGTCGCTCGGCTCACGTGTTTGATGAGAGTGCGTCGTAAAGGGCCGGCGTCCATCCTGATCGCATCGGCGCGACGCAGATGTATGACATGCCCTATTGTCTGGCCCGATGCCCAGGAACCAACTTTCCACCAGCCGGTCCGCTGACTGCATACAGAGGGCGTACCTGTACCTCACAAGAGATATTGACACCGGTGGGCCGCCGTACAGCGTCGAAGAACTGGAGCTGATGGAGTTCGACCCGAGCGACGTCACCCGTCTGGTGGGACTGCAGCCGACGGAAGCGTGGCGACGCGGTGACCTGCGTCCGGGCCGAGCAGGACGACAACGATTCAGCAACTGGGAGTTCGGGCTGGCGAGCGTTCGGACGTATCTCACCGAGGACGTCGTCACCGCGCTTCTGGACGTTATCGAACCGCACCGAGCCGGCATCGCCGACGCTTGCGGAAACCTGGGGATGCGGGCCGGAGTCATGGTCGTCATCGAAATGAGCGGCAACCGCGACACCGCGGACGGGAGCATTGACGTCTCGACCGCCGCCATCACGTATGCAGCGGAAACCGTGAAGCGACTGGCTCGGCTCGACCTTTCAGTCGATCACGATCAATATGCTTACCTGCCTGATTAGTACTTCTGACCCATTGAGCATGGCATTCAACTGCCGACGAGCGCCCGCCGGGCCGGCGCGAACTGACCACTCGCGCCCACGGCGGTCGGTAGCTCACACGAGATTCGCCACGACCAGCCGGAGCTGGTACTCGAGCGGATCGAGAAGATGGTCGCCGAGCGCGGCTGAGCGGCGCCCGGCCCACTGACGCCACCACCGTGGATCGGACGCTGGCTTCGTTGTGGCCGGACCGCACCGATTCAGCTGACCTTCCCGTCGCGGCCGAATCGGACATCACCGCGACTTTGCCGGGGCTCTGGCGGCGCGAGGCTCTCGAATCGCCCGAAGACCGTTGGCGGTTTTAGGCGATTCGGTGGCGCGGAGCTGCTCGAATCTGATGTGAGAGCTTTCCGAATTAAGTTCGGCGAGCCGCTAGCCACCGCCTCTTTCTCGAAGTATTTCCATGGTTTTACGTGCATCGGCGCGAATCGCCTTGGTGCCCAATAGGCTGAAGAGCACCGCTATGGCAAGCGGCGAATCGACGATTTTGCTGATCGACTTGTATCCCAGCCAGGCAAGACCCAAATAAATAGTCGCCGTTGGCGAAGACTTGATAACCTCGATGATCCATGCCGGTAATGGCACAGCAGCTCCCTAATTTAAGGGGAGCCGACATCTAGGCCGGAGCCAGCTCCCTGAAAGCGATGGATGCCACGGGTAGGAAACACGCGGCCTCGGCCTTCAGGGCAGAGAGGGGCGGCACACGTCGGATGGCGACAGCATGCCGCATTGCAATAGAGCGGGAGCGGTCAATTTGCTCGTCTCTTGATTTTGCGAAAACGGCGATTGTTGATCGGTAAAAGACCGGCACGATGTACCTCCTCTCCAGGTCTTGGACTGTAACGGGCCGCTCGCAGGATGCACAACACCCCGATTTAGTGAATCCTTGCTCGAGAAAATGCGGAAAAAGCCCGACTGGGCTTCCTCCTGCCGGAATTCATGAAGCCGTACGCATGATCGTTTTAACTCTCATATCGCAGGTTTCGCGTCCCGGATCGCGGTCAGTGCACCCTGCTCCTGACCGCAGCGTCCGGCCATCGTGCGAGGCCGTATGGGCCCGCAGTGCTCGACGCCGGTCGTTGGTTGGGCGAGCGGCGCGTCCACCTCGGTGATGAGCTGCGGCATCTGTTGGCGACGAGGCGGGTCTCGCCATGCGGGTCGACCTGGCCGAGTAGCTGGAGGATCCGGCGGCGAAGAACTCAATCATCTGGCGCCGACAGTGCTTGCCACCAAGAGGTTGCGCGACGTGATCGGCGGCCAGGCCGGCCGGAGTGCACGCTCGTGCCGAGGTGCGACATGAGGTCGAGCCAGTTGCACACGGCCTCGGGTCGCTGCGGCATCGGCGAACTGCCGAGAGTGCGACTGTCGACCTCAGCTAGTCCGATGGGTCGCGGAGGCGTTTGGCGATTGCGTCGCCGGGCGGCTCGGCCCCTCGTTGACCTGGATGTCCGCGCGGCGCGGCGCACTTCGACGCGGTGCCGGAGCTGGTAGGGACGCTGGGCCGGTTGACCGCCCGCCCCCTCGATCATCGCTGGGAGGGGACCGCCGCTGCGCGCCTCACGTCGTGAAGATTCCGGCGGTGGCCATGGTTACCCGGCGGCGGGCGGTGGATTCGTCGTCGCGGAATCGGTCGACGGCCCAGGACAGGGCCAGGACCAGCTCGTACACCTCGTCGGTGGTGGTCGTCGCGGCGGCGTCGCCGGAGGCCTTGGCCGCGTCGAGCAGGGTGCCGGTCCGGGCCAGCAGCGGGTCGTAGGCCGGTTTCATCGGCGAGTCGGTGTCCTGGTGGGCGGTCGCCAGGCAGTACGGCAGGTCGTGCCAGATGCGCAGGTGCCAGGTGAGCCGTTGGAGCCACTCGGTGAGCGCCGCCCGCGGGGACAGCGTCGCGGCCAGCGTGTCGGCCTCGGCCAACGCGTCCGCGATGCTGGTGGCCATGACCGCGGCGAGCAGGTCGTCGCGGGTCGGGAAGTTGCGGTAGAGCGTGGCGTTGCCGACCCCGGCGCGCAGGGCGATTCCGTCGAGCGAGGTGAGTACTCCCTCGGCCGCGAAGGTCTCGCGGGCCGCGGTGAGGATCGCCTCCCGGTTGCGCTGGGCGTCGGCCCGCAGCGGCCGTGTCGCCATGGACACTCCTCCTTGACTATCCGGGGACAGTCCCCACATATTGGTTTCCGGGGGAAGTCCCCACTTACTGAGGAGAGTCTAGATGAACGGTCGTACCGTGCTCGTGACCGGCGCCAACGGTGGTCTCGGCGAGCAGTTCGTGCAGCAGGCCCTGAACCGTGGCGCGGCGCGGGTCTACGCCGCCGCCCGCACGCCCCGGTCCTGGGCCGACCCCCGGGTGCGGCCGCTGACCCTCGACCTGACCAGCGTCGACGACGCCGCCCGGGCCGCGCAGGCCGCGCCCGACGTCGACCTGCTGATCAACAACGCGGCGATCGCGCCGGCCGGCGACTCCATCTCCGGGCCCGAGGAGGAACTGCGCCGTACGTTCGAGACGAACTTCTTCGGTACCCTGCGCGTCGCCCGGGCGTTCACCCCGGTGCTCGCGGCCAACGGCGGCGGCGCCCTGATCAACATCCTGTCCTCGGCGGCCTGGATCAACGTGCCGACCGGGTACGCGGCGTCCAAGGCGGCGATGTGGTCGGCGACCAACGCGCTGCGCTTCGAGTTGCGCGCGCAGGGCACCCAGGTCGTCGCCCTGCTGGTCGGGATGATCGACACCCCGATGTCGGCCCGCTGGGACGTGCCCAAGGTCAGCCCGGCCGACGTGGTCGCCCAGGCCTACGACGCGATCGCGAACGGCTCGATCGAGGTGCTCGCCGACGATCAGACCCGCTACCTGAAGTCGCGGCTGAACACCCCGGCCGAGGAGCTCTACCCCTGGCTCGACGAACAGCTCGCCACCTTCGTGCCGTGAGCCCGTCCACCCTGCCACCGTGGATCGAGCGAAAAGCTGTGCCAATCGACGAAGGTAATGGACAGCAATTGTCGGGATCGACGAACTGCCCCGCGCTCCTTCTGTGAGAAGCTCGTGACAGTTCGAAGCGACGGTTCTCCGGCGCTCTTCTTACTTACGATCTCAGCTGCTGCGACGCCGTCGGGTTGGCCCGACCCGACGGCCCGCGGACCCTATCGACACCAGACGTCGAGGAGGCCGAGCTCGGCCCCGCCCATCAGCCGATGTAGGTCCAAGCTGGCTCTTGAGCACCGCCTCCGAAACGCTCCTTGTGCTGTCAAGCAGATCGTTTGCACCCTCGGCGTCACCCGCGCGTGCCACTCTATTCGTGTTCCTCAACCCCATTGCCTGACCACTGCCGCTCGTAGCGACCGAGCAAGGATCAGAGGACCCCTGGTCAACCCGGCAAGGATTTCAGCTCGGCTTGCCAGGCTCGGAATCGGCCACGCATCGCCGAAACCTGGTCCGGTTCGAGTCCGTAGTCGATGAAGTCCTGATCATCGAAGCGGCCGATCGCACCAAGCATTTGAGCGAAGAACTGCCTGTCGAATCCAGCGTCGGCCTCTGATGCCAGGATGCAGAGCTGTTCCGGCGTGTAGCGGCCACCAGTTATCGCAGCATCGATGTCGATGAAGTCCCGCGCGGCGGCCCGGTTGTAAAGGGCGTCCATCTTGCCCGCCATCACGTCATCGGGGTGCAGGACCGGACCGATCTTCATCTGAACAGGAGGCTGAGCGCGCCAGTTGGCAACGAGCTCGACCCGATGTAATTGATCCGGATCGGCGGTCCGGCTGACGTTTAAACGGGCAAACGTATCCAAGCGGAGATCGACCGCGACCGCGAATCCTTCGCTTTCGAAGGCAGAGATGACCGCATCCACGGCGGTAGGAAAATCTGCGCGTCGTTGCCAGTCGGTAAAGAGGTCGACGTCCTCACTCGGCCTGTCGATGATGCCGTGCGCCGCGACGGCATGCCCACCGGCGAGGGCGAAGCCGAACGGACCGCCCGCCCGCAGACCGATCTCGGCGAGCACCAGGTGTAGCGGCTCCGCCTCGTGAGGCACTACGCGGCTGCTCTGCTAGCTTCAGCAAGCACCGCGTGCTTCGCCTCCCAAGCGAGTCTCACCTGCGATGGAAGCACCAGGCCACCCCAAAGGCGTAGGAGTGTCGGCCCGTTAAGCCAAAGCTGGAGATCTTCGACGGTCGTCGCCTCGCGCAGGACGGTCTCGTACATGCTCGCGAGCCGGCGGGGGTTGTCGAGGTCGTATCGTGCACGCCCGGACCAGTCGAGCCGTCGGCTGAGTACGACCTGCCCCGTGGTCGGCCCGATTAGCTCCTCAAGCCGCTCGCTGACGACATACGGACGCTGATCTGCGTATCGTGACCCGCGCGGCGCGCTAGGCCTGGGCTCGGCAACCTCAGCCAAAGCCTTGTCCTCTCTTCGCGTGTCCGGCGGACGGCCAGGATCTGCGGTCAATCCTATCGCCGACCTCGATGCCATGTGGTCCGCGCTAGGCAGGCAGCCGCCGGGTCATTCGATGATCCGGGCGCGGCGGACCATCGTAGTGAGCGGACCTTGGTACCCGGCTGCAGCATGAGGCTTTCGCCACCGGGGGAATAGAACGTTCGGTCTTGACGGCCTGCGTGGGATGGCGGATCGTTGGCGGGGCAGAACGCTCGTTCTATCAAGGGTGATGGTCTCGTGCCTCGTCGAATGTCAGTCGGTACAACGCTGCTGTCAGTCGGCGCGGCCGCGTCGGTCGTGGCTGGACTCGTCCTGGCGCTGCCGGCCTCCGCGACTCCGCTGCCGGTCGGCACCTCCGGCACGGTGACCCCGGTCAAGCCGGCCGTGGTGATCGTGCGCGGCGTCTCCGGCTTGACCGGGGTTATCGCCCGGCCGGTCGCGAGCCCCGAGGCGGTGGCCCGCCTGATCGAAGCCGCGGACCTCGGCATCCGCTGACCGGCACCTCCCTCAGCGTTGTCTTCGAAAGGAAACCAACATGGAAACCCAGGCGTACGACGTCATCGTGATCGGTGCCGGCCCGGTGGGGGAGAACGTGGCCGACCGGGCGGTGCAGGGCGGGCTGACCGTCGCGATCGTGGAGCGGGAGCTGGTCGGTGGTGAGTGCTCGTACTGGGCGTGCATGCCGACGAAGGCGCTGCTGCGCAGTTCGGCCGCCCTGCGAGCGGCTCGTCAGCTGCCGGGTTCTCGTGAGGCGGTGACCGGTGAGCTGGACGTGGCCGCGGTGCTGGGTCGGCGGGACTCGTTCTCGTCGAACTGGAAGGACGACGGTCAGGTCTCCTGGCTGGAGTCGGCCGGGATCGCGCTGCATCGGGGTCAGGGGCGGATCAAGGCGCCCAAGGTCGTCGAGGTCACCGACGTGGACGGCACCGTGGTCACGCTGACCGCCCGGCACGCGGTGGTGGTCGCGACCGGCAGCAGCGCGCTGGTCCCGAACATTCCGGGTCTGCGGGAAGCGAACCCGTGGACGAGCCGGGAAGCCGCCTCGGCCAAGGACGTGCCGGCCCGCCTGGTGGTCATCGGCGCCGGTGTCGTCGGCTCGGAGATGGCGACCGCGTTCACCGCGCTCGGCTCGTCGGTGACTCTGCTCGCCCGTGACGGGGTGCTGCCGCCGGCCGAGCCGTTCGCCGGCGAGATGGTGGTCGAGTCGCTGTGCGAGGCCGGGGCGGTGGTGCGGACCGGCGCCGGAGCGGAGGCCGTCTCGGTCAGTCGTGACGACAACGGGACCGTGCATGTCGAGACCGCCGACGGTGAGCGGATCGAGGCCGACGAGGTGCTCGTGGCGGTCGGCCGGACGCCCAATACGCAGGACATCGGTCTGGACAGCATCGGGCTGACCGCGGGCGCTTGGCTGGTGGTCGACGAGGCCCTGCGCGTGGTCGGCGCCGACGATTGGCTGTACGCGGCCGGTGACGTGAACCGGCGGGTGTTGCTGACGCATCAGGGCAAGTATCAGGCGCGGGTGCTGGGGGACGCGATCGCCGCGCGGGCCAAGGGCGAGCCGGTCGACACCAGTGCTTGGGGCCGGTATGCGGTGACCGCGGACGAGCGGGCTGTGCCGCAGGTGGTGTTCACCGAGCCGGAGATCGCGTCGGTCGGGCTGACCGCGGCCGCGGCGGAGGCGGCCGGTCTGAACACCCGGGTCGTCGACTACGACCTGGGCTGGGTCTCCGGCGCTGTCCTGCACGCCGAGGGCTACAAGGGCCGGGCCCGGATGGTCGTCGACGAGGACCGCAAGGTGATCGTCGGTTTCACCCTGGCCGGCCCGGACGTTGCCGAACTCATCCACGCCGCCACCATCGCCATCGTCGGCGAGGTGTCCCTGGATCGGCTATGGCACGCGATCCCGTCGTTCCCCACGATCAGCGAGGTCTGGCTGCGGCTGCTGGAAACCTACGGGCGCTGACCCGACCAAAAAGAGAGAGAACGTTCGGTCTTGACCGTGAGGCCCGGTCGCCATATCGTTGGTCAGGACAGAACGTTCGTTACTGCGAAGGAGAATGTCATGCCCACGAAGATCACGCTGATCATCGACAACCCGGCCGACGCGGACGGCTTCGAGAAGATCTACGCGGACGTCAAGGCCGCCGCTGAGAAGTTTCCGAACCTGCGCCGGCTTGAGTCGGCCAAGGTGTGGCCGAAGGAGGACGGCACGGCCACCCCGGCGTACCGGACGCTCGACCTCTACTTCGACAGCTACGACGACGCTTCGGCTGCGGTCGCGACCCCGGCCGCCGGTGAGGTCTTCGGCGGTCTCGTGGGCAGTCAGGTGCCGTTCAAGGGACTGTTCTCCGACATCGAGGCGTGATGACCGCGGGGGCCCGCGAAACTCCATGGCCGGAGTTCCGCGGGCTCCGTTCGCTGTTCGTAAGCATCTTGTAAGCGGCCACTCAGCTGACGATGGGCACAATGCAGCCATGATCACTCTGACCCTGATCGGCTTCGTCGGAGGGCTGATCACCGGGATCTCGCCGTGTGTGCTTCCGGTCCTGCCCGTGATCTTCCTGTCCGCCGGCGCCGGGGGCCGGGAGACCACCGGCCGCCGCCCGCTGATGGTGGTGCTCGGGCTGACGTTGAGTTTCAGCGTCTTCACGGTGCTCGGTTCGCTGGTGCTGCGGGCGTTGCCGGTGCCGCAGGACATCATCCGCTGGGCCGGCATCGTGATCCTGGCGCTGCTCGGCATCGGGATGATCGTGCCGCGGTTCGAGGCGCTGCTGGAACGCCCGTTCGCCCGTCTCGCCCCGCAGGCCCCGGGCCGCGATCGTGGCGGTTTTCTGCTGGGTCTGGCGCTGGGCGCCGTCTACGTGCCGTGCGCCGGTCCGGTGCTCGCCGCGATCACCGTGGCCGGGGCGACCGGCCGGTTCGGCCCGGCCACCCTGGCCCTGACCCTGGCGTTCGCCCTCGGCACGGCCATCCCGTTGTTGATCTTCGCGTTGGCGGGATGGCGCATCACCGATCGACTGCGGGCTTTCCGTACGAGGCAGCGGGGCATCCGCATCGCCGCCGGCAGCGTGGTCGTCGCCCTGGCCGTGGCGCTGACGTTCAATGTGACCGACGCGGTCCAGCGCACGATCCCGGACTACACGAGCGCGCTCAACAACCGGATCAACCAGGCCGGCGAGGTGGCCAAAGCCCTCGGCGGCGGTGACCGGACACCGGCCGCGCTGGCCGCCTGCCAGCAACTCGCCGGTCAGGCGGCGCCGGAGCTGGGCGACTGCGGCCCCGCCCCGCAACTGACCGGCCTCAACGGCTGGCTCAACACACCCGGGGGAGCGCCGGCCGACCTGACCGGCAAGGTGGTGCTGGTCGACTTCTGGGCGTACTCCTGCATCAACTGCCAGCGCGCCATTCCTCACGTCAATGCGTGGGCTCAGACGTACGCGAAGAATGGTTTTGAAGTTGTCGGTGTGCACACACCGGAATACGCCTTCGAGCACGATGCCGGGAATGTCGCCGCCGGCGCGCAACGGCTCGGCATCCGGTATCCGATCGCGCTGGACAACGATTTCAAGACCTGGGACGCATTCCACAATCAGTCGTGGCCGGCCGACTATCTGATCGACACCACCGGCCGGCTCCGGTACGTCGGGGTCGGCGAGGGGCAGTATCCGGAGACCGAGCAGCTCATTCGCGACCTGCTGACCAGCGCGCACCCGGACGGGACCCTGCCGGCGGCGACCGACGTGCCCGACCGGACCCCGACGTCCTCATTCGAATCGGCCGAGACCTATCTGGGTGCGGCCCGGGCCCAGTACTACTCGGGCAAGACGCCGTTGCGGCCGGGAACGGCCGACTACACGCTGCCGAACGGGCTGGCCGACGAGCCGTACTCGTACGGAATGGCCGGGACGTGGACGGTCACCGACGAGTCGATCACCGCGCAGAAGAATGCGGTGATCACCCTGAACTACACGGCCGCCGACATCTATCTGGATCTCAGCGGCGCCGGGTCGCTGACGGTCACCGTCGAAGGCAAAACGCGGACGTACGCGGTGGGCGGCGCCCCGAACATCTACACCGTCCTGCACCGGCCGAGCCTCGGCGTCGGCACCCTGACGGCGGCGCTGTCCCCGGGCCTGAGCGCCTACTCGTTCACCTTCGGCTGAGCGTCAGTGCTCACCCGCCCGGCGATAACACCTCACACAGCTATGCGATGTGACCGGATTCCGGCGCTGCGATGGTGTGTTCCGGACGCCGTGACCAGCCGGATCGAGGCCGCCGCCGAGGCGCCGACCGATCCGGTGGAGGGCGGCCACATCACGTACTGAAGGAGATTTTCATGACCGCGAAAGCCGACCTGGCTTCGGCCGACCTCTTCCAGGTCGACGCCGCCAACGGCATCACCTACGCCTACCGGCGCTTCGGTGAGGCCTCCGGCGCCCTGCCCGTGGTGTTCCTGCAGCACTTCCGCGGCAACGTCGACAACTGGGACCCGACCCTGATCAACGGCATCGCCGCGCATCGCGAGGTGATCCTGTTCGACAACGTCGGGGTCGGCGGCACCACCGGCACGACTCCCGACACCGTCGAAGAGATGGCCGCCGACGCCATCGCGTTCCTCGACGCTCTCGAGCTCGCGCAGGTCGACATCTTCGGCTTCTCGCTCGGCGGTTTCGTCGCCCAGGAGATCGCGCTCATCGCGCCGGAACGCGTGCACAAGCTGGTGCTGGCGGGCACCGGCCCCAAGGGTGCTCCGGGCATGGAGGGCTGGGCGCCGGACGTCATCGAGGGCGTGGTGATCGACGACAACAAGCCTGAGGGCTACATCCACGTCTTCTACACCGGCTCGCCCGAGAGCCTCGGGGCCGGACAGGCCTCGGCCGGGCGCATCTTCGCCCGCCAGGACGGCCGCGACGCCTGGCCGTCCATCGAGACCAAGAACGCGCAGTACCGCGCCGTCGAGAACTGGGGCGTCCAGGACTGGTCGGCCGTGCAGCGCCTCGACCGCATCACCCAGCCGGTGCTGATCCTGCAGGGCGACAACGACATCATGATCCCGACCAAGGCCAGCTACCTGCTGGCCGCTCTGATCCCTTCCGCACAGATCCACGTGTACGAGGACGCCTCGCACGGCTCGATCTTCCAGTACGCCGAGGACGCGGCCACCCGTACCGTCGCATTCCTCTCGGCGTAAGCAACCGGTGCGGCGGGCAGAGCGATCGGCTCCGGCCGAGAGCTCTGCCCGCGGGCCATTGCTGCACCCCGGCTCGGCCGGCCCCGGCGACGCGGGGTGCTGTCTCCACTGCTGACTCAACCCGGATGGGACCCGAAAGCCATGCCCACGATCGATCTCAGCGCCGACCTCACCGTCGGGTACGACGTGTTCGGTGAGCAGGACGCCGAGCCGGTGCTCATGATCTGCCCCAGCGCCCAGAACCGGCTGGTCTACCTCGCCGCAGCGCGGGCACTGAGCGACAACGGCTACCGCGTCATCACCTACGACAACCGGGGCATGGGTGAGTCGTCCCGCGGCGCCGGGGTCATCTCCACCGGGCAGCTGGCGATCGACGGCCTCGCGTTGCTGGATGCTCTCGGGATCGACCGGGCCCACGTGTTCGGTTGGTCCATCGGGTCGGCGATCGCCCAGGAACTGGCGATCGCTCATCCGGAACGGGTCGCGACCCTGGTGCTGTATGCCACCTGGGCGGCGGTCGACGTCTTCCAGCGTGGTGTGCTGACCGCGATCCGGCACACGTGGGACACCCGGAACATGGACGAGATCCTGGCCGCCATGGCCATCGTCTTCTCACCCGAGCTGATCAACTCGCCGGCATTCCCGGACGTGGTCTCCGGCGTGCTCCCGACCCTGCCGAGCAACGACGACCAGATCACCGCCACGATCGAGCAGTTCGACGCCGACCTGCGCCACGACACGCTCGGACGCCTCGCATCGATCGTGAGCCCGGCCCTGGTCGTGGCCGGAGAACAGGACTTGTTCACACCGGTCCGGCAGGGACAGGCCGTGGCCGAGGCCATTACGGGCGCCCGGATCGAAGTCCTGTCGGGACCGGGATCCAGCCACGCCCTGATGTTCGAGCGTTCCGAGGAGTTCTTCGACATCGTCCTGGACTTCCTGCGTCAACACCCGCTGCACCTGACCCGACCGGCCTGACCGGGATGCCGCGGGTGACCCGAGCCGTCGCCGAGCAGCACCGCCGGCAGGTGATCGGCGTGGCGGCCAAGCTGTTCGGCGAGCACGGCATCGACGGTGTCAGCCTGCAGCGGATCGCCGCGGAAGCGGGCCTGACCCCCGGCTTCTTCGGCCGGCATTTCGTTTCCAAAGAGGAACTGGTGGCCGCCGCTGTCGAACGCGCCTTCGACGACGCCCTCGAACGCACCGACCACTGCTTTGTGACCGGCGGTGTGGTCCGGTGCGCCGGCTGCCCGGTCACCGCATTCGCGGTCAGCGCGTTTCACGCCCCGAGCGACTCCTCCGTGCGACGGGCGTTCAAGGCCGGTCTCGCCAGGGTCCTGAGCCGGACCGATGCCGGCGGGCGGGACGACCTTCTGGCCGTGATGGCCGGCTGTGTCGGCGCGGCCGTGATCACCCGGGCGACCGGCGGCGAGCCGCCGGCCGCCGAGGTCCCGGCCTGAGGTTCGACCGGGCCGGGCGGGCCGCGATCCGGATCGAGGTGGGATGTTTACCGAAGGTTCGGTAACCTGAGATCATGGCGCGCTCTCCTTCCATTGATGAAGCTCAGCTGCTCGACGCTCTGATGGCGGTTTTCCGGGAGAAGGGCTTCGACGGGGCCGTGATCGGCGACCTGTCGGCGGCCTCGGGGCTGCAGCGGGCCAGCCTCTACCACCGGTATCCGGCCGGTAAGGAAGAGATCGCCGATGCCGTCCTCACCAAGGTCGGTGAGCGCTTTCTCTGGATCCTGGAGCCGATGCGAACGGACTCCGACCTCGCGCGGGGCGTTGCCGAGACCGCGAACCGGCTGAGTGACTTCTACGGGGCGGGCACGTTGTCGTGCGTTCTCGACACGATGACGCTGGCGGGGACTCCGGCGAAGGTTCGCGACCACGCACGCGCGCTCGCCGTGACCTGGATCGACGCCATGACCGACGCGGCCCGGCGTGCGGGGCGGGAGCCCGACGACGCCCGGCGTGCCTCCACCGAGGCGTTCCTGCGGATCGAGGGAGCGTTGGTGCTGGCCCGGGTGATGGGTGAAACGCAGGCTTTCACCGAGACCGTGGCGCTGCTGCCGAGCATTCTCCTGCCTTCCGCGTAGGTTCGGCCGGCTTTTCTCCACCGTTGCCGTAGGCCCGGGCGGTCACCGTCTGCATCTTTGCTGCCCGGCCGCCCCGAAGCGTTCGAGGAAGTCTCGGTGCGCCATGGGCCGGTCGCGAGTGTGACGGGCGCGACCTTGTTTATTACCGAACGTACGGTAAATTACTGCATGTCAAGTCGCTCGACCTTGAGGAGAAATCATGAGCAACAAGACCGCGGTCGTCGTGCTGTCCGACCCCTCGACCGGCACCGACGAAGCGCTGGGCCGGGTGTTCGACGCCCTCGCGGCGGCCTGGGAGTACGCACAGGACGGTGAGGCCCTCGTCCTGTTCCAGGGGACGGGCACCCGCTGGCCGGCCGTGCTCGCGGACCCGGCGCACCCCGCGCACGAGCTCTACCAGGCGGTGAAGGAGCAGGTCGCCACGGTGGCCTCCTCCGGCTGCACCACCGTTTTCGGCGCGAGCAAGGGCATCGAGAGCGAGGGGATCAAGCAGATCGGCCAGAACCAGGCGCCGGGGACCCCGGGGGTCGCGAGCTTCCGCGAACTGGAGAAGGACGGCTACCGGATCCTGACCTTCTGACGCCATGACCGACCGGTACGCCCCCGCCGCCCGGATTCGAGCGGGGTGGCGAGCCGAGCAGCGGGGAGGCGCCCGCCGGTTTGTCCTGGACAAGCCGGCGGGCGCCTTTTGTTGAAGTGCGGGCGCGGTCCGCCACATGTTCGACGCAATTGTCTTCGGGAGATTGTCATGTCAGTTTCGGATCTGTTCAAACCGCTCACCCTCTCGCATGGTCCAGAGATGCGGAATCGCTTCATGCTCGCGCCGCTCACCAACCAGCAAAGTGACGACGACGGCTCGGCTTCCGTCTTCGATCAGGACTGGATGAGGCAGCTGTCGCAGGGGGAC
Organism: Actinoplanes sp. HUAS TT8; assembly: GCF_051380535.1. Taxonomy (NCBI): domain Bacteria; kingdom Bacillati; phylum Actinomycetota; class Actinomycetes; order Micromonosporales; family Micromonosporaceae; genus Actinoplanes; species Actinoplanes sp. HUAS TT8. The sequence continues at coordinate 5,343,060 of NZ_CP195646.1, read as the reverse complement.
TACGCCCTGGTGCAAACCTGCGCCGCCACGGTCGAACCCGGGGGCATCGCATTCAAGCGCCAACTGGGTATCCACAGCGACGATCACCTTCACGGTCTCACCGAGATGGCGACCTCGATCCGGGAGGGAGGTGGCCTGTCCGCGGTGCAGTTGCACCACGCCGGTCACCGCGCTCGACCTGAACTGGGGGGAATCCCGGCCCCGGCCTCCGGCTCCACCGTTCCGGGCGTGAACGCGCTGACCACGCACCAGGTGGAGCGGATCCGGGACAGCTTCATCACGGCCGCCAGGCGCGCGGAGCAGGCCGGATTCGACGGAGTTTCCGTGCACGGCGCCTTCGGATGGATTCTGTCGGAATTCATGTCGCCGCTGCTCAACGATCGCACCGACAAGTACGGCGGCAGCACCGAGAACCGGGCCCGCCTCACCGTCGAGGTGATCGAAGGAATTCGCCGGGCCTGCGGTCCTGAATTCCAGATCGGCTGGCGCCTCTCGGTCGAGCGCTACGGGCTGCGCCTGGAGGAACTGCGTGACATCACCGCCGAGATCCTCGATCGGGAACTGATCGACTACCTCGACCTCGCACTGTGGGATACGGCCCAGGTTGTTCACGAAGGAGCGTTCCAGGGGCAGACGATGCTCAGCGTCTTCACGAACCTGCCGCGCAAGAGCGTCCGGGTCGGCGCTGCCGGCAAGATCATGAGCGCCCAACGGGCCGGGCGGCTGCTGGACGAGGGATGCGACTTCGTGGTGATCGGCCGAGCCGGCATTCTGCGGCGAGACTTTCCCCGGCAGGTGCAGCAGGATGCCTTTTACGAGAGCCCGGCGCTTCCGGTGACGGCACAGTACCTTCGCTCGGGTGGCGTGAGTGAGCGCTTCATCAACTACCTGCAGGGCTGGCAGACCTTCGTCTACTGAACCGGCCTTTGAACCTTGTCGCGATCCGCACCCGGTCCGGGGTGCGTAACCGTGTCGAGATCGCGATCCGGGCCCACGATGTCGGCCTCGCCGGCGATGGAACCGGCGAGGCCGACATCGGGACTACTTCTTGAGGCGGCGGCTGCCGGCGTGCCAGTCCTCGACCTGGCCCGCCTGCTGCGTGGTGACGCCGAACGACGGCAGCTGCGGGCGTTCGCGCAGGCTGCGCTTGAGCTCGGCGAACCCGGGGAAGCGGGCCAGGCCCACCACGTGATCCCACAGTTCGGCGGCCTGGGCCTCGTCGGGCAGCCGGCTGATCACCGGGCCGAAGAACGCGACGCCGTCCGGCGGCTCGAAGTGCACGATCGGGGTGCCGACGTCCTTGCCGGTCAGCGACAGCGCCTCGTCCGACTCGGCCTGGATCTCGGCGTCGCGCGAGGTGTCGTCGAGGAACGAGACCAGCGAGGTCGGCAGGCCGGCCTCGGCCAGCGCGTCCGCGGCCAACTCGGGAGTGCCCTGCCAGCCGGGTGCGCGGCCCTCGTCGGGGGCGGTCTCCAGGATGCGGGCGCCGAACGCCGCGTACAGCGGGCCGATCGCCTCCCGGCCGTGCTTCTCCCGGGCCGCCGAGGCGACCCGCAGCAGGCGCAGGCCGGCGGTGTGCTGGGCCTCGTACTCCGGCGGGAAGTGGCTGTCGTAGTCGAGGTGAGCGTTGATCTGGCGCAGCGAGATGAACCGCCAGTCGACCGTGTAGTCGCGTTGCGCCTGCACGATCCGGATCCATTTGCTGGTCATCCAGGCGAACGGGCAGATCGGGTCGAAGTAGAAGTTGATGTCCGCGGTTGTCATGTCACTACCTTCTCGCGTTCTCAGCTGGTGTTCCGGACGAAACTAGCGCCGGGCCGGGAATGCGTGGCCCCGGGCGAGGACGACCACGAGCACGGTCGGCACCAGGAGCACGACCGCCGCGAGGGCGAGCGAACCCGAGCCGAGACCGGCCAGCAGCGCACCGCCGGCCAGGCCGCCGAGACCGATCCCCAGGTTCCAGGTCGTCACCATCGACGACTGGGCCACGTCGGCGTGCTCACCGGCCGCCCTCATCAGCGCCGACTGCAGCAGTGTGGCCGCTCCGCCGAAGGAGAGACCCCAGGCCGCGACGGTGACGTAGTCGACCGCGGCACTGGATGCGGCCACGGTCAGCACGACCGCGGCCGCCGCGAACAGGCCGGTGCCGACGACGACCAGCCGGCGGTGGTGCCGGTCGATGAACACGCCGGTGAGCCAGATGCTGACGATCGAGGCGATGCCGAAGTCGAGCAGGATCCACTGGACGTGGCCGGGCAGCCCGGCGTCGGCCAGGATCGGCGCGATGTACGTGTACAGGATGGTGTGCGCGAGCACGAACGCGCCGGTCACCACCAGGACCGTCCGGATGCCGCGCAGCCTCAGGATGTCGCGCAGCAGCATCCGGTCCTCGGCCTTCTGCCCCGGGAAGTCGGGCAGTTTCCACGCGGTCCACACGATCAGCAGGCCGGTCAGCGCCGAGGCCAGGCCGAAGGTGAGCTGCCATCCGACGGCCTGGCCGAGGTAGGCGCCGGCGGGCACGCCCAGCGACAGGGCCACCGGGGTGCCGGCGAACGCGAACGCCATCGCCCGGCCCTTGAGCGCGGGACCGACCAGCCGGGCCGCGTACCCGCCGAGCAGGCTCCAGACGACTCCCGAGGCGGCGCCGGCCAGGAACCGGGCGACCATGGTGACGGTGAAGTCGCCGGACACGGCGGTGACCAGGTTGGCGATCACGAATCCGGCCAGCGCGGTCAGCAGCAGATGCCGCCGGCGCCAGGTCGCGGTGGCCAGGGCGACCGGGATCGCGGTCAGCAGGGTTCCCACCGCGTAGATCGTGACCGTCTGGCCGGCCGCCGATTCCGAGACCCCCAGCGCCCGGCTCATCTGGGGCAGCACCCCGGCCGGCAGGGCCTCGGTCAGGGTGGTGATCAGTCCGGCGGTGAACAGGGCGATCAGGGACGGGAGGGGCAGGCGCTCCGTGGGGGATGTCCGCGGAACCGCGAGATGTGTGGTGGACACGGGTCGTTCCTCACCTAACTGCGCTGGTCAGGCCGCTGCGATCGCGGCGGCCGGACCAGCGTCTAACCTTCACATTGATGTGAAGGCAAGCCGGTGGTGAGGGGGATCTCCATGCGGATCAAGGAGCTGTCCGAGCGGGCCGGCGTGTCGCCCCGGCTCCTGCGCTACTACGAGGAGCAGGGGCTGCTCACCCCGAGGCGCACCGAGAACGGGTACCGCGACTACGACGAGCCGCTGGTCGAGCGGGTCGATCAGATCCGCAGTCTGCTCGGCGCCGGCCTGACCACCGAGATCATCCGGGACGTGCTGCCCTGCCTGGCCGAAGCCGCCAATTCGCAGTATCCGGCCGAGGACTTCGTCGACCGGGTGCGGCAGGAGCGCGACCGCATGGCCAGGCGTCTCGACGAGCTGGCCAAGAACCTGAAGGCCATCGACGACTACCTGGCCGCGGTCGACGCCAGTGGTCAACATGGCCGTGATCAGCGCTGATCGGACCGGCGACACCGCCCGACGATATGACCCATCAGGGATGAAAAGTTTTCTCAACGGAAGAAGGTGATCATATAGATTGAGATTCATTGATGTACTTGCATCGATCCCCATTCCGGTGACCCCCGACAGGGCGTCACCCACGGGAGTCGATGGCCGAGAAAGGAACTCACGTGCGCATCTCTCGACCTCCGCTCTGGGCGGCCTGCCTCGCTGTCGCGGTTGCCGTTCCGGTCGCCGCCGCGGCCGGGGCGAGCGCGGCGGTAGCCGCCAGCACCACCGGTCTCACCGCGACCGTCCAGGTCGGCCAGGTGACCGGCAGCGCGCTCACCGTGAATGTCACGGTGCGCAACACGTCGTCGTCGGCGGTCACCGTGCTCTCCCGGGACCTGCCGCAGGCGCGCGAGTCCAAAGCCGTCCTGGCCGTGACCCGAGACGGTGTGCCGGTTCCCTATCGCGGCAAGGTGGCCAAGCTCGCGGCGCCGACCGCGGCCGACTACACCCGCATTCCGGCCGGTGGCGTCTACGCCGCGACCGTGAACCTGGCCGACGACTACGACCTGTCGCAGCCGGGAACGGTCGCCGTCACGCTGGCCTCGACCCGGGTGCGGGCCCGGACCGGGACGACGACGCTGCGGGTCGACAACGGTCGGGCCACCGTCCGCACCACCGCGGGCATCCGGGGCGCCGGCACCCTGTCCGGCGTCGCACCGACCACCACCGAGCAGGTGAAGGTCGCCGCCGCGGCAGCAGCGGTCAGCATCACCTACCGCGGGTGCACCACCAGTGAGAAGACCTCGCTGGCGACGGCCGTCACCAACGCCGCGACGTACTCGCAGAAGTCCACCACCTGGCTCTCCGCGAACCCGTCCGGTGGCGGCGCCTACGCCACCTGGTTCGGCACCTACAGCTCGTCGCGGTTCTCGCGGGTGACCTCGGCCTACAGCAAGATCACCACCGAGCTGACGACCAAGGCCCTGACGCTCGACTGCACCAGCAACGAGGACTACTACGCGTACGTCTACCCGGACCAGCCGTACATCATCTACCTGTGCAACGCGTTCTGGACGGCGCCGGCCACCGGCACCGACTCGAAGGCCGGCACCCTGATCCACGAGTCGAGCCACTTCACCGTCAACGGCGGCACCGACGACCACGTGTACGGCCAGACCGCGGCCAAGCAGCTCGCCGTGTCGAGCCCGGCCAACGCGGTCGACAACGCCGACAACTACGAGTACTTCGCCGAGAGCCGCTGACCGGCGCTCGACCCACAGCGACGCGCAGCCCGTCCCGGCCGGGACGGGCTGCCAGTCTCACGGAGCCGGTGCGGCGTGCCGGCGCCGTCCCCGGTTGCGCCGTTTGACCTCGTACATCCGGGTGTCGGCGGCGGCCATCAGGTCGTCCGCGTCGGTCTGCGGGCCCCCGGTCGCGACACCGATGCTGGCGCCGATGGTCACCAGCTGCTCCGGCAGCGCGAAGGGCAGCCTCATGTCGGCCATGAGCTGACCGGCCCGGGCCCGGGCGTCGGCCGCATCGGTGACCCCGGTCAGGATCGCGGCGAACTCGTCGCCACCGAGCCGGCCCAGCAGGTCCTGCTCGCGCAGCCCGGACCGCAGCCGCTCGGCGGCGGCCACCAGCAGCGCGTCGCCGGCGGCGTGACCGTGACCGTCGTTGACCGCCTTGAAGCCGTCCAGGTCGATGAAGAACAGCGCCACACCGTGCCCGGAGGCGGCGTCGCGCAGCGCCGACTCCAGCACCCGCAGCACCTCCGCGCGGTTCGGCAGGCCGGTCAGCGGATCGTGCGCCGCCGCGTGGGCGAGCCGGGCCTGCTGGGCCCGGCGGTCGCTGATGTCGCGCTGGTTCGAGACGATGCCCCGCACGGCCGGATGCTCCAGAGCGTTGCGCAGGGTGACCTCGTGCCAGTGCCAGGTGCCGTCGCGGTGCGCGACCCGCAGTTCGAGGCGGCCCTGACCGTCGGCGCCGGCCGCGGTGACCTCGGCCAGGGCGGTACGGGCCTGCTCCTGATCGTCCGGGTGGAACAGGTCGAGATAGGCGGTGTTCAGCAGGTTGTCCGGATCCCAGCCGCTGACCCGGCACACGGCGGCGCTGACGTGGGTGAGCCGGCCACCGGCGTCGATCACGGCCACCACGTCCGAGGAGTCCTGCACCAGCGCCCGGTAGCGTTCCTCGGTGCGTTCCAGGGCGCGCCCGGCCCGCTCGGCCCGGGCCGAGCTGAGCCCGAGATTGCTCAACCCGAAACCGCCCAGCAGCAGCAGGATGGCGGCGGCGACGTGCGAGTGGGCCGGAGCCACCACCGACGGCACGACGCCGAGCTGGACGGCGACCTGGATCGCCGCGGTCACCAGCACGGTGATCACCGTCGCCGGGCGCCAGGCCCGGGAGCCGGACCAGCCGATGTGCAGGGTGCCGATCAGGATCACGGCCGCGGGCAGCAGGAAGCCCCAACCGGCCAGGGCCAGCACGACGCCGAGCAGCGAGGTGGCGTACAGAAGGCGAAGTTCGACCCGGTTGTGCAGGCGACCGCCGCCGAGCCGGCGCTGGAACCGCTCGCTGCCGGACGCGCCGAACATGGTGGCCAGCGTGGCCACCAGCAGCGGCGACCCGTGGACGGCGCCGTGCCGTTCACCCCACACGGCCAGCGCCCAGACCGCCAGGAACAGGATCGGCGCACCGACCCAGAGCGGAACGACGTCGGTCGTCGGAAACGCGCCGAGGACGCGCGGCCGCGCATGCGTCACGTCGCTCCTTCACCGCCGGGACCGGTCACGCCAGTTATCGGACGGCCGGAGCCCGATCTGAGCAGACCGGTCGCGGCAAGCAGATGCCACGGTGGGAAACCCGGAGATCGACACCTTGATACGGTTCGATGTCGCCCGGCGGGGGTCCGGGCGATGACGGGGGAGCAAGAATGAGGCGGATCTCCGCGTGGAGCATCATCCCGATCCTGGTGGCCGCGCTCGTCGGCGTCGCCCCGGCGGCCCGGGCGGCCCCGGCCGCGATCACCGAGCCGTACGTCTTCACGTCGGCCGACGTCGGGTTCAGCGACGGCAGCGACACCGAGGGGCGCCCGGCGCGGATCGCGGCGATGGACGACTACCTGGGCGACAAGAAGCCGATCGTCCGGCTCGACCTGCAATGGGATCAGGTCCAGCCGACCCGGGACAGTGCGCTGAACTGGCAGAAGCTGGACCAGAACATCGACGCCGCCTACGCGCTCGGCGTACGCGTGCTGCTGATCCTCGACTACACGCCGACCTGGGCCAACGGCGGCAAGGAACCGAACTGGCTGCCGACCGACGATGACACCTGGAAGACGATCGTCCGGCAGACGGTGGCCCACTTCGGCCCCAAGGTGCAGGCGTACGAGATCTGGAACGAGCCGAACTTCGCACGGTTCGCCAGCTACGGCGACAACAGCACCACCGCCCGGATGCAGCGCTACTGGGAACTGGTCGAGGCCGCCTACACCGAGATCGACACCGCCTGCCCGGGCTGTGTCGTGCTGGCCGGCGGCTCGGGCGGCGGTGACGCCTACGAGAAGGACGGCGTCATCTACAACGACAACGAGGCCAGCGACTGGCTCGACTACGGGTACCGCATCGGCAAGGCCAAGTACATGGACGCCGTCGCCTACCACCCGTACCCGGACTGGACCGGCGGTCACATCCCGTCGTACGCGCAGGACCCCTGCCACGGCACGGTCAACTGGTACCGCTACTGGTCCGGGTTCGGACCGGACGACCCGCTCTGCGGCGGCCTGGCCGCCCTGCGCGACGTGATGGTCCGCAACGGCGACGCCGACAAGAAGATCTGGGGCACCGAGTTCGGGTTCCCGAGCCAGGGCTCCCGGCAGCCGCAGACCGTCGAACGGGTCCGCGACGCCCTGGAGGAGGGCGTACGGATGTGGCGGTCCCGGCCGTACACCGGTCCGCTGTTCATCTACTCCTTCCAGGACACCGCGGCCGACCACGAACTGTGCGTGGCCAACCCGGCCGACGGCGAGTGCCACTTCGGTCTGCGCGACAGCAACGGCCAGCCGAAGGAGCCGATGTACAGCGACCTGCGCGACGTGCTCAACGGCGAGAACTGGCTGCCGACGCTCGCACCGGGCCGCTCCCTGTTCCGCGGCGCGGCACTGAAGTCGGCCAACGGTCAGTACTCCCTGTGGATGCAGGCCGACGGCAACCTGGTCCTGTACGACCTGCGCGGTGCCACCCCGAAAGCGGTGTGGGTGCAGGGCAGCCAGAAGGCGTACCGGCTCACCGACCAGCAGGACGGCAACCTGGTCCTCTACGACTACGCCGACCGGCCGCTGTGGGCCACCGGCAGCCAGGGCCGGGGCACCTCGACACTGCGGCTGGGCGACGACGGCGCACTGGTGCTGCAGCCGGCCGGTCAGAGCGAGCCGAGCTGGAACTCCGGCGACCTGTTCGCCAGCGGGGTGGAGGAATTCCAGGCGGGCAACACCTGGACCAACTCCGTCTCCACCACGGCACCCGGCGGCGGCCTGCGCAACGTCGGCGGCATCACCGGCACGCTGACCGGCCCGGAACTGTTCAACGGGACCAGCCCGACCGGGGCCCACTCCGGCGGACAGGTACTGATGTACTCCGGCAAGGACAACAGCACGACCTCCTCGTACGCCTACACCAGGGTCTTCGGCTTCGGTGACATGACGGTCACCTCGACCACCCGGCTGTCGTACTGGATCTACCCGCAGAGCGGCACGACCAGCTGGGGGCTGGCCACCGGCACCAACAGCTCCTGCGTCGCGGTCGACCTGACCCTGGTCGATCCGGTCACCGGCGCCCGCACCAACCTGCGGGACTCCGGCGCCAAGGACCAGCGGGGCAACCGGGCCCACCCGGCGTACCAGTGCGGCAAGCTGACTCTCGACGCGTGGAACCTGGTCACCGTTGCGCTCGGCGGGGTCGCCAACGGGAAGAAGATCGCGCAGCTGGACATCGGGTACGACCAGCCGGCCGCGACCGGCGGTTACCGCGGCTACGTGGACGACATCCGCATCAGTCGCTGATCCACAGCGGCGCGAGCGGCACGCCTCGGCGTGCCGCTCGCGCCGGCCGTAGGGGCCACTGCGGCGTTATCCGTCTATTTTTCGGTGTAAACCTTTTCGTCGACATAAAATTTAGCCCTGTGAACGCCGTGAAGAAGATCGTCGGGTCATCCTGCCTCGCCGCATCGACGCTGTCCGCAGTGTTTTCCGTGGCCATTCCGGCGGGAGCCGTGGCGCGAACGGAAAAATATGTCAGGGGATCGATCTCCAACCAGACTGATTGCACCTTGGTGCTGATGAACCAGCGCATCGACGGGCCGGGCCGTTGGGCGTCGTCACCGCCTTCGTATATCGAGCCATATGGCTCGGTGGCGGCGTCGGCGGCCGGCCCCGGCGGTCAATCTTTCGACGCTTTTATGGACTACAAAGCCTCGTGCAGTCGAGACGGGAACGGTATTTTCCTCACCCTGGGTATCGGCTTGAACGAGCAGGGATATGAGGGGGCGACGGTGTCCGCACCCGGCCCTTTCAGCTGTTCCGATGCTGACCTTCCCAGCTCGGCCGGGGACCCGATTGCCGCATTTACGCTGCGCAAATGCTCGTAATCGCACGCCGCCGCCCTGCCGTCGGCCGAGTCGGGCGAAGCCGCTGACATACTGTCCGCATGGTGGGCGACCCGGGCGAGGACGAGATCAAGGGCTCCCGGGTGTTGGAGTCGCTTCTCGCGGCTCTCGCCCGATGGCCGGATGTCGGGCGCCAACCCCGCGTCGGCATCGAGCGATGGAACACGTTCACCGCGCACGAGGTGAAGGCCTACCACGACGTGGGCATCTCCGCCATCCAGGCTGCGGCCGGCTGGCGGTCGGTGAGCGACCAGGTCCGCGAACTCGGCCTGCTGGGGTTCGAGCCGGCCGTTCCGACTTTGATCGGCCTGTGGGAGGAGTGCCCCGTCCAGCCGGTCGCGGTTGCCGCCGCCCACGCGCTGTTCGCGATCGGGACCGCCGAGGCCCGCGAGGTCCTGCGGCGCGGGATCCACGACCAGGACCACCTCGGCCGGTTCATGGCCCTGAAGGTCATGTTCTCCGACGACGGAACGGCCTGGGACAACGCCGGCCACCTGTTCTCCGGCGAATGCCTGGCGACCGCGGCCGGGTTGACGGCCGCGGCCGAGGCTCTCGCTCTCCTGTCGCCGCGATCGTTCTCCCGGTCCGGCCCGGAATGGTATTCCGACGAGCTGCGCGATCTGGTGTCGCAGGACCACCGCTGGCTCGACCTGTGTGTCGCCCTTCGCGACCACGAGGTCCTGGGCCGGTCGGCCCGCCAGGTGCTCAGGTATGCCGATCCCGCCGTCACCGGCCCGGCGCTGGATGCCGCCGGCGCCCGGCGGGCGGCGCAGGCGACAACGCCGGCCGCGCGGCCCCTGCGACCGGGGGATCTCGTGGCCCGCTATCAGGACGGGGACCACCGAGGGGTGTGGCGTGACCTCGGGGCGGTCGCTCACCTCGACGAGCGGTGGCGCGCGGAGGCCGAGCAGGTGGCCGCGCTGACCATGGAGCGTGTCCGGCGCAACGCCGCGAGCCTCACCGCTGCTCTGCGGGCCCGCGGCTGGCCGGTCAGCGCGGAGCAGGCGCTGCCCGGGCCCACCGCGGATGTCGAGGACCGGCTACGGCAGCTGGAACAGATCACGGGATCGGCGGTGCCGCCGGCGCCGGCCGCCTTCTGGCGCATCGTCGGCACGATCGACCTCGTGCCGCGTGACACCTGGGAGGCCCCGTTCCCGCCCGGCGTGCCCGAACAGCTGACGGTCGCCGACCCGCTGGAGATCATCGACCTGGGCACGGGCTGGTCCTCGGTCGAGCAGTGGCAGCGGGGATCGGCGAAACTGCATCCCGAGATCGCCGGACCGCTGGCGATCATCATCGCCGCCGACTACCTGCACAAGGCCGACATCAGCGGCGGCGCCCCCTACTCGGTCTGGCTGCCCCACGCCGGCGCGGACCCGCTCGTCCGCGAGGAGGAGCACGGTCTGACCTTCACCGACTACCTGCGCAGCGCCTTCGCCGGGAAAGGGTTCCTGCGGCTCGACCGGCAGGACGAATGGGTCGCCCACGGCGTCACCCGCGATCAGCTGGCCGAGCTGACCGGGTGGCTGGACAGTGTCGAATACGAGCACCTGGACTTCTGACCCGGGTGACGCCCGGCGGTGGTCACGGTCGGGTGACCACCACCGGGCGGCGCTGAGCTACGGCTTCCTGGCCCCGGACCGGACGAAGACCGGCATGGTGTCCAGCGTCGTGGTGACGGCGGCGCTGGTCCCGCCGGCGTACCGCTTGCCGGTGAAGTAGTCCGTCCAGCTGTTGCCGGGCGGGAACCACACCGTCGTCGTCGCGGTCGCGCCCGGCGTGGTCACCGGGGCCACCAGCAGGTCCGGCCCGTACAGGTACTGGCTGCCGGCGCTCGCGTAGGCCTCCTGCTCACCGGGGTACGCGAGATACATCGCCCGCACGATCGGGGTGCCGGTGCGGGTGGCTTCCTTGGCCGCCGCGTACGTATAGGGCTGCAGTTTCTTGCGCAGGTTGAGGAACTTCTTCGCGGACGCGTTCGCCGCCGGACCGTACTGCCACGGCAGCCGGTCGCTGTGGTTGGAGTGCAGCCGGTCGATCGGCTGGAACGTGCCCATCTGCACCCAGCGCGCGTACAGATCGTCGGGCAGTTTGGTGCTGCCCGGCTCGCTGCCCGGTTCCTGCAGCCCGCCGGTATGCCCGCCGATGTCGTGGCTGATCGCGGCCAGCCCGGTCGCCGCCGATTCGCCCGGCGTGTAGCCGACCTCGAAGCGCAGCGTCTCCCAGTTCGAGGTGGTGTCCCCGGTGAAGTGCAGCGTGGTCCGCTTGTCGGCCCACGGCCCGGACGGCACCGGCCCCGGGTTGCCGTAGCCGCCGGCCTGCAACGACCCGTAGGCCCGGGAGAACGCGAACCCGGTCTTGTCGGCGTACGCCTGGTTGATCCGGGCGTCCACCCCGCGGGAGGCGTCGCAGCACCAGTCCAGCCACCAGAAGTCGACGCCGGTCGCACCCATCTGGTCGTGCAGCCAGAAGTACGCCTTGAGCTGGTCGGCGTCGTCGAAGTCGAAGACGTAACAGTCGGCGCCCCCGTTGCAGCCGGTGCGCTGCAGTTTGCCCTTGGCGATCAGCTGCGCCTGCGCGAACTTCGGATCCGAGCCGAGGATGCTCGGGTGGATGTTCAGGCCGGTGTGCACCCCCTGTTTGCGCAGGAAGGTCGCGAACGCGGTCCAGTCCGGGAATCGGCTCGGGTCGATCGACCAGCCGTTCCATCGGTCCGGCGACTTGAAGTCGGTGTCCACGACCAGCGAGTCCAGTGGCACGCCTTCGCTCTTGAAGCGCGACACCAGAGATTCAAATTCCGCGGAGGTACGGTCGTAATACTCCGAGTACCAGACGCCGTAGGCCCAGTTCGGCAGCAATTTTGTCGGGCCGGTCAGCGTGGACAGCTCCCGCAGCGCCCGGCGATAGTCCTGACCGTAGGCGAAGACGTACCCGTCCTGCCCGGTGTTCGAGTCGTCGACCAGCGACCAGCCGTCCTGGAACAGCAGCCCGGCGTAGGTCCGCGCCCCGCCGTTGACGCCGTCCAGCCCGCGCCGGTACCCGCCGAGCGGCGCGTGCGCGGCCAGCAGCGGCGCCTTCTTCGCGGTGACCGCGACGGTGTCCACGTTGACGTTGCAACTCTGGTCGCTCGGACAGCCGAGGCTCACCGTGTTGTCCCCGGCTTTCAGACCGACGAGCACCGATTGCGTACGCCAGTAGTCCCACCCGCTGGTCGGCGGCAGGGTGGCCGTGACCGCCGGGTCACCGTTGGCGGCCACGGTCATCGTCCGGCTCTGCACCGGTTGGCTGCCGGCCTGCCCGTTGGCGTAGCGCACCTGCACCTGGTACGTGCCTGCGGCCGGCACCCCGGTCACGGTCAGCGCGACGCCGGCGCCGGTGCGTTCGAGGCCGGCCACGAAGCCCTCACCGGAGTAGCCGTTGTGGTCGTCGGCCAGTTTGGCGCCGCCGGTCCGGGCACCGGTGTCGGCCTCGCACACCGTGCCGAACGCGCACGGCTGCGGGGCCGGCGTCACCGGACCGGGATACGCGGCGCCCGGCGCGAGCACGGCCAGGCTGTCCACGTTGATGTTGCCGGTGTCGCTCGCGGTCCGGACCAGGGCGATCCGGTGCCGACCGGTGGTCAGGGTCAGCGGCACGGAGGCCAGGGCCCAGGTGTCCCAGCTGCCGGTCGGGGGCAAGCTCAGCGTGCCGGCGGCGACCCCGTCGACCGTGACGGTCAGCGTGCGGGTCACGTTCTGGCCGTCACCGCCGGTGCTGTTGGCGTACCGGACGCTGAGCTGCTGGGCGCCCGCGGCCGCCGGGGTGACGGCGAAGGTGAGCGCGGCATTCGTGCCCTCGAAGCCGGCGACGAAGCCCGAACCGGTGTAGTCGCGGTGGTCGGTGGCCGTGCTCAGGCCGGTCAGGGCCAGGGTTTCGGCTTCGCACAGGGCGCCGGGACCGCAGTCGGGCGCGCCCGTTCCGGCCCACGGGGTGGCGGTGACGAGCTGCCGGCCGGTCCTCGTCCGTACCGTCAAATTGTCTTTGTCGAACGGACCGGAACCGATCCGGTAGCGAAGAGTGGCCGCACCGGTGTCGATGGTCAGCCAGCCGTGCGCGGTCCGCTGCGTGAAGCGTGTCGGCGTGAAGTCGTCGCGACCGATCACGGTGAACGTGCCGGCGTCAGTGAACCGGCCGTCGGCCGAGTACTCGGTGCGGATCAGGGTCGGCGAGAGGACCTGGAAGCGGGCGTTGCCGGAGACGACGCTCCGGGGGTGCTTCGCGTGGGCTCGGGCGGGCGAGGACGGGATCAGCGCGAGGCTGCCCGTCACCAGGATCAGGGAGGTCGCCGCAGCGACCTTCCCACGGACAAGGTCGCGCAACAGGAAACCCCCATCGGTGGCGATGAGATCTATCCCTGACAACGCTGTCACCGGCCGGTAACAAATGTCAATGGATCAAACAAACACCGGCCGCTGTCCCCGGTGGACGGTCGGGGGCAGCGGCCGGTGCCGGGTCAGTTGTTACCGGCGGAGTTGCACTTCACGGACTGGTCGATGCAGTTGCGGACCCGGGCGGCCTGCGCGGCGGGCTGCCAGGCGTTCATGAAGTCGCCGTGCATCGACGACGCCATCCCCGAGGCCAGGGCGAAACCGGCGGCGCTGCCGTGCACGGGATAGTCGATGACGAACGACAGCGACGGGATCGCCACCGGGAACTTCCCGCTGGCACAGGTGCCGTCCGGGCCGGTCGGTCCGACGTGGTCCTTGTGGTTGGGGCTGTCCAGGTGCACGCCGTCCCAGCAGTCCGGGAAGACGAGCTGATAGGTCAGGTTGGCGGTCTGCGCGCAGATCGGCCAGTTCCCGTCGGCGCTGCGGCCGATCTCGCCACCCGGCCCGGCGCACCAGAACTGGTTGCCGCTGCTGGGCACCTGCAGCTTGGCGTCACCGGCGATCATCCGGAATCCGGGCGGGAACGGCTGGGTCCGGCTCGGGTCCTTCAACCGCGAGCCGTAGTAGACGGTGACCCCGGCCGGGTCGATCACCGTGCCGTTCTGCAGCAGCGACGGGATCCAGTAGGCGGACAGGTCCTCGGCCGGGGTACAGGTGGTCGCCGAGTGCCCGAGCAGGGACTGGTTGGTCGAGTTCGCGTTGGTGCTGGTGTTGCCGAGGAACGTGTGCGCGTGCGACGCGCCGGCCATGCCGGGGAAGACGATCGGGTCGTCGTTGAGGTGATGGCTGACCGTGCAACCGGCGTTGAACTCCGGCACCCGCACCACGTTTCCGGTGATCGGCCGCGGGGTGAGCGCGAAGAACGCGGCCGTGTCGGCCGCCTGCTGCACCGGGTCCACCGTGGGCCACCCCGGGCCGGAGGTTCCGGTGGGGGTCGGGCTGGCCGGGTTGGACGGTGTCGTGGTGCCGGCCGCGGTGACCGAGAACCAGTTGAGGTTGACGAAGTTGTCCGCCTGCGCGCTGGCCATGGTGAGGAAGACGGTCTGCGCGCCGGTCGGGTGCGTGTTCGCCACCGCGGACGTGGTCACCCAGGTCTGCCAGCCGCCGGTCCGGGTGACCGGGATGCTGGCCAGCACGGTTCCGGTCGCCGACCCGGTACGAACCTGGATAGTGCCGGTGGTGCCGCTGTCGGAGGCCAGGCGCGCGCCGACCGTGATCGCCCCGGCCGCGCCGAGGTCCACGTTGTCGTAGCGCAGCCAGTCACCGTTGGCCAGGTAGGCGACGTTCTGCCCGCCGCCGGTGTCGATGGTCGCCTCGACCTGCGCGCCCGATTGGGCGGCGTACGCCTCGGCCTGCACGGTCACCGGGGTCGCGGCCGAGGCGGAGGTGCCGACGACGCCGACGGCCACCAGGGCGCCGGTCAGCGCGGCCGCGAGTACGGCGCGCCTTTTGTGGGGGAGATCCATGAAGCTGCTCCTCAGGGGGACGGGGAGGTGTCGGAGCTGTTACGGAGTTGAGCGTGAAAGCGCTCTCTTGGCCGTCACTGTGAACGTCCCGTTAATGGCTGTCAATGGCTCCGATCGCCCCGGGAACCGCTCGCGGGAATCCGCGCCGCGCACATCCGCGCAGGTCAGAGCCTTGGTAATCTTTCTCGTGGGCGGCCGGCCGAGCCCACGGTTCCGGAACCGTGGGCCCTATTTCGGCGTGGAAAGCAGCGGCTTGCCGTAGGCGTCGACCAGTAGCCGCCCGCCCAGTGATCGGTCGATCTGCACCGGCAGAAGGTAGAAGTTCGCGCCGGACTCGACGGTCGCCGTCGGGCAGGGCGCCTCGCATCCGGTGAAGACGTCGACGGCGAGCAGGCCGGAGAGGACCTTGCCGAACCGGACGCCGGTGGGCGGCGTGTCGGCCCGCACCCCCAGCACCACCCAGGTGCCGGTCCTGCCGGCCAGGGCCTGCGCCACGTACGCCGGTGGTCCGGCCGCGTCGACCTCCCGGTACAGGACGATCTTCACCGGCCGGCTCGACTTCGGCGCCGCCGTCACCACGGGCGGCGTGATGACCGTGGCCTGGTCGACGCCGAACGCCGCCTTCAGCTCCGCGGCGGAGTCACCGGTGGCCGTGGCCGCCGGTGGCCGGGTGGTGGCCGCGGGCCGGGCACCGTCGTCGTCCCCGGTGGACATCCCGACGGCCACCCACACCAGCAGGCCGATCATCGCGATGTTGCCGAGCCGGGTCAGCAGGTACACCGCGTCGCTCGGCTCGTTCGCCTCCGGATTCCGGTAGCGCCAGGCGAACAGCGTCCGCCACTGCGATCGCGGCGAGATCGCGCCCCACAGCAGCAGCGCGACGACCGGAACCAGAACCACGAGTAGGCCGTCCACGGCCGACGATGCTATCCACATCCGTCAACCTTTCGGGGTCGGTCGTGCGGCCGTGGACACGCTCGGTGGCCGCTGGTACTAACGTGATGTGTTGAGGGCCATCGAATGGGCTGTACTGGGAATCGGCAGCGCGTCCGCCATCGTTCACGGGGTCCGCCGCCATCGCCCGGCCCGGACCGAACCGTGGCTGCTGCTGGCCGGCGCCATCGTCGCGAGCACCGCCGGCGACGTGCTGACCGCGCTGAACCGGCCCGACGTGGCCAACTTCTGCTTCTACGCCATGTTCGCGCTGGTCACCTGCTGTCTGCTGCAGCTGACCCGGGTCGGTGCGATCCTCGTCGACCGGGCCCGGCTCATCGACCTGCTCGCCCTGACCTGCTCGGCGCTGCTGGTGATCTGGGTCTGTGTCATCGGCGACGCCGGCCGGATCGGGCAGGTCTCCGGGGCGTACGTCATCGGAGCCCTGCTGCTGCTCGCGGTCGTCGTCCGGGTGCTGGTCGTCGTCGGCCGCAACGTCTCGGCCGCGCTGCTGGTCGTCGGCGCGGTGGGCGTGCTGGTCAGCGACATCGTGCAGCCGCTGTGGCCGGGCCGGTGGAGCGAGTCCGGGTTCGCGGTGCTCTACCTGGCCTGGGGTGCCGCCGCCCTGCACCCGTCGATGGTGCGGCTCACCGAGCCGGCGACGCCCCGTCCCCGCCCGTGGCGCCCGCACTGGGCCGCGCTGCTGGGCATCTCGGTCGCCACCCCGCCGGTCGTGCTGATGATCGAGGCGGTCAGCGGCACGGTCGCCGACGGTGTGGTGATCGCCGTGACCGGTGGCCTCACCCTCCTGCTGACCATCACTCGGCTGGCCGACTCGGTGGCCCTGAACGGGCAGGCCCTGATGCGGGAGCGCGGCCTGCGCCAGGCCAGTGCCGCGCTGGTCGCCGCCGCCGACACCGCGGCCGTGGACCAGGCCGTCCGGGCCGCGATCATCGAGCTCATGCCCCCGGATGCCCTGCGCAGCACCGACTTCGCCACCGACGACCGCGGGCTCACCCCGGAGGCGGTGCCCGGCCTCGGTGCCGGCCCACCATCGCGCAGCTGGTGGATCGAGGACAGCGACGACGACTACGCCACGCTGGTCTGCCCGCTCTGGCTGGAACCGCTGGCCGTCGCCCGGCCCAGCGGCGGCGCCCTGATCCTGGCCGGCCGCCGCAAGGCTCTGGCCGCCACCCGCGACGCCCTCGAAGTGCTGGCCGGTCAGGCCGCGCTCGCCCTGGACCGCATCTTCCTGGTCGAGGCGGTCGGCCGCCGCGACAGCGACCTGTATCTGCGGGCCGTGATCCGCAGCAGCGCCGACATCATGGTGGTGATCGACGAGGACCAGCGCATCCGATACGCCAGCCCGTCGCTGCGCGCACTGCTCGGCACCGATGACCTGCCGCCGCTGGCCACCCTCGCCGACCTGGTGCACCCCGACGACCACCACCAGCTGCGCCAGGCCGTGCGCGGCGCGGGCGACGGCGTGGTGTTCTGCTCGCTGGTGCGGGCCGACGAGAGCCAGGTGCTGGTCGAGGCCACCTACCGCGACCTGCGCGAGGACCGCCTGGTCCAGGGCTTCGTCGTGACCATGCGGCATTTCCCCCAGGGCCATGAGCCGAACGAGCGGCTGCGCCATGGCGACCACCTGGACGACCTACCGGCTCGGATGAACCGGCGCAGCTCCCGGCACAAGTTCCGCTACTGACTGCCTTTGACCGGCCCGTGGCCTCATAGCATGGCGGTCATGGGTCGAGACTGGTTTGCCGACGCCGTCCTGTACGAGATCTACCCGCAGTCGTTCGCCGACTCCGACGGCGACGGCATCGGCGATCTCCGAGGGGTCATCGCGCGTCTGGACCACATCGCGTCGCTCGGCGTGAACGTGATCTGGTTCAACCCGTGCTTCGCCTCACCGTTCGTGGACGCCGGCTACGACGTTGCGGACTACTGCCTGATCGCTCCCCGCTACGGCACCAACGACGACATGATCGAGCTGGTCACCAAGGCGAAGGAGCGCGGCATCCGGGTCATGCTCGACCTCGTCGCCGGGCACACCTCGATCGAGCACGCATGGTTCCAGCGGGAGCTGGCCGCCGACGGGCCGGACCCCGACGGCGACCGCTACATCTGGTGCGACGACCTGCCGGATCAGGTGTGGAGCCTGAGCACCCCGGGCACGCCGGCCTGGGTGCGATCGCCCGGCCGCCGCCCGGGCTACTACCTGAAGAACTTCTACGACGAGCAGCCGGCGCTCAACTTCGGCTGGGTGCGGCGGCCGGGCGACGACGCACCGTGGCGTGATCCGATCGACGCCCCCGGACCACTGCGGAACCGGCAGGCGCTCAAGGACATCATCGCCTTCTGGCTCGACCGGGGCGTCGCCGGTTTCCGGGTCGACATGGCGTTCTCGCTGGTCAAGGACGAGCAGGTGACCGAGGGTCTCGTGCTGACGGTGGCGCTGTGGCGCGAGATCCGGCAGTGGCTGGACGCCGAGTACCCGGACGCCGTCCTGATCCCCGAGGGCACCGAACCCCGCACGGGCGGACCGACCGCCTTCGACGCCGACTTCTTCCTGGTCATCCACGACGAGCACGGCAGCCTGTTCGACAACCACTACCCGGGCCGGCTGCCGTTCCACGAGGCCCGCGAACCGTTCTTCGACGCCGCCGGGGCGGGCAGCACCCGCGTCTTCCTCAACGCCTGGGACGCCGCCCACGCCGCGGATCCGCACCGGCTGGTCGTGATGTCGACCGCGGACCACGACTACGACCGGCTCTGCTGCGGGCCGCGCACCGCCGAGCAGCTCGGGGCGGCGCTGACCTTCCTGTTCACCTGGGGAAACGTGCCCTGCCTGTACTACGGCGACGAGATCGGCATGCCGTTCCGGCCCGGCCTGCCGAACGTGGAGGGCTCGGTGTGCCACCCGGCGTACAACCGGGCCGGCTGCCGAACCCCGATGCAGTGGGACGCCGGACCGAACGCCGGTTTCTCCACGGCCGAGACGTCCCGGCTCTACCTGCCGGTCGACCCGTCACCGGACCGGCCCACGGTGGCCGCGCAGGACAACGACCCGTCCTCGACGCTCACTATCGTCCGCGACCTGATCGCTCTGCGGCAGGCCACCCCGGCCCTGCGGACCCGGGCGTCGACCCGCGTGATCAACGAGGGCTATCCCTTCGCGTACGTCCGCGGGCAGTCCCATTTGGTCGTCGTCAACCCCCGCCGTGAACCGGCGACACTGACCGCGGCCGAGGCGGTCGGCGCCACCGCGCTGCTGGCGTCCGGCGTCTCGGCGACCGCCGACGGCCTGGTCGTGGCCGGCTTCGGATACGGCATCCTCGCCTGTTAGCGCGGCCCCGCTGTGTGCAGGGACAGCACTTGGGCGCGGTCACCCCGCGGCTCGGCAGTGCGGCGCGCCGGTAGGAGGATTGCCTACTGCCGGTTGCGGCGGGGTGGTTTCCAGTGCTGGGCGAGTTTGTCGATGGTCTCGGCTTCCGGGGCGGGGTGGGGGAGCGGTCCCGCGCCGGGCGTCGCGCGTAGTCCGTCGAGCAGGGTGGCCAGGTAGCGGCGCCAGAGTCCGGGTTCGGCATGTTCGGTGTACTCCAGGACCGAGCTCATCATGTAGTGGATCATGGCGATGTCGGTGCCGGTGACGCCGGGCCGCAGCAGACCGGCGGCGTGGCAGCGGGCGACGAGGGCGTCGGCGCCCGGCTGCAGGCGGCGGCGTTTCTCGTCGATCTGGTCCTGGCCGTAGGTGCGACTGAACAGGATGTCGCGCAGGCCGTGGTTGCCGGCGATGGCCTCGGCGGCCTTGACGAAGTAGTCGTTGAGCCCGGCCCAGGGATCCGGGTTGCGCAGCCCCTCCTCGGCGCAGGCCACCAGATTGTCCAGCCGGTCCTCGTAAAGGGCCTGGATCAGCTCGTCGCGGCTGGCGAAGCGGCGGTAGAGCGTGGCCACGCCGACGTCGGCGTGGTGGGCGATGTCGTCGAGGGTGACTTCCAGGCCGCGCAGGGCGAAGACCTCCCGGGCGGCCTGCAGGATGCGCTGGCGGTTGCGCTCGGCGTCCTTGCGCAGCGGGCGCGACGCGGCGGGCTCGGATGCTGGTGACACGCCGGAAATCTAGCGCATGCGGAGTGACCTTCTCCATATGGAGAACAAATCTCCACTTCCTGTAGCGTGAAATATGTGGAGGCGAGTTCTCCACTCCTTGTCGGCTTCTGGGAAGAGAACCTCTCGTGACAAACGTGGACCTGGGCACCCGACCGCAGGACGCGGCCACGCCCGCCGCGCGCAACCCGCACCACAACCGCCGCTGGCTGATCCTCGGCGTGCTCGGCCTGGCCCAGCTGATGGTGATCCTCGACGCCAGCATCGTGAACATCGCACTGCCCTCGGCCCAGTCGGCGCTGAACTTCTCCACCGGCGACCGGCAGTGGATCGTCACGGCGTACGCGCTCGCGTTCGGCGCCCTGCTGCCGCTCGGCGGGCGCATCGGTGACCTCATCGGCCGCAAGACCGCGCTGATCATCGGCCTGGCCGGCTTCGCGCTGGCCTCCGCGGTCGGCGGTGCGGCCACCGGATTCGGCACCCTGGTGCTCGCCCGCGCCGGACAGGGCGTGTTCGGCGCGCTGCTCGCCCCGGCCGTGCTCTCCCTGCTGACCACCACCTTCACCGACGCGAAGGAACGGGCCAAGGCGTTCGGCATCTACGGTGCCCTGGCCGGTGCCGGTGGCGCGATCGGCCTGCTCGCCGGCGGCCTGCTCACCGAGTACCTGAACTGGCGCTGGTGCATGTACGTCAACATCGTCTTCGCGGTGATCGCCGCGGCCGGCGCCGCCGTGCTGCTGCACAACCAGCGCGCCGACGGGCCGAGCCACCGGATCGACGTTCCCGGCACGCTCGCCGTCTCGGCCGGCCTGTTCGCGGTTGTCTACGGCTTCGCCAACGCCGAGACCGACGGGTTCGGTGCCGCCGGCACGTGGGGCTGGCTGGTCGCCGGCGTGCTGCTGCTGGCCGCGTTCGCCGTCATCGAGACGCGGGTGTCGCACCCGCTGATCCCGATGCGCGTGCTGCTCGACCGGGTCCGCGGCGGCGCCATCGTCGCCGTCCTGCTCACCGGGGTCGGCATGTTCGCGATCTTCCTGTTCCTGACCTTCTACCTGCAGCAGAACCTGGGCTTCTCGCCGGTCCGCAGCGGGGTCGCGTTCCTGCCCATGGTTTTCGCGCTGGCCACCACGGCCACCGTGTCGAGCACCGCGCTGCTGCCGCGGACCGGGCCGCGCCCGCTGGTCCCGGCCGGCTTCCTGATCGGTGCGGCCGGTCTGCTCTGGCTCGCGCGCATCGACACGTCGTCCACCTACGCGGCCGACGTGCTCGCCCCGCTGATCGTCACCGGCATCGGGTTCGGCCTGGCCATGGCCCCGGCGATGACCGCGGGCACCAGCGGTGTCGAGCCGCACGACGCCGGGGTGGCCTCCGCCCTGGTCAACACCGCGCAGCAGGTCGGCGGCTCGATCGGCACCGCGCTGCTCAGCACCGTGGCCGCGAACGCGATGACCGACTTCCTGGCCGGTAAGCAGGCCGGGCCGCAGGTGCTGGCCGAGGCCGGCATCCACAGCTACACGTCGGCGTTCACCTGGGCGGCGGGCGTGTTCGTGGCCGGCGCGGTGATCTGCGGGCTGCTGTTGCGCTCCGGTCCCCTGGAGGCGGACCCGCACGGCGCCCCGGCCGCACACATGTGACCCTGCCGGCATCACCACCGAATCCATAGACCTCGAACCGGCGGGACGTGCCGTTGACCCGCGCGCCGACCGCGATCCTGGCCCGGCGCACCGCCGCGGGCTGACGGTCACGCCGGTCCCGCCGGGCCGCGGCCGCTCAAAGGTGGCTCAGCGCAGAGACAGCACCTGCACGCCGAGCTCGGACGTGAGCAGCGCATCGGTCGCGTCGTCGACGAGCGTCTTGCCGTGGGCCGGGGTGATCCGGCGTGCCGTGATGAGCGCGGCCGTGCCCTGCATCGCCGCGGCGAACAGCAGCTTGAACCGCTCGCGGGTGCCGGCGTCGGCCCGCTCGCCGGAGGCGCCGGCCAGCCCGCTGTCGAGCAGCGTGAACAGCCGGACCGCGGCGTCGTTGACCGGCCCGTCGGGGGCGTTCGACTTCGCCGCGAACATCAGCTCCATCAGCGCCGCGTTGTCGACGGCGAAGTCGACATACGCATGCCCGACGAGCCGGATCCGGTCCCGGATCGTGCCGGGGCTTCGCAGCGCGGCCCCCACCTGCTCGGCCATCCGGTCGAAACCCTGCTCGGCCAGGGCGTCGAGCAGCGCCTGCCGGTCGATGAAGTGACTGCGCGGCGCGCCGTGGCTGACCCCGGCCTGCCGGGCGAGCTCGCGCAGCGACAGCCCGTCGGCGCCGCTCTCGCGCAGCATGACCTCGGCCTGTTCGAGCAGGACCGCCCGCAGGTTGCCGTGGTGGAAGGGCCGCCTCATGCCGTGAGCATATCGCAGTGGTAGGCGGCGCCTAGTTTCTAGGCGTTGACTATTTTCTAGACAGTGCCTAGGTTGATGGTGTGGCCAACGCTCAGATGGAGAAGTGATGGAGCAGAAGACGTTCCTGGTGTTCGGGGCCTCCGGGCAGACGGGTCAGCACTTCGTCTCCCTCGCCCTGCAAGACGGGCACCGGGTCAGAGCCCTGGCCCGCAATCCCCAGAAGATCACCTCGTCCGGTGCCGACCTGCAGGTCAACCCGGGAACCATCGGCAACACGGCCGACTGGGCGGGCCTTCTGCCGGGCGCCGACTACGTGGTCGCCATGCTGGGCGACCGGAAAACCCAGGAGAAGAACAACATCAATACCGCTTTCGTACGGTCATTGATCCCGGCCATGCGTGAACACGGCGTCAAACGATTCCTGTACCAGGCGGGCGGCTTGACCAGAGTTCCGGGCCGACGCCTGTCACCGGTCGTCTGGACGCTCCGGAAAACCGTGGCCCGCGGCTTCGAAGGGCAGCACCGGGACAACGAGGCGGTCCTGCGCTACCTGATGGAGGAGGCCGGCGACATCGAGTGGATGGCGCACCGGGCCGGCATCGGCTCCGACGGCCCGTCCCGGGGAGTGCTGGAACGGTCCGAGACGAAGATCAGCATCGCGACCTTCCGGGACTGCGCCGCGTACAACTACCGCACGGTCATGGACCCGGCCGCCGTTCACACCCACGCCATGAGCCGCTACCGGAAGTGACGGCCGGCCACCCCGGGCTCGTTGTGCCAGGAGAAGGCGGCGCGAGCCGGGCCACGATCTCGTGAAGGGCCCGGGCCCGCGCCGTTCGGAGCCGCCTGGCCGCCAAGCTGGGCGGCTCCGAGCGCGGAGAGCGTGTCGTCTCCCCGCCGGGAATGACGCACGAATCGGCTTCGGGTTCAACGAGCCCCGGGGGTTTCTCCGTGCTCCGGGTCGCCGGCCAGGGCGTCGAGGAAGTCGCGGGCCCACTTGTCGATGTCGTTGTCGTGGACCTGCATGCGCATCGGCTGCATCCGTTTGGCCTGCTCGGCCTCGTCGGCCTCCAGCGCGTCGACCAGGCCCCGCTTCAGATCCTCGACGTCGTGCGGGTTGACCTGGAAAGCCGTCTCCAGCTCGGCCGCGGCGCCGGCGAACTCGCTGAGGACCAGGGTGCCGCGGTCGTCGTGGCGGGCGGCGACGTACTCCTTGGCGACCAGGTTCATGCCGTCGCGCAGCGGGGTGACGACCATGACGTCGGCGGCCAGGTACAGGGCGACCAGGTCGGCGCGGCCCATCGACTGGAACAGGTAGTGCACCGGCACCTGCCCGACCGCGCCGAACTCGCCGTTGATCCGGCCGACCTCGCGTTCGACCCGGGCCCGTAGCTGCTGGTATTCCAGGACCCGCATCCGGCTGGGCGTGGCCACCTGGACGAGGACGACATCGTCGTTGGACACGACGCCTTCGGCGAGCAATTCTCCGTACGCCTCAAGCCGTTGTTCGATGCCTTTGGTGTAATCCAGGCGATCGACGCCGAGCAGGAGACGCCGATCGCCGCCGCCCAGTTCGGTGCGCAACCGGCGGGCTTCGGCCTGCACCTCGGGGTCGTTGGCCAGATCCTGCACCTCGGCGACGTCGATGGAGATCGGAAAGGCCCGGGCGATGACGGTACGGCCGTCGACCTCCACCCGGTCCTCGTCCGGTTCCAGGGCGAGCAGCCGGGCGGTCAGCTGAAGGAAGTTCTGCGCCGCCAGGGGCCGCTGGAAACCGACCAGGTCGGCGCCGAGCAGACCGCGCAGCAGTTCGGCGCGGCGGGGGAGCTGCATGAACAGCTCGACCGGCGGGAACGGGATGTGCAGGAAGAACCCGATCTTCAGGTCCGGGCGCAGCTCGCGCAGCATCGCCGGGACCAGCATCAGCTGGTAGTCGTGGACCCACACGGTGGCGTCCGGCGCGGCCAGCGCGGCCGCCGCCTCGGCGAAACGGCGGTTGACCGCCTCGTAGGCCTGACGCCACGGCCGGCGATGGGTGGGCTGCTCGACCGCGTCGTGGAACAACGGCCAGATGGTCGCGTTGGACTGGCCCTCGTAGTAGCGGTCGACGTCGTCCTCGCTCAACCCGACCGGGTGCAGGTGCATGCCGTCGGTGTCGAACGGCTCCGGTGCCTCGCCCGGCTGCCCGGTCCAGCCCACCCAGGCGCCGCCCTGGCGCCGCACGATCGGCTGCAGTGCGCTGACCAGACCACCGGGGCTGCGCGCCCAGCTGCGCTTGCCCTTGTCGTCGACGACCTCGTCGACCGGCAGACGATTGGCCACGACCACCAGCTCATACGACTTGTTCACGGCCTGCTGATACCGCTCGGCGGCCGTTTCGAAACCGTAAGTGCCGTCGGACCTGCTGATCAGGGCGGCCCGGTCAACGTGGCATGCCGGCGGGTTTGTTCGGTGAGCGCCGTGACATGCCGGGCCGTCGCCTCGGCCGCGCGTCTCGCCGGCTGGCCCTGCTGCCACCGGCTGAGCGCATCGCTGCGTGTAATCGGCTGACGGCAAGGGGGGTCCTCGGCTGATGCGCAGCGATCGACTTCAGCCCAGGTTCCTAGGATGCTTTAGGGGCGGTGAGCGTCGACGGAGCGCGACGCACCGATGACTCCAGGGTTCGTGCCGGTCGGGGGGAGGTCCCGGTTCGGCCGGGAGTGGCGCCGGTTCACTGTGGAGCATGACCTTGGTGACTCGCGCCGGCGAACCCCATGGCCGCGGCCCGGCGGCGTACCTGATCGTCTCCGCGTCCGCGGTGTTGCTGGGTGCCGTCACCGGCCCGCTCGGGATCGGCTCGCCCGGCACGGGGGTCGGGGCGCTGTTCCTCTGGATCGTGATGGCGGCGGCCGCTGAGGTCGTCGCCGGTGGTCCGCGGCGGCCGGGCGTGCTGCCCTGGGCGATCGGCGCCACGATGCTGGCCGCGTTCTGCGGCCCGGGTGCGGTCACGGCCCTGCTCGGCGGCGCGGCCGTCGTGTACGGGCTGAGGGCCGTCGTGACCATGACGCCGGTCGAGCGGTTCTCCCCGGTCGTGCCCGGAGCGTTCCCCGGCCGGCGCCGGTTCGACATCGCCAACGACCTCAGCGGGCGGACGGCCTCGGATCCGGCCACCACCGGCGCCATCCTGGCGCTGACCCTGTCCTGACACGGCTGCCCGGCGCAGGTGGCCCGCGTCTCGCGGGCCGAGGTTCTGATCCTCTCGGTTGGCTGGCCGAAAGGTTGATGAATATGCCATGACATCTGTCATGGATGCCCAGGAAGGGCGGTATGACTTCTGGCCTGGCGGGTTGACCGAAAGGATGACCCGACACCCATGACATCTGACACTTCACAGTGGACAAAATTCATCGACGTAACTCTTGCTGAAGATCACTCGGGACTCATAGGTTGGCTCGCGGTAACCACGTGTCATACGAGGGG
Source organism: Actinoplanes sp. HUAS TT8 (assembly GCF_051380535.1). NCBI lineage: Bacteria > Bacillati > Actinomycetota > Actinomycetes > Micromonosporales > Micromonosporaceae > Actinoplanes > Actinoplanes sp. HUAS TT8. Next base: position 5,317,137 of record NZ_CP195646.1, on the reverse strand, counting down.
GACGCTGTGAGACCGCGTGAACGTGCGGAGACCTTCAGCCGGTGGAACGCCGGCCGGAGGCTCAAATGGATGCAGGGGGCGTGTGCCGCCCTGGTCCCGGTGGTGGTGGCCGCCGTCATCGGAGTGCCGGAGCGTGCGGTGGCCGCTCCGGTCGAGGTGCCGGTGGCCAAGCCGCCGGTCTGTCCGGTAGATCGCGCCGACGTCGCCTCGGCGGCCGTCGCGGCGAAACTGTGCGGCAACCGGGTCGAGGTGCTCGGTCAGCGCACCGAGACGACGCAGGTGTTCGTCAACGCCGACGGCACGATCACCGAGGAGCGGGCGCTCGCCCCGGTGCGGGTGCAGACGGACAACAAGTGGCAGGACGTCGACCTGACCCTGGTCCGGGCCGCCGACGGCACGGTCGAGCCGCGGGTGCACGCCCGCAGCCTGAGGCTCAGCGGTGCGCAGGCCGGCGCCGGCGAGCACGAGATCGTGTCCCTGGGTGCCGGTGCCCAGCGCACCAGCATCTCCTGGAAGGGCAAGCTTCCGGAGCCGGTGCTGTCCGGCGACACCGCGACCTATCCGGACGTGCTGCGCGGTGTCGACATCGTGGTGCGGGCCCAGACCACCGGCTACGAGCAGTACTTCGTGGCCAAGGATCGGGCCGCGCTGCGCCGCATCGCCAAGCTGTCCGTGCCGATGAGCACCGGTAAGCTGACCGCCGGCGCCGACAAGGCCGGTGGGCTGGCGTTCAAGGACGGCAAGGGCCGGCTCGTCGGCCGTGCGCAGGCCCCGGAGATGTGGGACGCGCAGGTCGCGCCGCTCGCGCTGGAGCATGTCAATCGGGCCCCGGTCGGTCTGCGTACGCTGCCCGGGCGCGCCGGGCGGGCCACGATGGAGCTGACCGCGGACGCCGCGTTCGTCGAGCGCGCCGACCTGAAGTTCCCGGTGACCATCGACCCGCCCGCGTCGCTGCCGGTGGCGTTCGACGCGTTCGTGCAGAACAGCTACTCCAGCGACCAGTCCGGCACCACCGAGCTGAAGCTCGGTCACATCATCGACGGCAGCGCCTACACGGCCCGTTCCTACCTGCGGTTCGGTACGACGGGGATCTGGGGCACCCGGGTGATGTCGGCCAAGCTGCGGTTGTGGGCGACGCATTCCTGGTCGTGCACCGCCTCGTCGTGGGAGGCGTGGCGCACCGATCGGGCCGACACCTCGACCCGCTGGGCGGCGCAGCCGACCGCCCGGGAGAAGGTCGGCACGTCGACCGAGACCAAGGGCTACAACTCGTCGTGTGCCGACGGCTACGTGTATGTCGAGGTCGGCAAGGCGTTGCAGTACGCCGCGGACGCCAAGACGGCCGACGTCACGGTGATGCTGCGCAGTACGAGCGAGTCCGACACGAAGAGCTGGAAGAAGTTCGACTCGTCGGAGGCCGCGCACCCGCCGGTCGTGACGATCACCTACAACGCGGCGCCGGGTGTGCCGACCGGCCTGGCGGTCGCCCCGTGCTACTCGTCCTGCGGGGCCGGGGCGCAGACGAGCAGTCTGCGGCCGACGCTGTCGGCGAAGCTGGCCGACGGTAACGCCGGGCAGGCCCTGCGGGCGTCGTTCGAGCTGCGCAACAAGGCGACCGGTGCCGTGGTGGCGCAGTCCGGCCTGCTGACCGGCAACCCGGGGTGGACCACCGGGTCGACCGCGAGCTGGCAGGTCACCACGGATCTGGTCAGCGGCACCGCCTATCAGTGGCGGGTCAGCGCTTCCGATCCGTACGCCGCCGGCAGCGCCACCGGGTGGACGGATCTGACTCCGGACACGGAGAAGCCGGGGGTGCCGTTCGTCTCGGCGAACCTGTACAAGAACGACGGTGCGCCGCACGGTGGGGCGGGGCAGTCCGACACGTTCACGTTCACCCCGGCCGGCAGCACCGGTGATCTGGCCGCGTTCGTCTACCGGCTCGACACCGACGCGTCGGCGACGACGCTGGCCGCCACCGCCGGTACGACGGTGACGTTGAGCCCCCGCGACGGGCAGCGCACACTGACCGTGCAGGCCAAGGACCGGGCCGGGAACCTGTCGGCGGCCAACCTGTACGTCTTCTCGGCCGGCAATGCCGCGCTGGCCCAGCCTCTGCCGGGTGCGACGATCGTCAAGCGCACCAAGCTGGAGGTCACCACTCCGGTGTCCGGGTACACCCGCGCCTTCTTCGAGTATCGGCGTGGTCCGGGTGCGACGGTTCTGCCGATCCCGTCGGCCAACCTGACGTCGGCCGGGGGTGCGCCGATCGTGGCGACCGCGACCAGTCCGGTGGCGTTCACGACGCTCGGCGGGCACGCGGTCTGGACCGCGGCCGACACGCTCGGTGCGGTCGGCGGTGTGGTCGAGGTGCGTGCGCGGATCTACACCGCGACCTCCACGAGTTCGGTGTACGACACCCCGTGGGTGCGGGTCACGGTCGATTCCAGCGGTGACGGCGGGGCCTCGGAATCGGTCGGGCCCGGTGCGGTGAACCTGCTCAGCGGTGATCTGGGTCTGGACGCGTCCGACGTCGACGATCTCGGTCTGTCGGTGAGCCGCAGCTCGTCGTCGCGCTCGCCGGTCGGCGGCTATGTGGCGATGCCGGAGAAGCTGACCGCCAACCAGCAGCAGGTCTCGACCGACCTGACCGGGTTCACGGTCCCGTCCACCGCCACCGCTGTGCGGTCCACGGCCCGGGGCCAGGGTGACGTCACCCCGGTCGACTCGGTGGAGATCACCCCGGCCACGTCGGGGACCAGCAACGACACCTACGTCGCGCTGGGTGGTGACGGTGGTGCGATGCGCCTGGGCATGCAGGCCGGGCGGACCTACCGGCTGACCGGCTGGATCTTCGTGCCGGCGGCGACCGGTCTGGCGCCGGCCAACACCACCAACGGCCTGCGGATGGTGGGCTGGTACAAGAACGGTACGGCCTATACGGCGGTGCCGTCGGCGATGGCCGCGTACACCGAGGGCTGGCAGGAACTGTCGGTCGACATGACCGTTCCGGCGGGCAGCACCGAGGCCCTGGTCCGGCTCTACAACGGCCATGCGGGTGGCAGCGGTAAGAAGGTGTACTGGGACAACATCTCGGTCACCGAGATCGTCGCCCCGTTCGGCCCGTCGTGGAGCGGCGGTGCCACCGGTGGTGCGGCCGGCAGCACGTACACGACGCTGACCTTCCCGTCGCCGTCGGTGGCGCAGGTCAATCTGCTCGGCGGGGACTGGATCACGTTCTCCCGTAATGCCGACGCGGTGAGTTACACCCCGGAGCCCGGCAACGAGCATCTGACGTTGAGCAAGCCGGACGCCACCACGTTCCGGTTGACCGATCTCGACGGTACGGTCAGCCAGTTCAAGCAGCAGGGGACTGTCTGGACGGTCAGTTCGACGTGGACCGCCGACGACGACTCGACCACCAGGTACGTCTACGACACGGCGAACGGTCGTCTTCTGCTCAAGAAGGTGATCAACCCGGTGGAGCCGGGTGTCGACGACACCGGAGGCTGCGCCGCGACGACCCCGGTGCGCGGCTGCGAGCTGCTGGAGTACGTGTACGCGACGAGCACCACGTCCGGGCTGAGCAGCACGGTGTTCGGCGACGTCACCGATCGCGTCTCGGCCGTCAAGATCTGGAGCTGGGATCCGGCGGCGGGCGCGGTCACCGCGGTCGACGTGGCTCGCTACGCCTACGACAACCTGGGCCGGCTGCGGGAGGTGTGGGATCCGCGGATCAGCCCGGCGCTGAAGACGGCGTACGAGTACGACGCCGTCGGCCGGGTCGTCACGAACACGCCGCCGGGCGAGCTGCCGTGGATGTTCGATTACGCCAATCCGGACGTGGACGCCGCGGCGCTGCGCTGGAACCTCGACGGCAACGGGACCGACAGTTCGGGCGCGGGCCGCAACGCGACCGGCAGTGGCGGTTCCTGGGCCGAGGGCAACGATCCCGGCAACCCGGGCGACCGGGCACTGGCGTTGCCCGGCTCGTCCACCCAGGGTTACACGGCGGCCGGGACCCCGCTGTCGAACACGGCGTCCTACACCGTGTCGGCGTGGGCTCGGATCACCGACACCTCGGTCAACCGGACGATCGTGTCCAAGGACGGGTCCAGCACCAGCGGGTTCTTCCTGAACTACGTCCAGGCCGAGAACAAGTGGGCCTTCTCCCGGGTCAGCGCGGACAACGAGAGCGCCACTCCGGTGCGTGCGGTGTCCAACGTGGCGCCGACGCTCGGGCAGTGGACCCACCTGGCCGGGGTCTACGACACCGCCGCCGGGAAGATGAAGCTGTACGTCAACGGCGTGTTGCAGTCCTCGACGGCGGCCACCGGCGGGTGGAACGCGAGCGGCAACTACGTCGTCGGCCGGGCCAAGTGGGCCGGCGCGAACGCCAACGCCTGGGCCGGTGGTATCGACGACGTGCGTGTCTACGGTTCGGCCCTGAGCGACGCGCAGGTCGCGGGTCTGGCCGGTGACGAGAACTACGGCCGGCTGCTGCGGGTGCGCCGTGCCGCCCTCAAGCAGGGCAGTACGACCGAGACCGACGGTGAGACGGCCAGCCAGATCGTCTACGGCGTTCCGCTGACCAGGGCGGCCGGCGGCCCGCACGACATGGACGCGGCCACGGTCGGTACGTGGGGGCAGCGGGATGTGCCGACCGACGCCACCGCGGTCTTCGGGCCGGAGGACACCCCGGCCCGGAACCGGGCGTCACGTGCGGTCCCGGGGACGGGCGGATATCCGTACGCCGAAATTCATTATTTGAATGCCAACGCGCAGGAGGTCAACACGGCCACGCCGGGTGGCTATATCGACACCAAGGAGTATGACCGGTTCGGTAACGAGATCCGCTCGCTGGAGGCCAGTGCCCGGGCGCTGGCGCTGGGTACCCGCTCACAGGCGGCGGCCGATCTGGCCGCGCTGGGCCTGCTGGAGAGTGACACCGCCACACGGGCGCAGGCGTTGTCGACGGTCAGCCGGTACGGCAGTGACGGGACGGATCTGCTGGAGCAGGTCGGGCCGACCTCGGTCCTGGTCCTGGAGAAGGCGCTCGCCGATCCGGACGGCACCGGTGAGCTCGCCGCTCTCGCCGCCGGGACGACGGTGATCGGGCGCGACCGGGTGACCAACGTCTACGACGAGAACAAGCCGGACGGCGCGAGCTACCACCTGCTGACCAGCGAGACCCGGGGCACGCAGATCGACGGGTATCCGCTGGCCGACACCCGGGTGACCCGCAACGGGTACGACGCGGAACGGGGCGGCACCTCCGGGTGGGCGCTGAAGAAGGCCACCAAGGTGGTCAGCGACGCCGGCCGGACCGATCAGACCGAGTATCACGTCTTCGACTCGGGGGGCCGCGAGGTCAAGTCGTTCGCGCCCGGGGCCACCGGCACCGATGCGGCCACGACGGTGACGATCTACTACACCGCCGGGGCCAACGCCGCCGACGAGGCCTGCGGCAACCGGCCGGAGTGGGCGGGCAACATCTGCCGCACCTCGGCGGCCGGTGCGGTCACCGGGCACGACCCGGATCGCATGGCCGGATCCCTGCCGGTGCGCCGGATCACCCGCTTCGAGCGGTTCGGCGACGAGCAGGAGGTGACCGAGACCGCGGCCGGTAAGACCCGGACCACGGTGACCCGGCACGACGCGGCGGGACGGGAGATCGGTACGGCGGTGACCGCCGACCTGGGCGTGGCCGTACCGGAGTCGACCGTCGCCTACGACCTGGCCACCGGGAAACCGGCGGCGTCGGCCGCGGGCGGGTCGACGATCACCCGGGAGTACGACCGGCTCGGCCGGATGGTGCGTTACGTCGATGCCGACGGCGGGGCGACCGTCACCACCTTCGACCGGTTCGGCAAGACCGTCCTGGTCAGCGACCCGAGTGGTGCGGCCGGCTACACCTACGACCGGGCGGTCGAACCGCGCGGCATGGTCACCGGCGTCACCGACAGCGCGGCCGGCACGTTCACGGCCGGGTACGGGCCGGACGAGCAGATGACCGTGCTGCGTTACCCCGGTGGGATCACCCGCACCGACCGGCTCGACGCCAACCTCAAACCGGTGGAGCGCACCTACACCCGTGACTCCGACGGTGAGGTCATCCACTCGGAGAACGTCATCTTCAACAGCCTCGGTCACGTGGTCCGCCACGAGTACACCGGCGGCAGCAAGGCGTTCTCCTACGACGGGCTGGGCCGGCTGACCGAGGCCCGGCACGACAGCGCCATGACCGACGGGTGCCTGACCCGGGCGTACGACCTCGACGCGCGCAGCAACCGGCTGCAGGTCAGGACGTACGGTCCCGGGGCCGAGGGGGCCTGTCAGCGCACCGAGGCGGCGCAGGAGAGCAACCACTCCTACGACAGCGCCGATCGTCTGCTCGACGCCGGATACCGCTACGACGCGTTCGGCCGCACGGTCGAACTGCCGGGTCTGCGGGTCGGCTACCACGCCGACGACCTGGTGCAGGAGCAGGAGCTCGGTGACGTGCGGCAGACCTGGTCGATGGACCCGTCGCGGCGGTTCCGGGAGTCGACCACGGCCACCGACAGCGGTGACGGCTGGTTCATCACGTCGACCAAGCTGAACCATTACGGGGACGACACCGACTCCCCGCGGTGGATCGTCGAGGACCCGGCGACGATGGCGATCACCCGCAACGTGCGGGGCCCGGGCGGGGATCTGGCCGCGGTCGTCTCCGGCGGGCAGGTGCGGCTGCAGCTGGCCAACCTGCACGACGACGTCGCGGTGAGCATCGACACGGCGATGACCGAGGTCGAGCTGTTCGACAACGACGAGTACGGCGTTCCGCTGGCCGGTCAGGGGACCCAGCGGTACGGGTGGCTGGGCGCCAAATACCGGTCGGGTGACGCGCTGGGCGGCATGCTGCTCATGGGTGTGCGGCTGTACAACCCGGTGACCGGCCGGTTCCTCAGCGTCGACCCGGTTCCCGGGGGCAGCTGCAACGCCTACGACTACGCCTGCGCCGACCCGGTCAACAGCACCGACCTCGACGGTAAGCGGCGCAACTACTGCGGCTGGGGTGGTGCCTGGTGCAAGGCCCTGGCCCGGCAGCTGGCCAAGGGCGTCAAGAATCTGCGCAACTGGCAGTGGCAGGGCTTCATGCGCGGCCTGTCCTACGCCCATCGTGGCGTTCGGGCCGGTTGGCGTGGGGCTCGCTGGGCGTGGCGCAACAAGTGGAAGGGTGTCGACTACATCCGTACGTACTCCAGCCGTGGTTCGGCGGTGGGTGGTCTGGCCGGTGGCGCGTACTGTGCGGCCAGGCGACTGGGCTGGCGCCGGTGCGCGGCGTATGCCGGCGCCGGGGCCGGTATCGGAGGTCTTATGGGTACGGGCTACGGCACGTCCAAGTTGATCGGTCGTGGTGTCCGGTCCGTCTGGCGGAGGTTCCGGCATGGGCACTGGTGACCTGAGTTCGCCTCCGCGGCCCCGATGGCTGTTCGCGCTGGCCGGGCTTCCGCTGCCGGTCCTGGTCTTCGCGCTGGGGTTCTGGGTGCACGGCCGGTCCTGGTCGGGGGTGACGTTGCCGCTTCTGCTGCTGCCGTCGGCGGTGTTCGTCCGGTACGCGGCGCAGCCCGCGGCCGGCCGGGTGCCGGTGCTCAGGATCCTGGGCGCGTACGGCTCGGGGGTGCTGCTCTGCCTCGGTGCTCTGGCCGTGGACGTGGTGCCCGCCGGATGGGTGGAGCTGGTGCTGGACGTGCTCCTGCTGATCCTCGGGGCCGCGTTCCTCGGTGACGGTTTCCGCTGGTCGGCTACCGGTCGGCGGCCGGTCCCGGTCGAGCAGAGGTAGTAAGAAGGTCGAGCGGCGTCCCGGTCGAGGGGCGCCGCTCGACGCTTGGCCGGGGTCAGCCGAACAGGGCGGCCGGGATGTCGGCGTAGAAGAGGGCCGGATCGCCGGACAGTGACGCCTTGACGTTGGCGGTGGGCCGGTCGGCGATCACTTCGAGCTTGCCCGCTTCCAGGCCGTCCAGGGCCTGGGCGACGACCTCGTGGGGCGGCAGTTTGGGGATGTCGTAGCCGGCCATCATGTCGGTGTCGGCGATCGCCAGGGCCAGGGCGGTGACCTGGGTCTTCTGGTCGGCCAGTTCGAGCCGGATTCCGTTGGTGAGCGACCACTCGGCGGCCTTGGAGGCGGCGTAGCCGTTGCTCGACGGGGCGAACGCGTACCAGCTCAGCGCCGAGATGACATTGAGGATGGCGCCGCCGGCGAGCCGGGGCGCGAAGGCGCGGGTGACGTTGAGGGTGCCCCAGAAGTTGGTGTCGAACTCGCGGCGGATGTTGTCGGTGGACGGCCCGAGCAGGGGCGCGTCGGTGGAGATGCCGGCGTTGTTGACCAGGATGTCGAGCTCGCCCACCTCGGCCGCCGCGGCGGCGATGGAAGCCGGGTCGGTGATGTCGAGCCGCAGCGGGACGACGCCGGGGATGTCGATGAGGTCGGGGCGGCGGGCGGTGGCGTAGACGGTGGTGGCGCCGCGGGCGAGCAGGGCCTGCGCGAAGGCCTTGCCGAGGCCACGGTTCGCGCCGGTTACGAGGGCTTTTGTGCCGTTGATCTGCATGCCACCACGCTAAAACCTGACGTTGATGTCAGAGGCAAGTTTTGCGACCCGGCTCACTGCGCGCAGCGGCTCCCGGCGAGTTATTACCGACTTCTTACCTGCCGTCCTCTCGGCGATCCGGGGTGTGTCCGGGCCGCGTATCGGGGAGCGACGCCGCCGGTCGGGCGGTTCGTCCCACGATTTCGTCCCACGATTTCGTCCCACGATGAGGAGAAGCCCGTGAGAGTTGGCTACCGGCGGCGGACGCCGAAGAATTCGACCCTGGTACGGGTCCTCGCGGCGGGCACCGCGCTCGCCGCGGCCGGGGTCCTGACCGTCACGTTCGTCTCCGGGGGCGGCCACGGTGCGGCCGACGCCTCGACGAGCCTGAACCAGTACGTGCCGATCGAGAAGGTCGCGGCCGGTGTCGTGACCCCGCGGCCGGGCCGTGACGCCTCGCGCGGCCGGTTCACGGTCGACTGCGGCACCAACGGCAACGGCAAGTTCAGCCCGGACAACCCGGTGGCGCAGCCGGGCATCCGCAACGGGGCCGAGCACGTGCACGACTTCGTCGGCAACAAGGCGATCACCGCGTTCTCCTCCGACGCCGATCTGGAGGCGTCGGGCACCACCTGCCACAACGGGGACAAGTCGTCGTACTTCTGGCCGGTGGTCCGGATCGACACGTCGGTGCGCGCGGACGGCGCGAAGGTCCGCGAGGCGTTGTCCGGCACGTCGGGGGCGGTGGTGTGCCCGGCCGTACGTGATCGTCTCCCGGCCGTGCCGGACAGCGCGAAGGCGTCGGTGGACCGGTTGCTCTCCGACCTGGATCGGGCCGAGGCCGCCGCCGACCGGCGGGTTCTGGCCGTCGCGGGGGTGAACGCGGATCTCAACAACGAGGTTCTGCGCAGCCTCGGTGCGCAGCGGGCGGCCGCGCTGGCCGGCCTGGGTGAGGCGATCCGCCGGGCCGGTGGCCGGTGGCCGTCCGGCATGGTGTCGATGGCCGACTGCGACATCAGCTACGACGGTGTCCACGCGGCCCTGCACACCGGGCCCGCCGGCACCGGGCCGGTGGCCAGCCCGCAGGTGCGGTGCCCGGGCGTACGCGACAAGCTTCCCGGTGTGCCGCGGGCGGCGCTGGCCGAGGTGGATCGGGGTCTGGCCGAACTGGACCGGCAGATCTCGCAGGCGAACGAGCGGCTGGTCGCCACCCGCGGGCAGGGCGGCCCGGCCTTCGTCGACAACGCGATCCTCGGCCCGCTGAAGGCGAAACGAACCGCGGTCCTGGACCGCATCGCCACCGCGATCGGCCGCAGCGCCGCCCGCCCGGACGGGCTCGGGAAACTGGCCGCCTGCACCGTCGACGGACAACCGGCGGCCTCGCCTACCCCGTCGCCGTCCCCGTCCGCTGCCGCGCTGCCCGATCCGCAGGGACCGAACCTGGAACTGCCGAACAACACCGGCGGGATCGTACGGCCCGCCTCGGTGCTGATCGAGTATCGCGGGAACCCGGTGAGCAAGGTCGTGCCGATGCCGAAGTTCCTGCGGGAGCTGACCGGCGACGCCAAGCCGACCAGCCGTGGCCCGGCCAACGCCCGCGCCACCTGGACCTGCTCCGGGTTCGCCGATCGGCTGTCGGACAAGTACCCGGTGTGTCCCGCGGGCCGCCAGGTCCAGCGGGTGCAGGACTTCCCCGGCTGCTGGGACGGGAAGAACACCGACAGCGCCAACCACCGCAGCCACGTCGCGTTCGCCGACCGGGCGACCGGGGCCTGCCCGGCCGGGTTCGTGGCCATCCCGCAGTTGCGGATCACCCTGTCGTATCGGATCTCGCGGCAGGTGCAGCTGAAAGGCCAGTACGCGCTGGACTCGTTCCCGGAGGAGAACCACAACCCGTTCTCCGACCACAACGACTTCGTCAACGTCAACTCGGTCCGCACCATGCAGCGCATCGCCGCCTGCATCAACACGGGCAGGAACTGCGGGAATCGCTGAACCGGCCCGCCTGGTGACGATCGGGCTCCGGGCTCAGGCCCAGTGCACGACGTCGTCGTGGCTCAGGCGGGGGAGGCGGTCGAACCAGGCGTCCGGGCCGGGGTGTCCGATGTTGACCACCAGGATCGAGTGGAGCCGGCCGTCCGGGAAGAACTCGGCGTCCACGCCCGCGGCGTCGAAGCCGCCCATCGGCCCGGCGGCCAAACCCTGGGCGCGGACGGCGAGGATGAAGTAGCCGGCCTGCAAGGTCGCGTTGAACGAAGCCGTTCCGGCGCGCAGGTCGTCGTTCCCGGCGAAGACGTTCTTCAGCTCCGGCTTGAACGGGAGAACGGCCGGGATGTGCTCGTGGAAGCGGGTGTCGAGGGCCAGGACGGCGACCGCCGGAGCTGCGGCCGTCTTGGCGCGGTTGCCCTCGTTCATGTGCTTGACCAGGTGGTCGCGGCCCTCGCCGGGGCGCACGAACAGGACCCGCAGCGGCTGCGTGTTGGCCGAGGTCGGCGCCCACCTGGTCAGTTCCCAGATCGCGCTCAGCTCGGCGTCGGTCACCGGTGTCGTGGTGAACGTGTTGGCGGTGCGGGCGCCGGTGAACAGGGTGTGCTTGGCCTGCTCGTCCAGGCGGTCCAGCGGGGTGCTGCAGTGCGGTGCGGCGGTCACGGCGATCCTCGATTCGGTTTATGTGTTAACCAAATCCTAGGCCGATCTGGTTAACACATCAACCAAAAAGTGAGCCGCGCCTCCCACGGGGTCGTGTTGGTCATGAAGACCGTCTAAGGTTCGCTGCTCATGGGGACGACATACGAGACGCTGCTGGTCGCCGCGGATTTTGACGCCACCTTGGACGCGCTGTGCGACCTCGGGGTCGTCGGGTTCGTGGTGCCGCTGACCGAGAACCGGGTGGCGGTGCTGCCCCCGCCGGGCGAGAACTCGGACACCGCTCCGGTCGGCCGGATCGGCGCGGAACTGAGTGCGGCCCTCAACTGCATGACACTGGCCACGTACGTCTTCGACTCGGACCTGGTCCGCTGCTACGTGATCCGCGACGGCCGGCAGATCCACTCCTACGACTCCAGGACAGACATGCTGGTGGAGTGGTGCGAGGAGGACGACGAGATGGTCGCGAAGCTGGACGGCGTCGTCTACCCGGCCGACCACAAGTTCCCGAAAGGCCCGCGAGGCAACGACCCGCAAGCGTTCGCCCCGTTCGCGGTCGGCCCACCCGACCTGAACGCCATCGCCGCCGCCCTGCGCGGCCAAGACTCCGACGCGTTCGCCATGGCCGAGGACCGGCACTACGAAATCCTTGAGGCTCTCGGGTTGCCGACGGGGGCGCTGACGACCTCGTACTGGGGCTTCTTCCCCGACAAATACCCGGGCGCTGTCGAGCTGGTGCCCGACGACCAGGACTGATCAGCGAGCCCTTTCTAACCGAGCAGGCCGGGTTCTCGATCTTGTGCAGAACGAGGATGGCTTGCACGATCGCGGTGACCCGGCGTGGGTCGCGGTCAGGTCATGGGTCGAGCCCGGTCGCGAGGCGGAGGCCCAGATCAGTCGGCCTACCGGATCAGAGATGACCTGCGCCGTTGACCCCGTATGCGGGCATCATGAAGGCCCGTCCAAGGCGCCCCACCTTTTCATGGCTTGCGCCGGCGGTCGACCTGGCTCGGATCGGCATATTCTGCTGACGAAATGAGGGCGCAGCTCTTTGCCCATTGCAAGAGGTCGGTCTACGCAATTGTTAAGACAAAAACTATTACTGCGGGAGCCCTATTCAGAACGTGGTGGTTGCTTTCTTGCGGTCCCGCGTCAGGGTGACGATGCGTAACGGCGGTCGTCCGGTGAGGGTTCGCCTGGGTTGTGTGGACTCAGAAGAACCTCGGTGGACGACCGCCGCGTAGTGAGCGTATGACCGGGATGCACGCGGACCAACTCGCGACGCTGATTCTGGCGGTGTCCGCCGAAGACCTATGCGGCGCGGACATAACTAGAGCTGTTTATTCAGTCGGTATATTTGACCTTCTTCTTCCTGAAGAACCAGCCACTCTGTTCGACCGGGTATCCTAACGGACTGAGCACTTTTAGGGCCTTCCTTTCAAGTGACTCGCTACCCGATACTGCTCTCTTGGCGGCTTCACCGAGTGCCTTTTTCACTCCATGAGGCAACGGTGGACCGATTTGGAATAGGGTGTCTAGGGCGATCTCGGTAAGGCCGGCCTGAGGACTTGCCCCAGCCGGATTAAGCATCGGAAGGACCATCTCTTCAATTAATCTTCTGCGGCTGTTGGCATCGTTGATTCGGGCCTGTGCCAATACTCGAACAGCGGTTTTTCGCTGAGAGTTGTTCGTGCATTTCTGGAATCGTTCGATGATGAGATCTGTTACGTCATTGTCGTCTACATCAGTCAGTCCAATCATTATGGCTTCATCAACTGTGGGGGCGCTGGAGTCTGGTTCAGATATGTGGGCTCGGAGAAAGTCGAGGCGTTGCTGGCGAGCCCAATGGCTGCGGGCACTTACCGCCGCTACGGCTACCTTTCTAGTGAGGGCATTATTATTTCTCAGCGTTGCGAAGAGTCTAGCCAGCTCGTCCGTGTCTGGCTTTGCTATCGCGAGCCATTCTTCAGCGGCTGCTGTCGCGCCGATGCCGTGGCCGTTAATTACGTCGATCATGTCATCAACGACAGGCATCGACTCGAAATCATTGGGAGAGATCCCTGATGCGCCGATTAGTTGGAGCATAAGGTTGGTCGAAAATGGTTCATGTGCTGGCGAGTTTGCGTTGAGCTGTGTAAGAGCGTTTTTGATCAACACCGGAGCGTCCTCGTTACCCGGATTTCCGGTACGAACAATGTCGATCACGTCCCCGAGAAGGTAGCGCCCAAGGGGGCTATCCGCGGCTATGCTGCTTGGGAGGTTCTCAAATGTCTCACTGAGCGTTGTGAGAGCTTCACGATATACGGGGGCGGGTTTCAGTAGCGTGAGATCGGCAAATTTGCGCACGTTGCGATACAGTACCGTCCTCTTGGCAGCGAGATCGTTGTTCCACGCGGCCTCGGCCACATCGGATATTGCAATGCTTGTCAGATCCGGACGTAGGCCTTGTGGCAGTTGATCAATAATGCCGGCTACAGCGCTTGCGGCGGTCTCGATATCTTCAAGGTCAACATCGTTATCTTTCGCGTTGGCCCACAATTTCATGGCAAGGCGGCGAATTGATGCCGCATGACGGTCGGTGATGGAGTCGGGAGCGATCGCAGATAACCAGCGATGCCACAAAGGAAGAACTCTTCTGGTTGTCGCCGTCAATAAGGCGTCGACGACTTCAAAGTTCGTTGCGGCCGGGATGTGAGCCAAAATTAAATCGACCTTATCCCGGCCAACCCTCCTGTCTACGCGTAGCAGAATGAGTGCCAATGCGTGACTCAGATTACCGGAGTTACTTGCCCAGTCCAGAGCATATTTTTGTAAAGCGTTCAGGATTGGATCGGGATCGAACGGCTCATCAACTTCCAGCTGCGTGGAACGGCCTGTCTGGCTGGTCGTCGGAGGTTGGGAGGCGGCTACGGAATGCCCTTCGAGGAATTCGTTTCTGGCGTCTATGGCCGCACTAAGGTAGTTGGCAATGTCCTGTGACGAAGTGTTGATGACTGCTAACGCCGTGGATTCGTCTAATTCGCGAAGCAAATCAATGGAACTCTCGCCACCATCGCGGACAATCTCACGAGCGATTAAACGTGCTAAGACGTCCGGATTGCTTGTCAATGCGGGCGTCGGGTTGCGTAGTACGAACGAGGCATCTAGGTCGTGCTCTTCTGTGGCTGCGATGGCTAAGACTGAGTCGCGGAGCCGAAGTGCCCCAGCTTCCTTGCCTAGGCCGGCCAGCTGCCAAGCCGCATCAATCGTGTCACTGTTGATTAATTCGGGGTCGGTCTCGATGAATATGGTTATCATCTCGCTCGCCGAGTCGGCGATACTCTCAACTGGCAACGCGGGACGATTTTGGTAGACCTCAAGTAGCGTTCGGGCAGCGTTCGGACCACCTACACCAATGCCCGTGCGGATTATGTGGTTGAGAAGCTGCACAATTCCCAAGATGGATTGTTGATCGGCTCCGTCAAGTCTGTGCGTGACTGCTTCCATATCGGCGTTCTCAGCTGCGGCTTCGATCGCGAGCGCAGTCTGCCCGTCCAAGCCAAATGCTGTTCCTCCGCTGTGCATGAAGATAAGGTCACGACTAGGTCCGGGGATGGTTTTCGTGCGTCGAAGGTAGTCCAGCAGCTGGCGGTTGCTCTGCGCACCCACCCGGCGTGCCGCGTCTTCGTCGTCTTTGTTGTCTTCGGTATTAAGCACCACCATGGCTGGCGTAGCTCGGGACACGCCGTATGCTCGCGCCCGCTCCACGGCCTGATCCGAGTAGGAACTATCAAATCCTACGGTGGTATCGCCGGCGATCCTTATAACCATTTCCGGTAAGCGAAAGTCAATTTCAAGGTCACGTGCAAAGAGGGGAAATTCAACGCGTAGACAAACTAGCTTTGCAACAGCGGCTGCGGTTACCCGCGGATCTTCGGCAAGAAGCCCTAGTCGATATCTATCTTGCGCAAGCCGGTAGGTGAGGGCAAATGTATTTATTAGGTGCTTGACCCGTCTTGGACTGGTGACGTGGGTCGGCACCAACACGGACACAACATAGTCGCTATTAATGTCAGACCACAGGCCAGGCCGGTTTTTGACAGTATCTGCTGCGAATCTTGTGACTCGCTGTGACATGAGCGGAGGAAGGCTAACCTGGTATTGGAAAACCTTGTCTAGATAGGCGCTACCTGTGCTGTAGTAAGGGTTGATCTCGTCAGACGGTGTTTCCTGCCTTGCTGCTCGCGTCAGGCTTTCCTCTAATACTCGCTGATCTGCGGCAATCACAAATACGCATAGCTCGACGCCAAGAAAGGTTCGGATGGCGTCGAGCGTTGCCACAACTTCGTCCGCAGCGCACCGATCCAGCTCGTCGACAAAAATAACTAAACGCTTCGCCTTCGACCGAACAACAAGTTTCTTGAAAATCTTCTCGAATTGTTCGTCGCTATCTGGTTTGCCAATGCTTCTATCAACCTGCAAAGTCTTGTTGGCTAGCGTAACCAAGGCGGATAACAATGCTACTGGCAGTAGGCCTGCGGTTACTGCAGTTCGGCACATGGTGGAAAAGTCTGAACCGTATGGTCCATTCTGAAAGAGTGCGATCATGGCCACGATCCCCACAAGGATCGTCGACATCCCGGCAACCAAGGTTGCGAACACGCCCATAATTTTCAGGATTTTTGCCGCGGGTACCTTGACTTCGGTACGGGAATGGCCCGAGTAAAGTGCGTCATGAAATGCGTCATCGGTTATCTTAAGCTCGGTTGCGATAGCCGAGACAAAGTTCCGGCGCAACGGTGTCTCGGCGTATTTGAATGCATCAAATCGCACAAAGCGTATGCCGTTAGTGCCGTCGATTGCGTCGCGCAGGAGGTTCCCGATCCCGCTCTTGCCTGAGCCCCATGGTCCGTAGAGGGCGACGTTTGACGGGGCTGGAACCATGCGGACAAGTTCGCCAAGTTGGTCAGCGATCTGTGCGTGGGATAGTTGATCACTGCCGACGTCGGCAACCTCACGGTCCTCGACGAGGTCTCCCGCATGCAACAGTCGTCTTGGGTCGACTTTGGCCATGTCGTCGCGGTGCCTTCTCTAAAAGAAATTTTGCAGAGACGTCATTCTCTGCGGATTGACATTCTCCTTCAATGCCTTGGTGGTTTGTCAAGGTGATCTCTTTGAGGGCATGTGATCGCGCCTTAGCGTAGTTGAAGCATTGCGCAGAGTGAGGAAGATGCTGTGCCGAAGTTGCGAGATGTGACGCCGCAGGTCACTGCGGAAGGTTGCATAGTCCGGGGCGGGGAGTGTTTAGGCAGCCTGCTGAGTATTTCTGCGGGGCGATCGATCGTCGCGCCGAGAGTGCGTTATTTAGAATTTCGTGTGCTCCTTTGGTATTTACGTGATGCAACCCCTCTGACCGGCCCAAAATTGCGTAGTCTAGACGTAATGCCGAATTGGGCTTTCTTGGATCAATGCGCCGCGCGAGCGCGGCGCGGGCTGGCCGCGCTCGGCATGCTGGCGGCCTTCGGCCGGCTTCGGCCGGCACGCCGGCCACCTCGTGCAAGGTCTGACAGAACGCTCAGGGTGTTATGGCTTTGCGGGCCAGCCCGAGATGGAAGATGCTGTCGCGCATGTTGCTGCGTCAGGGACAGAGCGTTGAGCGGGCAATTCAGGTACTGGAAGATCGCGTGCGCGAGGCGGGGAACACGCGTAGCGCGCCTCGCCAGTACCTGCTGATGAAGTACCTGGAGTGGGTCCGAGAGTCAGAACGTCAGTTCCGCTCCATATTTTCTGACACGGAGGTTCTGGAGCTTCTCCACTCGCCTCGCCACTGGTACTTACGAGCCAACGGCCAGGCGGAGGACCTGGCGGTGGGCCCGGGCGTCTTCCATGAGGAGCTTGACGCGCAGCAAATGATGTTGCGAGAGGTGATCGGCGCTTTGTCGGGGTTCAGATCGCTTGCTGGTCGGCAAGGCGAGATCCTGGTGCTCGACACGAACACGATCATGCACAACCGGCCGGTTAACGAGGTCGATTGGCATAAGGAATTCGAGGCCAAGCAAATCCGTCTCGTGATCCCTCTGCTGGTGCTCGACGAGCTTGATGCCAAGACCTATGCGTCGAGCAAGCAGCTAGCGGGCCGAGCCGAGAAGCGCCTGAGGCTTCTCGACCAGCATTTGGAGCTGGCGGTGAGCAGTGCCTCGGAGGTGCGAGAAGGCGTAAGTCTAGAAATCCTGCCCGACCCATCGGGCCATCGCCGGCTCACTGACGCTGACCACGAGATCTTGAACCGCGCGGAGTTCGTGCAGCAAGTTTGTGGCGGCGTCGTTCGAGTTGTGTCTGGTGATCGCGGTATGCGAGTGCGAGGGATTAGCAGGAAGATCCCCGTGCAGGCGCTGTCTCAGAGGTGGCGCCTATCCCTTGAGCCGGAGCCTTCTACGAGGTCGCCCGCTACGGAGCCGACGTTGACGGCGGTCGACGACGCCCGAACCTGATCTGGCCGGACGGGTCCGCGGTAACCGGGCCGAGCAGCTGCCGCGCCGCTTCGCGGCTTGCCACCGAATGGGGTGGGCGCGGTGGGTTGCTGAACGCCGGCACTGGCGGCCAGCGTCGGCGGGGGTGCGGGGCGGGCGGTGCGCGGGCAGGCGCAACCAAGATCGAAGAGTCCGCAATCAGTCCGCACGAGGGTCGCAAACGTAGCGGAACGCTGTCAGATCGCGGCGAGCGTTTTCACAGCTCGGCGCACGTTTGTGCCAATAGATCGACTGCGGTCTTCGATCTCAGAATCCGTCAAGGGCGCCAACCAGCCCGGTAGGTGCGATCGTGCCGGCTCCAGATCGCGAAGCGCGGTCCTCGGGTCGTCGAGGCGGCGAAACACGATGATGCCGCGGACGTACAGCATCACGGCCCGGTCCTGCCGGCCAGGCAACCACCCGCCGATGGCGAGGTCGACGGCGTGGATGGCGTTGCGCGGTTGACCACGCAGCAGGTCGCTCGCCACGTAGACCAACCAGGGGTCGATGTGCAGGCCTCCACCTGCCCCGATCCAGCCCTTGGCCCAGCGGTAGGCGCCGAGTCCGTCGCCGGCATGTAAAGATGCCATCGCCTGTTCGCGGTACGCGGCAGCGGGCGGCAGCGGTTCCGACATGAGGTCAGTATCTATGCCGGCATGATCGGCAGTCACCGCGAAGGCAGGCACCACTATGGCTGAACTTCGTATCCGCCCGTCGCGACCGGGCGACGGCGAAGGCTGCGCCGCAGTCTGGATCGACATCGGCCGCTACTACCACCAGCTCGACCCGGCGACGTTCCAGGTCCCGAGCCCGACCGGCCTGGCCGACTCGTTCGAGCAGGACATCACCGCCGCCGAAGCCGACGCCACAGCGCTCCATCTCGTCGCCGAGGCCGACGACGGCATCGCCGGCCTGCTCGTCGCCCGCCTCCACGAGCCCGCCTCCCACCCGGAGCACGAACTGCTGCGCGACCTGTCCCGCCCCCGCGTCTTCGTCCAGATCCTGGCCGTCGCCGCATCACACCGGCGCAGCGGTGTCGGCACCGCCCTGATCAACGCAGCCGAAGCCTGGGCCACCGACCATCACGCCGCCACGATCTCTCTCGACACCTACTTGCACAGCCCGACCTCGGTGCCGTTCTACGAGCGGATGAACTACCGCCGCCGCGCTCTCGTCTTCCGCAAGGAGCTCGCATGAGGGGGATCAGGCGCGGGCGGCCGGATCCAGGGTGGCGAGCCGACGCCGTACCTTATCGGTGATCGTGGTCAGGGTTTTCAGTTCGGCCGCGGTGAGCTGGTCGATGACCGCGTCGCGCGCGTCGGCGACGTGCTGCCGGGCCGCGGCGGCGATCAGGTCGGTGCCCTGCTCGGTGATGGTGACGACGGCGCCGCGCTGGTCGGCCTGGGATCGTTCCCGCACGACCAGGCCGCGGGTCTGCATGCGGGACAGGTGCTGCGACAGCCGGCTCTTCTCCCAGCGCAGCAGATCCCCGAGTTCGAACGAGCGCAGTTGCCCGCCGGGCGCCTCGGACAGGTGGGCCAGGACCTGGTAGTCGGCGTGCGACAGGCCGCAGCCGATGCGCAGGCGACGGTCGATGAAGGCGGCCAGGCTCTCCTCCATCGCCATGAGGCCGCGCCACGCCTGTTGTTCCTGCTCGGTCAACCACCGCGGCTCGGTCACGTCCCCGAGCCTACCAATGGTTGATGCGTTAACCATCGGATGACCTCGGGGCGAACCGTTCACCCCACTCGCGGAGCGCGCCCAGCACCGGGGTGATGGCCTCGCCGGCCGCGGTGAAGTAGTACTCGTCGCGCGGCGGGTGTTCGCTGTAGCGGCGGCGCTCGATGACGCCGGCGGTCTCCAGGTCGCGCAGCCGGTTGGTCAGGGTGTCGCGGGGTGCGCCGGTTCGGCCGCGGATGTCGCTGAACCGTCGGACCCCGAAGCCGATCTCGCGCAGGATCAGCAGCGCGTACCGGTCGCCGACCACGTCGAGCGCGTCGGCGATCGAGCACACGCGCGGCGTCGGCTCGGTGTCTTTACCCACAACACCACTCTAGCTCGGTTCGATTTCCGGACTGACCCTGCTACGGTGCGAGGGTGGGTAGGTCCGAAAATCGGACCGATAACGGGAAGAGGTGGGCACATGACCTGGATCGGATCGACAGCCGCAGAACGCCGTACCCAAATCGGTCGTTTCGTGCTCGGCGCCGGAGGCCTCGGCGGCATCGCCGGGATCACCGGCCCCGGCATCGGGTTGTCCGAGACCGACGGGCACCGGCTCGTCGACCGGGCGATCGGGGAGGGCTTCAAGATCCTCGACACCGCCGACATCTACGCCGGCGGCGCCAGCGAGCGCATCCTCGGCGCCTGGAACCGGGCGCACCCCGGCGCGAGCGTGCTCATCCAGTCCAAGACCGGCGTCACCCCCGACGGCCCGGACCTGTCGCCCGAGCGGATCCGCCGGCAGCTCGACCACAGCATCGAGGTCCTCGGCCGCGTCGACCTGTACCTGGCCCACCAGGTCGACCCCGGCACGCCGTGGTCCGAGTCGCTGCCCGTCTTCAGCTCCGCCGTCGAGAAAGGCACCATTCGCGCGTACGGACTGTCCAACGTCGACGAGGCCGCCCTCACGACTGCCCTGGACACCGCCGACCGTCTCGGACTGGCCCGCCCCGAGCTGATCCAGAACCAGTACTCGCTGGTCGCCCGCGACGACGACAAGGGCGTGCTCCCGATCGTCGCGTCGCAGAACCTGGCCTACACGCCGTATTCGCCGCTGGCCAACGGCGTGCTGGCCGGCCGCTACAGCCGCGGCGAGCGCCCGGAGCACGGCAGCCGCGCCAGCACCAGCCCCCGGGCCGGCGGCCTGCTCGGCGACGACGCGGTGATGGCCCGGGTCCGCGAGTTCGACCGCCTGGCCGAGGAGCACGACGTCACCCCGGCCGGGCTCGCGCTGGCCTGGCTGATCAACCACCCCGTGGTGACCGCACCGATCGTCGGCCCGAGCAAGGACTCCCACTGGCTGGGCATCCACGAGTCCACCCGGCTCACCTGGACGCCCACCCTGCAGGAGCGCCTCGACGACCTGTTCGGCTGACCGGCCGGCTCATTTCTTCGAGTGACGCCTCCGACTTCCCGATTGCATTCCACATAACACTTTCGAGGCACTTGATCATCGAAATAAACCCTCCTTGGGTACGGACTCGGCGCGCGACCGCAGAGCGGCCTTGGCCAGGCAAAATGTGGCGCCACGGAATCCGGGGCGCACCGTTCGAAAATTGTGGATGTCCGGCCTGTTGCGATGACGAAAAATCAGAGATGATACGTCATACCAATCGAAGTGCATCGAGGCTTTGACCATTCGGTGCCTCGTCGGAGCGCCGGCCCGCACCTCACTGCCCGGTGCCCGGAGGGACCCGTCCAGCCATCGGCGCCGGGCAGAAGGAGACAGACGGTGCGCAAAGACTCGCCGCTGACATTCGGAGTGTCGCCGTCGCGAAGACGGCTTTCAGCCATGACCGCGGCGGCCGGCCTGGCCGTCCTGGCCACCGCGTTCGTGGCCTCACCGGCCCGGGCCGCGTCCACCACCGTCTACGCTTCACCCACCGGCTCGGGCACGAGCTGCTCCAGCGCCCAGCCGTGCTCACTGGCCGGCGCGCAGGCCGCGGTGCGGGCACTGAACGACGCGATGTCCGACGACATCGTGGTGCAGCTGGCCGACGGCACCTACCGCCTGTCCGCGCCGCTGCGGCTGACCGCCGAGGACTCCGGCTCCAACGGGCACACCGTGTCGTGGCAGGCCGCGCCGTCGGCCCATCCGGCGATCAGCGGCGCGCGGACGGTCACCGGCTGGACCCTGGCCGACAGCGGCCGCAACATCTGGCGCGCCGATGTGGGCGCCGGGACCGACACCCGCCAGCTCTACGTCAACGGGGCGGTCGCGACCCGGGCCCGGACCGCGGTGAACCGGTCGGACTTCACCGCCACCAGCAGCGGCCTGAGGTTCAGCAACAGCGCGCTGTCCTACCTGAACAACCTGGCCGACCAGAGCCGGATCCAGATGGAGAGCATCGGCTCGTTCACCGACCGGTACGTGTCGGTGCAGGCCATCAGCGGCAACTTCATCACCATGCAGCAGCCGGGGTGGAACAACAACACCTTCGGCTACGACACCTTCACCAGCCCGCACCGAGCCGGCCCGCTGTACCTCACCAACGCGTACGAGTTCCTGGACTCGCCCGGCGAGTGGTACCTGAACCGGGGGACCGGCGCGCTCTACTACATCCCGCCGACCGGTCAGAGCATGAGCACCGCCGACGTGGAACTGCCGGCCCTGCAATCGCTGGTGAACGTGGGCGGCACCTACGACGCCCCCGCGCACGACGTCACGTTCACCGGGATCACCTTCACCGGGACGAGCTGGCTGGGCCCCAGCAGCAGCCAGGGCTACGCCGACCAGCAGACCGGTGCGTACGTGACCGGCACCTGGAACTGGCCGGCGCTGACCGCCTGCCAGGAGGGCTGCACCCAGTTCGAGGCCACCCGCCCGAACTGGAACCAGATGCCCGCCGCCGTGCAGATCTCCGCGGCCAACCACATCACCTTCAGCGGCTCCCAGTTCGTCAACCTCGGACAGATGGCCATCGGCATCGGCAACGACGCCAACGCCCACACCAGCGGGGTCGGCCTGGGCGCCAGCAACATCACCGTCACCGGGTCGGAGATCGCCCGCAGCACGGCCGGCGGCATCGTCGTCGGCGGGGTGCGGGCCGACGCGCATCACCCCGGCGACTCCCGGATGGTCAACCGGGACATCACGATCAGCAACAACCGCATCCACGACCTCGGCCTGGAACATCGGGGCAACGTCTCGGTCCTGACCACGTACGTCACCAACGCCACGCTGTCGCACAACGAGGTCTACAACATGCCGTACACCGGGATGTCGGTCGGTTTCGGCTGGGGCGCGAACGAGCCCGGCGGCAGCACCCAGTACACCAACCGCGGCCTCTACAACTACCAGCCGCGCTACACCACGGCGACCACCGCGGCCAACAACCGGGTCATCGGCAACTACATCCACGACGTGATGCAGCAGACGACCGACGGCGGATGCCTCTACACGCTGTCGTGGAATCCGGGCGCCGTGATCAGCGGGAACTACTGCCTGCGGACCAACGGCTGGTTCGGCCTGTACTTCGACGAGGGCTCCAAGTACTACACGGCCAGCGGCAACGTGTTCTCCGCAATCGGCACCTGGGCGACCGCCAACTACTGGGGCGGCGAGAACATGGGCAACTTCACCGTCACCGGCAACTGGACGAGCAACAGCGCCACCAACGTGACCAACGGCGACCGGGGCAACGTGGTGAACAACAACGTCACCGTCACCAACGGCAGCTGGCCGTCCGGCGCCCAGGCCGTGATGTCGTCGGCCGGCCCGCAGAACGGCGGCACCACGCAGGGCAAACAGATCGTCGGGGCCCAGTCCGGCCGATGCGTGGACGTGGCGGGCGCGGCCACCGCCAACGGCACCGCGACCCAGCTGTGGGACTGCACCGGCGCCGCCAACCAGAGCTGGACCTACACCTCCGGAAAACAATTGACCACGTACGGCGGCACGAAGTGCCTGGACGCCACCGGTCAGGGCGCCACCAACGGCACCGCCGTCATCATCTGGGACTGCAACGGCCAGGCCAACCAGCAGTGGAACGTCAACACCAACGGCTCCGTCACCGGCGTGCAGTCCGGGCTCTGCCTGGACGTCACCGGCGCGGGAACCGCCAACGGCAGCAAACTGAACCTCTGGTCCTGCCACGGCGGTGCGAACCAGCAGTGGTCCCTGCGCTGACCGGCCCCGGTTCACCGCCCTCGACGTTCTCCGCGAGGGCGGTGAACCGACTCGCTGTTCTGCCGGGCGTGACCGTAGCTGCCGACGTCGCGGGCCAGATGCGAAACCGCAGACACCGTACGAGGGCCCGCCCGGCCGTGATTTGCTGACCGGGTGCCGAGAACGATCGTCTCGATGGCGGCCGCCGTGGTGCTGCTGGTGTTCGCGGCGCCGGCCTCGGCCGCGCCGGCAGTCCAGGTCGTACGGGTTGCCGCGGGTGGCTCCTACAGCTGTGTGCTGGGCAGCGACACCAAAACCTACTGCTGGGGCGGCGACGACTTCGGTCAACGAGGTGACGGCAACCTCCCGGAGCCGCCGTTCGGCGGCGCGGTGCGGGTCAACGCGCCGACCGGAGTGACCTTCGTGCAGCTGGCCGCCGGTGCCGCCCACGCCTGCGGGCTGGGCGACGACGGCCGGGCCTACTGCTGGGGCAGCAACTCCCAGGGCCAGCTGGGTACCAGCGACCAGCAGACCCGGCCGAGTCCGGTGCCGGTGAACGCACCGCCGGGGGTGACGTTCACGCAACTGGCCGCGAGCGTTTCCCACACCTGCGGGCTGACCGGCGACGGCATCGCGTACTGCTGGGGTATTCCCAACATCGGCCGGCCGAGCGGCGCCTCCGAGGGCACACTCGGTCCGTTGGAGATGATCGCCCCGGCCGGGGTCACCTTCACGCAACTTGCCGTGGGAGCCGTTTACGCCTGCGGGCTGGCCCGCACCGGCCGGGCATACTGCTGGGGCACCGGCGGCCGAGGCCAGCTCGGGGACGGCGACACCGTGGACCGACCGAGCCCGACGCCGGTCACCATGCCACCCGATGTGAAGTTCACCCAGATCACCACCGGAATCACCCATGCCTGCGGGCTCAGCGGCGACGGCCAGGCCTACTGCTGGGGCAACAACGCCGACGGTCAACTGGGCGTCGGAGACACCGGGCCTCGGACGATCCCGGTGCCGGTCACCATGCCCGCCTGGGTGACGTTCAACCAGCTCACCGCCGGATACATGCACACCTGCGGGCTGGCCCGCGGCGGGCGGGCGTACTGCTGGGGCAACAGCGGCCGAGGCCAGGTCGGTGACGGCAGCACCACGAGCCGCTCGGTGCCCACCCTGGTGCACGCGCCCGCCGGAGTGGCGTTCACCGAGCTCACCACCGGGATCCTGCACACCTGCGGGCGGGCCGGCGACGGCACCGCCTACTGCTGGGGCCGCGGCGACGACGGCCGGTTGGGCAACGGGGGAGGAGACGACCAACTGAGTCCGGTGAAGGTGCTGCCGCTCGGGGTCAAGCCGGCCGGGCCACAACCGCCGGCCACCGTCACCGCAACCGCGGGCGACCAGCAGATCCAGGTCTCTTGGACCCCCTCGTCGGACCTGGGTGACGGCACACCGGTCCACTACCTCGCGTTCGTGGCGCCCGGCGATCAGACCTGCACCAGCAGCAGCGCCCCGACCTGCACGATCGCCGGGCTGTACAACGGCACCGCGTACACCGTCAGCGTGGTCAGCGTGACCACCGTCGGAAACTCGGCGGTGGGCAAGGCACCCGCGGCAGTGACCCCGGACGCCGTCCCGGACAACAGCGGGCCGACCGTCACGGTCACGCCCGGCGACCGTGCCCTGGTACGCGGCGGGCAGTTCGTCACGGCCATCGAGGCTGTCGATCCGGCCGGGATCAGCGGTTCCTACCTGGACGGCCCGGACCGGGCCGCGCTGCCCGGCTCGTACACCCGGGCCACGGTGGCCTCCGGCGCGGACGGTTCCCGGACCGTCACCTGGGTCGTGTTCGACAACCGCGGCAACCCGACGACCACCTCGCGCACCGTGATCGTCGACAACACCCCACCGACCGTGGCGTTCCGCACCGCACCCAGGAACGGCACAAAGATCTCCAAGCCCACCACATTCACCGCCACCGCGACCGACCGCAACGGCATCGCCCGGGTCCAACTGCTGGTCAACGGCACGCCGGTCGCCACCGCCGCGAGCAGATACGCCTTCGCCCTGCGCCCGGCCAGGTACGGCAAACAGTTCACCGTGCAACTGCGCGCCTACGACCGCGCCGGCAACGTCCGCACCACCAACCGGCTCACCTATCGGCGCTGAACCGACAGTGTCCGCCGTGGTGCATCTACGTGTTCGGCGCGGTCGTGCTCGCGGCGGACCTGTCTCCTCGACCGGCCCCGCCCGTCAGCGGTAGCCCGCCGCCGTGATGTTGGCCTGGACCGCGTTCTCGGTGGCGTCCGACGGGTAACCGGCGACCATGGCGCCCTCGTAGAACGTGCCGGCGCTCTGGTTGGCGCCGCCGTCGGGTTTGCAGCAGTCGCCGCCGCTGCCGAGCACGATCGCGCCCTGCTTGCGCATCGGGCTGTAGCCGGAGGGCAGCGAGCCGTCCCACAGCGTGTAAAGGCTGCCGCTCTGGGCGTTGCTGCCCTTGATCGCGAATCGGGAGGTGCCGTTGTTCTTCAGGGTCGCGGTCACGAACTTGCTGGTGAAGGCGCGCTGGTTGGTGTTCCAGGTGCTGCTGCCGCCGGGGAACAGGCCCCACTCCAGATCGGCCTGCACCCACGGCCCGGATCCCGAGCAGCCGCCGAACCAGCAGCTGGTGCCGAAGTAGATCGCGTCCATGGCACCGGCCGCGTCGGCCTTGCGGGTGGTCTCACTGTTGCCGTAGTCGAAGCAGCAGCCGCTGTTGACGTGGGTGCCGCTGGTGACCATGTACATGCCTTCGGGCGCGCTGCCGGTCGGCACACCGGTCAGGTGACCGTCGCGCCAGTAACTGTTGCCCGGGTTGACGTAGAGCGAATAGGCCTTGGCACCACCGACGGTCAGCGATTCGGTCGTGGCGAGCGCCGGTTTGCTCTGCGGCGAACCGGGCACGACCGACGACCCCTGGTACCACAGGTCGTTGCCGTGCCCCGACTGGTCGTAGAGGACGGTGATCACGCAGGTGGTGCCGGCGCAGAAGGAGTCCTGGCTCGCGGCGTCGGCCGTGCCCGCGGTGAGGACACCGATGTTGCGGGTGGCGCTGTCGGAGCTGCGCCGGACCTGGTAGAGGTTGCCTCGGTAGGAGCTGTAGAGCGCTCGTACCGTGCTGTGGGCCGCTACGCAGGGCGTGCCGCCGGCGGCGTAGATGTCGCAGGTCCCCCCGGTGCTGCCGCCCGGGGTGACCTGGGCCCACTGCTGGTTGGCCTGACCGTTGCAGGCCCACAGGATGATCCTGGTGCCGTTGGCGGTGCCGGCCGCGTTGGCGTCCAGGCACAGGCCGGACTGCACGCCGGTGACGGTGCCGTTGGTGTTGACGTTCCACTGCTGGTTGGCCTGGCCGTTGCAGTCCCAGATGACGACGGCGGTGCCGTTGGCGGTGCCCTGCCCGGAGGCGTCCAGGCACTTGGTCCCGTACACGATCAGTTGCTTTGTATTGGTGTAGGTCCAAGCCTGACCGGTGGTGCCGGAGCAGTCGTACAGCTGCGTCGGTAGGCCGTTGGTGGTGGCGGAGCCCGGTACGTCCAGGCAGCGGCCGGACTGGCCGCCGACGACCCGGGTGGGTGTGCCGACGGTCGCGGCCACCGCGGCGCTCGGCCCGGCGCTGACCACGGCACCGGTGAGCAGCAGGCCCAGGACTGCGGCGAGCACCAGGCGAAGCGATCGATGAGTCATGGCGATCTCCTTCAGCGGTAGAGGTCAGCGGCCGAGCAGTCGCCAGCTCTGATTGAGGGGACTGCTCTGCGCCGGCGAGTTGCAGGTCCATTGGTGGATCACCGCTCGGGCCGCGGTGGAGACCCCGCTGACGTCGACGCACTTGCCGCTGTGCCGGGCGACGAGCTGATAGTCGTGCGGGTCGTTGCCGGTGTAGGTGACCCGGCGCAGGGTGAACTGCTGGTTGGTCGCGCCGCTGAGGCAGGGCCACTGCTGCACGGCGGCGCCGTCGGCGGTGGACACGCCGTTGACGTCCAGGCATTTGCCGCTCTGCTGGTTGACCACGGTGTACGTGTCGGCGACGCCGGCCACCGGCCGGAAACTGAACTGCTGCTGGTCGCCGCCCTCGCACGGGAACTGCTGCTGCTGGTTGCCGTCGGTGGTGCGCAGGTCGGTGTTGTCCAGGCACTGCCCGCTGTGCTGGGCCACGGCGACGCTGGTGAAGCTCGTGTCGGTGGGCGGCAGCACGGTGACGGTGTAGGCGTCGGTGATCGTGCTGTTGGCGACGGTCACCGAGGTGGCGTTGCCGGTGAGGGTGACGACACGGTCCTGGACGGTGGTCGGGCCGGCGACGGCGCCGCCGCTGTTGGAGGGGATGCGCTGCACCCGTACGCGAACCTGGTTGTTGATGACGACACCGCTGGTGGTGTTCAGCGCCTGCAGGTTGACGGTGAGGTTGCCGGTGGTCCGGCCGCCGCCGACCAGGACCTTGGCGTTACCGGCGGTCTTGGTGGCGTACGCGTCGTAGCCGGCCGAGGCCGTGGTGGCGACCGTGGTGCCGCTCTGCTGGGCGTAGAAGCGGTACACCCACCATTCGCCCTTGGGCCGGTACTGACCGGCCGTGTCGTGGGTCAGCAGGTTGCCCAGGTCGTTGTGCAGGTTGCCGCCGCTGGCCCAGTTGGCGCGCAGCCCGTCGGCGCCGGCCCGTTCGAGCCGGGTGATGTACCAGGCGCCGTCGCCCGGGTTCTGCTCGTCCGAGGCGCCGTACTCGTTGATCTGGTACGGCCTGGTGTGCGCGATGCCGCGGGAGTTGAGCGTGGTGTCGGCGGCGGCGACGTTGGCGACCGGGTCGCCGGGCAACGAGTGCCAGCTGACGATGTCCGGCACCGCGGCGTTGGCCTTGACGTAGTCGAGGTACTGGTTCCACCAGGTGCCGGAGGTGCTGGGCACGCCGGCCAGGCTCGGACCGACGATCAGGGTGCCCGGTATGTCGGCCCGCAGCCGCTGATAGGTCCGCCGCCAGAGCTCGAAGTACTGGGCCTGGGTGCGATTCCAGAACAGGCTGATGTTGGGCTCGTTCCAGATGTCCCACTCGACCGCGACGCCTGTCGCTTTCACGTCGCTGATCACCCGGGTCAGGAAGTTGTTGTAGTCGGTCCAGTCGCCGTTTTCGCCCGGGAAGCGGGCGATGGCGGCACCGTCGGCGCCCCACAGGTCGTGGGCGAGCAGGACGAACGTGCCGCCGAGGGCCTTGGTCCGCAGCATCTGGGCGCGGGTGGCGTTCCACCGGCGGTCGTACCCGCCGCCGACCCAGCCGCCGCCCGGCAGTTGGGCGCCGCCGGCCCGCATGGCCCGGAACTTGACGTCGGTGAAGAAGTGGTCGGCCGGTGCGGAGCCGTTCTCGGTCATGCCGTAGATCCAGCCGGAGGCCCGGTAGGTGGGGGCGGCGCCGGTGGCGGCGAAGTTCACGCTGTCGCTCTGGTCGTCGGCCTGGGCCGGGGCCGGAGCGGCCAGCACACCGAATGCGGCCAGCAGGCCGGCCGCCAGGCGAATGGGCAGGGATCTCACGGTGCCTCCGTCGGGGGGAGAGGGCAGCACGAGTCACGGGCGGAGCCGGCGGCTCGTCCCGGGCGAGATGGGGCGGTTCATCTGGTGCGGGCGGGCCCTGTGCCGTCGAGAAGGAAGATCGGGGGTGTGAGCGACAGGTGCCGCGGCGCGGTGGCCGATGGTCACGATCGGCATTTCGGTCGGCTGTCGTGGAACTGTCGAATCGATTCGCCAACCGCAGGATAGGCAGCGACCGCAGCCGATGTCAACGATGCGTCGGGGACGTTAAGTCTGCGTTTCATGGTGCCGGAAGGCGTCGCTCGTGCCGTCGGCTCCAGGTTCGAACCGATTCGCATTCATGGCGGCTTGCCGGAAAGGATCGCCGTTCGACGCCACCTTCGAGGACTGTCGGAACGTCCCGCTGCGGACCGGCTGTGGGCAGCAGAATGGGTGACATGCGTCGTCGCTGGCTGTTCGCCGATCAACTCGGGCCGCACTTCCTGGACTCGCCCGATCAGCCGGTCCTGCTGGTGGAGTCCAAAGCGGTGTTCCGGCGGCGGGCCTTTCACCGGCAGAAGGCGCACCTGGTGCTGTCCGCGCTGCGCCACCGGGCGCTTGAGGGAGACGTCCGGCTCGCGCGCGTGGACACGTACGCGCAGGCGGTCGACGAACCGCTGACCGTGTGCCATCCGACCTCCCGGGCCGCGCGCGGCCTGGTCCGGCGCCTGCCCGAGGTGGAGATGCTGGCGCCGCGCGGGTTCGTCACCGCGCCGGAGGACTTCGTGGCCTGGGCGCGCGGCCGGGACCACCTGCGGCTGGAGGAGTTCTACCGGTTCGCGCGGGAGCGGCACGACATCCTGATGGACGGCGCCGAACCGGCCGGCGGGCGGTGGAACCTGGACGCCGACAACCGTGAGCCGCCGCCGCGGGGCGTGCAGCGGCTCGACGTCCCGGAGCCACCGGCGATCGTCGAGGACGAGATCGACGAGCAGGTCCGCGCCGACCTGGACCGGTGGGAGCGGGAGGACGGGATCACGTTCGTCGGCAACGACGGCCCGCGGATGTTCCCGGCGACCCGCAAGGAGGCCCTGGCCCGGCTGCGGCACTTCGTCACGCACCGGCTGCCCGCGTTCGGGCCGCACGAGGACGCCATGCTGGCCGGTGACCCGCTGATGGCGCACAGCCTGCTCAGCCCGGCGATCAACCTCGGACTC
The DNA here is from genome assembly GCF_051380535.1 of Actinoplanes sp. HUAS TT8. Lineage (NCBI taxonomy): Bacteria > Bacillati > Actinomycetota > Actinomycetes > Micromonosporales > Micromonosporaceae > Actinoplanes > Actinoplanes sp. HUAS TT8. The sequence goes on along the minus strand of NZ_CP195646.1, from coordinate 5,286,866 downwards.
CTGGATCCCCTCGAAGTGATCGAGCGGGCCGAGAAGGCGTACCGGGAAGGCAGTGTTCCCTTGGCCGGCGCGGAGGGTTTCATCCGCCAGATCCTCGGCTGGCGCGACTTCGTCTGGCACCTGTACTGGTACTTCGAGCCCGACTACCGGGCCGCCAACGAACTGGGCGCCCGGCGTGAGCTGCCGAAATGGTTCGCGACGCTGGACGCCGACGCGGTCGGGGCGCGCTGCCTGTCCGACGTGCTGGCCGGGGTCCGCGACCGGGGCTGGGTGCATCACATCCCACGGCTGATGGTGCTCGGCAACTACGCGATGCAGCGCGGCTGGCGGCCGGGGGCGGTGGCCGACTGGTTCCACCGATCATTCGTGGACGGCTACGAGTGGGTGATGACGGCCAACGTGATCGGCATGAGCCAGTTTGCCGACGCCGGGCGGATGAGCACCAAGCCGTACGCGGCCGGCGGCGCCTACATCGACCGGATGAGCGACTACTGCCGGGGCTGCCGGTACAACCCGAAGTCGCGGACCGGGGACGACGCCTGCCCGTTCACGGCCGGCTACTGGTCGTTCCTGGCGCGCAACGAGAAGTCGCTGGCCGGTAACCACCGGATGCGGCAGCCGTTGCACGGCCTGCACCGGCTCGCCGACCTGGGCGCCCTGCTCGACCAGGAGAAGGCGCGCGGCTCCCGGGCCCCGTGAGAGGACCTGTCGTCGGGTGGGGAGCAGGGAAAACATTATTTCCGGTGTCCTCAAATCCAACTATGACGAAATCGTCTTGGTATTTCGGTGGCGTTACAGATGGCCGGTCCCGCTGGTCGGAGGCCCGCACCTGTAGCGGCGAAGGCGTTCCTCACAACCGGTTCAATGGCTTGCATCCATTTGTCAGTGTCTATCGTGGAGCCGGGATGGGCCCGGCACGGGGAGGCACCAGATGCGTCGACGAAGACTGTCCGCCGTTCTGCTCACCTCAGCCCTGGTCATCGGGGCGTTGCAGGCACCGGCGGCAGCCGCTCCGTCCACGACCGCCAGCACGCCCGCACAGGTGAAACCCGGCTCGGTCACGCTGATCACCGGCGACCGGGTCGTCACTCATGGCACGACCGCCTCGATCCGGCCTGGCCCGGGGCGTGACAGGATCCGTTTCCTGAGCTACACGGCCAAGGGCCACCGCTACGTCATCCCGTCCGACGCGCTCGCGCTCCTGCGAGCCGGACGGCTCGACAAGCGGCTCTTCGACGTCAACGAGCTCACCGCCCAGGGCGGCAGTGACCTTCGCCTGCTCGTGACGTACGCCAAGAACGGCGCGAGCGGCGCCCGCAGCGCGATCACCGCCGGCGGAGCGCGCGTGACACGCGACATCGCCCCGGTGAAAACCCTGGCGGCGAGCGTCGACACCGCCGAAAGCACGTCACTCTGGTCCGGCCTGACCAGAGGTACCGCGACGGCGAAAGTCCTCCAGCCCGGCGTGCAGGGTGTCTGGCTGGACGGCAAGCGCAAGGTGGCGCTCGACCACAGCGTGCCGCAGATCGGCGCGCCGACCGCCTGGCAGGCCGGCTACGACGGCACCGGCGTCACCGTCGCGATTCTCGACACCGGCGTCGACGCCACCCACCCGGACCTGGCCGGGAAGATCGCCGGCGCGGAAAACTTCACCACCACCGCGTCCACCGACGACGAGGTCGGGCACGGCACCCACGTCGCCTCGATCATCGCCGGCAGCGGTGCCGCGTCGGGTGGCCGCTACAAGGGGGTCGCCCCCGGCGCCAAGCTGCTGATCGGCAAGGTGTGCGAGACCGAGTTCTGCGACGACTCGGCGATCCTGGCCGGCATGGCCTGGGCGGCCGCACGTGCTCCCGTCGTCAACATGAGCCTCGGCGGCGGCGACACCCCCGAGATCGACCCGCTCGAGCAGGCCGTCAACGACCTGACCGCGCAGTACGACACGCTGTTCGTGATCGCGTCCGGCAACGCCGGCCCGAACTCGGTCGGTTCACCCTCGACCGCCGACGCGGCCCTGTCGGTCGGCGCTGTCGACCGTGACAACCAGCTGGCGGACTTCTCCAGCACCGGCCCGCGCGCCGGCGACCATGCCCTCAAGCCGGAGATCACCGCGCCCGGCGTGGACATCGTGGCGGCCAAGGCGAAGAACGGATTCATCGGTGACCCGGCGCCGGTCGACGGCTACGTCGCCCTCTCCGGCACGTCGATGGCCACCCCGCACGTGGCCGGCGCCGCGGCGATCCTGACTCAGGAACACCCCGGTTGGTCGTCCAGCCTGCGCAAGAACACGCTGATGGGTTCGGCCGAGCCGACCGCCGGGGTCGGCGCGTTCGAGCAGGGCGCCGGCCGGGTCGACGTGGCCCGGGAGATCACCCAGACGGTCACCGCCGACGGGGGCAGCCTCAGCTTCGGCCTGCAGTACTGGCCGCACGGTGACGACAAGCCGGTCACCAAGACCGTCACGTACCGCAACTCGGGCCCGGTCGCGGTTGAACTGAACCTGTCCACGCCGGCCGCGCCGTTCACCGTCGCCGCCACCCACCTGAGCGTCCCGGCCGGCGGCACCGCCACCACCACGGTCACCGCCGACACCAGCAACCCGGCGCTCGCCGACAAGCTGTACGGCGACTACCTGGTGGCCACCGCCACCGGCGGCGTCCGCGTGGTCACGCCGATCGGCGTTGACCGCGAGGTGGAGAGCTACGACGTCACCGTCCGGACGATCAACCCGGACGGTACGCCGAGCCTCGACCACTACGCGTCGCTGTTCAACCTGGACGGCACCGGGTTCTACGACGTCTACCAGGCAGAGGGCACCGAGAAGCTGCGCCTGCCGAAGGGCACCTACGGCGGGTTCGTGTGGATCAACAACGCGGAGGCCGAGACCACCGCGATGCTCACCCACACCGAGCTGGTCGTCGACGGACCGGCCACGATCATCTTCGACGGCCGTAAGGTCAAGCCGATCACCGTGACCGCGCCGCAGCGCGGCGCGGGCGTCCTGCTCGCCGCCGTCAACGCGGAGTGGCTGCTCGACGACCTCGGTGTCGGGGCGAGCACGCTCGGCCTCGACTTCACCTCGTTGTCCGCGGCGCCGGCCTCCCCGGCCGCCAAGGACTACTTCTTGGCCAGCGTCAACGGCTCGTTCGCCGACCCGGGCCCGGACGGCACGTTCCGGAACAGCCCGTGGACCACCGACCTGGCGTACGGCAAGCGCGGCAAGATGTTCGACGGCTTCACCAAGAAGCCGCGGCTGCGCGACCTGGCCACCGTCAAGGCCGACTACTCGGTGTCGGCGACCGGGGCCGAGGGCGTACGAGGCAACTTCGCCCAGTTCGACGAGCGGTCCAGCGGCTGGGCGGCGTCCGTGCCGTTCGGCCTGCCCGCGCACCGCACCGAGTACCTGAGCGTCGAGGCGCCCTGGATGCTCGACTTCACCCAGCAGATACCGGCCGCTACCGAGGACGACTCCCCGGAGCTGATCACCGACCAGACCGCCAACGGGGCCACGTTCCGTGCCGGCCACACCTACCACCAGGCATGGAACACGGCCGTGTTCGGCCCGAACGTCACCCAGCCGTCGTGGGAGGGCAGTTGGGTCAGCCGCCAGGGCGACCACCTGTTCGCCGCAGTCCCGCTGTTCGGTGACGGTGCCGGCCGTCCCGGCTGGTCCACCGGCGACAGCGAGACGGTCGCTCTCTACCGGGACAACACCAAGATCGGCGAGGGGTACGAGTACGACCTACCCGCCGGAGAGGCTAAGTACCGGCTGGAGGCCGCGGCCACCCGCGGTGCCCCACACCTCTTCTCCACCTCGGTGAAGGCGGCGTGGACGTTCCGTTCCGGCCACGTCTCCGACACCGCGTACACGCGGCTGCCGATCTCGACGATCCGCTTCAGCCCGCGCCTCGACGCCAACAACGCGGCGCCCACCGGTCGCCGCTTCGACATCCCGTTGACCGTCGAGCAGCAGCCCGGCTCCACGGCCGGCAAGGCCCGCACGGTCAAGGTCGAGGTCTCCTACGACGACGGCCGGACCTGGCACCGCGCCGACGTGCGCGGCTCCGGCAACAACCGGACCGTCACGGTCAACCACCCGCGCGGCACCGGTTTCGCCTCGCTGCGCGTCTCCGCCACCGACACGAGGGGGAACACGGTCACCGAGACCGTCATCCGGGCGTACGCCCTGCACTGACACCGTCGGGTGACACCGGGCCGGGCCGTTTTCGGCCCGGCCCGGCTTCACCGTGGCGGCGAGTAGTGCTAGGCCGGCGCCGGCACCCGGGCCGGCCAGCGCATCGCCAGCGCGCAGAGCACGGTCAACCCGGCCGTGCCCACCACCACCGCCATGCTCCAGTTCAGGCCGACGAGTCCGATCGCCGGCGGCCCGACCAGCAGCCCGGTCGTGCTCATGGTCGCCGCGGTGGTCAGCGCCGCGGTGCCGTGCCGGGCCGCGGCCATGTACAGGCACGGGCTGACCGCGGCCATGCCCAGGCCGACGCAGGCGAATCCGGCCAGGGTGGCCCCGGCCCCGCCGGTCAGCAGCCCGGCGGCCAGACCGGCGGCGGCCAGGGTTCCGCCGGCCACCACCACCGTGCGATCACCCCAGCGGTCGCGCCAGCCGTCCGCGAAGAGCCGGGCGAGCAGCATCGTGCCCGAGGTGACCGCGATGCCCAGCGGCAGCACCTGCTCGGCGGCGTGCGCGATCCGTTCCAGGTACAGCGCCGACCAGTCGGTCATGGCGCCTTCGGTGATGGTGGCCAGCAGCATGGCCAGGCCGAGCCAGAGCACCGCGCGGGACGGCAGCCGCCACGAGCGAGCCGGGGACGGCAGGTCGTGGTCGAGCAGTGCCGGGCGGGCGGCCACCACCAGGAGCAGCAGGATCGCACCGGCGATCGCGAAGTGCACGGGCACCGCGCCGGTCAGTGACGTGACCGCGGAGGCCAGCAGCGCGCCGGCGAAGATGCCGCCGCTGAACGTGGCGTGCAGCTTGGCCATCGTGGTGCGTTCGAAGACGTTCTCCAGCGCGGCGCCCTGGGCGTTCATGGCGACGTTCAGGCAGCCCACCGCCACCCCGTCGACCAGCAGCACGGCCAGGGCCGCCGGGTAGACCGGCACCACGGCCAGCCCGGCCAGGGCGCCGACCAGCACGATCACCGCGGCCACGGCCAGCCGGCGGGAGCCGAACGCGGCCATCAGCCGCGGCACCAGCGGGGCCGAGATCACCGCGCCCACGCCGGCGGCCAGCAGCAGCACACCGACCTGGGCCGAGGACAGGTGCAGGCGTTCGGTCAGGGCCGGGATGCGGGCGGCCCACGTCGAGTACTGGAAACCGAGCGAGCCGAACAGTGCGGCGACCGACAACTGTGCGCGGCGAAACGACATGCGGGCTGTTCCTTAAAGGTGGCGGGACATGTAGACGGCGTCCGGCCCGTAGCCTGCCGGCAGCGGGACCTGCGGCTGGGCGCGGAATCCGGCCGAGGCCCAGAAGCCGGTGCTGCCGGAGACCGAGACGAGCGAGACATCCTCGTACGCCAGCAATCTCGCCTCGGCGATGAGGTGTCGCACCAAGCGCCGTCCCCATCCACGGCTGCGTAGATTTTCGTCGATCACCATGTCGTGCAGATGCAGGTTGGTGGACGCGAAGGGGATCTGCTCCGGGCGGGACAGGTCCGGGAAGCGTCCCGGCGGGTAGGGCAGGGCCAGCAGGTAGCCGCCGATGCCGGCGCCGGTGTCCAGCACGAACGACACCGGTTGGTGGGCGCGCGAGCGCAGGGATTCCGGGCTCTCGGACAGTTCCTGCTTGCCGTAGGTGTCGGCCTCCAGGGCCTCGATGGCCGGCCAGTCGCCCGGTTCGATCGGGCGGATCCGTTCGGCCCGCACGCTCTGGCACGGCAGCGGGTCGAAACCGTTGAAGCCGACCGTGGTGTAGCTGGCCGCGTACGCGCCGGCCGAGTGGATCCACACCGGATCGCCCGAGGCCAGCCCGGCCGGCACCGGCATCGGTTCGCCGCCGGCCAGCACGTCGTCGCTGTCGCAGCTGGGCCCGGCCACGATCGCCGGCACCGTCGGCCCGTCCGGATGGGTGGGGAACTCCATCCGATACCGCAACCGGTCGCCCTCGTACAGCCCGTTGAACCGGCCGCAGCTCAGATACAGCCAGGTCGCGCGGCGCGTGGTCAGCCGGGCCACGCGCGCCCGCAGCACCCCGAAATCGGCCACCAGATGACGACCGGGCTCGATGACGAAACCGAGATCGCCGCCGGCCGCCGTCCGCAGCCGTCGCATCCCGGCCCGGATCGCCGCGAAGATCTCCGCGGTCGGCGGGGTCATCCCCGGATGGCCGGCGGCCGGCAGACCACCACCGAGATTCACGTGATCGATACGGATCCCGCGGGCCCGCAGCGCCGGAAGAAGATCGGCCAGAGAATCAAGAGCCAATTGCCATCCGCGTACGGTCATCTGTTGCGATCCGACGTGCAGACTGACCCCGGCCGGAGTCAGCCCGTGCGAGCGCGCCGCGTCGAGCACGGTCACCGGGTCGTCGCTGCCACACTTGCCGGTCAGTCCCCACACCGCGCCCTCGCCGGTGGTCGTCACCCGGCAGAACACCCGGCTGCCGGGCGCGTGCCGGGCGATCGCGGTGACGTCCTCGATCGAGTCGGTGGCGTAGGTGGTGATACCGAGCCGATGAGCAGCCCGGATGTCGTCGTCGGACTTGACCGTGTTTCCGTAGTGCACCCGGCGCGCCCGGACCCCGGTCCGCAACGCCTGCCGGATCTCCCCGGGGCTGGCCGCGTCGAAGCCCGCGCCCAGGTCGGCCAGCGCGCTCAGCACGTCGTCGACCGGGCACGCCTTCATCGCGAACCGGACGTCGGCGCCGGGCAGTTCGGCCAGCAGCCGCCGGTACTGGCCCTCGATGCCGGTCAGGTCGTAGACGATCCGATCGCCGTCCGCGTCCAGGGCAGCGGCCAGGTGAGCGGGCATGTCAGACGGGCGTCTCGCGGGCGGTCGCGACCAGCGCCGCCCACGCGTCGATGAGCAGCGCGAAGTCGTCCATGTCGCGCCGGGCCTCGATCAGCAGGGTGTCGCGCTGCTCGCGGACCCGGTCGGCGACCCGGGTGAACCGCCCGCCGAGGCGCCGGTAGGCCGCCTCCATCAGGTCCGCTTTGACCTCGTTGGGCTCGCGCGGCTGCCAGGTGCTCGCCCGGACCAGCGCGGCGATGGCGGCCGGGTCGTCGCTGGTCATCCGCCGGTAGACGAAATGCAAGTACTGCATCGACAGGATGAATTTGGCGAACCGCATCTGATAGGCCAGGAAACCGTCGTCGCTCTTGCGTTCCGCGGTGTGGAAATTGACGATGTGCCGGTTGTGCAGCAGGCCCGGGAGTCCGGCCTTGTCGGCCACGTGAATGAGGAAGTAATCGCTGCCGATGGTGTCGGTGGCCGGCGGCAGCGGCACCCGCTCGTGCAATCCGGAGAAGCTGATGTTGTGCATGTCGACGCGCATCGGGTCGACCACCGACAGGATCGTGTGGTCGCCGTCGAACGACGCGCTGCCGGTGAACGACTCCTCGACCAGCGCCCGCTTCTCCTCGTCGGTGCTGCCGTCCGCGGCCCACAGGCTGACCAGGTCGTAGTACGCCTCGTGGTCGCGGATGTCCTCGACGTCGACCGACATGCTGCCGACGAACGACGCCCCGGCCATCGCGACCGGAAGGTCCCGGCGACCGTCGTCGAGGCGGTCCTCGGTCGCCACCACGTCGCGGGCCGGGCGTCCCAGCGCGGAGAGCTCGGCGTGGATCGGGAAGACCTTCTTCCCGGCGTACGTCTGGAAGTACAGATCCGAATCCCGGCGGTGCACGGACGTGCAGCCCAGCGCGGCCGCGATCAGGAACGCCCGGTTGGTGCAGGCGCCGTAGGACAGCGCGCGCGGCTGCATCAGCTCCAGCAGCAGATCGGGCTTGGCGGCGTCGGCTTTTTCCAGCACCCGCTGGAGGAAGTCCCGCTGCCGCGCGTCGTCGAGATGCCACACCGTGGCTGTGGTCTCCAAGGCCCGCGCGTGTTCCCGGAAATGCGCGGACGAGTCCAGCACCAGCAATTGCACGTCGACGTCGAAATGGGTGGCCGCGTATTCCGCTTCGGCGACCACTTCGGTCAGGGTGGCGACGCATTCCCGATTGGTCGGCACCACCAGACAGATCCGGCGACGAGACTGCACGTCGAATTCCTCCGTCACCAAGATCGTCCGTGACAACGCGAAGGAATCTAACGGAACCGTCCTGATCGGACAAGCCGGACTCCGCTCGCATGTCGGAAACGCCAGGTCGGCGCCGGTTCCGAAACTTTTGTCGTCGGCCGGAACGCCCGGCTTTGCGCCGACCGGTATCGTGTCGCCCGGCCGTGCAGTGACGACGATGAATCAGAGGTGCTGATGGACGCCGCCGTGCTGGCAGTGCAGCGATGGGTCAACGCCACGTACGCCGGGGTCTCGGGGTATGTCGTGATCGCCGAGGACGGCAGCGCCGGACGCCAGACGATGGCCGCGCTGACCCGCGGGCTGCAGCACGAGCTGGGGATCACGGCGCTCTCGGACAACTTCGGCCCCGCGACGCTGGCCGCGCTGACCGCGCACGGTCCGATCGGTCCGGCCGAGACGAACCCGAACCTGGTCAAGATCGTCCAGGGTGGCCTGGTCTGCAAGGGCTACGCCACGTTCGGCCTGGACGGCATCTTCGGTACGGCCGTGGCCGGCGCCGTCGCGACCCTGATGACCGACGCCGGGCTGGCCGCGAGGATCGACGGCACGGTCATCCCGAAGGTGTGCAAGGCGCTGTTGTTCACCGACAGCTACCAGCTCGCGTCCGGCGACTCGGCGCCGTTGCGGGCCGCCCAGCAGTGGATGAACGGCCGCTACCTGAACCGGTCGGCGTTCACCGTGCTGGCCTGCGACGGCCGCCGCTCCCGCGAGTTCCTGACCGCGCTGATCTTCGCGGTGCAGTACGAGGGCGGCCTGACCGACGCGCAGGCCAACGGCAACTTCGGACCGCTGACCCAGGCCGGGGTGAAGGCGAACGGCCTGGTCAAGCCCGGTTCCTCCGGCCCCTGGGTGCGGTTGTTCTCGGCCGCGCTCACCCACTACCCGGCGACGCCGGTCCTCACCGGCGACTTCGACGAGCCGCTGGCCGCCGCGACCCGTACCTTCCAGGCGTTCTGCCGGCTCACCGAGAACGGCCAGGGCGACTTCCCGACCTGGGCGTCGCTGCTGATCAGCACCGGCGACCAGGCCCGCCCGGGCACCGCCGCCGACACCGTCGACGAGGTGACCACGGCTCGCGCCCAGGCCCTGGTGGCGGCCGGGTACCGCACGATCGGTCGCTACCTGACCAACGTCGAGGGCAGCGACTTCGACAAGGAACTCAAACCCGGCGAGCCGGCCACCCTGGCCGCGAACGGCCTGAGCCTGTTCCCGATCTTCCAGACGTACGCGGACTCGGCCTCCTACTTCGGCTGGGCCCAGGGCTACGCGGATGCGCTGGCCGCGCACGACGCGGCGGCCGGGCACGGCATCGACGCCGGGGCGGTCGTCTACTTCGCCGTCGACTACGACGCGACCGACACCGAGGTGACGCAGCGGGTGATCCCGTACTTCCTCGGGGTCGAGGCCGGGCTGCGCCAGCGCGGCAGCCGGTACTCGCACGGCGTCTACGGCGCCCGCAACGTGTGCAGCCGGCTCGCGGCCGAGGCGTTCCCGCGGTGGAGTTTCGTCAGCGGCATCACCTCGGGCTGGACCGGCAACGTGACCTACCCACTGCCGGTCAACTGGGCATTCGACCAGATCTCCACGATCGACGTCGGCACCCTGGAGATCGACAAGTGCGTGCAGCGCCCGGGCACCGACGCGGGGGAGAGCGCCTTCGGCTCGACCGCGACCGAGGCGGCCGACTATCTCGACTGGATCGACCGGCTGCACGAGCTCGCGGTCGCCTACGGCAACGGCGACCCGGGCGAACTGGTCCTGCAATACCTGCGCGCGGGCCGCTACGACAACTGGCAGACCCGCAAACTGGCCGGTGCCACCGACGCCGGATTCATCGGCTACGTCGATGCCACCGGCCTGGCTCGCGTGCGCACCTACCGCGACCCGGTCGCCCGCGTGGACGTCGACGTCGCCCGCTTCGGCGCGGCGGCCCTGGCCGAACTGCGGGGACGCGGCGACGCCGGCGGCTGGGGCGGCGACCTGATCGCGTTCTACGGCGGCTGGCGGTTCACCGCACCGGCCACCACGGCCCGCGACTACTGCGCGGCCAACCTGGCCATCGCCGAGCGTCCGTCCGCACTCGACCTCGGCGGGCTGGTCGCCGCCGTGGACGGGTACCTGGCCGCGGCCGCCCTGCGCGCGGGCGGCACGCTCGGCGCGCACCTGCGCGGGGCCGACCGCGGCGTCCGGTTCAGCCTGTTCCACCGCGCCCGGTTCGGCGGCGACCCGACCGCCGCCGCGGCCGCGGCCCAGAACCTGCTCACCGACACCGGCGACGACGTGGTGACCGCCTACCGCGCGCTGCTGCTGCGCGGCCTGGCCACGACGCCGGTGCCGGTGGACGACCATGTGCGCCAGTTCGGCCGCGGCTTCGCCGACCGGCTGGTCGCGCTGACCGAGAACGAGCAGACCCAGCTCCGTCGAGGAAAGGTGTCCTGATGCGGCGACGAACCCTGCTGGCGTCGGCCGGAGCGGGAGCCGTGCTGACCGTTCCCGGCCTGCCCACGGCCCCGGCCGAGGCCGCTCCGAAACCCGCCGCCTTGCGGACGTACGCGGTGCAGGGCACCGACATCGCGGTGGCGTTGCTGCCCGGTCCGGCCGCGACGGTGCTGCTCTACGCGGCCCGCCGCTTCCACTACGAGATCGACGCGCTGCGGCCGGGCGACCTGGTGACCGACGCGTCGGGCACCGTCCTCGACATCCGGCCGGGGTCGTATCCGCCCGGGGCACGGGACGGGTTCATGCCGTACCAGCAAATCGTGGTTCATGACATCGTCGGCCAGTGCGACGGGATGCTCGGCTGGGGCGGCGACGCCCGCACGCCGCGCGAGGGACGCTTCGTGATCGCGGTGGCCCCGGCCGATCACCGGCTGCGGGCGCTGGCCAAGCGCCTGGACGCCGACGCCGGGTCGCCGAGCCGCCGGGTGGGGGCGGGCACCGCCCTACCGTTCACGCCGGACCGGGTGCGGCGGGCGCAGACGATCCGTCACGGCATGGCCAAGTAGGGCCGCCGCCGTCACCAGCACGGCACTGCCGGCGACGTCGAGCACGTAGTGGTTCCCGGTGCCGAGTACGACCAGCACCATGAGCAGCGGGAACGACCACACCAGCCGGGCCCGCCGTGGATGCGTCGGCCGCAACGCCGAGCATGCGGCGTAGGCGCACCACAACGCCCAGCCCACGTGCATGCTCGGCATCGCCGTGTAGTGGCTCGGATGGGTCCACGAGCTCTGGTCCACGAAGTCGTGCCGGGCGACGACATCGACCGCGCCCGGCAGCGCGAAGCGCGGCGGGGACAGCGGGACCGTCCAGTAGACGAGCAGGGCGAGCGCCATCATCGCGACCATGGTCCGGCGGACCCGGCGGTAGACCTCGGCGTGCCGGATGAAGATCCATATGAGCACGCCGGCGACCACCGGGTAGTACAGCCGGTAGACGCCGACCGCGAGCCGGCTGAGGACCGCGTGGCCGGCCAGCCAGGCATTGACGCTCACCTCGACGTCGAGGTGCAGGGCGCGTTCGACCGCCTGCAGGCTCAGCGCGTTCGCGGTGGCGGCGCCGGCATCCCGGCCGGTCAGGGCGTCGAGTCGGGTGAAGACGACGAACCAGAGCGCCAGCGGCAGGAATTCGGTGAGCACCACCCGGACGCTTCCGCGCGGCGGATCCACGCGGCTCACCATAGTCCCGGCTCGATCTCGCCACCAAGGAGGAAGCGCTGCTGGCGACCGGCCAGCAGCGGGCCGAACGGATCATCCAGGCGCTGGGCGCCCGCCCGGCCGGCGAGCCACTGTGGACGGCGCTGACCGCCGCGATCGTGGACGGTTTCGCCGGGGACGAGAGCGAGATGCGCCAGGTGGTGCGGCTGCCGAGCGGACCGCTGCTGACCGACGAGCACCACAAGACGGACGCGGTGATCGAAACCGCCGTCGCGTCCCGGATCGGCGCCGACGCCGACCGTGACCTCTATCCCCGGCTGGTCGCCGGCGCCGTGCCGGGCGCGATCCAGGTCACACCGACAGCGACCGGGACGCCCCGGTGACCCTCGACGACCTGCGCGGCGTCGTCACCGAGATGCTCGCCGAGCCGGCCACCCTGCGGAGCGCCGCCGACCGGCTGACCGGACTGGACATCCGTTACCGGCCCGGCCCCCCACCCGCTGATCGGCGGTGCTCGAACTGGCGCTGGGCGTCATCTGCGTGGCGTTCGGGCGCCTGGACGCCGACGCCGGGTCGCCGAGCCGCCGGGTGGGGGCGGGCACCGCCCTACCGTTCACTCCCGACCGGGTGCGGCGGGCACAGTCGGTTCGTCACGGTCTGGCCGAGTAACGCGGGAGAAGCCGTCGGCCAGATCGGCGACGGTGTGCGCCCGGATCGCCGGGACGAGATCACCCGCGTGCTGTTTCGCGACCGCGCGTACGTGATCCTCGGCGGCGCCGGACAGTCCGTCGTAGACGGCGGTGAACAGCGCGCGGGCCGGTTCCCGCAACCATTGCGGCGGCAGCAACCGGGCGGGCAGGTGCGGGTCGAGGATCGGCAGGCGGCGGTAGGTGTCCATGACCTCGGTCCGGGTGCGGACCGCCTCGGCGCCGGTGATCCGGCCGGCCCGAGCCCGGGGCAGCACCGGGTTCCAGTGGCGCATGAACGACTGGTACTGCCCGGCGATGGCGGTGGTGTCCCAGGCGTCGATCGGGTCGCGGCCGATCGACAGGCCGAGCTCGACATGCCGCGCCCGGAACACGGTCAGGGTGCCGAGGGACAGCTCGGCCAGGCGGGCTCGGGTCTTCGTGGTGAGCTCGTGCGGCGAGATCCAGAGGCCGTCGTAGAGCGGCGCGTAGCCCATCCAACGCAGCTGGCTGCGCAGTCCGCGCCGCAGAGTGCCCTCCTGCTGCGGGAGTGAGAAGGCGATCAGCGTCCACCACTCGTCCCACGGCAGCGCTTCGTCCGGGGCGACGATCGCGCTGCCCCCGGCGGTCAGGAAGGCGGCGGCCTGCGGGGTCAGCCGGTAGAAGCTGCGCCGGCCCTCGCGATGCCCCTCCAGCACACCGCGACGGGCCAGGCGGCTGATCGCCGTCCGGGCGCCCCCGGCGGTGACCCCGGCCTCGGCCAGCAGGGCCACCATGGCCGCGGACGGCAGCCAGGCGCGGGACCTCAGCGTGTAGTCGGCCAGCAGCGTCACCGCCAGGCCCTGCGGTGAGCTGCCGGCCTGCCGCCGCGGCAGCCGCACCGATCCGGACGTGTCCTCGGGAAAGATCTCTTCGATGTCGTACGGGTTGGCCGCGGCGGCTGCGCTCGGGTCTCGGGCGGGCATGGATACGACTGTAGATGCTCATGATGCGCAGTCGATCGAGGTTCATCGATTGACAGTTTGTGGCCCTTGGCGGAAGCTTTCTGTCATATAACAGCATGGGCCGGGCCAGGCGCGACATCGGCCGGTAAGTCCTGCCGTCCCCATCTGCCATCGCGAAGGCCGCCTCGCCCTACCGAGCGAAGCGGTCGCCCCCGCCTGCGTGCGGGAAGTGAAGGAGTCGAGCGATGAAGATCAGAAAGGCGCTCCTGCTCGCCGCGGCCACCTGCCTGGCCGTGGCCGGTCTCGCCGTGCCGGCCATGACGCCGGCCTACGCCGCCGCACTGACCGAGGTCACCGGCTTCGGCGACAACCCCGGCGGCATGCGCATGCACATCTATGTCCCGGACTCGCGGCCGGCCCACCCCGCTGTCGTGGTGGCCATGCACGGCTGCGGTGGTTCCGGGCCCGGGTTCTACTCCAGCAGCGAGTTCGCCGGGCTGGCCGACCGGTACGGATTCCTCGTCATCTACCCCTCGGCGACCCAGCAAGCCGGCTTCGGCAACTGCTTCGACACCTGGTCGGACGCGGCCAAGCGCCGAGGCGGCGGCAGCGACCCGGTGTCGATCGTCTCCATGGTCACCTACGCCGAACGCCAGTACGGCGGCGACCCGAACCGGGTCTACGCCACCGGCAGCTCGTCCGGCGGCATGATGACCAACGAGATGCTGGCCCTGTACCCGGACGTGTTCAAGGCCGGAGCAGCGTTCATGGGCGTCCCCTTCAACTGCTTCGCCAACGCCGCCGACTATCCGCCGAGCAGCAGCAAGTGCACCGGCGGCAGCATGGACCGCACGCCGCAGCAGTGGGGTGACGCGGTCCGGCAGGCCTACCCGGGCTACACCGGCCCGCGCCCGCCCATGCAGCTGTGGCACGGCACCAGCGACACCCTGGTGCCCTACTCCCTGCTGCAGGAGGAGATCGAGCAGTGGACCGACGTATCCGGCCTGAGCCAGACACCGACGTCCACCGACGTGCCGCAGTCCGGCTGGAACCGGCGTCGCTACGCCGGCACCGGCTCAACCGCGCAGGTGGAGGCGTACAGCATCCAGGGCGCCGGGCACAGCCTGCCGAGCGCCGGCATGGCCGCCTACGCCATCGCGTTTTTCGGTCTCACCGGCTCCGGCTCCTCGCCGTCACCGTCCGGTTCACCGTCGCCGTCCACCTCGCCGTCGCCGTCCGGCTCACCCACGACGCCCACCTCCGGCCCGTGCCGGGTGACGGCCACGGTGAACGCGTGGAACAGCGGCCTGACCGAGAACCTCACCGTCACCAACACCGGCACGACCGCCGTCAACGGCTGGACGCTGGCCTTCACCCTGCCCGGCGGCCAGAACATCACCTCCGGGTGGAACGCCACCTACTCACCGGCCTCCGGGACGGTGACCGCCCGCAACCTCACCTACAACGGCGTGATCCCGGCGAACGGATCGATCACGATCGGCTTCCAGGCCACCCACACCGGCAACACCGGCAAACCGGCCACGTTCACGCTCAACGGCAGCACCTGCGCCACCGCCTGAGCCCGGCGGTCAGGCCTTGACGACGCAGGTGGGCTGCGGACTCAAGGTGTCGACCAGGCGGGTCGCGGCCGCGGTGTGCTTGGCGTAGGCCTCCGGGAACGCGGAGATCTGCACCGCCTGGGCGGCCTGGGTGAGCCGCATGTCCTGCCAGCCGTGGATCGTGAGCAGCTTGTCGTAGAACTTGCGGGTCTGATAGCCCGGGTCGGACAACTGCTTCGGAGTGCCCCAGCCCTGGCTGGGGCGCTGCTGGAACAGGCCGATCGAGTCCCGGTCGCCGCCGCGCAGGTTACGCAGGCCCGACTCCTGCATGGCGGTGGCGACCGCGATCACCAGGGCCGGCCGGGGCATCTGCCGCTCGGTGCCGATCGTGACGATCAGGCGGGCGTTGGCCAGCTGCTCGGGACTCCACCTGTCCTGAACCGACACCGACGGTGCCACCGCAGCGGCCGGCGTGCAACCGGCATCGTCGGCGTCGGCCCGCAGCATCGGACTGAGGAGGAAACCGGCCAGCACCGCAACGGCGATCACGAACAAGGCGCGCAAAGTAGAGAGTTGCCTTCCGGGGGTGTGGTCGGGCCTGGGGGCCGTGCTGCCCGGCGAAGAGTACCGGCCGTTGATCGACCGGCATACATCCGGACGGCCCATTCGGCCGCGACCGGCGCTGACCACCGGTAGCCCGATCGGCCCGTGTGGAGATTGTGTGAAGCGCCGGGATGTTTCGTGAAGGGCGGCCCGGCCGGCCGGATCGCCGACCATTCTTACCGCCGTGACACGATCGGCGAACCGGAGACAGCTCGCGGTGGGAACGGTTCTCGCCGTGGCCGGTCACGTCGTCGCCGGCGGTCCCTTGCTCTGCGCCGTCTACACCTTCACCCGTTATGCCGAGCCCGACTCGGTGTTCATGGTCTGCTGCCTGACGGCGGTGCTCGAATTGGCGCTGGGTGTCATCTGCGTGGCGTTCGGGCTCATCGTGCGATCGAGTTCGCCGAGCCTGGCGACCGGTGTCCTGTCCGGATGGCTCGGCGGGCTGCTCGTGATTCCGTGCGGCGGCACGATGCTCGTCGGATTCCTCGCCGGACTGACGTGAGCGACGATTTCCGGCGGCAGTTCAGGCCGGGGGAGCGTCGACGGCACTGCGGGACGTGACCGGGCGGCCGTCGCGCGGCCGGCCGGTCACTTCCAGCAGCACGGCCAGGGCCACACCGACGCAGAGGCAACTGTCCGCGATGTTGAAGACCGGAAACTTCTGCGCGTACGGCGCGAACACGCTGATCATGTCGACCACGTGACCCTGGAACGGGCCGGGAGCCCGGAACAGCCGATCGCCCAGGTTACCGAGGGCGCCGCCCAGCACCAGCCCCAGGGCGAGCGCCCACGGCAACGAGCGCAGCCGGGTCGCCATCCAGCCGATCCAGCCGATCACCACCAGCGTGACCAGCGAGAACACCCAGGTATGGGCGCTTCCTCGGCTGAACGCGGCGCCACCGTTGCGCAGCAGCGACAGGTAGACCAGCCCGCCCAGGATGCGCACCGGCCGGCCCTCGGTCAGGTGCGCGGTGGAGAGCCACTTGGTCCACTGGTCGAGTGCCACCGCGACCACCGAGGTGGCGGCGAGCACCGCCACGGCCGTGGTTCTGCTCATCGTCGTTCCTCCGCAACGTGGTCAGGTGTGCGGAAATGTAGTCCAGAACGCGCACTGATGTTCGCCCGCCACGTCCACGTCGCGGCTCCGGTTGTCGGCGAACGTCTGCACGTGCGGGGTGCGCGGCCGGCTCGTGGTGCCGGCGGTGGCGGTCAGCCACTCCATGTCGAACAGGTCGGGCAGCGCGTAACCGTCCTCGACCATCAGATCCGGTGCCTCTTCGGAGAAGAGATCGAAGACCGATTTTGTACGGTGTCCCGATGGACGATTGGCTGGCCGGCGTACAGGCCTTGATCCCCGGTTCGCACGTGGAGTTCGTGGACCAGCTCGGCGGCAGCACACGGTCGAACGTGCGGCGGATCCGGGCCGGCGACCGCACCCTGATCGTCAAGGAGTTCACCGGCCCGGGAGACGGCTGGGTCCGGGAGTGCGCGGCCCTGTTCTTACTCCCGCCGCAGGTCCCGGCCCCACACCTGGTCGCCACAGGCGTGACACCGCCGACCGTGGTGATGTCCGACCTGGGTTCCGGCCGCAGCGTCGCCGACCTGCTGCTGGGCCCGGACAGGGCCGCGGCCGTCACCGCGGTCACGGCCTGGGCCCGGGCCGTCGGAACACTGCACGGCAACACCGCCGGGCTGCGCGAAGACTTC
Organism: Actinoplanes sp. HUAS TT8; assembly: GCF_051380535.1. Classification (NCBI taxonomy): domain Bacteria; kingdom Bacillati; phylum Actinomycetota; class Actinomycetes; order Micromonosporales; family Micromonosporaceae; genus Actinoplanes; species Actinoplanes sp. HUAS TT8. Next base: position 5,269,448 of record NZ_CP195646.1, on the reverse strand, counting down.
CGGCAGGCGCTGTCGGCCCGATCCGGTGACCGGCCGGTGTCCGAATCCAGGCTCGCGGCGAGTCTGGACGAGGCGTGCGCGGCGATCGCCCGCCAGGGCCCGGAACTCGGCGTCACCGTCGCGCCCGAGGCCCTCGACGAGTTGCGCGGGATCGGCGCCCGACTCGGCGAGGACGGGCCGGCCGCGCTGACCCCGTCCGACGCCTGCCCGGACAACAACGTGTTCACCGGCGATGCGCTGGCCCTGATCGACTTCGAGGGCGCGCAGTGGCGGCACATCGCCTGGGACGTCGCCTACCTGACCGTGCCCTGGCCGTCCTGCTGGTGCTCCTGGCGTCTCCCGGACGACGTCGCCGACCAGGCGATCGAGGCCTACCGGTCGGCGTGCGCGCTGCCCTACGTCGACACCGCCGCCTTCCGCGACGACGTGCGGGTCGCCGCGATCGGCTGGGCGGTCGAGTCGATGTCCTGGCTGCTGCCCCGGGCCCTGGCCGACGAATCACCGCTGACCCGGCCGATGCCGACCAGGCGAGCGATGATCCTGCACCGTCTCGGACGAGCGGCCGACTCGACCGAACTGCCCGCACTGGCCGGGCTGGCGGCCGATTTCCGGGACGCGCTCACCGACCGGTGGGGTGAGGTGCGACTCCCGTACGCGCCGGCCTTCCGGGCTACGACTGGGTGACCAGCGACGCGATCAGCTCGTGATCCCAGGACGGCAGCTCCTCGTCGGCCGCCTTCGGCGCGACGAACTTGTAGCCGACCTGGCGCACCGTGCCGATCATCGTCTCGCAGCGCGGTCCGAGCTTGGCCCGCAGACGCCGGACGTGCACGTCGACCGTGCGCGTGCCGCCGAAGTAGTCGTAACCCCAGACCTCGCGCAGCAGCTGATCCCGGCTGAACACCCGGCCCGGCTGCTGAGCGAGGAACTTCAGCAGCTCGAACTCCTTGTAGGTCAGCGCCAGGGCCTCGCCCCGCAGCCGGGTGGTGTAGCTGTGGGTGTCGATGGCCAGGTCACCGATCCGGATCATGTCGTCGGCCGCGGTGCTCACCATCCCGCGCCGATCCATGACCATGGTCAGCCGGGCGGCGACCTCGGCCGGACCGGCAGTGGTCAGCAGGAAGTCGTCGATGCACCAGTCGGCGCCGATCGCGGCCAGCCCGGCGTCGCGCACCAGCGCGATCAGCGGCGCGTTCAGACCGTTCGCGTGAAGCGTCCGGCAGGTGCCGCGGGCCTCGTTCAACTGCCCGGTGGCGTCGACCAGAACCGCGGCCAGCTGAGGATTCTTGATGGCCTGAGCCCATTTGTCGCGTGGTGAGACCTGAACGGCGTACGGAAGCAGGTCCAGAACCGGCAGCACATCAACCTGGCTGTCGGTCAGCAGGAGAAGATTCATTGACACCCTTCCATGACGCCCGTGGACTCCGGAAAGGCGGTCCGGGCTCGCAGACTTTTCGGTGCTGCGTTCGTCCGCAAGGCTAAACGCGAACTGTTTCCACCGGATATCGCGCGGTCGACCCACGAGACGCACTGCTGCTCACGCGGCACAAAATCAAGATCATTTCGCCGTACGTCGTGAGCCGCGCGCCCCGGCCGTGCCGGCCGCGATAGGTTCGGTCGCCGAGGTGGTGGCCCCCGCATCGAGCCGCCGCCCAACCGCAGAGGAGACACGATGAGCACCACCGCCGACCGGCTCACCGAGCTCGGCCTGACCCTCCCGCCGCCGATGGTCGTGCCGGCCGGAGTACGCCTGCCCTTCCGCACCGTGCACGTGGTCGGGGACGTCGCCTACATCGCCGGGCACGGGCCGCAGGACGCCGACGGCACCCTGTCCCCGCTGCGGGGCAAGGTCGGTGCCCAGCTCACCCTGGAACAGGCCTACCAGGCCGCGCGGTCGACCGGCCTGTCGATGTTGGCGAGCCTGGCCCGCGAACTGGGCGACCTGGACCGGATCGCCGCCTGGGGCCGCGTCTTCGGCATGGTCAACGCGGCGCCCGGCTTCGACCGCCTGCCCGAGGTGATCAACGGCTTCTCCGACCTGATCCTCGACGTGTTCGGCCCGCAGGTCGGCGCGCACGCCCGCAGCGCGGTCGGCCAGGCCGAGCTGCCGTTCGGCCTCCCGGTCGAGATCGAAGGCCAGGTCCACCTGCGCCGGTGACCGATCAGCAACTCACGCCGGAACGGCTCAGCGGCGCCGCGCTCACCGGCCCGATCGCCGCGAGTCCGGCCGCCCGTTACCACGGCCCGGCCCGGAGCGCCGCGGTCGCATCACCGGCCCACTCGGGCCGTCCACGGCGCCGGGGCTGGAGAACAGCACGGACGGAGCCGCGGGCCGCGCGGCCACCGGCGGCCACTGCGCCGCCACGATCTCGGCCCCGGTCACCGGCACCGGCGGCTTGAGGTGGTCCAGCATCTGCTGGGCCTGACCGGCGTCGATGCCCCGGGCCGGATCGATCCGGACCCCGGCCTCATCGGCCGCGTCCTCGACGTCTTCGCTGGTCACTGTCGCCGACCCGAGACTGCTGAGCCGGCGCGCGAATTCCTGCACATTGATCATCTGCAACTTCTCTTTCGGGATGATTCAACGACACAGCGTAGTCTGCCCGTCCCGCACCCCGGAGATCGCCTGCCGCGCGTCGCGGATCCGGCCCGGCGGCCGGCCCGGATCAGACCGTGGCCAGGTGGACCATCGCCGCGCTGCGCTCCCACAGTCCGGCGGCCAGGACCGGGTCCCCGGCCTGCGGGTTCGGACGCTTGGCGGGCTTGCCCCGCTCGTAGTACTCGCCGGATGACCAGTCCTTTCCCGCCACCGTCCCGGCCAGCCACACCATCTGCTCGGCGCCCTTCTCCGGTCCGGCCATGAACAGACGGCGAAGGCCGCTGCCGTAGACGAAACGCATGGCGCTCGTGGTGTCCGAGGCGAAGCTGGTGGCGATCATCCCGGGGTGGAAGGCTGCCGCGGACAGCCCCTGGCCGTGGAACCTCCGGTGCAGTTCCCGGCTGAACAGGATATTCATCAGCTTCGCGTCTCCATAGGCCTTGTTGGGCGAATACTTCCGGTCATTGTTGAGATCGTCGAGATCGATGTGGCCGAACAGCTTGGACCCGACGCTGGAGGTCTGGATGACCGACGCCCGCCCGGTCACCAGCCGCTCCAGCAGCAGATTGGTGAGAAGGAACGGCGACAGGTGGTTGACCTGCAGCGTCTTCTCGAAACCGTCGACGGTGCGCGCCCGATCGCCGAAGACCCCACCGGCGTTGTTCACCAGGACGTCGATGCGGGGGCAGGCCTGCAGCAGCTCGCCGGCCAGACGCCGGACGTCGTCGAACCGGGTGAAGTCGGCCAGGAAGGACTGGGCGCCGAGCTCGTCCGCGACGGCCCGGGTCTTCTGCGGTGAGCGGCCGACGACGACCACGGTGTGACCGTCCGCGTGCAGCTGTCTCGCGCCGGCGGCGCCGATGCCGTCGCTGGCGCCGGTGATGATGATGGTCTTGGGCATGGTGTTACTCCAGATGTCGTACCGGAAATTCAAGGACCCGATCAATGGGGTACGGCGTCCGACCCGGCCGACAGCGTCGCCAGCAGTCGCAGCGCGTCGTCCGAGGGAGATCCGCGCTCGGCGGTGATGAGGCCGAGCAGCTGCTCGGGGTCGTCGGCCAGGATGACCGCCTCGTAACCGAGGACGAGGTCGCCGACGAGCGGATGGTGATACCGCTTGATGCCGTGGGTCCGCTGGTAGACGTCATTGTCGGCCCACCAGCGGCGGAAGTCGTCGTCGCGTACCGAGAGCTCGCCGACCAGCTCGGCCAGCAGCGGATCGTGGGGGTAGGCCCCGGCGTGCAGGTGCAGTGTCGCCACGATGCCCCGCGCCGCGTCGTCCCAGTCGACGTAGAGACCGCGGGCCGCCTCGTCGAGAAAGATGAAGCGCGCCATGTTGCGATCCCGACGGGGCCTGGCCTCGAAATCGGCGAACAGCGCACGACCGAGATCGTTGACGGCGAGCACGTCGGTGCGGTGTCCCAGCACGATGGCCGGCGTGTCGGTGAGGGCGTCGAGCAGCCGGCGCAGGCCGGGACGGACCTTCTGCCGCGGCAGCGGCCGGGGCCGCGATCGCCCGGGTGCGGCCAGCGTGAACAGATGCCGGCGCTCCAGGTCGTTGAGCGAGAGCGCCCGGGCGACCGCGGCCAGCACCGCCTCGGAGACGTTGGCGGCCCGGCCCCGTTCGAGCCGGATGTAGTAGTCGACACTGACCCCGGCCAGCCGGGCCACCTCCTCGCGGCGCAGACCCGGCACCCGCCGGGCCCCGGCCCGGTCGGGCAGTCCGGCCTGCTCCGGCGTGATCCGGGCTCGTCGCGAGCGCAGGAACTCGCCGAGCTCGGCCTGCGCCGGGCGGCCGTCGGAGGTGTCGTTCACGCGCCCAACGCTAGGTCGGCCGACCCGTTGCGTACAGCGGTCAGGGAGGTACTGCCGGGCCCCCGCACACCCGATCCGTGGCCGTTGGCCGTCGGGGAGGACCAGCCTGGGATCGGCCGGCCCAGCGCCTCACCACGTCCGCTGCCGTGCACCTGCGTCACCTTGGCCGTCACCGTGCCGGTCGGCGCTTCCGGCGGGCACCACCGGCCGCCCGCGCCGTTCGATCGCCTGGGCCGCGTACGCGGAGCAACTCGGGGTGAAACGGCAACACGCCGGCGAAGAGCGATGGGCGCACGGACCGACGATGAACGACCAAGCCGGGAACCGGTGCCGGCGCACACGCGCAGGGCGTCGCCAACGTGGTCAACAAGCTCAAGGGCGCGGTGAAATGGTCCTGACCACGAAGGGGGCCGGACATGTCTGTCCGGCCCCCTTCGGCGGCGCCAGGTCAGTGCCGGGTTCGCCGTTCGGTGACCGTTTCGGTGCGGGCCTGGTCGATCTCGGCGGGTTGCGCCTGCCGGGGGAGTGGTTCCGGCTGATCGGTGGGAGGTGCGGGTGACGCCGGAGGTTGCGGTGGCTCGTTGAAGTTCGCGCCGATGAGGGCGTCGAACTCGTTTCGGACCAGGTCCGGGTCACCGGTGACGAGTTCGGTGAACGCCTCGTCGAACCCGTGATCCCACTCCGGAGACAGCGCGGTCCTGACCCGCGCCGTGAAAGTGCTGGTCATGCTGGTCACCACCTGTCATGTCCGAATCCCGGAACGGGTCAGCTCGTGATCACTTTCTGCTCGCCGTGCCGGTGTGCGGCCACGGTGACCTTGCGGGGCTTGGCTTTTTCGGCGATGGGGATGCGCAGGACGAGGACGCCGTTGTCGTAGGCGGCGTTGATGTGTTCGGTGTCCAGGGCGTCGCCGAGGAACAGTTGGCGGGAGAACACGCCGAGGGGGCGTTCGGTCAGCTGCACGGTGGCGTTCTCGCCCAGGTCGATCGGGCGGCGTTCGGCGCGCACGGTGAGCACGTTGCGTTCCACGTCGATGTCGATCGCGTCGGCGTCGACGCCGGGCAGGTCGAGGGCGATCACGAACTCGTCGCCGTTGCGGATCGCGTCGACCGGCATGGTGGCCGGTCGGGACCAGGTTCCGGTGCTCGTGGCTCCGAACAGTTGCTGGGCCAGCCGGTTGACCTCGGTGAAGGGCTCGCTGCGCATCAACATGGTTCCCACCTCCTGGGGTCTCGACTACGGGGTCAATGCGCGATACCTTGTTTCTAACACGTCATCGCCCCGATGACAAGCAGAACGTCAACGAAAAGATGACATCGCCGCGACGGATCCAGATCGTCACGCATCGACGCCGCCACGCGGGGTATCCGCGCCACATGCGTATCGGAAGTACCGAAGTTCGTTTCCTGGGCGGCCCGGCCGGCTGTCTCGTCATGCTGGTCCTGTCGGTGCTGCTCTCGGTCGTCGGCACGATCGTCCTGAACCTGCTTTTCTGACCGGCCGTTTAATCCCGCCGCACACCGGCCCGGCCGTGGCGGCCGGGCCGGCCAGGTCACATCAGATCAGTGAGCGGACGGTCGGCCAGCCGCCGGTGCCGATCGTGGTCGCGGTGCCCAGTGCTGTCGTGCTCGTGCCCCGCTGGAAGATCAGGTCGCCGGCGGGCGTGGCGGTCCACAGGTCCGGGAGCCCGTCGCCGGTGACGTCGCCACCGGTGGCGGCCAGCGGGCCGGCGGTTCCGCCGGAGACCGGCGTGGCCGCGGCCAGGGTGCCGTTGCCGGCGTTGAGCCGCAGCGTCAGCGCGCCGGTCGTGCGGTCACGGGCCCACAGGTCGGTCCGGCCGTCACCGTTGACGTCGCCGGCCGGCAGCAGGTCGGCCTGGGCCAGCTCGGCGCCGCCGATCTGGGTCGGGCTCGACTGCAGGCCGGGACGCTGCTGCGGGTCGCCGAGCCACAACCACCACAGGCCGGAGTACGGGCTCTGCGCGATCAGGTCGGGAACGCCGTCACCGCTCAGGTCGCCGGGGACCGCGATGTGGTCGATGTAGTCCCAGCCGGTCGGGTGTCCACCCATCGCGATCCGGGTTCCCAGCCCGCCGTTGTGGTCGTTCGGGTAGACCCAGAGCTGGTCGCCGAGCATGACCACCAGGTCCTCCCAGCCGTCGCCGGTCCAGTCGCCGCGGTGTCCGACCACCGCGTCGGCCCAGCCGGAGCTGCCGATCGACCGCCAGGTGGACAGCTTCCCGGCGCCGAGCCCGCCGTAGAGGCGCAGGGTGTCGTCCTGGTGGGTGGCGACCAGGTCGGGGCGTCCGTCCCGGTGAGGTCACCCGGCACCGAGCTGGGCGCCCGAGTCTCCGGATAGGCGGCGCCGACCAGCATCTTGTGGTCGGACAGGCCGGGTTCGGTGACCGTAGCCTTGACCGTGTGGAAGTCGCGGGTGCTGACCAGGATGTGGTCGAACTTCCTGTCGCCGCTGATGGTCGGCTCGCCCGTCGCGCACTCGGTCGCCTGGGCGGCCAGGCACTCCGCGGTGAACCAGGTCTGGTCGGTCTCGTCGACCTCGGCGAACGTGCCGGTGCCGGGCAGTCCGGCCCGCGCCACCTGCAACGGCGTGGCGTTCGGTCGCTCGTTCATGTCACCGCCGAGGATGACCGGAAGCCCGGCCGCCCACGTGTCGACGTAACCCAGCACCTGGCTCATGCCGTTGTCCGGGGTGATGTACTGGGCCAGGTGGGTGTTGCAGATCAGCGTGACACGGCCGTCCACCGGGCCCCGCGCGCACAGCACCGCCCGTCCCTCCTGCCCGGTCGGAACGGTGAGGTTGCCGACGAACCGGTCGACCTCCGACGCCCGGACGAAGGTGCCCATCCCGAACCGCAGATCGGTGCCCCACTTCTTGCAGCCGCCGGCCTCGGCCATCGTGGACGTCCAGATGCCCACGTAGCCGTTGGCCGCCAGGGCGCTGCGCAGGCTGCTCCACTGCCCGATGCAGAGTTCCTGAAGCATCAGTACATCGGCGTCCCAGGTGATTACCTGGGCTTTGACGGTGGCCGTCCAGGTGGCTGGAGTCCCGGTGTACTGGCAGGTGGAGGCACCGCAGACGTTGTAGGACAGCACTCGTACGCTCGGGGCGTTGGCCGGTGTGACGGTGTCGGCGTGGCCGGGTGCCGCCGGGGTGAGCAGCGCGCCGGCACAGGCCAGGACGATGCAGATCCGCGCCATCCAAGTCTTGATCATCTATCTCCTCCGGGATCGAGACGGATCATCATTCCAAAAATGATCTTCACTGTCTGTCCCGGTGGCCGACCGTGCCACCGGGTCAGAGGGCGCGGATACGGTCCCGGATCCGTTCGATCAGGTCGGTCGAGAACACCTCCGGCTGTTGCTCGATCCGCAGGTAGCCGTCGGTGAGCAGGTCACCGACGATGACGCGGAGGACGCCGACGGGGGCGACGAGCGCCGCCGACAGGTCGGCCAGGGAACGCGGCTGCCGGCACAGCTCGACCACGCGGTGGTACTCGAACCGCAACGGGGCCGAGAGGGCCGCCGGGGCCGCCCGCAGCGGCGTCTCGAGGCGCAGCCCGTCGTGCGCCGGCCGGGTTCGCCCACCGGTGAGCATGAACGGACGTACCAAAGGATCCTTGGTCTTGTCATAGCGAGGCGGAGGCGGACGGTGGCCCGGGCGCGGCCACCTGTCGTCGGTCATCGTGCCAGGTGCTGCCGGGCCTCGGCGATCAGTGCCGGGGTGAGCAGGGCGCCGAAGCGCTCGGCCAGCACGGAGATGTCGTAGGCGACCAGCCCCAGGTCGCATTCGCTGCCGGCCACCACGCCGAGGACGCTGCCGCCGGAGATCTGCGACACCAGCAGGTATCCGCGCCGCATCTCGATCATGATGATCTTCAGGCCGTCGAAGTCGTATCGCCGGGAGGCGCTGCGGGCCAGGCTGGCCAGGCTCGACACGATGGCGGCCAGTTGGTCCGCGTCGGCCCGGCTCAGCCCCTCCGAGCTTGCGATCAGCAAGCCGTCCGAGGAGACCGCCACGGCGTCGCGGACACCGTCGGTGCGGTGGACGAAGTTGCCGAGCATCCAGTTGAACTGGTGGCGGTCGGCCGAAGTGTCGGTGCTCATGATTTCTCCTCGTTACTGCCGTCCGCGCCGGCGCGCAGCACGCCCTCGCGGAACGCGGCGAGCCGGTTGCGGACCGCCTCCGGTGAGTCGGCGATCAGGCCCGGCCGGGGCCGGTCCGGCCCCGGCGCCGGCGCCGGGTTCGGGTTGTCGGCCCGCTCGGTCCGCTGCGGCCGGCGCCGGCGCAGGCCGTTGGGGGTGTGCTCGGATCCGCCGGGCACCGGCGCGAAGGTCGGCACACTCCTCGGGTCGTCCTCGGCCACGACCATGTACTCGATGGTGTCGGCGCGGAGCGGGGCGGCGTTCACCAGGGGTCTCGCGGCCTCGGGAAGCCACGATGACGCGGCCGGAACCACATCGGCCGGTACGGCGACCGGCTTGCGCTCGGCGATGACCGCGGCCGGCAGCGCCAGCCGGGCCGTCACCCCGGTGACCGGCGACGGCGTGAGGTGTACCCGGACACCGATCTCGGCGGCCAGGCGGCCCACCACGAAGTGGCCGAGGAAGCGGGTCGGCGCCGTGATGAAGTCGCCCTCGCCGTGCAGCCGCTGATTCGCGACGTCCATGTCCTCGGGGCTCATGCCGACACCCGAGTCGATGACCGCGATCAGATAGCCGTCGCCGACGGCCCGGCCGTGGATCTCCACGTCCACGTCGGGCGGGGAGAAGACGAGACCGTTCTCGATGAGTTCGGCCAGCATGTGCGCGACCGCGCCCACCACCGAGCCGTTGACCAGTACGTCGTCGACGCGCCGCAGCGTCACCCGGCGGTACTCCTCGACCTCGCTGATCGCGGCCCGGATGACGTCCGAGATCGGCAGCGGTTCGGTCCACTGTCGCGGGCTGGCCGCGCCGACCAGCACGAGCAGGCTTTCGGCGTACCGGCGCATGCGGGTGGCCAGGTGGTCGAGCTCGAACAGGTTGGCCAGGCCGGTCGGGCTGGCCTCCTCACTCTCCAGCTTGGTGATGAACCCGAGCTGACGGCGCAGCAGGCCCTGGTTGCGGTGGCCCAGGTCGGCGAGCGACTCGGCGGTGGCCAGGCGCAGCCGGGCCTGGGCGGTGGCCAGCTCGTACGCGGTGTTCTGCACACGATCGAACGCCTCGGCGACCTGACGCACCTCGACGCTGGCGTCCGAGGTCACCCGGACCGGGGGAGGGCGGGTGTCCCGGCCACCGGTCGCGGCGCGGTTCACCGCCTCGGGCAGCGACTCGGTGCCGATCCGGGCCGCCTGCTCGGCCAGCCCGGCGAGGGGCCGGGCCAGCCGGCGCGACGCGGCGACGGCCAGCCAGATCGCGCCGACGACGCACAACGCCATGACCGCGACCAGCACGACGAGCCGCAGGGTCGCCTGCTCCTTGATCTTGCCGGCGTTGTCCTGGGCGATGCCGCCCATGTCCTGACCGGCCTGGAGCAGAATGCCGAGCACGGTGGCCGACGCCGTCCAATAGACGTCCGGGCTGACCCTGAGCCGGCGGCCGTCGGCGGCGGCCAGCGCGGCGTTCTCCATGGCGACGACCTGCTTGCCGGCCGGGGTGCTCAACACCTGGTTCTGCGCCTGGACGGCGGCCGGATTGCCGTACTGGTTGAAGGCCAGGATCGCCGAGTCGCGCGCCGACTTGGCCGAGACGAACTGGACGAACTCCCCCGGACCGAACCGGCCGGCCGAGAAGACGCCGTAGAGCAGCATGCGTTCCTGTGCGGCCGACTCCTTGGCCACGCTGAACATGCTGAGCGTGGCGTAGTTACGGCGCAGTTCGCTGTCGTTGACCGCGTCCAGGCCGAACTCGATGTTGATCAGGCGAGCGATCACGGCGGTGTAGAACGCGGCCGTGGCGGCCCGGTTGCCGGTGCCGGTGTCGATCGTGGCGCGGACCGCGGTGAGACCATCGAGGTCGGACAGCACGGCCGCGACCCGGTCCTCGACCTCGCCGCCGGGGCCGGTCAGATCCTCGACCGTCGCGCGCCGGCCGTCGACCGCCTGGCGGGCGGCGGCGAGCTGGGCGCGGAAATCCTTGTTGCCGCCGAGCAGGCCGGCCGCGAGACCGCGCTCGGTCTGCAGGGCGTCCACCAGGTCGAGCGCGGCGAGGTCGAGCGTGACGGCCCGGTCGATCCGCGCGGCACTGCGGTAGTTGTCGTTCTCGCCCGCCGCGATGACGCCGAGCAGGGCGAGGATGACCGCCACGGGCAGGGCCAGGGTTCGCGCGATACGGCCCCGGATCGTGCCGCCGGCGCGGCGGTTCGCCCGGTTCCGCGCGATGCGGGTTCGGATCGCGGCGACGGCGCGGCGCGGGGGCGGCACGGCCGTCTCGTGCTTTGCGGGCACGCGATCAGCTCCTCTGAGACTATCTGTGCTCGTTCACACATTCGGATCTATGGCGCCCATGGAGGTGTCTGGGAAGGGGTGATGCCACACGGTCGGAAGAGGATCACTCTGCGCTGACCGTCGCATCAGAATCTGTGCCGCAGCGGTCATGGTCAATAGTCCGTACGCCGGAATTTGCCTCTCGTTGCTGCAGACCATGTTCCGGCTCGCCGCGTCCCGGCCGATGCGGGCGATCCGACCGCGCGACGGAGCTCAGCCGAGACGGCCCTGCAGGGCCTTGGTCAGGCGGGACACGGCGTCGTCGGGGAGGGTGCCGCCGTTGCTCAGTGCCTGCGTCACGATCTCCTGGAAGGTGCTGCTGAACAGCTCGTAGTGGGTGGTCTCGGGCCGTGGCCGGGCGTTGTCCAGCGCCTGCTTCAAGATCTCGGCGTAGGGCTTGTCGGGGATCGACGGATCCAGATAGGTCGCGGTGCGGGTGGCGGCCAGCCCGCCGTCCCGGAACAGCCGGAGCTCACTGTCCTCGCTGGTCAGAAACCTGATCAGCTCCTGGGCGGCGGCCGGGTTGTCGGTGCTGCTGGCCACGGCGAGATTCTGCCCGCCCAGGACGCTGGGGCCGGGCAACGCCCGTACGCCGAAATCTTTCATGGGTTTGTCGCCCGCCCGCAGCTGGCCGTAGGCGACCGGCCAGTTGCGCATCAGCGCGACCTTGCCACTGCGGAACGTCTCCCGGCTGGTGTCCTCCCGCAGCCGCAACGACTGCGGGTCGACGGCCGGCAGGACACCGTCGACCTGCTGCATCGACTGGGCGAGTTTGCGCAGCGCGGCCCGCGCCGGCTTGCTGTCGATCACGACCAGGTCGTTCTTCGCGTCGTACACGTCGCCGCCCTCGGCCCAGATGGCCTCCAGCGCGCTGACGGTCAATCCCTCGTAGGAGTCCAGTGGGGTGACGAACCCGGCTTCGAGGCCGCGCACGGCGCCGCTGAGTGCCCGCACGTCGTTCGCGTCCGGCGGTAGCGCCGACGGCAGGGCGCTGGCCGGCACCTCGGTGCGGTAGTAGAGCAGGCCGACGTCGGTGTTGAACGGCAGCGCCCACAGTTTGCCGCTGAACTTGCACGTCGCCAGCGGTGCGGCCAGGAACCCGTTCGTGTCGGTCGTCGGCGCCAGCGGAAGGATGAAACCGGCCGAGGCGAAGGCCGCCGTCCACGTGGTGTCCAGGTTGTAGATGTCGGCGTCCGGGGCGTCGGACTGGGCGGTCGCCGTCATCTGGCTGTGTTGCGCGTCCGCGCTGCGCGACAGGCCCACCAGCCGGGCCGGGGTGTCCGGGTGCAGGCCGTTCCACTCCTCGATCAGCTTCTGACGCTGCCCGCCGGTGCTCTCGTCGATCCCGGAGTAGATCACCAGTTCGGCCCGGCCGGTCGCCGGCGTGGGCCGGGACGGCTCGTCGAGCAGCTCGCGGGCGCTGGTGGCGGCGACCATGATGAGCACCCCGGTGGTGAACCAGGCCAGTGAGCGCCACGGCGACTTTCGCGGCCACCAGGAGCGGCCGCCGGTGGGTTCGCCGTGCGGGGTTCGGGTGTCGGTCAACGTCCGCTCCACAGGGTCTCGAAGAGCTGAGCCATGATGTCGGGAACCTCCTCGGGCCCGGCCGACAGGCATTGCCCGTGCCCGGCGCGGGTCAGTTGGTAGAGCGGCCCCGGCCCGGTTCGTCCGTCGGGTCCGTCGCAGCGGGCCTCACCGGTGGCGATCACGTAGAGCCGGACATCCGCACCGGCTGCGCGTCCGACCTGCTCCAGCGTGGGTCCGAGACCGGGCCGGGCACTGGTGTCCTCGCCGTCGGTCAGCACCACCAGCGCCTGCACCCGCTTGTCGTCGGCGCTCCTGGTGAGGACGCTCAGACCGGCCACGATCGTGGCGTAGAGCGGAGTCGTCCCGGCCGGCTTGACGGCCCGCAGCGCGTCGACGATCGCGGTGCGGTGCTGCGCCGACCCGGCGGCGACACCGACCAGCTCGTACGACGAACGGCCCCGGCTGATCGGGAACGACCACAACCCGAACTCGTCCCTGGGGCCGAGCTGCCCGAGCGCCTCACCCACGCCCCGGGCCGCCACCGTGAACCGGCTTGTGGCCGCCGAGCCGGCCGGCTGGCTCATGGACCCCGACGTGTCGACCGCCAGCAGCACCCGGCCGGGACGCTTGGCCTGCTCGTACAGGTTCAGCGTGCGTTTCGGCTCGTCCGGCAGGCACGCGTTGCGGTCCAGGTCGGAACAGGCGGCCAGGGGCCGGTCGAGGCCCGAGCCGTGCAGCACCGCGCCGGCCTCCGCGCTGCGCAGCCAGTCGCGGAACCGATCGACCGCCTGGCGTTGGCGGGCCCCGGTCCAGGTGAACTGGACGAAGGGCTGGTCCAGGGCCGGCGCGGAGGTGACCACCACCGGATCCGGCAGATCCGACGGTGGCGCGACGGCCACCGGGCAATCGGCACCCAGCGCCTTGCCGGTCACGAACCGCTGCCAGCTCCGCAGACTGACGAGCACGGCCTCCGGAGCCTTCTTCTCCCGCTGATATCCGCACAACAGGCTGACCTCGTCGGTGAACGAACTCGCGGAGTCGGAGACGATCTGCTGCCGTCGGCGAGCCACGTCCGGCGCGACGATCTCGCCCTCGGCGTCGCGCAGGTAGACGTCGGCGGCCAGCAGCCCGGCGGTCGACGAGACCGGGTCGGCGGCCGACAGCGACGGGCCGGGCACGCGCCGGTTCAGCAGTGCCGACACCAGCGCGGGCAGCGTGTCGGCGTCGGCGTGCGGCACCGAGGCAACGTCCGTACCGGCGAGCACGATCGGTGACGACGCGATGGAGGTGACCCGTTCCAGCGGTGACGGCAGAGTGCCCTTGACGACGATGTCGCGCACCTGACGCACGTCGAGCATCGAGTCGGGCAGCCAGATGTCCGGGCGTGGACCGAGCTGTTCGAGCGGGTGCTCATCGTTCGCGTCGGCCCACTGGCGCGCGAGGGCACCGCTGACCGCCGACGTGCCGGCGGCGTACACGTACGGATACACCGTGGGGCAGCCGTCATTGTCGCGGGCAGTGACCTTCGCGTACGCCTGAGCCAGGTCCCGGGTGGTCTGCAGGCCATCGGACGAGGCGAGAATACGCAGTTCGAGCGCCTGAGGGCAGGCGTCGTCGCCGGACAACCGGACGACGGTCACGGCCGCGCCGACGAGCAGAACGGTACCCATCCCGGCGGCCACCAGGACCCTGGCCCGCCTCGACATGTTCCGGCCCAGCGAGGCGCATCGGCCGACCAGCCACGCGACGGAAGCGATGAAGGCCAGCGACCAGAGGCTGATCGCGGCCAGCACCAGTGCGGAGACCAGCAGTAACAGGGTGTTGTGCCCGCGTTGCAACGCGAATTGGGCGATGGCGGCGATCACCAGAGCCAGCACGCCGGCGGCGATCGAGTGCAGGCGGTGATTGTCTCCGGGTGGACCCGTCTGATCAGGCAATCGACATGCGCCTCCACCGAAAATGCGGGTGGTGCACGGGGCGACCGTGCCCCGACCGCACAGCACAGTCTAGGCGGCAGCACCAAGCCCATCGATGTCCACTGTGACGGCGGCTTGGCTTTAGGTCTGAACGGCCGCACCGATGTCGCGATCGATCGAAGTTGAGGTTTCCGGTTTTTTTCTACGGGCACTGAGCTGGCTCATGAGCCACTTGCGGCTGGTCGCCCTTCCCTCGGATGCCGCCGAGTTGCTCTCCTGGACCATGGCCGGCATCGATGACCTGCGGAAGATCCGCATCGAACTTCACCGCCTCTTGACGAGCGGCCACCCGGGCGACCTGACCGGGCCGGGCGACCTCGCCGAGCGGATCGGCCTGGTCGCCACCGAGCTCGCCGGCAACGCGCTGCGGCACGGGCGGCCGCCGGTTGTCGTGCGGCTGCTGCGCGCCGACGACTGCTACGTCCTGGACGTCAGCGACCGCGATCGGGACCACGCCCCGCAGATGCCGGTGGGTCCACGGCGCACCCTGGTCGGCGGGCGAGGCCTGCTCATCGCCGCTTCGCTGGTGCAGCAGCTGTGCTGGTACCGGGACGAGCACGGCAAGCACGTCTGGGCGTCGTTCGTGGCCCCGCCGGCGCGGCCCGTGGAGCCACCGGCCGGCTGATCGGGTCGCGGCCCGGGTACACGGCATGTCCGGTACGGGATCTCGTCGTACTTCTGTGCTAGACATGCCCGTTGTGGCTACCCCTGACTTCACCATCTCGCAGCACACGGAACCTGGCGGCGTGCTGCGCGTGTGCCTGGCCGGCGAGTTCGACATGAGCATCGGTGACGCCCTGGCCGGCGTCCTGGTGGCGGCGGCCGGGCGCCCGGATGTCACCCGGGTGCTGGTCGATCTGGAACGGACGCTTCTGATCGACTCGCACGCCGTGGCCGGCCTGGTCCGGGGGTACGAGGTGGCGACGGCCGCGCAGCGCGAGTTCGTGGTGATCAACGGCCGGGGCATGGTTCAGCAGGTCCTCGACGTCACCGGCCTGGCCGAGGTGCTCTGCCGCCGGGCGTGACCGCGGTTCGTCGCCGGGCGGCGGCGACGGCCACCGTCAGAATCGATGTTCCAGCCAGGACTGTTCGGGTCGTGGCGACCACCTTCCCGATCAGCGCCTACGTGGTGCTCGGCCGGCCCGGGACGCCGCGCGTCCGCTCTTCATGATCAGTGCGGGCGGGTCAGGCCGGGAGCACCTGCTCCACCCAGCGGCGCAACGCCGTGGCCGGTGCGGCGCCGGCCTGACGGGCCTTGACCTGCCCGCCGTCGAGAACCATCAGGGTCGGTACCGCCTGGACGCTGAACCGCCGCGACAGCGCCGGAGCGTTGTCGACGTTGACCTTGACGAGCTTCACCCGGCCGGCCAGGTCGCGGGCCACCTGCTCGAGCGCCGGCCCGACTGTCCGGCAGGGGCCGCACCACGGCGCCCACATGTCCACGAGCACCGGCATCGGCGACTTCTCGACCACCTCGGCGAACGTGTCGTCACCGGCGTCGACGATCCAGGGCAGCGCGGCGCGGCACTTGCCGCACACCGGTTTGCCCGTCGCCGCCGGTCGGACTCGGTTGCGCTGCCCGCACGCGGGGCAGGCGACGATGTCGGCCATCGTGCTCACTTCCAGAAATCAGCGATCTGTCATGAGGAACGACAACCGGGCCGCCGGACGCATTCCCGCCACTCCTCAGCGATCCCGCTGCGTGAATCCGGCTTTCGCAGGCGAAGGCGGGCCACCGCACGGTGGCTGATGCCGAGGCGAGGTCGTGGACCAGCACCGCCCGGCAGGTTCGTGTGATCGATGAGTTTTCGCGACGCCGCCGGTCTTCATCACATGGCGGATTCCGTGATCCCGTTCACCGTCGGTGCGACGCTCACCCGGGCGGACGTCCCCGGCCTGTGCGCCGGGCTGTCCGCGCTGGTGCAGGGCCGAGATCATGGTGTGGTGGTGTGCGACGTGTCCGGGGTGGGCCGGCCGAGCGTGGTCACGGTCGAAGCCCTGGCCCGGCTGCGGCTGACCGCGCGCCGGCACGGCTGGCGTCTGGTGCTCGACGGGGCCGGGCCGCAGCTGCGCGGTCTCGTGCGGCTGCTGGGGCTGGCCGGCGAGTTACTCGAGGTGGGCCGGGAGTCCGAAGAGCGGGAACAGCCGGGTGGTGTCGAGGAAGTTGTTGACCCCGGCGATGCGCCCGGCTGAGATCTCCAGCACGATCAGCGCCCACGGGTCGTGCCCGTCGCCGGTCGCGCTGGGCCGGTACTGCCCGAACGCGGGCAGGCCGCTGGCCACCACCGGGACCAGGCGGGATCCGCGGCAGCCGCTGCCGGTGCCGGCCATCCACGTGGCGATCTGGTCCTGACCCTGCAGCCACAGCGGCAGCGGCGGCATCGACAGTTTCGCGTCGTCGTGCAGCAGCGTCGTGAGCGCTTCCAGGTCGTACGCCTCGAAGGCCTTGGTGTAGTTGGTGAGAAGCGTCCGCTGGTCGTTGTCCAGGGGGTCGTGGACGTCGGCGGTGACCTCGGCGGTGGCGATGGTGGCTCGGGCCCGCTGCAGGGCGCTGTTGACGCCGGCTACCGAGGTGTCCAGCAGCTCGGCCACCTCCTGCGCCGACCAGTCCAGGACCTCCCGCAGGATCAGCACCGCCCGCTGCCGGGGTGGCAGATGCTGCAGCGCGGCGACGAACGCCAGCCGGATCGACTCGCGCCCGGCGACCACCTCGGCCGGATCAGACCCGGACAGCACCCGGTCGTCGGGGACCGGGCCGACCCAGATCTGCTCGGGGCGCGGCTCGCCCGGGTCGGTGGCGTGCCCGGACCCGGCCGGGCCGAGGTCCATCGGCCGGACCCGCAACTGGGTGCCGGCCAGCATGGTCAGGCACACGTTGGTGGCGATCCGGTAGAGCCAGGAGCGCAGCGAGGCCCGCCCCTCGAACCGGTCCAGCCCCTTCCACGCGCGGATCATCGTGTCCTGGACCGCGTCCTCGGCCTCGAAGGCCGACCCGAGCATCCGGTAGCAGTGCCCGGTCAGCTCCGGGCGGAACGCCTCCAGCTGCTGCGATTGCACCGTAGTGTCGCCCACGAAAAAAAACTTAGCGCGCACCGATGAGTTCGCCCGACCCGGCCGGTCTGTACCGGCACCAAGTCGACAGCAAGCAACCAGGAGTCATCATGACCAGCTTTGGTTCGGGCCAGTACGCCGAGGTCAACGGCATCAACCTCTACTTCGAGACGTACGGCGAGGGTAGCCCCCTGGTCCTGCTGCACGGCGGCCTCGGCTCGGGCGAGATGTTCGCCGCGATCCTGCCCGCATTGGCCGCGCAGCACCGGGTCATCCTGGTCGACCTGCAGGGGCATGGGCGCACCGCCGACATCGACCGGCCGCTGGACCTGGCCCTGATGGCCGACGACGTGGCCGCGCTCATCGACCACCTGGGTCTGGACCGTCCGGCCGTGGTCGGTTTCTCCCTCGGCGGCGGGGTGGCCTATCACGTGGCGTTCCGGCACCCGGAGAAGGTGGGCCGGCTGGTGGCGGCCTCCGCGCACATCCGGCGCGACGCCACCTACCCCGAGATCCTGCAGCAGCAGGGCCAGGTCAACGCGTCGGCCGCGGAATTCATGAAAGAAACGCCGATGTACGAGCTCTACCAGCGCGTCGCGCCCCGCCCGGAGGACTTCGGCAAGCTGCTCGACAAGGCCGGCGAGTGGATGGCCAAGGACTTCGACTTCACCGAGGACGTGCGCGCCCTGCGCGTGCCGACCATGATCGTCGCGGCCGACGCCGACATGGCCCCGCCGAGCCACTTCGTCGAGGTGTTCAAGCTGCTCGACGGCGGGCTGCGCGACGGCGGCTGGATGAACGAGAACCGGCCGGCGGGCGGGCACGCGCTGGCCGTCCTGCCCGGTCTGACCCACTACAACATCGTCGACTCGCCCCTGTTCGCCGCGGTGACCCTGGCCTTCCTCGACCAGAAGAGCTGACCGGCTACGTTTGTCACTCCGGCCGTTTCCCGCGGTGTCCTCAGGCCGGCCGTGGCGTGAAGGTGAGCGAGTGACCCCTGTTCGGTTGTGCGTCTTCGGCGGCCTGCGCATGTGGCGCTCGGGCATCGAGGTGCCGATCGGGTCGGTGCGGGTCCGGACGGTGCTCGCCGTCCTGCTCGCGGCCCGTGGCGCGACGGTGAGCGTGGCCGAGCTGGTCGACACACTCTGGGGCGAGCGGCCGTCGGCCAGTGCGGTCAACCAGGTTCAACGGCTGATCGGGCAGGTCCGCCGGCTGTTCGAGCCGGAGCTGCCGAACCGGGAGACCGGTGAGTGGCTGCTGCCGGTCGGGGAGGGCTATCGGCTGCGGCAGGATGCCCGTACGTCGGATCTGATGGCCTTTTTTGATCTGGTCTCCGAGGCCAAGAAGGCTGATGCCGCTCTGAAACTGGAGCAGGCACTGACCCTGGGGCAGCATCAGCCGTTCGCCGGGCTGCCCGCCGAGGTGCTCGACCGGCCGGTGTTCACCGCCATCGAGGCGGCCCGCACGCAGGTGGCGGTGCACGGCGCCGACGTCGCCCTGAGCGAGCCGGGGGCGCAACGGCTGCTCCCGTTGCTGATCACTTACGGGCAGGCCGCGCCCTATCACGAGCCGCTGCAGGCGCGGCTGATCCGGCTGCTGGCGGCGGCCGGACGCCGCGCCGAAGCGCTGACCCGGTTCGAGACGGTCCGGCAGCAGCTGGCCGAGGACCTGGGCGCCGACCCCGGCCTCGAACTGCAGGCGGCGCACCGCGAGGCGCTGGCCGAGCCGAGCCGGCCGGACCCGACCCGGCCCGCACAGCTGCCGTTGCGGGTCGCCGCCTTCAGCCCGCGCGACGACCTGACCGCCGCCCTGGACGCCGGCCGGGAGAAGGGGGTGGTCGTGCTCAGCGGGATGGGCGGCGCCGGCAAGACCACCCTCGCGGTCGACTGGGCGCATCGGATCGCCGACGACTTCCCCGACGGCCAGCTCTACCTCGACCTGCGAGGATTCTCGCCGGGCGGGCGCCAGCTGCGCCCGGCCGAGGCGCTGACGACACTGCTGCGCTCGATGGGCGCCTCGGCGCACGGCGACGACGACCCGGACGAGCTCGGCGCCCGCTTCCGGTCGATGGTCGCCACCCGTCGCATGATCATCGTGTTGGACAACGCCCGCGACTCAGCCCAGGTGCGGCCGTTGCTGCCCGGCGCCCCCGGCTGTCTGGCCGTTATCACCAGCCGCAACCGGATGCCCGGCCTGGTGGCGCGGGAGGGGGCGTGGCCGGTGAACGTCGGCCGGCTCAGCCGCCGCGCGGCCCGGGACATGCTGGCCCGCCGGCTCGGAACGCGACGGACCGGGGCCGAGCCGGCCGCGACCGATCTGCTCGTCGAGATCTGCGCGGGCCTGCCGCTGGCCCTGTCGATCGCGGCGGCACGGATAGCGGTGAGCCCGCAGGAGAACCTCACCGACGTGGTGGCCGACCTGAAGTCGGCCGGGCACCGGCTCGACGCGCTCGACACCGGTGAGGAGCACGACAGCGTACGGGCGGCCTTCTCCTGGTCCTACGCCGTGCTCTCGGAATCCGCGAAACGGCTGTTCCGGCTGCTCGCGGTCTACCCGAGCCAAGTCGTGTCGGCCGACACCGCGGCCAGCATCGCCGGGGCCGACGTGCGGGCCGAGTTGAACGAGCTGAGCGTGACCACGATGCTCACCCCGCTCGGCGGCGGCCGGTACACGGCCCACGACCTGCTGCAGGCGTACGCCGCGGAACTGCTCGACGGCGGCCAGGACGATCGTGACCAGGCCGAACGCCGGCTGGTCGAGCACTACGTACACGCGTCCCGCAACGCGTATCTGACCTTCCAGCTGCTGCTCCCGCCGGAGCCGGGACCGCCGCCGCCCGGCGTCTTCCCGCCCGTGCCGGGCGACAGCGCGGCGGCACACCTCTGGTACAGCCACGAGAGTGCGGCGGTGAGCGCCGTGACCGAATTCGCCCTGCGCCGGGGCTGGGCCCGGAGCGCGGCCCTGATCCTTGTTCAGGTGCGGCCGATGCGGACCTCCCAGCCGGAGCCGCGGGCCCGGCTGCGGTGGCAGGCGAAACGGGCGGTGGAGGCGGTCGCCGAACTGGATGATCCCGAACTCGAGACGCTGATCCTGCGCGAGGCCGCGATCCTGGACCGAGCGCACGCCCCGGACCGGGCCCGGGAGTATCTGGAGCGCGCGCTGGCCATCGCCGAACGCCGCGCCGACCTGATCGGACAGGCACAGATTCTGCGCAACCTGGCCCGGCCCGAGTTCTCGTCCACGGGTCAAATGCTGGACTACGTACAGCGGGCCGTCGTCGTGGCCCGCGAGGCCGGCGACATCAGCGTGCTGGTGTACGCGTTGCTGTGGCAGGCGACCATCCTGGAGGAGAACGGTGGCGACCTGACCCTGGCCGCCACGGCCGCGGACGAGGCGGTGGAACTGGCCGTCAAAGCCGGTATGGAGGACGCCCACCGCGCCCTGGTGGTGCAGCGCTCATGCATCGCGCAGAAGGCCGGCGACAACGAGGCGGCGATCCGGTTGGCCCGGTGGGCTCTCGACCATGGTCTGCCGGGCGACGAGATGCACGTCTTCAACGTGACTTTGGTACTGGCTCTGGCCTGGCACAACAGCGGTGCCGTGGACGACGGGCGGGCGGCCGCGCAGCGGGTGCGCGCCATGGTCCACGGCCGCGAAGCGATCTTCGCCGAGGTCACCGGGCCCGACTGGTTCGCCGATGCGATGGCGAAGATCGACGCTGTTCTGGCCGGCGACGCCACTGCACACCACGGTCAGTGATCGTGCACTGAACCCTGGTGCGCTCGGCCCCTGATCTCACAGACAGGAGCCGACGATGTCGGGATCACACGTCGTCCGTGGTCGCTTTGAGCGCGTCGATCCACTCGCGGGTCAGCTCGAAGCGTCCCGGGCTGCGCAACAGGGCGGCCGAACCCCGGGCCGCCTCCTGAAAGGTCACCAGGGTGCCGTTCCCGGGCCGGTCGACAAGCAGCCATGACTGGTAGAAGCTCAGCTCGGCACTCACCGCGGCCCAGCCGAACCGGCCCGGCCGCACAACCTCGCCCACGATCCCGTCCATCCGATGGGGCGTGGCGACGACCACGAATCGGCTGCCGACCACGATGTCGTCGGTGACCTCGGTGCGTTCCACACCCCGCAGCCACGCCGGCCACGTCGATACCGCCGTCAGCCGGGCGAAGACGATCGAGGCCGGAGCGGTCAGCCGGCGCCGGTGGCTGACAAAACTGTCACAGCGGTCCGGCCCCCAACCGGGCGGCCAGTTGACGTCGGGAAGAGATTCGTTGGTCACCGCATCAGGGTGGACGTGGCCCGGCCCGGATAGCACCTGTCACATGACTGTGCCGCAGGTCGAGGAGATGACGCCGTGACGTTGATCGGCCGCACCGAGGATGTCGCCTCGATCCGGAACTTCTTCGCCAAGGCCGGCATCCGTGGGGGCGCGCTCCTGCTGGTCGGCGACGCCGGAGTGGGCAAGACCGCCGTTCTCGACGAGTTCGCCGCCGGTCAGGCCGAGGACGGCGTGCGAGTGCTGCGCGCGGCCGGCGTGCAGTTCGAGGCCGACGTCAACTACTCGGCGCTCAACCAGCTGCTCTTCCCGCTCGGCGACCAGATGCCGGCGCTCGGCGAGGCCCATCGGGCGGCGCTGCGCCGCGCGCTCGGCTTCGAGGTCGGCCCGGTCGCCGACCGGCTCGTGGTCTCCAACGCCGCGCTCATCTGGCTGCGGTCGGTCGCGGCCGACGCCCCGATCCTGATCATCGTGGACGACCTGCACTGGGTGGACCGGGCCAGCGCCGAGGTCCTGAGCTTCGTGTCGCGTCGCCTGGTCGGCAGCCCGATCGTGTTCCTCGCGGCGTGCCGGTCGGCTGAGCGGGGGTTCTTCGCCGAGGGCGGGCTGCCCGAGACGGTGCTGCCGCCGTTGCGCGACGCGGCGGCGGCCAGCCTGGTCGAACACCACTTTCCCGAGCTGGCCCCGGCCGTGCGCCGCCGCCTGCTCGCCGCGGCCGCCGGTAACCCCCTGGCGCTGCTGGAACTGCCGTCCGCGCTGAACAGCGACCAGCGGGTGGACTTCACGGCAATGCCCGCCGTGCTGCCGCTGTCCGAACGGCTGCAGGCGATGTTCGTCTCCCGGGTCCGTGGCCTGCCCGAGCCCTGCCGCCTGATGCTGCTGCTCGGCGCGCTCGGCGGCAACACCGACATGGCGCACCTGCGCTCGGCCGGCGGCACCCTGTGCTCGCCCGACGACCTGGCCCCGGCCGAGGAGAAACGCCTGGTCCAGGTCAGCACCAACCGGCTGGGTTTCCGGCACCCGCTGATCGGGGCCGCCGTGGTCGAGGCGTCGACCGAGCGCGAACGACGCTGGGCCCACGGCGCCCTGGCCGAGACCACCACCAGCCCCGAACGCCGGGTCCGGCACCTGGCCGAGTCGGCCGAGGGCGCGAACCCGGAGATCGCCTTCCAGCTGGAGGTCGCGGCCCGGGCCCTGCTGCGGCAGGGCGACGCGATCGGCGCGGTGGCCGCCCTCACCCGGGCGGCCGAACTGAGCCCGTCGGCCGGTGACCGCAGCCGTCGCCTGGCCGAGGCCGCCTACATCGGGGCCGACGCCGGTGGCGAGATGGCGGCCGCCCGGCGCCTGCTCGGCGACGCCCGCCGCAGCGGTTCCCTCGACGCCCACTCGCTGCCGGCCGCGGCCGCCGCCGCTCACCTGCTGGTCAACTCCGACGGCGACGTGCTGACCGCCCATCGGCTGCTGGCCGGGGCCATCGAGGCCGGCGAACACGGATTCGACGGCACGAACCCCGACCTGGTCGAGGCCATGCAGACCCTGCTGCTGATCAGCTGGTGGGTGGGCGCCGACCAGACCTGGGAGGTGTTCCACGGGCTGCTCGGGCGGCTGACGCCGCAGCCCGAGGCCGTGCTGCAGGCCACCGCCGCGATCTTCCCCGATCCCGCCCGCGCCGCCGTCGAGCAGGTCAAGGCCCTGGACGAGCTGATCGACAGCGTGATCACCAACGACGATCCCACCCGGCTCGTCCGGATCGGCACGGCCGCGGTGTTCGCCGATCGCCTTCCCCGGCTGCGCGAGCCGGAACGGCACCTGGCCCAGCTGGGCCGCGAAGGCCGGTCACCGGCCCGCCGGCATCTCGGCGCGCTCATGCACCTGGGCATCGACGGGTTCCTGGCCGGCCGCTGGGACGAGGCATGGGACCTGGCCGTCGAAGGCCACGCGCTCTGCACCGAGCACGGGTTCCGGTTCTTCCACTGGTACTTCCACTACGTGCAGGCGATGGTCACCGCCGGGCGCGGCGAGATCGAGGCCTCGGCCCAGATCACCGACGACATGTACCGGTGGGGCACAGCGCACCAGGCGCTCGGGGTGACCTACTTCGCGCTGCAGGCGCGGGCCCTCAACGACATCGCCGCCGGCGACTACGCGGGCGCCTACCGGCACGCGGGACAGATCAGCCCGCCGGGCCGGCTGGCCCCGTACCGGCCGACCGCGCTCTGGGCGGGCTTCGACCTGGTGGAAGCCGCCCTGCACCTGGGCCACCACGGTGAGGCGCGAGCACACGCGCGAGCTATGAACGAGGCCGGGCTGGGCGACCTGTCGCCGCGCCTGAGGTTGCTCACGTCGGCGGCGACCGCGATGACCACGGACGACGACCTCTTCGTGGCGGCGCTGGCCGACCCGGAGGTGGAGCAGTGGCCTTTCGACGTGGCGCGGGTGCGCCTGGCGTACGGAAAGCAATTGCGCCGAAGGCGCGAGATCGCGGCGGCGCGGGAACAACTCACTCTCGCGCACGACGCCCTGGCTGCCCTGGAGGCCGGGCCGTGGCGCGACCGGGCCGCCAACGAGCTGCGGGCCACCGGGATGACGCGTAACTCGGGGGCCGACGCCGGGGCGCCGGTCCTGACGGCGCAGGAACGGGAGATCGCCGACCTGGCCGGGGCCGGGCTGACCAACAAGCAGATCGCCCAGAAGCTGCTGATCTCGCACCGGACGGTCAGCGACCACCTGTACAAGATTTTCCCCAAGCTGGGGATCACGTCGCGGGCGGCCCTGCGAGATGCGCTGAGCGCCTACGAAGGTTTCCGGCCGGAGTGATCGGCGGCTACCGCCGAGTACGGCAACCACGGCGACGGGCGGCCGGACATATGACAGATGTTGCGTCCGTGACCGATCACCGACGGTGAGTCTCGACGGAGATCATCCCGCGAGGAGGGGTCATGGGAAGCAACCTGATGGCGACGAGACCGACACCCCTGCGAGGCCGAACTCACCAGTTGGACCTGATCGGACAACGGCTGCGTGAGGCGGGCACGGGACAGGGGAGTGTCCTGATCGTCGAAGGTCGTCCCGGCCTGGGCAAGACAGCGCTGCTACGGGCAGCCGCCGAGACCGCACGACATAGGGGCATCCGGGTCGGCTGGGGGACGGCCACGGCCGGTGACCAGGTCGTTCCGATGGCGCCGCTGGTCTCGGCCCTGTTCGACGGCGCCGACCCGATGGCCGACCCGGAGGAACGGGGCCGGCTGCACTACCTGCTGGAGCACCGCCACCGACTGCTCGACGAGCTCCAGGCGGTGCTCGACCAGGCGGTACGGCGCTCGCCGATCCTGCTGTGCCTCGACGACATGCAGTGGGCCGACGCCGGATCGCTGGTCGCGCTGCAGACGCTGCCGGTGCGCCTGGCCGGCGTGCCGATCGTCTGGCTGGCGGCGTTCCGGGCCGGCCAGACCCCGCCCGGTCCGCGAGCGGCCATCGAGACCCTGCGCGGTTCGGGCGCCGACTCCCTGCTGCTGGCCTCGCTGGAGGCCGCGGCCACCGAGGAGATCGTCACCGATGTGGTGCGGGCCCGGCCCGACCCGGCCCTGCTTGCCCTGGCCCAGCGGGCCCACGGCAGCCCCTTTCTGCTGATGGAGATGCTGCGGGGTCTTGAGGAGGAGCGGCTGCTGCGGATCGAGGCCGGCTGTGCGTCGCTGATCGAGGCCAAACTGCCCCGGCGCGTACGCGACGGCATGCGCGACCGGCTCTCCCGGATGTCGGAGCTGGCCGGTCGCCTGGCCGGCGTCGCGGCCGTCCTGGGACGAAGCTTCTCCTTCGAGCAGCTCGCGGCGATCCTCGACGTGTCCCCGTTCACGCTGCTCGCCCCGGTCGAGGAGCTGCTCCGGGCCGACCTGTTCTTCGAGGTCGACGGCGCTTTGGGCTTCCGGCACGATCTGCTGCGCGAGGCGGTGCAGGCGACCCTGCCGGCGTCGGCCTACCGGGCCCTGCAACGGCAGGCGGTCACCGCGTTGATCGCCACCGGGGTGGCCCCGGTCGAGGTCGCGGTCGCCCTGGCGGCCAGCGCGACGCCGGGTGACGTGGCCGCCGCGCGCACCCTGCAGGCCGCGGCCGCCGCCCTGTCCACCTCGGACCCGAGCACCGCGGCCGACCTCGGCCGCCGCGCGCTCGAACTCATCCCCGACCACGACCCGCTGCGCGCCCCACTGGCCGCGCAGACGATCCAGTTGCTGCATGCGGCCGGGCGGGCGCGCGAGGGCCGGGACCTGGCCGACGGCGTGCTGCGGCAGTTGATGCCGGTCGACCAGGAAGCGGAGGTGCGGCTGACCCTGGCCGGTCTGATCGCGCTGGCCCCGGACCTGCGGGTGACCGCCGGTCTGCGCGCGCTCGAACTGCCGTCGCTGTCGCCCCGCCTGCGGGCCCGGCACCTGGCCGTCCTCACCCACAACCTGCTGGTGGCCGGGGAACCGGCACGGGCCGAAGCGCTCGTACCCGAGGCCCGCGACCTGGTGGCGTCGACCGCGGACCCGACCGCCGCGTTCGCCCTCGAACTGGCCGAGGGCGGGCTGGCCTACGCCCGCGGCGACTTCGCACGCTCACTCGAACTGATCAACAGCGCGGCCCGCAAGGCCGTCCTGGCCGACGACCCGGCCCGCGCGCTGCTGGCCCGGGAATGGAACTGCGAACAACTCGCGCTGGTCGACCGCTACGACGAGTCGATGCAGATCACCGTCGACTCGCTGAAAGCGGCCCGGCAGGGCCGCCAGGGGTGGGGAGTACGGCTCTGGGAGGCCTGGTACGGCCGGCAGCTGCTTCAGGTGGGCCGCCTGGCCGACGCCGCGGCCGCGTTGGAGGCAGCCGTCGAGACCCCGGGCGGGACCGCCCTGGTCGGCATGCACGAAGCCTCGGCGATCGTCGCGCTCGGCCGGGTCGCCATTCACACCGGCGACGGTGTCCAGCTCAAACGATGCGCGGCGATCATGCGGGAGGTCCGGGACACCGACGCGCTCTCCGTACGCCGGCACGCCGCCTGGCTGCTGGCTCACCAGGCTTCGGCCGCCGGTGACCGGACGGAGCTGCGCCGGCAGCTGCACGGCCTGACCCTGCTGCCGCTGTTCCCGCGGGACGTGATCGATCCGGTTCACCTGGTCCGGATGGCCGTGGCGATCGGGGACGACGAGCTGGCCGCGGCGGCGGCCGAGCACGCCGCCGATCAGTTGCGCCGCAACCCCGGAGTGCTCACGCTGGCCGGCGTCGCCGCGCAGGCCCGCGGGATCCTCACCGGGTCGTTCGACGACCTGGCCGAGGCGGTGACGTGGTTCGAGCGTGGTCCACGACCGCTGGCCACCGCGTCCGCGCAGGAGGACGCCGGGGTCGCCGCCCATCGGCACGGCCGTCCGGACGAGGCCGTCGAGCTGCTCGGGGCTGCCCTGGAGACCTATACCCGGGCCGGGGCGGCGTGGGACGCCGGCCGGGTCCGGGGCCGCTTGCGTGAGCTGGGCGTACGACGGCGGCTCTCGGCCGTCGTGCGCCCGCAGCAGGGCTGGGCCGCGCTGACCCGCTCCGAGCTCGACGTCGTACGGCTGGTGGCCCAGGGCATGACCAACCGGATGGTCGCCGAGCAGCTCTTCCTGTCGGCGCACACCGTCAGCACGCACCTGCGTCACGCGTTCAGCAAGCTCGGGATCACCTCGCGGGCCGAACTGACACATCTGATCGCCCGGCACGAATACAGCGCGGCCTGACCGGTACACGCGCCCGCCCGCGGCCACCGTCGAATGACGGTGGCCGCGGGCTTTTCGTCGTTGCCGAATCGTCTCACCCGCCATGGAATAACACCTCACACAGCCATGCGATGTGGCCGGCTCCCCGCGCTGCGATTCTTGTTCCAGACAACGCGGCAAGGAGCGGTCATGGCAAGACATTCGAATCAGGCCGACACCATTGTTCTGGTACACGGATTGTGGGTCACGGCGCGCAGCTGGGACAACTGGGTAGAGCATTATCGCAACGCCGGATACAACGTCGTCGCGCCGGCCTATCCGGGCCTCGACGCGCCGATCGAGCAATTGCGGCGCGACCCGGCGCCGATCGCGGACCTCACGATCGAGGGCGTCGCGGCGCACTACGAGAAAATCGTCCGGGAAATGGCGAGCCCGCCGATCCTGATGGGTCACTCGTTCGGCGGCACGATCGTGCAGATGCTGCTCGACCGGGGACTGGGCGCGGCTGGCGTGGCCATCGACTCGGTGCCGGTCAAGGGTGTGCGCACCGTGCCGCTGAGCCAGACCCGGGCGGCCTTCCCGGTGCTCAAGAGCCTGTCCAACCGGCACAAGGCGGTGCCGCTGACCCCGGCCCAGTTCCACTACGCGATCAGCAGCGCCGGCACCCGGGACGAGACGCTGGCGGCCTACGAGCAGCACTACATCCCGGGCCCGGGGCGCATCGTGTGGGACGGCGTGCTGGCCAACTTCAGCTCGCACGCGGCCACCGAGGTGAACTTCGCCAACGAGGACCGGGCGCCGCTGCTGTTCGTCGCCGGCGGGGCGGATCACCTCATGCCGCCGTCGGTGAACCGTTCGAACTACCGCAAATACGCCAGCCGTTCCACCGCGATGATCGCGTACGCGGAATTCCCCGGTCGCTCGCATTACACCATCGGCGAGCCGGGCTGGCAGGACGTTGCCGACTACGCGCTCAGCTGGGCCGAGAAACCGCGGGCGATCGACGAGAAAGTGCCCGCCGGTATCCGGCTGTAATTCATCACCTTATTTCCACGAACGGAGCACGGAAAATGGCGTACATCAAGGTCGGCGAGGAGAACTCCACCGACATCGAGCTGTACTACGAGGATCACGGAACCGGCCGCCCGGTCGTGCTCATCCACGGGTTCCCGCTCAGCGGGCGGTCCTGGGAGAAGCAGGAAGCCGCTCTGCTCGACGCCGGCTACCGGGTGATCACCTACGACCGGCGCGGCTTCGGCAAGTCCAGCCAGCCGGCCGGCGGCTACGACTACGACACCTTCACCGCCGACCTGGACACGCTACTGGACGCGCTCGACCTCGAGGACGTCACGCTGGTGGGCTTCTCCATGGGCAGCGGTGAGGTCGTCCGCTACCTGGGCACTCGCGGCTCGGCCCGGGTGCGCCGGGCGGCCCTGCTCGGACCGCTCGGACCGTTCCTGCGCAAGACCGACGACAACCCGCAGGGTGTCCCGACGGCCTTCTTCGAGGGCATCAAGGCGGCCATCCGGGCGGACCGGCCGGCGGCGATCAAGTCGTTCCTCGACGACTTCTACAACATGTCCACCCTGGGCGGCACGCTGGTCAGCGAATCGGCCTGGCAGGACAGCTTCATCGTGGCGCTGGGCGCCTCGGCCATCGCCGCGGTGAACTCGGTCGACGCGTGGCTGGAGGACTTCCGCCCCGACCTCGCCAAGATCGACGTCCCGGTGCTGGTCATGCAGGGCGACGCCGACCACATCCTGCCGCCGCCGGTCACCGGCGACCGGCTCCCGGCGCTGCTCGGCGACGTGCGGCACGTGTCGATCGAGGGCGGCCCGCACGCCATCGGCTGGACCCACGCCGACCAGGTGAACCGGGAGCTCCTCGCCTTCCTCGGCTGAGGCTCCACCACAGACTTTCCACCCCGAAAAGTGATCAAGGAAAGGAACATCATGTTCTCCGTCTCCAAGAAGACCCGCCGTGTGGTCGTGGGCGCCGCCGGCGTTGCCGCGCTGGTCGCCCTGCTCGGGGTCGCCGGCCCGGCCGACGCCGGAACCAGCTCCCTGAACGCCGCCAAGCCCAAGCCGACCGTCGTCCTGGTGCACGGGGCGTGGGCGGACGGCTCCAGCTGGGACAAGGTGGCGGCCAAGCTGCAGTGCGACGGCTACCGGGTGGTCACGCCGCCGAACCTGCTGTCGGGTCTGACCAACGACGCCGCGAACCTGCGCGCCTACCTGGACACCATCACCGGCCCGGTCGTCCTGGTCGGGCACTCCTACGCCGGCATGGTCATCACCAACGCCGCGCTGGGTGACAAGGACGTCAAGGCCCTGGTGTACGTGGACGCGTACATCCCGGCCAAGGGTGACAGCGTGTACGCGCTGACCGGGGCCCAGCCGGGCTCGGTCTTCGCGGCCGACCCGTCGACCCTCTTCGACCAGGTCGCCATCCCCACGCCGCCCGGCGGTCCGGAGACCCCGGCCGGCGTCGCCAACCTGTACGTGAAGCCGTCGATCTTCGGCAAGGCGTTCGCCGACAAGAGCATCTCGGCCAAGGACGTGGCCGTGCTGGCGGCCAAGCAGCGCCCGCTGGCCTTCAACGCCCTGGTCGACGAGTCCGGCGACCCGGCCTGGACCACCATCCCGTCGTGGGCGGTCGTCGGCAAGCAGGACGCCATCATCCCGGTGGCGGAGCAGCTGGCCATGGCCAAGCGGGCCAAGGCCACCACGGTCCAGATCAACGCCCCGCACCTGTCCATGATCACCGCGCCGGACGCGGTCACCGGCCAGATCGAGGCGGCGGCCAAGGCCACCAACTGATCGACCGCATGACAGGACAGCCGGCCGTGGCATCAATCCCCCCGATGCCACGGCCGGCCCTGTGCTGTCGTGATCGGTCCGCGGCCGGGGCGACTCTCACCGCACCCCGGCGCGCCGGGCGCGGTCGACCGCGGCTTGCGGGCCACCCTCGAACGGCTCGCCGTGGCCGGGCAGCAGCCGCGAGGCGGGCACCCGGGCCAGCCGGTCCAGGGAGGCGAGGGCGGCGGCGCTGTCGTGGGTGAAGCCGCGGCAGACGACGGTGGGGCCGGTGTGCCCGGTCAGGCCGTCGTGGGTGACCAGGGCGTCGCCGGTGAACAGCACGTCGAGGTCGGGGAAGTGGTAGGCGGCGCTGCCCGGGGTGTGGCCGGTCAGGCTGATGGCGTGCGGCCGGCCGGGCACCTCGTCGAGGCGCTGATCGCCCTCGAAGGTCCGCCCGTCGCGTACCGGTGCGGCGGTGAACCCGCCGTTGCGGGCCAGGTGCAGCGGGGCGCCGATCGCGGCGGGCCGGCGCAGCAGGTACGGCAGCATCGAGCGTTCCGGTTTCGCATGGCGCAGGGCGCTGCGCGGGCCGTCGGCCAGGATCGGCGCGTCGAGCCGGTGGATCCAGATGTCGGCGCCGGCGTCGTGCAGGGCGGCGGCGAGGCCGGTGTGGTCGGGATGCCCGTGGGTGAGCAGGACCGCGCGGATGTCGCGCAGGGAACGGCCGGAACGCGCCAGGTGCTCGCGCACCTGCGGCAGGTGCCCGGGAAGGCCGGCGTCGACCAGGACGAGACCGTCGGGGTGGTCGACCAGGTAGAAGGAGACGAAGTCATCGCCGAGGCGCTGAACACGAGACATATTCGGTACAGTACGCTGTAACGAAAGCCGGAGAGGTGTGTCCTGTGTCATTGCCACCCAAGAACCGTCGGCCGTATGACGCTCGACGCCGCCAGGACGCCGCCCGCGGCACCCGGGCCGCGGTGCTGGCGGCCTTCGGGCAGATGCTGTTCGCCGACGGCTACCGCGCCACCACGGTCCAGGCGGTCGCCACTCGTGCGGGCGTCTCGCCCGAGACCATCTACAAGACGTTCGGCGGCAAGACCGGGCTGACCAAGGCGCTGTGGGACGTGACGCTGGCCGGTGACGACGAGCCCGTCGTCATGGCCGAGCGCCAACAGTTGCGCGAGGTCTGGGCAACCCAGGACCCAGATCAAAAGATGCTGCTGTACGCGGGTTTCGTCCGCGCCGTGAACGAGCGCCTGGCCACCCTGGCCGCCCTCCTGGCCCAAGCCGGCCCGGAGGCGCTGGCGGTGCTGGCCGCGAGCGAACGGGAACGCCGGGCCGGCGTCGGCGCGTTCACCGCCCACCTCGCGGACAGCGGCCTCCTGCGCACCGGCGTCGAACCGGCTGCCCCCGCGGACGCCTGCTGGGTGCTCACCGGGCCGCGCCCGTTCACCGAACTCACCGTCGAGTGCGGCTGGGACGGCACTCGCTACCAGCACTGGCTGGCCGGCATGCTCGCCGCGAACCTGCTCTGACACCCGGACCGGCGGGCGGGCTGCTGTGTCCGTACCCAAGCATGGGTTTTTGAGGTTGTAGTCTCCGAATCATGCCGGAGCCTGCCGACGCCGATTCACCAGTGCGGGTGGCCGAGGCGGGCGACGCCGCCTGCACGATCGCCCGTGTGCTGCGGGCCGTCGGCGACAAGTGGTCGCTGCGTGTGCTCTGCGAGGCGGCGCTCAACGGGGTCACCCGGTTCAACGACTTCCAGACCCTGCTCGGGGTGGCTCCCGATGTTCTCGGCCAGCGGCTCACCAAGCTGGTCGACGAGGGTCTTCTGCTGAAGCAGGCTTACAAGGAGCCGGGGCAGCGGGCGCGGTACGAGTACACGCTGACCACCGCCGGCCGGGAGATGCGGCTGGTGCTGGCGGCGCTGCAGCAGTGGGGTGACGTGTATCGGCCCCGGGTGCCCGGGGCGGCCGAGGTCGGGCGGACCACCGATGCGGACAAGCCGGTGCGGGTGGCGTTCGTCGACGAGGACGACGCGATCGTGGAACCCGACGACATCACCTACCGATACTCGATCTGAAATGGCCTTTATTCGACGCTGCTGGCCGTGATCTCGTCTTTCTCCGCCTTCCGATGAGGGGCACACTTCGACCGGGCAGAAATGTTTCTCGGGAATGGAAGTGGAAAGTCCCATGAGGATTTCAGATTCGACAGTTCTCGTCACCGGGGCCAATCGGGGAATCGGCGCCGAATTCGTGCGCCGGCTGCGGGAACGCGGCGCCGCCAAGATCTACGCGGCCGCCCGGGACCCGCGGTCGATCCCGGCGGCCGACGGTGTCGAGCCGATCGCGCTCGACGTGACCGACCGGGATCAGGTCGCCGCGGTGGCCGAACGGGCCGGCGACGTCCAGATCGTGATCAACAACGCCGGGATCGTCGTGCCGCAGCAGCTGCTCGGCGCCGACCTGGAAGCCGTGCACCGCGAGTTCGAGACCAACGTGTTCGGGCCGGTCTACGTGGCCACCGCGTTCGCCCCGGTGCTGGCCGCGAACGGGGGAGGAGTGCTGCTCAACGCGCTGTCGGCGGTGTCCTGGTTCTCGTTCCCGGGCATGGCCGGCTACAGCGCGACCAAGGCCGCCGCCTGGAACCTGACCGACGCGCTGCGGCTGGAACTGGCCGCCCAGGGCACGCAGGTGATCGGGCTGCACATGGGCCCGGTCGACACCGAGATGGGCCGGAACTTCCCGCTGGACAAGGTGACCCCGGCGCGGGTCGTGGACGCGGCGCTCGACGGCATCGAGGCCGGCGACTCCGAGGTGGTGGTCGACGACATCTCCCGCTTCGTCCGGAGCACCCTGACCTACGACCCGTCCCGATACGCCACCATTCTCGGAGGCTGATCGCCGGTCAGCCTCCGGCCAGACCGAAACTCTTCCGGTACGCCTGGGGAGACGTCTTCAGGCGTCGCCGGAAGTGGGCGCGCATCGCCGCCGCGTTGGGGAAACCGCAGCTCCGGGCGATCCGCCCGACCGGCTGATCGCTGGTCTCCAACAGGGTCTGAGCGGCCCGCAGCCGCTGCTCCAGCAACCACTGCGCCGGGGTCGTGCCGGTCTCGGTGACGAATCGGCGGGCGAACGAGCGCAGCGGCATGTCCGCCCGCTCGGCCAACTGGTCGACCGAGACCGGCCGGCTCAGGTTCTCCAACGCCCAGCGGCGGGCCGCCGCGGTCTTCTCGTCGGACAACGCGCGGCCGGCCGGGGCCGCGGGCATGGGGATGAACTGCGCCTGCCCGCCCTCGCGGTGCGGGGCGATGACACTCCACCGCGCGAAGTCGGCGGCGACCGCGGCACCGTGGTCGCGGCGCACCACGTGCAGGCACAGATCCAGGCCGGCCGCCACCCCGGCGCTGGTCAGGATGCTGCCCTCGTCGATGTACAGGACATCGGGGTCGACGGTGACCCGCGGATACCGCTCGGCCAGGGTGTCCGCCGCATACCAGTGGGTGGTGGCCCGCCGGCCGTCGAGCAGACCGGCCTCGGCCAGCAGGAACGCCCCCGTGCAGATCGACATGATCCGCGCCCCGCGGCGATGCGCCTCGGCCAGCGCCGCGGCCGCCTCCGGGAACGTCGCGGTGGCCCAGTCGCCGAGCCCGGGAACCACGATGGTGTCGGCCTCGGCCAGAGCCTCCAGACCGCGCGGCACGACCACGGCCACCCCGGTCGAGGTCGGCACCTCACCCGGGCCGATCCCGGCCAGTTCATAGCGGTAACGGCCCTCACCGAGATGGCCGAAAATCTGGGTCGGCGCGGCGAAATCGAGCAGCAGCATCGTCGGAAGAACAAGGGTGACGACTCGGTGAGTGGTGGGCACGCGACCAACTATATTCGTCGAGCTGACTTGGTTTTCCGGAGTCAACCCGGTGGCCGTAATTCGACGATTCTGGCCGTGCGATCACCTACCCGAAAGGCCCGATCGGACACATAATCGCTGTCGAACAAAGAGCGGAAGGCGTCGACATGATTGCGGCCGAAGAACAAGCCGAAACCCGCCACCAGAGGCGCCTGAGCGACATGCGCTGGGCCGGTCAGCGCATCGACGCGGTCGAGCCGGGCACACTGCCCGGCCTGGCCCGGCTCAACAACCTTCTGCGCACCGTACGAACCCCGGAATTCGAAGGGGTCACCTTCCACGAGGTGCTGACCCGGAGCGCGCTCAACCACGTCCCGGCGACGAGCACGATGCTGCCCGGGGAGTGGACCATGAATCCGTATCGCGGCTGCACCCACGCCTGCGCGTACTGTTTCGCCCGCCCCACCCACGAACACCTCGGCTTCGGAATGGGCGCGGACTTCGACAGCCAACTGGTCGTCAAGGTGAACATGC
Source organism: Actinoplanes sp. HUAS TT8 (assembly GCF_051380535.1). Classification (NCBI taxonomy): domain Bacteria; kingdom Bacillati; phylum Actinomycetota; class Actinomycetes; order Micromonosporales; family Micromonosporaceae; genus Actinoplanes; species Actinoplanes sp. HUAS TT8. Next base: position 5,234,801 of record NZ_CP195646.1, on the reverse strand, counting down.
CGGACGTGCTGCGCCGCGAGGTGGCCACGAAACGGGTCCGGCCCGACCGGGTCGCGTTCGGCACCAACACCGACCCGTACCAGCGGGCCGAGGGCCGCTACGAGCTGATGCCGCCCATCCTGGAAACCCTGACCGGCGCCGGCATCTCCTTCTCGATCCTCACCAAGGGCACCGTCATCCGCCGCGACCTCGACCGGCTGGCCGCCGCGGCCACGAAGGTCAACGTCGAGCTGGGCATGTCGATCGCCTTCCTCGACGAGACCCTGCGCCAGTCGCTCGAACCCGGCACCCCCACGACCGCCGCCCGGCTGGCCACACTGCGGGCGATGCGCGACGCCGGGTTCGCCCCCACCGTGTTCGTCGCGCCCATCCTGCCCCACCTGACCGACAGCGCCGAGCACCTCGACGAGCTGATCGGCACCCTGGCCAACGCCGGGGCGGCCGCGGTCCTGCCGACCTCGCTCTACCTCATGCGCGGCGTCAAGGAACTGTTCTTCACCTGGCTGCGCCGTGCGCACCCGGAACTGGTGGACACCTACGCCGAGCTGTATTCCCAAGGCTCGCGCACCCCGCGCGCCTACCGGGATCTCGTCCGGGCCCGCGCCAACCAGGCCCTGCGCCGGCACGGACTGCCCGTTCCGGACACCTCGACCGAGGACAAGTTCGCCCTCCTCGGCAAACGGGCGCCGGCCACCCGCCCCGAAGCGCCCACCCTGTTCGACTGAGAAAAACCGAGGACATGAAAATCCCTTCGCCGTACGTCCGCAGCACGCTCCCGCCCAGCCTCGGATTCGCCGGCATGTCAGCCGCGCTCGTCGCGTTCTTCGTCGCCACGGTCCTCACCCCGGAGACGGCGACGCGCCGGCCCGGCGCCCTCGCCTCACTGCTGCTGAACGCCGGCACCACCCGGGCCGGCAAGCGGGCCCCGAGACGACCAACCGGTCCGCGCAGTCGCACACGACATCGGCGAATGCGTCCACGTCCCGGGCGTGAGGGCGGCGGAGAAAGACGACCGCCGCTCGCCTGGAGCGGCGGTCGTCAAAACGCTCCGGTCAGCTCGTGATCACTTTCTGCTCGCCGTGCCGGTGTGCGGCCACGGTGACCTTGCGGGGCTTGGCTTTTTCGGCGATGGGGATGCGCAGGACGAGGACGCCGTTGTCGTAGGCGGCGTTGATGTGTTCGGTGTCCAGGGCGTCGCCGAGGAACAGTTGGCGGGAGAACACGCCGAGGGGGCGTTCGGTCAGCTGCACGGTGGCGTTCTCGCCCAGGTCGATCGGGCGGCGTTCGGCGCGCACGGTGAGCACGTTGCGTTCCACGTCGATGTCGATCGCGTCGGCGTCGACGCCGGGCAGGTCGAGGGCGATCACGAACTCGTCGCCGTTGCGGATCGCGTCGACCGGCATGGTGGCCGGTCGGGACCAGGTTCCGGTGCTCGTGGCTCCGAACAGTTGCTGGGCCAGCCGGTTGACCTCGGTGAAGGGCTCGCTGCGCATCAACATGGTTCCCACCTCCTGGGGTCTCGACTACGGGGTCAATGCGCGATACCTTGTTTCTAACACGTCATCGCCCCGATGACAAGCAGAACGTCAACGAAAAGATGACACATATGGCGACGACTGAGTTCGACGAAGATGGCCCTGATCTGACCGCCGTGGTGGCCGAGGTCGAGCGGGTCGCCCGCAGCAGCGGGGTGAGCCCGGCCGAGCTGCTCGCCGCCCTCGTGCTGTTGCGCCGGGCGCAGAGCGCGCTCGCCGAGATCGAGCCGGTCCTGATTGCCGCGGCTCGCGCCGCCGGCGTCTCCTGGCAGGCCCTGGCCCCCGCGCTGGGTGTCGCCAGCCGCCAGGCGGCCGAGCGTCGCTACCTGCGCAGCGCCTCCGCCCCGACCGAGCAGCCGGACGCCACCCGCGACGCCCGCGTGCAGGCCGAACGGGACCGCCGCGCCGGCAACCGGGCCGTCTCCCGCTGGGCCAACGACAACACCGCCGACCTGCGCCGGCTGGCCGGGCAGGTCACCGCGCTGACCGACCTCGACGAGGCGGCCGGGGGCGCGCTCACCCGGCTGCACGACGCGCTCGGCGACCCGGACGCATCGGCCCTACCAGCCCTGCTCGCCGAGGCCCGGCCGCACCTGGGCGACCATCCGGGGTTGACCGGCCAGATCGAGGCCGTCACGGCCCGCACCGACCAGATCCGGCACGACCGCCGCGACCGGCGTGGCGACTCGCGGTGACGGCACCGCCGCCGTGCGCACGTCACCGGCCCGGCCGGACTGAGTCGCCGTCAGTTCCCGGGTGCGGATTCGTCCGGGCGGCGGTCCAGAACCTGCTCGTAGAAGTCTCGCAGTGGGTCATCGGGCGGCAGAACCTTCACGAGGCCCTGGGCCAGGACGACCATCGGGTTGACGTCGGTCTCGCCGGCCTTCTGGCGGTAGAAGGCGAGGGCCTGCGCGGCGAGCTGCACGTAGCGGTGGCCGCCGCCGAAGGTCCGGAGCAGATCCTCGAACCGCCGCGTGAGCTCGTCGAGGGCGTCGCCGTCGCCGGAGTCCAACCGTTCGACGGCCTCGTAGAACGGTTTGAAGAGCAGGTCCGGGTTGTCCGGGTCGAGGACTTGCTCCTGATGATCGCGCACCTCGTCGAGGAGGGCCCGGGCCGCGTCCTCGTCGCCGAGGCTTTTGAGGGCGAAGGCCAGGCCCTCCTGGCTGAGCAGGGTGTCCGGGTGGGTCGGCCCCAGCAGCTCGATGCGGGCGGCGATCACCGATGCGAAGATGGCCTTCGCGGTGGCGTGGTCGCCGCTGATGTTCCGCCAGCGGGCATGCTCGTGCTGGGCGCTGAGCGCGTCGGGATGCTCGGTGCCCACCATGCGAATCGTCTCGGCCACGATCGTCTCGAATTCGGCCGCGGCGCCGGCGGCATCACCGCTCTCGCCCCGGATGAAGGCGAGGTTGTGCCACGTCGTCAGGGTCAACTCGTGGTCGGGTCCGTACATCCTGAGCCGGCGTCGGACGACCAGCACCTGTTCCATCTCGGACAGTGCCTGCTCGAACGCTCCGACCTGCATGTAGGCCAGGGCCAGGTTGTGCCGCGTGAACAGGGTGCTCGGGTGGTCCCGGCCGTAGTCACGTGACTTCTCGGCGACGAGTTGCTCGAGGTCGTGAATGCTCGACGTGTCGCCCGCCCGGGTCTGCCAGCTTCCGATGTTCCCCCGCAGCCCTCGGGTCGCGTCGTGGTCGCGGCCCAGGCGCTGCTCGGAGATCTCGGCCAGGCGCGTGAAGTGATCGATCGCGGCCCGTACCTGTCCGGTCTGACCGAGGTCCATGCCGTAGTTGATCAGTACGGGGTGCGGCCCGTACTCGTGCCACAGGTCGTCGATGCGGTCGCGGGCCAGCACCCGGGTGTTCGCCCGCATGAGGTCATGCCGGCCGGGCACGAGCCAGCCGGACAGCAGCGCGTCCGCGGCGGCCCACGCCACCTCGCCGAGTTCGGCGGCCTCGTACTGGTCCTGAACCGTGCGCTGGACCAGGTTGTGCACGCGGACCAGCCCGGCCTCGTAGCTGAGCAGGTTGAAGACGTGCAGCTTCCGCAGGGCGTCGTGCACCGTGTCCGGGTCGAGGCCGGCCAGAGTGTCCGCGTCGGGGGTGCGCTGGTAGCCCAGCCAGTTGAGCGCCGCGTCGGAGAAGAACACCTGGTCCGGGATGCCGCCCGGGTCCAGGACGGCGCTCAGCTTCAGCAGGGGCCGGGCCAGGCCGGCCGGTCGTTCCCGGTCGACCGCCTCGATCGACAGGGACCAGGTGACGGCCACCGTCTGGCGATAGCCGTCCGGCAGGGCGTTCGTCTCGGGCAGCAGGTCCGGCAGGCGTTTGCGCCGGTCGGCGAAGCGTTTCCGGTAACCGCCGCACGGCACGTCCAGGTCGTTCATGAACGCGGCCGCCTGCCCCAGCGCCAACGGCAGGAAGCCCAGGTCCGCGGCGACCCCGGTGACGTCGTCGGCCAGGTGGGCGTCCAGCGCACCGCGCAGGTACTGCTCGGCGTCGCCCGGATCGAACTCGCGGATCTCGACGAACTCGCCGTCGCCGCCGGCCAGGGCCCGGTCCCGCCGGCGGGTGGTGATCAGGGTCCGTCCGGTGGCGACATCGGCCGGCGGTCGCAGTTCGCCGAGGGCCCGGACGTCGGGGAGGTCGTCCAGGACGATCAGCCAAGGTTGTGACGTGTCCGCCAGCCAGGACAGGAAACGCTCGGCGGCCTGGGCCGGCTGGGCCGGGTCCGCGCCGGCGTAGGCGGCTCCGGCCTCGGCGAAGCGCGACTCGATCGCTTCCGGGGAGGAGGCGTCCACCCAGATCACCAGATGGCCGTCGTCGGCCCGATCCTGTGCGTACCGGGCCGCCAGCTGGGTCTTCCCGACCCCGCCCAGCCCGGACAGTACAGATGTCGTGGCCTTCGACTCGTGGATCCGGCCGGCCAGTTCACGGCGCGGCTGGTAGTGCGCCGCCCGCATCGGCAGGTGGCCCAGCACCCGATGCGGCGCCTTGTCCTCGGCGGGGACGTCGACCAGAGGCTCGGCCCCGAGGCCGAGCACGGCGCCGGGCCCGTCCGGCCCGGAGAAACAGGACGCGAGCCGGACCGCGGTCAGGAACCCCAGCCCCTCCCGCCGGTAGTGGCTCGACACCACGCCCACCACACAGCCGTCGACCCACACCGCGGCCCCGGACATCGCCTCCCACGGCGACACCCCCGGCTTCGGATCCTCCCCGGGCGGGTCGACCCGGATCTCCAGGGTCTGCGACTTGGGGTTGGACAAGCCGGCGATCGACCCCACCGCGTGATGCGCCTCCCGGACGACTCCGCCGCCGGACACCTGGCGCAGCTTCCACCGCGGAAACCCGACGACATGGGCCTGGACCCGCTGCGGCGTGGCCGTCAGTCGTCCGAACCGGGCCGGCAGCACGGCGACCCCGTCGACCCGATCCAGGCGCACCAACGCGACGTCGGCCGCCGGGTCACACCACGCGATCGTCCCCGGCGCCGACCACTCACCCGGCTGCTCGGCGTCGAACCGCAGCGTCACCCCGGCCGCATCGGCCACGACGTGCGCGGCCGTCAGAACCAGATCATCGCGTACGCGATAGCCGGACCCCCGCGTCGCCGGAGCGTCCACGCGATCGACGATCACCTCGGCCACCCACTGCGAGGTCAAAGCCTCCCAGCGCCCCGGGCCGGACACCACCTGGCCGCCCATCGATCAGCGCTCGCCCGCCTCGGCCGGACCGGAGATCAGCGGCGGACGATCCGGCTCGTCGGCCCGCCGTGGCTGCAACACCATCTTGACCCGCTGGGTGACCGTCGATGCCCGCTTGGCCGCCCACTCCGCGTCCACGACCAGCAGCTTCGCCTTCACGCCGGGTTGCGACGACTTCTCGACGACCATGGTCAGCTCCAGCTCGACCGGGCCGGCCTCGAAGCGCAGATCGGTGTGCTCGCCCGCCCACATGGCCCGGCTCATCTCGTGCCGCAGCTGCCAGATCAGATCAGCCAGCTCGATACCGTCGTCCACCCGAACCTCCATGCAGCCGTCACGGACCCGCAAGTCAACCGCACCCCGGCCACCCGCCGACGCACCGAATCGGACACCACCCCGAGCAGTCCAAGATTCGACAGTGGTGAGAGCCCGGATTTCGAGCACGTCCTGACATCGCCGGTGTGGTTTCGCCGGCCGGGCCCGGTGGCCGCTCGGCAGCCGGGACGAAATTTTCCGACCGGGTAACGCGGAATCCGGCTGCTCCGGACGCGAGTCGTTGTACGGTGCGGGCCAGGACCGGGCCGGGCGAACCACGGTTATTTGCTGTGGGGCAACGATGCGGCGTAGCGTCCGTTGCTTCCGTCGCCTGGTGCGGATCACCATTTAGTCTGAGGAGACATCAGTGGCACTCAGTGCCGATGAGGCCGGCCGGTTCGTGGCCCTGCTCGACAGCAACGAGGAGCAGGTGGTCGACGACTGGACCGAGCGTGTCACCCAGACCCTGCGCGGACGCCTGAGCCGCCCGGAACTGCGTCGCCAGACCGGTGACCTGCTCCGTGGTTTCCGGGAGGCGCTGCGCGACGGTGCGCAAGACCTGGTCGGCCCCAAGGCGGACGACCTGCGCGCGCAGCTTCACGAACTCTGCGCCAACCAGGCCCGGCAGGGCTTCACCGCCACCGAGATCGCGGCCGGCATCTACTCCTTCAAGGACGCCGTCCTGGCCGCCCTGCGCCGTACCGATGGTGGTGGAAGCCTCGACGAGTACGCGGCCTTCTCCGCTTTCGTGGACGCGGCCGCGCTCGTCACCTTCGACAGCTATGTCCGGATCCGCGAGCAGCTGATCACCGATCAGGCCGAGCAGCTGCTGGAGCTTTCCACACCGGTGGTCAAGCTGTGGGAGGGTGTCGTCGCCGTCCCCCTGGTCGGCACGCTCGACTCCGCCCGTTCGCAGGTCGTCATGGAACGGCTGCTGCAGACCCTGGTCGACACCGGGTCGCCGTACGCGATCATCGACATCACCGGTGTCCCGGCCGTCGACACCCAGGTTGCCCAGCACATCCTCAAGACCGTGGTCGCCGCGCGGCTGATGGGCGCCGACTGCGTCATCTCCGGGATCCGCCCGCAGATCGCGCAGACGATCGTCGCGCTCGGCATCGAGTTCGGCGACATCGCCACCAAGGCGACGCTGGCCGACGCACTGCGCCACGTGATCAGCAAGTCCAAGCGGGCGGAACGCTGATGGAACGGGTCCCGGTCCTCAAAATCGGCGACATCCTGCTGGTCTCCATCCAGATCGACATGGAGGACCAGGTCACCCTGCAGCTGCAGGAGGATCTCGCCGACCGGATCGTCGCCACCGGCTGCCACGGCGTCATCATCGACATCTCGGCGCTCGACATCGTCGACTCGTTCGTCGGCCGCATGCTCGCCACGATCGCGTCGATCTCGCGGGTGCTCGACGCCGAGACCGTCGTGGTCGGCATGCGGCCCGCCGTCGCGATCACCCTGGTCGAGCTCGGTCTGTCGCTGCCCGGCATCATGACCGCGCTGACCGTCGAGCTGGGCATGGACCTGCTGTCGCGCCGGCCCGCCGCGGGCGATGCGGACCTCGACGATTACGCGGAACTCGACGACAGTGCGGTCCGCACCCCGTGAGCGATCCGAGCGAGCGGATCGAGGTGACCACCGACCGGGACGTCGTCCGGGTCCGTCAACTGGTGCGCACGGTCGCGGCCGCGCTCAAACTGTCCCTGGTCGACCAGACGAAGATCGTCACGGCGGCGAGTGAACTGGCCCGCAACACCCTGGTGTACGGCGGTGGCGGCTACGCCGAGGTGAGCCGCCCGGAAGGTGACCACCGTACGGGAATCCGCATCGTCTTCGGCGACGACGGACCCGGCATCGCCGACCTGGAGCTGGCCCTGACCGACGGCTACACCACCGGTGGCGGCATGGGTCTGGGCCTGAGCGGCGCCCGGCGGCTGGTCGACGAGTTCGACATCGTCACCGCCCCCGGGCAGGGCACCACCATCACCGTCGTCAAATGGCGTCGATGAGCGTCAACCGGCCTCGGTCGGGGTGGTGCGAGCCGGCCGGATCGGGCAACGGTCCGGCCGGCTCGCCGACGCGCCCGTGCCCGGCACGTGTGGCGGGGTACACGCCCCGAGCATGATCGCGATCCACACCCAGGCCGGTCCGGCCTGCCGCGGAGCATCACCGCGAGCCAGGTCGACGGTCGCGTAACGGTGCCCACACGTCGCCATCGGCGTCGAAAGCCGTCATCTGACCGGTTGGGAGTCCCGAACGTCACGGTTTGACGAGTCGGCCGATCATGGAGTGCGCGGCGGCGGTGACCAGGGCCTGGTCGTAGGTGACGACGAACTCGAACTGGCGGTCGGGATCCGGCCCGACGTCGCCGAGATCCCGGGCCATCAGGGCGGCCGCGGTGTGCGCGCCGAGCACGACGACGGTCCACTCGCTGGCCAGCGGATCTTGGATCGACAGGCCGGCGCCCCGCACGCCGGGAGCCGGGGCGGGTGGCATGCCGACCCCGAGCGCGGCGACGAACGGCAGGTGCCCGGCCAGTTCGGTGTAGCGGCGGATGGTGGACGGGCGGAAGAACCGGACGTCTTCAAAAGCGGCGAGCAGGACCGGCGGGATCGCCGCCTGCAGGGCCATCAGTTCCAGGGTCTTCGAGATCGGGACGAGCAGATGCTTGGGCGCGTGCCGGATGCGCCGGCCGGAACCGATCAGTTCGTACGGTGTGGTGCCCAGGGTGGCACCGATCGGGCGGGCGGCGAATCGTTCCGGCCGGAACGTCGACGGCGGGAACCGGCGCTCACCGCGGCTCCACAACCAGCCCTGGCCGAGCGTGGCGCCCAGGACCAGGGCCCGGGTCAGGTCCTGCGGGGTCTCGATGCCCTCGGCGACGACCTCGGCGCCGGCCTGTTCGGCGTAGGCGCGTACCGCCCCGGCGACCGCCACCGTGGCCGGATCCTTGACCGTCCGCAGCAGCTTCAGATCGAGTTTGACCACCTCGGGGCGCAGCAGGGGGATGAAGGCGAGGGACTCGGGATGAACTCCCACATCGTCCAGGGCGATGGCGCAGCCCGCGGCGCGCAACCGCTCGGCGCCGGTCAGCACGCCGGCCACGTCCTCGGCCAGCGCCCGTTCGGTGATCTCGACGACCACCTGCACATGGTCGGCCCGCGTGGTCAGCGCGTCGAGAACCAGGTCGCACCGCTGGGTCAGGGTGGTGGGTTCGAGATTGACGAACAACGTCACCGGGCGTCCCTGCGACAGCTCCGCGGCATCCCGCAAGGAGGTGTGCAACGCGGCCTGTTCCAGCTCGGCGAGCCGGCCGGCGCCCCGAGCGGCGTCGAGCAGGGCCAGCGGCGACTGCAGCTCGGAGCCGGCCGGCCCGCGCATGAGCGCCTCGAAGGCCAGCAGCGCGCCGGTGTCCACGTCGACGAACGGCTGGTAGACGCAGTGCACGCCGCCGTGACGCAGCACGTGGTCGAGATCCGGGCCGCCGTCGACAGCGGTCCGCATGTTCAGAGCACCCACGATCTGCTGTTCGGCACCTCGATCTCGTTTCTGAGTCGTCGCTGGGCGGGCGCCGACCGTTTCGTCACGTAAATCCTCATCGGCAGTCAGGCCATTCGCCCGTGGCTTCGTGCACACCGACGGCGCCGGTCATCGACGCCGGCATCGACCGGGCCGCGGTGGCGCTCACCGACTCCCTCGTGCTGGCCCCCACATCTGCGCCGCGTTGCTCAGCGACAGCTGTCATGAGGATGATGTGGCTCTGCTCGTCTATCAGCAGCCGTGAACCACGGCCCGGGACGCCGTCGTGACTATCAGTGGGCGGAGGCGGGTATCTCCGAGGAAATCGTTCGTCGCGAGGAAGGTCGCCGACATGAACAAGGGCACGATCGTGAAAGCGGCGCTGCCGGTGGCCACCACCGCGGCCACCGCCTGGATCATGAAGAAGACGCGGTTGCCGGCGGTTGCCACCCCGGTCGTCAGCCTGGCCGTCGGCGGCGTCGTCGCGAAGCTGGCCCAGCGCATCCGCTGACGACGATCGCCGGCGTCACATCGACAGTTATAAGCCGGGAAAGGTCAAGCGAGGCCGGGCCGGGCCGAAGTGGGCAGCAGCACCCACACGCACTTGCCCGCGTGGTTCGGGCGCACGCCCCACGCCCGCGACAGCGCGTCGATGATGGACAGCCCGCGTCCGCCGGTCAGGTCCGCGCGGCGCCGGTGGGGCCGGACCCGGGTGCGGTCGGTGACGCTCACGGTGACCTGCCCGCGGACGGCGCGCAGGTCGAGGGCGAGCAGCCCACCGCCGTGGCGGATCGCGTTGGTGACCAGTTCGGTGATCACCAGGGTCGCGTCGTTGAGCCAGTCGGTGTTGGTGAAGCCCCAGAGGCGCAGCGCGGACCGGGCGGCCGTACGGGCGGCCGTCGTCGCGCCGCTGCCGTGCGGAACTTTCAAACGTGCGGTGTGTACGCTCATCGACCTTGCACCTCCTGGTGGTGATGTACCCGGCCGCAGCGTTCTGACGCCGAATCCGCCCGACCGGTCCTGGCCGATCTACCATCAGCGCTGGGTACTGGGTGATCAGTGAGGCGCCATGGTCGTGCAGTCGGACCGGGAGGACGGGGCGGTGACAGCCCACACTGTCCAGGTGCCGTTCGCGCACGGCGATCCGACCGGCCCGCTGCGCCGGCAGGCCCACGCGATCCTGAATCCCTGGCACCCGGCCGACTATGTCGAGGATGCCCTGTTGGCCATCTCGGAGCTGGTGCAGAACGTCACCCAGGACAGCGCCGGCGACGGTGTCCTCATCATCAGCTGGGACGACAGCAGCATCACGGGCGGGGTCCGCGACGAGGACGCCGGATGCTTATCCGCAGGATCTTCCCCGACCAGGTGGATCAGCCTGAATCGTGGTCCGGGAGTAGCGGGGTAGAGCGGATTCCCACCGTTTCAGGTCATAAACGTATTCGGTCTTGCTGACTTTTAATTCTCCCGGGTAGTTGTTTTTCTTGATTCTGGCGAGTAATTAGACACCTGCGCCGTGACGGCCGATGTCCTGGATGACGAGCAGGTGGACCTGCACGGACATCGGGTGAGTTAAAGATCATCAGTGCCCTCTTTGGCGTTCAGTGCATAAATCGATGCCGTAGGAAAGTGTTTCGAAAAATACCGAAGGAAATGCGACTGATGAGGGTTGAGGAGTTACGGGCTGGGGATTCCGACGCCGTACCCCGGTCTATGTAGGAGACGATATGAGTGATCTGACGACACCGGATGACACTTCCAAGACCAAACAGGTCACCGAGCAGGGCCGGCACGCCGCCGGCCAGGCCGCGACCGAGGTCAAGGAGACCGCCGCCGAGCAGGCCCAGCGGGTCGGCGCCGAGGCAAAGGCCCAGGCCCGCAACGTTGCCGGCGAGGTCCGCGACAAGCTGGGCGAGCAGGCCCGCAACCAGAACGACAAGCTGGTCGGCAGTATCCGGCAGACCGCCGACCACCTCGACGAGATGCGCGGCGACCGTGGTGACACCCCGGCCGCGATGGTCGTTTCCCGGGTCGCCGACGGCGGCCGCCAGTTGGCCGACTACCTGGACCGCAACGGCCCCGAGGGTGTGCTGGCCGAGGTTCAGGACTTCGCCCGCCGCCGCCCGGGTGCCTTCCTGGCCGCCGCGCTCGCGGCCGGCTTCGTCGTGGGCCGGCTGGGCAAGAGCGTGGCCAAGGCCGACCCGGCCGCGGGCAGCCACAAACCGTCCACCGACAGCTACACCTCGGCCACGCCGGACCCGGTCTACACCCCGCCGGCCGGCGCGCAGGGCACCGATTACGCGACGGCGACCGGGGCCGGCGCGTCGTATGCCGGCACCGGAACCGCTGAGCCGATCGGCGGCTACCCGGGCACCGAATACGCGGCCACCGGCACCGGCACCCCGCTCGTGGCCGATGAGGGGCACACCGTGCCCGGGCCGGGGCTGCGGCCGTGACCAGCAACAACTACTCACCGGATCGTTCCGGTCAGGCTGAGAGCACCTCGGTCGGCGAGCTGATCGGCAACATCAGCGACGACCTGTCGCAGCTGTTCCGCCAGGAGGTCGAGCTGGCCAAGCTGGAGCTCAAGCAGGAGGCCACCAAGGCCGGCAAGGCGGCCGGGATGCTCGGCGGCGCCGGGTTCGCCGGCTACCTGGCCGTGGTGCTGCTCAGCTTCGCCGCGGTCTTCGGCCTCGACGCGATCATGCCGATGGGCTGGGCCGCGTTGATCGTGGCGGTGGTCTGGGCGGCCGTCGGCGCCGGGCTGTACGTGGCCGGCAAGAAGAAATTGCAGACCGTGGACCCCGTGCCGCGGCGCACTGTCGACACCCTCAAGGAGGACGCGCAATGGCTGAAGAACCCGACCGGCTGAGGCAGGACATCGAGAGCACCCGGGCATCGCTGACCCGCGACGTCGATCTGCTGGCCGAGAAGACCAGCCCGGCCAAGGTCGCCCAGCGTCGCTGGAACTCGGTGAAGGAGAAGGTCATGGGTAGCTCCGACCACGCCCGGCACGCTGTCGCCGACCACACCTCGTCGACGGCCGGCACCGTGCAGGACAAGGCGTCGCAGCTCGGCGACATCGCGGCCGAGAAGGCGCACGACGCCGCCGACGCGGTCCGCGGTGCGCCTCAGGCAGTCGCCGCCCAGACCCAGGGCAGTCCTATCGCCGCCGGCGTCATCGCATTCGGCGTGGGCCTGCTGGCCGCCTCGCTGATCCCGGTCACCGACGTCGAGCGCCGGGCCGGACAGCAGCTCAAGGACAACAGCGGTGAACTGACCGACCGGGTCAAGGACATCGCCACGGACCTGAAGGACGACCTGTCCGGCAGCGTCGAGCACGCCGCCGGCCAGGTCAAGAACACCGCTCAGGACGCCGCGCAAACCACCAAGGACAAAGCCACATCCTCCGCGTACGACGTGAAGGATCAGACCCAGCAGGCCGCGCGCAACGCCTCCTGAGCGAATGTTCGGATGTGCCGGTCTCCGCCGAGGCCGGCACAGGCTCGTTGCACCGTGGGCCGTGCCCGGAGGACCACCATCATGAACGCAGACCGTGAATCCGGCCGCTTCGACATCGACGCGGCCGCCACCACCACGACCGGTGATGACGAACCGACCGGCCGGGGCGGGACACCGCCGGAGGCGGGCCCCGACAGTCCCGCTCAGCTCAAGGGCAAAGGGCTGTTCGCCGCCCTGAAGCGGACCGTCAAGCAGTTCTCCGAGGACGACATCAACGACTGGGCCGCCGCCCTGACCTATTACGGCGTGCTGTCGATTTTTCCCGGTGTGCTGGTGCTGGTGTCGCTGCTCGGCCTGCTCAGCAAGGACGGCCAGAAGACCGTTCAGGACGCCGTACAGGAAATTGCTCCTGGCCAGCAGCTGCAGAGCCTGGTCGACACCGTGCTCGGACAGGTCAAGGATCCCGGCACCGCGGGATTTGCCGCGATCCTCGGTCTCGTCGTGGCGTTCTGGTCCGCGTCGGGCTACATCGCGGCGTTCATGCGCGCCTCGAACGCCGTCTACGACGTGCCCGAAGGCCGGCCGATCTGGAAGACGCTGCCCATCCGGGTCGCGGTCACGGCCGTCGTCGGCGTCATGCTGATCATCTCGGCGGCCATCGTGGTCTTCACCGGCGACCTGGCCAAGGTCGTCGGCGACAAGATCGGCCTCGGCGACGCCGCGGTGCTGACCTGGAGCATCGCCAAGTGGCCGGTCCTGCTGATCCTGGTCAGCCTGATGTTCGCGATTCTCTACTGGGCCTCCCCGAACGCCAAGACCGGCGGGTTCCGCTGGGTCAGCCCCGGCGGCATCTTCGCCGTCCTGCTCTGGCTGATCGCCTCGGCCGCGTTCGCGATCTATCTGGCCAACTTCGCCAACTACAACAAGACCTACGGCACCCTCGGCGGCGCCATCGCCTTCCTGGTCTGGATGTGGATCAGCAACATCGCCATCCTGCTCGGCGCCGAACTCGACGCCGAACTGGAACGGGGCCGCGCCATCGCCGCCGGTCACGACCCGGCCGACGAGCCGTTCCTCGAACTGCGTGACGACCGCAAACTCAAGAAGCACCGATAGCGCGCGACCGCCCGATCCGCGCCGATCACCTGGCCTTCGTGTTCGGCTCGACAGGTCGTGGCGCCCGGGCAGCGCGCCGGGGTCAGTAACGGAAGTGCGACACCAGGGTCCGCAGGTCACCCGACATGCGGGCCAGTTCGGTGGTGGCCTGCTGGGCCTGGGTGACACCCTCGGTGGTCTGCTGGGTGGCCAGCGCGACCGTGGCGACGTTGGCGGCGATCTGCTCGGCGGTCAGCGCGGTGTCTCCGATGCTCCGGTTGATCTCCGCGGTCGTGGCCGTCTGCTCCTCGACGGCCGACGCGATGGTGGTCTGGAAGTCGTTGACCCGCCCGATGACCGCAGAGATCTCGGTGATCGCGGCGACCGCGCTGCTGGTGCCCGCCTGGATGGCGTCGACCCGGCGCACGATGTCGTCGGTCGCGCGGGCCGTCTCCTGGGCCAGTTCCTTGACCTCGCCGGCCACGACGGCGAAGCCCTTGCCGGCCTCGCCGGCCCGCGCCGATTCGATCGTCGCGTTGAGCGCGAGCAGGTTGGTCTGCTCGGCGATCGACGTGATCGCCTTGACGACCTCGCTGATCTCCCGCGACGACTGCCCCAGCGACGCGAGGGTGACGTTGGCGGCTTCGGCGGCCCGCACGGCGGAATTCGCGACCGCGGCGGCCTCACTGGTCGAGTGGGCGATCTCGCGGATCGACGCACCCATCTGTTCGCTGCCGGCCGAGACGGTCTGCACGTTGAGCGACACCTGGCCGGCCGCGTCGGCGACCACCTGGGCCTGCGCGGCCGACTCCTCGGCCGACGCGGCGATCTGGCTGGAGGTCGCCGACATCTGTTCGGCCGCCGCGGCCAGCGACGCCGACGACTCGTCGATCGTGCGCATGACCGCACCGAGCGAGTCCAGGCTGCGGGTCAGCGCCCCGTCCATGGCCGCGACCTCGTCCCGGCCGGCCACCTCCAGCGGCGTGGCCAGGTCGCCGTCGGCCAGCAGCACGAGCCGCCGGCGCACCTGGTCGACCGGCCGCGTCACCGAACGGGTGACGACCAGGGCGAGGACGATCGCGATGAGCGCGGCCGCCGCGCCCGCTGCCCACACGATCCGGGCCCCGGTCGCGTGCGCGGCCGCGGCGTCCTGCCGGGCCGCCGCGAACTCGCCGTCGGCGACGGTCGCGGTCTGGTCCAGCAGCCGGCCGATCTGCTGGAAGAGGTCGATCTCCTTGCCGATCACCAGGGCGTTGGCCGGCTTGGCGGAACCGGCCGTGTACAGCTGAGCGATCCGCGCGTCGACGGTCATGAACTCGTCGACCAGGGTGGTGATCCGCTGCAGATCCTGCCGGGCCGACGTCGACGGGGCGAGCTCGCCGGCCGCGGTCACCCGGGTCCGGAAGGTCTGCACCGAGTCGAGGAACGCCCGGCGCGATTCCCCGCTGTCCTGGGCGGCATCGGCCACCCCGCGCAGCGCGTCGAACGCGTACGCGGTCTGCCAGCCGTTGAAGTCGGCCGCGGAGAACTTGGCGTCCTTCACGGTGGACACGAACTGCTGGGCCCGGACCATGCGGCCGACGGCGGCCTGCTGCCGTGACGACGTGCCCAGGGCGACCGCCATCACCACCAGCAGAAGCAGGACGACCACCGCGAACGCCGCGAGCAGCCGTACTCCGAGGCGCAACCGCCGAAGAATCGTCACGCATCGCCTATCGGTGGGTCGCTGGGCCCGCGGACCCGAACCAGGGTTCGAAATCGGGAGCGGGACTGCCGCCGCTCGGTCGCCGGCCACGATCGGATGACCGACGTATTGACGCGCATGCAAATGCACGTGCATCCGGCCTTGCGGAAGCAAGGTATCTCGGACAGGATGGTGCAGGTCGACATCCGAGAGCCGCCGCCGATGGCGAGGTTCGGGTGGAATGGTCGCGCACGAAGTGAGGTCGTGACCTCGACGCACGGCTCCTTGGCGGGGGCGTCCGAGCGAGAGGTGACGATGGTGTCGATGCCGAATAGTGGTCCGTCCGGATCCGAACCGGGTGCCGAAGCGGGTGAGAGTTCGCGGCGGCGCAACCCGTCATCGGTCCATCGAGACTCCGAGATCACCGACGATCTGACCGCGGCGTCGGTCCGGGCCCAGGCCGTGACCGCCCGATTCGGCGGGCCCCGGTATGCGTTGGCCCGGCCTGACCAGCCCGAGGAGGACGTTCCGCCGTCGGGCAGCAACGATTCCGAGGTCCCGGACTGAGCCGTGGATCGGCGCGGGCTCAGGTCTGTTGTGAGGTGGCTACGGGCGTGCCGTTCGCGCAGCTCACGGACATGGTGAGCAGCGATTTGCCGTGTTTGAAGGTCACCGTCGGCGCCGCTGCCGGGCCGGGTTCGACGGCCTCGACCTTGTACGGCGGGGCCGCCTTCCAGGACAGGATCTGCGCTGTTGCCGGGCCGGGACAGGTCGCACGGAGCGTGCCGGCCACCGTCGACAGCGTCCGCTCGGCGGAACCGGGGGCCGGTTGGGCCGGCGCGGGCTTGGTCGCGGCCGGCGCGGGCGCACCGGCCGAGCCGGCCCGCACCGATGGCCCGGCCGGTGTCGCGGGCTGGGAGCGAACCCGGGTCCGGGTCGCGAGGCCCGGAGTCGTCGTGGCCTCGGTCCGAGCCGAGCTCGGAGCGGTCGCGGACGAGGCGGTCGAGGCCGGGGGAGCCCCCGCCACCGACGGATCGTCCCTATCCGCCCAGACAAGCGGTTTCACCAGGAGAAATGCGCCACCGGCGACAACGGTCACCAGAGTCGCAGTGATCAGTGGCCGACGGTATCTCCCGCGGGCGGCCGAGGTGAGGGAAACCGGGATCGCCGGCCGGGCGCCGGGCGGCCGGCGGATCAGAACTGTCGGGTCCGCGCCGGGAACCGACGGCGCCGGCGATGGGGGCTCGTCGCTCACCACGCGGAGCCCGGCACCCCGGGCCAGTACCGCGGCGGCCTCCGGGGCACCCGGGCGCAGCGTCGGGTCCTTGGCCAGGCAACGGTTGCACAACTCGATGACGTAATCGGGCACGCCGGGCCGGGGCGACAGCGGGGCCGGCGGCACGTAGAGGTGCGCCTCCAGCATCTGCCGGGTGTCCTCGCTGGTCCAGGGCGAGTGGCCGGAGAGCAGGCGGTACAGCACCACGCCCAGGGCGTACACATCGCTGGCCGATTGCACCGCGTCGCCGGTCAGCCGCTCCGGTGCCACGTAGGCGGCGGTGCCGAGGACCTCGGAGTCCGGCTCACCGGAACCACCCGGGGACACGACCGCGGCGATGCCGAAGTCGACCACCTTGGCGCCGGTCGGTGCCAGCATCACGTTGGCCGGCTTGATGTCCCGATGAACCAGGCCCTCGGCGTGCGCGGCGGCCAGCGCCGCGGCGATCTCCGCGCACACCCGCAGGGCGAACCTCGGCGCCACCGGACCGGCCGAGATCCTTCGTAGCAGCGTCCCGCCGGGGACGAGCTCCATCACGACGTACGGGAAAATCTGGTTGTCGGTGGTTGTCTCGCCGTAGTCGTAGACCTGGGCGATGTTGGGATGCGAGAGGGCCGCGGCGGCCCGGGCCTCGTGCCCGATCCGGTCGCGCGCCCGCTGGTCGCCGGCCCCCGCGGGGGCCACCAGTTTGATCGCGACGGCGCGGGCCAGCACATGATCGTGCGCGTGCCAGACGACGGCCATGCCGCCGGCGCCGATCGGGGTCAGCAGCCGGTAGCGGCCGCCGAGCAGCAGGCCGGCGTGGGCCGGCCCGAAGTCACCGTCGAGAGTGGCTGGTCCGCTCATCCCGGCAGTGTGCCCGGCCCGGCGTGCATCTGCATCCCCACGCGGCCTCGCGGGGTGCTCACGCTGCCGCTGGGGCGAGCGCGGCCGTCATCGCCGACGGAACGGTCTCGTACATCCGGAAGACCGTGCTCAACCGGGCCGCATGCAGGACCGACGTGAAGAACGGCGGCGCGGCGGCCAGCAGCAGGTCGCCGGTACCCCGGCCCGCGGCCTGCCGGGCGGCGGCCAGCACGCCGAGCCCGATCGAGTCGACCGCGCCCACCCGGCTCAGGTCCACCACGACCCACGGGTTCGCGGCCAGCGCCGACTCCAGGGCCGCCCGCAGGCGGGAGGCGACCGACAGGTCCACGTCGCCGATGACGCGGACCAGGGACAGCCCGTCCACGGTGTGCACGACGAGCTCGGTGCCGGTCGTGCCTTCGTCTTCCACCAGCGCGGCTTCCACGATGATCCCCCGTTCGTCGCCGTCAACGCACTGCTATTACCCGTCTGCATGCATCGAAATCACCCATGACAGATCAAGATCGGTTTCCCGTACGGGCGTGAGCACGCTCCCCGCCACCCGTGGACGGGGGCGGCTCACGCCCGTACGCGCGCATCAGCGGCCTCAGCCATCAGCGGCCCGGACGTGGCCGCCTGGTTTTGATCGTGGGCGGGGTCAGCCCGCGACGTAGTCGTTGAACGAGTGCACCCCGTCGAAGGCGCCGTCCGCGTTTGATCGGTTCGTGCCGAAGTACAGCTTGCCGTCGCTGATGCCGACGCCCTCGATCTCGAACGTCGTGTACTTCGACGACGTGATCCGGAAGGAGAGGTCGGTGGCCGCGGGCGCGGTGCCGGTCGTCGCCGGCGTCACGTCGCGGTAGACCAGCACGATGCTGCGGTTCTCCTTGGTCATCGGGCTGTAGAGAACCTGGTTGGTGGCGTCGTAGAAGAAGCCCTGGTTGGCGAAGGTGCTCAGGTCGGCCACCGTGGCGCCGTTGACCAGCGCGCCGTCGACCTGCAGGTCGAACGCCTTGGTCAGGTCGATCGTGCCCGAGGAGGCCCGCAACGGGAGGCTGCCGTTGTAGATCGTGTGACCGCTCTTGAACATGAACGTGATCGTGGTGCCGGTGACCGCGATCCGGCTGACACCGGACGGCGCGGCGACCGCCCCGTTGAGGCGGAGCTGGTACGACCCGGCGTTGTAGTAGGTCGTGCCGTCGTAGCGGAGCCGGACGAGCTGCGCGCCGGTGGCCTCCATCGTCACGATGAACATGTGGTGCTGTCCGTCGATGTCGACGATCGTGATGTCGTTACCGTGCCCGAGCCACGTGTTGGTCGTGCCGCCGTCGGTGCCGTTGGTCATCAGCACGCGATCCCCGGTGGTCTTGTTGACCCGGTAGATGGCGGCGACGTCGTCATAGTTCGTGTGATTCTTGATCGAGTACAGGTAGGTCGACCCGGCGGCGAACCCCTGCGCGCCCGTGCAGCAAGCGGTGTCGGGGATACTCGCGATGTCGGCGTAGGTGTTGTAGTAGGCGGCCTGAGCGGCCACCGCCGGTCCACTCGCGACCATGGCCAGGGCCAGCGCACACACCGTGACCGCCCGCGAAATCATTACTCTGAGCAAAAGATCTCCTCCGGAGACTCGACACGTCGTCGCTGCGATCTTGCACGACGGGCCTCGATGCGTCACATGACGGGCAGGGGCGCGGGCTCCAGCAGCGTGCGGTCACCGTCCACACCGTGGCCCAGCGCGGCGGCGACATCCTCGTGCGGGGTCCCCAAGCGGACCGCGCTGACCTCGTCCAACCGGCGGTAGTGCTCGTCACCCAGGTCCAGGTGCCGCGAGTCCAGGTATTCCCGCAGCTGGACCGGGGTGCGCGGCCCGACGATCGGGATGAGGGCGGTGGCGGCCAGCGCGGCCCGGTGGCGCAGCCAGGCCAGCGAGACCTGGACCGCGGTGGTGCCGAGCTCGTCGGCGACGGCCAGTACGGCATCGACGATCGCGGTGCGCTGCGCGGTGCCCTCGACCGCGTCGCCCCGGCCGCTCAGGCGACCCGCCTCGCCTCGCCGGTACTTGCCGGTGAGCAGTCCTCCGGCCAGCGGCGAGTACAGGACCACGCCCAGGCCGTGGGCCTGCGCCATCGGCAGCAACTCCCGCTCGGCGGTGCGCTCGGCCAGGCTGTACTCGGTCTGCACGCCGACCAGCGGGGACAGGCCGCGCAGGTCGGCTCGGACGGCGGCGCCGGCGACCCGCCAGGCCGGGAAGTTGGACAGGCCACCGTGCAGGATCTTGCCCGAGCGGATCAGGTCGTCGAACCCGGCCAGGATCTCCTCGATCGGCGTGACCCCGTCCGGGAAGTGCGGCATGAAGACGTCCACGTAGTCGGTGTTCAGCCGGCGCAGACTCGCCTCGACCGATCGGACCATGACCTTGCGGCTGTTGCCGGTCGTGCCCGGGCGCGGCTCGGCGTCCCTGGTCCCGCTGTACTTGGTGATGACCACGAAGTCGTCGCGGCGGCGCCCGAGCAGTTCGCCGAGAACGGTCTCGGCCTGCCCGTTCTGGTAGAGGTTGGAGGTGTCGAAGGTGGTGCCACCGGCGGCGACGAAAGCCTCGAAGATCGGCCGGGAGGTGTCCGGCGTGCTGAAGCTCGCGGTCCCGAGCACAAACTCGGACACGCGTAGCCCGGTCCGGCGGCCGAAAGTCTGATAGCGCACGGCAACTCCTGAGATTCGGTACGGGGGAGGTAGGCTCCGACCGTAGCAGATAAAAAGAGAGGTCACTCTTTTATGCCCAGGGTCAGTCAGGCTCACCTCGACGCTCGCCGCCAGCAGATCGTGGACGCCGCCCGCGCCCGGTTCGCCTCGCACGGCTTCGCGCACACGTCGATGGCCGACATCATCGCCGAGTCGGGCCTCTCCAACGGCGCCATCTACCGCTACTTCACCAGCAAGGAACAGATCGTCATCGCGGTCTGCGAGCAGGGGACCGAAGCCCTGCCGAAAGCGCTCACCCCCGAGGCCGTGGCCGGCTTCCTGGAGTATGTGCGGGCCCGGGCCCGGGAGAACCGGCACGCCCAGCTGGTTGCCCAGATCTATGCCGAAGCGGCGGTGTCGCCGCCCCTCGCCGCCGTGGTGCAGCGGCAGCTCGCGGCCATGCGGGCGGCCGTCGCCGAACTGGTGCCCGAGTCCCGGCGAGCGGACGCCGCGGCGATCGCCGAGGCATTCGTGGCCCTCTGCGCCAGCTACAGCCAGCAGCTGGCGATCCGCGGCGACCTGGACCCGGCACCCTTCACCGCGGCCCTGATGGCAATCATCAGGGAGTGAACTCTCTTTTTAAAGGCGCTGTACCGGAGCGCCGGCCCGGATCGCGCGGGGAATCTCGGCCACCTCGTCGACCCGGGCCAGCAGCCGGGCCTGATCCTCGGCCGAGGCGGGCGAGCGCAGGTCGACCCGGTAGGTGATACCGGTCGAGGCCCAGGTCGTGGTGTCGAAGCCGCCCGAGGCGGTCACCCGCACCCCGTCGACCGGAATGTTCAGCCCGGCCGCCTCCCGGTAGACGTCGTTGAGGACACAACCGGCGGCGGCCAGGTGCAGCAGGTGAGCCCCGGTGAAGTCGGACTCGACGGTGACACCCTCATCCGTCCACCGATGCGGGAACCGGACCGCCCCGGGCTGATCCGATCGGCCCGTGCCGGCCCCGACCACCACCGCGAACTGCTCCACCGCTGTCCTCCTCCGCTCACGATCATTGTGCCCCGGGGCGCAGGTCTGCGGGAAACGCCGGAGATCACCCGAGCCACGCGACCGGGGGAGTGCGGCACCACCGCGCTGCCGGCCGCCGGAATTCCGGCGCGTGCCGTCGAACCGGGGCCGGCTTCCGGAGTAGAGGCCAGTGAGCGCGCGGAGGCAGCGCGCGCTCTCGGTTCGACATGGGAGAGATCACATGCAACGCGAACGACTGGTCCTCGATCCCACGGCCCGGCGGCGGGCCGAGGAGGAGAGCGTTCTGCACGCGGCCCCGGGCCCGGTCCTGGTGGACGTTCTCGGGGAGCTCGCCTGGGCGGTCGGCGACCCGGATCTGCTGCGGCAGCTGCTCGTGGACCCGCGGGTGTCGAAGGACCCGCGTCAGCACTGGCCACGGTTCATCGACGGCGAGATCGTCGGGAAGTGGCCGCTCTACCTGCAGGTTTCGGTGGACAACATGTTCACCGCGTACGGCCACGCGCACCGCCGGCTCCGGCGCCTGGTCGCCCCGGTCTTCGCCGCGCGCCGGTTGGACGCTCTCGTCCCGTCGATCGAGCGGAACACCGGCGAGCTGCTGGAGCGGCTGGCCCGGGCCGACGGCGACGTCGTCGACCTGCGTTCCGCGTACGCGGTCCAGCTGCCCGTCCGGGTCATGAGCGACCTGCTCGGGATCCCGGACGGGATGCGCGTGTCGTTCAAGGAGACGATCGACCGGATCTGGAACACGACGGGCACCGCCGAGCAGGCGCTGGCCGCCACGACCGACGTCTACACCCTGCTCACCGAGCTGATCGAGCTCAAGCGGGCGCATCCGGCCGACGACCTGACGTCGGGGCTGATCGCCACCCGGGACGACGAGACCGACGGCACCGCGCTGACCGCCCGGGAGCTGATCGACACGCTGCTGCTGATCGTCGCGGCCGGCTACGAGACGACCGTGAACCTGATCGATGCGGCGGTCACCGGGCTGCTGGCCGATCCGCGACAGCTCGGGCACGTGCGGGCCGGACGGGCCGGCTGGGAGGACGTGATCGAGGAGGCGTTGCGGGTGTCCGCGCCGGTCAGTCACATGCCGATGCGGTACGCGGTCGAGGACATCGAGCTGCCCGGCGGCGTCACCATCGGTCAGGGGGAGGCGATCCTGCCGTCGTTCGGTGCCGCCAGCAACAGCCCCAAGCATCTCGGGGCGTCGGCCGGGGTCTTCGACGTCACCCGCCCGGAGAAGCCGCATCTGGCCTTCGGGCACGGGGTCCACTACTGCCTGGGTGCGCCGCTGGCCCGGGCCGAGGGCCGGATCGCGCTGGCCGGGCTCTTCGACCGCTTCCCGGATCTGGAACTGGCCGAGCCGGCCGATCGGCTGGCGCCGTTGCCCAGCATCCTGGGCAACGGCCACGTCAGCCTGCCGGTCCGCCTGCGGTCAGGTCAGCTCGGCGGATCCGACCGCGAGGCCACCAGCTCGTAGGATCGGGCCCGGTCGTCCGGGTCCACGATCGGACTGAAGATCATCAGCTCGTCGGCGGCGAACCGGGCCACCAGCCCGGCCAGCGCCGCCGCCACCGAGTCCGGTGTGCCGTGGATCTGGCTGTCCCGCAGCCGGGGCAGCACCTCTCGTTCGGCCGGGCTGAACTCGTAGCCGGCCGCCGTCCGCGGGTCGAGCAGGTCCCGCGCGCCGGCCCCGGTCATCAGTCCGGCCATGAAGATCTCGTTCGGCCGGATCAGCGCCGCGGCCCGTTCCTCGGTGTCGGCGCAGGTCACCGTCACGCTCAGGATCACTCGAGGGCTCGTGGCCCAGGCCGACGGGGTGAAGGCGGCCCGGTACGCGGCGATCGCCTCGGCGGCCGGCTGCGGCCGGATGTGATAGGCGAAGGCGATCGGCAGGCCGAGTTCGGCCGCCAGCCGCGCGCCGTTCGGGCTGGAGACGAGCAGCCACGGTTGCGGGTTGCTCGGGGCGGCCGTCACCTCGGTCAGGATGTTCTCGACCAGGCCGCGGTATTCGCTGTCCGAGGCGGGTTCGGCGCCCCACCGCAGGGCGCGGGCGGCGGCCGGGTCGAGGGTGCCGGGCCCGCGGCCGATGCCGAGATCGATGCGGCCCGGGTGCAGCCGTTCGAGGGCACGGAACTGTTCGCCGACCAGGATCGGGGCGTGGTTGGGGGCCAGCACCCCGCCCGCGCCGACCCGGATGGTGGAGGTGCCGGCGGCGATGTGCGCCACCATCACCGGCGGCGGAAAGTCCAGGTTGGACGCGGCGCGGTGATGCTCGGCGTACCAGATTCGTCGGTATCCGGATTTCTCGGCCACCCGGGCGACCTCGGCGAGCCGGGGCGCGATCGCCGCCCGGTCGTGCCGGTTGTCCCCGGCGAGAACTTCCAGGGCCGACAACGGCACACCGATCGTGGGCTCAGCCGCGGTGCTCATCGAGCCCGCGGTGCTCATCGAGCGTCCCGCAGGGCTTCGAGCAGCCGCAGCCACACCTCGCTGATCGTGGGGAAGGACGGGACCGCGTGCCAGAGGCGGCTGACCGGAACCTGGCCGGCCACCGCGACGGTGGCCGAGTGCAGCAGTTCGGTGACGCCGAAGCCGACGAACGTCACGCCCAGGACGTGGTCGGTCGCGCTGTCCAGGACCAGGCGGGCCCGCCCGACGTAGTCGTCGGCGTACAAGCGGGCGCCCATCACCGTGTCGGCCAGGTCGACGTCGACCACCCGGATGGCCCGCCCGTCCCGGCCGGCCCGCTCGGCCGACAGGCCCACCGCGGCGACCTCGGGATCGCTGAAGACGACCTGCGGCAGGGCGTGGAGGTCGGCGGTCGCCGCGTGCCGGCCCCACGGCGAGGTGTCCAGTGTCCGCCCGGCGGCCTGCGCGGCGATGGCCTCGCCGACGATCCGCGCCTGGTATTTGCCCTGGTGGGTGAGCAGAGCCCGATGGTTGACGTCGCCGGCCGCGTACAGCCAGCCGCCGTCGATGCCGCGGACCCGGCAGGTGTCGTCCACGTCGAGCCACAGCCCCGGCGAAAGCCCCACCGACTCCAGGCCGAGGTCCCCGGTGAGCGGCACCCGGCCCACGGCCACGAGCACCTCGTCGGCCTCGACCTCACTGTGGTCGTCGAGCCGCAGCGTCACCGGGCCGGTCGGGGACGGCCGGCGCATGGACGTCACCGTGGCGTCGAGCCGGACGTCTACGCCGGCCTGCCGGAGTGCGGCCCCGACCAGATCGCCGGCGAAGTCCTCGAACTGCGGCAGCACCCGGGCCTCCCGGGCGATCAGGGTGACGGCCGATCCGAGGCCCTGCCATGCGGTGGCCATCTCGACGCCGACCGGTCCGGCGCCGACGACCGCGAGCCGGGCCGGGACCTTCGAGGTGTCGGTGGCCGTGCGGTTGGTCCAGACCCGGGCCTCGGCGATCCCCGGCATGTCCGGCACGGCGGCCCCGCTGCCGGTGCAGACCACCACCGCGTGCCGGGCGGCCAGCCGCACGATCTCGTCCCCGGGGGTGGCGACGGCCACGCGCCGCGGCCCGTCCACCCGGCCGTGCCCGCGAACCAGGTGGACGCCCAGGTCGACGAGCCCTTGGGCCTGCCCGGTGTCGTCCCACGAGCTGACGTGCCGATCCCGGGTGCGGAACACGCCGGCGGCGTCGACCGGGCCGGTGACCGCCTGCCGCGCGCCGTCGAGCCGCCGGGCCTCGGCGACCGCGACGACCGGCCGCAGCATCGCCTTGCTGGGGATGCACGCCCAGTAGGAGCACTCGCCGCCGACCAGTTCGCGCTCCACCACGGCGACGGACAGGCCGCCCGCCCGCGCCCGGGCGGCCACGTTCTGTCCGACCGGCCCGGCGCCGAGCACGATCACGTCGTACACGGCGTCGGAGGACACCTCCGGTACGGGGTTGTGCATGGTTCGATTCCTCTCCCGGCAGGCGCTTGTTCGCCTTTCCGGCGAGCCTCCCAGCCGTTGGCACGCCAAGAATCCGTAAAAACCCGGGCCTCGACCCGTGTCACAAAGGCCGGACCTCGGTCACGCCTTCGGCGATGAAAAGACAATTTCCGGCGTACGTCGAAAGCGGGTTTGATGTCGTTTTTGAATGTGCTCTCGGCCGGGTCTCCCGGGGGTCGCCCCGGTGAGTGCGGTCACACCCCCGGTCCCGGCCGGAAAACGTATCCGTGGAGGGCCGGCGCCCCTACCGTTGCGGGCTATGTCTGATTCCACCATCGTGCTTGTCCACGGCGCTTTCGCCGAGTCGACGAGCTGGGCCGGCGTGATTCCCCGGCTGCGCGACGCCGGCCACCGGGTCGTCGCGGCGGCCAACCCGCTGCGCGGCCTGGCCGGTGACGCCTCGTCGGTGTCCAGCCTGATCGGCTCGATCGACGGGCCCGTGGTGCTCGTCGGCCACTCCTACGGCGGTTCGGTCATCACCAACGCCGCCCGAGGTCACGACCACGTCCGGGCCCTGGTCTACATCGCCGGGTTCGCGCCGGTCGAGGGCGAGAGCGTCGGCCAGGTCCAGGGGCAGGATTCTGGGAGCACCCTCGGCCGGACGCTGCGGGCGGTTCCCCTGGCCGACGGCACCAACGACCTGTACATCGAGCCCGACCTGTTCCGCGAGCAGTTCGCCGCGGACCTGCCGATCGCGGAGGCGGACCTGCTGGCCGCGACGCAGCGGCCGGTGCGCGACGTCGTGCTGACCGAGGGGTCGGGCACGCCGGCGTGGAAGTCGGTGCCGTCGTGGTTCCTGCTGGCCGGCGCCGACCGCAACATCCCGCTCGGCCTTCAGCGGTCCATGGCCGAGCGGGCCGGCGCGACGTCGATCGTCGAGGTCGCCGACGCCTCGCACGCGGTCCTCGTCTCGCACCCGGGCGAGGTCGCCGACCTGATCCTGACCGCCGCCCGCGCCGGGTGAGCCCGGTCAGCGTCCGAGCCAGCCACCGTCCACCGGGATGATCGCGCCCGAGACGTAGTCCGAGGCCGAGGAGGCCAGGAAGACGGCCGCTCCCGCGAGATCGTCGCCGCGCCCCCAGCGGCCGGCCGGGATCCGGTCCAGGATCGCGCGGGAGCGGCCGGGGTCGTCGCGCAGGGCCGCCGTGTTGTCGGTGGCGATGTAGCCCGGCGCGATGGCGTTGACGTTGACCCCGCGGGCGGCCCACTCGTTGGCCAGGGCCCGGGTCAGCCCGGCGATCCCGGACTTGGCCGCGGCGTATCCGGGCACGTTGATGCCGCCCTGGAAGCTGAGCAGGCTCGCGGTGAACACGATCTTGCCGCTACCTCGGTCCAGCATCGGGCGGGCGACCAGCTGGGTCAGGGCGAACTGGCTGGACAGGTCGACCTCGATCACCCGGTCCCACCACTGCAGCGGGTGCTGGGCGGCCGGCGCCCGTTCGATCGTCCCGGCGTTGTTGATCAGGATGTCGGGGGCCCGCCCGGCGAGTTCGGCGCCCAGCTCCACGACCGCGTCACGGTCGGCGAAGTCCACCGCGTACCCCTCGAAGCTGCGGCCCTGATCGCGGACCGCGGCGGCCACCTCGTCGTCGTCGCGCTGATGGGTGCTGACGCCGATGATGTCGGCGCCCGCGGCGGCGAGGGCCTCGGCCATGGCGCGGCCGATGCCCCGGCGGGCGCCGGTGACGACCGCGAGCCGTCCGGTGAGGTCGAAGAGCCGGTTCATGACGGCCCCGTCCCGGCCACGTCGACCAGGATCTTCATCGCCCGTCCGGCCGAGAGGTCGGCGATCGCCCGCGCGGTCTCCTCCAGCGCGACCACACCGGAGATCAGTGGGTCGGCCGGGATCCGGCCACGATGGAGCAGCCCGATCGCCCGGTCGACGTCCGAGCGCTGGTAGACCCGGGTGCCCAGCAGCCGCAGCTCGCGCCAGAACACCCGCTGCAGGTCGATCTCGCGGGGCGCGGCGTGGATGGCGACCACGACGATGGTTCCCCGCACCTTGGCCAGCGCAGTGGCCGATCGGGCCGCGGCGGCGGCCCCGGAGACCTCGAACACGACGTCGGCGCCGGCCCCGGCGGTGCGGCGTGCCACTTCGGCCGGGAGGTCGGCCGTCGCGGGATCGATCACGGCGAAGCCGAGCTCGGCGGCGCGGGCCCGGCGGGAGTCGTCGACCTCGGCCAGCAGCACGTCAGCCCCGGCGTCCCGGGCCACGACGGCGATCAGGACGCCGATCGGGCCGCCGCCGAGCACGACGACCCGGTCACCGACCTGCACCTGGGCCCGGCGAACGTCGTGCACCGCCACCGCGACCGGTTCGACCAGCGCCGCGGTCCGCAGGTCCAGGCCGGCCGGCAGCGGTACGGCGATCGCGGCCGGCACGTTCCAGCGTTGCTGCAGCCCGCCGGGGGAGTCGATGCCGACGAAGACCAGGTTCTCGCAGATGTGCTGGTGCCCGGCGAGGCAGGCCGAGCAGCTCCCGTCCCAGAGCAGGGGCATGACGGTCAGCGGGTCACCGACCGCCCAGCCGGTCACGCCGGCGCCGACCGCGGCCACGGTTCCGGAGGTCTCGTGGCCGAAGACCAGTGGCCGGCGGACCCGGGTGTCCATGTTGCCGTGCACGATGTGCAGGTCGGTCCCGCAGAGCCCGCAGTAGGCGACCGCCACCTGCAGCTGGCCGGGGCCGGGTGGCTCGGCCTCGCGCTCGACGGTTTCGAGCCGGCCCTGTCCGAGGTAGGCGACGCCCTTCATCCGGGAGTCCTCTCCATGTCGACGCTTGTGCATCCCTTGCAAAGGTAATACGTATGCTCTTATATTTCGTGGCGATGAACCCCCCGTCAACAGGTTGATCCGACAAAGGATGTCGATATGGGTGGAATGTTCAGCGAGCGACGAGGTCGCCACGTCATAACCGGCCTGCTGTCCCTCGCCCTGCTTCTGAGCGCCTGCAGCAAGGGCGGTGGCGGCGGTGACACGTCGGCCGGCTCCTACGGCTTCCCGCAGGTCGCGCAGGACGAGAAAGCCGAGATCACGGTCTGGGTGGACGCCGACCGGGCGGGCGCGGTCAAGGCCTTCCAGGCGGCCCATCCCGAGGTGCCGGTCAAAGTGGTCACCTATGACGGGTCGGCCAACGGTTCGAACTCCTTCCGTACCAAGATCCAGTTGTTCGATCGGGCCGGCAGTGGTTGGCCGGACGTCGTGTTCTCCACACAGAACAACGACGCCGCGTGGGCCAGCCAGGGCAGTGGCGGCAAGCAGCCCTTCGCGGCGGTCCTCGGCGGCGGCCTGGTCGACAAGGCGACTCTCGACGGCTTCACCCCGGGCTCGCTGAATCCGTGCACCGTCGAGGGCAAGGTCTACTGCCTGCGCAACGACCTGGCCCAGGTCGTCCTCTGGTACAACAAGAGCCTGCTGGCCAAGCTCGGCCTGTCCGTGCCGACCACCTGGCCGGAGTACCAGGCGCTGGGCGAGAAGGTCGCCGCGCAGCACCCCGGGTACATCGTCGGCACGGTCGGCGACGCCTGGACGCCGGAGACCTACTTCTGGTCCAGCAAGTGCCAGGCCAACGGCATCACCGGGCCGAAGGCGGTCACCGTGAACACCGGCAGCAACGAGTGCAAGCGGGCCGCCTCGATGCTCGACACGTTGATCAAGAACGGGACCACGCCCAACGTCAGCGTCTTCACCCCCGAGTTCGTGCAGAAGTATGCCGACAAGGTCCTGGTCCTGCCCGGACCGGCCTGGTACGCCGGTGCGATCTTCAACAACCCGCAGTCGCTCAACGTCGCCAAGGGACAGCTCGGCGTCGCCGCGCCGCTGGCCTGGCCGGGCGAGCCCGCGGTGACCGGCAACGTCGGCGGCGGCACCTGGTTCATCAGCAGCCACTCGAAGAACCTGGCGGCGGCCTCGAAGTTCGCCACGTTCGTCACGACCGCCGACGACTACCAGGTGAACGTCGCCCCCGGCTATCCGGCCTTCGCCGCGGCCGGCGAAAAGTGGATCAAGAAGCAGGAGTCGAGCGGCTACTACGCCACCGACCTGCAGGCGGTCGTCAAGGCCGGCACCGAGATCTGGGACGGCTGGGGATCCGGGATCTTCAGCCAGGAGGCGATCTGGGCCAAGACCATGACCCCGCAGATCGCCGCCGGTAAGAGCCTGGTCGACATGCTGCCCGCCTGGCAGGACGCGATCAAGAACCAGGCCCAGGTCGACGGTTACACGGTCAAGTGACCACAGCCCAAGCACTACGGCCGGTGGCGGGGACCCGCCGCCGGCCCGGCCGGACGCACCCCGCAGGCTCGGGCAGCGCGATGAGCTACGGCTTCGTCGCCCTGTACACGGCGCTGACCCTCGCCTTCGGCGTCCTGCCCGCCCTGTACGCGCTCTACCTGGCCTTCACCGACGCGGACGGCGGGTTCGCCGGGCTCGCCAACTTCACCAAGGTGCTCGGCGACTTCCGGTTCCTCCCGGCCGCCGGGCACGTCGCCCTCTACCTGGTCATCTGGCTGGCCGCGCTGATCGTGCTGGTCACCGCGCTGGCCGTCCTGGTGCACACGATCCGGCTGCGCTGGCTCAGCAGCACCCTGCGACTGATCTTCTACCTGCCCGGGGCGCTGGCCGGCGCGTCGAGCGTCCTGCTCTGGCTGTTCCTGCTCGACCCGACGGCCAGCCCGATCGGTGGCCTGCTGCGACTGTTCGGGCTGGACAGTTTCGTGCAGGTCATCGTGCCGGGCAACCTGCCGCCGATCTTCGCCGTCATCGCGTTCTGGACCGGCGCCGGCGGCTGGATCGTGATCATGTACGGCGCGCTCAACAACATCAGCGCCGACGTGATCGAGGCCGCCCGCATCGACGGCGCCGGCCGGTGGCAGACCGCCTGGCACATCCAGCTGCCGCTGCTGCGCAAGTGGATCTCGTACATGGGCATCATGTCGCTGGCCGCGGGCACCCAGCTGTTCGTCGAGCCGCAGCTGTTGTCGCAGGCCAGCAACGCGATCGTGCCCAACGACTACTCGCTCAACCAGCTCGCCTACCAGTACGCGTTCCAGCAGAACGACTTCAACGGCGCCGCCGCCATCTCCCTGATCCTGCTGGTGATCGCCCTCGCGCTGTCGGCGGTGTTCGTCCTGCGCGGCGGCCTGTTCGAGACGGACTGAACGATGAGCACAGCAAACATCGGCAAGCCGGGGATCAGCGGCTGGAGCGGCCGTACGATCGCCTCGGTCGTGGTTTTGATCTTCGTCTTGTTCTTTGCCATCCCGATCGTCTGGCTGCTGCTGGCCACCACCAAGTCGGCCCGGGAACTGACCACCGGCCACCCGTTCTCGATCGGCGGCCTCGATGGCCTGCGGACCAACGGGGAGCAGATGTTCGCGTTCCAGGACGGTGCGGTCACCGCCTGGATCGGCAATTCGGCCCTGTACGCGGTCGGCGCGCTGGTCATCGCCCTGATCGCCGGCATCCCGGCCGGCTACGCGCTGGCCCTGACCCGGTTCCGGTTCCGGCGCCTGCTGCTGGTGCTCACGCTCATCGTCATGCTGATCCCGAACACCGCACTGGTCCTGCCGATCTTCCTGGAGCTGACCAAGGTGGGCCTGATCGGCAGCCCGTTCTCGGTGATCCTGCCGATGTCGTTCTTCCCGTTCGGGGTCTACCTCACCTACATCTACTTCTCCACCAGCATCCCCCGGGATCTGCTGGCCGCCGCCCGCATCGACGGCTGCCACGAGTTCCAGGTGTTCAGCAAGGTGGCGCTGCCGCTGGCCGCGCCGATCGTCGCCCTGGTGGCGTTCTTCAGCTTCGTGCAGAGCTGGAACAACTTCTTCCTGCCGTTCGTGATGCTGCCCTCCAGCGACGGCTATCCGATCCAGGTGGGCCTGACCTCCCTGCTCGCCTCGACGCCGGCGTTCAACCCGAGTTCGGCCGGCACGCAGTCGGTGCAGCTGCCGACGCTCGCGCTGGCCACCGTCGTCTCGGTGCTGCCGGTGCTGATCGTCTTCCTCTTCTCCCAGCGGTTCCTGGTCGCCGGCATGACGGCGGGCGGGACCAAGGAGTGAGGCGTGTACTACCGATGAGGAGCCAACGTTGAAGGTGACCGGCTACCGCAGCCTGACCACCGAGCACGACTGGGGCCGGTCGACCGGCGACGCCAACGGGGTGATGCCCGGGCCGCGAACCGAGGTGCACGTGCTGATCCTGGAGACCGACGCCGGGATCGAGGGCGTGGGCCTGGGCGCGCACGGCGACATCGACCGGGTCTTCGGCGCCGTCGAGGGCCAGGACCCGCGAGGGGTGACCGCCCTCTACGACCGGATGCTGGACCGGGTCTTCAAGACCGGGCACACCGGGGCGACGTTCGGCGCGATCGGCGCGATCGACACGGCGCTGTGGGATCTGAAGGCCAAGGCCGCGGGCGAGCCGTTGTGGCGGACCCTCGGCGCGCTCGACCGGTTCGTACCCGGATATGCCTCCGGTCTGGACATCGCCCTGGATGACGACGCGCTCATCCGGCTCTACCAGCAGTTCGCCGACCGCGGGTTCAGCGCGGGCAAGCTGAAGGGTGGCCGGGACCTGCCGCACGACCTGCGCCGGCTGGAGGCACTGCGCGACGTCCTGGGCCGCAACTCGGCCCAGCCCGCCCTGATGTTCGACGCCAACGAGTCCTGGAACCGCACCCAGGCCGTGCGGTACGTGACCGCGCTGGAACGCGTCGTCGACCTGACCTGGATCGAGGAGCCGGTGCGCCGCTGGGACGCCGCCGGGCTGGCCGCGGTCCGCCGGGGGGTCCGCGCCGCCGTCGCCACCGGTGAGAACCTGACCGGCCTCGAACAGTACCGGCCGCTGCTGGACGCCGACGCGATCGACATCGTCCAGGTCGGCAACGTCTGGGGGATCACCCACTTCCTGCGGGTGGCCACCCTGGCCCACGGCCGGGACCTGCCGGTGAGCCCGGTGGCCTACCACGCCAATCCGGTCGCCCACGCAGCCGCCGCGGTGCCCAACCACCTGGCCTTCGAGGTCCAGTCGCTGACCTCCCCGATCGGTCTCAGCGTGGATCAGCAGTACCAGGACGGGGGCATCGTCCTGGGTGACGAACCGGGCCTGGGCATCCAGGTGCACGAAAACCTCATTCATTCCGTACGGGCGGTCGACCCGCCCGCCGCGACCGCGGGCCCGCACGTGCGTCCGCAGCGGGCCGGGCTGCGCCTGGTCCCCGACGCCGGCGCACTGTCATGAGCGGGCTGGACAGCCACGTCCACCTCTGGGACCGCGCCACCGACCCGCAGCCGTGGATCGACCCGGCGACGATGGCCGCGATCGACCGCGACTTCGGCCCGCCCGACCTCGACCTGATGCTGACCGCCACCGGCATGGACGCGGCCGTGGTCGTCCAGTCCAGCAACAGCCTGCCCGAGACCCGGCGCCTGCTGGCGCACGGCGGCCCGCGCATCGCCGGGGTGGTCGGCTGGATCGATCTGACCGGGGATGCGCAACGCCAGCTCGACGCCCTCGGCCCGGACCGTCTCGTGGGCCTTCGGCATCTGGCCCACCTCGATCCCGATCCGGGCTGGCTGAGCCGGCCCGAGGTGGCCGCCGGGCTCGACCGGGCGGGGGAGCGGGGCCTCGGGTTCGACCTGGTCGTCCGGGCCCGGCAACTGGGTCCGGCCGCGACGCTGGCCGCGCGCTGTTCCGGTGTCCGGTTCGTCGTCGACCACCTCGGTGGCGTCGCCGACACCGACGACATCGTGACCTGGGCTGCGGACCTGCGGGAACTGGCCCGGCGCCCCAACACCTGGGCGAAGATCTCCGGCCTGGCCGGCACCGACCCGGACCGGGCCCGCCAGGCGGTCGACATCGCTTTGGACACGTTCGGACCCGACCGGCTCATGTACGGCTCGGACTGGCCGGTCGCCGAACTGGGCCGGGGCGCCCCGGCCTGGCGCGTCACCGTGGACACGCTGCTGGCGCGGCTGAGCGGGGACGAACGCCGGGCGATCCTGTCCGGGACCGGGTCGGCCTTCTACCGGATCGGGCGATGACCGGCGTCGCCGGCCCGATCCTGGCCCGCGCCCAGGGCGGGCCGGGTGTCCTCGGGCTCGGCGGCTCCCCGCTGGGCAACTTCGCCGGCCCGATCAGCGACGACACGGCGGCCCAGGTCATGGCCCGGGCCTGGGACGGTGGCATCCGCTACTTCGACACCGCCCCGCACTACGGCCTCGGCCTGTCCGAACGCCGGATCGGCGCCGGGCTACGGGGCCGTCCCCGCGACGAGTTCGTCGTCTCCACCAAGGTCGGCCGGCTGCTCGAACCCGCCTCGCCCCCGGCCCGGTGGGACACCGAGGGTTTCGCCGTCCCCGGCGACCTGCGCCGGCGCTGGGACTTCTCGGCCGGCGGGGTGCGGCGCTCGCTGGAGCAGAGCCTGACCCGGCTGGGCCTGGACACGATCGACCTCGCCCTGGTGCACGACCCCGACCAGGCGTGGGACGGCGCCGCCCGGCAGGGCCTGGCCGCGCTGGCCCGGCTGAAGCAGGCCGGCCTGGTCAGCGCGGTCGGGATCGGTACCAACGCGACCGCCGGGCTGCGGCCGCTCATCGAGGAGGGCCTGGTCGACGTGGTGATGCTGGCCAACCGGTACTCGCTGCTCGACCGGGCCGCGCTCGACCCGGTGCTCGAACCGGCCGCGGCGGCCGGCGTGGCCGTGGTCGCGGCCGGTGTCTTCGCCACGGGACTGCTGGCCACCGCCCGGCCCGCGCCGGACGCGACCTACGAGTACCGCCCGGCCGACCCGGAAACGCTCCGGCGGGCCGGGCGCCTCGCGGAGATCTGCGCCGGGCACGGCGTGGACCTGCCGGCGGCGGCGCTTGCCTTCCCGCTGCGGCACCCCGCGGTGGACGCGATCGTCGTCGGCATGCGTTCGCCGCAGGAGGTCGACGAGAACCTGCGGCGGTTCCGCGCCGGGATCCCGGCCGGGCTGTGGCGCGATCTGCGGGCCTTCTCAGCCGGGTGAGTCGGCCGGCGGCGGCTCGAACCGGCGCTGCCGCCAGGACCCGATGATGTGCTCGCGCATCGCCTGCTCAGCGACGGCGGCGTCCTGACGTCTGATGGCGTCCAGCACGACGGCGTGCTCGTCGATGGTGGAGCGGAACGCGTCCTTGTACCGCAGGCCCTGGAAGCGGTTGCTCTCCAGCGCGCGCAGGTAGAGCCGCTTGGCGATGTTCTCGGCCAGCCGGTTGCCGGACAGCTCCATCACGGTGAGGTGGAAGACCACGTCGGCCTGCCGGAACGAGTCGCTCTCGTGCTGCATCTCGCGCATCACGTCGAGCGCGTGTTCGAGGCGGACGAGTTCCTCGGCCGTGCGATGGGTGGCCACCGCACCGGCCATGGCCGACTCCAGGTGCCCGCGGACCACGGTGAGCTCGTCCAGCACCCCCAGCGACTCGTCGTTGTCGATGAGGGCGGACAGCACGACCGGGTCCAGCATGTTCCACAGCCCGGACCGCGCGACCTGCGTTCCCCGGCCCTGGGCGATGATCACCAGGCCCTTCTCCTCCAGCCGCTTGGCCGACTCGCGGATCACCGTGCGGCTCACCCCGAAATGCTCGCTCAACGGCCCCTCGGGCGGGAGCAGCTGACCCTCGGCGAGCTGGCCGGTGACGATCAGCTCGACGAGCTCGGTGACGACGGCGACGCTCAACCGCTCGGCACGGCGGCGGGGCGGGAGGCTGAACGCGTCGGGCTGAGCCGTCATGCCCGAAATCCTACCGAGCGCCGGCCGACCGCGTCGAAATGGTTCGTCCGGCACCAATAATATTTATTTTTCGAAAGCGTTATGCCGACGTCGCCGGAAAAGTCGAAACATTAAAAGCTAATTGACGTACGTCATTTGACGGGTCACCCGGGAAACGTTAATTTAACGACTGTGTAACCGTCCGGCGGAAAGGACCGTGTTCATGACTACGCGATCGAACTGGATATCCCGCTATCGAGCCGGGGCGGCGGCATTGCTGCTGACGCTGGCCGGTGCGCTGTTCGCGCTCCCGGCGCCGGCGCGGGCCGCGACCGCGATCACCATCAACGGCTCGTCCGGCGGGCGGGTCTTCGACGGGGTCGGCGCGATCAGCGGCGGGGGTGGCAACAGCCGCCTGCTGGCCGACTATCCGGAACCGCAGCGCAGCGACATCCTCGACTACCTGTTCAAGCCCGGCTACGGCGCGGCCATGCAGATCATGAAGGTGGAGATCGGCGGGGACACGAACTCGACCTCCGGCGCCGAGCCGAGCCACGAGCACACCCGGGGCGTCGTGAACTGCGACCGCGGCTACGAGTGGTGGCTGATGGGTCAGGCCAAGGCCCGTAACCCGAACATCAAGCTCGTCGGGCTGTCCTGGGGCGCGCCGGGCTGGATCGGCAACGGCAACTTCTGGTCCAGCGATTCCATCGACTACCTGATCGCCTGGCTCGGGTGCGCCACCTCGCACGGCCTGACGATCGACTATCTGGGCGGCTGGAACGAGCGGGGCCGCGACCTGTCCTGGTACAAGAACCTGCGCTCGGCACTGAACTCGCGGGGATACGCCGGCGTCAAGATCGTGGCCTCGGACGAGTTCGGCTGGGGTTCGGCCGACGACGCGCTGCGCGACTCCGCGTTCGCGTCCGCCGTGTCGGTGGTCGGCAGCCACTACGTCTGCGGCTACCGCAGCGCGCAGACCAACTGCCCGAGCTCGACGAACGCGGTGAACTCGGGCGAGACGCTGTGGGCCAGCGAGAACGGCTCGGACGACTACAACGCCGGGGCGCCGGCGCTGGCCCGGGGCATCAACCGCGACTACATCGACGGAAAGATGACCGCGTACCTGAACTGGCCGGTCATCGCCGCGATCACCCCGAACATCCCCTGGTCGACCACGGGGGTGGCGGTCGCCCCGCAGCCCTGGTCCGGCTACTACTCGATCGGCCGCAACACCTGGGTCATGGCCCAGACGACCCAGTTCACCGCCCCCGGCTGGCGCTATCTCGACAGCTCCACCGGATACCTCGGCGGCAACCGCAACAACGGCAGCTACGTGTCGTTGCGGTCCCCGAGCACCGGCGACTACAGCACCGTCATCGAGACGATGGACGCCGGATCGGCCCAGGACCTGCAGTTCACCGTCACCGGCGGGCTGTCGGCGGGGACCGTGCACGTGTGGTCGACCAACGTGCGGTCGAGCAATCCGGCCGAGCACTTCGTGCGGCGCAGCGACATCACCCCGGCCAACGGGTCGTTCTCGCTGACCGTGCAGCCCGGCTACGTCTACAGCATCACCACCACGACCGGGCAGGGCAAGGGCAGCGCGACCAGCCCGGCCCAGGCCGCGCTGCCGCTGCCCTACAGCGACAACTTCGACGGCTACCAGAGCGGCCGGGAAGCCAAGTACCTCTCGGATCACCAGGGCTCGTTCGAGGTGACCGGGTGCGGGGGCGGCCGGTCCGGTCAATGCGTACGGCAGATGTCGGAACAGGCCCCGATCTTCTGGACGTCGGGTCACGCCGAACCGTTCACTCTGCTCGGCGACCTCAACTGGCGCAACTACACCGTGGCCACCGACGTCCTGCTGGAGAAGAGCGGCTACGTGCAGCTCGTCGGCCGGGCCGGCAACTACAACCACGACGGCCCGCAGAACCTCAGCGCCTACTACCTGCGGGTGGCCGACAGCGGCTCGTGGTCGATCCGCAGCAACGACACCAGCGGCAACCAGCGCACGCTGGCCAGCGGAACCACGTCGGCGCTGGGCACCGGCCGCTGGCATCGGCTGTCGCTCGCCCTCAACGGCAGCACCCTGACCGCGGCGATCGACGGCACCACGGTGGGCAGCGCCACCGACTCCGCGTGGATCGCCGGGCAGATCGGGTACGCCACCGGGCAGGGCGTGACGGCCCAGTTCGACAACCTGTCGGTCACCTCGCTCGGCGGCGGGTCGAGCGCC
Organism: Actinoplanes sp. HUAS TT8; assembly: GCF_051380535.1. Taxonomy (NCBI): domain Bacteria; kingdom Bacillati; phylum Actinomycetota; class Actinomycetes; order Micromonosporales; family Micromonosporaceae; genus Actinoplanes; species Actinoplanes sp. HUAS TT8. Next base: position 5,197,733 of record NZ_CP195646.1, on the reverse strand, counting down.
ACCGGCGAGATTCGCGGCGCGGGCGCCAACCGCTGCCTGGACGTCAACGGCCAGAGCCAGTCCGACGGGACGCTCGTGCAGATCTGGGACTGCAACGGCGGTGCCAACCAGCGATGGACGGCGACCTCCGGCAACCAGCTGACCGTGTACGGCACCAAGTGTCTCGACGCCCCGAACACCTCGGCCGGCACCCAGGTCCGGATCTGGTCGTGCACCGGGGGAGCCGGCCAGCAGTGGCGGATCAACGCCGACGGGACCATCACCGACATCCGGTCGGGCCTGTGCCTGGACGTGACCGGCGCCGGGACGGCCAACGGCACCGCCGTGGTGCTGTGGACCTGCAACGGCGGCGCGAACCAGCGATGGACCACGGGCGCCTGACCCGCCACCGCCGGCGATACATCCCATGAATCAAGGCAGAGGTGGTCACATAGTTCTCGTCTAATCGGTTCATATCGCCGTATCGTGGTGCCAACTTGTTGCTCAGGTGTGTGCGGTCGACTATGGACATGGGATCAATCGAGAGTTAGATTGCCACTGTCCAGTGAGACCAGCATCGTCCGGCCACGGTGGGAATCCCGATGGCACCCGACGCCACCGAGCGCGCCGTCCCGTGACGCGCATCCGCCGCACCGGCTCAGCCCCGCACACGCCCCGCCCCGCCCTGTCCGCCGGCACCCCCGGCGGGCACGGCCGGGTGCGCCCGTCCACCGGTTCGGCGTGGCCCGCGGGCGACCGACAGGAGGATCGCGACATGGCCGGAACACCCCGGGTCGTCGAGCAGGCGGCCGACCGACTCGATCCGCGCGGGACGACCCGCCGCCGGCTGCTGGCCGGCACCGGGCTGGCCAGCGCCTCGCTGGCGGCGACCGGACTGCTCGCCGCGTGCGCCAAGGACACCAAGACCGCCGCCGACGCGATCGGGAACTTCCCGAAGACCCCGGCCTGGAAATTCGTCTTCGTCAACCACGTCACCACCAACCCGTTCTTCACCGCCACCCAGTACGGCGCCGCCGACGCCTGCAAGCTGCTCGGCTGCTCGTACCAGTGGACCGGCTCGCAGAACTCGGTCGTGGCCGAGATGGTCAACGCCACCAACACGGCGATCAGCGGCAAGGCCGACGGGCTGGCCATCGCGGTCGTCGACAAGGCGGCCTTCAAGGCCCCGGTCGACCAGGCCCTCGACGCCGGGATCCCGGTGGTCTCGTACAACGCCGACGGCGCCCGCGACGACCCGGGCACCAACCGCCTCGCGTACGTCGGCCAGGGTCTTTATGAATCCGGCTACACCCTCGGGCAGCGGGCGCTGACCCAGGTGCAGTCCGGCGAGGTGGTGGGTTTCATCGCCACGCCCGGGCAGCTCAACATCCAGCCGCGCATCGACGGCGCCCAGCAGGCGTTCGCCGACGCCGGCGGCGCGGTGCGGTTCACCGCGGTGGCCACCAACGCCGACGTCACCAAGGGCCTGTCCATCGTCGACGCCTACGCCCAGGGCCACGCCGGCCTGGCCGGGATGCTGGCGGTCGACGCCGGCTCGACCCAGGCGGTCGGCCAGACGGTCAAGAAGTACGGCCTGCGGGCCAAGGGGCTGAAGGTGGCCGGCGGTTTCGATCTCATCCCGGAGACGCTGGCCTCGATCAAGTCGGGCGATCTCGACTACACCATCGACCAGCAGCCCTACCTGCAGGGCTTCCTGCCGGTTCTCTACCTGTACCTGTACAAGATCTCCGGCGGTCTGCTCTCCCCGGCGCAGACCAACACCGGCCTGCTGTTCGTGACCAAGGACAAGGTCGGCACCTACCAGGACAACCAGACCCGGTACGAGGGCTCGTCCACGGACGCCAAGCTCGTCGACCGGTCCGGCGCCATCGCCCACCAGTGACGGGACCAGCCGATGCCGGAGACAGTCGAGAAACAGCGGGCGCCGCGGGTCCGCGGTTCGGGTGTGCTGCCCGTGCTGCGCCGCGGCGGCACGGTGCTGGTGCGCTGGCGCGAGGCGAGCGTGCTGATCGTCGCGGTCGTCATGGCGATCTACTTCCGGGCGTCCGACGACGTCTTCCTCACCCCGGGCAATCTGCGCAACATCGCGCAGGCCACCGCACCGGTCGCGATCGTCGCCGTGGGCGTCGTCCTGCTGCTGGTCAGCGGTGAGATCGACCTGTCGGTGGGCGTGGTCGCCGCGTTCGCGCCGTTCCTGGTGCACTACGCGGTCGACCTGTACGGGATCCCGGTGATCCCGGCGTTCCTGCTCGCGTTCGCGATTTCCGCCCTCATCGGACTCGGCAACGGCTTCATCGTCACCAAGCTGAGAGTGCCGTCGCTGGTGGCCACCCTCGGCTCGTACTACCTGCTGCTCGGGGTGCTGCTGACCACCTCGCACGCCTATCCGGCACAGATCCCGGAGGCCGCGCAGGGCCGGATCCAGCGCATCTTCGGGGCGGCCGACTGGTCGTCGCTGATCTGGTGCCTGGGCGTGGTGGTGGTGTTCCACGTGGTGCTCACCCGTACCCGCTGGGGCCTGCACACGATCTCGGTCGGCGGCAATCCGATCGGCGCCACCGAGGCCGGCATCCGGGTCCACCGCGTCAAGATCGGCAACTTCATGATCGCCTCCGTGCTGGGCGCGCTCGCCGGGCTGCTGGAGGCGTTCCGGATCAACAGCATCGACCCGAACATCGGCGGCGGCACCGCCCTGACCTTCACCGCGATCTCGGCCGCGGTCATCGGCGGCACCGCCCTGGCCGGCGGCTCGGGCACCGTGATCGGCGCGCTGCTGGGCGCGCTGATCCTGGCCGAACTGCAGAACGGGTTCAACCTGATCGGCATCAGCGCCAATCCGTTCAGCATCATCCTGGGCAGCGCCATCCTGCTGTCGATGATCGCCAACCAGTACCTGTCGCGGCTGCGCCGCACCGGAGGTTCGTGATGTCCGCGCTGCTGGTCGAACACGTCGTCAAACGGTTCGGTGCGCTGACCGCCCTGCGCGACGTCAGCCTCCGGCTGGAGCGCGGTGAGGTCCTCGGCCTGATCGGCGACAACGGTGCCGGGAAGTCCACGCTGATCAAAACCATCTGCGGCTACCACCGCCCCGACGCCGGACGCCTGGTGGTCAACGACCAGGAGGTGGTCCTGCGCAGCGTCGACCATGCCCGCTCGCTCGGCATCGACGCCGTCTACCAGGGACTCGCGCTGGTCGACGAGCTGTCGGTCTACCACAACATGTTCCTCAACCGGGAGCTGCGCGTCGGGCCCCTGCTGAACAACCGGGCCATGCGCCGGCTGGCCCGGGAACACCTGGCCGACATGGGCGTCAACATCCCGGACGTCGGCGCCGAGGTGGCCAAGCTCTCCGGCGGGCAACGCCAGGCCGTCGCCGTCGCCCGGGCCGTCTACTCCGACGCCCGGATCCTGCTGCTCGACGAGCCGCTCGCGGCCATGGGGGCCAAGGAGGGCGCGCTCATCCTCGACCTGATCCGCGACCTGAAAGCCCGCGGCGACGTCTCGGTGATCATCATCGCGCACAACTACGCCCAGGTCCTCGACGTCTGCGACCGGGTCAACCTGCTCCAGCACGGCACCATCACCTTCGACGAGCCGACCTCCGAGGTGTCGGTCGAACGACTGACCGACCTCGTCGTCGCCGAGTACCGCAACCGTCGCCTGCCCAGGGAGCTGCGATGAAGCACCTGATCGTCCGCTGCGTGGCCGCCGCGCTCGTCCTCGTCCCGATCAGCGCCTGCAACCGCGACAACGCCACCGCGGACGCCGGCAAGCCGGTGGTCGGCGTCGACTATCCGCGCTCGGACACCGACTTCTGGAACTCGTTCATCAAGTACACGCCCCGGTTCGGCGATCAGCTCGGGCTGACGCTGAAGACCACCAACTCGCAGAACGACGTGGCCAAGCTGACCGCCAACGTCCAGACCTTCATGAGCCAGGGCGTCAAGGGCGTGGTGATGGCCCCGCAGGACACCGCCGCCATCGCACCGGCCCTCGACCAGCTCGCCGCCAAGAAGATCCCGGTGGTCACGGTCGACACCCGGCCCGACTCGGGCAGCGTCGCCATGGTGGTCCGGGCCGACAACCGGGCCTACGGCACCAAGGCCTGCCAGTTCCTCGGCACCAAGCTCGGCGGTACGGGCAAGGTGGTGATGCTGCAGGGCGGCCTCGACTCGATCAACGGCCGTGACCGCACCGAGGCGTTCAACGAGTGCATGAAGGCCTCGTTCCCGAAGATCAAGGTGTTCGGGGAGGCCACCAACTGGGACGGCGCGATCGCCGCGCAGAAGCTGCAGACCGACCTGACCGCCAACCCGGACATCCGCGGTGTCTACATGCAGTCCAGCTTCGCCCTGGCCGGCACGCTGCAGGTGCTCAAACAGAAAGGGCTGCTGGTCGGCCCGGACGACCCGAAACACGTCTTCGTGGTCTCCAACGACGGGATCCCCGAGGAACTCGCCGACATCGCGGCCGGTCAGATCGACGCCACCGTCTCGCAGCCGGCCGACCTCTACGCCAAGTACGCACTCTCGTACGTCAAGGATGCGATCGCCGGCAAGACCTTCCAGCCCGGGCCGACCGATCATGACAGCACCATCATCCAGGTCCGCGACGGGCTGCTGGAGGATCAGCTCTCCGCGCCGCTGGTGACCCGCGACGGTGCGACGTACGGCGATGCGCCCAGCCTCAAGAGCAGCGACCCGTCGCTGTGGGGCAACGCGAGCTGATGACCACCGCAACGCACGAGACGGACCGGCTCGTCGTCGAGGCGACCGGCATCACCAAGAGGTTCGGCCCGACCGTCGCGCTCGACCGGGCCGCCCTGCGGGTCGCCGCCGGGCAGACACACGCGCTGGTCGGGCGCAACGGGGCCGGCAAGTCGACGCTCGTGTCGATCCTGACCGGGCTGCTGGCGCCGGACGAGGGCACGGTGACCTTCGCCGGCCGGCCGGCACCACGGCCGGCCGACCGCAACGCGTGGCGCCGCCAGGTCGCCTGCGTCTACCAGAAGTCGACGATCATCCCGGCGCTGACCGTCGCCGAGAACCTGTTCCTCAACCGCTACGACCGTGGCCGCGGCGGCCTGATCGCCTGGTCCACGCTGCGCCGCCGGGCCGCGCAACTGCTGGCGACGTGGTCGGTGGACGTCGATCCGCAGACCCTCGCCGGTGACCTGCCGGTCGAGCAGCGGCAGTTCGTGGAGATCGCCCGCGCCCTGTCGTTCGGGGCGCGGTTCATCATCCTGGACGAACCCACCGCCCAGCTCGACGGGGCGGCGATCAACCGGCTGTTCGACCGGATCCGTGACCTGCAGCGCCAGGACGTGACGTTCCTGTTCATCAGCCACCACCTGCAGGAGGTCTACGAGATCTGTGACACCGTGACGGTTTTCCGCGACGCCCGGCCGGTCGTGACCGCCCCGGTCGCCGACCTGCCCCGGGCCGACCTGGTCGCGGCCATGACCGGGGACACGGCTGCTGCCCGGCACCGCGAACCCGGGCGGGCGGCGGACCCCGGCGCCGTGACCGCTCTGACCGTGCGCGACCTGACCAGCGGCGACGGCTCGTACGAGCAGGTGGGTTTCACGATCGCCTCGGGGGAGATCGTCGGGCTCGCCGGGGCCGCCGGCAGCGGGCGCACCGAGGTGGCCGAGACCGTCGCCGGGCTGCGCCGAGCCGCCGGCGGCCGCATCGAGATCGCCGGTCACCGGCCGCGACCCGGCAGCGTGCCGGCCGCGCTGTCGGCCGGCGCCGGTCTCGTGCCGCAGGACCGGCACCGGCAGGGTCTGGTCCCGGACATGTCGATCGCCGACAACGGCACCCTGACCGTGCCGAACCGGCTCGGCCCGTTCGGATTCATCAACGGCCGCCGCCGGGACGCCATCGCCGACGACCTGATCGACAAGCTGGCGATCAAGACCCCGAGCCCGCACCTGGCCGTCGCCGGGCTCTCCGGCGGCAACCAGCAGAAAGTGGTCATGGCGCGGGCGCTGGCCGACACGCCCCGGCTGCTGGTGCTGATCAACCCCACGTCCGGTGTCGACGTGCGGTCCAAGGAGTTCCTGCTCGACAAGGTCGAGGAGACCGCGCGATCCGGTGCCGGGGTGCTCATCGCCTCCGACGAGCTCGACGACCTGCGGGTGTGCGACCGGGTGCTGGTGATGTTCCGGGCCCGGGTGACCGCCGAGTTCGCCCGCGGCTGGCACGACCACGAACTGGTGGCCGCCATGGAAGGGGTGGACCTCGATGCCTGACACCGCGCTGGCCGACAACCGATCGACGACGGCCGTACGCCCGCGCCCAGGGCTGCTCGGCGGCCGGGTGCCGCTGGCCCGGCTGCGTGACCTCGCCCTGGTCCCGGCGATCCTGATCATCGCGGTCGTCGGGCAGATCGTCAGCCCGGTCTTCCTGCAACCGGACAACCTGCTCAACGTGCTGCAGACGATGTCCGAGATCGCGCTGCTGGTCCTGGCCGAGACGATGATCCTGATCGTCAAGAAGATGGACCTGTCCCTCGAATCGACGATGGGCCTGGCCCCGGGCGTGGCGGCCTGGCTCGTCGTCCCGGTCGGCACCGGTCACGGGCTGGGCCTGCTGCCCGGCGGGTGGGCCATCCCGATCACCCTGGCCGTGGGCGCGCTCATCGGGATCGTCAACGCGGTGCTGATCATCCGGTTCGGGCTCAACGGCTTCATCGTCACGCTCGGGATGCTCATCGTGCTGCGCGGGGCCCTGACCGGCATCTCCGGTGGCCAGACGTTCTTCCGCCTGCCGCCGTCGATGCTCTACCTCGGCACGGCCGCATGGTTCGGCGTGCCCGCGTCCATCTGGATCTGCCTGACCCTGTTCGCGGTGGCCGTCGTCGTGCTGGGCTGGACCAGTCCCGGGCGTTCCCTCTACGCCATCGGGGGCAACCTGGACGCGGCCAAGGCCGCGGGCATCCGCACCGGCCGCGTGCTGTGGACCGTCATCGTCACCGGCAGTGTGCTGGCCGCCCTGGCCGGGCTGCTGCTGTCCGGGCGGCTCGCGTCGGTCGCCTCGGCCCAGGGCAACGGCTACATCTTCACCGTCTTCGCGGCCGCCGTCATCGGTGGCATCAGCCTCAACGGGGGCAAGGGCACCATGGTCGGCGCCTTCACCGGCATCCTCCTGCTGTTCATGATCCAGAACGTGCTCACCCTGGCCGGCATCCCCGCGCAGTGGATCGGGGCGCTCAACGGGCTGATCATCCTGGCCGCGCTGATCGTCTCCCGGATCACCGGCGGCAAGGTCCAGGACTGAGCCCCGCAACAGAGGAGTTCGCCACCATGCCCCGTTCGCCGCGCATCACCGCCCTGGACGTGCTCGACGTACGCTTCCCGACCTCCGACCAGATGGACGGCTCGGACGCGATGAACCCCGAACCCGACTACTCGGCCGCCTACGTGCGGCTGCGCACCGACGCCGGCGACGGCGTGGAAGGTCATGCCCTGGCGTTCACCACCGGGCGGGGCAACGACGTACAGGTCAATGCCATTTCTGCTCTTGCCCCGTTCGTGATCGGACGCCCGGTGGCCGAAATCGGCGACGACCTCGGCGGTTTCGCCCGCTCACTGGTCCACGACCCGCAACTGCGCTGGCTCGGCCCGGAGAAGGGCGTCATCCACATGGCCACCGGCGCGGTCGTCAACGCCGCCTGGGACCTGGCCGCCAAACGGGCCGGCAAACCGGTCTGGCGCTTTCTGGCCGACATGTCACCGGCCGAACTCGTCGCCCAGGTCGACTTCCGCTGGCTCTCCGACGCGCTCACCCCCGGCGACGCGCTCGACATCCTGGAACGGGCCCGGCCCGGACGCGACGAGCGGATCGCCCTGCTGCTGGAGCGCGGATACCCGGCGTACACGACCACGCCCGGCTGGCTCGGCTACTCCGACGAGAAACTGGCCCGGCTGGCCCGGCAGGCCGTCGCCGACGGCTTCGAACAGATCAAACTGAAGGTCGGCGCCTCGGTCGAGGACGACATCCGGCGGATGCGCGCGGCCCGGCAGGCGGTCGGTGCGGGCATCCGCATCGCGGTCGACGCCAACCAGCGCTGGGACGTGCAGTCGGCCATCGACTGGATGCGGCGGATCGCGCCCTGGGACCCGTACTGGATCGAGGAACCCACCTCACCCGACGACATCCTCGGACACGCCGCCGTGCGCCGGGCGTTGCCGCCGATCAAGGTGGCCACCGGCGAACACGTGGCCAACCGGGTCGTCTTCAAACAACTGCTGCAGGCCGGCGCGGTCGACATCGTCCAGATCGACGCGGCCCGGGTCGGCGGGATCAACGAGAACATCGCGATCTTGCTGCTCGCGGCCAAGTTCGGCGTGCCCGTCTGCCCGCACGCGGGCGGCGTCGGACTGTGCGAGATGGTCCAGCACCTGTCGATGTTCGACTTCGTGGCCGTCTCCGCGACGATGCGCGACCGCGTCATCGAATACGTCGACCACCTGCACGAACACTTCGTCGATCCGGTACGGGTGGTCGGCGGACGCTACCTCGCTCCGACCGCACCCGGGCTGTCCGCGCAGATGCACCCGGCCTCCCTCAAGGAATACGCCTACCCCGACGGGCCGGTGTGGGCCGCCCGTGCCTGACCACGGCGCCGGCCGGAGCAGAATGGTCCGGCCGGTGAACGCCGGCCCGAGCCGGAAGATCCATGGAGGAACCGCCGTGTCGCTTACCGACAAGGCCATCGCCCGCATCCGCGAGCGGATCCAGTCCGGTGAGCTGGCCCCCGGGAGCAAACTCCCGCCCGAGCCGGAGCTGGCCACCCAGCTCGGGCTGTCCCGCAACCTGATGCGGGAGGCGGTCAAAGCCCTCGAAGTGGCCCACGTCCTGGAGGTGCGCCGCGGCGACGGCACGTACGTCACCAGCCTGCAGCCCGGCATGCTGCTCGGCGGCCTCGGCGGGGCGGTCGAGCTGCTGCAGGGCGACGCCGGGACCCTGCTCGACCTGATGGAGGTGCGGCGCCTGTTCGAGCCGGTCGCCTCGGCGCTGGCCGCGACCCGGATCGCCGAGCCCGGCCTGACCGACGTGAAACGGCACCTGGACGCCATGCGCGAGGCCGGTGACGACGTCGAACTGCTCAACCTGCACGACGCCGCGTTCCACCGGGCCGTCATCGCCGCCACCGGCAACGACACCCTGGTGACCCTGCTGGAGGGCATCTCCGGCAAGACCCTGCGGGCCCGGATCTGGCGCGGCCTGGTCGACGGCGACGCCGCCGGCCGGACCGTGGCCGAACACGAGGCGATCTACCAGGCGCTGGCCGCCGGGGACGGCCCGCTGGCCCAGGCGGCGGCCCTGCTGCACGTCAGCAACACCGAGGGCTGGCTGCGCGAACACCTGCGTCAGTAGGCCGCCGCCGGCCTTGGGGCGGATCAGTCGTCGGCGCGGCAGGCGCGAAGTTCCCGGCGCGCCCGGTAACGGTCCTGGCGGTTGGCCTGCCGGCGCCAGAGCTGCCGCTCCCGGCTGCAAGCACCGCCGTCGCAGGCGAGCACGTGATACCCGGCGCCACGCCAGTAGCAGCCGCCCCGCGCGGTGCCGGCGCCGATCCGGTCCGGCAGCGTGCACGGCCCGAACCGATGGTCGTGCACGGCGATCGCGGTCACGCCCGGGGTCTCCGCCATCCGGACCCACAGCGGACGGGTCTTGTCGGTCTTGCTCATACGGGCACCTTTCGGCTCCGCGCAGCCCCGGGATGGGGCCGTCACAAGACCGGGTGCACCGTGATCACCTCCGACGTCGGCATCTGGCCACGACTGTACCGATGGGCGGCGCTCACTCGTAGCGCAGTTCTTCGGTCCGGGTGACCCGGCGCACCGCGGGCAGCAGCACCGCCACCGTGGTGATCAGGACCAGGCCGGCGCCCGCGGCGACCGGCAGGAGAACCGTCCCGGCGGTGAAGATGACCGGCACCTGGGACAGCCGCATCAGCAGAGCACCGATCCCGGTCCCGGCGCCGACGGCCAGCGACAACCCGGCCGCCACCGGCACGATCACCTGCAGCAGCACCGACCAGATCACCGTGCCGTCGCGGGCGCCGACCGCGGCCAGCACGCCCAGGATGCGGCGCCGCTCGTGCAGCCGGGCGGCCACGTCGAGCAGCAGCCCGACCGCCATCATCAGCAGGATCAGCGTCGACCCGACGTTCAGGGCGACCCGCAGCGGCCCGAACCGGTCGCCTTCCGGCGCCATCGCGGTGAACATCGCCAGCGGGTCGATCTCGGCGGCGACGCCACGCAGTTTCCCGGCCACGACGGCCGGTTTCTCGTCGGTGAACATGCGGGTCTCGACGAAGCCGGGTTCGACCCGGGCCAGCTGCGCCGGGATGGTGGTCATCAGCACGGCCGACGCGACGCCCTGTGCGTTGCTGCCGATCAGGGTCGCCTTGCGAGCCTTGGCCGGGACGGCCAGCCGTACGCCCGGGGCGGGGTTGATCTCGCCTTTGTCGATGGTGATGACCTTCTCGGCCGAGCCGGCCGTGAAGGTGTCGCCCGGCTCGCAGCCGCCGGTCAGGGTGGCGAGCTGGCTCAGCGACCGGCAGTCGCCGATGTACAGGTTGGCCAGGCCGATGATGTCCTTCTGGTAGATGGTGTACAGCGCCACGGTTCCGGCGCGCACGCCGCTGACCTGCTCGAACCTCGCCGACCGCTGTTTCATGGCGTCGGTGCTCGTCCGGTCCCGGGCCTGCAGCAGGAACGCCGGGTCGGCCTTGTCGTACGGAATGGACCGCTCCACCTCGGCCGCCCCGAACAGCGACTGCAGCGCGATCGCCCCGGCCACCGCGACCACGATGCCGCTGACCGCCCGGGTCGACGACGACGGGTTGCGCCGCAGCTGCTGGGAGGCGAGCTGCCACGACGCCGTGCCGTCGGGCAGCAGCCGGGCCACCACCGGCACCACGTACGGCAGCAGCGGGATCAGCGCCACGATCAGCAGCACCGCGCCGATGCCGGTGCGCGCCTCGCCGACGTTCTCGCGGCCGAGCAGGACCGGGTAGAGCAGCAGCAGGCTCGCGGCCGGCGCGATGAGCCGCCACCAGAGCCGGCCGCGCCACGTCGGCGCCTGCCGCAGCACCCCGAGCGGCTCGACCGTGACGCCGCGGAAACCGAGCAGCGTGACCCCGGCCGACAGGCCCAGGATCACCGCCACCGCCAGGACGGCCAGCGACGGCACCGGGCGCACGTCGGCGGAGTAGACGCTGACGTCGAAGAGCCAGAACCGCTCGACCTGGCCGCGAATCAGCAGGTAGAACAGCAGGCCGAGCAGCAGGCCGAGCCCGGCCGGGACCAGGCTCTCGCCGATCGCCATGCGCAGCACGGCCCGGCTGTCGGCACCGATCAGCCGGATCGCGGCCAGCCGCCGGTCCCGGCTGTCACCGCCGAAGCGCAGCGCGGCGCCGATGAAGATCGCCACCGGCAGCAGCAGGGTGGCGACCAGGACCGCCACGATCACGTAGGTGCCGCCCGCGCCCGCCTCCACGTCGAGGCTGGGATAGCCGAACCGGTCGACGCGCCAGGCCACCTGCTGCTCGACCAGGGCCGTGGCCCGCTGGTAGCCGGCGTAGTACGCGTACTCGTGCGGGCCGGACAGCCCGGCCGGCGCGATGGTTCCGACGATCTCGTACGGCATCTGCCGGCGCAGAGTGTCCCCGTCCGGGCCGTCCAGGGCCGCCCGCAGCGCGGGCGACACGTACATCTGATGATCGCCGGGGAAGGCCGGCACCCCTGGTGGCAGCGGCGCGCCCGGCGCCTCCGGCCAGAGCAGGCGGGCCCGGATCGCGTTGTCGCCCGACTGCCCGTCCGGGCCGGCCAGGATCGTCGTCCGCCCGGCCGGCACCGTCACGCCACCCGGGCTGTCGTAGCGGGCATCGGTGCGCGCCTGCCGCCCGTCCAGCATCGTCGGCACCGACGCGGCCAGCAGCAGACCGGCCGCGCCGATACCCACCCCCAGCGTCGCCATCGCCGTGCGCAGCCAGCCGCGCCGCCCACCGGCGAAGGCCAGCCGGACACCGAGGGCCAGCTCGGCCAGGACCCTTCTCATCGCACGCCGGCCCGCATCGTGCTGCGCCCGTCCCGCACGACAACACCCCGATCCGCGTACGCGGCCACCCGCGCATCGTGCGTGACCAGCACAACCGCGGCGCCGGTCGCCCGGGCCGCATCGGTCAGCATCTCCATGACCTGCTCGCCGGCGACCGAGTCGAGCGCGCCGGTCGGCTCGTCCGCGAAGATCACTTTCGGTCCGGTGACCAGCGCACGGGCCACCGCGACCCGCTGCTGCTGCCCGCCGGACAGCTCACCCGGACGCGCCGGGGCCTTGTCGGCCAGCCCGAGGCGATCCATCAGCCCGGCCGCGCGCCGCTCGGCCACCCGGCGCCCGACACCGTCGAGCCGCAGCGGCAACGCCACGTTCTGCAGGGCGGTCAGCTCGGGCACCAGCTGCCCGAACTGGAACACGAAGCCGAACTCGCGCCGTCGTACCGCGCTGCGGCGCACGTCGTTCAGGGCAAAAAGATCATTTCCCGCGTACGTCACCAAGCCCGCATCGGGAGCGGCCAGCCCCGCCGCGCAATGCAGCAGCGTCGACTTGCCCGAGCCGGACGGTCCCATCACCGACACGATCTCGCCCGCGTGCACCGCCAGATCGGCACCGGCCAGCGCGATCGTCGGCCCGTAGGCCTTGTGTAGTTGCTCGGCCACCAGCAGCGCGCTCATCGCCGTACCTCCTCGGCCAGCTGATCGAGAACGGACGCGGTGTGTTCGAGCCAGCGCAGGTCGGCCTCCAGATGAAACAGCGCGTGGTCGCAGATGAGCCGGTCGGCCAGATCCCCGGACCGCTTGCGCCGGGTCAGCTCCCGCATCGCCGCCAGATGTTCCTCACGCTGCACGTCGAGCACGTCGGCGGCCGACCGGCCGGTCAGCAGCGCCCCGACCACCTTGGCGTAGAGGCCGCTCTGCAGGTACTGATCGGGCTTCTCCGGCTCGTCGAGCCAGCGCTGCACGTCGGTCACGCCGGTCTCGGTGATCGTGTACCGCTTCCGGTCCGGCCCGCCCTCGCCGTCCGCCCCGTCTACGGTCACCAGGCCGTTCTTGAGCAGCTTGGCCAGGGTCGTGTAAACCTGCCCGTAGTGCAGCGGCCGATCGTGCCCGAAGTGCTGGTCATAGGCGCGCTTGAGGTCGTACCCATGCTGCGGCCGCCCCTCGAGCAACGCCAGAAAAGCCGTCGCGATCGTCATGGCGCGCCACTATACACATGGCTACATAGCGGCCGCCGGATGTCAGGGGAGTTCGGTACGACGGCCCATTCCTCGGTGGCCGCGGCAGCACGAGGCAGCCGCGCATGACGGCGCCGCCTCCGTGCTGACGGCGTCGGACCTACCAGTCGGTCAACGCCTGGCGGAGCTCGTGGCCGACCGGTAGGTAGGACTCGGCGAGGTGCAGGGCCCGGGTCTGCGCCGCCTCGCTGCCGGCCGGGTCGCCGAGTTGCTCGGTCACGACGGCGACATTGATCAGGGTGCGGATCAACTCGGGATGATCCGGCCCGAGACGATTCGTCTTGATCCGGATCGCCTCGGTGAGGTGGGTCAGTGCGAGCCGAAGGTCACCACGTTGCGCGGCCAGAGCGCCCAGGTTGGTCAGGGCTACACCGGTCTCGTAGTCATCGGGCCCGAGTTGCGCCACGAACTGCTCGTGCACATGGGCGAGCAACGTCTCGGCCTGATCGAGTCGGCCGAGCCCGATCAGGATCGGTGCCAGGTTCCCCTCGTCGAACAGGACCGTCAGATGGTCCGGCCCGACCAGGGTCCGTCGCAGTTGGAGCCCGCGCCGCCCCCATTCGGCCGCCCGGTCCAGATCACCCAGGACGAACTCGATCCCGGCCAGGTTGTGATGCAGCGCGGCGAGATCTTCTCCGGCCTGCCCAGGAACGTCCAGCGCCTGCCGATAGCGGGCCTTGGCCTCGGCATATCGGCCCGTGGCCTTGAGCAGCAGACCGTAGGCGTTGAGCAGGTGGGCGTCGCTCGCCGAGCGCGGCCCGCCCGCGCGGTCGACCTGCGCGACCATCGGCCCGAGAATTGTCTCGGCCTCCGCGTAACGACCCTGTTCGCGCAGGTCATCGGCGTGGTCCAGCGCCGTCGTCACGACGGCCGGCCCATGATCAGGCCCGCGCCGACGGCCAGGGCCACCGCCGTACCCAACAGCAGCAATGTGTGGCCGGAAGCCGTTGCCGCCGAGGTCAGCAGCGGCCCGGTCCCCATACCGACGGTCAGCGCCAGACTGGACAGGGCGTTGTAGCGACCGCGCAGCGCCTCCGGCGCGATCGTGTTCACCAGGGTGGGCAGGGCTCCGGCCAGCAGCACCTCACCGGCCCCGGTCAGGATCGCCGCAACGGTCAGCGCCGGACGGACGGCCAGCCCGGTGCCCAGGGCGGTGGGGACACAGATCGCCCAGGCCACCGCCCAGAGACCGGCGGTCCAGAGCAGCGCGGCCCGGGCCGGGATCCGGTCGGCGAACCGCCAGGTGATCGTCGCACCGACGATCACGCTGACCGCGTTGGCGACGCTCAACCAGGACAGGGCGGCCGGGTCGTGTGCGGCGACGGCCAGTACGCTCGGCGCCGCGTTGTAGATTCCGTAGCCGACCGTGGACAGCAAAGCGGCCGCACCGAGTAAGGGCAGCAGTCGCCGGTCGGCCAGCGCCTGCCGATAGCCCGGGCCCTGCTCGTCGGCCGGAACCGATGCGGACAAGCCGCCGAATCGAGCCATTATGGCGCTGACCAGGCAGAGCAGTGCTCCGACGAGCCACAGAGACGGGAGCGCGGACGCCGAGGCGACGACCAGGCCGCCGACCGCCGCGCCGCCGGCCAGGCCGACGTTGAACAGGACGTACTGCAGGGTGTAGACGCGCTGGTGCGAGAATTCCGGGACGAGCCGGGCCAGCCGGGTGGAGAGTGCCGGAACCGATAGCGACCAGCCCAGACCGGTCACCCCGATGCCGGCCGCGGCCAGGGCCAAACCGGCGCCCAGGGCCAGGAGCAGCATCCCGAGCGTGGCGACCAGGAGTCCGGCGATCATGACGGCTCGGGGTCCGTACCGGTCGATCAGGGTTCCGGCGATCGGATTGCCGACCAGGCTGGTGACCGCGGCCAGCGCGACCATACCGGTGGCGGCCGCCACCGGGAGTCCGCGGGCCGTGTGCAGCAGGACGATCAGATACGGCTGGGTCAGGCCGACCCCGGCCGCGGTGATCAGGTCGCTGGCGAGCAGCAGCCGAACGGTGCCGGGAAACCGCGAACGATTTCCCGGCCGTTCGGCGATGAATTGCCCGACGGAATTCATCGCCGCGAATCGCCGATCAGTGCGCGGAGCGATCGCGGGTCAGCAGCATCTCGGAATGATTGACGCGGAGGCCCCGGCCGGCCGGGGCGACGCGCCGCCGGCGTGGAAGCACCGTCTCCGAGTGGTTGAGCTCGCGGCCGCGCCCCAGGACGACCTCGGTGTGGTTGAGGTTGCGACCCCGGCCCAGCACGGCCTCGCTGTGGTTGAGCGAGGCGCCCCGGATGCTGTTCTTCACCATTGTGGTCATGTGATTCTCCTGTTCAGGAATGGCGGTCGGCGGACCGTATTTGTGTTCCGCGCCGCTCGATGACGCCAATCCTGATTGACGGACCACGTTCCCCGAATACCCCGTTCGGGTGTTCGGGCAATGGCAGGCGAGAGGGGTGTGACGGTTCACCCGGGGCGGGTCGGGCGTTCATCGCGCCGGCCGATCCGCTCGTCGGCTACCGGCCGTCGTCAGCCGTCAGCCGGGTACTACACAGCTACCTCAAGGTGGCCGCGCAGCTCACGCAGGGCCTGGGCGAGCAGCCGGGACACGTGCATCTGCGAGACACCGAGCTGCCCGGCGATCTCGGACTGGCTCAGACTGCCGTAGAAGCGCAAGGTCAGGATCCGCTGCAGCCGCTCGTCCAGCACAGCCATCGCCGCCGTGAGCGCGATCCGCGCCTCGGCCTCGGCATACGCCTGGTCGTCGTCGCCCAGCACGTCGATCAGCTCGTAGCCGTTCTCGGCCCGGCGCGGAGTCGACAACGACACCGTCTCGTAGGCCCGGGCGCCCTCAAGCCCCTCCAGAACGGCCTCCTCGGTGAGACCCAGGTGCGCGGCGACATCGGCCACGGTCGGCGAACGGCTCAGCAGCTGCGTCAGCTCGGCGTTGGCCGCCGTGATCGCGAGCCGCAACTCCTGAAGCCGCCGCGGAAGCCGGATCATCCACGTCCGGTCACGGAAATACCGCTTGATCTCACCGAGAATCGTCGGCACGGCAAACCCGACAAAGCAGGCGCCGTGCTCCGGGTCGAACCGGTCCACCGCTTTGATGAGACCGAGCGTCGCCGTCTGCACAAGATCATCCATCGGTACGCCGTGCCCGGCATACCGCCCGGCGAGCCGTCGCGCCAGCGGCACCCACGCCTCGATGGCCTGCCCACGCACAACGCGCCGGCCCGGATCCTCCACCGGCAGGGTGGCCAGCGCCGTCAGCAGCCGAGTCGGGACGTCCTCGTCCGCGCGTTCGGCGATGCTGCACCCATCAGATGTCCTGGACATGGTTTCCCCCGGCGGTCAGCTCACTTTCCGCTCTGCCAGGGTCCGGGGCAGCCATTCCCCCCGAGCCTAAGTCGCCGACCCCCGCCCCGACTCGGTTACGCCGATTCCGGTCCCACACGTCACGCCTGACCGTTTCACCACCTCGTCAGACCGGGGTCACAACGAGATGCCGAACAGGACCGCCCACCCCAGACGTTCGGATACGTTCCCGCTTCGACCAGGGCGGCCGGATCGAATGCGGCGCGCAGCCGGCTCACGTCCACCCGTTGAGAGCCGGCCGGCCCGGTCGTCGGCCGCCGGCTATTCGGCCGGGAGGACGACGCCCCGGGTGGGCAGCACGATCCGGGATCGATGGTCGGAGTCGTGCAGGATCTCCTGGTGCGCTTTGTGCAGCGTGCTCGCAGTCCCGGCCGGCTCGTCCCCACCCGTGTTGCGTGCATACCGCGGATGGGCCCCGGAGCTGACCTGAACCCGGATCCGATGCCCGGCCCGGAACCGATGCGCGGTCGGCCACAGCGACACCGTCACTTCCCGCACGCCGTCGTCGTCACGTTCGGAGCCGTCTCGCCCGATACGCTGGATCCCGTCGCACACCGTCCAGGACTTCCCGTCCGGGTGCACGTCACACAGCCGTACGAAAAGGTCGGTGTTCTCCCGATCGGAGCGCAACGAGATGGTGGCGGTCGGCTCGCCCAGCACCTCCACGGCCTGCGGCAGCGCCGCCGACGTGAAGGTCAGCACGTCGGCCCGGTCTTCGTGGGCGCTGTTGTCGACCGGCCCGGAGTTCGGGGCCAGTGCCGGCCCGCCCAGCGCCGGTGTCGGATCGGCCGGGTCGTAGACGTAGGTGCTCGGCGCGCTGTTCGGCGCCGCGTACCGATCCAGGCCGCCTTCGGGCTGCAGCAGCCAGTCGGTGGCCTGGGCCGGCGGCGGCCATGCGGCGTAGCCGCGCCACTCCTCGGCCCCGGTCACGTAGACCTTGACCCGGTCGGCCCGGGTGTCCGGCCCGGACATCAGGTGACGGTTCAGGAATCCGTACACCTCGGCCGGTGTGTCCCGGAGTAGTGCCGGGCTGGCGTGCCCCCACGGTCCCACGGTCAGTTCGGGCGGGTTCCCGGCGTCGACCAGCTGCCGGTAGTTGCGTAGTTGCCAGGGCAGGAAGATGTCGTACCAGCCGGTGATCATCGAGACGGGTGCGGTGACCGCCGGGACGGCCGCGGTGTGTGACTGCGCCGTCCAGTACTCGTCGTTGAGGTCGTCGCGTTTGACCCAGTCCTGGTACCAGCCGATGGTGGTGCCGCCGGTGGCGACCCGATCGCCCTCGGCCAGCGGAAGGTGATCGAGGCCGGCGTCCAGGCGTTTGTCGGGCAGGGCCCGGCGCAGGCCGGCGGCGAACCGGTCGCGGTGGGTCATCATGGTGCTCCAGCTGAGCGCGTTGCGCAGCGAGAACGCGCCGTTGTCCCAGGTGATGGCCCCGAAGTCGGGCATGGTGACCTGCAGGCAGAGTGCGTCCGGCGCTTCGTCGCCGCTCAGGTGGGTGGCGGCCGCCCACTGGGTGTATCCGAGGTAGCTCTGACCGGTGGTGACCAGCCGGCCGGTGAACCACGGCTGGGCCCGCACCCAGCGGTGCGTGTCGATGCCGTCGGATTGTTCGTGCAGCTGGGGGAGGAACGTGCCGCCGCTGCCGGAGGTTCCGCGGCAGCTCTGGGAGAAGACCGGGAGTCCCTGCTCGGCCAGGAGCCGGCAGAGGGGTGCGCCGATGCCGGCCCGCCCGTACGGGCTTCTGATCAGCACCGTCGGCGGCGGGACGCCAGGGCCGGGAGTCGGCAGGTAGAGGTCGCCGAGCAGCCGGGTGCCGTCGGTCATCGGCACCTCGATGTCGCGGCGGATCTCGTAGCGGTGGGCGGCCGGCGGTAGCCCGGGGAACACCCGGTGCAGCAGCCGGCTGGTGAGGTTCCGGATCATGTCAGCGGACTCCGCGGATCGGAAGGATGAACAGGGCGCTGATGACCGCCGCGATCGCGCCCGCGCCGAACAGCACCGTGAAGTTCTGCGGGGTCGCCGCGGTGGCGCCGATGGCCAGCAGGGCCGGGGCGACCGCGGGGACGATCATCACGGGCAGGTTGTTGGCCAGGTTCATGATGCCGAGATCCTTGCCCGGGTTGCCGGGGTCCGGCAGGACTTCGGTGACCAGGGCGAAGTCCACCGCGAAGTAGACCCCTTGGCCGATCCCCATCACGCCGATGGCCATCAGGAACGCGGGGACGCTGTCGGCCGCGGCGACCAGGCCGAGCCCGACCGCGAAGATCAGTGCCGCGACGACGACGAACGGTTTGCGGCGGTGGATCCGGTCGCTGATCTTCCCGGCCACCGGCGCGAAGATCAGCGACGCGACGGTGAGGATCAGCGTGGCGACGAAGATCGTCGTGCCGACCGTCGCCGAGTCCACATGCTGCACGTCGATCAGGTAGAAGGCCTGGTACGCGTTGACCGCGGCCACGCCGAGGAAGATGAACAGCCGGCTCAGCCAGGCCAGCCCGAAACTCGGATAGCGCAGCGGGCTGACCCAGAAGGTGCCCAGGAAGTCGCGCCACACGAACGGCGGCCGCTCCGACGGGCTCAGCCGGCGGTCCTTCAGCACGACCGTGAGCAGCAGCAACGCCACCACCGCGACCCCGGCCGGGAGCAGCACCATGGCGGCCAGGTGCGGCTGGACGAGCTGGGCCAGGAACAGGCCGAGGACGGCACCGATCGGGCTGCCCAGCCCGACCATGCTCGACGGCGTGCCGCGGCGGTCGGGTTCGAACTGGTCGGGCACGATCGCCGCGGTCGCGACCATGGCCGCGACCGATCCGGTGCCCACCACGATGTAGGCGAGCGTCAGCACGACGACGTCGTTCGCGGCGACGATCAGGACCGAGCCGGCGGCGATCAGCGCGGCCGCGGCCAGCAGGAACGGCCGGCGACGACCCAGCCGGGCCGTGGTCCGGTCACTCAACCGTCCCACCAGCGGGAACGCGACGAGTGAGGTCAGCCCGCCGACGGCCACGACGATGGACAGGATGGTGGTGGCCCGCTGCGGGTCGATCTGATCGGCCTTGAGCGCCAGCGTCAGGATGGCGTCGGACAGCAGCGCACCCGCGGTGGCGGCGATCGCGAACAGGTAGAAGAAGTAGAAGCTGCCACCCGGGTTGCGCCAAGCCGGATCGGCCGGCGGAGACGGCACGGCGGGGGCGCTTTCCGGCGGGGAAAAGGTCACGACAAACTCCCGATTGACGTACGAAGGTTGTTCTCGCCCGGGGTCAGCGGCACGTCACCGGCCGGGGTGACGAGCGTCGCGGTGATGCCGTAGGGCACGGTGACGTGGATGTCGGCGCGGTCGCCGTCGCGCTGCCAGGCCACGGCGAGCCGCCCGTAGGGGGTGCCGACGTGGGCCCGGACCGAGTCGACGCCCGCGGCGAGATCCGGTTCGATCGTGGCGGTGCGATATCCGGGCGAGGTCGCCCGGATCCCGGCCACCCGCCGGTACAGCCAGTCGTCGACGCACCCGTACGCGTAATGGTTGAGCGACACCTCGCGCACGGTGCCGTCCGGCCCGATCGCGTCCCAGCTCTCCCAGATCGTGGTGGCCCCCCGGTCGACCTCGTACAGCCAGGACGGCATCTCCGGCTGCCAGAGCACGCGGCGGGCCAGGTCGGGATAACCGTTGTCCCAGAGCGCGTCGAGCAGATGCCCGACCGACAGGAATCCGGTGTCGAGGCGCCCGCCGCGACCCTCGACCAGCGCCGCGAGCCGCGCCGCGGCGGCTTGGCGATGCTCCGGCAAGAACATGTCAAAGGCCAGGGCGATCGCGTACGGACCCTGCAGGTCCACCGGCAGCAATCCGTCCCCCGACACGTACGCGGCGGTGAACGCGCCCCGGACAGCGGCGGCCCGCCCGTCGAGCTCGTCGGCCAGGTCGTCGCGGCCCAGGACGCGGGCCGCGCGGGCGGTCACGGTGAGCGTCCGGGCCTGGAACATCGGCGCGACGATCCCGCCGGTCAGCTCGGGTGCGACGCCGATCGCCTCGTGCAGCGGCTGCCCCTCCAGGGTGCTCGGGGTCAGCCAGTCCCCGAACTGGCCGGCGGGCCGGTAGAGCAGCGACTCCCCGGCCTCGGCCCGCTGATGCTCGATCCAGGCGAGCATCGCGTCGAGGTTGTCGGCCAGGACCCGCCGGTCGCCGCTGCGTTCGTAGAGCGTCCACGGCACCAGCGCGATCGCGTCACTCCAACCGGCGGCGGCGACGATCGCGCCGATCCCGGTCGCCGCGGCGGCCGACTCCGCGTCGTACGGCGAATAGGGGGAGATGATCGGCACACGACCGTCCGGCAGCTGGTCGGCCCGCAGGTTGGCCAGCCAGCGGCTGAGGAACGGCACGACCTGCGCGTTGCTCGCCGCCGCGGGCGCGAAGACCTGCAGGTCACCGGTCCAGCCGGCCCGTTCGCGCTGCGGGCAGTCGGTCGGCACGGACAGGAAGTTGCCCCGCTGGCTCCACACCACGTTGCGGTGCAGCCGGTCGAGGCGCGCGTCCGAGGTCTCGAACGAGCCGGTCCACTCGATGTCGCTGCCGAGCACGACGGCCACGACGTCCTCGGGCTCCGGCGCCCGGTCCAGCCCGCGGATCCGCACGTACCGGAAGCCGTGGAAGGTGAAGACCGGCTCGTAGATCTCCGGGCCGTCCAGCCCCGCCGCCACGTACGTGTCGCATTGTTCCTTGTTGATCCCGGTGATGTTGGCGAACCAGCCGCCGTCGCGCCCCAGCGTCTCGGTGTGTTCCAGGGTGATCGATTGACCCCTTCGAGGGGTACGGACGGTGAGCCGCACCCGCCCGGCGATGACCTGCCCGAAGTCCACGATCCAGCCGGTCCCGGCGTCGCCGGCGATCGTGCGGGCGGGCAGTTCGAGCACCCGGCGCACCGGTTCCCCGGTGAACGGGCGCAGCACGGCCGTGCTCTCCCCGGTCGGCGTCACCGGCGTCCACCCGGAGTCGTCGAAGCCCGGCGCGTCCCAACCGGGCTGCTCCGAGCGGCGGTCGTAGTGTTCGCCGACGAACAGATCGGCGTAGGCCCACGGCCCGGGGGAGCCGCACACGCCGGCCCCGGACCGGATCACCTCGGTGCCGCCGTCGCGGTAGTCGACGTGCAGCTGCCAGGTCGCGCTGGTCTCGGTGCCGAACTGGGCGCTCGAACCGCTGAGCCCGATCCGCCCGGCCCACCAGCCGTCGGCCAGGGCCACCCCGAGCACGTTCTCGCCGGTGGCGAGCAGGCCGGTGACGTCGTAGCACTGCACCGAGATCCGATGCGGATAGCTGTCGAACCCGGGCGCCAGCACCTGATCGCCGGCGTCCCGCCCGTTGACCTGCGCGGTGTAGACGCCCCGGGCGGTCGCGTAGAGCCGGGCCCGGACCACCTCGCCGCGGACGTCGAACCGCTGGCGCAGCAACTGCACCGGGCGCAGCCGCTGCTCGACGGGTGTCTCCGGGCGCCGGCCGAGGATCCAGTCGAGCAGGGTCCAGCGTTCCGTCGCGGTGGGTTCCTGCTTCGGGCTGATCCACGCGGCCAGCCAGTCGGCCGGGTCGAGCAGTCCGGTCTCGAAGGTCGCGGCGGCCCAGTCGCCCGGCTCGGCGGCGCCGTCGAGCCAGACCCGCACCCGCCAGTGGTAGACCTGGTTGGAGTCGAGGGGCTCGCCGTCGTACTCGATTGCCGGAAGCCCGCCCGGGCGGCGGCCGCTGCGCCAGACCGGGTGCCCGTCGCCGCGGTCGATCGCGATCTCGGCGGCGTCCTGGACGCCGTTGGTCGTCCAGCTGAGGCGCGGACGGTGCGTGCCGACGCCGATGGGCTCGGTCAGGTATTCGACGCGCAGGTCGTAACACTGCTGCTCAGGCATGCTGCGTCTCCGCTTCGATCACCGTGGGTAGCGGCTTGGTGTGTGGTGCGGCTCACGGTAGGGGCTAAAAACCTAAGACACAAGGTTTCCGTCGCGAAAACCTTGTGTTACTGGCTTTCGCGTCACGGAGGCTCCGGGAAAACCTTGCACAGAAGGTTTTGGGGGCTAGTCTGGCTTCCCCAGCGCCCGACCAAGGAGTCGTTCATGAAGCTCGACGACATCGGCCTCGAAGCCGCCGGCCACGCCTTCCGGCTCAGGACCTACCAGCCGGCCGAGCCGGACGGCCCGGTCCTGGTGTGGATGCACGGCGGTGCGTTCATGTTCGGCGACCTCGACATGCCCGAGGCCGACCAGGTCGCCCGCCGGCTGTGCGAACGCGGCGTGGCCGTCGTCTCGGTCGACTACACCCTGGCGCCGCTCGACGCCCTGCCCGAACTGCTGCCGGCCGGCGAACCCGGGCCCGGCATGCCGCCCCTGCCGCCGCTGTCCCAGGCGCCACGGGCGCGCTTCCCGGTGGCGTCACTGCAGATCGTCGCCGCCTTCGGCTGGGCCGTCGACAACGCGAAGAGCCTCGGCGGTGACCCACGGCGGATCTCGGTCGGGGGAGCGAGCGCCGGGGCGAACCTGGCCGCCAGTGCCGGCCTGCGGCTGCGCGACCGCGGTGCCGAACGGCCGGCCGCCCTCGCACTGGTCTATCCGGTGCTGCACAACGAGGTCCCGGCGGTCGACGACGAGCTGGCCGCGATGCTGGCGCCGCTGCCGCCGTTCCTGACCTTCCCGCCGTCGTCGATGGCGGCCATCAACCGCAACTACGCCGGGGACGCGGTCACCGACCCGTACGTCTACCCGGCCGGTCACGACGTGCGCGGACTACCGCCGACACTCATCGTCAACGCGGAAGCCGACCGGTTGCGCATGTCCGGTGAGGCGTTCGCCGCCGAACTGGCCCGGGCCGGCGTCGACACCAGCGTCGTCCGTGAACGCGGCACCAGCCACGGCTACCTCAACGAGGTCGACCACCCGGCCGCCCGGCGGACGATCGACCGGCTCGCCACCTGGATCACCGCGGCCTGACCGCGCGCCCGGCGCCGGCTCAGGCGGACGTCAGGGCCGGCGCGGACTCGCCGGAGAGGTCGATGCTCTCGCCCGACCGCAGGATCACCGGCGCCAGCCGCTCCAGGTGACTGCGGATCAGCGTGAGCACGTCGATGCGCCCGCCGGTGAGCACCCACTGCAACTGCAGACCGTCGGCCACCGCGATGCACTCCCGGGCGATCGCCTCGTAGTCGATGCCGTCACGCAGGAACCCGGCCTGCACGCCCTGCTGGAAATCGGCGGTCAGGGCGGCCACCACCCGCTCGTAGCGCGCCACGTACAGCTCGTGGGCGGCGCTCGTCGGGTCGGCCGCCTCCGCCGAGACCAGTACGAACAGCTCGATCAGACCCGGCTGCGACGCGCACATGCCGGCCAGTCGCATCATCTGCCGCAGCGGCCCGGTGCCGTCCGTGTCGGCCGGGCTGTCCAGCGCCCACCGGCCGAGAATGTCGAACCGCCGCTCGGCGACCGCGACCAGCAGATGCTTCTTGGTGGGGAAGTAGTGCATCAGCCCGGGCCCGGTCAGCCCGACGTCACTCGCGATCCGGGCCATCGAGGTCTGCGCATAACCCAGGGTCGCGAAGTTGGCCGTGGCCACGTCCAGGATCTGCTCCCGCCGCGCCCGGCCGACCGAGTAGCTGCCCCGACGTCTGCTTCCCGCCATCGCCAAACCATAGCCGAGGGCGCACGCCACCCGGTCGCGCGCTTCACGCCCGTACCCGAAGAAGCCTTTGATCTGATAGAAGTTGCGGCATGAAGGTCTTGATCGTGCGCGGGGGATGGGACGGCCACCGGCCGGTCGAGGCCACCGAGATGTTCCGGCCGTTCCTCGCGGCCAACGGCTTCGAGATCGAGGTCAGCGAATCGACGACGGTCTACGGCCAGGCGTCGGTGATGGCCGAGGTCGACCTGATCGTCCAATGCGTCACGATGTCGCAGATCGCGCCCGAGGAGGTCGCCGGGCTGCGCGCGGCCGTCGCGGCCGGCACCGGATTCGCCGGCTGGCACGGCGGCATCGCCGACTCGTTCCGCGCCTCCTCGGACTACCTTCAGCTGGTCGGCGGCCAGTTCGCCACCCACCCGAGCAAAGAGCCGGGCGCCTGCGGCGGTGACGAGACCGACAACTTCCTGCGGCACCGGGTCGAGCTGACCGCGCTCGGCCGGGAACACCCGATCACCGCCGGCCTCGACGACTTCGAACTCACCACCGAGCAGTACTGGGTGCTGACCGACGACCTCAACGACGTACTGGCCACCACCACCCACCCGGTCCAGCCGTGGCATCCGTGGCACCGGCCCATCGTCTCCCCGGCCGTCTGGACCCGGCAGTGGGGCCGCGGGCGCATCGTCGTCACCACACCCGGGCACAGCCTCGACGTGCTCGGGAACCCGAACGTACGTACCGTGATCGAGAGGGGAATGTTGTGGGCGAGCCGCACCGCATCGGCGTCGTAGGCACCGGCTACATCTCCGGCGCCTACCTCTCCACCCTGGCCGGGCACCCCGGTGTGACCATCGCGGCGGTCGCCGACATCGACACCGCCCGCGCCGCCTCGGTCGCCGCCGGCATCGACGGATGCCGCGCCCGGCCGGTCGAGGACCTGCTGCAGGACCCGGACATCGACACGGTCCTCAACCTGACCGTGCCCGCCGCGCACGCCTCGGTCGCGCTCGGCGCCATCGTCAATCACAAGCGGGTGTACGGCGAGAAGCCGCTCGCCGCCGACCTGCCGGCCGCCCGTTCGGTGCTCGATCAGGCGGCCGCGTTCGGCGTGACGGTGGGCTGCGCGCCCGACACCGTGCTCGGCACCGGCATCCAGAGTGCCCGCGCGGCCGTGGATTCCGGGCTGATCGGGCGCCCGCTGTCGGCGGTGGCGGTGATGGCAACTCCCGGTCATGAGCGGTGGCATCCGAACCCGGACTTCTACTACCGGCCCGGCGGTGGGCCGCTGCTGGACATGGGGCCCTACTACCTGTCGGCGCTGGTCCACCTGCTCGGGCCGATCGAAGCGGTCACCGGCGCGGGCTCACGGCTGCGCGACACCCGGGTGATCGGATCCGGACCGCGGGCCGGGGAACGGATCGACGTGGCGGTCGAGACCCACGTGACCGGGGTCCTGCATCACGTCGGGGGAGCGCTGTCGACGATCACGACCAGCTTCGACGCGGTGCGCACGACGGCCGCCCCGATCGAGGTCCACGGGGAGACCGGCAGCCTCGCCGTCCCCGACCCCAACCTGTTCGACGGCGACGTGCGCCTCTTCGAACTCGGGTCCGACGACTGGCGGACGCTTGCCCCGTCGGCCGGCTACGTGGACGCGGGCCGCGGCATCGGCCTGCTCGACATGATCACCGCGGAGACGCCGCGGGCCGGCGGGGCCCTCGCCCTGCACGTGCTCGACGCGATGACATCGTTGCTCCGGTCGGCCGAGGAGGGGCGTCGCATCGACCTGACGACCAGCGTGGAGCGGCCTTCTGCGGT
The DNA here is from genome assembly GCF_051380535.1 of Actinoplanes sp. HUAS TT8. Classification (NCBI taxonomy): domain Bacteria; kingdom Bacillati; phylum Actinomycetota; class Actinomycetes; order Micromonosporales; family Micromonosporaceae; genus Actinoplanes; species Actinoplanes sp. HUAS TT8. The sequence continues at coordinate 5,171,602 of NZ_CP195646.1, read as the reverse complement.
GCCGCTCACCGCGCCGGAGCAGTGGCGTTCGCGCTGACCCGCGGAAGCAGGGACAGGACGGTGTCGGCGACGCCGTCGATGGTCTCGGCGTCGACGCCGGCCTTGCCCACCGCCTCGATGCCGCGCAGCACGGTCAGCAGCAGCGCGGCCAGGCGATGCGGGTCCGCACGGTCGTCGATGTCGCCGTTGCGCTGCCGCGCGGATCTGGGTGCCGAGTAGCTCCGTCAGCGCTGTCATCGTCTCGACGATCGCGCCGCGAACAGGGCGGTCTTGTCGCCGAAGGCCCCGTAGAGGCACCGTCCATCAAACGGGCTGCTTCGGCCGCCGGACACCGGGTCGCCGACAAGGTGCGGCACATCCGGCACGACAATCGCCGAGTCAAGAAAATGGACCCCTATTGCTTGTGAACGGTTCGGGTGGGAGATCAATGGGGATTCCCCCGATGCCCCTATCTTTTCGGCCTGCGCGATCCCCTAGTGCCCTCATGTGCGTCACATCGGGGCGGCCGGGAAGGCGGAGCGGGGCGGGCATGGGTCTGGGTTGGAAATGCGCTGGTAGAGGCCATTTCGAGACAGGATGCAATCGGCTGGGAACCCCCAGTGACGGGCTGTCCTGCCCGTGAATGGCGTGGGTCCGGTGGCGGGCTTCCCGCCTTTATGGAATTGAGATCCGAGCCGGATTTCTCGGCTTGGCTGTGCGCCTGCGGGACCACTAGAGTGACTGAGCCTCCACAACGGACATTGCCGCATCACCCAAATCGAGGATGCTCATGCCCGACATTCCTTTTCTGGTCGCCGCCGTCGCCGTGCCGGCAGCGATCGCCTATTCGGTCCGGACGAACCGTCGCGGCGCCGCCCGGGCGAGCGCGCAGCAGGCTCTGGTCGACCAGGCGCGCTCCGAACTCGCCGTGACAAGGGCGGACCTGGCCACGGTGCGCTCCGAACTCGCCGTGACAGCTTCGGAGCTGGCCACGGCGCACTCCGAGAGCGGCCGGCTCGCCGAGCGGCTCGGCCTGCTGCAGGCCGAGATGGAGAACAGGCAGCCGTCGGCGGCGCACGCCGACGGCCGGCATGTCGAGGTCTTCGTCAACCTGTCCCGGCGGCTGCAGTCGCTGGTGCACAGGGAGATCAAGCTGCTCGACGCGCTGGAGAACGAGGTCGAGGATCCCGACCTGTTGAAGGGCCTTTTCCAGGTCGATCACCTGGCGACCCGGATTCGGCGGCACGCGGAGAACCTGGCCGTGCTCGGCGGGTCGGTGTCACGGCGTCAGTGGAGCCGGCCGGTCGCGCTGACCGAGGTGCTGCGCTCCGCGATCGCCGAGGTCGAGCACTATTCGCGGGTCAAGCTGGTGCCGCCGATCGACGGCACGCTGCCCGGGCACGCCGTCGCCAGCATCATCCACCTGGTCGCCGAGCTGATCGAGAACGCGACGATGTTCGCGCCGCCGCACACCCAGGTGTTGTTGCGCGCCGAGCAGGTCACCTCCGGGGTGGCGGTGGAGGTCGAGGACCGCGGTCTGGGCATGCAGCGCTCCGATCAGGAGCGGGTCAACCGGCTGTTGGCCGATCCGGATGCCATCGACCTGGACGAGTTGCTGAAGGACGGGCGGATCGGTCTCTACGTGGTCTCGGTGATCGCCCGGCAGCACGGGGTCGTCGTGCAGGTGCGGACCAACATCTACGGCGGTACCCAGGCAGTGGTGATCCTGCCGCGGCTGTTGGTGGGTTCGCCGTCGAAGGCGCCGGCGGTGTCCCGGTCCGAGGGTTCGGTTCAGGCGCAGGATCCGCCCCAGGTCAAGGACCGGCTTCCCGGATCGGAGCAGTCGCCGCCGCACCCGGTGTCGGCTCGCGTCCCGGTGGCTCAGATCCCGTCCGCCCCGGTGCGGCAGACGCCGTCGTCACCGCTGCGGCCCCCGCTCCCGCAGCGTCGCAGCCAGACTCACATGGCCCCGCAGTTGCAGCTCGGGCCGCTGCCCCCGGCCACGGATCCGGCCGGTGACCACGATCCCGGCCTGATGGCGTCGTTCATGAACGGCATCTCACGGGCCGAGGACCACGCGCCCACGCCTGACAGTCTCGGCTGACCCCCGCCCATTCGTCTCTGAGGAAGGCCCCACTCCCCATGTCACGCACCGATCCCGCACGTCCGGCCCAAGATCTGGTCTGGTTGTTGTCCGGCCTGGTCGACCGGGTCCCGGACACCAGGAGCGCGCTGCTCCTGTCGTCCGACGGTCTGCGCAAGGCCGCCCACGGACTCGACGACGACGGCGCGGATCATCTTGCCGCGGTCGCCTCGGGCCTGTTCTCGCTGGCCCGCAGCGCCGGCACTCGTTTCGACGGCAGCGACGGGGTGCGGCAGGTGGTGGCCGAACTGGAGGAGTCTCTGCTGTTCGTCACGGCGGCCGGATCCGGCGCGGTGCTCGCGGTGCTCGCGGGCAAGGCGGCCGACCCGGGCGTGCTCGGCTACGAGATGGCGCACATGGTCAAAAGCGTCCGGCCGTACCTGTCGACCCCGGCCCGCAACGAGGCGGAACTCCCGGGCCCGCGCGGACGGTGAGCACGTTCGAGACCGAGGACGAGCACTGGTTCGACGACGCCGCGGGTCGCCTTATCCGGCCGTACACGGTGAGCGACGGCCGGACCGAGCCGACCATGCGCATGGACCTCCTGTCGATGGTGATCGCCACCGGCCGCCGCCCGCACGGCCAACTCGGACCGGACCACGCTCAGGCACTTGATCTCTGCGGCCGGGTCACCACGGTCGCCGAGGTCGCGGCCCGGCTGAAGCTGCCCGCGGTGGTCGCCAAGATCCTGCTCTCCGATCTCGTGGACTGGGGCGCATTGGACACTCGCTCGCCTGACCCGATGGCTGATCCTTCGAACCCGGTAGTACTGGAGACCATCATCTATGCCCTTCAACGACGGCTCTGACGGCTTTCCGTCCGCGCTCAAGCTCCTGATCGCGGGCGGTTTCGGCGTCGGCAAGACAACGTTCGTGGGTGCGGTCAGCGAGATCGAACCGTTGCGCACCGAGGAGGTGCTCACCACCGCGAGCGTGGGCACCGACCGGCTGACCGGCATTGAGCGCAAGTCGACGACCACTGTCGCGATGGACTTCGGCCGCATCACCATCAGCCAGGACCACGTGCTCTACCTGTTCGGCACGCCGGGTCAGGAGCGCTTCTGGTTCATGTGGGACGAGTTGTCCAGCGGTGCGATGGGCGCCGTCGTGCTGGCCGACACCCGCCGGCTGGCCGACTGTTTCCCGGCCGTGGACTTCTTCGAGTCGCGTGGCATCAGGTTCCTGGTCGCGGTCAACGAGTTCGACAGCGGCAGCCGATACGAGCCGCACGACCTACGCAGGGCCCTCGACCTGCGGTCGGACGTCCCGATCGTCTACTGCGACGCGCGTGACCAACGATCCGCGACGGGCGTGCTCATCAATTTGATGCAACATCTGCTCGCCTCCCGCGCACATCGTCAACTGAACGGAGACCCGGCATGATCTACGACCTCTCCGCCAACCATCCGCTGACCCCCGCAGATCCGGAGGTGCCCACTCGCATCGTCCGGCTGAACGAACTCGGGCTGGGTGGCGGCCCGGACGCGCAGCTCGACGAGTTCGCGCGCAGGATGGGCGAAGTCACCAAGGCGCCGCTGGCGATGGTCAACTTCATCCACGAGGATCACCAGTACCTGGGTGGCCTCTACACCGGCGCCGAGCTTCCGGTAGCGCTGCAGGCCGGCTTGTCCGGCCGTACGTTCTCGCGCGAGCACGGTTACTGCCCGCACGTCGTCGTCAGGCGCAAGGCCCTGGTGCTCGACGACGTCTGCGACTACCCGCGGTTCGCCGGTAACCCGGTGGTCGACGAGATCGGCATCCGTTCCTACCTGGGCGCTCCGTTGATCGATCGGACCGGCGTCGCGCTCGGCACGGTCTGTGTCGTGGACACCGAACCACGCCCGTGGGGCCGGCCGGGGCTGGAGACGATCAAGGCACTGGCCGCTGAGCTGGTCGCGCAGATCCACACCCGCGAAGGGCGTTAGGAGAGGCGGGCGGCGGCCGGCGAGCGCCGCCGCCCGGACCTCCGTGGTGTTCACCACTGCGGCGGCGTGCGAGAACGCCATTCCGTAGGAGAAATTACCGTCCGTGACGATGCGAACCCGTTGAGGAACCAGACGTTCTACTGTAGAGTCCGTCCGGATAGCGGAACTGATCATGCTCAATGCGAAATCGGCCGACCTCGCATTGGGCATGTCGAACCGGGCGAGAACGGCGCCGAGAAAGACACGCAGCGAAGCAATTCCGATCCACCACTGATAAGCACCTGGCCGAAAAGGCCGGCTTGATATCAGCGGCATCAATGACGAGCCGCGTCTATCAGCGCGCTCCGATGGTATTTCTGATGAGTGTGACGCGTTCCGCGGCTCCACGAGATTCATGCGCGCCCGACACAATGCGGGCCCGACGCGACACTCAGCTCACCCCAACGTTTGCAATGCTCAAGATCCTCGCGAGGAGCGAACGATGGATACGGAAACCATCAGCCATGATGCCGTTGTTCCCGAGCTGACCGACAGTCGCCCGCAGGCGTCGCCGACGACCCGGATACTGGACTTCCTGCGCGGATACGCCCGCAATTTTCTCAACTCCCGAGTCATGGACGAACGTCGCTCGCTGCCGCCTGCCCTGGTGTCCGACTTCGCCGAGGTCGGCCTGCTCGGCCTGCAGGTCCCCCGGAAATACGGGGGACAGGGACTCGGCCACGCCGACATGAACCGGGTGTTCACGCAACTCGGCGCCATCGATGCCAACCTCGCCGTCTTCTGCGCGGTGCACAACACGCTGGGAATCCCGCCGGTCAGACTCTCCGCCACCGAACGGGTCAAAGACGAGGTACTGCCACGCCTGGCCGGGGGTCAGGCCCTGATCACCAGCGCGATCAGCGAACCGGGCATCGGTTCGCACGTCCGCGGAATGACGACGACCGCGAGCCGGAACGCAGACGGCTCCTTCACCATCGACGGCACCAAGAAATGGATTTCGCTGGGCGGTGACGCCCGGTACGTAAACGTATTCGCAAGGCTCCGGGACGAAAACGGCCGGCCCGGAGGGATCACCGGGTTTCTGGTGGACAGCCGCACGCCCGGTTTCGAGATCGGCCCGGAGATGCTGACCCTGGGCCTACGAGCCGTGCCGCAATACGACCTCAGCTTCAGGAATCTGCGCGTCCCCGCGTCCGCCCTGCTGGGCGACGAAGGGGCCGGGCTCGACATCGCCAAGACAGCATTCATGGGCGGTCGTGTCGTACTGGCCGCGATGACCCTCGGCGCGGCCATGCGATCGCTGGAGCTCGCCCAGCGCTTCGCCAAAGGACGGGAAATCGCCACCGGCCCGATGGCCGAGAACGGCCGAATACGCGAGATGCTCGCCGACGCCGCAGCCGGTGTCCAAGCCGCGGAATCGCTGATCTCCCACATCGCGGCGTGGCAGGACGCGGGCGAGATCGTCCCCGACGCCTGGTTCTTCTGCGCGAAGATCCTCGGCTGCGAGCTGGGCTGGAGCGCCATCGACAAGGCCCTGCAGGTGCTGGCGGCCCGCGGCTTTCTCGACACCAACACCGTCGGCCAGCACTTCCGGGACTTCCGGCTGTTCAGAATCTTCGAGGGCTCCACCGAGGCCCTCACGGTCTACCTCGGCACCATGCTCGTCCGCAATCCCGAGGAGTTCGCCAAACTCGTCAACCAGGTGCAGCCCACCGCCCAGGTGCTCGACCTGGTCGACCAGGTCGCCCAGATCGGCGCCAACCGGCCCGACGACGCCGGAGCCCGGCACATCCACGCGGCTGTGATCGGCGAGCTCGTCTCCTGGACCCTGATGACCGCGGTGACAAGCCACGTCGCGCACCACTCCGCGATGCACGCCTACACGGCATCCTGGACCGAGCACCAGCTTCGGCAACGACTGCGCAACGCACAACTCGACCTGCGCCGGAACCTGCCCTCCCTGACCGAGTTCAGCGAGCACGTCGCCACGTACACCGACGTCATCGGCGACATCGACCAGCGACGCTGGCCCGCCGAAGAATGGCGAGGCGACCCACTGCTCAGGTGACGCCACCGCCACACGTTTCCGCCCGGGACGGCAAAGAACGGCTTTGGCGCAGAAACGGTACGACGGCTCGGCCGGAAGGCCGAGCCGTCGTACCTATCTTCAGAAGAATCGGTTGTGTTGTCGGGCCGGCCCCGCGGCCCTATGTCCGGTTCAGGCGGCCGCGTAGGTGAGGCTGAGCGGAGCACCGGCCACGGTGTCGTGGTTGAGGACGACGGTGATGGCGCTGCCGGCGGCCCCGGCCGGGATCTGAACGGTCACGGTCGATTCGTTCACCCAGGTCACGGCGGCCGGTCGGCCGTTGACCAGGGCGGTTACCGCTTCCTTGGCGAACAGTGCGCTGCTGGCGGTGAACCCGCTCCCGGTCAGGGTGAGCTTCCCGCCGGTCTTGGCGACGGTGGTGACCCCGGCGCTGACCGTGTACGGCTGCCGGTAGGTGATCTGGTCGGCCGTCCGGTTGGCGACGCTGGGGCCGCCCCGGCCGGTGACGACGATCCGGTACGCACCCTGCGCCGGGGCGCTCGGCGTTGTGATCGTGATGCTGGTCTTGGTCCGGGCGGTGATGTCGGCGCTCAGGACGATGCTCGGGTCGGCGACGGCGACCAGGGCGACGGTCGTGGTTTCCGGGGCGATGGTGTCGGCTCCGGTGACGGTGACGACGGCGCTGGTGCCGCCGTCGGTGGAGACCTTCGACGCCTTGACCGCGGTGACGACCGGGGCCGGGTAGACGTAGGTGACGCCGGAGATGGACGGCCCGGCGACCGTGTCGTGCAGCAGCGCGATCGCCGGGGTGCTGCCGGCCGCGGCCGGGGGCATCGTCAAGGTCAGGGTCGAGTCGTTGACCCAGGCGACGGCGGCGGGCTTGCCCCCGACGGTCGCGGTGATCTTCTTCGTGCTGAACTCGGCCCGGCTGGCGCCGAATCCGGTTCCGGTCAGGGTGACCGGGCCGCCGGTGGTCAGGACGGTCTGGCCGGGGGTGACGGCGATGCTCATCGGGCTGACGAAGGTGATCTGGTCGGCGGCGGCGTTCGGCACGCTCGCGCCGCCGCTGCCGGTGATGACGAAGCGGTAGGCGCCGGTGACCGGGGCCCCGCCGGCGGTGGGGGCGGCCGGGATGGTGACGGTGACCCCGGTGGTGGTGCGGGCCGTGATCGGGGCGTCCGTGGTGATCGTCGGGTCGGCGATGTTGACCATGGTCACGGTCGTCGTGGACGGGGCGATCGTCGCCATGCCGGTGACGTTCAGGGTGACGGCGGCGCCGCCGTCGGTGGAGACCTTGGCCGTCTTCACCGCGGTGATGACGGGCACCGGGGCCAGGTAGGGGATGGTGATCGCCGGGGCGGCGATCCCGGAGCGCAGGACGATCAGGTTGGCGCTGGTCCCGGCGGTGCCGGCCGGCATGATCACGCTGGCGTGGGTGTCGTCGATCCAGGTCAGGCCGGTGGTCTTGCCGTTGATGGACGCGGTGACCTTGTTCGCGGTGAACTGGGCCTGGGTGGTGCCGAAGCCGCTCGACGTGACGACGATCTTGGTGCCGCCGGTGGTGCGGGCGACGGTGCCGTCGGGAACGGTGATCGGGTAGGCCGTCACCATCGTGATGGTGTCGCGGCCGGCGACGGGCAGGCCGGCGCCGCCGGGCCCGGTCAGGACGACACGGTAGGAACCGGGCGTCGGGACCGCGGGCACGGTGACGGTCAGGCTGGTGGCGGTGTGCCCGGTGACGGTGGCGGGCACCGTGACGGCCGAGTCGGCGACCGAGACGAACGTGACGGCGCCCGCGGCGTCGACGTCCATGCTGCTCAGCCGGGCGCCGGTGATGGTCAGGCTGGAGCCGCCCAGGCTGTTGACGGTGGTCGCGGACAGGCCGGTGACGGTCGGGGGCAGCTGCTGGCCGGCCGAGACGAAGCCGGTCGTGACCGAGGCCTCGGTCGCGTACTTGGTGATGAAGTCCCAGCTCAGCGTGGCCCAGCCGTCGGCCCCCCACCGCGTGCCCCAGGAGTTCTCGATCTGCACCCCGGTGGCGTTGTAGCCGAGGATGACGACGGCGTGCCCACCCAGGCTTTTACCGGAGACGTCCGCGGCGGTGAACGTGGAGTTTTCGGGGCTCAGGTAGTTGAACGCCTTGTAGACGGGGATGCCGAGTTCGACCGGGGTTCCGTTGGCCAGCGCCTGCTGGATGACGGTGCGGGCCGAGTCGCCCTGGTTGGCTCCCACGAACAGGTACTGCGAGGTGCCGAACTTGTGGTTGGCCGCGTTGCTCCGTTCCGCCGTGGTCGGCTGCGAGCGGAAGTCGGTCGTCCCGTGGGTCCAGTAGGCGGCTTCCGCGATGCCCTGGTTGGCCAGTACCGCCCACGCCGCGGTGGTCGTGGACCCGGCGTCGCGGCCGCCGTTGATCTGGTTGTACAGGTACAGCGGGGCGAACGGTGTCCCGGCGTGGCGCTGCGAGTTGGACAGCCAGCCGGCCAGGGTGTAACCCTCCGACCAGGCCACGCACGAGCCGATCGGTCCCTGATCACCGGCGGGTACCGCGTTCGAGGACAGATCGACGGACTCGGGCACTTGGCCCACCCCGAGTACACCCACCTTGGCCGCGTGGGCGAGGCCCGCGGCGGCGGAGATCCGGGCGACCGTCGGTGCGTCCAGTCCCAACCCGTGTGACGGTGTCGTCGCGGCGTACGCCGGGCCGGTGACTGCGCCGAACGCGGCGACGGCCACCGCGATGGCCCCATTGACAGATGCTTTGTTGATGGTTTCGCCTCCTCCGTAAGGCGAAACCCGAACTCGGCTCGCCAGTCACGAGCCATCGGCAGCACCGCATCGGTCTTGAGAGCTATCACCGGGATGACGTTCGTCCGCGCCGGGCCGGGCACGGTTTGAACTTCCCGGACCGGCCCTCGTCGAGACGCGTAGGACGAAACACCTCGCACGATCCCGGAGTTCGACAGATGCGTCGCCACACCCTTGCCCTCGATCCCACCGCACGCCGGCGTGCCGAGGAGGAGCGGATCCTGCACACGACGACCGGCCCGGTCCGGGTGGACGTCCTCGGCGAGCTCGCCTGGGCGATCGGCGACCCCGACCTGCTCCGCTGGCTGCTCACCGACCACCGCGTCGTCAAGGACCGGCGACGGTACGGCGACCGGCCCGACCCCGGCCGGCCCACCGCGCACGACCAGGCGCACCACCGGATCCGGGATCTGCTCGCCCCGGTGTTCGCGCCCGACCGGCCCGACGTCCTGCCGGTGACCGTCGAACGCAACACCAGCGCGCTGCTGGCCGACCTGTCGGAGAACGACGATCCGATCGTCGACCTGCGCGCCGCGTACGCCGTCGAGCTGTCCGTCCGGGTGCTCGCCGACCTGCTCGGGATCCCGGCCGACGGGCGGGGTGTCTTCCGGCGCGCGCTCGACCGGATGCTGGAGGACTCGGCGGCGACATCGGACCCGGACGTCCGGGCGATGACCGAGTTCATGTCGGCCGCCACCGCCGGCGAGTCGGGACCGGCCGAGACGCTGGTGCTGGCGATCGGTCACGAGGCGTTGGTCAACCTGATCGGCTCGGCGATCGCCGCGTTGCTGGTCGCGCCGGAGCAGCGGGGACTGGTCCGGGCCGGCCGGGCCACCTGGTCCGATGTCGTCGAGGAGACGTTGCGGGTGGCGGCCCCGATGAGTCATCACCGGCTGATGCGTTACGCCGTCGAGGACATCGAACTGCCCGGCGGCCGCACCATCGCCAAGGGGGATGTGATCCTGCCGTCGTACGGTGCGGCCAGCAACAACCCGAAGTATGCCGGCGCCGATTCGACGGTCTTCGACGTCACCCGGGCCGACAAGTCCCACCTCGCCTTCGGCCACGGAACACTGGCCTGTCCGAGTGCCCGGCTGGCCCGGATCGCCTGCCGGACGGCGCTGGTGGGGTTGTTCGGGCTCTTCCCGGCGATCGAGCTGGCGGTGCCGGCGGCGACCCTGGAGCCGAGCCCCAGCCTTTTCGGCAACGGGCACGCCGCACTCCCGGTGTATCTGCACGGCCGACGGTGACGAAGGCCCCCGCTTCGTGAGGAGCGGGGGCCTTCGCCGTTCGTACCGGAGGAATCAGTTGGCGCGGCGGACCGGGGCCCGGCCGACGGGCTGGGTGGGTGACGGGCCGACCGGACCGGCGGGCGGGATCGGCATGGTGACCGGGCGGACCTGGGTCACTTCGATTTCTTTGCCGTGGTGCAGCAGGGTGAGTCGGGCCGAGCCGCCGCCGTTGCGTAGGGAGTAGGTGACTTCGTCGGCGGTGACGTTGACTCGTAGGCGCAGGCCGTGCCAGAGCAGGGAGAAGTCGAGGTTGTTGATCCGGCTGGGCAGTCGCGGTGCGAACGCGAGTTGTCCGTTGAAGTCGCGCATGCCGCCGAGGCCGGCGACCAGGGCGATCCAGGATCCGGCGAGGGACGCGACGTGGACGCCGTCGCGGGCGTTCTGGTGCAGGTCGTGCAGGTCCATCAGGGCGGCCTCGCCCAGATAGTCGTGGGCCAGTTCGAGGTGTCCGGTCTCGGCTGCCATCACCGCCTGGATACACGCCGACAACGACGAGTCGCGGACGGTGCGGGCGTCGTAGTAGGCGAAGTTGCGGACCTTCTCCTCCGGGGTGAACGCGTCACCCCGGATGTACATGGCCATCACCATGTCGGCCTGCTTGACGACCTGCTTGCGATACAGGTCGAAGTACGGGTAGTTCAGCAGCAGCGGATACCCCTCCGGCGGGGTGTTCTCGAAGTCCCACTCCTCCAACCGGGTGAACCCTTCGCACTGCTGATGCACACCCAGTTCCTTGTCGTACGGGATGTGCACCGCCGCCGCCGCATCCCGCCACGACGCCGCTTCCTCGTCGTCCACACCGAAGCGGCGGGCCAGGTCCGGGTGCCGTTTGCAGGCGTCCACGGCGGTCATCAGGTTCTGCTGGGCCATCAGGTTGGTGTAGATGTTGTCGTTCACGATCGCCGTGTACTCGTCCGGGCCGGTCACCCCGTCGATGTGGAACCGGCCGTGCCGATCGTGGTGCCCCAGCGACCGCCACAACCGGGCCGTCTCCACCAACAACTCCAGACCACACTCACGCTCGAAGTCGTAGTCCCCGGTGGCCTGCACATACCGGCGCACCGCATCAGCAATATCCGCGCCGATGTGGAAACCCGCCGTCCCCGCCGGCCAATACCCCGAACACTCCTGACCACGGATCGTGCGCCACGGGAACGCCGCCCCCTGCAGTCCGAGGGTTTGTGCGCGTTCCCGGGCCAGGTCGAGGGTCGAGTGCCGCCACCGCAGCACATCCGCCGCCGCCGACGGCTGCGTATAGGTCAACGCCGGGAGCACGAATGTTTCGGCGTCCCAGAACGTGTGCCCGTCATAACCCGGCCCGGTCAGGCCCTTCGACCCGATCGGGCGTTTCTCGGCCCGCGCCCCGGCCTGCAACGTGTGGAACAACCCGAACCGGACCGCCTGCTGCACCTCCGGGTCACCCTCGACCCGCACATCAGAGTGGTCCCAGAACGCGTCCAGATACTCCCGCTGCTGCTGGACCAGACCCTCCCAGCCGTCCAGACGGGCACTGGCCAGCGCCGCACCGACCTGATCGCGCAGGGCGGGCAGCGATCGGACACTGGACCAGCCATACGCGGCGAGTTTCACCACGCGTAGTTTCTGCCCCGGCTCCAACCGGCACGCCACCGTCGTGCGCAGCCAATCCCCGTGGCCCTCGGTGGTGATCGCGTGCCGGCCCGGGGTCTCCACCAGATGCTCGATCGCCGTGGCCATCCGCAGATCACTGGCCTTGGTCCGATGCACCAGCAACCCACCCGAGCGCTGCTCCAACATCTCCTCGGCCACCAACGGCTTCTCCAGCACCGCCGCGACCCGCGGATCCTTACTACTCGGCGGCAACTGCTCGTTGGCCACCAACTCCGACTGCAGAATCAACCGGGCCGCCCCGTCCAGCGGCTCCACCTCGTACAGGAACGCGACGATCGCCCGCTGCGTGAACGACACCAACCGCGTCGTCCGCACCCGGATACCCTGACCCGACGGCGACACCCACTCCACCGTCCGTTCCAGGGTGCCGGCCCGCAGATCCAGACACCGCTCATGCGACCGCAACTCGCCGTAACGCACATCGAACGGCTCATCATCGACCAACAGACGCATCAACTTCGCGTTGGTCACGTTGACCATCGTCTGGCCGGACTCCGGGAACCCGTACCCACCCTCGGCATGCGGCAACGGCCGCAACTCGTAAAACGAGTTCAGGTACGTACCCGGCAAACCGTGCGGCTCGCCCTCATCCAGATTCCCGCGTATCCCGATGTGCCCGTTCGAGAGCGCGAACACCGACTCTGACTGGGCCAGCAGGTCCAAGTCCAGCCGGGTCTCCCGGATGTGCCAGGGGTCGACGGGGTAGGCCCGTTCACGGATCACGGTCGTGCCTCTCGAAACTGACGAAAAGGGGAGGGAAACATCGGGCGTACGCCGTGTTTCCGAGATGACATGAAAGTAGTGGCGGGCACCCGCCCGTCCAACGTGATGTCATCTTCCTTGCTTTTCGGCTCCGATTGAACTTGCCGCGGTTTGGGCCTTTTGTAGGTCCAAAAGCGACGTGTCGGGGGCGGGAGCCTCGGACTCCCGCCCCCGATCCTCACCGTGAGCTGATCAGCAGCCCGGGCACGACCGTCCGGCCGGTCCGGAACTCCGTGTACGCCCACTGCTCGACGTCCGGCTGCACCCCGACCGGTGTCAACGTGACGTCCCCGGATCCGCCTCGCTCAACCCGGGGCGACACGCTGATCGTCGCGTTGTTCCGGGCCCCGCCCGCGGCCACCACGGTCACCCCGAGCCGGTACGGCACGTCCGGCGTGTTCGTCGACTGCGCGAACGCGTAGGCCGTGTAGACGCCCGGCTCCGGGAAGAACCGCGCCACCCGCTCGTTGCTGTGCCAGAACGCCCAGCTGCGCTCGACCAGCTTCCCGTCCTTGTACAGATACAGGTCCAGGTTCACGTTCGGGTCGTCGTCGGCGGTCTGCACGATCAGCCCGGCCGTCCCGCTCGGCACCACGATCCGGGTGCCCTGCGTCCCGATCCCGCCCGGAGCGAACGCGCCCCCGCTGACCGTCGTCGTCAGCGTCTTGTCGGTCCACGTCACCGGGGTGTACCCCGTGGTCCGTCCGGTCAGCGGACCGGTGAACCCGGGCTGCAGATACCCCTGCCCCGACCCGCCGGTCCGGCCGAACTCCAGCCCGGTGTCGTCGTACGGCCGAGGGGTGAACCCCCACGGACGCGCCGCCACGGTCAGCCGCACCCGGTGCCGGTCCCCGCTGAACACCAGTGAACCGGTCGAGTAGCGGTCCCAGGTCGCGTCACCCCGCTCCAGCCGGATCGTCACGGTGACGGCGGCCCCCGGCCGTACGGTGAAGGTCGAGGGGTTGATCTTGATCTTCATCCCGGTCAGTCCCTCGACCCGGGCCCGGTAGGTCTCGGTCCGGGTGCCCACGTTGGTGACCCGGCGGGTCACCACCACCGGGTGCAGCCCGTCGTACTCGCGCAGCGCGATCGACGGCAGGTTCAGCTCCTTGCCGTCCGGCCCGGCCGCCTGGGCGAAAGCGGTCAGCGACGCCGCCGACGGCTCGATCACCAGTCCCGGGTCGGTGGCCCGGGCCACCGCCGGCAGACCGGAACCCTGCTGCAGCGGGCTGGTCGTGGCCCGGGTGTCGGCCGCGGTCGTGCGCAGCGCCGAGGCCACCGCACCGGGCGACCACTTCGGATGCGCGGCCCGCAGCAGCGCGGCCATGCCGGCCACGTGCGGCGCCGCCATCGACGTCCCCGAGTACGCGTCGAACAGCCGCCCGTCGCTGATCGGCGACACCGCGGCGACCACGTCCACCCCGTCCGCCACCAGATCCGGCTTCTGCAGCCCGGTGTGCACCTGATCGGGACCGTACGACGACAACCCGGCCACACTCGGCAGCCCGGCCAGGCTCGACCCGTCCCCACCGGTCACCAGCGACGCGACACCGTCGTCACGGTGCGCCCACAGGTAGTTGAAGATCCGCCCGGCCTGCTCGGCGCTCCACAGGTACACCGCCGGGAAGTCGTAGATCACGTTGAGCCGCACGTTCCCGCCGGTCTGGAACAGCACCACCCCGACGCCGCCCTTGGCCCGGACCTCCTCGACCGCACCCCCGGCACTGTCGAAGTCGCAGGCCACGATCTTCCCGCGGACCTTGGCCGGGTCGAGACTGCCCCCGGCGCAGAACTGGGCGCCGGCCTCGACCGACCCGGCCCGGTCGGCGAACACGATCGGTGTGCGCCCCCGCCCCGGCAGCACGTCCATCGACGTGCCGACGATCGTCGTGCCGTCACCGAGCCGCACGCTCGCCTCGTGGGCGCGCTCGACCGCCGCGCCGACCGTGGTCACCCACGGCTCGGCGTTGCTGATCATCCCGGACCAGCCGTCGTTGCCGGCCGAGGCCGACACGAAGACCCCGGCCAGGTACGCGTTCAGGAACGCGTTCCCGATCGGACTGTTCGCCTGGTAGTCGCCCATCGCGTTGCCGATGGAATAGTTGATCACGTCCACGCCGTCGGCCACCGCGGCATCGATCGCCGCGATGATGTCGGCGTCCGTGCCCGACCCGCCCCACAGCGCCTTGTAGACGGCGATCCGCGCGTCCGGCGCCACCCCGGAGATCTTCCCGAAGTCGCGCCCGAGCACCATCGCGTGCTGCACCGGCAAACCGGCGGCGGTCGACGCTGTGTGCGTGCCGTGCCCCTGCATGTCCCGCGCCGACAGCAGCTCACCGTCCGGCAGCGCGCCGGCCATGGACAGCCAGCCGTCGGCGAAATACCGCGCCCCGACGATCTTGCCGTTGCACGCCGTCGCCGGGAACCCGTCCCCGCTCTGGCAGACGCCGTGCCAGCCCTTCGGCCTCGGCATGGTCGCCGCGAAGGACGCGCTCTCCGGCCAGAGAGAGAGAGAGAGAGAGAGAGAGAGAGAGAGAGAGAGAGAGAGAGAGAGAGAGAGAGAGAGAGAGAGAGAGAGAGAGAGAGAGAGAGAGAGAGAGAGAGAGAGAGAGAGAGAGAGAGAGAGAGAGAGAGAGAGAGAGAGAGAGAGAGAGAGAGAGAGAGAGAGAGAGAGAGAGAGAGAGAGAGAGAGAGAGAGAGAGAGAGAGAGAGAGAGAGAGAGAGAGAGAGAGAGAGAGAGAGAGAGAGAGAGAGAGAGAGAGAGAGAGAGAGAGAGAGAGAGAGAGAGAGAGAGAGAGAGAGAGAGAGAGAGAGAGAGAGAGAGAGAGAGAGAGAGAGAGAGAGAGAGAGAGAGAGAGAGAGAGAGAGAGAGAGAGAGAGAGAGAGAGAGAGAGAGAGAGAGAGAGAGAGAGAGAGAGAGAGAGAGAGAGAGAGAGAGAGAGAGAGAGAGAGAGAGAGAGAGAGAGAGAGAGAGAGAGAGAGAGAGAGAGAGAGAGAGAGAGAGAGAGAGAGAGAGAGAGAGAGAGAGAGAGAGAGAGAGAGAGAGAGAGAGAGAGAGAGAGAGAGAGAGAGAGAGAGAGAGAGAGAGAGAGAGAGAGAGAGAGAGAGAGAGAGAGAGAGAGAGAGAGAGAGAGAGAGAGAGAGAGAGAGAGAGAGAGAGAGAGAGAGAGAGAGAGAGAGAGAGAGAGAGAGAGAGAGAGAGAGAGAGAGAGAGAGAGAGAGAGAGAGAGAGAGAGAGAGAGAGAGAGAGAGAGAGAGAGAGAGAGAGAGAGAGAGAGAGAGAGAGAGAGAGAGAGAGAGAGAGAGAGAGAGAGAGAGAGAGAGAGAGAGAGAGAGAGAGAGAGAGAGAGAGAGAGAGAGAGAGAGAGAGAGAGAGAATCCCGGTGTCGATCACCCCGATGACCACGCCGTCGCCCTGGGCGGGCACCGGCTTGGCCGCGGGACCCGCACTCGTCGCCGGCGACGAGCCGCCACCACCGAGCTTCGCGGTGTCCGCGCTCGCCGCCGGCGACGATCCGCCGCCGCCCGGCGTCGCCGCGTCGGCCCGCACGACCTGCGTCCGGCTGACCGCGGCCACCCGCGGGTCCTTCGCCAGCTCGGTCGCCTGGGCCCCGGTCAGCCGCGCGGCGAACCCGTTGAAGGCGGTCGTGAAACTCTGCCGCGCGGTCGCCCCGGCATCAGCCAGCACGTCGCGCTGGGTGTCGCCGAGGTGCCGCCGATATCTCTCGGCCGAGGCCGAGTGCGCCTCCAGCTCCTGCCCGGCCGCCGGCTTGGTGGCGGCAAGATCAAGAACCCCGCCGGTGTACGACGTGACGGGCGCTTCCCGCAGCCGTACGACGTATTGACCGTCGCCGAGCTGGGTGCCGGCCGCGGCGGGGGAGCGTAGTGCGGCCCCGCCGGTGAGTGCCGCCGGTTTCCGGTCGGCCCGCAGCAGTCCCAGATCGGGCGGTGGTGTGCCGGTCCCGGCCTGCGCGGGCGCACCGAGACCGACCACGGTCAGGGTGAGCGAGAGGGTGAGCGCGGACAGCGCTCGGAGGCTCGTGGCCACAAGCGTCCTTCCATAAAGGAAAGTTACTGATATGGATGTGGCCTCACCCAATCCTGAACCGATTAAGCTCCGGTGCCAAGATCATTACAAATCGACATCACGCCGTACGGGGGCTGGCGCCGTCCCGCGGCCGGGGCCCCTCCGGCCGGGGCTGGGGGATAGGCTGACCAGGATGTGGACTGGAGAGCATGGCGGTTACCCGGCTTTTGATCAAGTGAACCCGGCCTCGATCAAGGCAGCGCTGGAGAAGGGTATGGAGCTCAGCCGAGCCGAGATCGCCGAGATCGCGGGTGCGGCCGAGGCGCCGACCTTCGCCAACACCATCGCCGCGCTGGAGGACAGCGGCCGAGACTACGACCGCGCTGAGCGGTTCTTCTACACCTTCACCTCGGCCATGAACGACCGGGCGATGCAGGCGCTGCAGACCGAGATGTCGCCCGTCCTCTCGGCTTTCGGCGACGAGATCATTCAGGATTCCCGGCTCTTCGCCCGGATCAAGGCGGTCCATGACGGCCGGGCCACGGCCGGCCTCTCACCGGAGCAGACGCGCCTGGTCGAGAGCTACTACCGGAAGTTCACCCGGGAAGGCGCTGCGCTCGACGACGCCGACCAGGCCACCCTGAAAGACCTCAACCAGCAGCTCGCCTCGCTCTACACCAGGTTCAGCCAGAACGAGCTGGCCGACGAGGAGAACTACCGGCTCACCATCGAGACCGAGGCCGACCTCGAGGGTCTTCCCGAATCGGTGCGGGCGGCCGCTGCCGTAGCCGCCGAGGCGCACGGGGCCAAGGGCAAGTGGGTCTTCACCAACACGCGGTCCTCGATGGAGCCGTTCCTGGCCTACTCCGCCAAGCGCGACCTGCGGGAGAAGGGCTGGCGCATGTGGATCATGCGCGGGGACAACGACACGGCCACCGACAACAAGGCCGTGATCAGCGAGATCCTCCAGCTCCGGACCCGGCGGGCCCGGCTGCTCGGCTTCGAGACCTACGCCCACTGGTCGGTCGGGAACAACATGGCCAAGACGCCGCAGGCCGCCATGGACCTGATGATGAAGGTCTGGGGGCCGGCTCTGCGGCGTGCCCAGGAGGAGATCGCCGACATGCAGGCGATCGCCGACGAGGCCGGCGACGGCATCACGATCGAGGCCTGGGACCACCGGTTCTACTCGGAGAAGGTGCGCAAGGCGACGTACGACCTCGACCAGAACGAGGTGAAGCTCTACCTGCAGCTCGACAACGTCCGCGACGGTATGTTCTGGGCCGCCGAAAAGCTCTACGGCCTGCAGTTCGCCGAACTCGAAGGTCTGCCCGTCTACCACGACGACATGTCGGTGTACGAGGTGACGCGCGACGGCGAGCGGGTCGGCCTCTGGTACTTCGACCCTTACGCCCGCGCCGGCAAGAGCTCCGGTGCGTGGATGAACGAGTACCGCACCCAGGAACGGTTCAAGGACGAGATCACCCCGATCGTCTCCAACAACTCGAACTTCGTGAAGTCCGGCCCCGGCCCGGTCCTCATCTCCTGGGACGACGCCATCACCATGTTCCACGAGTTCGGCCACGCCCTGCACGGCCTCAGCTCGGACGTCACCTATCCGCGCCTCGCCTGCACGTCGGTGAAGCGCGACTTCGTCGAGTTTCCCAGCCAGATCAACGAGCACTGGTTCCCGACGGCGGAGGTGCTCAACCGGTTCGCCCTGCACGTCGAGACCGGCCGGCCGATTCCCACCGAGCTGCTCGCCAAGATCCAGAACTCGCTGACGTTCAACCAGGGCTTCACCACGGTCGAGTTCCTGGCCTCGGCGATCTACGACATGAAGATCCACCTGGCCGCGACGGCGGACGGCACGATCGATCCCGGCGCCTTCGAGAAGAGCTGCATGGCCGAGATCGGTCTGCCGCGGGAAATCGTCATGCGCCACCGCCCGACCCAGTTCGGGCACATCTTCGCGGGCGACGGATATGCGGCCGGCTACTACGTCTACCTCTGGGCCGATGCGCTCACCGCCGACGCGTGGGAGCTGTTCGAGCAGCGGGGTGTCTGGGATCCGGCCACCGCCAAGTCGTTCCTCGACGACATCCTTGCCGTCGGCGATTCCGTTGCGCCGGACGAGGCGTTCCGCCGGTTCCGCGGCCGCGACGTCGACACCGAGGCCCTGATGCGGTTGCGCGGCTTCGCCTGATTTCTCACGGAGACCACCGTGGCGGGCTGCCGGTGACGTTACGGCAGCCCGCGGCCGTTCAAGGTGCACTCATCATCGCTCACCGCATGCCGGCGCCCAGGCCGTACCGAATTAAGGAATGATTGTTCTTGACTGACCGTTCCTGAAAGTCCTAGGGTTTCTGCATGGCAGGCCGCGATCCGCGCGACTGGCCATCGGAGTCGCGGACCCTCGCGCCACTGTGGCGTTGGTCGAGTCCACCGTCCGGGCCGGAAAGGAAGCAGCCTCATGCGAAGCCTCCGCACCACTTTGTTCGCCGGCGCCACCGTCACCGCCATGGCCGCCGCACCCGTTGCGTTCGCGGCTCCCGTGCAGGCGGCGACGGCCGCCTACGACCGCGAGGTCACCTTCACCGTCGACGGGACGCTCACCTACGGCACCATCCACGTGCCGGCGCATCCGGCCGGGCGACGACTGCCGGCGGCGCTGCTGCTCCCCGGCAGCGGACCGACCGACCGCAACGGGGACCAGCCACCGGCCGCGACCCCGCACACACTGGCCCAGCTGGCCGACACGCTCGGCGACGACGGCGTCATGACCTTCCGGTTCGACAAGTACGCCACCGGCCGGACCGGGCTGGGCGCCTTCGCCGCACACCCCGACCGGTTGGACTACCCGGCGTTCGTCCGCCAGGCGGCCGCCGCCTACCGGCTCCTGGCCGCCACACCCCAGGCCGACCCGCGCCGGCTGCTGGTCGTCGGGCACAGCGAGGGCGGCCTGACCGCACTGGAACTGGGCACCTCGGTGAAACCACGCCCGGCCGGTCTGGCGCTGATCACACCGCAATCCCTGCGGCTGCTGGACACCATCGCGATGCAACTGCGCGACCAGTACGACGCGGCCGTGGCGGCGGGGCAGCTGACCGCCGCACAACGCGATGCCGATCTCGCCGTGATAGCCGCCGCGATCGCCGACATCCGCGCCTCACGCCCCGTGGTCGTCACCGGTCTGCCGGCCGGGGTCGCCCAACTGCTTCAGGCGTTGCAGAGCCCGGCCAACGCCCGATTCGTGCTCACCGATGACGCGGTCGTGCCGGCGGTGGTCGCCCGTCGGGTTCCGACGGGAACGGACGTCCTGGTCACCTGCGGCAGTGCCGACATTCAAGTACCGTGCGCGACGACCGACGCGGTGACCGCGGCTCTGCGCGCCGCCCGCACGAGCGGTCCCGGCCGCGTGGTTCTGGCCGGCGTCGACCATCTGCAGCACGACCCGGCGCATCCGGACACTCTGGCCCCGGCGCTTCAGCAGGCCCTGCGCCGCTGGCTCGCAGCAATCCGGCACTGACCGACCGGCAAGGGTCGTACCCCGGCCGGCGACGCCGGGAGACGCCGCCCGCGAATGCCGCCGTGCAGCCTCAGCAGCCCGTCGCCGGCGGCCGGCACGTATCGGCCGTCGGCGCTGATCCGGTCGTAGGCCGCATCCGCGCCGCTGCAGCGAGTGCGGCGAAGACCTTCCTCGTCTATTGATGATCAGCAGAACCGGCCGCGGGAAGAACCGCATCGAGCCGGCGCACCCTGGAGAAGAGCAACACGACCAGGCCGAGGCCGACCGGAAGGGCAAGGACCGCGTACGCGACGCCGACCCCGTACGCGTCGGCCACCACCCCGCCCAGCGCCGCCCCGACCGGAGTCCCGCCCCACGCGATCATCCGTCCGGTCGTGTTGACCCGGCCCTGCAGCTCGTCCGGGGTGAGCTGCTGGCGCACGGTGATGCCGTTGGTGATTGCCGTTGCACTGGCGAAGTCACAGGCCAGCCATGCGACCAGAGCGGCGCCGAACGTGTGGGTCCCGGCCAGGGCGAGCACCGCCAGCAGGAACAGCAGGTACGCCGCCGCCGACAGCCGTCCGGTTCCCAGCCGGCGGCTGAGCGCCGGCAGCGCGAGCGCCGACAGCAGCGCGCCCACCGCCGCGGCGGTGTAGAGCAATCCGATCCGGTGATCGTCCCCGATCAGTCCGAGCTGCTCCCGCGCGTGCACCACCAGCAGGGCCAGCACCCCGCCGGCGGTGGTCGACAGGCCGAAACCGGTGAGGCTGAGGGTGCGGATCACCGGCTGACGCCACAGGTAGGACAGCCCGGCGGTGATGTCACCCCGCAGCGACGTGCCCCGGGTGGCCGGCGGCCGGGGCACGTCGAGGCGGCGCAGCAGCACGATGGACACCAGGTAGGTGGCGGCATCGGCGACCAGCACGACCCCGGGATCCCACACCGTCGCGGCGACACCGGCCAGCGCGGGCGCGGCTATCCCGGTGACCGTCGCGGTGGCCCAGATCAGGCTGTTGGCCGCGGTGAGCCGGTCGCGGCCGGTGAGGTGGGTCAGGGTTCCCCACGCGGCCGCGTCGAACCAGCAGAACGCCGTGCCGATGGCGGCGGCCACCGCCACGATGTGCGCGCCGCTCAGGTGGCCGAGGGCCTGGGCCGCCGGGGCCGAGAGGACGAGCAGCGCGGCCAGGGCCTCGGCCGCGATCATCAGGCGCAGCCGCGGCACCCGGTCGGCGACGGCCCCGGCGATCAGGCCGAAGACCAGATAGGGCAGGGACTCGGCGGCGGCGACCACGCCGGTGAGCGTGGCCGACCCGGTCCTCTGGTAGGCGAGCAGGGGCAGGGCGACCGCGGTCGCGGCGGTGCCGGCGTAGCTGATCGACCGGGCCAGGTACCACCGTCGGAAGGCGGGGTCGCGTAACAGAGCGCTCACGGCGAGCACTTTACAATGAAAACCGTTTCCAACAAGATGGGCGCGTGACCAACGTTCTGCCCCCGGTCCGGGATGCACCGGCCGCCCCGCCACCGTCCACAGTCCGTACCCGGTATGCCGTCGTGATCACCGTGTTGGTGCTGCTCACCCCGGTCGTGCTGGGCGTCGCGGCCGGGACCGGTGCGGTGTCGATCCCGCTCGGCCGGGTCTGCTCGGTGATCGCCGCCCACCTGACCGGCGTGACACCGTCCGACGCGCTCGCCGATCAGATCGTCTGGCAGGTACGGCTGCCCCGCGTCCTGCTGGCCTTCCTGGTCGGCGCGGGACTGGCCGTGGCCGGCGCGGTGCTGCAGGTCGTCGTCCGCAATCCGCTGGCCGATCCGTACGTGCTCGGGGTCTCCTCCGGCGCCGCTCTGGCCGCGGTGGCGGCCCTGACCCTCACCGGCGCCGCGATCGGCGTTTCCGCCGCGGCCTTTCTCGGCGCGGTCGCGACGCTCGCTCTGGTGTTGTTTCTCGGCCGCCGGCGTGGCCTGCTCGACCCGACCCGGCTGCTGCTGGCCGGCGTCGCGCTGTCCTATCTGTTCCAGGCCGGCACCACGTTCCTGCAGCTGCGGGTGAGCAGCAACCAGCTCGCCGCCGTCCTGTTCTGGCTGCTGGGCACGGTCTCCGGCGCGCAGTGGAGCGCGCTGGTGATGCCGCTGGTGCTGGTCGCCGCGGCGACCGGCTGGCTGCTCGGGCAGGCCCGTCGGCTCAACGCCCTGTATCTGGGCGACGACGCGGCCGCGTCGCTCGGGGTTGACGCGCACCGGTTGCGGTGGTGGCTGCTGATCGTCGCGGCCGCGCTGACCGCGGTGGTGATCGCCGTGGCCGGCGGGGTCGGTTTTGTCGGACTGGTCGCGCCGCACGCCGTCCGCCTGCTGATCGGGGCCGACCACCGGCGGCTGCTGCCCGCGGCGGCGCTCACCGGCGGACTGTTCCTGGTGCTCGCGGACCTGGTCGGCCGGGTCGCGGCCGCGCCGCTGGAGCTCCCGCTGGGCGTGGTCACCGCCGTGGCCGGTGTCCCGTTCTTCCTGGTGCTGTTGCGCCGCGCCGGCGTCGCATGACCGCCGCCGAGCTTCGGATTCAGGATTTACGCGTACGCATCGGCGCCGCCCGCCTGATCCACGACGTCACCGTCCGCTGCCCGCCCGGCTCGTTCGTCGGCCTGCTCGGTCCCAACGGCAGCGGCAAGTCGACCCTGCTCCGGACGGTGTACCGCGCCCTGACCCCCGAGGCCGGGACGATCCGTCTGGACGGCCGTGACCTGCTCACCGAGCTGTCCGCGAGCGAGGCCGCCCGCCAGGTGGCCGTCCTGGCCCAGGAGCCCGGCCACGAGGTCGGTTTCACCGTCGCCGAGCTGGTCGCGGCCGGCCGCACCCCGCATCACGGCACCTGGTCCCGCGAGACGCCGCGGGACCGGGAGGTGGTGGCCCGCTCGATCGCCGCGGTCGGCCTGACCGGCCACGAGCACCGGGCGTTCGGCACGCTCTCCGGCGGCGAACGGCAGCGGGTGCTGCTGGCCCGTGCGCTCGCCCAGCAGCCGTCGGTGCTGATCCTCGACGAGCCGACCAACCATCTCGACATCGGCACCCAGCTCGGCCTGCTTTCCCTGGTCCGCGGGCTCGGCGTCACCGTCCTGGCCGCGCTGCACGACCTGAACCTGGCCGCCGCGTACTGCGACCACCTGTACCTGCTGCGCGACGGCGCCCCGGTCGCCCACGGCACGCCGCGCGACGTGCTGACTCCCGCGCTGATCGCCGACGTCTACGGCGTCACCGCGCACCGCATCGCCCACCCCGACACCGGTCGTCCCCACCTGATCTTCGCCACCCACCTCGATTTCCGAGATCAAGAAAGAGAAGAACCATGAAACGATTTGCGTACGCGATGAGCGCGCTGGCCGCCGCGATCGCGCTGACCGGCTGCGGCCCGGGTGCCGCCACCGCCGAGCCGGCCCCGGCCGCCTCGACCGCGGGTTTCCCGGTCGATGTGACCAACTGCGGCCGGCACCTGCACTTCGACCGGCCGCCGACCCGCATCGTGTCCGGCTGGTCGTCCAACACCGAACTACTGCTTGCCCTGGGCGCCGGCGAAGCGCTGGCCGGGCAGTACAACACCAGCACCGGCACGGTCACCGGCGCCTACGCCGATGCCGCCGCGCGTGTCCCGGTGCTGGGCGAGAGTGCGCCGAGCCGGGAACGGCTGCTCGCCGCGCGGCCGCAGCTGATCTGGGCCGACGGCGAGTACCTGTTCGACGGCAAGCAACTGCCCACCATCGACGACCTCGGCAAACAGGGCATCCAGGTGATGGTCCTGAGCGGCTTCTGCGGCGACGACGCCACCGGGGCCACGGTGCGCGACGTCGACACCGACCTCGACGCGCTGGGCCGGATCCTCGGGCGCCCGGCCGACGCGCAGCGCGTACGCGAAGAAGTCGATGGTCGGCTGACCGCGGTCGCGCAGCGGATCGCGGGCAAGCCGGCCACGCCGGTGGCGTTCCTGAGCACCTTCGACCGCCAGCTCTACACCTACGAGGGCGTTTACAGCGACATGGCCCGACTGGCCGGCGCGACCAACGTCTACTCCGGTGTGTTGCCGGCCAGGGCCTACTACGGCCAGGTGTCGGTCGAGGACGTGACCCGGCGCGATCCGGGCACGGTGATCTACCTGCTCAGCGCCGGCGAGAGCGAGGAGTCGGCACGGGCCGCCCTGACCCGGGCGCTGCCCACCGTCTCCGCGGTGCGCGACGGCCACGTCGTCTTCCTGCCGCAGAACGACTCCACCAATCTGGCCGGTGTCGCCGGGGTCGAGAAATTGGCGGCGGCTCTGCATCCGTGACGGCTTGCCTGTCGATCGACGGATCCGTAGAGTCTCCAAATGAAAACGACAATCGTTTTCAACAAGGAAGGGAGTTCCCCATGAAGGTGACGTTCGAGCCGGTCAAGGAGCAGGAGCCGCTGCGCGCCCTGCAGGGCCCGGGCACCAACGCCCTGGTCCACAGCGCCTTCGCGTTCGAGCCGGTCACGGAGCAGGAGCCGCTGCGCGCCCTGCAGGGTCCCGGCACCAACGCCCTGGTCCAGAGCCCGTTCGCGTACCAGGCCTGACGTTCCACCGAGAAACGCCGGCGCCCCTGAGACCCCCAGGGGCGCCGGCCCCGGTCGAGAAAGGACCACCGTGCCGAACCTGGCCGACCCGCCCCGGCTGACCGCCGGCTGCCACCTCTACGAGGGGCCCGACGGCGTGTGGCGCTACTACCTCCCGGGCGACCGGTTCGTCCGGATCACCGCCCCGGCCGACCTGCTCGCCGCCACCCGGCGCACGCTGCACGGTCACCCGGTGGCCGAGCCCCCGGCCGGCACCGCCGAGCTGGTGGCCGCGCTGAAGGATCAGGGCGTGCTGGCCCCGGCCGGGTCGGCGCCGCGCCGCGGCCGCGTCCAGGTGCGCGGTGACGGCCCGATCGCCGCACTGCTCACCGGCCTGCTGCGCGAGGGGCACGACCTGGTCGACCCGGGCGCCGAGGTCACGGCCGGAATCGACGTGGTGCTCTCCTGCGCGGGCTGGCTGCCGGACGCCGCCTGGCGGGAGCTCGGCGCGACCTGCGAGCGGCTCGGGGTCGCCTGGCACGGCTGTTACGCCGAGGGGACCCGCTGGTTCACCGGCCCGATGGCGGTGCCCGGCCGGACCGCCGGGTACGCCGACACGCGGGCCCGGCGGTTGGGCGCTTGCGGAGTTCCGGACGAGCTGATCGCGTACTGGAAATATCTTGATCGTGGTGTTGATCTGCCGCCGGTGCCCGGGCCCGGGCCCGGAGCGAGCGCGATCATCGCCGGCGTGCTGGCCGCCGACGTGGAGGCGTTCCTGACCTCGGGGGCGCCGGCCGCGGCCGGGCAGCAGTTGGAGATCGATCCGGCCACGCTGGCCGTCACCCCGCATCCGGTGCTGCCACTGCCGTTCCCGGCCGGTACGGCGTGAGGGCGAACGTGCGGCTGACCGCTTCCGACGGTGCCGTGCTGGTCGCCGACGCCTACCCGGCGGCGGGCGGCGCGGCGACGCCGGTGGTGGTGACCCGTACGCCCTACGACCGGGCGGCCCACCGCGCCGAGGGTTTCGGCTGGTCCCGGCACGGCTTCGGCTACGTGGTCCAGGACGTCCGCGGTCGCTACGGATCCGACGGTGTCTGGCGGCCCTACCACGGTGAACGCGCCGACGGGGCCGAGCTGATCGACTGGATCCTCGCGCAGCCGTGGTGCGACGGGCGGATCGTGGCGCTCGGCGGGTCGTACAGCGCGTACACCGCCTGGACGATGGCGGTCGAGCGGTCGCCGGCCGTCCGCGCGGTGATCAGTTTCGGGGCGGCCATGGGTCTGGCCCGGGTGAAGTTCGACCGGTCCGGCATCCTGCGCCTGGCCGAGCACGCCACCTGGTGGGCCGAACGGGCCGAGGCCCGCACCAGCCGCACCGGGCTGGCCGCCGACATGTTCGCCGCCCGGCCGGACCTGATCCGGCACCTGCCGGTGACCGATCTTGAGCATCTCATGTGGCCGGACCTGCGCGAGTGGACCGACGTCGTCGACCGCGGCCCGGAGCACGTCGACGCCGAGGCCGTGCGGGACGACGAGATCGCCGCGCTGACCGCGGCCTCACTGCACGTCGGCGGCTGGTACGACCTGCTGCTCGACGAGACGCTGCACCAGTGGCGGACCGCCGGGGACCGGGGCTCGCTGCTGATCGGACCGTGGGATCACGACCTCGGTCACGGCGGCACCACGATCGTGGGCGACCGCGACCACGGCGCCGACTCGCGGGTACGGATCGGCGAGGTACTCCTGAACTGGGTGCGCACCGTCCTGAACCGGGAGCGGCCGCACCCGGACGCGCGGGTTTTCGTGATCGGTCAGGGCTGGACCGATCACGAGCGGTGGCCGCCACCGGCCGGCACACGGACCTGGCACATCGATCCGGCCGGCACGTCGTTCGTCTACGACCCGGCGGATCCGTACCCGTCGGCGAACCCCGGCGCCGACCGTTCCCCGCTGATCGCCGGCCGGGCCGACGCCGCCCGATTCGCCGGCGAGCCGCTCGACACCGCGATCACCATCACCGGCCGGCCGGTGGCCGATGTGGACGTCGACGGTGACGGTGACGTGGTCGTGCGGCTGATCGAGGTGTCCCCGGACGGAACCGCGATCGCCGTCACCCAGGGAACCCGGGAGTCGCGTACCGGCGGGCCGATCACGCTCGACGAGACCGCGGTGCGGGTCGCGGCCGGCTCCCGCCTGCTGCTGGAGATCACCGGCGGCGACTTCCCGCACCTGGCCCGCTGGCTCGCCGACGACCGTTACCGCGGCACCGCGGTCGCGCCGGTGCGCCGGCACGTGCGCCGGATCGCCCTGCACCTGCCGATCGGGGAGGACACGTGAACCCGCTGATCGACCCGCGGCTCGGACTCATCACCGCGGTGCGCCGCCAGCCCCGGCAGCCGGGTGTGCCGCCCGGCTGGGTGGGATACGGCGCGCACGTCGCCGCCACCGATCGGTATGCCGCGTACACCGCCGACCGGTACGGCTTCGGAGCCTCGCTCGGCGACCCGGACCGGGCGTGGCGCGCGGCCGTGGGGGAGGCCGTCGAACGCTACTGCGGCAACATCGTCCCGGACGGCCTGCCGATCTCCTCCTACCGGGAACTCGGCGAACCCGCCGTCGATCCGGCGACCCTGGCGCTGTACAGCCCGCAGCAGTACGCCACGGCCGGGTTCCCGTTCGTGCCCTTCGACCACGACCTGCGCGTTGCCTGGGTGCGCGGCACCGACCTGCAGACCGGCGGCGACGTGCTGGTGCCGGCTTCGCTGGCCTACCTGAACTACTACACCGGACCGCGCCGCACCGAGCCGCCGACCAACGCGCTGTCCTACGCCGGCATCGCCACCGGCACCGACCGCTCGCACGCCGAACGGTTCGCTCTCGAGGAGATCTTCGAGCGTGACGCGACCACCCTCTGGTGGGCCGGCGAGGAGCCGGCGCCGCTGGTGACCGACGCCGGGGACCTGATCGCCCGGCTCGACGACCCGGACGCGGCCGACCGGACCGTCCGGATCCGATCGATCCCGTCGGCGTTCGGCGTGCCGGTGGTGACCGCGTTCCTCACCGACCATCGGGAGCAGGTCATCGCGTTCGGCAGCGCCTGCCGCGCCGACCCGCGCGAGGCCGCCACCAAGGCCCTGGTCGAGGCGATCGGGCTGTACGCGGTGACCCGCAAACTGCTCGACCCGGACTCCGACGTCTGGCACGCCGTCCGTGAGGGTGTCCTGGCCGGGCACGTGTTCCGTCCCTACCGGGCCGACCGTTCCTACCGGGACGCGTTCCGGCCCGACCTGCGCGACCTGGTCGACCTGCCGGCGATCGCCCAGCTCTACCTGGACCCCCGCATGCAGGGCGAACCGCTCGATCGGCTGCGCGCCGAGCACCCGGCGACCACATTCGACCGGATCGCGGCCGTGCCCGCGGACCGGGCTCGCGAGGTCTACCTGTCGCGCCTGGCGGCGGCCGGCCTGCGCGCCGTCTCGGTCGACCTGACCACCCGCGACGTGGCCGCGGCCGGGCTGCGGGTGGTCCGCGTCCTCGTGCCCGGCCTGTACGGCAACTCGCCGCCGGCCTTCCCGCTGCTCGGCGGCGACCGTCTGCCGGCCGGCCCGTCACGGCCCCCGATCCCGCTCGCCTGAGAGGCCACCCATGCGCAGCGACCTGCTGGTCGACTCCCGGACCGGGATCGTGCGCCGGCTCGACCGGCGTACCGTCCCGGCCCACTTCCCGACCTCGTACACCATCGTCGACTCGTACCTGGCCGACACCACCGTGTTCGGGCCGTACCCGGCGGACTCGGCCGGCGCCGGATACGCCTTCTCCTCATCGGCCGACGGGGACCGGGCCGTGGCCGCGGCGCTCGGCGAGGCCGTCGAACGTTACTGCGGAAACCTGGTCCCGCCGGGGCTGCCGGTCGGCCCGGCCACCGCGATCCCGGATGCCGTCGACCCGGCGACCCTGGCCCTGTTCAGCGCGGAGCAGTACCGGCAGACCGGATTCCCGTGCGTGCCGCTGACCGCTGACCTCGCCGTGCCCTGGGCCCGCGGGGTCGACGTGGCCACCGGGCGATCCGCGGCGGTGCCGGCCTCGCTCGTCTGGGTCAACCATCCCGGCGGTCCGCGTACCAACCCGATCGTGCAGGCCGGCATCGCGACCGCTGCGACCGTGGACGGCGCGACCTGGTCCGCGCTGTGCGAGGTCATCGAACGCGACGCCATGACCCTGGCCTGGACCGGCCGCGGCCACCTGACCCCTCTCGAAGCCCCGGCGGCGCTGCGGCAACTGGTGCGCCCGCCGCTGCACGCGCGCTGGTTCGCGTTCCCGAACGACGTCGGGTTGCCCGTCATCGGCGCGCTGGTCCGCGACGACAGCCGCGGCTACCAGGCGCTGGGCATGGGCGCGGGCGCCGACCCGGGCGAGGCCGCGCGGAAGGCCCTCGGCGAAGCGCTGCAGCTGGTGCTGCTGCTGGGCGACTACGACCGCCCGGACTCCGGGTTCGCACGGGCCGCGGCCGGCCCCGGCAGCCCCCTGAAACCGTGGCGCCCGAACCGTGACTACGCGGCCGCCTACCGCGCCGACCGCGCCGACGTGGTCGACTACGGATGCCACCTGCAGCTGCACCTCGACCCGGCCGTCCAGCAGCGCTTCGAGACGGAGCTTTCCGGCACGGTCCGCGACGGCGACCCGGAGTGGGAGCCACCCACCTCCCTGGCCGACCTGACCGACCGCCTCACCGGCCGCGGCCACCGGGTCCTCGCCGTCGAGGTCACCACCGCCGACGTCCGCGCGGCCGGCCTGCACGTGGTCCGGGTCGTCGTACCCGGCTACTACACCAACGCCGCCGCCGGCCTTCCGCTGCTGGGCGGCACCCGCCTGCCCGCCCGGCTCGCCGGCCGCGCCCCACGGCTGCTGCCCCTGCCGCATTAGTACTGCGGCGACGGGCCGGCCCGATCAGTCCCGGACAAGTCGCAACGCCAGCAGTGGACACCGATCCACCGCCTGCCGAGCCGCCCGCTCAAGCGCCTCCGGCACCAGCGGCCGCGCCGATCCGTCCCGAGCCATCGGGAATCCCCAGTCGTCCTCCACCAGCACCTCTTCCAGCAGTTCGGTGCAGGTTCCCCGCCCGTCGCAGGCCGTCCAGTCGATGTGCAGCCGCTGCCCGGTCACCCCGTCACCTCCGTGGCCAGGCAGCGTCCGGCCAGGTGGGCCCGCACGTCCGCGTCGAAGGCCCGCAGCCCGCTGAGCACCATCCGGGCTGTCCCGTCCGGATGCCGGCAGGCACCCCGCCCGGTCACCAGCCGAGCCAGCCGTTCGACCTCGGCCGGCAGCCCGGGCCGACCCCGCCGGTGGGCCAGATCGGACAGTGTCCCGGCCATCCGGGGCAGACCGTTGACGCACGGCCCGCACTGACCGGCGACCTCCCCGGCCAGATATCCGGCGATCCGAGCGCTCTCCACCAGCCCGCACGTGCCCACCGGCAGCGCCACCACCACGCCCGCGCCGGGCGAGGCACCGAACGGCCCGAGCGCCGCCCGGCTCACCTCCAGCCGCGGGTCGGCCGGCACCCAGCCGCCGTGATACCCGCCGACCAGCACGGCCTGCAGCCGCCCGGACGCCCCGCCGGCCGCGGAGATCAGCTCGCCGAGCGTCACCCCGTAGCCGGCTTCGACCACACCGGGCCGGTTCACCGCCCCGGAAACGGTGGCCAGGAACGTCCCGGGCTCCTCGCGGGTGCCCGCCTCGCGGAACCAGTCCGGTCCCCGCCGGGCGATCAGCGCCAGGTGGGCCAGTGTTTCCGCGTTCTGGACCAGCATGCCCGCCTCGGTGATCCGGACCCGTTTGTCGGCCGGGATCGCATCCCGGCCACCGACGGCGGCCACGACCGCCGATTCCTCCCCGGAGACGAACGAGTCCGGCGCCGCATGCAGGCTGACCGGCAGCGGATCGCGGCGAGCCTGCACCATCGGGCGCAGCGCGTCCAGCGCGGCCTTCGGCGCATAGAGGTGGGCCGACCGCGCACCGGCCGCCCGGGCGGCGAGTTGCAGACCATCAAGAACCAGATGCGGCCGGTACGCGAGAAGCGCCTTGTCCTTGCCGCTGGCCGGCTCGCCCTCGGCCGCGTTGGCGATCACCGCCGCGGGCCGCCCGGCCCCGGCCACCGCCGCCAGTTTGCGCCACACCGGGAATCCGGCCCCGCCACGACCGGTCAGCCCCGCCTCCCGAGCCAGACCGGCGATGCGCTGAGCATCCAGGGCGGGCATCGGACCGTCGTCGCCACCGTCCAGCAGCCGCTGCCGCACGCGGCCGGCCGGCACCTCCAGGATCGTCATCCGACCTCCTCCATCTGGCGCAGCCGCGGAGCGACACGACGCTCCACCCGCTGCGGGAACCGCACAAATCCGGTAGAAATCCGCCACACCACGGCGGCGGCGACGATCGCGGCGCAGGCCATCGAGATCGCCCAGAGCCACCACGTACCACGGTCGGTGCCGGTGCCGAGCCCGTGCATCAGGGCCACCGGCCAGCACAGATAGGCCAGCCAGTGCACGATCCGCCAGGTGCGCACACCCAGCCGCCGCCGCAGCAGGCTGGTCACCACCATGGCCAGCACCAGATCGACGGCGACCGTCCCGAGCCCCAGCCAGAACGGCCGATAACTTCCGGCAAACGGCAAAACCAGATCAAGAACCTTCAATTGGGCGTACGGATCGAGCAGCAGGCTCAGCACATGCCCGGCCAGAAAAACCACGGCGAGAAGCGACGCGTTGCGATGCAGCAGGCTCACCGCGAACCGGGGGAGTCCGAACGCCGTACGCCCGGATCGGGTTCCGATGCCCAGAGCGACCACCGTGGTGAGCAGGATCAGCGACACGACCCCGCTGCCCCGCGCGAAATACCAGAGCGCATCGGTCACGACGGCCACCCACCCCGGAGCAGCACGTCGAGGTCCCGCCCGACCAGACGGCTGGGCATCTCGCGCAGCATCTCGGGCGCCCGCCGCCCGGCGACGATCGCCGCGGTGCTCAGCGTGTTCGCCCGCAGGCAGGTGAACGCGGCCACCGACACGGTCCGCCACACCCGCGCCGCCGGCCGCCCGGTGCGCGGGTCCACGATGTGGTGCAGCAGTTCCCCGGCCCGCCCCCAGACCCGGCTCGCGGTGCTCGACGTCGCCAGCGCCGCCCCGCCCGGCAACCGCACCGTGCACGACGGGTCGCCCGGCCGGTCCTGCACCAGCACCTGCCAGCCGCCGTCCGGCGCCGCCCCGGCGGTCGCGATGTCGCCGCCCAGCGCGACCAGCACTCCCACGCCCAGTTCCCCGGCGACCCGCGCGGCGGCCCGGTCCGCGGCCGCGGCCTTGGCGGTCGCACCGAGGTCGAGCAGGACACCATCGGGCACGGTCAGCTCGCGCCGGCCCGCGTCGAGCCGCACCGACCGCCAGTCCGGGCTCGGGAAGACGCGTACCGCGGGCGCGGTCGTCGCCGGTGAGCAGCGCGAAGTCCCGGTCGTAGCCGAGCCCGCACAGCGCCCCGCCCACGGTCGGGTCGACCGCGCCCTCGGTCTCGTCGGCCGCGCGCAGGGCCATCGCGACCAGGCCGGCGAGCACGGTGCTGATCCGCACCGGCCGCCCGCCGGCCCGGCCCACGTGACTCAGCTCGGAGTCGGGCCGGAACCGGCTGCAGGCCCGATCGACCGCGGCCAGCTCGGCCTTGACCAGCTCGCTCGCGTCGGCCAGCCGCCCCGGATCGGTGACCACGATCCGAGCCACCGTGCCCCAGACGGACCACTGCGCGGTGTCCGCGCCGACCGGAAGGGTTTCGACGAGCGGCATCTCAGGACCCTCCCGACGTGGCCTGCGAGCCGCTGTCGCTCCCGCTGGAGAGCGTCGGCGAGCTGCCGCTGCTGCTGGTCGAGGACGAGTCGGTGGTGCTGGAGTCGCTGTTTGACGTGGTGTTCGTGGACGAGTCGCTGCTCGTGGAGGTGGCCGTGTCCGACGCGTACGCGGCCACCCCGATCGCCAGAGTTCCGGCGACGCTGGCCGCGACCAGCGCGCCGGTTATCAGCGACGTGCGCCGCAGTCCGGCTTCCCGCTTCATCCGGTGCTCCTCTCGTTGACCTGTCAACGAGATTGCGTCGCCCGGTTCGTTCTGCCCTGTGCGGATCCTTGGCGCTCTCTGTGAACGCATTCCGGCCGGCCGCCGCTAATTACAGGCGATCCCGTCAGCGTCGGCGTCGAGCCTCTGGCGATCCTTACCGGCCACGATCAGGTCGGTGAAGCCGTGCGCCGCGAGCCAGGCGCACTTGTCGGTGACCCCGGCCGGGAAGGTCAGCGGGACACACTGGGTGGCAGTCCCGTAGTTGTGGTCGCAACCGTCCACGAAGGCCGGCACCTTCAGCGGCGCCGTCGGCGACTTCACCCGGGGCAGCGGGCTTGCGGTGGGCCCGTCCGTGAATCGCTGGACAAAGGGCGCCGCCGTGCCCGTTTTGTCCAACGAAGGCGACGGCCTGGGCAAGGCCGATGACAACAAAGGTGACGGCGAAGACGACGACGAGGGCATAGGAGACGAAGAAAGGGAGCCGGTAACGGCCACCAAAGGCGCCGTCACCTGAGCCGGAGCCTCAGCCGAGGCAACCCCGGCCCGACCGAGCCCCACCAGCCCCACCACAGCCCCGGCCACCACGGCGCCCGCTCCCACCGCGGCCACCGCCCCGACGATCAACCCCCGCCGCCCGGTCATCCGACATGCACCCACTGCGCCACCGACGGCACCCCGTTGGTCCCGACCACGAACAGCATGTACCACCCGGGCGGCGCGATGTTCGGGTTCGACGTCAGGTTGAGCCCGATCGTGTTCCCGCTGACCGACATCGGCAGGTCCACGAACCGCTGATTGGGGTCGCTGGAGTGGGTGACGGCCTCGGGCCGGATCAGTTCGGCTTTCAGGATCGGCCCGTCCACGGTGACGACCCGGGTGGATCCATAGGCCCATTCGGCCGAGGACAGCCCGAGGATCTGGGGCCGAGCCCCTTTGAACAGATACGGCGGCGAGTAGACCGACAGCCGCATGTCGAAAGATCCGTTCCCCGGATTGTCCCCGACCGCCATCACCCGCCCGTCGGGCAGCAGGAACGCCGACGAGTGGTACGTGCGGGGCACCGGGTCAACAGCCATCCCGGCGGTGAACGTGTTGGTCGCCGGGTCGTACATCGACGCCTCGTATACCGGATCGGCCCGATTGTGCAGCCCGCCGCCGGTCTCGAACACTTTCCCATCCGGCAGCAGCACCGCTGAGACGTACATCTTGCCTTGATGTGTTGTTTGTGGAATGCCCCCGGTGAGCGTCCCGGTCGGCAGCAGCGGCCCGGCCGTGTAGGTGGGGTTGGCCTGCTTGAGGTCGATCACGTCGGTGAGGCGGTTGGCGTCCGGATTGCTGTCGATGTTCCCGCCGCCCATGGTGATCACCTTCTGATCCTGCGCGGGCGGCAACAGCACGCTCATGGATTGATCCCGCTGATCCTTGTTCTGCAGTCCGCTGACCGGCGTGATGGTGTTCGCGTCGTAGTCGTAGATCGACGACCCGGTGCCCGGCAGCCCGTTCCCGAACACATGGCTGCCCGTGTAGAACAATCGCCCGTCCTGCATCAGGATCATCGACGGATAAAGCCCCCAGAAGTTCCACGTCTGGTGAGCCTCGCCGAGCCCCAGCCACCGCTGTTGAGCCTGCGAGAAGTACTGGGTCGCCACCGTCCCGGACGAGTCCTCCCCGAGCCCGCCCAGCGAGATCACGTCCCCGTTGCCCAGGACGGTCGCCGACGGATACCACGACCCGGCGGTCATGTCGTTGACCCGCGAATACGAGTTGGTCGCCGGATCGAAAACGTAAGAGTCCTTCAACCCCTCATATCCGTGACTGCCGTCCGCCGCCGGATACGCCTTGTTCCCGCCCATGATCAGCACTCGTCCGTCGGGCAGTTGCACATGCCCGGCGCAGAACAGGTCAGCCGGTGTCGGCACATTGATGAACGTCCCGGTGGTGGGCTGATACACGGCCGTGGTGAACGTTCCGGCGGCGAACGCGTCCGGATCATTGCCCGACCCGGCCACGAGCAGCACATTGCCGTTCTTCAACACGACGGTGTGGAGGCCGCGCACGGGGGAGTTGAACGGCAGCACCTGCCAGACCCCCTTGACGCAGGCGTCCCCGGCGCTGCACGCCGTGCCGGTGGCCGGCGCGGTGACGTCCTCCATCGCGTAGTCGTCGGTCTTGAGCGTGCCGACGCCGTAGATGGTGACGCCCCACGCGATCTGGTCGGTGTCGGCCGGCACCTGCGGCGTGCGCACGGTCTTCTGCGTCCAGGCCGGGGTGACCGCCAGCGTGGCCAGGTCGGTCCAGTACACCCAGCCCTGCGCGACGTCGTGCCGGAACATGGTCATGACCGTGTTCGCGGTGGTCGTGGTGTACCAGACCGACAGGTCGTACTGGTGGCCCGGCGTCACATTGGGCGCGCACGACGGGTTCTCCAGCATCATCGCCTTGCGGTCGCCGTTGGGCGACGTGGCCAGGGTGATCTGCATGGCGTTGGCGCCGGTGTGACCGGGACCGGTCAGCCCGAAGGTGAAACTCTGGTCGCCCCAGCCGGACTTCTCCCAGCACACCGGGAACCCGCCGACGTCGACCCGTTCCAGACCCGGGTTGGCGATCAGGTTCGCGCCGGCCCACGCCGGCCCCTGCGGGACCGCCGCGGCGACCAGCACGAGCAGCACGAGGACCAGGACCTGGGCGATTCGCTTGCGGTCGCGGCCACTCAGCCAGGGACGATTGCTTCGGTACGGAAGGAGCACCGCCCCGCCGTTCACGCCGTCACCGGTTTCAGAGCTCGACTCCGGTAGATGACCTTGTCGGAGATGAGGAACCGGGCCGCGAACGACAGCACCAGCGTGACCAGATTCGCCCAGAGCACGCCCAGGTGGACGCCGTCGACCAGCAGCGCCAGCAGCGGGATGCGCAGCAGCAGGTCGGCGTTGCCGAGCAGGAAGAACCGGCTGATCCGGCCCCGGAAACTGCGGTGGGCCCGGCGCGAGCGGTAGAGCAGCGTGTCGGTGAGCGCGAAGTTCCACCCGACCGCCACCAGGTTGGCGATCACCGCGGCGGGCAGGTAGTGCACGCCGGTCAGGTGGGTGAGTCCCCAGAGCGCGGCCTGGTTGGGCAGCAGCCCGGAGACGCCGATCAGCCCGAAGATCAGCATCCGGGACCGCTGGGCGCCGAAGCGCAGCAGCCCGAGGTGTTTCAGGAACCGGACGCCCTCGGCCATCGACGACTTGGACTCCCCGGCGTGCCGCGGCTGGAACGAGTACGGCACCTCGACGATCCGGCCGGGCCGGTTGCGCACGACCAGTTCCAGCAGGATCTTGTAGCCGAGCGGGCGCAGCTCCTCGACCGCCAGGGAGCTGGTGCGGATCGCGAACAGCCCGCTCATCGGGTCGCTGACCTGCAGCAGCGAGTTCCTGAAGATCATCTTGGTGACGACCGTCGAGCCGCCCGAGACGATCCGCCGGTAGCCGCCGGCCAGGCCGTCGCGGTTGCCGCCGCCCGCGTACCGGCTGCCGACGACCAGGTCGGCACCGTCGCGGGCACCGGCCGTGATCAGGCCGGGCACGATCTCCGGCGGGTGCTGCAGGTCGGCGTCCATCACCACGATCCACTCGCCGCGGGCCAGCCGCATGCCCTCGACGACCGCCCCGCCGAGCCCGCCGACGCCGTTCTCGCGGTGGTGCACGGTGATCGGGATCGGGCAGGTCCGCGCGGCCTGTTCGATGACCGCGGGCGTGTCGTCGGTGCTGTCGTCCACGAACACGATCTCGGTCTCGCCGGCCGGCAGCGCCGCGGTGAGCCGGTCGAGCAGCGTGGCGATGTTGTCCCGCTCGTTGAAGGTCGGCACCACGACGGTCTGCCGCAGCGCGGTCCGCACGGGCAGCTCGCCGATCGTCCCGCGCATCCGCGAGCGGACCTTGCCGGGCTGGATCTCCGTAGGGTCGCTGGTGACGGTCATGGGCGCTCCTTGTCCACACGGCGGATCTCGATCCGGCCGTCCTGCGGGCCGAACGAGGCGATCACGGTCGAGTTGGTCAGCAGGGTTCGCACGGTGGGCAGACTGTTCGGGTCCTGGCGCATGGCCGGCGTCGAGACGATGAAGTCGACGTCGCGCCAGCCGTCGGGCAGCCGCGCGGTGACCGCCGAGTCGAGGTCGAGCTTGTAGAACCAGATGACCCGGTCGGGCGGATATCCGGCGTCCACACAGTCGAGCCAGAGCACGTCGTCGACCACGACCGTCGCCCCGTCCCGGCCGGGCAGCCGGTCCTCGATGTAGCCGGCCGCCTGCGCGTACGGTGCGTTGTCGTTCGTGGTCAGCGCGCGGCGGTCACCCACGTACCAGTGCGGGGCGATCGCCGCGACCGACAGCGCGACCGCGGTGCCCAGCACCGCCCACCGCCACCACACGTTGACCGGCGGCAGCGCGGCGACGACGTAGGCGATCACGCCGGCGATGGCGATCGCGAAGAACGGCAGGACCTGCACGACGTACATGGCCGGCAGGTAGCCGCCCGGCCGCAGGGCGACCAGCACCAGGATGGCGCCGGCCAGCGCGACCGGCCGCACCTGACGCAGCGCGAGACCGGCGAAACTGGCCACCGCGCCGGCGATCAGGATCACCGCGTCGTAGTAGAGCCACGACTGCAGCAGCGAGTGCGCGCCCGACCCGGCCGAGAAGACGCTGCCCGACCCCGAGCGGGAGCCGAGCTGGAACTGCCAGGCGCCGATCAGCGAGACGTGCCCCGGGCCGGGGAACAGTTCGCCGCGCAGCACCGCGTAGAGCGGGTAGAAGCAGCCGACCAGCACCAGGCCGCTGGCGAAGGCCCCCAGCGCCCACGGCCGGGTCGAGCTGCGGGCCGAGTTCTGCCACAGGGCCAGGATCACGGCGGGCAGGACGACGGCGATCGTCTCCTTGGACAGCACGGCCACCGCGGCCGCGGCGCCGGCCGCCGCGAAGTGCCACAGGTGTTTGCGCGGCGACAGGGCCAGCGCGAGCGCCCCGAGCATCCACACCACGGCGAACGAGTCCAGGTAGATCTGCCGGCCCATGGTCAGGTAGAGCGGCGACAACCCGTACGTGATCAGGCCGAGCGAGGCCGCCCAGCGGGGCAGACCGACACGCCGGCCGACCACGTAGATCAGCAGCAGTCCGACCGCCTGGACCGGCAGCATCGCGATCCGCCCGGCGGCCACCGCGGTCAGCCCGGGAGCCAGCAGCGCCGGGATCCAGGAGAGCCCGGCCAACTGGATCCAGGCCAGGGGCGGATGGTCGTACCAGTAGGTGTAGTGCGCCAGCCCGCGACCGTGCTGCACGGCCCAGGCCTGCGCCAGGTAGGTGCCCTCGTCGTCGCTGGCCGACGGGAAGCCGGTGATGTTCCAGGCCAGCATCCCGACGACCACCGCGGTGAGCCCAACCGCGATGGCCAAGTCGATCCTTTCCGACCGCTTCTTCGCGGGTACGTCGTCGGCCGCGGCCGGGACGACGGAGATCGGTTTCGCCAGTTCGACCGCGGTCATGCGGGGGCCACCTCGTTCAGATGCGCGCCGACGTGCGACGTCAGTTCCCAGTTGCGGCGCCCGGTGTACTCGCGCCACACCGCTCGCAGCGCCGCCAGGGCCAGGACCAGGGCGTACGGGAAAGCTCCGATGATCAGACGGGCGTAGTGATGCCATTTGATCCGCAAGTCGTACTCCTGACCGAAGTCGCGCAGGCCGACCACCTGGAACAGCAGCGTCGCCGCCATCGGCAGCACCGGCAGGAAGGTGAACAACGCCACGAGCACGGGCAGGTCGGTCCAGAGTGCGATCCCGACCCCGACCGGGATGACCACGCCGGAGAACGCCTGCAGGAACGGGCTGGTCAGCGTGTATCGGGCCAGCAGGCGCTGGCGCCATCCGGGCAGCCGCCGCCATTCGCCCTTGCGCAGCACCTGCAGGAAGCCCTGATGCCACCGGGTGCGCTGCTTGAGCAGGCCCTGCAGCGAGTGCGGCGTCTCCTCGCGGGTGACGATCGTCGAGTCGTAGGCCACGACCACCTTGGCCCCGCGGCTGGACAGGCGCACGCCCAGGTCGCAGTCCTCGGCCAGGCAGGTGCCGTCCCAGCCGTTGGCCCGGCGCAGCACGTCGGTCCGGACGAAGACGGTGTTGCCGCCGAGCGGGATGAACCCCTTCTTGGCGTGCAGGTGCAGCCGGCTGCGGAACCAGAAGAAGTACTCCAGGCAGTTGTGCAGGCTGTACCAGCTCGAATGGAAGTTGATCAGCTGGACGCCGCCCTGGACGACGTCGGCGCCGGTCGCCCGGAACGCGTGGTCGACGTGTTCCAGCAGGTCGGGGTGGACCTGGTCCTCGGCGTCGAACACGCCGACGACGTCACCGCGGGCGTACGGCAGCGCGGTGTTCAACGCCCGGGGCTTGTTCTTGACCTCGTTGTGGTCGGTGACCACCAGGATCCGTCCCGGCGTCGCGGCCGCGACCCGGTGGGCCACCTCGGCGGTCTCCGGGTCGTCGTGCCCGACGATGATGATGATCTCGAAGGCCTCGTGTGTGGACTGCAGCAGCCGCTGCACGGTGTGCTCCAGGACGGCCTGTTCGTGCCGGGCCGGCACCAGCAGCGAGAAGGTCAGATGTTGTTCCCCGTCCGGCGGTGCGAACCGCGTGGCGGCCAGGGTCTCCGGCGTACGCCAGGCGTGCATCGTCCACCACAGCGTGACCGCCGCGAATGCCGAGAGAACCACCGAGACGAAAACCATGATGGCGGCAGCCAATTTCCCAAGCCTCTTCCCCGAAATCGGCAGGCCCCACTCCCACCGTTCAGAAAAGACATTAGCCGTCGGGTGTCCGTACCTTTCAAGTCCACTGTCTACTATTTTGCAATACGCTCAGAAACGTTTTCGAGGCCGAAACGCGACCGCAACACCAACTCCGGCATGCCGGAAATCGCCGGGCAAAACCGCAGGTAGATCTTGATCTGAGCGCGTGTTCCGGAACTCGATCCGCCGTTCGAGCCGTAACCATGGACCGAACGGACGACCGGGTATGGCTACTTTGGATGATCGTGGAATTGTCGCGGAGGTCGCACGTGGACATTCATTTCGCAAATGTTGCGCGGGAGGACTTCGTATTTCCTCGCCGAAACAGCTGACAAATATGAAACGAGGTCCCCGGATAATTGATCAAGTCGTGGACGGGGCGGCGCGGCTCAGCACCAGATCGTGGGCGGCGGTCAGCCCGGAGGCGATCGCGCCGAGAAGCACACCCTCGGTGCCCAGCGTCGAGACCTCGATGCGCGGCGGCCGCAACGCGACCAGTCGGCCCAGTTTTTCGAGCAGCGGTCCGGTCAGCAGGTCGCCGGCGTGGGCGCCGAGGCCGCCGCCGAGCACGACCAGTTCCGGGTCGAGCACCGCGGTCACCCCGGCCAGGGCCCGGCCCAGGTAGTCGATCTCGCGGTCCACCGTCTGCCGGGCGGCCGGGTCCCCGGCGCGGGCGGCGTCCAGGACCTCCTTCGCGGTGGCGGCGCCGAGCGTGCCGAGGCGCTGGGCGGTGGCGACGACCGCGCCGGCCGAGGCGACCGACTCGAACATGCCGCGGCGCCGGGACTCCGGCTGGTCCAGCAGGGGGTCGCCGTCGCCGACCGGCATGTAGCCGACCTCGCCGGCCGCGCCCCGGGCGCCCCGGTACAGCCGGCCGTCGATGACGACGCCCATGCCGGTGCCGGTGCCGATCGAGACGAACACGAAGTGCCGCACGTCGCGG
The DNA here is from genome assembly GCF_051380535.1 of Actinoplanes sp. HUAS TT8. Lineage (NCBI taxonomy): Bacteria > Bacillati > Actinomycetota > Actinomycetes > Micromonosporales > Micromonosporaceae > Actinoplanes > Actinoplanes sp. HUAS TT8. Next base: position 5,131,075 of record NZ_CP195646.1, on the reverse strand, counting down.
CCCAGCCCGTACCGGGCCTCGCCGATGGCGGCCAGGTTGGCGTCGTTCTCCACCACGTACGTCGCCTTGGTGATGTCGCCCAGCTGGGTCAGGCTGTCCGGCCGGTCCCATCCGGGCAGGTTGGGCGCCAGGTGCAGGGAGCCGTCGGACTTGTCGTGGATGCCCGGCGTGCCGTAGACGGCCAGGGTGATGTCGCCGCGGGTGATGCCGGCGGTGGCGGCCAGCTCGTCGGCCAGCCGGGTGAGCTGGGCGACCAGGTCCTGGTCGTCCGAGCCGCGGGACGGCTCCTGCTTGCGGGCCACGACCGTGCCGACCAGGTCGGCCAGCGCGGTCCGCACGAACGCGCGCCCGATGTCCACGGCCAGGACGTAACCGGCTTCCGGGCGGACCTCGTACAGGAGCGCTGATCGTCCGGCCGGGCCGCTCCGGCGGCCGACCTGGCGCAGCAGCCCGGCGTCCTCGAGGTTGTTGAGGGTGATGCCCACCGTGGGTTTGGACAGGCCGGTGATCCCGGCCAGTTCCGGGCGGGACGCCTTGCCCAGCCGGAAGACCTCGGCGAACACGGCCCGCTCGTTCATCACCCGGAGGACGGCCGTGGTACTGGCGGTCGCACTGCTCTGCACGGGCTCCAGGCTGCCACACCCGTTCGTAAACTTCATTCACGAATTTCGTAAAGGACATTGCCAAACCCTCGGCGGGCGCTGCACGATGCTCCTCACCCCCTTGGAAAGAGGTGCCCGTGAGAGCAGTCAGCTTCGCCGTCGCCACTGTGCTTCTCCTCGGTGCGTGCAGCGCCGGGGACAAAAACGATAAATCTGCGGAAAATAACAAGGCCGGCACGATCGCCCTGTTCCTGCCCGAGTCCAAGACCACCCGCTACGAGGCGTTCGACCGGCCGCTGTTCGAGGCCAAGGTCAAGGCCCTGTGCGCCGACTGCAAGGTGCTCTACTTCAACGCCGACCAGGACGCCGCCAAACAACAGCAGCAGGTCGAGGCCGCCCTGACCCAGGGCGCGAACGCCCTGGTCCTGGACGCGGTCGACGCCGGCGCGGTCGCGTCCCTGGTCAACCAGGCCAAGCGGGCCAAGGTGCCGGTCATCGCCTACGACCGGCTGATCTCCGGCATCACCTACGACTACTACGTCTCGTTCAACAACGTCCGGGTGGGGGAGATGCAGGGCCAGGCCCTGCTCGACGCGCTCGGCAAGAACGGCGGCGCCGACAAGGGTCAGATCGTCATGATCAACGGCTCGCCGACCGACCCGAGCTCGGCCGACTACAAGACCGGCGCCCACAACGTGCTCGACGGCAAGGTCAAGATCGGCCGCGAGTTCGACACCCCCGACTGGAGCCCGGACAAGGCCCAGCAGGAGATGGAACAGGCGATCACCGCGCTCGGCCGGGACACCATCACCGGCGTCCTGTCGGCCAACGACGGCATGGCCGGCGGCGCCATCGCCGCCATCAAACGGGCCGGCTACGCGAAACTGCCGCCGATCACCGGTCAGGACGCCGAACTCGCGGCGGTGCAGCGCATCCTCACCGGCGAGCAGTACATGACCATCTACCTCGACATCCGCAGCGAGGCCGAGAAGGCCGCCGAACTCGCCGTCGCGGTCGTCCACAAGGAGACCCCGGCCGCACCGACCCAGGTCGACAACAAGACCGGGCAGATCCCGTCGTTCCTGCTCGACCCGATCGCGGTCACCGCCGACAAGGTCAAGGACACCATCGTCAAGGACGGCTTCTACAAGGCCGCCGACATCTGCACGGCGCCGGTCCAGGCCGCCTGCGAGCGAGAGGGCATCAAGTAGGTGTTCTCGGCACAATCGATCTCCAAGCGCTACGGCGCGGTCCAGGCTCTCGACGACGTGAGCCTGGACCTGGCCCCCGGCGAGGTCGTCGCGCTGGTCGGCGACAACGGCGCCGGCAAGTCCACCCTGGTCAAAGTGCTCTCCGGGGTGGTCATTCCCGATCAAGGTCACATTCGAAAAGACGATTTGCCCGTACGGATGAGCACCCCGCACGACGCTCAACAGTTGGGTGTCGCCACCGTCCACCAGGACCTGGCGCTGTGCGAGAACCTCGACGTGGTCGCCAACCTGTTCCTCGGCGCCGAACGCTCCCGCTTCTCGGTGCTGCGCCCGATCCGGATGGAACGCGCCGCCCGGGACCTGCTGGCCTCGCTCGACGTCCGGATCCGCGACATCCGGGTGCCGGTCGCCATGCTCTCCGGCGGCCAGCGCCAGTCCGTCGCCATCGCCCGCGCCCTGGTCGCCGACCCGCGCGTGGTGATCCTGGACGAGCCGACGGCCGCGCTCGGCGTCGAACAGACCGCCCAGGTCCTCGACCTCATCCGCCGCCTGCGCGACCGTGGCCTGGCCGTTCTGGTCATCTCCCACAACCTGGCCGACGTACGGGCGGTCAGCGATCGCATCGTGGTGCTGCGCCTCGGACGCAACGCCGGCGAGTTCCGCACCGCCGAGACCACCCCCGAGGCCGTCGTGGCCGCCATCACCGGATCCACCGTGGGAGAAATCGCATGACGGCGCTGGCGCGCTTACGCCGTACGGAAATCGGATCTTGGCCGGTGGTCTTGGGTCTGGTCTTGATCGCGATCGTGTTCGGCTCGCTCAACGACCGGTTCCTGTCGGCCGAGAACCTCACCAACCTGGCCCTGCAGATGGCCGCGACCGGCACCATCTCGCTCGGCATCATCATGGTCGTGCTGCTCGGCGAGATCGACCTGTCGGCCGGGTCGGTCAGCGGCCTGTCCGCGGTGATCATGACGATCCTGTCGGTCAACCACGGCTGGAACCCCCTGGCCGCGATCGTCGTGGCCCTGGCCGGCGCGGCGATCATCGGACTGCTGCACGGCTGGATGTTCACCCGGCTCGGCATGCCGTCGTTCGTCGTCACCCTGGCCGGGCTGATCGGCTGGCAGGGCCTCATGCTGTACCTGCTGGGCAGCGGCGGGACGATCAACCTGCCGTTCGACGGATTCGTCGCCGGGCTCAGCGACACCTGGCTGCCCACCCCGGTGGCCTGGCTGATCGCGGTCCTCATCGTCGCCGTCCGCACCACCAGCGACCTGGTCACCCGCCGCCTGCGGGCCGCCGCCGACCTGCCGGTCACCTCGATCATCGGGACCGCCCTGCGCCTCGGCGGCCTGGCCGTCGCGCTGGCCGCCGTCGTGCTGATCCTCTCGGCCGACCGCGGCGTCCCCCTGCTCCTGATCATCTTCGCGACCCTGGCCGTCGGCCTCGACCTGGTCCTGCGGCACACCCTGTTCGGCCGGCACATGTACGCGGTCGGCGGCAACGCCGAAGCCGCCCGGCGCGCCGGCATCAACGTCACCCGGATCCGGCTGATCGCCTTCGCCGCCAGTTCCACCCTGGCCGCGGCCGGCGGCATCCTGGCCGCCAGCCGGTTGGCCGCGGTCAACCAGAGCTCCGGCAGCAGCGACACCCTGCTGATGGCGATCGCCGCGGCCGTCATCGGCGGGACGTCCCTGTTCGGCGGGCGCGGGCGGGCCTATGCGGCGTTGCTCGGCATCGTTGTCATCCAGGCCATCACCAACGGCATGCTGCTCCTCAACGTGGACTCGTCGGTCCGCTACATGGTCACCGCCGCCGTCCTGGCCGTCGCCGTCGCCGTCGACTCCCTGGCCCGACGGGGCCAGCCCCGATGACCGCCTCGGCGACGGGTGGCCCACGGGTGCTGGCGATCGACTTCGGTGGCACCAAGATCGCTATCGCCACGGCGGCCGTCGGGTTCGCCGGAGGCCGCCCGGACACCGTGGTCCGATTGCCCACCCTCGGCGCCGAGGGAGCGGACCAGGCGGTCCGCCGCGCCTTCGACACCGCCCGCACCCTGCTGTCCGGCCCGGTCGCGGCCGGCGTCTCCACCTTCGGCGTACTCCGCGACGGCCGGGTCCACCTGGCCCCCAACGTCCCCGGCTGGGACGGCTTGGCCCTGCCCGACCTGCTGCGAGCCGAATTCGGGGACGCCCCGGTCGCCATCGACAACGACGTCAACGCCGCCGCCTCGGCCGAACTGCGCTGGGGCGCCCTGCGCGGCGTCGACACCGGCCTCTACATCAACCTGGGCACCGGCCTGGCCGCGGCCCTGGTCGTCGGCGGCCGGGTCCGGCCCGGAGCCAACGGCGCGGCCGGCGAGATCGCCTACCTGCGCGACCGGGACACCGACGCCTACGCGGCGGACGGGCACGCCCCGCTGGAAGACGTGGTCTCCGGCGCCGCCCTGGCCCGGCGCGGCTCCACCCTGCTCGGCCGCCCGGTCACCGCCGCCGAACTGTTCGCGCTCGGCGCCGACCCCGCGGTCGCCGCCCTGCTCGACGAGACGGTGGCCACCCTGTCCCGGACCATCGCCAACCTGTGCGTGATGCTCGACCCGGAACGAGTCGTCCTGGGCGGTGGCCTGATGGGCGCCTCCGCCCACATCATGCCCCGGGTGGCGGCGGCGTTGAGCCGCTCGGTCCCGTTCCCGCCGGCCCTGGTCGAAGCCCGCTTCGTGGACGACGCGCCGCTGGTCGGCGCTCTGGCGCTGGCCCTGGAGTGCGCTTCTGGAGATTTGTGACCATCTCATGTGGGTGGATCAAGCGAGATGCCCACCGTCCTGATCGCCATGCAAGATCATGTATGTGTTGAAGGTGGGGGCCACTCTCATCCCGGCGGCTGTCACTGCCCAGCCGATTCGGTACCTGCCCACCGCGTGATGCTTCAACCGGCAGCCACCACCGCGCGCGCCGCGATGGTGGCTGCCGGCATTGTGGGGGAGACCCGGAGGACAGTCGTCCGCCGGTTCGCCTTGAGGGGTCCGGCCGATCCCCGCATGGCATCGTGTTCACCACGATCAGGAGCCGCCCAGGCCTTTGAGCACCCCGTAGGTCACTCCGACGGCGAAGACCAGGGCCGCGATCGCCGCGCCCTGTCCGCGTTCTCGACGGCTGTCGATCGCGATCACGGCGTATCCGGCAGCGAGGATCCCGATCGGCGGGCAGATCAGGCTCAGCACGATTCCGGTGGCCGCCGTCTTGCTGAACGGTTGCTGGCGGCGAGGGATCGGCGACTGCTGCCCCCGAGGCCCGCGGGTGCCCCGCGCCGCGAGTTCGTCCTTGCGTCTGCTGATCTGGTACGACTCCACCGCTGCCAGCAGGCAGACCGTTATCAGAGCGGCCAGTTTCGCCGGCATCTGGAGGTTGTCGGGCAGGACCTCGTCGACCTTGAACATCTTGATGTTCGCGACGTCGATGACGAACGCCACGAACGCGACGGCCACGGTCACCGCCGGCGCGAGCTGCGGGTGGACGTCGCCGATGCCGAACGTCGAGCGCAGCGCGTACCAGCCCATGGGGAACGAGTACAGGCCCAGCCACAGACCCAGGATCAGCAGGATCGGGTTGTCCGGCAGGTCGCCGTTGTTGCTCTCGTAGATCGGGTAGTAGGCGGCGAACACCGCAAGTACGACGAGCAGCCTGATCCACACCTGGTTGGCCGCCCGTCGCTGCTCGGCGGACATGTCCGGGTGCGTCCACCGGTAGATGCCGACGAACACCGCCACGAGCAGCAGAGACGCATAGAACGACAGGTAGGTGTTCACGAGCCGTTCGACGGCGACGTTGGCCACCGCTGCTTTCGGGATGCTCAGGTAGCCGATGCAGATCAGGCCGACGCCCGCTCGCAGGTCGGCGAGGTCCTGAACGACGGTGCGTTCCAAGCCGGCCGAGGCCGGGTTGAATACCCGCTTGGCGTTGGTGAACGGATTGAGCCAGGTGTACCAGCGGTTGCTCAACAGCGCTCCCTCCGGCGAGGAACAGTGACGCTGTGCCCGGTCTGTCCCTCGATAACGCAGCGTATCCGTTTCCGGCGAGGTCAAAAACGGACAACGGGTCGCTTCGGAGGCGCCGATCGGGGGAATGGTGATCGCCCATAAAGGACGACCGGCGTACCCGCTCCGCACCGAACGGCCCGCCGCACATCCCATGCGCAGCCGTCAAGAACGCGCCGATACGCCGACTTGGCGCGGGGTTCGCGGATAGCGCATGCTGATGCGAGATCGACGAACCTGAACATGAATATTTTCCTTTTTGCCGGAGGGGTGCTGATCTGTGCCGGTCGTTGAACCGTGGCGGGAAGAACGCTATGGAGCGGGCAAGTTCTGGATCTTCCTGATCAGCATTCCGATCATGCTGATCAGCTGCCTGACTTTTCTCGGGCAAAAGGTCACCGATTCCTACAACAACTGGCGTCTTCCCGAGTTGCAGAACGGCACCTACGTCCTGCCGGAATACCCGGCCGATCCGTACATCGTCAACGGTAACGCCGTCGACCGGTTCATGATCACTTTTACTGACGTCGTGGTGACCGACGATGCGGTGAGAATCAACGCCGTCGCCACGAATATCACCGTCGGGGCGCAGACGCTGAACTGCTTGAGGTACGACGGCGTCCGGCAGTGGACGTTACCGTCGGTGCTGTTCTCCAGCGGCAATGACCGGGATCGGTACGGTCCGTCGTGGTGCGAAGGCGCCGACAAGAAAGTCACGGTCAAACGTCACGGAAAAGCCAAGGTCTACGCCGAATTCGACCGCGACAAACGGTTCACCGAAAAGTTCGTCATGCGCTGGGGTGAATGCCTGGCCCAGAAAAAGGACAGGTGCTCCCGCTTCACGACCGAGCATACGATCGACCTCAACACAGCTCAGAAAACCTGACACCCGCGGCCACCGCGCCCGTGAAAAGCCAGACGAGCCCACTACGCTCGCCGCTTCAACCTGGACGATCAAGCATGATCACAAACGGTGGCTGCTTGCTCGACACGCTCGGCCGACGGTGACTCGTGGTGTGCCTCGTCGGGGCCGGTCCGCCGGGCACGCGCTGCCAGCGTGACGATCGCCGCCAGTGCGGTCAGCATCGCGAGCGAGGCCGCGCCGGAGACGACGGCGAACGCCGCCTCGAACGCGGACCGGGCGTGGGCGATCAGCTCGGCGCCTCGTACCCCGGGAAGGTCGTCGGCGACGGCCAGGGCGTCGCCCAACGTCTGGCGGGTGCCGGGCGGCAGACCGTCGGTCGCCCCGGACACCGCGATGCGGTAGACGGTGACGCCGAGCGATCCGAGCAGGGCGATGCCCAGGGCGCCGCCGAGTTCGACGCCGGTCTCGGCCACCGCGCTCGCCGAGCCGGCCCGCTCGGGGCGGGTGGTGGCGACGATCAGATCGGTGGACATCGCGTACACCGGGGCCAGGCCGAGGGCGAAGACGACGCTCCCGGTCACGACCACCGTCAGGTCGCTGATCGAGCCGAGGAGCACGGCGACGAACACGGCGCAGCCCACCGCGGCGATCAGCAGACCGCCGGCCAGGATCCGCAGCCGGGAGAACCGGGTCGCCAACACCGGCCCGATGGCCGTGCCCAGCAGGTATGCGACCACCGACGGCAGGGTCCAGAGGCCGGCCTGCAGCGGGGACAGTCCGATCATCCACTGCAGATACTGAGCGAGCAGTAGATTGGTGCCGTTGAGCGCGAAGAAGGTGAGCGTGCTGCCGAGCAGCGCGTACCGCACCAGCGGGCTGTGGAAGAGCTCGATCATCGGGGTGGCGGTCCGGCGCTGGCGACGGATGCAGATCACGCCGAGCCCGATACCGGCTGCGGCGGCGACGGCGGCGGTGAGCAGGCCCCGGCCCTCGGCCACCCGCTTGATCGCGTAGACGACGGCGAGCAGCGCGAACAGGCTCTGTACCGCGCCCAGTGAGTCGAAGCGGGTGGCCGCCGGGTCGCGGAATTCGGGCAGCACCAGCGGCCCGGCCACCAGCAACAGCAGGGTGACCGGCACCGCCAGCAGGAAGACCGAGCCCCACCAGAACCGGTGCAGCAGCGCGCCGGCGACCACCGGGCCCAGCAGCCCGCCCAGCGAGAAGCTGGCGCTCCACACCCCGAGCGCGACGGTGCGCTGGCGGGCGTCGGCGAACATGCCCCGGATCAGCGCCAGCGTGGAGGGCATCAGGGCCGCTCCGGACAGGCCCATGAGTACGCGCCCGAGAATGAGCGCGGCCGGTGTCGGGGCGAAGGCGGCGACCAGCGACCCGCCGGAGAAGAACGTCACGCCGATGAGCAGCAATCGCCGCCGGCCGATCCGGTCGCCGAGGGCGCCCATGGCCAGCAGCGACCCGGCGACCATGAACACGTAACCGTCCATGATCCACAGCAGTTGCGAACCGCTCGGGCGTAGATCGGTCACGATCCGGGGCGCTGCGAGGTTGAGCACGTGGCCGTCCATCGAGACCAGGAAACATGGCAGGACCAGGGCCATCAGCCCGATCCAGTCGCGCCGGGTCGCTCGCTGCGGGGTCGGCTGATACTCGACATCGACCTGAGGGCCGGCGCTCATCGGGTCACCTCCGTAACGGAAAGAATGTCTTCATGACGTTACGAGACCTTCCGGAGCGCTGCAACGCGAACGCGGCTCTTATGGCGTTACCATCGGAGGCGTGACCACCCTCGTCCAGCCCCTGCGGCCGGAAGAACTCGTCGCTCTGGTGAACGACTGGGGCACCTCGCCCCGGCGTGTCGGCGCCCGGCCCGGCCCACCTCGGCCCACCTCGTCGTATCCACGGACGAGTCCGGCCGTCGCGACCGCGGTGGCCGATCGGATCCACGCCGTCTTCGCCGCCGCCGAGCCGGCCGACCAGGCCCGGCTGGTGACGGCCATGCTCGACGAGTCGTCGCCGCGTCCGCTGATGACCGTGACCGCCGGCCAGGTCGCGGCCGCCTGGTCGGTGCCGGCGCCCGGCCACCGTCTGCTCGCGGCGGCCGCGCTCGCCCTGCGCGAGCATCTCGCCGCGCAACCGCACCGGCTGGGGGTGTGCGCCGACCACCAGTGCGCCGACGTCTACGTCGACGCCTCCCCGGCCGGCCGGCGCCGATTCTGCTCGCTGACCTGCCAGAACCGCGCCCGCGTGGCCGCCTTCCGCGAGCGCCGCCGCGCCGGTGTCGACCCGGCGCTCACCGTCCCGGGCGATGAGCCGCGGATGCCGTGACCGGTCTCGTGTGACGAACTCGCCCGGTTGCCGCCGCAGGTTTGCGGGTAGTAGACCAGTCGTCTAGGGTTGGCGTCGTACACCGAACGGCGACGGAAGGGTCCTGTGATGAAGGTTCTGATCGTTCTGACCTCGCACGACGAGCTGGGCAGCACCGGCCGCAAGACCGGCTTCTGGCTGGAGGAGCTCGCGGCGCCGTATTACCGGCTCAAGCAGGCCGGCGCCACGATCACCCTCGCCTCGCCGAAGGGTGGGCGGCCGCCGCTGGATCCGAAGAGCAACGAGCCCGGCTCGCAGACCGATGACACCCGCCGGTTCGAGGCCGACGCGGAAGCCACGGCCGCGCTGGAGTCGACGCTGGTTCTGGGCACGGTCGACCCGGCCGACTACGACGCGGTGTTCTACCCGGGCGGGCACGGGCCGCTGTGGGACCTGGCCGAGGACGCCGACTCGATCAAGCTGATCGAGGACACGCTGGGGTCCGGCAAGCCGGTCGCGCTGGTCTGCCACGCGCCCGGTGTCCTGCGGCACGTCACCAACCCGGACGGGAGCCCGCTGGTGACGGGGCGTTCGGTGACCGGGTTCACCAACAGTGAGGAGGAGGGCGTCGGCCTGACCGAGGTCGTGCCGTTCCTCGTCGAGGACGAGTTGAAGGCCAAGGGCGGCGACTACTCCAAGGGCGCCGACTGGGGTTCCTATGTGGTGCGCGACGGCCTGCTGATCACCGGGCAGAACCCGGCGTCGTCCGCCGAGGCCGCTGACGCCCTGGTCGCCCTGCTCGGCGAGCGCGCCACCGCCTGATCGGCGGCAGCGGAACCGCCGCCTGACCGGGGGCGGTGCTACCGCCGTACGGCGAAGAATTGCTGTTTTTTATTCGGGGTTTGATCGGTTCAAAATGTGGACGCCGGCGGCGTAGCGGAGCAGGTCGGCGTCGCTCACGGTGAGGCCGCCGCCGACGGTGATGCGCAGCGTGGCGTTCCAGTCGGTGACGTCGACCGACAGGGTCACCTCGCCGGTCCGGTGGGTCAGCACCGCGTCGTACCCGTTGATCTTCTGGTTGACGCCGGTGAGCTGCTGCCGTTTGCGCAGCACGGTGCTGAACTCGCCGCCGCCGGGCGACCGGAAGATCATCCGGGATGCCGTGACGGTGTCGGCGGCCAGTCCGGCCGGGCTCAGATCAAGATCAAAAGGCGGCAGTACGGCGGTAGCGGCGCCCGTCAGCGAGTCGGCCAGCGCGACCACCTCGGCCGGCGTGTACGTGTCGTCGGTCGCGAGCCGGATCCACCGGCTCGACGATTCCTTCCAGTAGAGCGTGAGCTGCTTGGCCGGCGTCACGTCCACGGTCCGCAGGATGCCCGCGTGCCCGCGCACCTGCTTGACCGTCTCACTGGCCGAGCCGGTGAACGCCGGTTTCGTCGCCGACACGGTGACCGTCACGTCCGCATGGTGTTGCTGCTCGGTCGCCTCGAAGAACGCGCTCGGGTTACCGTCGGTCATCGACGCGACCGGCGCGCTCATGCCGTCCGTGGCCGGCAGCGTGTAGGGAAACGTCGGCGCCGTCCACCCCGAAACCAGCTTGACCGACGGCGGCGCCGACGAGGCGTGGGCCGGCGGCCGGCTGCTGACCGGGGAGGACGGTGACAGAGCCGGGCGCGAGGGTGTCACCGGTCGGGCCGACATCGAGGCGGCCGGCGGCGCGGTGTGCTGCGGCCGCCCGGTGAGCACGGTCAGAACCGGGATCCCGGCGGCCACCACGACCACGGCGGCGGCCACCGCGGTGAGCGTGACCAGCCGCCGCTTCCGGTATCGGCGGGACCGCCCGTGCACGTTGACCAGCAATCCGGCGTCGGAGGGGGCCTGCCCGGCGGCGTCGTGCATGGTCTCCGCGAGTATGCGGTTCAGCTCATCCATCGCCACGGACTCCTCTCTCGCTCATCACGGTGCGCATCTGGGCGAGGGCCCGGGCCGCCTGCGAGCGTACGGTCGACTTCCCGACGCCCAGCAGCGCGGCGATCTCCTCGTCCGGCAGGTCGCAGTAGAACCGCAGGACCAGCACGGCCCGCTGCGCCCGGGGCAGCCCGGCCAGAAGTTTCCACATCTGGTCGCGGGCCAGCACCCGGGGCTCGTCGTCGGTGACCGCGGGTTCGGGCACGTCGGCCAGGACCGCTTCGCGGTACGCGCGGCGCCGCCGCCAGGACAGGAACTGCCGCACGATCGCGGTGCGGACGTACGCCTCGGCGTTGTCCATCGCGGTGATCCGTTCCCAGCGGCGGTGCAGCCGGGCCAGGACCTCCTGGACCAGGTCCTCGGCCAGGTGCGCGTCGCCGGACAGCACGTACGCGAATCTGAGCAGCGCCCGCCCGCGGCCGTGCACGAACTCGTCGAAGTCGGTGGTCAGGTTCAGCACGCCTCATAGACGTACGACTTCGATCCCGGGGTGGTGACATCGACGTCACGCAGCACCACCGAGAGGCGGCTGCCGTAGGCGTTGCACGCCTTGGTGAAGCCGCTCTTCGAATATTCGATCACGATCACATTATTTCCGTACGAGGTGGTGTAGTCCCCGCACTCGTCGAAGTCGGCGCACTCCTCGGCGACCGCGAAGTCGAAGCCCACCTTCTTGGCGTTCGCGCTGCTCAGCTCGGCCGTGTTCTTCTGCCCGATCGCCAGGCCCTTGGCGTGGGCGCGGGTCGCCAGCGACGTCGCGTACGCGATCGCCTGCGCCTGGGTCAGCAGGCCCTTCGACCGGGAGTAGGAGTCCAGGTTGTCCGGCTCCACGGCCTGGAACCCCTTGGCCGCGCACTGGTCGATCCAGCCGCCCACGATCGTGGTCAGCGCGGCCCGCTTGGCCTCGGTCGAGAAGTCCAGCAGGATCTCGTCCCAGTCCTCGTCGATGACCAGTTTGCCGTTCGCGTCGTGCAGCAGCAGGTCGGCGTGGTTGGTCTTCCACCACGACTCGTCACCGGGCTGGGCCTGGAACGCGTTGACGTAGCAGACGTTGTAGAGCCCGGCGGCCGGGGTCGCCCCGCTGTCCCGGCTGACCACGGTGACGCCCGAAGGCGGGGTGTACGCGCCGCCGATCTGGTAGTCGAACTTCGCGTTGGCCGGCGGCGCGGTCCATGCCGCGGGCTTCGCGCTGGTCGTGGCCGTGGCCGTGGCCGTGGTCGGGGCGGCCGTGGGCGCGGATGTGACCGGGGAGGCCGATCGGGACGGCGTCGTGCTGGTGACGGTCGTCGCCGGGGTGGTCTTGACGAGCGTGGCCGTGGGCATGCTCGGGCGCGGCTTGCCGGCGCTGTGCCAGGGCCCGCGGGTGCCGGCGTTCGCGGTGCCGATGCCGACGCCGAGAGCGACGGCCGCGACGGCCGTCATGGCGATCCCCAGCTTGAGTTTCCTGCGGTTGACGGCCATTGATGTGACTCCTCGGTTGCCGGGGGAAGGTTCCTCCCTTTGAACGCGATGGGCCACCGCGGCTGCTGCTGCCGAAACGAAAAATCTTTCTGTTTCCTGATGGTCACCGGCGGTCATGATCATCGATGTAGACGACCGGTCTACTGAATGTTAGGGTTGCCGCCATGCCGGCCGCCCGCGAAGACACCCGTCACCGCATCCTCGACACCGCGCGGCGCATCGTCGCAACCAAGGGATATGCGGCCGTCGGCCTCAACGAGGTGCTCGGCGAGGCCCGCGTGCCGAAAGGCTCGTTCTACCACTTCTTCGAGTCGAAGGACGCCTTCGGGCAGGCGCTGCTCGACGAATACTTCGTCGAGTACCTGGCCGAGATGGACGCCTTCCTGAGCGAGCCCGGCCTCACCACGGCCCAGCGGCTGATGAACTACTGGGCGAGCTGGTACGACAACCAGAGCTACAACGACTGCCAGGGCAAATGCCTGGCGGTCAAACTCGGCGCCGAGGTCTCCGACCTGTCCGAACCCATGCGCCAATCCCTCGCGGCCGGCACCGGCGGCATCATCGACCGCCTGGAGTCCGCCATCGCCGCCGGGGTTGCGGAAGGCTCGGTCACGGTCGTCAACCCTCCCCGCGAGACGGCCCAGGTCCTGTACGACCTGTGGATGGGCGCCAGCGTCATGGCCAAGATCCGCCGAGATCGGCTCCACTTCGACACCGCAATGACCGCCACCCGGCAGATCCTTCACCTCGTCTGAGGCATCCGTCCTCGCGCCGGAGAGGGCTGTAACCGGGTCAAGTCATCGCATTTCTGGCAATCAACGAAATAAGTGCGATTACCTATGCGTCGGTCCGCGCTTGGGTGCACGGTCCGGAAAGTCTTTGTCGGTCAGATCGACAGCTATCGTTGCTCGGTTATGTTGGGAGAGTTGATGTCGGCGTCGGCTCCCTCGTCCTGACGGCCGTTCTCACGATCGCGAGATCCTGACCAGGAGAGACATGACAGCTGACCCTCTCACCGGTCCGCAGGACCAGGATCACGTAGTCCTGGACGACGACGTCATCGTTTCGGTCCACGGTTCGGTGCATCCCGCCGACCATCTGATCGGAGAGGTCGTCTACGTTCCGGACCCCGACGGTTCCCACTGCTTGTTCGGCCAGGGATATCGGAAGGCTTATCAACGGGACGGGCGGGGGATCGCGGAACAGAAGCGTGTCCGGATCCGGGATCGAACAGACTCGTACTTCGACCGTGCCCCCATATTCGACGGAAAGTCGATAGTTCACCGCGGGCGTGTCCGGCGGTACGTCCCCTGTGCCGACCTTTTCACGGACGAGTCGCCCGACAGCGGACAGAAAGAGGCCGCCCGCATCCTGTGGGAGTCGGCATGCCGGCTCCTCGGAATCACGGGGACCGGCCTCCAGGTGGCCCTGACCGGGTCGCTCAATCTAGACCCGCATCCGCGTCATGTCCGTGATCCCAACGACCTGGATCTGCTCTTCACCGGTTCGACGGCTGCTGTCGGACGGCTCGTGGTCGCGATGAGCGCCGCCGCACACGAACATCCCGAGATCCGCGTCCACGAGTACGGCAAGGGCTGGCAGATTCGGCTGCGCACCCACGAGGGCTTGCTCTGCTCCTTCTTCCGCTATGGCGACGACACCGAGACGCCACTCCGTGACGTCACGGACGTCCGGACCGTGCGGAACGACGTGGAGATATACGGGACGGTCGCCTCCGCCACCCACAACGTGTTCATGCCCATGATTCTCGAGGTGGATGTGGAAGTGACGAACGCGCCCGAGACCGTGCCCCGTGAAACGCGGCTCCCGATCCTCATCCATCACCTCCGATCCCGAGGTGACTTCTTCCAGGGCGACCGCGGCCGGTTTCGCGGCACGGTGGTCGAGGTCGCCGAGGGACCGACGGAGTACCTGGCTCTCTCCGTCGTGGACGGGAACAGCTCCGATCTCCTGACACCGCCCTGGCTGCCGTACTGAGGCGGTCGGCATGCTTGACCTGATTCCTCGCTCGGTCGCACGGGCGGCTTTGCGGACGGCGATACTTCGGAACTGGCCGCGCTATGGCGACGTCCGGATCACCGACGAACTCGTTCCGCTGGACCGGATGTCGACAATCATTCCGATGGCGTCGTCACGTCGCTTCCAGGAGGCGATCGCTCTTCTCCGGACCTACTTGTGGCACGGCGTGCAACCGTACCTGCCGGTTCGTCTGCCGGGCAGCCGTGAAATCGGCCGGGGTGCCGTTTTGCTCAGCCCCCTCGTCGAGGTCAACGGAAGCGAAATGATCCTGCTTGACGGGATGCACCGATGCCTCGCGGCTCGGCACGAGCGGATTCCGGCGGTCGCCGTCACGCTGATCCGTCCAGCCTTCACCCCCTCGCCGGCCGGTCCACGCCTCTCTCTCGGAGATGTGCTGCACAGCAAGCCGGAGGAGGAACCGCCGATCTTCTTCGAGGGCCGCCAACTGGCCGCGTTCCGCCCCGGGCGGCTCTTCGTGGAGTCCGCCGTGGATTTGATCAACAAAGCCTGATCTTCCGAAAGGTGCTGAATCGATGACCCGGACCGACGACGAGGCGTATCGGCAGTTCTTGAGCCTGGCGGAGGAGGCCGTGCGGGAACGGATCTCCGTCGTTCACGCGATGCTCCGAACGGGCTCGGTGGCCGGCACGTGGCATCCGAACGGATTTGCTGCGTTCGAGATCGAGCTTGTCGACGGGCTCGGCTTGATCCGTCTCCACATCTGGGCGCGCCATCTCCGGAGGAGCGTGCCCGGTCACCCCGAGATTCACAGCCACTCCTTTCCCCTGTATTCCCGTGTCCTCTACGGCACGTACCGCGAAAACCAGTACGAGGCGTCGGAGACCAGGGCAACCGCGGGGATGTGTGCCTACCGTGTGGTGCCCACGGGCCGTGGGGGTCCGGATGTCCTCCGGCCGAGCGAGAGCCGGTACACGGCGACGCCGATTCTGGCGGAGAACGCGGTGTTCCCGGCCGGCAGCTGGCACGACCTTCCGGCCGGCGTATTCCACTCCACGCTGATCCCGCCGGACGACTTCTGCGCGACAATCGCTGTGCTGGGCCGGCATCTGCCCGGGGTCACCGATGTCCTTCTCGGGGAAGCAGGCTTCGAGCAGCTTAATCGGAATCGGGCACGGCTGACGCCGGCGGAGCTGATCGAGATCCGTCGCCAGTTCGACGCCGAATCCCAGGCGTAGGAGGCGCCAGGACCTTGCCGAACGGCTGACCGCCTCCGTATCGCGGGCCAGGTGGTCAAACGGGGCAGCCTCAGGAAGCGGCGCGTCCGGTTTCCCCGCGTGTCCATATTCGGCGCGAGCCGCTGAATTCCTTCGACTCCAGCATGACCGGCTCTGCCGGGTGTACCCAGTCGCCACCGGGGAACAGCAACTTCTCGGACTGCTCGTCGAGACTGGTCACAGCGATGTGACGCACGCGGCTCTGCGCGGCATGCACTGCCAGCGCCTGCTCCAGGCGCACAGCCGTGACCACCGTTTCCCCGTCGAATCCCGGCACCGCCGAGAGCGCGCTGCCGACCCGGCCGTACCGGTAATTGCCGGCATGCACGGCCAGGCGTGTGCCGAGTTGGTAGTCGTCGGGCAGGCGCGCACTGATCTGCTCGATTCGGTCCTGAAACTTGCGCAGTTCGGCGCCCAGAGCGGACAGGGCCGACGCGTCGACGCGATTCAACGCGCAGACGAATCCGTCACCGGCATGCTGGATCTGCCGGGCGCCGATGGCGGCCAGAAGCTCGGCGAACCATTGCGCGAGTCGCGCTCGGAAGAAGTCGGCGAGTTCGCGACCGTTGGCGTCGAGACTGCTCATGTTCTCGGTGACGTAGCGGACCGTTCGTCCGTAGCCGCTGAGGTCGAGAACCAGGACGAGCCCGTGCTGATCGTGGAAGAAGTACTCCGAGCCGATCTCTATCGCCGAGGCCTTGAGCCGGTTGATCTCAGCCGGCGCGGACAGCACAGTGGCCAGGTTGGTCATCAGAGGTAGGCCGAGGAACATCCACACCGGCTTGCCGTCGTCAGCTTTTCCGCGGGTCACATAGCGGTCGAGGTCGTCGAGCGGTATGAAGACGAATCCTTTACGGCCGTCGGGGTCGGCCAGGTTGCTTTTGCTCGTCGACAGGTCGCTGTGCACCGAGAATCGCCGGATCTTGTATGCCTTCACCATGTGTGGATTGCGAGGTGAGCTTTTGATCTCGACGAAGGACTGCCGTTCCTCGATCGACGGGTTCTCGACGCCCATCTCGTACAGGAACTGCTCTATCAGCTCGGTGGGGTGTACGCCCTCCTCGACCTCAGCGAACCGGCTGCGCAGAATCCTCGGCGTGCCCGCGATGTCGTAGCGCTGCGGAACCGGGACGCCGATGAAGGGGGGTGCCCAGGCTCCTTCGAAGAGTGACTCGGGGTCGGCCGCGTCGGAGTAGTACGGCTGCTTGGCAATCAGGAAACGCCCGACCGGTGTTCTGACCACGATCTCCATGGTCAGAAGAATCCAGATCTGAACGGGGCGCGGGGTCAGCGGGTGATCATCGGGCAGATCGTCGAGGAGGTGGTATGCCACGTGAATCCCGGAGAGGTTGAGCTGGTCACCCTCGTGACCAGAAGCGGACTATTCCGGACTGAAGCAGGGCGGCGACGTTCTCTTCCAGGGCGATCCCGTCGAGCTGGTTGGCGCTGACTGCCTCTGCGGCCGCCGCGGTGTCCAGAGGGATCCGGCGCCGGGAATCGGCCGGGACGGCCAGCAACGACTCCGGGCACGGGTGGTAGGTGAAGATGTAGGCCGTCCATTTCTCCGCCGACTTCGAGAACTTGAGCGAGAAGTTGCGGTAAACGGGAGCCAGGCTCTCCAATTCGGGGAGATCGGTGAAGTACTCCCTGAGTTCGGCACGGGCCCCGTCCAGGTAGGCGGCGGCATTGGTGTCGATCAGGCCGCGCAATACCCCGGACAGGTCGGCGAAGGTCGCGGCACCGGCTGCGGCCTTCGCGTCATCGAGCCGGAGCCCGCCGTACGGGAACATGAGCGAGTTCCACGTCTCGGGGTGAATGTTCACTGCGGTGATGGCGGCGGACGGGTAGCCGACGAACGGGACCAGGATGTGACTCAGGGCGAACCGTTCCACCTGAATATCCGACGGTAAGGGAGTGGAAGCCTCGGTCTCGCTGGGATCGCCCAAGAAGTTCCAGGAGTACGAATCCGGCACAACGCTTCCCTTCGGGTTGTTCACCTTTTTGATCTTCGAACTCGTCGGTGTCGTTCGTGATCCTACTGGACATACCCCTAATGGCGCGCGACGCCGGGCAACACAGTGGACCAGCAGCCGATCTCAATTGATGCCTTGAACTGCGGTTCTACGCAGAGCTTCGACGGTTCGTGGCGAACTGTGGTCTCGCCCGTTCTGTTGTTCAGCGGGGGAGCCATTGCCGGCGTTCACTCGGGCTGGGGAGGATCCGCTGGGCCGGGGTTCCGCGCGGCTGGGTCGGCGGATGCGTCACCTTGTCTGAGGCATTCGCTCCGGCGTTTGACCGTCGAGAACGGGCTCCGCCGATCAGCGAGCGCGATCGACGGAGCCCGTGTCACCTGTTGGTCAGCGAGCGGAGCAGGACGCGGAGGACGGCCCCGTGCCGGTGCCCTGGAAGCCGAACTGGGTGTTCGCGCCGGCGGCCACCGATCCGTTGTAGTTGACGTTGGCGAAGTTCACCGTGCCGGTCGTGCCGCTGCCGGTCGTGCTCCACGAGTTGGTGACCGCGGAGCCGGAGGGCAGCGTGGTGGTGACGGTCCAGCCGTTGATCGCGGACGAGCCGGCCGTGACGGTGACCGTGGCGACGTAGCCGCCGGTCCACGAGTTCAGCGAGATGGATGCGGTGCAACCGCCCGGGACCGGCGACTGCGACGGCGGCGGGGAGGACGGCGGGGGAGAAGACGGGGGCGGGGAGGACGGCGGCGGGGAGGACGGGGGCGGGGAGGACGGCGGGACGGTGGTGCCGTCCAGGCCGAAGAAGCTGATCGCCATCTTGGCCTGCCCGGTCAGCGGCAACGAGTGGCCCACGCCGGCGATGCTGATGGCCTGGACCGGCGGCTGGGCCGAGGTGTTGCCGTACCAGGTGCGGGTCCAGCCGGACTGCGGCGTGTCCGTCTTGACCGCGGTCTGGCTGACGCCCAGTACGTTGGTCCACTGCTTGATCTCTTCGCCGAAGTTGTTGTAGTTCAGGGTGGTGTCCGTGCTGCCGTGCCAGAGCTGCATGCGCGGGCGCGGCCCGGAGTAGCCCGGGTACGAGTTGCGGACCTCGTCGCCCCACTGGGCCGGGGTCTTGCTGACCTGGCCGTTCGCGCAGGCGCTGTTCCAGCCGGCCTGCTGGCTGGGGTCGGCCGGGTTGCCGGCGGTCGCCCGGAAGCAGGTGTCCGGAACGCCCATGAATGCGGCACCGCCGGCGAACACGTCCGGGTAGTCGGCGAGCAGGACGTTGGTCATCATGGCGCCGGACGAGGCGCCGGTGACGAACGTCCGTGCGGTGTCGGTGCTGTACCGCTGCTGCACGTACTTGACCATCGAGGTGATGCCGACCGGGTCGCTGTTGCCGTTGTGGGTCAGCGCGCCGGTCGACGAGACGTCCCAGCAGTTGCCGGTGCGCACCGTCGACGGGTAGATGACGATGAAGCCGTACTGGTCGGCGAGCGACTTGAACTCGGTGCCGGAGTAGAACGCCGGGCCGGAGCCGGTGCAGTAGTGCACGGCCACCAGCACGGCCGGCTTGGTGGGAAGGCGGTCCGGCACGTAGAGGTACATGCGGATGCCGGTCGGGTTGGTGCCGAAGCCGGTGACCTCGGTCAGCGCCGCCGCGGAGGCCGGTGACGCCGGGAGCGTGGTGGTGACCACCAGGCCGGCGAGGACTGCGGCGGCCAGGGCGAGCAGTTTGCGCCAGTGTTCTCTCATGGACGGTCCTTTCGGGACGAGGCCGCGTCCGAGTGCGGGGATGGGGGGAGCGGCGGGCGTGACCCGGAACGACCGGAACATTACAAGCGCGTTTCGGCAATTACAACGATGAATATTTGCTGCTCACGTCAAATGCGGCCCCGTCCTCGGCATCTACCTGCGCTGATGTCATGGCGATCGGTGTCGGGGCTTCCGGAAGTTTCGGAACTTCACTCCGAAAAATGAGCCTCAGTTTCGGTGCCGCCTCCGGAGACTCTGCGTTTGAGCAGCCGTCCGGTGGTTAATCCCACTGACGACCGCGGAGCGCGCGGCCGCCGGTGAGGAGGCACGGTGGGGATCAAGACGTTGATCCAGGGCTGGCCGGTCTATCGCCAGCTGACCGGGGATGATCCGCTGGGCCGGGGCGCAGCCGCCAAGTCGGAGGCCTCCGCGCGGCTGAGTTCACGGACCGGTACGGCCGATCGGGTGGTCAAGTCGGTGTGCCCGTACTGCGCGGTCGGCTGCGGGCAGAACATCTACGTCAAGGGCGACGAGGTCGTGCAGATCGAGGGCGACCCCGACTCGCCGGTCAGCCGTGGGCGGCTGTGTCCCAAGGGTTCGGCGACGCTGCAGCTGACCACCGGACCGCGCGAGCGCCAGGTGCTGTACCGGCGCCCGTACGGCAAGGATTGGGAAGTTCTGGATCTTGAGACGGCGATGGAGATGGTCGCCGAGCGGGTGCTCCGGACGCGGGCCGACACCTGGGAGTGGTCGGCCGACGGCAAGCGCACCCGGCGCACGCTGGGCATTGCCAGCCTCGGCGGCGCCACCCTCGACAACGAGGAGAACTACCTGATCAAGAAGCTGTTCGTGGCGCTCGGGATCGTCCAGGTGGAGAACCAGGCGCGGGTCTGCCACAGCTCGACGGTGGCCGGGCTGGGCACGTCGTTCGGGCGCGGCGGGGGCACCACCTACCTGATGGATCTGCAGCACAGCGACTGCATCCTGATCGAGGGCTCGAACTTCGCCGAGGCCCACCCGGTCGGTTTCCAGTGGGTGATGGAGGCCAAGGCGCGCGGTGCCACGGTGATCCACGTCGATCCGCGGTTCAGCCGGACCAGCGCGCTGGCCGACGTCTACGTGCCGATCCGGGCCGGCACCGACATCGCCTGGCTCGGCGCGATCATCAAGCACGTTCTCGACGAGGAGAGGTTCTTCCGCGAGTACGTGGTGAACTATACGAACGCGGCCACGATCGTCGGCGACGACTTCGAGGACACCGAGGATCTGGACGGCGTGTTCTCCGGGCTCGACGAGAGTTCGCGCAGCTACGACCCGTACTCCTGGAGCTATGACGGCGTGCAGGTCGGCGCCGCGTCCGGCAACCGGTCGATCCCGAGCGTGGGCCGTTCCGGTCACGGCGAGTCGCACGGCGCCGGCGGGGCTCCGGTGCACGGCGAGCCGAAACGCGACGAGACGCTGCAGCATCCGCGCTGCGTCTTCCAGATCCTGAAACGCCATTACAGCCGTTACACCGAGGAGATGGTCGAACAGATCTGCGGGGTCCCGCGCGAGCAGTTCCGCAAGGTCTGCGATCTGCTCACGGCCAATTCCGGAAAAGACAGAACCACTGCTTTCGCGTACGCGGTGGGCTGGACCCAGCACACGGTCGGCACCCAGTACATCCGTACCGCGTCGATTCTTCAGTTGTTGCTCGGCAACATCGGTCGTCCCGGTGGGGGCATCCTGGCGCTGCGCGGACACGCCAGCATCCAGGGCTCCAGTGACATCCCGACGCTGTTCGACCTGTTGCCCGGTTACATTCCGATGCCGCACGCCGAACGGCACGAGGACCTGAACACCTTCATCGAGGAGGACGCCGCCTCCAAGGGCTATTGGGCCAACATGCGGGCGTACGTGGTGAGCCTGCTCAAGGCCTATTGGGGTTCCAGCGCGACGGCGGAGAACGACTTCCACTTCGACTATCTGCCCCGGATCACCGGTTCGCACAGCACCTACGAAACTGTTCTGGCCCAGTTGGACGGCCTGTGCCGGGGCTATTTCCTGGTGGGGGAGAACCCGGCGGTCGGCTCGGCCAACGGCAAGATGCAGCGCCGGGCCATGGCGAACCTGGACTGGTTGGTGGTCCGCGACTTCCAGCTGATCGAGAGCGCGACCTGGTGGAAGGACGGCCCGGAGGTCAAGACCGGCGAGATGAGCACCGAGGAGATCAAGACCGAGGTGTTCTTCTTCCCGGCCGCCGCGCACACCGAGAAGTCGGGCAGTTTCACCAACACCAACCGGATGCTGCAGTGGCATCACGAGGCGATTCCGCCGGCCGGTGACCGGCGCAGTGACCTGTGGTTCTTCTACCACCTGGGCCGGATGCTGCGCGACCGGCTGGCCGCCTCGACCGACCCGCGCGACCGCCCGCTGCTGGACCTGACCTGGGACTATCCGACCTCCGGGCCGCACGACGAGCCGTCGGCCGAGGCGGTGCTGGCCGAGATCAACGGCTGGGACGCCGACGGCGGCCCGCTCTCGACCTACGAGCAGCTCAAGGACGACGGGTCGACCGCGTGCGGCTGTTGGATCTACTGCGGTGTCTACCAGGACGCGGTCAACCAGTCGGCCCGCCGCAAACCGTGGCGCGAGCAGAGCTGGACCGGCTCCGAGTGGGGCTGGGCGTGGCCGCTCAACCGGCGCACCCTCTACAGCCGCGCCTCGGCCGACCTCGACGGCAAGCCGTGGAGTGAGCGCAAGGCCCTGGTCTGGTGGGACCCTGACCAGGGGAAATGGGCCGGACACGACGTCGCCGACTTCCCGGCCACCAAAGCGCCCGACTACCGGCCGCCCGAGGACGCGAAGGGCGTCGAGGCGATCTCCGGGATCGACCCGTTCATCATGCAGTCGGACGGCAAAGGCTGGCTCTACGCTCCGGCCGGGCTCACCGACGGGCCGATGCCCACGCACTACGAGCCGGAGGAGTCGCCGGTGCCGAATCTGCTCTACCCCGAGCACCCGGCCAGTCCGGTGCGCGAGCTCAACACCCGCGCTCCCGACAACCTCTATGCACCCAACAACAGCAAGACTTATCCGTACGTGGTGACCACCTACCGCCTGACCGAGCACTTCACCGCGGGCGGGATGACGCGATGGCTGCCCTACCTGGCCGAGCTGCAACCGGAGTTCTTCTGCGAGGTCTCGCCCGAGCTGGCCCGCGAGCGCGGACTCGAACATCTGGGCTGGGCGACGATCGTCAGCGCCCGCAACGCCATCGAGGCCCGGGTGCTGGTGACCGAGCGGATGACCCCACTGACTCTGCAGGGCCGCACGATCCACCAGATCGGGATGCCGTACCACTGGGGGCCGAACGGGTTGACCACCGGCGACTCGGTCAACGACCTGTCGGCCATGGCCCTGGACG
The DNA here is from genome assembly GCF_051380535.1 of Actinoplanes sp. HUAS TT8. Classification (NCBI taxonomy): domain Bacteria; kingdom Bacillati; phylum Actinomycetota; class Actinomycetes; order Micromonosporales; family Micromonosporaceae; genus Actinoplanes; species Actinoplanes sp. HUAS TT8. Next base: position 5,108,225 of record NZ_CP195646.1, on the reverse strand, counting down.
CCAACACCCACATCCAGGAGGTCAAGGCGTGGACGGCCGACATCCGGCCCGGCCGCCGGCCGCGCGGACCGGCCCTGCCCGCGTTCGTGGCCGGTTACCGGCGCCGCGCCGGCGTCACCGAGCACACCGGACAGGAGATCTGAGATGGCCGAGCAGCTGATCTCCGGGGCGAAACTGCCGGTCTTCAACGCCACCGCCGACCCGGCCACCGACGTCGGATACACCGACCACCCGCCGCGGATGGGGTTCTTCACCGACACCTCGGTCTGCATCGGCTGCAAGGCGTGCGAGGTGGCCTGCAAGACCTGGAACGACGTGCCCGAGGACGGGCTGAACCTGACCGGCATGTCGTTCGACAACAGTGTCGGGCTCAGCGCTGACACGTGGCGGCACGTCGCCTTCATCGAGCAGTCCAAGCCGGTCGAGGACGGCGCCGGGGTCAAGTGGCTGATGTCCTCCGACGTCTGCAAGCACTGCACGCACGCGGCCTGCCTGGACGTCTGCCCGACCGGCGCGCTGTTCCGCACCGAGTTCGGCACGGTCGTGGTGCAGCAGGACATCTGCAACGGCTGCGGTTACTGCGTGCCGGCCTGCCCGTACGGAGTCATCGACCAGCGCCCGGGCGACGGCCGCGCCTTCAAGTGCACGATGTGCTACGACCGGCTCGGCAACGGGCAGGAACCGGCCTGCGCCAAGGCCTGCCCGACCGAGTCGATCCAGTTCGGCCCCCTCGACGAGCTGCGGGAACGCGCCGCCCAGCGGGTCGAGACGCTGCACCAGCGCGGCGTCGAGGAGGCCCGGTTGTACGGGGCCGACCCGGATGACGGGGTCGGCGGGGACGGCGCGTTCTTCCTGCTGCTCGACGAGCCGGAGACGTACGGGCTGCCGCCGGACCCGGTCGTCACCACCACCGACCTGCCCAGGATGTGGAAGCGGGCCGGGCTGGCCGCGCTCACCCTGCTGGCCGGCGCGGCGGTCAGCTTCCTCGGCCGGAGGCCCTGATGAGCCGCGAACGTTCCTCGTTCGGAGGTCATGATGAGCCGTAAACGCGAACGCATGATGGTGCCGCGGGCCGAGTTCACGTCCTACTACGGGCGGCCGATCCTGAACCCGCCGCGCTGGGGTGCGCTCGACATCGCCGGCTACCTGTTCTTGGGCGGGCTGGCCGGGGCGTCGTCGGTGCTGGCGGCCGGCGCCGAACTGACCGGCCGCCCGGCGCTGGCCCGGGCGGGCAAGGTGGCCGCGCTGGCGGCGATCGGCGGCTCGACGGCCGCACTCGTCCACGACCTGGGCCGGCCGGAACGGTTCGCCAACATGCTGCGGGTGTTCAAGCCGACCTCGCCGATGAGTGTGGGCTCGTGGATCCTGGCCACCTACGGACCCCTGGCCGGGGTCGCGGCGGCCACGTCGGTGACCGGACTGTTCCCGGGGATCGGGAAGGCGGCCACCGCGGGGGCGGCGCTGACCGGGCCGGCCGTGGCCGCGTACACCGGAGTGCTGCTGGCCGACACCGCGGTGCCGGCCTGGCACGGCGCCCACGGGGAGCTGCCCTTCACCTTCGTCGGGTCGGCGGCGGCCGCGGCCGGTGGACTCGGGATGATCGCCGCGCCGACCGCGCAGGCCGGACCGGCTCGCCGGCTGGCGTTGCTCGGTGCCGCCCTGGAGACGGCGTCGTCGGCGGTGTCGGAGAAGCGTATGGGCATGGTCGCGGAGACGTATCGCAGCGGTAAGGCCGGGCGGCTGATGACGGCCTCGCGGGTGCTGACCATCGGCGGGGCCGTGGGCGGGGCGCTGTTCGGGCGGCGCAGTCGCGTGGCCGCGGTGGCGTCCGGGCTGGCACTGCTGGCCGGGTCGGCCTGCACCCGCTTCGGCATCTTCGAGGCGGGAGTTGCGTCGGCGAAGGACCCGAAGTACACGGTGGTTCCGCAACGGGAACGGCTGGCCGCCCGTACGTAATCGGCGGTCGGCCTTGGATTGTGGTTTTTCGGGCTCTCCCCGACGGTTCAGTCGGGGAGAGCCCGAAAGGTCAGGAACCGGGGCGCAGCAGGACCTTGGTCCAGCCGGCTTCGCGCTGGTCGAACTTGGCGTAGCCGTCGGCCGCGTCGGTCAACGGCAGCTCGTGCGAGACCAGGAACGACGGCTGGGCCCGGCCGGTGATGATCAGGTCCCGCAGGTGGCGGTTGTAGCGCATCACCGGGCACTGGCCGGTGCCCATCCGCTGGGCCTTGGTGAAGAACGTGCCGTAGTCGAACGCGATCCGGCCGTTCTTCGCCTGCTCGGTCGGCGCGCCCGGGTCCTGCGGCACGTAGACGCCGACCACGCCGATGCCGCCGGTGGAACGGACCACCTTGACCAGGTTGTCCAGCACCAGTTCCGGGTGCTCCTCACCGGACGGATCGTGCGCCTGGTAGCCGACCGCCTCGACGCCGCAGTCGGTGCCGCGGCCGCCGGTGGCGTCCAGGATCTGCTCGACCGGGTCACCCTTGGAGAAGTCCACCGGGGTCGCACCGATCTTGCCGGCCAGGTCGAGCCGGTCACGTTCCTTGTCGACGACGTACACCTCGGAGGCGCCGCGGATCATGGCGCTGTGCGCGGCGAGCAGGCCCACCGGCCCGGCGCCGAACACCGCGACCCGGTCCCCGGGCTGCATGCCGGCCAGCTCGGTGCCGTGCCAGCCGGTCGGGAAGATGTCCGACAGCATGGTGAAGTCGTTCTCGTGCTCGGTGCCGGCGGGCAGTTCGAGCAGGTTGAAGTCGGCGAACGGCACACGCAGGAACTCGGCCTGCCCGCCGTCGTAGGGGCCCATGTTCGCGTAGCCGTAGGCGGCGCCGTCGACCCCGTCGATCGGATTGGTCCGCAGGCAGTAGCTGGTCCAGCCGCCCACGCAGTTGCGACAGGTGCCGCAGGCGATGTTGAACGGCACCGACACCCGGTCGCCGACCTTGATCCGGCCGACCGCGTCACCGACCCGCTCGACGATGCCCATGTTCTCGTGCCCGAGGACCTTGCCCTGCTCGACCGAGGTGCGACCCTCGTACATGTGCAGGTCGGAACCGCAGATGTTGGTCGTGGTGATCCGCACGATCGCGTCGGTCGGCGCCTGGATCATCGGCTTCGGGACCTCGGCGACGCTCACCTCGCGCGGACCTCGGTACACCACCGCTTTCATCGTTTCGCTCTTGGTCATGGTCGCCGGATACCCGAGGCACCCTTTGCCATGCGACATGAGCAACCGCCATTTGTACGTAGTTTGATAGCCGTTCGGGTGGTTTTCGGCTGCGAACGGCCGGGCATCTACGGCGCAGATCTTGACGTGGTGGTTGATTACGAGGAGTTCCGCATGACTGTCATTGCTGACACTGCTGTCCTTGACGATGCTGCGACCAGCACCGACCAGGCCAGTGAGTTGATCGCGGCGATGGCGGCCCTCCCCGCCGGCCACCCCTCCCGGCCCGGGCTGCGCGACCGCGCGATCGAGGCGTGGCTGCCCCTGGCCGGGCACCTGTCGCGCCGCTACGCCAACCGCGGTGAGCCGCGCGACGACCTGTACCAGGTCGCGGTGGTCGGGCTGATCAAGGCGGTCGACCGGTTCGAGGCCGACCGTGGCGTCGACTTCGCCGGCTTCGCCATCCCGACCATCGTCGGCGAGCTCAAGCGGCACTTCCGGGACAAGACCTGGAGCGTACGGGTTCCCCGCCGGCTCCAGGAGCTGCGGCTGGCCATCACCGGGGCCAACAACGCGCTGAGCCACACGCTGGGCCGCGCCCCGACCGTCGCCGATATCGCCAAGCACCTGGAGATCAGCGAGGACGAGGTCATCGAGGGCCTGGAAGGCGCCCGCGCCTACAACTCGACGAGCCTGTCCACGCCGATCAGCGAAGGCGGCACCGAACTGGGGGAGACCCTGGGCGGCGAGGACACCGCGTTCGCCGAGGCCGAAGCCCGCATCGCACTCGGCCCGGCCATGTCCAAGCTCGACGAGCGCGAGCAGCGGATCGTCACCCTGCGCTTCTACGGCAACCTGACCCAGCAGCAGATCGCCGAGCAGATCGGCGTCTCCCAGATGCACGTGTCCCGCCTGCTCACCAAGGCCCTCACCAAGCTGCGCCGCCACCTGGACACCATCGACGCCTGATCGATCCGGCCTTCGGCGTTTGCGGGAGCGTCCGCTGGGCATGAAGGACTGGTTCGACAACGACGCCACCGCCGTGCAGCAGATCGCGGCCGGTGGCGGGCCGTCCAGAATTCGCGGCCTCGCTCGTCCGCCGATCACGTCCACCCGCCGGCTTCGGCCGCGTCGAGGACCGTGTCGGCCTCCGTTCGAGGAGGCACACCCTGGGCACAGGGACTTTCCGGCCGAGGCCCGACCGGCGATCGACCACATCGCCATCGGAGCGCACTCATCACGAACATCATCAGCCAGGGCCGGGTACGGACCGGGGACAGTTCCATCGCCTACAGCACAGCCGGTAGCGGCGAACCGCTACTGCTCGTCCACGGACTCGGCGGCAGCCGCCGCACCTGGGATCACGTCATCGAGGATCTCGCCGCCACGCACACCGTGATCGCGCCCGACCTGCCCGGCCACGGCGAATCCGACCCGCCGGCCGGTGACTACTCTCTCGGGGCGCTCGCCGCCGCACTGCGCGACCTTCTCGTCGTGCTCGGGCACCCCGCGGCGACCGTCATCGGGCACAGCCTCGGCGGCGGCGTGGCCCTGCAGTTCGCCTACCAGTTCCCCGAGCGCGTCGAGAGGCTGGTGCTGATCAGCAGCGGCGGCCTCGGCCCGCAGCTCACCCCGATGTTGCGCGCGGCCACCCTGCCCGGCGCCGAAACTGTCGTGGCGGGACTGGCCCTGCTGCCGGAACCGCTCACCCGGCGAGCGTTGTCACTGGCCGCCGCGGTCACGCCCCGGCTGCTGGCCAGGCCGGATGCGCGGCCGCTGGCCGAAGGGCTGCGCCGGCTCACCCATCGCGGACAGCGCCGCACCTTCATCCGTACGGCCAGGACCGTGATCGACTGGCGTGGGCAGACCGTCAGTGCCGTCCGGCACCTGCGGCAACTCGCCGGCCTGCCGGTGCTGCTCGTGTGGGGTAGCAACGACCGGACCATCCCGCCGGCGCACCACCGGGCCGCCGCCGCCCTGCTGACCGAGCCGCAGGAACTCGAGATCGACGGTGCCGGGCACTACCCGCACGAGACCCACACCGACCGGCTGCTTCCCGTCCTGCATCGCTTCCTCGACACGACGACACCATTCCGGTACGCCGAAGCCGACTGGCGTGACATGCTCGCGCACCGGTGATCCGGTCATGAATCCCACCTCCAACACGCCGCGTGACCTGCGCGTCCGGCGCCCGGGACGCCTCGGCCCCCGGGATCGTCAAGCGGCGCTGGCCGCGCCCGGTGACGCCGACGGCTTCGTCAGCGATCGGATCCGTTGCGGGGAACTTCACCTGCACGTACGCCGGCGAGCGGGCGACCCGGCGGCGACACCGTGGGTGTTGCTGCACGGGCTCGCGGTATCCCACCGCTACCTCATGCCCACCGCACGCCGTCTCGGGCCGGGCTCGGTGTACGTGCCCGACCTGGCGGGCTTCGGGCTCTCCGGCAAACCGGTCGCCGTGCTGGACGTCGCCGAACACGCCCGGACCGTCGCCGGGCTGATGGACACGCTCGGTCTCAGCCGTGCCGCGCTGCTCGGCAACTCCTTCGGCTGCCAGGTCGCCGTCGAGCTGGCCGTGCGCCGCCCGGACCTGGTCGGCGTGCTCGTCCTGGTCGGACCGACCACCGACCCGGCGGCCGCCTCCGCGTGGGGACAGACCCGGCGGCTGCTGCGGGACCTGGTCCACGAGGACGTGCGGCAGGCGCCGATCCTGGCCCGCGACATCCGGGAAGCCGGTGTGCGCCGCATCCGGCGGACGCTGCGCCATGCGGTCGCCGATGACATCTACGGCAAACTCGCGGCGGTCCACGTGCCGGCCCTGCTGGTCCGGGGCGGCCGGGACGCGATCGCGCCGCGGTCGTGGCTCGAGCGGATGGGCACCCGCCTGGACCGGGTAGCGGTGGTGACCATCGACGGCGCCGCCCACAACGCGGTCACCACGGCCGGCGTCGAGACCGCCGCGGTGGCGCGCAGGTTCGCCGGGACCGAAGCCGTCACGGGGGCCTGATCCTTCCAACTGCCGGGCACGTGGTCGGGAGGCGACGTGCTGTGTCGCCGGGTGAGAGACTTGGCGGGTGAAACGACCAGGGCTTTCGAGCGCCGACTGCGTCCGCACCTAGTGTGGCCGCTCCACCGCCGGTCACGCCGCCGGAGCGAGGTGCCGCCCCGGCCGGTACCCGCCGCCGCCTCACCGTTTCCGGCACTGCTGGAGGACGATCTCGATGATCTGTACGACAATGCGCCGTGCGGCTTCGTCTCCACGCTCCCGGACGGCACGATCGCCAAGATCAACCTCACGCTGCTCGCCTGGCTCGGGTCTACCGGTGCGGACCTGGTCGGCCGTCGGCGCTTCGGCGACCTGCTGACGCCCGGCAGCCGTCTGCTCTACGAGACCCACTGTGTGCCGCTGCTGCGGCTGCAGGGCGAGGTCCGGGGGATCGCGCTGGTGATCAGGACCGCCGGTGCACCTCTGCCGATCCTGATCACCTCCGTTGTCCGGCTCGGCCTCACCGGCACTCCGCTGATGATCCGAACCACCGTGTTCGATGCCCGGGAACGGCGTGCCTACGAGAATCAGCTGCTGGACGCCCGGCAGACCGCCGATCGCGAACGCGACCGGCTGCGCGTGCTCGTCGCCGGCCTCCAGCGCAGCCTGCTGCCGGCCACGCTCGCGGTTCCGCCCGGCATGACGACGGCGTCGCACTACCACATGGCCTCACCGGACGAGGTCGGCGGAGACTTCTACGATCTGTTCCCGCTCTCCGGTGGCCGATGGGGCTTCTTCCTCGGAGACGTCCGGGGCAAGGGAGTGGAGGCCGCCGCGGTGACTGCCGCCGCCCGCTACACGCTGCGCGCGGCCGCCGTCTACGACTCCGAGCCGATCGCGGTGCTGCGCAATCTCAACACCGTCCTGTTCCAGGACTATGCCGCGTCGGGACACCGGCACTGCACTGTCGTCTTCGGGGTTCTCGAACGGCAGGGCGACGGATACACCGCCACGGTGGCCTCCGGTGGGCATCCGCCCCCGCTGGTGGTGCGGTCGGACGGCTCCGCCGCCTACCACACGACGGACGGCGGAACCCTGGTCGGCATCCTGGCCGAGCCGCGCTTGGCCGCCCGGACCATTTCCCTGGCCATGGGCGACACGCTGGTCCTGTACAGCGATGGGCTGACCGAGGCCCGGACCCGGACCGGCGGCCGGTACGGCGACGAGGCGCTGCTCGAGTTCGCGCAGGGCCTGGGCCCGACCAGCGCGCCGGCGGTCGTCGAGGCACTCGCCGGTCTGCTCGCCATGTTCACCGTGGTCGACGACGACATCGCCCTGATCGCCCTGACCGTGAACGGCTAGGGCGTGCGGCTCGGCCGGCTCGACTTCGAGGTGCCCGAGCAGGACAGGAGCATCTCGCTGGGCGTGACCGGCCCAGCCGCGCAGCCGGGTCGTGCCGGACCGGGGTGTGGAGCGCGCGGCCCCACACCCCGGTCGGTCAACGTAGGCCGAACGCGCGGGTGATCGTCTGGTCGACCGCGTTGCCCTTGTCGTCGTGGGCGGTCGTGCGCAGGGTGACGAACTGAGCGTTTCGCGGCGCCTGGATGTGGGTGGTCCAGCCGGTTGCGCAGCGGCGTTGGGTGGTTCGGTGCCAGGTGTGGCCGTCGTCGTAGGAGATTTCGACCGTGATTCCGCTGATCCGGCCGGGGCTGGTGGCTGTGGCCAGGGTGGAGGCGGTGACGGTCAGGTCGAAGTCGCGGCGGGCGCGACCGTCGGGGTCGGTGTCGACCGCGTAGTCGAGTTGGATCAGGGCCGGTGAGTCGAGGGTTCCCGGCGCGACGTCGCCGGAGGTGAAGGCCCACGCGGTGCGGGTGTTTGTCGAGTACGGGCCGGGCCACGTGTCCCGGCTGTTCTCCGAGATCAGGTGGTACGGCAGCCGGGCCGGGTCCAGTCCGCCGGCCCGCAGCAGCGGGTTGTACCGGTCGTTCTGAGCGACCAGGCGGCTGCCCTGGTAGAGGCTGACCACGTTGTTCGCGGCCGGATTCTCGTTGGTGGTGCCTTCGTGGGCGGTCCCGGAGTCGCCCCAACCGGGGATGTTGGCGAAGAACCAGTTGCCTTCCTGGCGGAACACGGCCAGGCCGTTGCCGTTGTCGACGAGCCGGGGGCGCTGGATCGGGCCGAACCAGTGTTCCTGCTGGACCGAACCGGCCCGGTAGGCGGTGGGGGCCGTGTGCTGGGCCTGCTCGCCGGGGATCAGCACGTCACCGACCCATTTCTCGCCGGCGGTGACCCAGTCGGTGCGGTCGGCGCGGGCGGGTGTCTCGGCGTACTCGAAGAAGGCGGTTGATCCCAGCGGGTCGGTGTCGGCGCGCTGTTCCAGGGCTCGGCCGGGACGCCAGTTGCGGAACGACACGTCGATGCGGGCCAGGTTGCGGGCGGTGGCCCGGTAGGTCAGGTCGGCCGGGATCACGTTCGGATAGTCGTTGACCAGGTCGTACGCGTACGCCGTGGTGGGGTTGGAAGTGATGTCGAGCCGGACGCCGCGCGAGCGCTGGATCCGGGCGATCAGTTTCGCGCCCTCGTCGGCGGTGAGGGTGGCCACGGTGATCGGCGGCGGATCGGCCGGCGCCCACACCGAGCCCGGCCATGGGGCCAGACGGCCCGGACCGTCGTTGACGACCAGCAGCAGCCGGGCGCCCGCCGCGGCGGCCGCGGCTGCCTGCTCCGGCAGCGAGTCCGTGTCACCGGACCGGACGACCAGCGCTTTGCCTCGGGCGGTGGCGGGGGTGAGGACCGCGTCCAGGCTGCGGACGTCGGCCGGCAGCGGGGTGGCGCCGCGCTGGACCCGCAGGTCGTCGTAGCCGTCGACGGTGAGTGCGGGCTGGGTCAGGCGCCAGCGGGCGGCGAAGGTGAACAACCCCTGCTCGACCTTGGCGGTCGGCAGCACCCAGACGCTGTCGTACTGGGGTCCGGCGTACCAGGCGTCCAGCCACGGGTTCCCGGCGACCTCCCGGATGATCTCGAAGCGGGCGGTGGTCACAGTGGATTTCTGGGGCGTGGTCGCGGTGATCCGGTGGGCCGCTCGGGCGTCCAGGGCGACGGCCCGGTCCCGGTCCAGGGTGATCTCGGTGACCGGCAGGATGGCCAGGCCGCGCGACGAGGCGCCGTTGACGCCCTGGACGTCGGCGCTGAACCAGGCGGTGTACGTGTCCTCCGGCAGTCGCAGGTCGAGGGTGCCGCTCGCGTCGATCTGCTCGGTCCGGGTGGTGTCCCGGCCGAGCAGCACGAGCTGGCCGGACAGGGGTGCCCCGGCGCGGTCGGTGGCGTGGAAGACCAGGTGGTGGCGCACGCCTTCCTGGCCGACGGCCACCGACGTACGCAGGTTGATCGCCCCCGCGGTCGCGGTGACGTAACCCGAGAAGGGCACATCGGCCGGCACCCGGTGGAACGAGGTCGACACCGTCACCGCGGTGCTGCCGTGCGCCGGGACGGTGATCTGCTTCGCCGACAGGCTGAGCAGGTCGAGCGTCGTGGCCAGGCTCAACGTGACCGGTTGGCCGGTCACGTTGGTATAGGTGATCTCCCGGTCGACCGGACCGGCCGGCGCGTCCGGGTAGGCCGGATAGCCGAAGTTCACCGTGCCGCCGGCGAACACCGGCGAGGCGACCGCCGCGGCGACGTCCAGCCGCCCGCTGCCGCCCTGGTAGGCGGTGACCGTCGGGGTCGGCGCGGTGGTGCTGACCAGGGCGTCCTTGAGCTGCTGCCCGGTCAGGCCGGGTTGCGCGGCGGCGAGCAGGGCGGCGGCGCCGGTGACGTGCGGGGCAGCCATCGACGTGCCGCTCATCGTCAGGTAGGAGCCCTCGCCCTCGTCGATGTAGTGCGAGCGGGCGGCCAGAATGTCCACGCCGGGCGCGGTCAGGTCCGGCTTGAGCGCGCGGTCACCGACGCGCGGGCCCTGGCTGGAGAAGAACGCGAGCAGGTCGTGACTGTCGACCGCGCCCACGGTCAGGGCCGCGTCGGCCGCACCGGGCGTGCCCACCGAGTACGCCCCCGGGCCCGCGTTGCCGGCCGAGATGACGAACAGCGCGCCGGTCTCCGCGCTGAGTGCGTCGACGGCCAGGCTCATCGGGTCGGTGCCGTCGCTCGGATCGGCGCCCAGGCTCATGTTCACGATGCGGGCGTGCTGGTCGCGGACCGCCCACTCCATGCCGCTGATGATCCAGGACTCCTGGCCGAACCCGTCGTTGCCGAGCACCTTGCCGATGTGCAGGCGGGCGCCGGTGGCCACGCCGTGCTCGGTGCCGCCCGACGCCGCGCCGGTGCCGGCGATGGTGGAGGCGACGTGCGTGCCGTGCCCCTTGCCGTCCTCGATCGACTCGCCGGGGACGAACGACTCGGTGGCCACGACCGGGCCGGCCAGATCCGGGTGACCGGTGTCGATGCCGGTGTCCAGCACGGCCACGTCCACCCCGGAGCCGGTGTCGCCGCCCTGCCAGACCGCGGGGGCGCCGATCTGCGCGGTGCTCTCGGTCAGGTCGGCCCGGGCCTTGCCGTCCAGCCAGATCTTGGAAATTCCAGACCCGGCGAGGGTACGCATCGACGTGCCGGTCACCGACGACCAGAAGGCGCCCGCCCGGTCCGCGGTGAGGGCGGCGCCCTGGATGCTCGGCAGCGGACGGACGTCGGCGGCCCCGGCCGGTGCGGCGGCCGAACGGGCGCGGGCAGCGGCGCCGGTGTAGGTGACGATCAGCGGGATGCGATCGCTGTGGGCGTCGTCGTACCCGTCGGCCACCAGTTCGGTGATGTTGAACAGGTTCTCGTCGAGAAGACCGGAGGCCAGATACGGAAGTACGTCGTGGGGGTAGACGTAGGTGTCCCCGTCCTGGCGGTGCGAGAGATATCCGGTCGGTTCACCGGATCCGTCGCGGACCTGGACGCCGCCGTCGGCGGTCGTGGTGACCTTGTCCCCGGTGATCAGGGTGACGGTCGCGGCGAGGGTGATCGCCTTGACCGGTTCAGTGGCGGCCGCTGGTGAGGCCGGGAGGAGTGCAAACGGGGTGGCACACAGTGCTACCAGCCCGAATCCGCGTACGCGCGACAGTGACAACGGGATCCTCAGGGTGATCGATGTGGTCGACATCGAAAACTATGAAGATCCTGTGTTACGCGTTCATCTCTTTTAAGTGCACGCATTGCGGCGCCCGTCGATGGCGCGGGTGCGCGTCGGCCTGTCGGGGCCGGTCAACCGGTGCTGTGCAGGACGTGGCTGACGGCGGTGAGCAGCTCGACGCGGCTGAACGGCTTCTCCAACAGGGCGATCCCCGGGTCGAGGTGACCCTGGGCGGCCAGGACCGGCGTGGCGTAGCCGGACATGAACAGGACCCGGGTCTCCGGGTGCACGCCGGTGATCCGCTCGGCCAGGTCGGTGCCGAGCATCTGCGGCATGACCACATCGGTGAGCAGCAGGTCGATGCTGCCGGCATAGGATCGGCACAGCTCCAGCACACCGGCACAGTCGTCGGCCACGAGTACGTGGTACCCGTTGCTGTCCAGCAGCCGGCAGCAGACCTGTCGCAGGGCGGGCTCGTCCTCGGCCAGGAGCACGGTCTCCCCGTGCCCGCCGAGGTCATGGCCGGCCGGGCCGGGCGCGGCCGCGTCACCGGTGCGCTGATCGGTGATCGGCAACATGATGTTGATGGTCGTCCCCAGGCCCTCCTCCGAGTAGATGCCGACGCTGCCGCCCGCGGCGGTGACGATGCCGTAGACCATGGCCAGGCCGAGCCCGGTGCCCTGACCGGTCGGCTTCGTGGTGAAGAAGGGCTCGAAGACCCGGTCGACGATGTCGCGCGGCATGCCCGTGCCGGTGTCGCTGACCCGCAGCCGCTGATATGTACCCGGCTTGAGCGCGGGCTGGTATGCCAGGTAGTCGGAGTCGATGACCAGCCGGGCGGAGTCGATCGTCAGGGTACCGCCGGCGGGCATCGCGTCGCGGGCGTTGACGACCAGGTTGACCAGGACCTGTTCCAGTTGTCCGGGGTCGATCAGGACGTGTCGGCACTCCGGCTCACGGCGGACGACGAGCATGATGTGCTCGCCGATCGAACGCCGCAGCATGTCCTCGACACTGTGCAGCACGTCGTCGACCCGGACGGCCTGCGGCCGGGTGACGTCCTGCCGGGCGAAGGCCAGCAGTTGCCGGGTCAGGTCGGTGCCCCGCCGGGCGGCCCGCATGATCTGCTGAGCGTCCTGGTGCACCTCGGCCAGGCCGGGCGCCGCCGGCCGGTCCGGGTTCCCGGCGGTGTGCTCGCAGATGAAGTCCGCGTAGTTGAGGATCACGCCGAGCAGGTTGTTGAAGTCGTGGGCGATGCCTCCGGCGAGTTGGCCGAGACTCTCGATCCGCTGGGTCCGCTGCAACTTCTCCTGCAATTTGGCCTGATCGGCCTCCTGGCGAAGCTGGGCGCGTTCCTGTTCCATCCGGATGCGATCGCCGATGTCACGGATCGCCGCCGACACGATCATCCCGTTGTCGGTGCGCAACCCGCTGAGGCTTATCTCGGCGGGAAAAACCGTGCCGTCCTTGCGCTTGGCGTACAACGGATTGCCGCTGCCCATCGCCCGGTGGGCCGGCGCGGCCAGGTAGCGTTCGCGCAGACCGCGGTGCCGCGCGGTCACGTCGTCCGGGACGAGGGTCTCGATGCGCCGGCCGAGCAGCTCGCCGCGCTCGTAGCCGAAGATCCGGACGGCCTGATCGTTGACGAAGACGATCCGGCCGCTGCTGTCCACCCCCAGAGTCGCGTCCGGAGCGGCGTCGAGCAGTTGCTCGAACAGCGTGCTCGCCCGCGTGGCGCCGTGCTCCGGCGGCGAGCCGAGCAAGTCGTCCATCATGTCGGACACGTCGAGGCTCCCTGATCATGTCTAGGCCACGCGCTGACGTGCGCGCGTGACCAGGTCAAGTCTGCTCCTGGGCGGCCGCCGCCACCGCGTTCTGCCGGTTCCCGTCGGGCTGACTTATCCCCGCGCCCGCGATCGCGGCCGCCGTTTCGGCCCGCGCGGGCGGGACCTGTGGCCCTGTCCCCGGCGCCGGCCGGCGAGTGACATGGAGGTGTGGCCGGTTCACGGCATCCCGTCCGGGTGCCGACGCCAACGACTGTTGAGGTGACAAGTTCATGACCGCGGACCTGCATGATGCGACCTCGTCCGGCCCGGACGTCTCGATCATGATTGATGCCCTGGTGGATGCCGGTGCGAAGGCGCTCGCCGACTATGACTCGTTCGATCAGGCGACGATCGATCACATCGTCAAGAAGGCGTCGGTGGCGGCCCTCGACCGGCATGCCGCGCTGGCCCGCCTGGCCGTGGAGGAGACCGGCCGCGGGGTGTTCGAGGACAAGGCGGTCAAGAACATCTTCGCCTGTGAGCACGTCACGCACAGCATGGCCAAGCTGCGCACGGTCGGGGTGATCAGCCAGGACGAGATCGCCGGCATCACCGAGATCGCCGACCCGGTCGGCGTGGTCGCCGGCATCACGCCGGTCACGAACCCGACCTCGACGGCCATCTTCAAGGCCCTGCTGGCGCTCAAGACCCGTAACCCGATCATCTTCGCCTTCCACCCGGCGGCGCAGCGGTGCAGCGCCGAGGCGGCCCGGATCGTGCGTGACGCGGCGATCGCGGCCGGAGCACCGGCCAACTGCATCCAGTGGATCGAGCACCCGTCGGTCGAGGCCACCACCGCCCTGATGCATCACCCGGGCGTGGCCACGATCCTGGCCACCGGCGGCAACAGCATGGTCCGGGCCGCCTACTCGGCGGGAAAGCCGGCCCTGGGGGTGGGCGCGGGCAACGTGCCGGCCTATATCGAGGCGAGCGCCAAGCTCAAGCGGGCGGTCAACGACATCGTGTTGTCGAAGTCGTTCGACAACGGCATGATCTGCGCCTCCGAGCAGGCCGCCATCATCGACGGCGAGGTCTACGACGCCGCCGTCGAGGAGTTCCGCACCCTGCACGCGCATGTCGCCTCGGCCGAGGAGAAGCGACTGCTGGAGCAGTTCATCTTCGGCGCGACCGCGTTCGGCGCGGCCTGCAGCGGCGCGAAACTCAACCCCGACGTGGTGGGGCAGCCGGCTGCGTGGATCGCCGAGCGGGCCGGCTTCACCGTGCCCACCGACACCTCGGTGATCCTGGCCGAGGTCGGCGAGGTCGGCCCGGCCGAGCCGCTGACCCGGGAGAAGCTCTGCCCGGTGCTGGCGGTGCTCCGGGTCGCGTCGCGCGAGCAGGGGCTGGACGCGTCCGCCGCGATGGTCGAGATCCATGGGCTCGGGCACAGCGCGGTCATCCATACCGAGGACGAGCAGCTGGTCGTCGAGTTCGGGCAGCGGGTCAAGGCCGTCCGGGTCATCTGGAACTCGCCGGCGTCGCAGGGCGGCATCGGGGACATGTACAACGCGTTCCTGCCGTCGCTGACGCTCGGGTGCGGCAGCTACGGGCACAACTCGGTGTCCAACAACGTCTCGGCGGTCAACACCTCATCAACGTCAAGCGGATCGGGCGGCGCACCAACAACATGCAGTGGTTCAAAGTGCCTTCCAAGATCTACTTCGAGCCGTACGCCATCCGGTACCTGACCGACATGCCCGACGTGCGGCGCGTCACCGTGATCACCGACGAGACGATGACCCGGCTGGGCTTCGTGGAGCGCATCGACCAGGTGCTGCAGCGCCGCCCGGAGCGGGTGGTCGTGCAGATCATCGACGACGTGGAACCCGAGCCGCGGATGACCACGGTCGAGCGCGGCGCCGAGTTGATGCGCTCGTTCCGGCCGGACACGATCATCGCGCTCGGGGGCGGCTCGGCGATGGACGCGGCCAAGGTGATGTGGCTCAAGTACGAGCACCCGGAGATCGACTTCGCCGACATGCGGGAGAAGTTCTTCGACATCCGCAAGCGGGCGTTCGCGTTCCCCACCCTGGGGGAGAAGGCCCAGTTGGTCTGCGTGCCGACCACCTCGGGTACCGGGGCCGAGGTGACCCCGTTCGCGGGTCATCACCGACCACCGCACCGGCAAGAAGTACCCGCTGGCCGACTACGCGCTGACGCCGACCGTCGCGATCGTCGACCCGTCGCTGACCGCCAGCATGCCGCGGAAGATCGCGGCCGACAGCGGCTTCGACGCGCTCACCCACGCGATCGAGGCGTACGTGTCGGTCTACGCCAACGACTTCACCGACGGGCTCGCCCTGCAGGCCATCCGGCTGATCTTCGCGAACCTGGAACGGTCGGTGGTCGACGGCGACAGCGAGGCCCGGGAACGGATGCACAACGCCGGGACGATCGCCGGCATGGCGTTCGGCAGCGCCTTCCTCGGCATCGTGCACGCCATGTCGCACACGCTCGGGGCGACCTTCCACATCGCGCACGGGCGTACCAACGCCGTGCTGCTGCCGCACGTGATCCGCTACAACGGCAGCACCCCGTCGAAGCTGTCCGGCTGGCCCAAGTACGAGAACTACCGGGCCCCGCAGCGCTTCGCCGACATCGCCACCATGCTGGGCCTGCCCGCGACCACCCCGGCCGAGGCGGTGACCGCGCTGGCCGAGGCGGTCGAGCGGCTGCGCGGCGCGGTCGGCATCGAACCCACCTTCGCCAAGATCGGGGTCGACGAGAAGGCGTTCCTGGCCGCCCTGCCGCAGCAGGCCCTCAACGCCTACGAGGACCAGTGCGCCCCGGCCAACCCGAGGATGCCGATGCTCGACGACATGCAGGCGCTCATGCGGGCGGCCTACTACGGAGCCGGCGCGCTCGGCTGACGCTCGCAGCACCGAGGCGGGCCCTGAGCTGTCAGGGCCCGCCTTGCTCGGGTGGGAACGGGCGACACCGGTGGGTATGACGACCGTCTGCTCCACCCGGAGATCGGCCGCGGGTGGAGCAGACGGTCATGAGAAGTGGCGATCAGTACACGCTCAGGCCGTGGTCCCGGAAGCGGTCGCGGACCCGCTCCACCAGCTCCCGGTCGGGAGCGGGCGTGCCGGCCAGCGGGAACGGGATGCCCAGCGCGGTGTATTTCGCGGCGCCGAGCCGGTGGAACGGCAGCACCTCGACGCGCTCGACGGTGGGGACCGAGGCCGCGATCGCGGCGACGGCGTCGACGTTGGCCGGCTCGTCGGTCAGGCCGGGCACGAGTACGAAACGGACCCAGATCGGGACGCCTCGCTCGGCGAGGCGGTGGGCGAAGCGCACGGTCGGTTCCAGGCGACCGGTTCCGGTCACCTTCCGGTACGTCGCCGGGTCGCCCGACTTGATGTCGAGCAGAACCAGGTCGGTGTACGACAGCAGCTCGTCGTCGGCCCGATCGCCGAGGAAGCCGCTGGTGTCCAGGGCGGTGTGCAGGCCCCGCTCGTGCGAGCGGCGCAGGACCTCCCGTACGAAATCGGGCTGTTCCAGAGGCTCACCGCCACTGACCGTGACACCGCCGCCGGCGACCTTGATGAATCGCTCGTAGCGGGCGATCTCGTGCATCAGGTCGCCGGCCGTGGTGGGCCGGCCGTTGCGCCGGTGCCAGGTGTCCGGGCTGTGGCAGAACTGGCAGCGCAGCGGGCACCCGGCCAGGAACGCGACGAACCGGGTGCCCGGGCCGTCCACCCCGGTGGAGACGTCGAAGGAGTGAACGAAACCGGTCACAGCGCGCCGTGGAACGTGCGGGAGATGACGTCGCGCTGCTGCTCGGCGGTGAGCTTGACGAAGTTGACCGCGTAGCCGGAGACCCGGATGGTCAGCTGCGGGTAGTTCTCGGGGTGGGCCATCGCGTCCTCCAGGGTGGCCCGGTCCAGGACGTTGACGTTCATGTGGAAGCCGCCCGCGTCGGTGTAGCCGTCGAGGACGCCGGCCAGGTTGCCGATCCGCTCGTCGCGGGAGTGGCCCAGCCCGTCCGGGGTGACCGTGATGGTCAGCGAGATCCCGTCCCGGGCGCTGCGGTAGGGCAGCTTGGTGACCGAGAGCGCGGCGGCCACCATGCCGTGCTTGTCGCGCCCGTTCATCGGGTTGGCGCCGGGCGCGAACGGCTCACCGGCCCGCCGCCCGTCCGGGGTGTTGCCGGTGTGCTTGCCGTAGACGACGTTCGAGGTGATCGTCAGCACCGACAGGCTGGGCTCGGCGTCGCGGTAGGTGGGCTGCCGCCGGATCTTGGTCATGAACCGCTCGACCAGGTCGACCGCGATGCCGTCGGCCCGGTCGTCGTTGTTGCCGAAGGTCGGGAAGTCGCCGTCGATCGCGTAGTCCACGGCCAGGCCGGTCGTGTCACGGATGACCTTCACCTGGGCGTGCCGGATGGCCGACAGGCTGTCCACGGCCACCGACAGGCCGGCGATCCCGGTGGCCATGAACCGGTGCACCGGGTAGTCGTGCAGGGCCATCTCCAGGCGCTCGTAGGCGTACTTGTCGTGCATGTAGTGGATGACGTTGAGCGCGTCCACGTACGTCTCGGCCAGCCAGTCCAGCGTGCGGTCGTAGGCGGCGAACACGGTGTCGTAGTCGAGCACGTCGTCGGTGATCGGCGCCGTGGCCGGGGCGATCTGCGTGCCGGTCATCTCGTCGCGGCCGCCGTTGATCGCGTACAGCAGAGCTTTGGCCAGGTTGGCCCGGGCGCCGAAGAACTGCATGTCCTTGCCGACGCGCATGGCCGACACGCAGCACGCGATCGCGGTGTCGTCGCTGTAGGCCGGGCGGATCAGGTCGTCGTTCTCGTACTGGATGGCGCTGGTGTCCATCGACACCTGGGCGCAGAACCGCTTGAAACCCTCCGGCAGTGCCGGCGACCAGAGCACGGTCAGGTTCGGCTCCGGCGCCGGGCCGAGGTTGTAGAGCGTCTGCAGGTACCGGAAGCTGGTGCGGGTGACCAGCGGCCTCCCGTCGCACCCCACGCCGCCCAGGGCCTCGGTGACCCAGGTCGGGTCGCCGGAGAACAACTGGTCGTACTCGGGGGTGCGCAGGAACCGGATGATCCGCAGCTTGATCACGAAGTCGTCGACCAGCTCCTGGGCCTGCTGCTCGGTGAGCGCGCCGGCGGCGATGTCACGCTGCAGATAGACGTCGACGAAGCTTGCGGTACGGCCGAGCGACATGGCCGCGCCGTTCTGCTCCTTGGTCGCGCCCAGGTAGGCGAAGTACAGCCACTGGATCGCCTCGCGGCCGGTCGAGGCCGGCCCGGAGATGTCGTGGCCGTACCGGTCGGCCATGAACCGCAGCTCCTCCAGGGCACGGATCTGCTCGGCCAGCTCCTCCCGGTCGCGGATCACCGCCTCGTCCGACAGCTGCGAGTCCAGTGCCGCCTTGACCGCCCGGCGCTCGGCGATGAGGTGGTCCACGCCGTAGAGGGCCACCCGACGGTAGTCGCCGATGATCCGGCCCCGGCCGTACGCGTCCGGCAGCCCGGTGACGATGTGCGAACTGCGGGCCGCCTTCACGTCGGCCGGGTAGGCGTCGAACACGCCGTCGTTGTGCGTTTTGCGGTATCGGCTGAAGACCTTTTGGACGTACGGGTCCAGGCTGTACCCGTACGCGGCCAGGCCGTTCTGCACCATCCGCAGCCCGCCGGCCGGCATGATCGCCCGGCGCAGCGGCGCACTGGTCTGCAGGCCGACGATCAGCTCGTGGTTGCGGTCGAGATAGCCCGGCTCGTGCGAGGTGATCGAGGACGGGGTGTGCGCGTCCACGTCGTAGATGCCGCGTTTGCGCTCCTCGACGAACATGTCCCGCAGCCGGTCCCAGATCCGGGTGGTGCGATCGGTCGGTCCGCTCAGGAACTCGGCATCGCCGGAGTACGGGTCGATGTTGTCGTGGATGAAACCGCCGACGTCGATGCTCTCGCGCCAGCCGGTTCCGCGGAATCCCCGCCAGGCGTCGTGGGAAGTGGTGGCCATGGCCCCTCCTAGCTCACCTCCCAGCCTGGCCGTCCGGCGCCGCGACGGTCAGGGCCGTAGGTCCCGGCCCACCCGGGACCTACCCGGCGGAGGGTGAGGTCGCGGCCAGGGTCCGGCGCATGGCGGCCAGCAGTTCGTCGCGGGTGAAGGGTTTGTTCAGGACGATGGCGTCGGTCTCGATGAGGCCCTGCTCGTTCATCAGCGGTTCGGCATAGCCGGACATGAACAGGATGGGGACGCCGGGCCGGGTGACGGCGAGCACGGCGGCCAGTTCGCGGCCGTTCATCACCGGCATGACGACGTCGGTCAGGACGGCGTGGATCGGGCCGTCGTGTTCGCGGGCGATCGCCCCGGCCTGCTCACCGTCCGCGGCCGGGAGCACGTGGAATCCGTTCTTGGACAGGATCCGGACGATCACCTCGCGCAGCCCCGGTTCGTCCTCGGCGACCAGGACCGTACGTCCCGCCGGGCCCGGGCCGGCCGCTGACGGTGCCGGCGGGCCGGCCACCGGACGTGTGGGTGGCAGGTAGATGTGCGCGGTGGTGCCCCGCCCCGGCTCGGATTCGAGGACGAGGCGGCCGCCGGACTGGCGGACGATGCCGTAGGCGGCGGACAACCCCAGGCCTGGACCGTCCCCTTTCGGTTTGGTGGTGAAGAACGGTTCCATCGCCTGGTCGAGGATCTCGGTGGACATGCCGTGCCCGCTGTCGGCCAGGCTCAGGTGCACAAGGTTCTCCGGGCCGCCGGACAGCGCCGCCACAACGATGTTCTCGGTGATGATCCGGAGCCGGCCGCCGTGCGGCATGGCCTCGACCGCGTTGGTGGCCAGGTTGATCAGGGCGTGACCGAGCTGTGCGGCGTCGGCTTTCACCGCACTGAGGTCGTCCGGCAGATCGGTGGTCACCTGTACCGCTGCGGCAGCCGGCTGAGGAACAAGATCCAGAATTTGCCGTACGACGGCGTTCAGGTCCACCGGTTCGGGCTTGATCACCTCCTTGCCGCCGAACGTGAGCAGCTGGTGGGTGAGGTCGGCGGCCCGGCGCCCGGCCTGGCGGATGCGGTCGACGTCCTGGTGGATGCCGTCGGCCCGTTCCGTGGTCAGTACCGTGTCGTGGGCGTCTTCGACCGACTCGTCGATGAAGTCGGCGAAGGACAGGACGATGTTGAGCAGATTGTTGAAGTCGTGGGCGACCCCGCCGGCCAGCCGGGCCATGCTGTCGAACCGGGCGGTGGCCTGCCGCCGGGCCTCGCTGGCCCGGTCGAGGTCGGCGAGGCGGCGCCGGTCCTCGGCTTCGACCAGGGCGGTGACGTCGTCGATGGTGACGACCGATCCGGTGGCCGTGCCGTCCCCGCCGAGGATCGGGCGCGAGAGCACCGTCAGGCGCCGCTCGGTGCCGTCCGGATGGGTCAGGCGGCAGTCGCCGCGGTCCACCGCCTCGCCGTGCGACGTCATGCCCAGGCAGCCCAGCCAGCCGTGCCCGAGCAGGCCGTCGTCGGTGCATCCGGTGATCTGGCGGGCGCCCGGGTTGACGTAGGTCGCGTGACCGTGCCGGTCGGTGATGAGGATGCCGACCGGCGAGGCCTCGGCCATCGCGGCGAACCGCGCCTCACTCTCGGCGAGCTCGCCGGTCTTCTCGATCAGTTTGGCGTTGAGGACACCGATGTGCTGGCTGGTCTGCGGGTCGGGCGGCCGGGGCGGGACCGAGGGTGACTCGTGCAGGGCCTCGGCGATGGCGTCGAGCAGTTCCGCCGGTGAAGCGGTCTTCTCGACGATTCGGCTGACCCCGATGGCCCGGGCGAGCGGCTGTACCTCGTCCCGGCTGTAGTTGGCGGTGTAGAACACGAGCGGGATGCCCGACGTCTCCGGGCTGTTGCGCATCTCCTGGGCGAACTGGTAGCCGTCCAGGCCGGGCATCAGCATGTCGGTGAGCACCACGTCCGGATGCCGGGCCCGGGCCAGTTGCAGGGCCTGCCGGCCGTCCGACGCCTCGATGATCTCGTAGCCGCCGTCGGACAGGGCCTCGCGGGCCACCTCACGGTTGGTGGCCCGGTCGTCGACGATCAGGACGGTCGTCATCCGGTGAACCCGGCCGGCGACGGCAGGATCAGGGTGAAGGTGCTTCCGGAGCCGGGATCGCTGCGGGCGACCAGCTCGGCGCCGATCAGCTGGGCGCGCCGCCGGGCCAGGTGGAGGCCGAGGCCGGCCGCGCCGTCGGGCGCGGATTGACCACGTACGAAAGGATCGAAGATTGTCGTTTGTTCCTCTCGGGGAATCCCCAGGCCGTTGTCGGCGACCTCGATCACGACGGTCTCGGCCCGGGCGAAAGCGCTCGTCGTCACCTCGGTGGCGGCGCCGGCGACCAGGGCGTTGGTGATCAGTTCGGCGATGATCGGCCGGGCGATGGCCGGGTCCGTGCAGGCGACGAGATCGTCGGCCGTGGTCGTGTCGTGGATGCGGGCGGTGGTTCTCGTCGCCGCGGTGCACTGGCCGATCGCGGCGGCGATGACCGGCCGGGGGTCGATCGGCTCGGGGCGGCACGTGATGTGCCCGGATTCGAGCTGGGAGAGTTCGACGACGTGGTCCACCACGGTGATGGCGGCGCGGGCGTTCTGCTCGATCAGGGCCAGCCGGCGCAGCTGATCACCGGACCGGCCGTCGGTGCGTCTGGCCATGATCGCTGCCAGGCCGGCTATCCCGGTCATCGAACTGCGCAGTTCGTGGCCGATGCGGCGAGCCAGGTCCGGGGGCAGCCCGGTGTCGGGTCGCGGCGCCGGCCCGCAGATCACCGTCAGCGTGCCGCCCGGGTCCCGGGTCGCGGTGGCGGTGACGACGAACGGCCGCACCGGGCCACGCGAACAGGTCAGGTTGCCGGTCCAGGCCGGTGGCCGGCCGGGTGCGGCGTCGAGCAGCGTGCGCACCCCGCCCGGTACGCCGATCGGGGGTCCGAACACGTCGGCTGCCTGGATCCGGCCGGCGGCCGGATCCAGGGCGAACAGCAGGCGGGCGCCCTCGTTGTACGAGGTCACCTTCCCATCGGCGTCGAGGGACAGCACCGCGTGCCCGGTCAGGGGAAAGCTCAGCGACGGTGTGACCGTCGCTGTGGAAGTCGTGGACACGCGCACCCCCGGCCCCGCCGAAGATCAAATATGCCTTTTTCTCAGCTTAAACACTTCTTACCGGGTAACAACCGATAATCAGGTACATGGCGGGCACTGCCCCGGAGGGCCACGGTCGTGGGCCGTTGTGGATCGCGGCTTTCGCCGCCACGTCCGCTGTCGCCATCGGTGTTGTCGCACTGATCGGTTACGCCACCGGGGCGCCCGTCCTTACGAGCTGGAACCTCGGCTGGCCGCCGATGCCGCCGATCACCGCTGCCGAGTCCGTGCTCGCCGGTTCCGGCCTGCTGCTGATCCTGCCGGGCGAGAGCCGCCGGGTGATCCACCGCCTGGGCCGGGCCGCCGGTGGCGTGGTGGCGGCGACCGCCGCCACAGTCCTCGTCGAGTACGTCACGGGCGCCCGCCTGATCGACACGGTCCTGTTCCCGCACCGGATTCGGACGTGGGCGATCAACGAGGTGCCGGGCCGACCGTCGCTGCACATGGCGGTCGGGTTCCTGTTCGCGGGCCTGTGCCTGGTCGTGCTGGACACGACGATGACCCGGACCACGTTCGTCGGCCGGCTGCTGGTCCCCGCGGTCCTGCTCATCGGGACCATGGCCAGCCTGGGCGATCTGTACGGCGCGGTCTACATCAAGACCGGGAGCGCGACCTTGCCCGGAACCTCGGGGACAGCGAGCACGGCGCTACTTGCCCTCGGGGTCGGACTCACGCTCAGCCGCCCGGACCGGCCGCCCGGCCACGTGTTCACCGGGCGATGCCCGGGCGGGCGGGCCATCCGCAGGCTGGCCCCGTCGGTGGCCGCGATCCTGATCGCGGCCGTGCTGCTGACCGCGGTCGGGCAATCGTCCGCACCGATCGACTCCGGCCTGGCCGTGACCGTCGCGACCGGCATGGTCATCACCTGCCTGTACCTGTTGTTCCTGCGGACCGGCGCGGCCATGGAAGCGGCCGACCGCAAACTTCGCGACGAGCGGGACTACATCCGGAGTGTCCTGGACTCGCTGCGCGAAGGGGTGCTCACCGCCGCGGCCGACGGGCAGATCCTGCACGCGACCCCACGCTGGTGCGAGATAACTGGGTATGCGGCGAGCGACGTACTTGGTCTGCGGCCGCCGTATCCGTGGTGGCCGCCCGAGCGCCGGTCGATGATGGCCGAGCTGATGGACACCACCCTGTGCACGCCGGGAGCCCGGGAGATCGACACGTGCATCGTCCGGGCCGACGGGACCCGGGTCGACGTGTTGCTCACCGTCTGCCCGGTTCCGGCCCGGGACGGGCAGGTGATGCGACTGGTGACCTACCGTGACCTGACCGAGCGCAAGGCGGCCGAGGCCGAGCGGCAGCGGATGTCCGACCAGGTAGACCACTTCTTCGAGATGTCCGGGGACCTGCTGTGCATCGTCGATCGGGACGGCTACTTCCAGCGGCTCAACCCAGCCTGGGAACGGACGCTCGGTTTCACTCTCGGCGAGCTGATGAGCCGTCCGTACCTGGAGTTCGTTCACCCGGACGACGCCGAGCGCACCTACGCCGATGCCCGTCAGATGCTTGCCGCGGGCGTCCGGCTGGCGAACTTCGAGAACCGTTTCCAGTGCCGGGACGGCTCCTACTGCTGGCTCAGCTGGAGCGCCACCCTCGCCGACGGCGGCGCCATGATCTACGGCGTGGGGCGGGACACGACCGCCCAGCGCGAGGCCGATCACAACCAGGCATTCCTGGCCTCGATCGTCAACAGCACCGACGACGCGGTGATCGGCAAGACGCTGGACGGAACGATCATCAGCTGGAACGCCGCGGCCGAGCGGATGTACGGATACTCGGCCGCCGAGGCGATCGGCCGGTCCATCCGCATCCTCACCCTGCCCGGCCAGTTCGACGAGATCGAGAAGATTCTCGCCGGGCTGCGCGCCGGCGGTCCGGTCGTGCACCGGGAAAGCCTGCGCCGCCGCGCCGATGGCAGCCGGCTGCGGGTCAGCCTGACCATCTCCCCGATCCGCGACCGGAACGGCTCGATCGTCGGCGCGGCTTCCATTGCCCGCGACGTCACCGCGCACGCCGCCGCCGAGCAGCGATTCCGGCGCCTGGTCCAGACCGCCCCGGACGCCATGATCATCGTGGACGGCGGGGGACGGATCGTGCTGGCCAACGACCAGACCGGACGCCTGTTCGGCTACCCGAGCGACGATCTCGTGGGGGTGTCGGTCGAGCAGCTGATGCCCGCGAGCGCTCGCCACCGGCACGTGCGCCACCGCAAGGCGTACGTCGCCGCCCCGCACAACCTGCTCATGGGCTCGGGGATGGAGTTGAGCGGGCTGCGCCGCGACGGTACCGAGTTCCCCATCGAGATCAGTCTGGCCCCCCTGCAGACCGACGAGGGCGTCATGATCTCCGGGGCGATCCGCGACATCAGCCGCCGCCGCGAGGTCGAACAGGCGCTGGCCAGCGCCCGCGACGACGCCCTGGCCGCCGCGAAACTCAAGTCCCAGTTCGTCGCCATGGTCAGCCACGAGATCCGGACCCCGATGAACGGCGTCATCGGCCTGGCCGGCCTGCTGCTGAACACGCCCCTGAACTCCGAGCAACTGCGCTACGCGGAGGCCATCGGCACCTCGGGCCGGGCCCTGCTCGGCATCATCAACGACATCCTGGACTTCTCCAAGATCGAGGCCGGGAAGATCACCATCGTGCGGGCCGACTTCGACCTCGTCGAGGTTCTGGACACCGTCACCGACATCGCCGCCGAGGCCGCCTGCGGCAAGGACGTGGACGTCATCTGCTACTACCCGCCGCACCTGCCCGAGACGGTGCACGGCGACGGCGGGCGCCTGCGGCAGACCCTGCTCAACCTGGTGGGCAACGCGGTGAAGTTCACCCCGCGGGGGCAGGTGATCCTGCGCGCCGAGCCGGCCGCGGACGCCATCATGTTCACCGTCACCGACACCGGTCTCGGCATCGCCGCCCACGACCTGCCGCGCCTGTTCGAACCGTTCGTCCAGGCCGAGGCGACGACCAGCCGGCAGTACGGCGGGACCGGGCTCGGCCTGACGATCAGCCGGCAGTTCATCGAACTGATGGGCGGCGAACTCACCGCGCAGAGCACCCTGGGCCAGGGCAGCATGTTCGCCTTCACGATCCCGCTCCCGGAAACGGTGGCGGCCGGTTCGGCCGACCGTCCGACGGGCGACTCGCGGCGGCTGCTCGTGATCGACGGGCATCCCGTACGCCGCCGTCTCATCGTCGAACACGCCCGGTCCTGGGGCATGACGGTCACCGAGGCCGCCGACGGTCGGCAAGCACTCAACCGTGCCGGCCGGCCGGCACCCGAGCTCGTGGTCCTCGACGAATCCCTCCTCCGGGGCGACGAGCAGCTGACCGCGGCCATGGGCGCGGTCGCCACCATCGGCGAGTGCCACCTCGCCCTGCTCGCCTCACCCAACCGCGGCGCCGAGGCG
The DNA here is from genome assembly GCF_051380535.1 of Actinoplanes sp. HUAS TT8. NCBI lineage: Bacteria > Bacillati > Actinomycetota > Actinomycetes > Micromonosporales > Micromonosporaceae > Actinoplanes > Actinoplanes sp. HUAS TT8. The sequence goes on along the minus strand of NZ_CP195646.1, from coordinate 5,082,587 downwards.
ACCGCACTGGCCGACCTCGGCGCGCACCTGCTGATCAAGCCGGTCGGGCCGCGCCGGCTGCGCGCCTACCTGAACGGGGCCCGAACGCCCGGAACCGACCCGGGAGACCCGGACACGACGACCGGCCGGCCCGGCCCGGGTCCGCGTGATCGCGTGCGCATCCTGCTGGCCGAGGACAACGAGATCAACCAGCTGGTCGCCGAGGACCTGCTCGACCTGCTCGGCTTCGACTGCGACCTCGCCCAGAACGGCGAGGAGGTCCTGCGCCTGACCGGGACCCACTCGTACCGGGCCATCCTGATGGACTGCCACATGCCGACGATGGACGGATACCAGGCCACCGCCGCGCTGCGCGCCCGCGAGGCCCCCGGCCAGCACATCCCCATCATCGCCATGACCGCCGGCGCGCTGGCCGAGGACCGGGAGCAGTGCTTCGCCGCCGGCATGGACGACTACCTGGCCAAACCCATCGACACGACCGCGCTGCGGGCCGCCCTCGAACGCTGGACGAGCGACCTGACGAGCCCCGCCGAGCAACTCTGAGACACGGCACCGGTCGATGTCCCTCACCCGGCGGGACCTCGGCCCCTGATCGCCGCCGCCGAGTTGCTTTTCCTCGCTCCGTTCCCGCTGATCGTCTGGGGTGTCGACGAGCTGTACCGGACCTGGCTGCGCCACGGACCAGCCGTGCCTCAGGACAGGTGAGCGGCGTCCAGCGCGGACTGCAACGATTGCAGGTAGCCGTCGCTGGTGACGGTGGCGCCGGAGACCGTGTCGATGCTCGCGCTCTGCGCGTCAAGGGTCTCCTGGACCAGGATCGGCAGCGCCGAGGCGTTGATCTCCTGGTCGCGATGGTTCTCGGACGGGAAGACCGGCACCTGGACAGAGGTGATCTTCCCGCCGGTCACGGTGATGGCGACCTGGACGTCGCCCCAGCGGGTGGAGGCGGTGCCCCCGGTGTACGTCTTGGCGGCGCTCGAGCCGGTCGTGGTGGTGGCGGTGGGTGACGCGCTGTCGGATCCGGCCGTGGCCGTGGCCGTGGCCGTGGCGGTGGGCGTGGGGGCGGTCGTGGTGGCCGGTGTCGTGATGACCGTGCCGGCCGCCTCGGCGGAGCCGTTGGTGCTGGTGCGGTAGCTGAACAACAGCACCAGCGCGGCGACCGTGGAGAAGAGCCAGAGGGTGATGCGTCGCATGCTCGGTGGCCTTTCGCTTACCAGGAGAAGAGTTCGGTGTGCACCCGCCCGGCCGGAACTCCGGCCGCCGTGGCTGCATCGCGGGCGGCCTCGGTCCACGCCTGCGGTCCGCAGAGGTAGACGTCGGCCCGCGCGATGTCCGGCGCGACCTGGCGCAGCACGTCGGCGTCGGCGTGGCCCGCGTAGGAGGCCGGCAGCCAGGACGGCCGGTCGGCGCGGACCCCGGTCAGGAACACCAGGCGGACCCCGCGGTGGGCCGCGAACCACGCGAGCTCGCCGCGGAAGGCGATCTCGGCCTCGCTGCGCGCCCGGTAGATCAGGGTGGCTTCGCCGGGCCGGTAGGTGAGCTCACCGAGCAGTGCCAGCAGCGGCGTCACACCGATCCCGCAGCCCAGCAGCACCACCGGCCCGCCGCGGTAGGTCTCGGCGGTGAGCTTTCCGTACGGGCCCTCGATCAGCGCCCGGGTGCCCGGCCGTAGCGAGGCGACCCGGGCACTGCCGTCGCCGAGATCCTTCACGGTGATCCGCAGCATCCGCCCGTCCGGGGTCGCCGACAGCGAAAAGGGGTGGGCCCGTGTCCAGCCCGGCCCGTCGGCGAACCGCCACTGGAAGAACTGGCCGGCCCGGACCGGCATCGCGCCGAGGTCCCGGCCGGACAGATACACCGAGGTCAGACCAGGGCCTTCGGCGACGACGTGGCTGACCACCAGGCGGTGCCGCCAGTTGCGCCAGGCCGGCAACGCGATCCGGTACGCGACGACGGCCCCGGCCGAGACGGCGTAGAGCGACCACCAGTACACCGTCGACGCGGTCGAACCGACGAAGTCGGCCCCGGTCCACAGCTGGTGCGGCAGGGCCAGCCCGACACCGAGGTAGGCGTAGAGGTGCATCAGGTGCCAGGACTCGTACCGCAGGCGCCGGCGGGCCGCCCGGATCGAGGTGACAACCACCATGATCAGCGCGACGGTACCGGCCGTGGCCAGCAGCATGCCCGGGTACGTCCAGATCATGTCCCACAACTCGGCGAACGCGTTGGCGTGCCCGGCGCCCGCGTAGCCGAGGGTGATCAGGGCGATGTGCCCGATCATCAGCCAGAACGAGGTGAACCCGGTCCAACGGTGCCAGCGGGCCAGCCGGTCCTGCCCGAAGGCCCGCTCCACGAGCGGGACCCGGGCCATCAGCAGCACCTGGAGCAACAGAAGGTCGGACGCCCACAGCCCGGTCAGCCGGCCGGCCGCCGACATCGCGTCCGCACCGCCGCCGCCGAGCTGCTGGATCCCGCCGTTGCCGACCCAGAGCGCGGTCACGACCAATAGGCTCAGCCCGGCGGTCAGGCCGCCCGCGTCACCCCACCAGCGTGGGGCCGGCCGTGAGGTCAGCACCCCGGGCGGTGCGGTGGCCTGCGGCACGGTGATCGTCATGCCTCCACCATCGGACCCGTCGCTGAATATTCGAGGCGTCCCGGCTATGAAGCGGCTATGAGTCCGCCATGAACGGCGCCCGCTCACGGCCGGACCGCCGGCAGCCGGACCGTGAACACGGCACCGCGACCGGGCACGCCGGTGGCCTCGATCGTGCCGCCGTGGCTGGCGACCACCTCGCGGGCCAGGGCGAGCCCGAGTCCGAACCGGCGCTGGTCGCCGTGACCGCGGGCGAAACGGTCGAAGATGCGCGCGGCATCGGCCGGGTCGAAACCGGTACCGTCGTCGCGCACCGACACCACGACTGTGCCCCTCGTGTCGTCCGTGCGGAGCTCGACGGTGACGTGTCCGCCGCTCGGCGTGTGACTCAGCGCGTTGTCGACCAGGGCGGTGAGCACTCGGCGAAGCGCCGGCTCACGCCCGTGCACCAGGGAGGGACGATCCGGGTCGGGGTCCAGGGCCAGTTCGACGTTCTGGCCGATGGCCCGGGCGGCGAAGGCGGCGACGACAACGGCGGCGGCGACGCCGAGATCGACCTCGGCAACCGGGCCGGCGCCGGTCGGCAGCTGCGTGGACAGCAGCAGGTCCTCGATCACCTCACCGAGCTGCCCGGTGCCGGCTACCAACTGTTCGACGTCGGCGGCCATCTCGTCCGGTGACGCACCGGCCTGAAGGTCCTGGCGCAGCAGTTGGGCGCGGGTGTGCAGCTGGGTGACCGGGGTGCGCAGCTCGTGGCTGGCGTCGGCGACGAACCGGCGCTGCCGGGCCAGCGCGTCGCCCAGCCCGGCGGTGGCGCGGCGAGCCAGCAGAGTGCCGGCCCCGGCGGCGGCGGCCAGCCCGGCCAGCCCGGCCAGGCCGAGCGCGGTCAGCAGCCGATGCCGCTCGGCCTCCCCGGTGGCCAGGCTGCCGACCACCTGGACCACACCGTCGTCCTGCCGCTGGGTCACCACCAGGTAGTCCGTGCCGTCGACGTCCACCGACGTGCTCTCGGCGGCGCCTCCGGAACGCACGCGAGTCAGGGCGGCCCGGTCCGGGAAGGTCCGGGGCGCATGCCGGGTCGACGTCAGCCTCCCGTCCGGATCGAGCCGGAAGATCCAGCTCCCGGCCGGCGGGTCGACGACATCCTCCTCGGTGGCGGCCGTGTGCAGCAGCGAGCGCTCCAGGTCCGTTCGCTGCCCGCGCGCGACCACCCAGGCCACCACCAGCCCGAACAGCATCAGGATGAGCGCGACGGCGGCCATGTTCTGCGCCGCCAGGCTGCGGCGGGCCCGGCGCAGCAGCAAACCGTCCGGATCGCCGCCCGTCACAACGTTCCCAGCCGGTATCCAGCGCCCCGGACCGTGTGCACCACGTCCGGGCCGAGCTTGCGCCGTAGGTAGTGCACATACGTATCGACCAGGGTCTCGGCGGCCGCTTCGGGAAAGACCCGGGCGACGATCGCCGCCCGGCCGAAGACCCGGCCGGGCGCCTCGGCGAACATGCGCAGCAGATCGGCCTCGCGACCGGACAGGGTGGCGATCGTGCCGCCCGGCCCGGTGACCCGGCGGGTGACCAGATCGAACCGTGCCGCCCCGACCGGCAGGGTCGTCGGCGAAGCGGCGTCGCGGCGCAGCAGAACCCGTACGCGGGCCAGCAGTTCCGTGACGTCGAACGGCTTGACCAGATAGTCCTCGGCGCCGCCGTCCAGGCCGGCCACCCGGTCCTGTACCGAGCCCAGCGCGGTCAGGATCAGCGCCGGTGTGCCCACGGCGGCCCGTCGCAGCTTGGCCAGCAGTTCCAGACCCTCGATGGCGGGCAACCCCCGGTCGATCACCAGGACGTCGTAGCGACGAGTAAGTCCGAGGTGGAGCCCGGCCTGACCGTCGCGGGCCAGGTCGGAGGCGTAGCCCGCCCCCTGGAACAGACGGATGAGGAGTTCGCCGAGCCCGCGGTCGTCCTCCACCAGCAGGATCCGGATGCCGTACGGCTGCTGGTCGCCGCCGGAGGCCGCCGTGGTCGTCGTCTGCACCGCCCCAGACTGCCTCGCCCGAATCGGAAAACTCCAAGAATCCGATCCCTAGGCTGATGATCGCCGGCCGAGCAGCGGCAACCGATCGTCCCGTTCACGTCCCGACCCGATCCGATCCGGAAGGTTCCCGCATGTCCACCATCAACGGGCTCCCCGCGCACATCCTGCTGGTGCACGCCGTCGTCGTGCTGCTTCCGCTGAGCGCCCTGCTGCTCGTCCTCACCGCGGTCTGGCCGGACGCCCGTCGTCGCCTGGCGGGGCCGAACGCTCTCCTCGCCGTGGTCGTCGTCGCTCTCGTGCCACTGACCACGGGGGCCGGGGAATGGCTCGAACGACGCGTTCCCGGCAGCGTCCTCCTGCACGAGCACACCGAACTCGGCGACACCGCCATCTACTACGCCATCCCCGTCGCGGTGCTCGCCCTGCTCGTCTGGTGGCGTCATCGGGAGGCCACGGCCGTGACCGGTGCCGGCGAGACACCCGGGCGGCGGACCTACCTGGCACCGCTGTCGACGGCCGTGACCGCGGTGGTCGCGGTGGCCGCCGTCGTCGCCGGCGCGGCCGGTGTCTACGGCATGTACCGCATCGGCGACTCGGGGGCCAAAGCGGCCTGGACCGACGGTTTCAGCAGCACCGCGACGAATCCCGGCGGCGAGGGCCCGCACGACTGACTCGGGGCCGGGACAGGTCGGAGGCCCTGGACAGAACGGCTGTCCGGGGCCTCCGGTGTGGGCGCGATGTCGTCGGCCCGGGGAATGGTCGGGGGACTGCCGGGTCTCCATCGTTCACCCGGCCGGGCAAGCGGGCAACGGCCAGAGGTCCCAGGTGGTGCCCCGGCTGTCCGGGACCTTCGTCTCTGCCCCCGGGCCGGTTCCCGGACCAGGCTGAAGGGAGAGACGAAGGGGAGGACGACGATGACCTACCGCATCGCGATCAACGGTTTCGGCCGGATCGGCCGCAACTACCTGCGCCGCCTGAGCGCGAAAGACATGGCCAACAGCGGCCTGCAGGTGGTGGCGATCAACGACCTGTACGACGCGGCGACCCTGGCGCACCTGCTGGAGTACGACTCCACGTTCGCTCGGCTGGATGCCGAGGTCGGGCACGACGACGACCAGCTGATCGTCGGCTGGCATCGGATCCCGACGTTCGCCGAACGCACCCCCGACGCGTTGCCCTGGAGTGACCTGGGTGTTGACCTGGTGATCGAGGCGACCGGCCGGCTGCGTAGCCGTGACGATGCCGCGTTGCACCTGAAGGCAGGCGCCGGCCGGGTGCTGATCTCGGCGCCGGGCAAGAACGTCGACGCCACGCTGGTGCCGGGCGTCAACGCGGACAGCTACGACCCGGACCACCACCAGATCGTGTCGGCCGCGTCGTGCACCACCAACTGCGTGGCTCCGCTGGTCAGGGTGCTGCACGAGGCGTTCGGGATCGAGCTGGGCTACCTGACCACCGTGCACGCCTACACCAATGACCAGAACGTGCTGGACGCGCCGCACAAGGATCCGCGCCGGGCGCGGGCGGCCGCGGTCAACATCATCCCGACCAGCACCGGCGCCGCCAAGGCGGTCGGCCTGGTCCTGCCGGAACTGGCCGGCAAGCTGGACGGAGTGGCCCTGCGGGTGCCGGTGGTCGACGGCTCGATCAGCGACCTCACCCTGACCCTGATCCGGCCGGCCACGGCGGAACAGATCAACGAGGCGGTCGCGGCCGCGGCGGCCGGGTCCATGCGGGGCATCATCCGCTACACCGAAGCGCCGCTCGTCTCCTCCGACGTCATCGGTGATCCGGCCTCGTGCGTCTTCGACGCCCGTTTGACACAGGCGCAGGGCAAGGTGGCCAAGGTCTTCGGCTGGTACGACAACGAGTGGGGTTACACCAACCGGCTCGTGGACCTGACCAGGCAGATGGCAGCGGCTCAGGAATGAGATCACCGAGCTGACGGCCGGCACCCCTCGGACGCCGGCCTTCGTCTCGTCCACCGCGGCCCGTCTACCGGTGCCGGACGGGATCACCTGGACCTCGACGAGCGGCGAGCTGCCGGAAGGTCGGCGGCGTCTCAGGGCGTCGGTTCGATCCGGGCGGTCGGACCTGGGAAGATCAGCGTGGTGTGGTCGTTGTCCAGCCACCGCACCTGGTAGGGCGGATGCCCGTCGATCCGGCCCACCACCGTGATCAGCCCCTCCCGCCGATAGCCGTGCGGGCCCTCCACCTCGATGACGATCCGGTCCCCGGCCTTGGCCATCATGAAGCCTCTCCTGTCTCGCTCAGGTCGTGCACGATGGCGACCGGGCAGTCCGCTTGGCGCAGCAACTTCCGGCTGATCGAGCCCAGCAGCCCGGCGCCGGTACGACTCGCCTCGTCCAACCCCCAGACCAGGGCGGCGTGGGCGCTGGACGAGCCGTCGAATCCGATGACGATCTTCTTCTGTCTCATGATTACGGGCCTCCTTTCCGGTCCTACTCCCATCGGACGCCGGCGAGGACGGCCGGGACAGGGCTTCAGGACCCGCCTGTGCGGGCCGACGGCCCTACTGGGCGAGGCCGCGTGGGGACTAGCAAGGAAGGAGGAACACAGATCGCGAGGGAGTGAGGGTGGGATTCAAGTGTCTGGATACGTGTACGACTTCGGCGACGGCAACAAGGACCTCAAGGACCTGCTCGGTGGCAAGGGTGCCAACCTCGCCGAGATGACCCGGATGGGTCTGCCCGTGCCGCCCGGCTTCACCATCAGCACCGAGGCGTGCCGTGCCTATCTTCGTCTCGGTGCGATGCCGGCCGGCCTGCTCAGCGAGGTGGAGGATCACCTGCAGGCCATGCAGGCCGGGCTCGGCAAGTCGTTCGGCGACCCGGACGACCCGCTGCTGCTCTCCGTCCGCTCGGGCGGCAAGTTCTCGATGCCCGGGATGATGGAGACGATCCTGGACATCGGGCTCAACGACCGCAGCGTGCTCGGCCTGGCCCGCCAGAGCGGTGACGAGAGGTTCGCCTGGGACTCCTACCGCCGGCTGATCCAGATGTTCGGGCGCACGGTGTTCGACGTGCCGGCCGAGGCGTTCGACGCGGAATCGGCGTCGGAGCCGCAGGACCTCGTCCGGGTCTATCAGAAGGTGTTCGAGGCCCACACCGGGCGGGTCTTCCCGCAGGCGCCGCACGAGCAGCTGTTCCTGGCCATCGGCGCGGTCTTCCGGTCCTGGAACGCCGACCGGGCCGTGCTCTACCGCCGGCAGGAGCGCATCCCGCAGGACCTGGGTACCGCGGTCAACGTGATGGCGATGGTCTTCGGCAACCGGGGCGACGACTCCGGTACCGGCGTGGCGTTCACCCGTGACCCGGCCACCGGCCGGCGCGGCAGCTACGGCGACTACCTGCGCAACGCCCAGGGCGAGGACGTGGTCGCCGGGATCCGCAACACGCTGTCGCTGCACGAGCTGGCCGACGTGGATCCTGCGAGCTATGCGCAACTGCTGTCGATCATGGAGCGGCTCGAGGAGCGCTACCGCGACCTGTGCGACATCGAGTTCACCATCGAGCACGGCAAGCTGTGGATGCTGCAGACCCGGGTCGGAAAACGAACTCCGGCGGCCGCCTTCGTGATCGCCGCGCAACTGGTCGACGAGGGCGTGATCACCCTCGATGAGGCACTGCGGCGGGTCACCGGCGAGCAGTTGGCCCAGCTGATGTTCCCCAGCTTCGACGAGAGCGCCGCGCCGGCCCCGATGACCGTCGGCGTGCCGGCGTCGCCGGGGGCCGGGGTCGGCGCGGTGGTCTTCGACTCGGCTGCCGCCGCGGCCGCCGACGGCCCGGTCATCCTCGTGCGCCGGGAGACCAACCCCGACGACCTGCCCGGCATGATCGCTGCTCAGGGCATCCTGACCGCCCGCGGCGGCAAGACCTCGCACGCCGCGGTCGTCGCCCGGGGCATGGGCAAGACCTGTGTCTGCGGCGCCGAGCAGGTGCGGATCGGCGCCGACTCGTTCACCGTCGGTGACCGGGTCGTGCGGGCCGGCGAGGTGATCTCGATCGACGGCGCGACCGGCCGGGTCTATCCCGGTCCGGTGCCGGTGCACCCTTCCAAGGTGGTGCGCTTCTTCGAGGGCGAATTGATCGCGTACGGCGACCCGCTGCTCTCCGCGATCGAACGACTGATGACGCACGCCGACCACGTCGCCCGGCTCGGGGTGCATGCCAACGCCGACACCGGTGCAGACGCTGCCCGGGCCCGCCGGTTCGGTGCGACCGGGGTCGGCCTGTGCCGCACCGAGCACATGTTCCTGGGCGATCGCCGGGTGCTGGTCGAGCGGCTGATCCTGGCCGAGTCCGACGCTGAGCGCGGCGACGCGCTGGCGGCGCTGCTGCCGCTGCAACGAGCCGACTTCGAGCAGCTGTTCGAGCAGATGGACGGGCTGCCGGTGACGATCCGGCTGATCGACCCGCCGCTGCACGAGTTCCTGCCGCCACTGGAGGAGCTGACCGCGCGGGTCGCCCGGGCCGACGCGCTCGGCCAGGATGCCGGGCACGCCGGAGTGCTGCTCAACGCCGTACGTCGGATGCATGAATCGAATCCGATGCTGGGACTGCGTGGTGTGCGACTGGGCCTGGTGATCCCCGGGCTGTTCGCGATGCAGGTCCGCGCGGTCGCGCAGGCCGCCGCGGCCCGGGTCGAGGCCGGCGGCGACCCACGGCCGGAGATCATGGTGCCGTTGGTCGGCACGATTCAGGAGCTGGAGATCGTACGGGCCGAAGCCGTTTCGATCCTCGCCTCGGTGCCCGGTGCGCCGCCGATCCGGATCGGCACCATGATCGAGGTGCCCCGGGCCGCGCTGACCGCTGGGCAGATCGCCACGGCCGCCGAGTTCTTTTCCTTCGGAACCAACGATCTCACGCAGATGACCTGGGGTTTCTCGCGTGACGACGTGGAGGGCGCGTTCTTCGGACGCTACCTGGAATTGGGTGTCTTCGCGTCCTCGCCGTTCGAGACCATCGACCCTGACGGCGTCGGCGAGCTGGTCCGGATCGCGGTCGAGCGTGGCCGGGCCGCGCGACCGGGCCTGACCGTGGGCGTCTGCGGTGAGCACGGCGGTGACCCGCCTCGGTGCGGTTCTTCCACGAGGCGGGCCTGGACTACGTGTCATGCTCGCCGTTCCGGGTGCCGGTCGCCCGGCTGGAGGCCGGCCGGGCCGCGGTGACCGGCACCGCCGGCTCGGACAGCCGATAGACGCGGGCAATGAGCGCGACATTCCCGGGGCGGCCGGTGCCGGCCGCCCCGGATGCATGGCGGATGAGGAGGTTCAGCAGGCCCGTTCCGGCGTGGCACTCGCACTACTAGGCTGACGGCATGGTCGAGCAGACGGCCGGGGGCGAGCGACCGGAACCGCCGTCCCTGGGGCTCTCTCCGCTCTCGCGGGTCCGGCTGGACGAGCTGTTGCAGGAGATGCTCGACCGGGTCGGCGACGTCGTGACCAGCCGCGAGCGGCTGCGTGCGCTGCTGGACGCGGTTGTCGGCATCGGCACCGACCTCGACCTGCGCAGCACCCTGCGGCGCATCGTGGAGGCGGCGTGCGCCCTGGCCGGTGCGAGATACGGTGCCCTGGGTGTGCTGGCACCCGATCACGGCAGCCTCTCCGACTTCATCACCCACGGGATCGACGCCGCCACCCACGCCGGGATCGGCGACCTGCCGCACGGGCGGGGCGTGCTCGGTCTGCTGATCACCGACCCGCACCCGGTCCGGCTGCCGGACATCCGGAAGCATCCGAACTCGTTCGGCTTCCCGCCGAACCATCCACCGATGCACAGCTTCCTCGGCGTCCCGGTCCGCATCCGCGAGCAGATCTTCGGCAACCTCTATCTGGCCGAGAAACAGGAGGCGGCCGAGTTCACCGACGACGACGAGGAGATCGTGATCGCCCTGGCCGCGGCCGCGGGTATCGCCATCGACAACGCCCGGCTGTACGAGCTGGCCCAGCGGCGCGAACGCTGGCTGGCGGCGACCGCCGAGATCACCAGCGTGCTGCTCGGCCCGGTACAGCGCACCGAGGCGCTGCGCCTGATCGCCCGCCGGGCCCGCGAGGTGGCCGCCGCCGAGCTCGTCCTGGTCATGCTCTACGACGAACCGAACAGCCGGTACACCATCGAGGTGGCCGAGGGCGCGGATCCGCACTGTTCCCGGCTGGTCGGGCAGCTCGTGCCGGTCGATCGGGCGGCCGTCGTCGAGTTCGGTCAGGAGAGCTACCGTGCGGTGGAGAATCTGCGCGCGGTCACCGAGTGGCCCGGTGAGGTTCCGGCCGTGCCGGCGCTGGCGGCGCCACTGACCAGCGTCGACGCGCTGCAGGGCGTCCTGATCGTCACTCAGCCCGTGGGCCAGGTGAGCACGGAGGAAGACGCCGTGCTGCTGTCCACCTTCGCCGGGCAGGCTGCCCTGGCCCTGCAGCGAGCGCGGGCCCAGGAGGAGCGCCGGCAGCTGGCGGTGCTCGAGGACCGTGAGCGGATCGCGCGGGACCTGCACGACGTGGTGATCCAGCGGTTGTTCGCCACCGGTATGCAGCTGCAGGCCACGATGCACCAGGTGACCCGCCCGGACGCGGTCAAGCGGCTCAACGCTGCGGTCGACGACCTCGACGCGACCATACGGGACATCCGCCGGTCCATCTTCGAACTGCGTGCCCCGGTCGGCCCGTCACTGCGTGGCGAGATCCGTGAGGTGGTGGCGGCGGCCGACGAGAGCCTCGGCTTCCGGCCCACCCTGGACACCAACGGTCCGTTGGACAGCGCCGTCCCCGACGACGTCGTGCCCGATCTGCTGGCCGTCCTGCGCGAGCTGCTGTCCAACGTCGCCCGGCATGCCGAGGCGTCGAGCGCCCGGGTGTCGGTGACCGCGAGCACCGGCCAGATCGTGCTCTGCGTCGAGGACGACGGGGTGGGCACGGACCCGGCGCAGGCCCGGGGCGGCCTGGCCAACGTGCGCGGACGGGCCGAGGATCTCGGCGGGGTCTTCGAGCTCGGTCCCGGTCCCGGTGGTGGCGGCACGGTGGTGACCTGGCGCGTGCCGGTCACGGGCTGATCGCGGCGGACGCCACTGCGGCCGCCGGCGGTAGCCGTACCGGCCAGGCCGGTGGGACCAGTAGCACCGGACACGGCCCCAGGCGGCCGCCCGGCGAGCTGACCGGCGCAGCGATGAGACCGGTCAGCTCGCCGCGCCCGCCGATGCCGGCCACCAGCAGCCGGGCTCGCCGTGACGCCCGGTTCAGGGTGTACGGCGCGTCCAGGTCCGGTACGACCAGGGGGTGAGCGGTGACCTGAGGCAACCGCCAGGACCAGGCGATGAGGGCGGCCACCAGCGGCTCGGCGACCGTGCCGGGCCGGGGGTCGTTGCTCGTCACCGGGAACGGGTGTTGTTGCTGCCGGTCGGCCGGGCGATGCCATGCATGGACCGCGATCAGGTCGGCGCCGGCCACCGCGGCCTGTGTGAACGCGTACCCCAGGGAAGCCTCGCCCGGTCGTCCCGAGACGCCGACGACGATCGGCCCGCGTCCCCCGGCCCGTCCGCGGTGCACCAGCAACGGCGACCGGCAGGTCAGGGCGAGCGCTCGGGCGGTCGAGCCCCAGTCCGGGCGGCTCAGCTGTGTGTCCCGGTGACCGAGTACGAGCAGCCCGGCCCGTCCGGAGCAGTCGGCCAGCACCTCGCCCGGGATACCGGCCCGCAGCTCGGTCTCGACGGTCAGACCGGGCTCGCTGCCGATGGCGCGCTTGGCGGCGAGATCCAGCAAACGTGCGCCTTCGGCCTCCCGGTGATGCGCGCCCCGGAGCCGGAACTGGCCGCGATAGTGCCCGGGCCAGGCGTGGACGATCAACAGTCGTGCGGAGCGGCGGGTCGCCTCAGCCACGGCCAGGTCGACGGTGACCGTGCTGGTCAGAGCGCCGTCGACGCCGACCACGACGGTGCTGTGGTCTTCTGACGCGAGGGCTTTGTCCATGACTGCACCGTATGACGCAATCGCTGTACGACGACACGGCCAGGGGTCCGCGGTGGGGGAGTCGTCCGGCACTGACTCACGGCGTGTGCTCGGCCGACCATAGAGGTGAGGCAGAAGGGAGTGCGATCGTGACAGCGGGGGGTGAAGCAGGTCGCACCAGGCCGATCCTCGCGGCCTGGTGCGATGTGCTGTCGGGCGTCGGTTCTCAGTCCGGGAGCCGGCGGGTGATCTGGACCGGGCAGGCCGCGTGGTGCAGCAGCTGCAGGCTCGTCGAGCCGACCAGGCTGCCGGAGACGGGCCCGTGCCCGTGGGTGCCGACGACGATCAGCCGGGCCGTGCGTGACGCCTCGACCAGTGCGGCCGGCGGGCTGTCGTGTGACAGCGCCACCTCGACCGGCACGTCCGGGAACTTCGACCGCCACGGGGCCAGCTGCTCATCGATGTGGGCGAGCTCGGCGGCGTGCTGTTGCGGCGTGTCCACCGTGGGCGGTTGGTCGGCGGCCAGCCAGGCCGGGATCACCGGCGCGTAGGCGCGCACGACGGTGATCGGGCAGCCCTGCCCGGCCGCGGCGCTGAAGGCGGTCTCCAGGACCAGGTCGGCGCTGGGTGAGTCGTCGACCCCGGCGGCGATCGGACCGTCGGCGACCCCGGGCTGGTCGCCGATCACCACGACCGGGCACGAGGCGTGCAGGGCGAGCCGCTGACTGGTCGAGCCGAGCAGCATGCCGGTGAACCCGCCACGGCCGCGACCGCCGAGGACCAGCAGTTGTGCGGTGCGAGCAGATTCGAGCAGCCGCGGTACGGCGTGACCGATCAGCGCGAAGGTCTGGATGGCGAGCCCGGGCGCGACCCGATGGACGCGCTCGACCGCAGCCGCCATGACCGCGTCGGCCTGCTGACGGGCGAGGTCGACGAACTCGGTGCCGACTTCGAACCGGGAATCGCGCCAGTCCCAGTCGAAGGCGTGCACGATCCTCAGCGTCAGCCCGCGCCGCTGCGCCTCCCGGGCCGCCCATTCCACGGCGGCGCCGCTCGTTTCCGTGCCGTCGGTGCCGACGACGATGCTTCTGGTCTGCATGGCCAGCTCCTTCATCTCCCTTCCATGGTCGAATCCGGTCGATGCCGCGATGCAGGGCAGCAGAGCCCGATGCCGCGGGCCGGAAGTCCCGGAGCAACTGCCGAGTGCGCATCGTTCCCTGCGTTTGTGCAAGTTTCGAAGCGGGTCTATGTTCGAGTTCAAACCGGTTTAGTAACTCGGGGACGGTGCGATGAGCAGGCAGGACAGGCCGACCATCCGGGACGTGGCTCGCGCCGCCGGAGTCTCCAAGGGCACTGTCTCGTTCGCGCTCAACGGCCGTCCCGGCGTCGCCAAGGAGACCCGCGCGCGGATTCTGGCCGCCGCGCGTGAGCTCGGCTGGACGCCCAGCACCAAGGCTCGTGCCCTGTCGGTCTCCCGTTCGTTCGCCGTGGGCCTGGTCCTCGCCCGCGAGCCCGAACTGCTCGGCGCCGACCCGTTCTTCCCGGCCTTCATCGCCGGTGTCGAGCGCACCCTCTCCGACCGGGGGCAGGCCCTGGTCCTGCAGGTCGTGCCCGAGGCCGAGGAGGAGGCGGGCTATCGGCGGCTGGCCGACGCCGGCCGGGTCGACGGGGTGTTCCTGCTCGATCTGCGGGTCGTCGACCCGCGGATCGAGCTGATGGACCGGCTCGGCCTGCCGGCCGTCTCCATCGCCCGGCCGGACGTGCCCAGCGGTTTCCCGGCCGTGCTGGTCGAGGACCGGCCCGGCATCACTGCCGCCGTGCGGCACCTGGCCGAACTCGGTCACCGGCGGATCGCGCACGTCGCCGGGCCGGCCCACTTCCTGCACGGGTCGCGCCGGGCCCAGGCGTTCGCGCAGGCCCTGGCCGAGGCCGGGCTGCCGGCCGGCCCGGTGGTGGAGGCCGACTTCTCGGCGGCCGGCGGGGCGGCGGCCACCCGCACGCTGCTCGCCGCCGGCGACCGTCCGACCGCGATCGTCTACGCCAACGACCTGATGGCCATCGCCGGGCTGGCTGTCGCCCACGAGTACGGCCTGGCCGTCCCGGCGCAACTGTCGGTCACCGGCTTCGACGACACCGAGCTGGCGGGGTATGTCAGCCCCGCGCTCACCAGCGTGCGCACCGACCCGTACCTCTGGGGTCGCGAAGCGGCGCAAGTCCTGCTCGACCTCATCGAGAGCGGGCGGGCCGGCGATGTCCCGGTGCCCGCCGGCCAACTGATGATCCGCGCGTCCACCGCGCCTCCACCCCCGTAAGACCGGAACGGAGAAGCCCATGAAACGCACGTTCCCAGCGGCCCTTCTCGTCGTCTCCCTCACCCTCACGGCCGGCTGCGACGGCAGCGGCGGCGGCAACGCCGAGCAGGCCAACGCCGCCACCGGCCCGATCACCGTCTGGCTCTCCAACAACCAGGAGGAGTTGGCCTGGGGCAAGGCCATGGTCGACGCCTGGAACGGTCAGCACGCCGACCAGAAGATCACCGCGCAGGAGATCCCGGCCGGCAAGAGCTCGGAGGAGGTCATCGGCGCCGCGATCACCGCCGGCAACGCGCCCTGCCTGATCTTCAACACCGCGCCGGCCGCCGTGCCGCAGTTCCAGAAGCAGGGCGGACTGGTCGCGCTCGACTCCTTCGCCGGCGGCGCGCAGTACATCAGCGACCGCACCGGGGACACCGCGCAGCAGTACAAGTCGGCCGACGGCAAGTTCTACCAGATGCCGTGGAAATCGAACCCGGTCATGATCTTCTACAACAAGGACATCTTCGCCAAGGCCGGGCTCGACCCCGAAAAACCAACCCTGACGACGTACGCCGATTTCATGACCGCCGCCCGGAAGATCAAGTCGTCCGGGGCCGCGCCGTCCGCGATCTATCCGGCGCCGAGCAGCGAGTTCTTCCAGTCCTGGTTCGACTTCTACCCGTTGTTCGCGGCCGAGACCGACGGCCAGCAGCTGGTCAAGGACGGCAAGGCGCAGTTCAACTCCCCGCAGGGGCAGGCTGTCGCCGCGTTCTGGAAGACGCTGTACGACGAGGGCCTGGCGCCCAAGGAGACGTACAACGGTGACTCGTTCGCCGACCAGAAGGCCGCCATGGCGATCGTCGGCCCGTGGGCCATCAAGGTGTACGGCGACAAGGTGAAGTGGGGTGCCGTGCCGGTGCCGACCTCCACCGGCAAGCCGGCCGATCAGATCCGGACGTTCAGCGACGCCAAGAACGTGGCGATGTACAGCGCCTGCCAGAACCGGGCCACCGCCTGGGAAGTGATGAAGTTCGCGACCAGTCAGGAGCAGGACGGCAAGCTGCTCGACGCGACCGGTCAGATGCCGCTGCGCAAGGATCTGCCGACCGCCTACCCCGACTACTTCACCAAGAATCCGGCCTACAAGCAGTTCGCCGACCAGGCCGCGCGCACCGTGGAAGTGCCCAACGTGCCGAACTCGGTGGCCATCTGGCAGGCGTTCCGGGACGCGTACTCCCAGTCGGTGATCTTCGGTAAGCAGCCCGTGACCGACGCCTTCGCCGGCGCTGCCCAGAAGGTCGACCAGCTCGCCAGCGGATCATGAAGGCCCTGCTCGGCCGGCACCCGGTGGGGCTGATCCTCTCCGCGCCGTACGTGCTCTATCTCGCCGTCATCTTCGCGTACCCGTTCGGGTTCTCGATCTGGATGAGCTTCCACGACTACTTCTTCGCCGCGCCCGGGGCGATCGTCGACCACCCGTTCGTCGGGCTGGACAACTACCGGGCGGTGGTGGCCGACCCGGCGGTCCGGCAGGCGTTCGGCAACATCCTGGTCTTCCTGGTCATCAACGTCCCGCTGACCGCCGCGCTGGCGCTGGTGCTGGCGGTCGCGCTCAACCAGGCGGTGCACGCCCGGACCTTCCTGCGGGTCTCGTTCTACGTGCCCTACGTGACCGCGAGCGTCGCCGTGGTCGGGGTGTGGCTGTTCCTGTTCAACTCCGGCGGCCTGGTCAACACCGTCCTGGGTCCGCTCGCCCCCGACCCGTCCTGGCTGGTCAACGACCACCTGGCCATGCCGGTCATCGCGTTCTTCGTCACCTGGAAGCAGCTCGGCTTCTTCATCCTGCTCTACCTGGCCGCGCTGCAGAACGTGCCCAAGGAACTCTACGAGTCGGCCTCGGTCGACGGCGCCAACGGCTGGCACCGGTTCTGGTCGGTGACCGTGCCGGCCGTCCGACCGGCGACCGCGCTGGTGGTGATCCTGGCCCTGATCACCGGCGCCAACCTGTTCACCGAGCCCTACCTGCTCACCGGCGGGGGCGGCCCGAACGGCGCGTCGGCGTCACCGGTGCTGGTCATGTACCAGCGCGGCATCCAGCAGGGCGAGCCCGACTTCGCGGCCGCTCTCGGGGTGCTGCTCGTGATCGGGGTGCTGCTCGTCGCGTACGTCAATCGTCGTTTCATCGAAGGGAAGGACTGACATGGGTCGCTGGCCTGCGGCGATGCGCTATGTTCTGCTCTTCCTGGGCGCACTGATCTTCCTGTTCCCGTTCTACTACATGCTGATCGGCTCGTTGCAGTCCGCGCCGGACACCTCGGTGCGCGGCGCGTTCCCGACCTCCGGGCTGACCCTGGGCAACTACCGGGACATCAACTCGCGGGTCGATCTGGTGCGCTCGCTGGTCAACTCCGGCATCTTCACCGGCGGCGTGCTGCTCGGCACGGTCGTGTTCGGCGTGCTCGCCGGGTACGCCCTGGCCCGGCTGCGTTTCCGCGGGCGCGGCACCCTGTTCGTGCTCGTGCTGCTGGTCCAGGTGATCCCGTTCCAGCTGCTGCTGATCCCGCTGTACGTGCTGATCGTGCGCGGCTACGGGCTGGCCGACAACTACCTGGGCATGATCCTGCCGTTCGCCATCAACACCACCGCGGTCTTCATTTTCCGGCAGTTCTTCCTGCAGCTGCCCGACGAATTGTTCGCCGCAGCCCGGCTCGACGGCGCCGGCGAGGTGCGGATCCTCTGGTCGGTGGCGTTGCCGCTGGTGCGCCCGGCCCTGCTCACCGCGATGCTGCTGACCTTCATCGGCCCGTGGAACGAGTTCCTGTGGCCGTTCCTGGTCACCAAGAACGCCGACATGCAGCCCCTGGCGGTCTCGCTGGCCAACTACATCAGCAACGTGTCGGCGCGGGCGGCCAACCCGTTCGGCGCCATCCTGGCCGGCGCGTGCGTGCTGGCCGCCCCGGCGGTCGCGCTGTTCGTGGCGTTCCAGCGGCAGTTCATCTCCACCGACATCGGCTCCGGCGTGAAAGGCTGACATGGTTCCCTACACCCTGACCCGGGTCGGCGTCGTCATGACGCCCGACAGCCGTGACCCGCTGGAGGCCGAGGGCGTTCTCAACCCGGCCAGCGGGCGAACCCCCGACGGGCGCCTGTTCCTGCTGCCGCGCCTGGTGGCCCCCGGCAACGTCTCGCGCGTCGGACTCGCCGAGGTCGAGATCGAGGACGGTGTGCCCGTGGGGGTGCGCCGCCAGGGCGTGGTGCTCGCCCCCGACGAGGGCTGGGAGCGCGGACGCAACAACGCCGGCGTGGAGGATCCCCGCACGACCTGGGTGCCGAGCCTCGGCCGGCACCTCATGACGTACGTGGCGTTCGGGCCGCTCGGGCCCCGGCTCGCGCTGGCCGTCTCCGATGACCTGTTGTCGTGGCAGCGGCTCGGCCCGGTGCAGTTCACCTACCAGCCCGACCTGGACACCGACCTCAACCTGTTCCCGAACAAGGACGCGGTGTTCTTCCCCGAGCCGGTGCCCGACCCGGACGGGCGCCCGAGCTACGCGATGATCCACCGCCCGATGTGGGATCTGGGCTGGTTCCGGCCGGGGGAGGGCGTGCACCTGCCGGCCGGGATCGCCGACGAGCGGGCCGGGATCTGGATCTCGTACGTGCCCACCGAGGAGGTCGAGGCCGACATCACCGCGCTGGTCCGGCTGCGCAATCACCGTTGCGTGGCGATGCCCCGATTTCCCTATGAGGAACTGAAGATCGGCGCCGGACCACCGCCGCTGCGAGTGCCCGAGGGCTGGCTGCTGATCCATCACGGGGTCACCGGTTACATCCCGCCCGGCTTCGACCCGAAAGGACAAAAGGTGACGTACGCGGCAGGGGCGATGCTGCTCGACCCGGACGACCCGAGCCACGTGCTCGATCGCACCACCGAGCCGATCTTCGTACCCGAGACGATCGGTGAGCGCACGGGCAACGTGCCCAACGTCGTGTTCCCCACGGCCATCGAGCAGATCGACGACGTCCACTACGTCTTCTACGGCATGGCCGACAGCCGGATCGGTGTCGCCCGCCTGGACCGTGTCCCGTGAACCGCCGGACCGTACTGCTGGGCGGGGGCGCCGCCCTGGCCGCGCCGCTGCTGAGCCCGGCACCGAGCTTCGCCGCGCCCACGCGGCTGACCAACACCGCCCACCTCGACTTCCTGCGCGACAGCGTGGTTCCGCCGGTGCAGGCCGGTCACACCACGTACCGGCCGTCGAGCGGCATCGGCGTGCTCTGGACCTACGCCGAACCGACCACCAGCGGGGCCTACCGGCGGATCGGCGGCGGACCCTACGACCCGGCCACCGACACCTACGGCCAGGGCGCGTTCAACTCCGACGACATCGCGCGGGCCGCGATCGTCTACCTCCGGCACTGGCGGCAGACCGGATCGGCGCGCAGCCGGACCGCCGCCTACGAGCTGCTGCGCGGCCTGACCTACTTCCAGGCGGCCGGCTCCGGCTACTTCGTCCTGTGGATGCAACCCGACGGCACCCTCAACCCCAGCCCCGAACCGGTCGAGCTGCCCGACCCGTCCGACAGCGGGCCGTCGTACTGGCTGGCCCGCGCCATCTGGGCGCTCGGCGAGGGCTACGCCGCGTTCCGCCTGGCCGACCCGGACTTCGCGACCTTCCTCGAACAGCGACTCGATCGGGCGATCAAGGCGATAGACCTTTCCGCGTACGGCACCTGGCAGCTCGCCGACGGCGTGCGCCGGCCCGCGTGGCTGATCGTCGACGGCGCCGACGCCAGCGCCGAAGCGGTCCTCGGGCTGGCCGCCTACGTCGCCACCGGACACGGCACACCGGTCGCCCGGCGGGCGTTGCGGCAGCTGGCCGACGGCATCGCCGCGATGGCCGGGGGAGACGCGCGCCGATGGCCGTTCGGCGCGATCCTGCCGTGGGCGCTGTCGGGCTCCGACTGGCACGCCTGGGCGTCGCAGATGCCGGCCGCGCTCGCCCGCGCCGGCCAGGTGCTCGGCGACGACCGCCTGGTGCGCCCGGGGGCCACCGACTCGGCCGTGTTCACACCGTGGCTGCTGACCTCCGGCGGTCCCGACAACGGCCGGTTGCCCGCGCGCATCGACCGGACCCAGATCGCGTACGGCGTGGACTCGCGCCTCCAATCACTGGTCGCCGTGGCCGCGGCCACCGGCCGCGACGGCTTCCGTCAACTGGCCGGCATCGTGGCCGCGTGGTACTTCGGCGCCAACGCGGCCGGGACGCCCGCCTACGACCCCGCGACCGGACGCACGGTGGACGGCATCTCCGGCGACGGCGTCGTCAACCGCAACGCGGGCGCCGAGTCGACCATCCACGGCCTGCTCAGCATGCTCGCCCTCGACGCGCATCCGGACGTGGCCGCCCTCGCCGCCCGGGGCCGCGTCGTCGAACGGGTCGGCGCGACCACCGTCGAGGCCGAGTCCGCGGCCCTGACCGGGGGCGCCACGATCGTCACCCCGCCGTCGCCGTGGACCGGGGAGTCCCAGTTCAGCGGGGATCGGTACGCGCTCCTGCCGGCCGGTGCCTCGGCCCGCTTCACCCTGCCCGCGGCCGATCAGCCCCGGCTGGTGCTTGCGGTGGCCGATCTGCGGCCGGGCAGCGCGGCCGTCACCCGCTGGTCCGGCACCGGCCGGTCGCTGGGCGTGGTGCGGCACGGGGACGTCGGTCCGCAGGGTGTCTCGCCGGCGCCGGGGGCGTTGCTGCCGGTCACCCTGCCGGGCGAGGTGCCCGCGGGCGCAACCGATCTGCTGGCGACGGCGGCCGGGGGCGAGGCGGTGCTCGACGCGGTGATCGTCGAGCCGCTGATCTCCCGCTACGTGCTGGCCGGGGTGGCGCTGCTTCGCAGCGCGGCCCAGGACCCGCGGACGGCAACGGTCACGGTTCCCGGCACCGGCCCGGCGACCGTCGAGACCTACGACGCATCCGGCGTCCGCCGCCTGCGAACCACCGCCACCGGCCGGGGTATCCGTGCGGTGGTACTGCCCGGGGGTTTCACCGTGATCCGTCGCTGACGGGTGACGCCGGCCGGCTGCCGACCGGCCGGCGTCTACCCGGCGGCCGGTTTGCGAGATAGAACGATCGGTCTTGACAAGGTTGCGGCGGCCGGGTCATCCTTTGCGGGACAGAACGTTTGGTCTCCTGAAGGGGTCATCGTGACCACCATCGCTGCTTCCCCCGGCATCTCCCGGACCGCCTCCGCGCTGCGACGGCTGTACTTCGTCCGGTTCGCGTTCGCCATCGTCTGGGCGATCGTGACCATCGCGACGGCCAAGGAGATCGGGCCGCTCACGGTGACACTGTTCGTGCTCTACCCGCTCTTCGACGTCGGCGCGGCCGTCTACGACCTGCGCTCGTCGCGGACCACCGGCTCGCCCGCTCTGCTCTACGTCAACATCGTGGTCAGCCTGCTCACCGCCATCGGGCTGGGGGTCGCCGCCGCGTCCGGCATCCCGGCGATGCTGCGGGTCTGGGGTGCCTGGGCGATCCTGGCCGGCGTGGTCCAGCTGATCGTCGGCGTGACCCGCCGCAAGATGGGCGGTCAATGGCCGATGATCGTCAGTGGCGGCATCTCGGTGCTGGCCGGTGGATCCTTCGTCGCGAGCGCCGCGGCCGACAACCCGGTGCTGACCAACGCGGCCGGCTACGCCGTCCCCGGCGCCATCTTCTTCCTCATCGCCGCCATCCGCCTCGGCCGCGCCGCGAAGGGTAACTGACATGAGCGACAGCAACACGTACGACGTGATCGTGATCGGCGCCGGTCCGGTCGGGGAGAACGTCGCCGACCGGGTCGTGAAGGGCGGGCTGACCGCCGCGATCGTGGAGCGCGAGCTGGTCGGGGGCGAGTGCTCGTACTGGGCCTGCATGCCGACCAAGGCCCTGCTGCGCAGCGCGGCGGCGTTGCGGGCGGTCCGCCGGCTGCCCGGAGCGCGGGAAGCGGTGACCGGCGAGCTGGACGCGGCGGCGGTGCTGAAACGCCGGGACGCGTTCGCGTCGCAGTGGAAGGACGACGGTCAGGTGTCCTGGCTGGAGTCGGCCGGGATCACCCTCGTCCGCGGCCAGGGCCGGATCACCGGTCCCAGGATCGTCGAGGTCGGCGGCGTCACCCTGACCGCCCGGCACGCCGTGGTGGTGGCGACCGGCAGCGGCGCGCTGGTCCCGGACATCGCCGGCCTGCGCGACGCCAAGCCGTGGACGAGCCGGGAGGCCGCGTCGGCCGAGCACGTGCCGGCCCGGCTGGTGGTGATCGGCGCCGGCGTGGTCGGCACCGAGATGGCGACCGCGTTCGCCGCCCTCGGCTCGTCGGTGACCCTGCTGGCCCGCGACGGTGTGCTGCCCGCGGCCGAGCCGTTCGCCGGGGAGATGATCGCCGAGGCGCTGCGCGAGGCCGGTGCGTCGGTGCGGACCGGCGCCGAGGTCGTCTCGGTCGGCCGCGACCAGGCCGGGATCGTGCAGGTCGAGACGGCCGACGGCGAGCGGATCGAGGCCGACGAGGTTCTGGTGGCGGTCGGCCGGACCCCGAACACGCGGGACCTCGGGCTGGACAGCATCGGGCTGACGCCCGGTGACTGGCTGACCGTCGACGACGAACTGCGCGTGGCCGGCGCGGGGGACTGGCTGTACGCGGCCGGCGACGTGAACCGGCGGGCGCTGCTGACCCATCAGGGCAAGTACCAGGCGCGGGCGCTGGGCGACGCGATCGTGGCCCGGGCCAAGGGTGAGCCGGTCGAGTCCGGGCGGTGGGGCCGGCACGCGGCGACCGCCGACGAGCGCGCGGTGCCGCAGGTGGTGTTCACCGAGCCGGAGATCGCATCGGTCGGGCTCACGGCGGCCGCGGCCGAGGCGGCCGGGCTGCGGACCCGGGTCGTCGACTACGACCTGGGCTCGGTGGCGGGCGCCTCGCTGCACGCCGACGGCTACCGGGGACGGGCCCGGATGGTGGTCGACGAGGACCGCAAGGTGATCGTCGGCCTCACCCTGGCCGGTCCGGACGTGGCCGAACTCATCCACGCCGCCACCGTCGCCATCGTCGGCGAGGTGCCTCTCGACCGGCTCTGGCACGCGGTCCCCTCGTATCCCACGGTCAGCGAGATCTGGCTTCGGCTGCTGGAGACGTACGGCCGCTGAGTTTCTTGAATGTCTGTTGTGTTTTTCCGCATTGAGGAGAGTGCTGTGCCTACCAAGATCACGCTGATCATCGACAACCCGGCCGACCCCGACGGCTTCGAGAGCGTCTTCGCCGGTGTGAAGGCCGCCGCGGCGAAGTTCCCGAACCTGCGGCGGCTCGAATCGGCCAAGGTGTGGCCGAAGGAGGACGGGACGGACACCCCGGCCTACCGGACCCTCGACCTGTACTTCGACAGCTACGAGGACGCCTCGGCGGCGGTGACGACGCCGGAGGCCGCCGAGGCGTTCGGCGGCCTCGTGGGCAGCCAGGTCCCGTTCAAGGGCCTGTTCTCCGACATCGAGGCGTGACCCACGACGACGTTGAGACGTGACTCCGCGAACTGACCCGGCCGCCCTGGCCGGGTCAGTTCGTGCTTCAGGGGACGATCCGGGTCGTGGCCACGCAGGCGTCGGCCGTCGGCGCGGTTGCGGTGATTCGGTCAGGCCGTCGGTGATCGAACCACCCAGCGGCATCACCCGAATTCCCGTTCGAATCGGCGTCGGCGGGAATCGTCATGCCGGTTATCGCAGAGAATGTCACGACGATGAAAGCCACGATTGAATACCACCATCGACGCGCTATTGTTCGCTCCTCCGGGAATGCGCGCGCCGATGCGGAAGGACCTGGGTCCGTTGATGGAGCGCGAGAGTGGCCGGTCTGTCGAGGCTTCCCCGCGCCCGACGGTGTTCCACGGCCCGAAACAGTGACAAGTATTGATGGAAACGGTTCGGCTTGGCAAGCCTCCGGTCACCCGGCCGGCGCGGCCGTGCTGTCGCGGACGATGAGGGTGGTCGCCAGCTCCACCCGGGTGTGCGCGAGCGGGCGCCCGGCGGCCAGGTCGACGGCGAGCTCCGCGGCGGCGACGCCCATCTCCACCAGCGGCTGGCGGACGGTGGTCAGCGGCGGCCCGGACCATCGGCTGTAGGTGAGGTCGTCGAAGCCGACCACGCTCAGGTCGTCCGGGACGCGCAGCCCGGCCTGCCGGAGCGCCTCGTAGAGGCCGAACGCCTGCAGGTCGTTGCCGCAGAACACGGCGGTGGGCCGCTCCGGCAGGCGCAGCAGCTCGCGGCCGTAGCTGAGCCCGTCCTCGAACGCGAACCACTGGCCGACCCGGACCAGCCGCTCGTCCAGGGGTGTCCCGGCGGCCGACATCGCGGCCCGGGCACCCTCCAGCCGGGCTCGCGCGCACAGCCGGTCGGCCGGTCCGCTGAGCACCGCGATCCGGCGATGGCCGAGCCCGAGCAGGTGCCGGACGGCGGCGATCCCGCCGTTCCAGTTGGTCGCCCCCACCGATGGGATCGGGTGTTCCGGCTCGCCGTTGGGGTCGAGCGCGACCAGCGGGATCCCGCTGGCCACCAGCAGGGCGTGCTGTTCCGGGCTGAAGCCGAGGTGGACGGCGATCACCGCGATCGGGCGGCGGGCCAGCATCTCGCGGGCCCAGGTGCGGCCCAGCGACGCCTGATGCAGGGCGTCGGTGAAGCTGACGGCCAGTGAGTGCCGGCCGGCGACCGCCTCCACCCCGTGCAGGATGTTGATCGCCGTGCTGCTCTGCATGCCGTAGAAGACGACTTCCAGGTGGGCGGCCTGGACCAGGTTGCCCGGCCGGCGGTAGCCGTGCTCGCGCAGCGCCGTCTCCACCCGCCGCCGGGTCTCCGGGGCCACGCCGGTGCGGCCGTTGAGCACTTTGGACACGGTCGGTGCGGAGACGCCGGCCAGCCGGGCGACCGCCGCGACGGTGAGTTCGCCACGCCGCCGGCCGCGTCGGCGCACGGCCGCCGGACTGGCCTCGGCCGGCCCCTCGGCGGCCCGGGGCACCGGGCCGCGCTGCCGGTGGACCTCGCCGAGCAGCCGGACCCGGGCGGCCTCGGCGTCCCGCTCGGCGGTCTCCCCGGCCGGGACGGTCTCCTGCAGGTATCGCCGTTTGCGGGTCGCCGGGTCGATGCCGGCGTACACCCGCACGCGCAGGGAGCCGCTGGGCAACCGCTCGATCTCGCCCTGTGCCATGGACCAACATTAGTGTCGTATGGCTCCACGTCAATCCATCGATAGCTCCACGTCTCGATGCCCGGGCGGTGCTCGGCCCGGAGATGGCTCCACCGGCCGGAATCTTATGAAGCAGCGAGCAATCAGTATTAAAGATGGTTCGGGAAATTCACGTCAATCGCTGCTATTGACCGGTCTGACACGGCGTCGTAACGTGCGCTTCATCAGTCCGGAAGTGTCCGAGAGGTCTTCGGAAGTTTCGGTGCACCGGGATCCGGACATGCCCGCGGCGCACCATTCCCCGTGCGGACGGCCATGATTCCCCGATCATGGCCGGCGCATCCGTCCCCATTGGAAGGAGCTCCCTGGTGAATATCAACTCGGGCCGTTCCCGGGCCCGTCCGGCGGTTGTCGCGCTGGTCGTCTCGGCACTGGCCGTCGCCGGCGCGGTCACCGCCCTGGCCGGCACCGCCACCGCGCAGACCACCGCCGCGTCCGCACTGGCCGGGCCGGTCGAGGACGAGGGCGCCGACTGCGCGGTGCCGGCCCTGCCCGACGCCGGATCGCTGCCCACCGACGCCAAACTGCCCGACCCCTTCACCAAGATCGACGGCACGCGCATCTCGACCGTCGCCGACTGGCGGTGCCGGCGGGAAGAGATCAAGAAACAGGCCGAGAAGTACGTGTACGGCACCAAACCGGCCCGCCCGGCGACCGTCACCGGCACAGTGTCCTCGACCAACATCACGGTGAACGTGACCGACAACGGCCGGAGCGCCAGCTTCTCGGCCTCGGTGTCGCTGCCCAGCGGCACCGGCCCGTTCCCGGCGGTGGTGGTCTACGGCGGGATCGCCGACACGGCCACGATCCGGGGTGCCGGCGCCGCGGTCATCAACTACGACCCGTACTCGGTGGGCAAGGAGGGCACCGGGCGCAGCAACAAGCAGGGCGCGTTCTACACCCTCTACGGCTCGACCAGCACGACCGGGCTGTTGCAGGCCTGGGGCTGGGGCGTCAGCCGGATCATCGACGTGATCGAGCAGTCGGGCGGCAGCGTCCTCAAGGCCGACGCGACCGGCGTGACCGGATGTTCCCGCTTCGGCAAGGGCGCGTTCGTGGCCGGGGTGTTCGACCAGCGGATCGCGCTGACCATGCCGATCGAGTCGGGCAGCGCCGGCGTGCCGATCTTCCGGGGCATTCCCGGGGAGGGCGCGCAGAGTTTGAGCAGCGCCTACGGCGAGCAGCCGTGGCTCGGTGACGCGTTCGGCTCGTTCACCGGTGCGCCGGGCAAACTGCCGGTCGACACCCACGAGATGGTGGCCATGGTGGCGCCGCGCGGGCTGTTCATCATGGACAACCCGCACATCGTGAACCTGGGTCCGAAGTCCGGCAGCGTCGCCGCACTGGGCGGCGCCGAGGTCTACAAGGCGCTCGGCGCGGGCAGCAACATCACCTACTGGTCCGACATCGCCAACGGGACGCACTGCGCCAACCGGCCCGAGTGGACCACCCCGCTGCAGCAGAACATCAAGAAGTTCCTGGTCAAGACCGGTAACGACCCGGGCGCGATCCGGATCTCGAGCAAGGCGGCGGGCAACCTGGCCGAGTGGCGGACCTGGACGACGCCCACGCTCGGCACCGGCCCGACGTCGCCGCCGCCCAGCGGCCCGGTTTCCCCGTCACCCAGCGTTCCGGGATCCCCGTCGCCGAGCGGCCCGACGTCACCGCCGCCGGGCGGGGGCAGTTGCACCGCGTCGATCACCCCGGGCACCGTGTGGGGCGACCGGTACAACACCTCGGTCACCGTCAGCGGCTCCACCAACTGGACCGTGACGGTCAACATCACCGCACCCCAGAAGGTGTCCACCACCTGGAGCGGCACCTTCACCTGGAGCAACAACGGCAACACCATGACCGTCAAACCCAACGGCAGCGGCAACACCTTCGGCTTCACCACCATGACCAACGGCAACAGCGGCGCACGACCCCAGATCGTCTCCTGCACCACCGGCTGAAAGGGTGTGACGCAGTTGACTATTTTGCTTAGCAATCCTGTGTCTTAGTGTGTCCGGATGGCTCGTCTTCGTTTGGCTCCGGCTGCTGCGTATCTGGGGGTTCACCCGATCACGTTGCGGCGGTGGGCTGATGACGGCCGGGTCGAGGTGGTGTGGGTCGGCAGGGAACGCCGGTTCGACACCGAAGCTCTGGACGCGTTTCTTGGCGTTACATCCGACGTACAAAAGCGGCGTGAGGCGTTGTATGTGCGGGTGTCAGGTTCGACCGGCCAGGGAACCTCGCTGAGCGCGCAGGAGGCCGAGCTGCGGGCGACGTCTTCGGGTGAGGTTGTTGCGGTGTTCAAGGATCGGGCTTCCGGGTTGCGGGAGAACCGGCCGGGTCTGGGTCGGCTGCTGAAGGCTGCTGCCAATGATGGGTTCACGGTTGTCCGGGTGACGCATGAGGACCGTCTCGCACGGTTCGGTGTCGTGTGGCTTACCGGGTTACTGGCCCAGTGCGGGGTGACGGTCGAGGTGCTGCACCCGAAGGGTTCCGCCGGCGGGAGGGAGGAACTCCTCGCGGATTTCATGTCGCTGGTGTCGACGTTCGCCGGCCGGATGTACGGAATCCGTTCCGGGGAGGCCCGCCGGCGTCTGCTTGCCGCCGCAGGCACCGGAACGGAACCGGTTGCTGAGCCCGTGGCATGAGTACAGGATCGGTTCTCACCGCGACGGCTACCTGTACCGCCGGCGCGACCAGGTCGGTGTCGGGGACACCGGAGAAACCTTGCCGTGACGTGCCGGTGACCCGGCGGCTGCTGGCCGAACGGGCTGAACATCTGACGGCCTTGGTCCAGCGGGCCGCAACGGAACTGCTGGCCAGGTTGTGGACCGACGCGAACCTGGACGTTCTCGCCGCCGGGGTCGACGCGACAGACCGCAAGCTGCCATCGAAGGGATGGATGGCGTTACGGCGTCTCGGCTGGACCGTCACGGCTGCGCCCGGCGTACGGCTACCCGACCGGGTCGCCCGGATCGCGGAGGAAGAAGCCGCCCGGGCACTGCGCCTGTCGTTGCACCGGCGTGCCGTCACTGCCGCGATCATCAGCACCTGGCCGGCTGACCCACGCAAACGTACCGCCGAGGAATGGGTGCTGCTTCGCGCCTGTCTGCCGGCCGGAACCGATCGGGCGACGATCCGTAACCGGACCCGACAAGTGATCGCGTTCGCTAGCGGACACGGACGGCTGCCGTCCGGCTTCACCGAACTGGAAACGCCACCACGGATCGCCGGACAGGTGCTGCTCGCCGCCGCGGACCGGCAACTGGTCCGCCTGCAACGCACAGGTGAGCGTGCGGCCCAGCTGTGGGTGCAACTCCCTGTGATGGCCGACCCCGCGTCGTACCGGGACTGGACCTGGCACGACATCACCGTGCCGCTGCCACCGACCGTCTCCGAGCAGGCAGCCCTGTGCACCCCGACCCTGCGCGTGCGTGACGGCAGTGTCCGGGTCGACCTGCCGTTCCAGACACCGATGGTCCCGGCTCCGCTCACCGGGCACCGGCGGGCGATCGGCGCTGACTGGGGCTACAACACCCTGCTCACCGCCGTAATCGCCGAACCCGGCCCCGATGACACCGTCATCTCCTACGGCCGTCCGCTACGGTTCGACGCGACCGGGATATCCCGCAAACTCGACCGGCTGCGCCTGCACCGTGAACACCTGAAAACAAGGATCAGCCACCTGCAGAAGCTCGCTGCCGGTCGCGGACCGGCTGGGCTCGACCCCGCGACCAAGAGCAAGCTCGAACTTCTCGACATCGAACACGCTCATGTCTGCGCCCGGATCCGGCATCTCGGACACACGCTGGCCTGGGCCGGCGCCCGCTGGCTGATCGACCAGGCCCACACGGCCGGCGCGACCGTCGTCTACCTCGAAGACCTGACCACGATGGAGGCCCCCGGCAGCAGCCGGGCATGGAACCGGCGGCTGTCCGGCGCGACCCGCGGCATCCTCGCCGACGCCGTCCGGCACCTCGGCGCGAAAGAACACATCACCGTCGTCACCGTCCCCGCCCGCGGCACCAGCTCCGGCTGCCCCCGCTGCGGCCAGACACTGCGGCACGTCAAAGCACCCGACAACCACAAACCGGCGAATCCGTGGGCGCTCTGCTCCTGCGGACACTCCGCAGATCGGGACTTCTCCGCCGCCCTGCGCATCGCCGCGCGAGGCATCGCCGGACAACAGCACACCGCCCGTAACCGTGCCGGTGAAGCCGGCATCCGCACCACCGTCGACGTTCCCGTCCACCGCCGCCTGGCGGCCACACCACGACCGGCGTCACCACCCCGGCCCTGCCGGGACAAGCACCGCCCCACACCGCCACGACCACGCCGCCGCAAGGCGCCCGGTCGTGTCCCCGGTTTCACCCCTGCCGCCCACGCGACGGCAGGATCCCGCCCAGCCCCGTCAGGGGCTGTCCAGCGTCCGGCGGGACGGACACCCCAGAACCTCACGGTTCAGGTGCCGGGGCCTGCGGCCCACACGTTTTCCTCCAACCCGTTACAGGCCCGGCACCGGGTTCGCGGGGCTGTCCTCGGCCGCGGTTTCCATCACCACGTGACCAGCACACCGCTACTCCAGCGACGCGGTCCACGTAGTGGTGAAACACCCGGTTCACACAGGACCGCACAGAAAAACTGAGACGCTTCACCATGGACGTGGTCGATCCGGCGTGGCTGCCGCCCGACACCTGGCGGGCGATCGGCCGGCGCCGGATCCGGCTGACCGGCCACGGACTTCTGGTCGACACCGTGGCCGGCGAGCTGGGCCAGGCCTGCGCGCGGTTCGGCGGCGAACTCGTCCGGTCGACCGGCGGGCCACCGTGCGACGTGGAGATGGGCCTCGGCGGCGAAGCCGCCCTCGGCGCCGAGGGCTTCGCGATAACCACCGGCTCCGGCCCGGTCCGGCTGCGAGCACATCAACCCCACGGCCTTCTGTACGGGATGTTCCACCTGCTCCGGCTCGGCGACGCCCCGGCCTCGACGACCTGCCGTCCCGCGGTGCCGCGCCGGATGCTCGACCACTGGGACAACGTCGACGTGCACCCGGTGATGGGCCAGGTCGAACGTGGATACGCCGGCAGCTCGCTGTTCTGGCGGGCCGGCGCACCCCGGCGGGACTTGACGCGCGTCACCACGTACGCCCGGATGCTGGCCTCTTGTGGAATCAACGCGGTCGCGCTGAACAACGTCAACGTGCACGCCACCGAGGCCCGCCTGCTCACCGACCGGCTCGGCGAGGTCGCCGAGCTGGCCGGGGTGTTCCGCCGCTACGGCATCCGCACCCACCTGTCGGTGTCGTTCGCCGCTCCGGTGCTGCACGGCCTGGACACGGCGGACCCACTGGATGTCCGGGTGCGGCGCTGGTGGGAGCACGCCACCGCGGCCGTTTACCAGGACATCCCCGATTTCGGCGGCTACCTGGTCAAGGCCGACTCCGAGGGCCGGCCCGGCCCGTTCACCTACGGCCGCACCCACGCCGACGGCGCGAACCTGCTCGCCGACGCCCTCGCCCCGCACGGCGGCGTCGTGCACTGGCGCGCGTTCGTCTACAACCACCGCCAGGACTGGCGCGACCGGAGCATCGACCGGGCCCGCGCCGCCTTCGACCACTTCACCCCACACGACGGCACGTTCCGGGACAACGTCGTCCTGCAGGTCAAGCACGGCCCGATGGACTTCCAGGCCCGCGAGCCGGTGTCGCCGCTGATCCCGGCCATGCCGCGCACCCGGATCGGCGTCGAGTTCCAGATCACCCAGGAGTACACCGGCCAGCAGCGCCACGTCTGCTATCTCGCGCCGATGTGGAGCGAACTGCTGCGCGGCACGCACGGACCCGCCCTGGCCGACTCCGCCTCCGAGTTCGTCGCCGTCGCCAACGTCGGCGACGACCCGTTCTGGACCGGTCACCCCCTGGCCCAGGCCAACCTGTACGCGTTCGGCCGCCTGGCCTGGGATCCGGGGCTCGATCCGGCCGCCGTGCTCGACGAATGGATCACCCTGACCTTCCCGGACACCCCCGCCCGGCTGGGCGACGCGCTCCACGCGATCATGCAAAATTCCTGGGCGACGTACGAGCGTTACACCGCCCCGCTCGGTGTCGGCTTCATGGTCCACCCCGGCGATCATTACGGCCCGGCCGTCGACGGCTACGAGTACAGCCGATGGGGCACCTACCACCACGCCGACCGCGACGGCGTCGGCGTCGACCGGACCGTCACCACCGGCACCGGCCAGGCCGCCCAGTATCCGGAGCCGTGGCGGCGGATCTACGACTCCCGGCCGGACTGCCCGGACGAGCTCGTCCTGTTCTTCCACCACCTGCCCTACACCCACGTGCTGCGCAGCGGCGTCACGGTCATCCAGCACATCTACGACACCCACTTCGCCGGTGCGGACGAGGTTGCCGTAATGCGCGGGCGCTGGGCCGAGCTGTCCGGCACGCTGCCCCCGGCGGCCTACGAACGGGTGGCCGAGCTGCTCGACGAGCAGGTGCGCTCGGCCGGGGAGTGGCGCGATCAGGTCAACTCGTACTTCTTCCGCAAGTCCGGCGTGCCCGACGCCCACGGCCGCCGGATTTATTGACCTACCGCCCGCGAACGGCTGGTGTTGTGGCGACGTCGGCCCGGAGTCCATCGACGATGAGCGTGACCATGCGACGGCCGTAGTGGGGCTCCTCGTCCGGCAGGGGCGTGCACAGTTTGGCGACCGCGTAGAGCAGGTCCTTCGGACTGACTTCGGCCCGGATCTCTCCGGCGGCGGTCGCGGTGTCCAGCAGGGACCCGAGGGCCGGCGCCAGCTTCTCCATCAGGTAGCCGGAGAGGCCGTCGTAGGCCGGATCGCCCGAGTGCAGCGCCGCGGCGAATCCGCGTTTGGTCGCGACGAACTCGACGAGCCGGTCGAGCCACCTCGCGAGGGCGATGCCCGGCTTGTACTCGGCGGCCAGCGCCGGAGCGGCGTCGGCGCAGGCGTCGATCTCGCGCTCGATCACCGCCTTGATCAGGTGGGAGCGCTGCGGGAAGTGCCGGTAGAGCGTGCCGACGCCGACGCCGGCCAGATCGGTGATCTCCTTCGCGGGCGCGTCGACGCCGGACGTGGCGAAGACCGTTTTCGCGGCTTCGAGCAGCGACTCGACGTTGCGCTGGGCGTCGGTGCGCTTCCGGCGCGCGCCCGCGCCTGCCCTCGAATCGGTGGTATCCGGCACAGTCACCTCTCCTTACTGTTCCGGAAAGCCTTTCCGTATAGTTCCGGAAAGGCTTTCCACTTCAGTCACGATACCGGGAGGAGACCGTCATGCAGTACCGCACCCTGGGCCGGACCGGCATCAAGGTCAGCCCGTACGCGCTCGGCACACTGATGTTCGCCACGCAGGTGGGCAACCCTGACCCCGAGGATTCGATCCGGGTGATCCACAAGGCGCTGGACGCCGGGATCAACCTCGTCGACACCTCGGACGTCTACGGCGACTCGGAGGAGGTCGTGGGCCGGGGGCTCAAGGGACGGCGAGAGTCCGTCGTGCTGGCCACCAAGTTCGGACGGCCGACCGGCACCGACCCTAATCAACAGGGCGGCTCCCGGCGCTGGATCATGACCGCGGTCGAGAACTCTCTGCGCCGCCTGCAGACGGATCACATCGATCTCTATCAGGTGCACAAGCTGGACCCGGACACCGACGTCGAGGAGACCCTCTCCACGCTCACCGACCTGATCCGCGCCGGCAAGGTGCGAGCGATCGGTTCGTCCAACACGCCGGCCGTCGACATCGCCGACGCCCATTGGCTCTCGGAGAGGCGCGGGCTGCAACGCTTCCACACCGAGCAGCTGCCGTACTCGATCCTGAACCGCGGCGTCGAGAACGACGTACTGCCGGCCGCGCAGCGCTACGGGCTCGGCACCCTGGTGTGGGGGCCGCTCGGGCAAGGCATGCTCACCGGCCGCGTGCGCAGGGGCCGGCCGAACGACCTGAGCCGCGCTCGCTACTTCAAACACCTCAACGACGAACGCCGCATCGACATCGTCGAACAGCTCGTCCCGCTCGCCGCCGAGGCCGGCCTGCCCCTGACCCACCTCGCCATGGCCTTCACCATCGCGCACCCGGGCGTGACCAGCACACTGCTCGGCGCGCGCACGATGGAACAGCTCGACGACCTGCTCGACGGCGTCGGCGTAACGCTCACCGACGACATCCTCGACCGGATCGACGAGATCGTCCCGCCCGGCACCGACATCACCCGCCTCGACCAGGCCTACATCCCCCCGGCCCGGCTCGACCCGAACCTGCGCCGCAGGCCGGCCGGCGAACGCGGCGCCGCCTGATCCGGACGCCGCTGGCATGCGGCGAGAGGCCTGTGGACCGGCATCGACGATGCCGGGGCCGGCCCGCCGTGCGATCGGCCGGCCCCGGCAGCCCGGGTGTGCGGTCGCCCGCACCTTGTCGGTTACTGGTTGCGGCCGGCCATGACGCCGCCGTCGACGTCCCAGATCGCGCCCGTGACCCATCCGGCCTGCTCGGACAGCAGGAAGGTGACGGCCGCCGAGATGTCCTCGGTGGTGCCGATCCGGTTGAGCGGGTGGAAGGGGCCGAATCCGGCCAGGACGGTGTCGACCTCGGCCGGCGGGATGAAGCCCTCGTAGATCGGGGTGGCGACCACGGCCGGGGAGACGGCGTTGACCCGGATCCGGTGAGCGGCCAGTTCCAGAGCCAGATGCTGGGTCATAGCGTGCAGGCCGGCCTTGGCCATCGAGTACGCCGATGACGGGGTCGCGGCGATGGCCTGCTTGGCCCACATGCTGCCGATGTTGACGATGACGCCGCCCCGGCCATGGTTCACCATGCTCCGCGCCACGGTCTGGGTGATCAGGAAGGTGGCCTTGTTCAGGTCCAGGTAGCTGTCGTAGTCGGCCTCGGTGTGGTCGAGGAACGGCAGCGGCTTGAACACGCCGGCCGCGTTGACCAGCAGGGTCGCGTCGGCGTGCCGGCCGGCCAGATCCTCGCGGACCCGGGCCGTCTGAGCCGGGTCGCGCAGGTCGGCGGTGATTCCCCACGCCTGCCCCAGCTCGGCCACCGTCTTCTCGACCCGCTCCGGGCGCGAGCCGATGACGACCGCGCTGCCGCCGCGGGCGACGACGTCGGCGGCGATCTGGCGGCCCATGCCGCTGCTGCCGCCGACGACGATCAGCTTCTGGCCGGTGAAGTCCTGGTTCATGATGCTTCTCCTGACGCTGTCTACCTACTAGTTGGATGGTTACTTGGTCATGCGAAAGCCCGCGCGGCAGGCCGCCCGCGCGTTTCCTCAGGGGTGATGCGATTTTCTGGTCAGAGCAGGGCGTCGACCAGGGTCGCCGCCACCGACCGGACCACATCCCGGTCCTGCTCGGCGGCGGGATCCGGCTGTCCGTGAGCGCGAGCCAGCAGCAGGGCTCCCTCCAGGGCGGCCAGGTAGGCCTGCGCCGCCGAACCGGTCTTGCCCGCCGGCACCCCGGCCTCGGCCAGCACGCCGGCCACCCACCGCCGCTGATCGTCGAAGAATCCGTCCGTCGCCCGCCGCACTTCCGCGGGCAGGCTCTCCGCGTCCACGGCGAACACGCCGCACAGGCAGATGCGGCCGCCCTGGGCAAACGTCGCGGCGTACAGCCCCGCGTAGTCCACCAAACGCTGCCGCGCGCTCTGGGTGCTGTCGTCGACCTCCTTGACCGCTGCGGCGAATCCCGCCCGATAGCGGGCGATCAGCGCCTCGGCCAGCGCCGCCTTGGTCGGGAAATAGTGATGGATGCTCGGCTTCGTGATCGACAGCTCGGCACTGATGTCGGCGTAGGAGAAGCCGTTGTACCCCCGAACCTGCACCAGCGCCTGAGCGCTGTCCAGGATCCGTTCCGCTGTCGTCGTCACGCCGATATTTCTACCTTCTAGTAGGTAGGCGGTCAAGGGTCGTGACCGGCGTCACCACCTCGACGGCCGTCCTTGCCCCGGCCGGGCAGGATGGCCCGGTGATCGGATCCAGGATCTTCCGCCGTGTCGTCCCGCTCGCCGGCATCGTGCTGCTCGCCGGCTGCGCCCGTCCCATCGGCACGGCCGACGGCGTCTCACCGCTGGTCCCCACACCGTCGGTCATTCCCTCCCCGACCCCTTCGGTGGTTCCCTCGTCCTTCGATCCCCGGCTGGTGACGACCGCCTGCCCGCCCGAGGGTGTCCGCCTGCAGCAGGACGGCGGAGACGCCGCGGCGGGCCTGCGCGTGCTCAGCCTCACGCTGGTCAACTGCGGTACCAAGGACTACCGCCTGAACGGCTACCCGGCCGTGCAGGCACTCGACGACGACGGCACCGTGCTCGACCTCCGGGTCCTCGACGGCGTCACCGAGATCCTCGGCACCATGCCCTGGGACCTGCCGCCCAAGCCGGTCACCCTGCGCCCCGGCCAGCGCGCCGGCATGGCCTTGGCCTGGCGCAACACCTACGACGACATCAGCAAGCCGCCGGCCGACGGCAAATATCTCCGGATCGCACCGCTGGCCGGCCGTCCCGCCCAGACCATCGAACCGGACGGCGCCCTCGACTTCGGCAGCACCGGCCGGTTCGCGGTCAGCTCCTGGCAGCTGCTCTCGGGCGCCTCCGGCTCGCCGACCGAACGCCCCTGATCAGGTCGGCCGGCTCAGCAGGGCGACGTCGCCGGGGGCCAGCCGGATCGGGTCACCGCGAGTTATCCGTACGCCGGTGATCAGCTCGGTCGCGTCGGCGGGTGCGCTCACCTCGACCGGTTCGGACCCGTGGTGCAGCAGGAACGTCACCGGCCCCCGATCGGTGGCCTCCAGGCCGGGCACCCCCGCGTACGGCCCGCGCAGCCCGTGCCGGTCCAGGATCTGCCCCACGACCCGGTCGACGCCGGCCTGGTCGAGCGCGGTCGCGACGTACCATGCCTCGCCCTGTCCGTAGGTGTTGCGGGTGACCGCGGGCGTCCCGGCGTAGAAGTCGGCGCCGTAGGTCGCCACGGTTCGCGCGCCGCGCGGGATGACGATCTCGAACACCAGGCTCCCCTCGCAGCGCAGGTCCCCGAAGTCGACCGGGTTGACCACCCCGGCCGGTCGGGCGTCCCACTCGTCGACGCGCACACCCGTCAGCTCGCCCAGCGGGCCGGGCACGTCGGCGAGAAAGGCCTGATCGTTCTCGTCGACCCGGCCGGACAGGAACGTGGTCAGCACGGTGCCGCCGCGCCGGGCGACCTCCTCCAGGCGTGCGGCCAGATCGCCCTTGAGCATGAACAACGCCGGGGCGATGACCACGTCGTACGCGGAAAGGTCGGTCGTCACCGGAACCACGTCGGCGCCGGCGCCGGCGGACCAGACCGCGCGGTGATGGGCCCGCACGATGTTCTGGTAGCGGACCAGCCGGGACGGCCCGTCCGAGGCCTCCAGCGCCCACCAGCTGTCCCAGTCGAACAGGATCGCCACCCGGGCCGGCACCCGGGTGCCCAGCACCGCGTCGCCGACCCGGTCGAGTTCGGCGCCGAGCTGCGCGACCTCGCGGAACACCCGGGTGTCGGCGCGGCCGGCGTGCCCGATGACCGCGCCGTGGTACTTCTCGCTGGCGCCGCGCCCGGCGCGCATCTGGAAGAACAGCACCGCGTCGGCGCCGTGCGCGACCGCCTGCCAGCTCCACAGCCGCATCACGCCGGGGCGTTTCAGCGGGTTGACGTCGCGGCACGCGGTCGTGCTCGGGGTCTGCTCCATCAGCCAGAACGGCCGGCCGCCGCCGATCCCGCGCATCAGGGCGTGGGTGAATGCCATCCACTCCGGGTGCTCGTCGTCCGGCGGGTAGTTGTCCCAGGAGACGAAGTCCAGGTCGGCGGCCCAGCGGTGATAGTCGATGGGCTGGTAGGCGCCCATGAAGTTGGTGGTCACCGGGGTGTCCGGGTCGGACTCGCGGATCGCCGCCTTCTCGTCGCGGAAGTTGGCCAGCATCGCGTCCGACATGAACCGCCGGTAGTCGATGGTGATGGCCTGGAACGCGGTGTGCTCGGCGTCGCGCCAGTGCTCGGTGAGCATCGACGGCGCCTCGATCTCGTCCCACGAGGTGAACGTGTGCGACCAGAACGTGGTGTACCAGGCCGCGTTGAGCTGCTCCAGCGTGGTGTAGCGCTCGCGCAGCCAGACCCGGAAGGCGGCCGTGCACCGGTCGCAGTAACAGGCGCCGCCGTACTCGTTGCCGACGTGCCAGGCGACCACCGCCGGGTGGCCGGCGAATCGTGAAGCGAGCCGCCGGGCCATCTCGGCCGACAGTCGGCGGAACACCGGCGAGCTGGGGCACGAGTTGTGCCGCTGGCCGAACCGGTGCCGGCGGCCCTCGAAGTCGACCCGGGTCACCTCCGGGTGGGCCCGGGCCAGCCAGGCCGGATGCGCGCCGGTGCCGGTGGCCAGGCAGATCGCACGCCCCTCGGCGGCGGCCCGTTCGACGATCCGGTCGAGCGTGGTGAAGTCGTAGGTGTCCTCGTTCGGCTGGGTCAGCGCCCAGGTGAAGACGCCGACGGTGAGCGTGTCGATCCCGGCCAGGTCGAAGAGCCGGTGGTCGTCGTCCCACACCTCGGCCGGCCACTGCTCGGGGTTGTAGTCGCCGCCGTACCGGATCTTCGTCACCGGACGAACCTCTCCTCGATCTCGTCGCGCAGCGGCCGCGCCGTGCGCAGCAGCGCCGCTGCGAAGACCACGGCGACCAGGGCCAGCACCGCCTCGGACCAGAGCACGACGACGGCGCCGGCCAGCACGGCCAGGGCGGCGACGCCCAGCGTGACCTTGGGCGTGCGGACCAGGAAGTACGCGGCCAGCCGGGCGGTGTCGCGGGCCCGGAACGTGTACAGCGACGCGATCACCAGCGCGTTGGCCTGCCACAGCGCGGCGAGAAGAGCGACCGCGGCGACCGGGATCGTCCAGCCGCCCGCGGCCAGGTTCAGCCCGAGAACCGCTTCCCAGACCAGAAACGGAACCCACAATTTCAGTACGGCGGTGGCGTTCAGCCGGTAGCCGCGCAGGAACGTGCGCGCCGGGGCGAGATCGGTCAGGTCACCGCTGCGCCGGCGCAACGCGTAGAGCGCCGCCGACAGGGCCGGCCCGGCCGGGATCGCGCACACCGCGACCAGCGGAAGGTTGCTCGCGTCCCGGTCGAGCAGCACCAGCGGCACGATCCCGGCCGCGCCGGTGAGCAGCACCAGCACCCCGGTCACGAGCAGGGTGTGCACGAGGGCGGCGGTCCGGGCGAGCGGGCCGGCGCCGATCACCGACATCTACTTCTTGTCCTTGTAACGCTGGTAGGCCTTGTTCACCAGGTCCAGGTACTTGTCCATGTTCTTGGTGCGCAGCTCGCCCAGGTAGGCGTCCCACTCCGACAGCGGCCGCTGGCCCAGCGCGAACCGCAACGTCTGCTGGAATACGTGATCCTTCAGCGTCGACTCCCACAGCGCGGCCTGTTCACGTTCCTCCGGGCTGAGCGGGTGCGGCGGATCGACGTCACGCGTCTGGCGTTTGTTCATCTCGGCCTGGAACGCCTTCTCCTCGTCCGAGAACTGTGAGTTCAAAATCTTGGTGCTGCCGCCGTACGCGAAAACGCCGTTGAAATATCCGTAGTCGACCTGCAGATCCTTGGGCGCCGTCGGGTTCAGCCCACCCCATTTGACCTTCGGGTCGAGGGCGAACGTGCCGTCGTCGACGCTGCCCGTGTAGGTGTCGCCCTGGATGCCCCACTTGCTGAACATCAGGCCGGCGTCGGAGTACCAGAGCCAGTCGATGAACTGGATCATCGCGACGAAGTTCTTGCTCTCCCGCGCCTTCTTGCTGATCATGATGCCGTTCTCCAGCCGCGACTCGCCGGGCAGCGTCGCGCCCATCGGGCCGAGCGGCAGCGGGATCTTCGCGACCGTCGCGCCCGGGATCTTGGCGATGTCCTTGCGGCACTCGGAGACCAGGGTCTGCGCGTTCGCGCTGATCACGAACGACTTGCCGGCGGCGAACTTCTGCCGGGCGTTGTCGTCGGTCTGGGTGAAGCTCTCCGGGTCGAGCAGCTTCTCACCGACCAGCGTGGACAGGTATTGAAGGACCTGGCGGTACTGGTCCATGGCGCCGCTGAGGACGAACTTCGCGGCGGTGTTGTCCCAGGTGATGCTGTTGTAGGCCCAGCCCGCGTGGGTGCCGTAGGACGAGCCGAGGATGCCGATCAGGTTGTTGGCACCCGGCTGCGGCGGCGTGCTCCAGCGGTCGGAGAACGGATACCGGTCGGGGTAGGCCGCCCGCAACGCCCGCAGGGTCGTGGTCAGCTCGTCCCAGGTCGCCGGCACGGCCAGCCCGTGCTTGGTCAGCACGTCGGTGCGCATCGCCAGCGAGTAGTCCTGCCAGGCGTTCTCGTGCAGGCCCGGCAGCAGGTAGTACTTGCCGTCCTGCTGGCTGAACCCGTCCAGGTTGCCCTGCAGGTTCCACCGTTTCACCTTGTCGGTGTAGTGCGGCATCAGGTGCGTGTAGTCGCTGACCGGCAGGATCGCGCCGCCGGCGATGAACGCCTCCTCGTCCGGGTGGTATGTCTTCGGGATGATCATCGGGGCGTTGCCGGCGCTCACCACCACGCTGCGCTTCTGGTTGTAGTCGCTGCCCGGCACCGCGGTCGCCTCGAACGACACGTTGGTCCGCCGGGCCAGCTCGGCCAGGAACGGCCAGTTGGCGTTGAACGGGTAGTTCTGATTGCTGAGCATCATGATCGAGAACTTCAGCGGCTCGGTGGCCTTGAACTGGTCACCGAGCTTGAAGTCGTCCATCGCGCCGGCCTTGTTGCCGTCCAGGTCGCCGGAGTCTGAATCGCCGCCGTCGCCGCAACCGGTGAGGGAGACGGCCGCGGCGCCGGCCGTCGCGGCCAGCAGATGCCGTCGGGAGAGCTGAACCATCGGGAACTCCAAAGTGGGGGAGAGGAGCGCCCGCTTATCCCTTCACGGCGCCGAGCATCACGCCGGAGACGAAATATCGCTGGATGAAGGGGTAGACGAGCATGATCGGGAGGGTGGTGAGCACGATCGTCACGGCCTGGATGCCGGCCGCGATCTGCAGCGTGGCGTCGCTGGCCGTGCTCTGGTCGGAGCCGGCGGTGGCGCCGGCGATCAGGTTGCGCAGGTACACGGTGACCGGGAAGAGCTCCTGCCGGTCCATGTAGAGGAATCCGGCGAACCACGAGTTCCAGAACGACACCGCGTAGAACAGCAGCATGGTGGCGAGCACCGCCTTGGACAGCGGCAGCACGATGCGGAACAGCGTGCCGTAGGTGGAGGCGCCGTCGACCGCGGCGGCCTCCTCCAGCTCGACCGGCAGACTCTCGAAGAACGCCTTCATCACCAGCAGGTTGAAGACGCTTATCGCGTTGGGCAGCGCGATCGCCCACAGGGTGTTGCGCAGGCCGAGCGCGCTG
This sequence comes from Actinoplanes sp. HUAS TT8, assembly GCF_051380535.1. Taxonomy (NCBI): domain Bacteria; kingdom Bacillati; phylum Actinomycetota; class Actinomycetes; order Micromonosporales; family Micromonosporaceae; genus Actinoplanes; species Actinoplanes sp. HUAS TT8. Next base: position 5,042,036 of record NZ_CP195646.1, on the reverse strand, counting down.
ACCAGCACGTAGTTGGGGATGAGGCCACCGTTGAAGAACATGGTGAAGACCGCGATGCCGACCAGCAGGGAACGGCCCCGCAGATGCTGCTTGGCCAGGACGTAGGCGTAACAGGTGGTCAGCACGAGCGAGATCGCGGTGGCCACCACGGTGTAGAACACGGTGTTGCGATAGTTGATCCAGAACAGGGAGTCGGACATGACGTGCCGGTACGTGGTCAGGTTGAAGCCCCGCGGGAACAGGCTGACCTGACCGGTCCGGATCTCCCGCTCGCCGCTGAACGAGCGGGCCACGATGTTCACGAACGGGAACAGCGTGACCACCACGACGATGGTCAGCACCAGCGCGTTGACCGCCTGGAAGACGCGGTAGCCGCGGGTCCGCCCGATCGTCGTCACCACAGGCTCGTACCGACCAGACGACGGGACAGCCGGTTCGCGCCCAGCACCATGATCAGCCCGATCACGGACTCGAACAGGCCGATCGCGGCGGCGTAACTGAAACTGCCCGACACGATGCCGACCCGATAGAGGTACGTGGAGATGACGTCCGCGGTCGGATAGGTGAGCGGGTTGTACAGCAGCAGCACCTTCTCGAACCCGACCGCCAGGAACGTGCCGATGTTGAGCACCAGCAGCGTCATCATCGTCGGCCGGATCCCGGGCAGCGTCACGTGCCAGGTCTGGCGCCACCGGTTCGCCCCGTCGACCCGGGCCTGCTGGTAGAGGTCGCTGTCGATGGTGGTGAGCGCGGCCAGGTAGAGGATCGTGCCCCAGCCCACGGTCTGCCAGACCTCGGACGAGACGTAGATGGTCCGGAACCAGCCCGGCTCCTGGATGAACGAGACCGTGTCGTGCCCGACCGCGTGCAGACCCTGGTTGATCACCCCGTCGACCGAGACGATCTGCAGGATCATGCCGGCCACCACCACGATCGACAGGAAGTGCGGCAGGTACGAGACGGTCTGCACGAAACCCTTCAGCCAGCGGGTCCGCACCTCGTTGAGCAGCAGCGCCAGCACGACCGGCAGCGGGAAGCAGAACAGCAGGGTCAGCCCGCCGATGATCAGCGTGTTGGTGAAGATCTGCCAGAACGTCGGGTCGGTCAGGAACATCCGGAAGTAGCGCAGCCCGACCCAGTACTCACCGAACAGATCACCGCCGGGGGAGTAGCGCCGGAACGCGATGAGGTTGCCGAGCATCGGCAGGTAACGAAAGACCAGGAAGAACAGCAGCGGAAGTACGGCCAGTGAATAGAGCTGCCAGTCCCGGCGGAGGGTCGCGCGCCACGTGCGCCGGTGCACGACGTCCGAGGTCATCGTCATCCCTCCCGGTCCTCGGCTTCGAGGAGTCACCATCGCGACCGAAACTTTCGACATCGACGGTTATCGTTTCGAAAACTAGACGTAACATCGATGGGTGTCAACCCTTGTTGATCTCGCTCGGGGCGTGCGATCCTGGCAGTTCATCGGCCGACCCGATGACCCGAAACTTTCGGAACCTATCCGGCCATGATGGAGCGGCAATGCTGGCGATCCGAGTGGCGAGGATCTTCGACGGCGAGCAGATGCTCGGCGGCGGCGCGGTCGTGCTCGTCGACGACGGCCGCATCACGGGCGTCCAGCAGGACTCGGCACCGATTCCCTCGGACGCGACCGTGCACGAGGCACCCGACGCCACCCTGCTGCCCGGCCTGATCGACGCCCACGTGCACCTGTGCGCCGACGCCGGACCGGCCGCGCTGGAACGCCTCCCCGACTTCTCCGACGCCGAACTCGGCGCCGTCATCGAAACCTCGCTGCGGGCTCAGCTCGCCGCCGGGGTCACCACGGTCCGGGACCTGGGCGACCGGCGCGACGCCGTCCTGGCCTGGCGGAACCGGGCCGTGCCGGGCCTGCCCACCGTGGTGGCCGCCGGGGCGCCGATCACCAGCGTGGGCGGGCACTGCTGGTCGATGGGCGGCGAGGCCCGCGACGAGGGCGAGATCCGGGCCGCGGTCCGGCAGCGGGCCGCGGCCGGCGCCGACGTCATCAAGATCATGGCCAGTGGCGGTGTGTTCACCCCGGGCACCGACACCACCACGCCGCAGTTCACCGACGCCGAACTGGCCGCCGCGGTGTCCCAGGCCCACGCGCTCGGCCTCCCGGTCACCGCCCACGCGCACGCGCTGGCCGCGGTCCACCAGGCGCTGCGCGCGGGCGTCGACGGGATCGAACACGGCACGTGCGTGACCGCCGAGGGTGCCCGAGTCGACGACGACGTGGCCGCCGCCCTGGCCGCGTCCGGGATCGCGGTCTGCGCCACACTCGGATCCGATCCGTCCGTCGTGGTCCCACCGGCCGTCGTGGAGATGGCCGCGCGGGCCGGCATCACCGAGGCGGCGCTGCAGGACGGGGTCGCCCGGCTCTACCGGGCCGGGGTGCGCCTGGTCGCCGGCTCGGACGCCGGCCTCGGCCCGGCCAAGCCGCACGGCATTCTCCCCGCCACGCTCGGCGAATACGTGCGCTGCGGGATCCCCGCGACCGCGGCCCTGGCCGCCGCCACCTCGGTCGCCGCCCAGGTCTGCGGCCTGGCCGGACGCAAGGGACGCATCCGCGGCGGGTACGACGCCGACCTGCTGCTGGTCGACGGCGACCCGGCCGCGGACATCGAGGCGCTGAACCGCCCCCGCGCCGTCTACCTGGCCGGACGGCCGGTCTAGATCAACGTCGTGGCGAGGGCGCGGAACGCCTCGGCCGGGAACGACTCGCGGTCGCCACCGTTGAGGACCTGGATCGCGACCTCGTCCGCCCCGGCTTGATAGTGCTTCTCCAGAGCGGCGGCGACCTGCTCGGCCGTACCCCAGGGAATGATCGCATCGACGAGCCGGTCACTGCCGCCGTCGGCGAAATCCTCGTCGGTCCACCCGAACCGCCGCAGGTTGTTGGTGTAGTTCGGCAGGCTCAGATACCCGGTCGTGTACTGCCGGGCGGTGGCCCGCGCCGACTCGGCGTCCGGGTCGAGCACGACCGCGACCTCCGGGGCGAGCAGCCGGTCGGGACCGAGCGCGGCCCGCGCCTCGGCGGTGTGCTCGACAGTGACGAAGTACGGGTGCGCGCCGGCCGACCGGTCCCGGGACAACTCCAGCATCCGCGGGCCGAGCGCGGCCAGCACCCGCCGCTCACGCGGGACACCGGCCTGATCCAGACCGTCCAGATAGGCGACCATCTTCGAATACGGCCTGCGGTAGTCCGTGCCGTCGCCCTCCACCAGCACCGCGTGACTGGCCCCGAGACCGAGCAGGAACCGCCCCGGATGCGCCCGCTCGGCGTCCTGCGCGAACGCCGCCGTCTCGGCCGGCGTCGCATGCCAGATGCTCACGATCCCCGGCGCGACACCGATGCTCTTCGTCCCGTCCAGGATCTCCCGGAACCGCACCGGAACGTTGTCCCCGAAACCGGCCGAGAACCAGATGCGCGAATACCCGAGCCCCTCCAGTTCCCGCGCGGCCTCGACCGCCGAGTCCGGACTCTTGCTGCCGAGGAAGAACGGTTGCCAGACGCTCACGAGTCGTTGTGCCATACCCCGACCCTACGACTGCTCGTGTCCGAGCGACGAGGACAGCCCGCGATGCGCACCGGCCTGCTCCAGCAGCAGCTTCGCCTTCCGCTCCAGGACATCGACCGCGTCGGCGCCGGCCGCCCAGCGCAGCGGCGGCTCCTCCGAGCCGATCAGCCGGACCAGCGCGGCGGCGAGCCTGGCCGGATCGCCACCCTGCCGGCCGTTCATGCCGTTCCACGCGGTCACGGTCTGCCGGGTGCGTTCGGCGTAGTCCTCGATGCTCGGCTCGGCGTAGGTGGTCGACTCGGGCGTGAGCAGGTCGGTCCGGAAGAATCCCGGCTCGACGAGCATGGTGCGGATTCCGTACGGCGCGACCTCCGGTGCCAGCGACTCCATCCAGCCCTCCAGACCGAACTTCGCCGCCGCGTACGCGCTGCAGAACTCCAGCCCACCGATACCGGCGGTCGAGGAGATCGTCACGACCAGCCCGGAACGCCGTTCACGCATCACCGGCAGCACCGCGCGGGTGACGTTCAGCGGGCCGAACAGGTTGGTCTCGACCTGCGCCCGGAACGCGTCCGGGGTGATCTCCTCGAAGAACCCGGCGACGAAGTTACCGGCGTTGTTGACCAGCACATCGACGCGACCGAAACGGTCCACCGCGGCCCGCACGGCGGCCGCTGCGCTGACCGGGTCGGTCACGTCGAGCCGTACCGTAAGCAGATTTTCGGCGAAGCCGATGGCCTTCTCCACCCTTTCCGGATCGCGGCCGGTCGCGACCACCGAGTACCCGGCGGACAGAGCGGCCTTGGCGATGTCGACACCCATGCCGCGTCCCGCGCCGGTGATCAGCAGAACCTTCTTCTGTGCCATGTCATCCTCCAGCGAATCCGAAACCTTCCGGCCTCCAGAGAACCGATTCCTTCGCGTACGGAGAAGGTGCTGCTGGAAGGTGTACCGACAGCCCACCCCTCGCCGCCGCGATCCGCCCTAGCCTGGGGAACATGGACAACCGCGACGAGGTCAAGGCGTTCCTCAGCACCCGCCGCGCCCGGATCACCCCCGAGCAGGCCGGCCTGACCGCCTACAACCGCAACCGCCGGGTGCCCGGCCTGCGCCGCAGCGAGGTCGCCGACCTGGCCGGGGTCAGCGTCGAGTACTACGCACAGCTCGAACGCGGCAACCTGGCCGGCGCCTCCGACAGCGTCCTGGATGCGCTCGGCCGCGCCCTGCGGCTCGACGAGGCCGAGCAGCAGCACCTGGCCGATCTGGCCCGCGCCGCCGGGCCGGGCGCGCGGGCCCGCCGCAAGCCGCCGGCGCAGCAGATCCGTCCGGGCGTGGCCCGCGTCCTGGAGCTGATGACCGAGGTTCCGGCGTTCGTCGGCAACGGCCGCGGGGACGTCCTGGCCGGCAACCCGTTGATGCGGGCGTTGTACGCGCCGATGTTCGAACGCCACGACCGGCCGGCCAACCACGCGCGGTTCGCGTTCCTCGACCCGCGGGCGCGGGACTTCTGGCGCGACTGGGACCGGATCGCCTCCGACACCGTGGCCATGCTGCGCACCGAGGCCGGCCGCGACCCCTACGACAAGGCGTTGACCGACCTGGTCGGCGAGCTGAGCACCCGCAGCGAGGACTTCCGGGCCAGGTGGGCCGCTCACGACGTCCGGCTGCATCGCACCGGTGTGAAGCAGTTCCGCCATCCGGTCGTCGGTGACCTCGACCTGAACTTCGAGACCCTGCAGCTGACCGCAGACCCCGGTCTGTCCATGACCCTGCTCAGCGCACCGGCCGGCTCGGCCGGCGACGATGCTTTGCGCCTGCTGTCGAGCTGGGCCGCGACCCGCGATCCCGAGGTGCCGGTCAGGCGAGGCCGGTGAGGAAGAGCAGGCCGGCGACGATCAGGCCGGCTTCGACGAGCAGGACGAAGGTGTGGTCGCTGACCCGGCCGACGATCCGCTTGCCGGCCCAGGCGCCGGCGAGGGTGGCCGGGGTGAGGGCGGCGCCGTAGAACAGGACCCGCGGGGTGAGCAGGTCGCCCGCTCCGTACACGGCAATTTTGGTGAAATGCATGGTGAGCGCGGCGGCGGCCTCGGTGCCGATGTAGGCGGCGCGGGTCAGGCCGTAGGCGAGGAAGAACGGCGCGGTGAGCGGGCCGACCGAGCCCAGCAGCGCCGATCCGAAGCCGGAGGCGGCGCCGACCGCGGCGAACGTGCGGTCGGCCGGGCGTCCGGGGCGGCGTTTCCGCCGGCGCCAGGCGACCACGCCGATCAGGAACAGGCCGAGGGCGCGTTTGAGCGGGCTGAGTGGGGCGTGGGTCAGCAGCAGCCCGCCGGCGACGGCGAGCGGGACGGCTCCGGCGGCGAACCAGCCGACCAGCGGCCACCGGATCTCCGGCCGGTTGAGCCACGTACGGGAGCCGTTGCTGGACAGCTGGGTGAGGGTCAGGACGGGCACGGCGAAGCGCAGTCCGAACAGGGCGGTGAACACCGGTAGCAGCAGCACCCCGCCACCGAAGCCGGCGACCGCCGACAGCATCGCCAGCAGGAACGCCGCCGCCGAGGCAGTGAGCAGGGTGAGGACCGGCATCTACGGATCGGTCCGGGCGGCGAGCCCGACCGCCGTGGCTTCCAGGAGCAGGCGCAGCCGGGGGGCGAAGTCGAGCGCGACGTGAGCCCACCGTGGTTCCTGCTCGTACAGGGCCGCCAGGGTCGGGGTCGGGTGGGAGACCTGCCAGAACCCGGCCGCGAGCACGGTGGTCACCGAGACCAGGTTCTGCAGCTGGCCGGCGGGCATGGTGCCGGCCCGGGTGAGGGCGTCGATGATCTCGTCGAACGCGGCGAACGAGGTGGTCTTGTAGCGGCGGGCGCGTTCGATGTCGACGTCGCCCTCCAGGCTGAGAGTGGCGTGGGTGAGCAGGTCGCAGAAGACCGGCAGGCCGACGATCGTGGAGGTCAGCACCGCGGCGATCGCCGGTGGGTCCAGGCCGGTCCGGTCGCCCAGCTCGGTCGTGATCGCGTCGCGCCACCGTTCCCATCCGCGCTCGGCGAGTTCGAGGAGCAGTTCTTCCTTGTCGGCGTAGTAGCGCCGCACCCCGGTCCGGTGCAGTCCGACGCGCTGTGTGACGGCCGCGACCGTGACGAACCGGGCGCCGCCGAGTTCGAGGGCGAGCGCTTCGGCCGCGTCGAGCAGGTCCTCGGAGCGTCGCAGTTTGTCCCCGGCCGACCGGGCCCTCTCCCGCATGAGCCGACTTTAGCGCATCACTGGGTGCGCTAACCCGTGCTATGTTGGCGCCGTAACGCATCACGTGATGCGTTACGACTGATCGAGCTAGGAGAAACCCCATGAAGGCTGTTCAGGCCACCCGCTTCGGCGATCCGACCGTGCTCACCGTCGTCGACCTGCCCGACCCGGTACCGGGGCCGGGCGAGATCGCCATCGACGTCACGCACGCCGCGGTCGGGCTGATCGACGTGTTCTTCCGGCAGGGCCAGTTCGCGGTGGTGCAGCCGCCCTACGTCCCGGGCCTTGAGGTCGCCGGCACGGTGCGTGCGCTCGGCGCGGGCGTCACCGGTTTCGCGGTCGGCGAGCCGGTGGTGTCCATGTCGGCCGGGGGCACCGGCGGATACGCCGAGGTCTACGTCGCCCCGGCCCACCTCGTCGTCGCCACCGGCATCGACCCGGCGCTGGCCGTCGCTGCCGTCCCGAACGCCGCGATGGCCCACGTCGCGCTCACCCGGGTCGCGCACCTGGCCGAGGGCGAGAGTGTGCTGGTGCACGGCGCGCTCGGGGCTTCGCCGCCGCGTTCCCGGGCGTCGCCAAGCGGCTCGGGGCCGCGCGGGTGGTCGGCACGGTCCGGGCCGGCAAGCGGGAGGCCGCGGCGCGGACCAAGCTGCCGTACGACCGGATCGTCGACTCGGCCGAGCTGCCCGAGGTGCTCGGCGACGAGAGGTTCGACGTCGTCATCGACCCGGTCGGCGGAGCCGTGCGCACCGGCTCGTTCGCCCTCATGCGGCCCGGCAGTCGGCTCGTCGTGGTCGGCAACGCCGGTGGTGACTGGAGCAGTCAGGTGGGCACCAATGACCTGTGGTTGTCCAGCACCACGGTCTCCGGTTTCAACGCCGGCGCGTTTCTCCCGGCCCGTCCCGAGGTCGTCCGGCCCGCGATGATGGCCGCTCTCGACGTCGTCGCGGCCGGTCTCGGCGACATGGAGATCGACGTCCTTCCGTTCAGCCAGGCGGTCACCGCGCACGAGCGGATGGAGAGCCGCGAGCTGGCCGGCCGCATCGTCCTGACCCCGCGATGACCGTCGCAACAAGACTTAAAAGCTATTAAGCCTATCGGCGGAGTAGGATTTGAGGCCTCGGGAGGAACTCACCAGGGACGGGCAGAATCATGACCACTTTCCACATACGCAAGGGGCTGGCCGCCGTCGGCCTGGTCGCCGTGCTCGCCGCCTGCGGATCCGGATCCGCGGGCAGCACGGCCGGCGCCGCGGGCGAACCGGTCGACGGCGGCACCCTCACCTTCTACGATCCGATCCAGTACACGGCCTGGGTGCCGACCAACTCGATCTGGTCCAACAGCAACATCACCGGCAACCTGGCCGAGCGACTGATCTGGCAGGACCCGAAGACCGGCGACTTCAAGCCGTGGCTGGCCACCGCCTGGGAGATCAGCGCCGATCACCTCGCCTACACCTTCCACCTACGGGCCGGGGTCACGTTCAGCAACGGTGACCCGCTCGACGCCGAGACCGTGAAGGCCAACTTCGACCAGCACGGCCTCGGCGACAAGGCGCTGGGCATCGCGCCGGACTCGTTCTGGACCGACTACGCCGGCACCGACGCCGTCGACGCGTCGACCGTACGGGTCCGGATCAGCAAGCCGAACGCCGCGTTCCTGCAGATCCTGTCCAACTACCGGGCCAGCTCGATCCTGGGCAAGCCGTTCCTCAAACTGGACCTCACCGGCCAGGGCAAACTGGAGAACTGGGTCGGCACCGGACCGTTCGTGGTGGACAGTGTCGACGGCACCACCGGGGTGACGCTCAAGCGCCGCGACGACTACAACTGGGCCCCCGAGGGCTCCGCTCACCAGGGCAAAGCCTACCTGGACAAGGTCGTCTACAAGACGGTCCCGGAGGCCGGCACCCGGGTCGGCGCGCTGCAGTCGGGCGAGGCGCAGATCGCACGGAACATCGCGCCCTACGACGAGCAGACCGTGACCTCGGGCGGGGGCACCGTGCTCGGCTTCCCCGTGCAGGGCGAGACGAACTCGCTGAAGATCCAGCTGGACGCCGACGCGCCGACCCGCGACCCGCAGGTGCGGCTCGCGTTGCAGGCGGCCACCGACCGGACCGAGATCAACAAGACGGTGCTGTCGCCGAGCTACCCGATCCCGACGAGCGCGCTGGTCAAGGGCACGCCGTTCCGGGGCGACTCATCGCCGTACCTCAAATTTGATCTTGAAAAGGCAACGGCGTTGCTGGATGCCGACGGCTGGGCCCCGGGCCCGGACGGCATCCGGGTCAAGGCCGGTAAGAAGTTGCACTTCGACATCTGGGTCGCGCCGTATTACCAGGTCTCGCAGGCGGTTCTGGAACTGCTGCAGTCGCAGTGGAAGAAGGCCGGCGTCGACCTGCAGATCCACACCGTCTCGCAGACCGAGTACGCGGCCAAGGAGGGCGCGCACGGCGCCGACGCCAACAACGAGTGGACGTTCTCGCAGGGCCAGACCTCGACCGCCGACGCCAACGTGCTGCGGGTCTCGCTGGCCGGCGACCGGTATCACGGCAACAACGCGCTCACCCCGGACACCACGCTCGACCAGTTGCTGAACGCGCAGGCCCAGACGTTCGACCCGGCCCAGCGCAAGGCCGCCGTCCAGAAGGTCGAGGACCGGATCTTCGGGCAGGCCTACGAGATCCCGCTCTACGACGAGACCCAGGTCTTCGGACTCGCCCCGAGCGTGCACGGCTTCGCCACCGAGTCGACCGCCCGCTCCTGGCTGTACGACACCTGGCTGTCGAGGTGAGCTGAGCATGCGCCGCTACGTCCTCCGCCGTGTGGGGCAGGCCCTGCTGGTCCTCGGTGCCGCCTACACCCTGTCGTTCGTGCTGCTCAGCGCCCTGCCGGGCGACTCGATCAGCAACCGCATCCACGCCCCCGACTCCGGGCTGACCGCTCAGGACGGCGAGGTCCTGCTGCGCTACTACGGTCTCGACCGGCCGATCTGGCAGCAGTATCTCGACGGGCTCGGCCGCGTCCTGCACGGTGACCTGGGGCTGTCATTGACCAACGCCCATTCCGTACGGGATCTGCTCGCCACCGCCCTGCCCAGCACGTTGCTGCTCACCGGGCTGGGCCTGGTCGCCGGGATCGTGCTGGCCACGGCCGTGGCCCTGCTGATCAACTACGGCCGGTGGGCGTGGCTGCGCAACCTGGTCACCGGGCTGCCGGCGGTCTTCGCGTCGGTGCCCACGTTCGTGGTCGGCATCCTGGCCCTGCAGTACCTGTCCTTCCGGGCCCATCTGATCCCGTCGGTCGACAACGGCACGTTCCTGGCCCTGGTGGCGCCCGCGATCACGCTCGGCCTGCTGATCGCGGCGCCCCTCGCGCAGGTCTTCGGCGCCTCCATCGGCAGCACCCGGGCCCAGCCGTTCGTGCACGTGTTGCACGCCAAGGGTGCGGGGGAGGGGTTCATCTTCCGCAAGGACGTGTTCCGCAACGCGTCGCTGCCGGTGCTGACCCTGCTCGGGCTGGCCTTCGGGGAGCTGATCGCCGGGTCGGTGGTGACCGAGTCGGTCTACGCCCGGCACGGCATCGGCAGCCTGGTGGTCGGTGCGGTCAACACCCAGGACCTGCCGGTCGTGCAGGGCGTCGTGCTGCTGTCCACCGCCGCGTACGTGGTGGTCAACCTGGCCGTCGACCTGGCCTACCCGTTCATCGACCCGCGGATCCTGCTCGACGGGCGGCGCACGGCGGGCGTGGTGACGGCATGACCAGGCGTCGGACGGCCGGCATCGTCCTCGCCGCGGCGGTGGTCGCCCTGGTGCTGCTCTGGGCATTCTCGCCCGGCCTGTTCACCCATCAGGACCCCCTCACCGTGCAGCCGGCATCGCGCTTCCAGCCGCCTTCGGGCGCGCACTGGTTCGGCACCGACCAGCTCGGCCGCGACCTCTACACCCGGGTCGTCTACGGCGCCCGGGCCTCGCTCACCGGCGCCGGCACCGCCGTTGCCGTCGCCGTCCTGGCCGGCTCGCTGCTCGGCGCGATCGCCGGCTGGTTCGGCGGCCTGCTCGACACGCTCATCGGCCGGACCATCGACGTGGTGCTGTCCATCCCGGGTTTCCTGTTCGCCATCACCATCGTCGTCCTGCTCGGCTTCGGCGTCCTGCAGGCCGCAGTCGCGGTCGGCCTCACCTCGGCGGCCACCTTCGCCCGGCTGATCCGCGCCGAGGTGCTCAAGGCTCGCTCCAGCGCCTACGTCGAAGCGGCCGTCACCAGCGGCGCGAGCACGTTCACGATCCTGCGCCGGCACGTCGTACCCAATTCTGTCGCCCCGACGTTTGCCCTGATCACCGTCCAGTTCGGCATCGCCATCATCTGGATCGCCTCGCTCAGTTTCCTCGGGCTCGGCGCCCAGCCACCCAACCCGGAGTGGGGTCTGCTGGTCGCCGACGGCCGCAACTACATCGCCACCCGCGGCTGGCTGACGCTGTGGCCCGGCCTCACCGTCGTCGCCGTCGTGCTCGCCACCAACTACCTGTCCCACCACCTGAACCGCGGGAGAGCGTCATGAGCGAACCGGTGCTCGCCGTCCAGGACCTCACCGTCGGCTACCGGCTCGGGCACCGGCTCACCCCGGTCGTGCACGAGGTCTCCTTCCAGGTCGAGCCCGGGCAGGTCCTGGCCCTGGTCGGCGAGTCCGGCTCCGGCAAGACGACCACCGGGCACGCGATCCTGGGACTGCTGCCGGCCAACGGCGAGGTGCTCGGCGGCCAGGTCCGTTTCCGCGACCAAGCCCTGACCCAGCTGTCGCCGAAAGGCTGGCGGGCGCTGCGCGGCCGCGCGGTCAGCCTGATCCCGCAGGACCCGGCCGTGTCCCTGGACCCGGTCCGCCGGGTCGGATCGCAGGTCGAGGACGTGCTGCTGCTGCACACCCGGCTGGATGCGGCGGAACGCCGGCGACGGGTCTACGAACTGTTCGAGCAGGTCGGCTTCACCGACGTCGAACGCCGGTACCGGCAGTACCCGCACGAGCTGTCGGGCGGGATGCGCCAGCGGGTGCTGATCGCCACCGCCATCGCCGCCGGACCGGATCTGATCATCGCCGACGAGCCGACCTCGGGTCTCGACGCGACCGTCCAGAAGCAGGTTCTCGACCTGATCGATGACCTGCGGAACCGCCTGGGCACCGCGGTGGTGCTGGTCACCCACGATCTCGGGGTCGCCGCGGACCGCGCCGACCTGATCGGGGTGATGCGAGCCGGGCGGCTTGTCGAAGCGGGTCCGACCCGCGAGGTGATCAACGCGCCGACCGATCCCTACACCCGGCGGTTGCTCGACGCCGTTCCCTCGCGCCTGCCGTTGGCCCCTTCAATTCCTAAAACCGATAAAACCGCGATTTCCGTACGGGATCTGCACAAGGATTTTGACGGTGTCGCGGCCGTCGACGGCATCACGTTCGACGTGCAGCGCGGCGAGACGTTCTCGATCGTCGGCGAGTCCGGCAGCGGCAAGTCGACCACCGCGCGCATCCTCACCGGCCTGACCGCGGCTACCTCCGGAACCGTGACCCTGCTCGGCACCGACGTCGTCGGGCTGCGCCGCCGCGACTTCCGCCCGCTGCGGCGCGACGTGCAGTTCGTCCACCAGAATCCGTACGCCTCCTTCGATCCTCGCTTTGATGTCTTCGACGTGGTCGAGGAACCGCTGCGATCGTTCCGGCCCGCGCAAACGCCCCGGAAGCGCCGCCGGGCCAACGAACCGAGAGTCGTCGCCGCCCTGGAAGCGGCCGCCCTCCCGGCCGATCTGCTGCACCGGCACCCGCGCGAACTCTCCGGCGGCCAGCGCCAACGCGTCGCGATCGCCCGCGCGCTGGTGCTCGAACCGTCCGTCATCGTCCTCGACGAGCCGATCTCGGCCCTGGACGTGTCGGTCGCCGCCCAGATCCTCAGCCTGCTCCGACGACTGCAGAAGGAGCGTCAGTTGACGTACGTGTTCATCTCGCACGACCTGGCCGTGGTCCGCGCCATCTCCGACCGGGTCGCGGTGATGCGCCACGGTCGCATCGTCGAACAGGGCATCGTCGAGGACGTGTTCCAGCGGCCCCGGCACGAGTACACCGCCGGGCTGCTCGACGCCATTGCCGGAGCCGACCTGCTGGCCGGTGCCCGATGACCGCCGTGGACAACGGCCGGCCCACCCGCCGGCAGCCGGAGACCCTCGAGGAGGCCCTGGTCCGGATCCGGGCCGTCCTGGCCGAACTCGCCCGGGACGCGGCCACCCGCGACCTGCTCGGCGGGCACCCCTACGAGCTGGTCCAGGCCCTGGCCGACGCCGGTTTCGGGCGCCTGCGGGTCCCGGCCGACCACGGCGGATTCGACGTGAGCCTCCCGGAACTCTTCGAACTGCTCGCCGAGGCCGGGCAGGCCGACTCGAACATCCCGCAGATCTGGCGCGGTCACTTCACCACCATCGAGATCCTGCGCCAGGAAGCCGACGACACGGTCCGCTCGACATGGCTGCGGGCGATCGGGGCGGGCGCGGTCTTCGGCAACGCCCAGTCCGAACCGGCCGCGTTCGCCGCCTCCGAACAGGACCCGGCCGGCTGGGGCGGCACCCGGACCCGGGTCCGGGCCGACGCTCGGGGCACCCGGGTCGTCTCGGGCGAGAAGTTCTACTCCACCGGCGCCCGCTTCGCCGACTACATCCGCGCCGCGGTCCTCGACGAATCCGGCAACCGCATCTTCGTCGTCGTCTCGGCCCGGCACCCCAAGGTCACCCACGTCGACGACTGGGACGGCATCGGTCAGCGCCAGACCGGCAGCGGCACCACCATCTTCGACGACGTCCCGGTCGAACCCCTCGGCGACGTCGGCCGCTACCGCGAATCCCTGCGCGGGCTCGACTCGTTCGTCCAGATCGTCCACCTGGCCAACCTCGCGGGAATCGCCCGCAGCCTGGTCACCGAAACCGTCGACCTGGTCCGGGCCCGGGCCCGGACCAGCCTGCACGCCCTCTCCCCGGACGCCACCCAGGACCCGGAGGTACTGGGCGTGGTCGGAACGCTGCACGCGCGCCGGCTCACGGCCGACTCGCTGCTGCGGCACGCCGCCGAACGACTCGAAGCCGCCCACCGCAGCGGCGCCGAAGCCGACTACACCCGCGCCTACCAGGACACCTCGGCCGCCCAGGTCGCGGTGATCGAAGCGGTCCTCGACGCGGCGACGACCGCCTTCAACGCCGGCGGTTCGTCGACCGTCCGCAACGGCGTGCACCTCGACCGGCACTGGCGCAACGCCCGCACCCTGGCCTCGCACAACCCGGTCGTCTACAAACCCCGCATCGTCGGCGACTACCTGGTGAACGCGATCACCCCGGTCCCCGGTTACTACCGGGACCGTCCCTCCACCGGCGACTCCTGACGCCGAAACCGTCCTGGCGGGCGACCGTTCGTTCGCCTCCCGGCGATGGTGAACGGCGAGCGAAGCATGTGAGACAGAGCGTTCAAAGATCAAGTAGCTCTATCGATTCGGTATATCTTGCTGATGGGTTTTCAGCACGGCGACTCTTGAGGAGACGGGCATGGCAAAACCGACAATCGTTCTCGCACACGGTGCCTGGGCCGACGCGTCCAGCTGGAACGCCGTCGCGTCCGAACTGCGCACCCAGGGGTTCACGGTCCTCGCCCCGCCGAACCTGCTGCGCGGCCCGGTCGGCGACGCCGCCTACATCTCATCGTTCCTGGCCCAGCGCACGAGCGGACCGGTCGTGCTGGTCGGCCACTCCTACGGCGGCTTCGTCATCACCAACGCGGCCGCCGGCGGCGGTGACGTGCAGGCCCTCGTCTACGTCGACGCGTTCACCCCGGACGAGGGCGAGTTCGTCTTCCAGATCCTCGGCGGCTCGGGATCGGCCCTCGACGTCCCCGACCCGACCACGGTCCTCGACATCGTCGGCTACCCGGGCAGCCCCGAAGGGGACGCCGAAGCATTCCTGAAGCCCGACACCGTGCACAACTCGTTCGCCCAGGACCTGCCCGAGGCCGACCGCTGGCTGATCGCCGAGACCCAGCGGCCGATCACCCTGAGCGCCAACACCACCCCGTCCGGCCCGGCGGCCTGGAAGACGCTGCCGAGTTGGGCCGTCATCGGCACCGAGGACAAGGTCATCCCGCCGGGCGTCAAACGCGCCCAGGCGGAACGGGCCGGCTCGAAGGTGACCGAGGTCGAGGGCTCACACGTGTCGCTGGTGTCGCACCCGCAGGTGGTCGTCGACACGATCCTGGCCGCCGCCGCCCACGTCACCGACTGAAACCGGTGCCCTGGACCAGGCGCAACTCGCCGTGGCCGACGACCAGGCCCGAACCGGACAGGCGGACCCGATCCTCGGTCACGTCGACCCGGAGTCGACTCGGACGCCCCAGCCGATGTCCCTGTTCGATCAGGACGGGGACATCGGCGGGCACCCGGCCCGAGCGGACCAGGGCCGCGGCGAGCGGGCCGGCCGCCGTACCCGTAGCCGGATCTTCGGCAATGCCGCATCGTCACCGCCGGCTGCTCGCCGGTCAGCCCCTGGTCGGCCAGCCACAGCCAGGCGCCCATGGCGTTGTGCCCGGCCCCGCCGACCTCCACCCCGGCCGGCGTGAACGAGCGCAACCGCCAGGCGACCCCGTCCTCACCCGGGCGCAGCAGGAACGTCGTCTCGGACTGGTTGAACTCGCGGGCGATCGCCTGCATCTGCGGCACGGTCAGATCATCGGCGTCGGGCACGAGCGTCAGCGGGTTCCCGGTCAGCGGCCGATCCGCGAACACGTCAACGAAGTAGAAGCGCGTCATGCCCTCCAGTGTCGGTCGCCTCCCGCGCCCACGGCAGCACACTTCACCGGTACGCGGCCCACGGCTTGCTCTCACGGGACCTGCAGGCGCCAGGTCAGGTCCCACGTCCGGACGGTCGTGTCGCGGGCGGCGACGGCCACGAATCGGCCGTCCGGGCTCAGGCCGGCGGCGGCGATCTGCTCGGGGCGCTCCGGGAGTTCGTACACCGGCTCGCCGGTCGTCAGGTCGTACAGTTTCAGCAGCCCCTCGCCCGCGGCCAGCACGTATCGGCCGTCGGAGCTGAGCTGCGCGTCGGTGAGGCGGGACCAGGCCGGTTCGAACGTGTGCAGGCAGTCGCCGGACGCGAGGTCCCACCACCGGGCCCGGCCGCCCGAACCGACGGTGAGGGCCCGGCGGCTGTCGGCGCTGATCCGGACGACGTCGACCGCCTGCCCCCGATGCGAGTCGTCGAGGACGCGTAGACACTCGCCGGTGTCGAGGTCCCACATCCGGGCCGTACCGTCGTGGCTGCCGGAGAGGGCCAGCCGCCCGTCGGCGGTCATCGCCACCGTGGGCACGCCACCGGTGTGACCGTCGAGGCGGTGGATCCGTTCGCCGCTGTCCAGGTCCCAGACCAGCAGCCGGTCGCCGTCGCGGGCGCCCGACACGGCCCGGCGCCCGTCGGCGCTGACCGCCACCGCGTAGACCAGGCTGTTGTGCCCGGTCAGGGTGCGCACGCAAAGACCGGAATCAAGATCCCAGACGCGGACCGTCTTGTCCCGGCCGGCCGACACGACCGTCCGGCCGTCACCGCCGGCCGCCACGGACAGCACCGAGCCGGTGTGGCCGGTGAGGATGCGCAGGCATTCTCCCGACTCCAGGTCCCACACCCGCAGCGTGCCGTCGCGACCGCCGGAGACCGCGCTCCGGCTGTCCGGCGTGGCGCAGATCGACTCGACGCGATCGGTGTGGCCACCGAGCGTCCGCGCGACCAGGACGTCCTCGACACCGACCCGGTCGACCCGCGCGCTCAGCCGCTGCCAGGCCCGCACCAGTCGCGGCGTCCGATCGTGGTGCCGGTCGGTGCGCAACTGAACCAGCAGGTCATGGGCCGTGCCGAAGCGCTGCTCGGCGATGGCCTGCTCCGCGCCGTCGAGGGTTACGCTGGCGGTGGTGGCGAGCGCCCGGGCCTCGGCGAACGAGCGTGGGCGGCACGGCTGGGCCGGTGCGGTGTAGCCGGTGGGCGCCGCGACGTCCCAGATCCGCACCTGGCCGCTCATGCCACCGGCGGCCGCGACCCGGGCGTCCGCGCTCAGCGCCGCCGTCTCGTCGTAGTCGCTGGCGAAGGTGCGCAGGCAACGACCAGATTCAAGATCCCACAGACGTACGGTGTGATCGGTCCCGCCGCCCGACAGCGCGTACCGCCCGTCGGCGCTGATGTCGAGCCCGCGCGCCTCGGTGACGTGCCCGCCGAGCCGGTGCCGGCACTGCCCGGCGTCCAGATCCCAGACCCGGATCACCGGGTCGTACGAGCCCGAGGTGACCGCCGTCCGGCCGTCGTCGCTGAGCCGGATCGCGTGCACATGCGTGGTGTGACCGTCCAGGCGGGCCAGGCACCGACCGGTCGGCAGATCCCACACCCGCAGGACGTGATCGGGGCCGGCCGACACGGCTCGCCGGCCGTCGGCGGACACCGCGGCCCGCAGGATCGGGCCGTCGTGGTCGATGGCGCGCAGCATGCGGCCCTCGTGCAGGTCCCACAGCTGGATCCGGCCGCGCACCGTGATCACGGCGGTCCGCGCGTCGGCGGCGGCCCAGACGTCGATCACCCAGTCGTCGGTCTGCAGCCGGTGCAGCCGTTTCCCGTCGGCGATCCGGCGCCACACGACCACTCCGGTGCGGGCGCCGGACAGTACGTACCGCCCGTCGGCGCTCAGGTGCAGCGCGCTGGCCTTGGCGGCGTGTTCCTGCGTCTCCATCAGGCACCGGCCGGACCGGGTGTCCCACGCCTGGACCGTCTCGTTGCCCGCGGTCACGGCGATCTGCCCGTCCGCGCTCAGCCGGACGTGGTCGACCTCCGGGCCCGGGCCCACGTGCAGCGAGTCCGATCTGATGCCGCGCCGGACCTGGATCGTCCGCGGTTGCAGCCGGTGTGGACGGTCGGCTTTCACCGCGTACTGGAAAGCGGTCTTGATCTCGATGTTGTCGCCGGCCGCCTGGGTGGCCTTGAGCAACAACGGCAACGCCGAGGGGGCGTCACCGCGTTCCAGATGGACCAGTCCTCGCAGGTAGTCGCCCTGCCACGGCGGATTCCCGGCACCGATCGCCTCGATGGCGGTCAGCAGCCGGTCGTCGGTCAGCGCACCGGTGCGCCAGCGCAGCAACCCCTCGTTGTACGTCGCCTCCGGATGACCCGGATGCAGGATCAAGGCTTGCGCGTACGCGGACAGCGCGTCCCCGGTGCGGCCCAGGGCGGTCAGCACGAGCGCGTGATCGGTCAGCTCGTCCGACGTGCGGGGGAGTGGCTCCGGTGCCGGGCGCGAATACGGCCGGCCGCATTCCTGCTGGTGGAGCTCGATCAGGGCCGCCGTGAGCCCGGCCATGTCGACGATCGTTCCCGGCAGCACCGGCCCGTCCAGCTCGCGCAGCAGACTCACGATGCCGGTCACGTCGGCGCGCCGGTCGGCCGCCTCGGCGACGCCGAAACCGGTGACCTTGACCGTGCCGTCCGCGGTCACCAGCACGTTTGCGGGTCTGATGTCGCCGTGGGCGACACCGTGCCGGTGCGCGTGACCGACTCCCCACGCGGTCTGGATCACGATGTCCAGAGCCCGGTCGGGAGACGACCGGGACGCGGGCGCCCCGTCGACGTGCTCGGCGTGCACCCGGAGGTCGCCGTCCACGACCTCGGCGTAATGGCAGGCACGCACGTTCGGGTGCCGGCTCAGCGACATCCAGCGTTCGGCCGCCCGGAGGTTCACGCCACCCACTCGGTGACGTCGAGAACGGCAAGGTCCCCGTCGCATCCGACGGCCAGCCGCGAGCCGGTCGCGGCCAGCGCCAGGACGGTGGTTCCCATCCGCCGCGAGGCCAGGCGGCGCTGGGCGACCGGATCCCAGAACTGGACCTCGTCGCGGCGGGCGACGGCCAGCACCGGCCCGCCGTCGGCCGCGGTGAACAGGCACGGGTGCTTGCCGGGCAGCTCGCCGAACATCTCCCGGGTGGTGACGTCGTGGACCCGGACCCGGCCGTCACCGGTGCCGATCGCCAACAGCCCACTGTCGTGCCCGGCCAGCGACCACACCTGGATCCGGTCGGCGAACGGCTCGCCGACCGGATGGCCGGTCGCCGGATCCCACAGTCGCGCCGCGAAACCGCCACCGCGCGCCGGAGTGGCGTTGCCGGCCGCCAGCAGCGTGCGGCCGTCGGGCATCGGCACGGTGGCGACGGCCCGCAGCGGTGGCCGGTCGAGCCGGGTGAACATGTCGCCGACCGCGGCCCCGGTGGCCGGGTCCCGCAGCCGCAGAACGTTCACGTCGTTGCCGACGGCCAGCAGCGTCCGGCCGTCCGGCATGACCACAGGGGCCATCGAACGGACCACGTGGGACCGGGCGGCCGGCACCTCGGCGAGAACCCGCCCGGTCGCCGGATCCCACGAGCGGATGGCACCGGCGCCGTCGCACGTCACCACCGCCGCCCGACCGTCCGGCAGCGGCGCCGAGGCGATCGCCGTGACACCCCGCAGGTGGCCGGTCAGCGGCCGGGCGGCCGGCTCACCGGTGAGCGCGTCCCAGAAATGGACGTCGCCGGCCGTCTCGGCGGCGAGCAGGGCCCGGCCGTCGGGCAGCGTCACCGGGGTCAGCCGGGTCACCGGGCCCATCCGTTCGGCGTCGGTCAACGGACGCACCGTGGCCGGATCCCACAGCCACAGCGTGCCGTCGAACCCGGGCCCGGCCAGCAGCGCCGGACTACCGGGGACGGCGGCCAGGGGGCGCGGCACGCTGTTGGTGCCGGAGTCGCCGACCCGCCGGCCCGAACCCGGATCCCACAGCCCGTCGCCGGCCGCCACGAACGGCACCCGGCCGTCGGCCACCAGCAGATCCTCGCCCTCGACGGGGTCGCCGATCTTCCGGCCGGTCGCCGCGTCCCAGAACCGGGTCACGAACCCGTCGTCCTCGTGGCCGCGCGACACCGCGAGGATCAGGCGTCCGTCCGGCTGCGGCAGCGCCGCCAGCCGGGCCGGATTGCCCTCGTCGTGCCGGGTGCGCAACACCCGTCCCCGCGGTTCCCCGGTCGCCGGATCCCAGGACCGGACCGTCGCCTCGTCCTCGTCGCCGTGCAACGTCAGCAGCAGCGTCCGGCCGTCCGGCGCGGTCGCCGCCGCGACCGCCCAGGCCTGGGGCGCCAGGGGACCGGCCACCAGATCGCCGGTGGCCGGATCCCAGAGCCGTAGCGCCCCGTCGGTCTCCTCGATGACGGCGAGCAGGTGCCGGCCGTCCGGCATCGGGACCGCGGCCAGGCCGGACCCGTAGTCGCCCGGGCCGGGCAGCGGCTTACCGACCCGCTCACCGGTCAACGGCTCCCACACCTGCACGAATGATTCGTCCACGTC
Source organism: Actinoplanes sp. HUAS TT8 (assembly GCF_051380535.1). Lineage (NCBI taxonomy): Bacteria > Bacillati > Actinomycetota > Actinomycetes > Micromonosporales > Micromonosporaceae > Actinoplanes > Actinoplanes sp. HUAS TT8. The sequence continues at coordinate 5,021,842 of NZ_CP195646.1, read as the reverse complement.
GTGGTAGGCGACTGCGAGGAAGGGCGCCGCCGGCACCATCGCCACGACCACCTCTGCCGGACAGGTCAGCGGCTCGCCGGCCCTTCGGCCGGTCGCCGGATCCCACAGCGACACGACCACGGGCGGCCCGTCCTCGTCGGCGACGGCGGCCAGCAGCGTCCGGCCGTCAGCGGCCGTGAACGCGACCACCACCTCGGCGTCCACGTCGAACGTGACCTGCGGTTGCAGCCTGGGTCCGACCCGCTCCCAGGAGAGGTGTACGCGAAGGGCGCGCGGCCGTTGCGTCTCTGCGTCGTCCATACCGGCCGCCCTTCCCGATCCGAGCCGACCGCCAGGCTACCCAGCAGGCGCACGTCCTGAGCCACGATCATCGGCGAGTGACGACGAGGGTCGATATTTCTTCGATTTAACTATGGGAACAAACTTGTTCGCGATCGAGGTCACGCGGCAATCAATGGTGACGCCCGGAACGTTGAACTACGTTGTCGGTGACACTTTGCGGCTGCGCCCGACAATCCGGGCGGCGAACAAAAGGCAATTTCGTGACCTCTGGTAATACCGCTCCGTACACCTTTGTTCTTCTTCCCGGGGCCTGGATGGGTGCCTGGTCCTGGCATCCGGTCGCGCGTCTGCTGACCGAGCACGGCCATCGTGCGGTGGCGCTGACCTTCCCGGGACTTTCCTACGGGGATTCGCCGGTGGGCCTGCGGCTCTCCGACGCGGTCGACTTCGTGGTCGAGCAGGTCCAGGAGCGGGATCTGACGAATGTCGTGCTGGTCGCGCACAGTTGGGGCGGCTATCCCGCGACCGGAGCCGCTCATCGCCTCACCGATCGCGTCGTCAAGGTTATTTATTACAATGCTGTCGTCCCCGCCGCGGGTTTGAGCATGGCCGACGAGAACGAGGTTTATGGCCAGGCCATTCACGAGGCCATCGCCACAATTCCGGATCAGACGGTCGCGCTGCCGATCGAGGCCGTCCGCATGGGTTTGATGCAGGACGAGTCGACCGAGTTGCAGGACCTGGTCTTCGCGCTGACTCTCGCGCAGCCCGGCGGTTACATGGTCGACTCCCTCGATGTTCCCCCGGTCACCGAGATCGGCCTGCCGGCGGCGTACCTCCTCGGGGAGAGCGACCAGTCGCTGGCCCGCCCGGGTGACGAGTTCGCCGAGCGCCTGGGTGTGAAACCGGTCAGCGTCCCGGGCAGCCACATGGCGATGCTGTCGCGGCCCCGGGAGATCGCGGCGGCCATTCTGGCCGCGGCCTGACCTCTCATCCGGCCGGGGCGACGGTGCGCCGGCTCTCGCGTATGTGTTCGTGATGCTGATCCGACCAGTCGATCAGCGAACGGATGATGGCGCAGAGAGACCGGCCAGGCTCGGAAAGGGCGTAGTACACCTCGGCCGGTCCCGGCTCGCGAACGATCAGGCCGTCGCGTTCGAGGTTGTGCAGAGTCAGGGTGAGCATGCGTGCCGTGATCCGGCACGACCGTCGCAGCGACGAATAGCGTCGGGGCGCTTCCTCGAGCAGGGTCAGGATCAGCGCGCTCCATTTGTTGCCGACGTGACCGAGCACTTCCCGCCGGTTGGCGCAGAGCTCCGTGGTCGTGGAGAGCCGGCGAACCGCATCGGCGCCGGGGCGTTCCTCAGCTGTCACGTGCATCTCGATTCGATCGGCGGCGGGCGCGCAAGTCTACTGACGGTCGCGCCCGCCCTACCAACGGACGGCCGAGGGCGGTGGAGCTGGCCGGTCGGGGATACACGGTCTACGTCGGGGCCCGGCGCGTCGATCGCATGGCCGGCCTGAGCGCGCACGGGGTCCGCAATCTTGCGCTGGACCTCACCGACGACGCGTCCATGGTCGAGGCCGTGGCCGAAATCGAGCGCGCGACCGCCCGACTCGACGTCCTGGTCAACAACGCGGGGTATGGCTCGTTCGGTGCCGTCGAGATCGCCGAGAGCGGGCCCGACGCGTCGATGGATCAGATCGCGCGCCGCCGGTGTCGCCGTCGGCACGCTCTACCGGCACTACCCGACGAAGACCGACCTGGTCCGGGCCGTCCTCGACGAGGCTTCGAACCGGCTGGTCCTCCGGGTCGAGGAGGCGGCCCGTTCGCTGCGCCGGCCCGGTGACGCCGTGGCCTCGATCGAGCGGCTCCTGGCCGACTACCTGGCCGAGGCGGCCACGAACCAGTCGATCAAGGCGGCCGCCGGCACGCTCGGAGCCGCTGATGGTCCGGCCTTTGCGCAGGATCCCGGCCGGGTGGCGCTCAGCGTGCTGCTCCAGGCCGCGCAGGCGGACGGGGACATTCGCCCGGAGATCACACCCGACGACGCGTACCTCATTCTCGCCACCGCCCCGGCCTCGCTGAACGAGGCGAGCCGGGAGCGGTGGATGGAGATCGTCCTGGGTGGCATCCGGGCACGATGAGACGGCGGCGGTGCTCACGACGTACCCAATAGGCGTTTTTTTTGGTGTTTTATCGGCCCGGGGCTACTTCTGCCAGCCGACGGTTTCCGGCAGGGGGGTGCCGAAGATGGTGGCGCCGAGGTTGGACAGGCCGTTGGAGACGCCGTAGATCGACGGGCCGCTGTAGAGCGGCAGGAACGCGTACTGGGCCAGACCCTCGCGTTCCAGCTCGTTGGCCTTGGCGATCTGGGTGTCCGGGTCGGCGATCCCGGCCGCGTCCTTGATCTTCTGGTCGAGTTCGGGTGTGCCCGAGCCGGTCAGGTTCTCGTTGCTGGTGCTGCCGTAGAAGCTGTCCAGGTAACGTGCGCCGAACGGGTCCAGAGACCGGTTGCCGGCCAGGAACAGGTCGAACTTGCGGCCGCTGACGATGGAGTCGAAGTCGTTCTCGGACACCGACTTGATATCGACCTGCACGCCGAGCGTCTTGAGCTGCGCGGCGAACGCGTTGGCGGTCGCCTTCTCGAGCGGGTCGTCCCCGGTGAGCGTGTAGCTGAGCTGGAGCTTCTGGCCGCCCTTGGCGCGGATGCCGTCGCTGCCGGCGGTCCAGCCGGCCGCGTCCAGGTCCTTCCGGGCGGCCTCCGGGTCGTGCTTGATCACCTCGGCGACGTTGTCGTGGTAGCCCTTCTGGAACGAGTAGAAGATCGCCGAGCCGGGCAGCGGCTCGGCGTAGTCCAGGCCCTGGAACTGGATCGACGCGATCTGCTGCCGGTCGACGCTCTCCAGGATGGCCTTGCGCACGGCGATGTCGGTGAGCAGCGGCGACTTGGTGTTGAGGAACAGGAAGTACTCGAACGGGCTGCCGCCGCGCCGGACCCCGGTGTTGGTCACCCCGGTGATCTGCTTGAGCCCGTCGGCGCCGCCGGTGGAGGCCAGGTCCAGCTCGCCGTTGCGGAAAGCGTTCAGCGCGGCCTGGGTCTCCAGCCCGACGATGATCCGCTTGTCCAGCTTGCCGGGCTTGCCCCACCACTTCGGGTTGCGTTCGAAGGTGGCGTTGCCGGTGGCCGGATCGTAGGCGGTGACCGTGTACGGCCCGGCACCCCACTGCGGCTCGACCTTCTTCAGGTACGCGGTGTTGAACGTCGTCGCGTCGGCGGCCGCCTTCGGGTGCAGCAGCGTCGAGAACAGCGGCGTCCACCAGGCGTTGACGCCCTTGAACTCGATGACCGCCTGCTTGTCGTTCGCGCCGGCGTGCACCGCGGTGATCCGCGAGTACGGGATCGTGTCGCTGGCGTAGAAGTCCTTGTCCGACCCGTTGTTCGCCTTCCACGTCGCTTCTACCGCGTGGAAGTCGATCGGGGTGCCGTCGTTGAAGGTGGCCTTGTCGTTGATCGTGATGGTGACCTTCTGGTTCCCGCCGGCCACCTCGGTCTTCACGTCGGTGTAGTAGTCCGGGTTGTACTGGACCGCGCCGTCGGGGGAGTAGGTGATCGCGTCCGCGTTGTACCAGAACCAGAACCGGGCCGCGCCCAGGTTCGCGTCCGCGTGGAACGTGTTGCCCTGCTCGATCACCGCGCCGGCGACCCGCAGTGTGCCGCCGTCCTTGATGTTCTCGTACGGCTGCGGGTTGTAGTCGAACGCACCGGACGCCGCGCTGGGCACCGGCGTGTCCGGCGCTTTCGTGGCGGCGGCCCCGCAGCCGGCGAGTCCGAGGGTGAGCAGGGCGACGAACGCGACCGGGCGGATCATGGCGCTCCTTCGGTGACGAGATGGCACGCGACCTGAGGGGACAGGCGCGGACGTTCGGTGACGCAGAGTTCGCGCAGCCGCGCGTCGAGGGTGGGCCGCACGTGGCAGCGGTCGGCGAACACACAGCCCGGCGGCCGGTCGGCCGCGCTGGGCTGTTCGCCGCGCAGCACGATCCGTTCCCGGGCGCGCTCGCGTTCCGGGTCGGGGATCGGGACCGCCGAGAGAAGAGCCCGGGTGTACGGATGCCGGGGCTCGGCGAACAGCGTCGCGGCGTCCCCGATCTCGACGATGTGACCGAGATACATCACCGCGATCCGGTCGGCGATGTCACGGACCACGGCCAGATCGTGCGCGACCACCAGGTAGGCCAGCCCGAGCTGCGCCTTCAGCCGGGCCAGCAGGTCCAGGATCCCGGCCCGCACCGAGACGTCGAGTGCCGAGACCGGCTCGTCGAGCACCAGCAGCCGGGGCCGGGTGGCCAGCGCGCGGGCGATCGTCAGCCGCTGCCGCTGCCCGCCGGAGAACGCGGCCGGGAACCGGTCGAGCACGTCACCGGGCAGTCCGACCAGTTCCAGCAGCTCGTTCACCCGGTTCCGGGTGGCCTCGGCGCTGAACCCGGCCGCCTGCAATGGCTCGGCGAGCAGTTCGAAGACCGGCATCCGGGGGTCGAGCGCGCCCTGCGGGTCCTGCATGACGATCTGCACCGACTGCCGCAGCCGCCGCCGCTCCGGGGCGGGCACCGGGCCGGCCACGTCGACGCCGAGCACCTCCAGCGAGCCGGACTCCGGCGCTTGCAGCCGCATGATCTCCAGCAGGGTGGTCGTCTTGCCGCTGCCGGACTCGCCGACCAGGCAGAACGTCTCCCCGGCCCTTACCTCGAAGCTCACGTCGCTGACCGCGTGCCGCGTGCCGACCCGCCGGCGCAGGACGGTCCCGCGGGTGATCGGATAGCTGCGGGAAAGCCCGGCGAGCCGCAGCACCGGCTCGCCGTCGCTCTGGTCCCTCTCCGACCGCGGCCCGTCGCTCAGCGCGGCCAGGAGCCCGGCGGTGTAGGGCGTCTTTGGTGACCGGAACAGATCATGGACCTCGGCCCGCTCGACGATCCGGCCGTCGTGCATCACCGCGACGTCGTCGGCGTGCCCGGCCACCACCCCCAGGTCGTGGGTGATCAGCAGAACCCCGGCGCCGGTCTCGGCCTTCGCGGTCTCCAGAACCTCCAGGATCTGCGCCTGCACGGTCACGTCGAGCGCGGTGGTCGGCTCGTCGGCGATGATCACGTCCGGGTCGTTGGCGATGGCCAGGGCGATCACCACCCGCTGACGCATGCCGCCGGAGAACTGGTGCGGGAAGTCGCGGGCGCGCTCGTGCGGGCGCGGGATGCCGACCAGTTCCAGCAGCTCGACCGCCCTTTTCCAGGCGGCGGCCTTCGGCACCCGGGTGTGCACGCGCACCGCGTCGGCGATCTGCCGGCCGACCGGGAAGATCGGGGTCAGCGCGGAGAGCGGATCCTGAAAGACCATGCCGATCCGCTTGCCGCGCACCGCGGACATCCGGCGGTCGTCCAGGCCGAGCAGGTTCGGCCCGTCCAGCAGCACCTCGCCGGCGGTCGCGGTGCCGGGCGGGAGCAGTCCCATGATCGCGGTGGCGGTGGCCGATTTCCCGGAGCCCGACTCACCGACCAGAGCCAGGGTTCTTCCGGCATGCAGATCAAGATCGATTTCGCGTACGGCGTGAACAGGGCCGGTTTCGGAAGGGAAGGTGACGCTGAGATTCCGTACCGTAAGAATCTGATCTGTCATCGACGGCCCCCGGCGGCCGAAGTCGGGTCGAGCGCGTCGCGAAGCCCGTCGCCGATCAGCGTGAGCGACACGGTCAGCAGCACCAGCAGCCCGGCCGGCACCTCGAACAGCCACGGCGCCGAACTCACCGCGAGCGACCCGTCGGCCAGCAGTGAACCCAGCGACACGTCGGGCGTCTTGACACCGAAGCCCAGGAAGCTCAGCGACGTCTCCAGGACCACGGCCGACACGACCCCCAGCATCAGGTTCACGACGAGCAGCCCACCCAGGTGCGGAATGATGTGCCGGGCCACGATCCGGGGCCGGCTGACCCCCATGAACTCGGCCAGCCGCACGTAGTCCCGCTCGCGCAGCGACGTGGCGACCGACCAGATGACGCGGGCCGGCAGGACCACGGTGACGAACGTCAGCAGCGGGATCAGGATCCGCCAGTCGCCGCTGACCCGGTTCGAGACCAGCGCGAGAATCAGGAACGACGGCACGACCAGCAGGAAATGGATGATCAGCAGGGTCCACCGCTCGACCCGCCCGCCCAGGTAGGCCGCGCCCGCCCCGACCACCGCCGAGACGACCGTGGTCAGCACCGAGACGCTCAGCGCGATCACCAGCGAACGCTGCAGGCCGTGCACGGACTGGGCGTAGACGTCGTTGCCGCCCTGATCGGTGCCGAACCAGTGCCCGCCGCCGGGCGGCCGGGTCAGCGCCAGAAAGTCCGGCTGGTTCCAGCTCCACGAGGTGACCAGGCCGCCGGCGACGGCGTAGACCACCAGCAGCGCGAAGATCAGGACGCCGATCACCGCGGACCGGTTGCGGGTGAAACGCCGGCGGTAGAGCCGGGTGCGGCCGAGACGGGTCATCAGCTGGCCCGCACCCGCGGGTCGAGCGCGACCGTGGCGATGTCCGACAGGATCGCGCCGGCCGCGGTCATCACCGCGCCGAACGCGGCCACCGCCACCACCCCGTCCACGTCGTTCTTGGCGATCGTCTCGGTGAAGTACCGCCCCATGCCCTCCCAGCCGAACACCGTCTCGGTGATGATCGCGCCGGTGAACACCGCCGGGATGCTGAACGCGACCGACGTGGCGGTCGGGATCAGCGACGCCCGCAACGCGTGCCGGCGAATCGCCTGAGCGCGGGTCAACCCGGTCGCCCGGGCCGTCCGTACAAAATCGGCATTGATCATGTCGAGCAGCAGCGCCCGCTGCGTCAGGTGCCAGTTGACGTAGCCGAGCAGCGTCAGGTTCAGCGTCGGCAGGACCAGATGGTCGAGCCGGTCCACCAGCGACGCCCAGACGCCACCCTCGAACCCGGCCGTGTTCGCGCCCGCCACATGCAGCACCGTCTCGCCCGCCAACTGGTTCAACCACACCGCGGCCAGGACGAACGCGAGCGCACCGACCGCAGTCGGAATGTTGAACAGCACGATCGAGACGCCCTGCCCGAGCCGGTCCACGACGCCGTACTGCCGGGACGCGGTGTAGACGCCCAGCGCCACGCCGATGACCACCGAGGCGAGCGTGCCGAGCAGGATCAGCTGGCCGCTGACCAGGACACGCTGCGGCAGCTCCCCGTTGACCGGCACCCCGGTCGGGGAGTGCCCCCAGTCGAAGCGCAGCGCCACGTCGGACAGCCAGAACCACCAGCGGTGGACCAGCGACCAGGACGGGGACAGCCCGTACGGTTCGAGGGCGTGCGCGATCTGCTCGTCCGTGCGGACCGGCCGCAGATCCCGGTAGTTCGACCTCGGATCGAGGAACCAGCTGGCCAGGAAGTAGGTCGCGTTGGTGGCCACCACGATCATCACCAGCCAGCCGGCAGCCTGGCGGCCCAGGTAGCGAAGCACGGCCACCTCTTCCAACGTCATCAATATCCCATGGCATCGATAGGCTATAGCGCCTTTTGCGCGATCCACAACGGATCGACCGTTAAGAGATCTTTACGGTCGTAAACGACGTCCCGCCACATTCGGTAGCCGCCCGGCCCCCGTGATCACCTGAACGGCTGCCACCCCGCCCGGCAACCGCGAGTTCAGGGGCCGGCCGGCTCATCCTTGGCGAATCGCCCGGTCCCGAGAGCCTGATCCAACCGGTTGAGCGTCTCAGCGACGGTGAAATCCCAGCCCGTGAGGCGCGGGCCGGTCCAGTTGATCCCGGCTCGAAGGCCCTCCTCGGCAAGCTGGGGAAGATCCTCGTCTCGCCATTTCTGAAGAGTCATCGAGGCGACGCGTAGGTCACCACCCCATACCTCGACGGCTCGCTGAGCCCGAGCCTTGGATGACCAGTACGGCATCGCGCGACTTCCGCTGCTGGTCATCGGAGCGGGACTGCCCTGGTCGTTTCTCGTGTACCAGACGACCTGATGACGAGCGACTTCGTTGAAGAAGGCTGCGGCCTGGCTTCCGCTCTGACTCATGAGTCCTGAGATTAACTGCGCAGGACTGCCGGCCGTGCCTTTGTCTCAATGAACTGACGCATGGTGCTGCTCCACTGGATCATGGAAGCTGTGGATCGCATCTCACCGGAGGCATCCGTTCTCGGCGGTCGGCTGTCACCGCTCGGCTGGAGTGTGGGCTTCCTGGAGGCGCCGATCGAGCCCGCTTCGGAGAGTCTGCTCGCCTGGCGCACCGGTCTCGGCGTGCCGTACGAGGTGAGCAGAAGCGAGGCACCATGGCCCGAGTGCCTTCTCCCGCTCGAACCGCTGGAGACGCCTTGGACCAGGGAGGTTGTTGCATCGCACGGGGCGGCCTGGACGGCTTGTCTCAACAATGACATCGGCGGCGGCGACCCTTTCCCGGCCACGAGCTACCTCGCCAAACTCCTCGGTGTGCGATGGGTGATCGCCACCCACCAGCCGATGACCTCCTACGGGCATGCCTCGACCCAGCTGTGGCTCGGAGGACCACACGGCGAACCACCCCTGGACCACGTCCGCACCATCGCCGCTCACGCCGAGGATCGCCGGTGGTCATGGGAAACCTCCGGTCAGGTACAGGACTTCGAGAGGCCGGCCGCATACCGGACCAGGAAGATCAGTGAGCGGTTCACCCGACCCCTGTTACTGGAATACGTTCAGGCGCTCGGCATCGCTGTTGACGACAATGCGCAGTACGGCGATGCCGTCATGGTGAAACGCCGTACGGCTTGGCGCCCCTGGCGACGTTCTCACCGATTCACCCGACGATAAGCTCAATGTCCTCTTCCGCCATCCGCTTGGTGGAGGTCGTGGCAGACCTACACCACTGAGGGTTGCCGACAAGCCAGGTCACGCCTCAATTTGGCCTGTCACAGGACCGAGGTCGTCGCGGCGGCGACGATCTCCGGCGGTGCGATGTTGCTCACCTGATACCGCCTTGAGTACAAGTTCGACACTCGGAACGCCTCATTAGCTGCTTGCTGGCGAGAGACCTCAGCCGCGAAATATTCGCGCCCAGCTGCGCGGAGGATGTCCCTGGTGGTTGACAATTCCGTGAGAAACTCAGAATAAAGCTGCTTACGCGCTTCATAGGTAATCTTGGGCCGATCACGCGACCAGCGAATGCGATCGGCGACAAGAGTTGAGCTCACGCCAATGAGCGCTCCAACGAGCGTGCTAATCGAGGGCGAGCAACGTGAGTTCGACTCGGTGGCGCGCTCGCATGCCGCGATGAACGCTCGTTTCACTGCAGATCTGGCGAACTGGCGCTACTCGGTGGGGTCGGGCGAGCGGTCTTCGTTGTGGGGTACGACCACGATCTGGTGTTCGTCTTCGTAGATGATGCGGCCTGGGTCGGTCGACTGGATGCGTTCGTATCCGATGCCGTGGTCGGCGAGGATTTTCAGGTAGCCGTTGACTCGTTCGATCATCTCCGATGCTGATGACTTGAACCAGGCGGCAGCCTTCGGGTGGACAGCCCGGTCGTAGACGGTGGGATCGACGGTGTTCGGGTTGGTGAAGTTGGCCTCGTACCAGGCGTTGTTGATTTTTCTGAAATGTTCCTGTTCGGCCGTCAACCTCCCGTCGTGCGCCAGCCCGTTCACCAGGCCGAAAACTCCGGGGAACGTTCCGCGGCGGTTGGGTGAGGTGCTCTGGAAGCGCAGAAAGACGACTTCGTTCACGGTCGTCGAGCGTACGCACGTGGTCCCGATCCCGGTTCTCGGCGGTTAGGTTGATCCTGTGCTTCGAACCGTACTTCAGCGTCGAGACAGGGGCCGGCGGGGGCGAGACCATGTGGTCAGGGTTGCAATCATCGCGACGTTGCAGGCGACGATTCCCCGTTCGGCTAGCCCGAGCGAGATGCCTGTGACCTGCGGGTGGCCGCCGTGCAGCAGGAATGCCCAGGCGGCCGGAGCCGCGCACACGACGCTGGCCGCGGCGAACACCCCCATGGTGCGGGCGTAGCCACGCCATTAGGCCATGCCTCGGAAGCGTCGGTACAGCAGCGCACCGAACGCCGGCAGGCTCGCGAAGTTCGCCGTCGCACACAGTTTGTGCACGACGCCGAACCAGGTGCCTGCTGAACCTGCAGGATCCTTGAGGAACACCGTCAGGCCCAGCAGGCTCGCGCACCAGGCGGCCAGCAGGGCCGTCGGCAGCCATCCACGAAACGTTGCCTGTTGAGCCACGGCGACCGCCAGCAACACCGTGGCCGCGTTCGCGCTCAGTAGCGCGATCACATACGGCGCTCCGAGCGCGACCGACCGTACCGGATATTCCGAGAAGGTCTCATGAATCGGATCGACCCGCCAGAGTGCGGCAGGCAGTGCAGCCACACCAGCAGTCCGAGCGCGACCGTGTCCAGGACGAGCTGCAGATAGTGGCCACCGCGGTGTCGGTCAGCGAACTCTGACTCGCCGCGGGCCGGTCCGCCAGTCGATGTCGCCTTCATGGGACTTAGCGAACACGGCTGCCGGTAGCCCGCACAGTGCCGGCAGCAGGCCGATGCGGGCGGGGGTTATCCCTACCTCGATCATGCGATTGATTGCCGGGTGTTCCGGATCCTCGTGCGGCGAGTCGGTGGCACACCGCGGTGCTCGGGCTACATGCCGCGCATCCACGATCGTGACGCCTGGGACCTTGAGGTCGATGCGGACCTCAAGGTTCTCGACAGGCAAATCTCCACGCGTCTGGTGGTGTGTCGCCGAGACTCGCACCGATCTCCCGCCAGGTGCTTATCGTGTGCGAGTCTCCGGCCGGAGGTTCACCGCTCTCGGGCCGAGAACTACCTCTGAGTGGCGCATCCGGACTTGCCGCCGAGCGCGCTGCGCGCTGACGGAGGCCGTCACGCAATGTCCCGCCGGCCGAGTTGGCTGGCGCACGCATCGTGCCGATGAGCGGATGTTGCGCGATTGAGGACCGCGAGGCATCGCTACCTTGGCCCCGTGCCCAAGTTGTTCCATGTCAGTGATGAAGGCCCCTTCACCATGATGAGCCCGCGCCCATCCCCTCCCGGCACGCCTCACGAAGGACAGGAGTGGGTATGGGCTATCGACGAGGCGCACCTGCCGAACTATCTCCTACCCCGGGACTGCCCACGGGTGTGCTGGGCAACGCCTCAAGCGCCGCATTCACTGCTCAGCGCGCCCGCCACCCGTGTCATCGCGGTCGAGCACCGATGGCTGTCCCGGCTCCAGCAGGCGTCCCTCAAGGTTCATCGCCTCGACTCAGTGAACTTCACGCTGTTGGATGCCACCGCTGGTTACTGGGTCAGCGAGAAGACCACTCAGGTACAGGATGTGAGCGAGATCAACGACTGCTTGATCGTCTTGGGCCGGTATGACGTCGAGGTGCGCTTGACCGCCTCGCTGTGGCCGTATGTCGATGCGGTCGTCGCGGCCGGAGGCGAGTTCAGCGTTATCCGAATGCGCAATGCTGGTCCCCGGCAGGCGGCCGACGACGTTCGTTGAGCATCCGCATCTACCGCCGTCCGGTACTGCGCGCCGGGCTGCGTGGAGCGTTACGCGACGCGCTCGTTGAGCCGCTGACCGGGTGCGTCGATCATGCTGGGTGGTCCGCCTGCGGACCTGGCCGGCCTCTGGAATTGCCGATGGCCGCTGCGTCAGTGGCAACGGCACCCACTCGTGTGGCTCACTCGCCGAGCCAGGACAGGCCTGGGGCAGGCAGCTCCGTGACGGTAGCCTCACGGACTTGCCACATTTGGGCACCATCGCGCTCTTCGGCCGTGACGACGAACAACCCCCTGGGCCAGTCGTTGTCCTCGTCAACAGGTGGTATTTCGGCGAGCTGCTCGACCTGACCGCGCAGCCACGAGAGCTCACCCTGCCGGATGTCACCGCCATAGAACAGATACAGCGACCAGTTGAACGGCGCCGACGGAAACGCCCACCCACCCGAGTACAGCTCATGCCGGTTCTGCTCGATGATCTGCTCGGCGGTGACGCGTTGTTTGACGTCAATCTCAAGCCAGCCGCGGATCGACGCGTACATCCCCATGGTCGGCATCGTAATAAGGAGCCCAACATCCTCTGCCGCGCAGCGTGCGTGCCGATTCGCGCGTACAGGTGATCATCTAGGCTCGGCGAGTGTCTGCTCCCGCGAAGCGCCCCGAGTGGGTCTTCCAGCCACTGGTCGGCGTCGGTCCGCTGCGTTTCGGGATGAGCCGCGACGAGACGGAAGCGGCCGTCGGATCCGATGCCCAGGAGTGGAACGGTGCGGTTCATTTCGACAGCGTCATGGTGACTACCTATTTCACCTCCGGCGAACGCCTGGCGGGTGTGCAGGTGGCGTGGTGGTCGGGTCTGCCGTGGACAGGGCAAGCTCCGCAGGTGACGCTGGAGGGCGTCCGGCTCTGCGGCGGCGTGCCATCGGCGATGACCCGGTGGCTTGCCGGATACGTTGAGTCGAAGGGGTACGGGCCGATCAGCTGGGGTCCGTTCGGGTCGCCCGCCAACGAAACGCTGGGGCTGATCCTTCTACCGGACCGCGTCCACGACGTGCTCGTCACCCTGCCGGTCATGGTCGGGTCGGAGTGGGCCAGGCGGATGAGGGATCCGGACGCCGGCGACCTGCCCCGCCACATTTGGGCGCCTCAGTGGGCGCCGTGAACGGCTGGGACTTCGAGCCGTTGGCCCGAGTCGGCCCGCTACGGTTCGGTATGAGCCTCGACGAGGTGACTTCCGCGGTCGATGCCGCGCCGGCACGCCACGAGCGCTGGAAGCGTCGGGGCTCCAGCGGAACCTTTGCCACCTTCACCGATCCGGCCGTGACCGTCATCTTCGACGATGCCGAGGGATTGTCCGCCGTCGCCGTCGACGGCGTGCGCGGACCGCAGGTTCACGTGGGGCCGATCCCGTTGGTCGGCGGTATCCCTTCCGAGACCGTGGACCGTTTCGCGGACTATGTTCGGTCCAGGCAGGCCGGCACGCTGTGCGCCGGCTTCGACGACGGCATGTGGCTACCGGAGTGGGGTCTGGTCATCCGCGCGCAGCGGTGCAACGACATCCTTGTTACTCGCCCGGTCTTCGCCGCCGCCGAATGGGCTGAATGGTGCGGTGACCCGTATGAGGGTCGGATCCCTGGCATCGAATGGTGGGCAGGCTGGCTGCCCTGAGCACCATTGCGGATGACCCTGGGTCGGCCGAGCTGGTCGCAGTAGTGCGAGCCTGAGGTGTGGGGCAACCCGGTGCGGATCGCCCCACGGTGAGTGTTAGGCGGCGGCCCGTTCGGCGGCGCTGCGTTCGACGCAGAACTCGTTGCCCTCCGGGTCGGCCAGGGTGACCCAGCCGGTGCCGTCCGGTCGGCGGTGGTCCCCGACGAGCTTGGCGCCGGCCCCGATCAGCCGGTCGACCTCCTCGTCGCGGGTGCGGTCCTGCGGTTGCAGGTCGAGGTGCACGCGGTTCTTCACCGCTTTGCCGTCCGGCACCCGGATGAACAGCATTGTCGGCAGGCCGTCGGCGGCCAGGGACGCCTCGGGGTCGCCGGGCTGGTCGTCGGTGCTCAGCGGGCGGCCGACCACCGTGGACCAGAACTGGGCCAGCTCGTAGGGATCACCCGTCGTGTCGAAGGTGATGTTGTGAATGCTTGCCACCATCGCGCTCTCCGAAAGGATGGGATGCGCCCCAGATCGCCGCAGGTCAGCGGTGCCGGCGACGGGGCGCGGGAAACTCATGGGTGGACATCTCGACCGCACCTCCTCTCGCCGTAAGGCTGACCGCGTGATCCTCGCACTGCCCAAGCGGACATGCAAACCGCGCCCTCCTGGACGAAGTCGCCGCGCCGCGTGGCTTCCAGCACGTCGAGGACCGTGGTGGACAATCCCGGCGCGGATGAGTCGAGATCGTCGGCCGTTGTGAATGGCCGTACGAGGCAATTAAGGAATTCTTTATCTTTGGTGTTTCTGCAGCTCAGGGTGAGTGTGAAAAAACACCTCGGGGAAAGTGATATGTGTGTTGCCTTGGTTTTGCCGCGTGTTGACAGGCGCGGTTTCCGCTATCTAATCTCGGCGGCGCTACAGGGGCTTCGGAAATGACGGAAGGTTGAGCCGGCGATGAGGAAGGACGATGCGCGGCGCCGGATCGAGGCGGCTCGACGAGGGGACCGGAGGGCGCAGGACGACCTGGCCCGGGCCTACCTTCCGCTGGTCTACAACGTCGTCGGGCGGGCGCTGGGCGGGAGCCCCGACGTCGAGGACGTGGTGCAGGAGACCATGTTGCGCGTGGTGCGGGACCTGCCGGGGCTGCGGGACCCGGACAGTCTGCGCGCCTGGATTCTGACCATCGCGATGCGCCAGGTCAGCGAGTATCGGAGCCAGGTCTCCCGGGCCGGTGAACCGATCACGGTGCCGGACACGGGCGCCGACTTCGAGGAGTTGGCGATCCTGCGGTTGCGGCTGTCGGGGGAGCGGCGGCAGGTCGCCGAGGCGGCGCGCTGGCTCGATGACGAGGACCGGACCGTGCTGGCCCTGTGGTGGCAGGAGGCGGCCGGGGAGATCGGCCGGGCTGACACCGCGGCCGCGCTCGGCACGACGGCGGCGTATGCGGCGGTCCGGGTTCAGCGGATGCGCGGGCAGCTGGATCGGAGCCGGTTGGCGGTGGCGGCCCTGGAGGTTCGGCCGCGCTGCTCCGCGCTGGCCGAGGTGCTCGTGAGATGGGACGGGCGGCCCAGCCCGCTGTGGCGCAAACGGATCGATCGGCACGTGCGGGACTGCCGGGACTGTCAGCGGGACGCGCATGTGGGCGTCGACGTCGAGAGGCTGCTGGTCGGCTGCGCGCTGGTGCCGGTTCCGGCCACGCTCACGGCGGTCGCGCTGGTGAAGGGCTCGGCCGGCGCGCGGTTGCGGCATTCGTTGCGGTCGCATCCGGTCGCGGTGTCGGCGGCTGCCGTGGCGGTGCTCGTGGCCGGCGGCGCCGCCTACGCCGCGACGCCGCGACCGGAGCAGCCGATCGCCGTGGCGTCCGCCGCTCCGGTCGTGGAGTCTGTGTCGCCGCTCCCGAGCCGGTCCTCGGTCGCGCCTTCGCCGAGCGCGTCGTCGAAGGCCGTCGTGCCGGCCGTCACGAAGCAGGCCGGCTGCGGGGCGGGCCTGGCGAATCGGTGGGCGAGTTGGCCGATGCCGAATCCGAAGGCGGCCGGGCTGCCCAACCCGGCGCGCTACGCCGAGGCCGGCAGTGTCACCCGGGACAGGGTGACCTGTCTGGAGTGGCAGCGGGCGGCCGCGCCGGGCACCTACACGTTCAGCGCCGCGAAGTCGTACTGTGCGGGTCTCGGGCTGGACGGCGGGGGCTGGCACCTGCCGACCCGGATCGAGCTCACCTCGATCGTGGACAGCGGTCGTTCCGGGCCGGCGATCGACACGACCGCGTTTCCCGGCACTCCGGCGCAGTTCTTCTGGACGTCGACCGCCTGGGCCGTGACCAAGACGCCGCTGCGTGCGTGGATCATCAACTTCTACGAGGGGCTGGCCAGCAACGGCGCCTACCAGGACGGTGCGTTCCGGGTTCGGTGTGTGCGCTCGGACGGCGGGGGATCCGGGTCGCCCGCCTATCGGGTGTCCGGCGGCACGGTCACCGATCCGGCGACCGGCCTGGTCTGGCAGCGCGCGACCTCAGCCGTGATGAGTGCCGGTGCGGCCACCTCGTACTGCAAGAGTCTGGATCTTGGTGGTCGTGCGTGGCGGCTGCCGAGCCTGACCGAGGTGTCCAGCACCGTCGACGACACCCGGGTGGCGCCGGCCGTCTCGGCCGTGGCTTTCCCGGGCACGGTGAAGAAGGGCTGGTACTGGACCTCGACGACGGCCGCGCCGGAGCCGGGGCAGCGGTGGGCGCTCAACTACGAGGACGGCTACACCAACTATCGAAAAATCACTGAGGGGTACGCGCGCTGCGTCAGCAGTTCCTCGGTGAGCTGATGCAGGCGGGCCGCGTCGGCCGGGTCGAAGGCCGGGGTGTCGGTCGGGACCCGGACGCCCTCCAGCACCGCGGTCAGCGGTGCCGGCGGCGCGTCGAGGAACGGCAGGATCTGGGCGACGGCCTGGGCGACCGGCTTGCCCGAGGTGCGCAGACGGTCGACGAAGGTGGCGGTGGCGGTGTCGTACTCGCCGGCGAAGCTGGTCGCGACGACACCGGGATGATTCATGACGTACGGAATCCCGGGGTGAACCTCGGTGAAGTGCACGCCGAGCAGGTCGCAGAGGGCGCCGCCGTGACCGAGGGCGCCCGTGCCCGGGTAGTCGTGGCGCAGCTGCAGGTCGTCCCAGCGCACCGGACCGGTCCGGCCCGAGCCGCCGAAGTTGAGCACCACCGCGCGTTCGGCGCGGCCGAGCAGGCCGGCCAGCCCGTGACCGAGCAGGTAGCGGCTCAGGTAGAACAGGGCGAAGTTGCTCTCGAAACCGTCCGGGGTTTCGACCCGGGTCGAGCGGTGGAAGCGTGCTCCCAGGATCAGCACGTCGACCGCCGGATACCGTTCGGTGAGCCACTGCACGACGCGAAGGTTCTCCGTGACCAGGCTCAGGTCGGCTTGCAGGAAGCGCGCTCTGTCACCGTACGCCTCGAAGGTCTTGCCTTTCTCGGGGTTGGTTCCGACGATGACGACCTCGTGGCCGCGCTCCAGGTAGGTGCCGGCCAGGGCCCGTCCGATGCCGTCGGTTCCGCCCGTGATGATCGCGGTGGGCATTGTTACTCCTTGATGGCGCTGTTGGCCGCGTCCTGGGCCTTGCGCAGTCCGTCGGCGACGCCGGCCTGGCCGAGGAAGATCTGCTGAAGGATCGGGTTGGCGGCGGTGCCACCCGCGGCGACGCGCGGGCCGACCGGGGCCGGGAAGGTGGTGCCGGTGGAGGCGTCGAGGAACGGCTGGACGTCGACGCCGAGCTTCTTCCAGTAGTCGACGAACGCCGGCTGGGCCGCGGTGACGCCGGGGAACGCGTAACCACCGGCGGCGATCGGCTCGGCACCGGCCGCCGAGCCGATCCACTTGAGGACCTGCAGCGTGGCGTCCTTGTGCTTGGTCTTGGCCGAGGCGACGGCGGCGACGCCGTGCACCACGCTGACCCGCCCGGCCGGGCCCTTGAGCAGCGGGGCGATGCCCCACTCGAACTTGGCGCCGTCCTGGATGTTCTTCAGGTTGTACGGCCCGGACTGGAACAGCGCCAGTTTGCCCTGGGTGAACAGTTGCAGGGTCTTGTCGCCGTTGGTGTTGGTGTCGGCGGCCGACGGGGACACGTGCTCCTTGTTGATCAAGTCGACCACGTACTGGACGGCCTGCTGGGTTTTCGGCTGGTCGGCGAAGTCGAAGTTGTCGCCGTTTTGCCAGGTGCCGCCGTTGGAGCCGACGAAGTCCCAGAGGATCGCCTGGCTGTCGAAGGCGGCGTTGAACGCGAACTGCCGGCCCGGCACGGTGAGCTTGCGGGCGGCCGGCAGGAACGTGTCGGCGGCGCCGGTCGGGTCCCAGGTGAGGTCGGCCGGGTCGACGCCGGCCTTGGTGACCAGGTCCTTGTTGTAGTACAGGGCGATTGAGTCCCACAGCTGCGGCACGCCCCACAGCTTGCCGTTGCGGGTGTAGAGCGCGGTGACCGAGCGGACCCAGCCCGGGTCGTCGTCGATCGGCAGCAGTTGGTTGTTGTCGGCGTACAGGCCGAAGTTGGAGGTGTTGGTCCAGTAGACGTCGGCGGCGGTACCGGCCGAGATGTCGGTGGGCAGCTTGGTCCAGTAGTCGGCCCAGGGCACCAGCTGCACGTCGACCTTGATGTCCGGGTGCTGCTCGGTGAACGCGTCGAACGACGTCCGGTACGCCTTGGCGACCTGGTCGTCCCAGAGCCGGAAGGTGACGGTGGTCTGCCCGTCGCCGCCGGCGGAGTCGCCGCCGCCGACCGAGCAGGCGGACAGGGCCAGGGCCGAGACGGCCAGCGCGGCCAGGAGTTTCCGCACGGGGGACCTCACTTCATTCCGGTGATGGTGATGGATCGGACGATCTGCTTCTGGAAGATCACGAAGAGGATCAGCAGGGGCAGGGTGGCCAGGGTGGTCGCGGCCATGACCAGGGTCCAGTTGCCGTTGAACTGGCTCTGCAGCGCCGCGGTGGCCACGGTCAGCACCCGCCACCGCTCGCCGCTGGTGATGATCAGCGGCCACAGGAAGTCGTTCCAGCGGGTCACCGCCGTGATGATCAGCAGGGTCGACAGGATCGGGCGGCTCAGCGGCAGCACCACGTGCCACAGCACGCGCAGGTTCCCGGCGCCGTCGAGGCGGGCCGCGTCGAGAAGGTCCTCGGGGATGGCCCGGAAGAATTCCCGCAACAAGAAGACGGTGTACGGCGAACCGAACATCGCCGGCAGCACGATGCCCCAGAACGTGTCGCGCAGGCCGAGCTCGCTGAGCATGGCGAACCGCGGAACCATGATGGCGACGAACGGGACCATCAGGGTGGCCAGGTACACCCAGAACAGGGCGTCACGGCCCGGGAACCGCAGCCGGGCGAACGCGTAGGCGGCCAGGGCCGAGCACACCAGCTCACCGACCACGATCACGATCACCACCTGCAGGGTGATGACCAGCGGCGGTATCAGCGAGTGGTCGCCGACGACCAGGGCGGCGTAACTCCCGCCGGAGATCGGGGCGGGCGGGGCGAGCGGTGACTGCTGGGCGAACTGCTGGGGCGTCTTCACCGACGTCTGGACGCTGAGCAGATAGGGCGCGAGGGTCAGCACGGCGGCGACGGTCAGGAAGACGTACGTCAGGAAATTCTTTTTCATGGTTCTTCAGGCGATCTCATAGGTGATCCGCTGACGGAAGTACTGCTGCTGGGCGAGGGTCACGGCGACCAGCAGCACGAACAGCACCACCGACATGCTCGCCGCGCGTCCCATCCGGAACGAGGTGAACGCCTCCTTGTAGATGAGCGAGGCGACCACGTCGGTGCGGCCGGCCGGCCCGCCCTGCGTCATCGCGTAGACGGTGTCGAAGGTCTGCACGGTGGTGATGACGTTGGTGGTCAGCACGAAGAAGGTGGTGGGCCGCAGCAGCGGCAGGGTGATCCGCCACAGGGTCTGGCCCGAGCCGGCGCCGTCGATGCGGGCCGCCTCGTGGTACTGCTCGGGGATCCCGGCCAGTCCGGCCAGGTAGAACAGGGCGACGTAGCCGACGTGCATCCAGACGCTGACCACGGCCACCGACGGCAGAGCCAGGGCCGGGCTGCTGAGCCACTCGATGCGGTGCCCGAGCAGGGCGTTGAGCGCGCCGTCGGACGGATCGAAGATCCACTTCCACACGACGCCGAGCGCCAGCGGCGCGGAGATCCAGGGCAGCGCGAAGATCACCCGGAAGACCACCGAGCCCGGCAGGCGGCGGTGCAGCAGGACGGCCAGGAACAGGCCGAGCATGATCTCGATCGGCACCACCAGCAGTACGAAGGAGGCGGTGACCAGCAACGATCGGCCGAACGCGGGATCGGTGAGGATCGTGGCGTAGTTGTCGAGCCCGAGGAAACGGGCGGGGCTGACCAGGTCCCAGCGGAACAGGCTGATCCCGATGACCACGACGACCGGGACCAGCAGGAAGCCGACGACCCCGATCAGGCTCGGGCCGACGAAGGCGTAACCGGCCAGCGCCTCACGCCGGCGGCGGCCGGTGCCTGGACCACTCGGACTCAACGGGCACCCTCCGGCTATCGAAACCTGCCGATGACGCTAGGCGGTTTCGCCGTCGAGGATCAAGTCCGATCGGCAAGATATGTTTTAGGGCAGTGTGAACCCGCTCATCGCGGCCAGGTAGAGGCCGGCGACCGTGGGCAGCTCGGCCAGCTCGGAGCCGACCGCGGTCAGGCCGAAGTCGACCACCTCGGCGCCCAGGTCGCTGAGCACCCGGGCCAGCGACGCCTCGGCGAGATCGGCCTGCTCCTGCCGATCGGCGGTGACGACCGGGACGGCGAGCACCCCGGCCAGGGCGTTGGCCGGCAGCCGGTCGAGCAGCACCTTGAGCGCGCCGGAGAACGTGCTGCGCCAGGCCGGGGTGGCCACGATCAGCAGGGTGGCGTCCTGCGCCGACTGCAACGCGCGGTCGGTGGCCGGGTCGGCCGGGGTGAGCAGGCCCGGACCGAGCTCGGCCACGTCGACCGTGGTGAACGTGCCGTCGCCGCGGGCGGCGGCGACACGTTCGCCCACGATCGTGGCCAGTTCCAACGTGTTCGAACCGGCATCCGGGTGGCCGGAGATCACGACAATGCTCGACATGGCGGCCTCCTCGGGGTCAGGTCCACCCTCTGCCCCCAACATCAACGGCACCATCCGTCGAAAGTCCACTACGTAGCGTCGACCTCGCGCGGCTTTCCGGGGCGAGCCGGACTGCGTCGGCGAGCCCCGCGCGGGGATCAGAGCAGCCGGGCCTCGTCGGCCTTGTCGTAGGGGCGGATCTCGTCGAGCCGGCCCTCGCGCAGCCGGGTCGGCCAGGCCGGCTCCGAGAGCAGGGCCCGACCCAGCGCGACCAGGTCGAACTCGCCGCGCTCGAAGAGTTCGAGCAGCGGGCCGACGCTGAGTGTCGGGGCCGGCTCCTCGTTCTCGCCGCGGAACGCCTGCGCGACCCCGACCGAGCCGATCGCGACCACGGGCAGCCCGGTGACCTTCTTGGTCCAGCCGGCCAGGGTCAGCGGGGAACCGTCGAAGCCGGGCAGCCAGTACCGCCGGGTCGACACGTGCAGGCCGGTGACACCGGCGTCGACCAGCGGGGACAGGATCTCCTCGAGTTCGCCGGGCGTCTCGGCGATCCGGGCGTCGAACGCGCCACCCTTCCACTGGGAGAACCGGAACAGCACCGGGAAGTCCGGCCCGACACTGGCGCGGACCGCGGCCACCACCTCGGCACCGAGCCGGGCCCGGCCGGCCGGGTCACCGCCGTGCCGGTCGCCGCGACCGTTCGTCCCGGACCAGAGGAACTGATCCAGCAGGTAGCCGTGGGCCCCGTGCAGTTCCACACCGTCGAAGCCGGCGAGCTGCGCGTCCCGGGCCGCCCGGGCGAACGACGCCACCACCGCGTCCAGATCGGCCGAGGTCGCGGGCTCACCGACGACGGTCCCGTCGGCCCGCCGGCCGGACGGGCTCAGCACCGGCGCGTCCGGATGCGGCGGCGCGCCCGCGGTCCGGGTGGCGCCGAGATGCCACAGCTGCGGGACGATCCGGCCGCCGGCCGCGTGCACCGCCTCGGTGACCGCCCGCCAGCCGGCCAGCGCGTCGTCGCCGTAGAACCGCGGAACCCGATCACTGGACCCGGCCGACGGATGATCGACGTACGTGCCCTCGGTGACGATCAGCCCGACGTGCGGCGCCCGCCGCGCGTAATAGGCGGCGACGTCGGCCCCGGGCACCCCACCGGGCGAGAACTGCCGCGTCATCGGCGCCATCACGAAACGATTGGGAAGATCAAGACCACCCAAGGTGTACGGGGTGAAGAGCGGCGCCGTGTCGGTCGCGGATTCGATAGTCACGTCCCGATCAAATCAGCGCTGTCCGCAGTTAGTCCGGTCGGCCCGAAGATGTGGCCATGCTCATACCTTTCCGATAGGTATTGCCCGGCCCGGCGTGAAGAACTCCACCTATGTCGATGTGATCGACTGAGAGGCGACGATGCTGGTCGGCGACGTGAGGACGGAAGCGGCGATGGGCTCGGACGACGATGCGCGGATGGAAGCCCGGGCGCAGGAGCACCTGCAGGCCGGCGAGACGTTCCGCGTCGCGATCTGGGTCAGCAAGGCCGACGGGCGCACGCCGACCGGGATGACCCGGGCCGAGATGTCACCGCTGCGCTTCCGCCGGTCCGCACCGGCCCGGGTCACCGCCGCCCGGGCCACCCTCGCCGAGGGGCTGGGCGAGCACGTCCGCCTGGTCACCGAACCTCGGGTCCTGGCGCTGACCGATCGCCGGCTGATGCTGCTGTCCAAGCGCATCGGCTCGTGGCGGGACCTGCTGCGCCCGGCCGCCGGCGGGCTCGCGTCGCTGCGGGTGCGTTGGGAGTGCCCCCGCGCCGAGCTGGCCTCGGCCACCGAGAAGGACGGCCGGCTCCGGCTCGCGTTCGGCGACGGCTCGACGATTCTGCTGCTCACGCCGTACGCCCGAATTCAGGCTTTTATCGGGGGTTGAGCCGATGGAAGCCGGCGCAGAAGGACCAGCGCGACCGCGGCGGAAATGATCTCGCCGAGGGCCAGCGCGATCCAGACACCGGTCTCCCCGGTCGGGGCGAACGCGAGGACCAGCGGGCCTTTGACGGCGAGCAGGGAACCGGCGGACAGGGTGTAGGAGAGAGCCGGGCGGCCCAGTGACTGGCTGTACGCCGAGATCAGCGGTGTGACCCCGGCGGCGGCGAAGCCGGCGGCGATGATGCGCAGGGCGTGCTGGGCGGTGGTCGCGGCGTCGCCGTCGGGCAGGAAGAGCCGCACGAGCGGGCCGGCCAGCACGGCGACCAGGAGCGCGGCCGCGGTGCCGTACAGGATGGTGGCGGTCAGGGTCAGGGTCCGGGCCCGACGGACCCGGTGGTGAAGTCCGCGACCGGCGTTGTAGGCCACGACCGGTTGCAGGCCCTGGCTGATGCCCAGCTGCGGCATCATCACGAACGTCTGGATCCGGGCACAGACGGCGTAGGCGGCCAGTGCGGCGGCGCCCCCGGCATGCGCCAGGGTGTTGTTGACCAGCACGGCGAGCAGGGTGGCGCCGAGCCCGGCCAGGAACGACGGGGCACCGACCCCGACCAGGGCCCGCACGGTCGGCCCGTGCGGGCGCAGGTCACCGCCAGTGATGCGATAGGGCCGCTCGCGTTGCCGGAAGAAGAACCAGATGCTCATCGCCGCCGAGACGGCCTGCCCGCCGACGGTGCCCAGGGCGGCGCCGCGCACACCCCAGCCGAGCCCGAAGATCAGCAGCGGGTCGAGAGTGATCTGGACCAGGACCGGGACGACCCAGAGCAGGGTGGAGAACCGCAGGCGGCCCTCGGCGCGGACCAGGCTGGAGAACCCGGTCGAGACGAGCGCCCCGCCGAGCAGCACGACCGTGTAGTCACGGGTCAGCCCGCGTGTTCCGGTGTCGGCGCCGAGCGCGGTCAGCAGAGGCTCGATGCCGAGCAGGCCGACGACCGTGATCAGGGCGGCGGCCAGCCAGAAGACGGCGAACACGTTGCCCGCGGCCCGGGCCGCGCCGGCCCGATCCCCGGACCCGAGCCGGCGCGCGACGAGCGATCCGCCGCCGGCGCCGACGGTGGTCGAGACCGCGCCGAGCACGAGCAGGACCGGGGCGGCGAGGTTGACCGCGGCCATGGCGTCGGCGCCGACCCCGCGGGCGACGAACCAGGCGTTGGTGAGCGCGTAGATGCCGTAGACGCCGACCGACAGCGTGGTCTGGGAGCAGGTGTGCCACAGCAGCCGCCCGATCGGGCGGCGGCCGAGCATCGCGGCGCTCTCGGTCATGCCGCACCGAACAGGGCCATGACCTCCCGCAGGCGTTCGCGGGCCCAGTCGTACTGCCGGGTGTCGGTGTGCCCGCGATAGTCGGTCTCGATGATCATGATGAGGACCAGGTAGAGGGTGTAGAGGCGGCGCCGCCGGCGTTCGGTCGCGGTGAGCTCGGCGTGCCCGTAGCCGCGGACGAACGCCGTGGGATCCCCGAAGGCGGGCAGGTCGACGGCGGTGAAACCGGCCTCCATGAGCGGGTCGCCGAAGAAGGCGCGCTCGTGGTCGATGACGGCGACGATCCGCCCGTCCCGGATCATGACGTTGCTGTCCCACAGATCCCACTCGACGAACCGGGGCTCGGTCACCTCGTCCAGGCAGTCCGCGTTCGCGGCGATCAGCTCGCGGAGCAGCCGGTAGTCGTAGCCGAGGTCGACCGAGCGGCGTTCGCCGTCGGCCAGCACGTCCCCGATCATGCGGGTGAAGCAGGCCCGCCAGGTCGGGTCCCCGGGCCCGGCGAGCGGGCCGAAAGCGGCGCCGCGGATGCTGTTGAGCTCGCGGTTGGCCGCGCCGAGCGCCTCGTCGTAGACGTCCCGTTCGGCCGCCGTCAGGCTGTCCTTGACGATGCCGAAATTCTCCGCATCGACGTACGGCATGAAGAAGTAGTCCGCGTCGCACAGTTCGTGGCTGCGGTCGGCATACTCGACCCGCGGGACCGGAACGCTCGTGCGCTCGGCGATGAGCCGCAGCGACGCCAGCTCGATCGCCATCGCGCCGCGTTCGTAGGTCATCACCTCCACGTGCGGCGGCGGGGCGATCTTGAGGACGACCTCGGCGCCGTCCCACAGCTGGATCCGGTAGGCCACGTTGAACCAGCCGTGCCCCAGCTCCCGCAGCCAGCCGTCGCCGTCCGGGACCTGGTCCGGGCCGTACGCCCGGCTGATCATCGCGCGCAGCGTCGCCGGGGACTGCCGGTTCTTGGTGATGCTCTCCATCGATGCCTCGACTCGTGTGCAGGGGTGGCCTTCGCGCACGGTAGGGGTGAGAGCGCTCTCAGGGCCAGTCCCGGCCGCGGCGGGATCTACGGGCAGCGCACGATCTGACCCGCGTAGGACAGGCCGCCACCGAAGCCGAAGAGCAGGACCGGCGCCCCGGACACGATCTCGCGGCGCTGAACCAGCTTGGACAGCGCGATCGGGATGCTGGCGGCCGACGTGTTCCCGGACTCGACCACGTCCCGGGCGACGACGGCCCGGGTCGCGCCGATCCGCTGGGCGAGCGGATCGATGATGCGCAGGTTGGCCTGGTGCAGCACGATCGCGCCGAGCTCCTCGGGGGCGACGCCCGACCGGTCGCACACGGCGCGGGCGACCGCCGGCAGCGTGTGGGTGGTCCACCGGAACACGCTCGCCCCGTCCTGGGCGAACTTCCCGCCCGGCCCCTCGATGCGCACCGCCCGGGACAGCCCGGGATCGGAACCCCAGTGCACCGGCCCGACCCCGGCCTGCTCGCTCGCGATCAGCACGGCCGCGCCGGCACCGTCACCGACCAGCACACAGGTCGTCCGGTCGGTCCAGTCGGTGAACGCGGACATCTTCTCGGCGCCGACGACCACCGCGGTGGTGGCCGCGCCGGCGCGGATGGCCTGGTCGGCGGTGGCCAGCGCGTGGGTGAACCCGGAGCAGGCGGTGTTGATGTCGATCGTCACCGGGGCCCGCAGCCCGAGCCGGTGGGCGACGCGGGCGGCGATGTTGGGGGAGCGATCCTCGGCCGTGCAGGTCGCGACGATCACGTAGTCGACGTCGGCCGGGTCGACGCCGCCCTCGGCCAGCGCCTTGCGCACGGCCTGCTCGGCCATCTCGTCGACCGACTCGTCGTCGGCCGCGATGCGCCGGGTCTCGATGCCGACCCGGCTGCGGATCCACGAGTCGCTGGTGTCGACCATCGTGGCGAGTTCGTCGTTGGTCAGCACCCGGGCCGGTTGATAGTGCCCGAGCGAGACGATGCGGGATCCTGACATGAAAGACCTTCCGGTGGAATCGGGAACGGGCGTCAGTCGCCCGGACGCCCGAAGCGGCTGCGATAGTCCTGCGGGGACACCCCGAGGGCTTTGACGAAGGCGCGCCGCATGCGCTCGTCGTCGCCGAACCCGGTGTGCCGGGCCACGACCCGGACCGGGTCGTCGGTGTGTTCCAACCGGCGCCGGGCGGCCGCCAGGCGCAGTTTCTCGACCGCCCGGGCCGGGCTCTCCCCGGTCTCGCGCAGGTAGACCCGGGCGAAGTTGCGGGGGCTCATGCGGGCGACGCCGGCCAGCGCCGGCACGGACAGGTCGGCGCCGAGGTTCGCGCGGATCCAGTCGTGCAGCTCGTCGAACCGGCCGTGGACGTCCCGCATCTGCTGCCGCAACTCGACGCTGAACTGGGACTGGCCGCCGGGCCGCTTGAGGAACAGCACCATCGTCCGCGCGACGCTCAGCGCCGCCTCGTGGCCCAGATCCTCCTCGATCATCGCCAGCGCCATGTCGATGCCGGCCGAGACTCCGGCCGAGGTCCACACCCGGCCCGCGGTCACGAAGATGGCGTCCGGGTCGACCTCGACCGCCGGATGTTCGCTCTGCAGCTGCCGGCAGTAGGCCCAGTGCGTGGTGGCCGGCCGTCCGTCGAGAACCCCGAGCTCGGCCAGGATGAACGCCCCGGTGCAGATCGACCCGAGCCGTCGCGGCCGGTCGAGGTGCTCGGCCAGGCACGACCGCAGCGACTCGGTCACGGTCAGCGGATGGGTGAGGTCACCGCCGGACACGAGAAGCGTGTCGACCCCGGGCCGGACCGCGTCGTCGAGCCGCACGGTCTCCAGCCGGACCCCGGTGTCGGTGGTCACCGTCCGGCCGTCCTCCGAGGCGAGGACGACCTGGTAGGCAGGGCTGCCGTCGGGCCGCCGGGCCTCGCTGAACGCCTGCATCGGGCCGGCGACGTCCATCAGCTTGGCGCCGTCGTAGGCGGTCACGATCACGGTGCGCGGGCCATCTGTCACGGGACCATGCTGCTCCGCTCCGCGGGCAGGTCCCGGGCGATCTCGATCAACTTCCCGGTGTTCATCTCGTAGAAGAAACCGAAGAGCCGGACCGCCTGCGGCACGGCCGGGCTGTTGCGCAGCAGCGCGAGATCATGCCGCACGGATTCGTCGAAATGCGCGATGGTCAGGCTGTCCTTCGGGAACAAATCCGAGATATCCGTACGGTGATTCGCCCGGTATCGGTCCACGAGCAGTTCCGGCGTGAACGCCGTGGCGCCGCAGAACGAATGGTGTACCACGGCCACGGTCCGGACCTGGAACAGGTACTCCATGGTGGCGACCGCCTGCAGGGCATCGACGGCCCGCCCACCGGCGTTGGTCAGCGGGAACAGGGTCCGGGTGTGTCCGACCCGGTTTCCGGCCTCGTCGAGCACGTTCTCACCGGGGTAGACCTCGTCGCCGAAGTAGTCGGCGACGGCGGCCGGAATCTCCGCCGCGCGTGGATCGAAGCAGTGAATGACCATGGTCTTCATCGGGATCGCCTCGTTGAATCCGTGAAAGTCCGACTGGTCGAACCACGGCTGAGTACGGAACTCGAATTCGGTGAAATCCATTTCGGGTCTCCTTGGCGCGGTCTTGCGATGGGCTCGAATTCGAGGTTAGGAGCCGGCTCGGCCGGCAGCAATGACAACCACACCTCGAAAACTGCCATTGCCGTACGTCGTTCAGGGTGTTGCGAGATTTCCCGTTCGCCCCATTGGTTCCGGTGGTGGCTAGGGTGACTGCTCGTCGGCTACCAGTGGAGGACGAGCCTTGCCGGACGGTGCACTTCCCGATCGTCCCGTCGACGAGGACAGCCGGGTGCTGTGCGCCGCCGTCTGGACCAATCCGTCGGTGGCGGTGATTCTCCTGAACGAGCTGGGCGGTGAGCGAGGGCTGCGGTGGCGCCCGGCGCCCACGCTCGACGAGAAGCGGCTGCTGGAGCAGGCCACCGCGGCGGACGCGGTATGGGCTCGCCGCCGGCGCGTCACCACCCTGGTGTGGGTCGCCGTCATGTTCCTCATCGCCGTCGGCGTTTTTTATGCCTTCCTGGTCCCGCTCGTGTCCGGGGGCGCGACCGTGCTGGTGATGACCGGTCTGCTGTGGCAGTGGAACCGCAACTACATCGCTGTGGACGACGCGCGGATCCTCGCGCGCACCTTCCTGGTGCCGGAATCCGACGGTCCGGCCGGGGTCCTGGATCCTGATCCTGGCAACGTCGTCGTGTACTCCCCGGAAGCGCCGCACCCGTTCGTCGGCAGCGGCCGCAAGGTCGGCGAGTGGCTGATGTCGCCGGTCGACGTGAGCCTCGGCCGCGATCTCGGCGACGGCCGGCGCAGCGAGCCGCTCCGGTTCGAGGTTCCCGACCTGCACACGTTCCTCGACCCGGAGGGTGGGACGACGCCGCTGCGGCTCGACGGCGTACGCGTCGACACGGTCTTGTGCGTGCGCGGGGACGTGGCCACCGAGATCGAGGGCCTGGTACCCGACCCCGACCGACCGCCCGAGCGGCATGTCCCCACCGAGCGCCTACGACAAGGCGCGGTCGCACCCACGTCGGTGGCCCGGACCTACACCCGGATCAGCCGGTACCGCGGCTGCGGACGATCCGAGGTCACCGTCTTCGTCCGGTTCACCCTGGAACGCTCGATGCTGGCGATGGAAATGGTGTCCCTCGTCCTTCCGGGCATCGATCCTGACTGTCCGCTCGTGCCCGGATACACTGCCGGCCGCTTCACCCGGGACCTGCTGCCCACCGGCGATCTCTCGGTGTCCCAGGTGGTCAACGACGTCGCCGTTTTGCTGCTGGTCCCGTTCTGGCGCCTCTGGCGGGACACGAAGATCTCCGAGCGCGTGGGTGCGAGCCCGGCCCGCGACGCGCGGGCGCGCCGCGAGGGCGGACCGGTCGACCGGGGCGGCTGGTGGACGCTGCGCGAGCGGCTGGCCGAGCGCCGGGTGCGGGACCACTTCGACGCGGCCGAGGCCACCGAGGCCCTGCACCGGATCGAGCACGCCGTCCTGCGCGCGCTGAAGTCGTTCCTGGAGGACCACGACGTCGACACGTCGCAGCTCGACGAACGTGAGAAGCACATCGTCAACACGCACACGTACCACATCGGGCAGGTCGACGGGGTCGGCCACCACATCGGCAGCGGGGGCTCGACGTTCAACGGCCAGCGCGCGGGACAGGAGTGACATGTCGACGTTCCACGGCAACATCTCGGGGACCGGCCACCACATCGGGGACGGCGGAACGGTCCGGAACACCGTGGCGGCCGACCTCGCCGCCCTGCTCGACCTGATCGCGCAGCAGATCACCGCGGCCGGCCCGCTGCGCGAGGACGTGCTCACGGCCCGGGCGGAGGTTCGGAGCGGGCGGATCGACACGTCCCGCATCCGGCGGCTGGCGACGACCGTCCGGGACAGTGCGACCGGCGCCGGCGCCGTGGTCGTGCTGGCCGAGCAGGTCCTGCGCCTGATCGGCTGACGAATCGGGCCGGTCGAAAGACCGAACCCGATTTGCGCGTACGGGGTTGAGCAGCGCGAGTACAGCCTGCTGTACCTGAATCGGGTGGTTAGCGGGATCGATGCCGGCAACTGTCGGAAATAGCGTCAGTGTCATGACGACGACCAAGAGTTATCGCAGCTTGGCGGTCGCGCTGACCGCCGTCACCGTACTGGCCGGCGGCGCCGGTGTGGCCCACGCCCAGGCCGGGGCGGACGCCCGCACGACCGCGGTGGCGCCGGATCCGGGCTGGGCCGGCATCACCCGGGAACGGGTGCGGATCGATTTCGGCTAGGGCTGGGTCACCGAGGCCGAGCTGACCTATCCGAGCCGGGCCAAGGGCCGGCTGCCGATCGTGGTCATGCTGCACGGCAGCGGCCACAACGACATGAACCAGACGCTGCCCGACGGCAAGGGTTCGACGTTCGTGCCGCTCGCGCAGGCCGCCGCCCGGGAAGGCTATGCGGCCCTGCGGTTCAACAAGCGCGGCGTGACCGGCATCGGGCCGGTCGAGAGCACCGACCCGGCGCAGCTCAAACCGAAGAATCCGTACGCCCGGATCCAGCTGGACGCCGCCGCGGCGATCCGGTTCGCGGCCGGCTCTCCCCGGGTCGACCCGTCGCGGATCTTCCTGCTCGGCCACAGCGAGGGCACCGACGTCGCCGCCAACCTGGCCGGCGACCCGAAGAAGTACGGCATCCCCAGGCCGGCCGGCGTCATCGCCATGGGTGTCGTCGGGCAGGACATCAGGACGCTGCTGACGTTGCAGATCTACGGCCGGCTGCTGCTCCAGCTGCACGACCAGTTCGACGTGGACGCCGATGGCCGGCTGACCGCCACCGAGGCGCGCAACGGCCTGATCGGCCAGCCGAAGGAGGTCGCCGGCCAGTTCCGCTCGATCCTGCTCGACGGCGACCGGGTCCGGCCCGGCACCGACACCGACGGGGACGGCCGGATCGCCATCGACGCCGAGGCCGGCACGGTGCTGCGCGCGGTGACGGGCATCGACGCGTACCCGAACGTCCCGGGTCTCGAGGATCTGCAGGACTATGTCGCCGACATCGCCCGCTTCCCGACGGTCACCCAGGCGCTGCCCAAGTTCAGCGGCCCCACCCTGCTGCTCAACGGCGAGAACGACCTGCAGACCCCGGCCCGTGCGGCCCTGGCCGCCGACGCCGCCGTCGCGGCCGCCGGCAACCGCGATCACCGCATCGTCATCTACCCGGGCATGGCCCACACCATGAACATCACCCCGAAGTTCACCCCGGAGTTCGGCGAACCCGACCACCAGGTCATCACCGAGATCCGCACCTGGCTCCGCTCCCACCGCGGCTGAGCCCGGCGCACGGGCTGCCCCAGCGCATCGATCGCTCGTAATATGCAGGGATGCGTGCCGTAGTGGTCAC
Organism: Actinoplanes sp. HUAS TT8; assembly: GCF_051380535.1. Lineage (NCBI taxonomy): Bacteria > Bacillati > Actinomycetota > Actinomycetes > Micromonosporales > Micromonosporaceae > Actinoplanes > Actinoplanes sp. HUAS TT8. The sequence goes on along the minus strand of NZ_CP195646.1, from coordinate 4,991,075 downwards.
TGCGCTGGGCGGTCCGGAAGTCCTTCAACTGGTCGAGCTGCCCGATCCGCGGCCCGGCCCCGGCCAGGTCCTGGTCCGGGTCCGGGCCGCCGGCGTGAACCCGGCCGATCTGGCCGCGCGCACCGGGCACATCCCGGGCGGTCCGGTGCCGCCGCCGTTCCTGCTCGGCTGGGACATCGCCGGTGAGGTGGTGGAGGTCGGCGAGCAGGTGAGCGGGCTGGCCGTCGGGGACCTGGTCGCCGGGATGATTCCCTGGTATCTGACCCGTGGGGCGCCCGGGGGCTACGCCGAACTGGTCGCGGCCGACGCCGACTGGGTGGCGCCGGTGCCGGCCGGCCTCGATCCGGTGGTGGCCGCGACCGTGCCGCTCAACGCGCTGACCGCGCACCGGGCTCTGCGGATGATGGGGTTGTCCGAGCCGACCACGCTGCTGGTGACCGGCGCCGGTGGCGGGGTCGGTGGTTTCGCCGCCCAGCTGGCCGTGCGGGCCGGGCACACCGTCATCGCTCAAGCCACCGACGGGGACGAGGACTGGGTTCGTGGGTTCGGCGTGCACACCGTCGTTCCCCGGGCGGCCGGTCTGGAGCTCGCACCGATGCCGGCCGTGTTCGACGCGGTGCCGGTCGGTGAGCCGGCGGGTGCGCTCGTTGCCGCCGGCGGTGTGCTGGTGAGCACCCGGCCGACGCCGCCGGTCGACCCGGCTCGGCTGGCGCGTCAGGAGATCGTGCTGGTCCGGGTGGATCGGCTCGCCCTGGGTGACCTGCTCGAAGCCGTGGCCGAGGGGAGCCTGCGGACCCGGGTGGCGGCGACCGTGCCGCTGGCCGACGCCGCCGAGGCGCACCGGCAGGCCGAGCGCGGCGGCTGCCACGGCAAGGTGGTCCTGGTCGCGTAGGCGTCCCGGGGCCGGGGCGTCGCCGGCCGCGCCCAGCGGTGCGGCACGGCCGGCGACCGGTGTCAGCCACCGGCGGTGCGTCAGCGGCGAACGTGGCGTCCCAGGGTGGTGAGGCCTCAGCAGGTGGCCAGGCCTCAGCGGGTGGCCAGGCCTCAGCAGGTGGCGAGGCTGAAGTTGAACAGGGTGTCGACGTCGCCGTCGGTGCTGCTCATCGACATGCTGCTGGTGCCGGTGGACGTTCCGGCGTCGACGCGCAGTTCGGTGTTGAGGTTGAGCACGCTCTGCGATCCGCAGTCGGTGTAGGTCAGGACCGGGGCGACGTCCCAGGTGGTCCAGAGTCCGGACCACGGCCCGGCGAACGTCGCGTCCTTGCGCTGCGTCGCCGACGAGCCCTGCCAGTAGTAGCTGGTGCGCTGCAGTGCGGTGGCGCCGGACTGCAGGTTGGCCCGGCCGCGGTAGTTGGCCGAGGCGATCGCCACGGTCCAGCCGTCGGGGATCATCACCAGGACGCTGAGCTGGCAGTTCTTGCGACGGTCGACGATGCTGGCGCCGCCGCCGGCCTCGGCCAGGAAGTCCCGGTATCTGACCCGGAATCCGGTGCTGTCGGCGTTGCCGACGACCGAGGCGGTTCCGGGAGCGCATCCGGAGCCGTTGGCGGCGATCACCTCGACGGTGATGGCGGGTGTGGCGGCCTTTGCCGCGGCGTGTGCGGGTGTGCCGAGGGGGAGTGCGAGGGCCGTGGTCAGCACGGCGGTCAGCACACGATTCCTGTTTTTCATAGACTTCCTTCCGGGGAGCGGGCGGTATTGATTCTTGACGCATTCCAGAACGGCGGACAGCGCATCCGCGCCCACCGTAGTGGTGACCGTCAGGCCCGCACAAGCATCGACCTACTTCGATCTGAAATGCCTGCACAGCCAGCTCATAGGGTGCAATCTAAGCCATCAAAAGCCGCAAAACCCCGTACCTTAAGCGGCTTTTGATGGGTTTGATGCCCTGCAGGCCTCTTTCTCGAAAGGCATCAAGAATTCCCTAAAGGAGATCGTCAGCTGTTGACGCACATTGAGTCTCATCAATAGCTTGAGCCCGTCCGCCCCGCTCCCGAAGGGATGAAAATGAAAAGGTTGTTAACTCACGGCTGTGCTGTGCTGGCGCTTCTCGCGTCATCGCTGCTCATCGCATCACCGGCGTCCGCGAGAATCATTCTCACCGACCCTCCGCCGACCGGTGAGATGTCCATCGAGCTCGTCGCGATGGCCGGCTCGGGCTGCTCACCGGGCACCGCCGACGTCGCGGTCTCGCCCGACAACTCCGCGTTCACCGCCATCTACAGCGCCTACCTGGCGCAGGCCGGACCTGGCGTCCCGGTGACCGAGAACCGCAAGAACTGCCAGCTCAACGTGCTTGTGCACGCGCCCGCCGGGTTCACCTTCGCGATCGCCAAGGTCGACTACCGTGGCTACGGGTACCTCAAGAGCGGCGCGACCGCCCAGCAGCGGGCGAACTACTACTTCCAGGGCATGACCACCGGAAGTTACGCCAACCACGCGATCGCCGCGCCGCTGGACGACAACTGGATCGCCACCGACGAGGTGCCGATCGCCTCGCAGGTCTTCCGCCCCTGCGGTGAGCAGCGGAACCTGAACATCAACACCGAACTGCGGGTCACCAAGGGAACCTCGACCGACGTCAGCTACCTGACGATGGACTCGACCGACGGCAGCATCGAGACGATTTACCACTTCTCCTGGCTGCGCTGCAACACCAAGTAGACGACGGCGACGGTGGCGGATCCGCAACGTTCGCCACCGTCGCCGGCTGCTTACTGGTACACCTTGACCGTCCAGTCGCAGTCGATCCAGGTCGACACCTTGAAGTAGCCGGTCATCGCGCCCTTGTGGCCGTTGAGGGTGACCGTGTCGCGGGCCTTCGAGGAGTGGGCCGACTCGTAGCCGTTCTGGTCGCCGTTCCAGGACAGGTACATGAAACCGCCCGAGGAATCGGTGCAGGTGTACTTCACGGTCGCCCGGTAGTCGCGTTTCTTGAGCTTGACCGTGGGTGACTGCCAGTCACCGTCACCGTGGTACGTCTTGAACAGCTTCAGGCCCTGCGCACCGAGGTCCGGTGCGGCGGCCTCGGCCGGGGCCGCGACGGCCAGGGAGATGAGAGAGCCGGCGACCAGGACGGCGAGACGAGAACGCAATGTGATCCCCCTGTGACCTCAAGTGACAGTGCTGACGGGTAATCGGCGCCGGGGCGGAGCGATCAAGGATTCCGGGGGACGGTGCTCGCCCCGTACGCCGAATCGTGGTTGATTGTGGAATTTTTCCTGGTGGATCAGGAGAGGAAGCTGCCGTAGGGGCCGGCCAGGATGGCGTTCTTCTGGGCCTGGCTGAAATGGGTGTTCGGGTAGTCGTAGAACGAACCGGACATCGGCGTGCCGTCGGTCGAGGTCGAGTCGGGCAGGCCGAAGCCGTGGCCCAGCTCGTGGATCATGCCGCCGTACCAGCGGTTCATCGCGCCGTTGACGCCGGCCGCGCCGTCGGCGTCGTGGCCGCTCAGCACCACCCAGCCCGGGCTGGCGCCGCCACCGGACTGGTTGAGCTCCTCGGCGCTGATCTCACCGACGCACAGCCAGCGGCTGTCCTGGGCGGCGATGCCGAAGCGGCGCATCAGCTCCTGCTGCATGTTCTGGACCACGCACCAGTAGTGGTCGCTGCCGGTGCAGTTGGTGGTGATGTACCAGTTCCGGTCGTGCTCGCCGTTCACGACCTCGACGACGGTGGTGTTCAGCGTGAACGTCTTGCCGATCTCCTGCTTGTAGTAGCGCTGCGCCTCGCGCATGACCGCGGCGATACCGTCCGGGTAGCGCTGGTCGTAGGTGACGTCGGTCGGCTTGAGCCAGAAGACCCGGACCGTCTTCGTGGCCGCAGTTCCGCTGGGTACCGGCGTTGGGCTGCTCGTCGGCGTGACCGAACCTGTACAGGCGACACCGTTGAGCGTGAACGCGGACGGCACCGGGTTGCTGCCCGTCCAGGAACCGTTGAAACCGAACGACGTGCTGGCGCCGGTGCCCAGAGCGCCGTTGTAGGAGACGTTGACGGCGGTGACCGCGGCGCCGCTCTGGGTCACACCGGCATTCCAGGCCTGGGTGACGGTCTGGCCCGCGCCGAACGACCAGCGCAGCGTCCACCCGGTGATCGGGTCACCGAGATTGGTCACGGCCACATTCGCGCCGAAACCACCGGACCAGGAAGAGCTGATCGTGTACGACACCTGGCAGCCGGCCGCGGCGGCGGAGGCGCTCCCGGCGGTGACGGCCATCGTGGTGCCGAGGACGATGGCGGCGGCCGCCGCCATCAGGGTTCGGATGCGCATCGTTCCCTCCAAGGGGGTCACGAGATTGATGGGCATCCATCAATATGCGCGCCGAAAACGTTTTCGGGAAGAGGCCTGGGTAAACGTTTTCCTCCAGGTCAAGCAACCGCCTGGTGTTGCCGGTCGCGACCCTCGTAGGGAGAAAGCCCGAGTAAACCGGCTGATCTGATCCGCCCCGGTTCCTGAAGCTCCGTGGCCGCGTCGGAGGAATGTCTGCTGGCACCATCTGAAGAGCACTGGTCAAGATTTCTGACACAGGGGAGTGCCATGAGCTACATCTCGGACGACGGGCACCACCAAGGCTGGATCGCCCCCGTCTTTCTCGATGGATCGCTGGGCATCAGCGTCACCGACGCCATTGTCACGGTCGGCTACGGTCCCGACGGCGCCTACCTGGATCCCGCCGACCAGCAAGAGCGGCCGGACACCGAGGTGACCGGCTGGATGATGGTCTGCAGCAAACCTGCGCCCTACCGCGAATGGCCGGCCCTTACCTGGCGAGGTTCGCTGTGGTCCCGGGTCAGAACCCCCGCCGAGCAGGATCTGACCGCCCGCCGGGTGTGCCTCAGCGACGACTACAACGCGTACTGGGAGCCGGCCGCTATGAAGGCGACCGCGGAGCAGGAGTGGAAGCGGCACATCGCGTCCGGCGGCGTTTGCGGCAACTCATGGAACGAAGGACGCCCGGACCGGCCGCACTGAGAGTCACGTCTCGTCGAGGAGGTCGGCGCGACGGTCGATGGCGGCGGCCTCGGCGGTGACGTCGGCCCCGAGCGCGTGGATGCGGGCGGTGGTGTCGGCGCCGCGCGCCCGCTCGGCGATGTCGTGCAGGCGGCCCTCGATCACTTCCAGCTTCTCCGCCGTGTCGTGCATGGCCGCGGTCGTGCGCCGCTGCTCCAGGTCGGTCTGCTCGTCGCTCGTCACGGCGCGCTGGTACCCGGGGCGGCGCCGGATCATGCTTGCGCGCCGCTGATTAGATGTGTCGATGGATCCGTTCGAAGCGTCCTTGCTGGTGATCGCCACTATCGGCTCGATCGCGGCCGCGGTCGGCGCCTGGTTCCAGGACCGGAACCCGTCCGCGGCCCAGCTCGCGGCCGTCCAGCGCAAGCTCGACCTGGTGATGGACCACCTCGGCATCGTCGCGCCCGAGGATCCTGAGGTGATTCGTCACCTGGAGAAGGGGCAGATGATTCACGCCGTCCGCGCCTACCGCAAACAGACCGGGGTCAGCCTGGTCGAGGCGAAGCAGGCCGTCGACCGGATCGCCGCCAAGCTGCACGCCGAGCGGTGAGCCCGGGGGACCGTCATGCGGGCTCAGGCGGTGACGCTGTCCTGCGTCGCCGCCCAGGTGGCGAGCAGTTCCAGGCCGTCGCCGGACGGGGTGCCCGGCTCGGCCGAGTAGGTCAGGACGGTCAGGTTGTCCTCGCCGGACAGTTCGAAACCCTCGAAGGCCAGCTCCAACTCGCCGACCGCCGGGTGCCGGAGACGTTTGACGCCGTGGCGGTGCACGTACACGTCCTGGGTCGCCCACCAGCCGCGGAACGGTTCGCTGCGCATGGACAGTTCGCCGATCAGGTTCATCAGCTGCTGGTCGTCGGGGTGCCGGGCGGCGGCGATGCGCAGGGCGGCGACCGACGAGCGGGCGATCTGCGGCCAGTCCGGGTAGAACGCCGGGGCGTGCGGGTCGAGGAAACTGAACCGCATCGTGTTCACCGGCAGCGTCGCGCCGCCGGCGAGCATGGGTGCGTAGAGGGCCAGGCCGAGCGGGTTCGCGGCCAGGATGTCGAAGCGGTGGTTGCGCAGGAACGCGGGCACCCCGGTCATCGAGTCGAGCACGCGCCGGACCGCCGGGCGGATCTCGGGCGCCCGGTCCCGGCGGGTTCGCATCCGGGCCGGGGTGGGGCCGGCGGCGCGGGCCAGGTGGTGCAGGTGGGTGGTCTCGGTGTCGTCGAGCTGCAACGCGCGGGCGACGGCGTCCAGGACGCTGTCGGAGACGCCGCCGAGGTTGCCGCGTTCCAGCCGGGTGTAGTACTCGACGCTGACCCCGGCGAGGGCGGCGACCTCACCACGACGGAGTCCGGCGACCCGGCGACTTCCGTACGCGGGAATCCCGGCCTGCTCCGGGGTGACCTTCGCCCGGCGGGAGCTGAGGAACGCCCGTACCTCATCGCGGTTGTCCATGAACCCAGGTTAGGCATCCGGAACCGCGTGAGGGGGTCCCTGCTGGTACCCCTTTGACCAGTGGCTCCCCGTCGGTGTCGGCCGGGGGTTTGCTGGTGGCACCACAGGAAAGGACCACTGATCATGCGTGCCACTCTCTACGGCGGCCCCGGCGACATCACGGTCGGCGAGCGTCCCGACCCGCACATTCAACATCCGACCGACGCGATCGTACGAGTGACTCTCGGTTGCGTCTGCGGCTCCGACCTCTGGTATTACCGCGGCGTGAACCCGCACGCCCCGGGGCCGATCGGTCACGAGTTCATCGGCGTCGTCGAGCAGGTCGGGGCCGCCGTCACCACGATCGCGCCCGGGGATCTGGTCATCGCGCCGTTCACGTTCTGCGACGGGACCTGCGCCAACTGCCGGGCCGGCTGGACCGGGAACTGCCTCAACGGCGGCTCGTTCGGCAATCATGGCGTGGACGGCGGGCAGGGCGAGTACGTGCGCGCGCCGTTCGCCGACGCGACCCTGGTGAAGGTGCCGGGCGGCTCGCACTCCGATGCCGTACTCAAATCGTTGGTGGCCCTTTCTGATGTGATGTGCACCGGGCACCATGCCGCGTTCAGCGCGGGCGTCAAGCCCGGCGACACGGTGGCAGTCGTCGGGGACGGGGCGGTCGGGCTGTGCGCGGTCATCGCGGCCAAACGACTCGGCGCCGAGCGGATCATCTCGCTGAGCCGCAACCCGACCCGCCAGGCCCTGGCCCGCGAGTTCGGCGCGACCGACGTGGTCACCGAGCGCGGCGACGACGCCACCAAGCTGATCATGGACTTGACCGGCGGGATCGGGGTCGACGCGGCCCTCGAATGCGTGGGCACCGGCGAGTCGATGGCCACCGCGTTCGGTGTCGCCCGGGTCGGCTCGATCGTCGGCGCGGTCGGCGTGCCCCACGAGTCGTCGGTGCCACTGCCGACGGTCATCTTCCGCAACGTGGGTCTGCGCGGTGGCATCGCGCCGGCCCGCCGCTACATCCCTGAGCTGCTGCCCGACGTGCTGGCCGGCAGCATCAACCCGGGGCTGGTCTTCGACTACGAGACCGGGCTCGACGGGATCAAGGACGCCTACGACGCCATGATCGACCGCCGCGCCACCAAGTCCCTCGTCCGCATCTCCGCCATCACCCCGGAAGCGTTCGGCCGGTCGATCCCCGAGGTTTAGATCAACCCCATTTGCGCGTACGGAGGAACCAGCACCTCTTCACCGTGACCGTTCATGGGTTTCAGGCGCCGTCGAAGCGGAACGAGTAGAAGCCGCCCTCGCGGTTCACGGTGAAGCCGAGCGACACGAGACGGTCCAACTCGTCGTCGGTGAACGACGTGGCGTCGGCCAGGACGAAGAGCTGGTCGTCCTCGACGTGCAGCGGATGTTCCGGGTTGCCCGGGTGCCGGGCGAGCAGGCCAGCCCCTCGATCAGTCCGGCCCAGGCCGGCGGTGCGGGCGGCAGCAGCGGCCGCATGAACGTCCGGTCATATCGCACGACGCAGCCGGACTCGTCCCGGATCCGGTCGGCCGCGACGAACTCCGGGTCCTGGCCGAACCGGGACCGGTAGCGCTCGTAGGCGGCCAGGCTCTCGAAGCTGAACAACGCCTCGGCGCGGTCGCTGGCCCCCTCGGCCGGCAGGAAGTAGCCGTGGTGGGTGCCGCCGTGCTTGGCCACCAGCCGCATCCATTCACCGGCGAACCGTTCGAACGCCTCGATCCGGGCCGGGTCGATCGTGTAGTGCACGACGCAGGTGATCACAGTTCGAGCGTAGGCCGTGTGCGCCCATATAGTTTCCGAGCGGTTGAAGGTTGCCATGGCGGAAAGTATCTGCGATAGTTTCCACCATGGAAAACGAACTGCAGGTTCCGAACCCGGCCGAGGCCCGCGAAGCGCTGGCGAACATCGACACGGTGCAGCGCGCCGTCCGGGACACTCCCTGGCCCGTCTGGCTCTACCCGGTCAACGCCCTCCTGGTGGGCGCCATGACGCTGACCTTCGCGCTGGGCGACGACGGCTTCGTCCCCCTCCTCGCCGGCGGCGCCGTGCTCATCGCGGTCAACATGCTGGCCGGGTATCGGATGGGCACGCCGTTCGCCTACCCCACCAGCCGCCTCTTCCTCGCCTCGGTGGTCGCCGCGATCGCGTGCCTGCTCGGCGCGTTCATCGTCGCCGAGACCACCACGCATGTGTGGCCGATCGTCGTCCTGGCCATCGCGGCGTCCTCCTTCTACCTGGCCGGCAGCGTGGTGCACCGCCGGTCGACCGGGGCGCCGCGGTGACCATGGAACTCGATCCGATCATCCACCCGACGCACCGGCTGCGGATCTGCGCGATGCTCGTCGCCGGCGGCACCGTAGAGCTGTCGGTGATCAAGGACCATCTGGATCTGAGCCCGTCGGCACTGAGCAAACAGGTCGCCGCCCTCGTCGACGCCGGTTACGTCAAGCAGGAACGTCTCGGCTCGGACACCCGGCGGGTGTGGTTGTCGATGACCCGTCCGGGCCGCAAGGCGTACGAGGGGCACGTCGCCGCCCTCCGGGAAATCGTCAATGCGACGACGGTCTCGTCGCCGGACCAGGAACGCCTTCCGAGTCGTAAATCAGATGCTTGACTTAAAGTGGCCCCCACGCGTTGACTGAACCCGACGAAGGGCCGAAATCAGCCCTAACACCTCGGCACGACTGTATCGAGGAGGTTAACCCCATGGCGCACGAAACCGCTGCCGCCTTCCCCATGTCACGGGCCCCCCAATGCCCGTTCGATCCACCCCCTGACCTGCATCGACTCCAGGAACAGGCGCCCCTGACCCGGGTCGAGCTCTGGGACGGCACGACCCCGTGGCTGGTCACCCGCTACGCCGAGCAGCGCACGCTGCTGGCCGACCCCCGGCTCAGCTCCGACCCACGCCGGCCCGGCTACCCGTTCCCCTCGCCGGCGCGGCCGGGCGCCGGGGGCAACATCGGGTTCATCCTGATGGACGACCCGGAGCACGCCCGGCTGCGTCGCATGGTCACCGCCCCGTTCGCGATCAAGCGGGTCGAGGCCCTGCGCCCGGCCGTACAGAAGATCGTCGACGACCTGATCGACGAGATGCTGGCCGGCCCGAACCCGGTCGACCTGGTCGAGGCGTTCGCCCTGCCCGTCCCGTCGCTGGTGATCTGCGCGCTGCTCGGTGTCCCGTACGCCGACCACGACCTGTTCCAGGGTCACAGCCGCAACCTGATCAGCCGCAGTGTCGCCCCGGAACAGCGCGCTGCCTCGTTCCAGGCGCTGCACGACTACCTGGACCGATTGCTCGAACAGAAGACCGATCAGCCCACCGGCGACCTGCTGTCCCAGCTGGTCGCCCGGGTCGAGGCCGGTGAGCTGCAACGGTCCGACGCGGCCGGCATCGGAGTGCTGCTGCTGGTCGCCGGGCACGAGACCACCGCCAACATGATCGCGCTGGGCACGCTCGCCCTGCTCGAACACCCGGACCAGCTGGCCCTGCTCCGCGACGGCGACGATCCGAAACTGGTCGCCGGCGCCGTCGAGGAACTGCTGCGCTACCTCAACATCACCCACACCGGCCGGCGCCGGGTGGCCCTGGCCGACATCGACATCGCCGGCGTCACGATCCGCGCCGGCGAAGGCCTGATCATGGCCAACGACATCGGCAACCGGGACCCGGACGTCTTCCCCGACCCTGATGAGCTGGACCTGACCCGCGACGCCCGCCGGCACGTCGCGTTCGGCTTCGGCGTGCACCAGTGCCTCGGCCAGCCCCTGGCCCGGCTGGAACTGCAGGTCGTCTACAGCACGCTCTACCGCCGCGTCCCGACCCTGCGCCGGGCGACCGCCCTGGAGAACATCCCGTTCAAACACGACGGCGCCGTCTACGGCGTCTACGAACTCCCCGTGAGCTGGTGATTCCTGATGAAGGTCATCCTGGACCAGGACAAGTGCGTCTCCTCCGGCCAGTGCGTCATGGCCGCCCCGGAGGTCTTCGATCAGCGGGACGAGGACGGTGTGGCGGTGCTGCTCACCGCCGTACCCGATCCTGGTTCTCTTGATGATGTGCAGCAGGCCGCCGCCGTCTGCCCGGCCGTGGCCATCCGCGTGGAAACCGGCTACTGACGATCGGTGCGCCTATCGTTGCCGCGAGCGACCCTGCCCGCCGACGTTCCGGGAGTACCGCGATGGCCCTGTTCACCGTTGCCCGTGACGTCCGCGCGCCGGCGTCGGTCGCCTGGAACGTGCTGGTGGACTGGCCCCGGCACGGCGATTGGGTGCCGCTGACCACGGTCCGGACCACCACCCCGCGCCCGGACGGGGTCGGCGCCAGGTTCGTGGCCCGCACCGGCGTGGGCCCGCTGGCCTTCGACGACCCGATGACCGTGGTCGTCTGGGAGCCGCCGGCCGGTGACGAGCCGGGCGCCGCCCCCGGCCGCTGCGAGGTCGCCAAGTCGGGGCGGGTGGTGCACGGCCGGGCATTGTTCACCGTGACACCGCTGCCCGGCCGGCACTGCCGGGTCGCCTGGACCGAGGACGTGACCGTCTCGCCACGCCGGCTGACCCGGCACATCGATCCGGTGGTGGGATTCGCCGGCCGGCTCGCCTTCGCCACCACCCTGCGCGCATTCACCCGGGCCGCCGAGAGTGCCCGCCGACCCGGATAGGCGGTTCTTTCAAAAAACGCCTATGAGGTACGGGCGGTAGCAGTCCAGCCGGCCAGCATCGTGAGGGCGTCCTCGCTCGGGCTCCCCGGCTCAGCGGTGACCATGAGCAGCGTCTGCCCGGGGTCGGCGGCCAGCGGCGTGGTCTCGAAGGGCAGTTCGAGCTCCCCGACCACCGGGTGATGGATGCGCCGGACCCCGGACGCCGTCACCCGGACATCGTGCCGGGCCCACCGGTCGCGGAAGTCCGCGCTGGTCGCGGCCAGTTCACGGGCGAGGCCGGCCAGCCGATGGTCGCAGGGGTTACGGCCGGCCTCGGCCCGCAACCGGCTGACGGTGTCGTCGGCGACCGTCTCCCAGTCACGCCAGAAGGTCCGCGCCGCCGGGTCGCCGAAGAGGAACCGGGCGAGGTTGGCCCCGGCACAGCCGCCGGCGAACATCGGCTCGTACAGGGCCCGGCCGAGCGCGTTGGCGCCGACCAGATCGAGACGCCCGTCGACCACCACGGCCGGGATCCCGGTCATCGCGTCCAGGATGCGCCGCACCGGCGCCCGCAGCCCGGTGCCCGCCAGGGCCGGACGGCAGGGGCGGGTGCCGTCGCCGGTGCGGGCCAGCTCGACCAGGTGTTCGTGTTCCGCGGCGGTGAGCTGCAACGCCTGGCTGACGCTGCCCAGCACGGTCTCCGAGACTCCTGTCGCGTCGCCGCGTTCGAGCCGGATGTAGTACTGGACGCTGATGCCGGCGAGCGCGGCCACCTCTTCCCGGCGTAGGCCGGTGACCCGCCGGTGGCCGGTGCCCGCGGGCAGGCCCGCCTGTCGCGGCGTGAGCCGGGCCCGCCGCACCGACAGGAAGCCGTGGATCTGCCGGCGCATCTCGGCCCGGGCCTGTGGAGAACTCCCCATGATCGCGACGATACCGCCCGGCTCACCCCGCAGGGAGTCACCGAAAGTAGCCCCCTTGCAGAGTCTGGAACGTCGGTGCCGGCCCGGCTTGGCTGGACCGGCCCCACCGACCTGAGGAGATGCGATGCAGCACAAAATCGGTTCCGGCTTCGGCCCGCGGACGACGACCACCGAGGTCCTGGAAGGACGCGACCTGTCCGGCCGGGTGGCGATCGTCACCGGCGGTTACTCCGGGATCGGGCTCGCGACGACCCGGGCGCTGGCCGCCGCCGGCGCCCGGGTCGTCGTGCCGGCCCGGCGACCGGAGCTCGCGCGAACGGCCCTGGCCGGCCTCGACGGTGCCGAGGTCGACGCCCTCGACCTGGCCGGCCTGGACAGCGTGGCCCGGTTCGCCGATCGTTTCCTGGCCTCGCGGCGCCGCCTGGACATGGTGATCGCCTCGGCCGGGATCATGGCCCCGCCGCTGCGACGCGTCGGCGCCGGCCGGGAGTCGCAGTTCGCGACCAACCACCTCGGCCACTTCGCCCTGGTCAACCGGCTGTGGCCGGCTCTCCGGGACACCGCCGAGGCCCGCGTCGTGGCGGTCAGCTCGAAGGGCCACTACGCCGGCGGCATCCGCTGGCAGGACCCGGATTTCACCGCCTCGGACTACGACAAGTGGCTCGCCTACGGGCAGTCGAAGAGCGCCAACAGCCTTTTCGCCGTACGTCTTGACGCCCTCGCCCGGGAGTCCGGGGTGCGCGCGTTCGCCGTGCACCCGGGCGTCATCGACACCGAGCTGCAGCGTCATCTGCCACTGGCCGAACAGGTGGCGATGGGCTGGGCGAACGAGGACGGCACCCCGGCCGACCCGGACGCCTACAAGACTCCCGAGCAGGGGGCCGCGACCTCGGTCTGGGCCGCCACTTCGCCGCAGCTCGACGGGCTCGGCGGTCTCTACCTGGAGGACTGCGAGGTCGCCGAGCTGACCACCAGTTTCGACTACTCCACCGGCGGCGTGATGGCCCACGCCGTGGACCCGGGCGAGGCGGCCCGGCTGTGGACCCTGTCGGCGCAGCTCACCGGGGTCGACGCGTTCCCCGGCGCGGCCGGCGATCAGAGGTAGCCGAGCAGCTGCCACATGCGGCGCAGGACGTCGAGCTGAGCCGGGTTGTAGACGTCGAGCAGCACCTGGATCAGGGCCTCACCGGCCGCCGGGCCGACCGTCAGCGCGGCCGGTGGCGGATGTTCCGCGCTCACCGCGGCGGCCCGCTCGGCGAAACGACGGGCGAGGTTTTCCCGTACGGCATCGTCGGCGTCCTCGGTGAGCGCGTCGAACTCCTCGGCCGCGGCGTCGCGGTGCGAGCTGCGCACCAGGTCGCGCCAGTGCTCGGTGCTCTGCGCGCCGAACAGCTGGGCCAGCACGGCGTAGAACGACCGGTCGGCCGGCGACAACCCGGCGTCACTGGCGGCGGCCGACAGCCGGGGCGGCATGTCCGGTGGCGCCGCGTGCCGGCGGAACTCGGCCAACTCGGCGCGGGCCTGTTCGAGCCGGGCGATCGCCGCGGTCAGCTCGTCGTCGACGGCCCGGATCGCCTCGTCCCGCCCGGCCGGTCCGGTCTCGTCCATGGTCGCGATCTGCGCGAGCGAGAAACCCAGCTCGGTCAGCCGCCGGATCTGCACCAGGCGCACCAGATGCTCGGTCCGGTACACCTTGTACCCGTTGGACCGGCGCACGGGCTCGTCGAGCAGCCCGATCTCGTGGTAGTGCCGCACGGCGCGCAGGCTCGTGCCGGCCAGCTGGGCGAGCTCGCGGGTGCTCCAGGCCACTTTTTACTCCCGTACGCGAATCGGGGGTTGAGTATGCCGCGACGGCACAGTGTCTCCTGCCCGGGTGACTCTTTCCGCACAGCGAATCATCTGGCCGTTGGCCGCCGGCGTGGCCCTGATCGGCGCGAACACCTGGGTCGTCACCCAGATCGGAGTGAGCGGGGCGCTGGCCGGCCTGCCGGTGGCCGCCGTGGTGGCGACGGTCGTGGTGGCGGCGATCCGCTGGCTCGACCGGTGGGACCGCGAACGTCCCGGGCGCCTCGCCTCGGCCTTTCTGTGGGGCGCGTCGTTCGCGGCGCTCGGCGCGATCTTCTCGCAGCGATGGATCGAGCAGCTCACCGACGCGGTCGGCGGTCCCGGGTTCAGCCATTGGTTCCATCCGCTGGTGATCACACCGGTCACCGAGGAGGTGCTCAAGGCGTTGTTCCTGGTCTGGCTGCTGGTCCATCGCCGGGATCGGATCAGCGGGCTGCTCAACGGGATCGTCTACGGCGGGCTGGCCGGCGCCGGGTTCGCGTTCACCGAGAACATCTACTACCTGGGCGGCGCCCTGACGAAGTTCACGCCCGGCGACCGGGACGCGACCACGCTGCTGGCCGTCACGTTCGTCCTGCGGCTCGTGCTCATCCCGTTCATGCACGCGTTCCTGGTCGCGCTGACCGGGCTGGGTATCGCCGCGGGCACCCGGCGCCGGACGGCCGTGGGTCGCTGGGCCATGTCGGCGGCCGGGCTGCTCGCCGCGATCGTCCTGCACGGACTCTGGGACTTCGCCGGTCTGGCGGCCGAGGACCCCTACCTGATCTTCAAGGTGTACGGGGCATTGATGGTCCCGCTGTTCACCGCTCTGCTGGTCACCGCTCTGATCCTGCGCCGCCGCGAACACCGGGCGGCGGTGGCATCCGCGCCGGGCCGGGTGTATGCCTGATATCCGGAGTCGGCCGGCGGACAGGGAGCAACGTGGCGCGCATCTTCATCACCGGGTCGGCCGACGGTCTCGGGCGGGCCGCCGCCGGGACCCTGCTCGACGAGGGTCACCAGGTCGTCGTGCACGCCCGCAGCACCGAGCGGCTGGCCGCGGTCAAGGACCTGATCGACCGGGGCGCGGCGGCCGTCGCCGGGGATCTGGCCGATCAGGGCGAGACACGGGCGGTGGCCGAGCAGGTCGGTCGGCTCGGCCGGGTCGACGTGGTGATCCACAACGCGGGCGTCTATCAGGGCGGGCAGATCATGCCGGTCAACATCGTCGCGCCGTACCTGCTGACCGCGCTGATCGAAGGGCCGGAACGGCTCGTCTACCTGACCAGTGGCATGCACGAGGGCGGCCGGGCCGACGTGTCGCGGCTGCGGCGCGGCGGCACGTATTCCGACAGCAAACTGTTCGTCGCCACGCTCGCCGCGGCGGTCGCCCGGCTCCGGCCGCGGGTGTACAGCAACACGGTCGATCCGGGCTGGGTGCCGACCCGGATGGGCGGGCCGGGCGCCCCGGACGATCTGCGGCTCGGGCACCTGACCCAGGAGTGGCTGGCCACCAGCACCGACCCGGAGGCGCTGACCAGCGGCGGCTACTGGTTCCACCAGCGGCGGCGCACACCGCACCCGGCCGTGCACGACGCCGCCTTCCAGGAGCGGCTGCTCGGTGCGCTGGCCGAGCTCACCGGCACCCCGTTGAGCTGAGGGGTCAGCTCGGCGGCGGGGACCCGTGGGCCTGCTGGCGCCAGCGGCCGGGGGACAGGCCGTGGGCCCGGCGGAACGCGGTCGCGAAGGCGAACTGGTTGCGGTAACCGGCGTTGACCGCGATCGACGCCAGCGGCACGTCGCTGCGGATGAGCGCGTCCTGCGCGCGGCTCATCCGCAGCCCGGTCAGGTACCGGCTGGGCGTCTGGCCCACCAGCCGGTGGAACAGTTCGGCGAACGCGGCCCTCGACAGGCCGGTGGCCTGCGCCATCGTCGCGACGGTCCACGGCCGTTCGGGGTGGGCGTGCAGTTCTTCCAGCAGCCGCCGCAACGCCGGGTGGCCCATCGCCCGGAACCAGCCCGGCGCCGGCACGTCCGCCTGCTGCCACCAGGAGCGCAGCGCATAGACCAGGTTGAGGTCGAGCAGCCGGTCGAGCAGCGCCTGCTGGCCGGGCCCGTCCCGGTTGATCTCCACGGCGAGCAGGTCGACCGCCGCCGCGTGCCCCGGTTCGGTCGCGGCGACGACGGCGAAGCGCGGGATGCTGGACAGCAGCGTGGCGGCGACACTTCCGGACAGGACGTAGGCCCCGCACAGCACGGTCGCGGCCGGCCCGGGTGAAAGATCCGATCCCCGCTGCCGGGCCTCGCCGATCGGCACCGTCACGGCGCCGGGTTCGCTGACGACCGAGTACGGCTCACCGGCGGTGGCCAGCACGACCTCACGAGCCCGCAGCGGCAGCGGTTCGTGCCCGGCCCGTTCCAGCCAGCCGTCCTGGTCCAGCAGGATGTGCGCGGTCAGCGGACGGTCCCCGGCGAACCGCAGCCCCCACGGGCCGGTCCGGCGCAGCACCGAGAACAGCGCGCCTTGGGCCCGGGCCCGCGCCAGCTCGTCGCTGAGAATGTCCACCGACCCAGCGTAGACGAACACGAATAGACTGACGGCTTTCACGCATTGGTCGTCTCAGGCACCGGCTCTAACGTCAATCGCATGGCACATTTCTTAGTTCTCGGCGGTACGGGCAAGGTCGGTCGTCGTCTCACCGCACTGCTCGGCGATGCGGCGCTTCCCGTCGGCCGTAACACCCCCGTACGTTTCGACTGGCACGACGAGAGCACCTGGGACAGCGCGCTGGCCGGCGCGGACGGCGTGTTCGTCGTCGGCCCCGGCTCGGCCACCGACTGGAGTCCGACGCTGACCCGGCTGCTGCACCGCGCCGAGCGGGCGGGCGCCGCCCACGCCGTCCTGCTGTCGGCCCGCGGCGTCGAGTTCCTGCCCGACGGTGCTGTCGCCCACGCCGAGCAGGCGCTGCGTACCGGCCCGCTGGCCTGGACGATCCTGCGCCCGACCCACTTCGCGCAGAACTTCACCGAGGCCATGTTCGTCCCGGCCGACGGGCGGATCATCGCCCCGGTCGGTGACGGCGCCGAGCCGTTCGTCGACGTCGACGACCTGGCCGAGGTGGCCGCCGCCGCGCTCACCGACGCCCGCCGTCGTGGCCAGATCCTGGAGCTGTCCGGCCCGGAGGCGATCACGTTCGCCGAGGCCGCCGCGGTCCTGGAGAAGGTCTCCGGCCGCCCGGTGCGGTTCGAGTCCGAGAGCGACGACGAGCACGTCGCCCGGCTGCGGGCCGCGGGTACACCCGAGGGCTACATCCACTGGCGGATGGCCATGCTCGGCGGGATCCGCTCGGGCGCCGACGCCTACCTGTCCGACGGCGTCGAGCAGGTTCTGGGCCGCCCGGCGACCGATTTCACCACGTGGGCCGAGCGGGAGGCCGGCCGGGCGGGAAATCCGGCTGTCATCAGGCCGCGGATACGATGACCGGATGGTGAGCGGCGCTGAGGGCAATCGGGTCGACCGGCGCAAGGCTCGCACCCGGGCCGCCCTGATCGCCGCCGCGCGGGAGTTGCTGACCAAGCGCGACCCGGCCGAGGTGAGCATTCAGGAGGTCACCGACGCGGCCGATCTCGGTTTCGGCACGTTCTACAACCACTTCGCCTCCAAGCAGGAGCTGTTCGACGCGGCCATCGATCAGGTGATCGAGGAGCACGGCGCGATGCTCGACGAGGTGACCGCCGGGCTCTCGGATGCCGCCGAGGTCTTCGCGGTCGCCGTGCGGATCACCGCCCGGTTCCCGAAGACCAACCCGGAGATCGCGAAGATCATCGACCGGACCGGCGCGCGCTACCTGACCTCGAAGTCCGGGCTGGCGCCGCGGGCGCTGCGAGATCTGGAGCACGCCCGTGACGTCCGCCGCCTGCAGTTCGACGACCCGGCCCTGGCCATCGCCTGTGTCGGCGGCGCCCTGCTCGGGGTCATGCACCTGGGCCTGGAGACCGAGGACGCGGCCGAGATCGACCGCCGCGCCGACGGCCTGGCCGTCCACCTGCTGCGCATGCTCGGCCTGCCTCACGACGAGGCCCGCGCGATAGCCGCTCGTTCGCTGCCCCCACTGAGCTGAGGCGCCCCCCGCGATAAGTGATGACTCCATCATTGACGGACCGGTTCCTCAAACTGATACTTTCATCAGCAACGAGGAAAGGATCACTCAGTGACGGCTCACGAGGATCTGCACAGCGAGGACGGCGCCCACCGCGGTGAGCGGGCCGACCGGGACGCGAATCCGGTGATCAAGGTCGAGGACCTGGCCTGGCTGGAGTTCGAGAAACCCGATCTGGACGCGGCCGAGCGGTTCGCCCACGACTTCGGGTTCAGCACGGCCTACCGCACCGGCCAGGAGCTTCACCTGCGCGGCACGATCGCCGGCACCCAGTGCGTGATCATCCGCCGGGGCCCGCGGTCACGGTTCGTCGGTCCGGCGTTCCGCGCGGCCGGCGTCGACGATCTGCGGCGGCTGGCCCGCGAGACCGGGGCGACCGTGGACGAGCGCCGGGGCGTCGGCGGGGGAGCGGTGGTCGAGCTGCGGGATCCGTCCGGCATGCCGGTGCGGGTCGTCGCCGGTGTGGAGTCGCTGCCCGAGCTGCCGCGCCAGGCGCCGCTGCCGCTGAACTTCGGGACGGTCCGGCGCACCAACACCCCGCAGCGCCCGGAACGCGCGCCGGCCCGGATCGAGCGGCTCGGTCACGTGGTCGTCGAGACACCGTCGTTCGCCCGGAACCTGGACTGGTATCTGCACCATCTCGGCCTGATCGTCAGCGACTTCCTGTACTTCCCGGGTCAGCGCGACCGCGGCCCGACCATGGCGTTCATCCGCTGTGACCGCGGCGGCACCCCGGCCGACCATCACACCCTGGCCATGCATCTGGGCCCGGCGCCGCGTTACGTCCACTCGGCTTATCAGGTCGCCGACCTGGACGCGGTCGCCGCCGGCGGCGAGTTCCTCAAGCAGCGCGGCTATCACCGTGCGTGGGGGATCGGCCGGCACATCCAGGGCAGCCAGATCTTCGACTACTGGCGTGACCCGGACAGTGTCATGGTCGAGCACTTCGCCGACGGCGACCTGTTCGACAACAGCATCGCGGCCGGCTGGGCGCAGATGTCGGCCAGCGGTCTGGCCCAGTGGGGCCCGTCGGTCACCCGCGACTTCCTCGGCGCCAAGCCGTCCCCGCACCTGATCAGGGATGTGATCTCGGCTTTGCGAGACGACACCAACGATTTCGACGTACGTCGTCTGATCGGTCTGCTGAAGGTGGCGTCGTCATGAGCGTCGATCTGGTTCGCTACCTCGCTGCCGGGGGACCGCGGTGGGCCGTACCCCGGGAAGGGTTTTTGTTGCCCCTGCCGGCCGGGCTGGTGACCGTCGTCGATGTCCTGGCCGACGGGGTCGAGGCGGCCCGGAAACTGCTGGCCGACCCGGATGCGGCCGGTCCCGCGATCGGCGAGGTGCGGCTGCTGCATCCGACGCCACGCGCGCGCGTGTTCTGCCAGGGCGCCAACTACCGCTCGCACATGGCCGAGTCCGGCATGGATCCCGGCCGCGCCTTCAACATGCTGTTCACCAAGTCGACGGCGTCGCTATCGGGGCCGGACGACGCCATCGTGCGGCCCGCGCACGTACGTCTGCTCGACTATGAGATCGAACTCGGGATCGTGCTCGGCCGGGCGATCACCGGACCGATCACGGTCACCGACGAGACCCTGCCCGAGTTCGTGGCCGGTTTCGTGGTCGCCAACGATGTCAGCGCCCGTGACGTGCAGCTGCCGCAGGGGCAGTGGTTCAAGGGCAAGAGCTATCCGAGCTTCTGCCCGGTCGGGCCTTACCTGTGCGTTCCGGACGCCGCCGAGGTGTCCCGATGGCGTGACCTGCGGCTGACCCTGTCGGTCAACGGCGTCCGACGTCAGGACGGCCTCGCCGGCGACATGGTCTTCGACCCGGCCGCCACCCTGACCGAGCTGTCCGGTCTTGAACACCTGCAGGTCGGCGACCTGCTGCTCACCGGAACACCCGGCGGGGTCGCCCTGCAACCGCCCGGGGCCCTCGTCCAGCGGATCGCCGGGCTGCTGCCCGAGGCGAAACGCTGGGAGATGTTCGTCCGCACCCAGGCGCGCAGCCGCGCCTACCTGCAACCGGGCGACCAGGTCACGGCCGGTATCCGCACCGACGACGGCGTCCTGGACCTGGGCGTCCAGCACACCACGGTGCGGTGAGCGCGATGACCGAACACGTGCCCGCGGTCGTCATCGGGGCCGGGCCGACCGGCGCCACCGCCGCGATCATGCTGGCCCGGCGCGGGATCGCCTGCCTGGTCCTGGAGCGCTGGCCGCAGGTCTACCCGCTGCCCCGGGCCGTCCACTTCGACGACGAGGTCTTCCGGATTCTGGCCGGGATCGGCCTCGGCGACCGGCTGCGGGCGATCTCCCGGCCGGCCGCCGGGATGCAGTTGGTCGACGCCCGGCTGCGGGTGCTGGCCGAGTTCACCCGCGACCCGGCCGGGCCGCTGCACGGCTATCCGCAGGCCAACATGTTCGACCAGCCCGACCTGGAGCGGTTGCTGCGGGACCGGCTGACCGAACTGCCGGCGGCGGAGCCGCGCGGCGGCGTCGAGGTGCACGCGATCGAGCAGGTCACCGGCGGTCCGGCCCCGGTCCGGGTCCGCTACCGCGAGGTCGGCTCGGGCGCCGAGCACGAGGTGTGGACCGACGCGGTGCTGGGCTGCGACGGCGCGAACAGCCTGACCCGGACCACCATCGGCGCCGCCCTCGAGGACCTCGGGTTCGAGCAGCGGTGGCTGGTCGTCGACGTGCACAGCCCGCAACCGCTCGACGCCTACGCCGGGGTGCAGCAGGTCTGCGATCGCGACCGGGCGGCGACGTTCATGATGGTCACCCCGGGTCGCTACCGCTGGGAGTTCCGGCTGCGCCCGGGCGAGCAACCCGACGACCTCACCGACCGGGACGTGCACGATCTGATCAGGCCGTGGCTCGGCCCGGTCGACCCGGCCGCGGTCACCGTCCGGCGCCGCACCTGGTACACCTTCCGCGGCGCGGTCGCCGACCGCTGGCAGGACCGACGCGTGTTCCTGCTCGGCGACGCGGCCCACCTGACACCGCCGTTCATCGGCCAGGGCATGTGCGCGGGCATCCGCGACGCGGCCAACCTGACCTGGAAACTGGCCCTGGTTCTGACCGGAAAAGCACAGGATCAGATTCTTGCGACGTACGGGCGTGAACGGCGCCCGTACGCACGCCGCGTGATCCGGATGGCGATCCTGGTCGGCTGGATCATGACCGGAGGCACCGCCGCCCGCCGCCTGTGGTTACGCGCTGTCACCCGGATCCCCGGGGTCGAGCAGCGCGTTCTCGACACCGCCTGGCCGGCGTTTCCACCCGGCCCACTGGTCGCTCCCGGCGCCGGAACGCCGTGCCCGCAGCCCACGATCCAGGTCGCCGGCCATCCGGTGAGGCTCGACGAGGTCCTGGGTGACGGGTTCGCCGTCATCGGCCGAGGGCCGGGCCTCGACGCGTTCGAACCGGGCCTCCGGGCGTTCTTCGACACGCTGGGCGTGACCGTGCTCGACGCCGCGACCGACGACGCCCTGGGCGCGCTGCTCGACACGGCCGGAGCGCAGGCCCTGCTGGTCCGCCCGGACCGGATCATCGCCGCGGCCGCTGACCACGCCGATCTACGGGCCTGGCGCCGGCTGCTGGAGTCGGCCGGGATCACCGGCACCGGCATCACCGCCACCGGCGAGAGGCAGCCGGCATGACGACACCCGCCACCTCGGTCGGCGCCCGCTTCCTCGACCGCTGCGCCGACTTCGGCGACACCGAGGCGTTCCGCCACCCCGGCCCCGGGGACGCCTGGTCGTCGCTGACCTGGACGCAGGTCGCCGAGCGGGTCACCGGACTGGCCGCCGGCCTGCTCACGCTGGGCGTGTCACCCGGCGACCGGGTCGCCATCGCCGCCTCGACCCGCATCGAGTGGGTGCTCGCCGACCTCGCCGTGATGTGCGCCGGCGCGGCCACCACCACGGTGTATCCGACCACGAGCGCCGACGACGTGGCCTACATCCTGGACGACAGCCGAGCCGTGGTCGTCTTCGCCGAGGACGCCGGGCAGGTCGCCAAACTCCGTACCTCCGAAGGGGGTTGGATCTCGGCGATCCGGCACGTCGTCGTCCTCGAACCGGTCGCCGACCCGGACGTGCTGACGATCAGCGAGCTCATCGACCGGGGCCGGCGGGAGGATCCGGAGGCGGTTCGCGCAGTGCTGCACGGGCTGGACGCCGACGCGGTCGCCACCATCGTCTACACCTCCGGGACGACCGGGCGGCCCAAGGGCGTCGAACTCACCCACGGCAACTGGCTGTCGCTCGGTGCCGCCCTGGCCGGCGAGCGGTTCATGCACGGCGAGCATCTGCACTTCCTGTGGCTTCCGCTGTCCCACGTGTTCGGCAAACTGCTGCTGGCGGCCCAGTACGAGATCGGTTTCGTCACCGCGATCGACGGCCGCGCCGATCGGATCATCGACAACCTGGCCACCCTCCGGCCGACCGTGATGGCCGCCGCGCCCCGGATCTTCGAGAAGATGTACAGCCGCGTGGCGACCACCGCCGGTCGCGGCCGGCTCTCGCGCGCCCTGTTCCGCTGGGCGTTCGCCCTCGACCCGGCCGCGCGGTGGCGGCGCCGCGTCGCCGATCGGCTGGTCTTCGCCCGGATCCGGGCCCTGCTCGGCGGCCGGCTGCAGATCCTGTTCTCCGGCAGCGCCGCCCTCTCACCGCAGATCGCCGAGTGGTTCGCCCGCGCCGGGCTGCCGATCCTGGAGGGTTACGGGCTGACCGAGGCCACCGGGGTGTCGTTCTTCAACCGGCCCGGCCGGGTCCGCGCCGGCACCGTCGGGCAGGCCGTGACCGGCACCGAGGTCCGCATCGCCGACGACGGCGAGATCCTGCTGCGCGGGCCCGGCGTCATGCGCGGCTACCACCGGCTGCCGGAAGAGACCGCGGCCGCCGTCGACCTCGACGGCTGGTTCGCCACCGGCGACATCGGTGAACTGGGCGACGACGGCTACCTGCGCATCACCGACCGCAAGAAGGACCTGGTCAAGACCAGCGGCGGCAAGTACATCGCGCCGACCGCGATCGAGTCGGCCCTGAAAGCCGCGTGTCCGCTGGTCAGCGCGGCTGTCCTGATCGCCGACGGGCGCAACTTCGCCAGTCTGCTGGTCGCCCTGGACCCCGACGCGGCGCGCGGACTGTCCACCCGCGACGCCGAGGCGGCCGTGCGCCGGTCGGTCGACGAGGTCAACCGGGGGCTCAACCGGTGGGAGACGGTCAAGCAGTTCCGGATCCTGCCGCGTGAGCTGAGCATCGAGGCCGGCGAGATGACGCCCAGCCTCAAGGTCAAACGGGCGGTCGTCGCCCGCAACCACGCCGGCCTGATCGACGAGATGTACGCCGGCCCCGCCCGGCCCTGACAGGTCGCCCGGCTCCCGCCGTGAGAATCCGCAACGCGCGCTTGCTGTTCCCGCGACTGTCAGCCGTCGGCCAGGGCCGGCTGCGGGGAGCGTGAACGATCCAGGGCGAAGCTCAGCGCGGCCAGGATCAGTCCGGCCGCGCTGAGCGCCAGCCCGGTCCACGCCGGCGCCAGGTAGCCCCAGCCCCAGGCGATGACCACACCGCCCAGCGCCGCCCCGATGCTGTTGGCCACGTTCATCGCCGACTGGTTGACCGCCGCACCCATCAGCTGGGCGCCCGGCGCGACCGTGATCAGCCGGGCCTGCAGGGCCGGGCCGAGGAACAGGCTGGTCGCCCCGACCAGGAACGCGCCGGCGAACAAGCCCGGCGTGGTTCCGGCGAACAGGGCGAAGAACAGGATCGCCCCGATCACGCCGGTGAAGCCGAGCAGCAGGGCCCGTCGCAGGTCGCGGTCGGCGAACCAGCCGCCGACGGCGTTGCCGACGGTCATGCCCAGCCCGAATGCGACCAGCACCCACGGGACCGTGCCGGTGGACAGCCCGGTCACCTCGGTGGTGACCGGCGCGATGTAGCTGTTCACGGCGAAGAACCCGGCGAACCCGACGGCCACGGTCGCGGCGACCAGCCACACCTGCGGGCGGGCCAGCGCGCGCAGCTCGGAACGGGCCGAACCGGCCTGCACGGCCGGGGCCTCGGGCACGCTGACCGCGACGGCCAGCAGGGTCAGCAGGAACACGCCGGTGATCACGCCGTACGAGGAGCGCCACCCGGCGGCCTGTCCGAGACTGGTCATCGCCGGGACGCCGACCAGGTTGGCGATGGTCAGGCCGCTGAGCACGGCCGCGTACCCGCGCGCCTCCTTGCCGGGACCCATGAGGGAGGCGGCGAGCAGCCCGGCCGCGCCGAAGTAGGCGCCGTGCGGCAGCGCGGCGACGAACCGCGCGACCAGGACCAGGCCGAACGTCGGGGCCAGGGCCGAGGCGGCCGTACCGGCCACGAAGAGCACGAGAAGGGCCAGAACCAGCCGCTTGCGGCGCCACCGGGCGGTGAGGGCGGCGATCAGCGGGGCGCCGGCGACCACCCCGAGCGCGTACGCGGTGATGGTCCACCCGGCGTGCGCGACCTGACCGGGGGAGTCGCCACCGAGCAGGTCCTGGGCGATGTCGGGGAGCAGCCCCATGGCCGCGAACTCGGTGAGCCCGATCGCGACGCCGCCGAGGGCGAGGGCGAGCAGGGCGGTCCAGCGGTGCCGGGCGGTGAGGTGTTCCATGGTCGCGGACTTTAGCAACGCTGTTGCGAAACGATCCAGTTAGAGTGATCCGGTGCACCAGACCTTCCTGCGCGGCTACAACGAGGCCCTGGTGATCGCCCAGGCGCGGACCGCGGCGACCTTCGAGCGCGGCGCCGTCGCCGAGGCCACCGGGCTCACCCCGCAGGCGGTCTCGAAGGTTCTGGCGCGGCTGCTCGACGACGGGGTGATCGCCCCGGCCGGGGTGCGGCGCCCGGCCACCGGCCGCGCCGCCGGGGTGTACGAACTGGTGCCCACCAGCCGCTATGCGATCGGGGCGCACGTGTCCCGCCGCACCCTGCGGCTCGCCCTGACCGACTTCGCCGGTGTCGTCCTGGAGTCGGCCGTGGTTCCGCTGCCCACCGACTTCACCCCGGCCGAACTGCTCGAAGCGCTCGCCGCGCAGGTCGCCGAGCTGCGCGGCACCCGCGACCTCGGCCGGCGGCTGGTCGGCGTCGGCGTCGGCATGATCGGCCCCCTGGACCATGCCGCCGGCACCGTCCGCGACGCCCACGGGCTGCGGCACTGGCACGACGTGCCCCTGGCCGCGCAGGCCCAGCAGGCGCTCGGCCTGCCCGTCCACGTCGACAAGGACGTCACCGCCGGCGTGACCGCCGAAGCCTGGCGCCGCGGCCCCGGCCTGCGCGACGCCGCCCTGATCATGGTCGAGTCCGGGGTCGGCGCCGGCCTGTGGCTCAGCGGCTCGGCCCACCGCGGCGCCCACACCAACGCCGGCGAGTTCGGCCACACCGTCGTCCAGCTCGACGGCCCGCCCTGCGCCTGCGGCCGCCACGGCTGCCTGGAAGCCGTCCACGACCAGGCGGTCCGGGCCGGCGACATCGCGCGGGCGGCCCGGGTCCTCGGCGTCGGCGTCGTCAACCTCCTGCAGACCCTCGACCTGGGCGACATCGTGCTGGCCGGCGCCGACCTGCTCCGGCACAGCCCCACCTACCTGACGGCGGTCACCGCCGCGGTCCGCACCCAGGTCCCCCGCGCCGACTGGCTCACCGTCAACGTCTCCCTGTCCTCCCTCGCCGAGAACGCCATCGCCGCCGGCGCCGCCATGCAGATCCTCGACGCCCGCTACGGCGTGCCCGGCCTGACTCCCGAACCAAAAACCATCCGCGCGTACGGCTGAGCCCCGCCCGCAGGTCCCGGCGACAGGACGGCGGCCCTCAGCGCCGGGCCGATTCGACCTCGGGAGGTGAAGTCGGCGGTCGTGGGTGCCGGCGGCGTCTCAGGCCGGCCCGAAGGTCGACCGGATGGGCGTCACTGGGCCGGCTCGACAGCAGTCCGAGCCCGCTCCGGCCGCGGCCCGGTGCTCGCCCGCAATGAGATCGGCGGGGTGAGCAGCACGTGCCGGGGCGGGTTCTCGGGGGCCGCGATGCGTTCCAGCAGCAGTTCCACGGCGCGTGAGCCCATCTCCAGGGTGGGCACGTCGGCCGCGGTCAGCTGCGGGCGGAAGTCCTCGGCCCAGTGCCGGGCGGCGACCCCGACGACCGAGAAGTCCTTCGGGACGGTCATGCCGGCGCGTTCGATGCCGCGCTGGATGCCGGGCAGCGCCGCCTCGTTGATGGTGACGATGGCGGTCACGTCCGGCAGCTGTTCGAAGCAGTCCTCGCCGGCCGCCGCGTCGTCGGCGCAGTGGACCTCGGCGCCGGTCAGGTTGCGCTGGTAGACGGCCTCGGTGAACCCGGCCGAGGCCCGGTGGGCCGGACCGTACCCGGCCGCGACCAGCTCGGCCGAGCGGTTGACCAGGGCGATCGACCGGTGGCCGAGGTCGGCCAGGTGGTGCACGCAGCGGGCGACCAGGGTGGCGTAGTCGACGTCGACCCAGCCGGTGCCCTCCGGGTGGGCGGTGTGCCCGATCGTCACGAACGGCAGCCCGGCCTGCTGCAGCCGGGTGACGCGGGCGTCCTCCAGGCGGATCTCCATCAGGATCACGCCGTCGACCCGGCGGCCGGAGACCAGGCGTTCGAACGAGCGGTCGTGATCGCCGCCGGAGGGGGAGAGCAGCACGTCCAGGTCGGCGCGGGCGGCCGCCTCGACCACGCTGGCCACGAAGCCGAGCTGCATGTCGGTCAGCCGGGCGCTGGCCGGCGGGATGACCAGGCCCAGCGTGCGGGTCCGGCCCTCCTTGAGCGCCCGGGCGGCGGCGTTCGGCCGGTAGTCCAGCTCGTCGATGACGGCCTGGATGCGCCGTTTGGTGTCGTCGCTGACCGGGCGGCGCCCGCTGAGCGCGTACGACACCGTGCTGCGTGACACCCCGGCCCGGCGGGCGATCTCCCCGATGTTCATCCGTGCTCCCCACTCGTCGGCCGTCAGCTTGCCGGATCACCCCGGCTGCGCGCTACACCGGCCACTGCGATGTGTCGAACCGATTCGCTAAATGTTTCACGAGCATTGACCACGGCGCGATGTCAAGCCTAATCTCTGGCGAACCGAACCGTCGAATCGGTTCGACCTTGTGAGAACCAACCCAGAAGATCAACCTCATCGAGGGGTACGTCATGAAACCGTTCCGCCTGGTCGGCGCCGCCCTGCTGGCCACCGCCCTGACCGTCACCGGATGCTCCTCCGGCACCGACGCCACGTCGTCGTCGGCCGGCAGTACCGAGTTCGCCGTCTGGGACCCGTATCCGCAGTTCGACAACGGCTCGGACTGGGTGAAGCTGCTGACCAAGTGCGGCACCGATGCCGGGGTCACGGTCAAGCGCACCGGTTACGACACCACCGACCTGACCAACAAGGCGCTGCTCGCCGCCCAGCAGGGCAACTCCCCGGACGTGCTGATCGTCGACAACCCGGTGGTCTCGACGCTGGCCGAGGCCGGCGTGCTGACCACCACCGACGATCTCAAGGTCGACACGTCGGCCTTCTCGCCGAACCTGCTCGCCGCCGGCCGGTCCGGGGGTAAGACCTACGGTGTGCCCATCGGAGCCAACACCCTGGCGCTCTACTACAACAAGGCGGTCCTGGACAAAGCCGGCGTCGACCCGGCCGCGATCAAGGACTGGGCGTCGCTGACCGCCGCCCTGCAGAAGGTGAAGGCGTCCGGGAAGAAGGGCATCACGTTCTCGGCGATCGACACCGAGGAGGGCTCGTTCCAGTACCTGCCCTGGTTCTGGGGTTCCGGCGCGAACCTGACCCAGCTCGACTCGCCGCAGAGCGTCGCCGCCCTCGACCTGTGGACCGGCTGGCTCAAGAGCGGCTACGCCCCGAACTCGGTGCTCAACAACACCCAGACGACCAGCTGGCAGGAGTTCGCCACCGGCGACTTCGCGTTCGGCGAGAACGGCACGTGGCAACTGGCCAATGCCAAGAAGACCGGTTTCGCGTACGGGATCATCCCGGTCCCGTCCCAGGCCGGCGGCACCGCCCCGGCGCCGACCGGCGGCGAGTTCGTCACCGCCCCGGTGCAGTCGCATACCGCCCGCTACACCACCACGCAGAAGTTGATCGCGTGCCTGACCAGCGCCGACAACGCGCTGACGACCGACACGACGCTGTCCTACATCGGGGCCACCACCGCCGTACAGGAGAAGCAGTCCTTCGATGTTGATCTGAAGGTGTGGGTCGAGGCGGTGCAGGCGGCCAAGGGGCGGACCAGCGACGACCTCGGCACGAAGTATCCAAGGATCTCGCAGCCGCTGTGGGGTGCGTTCCAGGCCGCGCTGTCCGGGTCGAAGACGCCGCAGCAGGCGCTGACCGACGCTCAGGCGGCGGCGGGTAAGTGAGTCGGCAACGCTGGACCGCGGGGGCGTTCCTCGCCCCCGTTCTGGTCTACCTGATCGCGTTCTACGCCTACCCGCTCTACCGCAACCTGGACCTGAGCCTGCGCCACTACACCGTGCGCAGCTTCGTGCGGGGCGACGCGCCGTTCAGCGGGCTCGACAACTACCGGACCGTCTTCGCCGACCCCGCGTTCGGGCCGGCGCTGCTCCACACAATGGTGTTCACGCTGGTCAGCATCGCTTTCCAGTTTGCCGCCGGGCTGGCCCTTGCGGTCTTCTTCGCCCAGAACTTCACGCTGTCGGCGACGCTGCGGGCGCTGTTCCTGGTGCCGTGGCTGCTGCCGCTGATCGTCTCGGCGTCGACCTGGTCGTGGATGCTCAACAGCGACTCCGGGGTCGTGAACTTCCTGCTGAGAAGCGTCGGGGCCGAGCCGGTCAACTGGCTGACCTCGCCGGACTGGGCGCTGACCAGCGTGATCATCGCCAACGTGTGGATCGGGATCCCGTTCAACCTGGTGCTGCTCTACAGCGGGCTGCAGGCCATCCCGGGCGAGGTCCACGAGGCCGCGGCGATCGACGGGGCCAACGGCTGGCAGCGGTTCTGGCGGGTCACGTTCCCGCTGCTGCGACCGGTCTCGGCGATCACCCTGCTGCTCGGGCTGGTCTACACGCTGAAGGTCTTCGACATCATCTGGATCATGACCAGGGGCGGGCCGACCGACGCGTCGAGCACCCTGGCCACCTGGTCCTACCGGCTGTCGTTCGGCAACCTGCTGCCCGAGTTCGGGCCCGGGGCCGCGGTCGGGAACCTGCTGATCATCATCGCCCTGTTCTTCGGGCTCATCTACATCCGGAGGCAACGCCGTGGCTAAGCCGGTGAAGACCGCGATCGGCGTGATCCTGACCGCGATCATGCTGTTCCCGGTCTACTGGATGATCAACGTGTCGCTGACCCGGGACACCGACATGCGCGCCGACCCACCGCATCTGTTCCCGTTCAACGGGACCTTGGAGGGCTACCGGGCCGTGCTGGACCAGCAGATGCCGTACCTGGGAACGAGTTTGATCGTGGGTCTGGGCACCGTGGTGCTGACTCTCGTGCTCTCCGCGCCGGCCGGATTCGCCCTGGCCAAGCTGCGGCCCCGGGGCGGCGGCGCGCTCAACTTCGTGCTGCTGATCGCGCAGATGATCCCCGGGATCATCATGGCGATGGGGTTCTACGCCATCTACCTGCGCGCGGGCGTGCTCAACAGCCTGTGGGGGCTGATCCTGGCCGACTCGACCATCGCGGTCCCGTTCGGGGTGCTGATCTTCACGGCGTTCATGTCCGGCCTGCCCGGCGAGCTGATCAGCGCGGCGATGATCGACGGCGCGTCGACGTGGCGTACGTTCGTCTCGGTGATCCTGCCGCTGTCACGCAACGCGATCGTCACGGTCAGCCTGTTCGCGTTCCTGTGGGCCTGGTCGGACTTCGTGTTCGCCAGCACCCTGGACGGCGGTGGGCGTCTGCAGCCGATCACGCTGGGCATCTACCACTACATCGGCAACAACAACCAGCAGTGGAACGCGATCATGGCGACCGCCGTGGTCGCCTCCATCCCGGCGACGCTGCTGCTCATCGTCGCCCAGCGTTACGTCGCCGCCGGGGTCACGGCCGGCGCGGTCAAGGATTGAAAGCGAGATCGATGTTCTCCCTGCGCGACATCCCGTTCAGCTACCGGGGCTCCTGGTTCGGGCTCTCCCCGGTGGTGGCCGAGCAGACGTACGCCGACGACGTGCACCTGGTCTCCCACCAGACCCGGATGCACCCGGTCCTCGGCCTCACGCCGCTGACCGGCGGCGACCGGGCAGAGACGGAGGTGACCGCCACGCCGGCGCGGCTGACCTGGGTCCGGGGGACGGGACGGATCGACGCCGCCTATGAGCGGGCGGACACCGTACGTCTGCGTGGTTCCGGTCTTGGTCTGCGGATCTCCACCGCGGCGCCGGCGCTGACGCCGTTCGCGGGCAGCTACCTCTACCGGGACCCGGTCGACGGCGCGCACGTCTTCACCAGCTACGAGACCGGCCGGCGGTACCGGGTCACCGTGCTCACCGGCACGCTTGCGGCGAGCTCGGGGGATCAGGCGCTCGGCGCGGCCGACCGGCACCTCACGCTGCCCGAGGACCAGGCGTGGGAGATCGCGATCGAGGAGTACCGGACCGCGCGGGCGCCCTACACCGCCGCCGGCGATTTCGACACGGTCACCGCCTCCGCATTCACGACGTTCTCCGCGTACGTCGAAGCCGTCGCCCCCTGGCGCAGCGACCGCACCCCGGCCGCGGAACTCGCCGCGTACGTCCTGTGGTCGGCGACGGTCGACCCGGCCGGGTTCGTCGGGCGGCCGGCCGTGCTGATGTCCAAGCACTGGATGGACAAGGTGTGGAGCTGGGACCACTGCTTCAACGCCATCGCCCTCGCCGCCGGTGAACCGTCCCTGGCCCTCGACCAGTTCCTGCTGCCCTTCGACCACCAGGACCCGTCCGGGGCGCTGCCCGACTCGATCACCCACTCCGAGGTGCTGCACAACTTCGTCAAACCGCCGATCCACGGGTGGGCGCTGCGGCAGCTGCGGGAACGCCTGACGCTCTCCCAGGCCCAGCTGAGCGACATCTACGAACGGCTCAGCCGGTGGACCGAGTTCTGGCTCGTGCACCGGCGGGCGCCCGGGCATGCGCTGCCGCACTACCAGCACGGCAACGACAGCGGCTGGGACAACGCCACCACGTTCGACACCGCCCGCGTCGTCGAAACCGCCGACCTGGCCGGATTCCTCACCCAGCAACTCGACTGCCTGGCCGGGCTCGCCACCGAACTCGGCCACCCGGCCGCCGCCCGGCACTGGACGGCGACCGCGCAGGAGATCCGCGAGGCGATGCTGGAACTGTGGGACGGCAGCCGGTTCCTGGCCCGCGACGCCACGACCGGGGCGACCAGCGCCAGCGCCAGCCTGCTCGACCTGATGCCCATCGCCGTCGGAGCCGACCTGCCCGAACAGGTCAGCGACGTGCTCGCCGGGCGCATCGCGGCGCACCTGACCGCGCACGGGCCGGCCACCGAGCCGACGAACTCCGCCCAGTACGCACCCGACGGGTACTGGCGCGGGCCGATCTGGGCGCCGTCGACCGTACTGATCGAGGACGGCCTGCGCCGGGCCGGGCACATCACGCTGGCCGACGAGATCAGCCAGCGGTTCCGGGCGCTGTGCGAGAAGTCCGGCTTCGCCGAGAACTTCGACGCCGAGACCGGGGCCGGGCTGCGCGACCGCGCTTATACGTGGACCGCCGCCGGCTACCTGATCCTCGCGGCCGCCGCCGAGGCTCGTAACCCCCTGGCCGGGTGAGGCCCGGATCGCTTCCGCCGGGTCACCGCTCGCCGGCCGCTCGCGTGCCGCGCCCGTTCTGGCGGCCCGTCGAACCACCCCGACCCTGAGCCGGAGCGTCGCCTCACAGGGTGGCGTGGCCGGGGCGGCGGATGCCGAAGTTACGCGAGACCAGGTCGGTGACCAGCAACGACATCATCTGCGGGTTGCCGCCGGTGGCCGACCACAGCATCGCCGCGGCGGCTCCCTCCACCTGCACGCTGAACACCGGCAGGATGCGGGCCTCGACCACCTGCGGCGGCCCGAAGTCGGCCGGGGCGGGGGCGACCGGCTCGGGCTCCGGCGCGGGGGTGGCCACGACGACCGGTTCGGCCGGGGGCCGGTGGCATTTCAGGCAGCCGCCGGTCATGCCGGTCAGCACGTACCTGGTCACCACGTGGCGGTTCATCGGCTTCCACCAGCGGTCGCCGCAGCCGGAGCAGGCAACCCCGGGAAGGTACGCCTCGGCCTCGGCGTGCACGTCGGTCACCTCGTGCACGTCCTCGGCCCGCTGCGGGGCACCCGGCCGCCCGCCGAGCGCGAGCCAGCGCGGTTGCGCGCCGGCCGGGATGCAGGCCCAGTAGCGTTGGGCGCGGACGAAGCCGTCGGCGCTCACCCGGGGGTGACGCCGCAGCGCCAGGGTGAGCAGGGCACGCCCGTCGGGCCCGGTCGTCAGGGTGAAGCGGTCCGCCTCTTCGGTCACGGCCTCGAACATCGGCACCAGGCCGCCCCGGACAAGCAAAAATTCCGAGCTTCAGTGAGCCGGGTCCAGGGCGGCCAGCAGGGGCGTGTGCAGGGCCGGGCCGGCCACCACGACGCTGTCGGCGCCGACCCGCCACGGCGCACCGTTCGCGTCGGTCACGGTCGCACCGGACTCGTGGGCCAGCAGCACTCCGGGCAGCACGTTGCTGTCGTCGCGCCCGTACTCCCAGAACGCGTCGATGCGCCCGGCGGCCACGTCGGCCAGTTGCCAGGACGTCGGCCCGAGATTGCGGACCGCCCCGGCCGCGAGCAGCACCGCGCTCAGCGACCGCCCGGCCGCCCGGACCGCCTCGGGCTGCGCCGCCGCGAACGGCGGCTGACTGGTCGCCACCAGCGCGGCTCCCAGTTCGGTCTTGGCCGACGGCCCGATCCGCACACCGTCGCGGAACGCGCCCTGCCCGAGCGAGGCCGTGTAGGTCTCGCCCAGGCGCGACGACGTGCCCTACCGGGACGTCTCGGCCGCTGGGGACGAGATCTCGGCGGTGCTGGCGGCCGGGCGGGACCCGCGCAACCGGCTCGTGTTCCGGCAACTCCCGGCGACCCGGGCGGTCACCTCGGTCGAGGCGCAGACCGCCCTGCACGTGTACGCGGACGCATCGGCCTGGCGGCTCGACGTGCTCACCGCTGATGAGCGTGGGGCGCTGGCCATGGACGTACGCGCCAAGGCTCTTGATGATCTTGATCTTGTGATCCTGGCCGAGCTGGCACCGGACGCGCGCCGGCCCGCCGCGGCCGTGGCGGCGCGGCTGGGCAAACCCGAGTCGACGATCCGGCGGCGGCTGGCCGCGCTGCCGTTGCGCACGCAGACCTATGTCGATCCGCTGCGGCTCGGCCTGCACGTCGACGCGAACCTGTGGCTGCGCCTGCCGCCGGCCGACCTGGACCGGGTCGGCACCGCGCTGGCCGCGCACCCGGCCGTGCACGGCGTGCTGAGCACCACCGGCCGGGCGAATCTGCACGTCGCGGTCTGGCTGGCCGACCTGGAGGCGTTGCACCGGTTCATCACCACCGACCTGGCCGGACTGGGGGTGCCGGACGTCGAGACGGTGCTGGTCGGGTCGGCCGTCAAGCGGCCCGGCCTGCGCGGTTAAGCCGATTCGGGAGACGGGCGGGGCCGGAATGCGATTCTCTGGGTGCCATGGGTCGGCGCTGGTGGCGGATCTCCGTCGCGGCGATGGTGCTCGCCATCGCCGGATACCTCCTGCTGGCGACCGGCCAGTGGCTGGAGATGTCCTGGTCGCTGGTCAACACCGTGCTGCCCACGACCGCGATCGTGGTCGCCGCACGAGGGCTGCCGCGTAACGCGCGAGCCGCGTGGTACCTGCTGGCGCTCGGCGAGTTCGCCAACGGCACCGCGGTGGTGCCCAACGTCATCATCTACGACGTGCTCGGCAGCGACGCCTACCCGAGCGTGGCCGACGCCTTCTACCTGCTGTTCTATCCGGCCGTGCTGACCAGCATCGCGCTGATGATCCGGCGCTGGCCGCCGCAGCTGATCCAGCCGGCGCTGCTCGACGCGGCCACCATCACCGCCGGGATCAGCGTGCTGGCCTGGGTGTACGCGATCGAGCCGGCCCTGCGCGACCCCGACTACACCCGGTTCGGGCAGCTCGTCCGGGTCGCGTACATCGTCGGTGATCTGCTCTTGATCTTCCTGGCCCTCATCCTGGTCCGCAGCGGCGGCGTCACCGGCGCCGGCCGGGCCCGCTGGAGTCTGGCGCCGCCGTGGCTGGCCACCGGCCTGATCGTCTTTCTGGCCGGTGACCTGTTCTGGCTCATCGTCGGCGACAACCCGATGCCCGGCTGGGTGTCGCGCGGCACCGACGCGGTGTATTTCGCCGCATTCGTGATCCTCGCCTACGCGGTCCGGTACGCCACCGCCACCGACGAGCAACGCGCCGGCGCCGTGCCCCGCCCGCCCGGCATCCCGCTGATGATCACCCTGCTGCTCGCGCTGCTCATGGCCCCGGTCGTGCTGGTCCTGCAGATGTCGCAGGGTGCGTTCCGGCACGGCTGGGCCATCGCGACCGGCTCCACCATCATGTCGGTGCTCGTCGTCACCCGGCTGACCGTGCTGCTGCGCTACGTCGAACGGCAGAACGAACAGGTGCGCGACCTGGCCCGCCGCGACGAACTGACCGGGCTGCCCAACCGGCGGGCCTGGACCGACGAACTGCCCCGGGTGCTGGAGCAGGCCCGGCAGAGCGGCCGGCCGGTGAGCGTCTGCATGGTCGACCTCGACCATTTCAAGGCATTCAACGATACGTACGGACATCAGGCCGGCGACCGTCTGCTCAAGGAGGCCGCGGCCGCGTGGCTGGGGCAGGTGCGCCGCTCCGACATCCTGGCCCGGTACGGCGGCGAGGAGTTCATCGTGCTGCTGCCCGACACCGACCTGGACGCCGCCTGCGCGATAATGCAACGACTCCGTCAGGTCACCCCGGCCGGGCAGACGTTCTCGGCCGGCGCGGCGTCGTGGGATCTGAGCGAGACGTCGGAGGAGCTGATCGCCCGGGCTGACGTCGCCCTCTACGAGGCCAAACACACCGGCCGCGACCGGGTGGTGGCGACCAGCGGGGCCCACCCGTGAGTGCTCAGGCCGGCAGGGACGGCGTGGGCTCGGTGAACAGGAAACCGTGCTGCTGGAAGGCGTCGACCAGGGTGGGCTCGCTGCCGGTCGGCCCCTGCAGGAAGCACGAGATCGGCTGGTCGCTGTCCTCCCACCAGATCGACCAGCGCCCGCGGTGTTTGTCCTCACTCAGCGGATAGCTGTAGAACCGGCCGTGCCGTCCCGAATCCGCCCGTTTCCACGAGTTACGCCAGCCCTCGAACTGCTCCAGCCGGTCGTTGTCCTCGCTCGCCGGACGGTTGCCCTTCCTCGTCATCGTCGCCCGGTCGGTCCACTGCACGCAGGTCATGGCGATCGAGCTCGTGAGCGAGCACTTCTCCCTGATCTGCTGACCCGTCTTGAGGGGGTCGGGATCGCATCGGAGGCCGGGCCAGAAAGCTTCGTACTCCGCTATGAGTGACAAGGGCGTCGTGACGGCCGTGGACGGCGACGCGGACGCGGTGCCGGGCTGCCCCTCGGAGCCGTCGGGCAGGCCGAGCACGGCCCAGATCACCAGACCGGTGGCCACGACCGAGCCGGCGAGGGCGGCCACCGCCTTGCGGGTGTTCGTCTCGACCGGCGGCGTGACCGGGTGTTCCACCCGGGTGCGCGGCTGAGGGGCCGGGTTCGCGGGCCCGGCGGGGGCCGGCCGGGTGCGGGGTTGCGGCGCCGGGTTCGCGGGCCGGGCGGCGGCCGGCCGGGTGCGGGGTTGCGGCGCCGGTTTCGTGGGCCGGGTGGCGGCCGGTGGGCGGTTCGGGCTGCGGCCGAAGAACGGCCGGCGGGCCTGCGTGGCCGTCGGCCGGTCCTGCGGCTCCTTCCGCAGGCAGGCGCGGACACTGGTCAGCAACGGTCCCTCGACGCCCTCCAACTGCGGCGCGCCGGTCAGGATGGCCTGGAACACCTGCTCGCGCCGGTCACCCGGGAACGCCGGCCGCCCGGTCGCCGCGAACACCATCGTCGAACCCCACGCGAACAGATCCACCGCCGGGGTCAGATGCTGGTTGGCGATCTGCTCCGGCGCCATGTACGGAAACGACCCGGCGACCTCCCCGACCCGATGCGTGGAGTCGAGCGCATGAGCGATCCCGAAGTCGATGACCCGGGCCCCACCCTGCCCGAGAACGATGTTGGCCGGCTTGAAGTCGCAGTGGACGACGCCGGCGTGGTGGATCGCCTCCAGCGCGGTCAGCGCCTGCACCGCCAGCTGCTGCAGGTCGCCACCCTTCAACGGCCCGTTCTCCCGCACGTGCTCGGCCAGGTCGAGCCCTTCGATGTATTCGCTGACGATGTACGGCAGGTCACCGACCACATCGAAGTCGAGCACCTTGGCGGTCACGAACTCGGCGACCTTGCGCGCGTTCACCAGCTCACGGTTGAGGTTGCGTTTGAGCGTGCCGCTCGGATCCCAGTCGACCCGCAGAACCTTGACCGCGACCTCGTTGCCGTCGTCGTCGGCGGCAAGATACACCTCGCCCTGCCCACCGCGGCCGAGCCGGGCGAGCGTCGTGTAAGGCCCGATCCGGGGCGGATCGTTCGGCCCCAGCTTCGCCGGTCGCGACATGGGCCCCTCCATGACGAGCGAGCACCCATTGTGTGCAGCTGATCACTATCGGCGCAACCATGGACGGCGGTCATCCGCTGAGCGCCTCCAGTTCCCCGGCATCGAGGATCAGATCCGACGCGGCGGCCGAGTCCCGGATGCTTTCCGGGCGGCTCGCCCCCGGAATGGGCACGACCACCGGCGACAGCGCCAGCAGCCAGGCCAGACCGACCCGCTGCGGGCTCACCCCGCGGGCCCGGGCCACGGCGGCGAACCGGGGGAGGACCCCGTCCAACCCGGAGCGGCCGTCGAGCGAACTGCGCGACAATCCGCCCAGCGGGCTCCACGGCAGGAACGCCGACCCGAGCCGGTCGCACAGCGCCAGCACCGGGGCGTGCTCACGCACCGCGGGCGAGAACCGGTTCTGCACCGCGACGAGATCCGCCCCGAGGATCGCGCGGGCCTCCTCGACCTGCGCGCACGTCACATTGGAGACACCGGCCGACTCGATCTTCCCGGTGTCGAGCAGCGTGCGCAGCGCGCCGACCGATTCCGCCCACGGCACGGCCGGATCCGGCTTGTGCAACTGGTACAGCCCGATGCGGTCGGTGCCCAGTCGGCGCAGCGAGGCCTCGCAGGCCCGGATCAGCGAAGCGGGCCGGGCGTCCACCGTCCACGAGCCGTCACCGGGCCGGCCGCGCCCGCCCTTGGTGGCGACCAGCACACCGGTCACCCCGGCCAGCGCCTTCGCGATCAGGCGTTCGTTGTGCCCGGTCTCGCCCGCGTGCCAGTGATACGAGTCGGCGGTGTCGATCAGGGTCACCCCGGCGTCGACGGCCGCCCGGATCGTGGCGACGGCCCGCGCCTCGTCCGGCCGCCCCTCGATCGACAGCGGCATCGCGCCCAGCCCGACCGCGCCCACCCGATGCTGTCCCACCTGTCGTAGCCGCATCTCAGGCCACCTCGTCGATCGCGGCGGGCAGCCATCGGCGCAGCTCGTCGAAGGTGAACCCGTGCCGCACGGCGCGACCGGTGTCCATCGGGCGTGACGCCGGGAAGGAGAACGGGGAGGCGGCCTCGCCGTCCGCGACCGTGCGATACCGCGGCTCCCGGCCGACACGCGCGCCGATCGCCTCGCACAGGGCGAACACGTCGGCCGACCCGTCCGAGGCCGCGTTGACCGGCCCGGTCACGGCTGCCGCGGCGGCCCAGGCCAGCACCGCGGCCGCTTCCTCGTCACGGATGAACGAGGCCGGTGTGGGCCGGCCGTGCACCGCCACCGGCTCCCCGGCGCTGATCCGGGACACGTAGTGCGCCAGACGGCCGGTGAAGTCGGCCCGGCCACCGCCGAGGACGTGGGCGAGACGCACCGACACGTACTCGAAGCCGGGGTCCTGGCTGAACACGGCTTCGGCCTGACGCTTGCCGTCCCCGTAGTCCCAGGTCGTGGCCTCGGACCGGGCCGGCTCGACCAGGCTCTCGGCGAGAGCGGGCGCGGCACCGTCGTACGGGAAGTACACCTCGACGGTCGAGGTCATGACGTACCGGCCGACCCGCCCGGTCACGACCCGGCGGCTGATCTCGGCCTGCCGCGGCGTGTAGCAGACCTGGTCGAGCACGACGTCGAACTCCCGGCCGCCCAGCGCAGCATGCAGGGCCGGCTCGTCGTCCCGATCGGCGACCAGGTGCGCGACCCCGCCCGGGGGAGCACTCGACCCCCGGTTCAGAACGGTGACGTCGTGCCCGGCGGTGTGCAGCAGATGAACGAGCCGGCGTCCGAAGTACCGGCTCCCCCCGATGATCAGAACTCTCACGATCACCGATGCTGCCGCGCTCCACCTTCCAGCAGAAGTAATGATCTACTGGTATGGCTTTAAGGAGGGCTTAACGTTGATGATCGACACCGGCCGGTTGCGGATCCTGCACCAGGTCTCCCGGCACGGCAGCTTCAGCCGCGCCGCCGCCGCGATGCGACTCACCCCGTCGGCCGTCTCCCAACAGGTCGCCGCCCTGGAACGCACCATCGGCACGGCGGTGGTGATCCGCACCCCGCGCGGGGTGACGCTCACCGAGGCCGGCCGGCTGCTGGTCGAAGCCGCCGAGACGGTCACCGCCGAACTGGCCGCCACCCGGCAGCGCATCGACCGCTTGGCCGGCGGACGCACCCCGCTGCGGATCGCCACGTTCAGCAGCGGCGGGCGGGCACTGCTCCCGGACGCGCTGACCCGGCTGCTCGCCGCGCACCCGGAACTGGAGCTGACCGTGCTGGAACGCGAACCCGAACACAGCCTGCCGCGGGTGCGCGACGGCTCGGCCGACCTGGCCCTGACCTACACCCTCGACGAGCCGCAGCCACTGACCCCCGGCGAACAGCGGCGGCTGATCTGGGCCCCACTGGCCGACGACCCGATGGTCGCGGTCCTTCCCCGCCGGCACCCGCTGGCCGGCCGCACCCGGCTCGACCTGTCCGAACTGGCCGGCGAGCGCTGGGTGCTGGGCTGCCTCAAAACCGAGGAACACCTGCGACGGTACGCCGCACGGGTCGGTCTCGAGCTTGACGTGGCGGCAGCGACCAGCGACTACTTCTTCGCCCAGGCCCTGGTCCGGGCCGGCGTCGGCGTGTCCCTGATCCCGCGGGTCGCCCTGGAGGACTCGGCCGATCAGGCGGTCGTCGAACTCGGCCCGCACCGCCTGGTCCGCCACATCGCCGCCGTCACCACCCGGCGGGCCGCCGCCACCCCGCCCGTCGTCCTGCTCCTCAAGCTCCTGACCGGCGCGTGACCCGATCACGGACTCCCGCGAGGATTCCGGGCGATTTGTGCACGGGAGTGGCCGTACCTCGGGAATTCTGGTGGGTGAAGGGGCGGTTCCGCAGACCGAGGACGGGATTCGGCCGTGGCCGAGCAGGTGCGATTCGCCAGCAGTCTCGGGCCGATGCTGGCCGGGCGGCTCGACCTGCCCGCCGGGGCGGTCCGGGGCTGGGGTGTGTTCGCCCACGGGTTCGCGCTGAGCAATGACTCGCCGGCCGCGGCCCGGACGTGCAAGCAGCTGGCGGCCGAGGGCATCGGCATGTTGCGCTTCGACAACCTGGGTCTGGGTGACTCGGAGGGCGACTGGGGCGACGGTTCGGTCATGGTGAAGGTGGACGACACGGTCCGGGCGGCCGAGTTCATGACCGAGCGCGGCACCCCGCCGGACATCCTGGTCGGTCATTCGCTCGGCGGCGCCGCGGTGATCGCCGCCGCCGGTCGGCTGCCCGATGTCCGGGCGGTGGTGACGATCGGCGCACCGTTCGAGCCGAAGAACGTGGAACGGCATTACCAGGCGCTCGTGGATCGCGTCATGCGCGAGGGGCACGCCGAGTGGCTGGTCGGCGGTAAGGCGCTGATCCTCAAACGCACGTTCGTCGAGGACACCCGCCGTGCTGAGCTGCGGCACCACGTGGTCGAACTGGGCCGGCCCCTGCTGGTGATGCACTCGCCGACCGACAGCACCGTGAGCGTGGCCAACGCCAGCCGGATCTTCCGGGCGGCGCGGCATCCCCGCAGTTTCATCGCGCTGGAGGGCTCCGACCATCTGCTGTCCGCGCCCGGTCAGGCCCAGCGCGCGGCCCGGGTGATCAGTGCGTGGGCCGACCCTTACCTGCCCGGGTGAGGATCACCTACGCTGCCGCTATGGGGATCAGGTTTTTCGGGTGGGTGGCTCGCCGGCGGGTGGCCGTACTGATAGCGGCATTGGTGTTGGCGGTCGCTCTTCAGGTGCTGGTCGGGAATGATCACCGCCTGGAGCTGGGCTTCGTCGTCGCCGTTCTGTCGATGGTGGTGCTCGGCCTGCTCGCAGCTGTTGCCGGCCGGATCCACCGCCCGGCGATCCTCGTGGCACGGCCTGAGATTCCCGCCTTCGAGCGCCCGGCGAACCCGGCCGCCGTCCTCGGCGCCGCGGCGTACACCTCTTTCGCGGTCTACATGATGGGCTCGGCGGTCCGTGACGTCGCGGACGACACGGACCTCTGGTTCGGAGCCGTCCTGGTCGTGGTGCTGCTCACGGGGCTGTCCGTCCAGTGGCTGACGGCTCTGGGCCGGTTCGGGGTGCGGCTCACCCCGGAGGGAATCCTCGACCGGCAACCGCTCGGGTCGCTGCGCGTGCCGTGGGACGCGCTGGCCACACCTCGTGCCGCTCTGCCGCGTGACTCGCAGCGGGTGCGGCTCTACTTCGCGCGTCCCGAGCTGGTCGGCAAGCGGGGACTCCGGCTCGGCGATCCCACCCTGCTGCCGGCCCCCGGCATCGAGGCGGAGTTCCTGGCCCGCGCGATCCATGAGTACGCCAATCGCCCCGACCTTCGTCCGACCGTCGGCTCGGAGGCGGCCCTGGCCGGTTTCCGGGAGATTCCGCAGGTCGCCGCCCTCACCAGTTGAGGGTGCGGCCGGACCAGTTCGTGGATGGGGCGGGTGATCCCGTGCGGGTGTGCGTTTTCGGCGGCCTGCGCATGTGGCGTTCGGGCACCGAGGTGGCGATCGGGTCGGCCCGGGTCCGGACCGTGCTCGCTGTCCTGCTCGCGGCGCGGGGCGCCACAGTGAGCGTGGCCGACCTGGTCGACACCGTCTGGGGTGATCGGCCGTCGGCCAGCGCGGTCAATCAGCTTCAACGGCTGATCGGGCAGGTTCGCCGGCTGTTCCAGCCGGAGCTGCCGAACCGGGAGACCGGGGAGTGGCTGCTACCGGTCGGTGAGGGCTATCGGCTGCGGCAGGACGCGGACACGTCGGATCTGATGTCCTTTCTCGCGCTGGCGGCCGAGGCCCGGGCGGCCGGTGACACCGCTGACGCCGTGGAGAAGCTGGAGCGGGCCCTGACTCTCGCGCGGAATCAGCCGTTCGCCGGGCTGCCGCCGGAGGTGCTCGGCCTGCCCGTGTTCACCGCGATCGAGGCCGTCCGCACGCAGGTGGCGGTGCAGGCCGCTGATCTTGCCCTGGGTGAGCCGGCGGCGCAGCGGCTGCTCACCCTGCTGACCACGTACGCGCAGGCCATGCCGATCCATGAGCCGTTGCAGGCCCGGCTCATCCGGCTGCTGACGGCGGCCGGGCGCCGCGCCGAGGCGCTGACGCAGTTCGAGACCGTGCGGCACCGGCTGGCCGAAGATCTGGGCGTCGATGCCGGGGCCGAGCTGCAGGCCGCGTATCGCGACGCGCTGGCCGCGCCGGTGCCGCCGGCCTCGCCCCGGCCCGCGCAGCTTCCGTTGCGCATCCCCGGGTTCAGCGCGCGCGAGGATCTGACCGACGCTCTGGAAGCCGGTCGGGCAGCGGGTCTGGTGGTGCTCAGCGGCATGGGTGGTGTCGGCAAGACCACGCTCGCCGTGGACTGGGCGCGTCGGGTCGCCGCCGATTTCCCGGACGGTCAACTCTTCCTCGACCTGCGCGGGTTCCATCCGGGCGGGCGCCAGCTGCACCCGGTCGAGGCGCTGACGACGCTGCTGCGCCTGATGGGCGTCGTCGCACCCGACAACGAGGATGCGGATGCCCTCGGCGCCCGTTTCCGCACACTGGTCGCGACCCGTCGCATGATCATCGTGCTGGACAACGCTCGCGACTCGGCTCAGGTGCGGCCCCTGCTGCCCGGTGCCCCCGGTTGCCTGGCCGTGATCACGAGTCGTAGCCGGATGCCCGGCCTGGTGGCGCGGGAAGGAGCCTGGCCGGTGCATGTCGGCCGGCTCAGCCGGCCCGCGGCGAAGGACATGCTGACCCGTCGCCTCGGCCCGCGCCGGATCGAGGCCGAACCGGCCGCGACGGACCGGCTCGTCGAGATCTGCGCCGGCCTGCCGCTGGCCCTGTCGATCGCGGCCGCGCGGATCGCGGTGAGCCCGCAGGAATCCCTGACCAGCGTGGTGACCGAGCTGGAGTCGGCCCGGCACACGCTGGACGGGCTCGACACCGGCGAGGAGCACGACAGCGTACGGTCAGCCTTCTCCTGGTCGTACACCGTTCTCTCGGAGCCCGCGAAACGTCTGTTCCGGCTGCTCGCGGCGTATCCGA
Organism: Actinoplanes sp. HUAS TT8; assembly: GCF_051380535.1. Taxonomy (NCBI): domain Bacteria; kingdom Bacillati; phylum Actinomycetota; class Actinomycetes; order Micromonosporales; family Micromonosporaceae; genus Actinoplanes; species Actinoplanes sp. HUAS TT8. The sequence continues at coordinate 4,948,323 of NZ_CP195646.1, read as the reverse complement.
GTGCGGTGCTGTCGGCCGACACCGCGGCGAGCATCGCCGGTGCCGACGTGCGGGCCGAGTTGACCGAGCTGACCGTGACCAACATGTTCACGCTGCTCAGCGCCGGCCGGTACACGGCGCACGACCTGCTCCAGACGTACGCCGCGGAACTGCTCGACGACGACGCGGACAACCGCGAGCAGGCCGAACGCCGGCTGGTCGAACACTATGTGCATGCGTCCCGCAACGCGTACCTGACCTTCCAGGTGCTGCCCCCGACCGACCTGGGGCCGCCGCCGCCCGGCGTCTTTCCGCCCGTTCCGGCCGACGTCACGGCGGCTCACGACTGGTACGTCCGCGAGCGCGCGGCCGTGGTCGCGGTGACCGACCTCGCCCTGCACCGGGGCTGGGCCCGGCCGGCCGCCCTGATCCTCATGCACGTGCGGCCGATGCGGTCCTCCCACCCGGAATCGACGTCCGAGATCCGGCGGCAGGCGAAGCGGACCGTGGAGGCGGTCACGGCGCTGGGCGATCAGGGACTTGAGACGCTCATCCTGCGCGAGGCGGCGATCCAGGAACGACCGCACGCCCCGGATCTCGCCCGTGAATATCTGACCCGGGCGCTGGCCATCGCCGAGAGCCGCAAGGACCTGATCGGGCAGGCACAGATCCTGCGCAACCTCGCCTACCCGGGGACCTCGTCCGGGGCCGAGCAGGTCGGATACGCACAGCGTGCGGTCGATGCGGCCCGCCAGGCCGGCGACGCCAGCGTGCTGCTGTACGCGTTGTTGCAGCTCGCGTCCAGCCGGCAGAACGACGGCGACCTGACGGCCGCCGCCGCTGCCGCCGACGAGGGTTTCGCGCTGGCGGGCGAGGCCGGGATGGACGATGCCCGCTGCACCCTGGCCATCAAGCGTGCCGCGGTGGCGCTGGAGGCCGGCGACGACGAGACGGCGATCCGGATGGCCCGGTGGGCGCTGGACCACGGCGCGGTGACCGATGAGATCAACACCTTCACGGCGACGCTGGTGCTGGCCCAGGCCTGCCATCGCAGCGGCGCCGCCGAGGCCGGGCGTGCGGCGGCAGAGCGCCTGGGCGCGCTGGTCCGCGGTCGTGAGGCGATCTTCGCCGAGATCGTGGGGCCCGATCGGTTCACCGAGCACATGGCCAGGGCCGGCGTTCCGGTCGGCGACGCCGTCGCCGGGGAGCAGGGCCGGGACCGCGGTGTCCCGGCCTATCGATGAGCGGCGGACCCCGCGGTCACGGAAGGGCGGCGACGATCTCGGCGACCTGGGCCGGCGCCGAGAGGAACGCCGAATGCGACGCGTCGAGCTTGACGACCTCGGTGGGGTTCGCCGGGAACGCGGCATCGGCCTGGGTGATGAACAGCTGTTGCAGTGCCGCGGGGATGGTGCGGTCCTGGGCGCAGAGGACGTAGGTGCGGGGCACCGAGCCCCAACGGTCGGTGAGCTCGGTGCTCTCCGTCACCATCGCCAGTGGAGCGTCGCAACTGAGAAGCGCGGTCGCCGCGGCCGCCGTCGTCTTGTTTACGTCACCGTAGAAGGCCCGGCGGAAACCCGCCTGCACCTCGGGATCGAGGTTGCCGGGGTCCACCCGCAGAGCTCCGGTGACCGTGGGGTCACCGACCAGCAGCGACATGAACTGGTTGTCCTGCGCCTCGGGCAGCGCCGGATAGGCCAGGCACGGCGTGCCCGACGCCGGCATGTAGGCCGAGATGTAGAGCATGTGCGCCACCAGCTCCGGTTCCCGTTCCACCGCCCTGGTCAGGACCGCGCCGCCCATGCTGTGCGCCACCACCGACACCGGGCGGCCGGCGCCGGCCTGCCGTAATTGGGCGAGGAGCAGGTCGGCGGCGACGTCGAGGCCGATATCGGCGACCGGAGACGGTTCGGTGGCGAAGGCGGCCGGATCGAACGGCCGACGGCCGGCCGAGGACGGGGGCACGGCATGAAGCCCGTGTCCCGCCATGTCGACCGCGACCGCGGAACGGCCCCGCGTGGCGAGATGGGTGATCACCTCCGTCCACGCCCACGAGCCGTGATAGAAGCCGTGCAACAGGACGATCGGCGTGTCAGCCATCATGTCCCCTTCGCTGTTCTCGGTTCGGTACGACCGAAGGTCCGTAGCGCGGCCCGATCAGGCCGTACGGATCCACTTCTGGTTGCTGTCGCCGGTGCACTCCCACAGCTGGAGCAGCGTCCCGTCGGCGTTGATCCGGTCGGTGATGTCCACACACTTGCCGATGACGGTGTTGACCAGATCGTGGGCGCGATTGACGATGAACTTCTGCGACCAGTCGCCGGAGCAGGAGGTGGCCAGCACCTTGGTGCCGTTGGCCGAGGAGGCCCCGGCCAGGCCCATGCACAGGCCGGCGTTGCGCAGGGTGCCGTCCGACCCGACCGTCCAGCGCTGGGCCGCGCTGCCGTCACAGATGCGGACACGGAGCTGCGTGCCCGCCCCGCCGGCGGCGACGCACTTGTTCCCGAACGCCGCGATCGTGGAGGCCGGAGTCGCCGGGGCCGGTGTGGTCGTCGTCTGCGCGGTCGTGACTTTCGGCGTGGCCGTGGTCGTCCGCACGGAAGCCGCGGCCGCGGACGTGGCCGTGCCGGCCGGGGCGGTGGTGGCGGCCGGGACGACGGCGGTGGTGACCGGGTTGGTGGGCTTGGTCGAACTTCCGGGTGTCGAGGTGCCGCTGGCCACGGCCGGTCCGCCGGAGGCAACGGTGGACGCAGAAGCCTGGCCGAAGGCCACTCCGGGCAGGACGGCCGCCGCGGCCGGGGCCGACGACTCGCTGATCGTGGCCGACCCGCCGGTGGGAGTCTCGGCTCCGCCCGTCTGGCTGGCGACCGCGGCGCCGGCGACGCCCAGGGTGAAAATGGTGGCAACCGCTGCCAGAACACCGTTCTGATGTGACGGCCACGATGCCGGGTTCGACACGAAAATCCTCCTGGTCACCGGGGAGCCTTCCCGATACGACGGCTCGGCGGGCCGGTGGTTCATCGGCGCGGACAGAAACTGCGATCGGAGCCCGGCCGTCGGGCGGCGTGAGCCGGATGGGGAATGATGGGCCGGTGAGTACTCGGTCCGACCCGCCCCGTGTCCTGAGTACAGCCGGGGTCACGATCGTCCACCGGGGGGTGCAGCCGCCGCCGGCGGAAGCGGTGACCGCCATCGGCCCGGAGGCGGGGCGGCATACCGTCATCGTGGCCGCCGATCCGCCGCTGCGGCTCAGCGAGCTGGGCGGACTGCTGGAGGATCGGCTGCCGATCGGGGTCGGCTCGATCCGGCTCGTGCTCTCCGGGGCGGGGCGCCCCGACGTCGCCCGACCGCTCGCCGACGGACTGCGCCGGGAGGTCGTGGCGCCGTCCGGCTCGGTCCTGCTGCTGCCGTCGGGGCTGCTCTTCGTGGCCGACGGCGGATGGATCGCGTTCCGGCCCGGACAGGGTGCCGAGGTGCAGGGGTCACGGTTCCCGGCGGCGCCGTGGGAGTGGACGCCCGACGCGGTTCCGCGTGTCCTGCCCGGCGGGCTGAACGCTCGCGGCGTGCCCGCCGGACTCTGGCTGACCGCCGGCGGGATGCACGACGTGCCGCTGCCGGCCGAGGTCCTGTCCGTGCCGGTCGATCCGGAGCGGCCGACCGTTCTGCTCGGCCATCCGGGCGAGCCGCCGATGGACCCCGAGCAGGCTCTGACGTCCCTCGCGGCGCTGCCCAAGGCGATCCGGCGGCGGCTGACACTGCTGCCGAACGGGCTGGGCAGCGTGGTGGCCCACCTCATCGGGGAGCGGTTGGCGATCCGTACCGGTGGGGAGATCGACGTGGTGGCCGGGGTGCCCGACACGGACGACGGCGTGCCGGTGTTCACCACGATCGACGCCGAAGGGCGTCGCGGATGGCAGCCGTACGCGGAACGCGTGCGCTACCGCGCCGCCGCCGAACCCCGCATCGTCGCCTGGCGGGCGCCGTTGCCGGGCGGTACCGGCGACCAGCCCGTCCAGCGCGTCGGCGCCGGGCTGACCGTGGAGGTGATCCGGGCCGGGCTGTGGCTGCGGGGCGACGAGAACCCGGATGCGGAACAGGCCCGGCGGGTGCCGGCCGAGACGCAGCCGCTGCTTGTGCTGGGCGTCGCCGCGACCGACCGGGTGGCCGAACTCCCCGGAGCCCTGGACGCGCTGGCCGGCTCCCTGCCCGCCCGGGTCGCCCGGAGCCTGCGGCTGGTCGTGACCCGGCCGCCCCGGGACGGGCAGGCGCCGGGCTGGCGGGAGATCGTCGCCCGGTTCGGGCCGCCGCTGGTCGTGGTCGGTGACGGCGAGTTCGCCGTGCTGCCGTCGGCGGACCTGCTCGGGACCGGAGAGTTCGCGGTGATCGAACCCCGGACAGCGACGACGCTCCCGGATGAGCCGGCCCGGCCGGCGGTGCCACGCGCGGCGGTCGCGGTGCCGACGGTCGTGGTGACCGTGCCCCTGCCCGGGGGTGCACCGCTGCTCGACGCCGAAGGCATGTGGACCCTTCAGCCCTCGGCGGACGACGGCCTTCCGTCGTACCGGGGAACGGTCTGGACCGCCTGGGAGCCGCCGCCCGGCGGCTGGCGGGTGGGCGGCGAGGTGATCACGGGCGGACCGGCCGACGCGCTCGCCCGACCGGACTTCACGGAGCCGGCCGGGGCGGTGGTCGCGGTGTGGTCGGCGAGCGGCCGGCGGCTACCCGGAGCAGCGGGTCACGTCCGGTTCCCGGCGGGCACCCGGCTCCGTGTCCTGGTGGTCGAGACCGGCCTGGTGCTGCTGCGCGAGGTCACCTCGGACGACGACTCCCGGATCCGGGTGCAGCTGCGCCGGACCGAGCAGGCCCGGCGCCGGGGAACGGCCCGGGCCGGCTGATCCCGGCCGGGCTCAGTCCTGGTCCCGGATGCTCAAGGAGTCGACGACGGCGGTGCAGGCCAGCAACCAGGCGCGGCGGGTGCTGTCGGCCAGCGCGTCGTACGCCATGCGGCCGCCGGAGCGGATGTACGGGTCGTGGGGGATGACCACCACCTCGCGGACGATCGCCCGGTAACGCCCGGCGATGTCGTCCAGCAGGGCCGCGTCGGTCTTCGGGTCGGCGCAGGAGATCACCGCCACCGCGTTCGCGGCCAGTTTCTCGTGGCCGCTGCGGATCAGGTGATTGAGCATCCACAGGCCACTGTCGGCGACGTCCTGCTGGACTGTGGTGGGCACCACCAGGCAGTCGGCCTTCGAGGTGGCGGCCCGCCAGTTCGGGGCCCGGACGTTGTTGCCGGTGTCGATGACCAGCAGCCGGTAGTAGCGGCTCAGTGCCGTCCACAGCTTGCCGAACGCCTGATCGTCGATGATCTCCATGCTGCCGGGTACGTCGTCGGAGGCCAGCACGTCGAAACGGGCGCTCTGCGGGCGCAGGTAGCCGGAGAGCCGGCCGACGCTGGCCGACGTGGACAGGAAGCCGTCGATGTCGCGCAGCAGGTCGATCACCGTCTGCTGGTGGGTCGCCTGTTCGGCCCGCATCCCGAGCGTGCCCCTGGTCTCGTTGTTGTCCCAGGCCAGCGTGTACCCACCGCGGTGGAAGCCGAGGGTGGCCGCGGCCAGCAGCGAGGTCGGTGTCTTGGCGGCGCCGCCCTTCGGGTTGGCGACCACGATGGTCATGGTGCGGCTGAACGGGCGCAGCAGACGTTTACGGGCCGCGCGGTGCACCAGTTCGTCGGGGCGGGCGGGCAGGTGGATCAGGCCGTTGCTGAGCCGGTTGGCGCGGCCCCGCCAGCCCCACTGCGCCGGGCGTTCCGCCGGCTGCGGCCCGGCCGCGGGCTCGTCGGCCGTCTCGGGCGTGACCGGTTCCGGGGCGATCGGCGCGGCGGCCGAGGCCTGCCAGGCCGCGACCGTGGGCGGCTGGGCCTCGGTGCGGCGCGGGTCCGAAGACAGGTCCATGTGATCTCTCCTTACTCGGGCTGCGAAGCCAGGGTGTCGTTCAGGAGAGAAGGGCAGCGTCGGGCCCGGAAAGGGCGACGGGGTTGATCGCTCCTCCGGCTCGAACTGTACGTCAGATGTCACCCGCAACTTCCTCCGGACCTCGGTGAACCGCAGGTGCCGTGGCCCGTCGTACCTGTGGGGTTGATCGTCGGGCAGCAGCGGAGAAGGCACGGTGGAGCGCTGGGATGCGGATGAACAGGGACGGCGCCGTGGTGCTGACCGGCGTCCTGGTGGCGGGTGCGGCGCTGGCCGGCCCGGTGCCGGTACGGGCCGCGGGGGCCGAACCGCCTCCGCTGCCGGCCGCGACCGAAGGCTGTGTCGGCCCGTCGCCGGTGGTCGCCGACCAGATGTCGTGGGCGTTCCGCCGGGTCGGCCCGGCGAGTGTGTGGCCGCTGACCCGGGGCGCCGGGGTGACCGTGGCGGTCGTCGACACCGGGGTCAGCCGCGGCGGTGGCGGTCTGGGCGGCCCGGCCGTGCTGGCCGGCCAGGACGTCACCCGGGTCGGCCGGGGTGATGCCGACTGCCTCGGCCGGGGCACCGCCCTGGCCGCGGTGATCGCCGCCCGCCCGACCCCGGGAAGTCTTTTCGTCGGGGTCGCGCCCGAGGCGACGGTGCTGCCGATCCGTGTCGTCGGCCGGGACGGCAAGGTCCCCCCGCAGGCCCTGGCCAAGGGCATCCGGGCCGCGACGGCCGCCGGCGCCGATGTCGTCCTGGTCGGGCTGGGCACGCCCACTCCCGACGCGTCGTTGAGGGCGGCGGTCCGGGAGGCGCTCGCCCGGGACGTGGTCGTGGTGGCCGCGGTGACCGACCAGAAGGGTTCCGGCGGGCGTCCGCCCGCACCCTGGTACCCGGCCAGTGACGACAGCGTGATCGCGGTCGGCGGGATCACGGCGAACGGGCTGGCGACCGAGGCCGGGTCGCCCGGATCGGGCCTGGACCTGTTCGCGCCGGGCGAGCAGGCGTACAGCGTCGGCCCGGACGGCACCGGCAACTACACGGTCGGTGGCTCGGCGGTCGCCGCGGCCTACGTGGCGGGCTCGGCCGCGCTGGTCCGGGCGTACCTTCCGAAATTGACCGCCGACCAGGTGACGCGGCGTCTGATCACCGCGGCCGAGCCGGGTGCCGGGCCCGGTGTTCCCGGATCCCTGGACGTGTACGCGGCGGTGGCCGGCGGCCCGGACGACGACGCGCCGGTGGCGCCGCTGCCGGCCGGCCGGTTCGTGATCCCGGCGGCGCCGGGGATCGACCCGGTGAAGCTGATCGCCGGTGTGATCGGGGTGGTGACGCTGCTGACCGCTGGGATCGTCCATCTGGTCGTGGTGGCACTGCGCAGAGGCCGCCGCCGTCGCTGGCGACCCTGAAATAACGGTTCCGAGTGGACGGCCCGGCCGGTGATCACCGGCCGGGCCGTCCGCCGTTCAGGACACGGCGGTCTCGACCGGGCGGTACGCGGTCTGGATCAGCTTGCCGCCCCGCCGGGTGCACAGCAGCGCTCGTCCCGGTGGCAGCTGCCGCGGCCGCACATTGCCCAGCAGCGGCCCCTCGCTCGGCGGGCAGGACAGCGCCAGGTCGGGCGTGTTCGTCTCCTGCACCCGGCGGATCACCGGATCCATCGACATCCGCATCACGTTGGCCGCGCCCCGGGTCAGCACCAGGTGGAACCCGATGTCGGCGCCCTGGGCCAGGTACGGCACCAGCGGCAACAGCGGCGAGTCGTGCCCGGCCAGCAGGTCGTAGTCGTCGACCAGGACGAACAGCTCCGGACCGGTCCACCAGTCGCGGCGGCGCAGCTGCTCGGGGGTGACGTCGGCGCCGGGCATCCGCGGGGCGAGGCCGAGGACGGCGTCCTTGACGGTGTCCCTGGTCGAGTCCAGCGACACCGAGTAACCCAGCCGGTATTCGGCCGGCACGCAGTCGAACAGCTGACGCCGGTAGTCGACGAACATGATCCGGGCCTGGTCGGGTGTGTACCGGGACACCACGGACTGGGCGATGTGCCGCAGCACGGTGGTCTTGCCGCTCTCGTCGTCGCCCAGCACGGTCAGGTGCGGCAGGTCGGCGAAGTCGTGCCAGACCGGCAGCATCCGCTCCTCGTCCAGGCCGAGCGGGATGCGGATGTCACCCTCGGGCGCGGGCAGGGCCTCCACCGGTAGCACCGCGGGCAGGGTACGAACCCGGGGCGCCGGGTCGAGGTCCCAGAACTCGTCGATGGTGGCGACCAGGCTACGGATGCCCTCGGCCATGCCGATCGGGTCCGGGTTGCCGTCGATCCGCGGCAGTGCCGCCAGGAAGTGCAGCTTGTCCGAGGTCAGGCCGCGTCCCGGCAGCTGCGGCACGGTGGCCGCCAGGCGCAGGTCGATCACCGAGTCGACCGGGTCGCCGAGGCGCAGCTCCAGCCGGGTGCCGATCTGGTCCCGCATCCCGTGGTACACCTCGGACCAGCGGGCCGCGGTCAGCAGCAGGTGGATGCCGTAGTTCAGACCCTGCGCGGCGATCTGACGAACCGTGGCGTCCAGCGTCTCGAACTCCGAGCGCAGCGTGAACCAACCATCCACGACCAGGAAGACATCGCCGTACGGATCGTCGGTGATCCGCCCGTCGGCACGCATCTGCCGGTACGTCGCCATGCTGTCCACGCCGAGCTCGGAGAATCGGCGCTCCCGCTGGGTGATCAGCGCGGTCACCTCGGCGACGGTGCGGTTCACCCGGTCGGCGTCCAGCCGCCCGGCCACGCTGCCCACGTGCGGCAGCCCGGCGATCGTGCTCAGCGTGCCGCCACCGAAGTCGAGGCAGTAGAACTGCACCTCACGCGGGCTGTGGGTGAGCGCCAGCGCGCAGATCAGCGTCCGCATCAGCGTGCTCTTGCCGCTGCGCGGGCCCCCGGCGATGCCGACGTGCCCACCGACCCCGGCCAACTCCACCAGCAGCAGGTCGCGGAGCTGGTCGAAGGGTTTGTCGATGAACCCGATCGGGGCGATCAGCCGGCCGTTGCCGGCCCATTCCGGGGCGCACAGTCCCATCTCCGGGTCGGGCGCCAGTGTGGGCAGCAGCTGGTCCAGCGTCGGTGAGGCGCTCAGCGGGGGCAGCCACACCTGATGGGCCGGTGCACCCCGGTCGGTGAGCTGGCCGGCGATCACGGACAGCATGCTGTCCCGGCCGGCCGGGTCCGCCGTCGTGGTCTCCGACTCGGCGGGCTCAGGCATCGAGGACGGCTCCGGGACCCGCAGTTCGACCGCTTCCAGGGTGTACGGGACGACCTGCTGCTGAACGATCTCCTGCGGTGCGCGGGCGGTCCGTGGACGATAGGGGCCGGAGACGTACGCCGCCTTGAAACGGATCAGCGTGGACACGTCGGTCCGCAGATAGCCGTTGCCGGGCGCCGGTGGCAGCTCGTAGGCGTCCGGGACACCGATCACCGACCGGGACTCCATCGCCGAGAAGGTGCGCAACCCGATCCGGTACGACAGGTGGGACTCCAGCTGCCCGATCCGCCCGTCGTCGACCCGCTGGCTGGCCAGCAGCAGGTGCACGGCGAGTGACCGGCCCAGCCGGCCGATCATCACGAACAGGTCGATGAAGTCGCGATGCGTGGCCAGCAGCTCGCTGAACTCGTCCACCACCACGAACAACGTGGGCAGCGGGTCGAGCGGGGTTCCCTGGGCGCGGGCCCGCTCGTACTCCAGGACCGAGCTGTAGCTGCCGGCCGCCCGCAGCAACTCCTGGCGGCGGACCAGTTCGCCGTGCAGCGCGTCCTGCATCCGGCCGACCAGGGCGGCCTCGTCGGCCAGGTTGGTGATCACCGCCGAGGTGTGCGGCAGGCGGTCCAGGCCCAGGAACGTCGCGCCACCCTTGAAGTCGACCAGGACGAAGTTGAGCGTCTCGGACGAGTGGGTGGCGGCCAGCCCGAGGACCAGGGTCCGCAGCAGCTCACTCTTTCCCGAGCCGGTGGCGCCGATCAGCATGCCGTGCGGGCCCATCCCGCCCAGCGCGGACTCCTTGATGTCCAGCTCGACCCGGTTGCCGTCACTGTCGATGCCGATCGGCACGCGCAGCCGGTCGGCGTCCGCCCGGGGTGCCCACAGCAGGTCGACGTCCATGCGGCCCAGGTCCGGGATGTGCAGCAGGGTGCCCAGGTCGAAGATGCTCTTCAGGTTGTCCTCGGTGGTCTCGGTGACCACCCCCAGACGGTACGGCGACAACAGGCGCGCGACGGCCCGGGCATGACCGGCGCTCAGCCGGTCCGGGCGGCCGGTGCGGGAACGGACCTCGGCCCCGACCCGGTCGCGGCGCAGGTTCATCAGGTCGTCGCCGTCGACGTGCAGGCTCAGCACGCCCTTGGCGTTCGCCGGCGACGGGTCGTCCAGGTCGAGCAGCACCGCGTTGCGGTAACCGGCGGTGCCCATCCGGGCGCCGTTGCCCATCCGGCCGCCGTCGCGGACGACCAGCACGTACGGCTCGTCGCGGTTGGGGGTGGCCCCGGTCTCGTACCGTGCTCGTTCCAGGAAAGCCTCGCCGAGCAGGCGTTCCACGGCTTCGATGGAGTCGGCGGCCAGGCGCACGTGGCCGGCGCCGTCCTGCTCGGTGAGGTGCTGGGTGTGGGGCAGCCACTTGGCCCACTGCCAGGCCTCGGCGCCCGCCTCGTCGACGCAGAACACCAGGCGTACCTCTTCGGGCGCATGGAACGCGACGAGCTGGATCAGCAGGGAGCGGGTGAAGGCGCGATTGGCCTCCCGGTCCGGGCCGCTCACCCGGATCTGCGAGAAGCCCCGCAGGAACAGCGCCACCGGCTGGTCGGCGAGGGTCGTGTAGGCATTGATGAACCGGCGCAACGATTTGGCCGACAGCGGTTCCAGATCCTCGATCGGCTTGGTCTGCAACGGGGTGATCCGGGTGGCGAGCCGCTGCTCGCCGGTGCCGATGCGGACCTCCAGGAAGTCCGGGTGGGTCGGCCGCCGTTCCCACCGCCGGGTCGTCATGACCAGTGACCACAGCGATCGAGGGTCGGGATGCTGCCAAAGGCCGGCCTCACGCTGACTCGCCACGTTCTTGCGGACCCGCCGCCGGTTCTGCGCCAGGTACCGCAGGTAGTCGCTGCGGTCCCCGCCGACGCGCTGCCGCCGGTCGGCGTTGCCGAACGCGATCTGGGCCACCGCCATGCCACCCATGGCCACCGCCATCATGGAGATCATCACCCAGGTCACCGTGCCGCGTGAGGGCCCGACGAACATGAGCATCATCACCCCGGACATCAGGGCCATCGGCAGCACCATCATGGCTTGGCGCATGCCGTTGTTCTGAATTTCCGGCAGGGCGGGCGGCTCCTGCAGCTGGAGTTCTCCGGTCGGCATGGCTGGGCCGTTGCGTCGCGCCGGACGCCGGAACAGCACGGTGCTCACTCTTTGTCGCCTCCGATTCGCCGAACTTTGCGGAAGTACGACGGATGGCAGGCCCCCTGAGGTCAATCCGAAAGAAATAATTTTTGTTTTGAACCAGCCGCCGTCCGCCCCGTCGATATCGGGCATGACAGGCGCCTCCACTGCAGAGATGTGCCGGCTGGTCGTGTGCGGACCGGACCGGCAGATCGAGATTGCCGCGCCCGCCCAGGTGGTCGTGGCCGATCTGCTGCCGGCGCTGCTGCATCACCTCGGCGAAGGGCTGGCCGACGCCGGCCTGGCGCACGGCGGCTGGGTGTTGCAGCGCCTCGGCGGCCGGCCGCTCGACGAGGACGCCACGATCGAATCGCTCGGCCTGATCGACGGCACGGTGGTGTACCTGCGCCCGCGGGCCGAGCAGATCCCGCCGGTGCACTTCGACGACCTGGCCGACGGGCTGGCCAGCGGCATACGCGAGCGGCCGGGCCGGTGGCGGGCCGAGATGGCCGCCTGGGCCTCGGCCGGAACGTTCGCCGTGGTTCTGCTGGCCGGCCTGGTCGCGCTGGCCGACACCGGCCCGGTGGCCGCTCGTGCCGGGGTCGCCGCCGGGATCGCGTTGGTGCTGCTGACCGCCGGTTTCGTCTTCACCCGGTCGTTCGGCGACCGCCGGTTCGGCCTGGTCGCCCTGCTCGGCGGCATCGGGTACGGCGGACTGGCCGGAATGATCGCCCCCAACCTGGCCGACGGCACCTCCCGCCTGGTCTTCGGTGCGCCGCAGATCTTCGCCGGTGTGCTCGTCGCGACCGCCCAGGTGGCCCTGTCCGGCCTGCTGGCCGGGGCGGGCGGCCCGCTCTTCAGCGGCTTGGGGATCGCCGCCGTGTGCGCGGCGGCCGGCGCGGCACCGGCCGCTTTCGGTGGCCTGGACGCCGGCAGCGCCGGTGCGATCGTGGCGGTGCTGGCGACGGTGCTGACCGTCGGGGTGCCCCTGACGGCATTCCGGCTGGCCCGGATCCGTCTGGCCCCGCTTCCCACCAAGCCGGAGCATCTGCAGGAGGACATCGACCCGGAGCCCAGCGAGGCGCTGCTGCGGCAGGCCGCCGTCGCCGACCGGTACATGACCGGGCTGCACGGCGGACTGGGTGTCGCGGCGACCGCCGGTCTGCTGCTGACCGCGCTGGACGGCGGCCGGTCGGCCGTGGTCCTGGTGGTGCTCGCGGCCCTGGTCCGGCTGCTCGCGGTGCGCCCGCTGATCAACAGCTGGCACCGGGTGGCGATCGCCGGTCCGGCGGTGACCGGTCTGGTGGCCACCGCGCTGGTCGTGCTCGACCGGGTGAGCCCGCCGACCCGGCTGCTGGCCGTGCCCGCCCTGCTCGCGGTGCTCGCCGTGCTGCTGTTCATCCTGGCCCGCACCCTGCCCCGGAAACGGACGATGCCGATCTGGGGCCGGGTCGGCGACGTGCTGCAACTGATCGGCACGGTCGCGCTGCTCCCGGTCCTCGCCGCCGTACTCGACCTGTACGGCGCCGCACGCGCGATGGGCGGCTGAGTCGTGCAGACCCGACGTGATCAGGTCCAGGCGCAGTCGCATGTCTGGAGCCGTCTGGTCACCGCCCTGATCGTCGGCGACGCGGACGCCGCCGAGAACCCGAACCGGCGTACCGTCGTCGGAACCGTCTCCGGCCTGCTGATCGCCGTCCTGGTCGTCGGCGGCTTCGCGGTCTACGGCTTCATCCGTCCCGGCGGTTCCACCGCCTGGCAGTCGCCCGGAGCGCTGGTGGTCGAGAAGGAGACGGGCAGCCGTTTCGTGTACGTCGGCGGCCAGCTGCGCCCGATCCTCAACTTCGCCTCGGTCCGGCTCATCCTGGCCAAGGACCCCACCGTCGTGTCGGTGTCCCGGCGCTCGCTGGCCGGGGTGCCGCACGGGCAGCCGGTGGGCGTCGTGGGTGCCCCCGACATGCTGCCCGCGGCCGGTCAGGTGGCCGGCCAGGTGTGGACGGTCTGTGCCGCGACCCTGTCGGACCAGTCCGGACGCCAGACCGCAGCCACCACATTGGCGATCACCTCGGCCGACCACGGCGGTGGTGTGCCGCTGTCGCCGGACGAGGCCATCCTGGTTCGTTCCGAGACTCAGATCTTCATGATCTGGCGTGGCCGCCGGTTGAAGGTCACCACGGACTGGCTGCCCCAGCTGCTGGGCGCCACCGTCACCGCCGCACCGGTCGACGACGCCTGGCTCGAGGTCGTACCGGCCGGGCCGGACCTGGCGTTGCCGGTCGTGCCCGGCCGAGGGCGGGCGGGCCGGCCGATCGACGGGCGCCCGACCCGGATCGGCCAGCTGTTCGTGGCCCATGCCGCGACCGGTGAGACCCGTAACTACCTGCTGCAACGCGACGGCCTGAGCGTGCTGAGCCCGCTGGCGTACGCGATGCTGGCGGCCGATCCGGCGACCGCGGCCCTCTACGCCGGTGGCTCGGTCCGGCCGGCCGAGGTCAGCCCCTCCGCTCTGGCGCAGCTGCCCACCTCGTCGTTGCCGGCACTGCCGCCGGGTGTCCCGTCGGACGTGCCGCGGATCGTGCCCCTCCCGACCGACGGCACCACCTGGTGCAGCCGGCAGTGGATGGCGGACGGGACGGTGGAGATCGTCGCGGACTCGCCGGTGTCCAAGGCCGGAATGGTCACCGACGGCCTGGGCCGGACCCGTACGGCGCGGACCGCCGCGGCGATCGCCGTCGAGCCGGGCCAGGGCGGGCTGGTCGTCGCCGGCCGGTTCGACCAGGCGCTGGGCAACAGCCGGTTCCTGGTGACCGACTCCGGGGTCAGGTACCCGGTGGCCGACGCCGCCGCGGCCGAGCGGCTCGGCTATCCCGCGGGCGACGCCCGGCCGGTCCCGCCCCGCCTGCTCGATCTGCTGCCCACCGGACCGCTGCTGGGCATGTCGGCGGTGCAGCAGTGAACGCCGGATCCGGGTGGCCCCGGAACCCTCGACACCCGTGCGGACCGCGGCGTTCTGCGCCGGGGTCACGTCCGGGTCGCGGCCCGCGGGCGATGTCTCGCCGGGACGCAACAGCACGACCCCACGAACCGGGCCCGATCCGGGCCGGGATTGGAAAGGCGAGGTAAATGGCAGCAGACGGTATGAAGCAGGTTGATGAGGCGACCACCGTCGCCCTCATCAGCGCCTTCAAGAAGGCGTCGGACGACCAGCAGACCGCGCACAACTCGGTCAGCACCACTCAGGCCAGCCTGGTCGGCGGCTGGAAGGGCACCGCGTCGGGCCGGTTCAGCGACGGTCTCGGCGAGTGGATGCAGGGCCTGGGCAAGGTGCAGAACGCATTGAACATGCTCGACGAGAGCATGGTCCAGTTCTCCAAGCTGACCCAGAGCACCGAGGACGACAACCTCGCGCTCGCCGCCCAGGGCGAAGTCTCGGCCAGCTGGACCTGAGCCGGCCACTCGAACACCAGGAGAGGAGAACAGTATGGCTACGTATGCGGTCAACACCGGCATCACCACGGACGGGGTGCAGTCGCTGCGCCAGGTCACCGACCAGCTGCAGTCGTCGCTCGCCGAGCTGATGGCCAAGGCCGAGCAGTTCAAGGGCGCCAACGCCGGTGTCGCCATCGACAGCTATGACCAGGCCCAGCAGCTGTGGACCCAGGGCATGCGGGAGATGCAGGACGCGCTGGGGATCAAGGGCAACAGCCTGAACCACATCACCAACGGCTACATCGACGCCGACCTCCAGGGTGCGCGCGGGTTCCAGCGCTGAACCGGGTACGGGCGGCGCTGTCGCTGCCGCCCGTATCCGTCCCTTCCCCGAACCTAGTCAAAGGAGCTGGGCATGCCCGACAACAGCGGCAACATCAAGGTCGATGATCACTTCATCACCGAGGTGCGCGACAACCTGAGCAAGATGCGCAACAACGTCTCGGTCGTCCGGGGCGGTGCCAACCCGCTCGACATGGCCCACCCGCGCGGTGGACAGCTCGCCAACCTGGCGGTCGTACCCGGCTCGGGCAACTTCCAGAGCGGCCAGGACGTGAAGGCCCGGGTCACCGCGGTCGCCGGCCAGCTCGACCAGCGCCTGGCCGGCATCGACCAGAAACTCGACAAGGTCGTCCAGGGCCTCGACCACGTACTCGCATCGAGCGACCACGTCGAGCTGACGAACATGTCGCTGACCGACTACGGCCGGTACACCGGCACCGGAACCCAGTCGATCGTGGCGCCGCCCGCATCGCCGGCGGTCTGACCGCTCCCGCTGTACTCGTCAGCTGATCCACCCCGCCCCGAAGGAATGCGATGACTCAGCCGCTGGACCTTGGCAAGCCCTGGGAGACGGGCCTGATGACGGTCCTGGGTGCCGACCCCATGGACCGCAGCCGGTTCCTGGGCATGCCGTGGATCAGCCGTACCCGCTGGTATGTCGGGGACAGCGCCCCGGGAGCGGCCGGGGCCAACCAGTTCAACCTCTACCGCAAGCTGGACGGCGGCACGAGTCTGCAGGTCGTCAACAACAACGGCACGCCCTACGCCACCCAGACCCAGAATGCCGACAAGTACCTGATCGTCGAGGGCGAGGTGAACTGGTACCAGGGCGGCGAGAACTCACCGCACGACTTCTGGGTCAAATTCATCGACAGTACGCAGAAAGCGCTGTCGACCGGGCCCGCCGGCAGCGTGCTCAACCCGGAGACGTTCCACACCGCGGCGCAGAGCTTCTTCAACAGCTGGGACTGGCTCGGGCGGACGATCCAGCAGCTGAATACCGAGATCGACAAGGTCGAGGGCGGGGACAGCGGCTTCGACGGCAGCGCGGCGGGCGCGTTCGTACAGAATCTGAAAGATCTTCAGGCCGAACTGACGATGGTGCAGACCGACCTGAAGACCAATCAGGACTGGGTGCAGATGCTGCACGACAACGGCGACGCGGCGAACGTGTTCTGGAAGCGGATCACCGACTCCTGGAACCAGTTCTGGGGCGATCCCAGCCACGACCCGTCCGCCGAGGTGAACAAGGCACTGGCCGGTTTCAAGGCCTCGGCCGACGCCCTGAACCACGTCGAGCCCCCGACCGAGATCTCGCGATGGGACATCACCGTCGACTTCGGTAACGGGCCACACACCATCGACGTGCTCGGGGACGGATTCAGCCAGCTCAACACCGCGATGCAGGCGTTCTGGATCGGCAATGTGGCCGACATGGACATCACGATGGCCAACCAGTACGCGGCGCTGCGGGACAGCTTCGACACCAGCCGGCTGAACATGCACGACATGCGTACCTACACACCGACGGCGCCGGCGGCGGGTACCGCCGGCAGCGGCGGCAGCACCGCCGGCGCCGGCCTCGACGGAATCCCCCAGGGTGGCAGCACCGGCGGTGGCAGCACCGGCGGCGGCGGGGGTGGAGGCGGCGGCACGGTCGGTGGCGGCGGCGGGGGTGGAGGCGGCGGCACGGTCGGTGGCGGCCTCCAGTTCGACAGCCTCAAAGCGGCCGGCGGCGGCGGTGGTGGCGGCACTATCGGTGGCGGCGGAAGCACCGGTGGCGGCGGAAGCGCCGGTGAGCCCAATCTGAACAACCTGCTTCAGACCGGCGGAGGGCCAGGTTCGGGGCCTGGCGGTGGCGCTGACTTCGGCGTCGGGGATACCGGCGCAACCAGTGTCGGCGAGGTGGGCTCGAACGGCACCACCACCGGTGGCGGCCCCAGCGGGGGCTTCAGCGGTTTGCCGGGCGGGCTGGGCCTGATCACCGGTTCGGCCGGTGGGGCGGCCGGCGGCTCGCGCGGCGGCGGCAAGAACACCCCGAGCCTCGACGACCTGACCGATCTGTCCGGTGAGGATGCCGGCGGTGACGTCCCGCTCGGTGGCGGTCCCACCGCGGTCTCCCCGGGCAGTGTCACGTCCGGTGGTGGGTCGAACGTCAACGTTCCCTCGATCGGCGGGGGTAACGACGGCGAGGTCACCCTGCCCGGGACAACTGTGCCGGCCAATGGCAGCAGCCCGGGCTCGAACGGCGGTTCCGGCGGTGGTGGCAGCCTGGGCTCGATCGGTGGTTCCGGCGGTGGTGGCAGCCTGGGCTCGATCGGTGGTTCCGGCGGTGGTGGCAGCCTGGGCTCGATCGGTGGTTCCGGCAGTGGCGTTGATCTGGGCTCGATCGGTGGTGGTTCCGGCGGTGGCGTTGATCTGGGTTCGATCGGTGGTGGTTCCGGTGGTGGCTCTGGACTGGGTTCGATCGGCGGCTTGGATTCGATCGGCGGTCCGGCGGGCTCCGGAGGTGGCCTCGGCTCCGTAGGTGGCCTCGGCTCCGACGGGAGCGAACTGCCGTGGAACCCGGGCAGGACCCCGGACAACGCCCTGAGCATCGGTCCGCTCGGCTCGCCCCCCGGCAGCGCGGCCCTGGACTTCGGCACCGGCGCTTTCGGCGGCGGTAGCAGCGGCGGCAGCGGCTGGGCGGCCGGCGTTCCCGGTGGGGCCGGGTCAGTGGGCGGCGGGCCGGGGATCGGTGCGCTGCCCGGCTCGCTGAGCTCGGTCGGCGGCCCGGGTGCACCCGCCACAGCACCCGGGGCCTCGGGCATGGGCGGGTACCCGCCGATGATGCCGCCGATGACGCCGATGGGTGGCAACCAGGAGGAGAAGGAACGGGAGCGGACCACCTGGCTGGCCGAGGACGAAGAGGTCTGGGGCACGGACCGCGACATCGTCGAGGCGGTGATCGGCCGCGATGGTTTCGACGAGGCCGAGACCCCGGAGCGTGCGCCCTGGCAGCCGGTCCCGCAGAACCCGAATGCCCCGTACGGACCGGCTCGCGGCGGTGGCCGTGCGTCGGGCCGTGGTTACTGATCGGAGAGTTGTCTGATGACAAGCCCTATGCAGAACCGCATCGAGCAGGCGATGGCCGAGTTCGAGCGGCACCGGGCGGCGATGGACGGTTTCGAACACCGGGTGGCCGAGGCCAGTACGACGGTGACGGCGAAGAACCGGGCGGTGGCGGTCACCGTCAACGGAAAGGGTGAGCTGAGCGAGATCCGCTTCCCGGTCGGCACGTACCGGACGATGGCGCCGGCCGAACTGGGCCGGCTGCTGGTGGACACCATCGGCGAGGCGCAGCAGCAGGCGCGCGAGAAGGCGGCGCAGATGTTCGAGAGCCTGCTGCCGGCCGGCCTGCCGGTGCTGGAGATGTTGTCCAAACCGGTCGACTTCGACGAGGCGATGGGCGAGGTCATGAAGACGATCCGGGAGACCCAGCAGCCGCACGGCGGTCTGCGACCCGACGCGGAGGAGGAGAAATGAGCCCGGAGAACCTGGGGGCCGACACCGATCTGCTCAACAGCCCCGCGCTGGAGGCCTCGCGCCACCACATGCGGTCGGTGATCGATCGGTTCAAGTCCGAAGCGTCCGCCGCGATGCCGGTGGTGCAGCACCACCGTTCCTCACAGCTGGACTCGCAGCTGCGCCAGAGCGTCCCGATCCAGGTCGAGATCGTCACGGAAATGCTGGAGAGCGTCCATCGGCTCACCCAGGGCGACGTCTCCGGCGTCCAGGACCTGAGCACGATTCTCGCCAACGCCGAGTCCGATGCGATCGACGTGGCCACGGCGGACCGCAGGCACACCCACTAGCGAGGAATGCGATGACTCAGCCACTGGACACCAGCAGGCCCTGGGAATCGGGCCTGATCACGGTTTTGGGCGCCGACCCCATGGACCGGATGACCTTCCTGGGCATGCCGTGGCTCAGTCGCATCCGCTGGTACACCTCGAACAAGCCACCGGCCGCGGCCGGCGACAACATGTTCAACCTGTTCCGGAAAGTGGATATCCTGTACCGCAACGGGGGAGCGCAGGCGTCCACATCGGCCGGGGGCGCCACCCAGATCACGGTCGCGACGCCCCAGCAGTATGTGATCCTCGAAGGGCAGGTGAACTGGTACCAGGGCGGCCCGGACTCGCCGCACGACAGCTACGTCAGGTTCATCAACAGCTCGGTCAAGGCGCTGTCCAGCGGTCCGGTCAGCAGCACCGTGCTCAACCCGAACTCGTTCGAGACCGCGGCGGAGGCCTTCTACAACGGCTGGTCCTGGCTCGGCAGCACCATCCAGACGCTGGAGGCCGAGATCAAGGCGGTCGACGGTCCGGACAGCGGGTTCAACGGTACGGCGGCGGGCGCCTTCGTGCAGAACCTCAAGGATCTGCAGGACGAGCTGAAGATGATGCAGGCCGACCTGAAAGCCAATCAGGACTGGGTGCAGATGCTGCACGACAACGCCGCGGCCGCCCGTGCCTTCTGGCGGCAGGTGGATGCGGCCTGGGACGACTTCTGGGGCCACAGCGAGCACGACCCGTCCGGGATGATCAGCAAGGTGCTGAGCCAGATCCAGGCCCAGGCGGCCGGCTTCGGCGCCAGCCCGCCGAACGGCGTCACCATGCAGTTCAGCCTGGACTTCGGGACCGGAGCGCGCACCTACGACCTGCTCTCCGACGCTTCGTTCAGCCAGCTCAACACCGACATGCAGACGTACTGGATCGCCAGCGTGGCGAACATGGACGCCACCATGGCGAGCCAGTACGTGACGCTGCGGGACAGCCTCGACACCACCCGGCTGAACATGCACGACATGCGTACGTACCTGCCGGTGGCGTCGCCGGGAATCGGTGGAGCCGGCCTCGACGGTATTGCGGCCGGTGGGGGTGGAGGCGTCGGAGCCGGCCTCGACGGTATTGCGGCCGGTGGGGGTGGAGGCGTCGGAGCCGGCCTCGACGGTATTGCGGCCGGTGGGGGCGGCGGTGGCGAACCCGACCTTGGCGGCAGCCTCAACGGCCCTGCCGGTGGCGGTAGCACCGGTGGCGGTTCCGGTGCCCCCGACCTCGGCGACATCTTCGAGGGCGGCGGTAGTGGCGGGGGCAGTGCGGGCGGTGGAGGCAGTGGCGCCCCGGCCCTCGACGACCTGATCGGCGCCGGCAGCGCCGGGCCCGGCGGTGGCGGCAGCTTCGGCGGTGGGGGCTCGGACGGAACCGCCATCGGCGGCCTCAACCCCGGCGGCCTCGTTCCCGGCGGTGTCCTTCCCGGCGGGACCGGCGTCGGCGGTGTCGGTTCTACCGGAGGCGGTGGAGTCAGCGGTCCGGGCGGCGGCTTCAGCGGCCTTCCGGGCACGCCGATCACGGTTCCGGGTCTCGGTGGTGGGCCGTCCGGTGGCTCGAGCAGCGGCGGCAAGAACTCACCCGGCCTCAATCTGCCCGGCCAACTGGATGCCGACGGTGACGGACGGCCCGACGGGCTGCCGACCACGGTCAGCCCGGGTGGTGTCCAACCGGGTGGTGGCTCGAACATCGACCCGTCGGTCGGCGCCGGAAAGCCCGGCGGGGTGAATCTGCCCGGCCTGCCCGGATCTCAGCCGGAAGTGAGCCTGCCCGGTGGCGGCGGCACGATCGGCCCTGGTGGCGGCAGCACGATCCCCCCGGGTGCCGGCGCCGGCACGGTCTCGCCCGGCGGCGGCAGCACGAACTTGCCTGGTGGCGGTAGCACGAGCTTGCCTGGTGGCGGCGGCACGAGCTTGCCTGGTGGCGGTAGCACGAGCTTGCCTGGCGGCGGTAGCACGAGCTTGCCTGGCGGCGGTAGCACGAGCTTGCCTGGCGGCGGTAGCACGAGCTTGCCCGGTGGTGGCGGAACCGGCGGTGGCTTCGACTTCGGCGGGGGAGCGTCGTCCGGGGCGCCCGGCAAAATTCCGGACGGCGGATTGTCGATCGGCCCACTCGGCTCGAACCTCGGCGCCGGAAACCTGGAGGCCGGCGCGGGCGGCAACGGCGGCTGGGCCACCGGGGCCTCAGGCGGAGGCGGCATGCCGGGCTCGGGCGTAGGCAGTATGCCGGGCGCCGGCGGTTCGACCCCGGCCGCGGGCGCCCGGCTCGACGGGCTGTCCGGCACGGCCGGCACGGTGGGTGCGGCCGGTGCGAGCTCGCCGGGCAGCGCCGGGGCCGCCGGCATGGGCGGCTATCCGCCGATGATGCCGCCCATGATGCCGATGGGCGGCAACCAGCAGGAGAAGGAACGGGAGCGGACCACCTGGCTGGCCGAGGACGAAGAGGTCTGGGGCACCGACCCGGACCTCGCGCCGTCGGTGCTCGGCCGGGACGAGTTCGACGACGCCGAGACTTCGGAGCGGGCGCCCTGGCAGCCGGTTCCGCAGAACCCGAACGCCCCGTACGGGCCGGCCCGCGGTGGGGGGCGCGCGACCGGCCGGGGATAGGGCGGCATCAACCGAGGTGCGAACGACGGTAGTGCGAGGGAGGTGAGTCTGGCATGGGTCTCGACGTTTCCGACGAGCTCAACAACTTTCAGCTGTGGCTGTCCGGTGAGCAGTTCCCGGGCGCGGACGAGACCAAGTTGCGCCAACTAGCCCAGGCTCACGTTACCGCGGCCGAAGGGCTCGAGGATCTCCTCCCGTACTTCCAGACCGCGGTCCGGACGATCGCGGAGGGTGTCGAGGGAGCGTCCGAACAGGCGTTCGTCGACGCCATGCAGGACTACATCACCGATCCCGGCTATCTGACCGTGGCCGGTAAGTACGTTCACCGGCTCGGTCAAGGCTTGGAGAGCTCGGCCACCGAGGTCGAGTACGCCAAGTGCATGATCATCGCCACCCTGGTCGAGCTGCTGATCGAATTCCTCGTCGCGATGGCCCTCTCCTGGCTCTTTCCCAACCTTCTCGAGGGCCTGGCCATGCGGTTGCTGGTCGGACGGCTCAAGATCTGGAACTGGCTGGCCCGGGTACTGATCGCGGTCGGCATGGCCGAGGCCGTCGGCATCTTCATGCAGGTGCTGATGGACGCCGTGGTCCAGGCCATCCAGATCCAGGACGGCACCCGCAAGCACTGGGACCGGAAGAAGACCTTCGACGCGATGCAGGTCGGCGCCTTCGGCGGGGCGGTCGGGCTGGGCGTCGGCGGGCTCGGCCACCTGCTCGGCAACGGCCTCAAGCATCTCGTCCCCCACCTGCCGAAACCCGACAAGATCGGTTCGCTGGCCGACCCGTCCGTCATCGGCAAGGACATCAGCAAGGACGCGACGGCCGACCTCGCGGCCGACGCCGGCGCCGCCTCGGTGGCCAAGGACACCGCCGACTCCGTCGACGGATCAAAAGCCGGATTTGGTACGGACGGAGCACCCAAAACTCTGTTCACCGAGGGAGGAAAGGCCGGCCCCGACGTGAAGGGCGCACCGGCCGGCACCGGCAAGTGGGACGTGGCCAAGAGCTACGCGCACAACGTCGCACACGAGGGTCTCACCGAATTCCTCACCGAAGGTATGTGGGGGCTGATCAAGGACGGGACGTGGGATCTCGGCGGATCGCTCGGCGGCGCCGCGTCCGGCGTCACCTCCGGCACCGTCGAGTTCGGCGGCGACCACCTCGGTGCCCATCTGCGTGATGTCACCGGGATCGGACATGGACTCGGCCACGGCAACCATCCGACCGCTGCCGGCCCTCGGCCCGGTGACTCCGAGACGATCCCGGACCGTGATCCCGTCCCGACGTACACACCGGCCCCGGGCACGGGAGAGCAGACGCTGCTGAACACCCCGGCGCCGGACTACTCCGCCACACTGCCGCCGGGACACACCCCGGCGCCGGGAACGGGCAGGGGAGCAGGCGGTGATACCACGCCGGTGACCGCAGTCGGTCCGGATTCCCTTCAGCCCGGGACCAGCGACGATCCGCCCAGCTACAACGTCACGGATCCGGCAGCGCCGACCACCGGCGGACAGCCTCACGCAGGGTCGGGGTGGGCCGACCCCTCGGCGCCGGCATCGGTGACGCCGTCGCCGGCTTCGTCGCCTGGCGCCGTTCCGTCCACGGCAGCTCCGTCGCCGGTTTCGGCCCCTGGTGTCACTCCGTCCACTGGGGCGGTGTCGCCGGCCTCTCCGCCGACTGGTGTTGCGACTCCCGCGTCGCCGGCCACGCCTGCGGCGACCACGTCCTCGCCCGGCGCCACACCATCCACGCCGCCGTCGGTCGCGTCGCCTTCGGTTACGTCGCCGTCGACCACGTCACCGGCGGCGCCCCAGCCCACGTCGCAAGTTCCCGAAGCCGTACCGTCCGCGGCGCAGCCGTCCCCGGTCACTCCGAGCCAGACCTCCCCGGGCACGAACCTTTCCGGCCCCACCCCGGTCCACGAGCCGGTCTCCGTCTCGCCCGACACCGGTACCGGCACCGTCCCAGGCCCGGCGCCCGCGCCCACGGCGCCCGCGCCCACGGCGCCCGCGCCCACGGCGCCCGCGCCCACGGCGCCCGCGCCCACGGCGCCCGCGCCCACGGCGCCCGCGCCCACGGCGCCCGCGCCCACGGCGCCCGCGCCCACGGCGCCCGCGCCCACGGCGCCCGCGCCCACGGCGCCCGCGCCCACGGCGCCCGCGCTCGCCGAAGGCACTGCCGTACCGTCGAGCCAGGTGCCGGCCCACGAGGTCGCGTCGTCCACGGCGCCGGCGTCTCTCGACGGCCAGACCGCTCCGGCAGCCACACACCCGGTTCAGAACGTCCCGTCCCCGATCGAGACGGCCCCGGTCGAATCCGTTCCGGCGGCGCCCAGCGCGTTCACCTGGTGGCGCCCGGAGGGCGACCCGAGCGACGCCTTCCTCAGCCGGTACGGAGCGTTGTCCCAGGCCAGTGGCCAGCCGGCCACCACGCTGGTCGACTCCATGCGGACGGCCGTCGCCACGCACATGACCATGGCCGCTCCGGAAACCGTCCACCAGGCTCCCGCGCCGGCTCAACGCGACCTACGCGTTCGCGACGTCCTGACGTACGCGAATGAATCCGGCGGCACGCAAGGGCGGCAGCTGACCAGGGTCGGCGGTTTCGGCGAGGTGGTCACCGCGGTCACCGCGGCCGGTGTCGGCGCTCATGGTCTCGTCATCACCGTGCCCCGGGGCAGCGATCGCGGCCAGGTGTTCAACGTCGTCCACGACTCGGACGGCGTGCTTTTCGTGGACGGTGAGCACGGCCGACCCGCCGCCCTGCCGTCCGATCCCGATCAGATCCTGTTCGTCCCGGTCGGCGCGGTGCCGGTGGCCGAGGTCGGAACGCCGGTGGGGCTGCCCGGCGACGACGCCGGCCTGACCGAGCTGCTGTCGGCGGAGCCTTCGGCGCCCATGCCGGGGCTTCAGCTGCCCGGCCAGTTCTCCGGTCTGCGGATGGCCGGCGAGGGCATGGCGCCGGTCGCCCGGGAGGTGCGTCGCACGGCGGACGGCACGTGGACTGCCGACGGCGGGACCGTGCTGGTGCGGCAGATGTCCGGCGACCGGTCCGGCATGGCGCTGCTGTCGGACACCGACTGGGCGTCGGTGGACGGGATCACCAGCCTCCTGCCGCCCGGGGACCGGGCCGCGGTGCTGGTGCACGGCGCCGGCGAGTTCGTCCGGGTGCCGGTGCGGGGCCCGGACGGCACGCCCGGTGAGGTCCGGCTTTCGCCCCGCGACCTTGCGGCGATCACTGCCGATCTGTTCCCCGGCCGGGACGTCGCCCTGGTCTCCTGTGGCACGGCGGCGGTGGGGTCCGGCTTCGCCGGGGCCTTCGCCACCGAGGCCGGGGTGGACGTGCTCGCCCCGCCCGGTCCGGTGGTGGTCGGCGTGCCGGGCCGGCCGGGTGAGATCGTGTCGCCCGACCCGGCGTCCTGGTTGCTGTTTGAGCCAGAGAACGCGGCCGCCCCACTGCCCTCCGGCACGGCACCGTCACCGGTTGCGCGCGGCGATTACCGGGATCTGCTGGCTGGGCTGCGTGACATGGCTCGGTCAGATGCGCCGTTGGGCAACGATCTGCTGGGGCCGGATCTGTTCGGTGTGCTGGACACACCGCCCCGGCCCGCGTTCCTCGGTGATTTCCGCGCCGAGGAGTTGCAGACTGATCAGTTCGATTCCCTCTTCGAGGCGTTGGATCTGGCCCGGCACATCGAACCGGTCGAAATGATCACGCCGGACACGCTGATGCCGGATCTCCGTACGGTATGGACGGATGAGCGTGATCCGGAACGGCGAAGCTGGGCGCCCGAGGACAGTGAGGTTCCCGAGGAGCTACGTGAACTGCCCGAGGTCCTGGAAATGTCGCTCAACGTCCACGCGATCTGGGTGGGCGGGCCGCTGGCCGGTAGCGCTTCCACGCAGGAATTCCGGAACAATCTGAGTGCTTGGGTGGCGTCGGCGGCCGCAGGCGGATTCCGGGTCAATCTGTGGACGGACGTGACAAGGGCGGAGTTCGAAGCCGCGGAGAGAACGTCGCCGGCGGCGGTGACGCCGGACAGTACGTCGCCTCGCGCCGAGGCGGTGCGGGACATGCTCACCTGGGCGCGGGCGACCCACATTCGGCTGTTAAATGCCGATGAGGTGTTCCACGCCAACGATCCGATGCCGTTGGATCGTTTCTACCGGTCGGAGTTGGCGAAACAGCAGGGGCGGGGATTCGGCGCGGCGAGTGACATTCTTCGAGTCGAGATCGTGAATCGGTTCGGTGGTCTTTACACCGACGGTGACAACCTCCCCCGGGAGTTGGATTCGGACGGGGTGGCCGAACCCGGGCCGGAGGCCGGCCCTGCGAACCGCCCCGACCGTCGGCCTCTGTGGGTGGCGGAGCTGGAGTCGCTGTTCCGGGATCGGGGTTTCGCGGCGCACAGCTCCCAGGTCCTGCCGTTCGGGACCGTGTACGGCAACTCGGCCTTGCTGAGTTCCCGTAACCATCCCTTCTTCAGGTTGTACGAGCAGCGGATCGAGGAGAACTACTCGTACACCCAGCGAGAGTTGAGATCCGATCCGTCGAAGAAGCGGGCCGCTGCCGAACTGTGGGCGCGTAACGACCAGTTACGCGCTCGACGCCACTCGATCATGGCCCGAACGGGACCCGACCTGCTGGAGTCGGTGCGGGAATCCCTTGGCAGCCACCCGGGCGCGATGCCGACCATCCAGCAGATCTCGATGGGGTCGGGCAACAGCTGGCTGACTCGCGATCCGTTCGCGGCACCGCGTTCCTACAGCCCGCGGGAGGTGCCGCAGGTGCTCGCCCGGGTCGCCGCGACGCTGATCCGCGGTATGTTCAACCGGCGGGCTGATCTGCATCTGACCTCGGTCGCGCCAGTGGTCAACGGGTTGCCGGACCCGGCCGCCGCGTGGACGGCGGTGGTCGAGTTCATACTGACCGAGCCGAGTCTGCCCGGACGGGTACGGACGGTCACCGACCGGACTCTGCTGAACACCTACCACCTCGCTGAGCCGGTGGGCGTCGCGGTCCTGGATCTGCCCGAGCGGGTCCGGCGTCGCCTGGGGCTCGGTGATGACGAGCGGGGCGACTGGCGCTACGGCGAGCTGGCCCGCCCAGTGACTATCACGTCGCTCGCGGAGGATGTCGCGGGCCTGCAGCTCGGCGCCGATGAGGCAGAACCGGGGGCGGTTGCGGCCACGGACGCGGTCTCGGACGGCTGGGACGTCATGAACGACGTGGTCGTCGACGGCATCCCGCTGGCGTTCGACGGCATCACCGGCGGCCAGGCCGTCACGATCGACGGCCCGGCCGGTGTGTTCCAGTCCGAGGCCGTCGTCCCGGCCGAGTTCTCGATCACCGGTGATGGCGGGCGTTCGGGTGTGCTGGTCCTGCGTGGCCGGATCGACGGCGCCACCGGGGACGTGGTGCTGGCCGGGGAACACGGCGGGGGCCGGTACTCGCCGGACGGGTTGGCCGCCTTCGCCCGGTCGCAGGAGTTCCAGCCACAGGCCGGTGCCGGTGAGCCGCGGACAGTGGTGCTTGCGGTGCCCGGTGGCGCGACGTTCGCGGGGCCTTTCGCGCGAGCGTACGGAGGAACGGTCTTCGCAACGCCGGCGGACATCGTGGTGGGCACCGACGGTTCGATGCTGGCGGGGCGGATGCCCGCGGAGGGCACGATGCTCCGGGTGTCGCCCGAGA
The DNA here is from genome assembly GCF_051380535.1 of Actinoplanes sp. HUAS TT8. NCBI lineage: Bacteria > Bacillati > Actinomycetota > Actinomycetes > Micromonosporales > Micromonosporaceae > Actinoplanes > Actinoplanes sp. HUAS TT8. The sequence continues at coordinate 4,921,039 of NZ_CP195646.1, read as the reverse complement.
ACGGGTGGCAGCAGATCGGTCCGGAGCACTCCGAGGTCATGGACGCGGATCTCGCTGTGGCGCTGGCCTGGTTCAGTGGTCGGCGGTACGTGCCGGGCCGGCCGGGTCCGGGCTGGCTGGGTGCGTCGCAGGTGCCATCGGAGCCGGTGGTGGTGCGGGCGCCACTGGGCGTGTCTCCCGGTTCCACGGAGGTCGCGGTCGATCCGGTGGCGGCTCTGCGGCCGGTGCTGCGGGTGCCCCGCGACGGCTGGTGTGTGCTGTCGTCAGCGGTGCTGTCGGCGCCGGTGGCGGTGTCCCGGCTGGATGGTTTCAGCCCGGAGCAGACCGCTTGGTTGCGTGGGTTGCCGGCCCGGCTGGCCGATCCGGCGACCGCGGGCAGCGTGCTGGCCGACGGCGAGTTCCCGGCCGTGTTGCGGGTGTTGTCGGGCCGGCTCGCGGAGTTGGTCCTGGACCCGCCGTTCCCGGGTTTCGGGGAGGTCGCGATCCGGTCCGGGGTAGCCGGGGCCACCTCCGATTATGTGCCGACACCCGCGGACCGGGTGCGCCTGGCCGCTCTGGTGCGGTCCTGGCCGCATTCCTGGGCGTCGGCCGCCGGTGACGGTTTCTCGGTTCTGGTCGCCGACGCGCTGGGTCTGCCGCTGGTGATCGGTGGTCCGAGCAGTCCAGCGGGCTATGTGCATCCCGACACGCGGGTGCAACGCACCGGTGGAGAGGCGCTGCGGCTGTGGTTCGACCTGGCAAGCCAGCACTATGACGCCTGGCCCTTGCCGTCGGACACGCCTGCCTTCCCCGAGCCGGTCCAGGCCCTGCCACCGACTCGGATCGACCTGTACGACGAGCGTGATGCGCGGATGGTGTTCGCGCCGCCCACCTACGGCACGGACCGTGGTTTGCGGCAGGCGGTGGGGATGGACACGGTCGATCTGGTCGGTGATGTTCTGCAGGACGAACTGGTCGAGATGGTTGCCGGGCGGTTCCCGGTCGAGGATCGGGACGGGGTGCGTTCGTGGTTGCGTGATCGGTGGGGTGCGGATGTGCTGGTTGGGGAGGTCCAGCAGGCGGTCAGTGATCAGCTGACGGTGTTCGTGCCGGTGCGTGGGGTGGTTCATGAGGTGACGGTGCGGTTGCGGCTGGCCGATTGGCAGCAGCTGACCGACACTCGGGGTACTCCGCTGGTGGGTAGTGGCACGTTCGGTGGGTATCGGGTTTTGCCGGAGGGTAAGGGCGAGTCGCGTACCGAGCAGATTCTGGAGGCGCAGCGGACCATCGCGACCGGCCGGTCACTCGGTTCCGGCGTGGATTTGTCCGGGCAGGCCGCGGGTACGCACCAGTCCGGCGACAACACCGGCTGGCCCGGTGATGTGACGGGGTTCGGGCAGCTGCGTTCGGTGCTGCGTGGCGAGTCGACGACCAGTAAGTCGGCGGTGACCGCGGTGACGACGAATGCGGCGAAGGCGACCAGTTATCGGGGGGTTACGTTCGGTTATCGGTCGACGGGTGTGGAGGTGTTTGTTCAGGCGCCGGGTGAGCGGGTGCGGTATGCCGACGGCATTGTTGCGGATGCGGTGGTGGTGCGGTATGACCGGGAGAATGCGCGTTCGGCCGAGCGGGGGAGTGATGGTCCGCGTGGTGCGGACGCCCGGTGGTGGGGCGAGCGTCATGAGGAAAGTCATGCGACTGCGGCTGATCTGCGTGATGAGCATCAGCGGACGCGGGATCGGATTGCTCGGGCGCCGGGTTTCTCGGCGCGTACGGATGCGGCGGATGCGCCGGTTCTGACGGTTGGGTCGCCGGCGGTGCGGTTGCCGCGGAACACCTGGTTCGTCGCGGCGACCGGGGTGTCGCAGGTGCGGGCGGCGGTGTTCGGTGTGGTGCCGCCGGGGGTCGCCGACAGCAGTGGTTCCGGTGCGGGCCGTCAGTTGCTGAACTATGTGGATGTCCAGCAGGTGCTCGGTAACCTGACCGAGGCCGCGTCCGGTGGTTACCGGTCGGGCCAGTTGCACATGGCGAGTCCGTTCGGGCCAGGTGTGTTGCCGCCGGACAGCTCGGTGACGATCGAGGCGACCTTCCACGATCTGACCGTGGTGAAATCGTTCGACGAGTTCAGCCGGGTCGACTCGCAGGATGTCTACGTGCGCTCGACGTCGCAGCCGAGCAGCGCCGAGGACACCTTCGAGCTGGGCGCGCTGGCGCCGCAACTGGCGTACGCGCTGTCGCCGAAGCTCGGGTTGGCGGTGAACATGCTGAACCCGGGCCATGTGTCGTCGGTGAGTCAGAGCCGGTCCGGTCCGGGTACCGGCCAGGTGCAGATCTTCAAGATCAAATACGTCGACGAGCCGACGGTCTTCGTGAGGGCCACCGCCCAGCTGACCGTGACCGCTGACGTGGACGGTGTGCCGATCCAGCGGACGGTGCGCCTCACCACCTGGATGCGCCTGCTCAAGGTGGACGCGGATCGGTTGACCGGGTCGGACGGCCGGCCCCTGGGACTGCGTGCCACGCCGTCACCGGAGCAGGCGGCGCTGGTGTCTCAGCATCCCGACGCGGTGAAGACGCGTACCGACTCGGAGGCCCGGCGGGGCCGGGAACCGGGTGCGTTGCGGGTACCGCCGCAGTACGCGGGCTGGCTGCCGCCGCTGGCCCGGCTCAAGGACTGGACCAGCGACCCGTCCCAGGTGCTGGAGTCGGCGCTGCGCCTGGTCCGCCGGCACTACCCGAATCTGTTGCCCGGCACCACGGTCACCGACGTGGACACCCTGCCGATGCCGGGGGCGTTCCCCGGTCCGGTACGCGACCGGAAGAACCACGCGTTCGACAACTACGATCTGTTGTCCGGCACGCTCAGCGCGGAGGGTCTGGCCCGGCGTCTCGGGATCATCGTCAACGGCGGCGACCTAGTGACCCTGGCCCGGCCGGCCGGGTGGCACGGTGAGCAGGTCGCGCTGCGGATCACCGCGGTCTACGACCCGGCCGGGCAGAACCACACCGGGTCCGAGGCGGCGAACTCCGAGGTCTATTACGGTACGAACAACAGCCTCGGCAGCTCCACCAGCCGCAAGTGGTCGGCGTCGACGGGTCTGGACCTACCGTTCAACTTCCTGAAGGGTTTCCGGAGCTATCTGAAGGGCGTCGACTGGCGGCTCGGCGGCCGGTTGGGGATGTCCCGGTCGCGGACCGAGTCCAGCGGCTACGACGTGGCCGGCTCGCAGGGCGGTGGCGCGAAGTGGCTGTCGGTCTTCGGCGGCCGGGTGACCTTCCAGATCGAGTTGGTCGTCGCCCCGTCCCGCCCGCAGTACGACGCGTCGGTGCGCAACCCGGCCCCGGCCGGCCTGCCCCCGCTCGTGCTCACCACCGGAGCCCAGCCCCTGTCGCAACCGGTCCACCTTGCGCCGGCCACTCCGGACGATCTCCCGGCCGGGCCGCAGGGTCCCGGCACGCCGTTGCCGGACCGACCCGCCTCGGGCCCTCCGGACGGCACGGTGGCCGTGCCCGCTCCGGCCGCCCTGTCCCCGTCGTCTGCCCAGGCTTCGGGCTGGCGGGTGCTCGATCGGGCCGCCGGTCTCGACGTCGGTGTGCAGATGCAGTTGGCCGAGGACCTCGTGCAGGAACGGGACGAGTCCGGCGCGTGGCGGTCGACGCTCGACTTCCGGTCCGCGGTCGACGAGGTGTCCGGCCGGGCCATGCGGGTGCCGGTCGGGCCGGCCACCCCGCCGCGGGTCTGGGACATCACCCTGGACAGCCACGACGACCTGCAGGACGTGCTGTTCGTGGCGGACACCGGACAGCTGATGGGGCCGACCCTTGCCGGTTTCCGGGAGCTGGGGATCACCGCGTTGCCGGCGAATGTGCTGGCCGAGATCCATTCGCGGTTACTTGCTGCCGGTCCGCGGGTGCGCGAGCATCTCGGCGAGGCGCCGGTGTGGTCCGGTGCGCTGGATTTCGCGTTGTTCGGGTCGGGGCCGCGACTGGACCGGTTGAATGTCCGGGAGCACCGCTATGACGTGGTGCTGCAGGCGGTACCGCGGCAGCTGACCGAGATCGGGCTCAGCGATCATTCGTACACGTATCAGCATTCGTTGTTGCATGCGGCGTTCGGGCAGTCGCAGAGCGCGGAGAATTACCAGCCGTCCGCGGCGACCGGATTCGGGCTCCCGTTCGTCTGGGGTGATCACACGCACGGCCTGACCCCGGGGCCGTCGGGCAATGTCTCGTTTGGCTGGTCGGTGACCGAGCAGCAGGGCTTGGCCGGTGATGAGGACCGGGTTGCGATTCACATCGGTCCGCACGTGTGGGCGCTCGGGGCGACGGATCTGATCGTCACGGTGCGGGAGCAGCCTGTCGACCTGCTGGCGGATCTGTTGCCGGGTCAGGCGCCGGTGTCGTCGCGGTCGCGGTTGGTGACGGCGCGGACGCTGGGGTTGATGACGGTGGAGCGGGCGCGTGAGGTCGGGCTGGCCGATCCGGTGCCGGCGCCGGTGATCTCGCCGGCCGACGCGACGTTGTTGCCGCCGACCAGTGTGCTGCGTAACGACGGCCTGGATTACATGATGGTCGGCAGGGTGCCGCAGGCTCGGGATCTGCGGGCCCGGATGCTGGACGAGATCCGGCCGAATGTGGACCGGCACACCGCGGAGGTGATCGCCGAGGAGTTGACGAAGGCGACGACGCAGACCGCGACGCGGGCGTTGCTGGTCTCGGCGATGAACGAGTTCTCGTTCGTGTTCCCGGTCCGGTCCCGGCTGCTCAACCGGACGGTGACGGTGTGGATGTCGCAGCAGTTGCTGAACCCGACGTTCACCGGCTGGCAGGACTCGGCCAAGGTGATCGAGCAGAAGAACTCGCGGCAGGCCTCCTGGTCGAGTTCCAACTCCCGGAGCACCAACTGGGGCGGCGGGATGGCGCTGACGTTCGTCGCGGACGCGGCGGATCCGCTGGCTTCGGATTGGAACATCACCGGCAGTGTGCCGTACAGCAGGCGGGTCGGCCGGGCCGAGAACGCGTCGAACGTGTTCGACGAGTTCGTGTCGTATCTGACCTTGGCCGGTGGTCCGTTCCCGACCCGGACCGCGGAGTTCGAGCTGGGTCTGGAGCGGCAGATCCGGGTCGCGATCGACTCGTCGGTGCCGGGGCCGGTCGGGCTGATCGCCGGGCCGCTGGCGCGGCTGGTGGCCGCGACCGGTGGGGTTCGGCCGTTGCCGGTGGCCGGCCCGTGGCTGGCCGACACCCTCGGGCCGTGGCTGGGGCAGCGGATTCATGCGTTGCCGGTGGCCGGTCCGTGGCTGACCACGGTGGCCGGGCCGTGGTTGCAGCACACGGCGGGGTTGCTGGCCGGCGTGCACGACGAGTACACGATCGCGCCGGAGGTGCTGTCACACGGACTGCAGATCGTCTGGCCGGAGGAGTTGTTGCAGCGGCAGCGTCCGCAGCCGCGCCCCGCTCCGGAGGTGCAGGACTTCCGCCTGGCCGAGGTGGTGCCCGCCCCGTCCGGATTCCTCACCTCCCTGCTGGCCGCCCTGCCGTCGCCGATGCCGCAGGTCCTCGCCACGGTCGGGCCGATCGCCGCGGTGGTCTACCGGTGGACCACCGGCACCCAGCAGACCGTCACCGCCCGGCAGCAGTTGCCGGAGCTGCCGGTGCCGTCGTCGTCGCTGGATCCGGCAGTGTTGCAGGAGGCGCGGGTCGCGAGCATCGGTGGGCTGCGTGAGATCCGGGATCTGGTGCAGGACATGTTCGGACCGGATCCACTGCCGGGCTCGTGGATGGCCGGCCGGCAGCGGCTCAACGACCGCATCGACAAGGTGGTCAACCCGGCGTTCCTGAACCAGTGGCTGATCCCGCTGCTGAGCGGCCAGCGGCTGCCATTGGAGTTGACCGAACCCGGCTATCTCTCCGACGACCTGGGCAGTCTGGAGATCCAGGTCGGGGTGCCCGACCCGGGCAGCCGGGGCGGTACCTCCGGTGACGTGGCACCGACCGGGGCTCGGATGGGCAACACGATCATCAAGGACTACCAGCGCAACAGCACGTCGCTGAGTAGTTCACACTCGGCATCGCGAGGTAGCGGGCTGAGTGTGTCGGGCCGCAAGACGGATTTCCGGTATCGCCACAACCCGCCGATCGATGCCAAGGGCAATCCGATGGCTGACAGCCGGGCCGGTCAGCTCGGTAGCGCGGTCAACTTCCGGTTCGACACCGAGATCAGCGTGAGCGTCGGTGACCTGCGCGAGACCGGTGACAAGACCAGTGGCCGCGACGTCGACCGGGTTACCGTGGACCGGCTGCGCTGGGTTTTCGTCTGGCATCCGGCCACCGGCCCGGCCGTCGCCCGGGCGATCACCATCACCGGCGAAGCCCTCATCCTGCAGGCACCCGCGCCGCAGGCCGCCGCCCTGCGCGGCCGGCTCGCCCCGCCCGCCCCGATGCCCGCACCACCACCGCTGACCGTTGCCCCCATCGAGGACAACGCGTCGCTCTTCGGGGGCGCCGGATCCCGCTCCGAGAACACTGCATCGATTGACATCGAGATAATTGATCCCCGTTCGGGCGAGCGATCGGACGACGTCGAAATCGCCCACATCGAGGTGTACATCGATGAGGTCGAGGACACCGCATCGGCGTACAGCGTGGACCTCGATACCGACGATTCCCTTCACGTCGAGGTAATCCATGTGGATGAGCCCGCCGCTCCCGAGACGGTCGACAACGCCGCTGAATCCGGGAACATCGAGGACCGGCGTACCCGGTCCGGATTCACCGAGGGTGACGCCCGCCGACGGGCGCTGGTAACCAGCTTGCCGGCGTATCCGGACGTCGCCACGACCTCGGCAGGCACCGCCGACCTGTCCGCTGAGGGAGCCCCCGGGCACCTGCCGCCCGCGCTCAGCCGGATGACCCAGGCGTTCGAGACACCCCGCCCGGCCGGCCTGTCCCCGGCCGTACCGGTGGACGTGACGCCGAGCGATTCCGTCCCGGTGGTGCCGCAGGCGTTCACCTGGTGGCGTCCGGAGGGCGACGCGGGCGCCGCGTTCCGTGACCGGTACGGCGTGCTGGCCGGGGTCAACGATCGGGAAGTCGGTCCGGAGCACGACTGGCTGGTCAACTGCATGCTGACGGCCATCGCCGCGCATATGACGGTGTCCGATCCGGAGACCGTCTGGCAGGCCCCGGCGCTGGATCGGGGGCAGCGTGGTCTGCCGGTCCGGGACGTCGTGGCGTACGCGAATGACTCCGGTGACACCCAGGACCGGCGGCTGACCAGGGTCGGCAGCTTCGCTGAGGTGGCCGGCGCGGTCGGCGCGGCCGGCATCGGCGCGCACGGTTTCGTCATCACCCGGGCCGCGGGTAGTGACCGCGGTCATGTGTTCAACGTCGTGCACGACGCGGACGGTGTCTTGTTCGTGGACAGCCAGGACGGCAGTCCTGCGATGCTGCCGTCCGATCCCGATCAGATCCTGTTCGTGCCTGTCGGTGTGGTGCCGGTGGCCGAGGTCGGTACGCCTGTGGGTTTGCCGGCCGAGGACGCCGACCTGGCCGACATGATGGTGGCGCCACCGTTGCTCGGTGCTCCGTTGGAGGGCGGCACGGCGGCTGCCGAGCCGAATGGTTCGGTCACGCTCGACGGTCCGCCGAGCGCCCGCCGCCCGGTCATGCTCGACGGCCCGGCAAGTGCCCGTTGGTCAGCCACGTTCGACGGCCCGTCGAGTGGCCGCTGGTCGGCCGTGCTCGACGGTCCGCCGAGCGCTCGGTGGCCGGTGACGGTGGTCCCGGCCGAGTTCTCGATCACCGGTACCGGGGAGCGTTCCGGCGTGCTGGTGTTGCGTGGCCGGATGGATGCGGCCGGGAGCGTGGTGTTGGCCGAGGAGCATGGCGGCGGGCGGTATTCGCCGGAGGACCTTGCTGTTCTTGCGCGGTCGCAGGAGTTCCAGCCGCAGCCGGGTGCCGGTGAACCGCGGGTGGTGGTGCTGGCGGTGGCCGGCGGAATGACGTTCGCCGAGATGTTCGCGGAGGCCTACGGCGGCACGGTGTTCGCGACGCCGGCGGACATCGTGGTGAGCACCGATGGTTCGCTGTTGTCGGGCCGGATCTCGGGTGACACGACGCTGCGGGTTTCGCCGGAGAACGCGTGGTGGCAGATCGGTCCGGAGTACACCGAGGTCACCGAGGTGGATCTCGGGGTGGCGTTGGCGCGGTACGGCGGTGCGCGGTTTGCGCCGGGTCGTCCGGGTCCGGGTTGGCGTGGTGCTTCGGTGGTGCCGTCGGAGCCGGTGGTGGTGCGGGCGCCGTTCGGGGTGTCTCGCGGAGCCGCCGAGGTTGTGGTGAGTCCGGTGGTGGGTCCGCGGCCGGTGTTGCGGGTGCCGCGTGATGGTTGGTGTGTGTTGTCGTCGGCGGTGTTGTCGGCGCCGGAGGCGGTGGCCCGGCTGGGTGGTTTCAGTCCGGCGCAGGTCGGCTGGTTGCGGGGGTTGCCGGTGCGGTTGGCGGATCCGGTGACCGCGCGGGGTGTGTTGGCCGATGGTGAGTTCCCGGCGGTGTTGCGGGTGTTGTCGGGCCGGCTCGCGGAGTTGGTTCTGGATCCGCCGTTCCCGGGTTTCGGGGAGGTCGCGATCCGGTCCGGGGTGGCCGAGAATCCTGCCGACTATGTTCCGACGACTGCCGATCGGGTGGTTTTGGCGGGGCAGGTCCGGTCGTGGTCGAATTCTTGGTCGTCGAGTGCTGGTGATGGTTTCCCGGTGCTGGTTGCGGATGCGCTGGGTTTGCCGCTGGTGATCGGCGACGGGGTGAATCCGGCTGGTTACGTACATCCGGACGCGTTGGTGCAGCGTTCCGGTGGTGAGGCGTTGCGGCTCTGGTACGACGGTGCCGGTGAGCATTACGACGCCTGGCCGCAGATGTCGGACACGCTCGCCGCTCCGGAGCCTGTCGATGCGTTGCCGCCGACGCGGGTCGATCTTTATGACGAGCGTGATGCGCGGATGGTGTTCGCGCCGCCCACCTACGGCACGGACCGTGGTTTGTGGCAGGCGGTGGGGATGGACACGGTCGATCTGGTCGGTGATGTTCTGCAGGACGAGTTGGTCGAGATGGTTGCCGGGCGGTTCCCGGTCGAGGATCGGGACGGGGTGCGTTCGTGGTTGCGTGATCGGTGGGGTGCGGATGTGCTGGTGGGGGAGGTCCAGCAGGCGGTCAGTGATCAGCTGACGGTGTTCGTGCCGGTGCGTGGGGTGGTTCATGAGGTGACGGTGCGGTTGCGGCTGGCCGATTGGCAGCAGCTGACCGACACTCGGGGTACTCCGCTGGTGGGTAGTGGCACGTTCGGTGGGTATCGGGTTTTGCCGGAGGGTAAGGGCGAGTCGCGTACCGAGCAGATTCTGGAGGCGCAGCGGACCATCGCGACCGGCCGGTCACTCGGTTCCGGCATCGAGTTGTCGCCGCACTACGCGAGCACGGACCAGTTCGATGAGGACAGCAGTTGGCTGGACTCCTTGTCGTGGGCCGGGCAGCTGCGTTCGATGCTGCGTGGCGAGTCGACGACCAGTAGGTCCGCGGTGACCGCGGTGACCACGAACGCGGCGAAGGCGACCAGTTATCGGGGGGTTACGTTCGGTTATCGGTCGACGGGTGTGGAGGTGTTTGTTCAGGCGCCGGGTGAGCGGGTGCGGTATGCCGACGGCATTGTTGCGGATGCGGTGGTGGTGCGGTATGACCGGGAGAATGCGCGTTCGGCCGAGCGGGGGAGTGATGGTCCGCGTGGTGCGGACGCCCGGTGGTGGGGCGAGCGTCATGAGGAAAGTCATGCGACTGCGGCTGATCTGCGTGATGAGCATCAGCGGACGCGGGATCGGATTGCTCGGGCGCCGGGTTTCTCGGCGCGTACGGATGCGGCGGATGCGCCGGTTCTGACGGTTGGGTCGCCGGCGGTGCGGTTGCCGCGGAACACCTGGTTCGTCGCGGCGACCGGGGTGTCGCAGGTGCGGGCGGCGGTGTTCGGTGTGGTGCCGCCGGGGGTCGCCGACAGCAGTGGTTCCGGTGCGGGCCGTCAGTTGCTGAACTATGTGGATGTCCAGCAGGTGCTCGGTAACCTGACCGAGGCCGCGTCCGGTGGTTACCGGTCGGGCCAGTTGCATCAGGCGAACCTTTTCGGGCGTGCGTCCGGGAAGAGTTCGGTGACGATCGAGGCGAGCTTCCACGATCTGCAGGTGGTGAACCCGTTCGACGAGTTCAGCCGGGTCGACTCGCAGGATGTCTACGTGCGTACGACGTCGCAGCCGACCACCGCGGAGGAAACCTTCGAGCCGACAGTGTTGCCGCAACTGCCGTTCACGATCTCGCCGAGGTGGACGGGTGCGGTGAAACTGGCGCCGAGTGTGATGTCTTCGGTGAGTCAGAGCCGGTCCGGTCCGGGTACCGGCCAGGTGCAGATCTTCAAGGTCAAGTACGTCGATGAGCCCACCGTGTTCGTCCGCGCGACGACCCGGTTGACCGTGACCGCCGAGCAGCAGGGCCGGGCCGAGTCGAGGCAGGTTCTGGTCACGACATGGCTGCGGATGTTGAAGGTGGACGCGGACAGGTTGGTGGCCCAGGGCGGCCGGCCGCTGAATCTGCTGACCGCGCCGTCACCGGAGCAGGCGGCGATGGTGTCGCAGCACCCGGATGCGGTGAAGGAGCGTACCGACTCGGAGGCCCGGCGGGGCCGGGAACCGGGTGCGTTGCGGGTACCGCCGCAGTACGCGGGCTGGCTGCCACCGCTGGCCCGGCTCAAGGACTGGACCAGCGACCCGTCCCAGGTGCTGGAGTCGGCGCTGCGGCTGGTCAACCGAAATTATCCGCAGTTGTTGCCGGGTACCACGGTGCCGGATCCGTTGGACGGTGATTCGTTGCCGATGCCGGGTGCGTTCCCGGGGGTCGTGCACGACCGGAACAACCGGGAGTTCGACAACTTCGAGTTGCTGTCCGGAGCGTTGAATCCGGAGGAGCTGGCGCGGCGGCTCGAGGTGATCGTCAACGGCGGTGACCTGATCGTGTTGGCGCGTCCGGAGAACTGGGCTGGTGAGCAGGTCGCGTTGTGGGTCACCGCGGTCTACGACCCGGGCCGGCAGAGCCACACCGGGTCCGAGGCGGCGAACTCCGAGGTCTATTACGGTACGAACAACAGCCTCGGCAGTTCGACGACGCGTAAGTGGGCGGCGTCGATGGGCCTGGAGGGCCTTGGTAGCTACCAGTTCGCCGGCCAAGACCACCTGAGTCAGGGCAGCGGGCGGCTCGGCGGCCGGTTGGGGATGTCCCGGTCGCGGACCGAGTCCAGCGGCTACGACGTGGCCGGCTCGCAGGGCGGTGGCGCGAAGTGGCTGTCGGTCTTCGGCGGTCAGGTGACCTTCCAGATCGAGTTGGTCGTCGCCCCGTCCCGCCCGCAGTACGACGCGTCGGCGCGTAACCCGGCCCCGGCCGGCCTGCCCCCGCTGGTGCTCACCACCGGTGCCAGCATGGTGGCCCCGCTCATGCCGCCGCCGCCGGCCCACCTCGTGTCGGGAACGCCGAACCAATTCGCGGTCGTGCCGCCGGGTGCCGTCCCAGCGGGCCCCGGCGCGCCTGGGCCCGCTCGCATCGCTCCGAGCCGTCCGGACGGCCCCGTGGTCGGGCCTTTCCCGGACACCGTGTCCTCGCCGTCTGCGCCGGCTCCGGGGTGGCGGGTGCTCGATCGGCAGGCCGGGCTGGCCGTCGGTGTGCAGATGCAGGTGGCCGAGGACCTCGTGCAGGAACGGGACGAGTCCGGCGCGTGGCGGTCGACGCTCGACTTCCGGTCCGCGGTCGACGAGGTGTCCGGTGCTGTGGTGCGGATGCCCACCGGACCGGCGACCCCGCCGCGGGTCTGGGACATCACCCTGAACGGTCAGGACGACCTGCAGGATGTCCTGCTCGTCGCGGACACCGGGCACCTGATGGGCTCGGCCCTTGACGGGTTCCGGGAGTTGGGTGTCACGGCGCTGCCGGCGAACGTGCTGGCCGAGATCCATTCACGGTTGCTGGCCGCCGGACCCCGGGTGCGTGAGCACTTCGACGAGGCCACGGTCTGGTCCGGCACGCTGGACTTCGGGTTGCTCGGCTCGAGATCGTGGCAGGAACGCCTGACCGGGCAGGAGCGTCAATACGACGTGGTGCTGCAGGCGGTGCCGCGGCAGCTGACCGAAATCGGGCTCAGCGACCACTCGTACTCGTATCAGCACTCTTTGTTGCATGCCGCGGTTGGGCAGAACCAGAGCACGGCGAACTTCCAGCCGTCGATCGTGGGCGGTATCGGGGCCACGTTCGTCGGGGCTGGTGGCCCCTACGGTCTGAATCCGACGGCCTCGGGCAACTACTCGCGGGGCTCGTCGGTGACCGAGCAGAGTGGGCTGGCCGGTGACGAGGACCGGGTCACCATTCACATGGGCCCGCACGTGTGGGCGCTGGGGTCGACGGATCTGATCGTCACGGTGCGGGAACGGCCGGTTGAGCTGCCGGGTCTGCTGCGGAGTCTGTTGCCGGGTCAGGCGCCGGTGTCGTCGCGGTCGCGGTTGGTGACGGCGCGGACGCTGGGGTTGATGACGGTGGAGCGGGCGCGTGAGGTCGGGCTGGCCGATCCGGTGCCGGCGCCGGTGATCTCGCCGGCCGACGCGACGTTGTTGCCGCCGACCAGTGTGCTGCGTAACGACGGCCTGGATTACATGATGGTCGGCAGGGTTCCGCAGGCTCGGGATCTGCGGGCCCGGATGCTGGACGAGATCCGGCCGAATGTGGACCGGCATACCGCGGAGGTGATCGCCGAGGAGTTGACGAAGGCGACGACGCAGACCGCGACGCGGGCGTTGCTGGTCTCGGCGATGAACGAGTTCTCGTTCGTGTTCCCGGTCCGGTCGGGAGGGGTGAACCAGACCGTGACGGTGCGGATGTCGCAGCAGTTGTTGAATCCCACGTTCACCGGCTGGCAGGACTCGGCCAAGGTGATCGAGCAGAAGAACTCGCGGCAGGCCTCCTGGTCGAGTTCCAACTCCCGGAGCACCAACTGGGGTGGTGGGCCGGCGTTGAGGTTCATCGCGGACACGGCCGACCCGTTCGCTTCGGACTGGGCGGTCACCGCCAGCGGGACGTACCACCGGGAGTTCACGCGGGCCGAGGAAGCGTCGAACGTCTTCGACGAGTACGTGTCGTACCTGACGTCGGCGGGTGGCCAGTTCCCGACCCGGAACGCGGAGTTCGCGATGGGCCTGGAGCGGCAGCTCCACGTCACGATCGATTCGTCGTTGTCAGTGCCGTTGGCGCCGCTCTTCGGGGCGCTCACCCGGGCGGTGACGGCGAACGGTGGGGTCCGGTCGCTGCCGGTGGCCGGACCGTGGCTGGCGGACTCGTTCGGGCCGTGGCTGGGGCCGTGGGTTCGGGCGGTGCCGGGAATCGGTCCGTGGTTGCTGAACACGGTGACGCTGCTTCCCGGGGTGCACACCGAGTACACGATCGAGCCGGAGGTGGTGCCGAACGGCCTGCAGGTTGCCTGGCCGGAAGAGTTGCTGCAGCGGCAGCGTCCGCAGCCGCGTCCGGCGCCAGAGGTGCAGGATTTCCGGCCGGCCGGGGTACTACCTGCCCTGCCGGGTCCCCTGATGTCGTGGACGACCGTTCTGCCGTCGCCGATCGCGCAGCTGGTCGACCTGGCCGTACCCTCGGTCGCGGGGCTCTACCGATGGGGTACCGGCATCCGGCAGACCATCGCTGCCCGGCAGGCGCTGCCGGAGTTGCCGGTGCCGACGCCGTCGCTGGATCCGGAGTTGTTGCAGGAGGCGCGGGTCGCGAGTATCGGCGGGCTGCGTGAGATCCGGGATCTGGTGCAGGACATGTTCGGGCCGGATTCAGTGCCGGGCTCGTGGATGATCGGCCGGCAGCGGATGAACGACCGGATCGACAAGGTGGTCAGTCCGGCGTTCCTGAACCAGTGGCTGATCCCGCTGCTGGGCGGGCAGCGGTTGCCGCTCGAGCTGACCGAACCCGGCTATCTCTCCGATGACGTGGGCAGCCTGGAGATCCACGTCGGGGTGCCCGAGCCGATTGCCGGTGGCACCACGGGTGACGTGGGCCCGACCGGTGCCCGGATGGGCAACACGATCATCAAGGATTACCAGCGCACCACCACGTCGTTGAGCAGTACGCACTCAGCGAACCGAACCAGCAGGATGGGTCTGACCGGCCGCCGGACCGCACCTGGCTTTGGTGACAGCCCGTCGGCCGGCATCGATGGGCAACCGAGAACCAACAGCAGCGCCGGACAGCTCGACCTCGGATTCCACAGCAGGGTCGACACCGAGATCAGCCTGAACGTCGGTGGCCTGCGCGAGACCGGTGACAAGACCAGTGGCCGCGACGTCGACCGGGTTACCGTGGACCGGCTGCGCTGGGTTTTCGTCTGGCATCCGGCCACCGGCCCGGCCGTCGCCCGGGCGATCACCATCACCGGCGAAGCCCTCATCCTGCAGGCACCCGCGCCGCAGGCCGCCGCCCTGCGCGGCCGGCTCGCCCCGCCCGCCCCGATGCCCGCACCACCACCGCTGACCGCCGCCCCGATCGAGGAGGTCGAGGACACCGGCACCGAGACCGCCGGGCCTGAGGCCGTCGACGAGTCCGAGAGCCCGGTGAACAGCCGTACCGCCGCCGCGACCCTGGCCTCGACCACGCTGGGGACAACGCCTTCCACCCAGGAGTGGATCGGTCTTCAGCCGATCCGGGAAGAAGAAGTACCAGAGAATCCCGAGGACACGGCTGCCGCCGCGGCGTCGCAGGGGCCGATGTCGCCGCCCGCCGGGCCATCGCGGCCGACCGGTTGGCCAGGGGCTCCGGTTTCCCTCGACGTGTCGAGGTTGCGGGACATGCTGGTCGCGGTGCGGGCGCTCGGGGTGACCGGTACCCCGACGCTGGCCGAGTGCGCCGCGCTTGTCCGGCGATTCGCCCGGACGGTGTACGGGGAGCGGATCCGGCCGTTGCGGGCGGCGGACGACCTCCGGCTCGACGCGCCGCAGCGGGTCCGGGTCGAGGCATTGCTGGCCGGTGACGGCTGGGCTCGGGTGGGTGATCCGGATCGGCTGCGTGCTGCGGTGACTGAATCCGGTCCGGGCGCGACCGCGCTGGTTCTGGTGACGTTCGCGGGTGGCCGGGACGGGCATGCGTTGCTGTTGCACCACACCGCCGAGGGCGTGCGGTGGGGTGATCCGCAACGCGACGAGCCGGTCCGTCCGGAGGGCGTGCTGCCGCCGGAGTTGCGTCGTGCGGTTCAGGTGCGCGCGGTGATCCTGAACGGCCGGGGCGAGGTCGTGTCACCGGGTGACTGGGCCGCCCCGGAGTCGGCCTCGGAGCTGGCCGGGCAGCTCGATCATGCGGTGAGCGACGACTATGCGGGGATGGGGATCGAGGGCGAGGACCGCCACATCGTGCGGTTGCGCCGCGGCTTCACTGCGGTCGGCGCCGAGGTGCTGGTGAGTCATCCAGCTGCCGGGGTGCGTCTGGTGCTGGATTACACGAATTACTGGGTGACCCCTGAACGGCGGGTTTTCGGTTCCGAAGAAGCTGCTCGCCGGGCTGGCTATTCGGATGGAAGCCGGCTGCGTGCGTGGATCGCGGAGGTGGTTTCCGACCCGATCCGGGTGGTGCCCGGGGACACCGATCGGCAGGACCGGGATGCGGTGTTCAGGTCGATCGCGGATGTGTTGGGACGGTTGGGTGGCGCTGAGGTGGTCCGGGGTGCGACTTGGGACACCATGCGGGGCACCGATCTGGCGGAGTTGTTCCCGTCGTCCGAAGGCTTCGTGGTGGAGGATGCCGGGCGGGGTGCGCAGATTCTGCCGCCGCCACCGGGGGCGACTCCCGATCTGCACATGCATTACACGGCCGGGGTTCCGCTGGCCGGTGTGGACGGGCTGCTCGCCTGGCTGAACGGGCGGGTCTTCCGCCTGAGTTCGCAGCGGATGATGGCTGACGGACGGAGGTTCGCGGCCAGGTTCGCTACCGAGTTTGCCGCTGATCTATTGGGCGCCGACTGGCGTGCCATCGACAAGAATGCGTTGACAGCGGTGCGGGAGGTGCAGGAGCTGCGTGGGCTGTTGCTGCTCGCCTACACCCACACGGCCGCCGTGCTGAACTCGTACAAGAACGTGCGAGCGATGATCAAGAACTCCCTGAGCGCGGTGCTGCGGACCAATTTTGCGAATGTGCGGGCGCTGCTGAGTCCGGCGGCGATGGGATTCATGGAACGCCGGGCCGACGACATCCGTGCGGTGCTTGTAGAAAGTTTCCGGGGTTCGGATCCCGACTACGACTCGACTTATCAGATGCTGTACGGGCAGGCTCCGCCGCCTGATTTGCTGACGTTGAGAACGCCGGAGGGCGCCGGCAGTATCGGTGATTATCTGGACAATGCGCTGTTGTCCGTTCCCGGCACCGTCGTCACCCAGGCGGACGGCATCGGCCTCAAAGACACGTATCCGCAGGTGGACCGCAACAACGGTGCTCTCCCGGTGCCGCTGGTGTTGCTGGAATTGCGGGACTTCGATCGGCCTCGGGTAGATCTGGCGACGGCGCGGCTTAATTACAAACGGATCGAAAAAAGGGTTCGGGCGGTAAACGAGTTCGCTGTCGATCTGGTTGCCACCCGGCAGTCCCCCTCGCTGACGACGACCTTGCGTTCGGTGCTCGAAAGCCCGGTGCTGGAAGACGTGAGAGACCTCGGGTCCATCCTCGAGGAACTCGGGCGGGCCACGCCGGCTCGGAGCGCTGCCGCGGGGCCCCAGATGACCAGTCTGGAGCTGCGGACTCTGACCGAGGCGGCGAGCTGGCTCGCAGCCTATGGCTTTGTCGCTCATCAGGCCGACACGGTTCTGCGGGAGATTCGTGGCCGGGTCACGGCGGCGGCGGGCCAGGTCCGGTCGGATGACGGCAGGGTGCTCGTCCACCAGGCGAATATGCAGCTGGATCAGTTGGTGGAGGCGTTCTCGCCGGCCCCGCAGGCCGGCCCGGAGGGGTCATCGGCCCGGTCGGCGTCGGGAGACCGGCCGGATGGACCGACGCTGGAGGATTCGTTCGGTCGGATGGGGATCTCCGGTGACCGGGATGACCTGCGCGGCGAGCAGGAAGCAGGACGGGACCGGGACGAGCGGCGCGACGGGCCCGGTGATCACGGACAGACCGCGGGTGGTCCGGAGATGTTCGCGGTGGCGGTCGAGTCGGATGTGGCGGCCGACCGGGTGCGTGTCACGTACCCGTGGCTGCACCGGGTCAACCCGTTGCAGCGTACGGGCGGTGAGTTCGAGACCAACTGCGTGATCACGGCGATCGCCACGTCGATGAGTCTGCGCGAGGGTGCACCGCATCAGGCGTCGGCGGCGTCGCCGTTGCCGACCCGGGACCTGGCCAACTATCAGGCGCAGACGCTGGGGCTGGCGGACGGCGAGGCGCGGATCTTCCGGGCCGACGGGTTCGCGGCGATCCGGGAGACGATGGCGGCGGCTCCGGTCGGATCGCACGCGATGGTGGTGGTGCGGGGCGACCTTGTGGACATCTCGCACGCGTTCGTCGTGGTGCACGACGAGCACGGCGTGTCGTTCCTGGACGGTCAGCGCGGTGGGCTGGCCCGCGCCCCGCGCACCGTCACGGATCTGATGTTCCTGCCGCTGAGTCGGGACATCTCCGATCCGCCGAGCATGACCCGGCTTACCCTGGACGACCTGGCCGCCCGGCAGACCGGCCAGGACGACCCTCCGGCAAACGCATCGCAGTCGTCCCGCGCTCGGATGGACCCGCGGACCCAACTCAGGAACGGCCTGCCGTCGTTGATGCGTGGCCCTCAGCGGACCCGCTCGCTGACCGTCGACCACCCGCTGATGCACCTGTCCCAGGCCGACCAGGTGCTCGTCCGGCGCTGGTCGAACGAGCCCGTTTTGGACGGCCTGACCTCGGCCTTCACCGGTGAGGCGGTGACCGCCACAGCCGGTCGGTACCGCGACATGTTCGACGTGGTGAACAGCCACGCGGAAAAGAAGTCACGACTGAACCCGGACGAGTTCCTGACCGCCGCCGGGGTGGTCGCCCAGCACGCCGAGATCCGCCGGCTGATCGAGGACGCCTCGGCCCCGACGCTGCGGCACCACCTCGGCCAGTGGGTGGCCGGTTTGCCCGATCGCACGCCCGAGCAGCGGTACGACCTGCTCGTGACGGCCGAGCTGGGTGCCGCGATCGAGGCCTTGACCGGCCGGAACGCAACGATCGACGCCGCCGGGGCAGCGGGCCGCGAGGCGGCCCGGGCGTTGCTCGACGCGGATGGCTCGGTGCCGGCCGAGCTGCCGGCCGAGATGCTCACCGCCGCGCGACACGGCGAGGACGTCGCGCAGGCCATGGCGCTCCTCTGGGATCGGGCCGAAGCGCTGTCCGCGCTGGCGACGGGTCTGCGAGAGGGACTCCGATTCGCCGACGGCGTGGTCCTGCCGGCCCCGGTGACCGCCGGCAGCGACCTCATCGCCGCGCTGCGCCAGGCGGCCGACGTGGCCGACGTACCGCTTCCGCAGTCCACCTGGGCCGAGTGGGCCGCGCTGGAAGAGGACCCGGTCGCGAATCGCGACCCGGACGTCGTGGCCGCCCGTTCCGGCATCCGGATCATTCTGGGCGAGATGGGGGACCACACCCGGGTCACCACCGCGCAGGCCGGGGCGGTGACCACGTTCCACGGGCCGAGTACCGGCCCGGTGCTGCCGCTCGTCCGGCAGGGCGGCCGGCTGCGCGCGCTGGCCGACCCGCCGGCGGCTCCAGGCGTGGTCCGGGAACGCCGGGCCGCCTGGTACACCGAGCACGGCGCCTTCGGCGAGGTCGCCGTCTCGGCAGCCGACTTCACCAACCCGGCGGACACCGCGGACCTGATGGCCGCGGCCTTGGCCGGTGTCCTGCCGGAGCCGGAGCTCCTGCGGGGCGTACGCGACCAGATCGAGCAGATGCTGTCCCAGGCGCACCGGTCGAAGGACGCCACCGCACTGCAGGACTACTGGGAGAAGGTCCTGCACGAGGGTGTGACCATGCCGATCGCCGGACGTCTGGTCTGGATCAGGCCGCGTCCGGAGAACCTGGTCGTGCGCGACCCGCAGCCGGACCGCACCAGCCGGTACGGTGTCTCGTTCGCCTCCACCGCGGTCGCCTCGGCGGCCGAGAGCGGCAGCGAGAAGTCCATCGCGGACTTCGGGGCGGAGTTCCTGCTGGACTCGGTGCTCGATCACATCTCCCGGCTCCTTGTCTCGGTCCCGAAGATCGGTATCGGCACCGCCCGGGGGCACGGGTCCGGGCAGGACCTCAAGGTGATCTCCGGCCGCAAGCTGTTCGCCGTCGACCTCACCGATTTCACCGGAACCCTGGCTTTCGACATCTCGATCGACGGCCGGCCGCTGCCGCCGCTGCGAACGCCACCGGACGCCGGCGACTTCGCGGTCCGCTTCCCGACCGCGCACGTGACCGCGCCACCCCGGCCGGCCGCGGCCACCACGAAGGATTGGAGCAGTGGCAAGCGCGACACCGGGACCGGCGGTCGCGAGGTGATCAACGCGGTGCGCCTCGGAGATCTGGTCCGCAGCGTGCACCGTGCTCTGGCGGCCGTGCCGAACCTGTCCGCCGCAGGCCGGGCCCACATCGCCCGGCGGATGACCGCGGACGTGCTCAACGAACGCGCCTTCCGCAACCGCAGCGTCACGGTGCTCAGCAACGGCGTGGTGATGGACCCGATCGAGGTCGAGGGCCTCCGGATCCAACCGGTGATCCGCCTGGAAGCGGTCCGGATGCAACGTCTCGACGGCACCACCAGGCCGCGGGTCACCATCCGCGACGACAAGGGCATGTTCCGCGGCTCGTCGCGCAATCGGTCCGACAGTCTCTCCGTGTCGGCCGGGCTCGAACTGCTGCCGCGTGGCCTCAAGGGCGCCGCGGGCTCGGTGGCCCGCGGCAACGTCACGGTTGGCCCGCAGCTGTCCTGGACCTGGGGCACCGACAGCGCCCTCGACGTGAAGAGCGGCAGCCACACCGTCCTCAACACCACAGAGGACCAGTACCTCTACCGTACGGAGTTCGCCGCCGTCGTCGAGTTCCAGGCGGCCGATCGGTCGATCGTCGACATCCCGGCCGCTCCCGTCGTGGGTGAGCTGGGCGTCCTGGAGCGTGACGCCACGGCGTTCGAGCTCCGGCACTTCGGCCGGATCCTGCGGGACACCGACACCGAACTGATCACCCTGCCTCCGGAGCCACCGTCGAATCTGTCCCGCGCGCTGAGCCCGGAGCAGCTGGACCAGCTGATCGGTGCGCCGTTGCCGATGGCCCCGCACCTGCGTCCCGGTGTCGTCACCCCCCGGCCGGCGGTGCCGCACATGCCGGTCGCGCTGGCGGCCGGCCGCGGGCACGCCGAGGCGATGGAGACGAGATGGCCCGGCGTCGAACGGGTGCTGCCCGCCGTCCAGACGATGCTCGTCCAGGCGGTCGGTCGCCAGAACGTGCCGATGCAGGACTGGGCCCGGGCCCGGCAGCTACTCGAGGCGGCGTACGGCAAGGGAACGTTGGAAGCCGAACCGGACCGGGTCTGGGCCGGCGCCCAGGAGGAGTTCCGGCTCGGCGAGCGCACCTACCACGTGGTGGTCACCGCCCACCCCGGCCACCTGATCGCCGGCGAGCTCGGCGACCAGGTGCTGTCCAACACCCGAGCGGTCCGTGGCCCGGCGGTCGAGGCCGGCCGCGGCACGTCGTCCAGCGTCGGCTTCGCGCCCGCCGGTCAGGCCCGGGTCGGCCGG
Source organism: Actinoplanes sp. HUAS TT8 (assembly GCF_051380535.1). Taxonomy (NCBI): domain Bacteria; kingdom Bacillati; phylum Actinomycetota; class Actinomycetes; order Micromonosporales; family Micromonosporaceae; genus Actinoplanes; species Actinoplanes sp. HUAS TT8. The sequence goes on along the minus strand of NZ_CP195646.1, from coordinate 4,900,223 downwards.
AACAGCTCCGCCCGCGGCATCATCGCCGGCCGGGCGGGCGTCGAGCGGGAGACCGGCCACGAGCAGTCGGTGAGCGCCTCGCTCAAGGAGTACGTCCGCTCCGAGTTCACCGTCGACCGCAGCGTCCGGATCCCGACCGAGTTCACCATCGCGGTCAGCGTGGGAGATGGCGATCCGGTCGTCCGGCGGGTGCTCGGTGATCCGATCACCGAGCACCTGTCGGTGCCGGCGTTCTACGAGAAATTCACCGCCCAGGCGGACCAGATCGCCCCGGGCCGCATCGTCGAACCGGTGCCGACCGATGCCGCCTGGACCACCCTGACGGCTCGGGCATTGCCGCTCGGCCAGTACGGTGTGCACGGCATCCGGCCGTTCTTCGGCAACGTGCCGGAACTGTCGGCGGCGGTCGCCCGGCTCTGGGCCCGGGCCCACAACCTCCGGTCCAACCCGATGACCTGGCCGAAGCCGATCCGGATGCTCGGCGAGGGCGGTGAGCTGGCCGCCGCGTTCGGTGATCTGACCGCCCAGCGCGGCTGGTACGTGCCGCTGGGCCGGCGGGGCAGCACCGAGTCGGCCGCCGTGATCAGGATGGTGGTCACCGATGTGGTCCGCAGCGACACCGCCGAGGACGGCGAGATCGAGAAATACTCCCAACACCTCGGCAAGTCCGGAATCAAGGACGGCACCGACTACTCGTACGGGGCGTCGCTCGGCGGTGGCGGGGCGTTCAGCACCAAGCCGGCCCGACACAGCGACCCGGTGCCGGACGACGACGACCACGGAACCCGGGGCACCTTCACCGTCGGCCGTGGCCGGAACTGGACCCTCGGTTCCAGCCGGAGCAGCGAGCACGGGATGGTCAACATCACCCGGGAAACCACCCGGGGAGGCCACTACCGGGCATCCGTGGCGTTCGAGGTCCGGGTGCTTTCCTGGCCGACCGGTACCACGCCGGACCGGCGGCGGACCACCCGGACCGGTGAGGTCGTCCGTATCAAGGGCGCCCAACTGCTGTCGTTCCTGGCCGACAACCGCCTCGCGTCGCTGCTGCGCCTGCCCGGAGTGCCGCCCGCTCCGAGCGCGCGGCTGACCCGGAGACTGATCGACTTGGACCTCACCCGGGCGTTCACGCACGTCGAGCAGATCGATGCCCCTGAGGTTCTGGAAGGGATCCTGCGCACGCTCAAGCTCTGGGAGATCCTGCCGAACGAACGGGTCGGCAACGAGGCGTACGACCTTCTGCACGGCCAGATCGCCGAGACGTTCCGTTCGCAGCGCCTGGAGTCCGGTCACTTCGACCTGTTCGGCTCCGGCCTGGTCGGCTGGTACCCGGTGCTCGACGGCCCGAAGACCGGATTCGTCACGGTCCAAGCCCAGGTGCTCGGGCGGGTCGCGACCGGTGACTACCCACGCCCGGGCGCCGAGGCCACGTACCGTGCCCAGGGGATTCAGGAAGAGTCGGAGGAGAGTCACGCCGGGTCCGCGGACGTGACCTTCGCCGGTGGCCGGGTTCGTAACATCAACCGAGCCGGCGTCGGCGGTGGTGTCGCACCGGGCGGTGGTGCGGCCTCCGGCAGCGTGACCAGCCACGGCGAGGCGACCACCACCAAGACGATCTACCGGATGAACACCAAGTCGAAGCACATGACCGAGTTCACCGAGAATCTGACGATCGCCGTGGACGTGCGGTTCACCAACGCTCCGCGCCAGTTGGTCGACTCCACCATGAAGCTCTACCGGACGGTGCGGGAGCGGTTCACCGCGACCGCCGAGCTGCACAGCACGACCCGGCATCGGCGGGAGAACGTGGCTGGCACGGTCCGGTACGTCGTGCCGACCTACCTCACCGAGCCGCTGCCCTCGCGCGGTCGCGACGCCGGTGTCTCCCCGGCCACCGCAGCGCGGCACGCCGTCGCCCCGCTTCCGGCCGGCCCTTACCTCATCACCCCGGCCCTGGCGCACACCCCGCAGAACGGCGCGTGGCTGTCCCGCGCCGAGGTTTCGGCCCTGCGAACCCGGGTGTCCTACAACGCGGCCGTCGTCGGTGACGAATCGTTCCAGCCGCTCACCCTGAAGGCCGCCGAACAGATCGCCCGGCTGATCGACCTGGCCCGGCATCCGCACGCCGGGCAGGTGGCGTCCGGGCAGGTTGCCACCGGCCCGTCCCCGGCCGACCGGGACAGCCCGGCCTCCCTGGGCCTGCTCGCCACCCGGGAAGCGTCCGAGTCGATGCTGCGCCCGCGTGTCCTGGACCTGCTCCGTGGTGACGGCGTCAAGATCGGCGATGAGACCGTATACCTCCTGGTCAACGGCCTGTTCCAGCTGCGTGACGCCGACCGGAACCCGGTCACTGGCCGGTTCAAGTGGCGGGCCTATGAGCAGGTGACCGTCGCGCCGAAGGAGTCCATGGGCCAGTTCAGCGGCAGCGAGGTCGGGGTCGCCGGCGACGGTGGCCGGCCGGTCGACGCCTCCTTGATTCTCGGCTTCCAGGCCAAGAAGGCCGGCGTCGGCGGCGGCCTCGAGTACGCCTGGGACTCCGGCCGGGAAAACGGCAGTGAGTTGAGCACCACCACCGAGCGCAACAACGAGCGGAGTGAGGCCTACCGGTTCTACACCGCCGACGTGACCGTGCTCGTGGTGGGAACGAGCGGCGCGTCCCTGGCCGTCGACGTTCCGGCCGGCCTGACCCTGCTCAGCCTGCGTGACGCGCCGGCCTGGGCGGAGGCGATCCGGACGGCCCCCACCTCGACCGTGGCGATGACGGCGGAAACGGGGACGGCCAGGATGCCGCTCGCCTCGACCGGGGTGGAGGACGCGGTCGGGCCGGTCTGGACACGGATCCGCAGCATGCTGCCCGACCTGCCGTCGACACCGACCGTCCCGTACCTGATGTCCGCCGCGAACGCGCTGGCCGGTGCTTCGGCCAGTCAGCTGAACAGCACCGGCCCGGGCGCCGGCGGGGTCATGGAGATGTCGGTCCGCCGGACTTCGCGGGACCAGGAGAACCTCGGGCGCCCACCGACGTCACTGACGTACCCGGCCGGCGGTCCCGTGTCACCCGGCGCCCCGGGCAGTGCCCGGACCAGTGTCGATCCACCCGCCCAATCCACGACCGTCGCGGTCCGCCCACCGCAGGGTCCCGCTTCGGACGACGTGGCGGCCGTGGCCCGCGCGGCCCGGCTTCCGCAGGGCTACGTCGGCGTCGCCACGCACACGCCGCTCACCGGTGACCTCGACGGCTGGACCGCCGCCGCCCTTGAACAGGTCACACCGGCGGCGGTACGGCTCGGGGCCGCCGACGGCATCGTGCTGGCCGGCTGCGAGCTGGACCAGCCGGGCGGCGTCGCCGAGCGGATGCTCCGCGCGCTCGCCACCGGCAATCACCCGATCGCCCCGTCGGTGATCGCCAGCAGCGCCCCCGTCTGGGCCAGCACCACCACCGGCGCGATGTTCAGCGGAGCCGCGACCGTCGACGCCCAGGGGGCCTTGGTCCCCGGCCGCGCCGTGCCTTTCCAGCGGCTGACCCTGGAGAGGGGAGCGGTCCGGCGTACGCCGTTGGGCGACGGCTGGCTCACCGCCGGGCCCGGCTCGGCCGCGCCCGGCCCGTGGGTCAAGCTGATGGACGGGCGGCGCCCGGCCACCCCGATAGTCGGGGATCATCTGGACACCACCCCGGCTCCGCCGCGCATGCTCGACGTCCTGCTGCGTCAGGCGGCGCTGGAAGGTGTGCCGGGCTGGGCGCGGAACAGCCCGAACACCCCGCTCGACCCGCGGGGGGTCTCGGACCGGCTGCACACGGCGCTCGGCGACCTGCGGCGCTCCGATCCGGCCGACGCGACCGGCCGGTTCCTCGGCGAGCTGTCCCGGGTGCTCGCCGACGACGGCCTGCGCGACCAGATCGCCGCCGAGATCGGCGGGTTGAACCGGCTGCCGGAGATGATCCCAAGTCACCTGGGCGACCTCCTAACGCTCGTGAACACGCTGATCGCTGTCCCGCGCCCGACCGGCCCGATGACTCCCCGGGAGCTCACCGATGCGACTCACCGAGTTGAGGAGGCACTCGACGGCGATCCGCTCAGGGCGGCGATCGAGATCTTCTGGACCATCGGCCCGCTACTGCGGGATCCGGCCGAGTTCACCCGGTTCGCCCGGGCCTACGCGACGGCCTTCCCGAGGCCCTCCTGGGACCTGCGGCTACCGGAACGAATTGCCGCGGTGCGCGCGCAGCTCCCCGGACCATGGGCCGACTACCTGCGGCACACCACCGAGGACGGTCACCTGGACCAACCGGTCATCACTCCGGCCGAGGCGGTCCGGGCGTACCAGCTGCTGGTCGAGCAACATCGTGGGATCACCGACGGCAACCCGATCGTGCCCGCCGGCGCGGCCACGCCGGAGGACGGCTGCCTGGTCACCGCGCAACTGGGCGGCATCCGGCTGGCCCGGTGGGGGATCCGGTCCCGCCAGCTCTACATCCGCGCCGATCTCGATGTCGGCATGCTCGGCACGTCCGGGTCCAGCTGGGACAACCGGGGTTCCGTGCACTGGCGGACGCACGTGGCGCCGCTGGTCACGGTGGCGCACGAGGGCCGGGTCTACGAGATGGTCCTCGACCCGCTGTTCGCTTCCGGGCCTCTGCCGGCGCGGGAATGGGGCGAGCGGATGGGGGTGCCCGCAGCCCGGCAACGCGTCCTCGGGAGGGACGAGACGGCCCGGTTCGCCGCCTCGCTCGCCGGGCCCGAGCGAAATCTGCCGCCGGTCGACGGCGGGCAGTTCGCGGTCGTGCCGCGCGGGTACATGTCGCTCGTGGAAACGACGCTGACCCTGGTCGGTATGCACATCTTCCTCGACCATCCGGATCAGGTCGGGCCCCTTGAGGCGGCGCTGGGGCGACTGCTGTTCCGCGACATCGAGGCTGCGGTCCGGCTCCACGGAGGCGCAGCCGTCGACAACGCCGCCCTGAACAACCTGATCCTGCGACACCCGGGATTGCCTCACGTGTTCGGGACGACGCCGGTCCGGTCCGTGCATGCCGTCCTCGACGGCGAGGATCCCGCGCCGGGGACCGACATCGCCAACCACGTCCACGGACTGGCCCGTCATCTCGAACCCCGTCGGTTGCAGGACCTGGCGTTGCTGGTTCAGCTTGGCCTCACGCGTCCGTTGAACGCGCCGCCGCTGCTCACCGCGCCAGAAGCCGGCCCGGTCTCGGTGGCGATCCACCGGCCGGCCCGGGCGACGACCACACCCTTGCGACAGCGGCCGGCCAGCCCGTCGCCGGTGACCGTGGCCGAGCTGTCGGGGTGGATGTCGAGCCCGGCCGACCGGCCGGAGGTCCTGACTCTCGCGGTACCCGGACGATGGCCGGCCGAGATGGCCGCGCTGCTGCCGGTGCTGCGAGTGCCGCGTGGCGCCGCGACGGTGCTGGTGCCGGGCGCCGGCGGGCTGCCGGTGATCGACGGTCGCCCGGTCCCGGCCGACGTGTTCGCTCAGGTGGTGGGGCGTGAGCTGCGACGCCGGTACCCGACCGGGGACCACGACGTCTACCTGGCCGGCAGCACGCTCGCCGCGAGCGACCGGCACCGGACGGTCTCGGCGGCGCGTGCCCTGGCGGCCCGGCTCGGCTCCCGGTTCCGGGTCTTCGGCGTCCGGGGCGAACTGCTGGTCAACCAGGCCGGGCAGACCTGGACCGGTGCTCTTGGCGCGGATCCGCTCGGATTCCTGCGGCCGCGCTTCGAGGGCGGCTACGTGCAGGTCTCACCGAGCGGCCTGGACCGCCCGGTCGGGCCGCCACCGGGTGTCGCCGGGCCCGGTGCCGCCGGACCGTGGATCGCGATCAGCCCCGGGTCCACCACGGCGCCGGCCCGTTCCGCCGTGGCCGGCCCGCGGCCTCCCGCCGACCACGGCGCACGCACCAACCGATCGTGGAACGCCGGCGCGTCCGGCAGTGAGGGGAGATTCCGGTGACCGATTCCTGGCACGGATTGCTGCTGGCCCTGGCCGGGGTGATCCCGGACGCCGAGCTGGCCTGGGCCCGTGCCGTCCTGGCCGGCCCGGACGACCAGCCGCACCCCGGCGACGGGCCCCCGGCGATGCTCGAGGTGCTGCGCGCCGTACCGGAAATCGAAGCGACCCTGACCACGGCGGACCTGGCCGCGGTCGCGATCCTGGCCGGCCGCCAGGGTCCGGCGGCTGCCGCCTCGGCGCTGGCCACCGTCGGGCTGCGGGCGCCGGACCAGGATTGGCAGCCCTTCGACGGGCATCGTGACCTGACCGGAATCGATCAGTCCGACCCGGTGCTGGCCCGGCTGTCGGCCGAGCCGGATCTGCTCGGCGTCTGGTGTGTGCTGCGCCCCGGGCCGGAGCGGATCGTCCTGGCCGAGGTGGGCGACACTGCCGACCCGGTGCGGCTCGCCGCTGCGGCGCTCGATGCGGGCCGAGGCGCGGTGGCCGCGGTCGAGGTGTTCCGGTCCGGGACATCGCTGCCGGACTATCAGCGCGCGGCACTCGGTGCGGCGACCCTGATGTGGGCGGCCGAGGCCCGGCCGCCCGAGCTGGTGCCGGTCTTCGACGGTGTGGACGATGCGGGCGGCCCCCGGTTCGAGGCGGACCATCCGATCCTGGACGAGGCCGAGCGGGCCGGGGTGGCCGCCTACCTCTACCAGGCCGACCCGGTGCTGCTGACCACCGCGCTCGCCGCCGATGTGGTCGATCCGGCCCGCGGCGAGGTGGTCCCGCTGACCTACCGCACCGACGGGCGGTTCATCTGGCCGGACGCGGCCGGCTACTACGCCGGGGAGCACGGCCTGGCCCCGTTCGGCCCGCTGCTGGCGGCGATCCGCTCGGCCGATCACCGGCCGCCGGCCACCACCATGGTCGACCGCCTCCGGGCCGAGGCGGCACTGTTCGGGCGCTGACGGCGGTCCGTCGACCTCAGCGTGGCGCGAGCCGAACTCCGGCCCGGGTTGAACCGGGATCGCCGCCTTCCGTCGTGATGGACGAGCTGGGGTCCAGCGGGGCACCGAGACGCCGACGCCTAAGGAGAGCACGATGACCGGACCGGGCCGGGCCGATCCCGAACAGGTTGCCGCCTACCATCACCTGCTGCTGCGAGCCGCCGGTCGGCTGCCCGACGAACTGGTGGCCACGGCCCGGCAGTGGCTGGCCGCCGGTGACGTGGAAGCGGTCGCGCAGGCGGTGCTGTTCGCGGCGCTGGCCGGGCGGGTCGCGGTCACCACGGCCGACGCCGACCTGCTCGCGGCCACATTGCGCGACGCCGGCGAGGACCCCGAGGCGGTGGCCGGACTGGAGCGCTCGGAGACGGACGAGCAGACCCTCTACGGTCTCGCCCCGGTCGGCCCCGACATCCTGGCCGAGCACGCCGACACCATTCCCTACAGCCTGGACCTGACCATCGCGTACGACGGTCCGGGCGGCGCCGACCACATCGACGCCGCGGTGATCGGCGGGCTGGACGAGGGCCGGGCCGCCGGGGTCACGGTCCTGGCCGTGTGGCGGGCGTGGCGGTTCCCCGCGCGTCACACCCAATGGCCGCCCGCGCGACGGCTCTACCTGGTGCAGGCCGCGGCCGGCCACGACGCGGAGCTGGTGCCGGTCGCGGCGGCGCTGCAGGACGCCCTGGCGACCACCGGGGAGACCGACCCGCAGGTGGAGGTCTTCCGCGATCCCGGCCTGCTGCCGGCCTACCAGAGCACCGCGCTCGGCTTCGGCGCGCTGGTGTGGGCCGCCGCCCCGCCGGCCGAGCTGCGTACCGCCCGCCTGTTCGACAACTACACGCCGCAGGACGGTCCGAGCTTCGCCGACGATCACACCGTGCTGTCCGAACAGGAGCGGGACCGGGTGCTCGAATACCTCGGCGACGGGGTTCCTCTGGTGATCAGCCCGAGCTACACCGGGGACATCCTGGACTCGGCCCGGGCCGCCGCGGTGCCGGTCTCGTTCCACACCGACGGGCGCTGGATCTGGTCCGGGGCCACCGTCTACTACCTGGCCGAGCACCAGCTGGCGCCGGATCCGGAGCTGCTGGCCGACATCCGCGCGGCGGACTACCAGCCGCCCGAGGTGGACACCGTGTCGATGCATCGCGCGCTGGCCCGGCTGTACGCGAACGACACCGCGGCTGACCGAAATTGAACTCTGGCGGCACCGGGCCGTCAGTCATGACGTCTACATGTAACGGCAATCGGGCCGGGCTTGCGAAACGGGGAGTGTGCCGGATGTCCTCAGCGTCCATTCCGCCGCTCGCCGCGGAGAGCCCACGCGGGTTGCCGCTGGAGCTCGTGCCGGTGGGTGAGGCAGCGACGGCCTACCGGCCGGTCGACCGGCCCGATGTGTGGCACTCACCGGTCGGCCCCCCACCGGTGACCGTCACCCGCCCGGCCTTGTCCGTGGCCGTGCCGGATGTTCCCGGTACGGCCACGCCGGCCGGCTGGAACTTCCGGGACCGCCAATCCGTGCTCACCAGCCCGGTGCTGGCCGGCTACGTCGTCGAGATCGAGGTGAACGCGGTCGGTTTCCGGGTGGCCGGGCGCATGCTGACCGCCCGCGCGCTGGCCGGGCTGCTCGCCGCGGTCTGTCCGGAACACCGTCCGCTGCTCGTCGTGCCGTCGGCCACCGTCGCGGCCGGACCCGCCCTGGATCTGCTCTTCGGCTCGCTCGTCGACGCGCTGGCCCGGCCGGTGACGGCGGCGGACGGCGAGGTGTCCTTCAGCTCGACCGGGCTGGCGATGACCCCGGGAACCTTCCGTCGCTGGCATCCGCGGGTCGCCGGCCCGGCGGGTGTTCGCCCGGCCCGTCGGATCGATCCGCTCGGCCGGGTGTTGCCGCCCTCGCCGGTGGGCGCCGCCCGCAAGCTGGAGCCGGTGCCCGCGTCCGAGGCCGATCCGATCGCCGACAAGACGGCGCCGCACAGCACCGGCGACCTATCGGCGCCGCCGGGCCCGCAGCCGCCGCCTGTCGAGGTGACGCCTCCGGTCGAGGTGACGCCGCCGGTCGAGGTCGCCACGCCGGTGACGGCACCCGTGGCGGCAGCGGCCCTCGCGCGGCCCGACGCGGTGGCCGTCCCCGAGCCCGCGACGGTGGCTCTGCCCGCGCCCACCGCACCCGCGCCCACCGCACCCGCGCCGGCCGCAGTCGTACCCGGAACCGTGCTCTTCCCGGCCGCGCTCGCTCCCCGCCAAGCCGCCCCGGCCGCCGCCGCGCCGGGGGAGTCACCGGCGCCGGCTTCCCTGGAACCGAGGCCGCTCGCCGCCGACCTGATCCTGCAGCTGGCCGGCCGTCAGCCGCACAGCTGGCCGGCCGCGCTGGCCGGCCCACCCCCGCCCGCGCATGAAACGGTGACCGAACCGGCCTCCGTCGAGATCGCCGAGCCGGTGGCCGAGAAGACACCGGTCGTCGCCGTCCAGGCCCCGTCCGACGTGCTCTGGCTGCCGGAGGAATTGGCCGGCATGAGCCCGGAACAGGCCGTCGCCGAGCGCGTCCGGGTCCGCCAGGCGCTCGGCACCAGGTACGACGCCCACGCTCGCATCGTCGCCCGCCGCCTCTCCGAGGACCCCGGACTGCGGGCCGTGGCCAGCTCGGCCGCCGAGCTGACCGCCGGGCTGGTGGCGGTACGCGCGTACCTGCTCGACGAACGGGACACGGTCAACCAGGTGCTGCGCGGCGAGGGCGACGACGACGAGCGGGACCGCGTGGCTCTGCTGGCCCGCACGGCCGCGTACGGCCTGCGCCGCCTTCCCGCCGTGTTCGGGCCGGTCTTCGGCACCGCCCTGGCCGAGCCGGCCCTGCTGGCCGGCTACCAGCCGGGCGACGAGTTGGTCGAGCCGGCCTTCCTCGACGTCGACCTGGCGCCGGGGGCGCCCACGCCGGACCGGATGGAGTTCGCCATCTGGTCGGCCAGCGCCCGTCGACTGGCCGGGCTGGACGTCCTGGACGGCGCCGCCCTGTTCCCGCCCGGCACCCGGTTCACCGTGCTGGCCGTCGACCGGCCGGGTGACGGTTCCGCGGCCGGTCGGGTGCTGCTGCGCGACGCCGGCGGTGTCCGGCGGACACGCGCCGGTGCGCCGGAGGGCGCCGACCGTATCCTCTCCCGCCTGCGGGACGCCCCGCGCGGCGTGGGCGTCGCCCGGCCGGCTCTCGCGCCCGGTCTCGACTCGGCCGGCCGGCCCTACCGGCGTCCGGCCACACCACTCACCTCCGAAAGCGGACCAGCATGAACAACAGCCTGGTGTCGGTGTCCCAGACGGATCCGGCGTGCCGGTCCAGCATCACCGAGGCTCTGGCCGCGGCCGCGCCGGGGGCGACCGTCGTGGTGCAGCCGGGCGTCTATCAGGAGCAGCTGGTGCTGTCGGCCGACGTCACGGTGGTCGCCGAGGACGGCCGGGGCACGGTGACCATCGACGGCGGTGACGGTGTGGCGGTTTTCGTCGCGGGCGGCACGCCGACGTTGCGAGGACTGATCCTGACCGGCGGTGGTGCCGAACTGCCGTCGATGCAGGTGGGCCGGGGCGTGGCCACCGTCGCCGACTGCGAGGTACGGGGAAACGGCGTTTTGGCGGCGCACGTACGCGGTGGCCGTCTGGAGATGAACGACTGCACGGTCCGCAACCCCGGAGGCGCCGGGCTGCTGATCGAGCGGGACGGCGCGGCCACCGTGACGGGCACGGTGGTCCGGGAGATCGGTACCTCCGCGCTGGTGGTCACCGGCGGCGCGGACCCGCTGTTCCAGGGGTGCACGATCACCGACGTACGCGGAACCGGGATCTTGAGCATGCGCGGCGGGCGCGGCACGGTTCGCCAGTGCGACATCAGCTCGGTGGACGGCGCGGCCGTGACGGTCGAGGAGGACGGCGAGATCCGGCTGACCGGCACGACCGTGCACGACACGGCGGGCGTCGGCATCGCCGTGTCCGGTGGCCGTCCGGTGATCGAGGACTGCGAGGTGCGCGCGGTCGGCGGCCACGGTCTGGTGGTCTCCGGGACGGCCCGGCCGGTGGTGTCGCGGATCCGGGTGGGTGCCGCCGCCGGGCACGGCATCCTGGTCGTCGGCTCGGCCGGCGGGGAGTTCACCGACTGCCGGGTGGCGGAGAGCGGGGCGGCCCGGATCGCGGTCAGCGACACGGCGGCACCGCGGTTCGCCGGCGGTCAGGTCGACGGCGGCGGCGACATCGGGTTGCTGTTCGCCGGCCAGTCCGCAGCCGTGGTGAGTGGCCTGACGGTCGCCGCCGGGCGCTGTGGCGTCGCGGTGGCCGGTTCGGCCACGCCGGTGATCGAGGAGCTGACGGCCCGGGACTGTACGGACTTCGGGTTGCAGGTCACCGAAGAAGCCGCGGTGACGGTCCGCGGTGGCCGGATCGAGCGGTGCGCGGTCGCCGGGGTCACCGTCGGCGCCGGGGCCACCGTGGAGGCGATCGAGCTGTCGGTGCGCGACGGCCGGCACGGCGTCACCGTGGAACCGGACGGGGTGGCCACGCTGCGCTCCTGCGATGTCGCCGGTGCCCGGGACGCCGGTGTGCTGGTCGGCAACCGGGGGCGGCTGACCGGGGTGCGTAACCGGATCCACGGCTGCGGTACCGGGGTGCGGTTCGCGGCCGGCTCGTCGGGCCGGCTGGAGGACTGCGAGGTGATCGAGAACCGGCACGAGGGCGTGCTGGTGGAGACGACCGAACCGGTCCGGGTGACCGGCGGCTCGCTGTTCGGCAACGGTACGGATGGGATCCGCCAGGCCGTACCGAACGCGACCCTGGAGACCGGCGGCGCGGGCACCGTCCCGCCGCCGTCGCGTACACCGGACCTCGTGCCGGCTCCCGCCGTGCCGGGCCCGGCCGCGGCGGCTCCGGTGTCCGCCGATCCGGGCGACCCGGCCACGCCGCTGCTCAAGGATTTGGGTGAGCTGGTCGGCCTGGCCGGGGTCAAGCAGGAGGTGGCCACGCTGGTGGGCCTGCACCGGGTGGCGCAGCGCCGCGCGGCCGCCGGTCTGCCGGCGCCGCCGATGTCGCGGCACATGGTCTTCGCGGGTGCCCCGGGCACCGGCAAGACCACGGTGGCCCGGCTCTACGGCCGGATCCTGGCCGCGCTGGGGGTGCTCAAGACCGGTCAGCTGATCGAGGTGGCCCGCGCCGACCTGGTGGCCGAGCACATCGGTGGTACGGCGGTGAAGACCACCGAGCGGTTCGAGGCGGCCAAGGGCGGGGTGCTGTTCCTGGACGAGGCGTACACGCTCGCGCCGGTGGAGGGTGGCTCCGGCCACGACTTCGGCCGGGAGGCGATCGACACGCTGGTCAAGCTGATGGAGGACCACCGCGACGAGGTCGTGGTCATCGTGGCCGGCTACTCCGCGCAGATGCGTGCGTTCCTGTCCGCCAACCCGGGTCTGGCCTCGCGTTTCTCCAAGACCATCGAGTTCGAGAGCTACTCGACGGCGGAGCTGGTGACGATCACCGAGAGCATGTGCCGCACCCATCATTACGCGCTGGAGTACGACACCCGTACCGCTCTGGCCGGGCTGTTCGACGGCATGACCCGGGACGCCAACTTCGGCAACGCGCGGGTGGCCCGCAAGGTGTTCGAGGAGATGGTGGGCCGGCAGGCGTTCCGGCTGGCGCAGGCCGGCTCCACCTCGGGTGTGGAGCTGGCCCAGCTGCTGCCGCAGGACCTGGGCGCGCCGGAGGCCGGCGGGTTGCGGGTCGGTGACGCCCGCGACGGCGAGGTGGAGCGGATGCTCGGCCGGCTGCACGCCATGATCGGGTTGAGCGCGGTCAAGCGTGAGGTCTCCGAGATGATCGACCTGCTGGCCACGGTCCGGGCCCGGGTGGCGGCCGGCCTGCCCGCCCCCTCGCTCTCACGGCACCTGGTCTTCTCCGGTCCGCCCGGCACCGGCAAGACCACGGTCGCCCGGCTCTACGGCGACCTGCTGACCGCCCTGGGCGCGTTGGCCGGCGGACAGTTCGTCGAGGTGGCGCGGGCCGACCTGGTCGGCGAGTACATCGGGCACACCGCGCAGCGGACCCGGGAGGCGTTCGAGCGGGCCCGCGGCGGCGTGCTGTTCATCGATGAGGCGTACACGCTCGCCCCGCCCGGTGTGCAGAACGATTTCGGCCGGGAGGCGATCGACACGCTGGTCAAGCTGATGGAGGACCACCGTGACGACGTCGTGGTGATCGCGGCCGGCTACGAGGACGAGATCGAGACGTTCCTGGCCGCGAACGCCGGTCTGGCGTCCCGGTTCTCCCGGCGGATCCACTTCGCCAACTACAGTCCGGACGAACTGGTCGCGATCTTCCAGGGGCTGGCCATGTCCAACGGCTACGAATGTCCCGGGGAGACGCTGGTGGTCCTGCGGGAACACTTCGAGCGGGTACCGCGGAACCGCACCTTCGGCAACGGTCGTTACGCCCGCAAGGTGCTCGACGAGGCGATCACCCGGCAGGCGGGCCGGCTGCGGTCGCTGCCGTCACCGACCGTCGACCAGTTGCGTACGCTGCTGACCGCCGACATCGTCGTCGCGGCGGGCGTGGCCGAGGGCCGGGGCCGGGAGTGATCGGGCCGGCCGGATCAACCGGACATGCCGAACGCGGCGCGCAGGTGCCGCAGGGCGTAGTGGGCGCGCGATTTCACCGTGCCGACCGGCACTCCGAGCCGGGCTGCCGTCTCGTCGGTGGACGCGCCCTTCCAGTACAGCTCGTGCAGGATCGTCCGGTGCGCCCAGCTGAGCCGGCCCAGCGCGTCGGACAGGGTGAACACGGCCAGCGACTGCTCGGTGCTGTCCTCCTCGGAGAGCAGGCTGCTGGCGTCGAGCAGGTTCACCTCGGACGGGCGGGCCTGCCGCATCCGGGCCGCGTCGATGGCGATTCGGCGGGCCACGGTGAACAGCCAGCGACGCGCGTTCTCCTCCTGGACCGGCAGGGTGTCCATGTGCTTCCACGCGCGCAGCATCGTCTCCTGGAACAGGTCCTCCGCGACGGATCGCTCGTTGCGGGTGAGTCTCAGCAGAAAGTGCAGCAGTGGCCGTCCGTGCAGGGCGTGGACTTCCTCCATGCGGGAGACCGGGTCGCTCAGCGTCGAAGTCACGGGTATTGCCTCTCGGTTCTAGGGACACAGCGAGTGATTCACCCGAGTGGGTGGTTCCGCGCCGCCGGGAGAGTAGGCAGACCCTTGTTACATCTCCTTGGGATGCAAGTGGAAAAGCTCTGATCGCGCTGGTGGGACCCGGTAAAAGGGCAGCCGGAAGCCGGCCGGCGACAGGCAATGCCAGGAATTCGGGACGCGATCCGGATCAGATCCGGTGAGCCGTCCGGAACAGTTCCGGTAATTCGGCCGCATAACGGCGGCCGAGGTCATGAATCACGTATCGGCCGTGCATTCGGGCCGTCAACAGCCCGGTGGCGGCCAGTTCTTCGAGCGGTGCCCGGGCCGGTCCCACCGGAGCCGAGGGCAACGATGCGGCGCTACGCACGGTGATGTCCGGGCCCGGGTGCCCGGCGAGCGCCCGGAACATGGTGGCGGCCTCGATGCTCAGCGTCCGGTACGACCAGGAGAAGATCGTGCGCAGGTCCTCGTTGAGCTCGTCCGAGCTGAACGGGTCCAGGCCGGTGCCGGGCCGCCGTAACTCGGCCAGCAGCGAGGCCGGTGTGACTCCGGGCTCCAGCAGGGTCCGGGCGGCCAGGATGCTCAGGGCCAGCGGTAGCCGTCCGGCCCGCTCGGCCAGCTCGGCCAGGACGGCCGGATCGGCGGCCGTCCGGTCGCCGATCCGCGCGGCGAGCAGGGCGACCGCCTCCTCCGGCGCGGGCTCGTCGAGGGCGAACAGGCGGGTGCCGACGTTGGCGGCCAGCCCGGTCAGCCGGCGCCGGCTGGTCATCACCACGGCGCTGCCGGCGTCGCCCGGAAACAACGGCGACGCCTGGTCGGACTCCCGCACGTCGTCGAGCAGGACCAGCATCCGGCGACCGGCCAGCGAGCTGCGGAACATCGCCGCCCTGGCGTCGGCCGATTCCGGGATGGCGGCCCGCGGCACCCCGAGAGCTTCGAGGAACGACCCCAGCACGGCCCCCGGGGTCACGGGCGGGCCGGCCGAGAAGCCCCGCAGGTCGGCGTAGAGCTGCCCGTCCGGGAAGTGCTGGGCGACCCGGTGAGCGAGGTGCACGGCCAGGGTGCTCTTGCCGACCCCGGGCATGCCGCAGACGGCCACGGTGAGCAGCGCGCGGCGTCGCTCGGTGAAGATCTCGTCGAGCCGGGCGAGCTCCGATTCCCGGCCGACGAACCGGGGCAAGCGGGTCGGTAACTGCGCGGGCCGGATCACGGCCGGGCCCGGCGCGGACACGGTGACCGAGGATGGGGGGAGCGACGGGCTCGGCCCGGGAGCGGATTCCGGAAGCTGGTGCAGGATCCGGCGATAGGCCTCGTCCAACCTGGGCACCGCCCCGCCGAACCGCCGCCGGACCTCCTGGTAGAGGCTGAGCGCCTCGGCCTGCCGACCGTCCGCCGACAGCACCAGCAACAGGCTCGCGTGCAGCCTCTCGTTGGCCGGATCCCAGGTGGCGGCCTGCCGGAGGGCGGGCAGGACGCTCACCGGCCGCTGCAGGGCCAGGGCGAGCGCTGCGGCCTCGATCACGGCGCCCGAGTATTCCCGTTCGATCGCGGACAGCGCCGGAAGCGGCGCCGACGGCGGTGTCAGCCCGGCCGCGGGTCGCCCTCGCCACAGACCCAGACCCATGAGGTACGACCGCAGCCCCTCCTCGGGTTCGGCCGGCGCCACCGTCGCGGCCTGCCGCACGATCTCCCGGAACGCCAGCAGGTCGAAGCAGTCCGCATCCAGGGGCAGGTGATAGCCGCCGAGCTGGGGCAGGATCCAGCGTCCGGGCGATCGCCGGGCCAGGTCCGGCTCCAGCACCCGGCGCAGCGATCCGATGTAGCGGTGCAGGATGTTCACCGCGCTGTCCGGCGGCCGGGCCCCCCACAGCGCGGTGAGGATCTCCCCGGTGGTGACCGTCTGCCCGGCCCGGGCCAGCAGCAGGGCCAGGATGACGCGGCCCTGGCGGGGGCCGAGGGGCAGTTCGGTCTCGTCACGCCGGACCCGCAGCGGGCCGAGGATCTGGAATCGATGGACGGAGCCGGTCACCCGGAGATCTTCTGCAGCCGGGCGGTGATCGCGGCGACCGGCTCCAGAGTCGGATCGTCGACCTGGGACCTCGCCTCGATCCAGGCCCGGCGCGCGGCTTCGGTGTCACCGACGACGAGATAGGCGTCGCCGAGGGCGGTATAGGCCATGACCAGGTTCACCTGAGCGCCACATTTCTTCGCGTACGAGACCGCCCGCTCGTGCCGGCGGATCGCGGACTCGTGCCGCGCCGCGGCGGAGTCGATCTCGGCCAGCAGATGGTGCCCGATCGTCATCCCGGTCATGTCGCCCAGCTCCCGATACAGTCCCAGCGCCTCGGCGGCCAGCCGGTTCGCCGCGGTCAGCAGGCCCAGACCCAGCAGGCATCGGGCCAGGCTGGAGCGGGCCGACGCACTCAGCTGGCGCCGGTCGCTGTGGCGCAGCAACCGTAGCGCCCGGACCAGGTCGGCGACGCCGGCCCGGCGGTTACCCCGGCTGATCTCGACCATGCCCCGGTTCATCTTGGCATGAGCCGCCGAGTCCTCGTCGGCCACGCGCCGGAAACGCTCCTCGGCGAAGGTGAACCGCCACGACGCCTCGGCCAGGTTGCCCAGCCGCCAGTGCGCCCCGGCCAGGCTGTGCGCAGTCAGCGCGACCCCGTGCAGGTCCTGGGCGATCGCCGCGGCCCGCAGCCCGGTGTTCATCAGCGCCAGCCATTCGTGCCAGCGGCAGGTCCGGTCGAGGAACACTGCGGTGGTCAGTGCCAGCGGCCAGGCCACGGCCTCGGCGCCGCCGGCCGTGCTGCGCTCGACGACCGCGCGGAGCACCGGCAGTTCGGCGGTGAACCAGGCGGTCGCCTCGGCACTCGTCTCGATCGGGGTGGGAACGACACCGGGCAGCGGCGGCGCGGGCACCGGCCCAGGCGGGCTCTGCGGCGTCAGCCGTTCGTTGGCCAGGTGCGCGGTCTGCCGGTAGTAGTCGCACAGCCGGCCCCAGGCCGCGGCCCGGTCCTCGACGGTGTCCTCGGCCCGGCACAGCTCGCCCGCGAACCGGGAGACCAGGTCGTGCACCCGGTACCGATCGGCCTGGCACCGGTCCACCAGCCGGGTCCGGATCATCTCGCGCAGATGGGCGTGCGCCTCGGCCGGTTCGATCCCGGCCAGCGCGGCCGCCCCGTGCAGGGTCGTCACCGGCGCCGGTAGCCGGGACAGCAACCGGAACAGGCGGGCCGCCGCCGGGCTGAGCAGCTGGTAGGACCAGGTGAACACGGCCCGGACGTCCCGGTTCAGGTCGCCGTCGTCGAAGGCGTCCAGATTTTCCCCGGCCGTCCGCAACTCGGCCGCGATCACCGACAGCGGGGAGTCGGGTGTGGCCGCCGCCCGGCCCCCGACGATCGCCATGGCCAGCGGAAGCCGCCCGCACCGCTGCACGATCTCGTCGAGCGCTTTCGGCTCCCGCCAGGCCAGACCACCGAGCCGCTCGGCCATCGCCGCCCGGGACTCGGCCATCGACGGCAGACCCAGGCTCAACGTCCGGGCGCCGTGCGCGGTGACCAGCTCGGGCAGGCGGCTGCGACTGGTCACCACGACCATGCACCCGGGTGAGCCGGGCAGCAGCGGCCGGACCTGTTCGACACCGCGGACGTTGTCGAGCACGATCAGAATCCGCCGGTCGGCCACGACGCTGCGGAACAGCGACGATCGGCTCTCCACGCCCTGCGGCACCGAGCCGGCGGGCAGCCCCAGCGCGGTGAGGAACGACAACAGAGTCTCGGCCGGGTCGGCGATCTCCGCGTACGGATGGAATCCCCGCATGTCGGCGAAGAGCTGACCGTCCGGGAATTGCGGCGCGACCAGGTGCCCGATGTGCACCGCCAGCGTGGTCTTGCCGACGCCGGGCATACCGTCGACGACGACCGTCGGCATCGCCTCCCGGCCGTGATCGGTCCATCCGCTGATCTGCTGGATCAAGGCCTGCTGCCCGGCGAAGTACGGCATGTCGGGAGGCAGCTGCGCCGGTCCGGCCATCGCCACGCGGGACTCGCCGACGGGCTCGTCGACACTGCCGCTCATCACCGACCGGTACGCATCCCGCAGCTCGGCCCCGGGGTCGACACCGAGCTCCTCGGAGAGCCGGGAGGCCAGATTCCCGTACAGCATCACGGCCGCGGCCTGCTTCCCGTCGGCGGCCATCAGGCGAAGCAGCGGAGCCTGTAACGCCTCGTCCCACGGGTGCCGTGCGGCGATCGGCTCCAGGACGGGCAGCGCGAGACCGGCCTGTCCGGTGCGCAGGGCCAGCTTCGCCGCCTCCCGGGCGACGGCCGAACCCTCGGCGTCGACAGCAGCGAACGCCGGCCGGGCCGGCTCGCCCGGGGCCGGGCCGCCCGCGCAGGCACCGGTCCACAGCGAGAGCGCCTCGACGAACAGCTTCAGCGCCCCCGCCTCGTCCTCGGCGGCCCGGTCACGCGCCTCCTCGGCCAGCTCGCGGAACTCCAGCAGATCCAGGGCGCCGGGCCGGGCAATGAAGGTGTAGCCACCGACCCCACCCGTCAACCAGCGGCTGGCCGACCGCGGAGACCGCTCGGGTTCCAGCAGATTCCGGAGCCGGCTGATGGCCCGATGAACGACGTTCAGCGCCGTGACCGGCGGCTGATCGCCCCAGAGCAGCTCGACGAGCTCGTCGCCGCGGACCTGCTCGCCGGCCCGGGCCAGCAGCAGGGCGAGGATCAGCTGGTGCTGACGGGAGCCGAGAGGCAGGGCCTGACCGTCGCGGCGAACCTCCAGCGGACCGAGCAGCGAGAAGGTCAGCTCCGGCGACATGCCCATGAATACTGTCAACCCCCAGGTCTCCGGCCGTCAGGAGCGGAGAGCGAAACAGGGGCCAGTGCAAGATCACTGACCGTGGTCTGCACTGGCATCCTCCGGCCGGACCGGCGTCAGCCTTCGCCCTGTCGCCGATGTGCGTGCCCGTTTTGGGGTCCGCATCCGGGGAATGACAACGGCATCCCGATGTGAGGAGGCTCAGGATGCCCGAGAACGAACCCGCGCAGACACCGCCCGGCAGCACCGCGGCGATGCGGCGCAAGCCCGATCACGGTGAGGACAGCTACCGCGGCTCCGGCCGCCTCGACGGCAAGCGGGTGCTGATCACCGGTGGTGACAGCGGCATCGGCCGGGCCGTCGCGATTGCGTTCGCGCGGGAAGGCGCCGACGTCGCGATCTCGTACCTCAACGAGGAGGACGACGCCCGCGACACCGCCGCTCTGGTCGAGAAGGCCGGCCGTCGCGCGGTCCTGCTGCCCGGCGATCTGTCCACCCGTGACCAGTGCCGCGAGGTGATCGACCGGACCGTGCGCGAGCTCGGTGGCCTCGACGTGCTGGTCAACAATGCCGCCCACCAGATGACCTACAAGACCGTCGAGGAGATCCCGGACGAGGAGTGGGTCAACACCTTCGACGTCAACATCACCGCGATGTTCCGCCTGGTCCAGGCCGCGATGCCGCACCTGGGCGAGGGTGCGTCGATCATCAACACCAGCTCGGTCAACTACGACCAGCCGAAGCCGACGCTGCTGCCGTACGCGACGACCAAGGGCGCGATCGCCAACTTCACCGCCGGTCTGGCTCAGATGCTCGGCGACCGCGGCATCCGGGTCAACGCAGTCGCCCCCGGCCCGATCTGGACGCCGCTGATCCCCTCGACCATGCCGGCCGACCAGGTCGCCGAGTTCGGCAAGAACACCCCGCTGGGCCGCCCGGGCGAACCGCGCGAGGTCGCCCCGGCCTACGTGCTGCTCGCCTCCGACGAGGCCAGCTACATCTCCGGGGCGGTCATCCCGGTCACCGGCGGCAAACCCATTCTCTGAAACCGTAGGAGGTAGTCATGCCCGCAGGATCGAGTCCCAAGAGGGAACGCCAGTACGAGCACATCAAGGACAGTGTCGAGAAGCGCGGCGGTTCGGAGAAAGTGGCCAAGGAGATCGCCGCCCGCACGGTCAACAAGGAGCGCGCCCGAGCCGGAGAGTCCCGTACGGCCAGCCGCACCTCACTCGACGACGTCTCGTCGGGCCACCGCGGCGGCAAGCGTTCGCACACCGGCGCTCAGGGCCGCACCAAGGAGCAGCTGTACAACGAGGCCAAGAAACGCAACATCGCCGGCCGTTCCTCGATGTCCAAGGCCCAGCTGGAGCACGCGCTGGCCCGCTGACGATCCAGAAGAAAGTTGGGGGGCAGGTACCGATCGGTACCTGCCCCCCAACTACGTGCGCGGACGAACCTAGACCAGCGGGTCGCCGCCGACGCCGGACGGCACCGTCCGGGCGGGCTTGGGCTGACGAACCGGGCTCGGCGTGCTCACCGGCGGCGTCGTCGCGGGAACCGTGACCGGCTGGCTCGTCGCCGTCGTGTCGGTGTGGGGAAGCTTCGCGACGACCGCCTGGGTGCCGGTGGCCAGCAGCGTCTTCGCCTTCTCCTGCGCCTGAACGGCGGTCGGGTGGTTGCTCGCCTTACGCGCGTACGCGGCGATCTGCTCGAACTTCTCGCGCCCCGCGCGGGTGCCGAGGACGTAACCGGCAGCGAATCCGACGGCCAGCTTGAGTACCTTCACGTGTCTTCTCCCGTGCTCGTGGTCAGTCGGGCTGTTCGCCCGTGGCCCTGCGGACATCGGCGGTAACCGTGAAGATCGCGCCCTGTGCCGGCGCCGTCTCCGTGGTCACACCGCCCACCTCCTTGCTCACGAGTACCTCCGTGCCCCTCATCGAGGCGGCTAAAACACTCGACAAGTAGACCTGGCACACATCCGGAACCGGTCGGGGCTGGGAAAACGCGGGCGTACGGGCACGCGAGGATCAGTCGCGGGGGTGGCGGCGAGCCGGCCGGTCCGGTGCGGCGGCGGACCGCCGGGGTGCCGGGACGCGGCCGTCGCAACCGTCGCGGTTGCGGTCCGGTAGTGCGTGGCGCTCCGCGCGAAGCGGTCGTGGACTCCGGGCGAACAGTCCGTCGGCGCCGAGATCCGGAGCCGGGGGACCGCAGGGGGTATCGCCGCTTTGGCACCGATGTTCGCACCGTTGAAGGAGCGCAACTACCGGCTCTGGGCCGGCGCCGACCTGGTGTCGACGGCCGGTACCTGGATGCAGGTGCTCGGGCTGAACTGGCTGGTCCTGTCCGACACCGGCTCGGCCGCCACCATGGGTCTGGTCGTGATGCTGCAGGCGCTGCCGGTGCTGGTTCTGGGCACCTGGGGTGGCGCGCTCGCCGACCGGCTGCCGGCCCGTCCGCTGCTGATCGCCAGCCAGGCGGTGCGCGCGCTGCTCGCGCTGGCCCTGGTGGCGCACGGTGGCCACGCGCTGATCTTCGCGGTGGCCCTGGCCTCGGGCGTGATCAGTTCGTTCGAGGGTCCGTCGCTGGGCCGTTTCGGTTCCGCGCTGGTCCCGCCGTCGTCGCTTGGTTCGGCGCTTGCGCTTGGTTCGGTGCTCAGCTCGGCCGGCCGGATCGGCGGGATGGCGCTCGGCGGGGTGCTGGTCGGCGTCACCGGCCCGGCCGTGCTCTTCGTGATCAACGCGATCTCGTACGTGGCGGTCATCGGGGCGCTGGCCGCGATGCGCCCCGATGAGCTGCGGGATCTGCCGGTGGCCGCAGCGGGGGAGCGGGGCGTGCGGTCGGGCCTGCGCTACATCGCCGGGCAGCCGGTGGTGCTGATCGTACTCGCGCTCTCCTTCGTGCTCGGCTCGCTGGGCCGCAACTACCAGGTCAGCATGGCGTCGATGGCGGCCGGGCCGCTGCACGGCGGCTCCGGCGGGTACGGCCTGCTCTCCACCGTCTTCGCGGTCGGTGCCGTGCTCGGCGGGCTGCTGCTGGCCGGCTCCGGCCGTTCGACCCTGCGCGTGCTGCTCGGCACCGGCCTGGCCATCAGTGTTCTGCAGATCTGCTCCGGCCTGGCCCCGAACGTCTGGTCGTTCGCCGGGCTGATCCTGCCGATCGCGGCCGGCGCGGTCGTCTTCGACACCGTCGTCTCGACCCGCATCCAGCTCGACACCCGTGAGGACATGCGGGGGCGGGTGCTGGCCGCCGTCGGGATCGTGTCGTCGCTGTCCGGGATGGTCGGCGCGCCCGCGGTCGGCTGGCTCTGCGACACCGTCGGCCCGCGCGGCGCGCTGCTGATCGGCGGGGCGGTCACCACGGCCGCGGCGGTGGCCGGGGCGGTGGCGATCGCCCGCGCCCAGGGCCGCAGGCTGCACCTGCCGCACCCGGAGCCGCTGGTCCCGGCCGAGCAGATGGCCTGATCCACCGCTGCTGTCCCGAAGGTCCGGCGCACCCGCGCCGGACCTTCGCGCTGTTGAGAAGCGCTGTTGGGAAGCGCTGTTGAGGAGCGTTACCAGCCGGCGGGCGGCGCTTCGAGATGTACGACCTTGGTCACCGTCATCTCGTCGAGCAGCTCCGGCCCGTACCCGAAGCCCTGCCCGCTGAGCCGGCGCGGTTGCGCGGCACCGCCCGGTGCGCCGCCGAAGACCGCGTTGATCTTCACTGTGCCGACCGGCAGTGCCCGCCAGGCCTGCTGCGCGTGGCTCATCGACGGCGTGAGCACGGTCGCGGCCAGCCCGTACTCGGACTGCGAGGCCCGCCGCAGGCCGTCGGCGAAGGAGTCGACGACGGCGACCGGCGCGACCGGACCGAACGTCTCCTCGCGCATCACCGCCATCTCGTCGGTGCAGCCGGACAGCACGGTCGGCGGGTAGAACGCGCCCGGGCCGGCCGGTGCCGAGCCGCCGCGCAGCGCGGTCGCGCCGTCCTTGACCGCCTGCTGCACCTGCTCGTCGACGGTGTCGCGCAGCCGCCGGTCGACCAGCGGCCCGATCCGCGACTCCCAGGCGTCGGCCTCGGCGACCAGCGCGTCCAGGAACGCGTCGGCGACCGACGCGACCACGTAGACGCGTTCGACGGCGACGCAGATCTGGCCGGAGTTCGCGAAGGCGCCCAGCGCGGCCTGGCCGGCCGCCCACGCCGGGTCGACGCCGTCGTCTACCAGCAGGGGGTCCTTGCCACCGTTCTCCAGCAGCGCCTTGGCGCCGGTCCGCGCGCAGGCCGCCGCGATCGCCCGCCCGGTGGCCGTGGAGCCTACGTGGGCCACCACGTCGACCGTGGCGCTGCTGAGCAGGGCGCCGGTGTGCCCGTCGCCATTGATCAGGTTGAGGACGCCCGCCGGGAAGTGCACGGCGATCAGGGTGGCGAGCCGGTACCCGGTGCCCGGGGTGCGCTCGCTCGGCTTGTGCACCACCGTGTTCCCGGTGACCAGGGCGGCTCCGAGCAGCCCGCAGGCCACCGCGACGGGGTCGTTCCACGGGGTGATCACCGCGACGACGCCGCGCGGGCCGTAGGCCATCAGGTCGATCGCCTCGTCGTCGCCGGCCAGGGTCCGTCCGCGGTGAACCGGGCCGAGCTCGGCGTACTGCCGCAGTGTCCCGACCCCGGCCAGCACCGAGTCGCGGGCGTCGCCGACCGGCTTGCCCATCTCGGCGTGGATCAGCTCGGCCAGTTCGCCGGCGGCGGCCTCGACCGCGTTCGCCGCGGCGTGCAGCGCGGCGCCCCGGGCGGCCGGTGCGGTCCGGGCCCAGCCGGGCGCGGCCTCGCGCGCGGCGGCCACGGCGTCCCGGACGTCGGCCTCGTCGGAAACGATTACCCGGGTGACCGGGGAATCGTCTGACGGATTGATGATCGACAATTCTCGACCGGAGCTGCCGGGGCGCCGGGACCCCGCGATGAGTTGCGTGACCTCGTCCATGGACGGCCGATTTCCCGGCTCTGACCGGCGCAAACGTGAACCACTTCGACCGTCGAAGTTTTTTGTGACCTTGTGAATACGCCGGAAAGTGCTGGGTATCCGGCGCGCCATGCGTGTGTTGGGAATCAACGCGATCTTTCATGATCCGGCGGCGGCGCTGATCGTGGACGGCCAGGTGGTGGCCGCGGCCGAGGAGGAGCGGTTCAGCCGCCGCAAGCACGGCAAGCGGCCGGTGCCGTTCGCCGCCTGGGAGCTGCCGGAGCTGTCCGCGGCGTGGTGCCTGGCCGAGGCCGGTCTGCGCCCGGGCGACCTGGACGCGGTCGCCTACTCCTTCGACCCGGGGATCAGCCGGGACGCCGCCGACCTGGGCCTTGACGATCCGTGGGATCACCTGCGGCTGGATTACGCCCGGCGAGCACCACAGTTCCTGGCCGCGGCACTGCCCGGGCTCGACCCCGAGCAGGTGCGCTTCGTGCCGCATCACGTCGCGCACGCCGCGTCGGCCGGGCTGTCCGTGCCCGAGGACAACGCCGTGCTGGTCCTGGACGGCCGCGGGGAGGTCGCCGGGCACCTGGCCGGGGCGTACCGCGGGGGCGAACTGACCGTGCTGCGCACTCAGGAGCTGCCGCACTCGCTGGGGCTGCTCTACGAGGATCTGACCCGCCACCTGGGCTTCCTGCACTCCAGCGACGAGTACAAGGTGATGGCCCTGGCCTCGTACGGCAAACCGAAGTTTCTTGATCTTCTCCGCGAGCTGATCAGAGCCACCGGCGACGGCGGGTTCGTCGTGGAGCGCATCGACTGGAGCGCCCTGGCCAAGCCGTGCGGGCCCGGCGGCGAACTCACCGACGCGCACGCCGACCTGGCCGCCAGCGTCCAGAAACGCCTGGAAGAGGTCATTCTTGACCTGGCCCGGTGGACCTACGACGCCTCCGGTGGCCTGCCGACGCTGACGATGGCCGGTGGCACCGCGCTCAACTGCGTGGCCAACGGCCGGATCGCCGCCGAGGGGCCGTTCGAGCGGGTCTGGGTGCAGCCGGCCGCCGGCGACTCGGGCACCGCGCTCGGCTCGGCCCTGTCCGTGCACGGGCAGAGCATCCCGTTCGCCACCGCCGCGCTCGGCCGCGGCTGGTCCGACGAGGAGCTCGAGGCCGAGCTGAAGCGGGCCGCGCTGCCCTACACGCGACCGGATTCGATCGCCGCCGAGGCCGCCGAGGCTCTGGCCCGGGACGGGATCGTCGCCTGGTATCAGGGCCGCAGCGAGTACGGCCCGCGCGCGCTCGGCCACCGATCCCTGCTGGCGCACCCCGGCCGCTCGGACACCCAGCGGCGGATGAACGACGTCAAGGGCCGTGAGCAGTTCCGCCCGATCGCGCCGATGGTGCGGGCCGAACGCTTCCACGACATCTTCGACGGCGTTTACCCGAGCGAGTACATGCTCTTCGTGCATCGGGTCAAACCGGACTGGCGGGATCGGATCCCGGCGGTCACCCACGTCGACGGGACGGCCCGGGTGCAGACCGTCCACCATGAGTCCGAGCCGGTCGTGGCCGCCCTGCTGGCCGAGTTCGAGAGGCTCACCGGCCTGCCGGTGGTCGTCAACACGTCGCTCAATACGGCCGGGCGCCCGATGGTGGACACACCACGTGAGGCGATGGAGCTGTTCGGCTCGGCGCCGGTCGACCTGCTGGCCCTGGGCCCGTTCGCGGTCCACCGGACGCGGGTGTTCGACGCGTGATAAGCATCGTGGTGCCGACCCTGGGCCGGCCGTCGCTGCCGGTCCTGCTGGACGCTCTGCCGCGGGACGTGGAGGTGCTGGTCGTCGACGACCGGGCTGATCCCGGCGAGCCGTTGACCGTTCCCGATCACGCCGCCGTGGTCAAGGGCCCGGCCCGCGGACCGGCCGCCGCCCGCAACGCCGGCTGGCGAGTGGCCCGCCACGACTGGGTGGTCTTCCTCGACGACGACGTCCTTCCCGGCCCGTTCTGGGCCGAACGGCTCGCCGAGGACCTGTACCGGGCCGGGCCGCGGGTCGGCGGCGTGCAGGGCGTGGTGTGCGTGCCGCTGCCCGAGGACCGGCGCCCGACCGACTGGGAGCGGGTCACCGCCGGACTCGCCGACGGCCGGTGGATCACCGCCGACATGGCCTACCGCCGCGCGGCCCTGGCCGCCGTCGGTGGCTTCGACGAGCGCCTGCCCCGCGCGTTCCGGGAGGACGCCGAACTGGCCTTCCGGGTGCGCCGAGCCGGGTGGCAGCTGCAGATCGGAAATCGGAAGATCCTTCATCCCGTACGGCCGGAGACGCCCTGGGTCAGCCTGCGCACCCAGCGCGGCAACGCCGACGACGCCCTGCTCCGCCGTCTCTACGGCCGCCGCTGGCGCGACCTGCTGGAGATCCCGCCGGGCCGGCGTCCCCGGCACACGGCGATCACCGGCCTGCTCGCTGCCGCCCTGGTCACCGGCGTCGCCGCCGCCGTCACCGGGAAGCGGGCCCTGGCCCTGGCCGCCGCGGCGAGCGCCACCGGATGGGCGGCCGGGACCGGCGAGTTCGCCGCCGCCCGGATCGTCCCCGGCCCCCGGGACCGGCCTGAGGTCACCACCATGCTGGTCACCAGCGCGGCCATCCCACCGGTCGCCGTCGCGCACTGGCTGCGGGGCTGGTGGCGCTGGCGGGCCGCGCGGCCGGTGCCGGCCGGGCTCGTCGCCGAGGCGGTGCCGGCCTGATGTCCCGGCTCTACGACGCCGTCCTGTTCGACCGGGACGGCACTCTCGTCGCGGACGTTCCCTACAACGGCGACCCGCGTGCGGTGGTGGCGATGCCCGGCGCCCGGGCCGCCCTGGACCGGTTGCGGGCCGCCGGGCTGCGGCTGGGCGTGGTCACCAACCAGTCCGGGCTGGCCCGCGGCCGATTCACGATCGCCCAGCTCGCGCAGGTCAACCGCCAGGTCGAAGAGTTGCTCGGGTCGTTCGGCACCTGGCAGATCTGCCCGCACGACGACACCGCCGGCTGCGACTGCCGCAAACCGGCACCCGGCCTGATCGAGGCGGCCGCGGCCGCGCTCGGCACTACCCCGCGCCGCTGCGTGGTGGTCGGCGACATCGGCCGGGACATGGGCGCCGCGCTGGCCGCGGGCGCCGCCGGGATCCTCGTGCCGACCCCGGTCACCCGGCCGGAGGAGGTGGACGCGGCTCCGGCGGTCGTCGGCAGCCTCACCGCTGCGGCCGACCTGATCCTGGAACGGGAAGCCCTGGTCCGGCCGGTCGTGGCCCGGGAGCGGGCCGGGACGGTCCTGGCCGTGCGCTCCGACTCGGCCGGGGACGTGCTGGTCACCGGGCCGGCGATCCGGGCCCTGGCCCACGGCAGCGAGCGAGTGGTCCTGCTGTGCGGGCCGCGCGGGCGGGCGGCGGCCGAGCTGCTGCCCGGCGTGGACGAGCTGATCGAGTGGAAACTGCCGTGGATCGACCCCGAGCCGGACCCGGTCGCCGACGCCGATCTGGACGGGCTGACCGCGCGGGTACGGGCGGCCGGGATCGACGAGGCGGTCATCTTCACCTCGTACCATCAATCGTCCTTGCCCCTGGCCCTGGTGCTGCGCAGGGCCGGTGTCGGGCGGATCAGCGCGATCAGCGAGGACTATCCCGGGTCGCTTCTGGACGTGCGGCACCGCGGCCTGCCCCCGGGCGTGCCGGAACCCGAGCGGGCCCGGAGCGTGGCCGCCGCCGCGGGGTTCGGGCTGCCCGATTCCGACGACGGCGCGCTGCGCGTCCGCGGGGTGCGCCGGCCCGGGCCGGGCGGCTACGTGGTCGTGCACCCGGGCGCCAGCGTGCAGGCCCGTTCCGGCCCGCCGGAGCTGCTCAGGACCGTGGTGCGAACCCTGGCCGGGGCCGGGCATCGCGTCCTGGTGACGGCCGGTCCGGCGGAAACGGCCCTGGCGACGTACGTCGCCGGGTCCGTCGCGGAGCTCGCCCACCCGCCCACCTTGACCGATCTCGCCCAGCTGTTGGCCGGCGCCGCCGCCCTGGTCGTCGGCAACACCGGCCCGGCGCATCTGGCCGCGGCCGTCGGCACCCCGGTGGTCAGCCTGTTCGCCCCCACCGTCCCGTTCGCGCAGTGGGGTCCCTACCGCGTGCCGGTCGTGCGCCTCGGCGTCGCCGGAGCGCCGTGCCGGGACACCCGGGCCACCGTGTGCCCGGTCCCCGGTCATCCCTGCCTGTCCACTGTCGACCCGGCCGGCGTGCTCGAGGCCGTGGCCCGGGTCGGCGCCCGCCCGGTCACCGCATCTCGTGAGGAAGCCGCGTGAACATCCTGCTCTGGCATGTGCACGGCTCGTGGACCACCTCGTTCGTCCAGGGCAAGCACCGCTATCTGATCCCGGTCAACGACGCCCGCGACCAGTGGGGCCGCGGCCGGGCCTGCACCTTCGACTGGCCGGAATCGGTCGAGGAGTTGCCCCTGGAGGCGATCCGTGACGCCGACGTGGCGATCGTCCAACGGCCCGAGGAGATCGACCTGGTCCCGCCCGGCCTCCCGGTGATCTACGTGGAGCACAACACGCCGAAGGGCGACGTCCCGGACACCCGGCACCCGATGGCCGACCGCGACGACCTGGTCATCGCCCACGTCACCTACTTCAACCAGCTGTTCTGGGACACCGGCGAGACACCGACGGCGGTGATCGAGCACGGCATCGTCGAACCGGCGGTGCGCTGGACCGGCGAGCTGGAACGCCTGGCGGTGGTCACCAACGAGCCGGTCCGCCGGGGCCGGGTGACCGGAACCGATCTGTACGAACGGTTCCTGCCGGTCGCCCCGCTCGACGTGTTCGGCATGGGCGTGCGGGCCCTGTCGACGCCCGGCATCACCGCCCACGAGGACCCGCCCCAGCGCGTGATGCACGAGCAACTGGCCCGCCGCCGCGCCTACCTGCACCTGTGCCGCTGGACCTCGCTCGGGCTGAGCCTGATCGAGGCGATGCAGATCGGCGTGCCGGTGATCGCGCTGGCCACCACCGAGGCGGTCGCCGCGATCCCGGACGGCGCCGGGATCCTCTCCACCCGGGTCGACACCCTGGTGGAGGCCGCGCACTGGCTCATCGAGGAGCCCGACCAGGCCCGCCTGATGGGCGACCGCGGCCGCCGCGCCGCCCTCGCCCGCTACGGGCTGGACCGCTTCCTCGCCGACTGGGACAACCTGCTGGAGGGATACCTGTGCGGATCGCGATGATCTCCGAACACGCCAGCCCGCTCGCCGCCCTCGGCGGGGTCGACGCGGGTGGCCAGAACGCGCACGTCGCCGAGCTGGCCTCGGCCCTGGCCGCCGACGGGCACGAGCTGCGCGTCTACACCCGCCGCGACGACCCGGACCTGCCGGTCGTGACGCCGGTCGGCGAGCGGACCGAGGTCGTCCACGTGCCGGCCGGCCCGGCGGCGAAACTGCCCAAGGACGCGCTGCTGCCGTACATGGCCGAGTTCGCGTCCTGGATGGCCGACGACTGGCGCGACTACGCACCGGACGTCGCCCACGCGCACTTCTGGATGAGCGGCCTGGCCACGGTCACCGCCGCGCGCCGCCACGACGTGCCGACCGTGCTGACCTATCACGCGCTCGGCACGGTCAAACGGCGTCACCAGGGCGCCGACGACACCAGCCCGGCGCATCGGATCGGCTACGAACGGGAGCTCGGCCGGGTCGCCGACCGGGTGATCGTGCAGTGCCAGGACGAGATCCAGGAGCTGGTCCGGCTCGGCGTCCCGCGGGCGCGGATGACCCTGGTCCCGTCCGGTGTCAACGTCGAGCGGTTCCGCCCGGACGGGCCGGCCGCCCCGCGCGGCGAACGGCCACGGATCCTCTCGGTCGGTCGCCTGGTGCCGCGCAAAGGATTCGAGGACCTGATCCGGGTGCTGCCCGAGGTGCCGGACGCCGAGTTGGTGATCGTCGGAGGACCGGCCGACACGTACGGGCGGCACCTGCTCACCCTCGCCGAACAGTGCCGGGTCGCCGACCGGGTCCGGCTGGCCGGGGCCGTGCCCGCGCGGGACATGCCGGCCTGGTACCGCTCGGCCGACGTGGTCGCGGCGACACCCTGGTACGAGCCGTTCGGCCTCACCCCGCTGGAGGCGATGGCCTGCGGCGTACCCGTGGTGGCGACCGCGGTCGGCGGGCTCACCGACACCGTCGTGGACGGCGTCACCGGCGACCTCGTGCCCGCCCACGACCCGCGCGGACTCGGCCTGACACTGCGAAGGCTGCTCGGCGACCCGACCCGGCGGCTCGGCTACGCGGCCGCGGCGGTCGACCGGGCCGTGCACGCCTACGCCTGGCCGCAGATCGCGGCCCGGATGAGCGCCGTCTACGCGGGCGTGGCCGCGATCCCGGCGGTGATGGCGTGACCGACCCCCTCGACAGGCATCTGAGTGCGGTCGCGGCGGCGCTCGGGCCGTACCGGACGGTCGCCGCCCGCCTGGCCGCTTGGGGTGCCGAACTCGCCGGCCACCTCGGGCGGGGTGGACGTCTGCTGATCGCCGGCAACGGCGGCAGCGCCGCCGAGGCCCAGCACCTGGCCGCCGAACTCGTCGGCAAACTCCGCGACGACCGGATGCCGCTGTCGGCGATCGCGCTCACCCCGGACTCGTCGGCGGTCACCGCGATCAGCAACGACTACGGGTTCGACGAGGTGTTCGCCCGGCAGGTCCGGGCCCACGGACGCCCCGGCGACGTGCTGCTGCTGATGTCGACCAGCGGGCGTAGCCCGAACCTGGTGGCCGCCGCGCACGCGGCCCGCGAGTGCGGGATGCGGACCTGGGCGATGCTCGGGCCCGGTCCCAGCCCGGTCGGGGACGCCAGCGACGAGGTGCTGCACTGCCCGTCCCCGGAATCCCAGGTCGTCCAGGAGCTGCACCTGATCTCCGTGCACGTGATGTGCGAACACATCGACCTGAACCTGCCCCGGGTCCTCGCCCCGGACCGCTCACCGGAAGGAACAACCGTGACGAAACCACTGCTGGTGATCGTCGGCGACACCCTGCTGGACCGCGACGTCGACGGCGCGGTCCGCCGGATCGCCCCGGACGCGCCCGCACCCGTCCTCGACGAGGAGGCCGTCTCCGAACGACCCGGCGGCGCCGGACTGGCCGCCCTGCTCGCGGCCGCCCCCGGCGACCACCGGGTCGCCCTGGTCACCGCGCTCGCCCCGGACGCGGCTGGGGCACGACTGAGCGAACTGCTCACCGCGGCCGGCGTCGAGGTGCACGCGCTGCCACTGCCCGGGGCCACGCCCGAGAAGATCCGGATGCGCTCGCGCGGCCAGGTCCTGATCCGGCTGGACCGTGGCGGCCCGGCCCGGACGCCCGGCGACGCCCCGGACGGCCTGCTCGACGTGCTCGGCGCCGCCACGGCGATCCTGGTCAGCGACTACGGCCGCGGCGTGGCCGGGCACCCGGCGGTCCGGGCGGCGCTGGAGAAAGCGTCCGCGCCGATCGTCTGGGACCCGCATCCGTCCGGCCCACCGCCCGTGCCCGGGGTGCGGCTGGTGACGCCCAACCTGGCCGAGGCGGTGGCGTTCACCGGGGACGCCGGGCACGGATCCACGCTGAGCGCCGGCCGCCGGACCGGCTACCACCTGCGCGAGCAGTGGCGGGCGCACGCGGTCGCGGTGACCTGCGGCGCCGACGGCGCGATCCTGTGCCCGGCCGGGCCGGCCCCACTGGTCATCCCGGCCCCGGCCGACGCCGGGGACGCCGACACGTGCGGGGCCGGGGACCGGTTCGCGGCCACCGCGGCGCTGTCGCTCGCGGCCGGGGCGCTGGTGTCCGAGGCGGTGCAGGACGCCGTCGCCGCGGCCACCTCGTACGTGCTGGCCGGCGGAGTCGGCGCGGCCCTCACCCCGCAGCCCTTCCCGCCGCCCGCGCCCGGCCCGGAACGGATCGGGACCGACGCGGCCGGGCAGCTCGCCGCCTCGATCCGCGACCGCAACGGCGTCGTCGTGGCCACCGGCGGATGCTTCGACCTGCTGCACGCCGGGCATCTGGCCACCCTGCGCGCCGCCCGCGGGCTCGGTGACTGCCTGATCGTCTGTTTGAACAGCGACGATTCCGTACGGGGGTTGAAGGGCCCCGACCGCCCGCTGAACCCGCAGGCCGACCGTGCCCGCCTGCTCGCCGCGCTGGACTGCGTGGACGCGGTCGTCGTCTTCGACGAGCCGACACCGGAGGCGGTCCTGTCCTGGCTGCGGCCGGACGTGTGGGTCAAGGGCGGCGACTACGCCGAGCTGCCCGAGGCCGAGCTGGTCAAACGCTGGGACGGTCAGACGGTGATCGTGCCGTACCTGGACGGCCGATCCACCACCCGAACCATCGCCGCGGCCCAGGCCGCCGTCACCACCACGAGCGGGAGGTAGTCATGGACGCAGTCATCGTCACCGGCGGATCGAGCGGTCTCGGGGCCGCGGTCGTCGATGCCGTGGACCGGGCCGGCGGGCGGCCGTTCGTCATCGACCGGCAGGCCCCCGCGAGCGCCGGCGTGCCCTGGATCGAGTGCGACCTGGCTGACACGCGCGCCGCCGAACAGACCACCCGCAAGGCGATCGAGCAGACGGGCGGGAGGGTGAGCGGGGTGGTGACCGCGGCCGGTTTCGACGTACCGGGTGCGCTCGACGACGTACCCGGGGACGTGTGGGATCGGATCGTCGCCGTTGATCTTCTGGCCACGGCGGCGGTGATCCGGGCGGCGCTGCCCGCACTCAAGGAATCGCACGGGGGCGTGGTCACGATCGCGTCGACGCTGGGGATCAAGGCAGTGGGGGACGCGACCGCCTACTGCGCGGCCAAGTTCGGGGTCGTCGGCTTCACCCGGGCGCTCGCCGCCGAACTGGCCGGGCAGGTCGGCGTTACGCTGATCATTCCCGGCGGGATGCGGACGAAGTTTTTCGACGAGCGCGAGGAACGGTACAAGCCCGGACCGGACGCCAAGCTCAACGACCCCGCCCACGTGGCCGAGGCGATCCTGTTCGCGCTGCGGCAGCCCGCCGGTTGCGCCGTCCGGGAGTTGATCATCGCGGGGGAGACGGAGACGTCGTACCCGTGATCCTCGTCCTCCGTGCCCTCGGCGTGGGCGACCTGGCGACCGGGGTCCCGGCGCTGCGCGCCCTGCGCGCGGCCTTCCCGTCGCAGACGCTCACGCTCGCCGCGCCGGGCTGGTTGACGCCGCTGATCGCCCTGATCGGCGGCGTCGACCGGGTCCTGCCGGTCGACGGCCTCACCCCGTTCCGGGTCGAGGCGCCGTCACTCGCGGTCAACCTGCACGGCAGCGGGCCGCAGTCACACCGCCTGCTGCTGCGACAGCACCCGGAAAAGCTGTGGGCGTTCGGCGGCCCGGTCGGGCCCGAATGGTCCAGCCAGGAGCACGAGGTGCGGCGCTGGTGCCGGCTCCTGGAGTTCTACGGCGTCGACACCGACCCGTCGGCGCTCGGCCTCGCCATACCTTCGGACCCGGTGCCGCACGGGGTGACGATCGTCCACCCGGGGGCGAAGTCGCCGTCGCGGCGGTGGCCGCCGGAAAGGTACGCGGCGGTGGCCCGCGAGCTGCACGCCGCCGGTCACGACGTGATCGTCACCGGCAGCGCGGCCGAACGCGACGTGGCCGCCAAGGTGGTCGCGGACGCCGGACTCGTCCCCGCGGCCGTGCCGGACACCTCGCTGTCGTCGCTCGCCGCCCTGATCGCGCACGCCCGCCTGCTGATCAGCGGGGACACCGGGGTGTCACACCTGGCCACGGCGTACGGGACGCCGTCGGTGACCCTCTTCGGGCCGATGTCACCGGCGCTGTGGGGACCGCCGCCGGACCGTCTCCGCCACCGGGTGATCTGGCACGGCACCGAGAGCACCCGCGGCGACCGGCCCGGCCCGGATCCACACCCCGCCCTACTCGAGATCACCGTCGACGAGGTCCTGAACCTGAGCCGTGAGGAGACGTCATGATCGGACGCTACGAGCACGTGGTCATCGACTGCCCCGACCCGCGGGCGCTGGCCGACTTCTACATGCGGTTGCTCGGCATGCGGGTTGAACGCGACAGCGACGACTGGGTGGTGATCCGGGACGACGCGGATCATCGCCGGCTGGCCTTCCAGCGCGTCCCGCACCTGCGCGCACCGCGCTGGCCGGACCCCGAGTATCCCCAGCAGTTCCACCTCGACGTGATGGTGGACGACATCGACCGGGCCGAGACCGAGGCGCTGGCGATCGGCGCGACCCGGCTACCGCACGAAGGCCCGGACTACCGGGTGTACGCGGATCCGACCGGCCACCCGTTCTGCCTCTGCTGGGGATAGCCGGCTGGTCAGGGGCGCCGGCCCCGGAGACCGCCGAGAGATGGGCAAGCGGCGGTGAGCCGCCGGAACGGGTGAGGTCGCAGCCAGGCCGCGATGCCGGCGATGACGGCCCGATCCACGTGCCGCCCGCCTCCACTGTCTCCACCGTGGAAGAAGAAGTGGTCGTCGTCCCGGTAGACGCGGAAGGTGACCGACGGGCGACCGGCGAGGCCGTGCCGCCAGCGCGCGAGGTCCTCGTCGACGGTGACCTGATAGTCGCGGCCACCCTGCAGGACGAGCATCGGCACGTCCAGCGTGGCCGCCGTGGCGACCTGGTCGTACCCGCGCAGGTCGAGCCAGTAGGAGGCCGGCCAGCCGAACGGCAGGTCCGCGGCCGGCGTCGACGGTGACAGATCGGAACTTTCCGCGAGTGCCGCCTGCCGGCTGATCGCCTCGATCGCGGCCTGGCCGTCCGGTCCGGGCTGTTCCGCCGCCAGGTGGCGAACCGCCCGCACGGCGGCCCGGGGGAGTGGCGCCGCGTCACCGGCCAGGATGATCAGCCCGGCGACGGCTCCGTCCGCCGCCGCGATCCGGGGCGCCGCCCGGCCGCCCGCGCTGTGGCCCAGCAGGTGGACGGGTCCGGCGTGCCGCCGCAGGAGTTCGAGGGCGGCCAGCGCCGGCGGAAGATACTCCTCGACCATGGTGAACCCGGGCGCCGAGGCGAGCCCGGGGTGCGCGTGGGTCACCTTGTCCATTCGCAGGACCGCCACGCCACGACTGGCCAGTCCCCACGCGAGATCTTTGAGCGGCTTGTCGGCCCCGACGCTCTGGTCGCGGTCGAACGGTCCGCCGCCGCCGAGAAGCACGACGCCCGGAGGCCTGGTGGTCCGGCGCGGCATCGACAGGGTGCCGCGCACGGCCAGCGAACCGGAGCCGACCACGACTTCCTGCTCTTCGAAGCGGTCCGGCCGGGCGTATCGGGGCGGCTGCCACGCCGAGGTGGCGGCCGGAGCGATCCGGAGTCCGTGCACCTTCCCGGCCCGGTCCACGCTGAGGATGACCGTGTGCCCGTCGCGCTCCCCGGTCACCGGCACCTCGACCCGGGTCAGGCCCGCGTCGGCCGGTTCGCCCACCGGGGTCCCGATGTCCCAGGTGGAACCGATGCGGGCCCGTTCGGCCGCCCACACGCTCCGCAACGTGTCGGCCGAGACGGCCGCTCGTAGCGGTGGCGCGAAGAGCGCCTCGATCTCGGTGAAGCGGTCCGCCCGGGCCAGGTCGATGATCGCCAGCGCCAGCGCCGTCGGTTCGGTCGTCATCATCCACCGCCATCGTTCTCGTTTTGCGAGAAAGGTAGCAGAACATGAGATCGTGCGGAGATGGGAACCATAGAGTTGCTGGGGCACCCGGCCCGGCTGCGCATCGTGCACGCGTTACGTGGCGGCCGCACACTGACCACGGCTCAGCTGGGCGCGCTGCTGCCGGACGTGTCGAAGGCCATGCTCTACCGGCACGTGGAAGCACTGGCCACCGGCGGTGTCCTGCAGGTCGCCGAGGAACGCCGCGTGCGCGGCGCCGTCGAACGGCACTACCGGCTGCACGAGCATCGGGCCGGCATCGACCCGGACACCGCCCGCTCCCTGTCGAAGGACGACCACCGGCAGGCCTTCGCCACCGCCATGGCCACCATGATCGCCGAGTTCGGCGCCTACCTCGACCGCGACAACACCGACCCGTCCACGGACCCGGTCGGCTACCGCCAGCACGCCGTCTGGCTCGACAACGAAGAACTCCTGACGCTGCTCGCCGAGCTGAAGGCCGTGATCGCGCCCCGCCTGACGAATCCGGCGACCCCGGACCGCACCCGCTACCTGCTCAGCCCGATCCTGTTCCCGAGCGAGGACCCGGTCCTGTTCCCGGGCGAGGAGCCGCTTTTGTTTCCGAGCGAGGGGCCGCCGGGAAACTCAGGATGACATGGCCAGAGAGCCCGGTGCCGGTCCGTTTGATGTGGTCGATCCGCTTCGTCAGCAGAGACAGCTCGGTGTGACGGCCGATGAAGACGTCGACCTCCGGCCGGCAGGTGAACAGTTGGGTAGGCCGAACCTACGGAGGCTCAACCTACCCAACCGAAGCACTCACTGCGAGGATCAGACGCCGGGGCGGTCGATGTCGCCACGCCAGGCGCCGGTCGTCCCGTCGTGGTTCTCGACGAACTCCTTGAAGCGCTTGGCGTCCGCCTTCACCTGGTGGCTGTCGACGCCGACGGCGCTGCCGACCTTCTCGGCGATCCCCTCGGGCTCCCAGTCCAGCTGGATGGTCACCCGGGTCTCGGTGTCGGTCAGGCGGTGGAACGTGACGACGCCGGCGTGCTTGGTGTCACCGCCGGTGCTCTTCCACGCCACCCGCTCGTCCGGGTGCTGCTCGGTGATCTCGGCGTCGAATTCCCGCTTCTGCCCGGCGATCTTGGTTACCCAGTGGGTGTGGGTCGCGCCGGTCTGGGTGATCGACTCGACGCCGTCCATGAACTTGGGGAAGTCCTCGAACTGGGTCCACTGGTTGTAGGCCGTACCGATCGGCACGTTGACGTCCACGGACTCGGTCACGGTGCTCACGATGTCTCCTTCGATTTGGGGCTGACCGTGAACTACCCGGCCGATCCGCCCCCAAACAAGTTGCGTCGATTCGCGCGTCGATATGGCAGGCTGGCCGGATGGAATCAGTCTGGGACTATCCGCGTCCGCCGCGGCTGGAGCGCACCACCGCCCGGGTGACGATCACGCACGCGGGCAAGCTGATCGTCGACACCGATCGCTGCTGGCGGGTGCTGGAGACCTCGCATCCGCCGGTCTACTACGTGCCCCGCGACGCCATCGCGGCGGGCGCCCTCGAACCCGCCGCCGGCCGCTCGTTCTGCGAGTTCAAGGGCTACGCCACGTACTGGGATCTGGTCGTCGCCGAGGTCCGGGTCCCGCAGGCCGGCTGGTCGTACGAAAATCCTTCTCGTTCCTATCGCGACCTCACCGGCGCCGTTGCCTTCTATCCGAGCCGCGTCCAGGAGTGCCGGGTCGACGGCGAGCTGGTCCGCCCGCAGGAGGGCGACTTCTACGGCGGCTGGATCACGTCCGGCATCGTCGGCCCGTTCAAGGGTGCCCCGGGCACGAGCGGCTGGTGACCGCCTATGCGACCAGGAATTTCCCGGACATGAAGACGACCAGGAACACCGCGTGCAGCGACACCCCGGTCACCAGCACCACCCGGTCGACCATCGGCCGGGCCCCGGCCCGGGCCAGGACCAGCAGCACCGCCACCGCCTCCATCGAGTACCGCGCGGCCGACTGCATCGACCGCCCGCCGACCTCGGTCGACATCAGCAGGACGAGTGTCAGCCCGGCGTGCACGACCAGGTAGAGCTGGTCGCGCCGGAATTTCCACGGCCCGGCCACCGCGAGCACCAGCAGCACCACCGCGACCAGGGTGGTGCCGGCGTCGACCAGCGCGCCCAGGGTCGCCGGGGCCAGGGGCCCGCTCATCTGCTGCCACGCGGTGATCCAGGCCCCGCCCGGGAACGTGTACCGCCGCCCCCACTGGTCCTGCGCGATGCTGAACGCCAGCGGGTTGCCCAGCTCGATCGCGCAGTACACGCTGTAGGCGACCACCCCGAGCGGTACCAGCGCCAGCGCGAGCACGTCGGCCCGGATCCCTTTGAGGGTGCGCTGCCGGACGTATTCGACGGCCAGTGGCGCGATCAGCAGCAGCCCGAAGAGCCGGGTCGCCGACGACAGCGCGCCCAGAGCACCCGCCAGCCACCAGTGCCCGCGCCGCCCGGCGTAGAGCGCACCCACCGCCAGCAGCAGGAACAGCGACTCGTTGTAGCCGATGAACAGGAAGAACCCCATCGGGAAGGCGGCCAGGTACCAGGTCGCGCGCTGCGCCACCCGCGGCCCGAACTCGTGTTCGGCCAGCCGGTGCAGCACGGCCAGGGCGCCGATCGCGGCGAGGTTGGCGACCAGCAGCGCGGCCACCACCCCGTCGCCCGGCACGACCGCGTTCACCACGTGGATCAGCAGCGGGTACAGCGGGAAGAAGGCCGGAAATCCGGGGCCCAGGTGGTAGCCGCTCTCGGCGATGCGCACGTAGTGGCCGGCATCCCAGCTGTTCCAGTCCAGCACCGTCGCCCACACGCCCGGATGATCACCGCCGCGCGGCAGCCAGGCCAGGGCACTGACGGCCAGGTGCAGCACGGTGAAGACCGTCCACACCGCCAGCGCGGCCCGCAGAGCCGCATGCCAGGGTCGTGGAGAAGATAAAAGACGCTTTTCCCGTACGGCGATCCGCGGCGCCGCGGTCTCCTCGATCAGAGCCTGCACAGCAGATCCTCCGCCGGTTGCTGTTCCACGCCGGAGTCGTAGGTCACCACGTACGCGGGACGCCCTTGAATCGTGGTGAACACGCGCGCCACGTATTCGCCGAGCAGCCCCAGGCAGAGCAGTTGCAGCGCACCCAGGAACAGCACCGCGACGAGCAGCGACGTCCATCCGGGCACCACGTTCCCGGACAGGTACGCGGCCCCGCCGGCGACCGCCAGCACCGCGCAGCCGGCGATGCCGAGCAGCCCCAGCCAGGTCGCGACCCGCAGCGGCGCCGCCGAGAAGCCGACGACACTGTCCAGCGCGAGCCGGACCATCTTGGTGATCGGATACTTCGAGCGTCCCGCGGCCCGCTGCTCCCGCGTGTAGGTCACCTCCCCGCTGGGCAGGCCCAGCCACGGCACCAGCAGCCGGTACACCGGTTGCTGCTCGGGCAGTTCGGCCAGGGCGTCCACGGCGGTCCGGCTGAGCAGCCGGAAGTCACCCGCGTGGCGCGGAACCTCGGTGCCGGCGACGCGGCGCATCAGCCCGTAGTAGAGCCCCGCGGTCCACCGCTTGAACGCGCTGTCGGTGCTGCGGTCGGTGCGTACACCGTGGACGACGTCCAGCCCCGCGCTCTCGGCCAGCCGCACCATGTCGCCGATCGTCTCGGGTGGATCCTGCAGGTCGACGTCGATGCTCACCACGTACGTCCCCCGGGCGCGACGCAGCCCGGCGGTCAGCGCGTTCTGGTGCCCGCTGTTGCGCCGCAACCGCACGACTCGCAGCTGCGGCCACTGCCGGCGCAGCCCGTCGAGCACGGCCGGGGTGCAGTCGCGGCTGCCGTCGTCGACGGCGAGCACCTCGTACCCCATCCGAAGCCCGTCGAGCACGGGCCGCATCCGCTCGGCGAACAGCGGCAGCACCGCCTCCTCGTTGAACACCGGTACGACAACGCTCAGTCGTGGCGCCTCGTTACTCATGCCTGGGGCTCCCCTCGTGATCAGTTCCGTCGGGATGCTGACCGAGCCGAGCCCGTGATGTGTCGGCATCCCACTGCCCATGGCACGTTCCGGGGAGATACACAGGCTATACACAGAGTTATATGTCTCACCCGCCGTCGCGCTGCAACCGAACGCCGGGCCCAACCGTCAGCCCGCAGCACTTTTGCCGGATGTGACAAAAGTTGATGGGCATCGATCAGAAAGATGGACAGAGACATTCAGAAGTTTTAATGTCCCGGTAACAAAGGCCTTCAATCCGCTGGGACCCCTCCCGGGTGCCGCGCCGCTTCCGCGCGCCCGAAACGTCCCGCTTGAGAAGGGACTCCCGCCCATGTCCCCACACCGCATCAGAGCCTCGGTGGCCGTCCTGGTCGCCGCTCTGCTCGTCGCGCCCGCCCGGGCGAGCGCCCACGACATCGATCCCGGCAACTTCCAGCAGGTCACCCTGGCCAAGGGTGAACCCGAGGTCGGCGAGCCGATGAGTCTGGCCGTGCTGCCGGACCGCTCGGTGCTGCACACCGCCCGCAACGGCACCCTGCGCCGCACCGACGCCGCCGGCACCACCGCGGTCGTCGGCACCCTGGCCGTCTACTCCCACGACGAGGAGGGATTGCAGGGCGTCGGCGTCGACCCCGGTTTCGCCACCAACCGGTTCATCTACCTGTACTACGCGCCGCCGCTGAGCACCCCGGCCGGCGACTCCCCGGACACCGGCACCGACTTCTCGGCCTGGCAGGGCGTCAACCGGCTGTCCCGGTTCACGCTGACCGCCGACTGGAAGCTCAGCGCCGAGAAGACCGTCCTGGACGTGCCGGCCTCGCGCGGCATCTGCTGCCACGTCGGCGGCGACCTCGACTTCGACGCGGCCGGCAACCTCTACCTGTCCACCGGCGACGACAGCAACCCGTTCCAGTCCGACGGGTACTCGCCGCTGGACGAGCGGGCCAACCGGAACCCGGCCTTCGACGCCCAGCGTTCGGCCGGCAACACCAACGACCTGCGGGGCAAGATCCTCAGGATCAAGGTCAACCCCGATGGGACGTACGGAATCCCGGCCGGCAACCTGTTCACGCCGGGCACCGCCGGAACCCGCGCCGAGATCTACGCGATGGGCTTCCGCAACCCGTTCCGCCTCAGCGTCGACAAGCCCACCGGCATCGTCTACGTCGGCGACTACGGCCCGGACGCGGGCGCGACCTCCACCCGCGGCCCCGGCGGCCAGGTCGAGTTCAACCGGATCACCGGCCCCGGCAACTACGGCTGGCCGTACTGCACCGGCACCAACACCGCCACCGAGACCTACGCCGACTTCGACTTCGCCACCGGCACGGTCGGCGCCAAGTTCGACTGCGCCGGTGGCCCCACCAACAGTTCGCCCCGCAACACCGGTCTCAGCAAACTGCCACCGGCAAAAAACGCCTGGATCCGGTACGGCGGTGACGCCGGCACCCCGCCGGAATTCGGCACCGGCTCGGAGTCGCCGATGGGCGGCCCGGTCTACCACTACGACAGCGCCAACCCGTCGGCCACGAAGTTCCCGCAGGACTTGGACGGCCACTTCTTCGCCGGCGAGTTCGGCCGGGGCTGGATCAAGCCGATCCACTTGAACGGGGACGGCTCGATCAACGAGATCGCGAACTTCGCGTGGAACGGCAAGCAGGTCATGGACATGGCGTTCGGTCCGGACGGCTCGCTCTACGTGCTCGACTACGGCACCGGCTACTTCAACGGGGACGCCAATTCGGCGCTCTACCGCTACGACTACGTGGGCGGTGGCAACAAGGCGCCGACCGCGGTCGCCACGGCCGACAAGACCTCCGGGCAGGCGCCACTGACCGTGAACTTCTCGTCCGCGGGTTCCTCCGACCCGGAGGGCGGGGCACTCACGTACGCGTGGAATTTCGGTGACGGCGGAACATCCACGTCGGCTAACCCTGCTCACACGTACGCCGGCAATGGCACCTATAACGTCACACTGACGGTGACCGATCCACAGGGCGCGACGGGCACCGGGGGTGTGCAGGTCGGCGTCGGCAACACCGCGCCCACGGTCACCATCAACGCCCCGGTCGACGGGCAACTGGTCAGCTTCGGCGACACCGTGCCGTTCAGCCTGACCGTCAGCGACCCGGAGGACGCGACGGTGACCTGTTCGCGGGCCAAGATGACCTACGTGCTCGGCCATGACCAGCACGGACACCAGATCACGTCGGCGGCCGGCTGCTCCGGGTCGATCACCATCCCGGTCGACGGCGAGCACGACTCGGCGGCCAACATCTTCCCGATCTTCGACGCCGAGTACGCCGACAACGGCGGCCTGATCACCCACAAGCAGCACCGCTTGCAGCCGCGGCACCGGCAGGCCGAGCACTTCACCACCTCGTCCGGGGTCAACGTCTTCGACAAGCCGGAGGCCGAGGGCGGCAAGACGGTCGGCGACATCAACAACGGTGACTGGATCGCGTTCGCCACGTACAACCTGGCCAACGCCCGTACCCTCAGCGCCCGGGTCTCCTCCGGCGGCGCCGGCGGAACCCTGCAGGTCCGGGCCGGTTCGGCCACCGGGACCGTGCTCGGCTCGGCGACCGTGCCGGTGACCGGGGCGTGGAACGTGTTCACCGACGTCAGCACCACGATCACCAGCCCGCCGGCCGGCACGACCACGCTGTACCTGACGTTCAGCGGCGGCGGCACCGGAGCCCTGTTCGACGTGGACACGTTCACGTTCACCACCGGCGGCACCGGACCGGTCCGCGGGTTCGCCAACAAGTGCCTCGACGTCAACGGGGGCGGCAGCGCCGACGGGACGAAGATCCAGCTGTGGACGTGCAACGGGTCGGCCGCACAGACCTGGGCGGTGAACGGGCAGGTCTGGCGCAATCCACAATCCGGCAAGTGCCTGGACGTCGCCGGTGGCGCGACCGTCAACGGCACGAAGGTGCAGCTCTACACGTGCAACGGCAGCGCCGCGCAGAACTGGGTGGTCTACCCCGACAAGACCGTACGAAATCCGCAGTCCGGTCGTTGCCTTGACGTTTCCGAAGTGAAGTCCGACGACGGGCAGCAGATCCACATCTGGGACTGCCTGGCGGCCGCCAACCAACTCTGGACGATCTCATGATCAGAATCCTGCTCAGCGCCGTCCTGGCCACGGCGTTCCTGCCCGCACCCGCTCTCGCCGCGGACCCCGCCTACGACGTGCTCGTCTTCTCGAAGACGGCCGGTTTCCGGCACGACTCGATCGCCGCCGGCGTCCAGGCCGTCCGGGAGATCGGCGCGGCCAACAATTTCACGGTCACCGCGACCGAGGACGCCACGACCTTCAACAACCTTTCCGCGTACGAGGCGGTGGTCTTCCTCAACACCACCGGTGACGTGCTCGACGCCGGCCAGCAGGCCTCGTTCGAGTCGTACATCCGCGCCGGTGGCGGCTACGTCGGCGTGCACGCGGCGGCCGACACCGAATACGACTGGCCGTTCTACGGCGAACTCGTCGGCGCCTGGTTCGCCTCCCACCCGGCCATCCAGCAGGCGAACGTCAAGGTCGAGGACCGCGCGCAGGCCGCCACCGCGCACCTGCCGCAGACCTGGCCACGCACCGACGAGTGGTACAACTACCGGACCAACGTGCGGGACACCGCGCACGTGCTGGCCACCCTCGACGAGAGCTCCTACTCCGGCGGCGGGATGGGTGCTGATCATCCGCACGCGTGGTGCAAGACGCTCAGCAGCGGACGATCGTTCTACACCGGCGGCGGCCACACGATCGAGTCGTACGCGGATCCGGCTTTTCGTGCTCATCTCCTCGGCGGCATCCGATACGCGGCGGGTCGCTCGCACGCCGACTGCCGGCCCGAGACCGGCTACACGACCCTCTACAACGGCTCGACCAGCGGATGGTCACAGGCCGGGCCCGGCGGCTTCACCAACAGCGACGCGACACTGTCGTCGACCGGCGGGATGGGGCTGCTCTGGTACTCGGCCAAGCAGTTCACGAACTACTCGCTCAAACTCGACTGGAAACTGACCGGTGACGACAACTCCGGCGTGTTCATCGGCTTCCCGGCCTCGAACGACCCGTGGTCGGCGGTCAACAACGGCTACGAGATCCAGATCGACGCCACCGACACACCCGACCGCACCACCGGCAGCGTCTACACGTTCCAGGGCGCCACCGCGGCCGCCCGCGACGCCGCCCTCAACCCGCCGGGGGAGTGGAATGCTTACGAGATCCGGGTCGAA
This sequence comes from Actinoplanes sp. HUAS TT8, assembly GCF_051380535.1. Classification (NCBI taxonomy): domain Bacteria; kingdom Bacillati; phylum Actinomycetota; class Actinomycetes; order Micromonosporales; family Micromonosporaceae; genus Actinoplanes; species Actinoplanes sp. HUAS TT8. The sequence continues at coordinate 4,856,437 of NZ_CP195646.1, read as the reverse complement.
GGCGAGCACCTGCAGATCTTCCTCAACGGAGTCAAGATCAACGACTTCACCAACCCCGATCCCGTACGGTCGTTGCCCGGCTACATAGGCCTCCAGAACCACGGCGACGCCGACCACGCATCGTTCCGCAACGTCCGCATCAAGGAGCTGGGCGGGTCCAGCTCCGGCACCGGTCCCGTCCGCGGCTTCGCCAACAAGTGCCTGGACGTCAACGGCGGCGGCAGCGCCGACGGGACGAAAATCCAGCTGTGGACGTGCAACGGCTCGGGCGCCCAGAACTGGGCGATCACCGGCCAGATCTGGCGCAACCCCCAGTCCGGCAAGTGCCTGGATGCGGCCGGCGGCGGAACCGCCAACGGCACAAAGGCCCAGCTGTGGACCTGCAACGGTTCCGCCGCGCAGAACTGGGTCGCCTACCCCGACAAAACCGTACGAAACCCGCAGTCCGGCCGTTGCCTCGACGTCTCCGAAGTGAAGTCGAACGACGGCCAGCAGATCCACCTGTGGGACTGCCTGGCCGCCCCCAACCAACTCTGGACCCTCCCCTGAGAAGCCGTGCTCAACCAGCCGCTCGATGAGGTTGCGGCTGGTTGAGCACGCACACCAGGCGGCCGGTCACCCACCGCCCCGCAGGGCCCCGAGACCAGGGCCCCGGCCGCGCCTGTCATCGCCTCAAGCGGTGGCGCTTTACGCCCCGCCGCGTGCTCATTTGTCGAGTTGAGTGCATCGGTGTACTCGACTCGTACGCCGCTGCCCTCTACATTCCGTGCCGTGGAATACATGGACGGCTTCGCGGCGGAGACTCGCCGATGCTTGGAGGACTCCGGCTGGTATGTCGGCCGCAGGGTCGACACGGCACGGTGGGAAGCCCAACTGGTGGCAGACGGATTCCCTGCCTTGCACCCGGCAGCCCAGAAGTTTCTCGCCGAGTTTGGAGGCCTCAGCTTCATCGACGGCGGGTCAGGTATCACCCGGGCTCGTGAGCCCTTCAACCTCATGCCTACCGCGTGTGACGGCGAGGCAGGCAGGTTCATCGAGTGGAGCGCCGATCAGTGCCGCAGTATCGCTCCCATCGGAGAACTCGGTGCCGGGACGTGCTCCTGGAGTTGGCTCGGGATTGATGAACGGGAAGAGATCTACCTTGTCGTCGATCGGCTGGCGACATTCGGTCGAATGCCGCTGGCGATGGACGGCCTCGTTCTCGGGCATATGCCTCGCGACCTCGATTGACACCGCAACACATTCGTGACGGCACGACAGGACGTCCTCTTCTGCCGCGATCCGCGCCAGGATGGCCGCCGTTGTCACGGCCGGGTGGCCGACTGTCTGGGGCTGGCGTCTTGTCGTGCCAAGAACAGATCACTCGGCAATCGGCGATGTGCTCACCCTGCGTGCTGATAGACGATCTGCCAATTTCCGGCAAGAACTTTGAGCAGCACGGTCAGGTGCTGAGAACCTAGGTTTGTCTCGGCTCTGGTGGAGCAAAGTGCCTTCCACCGGCCTGTGCCGATGATCCACTCGACCCGGGACAACGACGTCAGCCCGGCACGGAGCAGCGCGGCGACGACAGCATCACCGCCGCGTGCAACCTCGTTGTCGATCCACAGGTCGGCCTCACCACTGATCAAGGCAGCCAGATGATGCGCCGATCGATGCTTCAGCGCGTATTCGTAGGCCCCGAGAAACGTGCTCAACTCACGGGCGGTTTCCGCGTTGGCGTCGATCGTCACCGGTTCGCCTCGGGCTATGGGCCGCAAAGCGATGTCGCAGCATCGGTCGAAATCCTGATAGCAGGACGGGTCGTCGGAGTGGTTGACGAAGCGGGCCGGCGTCGGGTAAAGGTAGCGCTGTCCGCCGAAGCTGTGAACGAAGAGGTCGTCACCGGCGGGGAGGGCTTGGTAGTCGGCTTCGTCAAGCTGCCGGAGCTGGTATGCCACTACCACTTCGCCAGCAGCAAAGTTGCGCGCGGCGTAAACGCCTTTTCCGGCAAGGCTTCCAGACCCGAGCGTCACGTCATTCATCCAAGACAACCTTAACGCCTCATCGGAGCGCCTCGGAGGTCGGTGAGGGCGGCTGACCAGCCCGGCTGCCGGTCGCCCTCTCATGCCGCGCTCCGGTCGCGACGCACGGTTCACCGCCTCCGCGTGCTGGCTGGCTCATGCTCCCGCCGATGAAGAGCGGATGAGGCTGGAGACCAGAGGAGTGGGCAAGCTTCGAGGTTGTAGCTACCCTCTCTTTGTGTCCGAGGATTGCTGGATTGATCTCGACTGGGAAGTTGGCAAAATTCTATGGAACGACTTCGCTGCTCGGTTCCATTTTCGCGCTGGCACCACTCAGAGTAACTGGCCGGCGATCGTTGAGCCGGCGCCGTCAATCACGTGGGATCTGTCGCCCATCTTCGAAGGCGACTGCCCTGGTGGGTTTACCGCCGGCATGATCGCGGTGGCAGGCTTGGTCCTTGGTACTTTGCAGGACTGCACCGATTGGTACGAGGCCGTGGCCTTTCATGACGCGGTTCATCCTTCGGCTCTGTTCCGAGCACATCAAGCCGACGAGCCTCAGGATGTCCCGGGTTGGGACACCGGCGGACTGTTTCCGAATGGTGACTACACCATCTTCGTTGGACGAGACCAGGCGTTCGGTATCGTTGGACATCCGTGGGAACAGAGCCTGTGCGTTTTCGGCGCAGCTGCCGTCAATGCCTTCACCACACGAAATGTCACCGTTCTTGACGCGACTTTGCGGCGCCGGAGTGAGCCGTAGGCCGTGGCGGAGGGAGGGAATCTCCCCTGCCGAAAGAGCGGCGGAACTGTGCGGTCAGCGGCGCACTGTCATGCCGCCGATAGGGTGCGCCAGGCACCCGGATTCCAACCGGCTCATCCCAGTCTGCTCGAGTGCTCAGCGTCAGCATGGCGCCCTTCCCATCTGCTTTTGCCCGGCGCGCGAGCAGGACTACCCGCCGCAGAGGCACCCGCGCGAGTGGCTTCGCGGGCTCACTATTCTGCCGCGAAGGGGTCGTCGTTCTGGGTGAGGCCGCCGCTCGGCGTTGAGCGCGGCGCGGGTGACTATCGGCCCGGCGTACGTTCATCGGAGTCGTGCGGTGCGGCTTCCGATTGAGGAGCTGAGATGCTCAAGCTTGTGACTGCTGATCAGCTGACTCTCGTCAGCGTGGTGGATCGCTGGTTTTGTCTGGACGAGCCGACCTTTATCGACGTTGGGCAGAGCTACTGGATCGATCGCGAGGTCAACGAGTTCTGCGTTGATCGCGGCGGTGACCGGCTGACGCGGCACGCTGGCAGGATGTGCCGCTAGGAACTCCGGCTCGCCAAGATTTGTAATCGAATCTGCCGCGATCCGATCGGGTGGCCGCGCAGAGGCGTGCGGTCTGGTTCGAGAAGGCGTGGCTTGAAGGCTGCCGTTTGATACTCGTCCACGCCCGGTCAGCCGAGTCTGCAGTCAGGTCGGTGAGTCGGGTTTGAGACGCCGCGAAGGTCAATCTCTCCGACTGCGGTGGGCCAGGCCGTCCAGGATGAGGGCCAGTCCGGCCTCGAAGGCCGATTCGTGGTCGATCTTCGGCACGCCGGGCGGCAGGTCGGCGCCGCCGCCCACATCCGCCTGTTCCTCCAGCACGCTGCCGACCGTGTAGCGACTGGCCGCCAGCATCGCCATCTGCGCGTCGTGCTCGGGCACGCCGGACGCGGTCAGGAATTCCATCTTGCGCAGGATCCGGTCGAGGTCCCCGGCCGGGCTGCTGCCGGCGTGCAGCCTCGCGCCGTCGCGGCGCATCAGCAGCGTACGGCGGAAGTCTCTCGTGTTCTCCCGGAACCAGTCGGGCCAGGAGTCGCCGGCCACGGGCAGCGGCGCGTCCGCATGCGGGTCCATCGCCGCCTGCGCCATGGCCGCGAGCAGGTCTTTCTTGGTGCGGAAGTGCCAGTACAGCGACGGTTGTTCGACGCCCAGCCGTTTCGCCAGTTGCCGGGTGCTGACCGCGTCCAGCCCGACCTCGTCGAGCAGATCGAGTGCCTCGGACACCACGGTCTCGCGGCGGATTTTTGTCACGTTGCCAAGTCTATCGCCGATAGATAATCTCGGAGAGAACCTATCGCTGATAGATTTTGGGGTGAGGAACATGTCTCTGCGCATCCTCGTCGCCGGTGGCGGCATCGCGGGGCAGGCTCTGGCCTTCTGGCTCACGCGCGGCGGCCACCAGGTCACCGTCGCCGAACGCTTCCCGGCCGTGCGGGCCACCGGCGCGCAGGTCGACCTGCGGGGTCAGGGCATCGAGGCCATCCGGCGCATGGGCCTGCTCGACGCCGTACGCGATCAGTTGGTGGATGAGGCGGGTGTGGCTTTTATCGACGCGCACGGGCGTCCCCGGGCCACGATCATGGCCAACACCTCCGGCCGAGGCCGGCAGACCCTCACGTCGGAGTACGAGATCATGCGCGGCGACCTGGTGCGAATCCTCTACGACGCGGCCAGGGGCGACACGACGTACCTCTTCGATCGTGGTGTCGACGGCTTCGAACAGGACGAACACCGGGTGGTCGCGCACTTCTCGGACGGTTCCACCGGCGAGTTCGACCTGCTGATCGGCGCGGATGGCCAGGGCTCCCGCCTGCGCCGGGCGATTCTCCCGGACGGCACCGACCCGTACTGGCGGGTCGGCATCCACATGGCCTACTGGTTCGTCCCGCGCATCGCCTCGGACAGCAACATCCGCGACACGTACATGGTCCCGGGTGGCCGTCAGATCATGCGCCGCAGCCACAACCCGGCCGAGACGCAGGTGTACTTCGTGTTGCGGGACAGATCCGCGGAGGCTTCGGCGATCCACCGGCAGCCGGTCGAGCTGCAGCAGGAGTTCTGGGCCGACCGGTTCCGCGACGCGGGCTGGCAGACCGAGCGCTTCCTCGACGGCATGCGCGGCAGCCCCTTCTTCTACTCCCAGGAGGTTGTCCAGGTCCGCACCGACACCTGGTCGAAGGGGCGTGTGGTCCTGGCCGGCGACGCCGCTCACTGCGCCTCCCCGTACAGCGGAATGGGTGTCTCCGGTGGCCTGGTCGGCGCCTATGTGCTGGCCGGCGAGATCAACCGGCACCCGGGCGACCTGCCGACAGCGCTGGCGAACTACGACACCGTCCTGCGGCCGTTCGTGGACCGGATCCAGGCCGAGGTGAACCCGCGCCTGCTGCGCCTGGGCATGCCGACGACCCAGCGCGCGATCGCCGCGTTCCAGGCCACCACCGCCCTGGCCGGTTTTCTGCGCATCCCCGACCTGGCCGCACGCTTCGCGAAGGAGGACCGCGGCGGCGACTGGCAACTCCCCACCCGGACGGGCTGTTGAACCGCTCCTGTTCGGGGTAACCGAGCGCCCATGTGGATTCAAACGGCCGGTATCCGCCTCGACGGCGACCTGACCATCCCGCCGGCCGCCCCCGGCCTGGTGGTGCTCACCCAGGACAACCCCCGCGACCGGGCCATCGCGGCCCTCCTGCGGGAACGCGGCCTGGGCACCCTGCTGATCGAGCCGCTCACCCCGGACGAGCAGGCCGTCGAGGCCCGCCGCTTCGACATCGACCTGGTCGCCGACCGTCTGATCGGCACCCTGCGCTGGCTGCGGGCCCAGCCGGGAATCATGGAACTGCCGATCGGCCTGTTCGGATCGGGCGTCAACGCCGCCGCCGCGATGGTCGCGGCCGCCGCCCGGCCCGGTGACGTACAGGCGGTCGTAGCCCGCGGCGCCCGTGCCGACCTGGCCGGTGGCGCCCTGGCCCAGTTGCAGGCGCCCACCCTGCTCATCGTCGGCGAACTGGACCCGAAGTTGCGCGCCCTCAACGAGGAGGCCGAGCAGGTGATGCGCGCCCACGGCGACGTGTGTGTCATTCCGGGCGCGGACCGCTACTTCAGCGACCCGCAGGCCCTGGAGCAGGTCGCCGTCGCGGCCGGGGAGTGGTTCACCCGGCACCTGTCGGCCCCGGTACCCTCGCACGCCAAGGTGATCGACTCGGCCCTGCCGGTCGAGCAGACCGGTCTCCTGGACGCGTTCATGCCGCCGTCCCCGACGAAGGACAAGGATCGGGAGGAGCTCTGACATGAGGGTGGCGGTGATCGGCGGGGGAGTCGTCGGCCTGTCGGCGACCGCCGCGCTGCTCCGGCGCGGCGCCGACGTCGTCTGCTTCGAGGCGGGCGAGCCGATGGGTGAACGCTCGGCCGGCGACACCCGAATCTTCCGCCTGGCCCACGTCTACCCGGACATGGTCGAGCTCGCCGCCCGCTCCCGCGCGCTGTTCGCCGAGTGGAACCCCGAGTTCGTCGACAACGTGGGCACGGTCGTCAGTGGTCCCGGCGCCGGAGCGTGGGCCGACGCGATGGCCGCGGCCGGCGCCGCCCACGAGCTCGTCGACCCCGGTTCACCGTTGCTGCGCCTGCCGGCCAGGACGTTCCCCGGCCCGGCCCTGATCGACCCGGCCGGCGGCGTGATCCGCGTCGACCTGATCCGCGCGTTCCTGACCGGGATGACCACCGGCCACGTCCGGCAAGCGCACGTCGATGCTTTGGAAGAGACCCCAGCCGGCGTACGGGTAATTTCCGGCGCCGAAGCCGACACGTTCGACACCGCCCTGATCTGCGCCGGAGCCGGCACGTCAGCCCTGGCCGCCGGAGTCGGCATCACCACCCCACCCGCCCTGGAACATCACTTGCGGGTCAGCTTCCCGATCCGCCCGGCCGCTCCCGAGCCCCTGCAGTGCTGGATCACCGAACCGTCCGAGGGTGTCCTCGGCACCTACCAGCACCGAGCCGCCGCCGACACCTGGGCGGTCGGCGGCGACATCGCCCCAGCCCTGGTCAGCTGGGAGAACGGCCGCCCGGCGGCCGAACAGGCGTCACTGGACGCCCTTACTGCCTATGTGGCCGAGCACTTGCCGTTCGTCGATCCCCACCCGACGGCCACCATCTACTGCACCCACAACCCGGACCTGGGCGACGGCCTGCAGTTCGCGCGCCAGGGCCGCGTGCTCACGACGTACGGCGAAAATCTCATGAAATTCGCCCCGTTGCTGGGCGAGATGCTCGCCCGCTCCAGCCTCGACGACACCACCCCCGCCGACGCCGGACCCCAGGGCTGATGGAACTCCGCCCCGAGCTCTGCCCGCCGGCCATCTCACCCGAGCGCGTCGTGCAGCTCAGCGCCGCCATCGAGGACATCGCCCAGCTGCTCGACGACGGCGGCCCGGCCGAGGCCGCGATCGCCGCGTTCAACACCGACACCGGCCACTCCTACACCGCGGAGCAGTTCCTCACCTACTGGGAGTCCCGCGACCTCGACGATTTCGCGCTGGAGGCCGCCCGTCCCTCCCGGCCGAAGATCCCCGACATCACTCGCGACGAGCTGACCGAAATCGTGCGCCGGATCCAGGCCGCCGACGACGCCACGGACTACTACGTCCTCCTGCTGACGACCAACGTCCCACATCCCCGAGCAACCGACCTGATCTTCTGGCCGCCGCCCGACCTGGTGGACGCCCCACCCGACCGCATCGTCGACATCGCCCTGAGCTACCGGCCGACAGCACTCTGACGGCCAAGCGTCAATTCTCAGAGCCCATGCTCGCCTTGTGCAGAATCAGGCGTCTTCTCTCCGATATGGTTTCTGCCAGGGCCATTCCGGTACGCATCTGAGGATGGCTGCAACAGTGTCCGTTATTCTTCTGTTGCTGGCCTGATAGATGTCGGGAAGGCTCAGGCCTATACGATCGTCGTCGACCGAGCGGGACTCCACAGCCCGGAGGAGCGGATTTCGGCGTATCGAAATCATTGCCAGGATTCAGGACTGAACCAGCGCAGTGCGTTTCGGCGACACGTGCGTGATTTTAGGGTATTCGGGCAGAAGTGTGTCCAGCCCATGAATCCGGCCAGGCCCTGTCCGCGCTGGTGGTCGATGCCGAGTAATGAGCCTCAGATGACGGCTGCGCGGCGGGCGTCCAGCCAGGGCGGCAGGTCGGTGGCCGGCATCGGGCGGGCCAGCAGATAACCCTGGACCACATCGCAGCCCGCCGCCTTCAGCAGGTCGGACACCTCGGTCGTCTCCACCCCTTCGGCCACCACCTGCAACCCCAGGTTATGGCCGAGATCGATCACCGACCGCACGATCGCCGCGTGCGCGATGTTCTCCGGCAGGTCACCCACGAAACTCTTGTCGATCTTCAGCTCGTGCAACGGCAGTGTCGACAGATAGGACAGCGACGTCTGTCCCCGCCCGAAGTCGTCGATGCTCACCCGGATCCCGGCCGTGGCCAGCCGGTTCAGGACGTCGGAGGCGATCGCCGGGTCGGTCATCAGCGCGGTCTCGGTGATTTCCACGACGAGCCGCCCGGCCGGAACTCCGGCCTCGGCGAGGGCCGCCAGCACGGTGTCGGCGAAGTCGGCCCGGCCGAGGTTGCGGGCCGACACGTTGACCGCCACGCTCAGCGTGTCGCACGCCGTACCCCATTCGGTGATCTGGGCCAGGGCGCTGGCCAGAACCCACCGGGTGAGCGGGTCGATCAGCCCGGTCTGTTCGGCTACCGGCAGGAACGCGTCCGGCGCCACCGTGCCGCGCCGCGGATGTTCCCAGCGGACCAGTGCTTCGACGGCGCAGATCTTTCCCGTACGTAATTCGGCTTTGGGTTGGTAGTGCAGCACCAGCTCGTCGGTCTCGATGGCCCGGCGCAGTTCGGCGACCAGGGCGAGTTGCGCCGCGTCGTAGTGGTCGCGCCGCCGGTCGTAGCGGGCGGTTCCGCTGCGGGTGCCTTTGGCCAGGTACATCGCCATGTCGGCGCGGCGCAGCAGGGTGTCCACGTCGGTGCCGTCGGCCGGAGCCAGCGCGTACCCGAAGCTGGCCTCGGGGGACAGCGGCAGTGTGCCGACCACGACTTCGGCTTCGAGCGCGGCTCGCAGCCGGTCGAGCAGCGGCCCGATCTCGTCGGCGCCGAGGTCGGGCAGGACCAGGCCGAATTCGTCGCCGCCGAGCCGGGCCACGGTGTCCCCGGAGCGCACCGCGGTGGCCAGCCGGCTGCCCAGTTCGCGCAGCAGGGCGTCGCCGGTGCGGTGCCCGAGCGTGTCGTTGACCTCTTTGAACCGGTCGACGTCGGCCAGCACCACCGCCGCCGTGCGGCCGTCGCGCCGGGCCGCCTCGACCGCGGCGGCCGCGTGGCGCTGGAAGACCGTGCGGTTGGGCAGGCCGGTCAGTGCGTCGTGGCCGGCCTGGTGGGCGATCCAGCGCATGGTGGATCCGCTGATGACGGCCAGGATCATCCACAGTGCGGCCAGGCCGGCGGCGAGCGCCAGGTAGACGGTGTGCATGCCCTGGCTGACCTCGTGCGCGATCGGGTCGTAGGGCAGGTAGATCTCGAGGATGCCGTGGGTGATCGGCTGGTAGACCTCGACCACTTCCGGCCCGGCCGGTCCGGTGTCGTTGCGGTCGGAGTTGAGCCTGGTCAGGTGGGCCACCACGGTGCCGCGGGCGGCCTCCAGGACCTCGTCCTCGATGTCGGCGCCCATGCCGGAGCCGTCGTCGGAGAAGACCACCCGACCGGTGGTGTCGCGGACCCGCAGCCGGACGACCGTGCCCGAGCCGATCGCGCTGTCGGCGACCTGGTGCAGTTCCCGGATCTCGTCGGCCGGCAGGGGCGTGTCGAGGGCGCGGCCGGCGAGGTGCGGTTCGATCGCGGTGCGCGCGACCAGGGCGGCCTCGACCCGGGCGACACCGATTCCGCGGTCGCGGGCCTCGTGCGCCAGCGCGAAGGTCAGCACCAGCCCCAGCAGCAGCACCGGGACGAGGCTCGCGCCGGCGTACGTGAGGAACAACCTCCACGGCGAGGGCACAGCGGCACGGTACGCCGTCTCCGTGTCCGGCGGGGGCCCGGCGACGGCCGGCACGTCACAGGACGATGACGATCTTTCCCTGGGTGTGGCCGCGCTCGGCCTCCCGGTGTGCCTCGGCGATCTTGTCGAGCGGGAACGTCGAGGCCAGGTGCGGGGTGTATCCGCAGGCCGCGCCCTCGGCGAGCACGGCCGAGTTGTTCTCCGCGTAGAGGTGGCGCACCCCGAGCCCGGCCGCCCGCCCCGCGTCGGCGATGGTCACCACATGGTCCGGCCCGCCGGCGATCTCCACCAGGTCGCCCAGCGAACCCGAGGCGGCGGCGTCGAGCACCGCGTCCACTCCGGAGGGCGCGAGTTCGCGCACCCGATCGACCAGGCCATTCCCGTACGTCGTGGGCACCGCCCCCAGGGACCGCAGGTAGTCGTGCTTGCCGCTGCTGGCGGTGCCGATGACGGTCGCGCCGCGGGCCACCGCCATCGCGACGACGGCGCTGCCCACCCCACCGGCGGCGCCCTCGACCAGCAGGGTGCGGCCCTTGAGGTCGCCGAGCGCGTCGAGTCCGCGCCCGGCGGTGGCGACGGCCAGCCCGGCCCCGGCCGCCTGCTCCAGGGTCCAGTGCTCCGGGACGGGCGCCCAGGCGGAGAGCGTCGCATACTCGGCGGATGCTCCGAACAGGCCGCCGAGCCCGAAGACGCGATCACCGACGGTGACTCCGGTGACGCCGTCGCCGACCTCGTCGACCACGCCGGCGGCGTCGCGCCCGGGGATGGCCGGGAGGTCGACCGGGAACGCGGCGGCGGCCGCCCCCGAGCGCAGTTTCCAGTCGACCGGGTTGACGCTGGCCGCCGTGACCTGGATGCGGATCTCGCCGGGGCCGGCGTGCGGCTCGGGGACGTCCTCGATGACGAGCACGTCGGCCGGGCCGTGGTCGTGGTAGCGGGCAGCACGCATGGTGAACTCCTCGATCGTTGATGCTTTCTCTAGAAAATAACGTAGAGTAAGCTACTTTCCGCGGCAAGCGTCTCGTAGATCACTTTCCGCGGAAAGTATCGGCGTGTTACCGTCACGCCCATGGGAGCTGACCACGAGCTTGCCCCGGCGCAGGCCCAGACCTGGGAATCGTTGCTGTCGGTGCTGTTGTGGCTCCCGGCCACCCTCGACAGCCGGTTGAAGAAGTGGGGCCTGAGCCACCACGAGTTCCTGATCCTGTGGTGCCTCACCCAGCACGGCGACCGCTCGCACACGATGAGCTCGCTGGCCGAGCTCTCCCGGGTCAACCCGTCCCACCTGTCGCGCATCGCGTCCCGCCTGGAGAAACAGGGCTGGCTCGTCCGCGCGCAGGACCCGGCCGACGCCCGCTTCACGATCGCGTCGCTGACCGAGGCCGGCTCGGCGAAGTATTCCGAGGCCGCCCCCACCTACTACGCCACCCTGCGCGAGCACGTCTTCGACCGCCTCACCCCGGACCAGGCCGCCCACCTCGGCGGCATCACCGGGGAGATCGCCCGATCGCTCGACCCCCGCGCGGGCCTTTAAAACCGCAGATCAAGACCGGTTTCCCGTACGGCGGTAGCGACCTGCTGCGCCGGGCCGACCTCGCGATGTACACGGGAAAGCGCGCCGGCACCCACTCCTGCCGGGTCGCCGACCGGGCTCGGGCGTGGGTCACAACATCGGCACCGGCCCGGCGGGAATTCGCCGCGGCAAAATGGTGCCGGAAATGAAAAACGGGGTAGCGGCGCAGCTTTTCGCGGTACGCCACCACCCCTGTGAAACCGGGGTGAGTGCTCGTCGCGTCGGTGGGAGGCGGGACCCCTCCCCGCTCCACCAGCGCCGCAACGGCCCGGTCGCGCTGCCGATTCTGGCTTATCGGAATTGGCGCGGTCAAGGATTCCGGGCCCTCATAAAATTAGAAAATAGTCGCGGGAAAAACGTTATTTCGTCGCGCTTTCGGGCCGTCACCGGGTGGTGACTGTCCCGGCTCTACCCGGAGGTCGCCGGCGAGCGCGGCACCGGCGAGCGGATCCCGTGGGGTGCGGGCGGCGGTCGATCTGCTGCTCGACCAGAGCGGCCAGGCTTCCACGCCGGGCGCCCGGGTCGGCAGCCGGCTGCGGGCCATCGCCGCGTTCGAGGCTCCACGACCGCCGCTCGGAGGCTCAGGCCGGTCGACAGGTCTGCTCCAGAACGGCCGGCACGGCGACCGTCAGCATCTTCGCCCGCACCGACCGCAGCAGCTTCGCCATGAAGAAACCGCCGACGCCCGTGAAACCGGTGTGTTCCCAGGTGAACCGGGTGCCGGTCGGCGACTCCTCGATCCGGTAGGCCACGAAGCTGGGCGCCTCACCTTCGTCCCCGACCCACGTGTAGCGCAGCAGCCGGGGCGCGTCGACCTCGAGGACCTCGCAGTCGACGATCCCGCGCCAGCCCATCACCGGCTTCGCGATCAGCCGGAAGTGCGTGCCGGCGACCGGTTCGAAGCCTTCGGGCCGCCCACCCTGCCCGGTGACGGTCCACCGGGCGACGAGTTCGGGTTCGGTCAGCACCCGCCAGACCTGGTCGACGGGGTACGGGTAGTCGCGGACGATGCGGAACTCGCTCACCATTGCCTCCATATTTTTCCAGTCCCAGAAAATTTACTGTAACAGAAGTTATTCTGGGGCTGTACTAAGCTGGGTGGATGACCGAAGGGCTCCGGGAGCGCAAGAAGCGCGAGATGCGCCGCCAGCTGTCCGACACCGCGGCGCGGCTGTTCCTGGAGCACGGCTTCGACGCGTTCCGGGTGACCGACGTCGCCGAGGCCTGCGGCGTCTCCGAGAAAACGGTCTTCAACTACTTCCCGACCAAGGAATCCCTGGTCCTGGACCAGCTTGAGACCACCATGTCGGGTCTGCGCACCGGCCTGGCCGACCACTCGGTGTCCCCGGTGCAGGCGGCGCTGCGCATCCTCGACGCCGAACTCACCGCCATGACCGCGGGCTTGACCGCCGGCGGCGACCCGGGCCCGGCGATCGCCGGCTACCGGCGCTTCGGCGAGCTGATCGCCTCCACACCCTCCTTGCGGGCCTACCAGAGCGACACGATGGACCGTTTCGTCGCCGTGGCCGCGGAACTGCTTGCCGACCGGGCCGGGCAACGCCCCGACGACCCCGAGCCGCAGATCGCCGCCACCGCCCTGCTCGGCCTCTGGCGCGTCCAGTTCCAAAGCCTGCGCCGCCACCTGGCCACCACCTCGGACCCGGCGAAGCTGCGTGACGAGGTCACGGCCGACGTCCATCGTGCGGCCCGGCTCGTCGAGAACGGCCTGACCTCGAATTGGCCGTCGTGACCCGGTAACAGGCGTCCGTGCGGCGCGTCCCCGGCGGCGGTCGGGTCAGCCCGGTCGCGGGAGCCGGTCTTCATCTGAACGGCGCAGTTTCCGAAGTCTACGAGGCCGCGTCTCTGGCTCGGGTGGCGTGCAGCGTGCCGAGCAGGGCGAGCGCGTGGGCGCTGGGGCTGTCCGGTTCGGGTTGGTAGACGACCAGCAACTGGCCTGGCGCCGCGCGGACGTCGAAGGACAGAGAGACCAGCGAGAGCGCCCCGACATCGGGGTGCAGGAGTTCGACGGGGCTCTGGGTCTTGCCGTAGACGGTGTGCGAGGACCACAGGGCGGCAAAGGACTCGCTGTGGTCGTCGAGCGATTGCACCACCTCCGGCAGGCGCGGATGATCCGGGGCCAGAGCACCGGCATGGCGCAGGCCGGCCACGATCGCCTCGGCGAAGCTGTCCCAGCGGCGGAAGAACCGCGGCGCGGCCGGGTCGAGGAAGGTCATCCGGGCCAGGTTGTCCACCTGCTCGAACGGCGAGAACAGGGCCTCGGTCAGGGCGTTGACGGCCAGGAAGTCCTTGGCCGGGTTGAGGACGAACGCCGGGGCGCCGGAATGCCCGTCGAGCAGGTGCCGCAGCGGCTCACTCACCGTCTCCGGCGTCGGCCCGAGGGTCTCCGGCAACGTGCCGGCCAGCCGGAACAGGTGCTCGCGGGCCGGATCGTCCATGCGCAGGGCGCCGCTGAGCGCGTGGAGAATCTGCGGCGACGGGCTGCGCTCGCGGCCCTGCTCCAGCCGGGCGTAATAGTCGGCGTTCATGCCGGCCAGCACGGCGACCTCCTCGCGGCGCAGCCCGGCCACCCGGCGTCGTCCGTGGGACGGCAGGCCCACCTCGTCGGGCCGGAGCCGGGAACGGTGGGCGCGAAGGAAGTCTCCGAGGTCGTTACCGGTCACCGTACGAGGCTAGGCCGGAACCCGGCGGCGTGCCTGGGTATGCCATGCCCAGGAAAAGACCGTCCTGGTGGTCCGCTGACCCGCCCTCCACGCTGGGCGACATGACAAACCTCCTGATCACCGGGGCGAGCAGTGGCCTCGGTCGCGCTTTCGCCGTCGCCGCTCTGGACGCCGGGCACACCGTGATCGGCACCGTCCGCGGCGAGGCGGACGCGGCGGCGTTCGCCGGCCTGCATCCCGGGCGAGCACATGCCCGCCTGCTCGACGTCACCGACCACGACGCCGTCGTCGCCGTGGTGGCCGACGTGGAGAAGGAGATCGGCCCGGTCGACGTGCTGATCGCCAACGCCGGTTACGGGGTGGAGGGCACCTTCGAGGAAACCCCGCTCGCCGCGCTGCGCGCCCAGTTCGACGTCAACGTCTTCGGCGCGGCGGCCACCATCCAGGCCGTCCTGCCCCACATGCGGGAACGCCGCCGTGGTCACATCCTGGCCGTTTCCTCGATGGGCGGCCTGGTCGGCTTCCCCGGCGTGTCGGCGTACTGCGCCAGCAAGTACGCGCTCGAAGGCCTCCTCGCATCGCTCGGCCCGGAGATCGCCGGCTTCGGTATCCACGTCACCGCCCTGGAACCGGGATCGTTCCGTACCGACTGGGCCGGTCGCTCGATGATCCGGACACCCCGGACCATCGGCGACTACGACGAGGTGTTCGACCCGATTCGCGATGCCCGACAGCAGGCCAGCGGCCGGCAATCCGGCGACCCCGCCCGCGCGGCCGCCGCTGTGCTGAGGATCATCGGCGAGCCACGGCCGCCACGGCACCTGGTGCTCGGCTCGGACGCGCTGCGCATCGTGCGCGCCGGCCGCCAGGTCGTCGACAACGACCTGGCGGCCTGGGAGGAGCTGTCGCTTTCTACCGACTTCGCCTGACCAGAAACCGGAGAGGCGGCTGCCAAGGTTCTGGCAACCGCCTCTCCGGTTTTCGTCAGCGCATCCCGGCCGACGTCAACAGGTCGTTGTCGGTGTGTTGCGGGGCGGGCTGGTCGGCCGCTTCGAGGGCGCGGCCCTCGGCGTCGATGTTCGGCAGGAGCCGGTCGAGCCGGCGGGGCATCCACCAGGCGGCGTGGCCGAGCAGCTTGAGCACCGCCGGGACGATGATCATGCGGACGATGAACGCGTCGGCCAGCACGCCCACCGACAGGGCGAACCCGATCGCGGCGACGAACGGCGACACCGCGGTGGCGAAGCCGGCGAAGACCGCGATCATGATCGCCGCGGCGGCGACCACGACCACCGCGGTGCGCTTGAAGCCGTCGACGATCGCGTCGGCCGGGCTCATGCCGCGGGCGTGGGCCTCGTGCATCCGGGAGACCAGGAACACCTGGTAGTCCATGGCCAGGCCGAACAGGATGCCGACGATCAGGATCGGCAGCAGGCTCAGGATCGGGTTGCCGGACGGGGCCGGGATCAGCGAGTCGGCCCAGCCGTCCTGGAAGACCTTCACGGTGACGCCGAACGCGGTGCCGAGCGAGAGCAGGAAGCCGATCGTGCCGACCAGAGGGACCAGCAGCGAGCGGAACAGAATGATCAGCAGGACCAGCGACAGGCTGACCACCAGCACCAGGTAGATGACGAGCGCCCGGCTGAGCATGTCGTTGGTGTCGATGTCGACGGCGGTCGAGCCGGTGACCGCGATCGTCACCCCGGGCACCTCGCCGGCGTGGTCGCGGATGTCGCGGACCAGGTCGCGGGTCGCGTCGTCGATCGGCCCGCTGTTCGGAACGACCTGCAGCATCGCGGTGGTGCCGTCCGTGCTGACCCCGGCCGGGTTGACCGCGGCGACGTCCCCGACCGACTTGATCATGCTCGTGACCTGGTCGATCCGGCCGGCCACGTCGGTGCCCTGGACCAGGACGATCAGGGCGCTCTGGCTGCCGGCACCGAACTTGTCGGCGATCACGTTGTAGGCGGCCCGCTGGGTGCTGGCCGGGTCCTCGCCGCCGGGCGTGCTCAGCGCCGTCTTGAGCGAGAACGTCGGCATGGCCAGGAAGAGCAGCCCGGCGATGGCGACCACCGCGATGGGCAGAGGCGCCTTCACGACGGTACGGATCCAGCCGCTGAGGAACGAGCGGCGCTGTCCCCGCTTCGCGACCTGCTTCTGGAGCGGAACACCGTTGCGGAGCCCGCGGCGTTCGCGGCGCGACAGCACCCGGTAGCCCATCGAGCGCATCAGGGCGGGCAGGAAGGTCAGCGCCATCAGCACGGTGGTGGCGACGGTGACCGCGGCGGCGATGCCCATCTCGGTGATGAACGGGATCCGCACCACCGCCAGGCCGACCAGCGCGATGATCACGGTGGCGCCGGCGAACACGACCGCGGACCCGGCGGTGCCGATCGAGCGGGCAACGGCTTCTTCGACGGTACGGCCCTCGCGCAGTTCCGTGCGGAACCGGGCCAGGATGAACAGCCCGTAGTCGATGCCGACGGCCAGCCCGATCATGCCGGCCAGGGTGGGCGTGGTCGAGCCGATCGGATGCCAGGCGGACAGCGCGAACACCCCGAGCAGGCCGGTGGCCAGGCCGAGCAGCGCGCCGAGCATGTTGGCGCCGGCCGCGATCAGCGACCCGAACGTGATGATCAGGATGACGAACGCGATCATCGCGCCGATGCCCTCGGCCGGGCTCTGCCCGGGCGTCTGATCGCCGATCGTGCCGCCGACCTCGGCGCTCAGACCGGCGTCGCGGGCCTGGCCGGCGACGGCGACGACCTTCTCGTAGATCGGCTCGGTGTCGACGTCGTCGGTCAGCCCGGTCAGGGTCACGGTCGCGACCGCCGTGGTGCCGTCGGCCGACACGGAGGGGCGGTCCTTGGCGAACGGGTCGCTGACCGACCCGACGTGATCGACCTTGGCGGCATTCGCGGTCGCCGCGGCGACCAGCTTCTTGTTGGCGGCGCTGGTGATCCTCTGCCCGCTCGGGGCGGTGAGGACCAGCTGCAACGTGCCCTTGGTGTCGTCGGTCGCGGTCGCCGGGAACTTCGCCTGCATGACCTCCAGGGCCCGGCCGGACTCGGTGCTCGACAGGCTGAAACCGCCGTCGCTGAACTTCATGCCGGTCACGGTTCCGACGATGCCCAAGGCCAGCATCAGGCTCCAGACGACGAACACGAGAAACCGGTGCCGGGCGCTGAACGCCCCGAGCCGGGACAGGTACGAAGCCATCGAGACAGGACTCCTCGGTAGTGATCGGTGACGGTCACCAGAGTCCCGGCCGGAGGGGGTCCGCGTCGTCAGCCTCGCACCGCATTCACGGGTACCGCAGGTGCGCTATCGGCGGCCACCGCGGCTGGCCTTGTACCGCGACCGCGGTACCGGGCGTCGTTACGTAGACGTTGAACGTTCGCCCCGATGGTCGACGTCGCGCGTGACCCGCGGCGGGGACGCGATCGCCGCGTTGCTGGACGCCACCACGCTCGGCATCTGGGCCGGTGGAAGTTCGGCGACGGAACTCGCCACCGTTCTGAGCGTTGCGGCGGCTCGCCGTGAGTGCTAATTTTCGGGCGAGCCCCGTATGGGCCTACGCGTGGAGGTAGTGGCTTTCCAGCCCGGTTTCCTTGTACCGCGTACGGCTGCGGGGTTTTTCTGTGTCTTTTCCCGGCTGGGAAGCCGTCCTCTATCTATGTGCAGAGGGTGGGAATGGATTTTCAGCGTCGCATCATCGAAGAGTTTCGCGAGAACGGTGGCAAGGTCGGCGGGATGTTCCAGGGCGCCACGCTGGCGTTGCTGACCACCACCGGCGCACGGAGCGGCCGGCCGCGCACGGTGCCGCTCGGCTATCTGGAGGTCGGCGGGCAGGCGGTCGTGGTGGCCTCGGCCATGGGCGCGCCGAGGAATCCGGGCTGGTATCACAACATCCGGCACGACCCGGCGGTGACCGTCGAGCTCGGCCCGGACACGTTCCGCGCGACGGCCACCGTCCCGGAGGGTGACGAGTACGAGAAGTTGTGGGCCGAGGTGGTGGCGCAGGCGCCCGGCTTCGCCGACTACCAGGCCCGGACGACCCGCCGGATCCCGGTCGTGGTGCTGCACCGGCTCGACCCCGCCGGGGAATGACATGCAACTGTCATGCGACCGTGCGTCCGGGGCGGGCTGATCGGGGTAGGCATAGCGCAGCGACGTGACACATGCTGCGATTGGTGGTGACCGCGATGTCCATCCGAGATACGCGCCGGGAGTTCGACGAGATCGTCGGGCGGCTGACCGAGCAGGATCCGTCGC
Organism: Actinoplanes sp. HUAS TT8; assembly: GCF_051380535.1. Classification (NCBI taxonomy): domain Bacteria; kingdom Bacillati; phylum Actinomycetota; class Actinomycetes; order Micromonosporales; family Micromonosporaceae; genus Actinoplanes; species Actinoplanes sp. HUAS TT8. The sequence continues at coordinate 4,838,041 of NZ_CP195646.1, read as the reverse complement.
TGGCCAGACCGATGCGTGTCATCCCGCGGCGGCTGGCGCTGATCCTGCTGGCGGTCGGTGGCGCGTTGCTGTGGGCTGCCCTGTCCGTGCTCATGGTGGTCTGGGGAGCGGCCGGCGTCCTCCTCACCTGCGTGGCCGTGCTGACGGCGGTCACCGTGGGTGTCGCGATGCAGCGTCGATGAAACCGGCGTCGATGTGCGGGCTTCCCGTCGTATGAGCCGGACGGTCCGGCCGGCGATCCCTACCCCCGGAGCGGCTCGACCCGCCGCCGCGGTGTCCCGATCTGCGCAAGGAGGATCGGGACACCGGCGGCGGGTAGCGCCCGGCGCCGGGGCGGTCAGGCGGGGAGGCGCCAGCGGTTGACGGCGGTGCTGGTGCAGACCTTGGCCGACAGGGCCGCGGTGGGCAGGACGCCCAGGCAGCGACCGGAGCCGGCGTTGAACAGGGTGTCGTCGGGCTGGGGGACCCAGAGCTGGGCGCCGCTGAAGTTGCAGTCCCAGATCTGGACCTGGTACTGGATGTCGGCGCCGGCATTGCCGCCCAGGTCGAGGCATCGGGTGCCGGCCGCGTTCATCAGGGCGCCCTCCTTGGTGAAGGTCCACTTCTGATTCGCGGCGCCGGTGCACTTGGCGACCGAGATCTTCATGCCGTTGACGTCCGAGTCGGGCATGACGATGCAGCGGCCGTCGCCGGTGGTCGGGGTGGTCACCGGCTTGACCGTGGAGGCTTTCGCCGACGGCGACTGCTTGGGGGTCCGGGACGGTTTCGGCGAGGGCTTGCGGGACGGGGACGGTGAGGTGCGGGACGGGCTCGGCAGCGGGAGCGCGGACGCCTCCAGGGAGGGCACGATCGGGGCCGGCGGGGCGGAACCGGCGGCGACCGTGACCGGGGTGCCGGTCGGGACGAGCCGGAGGGCGGCGAACGCGCCGCCGGCGAAGAGCAGCACGCCGACCAGCGCGAACGCGGCGGCCGTGGCCAGTCGCTTGCGGTGCTGGAAACGGACCGTGGGCTGGTCCGCCGACGAGGCGGTGGGCGGCGACGGAAGTGATGCCGCGGCGGCCGGGGGCTCGGCCGTCGCTGATTCAGCCGGCAACGGTTCGACCGGCGCCGATTCAGCCGGTGACGGTGTGGATGCGGCCGGTTCGGGTGTCGGGGCCGGCCGGGCCGGAGCGGCGCGCAGATCGCGGCACTTGGCGATGATCCCGGCCGGGGTCGGCCGCGCCGACGGATCCTTGGCGGTGCAGGCCCGCAGCAGCCCGGCGAGACCCGGATCGACCCCGTCCAGGTCGATCTCCTCGTGCATCAGTCGCAGGTAGACGGTCTCGAACGTCCCGTTCCCGTACGGCCGCCGCCCGGTCGCGGCATTCGTCACCGTCGCGCCCAGGGCGAACACGTCCGCGGCCGGGCTCAGGTCGTCGGAGACCATCATCTCCGGGGCGATGTAACCCGGCGTGCCCAGCGTGATGCCGCCGATGGTCAGGCCGCTCTCCCCGATCCCGCGGGCCAGCCCGAAATCGATCAGCTGGGGACCGGTCGGGGACAGGATCACGTTCTGCGGCTTGATGTCGCGATGGCAGATGTCGTGCCGGTGGATGTCGGCCAGGCCCTCGGCCACCGCGGCCAGCAACTGCAGGCAGCGTTCGGTGGAGAGGGCGCCCTCGTCGGCGATGACCGCGGCCAGCGTGGGGCCGGGGACGAACTCGGTCGCCATCCAATACGGCGCGGTCGTCAGCTCCGCGTCGATGAGCGCCGCGGTGTACGCGCTGCGAACCGTGCCCAGCATCGCGGCCTCGCGCCGGAACCGGGCGACCGCCTCCGGGTCGGCCAGGTAACTCGGGTTGATCACCTTCACGGCGGCCGGCCGGCCACCCGGTGACCGGCCCAGATACACCGTGCCCATGCCCCCGGTCCCGAGAATGCCCTCAAGATCGTACGGACCGACCTGCTGGGGGTCGGTGGGCGACAGTGGCTTCATGTACCGCGGTCCCTCTCGATCATCCCCCGTGCCGTAGCCAACCATCGTGGCAGACGATCAACAGCCGTCGGCATCGGGCGTACTACTGCGCGGTAGCCGGAAACGGGCGGAACAATTCGACCAGCGCACGGTGCCGTTCGACGTCGTCCGGGACGGCCGGGCGGTAGTCGCGGTCGCGGATGTGGGCCAGCAGCTCGGGGTCGGGCGCGAGGCCGTACGTCCGCAGGTAGTACCCGGCGGTGTCGGTCCAGATCCAGGTTCCGTCGGTCCGGAAGCTCTGCGGAACGACCTCGCCGAGCGAACTGTCGAGCACGTCGGCCTCCCGGGTGGTGGTGGCCAGCAGCGGCTCGCCGCCGTCCAGGAAGGTGAGGACCCGGGCCGCCTCGCCGGCGTCGAGGTGCTCGTGGTCGGGGTCGAAGACCGGGCCGAGTTCCGGGTCGTCGCCGTCGAAGTCGCGGGCCAGGGTGACCGGCGCGGCCGGCGTGCGAGCCCAGAGCAGCGCCGAACGACCGCGGGCCCGGCGCTGGTAGGCGGGCAGTTCGGTGTCCGGGCGGAACACCTCCACCTGTGGGTCGTCGACGCCGGCGCCGCGCAGCGCGGCCTGGATCCCGGCGGCGATCCCGGGGAGGTCGTGCGCGGCCGCGGTGGTGGCCAGCAGGTAGACCCGGCCGACCTCCGGGTTCAGCTCGGTCGGGGCCCGCCAGGCCCGCCACAGCGCGACCGACCCGGCCGTCGCGGCGGCGGTGCGGACGGCGGTGTCGTCGGGGCCGTCGAGGGCCGCGCCGCCGGTGGTCAGGTCCACGGCGACCAGGGCCGGAGCGCCGGGCACGGGCACCGCCGGGGCGAATTCCGCGTCGCCACCGGTCGGGGCGACGGCACGCAGCGCGGCGGCGTCGATCGACGGTTCGAGGGAGGTGAGCAGGGCCAGGTCGGCGTCGGTGGGCCGGAACCAGCCGCTGCCGGCGGCGGCCGCGACCAGGCGCGCGACCTCGGCCGCGCGGCCGGCCGCCAGCTCGTCGCGGGCGCCGGCGACCAGGTCGTCGGCGGCGTTGCCGGCCACCCGCAACAGCAGCTCGTGCAGGGCGGCGTCGGTCATCGGGTTCCTTCCGTCACGGTCACGATCGGTCTGCCGCCCACGGTATGAGGGTCAGATGCTGTGGCTGCGCGCCGGTCCCGGCCAGCAGTTCGGCGACCTCGGTCTCGTCCAGGGCGAGCGCCGCACGGACGAACCCGCCGGTCAGCCGGGTCATCCGGGGGCCGCCCGGGTTGAGCAGCACGTCCACGTCGTCGTCGAGGACGGTGATGAGGCCGTCCAGGTCGGTGGTGCGCCAGCCCGGGATCGCCGGGGCGTGACCGCGATTGATCGCGCTGGTGGCGACCATCAGACAGGGCACGTCGTCCGGCGAGTCGGCGATCAGCGGCCGACCGGCTTCGTCGACACCGATCTCGACCAGGCAGTCCCGCAGCAGCACCTGCACCTGATCCAGACCCGCGCCGGCGGTGGCGACGGCGAGCAGGGCGGCGTCGATCGGGTCGGCCGGCGCTCCGATCCCGGACGGGACATGGTCCGGATTGGTGCGGAAACTGCCGACCCGGCCGCCGTCCAGGATCGGCCAGAGGCCGATCACCGCCTCGAACGCGGGCGCCTCACCTCGCGGCCCCGGCACCCAGGCCGGGTCCATCAAGACAAAGAATTGCTCCCGTACGGCGGACACGACCACCAATGTGACGGGTGTTGCGCCGGGAGGCGAGCCCAGCGGCGCGCCTCTGCTCGATCCGCCCGTCAGGTCTGCCCGGACGGACCGCCGATCCACGGCAGCACCGCCGCGTCGCGTAGCGGATAGCGGGCCCGCAGCAGGTCCCGGGCCGCCGCCAGTTCGTCGCCGGCCAGCAGGTAGGCGGCCCGCACGTCGTCACCGGTGATCCGGGCCGGAACCGGTCCGTACGGGTTGACCAGCACGTCCACGCCGTCGTCGAGCAGCCCGGCCAGGCCGAGCAGGTCGGTGCGCAGCCAGCCGGCCACCGGGACGATGTCGCGCTGCGGGGCGCTGGTCGCGACGATCAGGCACAGCGCGTGGTCCGGGGAGTACACGACGAGGGGGTGTTCGTGCTCGTCGCACGCGACGTCGACCATCGTGTCGCGCAGCAGCAGCCGAACCAGCTCGACCGGGGGCGCCTCGGTCACGGCGGTGCGCAGCAGGGCGTCGAGCGGGTCGGCCGGGGCGTCCGGGTCGGCCGGCCGGTAATCCGGGTTCGGCCGGAACCCGCCGATGTCGCCGTCCGAGCCGACCGGCCACGAGCCGGCCATGGCCGTCACCGGCGGGACCTCGTCGTCCGGGCCGGGGGTCCAGTCCGGGTCCATCATCAACAGGTACGTCGCGATCGCCGTCACGGGACGGTGATCCGCTCGTACGCCGAAATCAGGTCCTTGTCGGAGATCGCCGCGACTCGCCGGACGAAGCCGGCGGTGAGGCGGACGGCCGCGGGTCCCTGCGGGTTGATCAGCAGGTCGACGTCGTCGGGGAGCCGCTCGGCGATCTCCTCGACGGTGACCCGGAGCCACTGCGGGGCGGTGATGCGCCGACGGTGCGGCTCGGCGGTGGCGATCACCGCGCAGAGCACGTCGTCCGGTGAGCGATGCAGCAGCGGGCGGCCGTCGCCGTTGAGGGCGAGCTCGACCAGCGCGTCACGGAGCACGACCTCCAGGACGTCGGTGCCGGACTGCTCGTAGGCGAGATCGCGCAGCGCCGAGTCGATCGGGTCGGTCGGCGCATCCGGGTCGACCGGCCGGTAGTCCGGGTTGCTGCGGAACCGGCCCAGCGTGCCGTCCGCGCGCATCGGCCACAGCCCGGCGATCGCCTCGACCGGCGGTTCGGCGCCGTCGTCGGGAGACCAGGCCGGGTCCAGGAGCAGCACGTATTCGTCGGTCACGTTCTTTGTCCGATCTCTACGAAGGTGCCGCCGCCGCGGACCCCCATCAACTGGAACGGCTGGATCAGCGGATGCCGCCCGGCGTCCGGCATCTTGTTGAAGATCTTGGTCGGGGCGTAGAGGGAGCCGGCGAACTCGCCGGACTCGCGCAGCGTGCGGTCCAGGTCGTGAGCCGCGCCGCCCGGGCGGTCGTTGGCGCCGACCAGGCAGGAGAACATCACGATCACGCCCTGCCGGACGCCCGGGGCCTCGTCCAGCAGGCGCAGGGCGATCAGCAGGTCGGCGTACTGCCGGCCGTTGAGCAGGGCCTTGCGCCCGCCGGTCTGGCCGATGGCGAAGACCTTCTCGTTGCCGTGCAACTCCAGGATGAGCAGGGGGCGGCCGTTCAGGCCGGCGGCGCCGCCCCACGGGGTGGTGAGGGCCTTCGGGGTGAGCCGGCCCTTGGCGGTCTGGGCGTAGACGCGGTGACCGGTTTTGAGCACCCGTTGCAGGTACGGCCGGATGCCGTCGACCTTGTCCTTGGGGGACGGGAAAGCGGCGGCCAGCAGGGCGCCGGTGGCCGGATCGGTGACCCGGACGATCTTGACGGAGGCCGGGTCGACGACCGGGGTGCCGGCCGGGACCAGCGCCGGCTGCGGAGCGGGGGCGGGCTCGGGAGCCGGCGCGGGCGCGGAGGCCGGAGCGGGCTCGGCGCCCGGAGCGGTGACGATCTCGGTGATGCGGCCGTTGCCGCCGACGCCGATCAGGGCGGAGCCGGTCGCGCCGCGGTGGTGCGGGCCGGTGAGGCCGAAGACCTGGCCGGTGTAGCCGAGCTGGTCCAGCCGGGTCGTGAAGTCGAAGCCGGCCTGGCCCGGTTCCTGGGTTTCCGCGCTGTGTGAGGCGAGCAGCACGATCCGAGGGTGCCCGGCCGGTGACTGGGCGATCGCCGGGAACAGTAGGTCGGCCAGTGCAGATCCGGAATAGGCGTAGGTGGTGTCCGGCGTGGACCGGCCGGAACGCAGCGGGGTGTCGACCTCGAAGTGGTCGCCCCGGCCGCGGATGTCGATCCAGAGCGTCGGGGCCGGGCCGGTGTCCCGGCTCGGGAACGGGAGCCGGCGCCTGGTCGGCCGCCGATGGCCGTCGGTGGTGACGTAGTGGGTCTGGTCGCCGTCGTGGATCTTCTTGAGCACGTCGCGGATGCCGGACGGGCCGCTCGCGCCGCGACCGAAAGCGATCGCCACCAGCGTGCCGTCGCGGGTCAGCGTCCGCTGACACAGATCTTCCAGCCGTGGCCCGGCGGGCATCGGGGGTTCGGGGTCGTGATGGCGGGCGGGGGCCGGGGGAGTGGCGTCGCGATAGGGGTCGGGCGGAGGAGCGGTCACGGGCAGGGGCCGGCGCTGGGGCAGGATCGTCGGGGGCATGGTGACGATGCGCGGGCCGGTCTCGGCCGGTTCCGGCTTCGGGTTGACGTACCAGCGGAACTCGCCGTTGTCGGTGAGCTCGGCGTACTCCGGGGCTTCCTCGACGGCGACGTCGGGGGCCAGGCCGTGTGAATACGGGACCCGGGCGTCGCTGAGGCCGGTGAAGAACGAGTGGGCCGAGCCGGTTCCGGCCCAGCCGCTCCACAGCACCAGGGGGGTGCGCGGGCCGACGCCGGGTACCGAGCGCAGCCCGGCCCGGGCGAGCATGGTGGCCAGCTGGGACCCGGGCATCCGCACGATGCCGGCGCCGCGCCGGTGGACCAGGACGGTGTCGCCGTAGGAGTCGCCGAGCAGGAAGGTGATCGCCGGCTGCCCGTCGACCTCGGAGATCACGGCGGCCGAGCGGAACGCTTCGGCCTGCTCCGGGTCGAGCGGGAAGCCGATCGCGGCCAGTCGCCCGCCCGGTCCGGTCGAGGTGGTGATCACGACGTCGGCCAGGGTCAGGTCGGCCGGAGCCGCCGGCGCGGTGGGGGCGGGGCCGGGCGGCAACACCCCGTCCGGCCGCGGCACGCCTTCCTCGCCCGGCCTTCGTTCTTCGCCGGCCGCGGCCGACTCGTTGCCGGCCGGCGAACCCTGCTCGGAGGCGTGGGTGGTGACGGACGGTCCGCCGGCTGAAGGGGTGCTGTCGGAGGGGGCCGCGGCCGTGGAAGGGGTGGGCGCGGGGAACGTGCGGTACTCGCCCTTCTCGTCGACCGCGATCTCGCCGGTCACCGTCTGCAGGACCACGCTCATGCTGCCGGCCAGCAGCGGACGGTCGTCGCCCAGTTCGGCCAGGCGGCGCTGCAGGGCGGCCGCCGGCCCGGCCGGATGTTTCTGGCCGATCAGGCAGATCGCGGCCAGGAAGCTGCCGTAGACGTCCGGCGACCACCGTTGCCGCTGGCCGGAGCGGTCCAGCAGGTCGGCGATGACGTCCCCGTCGACCATCGGGCGGTCCGGGCCGCGGCGCATCCGGGTGATCACGTCGGTGGGGGTGCCGTGGGCGAGGATCATCGCGTGCCACTTGTCGTCGGCTTCGCGCAGCGGATGGCTGGTGGCGCCGATCTCGTCGAACTTCTCCCGGATGCTGCTGTAGCGCAGCGGGCCGCCGGCCACCGTGCGCCGGACGAAATTGCTGTCGGTGAACAGGTCGGTCGAGGTGGAGTCGGCGGCCAGGTCGCGGCTGGGGAACGAGACACCGGCGTATCCGCCGCCGCGGTAGTACACGGCGTGCATCTCGACGTCGCGGGGCCGCAGCGGATCCGGCTCGATGGTGGTGTGCCAGTCCGGTTCGGTGAGTGAGCCGTCGGCGGTGGGCTCCGATCCGACCATGGCGTGCAGGGTTCGGAAGTAGCCGGAGCGGCGCAGTTCACGGCTGGTCGCGTGGGCCAGCCGGGCGGCCGTGGCGGGCGGCGTGTCCTTCGGCAGGAGCAGGACGACCGGCCGGGCGGTGAACTTTCCCTCGACGGCGGCCGCGCGGAATTCGGTGGAGCTGACGATCGCGCGGGCGGCGGCGTGCGGGGGCAGGTGCTCGGTGCCCTGGTGCAGGATGCCGCCGGTACGCAGGTTGACCCCGGCCCGGTTCACGTCGCGCAGCACGACCACCGTGGGCTTGTTGTACCCCCACGGCGTCGGTTTGTGGGATGTCGCGTAGACGCCGAGCTGCCCGAGGGACGCGTTCTCCTGCCACTTGTCGTACGAATAGTGGGTGTGGGTGTGGAAGTCCTGGTGGCCCGGGAAGTACGCGCCGATCGAGCCGGCCGTGGGGTGTTGCAGGGCGATGGCCTGTACGTCCTCGGGCCGGAGCGCGCCGATGCGCCGGCGGCGTCCGGGGACCGCCGCGAAGACCGGATGGCCGGCGGCCGCGGCGAAGTCGTAACCGCTGTGCCCGGCCCGGTTGTGCTGCCCGGCCGAGCCGGAGAGCAGCGTCACCTCGCGGGTGGCGGGCAGCGCGGCGTACGTGCCGTGTCCGGCCAGCACCGCGGCGAGGGCGGCGCCGGTCAGGGCGATCTGGCGCCCGCCACCGGTGACCGCCGGGTGGAACCGTTGCGCGTCGCCGTCCACGGCCACGAAGAAGTCGTCGCCGGTGGGCAGCCGACGGGCGCCCCGGGCGGCCTGGGTGACCGGATGGTTCTCGTCGGACGTCGGGAAGGCCAGGCCGCGCCCGCCGGGCAGCTCGACGATCTCCAGGTCGGACGCCTGCGGTCCACGGACCAGGCGGAAACCGGAGCCCGGTTCCTCGACGTACGAGAACGGCAGTTTGCCCTGGCTGAGCCAGAGGCCGTGCAGGTAGTAGAACGGCCGGTAGCCGCTGTGGGCGATCTGGGCGTCGAGCAGTTCCCGGGCGGTCCGTGCGGTCCACTCGGGGTCGCCGATCGCCTCGATGACGAACACCATCGGGGTGGCGATCGGTCCCCGGTCCAGCGACTGGAAGTTCGGGTCGGCGTACAGCTCGGCGATGACCTCGGCCGGCTTCAGCGTCCGGGTGCCGCCGCCGTGCGCGGGGACGACCAGGTCGGTGGCGTTGAACTCGCGCCGGAGGTAGACGGTGATCGGGCGGCCGTCGGGGCGCAGCGCGCCGTCGGCCCACGGGGCGGGAGTCAGGTGGCGGCCCTCGACCTTGTCGATCCAGCCGTCCGGCAGGTCGGCCGCCTGGTCGGTGATGCGCTGGGTGAGCGCGGCATCGGGCAGCAGCGATACGGCGAACGGGCGGCCGTGCGGGTCGGCGTGCAGAGTGGACCGCGGCGTGCCGTCGGTTGCGGTGCGGACCGGCGGGGTGAACGGGACGGCCGGGCGCGGGTCGCGGTTCTCGTCGAGCAGATCGTCGTCGCTGTCGCTCTCACTCTCCGAGTCGGTGTCCGATAGTGATCCCTCATCGGAAGAGGAAGTGGAGGAGACCGGGGTGGAAGCGGATGCGGGTGCAGAATCGGGCGCGACCTCCTCGACGGTGAAGGCGTCGGCCGTGGCGCTGTCGCGGAACATCGCGGCGGCCGGATCGGTGTCGGCCGGCACGATCTGGTTGAAGTACACCCGCGACGGCACGAACTTGGTGAACCCGCCGTCGTGGGAGACCGCGATCCCACCCGGCCACAGCGCCGCCGTGGTCCGCAGCGCGAACACGTTCCCGGGGAAGTCGGCGTGCTGCGCGGCCCGCATCACCTGATGTCCGAGGTGCCGGTCGCTGTCGTGGAAGCCGGCCCACGGCGCGAGCAGCAGGATCGAGGTCCGCCGGGGGAACCGGTCGAGCAGCAGGCCGCCGTGCTCCGGGCTGCGCAGCGCGCCGACCAGTCCGGCGCCGTCGAGCCGTCCGCTGCCGCCGTCGCGCAGCGGCACCGACGCCGACCACCCGTCGGCGCCATCGGTGTGCACCACGTACACCGCGTTGCCGTGCCGCGGCGAGAAGTCGGCTAGCCCGGCACTGGGCTCGCCCTCGCCGATCGCCCCCGTGTACGTCCACACCGTGTCCAGCTGTCCGGAATCGATCGTGCGGGCCCAATCCTGGACCGGCCCGGGGTCGTGGCTGAAGGTGACCCCGAACTCCTGCCCGTTGCGGTCGATCAGCCGGGCCGGCGGTAGTACCTCGGTCAGGTCGGCCGGGCTGAGCACATCGTCGTGGCGGTCCTCGGACAGCGGCACGTGCCGGCTCCCGCCGAGCGGCGCCGAGGCGAGCGCGGCCGCCCGGTCGCCGACCCGGGCGATCCGACCGCCGTGCGCGACCCGCAGCACGTGGTCACCGGCCTCGCGTTCGTCGTTGTCGCCGTCCTTGTGCCGGACGATCAGCTGATCGGTCGGCGCCAGCACCGGTCCTTGGTGCCCGAGTTCCCGGACCCGCCGCTCGAAGTCGTGCGCCGCCGTCCCGGCCTCGTCCTGCGCATACGTGTCGCAGGCGGCGAGCAGGATCGTGCTCTGCGGGTGCAGCGCCGCCGCCTGCTGGACCAGCATCGCCATGTCGTCGCCGTCGACGGTGACGATCTCGCCGTCGTTCATCTCGACCTGGAAACCGTCGGCGGTGCCGTGCGCCTCGACGAGCAGGGTCCGGCCGCCGGTGCTGCCGGGCATCTCGACCCGGCCCTCGGTCGGGGAGCCGGGGCCGTCGCGCAGCACGTCGTACCAGGACGTGCCGCTCTGCATGATCGCCGCGGCCTGCCGGGGCATGGTCTCCCGATCGCCGGCCCGCGACGGGAACATGATCGCGACCCGTTTCGCGCCCGGGTCGGGCAGGACGGTGTGCTTGACGTCGGCGACCGTGTACGGCTTGCCCCGCAGACGCGGGGTGGCCGCGGCCGGGGGTGTCGCGCCGGGCGGGGTGTCGGTGCTGATCCGGCCGGCGCCGACCTCCAGACGACCGTTGCGGACGGTGACCGGGCCGTCGGCCGTGTGCACGACGACGCTCTCACTGAGCCGCTCGCGTACCGCTCGGGTGAAGTCCTGGGCGAACGGGCCGGGCCCGGACGGGACCAGCAGCAACCGGTCCGGCGCGGCACCGTGCTGCCGCAGGGTGCGGGCGGTCAGCTCGGCGAAGTCGGCCGGGGTGAGCCGGACCGCGCCGCGCCCGGCGAGGTTCACCACCACGTGCCCGTCGCCGTCGCTCGCGCCGTGCACGGACAGCGGCTGGTCACCGCGCCACGGCACGGCCCGGCCGACCCGGGTGCCGTCGTCGTGGTGCAGATAGGTGGCGCGGGTCGCCGCCTCGGCCTCAGAGCGCAACCCGGTGGTGTGTTCGGGCGTGAGTCCGAAGGTCAGGGCGGTCACCGTGCCGTCGGTGTCGGTGAGCACTCCCGCGTCGGCGCGGTCGTCGCGCCCGAGGATCCAGATCGGTGCGGCCGACGGATCGGCCCGGGCGGCGGCCGGGGCGATCGGGTCACGTTGCGCCTGGGCCAGCTCCACGCCGTACGCGCGAATGGTCTTTTCCCAGGTCTTGGCCGCGGCCTCCTCGGCCGCCCGGGCGGCGACCAGCGGCCCGCCCTCGGCGCCGCGGCGTCGCACCGCGTCGGTCCGCACGGCTGCGGCGCTGTAGGCCGTCGACGCGTCGGCGAGGTCCTGCGCTGCCGTGGTCAGCGCGGCCGGCAGCGTCCGGCCGGTCAGCTCCTCGGCGACGTCGTCGCGGACCCGCAGCAGGGCCGCGTCGGTGACGGTGAGCTCGGTGCCGCCGGTGCGCCGGGGCCCGTCGGAGAACACGCCCGGCTTGGTGCCGACGGTGAACCGGAACTTCACGTCGTAGAGCAGGCCGCGGGTCAGTGTCTGGTCGGCCGGCCGTTCGGTGGCCGGTTTGGCGCCGAGCTCGTGGCCGTGCTCGGTGCCGGTTTCCAGGGCCGGCGACCCGGTCGTGAGCAGGTCACGGTCGGCCTGGGTGGAACCCAGCACCGACCCGAAGTCGCGGCGCTGCTCGCCGTGCGTGCTGCCGGCCGCGGCGGCGACGACCGGCGCGGTGGTGGTCTGCAGGCCGGTCGTCGTGACCTCCTGCCGGCGTTTGTGCTCGTCGCTGACCGAGCTCTTGACCTTGATGCGGTGGTCGGCGCCGGTCAGCCGGGCCGAGGCGGCCAGGATCCGGGCGTCGACGTAGAGGAAACGGTCGGCGTCGATCGGCAGCGGGATCGCGAACGTGCCGTCGGTCATCGCCCGCAGCGCGGTCGCCACCGTGTCCGGGGTCAGCGCGCTGTCCAGGGCGGCGATGGTGTCGTCGTCGACGTCGCCGTGCGACTCCAGGATCGCCTGCGCGGCCGCGGCGCGCAGGGCGGCCATGTCCGGCAGCAGGCGTTCCACGGCGTACGCGTCGGGCTCCTCCGGAAGCCGCAGGCTCCCGTCGGCCGTGCGCCACGCGGCCCGGGCCGCCGCGGTGTGCTGGGCCCGGTCGACGGTGAGGATCGGGCCGGCCTGGCCGAGCCGGGTCTGCCCGGTCGCCGGGGCCGGCAGCGTGTCGCCGGGCAGCGTGTGGAACTCGACCTCGCGGGTGCGCACGTCGGTGGCGAGCACGTCGCCGACCTGCTCGCCGTCGCGGCCCAGGTGCCGGTCACCGTGGGTGATGAACAGCTCGATCCTGGCCTCGCCGCGCCACGCCACCATCGGCCCGGTCGCGGTCAGCGACTGCTTGTGCACGGTCTTGCGGCTGATCGTGTCGCGGCTGTCCCGGGTGCCCCACTTCAGGCCGGTGCGCAGCGCGGTGCCGAGCGAGCCGGCCCGCGGGGCGGTGGCCGTCGTCCCGGACTCGCGTAGCGTCTGGTTGAACCGGGCGGTGACCGAACCGCCGAGCTTCTGCCGCCAGCGGGACCGGACCTCGTTCTCCTCGATCTCCACCTTGCCGGAGGTGCCGAGCTCGTCGACGTGCGCGACGGTCGCCGCGGTCAGCGGAGCGGGGAAGGTGATGTCGGCCGTCAGGTAGTAGGTGTGGCCGGTCAGCCGGTCCTCCAGGCGCAGCGGCTGGGTGCGGCCGCCGTTGAGCCCGCCGGGCAGGTGCCGGTTGAGGGTGGCCAGGAAGTCGCGGACCGCGCGGGTGTTGTCGTGCGGGCCGGCCAGGGTGTCGCGGGGCAGCAGCCGCTCGGCGGTCACCCGGGCCTTGGCCTCGTCACCGTCGTACTCCCGGGTGAAGCCCTTGATCAGGTTGGTGCGCAGCTGGTCGACCCGATCACTGAGATCGATCGGGGTCACCGTGCCGCCGAGGCCGACGCTGGGCGCTCCGGTGGCCGGCGCGGCCCCTTCGGGGCGTGCCACGGGAGGTGGGTGGAGCAGGCCGTCCGGCACGGCCCGCTTCGCTTCGGGCCGGGGGGATTCTTCGCGTACGGCGTTAGCCCGCGCCACCCGCTCGTCGAGCCGCAGCAGGATCGCGTTGTTGTGCTGCCGGGACATCTCCCGGGCAGCCGCCTCGTGGGCCGTGGCCAGGTCGGCGCGCGCCTGCGTCTGGTGATCGGCCAGGGTGCGTAGGGCCGCGGTGTGGTTGTCGTCGAGGGCGCGGGACTCGGCGCGATGCTCGGCCCGCAGCCGGTCCAGGTCACGGGCGGCGTCGATCCGGCTCTGGACCGTGGCCCGGCCCGTGCGGTGCCCGGCCTTGCGGATGCTCAGGGCCCGGGTGTGGTCGGCGGCCAGCGCGGCGCGTTCGGTCTCCTGCGCGCGGCCCAGGTCGCGCTGCTCGGTGGCGTGCGTGCCCCGCTGCTGGTCGAACTCCTGCTGCTGGGCGGTCGCCAGGTCCTGCCGCTGCCGCTGCTGGGTCCGGGCCAGCTCGATGTCGGCCCGGGTGGCGTCGAACTCGGCGTCGTGTTCGCGCAGCCGGTGGTACTGCGCCTCGGTCATCCACATCTGCACGCCGTCGGGGATGAGCACGTGCTCGGCCGCCGCGGTGGTCCTCCCGCGGCCCGGGTGCCACGGGTTCTCGTGCACCTCGGCGGTCACCTCGGCGTCCAGGTCGAGCTGGACGAGCACCTTGCGCTCGGCCCGGCCGGTCAGCGAGAGCCGGGAACGGCCGGTCAGGTCCTGGCCGCGGCCGGTGCCCCAGCGGTGGGCGAGCGGGGCGAGCTGGCCGACGAAGATCCCGCCGGGGATGTAGCGCAGCCAGCCGGCCGGCACCGGGGTGTGCGCGACCGAGCCGACCCCGGTGACGGTCGGGCCGAACTCGAACTGGCGGCTCTTCGCGCTGCCGGCCCGGGTGCCGCCGGTGTGCGACTGCTTGCTCTTGTCGTACTCGGTGCCGTCGACGATCCGCGGGTTGGCCGGCCGCAACCGGATCGTGGCCTGGGCGGTGGTGTCCGAGGTGCGCCGCTCGTGGGTCAGGCCGGTGATCTCGGTGGCCGCGCTGAACAGGGACGGATCGGCGGTCATCGACTCGGGGGCGAGCACCTCGCCGACGGTCAGCGGGATGTTCGTGGCCGACGAGTCGAACAGCGGGTCGTCCCGGGACGCCTTGCGCAGCACCCGCATCGTCGCGTCCTGCAGCGCCTTGGACGCGGTGAACGAGGTGAGCCGGTTGCCGTCGAGGTCCCGGGAGTAGCCGCCGCCGATCCCGGCGATCGGGTTCGGCCGTTCGATCGGCTCGCTGGTCACCGCCCGGCCCGTGTCCGGCGGCGCCGGCCGCTCGCGGGTGGTCCGGTCCTGGGGCACGAACAGGCGTACGTCGAGCTTGTGGGTCTGCGCCGGGATCGCGGGAGGTTCGATCGGGCCGGGCATGCCGCGCCGCGGGCCGCCGATCGAGGTGCGCCGGCCGGTGGTGTTCAGCGTCCGGTACGACTCGGTCTCCACAGTCAGCGTCAACTCGGTCGCGAACGCCCGCACGGTTCCCGGGGCGATCTTGCCGTCGGCGTCCACCGCGGTCCCGTGGTCCAGGTGAAACGTGGCGCCCTGGGTGACGCCGAGCGACTGGGCGCGGGTGGACGTGCGGGCGAACCGGATGCCGGCCAGCAGCGTTCCGTACAGTTTGGACAGCGGCCCGTAGACCCGGCCCTCGACGCCGACCTCCCCGGTCGTGGTGGTGCCCCGGCCGGCGACGGTGCCGCTCTTCTCCTTCAGCCGGGTGCCGGTGTCGTCGGCTCGGCGGCGGGCGGTCGGGCCGTCCGAGAGCGGACCCATCTCGCCGGTGATCTTGATGATGGTCGGGTAGTTGTGCCGGGTGCCCTCGTACAGCACCGGGATGTGCAGGCCCGGCCCGACGATCCGGTTGAGCAGCTTGACCAGCTGATCCTCGGAGAGCGCGGCCCGCACGGCGTCGGCGCGCTGCCACGCGGCCCGGTCGTCCGGGTCCAGGTGGCCGTCGTACTTCGGGTCGCCCATGTCGCCGAGCAGGTCGTTGGCCGACAGGAACAGGCCGAACAGGGAACGGTCCAGGCGGGGGCGGCCGGGGACGTCGCGCAGCGCGTCGGCGATCGCCTCGTACAGGCTGCCGGCGTCGCCCAGCTGCGGGATCGCGCCGTCGAAGGAGAGGCCGTGCTCCAGGTTGGCCGGGGCGTGCCACTCCCGGTCGTCGCCGTGCCGGCCCGGCCACCCGGCGTCGGCCCGCGGGTCCAGACCGGCCTCGGCGACCCGCTCCGGGGTGGCCCACTGGAAGCTCTCCACCGTGCCGTCGAGCTTCCACGGCTTGCGGCCCGGCAGCGCCACCTCCAGGTCGTAGACCACCTGGTAGCGCACCATCGGGCCCTCGCTGCTGGTGATCTGCCGGCCGCCGGTGGCGGTGGAGTGCTCCTGACTGTTCTCGGCCGTGCGGGAGTACCCGGCGCGCGGGCCGACCGCGAAGTTCACCGCGCCGGTCTCGGTGCCCGCACCGACCCCGCCGGTCACGCCGACGGTCCGCGAGGCGGTGCGGCGGTCGCTCTGCTCGGCCGCGTGCGCGCTGGTCACCTCGTGCTTGGCGTCCTCGACGGTCTCCACGACCCGGGTCAGGCGAGGAACAAGACGCATCCGTACGGCGGTGTGCCGCGGCCCGCGGAACGGGTTGCGGCTGGGCCGCTCGGCCAGGGGGTCGGAGGTGACCCAGCCGGCCTTGGGCCGCGCGTCCGCCCCGTGTTCGAGTCGGTGCAGCTCCTTCTGGACGTTGCGGTCGCCGAGGAAGTCGCGCAGCATCCGCTTGCCGTCGGCGTCGAGGTGCATCTCGCGCGCGACCTGGGTGTAGAAGTCGCCGGCCGGGCCGGGGCGGGCGATCGCGCTCTCGACGACGGCCGCGGTGGGCGGGCGCAGGCGGCTGCGCTCACCCTTCGGGCGGTGCAGATCCCGGGGTACGACCAGGTCGACGCGTCCGTCCACGGTCAGCGGGTCGCGCAGCGGGGTGCCGTCCGGGTCGCGTAGCTCGATGACGTACCGCAACGGCATGTCGACCTGGATGCCGTTCTTGAGTTTCAGCGTGCTGCTGAGTGTGTCCTCGACCGTGCCGGTGTGCGCCTCGGTGGTGCTGGCGGCCATCGGCACGGTGATCGACAGGTCGCCGACGACCGGCGGCAACGCGGTCACGGCGACCCGCGGGTTCAGGCTCTGGTCGTCGGCGACACCGCTCTTCAGCGTGGTCTTGCCGGTGTCCTTGGTGCCGGCCTTGACGTTCTCGCCGTCGTTCTTGGCGTCGTCCCGGCCGGCCACGGTCAGGTGGTCCGGGTCGAGGACGGAGCGGATCACCAGCTCGGCCGGGCGGCCGTCGACGGTGACCGGTTCGGCGTGCGCGTCGCCGAGGAAATGGTCCACGTCGGTGCGCATCAGCTTCTGCAGCTGCCGATTGATGGCGGCGTCCAGATCCGGGGCCACGGTGGTCAGGTCCGGCGGGTCGATCCGGGCCTGGAGCACCTGCTGGGCCAAGCCCAGGCGGCGGCTCTCCCGCAGGTAGTCGGGCAGGGCACGGCGGATCGCCTGGGCCAGCTCGGCGTCGGTCTCCGGCTCCTCGGCGATGGTGAACAACGACGGCGTACGGGCCAGGCCGGGCACCGGCGGCGCCCAGCCGAGCGCGTCGGCCATGTCGACGTCCGGCGCGGAGCCGTGCCGGCGGTGCAGTTCGTTGCTGAGGTCGGCGTACTCGGTGAACTTGGCGTGCGAACCGGCCAGGCCGGGCTGCCGGTCCTGGTAGGTGTCGGGCTGGCGGACTTCCAGGGGGACGACCGGTCCGCCCGGGGTGTGGTGATCGAGAGCGGTCAGGTGGGTGCGGATGCCCAGGGCGTCGCTCTGGTCGATGGTCGGGATGCCCCGCTCGGCGCGGGTGCTCTCGGTCAGCACCGCGTTGAACAGCAGCGTCCGGGCCCGGGTGTCGGCCTCGTAGAAGCTGGTCATGCCGTCCGCGGCGAGTTTCTGATCGAGCAGCGTGGCCCGGTCCGGGGACTGCCGCCGGAACTGGTCGACGACCTCCCGGCCGATGTTCTCGACGTTGTCCTCCAGGAACCGCTGCACGACCGGCGGGAGCTGGGCGTTCAGCGCCGACATCTGCACCCGGGAGGCGGCGCCCAGGTAGTTCTTGGTGAGCCGGTCGATCGCCTTGTTGTCGCGCTGCGACTCGTACAGGTCGGCGGCGCCGGCCAGGATGGCCGCGGTGTGGGTGTAGGCCATCGCTCCGATGCCCTGCACGAGCCGGTTGAGAAAGGGGTCCGTCGAGACCGTGGCGGTGAAGTGCTGGGCGAGACGCTGGGCGAAGTCGAGGCCGTGCCGCAACGGCTCGCGGGTGTTCCTGGTACGGGTGTCCTGGATGACCTTCTGCAGGAACTCGGGCATGCCGGCCAGGGGCACCCCCACGGTGTACTGGGTGTAGACCTGCTTCGGGGACTGGCCGCCGACGATGCCGACCTGGTGGCCGACGTCGCTGACCCGGAACTGCGGCAACGTGGCGAGCACCTCGGCGAGGGGAGTGCTCCGATCGTTGCCGGACACCTCGTGGAGCCGGTTGATCAGATCGTTGATCAGCTGGAACGCGGGCAGCGCGGGTGGCCGGCTCTCGCCGTCGATGACCCCCAGCGGTTCGGTGACGATCTCGATGATCTGTTCGCCGCCGGAATGGTCCATGACCAGTTTGATCGCCGGGTGGATGCCGTCTCGGGTCTGGGCGAGAACCGTGGCGTAACCGACGTCGACGTCGCCGGGTGTGTCGAGCGCGAACTGGGTTTCGATCTCGACGCCGATCGCCCACGGGTCGTCCGGGTCCAGGTCGCCGTCGAGCGGTGTCGACGGGTGGGTGGACTCGGAGACCGGCCGCTTGGCCACGGTCTCCGGGGACTCGTCGCTCTCGTCCGGGTTCTTCCGGGCGATGCCGGTGGACCAGGCGTTGTCCGGGTGCGGGGTCAGATCAGGGCGCCGGCGTCCGCCGACGATCGTCGAGCCGGCGACGAAAACTCCGCCGTCCGCGGTGGTCCAGGCCGTCCGGAGAGGAGCATTTATCCGTACGCCGGGAAGGTGTTGCCGTAGTTGGTTGATGAACGTCCCGGAGCCGGTGTCGCAGGCGACCAGCTGGATCGGCCTGTTCTGCCAAGCCGGGTCGTTGCGGATCATCGTGGCCAGCTCGGCCGCCCCGATCGTGCGGGGGCCGATCTTGATGCCGTCGGGGGTGCCGTGGCCGTACACCTGATAGGTGGTGGTTTTGGGGGTTTTGCCGGCGTGGTCGAAGTGGGCCGGGTCGGTCTCGGCGTCGATCAGGCGCAGGCCGCTGTCGACGTGGATCGGGCCGGTCGGTTCGGTGTTGTTTCCCCAGGTCAGCGCCTCAGCCATGGCGGTGTCGGCCGGTGCCGGGGCGGTGGTCGGCTGGTGGTAGACACGGTTGGTCAGGCCGGCGTAGTCGTCGAAGCGGGAGCGCGTACCGGGCATGCCGGCCCGGTTCGGGTCGTTCTGGTGGGTGTTCGGCTGGCGGACCTCGAAGGCCACCACCGGACGGCCCGGCGTGTGGGAGTCGACCTCGGTCAGGAAGGTGCGGATGCCGAAGGCGTCGCTCTGGTTGATCGGCTCGATGCCGGCGCGGTCCAGCGCGGGTTTGGAGAGGATCGTGCTGGCGAGCACGCGCGGCGTGTTGTCGTCCAGGTTGTAGTAGGTCTGACCGGGCGCGAGCTGCTGGTCGAGAACCTTCGACCGTTCCGGATCGGCCTGTTTCCAGGTGGTCTGGACCTGCTCGGCGATGGCCCGCGAGTTCTGTTCCAGGAACTGCTGCACCTGGGGCGGGAGTTGGGCGTTGATCGCGTTCAGGTCGACGCGGGAGGCGGCGGTCAGGTAGTTCTTGGTCAGCCGGGGGATGTTCTTGTCTTTGGTCTGCTTCTCGACGATGTCGACGTTCGCCTCGAACATGGCGCCGGTGTGGCTGTAGGCGAGCGCGCCGACGCCCTTGACGATCTGTCGCAGGTGCTGGTCGGTGGAGGTCTTGGCGAACTCCTGGGCCAGCCGGTCGCCGAAGGTGAGACCGTCGGCGAGCAGCTTGGCAGCCGGGGAAGGCTTGCCGGAGCGGCGCGGTTTGCTGGTGGCGTCCTCGACTGCGGCCTGGAAGAACTCGGCCATGCCGTCGACCGGGACACCGACCGTGAACTGGGTGTAGAGGCCGGTCGGGACCGCCTCGCCCTCGACCTGGACGTGGCGGCCGGCGTCGCTGACCTGGAACGCGGCCGGCGGCGCGAGAGTGTTGCGGAACGCTTGGCCGGCCGGGCTGTCGGCGGTGATGACCGGGACGCCGGACTGCGCCAGGGCGGGGCCGGTGAGCAGGATGTTCGCGGTGACGGCGGGGATCGGGCGGGCCAGGTCGTAGTAGGTCTGGCCGTCGCCGAGTTTCGCGTCGAGGAACGCGGCTTTCTGCGGGTTCTGCTGCTTCCAGGTCATCGCGAGCGCGCGGGTGATGTTCGTGAAGTTGTCCTCGATCAGCTGCCGGGCCTCGGGTGTCAGGTCGGCGGCGATCGAACCCAGGTTCACCGGCGCGGCGACCGCCAGGTAGTCGCGCATGCGTTGGGGCAGCTCCTCGGGGTTGCCGTCGCCGGCCATGGCGTCCGCGGTGGCCTCGAACATCGCCGCGGTGTGGGTGTAGACGAGCGCGCCGACCCCGCGGACGCTGTCGTCGCCGAGCTGCTCGGCGAGCCGCCGGCCGAACTCGACACCCCGGGTCAGAGTGACGGCGGCTGGGTCGTCCGGGTTCGTCGCGGTGCTCGCGACCTGCTGCAACAGGTCGGTGACGGCCGGCGTTGAGAGGCCGGTGCTGTACGAGACGTTGCGGCCGGCGTCGGTGACCTGGAACGACTTCAGCGGGGCGAGCACGTCGGCGAGGGAGGTGTTGCGGCCCGAGCGGGTCGCCGCGTGCAGCAGCTCGACCAGGTTGTCGATGGTCTGGAAGGCCGGGGCGGCGGGCGGACGGTTCTCGCCGTCGATGGTGGCCAGGGGTTCGGTGACGATCTCGATGATCGGATCGTTCATGCCGTCGTGGTCGACGACCAGTTTGATCGCGGGGTGGGTGCCGGGTGGGGTCTGGGCCAGGACGGTGCTGTAGGGGATGTCCTCGGTCAGGATGAAGCGGGTCTCGATCTCGACGCCGATCGCCCACGGGTCGTCCGGGTCCAGGTCGGTGCCGGTCGGCGGATGGACCGAGTGGTAGGTCTTCGAGCTGACCGGGCGTTTGCGGATCGTCTCCGGGGAGTCGTCGGTCTCGTCCGGGTTCTTCCGGGCCACACCGGTGTTCCAGCTGTTGTCCGGGTGTGGGCTGGTGTCGGGGCGTCGGCGTCCGCCGACGATGGTCGAGCCGGCGACGAAAACGTCACCGTCCGCCGTGGTCCAGGCTGGGCGACGAGGAGCATCGATGCGTACGCCGGGAAGGTGTTGCCGTAGTTCGTCGACGAACCGGCCGGCGCCGGTGTCGCACGCGACCAGCTGGATGGGTTTGTTCTGCCAGGCCGGGTCGTTGCGGATCATCGTGGCCAGCTCGGCCGCCCCGATCGTGTGAGGGCCGATCTTGATGCCGTCGGGGGTGCCGTGGCCGTACACCTGGTAGGTGGTGGTTTTGGGGGTTTTGCCGGCGTGCTCGAAGTGGGCCGGGTCGGTCTCGGCGTCGATCAGGCGCAGGCCGCTGTCGACGTGGATCGGGCCCGTCGGATTCGAGCCCGAGCCGTCTCCCCAGCCGATCGCGTCGGCCATGTCGACGTCCTGCGGCGGGGTGATCGAATCGACGCCTGTCATCGGCTCACCCGGGAGCGTGTGCTCGGGCGGTGGGGTGCCGTGCAGCTGGTGCAGCTGGTTGCTCAGGTTGGCGTACTCGGTGAACTTGGCGTGTGAGCCTTCGAGACCCGGCTGGCGGCCCTGGTAGGTGTCGGGCTGGCGGACTTCGAGGGGGACGACCGGGCCGCCCGGGGTGTGGTGATCGAGAGCGGTCAGGTGGGTGCGGATGCCCAGGGCGTCGCTCTGGTCGATGACCGGGATGCCGCGGGCGTTGCGGGTGTCCTCGGTCAGGACCGCGTTCAGGAACAGGGTGCGGGCTCGGGGGTCGACGTCGTACAGGCTGGTGAGGTTGTTGTCGGTGTTGATCTTCTGGTCGAGGAGGGCGGCTTTGTCCGGGGACTGCTGCCGGTACTGGTTGAGGACCTCCTGGCCGATCGAGTCGGCGTTCTGCTCCAGGAACTGCTGGACGGTCGGGGGCAGCTGGGCGTTCATCGCGGCCAGGTGCACGCGGGAGGCGGCGCCCAGGTAGTTCTTGGTCAGGCGTTCGATCGGCTTGTTGTCGCGCTGGGATTCGAGCTGGTCGGCGGCGCTGGAGAAGATCGCGGCGGTGTGGGTGTAGGCCATCGCGCCGATGCCCTGGACCAGGCGATTCAGGTAGGGGTCGTTCGAGGTGGTGCTGCTGAAATGCTGGGCCAGGCGCTGGGCGAAATCGAGGCCGTGCTGCAGCGGCTCGCGGGTGTTCCTGGTGCGGGTGTCCTGGATGACCTTCTGCAGGAACTCGGGCATGCCGGCCAGGGGGACACCGACGGTGTACTGGGTGTAGACGGTTTTCGGGGACTGGCCGCCGATGATGCCGACCTGGCGGCCGACGGTGCTGACCTCGAACTGGGGCAGGGTGGAGAGGACCGCGGCGAGCGGGGTGTTCTGATCGGTTGCGGTCACCTGGTGCAGGCGGTTGATCAGGTCGTTGATCAGCTGGAACGCCGGGAGTGAAGGCGGCCGGTTCTCGCCGTCGATGACACCCAAGGGCTCGGTGACGATCTCGATGATCTGTTCGCCGCCGGAGTGGTCCATGACCAGTTTGATCGCGGGATGGATGCCGTCGCGGGTCTGGGCCAGGACCGTGGCGTAACCGACGTCGACGTCGCCCGGAGTGTCCAAGGCGAACTGGGTTTCGATCTCGACGCCGATCGCCCACGGGTCGTCCGGGTCCAGGTCGGACTCGGTCGGGGGGCGGTTCTCGGCGGTGATCGACTCAGTGACCGGGCGGTTTTTGATCGTGGCCGGGGAGTCGTCGGGCTCGTTCGGGTTCCGCTGGGCGGTGCCGGTGGACCAGGCGTTGTCCGGGTGCGGGGTGGGGTCCGGGCGGCGGCGGCCGTTGACGATCTTCGCGCCGGCTACGAAGACGTTGCCGTCGGTGGTGGTCCAGGCCGTTCGGCGGGGGGCGTCGATGCGTACGCCGGGGAGGCGCTGGCGTAAGTCGTTGACGAAACGGTCGGAGTTGATCGGGCCGGCGCCGGTGTCGCAGGCGATCAGGCGGATCGGGCGGTTGTTCCAGGCCGGGTCGTTTTTGATCATCGCGGCCAGCTCGGTGGCGCCGATCGTGCGGGGGCCGATCTTGATGCCGTCGGGGGTGCCGTGGCCGTAGACCTGGTACGTGGTGGATTTGGGGGCTTTGCCGGCGTGGTCGAAGTGGGCCGGGTCGGAATCGGCGTTGATCAGGCGTAGGCCGGCGGGGACGTGGATCGGGCCGGTGGGGTCGGTTTTGGGGTTCGGGTTTTGGGAGTCGTTGGCCCAGGCCAGAGGGGTGGGCTGGTGCTCGATGAGGGGCGTGGGGTAGCCGCCTCGACCCGATTTTTCGGATATTCCGGGTTTGGGGGAATGGCCGCCGTGGTGGTGGGGGTCGAGGGAGGCGATGGCCTGTTTGACGTCGGACTCGAGGGAGGTCTTGACGTTGGGGGTGTCGGTCTCGGTGGCGGTCTTTGCCGGTGGAGCGGGGGTGGCTGACTGAGGTGTGGTTCGGGCCGGGTTCTGGGACTGGGTGGGGGCTTTGTCGCTGGGCGAAAGGGGGGCGGTTTTGGCTGGGTCGAGCGGGGTTCTGGTGGGGTCGGGAGTGGTGGTGGCCGGGGAGTCCTGTGCGTCGTAGGCCGGGGGAGGGGATTCCAGGGAGTCGTAGGACGGGGGAGCTTCGGTGGTCTGGTCCGTTGTGGATTGGGGGGTGGTGGATTCCTGGTAGGACGGCGGGTTTTCGGAGTGCGGGGTGGTGTCGGCGGTGGGTGCTGGGGAGTCGGTGGAGATGGGCGCCGAGGTGATTGGGGGTGTGGTCGACGGCGAAGTGGTCGTGGTCGGCGTCGAGGTAGGTGTGGACGACGTCGAGGTGGACGGCTGGGAGGTGGATGGCTGGGAGGTGCTGGTCTGGGGCGCGTTCGTGCTTGGGGAGGAAGTGCTGGTGGTGGGGGACGAGGTGCTGGTCGTCGTGGTTTGTGCCGCGGGGGGTGGGGGCGGGGCGGAAGAGGGCGTGGGGGACGAGCTTGTGGGGGACGAGCTTGTGGGGCTGCCCTGGGTGGTGCTGGAGCCGCCGGTGCTGGGGGAACTGGTGATGGAAGAGCCGGTGGTGCTGGTGCTGCTTGGGGTGGTGTTACTGGTGCCGGCGGGGGCGTTGGGGGTGCCGGCGGTGTCGGGCGCGGGGTTGCCGCTGGTGCTGGTGGTGTCGGTGCTGGGCTGGGCGTCAAAGCCGGGGAGGCCGCTTGCTGATCCGCTGGTGGAGGAGGGGGTGGCTGGGGCGCTGGTCGGCGACTGGGGCGATGTGTTGGCGCCCTCGCCGGATGTTGTCGGCGCCGATGTGGACGTCGGCGGGGCGACCGTTGAAGTCGCCGGGGCTGGGGCTGCCGTGGTAGGGGGTGAAGTCGTCGGCGCGGGTGTCGAGGTGGATGACGACGGGGCCGCTGGGGTCGCCGTGCCCGTGGATGGAGAGGCGGTTGCCGACGAGGATGACGGCGCTGAGGTGGATGACGGCGCTGGGGATGGCGGCGCTGGGGATGGCGGCGCTGAGGGGGATGACGGGGTGGCCGTGGGAGATGACGCTGCGGGGGTGGGGCTTTCGGTGGTGATGGGGGCGTCGGTGCTGGTGGGGATGCCACCGGTGGCGGTGGTCGGGGGCGCGGTGGTCGGGGGCGCGGTGGTGGTGGGGTCGGTGGGGCCGTTGGTCAGGGGCTGGCCGGTCATCTCGTTGACCACGTCGGCGCCGAGGGCGTCCACGACCGGGGCTACCTGGGGGAAGTTGCCGCCGGCGTTGCGCAGGGTTTCGGAGAGCTGGTTGAAGTAGTTCTGGACGGACTGCGGGGTCACGGTGGTGTGGCCGTTGCCGGAGCCGTGGCCGCCGGTGCCCTGGGGGACGCCTGCGAGGTTGTTGCTCGCCTGGTGGGCGTAGTCGACGCCGTAGGAGCCGATCATCGAGGACGTGACGGTGGCCCAGGGGACGAAGTCGCCGCCGACGATGCTGGTGAAGCCGAGTTCGCCGAGGACCTCGCCGATGGCGCCGTTGATGGCGCGACCGTCCTTGCCGGCCGAGAAGTGGGGCAGGATCTTCTTGACCGCGCCGCTCCACGCGCTGGCCACGCCGCCGATCATCGCGCCGCCGGCGCCCGCCAAGAGCCACTGGTTCCAGTTGACCTGGCCGACCTTGCGGTTGCCCTCGGCCGTCTGGATGCCCATGGCGGCGCCCTCTTCGGCCATCTCCTGGAACGCTTCTTCGACCGCCTCCTGGACGACTTCCCCGCCGTACCTGACGGCCTGTTCTTTTGGGGTTCTCGGCGGTTTCGCCGAGGGCGTCGGGGTGTCCTTGGGGGACGGGGTGTCCTTGGGCTTGGGGGTGGGGGTGTCCTTGGGC
Source organism: Actinoplanes sp. HUAS TT8 (assembly GCF_051380535.1). Taxonomy (NCBI): domain Bacteria; kingdom Bacillati; phylum Actinomycetota; class Actinomycetes; order Micromonosporales; family Micromonosporaceae; genus Actinoplanes; species Actinoplanes sp. HUAS TT8. The sequence continues at coordinate 4,813,254 of NZ_CP195646.1, read as the reverse complement.
GTCGGGGGAGGGGCGTCCTTGGGCAGGGGTTGCGGGGTGGGCCGGGCCGGCGGCGGGTCCTTCGGGGTGGGGGTCGGCGTGTCCTTGGGGGTCGGGGTGGGGGTGTCCTTCGGTGTGGGCTTCGGGGTGGTGTGCGGGACGTCCTTGGGGGTGGCCTTCGGCAGGGGCTTGGGGGCCTTGGGTAGCGGCGGGACGTGCAGTTTGGACAGGCTGCGGCCGACGTGCCGCAGTTTGAGGCCCTGGATCAGGGCGCGGACCACGCCGCCACCGGACGCGATGTGGAACGGCACCAGGTAGGAGAAGCCGGAGACCAGCGCCAGGAAGATGTCGAAAACGGTCAGGAACATGGCGATGGCGACCGAGTACTGGGTCTGCTCGGCGTCCAGCGTGAAATTGTCGGCCTGGGCGATCATCTGCCGCAGCAGGTTGATGTCGTCCGGTACGCCGTCGGTGACGTTGCGGGTGGCGTTGTAGAACTCGCGGGCGGTCTGCCCGCTGACCGCGCTGTAGACGCTCGTCGACAGGCCGCCCATGCCGGTGCTCAGCGCCATCATCCCCGCGACGACCCCGGTGAGCTCGGCGGTCATCGCCCGGAGCTGGGTGATGTCGGCCTTCGGGAGCTGCTCGCCGGAGGCGATCAGGATCGCGGTGTACGCCCACTGGTACTCGGGGTCGTCGGGGATGTGCAGGTCCATGCGGTGCGGTTACTCCGGCTCTTCCGCGGGGACGGCGGGCGTCGCGGGGTGCACGCTGCGGTAGAAGACGTGCGACTGCGTCGGCTCCAGCGGGGTCACCTCCGGCTCGATCACGGCCTCGCGGCGGGCCGGCAGCAGCGGTTCCAGCGGTGCGATTCCGGGCTCGGCCACGGCCTCGCGGCGCATCAGGAGGGCGGGCTTGAGCGGTGTCAGCTCCTCGTCCGGGGTGAGCAGCTTGCCCCGGACCAGGTGACGCGGTGTGGTTTCGCCCTCCTCGTCGGGGGTCAGCAGCCGGCCCCGGGCCAGGTGGCGCGGGGCGGCCTCGGCCTCCTCGCCCTCCTCGGCCGGGGTGAGGATCCGGCCCTGGACGGTCATCGCGCGGCGCAGCAGTGGCCGCTCGGTGCCCTCGACCGGGGTGTACGTGGCGCCCTCGGTGGTCATGAAGCGGCGGGCGGGCGCGTTCGGATCGGCCGGGGCCTCGTAGCCGCCGACCGTCTCGGAGTCGACCAGCAGCAGGTACGTCGACTGGTCGGCGTCCTCCCGGGCGTCGCCGTAGATCTTGCCGTTCTCGACCAGGCCCTCGCCGTAGTAGCCCAGCGTGGTGCTGACCACGTTCACCCGGCCCTCGACCGAATCCAACCCCTCGGTGAAGGACGGGCCGAACTGCCGGCCCAGGTCGTCGTCGCCCCACACCCCGGAGTAGCGGGCCCGGATGTCGGTGACCCGACTCTTCAACCGGGCCCAGTCGTGCGACGCCGACTCGTACGGGCGGGCGTGGGCGGCCAGGCGCTCCGGGTCGACGTACAGCGGCTCGTCCGACATCGTGACCCCTAACGCTGGAGCTGCTCGTTGACGATCTGCGGCAGGCGCGGCCCGTCGGCCGGGACCATCCGGTCCAGCCCGAGGCTGCCGGCCAGCAGTTCACGGGCGTTCATCCCGGGCGGCATCATCGGGGCGAGCAGCTCGGCCGCCTCGGTGACGGCCTTGGCCTTGGCGTCGTCGATGGTCTTGAGGATCAGCGCGGACAGGTCCTTGGGCGCGAGCTTGCGGTAGGCCGTCCCCTGGAAGGTGATGTCGGTGACCGAACCACCGTGGTTCACCGTCACGTCGATCTCCCGGCGCGGCGACGACGCGGTCGCCCGGATCGCCTGGACCCGCTGGTGCAGCTCGGTGAGGCTCAGGCGCTGACGCTGGTACTCCTCGAACATGGTTTCGAGGCGGTGGTCGTCGGACATGCTCGGCCCTTCCGTCGGTGACCACCCAGCAAAGCCGGGACCGGCGACGGCCGACAAGGGATTCGGGGCCGATGGGGTGGGGACGGGCAAGAGCGTTACCCGCCTGTCCGGGCCGGATGTCAGTCGGGGCAGATCGCCGGTCCGAGCGTGCACAGACGGTGGCGAGGCATTTGCCGCTGTCGAAACGGCTGGGACGCTCCATGAACGCGAAGCGTGCGCATCGCAGCTTCCTGGACAGAGCGGGCATCCCCACCCCCGGTGGGGCCCTCGCGGGAGGTAACAGTGGCAGTTCAGCAGCAGAACGTCGGAACTACCCAAGAGGGTATGGCCGCGGCCCGGGTCGAGTTCGAGGGCAAGGTCCAGATCTTCAACGGCCAGCTGTCCAGTGTGAACCAGGAGATGGCGGTCCTGCAGAGCACGTGGGACGGCACCGCGTCGTCGAACTTCAACCAGGCCATGGACAACTGGGAGGGCGGCTTCAAGCGGGTCATCACCGCCCTGATCAGCATGATCGAGAGCCTCGGCGGCAACGCGAAGCTGTACGAGGGCCAGGAGGACACCGCCTCGAACCTCGCGCAGCAGTGGGGTCAGGCGCTCGGCAACGGCGTGCAGGACGCCCCGGTGGCGGCGCCGTCCGGCGGCCTGCCCGGCATGTGACCGCCGACCCCCGACCGACTTCCCGAAAGGCGTTGAGATGAGTTCCTACAAGTTCAACTTCACCGTGGCCGACAACACCCTCGACCACATGGACACGGTCAACAACAACCTGAAGCAGGCGCTCGACGAGCTGGAGCGCAACAGCCGGGCGCACCTGCAGGAGTGGACCGGTGACGCGCAGACCGCGTACGCGCACGCCGAGGCCGAGTGGCGGGCCGGCCTGCAGACGATGAGCCAGGCGCTGCAGTCCGGCCGGGTCTCGCTCTACAACATCTCCGAGGGCTACGGCAGCGCCGAGCAGCGCGCCTCGCAGATTTGGGCCAACACCTACACCGGTCGCTGATCCCGCGGATCCGGCCGGTTCTCCTCCACCGCCGGCCGGATCCGGGTCCACTCGTCGCCCCCGCCTCGAAAGGAAACCATGTCCGGCGAAGCACCCTCCGAGATCGCAGAGAAACTCGTCGACTCGGGGACGATCACCGAGGACGAGAAGTACACCTACTTCGCGTGGGGTACGGAGTACAGCGCCGGCACACCCGAGGAAAAGGCCATCCACGACAAGGTGGAGAAGCTGGTCAACGAGTGGACCGACGGCAAACCGCCGACGCTGTCCGGGAACGACACCAACCCGGACACCGACATGCCGGACGACAAGCCGAAGGACGCGCTGGACGATCCGAAGGTCCTGCCGCCGCCGCTGAACACCTCGGGGGAGAAGGGCGGCTCGGTCACGGTCAGCACCGAGGCCCTGCGGCAGTTCGCCAAGAACCTGAAGATGCTTGAGGACCTGGTGGTCAAGGAGCACACGTCGGTCAAGGACGTGAAGGTCGCGCCGGGCACGTTCGGCGCCGGGGTGCACATCAGCGCGGCCATCCAGACCGGGCTGCGCGGCGACACGCTGCGGTTCCTGCAGAGCGTCAGCGAGACCTTCACCTACATCCGGGCCGACATCGAGACGCTGATCACCGACTACGACTCCACCGAGGAGTGGAACGGGATCACGGCGCAGCAACTCAACAACGTGTTCAACGACGCGTTCACCAACATCAGCCACTACGGGCAGTACGGCAACACCAGCACCGACGGGACCGGCACCGAGAACAACGGCAACGGCAACGGGAACGGAAATGGGAACGGCAACGGGAACGGAAACGGCAACGGGAACGGGCAGAACGCCTGATGGCCGATCCGTCCAGTTCCCCGCCCCCGCTGGTCTCGACCGGGCCCAACGGCATCTATGCGAGCGGTGAGACCGGTAGCGAAGGCAACGTCTACGACTACACGGACAAGGACTGGAAGTGGATCGAAGCGGTCCTGACCGGCTCCTCGGCGGTCAACAACGCCAACGGCGCGGCCACCGCCGCGCAGAACGCCGCGGCCCTGGTCAACCCGCAGTCGCTGCGTGACGCCGGGAACATCTTCAACAACACCCAGTCGGTCATGCGGGGCGTGGCGCAGAACCTGGCGTCGCAGATCAAGGGCCTGGCCGGCGACGGCCGGGCCTGGCAGGGCACGGCCGCCGAGACGTTCAAGGCCAAGATGCTGGACGTCGCCAACTACCTGGAACGGCAGGCCGAACGGATCAACGGCGGGGACGGCGAACTCGGCGTCTCGGTGCCGAACCAGCTCTTCCACAGCGGCAACATGCTGGAGTGGGCGCAGAAACAGGTCCTCTACATCGACCACTTCTACGCCGGCTGGGCATCGAACTACGTCAAGGACTACGGCGACGGCGTCGTGCACGTCAGCGAGGTCGACGGCCTGCCCGAGATCATGACCAACGCCATGCGCGAGGTGATGGGCAAACTGGTCACCGAGTACGTCCGGCTGGGCACCAGCGCGGTGAACACCCCGCAGCCGATGAACCCGGAGACCGGCTCGCCGACCGGTGGCAGCTCGACGCCGCCCCCGAACAGTTCGCTGCCGTCGAACAGCGTGCCGTCGTACAGCCCGCCGCCGTTCGAGTCGTCCTCGCTGCCGCCGACCCCGTCGATCTCCAGCAGCGCCCCGCCCGAACTGTCGTCGACACCGCCCCCGAGCAGCGTGCCGACCCCCTCGGCGTCGGCCACGCCGACCCCGACCCCGCCGGCGCTCTCGACGGACGCCCCGGACGAGGTCACCGGCGGACCGGACGCGCCGGACCCGTCGGCGACCGACGTCCCGCCACCGGACGCGCCGGACGCGACGATGTCGGCGATGGCGACCCCGGACGACGTGCCCGACCCGACCGACATCCCCGACTCGGGCGCCGCCGACACTCCGGATCCGCCCGGCGCCTCCGGCGCCGATCCGCCGGCCTTCAGCGCCGCCGGCGGTGACGGCGGCGGCCTCCCGGGCTTCGATCAAACCGGCGACGGTACGGGCACCGGGGCCAACACCCCGATCCCACCCTTCACCAGCGGCAACTCTCCGAGCGGCGGCACGAACGGCGGCAAGGGCGCGGCCAACGTGCCGGTGCCGGAGTTCGACGGCGGTGCCGACGCGCCCGGCGGGGGCGCGGGCGGTGGCTCCGGCGGGTCCGCGCCGGGCTTCGACGCGTCGGGCAATGCGCCCGGCGCCGACGGTGGCGCGTCCGACGGCGTCAAGCCGGTGATCCCGCCGTTGACCTCGGTCGACGCGCCCATCGACACCGGCGCCGGCGGCTCGTCGGGAACGGGCACCGGCACCGGGGCGGGATCGCCGCCGATGATGCCGCCGATGTCGCCGCCGCAGTCGGGCACGAGCGCGACCGACCGCTCGGACTCGTCCGGGCTGGTCGGCGGCGACGCCGCGGACTGGGATCCGGGTTCGGTGCCCGGCGCCCCGGAGGCCTCGGGCGGCGCCGCACCGGGTGCCGGTGGCGGGACCGGACTGGAGACGCCCGGAGGTGTCACCACCCCGTCCATCCCCGGCGTGGACACGTCGTCGCCCGGATCCGGTTCCGGGATCGGTACCGGCACGGGTGCGCAGACGCCGGTGCTGCCGCCGATGTCGCCGCCGCAGTCGGGTACCGGTGCGACCGATCGGCCGGATTCGTCGGGTCTGGTCGGTGGTGATGCCGAGGATTGGGATGCGGGTCCGGTGCCGGGTGCGCCGGAGGCTTCGGGTGGTGCCGCGCCCGGTGCCGGCGGTGCCGGTGGCGGTGGCGCGGGTGTCGCCGTGCCCGGTGCCGTCGGCGGTGGCGTGGGCTCGGGCGTGGACGGTGTCACCGGGCCGGGCATTCCGTCCGTGGAGTCGCCGGGAACGGGCTCGGGCACCGGGCTGGGTCCGGGGGCGCAGACGCCGATGCTCCCGCCGATGTCACCTCCGCAGTCCGCTACCGGTGCGACCGATCGGCCGGATTCGTCCGGGCTGGTCGGTGGTGATGCCGAGGACTGGGATGCGGGTCCGGTGCCGGGTGCGCCGGAGGCTTCGGGTGGTGCCGCGCCCGGTGCCGGCGGTGGTGGAGGAGTGAGTTCGGGCTTCGGTGGCGTGACGTCGCCGAGCATTCCGCCGCTGGAGTCGGCGGAGACAAGCACCGGCACCGGTAGTGGTTCTGGACTCGGATCGGGCGCGTCGGGTGCGGGCATGCCGATGATGCCGCAGATGTCGCCGCCGCAGAGTCAGCGTGGGGCGGCCGACCGTTCGGACTCGTCCGCGCTGGTCGCCGGTGACGATGTGGTGTGGGACGAGGATCAGGGTGCGGGCACTCCGGACGCTCCGGACGGAGCCGAGCGCGGCCGGGCGGCGGGCGGTGCCGACTACGTGCCGCCGACGTTGCCACTGGGCGGGCTTCCGTCCGTACCCCTAATTGTTGGTTTTGGGGAAAGCGGCCAGAGGCGCGGCAGCCGGCGTGACCAGGCGCCTTTGGCCGCGCCTCCGCTGCTGCCGGCCGAGCGACGGCGGGCGGAAGAGCGCTCCGAGGCCGGCGAGCTGCTGGATGAGGACGAGGGTGCGTGGGTGTCGGCCGATGAGGAGATCCGGCCGGATCAGATCGCCGTGGTGCGGGAGTCCGAGGACGACTTCGGGTCGTGGGACAGCGAACCGCTTCCGTGGGAGACCGAGGACGTCGAGGGTGAGGACGATCCGTCCTCGTGGGGTGGGCCGGAACCGGTGGAGTCCAGCCCGCCTCCGCCGCCGGCCGAGGAGGAACCGAAGGCGCGTCCGCGGCCGTCCGGGCAGTCCTACGAGTCGGTGCTGCTGGCCGAGATGCCGCTGCGCTCCGGCGGGCCGGACCTGACGCCGGAGGATCGCAGCCGGCTCGCCGCGGAACGGGCCGAACGGGTGCGCCGGACCCGGATCGAGATGGGTCTGGACCGTGACGACGACGCCGAGGAGGAGGAACCGGCCGAGCGCCGGGCCGCCGACCTGCTCGACCGCGACGACACGCAGTGGGGAAACCGCGACGACGCGGTCGACGGGGTGATCGGATGATCGCCGCCGGAACGGAGAGCCGAGCACGATGAGCATCGTCACTGTCAAACGCCCGCCCCGGGTGGATCCGCCGAAGCTGCCCGACGGCCAGGTGGAACTGCAGGAGCCGCCGGTGATGGCCGAACCGGCCCAGCCCGACTTCCGGGCGTTCATGATGGTCATCCCGATGGGCCTGGGCATGGGCGGCATGTTCCTGCTCTACGGCATGTCCAACCGGTCGCCGGTGATGTACGTGATGGGCATCGTCATGGCGGTCGGCATGGCCGGCATGGGCGCGATGCAGATCGGGCGCAACGCCGCCGAACGCAAGACGAAGATGCGCAGCGAGCGGCGCGACTTCCTGCGCTACATCGCACAGATCCGCAAGAAGGCGCGGCAGTCGGCGCAGGAGCAGCGGCAGTCGGTGCTCTGGAACAACCCGGACCCGGGCGCGCTCTGGTCGATCGCGATGGGCACCCGGATCTGGGAGCGGCGGCCCAGCCACGAGGACTTCGGCCGGGTCCGGATCGGACTGGGCCGGCAGGGCTCGTCGGTGAAGTACGTGGCGCCGTCGACCAAACCGATCGAGGACCTGGAACCACTGTCGTCGATCTCGCTGCGCCGCTTCGGCGAGGCCTACCGGACCGTGTCCGGGGTGCCGATCGCGGTCGGCGCACGCAGCTTCACCAGCATCGAGCTGGAGGGCGAACTGGAACGCACGCTCGGGCTGGCCCGCGCGATGATCGCCCAGCTGGTCACGTTCCACGCCCCGGACGAGTTCCGGGTCGCCGTGCTGTGCGGGCCGGCCGAGCGGGAGAAACACTGGGACTGGATCAAGTGGCTGCCGCACAGCGCGCACCCGGCCGCCGAGGACGCGGCCGGGCCGGTGCGGCTGTTCGCCGACGACCACGATCAGCTGTTCGAGCTGCTCGGGCCCGACGTCACCGACCGCGGGGACCTGGACAAGTCGGTGGTGCCGAGCGCGACCGAGCCGTACATCCTCGTCGTCGCCCACCACACGGCCATCCCGGAAAGCTCGCGCCTGCTCGGCGAGGGCATCCGCAACGTGGGCCTGCTCGACCTGACCAACGACCTGCCCGGCGGCCCGCGCGTGCTGCGGCTGACCGTGGACGGCGAGCGGGTGGAGTTCCCGGCCGGTGCGACCACGGGCAGCGCGGTGCCGGACACGCTCAGCCTCGACGAGGCCGAGACGCTGGCCCGGATCCTCGCCCCGAAGCGGACCAGCGGCACCCTGGAACTGGTCGACGAGCCGATGAGCAGCGACTTCGAGCTGACCACGCTGCTCGGGGTGCGCGACGCGTACACGTTCGACGTGCCCGGGCTGTGGCGGTCCCGGCAGGCGCAGCGGGCCCGGCTGCAGGTGCCGATCGGGGTCACCGAGGACGGCGAGGTCGTCGAGCTGGACCTCAAGGAGTCGGCGCAGGGCGGCATGGGCCCGCACGGCCTGCTGATCGGCGCGACCGGCTCGGGCAAGAGCGAGCTGCTGCGCACGCTGGTCTGCGCCCTGGCCATGACCCACTCGTCGGAGATCCTCAACCTGGTCCTGGTCGACTTCAAGGGCGGCGCGACGTTCCTGGGCATGGATCGGCTCCCGCACACCTCGGCGGTGATCACCAACCTGCAGGACGAACTGCCGCTGGTCGACCGGATGCAGGACGCGCTCAACGGGGAGATGACCCGGCGGCAGGAACTGCTGCGGGCGGCCGGATACGCATCGCTGTTCGAGTACGAGAAGGCCCGCGCGGCCGGCGCCCCGCTCGCCCCGTTCCCGGTGCTGCTGCTGGTCGTGGACGAGTTCAGCGAACTGCTCTCCAGCAAACCGGAGTTCATGGACCTGTTCGTGTCGATCGGCCGGCTCGGGCGCAGCCTCGGCGTGCACCTGCTGCTGGCCTCGCAACGGCTCGACGAGGGACGGATCAACCGGGTCGAGGGGCACCTGTCGTACCGGATCGCCCTTCGGACCTTCTCCTCCATGGAATCACGGTCGGTGATCGGCGTCGGCAGCGCCTACGAACTGCCCTCCGAACCCGGCAACGGCTTCCTCAAGGTGGACATCACCAGCCTGATCCGGTTCAAGGGCGCCTACGTGTCCGGCCCGTACGAGCGCAGCGCCCCGGGCGCCGACGGCGAGCCGCACGCCCGCGCGCTGGTCGAGGTCGTGCCGTTCACCACCGCCAGCGGCATGATCCGGCGGCGGCGCCCCGAACCCGAGACCGAGGCCGTGCGCCCGGTCGAACCCGTCGCCACGTCCGACGAGGTGCGGCTGATGAACGTGATCATCGACCGGCTGGAGGGGGCCGGGGCGCCGGCCCGCCAGATCTGGCTGCCGCCGCTGGCCGAGGCCCCCAGCCTGGACTCGCTGCTGCCCAGCGTCGTGCCCGACCCGATGCGCGGAATGACCGTCGAGCCGGCCGAGATGCACGGCCGGCTGCGGGTGCCGGTCGGAGTCGTCGACCGGCCCAGCGAGCAGCTGCGCGACCTGCTCATCGCCGACCTGAGCGGCGCCGACGGGCACGTCGGCATCGCCGGCGCCCCGCAGAGCGGCAAATCCACCCTGCTGCGCACGCTGGTGCTGGCGCTGGCGCTGACCCACACCCCGCAGGAGGTCCAGTTCTACGGGCTCGACTTCGGTGGCGGCGGCATCATGTCGCTGACCGGGCTGCCGCACGTCGGCTCGATCGCCACCCGGATGGAACGCGACCGGGTGGTCCGGACCATCCAGGAACTGCGGGCCGTCCTGGAGCTGCGGGAAGCGGCGTTCGCCGAGCACGGATTCGAGTCGATCAACGCCTACCTGGCGGCGCGCGCCCAGGGCCGCATCCAGGACCCGCACGGGCGGGTGTTCCTGATCGTCGACGGCTGGTTCACCATGAAACAGGACTTCATGGAACTCGACCAGCAGTTCGGTGAACTGGCCTCGCGCGGTCTGTCGTTCGGCATCCACGTGATGGTCACCGCCAATCGGTGGTCCGAGATCCGCACCTGGGTGCGCGACCTGCTCGGCACCAAACTGGAGCTGCGGCTCGGCGACTCGATGGAGTCCGAGGTCGGCTCCCGCAAGGCGGCCTCGGTGCCCAACCAGCCCGGACGCGGCATCACCGCCGCCGGGCTGCACTTCCTGGCCGCGCTGCCCCGGCTCGACGGGCGGACCGCCACCGACGACCTGCCCGAGGCGACCAAGACGATCGTCGAAGAGATCAGCACGTTCTGGCCGGGCGACCCGGCGCCGCCGGTCCGGTTGCTGCCGGCCCGGCTGCCCGCCGCCCGGCTGCCCGGGCCGAAACCGGAATTCCAGGTCTGCCTCGGCCACGACGAACTGCGGCTGGCCGAGGTGTGGCACGACTTCATGGTCACGCCGCACCTGCTGGTGCTCGGCGACAACGAGACCGGCAAGACCAACATGCTGCGGCTGGTGCTCGATGCCATCGCCCGGCGCTATACGCCGGCGCAGGCCAAGGTGGTCATCGGGGACACCCGGCGGGATCTCGACAACGCGATCGCGGCCGACTATCGCGTTGGGTATGCGATCACTGCGCAGAATATGGCTGAACTGGCCAAACAGGCGTCCGTGTCGCTGGGGCGCCGGCTGCCCGGGGCGGACATCGCCTCCGAGCGGCTGCGTAAGCGGGACTGGTGGGAAGGGCCGGAACTGTTCGTGGTGGTCGACGACTACGAGATGATGGCCAATCCGGGCGGGATGGGGTCGATCCTTGACCCGCTCATCCCGCTGATCGCCCAAGGCGCGGCTATCGGGTTCCACCTGATCATCGCGCGG